>OY970368.1:5600000-6095823 GCA_963718615.1 uncultured cyanobacterium | reverse complement strand
CTCTATGGACCGTATCTCTATGGGACGAAGATTTAAACTCCTATTCTCATAGGATTCACTTTGGCCAGCAAAAGTTTCCGGAAAGTTGTTAAAAATTTATCTTGGGGTCAGTCTCTGCTTGCTGATAGTAGATGACTGGTCCGGGTTGGAGCGATCGCCGCATCCATTCTAAAGCCATCAGGTATTGCGAACCCTTCAGCGTCTTTCGTCTATGGCCAAGTTAGATTCGCATCCGCAGGCAGCCCATCGCGATAGGCTCGTTGCACAACCCCTGACAGAGATTATTGCAATGGCAACCCAAGAACAGCGACTTGGATGGCTTTAGCATCGGTACACCCGTTGTTTATCGGTGCGTTGAGGTACAACAGCCTCAGTTGGATGATTAGACTTGTAAGACGCATTTCGTTGAGGTTGACACAAAATAATATAGTCGTCTAGAGAATAATATGAGTCATAATTCAGTTGTAGGTACTGACGTGCCAATGCATTGAGGTGAAGTCTTGGAGGACAATGGCGACGACTGTAATCGCTAAAATCTTTCATATATTGTCGTTGCCCTGTTGATGTCGCATACTGATAGAACACTGCGTTTAGTCCTATATCCATCATAAATTTTTCTAAAATTCGTTTTTCTTGAATTTGGTCTTCTCTGAGACTACTTTCATAGGCTTTGAATAGTTTTCGTCCTTGAACAATTAGGATAATCACTCCATTCTCTGATAACTTATGTTCAAAGATATTCTTGTAAATTTGGTAGGATTCATGACGATTCCTGGCGTCAAACAAGAAACAGTGAGAAATTACGATGTAATCAAAAAATCGGTCAGGAATATTTTTTATAAAGTTTGAATCTTGGATAAAGTCAGCAGATTGTAGTTGTGAAAAAAGATGAGAGCTTTGTCGATTCTGCTGATATTTTTGCCAGACCTTAAGACTTTCATATTGAAATGAAGACTGTTTTTCGAGAGAATGATAGACAATGTGTGACTGCTGTGATAGCTCTAAGGTTTGTAACAGAAGAGATAGACCAAATACGATTGTTCCAGGTCCTGCGGCAATGTCAAGTATTTTGGGATTAGTCTTAAGTAATCCGGCTTGATAGGTTAAGAACCATGCTAGATAGGCGCAATACACATTGTCTGGAAAGTAGCGCAATAAATAAACATGGGGAGTTAAATCAAACTTGTATTCTGGATCGACACCTCTTTTGAGATTGCTTAGATCATTAATGCGCATCGGATTAATAATTTTAGTTGTCTTTTAGGAATTCTTGCAAATTCTTCTTTGATATAGACAGCAATCGTTTCTTCGAGGGGATGAAAGACCTCTTCAACTAATCCTGTGACTTGGATAGTGGTCTCATCAATCTGAACGAGTTTGAGTTGCTGGGTAATATTTGCCATCGCTATGGCATTAGGCTCTAGCTCACGAGTAGGTAAGCTATGAGTCGAGGACTGGCGTTTGAAGACACGCAGCTCCCTTTGAGTATCTTGCAGCAATCGCTCAGCTCGAAGTTGAGCCGCAAACGTTTTTTCTAGAGCAGAAAGAGACCAGCCTGTTTCCTGCTGTTGTTTTAGTACTTTTGCAGCATGATGGCGATCGCCTTGTTTGAGCCAAGTGCGAATTTGATACGAGCGCTGCAGGCCTCGTAACCAATATCCCCATCGAGTCATAATCTCTTGAACAAACTTCTCAATCATATGAAAACCCCTCCTTCCCTTCTTGCACATCGAGTAGATCTCTGATTAATGCCTCTTTGAATTGCTGATAGTGTTCAACTTCAGTGTCATACCACCAGCGATATTTTTGTTTCAGCGCGATCGCAGCCTGAGGGGTGCTGGCAATAAGCGGTTGATGACGAGTCGCGTGAAAAGGCTGAATTTCAATGCGGTCAGCTATCCTAAGCCGTTCAATAAACTGTGACTGTTGTTCTATTGGAGTCGGAAGTGTGGGTGTAATAGTAATGCTAAACTTCGGTAAAAAGCCTTTGCTGGGGTCAATAGTGCTACGGATTTTGCGAACAGCCGCTAAGCGGGATTGAATACTCGGCGATCGCGATTCAAAGTCGCGGCGAACTTGCTCGCATCCTGTCGGAATACTCATATTTAGCCGCAGACGCTCGAATCGTTGAAAGAGATCTACATCTCTGATCACCATTGGACTGCGAGTTTGGATCACTAGCGTAGGTGTTGGGGTAAATTCCAACATGGTGAAGAGAAGCGATCGCGTGATTTGGCTTCGGGTTTCAATCGGTTGATAGGGATCCGTCACAGTGCTCATATAAATGCAGGGGGGACGATTGGCATGAAGCTTATACCAGCGTGTGAGATCTTGACGCAAACAAGCTTCAGCATTTTGTTTGAGAATTACCCAGTCTCCCCAGTTTTGACGCATTGCCTGATTGGGACTAAAAGCCATGGCATAGCAGTAGCTACAGCCGTACTGGCAGCCACGATAAGGATTCAGCGTAAAGTCATAGCCTCTGATAAAACCGGAGGCTGGCGTGAGGATGGAGCGGGCCTCGCGTTTATAAACATTCGCTGTCCCGAACTTTTCGCGCAAGTAGCGTGGAACTATTGGCCTTTGTAGATAGCCTTCATATCCAAATGGAGTTAACACAGCTAAGGTTAGGAGCAGTTTTTTCTCTGAAAGTAGTTTTCCCAACTAAACGTGAGAATCTCCCATGGGGAAACCTCAGGAGCGAATCGAGCGATCGCGTTCTCGTCCGCCATCTTCTCCTCCAGGCCGTCTCGTTGTTCTTGGGCTTGTATCCCCAAATCGCTGGACAACCTGAGCGTTACGGCTTGTCCTTTGGCTTCATAACATCGGGCAATCCATTGATTAGGATGATCTTCCGATTGTTTCAGCGCAGATAAAACAAGGCTATTGGAGCCGAGATTGAGCAAAGTGCCTTGGCTGGAGAGTGTTCTTGCCTCAGCAACAGATGATGGGACATGGATTTGTAAGGGTATTTGTAATTCGTAGCCCCGCTCGACGGTTTGACTATGGTTGACGGTACCGCTGTGCGCGTGGAGGGCGTAGGTCATTTTTTGCAGGCCGCGATCGCACCCCACTTCGGGCCAATTGCTCGATCGCAACAGGGTCAACCGCAGTTGATGGGGCTGAGCGTCATAGCCATACTTACAATCATTGAGCAAACTCACCCCCCATGCGCCAGAATCATCGGTTAAATTGGCCCAGCGCAGGGCGGGGACTTCCCACTGAGCCCTCTCCGCATCAGTTTGGGGTTTAGTGGTCCGGCAAATCGTACCGCAGGGCGTTTCGTAGGTAGCGTTGCTGGCTTCTAGGGCTAGCGGAAATGCAGTTTTGAGCAGCACCTGATCCGCTTGCCAGTCAATTTCAGTTTCGATCACCAGTGTGTCTGAATTTTTGTGCAGGATATAGTCGTGTTTGCAGATGGAGTTGCTGATGCGACGGATGACCTGTGTACGCCATTCGAGAGGTCCCTGTTCAATAGGTTCAATGCTGATTAATTCGCTGCCAGCTAAGGGATGATTGGCGTAATCTGGGTCAATGTTCCAGGCATCCCAATATTGGCCCTGGTCGCGGAAGGCTTGGAGCTGGTTGCCAGGAGCACTGAGCAGTTCGCGATCGAGAATTTCAGAAAAAACGCTAATTAAATCCCCCGTTTCTAAATCAATCTCCACCCGCAAAATCCCATTCCGTAGGGACAAACCGCCGTTCGTCCTGCTCCAATCCATCAACCCTGCATTGGACGAACGCAGTTCGTCCCTACGGGGAGTAACCAAAAGGTTTCGTAGCCGACGCCGGCAATGGTGTAATGGTCGATCAATCGGGTGCCGCGTTTTGTAGGTTGTGTGGAGAGGGGTTGACCATTGCGATCGCAAACCTCCCAATCTTTTAACTCTTCTCCAATGACCTCTTTCCCAAAGATTTCTGCTCCAATCTCTATCTCAAGAATCTCTGAACGCTCCCAATTCAATGGATTGAAAACCATGAAGGGAATTGCCTCAGAATGGGGTGGATTAGGGAGTTGAATGTGCTGGGCGATCGCCCCCAGCGCACGCTCCAAAATTCCTTGCCCCTCGATCATCACAACCTCCCAATCCCGATTGGCATCCACAAACACCTCGGCGATCGAAGAACCTGGCAAGATGTCGTGAAACTGGTTAAACAGGACCGTCTTCCAAAGGGTTTCTAGCGATTGTTTGGGATAGGAAGCACCCGTTGCGATCGTTGCCAGCGATGCAAATAATTCTGCCTGATAAAGCAATGCTTCAGCCCGTCGATTATAGCGTTTTTGATCGGCATGGGTGGTATAACAACCGCGATGGTATTCCAAATATAAATCCTGATTCCAAACCGGTAACCCCGATGTATTTCTAACTCGATCCAAATAATCATGGGCTTTGGCAAATTCAAGGCGAGGGAAAAAGGGCGATCGCCCCCACCGTGCCGCCGTCTCCAGCATTTCTCGTGTCGGTCCACCGCCATGATCCCCGACCCCCGGCAACCAAAGAGAGTCTGCAATTCCTGTACTTTGCTCCCACTGGCAGGCATATTCTGCCATCTGAACGGGGTCAATTTGGGTGCCAATCCGGGCGGACATGTAGCTGGTGATGCGGGTGCCGTCGGGGGATTGCCATTCAAAAAGTTGATAGGGAAACTCCGTTGTGTCGTTCCACAGCAGTTTCTCGGTGACAAAGTAGTCAATGCCCCCCTGGGTGAGAATTTGCGGCAGTTGGTTGCAGAAGCCAAAGGAATCCGGAAGCCAAGCGATGCGGTTTTTGACGCCAAGTTGCTGTTCAACATAGCGCTGGCCGTAAAGCACTTGCCGGATCAACGACTCGCCGTTGGGCACAATGCAGTCTGGCTCAATCCAAAGCCCTGCAATCACTTCCCATTGGTTTTGATTAATTGCAGTTTTAACTCGCTGCCAGAGCTCAGGACGATGCACCTGCAACCAAGCGTAAAGGGCTGGGCTAGAGTGACCAAAGATCAGTTCGGGATAGTCCTCTTGCAATTGCAACGCGGATACAAACGTTCGCTCTGCTGCGTCCCAAGTGTCTGCCACAGGCCAGAGCCAAGCCATATCGAGGTGGGCGTGGCCGAGGAGGGAGACTTGCCGCTGTTTGAGGAAGGGGGAGAAGGGGAGAAGGCGATCGCGCACCGCTCGCAACACCGCAACAATCTGTTCCCCAGATTCAAGCCCAGATTCAAACCCAGATTCAAGCCCCTGCAAAGGCTCCAACGCCGCCTCAAATTCCCCCATGGCTTCGGGCTTAAAGCATTGCAAATAGCGCCCCAATACCATCAATTCATCAGCCACAAAACCAGGTTCGGGACAATCGCGATCGCCTAAACCAATCGCCTCAAACCGAATTTGGGACAACACCAAGGCTCCCCGATCATGTCCTGGGCTGGTGAGACGGAGGGCGATCGCCCACACCTCCCCCGGCACTGCCCGGTCTGCCAACCGCAACTTCGTCACGCAATCAAACAGATCGCCTTCCTGGACCAACACCCCGTTTACAAAAATTTGCGCATGGTCAGCCCACCAGGTCAGGTCCAAGCGAATCTGATGATCGAGGACGGTGTAGCCCTGGAGATTCGCGGGCACCGTGAAAACTTGGCCCAGCCAGAGGACTTGCTTTCCCGCTTCCCAGGCAATGTGTTGGCGATCGTTGAGCGGCGGGATTTCCCAGGTTTTCCAGGTGTCTGGCTGCACCGCCTGAGCGATGGGCAAATCATCCCGATAGACCCGCCACTGTGCCTGAAGATTAACTTGGCTAAAAGCCCGCAGACGTTGGCACAGATCGGCACAGGCAAGGGCCGGGAGAGCGGTTGCAACCATAGAGAATTGGTAGAGAGCTGAGAAGAGGGAAGGCGCAGCGTTACAATTTTGGCATCATCGCGGCGGTGAGGATCACACCATGACTGCTTCGGGTCGCTACAAGAGTCGATTGCTCAATTTTGTGTTAGAGCGATCGCAAAAATTCCAGTCCCAAGCCGCCAAGGGCTTCCGCCAGGTGCGTACGGGCCTCGTTTGGGGTGCCCAAATGGTGCTCTATCCCCTCTATGTGGCGTTTCAGGCGGCTCGTGTGGTGGGTCGCCAGATGGGAGCAGGGGGAGCCAGCCCCAAAGCCAACTTTGCCGCTGCATCGAACGCTGGCCCAGCGGAAGCGGCGGATAGTCCACTTCAGAAAGTCTTGAACGTTGCCCAGCGATTGGCAGACCAGGGGGCGATCGCCCTAACCGCTCCATTGCCTCCCGCTCCAGTTGCCGAAATTGCCCAAGTTACTGAAGTTGCCGAAGTTGCCGACATTGCCCAAGTTACTGGAGCGAGTAGGTCTTCCTCGCCGTCAACGGCGCAATTATGGGAAACGTTTGAGTCGCAGTCCAGGGAGTTGCAGCCCAGGGAGCAGGCGATCGCTCCTATTCCCGCCAAAGAACTTCCTACCCGAGAATTGGCATCGGCGACCTCCTCCGAACCAACTCCCAGCCTCACCACCTACATCCGGGGCATTGCCAACCAACTTGACAACCGCGAACTCATCCTCGTCGATAACCAAAACCGCATCGTCCATCTAGAAGCGGAGCAACAGTGGCAGCTTCAACAGCAGATCGTCCAGGAAGTCGCCGCCTTTGCCTACCGCCGTCGGCTCTACCTGCGTCGCCAGCAGCAAACGCAACACCCCCTACCGCCGCCGAGTAGCGATCGCCCCCACCTCTTTCCCGTCGTCCGCTGGTTCAATCAGACCATGGGTTGGATACAGCGAAGCCCCGTAGCTCAAAGCATCAATTTATTCCAAGAAGCTCAGCTCCCTCCCGCAGGCTTATTGGAGTCAGGAGGCTTGGAGTCAGGCGGCTTAGAGTCAGGCATTGAGCAGCTACTGGCTCAACTGCCCCTTCCCGATTGGACACCAGATTGGACATCAGAACAACATCAAGCCTTTGCCCTCGCTGCCCTAGAGAAGGTCGATGCGCCGCTTTATGGTTTGGAAGAAACCTATTTTGAGCAGGTCGATCCCACTTGGCTGGGAAATATCATTCGTTCTGCGGCGGCGTTTTTTGGGGTGCGATTTGGGGAGGAGCAATTAGGGAATGGAGTTGCGGGAGCTGGAGTTGGGAATCAGAGGACTGTTGAGAATGGACTTGAAGCCAGGGCAAACCTAGGACCAGCGGTCACGGTCAAGTCCTCGGCTGTGCTTGAGGCTGAGAATTCCGCCAATGGGACGGTGTCTGCGATGGCGATCGCCAATCCCAATTCATCCCTCTCCCAGCCGTTATCCCAGTCAGTAACCCAGTCATTAACCCAGGGGCCTTTGACCGAGGTGGCGATCGCAGCCCTCATTGCCCAGGATCAAGTTGCTCAAGATCAAGCAGCCCAGGCCAAACCCGCTCCGCTGACGCCAAAACCCGCGCCCCAACGGTCTGCGTTCTTCAAAACACTTTTTTCTTTTCGTTTGCCCTTTACCCAGCGCCCCTCCCCGCAATCCCTAGCGCCTCAATCCCTGGCTCCTCAACCTGGGCCAGCCGGACATTTGCCGGCAGATTCTGGGGCAAAACCCGCTAATCTCGCTGTCACAGCAGCTTCACCCCCTGCTGTTTCCCCAGGAAAGGCAACGACCGCTGTGACAGGAGCCGCTGTGACAGGAGTCGCTGTGACAGAAGCCGCTGTGGGAACCTCTGAGTCGAAGGCACTGCCACCAGAAGACCAGCCCAATCTCACCCGAGCGGCTGGAACAACCCCAACCTGGAAAGCGTCCTACATTGAGACCACCGCAATCGTCACAGGATATATTAAGCACCCCCTGGAGTGGATTCTAGAGCGCTTAGACCGAATTTTGCTTTGGATAGAGCAATCCCTCAGTCGCCTCTGGCACTGGATACAGAGCCTCTTCCATAAACGAAAAAGCCCAAACTGATGCATGCTCCGTGAAGTTCGGTATGATGATTGAACTGTCTGTGCTAGAGGGTGGCAATTGAGCGCCCAAAATCTGTCGGAGAATTTTTAATATGGTTGCTCTAAAAATCACGGTTTACATCACGGTTGCCTTTTTCGTTCTACTGTTCATGTTTGGCTTTCTGTCTAGTGACCCCTCCCGGACCCCGAATCGTAAGGATCTGGAAGACAACGGCTAGGGAATATTTCGGTTGAGCTGGGCAGCGATCGCCATGGGGTCAAACCCAGCAGGCTGCTGAACTCGATTTGAACCGGTTCCTAGCGCTCTTGTCAAATCCAGCGCTATTTGAGTCGGTGGGTGCTATGCGTCCACCGATTTTTCTTGAGCAAAGCTGCTAGCGCTGTGACTATCATCCTTTCTACGACCCTTGCTTCTTCCACCGCTATGGCGTATCCCGCACAGCCCCCAGCAATCCCGCCCATTGAGGTGGCGGTTCCGGCGGAAGTCCGCGTCGTCAGCGAAGGGCCATCTTTTGCTGAAGTTCCCAACGAAGTTCTAGACCAAGTTCCAGACGTTTCAGTCGAAGTTCCAAAAATTCCAGACGTTCCCGTCGAATCTTTTGCGATAGATTCAGAAGGGGTTGCCCTCGACCTAGAGCCCGTTGAACGGCAACTGGATGCGGTGCCAGTAGAAGCAGAACCGGTTTTAGAGGCTCCAACCCCGCCGAGCAATCCGGTGGAAGAGACGGGCGATCGCCCTTCCCTCGAAGTCCCTGGAGAAACAGGGATTGAAGGACCGCTCCTACAGCAAGCCTTAGACGAGGCCGGAGTGGTCGCCCTGACGGCGGATTATCAAAGCTTTGACCAGCAGAAACAGGTGGTGATCGCAGAGGGCAATGTGGAAATGCGGTTTCAGGGGGGTCTCCTGAGTGGCGATCGCGTCCAGATTAATCTCACCCGTCGAATTGTCGTCGCCGATGGAGAAGCGGCTTTAGTCCGTGGGCAGCAGCGACTGCGGGGCGATCGCATCGAATACAACATCACCCAGGAAACCGGTCGCGTTCTTGCCGCCTCGGGCACGCTTTACTCTCCCTCTTCTGGCCCGGATCTAGATTTTGACCAGGGGGGAACGGAGGGGGGATTTGTGGCACCGCCGAGCGATCGCCTCACCCAAACGGAACCCACCCGCAATGTCACCAATCCCGGTGCAATTACAATCGTCACGGGGTTTCAAACCAATTTCAGCAGTTTTCGGGATGAAAACGAGGATAATCCCGATAGTTCAGCGATCAAACCCTCCGATACGATCGCGCTGCCGCTCCAGGTCAGTGGCTTTCGCCAGGAAGGAGAGGTCAATCGCTGGCGCTTCGAGGCGGATGAGCTGCGGCTCGTGCCGGGGGGCTGGGAAGCGGATACGGTGAATCTCACCAATGACCCCTTTTCGCCCCCCCAGTTTAAGCTGCGGGCGGAGTCCGTGCGGGTGCGGGCCTTAAGTCCTTTGGTGGATGAGATTGTGGCGGAAAAACCGCGCTATGTGTTTGAAGATAAGGTGGCGATTCCGACGTTCCGCAACCGCATTGTGATTGACCGGCGGCCTCGGGATGATGGGCTGGTGACCTTTGGGTTTGATGGGCGCGATCGCGGTGGTCTCTTTGCCGAACGCAGCTTTGAACCCATTTCGACGGACAAACTCCGCATTAACCTAACGCCCCAGTTCTATCTCCAGCGGGCGCTGTTCGAGGAGGGGGGCAATGTGTTTTCACCCAAAAACTACGGTTTGCGGGCCGATGTGCGGGCCAATCTCCGTCCTGGCACCACCTTTACCGGCAACGCGACATTCACCACCGCTGACCCCAGCGAACTGGGCGACAAGACCCGCGCCCGTGCCCTGCTACGCCAAAACTTAGGTCGTCACCTGCTGGATTTGGACTACACCTATCGCGGACGGATTTACAACGGCTCCCTGGGATTTCGGACGGTGCAACAAAGCTATGGTGCCGTGCTCCAGTCGCCCAACTTTGTCCTGGGGAAAACCGGGATTGTCGCCAACTACCAAGCCGGAGTTCAGCGCATTACAGCGGATACAGACCGAGCCGATCTCCTTGACCCTATTCGTGAGAACAACCGCGTCACGCTCAATCGCTATCAGCTAGGTGCCTCTCTCAATCGAGGATTTTCCCTCTGGCGTGGCCAAGCACTCCCCGCTACCCCAGACCAAGGGTTACGCTATACGCCCGTTCCCATTACCCCTAATGTTTCAACCTTTGCTGGCATCACGGGACTATACAGTGCCTATGGCAATGGTGAAACTCAGGAGTCTTTGACCACGACGCTCGGATTGAATGGCGAATTTGGTCATTTCTCCAAAAAGTGGCTTGACTATACCGCTGTCAACGTCGTCTATAGCCAAGCGATTCGGGGGGATGAGTCTCCATTCCAGTTCGATCGCATCGCCGATACCCAAGTGCTTTCCCTGGGACTGCGCCAACAGGTTTATGGTCCGCTACGGTTCGGTGTCCAGACCAGCCTGAGCCTCAACGATCGCGAAGCTCTCAGCACCAACTACACTCTGGAATGGAGCCGCCGCGCCTACGGAGTCTTATTTCAATACAATCCAGTTCTCGAAGTGGGCTCTGTTTCCATCCGGATTAGCGACTTCAATTGGGAAGGCGGCAGTCGTCCCTTTGAAGAAATTCAAACGGGCCTTTAGCCCCGCTCTGTCTGTGGGAACCTTAGTAATATCCTCTGCCCAAGCTATACTGCACCCATTCTTGCCTGCCTCATTCCTGCCATGCTGAGCCAGACCCGTGCCCTGCTTCAGGCCACCGAAGGGCGCTATGCCACCGATGCCGAACTCCAGTTTCTCGAAGATTATGCCCAGTCCTTTCCTGCTCGGCTGCGCGCCTATCAGGCCCTCCGACAGCAGGAGCGGGAGCTGATGCAAAAAACTTATATGCGGTTGCGATCGCGCCATCCCGAAATTTTCGCCTCCTGGGACAAAAACACCATCCGCAACTGGCAGCGAGACACCACCTGGGTGCTGCGGTTTTCGGCCTTGGCCATGCTCCTAGACGATGAAGAGACCTTGCGCGATCGCCTCATGCTCTGGTTTCAAACCATCATGCGGGCGTTCAATATGCAAAAAACCTGTTACCACACCTACACCACCCTCAAAGAGCTCAGCCTGGAAATGCTCGGCCAAGAGAGCGGCCTGTTGCTCGGGCAAATTTTAGAGACCAACCAAGAACTGTTTGACTTACCGGATCCCACCTAGGGTCCCCTTCGGTGCAGCCGCTCTAGATCTGAGCATCCCAGCAGTCATACGGGCATCCTAAGGCAGGTAAAACAAGGACCTTTCTCGGAGCTCCGAGGGACAGGTTTACGAAATTCCTGCGTCCACAACCGCATCGCCATCTGCCGAAGGTCAAGCCGTGAAGACAATCCTGGTTATTGAGGACGATCGCACTATCCGGACTCAAATTCTCAAGGTCCTCGAACAGCAGGGCTTTGAGGTGTTGGCAGCGGCGGAGGGCAAAACCGGCGTCCAGTTGGCTCGGGAGATGCTGCCGGATATGATTTTGTGCGATATTCTCATGCCGGGTCCCGATGGCTTTCAAGTCCTAGAGGTTCTGCAACGGGAACCGATTACGGCCAGTATTCCTTTTATCTTTTTGACCGGAAAAGTCGCTCGCTCGGATCTGCGTCGAGGCATGACCCTGGGGGCGGATGACTATTTGACCAAGCCGTTTAAGCGTCAAGAATTGCTGGATGCGATCGCCACCCGCCTCAAGAAGCAAACCGCCCTTGCCCAGCCCTATCTCACAGAACTCCGCAATACCGCCGAAAATCTCAGCCGAGCGGCTTACATTGATCTTCTGACCAATTTGCTCAACCGGATTGGATTGCACCACCATTTGCAACGTCGAATTGCGACTTGTCAGCCGGGGGATGGCTTTATTGCGGTGGTTTGTCTGAATCTCGATCGCTTTCGCGAGGTGAATTCTACATTTGGCTATGCAACGGGTGACTTGTTACTGCAAGAAATCGCGTCTCGTTTAAGGACCTTTGCCGGGATTGAGGGGCTGGTGGCGCGGCTGAGTGCAGACCAGTTTATTTTGGCATTGGATCAACTGGATAACAGCGAAAAACTCGATACCTGGATCCAGAAGCTAACCCTGCGACTACAGGCCCCCTGCTTACCCAATGGCCAAGAGATCGGGATTCACGCCAGTCTTGGGGTTTCGCTCTATCCTCACCACAGCAATCGAGCGGAGCAACTGGTGGCCTATGCCGAAACGGCCATGCGCTGGGGACGAGAGCATGGGGTCGATGACTATCAGCTTTATACCCCTGCCATTGATGCCGAAAATCGAGATCTTAAACAGTTGGCCCAGGAACTGATGCAGGCGATCGAACGCGATGAGTTTTACTTGCTCTACCAACCGCAGGTCAATCTGATTACCAATCGTGTCATTGGGCTAGAGTCCTTTTTGCGCTGGAAACATCCCAAACGGGGCATTGTCTTGCCCCATCGCTTTCTGCCCTTGGTGAAGGATCAAACCCTGATTGAAGCAATTAGCGAATGGACGTTGCGAGAAACCTGTCTCCAGGGCATCCGTTGTCAAGAGATGAGTATTGTGCCCATTTCGGTGTCGGTCAATCTCTCGACACTACAGTTTCACCGTCCCAATTTGTTGCAAATGGTCAGTCGGGTATTGGCGGAGACAGGGCTGGAACCCCATTTGCTGACATTGGAGCTGACCGAAAGCAGTTTGGTGGGAGATCAATCAGCGATTCGCAGCACGCTGACGGGTCTTAAGGATATTGGCGTAAAAGTGGCGGTGGATGACTTTGGCATGGGCTATTCGTCGCTGAAGGATTTGGGCAAGTTTCCTTTGGATGCGCTCAAGATTGATAGTTTCTTTGTGCAGCATGTAACGGATGAGCATTATGCGGCGGTGGTGTCGAGCATTATTGCGATCGCCCAAACCCTCAAGCTCAAGGTGATTGCCGAAGGCGTCGAAACGGAACAACAGTTGGGTATTTTGCGCAAGTATGGCTGTCATGCGATGCAGGGCCATTTGCACAGCATCCCATCCCCAGCGGAGCAAATTGACGCGCTGCTGCGAGAAGGCCGTCCCCTGAGCCAACAGCAGGCTTTTTCTTAGGCAGTTTTGCAGTTACTTCCTGGCGCAAGGGCGTTCGAGAGACCCTGACAACGGGCTATGATGAGCAAGATGATTTGCCCCTGGCTTGTCCCTATGTCTTCTGCCGCTGCCTCTTCTCAGTCTGCTTCTGCGTTTACGCCAGAATCCGCCGATGCTTTTCTTAAGCAATTTGTCTGTTTTGAAGGGACGCCTCAATTGGACGCAGCCACCAAGGCGCAGGTGCGAGAGGCATTGCTCTTGCTCACAGGGCTATCGGATTTTCAGACGATTGGGATCTGTGCGGATTCGATGCCAGCAGCGGTGGTGGCCTTAAATCACTGTTTAGCGGCCCTGGGTCATGCCTTGCAGGCGGAATTGTCGGTGCTTCCGGCGATTGCAGGACCGGTCTATGTCAAATGTAATACTCGAAGCTTGGGGTATTATGGCGATCGCTACGCCGGGGACTATCGGGGAATCCTCGTCTCCTGTCAGTCGGACTATACGGATGGTGTTTGCGGCACCTATGGGCATTTTCCGTTGGATTTGTTTGAAGACGGTTGATTTGAAGATGATTGATTTGGAGATGATTGAGCTGTAGGCTCATCGCCCCGCCCGCAACACCTGCTCCGCCGTCAGCGCCAGTGTCGTAAAACTGGGCGAAACCAACTGGTCTGCCCCCTGAAACCAGCCCAATTCCCGATAAGCCGACGCCTCTAAAACCAAGATCAACACCATTACACGGGTCGGGTCAATGATCCAGTATTCCGGAATCCCTCGCTGAGCGTACTCCCGCCGCTTTTCCACATAATCTCGATCATAATTTTCATCCCCCGGTTCACCGGGAGAAACCACCTCAATCACCAGTTGAGGGACAGGCATTTCTGGCAGCACAATGGAGCGATTCGACCGTGGCATGGCGGCATCCAGTGCCTCTGTCTTAATCATCAAATCTGGATACCGCGTCTTCGCCAAGCGGCTACGGACGACAATCTCGGTTTTTGAAGTCAGCAAATAATGGGGCACACCTAGGCTCAGGAAATAGGCAAACAAAAAATTCGCAATCTGAATATTGACATCCGTTTCCGCCCCCATCTCGACTAAAACCCCATCAACTAGTTCATAGCGGCGATCTGTGCCATCGTCATAGGCCAGATATTCTTCTAGGCTCATGGGGACAGTGGTAACCGTCATCGCCAATTCCTCGTTGCAGATGTTGCGACTGGATTTCATGTTAGCACGATCGCTTGTACTGTTTCTGGGGCGATCGCAACTGAACTGGATTTGCTTGAAGACTTTTGAGATGTAGGAAGCGATCGCGAGAACTTGGGCAGCTAATCATATTTAGAGAAGCGAATGAATAAAACCACCGCCCCTAGCTGATAGACCTGAGGCTCATGGAGATTCAGTGGAGCTTCAAGATGTTGAGGGCAGGCGATCGCATTCAAGAACACTACCAAATCATTGCTGAGCTGGGACGAAAAATTGGACGCAGAACCCTGCTGGTAGAGGATTTGCGATCGCACACCAACGTCGTGATCAAACTCCTCAGCTTCAGCGACGAGTTCACTTGGGATGATCTCAAACTCTTTGAGCGAGAAGCTGAGACGTTGAAATCTCTTCAGCATCCCCAAATTCCCCAATATCTCGATTTCTTTGAATTCAGTATTCAACAGCGTCAATACTTTGCCCTCGTCCAAAGCTACATTGAGGAGCCCTCCCTCGAACGGCATATACAATTGGGGCGTCGTTTCAGTGAAGAAGACCTAAAGCGGATTGCCAGAGATTTGTTAGGGATTTTGGACTATCTACATCGTTTGTCTCCGCCTGTTATTCATCGAGATATCAAGCCGAGCAACATTCTCTTGGGCGATCGCTCTGCCCATTCTCCCGGAAAAGTTTACCTGGTTGATTTCGGCTCGGTGCAGACGCTAGCGGCTCACCAAGGTAGCACGATTACCGTTGTGGGGACCTACGGCTATATGCCACCGGAGCAGTTTGGTGGTCATGCATTTCCTGCTTCTGATTTGTATGCGTTGGGGGCAACATTGTTACATGCGGCGACGGGGCGATCGCCCGCCGAGCTTGATATTATCGATGGTTCATTGACGACCCAGCTTCAGCCTGAGTTGAGCGGTAGCTTGCAAGTTTGGCTGACAAATCTCTGTTCAGCTTCCCCCCACGACCGTCCACAAGATGCGGCTAGTGCAGAAATGTTTTTGGATTCTCTCATTGCAGAGAGGAAGGCTATACCTATTCATATTCAAGAGACGTTCGGACTCAACGAAACTAGCATTATCGAATCGAACGCGACTTGTTTTTGTATCATCACAAAAGACTTAGAGAAAGATGCAATTCCGCTTTCTAACCTCCCAGAATCACCAGAAACCCCAAGTGAATTGTCTACATGCTTCGGGATTTTTATTTTACTTTTGCTATTCTTTGTAATAGCTATACTTGCGGAATCCATGAGCCTATTTGATAGTTTTTTGATAGGAGTCATCGGTCTAGTTGGAGTGATGCTTGCCTTGGTTGTCTTGTCAGGTATTTGCTCGGAAATAACGGGCAAAATAAAATATCCTGCAATTCATCAAATCACAATCAAGAAAGTCGAGGAAAGAATTTCTGAAAAACAAAACCTAATTAATTTTCGAATAGTAATTCTGGAAAAGAGAGGAGAAGAACAAAAAAATATTTTTAGATCAAAAAATTACAGAAATCTTTGTATCTGTGTTTGTAAAACCCATGAGTCAGTTCCTTATAAACTCAAATTTATAAACTTCGAAAAGCGCAATCAATCTCAAGACATATGTGAAATTATTGGTTCTTCTTGGGATATCGAGCGGATTGCTAGGGAGTTTAGTGAATGGTCTGGGGTGGAGATTAGATATTCATATGGCGGTAGTTCGGCTTGATCTCAAAAATAGGATGGGACCAATAGGCTGTAGACTCACTGCCCTGAAAACGGCCAAACCCGCGATAGACCGACTCCTCTAAAACCAAGATCAACACCAAATGAATAAAACCATTGCTCCTTGCAGATAGACCCCAGGCTCATTGAGAGTAAGTGGAGCTTTAAGATGTTGAGGGCAGGCGATCGCATTCAAGAACACTACCAAATCGTTGCTGAACTGGGACGAAAAGCTGGGCGAAGAACGCTGCTGGCGGAGGATTTGCGATCGCACACCAACGTCGTGATCAAACTCCTCAGCTTCAGCGACGAGTTCACTTGGGATGATCTCAAACTCTTTGAGCGGGAAGCTGAGACACTAAAATCCCTTCAGCATCCCCAAATTCCTCAATATCTCGATTTCTTTGAATTCAGTATCCAACAGCGTCAATACTTTGCCCTTGTTCAAAGCTACATTGAGGAGCCCTCCCTAGAACGTCACATACAATTGGGGCGTCGTTTCAGTGAAGAAGACCTAAAGCGGATTGCCAGAGATTTGTTAGGGATTTTGGACTATCTACATCGTTTGTCTCCGCCTGTTATTCATCGAGATATCAAGCCGAGCAATATTCTCTTGGGCGATCGCTCGGCCCATTCTCCCGGAAAGGTTTATCTAGTCGATTTCGGCTCGGTGCAGACGTTAGCGGCTCACCAAGGTAGCACAATTACGATTGTGGGGACCTACGGCTATATGCCACCGGAGCAGTTTGGTGGCCATGCATTTCCTGCTTCTGATTTGTATGCGTTGGGGGCAACATTGTTACATGCGGCGACGGGGCGATCGCCCGCCGAGCTTGATATTATCGATGGTTCATTGACGACCCAGCTTCAGCCTGAGTTGAGCGGTAGCTTGCAAGTTTGGCTGACAAATCTCTGTTCAGCTTCCCCCCACGACCGTCCACAAGATGCGGCTAGTGCAGAAATGTTTTTGGATTCTCTCATTGCAGAGAGGAAGGCTATACCTATTCACATTCAAGAGACGTTCGGAGTCAACGAAACTAGCATTATCGAATCGAACGCGACTTATTTTCGTATTATCACAAAAGCCTTAAGGAAAGATTCAAACCTGCTGTTTGATCCGCCAGTATCACCAGAAACTCCAAGTGAATCAGCTCAATTTATCGGATGTTTCATGGTAGCTTCGATACTCTGTTTACTACCAATTATGCTTGTTTTGATTGTGAAGGTATCTATAAGCATATTTGTTCTCTATTTAATAGAACTGTTGGTCCTGGGGGGATTACAAGGGCTCTGGGAGAAATGGTCAAATTGGCGCTTACAAACAACGGGCAAAATAAAATATCCCCTAATTCATCAGATTACAATTGAGAAAGTTGAGGAAAAAGTTTTTGAACAACAAAACCTAGTTAGTTTTCGAATGGCAATCCTAGAAAAACGAGGAACAGAACGAAAAAATATCCTCAGACCGAAAAAATATAACAATCTTCGTGTTTGTGTCCATAAAACCCATGAATCAGTTCCTTATAAACTCACATTCGTAAATGTGTCTCAAGATATATGTGAGATTGTTTGTCCTTCCTGCGATATCGAGCGGATTGCGAGGGAATTTAGTGAATGGTCAGGAGTGGAGATTAGATATGCATATCAATCTGCTCCGGCCCAAGGCTGTTGAATCCGGATTGAATACCTTGTGGATTTTATATCGTAGCGCTGACTCCCCATGCTCAACGCTCCCGCAAGCTCAACCGAGAACAGTTGTGTTGCCTGTAACTGTGTTGCCTGTAACGCTGCGATAGGGCCTTGATGAAAGAAGCGCGATCGACTACCCTGACTCCTTATCACAAACCGGACGTATTTCGATACCTTACAGCGGAACGCAAAGAAATGCTAAGAAGCATTGCCTATAGCGTGAGTCGGATCTGACGATTTTCTTAAGAGATACGGATCCCTTACTTTCCCAGACCACCCTAACCTAGATAACCTGACTCATTCCCTGTCATCGCAATCCTTGCCATTTCAGGTCCGACCCTTGCAGCCATTTCTCCGAGGTGCTCGCTGGTAAGCATCTCCCCTCCAGACCTATCGCTGACCTTCCTTCAATGATTAGAACCGTTTCCCCCGCCAAACAGGGCCTTTACGATCCGCAGTTTGAGCATGACGCCTGTGGCGTTGGCTTTATTGTGCAGATGAAGGGAGTGCGATCGCATGACATCGTCGAACAGGCCCTAACTATCCTTGTCAACCTAGAACATCGCGGCGCTGTGGGTGCCGAACCCAATACCGGCGATGGAGCCGGGATCCTCACCCAGATGCCCCATCGCTTCATGCAGAAAGCCGCAGCGGCCCAGGGGATCGATCTGCCGGATCCGGGTCAGTATGGCGTGGGCATGGTCTACAGCTCTCCGGATCCTGTCCAGCGGCAGCAGGGCCGAGAGGCCTTTGAGCAGATTGTTGCGGCGGAAGGCCAGAAGGTCCTGGGCTGGCGGGATGTGCCGACGGACAACAGCAGCCTTGGAGACACCGCCAAGGCGAGTGAGCCCTTTATGCAGCAGGTGTTTATTCTGCGCAGTGGAGACTTGGCCGATGGCTTAAGCGATGATCTGGCCTTTGAGCGCAAGCTCTTTGTGATTCGCAAGCGATCGCACAATGTCATCCGCACCACGGGCCTCGACCCCTACTGGTATCCCAGCAGCCTCTCCTGCCGGACGATTGTCTATAAGGGGATGCTGATGCCCCCCCAGGTCAAGGCTTACTATCCAGACCTGAGCGATCCCGATTTTGAGAGTGCCTTGGGGTTGGTTCACTCCCGCTTTAGTACGAATACCTTCCCGAGCTGGGAGCGATCGCACCCCTACCGCTACGTCGCCCACAACGGCGAAATCAACACCCTACGGGGCAATATCAACTGGATGCATGCACGGCAGTCGATGTTTGACTCGGAGCTGTTTGGGTCGGACATGGCGAAGCTGCAGCCGGTGATCAATATTGAGGGCAGTGACTCGGGGATTTTTGACAATACGCTGGAGTTGATGGTTTTGTCCGGGCGATCGCTCCCCCACGCAGTGATGATGATGATCCCGGAACCCTGGACGGGCCACGAGTCCATGGACCCCGCGAAGAAGGCGTTTTATGAGTATCATTCCTGTTTGATGGAACCCTGGGATGGTCCAGCCTCGATTGCCTTTACCGATGGCACGATGATGGGGGCCGTTCTGGATCGCAATGGCTTGCGGCCTTCGCGCTACTACGTCACCAAGGACGATTTGGTGATCATGGCCTCGGAGGCAGGGGTGTTGCCCATCGAACCGGAGCGGGTGGCACGCAAAGGGCGGCTGGAGCCCGGTCGGATGTTTCTGGTGGATATGGACCAGGGCCGGATCGTCGATGACGCGGAGATCAAGCAACAGATCGCAACGCAACAGCCCTACCGGGAATGGTTAGATCAAAATTTGGTTTCCCTAGACGATTTGCCCCCTGCCGTAGGAACGAACGGCGGTTCGTCCCTGCCGGATTTGTCCGGCGGTGCATCATTGCACCAGCGTCAACGGGCCTTTGGGTATACGTTTGAAGAATTACGATTGTTGCTGACCCCCCTGGCTCAAAACGGGGTCGAGGCCGTGGGGGCCATGGGAACGGATACGCCGTTGGCGGTGTTGTCGAATCGACCCAAACTGCTCTACGACTATTTTCAGCAACTTTTCGCCCAGGTTACGAACCCGCCCATCGATTCGATTCGGGAAGAGATCATCACCTCAGCCGTGACGACGATTGGAGCAGAAGGCAATTTGTTGAATCCGCAACCGGAAAGCTGCCGGCTGATCAAGCTCAACACACCGATTCTGACCAACGAGCAACTGGCTCAATTACAACAGGCTCCCGGCTTTCCTGCGGTGACGTTGCCGATTTTGTTTGACCCGAGCCAGGGGGCCGCTGGAGTGGAAGCGGCGATGGCAGTCCTGTGTGAGCAGGCAGATCAAGCGATCGCCCAAGGGACGAGTATTGTGATCCTGAGCGATCGCAATATCAGCCCTAGCCAAGCGCCTATCCCTGCCTTACTCGCCGTCGCCGGGTTGCATCACCATCTGATCCGCAATGGCAGCCGTACCCGCGTCGGTCTTGTCCTCGAATCCGGCGAACCCCGCGAGGTGCATCACTTTGCCACGCTAATTGGCTACGGTTGCGGTGCAATCAATCCTTACCTTGCCTTTGAAAGTATTGATGCGTTGATTGACCAGACAATTCTGACAGGGGTTGATGCAAAAACAGCCCACAAAAACTTTATCAAGGCGGTGACCAAAGGGGTTGTAAAAATTGGCTCGAAGATCGGGATCTCGACGATCCAGAGCTATCGCGGTGCCCAGATTTTTGAGGCGATTGGCTTGCAGAGCAGCGTTGTCGATCGCTACTTTACCTGGACCGCATCCCGGCTCGAAGGCGCTGATCTAGAAGCCATTATCGATGAGGCGATTCAGCGCTATCACCAAGGGTTTAGCGATCGCGACCCGCTCAATCCTACCCTGGAAGTGGGTGGCGAATACCAGTGGCGTAAGGATGGCGAAGCTCACCTGTTTTCACCGGAAACCATTCACCTGCTCCAGCGGGCGGTGCGAGAAGATAACTACGAGTTGTACAAGCAGTATTCTGCCAAGGTGAACGAGCACGGTAAGCAGTTTTTCCGGATTCGGGACCTGCTGGAATTCAAAGCCCGCGAGCCCATTCCCCTGGATCAAGTCGAACCGATTGAAGCAATCATGAGTCGGTTTAAAACCGGGGCGATGAGCTACGGCTCAATTTCCAAGGAGGCCCATGAGGCCCTGGCGATCGCCATGAACCGCATCGGCGGCAAGTCGAACACAGGGGAAGGCGGCGAGGACCCGGAACGCTACACCTGGACCAACGACCAGGGCGACTCGAAGAATAGCGCCATTAAACAGGTGGCTTCCGGGCGGTTTGGCGTCACCAGTTTGTATCTCTCCCAAGCGCGGGAGTTGCAGATCAAAATGGCCCAGGGCGCAAAACCCGGTGAAGGCGGTCAGTTGCCGGGGCAAAAGGTCTATCCCTGGATTGCCAAGGTGCGCCACTCTACCCCCGGTGTGGGATTGATTTCGCCACCGCCCCACCACGATATCTACTCGATCGAAGACTTAGCAGAACTGATCCACGACCTCAAAAACGCCAATCGCGAAGCCCGCGTCAGCGTCAAGCTGGTGTCGGAAGTGGGGGTGGGAACGATCGCCGCTGGGGTTGCAAAAGCCCACGCCGATGTGGTCCTCATCTCGGGCTACGACGGTGGCACCGGAGCCTCGCCCCAGACTTCGATTAAGCACGCTGGCCTACCCTGGGAACTGGGCCTTGCAGAAACCCACCAAACCCTAGTGCTGAACAATCTGCGCAGCCGCATTGCCGTGGAAACCGATGGACAGATGAAAACCGGACGAGATGTGGCGATCGCCACGCTCCTCGGTGCAGAGGAATACGGTTTTGCCACCGCGCCCCTGGTCACCCTCGGCTGCATCATGATGCGTGTTTGCCACAAAAACACCTGTCCTGTTGGTGTAGCAACCCAGGATCCTGAACTGCGGGCCAAGTTTACCGGCGACCCGGCCCACACCGTTAATTTCATGCGCTTTATCGCCATGGAGTTGCGGGAAATCATGGCTGAGTTGGGCTTCCAAACCATTAACGAGATGGTGGGCCGGACTGAGGTTTTGGAACCCCGTCAAGCGGTGGACCACTGGAAAGCCAAGGGCATTGATGTCTCGAAGATTCTCTATCAACCCGAAGCGGGTCCCGAGGTGGGGCGCTATTGTCAGATTCCCCAGGACCATGGCATTGAGCGATCGCTCGACATGACCACGCTGCTGGATCTGTGCGAACCGGCGATCGCCCGAGGCGAAAAAGTCAGCGCCAAGCTCCCCATCCAAAACATCAACCGCGTCGTCGGTACGGTCCTCGGCAACGAAATCACCAAGCGTTATTGGGAAGGACTGCCCGACGATACCATCCATCTGCATTTCCAAGGCAGCGCCGGTCAGAGCTTTGGAGCCTTCGTCCCCCGTGGCGTGACACTGGAACTAGAGGGTGATGCCAACGACTACTTTGGCAAGGGCCTCAGCGGGGGCAAGCTGATTCTCTACCCGGACAAGGCGTCCACGTTTGTTCCCGAGGAAAACATCATCGTCGGCAACGTCGCCTTCTACGGAGCTACGGGCGGCGAAGCCTACATTCGCGGTATGGCAGGTGAACGGTTCTGCGTACGCAACTCCGGCGTGGAAGCCGTTGTCGAAGCCGTGGGCGACCATGGTTGCGAATACATGACCGGTGGCAAGGTCGTGGTTTTGGGCCAAACCGGGCGAAACTTTGCGGCGGGGATGAGCGGTGGCGTTGCCTACATCCTGGATGAAACCGGCGATTTTGCCACTCGCTGCAATGCCCAAATGGTGGAGTTAGAAAAGCTCGAAGATCCCGAAGAAATTCGCGATTTACAGGCCCTCATTCAGCGCCATTCGGACTATACCGGCAGTACCAAAGCGGCCCAAGTGTTAGCCCATTGGGAAACCCTGGTGGCGCAGTTTGTGCGGGTCATGCCCCGCGATTACAAACGGGTCTTGCAACATATCAAAACCGCCCTGGCCAACGGCCTTAGCGGCGATGAAGCCCTGTCTGCGGCCTTTGAAGAAAACGCCCGCGACGTCTCCCGCATTGGTGGGGGTTAAATCACCCGAAACATCGAGCCGTAGGTTGGGTTGAGCCCTTGCGAAACCCAACAGCAAAACCCGATTATGCCTAGCTTAATGCTTGTTGGGTTTCACTCCGTTCAACCCAACCTACACACGACCTAACCTACCCGCTTTCAACATCCCTTTATCTGACTCAATTGACCCATGGGAAAAGCAACTGGATTTATGGAGTATCTGCGCGAGGTCGCAGCAGAGGTTTCGCCGAGCGATCGCATTCGCAATTGGGATGAATTCCACCTGCATATGCCCGACGATCGCCTCCAAACCCAAGCGGCCCGCTGCATGGATTGTGGCACACCCTTCTGCCATACGGGAATGATGGTCAGCGGCATGGCCAGCGGTTGCCCGATCAACAATTTGATCCCCGAGTGGAATGACCTGATCTATCGCGGCCACTGGGAAGAAGCCTTGGCCCGTTTGCACCGCACCAATAACTTCCCTGAGTTTACCGGACGGGTTTGCCCCGCGCCCTGCGAAGGCTCCTGTGTTTTGGGCATTACTAATCCGCCCGTAACCATCAAAAACATTGAGTATTCCATTGCCGAAAAGGGCTGGGAAGCGGGCTGGATCACGCCAACGCTGCCCAAGCAACGAACGGGGAAAAAGGTGGCGATCGTTGGTTCTGGTCCTGCGGGATTATCGGCAGCTGCTCAACTCAATAGCGCTGGTCATTGGGTGACGGTGTATGAACGGGCCGATCGGCCTGGTGGACTGTTGATGTACGGCATCCCCAATATGAAGTTGGATAAACAACAGGTGGTAATGCGGCGGCTGAATGTTCTAGAAGCTGAGGGGGTGACGTTTGTTTGCAACACCGAGATTGGCAAGGATCTCTCCGCCCAGCAACTGCTGGATGAATTCGATGCGGTGGTGCTCTGCACGGGCGCGACCAAGCCCCGCGATTTACCCATCGAAGGTCGGGAGTTGAAGGGCATTCATTTTGCCATGGAGTTTCTGACGGGCAATACCCGGACAGTTTTGGATGGCAAACCTACAAACGACTACATTTCCGCAGCAGGTAAGGATGTGATCATCATCGGCGGCGGCGATACGGGCACGGACTGCGTCGGCACGTCGATTCGTCACGGTTGCACCAGCGTCACCCAACTCGAAATCATGCCCCAACCGCCGGAAACCCGCGCAGCGAACAACCCTTGGCCGGAATGGCCCAAGGTTTACAAGCTGGACTACGGCCAGGAGGAAGCCGCTGCCCTGTTTGGTGCGGACCCCCGGACCTATACCACCACGGCGACGAAGTTTGAGGGGGACGAGCAAGGCCACCTCAAAGCCGTTCACACCGTCCTTGTGGAATGGCAGCGGGATGAGCAGGGCCGGTTTATTCCCAAGCCTGTTCCGGGTACGGAGCAGGTCCGTCCGGCCCAGTTGGTGCTGCTGGCCATGGGCTTCCTCGGTCCGGAGCAACCGTTACTCGAGTCCCTCGGCGTCGAGCGCGATGGCCGCAGCAACGTTAAGGCTGAGCATGAGCAGTTTACGACGAGCCTACCGGGTGTCTTTGCAGCGGGGGACTGTCGGCGGGGGCAAAGTCTTGTGGTTTGGGCGATTAATGAGGGTCGTGGGGTGGCGCGGGAGTGCGATCGCTATCTCATGGGCAGTACGGAGTTGCCTTAGCCCAGAAAACAGGTCACGCTGGAACTCAGCAGAGTTGTAGAAAAGGCTCTGCTGAGTTTTGTGAGGAATGAGGGAATCCCCACGCCTTCAGGAGGGGAAGGCTATCCTTGTTCCAAAGGCGGATGCGGATGTGACTGCGAAAGCGCCACTGGCACCTGATGGAGACCGAGCTGTCTCAACCGCATCTTAATCTTCGGCGTCCGATGAATCAGCCGCGCCATCGTCACTCCCGTAATTGCATGGAAACTCAACCAGGCAATAAAACTAGAGAGTAAAAGGCCGATCGCCACCTGTAAATTGGGAAAATCCCCCAAGGCCAGAGCTCTGACAATTAGGTCCGTAAAAATTTTTCCCGCTGCCCCGCCCAAAAGGCCACAGAACACCCCACTCACCAACGTACTCAGAGGCCAACGATAGGCACGGGGCACCTTGCGCGACAGCGTGAGCCACTGCAACAGCCCCAACACCCAAAACCCTAGTCCCCCCGCCAGCGCAGGCATAATCAGACCGAAAAACACACTGGCATCGACCGAAAAAGGCAATAGTCCCATCAGCACCACCACCCCGTGATAGCCGTAGAACCGCAGGGCGATCGCCGCCATCAACCCCAAGGGCACCCCCACCGCCGTAGCCCACTTCCAACCTCCCACCCGGCGCAACCGCTGTTGCAGCACCTCCGTTTGAGCATCCCCCAGAATCAGCCCCAGGAAAAAGCAGCTCACCAACAAAACCAACGCCAGCTCCCGGCTAAATCCCGGTAGATTGCCAAGCAGTAGGGTTTTCCAAGAGAGATCGGGCAGGCTGGTGAAAAAGGTGTCGGGGGCGATCGCCGCAAAGACCAAGGACTCCACCGCCAGCAAAAAGACCAGCACAAAACTTACCCCTAGGCTCGCAAACTGCCAATAGGCCCAAAGGCGAAAACAACGTCCCAGGACGGTGGAGTTTTTCGGGGATCGACGGGACGGGTTAGCACGAGGCCCAGGGGCAGACCCTGAGTCGGGCGCAGGGGACAAACGCGGCAACGCCCCATCCGCAGGCTCAAAGGCTAAGACATTCTCCAGGGCCAAATCCTCCCAGACGGGCGAGCCCTCCCCTAAGGGCAGCGTCTCCGACCAAGCCAAAGCGTCCTGGCCCTGCTGGCGACCGTAAATATGGGCCAATTGAATTGACCGAGCCGAGAGTCGAGTCAGGGCATCACTCAAATAGGTCACCAAAGGGCGCTGGGGAGGCGTTTGCGCCCCTTCTAGCAAAATATGCAGGCATTCCCCCTCAACGGAGGTTTTTGCCGTAATCCCTCTGGGTTGAAGCTGCTGATTGATTAAGAGGGTAATCGCCTGGGCATCTCCCTCCTGAGCGAGCCGAATTACAGCGGATGGGGTCATACTTGCACACCAGCACCATCTAGTTACGGGGATTGTGACATACATTCAAGCGCGCCAACAGCTCAGCCCAAGACAGATCCAACCGGGCTGCGACCTCGTCTAGAGACAAAATGACCGGCCCCCCCTGAAACGTCAAGTCCTGCGAAAGCCACAACTTTCCGGCGTCGATCGCCATCGCTCCAGTCACCCATCTCTGACCCACCTGCGAATCCTGGGCGTCATTCATTACCATGGGCATAAGGAAAAGAGTCTGGGAATTTCTACGGTTTTTTCAAAAATCCGTTAGAAATATATATCTGAGTGTATCTGCATAGGACCGATCACAGTTCAGAGGGGGTTCTCTCGGGAACCGATTGAGGGGCGAATTTTTCCCTACGCCATTTGCTCTACCGACAAAATAAAATTCGTGGGATTTGCGGATTTTCTGCGGATTTTTTGAGGTCTTGGGGTGTTCTTAGGGCTGAAAATTAGGGCATGCTGAACTATGAGATACGGTATAGGGAAGTAAGACTTCCCAGAAAAACTACGGAACTTCCGGTATAAATATCAGGTTATTGGCATTAGGGGAGTATCATGAGCGGTTTTGAAAGTCGATTATTCTGCCGTCTGGATGGCCTCAGCGCCGCCGCGCGGGAGCAGCAGCGTCTTTTGGTCGTGGCAGATCTCGGCCTCTTGGAGACAGAGAGTGTCCCGGTGTTTGAAGAGGCGACCCAGACTGCGGCTCAATTTTTAGATGCTCCCCTTTGCTGGCTCGGAATTTTGGACCGAGATAACCTTTGGCTCCGGGCAGCCCTGGGGTTGTCAAAGCTGGGGTTGATGAATGCGATCGCCAAGTCCCGGCGCATGTCTCGGGAAGATTCTTTTGACACCAACGTGGTGGACAGCCACCAGGTCTTGATGATCCCCGACACCATCCAGCACCCGGCCTTTGCCCAGAGTCTTTTGGTTCAGCAGTACGGCATTCGCTCTTATTTGGGGACACCACTGATTGTTTCCACAGGCCAATGCCTCGGCACCTTGGCGGTGTTGGATCTAGAGCCCCGAACCTATTCCGAGAAACAGATTCAGTCCCTAGAACTGGTGGCGCGCTGGTGCGTGAGCGAGTTTGAGCGCGATCGCGCCATCAACCAAAGCCACAGTGCCGCCCTCCAAGGCTTTGCCCCCAAAGATACCCTGGTCCCCCCATCCCTCAGCCGGGAATCCAGCGGCGTTGCCAACATGGGCCGCGAAAGCGACGACCTCGAAGCCTCCCAACCCAATCCCCTCCGGCTCCAGCTCGTGGGTCAGCTGACCCAGCAATTGCGGGCTCCCCTCACGGCAGTCTTGGGGATGGCCGGGATGCTGAGCCGAGAAATCTATGGTCCCCTCACGGACAAGCAGCGGGAATATTTAGAGGTGATTCAGCGCAGCGGTCAGACGTTGCTGTCGTTGATTCAAGAGATCATGGACCTTGCCGCCCTAGAAGATGGCAAGAACGCTTTAAACCTGACGCCTGTGGATGTGGAACTGCTCTGTCAGCAGGTGATCCATACGCTGACGCCGATGGGCAATCAGCGGGATCTAGAGCTGCGCTTCTCCGTAGAACCGGGACAGCGTGTGTGGCACTTGGACAAAGACAAGGTCCGCCAAATGCTCTATCACCTCATCTTTAGCATTATTCAATCGGCGAATACCGAAAGTATTCTGCGCCTGCATGTTTCCCGAAAACAGTCCCAGCTCCAGTTTTCCATCTGGGTGTCTCACCCTTGGCTGGGCGATGGCCTGCCTCCCAACGACGGTAGCGACAGCCTGGGAATTTTGCCCATCAGCTCTGACCATCTCGACCAAGGGTTTGATTTTGAACCCGCTGGAGTTGCAGTGAGCACCGCCAAGCGTCACATGGACCCAACGATGGACCCTCTCACGGCCAAAGGGTTAGCGGAGATCTTGCAAACCGCTTCTGCCGAACGGCCTGAAAATCTCCGCCTACTCCTGAGTCGTCACCTGGCAGAAGTCCAAGGCGGCCAGCTCTTTATCCAAAGCTCGCTTGAGTCTGGCTATCGCTATATTGCGCTGCTGCCAATTTCGAGTATGGGTGATGATCTCTAGATAACCTCTAGGAGACTTTTGCCCCCCTTGATCAAGAGTCTAACCGCCCATAAACGCCAATCCTTCAGACGCCAATACTTCGGCGGACTTCTACACCGTTTTGCTCCAGAATCACCTGGGGTTCTTGGCTATCGGGACTATCGATCCGGCTGACTTTGACGCGACCGCCCCCAATCACATCCCCCACTTTAACTGTGCGGCTGATGCTGGCATCTGGATCTCTGATAATGACGTTGTACTGATTTCCGACCTGAACGACCCCCTTGATTTCGATCGCTTCCGCTACAGCCGTTGGGGAGAGGACGGGAGCGGGAGGCGCAGCGGCGGGAGACAGGGTAGGTGATGATGACGTCGGGGGGGCCACTAGAGGGGTCACGGAGGCCGGAAGCTGGCGTACGGGAGGAAGAGAGGTTGGCATCATTGCCACCGCTGGGCTGCCACTGGGACTGGCGACCTGAGGCATTGAGGGCAGCGTTGCTTGGACAAAGGTCGGGGGCAAGATGACGGAAGGAATGGTCTTGGAGAGGGTGTTTGGGCCTGGGGCGGCTTGAGTACTAGGCGCTGCCGGAGCCGTCGTCACATACTTGACTTCCACCTGCGGAGAGCTCACCGACGAGAAGGGATTGGTGCGACCTGCAACGACTTGGCGTGGCGCAACGGTGGAATAGCTGGCAGTTGTCTGTTTTGAACTGGTGTTTGAACTCTTACTTGAGCTCTTATTGGAACTGGTATTTGAATTTTGGAGCGCAGAAGACTGAAGCGGCACGGGCGGCAGCGAATCGCCAAACATGGTAGCAGGCTGAGGCGAGCCATTACCTGGCAGGCCATTACCCGCTAAGGCAGAATCCGCTCCGGTGGCGGGGTCTGCGGCGGATAAAGCAGTCTCCGATGAACGGCTACAGCCGCTCAGGGTTAGGGCGATCGCGATCGCGCTCAGCAGTCCCAAACGTTTCATGCCAAACTCCTCATCTTCCAGAACCTTTGTGGGGCTGTAAACCGCCCAAAGTCTATCAGATTATCTTCCATTGGCAAGATTTTGGCGCTGGAGCCCTGGGACGATTAGAACGGTGTCTTAGCCCTGTTGCCCCTGGGTTTGCTGGGCTTTGAGTTGCTCTAACTGAACCAAAAGGGAATCTGCTTCCGCTTGGATAAACAAAAACTCAGCTTGCTGGTCGGCACGGTAAAGACGCTTGAGCTGTTCTACGAAAGCCTTTTGATCAGCAGATTGGGTCAGAGAAGCAGCGGCGGCGGGGGCTTGAATTGACATATAAGAGTTCCGTGGTTATTTCTACTCACTCACACAGGCGATATTCTACACCCGATTTTTCGATTGAAAAGTTCAGGGATAGCCAAGGAGCGATCGCCCTCCAAGACGCAAGACCACTAGCATTGAGTTCCCATAGGTCCAATGCCTTTAGGGTACACAATCAGAAACAGAAACTTCCGATTTTCTTTAGAATTGAGCCATCCTTAGAGTTGTCCTCCCAATTTTGCCCCAGTACTTTTGAGCATTGAGGCAGCTTGAGAGATATTCCTCAGCCATGTTTCTCAGAAGATGTTCCTCAAGGATTTTGAAAAACTCTCGGGAGATCAAGATCCAATTGCCCATCCACATGTCAGCATAGACAGTGGCGTTTCTTGGCCATCAGCGGCTGCTTCCCGTGCTGAAAACCGTTATTGCCGATTTCCGCATTATCTTCGAACGCGATCCCGCAGCCCGCAGCGCGATCGAGGTTATTTTCTGCTATCCCGGTCTCCAGGCGTTGATTTTGCACCGCCTCGCCCATCGCCTCCATTGCTGGCATCTGCCGCTGATTCCCCGGCTCATTTCCCATCTGGCCCGTTTTTTGACGGGAATTGAGATCCATCCGGGCGCAACCATTGGTAAAGGGGTTTTTATCGACCACGGCATGGGGGTTGTGATTGGGGAAACGGCGATCGTGGGGGACTATGCGCTGATCTATCAAGGAGTAACGCTGGGGGGGACGGGCAAGCAGTCGGGTAAACGCCACCCAACCCTAGGCGACAATGTGGTGGTCGGGGCCGGGGCTAAGGTCCTGGGTAATTTGACCCTGGGCGATAATGTGCGCATTGGGGCCGGTTCGGTGGTGCTACGCGATGTGCCTTCCGATTGCACAGTTGTGGGGATCCCAGGACGGATTGTTTACCGCGCAGGAACACGGGTAAATCCGCTGGAGCATGGCAACCTACCGGATTCGGAAGCCAAGGTGATTCGCATGTTGCTCGATCGCATTGATGCCCTAGAGGAACAAATGCAGCAGCTTCAGCAAAATCAGGTGCAGACCTCTCGAGTGATGGCGGCCTGTGTCAGTGGCGAAGCCCTAGGGAGTTTGGATGGAGAGGGCGTTTTGGCAGAGGCTCCGTCGGGCAAAACCCAATGCCTGCTCAAGGATCGTGAAATTGAGAAGTTTTTGGATGGTTCGGGGATTTAAGGATTCGGGAATTTAAGGGTTGGGCGATTAGACTGCGATCGCCCTAACGAAAACTCCGTTCCATCAGCATCTGAGGCTCGATGATTTCAAGCTGTTCTAGACCTTGTAGGGTTTGCAGTTGAGCCAGTCCATCGGCGATCTGGCCCGAGCTGGCCTTGACCCAAGCCCCTTGGGGAGCAAAATCAAGAACTTTGACCAGGGTGTATCCGGCTTTCTGGAAATCTGCTTGGCGATCGCGAGCATCCACCCCCAGGGCGAACCGCACAAACACCTGACCCGTAGGTACTGCTGCAATCCCGTCCGCCGAGGAACTGTAAACGGGGGTAATAACCTCGGCAGGGGGTTCAGGACCAGCCCTGCGTTTGGAGGTAGGGGGGTCACCGGAAAAGATGGCGATCGTCCCCCCTGCATCATTGGCCAACACCAGGGTTGCCCCCGCCGGATTGATCTCGGTCTCGGCATAATGCACGGCGTAATAACCGGGCTTTTGGCGATAGATCACCGGTTGCGCCGCCAAGTCGCGTGGGGCCGCCCCTTGGGTTGCCGCCCCTTGGGTTTGTGCTGGAATTTGGTCAGGATAGGCAGACATAGCAGGGGGATGCTCCTGAAGGCGAAAGACGCAAAGCAGCGAAGACGACAGCAACGGCAAGGCCGAGCCTAAGCGCCCCCCAACCACTAGCACCGGCAGCGGGGAGAGGGGAATCATCGGTGGCGGAATCGCTGGAATCATGTCATGTAAAGAAGGTTGACACCCATCCCCACGAATGGCCCTCCCTATGGCAGGTTGGGGGGCAGTCCCAAGTTTGCATCATCTTCTCATTTTTCGATAGAGGATCAGGTATGCCGAGATATCGTTATGGCGGATTGCAAGGAACGGTCCATGAGCTTGACATTAGCGATGAGCTGATGGTGGTGCGCACCTGTAATCGGAAATCCTTATTGGGCAGTCGGCCCTATGAAACGACCCCGGTTTCGCTCCAATCCCGCACTCTGCTCTCTCGGTTTGAGCTGGTCACCCAATTTCCCCTGGCAGGCGTAGAGGTGCTACGGGCCAAGTCCCAGGAAGATGGCCAAGCCTTTCGCGATGAGGCCAGGGCAGCGCTGACCCAGGAAGACGCCATTCAGTTTGCGGGGCGGGCGTTGGTGGAGCCGGTGTCGCAAACCCCCGTGCTCTACACCGAGAACTTGTTTGTCAAATTCCAGGGGCGGGAAGCTCGCGAGGCTTGTTTGCGGCGGTTGGCAGAGGCCAGTTTACGGGTGAAGCGATCGCTCGATTTTGCCCGCAATGCCTTTTTCGTCGAGGCTCCCAGCGGCATTGGCCTTTCGATCTTTGATCTTGCTGAACAGTTGCTCGCTGACCCCAGGGTCGAATTTTGCCATCCGGAGCTCGTCCGCGAGGATCGCCACCGGCAAGTCCCGATCACCCCAGCTAAAACCTTTTCCCAGCAGTGGCATCTCCAGGCCACCATGATTAACGGCAAAACCATTGATGCCCATGCCCATGTAGTCTCCGCCTGGGAATTAACCCGTGGTGAAGGCGCAACCATCGCGATTATCGACGATGGCTTTGATCTGAGCCATGAGGAATTTCAGTCCCCAGGCAAGATAGTTTTTCCCCGTGACGCCACTCGCAATAACAACACCCCTCAGCCCGGTCGTCAGGACAACCATGGCACCGCCTGCGCTGGGGTTGCCTGTGCCGATGGTAATTTTGGGGCCGCTGGCGTGGCTCCACGGGCCAAGCTGATGCCGATTCGGTTGGCTTCGGGACTGGGCTCCGTAGCCGAGGCGGAGGCCTTTGCCTGGGCGGCCCGCAATGGTGCGGACGTGATTTCCTGTAGCTGGGGGCCACCGGATGGGACCTGGTTTGATCCAAACGATCCGGTGCATAACCGCGTGGTGCCCTTGCCCGACTCTACCCGTCTGGCCATGGAATTTGCCCTGACCCAGGGTCGCAACGGCAAAGGCTGTGTGCTGTGCTTTGCGGCGGGCAATGGCAACGAAAGTGTTGAGAACGACGGCTATGCCAGCTTTGATTCGGTGATTGCCGTTGCCGCCTGTAATGACCTGGACACCCGTAGTGCCTACAGCGATTATGGGGCATCCGTTTGGTGTGCCTTCCCCAGTAACAATGGCGATCCCTCCCAAACCGAAGGCATTTGGACCACCGATCGCACGGGTTCCGATGGCTACAATTGGGGAGATGAACGGTTGGGCGATGCCGCTGGGAAATATACCAATTCTTTTGGCGGAACCTCCAGTGCTTGTCCGGGGGTCGCTGGAGTTGTAGCGCTAATTCTGTCGAAGAATCCAGAGCTGCGCTGGGAGCAAGTGCGGGAAATTCTGAAGCAGAGTTGCGATCGCATCGACGAAGCTAAAGGCCAATACGACGCCAAGGGCCACAGCCCGTTTTACGGCTATGGCCGCGTCAATGCGCGCAAAGCAGTTGAGCTAGCAACCCCAGCCCAACCCAATCCCCTAGTGATTTATCAAGCGGTTCAAGAGGTGCCGATTCGCGATCTACGCACAGCCACGCTAAGGCTGACGGTACCGGAGAGCCAGCCCATCAAGACCCTCAAGGTCAAAGTCAATTTGGAGCACACCTATATTGGGGATTTAACGGTCGTTTTGAAAGCACCGGAGGCCCTCGGTCTTGCACCGATTAAACTGCACGATCGCACGGGAGGCGGCATGGATAATATCCAGAAAACCTATGATGCGATCGCCCTACCGGCCCTAACCCAACTTGAAGGACAAAATCCTCAAGGGACTTGGACCCTTGAAGTCACCGATTCCGCCCGTTGGGACCAGGGAACCTTGCGCAGTTTTGCTCTGGAAATTGAAGTTGCTTAACCTCAAAAGCCATGACAAAAGTCAATGCCTAGAAAGGAGAAAAGACTTTCCTTAACCAGGCATTGACTCAGTTTCAATTCAACTCATCGGCCCAATAAAGCCTAAGCTAGACCCAACAAAGCCAGGATAAAGTTAAAAATGAGTTCCAGAATATCCGCGCTGGCTTTTTGAGGAACCAGAGAAGCTTGAGCCACTTCCGTTGCAGGCTGTGCAGAGATCGCAGCAGGTTGAACGCCAGAGACAACAACCGTTGACGGAACAGCGCTCACCATGGGCTCAGCCGCCGTATTGCCCTTGATGGAAGGTGCCAGGATGCCAGCGCCAACGAGTGTGGACATGACAGCACCAAAGGCAAACAGACGAACGTTCATCGACAAGGTAGGCTTCATAGAAATAACCTCACATCAAAATGAAAGATTTAGGGATAACAACAGTGCTTCGAGAAACAGAAACGCTGCGTCTCGCCTTGACTATATCTTTGCATCCAATTGCCTTGGCAATTGACTTCAATCCGCACGAACCGGATTGCGATGCATCTTAATTCAATTCATAGAAATAGCCTTGCCCAAAACTGGACAGAAAGAACGAGCGCAGAAGTGACTGAATGATGAGAGTTAGGCTGCTTGGGTTCTACTCTACCAGGAACCGCGTCCCTCAAGTATGTAATCCTAGATACATAAGGACAATATTAAGCCAATTTATCTAAGCTTGATAACATCACCAGTCTTTGGTCATACAACGACCAGAGACTCTTGCGACATAAGGCTTAGAAAACCCACTGGGTAACTGGAAATCAACCATGATGTTTTTCTCTAGATTACGCAAAATTACAGAGATTGAGGAACAAGGATTGTCTGACTGCTAACGGGTTACAGATCCGTCTAATGTGAGCCATTAAGGATTCACAATCTCACAACACCATTCTGACAGAGCGCTATCTGGGCCAGATTGCTGTTGATAACGCCTACGATTTTGGGGCTCACCTTGAAGTTCTAAATGGTCGACCGATTGGGGATCAAGTAATAACAGGGTAAAAGGCAGAAGCGGAGAGTCAGGATTGACGCTGCTGGCTTGAAAGGCAGCATCGATCGCCCGAGGAGCAGCCGGTTCGGGCCAAGCAAACTGTTGACGTGCAGCTTCCGAAAGCGATCGCCAAATCTGGTGACGGAGCCCTTGGCGATCGCCTACCGATGCTGGGTCAATGATCTCAACCCTCCCTAGCAAGCGAAACTGCTCACGGGTTTTGGGAAAATACCAACACACCTCGGCCCAGGGATAATGAGACAAATCCTGATTTTTTTGGCTCCGGCCATCAGAGACCACAATCAGTTGATCGCTATCCTCCACAAAACCACGAAACACAACGGTTCGATTAGCCGGACGGCCATCGGGACGCACCGTAGCCCACTGGAGATAGCGAGAGTCAGGTCGGGCGCGGTTGCGGTGAAGGGCATGGGCGAGGGGCGATCGCCAAGGGGCCAAGTTAGAATTCAGCAAGGCAGTTTTTGAGACCATAGACCACTTGATCCTGCTGCGCTTCGGTGAGCTCTGGGAACATGGGCAGGGATAAGACGTTCTGGGCGGCGCGCTCCGCCTGGGGAAACGAGCCCAGCCCGTAGCCCAAATGAGCATAGACATTTTGCCGATGTAGGGGCACAGGGTAATAGATCATCGTGTTGACGCCTTGGGTTTGGAGCTGATCCCGCAGGCGATCGCGATCGAGTCTAAGTCCCTCAACTGAGCCATCCGAGACGCGCAGGGTGTATTGGTGCCAAACGCTGGTGCCACCGGGGATGGGATGGGGGGGGATCAAACCCATGAGGGGTTGAATCAATTGGGTATAGCGTTGGGCGATCGCCTGACGTTGCTGGTTCCACTGGTCTAGATAGGGAAGCTTAATGGACAGAATCGCGGCCTGAATCGCATCTAAGCGACTGGTGACGCCGATCTCTTCGTGGTAGTAGCGCTGAGGCATCCCATGTTCGCGCAACATGCGGACCTTAGCAGCCAGCTCAGGATCGGAGGTCGTGACCGCCCCGCCGTCACCACAGGCCCCCAGGTTTTTGGTAGGAAAAAAGCTAAAACAGCCCAGATCGCCCATGCTGCCCACCTTTTGGCCCGCCCATTCGGCCCCCGCAGCTTGGGCACAGTCTTCGACCACCCAGAGGCGGTGGTGACGGGCGATCGCCAGCAGTCGCGTCATGTCTACGGGCTGCCCAAATAAATGCACCGGGATCACGGCCTTAGTCTGAGGCGAAATGGCCGCCTCAAGCCGCTCTAAATCCAGGTTGAAGGTCTGAAGATCAATATCCACAAAAACCGGCTTGGCCCCAACGGCGCTGATCACCTCCGCCGTGGCAAAAAAGGTAAACGGAGTCGTGATCACCTCATCCCCAGGGCCAATCCCCAAGGCCCGCAGCGCCAAAAAGAGCGCATCGGTTCCTGAGTTGCAGCTCACGGCCTCTGCCGTGCCGATGTATTGCGCAAAGGACTGTTCAAACCCCGAGACAAACTCTCCCCCGATGTAGCGCCCAGAGGCCAGAATCCCCAGGACTGTTGTTTCAATAGCTTCGCGCAGGGTTTCGTACTGTTGCGTCAGGTCCAGAGGGGGAATCGTATTCACGCGGGTCGAGGGGTAGAGCAAAGGACAAAGATAAGGGATTGTAAAGATAAGGGGCTTCAGTTCGCTAGGACGGTTCCTGCCCAGGGGTCCATTTAATATTGCAACCGATGCTGGGCTTCTGATCGATAGGAATGGGCTGACCCTGCAAGAGCTGGTCGATCGCCCGCCGCAGATCTTGACCGGTCACCGGTTGGCCATTGCCGGGACGGCTATCGTCAAACTGCCCGCGATAGACCAGCCGCCGTTCGCCATCAAACAGAAAAAAGTCAGGGGTACAGGCGGCACTATAAGCCTTGGCGATCGCCTGAGTGGCATCAAAACAATAGGGAAACGTAAACCCACAGGTCTGTGCTTGGGCCTTGAGGTGGTCCGGCCCATCCTGGGGATGGGTCTGGAGACTATTGGCGCTGATGGCAACGATGCCGAGGGATTGTGTCTGATAATCTTGGCCGAGCTGGGCGATCGCCCCCTCCAGATGCTTCACAAAGGGGCAGTGCGCACAGATAAACAGAACCAACAGACCTGTTTTGCCCTGAAAGGTCTGCAGGGAAATCAATGAACCTGTGACTACATCCGGGAGCGAAAAATCCGGAGCCGGAGTCCCCAGCTCAAGCATCGTGGAAGGCGTTAGGGCCATGGCATTGCGAAGAACAACCTGGACCTATCCTATCCCGCAGGTGGGCCTCCTCCGTTTAGTACGCCCCCGAATTTTTATTGAATACAATCAGAATGGTTTTAAGGATGAGCTGGATATCGTAGCCTAGGCTCCAATTCCGCTGGTATTGCAAATCGAGCTGAACCACGTCCTCAAAGTTTTTGACTTGGGAGCGTCCGTTGACTTGCCATTCACCGGTCATCCCCGGCTTGATATCCAGCCTGCGCCACTGGGGGATTTCGTACTGTTCGGTTTCATCCAGCGTCGGCGGGCGGGTTCCCACCAAACTCATTTCTCCCCGCAGGACATTCCAAAACTGGGGCAGTTCGTCCAGGCTGGTGCGGCGCAGGAACTGGCCAATGCGGGTAATGCGGTGATCCGTAGCGCTCTTGAACAACGCCCCTTCGATCTGATTTTTCACCTCAGCTTTGCGGGCTTCCGCATCGACGACCATGGACCGAAATTTCCAAATCCGAAACGGACGCCCCATCCAGGAGCAGCGGATCTGGCTAAAGAAAATCGGTCCACCGTCTTCGAGCTTGATGGCGATCGCCACCGGAATCGCCACTAAAACCGTTAACAAGAGCCCCACCACAGCCCCCAAAATATCTAAGGCCCGCTTGGCCCGAGAATGAACCGATGGATGGGTCACAATCTCGTTGGGCTGAACCATACGCTGATTCACTGAGTCAGCTTCTGCGTCATCAATGGGAAAAACCTGGTCTAGCTCGGTCATCGACAACACCATGCGGACCTGGGGCGTCAGCTGTCGCAAACGTAACTCCACTTGATGCGCCATGGCCATTTTGCGGCAGGAGATCAGGGCACCAATGCCGCTACTGTCCATAAAGCTGGTTTGCGAAAAATCCAGGACCAGGGTTTTCAAACCAGACCGTTGTTCGCAGTGCTCCTGGACTGCTGCCTTTAACTCCATCGACTGAGGCACACTGAGTAAAGAGGGAACAAGCAGCACAGCAGAGTCCTCAACCATCTGGAGATTCCGAGGGGGGATATCACGGACCATGGCCTGGTTGGCGATGAGTGTTGTGTGTTGCGGCTTCAGAAGACCCATAAAGATTTAGCTGTATTCAAAGGACTGATGGGATTTCCTATACCTGAGCTCAAATTACCCATAGAGATATGGACTGGTGCAGAAAGATTTGGTGTCAATCCAGAGCACGGACCAATCCCCTCTTAACATTCACCACTCATCACCAGAGTTTCGTAGCTCTCTCATATTTTCAAGGAACAGTCCTAAATTTTCTGTAAATATATGGACAAGATTTAGCCGAATTTAGCCCAAGTACCGTGAAAACCGAAAGGGACAACGGTTGGGATCGCAAGGCGGCAAGCGGGAGGATCACCCCAGGTTTCCAAATTCAGAATCCAAAGTTCTGTGCGCTGTAAGGTGCCATCAAACATCAGCACGAAAACATAGCTTGTACCGCCGCCTGTCTCAGCATAGACGGGAGCGAAGGGATAGGCATTGGGGCCAAAATCGAGCAGGCGGAGGGTCTGGGTGTCGGGCTGGAAACGGGCGATCGCCCCCGCGATCTCCCCCGGAACCTGTCCCCCTGGACGGTGAGTGACAAATAAAACCTCTTTAGCGAGCTGGCCCACTTGGCTGGGAGCCACAACCGGAAACTCACAGGGTTGGTCAAAGAGCAGGTGCTCTGCTTGCAGCTGAGCCGTGGCGGGATCAAGGCGCAGTCGCCAAAATTGCCCCCCGGCATCCTCGCCCACCCAGCCCAAGGGCCAGGTTTTGAGATATTCATTGGTGCGAAAATCAGGATAGCGCACGAGGTCAATGACCAAATGTCCCTGGGGATCAACATAACCATTGCTGATATGCCACTGAAACCAGGCAGGGGCTTTGCTACGACTAACCCGCTGGAGCGTGGCGCGATCGAACACCCAGATTTCCGTACCCCGGTGGGGTTGCCAAGCAAAGGAATCACTCAGGCTCTTAAGGTTCAAAAGTGCAGGCCCTAACCGTAGCCGCACGGGTGGAATCAACACCACCAGATAGGGACCGGCCAATGCCATATCGTGAATGAGGGGAACACCGGAAAGGGGAAAACTGGCCCGTTGCAGCAATTGACCAGCGGCGTTGCTGCGGTAAAGATTGAGCTTTGTCCTTGGACCGGGTTCGACGCCAAAGTTAAAGATTTCGCCACTGTGGGGATCAATCTTAGGATGGGCAGAATAGGTCTCGCGACTGCGCAATGGGTCAAAAGGTTCGAGTCCCAAGGTTTCGAGGCCCAAGGTTTCGAGTGTTTCTAAATCGAGACGGTGAGGTAACCCCCCTTCCCAGAGGGCGAGGAGGCGATCGCCCAAAGCCAATACCGATGTATTCGCCGCATTCTTAAACGGAGGCAACATCCGCAGCGGCCAAGGTCCAGGGGCCAACATGCCGTAGTTTTTGAAGCAATAACGACCCGCTTTTTCCTCCGCTTGATACCCCGCAGTCTGAACATAGCGATAGCGCCCTCGGGCCTTGCCCCCCTCAATCCGCACCGCCAGAATCCCGCCATCCCCATCAAACCAATGGCCCACCCGCTGACCATTGCGCTCCAGTCGACCCGGACCATTTTGATAAAAACAGCCGCACAGGTCCGGCGGAATTTTCCCCGCAATCACCTCCAACTCCACCGGCCCAAACGCCTCAGCCGGATTCGCCTGGGCCGCCGCCCAAGCTTTTTTGCCCAGCGAGAATGCCCGCCTTCGAGCCTCAGCCGCAGCACTAGACGAACTATGAGACAGATTCACAGTAAATCCCCATCACCCCATCACCCCAAAACCTAACAGACCATCACCCCAAAACCTGACAGAGACCCCCTAGGGCAAAAAACGATTTAAAGCTGCCTGCAATTCCGCAATTTCCGCCTCGATATTGCCCTCCTTCGCCGCCCGCACCACGCATTGGGTCAAGTGTTCATCCAAAATCAGCCGCGCCGCCTTATCCAGCGCACTACGCACCGCCGCCACCTGAATCAGGACATCCGGACAGGACTCCTGCTCCTGCACCATGCGTTTGATTCCTCGAATATGGCCTTCGATGCGAGAGAGGCGATTGACAATCTTGCGGATCGAGTCTGCGTCGTGTACGTGAGCTTTGTCGTGGCTATGGCGATGCTCGGGATTATCCCCGTGAAGATTGGTAGCGGAAATATCCTGAGGGTCAGGACAGGAAGAAAGGAAGGTGGACTCAGAACCGTTCATTCAGTCGAAAAATCGCATAAACCAGTGCCCTGATCTTAAACGCTGACCTCGGACCTCGGGAAAATCAGGGGTTAGCGAGGGAGGAAACCCGCCCCTAGCTTCTCTCGTCACCCCATCTAAGGCTTGTTTACACTAAACAATACTAGCCTTAACTCAATTCAAACTTAATCCAGCGATCGGTCAATTTCCCATGAGACTTTTGAACGGTTCTGCACGTAAACCCTTCCGCCGCCGCTCTTGGCGTCAATTGGCAAGCCATCTTGCGGCGCTGGTGATGGGAATGTTGATGACGATGGGGAGCCTACGAGCGCTGCCTTCCTTTGCGAGTCCGATTTTGCCAGACACAAGCGCTGCGGCGATCGCCCAGTCCCCCATTCCCCAAACCATACCCAGCGCCCCCTCCAGTCCCCCCGCACCGACGAAACCGCTAATCGCGGCACTTCCCCCCAGCGGTCACAGCTTTGTGGCAGACGCGGTGCGCAAGATTGGTCCAGCCGTTGTGCGGATCGACACCGAGCGCAAAGTCACCCGCGCCCCGGATCCAATTTTTGAGGATCCCTTTTTCCGTCGTTTTTTTGGCGATGAATTTTCGGCCCAGATACCCCGTGAGCAGCTTCAGCGGGGACAGGGTTCGGGCTTTATCGTCGATGGTCAAGGCATTATTTTGACCAATGCCCATGTGGTCGCCCAGGCAGATCGTGTGACGGTGACGCTGACCGACGGGCGTGAGTTCGAAGGCAAGGTGCGGGGAGCCGACAAAGTGACGGATCTGGCCGTGGTTCAGATCAATACTAAGGGTGAAGCGCTGCCCGTGGCAGGTCTGGGTAACTCGGGAGAGATCAGCGTGGGGGACTGGGCGATCGCCGTCGGCAACCCCGTGGGTCTCAACAACACCGTTACCCTAGGAATCGTCAGTACGCTGGGCCGCTCTAGCTCCGAAGTCGGGATCCCGGACAAACGCCTGGAGTTTATCCAAACCGACGCGGCCATTAACCCCGGCAACTCTGGGGGACCGCTGGTCAATTCCATGGGGCAAGTCATTGGTATCAACACTGCTATCCGGGCAGACGCCATGGGCATCGGTTTTGCGATTCCGATTAACAAAGCCAAGGAAATCGAGGCACAGTTGCTGAAGACAGGTCGGGTGGCCCATCCCTATGTGGGGATTCAGATGGTGAGCTTGACCCAGGACGACGCCCATAAGAACAATCAGGATCCCAATTCAGATTTCCTCGTTCCGGAAGTGGATGGCGTTTTGGTGGTCCGAGTTCTGCCGAATACACCGGCAGCGTCAGCAGGCTTACGTCGAGGCGATGTAATTACTCGAATTGATGGCAGGGGGATCATGACGGCGGATCAGTTGCAGAAGATTGTGGAGGATAGTGGTGTGGGGCGATCGCTCCAGTTTGAAGTCCACCGCCGCAATCAAACGCAAACGATTACGGTCCGAACCGCCGAGCTAGAAGAGCAGGCTTAATTCTCAAGCTAAGTTGGGGGGAGCACACGGAAAAACGCCAGCAAAAACGTGGCTCCCCACCTCCCGACACAGTCCCTAGACCTATTTCAGCCAGATCCATTCCAGCTAGATCTATTCCAATTAGCCCCATTCCAAACTATTTTAAACTATCAAAATCACCCAGTTGTGGACACACCAAAACTTGCCCAAAATTCCAAAATTCCTAGTCATTCAACCTCTAACCCAAGGTACAGGGCGTCTCACTTTATGGCCTGTTAAAGTTTTCCTATCACCACGTTTTGTCTATCGGTGTACGCAGCATATTTGCTCAAATCGACTTCCCTAGGCCAACGCAAAAAGGCGATTTCCTATGAATTCAATTGACCCAGCTACTTCTCCTTGCCAAACCTGTACTGTTTGCAATGTCACTATTGATCATGAAGATCGAGTGCATTTTGCCTTTGGTCCAACTGGCAGCCGAGAGCGTCTTTTTGCCCGTGTTTGCCAGCATACTCAAGCCAAGGGTTGTCTAAATCGGAATTGCGATCCGCAGCGGATTATGCCAGCGGATTGCTATGGAACTGGCGAAGAAAATCGTCAAGAATTTAAGAAAGTCCAGAGGTTAGCTCAGCCTGTGACTCGTCCTATCTCGGCTTAGATTTCAGCATTAGATTTTCAAGAGATCTTTCCGGTAACCTTTCAGCCAAGCTTTCAGCATTATGACAAACCCATCGATTTCCAGTCTATCTACCACCCTGGAAGCGGCGATCGCTGCCGCCAAAAACATCAAACATCATCCCCAGGCCAATGCCCAGTTTGAAGTCCTCTACACCCAGCTTCAACCTGAGAGCGAAACGGCTGCACTGCTGCTTCAGCAACTCTGGCAAGAATTCATTTCGGCCCAGCGATCGGCTGCTTTTTGGGAGGAGATTAGCGAGGCTGAGAAGGCCATGAGCGATCACATTGCTCAGGCCAATATTCAACTTAAGCAAAACTATATGCGGTTAATCCAAGAGCAATAAATTCCCCCATTTCGAGTATCTCTTGGCAGAATGGGAAAGGCGAACGGACTGGTGAACTGGCCTGAGCCGCTCCGGTCCAACCTCCCGTTAGGGTATCCTTTCCTCTGCATTTACCCATGCAAATTGCTGATCTCAAGCCAACCCAGGCGTTGCGTCGCAGTCTTCTGCTGATTGCGCAAGCCGCACCTCGGCAGTTAGCTCAACTGGCACTGTTTAATATTTTTACGGGAGTCGGGCCAGCCGCAGCTCTGTTCCTTAGCAAAGTGGTTATCGATGAAATTGCGCGGCTGCTTCAAACTGGACCGGTCGAGAACTGGCGGACCATCCTTTCCACCGATACGGTGTTGGTCTGGGCAATCGGGGGAACAGTCGTTTTGCGCTTGCTCACCGAGGCGGCTTCAACTGTTGATATTGTTCTATTTGCGGCCTTGCGCGATCGCGTTCAAGGCATTGTCCAGGGTCAAGTCCTCGAAAAAATCGCGACCTTTAATGACATCGCCCTCTTTGAAAGTCCCGATCTCCTTAACATTGTTCAACTGACACAAGCTGGTGTGCAACGATTGCAGCAGCTCTCGTTTATGCTGACAGCAACCTTGCGGGGTCTATTCATTTTAGGGCCAGCCATTTTGCTTTCCGTCTCCCTAGCTTGGTGGATTCCGCTGTTGCTCGTGACCGTCACGGCCCCCGCCATTTATGTGGAGATGCGACAGCGGCGCAAAAGTTGGCGTGTTGAAGAAACCCAGGCCGCAACCTCGCGGGAGATGGACATTTATGCTCGCCTGATCCGAGGCGAAGAATTTGCCAAGGAAATTCGCCTCTTTTCGTTGCAAACGGTGATGATTCAGCGCTGGCGATCGCTCTTTGAACAAGTTTTTGGAGCCATGGCCAATGTCCGCAAACAGGGGGCGATCGCCATGGGCCTATGGTCATTATTTGGCAATCTTGGCGCTTCATTTCCCTATCTGTACGTCATTTTGGGCGTGGTTCAAGGCAACTATACTCTGGGAGACATCGCACTTTACACCGGCATTATTGCCCAGATGCAAGGGGGGCTCTATGCAATGATTGGGAACCTCGGCAATCTTTATGATGTTACCCTAGCAACTAAACCCATTTTTCAATTACTGGATCTACAGCCCGAGATCATTTCGCCGCCATCCCAGCTCGCCGTTGATGTCTGGAAACCCACTATGGCTCCCACGGGGATTCAGGTGGAAGATTTGGTGTTTCACTATCCTGGCAGCGACAAACCGGTTTTGCAGGGCATTAACTTTCAGATCCGCCCAAACGAAATGGTTGCCTTGGTGGGTGAAAATGGCGCGGGAAAAACAACGCTCAGTAAGTTGCTCTGCCGACTGTATGATCCAACACAAGGTTCAATCTACTGGAATCAGCGAGATTTTCGGGAGTTGGACCTGAGGGCCTTGCGCGATCGCATCGCCGTCGTCATGCAGGACTATGCCCGCTTCCCCACCAGTTTGCGGGACAACGTCGGCTGGGGCTATCAACCCAAACATGGGGAGGATAGTGCCATCCAGCGAGTCCTCGAAGAAGCCGGTATGGGCCAACTGGCCCAGACTCTCTCGGAGGGCTTGGAGACGCCCCTGGGCAAGGAATTAGAACATGGGGTGGATTTGTCGGGGGGACAGTGGCAGCGGGTGGCGATCGCCCGTGCCCTTCTGCGATTAGGCAGTGCTGAGCTTTTGATCTTTGATGAACCCACCGCCGCCCTAGACCCGAAAAATGAGCAGGAAATCTACGATATTTTCCGTTCGATTACCCAGGGGCGAATGGCTGTGGTTGTGAGTCACCGATTGGCCCTGGCAAAACTGGCCGATCGCATTGTGGTCTTAGAACAGGGGCAAATTATTGAATCTGGAAATCATGAAACCTTGATGAGCCAAGGAGGAGCCTACTGCGATATGTTTACCCGGCAGGCCAGCAGCTATTTGTAAGCCGAAGCAAAGGATCCGTTTAAGAAAAGCCCCCAGAGCCATCTGAGGGCCATAACCTCAACACTACACTCCAGGATTCCAGCAGATCCCTGAAGGTAGATAAGGCTTAGGGTAAAGCCTTTCGGATTGGGGAACAATTGGGTTGAATGGGTATCTTTTGCGATCGCCCTTGACCCATTCACCTTAGCCCATTCACCTTTAACGATTAACAGATTCAACAGATTCAGATGGAGCGACGCTGCTGATCAATGAATAGTTCAGGCGGTTCAATCTGAAGGCTTACGGGCAGGACGGCCTCTGAGAATCCCATAGAAAATCGCAGCATCTAGCAAAAACACCACCACCGACCAAGCGGGATTTCCCACTGCATTCACTTGAAACAGGGCTGGTGCAGGTAACACAGAATCGCTGCTACTGACGATTAAAATTCCAAATAAATTCGTCGCTAAATGCAACCCTAGGGCTAGCTCTAGCCGGTTTTCCTTGAGCGTTAGCCAAGCCGCTAAAAGACCAAAGGAAAAATAGTAAAACACAATCCAACCGGCCCCTCGCTGGACTTCGGGATTGGCCAAATGGACCAACGCAAACAGAACCGCTGTTAGCACCGATAGGACTAGGTGCGATCGCAACCGCAACCCCAATCCCTGGAGCAAATAGCCGCGAAAAAACAGCTCCTCACAACTCACCTGCAACGTCGTTAAAGGCACAGCAACGAGCACAAGACCCAGCCAGGTTAAGGGCTTAAAGGTGAGATGAAAATCCCCCGGAGCCAATAGGGCGGTGATTGCAGTGCTGAAGGACAAAAGCAAAAACCAAAGGCCAAAGGCCGCGCCCAACCGTTTGCCATGGAGCTGGCGATCGCCCCCCAACAGCGATCTAAAAGGCCGTCGATGCAGCCTCTGAACAATCAGAAAGAGCGCCCCCAAACCCCAGACAAACGGCAGATTATTGGCGATAAAACCCGCTACGGAAGGGGTTTGCAAAAAGAGCAGCAGCGAGGTCCCCATCTGCTCCGGCGGGACGCCCTGGAAGATCAACCAAACCAGGGAAAATACCCCTAAGCTCAAACTTCCCAGCAGCCCAAAAACCAGCAGAAACAGCGTAATGCCCAGCCCATAGCGCCAGACTTGGTTTTGCCCTGGGCGGGCGAGATCGCGCCAATCCTGCATCGAGTCTAGCCCCGGTTCAGAATCGTTTTAACAAAGGCCGGACGGGCCGCAATACGCTGCATATAGTCCACCACCGCCGGATACTCGCTGAGGTCCAGCTTCAGCAGCATGGGAATATAGTTGAGCATGGATCCCACGGCAGCATCTGCAACGCTAAACTGCTCGCCCACGATAAAGGACTGCTTCGCAAAAAGAGCGTTGAGCGGCTCCATCAGCCGGGGCAGCTCCCGTTCCCGCGTCGACTCCATAAAGATGCCGGGACCCAGGGTTGCATTGGCAAACAGGACCCACTGGCTGGCGATCGCCCGCTCCGCAGCGTTGCTTTCCTTGAGCTCTCCATACTGGTCCGCCAAATAAAGCAAAATGGCTCCAGACTCAAACAATTTGACCGCTCCATCCACCAAGCCAGGGACTTTACCAAAGGGGTTAATGTCTGTAAAAGGGGCTTGGCGATTCTCACCGGTCTGTAGATCGAGCAAGACGAATTCGTAGGGCAAGCCCAATTCTTCGAGATACCAATGCACAATGGAAGCACGGCTCCGAGCACCGCCGTAAAGTTTCAGCATAGGAAATCTGCAAATTCTAGAAACGTTACCTGCCTTAGCTTAAACGATAGGGGTGTTGACAGGCTGACAGGTATCCATTGAGACTATGCACAGCCCCGCTCCTAGAGAACTATGCGCCACCTCTACCCTCCCATCGAACCCTATGGTCGTGGCATGCTCCAGGTCTCGGACCTGCATACCATTTACTTTGAGGAATCAGGCAACCCAGATGGGCAACCGGTCATTGTTCTCCATGGGGGACCGGGGGGAGGCTCGCAGCCTTCCTATCGGCAGTATTTCAACCCCCATCACTGGCGGATCATTCAGTTTGACCAACGGGGCTGTGGGCGCAGCCTTCCCCATGCGGAGCTGCGGGACAATAGCACCTGGCATTTAGTCAGCGACATTGAGGTGCTGCGCGAGCACCTCGACATTGAGCGCTGGGTCGTTTTTGGGGGCAGTTGGGGGAGTACGCTCTCGCTGGCCTATAGCCAAGCCCATCCTAAGCATTGCTTGGGGCTGATTCTGCGAGGCATTTTTTTGCTGCGTCGGGAGGAGATTCAGTGGTTCTACCAAAAGGGAGCCAGCTACCTTTTCCCCGACGCCTGGGAAGCCTATCTCAAGCCCATTCCACCCGGCGAGCGGGATAATCTCGTCGCGGCCTATTATAAACGCCTCACCAGCCCCGACCCCAAAATTCGCCAGGAAGCGGCACGGGCCTGGTCGGTGTGGGAGGGTAGCACGAGCAAGTTGATTCCCGATCCGAAGCTGATGAAAGTCTTTGGCGAGGATGAATTTGCCACCGCCTTTGCCCGGATCGAGTGCCATTACTTTATCAATGGCGGATTTTTTGAGTCCGATGACCAGCTCTTGCGCAATGTCAATCGTATTCGTCATCTGCCTGGTGTGATTGTTCAGGGCCGTTATGATGTCGTCTGTCCGATGCGATCGGCCTGGGATCTGCATCGGGCTTGGCCTGAGGCTGAGTTAGTGGTGGTGCCCGATGCAGGACATTCGATGACGGAGCCGGGGATTCAGAGTGCGTTGATTGAGGCGACGGATCGGTTGATAATGGGGTGATGGGTAATGGGATGATGGAGTTTTAGAGTTTTGGGGCTGGCGCTAAATTTTGGTTTTGGCGGTGGGAAGGTTAATTTCTTCTGCGAGCTGTTTGCTTTGGGAGAGCAGGTAGTCTCGGAAGGTTTTGGCGACGACGGAGAGCTGTTTGCCCTGGGGATGGACGAGGTGCCATTGTCGATGAATCGGGAAGCCTTCGACGTCTAGAACCGTGAGCTGGGGTGTTTCGCCTAGGGAGGTGAGGGTGTGGTAGGACAGAACAGAGAGTCCTAGACCACCGAGAATGGCCTGTTTGATGGCTTCGTTGCTGCCCAGGTCGAGTTTGACCTCCATTTGGACGCCAGCCGTGGAAAACAGCTTTTCTGCGGCTTCGCGGGTGCCGGATCCCAGTTCACGCATGATGAAGGGTTCGTGGGCGAGGTCTTGGAGGGCGATCGCCTTTTTCCCCACCAGAGGATGATCCATCGGCGCAACCACCACGAGGGGATTATCTAGAAAGGCCTGAACTTTAAAGTCATGGTCACTGGGGGGACGGCTCAAAATATACAAATCATCGGAGTTAGAACTCAGTCGTTCCAAGAGACCCTCATGGTTGGTCACCTGTAGTGACACGTTGATGCCGGGGTACTGCCGACAAAAGGGTCCGAGGAGACGGGGCACAAAGTATTTTGCGGTGGTGATCACTGCCAGACGCAGGTGGCCTTGCTTCATGCCCTTGAGATCTGCCACCGTCATTTCAAGCTGGGCCAGTCGCTCAAAGACGTCTTTGCTGGCGCTATAAAGCTCCTTGCCGGCATCGGTGAGAAACAGCTTTTTGCCCACCTGTTCAAACAAGGGTAACCCAATGGCTTTGGTGAGTTGCTTCACCTGGATGGAAACCGTCGGCTGGGTGAGGTACAACTCTTCCGCTGCTCGGGTAAAACTGTTGTGTCGAGCAGCCGCTTCAAAAACCCTTAACTGGTGGAGTGTAACGGGTTTCAAGGATGACCTCCTGGGGGATAGGCTCTAGGGAATGGGCGCAGGGGGATCGGCTAAACCTATAGGCTGACACAGTAAAATGTAATGCTAAACCTTGGTGTTTGTCTATGGCAATCATAGGGGAGCCTTGACACGGTAGGGAATTAGCCCTGGGCACCCTAGGTACTGTGATGAATATTGCGCTGACGCAGCTGCTCGACAAAAAATTCTTCGAGGGAGGGACGAGCTAACTGCATGGCAATCAACTGTCCGCCCATGAGTTGCAGACTAGCCAGAAAATCCTGGGGCTTTTTCTCCAGATGGCCTTGCCAGTAGTCTTCTTCGACTTCCAGGTTGACGACCCATTGGCTTAGGAGCTCTAGATTGCCGCCGCGTCCGCGCACCTGGTAGGTGTTGGTTGTTCCTAGTAGGCTGTCGAGGGAGCCCAAGCAGAGCAGTTCGCCCTGGGCGAGGATGGCGACGCGATCGCAAATCTGCTCCACATCCGCCAACACATGGCTATTGAAAAAAATCGTTTTCCCCTGGGCCTTGAGTGCCTGAATGATTTCGCGAATCTGCACTCGACCCAAGGGATCCAAGCCAGACATCGGTTCATCCAGGAAGACCAAGTCCGGATCATTAATCAACGCCTGGGCCATCCCCACCCGCTGGAGCATGCCCTTGGAATACTGGCGCATTTGCTTTTTGCGGGCGGCAGACTGGGCCAGTCCTACCAAGTCTAAGAGCTGAACAATCCGCTGGCGTTGAACCTTGGCTGGAATCCGGAAGAGCCCCGCCGTGAATTGCAAAAACTCCCAGCCCGTCAGGTAATCGTAGAAATAGGCATTTTCCGGCAGATAGCCGATGCGCTCTCGGGTGGCGCGATCGCCCAGCCGAGCCCCTAGCAGCTGTCCTTGACCGGCGGTGGGCCGCAAGATCCCCAGCAGCAGCTTGAGCAACGTCGTCTTGCCCGCCCCATTGGGTCCCAAGAGCCCGAAGGTTTCGCCTTGGTGGATCGTCAGGTTCACCCCCTTGAGCGATTCGATCCGGCGGTTCATCCAAAAACCGGTGCGGTAGACTTTACCTAGCCCATTCACCTGGACCACGATCGGGGAATCAGACGCGGGCTGAGGGATGGGAGATGGAGCTGATGGGGTCACGTCCATTCGCCGAAAACCACTAAAGTAAGAACGATAGATTTAGATCACGATAGGCACTTTAGCAGGACGGGAAGAAAATCAGTGGATCGATCTAAAATTGTCGCGATTGTGACCGGTGCGATTTCCCTGGGGTTGGCGATCGCCTATCTCCTTTTAGTCCAATTTCTCGATTCTCGGGGACCCATGGTCCCAGCGCCCGTAGACCTGAGTTTTTGGATGCAGCTCAGTTTTTCATAAAGTGTTTTTCATAAAGTTTTTCATAAAAAATGGGAGCATTGAGATGCTCCCTAGAGGTGTGTGTTCCTTTTTCAAGGTGTTTTGGAAAGCGATCGCCTAGAAGCTGAATTGGCCCCGTAAAGAACCAATCCAGATGTTGTCGTTTTGGTCAGACCCCAAAGGGTTAGCGATATAAAATAGACCCGGCTGGACGGAAATGTTATCGCTCATTTTGAAGCGATAGAAAGCTTGGGCCAACAGCGGGGCATCGTCCGCCTCGACAAAAATGCCAGTCCCGTCGGAAACATGGCTATAGCTGCCAACCGATAAACCGCCATAGTTGCCCTGGCGAAATAGGTCTGGGAAACCTGCTAGGACTGCCCAGTTAAATAATTCGCCGTCGGCGTCGCTGTTTTTGGATTCCGCCCAACCCCAGCTCACCCAGCCCGAAAGCGTCAGCTTGGAGCTGAGGGCATAGGCCGCATTCAGACCCACTACATCAATCACCCCAGCTTCGCCACCCGTGATACTTGTGGCGGCGAATGAGACCGTATCAGAGTAGTAAGCGTGGTTATAGGTTGCAGCAACAATCAGCTTATCGCCTGGGGTAAAGGTCAACTGACCAAAAACCGTATTGTCGCCACTGGTCAAACCGGCATCCTTACCCGCCGTATTGGCCTCGCTCGCCAAGTAAGCGGCTGCCACATTAAACGCGTCGGTTAACTGATAGTTAAACCCGGCTCCAGCGCCTGCTACCAAGTTATAGGACATGGGATTGCTTGTCCCGAAATAGTCCCCAATTGCATCCCCCATCAAATTGCCCGTCGTGGGGGCGATCTCATCCGCTTCTAAGTCAATGACTCCAACATAGATCTGAGCCTTGCCCAAGGGAAACTTGTAGTAGAGGTTATCCAAGACAAACGTATTAGATGTATCCGCTTGATAATCGACGGCGGCTTCCGGAACATCTACGCCACCAAACCGACTGTTATAGCCCTGAATATTGGCAGCTTTGAGTCGCATGGTCAACAGGTCTTCACCCGTAAAGCTGGTATTAAGGTCAAGATTGACCCGCCCACCCAGAGTCACTTCATCGTCTGAATCAACGCCATTAACTTTGCCATCAAAGACCGAACCCAGATCAAAGAATACCGTTCCTCTTAGTTTTGTTGTCGTTGAAAACTGGTTGGCTTCTAATTCAGCGGTGCGGGCTTCCAGGGCATCCACACGCCCCCGCAAGGTTGCCAGTTCTGCTTGAAACTCCTCTTGTAAGCGTTGTAGGACGGCTAAGTCTTCCGCTGTGACCAAATCGGCAGTTGCAGAGGCGATCAGTTCATTGACCCGATCGAGACAGGCATTCAGCCCCGCTGCAAACTCGTAGCGAGTCATGGCCCGGTTGCCCCGATAGGTACCATCGGGATATCCCGCAATACAGCCATAGCGCTCCACCAAAGACTGGAGTGCCTGAAAGGCCCAATCAGTTGGCTGAACATCCCGAAGCTGAGACACCGAGGTCACCTGTCCCTGAACCGCCCCCTCTTGGGCATAGCGGTTGATTTGGGACAAAGAATCTAGTTCCTGGGCCTGGGTCACCACAGGAAAAACAAGCAGGCCAAGCAGCGAGGGAAGTGCGCTCAGCAATTTCCATCTCAGATAATTCACAGTACTCACTCACACCTTAATAGCGTTTCTAACCTATTAGATATGATGTTGAGCCAAGCCTGAGGAAACTGTTCATAGCTTACTTTTTATGCCTTAAGTAATGGTTTACAGACAAAGGAAAAATTAAATTTGATGGACTCCTTGCAAATTTCAAATAATTCTGAGACTATATGTTTCGAAATTAAAACAACCTAGAAGCAAGTTCAGAACAAGTTCAGAATCATTAGTCCCGCAATACCTATTTAAACTTCGATTAAATTCAACAGGAATTTCAACAGAAACTTCAAGCCTCTTGATTGAGTCTTTGGGCAGTACTATCCGTGCAGCCCTAAGTACAACTAGAATCAGGGGGCGATCGCGTGGTATCGTAGGGAGCGACCGTTTTAGGGCCTTACTCAGGTGCATAGCTCTCAACCCCAGGAGACCTCCTCCGCAGACCTCTCTACGCCCCCTGCTCAGGTGCCAGGGAATTTTGCGCAGATGCACGAAGCCTTTCTGGCTAAGCAAAAAACCTTTGCGTTTTATCGAACCCATGGCCTTAATTTGCTGGCGTTGCCGGGGGTTTTTCACCCGGATCCAGGGTCAAGCAGTTTATTCTTGCTCGATGCTGTGCTCAAGCACAGTCGGTTACTCAATCCCTTATCCAATGGCTCGACCAAGCCGGTCATTTTGGATCTTGGCTGTGGCTCAGGCGTTGTTGGCATTGGGCTAGGCCGTTATGCAAAACGGCTGTTGCTTTCCGATATTGATGGAGGAGCGGTCTGGTGTGCCCGAGTGAATGCTTTACTCAATGGCTTTTTTCCAAACTGTTTTCAATCGGATTTGTTTGAACATGTGCCTCAGCAGCAGTTTGACTTAATCACATTTAATATCCCCCTTTTGCAACAACCCATTGGCGATCGGGTTGAGCAGACAACCAATGATCCAGGGGGGCAACTTTTCCAGCGATTTATCCAAGACTTATCTCGGTTTTTGCCTACCCATGGAGAAGCCTATTTAGCCTATTCCACCTTGGGGGACATGAAGTTGTTAGACCAGATTCCAGACACCTTTAAGATCGAAAGAATTGCCGAGGAGGCCTTTCCCGAAATTGCCACCGAGCGATATGTTTTTTGCTTGACTTGGCAAGAAGGCGATCGCCCTAATCAAGGCTCTAACTAAAAGGCTCTAACTCAAAAAGGCTCTAACTCATCGGTTGACTTACGCTTGGAGAAACAGAAATGTCTGGATATCAACTCAGTTCTGTAGAAATTCAAACAGCCCTAGCTCGCCTTTCAGGCTGGACTGTTGAAGCAGGGAAACTACACAAGCAATTTAAGTTTGCCAATTTTGTGGAAGCCATGGGCTGGATGGTACGAGTCGGGATTGAAGCCGAGAAACTGGGCCATCATCCCATTTGGCAAAATATCTACGATACGGTTTCTGTCGAGCTACTCACCTATGACCTAGGGCATGTCATCAGTAATTTAGATGTTGCCCTAGCGGAAAAAATGGATGAACTGTACGGGCAGTCGGGAGCCCTTCAATAGTTTTATGAGCGAGTCAGCATTAAGGTCAGAATCATGTCCAGAATCCCTAGAGGCGATCGCCAACCAATTCGCAACCCAAGGCTCTGTTGCCCAGGTTAAGCCCTTTGGTAGCGGCAATATTAATGATACTTTTTTGGTCTTGCTCAATGGTGCGCCAGACCCCTATTTCATTTTACAGCGCATCAATACTCAAATTTTTCAGTATCCCCAAGGCGTGATGCAAAATATGCGGGTGTTTACTGAACATGTCCGCGATCGCCTCGCCTACACTCCGCTCAGCGACAACCGCCGCTGGGAAGTCCCCCAAGTGTTGCTCACCCGCCAGCACCAGGATCATTATCAAGATACTCACCAGTCCTTTTGGCGAGCCCTTAGCTTTATTGATCAGTCCCACACCTTAGACACAATTCAAGATACTCACCATGCCCAGGAAATCGGCTACGGTTTGGGCATGTTTCACAATTTGATTAGCGATTTACCGGCTAGTCGTTTAGTCGATACGCTGCCAGGATTTCATATTACGCCGATCTATCTCGCCCAATTTGATCGGGTATTGGCCCAAAGTCAGGTTGAACAAAGTCAGGTTAAACAAACGGCAGAAGTGAAAAGTTGTTTGAAATTTGTGGAAAAGCGGCGGGCGATCGCCCCTCTCTTAGAAATCGCCAAAGAAGCGGGCGCATTACCGCTCCGATTGATGCATGGTGACCCCAAAATTAATAACGTCATGCTGGATAAAACCACAGGTCAAGCCGTTAGCATGATTGATTTGGATACGGTGAAGCCAGGATTAGTGCATTATGACATTGGCGATTGTTTGCGATCGGGCTGCAATCCCCTGGGGGAAGAAACCGACGCATTGGATGCGGTTCGATTTGAACTGGATTTAGCCGAGGCTATTTTGCGAGGATACTTGTCCGTTGCACAAAACTTTTTGACCCCTGGAGATTACGATTATTTGTTTGATTCAATTCGGCTCATTACCTTTGAGTTAGGATTACGATTTTTGACTGACTATTTAGCAGGAAATCGTTATTTTAAGGTTAAGTATCCTGAGCATAACTTAGCAAGGGCGATGGTTCAGTTTCAGCTCGTGCAGAGTATTGAAGCTCAGGCTCAAACCCTTCAGCGATTAATTCAAAGTCTCCAACCGGTGCTAGTCTAAACCATTCTATGAATGCGTACACGTTTGACCTCAAGTCGTTTGACCTCAAGCCGTTTGCCCCGGCGACAGCTCCTGCAATTTCCCTAGAGGGCAGGATCGAACGAACGCAACAGGGAGTATCGCTTATCTATCACTTAGATGATCTCCAAGGGGCGATCGCCATCCCACCACTGGCAAAAACACCCGAACGTCGCCATGAACTTTGGCAAAGCACTTGTTTTGAGCTCTTTATCGGTTTAGAAGATCGGCCTTGCTATTGGGAATTTAACTTTTCACCAGCTGGCCATTGGAACATCTACCGATTTGAAGACTATCGACAGGGTATGGAGGAAGAAAAGGCTTGGATTCGCTTACCCTTTGCTGTGCAACGGGTAGACTCTACCTCATTCACACTCTCGATTGATCTTGACCTCGACCCCATCATTCAGCCCAGTGATGTAATTACAGTCGGAATTACAACTATTATTCAAGATTCCCAGGAGAATCTAAGTTATTGGGCCTTAAACCATCGAGGTCCGGAAGCAGATTTTCATCGACGGGATAGCTTCCTGATTCGACTGCACAATTCACACCCAATTCACACCCCCAATGACACCCACACTAGACTAGTCAAACCATGAACTCGACCATCAATCAAGTTTACGACGCTATTATTGTGGGCTCCGGCGCAACGGGCGGGATTGCCGCTAAGACCCTAGCCGAAGAGGGATTAATGGTCTTGGTACTCGAAGCCGGACGGGATGTAACGCCTAACGATTTGCGTAACGGTCCAGTTGCCATGGCCCAGCGACTGTCTAACCTTTTTGTCACCCAGCGGCAATCGATTCAGGCGGCCCACCCCGGCTACTGGAAGGCCAATCCTAACCTGTTTACTGACGAAATTGAGAATCCCTATACCACCCCTGCGGACAAACCCTACTGCTGGATGCGGGGTCGACAAGTGGGGGGGAAAAGTCTGACCTGGGGAGGAATTACGCTGCGTTTATCAGACTATGAATTTAAGGCGGCGAGTCGCGATCGCCAGGGTCAGGACTGGCCGATTGGCTATGCCGATCTAGCGCCTTACTACAGCGAATTGGAGCAGTTTTTGGGGGTGCAGGGCGATCGCAACGGCCTTCCCCAACTTCCCGATGGCCACTACCGTACGGCGGCTCCCTTAACTCCGGCGGAACAGCAGCTCAAACAGAGGGTTGAGCAACGGTGGCCCGATCGCAAACTCATTCCTTCCCGAGGCTTTCCGCTCCATCAAGCCACGGCGGAGAAACCTTGGCCCGCTTCCTCCAGCCAGGGGGCTGCGCTCAAAGTTGCATTGGCCACTGGTCAGGTTACGCTGCAATCGAATGCCGTCGTGAGTCATGTCCTGTATGACCCCAATCATAAAAAAGCGCAGGGGGTCTGTTTTGTCGATCGCCAGACGAAACAGCGTCACGAAGTCCTCGGAAAACTAGTGATTCTTTGTGCCTCGACCTTGGAATCCGTCAGGATTCTTCTGCATTCCACCCAGCCGTTTCAAGCAGAAGGGTGGGTCGATGAATCAGGATTACTGGGGCACAATTTGATGGACCATGTTTCCACCTGCCGATTCTTTTTTATCCCCGGCGTCGAACCCCCAGAGCAAGCCTTTAATTTGTCAGGTAGTGAAAGTTTCTTTATTCCCAATTTTTGTAATTTGAAACAGCAAGATCAGGAGTTTCTGCGGGGCTATGGCATCTGGGGCGGGATTCAGCGATCGGATTTGCCTGGTTTTTTGCGCAAGGTTGGCAAAGGAGCAATCGGCTTTTTGATCGCCCATGGAGAAGTTTTGCCGCGTTATGAAAACTACATGCACCTCAATCCCCATCTCACCGATGCTTGGGGCATTCCAACCCCTCATATTAGCTGTGCTTGGTCCGACAATGAACAGCGCATGCTCAAGCATATGAATCAACAAATTGAGGAAATTATCAAGCGCGCAGGCGGAGAATCCATGGCCCTCACAGACCTCTATCATGTGCCTGTTTTAGGCAGTTATATTCATCGGATGGAAGAGACCATGGCCTTTGCAGCCCCCCCAGGATTTTATATCCATGAGGTGGGGGGTGCCCCCATGGGGAGTTCCCCTAGCAACTCAGTGCTGAATGCTCAAAATCAATGCTGGGCTGCACCCAATTTGCTCGTGACCGATGGCGCTTGCTGGGTTTCTTCCGGTTGGCAAAGTCCCACACTGACCATGATGGCAATCACGACCCGCGCCTGTCGCCTTGCCGCTGCAACGTTAAAATAGGACTGTAAAATACAGACAACAGAACAACCCACAAGGCTATTTGTGCGAAGAGGATCCGGCCCATGTATGCAGTTGTCACACCCGAGCAGATTCACTTACCCCCAGGCACGGTCCTGCGTACCCCTGGAACTTGGCAGGACTATCAGGAGCTGGTTCACCGGTTAGGCGATCGCCAACTTCCCCGCATCAAATATCGTCCCGGAGAAATTCTGTTTATGTCGCCGTTACCCGTTCATGGCCGGGATGCTCATGTAATTGCGATGGTTGCGATCGCCCTGCTAGACAACCAAGGTCAAGACTACGAAGCTTTTACGCCCATCACGATGGATTTGCCGGAAGTGCGAGGTGTGGAACCGGACTATTGTTTTTATATTGACCATTGGGTTGCGGTTGCGGGGAAAGAACGCATTGATTGGGAGACTGAACCACCACCAGACTTAGTCATTGAAATTGATGTTACTAGCTACACCGACATCGAAGATTATGTGCCCTACGGTGTGCCTGAGGTTTGGCTTTATGAACGGAAACAGCTTAAGATTTATCAATTTCAAAATGATGGCTATCAGGTCGTGGAATATAGTCGTTTTTTCCCAGGAATTCTCCTAGAAACTCTAATCCATGAAACCATGCAACGGGCCAGTGAACAAAATACCAGCAGTGCCCTGCGAGCCCTACGACAACAACTCCAAGCTGGGGGGTAAGCATTCGAGGGTCAAGGGCTGTTGGGAGCGCGGATGGCGAAATACGAGTCGGAAGGCATGGAGTTTATAGCCACAATCACCCGGTGTCGGGAGTTTTCCTTGAGCATTCGCCACGAGTCGAGGTTGTCCGCCCGGTTGGTAGAGCGGATCCCCGAGGAGAGGATAGCCCACAGCAGCGAGATGAATCCGAATTTGGTGGGGGCGTCCTGTGAAAATTTCAACTTCAAGCAGAGTTGTTTGCGCATCTTGCCGAAGCACCTGGCAATCGCTCTGGGCAAAGCGACCCGCTGGGGTGGCGGCAAAGATCTCGCCTAAGGTCGGATGGGGCACTTTACCGATGGGAGTTTGAATCGTCAGCTGTGGAGGAAACAATTCACCCGCTGCGTTGTAGCTTGGTATGAGGGCTCGATAAAATTTGCGGATTTGGCGATCGCGCATTTGCCGCGTCAATTCAGATTTTGCCAAGGGCGATCGCCCCAACAACACCAACCCCGAGGTCCCTCGACCCAAGCGATGAATCGGCACGGGTGTATCCGTGGGATACTGTCGTTGCAGTTGTCCTAGCAAGGTATTCTCCAAGAACCCGCCTCCCGGCATAACGGGAAGTCCAGAGGGTTTGTTGATCACCCATAGGTCCTCATCTGCATAGACCTGATCAAAGTCCAGCGGCACCTCGGGTTCTTGCCAGGGGGGACGATGATAGGTCAACACCTGACCCCGCTGGAGGGGGTGGTCTGGGGTCGTGGGCAATCCGTCTAGAAAAACCTGCTGGGACTCGATGCGCGATCGCCATTCCCCCTCCCCAGAATGTCGATAGCGCTGAACATAGTAGGCCAGCACCGTTTGCCCTGCTGCGGTTCGGTCAATGCGTTCTTCGTAGGTCCAGCCTTGATTCATGCTTCTCCTCGGGTCCCATGACCGGATTTCCCTATCGCACATTCGCCCGCATTCCGATCTGGGCGGCGTAGGCGATCGCCAAAGCATCCGCCGCATCGTCCGGTCTGGGCGGAGACGACAAATTAAACAAAAATGCCACCGCCAGTTGAATTTCCCCCTTATCGGCTCCATACTGAGCCACGGCGGATTTCACCTGGGATTGGTGCAGAAAAATCGGATCCGGCAATCCAGAATCCCCTAGGGCCATTTGAATCACCCCTAGCGCTCGCAAAACCTTGTTGGCGTTGGTGTTTTCGCGGCTAAAGAAGGGCATTTCTAGGGCGACGATTTCGGGTTTGACGATCGTACAGAGTTCGCAGATATCCAGATGAATTTGTTTGAGGCGATCGTACAGATTGGCTGAGGCGGGGGTTTTGATCACGCCGTAGTCGATCACGGTGGCATCGCAAATGGCGGCGTAACCGATGGAGGCGATCGCCGGATCAATCCCCAAAATCACTTTGCCATGAAACTCCATAACGCTCACAATTCCCGCTTTCAAGCGTCATCGGATAGATCTTCCATGATGAGATGTAGCGCATACTGGACAACATGGCAATCTAAAGGGGCTCTCAATGACCGCAACGACGACTGCACTCTACCGCCGCATCCAAGCGTTTTATGATGCCTCTTCGGGGCTCTGGGAGCAGGTTTGGGGTGAGCACATGCACCATGGCTACTATGGCCCGGATGGCCAGGAGCCGAAGGAGCGGCGGCAGGCCCAAATTGACCTAATTGAAGCGTTGCTCCGTTGGGCGGGGGTGACGGAGGCGCAAGAGATTTTGGATGTGGGCTGTGGCATTGGGGGCAGCACGCTCTATTTGGCTCGCCGCTTTGGGGCCGATGGCACAGGCATTACGCTGAGCCCGACCCAAGCTCAGCGGGCGCGCGCCAGGGCGGCGGAGGCGGGGATTGCCCACCGGGTCAATTTTCAGGTGGAGAATGCCTTGGAAATGCCGTTTGCCGATGCCAGTTTTGATCTGGTGTGGTCGCTGGAAAGTGGGGAGCACATGCCGGATAAGCAGCAGTTTTTGGCGGAATGTTGTCGGGTGCTGAGGCCGGGGGGGAAACTGATCGTGGCGACCTGGTGTCATCGGGAGCTCCCACCGGCGCTGACAACGGCGGAGACGAGGCTGTTGCAGGAAATCTATGAGTTGTATCATCTGCCTTTTGTGGTTTCCTTGGGGGATTATGCCAGTATGGCCAAGACCTTACCCCTGGAAAATTTGCAAACGGCGGATTGGTCGGAGGCGGTGGCCCCGTTTTGGGATGTGGTGTTGGAGTCGGCGCTGAGTCCCCAGGCGATTTTGGGGGTGTTGACGAGTGGTTGGATGACGGTTCGGGGGGCGTTTGCGGTGCGGTTGATGCAGCAGGGGTTTCGGGAAAAGACGATTGTGTATGGGGTGTTGGGGGGGCAGAAAATTTGATCGCGCTGCGCGCGAAACAGCCAGCAGCCAAAAGGGCAAGAGGGCAAAAGAGCAGAGGGCTAGGGAGTCCTCGGCAAAACACACATCACTCGAAAACCGAGACCGTTGTTGCGGAGCGCGAGACTGAAGTCGTCGCGGGACGCGGAGCGGCAAATCCTGGGAGCGAAGAACCAAGAGCCGCCGCGTTGTACATACATTCCAGAGTCTTTGTCTAACCAAGCATTTCCATCCGCCGGTGCTCTCTCATAGTTTTTATGCCAGTTATCTGCACACCATTCCCAGACATTCCCATGCATGTCACAGAGCCCAAATCCATTGGCTGGGAAGCTACCCACTGGGGTTGTCTCCTGTCGAGATTCTCCTTCGGGGCCACCGTTGTAGCCACTACCGTTGTAATTAGCTAGCTCGGTCGTGATCATTTCGCCAAAATGAAACGGTGTTGTCGTCCCCGCTCGGCAGGCGTACTCCCATTCCGCTTCGCTCGGCAAACGATATTCCCGTCCCGTCTCTCGGCTTAATCGAGCGCAAAACTCCATGGCGTCGTCCCACTCAATGTTTTCGACCGGGCGATCTGCCCCTTTGAAACCTGATGGATCCAGTTCCAGTTTGCGGTTGCTCTTCCGCTTCTGGGCAATTGCTGTCCATTGGGCTTGGGTCACCGGGTAGCGTCCCATGAAAAAGCTCGGCACCGTCACCTCATGCTGCGGACCTTCATCGTCCCACCGTTCTGGCTCGTCTTCTGGGGAGCCCATCAGGAAGGTTCCACCGGGAATTAGCACCATATCCAGTCCAACCCCGTTTCCTAAGTCTTCGGTGAAATATTGGGCCGTTCTGATGCTGCGTTTGATCGTCAGTTCCGCCATGATGATGATCCCCAAAAACAAAAACCAACAGCTCAATTGTAGGTTGGGTTGAAGAATGAAACCCAACAGCCCTTGCGATCGCCCCTCCCCAAAAACCCCCATAATGAAACCCAACAGCCCTTGCGATCGCCCCTCCCCAAAAACCCCCATAATGAAACCCAACAGCCCTTGCGATCGCCCCTCCCCAAAAACCCCCATAATGAAACCCAACAACCCCGGCGATCGCCCCCAAAACCGTTGGGTTTCGCTACGCTCAACGCCAACCTACGGGTTATGGGGTTTTGAATGGGAATTTTAGGAGCAGTCCTTTGCGATCGCCTTTATGCAATACCGTCGCGCCAAAGTCTCTGGAGGAACCTATTTTTTTACGGTGGTAACGAGCGATCGCCGCCCCCTTTTCCAAGATCCAGAGCATATTGCTATTCTCCGTCAGTCCTTTAGGTCTGTGCGCACCAAGCATCCCTTCATCATTGATGCGGCTGTCATTTTGCCTGATCATCTTCATTGCATTTGGACGTTACCGGAGGGTGATGCTAATTTTTCAACTCGCTGGAGATTAATTAAAGGCCATTTCAGCCGCCATTATCCCCGTGAGTCTACAGAAGTGATTTCCCTGTCTCGGCAGAGTAAACAAGAACGAAATGTATGGCAACGGCGCTTTTGGGAGCATTGTATTCGCGATGAATTGGATCTGGCAAATCACCTAGACTACATTCATTACAATCCGGTCAAACATGGATGGGTCAAGGCTCCTAAAGATTGGCCTTATTCTAGTTTTCATCGCTATGTCAACCAAGGGTATTATCCTCACAGTTGGGCTGCCCCTGCGCATCATTTCGAGCCACCCATAGGCGATCGTCCCTAGGAAAATCATAATGAATTAACCCACACATCAACCCTCGTAGGTTGGGTTGAGGCACGAAACCCAACAAGCTTAAGCAAGGGGGAAATCGCCCGTACGAAAATCATGATTGAGTCATCCATGATCCTTTGCGATCGCCCTCCCTCAGGCTGTTGGGTTTCACGTTCGTCCAACACCAACCTACAATTGGGCCAAAACAATTACCCGTAGGTTGGGTTGAGGCACGAAACCCAACGGGCAAAGCCATGGTTGGTGGATAACGGGCAAAGCCGTGGTTGGTGGATAACGGGCAAAGCCATGGTTGGTGGATAACGGGCAAAGCCATGGTTGGTGGATAACGGGCAAAGCCGTGGTTGGTGGATAACGGGCAAAGCCATGGTTGGTGGATAACGGGCAAAGCCATGGTTGGTGGATAACGGGCAAAGCCATGGTTGGTGGATAACGGGCAAAGCCATGGTTGGTGGATAACGGGCAAAGCCATGGTTGGTGGATAACGGGCAAAGCTATGGTTGGTGGATAACGGGCAAAGCCATGGTTGGTGGATAACGGGCAAAGCCATGGTTGGTGGATAACGGGCAAAGCCATGGTTGGTGGATAACGGGCAAAGCCATGGTTGGTGGATAACGGGCAAAGCCATGGTTGGTGGATAACGGGCAAAGCCATGGTTGGTGGATAACGGGCAAAGCCATGGTTGGTGGATAACGGGCAAAGCCATGGTTGGTGGATAACGGGCAAAGCCATGGTTGGAGCATGTTGGGTTTCACGTTCGTTCAACGCCAACCTACCGTCTCCGCCGCGACATTTTCGATCACCTGCCGTTCCACCGAGAGGAATCACCCCCACCGAACACCCCAAACCCCCAAAAATTTTGATCGCGCTCCGCGCGAAGCAACCCAACAGCCCAAAGGGCAAGAGGGCAAAAGAGCAGAGGGCTAGGGAGTCCTCGGCAAAACACACATCACTCGAAAACCGAAACTGAAGTGGCGGGGCGCGAGAAAGTGGCTGAAGTAGCGGGACGCGGAGCGGCAACTCTTGGGACGACGTTTCCAGAAGCCGCCGCGTTGTACATGCAACTTAGAGTCTTTTTCTAGCCAAGCACTTCCATCTGTCGGTGCTCCCTCATAGTTCTCATGCCAGTGATCTGCACACCATTCCCAGACATTCCCATGCATGTCACAGAGCCCAAACCCATTGGCCGGAAAACTTCCCACCGGGGTCGTTTCTTTTCGATATTGACCCTTTGGCCCCTTGTTATAGGCAGAGCTAACGTTGTAGTTCGCCAGCCCAGGGGTAATCATCTCCCCAAAATGAAACGGCGTCGTCGTCCCCGCTCGGCAGGCATATTCCCACTCCGCCTCGCTCGGCAAGCGATATTCCCGCCCCGTTTCCCGGCTCAGCCGCGCACAAAATTCCACCGCATCCTGCCAATACGCCCGCTCCACGGGACGGTCTTTCCCTTTGAAGTGAGATGGGTTTAGTTCCAGATCGTGCTTCACCTTCGAGGTTTGGGCAATCGCCTGCCACTGTGCCTGGGTCACCGGATACCGCCCCATAAAAAAACTCGGTACCACCACCTCATGCTGCGGCCCCTCAGAATCCCACCGTCCCGGCTCATCTTTTGGCGATCCCATCATGAACCTGCCGCCCTGCACCGCCACCATCTCCAAAAACGGCCCCGCCTCCCCCAAAGGCTCCACAAAATAAAACGCCTCCTTCTCCTCCCGCTTCTTGATCCGTCCCCGCCGATCCACTGTCACTGTCTCAAACCGAAATTTTCCCAACTGCTCAATCGGCAAATCCGGCCCATCCTCGCCCAACACCATCTCCGCCAGCTCAAACTCCAACGTCTTCAACGCCGGAAACCCCGCCCGCGCTGCCGCTGCTGCCGCCGTCGCTACTGCCGCCGCCCGCCCATCAATCGGCTCCCCCTCCGCCAGCTTCTCTGCCCAGTCCAGCAGCACAGGTCGATAATCCTGCTCCGCCAAAAAATCCCCATAACTCTCCACCAACGCCGCCAACCGAAACCGCTCCTCCGGGTTCACATCCGCCGCCGTCAGCCGCTGCAAATCCTGACGAATCGCTTCGATCGCTTCCTCAGACCGCAAACAGGCCAACGCCGTCCAGTGCATCCGCTCCGGATCCCCCAGCACCAGCGCCCGCCGATTTTCCTCCACCTGCAAACGATGGCGAATATAGGCCACCATGAATGCTTCTAACTCTTCCAAACGCTCCGGAAACCGCTGCTCCAGCCGCTGCGCCAGCCGCCACAACAGCGCATTGCGCAAAGGGCCATCCATCTCATACAGGTCGTGCCCCACCGACCGACACAACCCCGACAGCAACACATCCGCCGCCCCATACCAGTCGCAATCCAAATTAAACTGCTCCCGCAAACAATAGAGCAACTCCGTCGTCAGCGTCAGCGGAAACGCTCCATGGCAGGCCAAATCCAGCGTCGCTGTCCCATAGCGCCGTTCAAAGGCTTGGATTTGTTGGCTGGTCCGGCTGGTCATATTTGGCGGGTTATGTTCGATGGGTCATTTGAACTCGGAAAACGGAATCATTTGGCCGGTTGGGGTGGCGGCTAAATATTGGTCAATGGCAGCGGCAGAACTTTCTGCCCAGCGCTCCCTCGGCAACGGATTCAGCCAAATCACCTGGCGCACACAGGGCAACAGCCGACCCAAAAACGCGATGGTTTGCCGCACCCGTTCCTCGCTATAGCGCCTTGTCGCCGCGCCCCCATCACTCCAGATCATCACCACTGTCCGCTTTTCGTGCAACCGAGACACCACCTGCCGCAGCGGCAGCGCCTGTCCTCGGTTTTGCGGGTCATAAACATACTCCTCGGGATAGGCCGTAAAGCGATATTCCACCCCAGGGGAAACCCGCCTTTCCTGCATGGCCCGCCGCAGCGGCCCCAAGGCAGGCCGAAATGGCACCATCGCCCCGGCCTCATCCACCAGCAGCAACAGCTCCGCCCGCCGTCGCCGCACCGGACGCAAGACCACATCGCCAAACAGGCCCTCGCTGCCAATTCGTCGAAGGGTCGCCTCCAAATCCAACTCCCGCGCTGGCCCCTCCGCCACCGGACGCCGCAACATGCGCCAGCTCATTTGCACCTGCTCCAGGGAAACGGGTAGATCCCTTGGCTCCAGCCGAAATGGATGCAGATTGGACATTGCCTCAGGTTTTGCCTCGGCCCGTACCGCGACCGGAGCTTTTTCATGGGCTTTTGGGTCTGGCTGGGCTTGGGAATCCGGCGTTTTTTTGCGCGGGGGGATGGGGGGTGGCCAGGGGGTGGGCTGTGGGATTGGTGGAGGCTGTGGCTGTGGCGGGGGTGGGACGAACGGCTGTTCGTCCCTACGGGATGGGGTTGGGAGGGATTGTTGGCGGTATTCGTTGAAAACCCGATCAAAGGTTTTGGCTTCTGGGCTGTGGGGCGGCTGCTTTAGCCACAGGCAGCGGCAGATTCGCTGCAAATCGTCCCAGCCCCCGAGGCCAATGCCCTGGTCCAAGGACTGCCGCAACAGGTCATACTGCTCCGGCGACAGCGGCATCCCCGCAGCCCGCAGCCGCAAAAACAAATCCAGAAAGGGGGCGGAGTCTATTGCCATAAGTCATGCAACCGTAGGTTGGGTTGAGGCACGAAACCCAACATCACCCCAGCCGAAACCCCAGCCGAAACCCCAGCCGAAACCCCAGCCGAAACCCCAGCCGAAACCCCAGTCGAAACCCCAGCCGAAACCCCAGCCCAATCTTGGCTATGGCTGTTGGGTTTCGCTTCGCTCAACGCCAACCTACGTATCAACCTGTGGTTTTGCCGGAGATTAATCATCATTTTTGTTCCTTATTTTTCCTTCCCTCACTCGCTTGGAACCTTTGTTGATCGGCCCGATTCTTGAGCAACGTCCCCAACAACGGCAACCGCTCCGCTAGGTTTTCTAGATCTTCCTGGGCCTCTTTGCTCGACTTCTGCAACAACACCGACAAAAACTCCAAAAACTCACTCGTCCCCGGCTCCCGGCTTCCTGGCTCATCGGCCAGCAGCTCCCGAATCTCGTAAAACCGCTTCACTGCTGCTTTGATTACCGCCGTCTGTCCCCGCTTGGGCGCACCAAACCGCTGCTGAATGATGGTGAGCAGTCGCTCCTCGTCGGGGAAATCCACATAAAAATAGAGGCATCGCCGCAAAAACGGCTCCGGCAGCGGTTTCTCGCGGTTGCTGGTAATTAAAATAATCGGCTTCTGATCCGGCGTGGGGATTTCCTCGCCCGTTTGGGGAATCTCAAACCGCAGTTCGTCCAGTTCCAGCAAGAGATCGTTGGGAAAGTCGCTGTCGGCTTTGTCGATTTCGTCGATCAGCAAAATTGGTCGCTGATCCCGATGCCGTAGGGCTTTGCCCAGGGGGCCAAACTCTCGGTAGCGCCTGCGGTCCTTGAGGCGATCGATCAGCTTTTTGCTTTCCTCTTCCCCCAAATACCCCGCCAACCGCTGCGGATCGGAACCCACGAGCTGAGCATCCCGCAACCGAGCCACCGCATCATAGCGATACAGACCGTCTTGGGCTTGGCTAACGGATTTGACGTTCCAGATGTAGTAGGGCCACCAGAGGGGGTTGCTGTCTTTGTCTGTTTTGCCAGCGAGGTATCTTTGGGTGAGTTCGTAGGCGATCGCCCCCGCCAATTTCGTCTTCCCACACCCCGGATCCCCCTCCAGCAACAGCGGACGCTGAAGCTTGAGCGCCAGGTTCACCACCTCCCGCAGGTCATCGCTGGGGATGTAGGGATGGTAAGTCCGGCCTACCGAGTCTTTCGTACCGTTCTGGGGAGGCTGGATTGTGCCGCTGTAGCTGTAGTCAAATTTTGTACGCTCAGATTCTGTACTCATTTACCCGGCTAGCTCCCAGTGACTCCGTAAATCCAAATTGAAATCCAAATTGTCAAACAGCGATCGAATCTCTTGAAAAACCTCCCCAGGGTAATCTGTCCAGTTGGGTAGATCATCCCTGAGAAGGGTATCAAAATCCAAGTTTTGGCGAAGGCCACAAAGCGCGTTGTAAACATCATCTTGGGTTAACCACAGCTCAACGTCCCGCTGGCTGATAGTTGCCAAATCTGGCAGGCGTAGGGAGTATACCGAACTCAGGGGCTCATCAGTCAAATTCTCCGCTACATCGTCAGATTGGGCTACCTCTCCTGTTAAAAAGAGGACGAGGCGGGAGCTGGGCGATCGCGGCAATGCACAAACTTTTTCATAAAGCGGCTGCCAAAACTCCTCCATCACCTGCTGTCGCTCCTTGGCAAAACGTTTCCCACCGTCCAAGCCATACAGCGCAATCACCACTGACTGGGTTTGGTAACAATCACAGAGCCTTTGGATAACATCCTCCGGCTCCGCTGCGATTTCCAGCGGTCTCGCCAGTTCCTCCCAGAATGCCTCAAAATTCCACCGCATATCATGGGAACGCACTTCGATAGGGAAGGGTCGTGCTGTTGAAAACCTAGGGACCTTTCTGGCAAAGCGTTTTACCAGCCATTTTTGGGTATCGATGCCCTTGGCGCGGATGGAGATGATGGCGGCGCGATCGCACCCCACCCAACGTTCGTCAAAACAAGCCTTTTGGGCAACACAATCCAACTCCCACAACAGATCCGCAATTTGCTGCTCTGGATTCAGGGTTACAGAAGTGCTTGCAGGGGGGGTTTGGGGCGATCGCCCTGAAACATCCTGGAATTCCTCACAGTGCTTTTCAATATCAAAGGGACAAGGCTTGCCCGAATAATCCTCTCTAAGGTTCGCGTTGAGTGCGTTAAAAATCCTCTCAAAAATCTGAGCATGGTGAGCCTGAGGGCATTCCCGCCGAATCAGACTTATAGTGTTTCGATTCACACCACACAAAACTCCCATCTCTATGTGCGTGGGCTTTTTGAGAAAAACACCTGAGATCAGCGATTTAAGATCCTGCATCCCCCTCGACGTTAGTCGGCATTGCTTTTCGTTCACCCGTTCCCACTGCTCCGCAAATTTTGTCAATTATTGACAGTCGGCCCTGCAAATTATTGACAGACCCGGCCCATTTTAGTTTCTTCGCTCTCAATTGTCTCTAGGACTGGCTTTCCGGCACTGAAGAAAAAACTTTTGCTGCCAATGCCAATGATTCACACAGACTTTCGGCTCCAGGAAATAAAACAGTTAGAAATATCTGTCTGGAGAGTTCCCCCGTGAACAAACAAATCACCAAAAATTCTCAACGCTGGGTCAAAGTCCTTCTGCTTTTGGTCTCTCCCCTCCTCTGCGGCGCATTGCTCCTCAAGCCCAACGACCCTCCACCCCCATCCACCATCCAGGTGCCTCCCACCCCACCCGCCGAATCCAAACTGCAGCCCATTCTCCCCAAAGGAGAAAAGTTCTCCGAAGAACAGCTCTGGCGATATAAAGGTTATCCGACCTTCAAGTCTAAAATCTTGGGTGAAATCATCCAAACCGGAGGCGCGTTTGAGCCAGAAGGCCATGGCTGGAAAAACCACAAAACTCTCGCACTGCTAGCCGATTCAGACCAGCCCAAGGTCTTGCATGCAGGGCATTACAACAAGGGCATTGATTATGTGGTCAAAAATGCTCAAAACGGCGATCCATTCGCCCATCCCAAGGCTATCCGCACCTCCTGGCCTGGAACAGTCTATGCAGTTCAGCAGGAACCAGGCTACGGCAACCGCTGCCATATCGACTTCGACATCACTGTTCGATTTCAAGGCCAGGACTATCCCCTCTACGGAGCCTATGCCCATGCCGAAAGCTTCTCCGTCGAACCCGGTCAGCACATTGCCCAAGGTGAGCCCATCGGCATCATGGGCAAGACAGGTGGCGACTATGGAGAACACGTCGATTTCTTCACGTGGATCGTCGTAGACGGTCAAATCATCGGCGTTAGCCCCAACGTGGTCGAACAGCAACTGCACCCCTAAGACCCACTTTTCCCCATTGCAGTCCTTGAGCGAGGGCAGCTAGCACCAGCCCTCCTCTCCCCCTTCCGCCTTGGTTACAGCCAGAGGCTCAGCTTTCCCTTGGCAAAAAAACGTAAATCTGCACCACAATCTTCCATTTAGTTGTATCAGCCATGAAAAAGAACCAGCAGAATCGCCGCCCCCTTCAGCGCCTCTTCGCTCCGGTTACTTTGGGGCTATTGGTCAGCACCTCTCTTATAGCCTATCCGCCTGCCCAGCAACCAGACCCCCCTTTCATCCTGCCCACAGGTTACCCTCTATGCCAGAATTCCTGTAGCACAAGCAACCGCAATAGCGATATTTTGTCTGATGATTTGATCAAACGAACCATTGGCTATGCAGAAGGAACCTTAGATCGCAACGGGCAACCGACCTGGGCCTATAAACGTCATTTGGATCCCGGCAATAAGCGCTGGAATATAGGCCTTTTCTCGTATCAACATCCTGCTGCTTCTCCAGAAGATGCCGATAACAAACAGCTTGCCCGCCTACGACAGCAGCAAGAACAGTTGCAGGAGCAAGCCAAGCAGCGGGGCTTAATCCTCTCCAAAGAAGAATGGCTAAATGCTTTGGACCTAGCCAATCAATCTCCAGGCGCAGCCCTCTTACCGGGAGGCTATTTGGACCGGTTATCAGAAACACGTACTCGTTTTATGGATCAGCAGGAAGCCATTATCTGGGCTCGCACCTGGGCTTATTGGGATCCAGATCTGAATCGCTGGGATGCTCCGGGGTTGGGTAATCGGGAGGAGCTGATTTGGGCCGACCAGAAACGACGACAGGAAGCGATCGCCACAGTATTGGCAATTTACGAGTGAGGAATCAATGAATACCGTCAAGAGATTACCGCGATCGCCGCCAATTCAACAAACAATCCTGCTGACGGGGGGAAAACCGAGGCGCGATCGCCGCCAACAAATCCGCCCGAGGGAAAAACCTCTCACACAGCGATCGATCCCGAGGACGCTGAGAGGTATAAGCAAAAATCAACGCCAACCGTTCACCAGACTGCGCGATCGCCCCATGGTGAAACACACTCGTCGTATCCGCCAACAACACCGTCCCCGCAGGCCCCGTTGCCGCTCGCCACTGGGAAACAGGCACCATCTTCGCCAGATCCTCGTTTTTGCAGTAATACTGCCAATGGCGATGATATTTGAGACTCAACCGCCGATAGCGCGCATTAAAGCAATTCTTCGGCACATACTCAAACGGACCATTATTCGCATCCACATCATTGAGATAAACCAGGATCTTAAAAACCTGTTTATCCTCACCATCTACATGCCAAAGCCGAGTCCCCACCTGCTGACCATTGGGACTGTCTTTCCGCAGCGCCACCCCAATAAATGCAGGCGCACAGCCAATCTGTTGCTCAGCCAAATCCAGAAGCCGCTCATTCAACGCCCAAGCAATAATTTCCGGATAGTTTGTCGCAATCTCCGCCGAATCCGCATGGACACAATGCCCCCCAAAATCATCTTCCGTTTCCGCCCGTAGCCCCTGGGTACTGGGCAAACCCGCCGCCAGGGTTTGGGCCGCAGCGACCATGGCAGCGGTGCCAGGAATCTGGAGCTGGTCTAGGTGAGTTTCCGCCACGCCTTGGTGCTGGATGATCCTGAGAAAATCGCGATCGCCCCAGGAAAGGCGAGAAAACTCCGTTGGCTTGGGTGGCGGTACTAGAGCAGGCGAGCTGATGTGCCCATGTGGGGCTGGCGCGTCAGTTAACGCGCGATCGCCAGACTCCTTGAAGAGTCGCAACATAGAGAAATGGAGATAAAGGGAGAGCGGAGGAAGAGCCGGATTTAGCCTAGTGGTGATTACCGAAACTTTATTCGACTGATAATGCCTTTTTATACATAAATTTTCTGGGACTCTTCTTGGACTTCACGCAATCTTTAGGCGTTTGCCCATCTTGGGTAAAGTTAGAAAATTTTCTAGGGACAATGCGAGGTCATGATGAAACTGTTTATCCTCATGCCCTAGCTCAGCAGGGGAAGATTGGAATCCGCTAACCAATCGTCGGCGATCAGGAGCGATCGCTCCACCCCCCGCACCCCTTCCCACTGGGTATGTTCATCGGAGACAATTGATTGCAATTGCGCCCGCGTTAAGTCCGCCCCGCTTAAATCAGTTCCTCGCACAACTGCACTCGTAAGGTTGGCTTGACTCAGATCCGCCAAGCTCAAGTTGGCTTGGCTCAGATCCGCCAAGCTCAAGTTGGCTTGGCTCAGATCCGCCAAGCTCAAATTTGCCCCACAAAGTTCTGCACAGCGAAGATCCGCACTGTTAAACGAGGCTCGGTTGAGTAATGCCTTTTGGAGCGACGCACAGTTGAGACTGGCACTGCGCAAATCCGCTAAGCTCAAATCCGCCTGATTCAAAACCGCACCTCGCAAATCTGCCAAACTCAAATCTGCCAAACTCAAATCCGCACCGCTCAAATCCGCACCATGGAACAGGGCACCAATCATATCCGCATTGCTCAGCAATGCCCGAATTAAGGTTGCACCGGCAAGCATGGCCCGACTGAGGGATACCCGCCGCAGATTGGCCCCATCGAGATTGGCCCCACTCAGATTGGCCCCACTCAAATCCGCACCGCGCAAATCCGCTTGCCGTAAATCCGTCCCGCTGAGATTGGTACCGCTCAGGTCCGCACCACTCAGATTAACGCCTCGCAAATCCGTCCCGCTGAGATTGGCTCCGCTGAGGTGAACACCACTCAGAAATGGACCCACAATACGCCCAAAGGATTGAGGCCCAACACATTGGCCATACTGAATAATATTCAGTAATCGTTCCGGAGCCTTGGTGGCTCGTCCTGTGGGATAAAAAATGATCTTTTGTTTGAGTTCGTCTCGCACCCGCCCATAGCGATTGAGTTCTAGCAGCAACACCATCACATTAAACCCCGTATAGGCATCCACCTGCCGCTGTCCTAAGGGTTGCTCTCGGTACTGCTGTTGACGGCGCAATTGCTGCATCTTACGCTGGGGCAAGGTCGGTGGATGTTCATCAATAATGCTGCCATTCGCCCACCGCAAATAAAAATCCTGAAGTCGATGGAACAGCGCTTCCGGTTCAAACGTGGGGCTGCGATCGAGCAACACCAATAAACCCTGGACAATCTCCTGGGTCAAACCGCCGTAGCCCAAGAGATCATAAATTTCCCAATCCACATCCGCCGTTTCAGTGCCGGGATTTCGCAACCTCGACCATTGTTCCAGGCCAATGCAGAGTTGTTCAGCGAAGAGAAACTGGCTAAAGCTGCGATGGCTGAGGGTCAGTGCCGCCACATGCTGCGTCTTGAGATCGGCCTGAATCGTGGCGATGGGCAGGGGCATCATCGCCGGTCGAATCACCAGTGTCCCCGGCAACGGTGCAGAGAGTTCCTCAGGTTCAGTCTCTAGGGTTGAAATTTCCGGCATCGCGCCATCATCGCCCCCGGCCAATCGCTTTTCAATGACCCGCAGCGGCACCGTCTCGGTCCCGAGCTGAACGCTACACAACCCCGCCTCCCGCAACATCAGCCGTAGCTGCTCCGGTGTCAGACCCAGAGGCGAAATTTCCGATTGGGCAATCACCCAATCCATCAGTTGTGTAAAAAACTTAACCTTGGCCCCCGCCTCACTCACCGCTTCAAAACTGCTGGCGTCCAAGACGCCCCCATAAAACATCGCCGCCAAAAATCCCAAAAACAGTGGCTCTTGGCTAAGGTCGCGGATGCTTTGGGGCAGGAGTGGATCAGTCAAAAACTCCTTCAGTTGCTCCGGACGAAACCCCGCCCGCTTGGCCAGTTGCTGCAGCCACCCCCGTTGTAAGGCATCGTCCATGGGCAGGATTTCCAGCCGCTCAATATTGTCCGGAACACTGAGCTGACGATCGAGCAGGGAGAGCGATCGCCCCGTCAACAAAACCCGATGCTCTCGCTCCAAATAACTGGCACAGTTTTTCTGAAATTGGCCGACCTGCTCCAAAAATTGCTCCAGCGTCGCCCCCGGCTGCTGGCTGAGCCCCAGGGTATCCACACCATCTATAATGAACAAAAATCGAACATTGGCAGCAGCTAACCAGTTGGGATCATCTTGGGTAAAATCACGACCGATCGCCTGACTGAGCCAATCGTCAAATCGCCAGCTTTCCAATGGTTTTCCAGGGGGCGGCACATCACGAACCTGGACCAAGATCGGCGTCCAGTTAGGATGCAGGTGAATTCTGGCCCAATCGGCAAACATTTGGCAAAACGTGGTTTTGCCTCGTCCCGCCTCGCCTTCAATAAAGAGAACTTGCTCCAGCCGCCGGGGATTGTCGAGCCAATCTTGAACCCATTGCTGCAAGGACAGCGTCATCTGCTCCGATCGCGGCTTGCCATCCCGAGCCAGAAGCTGGGCCTGGGGGGGCACATACAGTTCCTGAATCGAAAAGCTCTCGGGATTTTCGTCACCCATCGGACGGATCATCTCATGCAAATAGGCATCGATGCTGAGGTAGGTGCGCAGCGCCGCCCGTCCCCCAATGCGATACCACTCGATCAACCGCTGCACCCGCTCCCCGGAGTTTTTGAGGGGAGCCCGCATGCGCTGCTCGGTGAGCTGGGTGGCCCGCTGGGCGATCGCCCGAGCCGAATCTGCCTTCAGCCCCAATTGCGTCAATCTTGTCAAAAATAATTGGGTAAAAGCCCGCGCCAACCGACAGTTGCCAAAATCAATAATGGCAATCCGTACATCTTCTTCAGACAGAATCAGCTTGCCCAACTGGTGCAGCCCCTCCGCCACCCGAGGCGAAACGGGCTCTTGACCAACTTGCTGAATCCAAGGGCGAAGTTTGGGACTGCCCAGTAGCGTGGTGATGCTTTCGAGGTAGGCAGCTTGGCTGATCAGACAGACACAATGGCCGAGGCTGGGCTCTTTTTGGGTTTTGTCGCGGTAGAACTGGAGCAAATCCCCGGCGATCGCCTCATAGGGCAAATGAACGGAAATAAATTTCCCCAGGGGTAAGTTAAAAATATCTAATAGTGACGTGATCTGCCCTACCATGGGTCCCAACTCCTGGGACTGGGGGCCTTCGCTTTGAAGCTTCGCTGCTAACCGTAATACCCCATTCGCCGCTTCAAGGCCAACGGAGCCTGTCTCTCCTGCAACGAGGCCCTTAATGTCGGTGGTCAAAAACTTCCAAATCCGCGTGGGCATGGCTGCTGTTACGCTAGGTGGCGCAGGAAATGCAAAGATAACCCGTCTCTATATCAGATTGCCCAATTTCCCAGACTAAATAAATTTTTTGCAAGGATGCCAAAAAGAGCACCTCGGCGGGAAAACTCAGTGATATATTTTAATTCGACGGTAGCTTTTTATTCAGAGCCGTTGGAGATCGGGTCTCGGTGCAGCGTCCATACTCTGTTGAACTCTGTTGAATGAAGGGATCGAGATAGCCTTGCGAACTCTAACTGTAACGGCTGCGATGGTAGGGGCCACCGTTGGCTCCGCAGCAGGCACTTTGATAGGAACAACGGCAGCGCAGCCGCATCGGACCGCTGCGATGGCTGTGCAACCCGCCCCTACCCAGGTTGCGGCCCTTGGCCTTGGTGGAGTCAGGGGTGGAGTTAGGGGTGGAGTCAATTTGGCGGCCACTGCCCAGTGGGCCACGGTCATCCCGCCTCTGGCGACTGATTTTGCACCAGAATGGAGTGGCAATCGCCGACAACCATCGGCCCCCCACCCCCAAGCCAACGCGCAGTTCTATGTGCTCCTATTTCTGACGGTTTGGTTTGGTGCCTCTCTCCCCTTGCTGTTGCAACGCCTATGGCTGATGCAATCCCGCTGGGCGGAAACTCCCCGTTGGCCGGAGTACCAAGCCCCGACTGCACGAACCCGACAGCGATCGCGGTTTACCCGTCCTCGTCATCGAGGCCAGACCGTCTGGAGACCCGCAGCTTCTAGAACAGCGGTGGAAGTCCCAGCCCCCCGACGCCCGACTGTTCCCACTGATCGTCGAACGTTGGTTTTGCAACCTGTTTGGTGACGTTATTTCGGCTTATTTTGCCCCTTGGCCTGTTCCAAAGCGATTTCCTTCATGGCTTGGAGCGAGTTGGCATTGGCGGCACCGTCGATGGCCTTAACCGCTAGGTCTTGAACCTGCTGTAATGCCTTTGATAGCTGGGTCGTGAGGATTTCAATGCGGGTGGTTTGGCTAGCGATGGTTTCTTGCAACGCCGTGATCCGGAGTTGGGCACTACGTTCCTCAGCTTCAAAATCCTTCGCTGCTAAATCGGCACGAACCTTCGCTTGATGGTGTGCAATGCCGCGACCTTCTTCCTTGGCTTTTTTGAGCGAGGTTTCCCTCGTTTGCTCGAAGCTGTCCACCTTGGCTTTGAGCTCTGCCAGTTCCTGCTCGCGCTGGGCGATCGCCTGCTCCCGCACATCCCATGCCTTTTCCTGCTGCGCCTCAAGATCGGCCAGTTCCTGATAGCGCTGCTGCTGGATTTGGTCAAATTCTTCATCAGAGACCTGACGGTGTAACGTTAAGCCATAGCGATATTCTTGTTCGTCCCGCTGCCCTAATTTAGCTAAGGTTTCATTGCGGATTTTGAGCTGCCGTCGATAGTCTTCCTGCTCTTTTTCCCAGGCGATTCGACTATCGTTAAATTCTTGTTCTAGCGTCTTTTGACGGCCTTCAAAGGTCTCATGAAGCGCCTTTGAGGTTTCATCATAGCGCTGAATCAGCTCATCCAAGTCAACGTCATCAACCGCTAGGTCGTGCAACCGCTGTAATTGTTCAGTCTCCTCCGTCAAGTCGGTTTGCAGCGATTGCAGGGCCAAGGCTCTAGAAACCAGTTGTTCAGAAAGACCACTGATGGCACCGCCCACATGCCCTTGAAGCTGGTTGAGGGTATGAATAATCAGGTCAAGGCTAGGATTATGGGGCATAATACCGAAGGGAATGATGGGGGCGATCGCTTCGACCGCCTCGACCTTTGTTTCAAGATGGGGTTGGGTTTCGAGATGGGGTTGGGTTTCGAGAGAGGTGCGATCGTTGGCGATCGTATCTACACTAGCTCCCGTTTTCAATTGCTTTTCAAGGTCACGTTTTTCCTTAAGAACCTGCTCGTAGGCCTCCAGAATTTCGGTTTTTGTATTTTTCGGAGAAACCCGTTTGGTTGTCATGATCGATCGTCCCTAGTTTGAATTAACGATTGATTTCAACGATTGATTTTAATTAACGATTGAGCCGTTCAGCGGAGGATTCAAAAGCCCGCAAAGCCAAGGCTTGGGACTGCTGCATGGCCTGTTGCAACTGCTGGGATAAATCCTCAATCTGAGCAGACTGCTGAGCAATTTTGGCCTCCAGGGATTCGATCTGGAATCCGTGGCGTTGTTGGGCCGATTCGTAGTCTTTGGTCGCCAGTTCCACCTTGATCCGAGCCTCTTGAGAGACCTCGCGAATTGCCTCTTCCCGCGCTTCCCGAATCGCGGCTTCGAGTTCCTCAGGAAAGGCCTCTGCCCGTTGTTGATAATCCAACCTCAGCGCCTCCTGACGAGTCCATTCCTGTTCTCGTTCCGTCCAGTCGCGCTCTAGGGATTGGCGGTGCTCTTCTAGCTGCCGCAATCGCTGCCGCTGCATGGTTTCGTAGTTGTCGAGGGCAATCTGACGCGATCGCGCCGTTTCATACCCATAGTCCGCCTCCTGGGTGGCTCGGAGTTGTTGTTGCAAGGATTGACGTTCTTCCTGTTGAACCCTGTGCTCTACCTGCTCCCGCTCCCACTGCTGATGGACCTCTGCTCGGGCTTTTTCGAGGGCTTGGCCATCCTGCGAAAAAGCAGACTCCAGTTGTCGTAGATGTTCCTGGTGCTCCTGAGTCAGCAAATGGAGTGCATCAGCAACGGTGCGAACTTTACGTAGGGTGTCGAGGCGATCCGTTTCTGTGGCGATCGCCCGCTGCAACTCATCCAGCTTCTCGGTTTCGCCCTCTAGACAAGTCACCATTCCCCCAACCGTCTCGCCAAACTCAAGCTGTAAGTCCGCGAGTCCTCGGACGATGTTGTCGGCGGTGTATTGCAAGGCACGGGCAAGGATTTCGGTATTTTGGGCCTGTTCAGCCTCTTCTTCCTTGGTCGCAATTTTGGCATCCAGCGGTTGACGCTCCGCCAGGATTTGCCCAAATGCCTGCATAATCCTGGCTTTACTGTCCTTCGAGGCTTGGCTCATAACCGGGCTCCACGTTTGCAAGTTTTGCCAATTTCAGTTTACATTCCGTCCCTATCCTATAAGGGCACCAGGACTCCAGTCAAGCCCTGGCCAACAATTTGCGTAAACTATAGATGGCGCTTGGCTATTTAGAAATGGTCGCTGGGGGCGCACTTTCGTTGCGATCGCCCCGAATCAGATAGCGTCCATCAAACCGCATCGGCAATGGAGCACCAGCGCTGGATCAAAGGCAATCATGCCCTTGGCCCACAATCCGAGCATCTCGATTGGGCTAGTATTAATAACCTTTATCGCCAAGATCAGAATAAAAAACAGATATAAATCCACGTCTTTTTTCCGTCCATTGCAGCACAGTATTGGGTGGCTTTGTAAACGAAGGTGTTTTCTTAAATTTTGCTCATCGAAAAACAATAATCTCTCACCCTACATAGGGACCAAGAAATTTAGGACCATTTAGGTGAATAAGATGATCAGGATCACTCGCAATCCAAACTTCAGTTTCCCATGCTAAGTTAGCACAGTGTTTTCTGTAAGTAGCACGATCAGGAAAAGCAGTCACAAAAACTACAGGATTGACACAATTCTCCGTAATTCTTTCAAGCTCGAGTTTCCTAATCTGAGAAATTTCTCCAAAACTGGTAACCGACTCAATCAAGTAAATCCAAGCCTTTTGCTTAGAGAAGGCAATTATATCAGGCAATTCCTCATGACTAAGCTCAGAAAAGCTGAGTTCTAATAGCTTCTCACGATCAAGGTGTAGGTATTTATCAGAACTGTCCCCTATGTAGAGAACTTCACAACCATAACCATACCTGGGGAGAAATTGCTCAATGATTGCTTTTTGTAATTCATTATGCTTGCCAGGAGTGAAAGATAGATCTAATCCTCCTGGTAGAGTAATCGAGATCATGGAAAGATCTCGCCTAGCATCTAGCCGCTGTCGCAATGACACTTTTCCTGCAAGAAGGCTTTCAACAGCAGCATCCCAGTCAGGGGTACCAAATTTACGAATAGCTTCAACGTGAGTAGGACAAACGGCATACCCGCTTCTGCTATCATTAACGGCAGATCGCTCAACAAATCCAGGAATAACGATTGAGTCGGGAAGGAGTAGATCTATCTCCTTCCGCTTGAAATCATCATAAGAGCCTTTACTTATGGATTCTGAGTAATGCTCATTGATGAAATCAATTATGTTTCTTGTAGTTATAGAAATACCATCGTCCCTACTTTTGACCGATAACCAAGGTGTATCAGGGCGTACATCACCAAGACTAAGCAGGACAAGTGCTAGCCTCTCCACTCTCCGCCATTGCTTGGATGTAAACAATTTCTCAAGGGGGATACCTAATCGACTAAGAATTTCAACTGCCTCTAATATTTTTCTTTGTTGCGGCTCTGTTTTGGAGCCAGTGAAACGAATCAAACTGTAAGAAGCCATGTCGTTGCTAAAAAAGAGCCAATTGCTTGATTGCTCCCTTGCCTTCCATCACTTCCTGGTGAGTATATTTTGCACCTCTATCCAGGTAGTCTATGACAGACCGAGCAAGGGCTTTCGCAAATAAAGGGGCGACAGCATTTCCCACCTGATAATACTGGTCAGTTTCGCTACCAGTAAACTCAAACCAGTCTGGGAAAGACTGAAGCCGAGCCGCTTCTCTGATAGTAATACGTCTGCGACGCCCATCAGGTAAGCGTATACGGTGCATGTCTCCTGTCGCACCAGCAAGGTTTCGACAAGTCACTGTCCTGGCTGGTCGGTCATAGTGCAGATCACGGGGGGTTTTACAACAACTTGCCTTTTCATATTTGGCAATGTATGCATCCATACTTGGGGTTAACCACTTAGCATTATCAGGTACTTGCTCAAACATAGAGCCTAGGGCAGTCCCGGCTGAGATAATTTGGGTGTGAGGAGCTGGAAACTTGAAGCCTCCACGATGACCAACTACAATCACACGCTCTCTGTTCTGAGGAACACTATGATGTTTTGCATTGAGCAGTTGTGCTTCGACGATGTAGCCGAGGTTCTCTAACTTATTCCTGATCTGCTGAAAATAACACTTATTGCGATAGAGAAGCCCCCGAACGTTCTCGAATAAGAAAACGCATGGACTTAGCTGCTCGACAGCGGCAATACAAGCAGGAAATCCGTCTCTAGAATCTTCTAGCCCTTTTTGATTACCTCCCACACTAAATGGTTGACATGGAGGTCCACCAATCACAATTTCTGCCTCAGGATATCGAGTCTTTGGTGTCAAATATTCGCGTACACATTCACCAGCAAGGTTGAGATTGTATGTTTCTACACAGTCTGGATTTGCTTCAAAGCCGTGAGTCATGAATCCCATTGCTTCAAAGCCAAGGGCCAACCCACCACAGCCAGCAAAAAGGTCAATAACCCTTTCCTTCCTTGTATTTTGTGGCATACGAAGGGATTCGTTCACTTGCTGAATCCAAGTATCGTCAGACTTTGCTTTTGTATGGTTCATGATGACACTTTCAACAGCTCGGAATATAACTAACAGCCCTCATTAAGATTTAACCACAACCTGACACTCGACTGTATTCTCGTACCACGTTTTGAGCAATTATTAGATAGAAAACCATCGTGTATAATATCCCAAATTCCCTGGATATGACGATGCCAGAAGGTTGTTGCTTCAAAAATCTTTGCACAGATTTCCGTCTAATCCCTTGAATCTAGGACCAGCATGGACAGCACAAACGTTCTTTCATGACAAGCCATCATCGATATGAGTCCAGAGAAATTTGCGTTATAGCAGTGGCCTAGGCTGTCTTGAAAAAGCGTTACTTTACCGAAGCATACAGCGCCTTAAACCGCTGCTGCCGCTCCTTGTGGTCCACGATCGCCCCCGGATAATCCCCCCGTTCCAAAGCCCCCAACTTCCCCGTCAAAATCGACCCCGTATCCGCCGATCGCAACTCCGGCACCCACTGGCGAATATACTCCCCCTCCGGGTCAAACTTTTGCGCCTGGGTATAGGGATTAAAAATGCGCAACGGCTTTGGGTCCATGCCACTCGACGCACTCCACTGCCAGCCGCCATTATTCGCAGACAAATCCCCATCCACCAGCTTCTGCATAAAATATTTCTCACCCCAACGCCAATCGACGATCAAATCTTTCGTCAGAAAACTAGCAACAATCATTCGGCAGCGGTTGTGCATCCAACCCGTTTCATTGAGCTGACGCATCGCCGCATCCACAATCGGATAGCCCGTGTTGCCCTCACACCAAGCCTGGAAATAGTCTTCGTTATTTTCCCAGGGGAATGCCTGCCACTGCTGCCGATAGGGACCCGCCGCCAAGTCTGGGAAAAAATACAGGGCGTGCTGATAAAACTCCCGCCAAGCCAGCTCTTGCTGCCAAGTCCGAATGCCTTGGCGGGTTTCGTCGCTGCGACAGCGGTTGTAGGCATCGGATGCCGTTTGCCAAACCTGGCGAATGCCGATCGTGCCAAACTTGAGCGCCGCACTCAGCATTGATGTACCCTCAACTGCGGGGAAGTTGCGCTGTTCGTCGTAGGTGGCGATCGCCCGATCCTCATTACAAAAATAATCTAACTGCTCAGCGGCGGCCTCAGAGCCCGGTGCCAAAAGCAACTCAGCCTCCCAGGAGAAGCCCAGATCCTTGAGCGTTGGCAAGGCAATCGTGCCAGCGGCCCGCTCCTCCTCCGCCTTAGACAAGCCTTCAAGCCCCACCAATGTTGCCACTGGGGCGGCCTTTTCCTGCGTAATCCAGTTTTTCCAAAAGGGACTATACACCGTGTAGGGATCGCCCTTGCCCGTTCGCACTTCCCCCGGTGCATGGAGGAGCTGATCCCAACCGCCATACACCGCAATCCCATGGGCCTTGAGCCCTTGACGCACCCGCTCATCCCGCTCCTGGGCGTAGGGTTCCACATCCCAATTCCAGTAGACCGCTTGGGCCGAGAGCGATCGCGCCAGGTCCAAAATCTGCCGCTCCGGTGCCCCCTGGACAATCAGCAGTTCGCCCCCCGCCTTCTGATAATCCTCCTGCAACGCCGCCAGGGAGCCCAGCATGTATTTCACCCGTGCCGGAGCCACATCGTCCCCGTCGAGAATGCCTGGATCTAAACAAAACACCCCCGTGACCTGGGGACTCTGCTGTCGCGCCGCAGCCAGTCCGGCATTGTCAGAGAGGCGCAGGTCTTTGCGGTGCCAAAAAAGGATGCGATCGGCCATGGTTACGAGAAGCGTTGTCGCCCCGATCCTAACAGTTGAATGGGGTTGAATGGGGTGCGCGATCGCCCAACTGTAAACGAGTCTAACAATTTGTCCATTTTTGGCGGAATTACAGAAACTACCGCTGTAGTGATGTTCTAATTCCCACTCGTTAGTCAGGAGAGCCACGCATGACGCAACCCATGCCATGTCACGGCACACTCAAAGGACAGCATCGAGCTAGGTCAGAGCGTTCGAGCATGAACACCAGTATCCATTGGAGACCCATGGCTTTAAGTCGCTGGTTGCTGCTGATGATGGTGACGGTAGGGTTAGCCTCGGGCCATAGCTGGCTAACGGAACAGGAACGACAGTCAGAAGGATTAGCCACACTTTCCCCACGCGACGCCTCGCCCTTGGTCGAAGGGGTACAAACCCCCCAGGCATTTTTTACAACCTCCCATTATTTGCGAACGCTGTTTTTGCTGGTGCTCCTGAGCTCCAGTGGTTGGGTGGTTTTGGAATATGCGATCGCCCTCAAAGCCGAACTTGCTAAGAAACAAGCCATGCTCAAGCTGGTCGAGCATGATAAGAGTGATCTTTATCTCCAAGTCAAACAGTTTCAACGACAAATTGATCAAGAAAAAGACAAACTCTACCAAGACGCCAAGCAGCTACAACGTCAAGTTGGTAAAAAACAAGCCGAACTCAATCAAGAAATCCAGCAACTTCAGCAGCAGATTACCCAACATCAGCAGCAGGTTGAACAACTAGAAGCGCGATTAGAATCTCAATCCCTTGATCAAGTTTCTCCCCAAATTGCGATTCTTGAAGCTCAGCTCCAGGAGAAGCAAGAAGCAAAGCAAGAGGCTTATGAGCAGTTAGACATTGAGCGATCGCAATTCTCCCAAAAACGCGCTGCCATCGAAGCTGAGCTCAAAGTTGCCCAAGATGAAACCGAGAGTCTGCGCCAACAGCGTCAGTACCTTGCCCAAGAAAAACATGATCTTCAGCAGCATATTTACCAGCTTAACCGGCTTGAAGCTGATCTGCAACGGAAAATCAAAGCTTTGGAAGAAGACGTTGAACTAAGCGTAACTCTGAATGCAGAATTAGAGCACGAAATCGAAACACTGCGTCAAGAACTTCAGACTCAACAACAAAACTCCCGAATTCATTTTCTCGAATGGCGGATTCAGGAAGCGATCGCCGAGCGCTTAAAAACCGAAGAAGAATTACGCCAGCTCAAAGCTTCACAAGTCGCTATAGAGCAATCCTATTCCTTTAACAACCTGAGTGAGGTCTTAACGCAAATCGAAACCGAATTTGGCGATGTCTTAGAAATTTGGGATAGCGCAAAACGGGCAGCGGCGGCGGTCTGTGACCAGAAAAAAGGCAAATTTAAGAAGGTTTATTGGAGTCTGCGGGCGATCGCCGAAATTGGCCGCATCGACCTAGAATGCCGTGCCCACGGCATCCCCATGGGCAAAAGCTGGGAAGAAGCCATGGCCGAAAAACCCGACATCGGCAGCAAATATCGTCCCCACGAATCCCAGGCCACCCTGGACCGCTACGGCGAGCAGCGACGGTTTTCCCACCAAGGCCAAGCCAAAATCATGACCCAGCATATGACGATAACGGGCCGTGCTGGAGCCCTACAAATTTATTTTGCGATCGCCGACAACAAAATTCAAATTGGCTACTGCGGCCCCCACCTCGACTACGTCAATCACGACACCTAACCCCTCCCGTTTCCCTGACCCCCACCCCATCCCCCCACTCACACAGAAGGCCCGCAATCCACTAGGATCAACCATGATTCTGCCCGTGAGGTCTCCCATGCCTAGCCATCTTCCCCCTACCGCTTTCATTCACCCGGCGGGTGAGAACCGCGAGGCCGTCGAGCAACTCATGGGCCAAGTGCTGGCGCTTCTCCTGGATGCAATGGGTCAAGCGTCTGGGCGATCGCCCCTCCCGGCTCTCCATCAACTCCCCAACCCCGAAATTCCCAAAACCGGCTATTCAGAGACTGAGTTGCTCACACAGCTTCGTGCCATCCTTCAGCAATCGATGAACGCTGCCCATCCCGGTTACATCGGTCATATGGACTCGATTCCTAGCGTCATGTCCATCATCGGGGATTGGGTCGCTGGGGCGTTAAACAACAACATGCTCAGCGTCGAAATGTCACCGATCTTTTCGCGTTTAGAGCCCCTAGTTCTTCAGCAAATTGCAGCGAAGTTTGGCTTCGGCGAATCGGCAGGGGGCAGCTTGGTTAGCGGCGGAAGCCTGGGGAATTTGCAGGCGATCGCCGTCGCCCGTAACACCCATTTCCCCGTCCTCGAAAAAGGATTAGTCGGTCTCGAACAACAACCGGTTCTACTCGCCTCAGAAGTTGCTCACACATCAATCCAGAAAGCAGCCATGGTTCTCGGCCTAGGCAGTCACAGTGTCATTAGCGTCCCCACCGATGCCCAGTCCCGCATGGACCCCGCGAGTTTACGGCAGCTCATTCAGTTGGCGATCGAAGCGGGGCAGGCTCCCTTTTGTATTGTGGCAACAGCGGGAACGACGGTAACCGGCAGTATGGATCCGCTCCTCAAGCTGGGGGACATTGCTCAGGAATTTGGCCTTTGGTTCCATGTGGATGCCTCCTATGGCGGGGCGATCGCCTTCTCCCCCGAACATCGCCATCGCCTTGAGGGCATTGAACAGGCCGATTCGATCACGTTTAATCCACAAAAATGGTTGTATGTGACAAAGGTCTGTGCCATGGTGCTGTTCCGCAATGCGGAAGCTTGGCGACAGAATTTCCAGATCGCCGCACCCTACATGGGTAACTGGGGGCCGTGGCACAATCTCGGCGAAAGCAGCATTCAAGGCACACGCCATGTGGATATTTTGAAACTTTGGTTGTCGCTACAGCATTTGGGCGAAGCAGGCTGTGCAGAAATTATTGCGCATAATTTGAAGCTGACGGAGCAGTTTGTGCAGGCGGTGGGCGATCGCCCTTTCCTGCGCCTTGCAACCCAACCGGATTTGAATATTATTTGCTTCCGAGCTGAACTCGAGCAGATGGCACCGAACCGCTGGAATGATTGGAACGAAAAGCTCCAGGCCTATTTATTGGAAAAGGGGCAGACGTTTTTATCGCTGCCCCAGTATGGGGGCGATCGCTGGTTAAAAGCTGTCTTGCTCAACCCCTTCACCACGGAGTTGCACCTTCAGAACCTTTTCCAGGCGATCGACCAATTCCATCAAAACAACTTGTAGGGACAAACTGCCGTTCGTCCCCGCCATAACCTAGACCCACCTAAATCGTAGCCTGCCAAGTGGTTGCTGCAAATTGAGCAACCGCTAACGGGATTTCAGCGGTTTTGGTGGTGCCATTGAGTGCCCAGATTTCGTTCGTGCCGTCGGCCAAACGGAACGTAATTCCTGCTGTAATGCTAGCCAATTTGACGGCATCGTTAACACTCACAATCCCTGCAACAGATGAGCCACTGGGTTTTGTCGCTTCCGATCCTTGAATTGCGCTCACGGAAGCTCGATTGATGCTATCCATAAACCAGACTTCTAAGCTGCCGTCAGTCTTACTCCAGAGCAGATCAGCATTGCCATCATTATTGAGGTCTCCCACGGCTTCCAATGCGAGGTCAGTGGTTGCCTCTGTAATACTGCCTGTACCGGTCTTGGTTGTCCCATCCATATACCAAGCAACCAATTGTTCCCCTGATGTTTCGCTAGGATTGTACCAGAGCAGATCCGACTGACCATCGCCGTTAAAGTCACCCGCTCCAGCAATGCTCCAATTGCGGTCCGTCACAGATTGCAGTGTGACAGCCTGAGCAACCTGCGGTGCTTGTCCGGGTACAGCATCTTTCATCAACCACAGTAGGTTTTGGCCAGTCGCCTTATTGCGCCAGACCAAATCGCCACTGCCATCACCGTTAAAGTTGCCAACGGCTTGAATTTCCCAGTTGGGATCGTTGATAAAGGGATTGACAAAGCTAGTCACAACATCAACGCTAGGAGCTATTCCGCTGACATCAAGATTGATCAAGCTAATTGCATTTTGGCCAGTCACTTTGTCACGCCAAACGATATCGCTGAAACCATTGCCGTTGAAGTCATTGTCAGTAGCCACAACTTTGACAGATAGACTATCACTGCTATCTGGCGTAAGACCAATGGACGGATCATCAATTTGAACAGTAACATCTAGAATCGGGTTTTGGAGGCGATCGAGAGATACCCCTGCCTTCAACCGCACAATCTCCCCACCGGTCTCGCCAGCCGATGTATCAAAGATTTCGAATAAATCGGCATCAGCTCCTGTCAGGCTTAGGGTATTGGTTCCACCATCTGTATCTGTAATGACAATGTCGGCAACCTTGACGGGATTGTTTGTATCTATAGTTTCCCTTATTGCCTTACGAACGTTTGTGAGCTCAACGGTTGGAAGATTTAGAGCCTCGTCAACATTGAGGGTAAAGGCTTGGCTATCTTCAGAGTCGTTGCCAATCGTTGTGTCATCTACTTCAACCGTAACATCATAGCTTTGTAAAGCCTCAATATTTGCTGTTGCTTTCAGCCGTAGTTCCTTCCGACCTTCGTCGCCTTCTCCAATTTCAAAAAGATCCGCATCGGTGCCACTGAGTTTCAGGGTATTGATACTGGTCGCCGCATCTGGATCGGTAATCACAATGTCGGCTACTCTCAGGCCATCAGAGCGATCGGCATTGAGGGGAATATCTCCAATGAGATTTGCAAGGGTCAATGTGGGTGCATCATTAACGCTGTTGAAGGTAACGGTCGCAGCAGCAGGAGCCGTCGATTGCTGTTCCGAATCCGTGACGATAACATTGTAGGTGGGAGCATTTTCGCCACCATCAGTGACAAATTCAACTTTCCCGTCATTGACATCCTTCTGAGTAAATTCTGTAATTGCAGGATTATTTTCATCAGAAATAAATTGCTGCTTGAGAACGAACTTACCCCCTGTTACGTTAGAAACCGTAAATTTTAGGTCTTGAGGGTCTAGATCGGTAGGGTCAGTTGCTTGCAAGTCACTTGCAGTAAGTGTGACTTTTTGCCCTTCAGTGACGGTCAGGGCATTCGTTGTAATGCTTGGCGCTGTATTTACATTACCGACCACAACCTCAAAGGTTTGAGACTGGGCAAATTCTCCTCCTTCTCCATCGTCCACCGTCAACGTGATTGTTGCAATGCCGCTCGCTCCCGATGCTGGAGTAATTGAAACACTCCGGTTCCCAGATGAGTCTGGGCTACCAAGCACAATAGAACCGTCAGGAATGAGGGATTGATCGCTCGACGTTGCGGTTACAGAAAGAGCTGCAGGATTAGACGCGGCTAGTTTATCGAGGTCACTGGTCGTTATCGTAAAGTTGATGACTTGATCAATAGCCGTTGTTTTGTCTGAAATTTCTTCTCCAAGGGAGAGAGGGTTATCTAGATTACTGCTGACAATATCAAAAAAGGTACCAAAGGCAATTTTGGTCGCTAAATCAGCTGGAACTGGTCCTCTGAGGGCATTATCATTCAGAATAATTGTATCGAGAGTCAAGATGCTTCCCAAGCCAGTTGGGATTGTTCCCGTCAAATTATTGTTGCTAAGATCTAGTACCTTTAGCTTTGACAGATTTGCAAAAGAACTCGGAATAGGTCCTTCAAGCTCGTTCCCAAATAAATTTAGGTTCTCTAGATTGCCGAGATTGCCGAGAGAACTCGGGATAGTTCCTGTTAAATCGTTGTTAGCGAGATCAAGCCAGAACAAAAACTCGCTGTTTTCTAAAGAACTCGGAATAGAGCCTGTAAGCTGGTTATCAAATAGCCAAAGCGTAACCAAACCATTGAGGTTCCCCAAATCAGGAATTGGGCCAGTGAGATAAGTTTGATCATTTTCATCGCTCGGACCGTTTCTCGCCAACTTTAAGTTACTGACAGCTGTGAGTAAACCTAGCTCAGTAGGTAGTACCCCAACCAGATTATTCCCTTCAAACGTATCTCGAGGATTATTCTCGTTAGTCGAGGTTCCTAATTCTAGGCTGGTGACGCGATCGCCCGTTAACCCCACCCCAAACCAAGTCGCAACAACACTCGTATCCGGCGGCGTTGTGTTGTTAAAGTCCCAATCTTTCCAACCATCGTTATTGGTCCACTCTGCTCCCCCCGTAGACAAATACAATGCCTTGAGCGCCGTATAGTCATCCGCGTTGAGAGGAGCCAGGACCCCTGCATAGGCCGCTTGCACCTCAGGCCGCAGGGCTGCCGTCACAACAGGATTGCCCAGGGTTACTTCCAGATTCCAGTCACCCCCCAGATCCCCATTACCGGTTCGGGTCTTGGAAGCAGCGATCGGGGCCTGGGTCAGTGCATGAAGTTTTTCTAAAAATTCGCTTCCAGCATCGCCTGCCGCCACATTACAGCCATAGATCAGCAGCGAGGGCACCTGGGCAAACCCTGCGAACCAAGTCTGGATTGTTGCGGCCTGCGTTGCCAAATTCCCCAGGCTCAGCTCCCCAGCCCCCAGATAGAGGCACCCAGGAGCACCATGGGAAACCAAGTGAACCTGAGTCACATCCCGATGCTGCGCCAGAATCTCCGCAATCTGCGCGGCCCCCTCCCGCTGGGGGTCCAGCACAACAACCTCAGTGTCAGAGACTACGCCAGCCACCAGGTATTCGTAGCCTTGTACCTGAGCATCAAAAACGACCAGAGATCTCTCTGAGGCTGGAGCCTGAGGAACCATCATCGAAGAAGAAATACCCATTGAATAAAGCTTATGAGACATGAAAGTTTTCCTAGAAGTTTTAGTTACGCTGGCAGCTCTGATTACACGCGGCAACTCATCCTACTCAAAACAGGATAGCGCCATGTATCAATTTATATTTTTATGTCGGCAAAGATATGGAAGTTTCCTTTAAGAGTTTTCCCAGAATTTTATGATGTTGATAAATTTTCCGGTTGTGCTTCAAAAATCGCTGAAATGGAGTATGCGCCCCCAGTTAGGCTCAATCTCCCTATTTCTAGTTCTAGGCTAAATTTCCAGACTAAATTTCCAGACTAAATTTCCAGACCCAGGGCCTAGGCCCATCCAGCCCAAATAGCCAGCGCCATGAAAACGAGCGCGATCGCCCCCAAGGCCACCCAAATAAACCGTTCATCTCGTAGGTTAACCGTTTGGGGATCCACAGGCTCTGGGATCCAAGGTTGCGGTTCCGAGGGCTTGCGGGGGGCAATGCCACTGCCTCGGTGAAACGCGGCCTTGCTTTCGTCCGTTTTCGACAAATCTGGAATTTCTACAAACCAATCAGGGCGAGTATTGAGCTTAGGTGCTTCGAGAATATAGAGCAGTTGTTTGGCCTGCTGACGCGTGCTGAGGTCTACGTGTTTTGTGAGCGTGCGGCAGAGATTGAGGGCTGAGGTGCGATCGCCCGCTCCCTCATAGGCACTGACCAGCAGCATTTGAATATCGCCGCCCAAAATCGTTTGGGGTGAAGTTTGGGCGATCGCCCCCTCCAAAGCATAAATCGCCGTTCGATACTGACCCCGCTCAAAGGCTTGCTGACCGATCTGAAAGGCTCGGGTCACAGCATCATCGGGATTCGCAGCATCATCAGGATTTACGGAATTAGCAGCGGCGCGATCGTCGGTCATGGCTGGAAGGGAAGGGAAAGAGTCTGCTGGTCTGCACAGTCGATTGGCCTGCAAGGTCTATTGGCCTGCAAGGTCTATTGGCCTGCGAGTTGAAGAAGAAGGGTGCGATCGCGCGGTCCATCCAAATCAAACAACAAAATCGACTGATACTGCCCCAAACCCAACTCTCCCTCAATCACCGGAATTACCTCGCTCGTACTCAGCGTCATCGCCATCAGATGGGAGTGGGCATTAATGGGCTCATCCGCAGGCACATGGGGCCGTAGGTCCAAGCGATTATGGCGGTAATCTCTAGGTTTATTGGGAAAGCCAATGCCCTCTGGCGGAGCCAGGGTCTGAAGATAAACCTGAATATCCTCAAACAGCAACGGTTCGTCTTCGTTAATCGCCAACGCCGTCGTCGTATGCCGCGAAAACAGCAATACCTGACCATTGCGCAATCCGCTCGCAGCCAAAGCTTGTTTGACCTCCGGCGTAATATTGCGGATGCTGATGCCCGGTTCCGTGGTGAACCTCAGATGCTGGTTGAGAATCATGGCAGGTCAGAGCGGCAAAACAGACGAAAAGACTCGCCCTAGTCTACCTGTTCATTAGGACCCACCACCATCTGCACCGCGACGGGTTTGCCCCCCGGTTGATGGTGGCGATCGCCCCAATCCCGCAAAAGCTGATCCAGCTCCGCCAGGGCACTCGTCATTTTTTCTTCAGGAATATCCAACTCTTCCAAAATCCGCATGGCATGGGGCCGCCGCTGCGCCCAATCCCGCATCAGCCGGAAAAACCGCGCGGTATCTTCCACCGTGATAAACGTGCGCTCTTCTTCATCCGCCGGAGAATAGGACACCCGCGTCAGGGCATAGTAGGGCGTGCCCCAGGGCAGGTCGATGCGCATAATCGTCCCTGAGTAGAGCAGACGACGACGGATATGCTCAGCCAGGGCTTCGCTCAGCGGCACCTGCCGCTCTAGGGGCAAATCTTCCTGAGACCGTTCATGCAAAAACTCTAGGAGTTCCATGAGCTGGAACGAATTAATCACCTGGGCCTTGGGCAACTCCGTTGGCAGCTTAGCCTCGATGTAGGCTTTTTCGTCTGCATTGAGGCCATTGTTGGGAAAACGAGACTTGCCGGGCTCCCAAGCATAGCGTTCTAGCCATACGTAGGGAAACTGAATCAAATAGCGCGGCTCCTGGGAACCCAGCATTTTGAGGATTTTGCCCTCGGTGAGTTCCTTCCGCACTTCTTCGACAATGGCCTTAACCCGCTTAGGCTCAATATGATGGAGATGACCCGTCATCCGCAGATTTTCGCCCTGCTCCAGATAAGTCGTGTAAATCGCACATTTGGCTGCCGTCGCTGCTGCATCCAGAAACGCCCCATGACGATGTCCGGCGGTCCTCATGGCCGTAAACGCCAGATAAAGCAAAATCTGATCCATGGCGCTCGGACTGAGCCGCTTGATGAGTTCTGTGTCGTTCGTCATCGGGATGGCTAGGCTATGAACGGGTAGACGGTAAATCGAGCAGATCTGAGCAATCTAAAAAATAGGGATTAGAGAAGCTAGAAACAAGTAAGAGGCTAGGGGCGTTCATTTTTAAAGTCTACTTTACAGTCAACGAAACCCTGAGTTGACTAGGATATCGACGTTTTTAGTCTAAACGCTTTCTCTACTCCTTGAATGTTCAGGAAAGATTACGAATTAACGCCAACCGCCAACCGGAGAGTTTGGTTCGGAGGTTTACTTCCGTCCGCTGCCCCGATGCAAAGCGGTCTGTAACGGGTGAGCCAGAAGCGGGTGGGCCAAAAGCGGATAGGCCAGAGGGGCCAGTGCAGGGGCGATCGCAAAGCAAGCGTCCTGCAAAAATACGCGGCTGTTCATGATATTCCAAGAGAAATTCCATAGGGGGTTTCTCCTAGATTCATGAAATCGGCTCGAAAATCAGGACGGACTCTCAGAATATTTATTGAGAGCGAGTGCTACTAGCTACTATTCCCTCCCCGTAGAGTTCGCTATACGTCGCGGCTTGAAAATTTTTATTTTTCTCTGAATCTGAGCAAGATCTGAGCCAATCTGAGCAACAGTCGAAGGCTGAGGTTAAGGTTCACCGGAGTTTCGGTCCGGTCCGCCCGGTTCTGGAAAAACCTATGGCACAATCGATAGACGGTCTTGCAGCAGGCAAGGCTGTTGTTTTGTTATGTTTAGCGTTTCTTCCCCCCATCCTTGGCTATGACTGGTACCTCCGTTGCGCTTCCCCCCCAATACGACCCCTGTGATACCGAGTCGAAATGGCAACGGCTCTGGGAGGAGCATCAGGTGTTTAAGGCAGATGCCAAGGCCGAGGCTCCGGCCTACTGCGTGGTCATTCCCCCGCCGAATGTGACGGGCAGTTTGCACATGGGCCATGCCTTCGAGGCGTCGCTGATCGATGTGTTGATTCGCTACCACCGCATGAAGGGTTACAACACGCTCTGGTTGCCGGGAACGGACCATGCCAGTATCGCAGTGCAAACGATTTTAGAACGGGAACTGAAAGCCGAAGGTAAAACTCGCTACGACGTTGGTCGGGAAAAGTTTCTAGAGCGGGCTTGGCAGTGGAAGGAGGAGTCGGGGGGGCAGATCGTTCATCAGCAGCGGCGGCTAGGGGTTTCGGTAGATTGGACCCGCGAGCGCTTCACCCTGGACGAGGGGCTGAGCGCGGCGGTGCTGGAGGCGTTTACGCGGCTCTACGATGAGGGCTTAATTTATCGCGGCAATTATTTGGTCAACTGGTGTCCGGCGTCCCAGTCGGCGGTGTCTGATGTGGAAGTGGAAAATCAGGAGGTGAACGGGCACCTGTGGCATTTCCGCTATCCCCTGAGCGATGGCTCGGGCTCTTTAGAGGTGGCGACGACGCGGCCTGAAACCATGCTGGGCGACTCCGGCGTGGCGGTGAACCCCAGCGACGATCGCTACAAAGCTCTAGTCGGTAAGACGCTGACCTTGCCCTTGGTCGGTCGGGAGATCCCGATTGTGGCCGATGACCATGTGGATCCGGCGTTTGGCACGGGCTGCGTCAAGGTAACCCCGGCTCACGATCCCAATGACTTTGATATGGGCAAGCGCCACGGCTTGGAATTCATCAATGTGATGAATAAGGACGGCACGATGAATGAAAATGCCGGTGCCTTTGAGGGGCTGGATCGGTTTGAGGCGCGCAAGGCAGTGGTTAAGGCGCTGGAGGAAGCGGGGAACTTGGTCAAGATTGAGGAGTATACCCACAGCGTGCCGTTTAGCGATCGCGGCAAAGTCCCGGTCGAACCACTACTCTCCACCCAGTGGTTTGTCAAAATGACGCCCTTGGCCGAAAAAGCCCTGAAAAAGCTGGACGAAAACGACGATCCCTATTTTGTGCCGGAGCGCTGGAAAAAGGTCTATCGCAACTGGCTGGCCAACCTGCGGGACTGGTGTATTTCTCGCCAGCTCTGGTGGGGCCATCAGATTCCGGCCTGGTACGCCGTCAGCGAAACCGGTGGCGAAATTACCGACGGGACCCCCTTTGTGGTGGCGCGGGATGAGGCGGAGGCGATCGCCAAAGCCCAGGCAAAATTTGGCGCGGATGTTCAGCTAGAGCGGGATCCAGACGTGCTCGATACCTGGTTTTCCTCGGGTCTGTGGCCCTTCTCCACCCTGGGCTGGCCCGCTGAAACCGAGGACTTGGCGCGGTACTATCCCACCAGCACCCTGGTCACCGGCTTTGACATTATCTTTTTCTGGGTGGCCCGAATGACGATGATGGCGGAGCATTTCACGGGTCAAATGCCCTTCCAGGATGTGTTTATCCATGGTCTGGTTCTGGACGAAAACGGCAAGAAAATGTCCAAGTCCAAGGGCAACGGCATTGACCCCCTGGTGTTGGTGGATAAATACGGTACTGATGCGACGCGCTACGCCATGATCCGCGAGGTGGCCGGGGCGGGGCAGGATATTCGCTTGGCCTACGATCGCACCACCGACGAATCCCAAACTGTCGAAGCCAGCCGCAACTTTACCAATAAACTCTGGAACGCCTCGCGATTCGTGATGATGAATCTGGGCGGCCAAACCCCGGTCCAGTTGGGGACCCCCGTAGGGACAAACAGCGGTTCGTCCGTACAAAGCGTGCAGGATTTGGAATTGGCAGATCGGTGGATTTTGTCGCGGTTCCACAAAACGGTGAAGGAGACCAGCGAGCAAATTGAAAAATACGGTTTAGGTGAAGCGGCCAAGTCGCTCTACGAATTTACCTGGAACGACTTCTGCGATTGGTACATCGAGCTGAGCAAGGTGCGGATGTTTGGCGACGACAGCCCGGAGAAAACCCAGGCCCAGCAGGTTCTAGCCTATGTTTTGGAAGGCATCCACAAACTCCTACATCCGTTTATTCCCCACATTACCGAGGAGCTGTGGCATACGCTGACACAGACCGGCGAAACCGAGAGCTACTTGGCGGTTCAGCCCTACCCAGAGCTTCAGGCAGACTGGATTGATAGCGATTTGGAAGTGGATTTTCAGTTGCTAATCGACACGATTCGGACCGTGCGCAATCTGCGGGCTGAGGCGGGGATCAAACCAGGGGCCAAGGTGCCGGTGTTGTTGCAGACGGAGAGCGATCGCGAAGCCAAGATCCTCACCGAGGGCAAAATCTATATCCAAAATCTAGCCAAAGCAGAAGACGTCACCATTGCCGACGCCAAGGCTGACTCTCCTCAACAGAGCATCGCCGGGGTGACCGGCACCGTCCAGGTTTCAATTCCCCTGGCTGGGCTAATCGATGTCGAGGAACTCAAAGCTAAGCTCAACAAAAACTTGGAGAAAGTCGAAAAAGAGATCAAGTCTCTGTCCGGGCGGCTTAACAATCCGGGGTTTGTCAACAAGGCTCCGGCGGAGGTGATTGATGGAGCTAAGGCCGCCCTAGCGGAAGCGGAGGCCCAGGGGGGGATTTTGCGCGATCGCCTCGCCCGTCTCTAACCTTGACTTTTGCCGTTTCGCTGGGAATGTCCGAATAAATACGATCCAAAGGCGGGAGCCAATCTCCGTGATTGTGCTCTCGCCTACGTTATTTAACAATAAGGTTCCGCGCTAATCCGGTAGTCATTTTTGCGGAATCCGGGCATCTTAAACCTATCTCGGTTCCGTAGCCCCACTAACGACCCAAAGCATTCGTTGCTCACCTATACCTGCTACCCATGCTTTACCTGGCTGATGTTAGCCACGATCCCGATGTTCAGGTTTTGACGCTCAAGCTTTTGGCTCAGCAGCGTTCTGAATTTGCCTGGCGTGTTTTTCCAGAACCTGAGCCGGTGGAACTGAACACGCCCATCGCCCCGATGCGCGTCGGGCTGACGCTGGTGGAGTTGTCAGAAGACCGCCAAACCGCTGAGGTCAAGGATGCAACCACTTGGCTCTTGGATGTGGTACGAAATTTTCTCTGTAGCGGGGTGACGGCTGATTTTCTCCAGCAAGAGGCAGAGCGAGCTGAGCAGTGGCGACAGGCGCTAACGTTGCAAAGCCAGGAACTCGGTCGCCGCACCCTAGAACTAGAAGCACGCATGGGGCAAATCCAAGAACTCGAAGAAAAGCTACAGCAGGATCGGCACAATACAGATCTGTCCGATAGGGCATCGTCGTCGGGGGAGCCTGTGTAGCAAGATGTTCTATTAATGGAAGTTCGATCTGTTCAAGACCCTACCAAAATCTGTGCTGCGGTGCAGGTTAGGTTTGGGAAGATACTTGAAGTAATCACTTCATCTCCCTGGAAGAAAAGTTGGTCATACAATCCATCTGCCAGCGTACAAACAGTTACTCGATTATCTAAAGGATCAACAATCCAATATTCACTAATATTCAACACCGCATACTCAGATACCTTTCCCCGGTAATCTACGGTTTTTGTCGATTCACTCACAACTTCAACCACCAAAATCGGAGGAGTTTCATGGGCCAATATGACCGCTTCTCGATTGGCCATTCCGTACCATTGCTCCGCAACCATAACCGTTACGTCCGGAATTCGTGAGGTTTCCCAACGTCCAGCCCTGGGAGACTGTACTCCGATTAGTCCTTTCCGTGCAATCCAGGGCAGTCCGGCATTTTCAATCTCTCGCTCGAACTGTCGCTCCAAGCTATGAATGATCTCACCATGCTTACCTGTCCCCAAGCTCATTGGTATCAGTTCTCCATTAAGTAGCTCATAGCGACCATCCTCACCGTCGTCGTATTGGAGGTATTCCGCTAACGTCAAGCGCTGAACCGCAACCGCCATCGCATTGCCCTCACAGAGTCGTAATCTTCATCATAGCCTGAGTGGCCAAAGTTTCGAATCTCTCGGATGGTTGCAACCATAGCCCGGCGTTGCTGCTAGAACACTAGTCTGTAGATACTGAATTCAGTTACCCAGTTCAAGAGCGTGTCACATATACCGAATTTATTCTGCATTTAAGCATCTATATAGATGGACTTACTAAACTTAAAGAAACTGTATTTTGTGATTTCAGTGAGCTACGAGCGATAGGCCCAAGATTGTCCTAAGAAAGCAAATAGGTAACGCATTTTGAGAGCTTCGATAAAAAGGACGCATTGCCCCAAAGACAACACGCCCTCTTTAGTCAAGAACAATCAGAATTCAGCAGTTGATTAGCCAACCAATTCCTTGACCTTCTTCATGATGCCCACTGGATCAATGCCCTGGTGGGCATACTGTTCCCAGAGGCCACCGCAACCTTCCTCATGGGTCGCCAAGGAAGCAAACTTCGGAGTCAGGCCACGCTCCAGTAACCAAGTACCAAAGCGGCTGCCCAGACCCGTGCGCTTGTTAAAGGGCTCGACGGTGATCACAAACGGCGAAGCGCCAATCTTAGCCATGACCTCTTCATCCACCACATTCAATGTGCCCTTGTTGATCAAACCCACATTAATGCCCTCCTGCTTCAGCCGTTCCACCGCATCCAGTGCCCGGTAAACCGCATCCCCAAAGGCGACGATGTAACCGGCAGTACCTTCGCGTACCACGTCGTCCTTACCAGGGGTGAAAACGTAATCGCCACCAAACAGCTCATTGCCGTCGCTATCTAGCAACATCGGCACCTTCGAGCGGGTGGAGAAGATAAAGCGCAGACCGGGGTTGCTGAATACAGCCTTGACGCAGGCAGTCATTTGGTTGGCGTCGGCGGGGAAGAACAGGTGGGTGGGGTAACCGTCATCCAACCCGTTATCGGCAAACATATTATTGATGCCGAAGTGGCAGGTGTTGTCTGCCATGTCGTCGATGCCTGCGTGAGAGAAATGGCAGAGCAAATTCGACTTGTTCAGGCGCGCCATGGTAATCTCGGAAATACACATTTCCAAGAAGGCGCTAAAGGTTGCAAATACACCTTGCTTACCCTCGGCCATGCCAAAACCAGCGGCAGCGGAGAGGTTACCCCGCTCCTGAATACCGCCGCTGATGAAGATTTCTGGGTGAGCGTTGCGGATTTGGGAAAGACCGCAGGAGCCTTCTAGGTCGCTATCGACGACGAGAACGCTGTTCTTACGCTCTTCTTCGCTCATGCCGCCCAGGACTTCCACCATGGCTTCGCCAAAGACGTTGCGGTTCGAACCCATTTTGCTGGAGGCCCCAAGGAACTGGTACTCGTTTTTGGGAGCGACGGTGTTTTTGAGGATGTCGGCGGCGGACTGGTAGCCCTTGGATTCTAAATAGGTGATGGCAGCTTTGACGGAAATCACGTCGTGGCCATGGTTCGAGCCTTCCAGTCCTTCGATACCGGGACACATGGGGCGCTTGGCAATGACGGCGATCGGCCCAGGGGTATTCACCGCTTCGCAAATACAGGCATAGAGGGCGTCAATGTCTTCACCGTCACATTCCACAACCTTAAGGCCATGACCTTCCAGGGTTTTCTTGACGCTGTAGCCACCCAGGTATTGGGAGGGGTTACCGGCGATCGTCACATCATTGTCGTCAATAATCAGCTTGACATTGATATGCTGCGCCACAGCCAAACGGGCGGCCTCTGCGTCGTTACCCTCCTGCTGAGACCCATCGGAACCCAGACAGAACAAGGTTTTACCAGGATTCGCCAGGGCCACACCGTTGACATAGGGCCACATATGGCCAAGACGACCGGAGCTGAACTTGACACCGGGGGTTAAACCCAATTCGGGGTGACCGGGCAGCTTGGAATTGGCGGCACGGTACTGCATCAACTGCTCAGCGGGCAGATCCCCCGCCAGGGTAGCCATTAAGTACTGGGTTCCAACCCGGTGTCCGGCTTCGTCAAAGAACGTCGGCACAAATTTGTCCGGCTGGCTTTTGAACAGGGCATCGAGGATCATCACCTCGGGAACGGTGTCGTAGGGACCGCCGGTATGACCGCCCACGCCTCGTGCTGCGCCGGTAGCAGTGAAGAAAACGATCGCATCCCGACACAACTGAATATTGGCCTTCAGCGCCTCCCGCTGCTCATCGGTCAGCGTGGTGACGGAAGGATCGAGCGAGACAGATTTGTATTGGTTCAAATCAATCGGGAATTTGCCGAGGTCAATACCCATACCGTTTGATATCTCCTAGATAGATGTCGTCTGGTGGTTCAATGGACGCCGCTCACGCCTGCAGTAGGGACCGCAACGATTGTTCAGCTTGAACCTTTGGTCTATCTTCGGTGATTTTGGATCCAGGGTCTACCCGCTGCGGGGAGAAGTTGGGGCAGTTCTATCAGGCTAAAGAGAGAGTCGTCTTAAATCTTCTATCATTCTCCTGGGTCTCGTTGCTCATACATCCACTTTTCTATACATTCAGCCGGTGTCAAGTCGCTCCATAAAGTTCCGGGATGCCGATAGATCGACTTCCTCAATCCTTCTCGCTTTTCTCGCGTAGCTGGGGTTCCCTGCAAGTCTTGAGCAGCTTAGAGGACTGCTCGGGGTTTGTTTATTTTACATTTCGTAATATTTTCGCTTTCATGGAAGATGAATACCCTTTGTCGATGACTCCCCCTCCATGACCAGCATCCTCCACCCCCCTGCCATTCCTGCCCCCTTTAGCCGTGACGATTGGCAACGGGGCTATCAGTCCCAGGCCGAAGAGCAGGCCTACTGGGTGGAGGACATCGACGGAGAACTGCCCCCTGAACTCACCGGCACGCTATTTCGCAATGGTCCCGGTTGCCTGGAAATCAACGGCCAACGGTTTCACCATCCCTTCGATGGCGATGGCATGATCAGCGCGTTTACCTTCACCGAAGGGCGGGTGTATTTTCGCAATCGCTACGTGCGAACCCCCGGCTTCATCGCCGAGCAGGAGGCGGGCAAGATCCTCTACCGGGGCGTTTTCGGCACCCAAAAACCGGGGGGGTGGTTGGCCAATTTGTTCGATGTCAAAATCAAAAATATTGCCAATACCAACGTGCGCTACTGGGGCGACCAGTTGCTAGCCCTGTGGGAAGCTGCCGAGCCTTTCCGCCTTGATCCGGTCACGCTCGATACCCTAGGGCCAGAATACCTGAACGGACTGCTCCAGCCGGGTCAATCCTTTGCTGCCCATCCCCGCGTTGATCCGGGGTCCAAGCGGACCGGCGGCAAGCGACGGCTGGTGAATTTTGGCGTTAAGGCCGGACTCTCCAGTACGATTTCAGTCTATGAATTTGAAGAAGACGGTAGCCTCGCCCAACAGCAAAGCCGCACGGTCCCTGGCTTTGCCTTTCTCCACGACTTTGTGATCACCGAGAACTACTACGTCTTTTTCCAAAACCCCGTTAGCCTCAATCCGATTCCCTTTGTTTTGGGCTTGAAGGGAGCGGGTCAGTGTATTAGCTTGGATGCCCAGAAATCGACGCAAATTCTTTTGATTCCTCGCGATCCGGAGGAGCCGGTGCGATCGCTCACCACCGATCCCTGCTTCGTCTTCCACCACGCCAATGCCTGCGAACAGACCGTAGATGGGGTTAATCAGCTCATGATCGATTCCATCTGCTACGAAACCTACCCCAGTCTGGACTCGGCGATCGATTTCCTCAACGTTGATTTTGACCAGGTCACCCCCGGTCAGCTCTTCCGCTTCACTGCAAACCTTGCCACGGGCCAAGTGACTCGCCACTGCCTGGAACCTCGCACCTGTGAGTTCCCGAGTCAACACCCCGATACGGTGGGAGAATCGGCCCGCTATTACTACATGGGGGTTACCGATGCTTCGACGGGGAATGCTCCGCTTCAGGCGATTATGAAGGTGGATACGCAAAGCGAGGGCCACAGCGAGGGCCAATATCGCGATCGCCCAGTCCACAGTTTTGCCCCCCGTGGGTTTATCAATGAACCTCTCTTTGTTCCCCGGCCCGGTGGTATCGCAGAGGATGATGGCTGGGTGTTGGTGCTGATTTACAACGCTGCTCGCCATGCTTCGGACTTGGTGATTCTTCAGGCCCAGGATCTGAGCGAGCAGGCGCGGATTCGGCTCACGCATCATTTGCCCTATGGATTACACGGCAGTTTTGTGGCGGAGACGTTTGGGATCCGGGGGGCTTGAGCAAGGGAATGCTAGGGCTCAAGGGGTGAAGACTCGGGATCCAGAGGGTATTACCAACACTACGGCGGAGCCAACAGACTAGAGTAAGATGAAACAGATTTTTCAATCTCCCCCTTGCCCATCGCTATGAACCAAGAGCTATTGGAGCGCTTGCAAGCGACTTACCGTGACTTAGATTTATTCCCGCTGTTAGAACCCAGAGATATTGAACGGTTCCGAGTGGAATATGGCCGCGAAGTTTTGGTGCGGCTACGGCGAGAGGTGGAGGCGTCTGAAAAGGACGGGAAACTGGTGTTTGCGGGGCATCGGGGCTGTGGGAAGTCTACGTTGCTAAAGCAGTTTGCCACGGAAATGCAAAAAAAATATTTCGTGGTGCGCTTTTCGATCTCAGATTTGATCGAAATGTCGGATGTTAGTCATGTGAATATCTTGTATGCGATCGCCATCATGCTCCTCAGCCAAGCCACAAAGGTGAATATCCCAGTGGCTGAGGACATTCGCAAATCGCTGTTGGGGTGGATGTTTACCCAGCGGAAAGAAACCCAAGAAGCGGAAACCAAGTCTGAAATGGGTTTGGGGGGTGATGATCTCTTCAAATTTGTCACGCTGAAATTGCAACGGGAGCAAGCCTTTCGGCAAGAGCTAGAGCGCACCTATGAGCGCAGAATTTCAGAGCTGGTGGGGAATCTCGATCGCCTCGCCGCTTCAATTCAGGGGAAGACGCAAAAACCCGTATTGGTCATTATTGATGACTTGGACAAGTTGGATCCGAGTGTAGTTGAGCCGATCTATCGCAATAATCTCAAATCGTTGTTTTCACCGGGATTCAAAATCGTGTTTACGATTCCGGTTTCGGCGCTCCAGGAACCTCGGATCATGGGGGCTTTAACTTCTGAGGGGGTCGTACGTCCTCAACTCTTTCCTGTCGCGAAGTTTTTTGGTCAGGAGGACTGTCACAATCCTGAGGCTGAGCCCATTGAAAAAAGTCTGAAACTGTTTGAAACAATTTTGGAAAAACGGTTTCCCGAGGGACTTTTGGCACCGGAAATATCGCGTAAGATTGCCCTGCTAAGTGGTGGGGTGATGCGGGAGTTGGTGCGGATTGGGCGGGAGTGCTGTACGGAATGTATGGTGCAGTTGGAGATTGAGCCGGAGCGGACTGCTATTCAAGTGGATGATGGCATTTTGACCGCAGCGGTGGCCAATCTCCGCAATGATTTTGCCCGACAAATTCGCACCCATTATGACTTGCTAGCCCAGGTTTATCAAACCCTAGAACGGGCCGAGGGAGATGCTTTTGTGGAGATGCTCCATGGGTTGATGGTTTTGGAGTATGAAAATGGCGATCTATGGTACGACTTGCATCCGATTGTGAAGGATTTGCTCAGACGACGCAAGTTAATTTAGGGGGAGCCTGCAATGCTTTCAGCCCTATCCATTGAGGAAGAACAGGCGAATTTACGGGCCTTACGGCGGTTGATCTTATCGATTACGGCGAGTGATGGTAAGTTGAATTTGCTGGTGGCGGTGTGCGATCGCCCAGTCGATCAAGAGCGCTGGACGCAACAATACGAAGCAGAACTAACGGCGAAAGGAATTCATTGTTATCGGGTTCGGTTCAGTGGAAAAAATCCCAGTTTGCGCCAGGGATTAGTGGATCTACAAACCCAGGGCGTGGTTCTTGGACGTGGCTCGATGGTGACGGCCTTGGGGGCTGCGGATTTGCTGGATTTGCGCTTGGGGGAGGAGAAGTCTGATCGAGAGCGGTTGCTGTTTTCGTTGCAGTGGACGAGGGAGGCGTTGCGGGCGTTTGCTTGTCCGATTGTGCTGTGGGTGTCGAATGCTGTGGCCGATGCCTTGGCAACTGCTTCTCCGGATTTTTGGAGTTGGCGGGGGAATGCGTTATTTGAGTTTCAAACGCCGCCGGTAGTGGTGAATTGGCAGGGATCGACGGAGGTTTATGAAATTGAACCGGAGGTGGTGATTATCCGCCCGCCTCTGGACGATGAGCAATCGGAATTGGGAAAAACCGCTCGGGAAGAATGGCAGGCTTTGGATGATCTGTTGGCAACGGAACCGGATTCGCCGTTACTGGCAAGCCTATACCAAAACCTGGGGTTTACCGAGCGGGACCGAGGCCATTGGGAGAGTGCTAAAAGTGTCTTGAAGAAAGCGATTCAGCTTCATCGGCAAGCAGGCGATCGCGCCGGGGAAAGCCGTTGTCTCGGCTGCCTGGGTGATGTGGAACGCAAACGCGGCAACTGGGACGCGGCGGAACGGCTCTTTCGGCAATCCCTGCAACTGAGGGAAGAATTGGGCGATCGCTCCGGCATGGCATCTTCCTGGGGTGTCCTCGGCGACATCGAGCGCAAGCGCGGCAACTGGGACGCGGCGGAACGGCTCTTTCGGCAATCCCTGCAACTGATGGAAGAATTGGGCGATCGCTCCGGCATGGCAACCTCCTGGGGCGTCCTCGGCGACATCGAGCGCAATCGCGGCAACTGGGACGAGGCGGAACGGCTCTATCGGCAATCCCTGCAACTGAGCGAAGAATTGGGCGATCGCTCCGGTATGGCAACCTCCTGGGGCTCCCTCGGCGACATCGAGCGCAATCGCGGCAACTGGGACGAGGCGGAACGGCTCTATCGGCAATCCCTGCAACTGAGGGAAGAATTGGGCGATCGCTCCGGTATGGCAACCTCCTGGGGCTCCCTCGGCGACATCGAGCGCAATCGCGGCAACTGGGACGCGGCGGAACGGCTCTATCGGCAATGCCTACAAATTGAGGAAGAATTGGGCGATCGCTCCGGCATGGCATCTTCCTGGGGCGTGCTGGGCGACATCGAGCGCAAACGCGGCAACTGGGACGAGGCCGAACGGCTCTTTCGGCAAGCTCTACAAATGATGGAAGAATTGGGCGATCGCTCCGGCATGGCAACCTCCTGGGGTGTCCTCGGCGACATCGAACGCAAGCGCGGCAACTGGGACGAGGCGGAACGGCTCTATCGGCAATGCCTACAAATTGAGGAAGAATTGGGCGATCGCTCCGGCATGGCATCTTCCTGGGGCGTGCTGGGCGACATCGAGCGCAAACGCGGCAACTGGGACGAGGCCGAACGGCTCTTTCGGCAATCCCTGCAACTGAGTGAAGAATTGGGCGATCGCTCCGGCATAGCAGCAGTTTGGGGCGTCCTCGGCGACATCGAGCGCAATCGCGGCAACTGGGACGAGGCGGAACGGCTCTATTGGCAATCCCTGCAACTGAGTGAAGAATTGGACGATCGGCAGGGTATTGCTTGGGTTACGAGCGATCGAGGAGCCAACGAATTAGGTCGTGGCAATCTTGAGCTAGCTGAAACACTCCTTCAAGACGCATTCACTCAAACCCAACAGCTCGGAATGACTCAACTTCTCGCCGAAATTCACTGGCATTTCGCCCAACTCCACCGCGCCAAAAACAACCCCACCCTCGCCCAACATCACTACCAAACCGCCCACCAACTCTACACCCAACTCGGAGCCGCCAAAGACCTCGAAAAAATCGAACAAGAGAGGTGTTAAAGAAATGGATAGCCTAACCCAGAACAAACTAGCCCAAGAGACTAGCATCCACAAAAGCAACCAATACCGAAAACTAGCCGAGCAAGTCATCCGGAACTACGCAGCCAACGATCGCCCTCAAGCAGACGTAGAAACCCACCTAGTCATCGATCCCATTCAAGGCCACTACCAATGGTGGCACATCGGCTGGCGCGGATTCGATCGTATTTACCGCTGTATCATTCATCTGCAAGTGAAAGACAGCAAAATCTGGCTCCAAGAAAACAAAACCGAACAGGACCCAGCAGCAGTGTTGGTGAATATGGGTGTCCCCAAAGAAGATATTATCTTGGGCCTCCAGCCCCCCGCCAAACGTCCCTACACCAATTATGGCGTTGCCTAGAGTAGAGGAGCGCTAGCCGCTCAACGTCTGTCGCTAGTGACAGGCGCAACAATCCTAGACGTCTTTAAGGAGATCGATCGCCCGAAAAGCGTCACTTCGTAATGAGCTACGTCTGTGTGAATCCACATTTGGACTTGGTACAGAGCGATTTTGTAACCAGGCAAAAAGTGCCGCAGTAGTCAGTAGCACTAGCGTCATCAGCCCGACGAGTTGGAGCATGATGCTGTATCGCATAATCAGAAACCTTTATGATTGAGATTTTAAGGTCGAGATTTTAAGATTGGGATTTTAAGATTGAATTCTAACAGCAAGACTTTGACAACCAGACAACAAGAACAAGTGAGTCAGAAGCTAACGGTTGATTTAGGCTAGATTAAAGTGTTCCATATGAACTTGCGTGACGGGTACACCTAAGTCGTGCAGAGCGCGTTCCGCTTGCGTCATCATCGCCGGGGCGGCACAAATAAAATAATGCCGGGTTGCCTGATGCTTTGGAATGTGGCGAGCCAAAAGCTGCTGATCAACGTATCCCTCTTCACCCGACCAATGCTCTGGCGGCTCTCTCAAAACATACACAATCTCCAAATCTAGCTGTGCCTTAAGGACATCTAGCTCTTCACGAAAGGTAATTTCATCCCAGGTTTTGCTAGCGTAAATCAACAAGTAAGGACGGTCGTCTTTTCGCTCGGCTGCGGTTGCTATCATACTCATCATCGGTGTGATGCCAACGCCACCTGCAATTAGCACAAATCCAGCTGAATCTTCATAGCGATCGATCGTAAATACACCATAGGGGCCATCTAAATAGGCTTTCGTTCCGGGTTTGATGTCTTTGATAGTGCCGGTAAAGTCTCCTAATGCCTTAATGCCAAACTCAACGCGACCCGCATGATCCGCATTAGAGGACATCGAAAAGGGATGCTCTCGCATACTCAAGGGCGTGATATCCAACGTGAGCCAAGAGAATTGACCGGGCTGGAAGCAAAACCCATTGTGGCCCCAGGGGCGCAAGGCCAGCGTCCAAACGTTGCCTCGCTGTGGCGTGACGGCTTCTACCAGATAGGGCTTGCGGGTCATCATCCAGGGTTTGATAATCCGCACGTAAACCACCAGCCACAGGGCGATGAGGGCTATGCCTGCCCATATCATTTTTTTCCAAAACAATGCTAGATAGTAGCTAACCCCCAGGGCATGTCCCAGTCCTAGCCCCACGGCCAAGACTGACAAGATCGTATGAGATGTACGCCAAGGCTCGTAGGGAATGCGCAAGGGCTTGCGCCAAATGGTGGTGACCACTAAGGTGATGAAGGCCAATGTTCCTAAAATGGCCAGCCTTGCTCGCCAGGGGGCTGCGGGAAAATTCAAAAGCTGCCTGGTTTCTGGCTGAACGATAAACAGCATGACCGGATGCAGCAACACCATAAAAAACGCCACTAGGGATGTAAAACGGTGGAATTGCAGCAGAATGTCGATGCCATACGACGCTTCGATTCGATTGATGCGGGCCGTTAAGACAAACTGTAAGGCCATCATAGCCAACCCGATAAACCCCAGCGCAACTGAAAACTCTATCCAAAATCCTCGCGCGTTTGGCGGTGGATAGATCAACAAAATAAAGAGAGGGAGAAGGGTAACCAGTAAGTAGGTGCCGATCCAAAAGAGAGCGATCGCAATTGGACTACGCATTAACAAGCTTCTCATTTACGGCCTCCCAGGCTATCTGCTAAACACGATTGTAGATATAGTATTTGATCTAAATTGTGAACAAAAAGTGGATAGGGAGCATCTGCCGCCATGATGTACTCTCCCCGAATTGAGCATGCATTGATAGGACACTTCCTTTTAGCATGACTCTATTTTATCAGTTCAAAATCGTTCAAAGTGACCCTTCACCACCCCCTAACTCTTCGGGTATAGGCGGAGCACTGCGGAGAGTTTTGGTAGAACTCATCACCGAAGATGAAGGATTTCTGGTGAGGGAGTTGATTGACCTCTTGGTATTTGAGGATCGAATTTGGGTCGTGACCATTAAGGCCAAGCGGGCTGAGTACTCCCTCAAGGCAGCAATACTGATCCTCCCCCACCATTGACCAGACATCCAGGCAGACACGTCTATCTATTTGGATCTGGTGTCGGCGGTGGATTTGCGGGAGCTGGCGGCGGCGTTGTTGGGGCGGATGGCGGCGTTGGGGGTTGGGTTGCGGGTGACGATTTATCCATGAAACCTCTTGCATGAGGTCGGCGCGTTTGCAGTGGGCGAGTAGGTGCAGGGAGATTGCCAGTTGGTGTAGGAAAGGTTGGCGAGAGACTGCTGGATTTAAGTCCATGGATTGAGGATGGTCAAACCTGTTCCAGCAAAATCTTTCTCATTCCGGGTAACCCGCGTAAAAGCCCCCTATAGATACAAATCCTGATTGGGTTGAGTATTGAGCCAATCGAGTACTGCTGGTTTGGGTTGTTTGGCGATCAATTCATTGAGCAGTTGGGCTTCGAGTTCTTGAATGCTTATGATCCGGTGCCTCGTCTGGGTAGCTCCAGTTTAATATATCCTTTTCTACTCGATCGCCATCCCATGCAGCAGTCTTTTTGTACTATATTTTTCTTTCTTCTCTAGTTGAGGGACGATGGTTCTTCTTTTCAGTGTTCCGCGTTCACACGTCCGATTTTCCCCTAGGGCCACTGCTGGCAGATGGTTTGGAGGGCTTGGGTCATGGCTCGGCCTGCGGTGGGGCCACCGAGTTGGGTGAGGGTGGGAAGGAGGACGAGGAGGGTTTGCATGAGATCGGCGCGTTGGTTGTGGGCGAGGATGTGGAGGCTGGTTTGCCAGTCTTGGAGGGGGGAGGGGTTGAAAGGGGAAATCAGAAAGGGCTTGGCTGAGGGCGGATGCGACTGCGGATTGTTGGGAGCTTTTGGCCATAAATTGCAGGATGTCTGAAAAATCAGCCTTATCCAGCTTCGCTAGCTCCATTAATACTTCGGCTTTAGAGTCATCATCCTGAATATTTCGGACAGCATCTAAATAGTTGAGAAAAGTCAGCCTTATCCAGATTCGCTAGATCTATTGGGTAGTAACTTAAGCCGGGAAAGTTAGAGCCAGCGAAGGTTGAGGCTGTTGTGATTTATGAGACTGTCGAGGGAGTGGAAGCTCAGAGGATTGTTCAAGTATCCATTCAAAGAGGTCAGGGAAAGGCTGTCCGAACAATCGCTGAGCGGCGGTGGTGCCATCGGCACGCTTGAGCGATTGCGACAACCGCCTAAGGTTCAAACCCCAGGCTAGAAATTCATTACGCAGTCTTCTGTTCGCGCTGACAAGACCAGACAGCGAGCAAGCTGAACGCGATCGCACACCAAACCATCCAAGCAGCATGAAGAAAATGATGATGATCAAAAGACAAGCTTGCTGATTCCCGGATTAATTGAAAATAGTGATAAAACGGCGAAAAATGAATAGCCGTTTCCAGCTTACTGGGCAGCGATATTCCCATTGCTGGCAAGGCTGAGGGAACAGCCACCCCCAGGAACAGAAGCTTGGAGACTGAGTCATATCCTTTCGGATTGATCAAATAACTCAGGCACAATGTCAATACAGCGAAAGGAAAGAGAAAAATCAACTGATTCAGCACTACCGGTAATACCGAGAAGTCCTTTGGCAAGTACCCAAAGAATCTAGCAACTGCAAACATGCTTGCAAGACTCAATGACGCAATCCCAAAAGCAGTGATGACTTTAGCCGCAAGATAAGACATTAAAGGGAGTGGCGTGGTACGAACAAATTTGAACCACTGCTCTAGTCGCTCAAGTGAGACATTTTTCCCTAGAATATCTAAGCAAAGCATCAATAGAAGCATTGTGCTGATAGCGATGAAAAATTGACTATAGGCTTGGCTATCCGTATGGGGCAGTTTACTAGCGCTGCCAATTAGAATCAGCGTGCTGACCAGAGAAACTGGAGTACGCAGAAGCTGAAGTACCTCCATACGGCACTGAGTTACGATCGAATCAAAAGTGTCAACTCTGCGAGGCTGCTCTTTCAGTAATGCCTGTTTCTGTACAGTAGAATCTGAGCGTTTAGTAAAAAGCGAAGCAGAATCGATTTGCTCGACGATGCTGGATTCTCGCTGGATTCGCCCATCGTCATTAAGCTGCGACCCAATTAGAGCAGGTGTCAATCGTTGGAGTTGAATCGAGCGGGTCGCGATCTTTTCAAGCTGTACCCAATCTTCTGGACGATGGGTCACGATCAAAATAGTGCCACCTTGCTGATGAAATTCAGTTAGATGCTGCCAGAATTCTTGGTATCGAGTCGCATCAATATCACTGGTAGGCTCATCCAGAATCAAAAGCTGAGGCTGTCCCACGAAAGCTAAGACTAGGCGGAGCCATTTCTTCTGCCCTCCAGAAAGCTCAGTGGCGGGGCGATCTAGTAGATCTTGAATCGAGAATTTCTTGACCACCTGAGGCATTGTCATAGGGGTCGCGTGATAACTAGAAATCAGTTCAATGACTTCTCGAACCTTCAAGTTTCTTGGGAATGTAGAATCTTGAAAGAAAACACCTAATTCAGTTTTAGCCTGAGGGTTCTGTGGAGAGTGACCCATCAACTTAATAGTTCCTTCTTGAGGGATTGAAAGGCCGAGAATAAGATTGATCAGCGTACTTTTACCAGCGCCATTCTCACCCGAGAGAACGACGAATTCGCCAGCGTTAAGCGTGAGACTGATATCACGAAGAATTTCTTGCGGGTTCAAAAAAGCCCCCAAAGACTTGGAAACTTGTTGAATTTCAATGATAGGCATGGCTAGAGCTTGCATAAAATAAAGGTAAAACTAGAGTGCAAAAGTTGCTTTTATGAGAGCCCACAGCCCCATACTAATTGCTAATGCAGGTATCGCCGGTAAGCCGAGGGTTCCGCTAATGGCAAAAAATCCTAGTGCAAGAATGACTCCCCAGAAATCAGCTGCAATCCCATGGGAACTTGGAAGTCCGCCGGTCCCATGACCACATCCGATACTGAATAAACAGGTATCACCAGAAAGCGCCATCATGACAGCAATAGCAACACATCCACCGACAACTAAAATAATCAAGTTCCTACCGCCTGCAACCAAGCTGAATGAAGCTGGGTTTTCAGGCTCCTCTGACCTTAAAAGTTCACGGGGGTTTATGTCAGTGACTACATTTCCCATGGCCGAAGATTCTGTTTTTATTAGCGATTCTTCGGGGTCTTTACTGGTCTTAGGTTTAAACAATTTCATTATGTGGTTACTCGCAATTAGATTGAGTTGATAAACCAAGATAATTTTGTTGAGACATGCTGTTAGCAAGCGCCTAAAGCGCCTCTTATAAAGAGCCAAGTTACAACGCCAAGTGCTGCCAGTGCGATGCCAGGTGCAGCTGTGAGAGCTAAGAGCGAACCCGCGATCGCACCTCCGGCCACACCTACAATATCTGGATACTGTTCCAATTGATTGAGACCTCTCCGAGCACGCTCCTTAATCGTTGGATCATGATCAAATTGAATTTTTGAAGGCTTTTGACATGGACGATGATAGTCACCATAATCTCCCCGCGTTCCAGTGTTACCCTTCTCTGATCCATCCCGATCTACATCCCCAGGTTTATTTTTATCTATTATCGATCTATCAGGGGGGTCTATGATTGGGCCTGAGCGGTCAGTGTAAATTTTCAGAGTCCAGCCACTCACAACAATCCCTGACACCAGCAAAAAACTAAGAATGAAAGGGAATAGGCGTTCTCGCCGAATATTTATGTTTTTGTACTGAATCTTACTTAAAGCAAAAATCTTAGAAAACGAAATATTACTGAGTTCAATTTTCTTAAGAGAAAAATTACTGTTCTTCATGAGATCAGCCTTCTCAAGGCCCGTGGAAGTACATTAGGCCAAATCACTGGCAATGTCTGAACAAGAAGCCATACTGTTTCGGTTGTCAACTTCTGTAGCTCTGTGTCAGGGAGCCACTCCACCTTCCGTTCAACTTCTCGGCTCTCTCCTAAGCGAATCCCCCAAAAAGTCATCCATTCATGGGTCATCCATTCAACTTTAATTCGATGGCCACACAGTTCTAACGTCTTTCTCGTCATCACCTTTTCCCGCTGAATGCCCAGCAATATCAGTGGTATTATATAGATGACCATCGCAACAGAAAGTTCGGAAGGGGTGAACAGAACGTCAAGCCCCTTACCCAAACCTAGGCTTAAGATAAGCCACCCTAAAAGCTTCATTTGTTTCAATCTTGTTCCCTCGCAGCAATGTAAGGCAACTTAATGTAACCATTGAGAACGACACCAAATAGAGAAATTTAGCAGGTCTCTTATTATACTTCCCACAGCTTGAGATTCATTAACCTCACTCGTACCAGCAATTCAACGAAAACAGGAGAGGCTTGCTTTGGAAGGTTGTTCAGCTCACCGCACAAACATCATCTCCAATCGGGCTGCTGCTCGATAAACCCACCATCGGCATTGCAAAATCTCGCTACTTCGGGGGAAGATCAAGCAGTGCCTTCTCCTCTTCAGGCTCCACTCTAGGCTGGAAAATCTCCAGCTCCTCCACCAGATCCGCCACGACAGTCTCTGCCTCACGTTCCGGCACATTCCGACACTTCAGTTGCTCATAGAGACCAGTCAATATCCCTTGAATATCAGCCAAACAATCCAACGTCATACCGCTAATATCCCCAGAGACAACACATCTGGGCAAAAACACTTAAAGAAGAGTTTAAGGTTTTGATCCCAATCCGTACATGTAACTGACCGCTCTGCCACGCTCATCGCCCTAGGGAGGGATAGACGGCAACTGCAACTATAATGGTAAATACTCAATATGATTGACAAAATCCGACATTTCACAAGCCTCTGCAATTACCCCCAAATCACGAACACAGTCACCGATACTGGCAAGTTGCTGATGAGCATAAATGATTCCTGTAAAGTCCTTTCCTGCCTGAAAATAATCATTGGCGATCGCAAGAAAATCATCATCCCTTGTAAATAGAACTCGCTGCAATTCAATCGCCCTAACCAACACATCAGGATCATCTAAACCAGCTCGACCATCTTCCTGTACCGTCAACACATCCACATTTCTTAGCAGTAAACCGATCGTAATTTGACGCGGTACCTGCTCATCCATGTAATACCGAATCGTCATCAACGCAATCCTTTAGCCTGAAGTTTTGCCAGGATAGGAGAATCAGGAGCAGCAGCTTTTTGTTGCTGGGCTAATGCAAGCCGCCGATCGATATCCGCATCAATTTCAGCTTTGTGATCCCAATAGTAGGATAAAGCGGAATGAATCTGGCTCATGGTGACATGAGGATACTGAAAATGCAATTCTGCGGGACTCCAACCATAGGTCAGATGGGAAGTCACCAACTCAACCACCTTCATGGTTGTTCCGGTGATATAGGGAACACCATTTTCCCTAAGCGTGATGTATTTGTGATCCGTCGGTTGAACAGTGGTTTCTGGCATAGTGGGAAGACAGTCGCTGATTTTAGTTTAAAGCATCTACTTTCATCTTTTATCCTCCAGCCCTCCCCGGTCCTGGTGTAGGCGATTTGGTTTCCGTTGCCGACACACCAAGCTGGGCCGTTCCCACATCCGCAGCCAATTGTCCCTGCCCCTGACTGCCAAAATAGGCCAACGACGCAGCCGCCTCCGCACGGGTCACAGACTTTTTAGGCTGAAACAGTGTTGTATAGCCAAATACTCGACGAATCACCGCTTGGTCACCATTTTGATAGTCAGCCAAAACCGCCCGAAGTGCCGGAGCACTGATCTTGCTCGTATCCTGAAACCCCCAAGCTTCTTTCACCGCCTCTAAATTGCTAGCAGGCAAAGCCCCGCGCACATCCAAAGGCACTTTCCACAGCAACAGATCCTCCCGCAAGAGAGGCTCATTGGGATTGAAATTAATCTGCTCCTGGGCACCGGAAAGGGCACTCGGAATAATGCCCGCTTCCGCTAGGCCCTGAATCGCCGCAAAATCAGGATCTGTTGCAGTCACATCCTTAAAGGTTGACGGCGTGCCAGCCGTGGCAGGGCGAATTTGAGCGGGGGGGCGATCGCGATAAATCTCATTATTAGCCGCCAACAGCCAGCGGGCATATTGCCGTCGGGTCACAGGCTGGTTGGGTGCAAAGGCAACTGTTGAGGTGGGGGATGGAGTGGTGAGTGATGGGGTAGCGGAAGATGGGGTTGGGGCAATGGGATCGGGGAGGGGCGTGAGGATGCCCAGTTGGGCCACGGCCCGCAGGGCGTCTTGCAGGGGGGCGGGGGCTTGGTCTAGGTCTGAGAAGTCTTGAGAGGTGTTGGCGGTTGAATTGGCGCTTGTATTGGCGCTTGTATTGGCATTTGAGCTGGACGTTGAGGCAGGGGAATTGTCGGGGCTGGATGAGGGCTTGGGGGAGGATGGCGAGGCAACGCCCATGGGTGGGGTTGGGGCGGTGGCGGAGGGTTGGGGCGTGGGGCGATCGCCCAATGCGGGGTCAGGGGAAAAGGCTTGGTCCCAATTGAATGAACCGCATCCCCCCAAAACACTGCTCAGGAGCAGCAGGGTGATCCAGGGTCGGAAGAGGCGTTGGGGGAAAGAAAAAATTGGGTTCACGGGATTTGGAATCAAGATCCACAGCAAAAACAACAGGCCCGTTGGCCTTGCTCCCCTATTTTGCCGTGAGTTGATTCAATTGCTGCTAAAGCGGCCAAGACAACTGCCGTCGCAGGGCAAAACTCACCATTTGCCACGGGACACTCGCTTTACGCAGCACCGCAGGCCGCACATACCGACCAGCAAGCAATCGCCCGATGCCTTTGGCCCGAGCATGGAGACGGATTTTCCAGGCCAGGGGCTCCATGGCATAGAGCGGTGGAAACGCTAGGCTACCGTAAAGCACATCTGCTCGATGGGTGCGGCTGAGGCCATGGGCTTTGTGTTCGGGATTGGGGTCATGGCTGCCATGTTCGCCATAGTTGCGGAAAGGCACGTAGTTGCAGAGTCCTTGGGCGAGCAACAGCGAATCGAGCTCCGAGTCCCAGCTGGTATAGGCCGTTGGGCCTGGATCCTGGGCGATTTGTTCAGCAAATCTGAGCAAATGGTCCACGCAGCGGGGATGGAGCAGGTAGGCCACCATCGAGGTCGAAAATCCCTGGGCATGGCCTTCCGGGGTGACATGATAAATTTGCGCAGCGCAGGTATAGAGCCAAGCCAAGCCCACGTCGGGGTCTGCCGGATTGAAGGGAACGGGCCGTTGCCCAAACTGCCGGACAGGCACGAAGTCCGCTTCGATCACCAGGGCCGGTTGCTGCTGCCCTTGGACCCACCGCCAAGCATTGCAGTGGTTGAGCAAGCAGCGATAGCTCCGAGAAAAATTTTCCTGACCGGGCTGAAGTGTTTGTCGGAGAACCTGGCAATTAAAGCCCTGTCGCGCCAGCGTTTCTACGAGCAACGTTGTATCTTCGCGATGGGCGATGATAAAAATCGTTGGGGCATAGTCGATCAGTTTCACGCCGGTTAACCTGCAATTCCTTTCTCAGTAATGCCCAAATTTAACGTCCAAATTGGCAGTCCGTTTGAGCTGACTGGGCTTGGACTGAGCAGGATGGAGCGGGATTCAGGCAAAATCAAGGCGCGACTGACATGAGATAGATGCGAGGCTGGCGTGAGACTGATGTGAGATTGAGTCGAGATGGTTTTCACCCCCATCCCCTAGATGTCGTTTCCCCTAGGTGACACTGCGGCCAAATTATCTTTTAATAAGCTGCGAAATCACCGTGAGGCGAGCAGCGTGATCTTAGGAACTCTGGGTTTATGGGTTGGTGTCGGCGCAGGATTAGCGGGAGCCGCCGCTTTGGCCTTTGAAGCGCAGTATCGGCAACGCCCTGGCAATGAGCTGGAGTTGACCCACGGCAATTGGCGGCTGGAAACCTTTGACCCCCAGCATTACAAATTGGTTGGTGAGCTGGAGCTGATGAATCAGACGCGATCGCTAGAGATCATGGTCCCCGAGCTCTATGGCGAGGCGAAACTTCTTTCTAAGGGGAGCTTGGCCAATCTCCAATGGTCAACAACGATTACGCCGGAGCATGACGACGCCTCCGCCCGTGCCGATGGCTATTGGTTTGCTTACATCGTTAAAACCGGCAAACGCACGCGACTACGGGTCACCCTTGAGATTACGGGTCCTGATCTGAGCGATTTACAATCGGCCTGGGTCAAGCTGAATTACGTCACCTACGGTCCCCAGGGGCGTATTCCCAAGGTGCGTCATGTGGTGATTCCTTTGCAGTTTCCCGCGATTGAGGAAAATCCCGTTTGGCGCGATCGCGATGGTGCAACACTCCTCCCTGTCCGCACCCACCTGCTGACGCCCCTAGACAACCCGGTGGAAATCGTCAAACGCTACGTGGTGCCCTATGCCAAACCCGGTGATATCGTCACCATTGGCGAAACGCCGATCGCAATCATGCAGGGCCGCATGCGTCACCCGACGGAGGTTAAACCGGGCTGGGTCGCCAAGCGGGTTTGCTATTTCTTTCTACCCACCTCCAGTTTGGCGACGGCCTGCGGTTTGCAAACCCTAGTGGATGTGGTGGGGCCTTGGCGGGTGTTTGCGGCGTTTGTGGGGGGGGCGATCGCCCGTGTCTTTGGCCATCGCGGTGGTTTTTACCAACTGGCCGGCGAACAGGCTCGGCTGGTGGACGATGTCACCGGTACGCTGCCCCCCTATGACCAGTTCATTGTTTTGGGTCCCGACAATCCCCAGGGCGTGGTGGATGAAATTCAGCGGGAAACCGGGCTGGAATGCGCCATCGTCGATGTCAACGACCTAGGGGCGGTGAAGGTCTTGGCCGCGACTGCTAGGGTCTCCGAGGACTTCCTGAATCGAGCCCTGCGCAGCAATCCCGCTGGCAACGCAGATGAGCAAACGCCCGTGGTGCTGCTGCGGCCCCAAGGTTGACGGGTTATGATGGGGAAATCTGCTATTCCCATCGCGCCCTTCTGCCATGCCGAATGCTTCTAAGGACCCCAACAGTTTGCAGATTCGCCCCTTTCAGTACCGCGATCTGGACGGGATTGAGCGTCTCATGACCCAGGCGACCGTTGGGCAAGATGAGGAGGCCAGTCAGGCGATCGCCCAGTGGTTACGCCGCTGGTATGGTCCTCTCAAGGTCTTGAGTTGGGTACCTAATCCCTGGCGGCATCTGGCAGATTTTCGGGTGGCGGAGCGCGATCCGGCAGAGTTTGGTAGGGCCCATCGCAAGATTCTGGGTCTGATCCAGGTCACCCCCACCAACCGCAGCCGCAGTACCTGGCAAATTAGCCGGGTGGTCGCGGAGGGCGGCACTACGGAGCGTGGCGATTTGGAACTGGCTAGCGATGTTGGTTCTCAGCTCCTGCGCCACTGTTTGGAGATGATTTGGGAAGCCCGCACCTGGATCAGCGAAGTAGACGTGACCGATGAAAGCAGCGTGGCGCTCTATCGCCAAAACGGCTTTCAGCCCTTGGCCCAAATTACCCAATGGCAAATGGCTCCAGAGACGCTGCAAGCCCTGGCCGAACGCACACCGGATTTGCCCAATTTGCTGCCCGTGAGCAATGCCGATGCCCACTTGCTCTATCAGCTTGACACCGTGGCCATGCCACCGCTCCTACGTCAGGTCTTTGATCGTCACGTTCAGGACTTTCGCACCAGCCTGTCTCGGACCCTGGTGAGTAGCGCCCATCGCATGGTTGAGGGCACCGATCGGGTGAGTGGCTATGTATTTGAGCCCCAACGCAAAGCTGCCATTGGCCATGTGCGGTTGAATCTGTCTCGTCATGGCGATCGCCCCCACCAAGCCGAGCTCACCGTTCACCCCGCCTACACCTGGCTCTACCCAGAACTAATGGTCCACATGGCTCAGGTTCTCCAGGCCTATCCCCCCGTTCCCCTCCAGCTCACCTCGGCGGACTATCAGCCCGAACGGGAAGAATGCTTCCAGCAGCTCAAAGCTGAACCGATTCAACATCGGCTGCTGCTCTCCCGCTCGGTTTGGCACAAACTGCGAGAGTCTCGGGGCGTTTCCATCGAACGGCTACAAATTGCTGAAATGCTCCAGGGGTTCCAGCCCAACCGCCAGCCCATCCCAGGCCGCATCTCCCTCGATGCTTGCTCCTCCTCCGAACTGTTTTGGGACCGCTGGGACTATGCCAGTCTTCAGGATCCGCAAATGCTGGACTGGTGGCGTTCCCCCTCAGACCGCTTCCGCTCTAACTCCCGTCCCCCATGGCCCGAATCTCAGCGTTAGGCTTGGACATAGGCCGCAAGCGGGTTGGCATTGCGGGATGTGACGGCACCGGGCTGATTGCCACGGGGCTAATGACGCTACGCCGTACGGGGTTTGCGCGGGATGTTGCCCAGATTCGTCAGCTGGTTGAAGAGCGAGAGGTTCAAATCTTGGTGGCGGGACTGCCCTATACCCTAGATGGGGAGCTGGGGACCCAGGCCCGCCAGACCCAGCGCTATGCTTCGGGGCTGGCGAAGGCCCTCGATTTGCCCCTGGAATACATGGATGAGCGGCTGTCTTCGGTGCAGGCGGAAGAGCTCATCCAGGCCGCAGGCTATGCCCCCTCCCGCAATAAAGCCGACATTGACCGCAAAGCCGCCGCGATTATTTTGCAGCGCTGGTTAGATCAGCGTCGTGCCCAGATTTAACCGGTTTGCCTTTGATCTTTTTGCAACATCTGCTACCGGCTCAGCTACGCAAAATTTGAGCGCGGGTTATTCCTGCCCCCGTCTGCACGTAAGATGGGAATTCACTCTCGATGATTTGATGTTGACATGGACGCTCCGACGGTTCTGCTTCACGATGAAACTGGGCGATCGCTGCTCTGCTATCTGGAGCGCTCCCTGACCCTCAACACCCAGACCTATGGTCTACTCCAGCCGGTGGATGCCCCGATTGTAATTTTTAGCTGGCAGGACGATGAAGAGGACGAAGAACCCGTTCTCGTGGACGACGAGAAGGAACTCAAACATCTCTTCCCCACGGCAAAAGCCGTGCTCAGCGAACAAAATCTGACGCTCCTCGAAACGGCCATTACCCTAACGGTTGAGGGCGATCTGCCAGAAGTGGAAGAGGAAGACGAATCCGATCTCAACGGCGATATGAATGGCTTTGAGGCGGAGGAATCTGAGGAGTTTCAGCTGCTCGCGATTTTCTATCACGAAGAGCGGGAGTACGGGATTTACACGCCCCTAGAGCCGTTTTTAATCGTAACGCGCATGGAAGACGAAACCCCGAAGCTGATTTCCCCTGAGGAGTTTGCAGAAATTGAGCCGCTGCTTGAGGAAATTTTGGCCCAGGAAATGGGCGAAGACCTCGATAGCGAAGCGGATAATTAAAGGCTTGGGATAAGCCTGAGGTTCCAAATCTGCGGTTTTTTCGGACTGGCTCGGTATTGTTTGCATGAGACGAAAACGGTAGCCGATTGTGAAACCCTGTGCTTAACTTTTTGGAGTTGTCTGCTCTCCGTCCGTTGATGGAGACTTCCCCATGAGACCTAGTCCGCCTCGCTCTACTGTCAAACCGAATCCCGCAACCATGCCTAAGGCCCATTCCAAGCCTCGTCGTCGTTCTCCCCAGCGATCGCTCTTCTGGGCTATTTTGCTCTTGGTGTTGGCGGGGGCGGGCTGGCAGGGCTGGAGTTGGTGGAGCTGGGCTAGCGCACCGGTTCAAGCGGCCCCAGCCCCTCAGAATGACGCGAATCGCGCCATTCGCCAGCTCGAAATTGAGCCTGGGACCTCGGCCTATCGCATTGGCCGCCAGCTTGAAGAAGCGGGGCTGATTCGCTCTTCCCACGCTTGGGATCTTTGGGTCAAGTGGCTGTCACTGCAGCAAAAATTGGGTCGAGCGTCCAGCGAGTTTCAGGCGGGGGTCTATGAGCTGTCTCCCACGGATTCGCTCCCGGCGATCGCCACCCAGATTCGCCAAGGGGACGTGATTCAGGCCCAGTTCACGATTCCTGAGGGCTGGAATATTCGCCAAATGGGAGCCTATTTCGAGCAGCAGGGACTGTTCTCTGCCCAGGAGTTTTTCACCGCAGTGCAGCAGATTCCGCGCGATCGCTACCCTTGGTTACCCCCCAACCTCCCCCACCTCGAAGGCTTTCTCTTTCCCGACACCTATCAAATCGATCAAGGTCAGGTCTCTCCCCAGGTGGTGATCCAGGCCATGCTCAATCAGTTTGAAACCCAAGCCTTGCCGCTCTATCAGCAGTCCAATACGGATCTAAGCCTAGAAGATTGGGTGACGTTCTCCAGCATTGTCGAAAAAGAAGCGGTGATTCCCACGGAGCGTCCCTTAATCGCTGGAGTGTTGGCCCACCGGCTGCGGATTGGTCAAAAGCTAGAGGTCGACCCCACCGTTGAATATGGGCTGGGGATTACGCAGACGCCCGATCGCCCATTGACCTTTGCGGAAGTGGGAACCCCCTCTCCCTACAACACCTATCTCAACCCCGGACTCCCTCCCACGGCCATTTCCAGCCCCGGCCTTGCCAGTCTGAAAGCCACCCTGGCCCCTGAAAACACCGATTATCTCTTTTACGTAGCACGGTACGATGGTACTCACGTCTTTAGTCGTACCTTTGCAGAGCATCTCGCGGCCCAGGACAGTATCCACGACGCTCGGGATGCTCAAAAGCGTGAAGCCAGCGAAGCCGGTGCTCCTAAACCCGAATCATGATTCAGTGCCGCCAGCTCTTACAACCCAATTTAGTCCTTCAGGGCACTATCCTCGCTCTCACGCCTGATCTGGTCCGACAGAACGGTCTTCGAGGATTAATTTTGGATGTGGATGACACCTTAATTTCTCCCTATAGTCGCCAGCTGTCCGACGAAGTTCGTCAGTGGGTCGATGCCCTCCGCCCCCATACGCAGATCTGGTTGGTGAGTAACAATATTAATCAGCCTCGGATTGCCCACATTGGCAAAGAGCTAGCGCTGCCCTATCTCTGGGGGGCCGGCAAGCCCTCCCGGCGGAAGTTGCGTCAGGCGGCGAGGGAGATGAATTTACCCTTTAGTGAGCTGGGGATGGTGGGCGATCGCCTGTTCACCGATGTCTTAGCCGGAAATCGGCTGGGGATGTTTACTGTTTTAGTCGATCCGATGGTTTCCCCAGGGGATTTGCCCCGCAAGCATTGGCTACGCTCCCTAGAGGTTTGGTTCTCGCGTCTCATCGGGGCCTTTGCAGGGTAAGCACCAAGCTCAGCACCAGGCTCAACAACGGGTTAAACCATATCTCTCGTCAGCGAATCTTTCGAGGCTTATTTTTTATTCTTAACCCTTTGCAGAAAATTCTTTGTAGAGAGTTTTTTCAGAAAATCTTTTGTAGAAAAATTTTTCAAGCGCTCGACATTAGCCTCACAGTAAGCCGATATTAGAATTTGCTGATGTCGGATTAATTCGCAGTGTTACGATTTTTTAAGAGACTTTGAATTTAGGTCTTCCCAGTTTGCCTAAATCTCCTATCGAATGACTCAACTTTTAATTTGGAAAGGCTAAAACTCAGTCACAGACTAGAGTCGCCACTCACAAATAACTTTTCAAAACTTAACATCAGTCTATTTTTCAACATTTATAAAAAACATTCGAGACAAATCTAAAGCAAATATTACGAAATCGCTTTTCGGGATCACTTTCTGACATTCTAGGTTTTGTGATTAAACGGGGTCAGCCCATAAAGACCCTGAACATAAAAACCCATAGTGGACCTATAAATCCCACAGTGGAACTATAAAACCAGTAAGGCATCGGCCCCACGATAGGGAACCGGTGCCTTACACTATTTGGGGTCTTTTTGCTCGACTTTATATTGCCTGGATTGACGGGTATGCCCCAAACGCTTGTAATCAAAATTGGAACCTCTAGCCTGACGCAGCCCGATACGGGACTCCTAGCGCTTTCTAATATTGCGGCCCTCGTTGAAACCCTGAGCCAGCTACGCCAGCAAGATTATTCCATCGTGCTGGTTTCATCGGGGGCGGTTGGGGTGGGCTGTGCGCGACTGGGCCTGACGGAACGACCTCAAACCATTGACCTGAAACAGGCGGTGGCTGCTGTGGGACAAGGGCGGCTGATGCGCATTTATGATGATCTGTTTGGCACCCTGGGGCAGGCGATCGCCCAGGTCCTCCTCACCCGTGGAGACTTTGAACGACGGACCAGCTATGTGAATGTACGGCGAACCTTCCGCAAGCTGCTGGAGCTGGGCGTGATTCCGGTGGTGAACGAAAATGACACGGTTTCCTACGACGAGCTCAAATTTGGCGACAACGACACGCTCTCGGCCCAGGTAGCGGATCTGGTGGAAGCGGACTGGCTGTTTATTTTGACCGATGTTGACCGGCTTTATTCCGCTGACCCCCGTTCCAATCCCGATGCCCAGCCGATTGTTCAGGTTAAAAATTTGTCAGAACTAGAGCAGCTTCAGGTACAGATTGGGGGTCAGGGAACCCGCTGGGGCACAGGCGGTATGGCGACGAAGATTAAAGCTGCGAGCTTGGCGACCCAGGCGGGGGTTCGCACGGTGATTACCCAGGGGCGATCGCCCCAAAATCTGATCAAAATTCTAGAGGGAGAAGCGATCGGCACCTGTTTTGACCCCCAGCCACGCACCACCAATGCTCGAAAACGCTGGATCGCCAATGGTTTAGTACCAACCGGCAGATTAATGCTGGATACGGGGGCCGTTCAGGCCATTCGGGAACGGGGTACTTCGCTGCTCCCTGCCGGGATTACCGCTTTGAGCGGCGAATTCCAGAGTGAAGATGCGGTGGTGCTGTGCGACGCCATGGGTCAGGAAATTGCGCGGGGTTTGGTGAACTACAGCAGTTTGGAATTAGAGCGGATTCGGGGGCAACGGAGCGATCGCATCGAATCCATTTTGGGTTATCCCGGTGCCGAAACGGTGATCCACCGGGATAACTTGGTGCTTAGTGGGGAAGCAATGCCGTCTGTAGGCGAGCCTGGGTCCAATTAACCTCTCGCAGTTCTGCCGTTTGTAAATTTGCACCCCAGAGAATGGAACGACTGACCTGGGTGCGCTTGAGATAGGCAGCAGTAAAGTTGGCGCGGGTGAGATTGGCCCAGCGCAAATCCGTCTCGTCCAAAACGGCACCTTGGAAATTGGCTTCCATGGCATAGGCCTGGGTGAGGTGTGCCCATTGAAAATTGACGCCCTGACAATTGGCACGATACATCATGACTCCGAGGAAACTCGCCCCAATGCAGTTGGCATCTTGAAGATCCGCCTCACACAAACTGGCTCCATCCAGAAAGGCTCGGGTGAGATCCACCCGCACTAGCTTTGTCCCTGTGAGGTCAGCATTACGCAAATTAGCCCCCCCCAGCTTTGCTCCGGTCAAGTTAGCTTCACTCAGATCCGCGCCTTGGAGATTGATCCCTCGCAGGTCTGCCCCTGCCAAATCTGCCCCTCGCAGACACAACGCTTCCTGGCCCAATTTGTCTTGGAGGGCCGTCAAGATCGGGCTCAGAGCCGCGTTACGGGCTCGCTCTGACGAAGTCCCTGTCCACAGCGGCTGGGTTAAGCATTGCTCTTGAATAGTGGCGATTTGGGAGGTGGTAGAGGATAGCTGAACCATGACGAATTTCCTCCGATTGGGCATTGGGATCAAGTGGATGATCTTATGGATTCCCTAGGTGATCCCCATTCGCACGGTGAGAGTAAATTTCTTTATAACTTCATAACATTTCGGGTGGCGCATCTAGTGGCACATCTAGTGGCGCACCCAAGCCATCCGCCCGTTGCGAATCTCGATGCAGGGATGGGGGGATTGCTGGACGATCGCCTCATCATGGGTCGTAACAATCACGGTGATCCCCATGCGGTTGAGCTGGTTGAGAATGCGAATCACCTGACGGGAATTTTCCGCATCCAAGTTACCAGTTGGTTCATCGGCCAACAGTAAGGGGGGCGTACCGACAATCGCCCGCGCCAAACTCACCCGCTGCTGTTCTCCTCCCGATAACTGTTCGGGAAACGCCTGGGCCTTATGGGTCAACCCCACAAGCTTGAGCGTTGGAGCCAAACGTCGTGCCACCTGCTCCTGATTACAGCCCTGAGCCCAGAGGGCAAAGGCAATATTTTCAACCACCGTCCGATTGGGAATCAGCTTGTAATCTTGAAAAACAATGCCCAGCTGACGACGGAAGCGAGAGAGGCGATCGCCCCGCAATTTAGACACTTCCTGCTGATTGACCCACACCGTTCCCTGACTGGGTGTTTCAGCCCCGTAAAGCAATCTCAACAGCGTCGTTTTTCCGGACCCCGAAGGTCCAGTCACCCACAAAAATCCGCCCCGAGGAATTTCCAAACTGACTTGATGCAGACCACAACCCTCCGGCTGGTAGCATTTCGTGACATTTTTCAACGCAATCCAGGACCCGACGGAGGTCGCCAAGGGCGGCTCAGCCTCTGGGGGACTGCCCAACGGCAGCCCGGATGTGGACACCAGGGTTGAGGGCTGACGCAATGCCTGAGCAGCAGCCTGAGCAGGAGAAACCGTAGTAAATGCCATAGGTTGGAGCAGACAGAGTGACCAGACAGGATTGAAAAACAGACGGATTGAGAATACAGACTGGAGAAACAGGAACGTGGACCGTCAATCAGAATTCGCCATAGCGTACTCGATCGCCGTCTAATATACACGCCCTGCCCAATTCCCTAACGTCCCCACACAAAATTTTGTCGCAAGGGGTTATTCCCCCTCCTGTTCTGGGTTCCCTCTAAAACAGGGGCACTAGACACCCCTGCTCTTCCGCTAGGGTTCATCCATCATCTCAAGCAAATCCGTATCTCAAGCAAATCCGTGCACCTTCTGGGAATAAAGTATAAAATTTATCCCTTAGCACCAGCGTATTACGTTTAGAACAATCCCCCAACAGGTTACCGACGTGGTCAGCTCCAGTCACTCCAGATCTCAACTGTTTCAGTCTCCGTTCTCCACTGAACTGCCCATGACAACCCTCACAGGCGGAAGTCTCGAGGGGACTTCTCTCTATGAGATGGTTCTGGATGAAGATCCGAGCCTTCAGCCGTTGCCAGTCGGAGCCACCACCTTTAAGTCGGCCATCACTAGCTTTATCGATCTGCTGGTCGAGCAGGGGATGCCGACGGTGCTTTGGGCGCGACTGCCCCGAGGGGGCAATTGGCAGCTAGAGCTAGAACGCTACTGCAAGCAGTCCGAAGCCGCTCAAATTGCCTTTGCGTTTTATTCGCCTCAGGACTACGAAGCCAGTCAGGACGAGACCGAAGGAATGGTTTTGCCGCTGAATCTGAGCAGCCCGTCCCCCGGTCGACTAGAGCTCCTCTCCGATGAAGGGGTGGACTGGCTGTCGGGCAATAATATGACGCCGCTGGTTTCAATTCCGTTGGAACCCGGCAGTCTGATGCGGGGTGAATATTTTCTGATGGCGGTTTCTCCCAAGTTTCAGGGGTTGGTTCTGGCCCGCCGAGTACGCACGAACAGCTCCGCCTCCGCCACCCCCATGGCCACGGGCCTCAAAGATACGACGGAACTCTTAACCGTCGTGGGTAATCCAGAGGAGGGCGGCGACAACAAATCTCAACTGCGGTTGCTTTATTCCTGTCGGGCAACTGTCGTTCACCAAATTCTCCAGGGAATCCAGCAAGCGCTGATGCGAGTTCCCACCAATAGTTTGCGGGTGAAGTTGGGAGGACCAGCGGCCTATCAAGAAACCAGTGAGGCCAGCATCAGTATTGAAGCCCTGTTGCAGCATTGGGATCAGCTATTTACGCTGTCAGACCAGAGCTCCCGCGAAACGGATCTACTCAATCAGTTGATTATGAAGCAGCTCCAGCGTCAGGAGGAGCTGTGGCGACGGGTCAGCGCCTATCGCAAACAGGCAGAAATGGCGGAAACGCTCCAACTTCAGCACGAAGAGCTGATCAATGCGATCCGGCTGAAGGACGAATTTCTCAATATGGTGGTTCAGGAGCTGCGGACGCCCCTCACCAATATGAAAACGGCGCTGTCACTGCTGAATTCTCCCAGTTTGAAGACCAATCAGCGGCAGCGGTATATTCAGTTGCTGAATACGGAGTGCGATCGCCAAAACTCCCTCATTAGCGGCCTGCTCAACCTCGCCCAAATCGAACAGGTGGGTGAAACCACAATGCAGCCCCTGCCCTTGGCAGAAATTGTGCCCGGTGTCGTCAGCACCTATCAGCCCTTGGCCCAAGAAAAAGAAATCATGTTGGCCTACACCATTCCCGATACGCTACCGGCGGTGTCTTCGCTCGTGCCCTGGCTGCGGCAAATTATCGTCAACTTGCTCCACAACAGTATCAAATTTACCGATAAGGGAGGTCGAGTCTGGGTGCGGGCCAAACCCCAGGGCGACTATGTGCAAATTGATGTCCAAGACACCGGCATCGGCATTGCCTCCGGCGAAATTCCCAAAATTTTTAATCGGTTCTACCGCGTCCGGTCTACCCATGGCGAAGACTGTGGCGGGGCGGGGCTAGGCCTCACGATTGTCCAACAACTGCTCCTGCGCTGCGGCGGTTCGATCACCGTTAATAGCCGCCTCGGCCAAGGGTCAACCTTCTCGGTGTTGCTGCCGGTCTACCAAGGCGAAGTTGATTCTGAGGAAATGGACTAGCCAGTCTATAATCCCCTGCATAATGGAGAATGAAGAACCGTCGTGCGTTTCTAAGGCCATGCTGCTAAAATCAACCACCCGCCACGTTCGCATCTTTTCCGCTGAGGTTCAAGATGGCGAGTTTGTCCCTAGCGATCACGTACTGACCCTTGATGTGGATCCGGATAATGAGCTGACCTGGCCCGAAGAAACGTTGCAGCAGGTATACCGCAAGTTTGACGAACTGGTCGAAGCCAATGCTGGGGCCGATCTCACCGAGTACAACCTGCGTCGGATTGGTTCAGATCTGGAGCTCTTTATCCGCGACCTGCTGCAAAAAGGACAGGTGGCCTATAACCTGAATAGCCGGGTTTTGAACTACAGCATGGGGTTGCCTCAGGTCGTCTCTGGGGAATCCTAAAAGGAAATTCAGCAGGTTACGTTGACCAGCCCTTGTTTCGCTGCTGCCCGGTGATTTCCGCTGATGCGATTAACCTGTCCTATGGCTACAGCCCCATCTACCCTTCACTGCGCCAATCCCCGCTGTCAGGCCCCCCATGAGGGGCATGCTTCGGTCTGTCAGCAGTGCGGCACTCCCTTAATTCGTCGCTATCTCTGGGCGGTGGGACCGCTGCCTAAACTCGAACCTGGACAGTTGCTCGGTGAGCGCTATTGGGTGGTAGAGGATGGTGCTGGGCGATCGCCCCAGCTCCGGGTTCTTCTGGATACCCAGCCTGGCATGTTGCCGGAGGTGCCCGATGTGGGCCAAGAGTTGCCTAAGGTGTTTTTGCCCTATCTGCGGTTGCTCAACTATCGGCACGCGATTCCTCAGGTTTATGGGCTCCTGAGCTTGGACCAAACAAATGTTTTTTTGCTAGAAGACGCGCCCCTGTATGGAGATCATGCCGTCGTTGAGGGGGTCTCTAGCCCCGGTGGCCTCCCCATGCCAGGGCTCCTAGAACAATGGTCTACCAGCACGCCCCATCGCCAGTTGGGCTGGCTGTGGCAACTGGCTCGGCTGTGGGGTCCGCTCCATCAAGAAGGGGTGGCCCAAACGCTCCTAGAACCGGATTATCTACGGGTTGATGGTAGTTTAGTCCGCATCCTAGAGTTGTATCCCCAGGGGGAGGACTTGGATTTGTCCCAATTGGGGCTGCTGTGGCAAAACTGGATTGATTCAGCGGATCGCAGTTTGCGGCCCTTTTTGCGGGGGTTGTGCGATCGCCTGATTGCCGGTTGCTTTGAAACCCCTGAGTCTTTGGTGGCTTGCTTGGATCGGGCCTTGGCGATCGCCGCAGAGACCCTGACCACCGACCTGCAAGTGGCTACCTGTACGGATTCAGGCCCCCATCGCTCCCACAATGAAGACGCCTGTTTGCCCGCTGGCGGCACCTTCCGCATGACCCGTTCGGGTCCGCAATCGATCACGATCGTCTGCGATGGGCTAGGGGGGCACGATGGGGGTGAAGTGGCGGCCCGCATGGCAGCCGATACGATCCATCGCTACCTACAAACCCCGGAAAATCTGGAGAACACGCCCCCCGGCCTTGCCATGCAAAAGGCCTTTTACTTGGCCAACGACCAGCTCACGGATCGCAACAACCAAGAAAAACGGCTCCAGCGTCAGCGCATGGGCACCACCGTAGTTGCCACTTGGTTGATGAACCATTTGTTTTATCTCGGCCACGTGGGGGATAGCCGGATCTATCGCATCACCCCCCAGGGCTGTCAGCAACTCACCGTTGATGACGACGTGGGATCCCAGTCCGTTCTCCAAGGCCAAAACATTTATCGTCAGGCCATCCGTCCCTCCAGTGCCGGGGCACTGACCCAGGCGCTTGGGATTACGCCATCTAATGTGCTGCGTCCGACGGTGCAACGCTTCTTTTTTGAGGAAGAGACCGTTCTGCTGCTATGCTCGGATGGCCTCAGTGACCACGAACGGGTGAGCGAAGTTTGGCCTCACATCCTTCTCCCCATCTTTACCCAACCGGTCAATGTGGCCCTCGCAGCTTCCCAACTGTTGGAGGTTGCGAATCAGCGCAATGGCCATGACAATTCCACCATTGCCTTGATGCATTACCGGGTGAGCGATCGCCAACCTCCCGATGCCTCGGCTCTCGTCCGAATTTTGGAAGCCATCTCGCTCCCGGCTGGGTCAGATGCCACGATCGGCCAAAAACCCCGGCGGCGGTCGCCTCGCAGCAAAGTTCCCCGCTCCGCTCAACCGCAGCGTCTTTCTCTCCTCTCCAAACTGGTGCTGCTGCTGGGGGGACTGGCCCTCTGTTCCGCCCTCGGTTACGGCCTGCATAGAACCCTCATGGCCGAACCCGAACCCACACCGGCTCAGCTTTCCCCCCGTCCCCCGCTGCTGTCGATCCATCCCTTGAAGCCTATCCCCAGCCGACCCCTCCATGATTGGGTTTGAGAATCCCTGTTTGAATGTTGCGATCGCCCCGCTCCAGGCTTCGAGTCCGGGGCACTGGGCCACATGGGTTGTGCAAGCGCCCTATCCCGGTGGCTATGTTCACCACGATCGGCTGTGGCCCGAGCCCCTCAGTCAGGCTTGGCATGCTTGGGCCGCGTTGTTTGCCTCCCCAGAAATTACCCAGGGTTTGCCGGAAGACCTAGACCGTCTTGATCTTTCCTTGACGGAGATGGAAGGCAGCTACAGCAGCCGTTTGATGCAGCATTTTGGCCTGCAGCTCTGGCAGTGGCTCTTCCATGGTTCGATTCACACGGCCTATAGCCAAAGCTTAGGCATTGCCATGGGCCAGGGCAAGCCCTTACGGCTGCGGCTAGAACTACGGGACCCTGAATTGGCCCGCTTGCCCTGGGAAATTATGCAGCCCCAAGTGGGGAAACAGGCCCTGTCACTGAGTCAGCAGATTCTCTTTAGCCGCACCACGAGCGATGTCGATCCGCTCATGCCCCCCCGCCTGACCCAAGTCCTGAAGGTGCTTTTGGTCCTGGGTCAAGCGGGGGAGGCAGAGATTCCAGCTCTGCAACTCGAACAGGAAGCCCGCATTATTGCCGAGCATCTGCAACATCCGAGCCAGCTCAAACCCGGTGGAACGGGATTTTCCACCTCTTGTCAGGTGGATATGCTCATCCAACCGAGCCCAGCGGAACTCGTAACCCAACTGGAGCAAGGGGGCTACACCATTTTCTTTTATGCCGGTCATGGGGTTCCGGCCCCCGATGGCGGTCGGGTCTTGCTGGCTCCCCAAATCACCCTCAGCGGTACGGAATTGGCCCAGGTGCTGACGCGCTGCCAGGTGGCCGTGGCGATTTTCAATGCCTGTTGGGGTGCCCAGCCCTACACAATGGTAGATGAGGCCACGGGGATAGCCCAAACGGTTCCCCGCAGTAGTTTGGCAGAGGTTTTGATTCACCATGGGGTTCCTGCCGTTGTGGGGATGCGAGATTCGATCGCCGATGAAGAAGCCCTTTGTTTTGTGGAAGCTTTTTCCCAGGCGTTGAGCGATCGCGCCCCCGTCGATCAAGCAATCGCCATGGCCCGCCAGCAACTACTCACTCTCTACAAATTCAACCAACCGGGCTGGACCCTACCGGTGCTGTATATGCACCCTGAATTTAACGGGGAAGTGATGCAGCCCCTAGAAGGCAAAACCGAGCTGCCGACCACCAACTCAACCACCCAATGGCATGAATCCCGCTGGCCCTTAGCTCAGGTGCGTATGCTCAACGATCCGCTCAAGGTTTGGAGTATTCGAGGCGGGTTGATGCGGGTAGGCCGTCGTCCTGAAAATGATGTAGTCGTTCAGGAGCCTTGGGTGTCCCAAAAACATGCCGAAATTATTTGCCGAGTCGGCATGGGTGACGAAGCGCCAACCTATTTTCTCCGGGATTTTTCCCGGTACGGCACGCTGATTGCAGGCCGGGAAGGTTGGCAGCGGGTGCATCACCAAGAAATTGCACTTCAGCCAGGCACCCAATTGCGGCTGGGCAGTACCCAGGGGCAAACCCTGGAATTCATTATTCAAACCTTTCAAGATGGAGATACTCACTATTAACAACCCCTAACCCCGTTACCCCTGACCCCTTCACCCCTGACCCCTTCACCCTATGACCCTCTTCCACTTACTCGGCCTAATCTATTTCCCGTTTGGACCTTGATTCGTGCGAAATTCCCTGAGTCTTCTCTGTAGTCCTTGTTATCGAAGTTGGGGGGATAACCCTGAGGCTTTACCCCCCATCCAGAAGCAGTTTAGCCACTGTTTTCCATCCCTCGATCTCCTCGCTAAAATGCCACCAAAGGCCATCCTCAAGACTGTGTTCCCCGGAGTTGGGCTATGAACCGTAACCCCTTGCATAATTCCCCACTATCCCTTTCCCAGACGCGCATGATCGCGAAAGCAGAACTTCTCCAACGTATTCTCGAATCTGAGCTCCATGCCGATTCGCCCTATCCCTGGAATCCTGAAGCCGCTGAGAATTATCTCCAGAGCCTTGAGGCCCATGTCCCCGAGATGGAGTTTCCGGAACCGGAGGCAGATGCTTTTTTTTCGAGTTTGGAGGGTCTTTGGGCTGCTCCCGATGTCCCCATGGAAGCCGCTCAATCTGAACAGCTCAGCCTTAGCGATGTGATTCAGCAATTGGCGGGGCGGACGTTGCGGGTTCCCCAAGGGGCGATCGCAAAGATGCTTGAGCAGGTTGACCATCTGATGGATAGCCAACTGTCAGCGGTCGATCGCCTTGTGGCTTGTGTGCAGGATTGTCTTCCCCAATGGGATGCCGAAGATTTACAGGTATTGGCCCGTCCCTATGCCTACGCGATGCGGGGCAAGGAACCCGAACTGCCCGAAGATCTCGACTGGGAAGAACTCTCGGAAGTGGAGCAGGGACGACTGGCGATGGCGATCGCCCGGTGGATGCTCACTGAACAGGAAAATCGTCGCAACTAAATTGGGGGAATCCCAGCCAATCTCTGGGGAGCCTAACGCCTAGATTAGGCCCGCTTCAAATTCTATTGAGGTGGGTCTCTTTTTTGCGGGTTTTGATTTTGCGGGTTTTGATTTTATGGATTTTGATGGGCGTGGTTGATTTTAAGAAGCGCTATCAGGAACTCGTCCTTCCCTACTACTGTCAGAATTAGCAGCCTCTACACCGCAGCTTCTACGCCGCCGAGTTTATGCGTTTTCGTCACCGCCTCTCCCGGTTTGCCCTCATCACCCTCCTCATCTTGGGCCTGTTGAGCATCCTATCCCCAGCATCCCTATGGGCTCAGTCCGCACCTCGGTCAGTCGCTTCGCCGACCCAACCGGAGCTGCGGGGAGTCTGGCTCACCAATATTGACAGCGATGTGCTGTTTTCCAAGCTTAGGTTGAAACAAGGGCTCGAACGGCTACAGCGGATGCGTTTCAACACCATCTACCCCACCGTGCTGAACAATGGCTATACGCTCTATCCCAGCAAAGTTGCCCAAGCTGTTGTGGGAGCATCTCTAGATCCAGAACCGGGCCTACAAGGCCGAGACATGCTGGCAGAGGCAGTTACGGAAGGGCATCGGTTAGGACTCGCGGTCATTCCCTGGCTAGAGTTTGGCTTTATGCTGCCGGAGGTAACACCGCTGGCGCAAAGCCATCCCGACTGGATTGCCCGTCGTGCCGATGGCAGCGATATTTGGCTAGAGGGGCAACGCATTCCTCGCCGTTGGCTCAGTCCTTTTCATCCCCAAGTTCAGCAATTTTTAATTGCTCTAGTTGCAGAAATTCTCACCCATTACGACGTAGATGGGATTCAGTTTGATGACCATCTTGGCCTCCCCGTCGACTTTGGCTATGATGCCTACACAACGAGACTCTATCAACGAGAGCACAAGGGTCAGCGCCCGCCTCAGGATCCTAATGATCCGGAATGGATTCGCTGGCGAGCCGACAAGATCAGTGTATTTGTGACACAACTCTTCCATACGGTCAAAGCGCTCAAACCCAATGCCATTGTTTCCCTTGCCCCCAACCCCCACGAATTTGCCTACACAACCTATTTGCAAGACTGGCAGCGTTGGGAGCGCGAAGGCTATATCGAGGAGTTGATCGTACAAGTTTATCGCAGTGACTTACCTCGATTTCTTGCGGAGCTGAATCACCCCACGGTCCAAAAAGCTCAAGGCCATATTCCTACAGGCATTGGTATTCTGGTGGGTCTCAAAGGTCGAGAGATTCCGATCAAGCAGATCGAAACCCAAGTTGAGAGCGTAAGAAAGGCCAAGCTGGGTGGGGTGGCCTTCTTTTTCTATGAAACTTTGGGACGGCGCGATCGCGATTTCCAAGCCCTCTTCCCCACCGTCGCCGCTCGGCCTTAATGATTCACAGTCGTGATTCACTGTTAATTATTCATCTGTTCAGCCAGTTCCACCAACATTGCCTGCTGATCTTTCCCAATGCAAGACTGCAACACGGACTCAAGTTCGCCTTCCAGGACACTGTTGAGCGGGAAGTTTTGATTAAGGCGATGGTCGGTGACGCGGTTGTCTTTGTAATTATAGGTGCGAATTTTTTCTGCCCGTGACCCGGTTCCCACTTGCGAGAGTCGCTTCGATCGCTCGGCGGCCTGTTGTTCTTGGAGTTTGATTTCGTAAAGCTTGGCCCGCAAAATCTGCATGGCCCGCTCGCGGTTTTGGAGCTGCGATCGCTCCTCCGTACAAAATACCCGAATCCCCGTTGGCTTGTGGATCAAATCCACCGCCGTTTCCACTTTGTTAACATTCTGCCCGCCTGCACCGCCGGAGCGAGCCGTTTTCATCTCGATATCCTTGGGATCAATTTCAACTTCTACCTCATCAACTTCCGGCATAATCGCCACCGTTGCTGTTGAAGTATGGACGCGCCCTCCCGATTCGGTCTTTGGCACTCGCTGAACTCGGTGCACCCCCGCTTCATATTTCAGTTTGCTAAAAACTTGTTCTCCCGTGACTTCAACAATGACTTCGCTATAGCCCCCCATATCTCCAATAGATTCACTCACCAAACTGACACGCCACCCTTGGCTCGCCGCATAGCGCATGTAGAGATTGAGCAAATCCCCGGCCCAAATTCCGGCTTCGTCCCCGCCAGCGCCGGCCCGGATTTCCAACATGATATTTTTATCGTCGTTAGGGTCCCGAGGCAGCAGCAAAATTTTAAGGCGGTCTTCCAACCCAGGCAGCTTTTCCTGGAGTTCTTCCACTTCGAGCTTGGCCATTTCTCGCATTTCCAGATCATTGGCTGCCTCTTTCAGGACCTGCTTGGCACCCTCTAGATCTGAAACCGTCTGTTTCCAGGTTTCATAGGTCGTCACAACTTCTTCTAGATCCGCACGGGCCTTCGCCACGCGCTGAAACTCGCCCGGCTGGCTGGCGATATCTGGATCCGCCATTTTGCGAGTGAGTTCGTGAAAGGTTTCTTCGACGGACTTCAGTTTGTCGAGTAAATACGCTTCAGCCATGACGATTAGACCTAAAAAACGAGTCGCTCAAGCTAGGGAGCATTCATAGCCATGCAATCTAACGATGCAATCAATAGCTATGAAAAATGTGGGCTTCGACAGAGCTTAGCCCACTTTAAACGATTGACGAAGGGGTGATGGCGATCGCCCCCTCGCCCCGTCATGTCTAGCCGTTTTCTGCTTGAGCCGGAGCCTCAAACATGCCGTATTTCCGCATAAAGCGTTCCACACGACCTTCCGTATCAATAATTTTTTGCGTTCCTGTATAAAAGGGATGGTTCCCCGACCATACATCTACATGCAGTTCCGGCTTGGTCGACCCAACGGTCATGACCAATTCGCCATTACAGTAGACTTTCGCGTCGGGATACCACTGGGGATGAATCTCTGCCTTTGCCATAATTGCCTCCAAAAATCAAATTGCCTCACTTCCCTTACGCAACCCGGCAATTCCTTAACGCTTCGAGTACTGCGGTGCTTTCCGGGCTTTGCGCAAACCGTACTTCTTCCGTTCCTTAGCTCGGGGATCACGGGTGAGATAGCCTTCCACCTTTAGGGGCTTACGGTTATCGGGATCCAGTTCGCAAAGGGCACGGGCCACTCCTAGTTTGATGGCATCGGATTGGCCGGTCAGACCGCCCCCGAAAACATTCACCAAAATGTCATATTCCCCTTCAAGTCCCAGGGTTTCCAAGGGAGCCTTGGCCGAGTTGAGGTAGGAAGGATTGAACTGAAGGTATTCTTGGCCCTCACGACCATTGATCTTCATGGCCCCCGTACCGGGAACCAAACGCACCCGCGCCACTGAGGTCTTGCGACGACCGGTACCCCAATAAACGGCGGTGTTGGATTGATCCGTTGCCTGCATGATTTAGCGTTCTCCTGGAATCGTATTGATGACTAAGGGTTCGGGATTCTGAGCGGCGTGGGGATGCTCAGGTCCAGCATAGACTTTGAGCTTCCGAAAGAGCTGACGCCCTAGGGTATTCTTGGGCAGCATCCCTTTGACGGCTTGCTCAATAATGCGCTCGGGAATGCGAGCTTGGAGCTTGTCAAAAGTTTCGGTTTTCATGCCGCCGGGACGACCGGAGTGACGACGATAGAGTTTTTGCTGACCCTTATTGCCGGTTACCGTCACTTTTTCGGCATTAATCACCACCACGAAGTCACCGGTATCCAAGTGGGGCGTAAAAATGGGCTTTTTCTTGCCGCGCAGGGTCGCCGCAATCTCCGTGGAGAGACGGCCTAGGCGCTGGTCCGCCGCATCAACGACGTACCATTTCCGTTCAATTGCAGATTGGGGAGGGAGATAGGTTTTGTTCATGACGTCTTTACTCAAGCATGCGATCGAAAAACGGTTACAAAACGGCCAAGGTTTAGCTGGGGGGACATGGGGCGGCACTTAAATCAGGCAATTCGGTTAACCAAAACCGGGGCTGATTGTCGTACCATGCCTCCAGCGGAAACGGTGGCTCGGGATAGCCAACCCGCAATAGACAGAGTCCTTGGGCTGGCGCTGAGTGCTTTACAAGATCCCGGCGTTCGGTTTGCCAGATTTCTGTAAAGCGTTCGACGGTCCGAGAACCCTCACCCACCTGGACCAGCATTCCTACGAGCAAACGAATCATGCCGTAGAGAAAACCGCTGGCTTGAACCTCAATCTCGATGAACGGACCCCGCCGCTGGCACAGGATATCTTGGACATCTACCCAGGAATGGGGCCGACCGGAGCGCGATCGCTCGAAGGCGGAAAGATGATGTCTGCCCAACAGCGGGGTCAGTGCAGCCAACATCTTGCGTTCGTCGAGGGGGGCTCGGTAGTAGTGCCAAACAAACGGGCGAAGAAAAAGGTTGGGTCGGTGGTCAGTGTAGAGCGTGTAGCGATACCGTCGCCAAAGGGCGGAAAATCGGGCGTGCCAATCTTGGGGTACCGCTGCAGAAGCCCTCACAATCATATCGCTTGGAAGACGACTATTGAGGGCCGCCATCCAGCGATGGGCCGGAATCGGACTGGTGGTGTCAAAGTGAACCACCTGGGCAGCGGCGTGAACGCCGCTATCGGTTCGTCCGGCAGCATGGATCCGAACAGGATGATCGACCAGGGTTGCGATCGCCTCCTCCAGTTCAGCCTGTACTGTTCGACCCTGGGGTTGCCGTTGCCAACCGTAGAAGCGATCGCCTTGATACTGAAGCACAAGGGCAATGCGCCGAACCGTTGGGTCAACCGCAGGAATCGGAAAGCGAAGACTGGATGCAGAAGACATCACCATGGAAAAACCAGGACTGGCCCTACAGCCGTCTAAACCAACTCAATGATGGCCATGTCTGAGTTGTCACCCCGACGACGAATGGTGCGCAAAATGCGGGTATAACCGCCGTTGCGCTCACCATAGCGTGTCTGAGCCTGCTCAAAAATGGCATGGACTAGGCTCTTGTCATAGATATAGCCCAAGGCACGACGGCGAGCCGCCAGGCTACCATCCTTGGCAAGCGTAATAATGCCTTCCACTTCGGAACGCACCGCTTTGGCACGAGCCTTGGTGGTTTTGATTTGGCCGTTGCGCAGCAGCTCAGTGGTGAGCGAACGCAGAAGAGCCTTACGCTGGTCAGCAGGCCGACCGAGCTGAGGGACACGACAACGATGACGCATGATGTTCTACTGTTTCTGGAATTAACCGTGCTTGGACTGGGGCAGCGTAATGCCAAGGTGCTGCTGGAGCGCCTCGACCACTTCTTCCGCTGACTTTTGCCCAAAGTTTTTGATCTCCAGCAAATCTTCCTGGGAATAGTCCAGGAGATCGGCAACGGAGTTGATCTGGGCTCGCTTGAGACAGTTGTAGGCCCGTACCGAGAGCTGTAGCTCTTCGATGGGAACCTGATTCTCGGGGCGCTCGATAGTCTCTTCTTCTCCAGGAGAATCAAAGTTGATTTCCCGTAGCGGGTTAAAGAGATCCACCAGCATGCTGGCCGCTTGGCTCAACGCCTCCTGAGGAGTGATGCTGCCATTCGACCAAATTTCGATTTGCAGACGATCCTGCTCTAGATTCTCGGGCGATCGCGTTGCCTCAACGGTATAGTTCACCTTCCGCACCGGCATAAACACGGCATCAATTTGCAGAAAGTCCACCGCAGTGGCATCCTCTTGACTCCGCTCAAACGTGCGATAGCCTTCACCCTGCTCAACCCGAAACTCCATTTCTAGCGTCGATCCTGCCGCGATCGTCGCGATGTATTGGTTCGGGTTAATCACCTCAACATCCGGATTGAAGTCAATATGTCCTGCGGTGACCATCGCAGGCCCCTGGACATGCAGACGACCAATCTGGGGCTGGGCAGAATGGGAGCGCAGAACAATCTGTTTGACGTTCAGCAAAATATCCAAAACGTCCTCTCGAACGCCCGGAATCGTGGCAAACTCATGGCTAACGCCAGAAATTCGCACTGCCGTCATCGCCGCTCCACCCAAATTGGACAGCAGCACTCGGCGCAGCGCATTACCGACCGTTGTTCCTTGCCCCCGACCTAGCGGCTCAATGACAAACTTACTGTATTGGCTCTGGTCTTTTTCAATCGTGGTCTCAATGCATTCAACTTGAAATGCCACAGGCTTCCCTCCCTCTTGCTTCTCGGCTTAGTCAACAGCGTCCCATGGTTTAAACGCGACGACGCTTGGGAGGACGACAGCCATTGTGAGGAATTGGGGTCACATCTCGAATGAGTGTAATCTCCAAGCCAGAGCCCTGTAACGCCCGAATTGCTGTTTCCCGACCCGAACCCGGACCGCTAACCATCACTTCAATTTGGCGCATGCCTTGGTCCATGGCTTTGCGTCCAGCGCTTTCCGCTGCGGTTTGCGCGGCAAAGGGAGTCCCCTTCTTTGCACCTTTAAATCCACTGGAGCCAGCGGATGCCCAGGACACAACTTCACCCACAGGATCTGTGATTGAAATAATGGTGTTATTAAAGGTTGAACGAATGTGAGCAACGCCATTGGGAACGTTGCGTTTTTGCTTTTTACTTCCAGTTTTTCGAGTTGGTCGCGCCATAGAACTTCCCAAGCTAAAGGTGTCGAGTTAAACAGTTGCTCTGCACTTGCCGCCAGATCGATATCGGAGCTAGATTTTGGGCCATTGGAAGAACTACAACCGTCACCCTCAGACCCGCACAAAAGACAAGCACAAAAAATTTTTACTTCTTCGGAGCCTTTTTCTTACCGGCCACAGTCCGCTTCGAACCTCGACGAGTCCGAGCATTGGTCCGTGTCCGCTGGCCTCGCAAGGGCAAGCCCGCACGATGGCGACGACCCCGATAGGTTCCGATATCCATCAAGCGCTTGATGTTCATCGCTTCCCAGCGCCGCAGGTCACCTTCGATCTGGTAACCATTTTCAACGGCTTCACGCAGTGCCGCGACATCTGCGTCGGACAGATCGCGAACCCGCGTATCGGGGTTGACGCCTGTCTTAGCTAATATTTCGTGAGAGCGACTCAGGCCAACCCCATAGATATAGGTCAACCCAATTTCAATCCGCTTATCTCGCGGCAAATCTACTCCTGCAATCCGAGCCACCTTCTTTTCTCCCTCTGGCTTGAAAAATCCCCTAATCTAACATCGTGGCGCTTGCAAGGTCTAACCTTGCCGCTGCTTGTGCTTGGGGTTCACCGCACAAATCACCATGACGCGGCCCCGTCGACGAATGACGCGGCACTTATCACACATTTTCCGTACTGAAGGTCTAACTTTCATGACTGCCTTGGCAATCCTTACAAAACTAGTAGTTTACAACAGAATGGGCGCGCAGATCTGTAATGAGTGCGAACACTCAAAACCACATCCTTAAGCGCCAGAAGAGCGGTTGGATTATTTCTTACGCAAGCGGTAAGTAATCCGACCTTTACTGAGGTCGTAGGGTGTGAGTTCGACCTTGACGCGATCGCCCGGCAAAATCTTGATGTAATTGCGGCGGATCTTGCCTGAGATATGGGCCAACACGTTAAAGCCATTGTCGAGATCGACCCGAAACATTGCATTTGGCAATGATTCCGTGACGGTCCCCTCCATTTCAATGAGATCTTGTTTAGACAAACTGCTTGAACTCCTTCCAAGTAACTCAACAGATTCTCTTCCAGGGTAGTCCGAAGATGATGAAATCGGGAGCCAGCTTAGGACAGGAGCGATCGCAGATGAGTCGTGACCTCTTCAACTGAAGCATCCCCATTCACAGAAACCAACTTGCCCCGTTGCTGATAAAAAGCAATCAGCGGAGCTGTTTGTTCCCGGTAGACCACAAGTCGATGACGAATCACCGCCTCTTCGTCATCCTTTCGACCGCGTTGGAGAAGGCGCTGGACTAACGCCTCATCCGGAACGTCAAAATTGACCGCCGAATCCGGACTTTGATGAATTCCAGCCAGCAACACATCCAAAGCTTCCGCCTGAACCGCATTGCGGGGAAAACCGTCCAAAATCCAACCAGCCTGAGCATCCGCCTGCTCTAGACGCTCTTTCACCAAACCCAGCACCAAGTCATCTGGAACCAGGTCACCCCGAGACATATAGGTCTCGGCTTTCTTGCCCAAATCCGTCTGGTTCGCCACGGCGGCGCGGAGAATATCCCCCGTCGAGATATGGGCAATGTTTGCTTCCTGAGCCACAACCGCAGCCTGGGTCCCTTTACCCGCTCCAGGGGGTCCTAGGAAAATTAGACGTTTCACTACTGCTTCACCATCCCTTCGTATCGTTGGGAAATCACATAGGTCTGAACCTGACGAGAGGTGTCGATCGCAACCCCCACCAAAATCAGCAGTGACGTTGCCCCAAAGCCTTGAAAGGTTTTGACCTGGGTTGCTCCTTCTACCGCCGTCGGTACAATTGCAACCAGACCCAGAAAAATCGCTCCTAGCAACGTTAGGCGATTGAGCACACGGCTAATGTACTCACTCGTCGCTCGCCCAGGACGAATACCCGGAATACTGGATCCCATCTTCTTCAAGTTTTGGGCCATATCCACCGGATTGACGATGAGAGAGGCATAAAAGTAGCTGAAGAACAGAATTAAAACCAGATAGAACAGCGCGTAAATCCAGGGAGCAGGTCCATTGGGCTGCAGATAGCTCACGATTTTAGCAACCGTTTCATTCTGCGCAGCATTCGCAATGAAAGAGGGCAAAATCAACACCGTTGACGCAAAAATGATGGGCATGACCCCACCCTGATTGAGGCGTAAGGGTAGATAGCTGCTCTTCTCCGCAAACATTCGCTTACCCACCTGACGGCGAGCAGAGACAATCGGAATGCGTCGAGTTCCCTCTTGGACGAACACAATGCCGACAATCGTGATAAGGAACACAAGTCCTAAAATCACAATACCGCCTACCGCGTTCTGATCCGATTGGGCAAGTTGAAACGTATTAGCAAGGGAGCGAGGCAACGTCGCCACGATGTTGATAAAAATCAGCAGCGACGCTCCATTGCCAATCCCGCGCTCAGTAATCAACTCGCCCAGCCACATGACAAACATAGAGCCCGCTGCCAGCGCCACAACGGTTTTAAAGATGAAAAACGTACCTGGATCATAGGCAAACGTATTGACCCATAATCCAATTGCTGTTCCTTGCAATAGCGCCCAGCCCAACGCCACATAGCGAGTAATTTGCGAAATTTTCCGGCGACCCGCTTCCCCTTCATTTTTCTGCAAATCTTCCAGAGAAGGCAACGCCGCCGTCAGCAGTTGAATGATGATGGAAGCATTGATGAAGGGCAAAATCCCTAGGGCAAAAACCCCTAGAGCAGATAAGCCACCGCCGGAGAAGATATCTAGAAAACCTAGAACGCCTCCTAACCCAGTGTTATCTTGCAAAGCGGAAGAAAAGGCAGGGCGATTAATCCCAGGCAACGGAATCGCAATGCCAACACGGGCTAGCAACAGCAAGCCAATCGTCACTAACACACGCCCGCGCAGACCCGATGCCTGGGCCATTTGCATAAATGTTTCTTGCGCGGAAGGCGTTTTTCCTCGACTGATAACCATAGGCGGTTGAGTGTAGGTTGACTTGCTGACAGTTGAATTGAGATTTCCGGCTTAGACGTTTGATTTAAGACCTTCAAACTTAGGTTGGTAACCTAGGATTTAGTCCTTTAGGCTTCAGGTTGGGCCGCTGTGGTCAGAACATAGCTTCCCCCTGCTGCCTCGATCTTCTGCTTGGCAGAAGCCGTAAAAGCCGCAGCATGGACTTCTAGCGCCACATTCAGCTCACCATCGCCCAAAACTTTGAGTGGTCCGTCATTGGTGGTCACAATGCCGACGGCCATAAGGGAGTCAAGGGTCACCTGGGTGTTGGCAGACAAATTAGCTAATTTGCTGACATTGACCGTAGTGTATTGCTTCCGGTTAATGACCGTAAAGTGCTTTAACTTGGGCAGACGACGATAGAGAGGCAATTGCCCCCCTTCAAATCCAGGGCGAGTGGGGCGACCAGAACGGGACTTTTGACCCCGCATCCCGAAGCCGCAGCTTGCGCCTTGTCCCGCCGAAATACCACGACCTTTGCGGGTCCGACGTTTTTGGGAACCCGCTTTGGGTCCGACGTCTCCAATTCTCATATCGCTTCACCTGTTTGCAATGAAACTGCTTTAGCCGTAGAGCTGTTCCAGAGGAACGCCCCGCTCTTTGGCAACCGAGCTAAAGGTCCGTAGACCGGCTAAGGCATCAATGGTTGCCCGAGCATTGTTGAGCTGGTTGTCAGAACCCAACTGCTTGGCCAAGATATTCTTAACGCCCGATAGCTCTAGTACGGTTCGCACCGCCCCCCCTGCAATTACACCGGTACCAGGGGCAGCAGGGCGAGTCATCACCTTCGCTGCACCACTAATGCCGGTCGAAGGCTGAGGGATCGAGTTGTTCTTGGTGAGCGGTACAGTGACCAAGTGCTTTTTGCCATCAGCGACGCCCTTACGGACCGCACCAACCACATCAGCAGCTTTGCCAACGCCAACGCCGACTTGGCCTTTGCCATTGCCAACGACCACGATCGCCCGGAAGCTCAGTTTTTTACCGCCTTTGACCACCTTGGTGACCCGGCGAATCTGAACGACCCGCTCTTCCCACTCGGTTTCTTTCTCGCGATTGCGATTGCCTTTGCGGCGGCTGTTGTTGCCGCCACCGCTGTTCCCACTGTTAGTCATCTGATTCCTTGTCTCCTTAGAACTCCAGACCGGCTTCACGGGCGGCATCTGCTAGGGCTTTGATTCGACCGTGATAGAGCTTGCCACCTCGGTCAAACACCACCTGCTTGATGCCTTTATCCAGGGCGCGCTTGGCCACCAACTCTCCAACCTTAACCGACGCATCGCAATTACCGCCTGTTACGTCGGCTTTGAGATCAGGATCCAAAGTTGAAGCGGAGACCAAGGTGTGATGCGCTGTGTCATCAATCACCTGAGCATAGATGTGATTGTTGGAGCGGAACACAGCCAAACGGGGGCGTTCAGAGGTTCCAGAAACCCGACGACGAATGCGCTGATGGCGACGCTGGGTTGATTCTTTACGGGTGTACTTCATGGCTTATTTCTTCCCTGTCTTACCAGCCTTACGGCGCACGACTTCACCCACATAGCGAACGCCTTTACCTTTGTAGGGCTCCGGCGGACGCGTGGAGCGAACTTTGGCAGCAATGTCTCCTACGAGCTCTTTGCTAATGCCAGAAACCGTGACGCGCACGTTTTTATCGACCGCAAATTGAATGCCATCAGGGGGCTGGATGGTTACGGGATTGCTGTAGCCCAGGTTGAGAATTAAGTCTTTTCCCTGGACTTGGGCCCGATAACCAACGCCGATGATTTCAAGGTCACGGCTAAACCCTTGGGAGACGCCTTCAACCATGTTGGCCACAAGGGTGCGGCATAGGCCATGGCGCTCACGGGCAAGGCGGGATTCATCGACCCGATTCACGACAATCGTGTTATCTTCCTGGGCTACGGTTACACCGTTAGGCAGCTCTCGAGCGAGCTCGCCCTTAGGCCCTTTAACACTCACATGATTGCCTTGAATGGTGATGGCCACCTTATCCGGAATTGGAATGGGACGCTTACCAATACGAGACACGACAATCGCTCCTAGAAAACAGCTAAATAACTGAGTCGGCAGAGGAAGTCCGGGCGGAACCTCTTCCAACGGGTGGGTCCAGATGGATTACCAGACGTAGCAAAGAACTTCGCCACCGAGACCCTGACGACGCGCTTCGCGATCGGTCATAATGCCTTGCGAGGTGGAGATGATGGCAACGCCAATACCGCCCAGAACCCGAGGCAACTCCCGACGGTTGGCATACACGCGAAGACCGGGTTTGCTAATCCGCTTGAGTTTCTTGATGACTGGCTGACGCGTGGCTTCGTTGTATTTCAACGACAGCACAATGCTGCGCTTGATGCCTTCACCTTCTTCTTTAATCTCGCCAATGAAGCCTTCTTGTTGCAGCACCTGGGCGATGCTGTGGATCATCCGGCTTGCGGGGATCGACGTCGTATCGTGGCGCGCCAGGTTGGCGTTCCGGATGCGCGTCAGCATATCTGCAATTGGATCGTTAACCGCCATAGTTTTTCCTTACTTGGAACTGCCTCAGTTATCCCGGAAGGGCATGCCCATTTCTTTGAGCAGGGCGCGTCCCTCTTCGTCGGTGTGTGCTGTTGTCACGATGGAAATATCTAGACCCCGAATCTGGTCGATTTGGTCGTAGCTGACTTCGGGGAAAATGAGTTGCTCACGTACCCCGAGGGTGTAGTTACCGCGCCCATCGAAGCTGCGGGGGCTGACTCCTCGAAAGTCCCGAATCCGGGGAAGCGAGAGATTGAGAAGACGATCGAGGAAGCCGTACATGCGATCGCGCCGCAGGGTCACCATGATGCCGATGGGCATGCCTTGGCGAATTTTGAAACCGGCGATCGCCTTCTTGGCCCGAGTGACTACCGGTTTTTGGCCGGTGATCGTCGCAATTTCGGTTTGGGAAGATTCCAGTGCCTTTGCATTTTGCGCAGCATCCCCCAAACCCCGGTTAATGGTCACCTTGACCAATTTGGGGACTTGGTGAATGTTGGTGTACCCAAACTGCTCCATGAGCTTGGGAACAATCTCTGATGAGTAACGTTCTTTAAGCGGTTTGTGTGCCATGGTCTTGTCTGTAGGGCTGTCCTGGTCTGTGTCAGGTCAGCGGAAAGGGTAAACGGATGACCGGGATGAAGGCGAAATTTATTCAGTCCTTCCTGCGGTCGTTGGGCTTGGGCCGATGATTAGTCGATGACTTCACCGGTTTTTTTGAGTTTGCGAACCTTGCGACCGTCTTCAGTGAAGGTATAGCAAACGCGACTCGCCACCTTTTCTTTGGTGGAATAGAGCATGACGTTCGAGCTGTGAATCGATGCTTCTTCGGTGACGATTTGCCCGGACTCACCTTCGGCTTTCGCCTTAAGGTGCTTGGTCCGCATATTGACACCCGCTACCAACACACGGCTTTCCTTCGGGAGGACGCGGAGGACTTCCCCCACTTTGCCTTTGTCTTTTCCGGTGATGACTTGGACCGTATCACCCTTTTTGACATGCATGTGCTGGGCATGGGTGGATTTCTTGGATGGCTTGGCCATTTAGAGCACCTCCGGAGCCAGAGAGACGATTTTCATGTAGTTGCGATCGCGCAATTCCCGCGCGACAGGGCCAAACACACGGGTTCCCCGTGGATTGCCTGCATCATTGATAATGACGGCGGCATTGTCATCAAAGCGAATGCTCATCCCGCTTTCGCGACGCAGACTTTTCTTCGTGCGGACCACGACTGCCTTGACCACGTCGGATTTTTTCACCGGCATGTTTGGAAGCGCATCTTTTACCACAGCGACAATGACATCACCGATCCCGGCATAGCGACGGTTGCTGCCGAGGACACGGATACACATCAGTTTGCGGGCACCGCTGTTATCCGCCACATTGAGATAGGTTTCCTGCTGAATCATGGGGATTTTCCTCCGGATACCCTAGGTGGCACTGGTCAGAACTTCGGCAACGGTCCAGCGCTTGGTTTTGCTGAGGGGACGCGTTTCACGGATGCGGACGCGATCGCCCACCTTGCACTGGTTCTCTTCGTCATGCACTTTATAGCGCTTGGTACGAACCATAATCTTTGCGTACTTAGGGTGGGGAGCACGGTTTTCAACCGCCACCACCACAGTTTTTTGCATCTTGTCGCTAACGACAAGTCCAACTCTCTCTTTTACTGCCATCGAAACTTTCTCCGAGCGTCTTGAAAACCTGGATGATCAAACCACGGGGGTTGAACTACGAATTTTGGGCCACGGCCTTGTTTTGACGCTCGCGTTCTACGGTCAGAAGCTGAGCCAGGCGGTGCTTTTTATGTTTGAAGTAATGCGGGGCTGCAAGCTGGCGCGTTGCCAACTGAAACCGCAATTCAAACAACTCACGTTTGACCGCAACAATCTGGTCTGCCAATTCTTCGTCGTTGAGTTCACGAACCTCAGCAATTTTGGGAAGTGCCATTAGGGTTGCTCCTCCTGTTGCTCCCGCATAACGAACTTGGTTTTGATGGGAAGCTTAAAGGCGGCCAAACGCATCGCTTCGCGGGCGATTTCTTCAGTCACACCATTCAGCTCAAACATAATCCGACCGGGCTTGACCACAGCCACCCAGTACTCCGGGTTACCTTTACCAGAACCCATCCGGGTTTCAGCCGGACGCATGGTCACAGGCTTATCGGGGAAGATCCGGATCCAGATTTTTCCACCCCGACGGATGTAGCGGGTCATAGCTCGACGAGCCGCTTCAATTTGGCGAGAGGTAATCCAGGAGGGTTCTAGGGCCTGAAGAGCATAATCTCCAAAGGCCAGGGTATTGCCCCGACTGGCCTCCCCTCGCATCCGTCCTCGGTGCTGCTTACGGAATTTTGTACGTCTTGGACTGAGCATGGCGTCTTAACCTTCGTTAGAACGATCTTCAAACTGTTGGGTGCGACGGCGAGACGCACGACGACGGGGTTGGGCGGGAGTCGCCGATGGCTTATCGTCTTGGCCCGGAATGACCTCGCCCTTAAAGACCCAAACTTTAATCCCGAGAATTCCGTAGGTGGTCTGAGCCGTGCGATAGCAGTAATCAATATCTGCCCGCAGGGTATGGAGCGGCACGCGACCTTCGCGGGTCCATTCGGTCCGAGCAATTTCAGCGCCGTTGAGACGACCACTGACTTGAACCTTGATCCCCTTGACTCCAGCCCGTTGAGCCCGCTGCATGGCCTGACGGACAACGCGACGGAAGGAAACCCGACGCTCTAGCTGTTGGCCAATATATTCGGCGATTAGCGCCGCTTCGGCATCGACCCGCTCTACTTCAACGACGTTGATGCGAATTTGGCGATCGCCATAGCTCGAAAGCTCCTTTTGCAGACCCTGGCGCAGATTCTCAATGCCCGCGCCCCCACGACCGACGACCACACCCGGACGAGCCGTGCGAATTTCCAGCTCGATTTGGTCTGCTTTGCGCTCAATGCGAATATCGGCTAAACCGGCGTTGGCCAAATTCTTATTGATGTATTGCCGAATCAGGTGGTCTTCCTGAAGCAGTGCTGGATAGCGTTTGGCATCCGCAAACCAGCGGGAGCGGTGCTCCTGCGTAATCCCTAATCGAAATCCAATTGGATGTATTTTCTGTCCCACAAGCGCGTTCCTCTAAAACTCTTGGCTTTCCTACAAATGACGGGCGTTTAATGATTCACGCCGGCACAGCTTGCAACTTCAAATGCTTTACTCATCCGCAGTGGGTGCAACCGCCACAGTAATGTGGCAAGTTCCCTTACGAATCTGGTAAGCACGCCCTTGCGCGCGAGGACGGAAGCGCTTGAGGACTGGTCCTTGGTCTGCAAAGGCTTGGCTCACAACCAGGGTGGACGGATCCAAACCCATGTTGTGTTCAGCATTTGCGACAGCGGAACGCAGCACCTTGAGAACCGGCTCGCAGGCCCGATAGGGCATAAATTCCAAAACGATCAGGGCCTCCCGATAGGAACGGCCTCGGATCTGGTCAAGCACGCGGCGCACCTTGGACGGAGACATCCGGATATAGCGGGCTACAGAGCGTGCTTCTGTGGTGGTATCGATCGCCATTGAACTGATTTCCTCGGCTGATGTTGCTCGGCTGATATTGCTCAGCGGATGGGTTTAATCAGGAGAGAGACAAGCCCTAGCGGCCTGCTTTCTTATCCTTGGTGTGTCCGCGAAAGGTGCGGGTAGGAGCAAATTCGCCTAGCTTGTGGCCGACCATTTGCTCAGTGACATAGACGGGCACATGCTGCCGACCGTTATGGACCGCGATGGTATGACCAATCATGTTGGGCAAAATCGTGGAAGCCCGAGACCAGGTTTTAATCACCTGCTTCTCGCCGCGAGCATTCATCTTTTCGATTTTGCTCATCAGATGGTCTGCAACAAAAGGACCTTTTTTGAGAGAGCGTGACATGGTGTTTTCGTGGGTATTGTCGTAAAACTTTCAGCAGGGTATTCGTTGGGAATCTAAGCGCCAGTAAAGGGCTTTGCCTTAAGCCTCACGGCCACCACGGCTCCGCTTCGAGGTCTTACGGCGGCGGCGGAGAACTAAGCGATCGCTCGGTTTGTTCTTCTTGCGGGTCTTCTTGCCCAAGGCAGGTTTACCCCAAGGGGTTACCGGTCCGCTACGACCAATCGGTGCACGACCCTCACCGCCACCATGGGGGTGATCCACTGGGTTCATGACGCTACCGCGAACCTGGGGACGACGACCTTTCCAGCGCGTCCGGCCCGCTTTGCCCAAGGTCGTGTTGCGCACTTCTCCGTTGCCCACAACGCCAAGCGTGGCATAACATTCGCGGCGAACCAAACGAACTTCAGTAGAAGGCAGCTTGAGCGCAACATAGTTACCATCCTTGGCCACAACCTGAGCGGAAGCACCTGCGGCTCGGACAATTTGTCCTCCCTTACCGGCAACCAGCTCTACATTATGAACTTGGGAACCCAAGGGCACATTGGCCAAGGGCATTGCATTGCCGACTTCAAAGGCCACCTCTTCTCCAGCGATGACGGTGCCGCCGACTTCTAGGCCAGCGGGATGAAGAATGTAGCGCTTTTCGCCATCTTCGTAATAAAGGAGCGCAATTCGCGCATTGCGGTTGGGATCGTACTCGATCGCTGCAACTTTGGCGGGAACATTGCGCTTGTCGCGACGAAAATCCACAACCCGGTAACGCTTTTTACTACCGCCGCCCCGGTGGCGACAGGTAATCACACCTCGGTTGTTTCGACCTTTGGCGCGGTGCTTTGCCTTCGTTAAGGACTTTTCGGGCTTATCGCGGGTGATCTCCGCAAAGTCGGAGACGACGCGCTCGCGAGTGCCGGGGGTGTATGGCCGATATGCACGGATACCCATTTCTTCAAACCTGATACATCAGTGCGACAGTGAGCAGGAGCGGTTCATCCCAAGGGGGAGTTCGACCGCAGCGAACTTAAACTTCGGGGAAGAGGGTAATGCTATCTCCCTCGGCGAGCTTAACGATGGCGCGCTTAACCTGGGCGCGATGGCCGACGTATTGACCGACGCGACGCTTTTTGCGGGGAGGGCGCAGGGTGCTAATCCCAACGACTTTGACATTAAACAAAGATTCGATCGCCGCCTTGATATCGGGCTTAGCGGCCCGAGGATCCACCTCAAAGGTGTACTGGTTTTCTTCCAGGAGGCGCGTGGCTTTCTCGGTAATGATGGGGCGATAAATGATATCCGCTAAGTCGCGGGCTTCAAATCTTTTACTCACCGTAAACCTCCTGGATTTTTGCGATCGCCGCTTCAGTGCTGACAATCTTGTCGGCATTGAGCAGGTCATAAACATTAAGACTATCTGCCAGGATCAGCTTGACCGTGGCAATATTGCGGACCGAGAGATAGACATTCTCGTTTTTCTCCGCCACGATCAACAAAACCTTTTGACCGGCTTCAATGCCCCAACGCTCAACCGCTTCCATAAAGGACTTGGTTTTGGGACGGGGGAGCTGCTCCGCAAACTCTTTGACCACAATCAAGTCTTCCGAGCGGCTGATCAGGGCGGTCCGGAGCGCAAGACGCCGCTCTTTGCGGTTCATCTTGAGGCTATAGTCCCGAGGCTTGGGGCCAAAAATGACACCCCCACCCCGCCACAACGGCGACCGAATCGAACCGGCACGGGCCCGACCCGTTCCTTTTTGCCGCCAAGGCTTCCGACCGCCCCCCCGGACTTCAGCACGGGTTTTAGTCGATACCGTTCCCTGGCGAGCATTGGCCAGTTGGCGCACCAGCGCCCGGTGAACAATGTGGCGGGCGTTTTCTTCTTTTGCCGTTTTGAGGTCTAGGGATGCCTTACCGGCGGATTCTCCCTGCCAATCTTTAACGTCGCAATCAACCATCTCTCAATTCCTCTGCCTTTGCACTCAAATGCGATCGCACGAAGGACGTGCCCCATTCTTGACCGGCCACAGCCAATCCCTTAACGTCCAACGATGTTGGCTGGCGCGATACTGAGGAGGGCTCCAGGCTTGCCAGGGACCGCACCGCGAACCAAAATCAAGTTTTGCTCGGTGTCCACCCGTACAACGGTAAGCTTCCGAACCGTAACTTGTTCGTTGCCATAGCGACCCGCCATGCGCTTACCGGGATAGATCCGCCCAGGGGTCGTACCGGCTCCCGTAGAACCCGGCTGACGGTGGTTTTTCGAACCGTGGGTCATGGGACCCCGCTTAAAGTTGTGACGTTTTTGGTAACCCGAAAAACCACGCCCCATGGTTTTACCCGTTACATCGATCAACTGGCCCGACTCAAACCGATCTACGCCGATCGCCTGACCGAGCTCATAGGATCCGGCGCTATCCACGCGGTACTCCTTGAGGTGACGCAGATTGCCCGCGTTCGATTTGGCCAGATGGCCTTTTTGAGGCTTATTCAGGAGCTTTTCGCGAGTTTCGCCATAGCCCAACTGCACAGCTTCATAGCCGTCAGTTTGCTGGGTCTTCACCTGGGTAACGGTGCAAGGACCAGCCTGAATGACGGTCACAGGGATTGCCTTTCCTGCTTCGTCAAAAATTTGGGTCATCCCCACCTTGGTGCCGAGAATACCGATAGACACGGCAAATGTTCTCCCTATACATACAGGACAGTGGAAGCGGGGCTATGATGCGCATATCAACTATGAGATTGTGCGACACACGCAACCCACCCGAATTAGCAAGCAGCAAAACAGGCAAGCGCTCTTCGGGAAAGAGCCCTTGTAACTGCTCGTATTCTGGCAACCGAACTCCAACGCCCAAAATCCTAAGGATTTTCGGCAACGAAAGACAGGTTTCACTTCTTAACCGCAACTTGCCAGGACTTAGGAGAGGTTCTCCCAGTATCCCTGAACAACCAGAAACGCTTGGCAAGCTTAACCCTTACGGGTCATCTCATTCGCACTTTCTGATGAGCTGCCTTAAAACGTTCGCCTAACAGTTGTCGAACGCTCGTTTAAGGTCAACCCCCAATTTTGGCGGCAGTTATTCAGTATAGGGATAGGGGACCGTTTTGTCTATATGAATACGGATTTTTTTGAACGGCCCAGGTTGAACCGGGGAGATAGACTGGCGCTATACAATAGGCCACAATAGGCAACGGAAGAATATTGTTTAGCAAGTGCTCCATCCCTATGGTTTTCTCTGCCCTTTCTTTTCCGCCGATTCTGAGCACAGGTCGTCCGTTTATTAAGGCATTGGAGCAGGCCGGAGCCCTGGCGGTCTATGCGCCCCTGGAAGGGGGAATGGAAGGTCGCTATCTACGGCGAGCTCGGGCCTCCGGCTATCGAGCCGTTTCCCTGACGGCACGGGGGCTGGGCGATTTGGACCGCTATCTGAATGGGGTCCACGGGGTGCGTCCGCCCCACTTGGGTAAAAAGACCATTGGCCGTGAAGCGGCTGTCGGTCCTGTTTATTTTGTGCCCCCGATTTTGAGCTGCCAGTTGGGCGAGTTGGATGCCAAAACCAAGGGCGTGTTGCTTTGGCTAATAGAGGGCCAGGTGCTTTCGAAGCAAGAGCTGAGCTATTTAGTGAACCTGCCGAAAAAAGAGAGCCGGATCAAAATCGTTGTGGAAATGGGGGGCGATCGCCAGTTTAGCTGGAAACCCCTAAGCGAATTGATTTAGATCGGGTTTGGGGATCTGGGTTTGGGGATCTGTTTTCGGTTTTGTTTTGTAAACTACCGGGGATCAAGGAGGAAATTGGTACGCTTAGCCTACCGACGCCTTGAATTGACGCTAATATCAAAGGGTGAGTTCATTACACCATCCCCTACGATCCCTGGAAGACGGTCACTGGTTTAAGCTCATTTGTGGTGCCAGTTTCCAACATTTGCCGAGCGTCCGCAGCTTGGCATTGGCCTATGCCTGGAGTGGCGCAGACTGTGTTGATGTGGCGGCTGATCCCGCTGTGGTGGCTGCGGCTTTAGAGGGGATTCGGGTGGCCCAGCCGGAACGCGATCGCCGAGGTCTTGACCGACCCCTCCTCATGGTCAGCCTCAACGACGGCGAAGATCCCCATTTCCGCAAGGCCGAGTTTGATCCCCAACGGTGTCCCAGAGATTGCCCCCGGCCCTGCGAACGGATTTGCCCGGCCCAGGCAATTGTCTTTTCATCGGAATCAACCAGTGGGGTGCTCGACAGCCGCTGCTATGGTTGTGGTCGCTGCTTACCCGTTTGTCCGGTGGGGCAGATCACGACTCGCGCTTATCTATCGGCTCCGGCGAGCGTCATGGCATTGGTGACCAAGATGGGCATAGATGCCGTTGAGATCCATACCCAGGTCGGTCACATTGAGGGCTTTCAGCGGTTGTGGGGCGCGATCGCCCCTTGGCTTTCTCAGCTGAAACTCGTTGCCGTGAGCTGTCCCGATGGCGATGGCATCACCGACTATTTGCAACAGCTTTACCAAATCATGGCTCCGGAGCTCAAAACCCTAGGCGGGCCAGATCCAGAAGCGCCAGATCAAGGTCCAGACCGACTGGTTTTGATTTGGCAAACCGATGGTCGCCCTATGAGTGGCGACATTGGCGCGGGCACCACCCATGCCACGATTCAACTGGCGAAGAAGGTGTTGCAACTGCACGCGCATCATCTGCCGGGCTTTATTCAACTCGCGGGCGGCACGAATCGATACACCGTGGCCAAACTCCGCACCCTGGGCTTGCTGCAGCAGGACCGTATACAGGACCGATTAGGGAAACGCACGATCGCCGGGGTTGCCTATGGTAGCTCGGCCCGTGCGGCACTCTTGCCGGTGCTGACGGCCTTGGAAGATCGACCGGGACTCCTGGAAGATCACCCCGATCTGTTTCAGCAAGCGGTGGCGATCGCTACTGGTTTTGTCAGACCCCTTAAGGGACAGACCTCAGCGTCTGACTGTGATGTTGCAAAGGCTCGGAGTCATCCGGCTACGCCCATGCGGTTTCCCGGTTCGGTGGTTTAACAAACTCTTTTTTCTACGTTTTGATCTGTCCTTTTATCCTTTTGAAGTTTCGTCCCTCTATGGTCAGTCATCGCCCTGTGCCCTCTGATTCAGATTGGACGCCAACCTCTGAATCTGATCGATTCGCGTTTTCTGAGCCTGCTGGTTTGGTTTCGAGTGCTTCTGATGTTGTAGATGAAGCGATCGCCAATCCCTCCGAGCCCTCAGTGGAAAAGTTGGTACGTACAGAAACTCAGGTTATGGATGATTTAGAACAACTGCTGAACATTCTACCAGAGAGGATTTGCAGCGTGTTGCAGCAGCATCCTGACCAAGACCAGCTCGTGGAAATTGTGCTGGATCTGGGCCGCAAACCCGAAGCTCGGTTTCCCCAGCGAGCCGAGTATTTGACGGAGGACTTGATTACCCGCGAAGACCTTGCCCATTGCGTTAACCGAGTCGGGATGTTCAGCGGCGATAACCGGGCCGGGATCGAACGCACGCTGCACCGCATTAGTGCGATGCGCAACCGAGCAGGTGAGGTCGTGGGGCTGACCTGTCGAGTCGGTCGAGCCATTTTTGGCACCGTGGGGATGATTCGAGATTTGGTAGAAACCGGACAGTCAATTCTGATGCTGGGCCGACCAGGAGTTGGTAAGACAACTGCTCTACGCGAAATTGCGCGGGTACTGGCGGATGAGCTTAATAAACGGGTCGTGATCATCGACACCTCCAATGAAATCGCTGGAGACGGCGATATTCCTCACCCTGCCATTGGTCGGGCTCGACGCATGCAGGTCGCAAGGCCAGAGTTGCAGCATCAAGTGATGATTGAGGCGGTGGAAAACCACATGCCCGAAGTCATCGTGATCGATGAGATTGGGACCGAATTGGAGGCCCTCGCGGCCCGGACCATCGCCGAACGGGGCGTCCAGCTCGTAGGGACGGCCCACGGCAACCAGATTGAGAACCTCATCAAAAACCCAACGCTTTCGGACCTCGTGGGTGGGATTCAGTCTGTCACTCTAGGGGACGATGAGGCACGGCGTCGGGGAAGCCAAAAAACTGTTCTGGAGCGCAAAGCCCCGCCAACCTTTGAAATTGCGGTGGAAATGCTAGAGCGTGAGCGCTGGGTGGTTCACGAATCTGTCTCCCATACCGTTGATAACCTGCTGCGAGGTCGACAGCCCAGTCCCGAAGTCCGCACGGTGGATAATCAAGGCAATATCCTGCGGCAACAGGCCCAAGCGGATGGTAGTTTGGGGCCAGTCGCACCCAAGGCGATTCCGCCCAAGCACCGTCCCCTCGGCTCGCCTGAGGGGGTCACCGCCATCGGCTGGCGGTCAACGGGGCGTATGGAGCCGTTGCCGTTATCAGGCTCTCGTTCCCCAACGCCTCTGCATCGCAAACCGATGAGTAACCGGGAGCCCGGAAGTGGCATGGTGGGGAGAAGCGATCGCCAAACCTTCGCCGAAATGCTCGACCAATCCTTTGCCGATCTGGAAGAGCGGGAAAATCGGGGAAGCGTGGTTGAGCTGAATAGCCACAGCCTTGACGAGTTTTCAGGACCGGCAGCCTCGGCTGAACTGCCCCTCCATGTCTATCCCTACGCGGTCAGTCGCCACCAAATTGAACAGGCCATTCAAACCCTCGATTTGCCTATTGTCCTAACCAAGGACGTGAACGATGCAGACACGATCTTGGCGCTGCGGAGCCAGCTCAAGGGCCGCTCCAAGCTGCGCCACATCGCCCGCCATTATCAGGTGCCTATCCATTCGATCAAATCCAACACCATGCCGCAAATTGTCCGTGCCCTGAGGCGTTTGCTGAATATGGAAGATCCGAGTGTGCCGGAGTCGATGGATCTGAATCTATTTTCCCCCTCGGGGAGTGACGATGAGCTCGAAGCCTTGGAAGAAGCCCGACTGGCGGTGGAGCAGATTGTCCTGCAAAAGGGACAGCCCGTTGAGCTGTTGCCGCGCTCGGGCCATATCCGCAAAATGCAGCATGACTTGGTTGAACATTATCGGCTGAAGTCCGTGAGTTTTGGTGACGAACCCAACCGCCGCCTGCGCATTTACCCCGCTTAGATCCGCTCTTTAGATCCACTCTTGAACGTTCCTCAAAGATTTTTTGGGGAAGATCTTGACACCTCCCCGGTGCCTGCTGTTATTCTTACAAAGGCAAACACCAATGGGGTGTCGCCAAGTGGTAAGGCAGCGGGTTTTGGTCTCGCCATTCCTGGGTTCGAATCCTAGCACCCCAGCTTCAGCCAATCTCCAGCTAAAAGCCAATCTTTGGCTAACTCAGCTAAATCAGAAGGACGCGATCGCCTCGCGTCCTTTCTTGTGTTTATCCTTGTGTTTATCCTTTTATCCCCATCCCGAATCATGCAGCCCCCGGATCTTCTTGCCCTGGACTTTGATGGGGTCATTTGTGATGGACTCCAGGAATACTTTCAAACCGCTTGGCAGGCCTATGGGCGGGCTTGGCGGATTGCCGAGATCGCAACCAAGATAACGCCGCCCCAGGGTCTGGCTGAGCAGTTCTATCGCCTGCGTCCGGTGATTGAAACTGGGTGGGAAATGCCAGTGCTGATTGCTGGTTTGGTGCAGGGAGTGGATGAAGCCGCGATTTTGGCGGATTGGCCTCAGGTGCGGCAAGCCATTCTGGAGAATGAACGGGAATATGGAGGCGAAAATGAACGCCAAGACCCTCGGCAGTTAGCCCAGCAAGTGGATGGGGAGCGCGATCGCCAAATCCAAACGAACCTAGACCAATGGCTCGCCCTCCACCGCTTCTATCCCGGCGTTCTCGGCCAACTCCAAGCCATCCAAGCCAGCTCCACCCAACTGTTTATCGTCTCTACCAAGGAAGGCCGCTTTATCCAGCAATTGTTGGCCGAGGCGGGCGTGGCCCTGGACCCGGCTCAAATCATCGGCAAAGCAATCAAACAGCCCAAATACCAGACCCTGCGCGACCTCAAAGCACAATTCAACGCCCAGGAAGGGAGAAACCCCAGCCTCTGGTTTGTCGAAGATCGTCTTGAAGCCCTGCGGGGGGTCCAGGCCCAAGAAGATTTGCAGGAAGTACGATTGTTCTTGGTAGACTGGGGCTATAACCTGGAGGGCGATCGCCAAGCCGCCCAAGCGGATTCTCAAATTTCGCTGCTCAGCTTACAACGGTTTACGGACCCCCTAGAGCACTGGTAAAGAGAGCACTGGTAAAGAGAGCACGGGCAAAAAGATCACGGGTAAACGACCATGCTAGACCTCACTCAGTTGGCCCGACAAATGCAGGGGATTAGTGATCATTTGGCCCAGGAGGCGATCGCTAGTCAAAAGCGCCTGGAACGTGCCCGGCGGTTGGTCGCCCAAGCCCAACCCCAGCAAGCAGAGTTAGCCCAAAAGCTCCTGGACTGGGGCGATCGCCTTGCCTTCACTGCCGCTGAACCGATGGAACCGTTGGAAACACGGGTGGCGATCGCCCCTCCCCCCCCTCAACACACGATCCTCGCCACGGACGGTTCCCAAATTGCCCCCAGCCACCACGAAATTGCCTATTGTTATCTGATCAATATTGGTCGCGTTGTCCTCCACTATGGCCAAAGTCGCCATCCCCAGCTCGATAGTTTGCCGGAAATTGTCTATCAACCGGAAGATCTCTACGAATCGCGACCCTGGGGGATTCGCACGGAGGAATGGATGGGGTATCGACGGACGGTTTCGGAAATCGAAATTCTGGCGGAGTTGGGGCAAGGGCTGGGACAAACGGCAGAATCTGGACGAACGGCGGTTCGTCCCTACGGGGTTGCACCGATATTGGCGATGGTGGATGGGTCGTTGATTTATTGGTTTTTGGAGGGATTGCCGGGGGAGGCGCGCGATCGCATTCTTCCTCCCATTCTCACGGCCTGGGAACAGTTGCAGCACCAAAAGATCCCACTCCTGAGCTACATTAGCGCCTCGCGCAGCACCGAATCGCTCAATTTTCTGCGACTTCAGACTTGTCCTTACAACTATCCTGATTGCGAGACGCACTGTGGGGGCAAAATCGATGCTGCGCCTTGCCAAACCCTGTCTGCCTTGCGGGATGTGACGCTTTGGTCAAGCTATTTAGAGCCGGGAGAACGGGGACCGCTCTGGCGCAGCTCGGCGAAGGTTTTGGCGGACTATGGTCCCCAGCAAACGGTTTATTTTTGCTATGTCCATGTGGGCAGCGAAATTGCGCGGGTGGAGGTTCCCGCTTGGGTGGCGAGGGATCCAGCGTTTCTCGATTCGGCGTTGAGTTTAATGCTGGGGCAGGTGCAGAAGGGCTATGGCTATCCGGTGGCGTTGGCGGAGGCCCATAATCAGGCGGTGGTGCGGGGGGGCGATCGCCAGCGCTTTTTCGGCATGCTGGAACGGCAAATGGTCAAAGCAGGGTTGAAGAATGTGGGCACATCCTACAAGGAAGCACGGAAGCGGGGCAGTATTGCCTAGAAACGGAGTGAGCAATCTAGTGGTCTCCTCATTTCGGTATGGCTGTCTCGCGGTCAAGGTTGTCCAAGTGGGTTTGGACGGATTGGAGTTGGCGCTGGATGAGGATTTTAACTTTTTGGGTGTAGGTGAGGGTTTGCCAGATGTCGGCGTCGATGCCTTAACGGATGAGCGGGAACAACACATTAGGGTCAGCCATCCGGGAACGCTGCCTGATTATCGTTCAGAGCTGGTGGAGACCTTAGCTGAGCCAGATCTGGTGCGGCCTAGCGATCGCGATCACAGAGGACTGCGATTTTCCAAGTGGTTTGATTCCATTCGTACTGGGCGCTACTTTGTGGTTGTTACAATTTCAGATAGCGACCCAACTCGTCATTGGATTATTACGGCCTACACTGCGCGTAAGCTTGCTGGAGGAAGTTGAGATCATGGGAAATTTGACGTTCTGTTATGACCCGGTGGGCGATATTCTGACGATTCAGCTTTGTTCTAGCTATGCTGAGCAGGAAATGGAGGAGTTGGCGGATGAGGTGTTGGCTCGGGTGAATCCGGAGTCGGGCAATATTGAGATGTTGGAAATTTTGTTTTTTTCTAAGCGGGTGGGGCAGCAACCGTTGAGTTTGCCAATTTTGGCGTTGCTTCAGCCTGCGGCGACGGCTAGCTCGTAGTGCAGGACGAGGATCTCATCGGCGCGCAGGATGACCATGGCGTATTCGCGGCCTTGGGTGTCGGCAAATTCGATCAGATATTTAGGTTGATCGGTAGAGGATTGTTCGGTGGGATAGATTTCAACGATTGTGCCCACTTGTCCGGTGGGAAGGCTGGCGATGGATTGATGCTCGGGTTCTACGAGGGTTAGTTTTTGGGCAGGGATGGGTTTGAGGGTCGTTGCGATGTCTAGGAGTTGGATCGGAGGCATGGCGTTATTGATTTAATAAAGGTGGAAATTAGGATCGCTCGTAGCACATCGGTTTAACGCTCAATTTCCTAAATGGCCTGCCAGTCTGCGGCTGCAATAAATCGGGTGAGATGGCCGACATTGGAGGTCGCGACAATGACTTCGTGACCGTTATTTTTGACGAATAGAACGATACGACTCATGGGAAGAGGGGGCAATCGGAGAGGCGATCTTCGTCTAGGGCTCGGGTGAGCCATTGGAGAGTTTGTTGTTGTTCTGCTGCGTCGTTTTCTGTGGCCCAAGTCGCGAAGAGATGGGTGACTGCGGCATGTTGATTGGGGTCGGGGTTGGCGATTTGGGCCATGGCGCTATCCCAGGCGGTTTGGGGATCTGGAGCTAGTGCGGTAAAGGTAGAGGCTGGCGTGAGCGGGGTCTGATGGGATCGGTATTGGGGGAGTTTGGCCCACTGGTTGAGGAGGATGTCGATGAAGTCGTTGACCAGTTGGGCGAGGGGGTCGGGAAGGTGGCGGAGTTTTTCGATGGCGGTGTCTTGGATGGTCATCGCTACGCCTCCTTAGGTGAGAGTTGAGGGGGAGATTTAATTGTAACGCTGTCAGAGATGGCTTTTTAGATGTCGTTGATGCTGGTTTCGACGGGGCGATCCTCTGGAGCTGGGTGAAGGCGATCGTCTTCCCTGGTGCCGAAGGTGGCGAGGAGGCGATCGCTCACGAGGCCATGAGTTTCAGTGCAACCAGGACGCTGTGGACGATGCGGGCCAGTATGGATTTGGACTGCCGTTGATTTTGCTGGGCAACCCAGTCGTCATGCTGCTTGGCAGAGGCTTCAGTTTCGGCTCGCATCGCTTCAATCTGGGCTTTCATGCTCTGAATCTGCGCCTGAAACTTGACGTTTGAGTTCATCGATTTGTCTCCTCATTTCGGTGTAGCTGTATCGCGATCAAGGTTATCCAAGTGAGTTTGGACGGATTGGAATTGGCGCTGATTGACAATGTTGATAAATGCAGTGAAGCAAGACCTTCGGTGCTGGGAGTGGGCGACCTCCCCCCTTCCATTAGCCTGTAAGCTACACTGAGACGGAGACTCTATGGGCCAGAAACCGATGGCACAGATTAGCTTAGAGATTCCGGATGAGCTGTTGGCGCGCCTCGCTGAAGGTGGGCGATCGCCTGCTGAGGTTTTGCAAGAGCGATTGCTGGAGTTTCCGGCTACCTTGGACGCTTCGTCAGATTTATCCCAACGATTCGAGCAATTGGCTGCTCAGTGGCGACGGGAGACGAGGCATTTGTCGTTGATGAGTGACATTGTTTTGAATACGGGTAAATGGATGCTCTGACTGTGTCAAAGGCGATCGAGACTGATGAAAAGCGCTTCCATTTGCATGGGTTGATCTCGTGTCTGTCACTTACAATAGGAGATAGATATGCTTCGAGGTAGTCTATGCAGGTTCTAGAGACATCTCAACCGCTACTCATTGATATCCGCAATGTTACGCTGCGGTTGACTCTTGCTGAATTCCAGCAGATTTGCCTAGATAATCCAGACCTAAATTTTGAGTTGACGGCTAACGGAGAATTGGTGACTATGCCACCTGTCGGTTGGGAAAGCTCGAAAAAAAATATTAATCTTGCTTCACAGGTGTACCAGTGGAATTTACAAAGTCGGTTGGGTGAGGTTTTTGATTCTTCGGGCGGGTTTGTGTTGCCTTCTGGAGCAGTGCGATCGCCTGATGTTACTTGGATTGCCCAAGAGAAGCTGGCTGGGCTGTCAGCAGCGGTGACTTTTCCGGCGATCGTTCCGGATTTTGTGATTGAGTTGCGGTCCAAAAGTGATAGTTTGACAACTTTGCAGGCGAAGATGCAGGAGTATCGTGAGAATGGTGTGCGTTTGGGTTGGTTGGTGAATCCCCAACAGAAAACTGTGGAGATTTATCGTGTGGGTGAAGCTACTGCGGAGGTGCAGGTCTCTCCTGGTCAACTCAGTGGTGAGGATGTATTGCCGGGATTGGTGGTGGATTTGAGTGAGGTGTTGTAGGTAGAGGTGTGGTTCTCGCTTGAGTTGGGTGCGGAGGTGGTTTTTGGAGGTAGATAGTCATTTGGGGGCTATGGGGTGATGCTCTGCGGGGTTGATGGGGGCTTGATGGAAGCGGGCTGAAATATGTTTTATGCGTAAGATCACTGATTTAGCCGTTTGCCGTAGGTAAATATAGAGATATCAATGGCACAGATATCGATTACGGAGCGGCTGCCACCATGGGTGAGGAACGATTGAATGCCTACGCGCGGTTGATTGAGCAACTGCTGGGCTGTGCTCAGGGGGAAGAGGCGGCGCTGCTTGAGGCGAATGCGGGGTTGGTGGATGAGGGGCTGGTGGCGGTGATGGGGCAATATGCTGACTGGATGGAGAGTCAAGGTGAAGGTAATGCGGGAAGGCTGCGGCAATTTGCGGGGCAGTTGGCGCAAGGGTTGGGATTAGTGAAATCAACGAATGCAGATAATTTGGATGAAGCGGCGCTGATGCCATTATTGATGGCAATTTTCAAGGCTGAATTGGAGAATTTTGGGACGGGCCAACAGGCTGTGCACTCCATTTTAGCGGCCAATCAAACCAAACTGCATCTAGGATTGGCTCAAACATTGCAGACTTGGGCTAAGGCTGTGCTTGAGTTTGCTGACGCAGAGACAGCCGAAGCAATAGCAGCTCTAGTTGAAAATATCAGCATCCATTTCCAGAATTTTCCATTGGGGAGTCGGGCTAATAATATCGAAATCGCCCTGGCCGGGTGTGCGGTTGTTTTGTCGGTTAGAACCCAGACAGCAAATCCGCCAATGTGGGCACAAAGCACCATGAACTTGGCAATCGCATACTATTTCCGCATCAAAGGCGATCGGGCGGAGAATATCGAACAGGCGATCAAAGCCTACGAGCAAGTCTTGACGGTGAGGACGCAAGCGGCGATGCCGATCGATTGGGCACAAACCACCATTAGCTTGGCAACCGCATACAAGAACCGAATCAAAGGTGATCGTGCCGAGAATATGGAACAAGCGATCAAAGCCTACGAGCAAGCCTTGACAGTGAGGACGGAAGCGGCGATGCCGATCAAGTGGGCCACCACCACAAATAACTTGGCAACCGCATACTATGAACGCATCAAAGGCGATCGAGCCGAGAATATGGAACGAGCGATCAAAGCTTACGAGCAAGCCTTGACGGTGATGACGGAAGCGGCGATGCCGATCGAGTGGGCACAAACCACCATGGGTCTGGCAACTGCATACTCTGACCGCATCAAAGGCGATCGCTCCAAGAACATTGAACAAGCGATCGCCTTCTACGAGCAAGCCTTGACGGTGATGACGCAAACCGCAATGCCGATCGAGTGGGCACAAACCACCAATAACTTGGCAACCGCATACAAGAACCGCATCAAAGGCGATCGCTCCGAGAATATGGAACAAGCGATCGCCTTCTACGAGCAAGCATTGAGGGTGAGGACGCAAACCGCAATGCCGATCGAATGGGCACAAACCACCATGGGTCTGGCAAATGTATACAATAACCGCATCAAAGGCGATCGCTCCAAGAACATTGAACGAGCGATCGCTTTCTACGAGCAAGCCTTGTTGGTGACGACGCAAACCGCCATGCCGTTCGATTGGGCACGAACCACCATGAATCTGGCACTTGCATACAATAACCGCATTAAAGGCGATCGCACCGAGAATATTGAACAAGCGATCGCCTTCTACCAGCAAGCATTGACCGTGATGACACGAACCGCCATGCCGATTGAGTGGGCACGAACCACCATGAATCTGGCACTTGCATACAATAACCGCATTAAAGGTGATCGCGCCGAGAATATTGAACGAGCGATCGCCTTCCATGAGCAAGCCTTGTTGGTGATGACGCAAACCGCCATGCCGTTCGAGTGGGCACAAGCCACCATGAACCTGGCAAATTCATACGCTGACCGTATTAAAGGCGATCGCGCGGAGAATATCGAACAGGCGATCAAAGCCTACGGGCAAGCCTTGACCGTGAGGACGGAAGCGGCCATGCCGATCGAGTGGGCAGAAACCACCATGAATCTGGCAGCTGTATACAAACAACGCATCAAAGGCGATCGCGCCAAGAATATTGAACAAGCAATTGCCTACTACGAGCAAGCCTTGTTGGTGATGACGCAAACCGCCATGCCGTTCGAGTGGGCACAAGCCACCATGAACCTGGCAAATTCATACGCTGACCGTATTAAAGGCGATCGCGCGGAGAATATCGAACAGGCGATCAAAGCCTACGAGCAAGCCTTGACGGTGAGGACGGAAGCGGCGATGCCGATCGAGTGGGCACAAACCACCATGGGCCTGGCAAGTGCATACTATTCCCGAATCGAAGGCGATCACGCCGAGAACATTGAACAAATGATCGCCGCATATAAGCGAGCCTTGACCGTGAGGACGCAAACCGCCATGCCGTTCGAGTGGGCACAAACCACCATGAATCTGGCAGTTGCATACTATTTCCGCATCGAAGGCGATCGTGCGAAGAATATTGAACAAGCAATCGCCAATTACTGCGCTAGCCTGACCATCTTTGAACCAACACGATTCTCCTATGAATGTCGAATAACCGCTCGCAGTCTAGCCAATCTCTACAGCGATCAGCAACGCTGGTCAGAAGCCGTTCCTATTTATGACCAAGCACTTACCGCCGCAGAAAGTCTCTATCAAAGCGCCACCCTCCTCGACAGCAAATCTGCCTCACTATCCGAGACCGCCAATCTTCCCCACCGTGCCGCCTATGCCTTCGCTCGCACAAGAAATTTATCCAAAGCCGTCCTCGCCCTAGAGCAAGGTCGCGCCCGTGGACTCAGTGAAAGCCTCGATCGCGATCGCGCCAACCTCACCCAACTGCAAACTCTAGCTCCAGATCCCTACATTCAATACCAAACCATCACCCAACAACTCCGCAACCTCGAAGCCCAACAGCGCGATCGCATGACCAGCGTCGATCGCCACAGCATCACCCCCGAAACCCTCCGCAACGAAGCCACCCGCCTCCGCCAAGAACTCACCGAAACCATCGACCAAATCCGCCAACAACCCGGCTACGAAACCTTCCTCACCCTCCCCACACTCGAAGACGTTCAAAAAGCCGTCACCCCAGACACCCCCCTCACCTACCTCCTCACCACCCCCGCAGGCAGCCTCGCCCTCGTCGTCACCCCCAACGACATCTATCCAATCTGGCTCAACGACTTCACCGACACCCAACTCACCGACCTCATCCAAACCTGGTTCGCCGCCTACAACAACGCCAGCAACGATCGCCAAACCTGGCACAACATAATCGACGCCATCACCCAGCAAATCTGGGAACCCCTAATCGGGCCAATGGTTCAGCAGCTCAAAGACCTCGGATTCGATCGCACCACCCTCATCCCCACCGGCTACATCAGCCTCCTCCCCCTCCACGCCGCCTGGACCCCAGACAAAACCCAACCCACAGGCCGCCGCTACGCCCTCGACCACCTCCAGATCACCTACGCCCCCAACGCCAAATCCCTTACCGCCGCAAAAGCCATTGCCGATCGCGTCCAGGCTAATTCGATCCTAGCCATCGACAACCCCAAACAAGACCTGCCTAGCTCAGAACGCGAAGTACAAGCCGCGATCGCCACCTTCCAGAATTCCACCGTCCTTCGTCATGACCAAGCCACCGTAGAACAGGTGCGATCGCAACTGACCAACGTGGCGATCGCCCACTTCGCCTGCCACGGCACCGCCAACCTGCGCGAACCCCTCCAAAGCGGCCTGCTCATGAGCGACGGCCTCCTCACCCTCAAAGACATCTTCGCCCTCAACCTCGCCGATACCGAAAAGGGCAACAGCGGCCTCCGCCTCGCCATCCTCTCCGCCTGCGAAACCGGCATGATCGGCACCGAAAACGCCGACGAAGCCATCAGCCTCCCCACCGGCCTCCTCCAAGCCGGAGTCGCCGCCGTCATCGCCTCCCTCTGGGCCGTCAGCGACCTCAGCACCATGCTCCTGCTCACCAAATTCTACGACCTCTGGCGCAGCCACCAGCTTGAACCCGACCAAGCCCTGCGCCAAGCCCAAATCTGGCTCCGCGACACCACCAACGCTGAAAAAATCCAGGCACTAAAAGCCGTACTCCCAGAATTCCCCGACAGCCCTCCTCCCCAAGCCCCCCGCGATCGCTTCCTCGGCCTCCCAGAGGCGATCGCCCGCGACCTCTACAACAAACTCGCCTGGGAAGACCCCAGCGATCGCACCTACGCCCACCCCTTCCACTGGGCAGCCTTCAGCTACACCGGCATCTAGCCCCTCCCGTCCCCCCAAAACCCGAACAGCTCCGACTATAATCTAGACAGTCTAGCTGGAATCTCCCAACCACCATGACCTCCTGGCAACTCCAAGAAGCCAAAAACAAACTCTCTGAGCTAATCGATCGGGCACTCTCCGAAGGCCCCCAAATCATCACCCGCCATGGCGTCGAAATCGCCGTGGTCATGCCCTTCGCCAAATACAAAAAACTCACCGCCCCCCAACAGCGCCTCGGAGACTTCTTCCTCGCTTCCCCGCTGCGCGATAGTGGACTAAACCTGGACCGCAATCCCAGCACCAGCCTCCGTCCGATTGAGCTATGACCCTGCAATACCTCCTCGATACCTGCGTCATTTCCGAATTCGTCAAACCCCAGCCCGAACCCAAAGTCATCGATTGGCTCAACCGCACAGATCCGGAGCAAGTCTTCCTCAGTGCTGTCACCATTGGCGAAATCCAGTTCGGCATCAATAACCGCCCCCCATCCAATCGACGCACCGAGCTAGAGATCTGGCTCAACGAATCCCTCTTTCATCAATTTGCCAACCGAATTCTGCCCCTAGATAGCGACGTATTTTTAATTTGGGGACAGATGACAGCCCAACAACGACAGCAAGGAACCCCCATGGCGGTAATGGACTCTCTCATCGCCGCTGTCGCCCTACGGCATAGAATAATCCTTGTAACCCGTAACGTATCAGACTTCAGCACCACGGGACTAAGCCTGCTCAACCCCTGGCAATAACCTGATCGAATCTGCCTGCCCCTGAGCCATCCTTTGCACCCCAGGTAACCCAACATGACTCAACCCAGAACCATCACTGACGCTGCCCATGCGATTCGTTCTGAGCTGTCAACATTACTCGACTCGGCAACTGCGGAACAGGTTGATCAACGATTACAAATCCTACTCACCCAAACAAAACCTGGACAATCAGTTGAACTTTTAATAACCGAAGAACTGCGGCAATTCGAGTCCACCCGAGCCTGGATGAAGCGCTATCTCAAGGGGGAAAATCCAGACCAGATTACACGTTCCCTCGGCGATTCTCGTCTCGCTGGCAACGAAGCACTCCAACCTGCAACGAAATATGTTTGCCCGATCGGCGATGACTACACTTGGTATCGGGAAGGGAATGAGCCCATCCCTCTCTGCCCCACCCATCTCGTTCCCCTCGTTCCCGCCCAGTCCTAAGGTGCATCCATGACCGCAAAAGTCCTCGAAAGCTTTGGCGGTAAACTCGCCGAACAATGGGTCGCCACCCTACTCACCCCCGCCTTTGTCTTCTGGCTCGGGGGCTTCGCCGCCATCCTGCAACGCTGGGGCTGGAAACCCCTCATCGCACAATTCAGCCAATATCCCAACCCCCTGCAAACCGCCTTGCTTGTCGGTGTCTTTTGCGCGATCGCCACCTCCGCCTTCATTGTCCAACGCTTCGACTTCGCCACCCTGCGCTTCCTCGAAGGCTACGGCCCCCTCTGGATCCGTCCGCTTAAACAATGGCGAATTCGGCAGTATCGCGATCGCAAAACCCAACTCAGCAAAGACAGCCAAACCCTCCGCAGCCTCGAAGCCCAACAACGCACAAAACTCCAAACCCTAAAAACGATCATCGAAACCCAAGGTGCAGCCCAGCTCACCCCCGCCCAACGCACCGACTATCTCCAACTCAACGAGCACCTCCTCACCCCCCAGCAACAACAAACCCTAATCCGCATCCGGCAAGAACTGCGAGCCCTGCCCCAAACCAACACCGACCTCATGCCCACCCGCCTCGGCAACCTGCTCCGCGCCGCCGAGCGCCAACCCCTCCACAAATATGGCCTCGACGCCATCATTTGCTGGTCTCGCCTTCTGGATGCTCCTGCCCGACCCCGTCAAAAAAGACCTCCAAGAAGCCCGCGCCGACCTCAACACTGCCGTCCGCGTCTGGTTGTGGAGCCTCCTCTTCTGCGGCTGGGCCGCCCTTGCCCAAACGCCTTTAGCGACCTGGCCTTTGTTGCTGGGCCTACTCTCAGCTTGGTTTGCTTACCGCTGGGCGATCGCCGCTGCCAGCCTCTACGGCGAACTAATCGAAGCCACCTTCGACCTCCATCGCCACCTGCTCTACCAAGCCCTCCGCTGGACTCTCCCTCCCGACCCAACCATTGAACGCCGAGTGGGTCAAGACCTGACCCGATACCTACAATCCGGCTTCATAAGCTATCTGAACTGACTGATTCCGAGGAATTTGGGCCATGGGGGGCAAATCTTGAGATTTGTTGGTCATACCACTAGGATTATCTTCTGCCTTGTTTGCCTATCGTTGGGCGATCGCCACTACCACTACCTACAGCGACCTCCTCGAAGCCAGCTTCGACCTCTACCGTCATCTCCTCTACGATGCCCTGCGCTGGCAATTACCCAAGCACCCAGAAGAAGAACGCCGAGTCGGTCAGCAATTAAGCCAGTACCTGTGGAGAGGAGAGATTGTTACCCGCTAATCGAGAAAGACGACGTTCACGACTAGCCCATAGGCGATCGCCCCAGCCTCTCCCTCCTAGCTTCAGCCATTGCGCGTAGCCAATTGGCCTAAAACCTCTTACAAGATTAAGCAATCTATCGAAACGTAACAGTCCTAGGGGAGGAACCGCGAGGAATCGAGATAATTCTGGCTCGTTCGATAAAACTTTGATAAACCCTAGAGGTGCGATCGCTAGATTCATTCTGGGAAAAGTAATATTGAGTACAGTCAGTGAACTCAATCTGCGCACACGTCTCTATTGCGGCCAAGTCAGGATCAAAATCAGAATCTACCACCTGTTGTATCTCTGTGTTGAAGTCGGTGGATATTATGGTTAAGCTTAGCATGTTTAGGACAATTCCTCTGGCAATGGGCTTATTTTGTGGGGCGATCGCCCTCCCACCCCAGTCTGTGCAAGCAGCTGTAATTGCAGATTCTGTACAAGATTTTTCAGATCAACAGGGTCAAGATGGCTGGTACTACGGCTACTACGAAATCCCTAAAAACCAAACAGCCTTTAGTTCGATCCCGACCTCGACTTTCCAGGAAATGAAATATTTTGACAGCGGACAGTTCTGGGAAGAAACCATCGATCAGCCTAATGAGACTCAATACGACCCGTCAACCCAATACACTTGGACGATGCTGAACAATGTCATGGGTCACCCCGCCACATTCCCGGATACAGAAAACCATTGGGCCGTGCGGCGTTGGGTCAGCGATTTTGCAGGCGACGTGACGATCTCTGGACGCTTTGGCGACATCAACTCGCAATCGAATGACGGCACCATCGGCTATATCTTTCTAGATGGCGCAAAGATCTACGAGCAGGCCACCAATAATTTCACCGTCTTTAACTACTCATTACAGCAGACCTTGGCAGTCGGCAGTGTTTTGGATTTTGCCATTAACCCTGAAGGCAATGATCTGAGTGACTCCACCCAATTCACAGCCCAAATTCAAACAGTCCCTCCCACCTCAGTGCCAACACCGGCATTGCTACCAGGGCTGATCGGTTTTGGGGTCAGTGTGCTCAAAAAACGGCGTGAGCGCTTCGGTCAAGCATCGCAAGCCTAAAAGCGTCTCAAGCCATGCACCTGATTCACGCATTTAACGGCATAGTTCACAAAATATTTCAAAAAATTACGCTCCATTTCAGTTCAGTCACATAGACCGAGACCACAGGATCAGCCCCTCCAACGACCATGATAGGATCCATCCTCGTAGCCATCAGTAATCTGGAGAACGGCCTTGGCACTACGGGTAGCTGTTGTAGGGGGTGGTCCAGCAGGCTCTTGCGCTGCTGAGACCCTAGTAAAAGCTGGGATTGAGACCTACTTAATCGAGCGCAAATTAGATAACGCGAAGCCCTGCGGTGGTGCCATTCCGCTGTGCATGGTGGAAGAGTTTGACTTACCTCAGGAGATCATCGATCGCCGCGTGCGGAAGATGAAGATGATTTCACCGTCCAATGTGGAAGTGGACATCGGTCATACACTCAAGGACAACGAGTACATTGGCATGTGCCGCCGCGAAGTCCTGGATGGGTTCCTACGTAACCGGGCGGCGGAGCTCGGTGCTCATCTGATTAATGGCACGGTTCACAAGTTAGAAATTCCAGGGAACGACAAAGATCCCTACGTCCTGCACTATGCGGACCACTCGGGCGAAGGGCTGCAAGGCGAAGCCAAGACGCTGAAAGTCGATCTGGTGATTGGAGCGGATGGGGCCAACTCCCGCGTTGCCAAGGCCATCGATGCCGGGGACTATAATTATGCGATCGCCTTCCAAGAGCGCATCCGCATCCCCGACGACAAGATGGAGTATTACAAAGAGCGGGCCGAAATGTATGTGGGGGACGATGTTTCCACAGATTTCTATGCCTGGGTCTTCCCCAAATACGACCACGTCGCCGTTGGCACTGGCACCATGAGCGTCAACCAGCGCGATATCAAGAAGCTCCAAGCAGGCATTCGCAAACGCGCAGCCCACCGCATTGAAGGTGGCGAAATCATCAAGGTAGAAGCTCACCCAATTCCCGAGCATCCCCGTCCCCGCCGGGTTGTGGGTCGCGTGGCGCTGGTGGGTGATGCAGCAGGCTATGTGACGAAGTGCTCTGGCGAGGGCATTTATTTCGCGGCCAAGTCTGGTCGGATGTGTGCGGAGGCGATCGTCGCGTTGTCTGAAGCAGGCGCAAAGGTCCCGACGGAAGCAGGCTTGAAAAAGGCCTACCTGAAGAAGTGGGACAAAACCTACGGGGCCACTTACAAGGTGCTGGATATTCTCCAGAAGGTGTTCTACACCTCCGATGCCGCCCGTGAAGCCTTCGTGGAAATGTGCGAAGACATTGATGTGCAGAAGCTAACGTTTGATAGCTATCTGTATAAGACGGTGGTTCCGGCCAATCCCCTGGTGCAGCTCAAGATCACGGCGAAGACGATCGGCAGTCTGATTCGCGGCAATGCTTTGGCTCCCTAGCCCCAGGCATACTGACGGATTGATGGATTGACCTAGAAAATTTCTTGGGGACATTGCATTGCAGTGTCCCCAGCTTTTTGATCAAAAGCAGTCTCAACCTTTCGTTTAGCATAGAGAGTAGCTTTCTTACTCCTTTCAACCCTAGGCGAGCATGACCATTCTGAGCGCTCAGTCCCAGCCGCCCCAATCCCTTGAGATTGTCTATCCCAGCAGTGATGGTGAACCGTTGGCAGAGACCTATGTACATTTAGTGGCGATCATCACGATCTTCTCGATTCTCAAACAATATCTCAACACAGAATCGAGCCGGTTTTCGCGATCGCCGGATCACCCCGGCACCGTCCTCTCCAACCAATTTCTCTACTATGCCCAAGGCTACCCCAGATTGCGTGTAGCTCCAGATGTCATGGTGGTTTTTGATGTGCTACCTGGTGGACGGGAGCATTACAAACTTTGGGAGGAAGGTGAAGTCCCAGCCATTATTTTTGAAGTCACCTCGAAGGGAACGCAGGATGAGGATCAAACCTTCAAAAAGTTACTTTATGAGCAACTGGGTGTACGAGAATACTGGCAATTTGATCCCAAGGGGGAGTGGATTGCGGAGCATTTGTTGGGCTACCGCCATGATGGTGAGCGCTACCAAGTGGTGGGCGATCGCCGCAGCGAAGTCCTCCAGTTAAGATTGGTCGTTGAAGACGGTTTGCTGCGGTTTTACCGTGAGGACACCGGAGAAAAGCTCCTAACCCCCGACGAGCTATCCGAGGCCAATCAAGCCTTACTCAAGGCAAACCAGACCTTGACGGCAACGCAACAAACCATAGAAACAGAAAATGCTCGTTTACGGACTAAGCTGTTGGAACTTGGCATTCGCCCTGAGGATCTCTAAATCAGGAGCAGACTCCCCCAATGGCAGGTCAGACCCGACTGTCAATCAGTCTGGGGGATAACCTGTCCAAGCTGCTGCACTTGCTCCGTTAGGCTCTGCTCCAACTGCCGCAATCGCTGAACCTCTTGCCCCTGATTCACCGCTGTCGATTCCTTTTGCTTGAGCAGATTGTTGAGCTCGGCGCGGCGTCGGCCAATGTCGCCATTGATCCGTTCTGTCACCTCCGCTTCGTAGTTGTCAAAGCATCGCTGGACTGCACGACGAATCAGCGGCTGTTGCTCATCGGCAATTTGAGGCAAACATTTGACGAACTCTTCCTTGGTTTTCTTAAGAAAAGTTTGCCGCACAACTTCTGCCTGCGCTCCCACAACCCCTGCTCCTACAGCTAACGCCGCCACAATGCTGAGGAACAAACTGCTGAAAACAATACCGACTAAAATTACGGCAATATTCACCGCTGCGTAGATACAGGCATAGAGCAAGACCTGCTGCCAAAACTGATTGAAGGGCCGGATGCTTTGGTTAAGCTGATCCGGCAGGGCTTCGAAAATCTCTGCGATCGCATCCAACCAAGCCTGTCCCTCCTCCGACTTGTACTGTTGCTCGAAGAGGGTAAAGCGATCGCCCAACAGCTTCTGATTCATGACATCAATCACTTTTGCATAGGCATCTGCATAGACCTTAGCCTCTTCCTGGAGCTGATCAAAACTTTTGCCGAGGTTCTGTTTTGCCATGAATTCCCAGGCCACCAGGCGATCGTTCATGTAGCGTTCGAAGGCTTGGCGAAACTGGCGGTGAAACTTAGCGCGATTTTCCTTTTGGATAAATTGCAGAAATTCTAGGTCTGGCTGGGAGGCGACAAAGTCCTCTTCAAACGTCAGTTCCAGTTTGAGAATATAGGTTTTAAATGACTCGGCGATCGCCCCCGCCTGTTCCTCTCGGGTGCGCTGAATCAATTGGCCAAACTGGTCCCGAATTGCCGCCAACTGGTCAAATTCCGACTGGATCGACGCAATGTTGGCCTCCAATTCCATCTGGCTTTGTTCCAACAGGGGAATCCGCCGTTCGATCGCCTCCCGCACCCGCTGATGGGTTTGCTGGGCCAGGGCTTGGACGCGCTGGAGTTCCGCTGGAGCGCGATCGCGAGCTAAATATTGCCCCAACGTCGCCAAAAACCGATCCAGTCCCGTGCCTTCCAGGGTTGCTTCGGGATGCTTGAGCTTCTGGCGCAGGGCTTGCAGCGCCGAAATTTCGAAGACGCGATCGCCATACGCCTCCGTCGTCACCGCATCACCCAAACCGGCCTGAAACACCTGTCGAACCTTCGCTTCTGCCTCAGCAACTGCATTGGCGTCTTCTGGATCCACCAACCCGTCCCGAATCCGGTCCCAGCCATTGATTAGGAAAAAGACCGTCAACCCCCGATTGAGCAAATAGTTTTGCAAATACCGCCGCTCCTCTAGCGTGCAGGGCTGGGAGGCGCTGAGCACAAACAGAACTGCATGGCAACTGTTGAGATAGTCCAAGACCTGACGATTGCGGGCTTCGGTGTCGTTCAGCCCCGGTGTGTCGATCAGCTCAATTCCCGATTGCAGCAGCGGCAGCGGATGCTCGACGACCGCATGGCTGACCTGTGGAAAGGCCAATTGTTGCTCCGCTTCCAGCCGTTTGGTTTCGTCGGGGGAAATCGTGTAGGTTTCGCGAAAGGCGTCAAAACTCAGGGTTTGCGGGGGGCGATCGCCCACAAAATACACCGTCACCTGCTTTTGCGGCCCATACTTGACCACCGTCAGGACCGCCGTGCAAGGCGTCACATCACTGGGCAGGAGGCGATCGCCCAAGAGGGCATTCAGCAGCGTACTTTTCCCCCGCTTCAGATCCCCCAGGACCAACAGCCGAAACACCCCCATTTCCAGGTTTTGCCGGGTGGTTTTGAGGGTTTCCACCGCTTGGCTCAGCTCTAGCGCCCCCGATCGACCTGGCTCGGCAGTTTCAGACTCGCTCAGAAGATGGATGATCTGGCCCAGATGAGTTACGGCCTTTTGGCGGGCGATCGCCACCTGGTCTAAATCCTGCAAAAAGTTCATAGCGTCTCGATCACATTCGATGGTCTCTCCCCAGCCGATCCATCACCGTCTAGGGTTCTTTCAACCTTAGCTTGCCTGTTTGAAAACGGCTTGAGTACCGTGCCTAAGGTCTCGAAATTGGCGGATTGGCCATCAACGCAGCAACGGCTTGAATCAGATGGTCTACATCGAGGGGCTTAATTAAGTGCTTTTGATAGCCGCAGGCGAGAGCTCGTTGGATATCTGTTTCTCGGGCGTAGGCGGTGAGGGCGATCGCCGGAATCTGCCCACAGCGCTCGGGGGAGAATGTCCGAATCTGCTCAATCAAGGCATAACCATCCATTTCAGGCATTCCCAAATCGCTGACCAATACATCCGGCTGAAAAACCTCTAGCAGGGCCAAGGCTTCAGTCGCCGAGGCAGCCGTCATCACGTTGGCTCCGTATTGGGCAAGTAGGATTTGCATCAGTTCACAGGCATCGGAGTTGTCATCCACTGTGAGGATACGAAGGCCGGTCAGATCAAAATTTTCAGGGGCATTCTGAGCCGCGATCGCTGAATTGTTTTCCTGATTGAATAGCGGAAATGTGACGGTAAAGGTCGCCCCTTGGCCTTCGCCTGCACTTTCTGCGGCGATCGTTCCGCCCTGAGTTTCGACTAAATGCCGAACAATCGCCAGCCCCAGGCCAAGCCCCCCATGCTGACGGGTAATAGAAGCATCTTCCTGACGAAAAGAATCAAAAATATGCGGCAGAAATGTAGGATTAATGCCTTTTCCCGTATCCTGAATTCGGATTTGAGCATGATGGTCGACTTGTTCTAAATAAATATCAACCCGACCCCCCCTAGGCGTAAATTTGATTGCATTGGATAGGAGATTCCAAATCACCTGTTGCAGACGAGCTTCGTCGCCACACACTGGCCCCATCGATTGGATGTCCATATAGAGCGAAACCGCGTGCATTTGAGCAAAGGCTCTAACCGTCTCAATGGCCGACTCAATCATCTCAGAAAGGTTAACCGGAGCCCTGTTCAAGGTCAGCTTGCCGCGAAGAATTTTTGCAACATCCAACAAATCATCGACGAGTTGTGTTTGCAATTTTGCATTGCGCTCAATTGTGGCTAGGGCTAAGGCTGTTTTCTCCGCATTGAGACTATGGGTTTGCAATAGCCTTGACCATCCTAAAATGGGGTTGAGGGGCGATCGCAACTCATGGGATAAAATCGCCAAAAAATCGTCTTTGATGCGATTGGCTCGCTCCGCTGCCTCTCGGGCTTTCTGCTCTTGTTTTAACAGCCGCTCTTGCTGGGTTTCAAGGGTTTTGCGATCGCTAATCTCCCTAAACAGCACAGCAACTTTGCGATCTTCCGGCTGTTCAATCCGAAAGGCATAGACTTCAAACCAGCGATTCATGGCCTCAGAGCCATTCTCAAATCGAACTGGCTCCCCCGTCAGGGCAACGCTGCCGTAGATTTGGAACCAATGCTCTTCTAACTCTGGAAGCAGTTGACGGGCAGTTTTGCCTGCGGCTTCTCGAAGGCCGGTATGTCGTTCAAAGGCGGGATTAAGTTCGACAAAACGATAGTCAACGGGTGTTTTTTCAGCATCAAATATCACCTCAATGACGCAGAAACCATCCTCCATGGTTTTGAATAGGACTCGATAGCGTGCTTCCGATTGGTGCAAGGCGCTTTCTGTCTTCAGCGCCAGCCGTAAGCGCTCAGGCGTAAGCCTGGTTTTGACCAGATAATCGGCGGCTCCAGCCTGCAAGCAACCCACAGCAACCTCCACCTGATCGCCCCCAATCACAACCCACGGTCGCTGACTTGCAGATAACTGGGGCTGGAATTGATGCAAGCTTTCAATCGGATCACCCTCGGATTCAGACAAATCCCAGACAATCACATCAATGTTCTGGGATTTGCATAGACTAACAATCGGACTATCGGTTCGCCCGATGACAAGTCTAAAATTAGAGTCGCGTGCTAGGTCATGGAGATAGGAGCGATCGCATTCATCTGCATCACAGAGGATAAGAATGGTTCGATAGGAACTGGACATGAGTAATCCTAAAGATCCGAGGGTTTGAGAAAACAGACTAAAGTCTAAGTGAGATTTATTTATTTTCTACAGACTATTACTTTTGATAGAGATTCAAAAATCTATCTTAGGATAGAAGGGAGGATAGAAGGGACTCGAAGAAGCAGACGGAGGACCATCTGCAAGAACCTGATCTGCAAGTTTCTTAAGCTCCATTGCGCGAGGCTCAGCCCATGGATCGGAGATACTGCTCCATTAACGGCACTACTGCATAATAGGCCCCGGATTTCGTCACGAGGGATCGCCTCAATAACGACTGCAACACCATCGGCAACCGCTCCGGAGCCACCTCTGGAATGGGCTGCACCTCCGTAAAATAAAGCAACGTCGGCACTGTGCGGGGCTGCTGACGCGCTTGCAGCAACGCCTGCAACGTCTGCTGTTCAGCGCGCGAAAGTCGCTGCCACTGCGCCGCCTGGAGTTGCAGAATGTCAGAGTCGATGCAGGGCCGAAGATAGCGCAGCAGGAGCTGGGCATTGCCATCAAACAATTCGCGACATTGACTGGCGATCGCCTGCAGCGCCCGAGGATTGCCATCACAAGCCTGCATCAGCGGTAGCCAAGCCCCTGGGGAATCCGCCCACAGCCCTTTACTTTCTAGCAAATCCTGGGCATCCAGTTCCTTGAGCCCCTGCAAGGTCAGACAGACGGTTCGCCCCTCCGGTCCTTCCAACGTTGCCACTTCTTGGGGTTTTTCCCGCGTGGTCAGCACCACACAACTCTGATGGGCTGTGCTGCCCAGCCGCAAAATCAAATCGCGATAGGCCTCGTACCCCCGGCAATAGCGACCTTCGTCGTCTCCCCCCAGAAGCACGGTCTCAAAGCTATCCAATACAATCAAACAGCTTTGTTCAAATAAGTATTTCACCAGATCTAAGGAGGTTGGAACCGCTGGAGAATTGAGCGCCGTGGGAGATCCGGTGAGCGATCGCATCAAGTCCGCGATCAAATGCTCCAACGGCAGCGGCGGCGAGTCGCGCAGCGACTTCCAGACCATCTGCTTAAACTGCTGCTTCACCTGCTGCCCGAGCTTACTGGCCAGCAGCGTCTTACCAACTCCCGCCGTACCGCAGAGAACCAAAAGCCGACAGCCATCTAGCCGAATCCGCTGGTCGAGCTCCTGGAGTTCCTGTTTACGCCCATAAAAAATGCTCGTATCCGGAGCTTCTACCCAACTAAGCTGGGGTTGTTCATGGGCCTCCGGAAAGCCGCGATCGGGAAATTCTCCAGAATCAGAAAAATCTCCGTCCGCTTCCGCTAGGATAGATTGCGGCGCTGGGTGAAGCTCTGATGCCTCTGAAGCAGCTTCCGTGAAGGCCTCTGTGCAATCTTCCATGAAAGCTTCTGTGAAATCTTCGGCAGAAGGCTGCGGATTTAAGGACTGAGGCGTAGAATATCCCAGAGGCTGCCATTGTCGCTGTTCGATGGCGCGGGCGATCGCCGTCCGCACAGTGGTCTTTCTGACCTTCTCCCCCGTCACCTTGCTTAACCGTTGCCAAAGCTGAGAAGCCACATTCCGGCTGAGATGTTCTAGGCCACAGACAGGAAAGTCCCGGTGAATCTCCTTGTAGCTTTTTCCCACCCAGACCCCTCGCAAAAGCTCCTGCTGAAGATCATTCAGCGCCTGCTCACCCAGCTCCTGGGTCAGCACCTCGTTAATAAATTGCAGAGCCTCGTTAGCCCCCATTGGTTTGCGATCGCGCATGAATGCACAGATAGACACAGGGATTTCAGTAGTTTACCGGGGCGATCGCTGTATTTTCCTGTAGTTTGCTGCAATTGGAAGCGCTTTGTGAACAAATCCTTATCTTTTGGTCCCGAAAACTCTGACGGATCCTGTATCGACAGAATCTGAGACCCCTGGGAAAGTAGAGACAAGCTAATCAAACGGCTTCACTCACCGTTCTCAGGGAATATCACACCATGATTATGCCGATTTTGTTAGGAGTTCTCTTCCTAGCGATCTTTACCAAGGAGCTTGCGGCGGCAGATGCCAAAGATAAGCCCAAACCCGAAAAGCGTAAGGGCTATATTATTCGTCTTGAAGAAGACGCCTAAGCCCCAGCTTTCGCCCAAATCTTAACCTCAAGCATTTTAGGTTTTTAGGTTTAGGGTGCATCTTAATGTCTTCCCAGGGAATCAGAGCCCAAGGTCTCTGCGGAAGTCCTCGTTCTGTTCAGATGATGATTGCCAGCCGCGTTTACAGGGAGCGAGGCTGGCATTTTTTTCGGGTTTCGGTTCTTTGTGTACCATTGAGAGGGAACTGCCTCTTTCTCTAGCAACCTGAAGAAATTACCATGGCTGAAGCATTAGCACTCACAAACGACAACGTAGAAACGGTCCTCAACGAACTGCGCCCTTATCTCATGGCCGACGGCGGCAACGTGGAGTTAGTGGACATTGAGGGCCCCGTCGTCAAACTTCGTCTCCAAGGAGCTTGCGGTTCCTGCCCCAGTTCGGCAATGACGCTGCGGATGGGGATCGAACGCAAGCTGCGGGAATGTATCCCTGAAATCGCCGAAATCGAACAGGTTTTTTAAGTTAGCCGCAAAAAATCAATCAGGACCGGTTTGGGCTGATCCAGACTCAAAGGATACAGCCCAAATTCGCCGCGAATCTTCGGGGTCAAGGCTTTTTGATTGAGTCGAGCCAAGGGTGACGTGGTGAGTCTGTGCGCGTCATAGTAGAGATTTTCGCCGGTCCCAACAATATAAATTGCGCCTAGGAACGGCAGCGGTTTGAGGGGATGGTGGTGGCGATCGAGATTCCCCTTCACTTTTTCGTGATCAATATAAAACGTGTAATAGCCGTAACCCCGGTCGTATTCGGGTTCTGGGGGAAGGGCATTGAGGTCGTAGCGGATAATATTGCAAGTGCCGCACATTTCATGGAATTTTCGACGTTTGAGGTAGAGGCGATCGCCCCCTTCTCGATAGCGATACCCTCGCCGAATAAACCAACCGTTGGCCTGGGGCGCATGGCTGACGAATTCCGCTAACCGCCGACTGACGCAATCATCAGCATCGACCACCATGGTGTGGGTGGGATAATATTTTTCGGCTTCGACCAGCCCTTGCAAAATTTTTCGACCTTTGTCCGTGTGACCGATAATCAGCCGGGTTTCCGCCTCAGACCGTCCTCGCTCATGGAGCGGCAGGGGATAATCCACTTGTACGTATTCCACCTGAGGATGCTCAAAGGGAATTGCCGGTTTTTCGTTGCAAACCACAATGACCTGAAAGCGATCGCTCCGCTGGTTACAGACCGAGCGTAGACAGCGCTCAAACAGTTGGCAAACCTGGAACCAGGACCGAGCCGTGGCTCGTCCCCGTAGGGGAATAATAAAGATCAACATAAACCTAACCCAAACCTAGGAAATCGCTTTAAAGGGGAGAGAAGCAGGGCCGATTTTGGGAAACCGAGACAGGCAGACTCGAACGAGTTTTTGCCCAGGATAGGAGCATGCGACGACTCCGTCTCGGACCAGTCCCTTCCAATAGATCCGAGCCCAGCGCAGCAGAATTTGCCCACAGGCCCAGCGATCGCCCCGGTCCATTGGAACAGCGGCGATCGCCCGAGCATATTCAGTCAGAATTTTCCATTTGGGCAAAATCAACCGTCCGGCCTGGGCAGGATCACACCAGATCGTCAACCCATAGTAATCCGGGCGCTTTTGGCTCCAGATAAAGCGATAGAGGGTTTGCTCGGGGTGCGATCGCGCCCAAAATAACCGTTCGGGGATCTCACAAAACGGCCCCATCAACGCCAATCGCGCCAGCAAAACCCCATCGGCATGGCCATAGTTGCCATGGAGCGGCGTTTGACGCAGTACTTCCGTTTGCATCAGGCCAAAGAGCTGATAGCACTGGTGCTGACACAGAACCAAATCCCCAAATCGCTCTCGCCGTTCCAGAGACTGGGTGCGTAGCGTTCCATCCCGCTGGTAGGGCTGCTGAGCCTGACCCTTTTCGTTCATGATGGTCGTCCAGGGATGGGCCAAAACGCAGTCAGGATGGGTTTCGAGGGCGGCGACACAGGTGGCGAGGAAGCTGGGGGCGATCACATCATCATGGGCCGCCCACTTAAAATATTTGCCTCGCGCCAAGGCCACCGTGCGATTAAAATTCGCCGCACCACCTAGATTTTCGGCGTTGCGCACATAACGGATGCGATCGTCCTGGGCGGCGTATTGGCGGCAGAGGATTTCGGTGCGATCGCTCGAACCATTATCCGAAATAATCAGCTCAAAATCCGTCAACGTTTGCGCCAGGATCGATTGAATGGCCTGCTCTAGATAGTTTTCGCCATTAAAAACCGGCAGCCCAATGGAAACAAGCGGGGGAGAAGAGGAAGACAGCATCTGAATCACGATGGGATGAGATGAAAGCACAACACTCCTGCGACCTAAACCAGGACACATCGCAGCGATGAAGAGAAGCTAGACAATCAACACCCTGGGACTGCTAGCTCTCTAAATCATTCGTGTATAGAAAATACCCATCTACGCCAATCGATTTAGTAGCAAACACGTATCTTTATGTTACCCATAGGCTTTGTCTCTCCCGATAAAGCTTCTTTAAACCGATTTTGGAGTTTTCCTATATTTTTCTTCCCGGCAATCCTGATTTTTCGTCCCGGCAATCCTGCCACGGTCCTGCCACGGTCCTGCCAAAGTCTCCTCGCTAGAGTCCTGCTAAAAACGTCTCTAGCCGCTCCAGCCCTTTCTCGATGGTTGTTAAATCGGTGGCGTAGGAGAGCCGAATGCAACCGTCCTCGCCAAAGGCCGCGCCGGGAACCGTAGCGACCTGGTGCTGATCGAGAAGCTGTTTGCAAAAGTCCAGCGAAGAGAGCCCAAACTTACTAATATTGGGAAAAACATAAAAAGCACCCGTGGGCTGGGGACAAATGACACCGGGCATGGCATTCAGCCGATCTAGGATCACCTGTCGCCGCTGGGCGAAGGCATCGAGCATGGTTGCCACACAGTCCTGGGAACCTTCGAGGGCGGCGATCGCCCCATACTGAGCAAACGTACAAACATTCGACGTGCTCTGGCTTTGCAATGTCGTCGCCGCTTGGATAAGCTCCACCGGACCGGCCAAATAGCCAATGCGCCAACCGGTCATGGCATAGGCTTTTGCAAAGCCATTGCTAATAATCGTACGGGCAAAGATTTCTGGACCAGCGGCCCCAATGCTGAGGTGTTCGCAATCGTCGTAGAGAATTTTTTCGTAGATTTCGTCCGAGACGACCAATAGGTCATGCTTGACAATGACCTTGGCCAAGGCCCGGATTTCGTCGGGTGAATAGACCATCCCCGTCGGGTTGGAGGGAGAATTGAGAATCACCAGCCGGGTCTTCGGCGTAATCGCGGCTTCGAGCTGGGCCGGAGACATGCGAAACCCTTGCTCAGCGGTCGTGGAAACGATCACCGGTACTCCGTCCGCTAGCTTGACCATTTCGGGATAGCTCAGCCAGAAAGGGGAAGGAATAATCACCTCATCGCCGGGGTCGAGTAAGACCTGCATGAGGTTATAGAGGGATTGCTTACCGCCGTTGGTGACGGTGACGTTTTGGGCGGTGTAGTCGAGTTGGTTGTCGGTGCGGAGTTTTTGGGCGATCGCCTCCCGCAGTTTCGGTTCCCCCGCCGCCGGACCATAGCCGGTTTTCCCCGCATCCAGCGCCGCTTTGGCCGCATTTTTAATATGCTCCGGCGTGCCAAAATCCGGCTCCCCCGCACTAAAACTACAGACATCTAAGCCCTCGGCCTGCATGGATTTAGCCTTGGCGGCAATTTCCAAGGTCATGGAGGGGGACACTTGCTGAATGCGGGCAGCCAACTTCATGGAACGTTCCTCTGGGGACCGATGCGAAAGGGTTAGGGGTAGGAGACGGATAAATCCCCTGCTAGCATCTTAATTTTTTGCAGCCCTCTCGCGACGACAAAGCTGGTATTTTGTATCACAAAACGTTGACCCTCCCTGGGGAGGGTGTCCCCGGCTTAGAATGGACAAGAGATCTAAAGCACTCTTGTCCTTCATTTCGATCAGAATTCAGCAATGTTTGACGCCCTTTCCGAACGTCTGGAGCAAGCCTGGGTTAAGCTGCGCGGCCAGGACAAAATCACCGACTCCAACATTCAAGAGGCCCTCCGCGAAGTACGGCGGGCACTCCTGGAAGCGGACGTCAATCTTGAAGTCGTCAAGGAATTTGTCGCTGAAGTCAAAGAAAAAGCCCAGGGCGTCGAAGTCATCAAGGGCATTAAGCCCGAACAGAAATTTGTCCAAGTCGTCCACGAAGAACTCGTGCGCCTCATGGGCGACAGCAACGCTCCCCTAGCCCATCGGGATGGCAACGGACCCACCGTCGTCCTGATGGCCGGATTGCAGGGGACGGGTAAAACGACCGCGACGGCCAAACTCGCCCTACATCTGCGTAAGGAAGAACGCTCAACCCTGATGGTTGCCACCGACGTTTACCGACCGGCAGCCATTGATCAGCTCATCACCCTGGGCAAACAAATCAACGTTCCGGTCTTTGAACTCGGGAGCGACGCCAACCCCGTCGAGATTGCCCGCCAAGGCGTCGAAAAAGCCAAGGCTGACGGCATTGACACCGTCATCGTAGACACCGCTGGTCGTCTGCAAATCGACGAAAACCTCATGGACGAACTGGCCCAGATCAAAGCGGCCATCAATCCCGACGAAGTGCTGCTGGTTGTCGATGCGATGACCGGCCAAGAAGCAGCGAACCTCACCCGCTCCTTCCACGAAAAAATCGGCATTACCGGCGCAATTCTCACCAAAATGGACGGTGATGCCCGAGGGGGTGCGGCGCTGTCCGTGCGGCAAATTTCCGGTCAGCCGATCAAATTCATCGGCGTTGGCGAAAAAGTCGAGGCCCTCCAGCCCTTCTTCCCCGATCGCATGGCCTCCCGCATCCTCGGCATGGGCGATGTTCTCACCCTCGTCGAGAAAGCCCAGGAAGAATTCGACCTGGCCGACGCTGAGAAAATGCAGGAGAAAATCCTCACGGCTCAGTTCGACTTCACGGACTTCGTCAAGCAGATGCGCCTGCTCAAAAACATGGGCTCCCTGGGCAGCATTATGAAAATGATTCCGGGGATGAACAAAATTCCCACGGACATGCTCGAAAAGGGCGAAGTTCAGCTCAAGCGCGTCGAAGCCATGATCGGGTCCATGACCGCTGAGGAACGCAAGAACCCAGATTTACTGTCTAATTCCCCCAGTCGCCGCCGCCGCATCGCCAAGGGCTCGGGCCACCCCGAGAAGGAAGTCAGCGACCTGATTCGCAACTTTCAGCGCATGCGGTCGATGATGCAGCAAATGGGCATGGGCGGTGGCATTCCAGGGATGGGCGGCATGCCCGGTATGGGAATGCCCGGTATGGGCGGTGGCATGCCCGGTATGGGCGGCATGTTTGGCGGGGGTCAGCCTCAGCCCGGTTGGCGCGGGCAAGGCGGTGCATCGAAGAAAAATAAGAACAAAAATAAGAAGAAAAAGGGCTTTGGAGAGTTGTGATGCTTTGGAGCGTTGTATTGCATAGTTCTGGGTTGAGGGAGTAACGCCATGCTATCCGTGACCACTAGTGCACTGACTGAATTTCTCAAGGAGGACTACATTGAAAGTTCTCCGGCTTGGGAATTTATTGATGGGCGATCGCAGCAAAAACCAATGCCAACGTTATTTCACTCCCGTTTGCAGCGTGATTTCGTCAATCTGATTAATAGCCAAACAGACGAATACGAGGCAATTCAGGAGCTACGCTGTATTGTTCCGCCCCTTTCACCGGTTCCAGATATTGTAGTCATTGCGGTTGAGCGATTACCCCAAGAGGATGGCCCGTTTCCAGAGGCACCAGATTGGATGATTGAAATTCGATCACCGGGGCAGAGCACCTTGGATTTGCAAAACAAGATTCTCCATTGCTTGGGCAACGGCACAAAACTCGCTTGGTTAATCGATATTCAGCAACAGCAAATTTGGGTTTGGCAGGGAGCAGAACTGCCTAGAATTTATGCTGGCTCGGATCGTTTACCCACATTGGACATTTTTGATGATTTGACGGTGGATGGGATGATTGCGATCGCCCATCAGCGATCAGGGTTTTGAGCCATCAACACTAAACTGGAAACGCTAAACTGAGAAAACCTTGGCAGGGAGCTGCGTTTCTAGCCTTGGCAAGCGTGATTGTCACAAAAGCGTGATTGTTACGGCGTTGTCAAACAGTTGGGAACGTGGCCTTGGGCTAAGGCTGCATCCTGTGCTACCATTTCATATTTGGTGGCCATCGCGGTGACTGACGGATTGATCTGGCAAAACACCCTCTAGCCGCCAAGCAAGCCCCGAAAAACGCTGAGAAAAACGCTGAGAACGCGAACCTTTCCAGCTCCGAATACCCTAAGAAGATAGCGAACTCCGAAAGACCATGCTCAAAATCCGACTCAAGCGATTTGGTAAAAAGCGCGAGGCCAGCTACCGCCTGGTGGTCACCAACAGCACCTCCCGCCGGGATGGTCGCCCCATTGAAGAACTGGGCTTTTACAATCCCCGCACCGACGAAACTCGCCTTGACGTTCCCGCCATCGTCACCCGCCTGAAGCAAGGGGCTCAGCCTTCCGATACCGTGCGTAAGATTTTGACCAAAGCAAACGTGTTTGAACAGGTCAACTCCTAATTATCCATGGCTTCTCCCAACTATATTCAGCTCACCCGGTTTCTGATGGAGCCCCTGGTGGGCTCTGCGGATCACCTCAAAGTTAGCTGTGAAATCCTAGGGGGTGGCACAAGGGTGTGGGTGCGGATTGCTCTGGAGGGAGATGCCGATCGCGGTCGTTTCTTCGGTCGAGGCGGACGCAATATTCGGGCTGTCCGTGCCATCCTACAAGCTGCGGCCCAAAATGCTTCCCAGCACATCACCCTGGAAATCTTCGGGGGTGAGCACCATGGCGACCATCACGGTGACCTCCATGAGGACGAAGCCTCTGCCGATCGAGCACCTCGGCAGCAGCCAGAGGATCGCCCTCGCCGCTCGATCGCACCTCCCAAGCCTCGCCGTCGTGACGGTTGATCCCCACCATGGCTCAGAGCAATCCCGAAACTGCTGTTCTAGAACTGCCCACGATTGAAAGTGCGATCGCCCTAGCCGGTGAACAGGAAGAAACCCTCAAGCTACTTTCCCGACAAACGGGGGCAAAGTTGGTTCTGCGAGGTCAATCCCTTCACATGGCCGGAACCCCGAGCCAGGTTGAACTGACCCAGAAATTACTGACGGCGCTATCGGCGCTCTGGGAAGTCGGTACATTAGTCACGCCCGTTGACATTCTGACTGCTCGGCACGCCATTGATACCGAACAGCAGGATGAGCTGAAAGCCCTGCGGCAAGATGCGATCGCCCGCACCCGTCGGGGAGAAGCGGTCCGAGCCAAAACTTTCCATCAGCGACGCTATCTCAAGGCCATCCGCAGCCATGCCCTAACGGTCTGTGTGGGGCCTGCAGGCACGGGCAAAACCTATTTAGCGGCGATTCTGGGCATTCAATCCTTGATGGAGGGGGAGTACGAACGGCTCATCCTGACCCGTCCTGCGGTGGAAGCGGGGGAGCGGCTAGGCTTTTTGCCGGGGGATTTGCAGCAAAAGGTGAATCCCTATCTGCGCCCGCTTTACGATGCGCTCTATGAGATTGTGGACCCAGAAAAGATTGCCAACTTGATGGAGCGCGGCATCATTGAAGTCGCTCCGCTGGCCTACATGCGGGGACGCACGCTCAACAATGCCTTTGTGATCCTGGATGAAGCCCAAAACACGACACCTGCCCAAATGAAGATGGTGTTGACCCGCTTGGGCTTTAAGTCGCGCATGGTGGTCACCGGAGACCTAACGCAAACGGATTTGGCGGAGCACCAAACTTCGGGTCTGGCCGTGGCCCATCGGATTTTGCGCCATGTCGAAGGCATTGCCTTTTGCTCGTTTACCCAGGCCGACGTGGTTCGCCATCCGCTAGTCCAACAAATCGTGGCGGCCTATGAACAGTACGAAGCTTCAAAACCCTAAGGACCGGGATTGCTGTTAGGAATATCGCCGTTAGGACTGCGGCATCGCGATCGTTTGGGCAAACGATCCCATCAGCGCCAGTCCAGCCCAATCCTGGGGATTTGGATACTGATTACGGGCCGCCAGCATGGCCTGACGTAGGGCCTCGGCGGTGGTTTGTCCTGATTTAAGGTTGGTATAAAATCCTTTCAGAATATCCCGCGTTGCTTCATCTGAAGCCTGACCTGGGTCGTGGATCACGGTGGTTGCACCGGCAGCGCGAAAGGCTTGGGCGATGCTCATTGGGGCTTGGGCGGGTTGATCAAGATTTCCAGGGAGACCATGGAGGGTCACCAGATCCGCTTGCAGATTGAGGGCCAAAATATCAGCAGGGGTAATGCCTTTGAGCTCCTGCTCTGAAGCAAAGATCAGGGCTTCCCCCACGTCTTCAACCTTGAGTTCTGGGACCGCCAGATGGATGATTTTGGCCTGGGATAAGGCTGGTGCGATCGCCTGCAACGTCGCTGCTTTGCCGGTCAAGGCTTGGGTATTGAGCAGTTGGGCGATCGCCTCCGCTTCTTCCGCTGCAACGGGATGATTTGCCCCCTTGGGAAATTGGGGATTGCCAACCACCAGGGCCGTTCCCCTGGACGTCGTGGTTGTTTTTGCCAGGGTAGGTTGCACCAGCATTTGTAGGCTGGGGATGATGGCGATCGCCTGGTACTCTAACAACGGTTTTTGGCCCAGGGGCAGGGCAGCCCAGGGCAAATTTTGTAGGCTTGGCAATGGCTGAATCAGTAGCGGAGTTTTACCGGATTTGGGCAACTGCTCTGCGATCGGATCTAGCAAGAGGACGGCCAGTTGCTGAAGGACCTCACGGGTGACTGCTGGCGGGGTTTTCAGGAGCTTGGCCTGGTCAGGCGTCAGTGCCACGGGCGTAAACCGAACGGTACCATCCGATTGAATTAACCAAATTCTTAACGTTGTGGCATTCAAGCTTGGGGGCTGTGAGGGTCTGGAGGATGCTTGCTCCGTTTGGGCAAGATCGTAAATGAGTGCGGTTGCCTTTTGTTCAGTAACGCTTTGTTTGATTTGTTCCAGACTGAGCGACTTGATCGGTGGAGCTTGGGTGGGTTGGCGCAGGTCTAGCAAGGTGCGATAGAGGCGCGATCGCCCCTGTTCCACGACCCCCAAAGCCTGGTCCGGTTGCTCTTGCAGCAAAAAGGCATCCGTTAGCAACCGGTAGGATGCTTCGATGGGATCGCGATCGCCTCCCTGGGCCGATTCTAGCCCTACGGCCTCCCAGAGCGCGATCGCCTGCTGCAACGGTTTGACCGCGTCCTCGGGCTTCTTAAGTTGCATTAGCATGGCACCGAGATGGGTCAAGTTCTCGCCTTGTAAGAGCAAGTTCCCCTGGGGACCGAGGGCCACTAGTGCTTGTTGATAGGCCGCTGCGGCAGGTTCATATTGATTCTGAGTGCGATAGAGATCCCCTAGCAAGCTGAGCGTCACGGCTTTTCCCGCCCGCTGTAGGTCGGCTTCTTCCTCATTAGCTGTTGGTTGCTCCTGCATCGCGAGGGCCTGCTTAGCCAGTTTCAGCGCCTCGGGGACTTGGCCCTCTTCCTGGGCCACAACGGCAAGACCGCTGAGCAAACGTCCTTCAGCAATCGGACGTTTGAGGGGTTGAATGAGGGTGAGGGCTTGCTGGTAGCGATCGCGAGCCGCCGGAAGATTTTGGACTCGACGCTGAAGATCACCAATACTGGTGAGGATTTGGGCTTGGCCGAAGGGGTCTTTGAGATCCTGGGCGATCGCCAACACTTTCTCATACTGAGCCAAGGCCCGTTCCGTTTCTCCCGCATCGGCAAACACTTCGGCAATGCGGTTGCGCAGGCGACCTTCTAGGGGGCGTTTTGCTTCGCCAATTTGATCGGTGCTGGCCTTGAGCACTAAGTCTAAAGCCGTTTGATAGGCTTCAACAGATTTGTCCGGTCGTCCCCCGCTTTCAAACAGTTGCCCAATCCGTGTGAGCAACGCCAGTTTAGTTTCTAGATCGGGTGTAGGCTCAACAATTGCATAGGCCTGTTGGAGCGCTGCCAAGGATTGGCTTGGGGCTCCGGCGCTGAGATAGAGCGTACTGAGGCGATCGAGAATTTCGACCATGGGCACCGGGCGTTTGAGTTCGGTTTCGAGGGCGAGGGATTTTTCCAGAGCGGCGATCGCCTCTTCTCCCCGATTGGCCCGCAAATACAAATTGCCCAGATTCCGCAGCGTCACGGCTTCGCTTTCGCGGTTTTTAAGCTCACGAAACAGGCCCAAGGCTCGTTCCAAAAAACCGAGGGCTTCTGGAGTTTTAGCCGTTGAGGCATAGAGCGTCCCCAGGTTATTCAGCGTCCGCGCTTCCCCCTGCTTAGCAATGTCTGGCTGAGTCGCCTTGAGATTGCCATACAACTCTAAAGCTTTTTGGTAGGACATGGAAGCCGCTTCAAACTGTTGCAGCCGGTCTTGAACTAAGCCAATGAGATTTAAGGTTTCGGCTTCCTGTTGGGGCTGACGCAGCTTTTGTTGCTCAGCCAAGAGCGTTTGCAATGTTTTCAGGGCTTCGGAGAACTGTCCCTCGGCGTATTGGTCCTCAGCGGTTTTTCGTAACTTGCTGGGATCGCTGCTGGAGCGGCTGGAGGGGTTGGGGGAGAGGGTTGGGCTGGGGGAGGTTTCCTGGGCTGGGGTACCGGTTGCGATCGCCATTGCCCCCAGGGGTGTTAGCACCAGAACCCACAACAGACGGGCAACTCCACCAAACGGGCGAGCGGATAACGAGGCAAAACGCAGCGGCATATGAATCCCTGGAACGAAAAAGTGCTTCTATTTTAGTCGTCCATTGCCGGAAATTCGTTCCCCTCCCAGGAAAAGTCAACTGCCTGCACAGTAGAAAGAACTCTTATTGTTAAGATGATAAAGGATCTACATCTATCTCGCTGCTAGGGGTGCGTCGCGAATGTCGGCCAAGGATCTCTTCCATGAGTTAGTCAAAAACGCTTTGTTTGATGAAGGCTGGAGCATTACTCATGACCCGTATCGAATTGAGTTGGGTTTTACCGATCTTTATATCGATTTGGGTGCAGAACGTCTGATTGCAGCGGAACGCAATACAGAAAAGATAGCCGTTGAAATTAAGACTTTTTTGGCACCTTCAACGATTTCTGAGTTTCATGCAGCTATTGGCCAATTTATCAACTATCGGCTTGCTCTAGAGGATGAAGAGCCCGAAAGGCGACTTTATCTAGCTGTACCTGAAGACATTTATAAACGTTTTTTTATCTATCCATTCGTTCAGAAATCTGTTCGGCGTAACCAAGTTCCTTTAATTGTTCATAGCACGTTAACCCCAAGGATCATTCAATGGATAAACTAAATCTTTATCGCCACTATATCCAAGATTTACTTCAGCAAAGAGCTCAAGTTCAATCTTCGAACTCATCCATAGAAACGGAGCTCGTTTTTGATACGGAACGGGACCATTACCAAATTGTCCACACAGGTTGGAAGGATAACAGCACCCGTATTTATGGCTGTGTCGTGCATGTTGATATTAAAGACGGGAAGATCTGGGTGCAACATGATGGGTCTGAGGTTGCGATCGCAGACCAATTAGCCGAATTAGGAGTACCCAAGCAGGATATTGTTTTAGCCTATCATGCTCCCCATCTCCGACAGTATACGGACTTTGCGGTGAGCTAAGTACAGAAGTGCTCTAAGGCACTCTAACCTTTGGATCACAGCTTTAGCCGACCGTGATCCACTGCCCCGTCTCCTGGGAGCGATGGGTGGCATCCATCAGGATCTGAGAATAGAGCCCCTCTCGCAGCGTCGGTGTGCTGGGCGTGTTTTGCTCAATGCTGCGGACCCAGTTTTCGACGACGCGGATAAACGGTGCGAGCCGACCATCGGGATAGTCCTTCTCAAAGGCAAAGCGTGCTGGAATCGGCATTTCGCTCAGGTCTTCGCCGGCCTGGGCACTCCAAAGTTGAAACCCGTGAACGTAGTCCTGCTGGTTGCTGCTGCCGAGAACGAGGGTACCGCGATCGCCATACACCTCCACCCAATGCCCCCGGCCATTGCGACTGACTGAACTCAGCGCCACCTGAACCGGCGTGCCATCCGCTAAATCGAGATGAATCAAACAGGTATCATCAGCATCCACGGGGCGGGGCTGGCCAGTCCTGGGATCGGTGCGTTCGGCGATCGCCGTGGACAACCGGGCCGACAGCCGCTGCACCGGCCCAAAGAGCCAGGAAATATAGTCAAAGGTATGGGAACCCAAGGCCCCCAACGCTCCGCCTCCCATGGATTTTTGGGCATACCAATTCCAGGGACGGCTCTTATCGGCACGGCTAGACATCAGCCAATCGATGCGCACCAGGTATTTTTGCCCCACAAACCCCGATTCCAGCAGCTCCGCCAGGTATTGCCAAGCCGGGACAAACCGATATTCAAAATCCAGCGTCGCCATGACCCCTTGAGCGGTGGCCAAATCCAACAGCGCCCTGGCTTCGTTGGCATTGAGCGCAGTGGGTTTTTCCAGGAGCAAATGCTTGCCCGCCTTGAGGACCGCTTTGGCCATCTCAAAATGAGCAAAGGGCGGCGTAGACAGGCTAACGGCTTGAACCTCAGGAAGTTCGAGCAGGCGATCGAGATCGGTGCAGGCGTGGGGGATTTGGTGGGTGGTGGCGATGGCTTCGGCCTTGGGGCGATCGCGATGATAAACCGCCACCACCTGAGTCTTCGGGAAAGCCTGAAACCCCGGAATATGTACCTTTTGACCAAATCCAGTGCCAACGATGGCGACCCCAAGGGGATGTGCAGCAGAAAACGCCATGGAGATTCCCTCTAATCAATTGAAATCGATTGGGGGCCGTTGCCATTGCCAGAGTTGCCGCCGGAGTTGCCGCCGGAGCCCCCTGCCGGTGGAGTGGGGGTTGCTCCTTGCTGTTCGAGCCAGGTTTTAACGGGGTCTTGATTGAGGTCAAGGCGCAGAATGCCTGCGGCGAAGCCCCCGAGGAAGGCAATGGGATTTTGGGTCAGCTCTTTTACAAAGGGGGAGAGTTCATCAAAAAACATAGCGAGACTCCTCAATTCACAGGGGATTTTGCAGGACGGTTTGCAGAACTACTCACGCGTTCTAGGAAACTCGGTCCTCAAATATGGTAACGCGCAGCGCTGGGGGAACGTTAAAAGCAGTTGTACTAAAACAAGCGCACTGAAGATTGACCCATAACCTTTGATTGAAATGCTCGATAACCCCTCGCCCATAGCATTCCGGATGTTGGCAAAAATGGAGCCAGGTTTTTTGGAGGGCGATCGCATAACCTTCCGCCTGATCTTCAACACCCAGACCAACCCCAATATTGCCAGACTTTTGTATGGCAATAATCAACTGAGTCAGCGCTTTTGAGCGATCGAGACTCTGGACCGGCAGTTGCAGAAGCTGCTGAAGCTGCTCGTCTAAAGATACGGACGGAAATGCGGACAGGTCAAAGCGAGGCGATAGAAAATCCTGTGACATGATCGAGGGTCATCCAAAATGACGATGAAGGGACAGCCCTTTGGGGACATGAATGGGGTGCGGGGCTGATATCTCCCCCAAACGCCCAGCATTATCTCCACAGGACTAGGCGCAACTGTCGTTAGCCTTAAGTCGTTAGCCTTAAACTGTCATCGTTCTGGGTCATCGTTCTGCAGCAGTTCCTTCCGGTCGGCGATCGCCCCATCCATCAAATCCTGGATTATGATGATTTTATCGGCCCCTTTTTGACCCACTCAGGACCAATGAGGACAAAATAAGGAACGGTCTCTGGACCAAGACAGCATCAATCTCCCCAGGGGAATCCCGCTGTTTGGTGGTTAGGCTTAGAACCAATCAGAATTGCTGAGAAATTCGTTAAACAGAATACGCTCTTGAATTTATAAAACCAGCAAAATATCCACAAGTCAAGCAAGATTCAAGATAAATCTCACCATGAAGTCGTCACGACGGGGTAAGCCCTCTCTCAGGGCCTCTGCACAAGGGGTCGAGCAAGCACTACAGATCTTTCAACAGCGTCTGCTGACCCGCCAGTCCGTTGCGGAAGCGCTACAGGTCGATCGATCGGTCGTGGGAAAATTCCTGCGGGGAGAACCTGTCTGGTCGCCGAAATTCAAAGAAATCTCTACATTTTTAGGGTTGTCTTGGCAGGAGTTAATTGCCGAGGCGATGCCAGTCCCTGCAACGGCTGCGGTTAATCCAGAACATCCAGTTAAGGGGGTGAATTCAGAGGTGCAATCGGTCCGCGATCGCATCCGGCCCTATATTCGCCAGCGCTGCCAGATGATGCATCTGCTAGGGGCCGTTTTGCCTCAACATTTTCAGGCTGTCCCCACGCGACTCAAGATTCAGGACAGCAGCAGTACCTATGCATTTATTGATTCAAGCCTCAACTCAAGCCTCAACTCAACCCCCGATTCAAGCGCAATTCTTGCAACGCCCAGCCCAGCCCAGCCCAGCCTATCGGGAGAAGAGGCGGTTGACAAATACCAGCATCTCTATGTTTTAGGTTTGCCGGGTTCCGGAAAAAGCACCTTTTTAAAGTATCTGGCGACTCAATGTATTGAAGGTCTATTTAAGCCAAATTTAGTGCCACTGTTCGTTGCCCTTCGGGACATTTCCAAGGCGCTTGAGCATCAATCACTCATTGACTGTATCGCAGAAATTTATGGAATCACTTGTCAATTGGAATCTGAAACCGTTCTAGAGCTATTTCGCTCGGGTTCAGTGCTCCTATTGCTCGATGGCGAAGATGAAATTTCCGAAGCGGTTTCCAAGACATTACTCCTGACCAATTTTGATGTTTTCTATCAAAACCATATTGTCGTAAGTTGTCGAACCGCAGCCCATCAGCACAGCTATAGCCAGTTCACCCAAGCCACCATTCAGAATTTCTCAGGTGAGCAAATCCGAGCCTTTATCGATAGCTGGTTTCAGTCCAATTCCCAGACCATTGGACAATTTCTCGGTTGGATTGACCAAATTCGGCAAGGGCCAAAAGCAGACCAAGCCTTAGCAGAAATTCCGCTCTTATTGGCCCTCCTTTGCATCGTTTTTCAAAGCTCTAACTTTTTACCCCAGGGCAAGGCCAAACTTTACGAAATGGCCTTACATGGTTTATTAGAGGACTGGAATAAAAGTCATGTTTTAGATCCGAGTAATCATTTTAGTCGTCAATCCTATGGAGAGAAGCTGCGGATCTTGAAGGCGATCGCCCAAGCCACCTTTGAGAATCCTGGAAAATGCTTTTCCGCCTCGGACGATCGCTTACAATGTGCTGCGTTAATCCCTACCAATCTGGATCAGGTGTCCGTTCAGTCGTTTATTCATGAAATTGAAGTTTTCTGTGGTCTGATTATTCAAGAGGGCTGGAATAATTATCGTTTTTCCCATTTGTCTTTTCACGAATATCTCATTGCCTTGTCTCTGTTTGAGCAAATCATGGCTCTTCCTGGCTCAGACCAAGCGGTAAACCCGGTGATTCAACCGGATCGCCTGTTTCGACGAGATTGGTACGATGTTTTTCTATTTTTGGCGGAGATGCTTTCTAAGGATCAGCATTGGCGCTTTTGTGAATTTATCGCCCAACAGTTACAGATTTATTTAGGAGATCAGGACTCCGTTGTACAAACGCAAATTAGTGCAGGGGGGGCGATCGCTCAAAAAATCATTACCTACTATCAAGTCACTGACGCAAGTCCAGCCCAGGCTCGCAAGATTCTGGAGCAATCTCCCCTAGAACCTAGGCTTGTAATCAGTGCCTTTTGTGCAGATTATCACTATACGTTTGATCCAGCTCGACGCATTAGCCGAGTGTTAGCGGTAGATTATCATTTTAGCCATGATTTAGTCCTCGCCCATTGCTTTAAATGCAATCTCAATGGGCAAACGCAACAGGCATTACAACAGGGTAATACCTTTGACTTTGGGGATGCATTGCGTCAAGTGTGGCAGAATTCAAGCTTGCACAATAGAATCCAAGCAGCCCATAGCGTAGATGAAGTACGAGCCCTGTTTTTTGACTATGTATTAGAGCATCCTCAGGATTTTCGGCAGGATGTCGTGGATTTGTTTCGAGCAACGCAGCAACAGCTTCGGCAACGGGGGGGATTGGGAGGGGCGATCGCTATCCAAGCCATGAGTCAACAGGTTGGGGCTGTATCGCAACCCGACAAGGAACAAAATCAATTTTTAGAATCGCAACAATTTCAGTTTCCCACCACTGCCTATGGGGAAGCATCGGCTGTTGCTGGTTTAAGCAACTATTACCACGGCTGCACATTACTGTGTCACTGTATTCGCACTCGTAATTACTTTCCTCAGGAGAAACGGCAACAGCTTTTAGAAAATTTGTTTTTAACTCAAAACCGTAATTGAAGAACATCTATCAACGCTCTTTGAAGGATGTAGAAGCATTTTACCCAGCCATTGCAGAAACGACCCAAGCATAATTGTCTACCTCTGCCTTCAATCTCTACCCAAAGGCAGATTTTAATGCTAGTAATAATTACAACGATCATGCTCAAGGTTTCTCCGGAGAAGGGACACGATCATGGCAATGGCATTCATGAAAATGACATTGAGGGGCAAAAGCCGTAGATGGATTTGGGCAATCTTGAGCTTTGTATTCGTGCTTGGGGTCGGTTTAGGGCCTAGTCTTGTGCCTAATCTTCTCCGACCGGGAGAGGCGATCGCCGCCGAAGTCAGCCTATCCAACCAAGTCTTAGCCATGGAGCGACGTCTAGAGACCGAGTTTGAGGATTATTTTGGGCGGGATTTGACAGAGGTGACCCAGGATCCAGCGGCGATCGCCCAGACCCTCACCCAGGTTGGCGAACAAACCAGCACAAAACCCGCAGTCCTCTGGGTCATGCCTCGGGAAAAAGAACTGCATTTGGTTTTAATTACACCAGGGCAAGCACCAATTGTGCGAGATTTAGCCGAGGCCGCTCGTCCCCAACTGGATACCACAGTGCATCGGTTTTATCGCGATGTGGTGAGCCCTCGGCCCATCGTGCGGCTGGCTGCTGCTCAGAAGTTGCATGATTGGATCATTAAGCCCTTTGAGGCGGACTATTTGCAGGCACAAAACATCGATACAATCCTCGTCTGTTTAGGCCAAGGGTTACGAGGGATACCGATCGCAGCCCTCCATGACGGTCAGCAATATTTAATTGAAAAGTATGCGCTAACGCGAATTCCGGCATTTAATCTCATTGACACCCATTATACGGGTTTGCCAGAACGAAAAATTTTGGCCATGGGAGCATCTAAGTTTCAAACACAAGATCCATTGCCAGCCGTTCCGCTGGAATTAAATACCATTATTGAAGAACTACAGACGACTAAAACCTCTCAACGCCCTTGGCAAGGCCAGTCCTTTTTAAACGAAACGTTCACGCTCAAAAACCTACGCAATGCCCTCAGCTCCCAAGCCTTTGATGTGGCGCATCTCGCAACCCACGCCGCCTTCCGAACAGGCAAACCGGCACAATCCTATATTCAGTTGTGGGATCAACCCTTGGCTCTAGATCACATGCATCATTTGCACTGGCGTCCGCTGGAGCTCTTGGTGCTGAGTGCCTGCTCAACGGCTTTGGGGGATGACCAAGCAGAGCTTGGGTTTGCCGGGATGGCGCTCCAATCAGGCGTTAAATCGGCTGTCGCAAGTTTGTGGAATGTCAATGATGCGGAAACGCTGGCACTCATGGGAGAGTTCTATAGCCAACTAGGGACGGCATCGACTAAAGCCGAGGCGCTGCGGCAAGCCCAATTGCGGATGCTGCGAGGAGAAGTGCGGTTTGAAGAGAACAGCGCTACAACATCCCAAGGCATTCGACTACAGTTGTCTAGGGGCGCAGTTGATTTGCCAGATGCCTTGGAAATTCCGACAACGGATGACTTGTCCAATCCTTTCTATTGGGCAAGCTTTACCATGGTGAGTAGTCCTTGGTAGTCTTGATGCCCATATCAATTTAGCGTTTACGAATTTGGCGTTTGCTAGCGTCCTAGGGATTCTAGCCAAGCAAACCCACCCAACAGTTTCCAGCCCACTCCAACCAACCAATGAAACACCACCGGACTCCAAACTGAACCCGTCCGCTGATACAACACCGTACAGGCCAAGCCTAAAAGTGCGGCTAGACCGAGAAAGCTGGGTTGCGTGAAAACCGATTGGGCATCGGTTAAAAAGAATCTTGCATTGAGCGGATGCCAGAGGACAAAAGCACCCAAGGCCAAGGCCGCCCAGGCCCATTTTCGCCAGCGGGGCGATCGCTCCTCCCGGCGAGGCACCCACAAAACCCGAAACACCAACTCCTCCGCCAGCGCAGGCAGCAAAAACGATATTCCCGCAAAGGTCCAAAAATGGTCGGGTAGAAGCGCCGCAACCAAGGCTTTGGGTGCAAACAGCTCGCGGGAAATTTCGCTGGGAATAGGCGGATTCACTAAACCTGACGCAAACCCTACCACGAGAGCAATACAACCATAAAGCAGCGTCACAATCACCGTATCAATCCAGCCCACCCGCGAAGGCCATGTGAAGACTGCCCTCTGCAACCGACGGGAGAGTCGAGTCCCGATGGCATGGACTCGCATCTTGGCCAGCACCAAGCTGTGCTTTAGACCCCGCATGAGGAGCTTTCCTGAACGCTTGCGCTCTTGTTGAATCGACGGAACCATGGTGCTGCCTCGCTAGAATCAACTCAGTCCCACCAGACTAAAGGGTGATAGGGGATCGGGCCAGCGTGCTGTGGGGGCAGGTGTGTAACGCTCAATACCTTTATCTCTTTGAGCATATCTTTGGGCTTCTGTATCTTTGGATTTTGCAAAATTCCATGGCCTGCATCTTTAGAAAGAGTCAATCATAGTAACAAACAACTCCTTAGGGCGATATTCAGGGGCTTGGTTTTCATCTAAATTTAGGTTTAGGTTGAACAAGACGAAATCCAAGGTTTCAACCCTATCAATTAGGAGACGACCAGTCATGAGTTTAGAAGATCGCGCCAAAGCAACGGCTAAGAATGTCGAAGGTAAAATCCAAGAGACAGTAGGCAAAGTCACCGGTAGCGAGAAAGACCAGATTGAAGGTCAAGGGAAGCAAGCGGAAGCGGAAGGCCGTCATGCCGTCGAAGATGTTAAGGACCAAGCCAAAAGAGTTATCGATTAACTCATCGATTAGCGTTTGACGAAATACTCTCGGTATACTATTAAACGCGCATTTAACGGGTGTTTGACAATCGGTCAATCATTAATCCAATATCTTCGACAGGGAAGTTCTCAACAGGAGAATTGAGGAATAATGAATCGCAGGACAATGGGCTATTCTAAGATAGTCTATTGTCCCTGTTTTTTTGGATTCTTTTTTACCTGTTGTTTTTGTCTGCTTGGAATGACCGTTATTGTATGGCTGTTTGGTTATGCCCTCCCAACCCTTTCTCCATGAGACGCCAACTGAAGCCTTAGGCTCGGTTGTAGAACGAATTCTGACGTTTGAAACCTTGGGATGGGAAGATTCCAATGGTCATTGGCGGGGCGATCGCCCCTTTTCTATCCGCTACCCCGGCAATATTGACGCCCTGCTCGACCACCCCGCGACCCATCAAGCCTTTGAGCGGGACGAATATATGCCTTATTGGGCCGACCTCTGGCCCTCCGCCCAAATGCTCGCCCAAGCGATCCTTTTGAACCGCTGGCCTATGGGTCTCAGGGCGCTGGAAATCGGTTGTGGCGTCGGTCTACCCGGTGTCGCGGCCCTAGCGCAAGGGTTTTGGGTTTGCTTTAGTGACTATGACAGCGCGGCGTTGAGGTTTGCGGCGGAGAATGCGATCGCCAACGGCTTCCATCCCTGCGAACAATTCGAGACTCTCCCCCTGGACTGGCGCGTTCCCCCGGCAGGTCTAGAAGTTGATCTCCTGCTGGCTTCAGATGTTATTTACGAAACGCGAAATATTGAACCCTTACTAGGTCTCATTCAGTCGGTGTTAAAACCTCAGGGACAATGCTGGTTGATCGATCCAAATCGTCCCTATCAAGCCCAGTTTGAAACACAATTGAAAGCGACTCAGCTCCGGTTTGAAAAACAGGCAGTGACCCTGCAAGAAGCGAGGCCCCCGGCCCAGGGGACGCTGTTTAAGATTTATACTTAAGGTCTATGTTTAAGGTTTGTGCTAACCCTCTATGGAGTTGAGTGCCAGAATCCAAAATCCCTCATCCGACGCCATGCGATACCAGCCTGCCGCGTCCAGGTAATGGCAGGCCATGGCCGTGAGTTCCCAGGTCAATTGTTCATCGGATTCGAACGATTCTGCTTGAAAAAATGCTAAGCCTGTCTGATGGGCTAAGCCTTTGAGATAGGCTGCTTCTGCCTTGAGGCTGGGCGATACCTTCTGATCAGCCCAAGCCCACCGCCACTGCCGCTGCCGCAGGCAGTAGGAGCCAATGGGGGTGATATTCGCTTGGAGGCGAACCTGTTGGCGATCGCATCCCGACAGTAAGCCCCGCTCTAAATCCAAGATAAAGCGCTCGCACTGCCCCAGCCCAAACTCCTGCACGAGATAGGCTTGACGTCGCTCTAGCTGCTGACAACATTGTGCCAGAAAAGCATCGAGTTCAAGGTTAGTCATAGGAAGATGGCACCCGTGAAAAACGGCGGACAAGCACAGTACTAATGATCGGGGTTGCAGGCTTTATCTTAAGGGATCGGAATTTTTCGGCAACGGGCTTTAATGGGATTTGTTGAAATCAATACAAAAAATTCTTACTCAGCGTCTAATAGCGGCGATCGCGCTCTAGATCAAACAGTGCTTTATCGGCACACCAGTCGCGCGATCGATCGGGATGGCTGCGCTGCACCTGCTGGATCAGACGCTTGGCCGCCTGTTTACCCACGCGTTTGCTTAGCTGCCTGGCGCTATTGCCTCGGCCCAAGGGGCTGCTACGGCCTGGGCGAAACTGAGACCAGAGCAAGACGATGACAATGATCGCGATCAAAATCGCCAGTCCAGACATGGGGATAGCTAGAGTTCGATAAAAGGTCAGTAGTCCATTTTTAGCGCGATTACGGTGGATTTAGGGCCATTGGCATCTGTGTTGGCGAAAATCGGGCTGAGCTGTGCCTTGGCGAAGGGCAGAGTCGATCGCTAGGGTGAAGGCTCATGATCACTGATATTCCATGGGGTCCGTCCTTTGGCTTCTTCTTCTCCGCTGCTCTCCCAGGCCGCTCAACCTTTACCGGGCGATCGCTTCGGCCCCCTCTACGCCATCCTGGCCTACGGAGCTTGGGGTTTGTTCCCAATGTACTGGAAGTTGTTTGGCAAGGGCATTCCGGCGGCGGAAGTCTTGAGTCATCGAATGATTTGGTCTACGGGATTGCTCTTGCTTTTGCTAATGGGGCTGGGGCGTTGGCGGGAACTGCTGGGGGTGTGGCGATCGCCCCGCCTCGTTTTCATGCTGTTTTTGAGTGCGTCGCTGTTGGCCTGCAATTGGGGAATTTATATTTACGGGGTGAATAGCGATCGCGTCGTCGAAACCAGTCTGGGCTATTTTATCAATCCCTTGGTGACAGTGGTTTTAGGCTTTCTCTTCATGCAAGAACGCTTCACCCGCTGGCAACAAATTGCGGTTGGTTTAGCAACCTTAGGCGTTGGCTTGTTTATTTGGCAACTGGGACAAGTCCCTTGGATTGCGCTGATTTTGGCGATTTCATTTGCTTTCTATGGGCTGCTCCGCAAGCTCGTTCCCGTGGCTCCAATGGTGGGGCTAGCAGTGGAAACAATGCTGCTCATGCCAGTAGCGCTTGCCTTTGCGCTCCATTGGCAAGCCACAGGGACGGGGCATTTTACCCAAACACCAGGATTCACGCTTTTGTTTGTGGGGTCTGGGTTAGTCACGTCCCTGCCGTTGCTCTGGTTTAACAATGCGGCAAAGCGGCTGCGACTTTCAACCCTGGGCCTCTTTCAATATCTCGCGCCCAGTCTACAGCTAGCGCTAGGAGTTTTGTTGTATCATGAACCGTTTACATCAGCCCATGGACTTACGTTTGGCTTGATTTGGACAGGATTGCTGATTTATTCCCTAAGTGCAAGGTTCCAACGAGATAAATAACGACGAGAGAGTTAGCCTCTGTAGAGGCGAGTGCTTTGGTACCCTATCAACTAGTCTGGTAGAATACAAGGATCACTGAGCGATTGATGTATTCTTTAGCTTGGTCTCTTTGAGATACTTGATGACCCATTCCTAAGGAGTCGTGGGTTTACTGTTTTCAATTTTCCAGCATCTAGCACTCAAAGCCTAGCCGCGAGAATCTATATAAACACAAGTGTGACAACAAAATCTATGCAATCCCATAATCAATTTCAAAATATTCGATTAGAAGCATCGTCAAACTGCCAATTAAAATGTCCTTCTTGTCCGACAGCCATGGGCGAAATCAAGAAGCATCTTGGAGGAGGATTTCTCAAATTCGATGATTTTAAAACTTTATTGGATAAAAATCCTCAAATCCTGTCCATAGAACTGTCAAACTGGGGAGAGATATTCTTAAATCCGCAGATTCTTGACATTATGAAATACGCACATGAGCACAGCATTAGATTGACAGCCAGGAATGGCGTAAACTTTAATACGGTAAAAGAAGAAGTCTTGGAAGGACTGTGTAAATATAAGTTTTACGCAATCACTTGTTCAATCGACGGTGCAACCCCAGAAACTTATAGTTTGTATCGAAGGGAAGGAGACTTCAATAGAGTTATAGCAAACATCGAAAGATTAAACTTTTACAAGAAAAAGTATCGTACTCTATTTCCTGATCTGGGCTGGCAGTTTGTTAGTTTTAAGCATAATCAACATGAGATTCAAAAAGCACATGATTTAGCGAAGTCGCTGGGGATGCGATTCTTTCTAAAACCTTCCTGGGATGAAGATTTGTCTTCGGGTGAATGTGAGGAGTCGATAGCCGTAGAGACGCTCTCAGAAGATATCTTGCATCAGGAAGCCTGTAGTCAGCTCTGGAATATTCCTCAAATCAACTGGGATGGCCGTGTATTGGGATGTTGTGTAAATTTTTGGGGAGATTTTGGCAATGCGTTTAAAGATGATTTAGAGGAAGTTCTTACGGGTTCCAAAATCTCCTACGCCAGAGATATGTTGTTGGGGAAAAAAGAGGAAAGAGAAGATATTCCCTGCACGTCATGCGTACACTATAAACAAATGAAAAAGACACAGCGTTGGCTAACTCCCATAGAAATCTTCAAATTGAGAGTTTCTCTTCGCTACAGTAATCAGAATAATTTACCTAATCATAGTGACAGGGAAGAGATATAAACCAAAACTAGATAAGTATTTTCAGGGATTTCACTACAGAATGGATCGATTACTGCGCTCAACAGATACAGTGCCATAGGGCTTGTAGTTGAGAAGGCTTACCTGGAATGGATTCTGGATGTCGTACCTAATTCCTCGCCACTCAACTTGGTGCATAGTCGTTGCTGCAACCGCTCCAGCCAAAGAGACGATATGGGCGAGGACAAGGGGAAAAACAAGGGGAATCATCTGGGCAATCGAAAAGTTTTCAATCCTCTCCCCTCGAAACTGTACAATCTTACGAATTTCGACTTCTGAGATGACCAATGCAGCAATAATTGTCAGGCTATAGAGAAGCACTCCCCCTAGGGTCCACAATACCGTGGACCACTGCTGCGTAAACAGAGCAATGGGCAGAAGAATCGCCGCTATGCCAAGCAGAATAATTCTCAACCATACCCGCACAATGATTTCATTCCATTGGGGATGATAGAGGCATGACCATAGAAATTGCCGTTTTATAAAGCGCCAACATCCCAACAAATCACAAGATTCACGGTTGAGCATAATGACACTAGGAACAAACTGGATAGTCTGTCCAAGACCTTGAGCCGTTGTGGCAGCCGTATTGTCATCGGATAGAACTCTTTTCCAAAGCTCTAAAAGTCCTCCTTCATGCAAGAGCGATCGCCGCATTGCCATAGATCCGCCCCAAGGACAGTTGTAATAAAACATACTGATCGCGGCAGAAACATTCCATAGGTAACGAACTACCGAGCCCATTTTGAGTGAACCCATTGCTTTAAGAGTCGGTACATACCACCGGATGCCTGAGGTGATACCGATCTGACTATTGTCAATTAACGGTGTCGCAAGTTCTCTCAGCCAAGAAGAGTGAGTGACCACATCTGCATCGATAATGGCAATAATTTCATAGGAGGAATCCAGCTCTGAAATTGCTTGGACTAGAGCACTACATTTAAGACTGCAAGCGTTAGAGCGATCGCGTAGGGGAGACACTTGGATATTCCTTTGAGCAGCTTGACGGACAATCGAATTAACATCTTGCCAAGCCTCACCTTCTTCACTATCTACAACAATAGACACATAATAATCGGGGTAATCTTGATTGAACAACGTTTCAAGACATGATTGCAAAGATGGATCAACGCCACGAATGCTAAGGACAATTGCAGCTTTGGGATAACTACTCAAATCTATGGGAGAGCGGTTAAAAGAGCGTAATAGTATAATAAATTTCCAGAAAATTCGTATAATCGGAATACAGATAATCAAAAATAGAACGAAAAGACAGATCGCAAAAAGATCGATCATACAACTTTTTTGTGTAAGGAAATCAACCGCAAAACACACTGTATCTTAGAGAACCTTAAAAGACGGCACACTTGGTGTCGCAATGAGACATAGTCTTGCCCTGACAGAAGGAGTGCTATCACGCCTTGTGCCGCAAAATCTTATTCTTTCTTGTACATCATGACGAGCAATAATGTGAAATTAATCTCAGGCCAATTTTACATTATTTAATAAAACAGGCGATATTGTTGCTTTTATTACGGTTAGCCTGTATTATCGCCTAAAATAATTGTTCTGCATTCTCTAGGCTATTTTAAGCTCCCATTACTGCTCATTTCCCATTACTATTCATTAAGAGTTATGGATTGAAGTGAGACAAGTCGTTTTTTGGGTTTGTGTTTTTGGAGTTTATATAATACATGGAATCTAGATTTAAAGTTGCTCCCCAAGTTTTGCAAGAAACTATCTCAGGAGAAGTCGTCATTATCAACATGATGACGGGAGACTATTATAGTCTTGTCGAGACTGGCGCGGAGATTTGGGAAATGCTAATTCATGGCTGCTCGTTGGCTGAGATCAGCGATAGACTTGAGAAAAAATATATATCTTCACCCGAGGAAATTCAGGCATCGCTCACTGCTTTAGTTCTGTCTTTAGAAAACGAAGGGTTAGTTTCAAAGAGTGATGGGATAGCCGCTCCAGATCAGAGCCTAGATTTGAGTCAAGACTTGAGTAATAATCGATTAGCCTTCATTCCAGCTGAACTCAATAAGTATAACGATATGCAAGAGTTGTTGCTGGTCGATCCTATTCATGATGTAGATGAGTCAGGCTGGCCTAATGTATCCAAGGATGTAGCTGCTTGATCCCTCAAGACTCAATGACTAGCTCACTATTGGAAAGCAGCGCAGAGTTGCAGCAATCGCGCTCAATCGAATATTTTGAGCAGGTTTATCAAACCTATCAGAAGGCAGAACTAGAAAGTCAAAACTTAACAGTTCGGTACTTTCAAATTGCTAATTTTATTGTTTGTTTACGCTTTACCGGGGAAGCGCTGATTAATTTGTTAACGCGGGCGATCGCCCATCTAGAGGTCTCACCGGCTGAAACTCCTGACCTCACCATTTGCCTCATCAGCAGCCAAGAAACTGGCATCTCCCGACCTGCACCAGTCTGGGAAGAGTACCAATATCAGAAGCGAGGTGAGGTCCGTGGTTTTGTCAATGAACGTATTTACACGGCTCGGCAATGGGAATCAAACGCGCTTGTAATTGTAGATAAACAACAGAATCTTGCGCTGTATTGGGTTGAAGATCATACTTTAATTCCCTATTGGGAAAGGGGGGCACCTTTTCAAAGTATTTTGAATGTATGGTTAAGTGCGCAAAAGATTCAGCTAGTGCATGCAGCATCAATTGGATATCCTGAGGGCTGTATACTGTTAGTTGGAAAAGGGGGATCGGGAAAGTCAACGACGGCATTATCCAGTTTGAATTCGGACTTGAGGTATGTCAGCGATGACTATTGTTTGATCACAGCAGAACCTAAGCCAACTGTATTTAGTATTTATAATACGGGCAAAAAGAACGCAAACGATCTCGATCGCTTACCCTTTCTGAAGCCCTACATTAGCAATCCAGAACAACTAGATAAAGAGAAGGCCGTTTATTTTATTCATGAGTGGATGCCAGAAAAACTTCTAAAATCTGCTCCAATTCACGCTATTTTCATTCCGCGAGTGACCGGAAAACTGAATACTACCATGACTCAGGCCACGCTAGAGGAGAGTCTTGTGGCATTGATACCCAGTACCATTATGCAGTTAGGGGGGGCCGGTAAAGCCGCCTGTGACTTAATTACACAAACATTGTCTCAGTTGCCCTGTTTCTATCTGAATGTTGGAACAGACAGCCAAGCAATACACCAGTTGATCAAAAGATTCCTTCTAGAGAGGCAATAAAAATGACTGTGCCTCTACCCCTAATTAGCGTTGTGCTTCCAGTTTATAACGGCGAGAAATTTCTGCGAGGTACCATTCAGAATATTCAAGCTCAGAGGTATTCTCCTTTGGAGATTATCGTTGTGAATGATGGTTCGACTGACTCCACTGAGAACATTGCACTCAGCCTTCAAGATGAAATTAAATATTTATATCAGGAAAATCAAGGACCTGCGGCTGCTAGAAATCATGGCATTCAAGTTGCCAGTGGAGACTTGATTGCTTTTCTTGATGTTGATGATCTGTGGGGAGATAAAATTCTCACAAAGATGGCACTTTGCTTACAGCAAAACCCATCGTTTGATATTATTCAAGGACTGATACTTCAGAAAGTTTGGAAGGCCAGATCAACCGAATCTCTCAATCAAGAAGCAGAAAATAGAGCGTTTTCTTCAGAAACTTATAGATTTGTTAACATAGGTAGCTCACTCTATCGCAAATCCGTGTTCGAGCGGGTTGGTTTATTTGATTCGACGTTGCTGTATGGAGAAGATATTGACTGGTTTTTGAGGGCTTGGGAAAAGAGAGTATGGAAGCTTGAGATAGAGGATGTAGTCCTGCATTATCAACGACATGAAGCGAATATGACTCGCAACAAAAATCAAATCGAGTTAGGCACTGTTCAAATTTATAAGCGTCGTCTCAATCGAATACGACAGGATGCTACGCTTCAGGTTCCCCCACCTCCTAACTTTCCAAGTGTTTCGGCATATGTTGGACATGGTAGTGAATTGATAAATTGATTATGTTTCCTTGGTTGCTCGAGAAAAATGAACAACAAACTCTCCATTAGTGCCATTATTCCTGTTTATAACGGAGAACGCTATCTAGGACAGACGATTGAAAGCGTCTTGGCTCAAAGTTTTCCTGTGCATGAGATTCTTGTGGTAGACGATGGTTCTACGGATAGGAGTTTGGCGATCGCCAGCCAATTCCCCCAAGTTACTCCAATTCAAAATTCTCACCAAGGTGCACCTGCATCTCGCAATCTTGGACTTGCAAGGGCCAGTGGCAACTGGATAGCCTTTTTAGATGCAGATGACCTGTGGATGCCGACTAAAATAGAACGGCAAGTGCAAGCCATTCTTGATCAGCCCTCTACGGATCTGATTTTCACCCATCTTCAGTGTTTTGTAAGTCCAGACTTAGAACCGGAAGCAAAGACTCGCCTCTATTGTCCGCCATCTCCAGTAGTAGGCCATAATGCTACAACCATGATGGCTCGTCACTCGGTCTTTCAAACCGTTGGAAATTTTAACGAGTGTTTGACAGCGGGGGAATTTGTAGAGTGGTTAATTCGTGCTCAGGATGCAAGCTTAAAAAGCTTGACATTACCTGATGTCCTAGCAAAGCGGCGATTACATAAAACGAATGTAGGCCTAACCAATCGGGAGGATCGCAATCAATACCTGCATGCAATTAAGGCTTCGCTCGATCGCCGTCGTGCAGGAGATAGAATGTCCTCAAGCAATACCTTACCGGAGCAGTAAGTTATGGCCATGCTAGATTCATTTGACGATATCCAAAAGCTTTGTGGGAAGACGTTTGGAGAACAAGAGCTCACCGAGCAGGCTCAGGCTCGATTGAAGTTGTCTCATGCCTGGAGTTTGACTGGGCGCATTGAACAAGCGATCACGGGCTATCGTCAGGTTATTCAACTCCAACCTAACTGCCTGGAAGCATACGCACGCTGTGGACCTTTACTCATAAAGCAAGGATGCCTGGAAGAGGCAATTCAACATTATAGTCAGGCATTATCTTATTATTCTAATGTTGAGCAATTTCATAAGCAACTGAGTCATCTGCTGATTAAGGTCAAGGGATTTGAGGCTGCATTTGAGCACTACGACTTACGACGAATGAGTGGGGAAGCCCTAGAGATTAAACAGGATGATATTTTGTGCTGTATTGTAGTGCGAAATGAAAGTCTTCGGCTACCTTATCTGCTTCAATACTATCGTCAAAAGGGTGTAGATCGGTTTCTGATTGTCAACAACAACTCAAGTGATGAGACCGGCTCTTATTTACAAACCCAAGCTGATGTAATGGTTTGGAACAGCAATTATTCATTTAACCAGGTCAACTTCGGTTCTGCTTGGTTTGAACTTTTACTTCAGAAATATGGAATTGACCACTGGTGTCTTACGATTGATGCCGATGAAGTACTTATCTATCCCGATTGTGAAACACGTAGCATCAAAGATCTTTGTGCAGATTTAGATCGTCAATACAAGCGAGCTTTTCCTGCTATTTTGTTGGATATGTATAGCGATCGCCCAATCCAGGAAACAACCTATCAAGCAGGTCAGGACTTTTTAGATGTTTGTCCCTATTTTGATAAAGTGCCTTTCCATAGAAAAATTACTGAAACCCAGCCTCCCTATACAGGTCAAATACGCTATACAGGAGGAATGCGAGCAAGAGTATTTGGAGAGGAGGGTGATTATTATCTCAATAAAATTCCGCTCATCAAGTACCATTCTTCTATGTTATTGAGTGGTGGTCAACATTTTATCGGGACATTTGAAGATCAAATTTCAACTGAAACTGGAGCAGTATTGCATTTTAAATATATTAGAAACTTTATTGATTATGTTGAACGCGAAGTTCTTAGACAGGAACATCATGAAGGAGCATTTCAATATAAACAATACGCTAAAAAACTTCGTGAATGTCATAATCTCAGCCTTTATGACCAGGAAATCTCTATTTGTTTTAAAAATAGTCAGCAGCTTGTAAACCTAGGTGTTATTAAACCTAGCTGTTCTAGTGAATCATTGAAAGGAGAAAAATCTTCTACGGCCAGAAACATTTTACTCTATAGTAATCGGACGGGGATCTATGGTGTTGGGCAGTGGAATCATCGTCTACTTTTAGCATTGTCCGAAGAGAATTTTCAGATTTCTTGTGTGCAGCCTCAGTTAGATGATTCTCTTTTTCTGGAACGAGAGCAACTAGGGATCTATCACCATTGGCTCAAGCCCGGTCAATATCTCACAATCACTACGGATCGTGAGCTTTGCGATTGGTCTGAGTCCTTCAAAATTTTTCAAAAGATCAGGCCAGAACTAATAGTTTTTTCTAATGGGGAACCTTCATCCAATTTAACGGCGATGGAAGTTGCACGAGATTTAAAAATCCCTTTTATTGTAGTCATTCACTGTGTAACAAGGACTTGGGCTGATCTATTAAGTCCTTATATCGAACGAATCTCTAAAATTCATAAGCATGCAGAAGCTATTGTTACAGTTTCTCAGGAAAATCTTGATTTGTTGCATCAAAAATTCGCTCTAAATCAGAATTTTGGACAAGTTATCTATAACGGTAGGCCTAATATTTATTTTGAACAAAAAGACAAGCAAAATCGTAAGAGAATTCGTGAAAGCTTGAATGTGCCTCACGATGCAATAGCCTGTCTTACAACTGCTCGATTAGATCCTTGTAAAGGCTATCAATATCAACTAAAAGCACTTCAGCAGTTACAGGAGCATGCAGTCTTTAATTATCTGCACTTTTTGTGGGCAGGTACTGGCAACGATGATGCCCGTCTCACAAAACTAGTCAGGGATTTAGGATTCCAAAATCGCATCCAATTTCTCGGTGAGCGTAACGATATACCCGATTTACTAGATGCGGCAGATATCTTTATTTTACCTTCTCAATTTGAAGGCATGCCCCTTGCAATTATGGAAGCCATGGCTAAAGGAGTGCCTGTGATTGCCTCTGCCGTCAGCGGAATCCCTGAAGAGTTAGGAAATACTGGAGTCTTACTACCGGACCCGGCGGTTGATTCTGAAGCGACAGTTAGAGCATTAGCAGACACCCTAGCAAGTTGGGCCAATCGGCCAGAGCTGCTGCCGCAGCTTGGAGCGGCTTGTAAGCAAAGAGCAGAGACCGTCTTTCGAGAGAAGCAGATGATAGAGAGCTACTTGGGGTTAATTCGGAAAGTTTTGTCAAAACATGATGTAAGTTGAAAATGTATAAAAGAGAATAGGAAATAGAAGATAGGGAAATCAATTATGTTTACATTTCCTAGAATTAGAGCTGCTGTTCACGCTTTTATGTCACCGCCAGAATCTCAAAGTCAAACAAACGTTTGCTCCATTCAATATCCGCCAGATATTCAGCTCGTAGCCATGGGAAGTTTATTGAAGGGAAAAAATGTTTTGATTACGGGAGCTGGACGTAATATTGGTAGGGCGATCGCCCTCGAATGCATACAACAAGGAGCCAATATCTATTTTATCGAAATCGACCAAGAGCTTAAGCAAAAGCTTGAGCAAGACTTAAAAGCGATAGGAGGCTTCTGTCAAGGATTTGTCTGTGACATTACAAACTTCGCACAAATTGATCAAGTCTTTCAAGGCTTAACGGAAATAGATGTCACTATTGATGTGTTAATCAATAATGTAGGCATTACCTTACCCAGCTCCATCAAAAAATTTGCTCTTGCTGAGTGGCAGACAACATATCAGACTAATATTCTTGGCCCTGTATACCTGACACATCTATTGGCTCAAGAAATGATACAAAAGCAGATCATGGGCAACATGATTTTTCTGTCTTCTATCCACCAATGGATCCCTTTAGGCTATGCCTGTTATAGCTCTTCTAAGGCTGCGATCGGTATGATTATCCAAGAACTTGCGGTTGAACTAGCACCGATGAATATTCGAGTTAATGGTATTGCACCTGGTTGGATAGGTCTGGATGACAATAATACTCCAATACCTGATCATAAAGGTCAACTTTATGGGACAAAAATTCCTCCTCAATATATAGCACGTGCAGCCATTTATTTAGCATCAAACTATTTTTCACAATATACGACAGGAACGGTTCTAAAGATTGACTCAGGATTGTCGTTAATGCATAGAACTGTTCCCATTCATAACAGATAGCTTTATGAAATCAAATCCATGGCTGTACTATCTCCAGTTTTATCGAGGTCATTATGTTTGGCTAGCCTTCTCTATTCTGATATCAGTTTTTCAGGTTTTAATCCTACTTCCGATTCCACTAATCATGAAGTACGTTGCTGATTCAGTTTTGCCTAGCCAGAATTATAAACAACTAGGGCTAGCAACCGGCAGCATTATGCTTCTCTATCTGCTTAATAGCGTGGCGATTCTTTGGAGCCGCTACAATATGCTGAAAATTGGTAAGACCGCAATTCGAAAGTTTTGGATAGCTCTACTAAGGCGATTATATAGCTTTTCAAAAACTTATTATAGCCAAGCCGATCAAAATCGACTCCATACTATCATCAACCAAGATACTCGTCGATTAGATGTCATGATGATTAACCTGATCTCTCAGGTCATTCCCTCTTTTCTGATAACGATTATTTTTGTTGGCATTCTCGTTAAACTAAATTTAATTCTATCTTTGTTAGCCTTTATTCTAATTCCCTTAGTCTATGGTGTAAACTTCTGGATTGGGAAACGTATTCAAGGGCGAATTAGTCGATATCATCGCGCTTGTGAAGACTATGCTCGAGGATCTCGTTTCGTTTTTCAACAAATCGATCTGACTCGCTTACGCGGAGCAGAAGAAGAAGAAATTTCCCGACAAATGCAGCTTGTCCGACAAGAACACGTTACCCACTTGAATTTTGTTTGGCTGGGTGCATTTCACGGTCAAGTGAATAACCTGATGATGACGACATTAATCATGCTTGTCTTGGTAACGAGCAGCTTTCTGTTGAGTCAGGGGCAAACAACGCCTGGAGAGACCTTGGCCTTTTTGGGTACAGCTTGGTTGGCAAAAGAACATGCGTTCCGAGTTCTCCAGCTTTTACCTGATATTCTTGAAGGTCATGAGTCACTCTTAAAGCTCTATGAGGTAATGTTTTCGGAAGTCTCTTTCACGCCTTATAAGGGAAAAACACAGATTGATTTTACAGGTCATATAGAATTGAGAGATGTAGAATTCTCCTATTCTAGTCAATCGAGTGCAGCATTGTTCCATCATGTTAATCTAGTGACTTGGCCAGGCAGAGTGATTGTGATTATTGGCCCGAATGGCATAGGCAAGAGTACGTTGCTCTCGCTAATAATTGGATTCCATGAGCCGACTTGCGGCAGTCTTTGGGCCGATGGCTATCCCTATCAAGTTCTCGATATTAGACATTTTCGCAAACAGATTGGAGTTGTTATGCAGGATGGTTCTATTTTTGAGGGTTCGGTTCGGGAAAATATTCTTTATGGTGTTTCTGGGATTGATGATGAGCGGCTCGTTCAGATTTGTAAGCTTGCAATGGCCCATGAGTTTATTTGTGGTTTGGAGCTAGGTTATGAGACGTTAGTTGGAGAACGGGGTGTGCGACTCTCGGGAGGGCAGCGTCAGAGATTGGCGATCGCCCGCGCCCTAATCACTCAGCCCAAGCTACTACTCCTAGACGAACCGACCAATCATCTTGATATTCAAGCCATCAAAACCCTTCTAAAGAATCTGAGACAGTTGGAAAATATGCCTGCAATCTTAATAATTAGCCATAATCCAGAAGTACTTGAAGAGGCAGACGAGATTTATGAGTTGCGCGATCGCCAACTCCTCCCCTATTCAGCCTTCTCTCCTCAAGCATCCACTTCACCCGATAGTCTATCTGCTTAACGATCTTCCTATTCTGTAGGGGCTTTAGTCCCGCATCATTAAACTTCTAGCATTTGTAAACTTCTATCCATCATGGCTATCATGCAGTCTTTGTTGAAGAACTTGAATTTAGAACATCAATATCTATTAAAGTTTCTTTATTCATCTGATGTCTCGGCAGATATTTTATGGAAAAAATGGTTAAATAAAATTGACTTTGAAGATCTGGATGGACAAACCTATCAGCTCCTTCCAAACATTCATAGAAAACTCATAGCCTCAGGGATTCAAACCCCTCTTCTACCTCGAATTAAGGGAGTACAACGACTTTCCTGGTGTAAAAACCAGACGATTCTGTTAGCGTTAAGATCTCTGTTTCAATTTTGTCATGAGTCTAAAGTTCCGATTGTTTGGCTCAACCGAGGCTTATGGCAAGCTGAAAACCCCTATGATAAGGGTCTTGCTCCGATCAGGGATCTACGGTTCCAAATTCACCTCGAACACTGTACGGCGATCGCAACCCAATTACAGCAGTTGGGATGGAAGAGCAATTCCTTAAATCCCCTAGAGACACTACGGTGGGCAGGGTGTCTCTGGTTTATCCATGATACCTATCCACCGTTATTGTTGTATCGTCAGTTGAGTCATTGGAGTCCTTCTCCCGCGATTGTGCAGAAGCTTTGGGAGCGTTCGATTGCCTATGATTTAGATGGAAACATGGGCGAAGTCAGCAGCCGAACTTGGTCTCTGACGGATCAGATTTTGTATCGAGTTGTGGCTATGGTCGATAACCGGGAATCTTTACTGTTAGATTTTGTAGAACTTATTGCGCTATTACAAGCCAGTGAAGTCGATGGGCAAGATTTGCTGAAGTCTGCAATCCAGTATAAGCTTTTAGCGCCTCTACAATTACTCTTTTCTGATCTACGCCAGTTAGAAATTTCTCTACCAGATTGTACAAAATGGTCGAATTTAGTTGAATCCGCAGTTCCTACAAGACTTGAGCAATGGGAGACAATGTTTGTCGTGAATCAGAATTATCATCTTATGGCTCGAATTGTGCGTCGATATGTTCAATATCAGCGGCAAGCCTCGGTCTTAGAACAGAATGAATCTTGGTTAGCATTCTTACAGTTTCTTCGGGATAGCTGGCAAATTAAATCTATCTTTACGGTTGTGCCCTATGGCCTACAGCGTCAGCTTGGGCATTTTTGGCGTAGGCTTCGAAATAATTGGGGAAATCCATACTCAGCTTAAAAGGAGGCTGTCTAGGGAGATTTTGCGTCGATGGTATTTAATCGTTCAAAGATTGACGTCAATAATATTGAATTTTTAATATGAAAACGACTGGGTCAGGCGATCGCCCAACTCCCTACAATCCATTCCAGCAGAATCCTCACCTAAGCCAGGAATGGCAACTTCTCTTTCGGCTATCCTTGAGTACGTTCTCGGTTGCCCCAGCCCAAGAGCTAGAACCTGAGTTGTTTCGTGATCTCGATTGGCAAGCTTTCTTACATTTGGCACTTCAACAGGGTGTAACGGCGTTAGTGAGTCATAATCTCAGGGTCTTTTATCCGCATGTGTTGCCATCATCCGTTTCTAGAACTTTACAGACTAGTTTTCTGGCCAATCGAATGCGAACGGTTTTTCTGACCCGAGAATTGGCTCGACTCTTGGAGGGTATGGGGCAAAGGAACCTTATTGCGATTCCTTATAAAGGTCCTACCCTTGCTCAACTTGCCTATCAGGATCTAGGCCTAAGAAAGTTTACGGATCTGGATCTACTGGTTAAGCCTGAGGACTTTAGGCAGGCTGGTGAGTTTCTCTTATCTCAAGGCTACTCCCGTAAGGAGTCCTATGGTTGGGAGGAGAGCTTTTTCCACCCGCAGCTCAAGGTTGAGGTCGATCTGCATCAGTCCTTGGTTCCTCCAGAATTTTCACAGGTCTTGGGTGCTGATTTTTTGATCGCACGGTTGACTCAACTGCAATTAAACCTATCGGAAGGGGAAAATCTTGAAGTTCCTTGCTTGCAACCGGAAGATCTCTTTGTTCTATTGTGCTTATATCTAGCTAAGGACCATTGTTGTTTAAAGTTAAAGCTATGCCAGCTTGTTGATGCTATGGCATTAGTGAAGAGCCACCCTTGTCTTGACTGGAAAAGCATTTTAGAAACCGTAGAAATGTTCGAGTGTGTACGATTGCTTTTACTGCAACTCAAGCTACTTGAAATTCTATTTAATTTAGAAGTTCCTCAAGCGATTATCGCCGGACCCTATCAAGAGCAATACCAGGACGCTGAGTTAGAAGTTCTGTCCTGTCAAATTCTTCAACGACTTGTGGGTCCTCAGGTTGATTATGGGGCAGGGTTTTTCTTTCCTCATTTTCGCAAGTATGACCATCGCTTTTATTTTAGTGTTTGGCAGGAGCCTAGGGCTCGAATTGATTATTGTCGTGCTTGGGCGCGGCGTTTGCCTGAGGATGTAATTCGCTGGGTTAAGACTTTAAGAAGTGGTGAAGGGTCGCATGACCAATAGGGAGCAATAGGGAGCAATCGTAAATATCGAGATGCTCGACAACGAAGTAAGGAAAGAGTCGATCGCAGCAGGGGTTGAGTATCAGTGTGAGATGGCCCCTAAGCAGGCACGAAGCGACGTGCAGTCCTAGCCTGGACGTCCTCTGTCTGAATCATTATGATGGGCGGAGCCTTAGTCTACGGATGAGCCACCATGCCTGAAGCGTCTGCTGTCTTAATCGACTTTAGCGAAGCTGGTCTTGACCTTGATCGGGTTGAGTTAGAAAGTTTTTTGTTAACGATCGCCGACGAACTGGAGTCTGGCGACTGGGTACAATCTGCTCGTCTGGCCCGTGAGGAGGATATCCCGGAGGCTGCTAAATCTGGGGCGGCAGCGTTTTTAATGGGAGTGCTGACCACAGAGATTAACCGCAAGAATCTGGGGAAGCTGATGGATTACCTGGGAAATTTGCGGTATGGCAAGACTCTAACGCTGTCGGGCGAAATGGATGGCATGACCTACAACATCGAGTATCGCAACAAACAGGAGTTGGATCAGGCGGCGGACACGATTGAGCGGCTGGCAAACTTGCGGGTTAAGATACGGGAGCAGCAAAACCCGTCTGGACCAAACAAGCCTGAGTAGGCTTGGTCTGAGCAAACTCACCCTGACCCGCAGCCGTAGCCTTTGAAACCAGTTCCATGGGAAAGTATGCACTCTTAATCGGCGTTGATACCTATGGCGAGGGGTTGCAACCGTTACCGGCTGCGTCTCGGGATGTGGCGGCGTTGCGGGAGGTGTTGCTGAATCCGCAGATGGGGGGCTTTGATGAAGCGAAACCTGTGGTTAACCCGACCCAGCCGGAGATGGCGCGGGAGATTGAGCTGTGGTTTCAGGATCGGCAGCCGGAGGATTTGGTGCTGTTGTTCTTTTCGGGGCATGGGGTGAAGGACGATCGCCGCGATCTCTATTTTGCCGCTGCGAATACGGAAAAACAGCGCCATGGTCTAATCCGCTCCACGGCCACCCCGGCTCGGTTTCTGCATGACTGCATTCGCGGTTGCAAGGCTAAATATCAGGTGCTGATTCTCGACTGCTGCTTTAGCGGGGCCTTTGGGGAGCTGGTGGCGCGGGATGATGGCGCAATTGATCTGAAGGAGCAGCTCGGGGCCGAGGGGCGGGTGGTGCTGACTTCGACCAGTGCGGTGGATTATTCCTTTGAAGAAAAGGGCGCGGAGTTGTCGATCTACACCCGCTACCTGGTGGAGGGGATTGCCAGCGGAGCCGCTGATGCCGATGGGGATGGGGTGATCACGGTGGATGAGCTGCACCGCTATGCGGGGCGCAAGGTCCGGGAGACTTCGCCGGTGATGAGTCCTGACATTATTCATCTCAAGGGGGAAGGGTATCAGATTCGGTTGGCCCGGTCTCCCCAGGATGACCCGAGGTTGAAGTATCGCAAGGAAGTCGAGCGTCGAGCGACAGCAGGCGTGTTTACGATTCCGGCGCAGCGATTGTTGATGGGGCTGCGGGTGGAGCTACAGATTGCTGAGGCGGAGGCGGAGGCGATTGAAGCGGAGGTGCTGAAGCCCTATCGGGAGTATCAGCGCAAGCGGCAGGACTACGAGGAGACGTTCCGTCAGTGCTTGGCGCAGGAATCGCCCTTGGGTTCGCGCACGCTGGATGATCTGAAAGACTATCGCGCCCACCTGCGGCTGAAGCCGGAGGATGTGGCCCAGATCGAGTGGGCGGTGTTGGATGGCTATGATTTGGCGGGATATGTGGCTGAGCTAGAGCGCCAGCAGCAGGCCCAAGCCCAGCAGCAGGCAGAAGCCGACCGCCAGCGCCAGGAAGCAGAAGCACAACAGCGGCACGAGCAGGATCATAAAAAAAGACAGCGCTACGGGAAAGAATTCGAGCGCGCGCTAGCAGCAGGCTATCCACTGGATGACTTTGTGCGGCAGGGCTTGCAACAGTTTCAGGCATCTCTGGGCTTAAGCGATGAAGTCGTAGCCCAAATTGAACAACCGTTGTTAGCGCCAAAGGAGGTGAAATATAAGCAGCAGCAAGAACGACGACAGCAAGAACAAAAGCAGCGAGAACAGGCTGTAGCGGAGCATAAACGACGGGAAGCGGAAGCCCAACGGCAACGGGAGGCGGAGCGACAGAAACAAGCCGAAGCAGAACGACAAAAACAAGCCGCTGCGAAGCAACCCCAGCTTGACACCGACGACCTCAGTTCAGCACGGTTTGGGGCGAACTACTATGTCAAACTGCGCGACTTGCTCGCGGCCAAGGACTGGAAAGCGGCTGACAAAGAAACCGCTGACCGGATGTGTGAAGTGATGAATCGGCAGAAGAAAGGTTGGCTGCGAGTAGAAGACATCCAGAAATTCCCCTGCTTGGACCTAGGTAATATTGATCGCCTGTGGGTGACGTATAGTCAGGGTAGGTTTGGCTTTACGGTGCAAAAGAAAATCTGGGAAAGCTGCGGTAGCCCAACCGAATATAATAAGGATTGGGAAAAGTTTGGCGTTCAGGTCGGTTGGCGGTCGAAAATGGAGGGGGGTGACTGGTTGTCATATTCACAACTGAATTTTGACTTGAATGCACCGAGAGGCCACCTCCCTTTTGTTGTCGTCGTTCGTTTTGTGTGGAGGCTTGGTGCGGTGGCGTGGATTCCGTTTCCGTTGTCTTCTGTCGCGTCAAGACTTGTAGACTGTAGCAGATAAGCACTTCAGCCGTTCTTAAATTTTTATTTTCAAGTTCCTAACAACGAAGGAATGAGGTTTTCAAGAATTCATTATCGGGTACCAGTTGCGTAGGTTGGGTTGAGGCACGAAACCCAACGCCTCGGCCCTGTTGGGTTGAGGCAAAAACCCAACGCCTTGGCCCTGTTGGGTTTCGCAAGGCTCAACCCAACCTACGAATTGCGATGGATCTCATCATCGTGGACTTGCCCACTAGGCCGGAGCACGACGCTGACGCCGATCGCGCTTAGGAGCAGGAGAAACCAGAGAAGATGGATCAGCAACTGTGTTCAGCGCTGGATCCAGCGCCTGGTTGAGCAACGACTCCGCAAAAGCGATCGCCTCCTGAGCCGATTTCCCCCCCGCCAGCTCCGCCAACTCCTGCCGCCGCTGATCCCGTTCAATCAGCGGAATGACGCGGATGACCGTGCGATCGCTATCCAACACCTCCTTCTGCACCCGAAAATGTAAATTTGCCACAGCCGCAATGAGCGGTTGATGGGTCACGCAGAGCACCTGATGCCGTTCGCCCAGTTGGCGTAGTTTGTCGGCGATCGCCTGGGACACCCGCCCGGAAACCCCCGTATCAATTTCATCAAACACCAGCGTACCCACCGGATCAATTTGGGAAAAACAGGATTTGAGCGCCAGCAAAAACCGGCTCATTTCCCCACCGGAGGCCGTTTCGCTCAGGGGTTGCAGGGGTTCGCCAGGATTAGGGCTGAGGAGAAAACAAATGCCGTCGGCTCCGCTGGCCGTGGGAGTAATCGGCGTCAGTTGCACTTGGAACTTAACCTTTTCCATCGCCAAGGGTTTGAGTTCGACCAGCAACCGTGTTTCCAGGGCTTGAGCGGCGGTTTGGCGGAGCGATCGCAACTGCCCGCAGGATTTTTTGAGCTGGGTTTCGGCGACTTGGGCAGCAGCTTCGAGGGCTTCGAGGCTTTGGCTCTCGTCGTCAAAGCTAGCCAGTTCGGCATTGATTTTTTCAAAATAGGCGATCGCATCCCCCAAGCTGGGTCCATACTTACGGCAAATTTGCTTGAGTTCCCGAATCCGTTCATCGATTTCTTCGAGGCGTTCCGGATCCGTTTCCAAACCGCTGCCATAGCTGTTGATCTGGAGTCCTGCTTCTTGAACCTGGGTAATGGCTTCGTTCACCAAGTCCAGCAGACTTTGCAGACTGGAATCATAGGGCAACATATCCTGAAGAATCGCTTCCGCTTGGCCTAGTCGGTCAGCGCAGGCGGTGCCGCCTCTGCCGTTGCGATCGCCATCATTCTCATAGAGCAGGCTGTAAATCTGGAAACTTTGCTGCTGCAATTCCACCGCATGGCCAAGCCGCTGGTGTTCCTGCTGGAGCTGGTCCAGTTCGTCGGGATTTTCAAGGTTCGCCTCCGCCAGCTCCTTCGCCTGGAAGCGATACATATCCAATTGCTGCAACCGTTGTCCTTCCGCCTTGCGGCGTTGTTCTAGACGTTTGCGGGCGGTTTGATACTGACCATAGTCCGTGGCGACCCGCTGCCGTTGGGCCAGGACCGCTTCCCCGCCAAAGCTATCGAGCCAGTCCCGCTGTCGAGCCGCTTGACCGAGTTGCACCGTTTGCCCCTGGGCCGTGATCTCCACCAGGCGTTCCCGCAGACTCTCCATCTGCTGTTTATTGACCAAAACGCCATTGACGCGCGATCGACTGCGGACCCCATTCTCGTAGGCAACAATCTCTCGGCTACAAACGAGCTGTTCGCCCTCCAGGGGATCAATGTCCTGTTCCTGAAGCCAGATTTGGAGCGTAGGCAGAAGCTTAAACGTCGCTTCTAGCGTGGCCCGAGTCTCCCCCGTGCGGACCACCCGCCCCGGCACCCGTCCCCCCAGCACCGCATCCAGGGCATCTAAAATAATCGATTTACCTGCACCCGTCTCGCCGGTCAACACATGCAAACCTTCACCCAGTTGGAGGTCCAGGCGATCGACCAGCGCAAAATTTTGAATAACCAGGGATTGCAACATAGCAAGGCCAGCATAGCGATGGCAGCACCGCAGCGAAGTGGAACATTCGCACTCAAGAACCTTACGTCATTTTGCCAGGTTCTCACCGGAACGATCTTCCTCCTCCTGACCGACCGGGCAATCTCAGCTAGATTGTTACAATGTTTTAAGCTATCCACCCATCCCGTCACGCCGTCCTATGACCGTTGCCAATGCTCCTGTTGATGTTTCGCCCCGCTTGTCGGTGGTCACTGTCCCGAGTCAGCCGATCGCCGAGGTCCCCGTTTTGACCGGTGAGGATGCGATGTTGCGGCGGTATGACCCGGAGGCGATCGCCAACCATTACAAAGATCGTCCCACCCAGGTCCTATTCCGCTGTCTTGGGGTGCTATGGCCGATTTTGACGTTTGTACTCAGTTTATTTTTGGACAAGCAAACCGGGCAGGTAAAACGCAATGAGCACAAGCGAGCGGTGCGGTTGCGGGATATTTTGACCGAATTGGGACCGGCTTTCATCAAAATTGGCCAAGCGTTATCAACCCGACCCGACCTGTTGCCGCCGGTGTACCTAGAAGAGATGACCCGGCTCCAGGATCAGCTGCCGGCCTTTCCCAATGAAATTGCCTTTCAGTTTATCGAAGAAGAATTGGGAGCCCCTCCCCATGAAATCTATGCGGAATTGACGCCTTCTCCGGTGTCAGCGGCTTCCCTGGGCCAAGTCTATCGGGGTCGGCTCAAGACGGGCGAAGACGTGGCGGTGAAGGTGCAGCGACCGGGGCTGGCGGAGAAGATTACGCTGGATATTTATATCCTACGGGGGCTGGCGGTGTGGGCGATGAATCGTCTGGGATCGCGGATCAAGAGTGATCTAGTGGCGATCATGGATGAGTTTGGCGATCGCATCTTCGACGAGATGGACTACCAGCAAGAAGGCCGCAACGCCGAGCGCTTTGCCAACCTCTACGGCCATCTCAAGGATATTTATGTTCCTAAGATTTACTGGGACTACAGCGGACGACGGGTCCTGACGATGGAATGGATCACCGGGCTCAAGCTCACCCAAATGGCCCAGATCGAAGCCCAGGGCAATGACCCCACCAAGCTGATCGAAGTGGGGGTGCAGTGTTCCCTGCGGCAGTTGCTCGAACATGGCTTCTTCCATGCGGATCCTCACCCTGGTAATTTGTTAGCCATGCCCGATGGTCGTTTGGCCTATCTCGACTTTGGCATGATGAGCGAGATCAAGCCCTACCAGCGCTATGGCCTGATCGAGGCAGTGGTTCACCTGGTCAATCGCGACTTTGATATGTTGGCCCAGGACTACGTCAAGCTCGACTTTTTGACCCCCGACACCGACCTGCAACCGATTATTCCGGCCTTGGCCTCGGTGTTTAACAACGCCCTTGGCAGCAGCGTCGCCGAGCTGAATTTTAAGAGCATGACCGATCAGCTTTCGGAGCTGATGTACGAATATCCTTTCCGGGTTCCGGCCTACTACGCACTGATTATTCGTTCCCTCGTCACCCTCGAAGGCATTGCCATCAATGTGGATCCCGAGTTCAAAGTCCTGAGCAAAGCCTATCCCTATATTTCCAAACGATTGTTGACGGATCCTGCGCCAGCGCTGCGGGCCTCGCTGCGAGACCTGCTGTTCAAAGACGGCTCGTTCCGCTGGAATCGTCTGGAAAATTTGCTCAGCAATGCGCGGGATAGTGATGACTATGACATTGAAAATGTCTTGGATCAAACCATTGATTTTCTGTTTTCGGAACGGGGGGAATTTATTCGCGATCGCCTCGTCGACGAAATCGTCAATGGTCTTGACGCCCTAGGCCGCAACACGCTTCAGCAAATGACTTCAGGCTTTTTGAGCCTGCGCGATTGGCTACGCCAAACGCCGCAGGATCGCCTGCGGGAATTCACCACGGGCAGCAAACCCGAAAGTCATCCGCAAGAAGTCTCACCCCTGCCGCTGGAACAGGCCGAGAGCCTAGAGCGGTTCCAGCGAATCCTGGGCATTTTACGGGAAACCCAAGGCTTTGACCTCTTCAAGGTCCTGCCCCTCATTCCCCGCTTGCTCTCCAAGCCGGAGCTACAAACCATGGGGCAACAGGTGGCGGGAAATCTGGCCCAAAAGACCGCAGCCCGTCTAATTCGGGAAATCTTGCTAGCCAATAGCCCAACCGAACCCAAGCCGGGAAGTCTGCAGCGGATTTAGACAATAGCCAAAGTCAGGGTTGTCGGCAATCTGGGCCATGGCTTACCGTTGTTTCTCAACCTGGTTTTGTTGAACTAAAGAATGCATGTGCTGGTTGCGATCGCCAATGTAGGAGCATGGCATTGCCATGTTCCTATAGAGAATTCATACCTAAAATCAGTAATTCCTAGGCTTTTGTCCTGATAGCTTTCACAGGTCTCGCCCCTTCATCGCTGTGCTGTGGTATCAAGCAACGGCACCGTAACGACGGCTAGCGGAAACGACGGCTAGCGGATCTCCTCTCTCAACGAGAAAATACTAGCGCCCCAACCCCAAAATACGTATACGTCACCTTTAAAGAAATTTCAATGCACCACTGGGCATGGGCTACAAGCAATCAGTACATTGCTAATTAACTAATCAGTGGTTGATTTAAGACTACCTCCCCGAAGGGTGTGATACCAATATAGTTGGTAAATGTAGTTGGCAAAGGCAGCATCTCGACGATCATCATCCTGACTGACGTCTTCCTACTCACACCCTCTTACGTTCATGAATAGAACCCTCAATCAAACAGTCACCGGACCGAACGACTCCGTTTCCCTATGGTCCTATAGCCCTCCATCGATTGCACCCACAACAGATCGAATGCTGACCCATTTTGAGAAGCTGGGTTATGCAGTTTTGCTTCAGACTGATATTGTCTCTGGACAACACCAAACCATATTACAAAGTTGTCGAAGGGGAGTCTTGGGCGATCGCTTTCGTCTTGCGATTCAACGCATCAATCCTAGTTGTTCGGTCTCAGACATTGAGGCAGTTCTGCAAAAACTTACGAGGGATTGTAGCATTCCTCTAGTGCAACACAATCGTCTATGGCATTTGGGGTTATTAGAGGGTATTCCGGTTAAATCTAGGGTCTCCAGCTTACAGAGGGCAAAGTCTTTACAATTTATCGATTTTTCAAATCCCTACAACAATGACTGGCTTGTCATCCATGGCTTTCCAGTAATTGATGGAGAGCATCAACACTGCTTAGACCTAGTGGTATTTATCAATGGGTTACCCCTCACTATTTTCCATGGACTACATATTGGTCCTGAAGCTTGGTCATTACGTGCTGCTTACCTACAGCTCACGAACTATCAAGCTCATCTTCCTCACTTTTTCTCATTTAATGAATTTCTAGTCCTTACCAATGGCGAGCAAGCCCGTATCGGCACAGTTACTAATAGATTCAATCAGTTTATTCGCATTGAACCAGCCTATATAAAATATAATAACACGTTAGAAAAAAGCGAGATCGAAATACTCCTTCAATCTATTTTTATCAAACAAAAATTTCTTCAAACTATTCACAAACGGATTGTATTTCAACGGAGTCAAACTACATTGAACAAGAAGATTCGCTCCTATTCACTTTGATTGTTCACAAGATGCTCTTGGACCAGAATGATCTAAGAGCATCATTTGCTATCATTAATACTTGCATGAGTTGATGGCTAAACTCAAACTTGGCCGGTTACTTTAGCAAGGGTCTATCAAAATTTCTGTATTCTGTGATGCCAAGAAAAGAGCAAGGCTGGATTACGTTTCAATCCTCGGGGGAAGAACGGCGAATTTTGGAAAAGCTTTGTAAACAAACCCAGCGCACTAAGACCGACATATTAAGAGAAATGATTCGAAATATGGGACAACAGGCCCTCCTTCAAACTCATGACATTATAGATACAGATATTGAATCTTCAAGTCAGGAAATCCTGAACGAGGAGACGCTAAAATCAATGCCCATCGCGACATTGGCATCTGTACAACTGAGTGCTCGTAATCTGTTGCGCGCAAAAGTTAAGCGAATTATGAAAGATAGAGTCAATGTGGAAGTCATCCTGGCGATCGCCCCCGGTGTCGAGCTAGTTGCCATTGTCACTCGGACATCTGCTGATAAATTAGGACTTATTCAAGGGAAAGAAGTATTTGCAGTGATCAAATCGAGCAGCATCATGATCGCAGCTTGTGAGTCCTAGTCTATGGGGGCCACTCAGACCAAACTTTCAGAGGGCCATGCCATTGACATAGCCCTAGACATCAGATAGTTATCGGACGATCGATTCAGAGGTTAACCTTGACGCAGCCTTGCATACCGACCAATGGCGAGGAGCGGAAAATATTGCTGATATAAGTGATATTTCAGGTAGAAATGACAAGGAAATCCGGTTCCAGTAAAATACTCTTCGTCCCAGGTGCCGTCGCTGCGTTGGGTATTGAGCAAGTAGATGACCCCTCGCTCGATCGCCTCCCAGGCAAACACTCCTATCCCCTCACCCGCTGCTAACAGACCAATCAAAGCCCAAGCCGTTTGCGAGGCGGTACTTTCGCCTTGGCCCTTGAGGCTTTTATCTTTGTAGCTTTCGCAGGTCTCGCCCCAGCCGCCATCGTTGTTCTGACAACCCACAAGCCATTGAGCTCCCCGGTCGATGCTACTGCGATGCCGCTCGGGTTCCACCAAGGCCAACGCCGACAGCGCGCCGCTGGTGCCGTAGATATAGTTGACGCCCCAACGACCAAACCAACTGCCATCAGCTTCTTGTTCCTGCAACAGATAGTCTAGGCCACGCCGAACTCGATGTGCTGCCATCGTCACCGGGGTTTCACCCACCATCTCCAACACTCGCGACGACACATCCGCTGTGTTGGGGTCGATCATTGCCTTGAGATCGCCGTAGGGCACTTGGTTGAGCCAGTCTTGATCATTATCCAGATCAAACGCAGCCCAGCCCCCCGCTTTGCATTGCATGGTGGCGCACCAGTTGGCGGCCCGCTGCATAGCAGCCAATTTAATCGCTTCCTGTTTGTCGCTGTCCATGCGCACTTGGTTGAGCGTCATCACCACCACAGCGGTGTCGTCCAAATCTGGGTAAAAGCGATTATCAAATTCAAAGGCCCAGGCCCCTGGTTGACCCTCACGGTTTTTTACCGCCCAGTCGCCATAGTCAAAGATCTGTTTGTCCAGCAACCACTGGGCTCCTTTGACGACCGCAGGATGGTTGCGATCGCACCCCGATTCCACCAAAGCCCGCACCACCCAAGCGGTGTCCCAAACCGGTGAAACACAAGCCTGCATGCGATATTGCGCATCGGTTTCGACGGCAAAGTTGTCGATCGCCTGCAACCCCCGCTGTACGATCGGATCATGGACGTCATAATCCAACGCCTTCAGCGCCAGCATAGAATTGAGCATCGCTGGAATAATCCCACCCCAGTCCCCTGTGGCCTCTTGGCGTTCTATCACCCACTTTTCCGCAGCTCGCAGCCCTTCTTGCCGGAACGGCACCAGGTTCCAGTCTTCCGCAAGTTTGAAAACGTTATCGAGATGGAGGAAAATATCAGACCAGTTGTGGTTACTCGGCAGCGGTCCCACAGCGGCGTAACCTTCGGTATAAAGTTCATCAAGGGTGATGGGCGTATCTATCGGGAAAACCGGCTTTTTGTCAAAGACAATCAACAGCGGCACCGTGCTGCCCCGCGCCCAGCTCGACATTTCGTAGATCGGGAAGGAGTAGGGCAGCAGCATAATCCAGGGCGGAATCGAGGGAATGCCGCGCCAGCTATAGCAACCGATCAGCGCTAGGTGAAACTTGGTAAAAATCCGGCTTTGAGTAACGCCGCCCTTAGACAAAATAAACGCCCGCGCTTTCTGCATGGCCGGGTCCGTGGCGGGCATCCCCAGAATCTTGAGCGCCATGTAGGCTTCGATCGAAGTGCTGAGGTCACCGCCATCGCCGTAGAATAGCTCCCAGCCACCGCTGCGGACTTGCTTGCCGAGCAGGTAGGGAACGACTTTGTCCAGCGGACGTTCCCGGTCCGTCCCCCAGATTTTGTAGAGCAGCACGACCTCGGCGGCTATGGTGACGTTGGATTCTAGCTCTGCTTGCCAGTAGCCGGTTTCATCCTGCTGGGAGAGCAAATAGGCTTGGTTCCTGGCGATCGCCGCTGCCAATTGATCCAGCGCAATGCCTGCAACCGGGGGCTGTCCGGGGTTTCGATCCTGAGTCTGCATGTCCCTCACTCCTCAACACGTTGGGTCAATCTAACGCTTTCTACAGCATTAGGATGCCCTTTTTCTTTCTGTACATCGTTTCAGATTATTGGCGATTGGAAAATAGTGCTCCACCGGATGCCAAAAGCGACAAGGCTGCGCTAGCTTGCTAGGATAAGGACGTCATTTGAGTAGCATTTTGTATCTCCCCTTGACCCATGAACGCAGAACCCGTCAGCAATTGAATCGCCGTCAAGCCGTTGTTGATGGGCGTTGTCTGGATTTTTGAAGTTTATAGCTCAATTGAATTGCACAACTAAATGAGCGGGGAGAGCGGGGAATTAATGAACAGTTTTGTGGCGATCGCCATCGTCCTAGCCACGTTGTCCTTTGTCATTTGGCTATTTTTAGTCTTTTGCTGGGGCAACTTTTGGCGCTGTGACCAACGACTTGACGAAGGTTCTCTGCCAAAACCCATCGACAAATATCCCCCCGTCGCCATTGTGATTCCGGCCCGCAACGAGGCCAGCGTCATTGGGGAGAGTTTGCGATCGCTCCTCGCCCAAACCTATCCGGGTCCTTTGCGGATCATCTTGGTGGACGACCAGAGCAGCGATGGCACAGGGGCGATCGCCACGGATCTCGCCCAACAACTCCACAAACAGGGACCTAGTGAGGCCCCACATCGCCAACTGACAGTGTTGCCAGGACAACCGCTCCCCTCTGGCTGGACAGGCAAACTCTGGGCGCTGAAGCAGGGCATTGACTGGGCACAGCAATTGCCCCATGCTTCCGTATCTGAGCAACCCGACTACATCCTGCTCACCGACGCCGACATTCGCCACGCGCCCCATAACCTCGAACAGCTAATCGTCAAAGCGGAATGGGAAGCCCTGGACCTGACGTCGCTGATGGTTCAGCTCCGCTGCGACAGCTTTTGGGAACGGCAACTGATTCCGGCCTTTATCTTCTTTTTCCAAAAACTCTACCCCTTTCCTTGGGTTAACCAACCCCAGCGCAAAATTGCAGCGGCGGCGGGGGGCTGTATTCTGCTGCGCACCAGTATGCTCCAGGCCATCGGCGGCATTGAAGTGGTGCGCGAGGCCCTGATCGACGATTGCTCCCTCGCCGCTGCGGTCAAACGCCGAGGGGGCCACATTTGGCTGGGCCTCAGCACCCAAACCGTCAGCCTGCGCCCCTACCCTACCCTCAAAAGTATCTGGGACATGGTCGCCCGCACCGCTTACACCCAGTTGTACTACTCCCCTTGGCTCCTAATGGGGACGCTGGTGGGAATGAGTTTGGTGTATTTAGTCGCTCCCCTAGCCGTTCTTTGGGGAGCCTTAAGCATGAATGGACCCTTGTTGAGTTTGGGGCTATTGACCTGGGGACTGATGGCGATCGCCTACTGGCCCACATTGCGCCTCTATCGCCAGCCTTGGTTTGCGAGTCTGGGATTACCGGCGATCGCCCTCCTCTACAGCCTCATGACGCTTGACTCCGCGCGCCGCCACTGGCAGGGCAAGGGGGGAACCTGGAAAGGTCGCAGTTATTCTCACCCCTAGACGTCTTTCCTCCACATAATATCTCTATGGGTTAGGCCAAGCGCAGCGCTGGGAACCTTAAGAATAAAATCCTCAGCGTGAAGACAAAGCGTAACAACAATGAGATATCTGATGCCAGTGGTCATCACGACCATCGTAGCCCTCGCGGGTTGCTCAACGCAGCCTGCCTTTGATCAGGTGTATCAGCGGATTAGCCCTGCAACCCTTCAGGGGAATAGCCCTATTCCGCTGCCTCAATCCAAACCCTTGCTGACCGTGACCGGGGCCGTGGGCAAAACTAATCAAGCGGATAAGGTCGTGATGGATTTATCTACGATCGAATCCATTGGAGTCGTGGAATATACTGTGACGGATCCCTTTGAAAAGGCAAAACGAACTTTTCGGGGAGTTTTGATGAAAGATTTGTTAGCGGTTCTACAGGTTAAACCGGATGCTACCACTTTGGAAGTGACCGCACTCAACGATTATAAAGTCAGCGTTCCGATTCAGTTAGTTCAAGATTATCCAGTTCTCTTTGCCCTTCAGCAGGACGGCAAGTATATGAAGGAAGACTATCGGGGACCTGCCATGCTTGTTTTTCCCTACGATGATTACAAGTTTGATCCGAATCAAACGGATTCTTATTGGGTTTGGCAAATCAAGTCTCTCGCAGTTCAATAATTTCTATCTAACAACTTCTATTCATAATGTTTCTAAAAATTTCTGTCTGGTAATTTCTGTCTGGTAATTTCTGTCTGGTAATTTCTGTCTGGTAATTTCTGTCTGGTAATTTCTGTTTAGAAATTTTGGTGTTTTACGCTTATCGCTTCGTATTTCTTTGATAATTTGATTGTTCAAGTAATGATGCATAGGATTAAAGGTGATCTATGGCTGCTGGAGCACGGGTAGTTATTGTTGCTACGGTGGCTCTGAGCCTGGTGGCAGGGATTGCGACTACTGGTGTCAATCTGGTTAATCAGATTCGCAGACAGGATGCGCTGTTGACCAGTGGTCTTAATCTTTCTAGTCATTCTTTAGATCAACTTCATCGGGAAATTTTGCGTCTTTCGATTGTCATAGAATCTCAAGCTGTACCTAAGTCCTTTGATTCAATCGATTTTCAAATGGATTTGGTGGAAAGCCGAATTCGTATCATTCAACAGCATCATGTCGCTGCTGATTTGAGTCCAGAGCTTCGACAAAAGATGGCCTTGATGGTTTCTCAATGGTATGCAGTTCGCGATCGCCTCAATCAATGGCGACAGGAGTTATCTAACCCAGAAGCTAACCCAAAAGCTAGCCCAGAATCCAGTCAGGAATCTAAACAAGAATCTAGACAAAAAATTATTCAAGATCTGAATCAGCTAGAAGTCGGTATTAATGACGGAAAGCGCGTACTCCTCCATCAGCATAATGCTCAATATTCAGCCTTGGTTGCGGCTCGGTCTAACTCCTTAAAGCTGCTGGCGATCGTCTCGATCTTATTACTCTTTTTTCTGCTGTTAGTGGCCTATTTAACCCTTCAGTTTGTGCAAGAGCGACAGAAGGTATTGTCAGCGCTGAATGAAAGTGAAGCCCAATATCGTCGGATTGTGGAGACCTCAGAAGAGGGCATCTGGCTATTTGATACGCAAGGGAAAAGTACATTTGTCAATCACAAGATTGTAGAAATGTTGGGTACTTCGTCTCAGGAAGTGTTAATTGAACAATCATTCTTTGATTTTTTCGATTCCGATCTCCAGGTTCAGGCTGCCCAACAACACTTCCAGCAGCTCTATCAGGGCGACCATCAGCCCTGTGACCTCAAGCTTCGTCGCCAGGATGGTACGGAACTCTGGATTTTGATTCATAGTACCTTGATTCGGCACCCTCAAACCCAGACAGTCTTGGGGATTTTAAGCATGTTGACGGATATTACAGTCCGCAAGGGAATTGAGGAAGAATTGCAGAAAGCGAAGCAAAAAGCAGAAATGGCTAGCCTTGCGAAAAGTGAGTTTTTAGCAAACATGAGCCACGAGCTCAGAACGCCACTCAATGGAATCTTAGGCTATGCTCAAATTCTTGGTCGTGCTGAGGACTGGGGGCAGCAGGAACGCAATGGAATCCAGGTAATTGCGCAGTGTGGTCAGCATTTATTAACGCTAATTAATGACATTCTAGATCTTTCAAAAATCGAAGCACGCAAATTGGATTTGACGCCTCAGGCAATTCATTTAAGTTCCTTTTTGCAGGGAATCACTGAAATGATGCAGATCCGCATTCAGCAGAAAGGACTCTCGTTAAACTACGAGGTGGATGCCCAACTACCTCTCGCGATCGAAGCCGATGAAAAAAGATTGCGGCAGGTTTTGATTAATCTTTTAGGGAACGCCGTTAAGTTTACAGATCAAGGCACGATTACGTTAAAGGTAGAATGTTTGAGCGATCCAAATCTGTCTGGCGATCGCGTCAAACTTCGGTTCTGGGTTCAAGATACTGGGGTTGGCATGAAGCCAGAGCATTTAGACCATATTTTTCAACCCTTTGAACAGGTAGGAGATAGCCATAAGCAAGCCGAAGGCACTGGCTTGGGCCTAGCCATAAGCCAAAAAATCGTGACGTTGATGGGAAGTCAAATTCAAGTACAGAGTGAATTTGGGATAGGAAGCTGTTTCTTCTTTGATGCCGTTCTTCCTCTTTCTAGGGAATGGCAAGCAGCGGCATTAGACTCTGCAAAATCTGATGTTGTTGGCTATGAAGGTTCAATCAAAACCCTTTTAATTATTGATGATCAATGGCAGAATCGTGAAATTTTGATAGGACTTTTAACTCCGTTAGGATTTCGCGTAATCGAAGCCTGTGACGGCAAAGAAGGGCTAGACAAGGCCCGCAAAGTTCAACCGGATTTAATCATTACCGACTTGACAATGCCCGTCATGAATGGCTATGAACTCTTAAATCAACTGCGTAGGGATGAAAGCCTTAAGTCTATTAAGGTTTTAGTTGCATCTGCGTCAGTGAGTAAAACCGATCAAGAAAAGAGCCTGATCGCCGGTGGAGATGGTTTTTTGGCTAAGCCTATACAGCGGGATGAGCTGCTAGCGACCTTAGAACGTTTACTCGATTTGAGATGGTCCTATAAGCCTAGCTCAAACGATTTAACCGAACTTTCGACGATGTATCTAGAGTCAGAGAAGACCGCTTTGATGGTGCCCGAGCCAAATTCATTAGAACAACTTTTGGGATTGGCCCAATGTGGTCGAGCTCAAAAATTCACCCAAACCGCAGAACGCCTCTGGGAAGAGAATGCAAATTATGGACCTTTTCTCAAACCGTTAGTTAGATTGGCAGCTCAATTTGAGTTAGAAAAAATCGAGTTGATTTTGGAACAGCATTTGGCTGCTCCGCAGTAGTGTGCGCTGCTTTAGCCTCACCATAAGACTAGCTTAACAAAAGACTGCCTCAAAAAAAGATTGCTCTGTCTAGATCAGGTTGAGGGCCGCCGCTTGGTGCGGGGTTTACGCTTTGTTGGGCTTTTTTCCGCAGCTTTAGAATTGGTCTTAGAGCGATTTGAACTATTTGAATTATTTGAACTGTTTGAGGTTGGAGACATGCTGGGAGCGAGGGGAATGGTAAAGTGAAACTGAGTCCCTCGATTGGGACCTTCCGACTCTGCCCAAATCCGACCGCCTAGGCGTGAAATGATTTGACGGCAAATCGCTAGGCCCAATCCCGTGCCGCCCGCTGTTCGACGCAGCGCGCCTTCTTCCTGATAAAATCGCTCAAAAATTGTTTCTAGCCGTTCTGGATCGATGCCTCGTCCAGTGTCCGCGATCGTGACTTCTAGCATCGACCCTGCAATGGCCTGGGCCTGAATCACCACAGTGCCATTGGGTTCTGTGAATTTACAGGCATTATCCAGGAGCTTGGCCAAAACCTCCACTAGCCACTCCCCATCAACTTCCACCAGGGGCAGATCCGCCGAGACATCACTGCTGATGTCGGGTAATCGCTCTTTATCCCGTCGGGCATTGAGATTGCTCAGGGCCAAGCTAACGCATTCTTGCAGCGACAGGGATTCTGGGGTGAGCTTGACCCGTCCGCTTTCTAGCCGTGAGAGGGTCAAAAAGTCCTGAACCAATTCCCGCAGTCGCTCCGCATCCCCTAGGGCAGTATTGAGCATGACCTGGCGCACTTCTGCCGACATATCGGGTTCGCTCGCTAGGCTTTCCAAGCAAATTTTGACCGTTGCTAGTGGGGTGCGGAGTTCGTGACCGACGATCGCCGTCAGGTTATAGCGGGTGCGCTCCAGTTCCTCCAGTTGCTGATTGAGGTTTTCGAGATGGGTATAGGCACGGGCTTGAATGAGGGCAACGCTGATTTGGGGGGCGATCGCCTCCACCAAAGCCAAATCCGCCTCGTTCCAAAGAGGACCCTCGCAAGCTTGACCCGCACAGCGATGCAACTCCACCATCCCCAAGAGCTCTCCCTGATGGAGCAACGGTACCATCAGCCAGCTTTCAATTTGCCCCAGTTCTACCCAGTTTTGCAAAAGGCGATGGGTTTGCACACGGGGATCTTCTCTGACCGATTCCACAAACAAGGGACTTGCTTGGGCCACGGCCTGCTGAAAGAGTGGGTTTTGGGCAAGGGGGAGCGATCGCCCCGCCAAAGCAGACACCGACGTCGTCAAAAACTCATAGCGCAGCTCGGCTTGGGTATCGTCCGCTCGACAGGGATAAATCAGACAACGACAAGCCTCTAGGGCTTCCCCCAATTCCTTCGCTGCAATTTGAAAAATCGCTTCGATATCGAGGGACTGGCGGATGGCTGCGGTAATAGAATTGACCAAACGCTCCCGCCGTTCTTTGGCGGAGATCGAGCGATAGGCCTTAAGCAGCTTGTACTGACCCGCCTGAAGATAGGTCACCAGTCGTTCAGCAAAGGGACCGGGGGTAGCCAAATGGGCTGGATTTTCGACCTGAAGTGACAGTTGAGTGCGGGCGGCTTGGACCTTGTCCGCCAGTTCTGGCCGATAGTGGAGGATGCGATCGAGCAATAACTCTGCCGCACGGGTGCTGATGGCGCGATCAAAGGTCCAAATGCCCTCAAATCGCCGACTGGGATCCATGTGCTGGGGGGTCAACCGCTGGCGAATCTGGCGCTCCTCGCACACCAAGCAACTGGCGTAATGCTCTCCGATCACCACCAAATTCCATTCCTGGGTCAGGCTATCGGTTTGTCCAAAGGCGATGGTTTCATAGATACCGGATGCATTGGTAAAATCCGTTTCCGGAGCTGCCAACACGTAGACCTGATTGGTTTGCGCCGCAATGCGCTCGTACCGATGAGCCTCTTGGCGATAAAATCGTTCCTGTTGAAAGGTAGCGATAATTAAGGGGCGATCGCTCCCCGCCAAAGCCTGGTCTTCCATGGCATGGGACAAGGCCGTCAGGGAAGACTTGAAATAAATTTGAGGTCGAACTAAACTGTGTCCCGAATTCGACTTCAGGGACTCCAGTAAAGTGGCTAAGGTGGAAGTCGAGATGCTCATGCAATCGATATCGATCCGTCTTTTATCTTCTCATGCATCGGTTCTCCCTTGAGTAAAAAAGCTTAGACCAGGCTTAGACCTGGTCTAGACGCATCTAAGACATTTAAGCTTCAAAACCGGGAAACAAGGTACCGCTTTGCCCATCGGCAGCGTTTAGCGTTTCCTGGACCTTGGGCTTAATGCGTTCTAGCTCATGGCGCAGCATTTCTTTGCTCAGCGTCGACTGCTCCGGACCGCGCCAACCGCGACCATTGACAATCCACTGCTTCATTTGCTCGCACTGGGCTGGATTAATCCGAGTCGTGAGAATATGGGCACAGCGTTTGGGCTCTTCGAGAGCGAAGAACAAAATGCGATAGTCGCCCTGGTCACTGAGCAAATGTAAATACTCTTGACCCTGCTCGGTTTTGAGATCCAAGAAACAGGTTAACCAGCGCGCTTCCTGAGCTTCATGACAGAGGCGATTGTGGAGTGCCGTGATCCACATGGCCATGGGATGGGGGGACATGGTGCAGAGGAAATTGCGATAGACCCGCGTGTAGAGGCGACTAACCTTGAGCTGCTCGATTTCTTCCTTGGGCAACATGACCCAAAGCGTCAGCAAGATACCGTCGCTGGTTCTGATCTTACGAGGAAAAACGATACGGGCATTGGGCTTGTTTTTGGGCCAGGATTGGAGATAACAAACCTCATCAAAATTAACCCCCTTGTTTGGAACATCGGGGGGGTGATCGGTCTTTTTCTGAACCACAGGCAGCCGAGCGAGTGTCGACTGAATGCGATGACCAATTTGCCGACCCGTGCCAAAGCGATGCTCCAGGGGCGTAAGATCTCGAAGAATTTCCTCAACGTTTTGTGGGCGGTTCTCGGGTTTCTTTTCCAGGCAGGCGCTAATCAAACGGGTGAGGCTTCCTGGCAGCTTGAGTTGAGGGGCAATTTCTGCCAGTTGACGCGGTTCTTGGAAGTGGTGGGCCTTGTACCAACCGCCGAAGGTGTGGTTATCGGTGTAGATGGGCAGCTTGCCAGTGAGGCTCTGGAACATCAAAATGCCCAGACTGTAAATATCGGAGCGATTATCGAGCTCCTTGCCTTCCATCTGCTCCGGTGAAGAGTAGGCCAGGGTTCCCATAAATCCTTGGGTTTGGCTGGCGTCTTCTTGGATGAGCTTGGCGATGCCGAAATCGAGAATTTTGGAAAGCTCCCCCATGGTGTCGTCGGGGGTGACGAGAATATTGCTGGGTTTGATGTCGCGGTGGATAATCGGGCAGAGCTTGCCTTCCACAGAAATGCCTTCATGGGCCGTCTTGAGGCCGAGACAGGTCTGACGCATGATCCCCAAAAACCGAGGCAAGGGGAGGGGCTGGGCTTGAATGAGACTGCTAAGATTTTCTCCTTGGAGATATTCCATCACATAGAACGGAATATCGGTGTCATCGACGCCAAAGTCACTGACGCGGACAATGTGGATGCTTTTTTGGCCCAGCTGGGCACAGGTGCGGGCTTCTGCAAAGAAGCGATCGCGCATCTTATTACTCAGCAGCGTTTGCGACAAAAACTTAACGGCAACCGCGCCCCCCAGCAGCACATGCTTGGCCAGGTAAACCCGACCCATAGCCCCTTTACCTACCAGCTCAATCAGCTCGTAGCGATCGTCTAAAACCCGCCCAATATTCGGATCTGGTGCTGTCATGGCACGATGGACACTTTGCGAGATCAAGGGTGTTTGCCTCAACAAAATCAGGGAAGGGGAGCGCCAGTCACTCAATTCCGCATGACTACGGAAGACCGCTGTGGTTTTATGAAGGTTTCCCTACAGCTTCCAAGAAAACTGTGATGAAGTTTACCCGCTATCCAAAGTTTACTCTGGATCTAGAAGGGCAGGTTCAGTAGCGTTGACCAACTCCCCAAAGACCTGTGGGAACTAAATCTCCGCATTGTCACGCTGGCTTAACTAGTGGGTAGCGCGGGCGAGGGTGCCTTCTAGGACTGTGTTGAGACGATGGCCGGTCATGAGTGTACTGCTGAAGGTGTAGGCTTGGCGATCGCCCAACGTCATCGTATCGAGCCCGGTGCGCCGCTGGTTGTCCTGCAACACCCAGTAGCGTTGAATCACAGACCGCTCGGTCAGCCAGCCTTCCCCTTCAAGATTACCCAAAAGGCTATGGTCCAGGACAAAGTTGTAATGCTGGGTTTCCCCGTCAAAACGTCCTTTGTAGCGGCAGATGATTTCGGGATGGCGATCGCTTTCAAAAATCAGCTTGGTTACCATGACAAACCAATCGTCCTTGCCCCAGGAGATCAAGGTTTTACCTTTGACGGGAATCACCTGCCCGTCCCCTTCGATCCAGTCGCCCTGAAGGGTCCAACTCCCCGGTTCTATGAGAAAGGAATGCGCCACCAAACACGAGGTCCAAAGACTGAGACTTCGGGGACTATGCTAGCACGCAGCTCGGGTGGCGCTCACCGAGAATCTGATGGGTTTGAGCCCCGGTAACGCTGGGAAGGTTGCCAGAAATACCCTGCTGGTGCCAGTGGGCGAGGACGGCGAAGGCGATCGCCTCCTTAAAGTCGGCGCTGAGACCCATCTCGTCGGTGGTTTGCACCGGGATATGGGGAAGATGCTGGGCCAACCGATGCTGCAAATGGCCATTGCGACTGCCGCCGCCACAGAGGAGGATGCGATCGGGTAATTGGGGTAAAAAGCGCTGATATTCCTGGGCAATGGACGCGGCGGTAAACTCGGTGAGCGTGGCTAAAATATCTGCCGAGGAGAGTGCTTCGGCGTCCAGATCACTCCACTGTGCTTCCAAATAGGCCCAGCCAAACCGCTCTCGTCCGGTGGATTTGGGGGGGGGCTGTTGAAAGTAGGGATCCTGAAGCCATTGCTGCACGAGGGAGAGACAGGCTTGGCCCTGGGCGGCCCAGGCTCCATCGGCATCGTAGCTGAGCTGGCCCTGGGAAAGTCGCTGTACGGCCAAATCCAGTAGCGTATTGCCCGGTCCAGTGTCCCAGCCCCGCACTTGGGTGAGCCAGTCAGGGGTTTGGCGCGCGGGCAAAAACGTTACATTGCCAATTCCACCGATATTTTGGACGGCGCGAGATTCGCTGGCATGTCCCAATAAATAAGCATCCACGGGGGGAACCAGGGGCGCGCCTTGACCTCCCGCAGCGATGTCGGCGGCGCGGAAGTTACTGAGGGTCGTGATGCCGGTTAGATGGGCGATCAGTTCCCCCCGACCGAGCTGACGCGAATACCCCAGTTGTGGAGTTCGGGCAGGGCGATGGAAAACCGTTTGGCCATGGGAGCCGATAAGCTCGGCGGGGCCATGGTGGGGATAGGCGGTTTGGAGGGCGATCGCCGCCTGGGAAAAGGCCCGAGCAATGTCATCATCCAGGGCCGCAAAAGCCTCCATGGTGATGGGTTCACCGCTGCAAAGGGCGAGGATGCGATCGCGCAATCCCCCCTCATAGGCAAAGGTTTCTCCCGCCAGCAGTTCCACGCGCAAATCCGTTTGGGTGCCCGAAATCTCTACAAACGCCGCATCAATCCCATCGACGGAGGTGCCGCTGATCAACCCGATGATTTTGGTCATGTGGGAGTCCTCATTTCACCAGTCGATCGATCGCGTTATTGTCTCCAATCACCACCATGATCTGGCCCTTGTGCAGCCGCCGACCGGGTTCAGGGTTGATTTCAAACTTTTGCTCATCGCCCACGGCTAGAAGATTGAGCCCAAACCGAGCGCGCAAATTGAGTTCGGCGATGGTTTTGCCATCAAATTCGCTGGGAACGGCGGTCTCAACGATGCTGTGTTCCGGGTCGAGGATAAAGCGTTCGAGGATATTGGGACGGGTGAGCGATCGCGCCAAGTTGCACCCCATGTCGTACTCGGGAAAGACCACGCGATCGGCCCCCACCTTTTGCAGCAGTTTGCCATGAATATCATTGGAGGCTTTGGCGACCACGTAGGGCACCCCCCCTTCTTTGACATTGAGTGTCGTGATAATGCTCTCTTGAATGTAATTCCCGATGGCGACAATCACCGTATCAAACTCAAACACCCCGGCTTCGCGCAGGGCCATGGGTTCGGTGGAGTCGAGCTGAATGGCGTGGGCGGTCATCTGTTCGGCCATGGCCTGGGCCACGAGTTTTTCGTTGCTGTCGAGCCCCAAAACGTCGTAGCCCATCTTGTGTAAGGTGCTACAAACCGATCGCCCAAAACGACCTAAGCCAATGACAGCGAACTGCCGATTGTCGTTTTTGAGATTGCGCAGCAGGTTGAGGGAGGGAAGATTCACAATTGTTAATCCTCAGTGTGATCAAAATCCTACCCCATGGCTAACGCGATTCAGCGATGGCTTGAACCTGAGTTTGAACCTAAGTGTGCATCCGAGTTTGTAGCGAAGGCTAGAGCCACTGATTCACCCACCGATTAACCGACTAGAAGCTCATCTTCAGGGTAGCGAATCTGGCTGGGTTCTGGGTCGCCCAAAATCGCCGACATCATCAGCAAAACCCCCACCCGTCCGACGTACATCGTCACAATGATAATCAGCTTGCTCATCAACGACAGACTGGTGGTCAGATTCGCCGAAAGGCCGACCGTGGCGAAGGCCGACACCGCTTCAAAAAAGAGGCCAATGAAGGGCAAATCAGGTTCGGTCCAGGAGAGCAAGATGGTCACAATGATTACGGTCATCAGCGAACCAAACACCACCCCCACGGCCTTGAGAATCACATCGGTGGGTAGACGGCGATCGAAACAAATGACTTCCTCTTTTCCCCGCAACACCGCTGCGGTACAGCCTGCCAAAATGCGAATGGTGGTGGTCTTGACGCCGCCGCCCGTGCCGCCGGGGCTGGCTCCAATGAACATTAGGGCGATCGTAATAAACAGACCCGCTGTGGTCATTTCGCCAATGTCGATGCTATTGAAGCCCGCCGTCCGAGTGGTGACCGACTGAAACCAAGCCGACAGCAGTTTCTGGCCAAAGTTCAGCTCGCCTAAGGTGTCCGCATTCCCAAATTCTGTGGCGAAGAAGGCCAGGGTTCCACCCACCAGCAAAACCCAGGTGGTCGTGGTCGCGACTTTAAAGTTAAGCGAAACCCAAAATCGACCCGGTGGATTGGTGAGGTTTTTGGCGCGCAGCCTGCCGAATATGTCTCGCAAGACTAAAAATCCTTCCATCGTAGCTTGGTAACCAATTCCTCCGGCAATGATCAAGATGCTGATGACACCGATGAGATAAGGGGATTGGGCATAGCCCACTAGGCTATCGGAAAAGAGGCTGAACCCGGCGTTGTTAAAGGCGCTAATGCTATGAAATAGGGAGAACCAAATGCCTTGCTGCCAGCCAAATTCCGGTACAAACTGCACCATCAGCAAAAAAGTCCCAGTCAGCTCAAACAGTGCCGTGAGACTAATAATCGAAAGAATGAGCTGTTTAGAGCCGTTGATGCCAGGGGCATCGAGGGTTTTTTGAATGGCAATTTTTTCGCGCAGCCGGAACCGCTGACCCAGAATCAAAATCAAAAAGGTGGTTGCGGTCATGTACCCCAAGCCACCGACCTGGGCCAGGAACATGATGATGAATTGTCCTATGCCGCTGTAGTAATGGCTAACATCGACGACGGAGAGGCCTGTCACGCAGACTGCGGATGTTGCCGTAAAAAGAGGATTGACGCTGAGATCCCAGCCCGCTTCAAGGGTGGAGAACGGTAGCAACAAGAGCAAGGTTCCCACAGCAATCACGCCTAGAAAGCCAAGGCAAACGGTGCGGGGAACTGTCATGGATGGGCCTCCCAGGCGGCTTGGAAGAAGTCGAGCTCGCATTGCATAGCGTACCCGTAGGTGGCTTGTAGGCGATCGCCATCCCAAGGTGCGGCATACTGATCCAACAAATGTTCGAGCTGCTGGGCCAAATCTTCAAATAGGGGTTCGCGATAGGTGGTGAGCCAATCGCGATAGCCATGGTCAGGAATACCGTCTGTCGTCAGGGCTTGGCCCAGATAGGCATAGAGCCGCATACAAGGGGCCATGGCAGTTGCGGTTAGGCCAATGGCTTGGCTCCAGGCGGAGGCACTGAGGAAATCGACGTAGCGACGGGTGGTGATGCCGGGACTCACCTGGGTGAGATCTACGCCCCAAGCTTTGGCATAGTGGTAGTGGAGTTGGCGTTCTTCGAGCACTCCGCCTGCCAGTTGATGAAAAAGTTGAAAACTCTCTAGGGTTGGAGCCTTGGCGGCGCAAATGCTGTAGGCACGGGCGAAGGCATCAAGGAAGAAGGCGTCTTGACCAACGTAGTAGGCAAATTTGGCCTTGGGCAGGGTACCGTCGGCAATCCCTTGGACAAAAGGGTGGTGTAGACAGGCTTGGGCGAGGGATTGATGCTGATTCCAGAGGTCGCTGGCGAGACTCATTACGGGAGCGATGGTCCTGACGAATGCGGTGCCCTGTCATTATGGATCGGGCTGTCAGCCCCAATCAACTTTGCCCTATCGGGGTACCCCTTTGTCGCAAGCGTTTTTCCTGCAATTTTTTCGGGAAGTCTAAGCTTATAGCCGCTGCGGAGAGCCTTGAGCACCTCTCCCCTGCACTACCCCATCCCGAAACCCCATCTCGAAGAGCGGCCCGTCTTTCAGCAAAATTGGTATTCGCCCCATGACGTCTAAGAGCCTCTCTTTGACGACACTCTCCTGTGTCCTGGCAACGGCGGGTCTCGGCTGCGCCAAGGTGGCTTGGTCGCTGACCCAAGATCATTTGTCCTCGGAATCGTTCTCAAAACCTTCCTCCATAAACGATGCAGCGGGCTCCGAAACAAAAGCCCGATCTCGCACTGCCCGAACCGGGGCTCCTGCAATTCCAGTGCCATCTGCGGTGCCGGAAGTCAATCTGCCTGAAAGCAGTCCCGATACAGTTACGGCTGCCCCCAAAATTCAGTGGTCTGAGCAACAGCTCAAGCGACAGCAAAAGTATTGGGATGCAGGGGTTTCAGCGGCCCATAGTGCGGCGATCGCCGAACAATCCGCCATCACCAACACCGACTGGAACCAGATCATCAGCCAATGGCAATCCGCCATTAATTTCCTCAGCGAAATCGAGCCGAATTCTCCGCAATACCTCAACGCCCAAACCAAGCTGGCTATCTATCAGGCAGGGCTAAAGCGGGCTGAAGAGCAGTATATTGCGGTGGTGCAAAATCGCTACCATGTGCTTTCAGACCCTGCGGCAGACTCCGCTGCCCAGTCATCCCCCGAGAGTCTGGACAATGCTGCTCACCAACTGCGGTCCTGGATTCAGCAGGGCCAGTTTAAACAAGCAGAAGCGTTTCTGAATCAGGTCACCCAAACCCGTCAATTGACCCCCGAGGGCCTAGATTATGCCGATGCGGTTTTGGTGAATGCGGCTTCTAGTGATGATGCTGTGTTGACAAAGCAACTGATGGCTAAGCTCAACGATTGGGTTACCGAGTCGCCGCGTAGCAGTATGGCTTATACCACGCGAGCCTATTTCACCCAAGCGTCCCTCTGGCAGGATGTTGCGCTGACCCCTGGGCAACAGCGAAAGCATTGTCCTCCGACCCAGGCGGATCGCGATCGCCTCGAAGCCACCAGTCTCACCGACACCCAAATCGCGATTTCCCTTGATGCCAAAAATCCAGCGGCCCTAATGTCTAAGCTACGGTTGGCCAAAATGGGAGTCGTACCGGAGGGCAGTACCCCAGCTAAAGAGGCCCCGAAGCTGGGCAGTGCCCAACGGAACCAGACGATTGAAGCCGCATTTCAAGCGGTCAATCAGGTTTGGCCCCACTCATTCCAAGCCCATTTGGAAAAAGCGTCCTACTTGGTCGCCCAGGATAAAACGGGCAGTGGCCAAGCGGCGCTCCAGTTTTTGCGCGCGGCCCAGGCTGAGGCTCCCCGTGATAGTGCCTTGCCGATGCTGTTGCCGGTGATCCATGGGGCGATCGCCAACCACCAAGGCAACCAGCGAGAATACCTCAGCCAGCCCCAGGTGTGGCAGGAAATTCAGCAGAGTTCGGAGCAGGTGATTGTACAACTGCCCAATGCTGCGACCTACTCCACCTGGTTCGCGGACTGGGCAAAACTTACAGGACAAAACGAATTGTCCCGCCGTTACCAGCAAATTGCCCTCAACCGCCTGAGCGCAGCCCCAGCAGCGGGAATCGCCTTCAAGCCCAAAATTATGAGATCGATGTAACAAGAGTGTCATGAATCCCGTAGGTTGGGTTGAAGCATGAAACCCAACAGCCCTGTCTAGGCTCAATGCCGTTGGGTTTCGCTGCGCTCAACGCCAACCTACAGACTTTATGCGCTCACTAACGTGGGTTCTGCCGTAGCCGTTTTGGGGGCCGTGCCAATCATGTCAGCCACAATCTTGCCCGAGCTCAGAACCCCCGGAACCCCTGCCCCTGGATGGGTACCTGCCCCGACAAAGTAGAGATTGTCGATGTCTTCGCTGCGGTTGTGGAAGCGGAACCAGGCCGATTGGGTGAGCGTCGGTTCAATCGCAAAGGCGCTGCCCTGATAGCTATTCAGCACATTCTGGAAATGGAGCGGGTCGATCGAGTATTCGGAAATAATATGCTTCGACAAATCCGGCATATAGCGCTCCTCCAAGAACTTGACGATGACATCACGATAGTCCTTGGCCTTCGTCGTCCAGTCCACATCCGCCTGGAGGTTGGGAACCGGCGCTAGGGCATACCAGCAGTCACAGCCCGCCGGAGCCATGGACGGGTCCGTCGCCGTAGGCCGGTGCAAATACAGCGAAAAATCATCCGCCAGATGTTTCTTGCTAAAGATATCCGTCAGGAGTTCCTTGTAGCGCGGCCCCATGATGATTTCGTGGTGGGCCATGTTGTCATACTGGCGGTCCGTGCCGAAGTAGAGAACAAACACCCCCATGGAATATTTGAAGCCCTTTACACGACGATCCGTATTGCGCTTGCGGAACTGCTTGGGCACCAGGTTCAGGTAGGCATTGCCAATTTCCCCATTGCAAACCACGATATCCGCCGCCAGTTCCTCGCCATTAGCCAGACGCACCCCCCGCGCTTTACCCGTGGCCTCGTTCATGAGAATTTGATCCACTTCGCAGTTGTAGCGAATCTCGCCCCCCTGGTCTTCAAACAGCTTCACAAATCCCTGAACTAAGGCCCCAGTGCCCCCCATGGCGAACCACACCCCCATCTCCTGCTCTAGGCGATGGATCATCGTGTACATGGCGCTGCTCTGGAAGGGATTTCCCCCTAAAAACAGGGGGTGAAAACTAAAAATTTGCCGCAGCCGCTCGTCCTTGATGTAGCTATTGACGATGCCTGCGACGGAACGATAGGCCTGAACCTTGATCATATCCGGGGCCGCCTTCATCATTTCGCCTAGCTTGATAAAGGGCTTGTCGATCAGCGGCATGGCCTTTTCGTAGGTTTCCTGGGCTTTTTTCTTGAGTTTGTAGTAGCCCGGCAGGTCCGCAGCATTGAATTTTTTAATCTGATCGATTAAATCTTCTTCGCGATCGACATAGTGAAACACCGATCCGTCGGGGAAGCGAATGTTGTAGAAGGGATCCAACTTTTGCAGTTGGACATAGTCCTGCCGCTGTTTCCCCGCTGCCTTGAAGATGTCGTCAATGATGTAGGGAGCCGTAATAATCGTCGGTCCCCCATCAAACTTAAAACCATCCTGCTCATAAACGTAGGCACGCCCCCCCGCCCTATCCCGCTTTTCCAGAATCTGCACCCGATGGCCTTGGGCTTGCAGACGGTTTGCTGCTGCTAGTCCGCCAAACCCGCTGCCGATCACGATAATGTTCATCTCAGATTTCCCCATCTGCTAAAACGCAGAATGTTACAAAATGCAAAGTATAATGAACCATGTTAGCGAAGTCACAGGGATCCGAAAACTCAGTCTTAGATCGGTCTTGGGAGTGATTGTAAAATCCGCCTCTCGGGCATTTTGCATTGCACAACCATCGATTTCCCTCAGATGCCAGCATCCCTGAAGGGAATGAGAGGAGGCGGTTGGGTTTCTGGTAAGCTGACAGCGCAGGCGATCGCCAAATGCTATTCTATCCTTTGCGATTAAGGCGGTGTGGCAAAGGCTGATTGGACCCCGGAGCCTTCTCATAAGCTGTGGGCGCTCCTGCGTTTTGGTTTGTGGTGCTACTCCCTTCGCGGGTATTTCCACGCTCTGCGGTGCCTTTAGGTTTGACGCCTGTTGGGTTCATCGTATGCAGATTGGAACAGTGACCTATCCATCGTCTGTCTCGAATGCTCCAACTGACTGAAACGCCATGTACGGAAACCTTGGTCTCGCTTGAAGAGGCCTATGAAGCTTGTCGGCAGGTGACGGCTGAATATTCCAAGTCGTTTTACCTCGCCACACTCCTCATGCCAGAGGAAAAGCGTCAGGCGATCTGGGCTATCTATGTCTGGTGTCGTCGCACAGATGAATTGGTCGATGGTCCCGGTGCCAAATTTACAACCCTGGACACCCTAGACAAGTGGGAACACCAGTTGGAAGCAAATTTTGCCGGTCATGCCATTGATGACGAAGATGTTGCCTTGGTCGATACCCTAGAGCGTTTTCCCCTGGATATCCAGCCCTTCCGCGACATGATCGAGGGGCAGCGCATGGACCTGGTGCGTAACCGCTACGAAAGCTTTGAAGACCTTTGGCTCTACTGCTACCGCGTGGCTGGGACGGTGGGCTTAATGTCTACGGTGGTAATGGGGGTGGAACCGCCTGCGCCGACGCCTTGGAATCCGCAGCAGGCTTTGAGCGAGACGGGACCGATTGATGAAGCGATCGCCCTCGGCATTGCCAACCAATTGACGAACATCCTGCGGGACGTAGGTGAAGATGCCCGCCGGGGCCGCATTTATTTACCGTTAGAAGATTTGGCCCTGTTTAACTATACCGAAGAAGATTTGATGCGGGGTGTCGTAGATGACCGTTGGCGATCGCTCATGCGGTTTCAGATCCAGCGGGCACGCAAGTATTACACCGAAGCGGAGCGCGGTATTCGTGCCCTGAGTCGCAACGCCCGCTGGCCCGTTTGGTCCTCGCTCTTGGTTTACAGTCAGATTTTGGATGCGATCGAAGCCAATGACTACGATGTGTTTTCCCAGCGGGCCTATGTGTCCAATGCGCGAAAAATGGTCAGCCTGCCGGTTGCTTGGCTCCGGGCAAATGTTTCCTAGAGAGGCCTAGAAGGTTAAGGCTCTCCGCCCTTGCCTAGCGCTTGCAAAGCCCTGATAAAAAAGCCTCCATCGGATTGCATGGAGGCTTCTGTTTGATGATTTCAGGGATAATGTCAGGCAATTCTTTAGGAATTCTGCGCAGCTAACATTTCCTTGAGCTTAGCTAGATCACCTGCCCAACGCGGATCAGGCTGAAATCCTTCGGGTCCACCGGAGGAAATGACACGAGCCCCACGAGAGCCTTTATTGTTGCTGTTGCCAGCGCCACCGGAACGACGACGGGCACCGCCACCGCCGCCACCGCCGCCACCACTGCCACCACTGCCACCACTACCACCGCTGTTGCTGCTGCCCCCTTCATTGCCCTCGCCCTTACCCTTAGCACGGGGTAAAGCCTTCTCAATTTTGAGCTCGCTATCCTTGAGCATGTAGCCATTAAACTTTTCGATGATGGCATCTGCCTCTTCATCGGTGGGGACCGTTACGAACCCAAAGCCGCGACATTTGCCAGTTTTGCGATCGGTGACCAGCTTCGTGGAAACTGAATCCCCCGCTTCCGCAAAAACGGCCTCTAACTCTTGGCGCTCTAGCTCTTTTGGCAAATTGCCGACATAAAGACGTATAGACACGGACAATCCTCCCGGTATGGATTTGGAATTTACTCAAAATCGATTACAAACATGTTCCGTTTTGCACGGAACCTTGCGGAAAGAGACAGACCAAACCACCCGTGGCTGGGTCTACCTGTCCTAAATCCTCGATTAAGCTGAAAGGATTCTTGCACTTCATCCAACTGAGCGCCTGCCAGTTTTTTATCGCTCACTTTGAAAAGCAATGTTTGTAAAACCTAAATCGTATCTTATCGATGAGTCAACATGGCTCACAAGCCATCGCTCAGGTTAACACGTGGCTTGTTCATCCTGCTAGCCCTTTGTTTCTCTTTATGCAGACTTCACTTGAGTAGCTTTTAGCACCCAGAATTGAAGCCTTGCAAGTCACCTGGCTAACCCGAATAGATTCCATTGACGTATCTGAAACCAAAATTAACATCATTTTGTAGCTTCAGCAACGCCTTGTCGTTAGAAATTCAGGTGTTGACCCAGAGTCCTTGCAGGGTTCGGTAGGCGCGTAGACTAGTAATCACGGTGGTGAAGAGTTTTTGCTGGGTTAATTCCAGTTTAGTGCGGTAGTCATTGATTTCGTAATTTAAGACGACAGACTCTTCCGGTGCTTCTCCAGGTTGTCCGGTACGAACCACAATCTGAATCTTGAGATTTTTAATTTCTTGGCGAATCTTCTCAATGACCTGTAAACCAGCGTCGTTGGTTTCCATCACAATGTCGAGCAAAATCAGGGCCGTATCCGGATGGGAGGTGAGCAACTCAATGGCTTCTTGACCGGAATAGGCAGACAGAAACGAAAGCCGTCGGCCTTCAAACTGAAAGCGCCGCAGGGCTAGCTTAGTCACTTGATGCACTTGCAAATCATCATCCACCAACATGACTTTCCAGGGCGGCGCAGCCTCGCCGGAATCGGCACCAAGGCTGTCGGGATTTTGGGGTTGGGAACCCAAAGCAGGCTCGGGCCAAAGGTCGGAATGCATGGAGAGCATTGGGGAAGGGAGCATAAACAGAGGGTCAGTGGACCAAACGGATAGGCAGGGTGATCCAGAAGGTGGTTCCCTCTCCAACTGTACTGTCACAGCGAAGGGTGCCTTGGAGGGTTTGAGTAACCAGATTATAAACAATCGATAATCCTAGGCCGCTGCCGCCTTGCGATCGCGCTGTCGTAAAAAACGGTTCAAAAATCCGCCCCAAATGTTCGGGAGCAATGCCTTGGCCATCATCCGCGTAACGAATTTGTAACGCCTCCGGTAGAGACTCCACGGAGACAGTGATCTGTCCAGATTGTCCCGCTGGATAGGCGTGCTGTAGGGAGTTGAGGATGAGGTTGCTCAAGACTTGGGCGATCGCCCCTCCATGGCTACAGATTTCTATGGCGTTATCCCCGTCAATCTCTAGACGGTGCCCTCGGTCTTGTAATCGAGGCTCCAGGCTTTTGGCCACTTGGCGGAGGGTGGAGAGGAGGGGAAGCGATCGCGGCGACTCCAGCGATGCGGCATAGGGCGCGACCTGTTCAAAGGTCTGGAGCAACCGATGAGCCCGGTGCAGATTATCCAGGGTCAGGCAGCTACTTTCCAGGGCCATGTCAAAGTAATCAACCAGGAGCTGTTTGAGCGCGGCATCCACCGGACGATGGGGGGTGAGTTCTAAGAGGAGTGATTCGGTTTCGGCGGTGAAAATCGACGCGGCCATCAGGCTATTCCCCACGGGGGTATTGATTTCATGGGCCACCCCGGCCACCAAGCTGCCCAAGCCTGCCATTTTTTCGGCTTCGATGAGCTGCTGCTGGGTCTGCTGAAGGGTTTTGAGGGTTTGAGTCAGGGTGGCCGTGCGCTGGGCGACTTCCTGTTCCAGGCCGGTATAGGAGGCTTGGAGCTGATGGGCCATGGTGGCAAAGGCGCGATTGAGCTGGTTCACCTCGGTGCTGTGGGTGGTTTCAGGGGGGAGGGTGGCTTGCCACTGGCCTCGGGCGATCGCCTGGGAAGACTGATTGAGCTGGGCAATGGGTTGGGCAACCCAGCGGGCGGTGAGCGTGCTAATGCCAATGGCCAGCAGCATAGCTAGGGCGCAAAGCAAGAGGGTTTTGCGGGTATTGTCGCGGATGGGTCCCATAAAGTCCCGTTCAGGAATCGCGACGACAATCAACCAGTTGAGCCCCAGATCATTGTGCAGGGGGTGCACCTGCAAAAAAACCGGTTCACCGTCAAGGCGAACCACAGACCAATTCGCTTGAATCCTGGCCAAGGGGCCAAAGGTGGGAACCAAGGCAAGGGCCGCCTGACGAATCAGTTCATCGGAGGTATTAATTGCTGCAATTCGCTCAACCCCCTGACGACTTTCCTGGAGCAGGGGCGCATTAGTCTCAGAGGTTGCCACGATTAACCCTGAAGTCTCCAGCACAAACAATCTGCCCGAGGGGCTGACCGTCAGATCCTGGAGGAACCGAGTGATATGGTCGAGGACAAGATCGGCACCTACAACGCCCTGGAGTTCACCGGTTTGGGGATCATAGAGCGCTTGGGCGAGGGTTGTTTTCAGCCGCTGCTCTTTGAAATCGACATAGAGATCGAGCCACTGGGGCTGGGCTTGGGCTTGAGACCGCACCGCCATTTCATACCAAGGTCGTTGTCGAGGATCGTAAGCTTTGCCCACCGCCAGGAGGTCCGTCGCTAGGCCCTGGTCATCGACCCCATAGCTGTGAAATTTTCCCCCGGTGTCCGGCCCCACGCGCCCAATTTGCCAAGTGCCACCGCTTTGCAAGCCCAGACCCACAAATTCCCCCGTCGGACGACCCAGATATAGGGCAGAGGCCGTGAGCTCCCCGTGGAGACTCTTATCCCGCCAAAATAATTGAGTAATGCGATCGACTTCAGCAGGGGTGAGCAGACGCTCTGCCGATTCGGGCAACAGTCGGTTTTGCGCTAGCAGATGGGCATTGATCGCGTTGAGCGCACGGGGAACCTCAAAATAGCTGAGAATTCGTGTTTCCAGGTTGCGACTGACTTGATGCTCTAGCCTCTGGGCCAACCGATAAACCGTGCGCTCGCCGTGGTAAAACGCAACGCCACCCATTAGGCCCACGACCAGCACAATTTCTGATAAGAACGGCCAGGTGAGGAGCGATCGCAAGGGCCACTGTCGCAAGGGCCACTGTTTCAAGGGCCACTGTCGCAAGGGCCACTGTCCAGTGCGGGGGGCTATAGCCATGGGATTAACGCTCCGGCTCCACGACTCGCGATAAATCTCGCGATAAATCTCACGGTAAATCTCGCGGTAAATTCAACACAAACGACGTCCCTTCGCCCAGTTTACTGCGGCAATCAATCGTGCCTTGCAGGGTTTGGATCACCAGGTTTGAAACCACCGCGAGCCCTAAACCTTTGAACCCGAGGTCGCGACCAGTGGTGAAAAAGGGCTTAAAAATTTGATCGAGGTGTTCTGGCGCAATGCCCTGGCCCCGATCGCTTAAACAGAGAATCACGCGATCGCAATCGGTCCAAATTTCAAGATCAAGGGTGGGTGACTCCAGGACCGGACCGGCCTCGGCAGAGATCGGCAAGGGGGAATGGGGAAAGGGAGAAATCCCATAGCCATGCCAAAGGGCGTTTTCGATCAGTTGGGTCAGGACTTGGGCGATCGCACCGGGATAGCTATGAAGCACTAGGTCCTCGCCCACGCTGCTCTGGAGCCGGTACCTTAAGCCCATAGCCTGGAAGCGAGGCATCACGCTATCTTCAACCTGTTTGAGATAAGGAATAAGACGAAACGGGCGACAGGTTTCACTGGATTGATCAACGGCGACTTGTTTAAAACTGGTGACCAGATCGCCGGTCTGTTCCAGTTCTTGCTGGAGGAGGCGATTGGCGGCGAGCAAGGGGGGCAGCGTCTGGGCGATCGCCTGGAGCGCCAGGGTGGGGGAGGTTTGGGACAGAAAAGTTTGGGTTTGGAGGGTTTGGAGCTGCTGGTCGATGTCTTGGGCGATCGCCTCAGCAGCCTGCAACGGACGGCCCATGGCCTGGGCAATGCCGCCCACGAGCTCTCCTAAGGCAGCCATTTTTTCCATTTCGATCAGCTGGGATTGGAGGGTCTGGAGGGTGTCAATTTTTTCGGAGAGCTGCTGTTTGCGTTCCGCCACCCGGTCTTCGAGACGGGCAAAGGCCTCCTGGAGCCGCAGCGTCATCACCCGGAAGGCATAGCCTAAATCGGTCATCTCCTGGAAAAAACTGGGCGGCAACGAGAGGGCTAGGCTCCAGGTCTGCTGGGTGGCGGCTTGGGCCGCATCCCGTAGCCCCAGGATGGGCTTGGCCAAGCTGCGGTTGAGCCAGCCCCCCAGGGCGAGAGTGAGGAGAAGGGCTAAAGCGGAAATGCCGAGGGTTTGGTGCTGACTGGCCCGGATTTGAGCCGCGAAGTCACGTTCTGGGATGACCGTCACGAGTTGCCAATCAATCTGAGACTTGGCCCTCAGAGGCGTGACGTTCAAGAAAGCGCGACCGTTGGGACTTTTGTAGGTGAGCGATCGCTCACCTAATCCACTAGTCACTAGCCCCCTGGCTTGCCCCCCCTCCTGGCTCAAAATTTGACCACTGCTGCGAATCAGCGGATTGGGATGATTGACGGCGGCCAGCCGCTGGATTTCGGGCTCGGGATCCGTGGGATTAATCCGAGATAAGACCTTGAGCGGAGCGGGTCCGGTGGAGCTAGCAATCAATAACCCCGAGGCATCGATCACATAACTGACAGCGGCGGGGCTAGAGGTCACACTTTGCAAAATCGTTTGCAGCCGATCCAGCACAATATCCGTTCCGACTACTCCTTGGAGCTGGTTTTGGGCGTTGTAAACCGGTTCCGCTGCCGTGATCGCCAGTTTGAGTTCAGTGAAATCGACATAGAGATCGGTCCAAATGGGGCCGCCTTGGGCGATGGCCTGCTGATACCAGGGGCGCTGGCGCGGATCATAGAGCCGGAAGTCTTCGACCCGCTCCCCTGGCAACCCCTCGGGCGTGGCTCGGTAGACCCAATAGCGGCCTTGGGTGAGCGCTCCGGCACGGGTCAGCTCCCAGCGGGGGTAGGGTTGAGTCTTGAGCACCACCCCCTGCAATTCACCCTGTTCGGTGCCAAAATAAATCCCCCCCGGCGGCTCCAGGGCAAACAAAAAGCGCTGGGACCAAAAGAGCTGGGTGAGGACCTCGTAGTTCTGGGGATCGATGGACTGGGAGGCGATCGCCTCCGCATTAAACCGATTAACTCGCTCAGCGGTGCTTAGATATTGCTGAATCCGGTGGGAGGCGCTGTAGCTGGTTTCCCGCTGGATTTGTTGGACCACCTGAGCGATGGAGCGTTGACCGTTGCGCAAGGAGAGATAGCTGACCAGGCCGATGACCAGGGCAATTTGCAACAAAAATGGCAGGGTCAGGACTAGGCGGAGGGGAAGCGATCGCTCTTTTCCCGAGAGAGAAGACTGTGGTTCTAAGGGTGCCCCGCTGCTCATCCTTGCCCTCCCGACGGCTCACTCGTCGCCCCCAACCGTTCAAGCGTCTGCCGCTGGGCCTCGGTTAACCCCTGCACATGGGCAATTTGCATCTGCTCATAGGGACCTTCCGGAATCAACAATTGCACCGGCTGCGCAGAGCCCGTGGCCGACGGCGAACAGGCCCAGAGTAGCGTCGTCCCATCATCACAGGCCCCTGCCAAGACCTGCCCATCGCAGCGAAAGGCAATGTCCCAGATGACGCGATTCTGCTGGGCCAAGGGCTGCTGGATCGGCCTCGTTTCGCCTTGGAGCAAGTCACTGACCGCCCAGCCCAACACCTGCCCCTCGGTGCCACAGGTACAGAGCTGGATTGCCCCTGCCGCTGCCCCCTGGGGATTCCAAGCCAAACCGGTAATGCCGCGATGATAGCCCTCCAGCGTTGTCAAGCAAGTCCCCGTCGCCAAATCCCACAGCTTCAGGGTGCCATCTAAACTACCGCTGGCCAACAACCGATTATCCGGACTAATCCGAACCGCTGTCACCAGGTCTTGATGGCCTTGGAACGGTCGTTGATAGTCCCCCGTTTGGCCATCCCATAGGCGAATGCTGTAGTCGGCCCCGCCACTGACGAGCGATCGCCCATCGGGACTAAACGCCACCGAACAAATCCGACTGCTATGGCCCGTCAACACCTGCAAACATTGGCCCGTTGCCACCTCCCAAATGCGCAAGGTCCTATCCGAACTGCCACTCACCAGCCGAGTCCCATCGGGGCTAAACCGCAACGCACAAACCCAACAGCTATGGCCCTCAAGCCGTTGGAGCAACCGACCGCTGTGGCTATCCCAAAGCCGCAGGCGATGGTCTTTGCTTCCCGTCGCTAAATAATTGCCACCCGGACTCCAAAGGGCAATCCAAAATCCACTTTGGTCTGCGTCGACCAGCGTCACATCATTGACCAGCGCTGGAATTGTCCCGTCCTGGAGCTTCGCCGCGTCAGCCGGTGCCGACCAGAGTCGAACCGCATGATCACTGCTACAGGTGGCCAGCCGCCGCCCCTCCGCCTGCCAATCCACCGTGCGAACGCTGCGCACATAGCCCACTTGAATATCCAGACAGGCTCCGGTGGTCAAGTCCCAGCGGCGTAGGGTTTGGTCATGGCCGCCGCTGACGAGGGTTTGGCCATTGGGGCTAAAGGCCACATCCTGAACCCAGCCAATGTGCTCGGTCAGCGTCCGCAGACATTGAAAGGTGGTGGCATCCCAGAGACGGATGGACTGGTCGCTGCTGGTGCTCGCCAGCCGGGAGCCTTCTGGACTAAACAGGACTGTTCGGACCAGTCCCGTGTGGCCCTTGAGCACTTGCAAACAGGAGCCCGTATCCACATCCCAGATGCGCACTGTGCGGTCATGGCTACCGCTGGCGAGGTGGGTCCCGTCAGGACTAAAGGCCACCGTACAAACCCAACGGTCATGACCCAGGAGCGCTCCTAGGTATTGGCCACTGGGAATATCCCAAAGCCGGACGGCACAGTCGTCGCTGCCCGTGGCGAGGAGCGTACCCTCGGGATGAAATGCCACCGCCTGAATCCAACTGCTGGCACTTTCAATCACCTTGAGACAGTCGCCCGTTTCCGTATCCCACAATCGCACCCGGCGATCGCCCCCTCCACTGGCCAGCAAGGTTCCATCCGGGCTCCAAGCCAAGGACCAAACAAACCGTTGATGTCCCTCCCAAGCGGCTTCCAGCGTCTGATTGTCGACATTCCAAATGCGAATTTGGCCATCATCTCCCCCGGTGGCCAACAGTTGTCCATCGGGACTAAAGGTCAGACTATGGATTCGACCCCGATGCCCCCCATAGGTATGGAGCAATTGTCCCTGGCCGTCCCAAAGCTGGATTTGGCCTTGGCTATCGCCGCTGGCGACGCGATCGCCCACAGGACAATGATCGACGCTAAAAATACTGCCAAAGCCCTGGGTAAACACACATTCCCAAAATTCCGACCCCGAAAAATTCACCCGCTGCAAGGGGGCTCGACGCAAATCCATCTGGCGAAACGTCAGCCGCGAACAGTCCAACCCCGCCAAATCCAGGTCCAGATGAATCGCCAACGTCAGCAAATTGCCCGCCACATACCCCGACGCCGCAATCCCACGTCCTTTCAGCAGCTTGAGCAACGCCTGAAGCCGCAGCCGCTGCTGGGCCGGCAGCCGCAAGACCTGGCGCAACCGCTGCACCGTGGGCTGAACAATCAGCTGGCGCTGGCTCTGGCGAATATGCTCGGGAGCAGCGGCTTTGACCAACACATGGGTATAGAGATAGGGCAACGGTGCATCAAATTCAAAGGCTTTGCAGCTCTGCCCCAACCAATCGCTCAGGTCCGCCTGGGCCAGCTCTCGACAGACTTGGTCGATGAGTTCGGCGGTGAGATAGTCCATGAGCACCGGCTGTAGGCTGTATTGACCGGCCTGGATTTCGACGAGCGATCGCCAAGTCAACGCTTCCAAACTGGCAAAGATTTCATGTTTAGGAACCTTCGGCACCAAATCCCGATCCAGTTCCGCCAAGCTTGTCGCCTGACGATTAATCGCCAACCAGGTCAAAATCCGGTGCTCTAGGGGGGAAAGCCGCTCCATCTGCTGGGCAATCAGCCGCCGAAGCCCCTCAAAGGACGGCAACCCCTCCGCGAGGAACGGGGCAATTTCGCCTCCAAATAAATCTCGAATCGACGTCGCCACCAGCTTGATCGCCAAGGGGCTATCCCCACAGCGCCGCGCCAACGCCTGCTGCTCCACCTCCGTTCCTTGCAGCCCCCGATCCCGGATCAGCGCCTGGGCGATTCCTGGGGCTCCGCGCAGGATCATCACCTTCACCGGCAAGTCTTCCCCCTCCAGCAGCGCTACTTCCGGCGGTTTCTCCCGACTGGTGAGGAGCAAACAACTGCGGTGGGCCACCTCGCCCCAGGTGCGCAATAAATTGCCGTAGTCTTCGTAGCCGCTGCGATACACCCCTGTGGTTCCGGGCTCGAGAACCGTCTCCACATTGTCCAAAATGACCAGGCAGCGCAACCGTCGCAGATAGTTCAACAAGGTTGTCACCCGTCCTTCCACCACCTGCTGATCCGAGAGGATCGCTAGCAAATCGTGGACCAAGGTCGTCAGGAAGGGGGCATTGCGCAGCGATCGCCACACCACCCGATCAAACTCCCCCTGAAACCGCTGGGCAGCCTGGGTCACCAGATGGGTTTTGCCCATGCCCCCTAGACCCAACACCGCTACCAAACGGCAAGGCATTTCAGGTTTACGGGCGATCGCCTGCCGCAACTCAGCCAGCTCCGCCTCCCGCCCATAAAACGTCGTTACATCCGGGGCTTCCCCCCAGTCGCAGCGGCCCAAATCAGATAGGCTATTGGATAGGTTAGATGTAGCGGGCACAACTTCAGGGATAAGGGCAGGGGCGATCGCAGCCCCCCCCGCAAGCAAATCCTCCTGCAACCGCTGGAGCAACAACGCCCGAAAGTTGCGTTTGGTGACTTTTTCCCCGAGCAATTCAGAAATGCTGCGCCAGAGGCTAGAGCCCGATTCCCGCACGTAGTCAGCATCGTACCCGGCAGTCTCGGCGATCGCCCCATACCCCCGCCCTGCCCAGGATTGCTCAAAAACAATTTCCTTGATGGCATTCAAACTGCCCGGCGGTAATCGCGTTTCCAAAATCGCCCATGCTTCATGGGCACTGAAGCCAGCCATGCCCCTGCCCCTCCGGATCGAGTCCCATGGTCGAGATTAACCGATGCCTACAGCCCTTGATCTGTCCTCCACCCACCTTTTCCCCACATTGTTATGGGAGTACTTGATTGTTATGGGAGTACATGTAAGTTCTCGGTACGAACTCGTACCGAACTGCTCCCAAGGAGTCTGTAATGTGGCCCATGGCCCCCAAACGCCTCACATTTTCCCCACAGACGTTTGTTGCCATTGCTTTTAGTCTAAGGAGGAACTGGGACTTCCGGTTGCGTTGATTATTGCGTTGATTACTGGCCATCTGCTGTGTTTCCTGCTCTGTCCTTTGCGGTTAACTTTCCATGCTTTCACTTGGTCCAGATCCAGGCTTTTCAGACCCTCTCTGGTCTGGTTATGCGGCGCAGGCGCTCCCAGTCGTACCCGATCGTAACGGGTCGTTCTGTTCCGAATTCCCTTGGAGGCGTCGTCCGGTGACTGCTTCTACAGCTCGCAATTCTCTGGAATTGCTAATTGGCGTTTATTCCACCGAAGAAATCGCCAAATGGGTTTTGAAATCCCTTGAACGATTACAGCAAGAACGGGCGATCGCCCTCGCCAGTACCGCTGTACTCAGCAAAACTCTCAACGGTCGCTTCCTCACCCGCCAAATCGTCGATTGGAATCTGTCGGAAGGCGGCATTATCGATGGGCTAACCGCTTCCCTTGTGGCGCTCTTCAATCCCCTGGGCGAACTCGGAACCGTGCCATTCCATGTGGGCGGTCTCGCCGTCGAAATTTTGGTGGAAAACCTAGCAGAAATTGGCGTGACCTATGAAGAACTGAGGATCCTGGCTAGACAGATCCAGCCAGAAACAACGCTCGTCATGGTCCTGACCCCCGAGACTTGGTTGAGCCGCCTGATGATTGAGATGGCTCATGGGGAAGTCCAGATCATGAACAAATCAATTTTGCTCGGTCTTCGGGCCTCCCTAGGCGACCATTTTATCGACCTAGCCCAAGCCGTCATTCGTGAACAAGCGGAGAGTCCTTAGGGGATTCCTTTGGGGATTCCTAAGAGAATTGGAGTCTCGTTCCCAAGCCCTGGCCATCAGAGCTTGAACAAAAAGCGGGATTGCTCAAATCGAACAATCCCGCTTTCGCTTTTGCAAACCTTCATTCAGAGAGTTCTGTGGAGAATCGCAAAGGCGCTGAAGTCTGGTAACTTAGCCTTTTTTCTTGGCCGCTTCCACAACTTCAAGTTCTTCGGCTGAGAAGTTATTGGTATTGACACCCGCGTAATTAACTTTGTCGAAACGGACGACAACGGGATACTTAATGCCACTTTTATCAACGGAAGCCACCGTACCGACATCCCGGTACCAGTACGATTCTGGACGCAGAATCCGAACCTTAGAGCCGCGATCAACCATAAAAAATCTCCTTCGATATCAGCGTTCAATGGAGAACCGCTCAACCGCTCTGAGGACAAGACCTAGGCGCGGTAGAGGGCAGTATACTTGCTTATTCAAACTTCCCCTAGAATAGCCCTCGGATTGGAGGGGGACACATAAAGATTTGTTACTCTGCCGAGGAAATCAAGTGTGCTCGCAGAGGGCCTTTATAAGCTTTTGAGGGAGGCCCTTTTCTGACCTTCCGGATGCAGGCAGTTGGTGAAAAAATGCTGGAGCAAGATTCAATGAAATTTAAGGTGCCAGATATGGCCTGTGGTGCTTGTGCGACGAAGATTAAGGCGGCGTTGCAGAGCACGGTACCGCAAACCCAAGTGATCACAAATCTAGCGGACAAGACGGTGGAAGTCAGCGGGGATTTGTCGGAAGAGGCGGCCAAGCAAGTGATTACAGCGGCAGGCTACACCGTGGCCGAGACGCTTTAGGATCGCGGCGCTCTAGATGCGGAATTGGGAATTATCTAGGTGTATGAAATAAAATTGAGTCAGGGCTAGCAAAATAACCCTGTAGATTTGGTTCTTCGTCCCTCACACGAACGGAACGTCCGAAGTCTCGTTTCGATGCCGTCTACCTCAGAATCAACCTATGGTTTTCTCTCTTTTCGCATCTACCGTGCATCCTATTCCATTGCCTAAGCTTCACCTGACTAAGCTTCAACACTGGGCGCTGTCTGCTTTAACGGTGACGGCTTTGGGGGGGGCGATCGCAACGCTTCCTCAAACCGGCTTCACCCGACCCGCCCAAGCCCAAACCACCTGTCCGCTTCTAAATATGGGAGCCCAGGGCAATGGGGTCAAAACCCTCCAAGACCAACTCGTTCGCTTGGGCTACCTCGACGCTCACTTGGCAACGAGCTACTACGGCCAACCCACCATCGAAGCCGTCTATCGACTGCAAGCGGCTCGGGGCTTGTTTCAAGATGGCGTTGCCGGACCCCAAACTTTGGCCCAATTGGGGTTGTGTGGTCAGGGCGGGGATAGTCCAACCGCACCCATCAATGGTCTGAGCTATGGCGATGTCCAAACGCTACAGTCTCGGCTGGTGGCGCTGGGTTACGACACAGGTGGGATTGATGGTATCCCAGGTGCAATGACTGGAGATGCCCTGGAAGCCTTTCAGCGCACCTATCAATATCCCCCTAATCGGCAGGTCAATCGGGTGACATTGGATCAAGTTAATACTTCGTTTAACCGCGTCTGCGGTGACCAAGTCATGCAAGTGGCCTTGCCCGATCCCTCGGCAGGGCGCGTTCCCTTGGGATCAGCGGGGATTCCGACCTGTATTACCTATGTGCCGAACTCTGTGCCGAGTCAGTTTCCGGCGACCCTGCCCCCCCAGCCAGGGTTCACACCCCCAAGCAGTGCCATCCCCACACTCAATCCCTATTTGATCGCGATTCCGGGAGATGGCTGGAGCTTAATAACCAAAGTGCGGCAATTTGTTCCCGATGCCTTCCAGACGAAGGATCCTCGTCGGGGTCCCTATATCCAAGCAGGGGCGTTTCCCAATCGGGGCATTGCGGAGGAATGGGAAAGATACCTGCGGGATCAAGGGTTGGATGCACGGGTGCTTTACAAAGACTAGACCCCCTCGTTTCAAGCTTGAGAGCGACCCAGTTTAGGGTTCTATGGTACGGCGCAGCGACTCTCCCTGGGGATGCTGCGTCTTTTTGTGGGCGGCTGGGCGATCGCGACCCAACAACGTCTGCTATGGTTTTACTCAACGTGACCGTAACACCGATGGTTTTACTCAAGCCAGTATTGGTCAAACTCTGGACCCTTAACCCGTGGGCCGCCGTGAAATTTTTGTTGTTCCTCAGTCTTGCCTTAGTCCTGTCGATCAGCCTCGGTCTGGGGAATGCCTGGGCCACCCCCGCAGGTTCGACGCCTCTCCTGGCTGTGGCCGGGACTAGTGCCTTTCACTTCGCGGGCGATCGCCCCGATACCCTGGGATCCCACGCAGGCCAGCTTGCTCCCTGCCCTGAAACCCCCAACTGCGTCAGTAGCCAAAGCGCCGATCCAACCCATCGCATTGCCCCGCTGACCTACAACGTCTCGATGGCCAAGGCGATGGTGGCGCTCAAGCAGGTGATCGATGATTCGGAGCGGGCGGAGGTGATTCGAGCGGAGGATGGCTATCTCTACGCAGAATTTACGAGTCGGTGGATGGGGTTTGTGGATGATGTGGAGTTTTATCTCCCAGCCGATCGCCCAGAAATCGAGGTGCGATCGGCTTCTCGTCTGGGGGAATCTGACCTCGGCGTCAATCGCCAGCGCATCGAAACCATTCGCGCTCAGCTGCAAGCCTTGCTGGTGCAGAGCGGAGCCGCCTCGAACTAGCGCCTCGAACTAACACGATGCCAACGGAGTTTCTCACAGCCCTAGCGATGACCGATTTAGCACTGCAAGCCCATCGCCGTGACTTTCCGGGTCTAGCGAACAAACAGTATTTTAACTACGGGGGCCAAGGCCCGCTGGCCCAGTTGTCCTTGGAGACGATTCTGGAGACCTATCGAAAAATTCAGGAGATAGGTCCCTTTTCTGGGGCCGTGAACCGTTGGGTGGAAGAGATTCGGGAGGAGTTGCGCGATCGCATTGCCCAGGAACTCCAAGTCCCGGCGGACACCCTTACGCTGACGGAGGATGTTACCGTTGGCTGCAATATTCCCCTCTGGGGCCTGGACTGGCAGCCGGGGGACCACATTTTGCTCTCGGATTGCGAGCACCCCGGCATTATTGCCGCCGTCGCAGAACTGCAGCGTCGGTTTGGCCTAGTGGTGTCGACCTGCCCCCTACTCGAAACCCTCAACCGTGGCGACCCTGCGGCAATTATCGGCGAACATCTGCGGCCCCGGACTCGTCTGGTGGTAATTAGCCATATTCTCTGGAATACGGGACAGGTACTACCGCTAAAGGCGGTTATGGCAACTTGCCGCAATTTTTCCGCCCAGCGCCCTATTCGCGTGTTGGTCGATGCCGCCCAGTCCGTTGGCGTTTTGCCCCTGGATTTAATCGATCTGGATGTGGATTTCTATGCCTTTACCGGCCACAAATGGTGGTGCGGTCCCGAGGGGGTGGGCGGGCTTTATGTCAGTGCCGCCGCGCGGGAGGAACTGCACCCAACCTTCATTGGTTGGCGAGGCATCAACTATTCCGCGACGGGGCATCCGGCGGGCTGGAAACCCAATGGCCAACGCTATGAGGTAGCGACTTCTGCCTATCCGCTGTATGCGGGGTTGAGTGAGGCGATCGCCCATCAATCCCAGGTTGGCAACGCAACCCAGCGGCACCAGCGCATCCTAAAGTTGAGCCAACAACTCTGGCAGGACCTTCAGCAACTCCCCAACATCACCTGCCTGCGAGTAACCCCACCCGAATCCGGACTCGTGTCCTTTCAGCTTCAGTCCGGTCCGGTTCAGTCTGGCCAGCATGGAGCCCTCGTCAACGCCCTCGAAGCCCAAGGGTATTTTGTGCGGCTGATTCTGGACCCTAACTGCGTGCGTGCCTGTGTGCATTATTTGACCTTGGAGTCGGAGGTTGAGGGCTTGGTGGGGGCGATCGCCGCCCTATACCCATAGGCCGCCAGAACCAAAAGCGCAATGCGCCCTAACGCACCGAACAGGGGCAAAGCCCCGAGCACAAGGCGGGTGAGCGACCAGCACAGCAGACAGATGCTACTCTACGCAAAGAAAAACAGCGATGATGAATTCATCAATTTCAAACATTGCCTTGCCTGGCTAGAGCTCTAACTTTTTCATTAGCTCTAGCTTTCAACGATAAGGCTTTTCTTTCAAGTCATTAGTTGCACACCGCATTTTTATGAAAGAGATAATATTCCTGGCTTCGCTGTTTTTTTATAGTGTAATCGCTATTTATCAGCTATGGCTTGTCTGTCATTACAATGGGAAAATTATTTTTTACTATCTTTTTACGCTTCGCGGTTTTATCACCACAGAAGAAAACATTCAAATTAAGAAGCCATATTCTTTATATGACGGTGTTTCCATGGCGGCAATTTGCGTCACTGGATTGATGCCCGTAGCGCTTTTAAGCATTACAACAGCAACATTAAGTCAATGTTTCAATAGTGTCTACGCCACCGCACTTCTAGAGCTAGCCCTTACCCTCCTATATCTATTTATTCCTACTGTCGTTAAAAGACAATTCGACCTGTTCGGTATTCAGGTTATTAAGCAACATTCAACGGTAATACTCTATGGTCTTCTCTGGTGCTTGAGTTTCGCCTTCTGGGCAACCCTCAATCACAAAGTCAATCTTGACTACATGATTTCCAATACAAATCCGGACATGTGGGCATATGTTCAGCGTATTGCGGCATTCACGACCGACAAGCTGTCTTTTTATGGTGGATCCGATAGTTTCACCTTTATAGATCATTCAGCCTGTGCATTCCTGTTAGGTAGCCCCAAGAAATTCAGTTCATTTCTTGGCTCTTTGATCTCATACCCGTTTCAGGGCTCATCGTTGGGAATAGCCGTCTTTCAAAGCACGTTGGGTGGAACGTTATTGATCTGTTTATTTCGGGAATGGATGGATGTCCGATGTCCGAAAACCCAGGGAATGTCAGTAGAAAGACTACTACTAATGGCCTGGGTTTTGAGTTCCCCGCCCCTCTATTGGCTCATGGTCAGTTCCTATTTCTCAAATGCACTGTTTGTGATGATCACTGCGTTGACCTTTAGAGAAGCTAGACAACTTGCGATAGCCAACAAAGTTGATACGCCAGAAAGCCTGGTCTTCTTCTTCTCAATATTGACGATCGTGTTTTCATTCTATCCAGCATTTATTCCAATAATTATCCTCGTATTCATTGGGACAATTGGGATTTACGTGCCATTTCGAGACTCAGCGAGAACACGTGGAATCATTCTTAAGCTCATATTCATTATCATTGGTTGTGGAATACTTTTTTGTCTTTTATTCTCCTCTCAACTGAATTTTCAGGAAGTCAGAAAAAGTTTGAACTTTACAAAGGAGCATGGCTCCAATTTTGTCCCATTGAATCCTTGGAGCCTTTTACAGGAAAAGCCAAAACCAATGGCTTCTGCAAAGGACTTCGGGCTTTATATTAATGTCATCATAGGGCTTGTATTTAGTAGTTTCATTGGCTGGAATTTGCTTCATCTCTACAGATCTAGTAAGAAGCGAGACCTGGCCGCAGGACTTGTTGGAGTGGGGATATATAGTAGCTATTTGTTGGCACACATCCCCCTTGAAAGCACATATCGTCTGATGAAGATTGCTATCTCTATTATCTATCCTTTAGCTATTTTCGGCCTCTTGCCCCTGCTCTTGTGGGGGAGAAAGCAATTAGCAAGCAAGCCTACTTGGATATATAGAGTAGTGATGTTAGTGGCTGTCTTGCATGTCGTCTTACATATCCACAAAACGTTTGACCTTCGTTCGTTCCCATCGGGTAGTTTTACGGTGTCCAACGCTAGTCAACTAGAAAATATTCGAAGCATTGCTGTTGTTGGCTGCAAGGGCGTTCATAAAAGTCAGTTTTATGAACGCCTAGTTGGATTACAACTGGCTAGACGCCATCCTAACTTGATAGTGAATGTTTTCCGCTCTGCTGACGACCTTGAAGTCAGCCTAAAAGCAGACTTGGTAGTCTATGGGAAAGTGATTGCAGACCAAACAGAAAACACACACACATGTCATTTTTCAATTTAATCGGGCAAGGTGTTGTGATGACATCCAAACAAACCTCGGGTGTCCACTTGCCCTCCATATCCTAATTTCACTGCTTCAATCGCCGCATAGCGACGACGCTCCTTCTCCGACAACGATTGATGGGTAGCGTTGCATCTTCGCGTCTATTTCGTCTAGGTAGGGTTGCATCTATCTACCAGTTACTTGGAATGGAAAGTTATATCTTAATTTAATCCACGATTCTAAGTATCGGACTGCGTGGCAGTCAGTCGGGTTCTGACAAAAAAGCTCCCTGGGCCATGGCCCAGGGAGCAAGCAATGAGGCTAGAACTTAGCGTGATTAACGGTCTAGCGGTCTAGCGGTTAACGCTAACCCTATTCAGCTAAGGAGTTGTCATCGATCAGCTCTTCGTCATCCAGGAGAAGACGGCGATCGCCCCCCCCCATGGCATCAAACCCCAAGCCGCGATTATCTAAGCTCGGATCCAAACCATAGACCCGTGCCGTCTCATCATCGAGCACCACATCCTTGAGCTCCGCTTCATCGGGCAAAACGCCCCCCCCATCGTAGCTAAAGTCGTAGTCGGGGGAAGCATTGAGGCTTTCCTCGTAGGCATTGAAGCCCGTCCCGGCAGGAATGAGGCGTCCAATGATCACGTTTTCCTTCAGACCCCGCAGCCAATCGGATTTGCCTTGGATCGCCGCCTCAGTCAGGACCCGCGTAGTTTCCTGGAAGCTCGCCGCCGAGATAAAGCTATCGGTGTTGAGCGAGGCCTTGGTAATCCCGAGCAGCACCGGGGTGTATTCCGCCGGAGCGCCGCCCGTAATGGCCATAGCTTGGTTCACCTGATCCACCTGGCGCAGTTCGACCAATTCGCCCGGTAGCATCGTGGTGTCGCCGCCATCGTCGATCCGAGCCTTGGAACTCATCTGACGGACAATCACCTCAATGTGCTTGTCAGAAATATCAATCCCCTGGGATTGGTACACCGACTGAACCTCGTTCACCAAGAACGACTGCACCTTTTCCAAGCTCGCAAGGGAGGCTTCGTAAGTGGGCAGCTTTTCGCGGAAATGGCTATAGAAGATCTCCAGGATTTCATGGGGGTTTGAAGGACCATCGGTAATGGCTTCCGCCGGACCCACCTGCTGGCCATCGGCAACGATGACGCTCTTCTGGTTGGGGTTAATCGGATAATCCGACACCGTCCCATCCGCTTCGATCACCTTAACTTCGACCGTATCACCCTCGTCGTAGACCACCTGGGCTTGCCCCGCACGAGCGGCCAGAATACAGGCTTCTTTGGGTTTCCGAGCTTCCAGCAATTCCTCAATTCTCGGTAGACCCTGGATGATATCGCCGGTTTTGGCCCGTTCAAACACGAGCAGCACGAGGTTATCCCCCCGCTGAACCAGACTGCCATCATCCACATGGAGGACGGCACCGGGCGAAACCCGATAGGGGCGTGCCAAGCGTAGGACCACTTTGTCGGCGGTGACATCTAGGACATGTCCTGATTCTTCGAGAACAATGCCTTCGGCGATCGCCTGACCCGCAACCACCAGGTCACCCGCTTTCACCAAGGCTGTTTTGCCTTCGATCGAAACGTCCTGGCGATCGGCCTCCCGTTCGATCAAAATCCGGCGCACCGCCTCAGCCCCTTCGCGAATTCCGCGAATGATACCGGCCTCTTTACAGAGACTTTCCGTGCGGGCCACTACAGCTCCCGGCTCGATTTCCTCACCATCGGTCACCAGTAGACGGGTTTGGGTGCTGCCCTGGACTGCATCAGCGGAAACATCCCGCCGCAGGACCAGAGATTCCAAGATCACCATCTGTAACCGCAGAATCCCCGCTTCGTTCGGGTCTTCCATCAGTTCAATATCCGCCACCATTTGGGAGGATTCGGTGTCCATCGACAGTACCAGTTGGGTCCGCAATAGATCCAAACCGTTCACCGACTTGACGCGCTCCCCATCCTTGAAGGGAATCCGCTGAATCACTTTCAACTGGATGGAATGACCGCTGCCATCGCTGGAGTCCTGGCTGGGCACCGAGGGTTCATCGGGCACCTGATACTCGATCACGGGCCGGAGCAAAATGGCGTCGCCCTCAGGCATCATCACCTGATCGACATAGCGCATGTCCTCCACCACGACCCCCGGCAGCACCTCCTCGCCGGGATTGGCAAAGGCTCCCCCTTTGACCTTGAGATCCTTGGGATTGTCCAACATGTGCAGGTCGCCCGGTTTGATGACAATTTCCCGCAGAATGTCGTTTTTCTGGGTGACTTCGACGATCCCGCTGCTGTTGCAGAAGATATCCTTGACCACTTCGGTTCCCGCTTCCACAAACTGGCCGTCCTCGACCATCAGCAGCGAGATGTCCTTATTGACCTCGTGGGCTTCCTCCGGAATCCAGAGTAGCGTTCCGCCCTGCTGGACTTCGTAGCCCACCTTGGAACGGCCTTTCTTGCCCACTTCAACGCCAGCATATTTGATGATGCCACCGGTATTGGTGCGATAGGTGTCGCTGATCAGCTCCGCAACGACCTGGCCGTTGGTCACCTTGGTGCCCGGTGTGGTGTTGAGGTTGAACTGCTGGCCATCGGAGGTTTCAAGGATGTAATGTTCCCGTCCCTGGGAGGTTTCGGCATGGACGCGGGCTTGGTCAAGCAGAACTGAAGCGGTGATGATTTCCACTTCGCGATTGCCCTCTTCCGGATTGGGTAGCCGCACGATCCCCCCATGCTCGGTGGTGAGACGGGTCTCTGAGAGGACGTCCCCGGCTTCGACGCGATCGCCATTTTTCACCGTCGGCTCGGCCCCTGGCGGTAGGTTATACACCTCACCCGCTAAGACCCAAACCAAGCCCCCCCGTTGGGCGATGCGAGTACTGTTGCCCTGGCGGTCTTTCTTCTCTTCTGGAGAAATATCCGCAAAGCGCACTTCACCGGCCAAATCCGCTGCAACGTCCTTGGTTGCCTTTTCGGTGGAGCGACGGGTATTGCCCCCCACTGGAACTTCCGCCACTTTGTCGTTCTTTTGCACCACATCGCCATCCCTGACGAAGATGGTCGAACCCTGAAGCACCGTCACGACGTGCTTTTTGCTGCCCGCCGCAATCGTAATGTCAAATTTGCCTTCCGCCATCAGCGCTTCTTCCCCGTGGCGGGTGCGGAAGGGGCGGGTCCGAGCTTTATTGGAAAACTTGACTTCGCCTGCGGCTTTAGTCCGCTCTAGGCGAGCCACCTCGCCGGTAAAGACGCCCCCGGTGTGGAACGTCCGCATCGTCAGCTGGGTCCCCGGTTCCCCAATGGACTGGGCGGCAATAATCCCAACGGCTTCACCCATATCCACCAACTGGGCATGGGCCAAGCTCCAGCCGTAGCAGAGCTGACACACCGACCGGGCCGCCTCGCAGGTGAGGGGCGATCGCACAAACACGCGCTCCACCCCAGAACGATCGATCGCCTCCGCCAATTCTGCGGACAGATCCTGATTGCGGGCAGCGACCACTTCGCCCGTTTCGGGATGGATGACATCTTCACCAATGACACGACCGAGCAGGCGATCGCCCAGACGAATCCGGGTGCGATCGCCATCCTTCATCGCCGTCACCCAACGACCCCGGACCGTGCCACAATCATGCTCCCGCACAATCACATCCTGGGAAACGTCCACCAAACGTCGGGTCAAATACCCCGAGTCCGCCGTCCGCAATGCCGTATCCACCAGACCTTTCCGGGCACCGTAGGAGGAAATAATGTACTCCGTCACCGTCAGACCTTCGCGGAAGTTGGTCTTAATCGGCAAGTCAATAATTTCCCCCTGGGGATTCGCCATCAGACCGCGCATCCCCACCAGCTGACGCACCTGGGAGATATTTCCCCTCGCCCCCGAGAACGCCATCATATAGACGGAGTTAAGCGGGTTGTTTTTGGTGAAGTTCTCGACCACCTGGTCTTTGAGTTCTTCACTGGTGATACTCCAGGTGTCAATTACCTTTTGGAAGCGTTCAACTTCGGTAATCTCCCCTCGGCTGTAGCGGGCTTCTGTCTCCCGGATCTCCTCTTCAGCCGCCTCTAGCATTTCCCGCTTTTCTGGGGGAACTTTGAGGTCATCTACGCTGATGGAAACTCCAGCCTTGGTGGCGTATTTGAAGCCGAGGTCCTTAAGTTCATCTGCAACCTGAGCCGTCCGTGCCGTGCCGTGGTTGATGAACGATGAAGCAATCAGCTTTTTGAGCTGAGACTTATCGATCACGCGGTTATGAAAAACCGCTTTCTTTGCTTGATTGGAACCGTTTTGATCTGCCATGTGTCTGCCGTCTCGCCACTCTTTACCAAACTGTGCAACAAACCGTGATTTGCGATCGCGCCCTACTTCAGCAGGACATCATGCAGGGTCTTATTCAAAATGACCCGTCCCGGAGTTGTGTAAATGTATTGGGAAATGAGATTGCCTTCCCCATCCTCTCGTACCCGTCGATAGTCATAGAGCTTGGTGACGATGCCGTCATCCCCTTGCTGGACTTCCTTAGGCTCACCTTCCGCTTTTGAGGTCAACATGTCACCTTCAAAACGAACCCAGACGTAGGCATGAATCCCGATGATCCCCTGTTCAAACGCCACAATGACATCATCCAGCGAAGCAAAGTAATGGTCTTTGCCCTTCGTATCCACCGGATTTTCAGCGGTAAGGTAGTAGCACCCCAAGACCATGTCCTGGCTCGGCGTAATAATCGGCGCACCCGTGGCGGGGGACAGCACATTATTAGAAGCCAGCATGAGCAAGCGTGCTTCTGATTGGGATTCAAGCGACAGCGGCACGTGAACCGCCATTTGGTCGCCGTCAAAGTCTGCGTTAAAGGCGGGACACACCAAGGGATGTAGCTGAATCGCTCGACCGGGAACCAAAATTGGTTCAAAGGCCTGAATCCCCAAACGGTGGAGCGTCGGTGCTCGGTTGAGCATGACGGGGTGGCCATCAATGACTTCTTCGAGGACACTCCAGACCATGGGGTCGCCCTTTTGGATCATCTTTTTTGCGGCCTTGATGTTGTTCACCAAGCCTTGGCGAATGAGACGGTGGATGACAAAGGGCTGGAACAGCTCGATCGCCATCTCCCGAGGCAACCCACACTGGTGAATTTTGAGGTTCGGACCCACGACGATGACCGAACGTCCCGAGTAGTCCACCCGTTTGCCCAGGAGGTTTTGCCGGAAACGACCTTGCTTCCCTTCAATAATGTCTGAGAGGGACTTGAGTGGACGGTTGTTGGCCCCGACCACCGTGCGCCCCCGACGACCGTTATCAATCAACGCATCCACCGCTTCCTGGAGCATCCGTTTTTCGTTCCGGACAATAATTTCCGGAGCCAAGATCTCCTGAAGCCTCGCCAAACGGTTATTGCGGTTGATCACCCGACGATAGAGGTCGTTCAAGTCGGAGGTCGCAAACCGGCCCCCGTCCAACTGCACCATCGGACGTAAATCCGGTGGAATCACCGGAATCACGCTGAGGACCATCCAGTCTGGCTTAGAGCCCGTCGCAATAAAGTTGTCGATCACCCGTAGGCGTTTGATCAACTTGGCCCGTTTTTGACCTTTGGACGCCGCAATCTCCTCCCGCAGACGCTCCGCTTCCGAATCCAAATCCAGGTCTTGCAGCAGTCGCTGAAGCGCTTCTGCCCCGATGCCGACCTCAATGCCTTCGAGATCAGATTCTTCACCGTAGATCTGTTCTTCTAGCTCCATCCACTGGTCTTCATTGAGCAGTTGCTTGAGCTGCAAATCGGGATGGTTGCCCGGATCCAGAACAACGTAAGCATTGAAGTAAACAATTTGCTCCACATCGCGCAGGGGCATATCCATGAGGATGGCGATATAGCTCGGAATCCCCTTGAGATACCAAACATGGGCCACCGGAGCAGCGAGCTTGATATAGCCCATGCGGTGACGCCGCACCCGCGACTCGGTCACTTCAACACCACAGCGTTCACAAACAATGCCCCGATGCCGCACCCGCTTGTACTTACCGCAGTGGCATTCCCAGTCCTTAGCGGGGCCAAAAATTCGTTCACAGAACAGCCCGTCCATTTCAGGCTTGAGCGTTCGGTAGTTAATCGTTTCCGGTTTTGTAACTTCGCCCACAACCTGACCATTGGGCAGCGTCCGTTCACCCCATTGGCGAATGCGCTCGGGAGAGGCCAACCCAATTTTGACGTAATCAAACCGTTGTTCTAGCTTTGCCATCAGCGATCGCTTCCTTGCATATAACGTTCGAGGGCTTGCGCAGTGAGATCAATCCAAGCCATGCCCTCAAGGCTGCGGCCTAAAAGAGCGATATCGATATCTCACAATCAACCGGGCAGGTAGCAGGAGCAAATCCAGGGCGCGCCCAATAGTCCTAGGGACTTGCTCCTTCGCGAACCACCCACCCCATCTGAACTAACCTTCGTCCCCGTCGTCCCGAGAAATCGATTCATAGGTGGGTCGGCTTGGAGCCCGACGTCCGCCCACATCGACCATTAGATCCACCTCGGTATCTCGTTCTAAGCCATCGGCCTGGGAGTCTAGCTTGTGCACCGCAATGTCCAAGCAGAGGGACTGAAGCTCACGCATCAAGACCTTGAAGGACTCCGGCGTTCCCGGTTTAGGAATGGCCTTACCCTTGACAATCGCGTTCAGCGCTTCATTCCGACCCTGCATATCATCGGACTTCACCGTCAACAGCTCCTGGAGCGTATAGGCAGCGCCAAAGGCTTCCAGCGCCCACACTTCCATTTCTCCAAACCGCTGACCACCCTGTTGCGCCTTACCGCCCAAGGGCTGCTGGGTGACCAAGGAGTAGGGACCCGTCGACCGAGCGTGGATCTTGTCATCCACCAAGTGAACCAGTTTGAGCATGTAGGCTTTGCCAACAGTGACTGCACGATCGAACGGTTCCCCTGTCCGCCCGTCATACACCTGGATTTTGCCAGGATCATCGGGGTTGTACACCCAAGGATTACCTGTTCGTTTGCGAGCCGCCTCTAGCTTGCCGTGAACCGTTAGCCGAGACGCTTCCGCCCCGTGCATCTCGTCAAACGGCGTCAGCTTAAAGCGAGTATTGAGGTTATGACCGGCCCAGCCCAACAGACATTCAAACACCTGGCCCACATTCATCCGGGAAGGCACACCTAGGGGATTGAGCACAATGTCAAGGGGCGTCCCATCGGGCAGATAAGGCATATCTTCCACGGGCAAAATCCGGGAAATAATCCCCTTGTTGCCGTGGCGGCCTGCCATCTTATCGCCCACCTGAATCTTGCGTTTTTGCGCCACGTAAACCCGAACGACCATATTGGCCCCCGGCGGCAGTTCATCGCCCTGTTCTCGAGTAAACACCCGTACATCGACGACGCGACCCTTTTCACCGTTGGGAACCCGGAGGGAGTTATCGCGCACATCCCGCGCTTTTTCTCCAAAAATGGCGCGTAGCAACTTCTCTTCTGGCGGCTGATCCGACTCCCCTTTCGGCGTTACTTTACCGACGAGGATGTCACCCGAGCCCACCCAAGCCCCAATGCGAATAATGCCGCCTTCATCGAGTTGACGCAGGGCATCTTCACCGACGTTGGGAATTTCACGAGTAATTTCTTCGGGACCGAGCTTAGTTTGCCGCGCTTCGATTTCGTATTTCTCAATGTGAATCGAGGTGTAGACATCATCCTGCACCAACCGCTCGCTAATCAGAATGGCGTCCTCGTAGTTGTAGCCTTCCCAGGGCATATAGGCGACGAGGATGTTCTGCCCCAGCGCCAGCTCACCGCCTTCGGTGGCAGAGCCATCGGCCAAGACTTGACCGACTTCCACCTCATCTCCCTCAAAGGCCAGGGGACGCTGATTCAAGCAGGTGTCTTGGTTGGACCGCTGATATTTCTGCAAAGGATAGACAATGTCTTCGCCACTGTCCGCGCGAACGATCACCTGATTGGCATCCACATAGGTCACGCGACCGGGCGTACGGCTCACAATCACCATCCCCGAGTCACGGGCCGCCTGGGTTTCTAGGCCAGTACCCACCAGCGGACGCTCAGGCCGCAGCAGCGGCACGGCCTGCCGCTGCATGTTCGACCCCATGAGCGCCCGGTTCGCATCATCATGCTCCAGGAAGGGAATCAGCGAAGTGGCCACCGAAATGATCTGCACCGGCGAAATCGCCACGTAATCGACTTGATCGGGGGTTGTTTCCGTAAAATCTTGTCGGTAACGGACAGGAACTGTCTCGCCTAGAATGTAGCCCTCCGCATCGGTGGAAACGTCTCCGGGGGCCACCCGCAGATCATCTTCTTCGTCAGCGGTCATGTAAAGCGGCGCAATCTCTCGGCACACACGACCGTTCTCGACGCGGCTAAACGGAGTTTCGATGAAGCCATAGTCGTTGACACGGGCATGGGTCGCCAAGGAGCCAATCAGACCGGCGTTGGGACCTTCCGGCGTTTCAATCGGGCAAATTCGCCCATAGTGAGACGGGTGAATATCCCGCACGGCAAAACCGGCACGCTCCCGTGTTAGGCCACCAGGGCCAAGGGCACTGAGACGACGCTTGTGGGTTAGCTCCGCTAGGGGATTGGTTTGATCCATGAACTGGGAGAGCTGGGAAGACCCAAAGAATTCCTTAATTGCAGCGACCAGCGGCTTGGGATTGACCAATGAGGCGGGGGTTAAAGAGTCGGCATCGGAAACGGTCATGCGCTCCCGAATGATGCGCTCTAGGCGGTTGAGACCGACCCGTACCTGGTTTTGCAGCAGTTCACCCACGGAGCGAACCCGACGGTTGCCCAGGTGGTCAATGTCATCGATGCTGCCAATGTCAAATTCCAAATTAATCAGGTAGTCGATCGCGGCCAAGATATCCTGGGGCGTGAGCACCCGAACCACATCGGGCACCGTCAAATGCAGCTTGCGGTTGAGCTTATAGCGACCGACCCGGCCTAGGTCATAGCGCTTGGGGTCAAAGAAACGGGATTCAAGCAATTGACGGCCACCGGAAATCGTCGGAGGCTCACCGGGCCGCAGCTTGCGGTAGAGCTCCATGAGGGCGTCATCTTCGTTGTACTGCCCTTCTTTCTCAATGGTTTTTTGGAAATATTCCGGATGGCGCAGGGCATCAAAGATTTCGTTATCGGTAAGCCCCAAGGCCTTGAGGAGAACTTGAGCAGATAGCTTGCGGGTCTTATCGATCCGCACCCAGACCAAATCGTTTTTGTCCGTTTCAAACTTAAGCCAGGCTCCTCGGTTAGGAATGAGACTGGCGTTATAGGTTCGACGTCCATGCTTATCCGTTTCAGATTTGTAATAAACCCCTGGACTGCGGACGATCTGATTGACAATCACCCGCTCAGCACCGTTGATAATGAAGGTACCACGCTCGGTCATCAGGGGCAGATCGCCAATGAAAACCTCTTGTTCTTTGATCTCGCCGTTTTCTTTGTTAATCAGACGAGTCGGAACATAAAGCTGAACTGCATAGGTACCATCTCGACGTTTGGCTTCATCAACGTCGTATTTGGGCGCTTTTAGTTTGTATTGTTTACCTAAAAAATGAAGCTCTAGTTTACCGGTGTAATCTGTAATGGGAGAGAAGCTTTCGAGCTCTTCGATGAGTCCCTCCGACAGGAACCAACGAAAACTGGCCCGCTGAATCTCAACCAAGTCTGGCAGAACAAAGGGAGCGGGTGCAACGGTGATCTGGTCAGTCATGCGTCTCCTCGATCGGGTCTCGCCTGGGCGCGACCGTAAATTTTACAGTATCAGGGGGGCTACTTCAATCCTACTCCAAAGTCAAGTCTTGACTTTGGAAAAAGTTTCCTTCTGGAACAGATGACTCTATTGAGGTAGGCGAAAGAGTTCAAAGGCGTTGTGAGTGGTTTGCTGGGCGAGCTGCTCGACGGAAGTCTGGCGGATTTGGGCGATTTGTTCGGCGACATGGGCAACGAAGGCGGGTTCGTTGCGCTTGCCGCGCTGGGGCACAGGGGCAAGGAAAGGGCAATCGGTTTCGATCAAGAGGCGATCGCCCGGAACCATGGCTGCCGAAGCACGGATTTGCTCGGCGTTTTTGAAGGTGACCGTGCCACTAAAGCTGATGTAAAACCCTAAGTCTAAAAACCACTGAGTTTCGGCAGGGGTGCCGCCCCAGCAATGCATCACGCCCCGCACTGGACCTTCCGTTTCAACAAACTTTCGCAGCCGCTGGGCCATGGCTTCAGCGGCATCGCGACAGTGAATAATCACCGGCAAATCCAGGGTGGCGGCGATACGAAGCTGGGCGTGGAAGGCCTCGTACTGCTGATCGATCTGGTCGGACTTGAAAAAATCCAGGCCAGTTTCTCCAATGGCAACAACCCGCCCATCGGATTGGGCGAGTTGCACAATTTGCTCCGCTACAGCCGGAGTCCACTGGTCGACGTCGAGAGGATGCAGGCCGACGGCAAGAGAGAGCTCAGGAAAACGATCGGCGATCGCCTGCATGGCTCCAAACTCTTTCGGTTCGACACAGGAATGCACCAAGCGGACAACTCCGACCTCCCGCCACCGTTGGGCGACAAGGTCCAGATCCGCTTGAAAACGCTCGAAGACGATATGAACGTGGGTATCAACTAGCTGCATGAAGCACTCAATAAACGCTAGACGATCAATTCGCCAAACGATTTAAGAGGCTGGCTCAACCTGTTTTTTGTAGATGCGAGCCAGACGGGCCTTGCGATTAGCCCCTGTGTTGCCATGGTAAACACCACGCTTCACGGCTTTATCGATCTTGCTATAGGCTTCAGACATGCGGGACTGGACCGCTTGCTTGGCCTCATCACTGGGTGCGGCGACGTATTCTTCAACCGCAGTGATATATTTCTTCGTCAATGTTTTGACGGCGGACTTGTACGACTTGTTGCGCAGCCGATTGCGCTCTGCAATTTGGACTCGCTTGATGGCAGACTTGATGTTAGCCACGGTTTACCCTAGTATCGACGCTCTACGAACACTCGATTATCTCACAAGACTGTGAGGAATTGCACAGATTTTTTTGTTTTTTCTGAAATTAGGGGCCGCTAGTGCTAAAAAACCAAGCTAAGCTAATAAGGGAAAGCCTGACCTGACCATCCGCAGGCTCAACAATACCTATCGCCTCCGAACGAAAAGTTACATGTTGCGAATTGTGAATCAGTGGGAAGGGGCCAAGGCAGAGCTGGCTCGCATCTGCGATCGCACCCACGATAGTGCCTCAGCCCATGCGGAAGCCACGGTCCACAAAATCATTCAGGAGGTCCAGCGACGGGGAGATGCTGCTCTCCTGGACTACGGGCAGGAATTTGATCACGTCACGCTTTCGGTAGACCAACTACGGGTCACCGGGGCAGAGTTAGAAGCCGCCTATCAGCAGGTGCCCAAAGGCTTCGTCGATGCCATTCGGTTGGCCCATCGCAATATCAAGGACTTTCATCAGCAGCGAGTTCCCAAGAGCTGGGTGAAATTTGGGGAAAATGACGTGGTTCTCGGCAAGCGCTACAGGCCGGTGGACCGGGCGGGAATTTATGTGCCGGGGGGTAAGGCGGCCTATCCGAGTACGGTGCTGATGAATGCGGTGCCGGCCCAGGTAGCTGGGGTGCCTCGCTTGGTGATGGTGACGCCCCCTAGCCGAGATGGCAGCCTCAGTCCGGCGGTGTTGGTGGCGGCCCAGGAAGCGGGGGTGGAAGAAATTTATCGGGTGGGAGGGGCGCAGGCGATCGCCGCCCTCGCCTACGGAACTACCACGATTCCAGCGGTGAATGTCATTACTGGACCGGGCAATATCTACGTGACGCTGGCGAAAAAGCTGGTCTATGGTCGGGTGGGGATTGATTCCCTCGCTGGCCCGTCGGAGGTGTTGATTATTGCGGACGAATCCGCAAATCCGGCCCATGTGGCGGTCGATATGCTGGCTCAAGCGGAGCATGACACCCGAGCCGCTGCCATTTTGATCACCATCAGCGAAGACTTTGCCACCGCCGTGGTTCAGGCCGTCAGTCGTCAGCTAGCCGATCACCCCCGCAAGGAGATTACCGAAAAGTCGATCATCAACTATGGTTTGGTGATCGTCGTCCCCACCCTGGAGAAAGCGGTCGAACTGTCCAATGAGTTTGCCCCAGAGCACCTAGAACTGGAAGTGGAGGACCCTTGGGCCTTGGTTGAACAGGTGCGCCATGCCGGTGCTATCTTTTTGGGTAACGCTACCCCAGAGGCCGTCGGGGACTATTTGGCAGGACCCAACCATACGCTGCCCACCTCAGGTGCTGCTCGCTATGCCTCTGCATTGGGCGTCGAGACGTTTATGAAGCATTCGAGCATCATTCAATATTCTCCCCAGGCCCTCCAGAAAGTTGCTGGGGCGATCGACACGCTCGCCACCGCTGAGGGCCTCTTTTCCCATGGAGAATCGGTACGAATGCGCCAACGACAGCCTTAAACGACGACGGTCTTAAACGACTGTCCAACGACGCTCCTAGAGGTCACAATCCCCGCTGTTGCTGCAAAAACTGGCGAAGTCGTAGAAGCCCCCAAGTCTGGCTCAGCCCCAAAGGCAGCAGCGAAATGCCCTCTAGCTTAGACTGGACCCAGCCCTCTCCCCAGCACCATTCATGGAAGCCATCGACCCCGCCGCTGAGGAGCAATCGCAGGGTATGGTCTTCTGCAACCTCAACTTGATGACGAATCTGGAGGGGACCGAAACCGCTACTGTAGACTATGCCAGGGGTTAACTTCGGCGGCAGCGGCTGAGAAAATTGTTGGGGCTGTAGCCAGCGGGTAAAGGCTTCTGCATGGAGCAAGCTACGGGCTAACTCTGCCGCCGTTGCTTCTACTTCAATCCGGAGATGGGTTTGTTGAAAGGTGCCGAGCATAGGTAACGCCTGGATGAAGATGGATCGAACCTGATCGAAATTGGTCGAAGACTATTTTGAGTATGCCAAACCCAGCCCAGGAGGGCCGCCCCCTCTCATCCCCCCAAGTCCTTTCTCTCCAGTCTGTTCCTTCCGAGCAGTCGGTGGCTCCACTGCCGGAGTATTTAGAACAATGGCAAGCCAGCCTCGGATGGCAACCGAGCCCGGAACAACAAAGCCAGTTTCAGCAGCTTTATCGGGCGATCGTCCTCGGCAACCAACAGCTCAACCTCACCCGCTTAACCGAGCCCGATGAGTTTTGGGAAAAACATCTTTGGGATTCGCTGCGGGGCTTGAAACCTTGGCTGATGGCAGACGCAGACGCATCGACGACCTCAGTGGAGGCTGTTGGTCCTACCCCAATGACTGCCATCGATATTGGGACCGGAGGCGGTTTTCCAGGGGTGCCTGCAGCGATCGCCCTTTCCCAACTCACGGTCACGCTGCTTGACTCTACCCGCAAAAAGGTGAATTTTTTAGAGCAGCTTATCCAACTACTGAGTCTGGAGCGCATCCACACCTTGACTCAGCGAGCGGAGGTAGCTGGTCGGGACCGGAACCAGCGCGATCGCTACGACCTGGCCTTCATCCGCGCCGTTGGCCCCGCCACCGTCTGCGCCGAATACAGCTTGCCCTTACTCAAATTGGGCGGGACCGCCATTCTCTATCGAGGACAATGGACCGACACAGAAACCCAAGACCTGGAAGCGGCGCTCAACCACCTCGGCGGCGAAATCACGCAAGTGGATGCCTTTACAACGCCCCTCACCCAAAGCACGCGCCACTGTATTTATCTCCGAAAAACAGCCCCTACCCCCGCAGAGTTTCCCCGTCCCGTCGGCATTCCCAGCCAAAAGCCACTGCCTCAAAATTGACCCGGATTCAATTAACTCGGCTCCAATTGACCCAGTTTCAACTTACCCGGTTTCATTCTTTGCTCATGACCAAATCCACTCCCCGCAGCGGCATTGCAGAGGAACTTACGCTTCAAATCGTTCTACTTGTGGGGATGATGGGGTTGATGTGGGGACTAGAAATTTTGGATCAAGTGGTTTTGGGAGGAGCCTTGGATCACTACGGTATTATCCCGCGCCGGTGGATTGGACTGCGGGGAATTCTCCTCGCACCGTTTCTCCATGCTGGCTTTGCCCACCTACTGGCAAATACAGTGCCGTTCTTTACCCTTGGATGGCTGGTAATGCTGCGACGAACCCGTGATTTTATTTGGGTGACCGTCATTGTGACGCTGCTGGGGGGATTGGGCACCTGGCTGATTGGTGCCCCTTCGATTCATCTGGGGGCGAGTATCCTGATTTTTGGTTATTTGGGCTTTTTACTGCTGCGCGGCTATTTTGAACGGCGACCGGGCTCAATTTTATTGTCGTTGCTGGTCGTTTTTGTTTATGGGGGATTGATTTGGGGCGTTTTACCGGGACGGGCTGGAATCTCTTGGGAGGGACATTTTTCCGGTTTGCTGGCGGGGATATTTGCTGCACGGCTCTTGGCGAATAGGCCGTTGGATTTTGGAGAGCGCCTATGAGTACCCGGATCATGATTTTGGGTTGCGGTTACGTTGGCACCGCCTTAGCCCGCCACTGGCAAACCTGCCCGCCCTGTGCCGATGCAGAGGTGATCGTTACCACTACCACGCCCGATCGCTTGGCAGAATTACGGGCGATCGCCCCCCAAACCCTCATCCTCGCCGGCAACGACCCCGCCGCCCTCCGCCAAGCCCTCGACGGCATCCAGGTCCTCCTCCTCACCCTTGGGGCCAAACGGGGTACCAGCTACGCCGACACCTACCTCAAAACGGCCCAAACCCTAGCACAAGTCCTGCCGGACAACTCCAGCGTCGAACAGATTATCTATACCGGCAGCTATGCCGTCTATGGCAATCAACAAGGAAATTGGGTCAGTGAAAGCACATCGATTAAACCGGAAAACGAAAATGGCGAGGTGCTGGCGGAAACGGAGCGGGTGTTGCAAACCTTAGTAGGGAGCGATCGCCGGGTCTGCCTCTTTCGCCTTGGCGGGATCTATGGCCCAGGCCGAGAGCTGGCGAGGATTTTTCAAAATGCTGCGGGCAAAACCCGACCGGGCGATGGCAGCGACGCGAGCAACTGGGTGCACTTGGAAGATATTGTTGGAGCCCTCGATTTTGCGGTGAAGCATCGACTACAGGGCGTCTATAACCTCGTCAACAGCCATCCCATTTCCGTGAAGCAACTATTGGATGGGGTATGCGATCGCCACCACCTCGCCCCTATTCACTGGGATCCCAGTCAGCCTAGCCCCCGATCCTACAATGCCAAGGTCTCCAACCAAAAGCTAAGAGAGGCAGGCTACATTTTTCAGCACCCCAGAGTGGATTGAGTCGGTTTACGATGGCTCTGCATCCGCTACATCCCTTTCCTGGGATTTGAATCGTAGCGCTCAACTCAGTCTGTGCATGAAATCCTTCACTCCCATGAAAACCAAGCTGATTTTGAACTTTGAGTTCATTGCCTCCCATGCCCTCACCGTCCGCGAAACGCCTCACAATCACCTCTGGCGCGTCAAAGCCATCATTGCAGGCCAACCCCAGCAGGGCATGATTCTCAACATGGTCGACGTGCGACATCACTTTAAAGGGGTGATCGACGGTCTCGCCAACAGTCACCTCAACGACAACCGCAAGCTATCCGCCACCACCCAGCAAACCCCCACCTGCGAGACCCTCGCCGAATATTTCTACGACGCCTTCAGCGATATTCTGAGTCGTGAGTTTGTGGCGCAAAATCCCTCCGTACAGCTCAGTGCCATTGAGGTTGAACTCTACGAGCCCAACGGTCACGAATGGGGCAGCGCCCGCCTTGAAATCGACGATAAAGTTTTTCGGTGATTGCTTAACCTTCAGTGATAATCTTTAAGATGGCAATTTTACCTATTGCGCGGCAAGTTGCCCGCAGCGAGCTGATTCACACCAGATAGGCGTAAGCATGGTCACCACCACAGAGAAATCGAACGTTGGCTACATTCGCCAAATTATCGGACCGGTCCTAGACGTTGAGTTCCCCTCCGGCAGTCTTCCCAAGATTTACAACGCCCTGACGGTCAAAGGTACGAATGATATTGGACAGGAAGTGTCCGTCACTTGTGAAGTTCAGCAGTTGCTGGGCGACAAACAGGTCCGCGCAGTAGCAATGAGCACCACCGACGGACTCGTCCGTGGCATGGAAGCCGTTGACACTGGCGATGCCATTCGCGTGCCCGTTGGCGCAAAGACCCTGGGTCGGATTTTTAACGTCCTCGGCGAGCCCGTAGACGAGCTGGGTCCCGTCGGTGCAGAAGAGTCTTCTCCGATTCACCGTTCCGCCCCCACCCTGACCGAGCTAGAAACCAAGCCCTCCGTTTTTGAGACCGGCATTAAGGTCATCGACCTGCTGGCCCCCTACCGTCAGGGCGGAAAAATTGGCCTGTTCGGCGGTGCCGGTGTGGGCAAAACCGTGTTGATTCAAGAGCTGATCAACAACATCGCCAAGGAGCACGGCGGTGTATCCGTTTTTGGCGGTGTGGGCGAGCGGACCCGTGAAGGGAACGATCTCTACCAAGAATTTAAAGAATCCGGCGTTATCAACGAAGAAGACATTAGCAAGTCCAAAGTGGCCTTGGTCTACGGTCAGATGAACGAGCCCCCTGGAGCCCGGATGCGGGTGGGTCTATCGGCGCTGACCATGGCTGAGTACTTCCGCGATGTGAACAAGCAGGACGTGTTGCTCTTCGTGGACAACATCTTCCGCTTTGTGCAAGCCGGTTCTGAAGTGTCTGCACTCCTCGGTCGGATGCCTTCCGCTGTGGGCTATCAGCCGACGCTGGCCACCGAAATGGGAGCACTGCAAGAGCGGATTACCTCGACCACCGAGGGTTCGATTACCTCGATTCAGGCCGTTTACGTTCCGGCGGACGACTTGACCGACCCCGCTCCGGCGACGACCTTTGCTCACTTGGATGCAACCACCGTGTTGTCCCGTGCGCTGGCGTCGAAGGGGATTTATCCTGCGGTGGATCCCCTCGATTCCACCTCCACGATGCTTCAGCCGGATATCGTCGGCCAGGAGCACTACGACACCGCTCGGGCTGTACAGTCTACCCTCCAGCGCTATAAAGAACTCCAGGACATCATTGCGATTCTGGGTCTGGATGAGCTTTCTGAAGATGACCGTCAGATCGTGGCCCGTGCCCGCAAGATCGAGAAGTTTCTGTCTCAGCCCTTCTTCGTGGCGGAAATCTTCACCGGTCTGAAGGGCAAATATGTGAAGCTGGCAGACAACATCAAGGGCTTCCAGAAGATTCTCTCCGGTGAAATGGATGAGATTGCCGAAGGGGCCTTCTACCTGGTGGGCAACATTGATGACGTCTACGAAAAAGCTGAGAAGCTGAAAGCCGAAGCCAAATAGGCTAGCCCCTGAGGTTTAGGATTCGGTCGATCGATACCGGTAGGGGCATTGCATGCAATGCCCCTCAACTTGTGGAGGAATCAACATGACTTTGACCGTGAGAGTCATTGCGCCCGATAAGACTGTTTGGGACGCAGAGGCTGAAGAAGTAATTTTGCCGAGCACCACGGGGCAGCTTGGCATTTTGTCCGGACACGCCCCCCTGATGTCTGCCTTGGACACAGGGGTTATGCGGGTGCGGGATGGCAAAGAGTGGTTGGCGATCGCCCTCATGGGGGGCTTTGCAGAAGTGGAAGCCAACGAAGTGACGGTCCTTGTCAATGGCGCAGAGCGAGGCGATGCCATTGATCTGAGCACGGCTCAGTCGGCCTATCGGGATGCGCAAGCGCGCCTCGAAAAAGCATCAGACAACGACAAGACAGAGAAACTGCAAGCGACTCAAGCCTTTAAGCGGGCACGAGCGCGGGTTCAAGCGGCGGGTGGACAGGTGTAAACACAGCCAGGTGTAAACACACAGTCATCAGAGCTGACAGAATCTTTAATCAGCAGGGACGGCCATGGGCCATGTCCCTGCTTTTTTGAACGTTTTTTGAACGGTAGAACAACAAAATCCCCCTCGCAAAAATTGAGAAGGGGCTTTTATCTGAATCATCTTCTGAATCATCAAAACTCGCGATCGAGAACTTGAGGCAGAATCAAGCGCTCCCCGTGAACACCACTTCGGGAAACTTGTCCTGAGCCGTGGCCATGGGACGCTTACGGCCTTCCTCTTGCCAGTAGTTGATCACCTCGGTTGCCTTGTTGAGCAATTCAACGCGCTCAATTTCCGAGATCCAGTGCTTGGATTCCAGCTCGGTCTTGAGCTGTTCCCAGGCATCGTTGCGGGGCCAAAAAAAGTACGCCGTCAGCGGGCTTGTGCCTTTGCCGACTACCTGATCGACGGCCAGGGCTACGCTTTCATCGAGCCACAAAACCTTAAGAATAAACCGGGACAATCCAACCTCCAGGACCTATCCTAAACTGCACACAATTGACCATAGTACAGCCCTTTATCCTAATGTGGAACAGGAACTTTGATCAAGTTCGATTTGAACGGTTTGACTTCCCTCAATTTCGATAGTGTTACTTGAACCTGAGCGGGCAAGGGTGGAGAGCGGTGACGATTTTTTCGGCAAATTTTTCAGCAGATTCTTTGGCAGATCCTTTAGCCCATTCTGGGGCGATCGCCATTTTTGATATTGACGGCGTGGTGCGGGATGTGAGCGGGTCCTATCGTCGGGCGATCGCCGACACCGTGGAGCATTTTACGCGGGGAGTCCATCGACCTTCCCCGCTGGATATCGATCGACTCAAAACCGAAGGGGTTTGGAATAACGATTGGAAAGCCTCCCAGGAATTGGTCTATCGCTATTTTGAAACCCAGGGACAGCCGCGCACGGAATATCCGATTGATTATGAGGCGATCGTCGAATATTTTCAGCTTCGCTATCGGGGGCCAGAGTCGGATCCGTTTACGGGCTATATCTGCGAGGAGCCGTTGCTGATGAGTGGGGCTTATTTGCAGGGGCTGACCCAGGCGGGGATTGGTTGGGGGTTTTTTAGTGGGGCAACACGGGGGTCGGCGGCGTTTGTGCTGGAGCAGCGTTTGGGGTTGCGGGAACCGCCGCTGGTGGCGATGGGGGAAGCGCCAGATAAGCCAGACCCAACGGGGTTGTTTGCCATGGCAAAGCGCTTGAGCCCTGAAAATCACACCTATTCTGTGATCTACGCAGGAGATACGGTCGCGGATATGTACACGGTTCGGCAGGCGCGGGAGCTGAGACCCTCGGGTCGCTGGATTGCGGTGGGGGTGTTGCCGCCCCATGTGCAGGAGACGGAGAGGCGATCGCAAGAATACGAAGAGACCCTGCGGGAGGCCGGTGCCGATTGGGTGGTGGCCAATATTGAAGCGCTGACACCGGAGTTGATTAGGCAGTTAGCCCAATAGTTCTTAAGTCTAGGCACCCGATGGCTCAGCGGCGGTTATGGGTCTTGGCTCAGGGCTTTTCGGAGCGATCGCTTGGCCTGGGTCTCCCCAACGCTGACACAATCCTGCAAAAATTGGTAGAGCATTGACTTGGGTACGTTAGGAAACGTCGAACTCTGCTCCACCGTTTGGTAAACCCCCTCTTGCAATTGATAAATGGTCAAGACTTGACCGTTATATCGCCAAAATTCCGGGATGCCGATGGTGGCATAGAGGGCGTTTTTATCCAGATCGCTGTGGGTAATATCGACTTCGACCACCAGATCAGGCGGTGGGTCAACGGCTAAATCCACGGTCTTGCCACGAACTAAAGGTTCATGGGTGATGTAGTAGCACTGATCCGGCTCTGCCCCTGCTAGTTCAGGACGTTTGAGGCGGGTGGATTGCAGGCTTTTGAGGGGGCGATCGCTTTCCTCCGTGACCACATTGACAAACTGATTGAGATGACTGCTTGGCCCTTCGTGGGCTTCCAACGGCGTCCTAATTTCTAAGGACCCTTGGTAATAACTCAGCCGGACCGCATTCGTTTCTTCCAACGCGGTCACAATCTGTTCATAGCTTGTCCAACTGATCCCACGCAACAACACTCTTTGCTCGGCAGCATAGGCAGGGTCTGTCGCAGGGGATGAAGAAACCGATGGTGTCGAAGTAACAACAGTCATTAGGCATTTGCTCCGACCAGCAGACGTACTGAAAGTCTAACACTGGCATCCTTAGGGATTGGTCTCGGGATTGGCCTCCAACGGATCCTGGGAAGCCTGGTATCCCACATACACCCCTTCCAAAAACGTATCCGCTGGCATGTCGTAGGGCAATTGCTCCAGTTGCAAAATTGCCTGAATTTCCTCACCCAGACGACGGCTCAGGGCTTTAATGCCTTCAGCGTTCATATGGGGGCGACGGCGGAGATACTCACGCACTGTGGCAAAATCGTCTGGCAAAAGCGATGAAAAATCGGTGACTTGCAAAAGGGCTTTGGCCGCAGCCTTACCGTTTTCGGAAATGGCAAACTCAGCCGTTTTTCTGGGGTCTTCGGTTTCGGCTTGGATGACCAAGGTGCCCGCGACTAAATCCCCCAGACGTTTTTCCTGTTTATTAAAAAACACAATGCACAGAAAGCCAATGAAAAAGGCTTCATCAATTGGTCGCAGCAAGGATCGAACGGCGGTTTGAAAAAAGCTCACCGGACGGCCATCGTCTCGAATGACGCGAATTTTAGCCAGTTTCTTCCCCGGTGTTTGGCCCTGACTGATCGCCTCTAAAACCGCAAAATAGCCCACGTAGACCGCGAAGAGTAGGACGATGGCGATCGCCAACAACCAAAGTTCAACCTGCGCCAACAACCCTAGCTGATTAATCAATGCCACAATCTGAGCGGCAAACAGGGTGCCCAGCAAAAGGATTCCAAGAATCACCAAAGACAGCAGCAAGTAATCAATGGTCAAAGCGTAGGCACGACTGCCAATGCCCGCCAGCGTAAACTCTAGCTCGACGCTTTCTGGAGTTTGTTGTTTGACTCGCTTGAAAAACTGCATGGGTCTGGCTGCCAGTGAACTGAAGCGGTGAACGTACTAGCACATGTACTCGTGAATTTAGAGAGGGCGATCGCGCAGTTGAATATCCAGCCCTTCCTTGCGACTGCGTAAATCGTAATAAATCAGCGCCTTAATGACCTGCCAAAACGGAGTCACAATTATGTTGGTTATCCCTAACATCACAATAAACAGCAACACCCAAAGGGCAAGTAGAGGAGAATCCTCCGGTGTCACCTGAATCAGGATGCGGGGGAAATTGCCAATCAACGACAGCGGTAATGTAATCAAACCGGCCACAAACGTAATCGTCATGATCCGAAGGGCGGATGCCTGGGTCAGCTTCCAACTGCGACCGATCGCTTCACCAATCTCCACATCTTCTTCAACCGCGATCGGCATACTCGTAACCAAAAAGCGGGCAACAATCCACAGCGCTGCCGCCAGATACACGACAAACGCCACAATCCCGAGCATTACCGCCGCGACGATTCCAGCCGTTTGCCCCGCCGCTGCACCCACTGCCACGGCCACAATTGCCACTAGAATCACACAGACCAACAAAACCGCAACGCAGATCGCCCCCTGCAAAAAGTTGACCAGTAGGCCCGCGCCAAAGAAGTTCCAAAGCTTGTCTTGAATTTTGCGACGGGCTTCCACCACGGTTTCCGGTTGGTCGGTGATTTCGCCAAAGGCCAAGCGAGCAATCAACGCCAAATTCATGGCACATTTGGCCCAGCCATAAACCGGCACAAAGGCCCAGAGAATGGCGATCGCCGCAATTTTCAAATAGGTTTTAAATCGGGATTTATAAAGACTAAAGGCCGCACTGACTACATTACCGATATTGAGCGGGCCTAAGGAAGAGGAAGTCATAGGATTCATCCATTAATCCATTTAAGTTAAACCATGAATGTCAAACGTTGGATCGCGCGGCGGGAACCCAGTTGGAAACAGCTTGATGCCTTGCTTCAGCAGGTTGAAAAACGCGGTCTGCGCACTCTGTCTGCGGACCAAGTGAAGCAATTGGCAGGACTCTATCGGTCAGTTTCCGCAGATTTGGCCCGCGCCCAAACCCGACAATTGGGCAATAGTTTGACCCAGCAACTCCAACAGCTCACCCTGCGAGCCTACAGCCAGGTCTATCAAAAACCACGCCACCAAAGTTGGCAAGCCATTTGGCAGTTTTACCGCTGGGGCTTTCCGGCGGTGGTCCAGCGGACATGGGTTTATCTTGCCCTTTCGACCGGAATATTTCTCCTGGGCGCTTTAATTGGCTGGTGGTTTGCCTGGGGGGATCCGGATTTTGTGGCGTTGGTGGCTCCGGAAAGCCTGATTCGCAAGGTACAGGAGGATGGCGAACTCTGGATGGGTTCGATTTTGCTGGGCAAGGAGCCGCTGGGAGCCGCACAGATTATGACCAACAATCTCTCGGTGACCTTTCGGACCTTTGCCGGGGGCATGGTGGCGGGGGTCGGTACGGTTTTGATTTTGTTTTTCAACGGGCTGATGCTGGGGGCGATCGCCACCCTCGTCACCCAAAACAACCTAGCTGGACCCTTCTGGGGCTTTGTTGCTCCCCATGGGGCCTGGGAATTACCGGCGATTTTTCTGGCAGGGGCCGCTGGATTACTCATCGGTCGGGCGCTGCTGTTTCCAGGTTCCTATCGCCGGGGCGATGCGCTCAAGGTCTACGGGCTGGACGCGGCCCAGCTCATGTTTGGTGTGATTCCGCTGCTGTTCATGGCCGGTATAATCGAAGGCTTTTTCTCCCCCAGCCCCCTAATCGCCGATGGTTTTAAATACATCGTTGGGGGGATGTTGCTGACCGCACTGGTTGCCTATTGCAGTTTGCCCAGCAAAATCAGTTGAATGTGGCATGATTGAGAAGTTTTGTGATGTCATGGGAGTCGCATAAATGGAGACTAAGCATTGGAGACAGAGTACGGATATGCCCAAGGCGCGATCGCTTTCTAAGGCAGCTCTCTTCGCAGGATTTCTGACTTCGATGCTGTTCCTGACGGGTTGTCCGGCCAATGACACGGCCTCCACGCCGGCCACGGATGCCACAGCCGATGCCACCGCCAGCGGAGAAGCAACCGCAACGGACGCGAGCCCCAGTGCTCCAGCGACCCCGGTCGATCCCGCCACAGCGTTTCCAAATCTGCCCCGCCTAGAAGGCAAAGCCACGGTGGTGATGACGGTGAATGGTTCGCCGATCACGATTGAAGTGGATGGCGAAAAAGCTCCGATTACGGCAGGTAACTTTGTAGACCTGGTTAACAAGGAGGTCTATAACGGCACGGTGTTCCATCGCGTTGTGCGCGAGCCCGAACCCTTTGTGGTGCAGGGGGGTGATCCCCAAAGCAAGGATCCCAATGTGCCACCGCAGATGTTGGGAACCGGCAGCTATATAGATGAGGCGACGAAGGAACCTCGCTATGTTCCGCTCGAAATTTTGCCGACGGGCGAGAAAGCACCGCTCTACAGCACGCCCTTTTCCACGATTCAGATGACCAAACCTCCAGCCCTCAGCCACAAACGAGGGGCGGTGGCGATGGCGCGATCGCAATTCCCGGATTCCGCTTCGGCTCAGTTCTATTTCACCCTGGCGGATGTAAATTTCCTGGATGGGGAGTACGCCGTCTTTGGCACCGTCACTGAAGGCATGGAGGTCGTCGACCAAATCGAGCAGGGAGCCGTGATTGAATCCGCCACGGTGGTGAGCGGGGGCGATAAGCTCAAAACCGGATCCTAAATCCATTACTACCCACACCATGAACGCATCGGTTACGGAGCAAATTCTGTCGCAAATGCCAGGTCAGCCCTGGGTGGGATTGCAGCGGGCCGATGCGCTCTGGACTTCGATCCGCTCGGGAAGCCGTTCGGTTCTCCCGGTTATTCAATCCGCGTCCAACGCTTCAGTCTCGGGGCAAGATTCTTCCCCGAACTGGGATGTGGTGATCTGTGGGGCGACGCTGGGGGTGATCTTGGGAACGGCGTTGGCCCAACGGGGCTGGCGGGTGGCGCTGCTGGAGCGGGGGCAACTGCGGGGTCGAGACCAGGAATGGAATATTTCGCGACAAGAGCTATCGGTCTTGGTCCGGTTGCAGTTGCTTAGTGAGGCAGAACTGGAGGGGGCGATCGCCTCCCAATACAACCCTGCCCGCATTGCCTTCCACGGCGATGACCAAGGGAAGCAAGGATCTGGTTTTGAAGCAACCGTTCATGACGTGCTCAATCTCGGCGTAGATCCGGTTTACCTGCTCGACCGGCTCAAACAAAAATTTTTGGATGCTGGGGGGAAGCTATTCGAGCACACCGCGTTTCAGCAAGCCAGCGTCGGTTCCCAAGGGGTAACCCTGCAAGCGGGCGACCAGCCCTTTTCCACCCGACTCTTGCTCGACATGATGGGTCACTTTTCGCCCATTGCCCAGCAGGCTCGCCAGGGCCAAACCCCCGATGGCATTTGCCTCGTTGTGGGTACCTGCGCCCAGGGATACGATCGCAATGACAGTGGCGATCTCATGGTCTCGTTCACCCCCCTGCGCCAGGGCTGCCAGTATTTTTGGGAAGCATTCCCGGCAAGAGATGGCCGCACGACCTATTTATTTACCTATTTGGATGCGACGGGCGATCGCCCCAGTCTGCAAACCCTCTTCGACGATTATTTTGAACTGCTCCCCCAATACCAGCAGATTAGCCTCGACCAACTCCAGTTCCAGCGCGCCCTGTTTGGTATTTTGCCCTCCTACCGCCAGAGTCCGTTGAAACCAGCCTGGGACCGCATTTTACAAGTGGGCGACAGCAGCGGCACCCAGTCCCCCCTGAGCTTTGGCGGATTTGGAGCGCTGTTGCGGCATTTGGACCGACTGGTGACTGGCGTCGACGAAGCCCTCCAGGCTGATTGCCTATCCCGTGGAGATTTGGGACTGATTAACGGTTATCAGCCCAATCTTTCCGTCACTTGGCTCTTCCAACGGGCCATGAGCACCAAGGCCAATCAATCCATTGCTCCCAACCAGATTAACCATCTCCTCAGTCAAGTTTTTCGCGTCATGGACCAGTCCGGCGATACGGTGCTCAAACCCTTTTTGCAGGACGTCATTCAGTTTCCGGCCCTGGCCCAGACGATGCTCAAAACGGGGCTAACGGCACCGGGGGCAATTGTCCCCGTCATTCCCCAAGTGGGTCTGCCCACCCTCCTCGGTTGGACCGGTCACTATACTGCCCTCGCGGCCTACAGTCTGCTCCAGGCCAGTTCGCCTTGGCTTCAGCCCCTCCTAGAAGCCCTCAGTCGTGATGAGCCCAAGACCCAATTTCGGCTGCATCGCTGGCAGGCGCTTTGGCAATACGGCTCCGGTGCCGACTATGACCAGCAAGCAGAACCGCTTCAAAGTCTTTTGGATCTTGATACAAAACCCGAGATCACACCGTAGGATCAAGGCAGCACGTTCTAAATTTGCAATGCAATCGATCGCGCACCAGCGTTTCCAGCGGGCGATCGCCGTCCCCGATGACGACATCGACCTCGCCCAGGCCGCCCTCTGCATCGCCCAGGGTCAATATCCTGACTTAGATCCTGACGAATATTTCAACGCCCTCGACACCATGGCTGCCGAAATCGAGGAACGGCTTCCGGCGGAACGTTATCCTCTGCGCATTATTCAAGCGATCAACCAATATCTCTACCAAGATCTCGGCTTCAAGGGCAATACTGAAGCCTACTACGACCCCCGCAATAGTTTTTTGAATGAAGTGATCGATCGCCGCACCGGCATTCCCATCACGATCTCGCTGCTTTATCTGGAACTGGCCCAGCGATTGGATTTTCCCATGGTGGGGGTGGGAATGCCCGGTCACTTTATCATTCGGCCCCAGGTGGCGGACATGGCGCTCTATGTGGATCCCTTCCATGGGGGTGAAATTCTGTTCGCCGAGGACTGCCAGCGACGCTTAGAAGACCTCTATCAGCGCAGGATTGAATTTCGGCCTGAAATGTTGCCGGACGTGAACCCGCGTCAAATTCTGACCAGGATGCTGACCAATTTAAAAATTATTTATCTCCGAGCGGAGGCGTTTGGGAACGCTCTAAATATCATCGATTGGCTACTTTTGCTATCGCCTCAGGATCCTATGGAGCTGCGCGATCGCGGCCTAGTGCTCTACGAATTAGCACAATGGCATGAATCACTTCAGAGCCTGGAACGATATCTAGATCTAGTTCCCGCCGCCGAAGATGCTCGAGTCATTCGGGAGCTTTTGACCGACATGCGACGTCAGCTCTAGGCAGAGCCCAATCATGGCCCACCGCTCAGTTTTAGGAGATATTCGCAAGTGACACAGGTACAACAGACGCTGCCCTCCTCCCACAGGTTCCTCACGGGAATCGCCCGCTATTGCCAGCGATCTCTGCCCACAGGACTGGCGCTAGCCGTCGGCACAGCCCTGGCATTGTGCGCCACCGCCCCCCAGGCCCAGGCCCTAGAGACCATCAAGCTTAACTACGGCAGTATGTTTACGCTTGATTTGCCCCTCTCCGAAGTAGAAGCCTTCGCGAAAACCGGCCAAGCCTCCGACAACCTTCAGCTTTTGCTGGACTTGGGCAAAGTCGATCGCGTGACCGCCCAATCCCTCCTCAACAATGAGCTCAACCTCGATAGTCGTCTGACCAATCGAGCTCTAGAAAGCTACCTGGGTGAATTGCTCCTGAAAGAAATGGGCTCGGTCGTGCAGGCCCCCGCCGGGACAGAAGCCTGGAAAGACATTCGCTCTGCTGTCATGGCCTCGACCAGCGATCAAAAGCTGACCGCCTTAGAAGTCCTTAAAGCCTACAAACCGTCAATGCTTTCCATCAATGGCGAAAAAGCCATGGGAATTGTGGGGCGGCTGGTGTCAGATTTTTCAGACATCAAGCAAATCCTGGGTTTTCAGTCCCTTAAGGATCTGACGGGTGCCGTTTGTCCCCCTAAATAAACCTAATTCCCCACTCAGCAACGCCTCGATCCCACTAAAGCCGCTCAGCTACCTGCTTTAAACGCTGGAGCTGGGCGGCCATGTCTTTTTGGGTCCAGCCCGCTGCAACGCGATCAAAGCCCCACTGCACGATCGGATTGGGAATTTCAAATTCAAAGCAGTTGGTGAGTCGGGTACCGTTGGCTTCTGGATCGCACTGCCAGCGATCGCGCCCTTGAAAGAAACCATCAAAAGCCCACACAACCAACCCCGGTCCCCGCTCTACAACTCGGCTGATGAGGGCAGGTTTGCGATCGTCTGACCAAAAAGGGACCTGAATCAAAAAACGCATCTGACTGTCGATCGCAGTGCTCCACGGTCCTATCGGCTCACACCGTAAGACCGGATTCAGCCAGCTATGCATCAACGCCGACTCCGTAAAACACCGCTCAACGGCTGTTGCATTTGCCTCAATCCAAAGAGAATTTTCAAATCGCCGCAGTTCGCTCATTCTTCTCCATCAGAAGCACTGCACCTTGAGCCAAGCATTAAACCATAATTCTTAAAACCGTCAAAAGTATTGTTCTAGACAGCCGAAAAGTCGCAATGCCGTCAGAAACAAATACGAATAGCTGGTTTTACAAAAGATTCTTACGAAAAGTCGGAAAACCCGGTGCAAATGGTTAAATTGTTGTGCCTGTTATCTTTTTTCTGGTAAAAACTCCCCTAGTATCTACAAGGAGTAGACTGCTAGACCTTTAATTTTGACAATCTGCTCTGAAGTCCGGACAGTTCTACTGATTTAGTGGACTGATTTAGGCTTCATGCGATTGACATCCTAAAGGTTTGAGATTGATGGTTTGAGATGGTGGTGAGGTTTCCGGTTGGATAATCTCAGCGGTCTATCGCGATGTCTCAGGTCTTTGCAAAGCCTAGACAAAACCGGGTTCTCCAGAGCCCTCGGGGTCAAAGAAGAAGGAAAAGAGTGGCAGCTCTGTCCCTCCTTCTGCATCAACCCCAGATCATCTCTCCGAGCAGTTGAGTTTCACAGTTTCTCGTTGTCTGTAGTTTTCTCAAGCCCGGTGATGACCTATATGTATGATAATTTACTTGGGCCATCCGTGTTGCATCCGACGCTGACTGCCTTGTCTGGGCATTCTGTGGTTGGCGTAGTAGCAGGGATTGATCCCGACTCTCTCTTTCAGATTGGCAGCAAAGTGGTTGGGGCCATTGTCATCCTCTTTATTGGGGCGGTCATTGCATTTGTTGTCTCTTCCATCGTTAAAGGGTTGCTCAAGAAGACCAGCTTTGACAATCGCATCGCTGGCATGCTCAGCAGCCCCGGTAGCCAAGCTCCCCCCATTGAAAACTGGATTGGGACGGCGGTTTTCTGGGGCATTATGCTGTTTGCCATCATTGCAGCCCTAGAAGCCTTCGGACTTCGTCAGGTTTCCGCCCCCCTTCAAGGGTTCTTGGATGAAATTACGTCCTTTGCACCTCGGCTTCTCGCTGCGGGTGCTTTGGCTGGGGTCGCTTGGCTCTTGGCTACGGTTGTCAAGACCATCTTTACCCGTGGTTTTGATAGTTTTGGGTTGAGCCATCGCCTGACCCAAATTAGCGGTGATCCGGATGCGGCTAGTGATACGGAGGGACTCAGCGACACGCTCGGGAATGTCCTCTATTGGCTAATCTGGCTCCTGTTCCTACCCTTGATTCTGAATGCCCTAGAGCTCACAGAGGCCCTAGGACCTGTTCGGAACCTCATTGACACCTTGCTTGCGGCGCTTCCCAATATTTTCAAGGCCGTCATCATTGGCTTTGTGGGCTGGATCGTGGCCAAGGTTGTGCGCTCGATTATCAGCAACTTTTTGGCGGCGGCAGGGGCCGATCGCCTGGGTGCTCGCATGGGCTTAAGTGCTTCGGGCCAATCACTCTCCAAAATTGCGGGAACTTTGATTTTCTCGTTCATTTTGGTGATTACGGCGATTTCTGCCCTGACGGCACTCAATATTGAGGCCATCACCGGAACCGCTGTCCCCATGCTGGAGCGAATTCTCCTCGCTATTCCGGCAATTTTGGAAGCGGCCATCATTTTGACGGTGGCGTTCTTTATCGGTCGGTTTATTGCCGGTCTGATTACCCAAGTGCTGTCGAGCATTGGGTTTGACGGGATTGTCTCAACCCTAGGCTTTCCCGAACTCGGAAGCGAAGCAGCTCCCGTTGAAACCTTCAGTGACCTAGGGACAACTCCTGCGGTTGAACCGAGTACCTCGACGGCGAAGTCGCCTTCTGAAGTCGCAGGCATTGTAGCGTTTGTAGGCGTTATGCTGTTTGGTGCGATGGAAGCGGTGGATGCGCTTCAGCTCGACTCCCTTACCCAATTGGTGCAGGGAATTGTCGTGATTGCGGGACAGATTGCCGCCGGGGCTGTTGTTTTTGCCATCGGTCTTTATCTCGCCAATTTAGCGTTCCGCTTGATCAACATGTCTGGTGGCCAGCAGGCCAAGGTTTTAGCTCAGGCGGCTCGTATCGCGATTCTCGTGCTGGTTGGGGCGATGGCGCTTCAGTTGATTGGGATCGCACCGAGCATCATTAACCTCGCCTTTGGTCTCTTGACCGGTGGGATTGCGGTGGCGCTGGCGATCGCCTTCGGCCTCGGTGGTCGTGAGGTTGCTGGCGAACAGCTACGCGAGTGGTTGAATTCCTTTAAGGGATAAGCTGCGGTAGTCGGTTGTTAAACCTTGAAATTCGTCCTTACAAAAAGCCTCTGGCGATGCCAGAGGCTTTTTGTTTGTCGGGTTTGATCAGGCAATGCAGGGCTATTGGGAATACATCAAATTGATCGAGCCACCTCCCACGGCCCCACCCAGATCCCAGGGTTGCCTCCAGCCATTGCTAGGACGCCGCCGCTCGCGCCATTCTCGAATTGAAGCTGCCATACGGGTCGTTGGAGACTGGTAGGAAGGAAGTACGTTCTGCTCCAAGGTCTGGGGGGCTTGGCGATGCATGCAAAGCTCTAGCTCATCCCGTGCTTCCTCGACATTGAGCATTTTGAGGACTTCTGCGGCGGATTGGTAGCGATCGCGCAAAGCCACACTCACCATCCCCTCCAAAATACGCTCAAGCGGCTGACTCACCTCAACACAATTACGCCAGCGCAGTTCTCCTGTTGCCGGATCCGCACCGAGCTTGGCCGGGGATTTACCCGTCAGCAAAAAGAGACAAGTCACGCCCACCGCATAAATATCGGTGGAATAAGTGGCTCGCAAAGCCAACTGCTCCGGCGGTGCAAAACCCATCGTGCCGACAAAATGCGTGGTTGAGGCCCGATGGGTATCGTCTGTTTCAATGGAAATGCATTCTTTAACCGCACCAAAATCTAAAAGGACCAAACGTCCCGTGGTGCTACAGCGCATCAAATTGGGAGGCTTAATATCCCGATGAATGACTTGATTCCCATGAATATAGGTTAACAGCGGTAAAATTTCGTCGAGAAAAGATCTAACCTGGGGTTCTGACCAAGGTCCGTGCTGCTTCACCAATTGGCTGAGGGTATTGCCTCGTACATACTCTTGAACTAAAAAGAATTCGCCATTTCGTTCAAAATAATTAATGAGCGTCGGGATTTGAGCATGTCCACCCAGCTCTCCCAGAATTCGAGCTTCTCGCTCAAAACGCTTTTGCGCCCGCTCTAAGGCAGCCTCATCACTTAGCTTGGGACAAAGCTGTTTAATCACACATAGAGGCTTAGAGGGAAGCTTGACGTCACAGGCCAAGAACGTGATACCAAAGCCACCTTTGCCTAAAACCTTGAGAATCCGATAGCGACCTTGAAAGGTCTCTGAGGTTCCGCAAAGGGAAACGAGAGAACTATGACGTTGGCTTCGCTGCTGAAATCGAAGTAGGTTGTCTTGCGCGTGCTTGTCCATGAGGCGTGCGTGAGAATGGCCTATGTCAGGGCGCGACGAAGGGTGCTTACGAATAGTATAAACACAATAGCCCGGAGAACCTAGTTAAAAAGTAGACCGTTAAAAAAGTAGACCATGCGCAAACGACGATTGGCAGGCTATTAATCTGTTCAAGGTAAGGGTTAATAGATGACCAAGGGACCGATTGAACACCAAACCAAGCTGTTCGCAAAAAAATCACGACCTGCTTTTATCCTTCAATCACCTTGCCATTTCTGCTTCAGGAGAAAAGTATCCTATGGTCACATTCATAAAAGATTTATAGAACGATTAGATTCTATAAAGGATGCGCCATCTTCAAAAGGACAGCCCCAGCCTCTGTCAGGCCCTTCGTCAAGCCCTTCGAGGCTTCAAGCACAAAATTTAACGCTAATTTACTTAATCCTAATTTACAACAAAAAACATCCTTGGCATAAATTCCAAGGATGTTTATCGAGGCATCACTCTTCCTCGCTTTGTCTTAGCTCCGGTCTTAGCTCCGGTCTTAGCTCCCTCTGAAGCAATGAACTCAGTGAATGAACTCGGCTGCTGTTCCTCACCTTAGCGATTTCTGTTTATCACTCATCTCCCTCAGCATCGAGATCGCGCTGAATCAGATGAATATGCTTATAGCCTAGCTTCACATCAAACTCATCTCCGGGCTTCAGACCCATGGATTTTGTATAGGCAGCACCAATCAAAATTTGGCCATTCTTCTGGACGCTAACCCGGAAAGTTGCTTCTCGACCGCGACGCTGAGCGGATTCGGAGTCAAGATTTAAGCCTTTTGCTTTGAGCAACTCTTCGTAGAATTCGGCAACATTGATGCGCGCTTCCCCTTTACGAGTTTTGGAAGTGTACCCACAGAGACGCGCTAGTTCTCGCCGGGTGGGATTCGACATTTCTTCCTTCAACTCTTTGACCTTTTGAAGAAGGGACTTGCCGGTCAATTGTTCTGTTGCAGTCTCACTCATTTGTGACTCGATACGTGGTTGATTATTTGGCTGTTCTTTACCCAGAGTATTAGATTAATTCAATTTAAGTCAATTGTGGCATCTAAAATTTTGTTGTATTTCCAAGCCGATTTTTCTGAGGATGATTGGGAGGTTTGGGAGCACTTGATCAAGCCCTTTTAAGGGAGCAGAAGTGATGTACACAAACTCATTTTTGCCGAGAAAGTCCTGGTTTTGAAGGGGTTTTGAAGATTTATCAGCCAGACATTAGGAGTATCTTCCGTGGGAGAAAACGGAGTGAAGAATATTTTGCAGCCCTAGCAGCCGTTCCAGCGTTCTGCCCAGATCCTTCTGGGCAAAACGAGTACGCGTGGTGGTCTTCTTGTTCATGGAGCCATGGACAAGAATAAAGGCCCCAGGGAATCCCTAGGGCCTAACAAGAACGCTAAAACAAGATTTCGGACAGAATCTACTGGCGAGACTTGAAGCTGTCAATCTTGCGGGTAAACAGATCGGTAAAGTAAGTAATCACCCGTCGAGGCCGAGTTTTGATATTGACGCTTAAGGACATCCCTGATTGCAGCTCAATTTCCTTGCCATTCACCCGGATTGACTGTCGGTCTAATCGCACCTTAGCGGGAAAACGATAAAACGGATAAATCTGGTCAGGGGGCAATGCATCATCGCCAATCGAAATTAATTCCCCTTTGATATCGCCAAATTCGCTATAGGGAAAGGAGTCGATGCGGACATCGACTTCCATGCCTTCTTGGACAAAGCCAATATCACGGTTGGTAATAAAGACCTTGGCCACCAGCCCTTCGGAGGGCACGACTTTGAGGATCGGCTCATTGCTATTAACGACGTAGCCAATCCCGGTGGGCTTGAGGTCAAACACAGTACCGTCTACGGGGGCTTCTAGCTTTTGATAGCTCAGCGTCACTTTGGCCTTACTAATTTGTCCGTCGAGCTCACTGACGCGCTTTTTGTTCTCGACAATGAGCTTGGTTAATTGACTGTCAATCTCAGAAACTCGTTTGTCGTTGTCTGCGATTCTCGTTTGGGGATCCTGCTGGGAGCGGGCAACGGTATTGGAAAGTTCTTCTTGGGACTGGGCGATCGCCAACTGTAAGCGTTGGGTTTCCTGCTGAAGCTGCATTAATTCTGCTTGCTGGTTGGTCACTTCAGCTTGACGATTGTTCACCTCAGCAATCTGCTGGTCAACGTCCGCTTCGCCCTTGCTGACTTCCTGTTTTTGTCTCAAGAACTGAATGTTGGCAATTCCACCTTCTTCGGCCAGAGGCTGAATATCCTTCAGAATTTTGGCATCAATTGACAGGCGATCCCGAGAATTCTCCAATTGCCCCTGGGCGCTGACCAGCTGACTCTGGGCATTGATTAATTTCTGTTGTGTATTCGCCAATCGAACCTGGGCTTGGTTTAACTGTTGAGTTAACTGAGAAATCGCCAATTGAGCCGCCATTTCCCGTGAGTTCTGCTCGGCTAAATTGGTTTGCAGCCGAACTTGCTGGGAGTTATCCAAGGTCGCAGGGCTCGTACCGTTAAGCTGTGCCCGAAACAGTTCATTCTCAGCGACCAAAGCGGCTCGATTCTCGGTCAATTTTGCTAGAGCAGGCGGAATCTTCTCCGGTGGCAAGGCAATAGCACTGGTAGAACCGCTTAACTGGGCTTCATAGAATTGTGTCTCTGAGACGAGGGCTGACCGCACTTTTTCTAGGGATTCCAGTTCGGCTTGAGCTGCCGTTTGATCGAAGAGGATGAGGTCATCGCCCTTGCGCACCCGCTGACCATCCTCGATCAGAATGTCCTCGACCACCCCTCCCACAGGAGCCTGAATCTCCTTAACCGCCCCCTGGGGCTCCAGCTTTCCCTGGGCGGGAATAGCCTCGTCCACCTTGGCCCACGCAGCCCAGCCCACCGAAAAGGTAGTGACGCCCAAAATCAAGCCAATAATGGCCGCTGCCCAAACCGGAGATTGTCTTAAAATAACGGGCTTGTCAAAGCGCGGCTCTGGGGGTAGGGGGGCCGCTTGAGGCTCCGGTGCAGCAGGCACAGGACCGCCGTTACCGTTGGCTCCATTGCCATTGGCCCCGTTACCGTTGGCTCCATTGCCATTGCCGTTAGCCCCGTTGCCATGGGCTCCATTGCCATTGAGGAAAGAAGAGCCGTTGCCGTTTTGCACCGGAGAGTTCGACTTTCGAAGGGACGATCCATCAGATCTGGACATCGTTCTAGGTCCTGCAAGTTAGGGGTACGTAGGTGGGTTCGTTTTGGGGAAACGAGTCAAAAGTGTGATTCCCAAACTGGGTTTTTAACTCGCCCCCCGATCCTGCTGCTGGTAGAGCGCATAATAGCGGCCCCGTTCAGCCATCAGTTCGCGATGGCTACCCTGTTCGACGATGGAGCCCCTGTCCATCACCAGGATTAAATCGGCGTTTTGAATTGTGCTCAGTCGGTGAGTAATAAATAGGACCGTACGCCCCCGCAGGGCCTCCATGAGATTGAGGGAGACTTGGCGCTCCGTGTCGTAATCGAGGGCGCTAGTCGCTTCGTCAAGGATGAGCAGGCGCGGGTTTTGGAGGACGGTTCGGGCGATCGCAATCCGCTGGCGTTGTCCCCCGGACAGGTTTGATCCCCGCTCCCCAACCGGCGAGTTATAGGCTTGGGGCAGTTCCATGATGAAATCATGGGCACAGGCAACTCGGGCCGCTTCGATAATGGCTTCTGAACTAGCATCAGGACGGGTGAGAGCAATGTTGTCTTGAATCGTGCCTTCAAACAGGAGGGAGTCCTGGGGCACGATCCCCACCTGACGCCGCAGAGAATAGAGCTCGACCTTATTGACATCATAGTCGTCCAGGAGAATTCGGCCCGAGGCAGGTTCGTAGAGGCGAGGCAGTAGCTTCGTCATCGTACTTTTGCCAGAACCACTTTGGCCGACAATCCCCACAAAGGTCCCCACAGGAATCTCAACATTGACATTGGTAAGTTGGAGGGGGCCATGGGCTCCAAATCGGAAGGACACGTTCTCGTATTTGATTTTTCCCGTCACAAGCGGCATCAAAATATTGTTGCGTTCCTCTTCGCTTTCTTCCTGGGGAGTATCGATAATGTCGCTGAGTCGTTCTAGGGATAGGGCCGTTTCCTGGAAGTTCTGCCAGAGTTGCGCTAGACGCAGCAAGGGACCCGTCACATACCCAGAAATAATTCGGAAGGCAATGAGCTGGCCTAGGGTAATTTCTTTTTCGAGGACGAGATAGGCCCCTACCCATAGGACTAAGAGTGCCGAAAGCTTGTTGAGAAAGTCGCTGGTGGAGGAGGCGATCGTCGATGTGAGCACCGTCTTAAAGCCAGCAGAGACGTAGCGGGCGTAGCGTTCCTGCCACTGCCAGCGGGCCTTAAGTTCAATGTTTTGGGCCTTGACCGTTTGGATCCCCGATAGGGCTTCGACCAAGTAGGACTGGGTGCGGGCGTAGTTTTCAGCTTTTCTACGCAGCAGCCGCCGCACAATCGGTGCAAAAATCAGCGTAACGCCTACAAACAGCGGAATACTGCCCAGGGAAACCAGGGTCAATTTCCAGCTATAGATAAACATCACGATGATGTAAATCACTGAGAAAATGGAATCTAGCACCACCGTCAGGGCTGTCCCGGTGAGAAACTGACGAATATTTTCCAGCTCATTGACCCGGCTGGACAGTTCCCCCACCGGTCGCTTTTCGAAGTAGCGCAAGGGCAGGCGGAAGAGGTGGTCAATAATCTCTGCGCCCAGGGCTAAGTCGATGCGGTTGGTCGTATCTACAAAGAGATAGGTCCGCAAGCTGGAGAGCAGGGCTTCAAAAATCGCCACCACTACCAAAAACAAACCCAAGACCTGTAGGGTATCCGTGCTGTTCTGTTGAATGACCCGGTCAATAATCACCTGGATCATCAGCGGGTTGGCCAAGCCAAAGAGCTGGACGAAAAACGAGGCAAACAGAACGACGATCAAGACCCAGCGGTAGCGTCGCAGGGAGGGTAAAAACCATTGCAAGCCAAATTTCTGTTGGGGCGTTTCCTTAGCTACCTCCAGCATCATGACTTCGCCTTTTTCACCCCAGAGGCGCTGAAAATCCTCCGGCGAATAGCGAACGATGCCTTTTTCTGGAATGCCTAAGGTAATTTCCTTGGCATTGGCGTCGTAGAGGATGGCAAAGGCTCCCTCCCAGGGCAGTAGGGCAGGACCTTGCAGCCGGGACATGGCGCTGCTCGGCACCATGGCATGTTGGGTTTTGAGACCCATGAGCTCGGCCACCGCCCCACAAAAGAGCAGCGGAATGCCCGTTCCCCGGTCTACCTGTTCGGACAGAACCCGCTTAATCACATCGCGACGGAAGGGCAAGTGCAAATACTCAGACACCATGGCAAAGCAAGCAAGCGTCCCATTCAAGACGCCTTTGCCATGGACAAAGGGAAAACGCTTTTCTCCCCGCGAGGTGGGAATTCCCACCAGCCTTTGAATATCAGGATCATCTTCACCGGGCAAGGTTGGGGCGTCTTGGATGGTCCCCCAGGGGCTACTGTCCGGGTCGACGGGGGCTGAGACCCCTATCCCTGCATTGTCCAAGTCTGATGCTGCGGGAGAACGAGGCTGAGTCAATCGATCGAGCAAGGTTTGGGGCAAACCCAACAAACGGACCGGACGGCCCCCTTGAACTTCAAAGCTATCGGTGATTTGAGGACCGAGGCGATCGCCCGTCTCTCCCCCCGCGACCGTTCCCCGGCCACTAATCCACCATTCATAGCCTTGGGGCAAAACCGTTGGATTGACGCGACCCGAAGCCAGCGTCCGAACCGTGGCCTGGGCCTGCAACTCGGGCAAAATATCCGGCAGATCCACCGCGATGCGGGCCGACTGTTTCAGCGAGGGACCAATCAGATCGGCAATTTCAGATGGGTCAGCCTGCTGGCCCAAGGCCTCGGCAATGGCCGGTTCGGCCTGAATCAGGTCAATAAATTCTCGAGTGGGGATGGAAATGCATAGAGTTTCCTCCCTGGCGTTGGCGGTCTCACAGGGTACGCCCCGCAACAGGCTAACCCAGCCCAGCATGCCCCCTGGGCCTACATTTTGGAGCGTAAAGGGCAACTGGGTCAGGGGACGCAACGCCAACAGACGCGCCTGACCTTCAACAATCACTAGAACTTGGTGGGGCAGATTATCTCGCCGCAGCATGGGCTGCCCCATCTTGTATCTCAGCATCTGGCACCGCTTAGCCAAGGCTTCTCGCTTGGCAGCGGGCAATTGTGAGAACGGCGGCACGTCAGCTAAAAAATTCGGGATAGACAGCTCGGTATAAGTCATGGCGGGGGATGGGCAAGACAATTTTGCAAGAGCAGGGTTTACAGGACAGGGTTTACAGCACAGGCGTGGACTGAACCACTTCAAACTTTTGACTTTCCTCTTGGAGCCAGCTCAAAAACAATTCCTCCAATAGACGACGGCGCATGGGCTCATCCAGTTGGGCAGGCATAAACTTCTCCAATCGGACGATCACCCACCAGTCCTCGACCCGAGTGGGAGGCCACAATTGGTTCGGATGACTGACCCGCATCATTTCGGCCAAACGAGGATGACACCCCCCCAAATCCGCCGGACCAATGAGTCCACCCGTATTGGCCTCTGGCCCTTGGGAATATTCGGTGGCGAGATCGCTAAAGACCGCTTCTTCGCTTTCCAACCGGAAAAACAGCTCTTGGGCGATCGCCGCATCTTTGAGTCTTAACAAAGAATAGATCACCCGATCTAGCCGGACCTTGCGCTGCAAAAAGTAGCTTTCGACCTTATTGCCCCACTGCCACTCTTTGAATTTATCGAGTTTAGCCCGCTTCACCGCTAGCTTTTGAACCATCTCCGCCGAGCCCTGGGGCTGGGGAGTCTGCTGGGGAGCCATGGCCTGAAGTGCCTGCTGGGTCTTAACTTGCTGGATCGCCTGGGATTCATCCTCCTCTGTCCAAGCGGAGGCTTCGCTGCGACTCCACTCGTCCAGAGCGGTTTCCAGCACAATTTCCTTAACTAAGGATTGCAGCAGACCGTACTGCTGAAGTTGAACGATGACATCGCTGCCGGATAAGGTGCGATCGCCGATCTGGAGGGCAACAGTCATAACGCTAGCAGCACTGAAACGACATCGCGAACACAAATCCTAAGGAGGAACTTCTTAACTATCACAGAAGGAGAAATGTCAAGAACCAAATTACTCATTCTTCTTAATGTTCGGTCGAGGACAAACGACCGCTGCATCCGATCTGTCTGCATCTGAGCCGAATCTGAACCCAGACTCCTGTTGTCCCTGCCCTGTCTTTCGGTAGAGCTTCGGTGGGTTATGCAGTCTTTACCCCTCATGTCCCCCTCATGTCCGATAAAAGTTTTATAAAAGCTAACCTTATTCTTGCCAAACCTGCTTTTCCAGAATTCCCTTTGAAGCAAAAAATTTGACAATTGAGTATCTCTGGGCCGCATGTTTCAATTCAAACTGGCTTCTAAGACTATACGTAGACAAAGGTAGCCTATCCGAATTTTTCTGCGATTGCTCGTTTTGCCCATCACAGAGAACTGTCGAGGGCACTGTCGAGGGCACTGTCGAGGGCACTGTCGAGGGTAAATTTAGGGAACGGGTTTGGTTTATTTTTATTTCCGTATAAATACGGGAAGATCGCGATGAAACCGGCAGCACTTCATGGTTAATTTATCTAATTGCAAGATGTTTTAAAGTTTCAGTAAAAGCATCCTGCAAAATCCTTAGGCCCAGCCCTCCACCAGAAGGGGTAGCTGTGGGAAAACACGCAGATATCACTTGGCCGTTGATGGCTTGAGCGTTAGATCGCTTGAGCGCTAGACCCCTTGATCATTGCCTCTGGTTTCCCCACACCCTTGTCAACTCAGGTGATTGCCATGACTTCGGGATCTGCTGCTCCTTTCGAGCAGTTTGGTGCTGGCAATTTTGAGGGGCATTCCAGAGTCCAGTCTGGCCTTGCCGATTTGGGCCAGGTCGCCTCTGATCCCCCCCGTTTTGAGCCCCAGCGCTTGACAACGAAAAGGGATCGGGAAAGGGATCGGCCCTCTCACCCTTGCCAACGCCCACTCATTTCTCTGGTGGTGCCCGCCTATAACGAGGCCAGCATCCTGGAGAAGAATTTGGCTCTGCTCTGCCAATACATGCTCCAGCTCGAAACAGAGTTTCGCTGGGAAATTCTACTCATCAATGACGGCAGTCGGGATGAAACGCCGATGCTGGCGGATGCCTTTGCGGCGGCGGTCCCCCAAGTCCGGGTGATTCACCACCGTCGGAATGGGGGATTGGGTCAGGCGCTTCGCACCGGCTTTACCCATGCCCAGGGAGACTATGTGGTCACCCTCGACTTGGATTTGAGCTATTCCCCCGATCACATTGGGCGATTGGTGCGACGCATGCAGCAAACCGGCGCGAAGGTGGTGGTTGCCTCTCCCTATATGAATGGGGGCCGAGTTTCTAACGTTCCTCGGATGCGGCTGTGGCTTAGCGTTTGGGCTAATCGATTTTTGTCCCTGGCGGCCAAGCGCGATGTCGCGACCCTGACGGGGATGGTCCGAGTTTACGACCAGGACTTTTTGAGGTCGCTCCATCCTCGTTCCATGGGGATGGATATCAACCCTGAAATTTTGCATAAAGCCAAACTGCTCAATGCTCAGGTTGATGAAATTCCGGCCCATCTGCACTGGCTCCCCCAGGAAACGCCTCCCCGTCCTGCGAAGCCAACCCAAGCTCCAACGGGACGAAAGCCAGCGAGTCAGGCGGTGCGTCGCTCTAGCATGAAGATTTTGCGCCATACCTGGTCGATCTTCTTCTATGGGTTTCTGTTTCGTCCGGTGATGTTCTTTTTCCTGCCCAGTTTGCTCTGTCTGGGCTTAGGCGGCTACGCCGGGTTGTGGGCGATCGCCCACAGTTGGAGCAGTTATCAAAGTTTGCGGACAGCGGGAACCCAGGCGGACCCAACCGAGGCCGTGGCGATCGCCTTCCAAGGGCATCCCCATAGCTTTGTGATCGGCGGTCTGCTGCTGATGATTGGGGTGCAGTTATTGAGTTTGGCGGTGCTCTCGGTTCAGAGCAAGTACTACTTCGAAGAAATTTTCCATCTGGGGACGGCGATTCATCGTGCCCATGGGAGGTCCCAGCCCGATTCTGACGCCTCATCAGAGGGCTAAACGCCTCCACCTTATTCAACTCAGGAGTCTTTAGGTTTAATGGTTAATACAATCGAACCCACCAGCAAGTTTCTCACATTGCCCTCCGATCAAGAGGCTTCGGGCCGTACCTTAGGCCAGGAAGAGATTGATCTGGTTGCTGAGGCAATTCGGAGCGGCACCCTAACCAGTACCAAAGGAAATTTTACAAAAACTTTAGAGCAGCAGTTCGCCCAACTGATTGGCGTCAACCATGCCCATGCCTGTGCTTCGGGCTCGGCTGCGGTGCATGTGGCGATCGCCGCCATTAACCCAGAACCCGGCGACGAAATTATCACCACTTCGATTACCGACATGGGGGCTTTGGCACCCATTCTCTACCAAGGGGCCATTCCGGTGTTTGTGGATGTGGATCCCAAAACCTGGAACGTGACGGCGGAGACGATCGAGCGCGGTTTGAGCGATCGCACCAAGGCCATCATTGTCACCCACCTGTTTGGCAACCCCTGCGAAATGACCGAAATCATGGCCCTGGCTGAGCGCCACGGCATTCCCGTGATTGAGGACACGGCCCAGTCGTTCTTGGCAACCCATAACGGTCAAATCGTCGGTAGCATCGGCACGATCGGCTGTTTTAGCTTCCAACAGGGTAAGCATATTACCGCTGGGGAAGGCGGCATGGTTACGACCCACGATCCGACTCTGGCCCGTCGGATGGAGCTGTTTATCAATAAAGCCTGGGGGTATGGCGATCCAAAGCCTGACCACTATTTCCTCGCACCGAACTATCGCCTGACGGAATTGCAAAGTGCAGTGTTGGTGGGTCAACTGCCAAAGCTGCGGGGAATTGTGGCTCGTCGTCAGAAAACTGCCCAGGAACTGACGGACAAGCTGGCAGGGGTGGCGGGGATTGAAACCCCTTGGATTGGCGATCGCAACACCCACGTGTTCTGGAAATATTGCCTCAGCGTCGATGGCGCTGTGATTCCGGGCGGTGCTGTGGCGCTGGCCCAGTGGTTGCGGGAAAACTACGGCATTTTCTCCGCTCCTCGCTATATCCAAAAACCCGCCTTCCGCTGCGAGGTCTTCCGCGATCAGCGGACCTTTGGCGACTCCCGCTTCCCCTTTACCTTGGCTCGCCCCGAAGCCCTGGACTATTCCGAAGACAAATTCCCCGGCACCTTTGCGGGGCTAGAACATGTGCTGGTGTTGCCCTGGAACGAGGCCTACACCGATGAGCATGTCAACTATATCGCCAACGCCCTGAAAGACGCTGTGGCTCATCTGCGCTAGAAACCCATCACAAACCAACGACCATGCCTGTCAAATTAGACGCTCCGTCTCGTGCTTCAACGAAACAGGGCTATGGGGGCTGGTCAGCAGGGTTGCTCATTGTGGGAGTGGGGCTGCTGACCCGTCTGTTGGCCTTACCCTGGGCCGATACGGTCAATGGGGACGCAGTCTCTCGGACCTATTGGGCTTGGGAGTGGTCCGCCGCGCCCCACTGGATTGAAGCTGGGGTCTGGCTGCCCTTTGGCACCTACATCAACGGCGTTAGCCTGTGGCTTTTCCCCTGGCCCTTTTGGACACCTGTTCTGCTCAATATTGTTGTCACTGTCTTGACGGCGCTCTGTCTTTGGCAGTTCACCCGGCAGGAATTTGAGCAGGATGAGTCCAGAGAGGGGAGGGCAGGAGCAGTGCAATCGGGGGGAGAAAAAGGTTCGGCGAGTTTGTTTGTGGCGATCGCCTTCCTCCTTACCCCCCTCGCCTTCCGCACCAGCCTCATGGCATTGTCAGAACCGCTTTCTGTCTTGCTATTGGGTCTCTCACTTCTGTTTCTCGCTCAGGCAAGGCGAGTCGCGGGCCAGTTTCACCAAGCCCTGCTGGGGGGATTCTTTCTAACCCTGGCAGCGGCAATCCGGTACGAGATGTGGCCGCTCATTCCGGTCTTGGCGTTGTTGCTCCTGCCCAAACCCAAGTTCATGCTCGGGTTTGGGCTGGTCGCCCTGCTCTTTCCCTTGATCTGGATGGGGGACAGTCTGCGGGTATATGGCGATGCGTTTTATACGCTCAAATACCAATCCACCGACACGGCAGGTGTGCTTGCCTATTCCGGAGGAATGACGCTGACGCGGCGGCTGGTGCGGCTGGTCTTTTTTCCGATGACGCTGGTGTTTGGGATGACGTTTGGGGCCTTTGCCCTAGCCAGTTTGGGGGCGATTCGAGCCGTTATCCGCCGCCCTCGCACCTGGGTTTGGCTTTTGCCGTTCTCGGTCCTGCTGGGATTGCTGTTTTATAAAGCCATCACCGGAACGCTCAACCTAGAGGAGCGCTACTCCCTCAGCTTGGCCTATTTACTGCTGCCCTTTGCGGCAGAACTGTTCAAGCCATTCCAGCGGCGGTTCAATCTGCTAGGACTCAAGCTTTCCGGCCAGCGGCTGCAGCAGCTCACGCTGTTCTCTATGTTTCCGTTGGGATACGTGCTCTATTTGGCGCAGCCCTGGGCTCCGGTGTTGCTGAAGGGGATTGAGCGATCGCCCGCAGCCAACATCGCCCCCATTCCCCGATTGTCTCCCGAGGTCAAAGGTCTGATCGCCGTCGTTCAACGCCATCGCAGCAACGAACCGCTTTGGGTCTGGGGGTTTGAGCCGCACCAAGTAGGCCATCTAATTTTGTTTCACAACCGGCCCGATATCGACCAGCAGTTTGTCTTTTCGGCCAACGAGCCTCGGGAAATGACGCTGAATCAGGCGCGAGATTTTCTGAAACGTAATCCCCAGGGACTGCTGATGGTCGAGCAACCGCTGCGGGCCTCGGATCTATTTCCCCAGTTGGGTCAACCCAAGCCAATTTTGAGCTTGCCCAACGCTCCCCGGATTCAGATGGAGGCGCTGGAAACGGGCGATCGCTACATCCTCTACCGCTACCGCATCGATTCATCCGATTAATTCACTGCACGAATTCACTACTCAACTCAGCAACTTCCATGACTTCATCAACTTCTAGATCTTCGTTAAATTTCGCCATTATTGGAGCGGGGGCGATCGCCCAGGCCCATGCCCAAGCCTTTGAGGGGGTGGCGATCGCCCAACTCGTCGGCGTTGCAGACATCCGTCCCGAAGCAGCCAAAGCCATGGCGGAAAGCGCCCAGTGCCAAAGCTTCACCGACTACAAAGCCATGGCGGAGGCCCTGGATCTCGATGCCGTCATCCTCTGCACACCGCCGATTACTCATCCGGAAATCGCCTTGTATTTCATCGAGCAGGGCGTTCATGTGCTCTGCGAAAAGCCTTTTAGCATCGACCTGAGCAGTGCCCAGCAGATGCATGAAGCGGCACGGCAGCAGGGCGTATTGCTCACCATGGCCTCCAAATTTCGTTATGTGGACGATGTCATTAAGGCCAAGAGCATTGTCCAGTCAGGCATTTTGGGCGATATTGTCCTGTTCGAAAATGCCTTTACCGCCCGTGTGGATATGTCCAACCGCTGGAACGCCAACCCGGCTATCAGCGGCGGCGGCGTCCTGATCGACAACGGCACCCACTCCGTCGATATCATGCGCTATTTCCTCGGTCCCTTGGCGGAGGTCAGCGTGGTTGAAGGCAAGCGGATTCAAGGGCTGCCCGTTGAAGATACGGTGCGGATTTTCGTCAAGAGCACCCAGGGCGTCATGGGCAACATCGACCTGTCCTGGAGTATCAACAAGGATCTGGAGCATTTTATTCGGATCTATGGCTCCAACGGCACAGTTTCCGTGGGCTGGAAGGAATCAAAATATCGTCAGGCTAGCAGCCAAGACTGGATTGTCTTCGGCACGGGCTACAGCAAACTCAAGTCCTTTGCGCGCCAACTGGAGAATTTCTCACGGGCGATCTTGGGCCAGGAAGCCCTGCTGATTACGGCGGCAGATGCGATCGCCTCCGTCGAGGTGATCAACGCCGCCTACGAATCCCTCAACCGCAGCAACTGGATCCAAATCAGCCACTTTAGCGAAACCCTGGAGCCCAGCACTCATGGTGCCACCGGACATGGTGCCACCGGACATGGTGCTGCCGGACAAAATGGCCAAGCCCTGGCAGGAGTCGCCTCATGACGATCGCCTTGGCCAAGCCCGTTCGGATCCACCCCACCGCTGTCGTCGAAGCGGGTGTCACCCTCGGTCCCGGTACGTCCGTCTGGGACAACGCCCACATTCGCCACTCCACCACCCTAGGAGAAGACTGCATCGTCGGCGGTAAAAGCTACATCGCCTATGAAGTTCAAATCGGTAATCGGGTCAAAATCAACGCCTTCGTCTATATCTGCAATGGGGTCACGATTGAAGACGGCGTCATGGTCAGCGCCGGAACGATTTTCACCAACGATCGCTTCCCCCGCGCCACAACCACGGATTTGCAAGAACTCTATAGTTCCGCCCCCGACGAACACACCTTGCCAACGCGGGTGCGGGAAGGGGCAACCCTCGGAGCCCATTGCACCATTGGCAACGACTTGGAAATTGGCCGATTTGCCCTAGTGGGCATGGGCTCGGTGGTAACCCAATCCATTCCCGATTTCCATTTGGCCTACGGCGTTCCGGCCCGGTCGGTGGGAGCCGTCTGCCGCTGCGGCGAGCCGCTGATGCGATTTCCCACGGTGGAGCAGTTTGAGGAAACCGTCGTCTGTCAGCGGTGTGGGTTGGATTATCAGATTCGCGATCGCGTCGTCACGGAACTGCATCCACCGAGCACTACATCCGCCTAGCAATGGGGTCTAGGGATTTTCTATGGCTAACTTTTCTCAGTCTTCTATGCAACCGACGTCCAGGCAACCGATGCCCGCAGAACGCTGGGCTGTGGTGGGTGGCGGCATTTTGGGGATGACCCTGGCCCATCGGCTGGCCCAAGCGGGTAAACAGGTGACGCTGTTTGAACGGGGCGATCGCCTCGGCGGCCTCGCCAGTGCTTGGCAATTTGGTCCAGAGACCCATCCAGTGACCTGGGACCGGCATTACCACGTCACCTTGCTGTCGGATTTGCAGGTGCGATCGCTCCTCCAGGAGCTGGGTTTAGAGCAAGACATGGCTTGGCGCAAAACCAAAACCGGCGTCTATGCCAACGGCGAACTTTACTCGGTCTCCAATGCCGTGGAGTTTTTACAGTTTCCGGCCCTGGGTTGGCTCGACAAACTGCGGCTGGCATTGACGATTTGGTACGGCTCCAAAATCAAGGACGGGTCCAAGCTCGAAGAAATTTCGGTGGTGGACTGGCTCTGTCGCTGGTCGGGACGCCGAACCTTCCGGAAGTTTTGGCTACCGCTGCTGCGGTCCAAGCTAGGACCCAATTACAAAAAAGCATCGGCGGCGTTTATCTGGGCCACCATCGCCCGTCTCTACGCGGCCCGCTCCGCCGGTCTGAAGGAAGAGATGTTTGGCTACCTTCCCGGTGGCTATCACCGCATCCTGTCTCGATTTGGCGAGGTGTTACGACAAGAAGGCGTGGATGTTCGGCTGGGTCATGGGGCGCGGCAGGTGTTTTCGACCTTGAGCGATCGCGTCTGCATCGAATTTGCCAATGGTCGCCAGGAAACCTTTGACCAGGTGGTTTTGACCGTGCCGGGGGCGATCGCCGCCGATCTCTGTGGCGGTCTCACGCCGGTTGAAACCGAACTCCATCGTGGCATCGAATACCAAGGCATCGTCTGCGCCTCGCTTCTGCTCAAAAAGCCCCTATCTAGCTACTACGTCACCAATATCACCGACGAAGGCTTGCCCTTTACCGGCGTGATTGAAATGACAACCCTTGTGGATCCCCAGGAATTCCATGGGCGCAGTTTGGTCTATTTGCCCAAGTATGTGCCCTCGGATGACCCGGTGCTCCAACTTCCTGATGCCGCCCTCAAGCAAGACTTTTTGCAAGGGCTGGCGCGGATGTACCCGGCGTTTCACCCCAGCGATGTCCTGGCGTTTCAGGTGTCGCGGGTGAAATACGTCATGGCCTTGGCCACCCTAGGCTACTCCCAAAAGCTGCCCCCCATGCACACCTCCGTGCCGGGGCTGCACATCGTCAACTCCGCCCACATCGTCAATGCCACGCTGAATGTCAACGACACGCTGAAGCTGGCGGAACGGGCGATACCCTCGCTGTTGTCGAGCCCTGCTGCTGCCCGTAAACAGACCCTGGTTTGATATCCCCTCCTACTTTGGCCTATGACCCTCTCTAACCCTCCCCTGCTTTCGATTCCCCTGGCGGGAGCGCCCCACCGGGCGGGGGGCGATCGCCCCCTTCCCCAGGAAACTGTCTGTTGCTGCTGCTGCGGTTCCGATGATGCCGAGCCCCTGGCTGTGGGCGAAGACTTCGAATACCGCACCAGTGTGGATACATTTCTGGCGGTGCAATGCCGAGTCTGCGGTTTGGTTTACCTCAACCCTCGCCCCAGCCTCGCCAGCCTCGACCGCATTTATCCGGCGGACTACCACGCCTTCGATTTTTCCGAGGAGCGCTATGGCTTTGTCTACCAGGTGCGGAAACGGCTAGAGGCGAAGCGGCTGTTGGCAGCTTGTCAGGGGCTGAGTCCTACGGCGCGGATTTTGGATGTGGGTTGTGGCGATGGGTTTCATCTCAAGCTGCTGCGGGAGTTTGGCAAAAAGACCTGGCAGCTCGAAGGGGTTGATATGAGCGATCGCGCCGTCGCCAGGGGTCAGCATCAGGGGTTGACCCTCCACCAGGGCATCATCCAAACCGTCGATTTGCCGGAGCAACAGTACGACCTCGCCTTCATGATCGCCACACTGGAACATGTGGATGAGCCAGCGGCAGTGATTCGGGCCGTGCGTCGTCTGCTCAAACCCGGTGGGCGACTGGTCATCGTCACCGACAACACCGACACCCTCGACTTCAAGATTTTCCGCCATCGTCACTGGGGCGGCTATCACTTTCCCCGCCACTGGAATTTGTTTAGTCCGGGGACGCTACGGCGGCTGGCCCGCAATACCGAGATGGACGTGGTTCAACTGCAAACCATTGTCAGTCCGGTGAACTGGGTCTATTCCATTCGCAATTGGCTCGTGGACTGGCAGGCACCCGCTTGGCTGGTGAACCAATTCAGCCTGGAATCGACGCTCTCCCTTGGCATTTTTACGCTGTTTGACCGGATTCATCAGGCCCTGGGTCATGGGGCACTGCTGCGGGCAACGTTGCGCCGTCCGCTTTGAAACTCGACTTGAGAAAGCAGTTTGCGAAACCAGCTTGAGAAGACAGCTTGAGAGACCAGTTTGAGAAATTGGGACATCGACACAGAGGGAAATTGCCATGATTGCTACCCATCCAGACCACAGCCCTTCCACCAACCCCATCGCCATCATTGGAGGAGGCCCTGCTGGTCTCACCGCCGCTGCGTTTTTGCACCGTCACGGGGTTCCGTTTGTCCTTTACGAAGCGAACGATAAAGTTGCGGGAATGGCTACCAGCTTCCACGACGATGACGGCTTTTCCTACGATTTTGGCGCGCACTTTATTAACAATCGGCTGGCAGCAGCGATCGGCGTAGGTCACCAGTGCCGCACGGTCAAGTACTACGGCGAAAGCGTGTTTATAGGCGATCGCACCTACAGCTATCCCTTCGGCCTACTCAAATCCCCCCGCTACGCCGCCAGCGGCATTGCCAGTCAGCTCCGCCCCACCTCCAAACACCGCCAGTACAGCTCCGCCGCCGAATGGTTCCGACGCAACTACGGTCACACCTTGGCCAACGAAGTCGCTTTACCGCTGCTAGAAGCCTGGTCTGGGGTTCCAGCAACGGAACTCGCTGCCTCCGTCGGTGACAAAATGCAAAACTCCATCGGTAAAACCCTACGTCTGCGGGCCACCGCCCGAGCGACCCAGCGAGCCGTCGGCTGCGGCTATAGCCACGAAATTCTGGAAAATCCCCATGTGTGGCATGTCTACCCGGAAGGTGGCGTGGGTCTGCTCTGCCAAAAGCTGGCGGAGGGTCTGGACGACTTTATTCAGCTAGAGTCGCCGGTGGAAGGCATTTGGGTGGAAGACAATCAGGTTAAAGCCGTGCAGGTCAAGGGCCAGGAACAGCCGGTATCAGCGGTGATTAGCACAGCTCCCTGCCATATTTTGGCCCGGATGGTGCGGGGGAGCGATCGCCTCCAACCCCTTACCCAGTTTCGCTATCGGCCCATGGTGTTTGTCAATCTGCGGCTGGAGGGTCGGGGCTTGCTCAAGGACACAGTGATTTGGCTACCGGAAAAGGGATTTACCACGTTCCGGATTACGGAAACAACGATTTCCATGCCCTGGCTGGCCCCGGCGGGTAAGACGCTGATCACCGTGGATATTGGCTGCGAGAAGGGCGATCGCCTCTGGTCCATGGATGACGAAGCCCTGGGAGAAAGCTGTCTGGAAGATCTCAAGCCCCTGATTCCCGATATTCGCCAGCGGTATTTGGGCTGTCGCGTTTTGCGCACGCCCTTTGCCTACCCGGTCTACCTCAATACCTACGAGGAAACCCGGCGGCAGTGGGAGCACACCACCGGCATTGATGGCCTCTACACCATCGGTCGCAACGGCGAGTTTTCCCATGCACTGATGGAAGATGTCTACTGGCGAACCCAGCGCAAACTGCGCAAGCTGCTGCAACTGGGCACTGCCACCGCTCCGGTTCCGATGATTTCCAGATGATTTTTATGGGTTAACGGTTGGTCCTAGACTCAATCATCGATTCTCTGTTTCCTGAATTTCCGTTTCCTGTCATTTCCGTTTCCTGCCCGAGATTTGCCCCCAATCGAGGATCCAAAGTTTGCCTCTGGCCAAACAATTACCCTCGCTTGTTATGCCCAAAACGACTCTCAACTCGGCCCTGAACTCGGCCCTGAACTCGGCGATCGCCCACCGCTCCTCCCACCCCGTTCTCACGGCCTCAACTGCCCACATTCCCAACCCCTTCCTGGGCAAAATGTCCTGTCCCCTCTGTCTCCGACCCAGCCGACCGATCTTGGAAAAATATGGCCATCTCATCCATGGCTGCCGAAACTGTGGCCATCGGTTTATCGAGCTCCCGCCCCATTTGCACCAACATCTTCAGGAAGTCTACGACGATAGCTATTTCCAAGGCGGCGGCGCAGGTTATCCCAACTATCTCGAAGAGGGTAAATTACTGCGGCGTCATGGGCGGCGCTACGCCCAAATCCTCCAACGCCATGGCGTTGAACCGGGAGTGATGCTGGATGTAGGGGCAGCAGCGGGATTCATTCTGCAAGGTTTTGTGGAATCGGGCTGGAAAGGCCAAGGCATTGAGCCCAATGGCCGGATGGCAGAGTATGGGCGATCGCAGCTCAACCTCCCTATCCAAACGGGACCGCTGGAACATTTGAGTAGCGATTGCCAGTTTGACCTCGTCAGTATGATCCAGGTGGTCGGCCATTTCTACGACATCCAGCAAGCCTTCCAAATTGCCAGCGAAGCCACCAAGCCCGGCGGATATTGGCTAATCGAAAGCTGGAATCGGAACAGTTGGACCGCTCGCATTCTGGGCTCCCATTGGCACGAGTATAGTCCCCCCAGCGTTCTGCGCTGGTTTGCTCCGGAGGATTTGGGTCGCTATGCGCGGCAGTTTGGCTTTGAGCCCCTGGCCCAGGGCCGTCCGGCGAAGGCGCTCAATGGAGCCCATGCCAAGTCACTGCTGGGGTACAAGCTCAAAACCCACTGGTGGGGAATTTTGCCCGCTCAGTTGCTGAAGCTGATTCCCGACAATCTCGAAATCCCTTATCCCGCTGAGGATTTATTCTGGGCCATTTACCAGAAACGTCTCTAACCCACACTTGCCCTCGTGGTGTTGCCGAATTGCAGGGTTTCTTGCTTGCCCCCGACTTCTTGGCTCTGTTCCTGAATCTTTGACCGCCGAGATTTGTCATGCTGATTACTCGCTCCACCGCACTTTTACCAGAACCCACGGGGGCCTTTTGGATTGCTGATCACCGGGCCTTTCCAGGGCAGGGACCGATTCGGCTGTCCTTAATTATCCCCACCTACAACGAGCGACAAAATTTATCCTTGCTGATTCCGCGCCTCTGTGCGCTGCTGGAAACCTCGCTTTCTCTGGCGCTTCAGTACGAAATCATCATTGTTGATGACAATAGCCCCGACCAAACCTGGCAACTGGCGCTGGACCTGAGCCAGCGCTATCCAGCCGTGCGGGTCATGCGACGTCAGCGGGAACGGGGACTTTCAACGGCGGTGTTGCGAGGCTGGCAAGTGGCCCGTGGCGATCGGCTAGGCGTTATGGATGGGGATTTGCAGCATCCGCCGGAAACCTTGCAGTCTCTGCTTTTAGCCCTAGAAGAGGGGGCTGATGTGGCGATCGCCAGCCGTCACCTCAACGGGGGCGGGATGCGCAACTGGAGCTGGGACCGCCGCGTTTTGTCCCGAGGGGCGCAAATGCTGGGTTTGCTAATTGCCCCTCAGATTGTGGGTCGGGTTTCGGATCCCATGAGCGGTTATTTTTTGGTGCGGCGGCAGGCGATCGCCGAACGGTTGCTCAATCCCTCGGGCTACAAAATTTTGCTGGAGGTGCTGGGACGGGGAGGCATTTTGCGGATTGCCGAAGTTCCCTATGTCTTCCAAACCCGCCAATGGGGAGAGAGCAAAGTCACGGGTCAGGCCTATTGGGATTATTTAGGGCATCTCTGGCAGCTCAATCGCTATCGACGCTATCTCGATCGCCTAGAACGCCAAAGCCGAAATTTGCCGACGACCGTCGGGCGCTTTATGCGGTTTGCCCTGGTGGGGCTGAGCGGCGTTGGCGTGGATATGGTGATCCTGTATTTGCTGAGCGATCCCAGTAGTTTGGGCTGGTGGCTGCTGCCCAGTAAGGCGATCGCCGCCGAAATCGCCATGGTCAATAATTTTGTCTGGAATGATTGCTGGACATTTCAGGATTTGGCGCGGGACCAACGAAGGGGGAAACAGCGGCTCAAACGCTTTGTGAAGTTTAATCTCATTTGTCTCGTCGGCCTGGGCTTAAACCTGCTGATTTTGCAGGGGCTGAGCCAAGGGCTGGGCGTGAATCGCTATCTGGCCAATCTGGGAGCGATCGCCTTGGTCACAGCCTGGAATTTTTGGATCAATTTCAAACTCGGCTGGCGGGTGACGGAGCGGAGTCAACCATGATTCAGGGACAAGGGCCGGGGCAGAGGCAGGGAATTAGCGGTCCCAATCGCAATCGAAAACTTGAAGCGTTTGTCCTGGGGGCGATCGCCCTCCTCGGACTATTGCACCTAGGCTATCCCTTTGACGGCGACCAAGCCTTTTTTACGCTGGGTGCCCAGGAAATCAACCAGGGCGCAGTCTTGTATCGCGATTTTTGGGACATTAAGCAGCCGGGGATTTTTTGGTTTTATGCCCTGGCGGGGCGGCTGTTTGGCCTGAATGAGGTTGGGATTCATACGGCTGAGCTATTGCTGCTCCTGGGGTTCTCGCGTTTTTTGCAGGTCAGTCTGCGGGATTGGCTGGGGGGTGTTGCGGCGTTCACACCGCTGTTGACCGTGGGGATGTATTACGCCATTGCCACCCCCTGGCATCTGACGCAGCTTGAAGCTTTTGTCGGGGCTCCCATTTTTCTAGTGCTTTGGCTCCTGACCCAGGCCGCGCAGGGCAAAGGGCGATGGCAACGTTGGCGATTTTTCGCGGCGGGACTTCTCGGCGGTGTCATTGTTCTATTTAAGTCGCTGCTGGTGTTGATTTTGCTGCCCATGGGGCTGGTGAGTTTGGCGATCGCCAGCCTAGTTCGACGGCGTCCTTTCATCGCAGGGCTGACCCACACCACCTGGTTCAGCTTGGGGTTTGGTCTGCCGCTGGTGCTCACGGGGCTTTACCTGGGCTCCCAGCTCCAGGGTCTGGATTTGCTCTATCAAACCTTTTGGGTCTATCCCCCTCGGATTGTGGCTGAGCTGCCGGGGGCTCCAATCTCGCAGTTGCGGGGGAGTTTGCTTTGGTTTGTCCAGCAGTTTGCGCCGGTTTTGGGGTTGGGGTTGGTGGGGGCGATCGCCCAACTGCGGCAACCGACGTTGCTGGGCATCAACCTTATCCTGTGGGTCGCCTCGGGATTTGCCGTGGTCTTGCTGCAAAAGCAGGCTTGGTGGCAGTACTACTTTTTGCTGCTGTTAGTGCCCCTAGGACTTTTGGCGGCTCGGGGAATTGTGGCCGTGATGGCATTTGCCCAAGGTCAAGGGCAATGGCAATGGCAATGGGCGGGACTGGACGAACGGCGGTTCGTCCCTACGGGGAAACGGATCATTTTGGGTTGGGGACTGGTGGGAATTTTCGTCTTTGGGTCGCCGCTGATGGCGATCGCCCACAAAACTCAGCAAACGCTGCAAAATACCTGGGCCGCTGTCCAATTGACGGCACTCGCGCCGGCCCCACCCATGCAGTGGACCTATGGCGAGGTGGATCGGGAGGTAGCGTTTTTGCGATCGCCCGCAGCCCTACCGGGGGAAATTTTTGTCGCGGGAAATCCCCTGTTCTATTACCGTGCCGGACGCACCCAGGCGACCTCTCTACACGGATGGGCGATGGAATTTTTGTTGCCGGAGCAGTGGGTTCAGCTTCAGGCGGAACTGGCACAAGCTCAGCCACCCTACCTCTGGATTGAAACCCATCGAGCTGCGGTGATCGCCCAGCGAAGTCCTGCGCTCCAGACGTGGATTTTTCAGCAATACGAAACCCTGCGGCAGGGCGATCGCGGCACCTGGTATCGGATTCGGGCTCCGGTGGTCTCCCCTCTTTAACGCCTCTCTAACGCCTCTCTAACGCCTCTCTAACGCCTCTGTAACCCCGAACCTTTTGTTTTGACCTTTTGTTTTTTAACCTTTTTTCTTCAAGACCCTATGAAACCTGCTTCTCGCCCTTTGGCTAGCCTTTCCCTCGATCTCGATAACCAGTGGTCCTACATGAAAATCCATGGGGATGCGGGCTGGGAATCGTTTCCGTCCTATTTGGACATTATCGTGCCGCGATCGCTCCAATTCCTCCAGGAGCGCAATTTGACGATTACCTATTTCATCGTTGGCCAAGACGCGGCGTTGGAGAAAAACCATCGGGCGATCGCCAGCATCACCGCCGCTGGCCACGAAATTGGCAACCACTCATTCCACCACGAATCCTGGCTGCATCTTTACAGCGAGGCCGAAATCGAACAGGAAATTGAACAGGCGGAAAAAGCGATCGAAAAGGTGACCGGACGACGCCCCATTGGGTTTCGGGGACCGGGCTATAGTTTTTCCCCGGCGGTCCTGCGGGTCTTGGCACGGCGCGGCTATCAGTACGATGCCTCGACGTTTCCTAGCTACTTGGGACCCCTAGCCCGCGCCTACTATTTCATGACCGCTAAACTGACGCCCGAAGAACGGGAAAAACGCAAAGCGCTGTTCGGCGGCTTCCGCGATGGCCTGCAACCACTCAAGCCCTACCGCTGGCGATCTGAGGGCAAGCCCAGTTTGCTGGAAGTTCCTGTGACAACTATGCCGATTTTCAAAATCCCCATCCACTTTAGCTATATTCTCTACCTCGCCGTGTTTTCGCCTTTCCTGGCACGGCTCTATTTCCGCATCGCTCTTCTGCTCTGCCGCATCACCGGCACCCAGCCCTCGTTGCTGATGCATCCACTCGACTTTCTCGATGGCACCGATGTCAACGAACTGGCCTTCTTCCCGGCGATGAATTTACCCTGGGAGAAAAAACGCCAGGTTCTGCACGATACCCTCACGCTGTTGCAAAAGCACTTTACCGTTCTGCCCATGGGCCAACATGCCCAGCGCATTGCGGCACAGCGGTTGCGATTGGTGGATGCTCGGCCCCAGGCAACGCCATTGGCCCAATTGGCGAACACGACCCATTGATGGTTCCTGATAAATTGGGCGCGGAATGCGCTTGCACCGGGCGCGGAATGCGCGCCCCTACCATTGGACCCCATGAAAAATCATGTTTCTTCGCCTTGGCGCAAAGGGTTGTCCTGGGCGATCGCCACCGCCATCACCCTCAGCCTCCTCTACTGGTCTCTACGGGATCTGTCGTTACCGGCCCTGGGACAAACCCTGCGTCAGGTCCATATTGGCTGGTTGCTGATCGGACTCTTAGCGTACCTAGGCGTGTTTTGGCTGCGGGCTTGGCGCTGGGGACTTTTGCTGGCGGCGGAATGCTGGCCCGGTCGGTTTCGCGATCGCTTTGATGCCTTCTTCGTCGGCTATGCCGCCAATAGCATCCTACCTGCTTCTGCGGGGGAAGTCGTCCGCGCCGTCTTGCTCAATCGCCTTGCCCAGGTGCCCGTGCAACCGGCCCTCGGCAGCGTCCTGGGCGAAAAACTGATGGATGTGCTGGTGGTGTTTGTGCTCTTGGCGATCGCTCTCGCCCGTCAACCCAAGCTGGCTGAACAGTTGCCCTTAGGACTGATGGCGGGTGTGATTGGTGGGATGGTTGGTCTTTTCTGGGTCTTGGCCCGGTATCCTAAGCCGATCGTGGCGGGCGTGGGGCGATCGCTCACAACCTTAAAGCTAAGCCGTTGGCGCAGCAAGATCGAACAGATTTTAACTGGAATTTTGGGAGGACTGAGCGTTTATCGGCAACCGCTGCGGTTTTTAGGAGCCCTGGGGGCTTCAACGCTGTCTTGGCTACTGAATGGTATTACCTACTGGGCGGTGTTGATGGCGCTGGGGATTACGGCACCGGGATGGCTGGGGGCGATCGCCACCCAATCGCTTACGGCCTTTGCGATCGCCCTGCCCTCTTCGCCTGGTTTTGTCGGTCCCTTTGAGGCGGCGGTGCGGCTGGGGTTGGGCCTGTATGAGGTGGGGGCGGCGGAGGCGATCGCGGCGGCGTTGTTGCTGCGGCTCCTGATGTATGGGATTACGCCGTTGTTGGGGTTGGCGATCGCCCTGAGGCTTGGCCTTTCCCGCGCGGATTTGCAGGGCAAAGCGGAATAATTGCTGTGGGATAGGATCGTGAATTTAATAACCTGCGTAGGTTGGGTTGAAGAATGAAACCCAACGCCTTGGTTCCGTCGTAGGTTGGCTTGGTATTATCGGCCATGGGATTGCCGTCTGAGTCGGGGTAGAGGTCGGCCTCGGCGGTGCCCGATGGCAGGGGGGGTGGAGAGCATGGAACAAGTCCGGGAAGAGGGCGGTGTTCTGGTTCTATGGTACGACGTTGGGTTTTCTGTGGCTCTCCAGGATGATTGCTTAGAGTAGGGCTAAAGTGTACTTGAGAGTGCTAGGGAGGGAAGTGGTCATGACTGCGATCGCAACACAATATAAATACATCCAGCTCGTGATCGAAGGTACGACGATGAAGCTGGTGGAGCTAGTTGTGTCTCACCTCACCTATGGTTGGAGCCCGGAGGAGCTGCATTTTCAGTATCCCCATGTGTCGTTGAGCAAGGTTTATTCGGCGCTGTCCTATTACTGGGATCATAAGGAAGAGCTGGATCGGGATATTGAGCGGCGATCGCAGCGAGTCGATGCATTGCGGGAGAGCGTGGGGGCGTCGGCGATTGTCGCAATGCTCAAGGACAAAGGGCTGCTGTCATGACTGTCAAGTTTTATATGGATGAGAATGTGCCGCGCCAAATCACAACGGGATTGAAGCTGCGCCAGGTTGATGCGCTTTCGATTCAGGAAGATGGCAAGACAGGCTCATCGGATCCAGAGGTCATTGAGCGAGCTACGAAGCTCTCAAGGGTTTTGTTTTCTCGGGATGATGACATGTTGGCGATCGCCTATGACTATCAGCAATTTGGCAAAATGTTTTCTGGTGTCATCTATTCTCATTAGCAGAGCGGCAGCATCGGCGATTGCATTCGAGATTTAGAGCTGATTGCTCGGGCCTGTGAATCTGAAGATTTGGCCAATCGGGTTGAGTTTGTGCCGATTTAGAGGCGAGCACCATATTTGTCCTATTAGACCTAGAAAGCTTGAGTACAAGGCTGATGGCGTTGAGTCCACTAAGTTTCATCCAAGACACATCGGGCATTTTTTACTGTCTAATTATTGTGTCAGGTCGAAATAGCTCTTCTGAGCTGAGAAAGCTTGAGCGCAACATCAGCCGCTAAGCCTACGTTATCTTGAAAAAGGGAGTCTCCAAACTCTTCAATATATTTTTCCATATCTGCAATTGTGCAAGATTTATCCGTTCCTCCCATCCACTGATGAAAATGCTTGTGGATATTACCATCAATTGCAATTAGGTTTGCATCTATATCAGCTAAATTTGGGTACTTGTTTTTATCGTATAAGTGATGAATTTCTAAGTTAATTTTGTGAATCTTGCATTTCCTGTCTGTAATTTGACAGGTTGATTTTGCCTGCTTGCGTACACGATTCATAGCAGCCTGAATTCGTTTTTGCTTTTCAGCTTCACATTTTTCGATAGATTCAATTGCTTTAGGAGCATATTCTGCAACAACCTTTGACCATTCCTGGCGATGCTTTTGGCTGAGCGTTGTTCCAAGATGTTTACCCACTACGGCAATGCCTGAACGGCTCAGGAAGAGCTGCTCAGAATCGTCATAGAAGTCAGAGCCGAGCTGCATTGGCTCAATCTCGGTGTTCTCAGATCGCTGAATTTGCTGAAAGGTTCGATTCAGCACATCTTGGCGAGTACCAAGCTGGAGAATGCTTCGGCAGGCACGAGGTCCAAGAAAAGCTCGGTTGTTGACAAAAATGAGTTGACCTTCAACCTCAACGGATTCGGTTACTTTTTTAGTAACCATCAAACCTTTGAGACGGCGATCGCGCCTCAACATCCACCGCTTAAAGCGATTAAAGACAGGACGCTCTTGATGATTCTCCTCTAGATAATTGCAAATTTCAACAGCCCCTTCTGGGCTAAAGCTTCTGGCTTGATGAGGAGCCTTTTTGAAATGAATACCTTCTTTAAGTTCCCATTCGTCGTTCGGATCGGCATCAAAAATATCGCAAATGTCATAAAGCTTGTCTAGGGTGATATCGAGAGCTTCTGCCAACTCTTGATCTGTGATATTGCATTTTCCCATAGTGCTCTCCTCCTAGTAAGCTGCAAGCAGACTATCGCGCATGTTTTTCAACTTTTCAAAAACTTCTGGATTGCCGCCATAGTCTGGGTGGTGCGTCTTTGCAAGCTGATTGAAGGCTTGCTTAACATCTGAGGCGCTGGCTTGTTTTGGATCCAGGTTGAACACTTTCCAGGGCAGGAAGTTTCTCATCACATCTACACCGTTAATCGATGTTGCACCGATTGCATCCTTTTCGCTGCTGGGTAAACCTACAAACTTTCGGTAGACCTTCAGCCAAGCAGCTTTGCTATTCATCTTCAGCTTGTTATCACTCACAAACATCTGAAAATTGCCGTTTTTTTTCAGCTCTGCATAGGATGAACAGCCGAATGTCTTGATCACCTCAGCCTTCAGATCCGCCATGCTCAGCTCAACGGCTTTGTAAGGGCCGCCATTGAGATACTCAGCAAAACTTAGGAGAATCTCTTCGTTGTAACCGTGCTCTGTGGCGATCGCACGAATCTTTGTACGGACCTGATTAATATTTGGCCGTTTCTTACTTTTGCTGCTGGAAGAACGAGGTTTTCTAGAAGATGGCTTTACCATGACTCTATTTTGGGTAAATCGTAAGTGATGTAGGTCAAAAGATGGCGAAAGTAAAAAATTAGTTGCTCATTAGAAATGTTTAATGAACTTCATGTAGACTGCCTGTACTAGCACTAGCCTGATAATGCCGAAAGGGTTATCACAAGATACGACGCATAAACATCATGCTCCGGAGAATACTGATATTTACGTATTTATACTGTTTAGGAGAACCGGGTTCGGGCAAGACGACGGAGCTGCTGGGGCTGGCGGATGATTTGCTGCGGGCTGCGATCGAGGATGAGGTGCTGCCAATTCCGGTAATTTTTGAGCTGGCGGCTTGGAACGGGAAGCCGCTGGGGGAGTGGCTGGTGGAGCAGTTGTATGAGGTGGAGACGGTTCCGAAGGTGGTGGGGAAGCGCTGGGTTGAGGGGGCGCAGGTTTTGCTGCTGTTGGATGGTTTGGATGAGCTAGAGCAACAACAGGATTGTATTGACGCAATCGATAAATTTCTCAAATCCTCTCCCGCCACAGGAACTGTGGTCTGTTTTAAGCGGGGGAAGGGGTACCTAAAAGTGGATGCCCGTGGAACTTCTCAGCAATGCCCCGAGATATTGCGAGTGCAATTGTAATCAAACAAAGGGCCGTGGGGCGCACGGTTCAAGAAAAGGCTTGTGGAGACGGTCTAGCGGGGGTAGCGGCATGAATGTGCTGTTATCTAGCCAAGAGTCTGTGAAACAAGAATCTCCATCCATATCGCCGAGCGATTGGGTGGATGAGCGTCAACAATAAAAGCCCAAAAACTACCTAAAAACGTCCAACAGCTAAAGCTTAATGAGAATGAAGCGAAGAGAATTTCTCAGGCTAAATACAAGAAAACCCGCTCTATGAGCGGGTTTTCCATGAATCGGAGCGACAGGATTTGAACCTGCGACCCCCACTACCCCAAAGTGGTGCGCTACCAAGCTGCGCTACGCCCCGTTACCGAGGTTTCATCCTAACATAGAGGCGTTACCAAAACACAAGAAATTTGCAGATTTCGATGCCTCCGGGGACTCCGATCCGGCGCTAAAACGTCTTCAGCGCCCGCGCCGCCCCTACTAAACCCGCGACAGCCGCAGCCTCCCAGCCCCCTTCCGCACCCCGGCCCGTCAAGACAATCAGCCGAACGCCATAGGCATCAGGGAAGCCCTCCGCTTCGAGCCAGAAGGCGATCGCTCTCTGCCTCACAACAGAGCCGCTCCTCCTCCATCAGTTCCTGAGCCATCGCCGCCATCGTCTCCGCCAACTGCAACAGCAGCCGACAAAAATCATCCAGCTCCAACTCCGTCAGCTCAAAGGCCCAATCTGCCCCAGCCACCAAGCCCACATAAACGGCTGCCTCCGGGTTCCAGCCCAGCCGCCAGCCTGGGCCTTCTTTAACCAACATGAATCAACCCCCAGATCGAGGTCGGAGCAAATCCGCATCGCCGGGTTCCGGTAACGGCGCTAGACTTGGAGGATTACTGGGGGGGGCTGGGGAGAGCGGGGGTGAGGAGAGCGGGGGTGAGGATTGCGAATTTCCTGGAGCAGGGGTAATCGGCAAGACTTCGGGTAGGGTAACCGGTGCGATCGCCGGACTCTTGGGGTTATACAAACGCACCAACGTATTGATTAACGCATCTCGCTGGGCGCGGTTGAGGCGGCTGAGGGCTTGGCGATCGCCCACCATGGGACTTTGGGTAAGCTGAGTTGCGTTAGGATACAGGCTCGGATCTAGGCTCTCATTGACCCCCAGATAGTCTGCGAGGGTGAATTTCCAATCCAAGCGATAGAACGGCGATCGCCCCTTGATGGTGGTGTGGTAGGCAATCAACCGGCGCACCAGGGTATTGTCTTCCGAGCGCTGGCCCGTTTCGCGACTGATGTATTGATTTTCGAGGGGCAGATCGGGCAACTGTTGGTGAACGGCCTGCCAAATATCAGCCCGACGCAGTTGGCGATCGCGCTCTGCCGGGGAAGCCGGGGGCGATTGAGCCCAGCTGACGCAGGGCAGGGTGCTCAAACCCAGGACCCCGATTAAACTTACTGTCGTCCCAGTTTTGGCCCAAACCGATCTCTTCACGGCTAAAATCCTTGGACTGTTTTAGTACCCGTTAAACCGCTGAGGGCGTGGGATGCACGCCCCTACGGTTGGGTAGGATATCCATGGCCCAGGCATATAGGTCTGGCCTAGGCATTCGGTCTAATCGCCGATGATTTCTGGCTGGGTCAGCTCGTCCGACATTTCGATGATGGCGCGCATGACGGGCTTGATGCCGGAATCTTCGTTATTTTCAAAGTCTTCGTAGCGGCGGCGTTTGGCCCTGGTCGCCACTTGCACAGTGATACGATAGCGATTCGAGGCCGCGCTAATCAGTTCCTCGGCTCGGTACATGAGTTGAGTTGAGTTGAAGGTTGTGGGACGTTTGGGCATAGAACTCCGAAGAACACTGCGCTAACCATTGTGCCCTCATATCCTAGCTTAATCCCCAGAAGAAATCCCTAGAAGAAAAAGCCAGAGCGCCCTTGCTGGGGGTTGGGATAGTCGATACCATAGCCCGGTGCATTGACCGGAAAAATACGGCTATAGGCCCCATTCACCAAAATTTTGAGCCGACGGGCCAAGCGCAGCTTCGCAACCGGCTCCCGAATAAACTCAATGCCCCGAATCAAATCCTCAGCAGTCCTAGCATCTGTGCAATTAATGCACAGCGTCCCCCAACGACGCGACAAATGACAATGTTGCAAGGTCAAAATGGCGCGATATTGTTCGGGATCTTCACGATAGAAGCCTAGGATCAAGGTGATCAACTGTTTACTAAAGTTCATAGGCCCTTCGTCTCAAAATTAGGTTTGAGGAGTCGATTGCAAGCGAATGCAAACGGTGGCAACTGTTTCTGGCAACTGTTTCATTGATACCTCATGGCTTAGGAAATACCGATGAAACGCAAGAAGAGTTAACGCGGATTATGGCTTTCTTAAAAAGTGTTTCGTCAAGGCTTCCAGAAATGTCCCAAAATGACGAAAGCACGGGCGATCGCCCTCGCAGCTTTGTAACGAGATCGTTAACTTTCTTTAGTTTTTTCTACGTTTACGAATGACCCTCGCCATTGATTTTGGGACCAGCAATACCGTCGTTGCCCGCTGGAATGCCGTGACGCAGCAACCGGAAACCCTCGCTTTGCCCGGTCTGAGCGTGAGTCAAGCGGGCAATCCGCCGCTGATTCCTAGCTTGGCCTATGTACAATCCCTGGCAATAGAGGCGGGAGACGCAATAGACACGGTGGATACAAGACCGGCAGAATCCACGGAACGAGTGGTTTGGGTGGGGCAAGAGGTGCGCGATCGCGGTCTCGATCTCAAAAATTCTCCCCGTTTTTTCCGAGGCTTTAAGCGGGGCATTGGCTCGTCGGTCCAGGGGTTTCTCCCGGAACTGGATGGTCAGGCGATGACGTTTGAGCAGGTGGGAGACCTGTTTTTGCGGCGGGTGTTGAGCGCCATCGAGCAGGTGCCACTGCCCTTAGATTCCTTAGTGTTGACGGTGCCGGTGGATAGTTTTGAAATTTATCGCCACTGGCTGGGCGGGGTGGTCCAGGGGGCCAAGGTCGAGCAGGTGCGGATGCTGGATGAGCCCACGGCGGCAGCGTTGGGCTACGGGATGAGCGATTGCGATCGCCTCCTCGTCATCGATTTTGGCGGTGGCACGCTGGATCTGTCCCTAGTGCAGCTCGATCGCCTCCAGAAAAAAACGCCGATTGGCTTTGTCCTCAAGTGGGGCCAGCAGTCCTTTGCGGAAAAATCGGGGCAGAAGGTGCAGACGGCCAAGGTTTTGGGCAAAGCCGGTCAAAATCTGGGAGGGACGGACCTGGATGGTTGGGTGGCGGACTGGCTGGTTAAAACCTATGACTGCCCGAAAACGCCCTTACTGACGCGGCTGGCGGAGCGGCTGAAGATTCAGCTCTCGAACCAGACCCAGGCCCAGGAAACCTATTTCGACGAAGATAATTTTGAGAGCTATACGTTCGAGATGACACGCAGCCAGTTCGAGGATTTGCTGCGGGAACGGGACTTTTTTACGCAGCTGGACGAAGCCATGCTCCAGGTGCTCCAGCAGGGGCGTCGCCAGGGATTGGAGGCGCAGGATATTGAAGGGGTGCTCTTGGTGGGGGGGACGAGTCAGATTCCGGCGGTTCAAGCTTGGGTCAAGCGCTACTTTGATGAAACCAAAATTCGTAGCGATCGCCCCTTCGAAGCCATTGCCCAGGGGGCGCTCCAGCTCGATCGCGGGGTTGAAATCAAGGATTTTCTCTACCACAGCTACGGTATCCGCTACTGGAATCACCGCAACCAGCGCCACGATTGGCATCCCATTATCCAAGCGGGGCAAGCCTACCCCATGGCCGAACCCGTGATGCTGATGTTTGGGGCTTCCACGGACAATCAACCGGCGATCGAGGTGGTGCTGGGGGAGCTGGGCAAGGAGACCAGTACGACAGAGGTTTATTTTGATGGCGATCGCCTGATTACTCGCAATCTCACCCCAGGACAGTCTGCCGTCAAGTCCCTCAATGACCGGGAAGGGGCGCGGGTGATTCCGCTCAATCCGCCGGGAAATCCAGGGGTCGATCGGGTGCAGGTGTTTTTTCGGGTGGATGGCGATCGCTTCCTGCGCATGACGGTGGAGGATGTGCTGACGCTGAATACGCTGATCGATGACCAAATCGTCACCCAGTTGTCCTAGGGCGTTCTAGGAGGTCTTGGGGACAGACAAACGCGGCAGGCAGGACGAACTGCCGTTCGTCCCTACGGGGCGTTGCGGTCCCAGAAGATTCCGTCACTGTAGCCTTGGATTTCAGGATGGGCTTCGGCAAGGTATAGGCGTTTCTGGGCCAAACAGCAATAGGTCAAATCCTGCTCAATGCCGATGTAGCGACGCCCCAGCTTCTTTGCCACCACGGCAGTTGTTCCCGAGCCCAAAAATGGATCCAACACCCAATCACCAGGATTGGAGCTGGCCAGGATAATCTTGGCTAAAAGCTTTTCGGGTTTCTGGGTGGGATGGTCAGTATTCTCGGGCATCGACCAAAAGGGCACCGTTAAATCAGTCCAAAGATTTGAGGCGCAGGTGAGCCGATAGTTGCCCTGATCCGTATGCACCCAATCCTTGGGCTGTTTCTGGTCCGTCGTGTAGGGAGCCAAGACCCGCCGTTTGAGCCGCACCGCCTCTGCGTTGAAGGTGTATTGCTCGGAGACGGTACAAAACCAAATATCCTCCGAGCAATTTTTCCAGTTGTGCTGAGCGCCCCGCCCCTTTTCTCGCTCCCAGGTAATGCGATTGTGCAGAACCAGCGTCTCCTCCAGCAGCGGTTGCAGGATGCCCGACGATCGCCAATCCCCACAGACATAAACCGATGCCGTCGGCTTCAGCACCCTGAGCAGCGGCCTAAACCAAGCCTGGAACCAATCTCGGTAGGCCAGGGGCGATCGCTCGTGAAACGTATTGCTATTAAAGGATTTGGTCAGGTTGTAGGGCGGATCTAACACCAGCAGATCAACAAACCCACTGGGCAAATGGGGCAAGGCGTCGAAAATATCCTGGTGGAAGAGGCGATCGCCCCCGTTTGCGATCGCCTCCAGCGGCACCGCCGTTGTGAGCTGCCCCAGGAACTGACGCAGGACTTCAATCTCCGTTTCAGTAACCGTTAAGGTGCGATTGCGAGGGGCTCGATGCTTCACGGTTGCGATTGAAGAACCTTACATTTGTTTACTCGTTTTGGGACGGATTGCCTGTAATTTCCCCATGGAAAATCCGCCTTATGCACTCTCCCTCGCCCAGGTCCACTGTCAAGAACGCCCGATAAAACTGCTATATTGACCGCAACACGGGAAGATAAGACCATGGCGCACATCATCGCAACCACGAATATGAAAGGCGGGGTCGGCAAGACCACCCTTTGTGTGAACTTGGCCACCAGCCTCGTTCAAAATCATGGCAAGCGGGTTTTGGTCGTCGATTTGGATACCCAAATCAGTGCTACCTTGAGCCTCATGTCTCCCCAGGATTTTGTCAAGTGTCGCAAGGACCGCCGCACCCTGCGTCACCTTATCACACAGATGGTGGATCCCAAGGTAGAGAAGATCCGCACGACGCTAGAAGTCATCAACCCCTATGTCTGTGGGCTCAAGGGGCTCGATCTGCTGCCGGGGGATTTGGATCTTTACGATGATTACATGGTCTCCTCCGTGCTCCATCAGCGGGCCAATGAGGACGAGGACCATAAAGATTTTCAGACGGCTTGGAGCAATTTTGAGCGGACGTTGGTGAGCGGGATTCTCAAACCCATTGCCCAGAATTACGATTTCATTATTTTGGACTGCGCACCGGGATATAACCTGCTGACGCGCAGCAGCTTTGTGGCTAGTGATTTTTATATTCTTCCGGCCAAACCAGAACCCCTGTCGATCGCCGGGATTCAGCTCTTGCAGCGACGGATCGAACGCCTGCGTCAGGGCTATGAAGACATTCAGCCGCTTAATATTCAGCTCCTCGGGATTGTCTTTACCATGTCCGGCAATCTCTTTAGCAGTCGCTATTACAACCAGGTGATGCAGCGGGTGCAGCAGGAGTTTAGCGAACAGCAAATGTTCAAAACCCAAATTCCGAACGATATTCAGGTATCACGGGCCGTGGATAGCTTTAAGCCTGTAGTTTTGGCGAATCCGGGGTCGTCGGGCTCCAAGGCGTTTGTGAAGCTAACGGACGAATTTTTGCAGAAGCTGGATATGTTGCTTGGTATTAAGGATCAAAAAAGCCGCATGAGCCTTGCCCAGATGGAATAAACCGATTAAATTTGGCAGATTAAATTTGGCAGATTGTTTCCAGGGTTTCAACGAAATTGGGATAGGAGATGGCGGCGGCTTCAGCGCGGCCAATGGTGGTGGGGCCTTGGGCGTTGAGGGCGGCGATCGCCAAACTCATGGCAATTCGATGATCCGTATAGCTATCCACCTCCGCCCCTTGCAGCGGTGTTCCCCCAGTAATTTCTAAGCCATCGGGATGTTCGACCACTCGGGCTCCCATTTTTTGCAGTTCACTGGCCATGACAGCGAGGCGATCGCTCTCCTTCACCCGCAACTCCGCCGCATCCTTAATCACCGTCGTTCCCGTGGCAAAGGCCGCTGCCACCGCCAAAATCGGGATTTCATCAATCAACCGAGGAATAATCTCACCGCCAATCTCGCAGGCTTTCAGCGGCCCATAGCGCACCCGTAGATCCGCCACGGGCTCCCCGGCCACCGTCCGTTCGTTGAGCCGTTCAATATTCGCCTCCATCTGCTGGAGGGCTTCCAGGATGCCGGTGCGCGTGGGATTCACCCCGACATTTTCAATTACCAAATCCGACCCCGGCACAATGCTCGCCGCCACCAGCCAAAACGCCGCCGAGCTAATATCTCCCGGTACGATCACGTTTTGACCCACTAACTGCGTTGGCCCCGTCACCGTCACGCTACAGGTTTCCGGATCGACGCTGAGCTCCGCCCCAAAGGCTTGCAGCATGCGTTCGCTGTGGTCACGGGAAAGGTGGGGTTCCGTCACCGTGGTTTGGCCCGGTGTTAGCAGTCCCGCCAGCAAAATGCAGGATTTGACCTGGGCAGAGGCGATCGGTGATTGATAATGAATCGGCGTCAGCGTCCGGCCTTGAACCGCCAAGGGGGCGAGGGAATTGTTTTGACGGCCCCAGATTTGTGCCTGCATTTGCTGAAGCGGTTTGACCACGCGGGACATGGGGCGCGATCGCAAGGAATCATCCCCCGTCACCGTAAAAAAACGGTCCCGATGGGAGGCCAAAATTCCCAGCATCAGCCGCATCGTCGTGCCTGAATTCCCCGCGTCCAAAACCGTCATGGGCTCTCGCAAATTCCCCAAGCCCAAACCCCGGACCGTCACATGGGTTGGATTGAGCTCCGAAATCTCTACCCCCATGGCCCGAAAGCATTTCGCCGTGCTTTGGGGATCCTCACCCACCAAAAGCCCTTCAATCTCAGTTACGCCTGTGGCCAGTGCGCCCAGCATCAAAGCCCGATGGGAAATCGACTTATCCCCAGGAATGTGAATTTTTCCTTTGATAACGAGACCAGAGGTCGGGGGAGAAAGCCTTAAAGTCGTATGATGTTCAGTGTTTTTGAGCAGGACGAGGGGAGTAACCATTGGGCTAGACTGAGGTGACGGTAGCCATCCTACCGTTTTTGCCCTCATCCACCACGCCCAGTTACGAATTTGTCCCATTCCGGGTCGCCCCTCACCGGAAGGGACTCCATTGCATATGCCTCAAGCAGGCTTGGCTAGTTGCTGCTTGCATCCTCTCGCGCTACCGCCTATCGCGCCATCGTTTATGATCACGTATCCTCGTAAGCCCATTAGCCTTTCTCTGAGTTCCTCGGATCTTTCCCTCTGTAATCAGGTAGACACGGCTGCCACCCTCTATCAAAAGTCCGCCGATTGTTTTCATTTGCTGTTGACCGAGCCACCCTTACCCGAGGTAGAGTTTGGGGCTTCCACCTTGAACACAGTGGCCCAGCCCAGGCTGCTCTGGCTAGAGATTTCGCCCTATCGACTGATCATGACCATGCAAAGCAATGGCAAATTTAGCTATCGCCATTGGCTAGAGCGAGGCATTTACGGCATGAGCCGCTATTGGCTCCAGGATGAAGCCCTTGGGCAAGGGGGACAAGTGCGGTTGCGCAACTTTACGCGCCACCTGAGCTTTACCGGCGATCCTTTACCGACCCACCTTGCGGTGGAATACGAACTCTGGGCCAATCGGGTGCCCATGGGGCGCTATCAGCTCAATCTGCAAATCCACCACGACTAGCGGGTTACAGCCCAGTCAGTCACGCTCAGTGAGTCACACTCAGTGGGTCACACTCAGTGGGTCACCACGCGGTTGCGTCCATTTTGCTTGGCTTGCCTCAAACGGCGATCGGCCCGTTCGAGTAAGGTGAGTCCCTGGGGGTCATCCCCCTCCTGGAGGTACGCAACCCCGACGCTGACGGTGAGGGAAAGCTCTAGATCGTCGTTGATCGTAAAGGCTTGACTGCTGATCATCCGGCAAAGCCGCTGGCCAATTTCTCCGGCTTCGGGCGCATGGGTATCACTCAAAATCACCACAAATTCTTCGCCGCCATAGCGAAAGAGGGTGTCGTTGGAACGCAGGTTGTGACGGAGCCGCGCCGAGAGCAGTTTGAGGGAAACATCGCCGACGAGGTGACCGTAGTTATCGTTGATGCCCTTGAAAAAATCTAGGTCAAAAATCATCAGGCTGAGGGGGCGGTTGCGATCGCGCGATCGCTTAATCTGCCGAGGTAAATCCCAATCCAGCGCCCGCCGGTTGCTCAATTCCGTCAGCGGATCGATGAGGGCGATCGTGGACAATAAGTCATTGGTTTGCAAAAGCTCTCGGTAGCGCTTGACGCTCGTCATGCCAACTTTCATCTGGGCTTCCAACAGGGCTTGCGCTTCGGGCTGCAGCATGATTTGGTCCCCTTGAACCATTCCCGTCAGCCACAAATAGGTATCGGCCCCGGCCTGCACCATGGCAGCAGCCCGTTGATTGCGCTCTAGCTCCGAACGCTGAACACCCCCCTGGGAGAGACAACAGCCTTCGATCGCCAAAATATAAACCCAGCGAAACCGATTGCGCTCCTTGAGATGCAAACAGGCTTCGATCTCAGAGAGGGGGTCCACCTGTAAAACCATCAAGTCAGGCTGATTGGCCTGCATCGATAACCCTGCCTGGATGCAATCCTCCGCATAAACTAGGTTAACCGCGCCGAGAGAACCCACGCTCCCTTGAATCATCAAGCGAAAAGCTGGATCGCCAACAATAAGGATGGAGTGGTCCATGCGTGACTCTAAACCGTTTAACAACCGAGTGCGTAGAGAACTTGCAACACACTGAAGCAGCCATTCAACAACACAAACCGCCTTCAACCCTGCTATAGGGCATCGGGCGGAAAGGGGAGACCGTCAAGGACGGAAAAAGCATGAATCGCTCTCTGCTGAGGGAGTTTCTACCATTGTAGGGGGAGTCACCCTACACCTAGAGTGTTCCCACTTCTCCAAAAGTTCACAAAATATCCGCAGGAATCCGGAAATCCTGGTGATCTTGATCATTGCATTTCTTTATTTTTCCCTGGCTATAGATTTACAGGCCCAAAGAGAGGCGGTAGCGATGAGGCCGGGTCGACCGACATAATAGTGGGGTACATTGTCCAAGCTTGTGTTTCAATCCTTATCCCCCAATGGCTACCCCCTTCAGCGGCGATCGCATTCGGCAAACCTTTCTCGATTTCTACATTGCTAAGGCCCACAAGCCGTTGCCGAGCGCCTCGCTGGTGCCGGAGGATCCGACGGTTTTACTGACGATCGCGGGGATGCTCCAGTTCAAGCCGATTTTTCTCGGCCAGCGCAAAGCAGAGGTCCCCCGCGCTACGACGTCGCAAAAATGTATTCGCACCAATGACATCGAGAACGTCGGGCGGACGGCGCGGCACCATACGTTTTTTGAGATGTTGGGCAATTTTAGTTTTGGGGACTATTTCAAGCGGGAGGCGATCGCCTGGGCCTGGGAGCTTTCCACGGAAGTGTTTAAACTGCCCAAGGAGCGGCTGGTGGTGAGTGTTTTTGAAACAGACGACGAAGCCTATCGCCTCTGGCGGGACCAGATCGGCGTGCCGGAAACCCACATCAAGCGCATGGGGGCCGCGGACAATTTCTGGGAGTCGGGTCCGACGGGTCCCTGTGGGCCTTGTTCAGAGATTTATTACGATTTCCATCCGGAACGGGGCGACCAGGCGATCGACCTGGAGGACGACACCCGGTTTATTGAGTTTTATAACTTGGTGTTCATGCAGTTCAACAAGGACGCCGAGGGCCATTTGACGCCCCTGGAGAAGCAAAACATTGACACGGGCATGGGGCTGGAGCGCATGGCCCAAATTCTCCAGCAAAAGCCCAATAACTACGAAACGGATTTAATCTTCCCGATCATTGAAGCGGCAGCGAGCGTTGCTGGCCTCCCCTACGGCAAGGCCAATGAAACCCAGAAAACCTCCTACAAAGTCATTGGCGACCACGTCCGGGCGGTGACCCATTTGATTGCCGATGGGGTGACGGCGTCGAACCTGGGCCGGGGCTATATTCTGCGGCGGCTGATTCGGCGGGTGGTGCGCCATGGGCGACTGTTGGGGATTGAGCGGCCTTTTATTGTCGAAGTGGCGGAGAGTGCGATCGCCCTGATGGAAAAAACCTACCCCAATCTGCGGGAACGGGAAAAAGCGATCAAAGACGCCCTCGCCCACGAAGAACAGCAGTTCCTCAAGACCCTGGAACGGGGCGAAAAGCTGTTGGCAGAAGAAATGGCCCAGCTTGACGCTTCAGTTAAGGCAATTCCCGGTGACGTGACATTTAAGCTGTTTGCGACCTACGGTTTCCCCGTGGAGCTGACCCAGGAAATTGCCGAGGAACAGGGCTACAGCGTTGATTTGGCTGGGTACGAAGCGGCCATGGCGGAACATGCGGGGATTTCCAACGCTCAGGAGGAGATTGATCTGACCCAGCAGTCCGATGTCAAAAAGCTCTCGGCCCGCACCGAAGTAACAGCGTTCCTGGGCTATGGCGAAGTCAGCAGTACGGCTCTGGTCACAGATTTGTTTGTCGAGGAACGGGAAGCAAAATTGGCTACAGCGGGTTCGGCGGTTCAAATCGTCTTGGACCAAACGCCGTTCTATGCGGAGTCCGGAGGACAAATTGGCGATCGCGGCTATTTCACCAACGCCGCCGGGGGCGAAGACCTCATCGTCCGCATCGACGACGTTCAAAAAGAAGGCAACACCTTTGTCCATGCGGGTCATGTGGAGCGGGGCAGCCTGAACGTGGGGGAAACCGTTACGGCCCAAATCGATCGCGCCTGCCGCCGTCGCTCCCAGGCCAACCACTCGGCCACTCACTTACTCCAGGCGGCGCTGAAGCAAATCGTCGATGAGAGCATTTCCCAGGCGGGCTCCCTGGTGAATTTCGATCGCCTCCGGTTCGACTTTAACCTTAACCGTGCGGTGACACCGGCAGAACTCCAGCAACTCGAAGCCCAGATCAACACCTGGATCGCCGAAGCCCACAGCGCCGATGTGGCCGAAATGCCCATCGCCGAAGCCAAGGCCAAGGGCGCCACGGCGATGTTTGGCGAAAAGTACGGCGAGACCGTCCGCGTCGTCGATTTTCCCGGCGTCTCCATGGAGCTGTGCGGCGGTACCCATGTGGCCAATACCGCTGAGATTGGGGTGTTCAAAATTATCTCTGAAGCGGGTATTTCCTCCGGCGTGCGGCGGATTGAGGCCGTGTCGGGTCCAGCGGTGTTGGATTATCTGAATGTGCGTGAGGCGGTGGTGAAGGAGTTGGGCGATCGCTTCAAAGCCAAACCGGAGGAAATTGCCGGTCGCGTTACCGCCATTCAGGAGGAACTCAAAACCACCCAGAAGGAATTGGAGACCGTAAAATCCGAGCTGGCGATCGCCAAGTCCGATAGCCTTCTGTCCCAAGCCCAACCCCTTGGCAAGTTTAAGATCTTGGTGGCACAACTGGATGGAGTTGATCCAAAGTCGCTCCAAACCGCCGCAGAACGGTTGCTACAAAAACTCGGCGATACGGGTGCAGTTGTCCTGGGTTCAGCCTTGGCTGATGGCAAGGTGAGTTTAGTTGCAGCGTTTACTAAGCCCGTGAATGAAGCGGGATTACAAGCGGGTAAGTTTATTGGCGGCATTGCTCAGATTTGTGGTGGCGGTGGCGGGGGACGGCCTAATTTTGCCCAAGCGGGGGGCCGGGATGCGAGCAAGTTGCCAGAGGCGATCGCCACAGCGCAACAGCAACTGGAGTCGACCCTAGGCTAACCTAGGCTAACCGCGAGTCAACGCCCAGGCCCGCAGGACCTCCGCCACGGTCCAGGCTTGTGCAAAGGCTCCCTTGGGAGCATGGGGGGCATCCCCCTCAAAAATTTCGCTGAGTTGTCCCACACAGCCCGTCATCAGATGCACAGCCAACGGCTCTAAAAATCGCCTTGCTGCTGCCTTATCTTGATAGACCTTGAGATGAGCCTGGACAAACGGCCCCATCAGCCAACCCCAGACGGTTCCCTGGTGATAGGCTCCGTCGCGATCGCGCAATCCTCCCCCATAATGACCCTGATAATCCGGATGGCTGGGGGCTAGGGATCGCAACCCATACCCCGTCAACAACTGCCGCTGACAAACCTCCACGATCGCCTGCTCCTGCACCCCACTCAGCAACGGTCGCCGATGGCGCAAGCCTAGGGGTAAAGCAATCGCAAACAGTTGATTGGGTCGCAGCGACGCGTCATCACCCTCGGGTCCGTCTAGGACGTCGTAGCAATGGCCTAAATCATTGCTCCAGAAGCGTTGGAAGTTTTGCTGGGTGGCGATCGCCAACTCCCGATAGACAGTCCTAGGTTTACCCAGCAACTGAGCGAATTTCACCATGATCCACAGGGCGTTGTACCAAAGGGCATTAATCTCTACAGGCTTACCCATTCGAGGGGTCACCACCCAGTCATCGACCTTCGCATCCATCCAGGTGAGCTGAACCCCCGCTTCTCCGGCATAAAGTAAGCCATCGCTATCCAAGTGAATCTGATGGCGGGTGCCTCGCTGGTGCCAGTCGATAATCTCCGCCAGAACCGGAAACAAGTCTTCAATCAGGCCGACCTCTTGGGTTTTGGCATGGTAGGCGCGAATCGCCTCAAAATACCAAAGTGTCGCATCGACGGTGTTGTAGGCGGGCGGCGTGCCTCCATCGGGAAAGACATTGGGCAGCATCCCCTGGTCCACATAGCGGGCAAAGGTCCGCAAAATCGGTCGCGCCAGTTCCGGGCGATGGGTCGTCAGCGTCAGTCCCGGTAGGCTAATCATCGTGTCCCGGCCCCAGTCACTAAACCAGGGATAGCCCGCGATCACGCTTTTCCCGATCCAAGGTTCGCCGGGCCAGTCTGCCGAAAGTTGTCGGTTGACCAAAAATTGCTCTGAGGCCAAGACCAACTGCGCCACCCAAGCCGGAGTTTCCGGTTCAACCGTCAACCAATGCTGGAGTAACCCTTCGTCATGGCGCTGCTGTCGCAGGAGTGCCTCGGCCTCCGGTGCCGCTTTGACTTCGGTACTGGCGACGACGATGAACGTCTCTCCCGGCTGCAGCCAATGTTGGAACGTTGCAGCGTGGTAGTGGTCTTCGTGGGGATTGAGGCCGCGATCGCCCTCCACCGCCAACGCATAATCCAAATACCAATCCCGCGCCAGCGACACCTGCACGCCGGATACCTCAGTCCCCGCCCCCCGCACAGTTCCCGCCCCTCGCACATAAAGTGGCACCGCCCCCTCGAAGGCCGTCACGCGTACCCCTGAATCCAGCAGAGTGGTCTCAAACGGCCAATTTTGCGCTCCGAACCGTTGCTCTGTGTTGTGATGGTGATCCCGATAGTTCACTAGAGCTTTGAGCGTGAGCTGAAGCGCCTGACGGGCCTGAACCAGCCGATAGGCCACATGGGTCGTGTTTTTGCCCTGCTCCATCCACACCCGCTTTTCGAGCTGGGCGTCGGCAAGGCGGTAGGTCCACACAGGGATTGTGCCTTCTAAATGGAACCGTTCTAGGTGCAAATAGCCTTGAGGATGAATTGCGCCACTGGCCCAGCGGTTCGTACTGAGCTCATAAATCCTTTGGTTGTAGCCTGCGGTTTCTTCGAGTTTGGTTAGGAGGAGCGATCGCTCCACCGGAGGCCGCAGGGCCGCCACCAGTAACCCGTGATACCGCCGCGTCAACAGCCCCGCCACCGTTCCGCAGGCATAGCCTCCAATGCCATTCGTCACCAACCATTCCCGCGCTTCCGCCTCGGCCAGATTCTGACACAGGGCTGTGTCGAAATCGATCCCTGGTGTGAGCTGATTCATAGAGGTTTTATTGGGAATGGATACGCTAACCACCACTGACCGGCGGGATCAACACGACTTCATCCCCGTCTTGGAGGGGTGTGGCAGGGTCGACAAATTCAAGATTAACCCCAAATCGGGTGACCTCGCGCCAGCGTTCGAGCTCGGGATGTTGGGCCAGGAGGCGATCGCGAACTCCCCCCACAGGCTCCCCCTGCTGCACCTGCAATTGCAGCTCAGACACCCCACAAACCTCTTGATAGGCCGCAAACAACTTGACCGTGACGGCAATGGACGGCGCTTCCATGTCCTTCCCTAAAAAATATCTACAACATATCTACAAAAATACCCAAAAAATAAAAGTTGAGGAGCCGAAGCCCCTCAACGACAACCTACTGCATATCAATACTAGGTAGTATAGCGGCTCGGGAATTCTTCCAAGGTCCCCTTCGTGAGAAAAGAGATCGTCCCTTGTAAAGAGTCCGTGAATCGATGGAAAAACACCCCCAAAGAACATGATCCCCAGTAAGCGTCCGCCATAATAGGGAGAGCCATCTAGAGATCTTCGATGACGAATGCGATTCAGGTGAACGCCCAGCGAACGGCGGAAATCACCAAAACTCCTGAGGAGATTAAGCGCGAGCAGGAACGGATGCGAGATGTCAGCATTTTGCTGGAAAACCTTTTCCTGCAAGAAGAAATAACGATTAAGCTGATTATCGATTGTCTCTACGATGTGGGTTCCGTAAATCTTGCCAATCGCAAAGTGCATTGGCCCATGGCCAATCGGCTGGCGAAGGCGATCGCCCGTACGTCCAAACCCGTCTTCCGCATCATCGCCTGGCGCTGGTTTAAAAAAAATTGCCCCCAGCTCATCACCAAGTGGCTGGCTACCAAAGTGTCTCGCTTCTAGTCCCCCCGTTTCTAGTCCCCCCGTTTCTAGTCCCCCGTTAAGTTATGCCATCTCCGCAGACAAGGCAGGCAGTTCTCCCAAATAGCGACGCACCATCGTCAAAACCTTGGCAGGCTCCAAAGGCTTGGCCATAAAATCCGTGGCCCCCGCTCCCTTGGCCTGGATGCGATCGAGCATGCGCGCATTACTAGACAGCATGATCACTGGCGTATCGCGAAAGCTGGGAGCCCGCCGTAGCTGGGTGCAAATTTCGTTGCCGTAGACCAGGGGCATCAATAAATCCAGGAAAATTAAATCGGGCTTGTGCTTCAAAATAGCCGAGAGCGCTTCCACGGACTCCTGAACGCTGACAAACCGATAGCCCGCAGGCTGCAAAATTTGCTCCAGGATGTAGGCGATTTGGGCACTGTCGTCGACACAAAGGATCGTCGGAGCATCCTTGAGGAGCTTAACCGCCCTGGCGCTCCCCGAGTCGTTTTCTGCGATCGCCTTATTTTTGTTGTAGGGATTGGGAATATCCGGAATTTCAATAAATTCCAGCAAATTTTTCTGAGCTGGAGGACCCAATAAATTGCCTAGAGCCAGGGGGGTCTGGCGGGTGATGATGGCCAGCTCCCGAATCGATGCTTTACCCGTGGCTAAACCGCTTAACGCCTGGGCTAGCTTCGGGGAAACCTGGGTTTTAAGGGCCTCCGGATCGAGAATGCGGGGGGCCAAGTCTGGCGAGTAGACCATGAGCCCCAGATTGAACCATCCTTTGAGTAATTCCTGGGCTTGGCGCACCAGCTCAGCGGTACTAAGGATAGCGATGGGCTCCTCCTGAGTAGCCAAGGCATCCCCCACAGCGGAAATTTGCCGGATCTGGGTCGAAGCCTGCAAAATATCAAACAGAATGTCCAGAATATTTTGCTCAATCAGAGTGCTGGCATCCTGGCGGCTGATTTTTTGTCGCTTGATCAGAATATTTAACAGCCGGTGCTCCGGAACGGGGGATTTTTCGCGATCGCGAATCTGCAAGGTTTCTGCATTGAGCCGACCATATTGCCTGAGCAGTCGTCGCCAGCGGCGGCAGGCATGCTTACCGCCACTCGCCCAAAACAAGCGACCCACCCGAAAGTAAAGGTTCCAAGTTGTCCCGTCGGCGGCCTGGAGGACCAGTTGGCCATTCACCTGCTCCTGAATTCTTTTCTGAATCTTAGCCGCCAGAGCATTCACGGAATACCCTTCTCGCTCTCGGGAAGAGGCTGGCGCTGGGGAAGATGCTTGGCCAAATGCTGCTGCCATGGTGTCTGTCGATCGCAAACGGGTTGGAAAATTTGTTCCGGATCGCAGGCCAAAACGGCGTAAAAAAGAAGTAGAATCAAAGGTTTGAATACAAACTTTTGGACAACTTTTTGCTGCGAAATCACCTCTTGATTGTGCCCAGACGGGGGCGATCGCCAACGCCTTCCCCAAGAACCTTTCCCCAGATCTTGCCCAAAAACTGGCAAAAAACTGGCAAAAAACTGGCACAGAAACCAGCAGAATCCCTCGCCTGCTTGACCCAGACCCGTCAATCAACAGACTCAGAAAAGTTGTGTCTGCAATTTTTTGGAAACACGCAATAGAAACACGCAATAGACTTAAGCCAAGATTCTCGTGAAGGGGACTCTCTCCCGAAGGTAGGTTTTGATCTCCACGGACAGTTTTACCCCCTTGCCTGAGCCAGGATCATGAGGAAAGCCCGGTTTTTTTGCTTTACAATGCTTGAAACTCACTCGGGATCATCGCAACTGTAGTTATCCGAAAGCCGAGTGCCTTTCCAAGGCGCTGTCTGGCTCCAAACAGCTTTAGTTGAGGCTGAGATCGAGAGAAAATTCGGTTTTGAGCTATCAGACGCTGTGCCGCAGGTGGGAATCTTATGAGTCTAGGCTACGTTGCCCTTGTTCTTCACGCGCACTTACCCTTTGTTCGCCATCCAGAAAGTGACTATGTCCTAGAGGAAGAATGGCTGCACGAAGCAATTATTGAAACCTATATCCCGCTCTTACATGTCTTTGAAGGCTTAAAGCGGGACGGGATTGACTTCAAAATCACCATGAGCATGACGCCGCCCTTGGTGTCCATGCTTCGGGATGAGCTGCTCCAGGATCGCTTCGACCATCACTTGGGGCAGTTGCTTGAGCTGGCTGAGAAGGAGGTTGTCCATAACGAGTTCAACGGCCACATCAAGTATTTGGCCGAGTACTACGTCAAGGAATTCACAGAAGTTAAAAAGACCTGGGAGCGGTACGATCGCGACCTTATCAAAGCCTTCAAACAATTCCTCGACAGCGGCAACCTGGAAATCATCACCTGCGGAGCCACCCACGGCTATCTGCCGCTGATGCAAATGTATCCCCAGGCCGTCTGGGCGCAGGTGCAGGTGGCCTGCGAGAGCTATGAGGAAAACTTTGGTCGCCCCCCCAAGGGCATTTGGCTACCGGAATGCGCCTATTACAACGGCGTTGAGCGGATGCTGGCGGACGCAGGGCTGCGATATTTCCTCACGGATGGCCATGGCATTCTCTATGCCAAGCCCCGTCCTCGGTTTGGCTCCTACGCCCCCATCTTTACGGAAGCCGGTGTGGCAGCCTTTGGGCGAGATCATGAGTCTTCCCAGCAGGTTTGGTCCTCGAAGGTGGGCTATCCCGGTGCCCCGGAATACCGCGAGTTCTATAAAGACTTGGGCTGGGACGCGGAATACGAGTACATCAAGCCCTACATCATGCCCAATGGGCAGCGCAAGAACACAGGAATTAAATATCACAAAATCACCAGCAAAGATGGCGGCGAGAAAGCCCTGTATGACCCCTACTGGGCGAAGGAAAAGGCGGCAGACCATGCCGGTGATTTCATGCACAACCGCCAACGCCAGGTGGAGCACCTCAACTATGTGATGCAGCGGCCTCCCCTGGTGGTTTCGCCCTACGACGCCGAGCTGTTTGGCCACTGGTGGTATGAGGGTCCCTGGTTTATCGACTACTTCTTCCGCAAGTCCTGGTACGACCAAGGGACGTTTGAAATGACGCACCTGGCGGAGTATTTGCAGAAGGAGCCCACCCAGCAGGTGGCGCGGCCTTCCCAGTCGAGCTGGGGCTACAAGGGCTTCCACGAATATTGGCTGAATGAAACCAATTCCTGGGTTTACCCGCACCTGCACAAAGCGGCGGAGCGGATGATCGAGCTGAGCAAGCGGGAGCCGGTGGATGAGCTGGAATGGCGGGCGCTGAATCAGGCGGCGCGGGAGCTGTTACTGGCGCAGTCGTCGGACTGGGCGTTTATTATGCGAACGGGAACGATGGTGCCCTACGCGGTGCGTCGGACTCGCTCCCATGTGCAGCGGTTCAACAAGATCTACGACGATATTTTGATCGGCAAACTCGATTCCGGCTGGCTGGAGAAGGTTGAGCTGATCGACAATATCTTCCCGAATATTAACTATCGGGTCTATCGTCCGCTGTAGTAGGACGCTTGCTGTAGTAGGACGCTTTGAGTATGCGATCGCCCCCCCTCAACGGGATCCTGCTCGCCTGGATCCTCATTGGTTTGGGCCTACGGTTTTTCCATTTGGATGCCAAGCCCGCCTGGGGCGATGAGTGGGCCACGATTGTGTTTAGTTTGGGTCATAGCTTTCGAGCGATCGCCCTCGACCAACTCCTCACGATCGATCAGCTCTTGGCCCCAGCCCACCGGGACGGGGCTAGCTGGGCGGATGGGATTCGGCATTTGATGACCGAGAGTACCCATCCGCCGCTTTATTTTGTCCTGTCTCATTTCTGGATTAATCTCTGGCAGCGATCGGGGACGTTGATTGATTTGGGGGTGGCGCGATCGCTCAGTGTCCTGTTTGGCGTCTTGACGATTCCGGTGGCCTATGGCCTGGCTTGGGCCACGACCCGGTCCCGCTGGATTGCCCAGACAGCGGCGGCACTGATGGCGGTGTCTCCCTTTGGGGTCTATTTGGCCCAGGATGCGCGGCACTATACGTTGGCGATGCTCTTGGGCATGGGATCGCTGGCTTGTTTTTTGCGGTTCATTCGGACGGAGGGGGGCAAGAATTCGGGCCAAGCGGTTGGGCTAGGGATGGTTTGGGCGATCGCCAATGGCTTAGGATTCGCGACCCATTTTTTTGTGGGCCTGCTGCTGTTGGCGGAGGCGACGGTGTTGGCTGGGGCTGGGCTGTTCCAGCGGATTCGTTTAGGGCGAGCGATTTATCTTGCGGCGGCGGGAACGTTGCTGTTGACGTTGCCCTGGCTGGTGGTATTGGCCCAGATTCCGGGCGATCGCCTCACGGATTGGGTCCATAAGCAGGATTTGTCTCTGGTCGAACAGCTTGCGCCGATAGGCCGACTGATGGCGTGGCTGGTGACGATGGTAGCCATGCCCCTGGTGGAGGGGTCGGTGGGGATGGCGATCGCCTCAAGTCTAGTCCTATTCGGACTTCTGGGGTGGGCCGGGTGGCAACTGGTGCGCACTCAGCGACCCACTCAGCGACCCACTCAGTTGCCCACTCAGCAAAGAACGGTTCATCGCTCGGTTTTGTGGGGATTAGTAACGTTGTTAGGGGCGGAGCTGGGGTGGATCCTGATTGCGACCTATGGATTCCAGCGGGATCTGACGCTGGGGGCACGGTATTTGTTTAGTTTGCTGCCGGTGGTGGGGTTGGGGTTGGCGATCGCCCTTGATTCCCTGAAAGCTGGGCAACGGCAACGGGTCTTGTCGATTGTGTTGGTTTTGGGATTGGTGGGGAGTGGGGCGATCGCCCAGGGGCTGGCCTATGGCAAACCGGATCGATCGGACCTAGTGGTTCAGGACATTCAGGCCCAATATCGTCAAACCAGCCCCATGCCACCGCTGCTGATCGCGACGGTCTATAAAACCCATGAGCAAACCGGGGAGATAATGAGTTTGGCCTATGAATGGCAGCGGAATCCTGGGCATCCGCCGGAGCCGGAGCCTCGGTTTCTTTTGGCCCAGCGTGAGCCCGTGAGCAATTTGACGACGGCGGTTTTTCAAAGGGCTTTGGTGACGATGCCCCAGCCCTTTGACCTGTGGTTAGTCAACTGGGCAGCCAATCTGGACTTTGGGGCGATCGGTTGTGCTGGAGAGCCGGTCTATCGCGGCAAAGTGCCGGGGTATCGCTATAAGCGTTATCTGTGCCGATCCCGATTGTTGGCTGAGGGCTAGTGATTTTCTGGGGTGAATTCTGGGATGAACTCTGGGGTGAATTTTATTGCCTGTATCCTGACTTTATCGCTGGACCAGGTAGTCGCTGGCAACATACCCCACCGAGCCATCCGGGCTCATGACCTGGGTCCATTGGCCCACCGTATCAAGATAAGTCACTGTAGTTCCATTAGGGAGCGCCCGAACGACCTGGGTTCCTAACTGAGGACTGACCCGCATGTTGAGCGGATCTCCATCCATGGTTTGGACCCGATACTGAGGTCCTGAAGCACCGGGCGCGTGGGCGCGATTAAACGCTGCCTGTGCAAAGGGATCATCTCCAGGTTCTTGAACGGGAGAGGGGGCAGGCTGAGCGGCAACGGTCTGGGGGGCTGGACCTGTCCAGGCGCGCTGGCCCTGAGGGTCTACCAGATAAGCTGCGGAAACCCAACCCCGGATATTGCCCGCTGCGGAAACCTCGAACCAGCTACCGTCGCGATCGCTCAGATGCATCAGCACCTGAGTTCCCTGGGGAATCGAACCAATCACACGGGACTGGGCAGAATTGCTTGCCCGAACATTCAGCGGACTACCATCATTCGTTTTGACAAAGTAGGAATTTTCATGGGTCATCATTGGAGCGGCTGGGGAAGCAGCCACCGGAGCCGCAGCAGCTTGCACCGGAGCCACAAAAGCCACCGGGGCTGGAACGGCTTGCACTGGAACGGCTTGTACTGGAACGGCTTGTACTGGAGCAGCGATCGCCCCTTCTCCAACGGGTGCTGCATTAACCGGTGCTGTATTAACCGGCGCTGCATTTGCAACTGGCGTAGGCTGGGCTGGAGTGGAAACAGTAGAACGACTGGAACAGGCCGTGTTGAGTAGGCCGATGGCCATGGCGATCGCAACGAAAGCAATTTTCTTCATGGGAAACGGCCTTGAATCAGTGGGCCAGATCAACGGCAATGGAGAACATCCATCAAGCCGGACGAAGGATGTCCAGAGGAAGATTCATCAGCCTTGGCTGCAATATCGTTTATTGCTTCACAAAGGTAATTACTTCAACTCACCATGACCTGAGCTGACCCATGACCTGAGCTGACCCATGACCTGACAATTAGGAGCGTGAATTGAATAACCTGCGTAGGTTGAGTTGAGGCACGAAACCCAATGCCTTGGCCTCCCATCAGTTGAATATGCAATATTACAATGGCACCGTACTAAACAGCGTGGCCACCCCGCAGCAAAATCGCCATTTCGCCCCGCCGCAGCGAGGTTTCCAACGCAGTTTCTTCCGTGATCAATCCCTGTTCGTACAGCTTGAAAATCGCCTGATTGCGGGTCGTCATGCCATAGTAGGAGCCATCCCGGAGCTGCGCTTCAATTTCATCCACCTCATCCCGACGAATAAAATCCTTCACCGTATCGGTGTTGATGAGAATTTCCGTCACCGCCGTCCGTTTACCATCCGTCGTCGGAACCAACGCCTGGGCAATAATGGCAGCGAGAGCCTCCGCCATTTCCGCCCGCATCGATTCGCGCTCATCGGGCTCAAACAAATCCATAATCCGCTCTAGGGTTTTGACGGCGCTGTTGGTGTGCAATGTGCCAAATACCAAGTGTCCCGTTTGAGCCGCCTTGAGGGCTGTGCTGACGGTCTCGCGATCGCGCATTTCCCCAATCAGAATCACATCCGGATCCTCCCGCAACGCCGCCTTGAGCGCCCGGTCAAACTGCTTCGTATGAATGCCTACTTCCCGCTGGCTAATAATCGACAGTCGATCTTCACGATGGACAAATTCAATCGGGTCTTCAATGGTCACCACGTGGCGGGGCAGCGTGTTGTTAATTTCGTTGACCAATGCCGCTAGCGTCGTCGATTTACCACATCCCGTCGGTCCCGTCACCAAAACCAAACCCTGGGGATAATGGCAAATATCATAAAAAATCTGGGGGAATCCTAGCCGCGCCAGCAAGGGGGGCTCCATGGGAATCAGCCGGAGCACCATCGACGGCCCCTTAATCGACATAAACAGATTGATCCGAACCCGTACAAAGTCATACTGAGCCGCACCGTCATAGTCGAGGGTATCCAAAAATTCAAAAATTTGGGTTTCGCTCAGAATTTCCCGCAACCAGCTATAGAACGTAGCCTCATCGGTTGGGCGATATTCCGTCGTAATGATGCGGCCATTGGCGCGGAAGTGAGGCACACGGCCCACCCCCAAATGGACATCCGAGTAATCCCGATCAAACGCTTGCCGCACCAGATCAGCCAAGGTTTGCTCGGGGCGGGTCAGAGCCGGTAAGGCGCGATCGCGCCAAGCCTCACTGCCCTCCCGTCCCCCCGAGTGAGTCGTCAAATACACCGGCGGACTGGTCTGGCGATGGCCATTGCGCAGAGGAGCCTGGCCCATCATCTCATCGCCCCCCCCGGCCCCGGCCCTGGGCATCACCGTCAGCGGCAACGGTAAGCTCTCCGAGCCAATCATGATTTTGATCTGCTGCGCACCGGGTTGCTGAAACAGCATCTGTACAGTCCAGCTACCGTCTGACCGCACCCGTGAGGTGGCAATAATAGGATTGTCATCCACCGCAACCAACACGGTTTCACCCGCCTTAGCTGCATCTACCTTGCCACCGATCAGACAGCGCTCCATCACCGTAAGCGGAGTCTGGGGCGTTTGGGTAAGCGTAATCATGGGAACCCGCACCGTGATTGTGAAGCGATTAAGAAATTAGCCTTCAGTATGGCGCAGGAAAGCCAAAGCCGGGTGAGCCTTAGCGATCGCTTAAGACCAATTGCAAAAAAGGTTCACAGAAAAATTTACAGACCGAAACAGTCCTGCGTTTCCCACCCCATCACCCATTCCCCATCACCCCATTCCCCATCACCCGCCGCCGCACCGGCTTACAGGGACTCCCCACACAAACAAACCCCTCAGGCAAATCCCGAAACACATTGCTGCGAGCCCCGACCACCGCATTCGCCCCGATGGTTACCCCCGGTGCCACAAAGCAATCCGTCGCCACCCAAGCCCCATTGCCGATTTGGATAGGGGCAGTGGTCAGCTTAAACGTGGGATCAGTAACATCGTGGCTCCCGGTACAGAGATAGCTCCTTTGGGAAACCACACAGTGATTGCCCAGGCGGATTTGCTCAAAGCTATAGAACACGACATCATCGCCAATCCAGCAGTGGTCCCCCATGACCACTTTCCAAGGATAGGTAAATCGAGCCGTGGGGCGAATGATCACCTGTTTACCGATGCTTGCGCCAAACAGCCGCAGCAGACGGGCACGAAAATCATTGGCAAAATGGGGGCTGAGGGGAAAGGCGATCGCCTGCACCAACCACCAAATGAGAATGAACCAACTGGGCCGCCCGCGATCGAAATGGGATTGATCATAGCGACCCAGATCCGTCCAGGAATGGGATTGAAAGGGATCGGATTCAGAAGCACTTAGATTGGCTGGAGGGGGCGCTGGGGAGCGATCGCAAAGATTCACCACGTTGACCTCCTAGGAAACGGCAACGGTTTTGGTCGTACTCAGCTTCGCCGCTTGGTTGGCTTCCACCGTCTGGCTGTTATTCAGCGAGCCGCCCATTTGCCGCAGTTCGTAGAGCTTGACGCCAATTTGATATTCATACTGGCTGAGCAGCCGTGCGTAGGTGTAACCCGCAAAACCGTCGAGAAACCCTAAGCGCAGAAAATAAGCCAGGATAAACCGCAGCGTCGGCTTGAAGGGCAAGCGCACCCAAATTTTCTTCAGAAACCGCTTTCGCTGCACCGAATCGCCAAACAGATTCGCGCCGATGGTACCGTCGTCGCCCTTGCCTTCCAGCAGATTGAGATACACCTTGGCTTCCCAGTTGGAATAGCGGTTGTGGCGGGCCAGCCAGTGGAACATGTCCCGGTAGTCCTCGTGCATCATGTCGTTTTGGAGATAGCCGACCTTGCCCGCTAGGACCACATGCTCGTGGACTTCATTATCGCCCGTGTTCTGGATTTCACCGGTTTTCAGATCCTCGTAACGGCCCTTGGCATGCTGAAACAGGCGCAGGTTCCAGTCGGGATATTTGCCCCCGTGGCGAACCCACTTGCCCAGGAAAAACACGCGGCGGTTCAGGTAATAGCCATCGAAATCTTCGTTTTGGATGGATTCTGCAATTTCATCCCAAAGCTCATCGGTGATCCGCTCATCGCAGTCGACGATCAAAACCCACTGATTGCGGAAGGGAAGATTTTCTAACCCCCAATTCTTCTTCTTGGGCCAAGTGCCGTTGAAATGAAATTGCTCCACCTTCGCGCCATAACGCTCGGCAATTTCCACGGAACGGTCGTCACTCTGGGAATCCACCACGAAGATTTCGTCGGCCCGACTGACGCTTGCCAAACAAGCCGGTAGGTTTTGTTCTTCGTTTTTAGCGGGAATGAGGACCGAGACGGGAATTTTTTTTGATGGCGCTATCATGGTCAATCCTTCGGCAACAAACTAAGAGCACAGGGCCTCAACACCGACTCAAAACTTGGCCCTCTGTCCTTAGTAAGCCCGTAAATGGCCCCGAAGCATCGTTAAGGTTTGGGCTAATCGCTGAAGTCGCATATCCAGTAATTTTTTTTGGCTCAGCAGTTGACGCAGTTTTTGATAACGGGCGATGGCTAAGCTCACTTGGGGTAACTGCTCCGGTGGACAGAGTTTCCGCCAAACTTGGCCACTTTTATCCAGACCACAGAGACGATAGTGCTGGCCCAGAGCTGAAGGAACGCTGGTTTCTGTGAGCTGAACTGTTCCATCACCCGATTCTAGCCAGCCATTAATAATCGGCCCTTCGTCATAGAGCGCTTGGATGGCATTGTGGACCTCTTGCAGTTTCCACTGCCAGGTCATCACTTCCTTGGCAATGTCCTGCAACAGTCCCAGGGACAGGACTGGATTCGCACTGTTGCGATGGGAGGAAAACTCAGGTGGCTTGGAGCGCGGCAGATTGGGGGCTGGTCCCTCTTGAATTGGACGAATCGCCAGGGGCTGAATATCCCCCCCGCTAGGGACAGGTGCTCCACTCTCCGTCACTTCCAAGGGCACCGGAATGGGGGTTTTAACTTCGGCAGCCGGGGGGGGTACTTGCAAGGGCTTCACCAGCATTGAGACAGGCATTGCAGCCGGGGCCGAGACGACCTTGCGCAGGGGCTTGCAAAAGTGCGGTGGCTGCACAGCGGCAATGGAGGTCAAGCCTGAATCGCTAGCCGGATCACAGCCCTCAATGTTAAAAGAGCAGGAGCCCAAAGCCCCGCGCTGACTGTGCCGAAAGCCACGCCCAAACGCGCCTAAGGAAGCCGTCTGACGCGGACGGGGCAATTGCACGCGAGCCAACGCGGCCTCAATTTCTTGGATAGATGAAGGCATACCGATGGGGAAAACCTGAGTGTGATGAAAGAATAGCCTAAGGCGAATAAGATGCGACAAGGCTAACACTCTTTGGTTCTGTGTCAAGGTTGATTTTTAGGGCGGTTCAGTGATGGATTTAGACATTCCACGGTTTCGGGCTGGACAGGTGGTTCTGGTGACCGGTCCCACCCGCTCCGGTAAGAGTGATTGGGCTGAACGGCTGGCGGCCCAGGCGATCGCCCCAACCATCACCTATATCGCCACCGCCCGTCCTATGCCCGAGGATGCGGAATGGTGCGATCGCATCGAACAACACTGCCAGCGCCGTCCTGCCACTTGGGGCCTCAAAGAAGTTCCTGAAGCCCTCGCAGAAACCCTGGCCACCGCAAATTCTGAAGATTGCCTGCTGATCGACTCCCTCGGCACCTGGGTAGCCAATGGCCTGGAAATGGCGGAGACAGATTGGCAAGCTCGCAGTCAGAGCCTCGGGGAAGCCCTACGGTCCTGTCCCGCCTTGGTGATTTTGGTCGCCGAGGAAACGGGATGGGGGGTGGTTCCGGCCTATGCTCTGGGGCGTCGTTTTCGCGATCGCCTCGGCCAACTCACCCGCCGCCTAGCCCAGCAGGCCGATGCGGTTTATCTCACCACGGCGGGCTATGCCATTCCGCTCCATCAGATGGGCTATCCCCTCGATGCTGAATGACGCAAAACTCAATATTTTATCTAGGTTTAAGCCCCACATCAGCCGGAGGCACAAGCTAGGATCAAAGGCACTCGGGGATCCACTCCAGGGCACGTCTTTCACCCATTCTCTCTATACAGTCACTTCCTTACAGTTACTTCCTCTGAAATTGCACTATGGCTAGTCCAGCAGAACTCCGTAACTATCTCGCTTGTTGGTTCCAGCTCGGCAAGGGAGTCCAGATTCAAACGACGGGTGAAACCCTGCGGCCCGCATCCGTCCTCCACAATGGGACTTATAGCGATGCCTTTGAAGCTTGCTGGGCAACCTGTCAAGCTCAGGGCTTGAGCCGCTGTTTTTTAGAGGGCACCCGCGAGAGCCTTGAAACCATTCTGAACCCGGCCTGGGAGGTGGATGACTGTGCTCGTTGCTCCATGCCGGTGTTAAAGAAAGTGGGCAGTGCTTCGGATATGGACTGCCCTTGCCACGATTTGTCCAACTGGCCCAACCTAGAAATTCCGGCCCCCCATGGCGTACAGCCTTGGCGGGCTCGTTTGGATGATATTCGCGATCGCCTAAAAATGTCCGGAGAGCGTTTCGATCCTGCGGACGCTGAGTCCTGCAACGGGTCGGGCGCGAGTGCCTAGGGATGCCGATGACTTCGCCGATGACTTCGCCGATGACTTTTTTGATCTCCTTATATATAAGGAATAAGGGAAGAGAATGAGAAAATAGAGCGACTCTGCGTTGGTAAACCATGGTTCGTATTGCGCTCATTCAACCCCAAATCCCTCCCAACACCGGAAATGTGGCACGAACTTGCGCTGCCACCGGTACCCCATTACATTTGGTTGGCCCATTGGGCTTTGAAATTAGCGATCGCCAGCTCAAGCGAGCCGGTCTCGACTACTGGCCCCACGTCGACTTAACCGTTCATGACTCGATCGCGGCCTTCCAACTTCACCACAGCCAACAGGGAGGGCGCTGGATCGGATTCACCACGGCGGGAACTCAGAATTACAGCGAATTTGAATTTCAGCCTGAGGATTGGCTCCTGTTTGGCCGTGAAACTACGGGGCTTCCGGATGAAGCACTAGCAAATTGCACAGAGCTGATCTACATCCCCATGAGCCAACCCCATGTGCGCAGCCTCAACCTTTCCGTTAGCGTTGCCATTGGCCTTTTCGAAGCTCGTCGTCAATTGGGCCTCCTCACCCAGGGTCCCCGACGGACGCCAGCAGGCATTCCATAAGGTTTGCTGACGATACTTATCTAAAATACTCATCGGCAAAATTCCGAGACCGCACGCCGTTGGAGGCGATCGCATCGCCCATCACTTCACTTTTTTCTATCGCAAACACCAGCAAAGATAACTTAATCCTATAGCTGCGATCCTTGAGTCTTAAGAAGAGTTTAGCCCCGCTCTCGGGTGGTCTAGGTCAATCTTGCTTAGTTCTCCGGATCCGTCCAAGGCAGGGTAGAGCCTACATCCTGAGGGCTCCGACCCCTCGCGCTGATCCAGCCCAAGGCTCCTGTATGGGTAAAATGCCTCGTTTGTGATCCGGCTCACAGGATTTTGCAAAAAATGATTACCAAAAATAATCATTCATCCCCTACTATGCCTTGCCTTCCACCAGGAGTCCCTTGAAAGAGCTGCAAAAGGTAACTCAGGCTACGCCTTCAGGCCGGGAAACTTGGGGAGTGGGGATTTCGTCTAGTCAGCAGCGATAAGAAATTCATATATACAATCGCTGCGACTAGAATTGTCTTCTTGACACCCGATGCGATCGTTCCAATCATCGGTATTGCTTTGCATTTGTTCCATTAGAAAAGGTCGATTTTCGTGCTTCTCAAAAAGAAAAATCAGGCTTATTTTGGATGATTTTTGTGATCAACAGGAATGCCTGAAATTCTTGCCCTGAAAGGAATGTGGCGTCATTTCATGGTCGAGGTAGCAAGCAATTCTGAAATTGGCACTGTAGTAATCACTGAAGACTTTGACCCCGGTTTAGGCGCAATATTTTGCCTGAGCTTGTCTATTTGTAAAAAGCAAGTTAACCTTTCGTAGGTAATTCGGACATTGCGTCCTTAGATCCTGCTCCTTAACAAGAAATTCCCTGTTAAGGCTGGCGTCCGTCTGAAAGAGTTGCTTAAGAACTCCAGGATGCGTAAGTACTGATTGTCAGGAGGTCATTCCTTGAAACGAGGATTTCCACAAAAAATCGAGCCCCAATTGCCCCGCTCCCTGGGTAAGGATGCTCTGAGTGCCCTGGCGGAGCTTGCGGCTTCCCAGAGCAATGGCGATCGCGCCAGTCTGTTAAGCCAGATTCGTCAGATCAGCCCAGAAGATATCCAGTCTGTTATCCGTCAAGCTGACGGTGCTGACTGGGTCGAGAGATATCTCAAACCCATCCTCACCAACCCCGCTTGCCAGCGCCGGATGCGCACTTCGGCGGCGGTGGTCGGTTTGGCCATGGCCATGGGAGCCTCTGATGTGCTCTCGCTGATGCAAGGTGCGGCGATGGCCGCAGAGGCATCGGACACTTCGGTGTCCAAAGATGCCCAGCGCGCCGATGAACTTGCCCTTGAGCTCCAGCGTCTGGCAGAATCCGCAGCCGCAGCCGTGGAATCCGGTGATCTCGCTGACTTCAGTCCCCAGATTGTCGCAGCCAATAGCAAGTTAACCGATGCGACAATTGCGAGTCCTGAGCGGGTAGCCGCCATTCCCGCCACGCTGCCTTCTGTGCCTCAGTCTTCTGAGGTCAGTCCGCAAAAGCTAGAGCTCTCCCAGCTCTCGCCCTACCGCATTCAAGCGGGCGATACCCTAGATTCGATTGCCCGTCGCTTTGACGTCTCGCGGGCCGAAATCGTCGCGGTTAACCAGCTCGATAATCCCAATGTGCTGAAGGTCGACCAAGTCATTGGTCTTCCCCGTTCTGCCTCGATTGCCGTCACCGCCGTCGATGGGGTTCAAATTGATGAGGTTCAATCCGCATCTGCCCCTGTAGTGCCCAAGGCTGAAGCCGTTGCGATTACTCCTGCTGAGGGACCGGTTCAAACCGGATCTGCCCAGCTCCCTGAGCTTCCAACGACGCTTAAGACCGAAGAGAATGCTGTCCAGGTTCCAGTTTCGATGCCCGTTGCAGCTTCAGTCCCTCTGACGTTGAAGCCACTACAACCGGCCCAAACGAAGCCTCAGGCCCCGGCTCAAGCTCCGATTCAGCTTCAGACCAATCCCCAGGTCAGTAGCAACTACCGTGTACAACCGGGTGACACGCTGGTCAAGATAGCTCGGAATCATGGCATTAGCCTAACCGACCTTAGCCGAGCCAATGGTATCAGCAACCCGAATTTCATTTTTGTTGGCCAAACGCTAACGATTCCCGGTGGCATTCAGGCTCAGCCTGCTCCCGTCGCAAGTCCCATTGCGGCTCAGCCGATTCGGGTTGCAGAACTGCCTTCTGCGACTCCTAAGGCAGCGGCTGCCCCCCAGACGCAGGCGATCGCCACTGCCCCCAGCGGCACAGCAGAAAATCCCTACGTGGATATTTTGATGGGCGAGATTCGGCAAATGCGTCAGCAGAAACAGCAAAAGCCTGAATCCGTAGCCGCAGATCTACGCCAGCCCTTGATTCCCGAGCCTTCCCACAATCTGGCTCCCAAGGCTGAACCCATCACCGTTCAGGCTCCTGGAAAAACCACAACGGCCTCTAGCCGCGTGAATCCCGAGTTCAAGCCTGACAGCTATGTCAACGGCTTGAAGTCTGAGCTGCAAGAACTACAAGCTCAAAGTCGGGATGCAGGCGTAGCCGTCGCAGGCACCCAGCAAATCCCGGTCCAGATGCCTCAACCGGCCCAGCCTCAGGTCGTGGCTGCGGCATCTCTCGGCTCCCAATCCTATGAGCCTTTGGCCCAGTCTCTACTGAGTCGGTCGGTTTCCCCTGAGCTACCGCCCCTTTCCTCTGAATCCTTTTTGCCTAATGGCCTATCCAAAGGCTTCATTTGGCCAGCCCAAGGGGTGCTTTCCTCCGGATTTGGCTGGCGCTGGGGCCGGATGCACAAGGGCATTGACGTGGCCGGACCGGTGGGGACCCCCATCGTGGCAGCGGGCGGCGGTGTGATCACCTATGCAGGCTGGAATGATGGCGGCTATGGCAACCTGGTCGAAATTACCCATCCTGACGGCTCGGTGACGCTCTACGCCCACAACAGCCGCGTTTTGGTGAAAGACGGACAGCGCGTCCGTCAAGGTGAGCAAATCGCCCTCATGGGCAGCACCGGTTTTAGTACGGGTCCTCACCTCCACTTCGAGATTCATCCGCCGGGGCAAGGGGCTGTGAATCCGATCGCCTATCTGCCTGCCCAATAATCTATGGGTATCAGTTCACGCAATTATTCAGGGTGAATTGATATCAGGGTGAATTAATGCCTATCCAAGGCCGAGAGGACGCTATTTGTCTTCTCGGCTTTGATTTGTCAGACATTCAGTTTGTCAGGCTTTCGGTTTGTTAGATTTTAGGACTACTCAAATTTTTAGCCGCATTAGTTGTGGTTCGACCTCACCCTATGCTAAGTTAATAAACCGTTGAGGTCAGTCCTTGCATCACTCAAGGCTAGCCTTTTCTCAAGGCAACCTCAAGAGACTTTAAGCATGGCTCAGTAGCTCAGCGGTAGAGCAGGGGACTCATAAGCCCTTGGTCGCGTGTTCAAATCACGCCTGAGCCATTTAATCAAAAGCATCATCCCTATGGCGTTCTAGCTGTGATACGGTGAAGGACGTTTTTCGTTTTGGCGTTAACATCACAAGACGCACTTTCTAGGAGTGTTGGGATATGAGTTCTCCAAATGAAGGCTGTCTGCGCGTCGGCCAGGAAGCCCCTAACTTTACGGCAACCGCTGTCATTGACCAGGAATTTAAGACAATTAGCCTGTCGGACTATCAGGGGCAGTACGTTGTCTTATTTTTCTATCCGCTGGACTTTACGTTTGTTTGCCCAACGGAAATTACTGCATTTAGCGATCGCCACGCCGAATTCAAAGCCCTAGGAACCGAAATCCTCGGGGTCTCGATCGACAGCGAATTTTCTCACCTGGCCTGGATTCAAACCGAGCGCAACCAAGGGGGGGTTGGAGATCTCAACTATCCGCTGGTCTCGGACATCAAAAAAGACATTTGCACAGCCTACAACGTCCTCGATCCAGAAGCTGGCATTGCCCTGCGCGGTCTTTTCATCATCGACAAAGAGGGGATTCTCCAGCATTCCACGATCAATAACCTCGCCTTTGGCCGGAACGTAGAGGAAACCCTACGGACCCTTCAGGCTCTCCAGTATGTTCAAAGCAACCCGGATGAGGTTTGTCCGGCGGGCTGGAAACCGGGCGACAAGACGATGAATCCCGACCCCATTAAGTCCAAGGATTATTTCGCTACGATCTAGCGATCGCCCGCTCAAACCAGACCGGGGCAGGCGGTTTATCGATCATCTATCCATTCTCCATCCATTGAATCTGTAAAGCCGCTTGCCCAATTGAGCCTCGATCGGATACTATCGTTATCCGGTGAGTTACAACTCACCCACAATCGAATAACCCCTGGAGAGGTGGCCGAGTGGTTGAAGGCGCAGCACTGGAAATGCTGTTTAGGGGTAACTCTAACGAGGGTTCGAATCCCTCCCTCTCCGTTTTAATTTAGAAGTCTAGGATTTTCTGGTTTCCGTTCTCTTGCTGTGAGCAGATAGAATGGGGAGCAACAGTTCTCAACAATTCCGGACTGCCGACCTTCTCAATGGGTCAACCTGCTGCCCCTAGGAGAATTTTGGCTTGGAACGGTAACCTTGAGAGGATCAGCGAGGAGTACTTGCAGCGAATGGGTAAAGTAGTTGGCATTGACCTGGGGACTACCAACTCTGTGGTTGCCGTGATGGAAGGCGGCAAACCCGTGGTCATCGCTAATGCCGAGGGCATGCGAACCACGCCCTCCGTTGTCGCCTTTACGAAGGACGGTGAGCGTTTGGTTGGGCAAATGGGACGGCGACAGGCGGTTCTCGATCCCAAAAACACGTTTTACAACGTCAAGCGCTTTATTGGTCGGCCCTATTCCGAGCTGAGCTCCGAGGATCGACGGGTGCCCTACATGATTCGCCGCAACGAAGAGGGCAATATTCGGATTGTATCGCCGCGCCTTGAACGGGAGTTTGCACCGGAAGAAGTTTCAGCGATGATTCTGCGCAAGCTGGCGGATGAAGCCAGTCGTTACCTCGGACAAACGGTTACCGGTGCGGTGATTACGGTTCCGGCCTATTTTAACGATTCCCAGCGCCAGGCCACCCGCGATGCGGGCCGAATTGCTGGGCTGGATGTCAAACGGATTTTGAATGAGCCGACGGCTGCGTCGTTGGCCTATGGGCTCGATCGCACCCAGCGACAAACAATTTTGGTCTTTGACCTTGGGGGCGGCACCTTTGACGTGTCTATCCTTAAGGTTGGGGATGGGGTATTTGAGGTTCTCTCCACGAGCGGTGATACCCAGTTGGGGGGGAATGATTTCGATCGCAAAATCGTCAACTGGATGGCGGAGCAGTTTCTAGAACGGGAAAGCATTGACCTACGCCGGGAACGCCAGTCGCTCCAGCGCCTGACTGAAGCCGCTGAGAAAGCCAAAATTGAGCTCTCGGGGGTGGGGCTGACCGAAATTAATTTACCTTTTATTACCGCAACGGAAGAGGGGCCTAAGCATTTAGAAACTCGGCTGGCGCGGGGGGAATTTGAGGGGTTATGTCTTGACCTGCTGGAACGCCTCAAGCTGCCGGTCCGCCGTGCCATTCAGGATGCGGGTCTATCTCCCCGTGCCATTGACGAAGTGGTGCTCGTGGGGGGCTCGACGCGAATGCCCATGGTGCAGGAGTTGGTGCGATCGTTCATTGACCAAGAGCCCAACCGCAATGTTAATCCGGATGAAGTAGTCGCAGTAGGAGCGGCGATTCAGGCGGGCATTATTGCTGGGGATGTGCGCGATGTGTTGCTCTTGGATGTGACGCCCCTGTCGTTGGGGTTAGAAACCATTGGCGGCGTGATGAAACCCTTGATTCCGCGTAATACGCCTGTGCCGGTCCGCAAATCCGATATTTTTTCCACCGGGGAAAATAATCAAACCCTGGTGGAAATCCATGTACTCCAGGGTGAACGGCAGATGGCCGAGGGCAATAAATCCTTGGGACGGTTCAAGCTCATGGGGATTCCCCCTGCGCCTCGGGGCGTGCCGCAAATTCAGGTGTCGTTTGATATTGACTCCAATGGCATTCTCCAAGTCAGCGCCCTAGACCGAACGACGGGGCGGGAGCAAACCGTGACGATTCAGGGGGCCTCGACGCTGAGCGATGCCGAGATTGACCGAATGATCCAGGAGGCGCGGGACTACGCCCAGGTGGATGGCCAGAAGAAAGCCCGGATCGATCGTCGCAATCAGGTCGAAAGTCTTGCCAGCAAGGCCGAGCGCAAGCTGCGGGAGGTGGCGATCGACTTTGGGATGTATTTTGCCGATCGGGAACGACGACAGGTGGAGGTGTATATTCGTGAGCTACGCCAAGCCCTCGAAGACAATGACGATCGCACCATTGACCTTGCCCAGGCTGATTTACAGGATGCGCTGACCGCCCTAGAGCGAGAAATTTCGTTCCGCCTGCGGGAAGAGGACGACGACGATATTTTCCGGTCGGTCAAGGAAACGTTTACGGAAATCAAAGAATCGATTACGGGGGAAGATAGCGATCGCCGCCGAGGCCGGGATGACTATGGCGATCGCTACAGCAATGACCGCTATGGACCCCCACCCGACCGAGGAGGCTATGGGACCTCTCCAGATCGGGGGGGCTATGATCGGGGAGGCTATGATCGCGGCGGCTACGATCGGGGGGGCTATGATCGCGGTGGATTGGATCGCGGCGGACTGGATCGCGGCGGACTGGATCGCCCTCGCCCTCGCTACAGCAATCCCTATCCCAATGAAGACTTTGGGGACGAAGATGAGTGGCTTTGATGGAAAACTTTCGGAATTACTATGAAATCCTGGGGGTTGAACGGGAAGCGACGGGGGAAGAGATTAAACGGGTTTTTCGCCAGCTCGCTCGCCGTTATCATCCTGACCTTAACCCTGGTGATAAAGCGGCAGAGGAGCAGTTCAAGGTTATCAGCGAAGCCTACGAAGTGCTCTCGGATGTGGAGCGGCGATCGCAATACGACGAATTTAGCAGCTACTGGAATCAGGATGGGTTTGAGGGCTTTGGCGATCGCCCACGGGGTAGCTGGGGCATCAACTGGCGATCCGCGCCCATCGACTTTAGCCAGTTCCCTGATTTCAACATTTTTGTAGACGAACTGCTGGGGAAAACGCCCCCTCGGGATGAAGATTTTGGGCCAGGGAAAGAGACCCGCTGGGCCGAGTCACCGCGTCGGGAAGACCCCTTGCGCGATCGCGTTCAGCGCGCTTCCCCCTACCCGAACACCGATGCTCCCCGTGATGTCGAAGCCCATTTAGTCGTCCCTCTCGAACAGGCCTATGCTGGCGGCCCCGAGCGAATTCGCCTTGAGGATGGCCGCGCCATTGAGCTAGATATGCCCGCTGGCCTGGCGACGGGGCAGCAAATTCGTTTGCGAGGACAGGGCATCAGTGGCGGAGATTTATATCTCAAAATCGAAGTGCCAGAACACAGCTTTTATCGGCTGGACGGCACGGATATTTATTGCCAAGTGCCGGTTTCACCGGTGGAAGCGGTTTTGGGAGCCCCGATTGAGGTACCAACACTGGATGGACCTGTGCAGATCAACGTGCCGCTGGGCCTGCGTCCGGGTCAGTGGTTGCGTTTGGCAGGCAAGGGTTATCCCGATGATGCGGGGGTACGGGGAGATCAAATCCTTGAGTTGGTGGTGATGGTTCCCCTGCATTTGACGGAGGAGGAGCGATCGCTCTACGAAAAGCTCTACCAAGTCGAAAGCTTTGATCCTCGGCGAGATCTGCCGCTATGAACGGTAATTTTGAGCGGTAATGCTGAATCCGCAGCGATTGACTAGGGCTAGCGCTGAAGTTGATCGACTTGGGATTGGAGCGATCGCACCTCTTCCTTCAGTTCAATTACCAAGTTAGCCAAATTCTCAAACTGTTCTTGGGTGGGACCACCGCGCCGCTGAGCGCTCGGGGGTTGGCTAATGGAGAAGGGAGGATTAGTCGCTTGGGGCTCTAAGGGCAAGGATTGGCTGGAGAGGCGTTGGACTTGCGATCGCAGCTCCTGCACCACAAACTCCAACCGTGAAATCCGTGACTCATTCAGTGCCGCTTGGGCGAAGGAGGGCTGCTGCCACAGGACGCCCCCTAGGGTTAACAGGAGACCCAGTAAACCAATGCCTAGTCCTCGCATCCATTCGCGAGGGCGATCGCCACCACCTCGACGAGTCTTGGGAGCTTGAATCTTCATTATTTTGCATGGAGTGCCTAGCCCCATGCTAACGAGCTATCATCGTCAATGCTGGTTTTTTGGAGACTCGGACCGTTTATACCCCGCCCCTCGCCCGATTAATCGAACAACTCCAGCGCCTCCCCGGTGTCGGGCCAAAGTCCGCCCAGCGTCTGGCGCTGCATATCCTCAATCGACCTGAACCCGAAGTCGAAGCCCTGGCTCAAGCCCTGCTAGAGGCGAAAAAGCAGGTGGGTCAATGTTCGGTCTGTTTTCACCTATCCGCCGAACCCGTCTGTAATATTTGCCGAGCTCCGAACCGCGACAGCCAAACCATTTGCGTTGTCTCTGACTCCCGCGATGTCATTGCCTTGGAAAAAACCCGAGAATATCGGGGCAAATACCATGTCCTGGGTGGATTAATTTCTCCCATGGACGGCATTGGCCCCGAGCAACTCAATATTCAGCCCCTAGTGCGCCGCGTCAGCCAAGGCATTGGCGAAGTAATTTTGGCCATCAGTCCTAGCGTGGAAGGCGAAACCACCACGCTTTACCTAGGCCACTTGCTCAAACCCTTTACCAAAGTGACCCGCATTGCCTTTGGCTTGCCCATGGGAGGCGACCTCGAATATGCCGACGAAGTCACCCTCGCCCGTGCCCTAGAGGGCCGTCGGGAACTGGACTAAGGTCACTCTAAGACATCCCTAAGACATCCCTAAGACACCCTTACCCTTAAGACATTTTTTGCCGAACAAAGGTCACCACCTGGGTGAGCTGCTTCTTCAGCGTGGCCACTTCCTGCTCTAGGGTCGCGACACGGGCCTGCAACGCCGCCACATCCTCTGCGCCTGCACCCGCCGCTACAGCCGTTGGCGCTGGGGCAACTGTCTTGGGTCGCTTCCGAGCCTTCATCATCGCGGCCTTGATGGCCGTCATCAGCTCGTCCTTTTCAAAAGGCTTTTCGATAAACTCAAAATATTCAAACGGCTCCGGCAGCTTCTCCGTCACCTCTTCCTTGCGACCTGACATCACCACCAGGGGGATCGACTGGAGCGAACTATCGGCCTGAATATTCTGGAAGACTTCCCAGCCATTCATCTTGGGCAACAGGAAATCAAGCATAATCAGCGTTGGACGCTCTTCGCGGATTAACCGCAGCCCCTCTAAGCCATCCTTTGCTTCCAGGATCTCAAAGTTTCCGGTGGGGAGCATATCCTGAACCCGCATCCGAATGACCTTACTGTCATCGATGACCAAAATCTTGTGAGATGCCACTATGAATTCCTCTCTGAGCAGCTAGGCAAATGTTTCGTCATGGATACATTTACATTCGATACATGCAGGAGAAGGGGCTATTCTCCGCTTTTTGTCCCTAGGACGGTCTGCTGATGCAGTGTTCTGTCGATACGATAGCACAGCAATTTCGCGGATACTATCTTGAGAAAGACTAGCGCGAGCAGGCTGTTTTTCTACGGTCCCGACAGATGCTGTGACAGGTATCCGGGTGGATGTTGTGAGCCCTAGGCCAATGGATGGCCTGGCAGTCCCCTCACTTTACTTTTTACTATTCCCCAATTAGAGGGAAATCCTTCATCTGAATGCCATGGCTTTTGAATCTGTTGAATCCATTGAATCCGCTGAATCCGTTTTTCCTGCGCCGGAGGCTCTCCCGGCTTGGCTCAAACGCCCCATTGGCAAAGCCAGCGAGCTCTCTCGGGTGCAGCGCATCATCAAACAACGCCAAATCCATACGATCTGTGAAGAGGGCCGCTGCCCCAATCGTGGCGAGTGCTACGCCCAGGGCACAGCGACATTTTTGCTGATGGGACCGACCTGTACCCGTGCCTGCGCCTTTTGCCAAGTCGATAAGGGCCATGCCCCCATGCCCCTCGATCCGGAAGAGCCGGAGAAAGTAGCGGAATCCGTGGCGCTGCTGGGGCTGCGCTATGTCGTGCTCACGTCAGTGACCCGCGATGATTTGCCGGATCAAGGGGCAGGCTGGTTTGCTCAGACCATGGCCGCGATTCGTCGCCGCTGTCCAAACAGCCAAATTGAAGTCTTGACGCCCGATTTCTGGGGAGGACAGCCCGATCTGGGGGAAGCGGCGATCGCCCAACGCCAGCGCATCACCACCGTCGTCCAGGCCCATCCCGCTTGCTATAACCACAACATCGAAACCGTCGAACGGCTCCAGGGGCGGGTGCGGCGAGGGGCCAAGTATGAGCGATCGCTCCAGGTCCTCACCCAGGTCAAACAGCTCAATCCCCACATCCCCACCAAATCGGGCCTGATGTTGGGGCATGGGGAAACCCAGGTAGAAATTATTCAAACCCTGAAGGATTTGCGGGCCGTGGATTGCGATCGCCTCACCCTCGGTCAATATCTGCGGCCCTCCCTTGAACACCTGCCGGTGATGAAATATTGGACGCCAGCGGAATTTGAGGAATTGGGGGCGATCGCCCGTGATTTGGGGTTTACCCAGGTGCGATCGGGGCCGTTGGTGCGCAGCTCTTACCACGCAGGCGAATCCTCGTGATGGGTGAAGCTCCCTAATTTGCTAAGGTCACCTTGCCGGTGGGGGCTGCCCCCTACGGGGTTAATTCCCCTCAAAAGCCGCTTGAATTTCTAAGGTTTATCCCCCCTCACTCAAAAAGGGGCTGTCACCCCCCAGAAATTACGGATTTTTAAGCGAGGCTTGCAATCGGTGCTCTCACCCATGTAAAGCTTTTGCTGCCTGTGCATCGGGGGGCCTTTTTCGGGGAAGCCACGGACAAAATTGCTGATTTTGCCACCTTGTCAGAGGCCCCCAAAATAAATAGTTTTTACCCTATCACGGAAATCGGTGCTTTAACGGATTAGTTCTCAATTTAGAAAGCACTATAAATACAGACACCGCCCCCTACAGGGCTGACTCCCACCGGGAAGGCGCATCCTAGGACTCCCACCCCCTAGCGCAGCCCGCCCATCCTCACCACCACCGCGCCCCTCTAGGGTCTGGCTGTATCGGTGAATTTTCATCCCCCTTGTGCTTGTTGTGGTGTTCTACACCTGAGAGAAAATCACTATGGAAATAGCAGTTGCAGCGATCGCGCTGATTACGTTGTTTTGTGGCAGGTCCGTTTGTCTAGCAGACCCGCAGCCTAAATTAAAACTCACGGCAAAAAAGGCCAAGCATTTAGACGAAATGCGCGAGTACATGGAATATCTCGTGCTCGAAGAACAGTTAAAAAAAGCACAGCATAGTCAAGCTTATTCCAAGGCTTCTCATCGCTAGATCTTCTTGTCCTTAACCCCTGAACTTTATGGCCTAATCTCAAACGCTCGAATCCGAATCCATCTCTTGATCACAATGGCTCTTGAATAAGTCGGGGAGAGGTCCTCGACGGACAAGCTGGGGAGAGGTCCCCAGCTTTTTTATTGGAGCTGTATAGGTTTTGTTTTGATAGCTGCTGTTTGATAGCTGCTGTTTGATGGCCTTGGGCGATCGCCCCGAGAGACCCGCTTGGCTTTAAAAAGCTTCTATAAAGTCTCCGGGATTGCCCCTAGAGGCCAGAAATTCTGACCAGATAAGGACAAGTTATTGTTCCTCTGCTCCAATCCCCACGCTGAAGTCTTTTCCGAAGCGCTATCCAAATCAGGAGAAATTAGCCATGGGCGTTGCTATTCCAGCCATGATTTTAATCATCTTGATCTGCTCCCGTGGGGTGTTGGGCGAAAAATCCTAATGCCTAGGGCAGAACCTCCTCAACAGTCTCCAGGCTGAAGTCTAGGTCAGACCAAGCCGATGGGAAACGCCCTGGGTCTGCTCCTGAGAGACCTCGTTGACAGCGTTCTTGAAAGGGACAGCGATCGCACCGTCCCAGGGTTTCGCTCACCTGGGGCAACTCGTCTCCCCGCCGATAGGTTGTGAGATAGTGGTCCAATTGTTCGCAGCGTTGGGCGAGGGCCGTAGCCACTTGGGCATGTTGCGCGGTACTGTAGGCGATCGCCAAAGATTGGGGCGTTGTCTCAGTCTCACTCCCCCGCACAAACCAGTAGGTCATGGAAACCTGTTCGGGAAGATAGTCGCTGGTTTCCACGAGGCTGTAGCAGTAAAGACGCGTTTGCCAATGCTGCTGGAGCCACTGTACCTGTTGTGGCTGAGGATAAGTTTTCCAGTCAATGATTTGGGCTCGCTCAGGTTCGGTGAGCAGCAGGTCATAAATCACGCTGAACGAGTATCCCCCCAGGGTAAAGCTGCGCAGATGTTCGCTCAGCACTTGGGTGGGTGCAGTTTCGTCAAGACTGGGCAAAAACAAGTCTGGAGCCGATTGGCGTAGGGCTTGTAGTGTGGTTTCTAGGTCGGGATTGCCCCTGAGCAAGGCTTCCACTGGCAGCGCCAGTTGCTGCTGCTGCATCAGGAGGTGGAAGCGATCGCCCCAGGCAATCCGCTCCTGTTGTTCTGGCGAATGGGGCGCAGCCAACTGGTCCAGCAGAATGTGCTGGAATTTTCGGGGGCAGGTATCAAGGAGGGAGAGGTGGCCCTGGGAGAGGCGAAGCATGGAACCCTAGAAAATGGAAATCTAGAAAATGGATGGAAGCTGAAAAATTTGAGGATAGGCGAGGTACTCGAGGAAAAAGAGAACCCAGATAAATTGGTAAAACTGGGCGATGCGTTGCTTTTTTTGTAAATTGACGCGGAAGCTGAGCGCCCAAAACAGGGCTAAGGGGACCAACTGGAGGGCAACGGCAAAGGGCAGATTGCGGACGGGGAGCATGAAACTGGCGATCGCCATGCCCAAATACCCCAGCGTCAACACCCAGCGGGCCAAGTTAAACACCGCTTCCTGACCCAATTGAACGGTAAAAGTTGAAATGTTATAGCGGCGATCGCCTTCAATATCGGGAATGTCTTTGAAAATGGCGATGGCAAACGTAAAGACGATGACAAACAACGTCAATGCCCACAATGGGGCTGGGATGGAAGGATAAGCCGAGCCTGAAGCGGCACTGGGCCAAGCGGGGGCCTGAAAATGCAAAAACAGCCCTAGGTTCACAATCACACCCCGCACCCCCAAAATGCAGAGCGAAGCCCAGAAGGGAAAGCGCTTGAGGCGGATAGGCGGAAGCGAGTAGGCGGTGCCAATGACGAGACTAGAAACAACGGTTGCCAAGAGCCAGGGTCCCTGCCAGAGGGCAAGGGCGATCGCACTTAACCCGGTCAGCGCCACGATCGCCCCACCCTGACGAGGCGAAAATTCTCCAGCAGCAACGGGGAGATGGGGTTTATTGACTTGGTCGATGGCGACGTCCGTAAGCTGGTTGAGGCCAACGATATAAACATTGCCGCAGATACAGGCCAGCCAAGCCCAGAAGAACGTTAGGCCAAGGTCCGCCCCAGCGAGCCAAGCGAGTCCTAAGGTGCTACAGGTCGTGCCAATAATCGTATGGGGACGGGAAAATTTCCACAGGGCGTAGGGCCAGCGCTGGAGGGGGAGGGGCGATCGCGCGGTCTGTTGTGCAGATGCAGAGATCGGAGCCGATGCAGATTGAGTTGAAGACATGGATTAAGGCGTAAACCTCGCAGGTTTTGTCTCATTCTGGCAAGAAATTTAAACAGTTGTCTTCTGCTAACCCTGTTTTATTTTGCGCCTGCTACATTGAAAAGCAAGATCGACCTTCAGTATTTCGTCTTCCAGGCGGTCAAAAACAGTCAAAACGTCTGCTGAAGGGGTTCAGGACCATGCCATCTACGCTATCCAGTTCTACAACGCTCATGAGGTTGCATCATGCCTCCAGTTGCTATCTTTGCGATCGCTCTGATCGTGGCCGTTTTAACGCTTTCCCAAAAGCCCAGCGAGAAAAAAACATCGCCACCGACGCCTAACCCGGATGACGATGCAGGCGATTTGATTGCTAAGGCTTTGGAAAAATATTTGCAGGAGAAAAAGAAAAAACCTTAGGCCAACAGTCTGCGCTAATCTGCGAACCGGCCAAAACCCGTTAGGGTGAGATGGACTTACTCGTTTTGGGCTTGGTGTATGACAGCGCTGGTGACTGTGGCGATCGCCCTCGGCAGCAATCTGGGAGACTCCCCGGCCCTGCTGGGGGCGGCTTGCGATCGCCTCAAGGTCCATGCGCAAATTCAGTGGCGCTGCGGTTCGCAGTTCTATCGCACCCCGCCGGTGGGTCCGCCCCAGCCGGATTATTTGAATGCCTGTGTGATCGTCGAAACAGGGCTGGAGGCGATCGCTCTACTAGACGTGCTTTTGGCCATCGAAAAGGATTTGGGGCGGGAGCGGGGAGAGCGCTGGGGTCCGCGTACGCTGGATTTGGATTTGCTGTTGTATGGCGATCGCATCCTCGATCAGCCTCGGCTCCAGGTGCCTCATCCTCGCATGGCAGAGCGGGGGTTTGTGCTAGTTCCTCTGGCGGAGATTGCACCGGACTGGGTCCATCCGGTTTTGCAGCGCTCTATCTTGGCGTTGAAGCAAGGGGTAGACTGTTCAGAGATTCAGCCCTGGGATTCAAATATGACAGTTGGCAGTACACCCGACAGTACACCCGACAGTAAATCTGGCAGTACACCCCCTCAACTCCTCAAGCAGCGGCTTTGCTATCGCGGTCGCAAGTTTGATTTTGAAGTCAGCCATTTCAAACTGCCCAACGGGGTTCACACGGAGGGAGAATGTATCCGCCATCCGGGGGGTGCCCTGGCGGTACCGGTGACCTCGGACGGGAAACTGGTGTTGATTAAGCAATATCGTTTTGCAACCCAGGGCTGGCTGCTAGAGTTTCCGGCGGGGACGCTGGAGCCCGAGGAAGCGCCGGAGGCCGCCGTCAAGCGGGAGATTCAGGAGGAAACCGGATATCTCGCCAAAACCTGGCAAAAGCTGGGCCAATTTTTCTTGGCTCCCGGCTACTCCGACGAGATTATCTATGCCTATTTGGCCACGGATTTAGAAAAACTAGAAACTCCCCCGGACCAGGATGAAGACGAGGATATCGAAGTCATTCTGATGACGCCGGAGGAGTTGGAGCAGACGCTGCGGTCAGGGGAGGGCCTGGATTCGCGCATTGTCACGGCCTATTGGTTGGCCAAGCCGTTTTTGATGGCCATGCAGTCCTAGCGATGCAGTTCTAGCCTTGGTTTTGATTCTGGGGCAGGGCTTCCGGTTGGACGGTGACCTTGATCTGGCGATCGCCCCGTTGCAACGACAGGGCTAGGCGATCGCCCACCCGCCCATTGCGCACCTGCTTTTGCAGCACTTCAGATTCGGTGACCGCTTCGCCATTGACCTGGTCAATCACATCCCCCGCTCGCAGCCCCGCCTTCGCCGCTGGAGAGTTGGGGGCAACCTGGGTGATCAAAATCCCTTGATCCGCATTGACCGAAATCGGGCTATTGGGGTTGCTGTTCAGCTCTTGCTTGAGTTCCGGCGTCAGCGTCATCATCTGAATTCCCACAAAGGGATGCTCGACTTTGCCCTGGGTCTCAAGCTGGTCTGCGATGCGCTTGACTGTGTTGACGGGAATCGCAAACCCCAATCCCTGGGCACCCTGTAGCATGGCGGTGTTCATGCCAATGACCTGGCCCTGTGCATTGAGCAGCGGACCACCGGAGTTGCCGGGGTTGATGGCGGCGTCGGTTTGGATATAGTCGACAAACTGGTCTGGTGCGCCAATTTCGGAGCTGGAACGGCCTGTGGCGCTGATGATGCCAGCGGTGACGGTGTTGTCGAGACCGAGGGGGTTGCCGATGGCGATCGCCCAATCTCCGGGCTGAAGCTGGTCTGAATCGCTTAAGGGAACGGTCGGTAAGTTATTGCCTTCAATTTTGATCACTGCCACATCGGTAACGGTATCTTCACCCAAAACCTTACCTTCAAATGTCCGGCCATCCTTGAGGGTGACGGTGACGCGATCGGCCCCATCAATTACGTGGGCATTGGTAATAATTTTGCCGTCTTTGCCAACGATAAACCCAGAACCCAAACCGCGTTCTGTTCGCTCACGGGGCAAGTTCGAAAGCTGATCGCCAAAAAACCGCTGCATGAAGGGGTCGTTGCCAAAGTCGGGCACATTGGTTTGCACGGTGCGCGAAGCGTTGATCCGCACCACGGCATCACCTGTGTTCTGGACCACATCCCGAATCATATTGGGGCCTAGCGCTGCACCGGGGCTTAGCGCCGCAACCGGAGCCGCATCAGTCCGAGCCGTTCCCGCTGGCGCGGCCTGGGCAATTTGGTTTTCAGCGCGTAGCGGGGAGTTGGGGCTCCAAGCCACGTAAGACCCAGCAGTCGCCACTCCCGCCCCCAGCGCAACCAGGGTTAGAGCAGAAGTAAATGTTTTCGACAAGGCGTTAGACACAGGGGAGGGGGATTTTGAGACCTTCATGGGTGGTGCGGAGAGACTGATGACATTTCTCACAATAGGCTCTCCATGTGAACCCTTTATGGCAGTCAAATGACAAGATTGTCATACCCCTCAGGGGTTAGATTCAGTCTGCCTCGGGTTTTGCCCCTGGGCCTGGGGGGGGGAGTTTTGACCCTGCTTCCCTGGGAGGCGCAGAGCACGGTTTGAATCGGCCTAAGGTTATAATTGAGTAATTAGACTAATGAGTTTCGGCATGGTAGCCTGTATCGGGGGTGTTAGGCAAAGTTGAATCGGCATAACGTCTGGGTTTGGGTAGATGGGCAGAACGAAGTTCGGCATAACGCCTCACAAGAGTAGATAGGCTGAAGCAGTGCCACCTAAATATGAGCTAGCTGGAACCCTACAGAGGTTTTTCACTAGTGCTTGGATATTGGTTGTGGATCTGAAAACAGTCATGAGGGAATCGATAGAGAAGAATCGGCAGTTGCTGAGTCTACCGTTGGATGGATATTCTTCTTCTAGTCTCCAAGGCGTCCACTATATGATTTCGCTGGAAATTGCTGATAGTGTACATTGGTTAAGTAGGCTGTAGGCTGGCTAAAAGTTCCTTCACTTCCCGAAACTCGGAGTTATTTTTCTATGCTCCAAAGGCTATATGTGCATAACTTCAGATGCTTGGAGAATTTTGAATTATCCCTCAAGGATATGTCATCTGCACTTTTAATTGGAAGAAATGGTGTAGGTAAATCAACAATTGCGAGTGCGCTAGAGTTACTTCAGAGCATTGGTCGAGGTGTCAATAGAGTGGGGCAACTAATTCAGCCTAAGGACTTTGCTCCTGGGAGATCTGATGTTCCAATTCGATTTGAAATAGAGGTATTGCTTCAAGAAAAGTTGTATAAATATATCCTTGCACTGGAGCTGCCAGAAAACTTTAGAGAACTTCGAGTATTTGAAGAACAACTGTTAGTTGCAGGAGAACCAGTTTACTCTAGAAAAGAAGCTCAAGTCACTCTTCCCTCACGAAATCGTGGAGCGCAATTTTTAGTAGATTGGCATCTTATCGCTCTTCCAGTAATTCAGGAGCAATCAGAAACTGATCCGCTTCGTATTTTCAGGACTTGGCTTGCACGCATGATCATCTTAGCCCCGATTCCGAGTTTGATAGCTGGAGACTCTAACGGTGAAACTTTGGAGCCAAAGCGAGACGGTTCTAACTTTGGAGAATGGTTTTCTGGATTGCTCAGCCGATATCCTGCCGCTTATAAAGAGATTGATAAATACCTCCAGGCAGTAATGCCGGATATTAGCGATATTCAAAATGAATTGATTGGTAAAGACTTCAAAAGCATGGTTGTTAGGTTTGAAAAGAATAACATGAACCTGAATGTTGACTTTACAGACTTATCTGATGGAGAGAAGTGCTTCTTTCTTTGTGCCATTGTCTTAGCTGCCAACAAATATTATGGGCCACTTTTTTGCTTCTGGGATGAGCCTGACAATTACCTTTCTTTGTCAGAGGTTGGGCATTTCGTTATGTCATTACGACGCTCATTTAAGAATAGGGGTCAGATTTTAGCGACCTCACACAATGAGGAAGCAATCCGAAAGTTTTCAAGTGAAAATACATTTATACTTGATCGGAAAAGCCATCTAGAACCAACTTTAATCAGATCACTAAGTGAAATATCTATTACAGGCGATCTGATAGACAGCTTAATTCTTGGTGACACAGAATTATGAGTGTTAATAAGTATCAACCACATATCCTCGTATTACCTGAAGATCGCGCCAATTCAGAGATAGCAAACGGGTTTCTGCTTAATTCTAGGCTTAATGAACGTTCGATTCAAGTTTTACCATTCGTCCGTGGTTGGAAAACAGTAGTAGATAGGTTTGTGAGTGATTTTGCACCTACAATGCGGCAATATGCAGACAGAATGATTGTATTATTGGTTGATTTTGATGAAGTTGAAAATCGATTTGATTATGTATGGGAAGAGATTCCAGAAGACTTAAAGAATAGAGTATTTGTGCTTGGAGTGCTATCTGAACCAGAAGAATTGAGGAGCATCCTTAGAAAGAGCTTTGAAGAAATTGGGGAGACTCTTTCAACTGATTGCTCTGATAATACAGATGCGTTATGGAAGCATGATCTGCTCAAGCATAACGAAACTGAATTGGCTCGAATGATTCCTTCGGTCAAACCATTTCTTTTTGGTTAAGCTAAAGGTGAGATACTTGAGCCTGAAGGATGAGCGATCGCAAAATAGCCATAGATATTGAGTGACGATTTCTACTTGATGGAGCAGTATTTTTGTAAATCGACTTAAAAATTTGGACATGAAGCGATCTGCATCCTCCGTTCCAACCTTTGACTCAATGCTTCCGCCCACAATTTAGGCTCTACAAAGTTTAGGTGGGACTGGTACAGCCGAGGAGATCTATGAAAAAGTGATACAGCTCATCAATCTCCCTGATCAAGTGCTTGAAATTCTGTAGCCAATAGACTCACGGGTTCTAGGTCATGAACGGCAGGGGCACACATAACTTTGCCATCCGCATTAAAGCGTGCGCCATGGCAAGGACAATCCCAACTTTGCTCCGCACTGTTCCAGTTAACGATGCAGCCCAGGTGAGAACATACAGCGGAACATGCATGAATGGCCCCTGCTTCATCCCGATAGGCTGCAACCTTCTCCCCTTTGTGGGTAATGATTTTACCGTTGCCAGGTTTAACACTATCGAAAGAAAATTGGGTGAGACCCTTGAGGCGATCGCCCACCCAATGGCGTCCGACATCTAGGTTTTGCTTCAGTGATGCTGTGCTAGCTATAGGATCAACCCGCAGCGAGTCGTAGAGCTCTGTATAGGGATTGTCTTGCGCTAAAACTAAATCCGCTAAAACCATTCCCGCTGACGTACCATTGGTCATTCCCCAAAGGTTAAATCCGGTCGCAACATAAATGTGTTGACTGGTAGGAGTGAGGGGTCCAACAAAGGGGACTTTGTCAAAGGAAACAACATCTTGATTGGACCAACGATAGGCAATCTCGTCAACTTCAAAGTGCCGTTGGGCATAGTCTTCTAAATTACGATAGCAAGTTTCAGTTTCGCTCTTTTCTCCCACTTTGTGACCTTCACCTCCTACTAGAAGCAGCAACTTACCATCCTTGTAGGGCGTTGTACGAATAGAATGAGTCTCCGTACCCACTCCGATAAACATCCCCTGGGGGGCTGCTTCAGGCGCGATCGGAGCAGCGATAATGTACGAACGTTGAGGAAAAGATTTGGCAAAAAAGAGACCAATATCTAATATTGGTAAATTAGTCGTAACCAGAACATCACTCGCTTGAATCTCTCCCTGTTCGGTCAAGACGCGACAAGCAGACTTCTCTTCTTTTACATCTGTAACGCGCGTATGCTCAAATAAATAACTCCCTTCTCCAGGAATTTTTTTGACAAGATGGAGCATGTATTTTCGGACATGGAACTGTGCCTGGTTAGAAAACTCGACTGCACCAGCGATCGCAAATGGTAGTGATGTTTGGGTGACAAATTGAGCCGGGAGCCCAAGCCTTTGTGCCGCTTCTACTTCCTTTTTGACCTGATCAATGTCCTTCTCGGTAAGGGCAAATGTATAAGCATTTTGCCGACTAAAATCACAGTCGATCTGTTCTTCCTCAATCCATTTAACGATTTGGGCGATCGCCCCTTCAGCCGCTTGGCCGTAAAGTTTGGCCTTTTCTTCACCCTTACTGTCGATGAGCTGGTTGTAAATGGTCCGATGAAGCGATGTGATCTTTGCAGTTGTTCCCCCCGTCGAACCACAGGCCACCTCTCCTGCTTCAATCAATGCGACGGTTTTTCCAGCCTCTTTTAGGACCTTCGCTGCTGTGATGCCAGCAATGCCCGCTCCGACAATGGCCACATCTACGGTCACGGACGTAGCTTGAGGAAACTGAGTAGTTTCTGTCGACTCGATCCAATAGGAAGATGGAGCGCCAAAGGGTGGGGCAACCTGGGATGAGATGGGAGAAGTTGAACTTTTAGATTCCATGGGACAGCGTTTTTGCTAGGCGTGAAGTGCTGTCCTCAATTTCGAAGACATCTAAGACAAAGACATCATTCAAAGGAGATACTTTTTCCTAGACACCGAGTGTCTGTCAACCAACTTGCAGCTCATCCAAAATCTTCTAAAGACACCCAGTGTCTGGCCCTTGCCTCCAGGACCCAAAGGGTAAGGATTGCTCATCGGACTGCTTGTGAGTGAGAGCTAATTTTGGGAAAGGTGCTGACAGTCGGAATTGAAGAATGCATCTGAGGGAACGGGGGCACTAGCGATGAGTTGGACATGGCCCTTGGAGGTGCGGTGCCAGTGGGTGGCTTCTTGGATGGGGGGGTGGTTGGAGGTGTGAGGGGTAATGGGGTGTTGGGGTAATGGGGTGTTGGAGAGGGACACCCAGTTGGGGGTGAGGGTTATGGCGTAGGATTCGTCGGGGCTGAGGGGGATGCCGCCGCGTCCGGTGATGATGAAGCGGTTGTTGCGGGTGGTTTGGGGGTCGCAGGAGCGATCGATTTGGTTGCTGGGGTCATTAAAGGCAACGGGGAGTTGGAATGTACCACGACTTGGATCGACATTAAAACCTTCTAACTCTAGGGTGCCAGAGCTTCCCTGTTCAGAATTGACAGTAATGTCATTGGTCTGATTCGCGCGTAGGCGCTCAACATCAGGTTCATCTTGCAATTCAAAGCCACGAATTGATTGGGCATCGATGATAATTTCGCCGCCTGTGCCACTAAAAGCATTGGCGATAATGTCGTTATTCTCTCCTGGCAATGAGAACACAAACGGAGAATTAATTACAATGCTACCGCCATTACCTGCGCCTTGGGCACGTCCTGCCGAAGCACCGATAAAGCTATTGTTACTCATCAGTAATGACTCATAGAGATTCAGCGTAATATTCCCTCCAGCAGCCTCATTAGAATCAGCAATGATCTCTGCACGATTACTCAATCGTAAAGACGGCGTTCCTCCTCGTAATGTATCTCCAATGATTAGATCTCCTGCAAATCCTTTGCCGGTAGCGCGGATATAGATCCCACTATTGTCGGTTAGGGGAGCAACGGCTGTTCCAAATAGAGTACGACGTTCTAGGTAGTTAGGATCGGGAGATGCTAATACAAGCCCTTGAGTCGCGTTGATCTGAACATTGCCTGACGGTCCATCTCCATCGCTGGTACTCAAAATTTGCCCACCATTGAGCAGTTGCAGGTTATCGAGAGTTAGAATAATATTACCTCCCGGTTGAGCATTCACCGTTTGCGCATTGATCACTGCTCCCTGGCGAACGATTAGTTGCGGTGTCGTGATGCGAATTTCGCCACCTCGACCTGTTCCACGACTGACCGTGGGCGTTCCGTTGTTGGTAAAAATAGCGCTGGAGCGTCCTGTGCTCGTTGTTGTACCACTGATAAGAATGCGATCGCTCGCAGCAAACGTCACGGAGCCTGCATCTCCAACGCCTTCTGTTGCGGTTGCAATCTGAGCACCCTCTACTATGGTTAACTGAGCTGTATTAACGCGGATAGCTCCTCCGTTGCCAACCCCGCCTGTACGCACCCCACTAAAAATAGAACCCCGATTTTGCAAGAGTGCATTGTCTGCTACGACGAATACATTACCTGCATTGCCTAATCCCTGGGTTTCTGTAACCACTTGAGCATTATCTTGAATGGTTAACTGATCGGCATTGAGGGTAATGCTTCCAGCATTACCAACTCCCGTTGTCCTAACATCACTAAAAATGGCACTTTCTCCCGCTAGAAGGAAGCGACCCGTCGTTGTGATTTGCACAGTTCCAGCATCACCTTGGCCAAAAGTGCTAGATCGAAGAACTGAACCATTTTGCATCTCAAAGTCACGTGTATTGATGACGATATCGCCGCCTGAGCCAATGCCAGAAGGCGCAATATCACTGAGCAGAACGGCTTCATTATTTAAACTTACAGAGTCACTGGCTGTAATGCGAATGCTACCAGCGTCACCCGTCCCTAGCGTTGAGGCCTGAAGCTGAGCACCATTGATGATGGATAATTGATCTGTTGTAATGGTGAGATCGCCACCCCGTCCAATGCCTTCGCTGTTGACGCTCGTTGTCACAACAACGCCTTTTCCATCAAATCTGACTTGGCGATCGCTCCTAATTTGAGAGGTATCAAAGGGGGCAATGCGAATATCCCCTGCGTCGCTTGGGCCGTTGGTGCTAGAAATAAGTCGAGCGCCATCGGTAACCTCTAAAAAATTTGTAAATATTTCAATATTTCCAGTATCTCCTCCTCCTGCTAGATTAGGTGTACCTACGCCACCGTCTCGTAAGCTGATTTGGGGGGCACGAAGACGAACATTTCCGGCTGTGGGTGCCGCAGGATTTCCCAACCCGTTAAACAAAGACAGTGGGGATACATAGTTAACGATCGCACTCGGGTTATTGCCAAGGAGATCAGGCAACAAAATTTTAATCAATGGGAATAAGATATCAAGACCTGGTAGCAAGCCCCCGGCGGGTCCCATCTCATTTTGTCCTGCTAATGCGATCGATTCTTGAGCTTCAATCACGATATCACCAGTGTTACCAGTTCCATTGCCCACTGCACCGATATTCGCACCACTCAATATTTCTACAGTTTGACCCGAAATTGTAATTTGTCCTCCATTTCCCTGAAAAAGAGTCCCATTGGCGATCGTGCTTCCCTCTACAACCTGTACTTTTCCAGTTGCTTCGATTGTAATGTCACCAGACTGATTGATATTGCCCCCTCCAAAAAGGTTGAGTAGATTGGGTTGTTCAATACCGCTATTGAGAATGCTACCACCAGAGATTCGAACATCTCTAGCTTGAATAGCGATATCGCCTCCTTGATCGCCTGAAACATTGAGACCCGACTGATTTGCGAGAGTAATATTGCCTCTAGCAAGATTGCCCAGGGGGCCAAGCTGGAAGAGGGTATTGGCAAAATTCAACTGGACAAGACCGGGTTCTGCGATCGCTGCTAGATCAATCCTTCCATTTTTCGCAATCAAAACCCCATTGTCTAGTTCAATCTCGCCTCCAGCAAATAGTAAATGTTGACCATTTTTCACGATAAGACCACTAGGTTCACCCAGCAGGCTAATTGCTCCTGATTGGATCTGAATTTTAGCGGGGTTAGATTGTGTGAAGATAAAGGCGTTAGGCTGAACGGTCAATAAGGGTGAGATAGGGGTTTGAGTAGTGCTAAAGAATCCCTGGTTTTCAAATTGAATTTGATTTGCTGTGGTTGCTGCAAAGGACTTTCCTATGTCTAGCCTAGCATTAGGTCCAAAAACAATTCCATTGGGGTTCATTAAAAATAAGTTTACATTTGCAGGCTGTAAAGCGTTTGGCGATCGAGTGCCTAATGTTCCAAGAATTTCTGATATTTGACTTCCTGTGACCCGTGCTAGTACATTTTGAATCGATGGATTATCGATGATGAAGTAACCTGTTTCTCCTGCTGGAATTCCAAATGTGTCAAAGCTATGAAATAATTGACTACCTCGTGTTGCACCCCCTTGAATCTCGCTAATGCCTGCAAGACCGGGTAGGACTTGTGATGATTCAGCACCTAGTGTTGTATCAGGCACGATCGATTGACTAAAGCTTGGTGATATCTTCCCTAGAAACAGGCTTAATATTCCAACAGAATAAAATACGGTTTTCGATCCCCAAGATCTAGCCATTCTAATGACTTCCTCAACACAGACTCTCTTGGTAAGAATACCGTAGAAAGTCCCATGTATTGTGTACTTTAGCTACATTGGGTGTGAACGTTTATTCCTTAACACAATTCGCATGGTGAAACTGAGGAGAGGAGAGCGATCGCTGTTTACTCTGGGTAGTCAAAACAACATTTCCACGGGTATCACGATGCCAGTTTTCAGCTTCGAGAGGAGAAGTAGAAGAGATTGGGGAGGAGCGGTGTTGAGGGGATGGGGTGTTGGGGAGGAGCACCCAGGCGGGGATGAGGATGTCAGGATAAGGTTCGTCGGGGCTGAGGGGAATGCCGCCGCGTCCGGTGATGATGAAGCGGTTGGTGCGGGTGGTTTGGGGGTCGCAGGAGCGATCGATTTGGTTGCTGGGGTCGGTGGGGCTGGTGGGGAGCTGGGTGGTGCCTTGGCTGGGGTCGGTGTTGAGGCCGCTGAGGGTGAGGATGCCGTTGGTGCCGAATTGGGAGCTGGCGCTGATGTCGTTGGTGCGGTTGGTGCGGAGGATATCGATGTTGGGTTCGTCTTGCAACTGGAAGTTGAGGATGGCGTTGGCGTTGATGGTGATGTTGCCGCCGCTGCCGCTGAAGGCGTTGGCGATGATGTCGCTGTTGTTGTTGGGTAAACCGATGACGAAGGAAGATATGATGTTGATGTTGCCGCCGTCGCCTGCACCTTGGTTGCGGCCTGCGGTGGCGGAGATTAGGCTATTTCCTTCGAGGAGAAGGGCTTGGTTGAGGTTGAAGCTGAGGTTGCCGCCGGTTGCGGTGTCGGAGTCGGCGATGATTTGGCCGTTGTCGCTGAGGCGGAGTTGGGGGCTGTTGAGGATGAGGTTTCCGGCGGGGCCGTTGGCGGTGGAGCGGATGTAGATGCCACTGTTTTCTGTGACGGGGGCGACGGCAGTACCAAATTCAGCGCGGCGGGCGGTGTAGGTGGGGTCGGTGCCGGAGATACGGATGTTGTCGGTGGCGTTGAGGGTGACGGTGCCTGCGGGGCCGGTGCTGTCGCTGGTGGTGAGGATTTGGCCACCGCTGAGGAGGTTGAGGGTGGCGAGGTTGAGGGTGATGTCTCCGCCGGATTGGTCGTTGACGGTTTTAGCATTCAAAACAGCTCCATTGCTGACCTGGAGTTGGGGGGCCGAAATGGAGATATTGCCTCCGGTTCCAGTCCCTGCATTAACTGTGGGAGTCCCGTTACTGGTGAGAATTGCACTGGAGCGTCCGTTGGTGGGGTTGGTGCCGTTGAGGAGAACGCGATCGCCCGCCGTAATCAGCACATTCCCCGCATCTCCTGTACCACTGGTGCCAGCAACCAATTGAGCGCCATCGAGTACCTCCAGAACGGGAGCGTCAATCACAACATTGCCCCCCTGGCCCTCCCCGCCTGTTGCCACACTGCTGAAGGCAAAACCATTTTGGAAGAGGACGCGCTCGCCCGCCGTAATCTGCACATTCCCCGCATCCCCTGTGCCACGGGTGTTAGCAAGCAGTTGAGCGCCATCAAGTACCTCCAGAACGGGAGCGTCAATCACGACATTGCCGCCCTTCCCCTCCCCGCCTGCTGCCACACTGCTGAAGGCATTACCATCTTGGAAGAGGACGCGATCGCTCGCCGTAATCAGCACATTCCCCGCATCCCCTGTGCCTTCGGTGTTAGCAACCAGTGCAGCCCCATCGCGCACCTCCAGAACGGGAGCGTCAATCACGACATTGCCGCCCTTTCCCTCCCCGCCTGCTTCCACACGGCTGAAGGCATCACCATCTTGGAAGAGGATGCGCTCGCTCGCCGTAATCAGCACATTCCCCGCATCCCCCTTGCCATCAGTGCTAGCAATCAGTTGAGCCCCATCGCGCACCTCCAGAACGGGAGCGGCAATCACGATATTGCCGCCCTTGCCCTCCCCGCCTGTTGCCACACTGCTGAAGGCATTACCATCTTGGAAGAGGACGCGCTCGCTCGCCGTAATCAGCACATTCCCCGCATCCCCCTTGCCATCAGTGCTAGCAATCAGTTGAGCGCCATCGCGCACCTCCAGCACGGGAGCCTCAATCACCACATTTCCACCATTTCCCTCCCCGCCTGCTTCCACACTGCTGAAGGCAGCACTAGGAAATTGACTATTTGTTCCTTGGAAGAGGACGCGATCGCTCGCCGTAATCAGCACATTCCCCGCATCCCCTGTGCCTTCGGTGTTAGCAACCAGTGCAGCCCCATCGCGCACCTCCAGAACGGGAGCGTCAATCACGACATTGCCGCCCTTTCCCTCCCCGCCTGCTTCCACACGGCTGAAGGCATCACCATCTTGGAAGAGGATGCGCTCGCTCGCCGTAATCAGCACATTCCCCGCATCCCCCTTGCCATCAGTGCTAGCAATCAGTTGAGCCCCATCGCGCACCTCCAGAACGGGAGCGGCAATCACGATATTGCCGCCCTTGCCCTCCCCGCCTGTTGCCACACTGCTGAAGGCATTACCATCTTGGAAGAGGACGCGATCGCCCGCCGTAATCTGCACATTCCCCGCATCCCCTGTGCCACGGGTACTAGCAACCAGTGCAGCGCCATCGAGTACCTCCAGAACGGGAGCGTCAATCACGACATTGCCGCCCTTGCCCTCCCCGCCTGTTGCCACACTGCTGAAGGCAAAACCGTCTTGGAAGAGGACGCGATCGCCCGCCGTAATCTCCACATTCCCCGCATCCCCTGTACCAAACGTACTCGCACTCAACTGCGCCCCATCCTGTACCACCACCTCCCGCGCCCGAATCACCAAATCCCCCCCCGTCCCTGTCGCCCCCGTCCCCACAACATTCGCCACCCGTCTACCCGCCCCTGCCACCGTCACCGTTCCCGTCGCCTCCAGCCGCACCGTCCCCGCCCGACTATCCCGCGTCCCAAACCCCGGAAAAATTCCCCCCCGCAACAAGCTCCCCCCACTCACCTCAATCTCCCCCGCCGTCACCCCAATATCCCCACCGCCAATACCATCCACCTGCACCACCGCCCCCTGCTCAAACCGCACCGTCCCCCGCACCAACCCATCCGCAAACTCCAAACTCCCATCCCCTTGCAGCCGCACCGTCCCCGGCTCCGCCACCGCCCCCACATCCACCCGTCCCCCCAACGCAAACACCCCACCCCCATCCACCCCCACATCCCCACCCAACAGCAACAACCGCTGGCCATCATTGACCCGAAAACCATTACCCCCCAATGGGCTAGGAGCATTCGCCCGCATTTCAATCCCCGCCGGAGCCAACCGCGTAAACAAAAACGCATCCGGCTGCACCGTCAGCAACGGCGGCGCATTCCCCTGCTCTGCACTAAACACCCCCTGCTCCCCAAACCGCACCCCACTCGCCGTCGTCGCCGCGAATGATGTGCCTACATCCAATCTCGCATTCGGCCCAAAAATAATCCCATTCGGATTAATCAAAAACAAATTTGCAGGCGAAAACAAGAACGCATCATTGATCAAAGCTCGCGTTCCCAAAGTTCCTAAAATTTCTGATCCCTTTGTCCCCGTTACCCGCGCCAAAATATTCTGAACTGCCAAGTCATCCACAACGAAATAGCCCGATCGTCCCTCTACAATCCCAAACTCCTCAAAACTATGAAACAGATTATTGCCCCGCCGTGCTCCCCCCTCAATCCCATCAACCCCCACCAATCCCTGAAAATCAGCTGTAAATCGCGATGACTCTGCCCCCAAAGTCGCATCTGGGATAATTTGCTGTGCTAGCCCCGGCCCCGCCCACAACGCCACCCAACCGAACCCCACCCCCAAGATATTCTGTAGCCTCATCATCCAGCCCCACTAGACGCTCAAGCCTCGTAATTCTAGCGGTCTTCCAAAGATTTTAAGACGAAAAATCTGCACAAACTGTAAAGTACAGATCCCAGTAAGACCGACGCCCCGTAGTATGGTTGAGAACAGAGATAGATTTAACCTTCAACGCGGGAGTTTCCTATGTGGCGGTTTCAGCCCCTGAAACAATGGCTATTGAAACAGTGGCTATCCTGGCTACAGCAGAGCCGGAAATCGTCTCAACGAAAGCGCCGCCTTGCCCTCGCCGCCCTCAGCCTCAGCACCTTGCTCTGTGCCACCCAGCTTCCTGCCCAAGCCACCCGCACGCCGCTCCCTGCCGCCGCCATTGTCCAACAGTCTCAAACCCCTGCCGATGCCTTTCAGCAGGGACAGCACCTCTACGAGCAAGGACAATATGAACAGGCGATCGCCCCCCTCAAACAAGCCATCCAAGCCTATCAGCAAAGCGGAGAAACCCTAGCCGAGGCGATCGCCCTCAGCAACCTCTCCCTCACTCACCAACAGCTCAACCAATGGCCGGAAGCGACCCAGGCCATTGAGCAAAGTCTCATTCGTCTCCAGCAAGCTAAAGTTGACCCCACAACCCAGGCGCAGATTCTGGATATTCACGGTAGCCTGCAACTCAGCCTTGGTCAGGCCGAAGCCGCGTTAAAAACCTGGCAACAAACGGAGACCCTGTATCAAGCGACCCAAAATACGCCTGCCCTGCTCCAGAGCCGCATCAATCAAGCACAAGCCCTGCGCGTCCTGGGGTTTTATCGCCGCGCCCGCAACCTCCTCCAAGACATCCAGCCCCGCTTATCTGCTGAAGCTTCAGGACAACCCAGCGTCAATCAGGCCATACAACTGCGCCTTTTGGGAGATGCGTTGCGGTTGTCTGGCGATCTAGAACAAGCTCAGCAGTTGCAGCTACAAAGCCTGGAAATTTCTAATCAACTCAATGATGCTCGCCTCACCAGCGCCGCTACCTTTAGTCTGGCCAATACGGCTCGGGCCGCCTTCAAAACCCAAGAGGCGCTACAGTATTATCAAACCGCCGCTCAGACGACACCGGATCTGGTCGTGCGGCTCAATGCCCAAATTAGTCAACTCAGCCTTTTGATGGCGGATCAGCGGTGGGATGCAGCCCAATCGTTGCTGGGCGAATTAATTCCCCAGGGGTCGCAGTTGCCCGAAAGCCAAACGGGTTTGTATGGCCGTATCCACCTTGCCCAGGCGGTTTTGGATGCTAACGTCGGAGGTCAAGGCGATCGCCCCACCTTTCTAGATGCCTATGCAGCTCCCTTGGAAGCATTGCTGCGCCAGACCGTTACCCTAGCTAGCCAGATTGGCGATCGCCGTTCCCAGTCCTACGCCCTCGGGACCCTCGGCCACTTCTATGAGCAAACTCGACAGGAGCGCGATGCCATCGACCTCACCCAGCAAGCGCTCAGAAATGCCCAAACCCTTGATGCACCGGATATTAGCTATCGCTGGAACTGGCAGTTGGGTCGGTTGCTCGCCCGAACTGAGCAACCCGCCGCAGCGGTCTCTGCCTACGATGATGCCATTGATGATCTCAATCGTCTCCGCAGCGATTTAGTCGCCGTTAACCGTGATATTCAGTTTTCCTTTAAGGAAAGTGTCGAGCCGGTCTATCGACAGTCCGTGGGGTTGTTGGTACAAGAAAGCGATGGAGCTAATGCAGCTCAGAATCTTGAAAAAGCCAGAGCCCGGATTGAAGCCTTGCAGGTCGCGGAATTGGACAATTTTTTTCGAGAAGCTTGCTTAGATGGTAAAGCGGTTTTGCTGGATAAAGTGGTTGACCAGGATAACCCCACTACGGCAATTGTGTATCCGATCATTTTGGAAGACCGCTTAGAAGTGATTGTCAAAATCCCTGAGCAACCGTTGGCACACCATACCATCTTTGAATCGCGCCCAACGGTTGAATCCCTGCTGCGGGCGCTGCGGGAAGATCTGCCCTTGGCGTCGAAGACGTTCCAAGTGAAGCAGCGCTCGAAACTCATTTACGAATGGTTGCTCGCGCCCATTGAGAAAAACTTACAAGCCTCAGAGGTCGATACATTAGTTTTTGTGTTGGATGGTGCTTTTCGGAACGTACCCATGGGGGTCTTGTACGATGGAGAACAGTATGTCGTGGAAAAGTACGCCATCGGCGTCAGCTTGGGTCTACAACTGTTGGAACCTAAGGCGATCGCCCAGGAGCGTCTCAATGTTTTAGCCGCTGGTTTGATCAACCCTCCCGCTGACTTTGCTCAGTTTCCGCCCTTACCCAACATTGCAACCGAGTTTCAGCGCATTGTTGATGCAGGCGTGACCAACCAGCAGTTGCTCAACCAAGAATTTACCAGTCAGAGTCTGGAGACCAAGATCCAGGGAGAAGGCTTTAATATTGTGCATCTAGCAACCCATGGGCAGTTTAGCTCTAAGGCGGAAGAGACTTTTGTGTTAGCGGCGGATGGACCCATTCGCGTGACGGAGTTGGATAATTTATTGCGCGATCGCTCCCAATCCACTCGACAAGCGATTGAGTTACTGATTTTAAGTGCTTGCCAAACCGCTGCGGGGGATGATCGGGCTGCCCTAGGACTGGCAGGGGTTGCAGTCAAGGCTGGAGCGCGGAGTACGTTGGCCTCTCTCTGGCAGGTGGATGATTGGTCCACGGCCTTGCTCATGGGCGAGTTTTATCAGCAAATTGCCAAGGTGAACGGCACGGAGACCTCAACCAAGGCCCAAGCCCTGCGTCAGGCTCAATTATCTTTGTTGAATGACCCTGAACTGCGGGATCCGGCCTACTGGGCACCCTATGTTTTGGTGGGGAATTGGCTATAACTTGAATAATTAGACCTCTTGCACGAATAGCCGGAGAGAGAGAGATTGGGTTTGAAGAGTAAGAAAGTGACCTTGCGATCGCCATGCACTACAGCCAGCTCAAAACCCTCAAACCTGGAGAGTTTCGTCTGTCTACCCTGTTTCCCGCTTCACCAAACCAAGCTCAGGCTCAACACAAAACCGGGTAAAACCGACTCTCCATTCACCGAGGCTGGGTTGTCTAAGCATTCCACCTCATGCCCTGGTCGATAAACATAGACACGGCGGTGCTGACGATCGAGCAACCACCCTAGCTGGGCTCCGTTATCCAAGTATTCCTCCATCTTGGCCTGCAAGGGCTCTAATGCATCAGACTCCGATCGCAGTTCTACAACAAAGTCTGGGCAAATGGGCGCAAATTTGCGTCGTTGTTCTGGGGGAATGGCTTCCCAGCGCTCTTGCCGAATCCAAGCGGCATCAGGGGAACGAATGGCACCGTTGGGCAATGTGAAGCCTGTGCTCGAATCAAACCCTTTGCCACTGCCGTCACGCCTGGTCCAGATTCCCAACTCTACGGTCAAGTCAAAGTTATAACCGCCTGTTTCTGAGCCGGTTGGTGACATAATCATCAGCTCTCCCGCAGCGGTACGCTCAAATCGCCAATCTTGGTTAAGCTGGCAAAAGTCAAAAAACTGGTCGTCATCAAGGCTCAACGCGGGTTGGAGCTGAAGCACGATGGGCCAGTCTTGCTGAGGATGGGTGAGCGCTGATGTCGCCATGGGGGGTCCTCTGAACTTCCTCGATCATAGCAGGGCGACTTTGCTAGACCTGTTGGTACAGTTCTGGGCTGGACATTGAGGGTTTCTGGGGGCGATCGCAATGCAAGCTGCCGAGGAAATCGCACCATTGTGCAGCCTGGGTCACCAGATTCTCCCGTGCCTCTTTTTCGCTCCAGCACTTCCCCCACTCCAGTTTCCATCGGCTGAGTTGGCGCTGAAGATCAACCAGTGACGTGGCAACGCTGATATCGTCTGTCTCCAGATCGAGGGTTGGGACAATCCATTCGATAAAGCACTGGCTCTCGCGGATGAGGTGAAGGGCGACGGGTTCGTCGGTGTGTCCGGTGGCGAGAACTTGGAGACGGGCAAGGTTGAAATAGAGGCTGTTGAGTTGACTGGCCCTGTCACCTTGCAAATGAAGTGCTTTGAGTCGATCCCAATTTATTCCCATTCCACACCTCCCAACAGTTTATGGGCTATTTTTCCAACTTGCTCGCGCAGTTCGGGGTCTTGAATCATCGTTGATCGGTTGTTAGCACTGGGATGAATGTTGATCAGAGATTTGCGGCTAAACAATCTACCAGTCAGGATTTCGAGTATTGAGATCGTATCGAGGTGTATTGAAATAGTCACCAGTCAGGCGATCGCAATATTGCCCTTCATACCCTAATCTCCACAGGAGAACCTCCTCGACCCACTGAACAGCCCTCCAGATGAGACGGTCACGTTCCTTAACGTCTATCCCTATAGCTCTCGGATGTACAGCCTCGTTCCTAACTGTCAAGAATTTTGATGTATCCTCTAAGTCCTGTGAGAACCCATGTTCTTTCGTCAAGCCTATGCGCTCAAGCATGAGACATAAACGCTTGCTGGTTGGATTGGTATCTTCTTGTCCCTCTCCTTTGCCAATATTCCATTCACGTCTTGCTTGTTTATCCTTTCCGCGCTCAAACAGTAGATTACATTTTTCTTTCCTTTCATCATGAGACTCATCTTGTACCAAAATCATGTCGGATAGACGTTCTAACGCTGAACCGATACTGCTTGCCCGAACCTGCCAACCTCGGAATTTTGGACTAGTTGCCTGAAAATATTGAGCTAAAACAAAACGGTATGTATCTTTCCACGAAGTGCCATCATGAGATGACTGATTTAGCATTACTTTGAACGTGGGAAAACATTCTAAATAAGGCTGTAATTTGATACCATCTGCGACCCAAGAAATCGAGAGATTATCTAGCGTTGTGTTCAGATATTGGCTTGCTACGGCCGCTATGGAGCTATCAGTGTCCTCTAAATACTGCCAACTTTCTATGTATATGGGACCCAAGTATCCGCCATTGGGAAAAGCCATAAAGCTTCCCAAATCCTCCAGTACTACAGTGACTTGCCGCAGAGATAAAGCTTGTAATGGAGATGGTGAATTTTTAGGAATGTCCTTGAAATGTGTTTGATAGAAGCTGCCTTCAGTCGTTAGAAGTGTTCCAATGTTGGCTTCTTCTGAATTTAGCCATTTGTTAGCATCTTTGCTAGAGAAAAGCTTGATACTCCAATTTTCGTCTAGCGATGCTTCTATGTAACGTCCGTGCTCTTGCATACCTACTTCTTGATCATTTCCCCTGCTGGGATCGATCTGTTTGTTCCAAATTGGTTTCCCAAAGGCCTTCTGCAAACAGCGGAAATTAGGAAAGTAGAACTTGAAAAAGTGGCCGGGGGCATCAAAGTCTCCATAAATGGCTCTCGCTGTATCTCCTGCTCTGATTTCCGCTGGTCCAACAATGTTTGAACGATACTGTGTTATCTTCGGTTTCTCAATGGTAAAAAAGTGACCAGTAATTTGAGGTGCCGAACAGTCTCCTGACCTGGGTAGCCAAGCTTCATGTACACCTAACTGCTCAAACGACCAACGAATCCTAGGGGATGGAAAGATCTGCAACTCTGCGAGCAATCTGCCTTCAGCATCACCAAACTTTGCAATGTTGTTGTAGAGAGTTACCTGCTCTTGCAAAAGTAACTCTCTTTCATTGGGCATCATCAGTTTTTCGTTCTCACGAGTAATACTCCAGTGCCTGATTGACTGACAAAACATGGATCACTAATCCCTGAAATGCTTGCCAGTCAAAGGATTCAGGCGAAACAAAGCCAGAATACCCTCTAGATCGCCTCAAACCCTTGCTATAAGAGACTTTGAGCAACATTTACGCAAACTTTTGTCAGTCAATCAGCTCCAGTGCTTTAATACTAGACATACTAACGAAATTCGTGTGCTTTGCTCCAGCCGTAGTTTAAATAACTTTACTGCTGGACATGAGCAACATGCTTATATCCGTTCCAGCACCTCAATTCCCAACAATGAGAGGCCGAGCGGTCGCGGTCGCGCTGTCAAATCACACAGCACCAACCATAAGGTCCGCTAGAGTTTTCCTCCGTCCATGGTGCCCACTATGGACGGAAAAGGGTTAGTCGGTGTGTCCGGTAGCGAGAATTTGGATAAGGGTGAGGTTAAAGGCGAGGCTGTTGAGTGGTGCAGCACAGTCGCCTTGCATATGTAGTCCCCTTGAGTAAATCCCAATAGCTCCTGCATGAACCAGAGAGTAACGCAACCATGAGGGTCTCAGATCAAAAATGGGATCCGTGCAAGAGTTCTAATATCGACAAGCCGCTTTTAATTTTCGTGCAGCGTAATCAATTTCTTCCTGATTATCAACAGTTGGTCCAATTTCATTCTCAATTTGACTGAGAACAGCCTGCTCGTCACATTCCCGAACAGAGCCAGCACCTGAATGACTGTCACTTCAGAAAACACGATATGTACATGACCCAAAAACAAATGCCAAAAAAACAAAAAACGAGTATGCAAACAATTCTAACTTGACTTCATGGCCATCTTTCTTGATCTTGCCTTTCTCCTCAATTATTAGCGAAAGTACCTTTAGAGAAGAAATGAATTTGCTGCCACTATGTAAATTGATGAAGTAGAAGCTATGCAAATCATGCAATCTCTTGAAAATCAGACCATTTTCTCCTGTTAGCACCTTAGAAATATTTTTTACTCCTTCTGTGAAAAGAGTTTCTTTTTCTGAAAAGCAAATCACTTGCCTTTGTGTAATCACGAGAAAAGAATTAATTCCTTTATATCGAACTGTAGTAAGAGCGATTATTTTCTCTTCATTAGTCAGTCTTGAGGATAGATATTTTACTGCTGAATCGAAAGATAAATTTCCAGGGAACTTTCCTTGAGGAGGATAGCCAGCAATCCTTGTTAGCTCTTGATATACAACTTGAGAATCTACTGTATTCATAATCTTGGATCTAAGCAGCTACTATTACAAAATATGAGTTACAGCAATCCAGACTGATTTCTGAGAATCATTCAGAGGCAAGTCCAGACTGGATGAATCCTTGAGCACCAGCATACGTATGCTCGCTCAAACCGGATTGCTATAACTGGCTAGCAAGTAGTAGAAAATTTTGATCAATTCATGTGGCTTAGCTAACAATGTATCTTACATATATACAAAGAATTTTTAGAGTTCCCGGAAAATACGTAGATTTTTTCGCTCAACGTATCAGGCTAGAACATCTTCACATGAGATCGATAGACCTTATTATAAAAATGTTGCTCTAACGATTGAAATTCCTGCACTTATATTTTTGATCTCAATTTATACAAAGCTTCTGCGGCCATACTCATCCTTGTCTTGGTCTCGATTATGCGATCGCATAGGTCTGGAAAAATACAAAAGCCTGCGATATTCACTAAATCATCGCGTCTTCGTCTAGATAGAGCCTGATTGAACTCATGCAGCATGCCCAGAGTGATCAGGAGCTTGAAGCGCTTCACAAGCCTCTGCCTCTTCAGCTAAGTACTGTTCAATCTCAGCCTTATTGGCGTGATAGTAAGTCAGGGCTGCATAGATCTGAGCTAGGGTCAGGTGGCCAAAACGCCCTAGGATTTCTTCCGCACTGAGCCCTTGCTTATGCCAGCCCACGATTCTTTGAACTGAAACTCGCGTACCCGCAATCCGGGGTCTACCCCCCACGACCTCTGGCGTGGAAACAATGAGGCTACCGATATTAATGGGAGCGGGAAGCGTTGCGGCGGTCGTCATGGGGCAAACCTCACTGGCTTGTAGGCGAAGACCTGGATGGTCTATCTTGACCATTTTAGAAAATCTACATCCGCTCCCACACCTCAATCCCCAACAACGACAAACCGAGCGGTCGCGATCGCGCCCTTAAACTATGGCCCCATATCATTCTCTAGGATTCGTTCAAGCAAAGCTGGGGAAATCCGAAAGCCTGCAAGACTCATAAGGTCATCGACGATGGGTTTTAAGGCGGGTATTGTTCCGGTTGCTCTGGCTTTAAGCAACACACCTAGAAGTCCAGTTATGTTCAGCCCTAAAGATTTTGCCGTTTTGCGACCCTCCCGCTCATCTAGCAGTATCATCTTGGCCTGGATTTCTAACGCTAGGGCGATCGCAGCTGATTCTCCCAGATCTAGGTGCTGCCGGAGAAGCGTAAAGCTGGGAAGTGATTGGGGACTGAGCGGTTGAGACTGAATCCAGCCTGAGTCCAAGGCTTGTTGAATTGCTACCGATCCAGGGCGCTGTTCGTCAGGTTTCAGCTCGGCAACAACCTCCAAAGGCACCAAAATTTGGCTGAACTGCATCTTAAGGAGGCCGAGCTGTCCCACAATCGCCAGGTTCAAAATGGGTGATGTATTGCTAACAACCGGCATAGGCAAGATCATCCTCTAGTTCCAGCATGGTGTAGTGGCGCTCGATCTGTCGCTGTCCTAGGAGTTGCCCAAACTCGTATTTATCAAGCTGTGCAAGTTCTCGGGCTTTGCCGAAAGAGAGAATCTCCTGTTGGTAGAGGGCGATCGCCAGCTCAATCAGAAGTATCTGCTGCACCCGAGGTTCGGGAACACGTAGGGCAGCAATGACTGAATCTGGAATTGAGAGTTGTAGATTCATGGGATTAGCGAAGAATTTCAAGCTTACCGACCATTGTAAAAGCCCTCCATGCGCTCCAGCACCTCAATGCCCAGCAACGATAGGCCGAGATGGAGCGGTTCTCCGGAGTTTGGCAGAGCCCACCGTGCAGTCATCTGTTTATGGCAGCAGCGGTTTTAGAGAGAGCCAAGCTTCCAATTCTTCTGGGGGCTGCCAGTTATTGAGTCCCAGCAGCGGTTCAATTACATTAAGATAATTTTTGAGACGGCGCAGATGTTTGAGGGTTTCAAGATGGTTCGCGATGTACTGCCGATCTTGAAAAATACCGGGTCTTTGCCAGGGCTCTGCTTCTCGCTTAATCTCTTCAGCCGATTGGCTGAACTGCTGAAAGAACCAGTCTGTGACAATTTTAGGATCTAGAACCAAATGCTCAGGGCAAGCTCCCCAAGCCCGCATCATATTAACCCTGAGGTTCATCGCTGATTGGGCGAAGGAATCACAGTCTAAGGAATTCCGGTGTAGAACAGGTGTTTTTGGGATGAGCTGCTCATAGAGTGCGATCGCCACTCCTGCCCACTGTAAAGACCGCTGACGCTCTCTCTCTAGAGCAAACTTTTGAGCCAGTGATGCAGATCCTTGGGCTAAGCCATGCCAATTGAAATCCTCCTGGATCTCAATTCCACCATTCTCCACTTCTCGAAGCCATTGCGCCACAAACTCAGGTTCCTGCTGGAGCCATTCGTTGACAGAAGGACTAACTTGTAGCTGAGTCATAGGGCGGACCTCGCGTTAGGGAAGTGGCTCGGCTCATTCATAGCCTACATCCGCTCCAACACCTCAATCCCCAACAACGACAGACCAAGCTGGAGCGATCGCGCCGTCAAATCACACAGCACCAACCGCGAAGTCCGCTGGGGTTCCTCCGCTTGCAGCACCGAACACTGCTCATAAAACTGATTGAACTTTTGGCTCAGCTCAAACAAATACTGGCAGAGCCGATTCGGCAGCAGATCCGCCTCGACGGCATCCAAAACTTCATCCAGTTGCAGGATATGCTTCGCCAGAGCCAGCTCTTCGGGAGTTTCCACCGTGATGGCAGAGGGATCGATCGTTGCAAAATCCACCTCGCCCTTGCGGCTGATGCTCTTGACCCGTGCGTAAGCATAAAGCATGTAGGGAGCCGTATTGCCCTGGAGCGCCAGCATTTTATCAAAGCTGAAGATGTAGTTGCTGGTGCGATTTTGGCTCAGGTCGGCGTATTTGACGGCACCGAGACCCACCTTCTGCGCAACATTCTCGATGAAGTCCTCGCTTTCACCCCGATTGTCGTCCGCAATGCGCTGCTCCACGTCTTTTCTTGCGCGCACAACTGCCTCATCCAGCAAATCCTTCAGTCGGATCGTCTCGCCCGATCGCGTCTTAAACTTCTTGCCATCCTCCCCCTGAACCACACCAAAGGGCACATGCTCCAAACTCACACCCTCCGGCACCCACCCGGCCCGGTTTGCCACCTGGAACACCTGAGCAAAGTGGTTGGCCTGTCCGGCGTCGGTGACGTAGATAATACGCTGGGCTCCGTCCTGGGTGGTGCGGTAGCGGATGGAGGCGAGGTCCGTGGTGGCGTAGTTGAAACCGCCGTTAGATTTTTGGACGATCAGCGGCTGGCGATCGCCCTCCTTATTCGTAAATCCCTCCAGAAACACCACCTCGGCCCCATCATCGGTTTCCAGCAGTTGGGCCTCTTTCAAACCTGCAATCACATCGGCTAAATAGGGGTTATAAAACGATTCACCCCGTTCTTCTAGACGGATATTGAGGCGATCGTAAATTTCCTGAAAGGCCCTACGCGACTGTTGGCACAGCACCTGCCAAGCCTTAAGCGAATCCGCATCGCCGGACTGCAACCCCACCACGGCCTGCCGCGAGGTTTCCTTAAAGTCTTCGTCTTCGTCAAACCGCTGTTTGGCTTGTTTATAAAACGCCACCAAGTCACCAATATTAACCGATTCCGCGTCGGCCAAGGCTTCTGGGCAGGCATCCTTGAGATGTGTAATCAACATACCAAACTGTGTTCCCCAATCCCCCACATGGTTCAGTCGTAGGACGTCGTGGCCTTGGAATTCTAGAACACAGGCGATCGAGTCTCCAATGATGGTCGATCGCAAATGGCCCACGTGCATTTCCTTGGCGATGTTGGGGCTGGAAAAATCGACGATGATTTTCTGGGGATTTTGAGCGGGTTCAATGCCGAGACGATGGCTCCTTTGAATCGCCTTGAGCTGTTCGTTGATGTAGGCGGGCTTGAGTTTGAGGTTGATGAAACCGGGTCCGGCGATCGCGGGCTCCTCGCACAGCGCGCTCACATCCAGATTCTCGACAATCTTCTCGGCGATCGCCCTCGGCTTATCCTTGAGTGGTTTGGCCAAGGACATGGCAACATTGGCCTGAAAGTCCCCAAATTTCGGGTTACTAGCCGGGACCAAAATCGGATCCGTCCCGGCGAGGTCTGGGCCAAAGGCGGTGACGAGGGCGGTCTCGAAGCGGTCCTTGAGCTGGGCGATCGTCGATTTCATGGAAAAGGGCGCTGAACGTCGGGCAATTGCCTCTGGATCTTATCTGGATTTGTGGCGCTGGGCCGGATTATGTCCTGGGACTAGAGGGTTATTACAGGCATTGGCTTCTTGAAGGGCGCTTGGGTCAAGCACTTTGCGAATCCAGCGCATAGGCTAAGCAAGTGCTGATGCTAAAATTTGGGCAGAAAGGCACTAAGAAGGTTACTGCGATGGCGTCTGTCACGATCGAACTTTCAGAAGAGAGGCTACAAGCCTTGCAGGATTTGGCGAAGTCTCAAAATATTCCTTTAGATATACTTTTGCGTTCCAGTTTAGAAAGCTGGCTCAGCGCGCAACAAGCTGATTTTCAGGATGCGACTAATTACGTCTTAAACAAGAATACTGAGCTGTATCAGCGCTTAGCCTAATGCGTTACCTGACGTTGGTGGAGGTGCTACAACTCCATCACAGGATTCTTGAACAATCGGGTGGAGCTTCTGGGGTCTGTGATTTGGGTCTTCTGGAGTCGGCGATCGCTCAGCCCCAAATGGCTTTTGGAGGAGTAGATCTCTACCCAAGTCTCATTGAGAAGTTGGCTGCTCTGGGATTCTCTATCATTATGAATCATCCCTTTGTAGACGGGAACAAACGAACGGGTCATGCGGCGATGGAGGTCTTTCTAATTCTGAATGGGAGAGAGATTCGTGCTGCTGTGGATGAACAGGAGAGGATTGTTTTGGCGATCGCGGCAGGAGAAACTGGCCGTGATGCTCTGGTGGAATGGTTACGGCAATTCACCGTAGCTCGCTGACCCCACAGGCGGTGACCAGGGCGGTTTCGAAGCGGTCCCTGAGCTGGGCGATCGTCGATTTCATGGAAAAGGGCGCTGAACGTCGGGCAATTGCCTCTGGATCTTATCTGGATTTGTGGCGCTGGGGCGGATTATGTCCTGGGATGGGCCTCACTTGAAAGGACGGAGCTGTAAGGTAATAGATTGGGGAATATGGACATCCATATACAATGCAACGGCCATGGTTCAGAGTCTCCCCTCGGCCCGCATACGAGTGAGGAATCGAGACGGGGGAACCGTGGGTGAGGTAGTCCATAGCTATTTGGGCAACGCGGATGCGGGGGAGGCGTTTGAGGTGGGCAGGTTGGTGGGCTGGGGTTTCGAGGGGAGGATAGGGGGTGGCTAGCATGGTCTATTCTCCTTGGTCTGGGGTTTCACTGAGTTTGTCGATGTAGGTGAGAATGGCTTTGGACCAAACGCTTTCTTCGAGATAGTGCTTGGCGATTTCAGCAAGGGTTGCTTTGGTGGCTTGGAAGTGGCCTTCTGGATTAGTAAGTTGTTGGCGAAGCGTGGCCAGTCTATGGTCGGGCTGACGTTGGATTTCTGTGAACTCCGCATCGATGATGGCTAAGGCTTCGGTCTCGCTTGAGGGCTCGGGATGTTGCGTTTGGAGTGAGTTTAGATAGGTCTGAAGCTGTTTCAGTGCTGCGTCTATTTCAGGACTGGTTGTGTGGTTGTGCTGAATGCCAACTTGATCGCCGTGAATGGTGACATTGCCGGTGTTGAGTGTTCCAACGGAACCAATGTTGAAAGCGGGCGAGTTGTGGGGGCTATTGCTCATGGTTCATTGTCGGTTTGTTGCTGACGTTCGTATTGGGCGATCGCATCTTTAATGACTTTGTTGCTGACATCTGCGCGATCGGATTTGGAATAAACACTTTCTGCATCAATGCCCTCCCAAAGTTCTGACAGGGAAATCGTTTGACCGCTGAGTGCTTCCTGGAAGCCTTGTTGGATGCCTTTGATTATGTCTTCGGTGGGGGGGTGCTGTTGGGGTCTTCTTCGAGTTCGCCCTTGCTATTTTCTAATGGTTGCGGTTCGTCTTCAGGGATGAGGACGATGATGCGGACGCGGCTGTGTTGAGGCAGGGTCAGGGGTTGGTCAAGGGTGAGCTGTCCGGTTTCGGTGAGGGTGGCGGTGGTTTCGATCGCTTTCATAGTTGTAGTGGAAAGAGTGAGAAATTTAGTTGATGAATTATCGAAATATCAGAATAGTGGTTTCTGAATTCTTGTAGTCCCCTCCTTAGCAGATCATTTGGAATTTCATTAACACCATCCAGCAGCAGGATTAGCCGTTTATGACGCAATAAGCGCTTGATTTCTTTCGGATCGAATTCAAGGTCGCCTTTTTCAAGCTCATTGGCGATCGCTTCCAGAATGGGAGAACTCCCCTTCAACTGCACCAAAACCGGAATCGGCTGCGACTCATCCGCCCGCGCAGCCTCCACCAACTCCAACAACAATCGTTGCAACGTCGTAGACTTCCCCGAACCCGGACGCCCCGCCAACAGCACATGTTCCGGCCTCTCCCCCAAAGCCAAACGCCTCAACAGCCCAATCACAGGCTGTAGAATTATAAAGCGATCGCCCCTCCTCATAACGGCGATCGCCACCAACAAAGTCAAAGTCTAGATATCCAGCAAACTCAGCAACCATCACCGGGTCCGAGATTTATAAATCCCATGCTAGCCCATCGCCGCAGGCACCCAGTGTAAACCGCTCTTCTCAGGCGAGTTCCTCCATGGGCCACTGTTCCATAACTGGGCCAAGAAGATGTTGCAGCAACTCAATAGCGGAAGCTTTTATGATTTTTTAAGGGATCCACTCCGATGGGGGACCTTCTAGGCGGCACCGCTATTATGCTTCAATAGATGCAGCAACTTTAAAACAGCTAAGGAAAACACCATGGGCGTTGTTCTATATTTTGTGGTTTTGGGTGCAGCATTTACGACAGCAGTGGGTCTGTTGTTTGGTTTGCGGGCGGTAAAGCTGATCTAGGCAGCAGGCTTGGATCTGGGGCGATCGCCACCGACAAGGGGTTTAGCAATGCTAAACCCCGATTTTCTATCCAATCTGGATGAGGCCAGAGGCAAAGCGCTAAACTGAACCCAGACCCCCATCGTCCAACCTTCGACAAAAATTCTTGAACCCCAAATTGCTATGGTCGCCACCGTTGCCCTGCGTCCCCTGAGCGTTGATGACTACCACCGCATGGCGGAGGCCGGAATTTTTCAGCCCGATGAACGGATCGAACTGTTAGATGGACAACTGCGACGCATGGCAGCAAAAGGAACCGCTCATAGCGCTGGAACCCAAAGAACCCGCCGCCTCTTTGACCAGCGTCTTGGTGGCGATCGCGCACAAGTCAGGATCCAAGACCCAGTGCAGCTCAACGATTACTCGGAACCCGAGCCAGACATTGCCGTCGTCGTACCCGACCCTCTGGATTATATTGAGCATCATCCTCGACCGGAGGATGTATTTTTGTTGGTGGAAGTGTCAGATCGAACCTTTAAATACGACACTGGCGAGAAAGCACTGGCCTATGCCCGCTCCGGCATTGCCGATTACTGGGTGCTGGATGTGAACCAGCGTCAGCTCCACGTTTTTCGTCAACCCACGGAGCAGAGTTATCAGCAACATTTGATTTTGGAACCGCTCGAAGCCCTCGCACCGCTCGCCTTTCCTGACTGCGAGTTCAACGTTGAAGCAATGCTGCCGCTCCAGGCTTAGATTCCTCCGACAGGAGGATTGGGCTCTATCCGCGCCATTTCCTTGAACCACGTTTCTGCGTATCCTGGTCAATGCCTGATTTACGCAAAAACAAACCATGTCCCAGACCTATCGCATTACCCTCCTCCCCGGCGACGGCATTGGCCCCGAAATTATGGCCGTGGCTGTTGATGTCCTGAACCTCGTGGGTCAACAGCATGACCTCGCCTTTGAATTTACCGAGGCGCTGTTGGGCGGGGCGGCGATCGATGCCACAGGGTCACCCTTGCCGGAGGAAACGCTCTCGACCTGCCGTGCCAGTGACGCGGTGTTGCTGGCAGCCATCGGCGGATACAAGTGGGATAACTTGCCCCGTAGCCAACGCCCCGAGACCGGCCTCTTGGGCCTACGGGCGGGCCTCGAACTCTTTGCGAATCTGCGCCCTGCAACGATTTTACCCCAGCTTGTCGATGCCTCTAGTCTCAAGCGCGACGTGGTGGAAGGCGTAGATCTGATGGTGGTACGGGAGCTGACCGGCGGCATTTACTTTGGGGAACCCAAGGGCGTGTTTGCGACGGAATCTGGGGAGCAGCGCGGGGTGAATACGATGGCCTATAAGGTCTCGGAAATCGATCGCATTGGTCGCGTGGCCTTTGAGACCGCTCAGAAGCGGGGCAAAAAACTGTGTTCCGTCGATAAGGCTAATGTGCTGGAAGTGTCGCAGTTGTGGCGCGATCGCATCACCGCCCTCGCCCCCGAATACCCCGACGTGGAACTCAGCCACCTCTACGTTGATAATGCCGCCATGCAGCTCGTCCGCGCCCCCAAACAATTCGACACCATCGTCACCGGCAATTTGTTTGGCGACATTCTCTCGGATATCGCCGCCATGCTCACCGGCAGCATCGGCATGTTGCCCTCCGCCAGCCTTGGTTCCAACGGTCCTGGCCTATTTGAGCCGGTCCATGGCTCCGCCCCCGACATTGCCGGACAGGACAAAGCCAACCCCCTAGCCCAGGTGCTCAGCACTGCCATGATGCTGCGCTATGGCCTCAATCAACCGGCAGCGGCGACCCAAATTGAACAGGCGGTCATGCAAGTTCTAGACGCAGGCTACCGCACAGGCGATCTGATGTCAGAAGGCATGCAGTCCGTGGGCTGCAAGGCCATGGGCGAAGCTCTGTTAGCAGCTTTGAAAAACTAGGAAAGGCCATTTCGCGTTGGGGCAAGACAATCTCTTGTCCCGACCCATCCAGCGGTTCTCGACCCGATCATGCCCATGGCTTGTCCGGAAATTTCTACCGGAAAAATCAAAATTTTAATATCTCCGTAGAATAAACTAGGCCATTTCTCAGACCCTCCCTCTCGATCCGGTAGGGTAAGACCTAGAGCCGCCAACCGGGTTTGAGTCTGGAGTCTGGATAAAATTAATGCGTAAGTACTATAATCAAATCAACCTAAGAATTGGCATATCCACCCCTCAATTGTGGGGGGATGACCATCGGCAAAAATGACCTGCCACCCCCTTGCAGGGGTAGGGGCCATCGCAAGATCCCTGAATTCTCTTCAAACTCTTGGAAATTAAGGGTTCTAGAAGTCAGTGATTACCGAGTATTACCTTTCTAGGAGGAAATGATAGGCTATCGTTCACAACCGGGATATGCCCTAGGGCTCTAGGGCTGAGATTTCCGGTTTAAGGCGAATTACAGGACGAGGGTTTAAATTCGTGGTATACGCAGCACCGCCCCTGACCATGGAAAACTTCGAGCAGTCAGCCGCCAGCTACAGAGGAGTTCCCAATCTTTTGGACCCTGCCCTTCTGCGAGCCGCGAGACAGATTTATCGCTCCTTCTATGAGGCTCATCCCGACGTAACTCAGCGTCCCATGGGGGTCGCCTTGAATCGTTATAACCATCGCGGCAAGCTGATCTTTGGTCGCAAGCCGATTTTGTTGCCCCAAGAATGCTTTATTCCGTTTGAGCAAATTCAGTCTGAGCTGTACTAAACTCTGACGAAAACGCTGATGGGTCAAGCAGTGAAGGACCAAGGCTCATGGATTTGATCACTCTGGTGCAAATTTGGGGGTATCGGGCGATCGCCTCTCTCCCCTTGCTGCTTGTATTGATATTGGGTGCAGCCATCGGCAGCTTTCTCAATGTAGTTGTCTATCGACTGCCCGAGGGACTTTCCCTCATCCATCCCCCCTCTCGCTGTCCCCGTTGCGAGCATCGGCTTGGTCCCACTGAAAACATTCCAGTTTTAGGCTGGTTGCGACTTAAAGGACGTTGTGCCCATTGTCGCGCCTCAATTTCGATTCGCTATCCCCTGGTAGAGCTGAGCACGGGCTTGCTGTTCGTTTTAGTGTTTGCGGTTACGGGTTTTTCCTGGATGACACTGGGCTACTGGCTGCTGGTTAGCTGGCTGCTGGCGCTCTCCTTGATTGACCTCGACACCTTGACCCTTCCCAATTCCTTGACCCAATCCGGTTTAGTTTTGGGATTGATTTTTCAGACTGGGTTGGGCGCGTTGCAGGGAAATTGGGCCTTAGGGCTAATGCGGGGGATCGGAGCAGCGGTGCTCGGAATTTGGCTCTTGACCTTGATTAATTGGTTTGGCTCCGCAGCCTTGGGGCAAACGGCCATGGGCGGTGGAGATGCCAAGTTGGCGGCGATGATGGGGGCTTGGCTGGGTTGGAAACTATTGCTTCTGGGTGGATTTCTGGCTTGTTTAGCCGGTTCTCTGGTGGGTATTGGTGGCATGGCCTTGGGCCTGCTCCATCGCAAACAGCAAATCCCTTTTGGTCCCTTTTTGGCTCTGGGTGCTACGGTGAGCGCGCTGTGGGGACCGAGTTTGATCCAGCTTTATCTCAGTTTTTTCTTTCCCAGCGCTTCCCCAGGTTGAGGTTTTGAAAATTTTTTAAGACGAACGTAAACAAGAAGTTTTAGAGGACAAGCGCGACTGAACCTCAAGCCCCTTCCGCCAAACTGGTAGGATGAATTCGGGTTTAGGGTCAATCCCCTAGGACCCCTTATTCTTTACTTCCTAAACGCAGGCCAGGGAGGCGTTGCAATGTCTCTATTAGATTGGTTCGCAAATCGCCGCAAGGCAGAACCCACCCAACAAGTCCAACCGGAACGAGATATCTCCGATGGATTATGGACCAAATGCGAAGCCTGTGGGGTGCTGACCTATACCAAGGATTTGCGCGCTAATCAGATGGTTTGCTTGGAATGCAGCCACCACATCCGTATTTTTAGCGACGAGCGGATTGAGCAACTGATTGATGCGGGCACCTGGGGGGCGATCAATGCCCAGGTGAAGCCGGTGGATCCGCTGGAGTTTCGTGATCGCAAAGCCTACGCCGATCGCCTCCGTGATACCCAATCCAAAACAGGACTTACCGATTCCATCCAAACGGGGCTGGGCCAAATGGACGGTGAACCCGTTGCCCTGGCGGTGATGGACTTTCGCTTTATGGGGGGCAGCATGGGCTCCGTGGTTGGCGAAAAACTCACCCGCTTGATTGAACAAGCCACCGCCGAGCAATTGCCCGTGATTGTGGTTTGTGCGTCGGGGGGAGCCCGGATGCAGGAAGGCATGCTCAGCCTCATGCAAATGGCCAAAATCTCGGGAGCCTTGGAACGACACCGAGAGGCAAGGCTACTCTATATTCCTGTGTTGACCCACCCCACCACGGGCGGGGTAACGGCGAGCTTTGCCATGCTCGGAGATCTGATCGTGGCGGAGCCCAAGGCGATGATTGCCTTTGCGGGGCGGCGGGTGATTGAGCAGACGCTGCGGGAGAAACTGCCGGACGATTTCCAAACAGCAGAATATTTGCTCCAGCATGGCTTTGTGGACCTGATCGTGCCGCGTACCCAGATGAAAAAGACGTTGACGCAGCTCGTGCGGATGCACCATCTGCCTAGCTTGTCACAGGTCCCTAGCAATGGGAATGGTCTACCTCAGCGCCACACCCTGCCCGATAGTGTGTCGCTCAATTCCCAGCCGAGCACCTCACTCTAGGAGCCTGAGCTAATGACTGCTCCGGCGGATCCCAATTGGAAGTTGACGGAAACCTTGCTGCAAACCCTCAATCAGGAATTGGGAGGGTTAAAGGAATATGTACTAACGGATCTGCGAGGGGAAATTACGGCGCTGCGATCGCAAAAACTCCAGCTCCAGACGGAGATCCAGCAGCTTAGGGGCGATCGCGACCAGCTTCAAACCCAATTGAACCAGCTTGAACAGCTCCAGCGAGATCAAAGAGCGCCTGCCCAGGCTGAGGTTGAACGCTTTGAGAGCCTTTTGAAAACGGCGATCGCCACCCTCCAACAGGACCTCAGCCGCCACCAAAGCGACCTCAGCCAGCAACTCTTGCGCATGCAAGCCCTCGAACATCAAGGCGAGGTCCTGCTGGAAACCCTCGTCCAGCGGATACAACTGCTGCAATCCCAGCGACAAGGGTGGGATGGGGGATTTGAAGGGGCACCTGAGACTAGCAACGTCTCGGGCCTCAGCTCCATCGCCAGCATTCTGGGAGCACAGTCCGGTCGTGGTTTGGTGGCGGAGTTAGGTGTTGGGGAAGAGACCCCTGAAGGTCCTCCAGAAGAAACCCCTGAAATGGCTCCAGCGGAGACGCTGGCCATCAATGATTTTCCCGCAGACATTGTTTTTGGAAAGCCCTCCAATCCAGGCCCACCCCACCCAGGCCCTCCCCTCACCCCCCCACCCACTGCCCCCGTCACCCCGACGCCTCCCTCCCCCACTTCCCCCCAGTCCTTCGAAATTCCCGACCCGTTCGAGACCCCTGACCTCCCCAGCGCCTTCGAGCCTTCGGAGCCCGAACCCGAAGCGACTTCAACGGCTTCTGCCTTACCCGAGGCGGTGGCAGTGCCGCCTCGCATGGCTCAATTGCCCCGTCCCCATCCCTCCCAGCTATCGGCCTACGTCAGCGCGGCCTGCTCGCTCTGTATGCTGGCGCTGCAATATTGCACGGTTCAGGTGATTTTCCATGGGGTGCCCTGGCTCAAATTTGCAGAACAGGGGTTGATGGATCCCACATGGGCCAGTGCCTTGTTAACGTTCTGGGTTCGGATGCTGATGGTGTTGCCGTTCATGCTGGTGATTGGCCACGGTCTTTATCCGCCGCTGCTTGAAGAAATCCAGGAGTTGTTCCGCAGTCGCGATCGCCGTCCTTTGGTGTCCCTCGTTTTTAGCAGCCTGTTGTTGTTTTTCTCTCAGTTTTTGCTCTATGGAGCGATCGCCAACTCCTCGGCCAGCGTGGCGGTGGGATTGCTGTTTGTCTATCCGGCGGCGGTGCAGGTCTTTGGCTGGAGTTTGTTTGGGCGATCGCTCACGCGCTCCAGCCTCTGGGCACTGCTTCCCATTGGTCTAGGCGGATTGGTCCTGCTGGCCCAAAGCGGCAGCAGTAATGGCATTAACCCCGGCATTATCAGTGCCCTGTGTTTCAGTCTGTACGTTTTGTTTAGCCGCCTCCATACCCGACGGCTGAATCTGCTAACCCTGACAGTGCTCCAGTTTGGCCTCGCCTGGCTGTTTTCCATGCCTGCCCTGTTCTTTTTGCGGCAGGTTACCCCGCGCCATGATATTGGCTATGTTTTAGCCTGTCTGGTTTTGAGTGCGACGGTGTTTCTGGGGTATTTCTTTAACGCAGCCAGCTTAATGCGCCTAGGACCCGCTTGGACCACCGTGATTAATGGTTGGGCTCCGCTGCTCGTGGCCTTGGGTGGCGTGATTTTTTCGATTGAGTCGTTGTCGCTGCCCCAGGGGATTGGGGTGCTGCTGGTGACGCTGGGTGTTACGGTGCTCAATCTCGATCGCCTCAAACGGTGAGGGATTGAGTCGTGATTTCGTCAACCTCTGAAGATTCATAAGGAGATTCAAAAGCTGATGTCTGAACCAATGTCCCCTGAACCATCTGAACAAGTCTGCCCGCTCTGCGGGGTCAAAATTATTCCCATGATCGGTGGCGATCGCGTCATCTTCTCCATGGGACCCGCTGGGACCCGAGCCAAACTCTGGGCTCGGGTTTGCCAATTTGTCAATAAACCCGAATGTATCAACCGCGATCGCGAGGCCATTGGTCAGGTGGGGAGCGCCGATTACTTCCGCTCGGAACCGCCCGGCAAGGGAAGCTAGGGGTGATGTCTGGGTTCTTTCTGGGTTGTGCGGTTTGGGCCTATCGGCCCTGGGTGGGCGATTTTTATCCCACGGGTAGCCGATCGAGCGATTTTCTGCGGCTCTATGGCGATCGCCTCACGGCGGTAGAAGGCAATACCACGTTTTATTCCGTGCCGGGAGCGGCCATGGTGCAGCGTTGGGCAGCGGCAACCCCGGAAACGTTTCAGTTTTGCCTCAAGCTGCCGCGCGAGATTAGCCATGGCGGACTCTTGGCTCCGGCGCTACCAGCGGCCCTCGGGTTTCTGACGCTGATGCAGCCCCTGGGACCTCGGCTAGGACCGGTATTCATGCAGCTTCCGCCCTGGTATGGTCCCGATCAACGGGAGGATCTCAGCCAGTTTCTCGCAGGCTGGCCGCCAGTGGTGGCCCTGGCGGTGGAAGTGCGTCATCCCGACTGGTTCAAGCCCCAACCCCAGCAATGGCTCCAGACACTGCTAAACACCCACGGCATGGCTCGCGTTTTGCTCGATACCCGCGCCCTTTATGACGGTCCCGACGATCCCCAGGCCACATCCCAGCGCAAAAAGCCAAACTTGCCCCTGCAGCCCCAACTGACAACGGATTGGACATTGGTCCGCTGGATTACCCATCCGGAAGCGGAGCGGAACTCGGCCTATGCCTTCGAGTGGGCGCAGCGGGTGGCCCGCTGGCTCAAGCAAGGGACCAGGGTTTATTTTTTTGTCCATTGCCCGGTGGAGGCGCGATCGCCCAGCACCGCCCGTCAGTTTCAGGCATTGCTCGCAGCGCAAGGCCAACACCAGGGGATCGAAGTTCCCCCGCTTCCCTGGAATCAGCTCGCCGCAGCGCCTAACCAGCTAAGGTTGTTTTAAGCCCTATTTTTTAGGACTTGTTTTTAGCCGTTATTTTAAGATTGCTTGTTATGACTCCAGTTCATACGGTTCGCATTCGCGATCGCCAACGGGGCGTAGACTACGTCGTCCGAGTACCGGAAGATCGCTACATCCTCCACAGTGCCGAGAGCCAAGGCATCGATTTACCCTTCTCTTGCCGCAATGGAGCCTGCACCACCTGCGCAGTTCGGATCAAAACCGGCGAAATCTACCAGCCCGAAGCCATGGGCCTATCACCCCATCTGCGTCGCCAGGGCTATGCGTTGCTCTGCGTCAGCTATCCCCGCTCGGACCTAGAGGTGGAAACCCAGGATGAAGACGAAGTCTATGAACTCCAGTTCGGGCGCTACTTTGGTCGCGGCAAGGTGCGGATGGGGCTCCCCTTGGACGATGAGTAGGGGCCAGGGAACCGGACAAGGGCTGAGTCGATGGGCCAGACAAGGGTCAAGTCGATGGCTGCTGCACTGGGGCCTGATGCCACTGCTGGTCATGCTTTTGAGTAGCTGCGGCCCCTCCCAACCTCCCGTTCAGCGGGTGAATGCCACCGTGCAACGGGTTATGAGTGGCCATACCCTCAGCGTTACCATTCCCACCCTTGATCCGGTTAGTCAGCAGTCCGTGCGCCTGTTGGGTATTGATGCCCCTAATCCCAAGCAAAAACCCTGGGGAGAAGAGGCCCTAAACCGATTGCAGGCCCTGGTCGATGAGGGACAAATCCAGCTAGAGTTTGATTTGCAGCCGCAGGACAGTTACAAGCGTCTGCTGGCCTATGTGTGGCAGGGCGATCGCTTGCTGAATCAAGCCTTAGTGGCGCAGGGCTACGCCCTGGCCGCTCCGCGTTTGCCCAATATTCGCTATGACGAACGGCTGAAGCGCGCCCAAGAAACCGCTCGGCTCAGCGGTTTGGGCATCTGGAATCCCGCCAATCCCCTGCGCCAAACCCCCACGGAATTTCGTGAGACCCTCTAGGGACTTGCAATTCAGCAATGTGGCTGGCAAAACACCGGGAGCGGGTACTGTAAAATCTGGGCCTATGACTCATCCCCAACAACTGCAAATATTTTTAGATATCGCCACAGAGGCAGCCCTGTCAGCCGGGGCTGTCCTCCAGCAGTTTTGGGGCAATCTGGAAACCATTGAAGAAAAAGGGCGATCGGGCGATCTCGTCACCAATGCCGATCGGGCCGCCGAAGCCGCTGTCCTCAAGGTGCTAGCGCGCCATGTGCCAGACCATCCCATTTTGGCAGAAGAATCAGGCTCGATCGCCGGTCGCGAAAGCCAGTATCTCTGGGCGATTGACCCCTTAGATGGCACCACCAACTATGCCCATCAATATCCCTTCTACGCCGTCTCGGTCGGCCTCTTGATCGAAGGAAAACCAGCGGTAGGGGCGATTTTTGCCCCCTATCTCAATGAGCTTTACCAAGCCGCAACCGGCCTAGGGGCAAGGCGCAACCGTCAACCGATTCAGGTTTCCACCACAGAAACCTTAGATAAAAGCCTTTTAGTCACGGGATTTGCCTATGACCGACGCGATCGCGATGACAACAACTACGCCGAATTTTGTCGCCTCACCCACCTCACCCAAGGGGTCCGTCGGGGCGGTTCCGCAGCCCTCGATCTAGCCTTTGTGGCCTGTGGTCGCTTAGATGGATATTGGGAGCGGGGATTGTCGCCCTGGGATTTGGCCGCAGGGGTCGTGCTAGTTGAAGAGGCGGGAGGACGGGTGACTGCCTATGATGGAGCCCCGTTTGACCTAGCCTCCGGCAGAATTCTGGCAACCAATGGCATCCTTCATCCAGCCCTGAGTACCGTCCTAGAAAACACTCGTTCCCTAGGAAATCCGGATCAGTATCGTTTGCCCTAGAGATCCTTATAGCAAGGGGGGTGAGGGCTTTGACACCTCCATCGAGGCAGATCATCTTCTACAATTCATCACATACATTCATGACAGCCCTATTGAAGTGACAAAATATTAAGCGTTAAGCTCTTAGGTATCTAAGACTAGGTATCTAAAACTAGGTTTCTAAGACTAGGGGCCTACAACCAAGGACTTTGAATCCTCCTTTGAGGTTTTAGGGCAACTCAGAGCGTTTGCGCCAGCCATTAGACACAGCTAAGCGACCGGTCTCTCTTGCCGAAGTTCTCTCACCTTTACTGATTTGTTATTGATCTGTACTGACTGTACTGAGCCATCAGGGTTTCAATCTTAGGGCTAATCCGATTCATCCCAGACTTAGCAAGGGCAAGCAATGTCTTTCGAGATTACAACGGGTCTATTCACCCTCGATAACTTCATTGACCACCATGCTGTGCTGGGGGTTCCAGTGAATGCTGAGGCACAGGCGGTTCGCAAGCGCTATCTCAAAATTGCTCGAAAACTGCACCCCGACAGTTTGGCAAATCAAAGCGATTCCCACAAGCAGCTAGCGACGCAGATCCTCTCTAAATGGGTGAATCCAGCTTACGAAATGATATTTCAGGAGAAAAATCGCAAGGAATATCAGGTCTTAGTGCGCCTAAAAGGACAACAGGCGGTTCAGCAAAAGGTTGGTATCAGTCAGTTTTCGGAAGAAGCCCAGAAACTAGCCAAGACCAGTAATATTGACCACGAATATCAGCAGCTCGTCAATGCACTGGGTGCAAGCCAGTATGACAACCTAGATACCCTCGGAGCGGTTATCGGTAAGCTGAGCGAGCTCAATTTGGTCTATATGATGCGGAAAGGGGGCAATCCCATGCCTGCTGCCAAGCCGACGACGGCTCCATCTACTCCAGCGAACCCTATGGGGGGGGCTCGGCCTACCCCTACCGCTGGCAGGCCCATGACGGAACCCACTGGGGCAAGTCCTGTAACGGTTCTCCAAACCCAGGCCCAGCGGATTTCCTTGGCCGATGGCTATTTGCGTCGTGCGGAAGAATATGTGCGTAAGCGGGCCTATTCCCAGGCGATCCTGGAGTTACGCGATGGCTTACGGGCCGATCCGAAGGATAGCCGGTGCCATAGCCTCATGGGCATTGTCTATCTTCACCAAAAACAAGCCACCATGGCGAAGGTTTCCATTAAGCGCGCCCTTGAGCTGAATCCTGAAGATCCCCGAGGCTTAGAAGCAAAGCGTCACTTGGAGAAGCTGGGGCATAAAATTGATGGAGGTTCTTCCGGTTCCAGTGCCTCGACTTCCCAACCCCCATCGTCCGCCAATGCTAACGCGGCAGGCCAGAAGGAGAACACAGCGAAGAAAGGAGGCCTGTTTGGTGGTTTATTTGGCGGTAAGAAAAAGTAGTCATGGTTTATCAGCCACCCCCAGGGGCGCGTGATTTATTACCTTTAGAAGTTACTCAGCAACGTTGGCTCGAAACTTGTCTACAGGAGGTGTTCCAGCGTTGGGGCTATCATCAACTGATTACCTCAACCCTAGAGCGCTTGGATACCCTGATGGCGGGCGGCGCGATCGATCGCTCTACAGTTTTACAGGTTCAAGCGGAGAATGGTGAACTCGGCCTGCGACCGGAGCTGACGGCGTCCATTGCTCGGGCTGCGGTCACCCGATTGGCCTTGGCCCCCAGGCCGTTGCGACTGTTTTATCTGGCGAATGTTTTTCGCAAGGCGCATCAACAGGAAATTTATCAGGCTGGGGTTGAACTGCTCGGGGCTGGGACAATGCTGGCCGATGCCGAGGCGATTTTGCTGTTACGGGATTGTTTGGAACGGCTGGGGTTATCTCAGCCTACGGTAGGAGGGAGCGGTTCAATTTGCTCAATCTTGTTGGGTGAGGCAGGGTTAACCCGTTCTTTGCTGGAGCCTTTTCCAGAGAAACTGCGGCCCCAGGTTTTGCGGGCGATCGCCCATCTCGATCGCATCACCCTAGAATCCCTCGACCTTTCCCCAGAATTGCGGGCGATCGCCCTAACCCTACTCGATTTGCGAGGAGAGCCTAAAACCGTCCTTCAGCGCCTGGGGCAGTTGCCCTTGACCTCTGCCCAAAAGAATATTGTGGAGCGGCTCTCGACCCTCACTCAGTTGCTTCAGGATAGCTTTGCGAGCCCATCCCCTAAGGGAGTGTCCCCTCCACCTCAGTCCCCGGAGCTGATCTTAGATCTGAGCCTGATTCAAACCTTTGATTACTACACCGGGATTGTCTTTGAAGCCGTTTGCCGGACCCCTTCTGGGACTTGGCGAGTCGGCCAAGGGGGGCGGTACGATCAGTTGCTGAGTCTGTATGACCCTCGGGGTTTGAACGCGCCAGGGATTGGCTTTTGTTTAGAAATCGAAAACTTACAGCAGGCACTACAAGCCTCAGGTTTGTTGCCCAATGCAGCGGCGACCCCTGACTGGCTTGTGGTCCCCCTAGAACCAGCGGCCTATGGTGCGGCAATCCAGTATGCCAATACGCTGAAAACTGCGCCGGAACTGGTTCGGGTGGAGCTGTATTTGGAAGACTCAGTGGATTCTGAGGGCGTGCGTCGCTATGCCCAGTCTCGCCACATTCATCACATCGCCTGGATCCGGGCCGGCCAATTGCCCGATTTAGAAACCTTTGCAGATTAGGAGAGAATTGTTGTGGCCCATACGATTGTGACGAACGTTTGTGAAGGCGTCGCGGACTGCGTGGACGCTTGTCCCGTGGCTTGTATTCACGAAGGTCCTGGAAAAAATAGTAAAGGGACAGATTGGTACTGGATCGATTTTTCGACTTGTATCGATTGCGGAATTTGTTTGCAGGTTTGCCCGGTGGCAGGAGCAATCTTGCCTGAAGAAAAACCGGATCTTCAACAAACGCCGTAAAAGTAACCAACTCAGCGGGAGCAAAAGGCTAAAAATGGCGACATTTACCGGCGGCGATCGCCCATAACTCGGCCATCATAGATATTAAGACTCAATGGTCTGAGTCCCTGCCGCGTTTCACGTATTGCCATGGCCCAGCCTTTTGACCTGTCGATTGTGATATGTACCTACAATGGTGCAGCGCGTTTGCCAGAGGTACTCGATCGCCTAGATGACTGCTGGCACTATGGTCAGCAACAAGCCGAGAGCCAAGGTCAACCGCTCCTGCGCTGGGAGGTTCTTGTGGTGGATAACAACAGTACCGACCATACGGTGGATGTTGTGAAGTCCTATCAGGCAGCGTGGTCCAACGGATTGCCCTTGCGATATCTGTTTGATCGTCGTCAGGGCGCGGCCTATGCCCGGAAGACCGGGGTCGCAAACGCCCAGTCCGATTTGATTGGTTTTTTAGATGACGATAACTTGCCCGCCCAGGACTGGGTTATCGCAGCCCATGCCTTTGCTCAAGCCCATCCTCGGGCGGGTGCCTTTGGTAGCTGTATTCAGGGCGAGTTTGAAGTAGAACCTGCGCCCGAGTTAGCACCGATCTTGCCGTTTTTGGCGATCGTCCAGCGGGGCGATCAGCCCTTGCAATATCAATCCTTGAAAAAAGTCTTACCTCCCTCCGCAGGTTTGGTGGTGAGGCGCACCGCTTGGGAGTTTTACATTCCCCAGGACTGCTTGCTTGGCGGACGAACCATTCAAAGCATGGTCACAGGCGAAGACACAGAGGCACTGACCTATATCCAGCGGGCGGGCTGGGAGATTTGGTACAACCCCCAAATGCGGGTATGGCACAAAATTCCCCGATGGCGTCTTGAGCCTGAGTATTTAATTCCCTTTTTTCGCGGCATTGGCTTGAGCCGTCATGTCACCCGCATGCAGAGTTTGCCGGTCTGGCTGCGTCCCCTGGCTTTTTGGCTGTATCTCCTCAATGATCTGCGCAAGGTCTGCGTTTTGGGGCTGACCCATGGCTTTCAGTTACGGCAGAATCTGGTGGCCCGTTGCCAATTGACCCTGGGTTTGGCTTCCTTGCGTAGTCCTTTCTATGTGTTCAAACAAAGCTGGGTGAAACCGGTGCGGGCTCCCCAATCATCTGCCAATCCATCTGCCAATTCAGCTACTCGTTCAGCGACCCATCCATTGAGCGAAGCATCTGCCGAGGGCACTGAATCCCTTTCCGTCTCCGAATCCGCGTTTATCCTCTAATCGTCTCCCGTTTGGACCATGACCCTTACCTTGCCCGTCGAGTCTATGCCTCAAGCCGTGGACTCGGCTCCGCTGCATTTGACCTTGGCCATTCCCACGTTTAATGGGGGCGATCGCCTCCCTCAAGTCCTCGCCCATTTGCAAGCCCAGGACGACATCCAGGAGATTCGTTGGGAAATTTTGGTGGTTGATAATAATAGCCAAGACCAGACCCGCGCAATGGTGGAACAGTGGCAGCAGGATTGGCCGTCGACGGGATGCTTATCCCAGGTGTCGCTGCGCTATTGTTTTGAGCCTCGCCAGGGATTGGCGTTTGCCCGACAGCAGGCGATCGCCCAAGCCCAAGGGGAATGGGTGGCCTTCGTGGATGATGACAACTGGCTAGAGCCCAACTGGGTAGCCATGGCCCATGACTTTGCCCAAGCCCATCCCGACTGGGGCGCATTTAGTGGGTGTATTGAGGCAGCCTATGAAATTTCCCCTCCGAAGGAATTTCGGGCGATCGAACCCTTTCTGGCCATTCGCGACCACGGAGACAATCTTCGCCCCTTTGTTCCAGCACAATTGCGGTTACCCCCTGGGGCCGGTTTAGTGGTTCATCGCCAGCGCTGGCTCGACTGTGTGCCCGAGGATTTAGGATTGGTCGGACGGGTTGATGGCCTGATGACCTGTGGCGAGGACTATGCGGCTTTGCTGTATTTGGATCAGCGGGGCTGGGCCATCGGCTATAACCCCGCCATGCGTTTACGGCATTGGATCCCTCGCCAGCGCTTAGAACTGGAATATTTGCTCAAACTGGCCTACGGTATTGGTCTCTCCACTTGCAAAATGCGCTGGATCCAAGCCAAATCTATCCACAAACCCTGGATTGGGCTAAAAACATTTGGGGGTGGCCTGCGCCGCTTGGTTCAGGCTCTAAAACAGCAACAGCATCAAGGAGCGGAATCGCTAGCCCCCATCGCGAGGTTTCAGACTTTTTTGTTTTTGGGCCATGCCCTGAGCCCCCTGTATGCCATTGCACCGCAGCGATTCGCTCCCATCCTCAAATTTGAGCGGATCCAGAACGCCATGAACCGCTTTTTTCCCTAGGGGTTGCCCAGGATCATCCCTTGGGTCAATTGACAGTCGGTCAAATAATGGCGGGAGCTTGATTGCGATCGCCCAGCCTTACCATTATTCTTTGCAAGATGGGTATTCTATGATGAGTGCCTATCGATACGTCTATCGACACAGAGAATACGGAAGGCTCGTTTCTTGGGCCTAGAATCACAATCTAACCCTTAGCCCCTGACCATCTGCGATGCGTTACTTCCCGATTGCGGCTCAATCCTTTATTGCCCTGGCGCTGTTGAGCACGGTTGCCACACCCGCTCGATCCCAAGGCGATGAGTTCCTCCCCCCTCTAGAAAGTGATTTGGGAATTGAAGAGGCCTCATCACGGCTTTCAGGCAATTGGCTAGGGTCTCTGATCGTGGCTCAAGGGTCACCCGGAGTACAGCCTCCAGGTACATTGCCAGAAAACCAAAAACAACCCAGCTTCGCGCCCAGTACACCCCGCGATTCAATTCCGGAAGAGCCGCTGCCGGAAGAACCGCTGCCAGAATTGCCCCCTGCGGAAGATTTACTCCCCTCGACCGGCTCACCCAATCTGCCTAACGACGATACAGGCAGCACGGAAGCAAAAATTCAAGTCACAAGTTATCAAGTTAAAGGTAGTACAGTTTTTAGCCCGGAAGAATTGGCTGCGGTCACAGCGCCCTACATCGGTGAGGTCACCTTTAGCCAGTTGCTCCAGGCTCGGTCGGCGGTGACGAAATTTTATGTAGACCAAGGTTACGTGACGTCAGGGGCGTTTATTCCACCGCAAACGTTGACGGAAGGCATTGTCACGATTCAGGTGCTGGAAGGGCAACTAGAGGGTATCAATGTTAACGGGGCGAATCATCTCAAGCGGAGCTATGTCAGCAGTCGGCTGGCGGTGGCCGGGTCAAAGCCACTGAATGTGGAGCAATTGCTTGAAGGGCTAAAGCTTTTGCAATTGGATCCCCTGATTGGTTCGATTTCAGCGGATCTCCAGGCGGGGATTAAGCCCGGTAGCAGTTTGTTGGAGGTGACGATTACGGAGGCCGATCCCTTTAAGACGACGCTGTCTTTGGATAATGGGCGATCGCCCAGTGTCGGCACCTTCCGTCGCAAAATCCAGCTCGATCACGCCAACGTCATTGGCATCGGCGATGGTCTTTCCCTGGCCTATAGCAACACCGATGGCAGTAATAGTTTGGATGTAAACTATACGGTTCCAGTCAATCCCTACAACGGCACGGTGCGGTTTGCCTATGGCCGAACCCGTAGCAATGTCATCGAAGACCCCTTCTCGGTGCTGGATATTCGGGCCAACTCTAAATATTACGAACTGACGTTTCGGCAACCGGTGGAGCAGACGGCCAGCCGGGATATTGCCCTGGGTCTAACCTTTTCTCGCCAGGAAAGCCAGACGGAACTGGGGTTTCAAAATATTGGCCCATTCCCGCTGTCACCGGGAGCCAGTGACCAAGGGGAAACGAAGGTGTCTTCGCTGCGGTTTTTCCAGGAATGGAGCGATCGCTCCAGTCAACAGGTCCTCGCGGCCCGCTCCCAGTTCAATCTCGGCACCCACTGGTTTGAAGCAACAAAGAATGAAACGGGACCCGATAGCGAATATTTTTCCTGGCGGGGACAGGGGCAATGGCTGCGGCTGCTTGGACCGGATCAAATCCTCTTGGTGCGGGGGGATATTCAGTTAGCCGATCGGGTGTTGTTGCCGCTGGAACAATTTGGCTTTGGGGGTCAGGCAACGGTGCGCGGCTATCGCCAGGATGCTTTACTGACGGACAATGGATTTACGTTCTCGACAGAGGTGCGATTGCCGATCGCCCGGATTCCCAGCATCAATGGTGTGCTCCAGGTGACGCCGTTTATTGACATGGGCCGAGGCTGGAATAACGAAAACCCTCAGCCGGAAAAGAATACGCTGATTGGTACGGGGTTGGGTTTACTGTGGCGGCAAGGGAATAATTTCACCGCGCGGGTGGACTGGGGTTTTCCGCTGAATGATTTGAATACGGACAAGGACAATTGGCAGGAAAACGGGATTTATTTCTCGGTGGATTACACGCCGTTTTAGGGCCTAGACTTTCAGTAGTGTCAAAACACTAGGGGTTTGGCTGAGTGCCCAGCCCCACGTTAAAATAACCCTAGAGCCATGAACCTCATCCCCTGGCTCCAGAAGTCCCATGCGCTTCATCAACCCCAAAACCGACTTCGCCTTCAAAAAAATCTTTGGCTCCGACCAAAGCCACGAAATCCTCATCAGCTTTCTCAACGGCCTCCTCTACGACGGCCAGCCCACCATCCAATCTCTTGACATCCTTAACCCCTACCAAGCCCCCCGCATTCGGGGTATGAAAGACACCTATCTCGATGTCAAAGCCAAACTCGCCGATGGCACCAGCGTCATCATCGAAATGCAAGTGCTCAACATCGAAGGTTTTGAAAAACGAATTCTCTACAACGCTGCCAAAGCCTATTCAACCCAGCTTTCTGTAGGTAACGACTATACGCTGCTCAATCCAGTCATCGCCCTCACGATCACAGACTTTGTGATGTTTGAAGCACTGGAGGACTATCGCTCTTGCTTTGTGCTCAAAGAAAAAGAGTTTCTCATCGACTATCCCACCTACGATTTGGAATTGGTCTTTATCGAATTACCCAAATTTAACCAATCCTTAGATGCACGCTCGACCTTGATGGAGCAATGGCTATTCTTTTTGAAAAACGCCAAACAGCTCCAAGAGGTTCCGGGGGCGATCGCCCAAATCCCAGCCATCCGCCAAGCCTTTGAAATCGCCAACATCGCCAATCTAGAACCCGACGAATTAGAAGACTTAGAACATCAGGAAATCTTTATCCACGACCAACGCAATGCCATTCGCTTGGCTTTACGACAGGGCCTACAGGAGGGGCTTGAGCAGGGGCTTGAACAGGGCGATCGCAACGCCAAACTCCGCATCGCACGGGAACTCCTGCAATTACTGGGAGATGAAGCGATCAGCCAAACCACAGGACTAACCCTGGCCGAGGTGCAAAATCTGCGACAGGAATCTGGCTCCACGAAAACCTAAAAACTCAAGCCTAACTAGAAGCGCTGGTATAAAACCGCAGGGCAAATCGCCAAAACCCGTTAGCCGCAATCAATAGCCCCACTGCCAGCCCCACCGAAGCCACCAGCCATCCCGTTGTCACTTGACCCAGCATCGTTTCAGCCGGAACCGTCGTCAGAAAGGCGATCGGCACCACAAACGTAAAGAAAAATCGATAGGCCGCTGGATAGGCCACGATGGGAAATCGGCCCGCTTCGACCAGACCGCGCAGCACCTCCGTGACGTTGTAGACCTTGACGAACCAAATGCTGGTCGCGCCCAACATAAACCAGAGACTATAGAGAATCACAAAACTCAGCACCAGCGGCAGTAGGCCCGAGCCATAGGCCCCAGGGGCCAGGGCAATTTTTTGGCCCGCGTAGCCAATCAGAACCACGCCAAAGAGCAAATCCGGGAGCCCCCACAAGGACAGTGTCCGGGTCGAAAGCCAAAACTGCGAGCTAATGGGCTTGAGCAAGACAAAATCGAGGGTGCCCTGCTCCACATGCTTGACGATGCGATTGAGGTTGGGAGCCAAGAACGTCGCGGAAAAGCCCTGGAGCAATGTAAATAAGCCCAAAACGATCAGGGCTTCATTCCAACTCCAGCCGGGAAATTCGTAGCCCGTGCGATAGAACAGAAACAGGCTGAATAAACTGCCGACAAAATTGCCGATGCTGCCTACCGTCGCCAACAAAAAATTGATGCGATACTCCATCTCGGCAGCGATCGCCGCTGTCCAAAACCGATAGAGGACCTTGAAATAACGCCCCATACAATCATGACCTCTGCACCTTTATTGGACCCATGCGTCAGGTCTCATTTCTTCCCATTGACCCATGATATCAACCCCTTCCGTTTCAGCCTGTGCCTCTGAAACCGCTCGCCCCGCTCAAAAACCCCGATTGGCGATCGCCCTCGGCGACCCCGCAGGCATCGGGCCAGAAGTCATCCTCAAAGCCCTGGCCCATCCTAAAGTCGTGGCGGATTGCGAGATTACCCTAGTCGGCAGCAAGACTCTTTTGGAACAGACCTACCAAACCCTGACCCAGCTCGGCCAGATCGCTGCCCCACCGGACGCTTTTTCGCTCATTGATATCCCGCTTCCCCACCCCATCACACCGGGTCACCCCTCCGCCACCAGCGGAGCCCTTAGTTTTACAACCTTGAATCGCGCGATAGATCTGGCCCTCGGGAACCAAGCCGATGCCGTGGTCACGGCCCCCATCGCTAAATCCGCCTGGAAAGCTGCCGGTCATCTTTATCCAGGGCAGACAGAGCTTTTAGCCGAGCGAACCGGATCTAGGGACTACGGCATGATTTTTCTCGGGCGATCGCCCCACACCCAATGGACCCTGCGTACGCTCCTCGCCACCACCCACATTCCCCTGAGCCAGGTGCCCCAAGCCCTGACGCCGGAGCTGATGACCCAGAAACTTAGCCTTCTCCTGCGGTTTTTGCAGGACCGTTGTGGGTTGGAGCGGCCTCGGGTGGCGATCGCCGGTCTCAATCCCCACAGTGGCGAACAGGGACAGCTCGGCTCAGAAGAACAGGACTGGCTGATTCCTTGGCTAGAGCAAGCTCGCCAGCAGTTTCCCCAGGCCTGGATCGATGGCCCCATTCCGCCGGACAGCCTCTGGGTAGCACCCGGTCAAGCTTGGTATGGCAAGTTACCGAGCGATTCCGTCAAAGTTCTTAGCCAGCCCTACGATGCCTATTTAGCGCTTTATCACGATCAAGGGCTGATCCCTGTGAAGTTGATGGCCTTTGACCGGGCTGTCAATACGACGATTGGCTTACCCTTCCTGCGCACCTCGCCGGACCATGGCACCGCCTTTGATATCGCGGGCCAAGGCAAAGCGGCTGAAACCAGCATGGTAGAAGCGATCGCCTGGGCCAAGCGCCTAATTTAGACTCACAAGAGAAAACTTGAACAGAAGCGCACAAAACACCACGTACTTTGAAGATTGTAAGAAAATTGACTCCCTTCGGGCTGAAAGAACCGCATTCCCAAAGTCAGATTCCTATAATCCAGTTAGGTCTCGGAAACGTTCTATCGACTCAGAACCGTGCATCTTCGGAACTCATCCTTCAATACCACCGGCACCGATTCCTTTACGGCTTCCTCAGCCGCCTCTCACGACCGTACGGCAGCGACGACGCATCACCGTAGTGGTCAGACCTTTAGCAGCTTGGGGATGCATGAAGGGGCTCTGCTCCGCTATGACCGCTCTTTAGCGGATGACGATAAAAATTACGTGGCCTGGAGCGATCGCGGCTACACCTTAGAAAAGTTAGGCCGTTATGCGGAAGCGGGCATCAGCTTCTCTGAGGCCATTACCCTCTGCCCGAAATATGCACCCGCTTGGTTGGGTCGAGGGATTGTTTTGGGGCAGCTCCAGGAATTTGCCAGCGCCCTCTATTGTTTTGATCAAGCCCTGCGATTTGCACCCAAGGATTATCGCGCTTGGTACAACCGAGGCAAAGTCCTGATTTCCCTCAACCGCTATCGAGAAGCGATCGAGAGTTTTGACCAAGCAATCCAGTTCAAACCCGAAAAATACCAAGCCTGGTACCACCGGGCGACAGCACTAGCCGAACGGCATCAGTACGCCGAGGCTCTCGCCAGCATCGAAACCACCCTTGCGGTCAAAAAAAGCTGCTATTACGCCTGGAACTATCGGGGGGGTCTGATGCAGAAGCTGGAGCGGTACGATGAGGCGATCGCCAGCTACCAAGCCTCCTTACACTACCGTCTGGATAATTTTGATGCGGAGTGGGGATTAGCCCGCTGTTATCTGCTCCAAGACGATCTGCCCTTGGCTCTAACCGCTCTAGCACGAGCCTTCGAGATTCATCCCCAGCGGGCTCTCCATCGGTTTCGCTCCGATAGTCTCCTGCAAACAATTCGGCAGCACAGAGAAGTCAAGACCCTGCTCCGGCACTATCGCAATAGCACTCGGATTGGCCTCGAATCCCCCTCCTCAGAAGGCTTAGCAACGGACCTACTGTCCGCGTCGTCTGCTTCGTCCGCCCCCTGCCGGTCTATCGCTCCACTGAATCTAGATCAAGTATTGCTAAGCACAAGGTAATTGCCAAAAATTACTGAATCAAATTCTTCAAAAAAGCTAGGGGTTAGACTCCCCCACGTTGAATAAACCAATAGGCAACTCGACAGTGAGGGGTGATTTAGTTTATAAGCTAGGCCAACGGTCAACACCAGCGCTTAACTTCAAATGCCCCCTGATGTATCCTCTAATATCTCCCCAGAGGATTCCTCTGTCCCAGCAGCAGATCAAGCCTCAGATGATCTGGAACGTGACGATCTCCGGCGGCTCCGCCTGTTTTTGTACCTGATTCCAGTGGTCGGGTTTGTGCCTGCTTTGCTGAGTTTATACCGCAAGGTAGAAGATCGACGGGAACAGCAAGTCAGCCGCCTAGCGGTTGTGCTAGCCCTCGCGTGGGTTTTGACAGTGTCGCTCTGTGGGATAGGCAGTTCTTTGTCGGAAACGCCGCCACTCATGGCGTTAGTCTTCAGTAGCATGTTAACCTCCAGCTACTTCCTTACGAGTCTGTGGCTGATGGTGCAGCTCTGGCGACGGAAGCGGTTGTGGTTACCCGGCATGAGCGCCATCGGGGAGCGATTGCCTTAAATTTCGTTCGAGAGAAAAGGTGTGAGGAAATCTGTACCTGCGTCCAATAATGCTGGACGTCGTCCAACGTCTGGTGCCGTGCCCGTTCGGGGCCAGCGGCCTTCCCGACCTGTGCCTCGTCCTGCTGGCTCTAGCCATAGCCCTCGCCCCATAGCGAAAGCGTCTCCACCGCCCTCGCGGGGCCGTCCTGTTCCACCGCAGCGGGGAGGCCGCAAGCCGAAAAAGGTTCCCTGGGCTCTCATTGCACTATCGCTGACGGCTGCCTCCATGGTCTCCGCGACGGCGGGGGCGCTCTTGGCGGTCTCGCTATCGAGTACACCTCTATTGCAAAGCAAGCTCAGCCCAGCAGAAGCCGCAATTTTCAACCGCAACGGGGATGGCTCGATCGCCTCCGGCACCAACCTAAGTCTTCCGAAACTCAATCGTCCGGTCAATATCTTAGTGCTGGGGACCAAGGTGTTAACGTCAGATGTTGACACCGAAGCAGCTCAGTCGGAAATTCTGGGCTACCATGCTCTGCTCAATTCCTTTGAGGGGCTGAGCGATACGATGTTGCTGATTCGCTTTGATCCCAAACGGCAAAAGCTAACGCTGTTGTCGATCCCGCGCGATACATTGACGAATGTGCCCGGTTTGGGCCAGGTCAAGATTAATGAAGCCAATGCGGAGGGGGGTCCTGCCCTAGCGGCCCAGTCTGTGAGTGATTTGCTCAATGGGGTGGGGATCGATCGCTATATTCGAGTCAATGTCCAAGCGATCGAAAAGATGATTGACGCTATGGGCGGGGTCGAAATCTATGTCCCCAAGGATATGAAGTACCAAGACGATAGCCAACACCTGTATATCAACCTTAAAGAGGGCAAGCAGCGTCTCAATGGTGACCAGGTGCTGCAGTTTTTGCGCTTCCGCTACGATGACCGGGGAGATATTGGCCGGGTCCAGCGACAGCAGATGCTGATGCGGGCTTTTATTGAGCAGGCCCTAACGCCAGCGGCGATGACCAAGCTGCCGAAGGTTTTGAATATTGTGCGATCGCACCTCGACACCAATCTCTCCGTTGAAGAACTCTTTGCCCTAGTCAACTTTGCCGGACGCAGCCAGCGCAGCGATGTGCAAATGCTGATGGTGCCAGGGTCGTTTAGTGACCCAGAGCAGTATCGCGCCAGTTACTGGCTACCTAACTATGAGCAGCTAGACCCGATGGTGTCTCAATATTTTGATGTTCAAGGTCTGGCACGACCATCCGACCCTGGCGCATGGGGGCAATTGGACGAATTGGGCAATGGGGATCCAGCAGAACGTCTAGAGGGTGAATATGGCAGCGAGTCCAGCGGGGCAACCTATACCGCCAATCCAGAGACCAACCGTACCGGTCGGACCCTAGGACTCTATGGCCACCTCAATGACAACCTCAATGGCAATCTCAGTGGAGCCCAGGTCCTCGGGGCTAACCACGCCGAAGCAAAGACTAACCCCACCCTCCGCATTGCTGTTCAGAACAGCACTGGGGAAGAACTTGCGCTCAATGGAGCCTTGGATCAGCTTACTCAAGCCGGATATGGCTATGTCTTTGCTCAGGAGGATTGGTCAGAAACGCTGCCGGTGACGCGAATTGTGGCCCGTCGGGGTGATCTAGAAGCGGCGAAGGAAGTCCAGCGCAGCCTAGGATTGGGTGAGGTCATAGTTGATAGCCTAGGCGATATCAACTCCGATATCACGGTCCTGCTCGGTCGTGACTGGATGAAACAAGTTAACCGCCACTCAGCTTGGCACGATACCCCAGCCCAATAAGCGCCTGTAACAATTTCTCTCGATGGTCACCCTGGATTTCCAGGGTGTTTTCTTTGGCAGTGCCGCCAGTACCACATTGGGCCTTAAGGGTTTTGAGTAGCGTTTTCAAGGTCTCGGGTTTGAGCTGGAATCCCGTAACCAGGGTGACTGTTTTGCCGCCGCGTCCCTTGCGAGAAAGCTGAACCCGGAGGTCATGCTCCTGGGGCTTGAGCTCCTGGGTGGGCCGCTCGAAGGCAGCATTTGAGCTACCAAATTCTCGGTAGACCGTGCGATCGCTCCCAGAAGCCTTAGGCGCAGGATTGCCTTGATTCGCTTGGGCTTTGCCCTTGCCTTGCTTTGATTTACCCATCGAACCAACAGATAAAAAAGAGTTTAGAACAATGACTTCGAATCGAATCGTCTTGTCCTAAACTCTTCGCATTAACAAAAATTTGGAATCAAAAACTGATTTTGATGCAGTCTAAGAGAGACGAGCCGTCTCAACCCTTAGGCGTCAACTTCGACATAGAGGAAGAACAGACCCATGGCAACGAAAGCGGAGATCGCAGTCAGGGGTACGAAAATTGCGGGTAGGAAGGATGCGGTCATAATTTTCCAGTTTTCCTATAAAACGACAAAGCCGATTTAAAAGCCGATTACACAAAATCCTACTGCGAAGACCTCGCGAAACCCAAGGGTATAAAGATTCTTAACAATGCATGAATAAACAAATCACGTTCCCCTAACCTAGCATTTAGGGTTTTTCTTAAAATTTGACAAGAGGTCATTAGCGCATGTCATACGATGCAGTGACACATGCTGGAGATCCACAGGTTGGAAATCTAGCAACCCCCCTTAATTCATCCGGTTTTTCAAAAGCTTTCATCAGAAACTTGCCTGCCTACCGGAAGGGCTTATCGCCCAACCGTCGCGGTCTTGAAGTCGGAATGGCCCATGGCTATTTCCTCTATGGTCCGTTGGCACTCCTGGGTCCCCTGCGGGCTTCGGATGTGGCGGCAACCGCTGGGTTGCTCTCCACGATTGGCTTTGTCATGATTCTGACCGTTGCGCTGTCGCTCTATGCAGCGGTTACCGATGCGAAGCCCACGGCAACCGTGACGACGCCGGAACCTCCTGCGTTGGATCGCGAAGGCTGGAGTGAATTTGCAAGTGGCTTCCTACTAGGCGCTTGCGGTGGTGCATTCTTTGCTTACTTCCTCTGTCAAACGCCTCATTTGGCTCCTTTGCAGAGCCTCGCCAGTGGTGTCTGGTCCTCCTAGTCATCCATCCGTTCTAAGCAGGCCATGACCTTTCCCTTGGGGGTCATATCTATTGCTTTTTATCTAAACCCTGTAGCGTCTATGCTGCGGGGTTTCTTTTTCGGCTGGTCTGCGGCAACAAATTACACAGCCATTGCTAGGATCAGCAATATCCGGCCCTTCAGCTTGCAGGAGTTCATTCATGTTGTTCGTTGGCATTCTTCTTGGTGTTCTTTTGGGGGCGGGTGGAGCCTACTGGGGCTTGATGAATCGCCTCAAGGAGGAAGCTCGGCGGGCAGATGGGTTAGAACGTCAACTGGCTGATATGGAACAAGCGTTTCAAAATCGGGTGCAGGATGAAATTCAGCGTCAGCAGTCTAAACTCACTGCAGATTTAGCCCATCTCAAAAACCAGCGGTCTGCTTCGGTGACCGAAATTGGGGATTTGAAGAGTCAGTTGGCCGAGGCAAAGGCGAAAATTTCTTTGGCGAAAGATGCGTCAGCCTCCCAGCGCTCGGGGGCCCCAGCGGCGGCGATTCCACTGACGGAAGCAATCGTGACAGCGCCACCCCCAGAACCGATCCCAGTAGCGCCGCCCGTGGGCTATGTGGCGGATCCTTGGGGAGAGGCTGAAGCGGCTGGGGAAGCGGCTGGGCCGCCTGGGGAGTCTGGTCAAACGACTCCAAAGGCAGTTGAGGAGGATGCGGAAGCAGAAGAACTACCCGAACCAGAACTGGTAGAACCGGAACTGGTAGAACCGGAACTGGTAGGGGCTGAATTAGCAGAACCCGAACTACCCGAACCCGAAAATATCGATCATGAGATCGAACCGGAATTCATCAATCCCAGTGAGCCAGAAACACCCATCGCTGCTGCGCCGATTGCACCGGACGATCGCCTCGTCCCCTCTCCTGCCGAATTCAGCGCTGCCACGCGGCTCAATAGCGTCTTAGCGATGAAAGATGCTGCGCGCAACAGTTCGCCCCTAGAGACCCGCAGGCTGCTCAAGCCCTTGGGGCAATTTGCTCGAGATCCTGACCCGGCAGTGCGTCGTCAGGCGATCGAGGCGCTTGGCCAGTTGCGCTCAGTTAAAGCTTTGCCCTTTTTGCGGCAGGGGTTGCGGGATGCTGATATGGATGTGGTGCAGGCTGCAACGGAGGCGATCGCCCCCTTCAAAGGCCGTCGTGTCAAACCCTTGCAAAATCGCCTCAAATCAAAGCAGCCCAAAAAGAAAAAGAACCCTTAAAGAAGGCTTCGGGATTTCGCCTTAGGCATTCCCTTTCAGAAATTCCACCAGGCTCTGGAGGAACGTTGGGCTCAAATCATCCGCTTCGGAGCCTGCTCTGCTCAGCTCTCCCCCCAGCTGTCCCGCTCCAGCCAGGGCCGGAATTTCTTCCGCCAAGCCCACGACAATCAGCCGAAAGGCAACCTGACGCACTTCCTCTAGGGGCATGCGCAGTTGCTCAGCAATGTTGCGCAGGGAAATGGTGCCATTGGCGAATTCCCAGATCTGCCATTCTGCCCGGTTAAGGCGCAGTTGAGGCTGTCCCTCTAGAACGCTTTCTAGGCTGGCTTCCGCTTCGGGTAGCTTCTCCGCCAAGGCCCGCCAATCCTTCAGCACCCGCAGGGCACCCAGGGTCACCTCCGTGGGCTGCATCATTTGCCCGGTCATTTCCTGCATGGGCATGTCGGCTTTGCTCTCAAACTCAAACCGACCTTCTCGCAGCTCAAATAGGGCGCAAACCTGGCGCATCACCTGGTGGTAAAACAACAGCTTGAGCTGTTCGGGACTGAGCACGTTGCGAATTTTGAGATAGACGCCAATTGGGACAACCAGCGCTTGAAATTGCTTAGCCTCCTGGCTACTGATTCCCTTGAGCCAGCCCTGGCGGTGCATCAGCAGCAACAGCCCATGGCCATCGGCACGGCTAGAGGCCGCCACAATACGGCCCTGGCGAAACCAGACATAAAACTGTTTGGCCGAAAACTGTTTGGCCGAGGCATCCGCTGAGGGATCCATTGATGTTTCGATGGCAAGGCGTCCTGTCTTCTTACCCTGCTCTAGGAACTGGAAGAGTTCAGGTAGCGAGAATTCCGCTAACTGCCCTGTAATAGCCATGTCAATCCTCGACTTCAAGCTAGAGTCCTGTTGCGGGCTTGGGCGATCGCCGAAGTTCCCAAGGCCAAGATAGCAAACCCACCTCGGCAGGCGGTAGCGTGGGGAGCTAGAAAATGTCGGGGGAGAGAACCTAATTTGCTAGATGGCGATCGCCCCATTGCCACCGCACTAAACCGTCCTTAGACCGTCTTAAACCAAGCAACCCTGCATCAAATGCTGGACCAGCGCGATGATCGCCTGGGCCACGGAACCCTTTTCATTGGCATTAATAATCACAATCGGCGGCTGATGCTCGGAATCTAGATACCCCAGCGCTAAGGCCACATTCTCCGGAGCCCAGGCTCCCTCACAGTCCACATGGGTCATGCCAATAATCATCGGAATCTGGGCACGCTGGCGCATAAAGCTAAGAATTCGCCGCGCATAGCGAAAATCCTGGGGACGATGGGCCGCTACCAGCAAAATGTAGGCATGGGCCTTGCGAATCAAGATATCCCACATAAAGTCAAAGCGCGATTGCCCTGGGGTTCCATAGAGATGCAGCGCCATATCTGGTGCAAATTGTAGTCGCCCAAAATCAAACGCCACCGTCGTCGTACGCTTCATCAACGCGGTATCATCTGTTGCCGTTCGATCCGTGTCCACCACCTCAATTTCACTGATGGTTCGAATGAAGGTGGTTTTCCCAGCCCCCACGGTTCCGGTCACCACCAGACGCATAATTTCCATGAAAAGCCCTATTCCCTCGTTCCATTAATCGCCGTGCTGCCCTACATCAGCGCCAGCTTGAGTTCCGCCACAGCTCGCTTGATTTCAAGCATGAGCAGTCCCTGTTTTGCGGCCTGACTGGCCAGGACCAGAAATACCGCGTCTTCTCCACAACTGGTCAGCACCCCGTAACCTTGATCTCCTTCGACGTAGATGCGATCAATTTGACCCCGAGAAAGCTCCATACCGATGCGTTCTGCCAGGGATAACATCGCGGCTGACATGGCAGCAACTCGTTCCTCATCCATGCCCGCAGGGAGGGTAGAGGCCAAGGGCAAGCCGTCTGGCGTGACGAGGGCGGCTCCCTGGATATCGTGGGTGGAGGTGACGAAGTTTTGAAGAACGCTGCTCAGCTTCTGAGTATCGATGGCCATGTCGTGCTCTGAACGTTGGGGAAGGGAATTGGCGGCAATGCTACGCTCCCCATGCTAAGGATGTCAAATAGCTGTGCCCCAAGCGGGGTTAACCTCAGTCTCAAGATGCTTTGGAACGCCACCAAAGTATAGACGTCTACGGCACAGCTCACGGAGCAAATTCAGCCAAACACCGGATAGCTCCATTATCCTCAGGATGCCCATTTCTGGGTTCCAATCTCGGCTTTTTACCTCGGTTTGCCCCAGACCTTGATGGGCTCTTCGTAGCAGCACTAGACGGCAACGGTGCCAAACAACAGCAGAGACATCAGAAAGTCTGCCATGAAAATCCCAATCCAAATGGTGACGACGGCGGCGGTGGCGGATTGGCCTACGCCCTTGGCTCCGCCGGTGGTGGTGAGGCCCCAGCTACAGCCGAGGCTGGCAATGATCAAGGCAAAGAGCATGGCCTTGATCAGGACGGCGGCGAGGTCTTGCAAGGTGAGGAAGTTGCGGACCGAGTTTAAGAAGATGTCGGGGGGCTGTTCGTAGAAATGCAGGGCGATCGCCGCTCCCCCCCCAATCCCGATCACGATCGCAAACACCGTCAAAATCGGCAACATTAGCACCGTGGCCACGACCCGAGGGGTTACTAAATAGTCCACGGGATCCGTCCGCATCATCTGTAGGGCATCAATCTGCTCCGTGACGCGCATGGTGCCCAACTCCGCCGCAAAGGCAGAGCCCACCTGCCCCGCCACCACCCCAGCGGTGAGGACTGGAGCCAGTTCTCGACAAAACGCCAGGGCAAATGCGCCACCGAGGGCTTCCAATGCACCATAGCGAGTCAGCTCCCGAGCGGTCTGGACTGTAAAGATCATGCCGGAAAACAGACTGACCAGCAGAACCGCCTTGAGCGAACCCGGTCCCACCATGGCGAGATGTTCCATCAAGTTGCGGCGGTGAAAGCGGCCTTGCAAGAGCCGTAACAGCACCTGACCCATGAGCAACAGAGCGGTGAGGGGACGCGGAAGCTGGGATTGTCCCCAGGAAGCCGTCGATTTACGCGGGGGTTTTGAAGGAGGCTGAGAAAGACTCATGCAGGGCCAGACAAAGGTTCCTTAGGGTTGGGATGACTGGCGGGGGGAAGCGAGGTTGGGAACGGGGCTAGAGCGGGATGGCTTTTGGGTTTGTTTGTAGTAAAGGGCGGTGGCGATCGCCCCCATCAGCAAGACGGTACTAATCCCGAGCCCGCTCACCATCCAAAACGTCGTTTCAATGTGATTGACCTGACCGGGCTGAAGCCGCCAAACCATGCCACCGGGCACTGGCTGACCAACCACACCCTGGGATCCTGGGGCTGCTGCCGAGGGAGCCACGCCATTGAGTCGAAATTCCAAATCGAGCAGGGATCCCGGATTGACCACCACGGCCTCGTCATCGGAAATGATGCCTAGGGATCGCAGATCAACATCAAGGCGCAGATGGTTGCGCACCGCCAAGAGGAAGTTGGCTTGCTTGAGCTGAATCGCCGCATTCACATCGGGCATGGCTTGGGCCTGCTTGCCCATGCCCCGGAAAAACTGATTGAATTTTTGCTCGAAGTCCTTGCCTGTCGTGAAGGGGATCGTGACCTGGAGCTCCTGTTGGGAAAGGCGCTTGGCATTCCCCTTGAGTTTTCTGGCCCGCGCTTCGAGGCGGTCAACCCACTGCTGGGCGCTGGCATCGTTGAGGGCGGAGAGGCGATCGCCCAATCGCACAGTCTGCACAATCTCACCGGAATGCTGGCTGTCAAACGTAACCCCGACATCATACTTGACGCAGCCAGAGAGCAGTAGGACCAAACAGCCCCAGAGTACCAAGGTCCGAAGTTTCGCGAAAAACGATTTGACGTTTGACAACATGACGGAGGAGGACGCGGTGGACGGCTTTTATTATCTCCTATGGTAGATCGAGGACGCTCGTTGTCTAAATTACAGTAGATGCAGGTTGAGCTCGCATTGACTGACTCGCAATGACTAAAAGGCATCATGGCCCGGAAAAAGCAACAAACCCAAGCGCCAAAGTTCACGAAGTCGAATCTGCCATCCAAAGTCTGCTTGGTGTGCGATCGCCCGTTTGAGTGGCGTAAACAATGGGCGGACTGCTGGGACGAGGTCAAATACTGCTCGGTACGCTGTCGGCGACGACGAGCGGCGGCGAAACGCTTAGGAAAACAACTAGAAGAAATGTGACGGTCTATACCGAGAATGCGATTGTTTTTTGATAATCTAAGTATCCTAGTGTGACCATCGACTTAGCGCGTTAGAGTTGATTCCCCTGTTAAAGATTGGCAGTAAGCATTGACAGTAAAAATTGATAATTGACGACAGGTAATCACCAATAAAAGAGCAACGGAAATTGGGATACATTCGCGAATAGCAGACCGTGTCTCTTTGGAAGCAAACGATATGAGCACCTTAACGGTCCTGCGTCTTTAGTTTTCTTCCAAATTGCCACCGCTTTGTGACACGCAAATCATTGTCTTGCTGTGCATTGTGTGTATAAGCATATGCGAGTAAAACAGCTCAAAATTCTGCGAGTTCTGTTGGGTTTCACAGTCTTGATATCTCCCTCTTTGGGGTTACATCTGAGTTCAGGATTTTAGTTTTCTTCCATCTGTTTCAGTCGGATCTACCATGCCACTCACAATACACCCCTTATCCACAACTTCCTCTTCAAATTTAATTCAGCTATTTCTGAAATATGGGGTCGATCGTCACAAGTTGCCCATGGCAGCCTTGACGTTGGGATTGAGTTTAGCCTCATCTCCTATTCGGTTGCTAGAACGCAGAAGTCTAAACCGCAAGCTGCGTTCTATTCAGATTCATCAGCCTCCCGTTTTTATTATTGGTCACTGGCGCAGCGGAACGACCTATCTCCATAATTTGATGAGTCAAGATCCAAACTTTGGCTCTGTGTCTTTATTGCAGTCGATCGCGCCGGAAATCTATGCAGCAGAGCGCCCACTCATGCGAATCTTGCTGGAAAAAAGTCTTCCTAAAACCCGTCCCCAAGATAACGTCGCGTTTTCCCAGGATGCGCCCCAGGAAGAGGATTTTCCGTTGGCAGGCATTTCCAACCATTCATTTTATCATTGTCTTTATTTTCCTAAAAGGCTGCGAGAAATTTTTGATCAGGGCACTTGTCTCGAAAACCTCAATCTGGAAGAAAAGCAAGCTTGGAAAGCAGATTATTTAAAGATCATTAAGCGAGCCTATCTAGACACAGGAAGAAAACAGCTATTGCTCAAAAATCCTCCGAATACTGCAAGAATTTCTGAGCTAATTTCTATGTTTCCCAATGCTAAATTTATCCACATTTATCGGAATCCCTACGATGTCTTTTTCTCAACTCGGAATTTGTATAGAAAGACGTCTAAGTTTGCATTCAATCATTTTGAGGATCAGCAACTAGAGGATGATATTTTTGCGCTCTATCGCTATCTGATGGAAAGTTTCTTCGTTCACCGCGATCTCGTTCCCCAGGGAAATCTCGTTGAAATCCGCTACGAAGACTTGGTGGATCGCCCCTTTGATGAAGTTGCACGTCTTTATCGCCAGCTTGAACTCCCTGGTTTTGATCAAGCCGCTCCTATCTTTCAGAATTATATTGAACAGCAGGCTAGCTATCGTCCCAATCACTACACCGCAACGCCGGAGATGATTGAACGAATTTATGACAATTGGAAATTTACCATTAATCGCTGGGGATATGCGAAGCCTGGGGTTAAGGTTTTAGCCTAGATGGGGAATAGAGCGAGATGGGCGATCGCGTTCCTGCAAATACTGCAAGACTTGCGATCGCCCCAACAAATCCCCCTTTCTTCCATACTTCTCAATCCGTTCCAACTCTCCCGCGATCAAATCCAATCGCGTTGCCTGCACCGTTCCCTGGGAATGAACAACCGTTTCTTGCCAATCCAAAGGATGACCAGGCGCACTATAAACCCGTAAGGTTGGATGTTCTTTTAAGACCACACTCACCGTCGTCATCAAAGCTCGCTGCTGGTGAAACGGTGCAGCAACCACCAACAGCGATTCATACCCCTGGGCTTTGGCATGGCGAACCACGGCTTCCGCCTCATTCAATGTGTTGAGCATATCCGTCGGAGGCGTGGGCACCGGCTCAATTTGGCGGGGCGAAATCCGTTGGCCCAAACGGGCTTGCCAAACCGCCATGCCGGGATAACCGCTCATGGGACCTGTACCTGGAATCAGAATTCGCTCAACACGATGGTCTTGGATCAGCTCCTCAGCTTTCCCGAAAACCGATTCCTCGTTGTCTGGGGTTTGGCCAAATAGATAGGCGGCGGGGGCGATCGCCGGTAACCCATCACAAAACACGCGATGGAGTAAAATTTCTGACTCAAACAGTTCTAGATCAAGCATTTCTGACTCAAACATGAGGGTTCAGATCACAGTTCATAGTTCAGCAGATCAATCAGTCAGAGGGATACGGGGCTTGCGGCGGGTCATCGTCATCCCCCAAGCGATCACCACCATCCCCAAAATCGTAGCCGGTTCCGGAACCTTCGTCGTCTGTCCACCCTGGATATAAAACTGAGTTTTTTCCCACACCGCCGCTCCCACCTGACGACCCAGGGCACGACCGTTCAAATCCCCGTCGGCAAAATGGATCCCGCCATAGAGCCGCGAAATACCTGCCTCATCTGCCGCTGCCGTGAACGTATCCCAGCACAAATCAACCGGCTCGTCGGGGGTGTGGGCTTCAAAGGTTGAACTATTTGCCGCTTCGGTGTGGCAAAGACCAAAGGCATCGCTGCCGGTGAAGCGCCGCAAAATTTCCGCCCCCGCTGCGCTGTAAGTACTGTGTCCCGACACATACTCTGCAAAGGGCGGCGTAACAAACGTGATGTTTTGGTAGGGCAACCAATCGCTGCCCAAAATCCACTGGGACCCTTGGTCAGGTCCTGCCCAGGCGTAAATTTCCGTTTGACCTGCTGCATTCAACCGCACATCGGGATGATCCAGAGGGAGCAAATTATTTTCAGCCAAGTAGCGAATCGCCGTAATCGGTCGCACATAGTCGTAGACCACCTTGGCATCCCAGGCAGCAATTCCGGAATCAAACACCGCATTGCCCAGGGCAAAGAAAAGCTGAACATTATCATCCAACGACAGTTGGTCTCGCATCGAAATATATTGCCCAAACAACTGCCAATGGCCCGGTGGCAAAACCGAGTCCGGACCATCGGCCCAGTATTCCGCGATGACTTTTTCCCGGTCTGTGAGCTCAGCGCTATATTCCAGCACTTGCAACGCCTGGGCTATATAGGCTGGGTTCAAAGCGCCTTGAGCATCGAGAAATGGCTCCGGCGGAGGCGGTAAAAACTGATCGCCGGATTCTAGAGCAAAGGGTGTTACCTCTCCCCAATGGGGCGTCAAAAACTGCTGTACCGTCTGTCCTTGATTCACGCTCAGTGGCTGCCAAGCGTTGGGGTCTTGGACTTGGTTCCAAGTATTGACCGGTTGATAGCCACTGGTATCGATATAGCCATTCAGTTGATTCGAGCCATCGTTATGTCGCACGTTAAGCAACTGCTGGCTCACATAGTTGCCGATACCCGCCGCAGAGGTCGGGTCTGTGCCCGTAAACTGAGGGTCATAGCCCAAATCTCCCATGAGTTGGTCAAACAACCCAGCTTGGTTGGGAAACAGATCTGTCAAAGCCCGATAGGCCGCATAGCTAATGGCTTCCTGTTTATTGGCTCCGTTAATCTGGTTCGTAGAGACCTGGAGCGAGTCGCCAAGGAGGGTACCAATCGCCCTCTCGTCATAGGCAGCCCAGGCATCGTACATACTCGTCGCCACGATACCTAGAGCACGGGAACCCGGGGTGGGTCCAGGGCTGGTAAGGCTAATCGCATGGAGCGTAGCGTTATTCCACAGGAGCACCGGGTCGTCGGTATTTAAGGCAAAATCAGCAGCCTGGGCACGGCTTCCCAAAAAGCCGAGGGCGATCGCGGGAAGAGCCCAGCAAAGTTTGGGGCCACAACGCTTGAAGCGACTATAAAGACTATTCATCACAGAAAAAACATGCGACAGAGTTTACACGAGGCAGGCGATCGCACCCAACACCAAAGCCATTATTTCGGCAAACATAGCATCATGCCTAGAATATACCTCGTCGTCAGCCCCTAACGCTCTTTTGTTGCTCAATGTTGCCGGTTTATTGCTCGCTGGTTAGTCTGCCTATGGTAACCGATCATAAAAAATTGACAAGAGAGAAACTGACTAGCTCCCTCCAACTACTGAGATAAGCATGCATGCAAATGAGGTTGCTCGATCACAGGATCAAAAATGATTGGGCGGGGATTATTTACGTACGAGTGCGAGCATGAAAGATGCCGATTGGGCCATTTTCACCAAACCATAGGCTAACACCATCCCCAACAGCCCCAACGCCATCGCCAGCGGTGCAATGTTCTGCATCCACAGGATAATCAGACCAATGCCTACCCCATCGGCAATCAGCACAGGCAAGCGGGGACGCAGACCAAAGGGAACGATCGCCCTCTCCTCCCCCGGTCGCAGCTGAATCCCCGCCAAACCATGAAACCAAAGTTGGCTCAGCAAGATCACAATCGCCCCCCACCCCAACTCCCCTATCGCCCCATAAAACCCTGCTAGCTCAATCCCGATGGTACTCAATGTGACCCAGCGAAACCGCTGCAAGCTTGGATCTGCGGTGAAGTCTGGGATGTGTTGAACCTGATCAATTTGCTGTAAATCGACGATCGCCATGCGGGCTTGGTCAAGACCTAGGAGGATGAGAGCGATCGCAAGGTAAGCTGTCCCCGTAGGCATGGACTCTGTTGCCATTGAGTGAGTTGCAACAGATTGTCCGGCGATCGCCCCCAAGGCCGGTAGAAAGAGAATCAGAATTACGAAAAGACGTTGTTGCATCATGCAGAAAAAAAGACATAATCCGACCCCTCGCAGTTTATTACGGGTGGAGCGCTGGCTTCTCGGAACTTGATAAAGTGGATCTAGCGTTAACTCAATGGGGGAGGCACTGTGGGCAAGCGGAAGAAAGGCTTTAGTTTTTTTAAGACCGTGGGACGGGCAACCCAACTCTCTCCTGAGGAAAAGTTTCGGCAATTGCTGAAGGACCAGAACTATCTGCAAGCGATCGAGCTACTCAACAAAACCCAAAAGACCCATCCCGAACTAGATTTTGGTGTGACGGCAGTTGAGCTTTTGCTTGCCCAAACCCAACAGGCGCTGCGACAAGGTCAAGCGCAGCAGGCCGAAATCCATGCCCGTCAAGCGTTGAGGCTAGAAGCCGAAGCCCAATCCTACAGCGGGACTGCTCACTATTGGGTAGCCAAAAGTCTGCTGGAACAGGATCGCCCCAGGGAAGCCTTAGCCTTCATTCAAGCTGCCTTTGAAGACCAAACGCTACCCAAAACTCACGCGGGCTGCTACCTCAAGCTTTTACTGATCCTGGGCGAGGGACAAACGGTGCAGACGCTAATGGCAGAGCAATCCAAACGGTTTTATGCGACTCAGCTGCACTGGGTTCGCGGCATTTTAGCGCTTCAAGCCCGAAAACCCGCCGAAGCTTTGACGCATTTTCGCAAGGTCAAGGATCCGGCAACCCCTGGAGATCTCAGTAAAGCTTGGCAGGTTTATGCACAGCAGTTGCAAGGCGAGTGGTATACCGCTTGGGAATTGATGCGATCGCTAGCCAAGGAGCACTCGTCTCGCCCCCTAGACCAACCCACGCTGGAGAATCATCCCCTTCTATCCTGGCTTCAGCTTAATAATCGAGTGCATCGTCATGAAAAGGCGGGCTTCTGGTTTGATCTCGGTGAGCAGAACAAGCAAAACCAGTCTTTACCCCTGGCCTTGCTCGACTTTGTGAAGGTTCTAGAGTCAGGTAACGCTCATGACGCGGCCCATTTGTTTTTAGAAGCTAAACCGGACCCGGAAACCTATCCCGAGATCAAATCCCTCGTGCGCCCCCTGTTCCTTCGAGCTGGCGAACAGGCCCTGGATGACGATCGCCCGGATTGCGCCATTGAATTTTGGCGGGAGATGGCCCAGGAAACCCCGCTGGATGTATCACTGAACGTCAACCTTTTCCATGCGGCAACCCTCGACGACGATGATGAGACTGCCCTTGCCACCCTCAAGCGCCTCGCCCAGTGGTTAGACCAGGAAGCGCCTAAGCATCCCCAGGATTGGCCGGAGCAGCGGAGAATTCAAGCGCGGGTCGGTTTACATTGCCGTACTGCCGATCTTTATATCAGCCTGCGCAATCCCCCTGCGGCGATCAACCAAGAACTCAGCAAGGCGGAACGGCTTGATCCCAATCACCCCGAGCTCAAGGTGCGGCAGGGGCTGCGGGCCTATTTGCAGGATCAAAACGAGAAGGCGATCGCCTCTCTCACCGCCGGACTAGCAGGCGGCAGCACCTATGCTGAGGGCTACGGTGTTTTGCTAGAACTCTTGGAACAGAAAGGCGATAAAGCCGCCCACAAGGAGGCTCGGCGGCGGTTTGGCAAGCGCTTTGGAGATTTAGACGTAGACTCGGAAGTTGAGATCGATCGCTGGATTGAAGCCTTAGCGACCCAAAACTATCCAATTTTTGAAGGATTAGTGGATGGGGGCGATCATCCCAAGCATCCAGCCCAGGTTGCAGAACGCTTATTTGTGGATGCGGTGGTCGGGCGTCCCAGTAAGAGCGGCAAGGTGGACGTGGATTTAGAACAGGTCGCAGCGCTTTGGGACAAGCATTTGGCTCAGGTGGGGGCAACGCCAGAGCAGCCTTTGGTTTTGCAGGCGATCGCCCTCTGTCTCATGCTCTTTAGCAAACGTCAAAAGGGTCGCGATGGCTTACTCAAGCAATATCTCGACCAGCTCCTCGCCCTAGAAGGTGAACAGCCCGAAGCCCTATCAATCTACCTCTCGCTCTTGGCGGTTAAAAATACAACTCCAACCCAAATTCGCCCCGGCATTAGCCGCTTACTCAAACGGGCGGCTACCCCTGGTAACACCCTAGCGCAGGTTCAACTGCACGCCCGCTGGTTTGCCCAAACCAATGCCCTGATGCCTTTCCTGGATGAAGCCCTTGCCAAGGAGCCCCAAAATCCCATGCTGCTCTTGGCCAAAGCCACCACCTATAAGCTCCACAGCGATGCCTACGAGTCCTATAAAGAGCAGGGCTTTGAGATTGCTCGCCGCCTTCAGGATGCCGCAGCCCTCCAAGCCTTCCGCGAAGAGCACGCGTTTGCAGAAAACCAGCAGACAGCGGCTCTCATGCCAGACTTTAGCCAACTGAACCCCTTTGATCCGAGGAGTCTCGATCGCATGTTGGAAGCCATGATCCGTAATATGCTACCCAATGTTTCTCAACGGGAATTGGATCAGATGCTGCCACTTCTCAAACAACAATTTCTGAATGAAGCAGACATGCCTCCCGGATTCGCCGCTTTGTTTGGGGATGACGAGGATGAAGAGGATGATCTACCCTTCAACTTCTTTGGCCCTCCCCCTCGCGCTCGACGTTCGGCGAAGAATAAACGCAAAAAACGCTAAATTGCCAACCCTTTAATTGCCAACTCTTAATTGCCAACTCTCTGAGCCCCTATGACTCCCCACGAAACGCTTGGTCTTGACCCAACTGCAACACTCGAAGAAATCAAAGCGGCCTACCGCGCCAAGCTCAAAGAATTCCCGGCCCATTCCCACCCCCAAGAGTTCAAAGCCGTGCGCGCCGCCTACGAAACCCTCCGCAAACAGGAGCAAGGCCAATACGAAGATTTTTTAGCGCCGCGCCCGCTGAAGCCCGAACTAGACCCCGAATTGCTCAAATCCCTGCAACAGCACATCATAGACCAAGCCGATCAGAGCCTTGAAGACCTGATTCGTCTAAGTTTCTAGCATTTTTTTAGTCTTTACTGTTTAGCATTTGTTCTGAGAGTTGTGAGTATGTCCCCAGCCCTATCCAGTGAGAGCAATTCCCCTGGCATTCCGTCGAGTCCACAATACAGCCAGCTCAAAAAACAGCACGATCGCCTCCTGCAAGATCTGCTCACCGTCCTGGATGCCGTCGATCAAGCCTGCGCCCACTGGCAAGACGCCGAAGCCGAGCCCCTCCAACCCCCGCCTCCCCTTCCCCCATCACCCACCCCCCTCAATCCTTTCCAGCAAACTGCCAAAACCGTTCTCGATTGGATCGCCCAAGCCCTAGGAATTGTGGGAGCACCTCAAGATTCATCCCCGGAGAGCGAGGAGAAACAGGCCATAGACCAGGCTATAGACCAAGCCATAGACCCCCAGGCAGAATCCGAGAGTCTTGCCGAGATCATTGCCAGTGGACGAGAGGGGGCTGAATTGATCCAGCGATCGCTCCTCGATGCCCTCCGCCAACAGCAAATTACCCCCATTCCTGCCCTCGGCGAGCCCTTCGACCCCAAAAGCATGTTTGCCATTGGCCGCGAATCCAAGCCTGACCTGCCCGAAAATACTGTGCTTGAAGAAATTGTGCGCGGTTATCAGCAAGGCAACCAAATCCTCCGGGAAGCCCAAGTCATTGTTTCTAGCAAGTAAAGCTCTTCGTATTTCCGTAGCTTTAGTATTTCCGTAGCTTTAGTATTTTCGTATCTCCCTCTCCCAACTCCAGCCATGTCCCAAGCCATCGGTATCGACCTCGGAACCACGAACTCAGAAGTTGCTCTTCTCAAAGACGGTCAGCCCTACGTTCTCCCCGATGAAATTGGCGACCTGATGCTGCCCTCCTGCGTGGGATTTAGTCCAGACGGCAAGCTCATCGTGGGTCGTGAAGCCCTGCGTCAATACGCTGCGGCCCCAGAACGCACGGTCCGTTCGATTAAGCGACACATGGGCACCGACCACACAACCGTTTTTCAGCTTCCTGAGGCTGAAACCGAAACCAATCGCGCCTACCGTCCCCAGGAAATCTCGGCGATGATTTTGCGCACCCTCAAACAGCGAGCGGAGACGGCCCTCGGCGAACCCGTCAGCCAAGCCGTGATTACGGTCCCGGCCTACTTCACCGATGCCCAACGTCAGGCGACCAAGGAAGCTGGTGAAATTGCGGGGCTGGAAGTTCTACAAATTCTCAATGAACCTACCGCTGCGGCCTTGACCTACGATCTCCGCACCGAAGAAACCGAACAGGTTTTGGTCTATGACCTAGGCGGGGGAACCTTTGATGTGTCCATTGTCGAAATTACGGGCGAGGTCACAGAGGTCCTGGCGAGCCATGGTAATAATCGCCTCGGGGGTGACGATTTTGACCAGCGGCTGCGGCTGTATTTTGCCGAACAATTTCACGAGATTCAGGGGGCCGAAGTGCCCGAAGATGCCCTTACTTTGGCCCGACTGACCCAGGCCGCTGAACAGGCCAAGCTAGAGCTCAGTACTAATGCCTTTACAACGGTTCGCGTTCCCTTTCTCAGCCGCAAGGGTAAAAAAGCGTTGCATTTAGAACTGGAGTTGGCGCGGGAGCAATTTGAGAAATTAATTGAACCGCTGCTGCAGGAAACCCTAGAGGCGATCGACCGAGCCCTCGAAGATGCGAACCTGAAGCCAACAGACCTCGATCGCATTATTTTAGTGGGAGGCTCTACCCGAATTCCCTTGGTGCACAAAATGGTGGAGCATCATTTGGGCCAAGCACCGCTGGATACGATTCAGCCAGATCTCTGTGTCGCGATGGGGGCGGCCTTGCAAGCCGGTGTGCTGACCGGTGCTGAGGTGGATGCGATTCTGGTGGATGTGGTGCCCCATTCCCTCGGGATTTCGGCGGCGATCGACACGCCTATGGGATTCATTCCGGATTATTTCAGTACGATTATTCCGCGCAATAGCGTGATTCCGACCTCCCGATCTGAGGTTTATTCAACGATGGTGGATAACCAAGATACGGTGGAGATTCGAATTTATCAGGGGGAGAATGCGATCGCCCGCGAAAACGTCCCCCTCGGTTCTTTTAAGGTCGAAGATTTACCCCAGAAACCGGCGGGAGATTTACAAGTTGAAGTCCACTTTGATTTTGATCTCAACGGTATTCTCACGGTCACCGCTACGGAAAAGGGTGAAGGCCAGCAACAAACCTTGGCCGTTAGCAATGCGGCGAGGGAACGCCTGTCGAGCCATGAGCTTTCCCGTGCCCAGGAAGAGCTAGACGCTTTATTTGACGAGGCATCTATGTTTGATGGAGATGCATCTGATCTGGAGGCTGACGACCTCGACGATGATCTCAGCGAAGAAGAGTAATGGAGCTTGTGAATTCTTTCCGGTCATCCCGAGCCATCCTAGAGAATCTTGGGTAAGCTGGCGATTAATCGGCCTAAGACTGTTGAAGACCCAACGGAGAGAAAAACCTGATGCCCATGTTATCCGTAGCGCAGGCGCGGCCTGACGAGCGTGCCGAATTTATTCGCAAAACCTATACCCATTTGGCTGGAGCGGTTGCTGCTTTTGGTTTGCTGGAATATATCTTTATCCAGACCGGGATTGCCGGGGCGATGGCTCAACTGGTGTCTGGCAGCCGCTTTAGCTGGTTGCTGATTTTGGGCGGCTTTTCGCTTTTGGGCTGGTTCTCCCGAGGTCTAGCGGCAAAAGCGGATAACGAAAATTTGCAGTACTTAGGCTTGGGTTTGTACATCGTGGGCCAAGCGCTGATTTTTGCGCCGCTGATTTATATTGCAGCCGTTTTTTCGGATGCCACGGTGATTCCGACGGCGGGCATTTTAACGGGATTGATGTTTGCGGGATTGACGGCGATCGCCTTCACCACCAAACGAGATTTTTCATTTCTCGGCGGATTTCTCCGCATCGGTGGTTTTGTCGCCTTGGGCTTGATTATTTGTAGCGCCCTCTTTGGCTTTACCCTTGGGCTACTGTTTTCAGCGGTGATGGTTGGGTTTGCCTCCTGTGCCATCCTCTATGACACGTCCAAGGTTATGCATCACTATTCCACCCGGCACCATGTAGCGGCGTCGTTGGAGCTGTTTGCATCCGTGGCGCTGTTGTTTTGGTACATCTTGCGGCTAGTGATGTCGATGTCGCGGCGCTAGGCCGATTGCAGGTGGGAGCCCGTGCTCCTAGTAGGTTCCCCGATTAGGCTCCTAGGGTTCTTCCCCCTAAATCTGTTTCTCGACTCAGCGCAAGGTCGGATTGGGCCAGAAGGGCGATCGCTAGCCTGAAGAGAAAGGAGAAAATCTGCTATAGATCGGAAGAAGTCCGATAGATTGGAAGAAGTCCGATCTGTTTGCTGCTCCTCTCTCCGTTTCTGGCCTAAACCATGGTACTGAAATCTGCCTTGTCCTCTTCCCTAGGGCGTCTATTGGGTTTTACGCCAAGTCTAGCCTCCGCGAGTTTGGGGCTACTGCTCACGGTAGGCTGTGCATCGCAACCCCCCTCTTCTAGTTCTGCGACTGGCACTTCAGGGGATAATCAGGCTGCAACCCCAACCGTTGCCGTGACCCAAATCGTCGAACACCCCTCTCTCGATGCGGTGCGGGATGGGCTCAAGGCGGAGCTGGAAACTCTCGGCTATACCGAAGGCAAAAACCTCACGTGGGACTGGGAAAGCGCCCAGGGGAATCCCTCCACTGCCGCGCAGATTGCCAAGAAGTTTGTTGGCGAAAACCCCAAGGTGATTGTGGCGATTTCGACCCCCTCTGCCCAAGCGGCGGCCTCTGCGACCCAGGACATTCCCATCGTCTTTTCTGCGGTGACGGACCCCGTTGGGGCCAAGCTGGTGGCTGCCGCTGAAGCACCGGGGGGTAATGTGACCGGCGTGAGCGATCTGACGCCGATCGCCAAACATCTAGAACTGATCCAGCAAATTACGCCCCAGGTCAAAACCCTGGGCATCCTCTACAACGCCGGAGAAGCTAACTCCGTGAGTCTCGTACAATTGCTCAAAACTGAAGCCCCCAAATTAAATATGACACTTGTGGAAGCAACTGCCACCAACACCGCCGGGGTCTCAGCGGCAGCGGAAAGTCTGGTGGGCAAGGTGGATGCGATTTATGTGCCGACGGATAATACCATCGCTTCGGCCCTCGAAGCGGTGCTGCAAGTGGGGATGGAAAACCAACTGCCGGTCTATGCGGGGGATAATGATTCGGTCAAGCGGGGGGCGATCGCCAGCCTCAGTTTTGACTACAACGGCGTAGGTCGCGAAACAGCAAAACTGGTGGACCAGGTGCTTAAGGGCAATAACCCGGCTGAGTTGCCTGTGGTCTATCCCACAACGCTAGAACTGGCGGTGAATAAAACCTCGGCGGCGAAAATGGGGGTGACCGTCCCAGAGACCGTTTTGGGCGCAGCCAAGCAGGTGTATTGAGGCCGATGGTGGGGTCTCGGCTGACGGAAAGGTTGCAGACTGCTGCGGGTTTGAAGCCAGCGGTGGCGGAGGTGATTGAACATGCGCCGTTGCAACCGCTGTCTCAATGGGGCGATCGCCTCTGTTTGCTCAACTGGAATATTGCCAAAAACAACCATCAACTGGATTGGCAGCGAACCTTTGCCGCCATTCTGCGAACCTACCAGCCCAATCTGCTGTTTTTGCAGGAAGCTCGGCTAGATTTTGAGCGTCCCGAACCGTTGTTTTGGCCCAATTTTGATCGGGATCTAGAAACCCTAGCACATCGGCTGGGTTGGCATTTTGCACCCAATCTCGTGCATGCGGCCAGCGGCCATGTCTTTGGGGTGTTGACGGCCTCTGAAACGGCCCATCTGCGCCATGCCACGCTGCACACTGACCAGGGGGAGCTGCTGCTGCAAACCCCTAAAGTCGCGCTCATTAGCGAGTATCCCTTGGCCCAATCCGCTGGGACGCTGTTGGCAATCAATGTCCATGGCATCAACTTTGTGCGCTCCCATCGGTTTTTGGCACAACTGGAGCAGATTGAAGCGGCGATCGCCCACCACTCCGGCCCCTTAATTCTGGCGGGAGATTTCAACACCTGGCGAACCAAGCGCATGGAGATGCTAACCCAATTGCGGCAACGCTTAGCGCTCCAACCCGTGATCTTCTCGCCCCACCAGGACAGTCAGCTCAAGCGTTTTTTGTGGTCGAATCCCTTGGACCATGTGTTTTATCGAGGACTCACCCTCTGCCCTGAGCAAACTAGGGTCCTGGGTCATGTAGAGGTTTCAGATCATAAACCCATGGTGGTGACGTTTAGACTGGAGTAAACACAATGGAACAGGTTTGGGCTTGGCTGAGCCTCGTGGCCAGTGGCGTGGTGATCGGGGTTCATAGTCTGGGCCTGTGGAATGCGGCCCATGCGGTGATGACCGTGCGATCGTCCCAGGGGGCGATCGCCTGGAGCCTCTCGCTGATCATGTTTCCCTGGATTGGATTGCCCCTCTATTGGGTGCTGGGCCGGTCTGAGTTTCGCGGATATTCGGAGGCCTTTCGGACGGTCTACCACCAGCACCGGGAGCTAACCCAGGAAGCCTATCAAGAACTGATGGACTTTGTGCGTCCGCTGCCGCCGCCCTTGCGATCGCTCCAATGCTTAGCGGCAGAACTGACGGATATTGCCTTTACCTCTGGCAATTCGGTTCAGCTTTTGTGTAATGGAGAAGCGACGTTTGGGGCGATGTTGGCGGCGATCGCCCAGGCCCAGGACTATGTTTTTTTGCAAACCTATATCCTCCATGGCGATGAGATTGGCACTCGCTTTCAGCAAGCCCTGATTGAGCGAGCGCGGGCCGGGGTTCGGATCCATCTGCTCTACGATGCCATTGGGACCCATGGATTATCCCCGGACTATATTCGAGCCTTGCGGGTGAATGGGGTGCAGGTGGCTGTCTTTCGCAGCACCAAGGGTTGGCGAGGTCGATTTCAAATTAATTTTAGAAATCACCGCAAAATTTTGATTGTGGATGGCACCGTAGGCTTTGTGGGAGGTCTTAATATTGGCGATGAATATTTGGGGAAAGATCCCAAGTTTGGCCCTTGGCGGGATACCCATGTGCGGGTCGAAGGCCCTACAGTGCAGGGATTACAAATTGCCTTTTTAAAGGATTGGTACTGGGCGCGGGAAGAGCTACCGGAGGCCCAATGGCGCGTGACGCCAAGCACCCATCAAAACCAAACGGCCTTGGTGTTTCCGACGGGGCCGGTCGAGCCGTTGGACGACTGCACCTACTGGTTTGCTAGTTTGATCCATGGGGCACAACAGCGAATTTGGATTGCAAGTCCCTATTTTGTTCCCGACGAGCCAACGCTTAATGCACTACAAACGGCAGCCTTAAAAGGTGTGGATGTGCGGATTATCTTACCGGCTCGGGCCGATCATTGGATGGTCTATTTGAGTTCATTTTCCTATTATGATGAACTGGCTTCTGCGGGAATTAAACTCTACCGATATCAGCCGGGCTTTATGCACCAAAAGGTGATTTTAGTGGATGGTCTAGACCCCCAAGCAGAGGGGAGGGCGATCGCAGGTGTCGGCACCGTTAATCTAGACAATCGTTCATTTCGACTCAACTTCGAGGTCATGACCTTTGTCACAAGCCTGGAATTTGTACAGGATGTTGCAGCTATGTTTGAGGATGATTTGAGCGTGGCCCAAGCGGTTGACTTCGCGGATTACGAAAAACGCCGATTTAGTTTTAAGCTTGCAGTGCAGGTTTGTCGGCTTTTGGCTCCACTTCAGTAGATTACGAGAACAACCGCTTAGGCTGGACAGTTTGCACAACTAAGCTATCCTACAAACAATAATGATGCTGTGAATGATGGTGTGGAGGAACTTGTGTATGATGCGGCCCAACCCCCAATCTCGTCCCTTGTCAGCAACGCGACGGCGTTTTTTACAAACTTCGGCGGCGGCGTTTTCCGGTGTACTCCTCTCCAACTGTGCGCGCCAAATTAGCCAAGGACCTGCCGCTGGTGACAATGTCGCTGATACGGACCCGAACGCCCTCTCGGTCTACAGCTGGGCCAACTATAGCGACAAGCAATTGCTGCAGACCTTTGGCGAAAGGACCGGCATCCAAGCGGGGGTCGATATCTATGATTCCAACGAAACCATGCTCGCCAAAATGCAGGCTGGGGGAGGCCAAAACTACAGCATTCTGTTTCCCTCAGACTACATGGTGACCCAGATGGTGGAGCTGGATCTGCTGATGCCCCTGGAGGCATCGCGGCTTCAGGGGGTAAAAAATCTCATGTCCCAATGGCAAAACCCCATCTATGATCCCCAGAACGCCCATAGTATTCCTGCGACCTGGGGCACGACCGGATTCATCTACGATCCGGAACGATTAGGGTTTGAAATTAAAAGTTGGGATGATCTCTGGCGCAATCAGGCCAAGCTAGAGCGCAAAGTAACGCTGCTTAACGATGTGCGAGAGGTGTTGGGATCGGTCCTCAAGTCCCAGGGAGATTCGCTCAATGCCGAGGACCCGGCCAAGGTGAAAATGGCCTATGAAAAACTGGTGGGGTTTAAGGGGGCGATCGCCAATTTCATGACCAACGGCTGGGAAGATCAACTCGCCAGTGGCGATATTTTGATTTCCATGGCCTATTCTTCTGATGCCCAGGTGTTGATGGCGGAACAATCCAATTTGATGTATGTGGTGCCCGAAACCGGCTCTTCGCTCTGGACCGATACGATCGCCATTCCCAAGTCTGCGCCCAATGTGGATGCGGCCTATGCTTGGCTCAACTTTTTCCTCGATCCCGCAACGGCGGTGGATTTGGTGCAGCGCTTGCGCTTTGCCACGCCCAATCAAAAGACGTTTGAGCAGTTGCCTACAGAACTCAAGCAAAACCGGACCCTGTTTCCGCCGGAGGCGATTTTGGCTAAATGCGAAGGGATTGCGCCGCTGCCGGAGGCGATCACTGCAACCTACGATCAATATTGGACTCAACTCACCAGCGCTTGAGGCGTGAGGTTCTGCCATGGTTCGCCTGTTTGCCAAAATTCGCCCTTGGATTCAGCCGTTGATCCTGTTAGGGCCTGCGGGACTCTGGCTGGGGCTACTCTTATTGTTGCCAACACTACTGCTGTTAGAACTGAGCCTGATTCCGGGATTTCGCCTGGGGCAGGCTCCGGGCAGCTATGGCTGGGGAAATTATCTGACGCTGCTCGATCCGCTGTATTTAGGGGTGATCGGGCGATCGCTCTCCTATGCCCTCGGCACCACCCTGTGCTGCCTCTTGCTCGGATTTCCCGTGGCCTATTGGATTGCACTGTTGGCTCCGCAACGCTGGCGTAGTTTACTGCTGTTGGGCTTTGTGCTACCGCTCTGGACGTCGTCGCTGTTGCGGGCCTATGCCTGGATCACAATTTTGCGCGCTTCTGGGGTGCTCAATAGCCTGTTGGCCGCACTCCACTGGCCCACCCAAAATTGGCTCAATCAATCCTTCGCGGTTTACATCGGCATGACCTATAGCTTTTTGCCCTATATGGTGCTGATTCTCTATGCTTCCCTGGAGAAGTTGGATCGGCGATTGCTGGAAGCTTCAGCGGATTTGGGGGCAAGGCCGATGCAAACGTTTATCTGGGTGACAATTCCCCAAACTTTGCCTGGGATCGCGGCGGGAAGTTTGCTGGTGTTTATCTCTGCCCTCGGTGACTTTGTGGTCCCGGACCTCTTGGGCGGTTCTTCCAGTATGACGGTCTCTCGGTTGGTGTATCAACAGTTTTTGGGTGCAACGCGCAACTGGGGGTTGGGGTCTAGTTTGAGTGTGTTGTTGATTGGGGCGGTGAGTTTGGCGATCGCCCTCTTACTCAAATTTGGCGGACGGGAGGCGCGATCGCTTTGAGCGAGGATGGGGAATTAGAAGTGTCTGATTTGAGCGTTATGAAAGTTGATCGAGGGTTTCGTAGAGCGAGGCGATCGCAAGATTCAAGCCAATACTAACCAACTCTACGAAATCTCCAGCCCGATAAATATGAGGAGTCCAAAGGTTGTTTGTCTTGCGATGAAATCGCTCAACGAGGACTTGATGCTGATGAATCAGTAGATATTCTTCTAGTTCTGGAATTGTTTTGTAATCTGCGAATTTATCACCCCGATCGAAGGCTTCGGTAGAGTCCGATAAAACCTCAATCATCAGTTTGGGATGAAGGATGAAGTCGTCGCTAGAGCTGCGATCGCGCTGATCACAGCTAACGGCTAGGTCAGGATAATAAAACAGATTCAGCTCGGGGATTCGCACTTTCATGTCAGTGCTGTAGGGAATACAGCCGGTTCCCCGTAGATGATTGACCAGAAGGGCTGAAAGATTGCCGGTGATGATGACATGGGCTTTGCTAGCCCCAGCCATGGCCACGATTTGACCTTGTAGATATTCGTGTTTGATCGGGCTGATGCGCTCGATTTCGAGGTACTCTTCGGGGGTGAAGTAAGTGTGGCTTTTGTTGGTGATCATGGTGGGCGATCGCGCTAAACGCTATCTATTACTATGCTACCAATCCGCGATGCCGAAAAAATTGTTGGAATTTGACGCATTTTGAGAAATCGAGGATATAAGGGAAGGGACGTGTTTCTTCTCCCAGAGCGACATGACGGATCCTGTAACGGCGATGACGGCTGGGGCGATCGCCCAGTTAGCGTTTCAGAAGTTTGCAGAGGCGGGCGGGACGGATCTGGCCAAGAAGTTTACGGAGGCAGGGGTTAAGGGCATCGAGACGCTGTGGCAGAAGATTCGGGAGCGGACTGTGGGGTCGATCGCCCAAAGTGAATGAGGCGCTGATGCAAGCGGAAGGCGGTGATGCGGCGGCGCTGGAGATGATTAGCAAGAATCTGGATGCGGTGATGGATGAGGATGAGGGGTTTGCGGCGGAGGTGCGGCAGTTGGCCCATGAGATTACGCTTTTTAATTCAAAAGCTATGGTTCAAAATCTATAGTTAAAAAGCTCGATATCACGTTGATAGATTGCTCGAACCATAGCCTGAGATTCTGAGTCGTAGTAGGTTTGATAGGCGGCACGGAGGGATTTATTAGCATGAGGAACCTGAAGATGAGCTAGCTCTAATCGACCAGTTTTTTCGACAATTTTCTTAAGAATCCTCTCAACTTCAGCGTCAAAATCTTCAAATCTACCAATAAAATCTACAAGCTGATTACCATCATCATCAAATAGAAATCGATATTGCTCCTCCCACTGCACATGTTTTCGAGATTGAATGAGCTCTAGATACTGTTTGAAGGAAGTCCATCGTCTCATACCTACCCACTTTCTCAGATCTGGTCTTCTCTTCATATAAGCATATTGAGAAACTGCTTTATCCCACGGATTCCTTACAAGCGAAAATTTAAAAAAGCGATCGAAATTTTCTTGCCCTACTTCTTGTCGAATTTGATTCGCTAAAAGATGCTGTAATCCTCCGGTTTGATACTTATTTCTATAGCGATCAATCAACCCCATCCAGAGCGTCTTCTCTGTTCGTTCTAAAGATGTAGGCCAGAGCATATCTTCAATACTGCTACCACCATTCTTTGGAATATGAATAAAAATACATTGATAATCGTAAGAAATCATAGATACTTTTGGGGAAAATACTGAGTAAGATCAAACTCTTTATTATCAATTTTTATACAAGTAAGTAAATGAAGTTTTTGCAAGATCCACTGCTCACGTTCTGGCAAAACATACAATCTTCTATACCAAGATATCAAGCTTTCTTCTCCTTGTTCATAGACTTTACGAAAATCCAGGAGCTGCTGGTTACGATTATTTCTAACATCAAGAGTAATACTACCATCCACCCTCTGTATCCACTTCTCTTTCCAAGTCTCTAGGCCAATTGCATCATAATGCAAAAGCTGAATTTGCTTTGAGTGAATGAGTTTTAAGTGATAGCCAGGTAGTGCTTCAGGTAAATGCGCATTCATATGTTTGATCATTGCCTGAGTTCTAACCCAGACTTTCGACTTGACATGTCCTCGATAAAACTGGCCTCGATAAAAGGCATTATGGCAACCGGTTAGTTTCGCTAGTATCATCTGAATATTGGATCCTAGCTGCTTAAAGAGCCTTGCATCAAAGGCATTAGCACAAACTTCAGTATCTGCAACGGCTTCATAGGGCTCTAGACGCACAATATCCGCATCGTAATCGGCAAGAATAGCTTTGACATCCTGTTCAGAATAGATTAGTTCATCACTGTCAATGTGGGAGATCCAGTCTATGCCTTGAGATCGGGCGATCGCCAGTCCAACATCAGCATTAATATACTGTCGCTGAGATAGCGTTAGTTCTTCTGGATGTTCAATACCCTGCTGATTCCAGTGAGCGCGATCGCAAGGAATACAAATCACCTGTGGAATGTTTGAAAGCGTTGCGATCGCCTCATCCCCAGGTTCGGAGAAAAACAAGATTATGTTATCAACACCAATATTCAAATGATAAGCCACAAACATCAAGGTTTGCTGTAGTGAAGCTTTAATCGTGGTGACAATACAGATTTTCTCCATAATGTTTTTTGGTGTTATGGTTTTCTTTGATCTGCCTAGGTCATTCAAGCCAGTGAGATAAATCTCTTTGAATCAAGGTTTGAAGCTGAATAATATCATCGTAATAAAACTCAGTCAGCTGTCTTTTTAGAGATTGAGATAGTTTCGGCTTATATGTTATAGGATATTCAATGGTATTACCGAGCAGTCTGACCCAATCTAAGCTAGACTGCTTGAAAAATGGTAGCAGAGACTTACGCAGTAGATTCGCGATCGGTCCATTGATAGGAATGCGAGACTGATTATGCTTTATAACAGTATTCGGCTGAAAGGTTTCGTCCACACCAATAAACCTAAACAGATCTATAAAAGTTTCCTTCGGTCGTTGTAATAGATCTTCCTGCAAAATTACTTTGATTTGTTCTGGTGGGAAATAATCAAAATATCGTTTCAGTTGCGAATAGTAGAGACCTGCCTCTCTAAAAAACCAGATGGGTTCCCAGTTGTTTTTGATTCTTTCAGGCTCCTGCTCTAAGGCTTGTTGAAATCCGCTCAGTCTCTCTCGACCTTCTCGCACCTTTTGAATGAAATTAGAGTAGGCACGTTCTGCAGGCTGTCGCAGAATTACAATGAGTTTTACATCTGGACGATAGGAGGCGATGCATTGAGCTGTACTCGGTTCATACAGATATAAAGGCGAGGCTTCACCTGTAATTGTCCGATCAGAAATAGTATCAAATTGTTTTTGATATTCGTCTAAATGGATAATTGATAATCTCATAGTAGGTGATTGTTCATCACCAGGTCCTTTGAAGAAAGGAGCTTTTCCTCGTAACGCAAAAAAATTGGTTTCTTTAATAGGCGTCATATAAATTTGCGGATGCTGATTCAAATAATTATATAAAGCTGTTGTTCCACATTTATAGGCACCAATAATAATCAAACCAGGGTGCATAATGCGATTGAGGCTTAAAGAGCCAGTGATTTGATTTAAACGAGAAGACATCGGTTTCAAGAAATTCAACTAGTTAATAAAATCAACCAATTCAGTTTAGCCATGAAGATAAATCATTATCAATTAAATGCTGCAACTTCAGAATATCATCACGATAAAAATCAGTTAACTCTTCCCTAAGTTGATCGTCAAATATAGGTTTATAGGTGAGCCAGTAAATAATGGAACTTCCTATAGAACTTAAAATGACTTTGTTCGACTTCTTTAATGGCTTACCTAAAGATTCTCGAATCCAATTCGCAATTGGGCGATCAATTGGCAATCTACCTTGACCGTATCGAATTGATATATCAGGCTTAAAAGTTTTGTCTACACCTATAAACTCAAATATCTCACGAAAAACTTCATAGGGTCTTGCTTGAAAAGCATCATATAAAATAACTTTGATATTGTCCTTCGGAAATAAATCATAATATCGACAAAGTTGCTCATAGTAAAACCCAACACTTTGAAGGCAATGAATGGGATCCCATCCTTGTTTTATTTTGGCCTGTTCGTTTTCCCAAGAATGTCTAAAATCATTAAAGACTTCTCGGTTATCGCGAACAAGATGAACATAGCTTGAAATAGCTCTTTCAGCCGGTTGCCTAAGAATTACAATCAACTTAACGTTGGGCAAATAATTCTTAATTTTATGGGCAGCGCTGGATGAATAAAGGTATAAAGGAGATATATCTCCTGTGGATAGTTCATAAGTCCTGTCAGCAAATAGTTGACGGTAGTCATCCAATTCAACAACGGAGCGTCGATAGGAAGAACATTCCTTATCACGAGGACCAGTAAAATCAATTTTTGCTCCATCCATTGCAAAAAAATTTGCCTCCTTAAAGGGAGTCATATAAATTTGTGGATGTTGGCTCATATAGCGATATAAAGCTGTAGTGCCCGCTTTATATGCGCCAAGTACTATAAAACTAGGGTCTTTCAGCTCACCATCAAAATCAATATTACTATTTTCCATTACTTTATACCTAGAGGCTAATTTGAGAAAGATCTGTAAGATTCTCTTAGCATGATTGTCTCTATTAATTGTTGATAATTTCCGAGCATGATTTCTTCCTGAAATAGTTTTTCTGCCCGCTCTCGACAATCCTTACCAATTGTTCGACAGCGCTCAACATCTTGTCCCCAATCATCCAACGTCTCAACCAACGATTGAACCATGCCTACCGCATCCTCTTTCGGATCAGGTAAAAGCTTCCCCGTATTGCCCAATTCTTCAGGAATGCCGCTGACTGCCGTTGCTGCTACTGCCAGCCCTTTCGCCATTGCCTCCATTACCGACAATGGCATTCCTTCCACTTGAGAAGGCAACACAAAAATATCAGAAGCATCTAACAAATCTGGAACATCATTGCGAGCACCTAGGCAAAAGACACGATCATCTAACTTCCAACGCTTCAGCATAAACTTTAGCCATACAGCTAGGCTCCCCGTACCAATCCATAAAAAATAGAGCTTTGACCAAATAGGACGTTGTTTTAGCTGTCGTAATGCATCGATTTGATACTGATAGCCCTTATCAATATCCATACGTGCCGTTGTGCAAACGACAATCGCATCCTGAGGAATACCTAGCCTCTCTCGTACAGAGATTCTCTTTTCTTGATCTTGTGAGGAAAAATATATTTCAGGTCTACCGCAGAGAATGACACTTCCTTGGTTCTGGGCTAAACCAAACTTTTTCCGCAAGAGCAACAGGTTTTCCTGCGAAACAGTAACTACAGCTTTAGCTTGATGCCAAACTGAGGACAATTCCTGAAGATAGGGTGCAAACTGATGGGCAAAACCAGGGTCGACCCGATGAATCAACACGAAAAAGGGGATATCAAGTGCTGCCGCGATTTGTTTCGCAGCCAAATTAGAAGCGATACAACCATCGGCAAAAATCAGTAAATCTGGTACGGTATCCATAAAATACTGCAAAGTTTCTGATGCATCAGCCAACGCCCATGGAAGCTGCCAAGCAGTCGTGGGCTGATCCGCATGAAAGCGATAGATATCATCGGCCAATATCCAGCGATGCTCGATGCCCAAAGACTGCCGTTGTTCAATCAAAGTATGCATCGCTCGACTTTGAATACAGGTCAGTCGGTAACCCGCTTTGACGAGGCCACACATCAATCCATGGTTAATTTGTTCTGCACCATAGATTCCTGGACAATCGCTAATCAGAACAATGTGCAAAGTCTTAGAGGAGAGAGCTTCAGGACTTACTATTGGAGCGTCAGCAGGAACTAGATGCTTGGCTTCGGGCAGGACCGTGCATGCCATCTGTCGCCGACCTTGCTGAAGCAGTAAACTCGCCAATTGTAATCGACAGCGGGAGTTGTCTGGATGGTGGTTTAAAATCTCTTGATAAATCGCGATCGCCTTTTTAAACTCTCCCCGTCTACGCAAACTTTGTCCATAATATAGGCGAAATTTCTGTATCGGTAGCTGCCCTAATCCTTTTAATCCAAATGCTTGCAATCGACAGATGGCATACTGCCAAAAGGCCACTATCTGGAATACTTTTTTCTCATAGAAAGATGTAACCTGTGCGACGCGATCGAGACGAGATAAATCCACAGAATTCCTGCCTCAAGAGCTAAACCTATATCTGATGATCTCTTGGTATAAGAAAATCCTACAAAATTGAGATATTTGATTCAGTCACTTGTGTTCTGCCTTGATAAGTATTATATCCTAGGAGCTCAACTTGAAAAGGAGATTGAATCTTGTAGGTAATACCGCGCCATTCCACCGATTTCATACCCAACGCAAAAATGGCTCCAGCCAAAGTCACACCGTGGGCAATACACAAAGATAAAATTGCCTTGAGAGGACGCTCTTTCAATATATTTTTTCCCATAGATTCTCCATACATAGAGACCTTTTCTCGAACGGCATTTTCCAGCAAAATCCATGCTAAGAATACAGTCAGCATATAAAGCCCCACTCCGAAACCCACTAACTGGAACAACTCCCACTGTTGATTGAAGAAAAGTATTGGCATCAGTAGCATTGCACCAGCTAGGACTGCTACTCTAAACCAGACTTGAAAAATAATGCGAAACCATTGAGGGTGGTAAAGCTTTGTCCAAAGAAATTGACGTTTCACAAAGCGCCAGCAACTACTCAAATCACAACACTCACGGTTCACCATAATGACGTCTGGGGTATAGCAAATACGAGCATTGATGCTCTTGGCTGCGGTTGCCGCAGTATTATCATCGGAAAGAGCTTGGCTCCAGGTTTCTAGCAACTTTCCCTGATCAAAAACAGACCTTCGAATTGCCATAGAGCCTCCCCAAGGGCAATCGAAGACATACATGCTAACCGCGCTAGAAACATTCCATAAATAGCGAACTAACGAACCATATTGCCAGTCTGCCGGGGCGTACCAACGGATACCAGAAGTCACACCAATATCCTGATCCTGCAGTAGCGGTCGCACCAGTGCTTTCAGCCAACCCGGATGAGCAACCACATCTGCGTCTAGTACAGCAATCACTTCAAAGGAGGGGTTTAGGTTGGCGATCGCCTGCACCAAAGCACTACACTTCAAACTACAGGTAGGACGACGCACCTCTAGAGCGGTAAGCTCAATGTTCACCTCACCAGGGCTAAATTGCTCAATGACCTTGCTCACCGTTTGCCATGCTGGCTCCTCTCGGCTATCGATAACAATCCGGACCGCATAGTTGGGATAATCCTGCTGGAGCAAAGCTGTAACACAATCGGCAAGAACTGGATCGCTCCCACGCACACTGAGGACAACAGCGACCTTAGGCAATGATGTAGAACTTCTCTCTACACTGTTGCTGCACCCATCTTGATCCGCGCCTAAAAAGGTAAGAAACTGAAGCGTTGCCCGCAGGATCCGCACAACAGTCACTAAAAACAAACAAAATAAAAGAATTGCCAAGCTATGCATGGTTTTGTGAGTAGTATTTACGCTGACTCTAGCGACGCGGTACTGCGCTTAAAATATTTGACTTTTCTTCTATCAATGAAATCTGATAATGAAATCAGAGTCGAACTCATTAATAATTCATTAACAGGAATAAAGGCAAGTATTTAAGAATTGCTTATCAAGAATTGCTTAGGCTGTTACCTGCTATGATTACGTGACACGCTCCAGCTCAATGTAGAACGACTCAATTCTATTGCTAACCTACACGCTCATCTATTCACAATCTACATCAGAGTAGGTTTGGGTAGTGCCATTACGGGAGAACCATAGAAAAACAGGTAAGGGCCTAGGATTCCTTGTAATGCAAGGATTCTACGATTGCCTGATTATTCTCTAGCCTTTCGCAAATAGCACTACTGGCCTTTTGCTGTTTTCTTTCTTTTGGTTATTATACAGACCACCTCTATTTTAGAAAAGGGTGTTATTTAGACGCATTCTCCAAAGGATACGTGGCACTTCAGAGCTATTTTGTTATTTTTACTACAACAAAAACTAAGACTGAGTGAATTGAATAGACTCAATCCTTCCATAGTTGAGCTTAATAACGCGATCTGCTAAGTGAAAGTACCGATCATCATGGGTAATCGCAATCACGAGATTGCCTCGATTTCGCAGATCGGGAAGAATCTCCTCATAAAATACCGCTCGGAAGCGAGGATCCTGATCTGCAGCCCATTCATCAAATAAATAAATGGGTCGATCGTCAAGATAAACGGTCAAGAGCGCTAGACGTTTACGCTGACCTTGGGACAGAGCAAGGGTTGAGAACTGGTTGTGCTGAATATCAACTTTATGATCGAGGTAGAGCCGCTTGAGATAACGACGGGCTTGGCGCTCCGTCTGATCGCGATCGCTACCCAGTAAATTATCAAACAGGTAAAAGTCCGAAAAAACACCGGTAAAGTATTGACGATACCAAGCCTGGTTTTGATCGGTTACAACCTCACCATTCAGCAGAAGTTGACCCTGTTCAGGCATGTAAAGACTGGTGATGACCTTGGCCAAGGTCGATTTTCCACTGCCATTCCCACCCACAATAAATACAATTTCACCGGGATGAAAAGACAAATTAACTGGCCCCAGAGAAAATTCCTCATCTGTGGCTTCTCCCCGGTAGGTGTGAAAAACTTCCCGCAATTCCAAGCGATGGAAAGGCGTCATAGGTTGACGTAGGGTTAAGCTTAAATCCTCAGTTTGATCCGCCAAGCTGAACCCCAACTGGGCAATTTTCTGTAGGGCAACCTCCATATCCATCAGCTGCGGAATGCGTTCTGTCAGGTTCTTGAACGGCACCATCAGGTAGGTCATTGTCAAGACAAACCCCGAAAGCACTAGGGGTTCAAGGATGATCAGGCGAGGCAAGATGAGTAAAAGGGAACCAATAATCAAAAAAAACAAGAAATTTCCCCAAGCGGTGGTGGTAGCCAGGAACACTCGACCGGTTTTCGCATAGCGTCGCGAGTGATTGGCACTGACCGCAAGCTGATTCGTGAGATAGTCTTGACGGCGATCCTGATGGAGCTTGAGTTCCTTGATACCTTCTGTTAAGGTTCGAAAATGCTTAAACAGTTGATCCTGCTCATCACGAGCTTTGCGCATGGACTGTCGCGATCGCCTCAGCAGAAACTGGGACGTAACGAGCCCCAAAAAGATCATCAACAGCGTAAATAGAAAGACCAGTCGGGAGAGAACCGCAAGATAAGTCAAGCAACCAAGAACGATAGAAATATCAATACAAATAAAGGGAACGATAAAAACCGTGTTGGAAAGCTTCATGATGTCTGCGGTCAAAGAAGCTAAAAGGCGAGGGGAGCCTAAGGTTTCTAGATGTTGGAGAGGAGCCATCAGGATCTGCTCGCATAGCCTGATGCGCAACTGATAGATCGCATCCTCGGACAGATGAATGAGCAAATATTGAGCCATGGGTGCTGTAGTTAGAACGACTACAGACAGACCGATAAATTGAGGTACAATGCCAGGCATTGTAGGATCGCTAACAATGCTGTTAATGAGCGCAATAAGCCTTGCACTACAGCTACCGCTGAGTAAACCACAGGCAATTGCCAGAATAACCTGCCACCAAGATTCGCGAAGCAAAAAAACTAGAATGCTCATGCAGCTAGAGATCTTCTAGAGATCTTGAAGTTTTCAGAGAATCCAATGACATCAGAACAAGATTAAGCCTAGATTCATGAAGTCCGTATATTGTATATAACCTTACAATAGAAACTCATCACTATCTTCCCAACTTTCTGGTTATTGGAGCGAGGAAATCTGGTACATCCAGTCTATCGCCCTATCTCTCCCGGCACCCCGAAATTTTTGTTACTTGAAGAAAAGAGATCAACTTCTTTAGCGTCGATCATAATTGGGAGAAAGGCATAGATTGGTATCGCTCACACTTTCCTTGTGCGATTCGAATACGGAGTAATGCTTCCCCCCATCCTATAGCAATGTAACAAAGTTCCCCAATGCGGCTCAACGTATTTATCAAGTTATTCCTAACGTAAAACTCATTTATATAGTGCGTGACCCGTTAGCCAAAGCATCTCCAATTATATTCACGAGTATGCAGCCAACAAAGAGGATCGATTCCTAGAAGAAGCGTTAAGATTGTACAAAGAAAATCCTTCTTAATCGTACCAAAGAAACTCTCCACCACTGCGTTATCCCAGCAATTAGCCCGACGACTCATGCTGGCTTGAATCTCTGCCTTCTGCAAAGCAAGTTAAAAGTCTGCACTTGCATATTGACTGCCTCGGTCAGAATGAAACATCAATCCCTGAGGCGATGCTTGACGCTGGCCTAAGGCTGCTTTCAATGCCGTCAGAACTAGCTCGGTATGCATGGGGAAGGTCAGTTCCCTCTTCTCGCCCTTACCTTGGCCAGTGCTGCTGTTGGACGCTGGCGGCAGTGAAGCACCGATAGAGATGATTCTTGGGGCAATCGCTACACAAGTTCTACTGATTGTAGGGCTCTCCATTCAGTTTGTTCGACAGCTAGACTCAAATAGCTGATTAAAGCAGTTTCAAAAATCGTAACCCAGCACCTGCTGAAAGAGGAGTTGTTAGTATAGAAGAAAGTCCTAGGAAAATAAACTAATTTTTTAGGCATTCAGTCATTTGGTGTAGAAGAACAATTCGCATGAAATTTTCATCCCAATCTGCCGCCCTGGCAATTATCTTTGGCGTGGCTGCCACAGCTATGGGTGCCGGGGTTGCAGCGCTCGGTCCAGCGCCCCAGTCTCTCAATCTTGAACCTATTCCACCGGCCCACACACTGGCCACACCCATTACCCAAACCCCTCCAACGCCTCGCTCAGCACCTGCCATACCCCGAGCTGTCCCAGAGCGTGCAACTTCAACCCAGCGCCCCGAAAGATCAACGGTCAAAGCACCGGAAGTATTTTTGCAACTGGCTCGCAAAGATCAGCAGCAACGGGCGGAATCCTATTCACCTCAAACGCTAATCCTCAGAAATGAAGCGGTACCGGGAACAGATTTTTATCCCGTTTTAGAGCGGCTGCGTCGGGCCGTGCGCGATCGCGATGCCGCATTTTTACGACAGATCGCCGACCCTAATATCAACCTCACCTTTGGGCGTCCGATTATGTTAGATGATCTAGACATTAAGAATACAGAGGCAATTGTTTGGCGCAAGCTAGAGCGTGCGCTCAATCCCGGTTGTGCATTGGACTCAATTCCCTCCGGTTCCTACTGGGCTTGTCCAGTCACCTTTTTGGCCCCTGCGAAGAATCCTGAAGTCGATGCCTTTAGGGACATTGTGGTCGTCGGAACGGATGTCGCAGTACGAGAAACACCGAGCTTAAAGGGCAAACTCATCACACGGGTTTCAAATGCTGTGCTTCATGCCCAAGGACTCACTTACAACCCAGAAAAACTGTCAGCAGCAGAGGCCAATGCCATTCAGGATTGGTATGACCTTTCAACAACCAATGAGGGATGGCAATACGTGAGCTTGCCCGATGGGCGCAAGGGATTTATTTCGAGTCGTTATGCTTTTTCGCCGATTGGATATCGAGCAATATTCAACAAGGATGATGCAGGAAACTGGAAAATGACGGCGTTTGTTGCGGGTGATTAGTCACATCGCCATTGAGTTTGCATAACATCATTGGCAGCACAACTTTGCGCATCAGATTCAACTTGTCGCTCAGCCCTCCCTTCAACCAAACCTAAAGACCGTAGACTGTCTCATCCCCAGAGCATGACGCATCCGAACCGCCAACAGAGTTTCCTGGGAAATTTGCCCCCGGACACCCCGTCGAGGATTGGAGAGATCGGCGCGATCGCGCTCCACTTCCCCTTGGATCAATTGCACCAGAAATTTATCCAGTTGTTCCTCCACTGCGGCCCGAGCCTCCGGTGTCATGTCGGGTCGCCTCTCCAGTATCAGATAGGGGGCCGCTAGCTGTTTTAGGCCAGCCTGCATCTGCACCAACCAAACCTGACTGATCTCCAGTCTCAAGGATTTAAGGTTCAGCAGACGACTGACGTTCGATGGTGATTTTAGCGACGGTAGCTGCGTCGCGATCGCCGCCATCGATAGCCCCTCTCCATAAAACAGCGTTAAGACTTGCATAAACAACAAAGCCTTGGTCGGATGCCGTTGTCCTAAGCGCTGAACCCAAGCCTCTAGGGTTTGGGCGATCGCCCTATCCAACGCCTGTTCAAATCTCGCTCGAAAAGCTTCTAAAAACTGTTGCTGTTCTGTGTCACTCTCTCCAGCTTCTTGTTCTAAATGCTGCTCAATGGTGCAGATTTCTATCACTCTTTGAGGCATGGGACCTCCCCGAGCGGCAATGCGATACTGACGGACCTGGGTGGCCAGCGATCGCAACTGCATTAAGACGCCATTCGGTGTTAGGGTCGGATCAATTTGTTGAAGCTGCGAAATCGTGGGGGGTGGGCATAGAGTCGTTTTACGCGGTACCGTTAGGCGTTGCAATCGCAGGGAGCGATAAACCACATGATAGCGACTTAAGAGGATTTTTGCGTCTTCGATTTCAGCCTGAGATTGACCGTAGAAACGATGCAGAATTTGTTCAAGGTGTCCTAGACTTGTATCATTCAAAATTGCCCAGTCGCTAATTCGATAAATGCCTTGTTCAATCAAGAAATGATTAATTTCTTTATTTCTTTGAATGAGTAAATTAGTCCAAGCCAGCAATCCCATACCGACACCAGGCCCATATTTCTTTAGAATCTTCTGTGCAGTGGATCTATAGGTTGCATGGAGTTCTCCTCGATCATCGAGGACAAAGCGATAAAGTTCGCAGACTTCAACGCGGTTAGCGAGATCAAATCGACGAATGAGGTGCGTACAAACTCGACGAATCTGATGGGAAATTCGACAGCGCAGACAAAGCTCTGCTAAAGCCTTCTTTTGTGGCGTTTGCTCAGCTAAGCTATTTTGAATTAAAATTAGCAATTGATCTTGAAGCCATCGATCTAGATCAACTTCAGCCATCGATTGCGAAAAACAGAGGGATTGAATAAAATCTCTTGCCATGGGCAGCATAATCAGATTGACCTGACCTTTGGAATTCAGCACAACCATTTGCCAGTACTGTTCCACCTGACTCAAAAGATTATTCATTGTTGTAGCTTGGGGCTATAGAGAGGAACATTTGAATAAGGGGCGATCGCTAGGTCTCAGAAGAGCTACTCATGACTTATTCATCTAGAGCGATCGTTTTTATTCACATGCCTGTCAGCTCCCACAGAAAACATTATTGATTTTGTCCCCAAAAAAGCCAATGCAAAGAATGCACTGGCTTAAAGAAGGATCCTTGAGAATGAGGACGTCAGTTCAGTCTACATAGACAGGGTTTAAGGAAGACCAGCCGACTCAGCCACGGCCTGACAACAGTCGACTAACGGCACTTGAGCCCAGGATTGTAAGCCGTAAAGCGCTAGTAAATCTGACCAAGATTGACTCAGTTGAGCATTACCCGGTTGAGCCTTCCACAGAGCCATCAATTCCGCTGCCGCATCAAACCAAATTCCATATTCACCATAAACCTGAGCCTGGTTAAGAGGATTCGCGGCTAGCCCTTGGGATAAGGTTTCATCCGGTTGATAGCGTTCAATCCAGCCTTTAATTTGCTGAAACGGCAAAACGGCTATCGATGGTTCTTGACAATTGAGTTCAGCTTCTAAAAACCAGCGATATTGAACACCCACATCCAGCGGAGGAGCGGATTGGGGCATCCTAATTTCAATCAATCCTGGCCTTTGCGGAATCGCAAGTTGGGTTTGATAATGGACCTGATCGCTTTCATCTTGAATTTGAAACTTGAGCGATTTTACCATTTGCGCCTTATAGGGAATATAGGCAAATAGCGTTGGCCTTGCAGCGGTCGTAAAGCCTCCGGTTGTGCGTCGACCATTCTCTAACAGCTCCGTCGGCTGGAGGCCCATCATCGCATCCCCACACCCCCGACTAGCCGCGCCACCTGCCGTGACAAATCGTCCTTTGCTCGGTGGCTTTGGACGCTGTTTTTGGCGCTGTTTTTGCTGTTGTTTTTGCTGTTGTTTCTGAGCAGCAGCCGTGGCCATCGGAGAATCGGAGTTACCTGTAATCAATCGAGTTGGGGATTGAGCCCTTCCAGGCTGGGCGCTACCGACTTCTAAACAAAGCATTAATCCTAAACTGATTGAAGCCAGACGTCGTGGTTCACGACCTTGGAAAAGATACACTTTCGGTAAGATTGAGCCCATTGTGATATTCATCCTGAAATACTCCCATTCGGTTTATAACGCTGGATTTTGAAGCTGCCCCAAACCATCGTGCCGATGGCGATCGCTAAACCTAAGGGCAAGATAGGTAAATAAAGTCCTATCCAGGTAAAAGCCCCCCAGGCAATAGCATAAAGGAGAACTCCGCCCCCCACAATCACCCCGAGCGATCGCCCCAAATTTTGCCCCCTTTGCAAAACCCAAAGCGCCCCGGAGACCCCCAGCCAAACCCAAACACCATCCAGCCAGCTAGGCCAGCACCAGCGAAGAGGACGACGGTCGAGCACGGCGCTGAGGATCTGACTAGTCATCTGTGCTTGAAGATACACACCTGGAATCTTCAAGGGATGCCCTTCGACGGTGCGATAGGGCGTTGCCCAGTGATCTGGCGAACTGGCTGCGGTCACGCCGATCAAAACAATTTTGTCTTGAAGATCGCGGCGGCTCAGTTGCCCATCCAACACTTGAGCAACGGTGACAGACTGAAACGCCTGAATCGGGCTCTTGGGGCTTTGGGGCGATTGATGCGTACGATAATTCAGTAGAATTTGATGCCCCTGGGCATTGATTCCAGCGTAGGGACCGTAGTCAACATAGGTCGCATCTCCCCAAGCCGAAGCCCCCATCCGTCGCAGTTGCACATCGCCCCATTGCCAGAGATTCCCGTCGTCTTCAAATTTCAGTTCTTGCCCCTCGGCCTGGAGGGCGTGGTAGGCCAACACAGCACTTAGGGAGTAATCCATCAGGCAATCAGAGCCAGGGGAGGTCACAGCGGACAACAGTTGTATACGAACAATTTTATCCGGTGGATCGCTCCGTACATCACTAAACCCCAGCCGCTCCTCAGGTAAGGCCGGAGGCTTAGGAATGCCTTCAACGCCTTGATCTGGGTCTACCCCTTTGCAGACGGCAAAGAGCTTTTCGTTGTGGGCAAATTGATTAATTAAGGGTTGCAACGTCGTCGGTTGTTCACGATACAAGTCTAGGCCAATGAGTCGTGGATTGAGGGCATCAAGGGTTTCGAGCAGTTGGTTGAGGGTTGAGTCCGAGAGCGATCGCCCCTGCCGTTCTGCTTCAGACTTGGCCTGAATATCCGCTTTAGTGACCTCTACAACCACAATGCGATCGTCCTCAGGTTCAGAGGGTTGTAGCCGCACCCAGTGATCGAAATGTGCTAGCTCCGCAGGCTGCAACAGTCCTAAGGTCCGACCTGTCATAACAGACAAGCCTATTGCTAGACCGAGCCCTAGCGTCGAACCCAGGGCTTGGGTCCAGCGGCGGCGCGGGGGCGGGCGATCGCCTACCACCTCCAAGCCCGATTCTGCCACCAAGCCCTGTACTAGGCTCCAAGTCATCGGTTCAACCGCTGGGTTTTGAAACAACACCGGCAACCACGTAGCCCAGGGAAACCGATGTTCTAAAATCTGCAACCGCTCCCGTGCTTCCCGCAGCGCCAGCGTTAAGGATTCGCCTCGGGCAAAGGCAGCGAGAAAATATTTCAAAAAGGCCTGGGCAACCTCATCGGGTACGGGCTCCCGCATGACAATCAGGTGGGGCAAATGGAGCGGTTCCAAATCGTAGGCAATCCCTAGCCCGTCACAGGAATTGACAATGGCCAACTGAAGACCCTGGGCGATCGCCCGCCTCAGACCATAGCGAACTTCCTCAATACTCAACACCTCCTGCTCATTCAAACTCAATCGTCCGGTTTGACGAGCGGTCGCAGCCGTTTGAGCCAGAGAATGGCTGTGTCCTGCAAAAAACAAAATATCCCAGGGTTGCTCCCAGAGGCGATCGTCCACGGCTTGACGGGAGGGCTCCACCAAAAAGGTCACGTCTGCCTGGGGCAAGGCGCTGAGGATTTGTTGATCCACTTCGGTATCGATATTGCGGCGATCGCCCAAAATCGCCAAAATCCTCACCCGATCGTCCACCCGCCGAGGCGAAGACAAACGCTGGGGCGGTGTGCCAACAACCCATTCCATCAAGGGGTAACGCTCAACGAAATCCCAGGTGTGCCAGGGTAATCGATGGAGCCGCACATCCTCCGTCCGCAGCAAAATCTGCCCTGAATCCCGTATGTTTAAATGCTCCCGCAGCCGCTGATCAATAAACCGAAACGTCGGCGCGTCAAGCCACTGCTGAAGCTGTTGGCGCAATTGATAACCCAGGTCTCGGCAGGCGGTCTGATGAACCTGAGGCGAGGACTCCACGGCGATGCGCTCCAGACTAATACGGCTATTGTCCAAGCACTGACGATAGGACTGCTGCCAGTTCTCCAGGGTTCGCCGCAGCCGCTCATTCGCCGGTAATGCCCCCTCGGCCTCAGTCACGATGCCCACCAGCGGTTCTTGGATTACCAGCGTGACTTTAAACCCTTGCTCCAGGGTTCCGTCAAACCGAAGAATAGCCTGCTTGTTGGTCATCTCGACACTCCCCTGCAATACAGCTTGGCGACCCCGCTCCCCATCATCCGGCAACAGCTTGACCGGCAATGGATCGCTCTGTCCCATTTTCCACAGTCTCTTGAATCTTAAAAACTGGACTGATGTCACTGTATCTTTAACCATTCTTCAAGCAAGGGGGTTAAAGAATTAACTCTGTCTAAACCTGAAATTTTATTCATCCCAACCCAAGGGAAGATCGATAGGATGGAAATGCTATTGCTAATTGTTGACCCTTGCGGCCAGAAAGAGGCCAGAAACACCATGTCTCGCCCAACCGCTCGCCCCAGATTTTACGCCCCAACGGCTTTGGCGATCGCCCTTAGCCTCGCGGTGGGTGGAAGTTTGGTCTGGGGATTCAATTCTCGAACAGCGGCTAACTCCGTCAATACCGTCATCGACGATATGACCCGCCCCCACCAGGGCCGTCCACGCGGTGTTCCGGATTCCTATGATTGGGTCAAACAGCCCCGCATCGGCATGGGTAACAACCCTAAACAATTTCGGGCGATGATCGCGGCAGGTCAGCTCTATGAAGATGCCAAAGGCAACCCCGCAACCAATACGCGGGTGCAAATTCGCAACATGCGGGCCTACGTGCTCAGCAAAAAAGATAATCAGTGGCACCTGATCCAGGACTCCAACAGCGTTCAAGGCCAAGCATTCCGGGAAGACTTTGCGGGAAATGTCAGCAAGCCGGCCCAGATCCGCCCAGAACAAGATGGCGGCATTTCAGTCAAAACCTCACCGGGTTATAACTTTCACTTCTGGTCCGCAACCGGACGAGCTTCTATCAATCCCCAAGACATTAAAGGGGTTTTCACCACGGTTGAGGCTCGGCTGGTGACCGATGACCCCAAACGCCCCGACGATCGCTTAAACGCCCGCTATCTTCTCAGTATGGCTGGAGACTATTGGCTCGACGAGCATGTGGCTTGGCAGGAATTCAAAACCAATGGCGATATTGCGATTGGTCGGTTTAAGTGGGTGACGCCCCAATGGCAATCCTTTAACATGACGAGCCTCTCGCCGGAGGATCTGCGTCGCAACCCGCCCCCCCTAACTCCACCCCCAACATCACGACCCTAGTCAGACGCTCCAGAATTCCCATGGAAGAGAGATAATGGAGTAACGTTATGCCTGAGGTGGTCCTGATGCCAGCCCCCAAACCCATCAATGTGGATGCGTTTAGCCTCATGTTTGCGATCGCCGCCCTGCTCTTGGTACCGTTGTTGCTCTCGGGATTTTTCTCCCATTAGCAGCCAGAAGGAGCGTCGAGGATGACCGCTGTTACAGAAATTTGCAATTACTTGGCGCTTTCTCCCACCCTAGCCACATCGGGACAACCCACAGAATCTCAGTTTGTGGCGATTCAGGCTGCGGGCTATGGGCGGGTCGTCAACTTAGCCATGCCGACCTCGACGAATTGGTTGCCCAAGGAGCCAGAGATCGTAACGGGGCTAGGGATGGAATATATAGCGATTCCAGTGGTCTGGGATTATCCGACGCTGGATGATTTGGAGCAGTTGTTTGCGATACTAGAAGAAACAGGAGAACAACCGATCTGGGTTCACTGTGCGCTGAATATGCGGGTTTCGGCGATGATGTATCTCTACAATCGGCTGAAGCGCGGCATGGCAGCGAGTGAGGCGAAGTCATTACTGGAGAAGATTTGGGTGCCGAATGAGACTTGGCAGAATTTCATTGATGCCGCGATAGAACTGTATGCGGACTAAATGGAATTTAGATAGATTCTAGTGCTTCCCCCTCCGGTACTAGAACAAGCCCGCGATAGACTTGCTCAATGGGAAAGCTGAGATTAATACTTTTGAGTTCGATGATATCCCCTTCTTTATAATTGAGAATAATCCATTCTCCATTCTCTTTCTTGTGATATGAATCCATCTCGATTTTGGTAGAGCTGACCAACAAATAATCCCGTAGCATAGGATTTTTCTGATACATTCTGAACTTGCCACCGCGATCGTAAGCTTCTGTACTGTCTGACAAAACTTCAACGATTAAGCAGGGATAAGTAATATACTGCGTCGTAGTTTTATCCCGTTCGTCACAAGTTACGCTGACATCGGGATAGGTATAATTCGTGGTTTGAAAAAGGTTAACTCTCAAATCCGAATTACCAGTTTCGCAGCTACCTCCTTCTAGATGATTGGAGAACAAGGTGATCAACCTAACGGAGATTAAACTGTGATTTTTGCTGCCACCGCTCATGGCGTAGATTTCACCGTCAATATATTCGTGTTTTTCTAGCTGTTTTTCTTCCCAGGCAAAATATTCTTCAGGCGTCAGTCGTGGGGAATTCTCTCTTGCGGCAATCATAGTTGTTCAGCGCCTCATCAAAGGTCATTAGATAACGGATATTGCGGATATTTCAATTCCACTTTCTATTTTCTATCAATTTCTATTAAACCTCACCTACCGCAATTGCCGCCGCAACCGATCTAGCGCCTCACAGGCACTCAACAACCTTATCCAATCTCGACCCCGGCGATCGCCCAATCGACATTCCACCGCTTCCACAAAGCCATCCGGCCCCGCCAACCCAATATAGACCAACCCCACCGGTTTTGATTCTGTCCCTCCATCCGGTCCTGCAATTCCCGTAATGCTCAGCCCCCAAGTGGTTTGGAGGCGATCGCGCACCCCCACCGCCATCTGCTCCGCTACCGGCCCACTCACCGCCCCTAACTCCACCAACACCGTCGGGTCCACCCCCAACAATCGTTCCTTCACCGAATTGTCGTAGGAAATAATGCCGCCCCAAAAATAGGCCGAACTGCCCGGAACTGCCGTCAGCATTTGGCCCAAGCCACCGCCCGTGCAAGATTCTGCCACGGCGAGGGTTTCTTGGCGTTGTTTGAGGCGATCGCCCACCACCGAAGCCAACGTCTCCCCATCCCGCCCAAAGCAATAATCCCCGGCAATTTCCCGAATCTGTCGTTCCACCGGATCGAGCAGTGCCGCTGCCGCTGCCGGCGAATCCGCCTTGGCCGTAATTCGCAGCCGCACCTGTCCCGCTCCCGCATAGGGAGCCACCGTGGGATTTTCCTGGTTAAATAGCGGCGCAACCTGTTCTGCCAGTCTCGATTCGCTAATGCCGTAAAAATGCAGCGTTCGACTCACGAGCTGGGCCGACGTCCAGCCGTTTTGCTGGAGATAGGGCACCGCCGTATCCGCCCACATCTGCTTCATTTCCCGAGGCACCCCCGGAAATGTCATCAAGAGCAACCCCGGCTTCGGTTCCCAAATCAGCCCCGGAGCGGTTCCAGTCCCATTAGGCAAGACCGCTGCCCCGGCGGGGAGGAGCGCCTGTTTGAAATTATTTTCCGTGGGCACATAGCCGCGACTGGCAAACTTTTGGCGAATGTCTGCAATGACTTCAGGATGTTCGACCAAGGGGGCGTTGAAAAAATCCGCCAGGGTTTCCGTGGTGAGGTCGTCGGGGGTGGGACCGAGTCCGCCGGTAAAAATCAGGAGCTGGGCGCGATCGCAAGCCACCTGAACCGCCTGCTGCAACCGCTGCACATTGTCCCCCACCACCGTTTGGTTGTAGTGAGGAATCCCTAAGGCCGCCAATGCCTGGGCCAAAAACTGCGAATTGCTGTTGAGAATCTCCCCCAACAGCAACTCCGTTCCCACACAAATAATTTCTGCTGAACCACGAACCATGGGTTTTAAGTCCTACTTGGCCTGACGGCTGGCGCGATTCACCTGCCATCCGGCGTAGCTCAGTAATATCGTTGCCCCAAAGGCATAGGCATAACCGCTGGGAATCCCCGAAAAGGCCATGGCCAAACTGCCGACCCAAAGGGTTAAGCAATAAATCACCAGCACCGTCGCCCGATGGGACAGACCAGCCTGCAGCAAGCGATGGTGGAGATGGCGCTTATCTGCGGTGAAGGGCGACTGACCGCTGCGGACCCGCTGGAAAATCACCGCCGACATATCTAGAATGGGCACTGCCAAAATCAGGTAAGGCAGCAAGACCGCTACGGTGGTCACACTCTTGACCAAGCCCACCACGCCAACCCCTGCCAGGGTAAAGCCCATAAAGTAGGCCCCGCCATCCCCCATAAAAATCTGGGCCGGGTTGAAGTTATAGCGCAAGAAGCCCAGGGCTCCGCCCGCCAGACCCGCTGCAATGATTGCCGCCGCAGGCTGGTCCATAAATAGACAGACGATCAGCATGATCACCGCCGCGATCCCTGAAACCCCAGCCGCTAGACCATCCAGACCATCAATCCAGTTAATCGCGTTGGCCATCCCCACCAGCCAGATGGTCGTAACGGGAAGGCTTAACCATCCCGGCAGGGTCACCAAGCCCACATCGGGAAGGGGCACCGTTAAAAAGTCGATTTGAACGCCCGCCTGCCAAGCCATCGAAGCGACGATGACTTGTAAAAACAAACGAGTGAACGGAGAAAGATTAAATAAATCGTCCGCCAAGCCAATCAGGAAAAAGAGCAACCCACCGAGGGTCAACCCCCAAATTTCATATTCCTTATCCGGCGGCAAAATGCCAAAACCACCGCAGAACCAGACCGCGAGTAGCGCCACCACGACGCCGATAAAAATTGAAACGCCACCCAGCCGCACCATGGGCTGCTGATGGACCTTGCGATGGTTAGGCTTGTCTACCTTGCCGCTGCGAAGCCCGATGTGCTTCACCACTGGGGTGACAGCAAGCACGACCAAAGCGGCAACGATAAAGGAAATCAGATGGTAGAGCTGGACAGGCATTGGCAACGCGGGGGGCGGATGGGACTGCGACAGGCCAAATGAAGGTCTTGGGGTTAAGGGTGAAGATCACCATCAACCGAAAGCGATGAGACCGAGCACCCTGACTTTCTCCTTCCAAAAGTCCCTGTTTCAGGACGGTTAATAGAAGCTAACGGAAGTTTATCAACTTGTGTAACGATTTGACCCCCATCACCTTAACCCAAAAAAGTCAGGCTAGGACCTACGGGAAATTCGGAATTTTCTCGGAGGACAGGCTGCTCGATCAGGGATCAAAACCTGTCTATGAAAAGCGCGATCGCCCGTTTTGTCAAGGCGATCGCGCAATTGAACCATCGGCCATGGTCCCCAACTCGTAGGGACGAACAGCCGTTCGTCCTATTGTTTTCGTCCTATTGTTTTCGTCCTGTTGTTCGTCTGCCGTTCACCCCTAGGCCATCGCAGGCTGACGGGCTTCCAGGTGGGGATAGAGCGGAAAACGACTGCACAGAGCAGCAACCCGCTTGCGGCAGTCCGCTTCCACCGCAGCATCTTCAGGATTGGTGAGGCGATCGGCAATGATATTGGCGATCTCGGTAAACTCCGCCTCGCCCATGCCCCGCGAGGTCATGGCCGGAGAGCCCAAGCGCAGGCCACTGGTGACAAAGGGCGACTCGGGATCAAAGGGTACGGTATTTTTATTAGCGGTAATATTCACCTCGCTGACAAGCATATCGGCGACTTTCCCAGTCATGCCCACAGAGCGCAGATCGACGAGTACCAAGTGGTTATCGGTGCCGTCGGACACGAGTTTGATCCCCCGAGCCTGGAGCTGGGCGGCCAGGGCTTTGGCATTGGTGATCACTTGGCCGGAGTAGGTCTTAAATTCAGGCTTGAGCGCTTCCCCAAAGGCCACGGCCTTAGCGGCGATCACATGCTCCAACGGTCCGCCTTGAGTGCCGGGAAAAACCGCCTTGTCGAATTTTTTACCCAGCTCTGGGTCACGGGTCATGATTAGGCCGCCGCGAGGACCACGCAGGGTTTTATGGGTAGTGGTGGTGACCACATCGCAGAAGGGGATCGGGTTGGGGTGGTGGCCCGTGGCGACGAGTCCGGCGATGTGGGCAATGTCGGCCATGAGGTAGGCTCCGGCTTCATCGGCGATCGCCCGAAACGCTTCAAAATCGATCGTCCGAGGATAGGCTGAATAGCCACAAATGATCAGCTTGGGCTTGTGCTCCAGGGCTAGGCTGCGGATCTGCTCAAAGTCCAACCGTTCGGTTTCTTGCTTGACGCCATACTGAACCACCTTGAACCACTTGCCCGAAACGTTGACTGGGGAGCCGTGGGTGAGGTGACCGCCGTGGGAGAGATCCATGCCCATGATCGTGTCGCCGGGCTGGAGCAGGGTCAGGAAAACCGCAAAGTTGGCTTGGGCACCAGAGTGGGGCTGGACGTTGGCGTGGGCTGCGCCGAAGAGTTCTTTGATGCGATCGATGGCGATTTGCTCCACCTGATCCACAAATTCACAGCCACCGTAGTAGCGCTTATTGGGCAAGCCTTCCGCATATTTATTCGTCAAGACCGAGCCCTGGGCTGCCATGACCGCTGCCGAGGTAAAGTTTTCGCTGGCGATCAGCTCCAGGTGATCCCGCTGGCGACCGAGTTCGTCTTGGATGAGGTGGGCGATCGCCGGATCGCTCGCTTGCAAAAAGTCAAAGTTTGTCTGAGTCACAGAGCCCGTCTCCGGCTGTAAACGAAATGCAAGACTCTATGATACCAGTGGTGTCTGATTACCAGGGCAGTTGTAAGCTTACGGCTCTATCGTCCAATCTTCAATTTGCAATCCTGGAATTTTCTCAAAGTGACGACGGTTACAGGTTGCGAGGATCGCTTGTCTAGCAAGAGCGATCGCCCCAATTTTCATGTCCTGAGTTCCAATCCGCAGCTTCAAATCAACTAGTTTTTGGTACTGCGTATAAGCCGCAGCATCAAAGGGTAAGCACTGTAGGGATTGAACCAGTTCCAACGTCCGCATCATGATTTGGTACTGGCCCAAAATTTGCTGCTGCCCACGGGCTCGTCTCAATTGCTGGAACCGTCCCTTAAAAACCTCTTCAACGGTAATCACCGTAATAGCAATGCTTGAAATGGGCAGAGCAGCAAGCTTGCGAGCGATGGAGGCGTTACCTCTTTCGAACAACGAGAGATGATCCGTATCCAGAATCCAAAGCGTCATAGGATTTAGAGCGAAACCTCAGCTACTGTCTCCACAGGCTCCGGTTGAGCTAAGTCCTCTGAGTCCATAAACTCGTCATCCAGTTCCCTACGCTGCTCAGCAATGCTTTCCATATATTCATCGAAGAAAGGATCATCCTTCAAGTGACCTGCAAATTTCAGCAGCGGATTAGGTTCTGCTGAAGTTTCTACAGATGTCTTAAACGAGATTTTACTGACCTGCCCTTTCGAGACTAAAACGCTCTTAATATCAGAATGGGTTTGTTGCTCCCAGGAAAGCAACGAATCTCCGAGCTGTGCAAAAGATAATTCAATATGTGTCACTTCAAATGGCAGGAGCTCACACAAGCGTTGCTGCATAACTTTTTCAAGCCCCCGAACGGCCTCATCTCTGGAAGCTCCAACCGCACGATAAGCAGCAATGCCAAGAATCGAAGCAATCCAGCCTCCTTCGACCGCTTCTAGCAGGACCGGATAACGGATCGCTTGAGACGATGGGTCATCAGCGATTTGAGGAGTGTTCGTTCGTTCAGTCATGATGCCAATGGTTCAGGCACAGTATGACTGGATCCTAACACTCCTGATTGAGGCTCAGATTTTGGCAGGCGGTTGTGCGGTTGTAGGCAGGACTTATTCTGGCTCGCTGCCAAACCCCAGCAAGCTTTTGCTCATGGGATAATACGTCGCCCACAGCTTTGGATCGGGCTGGGCTTGCCAGTCAGAGCGCCCGATCTCTAGGGACAGCACCGGCACCTCCAGACCGCGATAGTTGCCCGTAATCATCACCGCCACTTCCGTCACCAAAATGTCATTGTCAAAGGAGCGCTGGGCCGCCGCGCGGGCGACCTGTTCGGCTCTGCGCAACATCGTGGCGTAGCTGTTGCTGCTGCCGATATCGATCGAGACCGGGACTTCTGCCACATAGGCTTGGGCTGGAGCCGGAGAAATGAGTTTCGGCAGAATGGTTAGACTCCCCATCGCCACCACCCACAAGAGCCCCCAACCGCTCAACCGATTCGAGCACAAGCGATTTACCATGGCCATTCCCCAACACCTCGACAATACAAAATGACAAAACAGAATGACAAACGATAGCCCAGTGATATCAATATCGCCTCAGTTGTAGCAAACTCCCCGACCCTTTGGAGCGTCCGAGTCAAGATTCGGTGGATTTTCTGGGGTTGAAATCGAATTTCTGTGCTAAATTGCTGCCGGTCATAAACCGCTGGTCGGGTGAACTAAGGGGATTTTTCAGATGGGCAAGCATTGGGCGATCGCCATCGGCATCAATACATATCAAGCATTCCAATCCCTCACCTACGCCCAGAACGACGCAGAAGCCCTCTGTCGCTATTTAATTGATAGCGATCGCATCGCCCCGGAAAATTGCCTCCTCCTAACCACCGCCTCAGCACTCCATCTCGGTCAATCCACCTTTCCGTTGCGCACCACGATTTTGCAATGGTTACAGTGGCTTGTGGATGAAGCCCTCCAGCCCGACGACGAACTGTGGGTTTTCTTTTGTGGCTACGGCATCCACACCCTTGGGGCCGACTACCTCATGCCCGTGGATGGCGACCCCGCCCAGGCCGACGCCACCGGCATTACGTTCAAAGAAATTTTTCAGTTGTTCAAGGAAGCCCGCACCCAGCGAATCCTGATGCTCCTGGACATGAACCACAACGAAGGCACCCTAGCGGAACCCGTAGGGATTCAAACCGCTGCCTTGGCCCATGAGTACGGCATTGCTACGCTCCAATCCTGCGAACCCCAAAAGGACCAGTTTTCCCGTGAAGCAGCGGGGCTCCGGCACGGATTTTTCACCGTGGCGCTACTGGAAGCGTTGCAAAACCCAACGGTGGACAGCCTCAAGGCCCTCGATCAAGATCTGCGGCATCGGATGGAGGAATTAAGTAACCATTACTGGCGACCCTTGCAAAGTCCGCTGACCGTGGGGGAATTTGCGATCGCCCCCGCTCAACCCATCGGCGTCGGCACCGTCAGCACCAGCACCACCCTCGGCAGCAGCATCCTCGGCGCAGGCGACGCGATCACGCCCCTCGATATCAACTACATTCCGACCAGTACGGACAGCGACCTCGGCCAAGACTTTGCTGGCACCTGGACCTGGGAAAACTCCAATCTCGGCGGTCCGAACGGCAATGGTAATGGCAATGCCAACGGTAACAGTAACGGCAGTGGCAATAGTAACGGTAACGGCAATAGCACTGACCCCTACCTCAACCTCGACAACGAACCCGGTGTTCCGACCCCAACGGGCACCCTCGATCCGGTCTCCTCTGACAGCGACACCAACGGCAACCTCGATCCCTATGCCCTAGCCTGGGAAGAAGACCACGAACTAGACCTGGGCAATGGAACGACCACGAGCAATCCGGTTGTCTATGACTACGAAGACGGTAAGGCTGGGGGATCCAACTGGCAATGGGCCGATTTGGTTGTGGCCCCCGAGGAAGGTAATCCGGGAGGCAGTCTAGGAGGCAGTAGCAACAGCGGCAGTAACGATAATTCCAGCACCACAGCCTCCCTTATTTTCCCTGAACCGCCGCCCTATGGAGACAGCGGGTCAGACGGAGCCCTGATCTGGAGTGGGGGTAGCAATGGAATAGACCCCGGTCAAGCGTCCCCCGACCTGAATACGATTGACCTGAATACGATTGACATTGAAAGCTTCGGTGGCCTCATCGAAGAGGACGATGATGGCGGTATGCCAATCATCGAACTAGATCCCCTCGACCCTGAAGATTCCACCGAAGCCACAACGCCTCGTCCCGTCAGTACTGGCTGGCCTGCTTGGCTAACGCCGCGTCTACTTTGGGTGCCGGGTTTGATGCTTCTGGCTCTTTTGGGGCTCTGGGGCATGTTTAATCGTGGCAAAGACAACGACCTCGATAGCCCCCCTGAACAGCTCAATCCCAGCACTAATCCCAGCCCCAGCCCCAGCAATACCCCTTCGGCCCAAGGCTTTAGTACCACCCCCAGCCCTGCCCCTTCCCCCTCACCGTCTACGGCTCCCAGTTCCTCTGCAAGTCCAGTGCCTCCAGCGTCTGCGGTTAGCCCAACGGCTTCTGCGAGTCCGCCCCCAGCCTCGCCCTCTCAAGCTTCATCCCCTCAAGCTTCATCCCCTCAAGCTTCCCCTTCCCAGGCTGAAACTCCTAATGCCTCAGCGCCGCCTTCCCCCGCCCTCCAAACCGCAGCCGGTCTAGTCAAACCCGGTCAAGCCTCTAGCTATAACCAGGCGATCGCCCAAGCTCGCACCATCCCCTCCACCGACCCCGGTTATCAACAGGCCCGTGCTGCCATGGATCGCTGGGGCCGCGACATCGTTGCCATGGCCGAACAGCGGGCCAATCAAGGGGATTATTTGGGGGCGATCGCCGCTGCCCGTTTGGTTCCCCCCGATATCGCCGGTTACCCCGCCGCCCAGCAGGGCATTAGTCAGTGGCAAGTGCCCTCTCAGCTCCAGTACGCCAAAGCCGTCGTGCGTCCGGGTCAGGCTTCTTCCTATAACCAGGCGATCGCCATCGCCCGAGGCATTCCCCGAGGAAACGCCACCACCGCCGAAGCCGACCAGCTCCGGCAAGCTTGGAGTCGCGAGATTTTGAACATTGCCGAACAGCGCGCCAAACAGAGTCAGTGGGCCATGGCGATCGCCGCCGCCCGCCTCGTACCGCCAGATATGGAAGTCTACCCCGCCGCCCAACAGGCGATCACCCAGTGGCAAGGCTTCTTGAATTAGATCTTTAATAGGACTGTAAGGCCCCCTGTCCTCACTCCCCCTGCCCCCATGAAACCCTACACCGTTCAACCCGGCGACACCCTCACCACCATCGCACGCCAACACCTCGGCAACGGCGATGCTTGGCAACAGCTTGCAGCCCTGAACGGCATTCGCAACCCCGGTTCCCTGCGGGTGGGGCAGGTCATTCAATTACCCGACAGCGAATATATCGTTGAGTCCGGTGATACATTGCGGGCGATCGCCCAAAAAACCCTCGGCGACGAAAACCACTGGCCCGAAATCGCCCAGCTCAATGAGATCGAAACCGCCAGCGCCCTGCGAGTGGGCAGAATTCTCAAAATTCCCAGCATTGCCAAACTCCCACCCCCCCAAATTCCACACCCCCAAATTCCAGACCCTCAAACTCCAGAATCTCAAAGCCCAGAACCCCAAACCGCCCAACCCCGAGACCTCATCCCATCACCTGCCCCCCCATCCCCACGCTCCACTCCCTCCAACACCTACACCGTCCAACCCGGCGACACCCTCAGCACCATCGCCAAGAAAACCCTCGGCAACAGCAACCGCTGGCGCGAAATCGCCCAGATCAACCGCATCACCAACCCCGCCATCCTCCGGGTGGGCATGGTCCTCAAAATTCCCAGCCCTACATCCCCCCTAGCTTCTCAACCGCCTAAAGCATCCACTCCCTCTGCCCCCCACCCCACCCCACCGCCTTCTTCTCAGCCCCCAATACCAACGCCCCCCAGCATCACGGCCCAAACCTATACCGTCCAGCGGGGCGATAGCCTGATTAGCATCGCCCAAAAAACCCTAGGACATGGCGATCGCTGGCGAGATATTGCCAAAGCCAATAACATCACCAACCCCAGCGCCCTCCGCGTCGGCATGGTCCTCAAAATCCCGACCTCTACCCTCCCCCAACCCGCCACCCCATCACCCGCCCAACCCTCAACTCCCCACCCCCCCAATCCCCCACAGACCTACACCGTCCAACCTGGCGATAGTCTGATCAAAATCGCCCAAAAAACCTTAGGCAACGGCGATCGCTGGCGCGAAATCGCCCATCTCAACCAGATCACCAGCACCCACGACCTACGCATCGGCATGGTCCTCAAAATCCCCACTTCTTCCACAGCCACCCCTCTATCCCCCCCAACTCCATCACCCACCCCTCCCCCCAGCGCCACACCCTATCCCAATCCACCCGTTGCAGGAACAACTCCTCTACCCGCCCCACCCGTTGTTCCACGGAGTTCAGCGATCGCCAGAGCCAGCATCGTGCAGTTTACCCAGGAGAATGACACCCTCTTTGCCCAGTGGCCCGATTCCAAAGAAACAGAAGTTGTAGGGATAACCTATCAGCAGGGTCTCTATCGCCGAGGCACCGAGCATCCCCGCAGTTTTATTCAGACGGCACGGGCCGATTTGGCAAAGCTTTATCTAAGCGATTCGGAAATCAATGCGATCGCCGCCCTATCCGAAAACGAAGGCTATTTGGACACCGTGAATACCTGGGACAGCCAGTATCTCAGCTTTGGCCTGTTTCAGTGGAGTGTGGGCAATGCCGAACGTCCGGGGGAACTGGGTGCGTTTCTGAGTCGGCTCAAAAGCGCCGAGCCGGAGGCGTTCGAGCACTATTGGGGACAGTTTGGCTTGGATGTGGAAGGCAGTGATGGCGTCCGGGGATGGATCACGCTCGACGGCACGACCCTGCGCAGCGATGCGCAAAAGAGTATTCTGCGGCAACCGCTTTGGGCCTATCGATTTGCGGTCGCGGGTCGCGATCCCGTTGTGCAGGCAATTGAAATTTTGCATGCCGTAGATCGCATCGATAAATTTTATTTTGTCCGTCAGAGCAGTCTCGATGGCTATGCGCTATCCCGTCTCATTACCTCCGAGTTTGGCGTAGCACTGTTGCTAGATCACCATGTCAATCGTCCGGCCTATGTGGCGTCAACGCTGGCAGAAGCCCTTTGGCAGCTCGACCTCGCGCCCCAGGATCTCCTGCAAGGCTCCACCGCTGAAGAGCAACGGGTTTTAGACTGCTATTTGGACATTCGACCCAGCTTTGGCAGTAAACCCATGACCCAGGCACAATATCGGGGCGATCGCATTCGGCATCAGGTCGAAGCCGGTCAACTCTCGATCGAGCACGGTTCATTTATTTCTAACAAAGTTTTGCGACTGGGATAGCTAAGCGGGAATCACGGGCAACGTTACCGTTACCGTCGTGCCTACATCCAATTCACTGTCAATCTCCATCGTCCCTTGATGGAGTTCAAGGCAACTCGCCACAATTGCCAAGCCCAAACCATTGCCCAGGGCGCATTCACGGGCATTATCGGCTCGATAAAAGGGTTCTAGGATGTGGGCTTGATCTACCGCAGGAATGCCGATACCGCGATCGCTCACCACAAATGTTACCTCCTCCCCCCCAGGTTGAACCTCTAGGACGATCGCCGCATCATCTTTTGAGTACTTCACCGCATTGTTCAGCAAATTGGAGAGAATATATCGCACCAAAATAGGTTCCAGTCTGACATTTACTCCTTCAGGCGGATAATAGAGGTTGATCTGCGGCTCATGCACAAACTGAAACCGCAAAGACGCAATGATATTTTCACAAAATTCCGGCAAATCCAGCAGCTCGATCTTCAGTGTTTTGGAAGCATCAGCATTCGCAACCATGAGCTGCATTGCATCTAGAAACTCAAACACCACAGACACCGCCCGTTCAATTTGCATCAGGCGACGACTCCGAAGATCGGCATCCACCTCCTGACTCGTCTGCTTCAGTGCTTCTACACACACGCCGATCAAATTGACAGGACTCTTGATTTGATGCATGGCGGCTCCCAAAAACGAGGTTTTTAACTGTCCTTGTTTTAGGGTTTGATCTAGCGTTTTAAATAACTCTTCATTGCGCTGAACGAGCTGCTGACGCAGGCGGTGGCGGCGGCGAGCATATTGCAGCGCATTGACCAGTGCCTTCGTACTGACTTCGTCTTTAACCAAATAATCTTGAGCCCCCGCCGAAATCGCCTTTAGCGCAATTCGTTGCTCATCAACACCCGTGAGAATAATGACCGGTGCATCATGGACGATTCCGCAAAATTCAGCAACGGTCTGAACACCTTGAGAATCGGGAAGATTGAGATCTAATAAAACTGCATCAAACTGACTATTCTTACAAGCTTCGATCGCGGCTTTTAGCGTCGTTACATGGCTAATTTGAAACGGTTGAGTCACCTGTTCCAAACGTAAACAAAAAAGATCAGCATCAGTCGAAGAATCCTCCACCAGCAGCAGTCGTTGGGTTTTAGAATTTACCATATCGAAACCTGTCTTTCATCCTAAGATTTTGATCTTGGCATATTAAAGATTATTGTGACTTAACGAATAACTGTTACAGCAATTAAAGTTGACTATACTTAACTTTATATCACAAGCGATTCAAGTCAAGATTCGATGACAAAGCATAAGACCCAATCGGGGCTATCCCATGCCAGCAAGCTACACCCAACTCCAAGCCGTTTTTGACCAAGCCTCCCGGTGGATGGTAATCTTGGCGCTGGATGGCACCATTGTAGAGGTCAATCAGGCTTTTCTTCAGGTCAGCGGTCTCGGGCGAGATACTTTACTGGGCAAGCCATTGATCGATTGTCCCCTTTGGCAAGAGGTCCCCCAGCAGCAGGCAGAACTGCGCTCTGCTCTGGCCCATCTACCCATGCCTCCCTCTGCCCCTGTTCATGGTCAGTTCCCCAACGTTGATCACATGCATTCTCCTGGTTCTATGGGGTTTTCCATGGGCTTATTACACAATGCTATGGGAGAAATCCAGGGAATTTTGGTAACAGAGGCCGATCGTGGCAAATCCACTGCGATTGAACTGCAGCTTCAGGCTCAAGTTGAGCTCGATCGCGAGTTGGCGAACCTCTTTAGAACCTTCATTCAATCTCCTGCGGAGCAACTCCCCCGCATTATCCAGCAAGCGTTGCAATCCCTGGGCGAGCTGCTACAACTCGACACTTGCTATGTTTTTGAATACACAGCAGATGTAGCTTTTGCCCGCATGGCCTACGAATGGGTTCGAGCAGGCATTTCCCCTCAGAAAGAGCAGCTTCAAAACCTTTCTAGCAGCTTTTTCCCCTGGTCAAAAGAAAAAATTAGAGGTGGAGAAACTGTCTGCATCCCTAATATTGTAGATCTGCCTCCAGAAGCTGCGATCGACCAAAAAAACTGGCTACAATTTGGGGTGCGATCGCTCCTGCTCATCCCCATTATCTCTGCCGAAGGACAGGTGTTGGGATCCGTCGGATTCGCAGCCCTGCGACAGCCCCAATCCTGGACAGAACAGAATATTCAGGCACTGCATTTTTTTGCAGAAACGGTGCTCAATGCTATGCAGCGCCAGCAAACAGCATCTGCGTTACAGGAAAGCGAAGCTCGCCTGCGCTTAGCGCTTTCCGCTGCGAATCAGGGGCTCTATGACGCCGAGATTCAAACGGGAAAGGTGATTGTAAATGAGAATTATGCTCGGATGCTGGGCTACGATCCCCAAACTTTCGAAGAATCAGCGAGTCAATGGGCTGAACGGCTCCATCCCGAAGAGCGAGACTCTATTGTTGCAACCTATCAAGCCTATGTGCGGGGTGAAATTCCAGAATATGCGGTCGAATTTCGCATCCGTACAGCCAATGGTGACTGGAAATGGATGTTCTCCGTCGGCAAAATCATGGCCTGGGATGAAAAGGGTATGCCCCAGCGCATGTTAGGCACCCATACAGATATCACCGCACTGAAGCAAGCGGAGGCCCTAAAAAGCGAGTTGCGGATTTTGGAAGATATTTTGGAGAGCACCCTAGCAGGCTATTGGGATTGGGATATTTCCAGCCAGACAGTCTACCTCAGCCCAACCTGGAAGCGCATGCTGGGATACGGTATCGACGAACTCACAGAATTTGATAGCTGGCAGCATCCCATCTTTCCTGAAGATTTGTCGAAAGTGTTAGAGAATTTTGAGCAACATTTTCAAAGCCGAGGGCAGATCCCTTACTGCAAGGAGATCCGATTTCGTCACAAAAATGGTAATACGGTTTGGGTCATTTGTTCAGGGCGGGTGATTGATTGGGATGAGCAGGGCAATCCCTTGCGCATGATCGGCTGTCATGTCGATATTACCCGTCAAAAAGAGACCGAGAAGCAGCTTCAGCAACTCAATCAAGAGCTGCGGCGCTCGAATCAAGAATTAGAACAATTTGCCTACGTGACCTCTCACGATTTGCAAGAGCCCCTGCGGGCGATCACGGCCTATACACAGCTCCTGTTAAGCGAATACGGCGAAAAGCTCTCGGATCCCAAGGCGCAAAAATACACAGCCTTTTTACTGGATGGCTCCCAACGGATGCGAATGCTGATTCAGGATTTGCTGGCCTATTCACGGGTAGGCAGTTTGGAACTCAAATGGGTTGAAGTCGATTGCAATGAGCTGCTGGCGGAGATTTTGGGAAATTTGCAGGAGGCGATCGCCTCCTCCCAGACCCAGATTTACTTCGAGGGACTGCCAACGGTGAGGGGCGATCGCACTCAGTTCCTTCAGCTTTTCCAAAATCTACTCAGTAACGGAATAAAATTCAATCTTTCCGGTTCTCCCCAAATTCACATACAAGCAGCCCAGCAAACTAATTTGACCCACCCAAACCAGGTTTATTGGCTATTTTCTGTACAGGACAATGGCATCGGCATCAAAGAAAGGTATTTCGAACGAATTTTTGAAATTTTTCGCCGATTACACACCCGAGAGCAATTTCCAGGCACCGGCATCGGGTTAGCCATTTGCAAACGGGTCGTCGAACGCCACGGTGGCGAAATTTGGGCCGAATCAGACCTCGGAAAGGGGACTACAATTTACTTTACGTTGCTCTTAGAATCTTAGAACTATGCCTTCCCGTCCCATCGAAATCCTACTGATTGAAGACTCACCCAGTGATGCCGATATCACCTTATCAAATTTACGCAACAGCAAGTTAAGTAACAATATTTACTGGGTTGCGGATGGGGATACGGCGATGGATTATCTACTGCGGCAGGGAGACTATGTCGATGCAACTCGCCCAGATTTGATTCTTTTAGATCTCAATCTTCCAGGCATGGACGGGCGGGAAGTTTTACAGGAGATCAAACGGGATTCGGCGCTAAAAATTATCCCGGTTGTTATTTTAACGACCTCAGCCGATGAAGTCGATATTCTCCGATCCTACGAGCTCGCGGCTAATTGCTATATTACAAAGCCCGTGGATATTCAACAGTTTATTCAAGTTATTCAAGTAATTCAAGATTTTTGGCTCACGGTGGTGAAGCTGCCCCTTCCATAATCTTGAATTTTCGCTCCCCATTAAAGCCTTATAGCCTGCAGGTTTAACATCAAAAAGCAGCACCCTTGCCGAACACTCAATCGCTTCCTTAATATACAAAGTCTACTTAGAGATGGAGTCTCATTCAATCTTTAGAGGAATCTTTAGAAGAACTAAAGAGATGAATCGACAACAGAACTCCCAGCATTCCAGATTAGGAAATGAGAGCAACCGGGTTGGGTGCTGCTTTATTAAAACCAAGAAAAACAAAATTAGATCCGATAGGAAACCTCCAAGAATCTAAAAGATAGATTTTGGTTCAGAAGCTTTTCTAAGCTCCTATTTATAGAGTAACGCACTGGGGATCAAGTCCTTGGCTTAGCAAACAAAGTTTACTTTCCGCGTTTGTTCCATGGCGAATTGCAAAGCCTGGGCTAACCGTTGGGCATGGGGAGGCTGAAATAACGTGTGGTGAAAGCCAGAGACTGAAGTAATTGAAATACCGTTTTGGGCGATCGCCTCCACCTTAGGAATCCGAGTCAACTGCTGTTCGCTCGTGATGTAGCAGTGAATCGTGCCAGGGAATAGGGGAGGACGATAGGTTTTGCAAGCCTGTTGGTATCGACGCAGGAGTTCGAGATCCCGCTCGATCGCCGTGGGACTATGGCCAAAGGCTCGACGCCAACGGCCTTGACGACGCTGCAAGCCCAAACTGAGGCGATCGCCCCAAACTTTCACCTTATCCTTGAGTTTTTCAACCCCATAGTTCCATCCAAACCGCCGAAGATTGTCCCAGTGGGAGGCCAGGGTTTGTCGCTCGGGCTCCCAGGTCGCATCCAAGAAAGCCAGGAACGCAATGTCTTCGCCTTGGGATTGGAGAAGATGGGCGATCGCCAACGCCAGCTTGGAATCATCGCAATACCCCCCCAGAAAATAGGGTCCCTGGGGCTGGGCCTGACGCAGATCCACCACGAGATCTTCTGCGAGGGCTGGCAATGAAAATTCGGGGAGATGAAGCAAGGTTTCCGTACGGCCAAAAATGTTGATGCCGTAGCAGGGGACGTCTGGCTCCAAGTGTGGCCCAAAGGCCAGGGCGTAGCTGATGGAATTAATGAAGAAGAACGGTGGTTTAGACCCTCCGGTTTTGATTGGGGTGAGGGCTGTTTCTGCGAGGGCTGGCGCAGGCAGGTCTGAAGGGATAGCGGCAGTTTGAGTTGTAATGACTTGAGCCAATTCCCTCGGGGTAGGCGCTTTGAGCAAATCGGCCACCAGCAGACGACAGCCCAACTGTTGCTCAATGTGCGTCAGCAACCGCAATGCCAAGAGAGAATTGCCCCCCAGTTCAAAGAAATGATGATGGGGGTGAATCGGGTGCACCCCTAAAACAGATTCCCAGAGGGCGATGAGCTTTGGTTCGGTGGGGTTGAGGAGGGGGCGATCGGTCAGGTCTTGCGCTTGTGGGTCTTGTGCTTGCGGGTCTTGGACTTGTGGGCGGGGCAGAGCTGCTTTGTCAATTTTGCCGTTGGGATTAAAGGGCAACGCCTCAACCTCAACGAAGGCGCTGGGAATCATATAGTCCGGCAACTGCTGGGCTAGGGCTTGGCGGAGGGTGTTGCCCGTAGAACTGGCGGAGGGAGGACTGGTATCAGGCTGATTGACCCAGTAGGCGACGAGACGGCGATCGCCGGGCTGGTCTTCCCGCACAATCACCACGGCCTGCCGGACCCCCGGCTGTTGGTTGAGCTGTGCCTCAATTTCACCCAGTTCAATTCGATAACCCCGAACCTTCACCTGGTTATCCATGCGTCCCAAGCAGTCCAGCAGGCCATTGGGCAAATAGCGACCCAGATCACCCGTGCGATAGAGTCTGGCCCCCGGTACGGCAGCAAAGGAATCGGGGATAAAGCGATCGCCATTGAGCTCAGGGCGATTGAGATAGCCCCGCGCTACGCCAACCCCACCAATGCAAATTTCCCCGATTTCTCCCTCGGCCACGGGCTGCCGCTGGTCATCGAGCAAATACACCTGCATATTCGCCATGGGCTTGCCCACCGGCACGGTCCCAGTCTGTGTCAAGGTCTTTTCCAGGGTTTCATCTAGGGTTTCATCTAGCGTACCGGGAACCCAATACTGAGTCGCAGCCACCGTCGCTTCCGTGGGACCGTAGGCATTAATCAGCTGAGCTCGTTCGCCCAGATACTGCCGCCATTGGCAAACCCGCAGGGGATTGGCAGGTTCACCAATGATGATCGCCAATCGAATCGAAGCGGGCAGGGCATAATTTGACAACGAACCCTTTCCCGTTTGCTTTCCCGTTTGCTTTCCCGTTTGCTTTCTCGCTTGATAGTATCCAGCCACCATTTCCGCCATCAGGAGATGCCAGTAGGCCGTGGGCAGGTCTAGAACCGTGACGCCCCAAGCCTCACAGCAGCTCAAAAACTGCGGAATCGAGTCTGTCATCGTCGGTGTTCGCAGCGCCAGTGATCCCCCACTGATCAGATAGGGATAAATTTGCTCTACGGAGAGGTCAAAGTTAATGGTGCTGAATTGCAAGACGCGATCGCCCGGTTTTAACCCATAGGCTTCGATCGCCGCCCCAGCAAAATTCATCAACGAGCGATGCTCAATCATCACCCCCTTCGGTTTCCCCGTCGACCCAGAAGTATAGATGATGTAGGCCAAATGCTCGGGGCCAGCGACTGACATCGGGTTATGGATGAGGCTAGGGTCGGCCCAAGTTGACCAAGAAAAGGGATCGACCCAAACCTGTTGGGCTGCGGTTTCCGGCAAACATCCGGCTAAATCCGATTGGGTAACAATGACCTGGGGCTGAGCATCCCTGACGATCCAACCGAGCCGCTCCGCCGGGTAGTGGGGATCAAGGGGAAGATAGGCCGCCCCGGCCTTGAGAATCCCGAAAAGGCTAATCATCTGCTCAAAGGAGCGTTCGACACAAAGCCCAACGACATCTTCTGGCTGCACCCCATAATTATTGCGGAGATGCCAAGCCAACTGATTTGCCCGCTGGTTTAATTCTCCATAGGTCAGGGTTTGATCCCCATAGACCAACGCCACCTGCTCGGGCGTTTGAGCGACTTGAGCCTCAAAGGCTTGGTCAATGCATTGACTCAGATCCCAATCACGGGGAGTTCCGGTTCTGGACAATACAGCATTAAGATAAGTCATAACCTCTCCTAGGGGCTTAGAGCTTGGTGTAGACCCAAACTAAAAAATTCCAACCCATAACTCAAAGCCACTACTCGCGAATCAACGCTTCCAAGCAACGCTTTGTAAGGAGCCTATCACCCATCAAATTGGAATGTCGAGTCCTAGGGGCTGAGGCTTCCGTAGGCTATCAGAATCTATATTTTTTAATACCTTCTAAGATTTGTCTCTCCGCTAGGTCAAATGATCTCAACCGACGGTAAGAGAGGCGCTTGGGCCAAATCGGGCCCATAGAATCCCCGTTTTAGCCTTTAATTTTCTGCCTAGTAATAGGTCTTTTTAATTCCATCTTGCTGACGCTGCTTGGCATAATAGTAAGCTCGATTTTGGGCTGTTAAATCGGCAATATTCCAATCCGGGGCAGGGCCATGGTGGAGATGCAGATAAACCAATTCAGGGCAGCGGCTGAGGGCTAACCCCGCTTGGAGATAGCGCTCGATGAGGTCTTGATCCTCTGCGCCCCAGCCTAGAAAGGTTTCGTCCCAGCCCCCCAGGGCCAGCAGGCGATCGCGCTCAAACAGCGGCATCACCCCAAATCGCTCCCCCTGGAGCAAATGCTTACGCAGGGCTGTCGGTTGGTCCTCGGGTCCGAGGGTAGATTGAGCGAGGCAGGTGGCAATCGCCCGAGCATCGGACCCATCCAGGGTTTCCGTTAAAGCCATCAATCGATAGCCCGTGAGGAGGAGGTGAGGCGATCGCTCCGCCAGCCAACAGTGACGCTCTAGCGTTTTCCCCACGGGGATTAGATCCACATCAAACGCCGCCACGAAATTTCCCTGGGCTCGGGCTAAGCCGAGATTTAAGGCTTGGGTTTTGTGGAACACGCCGGTACAGGGCAAATGCAGATAGTGCACTCGGTGTTGTGTTAGCAGCTTTTCTAGCTGAGGAGACGGGGTCGCCGTGACTTCCACCAGGATCCATTCCCAGTCAGGGGGCGTCGGAGCCTGAAGAATTTGTTGGCTCCACCAGGTCAGTTGCGTCATCAGATGGGGCAGGCGATCGCGATAGGGGGTAATCAAACTCAAGCGCATGGGCAAACTCCGGTGGACAATGGATTATAAGGCAACGGGTGGATTGGGAACGGGTGGGTTGGGGCTCTGCTGAATGGGAATTTTTCCAGTCTCCCAGAAGACGACCTTGGGCGAGTCCGGCGAGGCAGTGGCAGATGTTGCGATTGCGACTCTGCTGGGGCGTCGGCGAAGGTCGCTCCCCCTCGCTAAGATTGCGCTGATGGTCACCGTGGGAAAGGTGAATCACGCTACCTGCTTCGACGAGTTCGTATCCCAGGAGTTGTACCCGCATGAGCAAATCCTGATCTTCCCAGCCCCACCCTTGAAAATCGTGACGATAACCACCGATCCGTTGAAAGAGCGATCGCTGGGCACAAACCAACCCATAGCCGGGACGCCGAAGCGGTTGCAATGGATCTGACGGCGGCACAAGATAAAGTTCGAGCTGATCGCCGTGACTCGTTTGGGTCAGTCGGTAGGCGTAGCGGGGACGCTGAAGGGCAACGGTTTGGGGTTCGGATTCTTCGACGGTGGCGATGTAGCAGAGTTGATGGGGCGATCGCGTCACTGTGACCATCGCTTGGAGCGCAGCACTATTCCAGAGAATATCCACATCTGAAACCAGAATCTGATCGGCGGTGGTAGCTTGCAACCCTTGATTGATCAGCCAACTTTTGTTGAAGCCGGAATGAGGGCAAGAGAGCCATTGAACCTTGGGATGCTGAGACAACTGGGAAAGCTGTTGTTGGCAGAGGCGATCGGTTGAGCCGCCATCACAGAGGAAGATCTGCCCTAACGGCAATCCTGGGACTAAGGCAATCTGCTCTAGGAGCGTCGTTACGCAACGGCTGAGGGTGAGGCGATTCTTGACGGGAATGATGACATCTAACATGATCGCTCAGCGGGCATGAATCAGACGATCGATAGTGGCTTTTCTCAGTGATTATCTCATCCGCAACGTTGGTCCCCAGATGTGGCGCAGGGAGATGGGTGGGGCAGTTTTGAGAGGGCAGAGGTCGAGGGGGTGATGGTGTTGGGCCGCCTGGTGGTTGGCGATCGCCCGCGCCTTCAGGGTTTGCGTTAACGCCTGCCTCGCCGGAGAATCCAGCCCCGTATCCACGGCTGTCGTCAGCGAATCAGGACGCTTGCGGCGAAAGTAGCAATAGCGCGGACTGTTGACGATTCGAGCTCGCCACTGTGCCCGCAGCAAAAACTCCGTATCACCCCCAAATCTCAGCCCCGTGGCAAAACCACCCAGTTGCTGCACCAAGCACCGCGTCACCAAACTGGTAGGATGGAGCAGCGGATGACCAGGACCCTGGGCCAGAGCCAAGTTCACATCCAGAGGATAGCCTACGGTTTGCAGTTGGAGTTGAGGTTCAAGAACGCGAATTTCTTGACTGCCAACCAGTGCAGCGCCGTGGGTTCGGGCCGTTTGTAGGAGCGTGGCAAGGCGATCGCCACTCGACCAATCATCCGCGTCCTGAAACAAATAGGCATGATAATCCGTAGCGTCAATGACGGACTGGATCAACCGATAGGGACCGACCTGTTCCAAGGCGGTGAGCAGCGTCACGTTCTCAAACCGTTGGACGATCTCTAGGGGCGGCTGGGCGGAAGCGTCATCAATGACAACGATGTTGGTCAAGGGATGGGTTTGCTGGTGCAACGAAGCCAGACAGCGGGGCAGCCAAGCTTCGCAGCGCCAGTGGGGAATTAGGGCGAGCACCGTGGGGGCTTTAGGCCAGGTATAGCTTGGGCGGTCTAAGGGAGCTAAGGGAGCTGAGCAACTGAAGGCTTGTAGATCCGGTGCTAGGGTTCTAGACCCGAGACTTTGCCCAAGACTTTGCCAGCGAATGGGAATTTGGGCCGCTTCGAGGGCGATCGCCCGCTGCAAAACCTCACTCTCTAAGGCATGACACAGGACCGTCGCCGTTTCCAGGGGCAAGGGCAGATCCGGCGGCGTAACCGTCAGCGTCACCGGCAACGTTACCATCAGCGTAATCCTTTGATAATCGACTGTTTGTGATTAACGCCTCGGGTTTGGCGATCGAACTGGGAGCGATGGCGATCGGGCGGAGCCGCCGCAAACAGACAGGCATAGGCCCAGTCCAGCTTTCCAGCTGCCGCTAGCTGAGGCGCAAGGGCATTGAGCAGCGGAATCCAGGGCATAGGATTCGTCGTCAACTGCGGTTGTAGAATCTCCAGCCATTCATCCAGATTGAAGGCGTCCCCCAGAAGCAAAGTTGCATAGCCTTTTTCTAGCCAAGCCTGGGAGACCTGCGGTGGAGATTGGGCTTGGTCAAAGAGTTGTGCCAGCGATCGCGCGATCTCCTCTGCCTCTCCCCCCAACAACACCCGTCGATGCACCAACCAAGCCTGACAAAACGCCAGTTCTCCCGGCGGCTCGCTTTCCAGTTGCCACACTAACTCCCCTGGACAAGCCTGCACCATTTCGATCCAAGCCGTGGCGATCGCCCCATTCAACTGTGCCGAAAATCGAGATAAATCCCCCAACAATAGGGCCGCCAGCGGTCGTAGGGCCGGGACCCAGGGATGGGGCTGACGCTGTGCTTTTCGACCGGCTTGATCTAAAACGGCTAGGTAGTGATGCATCGTCAACCGATCGGGGCGCAGCCCTGAGGGCCAGAGCTGCTGGAGGCGATCGCGAACGTTGGGCCACAGCGATCGCACCATTGACCGCTCCAGCGTTAGTAATGGGGCGAGCAAATCTAACCCTAAGGCAGAGTGCTCCGCTAACCGTTTCTCCTCTAAATTCTCGGCTAAATCCTCAATACGCTGCATCAGCAACCGATATAATGCCTCTGCCTCTAAGGCGCTATCCTGACAATCCTCCCCGGCCATCAGCCCCGTGGCCCAAAGCAATACCCTGAGCCTCAGGGCCTCCAAGGCCCAGTTTTCGCTGTGCAGCGGCGCTGCTAACGCTCGGACCTGGAACCGGACCTGTGCCCGCACCTGGGAGGATAACCCCTGGGTCACGATTTGGCGCGGAGCCACCAATTCCTGCAATAAAACCGCGATCTCCTGGGCCTCTCCCCAGGGCAAGGGCTGATTCAGCCAATGTTCCCAAGACTGTTCCGTGACCTGTCGAAGCCAAGTTGTACTGCTCACCGCATTGAGCACCGAATTGGGAGCAGATCCTCCATGCGCCTGGGCCAACACCGTCGCTGGAGACTCCAGCACAACCTCTAGGGCGGGCAATGCTGCCATGGCGGGCAATGATTCGGGCAATGATGCGGGCGATTTTGACCCTCCTAATGCCGCTGTACAACCGGACTTGAACTGAGCCAGTTGCTCCGGCGTCACCGTGGTTTCCGGCTGAACCCAAACCCGCATCCCTTTTTCCCCCAGCTGAATTTGATAGGCCAAAATCCCCGCAAAGGGGGGCAGTTCGATCTCCCCCGGATATCGCCGCTGACCCGCGATCGCAATCTCCTCTTCTTGCCGTCCCAGCACCCGCGCTGTCGGTCCAGGCCGTCCACAGGGACAGGGATCCGCGTAAAAATCCAACACATCGCCGCTGCTGTAGCGGACCATGGGCAGGGTGTAGTTATAGAGATCTGTAGTCAGCAGTTGGCCATCTATGACTTCGTAGAAACAGCGATCGCCATCCAAATGCAGCCGCTCGCCCTCCGGACAACTTAGCCCTGAGAGTCCCGATTCCTGACAGCCATATTCATTGATGATCGGCGCGGAAAATGTGGTTTGGAGGAGCGATCGCTGGGCTTCAAAGCAACATTCCCCAGTAGTCATCACCGCTTGAATCGCTTCAGGATTGAGTCGGCTGGGGTGATGGTGGAGGGCGATCACCACCTCACACAAGCGACTGGGATATCCCCGCAAAACCACGGGTCCAGCATCCAGAACCTGTACTAAGGTTTGCAAAAACAGTTCGTCCACGGGTCCCACCAAGCTGGAGTCCTGAAGCCGCACGGGCGCAAGCCGACTGGCCAAGTTCAACATCGGCGTTTGCTCAATTCTCCACCAAGTCAGACTGCGTTGGCGGGCTTCGATGCGTTTTTGGTTCCACTGGGCTCCGGCAAAATAGGTGAAGGCATCGCCCTGGGTGCCGCTGGTTTTGCCGCGAAAAACGATGTCTTGGGCTTGGGAGAGGAACTGGCCGGGTTGCGATCGCAACTCAGCTTTCGTCAAAGGTCGTAGTCGCGCAAAGGCTGTCTGCCAATCCGCCACCAGCTTTCCAGCCTCATCCAGCAATCCCGCAGCCCAAAACCGCTGTCGATTCCCCGGTGCCTGCGCCGCCGCAACCAATACCGCCTGCAATCGCTCCTCTTGAGTTTCGTCAATCCTGGCTGTCATCGCGCGGTCATTGCGTTGGTGCATCTAGACTGGCATTGGCTTGCTGGGGGATGGCCAGCGCATCTGCGAGGGCGAGCCAATCGGGTTCGACTTCAATGGGTTGGGTGCCTAACAATTCTGGCTGGATGAGCTGAGCGGCGCTCGTGGGTTTTTCGCAAAACCGCCCCAGGTCTTTGAGGTAGGCAGCAGAGACCCAACCCTCCCGGAAGGATGGCGCGCTAGCAAAACCAAATTCGCCAATATTACCGAAGTGACTGGTGATTCTGGCCCAAACGCCATTGCGGCTCCATTCCAAGACGACTACGGCCCAGCCATTGGGGATTGAGCCGATGGTAGAGCCTGCGGGGGCTGAGCGAACGCGCAGGGGATCGCCTTGGTTGGTGGTAACGCGGGAGTAGTATTTGGGAAAATCACCAAACTGACAACCTCGCACCACTTGCGCGAGTGGCTGTTCGCTGGCTTGGGCGGTTTGACCGAGGCTGGCTAGGATGCTGGTGACTGCGAGGAAGAGAGGAAGTTTCCAGGGAGATGGATGCATGGACAACCTAAAAATAACGAAGTGGATTGAAATCCGGTAGGGAACGGGAAATCAGGTAAACAAGAGAAATCAGACCGAGTGACTCTGTCGTTGTTTCTATACTGGCGGGTTGGGCTGTCCGGTGGGGCAAGGTTTGCGAGAAATTTACATGCTGTTTGACATTCTCCCGAGGCAGTGGACAATGCCCTTCCATGACTGGTTGAGTATTCAGCAACGCCACGTCCCATCGTTCTGCAATTACCGATCACCTCGCAGAAGTTTCAAGGTTGAAAGTGGAAGTGTTGTAGCGATCTCGCTTGAGCAATTGTCTCAAAATCGCGATCGTTGTGAATCAACAGTAAATCATTCTCCAAAGCAGCTTGAGCGATACAGCAATCAATCGGACTCCGAACAGTCAGCCCTTGACGACGCAAGTCATAAAAAATCCGCGCTGCTGCTTGCCAAGAGTCATTCGTTAGTTCCACGTAGTCCTGGGTTTTAAGATAGCTAGAAAGAAGCGTCCACTCTTTTTCGTTCAAGCTCCCCTGAAGCAATTCAAGCTGAGTGAACCGCGCCAGGAAGACGTCACGATCGTCAATCAGTGTTTCGAGTTTTTGGCGGACTTGACCTGTGCGATCGCGGAAGACGCTGATCCAAACCGAGGTATCAATCAGCAGCATGACGAGTCTCACGCAGGTCTTTGTGATCAAAATCCTCGGTAAACTGAATTTTTCCCGCGAGGTCGAGAAGATTTTTCTTGCGCCGCGATCGCACCAATTCGCGCAAAGCTAAGACTAACAACTCTTCTTGTGTGGAAAGATTAGTCAGTTCAAGGGCTTCATTGAGAAGAGACTCATCAAGATTCAGAGTGATCTGCATGGTAGCGCAACGGTTGGTTCTAGACCTTACTTTCAATTATACCGACTCGCCCTCTTTGAAGCATAAAACCACAATGCCAGCTTTTCCCTTAACCCAGCCCTCTTCAACGCTTGGTAGTGATCCAAAGGTAAGGATGGCTGAAACTCTCTATCAGCACCAGTTTCACAAATTTCTTTCTCTGTAGAAAAGGGTAAGTATCTGCCGATGAGATGGCCCAGAGCACCTATTATTTCGTGAATATCTTGGCTTTGTGGCTGTAAAACCGTGAGAAAATCCAGGATACTTCAGGTCTATAAAGTTTACTCTAAGCGCTGAAAACTCTGCGTGAAAGGGGTTGTGGCTATCCTTACCGAAATAGGACTACCTATATCTACATACGGAGTCTTACGAAGAACATTAAGAATACTAGTCAGAGTATCCATTGTAGGATTGCCTGTTGCAGATAACATCCGGTGAAGGCTTTTGCTGGGTTTAGCAGTTTCGACTGCTAGTTTTTCAAAACCCACAGTTGCATTTACGAGTTCTCTCCAAATAAGTCTTGCCGTTTCTGGTTCACCCTTGAGAAAAAGAGAAATAGCTTCATCCAGAAGAGATGCTGCGAATTCAGGATTTCGTTGTATTCGTTCATTCACTGTTTCTTTGAAGTCTCTTGTTAATACCATGCTCTTTACCTCTTCTTTCTCTTCTTTTTTCAGCTTCTTTTTTTATTCCTGCTCCGCCAGCTTTTTTCTTTCTTCTTTTATATTCTTGGTACAGTTCTTTAGCCTGCTCAATATCTGGGTAGTGCTATTATGGGCGGGCCATAGAAAAACAGGCACAGGCCTAGGATTCCTTGTAATGCAAGATTTTTACGATTACTTGCTTATTCTCTAGCCTTTCGGAAATAGCACTACCATTAACGTTCGTAGTCAGCGACTACAAAGAATCTTTGATACGCTACAATTTGGATTGCAACAGTCCGCACCACCACGCCTATTTACGCCTTAATCTCACCGATTACCCCCTAAATCTCCAATATTTAATCCTCTCCCTAGTATTGCTTGGCGTAAATATCTAGACGACCAATTCATGTAGACAGCCTGGCAGCCTATGCGGTCAGACGTCAGAAAGATGAGTAGTCGAAGAACTTATGCCATCTAGTACTAGAGTTTTTTCGAAACTTAAGATCTCCGAAAAACTCTAATTAACATTTAATAAATTCAAAAATAAAGACACGTTTGCTTTGAGAAAGATTCTATACATTGCTATATCCAGAGCAATGAAGCACACTCAGGCTATCAGTGAACGATGAGTCATCTTCATTAACAAAATCTAATGTGCATTGCACCCAATTTATTTCTTCTATCATACGAGAACGGATAGATGTAACCAGAGCTTTCCACGATTCAGTATCACCTAAATTTGTGATTTTCTTAATTTCAATAAGTTCCTCCACATCTAGCAATAATGGCTGAGCTAGTTGTACACAATAGGGTAAACGAAGTTCAGCAGTAAAACTAACAGAATAGCTTTTGGCATCAGATGTTTTATCTCCCAGATTTGGGGCATGAACAACAGCTGTCACCTGTGATGCTCCAAGAGGTTTATTGGTTGCTACATTGCGAAGGTGGTTTGGAAATATAAAGATTTCATTACTCTGTTTATCCAATTCCTGATCGGAGAAACACACCAAAGCATAATGACTTTCTTTTTTCCTGCCAGAGGGTAAAGATGCGCGACTCGTGATGAAGCAATGAAGTGGCAATCTTCTTACCACGCCTTGTGCATCAATCCAGGCGTTCCATATAGCCACATCATTCGGTGCCACATCAATTAGCTTAGGCTTGCTGGGCATTGGTGAAAAAATCACATGTAAAGAAGCTATTTTAGGGGCTACAACTTTAGCATTTTCACCGAGAGACTGACCAATTCCCCAAAAGAAGTATCCACCACCTAATTGGCGTTCCCACTCCTTCCTACGAATAATTGCCGTCAACTCTTCTCCAGCTTCAGATCCCATTTTAGTCCAGCAAAATGTCGGGGGAATTTTTTTCATGATCGTGTCCATATCCCTAGTGACTAGAATTATATCATTATGCTATTCATTAGTAATCATCGAATAACATAATGAATAGACATGACAAATGACCAAACTCAATTGGTGGTTCAACAACTACTATCCTGCCTAAGAGCTGATAGCCGCTCCTCAAGTGAAATCGCTCGACTAGCCTCTGTGAGTCAGCCAACTGTTTCGCGTATGCGACGATTCGATGGGAAGCGTCAGCGCATCAGCCAGTCATTCAATAAGCTATGCAATTTCTATGCTGTGCTGTCTGTTACAGATTGTAAAGCTAGTCATAGATATGATGACCTACTGCGAGACGCTATTATTGATGTATGGGACGGAACAGAGGCAGGCGGGAAAGCTTTGCTTGCAGTGATTAAGTGCCTGAAAGGGTTAACCAGAAAAGTAGATGACACAGCAGGAGATTCACGCGGACACATCTAATCATCAGATCGATAGGATCTTTGTTTCCCTGGAATCTGCTGGCTTCCCACGCAGCATACAAAATGTGCTGCTCCCCGAATGGGTGACACCGGAAGTTTTATCAGATACCTCGGCATCGTTAGAAATTGCGGCGATTCTCGCAAAGCGGCTTGGTCTTCGTACTAGTCCTCTTTTTGATGCAAGTCCACGAGTCGAATCGCTTCGGCGACGTGACGTGAAATACAAGCGCTCAATTCCAAACAAGGCGAAGAACTTGACGGCATCTACAGCAATTGCAGTTAGCGTTGCGGAATCCGTTGCAGCAGCTTGTGGTGTAGAATTTATTCCGTTTGTCAGTAGTGCTAATGCTCTTCGTCAAGAGGTGCTGACCTCCTTTCCAGGTAACTGGCTAGGGCTGAGAAATTTACTCCTGTTTTGCTGGTTGCATGGCGTGCCTGTGATTTATCTGGCTGAACTTGGCATCGGTGTAGCGAAAATGGATGGCATGGTGATTCATACGGACAGCCGACCCGTCATCATTTTGTCAAAAGCGTCTCCTCTCTGGGCGTGGCAACTCTTTATTTTGGCTCATGAAGTCGCTCACTTGGCGCTGGGGCATGTGGCTCCCAATGAAATATTGATTGATGAGGAGCTTAGCGAGGACTCCTACGCTCTGAAGGATGCCGATTTGGACGAGCGTACGGCTGATGCGTTTGCGATCGAGCTATTAAACGCTAGACCTGATGCGACTTATACTCCCTCAGATAGTCACGTTAATTTCAGAGAACTAGCTGATTCAGCGTTTAGATTTGGCAAGAACCACCACATCGATCCTGGACACATTGTGTTGAACTTTGCGAATCAGTCCGGGAAATGGGAAATGGGTATTGCAGCCGCAAAGGTGTTGCAAGGTGGGAATCCACCCGCACCAGTAATTATTAATGCAGCGATGTGGGGTCACATCAACCCTGAAACCTTGCCGATGGAAACCCTGGAATTCCTTGGTAGAGTTACTGGATCGCACCTTGAGTGAGGTCGTTCATGGATCGGCTGTTTCTGATCGATAACGATGCCTTAATTAAACTTGCACGTTACGGGCTACTTGATGAGGTCATAGCTCGATTCGATTTCACAATCACGGATGTACGGGTGCTTGCGACTGCAAAATACGTCCTCCTCCCCGCCAAAAATCGCTTGCTTTTTTGTGAGGATGAAGAGAGCTACTCTAGGCTAGAATCATTCCTCAAAATCGCTAAGTCCTTGGATGCTAGATTGGCTGACCCAGATCTATTGGATGCAATGAGTGCGGTACAAAATATCGACACCGGAGAAGCCTTGCTGCTTGCAGTAGGTGCTACTGCTAGAGATGCACTTATCATTACGGGCGATAAGCGATCGCTAGCAGCGCTTTGCTCTCATGAATCTGTCGCCTACCTCGCCAATGCACTGGCGGGTCGTGTGATATCGATGGAAGTGCTGTTCTCGTACTTAGTTGAGGATCAATTTACTCACGTCCAAGAGTGCGTAAGATCGAAGCCTGATGTCGATAAAGCATTGAACATTGCATTTGGCGTAACTATTCCTGCAAACTATGAGTCAGTGCAAGAGGCTCTAGCTTCGTACATCAATCATCTGCGTGCTGTGACAGGGAACTTACTATACCCAACATCTGGTTAATTTTTGAGGAAAACCGCATAAGGTGCTTTAACGTTGGCAACCAGTCCGATACGTTTTAATGGCTGCTCCTCCTGTGTTATGGGTGATTCCCGAGACGTATAAAGAAAGCATCCTTTGTCCGCCTGACCGACTAAATATTGATCAGCTTTGCGTCCACGGCTAGGTCCAATTCCAACTTGTAGTTCACCCAGATCCAAGTCAAACTCTTCGACTCGAAGCTTATCCAGAACTAGTGCATAACGTGACCCACGAACTTCTATACCCTTGGGAATTGGTTGCCAGTTTACACCATCGTCTGAGTACTCTTTAGCAATTTCTGGTGGAGCAGCATGTTTAGAGTTCATCTTCTGCATAACGATAAGAATTTGATTGCCACTTTTTTCTACCTCTTTTGCAAACGGTTGAACCATAGTGAGTGGATGGCAAGTATTACCGCCATAGCCCCAAAAAATAGAGCCTGCTTCTTCAAATTCACGTTGCTTTCGCTCGACAATATCTTCGATACTCTCTTGTGCATGCAGACCAACTTTCATAAAAATAAGTCCTGCTTGCTTTATCTGGTCATCCATTGTCCACCTCAAGTTTTTCAAGTGTATAAAGAAGGTCTGATATAGTGGACCCCAAAAACTGGACAGGGGGTTAAGCTCTGAAACTCCACGAAAAATGATAGGAGTAGAAGATGAGCAAGAAACGCCGACAGTACAGCGCCCAGTTCAAATCGAGAATCGCCTTGGAAGCCTTGCAAGGGGCAAAGACGGTGCCGGAACTGGCGAGCCAACACAATGTGCATCCAACGCTGATCCATCAGTGGAAGAGGCAGCTCTTGGAAGGGGCAAGCAGCGTCTTTGATTCAGGCCAGACATCTGATAGAGGAAAGGAGGAAGCGAATAAACAGGCAGAAATCAACGAGCTGTATCGGCAAATCGGCAAGCTGAAGGTGGAACGGGATTTTTTAGCGGAGTGCTCAGCCAAACTGGGGTTGAGCAGCGAAAAGCCCTGGTAGAGCGAGAGCACGAGGAGTTGAGCCTGGTGCGTCAATGTCAGCTACTGGGCATCAGCCGTTCGAGCTTGTACTACCGTGCCAAAGCAGTGAGTGACTCTGAGCTAGAACTGCTGCGTCGCTTGGATGAGCTGTATCTGGAGATGCCGTTCTATGGCTCTCGTCGGATGACGGCTCAGTTGAAGAGAGAGGGTCATGATGTGAATCGCAAGCGAGTGCAGCGGTTGATGCGAAAGCTGGGTCTACAAACGCTGTATCCGAAGCCGAAGCTGACTGTGGCAAACCCGGAGCACAAGATATATCCCTATCTGCTGAGGGGTGTGGCGATTGATAAGGTAAACCAGGTCTGGAGCACGGACATCACCTATCTGCCGGTGCTGAAGGGGCATTTCTATCTGGTGGCGATTATGGACTGGTACAGCCGTAAGGTGCTGAGCTGGCGAATCTCGAACACGATGGATGTGCAGTTCTGTTTGGATGCATTGGAGGAAGCGTTGGAGGAATATGGATGTCCTGATATCTTCAATTCAGATCAGGGGTCTCAGTTCACGGCGAAGGTGTTTACCGAGAGGTTGAGAACAGCCGGAGCCCAGGTGAGCATGGATGGACGGGGAAGGTGTCATGACAACATCTTCATTGAAAGGCTGTGGCGATCGCTGAAGTACGAGCTGATTTATCTGAAGAGTTTTGAGGATGGGAATCACTTAAATCAGGAGGTGAAGAAATGGTTTAGCTGGTATAATCAGTTGAGATTGCATCAGTCGTTGGATTACAAAACACCGGATGAGATTTACTTTGACGGTGCAGCTGAGAGCAGTCGCTGAATAGAGGTCCAATCCGGGGAGAATTCAGAGCTTAGTCTCCTGTTAAATCTGTTCAGTCGATTGGGTCCACCTCATGATTCTCTATCGGTGTTGAGTGTTGTCCGCTCACGTACGTATCGAAAGCGTAACGGGGAACTTTTGCCGTAAAAATTTTCGAGCCGCGCCGACTCAAGAGGTTCCGAGACAGTCTGCATACAACTAGGATCAATACGACGAAATAGGCACGAACATGACCGTAGATCAGGTGCATCGTCGAGATGATAAAGGTGTAGCTGTGGCAGCATCTCGGCTACTACATATCCGAGTTCAAGGGCACGACATTGCGTATCTCGTAAAACTCCCTGAGTCCAGAGTAGGTCAGGGTCATCTGCTATAACGACAATCCCCAAACTCTTCGCCTTTGTTGCCTGACTGCCACGCTCAAAAAAGGCGATAACACTTTCCCCATCGTTACTTGCCCCCCAGGGCGGATTGATGTGAAACCCATCGTATACACCAAAATGTTCTGGAGGTAATGCATCTGCCACATTGTAAAGATGTGATGAAATCTTGATGTGAGGGCTAAGCTTTTCACCAAAGCGCCGCACAGAATTGACGATCCGTTCATCAAAATCGAGCAAAGTAATTGATTGCGGGCCATAATTGATGACCTTTTGAGCTTTTAAATGAGCAGCAGACAGTGCAATTCCATCACCGTCCCCGACAAATACGACATCCTTGTCGTCAAAAACACGAGCCACATACTCCGCTTGGATAACCATATCGGCGACCTTCATATATATCTGGTCGAATTCGCGAAGTGGAACTGGTCGATTCTGAACGACATCTGAGATTGCGTTAATCGCCTTTCGCAGATCAAACTCCATAGAGGTTCCCAAAGAGTGTTTTTATGGAATTCCGATAACCCATTTACTTCCGCAATCTTAACGCTTAGCCATTGGCAAGAGTCCGCTATTAGACCTGCTGCACGGATACCTTTTTGAGAGCTGATGCCCTATTAAAACCCGTTAATTTTCATGATTTTGAACGTAACCAAAAGAGTTCCAGTCTCTGGAAAAATATTCTTGCAAGATATCTAATTAACTGCATGCTTACTTAATTTCAAACACTAACAGATAAAATTGCGCTCGCATTCTCACATCGAAAACTTGCGGTATAACAAGTTTAGTATGCAGAATTTTCCCACGTACTCCTTAAAAAAAGCCAAACTTTTCTGCATGTCATACCACTGAGGATCATATACCGAAATCTTCCACTGATTCAACCTCTCAACTCAACGCCCCAAAGATTCTTCTAGCCAAAGCTCAAACCATTATGAGACTTAATCTCAATTCTCATCCTACCGACAAATTAGATTCCGGTAGCCCCCCTGTAACACTTCGTTTCAAAACCAACATCCACCTACGGAAACTCCTCTTGCAAAACACAGAAACCCTATCCCCACAAACCTATCTCCCCCGTAAAGAATCAACGAAATAGCAACCCTCAAATCACCCCCTTCTCCCGCAACCAAGCCTCAGCCCAAACCCCCTCCACCTCCGACAACGGCGGCTGTGGAGACTGACGATAATCAATCACCAAGTCATAACCCGACTGCTCATAAATCCCATCCAGCAGCAGCCTCAGATCAACCCGAGCGGAAGGATCTCCCTCCGCCAACGGCACCCCAAACACCGGAATCGGATCCGCTAGACCAAACGCATATAACTCTGCCCGAGGCCGAGCCTTGCTAGCACTCACCAAAATCCGATAGGCCGACATCACCACTGGAGCTGTAATCGGCATCGGCTCCCACTTTTGATATACCGTTTCCTCCACCACCACCCGATACTTCGGTCTTACCTGGGGAGCGAGGGCGATCGCGATCGCCGTAATCAACCGATGGTGAACATTCGACCCAGTTCGAGGATGTTCCAAATACGGGTCCATACCCGGAAAGGGAGAAGCCATGGGCAAGACCGTCCTTATGCGATGGGTCCAATGCATAGGTCTATTCTAGCTTTCATCCCCAAGCCCCTAAGCTTGCGGTATTTTGAAGATATTTCGCACACATCTTTCCGGTTTAGTCAGGAGGTCAACGGTGGTCAATTCAGGGCAATCTCCCGCAGGGCAAACACCCGAACTCGATGCCATCGTCCTGGGTAACGGCCCCGCCGGGTTAGCGATCGCCGCCGCCCTCTGCGACCAGGGCCTCACCGTCGCCGGACTCTCCCCCACCGCCCCCACCGACCCTTGGCCCAACACCTACGGCATTTGGGTCGATGAACTCGAAGCCTTGGGCCTCACAGCGTTGCTAGAGCATCGTTGGGATAACTGCGTCTCCTACCTGCCCGATCGCCTCAACCACAACCGCTCCTACGGCCTCTTTGATAAGACTAAACTTCAGAATTATTGGCGCGATCGCAGCCCAACCGTCATCTGGCATCGCGGCAAAGCCACCGCCCTAGAACACCACACCACCCATTCCATCGTCCACACCGACCATCCCGAGCAGCCCAACCTCCGCGCCCGCATCGTCATCGACGCCAGCGGCCACCATTCCCCCCTGCTCCAACGCCCCCCAGCCACCATCGCCTACCAAGCCGCCTATGGCATTGTTGGCAAATTTTCTGCGCCCGTCGTCGAGTCTGGCCAGTTTGTCATGATGGATTACCGCGCCGACCATCTTAGCGCAGCCGAACGCCATCAGCCCCCGACGTTCTCCTACGAAATGGACCTGGGCCATGGCGTTTACTTCGTCGAAGAAACCTCCCTCGCCGCCACGCCCGCCCTAGAGTTTGAAGTCCTGGAAAAACGGCTCCAGCGTCGTCTTGCCCATCGCGGTATTCAGGTGAACGAAATTCACCATGTGGAGCATTGTCTCTTCCCGATGAATACCCCCTTGCCTGATTTCAACCAGCCCGTCCTGGGGTTTGGCGGTACAGCCAGCATGGTCCATCCCGCCTCGGGCTTCATGGTCGGTGGCTTGCTGCGACGGGCTCCGGGGTTGGCAGCGGCGATCGCCCAGTCCCTCCAAAATCCCCAAGCCTCTCCCACGCAGATCGCCCAAGCCGGTTGGCAGGTCCTTTGGTCCCGCGATCGCCTGCGGACGCACTATCTCTATTTGTTTGGAATGGAGGCCTTGATGGGGTTTGAGCGCGATCGCCTCAACCACCATTTCTCGACGTTTTTCCAACTCCCCCCGGCGGATTGGCGGGGTTTCCTGGCAGATACCCTCTCGACCCCAGAACTGATTCGCGCCATGCTCGGCATGTTTGCCGTTGCTCCCAATGATGTCCGCTGGGGATTGATGCGATCGGTACTGCCCCACGGTCAGTGGCTGAAGTCTGCGCTCTTGGCCTAGGCAAGCCATCAACCTAGGCAAGCCATCAAGCTAGGCCAGACAAACGACCCGAAAGCCCACATTGTCCAACCGGCAACTGGGTAAACTCTCTAACCGCGACGTCGAACGACAAACCTGCGGCCCATTAAACCAAGAGCCCCCCCGTAAAACTCGATGGCTGTGGTCGGCATCGGCACACCACTCCCAGACGTTGCCATGCATATCGTAGAGGCCAAAGGCATTGGCGGGAAATTGTCCGACCGGGGTTGTGCCGTTTGTTGTGCCGTTTTCCGAGCGCGCGCGGCGATGTTGGTAGTTGGCTAATTGGGGAGAGAGCGATCGCCCAAAACAAAATTCAGTAGTTGTGCCAGCACGACAGGCATATTCCCACTCCGCCTCCAAGGGCAAACGATAGAGCTCCCCCGTCGCACGGCTGAGACGCTGGCAAAACTCCACCGCGTCCCACCAAGACACATTTTCCACGGGATGTTGATCCCCTTTGAAACGAGAAGGATCAGGTGACAGCACGCGATCCACTTGAGGCAACATCGCTACGGATCGCCATTGGACTTGGGTAATGGGGAATCGAGCCATGCTCCAGGTGAACGATTCAACCGAGGCGATTACAGGGAGCTGAATCCGTTCAATCGGTATGACGACCGAACAGGGTTGAATCACCGGTTTTGACATAACAATCTGCGCCTCTCCTCAAAATTGCGACTACGGCATAGCGATCGCTCAACTCTGTGCCCTATCTAGCCAGACCTTTCTAGCCAGACTCTTTTAGCCAGACCTTATTCATCCAGGGATATACACTTCTATTAAGCAATGTACGCTGAAATCCAGGCAACTGTTTTGGAGTTCGATAACTCTTCACACTGGGTTTAAGAAGCCCTTAAAGGCAGCGTCACTGTAAAAATCGACCCTCCCTGACTAGGACTCACCACCTGAATTTGACCGCGATGCCGTTCCACGATGGCTTTGGCGATCGCCAATCCCAACCCAGACCCCAGCTCCGGCCCAGCTTCCGCCTGACGACTGCGGGCCGGATCGACTCGATAAAACCGTTCAAAGACCTGTTCGATCGCCTCCGGGGGAATTCCCACCCCCGTATCTTCAACTCGCACAACCACCACAGAGCCTCCGCGCCCCCGAGACAACGCCTCGCTAGCTTGAGACAGTTGAATCCGCACCTGTCCTTCCGAGGGGGTGTATTGAATCGCATTGCTGATCAAATTCGTAAAGAGTCGGGCCAATTGATCGCGATCGCCCAGCATTTCAAACACCTCCTGATTCTCAGTCCCATCGTTCTCGCCATTCTCATCGGTCGCCGCCTGCTCATCTTCCAAGGCATCAAATAGCAACTCTAAATCCACCGATTTCTCTAACGCACGCATCATTTGCTCTTCTAAGACCTCGGTCAGCAATTCATCCAACGCTACCGGTTCTAGCTGCGGCTGGATCATGCCACTATCCTGTCGGGCTAAAAACAGCAAATCATCCACGAGCCGCCCTAAACGCCGGGTTAACCGTTCCACCACCTGGAGCTGCTGGCGATCTTGAGGGGCGATCGCCTCATCTTCCAAGGCAGCCTGCACATTGGTTTGGATCATAGCGATCGGGTTACGCAACTCGTGGGAAGCATCGGCGGTGAATTGCTTTAGCCGTTGATAGGACTCCCGTACGGGTTTCATCGCCAACCCCGACAGCAACCAGCCAATCGAAGCCACCCCAGCAATCATCAACGCCGTCCACCCCACCAAATCCAGGAGCAGCCGCCGGGTGGGTTTTGACACCTCAAACCAGGGATGACTCACCCGCAAATAACCCAAGACCTGACGCCCTAGCTGGACCCGATCCGTCAGTTGCCGCAGCACGACCGGCTCACCATAGCGCTGTTCTTCGACGGTAACCGTTTCGCCCTTTTTGCTGGGATGGAGTGGCAGTTCTAATACGTCGTCAAAGGTGGACCAAAGGAGTTGGCCATCGGGGTCAAACCATTCAATATCGATATGGTCATCTTCGCGATCGGTATCGTTGTTGCGAAAGCTGGCCTCCACATTGACCCGTAGCGACACCTGGCCATCCACGCTCCAGACCAGGCCATCGGGGGCAGATTCGATCACGAGCGATCGCTCCACCACCTCCACAATATGGCTGAGCGTATCGTCCACCCGTTCAATTAATGTACTGCGGGCATAACCATAAAACCCACTCACAAAGAGCAGCAGCAGCACCGCCGTTACAGCGGTGTACCAAAGGGCCAGCCGTCGGCGCGTGGCTTGAAACATCTGGGAAACAGCTAGACAACCTGAGGGTTTAGTCTACCGGCTTCGACGGCCAAGGGCGCTGCTGAATAGCCTCAAAGATTTCCTGCTGGCCCACTTTCCAGCAAAATAGCACGAGATTCAGTAACCCAATCATTTTACTGCCGTCTTCTAGCATCGCCATGGGGCCTAATTGATTCACTATTCTAAACAACTCAGTTGCCACATCCGCCAAACTCGAAATCACGAAAAAGACGATGGTAATAATGAGCAAAAAATACGGCGTTCGCTGCAAAATATATCGTCTAAACACAGTCGCATAGGCAATAGCAATAATTCCATAAAAGCCCAGCATTAGAATTTTAGGCAATCCAAACTCATAATGCAAAATCAATGTGATTCTCTGAATATCATCTAGCAGCAAGAATAAAATTAGAAATGCTGTTGCCAGCAAAAATCGATCCGCTTGACGGGGGGGGCGTAGCGATCGCACCATGCCAAAACTAAACAGGCAAATGGAGAAGGCCACACACCAAATCACTTCAGACACATTGGTAAATAGCCCTTGATACAAGGGTCGACCAATAAAGGGATCGCTAAATAAGAGTGAAAACCCAACTCCTTTACTAAAAATGCGTGCGTAAAGGCCTAATGCCCCTAGAAATCCGATGGAAAGACCATTGACCCAAATAAACCCAGGGCTTCGGATCAGACGTTGCAGAGAATTATTTTCAACACCACTTTTCTTAAGGTTTTTATGAAGCTCCATGGTATAAATCCTCGCAATATCTATGAGAATACAGGTTCTTCATGCCCCATTCCAGAGCATTCCCATTGGCTTAAGCCGATGCAGCGCCAGCACCCAGCGTCAATCTGACTTTAGGATGATTCAAATCTACTTAGTTTACGGAAACATTTACAATTTAGCTTTAGTTTTTAGATCTCGTTAGCAGAAGGCGATCGCTTTTCCAGTTTCTGGCTTAAGTTTCTGATTTAAGTTTCTAGAATCGTTTTACTTCGTTAAAACTTCATCTATTACCCCATCATTGTTCCTGCTCTTCTACCTCCTTATTGTTTATGACTTCGCTCAACTTTGACACTGATGCTGAACTGCAATCCGTTATCCTAGGCCCCCAAGGTCCACGCATTCCAGCCTTAGGGATCGGGACTTGGGCTTGGGGCGATCGCCTCTTTTGGGGCTATGGCAATCGCTATGGAGAAGCCGAACTCCAAGCTGCGTTTAATGCAGCTGTGGCAGCAGGCATCCGTTTTTTTGATACCGCTGAGGTCTATGGACTGGGGGAGTCAGAACGACTACTGGGTCGCTTTCTTCGAGCGGCCAATCGCCAATCCTCGGACCCTGCAATCCAGATTGCCACCAAATATTTTCCCCTGCCTTGGCGCTTTACCCCGTCGGCGGTGGAAGATGCCCTGACTGCTAGTTTAACGCGCCTCGGTGTGACTTCCGTTACCTTGTACCAGGTCCACTGGCCCTTGGATTTCTTTTTGGGGCCACGCCCTTTGATGGAAGCACTTGCCCAGGAGGTTAAGCGAGGCCGGATTCAGACCGTCGGGGTCAGCAATTATTCTGCGGAGCAAATGAAGCAGGCCCACGACTATCTTGCCTCCTTTGGGATTCCCTTGGCGGTCAATCAGGTGCAATATTCGCTCCTCGCCCGACAGGTGGAAACCAATGGAGTTCTGGCCACAGCCCAGGACCTGGGAGTGACGATTTTGGCCTATAGTCCCTTGGCCCAGGGACTGCTCACCGGAAAATACAGCGCAACCTCGGACCAATCTCCTGTGGGAGCACGACGGCTTGATCCCCGCTTTAGCGAAGCAGGCTTGAAAAAGCTAGAACCTTTGTTTGAAGCTTTGCGGGCGATCGCCCAAACTCACCAAAAAACCCCCGCCCAAGTGGCACTCAATTGGCTGATTTCCCAAGGCACCGTCCCCATTCCAGGAGCCAAAAATGCTCTGCAAGCCCAACAAAATGCCGGAGCTCTAGGATGGTCCCTGAGTCCGGCAGATTGTCAAACCTTAATGGCTATGAGTTAACGCTCAACCCGCTTAATCGGCGCAGGTGCACGCTCACCAGAATTACGACGGGGTTGGCTAGAGCGGTAACTCCCGCCCCCCCGGCTGCCGCCACCACCGCCGGAACCTCCCGCCGAACGTCCCCCTCCGCCACTGCGACGCGACGGACGGAAATCATCGGGGGCATCTTCACCCCATTCGGGACTCAGCCAAGTGGGACGGGTGCCGTCGTAGGCCATTTGTAGGGCTGCTGCTGCGATCGCCTTAGGCTCAAACTCCTCGGCTAATTCTGCGGCAATGGACAGGAATGAGGCCATCCGTTCACCTTCCATCACCTCCCGCAGTTGATCTTTGAACTTCTCCAGATGACGCGCTTCGATTTCGGCCCGCGTCGGGATCGATCGCATTTCCAGACGCTGGCTGGTGTGAAATTCAACATCCCGCAGCTTACGACGGTCATAGTTCTGGATAAGGGAAATCGCCGTGCCTTCTTTGCCTGCACGGCCCGTCCGGCCAATGCGGTGGACATAGTTTTCCACGCTATCGGGCAAATCAAAATTGACCACATGGCTCAGATCATCCACATGGATGCCCCGTGCCGCGATATCCGTCGCCACGATCCAACGCACCTGTTTTTCCCGGAAACGTTGCAGCATGCGCTCCCGCTGGGACTGGCTAAGGTCGCCGTGATATTCATCAACGCTATACCCCGATCCCTGAAGATAGCTGGTGAGCTCCGCTGCGGTTCGACGGGTGCGCACAAAGATAATGGCAGACTCCGGCTCTTCAAAGGCCATGACCGGCAGCAACGCTTTCGCCTTAGACCAACCGCGCGGCACCGTATAGGCCACCTGGTTAATCCGGGAAGGCGTGCCCCCTTGAGCCGCTTTCACCTTGACCGTGACGGGATCTCTGAGAAACTGACTGACCAGTTGACGGATGGAGGGCGGCATCGTTGCCGAGAAAAAGGCCGTCTGACGATCCGTCGGAGCCTGTTTCAAAATCGATTCCACATCAGTCAAAAAGCCCATGCTGAGCATTTCGTCCGCTTCATCGAGGACTAGCCACTCCAGACCTTTGAGGCGCAAATCACCACGCCGCAGCAAATCTAAGACACGACCAGGAGTACCAACAACAATCTGAACACCGCGCTCCAGACGCTGCACCTGACGATCGATCGCCTGACCCCCATACACCGTCAGAATAAAGGGCCGATGCAACCGCTGACCCTCGTCGTTTTGGGCGCGATCGAGCATAAATTGACGAATCGCTTGACCCACTTGGAGCGCCAGCTCCCGCGTCGGCGTCAAGATTAACGCCTGTACATCGCGGCTGGTGGGATCAAGGCGCTCCAGAATCGGCAGGGCAAACGCTGCGGTTTTGCCGGTCCCCGTTTGGGCCATGCCTAATACATCTCGACCCGCCATGAGATGGGGGATCGCTTCCGCCTGAATTTTAGTGGGCTCAACAAACCCAAGCTCCTCAAGCGCCTGAACTCGACTGTCCGAAAGACCGAGACTTTGGAAAGATACTGTCATTTCATCCTCATGAAATTGAGTGGCGCTCTTAGACGCCGTGGGCATTGCGCGTTGTAACCCATTCCTAAAGCAGGACTAGACAGGGGTCTAGACCCAACGGGCCTCAACGCAAATCGTTAAAGCGTGACTGACTGAACCGCTTCAGCGTCTACTGCTGAAGCAGTGGACATCGCAAACATATCGGCAGCAGTGGCGACTTCACCATGCAGGTCATAGATATCTGCATCGGTGATTCGAACCGGCACTAAACTTCCCAATCTGGCTTCGCCCTGAACATAGACCAAGCCATCGACATCAGGGGCAAAGCGGGCCGATCGCCCAATTTTGATTCCCCGACCGGGATGTTCCTGCTCAACTAAGACATCCACAATCCGCCCAATTTCCCGGCGATTGCGCCGGTGGGCAATGGGCTGCTGGATGGACATCAGGCGATCGCGCCGGGCCTCCATAATTTCCGGAGGAACCGGATTGGGCAAGTCAAAGGCAGGTGTGCCTTCTTCAGGAGAGAACGTAAACACACCCACATGGTCAAACTCGTGCCGTTGAACAAACTCAATTAGATGTTCAAACTGCTCGTCTGTCTCACCGGGAAATCCGACAATAAAGGTGGTTCTCAACACCGCATCGGGCAAGGATTCCCGGAGGCGCGCAATAATCTTGTCATTGACCTGGCCTTGCCAGGGTCGATTCATCGCCTTGAGTACGTCCGGATGGGAATGCTGAAGGGGCAAATCGAGATAGGGTAAGATATTGGGCGTTTCCTGGATGGCCTGGATCACGTCTGGCGTCAGGCCAGTCGGATAGGCATAGTGAATCCGAATCCAGGGCACATCGACTTGACCCAGTGCTCGCAACAACTCTGCCAGCTTCGGCTTACCATACAAGTCTACCCCGTAATTCGTCGTGATCTGGGAAATTAAGATAATTTCCTGCACACCTTCCGAGGCCAAACGCTTAGCTTCGGCCACGATGGACTCGATGGGGCGCGATCGCTGATTTCCTCGCAGATGGGGAATAATGCAAAAGGCACAGCGATAGTCGCAGCCTTCGGCAACCCGGACATAGGCGATCGCTTCCGTCGTGGTCCGATAGCGCGGCAAGTTTTCGTCAGCAATATACGTCGGCTCTAGGGAAACTTCCTTCACCCGCTCCCCGGCTTCTGCACGCTGAATCACATCCACAATTTTGTGGTAGTCCCCCGTACCCACGAGGGCAACGGCTTCAGGCAGTTCCTCTAGCAATTCCTCTTGGAAATGCTGGGCCATACAGCCCGAGATCACAATTTTCTTACCGGCTTCCGCAAGTTCGACCAGCGTGCGCACGGATTCCTCCCGAGCGGCTTGGATGAAGCTACAGGTATTAACGACCACATAATCGGCTAGCTCTTCATTGGCATCAACGTCATAGCCTGCCTCTGCTAGGAGACCAATCATATGTTCGGTATCGATTCGATTCTTTTCGCAACCCAAATGGGAAAAGGCGATGGTTGGCGTATTGCCCATATTTCCTTCGAAAAACCTGGAATCCAGGAGCGTCAGTCCAATAAGGCCGTGTCCACAAGGAACACTATTCTGTAGCGATCGCCTTAATGCGACGGACAATCCCTCGCGCCACCAGACTGCATGGAATAAGCCTGAATTGGGCTTACCGTTCTGGTTCTGCAATCGTACAGGAACTTTACAGCCTACATCCTAACCCAAAACTCAAAAATATTACGATGTGTTAAGCCTTTTTTTTGAACTGACGCTCTGGACATCCCCAAGGGAAGGTCGATGAACCGCTATGATTTGGGGTGGTTGCCTTGCCGGAAGCGTCCTTGAGTTCAGTCAAAACCTGTGGATTTAGCGCATATCTTTAAAACTTCTACCCCGGTCATTGGGGTGGTCCATCTGCTGCCCCTGCCCACCTCGGCCCGTTGGGGAGGAAATCTGCATGCCGTGATTGAGCGGGCGGAGCAGGAGGCGACGGCCTTGGCGACGGGGGGCGTCAACGGCATTATCATCGAAAACTTCTTTGATGCACCCTTTTCCAAGGATCGAGTGGATCCCGCTGTGGTCAGTGCGATGACGCTGATTGTGGAACAGATTAAGGGCTTAGTCACACTGCCCCTCGGGATCAATGTGCTGCGCAATGATGCGCGCAGCGCTTTGGCGATCGCCACCTGTACCGGCGCACAGTTTATTCGCGTCAATGTCCTAACGGGGGTGATGGCAACGGATCAGGGTCTGATTGAAGGACAGGCCCATGAGATTCTGCGCTATCGGCGAGAATTGGGCAGTGATGTCAAAATTTTGGCGGATGTTTTGGTCAAGCATGCTCGGCCCTTGGGGACTCCTAACCTAACGGTGGCGGTGCAGGACACGATTGACCGAGGCTTAGCAGATGCGGTTATTCTGTCCGGTTGGGCAACGGGCAGTCCCCCGAGCCTAGAAGACCTGGAATTGGCCAAGGCCGCAGCGAAAGAAACGCCGGTTTTGATTGGCAGCGGGGCAGATATAGACAATATTGCTGCGCTCAAAGCCTACGCCGATGGCGTGATTGTATCGTCGTCGCTGAAGCGTCATGGTCATCGGGAGCATCCCATTGATCCGGTACGCGTCAGCCAATTTATGGAAGCGATGCAAACGCCAGTTCCCGTCCCGGCGAATGCGGCCCCTGCGGACGCCACCCCGATTATTGCTTCGATGTCCTAAGTCTTTTTTGAGTCTTTACTTTTTTCAGTTTTTTGGGATAGCGCTATGTCCAGCCGTCGATCTGCCCCTCAGCCTTGGATTCGCCCTGTTCTGACGGCGATCGCCTCCCTAGGGCTGCTACTCACAAGCTATCTCACGATCGTCAAACTCCAGGGGGGCCAAGCGCTCTGTCCAACGGCGGGATGCGACACGGTCTTAAATAGCCCCTATGCCGAGGTGTTGGGCTTGCCGCTGGCGCTGTTTGGCGCGTTGGCCTATGGGGCGATCGCCCTATTAGCTGGGGGACCCCTGCTGTTGCGCAACGAGGGCCGATCGGGAAAAGCATCGACTCAAGCATCGACCTGGGAACAACGCACTTGGTCGCTGCTGTTTTTAGGGACGACGGCGATCGCTCTGTTTAGCGGCTTTTTGCTCTATCTTCTGGCCTTTGAACTGCAAGCCCTCTGCCTCTACTGTCTCCTTTCCGCCCTTTGCGCCTTCAGCCTCTGGATGTTGGTTCTGCTCAGCCGTTTTTCAGCGGATGGGGGAGGGCTGCTGTTTAATGGTTTGCTCGTGGCGCTGGTTGTGGGTGTGGGCACGTTCGGGCTCTATGCCAATGCCCAAGGACCTGGCTTAGGCAACTTGTCCTCGTCCAGCGTTCCTGAGATTACGACGCCGTCAAGTCCGGCGGCACTCAAACTGGCAGAGCATCTCAAAGCCAGTGGTGCAGTCATGTACGGAGCCTACTGGTGCCCCCACTGCCAGGAGCAAAAGAAGCTGTTTGGCCAGGAAGGGGCCGCGATTTTACCCTATGTCGAATGCGATCCCCAGGGGGTCAATTCCGAAACCGCCCGTTGTCGGGCTGCCGGGATTGATGGCTTCCCCACCTGGAAATTGGGCGAGAAGACCCTGAGCGGGACTCAGGATCTGGAGACGCTGGCCCAGGAATCTGGGTATGGGGTATCTAGGGATTTCTAATTTCCGATTTTTACTTTTTTGCATCCACTCCATCGGTAACCGGCTCCGACTTGAACCAACGATCGCCCCTCACCAACGTATGCACCCGCCAAGCCTCCTGGGTCGTCGGAAAATCTAAGCGATAATGACCCCCCCGGCTTTCTTCCCGGAATAGAGCACTGGTCAAAATGAGCTGGCCAATGGTCAATAAATTATTGAGTTCTCCCCAAGCCCGCAGCAGCTGACTGGCCCCCGGTTCCCCGAGATGATAGTCCGTACCCGGCGCGATCGCTCTCAGTGTCTGGGTTAAGGGCAAGGCTTCAAATTCTGCTTGTAGGGCCTGAATCGCCACCAAACCCGCTGCCATGACCGACTGTTCCCGACAGATCCCGGCATGGGTCCATAGCAATTCCGCTAGCGATCGCCGCAGGGTCGCAACGGTCTGGCTGAGCTCTGTGAGGGAATTGGATGACTGCGACGGAGAATGGGGCGACGGATCGAGATCGGCGATCGCCAAGACTTCTACTGCTCGTTTCTCAGATACATCTGGTTGCCCTAGTACATCTCGCCCTAGGCTCTCCCGGATCTCTGATGCTGGCACCGATTGAGAGGGAGTCAACAAACTCTGTCCCAGCTTGCGCCCAAAGACAATGCATTCCAACAAGGAATTACTGGCAAGGCGGTTGGCACCGTGCACCCCTGTACTCGCAGTCTCGCCCACCGCATACAGCCCTGGAACCGTAGTTTGTCCAACCGTATTGGTCACAATTCCGCCCATCCAATAGTGGGCCGCTGGCGCAACCGGAATCGGTCCTGAGAGGGGATCAATCCCCCATTTTTGACACACCCGGATGATGTTAGGAAACCGATACTGGAGCTGGGCAGCGGGAATGGGTCGTAAATCGAGCCAGACTCGTTGCTGGCCAGTGATTTGTAAATGCTGAAAGATCGCCCGACTCACCACATCGCGGGGCGCTAATTCTCCGTCGGGGTGATAGTGCAGCGTAAACCGATTGGTTTCGCCTAGTCCCGCAGAATCGCCGGGATTGTCAATCAAATGCGCACCCTCCCCCCGCACCGCCTCACTAATCAAAAAGCAAGGGGCTCCAGGCTGCATCAACGCTGTGGGGTGAAACTGGAAAAATTCGAGATCCCGCAAGAGAGCTCCGGCTCGATGGGCCAGGGCCACACCATCCCCCGTACTGAGCTCTGGGTTCGTGGTGTGGGAAAAGACCTGCCCGCCACCGCCCGTCGCCAAAATGACAGCGCTCGCCCGCAACCAACGAATTTCGTCCCCTTGGCAAACCCCAAGGCCCTGGCACCCCTGCTCCCCATTCAGCCAAAGCTGCACCACAAACGCCTGGGAAAGCACTTGAATATTCTCTCGCTCCAGTACCTGGGCCGTGAGCGTTGTCACCACCGCCTTTCCCGTTCGATCCGCCGCATGCAGGACCCGAGGTCGTGAATGAGCAGCTTCCCGCGTCATAGCCAGGAACCCCGCCTGGCGGTCAAAGGCAACCCCCAAATCCACCAAGGATTCGATGCAGTCCGCAGCCTCTTCCACCAAAAACTGCACAGCCTGGGGCTCACACAGCCCAGCCCCAGCCTGGAGCGTATCGTTAACATGCAACCCCACAGCATCCTCTGGGGCGATCGCCGCCGCGATCCCCCCCTGGGCCCAGCCACTTGCCGAGAGCCGCAGTGCATCCTTCGTCAACAGCAATACCCGCCAATGGTGAGGCAAACAGAGTGCTGTATAGAGCCCAGCGGCCCCCGCTCCCACCACAATTGCATCCCAACTCTCGGGAAGCCCAGAAAGATCGAGTTCAACCTTTTCCAACTTTTCCAATCCTGTCCGACCGTCGTTGAATCATTGGTTCATTCATCATCCTGCAAAAAGAAAACGATGGTGCCCATTCTGGAAACACCATCGTCTTTGGCTCTATATTTTTGCTCTGCATTTTGAGCTATATTTTTGAGCTGTGAGCTACCGAGGAAGCTCTTGTAAACACCGGGTTTTTGCAGCCTCAGCGCCTATCGATAGATACCGTTGTTAATGCGGTCATCCCCATAGGTCAGCGCTTCGCTCTTCTCGGTTGCCGTGAGGCGATCGACATATTTCGAAATGATTTCCTTTTGGCGATCGGTCAAGCCAGGGATATCAAAGATATCCTCAACTTGCTCGTAGGGAGCGTTAGCAATAATCTTGCGAGCGATCGTGGGATACATGCCGGGCATATCCAGGAAGAAACGAACGCTGGAATTATTCACATCGACCTTCCCACCCACTTCAACGCGCTTTGCATCCGCCTCATTGAGGGAAGTCACAGCAGCTAGAATCGTCACGGGACTCATCGTTTGTGCCAGGGGAGAAGCCTGAACGGGCCGGGGCACAACCAAGCCCAAGACTGCAATCAAGCACACAACCAGAAGCGTTGACCAGCTAATTAACCTTTTCATCCGAAGTCTTAACCTCACCTGCATTAGTTATTTTGTATTGAAAGTCTTACATCTGTATGGTGGGCTTGCAGCAAAGCCCTAAAAAGTCGCCCAGGCAGGCCCAATTCGGACCTCTCAGGCTAGTGACTAGCCTACCGCAAGCGGTACCCAGCAAGCATCGTCAACCCCTGAAGAATCGGGAAGTCCCGGAAAAGCGCTCCGTAAATATTACGAATCCTTCATAAATGTGAATTTAGTTCACGGAAGGACTGTCGAGGAGCTGCTTCATCTCTTGGAAAGAACAGGCGTAGGCCAAGGTCAGTTGTTCATAGCCTTTGAGCTGAAGCCGGTGCTCCGCAAAACAGGTTTCCGCTGCGGGTAAATGCTGCAGGATGTAGCGATACGTGTCTCGTCCTAGGGCGACATCCGTACGAATTTCTTTAGTGGCACTTTCTAAACGAAAAGCGGCATTAACGGTATCTCCTAAGGCCGTGTAATCGGGGCGATCGCCCGTCCCTGCATTGCCCACCATGGCATAGCCAGAGTTGATCCCAGCCCCCACCCGCAACGGTAACGGTAACGAAAACTGGGTTTGCAGATCTTCCGTCATCGAATACAGAGCGTCTAAAGCTTTGAGAATCTGAGAAATATCATTGGCCTCAATTTCTTGGGATCCATGGATCCAGACCGCCATCACTGCATCGCCAATATATTTGTCAACCCAGCTACCATGCTGCTGGATGATCTCTCCGGCCCGCCGAAACCAGCTCCCCACAAGCTCTGACAAAACACTTTCGTCAATTTTACGGGTTAAGACCGTAAAATCTCGGATGTCTAGAACTAAAACTGAAATCAAGCGGCGCACATGCAAGGTTGCCGTCGCCGTATGGTCGTGATGGGCCGGAAGCTCCGAGCCCCTATGCTTTTCTTGGTGGTTCGGATAATGAAATTCCACTTCCGTTTGGCCAAAGGTCAGGCGATCGCCATGGCTCAACACCGCAGGAATACTCACCCGTCGGCCATTAATGAACGTGCCGTTGCGGCTACCGAGATCAATTAAGTAATAGGCTCCTGACTCCCCTTCGTTGCCGCCCATCTGCTGCAACATGGCATGGTTACGAGAAATCCAGCGATCGCCCAACACCAGATCATTGTCTTCGCTGCGACCAATCATCCAGCAATAATCATTAATCAGCGGCAACAAC
>OY970368.1:4890000-5595000 GCA_963718615.1 uncultured cyanobacterium | reverse complement strand
TACAACTATCACTCACTACCTTGATCTCTCAATTAGCTCATGACTCATCTCTAGATAAAATCAGTCCCTAAACAGATCTGAAAGCTTTACTCGCCCCACTCATCACTCATCCTATCTCTCAATACAATGAACTCTGAATGGCCGAAATCCTCGAACGACCTTAGAGTGACCTCTCACAACTCGGCAATACTATTGCGCCGATGTCATAAGGGCTAGGTCTCCCTTAAAGGAGGTGATCCAGCCACACCTTCCGGTACGGCTACCTTGTTACGACTTCACCCCAGTCATCAGCCCTGCCTTCGGCGCCCTCCCCCTCGAAAGGTTAGAGTAACGACTTCGGGCGTGGCCAACTTCCATGGTGTGACGGGCGGTGTGTACAAGGCCCGGGAACGTATTCACCGCAGTATGCTGACCTGCGATTACTAGCGATTCCTACTTCATGCAGGCGAGTTGCAGCCTGCAATCTGAACTGTGCCACGGTTTACGAGATTTGCTCACCATCGCTGGCTGGCTTCTCTCTGTCCATAGCATTGTAGTACGTGTGTAGCCCAGAACGTAAGGGGCATGATGACTTGACGTCGTCCACACCTTCCTCCGGTTTGTCACCGGCAGTCTCTCTAGAGTGCCCAACTTAATGCTGGCAACTAAAAACGTGGGTTGCGCTCGTTGCGGGACTTAACCCAACATCTCACGACACGAGCTGACGACAGCCATGCACCACCTGTCTCCAAGTTCCCGAAGGCACTATCCTGTTTCCAGAATATTCTTGGGATGTCAAGTCCTGGTAAGGTTCTTCGCGTTGCATCGAATTAAACCACATACTCCACCGCTTGTGCGGGCCCCCGTCAATTCCTTTGAGTTTCACACTTGCGTGCGTACTCCCCAGGCGGAACACTTAACGCGTTGGCTACGGCACTGTCTGGGTCGATACAGACAACACCTAGTGTTCATCGTTTACGGCTAGGACTACAGGGGTATCTAATCCCTTTCGCTCCCCTAGCTTTCGTCCATCAGCGTCAGTTAAGGCCCAGTAGAGCGCCTTCGCCACTGGTGTTCTTCCCGATATCTACGCATTTCACCGCTACACCGGGAATTCCCTCTACCCCTACCTCACTCCAGTTCATCAGTTTCCACCGCCTCTATGCAGTTAAGCTGCACTCTTTAACAGCAGACTTGATAAACCGCCTACGGACGCTTTACGCCCAATAATTCCGGATAACGCTTGCATCCCCCGTATTACCGCGGCTGCTGGCACGGAGTTAGCCGATGCTGATTCCTCAAGTACCGTCATCATCTTCCTTGAGAAAAGAGGTTTACAATCCAAAGACCTTCCTCCCTCACGCGGCGTTGCTCCGTCAGGCTTTCGCCCATTGCGGAAAATTCCCCACTGCTGCCTCCCGTAGGAGTCTGGGCCGTGTCTCAGTCCCAGTGTGGCTGATCATCCTCTCAGAACAGCTACTGATCGTCGCCTTGGGGGGCTCTTACTCCTCCAACTAGCTAATCAGACGCGAGCTCATCCATAGGCTAAATTAATACTTTCACCTCTCGGCATATGGGGTCTTAGCTATCGTTTCCAATAGTTATCCCCCTCCCATGGGCAGATTCTCACGCGTTACTCACCCGTCCGCCACTAACCTCCGAAAAGGTCCGTTCGACTTGCATGTGTTAAGCACGCCGCCAGCGTTCATCCTGAGCCAGGATCAAACTCTCCATTGTAAAGTCCAAAAAATCAGTTTAAATCCTTAGGACTTAATCAGTTTTCTAAACTAGAAAGTTAGAAGATTTCTCTTTCAAGAACTTCTATGTCCGGCACCAGATTTGTTTATCCGGTCCTTCGTTTTTTGTTTGAAGTCGTCAATCCCTATAAAGAGATTGACTGATTTCTTTGACGAGGACTTCTGGCTTATAAAGCTCTCAATCTATTTCTCTGTCTAGGTTCTGGCGCTTTCGGGTAAGCTTCGCTCCTCTCAGCGCTTTATTAAGATAACGTGCCTACAGGGATGCTGTCAACACTTTTTTCCAAAAAACTTTTGCCTTCTCTTGTGAGAAGCTCAAAAAGACCTTACAGACTGGGCTTTGGCTTTTTTGAGCTGAAGAGATTGCAGTCGCTGGCTATTTTGCTTTGATATTTGCAACTTTAAGAGAGGATTGGAAGGGCGTCTGTACTGCTAGAGACAAAACTTTATGGTGAGCTTGCCAAGTTTCCTTATTTTGGATCCCATGCTGCTGGGCTGGTTGCGGGAGGATGTAGGACGGGGCGATCGCACCACAACAGGGATTCTCCACAACTCAACGAGAATGGGCAGCGCCACTTGGATCGCCAAAGAACCTGGCATCGTTGCAGGCCTGCCCATCGCGACCCGCGTCTTTCAGCTTTTGGAGCCCACGATCGCGGTCCAGGTCCACACCCAGGAAGGACAAGTCTGCGAAAACCAAGCCCCTCTCCTGAGCTTTGATGGACCCCTAGGAGCTTTGCTAACGGGGGAGCGAACCGCATTAAACCTGGCGATGCGATTAAGCGGAATTGCGACGGCGACTTCCCTATATATAGAAAAGCTCGCGGATTTGCCAACGCGTTTTGTGGATACGCGCAAGACGACGCCTGGTTTGCGGATTCTGGAGAAGTATGCAACCTCGGTGGGGGGAGCCCAGAATCACCGGATGGGGTTGGATGATGGGGTGATGATTAAGGAGAATCACATTGCGGCAGCGGGTGGGATCGCGGCGGCGATCGCCTCAGTCCGTTCCTCAATGCCCTATCCCCTCAGTATTGAAGTGGAAACGGAGACGTTGGAAGAAGTGGCGGAAGCCGTGGCCCAGAATGCAGACATTATTATGTTGGACAATATGTCGCTGGCGATGATGCGGGAGGCAGTGGGGATGATTCGAGCGGAAAATCCTCGGATTAAGATTGAGGCGTCGGGAAATATTACATTGGAGACGATTCGGGGGGTGGCGGAGACGGGGGTGGACTATATTTCGAGCAGCGCACCGATTACGCGATCGCCTTGGTTGGATATCAGTATGCGGGTACAGCCTTAGAGTTCAAGTCTATACAGCTCAAATCTATACAGCCCAAGGAGGAGTCTGATCAACCGGAACCCCAATAAAATAGGCCCAAGCATAAAAAACGGCAAAAAAGCCCCACCCGAAGGTGAGGCATCCTTTAATTCGAGATTGAATTCACTCAACGCTGAGATTAATCAACCCGCGCAAAGGATAGTTCCTCTGCGATCTGCGGGGCTTGGAACTGCTGAGCGAAGAGCGTGCCTTGTTGCCTTTGGGCTACCACCGGGAGTTCCGCTTGGACTCGGGAGGCGATCGCATCCGTCTTCATATCATGCAGATTCGTCGCCAGCTTCGGGTAAACCCCAATGCCAACCACCGGCACCAGCAAACAGAGGGCGATAAACACCTCGCGAGGATTGGCATCAAAGCCATCGAACTTGAGCTTGAGATCGCCGTAGAACACGCGACGCAGCATCGAGAGCAAATACATCGGCGTCAGAATCAAACCCACTGCGGCCAAGAGAACCACTAGCACCCGGAAGCCATAGCTGTAAGCCGTATCCGTCGCAAAGCCGAGGAAAATCGCCAGCTCACTGACAAACCCACTCATGCCAGGGAGCGCCAGCGAAGCCATGGAAGCCACGGTAAACAGGGCAAAGGCGATCGGCATCTTCTTCGCCAAACCGGACATTTGGTCCATTTGCAACGTGTGGGTCCGCTCGTAGGCTACGCCGCTGAGGAAAAACAACGCCGCCGCAATTAAGCCGTGGGACACCATCTGGAGCATGGCACCACTGAGGCCAAGGCTGTTGTAAGCCGCAATCCCCAGGAGCACAAACCCCATGTGGGAAATCGACGAGTAGGCAATGCGGCGCTTGAGGTTGTTTTGGGCAAAGGCCGAGAAGGCCCCGTAGACGATATTCACTACACCAAGAATCGCCAGAACCGGCGCAAACTTGATGTGGGCATCGGGCAGCATTTCAACGTTAAACCGGAGCAAACCGTAACCGCCCATCTTCAACAGAATCCCGGCTAGAAGCATCGAACCCGCAGCATTGGCTTCCCCATGGGCATCGGGGAGCCAGGTGTGAAGCGGGAAGACCGAGAGCTTGGTGCCAAAGGCCAAGAGCAGACCAAAGTACACCAGCATCTCGAAACCGAGGGAATAATCCTTCATCCCCAGAGCCTGCATGTCGAACGTGACATCGCCGCCATAGAAGGCCATCGCCAGGGCGCAGACCAAAATAAACACCGAGGCGACGGCAGTATAGAGAATAAATTTAGTCGAAGCGTAGTGACGCTTGGCACCGCCCCAGATGGAAATCAGCAGGTACACCGGCACCAATTCCAATTCCCACACCAGGAAGAACATCAGCAAATCCTGGGCGACAAACACTGCGATCTGGGCGCTGTACATCAACAGCATCAGACCATAGAACAGCTTAGGCTTGTTGGTCGTGTTCCAGGCCGCGAGCATGGCCAGGGTCGTTACCAAGCCGGTGAGGAGGACCAGCGGCATGGATAGGCCATCCACCGCCAAGGACCAGTTCAAACCGATTTGGGGAATCCAAGAATACTTTTCGACCATTTGGAAATCAGCGCTTTGCAGCAAGTACTGATTGCCAAAGGCATAAATCATTAAGGCGAAGTCAATCAAACCTATTCCGAGGGCATACCAACGAACGGTTTTTCCCTCTTTGTCAGGAATCAGCGGAAGGGGGAGTGCGGCCAAGAGCGGCAGCAGCGTAATAGTGGTTAACCAGGGAAATTGAGCACTTTCCATCAAAACAAGACCGGTGACTTCGGTGATTTGAGGAGCATGCTGTCTGCGGTGTTGAGGAGCTTCCGCTGATCGAGCGACCACTGGCAACATGCGCCTGGGAAGTGAGTGCCTAGACTCAACTCAATGGTGCAATGTTAAGCAAGGTAAAGAGCTGAGTATATGTACTCAAGTTTTCTCAGCCTATCTTAGCGAATGTTGTAAACAAATGTAAAGTCACGGAAGATGAGAATTTGAGATTGAGGTGCTGGATTGGGTCGTGTTACAGCTCTAGGTGGGGTTTGGGGCGATCGCCCCAGGAGCAATATGTCGATTCATCAATAAAGAAGTGAGCAAGCCCTCTCGCTTCAATTTCTGTAACAGGTTGCTGTCAAGCGCCAAATCTCAGTCCGGCATTTTAATGACCCACAAGACTCGTGAATTTTCCAGAATTCACGGTTCCTTTAAAACTTTTGAACAACAGTGCCCTGGGTATCAATCTGTAGGGGTTTGACGAGGGCCTGGACTGCTTGCTGCTGCCATGCGGTTTCCATGGCTTGGGCGATCGCCTCAGCCTGGGACTGGGGGGCGATGGCCAACAGCGTCGGACCGGCCCCACTAATTACCAAACCATAGGCTCCCGCTTGTAAAGCCGCAGTCTGAACCGCGTCGAACCCTTGGATCAACGGCAAACGGTAAGGCTGATGAATACGATCTTGGAGCGCAGCCTTAAGCCAGTCGGGGTTGGCGGTTTCTAGTCCCCGTAGTAGGAGTCCCAGGTGAGCCATATTAAAAATGGCATCGGCGCGGCTATAGTCTCGCGGTAAGACGCTGCGGGCGGCTTCGGTGGAGAGTTCAAAGCTGGGAATAGCCACAATGGGGATAATCTCGGGATGCCAGGGGAGTTCGCAGATTTCCCAGGGGCGATCGAGGCCGGAGGCGGCGAGGCGGCAGCCTCCGAGTAGGGCCGGGACGACATTATCCGGGTGACCTTCGATTTCGGTGGCTAGGTTGGCGATCGCCTTCAAGTCCAAGGGATCCCCGGCCAGCACATTGGCTCCCACCAAACCGCCGACAATCGCCGTCGCCGAACTGCCCAAGCCTCGGGCCAGAGGAATGGAGGCATCAATTTCAATGCGCACCGGGGGAACCGGCTGCCCGATCTGGGCATAGAGGCGACAGAACGAGCGGTAAACAAAGTTGCTTTTGTCCGTCTGGATTTTGTCCGAGCCTTCCCCCTGGGCATGGATAACCGGATGCTGATCCACGTCTTCTTCGAGGCGAGAAAAGGTGAAGCGATTGGGTAGGGTTAACGCTGCGCCGAGGCAATCGAAGCCAGGGCCAAGGTTGGCCGTGGTGGCGGGGACGGAGACGGAAACGGAAGTCATGACAGATGCCACAAGGGAGCCAGTGGCAAGTTTACACCGGGCGCGTTCCTCAATGGCTCAGAAATAGCTCAAAAATGGCTCAGAAATTGAACCCGTTAGCAATAGAAGGTCTGTTGTGATGGCAGTCAGAAATGGCAGTCAGATGTGATGGCGGTAGGATTTATTGCTGTCGCCGATATTCAATCCAGGCTTCATGGACCGTGGGATCTTCGCTGACGAATTCCGACCGCTGAATCTCTGCCAATCCTGCTGTGCCAAAGGCGGCCAGTTCCCCTTCCGATAGGGGCCAAGGCGGACCTTCGGGTTCCGCTTCGGTTTGCCGCAGCCGGGTCACGACCAACAGTCTGCCACCCGGTGCAACCAAACTGGCAACGGAGGCGATCGCTTTCCCACGCAAACTCAAGGGCAATGCCTGAATATCCCGACATTCCACCACCAAATCAAACGCACCGACCCAGGCCGAATTTGGCGCTAACAAGTCGCCCACCTGATAGTCCACCGATGAATCGGGAAAGCGTTGATGACACCAGGCGATCGCCGTCGGGGCAATATCAAACGCCGTCACCTGAAACCCTAACGCTTGCAAGGCTTCCGCATCATCTCCTAAACCGCAGCCCACCACTAAAGCGGCTTGTTGTTCTTCCAGGACGGCTTGCCGCGTCAACCAATCTCGAATATGGGGATGCATATCCAACTTTGCCCAAGGCACTTGGTCTGGATTTCCCTGGGCAGCGGCATAAAGCTTTTCAAACCAAGCAGTGGGTTGGGCTTGGGCGATCGCAGCCTCTGCCAATTGCTTGACCCGTTGCCGCAGATCCTGGGGTTGCTGTTCAAACGTCATGGGAAGACCCTGCTGGGGCGAAACTTCTGTGCCATTTCTATTTTAGGCGAATCGCGCGGAGCTCCCTGCATAATCGCTACCGCTGTGCCCTAGAGAAGGAAGCGCGATACACAGCGTGGGTTTCATCCCCTGTTCGTCACCTCTTTCTTGAATTTTTCTAGGAGTACCAACCATGTCTATTTCCCAAAAGTTTGCTCAGTCGGCGACGGTTACTGTTTCGATGTTGGCGGGTGTGTTAGTTTTGGGCTCGGTGGGAGGGGCGATCGCCGGTCCTGTAAGGGTTCAGGGCACCGTCCAAAGCCAGCCAGCCCGCCCCAGTGGTCCTGCAAACTTCCAAGTGGCGATGAGCCTCGTAGGAACCTGGGAGGGCAATATGCATTATCAAGGGGATGATGTGTTGACCCATTTAGTTTTACAAGTACCGGGCGGCGGTGCAGCGGGCGTTTGGAAGCATATTGGCTCGAAGCAGGTCAATGGTCAGTGGGTGGATACCGTCCTCAAGCAAGGCCCCCTCACGACTACGGTACAAGGATCTCAGGTGAAGCTAAAACTCAATGGTTTTTATGGCAACTCACCTGAACTAGAGGGAGCATTCCAAAACGGTGGCCAAAAGATTATCGGGCATGCAACAGCAACGCCATCGCTGGTGTTTTCCTTTAGCAAGTAGGCGATCGCCTCTCCACGGGCTTCGGTGCCGTCAGATGAATTTGGCCTTGGCGATCGCGCTCCCACGCCGAGGCTTCGAGGACCATTGTGGCCCTAGGGCGGCGAGACTGTTCGGCAACGGCTAGGTTTGGGCCTTGTTCCGCTAGAGGCACCCAACCAGCGAGGAGGTCGGTAGAGAAGGATTCATCGGGACTGAGGGGCAGTCCGCTGCGCCCGGTGATGAAGAACTCGCTGAGGATGATGCCTTCGGGGGAGCAACTGCGATCGATTTGATCGGTTGGATCGGTGAAGGTTTCAGACAGTGCAACGGTTCCTTGGCTCGGGTCTGTATTGAAGCCGGTGAGGGTGAGTATGCCGGAAGTTCCTAGTTGAGAACTGGCGCTAATGTCGTTGGTTGTATTAGCTCGAAGTTGGGTATCTGTTTGATTGTTGGCAAGGTCAAAATTCAGGATTCCTTGGGTCGTGATCTGAATCTTGCCGCCGCTGCCGCTGAAGGCGTTGGCGATTATATCGCTATTGTTGTTGGGTAAACCGATTAGGAAGGGAGTGTTAATGGTGATGTTCCCGCCATTGCCACCGCCTTGGGCGGTACCTGCATTTGTGGAAAGGAGGCTATTGTTGGAAAAGAGAACGGCGTCGCTGAGGTTGAAGCGGATGTTGCCGCCGTCGGTGTTAGCGCTGTTGGTGGAAATTGTGGCTCCGTTGACGGTTAGGCGATCGCCCGCAATCTCAATGTTTCCCGCTGTTCCCACCCCCCCATCTTCTGAATTAATCTGTAAGGACTCGCTCCTTAACTGACTCCCTACAGCCATCGTCAGAACAGGGGTGTCAATCAAAATATCTCCAGCTTTTCCAGCGCCGAACGTGCTGCTGAATAATGATGCTTCTTGACCGATGTCGATGCGATCGCGAGCCTTGAGCCGAATTGCACCAGCATCATTCTGAGCCACATTGGCAGAAAGTAAAATAACCCCCTCTCCAATCCAAATTGCTCTGGCTTCCAGACTGATATCCTGGGCTCGCCCAGAGCTCCTTTCATCTGTTACAGAACTACCCAAGAGAGTCTTACCGTCTAAACGTATATCTTCACGCGTTTGAAGTGTAATTGAGCCTGAATCTCCTTTCGCTCGAGTGATACTGATGATACTGCTATCTTTCAGGTTTAATGATTGGGCATTAATTTGTACATTTCCCGCTTGTCCGATACTTTCTACACCACCAAAGGCTGTAGATATACTACTCGACTCTAATGAGACGGGACCTTCTGCTTGAATTCTAATATTACCCGCAGTTCCATTGCCGGAAACTTGAGTAGTAATCAAAAAATTGTTCAAATACAAAGATTGAGCTTTAATTTGGATATCTTGGCCACTTCCTTCGGCAACAACATTAAACTCATCAAATATAAAGACGCCAGCAAACATACCCCCTTCATCCTGAAAGATAATCTGTGATGCATCAATTGTGATAGCACCTGAATCACCTTTACCGTTAGACTGACTGCTGATAGCACCAGAAAATTTAGAATCTTCACCCAATTGTGAAATTTCTAGGCGATCGCTTGTGATAGAAATATCTCCAGCATCACCCTTCCCACCACTATTTCCAGACTCAATAAATGCTCCTCTATGCAAGGATAAAGTAGGCGTACTCAAAGTAATATTTCCGCCATTTCCCACACCGTCCGGGAAAATCGATGTATTAATTGTAGAAGGGGAACCATCAAGCTCAACAAACTCGCGCCCCTCAATTGTAATATCCCCCCCTTTACCCCGACCTCTCAAAAAAGAATTTATGTCAGCGCCATCTGATATTGTCAAAGAATCTGTGAAAATTTCGATATCGCCTCCATTTCCCTCTGCGCCATTATCGGTACCACTAGCAATGCTACTCGCAAAATTACAGTCATTGCCACAACTCACTCGGCCAGTGAGAATAATTTCATCGGCATCAATCCTGATCAAGCCTCCATTGCCTGTGCCAAAAATCGCACTTGAAATCTGTGCACCATTCGTGACTTGAAGTCTTGGTGTTTTGATGCGCAGATCGCCACTATTGACCAAAGTATTTGTATTAAAAACTTGACTGAAAATTCCAGTATCTTTTTTATCTAATCCATCTAATATAATAGCATCTTGAAACTCCAACACGACAGGCCCACTATCTCCATCTCCAAACGTAGCATTACCCACTTGCGCCCCCGCTGAGAGGATGAGGCGATCGCCCTTCAACTGCGTTAGTCCGCTATTGGCTGTTGCATTATCAGCGACATCATTCGAGGCTCCAGAAGCTGCAATAACCTCTTGATTCGCATTAACAACCTGTCCCCGAAATTCGATCGTCTTCGCATTAACGATCAGATCACCCGCATCACCATTACCCTCCGTACCCGCAATTAACCGCCCCCCATCTTCCCCCAACAAACGATTCGCATTCACCCGAATATCGCCCCCCCCTACTCCCCGCACATTCACCCGCGCACCATTCACCAAACGAACATTCGCCAAAGCCGCATCCCCAGGAAAAACCAACCGCCAACCGCTGGTACCCAAACTTGCCAAATCAACAGATCCTGCATTGGCTAAACCTCCTAGTTCCAACCAACCCCCCTGGGCATTCAGTCCCCCAATGACCCCACCCCCATCAACCGTGATATCGCCCCCAACCAAGGCAAGGCTTTGGCCCGGAGAGACAGTAAGGCCGAAGAGCGATCGCCCACTCGGACTCACCCCTGCCGGAGCCACCGAGCGACTCACAATCTGGCCCGGTGCCACCCCAAACAGCAACGCCGACGGATCGATCGTCAACAGTGCAGGGGCCTGCGGATTCACCACACTAAATTCGCCGAATTCCCCAAACCGTACCCTACTCGCCGTCGTCCCTACAAACGAACCGCCCAGATCAAGCTGCGCATTCGGCCCAAATACTAATCCCGCAGGATTCATCAAAAAGAAATTCGCCGTCGAACTTGGTGTCGAAATTACTCCGTCAATCTGCGAAGCGCTCCCTCCCGTCACCCGCGTCAAAATATTGCGAATTTCTGGCCCCGCTTCAAACCGAGCTTCCTCTCCCACTTGCAAACTAAACTGACTAAAACTGTGAAATAGATTCTGCCCTTGGCGACTGCCTAACCCTTGGGGAACATCATAAATCGGTCCCAGTAACGCCCCACTCGTGCCTGGGACTCCCAGCGTGCCATCGATTACCAGATTTTGGGCCAAGCCTGACTTCACCCACAGCCCACTCCAGGCGACTAACGCCCAGCTCAGCCCCTGCCACCATGTTTGAGTCATGTCCCTATCCGGTTACGTTGTGACGAAAGGTTATCGCCTCATAGCCGCAATTTTACGGAATGACCTGCTGGTTAATCAACCCATGAGTCCAGGATCGTATCAATACCCCCCCTAGGCCAGCTCCGACCAGACAAAGTTAGTGCCCATGCTCTGTAATTGCTCCCAGGTCAAGCTGATGTGCTTTGTACCCCAAGGGTTATGCAATTGGAAGGTTTGAGTGACTGCATCATAGCCCTTGAGCGTATAGGCATGGTTATCCACCGCGCCATACTGACCCGCTCCCACGATACCCACGGTGACCACCTGTTGAGAATTGACCAAATCAATCATGCTGGCCTTAGAAATGCTGCTGCTTGTAATTGCAACCGAGCGGCTTCTCACTCCTAGCACTTGGCTGGTGGGCATAGACATCCAACCCCCTTCAATTCCTGCATAGCTGTTGGTATTGTCTTGGCCAACCCAACCCGACTCATTGAGCTGAGCATAGGCTTTTTCTAGCAATGCCCCCCAGAGTTCGTTGCTGCTGTTGGTGGGCGAACTGCCAAATTGTGTATAGGGGCTCTTGCCGGTACCGTTGATTGAGGACAGATAGCGATCGACCGTGACATAGTCCGCGACGCCATTCTTAAAGAATCGCACTGTAAACGTACCGTCACCGTTGTCAATAAACATATCTTGAATCACATTGGCATGTTTCTGGGCGGTGCCAGCCAAAACCACCATCAAGTAACAATCGCCCAGTTGGGATTGAACAATATCTTCAAGCTGAATCCCATTCTGGAACAGCTGTCCTTGGACATAGGTATATTGGTGGGAGGTAGACAGCGTGGTGGGGCGATCGCTCCCCAAGAACCATTTACCAATCAGCTTATTCAACTGGTCGGCACTGCTCCCCGCCTGCAAATTACCCAGATCCGTCCGCTGAGTTGCACCGCCGGTATACCATTGGTTGGCGCGATCGCCATTCACCAACTTGTTGGACAAATTGACAACGTAGTCATCGAGCTTGAGATAAGCGGCTGAACTCACGAGGGTTTTGAGATCAGCAAATTCAGCGCTGTCGACAACATTTGCATCCCCCGCTGATTGCAGCAGTGCAATCATATCATTGCGATCGATCTTGCCATCCTGGAAGCGATCGCGCGCCATACTCTTCAGCTCCGCATCCTGAAGATTGTTACTAAACCAATCGAACACGGGCTCAGAATTAGGCTCAGAAACAGGCTCAGAGATGGGATTGGTTTGGGGAACAGTCGGTACAGATTCAGGAGCTGTCGTCGGATCAGTCGCATCCGCAACCGGGGCTACAACGGACAGTGTATAAGCGGTTTTAACATCACTCGTTTTGCCAAATAGCATGACCGAATAAGTACCCTCGGCCAGCGTTTGGGCAATCACATCATTTTGAGTGCCCCCAGCGTAGGAAGCTGCAATTCTCTGGCCTTGGCTATTAAACAGTTGGAGATTGACATTGTCACTGAGACCGCTGAGCGTAACCGTGACTTCACCGGCCTTGGCGACATCAAAGGAATAGTAATCTCGCACATCACCATTTAGCCCCATCCAATCTTGCACCGTTGCCGATCCTTGACTAAGATCAAGTTGATAGGCCGTGCCAAACGTATCTCCGGCTAAATCTATATTGGGATTGGGGCTGGGTAAAGGATCTGGCTCTGAGGGCTCGGGCTCGATGGATGTTGGGTCAACGGAAGCTGGCTCTAGGGGGGTTGGCTCTGCCGTGGGGCCTTTGAGGGTGAGGGTATAGGCCGTCTTCACATCCGTGGTTTTGCCAAAGACAACGGCGTAGTAATCCCCAGCAGCGAGCTTACTGGCAATCACATCATTCTGGGTACCGCCCGCATAGGACGCACCGATCCGCTGGCCCTGATTATTGAAGAGTTGTAGGTTCGCGTTATCGCTTAAACCACTGAGCGTTACCATGACATCGCCCGTTTGGGCGATCGCAAATCGATAGTAGTCTTTCAAATCGCCATTGACACCGATCCAGTCCTGGGCGATCGCCTGTCCCCTATCCCAGGTGAGCAGCCGAGCCGTATCAAACCCATCTCCCGCCCCGTCTAGGCTGGGATTGAGCGTGCTTTGAGGCGTTGAGGTCGGCGTTGCGGTCGGCGTTGCGGTCGGCGTTGATGTGGGTTCTGTGGTGGTTGCAGGCGAGACCGGTGCAATCGGAGCCGGTAAGGATGCTGGTCCTTGAATGTTTAGAGAATAGGATGTCTGCACATCAGGCGTTTTACCAAACAGGGCGACATAATAGCTTCCCGCTTGAAACGTTCCGCTAATCACGTCATCTTGGGTACCGCCAGTATAGGAGGCCCCAACCCGTTGGCCTTGTTCATTAAACAGTTGCATATTAACGTTATCGCTCAAGCCACTGAGCGTAACGGAGAGAGTCCCGGACTGTTCTAGATTAAAACGATAGTAGTCTCGAGAATCCCCATTGAGGCCGATCCAGTCCTGGGCGATCGCCTTCCCCTCGGTCAACGTCAAGCTGAACGCGTTTGTGGCATCATTACCGCCTAGGTCCACCGTTGGATCACTCGCTAGGACTTCTGGCATAGGGCAAAGGGAATCCTCAGCTTTTCCCTGATCCCACCCGGCTTGCATGGCCTTTAGGAGCGTGGTTTCGATGGTTTCGTCGCTCAAGCCATCGAGTAACGCTGGAGCCACTGCTGTAGATAGGTATTCTCCCAGAACTGTACTGAACGTAGGATCATTGAGTAGTTGGGTCATTGAGTTTTGATCCAACCCGCTCATGCCATAGGGAGAGGATAAATAGAGATCAATCCATGGCGCAATGGTCTTGTAGAAACCCTGAAGATCGGAGGAGCTAGTGGTGGAATTTAGCATGAATGTAGAACATCAAAGGCCATGCAACGCTTTCTAGGTTAAGGCAAGTCTAGGTCTTCTATCTTCAGCGATACCCCTCGTTGTAAATAACCAATTTGAGTGAAGTTTTAGTCTCTAAGGCTCAAAGACTTCACGAATTATCTACAAATTTTGTCGGGAATTTCTCAATTCTGAGATTCAAAAGTATGCTCTGAAAACAGGATAATGTTTTTATTCTCAGCGATACTTTTAGTCACCGAAAAACTCACGTATATAGAGGGAGTTTACAACTGCTATATCCGGTAAAAATACGAAAACGGTACAAATCGACAGGAACGCAAAATTATCGAATCTTCTATCTCTTGACGCACCAAAAGCGTTAGCTCAAATCTGAAAATTACTCCGCAAAAATACAGGCATGACCTAGACCTCGTAGGACAGATCTTCCAATCGCTGAAATCGTTGGAGCAAATCATCCACGCTCAAGCTGGCTCGGTCTGCCCCTTGCACATCAAAAACAATTTGGCCATCGTGGAGCATGAGGGTGCGATCGCCCACCTCCAAGGCCTGCCGCATACTATGGGTGACCATTAACGTCGTCAGCCCCTGCTGTGCCACCAGTTCCCGCGTGAGTTCCAGCACAAAATCAGCGGTTTTCGGATCGAGGGCGGCGGTATGTTCATCCAGGAGCAAAATTTTGTGGGTGGCCAGGGTGGCCATAAATAGACAAATGGCTTGGCGCTGCCCCCCAGAGAGCCGACCCATGGGATCGCCGAGCCGGTTTTCTAAACCCAGACCGAGCCGGGAGAGGCGATCGCGAAACTCCTCCCGCAGCGATCGATTTAAGGCCCAACGCAACCGCCGCCGCTGGCCCCGCTGGTAGGCGAGGGCAAGATTTTCTTCCACCGTGAGGTCAGCACAGGAGCCGAGGAGCGGGTTTTGGAAGACGCGGGAAACGAGGGGCGATCGCTTGGCTACGGGCCAGCGGGTCACGACTTGGTCCGCAATTTTTACCCGGCCCGCTTGGGGCAAAATTTCGCCGCTGAGGACATTGAGCAAGGTAGACTTGCCTGCACCATTGCTGCCAATAACCGTGACAAATTGTCCCGCTGGAATTTGTACGTCAATGCCCCGCAGGGCGAGGGATTCCAGCGGGGTATCGGGATTGAACACAACTTGAACCGACTGAAGCTCAATCAAAGCAAAATTTAGCAGCGAAATTTTAGCGGGGTACAGCGCTACATGGTGACGACGACTTGCCCATTTTCGACGGAGGCCGTGAGGACTTTGAGCGGCTCGGTGGCGGGGCCTGCGAGAATGCTGCCATCCAGGGCAAAGCGGGAGTCATGGCAGGGGCAGACAAATTCACCCTTGTCCGCTTGCCAGCCCACGGTGCAGTTTTTGTGGTTGCAGTTGGCGGTGCGGGCGATGACGGCGTCAGGATTTTGAGGATCTTGCACGACGATGATCTTTTCGGGCTGTTCGACAACGAGGCTACCTTTTACTTTGAGGTCATCAACGGTGCCCAGGTTCACGGGTTCAGGCGCACTAGCGGTATCGGGGGGGGCAGTACTGGTGGCAGAATCGGCAGCGGGGGGAGTGGTGCTGGTGGGGCTGCTACAGGCGGCGATCGCCATGGGCAAAGAAGTGGCGAGGGTGCTAACCCCCATCCAGGACAAGAAGTCGCGTCGATTCATGGTGTGAATCTGGTCCAAAGTGGTGGATGTTCTGATTTTCTCTGGTTCAGGCTGGAAGCTGTGGGACTTGTTTACATCTCGCAATATATACGAGAAAGATCACTGGCTTGGCGGCTACTGGCTTGACTGCTATCGAATTGCGCCTTTGCTTTGCAAGAAGCTAACCCGTTGTTCAAAGCTTAAATCGCCGGAATCGATTGGGAGTTTTGCAAGTTTGGGATCGGTGAGAATGGTGAGGATAGTTCGGCGTTGGCGATCGCGCACATTAATATCTGCCCCCGCCTCTAGGAGGCGCTCGGCTAGGGCGATGTTTCTGCTGGCGATCGCATAGTGAAAGGGCGTATGGCCCTGGGCATCACGGGCGTTGGGCGAGGCATTGTGGGTCAGCAAAAATTCCAGTTGTGCTGCGTCGTCGCTGAGGACGGCAAGATGAAGAGCCGTTCTATTTTTGATGGCTTTACCTTGGCCAGGAAACTGAAAGGTATTGGCTTGGAATTGGAGAAAGCGATTCATCTTTGTTCGGGGAGAAATTGGAGGGAGGGATCCTGTGAGGATGAACGTAGCTGCATTCTTCTTTTGGATCGTTGATCTGCGAGGTTGATCTGCGAGGGAGTTCGACGGTGAGCGGGTACTGAGGCAATTATCTCGCAGCTTTTCTAAATAGATGTTGAAGATTTGTGGGAGGTGTAGTGGCTGGAGACGGTGGGGCTCGGTAGGAGGGTGGGGTTAGTTGAGTCTGGGGGTAGATTTATGAGACTGCGGGGTGTTTTGGGGGTCGGATTGGGCTGGCATAATGAGGAAGGGAAGAGAGTAGTGCGAAAAGAACAGGTTTGGATGAAAATTATGCAGAATCTTGTCAGTCTTCAGCAGGCTATCTTTGACAGCCTGCGCTCGTTGCCAAGCAAACAGCAACAAACGGTGTTGGACTTTGTAGAGTTTCTGAAAGATCGTTTGATTCCAACGCGTCGCCTTCCCAAAAGTTTAAAGGGTCTGTGGTCGAACCTTGACATTGATCCTTTGACAGAAACCGATTTCTTAGAGGCTCGCCGAGAAATGTGGAGTGGGTTTGGTGAGGAAATTGAGTTATGACTTCGCTGGTGCTGGATACTCACGCGGTGGTCTAGTGGTTGCTAGATTCTCCTAGAATTTCAGATCTCGCAAGTAGCAGAATTGAGGAAGCAATAGCCTCTGGTCATGTTGTCTACATCTCTTCAATTTCGATTGTTGAAATCACGTATCTGGTTGAAAAAGGGCGGTTGCCTGAAGCTGCGCTAGAGATGCTCTATCAAGTATTACAGGATTCTGACTCGGGTCTGAAAGTGGTGTCGTTTAGCTTGGAAATTGCACAGCAGCTTCGGCAAGTTCCAAAAGTTACTGTGCCGGAAATGGGCGATCGCATGATTGCAGTAACAGCGCTAGCATTAGGCTTACCGTTAGTCACTTGCGATCACAAGATTCAGACTCTAACGGTAATCGAGACGATCTGGTAGCCAGGGCTGTCCCGGAGGTCTAAAGATTTGTAGTGGGAATGGCGGCTGGGTGGGTGGGGGCTCGGTAGGATGATTGGGTTGGCTGAGTCTGGTGCGGATTATGGGAATGCGGGGTATTTTTGGGGTTGGGTTGGGTGGCTTTGGTGGCGGGGCCGGGGTTTGCAAGGCTGCTTTATTTTTGATGAAGTGGCACTAGAATATGACTAGACTCTAAGCAACGATGAAGGCAGTCTCTTGATGTCAACGGCAACGGTCACGCTGGAACTTCCTGAAGCTTTGTATTTGCGGCTAGTGAATACTGCTGCTGCAATGCGACGTCCGTTGCAAGAGGTTGTTGTGCGGGCATTAACGGTGGGGAGTCCACCAGCTTGGGAGGATGTGCCAGCACAATTTCAATCGGAGCTAGCGGCGCTGGATCGCTTGGAGGATGAAGCTCTGTGGCAAGTCGCTCAAGCTCGTTGTACCGAGGATGAGCTACACCGCTACGACGAGCTGTTAGAGTTCAAAAAAGAACGAGAGCTGCCCTTGCATGAGCAACAGGAGCTTGAGAAGTTGCGGCATGAGGCGGATTTATTCATGTTGCGTAAAGCCCATGCTGCTGCATTGTTGCGGTGGCGTGGACAGGTCGTTCAGCCGCTGGTGAAAGGGTGCGATTGTTTCATCCGAGGCAGCAGCGTTGGACTGAGCATTTTGCTTGGGTGGCGGGTGGAAGCCGAGTGGAAGGCTTGACGGCTACTGGGCGGGCGACGGTGATGGCGCTGCGGATGAATGATTGGGTGATTGTGAAGGCGCGAGAACGGTGGGTGTTGAGTGGATGGCATCCGCCGGATATTGAAGATTTGTAGTGAGGGTGGCGGCTGGGGGCGGTGGGGCTCGGTAGGATGATTGTGTTTGTCAACTAGGGTGTAACGAATGGGACTGCGAGCGGTTTTGGTGTTGGGGCTTGGTGGCTTGGCTTTGGCTGCGGAGGTGGGGCGATTGCAGGAAATTATTCCAGACACAAGCTTAGGCTTAGAATCATCTCAATTAACTCGAGATTTTATACCGCAGGTAGACCTAGTTTCAGGTGGAGCACAGCGAGGAAAAAACTTATTTCATAGCTTTGAAAATTTTGACATTAGTAGTTTTCGTTCCGTATTTTTTATTTTTAATTCAGGAATTGAAAATGTATTAGCTAGGATTACAGGCAACAAAAAATCGAATATTTTGGGAACTCTAGGGACTCAAGAGATTCTCTAATGGTATTTTTCAGCCATCATCTGCAAATTTATTCTTTCTTAACCCCAACGGAATTCTCTTTGGTGAGAATTCATCTCTTGACTTAAGAGGCTCGTTTATCGCATCGACATCGACAGGAGTTAGATTCAAATCCCTGGGAACATTTAGTGTAGAGAAGGGAAGTGTGTCAGAACTATTAACAATTTTTCCCTCTTCATTCATTTTTACAAACGCAGCCCCAAGCAGAATCGAGGTAAGAGCAAAACGGCCTTTCAGTCCTGCATTACCAAATTTTTTTACTGGAATTGGTGTTGATATTGGTAAAAGCCTCGTGATGCTCGGAGGAGACATTGAAGTTGTGGGAAGCGGATTGTATGCACTTGAAGGCAGGCTAGATTTAGGTGCTGTGGCAGGAATGGGAGAAGTAGAAATCTCAGAAAAATTTAGCTTGCTCTTTCCAGAAAATTTAGAGCTGGCTGATATTTCATTCAGAGAAAAATCTCGTGGAATTGTTAGCTGGAGCGGAGGTGGTGATATACAAGTCAATAGCCAGAATTTAGAGTTGCTAGACTCAAGTATTCTTGGAGCAGGAATTTTCTTCGATTTGGGTTCTCCTGAATCAAAATCTGGGGATATACAAATCCGCACCAAAAGAGAAACTAGACTACGGGATAGCCTAATCATTAATGAAATCAGCAATGGTGCTACTGGTTCAGCTGGCAATTTGTTGATGAAAACAGAGGATTTGAGTCTGAGTGGAGTCTCTACCGTAGGTAGCTTAACCTCAGGACTGGGAAACGCTGGCAATCTTAGAATTGAGGCCTCAGGTGTAGTTTCTCTTGATAGTACTGGCTCAGTTGATAATATCGGTAGCACTATTGGAAGCAGCGTTAGCAATAATGGAGTTGGAAAGGCTGGCAATATTGAGCTTTTCGTGAGAGAGCTCAATATTGTTAATGGCGCAACCGTCAACACAAGTACCTTTGGAGAAGGGGATGCTGGAATACTTCTCATTCAAGCTAGAGATGGTATTTTTCTTGATGGTACCGATGAAAGCGGCAAATTTCCTAGCACAATTGGCAGTATTGTAGCATCAGGGGCAGTAGGAAATGGTGGAAAAATTAGCATTGATACAGAGTTATTGAAGGCGACAAATGGGGGAGTCATAAACGCTAGCACTTTTGGGAAAGGGAATGCTGGTGATATAAACATCACGGTTAGAGGGCTAGCATCTTTTGATGGTTCAACACCTGATGAGCAAGGTGCTAGTGGTGTCGGCAGTATTGTCGGTGTAGGTGCAGTCGGTGATGGTGGATTAGTTGATGTTAATGCTGGAGAAATCAAAATAACAAATGGAGCTGGAATAGGCGTCGGAACATCTGGTGTGGGGAATACCGGAGAGATAAACCTTACAGTGGCAGGAAAAGTTGAATTTGATGGTCGTAATAACTCAGTAGGTAGCGGTATTTCTAGCGTTGTTGCGTCAGGAGCAATTGGCAATGGCAAAAGCATTCAAATCTTAGCTGATAGTATTGTTATTACTAGAGGTGCAGGAATCAACGCAAGTACGCAAGGTACAGGAGATGCAAGTGAGTTAAAGATAAGCGCTAGGAATAGTGTTTATTTAGATGGTATAAATAACAGATCACGCAAACAGAGCTTTATATCTACTTCCGTGGAACCAGAAGCTATAGGAAATGGAGGAAAAATAGAGATATTTACAAACAATTTTGTGGTCAGAGATGGGGCATTTATTTCAACTCGAACTTCTGGCAAAGGTAATGCAGGTAATATCAAAATTGAGGCAAATGGAGAAACTATTTTAGAAAGTAGTCAGGATAAACTCTTCCCCTTTATTACTACTGCTTCAGATGGAGTGGGAGAAACTGGGTCTATAGGTATTAGCACTGCTCAACTAACGTTAGATAAAGGGGGGATGTCGACTGTTTCCTCATTTGGTAATGGAGGTGACATAGTTATTGATATAGACAAAAAAGATTCTCAATCTTTTTTGTTGAGAAATGCTAGCTTAGTTACATCCACCGCCGGAAATAGTCAAAACCCAGGAAACGGCGGCAACATCACCATCAACACTCCCTTCCTGATCAGTCTCCCCAACGAAAACAGCGACATCATCGCTAACGCCTTCAGCGGCAGCGGCGGCAACATCACCATCAACGCCAACGCCATCCTCAACTTCCAGTTGCAAGACGAACCCAACGTCAACACCCTCCGCAACAACACAACCAACGACATCAGCGCCAGCTCCGCCTTCGGCTCCAGCGGCATCCTCAATCTCAACGGCCTCAACACTGACCCCAGCCAAGGCACCCTTCAGATCTCCGAAGCCCTCACCGACCCCAGCGATCGAATCGACGATAGTTGCTCTCCCAACAGTGAAGCCAGCCGCAGCTCCTTCATCATCACCGGACGTAACGGTATTCCCCTCAGCCCAGAAGAACCCTTCCCCCAACCTCTGATCCCCACCTGGGTCACCCTCCCCGTCACCCCATCACCCCAGACATTCCCCTCCACCCGATCGCACCCGTCGCCCCCCGCTCCCGCACTCCTCGAAGCCACCACCTGGAAAACCACACCCCAAGGCATCCAACTCATCGCCCAATCCTCGGAACCAGTCGCATTGCCGCAGCTAGCCTGTGCCCCTGGAAAATTTCAAAAAAACGCGGCCAAAATTAACAGCCTGCGCTAGGATGTCTCTAATTCACCCTAAATCCCGCAAATGCTTGCATCGCGAGCATCCTAGGTGCCCTCGCCAAAGTATTGTTGCGGCCTAAAGTTTAATTCGTCCAGTTTTTCGGCAAAGCTAAATCCTCAGAGCGCAGGTGCTTTGCCATCCTCTCATCAGTCAGGAGCTTCTATCCCCATGGCCCTCTACGCCGAGCTGCACCGCCACCTAGGCGGTTCTGTTGTACCCCGAATTCTCTGGGGCTATTTTCAACGCAACGAATCCGAGCCATCCGCTCAGTTTGCCGATTACAGCGACTTTGAAGACTTCTACACCCGGCCCCGCAACACCCTTGCCGAATACCTAGAACTGCACACCCTCGTTGAAAAAGTGCAGACGATCGAAACCCTGCCTTACTTCATCTACCGGCTGCTGCGCGGGGCCTATGTCTTTGAAAACCTCGCCTACCTGGAGCTGCGCTATACCCCTTACCTGCGCACCCCCGAACACCTCAGCCAAACCGAGCGCATCGACGCCACCGCCCAGATCATTGAAGTGGTCGGTCAAGCCAGCCAATCGACGCTCTACCCGATCGTCAACAGCCAGATTCTCTGTATGCACTCGCGGCTGCCCTACGAAGTCAACCGGGCCATGGTGGATTTGGCGGCGGCCTATCCTCAGTATGTCTGTGGGATCGATGTGGCGGGGGGAGATGGGTTGTATGGCGATCGCCTCGAAGAATTCACCCAGCTCTACCAATACGCTCAATCCCTCGGGATCAACACCACCGGCCACCTCTACGAAACCGAAGCCGGTTGCCATCCTGCCCTCTTGCCCTATCTCCAGCGTATCGGCCACGGCATCCAGATCCCCCTCAAACACCCCGAATTACTCAAGGACCTAGCCGCCCGAGGCCAATGTCTAGAGGTTTGTCCCACCACCTATACCAAGACCGGCACCCTTCCCAGCATTGACCCGCTCAAAATCGTTTTCGATCGCTGCTTTGAAGCGGGTGTTGATATCGCCATCTGCACCGACAACGCCGGGTTGCACAACGTGCGACTGCCCTTCGAATACGAAAACCTGCTCACCCACAACATCATCGACTTCGAGCAACTGCGCGCCTGCCAGGAAGCTGCCTTTAAGCATGCCTTCGCCTGGAAACACGAAAAACGACCCGAGACCATCCTCAACGGAATTCTCCATCCCGACCTCAGCGCCAGCCCTGTTCCCTAAGGGCAGTTCTCCAGAGATTTATTTTTAGTCAAGGGAAATTTCTAGTAAGTTTCATCGAAACCCCGCTCAGATCTGAGTATGATGAGGGTCAGGTTCCTGGTAGGGTGTTCCTGACCCGATAGGTTGTTCCTGAGGAGATCGATGGTACCGTCTTGGCTGCTCGATGAAGTATCCCAACAACTCGAAAATCATCCCGAGTATTTGCGCATCCGCAAGTTGACCTTTGCGGTTTGCCAGAATGCTTGGGAGAGTGATGCCAAGGTTCTGGAGCAGTACCGATTGCGCGATATTATTCATGAATTAGTGTTGACCCATCCCACCCAAGGCGATCTGGGGACTGCTCTGCATAATTTGGCGATTCGTCTCAATCGTCCTACCGAGTACGTCGCCCTAGGGCAGGGCATTCTCAAGGTCATTGGGCCGCTTTATCAAGATCCGGCTTCAGCGCTGGCGCGGTTGGATGTCACCGGCATTTTGAGTGGAGAAGCGGAAGATACAGGGCCTTTGATGCAGTCGCCCTATGAGGCGATCGCCAACACCCTGGCCCAATCCCCCAATGCCAACCGGATCAAAAAATTGCTCTACAGCGTGTGTAGCGGCGGTTGGGAAAACGATCCCCAGGTTTTGGCCTATTTCAAGCTGCCGAGTTTGGTGCAGCAGCTCCATCAGCTTGCCCCGGATCTAGAAACCTTAGCCAGTCTGCTGAACCGCGTGGTCTCCAGTCTCAATCGACGCGTGGAATATACCCAGGTGGCCCAGAGTATTCTGGAGGGTTTAACCCCGCTTTATCGCCCTCCTGCGGCCCAATCCCCTGAACTCGCAGCTAGCCCTGAACCCAACCTGAGTCCCGAATCGCTGTTGTCCTTAGCCGCTGATTTTAATGCCGCCGATCTCGATGACGAGGAACTGATGGAAACGGCAGTGGGTCTGCCCCCCGCAGCTTTGGGTTTTGAAGAACCAATCCCTCAAGAAGCAATTCCTCAAGAAGCAATTCCTCAAGAACCAGGCCCTGATAGCTCGGTTCTAACGCCTCCCAAAGATCGCACTGACCTCTCGGATCTGCGCGTCGAAATTATGCAGTACACCAATCCTTTACGCGCCAAACTACTGCTGTTTTCCAGTCTGTATCATCCCTTTGAATCCAACTCCGCCGATTGGTCGAAAATTCGCAACCAAACCCTTGGAGACTTGCTCAGGCAACTGTTTGACCATTACTCAACCTACGATAGCGTTGAGGTTGGGTTACAAGATACGGCGCGATCGCTCGACCAAGTTGAAGACTACGAACAGGCCGCCGGGGCGATCGCCCGTGCCCTCAGGCCCTACTATAACGTAGGAACATTGTCTTAGTCTCCTTGCCATCGCCGTCGCTGATCCTAAGCATCTACCCCAATTCCTATGAATGCTCAACAACTGTTGCGCCAGTATGAAGCTGGTAAAACCAATTTCGAGGGTGAAACCCTACGCGGTATCGATCTCCATGAAGCGGATTTGATCGGTGTCAATTTTTCGAAGGCTGAGATCAGCAATGCCAATTTGATGATGGCCTATCTCAGTCGTGTTGACTTTACCGCTGCCAATCTCACCAACACGCGACTCAGTGGAGCCAATCTCAATCAGGCTCGGCTGATTCGCGCCATTTTGAGCAATGCGGATTTGCATGGGGCAAGTCTTCAGGGGGCTGATTTGCGGGGGGCTAATATTACGCTGGCCAATTTGCTCGATACCAATTTAATTGATTCGGATTTACGCAATGCCAATCTCAGCGGGGCTAATCTCAGCGGGGCCTGTTTGCGAGGGGCCAATTTGCGCGAGGAAAAGCGCAATCAAAGTGCCAATTTGCGAGGGGCTAATCTTTACCAAACGGATCTGCGCGGCGCTAATTTGTCGGGGGCCGATTTATCACGGGTCAATTTGAGTCAGGCTAACTTGAGCGATGCGACGTTGCGGGGCGTGGATTTGCGCGGGGCCAATTTGCGCGGGGCCAATTTGGAAGGCGCGATGTTGACCGATGCCAACCTCAGCCAAGCCGAGATGGGAGGCGCGAATCTGCGCAATGCGAAATTGGAGCGCACGAACATGACCGAAGCAAAAGCCAGCGAAGCGAATTTTAATTTGGCGATTTTGACCGAAGCCAAACTGGTGCGGACGTTGCTGACCCAAGCCCAGTTGGAAAGTGCCAAGCTCGCGCGGGCGGATCTGAGCCGAACCAACTTCACCGGGGCAAATCTCTATCGGGCAATTTTATCAGAGGCCTATTGCGCACGCACCAATTTCAGCCAAGCTCGGCTAGACCAAGCAACGCTGATTCGGGCTGAACTGAGTACGGCAAATCTCACGGGTGCGTCTTTGCAGGGGACTACCATGCCTGACGGGTCGACTTATTCCTAGTTTATTTGCTTAATTTGCCTCTACAACCGAAAATCTTCTTCCAAGAAAGCACCGATCGCGTTTAAAGAGTCCATTGCCGTATAGATACAGTAGCGATCGCGACCCGCTTGCTTCGCCTGATAGAGCGCCCGATCTGCCATTTCAATCAAACTTTCGAGCGAGGTTGCGGCCTGGGGCATCAGCCAAGACACCCCAATGCTGAGGGTCACATGGTCGGCGATTTCCGATGCAGCATGGGGCCGCTGGAGTTGACGGATCTCTGCTAGGGCAATCTCCGCAACTTTGCAAGCCCCTTCTAGGGGGGTAGAGGGCAAAAGCACAACAAATTCTTCACCCCCATACCGCGCCACGAGATCTTCCGGTCGGGCGGCGATCGCCTTGAGGGTTTGAGCCAACTGCAACAGGCAATCATCGCCAGCTTGATGGCCGTAGTGATCGTTGTAGCGCTTGAAATAATCCACATCTGCAATGAGCAAGGAAAGCGGCTGATGCCGTTCGGATAGCTGTTGCCATTGCGCTTGAAGATATTCATCAAAACAGCGACGATTGGCCACTTGAGTGAGACCATCAAGGTGAGCAAGGCGATGCAGTTCTCGGTTCGCTCGTTCTAGCTCAGCGGTGCGCTGCGAAACTTTAATCTCCAAGTTGTAGGAATATTCTTTGAGTTGATTTTGCATCAACTGTAACCGTTCCAGCACCTTGGCAAGGGCCAAACGCTGTTTTTCAATGGTAATAATATCGCGATAGGACCGCAGCGCCGAGAGAACAGTGGTCAGCAGCCGCTGGCGGGTGAGTTCGACCTTAAGCTGATAGTCATTGATATCGTAATTCAGGATAACCGACTCTTCTGGGGCTTCTCCTGGCTGGCCTGTGCGTAAAATAATGCGAACTTGATGATTGTGCAACTCCTCGCGCACATAGCGGATGACCTTCAGCCCTGCATCTTCGCTTTCCATCACCACATCAAGCAAAATGAAGGCGATCTCAGAATGCAGATGGGTAATCAGCTCCTTTCCTTCTTCCCCGGAATAGGCAGAGATCAGTTCTAACGGTTTGCCCTCAAACGTAAAGTTTTTGAGCGCTAGCTGGGTCGCTTGGTGAACGGCGGGTTCATCATCAACAATGATGACTTTCCAGGTATCAAAACTGGCATGGGTATCTTCTGACGCCAGGGTCGATAGGGGTGCGATCGCCCCTAGGGAAGTTTCGACATCTTCGTCAATTTCGACATCTTCATCGATTTCAATCTCATCCTCCTCAATGATTAAAAGCTTATCATCAGGCATGGGATGGTTTGCACGGGAGGAGTAGACCATGTTAAATATCTCAGAGATCCTTATCGCAAATCCTCTGGGGAAAAAGTTGCCCAGTTGTCCGCTGTCACCGGCAGGGCAAAGGCTCCCAGAGGAATCTCAATCTTAAACTGGACTCCCTCGCCAGGTTGGCTATGGACTGTAATGTCGCCCTTGAGATTCCGCTTCACGAGGTTGTAGAGAATCGGTAATCCCAAACCGGTGCCACCGCGATCGCGAGCCGTCGTAAAAAAGGGCTCAAAGATTCTCGATTGATCTGCGAGGGGAATGCCCCGGCCATTGTCGCTGTAGACCAGGAGGAAGCGATCGCCCTCAAGGGCAAGGTGAAGTTTAAGCTTTCCCGCTTCGCCAGGTTCGTAACCATGGACGAGGGAATTAGTCACGAGGTTGGTCACTATTTGTGCCAACAGACCGGGATAGCTCTGGATAACTAACCTGTCGTCTCCAGTGATGCTCCAACTGTGGGCAGTTTGGCGCAATTGGGGCGAAAGGCTAACCATCAATTCTTCGAGATAGGCCCGTACGTCAAAAGTACGTAGTTCTAGCCGAGTTTGGTCAACGGCAATTTGCTTAAAACTCTGGATCAGATCCGCCGCTCGATTGAGATTGCTCAGGATGAGTTGGGTACTTTCCGTGGCAATTTCCGTGTAGTGGTTGAGGAGCGATCGCTTGAGGGCTCCCTCGGCGATCGCCTTCTGAAAGCGTTTGGTTTCATCAACGAGCGTCGATGCTACGGTAATGCCGGTCCCAACGGGGGTATTGATCTCATGGGCCACACCACTCACCAACCGCCCCAGGGCCGCCAGCTTCTCGGCTTCGATTAACTGGTCTTGGGTTTGGTGTAACTCGGCGAGGGTTTGTTCTAAATCGCTACTTTTCTTTTCTAAAATGGCTTGAGACCCCTGCAATTCTACAATGACTTGTTTGAGCAAGGCTTCCTTTTTGCGATTGATTTCCTCTAGGCGAATGCGCTCGGCTTCAGATCGTTCCAGCTTCTTTTGCAGAATGCGATTCTCTTTCTGCAGTTGCTTCAAAGCATCGGTTTCTACAGCGTTCTGCATGGAATTAGTGGGTTCCGAGTAACAGGGTCACGAAGGTTGTATTGTGATTGACCGCTGCGCCATGGTCGTGAAGGGGAGCAATTTCACCAAAGGTATAAAATCCGCAGGTGGGAATGCGGTCTCGACCGGGGGTGTAGGCGATCGCTTCATATTCGCGATCGGTATGGGTGCCCAATACCCATCGTCGCCAGGCACAGGAGAAAAAGAGGGCTGCGGCTGGAGCTACGCCGGGATAGGTGCTCCATGCCTGTTCTAGGCTTTGTTTGGCGGCGTTGACAATATCGTCGCGCTCCGCGTCGGTAATTTGCACCGTTGCACCGAGGGGCACATTGCCACCCATGGTCAGGCTGCCTTGCTCTGGGTCATAGCTGACCGATCCTCGGATAAAGAACTTCTCTTCACCGGGGGCAAATACGGCCAAGGGATAGGCCGCATCAGGGCTGTAATTCTCAAAATAATGTTGATAAAACGCCAGGGCGGGCTGGTGATCAATCCGATAGAGGATATTGTCTTGCACCTCAGTAACCACACCTCGCTTACCGAGAGGTTTCCAGCCGCTGGCAAAGCCATGGGAGAGGATGAGACTGCCGCCGAAAACCAGCAGGGGTAAAGCATCCTGTAGGACCTCATTGCGGTAGAACTGATAGGTTTGCTGAGCTTTGGGTTGCTCTGCCGCCACGCCACCCAGCAGCGGAACGGGTCCCAGTTCGGATTGCAGGCTGTTGACCAGGGTAGAAGCATTGGTCCGCAACCCGTCCGGAAAGGCCAAGCAGAGGCGAATGGGGCTCTGCATTTGGTCTTTTAGGCTGCGGACCATTGCCTGAGCAATGTCCGTGGGGGCTTGGGAAACATCGCGTCCGACCGTTGCACGAATCTCGACTTCGTCGGAGCAGAACAGCATGAGGGTCAGGGAATCTTGCTGAAAGCCCATTTCTGAAGAGAGCTCACCATCCGCTGTACAGCCCACCAGCTCTAGTTCGGGAAAGACCCGCAAAATCTCGTCGAGAATGGTTTGGTGCTCAAAATCAATGGCAGCGAATACAATTCCAGCTTGAGGGATCTGCCCAGCTAGGGTCCCTTGGCATTGTTCCAAAGCCTCGGCAACGGCTTCTGGGGCATCTGGATCGATACTGTGGCCTACGGCAACCGTCAACATCGTGCTTGTCTCCCGGTATTGATAAATCTCGCTCAGCAAAAATGTTCCCTAGGGTGGTGCTAAAACCATAGAGAGATAGACCGGTTGGAGGAGAACCTGTCTTGAGGGGATCAGTGGGGATACGCAATCCAGGCTGGAACAAGCCGATGCCTGATGGATGACAGAATGACTTTGTACCAGAATGCCCAAATCAACTAGATATCGAACGGCGGGGAGGCCTTGCGCTGCATTTCTTCGAGTAAGCCGCTTTCAGCCATGGCTTTGGGAAAGACCAGCAGGAAAAAGCCCATCCAGGCTAGGAACGGAATCGCGACGAGGCCCGTGAGCCAGAGCCGATGGGCCAGGAACCAACTGAGGGCGATCGCCCCAAATCCCGTCAGTAAGATACTCCAAGGCTGGCACCACCAAGGCTTAAACGCCCAAACGCTAAGGGCGGTTGGTGGAGTTGTAGAGACTTCTGGGGCGTTGGGCGGTTCGGGCGGTTCGAGGGAAGACATGGGCTCATAGAAACTCATAGCGTGAAAACGTGGCCGCTTGGCCCCAGCGGGTGCCGAGTTCGTCGACCACATTCCAGATAATGCCATCCAGGATGCGAAAGCGGTGGCCCGTGCTAGAAATTCGGATCCCTTCATAATGCTCGATATAGCCCTTGCGCAGAGCAGCGGTGAGCATTTGGGCGCGATCGGCTCGCAGATCCACTTCGGCAGTTTTACGGGAGGGCATTTGGATGAGGCTGTCCCAGCTCAGCTCCCAGAGCGCTAAGGCTTGGCGGTTACCGTAGTTGAAGATCGGGTCGGCCTGCAAACCGTGGGAAACCAGAACAAAGTCGGCGTCGAATAATTGCTGGGCATTATTTTCGGGAGAGAGAGTGGCCTGGGGAAGGAGCGATCGCCCCAGCCAATATTCAAAACTAAACAGCAGTCGCTGGGTGTGTTGGATGACGGGCTCCGTTTGCCAAGGGGCAGCCATAGCGCAGGGGGGGCAGAGGAACAGGCCCATTATGGTAGAGCCTTTTGGACGGTGGCAAGGGCCAGGGCACCTAAAGCGGGTCGATAAATTGCTTGCGAATAAAAGGAGAGGTCATGGCGGCCAAAACACCGCCGTAGTTGAGCTGAAACTTGACGGTGCTACCCAGGACAAGCGGCTCTTGGTTGCTATGGAGAATGATGTGATCGCTGCTAGAACCGAGGAGTTCTACCGCGTCGGATCGTAAATCAGAGATCGAAACATCCTGCCTGCCCAAGGCCAGAATAGCTCTTTGCTGCATCCCTTGATCTCGAAAAACGGGCATTTCCCCAAAGGCATTGGGGCAGGATTGTCCAAAGGGTAAAGAGGGTTTTAGTTTGGATTCGATGACTTCAGCAAAGAGTTCAAAAGCATCGGTTTTTAGTCCAGCAATCGTTTTGCCATAGACCGTTTCTCGCCCTAACAAAATTGATTCACCTAGGCGTAAATTGTTAACTCTTCCCACTTCTGGCGTAGATTGAGCCCATTCATCATTGGCAGAGTTACCGCCAGAGACAATCTGCAATTGAATGTGAAGTTTATGCTCTAGGGCAGTGGCCAACTGGGAGAGCTCCTGCATTTTAGCGAGGTCGGGCTTGATGCCGCCATAGCAGGCTAAATTGCAGCCAATGCCAACCACCTTAAGATGGGACAATCGCAGGGTTCGCTGTAGGAATTGTAAAAGATCACCGGGCAGTACACCCTCTCGCAAATCCCCTAGCTCCACCATGATGATGACTTGATGGATTTTGTTCGTTGATTGGGCGTAATGGGAAAGTTCTTTTAACGTCTCCAGTTCTGTGTTCAGACTAATATCAACATGGGCCACCACCGCTTCTGCTTGACTGAGGGCCGTGCGCAGTAAAACAAACTGGGTTTCTAGCTGAGATGCTCTAAGTTTTTCAATATTTTCGAGGCGAGAGTCCGCGATAAACTTGACCCCCCCTTGCACCATGGCCTGGGCGATCGCAGGATCTCCCAAGATTGCTTTGGAGACGCCCATGAGTTCGATACCCTGACGCCCATAGCGCTCGGATAGGATCCGAGCATTATGTCGAATTTTGGATAGAGAAATTTCTATCCGTGGCAGGAATGACTTCATCGTTGCGGTCTAGGCTGTACCGATCCACTCTGCCTATCTTGCGGAGAGCATCGGCATTTTTTCTAAACGGTTGCGTTCAATAATTTGCTTGAGATTGGGGAAGCGATCGCACAACGCATTAATCAATTTCTGACAGCTATAATGCAACACATCCGTTGTGGGTAATTGCAATCGAGTTTCATAATCTGCAATGATTTTGGGAATTTCTGATTCGGGTAGGTCTTCGTGGCTGAGGGCGATCGCCATCACCTGGGATTGGGAGATCGCTTCAATCAAATGAATCTCATCTTCAATGTTTGGCATCGCTAACTGGGGAAAATCACAGCGAGCTTTTCGAGCGGGCGGATGCTGGAGAATAATACCATCGGGCAAACATCCCTTGAGAATGCCGATAGAACTCATAAAGGCGGGATGGCTCACGGAGCTTTGCCCCTCGACCAAAATGATATCGGGCTGTTCTTGCTCAAAGGCCTGCACAACAGCATGCTCGATTTCACCGATGGCAAATTGGGACACGAGAGCATCCATGGGCGCACCATATTTAGCGCCCTGCATCAAGCTGGTTTGACCGGTGGCAATCATGATGGATTTGATGCCCTGGCGGTTTAGGGCTTCATTCAGCTCTACCGCTGTGGTCATCTTGCCACAGGCGCAGTCGGTGCCCAATACCGCAATGACGGGAATGTTCACTTGAGCGATTTGGCCGCTAAAAACATGGAGATTTTTTAATTCTGGGGGCTTGCGAATATCCTTAATATTGACTCGGCATTGAACCGCCATATCAATAAATTCTTGATCTTCTGAAAAAAGTTGATGGAGACCATTGATAATATCCATGCCCTTTTCCATGGCTTCTAAGATCAGCAGTCTTTCTAGCTTAGAGATGCAGGCTTCTAAGGGAGCTTTCCCATAGATATAACAGTCGGGAATTTGTACAAGCTCGCTCAGGGCCTCGGTTAAATTGGCAAAAATCGGAATGTTACGCTTTGTCTCGCCTAACTCCTCCCCCGCATCTTTGCCCGTTAGCGCACTATCGATCACGCCGACAATATCATAGAGTTCAGAATGCCGAACTAAGCCTGCGGCTGTTTTACCATCGGCTAGGCCAAACTGATTTTCACAATAGACTAAGGCGGTTTCTTTGAGGATTGCCATTTTAGTTTTTCCTATCTATTCTTGAGTCTCTCAGGGCTTTTCGAAGCTGTAAGCTCTGTCGATGACCAAGGTTTTCTCGGCATGAAAAATGAGCATCAGGCATCATTAACCTGGTGTTTTGTATTTTCGAGGTTATTAAAAATCTAATTCGGCCAAAACATGGATCTGCAAGCCTAAGTCATGCAGGATCGGTGCCGAAGATCTCAAGCCTGAATTGAGTCTCGATTTAAACTTAGCTTGTATCGAGCGTAACACAATATTATTAGCCTTGGGGTTGTCATGCATTTTTGTTGCGCTGTCGCCATGTCTCCCAAAATGGATCTTGGCCTAGGATAAATGCGGGATGATTAAGGAATCGTCTCTTGTTCTTCAGCGTTTGTCATGAACTGGATCGCCTTCTCCGGTGCCCTTGAGCTAGGTTTTATCTATGGCTTGGTTGGCCTCGGGGTGTATCTTTCCTTCCGAGTGCTCGACTTTCCTGATCTCACCGTTGACGGTAGCTTTCCCCTGGGCGGAGCAGTGGCGGCTACACTGATTGTCAATGGGGTTCATCCGATCTGGGCAACGGCGATCGCTCTCCTCGCAGGCGGTCTCGCGGGTCTTTGCACCGCTTGGCTGTCGGTCCAATTCAAGATTCTCAATCTCCTTGCCAGCATCCTGACGATGATCGCGCTCTATTCAATCAATCTGCGGATTATGGGCCAGCCCAACGTTTCGCTCCTGGGTGAACCGACAATTTTGACACCGCTCCAAGGGGTGCTGGAGCTGTTGCCGAAACGGGTAGGGATTCCCCTGGTGTTGTTTGGGGTTGCGATCGCAACAAAATTTTTACTGGATGCCTTCCTGGCCTCCGAAATGGGTCTGGCTATGCGTGCCACAGGCTCGACGCCAACCATGGCAGAAGCCCAGGGGATTCGGACCGGGGGCATGATCATGACCGGGCTAGCGCTGAGTAATGGCCTGGTGGCGTTGGCGGGAGCCTTGTTTGCCCAGACCAACGGCTTTGCGGATGTGTCTCTGGGGGTGGGAACGATTGTGTTTGGCTTAGCGGCGGTGATTATTGGCGAGGCGCTGCTGGGGGGAAGCTCGGGCAAGGTGCCCCTGCGGACGTTGGGCGTGTTGCTGGGGGCGGTGGTCTATCGATTGGCGATCGCCCTCGCCCTCAATGCAGACTGGATTGGCCTCCAGGCTCAGGATTTGAATTTGGTGACAGCGGTTTTGGTGGCGATCGCCCTCATTGCCCCCCAAGGCAGGAAATTACTGAAGCGGCGCTGAATTGCAGCATCCAATATGACCTAAGATCTACAGTACTGCGCAAAAATTAAGGTCGAGTCGGGTACCCTAAGCATCCATCCTTCAGCCTGCGCGATCGTTCGGGAGAGTTTCCCCATGCCATCCACACCCATTGTTAAAACCCCCATCTCAGACATTCTCACCCTTCCTACAGCGGCTGATAGCGTCATTAGCTTGTTTGACTATTTTGATGATCCATTAACGACAGGATTAACCGCTCGCTTTGAGTTAGAAAACACTAGTTTGGGCGGTGGCATTACCCATGTTTTGCTCTACGATCAACCCGGTAGTGGCGCACCGGTGAGTGTTCAAAACTTTGTGAACTATGTGAATGATGGTGACTATGTGAATAGTATTATCCATCGGTCTATTCCGAATTTTGTCGTTCAGGGGGGAGGGTTTATTGTTAACGATTTAGCGAATAATCTCCAAACCCCTAACAATGCGATTTTCTCAGTCCCAACGGATGCGCCCATTCAGAACGAGTTTAGTGCTGCGCGCTCCAATACCCGAGGAACGATCGCTTTTGCCAAGATCGGTGGTGACCCAAATAGTGCAACGAGTCAATGGTTTTTTAACCTCAAGGATAATTCGGCTAGTCTCAACAGTCAAAATGACGGGTTTACGGTTTTTGGAGAAGTGATCTCTGAGGCCGACTTGGTCGCGGTGGATGCGATCGCAGCGCTCCCCAGATTTGACGTCAGTAGGGTCAACGGTGCCTTTGCCGAGATTCCTATAATTTTTGACGATCCTAGCAGTCTTTTGATCACTAGGGATGAAAACTTTGTGCGCTACAAAAGCATCACGGTCTTCCAGCAAGAAGAGTTGAGTTTTGCGATCGCCCAAAATTCCAACCCCAATCTGATCAATGCAAAGATTGAAAACAATCAACTCATTCTTGATTATCTACCGAAAAAAATCGGCAGCACATCCATTACACTGCGTGCCACTAATCTTCAGGGTAATGCCGTCGAACAAACTTTTTTGATTCAGGTTCAAAATCCAACGGTTCTTACAGACTTTAATGGAGATTATCAGAGCGATTTTCTACTGCGATCGCCCCAAGGGGGAGCCGCTCAGGTCGTGGCTCTCGATCGCACACAGATTCAGCAAATTCAGCAGGTCGGTCCCACGATCCAAGATGCGAATTGGCAAATTCAAGGCAGTGGTCAGTTTAATGGAGATGCGATCGCAGATTGGGTCTGGCGCAATCAAAAAACAGGCCAAACCCTACTTTGGCTGATGGATGCCGAACAGCGTCCCACGGCAATGGTCCTCCCTTCGGTGACCGACGGGGCTTGGCAAATCCACGGCACGGGCGATTTTAATCAGGATGATCAGTCGGATTTGATTTGGTATAACAGGGAAACGGGAGCAGCGGTCCTGTGGTATATCAGCGAGGGTCAGCAAACGGACAAGGTGCCGTTTCAACTGGGCTCGGTCACGGGCAAAACCATTGTGGGGAGTGGCGATTTTGACCAGGATGGAACCTTCGAACTGTTGTGGCAGGATTCACAATCCGCTGCTCTGTTTACGCAGCAGCTAGAGAGCAATGGGGTCGGGCTATCCCTGGAGGCAATCGATAGCAGTATCGACACCGCAGGCGTAGCGGACGGTTGGGTGCTGGGGGCGATCGCCGATTACACCGTAGACAGCTACTCGGATATCGCCTGGTATAATGCGAGTCTAGGGGAGCTCAAGATTTGGCAAATGAATGGAACTACGGTGACTGGCGTAAATTCCTTCAGTCTGAGCTAAAGCCGATCTTAAATTTTTCAGGTTGTACGGAAGACTCGCAGATCACTCTGTATAGATAATTACTAATATGCGGCAGAGGAGAAAAGAACGATGCACCTGAAATTTATTACGACTCGAACCAACGGTTTTCCGACTGGGGTATAGGCGACCTCTTTTTACTCAGGGGCGTCTGGACGCAATCTGGAGCCTGTACCATGAGCTTGACTCAAACGCTACGCGATCGCTATCATCTTCCCCCGATCGAGGGTCTCACCATTGCCGCCAAGGATGATGAATCCATGGATGACCATACTCTGATCGCCCATTGTGCAGATACGGAATCCGTGGATCGTCTGTTTGCGGAGGTCTTGGCCGATGGGCTAACGGTGCGTCTGGATGTGCTGGCGCGGGATTTTGATTGCCCCAATGTGGAGGTGTGGATTCAGGGCAAAACTTGGCTGAGCTATCACCTGGATGATCTAGAGATGATTCGAAAGATTTTTTTGGACTAGGGGAAGAACTCGCTATTTTGCCTCCATCCAGTTTGCCCCAGCTCGAATTTCCACCTGAAGCGGAATGCTGAGCTGCACGGCATTTTCCATACTGTGCTGAATTTTATGCTCCAATTCCACCCACTCCTCCAGCGGCATTTCAAAGACCAGTTCGTCATGCACCTGCAGCAACAGCCGCGCTTGGTAATCGGCTAAAAGTTTGCTGAGCTGGACCATGGCAATTTTGATAATGTCCGCACTCGACCCCTGAATCGGCGCATTGGCCGCCGCGCGGAGCAGGCCCGCATCGAAGCCTCGGGGTTTGAGCTTAGCCAGATCGACTTCGCTGGGATCTTTGCCCCGCAAGGTCTGGAGATTGTTGCCAGTGAAATTGAAATAGCGACGACGGCCCCAGATAGTTTCTACGTAGCCCTGGGCGATCGCCTCCTGTTCCATCCGCTGAAGATACTCAAAAATTTTGGGATAGCGATCGTGATACCGATCCAAAAAGCCCTTGGCCTGACCGTAACTCACCCCCGTCTCCCGAGCAAACCGATGGGCACCCATGCCATAGATCACCCCAAAGTTAATGATTTTGCCAAGGCGACGGTCTTCGCTGGTAATTTCTGATTTTTCCAGCAGGAGTTTAGCCGTAAGTGCATGGATATCTTCGTTCTTACGGTAGGTCTCGACCAAAATTGGCTCTTGGCTCAGATGGGTTAAAATTCGCAACTCGATTTGGGAATAATCCGCCGCGACCAAAATCCAGCCCTCTTGAGGCACAAAGGCTTGGCGAATCTGTCGACTAAAGGCAGTCCGAATGGGAATATTTTGCAAATTGGGTTTGGAAGAAGACAATCGCCCCGTGGCCGTCACCGCTTGGTTATAGTCAGTGTGGACTCGCCCCGTTTCGGGTCGCACCAAGTTGGGCAAGGCATCAACGTAGGTGGATTTGAGCTTGGCTAACGTGCGATATTCGACGATGTAATCAACGACGGGATGGTCGCCCTGGAGCTTTTCAAGCACGGCGGCGTCGGTGGAATAGCCAGTTTTGATTTTGCGGGATTTTTTCGTATCGAGCCCCAATCGCTCGAAAAAGAGTTCGCTGAGCTGCTTGGGTGACCCTAAATTAAAGGTTTCTCCCGCCGCGTCATAAGCCTGTTGTTCCAGTTGGGCCAGGTCCGTTTCCAGGGACTTGGAAAACTCGCGTAAATAGGCCGTATTAATCCGAATGCCCTGGTCTTCCATTTCGGCCAAGATCGGCTCTAGGGGAATTTCGACTTGGGTGAGTAAATCTAGCAGCTTGGGCAACGCTGCCAATGCTGTTCGCAGCTTGGGCACAAGCTGATAGGTTGCGTAGACATCAAAACCACAATATTCAGCGATATCCGCCACCGGCAACGTGCCGATGCTAGCACCTTTTTTGAGCCCGAGCTGGTCGTAGCTCTTCGAGGAAAAGCCCAACATCCGCTGGGAAATATTTTCGAGCTTGTGGTTATCGTCGGGATTGAGCAGATAGCTGGCGAGCATGGTATCGAAGACAACACCTCGCAGGGTTACGCCCTGGTGTTTGAGAATGAGGCGATCGAACTTGGCATTCTGGAGGGCCTTAGGATATTGGGGATCTTCCAAAATCTCTCGTAGGGCCTGGAGGGTCGGCAAGAGTTCCAGGTTCTGGCTCCCCAAGATACTATGACCCAGGGGAATATAGGCCAGATCGGCAGCACCGACGCCCCAACAACAGCCAATCCCGACTAATTCCGCATCGCGGGGATCCAGGGCACTGGTTTCCGTATCCCAAGCCACGGGATTTTGGGGATCGGTGTGGGTTTTGAGTTTTTCAACCAAGTCCTGGAGCTGGGCCGGCGTTGCGATCACCCAGGGTTGAATCCGGGTCTCGGTTGCATGGCGTTGGGCTGCTTGAGTTTCGGCTGCGCTGAAGAAATCTAGATCGGGGTCGGAGGAGATGTCTGGAGCGGGGGTCAGGGGCGCGGGGGCGATTGGCTCAGTTGGATGAGCAGAACGCGACGCACCGCCTAGGAGGGTTTGGAGTTTTTGGATCTGCTGAATAAAGGATTGCAGCTCTAATTTTTCCAGCAGGGGCAGAACCTTATCCACGTCAAAGCCCCGCAGTTGGCAGCATTCCGCAAACTCAACCTCGGACTCGATCGCCACATCCGTAATAATCCGCGCCATCTTCTGGGAATGAATCGCTGCCTCCCGGTCTTCCTCCAGCTTTTTGCGCACAGCGGGCTTGAGCTTGTCCAATGACTCGTAAATCACCTCCAGCGACCCATACTCATTCAGCAGCGTCACCGCCGTTTTGGGACCAATTCCCTTGACCCCCGGAATATTGTCCGAGGCATCGCCACAGAGCGCCTTGTAGTCCACCACCTGCTCCGGCGTCACCCCCAGCTTGTCCTTAACGTCCTCGGGACCATATTCCTGAATCTGGCTGCTGCGGGCTCCTTTGCCGTAGGCGGTGCTCATATATAGAATACTGATGCGTTTGGCGGGGTCTACGAGCTGGAAGAGATCGCGATCGCCACTTAAAATCTTGACCCGATACCCCGCCGTGCTCCCCTGCTGGGCCAGCGTCCCCAACACATCATCGGCCTCGTACCCCGGCTGCACAAAAATTGGCAAATCCAACGCCCGTAACAGTTCCGTCAGATTATTCACATCTGGAATAAAATCCTCCGGCGTCTCCGCCCGGTTGGCCTTATATTTGGCATCTGCCTCATGGCGAAACGTCGGCCCGCCCAAGTCAAACGCCAGCGCCACCGCATCGGGCTTTTCCATCACCATCGTTTCCAGCAGGGACTTCGTAAACCCAAAGGCAACGCTGGTGGGGATGCCGGTGGACGTGCGCAGCCCTCCGTCACGGCTGTTGGCGAAGGCATAGTAAGCGCGGAAGGCCAGGGAGTGACCATCCACGAGGAGCAGGGTGGGGAAATCAGTCGGGTTTGCCATGTCTTTTATTTTGACATCATCGGTCCGTCCTCCTCGTCCAGGGGAACTGACAATTGCGGATCTTTCCGTACATCCTCCAGCCGCCACTCATCATTAAGTATAAATAGCGTCATGAATGCGCAGATAAATCTCAGTAATTACAGGGAACTTTTGTGCCCGATTAGGCGATCGCCCCAGGCGACTTCCGCCGTCCTATCCTCAACCTCAAGGGGTCATGTTTATGGCGATTACTGTAGGGCAAAATGCTGGTGGAAAAAGGATTTGAGTATGGGGGAGGGGATGGGGCGATCGCCCCATCCGGAAAAACTATAAAGCACAAAAAACAACCTTGGTGAACTTTTAAAAAGCCCTGTGGATAAGGCTTTGAAGCCGCTCAAAAATTTAATTTCTGCAAAGCTATAAAGGCTGCGTGAAACCCTGAGATTTGCATTGCCAGTCCGCGAAACAACCAGTTAGTATTTATACATAAGTTCAGTAATCTCAACGGAGTTCGAACGGGGTGGCTGACAGAGCAGCTTCTACAACTCAGAACGGTGTATCTGCCTCATGGCAGTAGAGATTGGGGACGTATCTACCACTGAACGCGCTTTTTACTTGCTTGAGGTACTTACAAATGGCTATCAAAGGTCTTCTCGGGGTTTCGATTCTGGCTACTGGCGTGATGCTGAGCGCATTGCCCGCCCAAGCCGCAGGCTTCTCCAGCTATAGCTTCGACACCACCTTCACCCCTGACAATCCTGATCCCAAAGCAGACATCACCCTGATCTCGGTGAAGAAATCGAATGGTACGGTCATTAACGATTTCTCCCTAGTCCATTCGGCAGTGATTCAACAAAATACGGCCCTCACGGGTGTTCAGCTTGGCCCCGGCAGTAAGGACTGCGGTGATCTCGTCACAAACTGCACCCCTGTAGAAATTCCCGACGCCAATGATATCGTCAGCGCCCTGGGCAACCTCAATCTCAACAGCATCATTGACACTGAGGATAAGAACGGAACATCAGTCTTCGATCTCTTCTTCGACCAGCCCGTGAACTCCTTCTTCTTCTGGGAGCGCGGCATGAACAGCGACCTGCTCGTGGAAGCGCTAGATGCCAGCGGCAATGTCGTGGGGGATTCCTTCAAAATTACCCGCGACCTCTGGGGCGCAGCGGGCTACAGCATCGACACCACCGAGATTCTGGCAGCGCAGCAAGTCGGTTCCTACGGGCTGAAGTTTGCCTCCGATGTGGCAGGTGTACGGTTGTCGAGCTTCAACAAAGGCGTGGGCAGCTTCAACGGTCCCGATTACAAAGTGGTCGCGACGAAAGTCCCTGAACCCGCTAGCCTAGCGGCATTGGGTCTGTCGGCAGGGGCCCTGCTGCTCTCCAAGCGTCGTCGTCAACTCGCAGGCGAAGCAGTCTAATTGCCTCATCGTTGGGGGACTCTCAGGATCGGTCTATACAGGAATCGGGGGTGACGATTCCTAGACCTCTATCCTAGACCCCCCAGCCTCTTCAAGTTTTCTCCTAGATACGGTTTGGTCTCCTAGTTTTCTTAAATCCAAAGGGGGTGTCCTAGGACACCCCCTTTTTTTTGGCTAATGGGGCGGGCTGCCCTGCATAACTTCCCCATATCCAACCGAATTAATGCTTGGGACCAACGCCTGAATCTTCTTAGCCAACGGTCTCATCTATGCCCTCTTGCATCCCCCCGACTCCCATGCAAATTACCGGTCACCTCCACGAATGTCCCTGGATTGAACTCCTCAACCTGGTTGAACGGTTACGCCTCACCGGTTGGCTCAAAATTCAGCCCACCCCATCGGGAGGCTCCCATCCCCTCCAGATCCATCAACTGTGGTTCAAGAATGGTGCGCTCGTTGGAGCCAGCCGTAATAGTCGAAGCAACGGATTTCTGCGGCTGATCCAACGCCAAGGCTGGGGCAGCTATACCACCACGGCTCAAATTGCCAAATGCTGTCCACCGGGTGTGGCGATGGGCCAATATTTTAAGCAGCAGGGCGTTCTCACGGGTCCACAGGTCCAACAATTATTTCAGCTACAGATGCTCGATCTGCTGGCCAACTTGCGCAATCTAGAGGACGGAGCGTTCCATCTGGATACCGAGGACCCCTTACCCTACGAGCAAATGACGGGTTTACAATTATCCACCTATGACGCGGTTAGCTTTTACCGCAATTTACCGCGATGTCCAAGCGAGCATTTATCGTTAGCATAGAAATCGTGCAGATGTCTGTTTGACTCCGTCAAGCGTTCGATTTACGGCAAGCCTTTCTATGTTCCAATCTTCTGTTGCTGCTTCTCTTCCCGTGACCCCGATGCTGCTGTCTCCGACCCAGGTTGTGCGGGGGGCGGGTATTTTGTCTCAGATGGGGGGGGCGATCGCCCGTCTCGGTCAACGTCCCCTGGTAATCGGCGGGGATCAGACCCTCGTGGCCTTGGCCTCCCAGCTCGACGAAACCCTTGCCCAACTCCACGACGCCCGCATCAGCTACAGTACCGATTGCAGCGAAAATGCCCTAGCGAGGCTGCGGGATGCTGTGACAACCCACGAGGCCGACGTGATCATTGGCCTGGGCGGCGGCAAAGCCCTGGATACCGCCAAGTTGATTGCGTTTCAGTGCGATCTTCCCATCGTAACGGTCCCGACCTCCGCCGCTACCTGTGCCGCCTGGACGGCCCTGTCCAATGTCTATTCCGATGCGGGAGCCTTTCTCTACGATGTGCCGCTGAGCCGCTGCCCTGAACTGCTGATTCTGGATTATGACGTCATCCAAACCGCCCCTCAGCGAACCCTGGTGGCCGGGATTGGCGATGCCTTGGCTAAATGGTATGAAGCCTCTGTCAGCAGCGGTGCTTCAACCCAAACGCTGATTGTGGCGGCGGTGCAACAGGCACGGGTCCTGCGGGATCTGCTCTTCCAAAAATCTGCCGAGGCCCTAGCGGAGCCCGGTGGCGAAGCTTGGCATGAGGTTGTGGATGCATCGGTTTTACTGGCTGGGGTGATCGGGGGGCTGGGGGGTGCCCAATGTCGCACCGTTGCGGCCCATGCAGTTCACAATGGTTTGACCCATTTGCTGGCTTGCCACGACAGGCTCCATGGGGAAAAAGTTGCCTATGGCATTTTGGTGCAGTTGCGCTTAGAAGAAATGGTTCAGGGAAACAAACTGGCGGCAACGGCGCGGCAACAGCTGCTCAAGTTTTATGAAGAGATTGGTTTGCCGCGATCGCTCCCAGAACTGGGTCTTGCCCAAGCAACCTTGGCGGATCTACAACGGGCCGCAGAAATCGCCTGTAAACCCGAGTCAGATATTCACCACCTCCCCTTCGCCGTTTCACCCGCGCAACTCCTGGGCGCAATGGTGTCAACCTTGGCTCCGGTCGACGTTCAATGCCAAACCTTGGTTGCGCAAGGATAGACCAGTAGAGTTCAGGGAGGGGCGATCGCCGCTGTCCGCAAGGATACGATCGCCCCAGTCACTTCTCCCTACAATAGCAACACCCAGTGGCCTAGAAAGTTAGCTGGAAACTACTCGGCGTCAATGGATTAAGCTCGGCTATCAATGCGAGAATAAGCCTTGTTGCCAACGTGCCCCCCGCAAATCGGTAGGAAAGTTCATGACAGCTCAAACCTCTAAAATCATCTACACCTTCACAGATGAAGCGCCTGCCTTGGCAACGCGATCTTTCTTGCCGATTATTCAGGCATTTACCCATGCGGCCAATGTCACCGTTGAAACCAGTGACATCTCCCTAGCAGGACGCATTATCGCCAATTTCTCGGAGAATCTGACCGAAGAGCAGCGCCAACCCGATGCCCTCACGGAATTGGGTGAACTGGCCAAGACGCCTCAAGCCAATATTATTAAGCTGCCTAATATCAGCGCTTCAATTCCTCAGTTGGTCGCGGCGATTAAGGAGTTACAGACACAGGGTTACAACATTCCCGACTACCCTGCCGACCCTAAAACAGAAGCCGAAATCGAGATTAAAACCCGCTATGCCAAGGTACTGGGCAGTGCAGTCAATCCAGTGTTGCGGGAAGGGAATTCCGATCGTCGGGTTGCCGCCTCGGTGAAGCAGTACGCCCAAAAGCATCCCCACCGCGTCGGGGCTTGGAGCGCTGATTCTCGCACCCATGTGGCCCACATGACGGCGGGTGACTTCTATGGCAGTGAGCAGTCCGTGGTGATTGGGCGAGCCGGTCAAGTTAGGATTGAGCTCGTCGCAGAGGATGGCTCTACAACCGTTTTGAAGGAAAAAACAGCGGTTTTAGCAGGCGAAGTCCTCGATGCATCGGTCATGAACGTCAAGGTATTGCGGGACTTTTACCAGCAAGAAATCGCAGCGGCAAAGGCAGAGAATATTCTACTTTCACTGCACGTTAAAGCGACAATGATGAAGGTATCTGACCCCATTTTGTTTGGCCATGCGGTGACCGTTTACTATCAAGATGTCTTTGAGCAATACGCCGATACCTTTGCAAAACTGGGCGTTAATCCCAATAACGGCTTGGGAGATGTATATGCCAAGATTCAAGCGCTGCCGGAGGCGGAACGGGAGGCGATCGCCTCGGCCCTAGAAGCCACTTATAACAACCGTCCCAAGCTAGCAATGGTCAATTCCGATAAGGGCATTACCAATCTGCATGTCCCCAGTGACGTCATTATCGATGCCTCTATGGCAGCGGCGATTCGGACCTCTGGACAAATGTGGGGACCGGATGGGAAACTTCAGGATATGAAGGCGATGATTCCCGATCGCTGTTATGCAACGATGTATCAGGAAATCATTCAGTTTTGCCAGGAAAATGGGGCCTTTGATGTCACGACCATGGGGAACGTTGCCAACGTTGGCCTGATGGCCCAAAAAGCCGAGGAATATGGCTCCCATGACAAAACCTTCGAAATTCCTACCAGCGGCACGGTGCGCGTAGTTGACGCTACGGGACAGGTGTTGATGGAGCACAGCGTCGAAGCTGGGGATATCTGGCGGATGTGCCAGACGAAGGATTTACCGATTCAAGACTGGGTGAAACTCGCGGTCAATCGAGCCAGAGCAACGGGCTATCCTACAATTTTTTGGCTGGATGCCAATCGGGCTCACGATGCAAATTTAATCCATAAGGTCAATCAATACTTATCTCAGCACGACACGGCTGGACTAGACATCCAAATCCTATCAACCGTAGAAGCCATGCGGTTTACCTGTGAACAAATCAAGGTTGGGAAAAATGTTATTTCGGTCACAGGCAATGTTTTACGGGACTATTTAACTGATTTATTCCCGATTCTAGAATTGGGAACTAGCGCCAAAATGCTGTCGATCGTGCCGCTCTTAGCTGGGGGTGGACTGTTTGAAACGGGGGCTGGAGGGTCTGCACCAAAGCATGTGCAACAGTTTGTTAGCGAAGGGCATTTGCGCTGGGATTCCCTAGGGGAGTTTTTGGCCCTCGCTGTATCTCTAGAGGACTTGGGACAAAAAACCAATAATGAAAATGCACTAATTTTGGCAGCGGCATTGGATTGGGCTAATGGTCAATATTTGGAAAATTCAAAGTCGCCTTCCGCAAAGGTGTATGAAATCGATAATCGAGGCAGTCATTTCTATTTGGCGATGTACTGGGCACAGGCATTGGCAGAGCAGGACAAGAATCCTGAACTTCAGGCAAAATTTGCGACGTTAGCACAATATTTAACTGAGCATGAGGAGCAGATTCTTGCTGAGTTAAATGGGGCTCAGGGCACTCCTGTGGAGATTGGCGGATACTACCACCCCAATGAAGAACAAACTAATCAGGCCATGCGGCCTAGTCGGACCTTGAATAAGGCGTTAGCGATGTTGGAATAGGCGATCAGCGTAGCTAACAAGGCGCTAACAATAAAATTAATCTGCAACAGTCACTCATCGTGAAAGAGAGGTTTGTCCTAGGGCTAAACTGGGTTTTGCGATCGCAGGAACAATTCGCTCTGCGGCCATCCTTGCCCCGTGTAAATTCCTGGCTACAGGACCTAACTGTAAAGCAGCAAGTCCCCCCGTTAAAAATAGCTCTAAGTTGGGCCAACGCAGATGTTGATCTAACACGGGTAAACCCTTGACGATTGGGGTTTGTCTCAGATCAACTTGACTGGAATGAGCGAGAGAAACAGACGGAGAATGACCTTGTAGCAGATATTCTAGTTGTGTCCGCACTGCCCAATCTGGCCACTTTGGTTTTCCTGCCCCAGTGGCAATAATCACTCGCCGAGCTCGAATGGTCCCTGAGGCGGTGCTTAAGTGAAAGGGGAGTCGTCCCGCTTGTACCATCAACTTCTGCAACAGATGGGTCGCCAGCGTTAAGGCATGGGGGCCAGCCCCGATAATCGCAAGGTCCAGGGTAGCAGGGGCAGCGAGTGTCATAAAGCAAAGCCAGCAAAGCGCCAGAAAAACTATACACCAAGAATGATAACGATTATCATTATTAATGGCAGATGTTGCTGAGATAAAAGATGAGCAGAGAAATCAGGCGGGATAGGGCTGTCGTTATTGCGATCGCAGGCCCTCCCGGTAGTGGCAAAACCACCTGGATTGCCCAGCAGGCCATCGCCTCAGGGGATAGAGGCGTCAGTGAGCCAGCTCTGTACTGGCCCCTGGGGGGAGCCGGAGTCTCTCTAGATGCCTTGTTTTTGGCCTCCCGATGCCCCAATTTAGAAATTTTGACCCCAGGAGATTCTGCCCTTGCCGCCGCCCTGGCACAAAACCGCACCCTTTATGTTGAAATCGATAACAGTGTCGATTTGGCTCAGCTCCAATTCCCTGCCGGGGTTGACCTTGAGACCCTTGGCCTGTTGCCCGAAGGGTGGCAAAGCAAAGACTTGGAGGCTTGGAGCGATCGCCTACTTCCTTCTCCTGTTCCATTCCCTCGGACTCCCTTTGCCACCGAGCCCCAAATCTGCGCTGTCGAATTAACGGGCCAAGTTTTCGATCCCCCGAGTTTGGATGTTTTTTGGCAGGAACTCACAGGCGGGGCCTTTGGCACGGTTCACCGAGCCAAAGGGGGGTTTTGTCTTGCGGATGGTCCCGCCTTTTACTTCAGTTTCGTTGCTGGAACCCAGAGTACCTACACTCGGTTGCAAGTCGAACCCTGTCTCCAAGGCCGTCCCCAGCTACCCAGTGCCCTTGAAGCCACTGGCCATGAGCTCAACGGCGAAGCCATCCTTGCCACGCTGAAAGACTGCCTCCTGAGCGATGGTTTGCTTCAGCAACATCAGGCTCAATTGCAGGCGATCGCCTCCTAGTCCTATTTGTCTTGATCCCATGAAATTCGCTATCATCTCCTGTATTCACGGCAACTACGAAGCTCTCAATGCCGTCCTCAGCGACATTGACCAACATCACGCCGACCAAGTTGTCTGCCTCGGTGATCTGGTTGGCTATGGTCCTGATCCCAATGCAGTTGTTGAGCTGATTCGCTCTCTCGATATTCCCACCGTCCAAGGGTGTTGGGATGAGGACATTGTTGATGGCTTGAATGCCTGTGAATGCAGTTACCCTTCACTCTTGGCCGAAAAACGCGGCAAAGCTGCTCACCAGTGGACTGACCAAGTCATCAATCCCGAAGTCCGAGCATTCCTTGCCCAACTTCCTCTCACCCACAAACAGAACAACCTCGCCTTTGTCCACGGCAGCCCCAACAGCCAACACGAGTATTTGTTGCCTGAGATGGATGCCTTTACCGCTCTGGAACGAGTCATGGGATTGGGCTGCGATGTACTGTTTTGTGGCCATACCCATGTGCCCTACGTGCGGGAGTTGTGCGATAGCCAACTTCAGATGCGAGTCCAACGGCCCCAAGACAGTGGCGAGATCGTGGCTCAACCCATCCACTTTCCGATCAGGCGCATCATCAATGCCGGTTCCGTCGGCGAACCTCGCCACGGCAGACCCAATGCCACCTATGTCCTCTACGACACGGATAGCGAGCAAACCACCCTGCGTGAGGTAGAGTACGACTATCGTAAAACCTGTGCTGCAATTCTCGAAAAGGGGTTGCCACCAATCTTTGCTTGGCGCTTGGCCCAGGGGTTGGAATTTGCAGAGCGGGCGGACGACCCGACCCATGTGTGCGAACGTTAGGAGGAAGGGTCAATGAAGACGGAGGAAACGGCATGGCTTGGGCAATTTTGAGTGGAATTGAGGGCAATTTGGCAGCCTATGAGGCGGTTTTGAGTGATCTCAAGCGTCAAAAACAGTCGATTGAGCAACTGTTTGTCTTGGGAGATGTGATCGGACCCACGCCGCACAATGTCCAACTCGTCCAGCGGTTGCAGTCACCCCGCACCGGTGAAGCGACGCCGGAGGTTTGTCAGGGTTGGTGGGAGGAGCAGGCACTTATTCTCTATGCTCTGGGTCGTAGTGAGGAGCCGACGGAGCTGGTAAAACGCTATGGCAATGAGATGATTACACAACTCTGGGAGGCGGTTCCTCGGGAACTGTTGCCTTGGTTGTCGGGGCTGGAGTTCGGTATGATGGAGTTGGATTGTTTGATGATCCATGGCAGTCCGTCGGGGGTTGAGGAGGCGCTAACCCCGGAGACTTCGCCGTTGGTGATGTTGGATCGGCTGCAACGGGTACAGGCGAATCGGTTATTTTGTGGGCGATCGGGTTTGTCGTTTTGTTGTGAGATTGGGTCGGGTCAGTTGGTGCAGCGGCTACAAACTTTGGATGGAGAGGACTGCCGGCAGGTGGATCAGCCGACGGTGCATAAGGTGATTGGGGTAGGGTCTGTGGGGCGGGTGCCGGGGGAGGCGAGCTATGTGTTGTATGAGCCAGGGAGCGATCGCGTTGAGTTTAGGGAAGTTCGGTATGGTGCGAGGAAAGGGTTTGGGTAGCTTGAATTGGGAAGCCATCAGGTTGCAGTACAACCTGAACCGCTTTCGACGATGTGGTGATTGACTGTGTAACGGGTGATTAGGATCGGGAGGACTGGGGAGAGTTATCGGGGAGAATCAAGCCGATTGGCCCAGAGGGCGGTGGGAATCATCGGCAACATCGGAATTAGACAAATCAGTCCCTGCTGCCAGGTCAGGGGCGCTGTTGCAAACAGCGTATTCATGACCCCCCATTGGCTGAACAGGACCTGCAAAAGGACAGCAGCGGCAATGCCGATCAGCAACATTGGAGCCGATGCGATCGCCCTCATTCGACCGCGCAAATAATGCCCAAGATTCGCTCCTAGCTGACTAATACTAATCAAATAAACAATTCGTGCTGCAACGAGAGCTTGAATTGCCATCGTCCGTGCCACGGTAATGTCCCCAGTGGTTAACTTCACCCATTCAAACAGTCCAAAAATCAAAATCCAATTGAACACCGATACCACCAAAATACGACGAAACAATTTTGGGTTCAGCAAAGGTTCATTGGGGTCACGGGGAGGCTGTTGCATCAACCCCTGAGATTTAGGTTCAAAGGCAAGGGGAACCGTCATCGTAATGGAGTTAATCATATTGAGCCAGAGGACTTGCAAGGATAAAATCGGCAGATCCCGAGCCAATAGGGCACTGATCAAAATCGTCATGGATTCCCCGCCATTAACAGGCAATAAAAACGCGATCGCCTTCCGCAAATTCTGATAAACCGTCCGACCTTCTTCCACCGCCGCCTCGATGGATGCAAAATTATCATCCATCAACAACATCGCAGCGGATTCACGGGCTACCTCCGTGCCCCCTTTGCCCATAGCAATGCCAATATCCGCTTGCTTGAGGGCCGGAGCATCGTTGACCCCATCCCCCGTCATGGCGACGATATTCCCCTGGGCCTGGAGCGCTTCCACCAGTTGCAGCTTTTGTGCAGGCGCAACTCTTGCAAAGACAGACCCCTCGGCGGCCACATTCCGTAGCTCCGACTCGCTCATTTGGGCCAGTTGCTGTCCTTCAAAAGCAATCACACCTGCTGGGGTTTGAATGCCCATGCGCTGGGCGATCGCCCGTGCGGTGGCAATGTGATCCCCCGTAATCATCTTGACCTGAATTCCGGCAGACTGACAGGCATGAACCGCTGCGATCGCCTCAGGACGAGGGGGATCGATCATGCCCTGGATACCCAGAAACACTAAATCCATGGCCAAGTCTTCGTGGTCGAGGGTATGGCGATGGGAGGGGGTAATCTTTTGGGCAAAGGCCAAGACCCTTAGCCCTTGACCCGCCAGGGTATGCACTTCCTGCTGGATCTGAGCCGCATCAAGGGCGATCGCCTGTCCCTGGTCATCCAGCATCTGGGTACACCGACACAGCAAAGCTTCCACTGACCCCTTCACATACATCATGCGAGGTTCTGCATCGTGGAGCGTCGCCATATACTGGTAGTCCGATTCAAAGGGAATCGAATCGAGCCGGGGCTGAGCATTCACCAGTCCCGCTTGGCTCAGCCCAGCCTTTTCTGCCACAGTGATCAGAGCTCCCTCCGTCGGATCTCCCACGACGGTCCAGTCCTGGCCATTTTGCTGAAGCTGAGAGTCATTGCAAAGCAGACCAGCGATCAAACAGGCCGCCAGGGCAGGGGGTAAATCTTTGCCCTCTAAAACACAGGCATCCCCGTCCCCCTTCGCCGTAATCTCTCCCCTCGGGCTATACCCGCCACCACTAACAACGTAATGTTGCCTGCCCGCACGAATGGCCTGAACCGTCATCTGGTTTTCCGTGAGGGTCCCGGTTTTATCGGAACAAATTACGGTGGCACTCCCCAGGGCCTCCACGGCAGGCAATTTGCGAATAATGGCATTGCGTTTTGCCATGCGATTTACCCCAATGGCCAGTGTAATCGTCACCACAGCCGGCAAGCCTTCGGGGATGGCACTCACCGCTAGGGCCACTGCCGCCTCAAACATCTCCATCCAGGTCCCCCCCCGACCGATGCCCACGGCAAACGTAAAGGTCGCCAAGACCAAAATTCCATAGAGGAGGGTACGACTAAACTTCTCAAACTTGCGGGTCAGGGGTGTACTGAGACTGATACGACTTTCCATCGATTGGGAAATCTGTCCCATTTCCGTAGCATTTGCTGTCGCAACAACGATCCCCTGCCCCTGCCCGAAGGTCACAAAACTGCCGGCATAAGCCATGTTGTATCGCTCAGCCAGGGGAGTCTCCGCAGGAAGAACCTGAACAGATTTTTCCACCGGCACCGATTCCCCTGTCAAGGCTGATTCATCGACCTGGAGATTGCGGACTCGTAGCAATCGTAAATCCGCCGGGACTTTATCTCCAGAGGTCAGCATTACTAAATCTCCCGGTACCAGATCCCGCGATGGAATTCTGAGGGGTTGCCCTTCTCGTAGAACGGTAGTTTCGGTCGTAACGGCCTTTGCCAAAGAGGCGATCGCCCCTTCTGCCTGGGCTTCCTGAACATAACCAATGATGGCATTAATCAGTGTCACGCCCCAAATCACCCAGGCATTCGTCCAAGATCCAAGAAAGGCCTTAATGGTTCCAGCCAGGAGCAAAATATAAAGCAGGGGCTGATGAAATTGCAGGAGGAACCTTAACCACGCAGGGTTACCCGGTTTAAATTGCAACTCATTCCAGCCATACTGCTCGTAGCGCTTTGCAACTTCCTCCGGTGTTAATCCCTGATCTGCACGACTTGCAAAATGCGCTCGCAGGTCCTGCTCGGATAGGACATGGTAGGAATTGGGTTGAAAGTGAGCCAAACGGATAGCCTCCCATGGTTCTACTTTGAATACGCGATTATTGTATCTCTGTATTTCCCGTATCTCTGTATTCCCCTAGAAGTGTTAGATAGAAGTGTTAGGGGAAAACGTTGCTTTGCCTACCCAAGGCAATTCACAAAGCTTGAGAGGACTAGAATTAAACGTTGCCAGATCAAGTTGCTCTCTTTTTTACACGATCAAATTTATATAATCAAACTCTAATCTTATAAGGCCACGAATATACAACTCATTATTAAAATATTTATCTAGAGATGGGTCTAGGATGTGAAATTATTCTACAGTGACAATAGCTTAGGAGCGATCGCTCCTAAGATTTCTTATTGATTCGGATTTGAAAGGTTCTCTAGCTATGCATCTTAATCTCGCCCCAAGCCTCACAGCCCCCTGCCTGATCTCCGGTGAGAACGCGACTCCTCTCACGCAACTTCCTCCCATTTGGCAGGCCATTGCCCAGGGTCAAGCTCCAATAGGTATAGATGACGCCTGCGGAAGTTCGTCAAGCAACCGCCAAGCCTATGTACATCTGGCCCAGCTCTTTCTCTATAAATTCGAGAACGGAGACGTTGATCTCTTCCAAGAGCGTCCACACCTCAAGCGCTACCAGTCAATGTTTGGACAACTCCTGGGGCCATTGGCCTGGGAAACCCTAGCCTTTTATGGTGAAGACTTTCTGATCGAACGGTACCCCAATTTCCAGGAAATTCTCACTCAAGCCCAAACCCAATACGGGCCTGAAAGTAATGCCGCCAAGGTTGCCCAAATTTCCCTTGAGCTGTTCGCCGAATTTGGCTACGACCTTCCCGCCAGCTTTTATGAGGTACATTTGGCCCCTCTCAATCGCGATCATATCTTTGAAGAACGCGCCCTTCGCTACGATCCCCGCGATCAAGACCATAAGCGCTCCTGGGATGCTATCCTTCATGCCTGCAAAGTCTTTGCCATCCAGATGAAAGTGCAAAGCATCGCTTCCCAACAGGGATTTACCTATCAACATGGCTGTGCTTGTAATTCTCATTTGGCGACTATTGACCGAAGTACAGGGGCCTTTGATTATGCGATCGCCCCCGACAAACGGCATCGCTGGCTGCGAAGCTTCCTCTGGACTGCTTGGTATGAATACACCCTGTTCATGCTAATTCCCAATACAGCCTACTTGACTTAAAAGATTGATTAACTTAGCAAAGCTGACCAATCAGATGCTGCCCTACCCGTAGAGCATTTGCCATGATGGTTAGGGCTGGGCTCACAGCAGCATTAGATGGGAAGAAACTGCCGTCAACCACGTACAAATTTTCTACATCGTGGGTCCGGCAGTTAGGATCTAAAACAGATGTGGTTGGATCTTCTCCAAAACGACAGGTTCCACACTGATTAGCCATCACCTGAATGGGCACTTCTCCTCGGGGGTGAAGGGCATTTTGTTGAAATCCATCTAGATTTTTCTCAATTGCTTTCAGTGTGTCGATCCAGCGATAAATAAGACGCTCATGGGCTTCGGTATTATTCGCTTGATACTCCACATATAACTTCCCTTCCCGGATCTGCACACGGTTGTCTGGATTTGGCAGGTCCTCTGTTTGTGCCCACCAACCAATTGACCGGGTTGCCAATTGCTTCAAACCAAAACCAGGCATAAACTTTGCGAGAACCGAGAGTAACGGCGGTGCTTCTGCAAAAATTACATCCGTTAGTAGCCCTCCAGAATTATAAATATGACCCATAGGGAAAGGAAAGTCAGTATCACCCCAGTAAAAATCATTGATACAAACTGTTTTTGGGAAAGCCCCAGAATTAGGCTTAGTGTTGAATTGGACGATGACCGTCATTAGGCTTTTCATTAAATTACGCCCAACCAAACCGGAACGGTTCGCCAAGCCCTGGGGATGAAGATCGCTAACTGAATGCAATAATAAAGCAGCTGAGTTAACCGCGCCACAAGCCAATACAACGATATGAGCTAAAAATAGATGGGACTGTCCCCTAACATTAGCTTCGACTCCTTTCACTACTCGACCCGATGAGTCAGTATGTAAACAAACGACTTTAGCAGCCGTTATGATGGTTACATTTGGATACTTTGAAGCGGGAACAATACCACTTACTTCGGAATCATTAGTCGGGTCTTCCTCTTGGCGAGTTAATCCTAAGGGCAGAGGCGAGGGATGAAGACCATGATCGGCAAGTGCCCCAACAATCTCCTCAATTTGCGGATCCTGCTCCACCGCAGGAAAGGGGTAATCTTTGCTCCGATAGGGATCCGTAGGATCTAATTTGGTTTGACCATGAACTTTGTAGAGTGTTTCTGCTTCAGTATAATAGGGCTCAAAGTCACTATAGCTTAGACACCAGGCCGGAGAAATTCCTCCTTGATGTTGGATCGCTTCAAAGTCCCGCTCTCGAAAGCGTAGTAAAGCTGAACCATAGATTTTGGTGTTGCCCCCAATCGCATAGTTCGTTTGAGGTGAAAAGGGTTCACCAGCACTGTCATACCATTGCTCAGGGGCGTGGTAGCGATCGCGCTTAAACACATCTACATTGCTCCGATTTTGTTCTTCTAGGGGCATAAACTCTCCCCGCTCTAAAATCAAAATCCGCTTACCTGTTGGTGCTAGCTTTTGGGATAGAGTCCCCCCTCCTGCTCCTGTACCGATAATAATTACATCGTAAAGTTGATCATCAATAATCATAACGTCACCTCACTGCCAGACATAAATGAGACCAAACAAAATAATCCAAATCACATCGACAAAATGCCAAAATAGAGAAGTAGCAGCAACCCCAAACTCACCTCCATCGTAATTGCCAGGAATAAACGATCTCACCAGCATGATCAGTTGTAATAAAACGCCTGTCAGCACATGAAGACCATGAAACCCCGTGAGTAAATAGAACGTGCCTCCAAACAGTCCATCAGTAAATCCAAAGGACAAACTCTGCCATTCTACGGCTTGGCCATAAAGGAAGTAACTTCCCATGAGAATAGTGAGTAACCAAAAGAGACGAAAGCCCCAGAGCTTGTGGGCGTGCAGAAAACGTTCCGCAATATAGATAACAAAACTACTGGAGACTAGGATAACTGTGTTAATCGTAGGGTCTCGAATTTCTAGTCCTTCTACTCCTAAAGGTAACCAATCAATCGCCGTAGTTTTATAGACAATATAAGCAGCAAAAAAACTGAAGAAGATAACACTTTCAGAAAGCAGAAAGACCAAAAAGCCAAACATGCTATTGCCAGCTTCATGATGATGATGATGTGCAAGTTCACTCTGCTTGACTGCTGTATCATCCGCGAGCGCTTCAGACAATAATTCGGGGTTCGAGAATATAGGTTTAGAGGAACTCATGGGTGGACCTCCAACGCATCAGGGTTTGCAACCAAAGGCTCAGCTTTACCGTAGCCATAGGGTTCAGCAAGGACAATCGGGAGTTCTTCAAAGTTTTCAACGGTGGGAGGAGAGGATAGCAACCATTCGAGACCGATGGCTCTCCAGGGATTTTTTGGGGCTTTTTCCCCTTGAATCCATGACCCAACCATATTTAGGATGAATGGCAATGTAGACATCCCCAATAGAAATGCCCCAATACTAGCAATCACATTCCAAAAGGCAAATTCTGGATCATAGGAAGCAACGCGACGAGGCATTCCCTGAAGACCTAACGGATGCATGGGAAAAAAGTTGAGATTTGTACCGAGAAAGGTGAGGAAAAAATGTATTTTACCAAGACCTTCTGAATACATACGGCCTGTCATTTTAGGGAACCAGTGATAAAAGGCTGCATACATCCCCATAACCACAGCTCCATAGATCACATAATGAAAATGTCCAACAACAAAATAGGTGTTATTCACATGAATATCAATAGGTACCGAAGCCAACATGATCCCTGTAATTCCGGCGAATACAAACATGACCAAGCCTCCTAAGGCGAAAAGCATGGCTGTATTCAGGCATAACTTTCCCCCCCAAATCGTTGCAACCCAAGCGAAGACTTTGATACCCGTTGGCACTGAAATTAACATGGTTGTCGCCATAAACAGCATCCGCATCCAGCCTGGAGTTCCACTTGCAAACATATGATGAACCCAGACAATGCCACTTAATCCAGTAATAATCAAAGAAGAAATTGCAACGACTTTATAACCAAAGAGAGGCTTACGTGCATAAACAGGGAAAATCTCTGAAAAAATGCCGAAAATAGGTAAGATAATCACATACACAGCTGGATGGGAATAGAACCAGAAAAAATGCTGATACAGTACTGGATCACCTCCCTTGGCTGGGTCAAAAAAGCTGGTTCCAACCGTTAAATCTAGAAGTAACATGACGGCTCCTGCGGTTAACGCTGGTAGGCCAAAGAGTTGAATAATCTGAGCAGCTAGGACGGTCCAAACAAAGACCGGCATCCGAAACCAAGTCATTCCAGGTGCACGCATTTTGAAAATTGTTGTGACAAAATTGACGGCTCCCATAATTGACGAAACGCCAGAAATAGCCACTGCTAAAATCCAAAGTACTTGTCCGTTAATTAAATGACCTGTGGGATTTTGAAGGCTAACCGGTGGATAGGCCCACCAACCGGATTGAGATGGTCCTCCTGGCACTAGAAAGCTGGTCATGAGGATAATTCCAAACACAGGAACCATCCAAAATGCAGCGGCATTGAGCCGGGGAAAAGCCATATCCCTAGCCCCAATCATCAAAGGTACAAGATAGTTTGAGAGACCCAAGAGGGAAGGGAAAGTCCAGAGAAAAAGCATGACTGTGCCATGCATAGTAAACATTGCATTATAAACCGCACGATCAAGTAAATCTGCTTCTGGTGTTATGAGTTCACCACGAATGATCATGGCAAAAACACCACCAACCAAAAAGAAAAAGAACGAGGTGACTAGATATTGAATGCCGATAACTTTATGGTCGGTACTAAAACTAAAAAAGCGTTGCCAGTCATTTTGGGGACTGGGCGAGGGAGGCTCAAGAGGAGCGATCGTTTCAGTGGGAAAACTTGTCATGGGTTACTTGCAGAATCACGAGAGAATATCGCTACCTTAAGGGCTAGGAGCATTAACAAGAGGTGGTGAGGCAGGAACAACTGTTTTCCATCCTGGTTTCCCAGACTGTTGCGCCTGCTGATACTCATCAAAGGCTAGATTTCTTGCAACAACCGGGGGATGGGCTGCTGCTGCACTTAGCCATTTTTGATAAGCGTTGGGGGATTCCACCAACACATCGGTTTGCATCGCAGCAAAATAAGTACCACTATATTCAGAATCCCGCAGTCGATACCGGCCTTCTCGAATCGGCGTAAACTCAAAATCAATGATCCGTCCAGGGATGATATCTTGCTTAATCCGGAAGGCAGGTACAAAAAAACCATGCAACACATCTTCAGAGTGCAAGATAAGTTTTATCCGCTGATTATTGGGCACGTGCAGCTCGGTACTGATCACTTGCTGCTCAGGATAGCGAAACTCCCAAACCCATTGACGGGCGTAAACTTCAATGGTTGTAATGGAATTGATAGGTTTCATATCGATTGGTATGTCTAAACCATTGCTCTCTGCTATTGCCGCCACGTTGATTGCATTTCTGAGCAAGCCTTTTTTGAAAGAACCAACCGATTGATGGGCATGAGCATGTTCCATGGGTCCTAAAATCGACATTTGGTCGTAGGTTTGGTAGCTATAAAAGGCAATCCAAATCACCAGGACAAAGGGAATCGCTGTCCAGACGACTTCTAGGGGGACATTGCCTTCAACAGGTGGACCATCGTTCATGTCGTATTTTCCCACACGCTGAAAAAGGACCGCGTAGGTCAAGGTTCCAACGACGCCTAGGAAAATAAATGTGCCTAGGGTGACTAAAAAACTAAAGAGCCGATCTACTAACTGGGACTCTGCTGACGCTTGGGGCGGCAACCAAGTATAGGCCTGCTGCCCCATCCATAGGCTCACAAGAGTGAGAGCAATGGCAATTATCCCTAAAGTTAACCCTGTGCGAATATTCATGGCTCTAGCTCCCTAAGCGCAGATTTGGATTCTCACCTAGGCGCAGTAAGCGATCGGCACTAATATGTACCCCAAACTCTGCTGCGAGTTGAGCCCCCAAAGTGCCATGAACAAACATCAAGGCAAAAATTCCTAAACCTGCCAAAAGATAGCTCCACTGGACCTGCCTAGCGTTGTCCTTACGCCAAATGAAACGCTGAAATCCTCGCCAGACCGTCATTGCTACAATCAGTAACAACAGCAATACCCCACCAACGCCATGCCAAAGCATGGTTTCCATCGCTCGTAAACCCCAAGCACTGACGACCTCGGTTGAGGGGTCTGCGAGCATAATTTCGTAAAAGCCTGCGGCAACTGTAAAAAAAGTGATGATGGCCGCTGCGAGCATGTTATACCAGCCCACATCGAAAAAATTAGATCGGGTTGCGGGGATCGCTAAAAATTTGAAGATCGGCTTTTCTAGGGGAAAGAGAACACCAACGATATCGAAGGCGATCGCCACAATAAATAAGCCCAAGGTCAAATGGACTAAGTTAGGATGTATTGGCAGGGCATAGGGTAAACCGTTATCACCAAGTTGTGCTTGGAGCTGATGGAGTAAATCTGAATTCATTGTAATACTCCTTCCCGCATTGCTTCGACCACGGGAACGCTGTGTAATCCGTAGACCCAGACCAGCACATCTCCTAAATACACTTGAACAACGACTAGGCCTGTAAGCAGTAGGGCAATTCCCCAAAAGGGCAGAGGTAGAGTCTTGGGGTCACGCGATCGCAAGACATATCGCCAAGCTGTCACCGCCGCAATGATCCCCGATAAAGACCAGCCCAGAAGAGTATGTAGATTTAATGTTGCCGCTGCCGCTGTGTAGGGTTCGGCTAGACCTGCTTCAATTTGACCAAAAATGATGGCGATAAAAATTGAAATAGTTGCCAAGAATAGATTCCACCAACTGACTTCATAAAGTCGGGGATTACGCGTAAAATATCCAATTCCATCACACAGAGTAGAGAAGAGAACCATCGCGATCACAAAATGCACGACGATGGGATGGATTGTATCAGGATAAGGTAAATTGTGATCATTGAGTGTGGGCAAAGAGTTGAACATAGGGCTGCAACAAATGAAATGAACTATCCTACTAATTTAATGTTGTTCAACAGCCATCATCACAATCCACAGATCAACTGACTATCAGTACAAAATTCGATCATAGAAATAAGCTCTGAAAATATGATTAGGATCAAAAGCGTTAATGTCGAAATAACCAGAACCTGATCAATTGAAATATCCTCTAATCGCACTGCAACCTCCTTTTTAGCTTTGAGCAATCAAGTGAATTGCCAATAGCCAATAACGCTTGTACTGCTAACAAAGCATAAGTATTCATCTTGAACTAACTGCAAGCAGTCATAACATTGAGTGTTTATCACTTTTCGAGCAAACTCTCAAAACCACCCAAGTCATAGCCAAGTGTAGCTCGATACGAGAGTCAACAACTGTAAACTATTCAACGATTTTTCGTATTTACCAAGATTATTAGATTTTTTTAAGAATTCCTTGTTGACTCCTGAAGAATAGATAGTTCTTGACCTGTTGTCTTTTGACATTTTCTTTGTCTATGAGTTATACGTGGATGAGTACACCTCTTGCATAGACCTCAATGTGGAGATGTAATCCTTATACTTACGTTGCTGTTTTAGGCAGAAGGCCTAACCTAAAGCCAATGATATTCAATATAAAAATATAAGCATCAGTTGATTGTATGAGTGCGGTTGAGATTTCGTGATTCCGTATTCCCTGTCTATGTTGCTGACATTTTCTTGCTGGTAATCATCGATTATCCTCGTTAGTCTGAACACTTCCGCTTCTAATCAAATTTAGTCTCAAAGACAAGGGAAGGCATCGTCCTAATGGAGTTGCTCATATTGAGCCGAAGGGCTTTCAGAGATCGAATCAGCAAAGCCATGGTCGATAGAGAACTGCTTAAAATAGTCTACGAATACACCCTGTTCATGCTAATTCCCAACACAGCCTATTTGACCTAAAGACTAACGGGACTTTTAAGCTTTGATCTATCCCATCTTGGGTTAAAAACTTAATCCGTCTCCCTTACCCCAAAGACTCCTTCACCAGCGAAATCCCCCACGCCGCTCCCCAGCCGAGCCACATCACCCACTCCAACCCCGACAATCTCCCGAACACCGACAAACGCTCTGACCACCGCCGCGATCGCACTGCCACCCACCAAGCCCCCACCTGTTCTGGCCATTGCCGAGGGCTATCCTTGGCCCGGAATTTCTTTGTCCACATTGACAGCAAAAGGGGGACTCCTCCCACCTTGGCATTGATCAATAGATGGAGGGCGATCGCCCCTACCATGACAACCCAAGAAATCAAATGACCGTAATACCAAAAATGCTCTAGATCCCCCTTCGGCAACCAAGTTTCATCCATCATCTTGCCGCTAAACAGGGCAAACAATAACGCAACTAGCGTCAGTGTATTTGTCAAGCGATTCAACGTATACCACCAAATCGGTTGACCCACCTGCTGCAGCTTTTGTAGGGTATCTCCCTGCGCCAATCGACGATGCCCTGGCCCAAAGGCGTAGCGCACAAATACCGGAAATATCAGCAATGTATAGAGACCAAATGTGCCATGAATGCCCTCAATTTCCTTGAACTGCGGCAAAGGAATCGTACCCCAGCGGCCATCGTAGGTGTTGTAAGTCCAAAAGGCCGTCAGAATTGAGAGCATTAAACATAGGGCCGTCACACCATGGAGCAGGCGGAGCAGGAGCGGTTGATAGGGTTGAATGGGCCGCATAGCCAGGATCGTGATACAAAGCTTAATCTCCATTATAGGAGAAGGCCGACAGGCCATCCTGCCCGATACCATTGCGAAATTAAGGTGATTTCCATTGACAAATGAGTGATAATGATTTTCATTATCATCAGATGAGTGAGGACGGGAACGGCTATGGATGGATCTCATTTTTCCGAATTACTCCAGCTTCCTTTTATGCAGCGTGCTCTGCTGGGCGGTCTTTTGCTCGGCACCACAGGCGGTATGCTCGGCAGTTTTACAATTTTGCGGCAGCTTTCATTTTTTAGCGATGCCCTGGGACATTCTGCCTTGCTGGGCATCAGCCTTGGAATTTTGCTAGGACTAAACCCCAATTTAGTTCTCATTCCTTTTTCCGTTATCTTTGCCATTGGTGTCACCTATTTGCTAGAAAAAACCAAGCTTTGGACAGATGCACTGCTCAATATTGTTTACTCGTCATCCTTGGCTCTAGCTGTGATTACACTTAGCTTTGTGGGTCAATATAAAGGAGGATTCAATCAATTATTATTTGGTGACATTCTATCGATTCGACCAATAGATCTAATCTTTAGCATTGTCATTTTACTGGTTTGCTTGACGTTTTTAGGTCTGACTCTCCGAACTCAAATGCTGCTAACGCTTAATGAATCTTTAGCGAAGGCTCGAGGAATTTCTGTCTATGCACATCGCCTTGCTTTTGTCATTTTGTTGTCTTTGATGGTTGCAGTTGCGATTAAATCAGTCGGTGTTTTGCTAGTCAGTGCCTTTGTTGTGATTCCCGCTTGTACTGCAAGGTTAGTGAGTCGTCAGTTTAGTCAGTATGTATTGCTTTCATCCCTGCTAGGTGGGAGTAGCGCGATCGCCGGCATTCTGCTTTCTGCCCTCTTCAATCTACCCTCTGGCCCCAGTATCGTCGTCGTTCAGCTGGCGCTGTTTTTGGGGGCGATCGCAATTCCAAATCTTCACATTTTGCCCCTATAGCCAACAGATTTTGATTTTTCTGGAAATCATAAAAACAGAGAAAACTATCTCATAAAATCCTATGTTCCAAGCCACTAAAGCCGCTCAAGATTTAGAACTAAATCTAGCCAAATGCGGCCTTCCCATCACGATTATTACAGGGTTTCTCGGCAGTGGAAAAACGACCCTAGTCAATCATATTTTGAATAATCGACAAGCGCTAAAAGTAGCCGTTCTTGTGAATGAATTTGGCGATATTAATATTGACTCTCAACTCTTGGTTGCCTTAGAAGAAGATATGATGGAGTTGAGCAATGGGTGCATTTGTTGCACAATTAATGATAGCTTAGTTGACACCATCTATAGTGTAATGGAGCGGAGCGATCGCGTAGACTACATGGTCATCGAAACCACGGGTCTTGCGGATCCTCTTCCCATTGCCTTGACCCTCCTATCATCGGAGCTGAGGGACTTGACGCATCTTGATAGTATTCTGACGGTCATTGATGCAGAAAACTTCTCCCTTGATCTGTTTAACAGTCAAGCTGCCCTGAGTCAGTTGACCTACGGCGATATTTTATTGCTCAACAAGGTTGACTTAGTTGATACACAAAGGCTAGAAGGCATTGAGCAACAATGCCATAACTATCGAGAAGGGGCAAGGATTATTCGCTGTGAACGGGGAAAGGTTCCATTGCCGGTCATTCTAGGGTTAGGAGGATCTGAGGTGGAGCTCCTTGATCCGCAAGATCTCTCCACGGGTTCGCCTTCGCCCGCTTTGGCTTCCGCCAATCATTTGAATCAAGACGGCTTTGTGTCGTTCTCCTTCACGAGTCAGTATCCCTTGGACGTACAGCGGTTTCAGTTGTTTCTGACGGATTATCTACCAGAAACTGTTTATCGAGCTAAGGGAATTCTGTGGTTTGCAGGGCAAGAGCCCCACTACGTTTTTCAGCTCAGTGGAAAACGATTTAGCCTCGATGTGATTTCTCTCAAACGTGAACCTATCAATCAACTTGTTTTTATTGGCAAACAGTTGAATAGATTGGAGCTTCAGCAACGACTCAACAACTGTATTAGCCATTTCTAATTCTTCTCTCCTTTTCATTTCTGGATCTCTATGAACCCTCCATCAAACGTGACTTCACAGCTCAAATTTTCCGATCGTCAAGCTCAAGCACAGAAAATTCCTATCACCGTAATTACAGGTTTTCTGGGTAGCGGCAAAACCACCTTGCTGAATCACATTCTGAATCATCGAGCAGATCTAAAAATCGCAGTTTTAGTCAATGAATTTGGTGATATTGACATTGATAGCCAACTGCTAGTTTCCCTTGAGGAGGATATGGTTCAGCTCAGCAATGGCTGCATTTGTTGCACAATTAATAATGATTTGTCTCAGGCAGTTCATGATCTGCTCGATCGGTCTGCACCTCCTGACTATATTGTCGTTGAAACAACTGGTGTAGCGGATCCATTACCGATCATTTTGACCTTTTTGGGGACGGATTTACGCGATCGTACCACCGTAGATAGCATTCTTACACTCATCGATGCAGAAAACTTTACGGCGGACTGTTTTGATAGTGAAGCAGCTCTAAAACAAATCACCTATGGTGATTTACTGCTCCTTAACAAAATTGATTTAGTCGAGTCTGAACAGCTAAACAAAATTGAAATGGAAGTTCGCAAAATCAAGCGTGATGCCAAAATTTTGCCTGTGCAACAGGGAAATATTCCACTGTCTGTAATTCTGGGTATTGGGTTGACTGATCCACACCAGTATGAATCCCACAGCCATGACCATGACCACGACCACGACCACGACCACGACCACGACCATGGGCACCACTCTCCTCACGATCAAGCGGATCACCATCACCACCATTCTGAACATCTGGCTCAAGATGGATTTGTATCGGTTTCGTTTCAGGGCGATCGCCCCCTTTCCCTACGCAAGTTCCAGCAATTTCTAGACCATCAACTGCCGGAAGGCGTCTATCGCGGTAAGGGCATTCTCTGGTTTGCCGAGAGCGAACAACGCTATATTTTTCAGCTCAGCGGCAAACGGATTGGCCTAGATGGCACGGTCTGGCAAGAGTCCCCCAAGAACCAAATCGTGTTCATCGGACGCGGGCTGGATGGCCCTAGCCTTCAGGCCCAACTCCAAGCCTGTGCAGCCTAGACCCATTCTCTCTAGGGGTCTGCCATGATTCCCCGTAATGATTCTTTGTAGCCCTCAGCCCTAACCTGCTCTATATTATTTGATATCGATAATCATTTTCAATCCAGGGCGGCTATGAGCATTGCATACGAAGAAAGCGTTGTGCCCGTCACGGTTCTCACGGGCTATCTGGGAGCAGGCAAGACAACGCTGCTCAACCGCATTCTCACCCATGAGCATGGTCAAAAGATTGCGGTGATCGTCAATGAGTTTGGCGAGGTCGGCATTGATAACCAGTTGGTCATTGATGCCGATGAAGAAATCTTTGAAATGAACAATGGCTGTATTTGCTGTACGGTGCGAGGGGATTTGATTCGCATTATTGGCAACTTAATGAAGCGTCGAAACAAGTTTGATCATCTGGTCATTGAGACGACCGGCTTGGCAGACCCAGCTCCTGTCATTCAGACCTTCTTTGTTGATGAGGATATGCGAGGCCAACTCGCCTTGGATGCTGTGGTCACCGTAGTAGATGCCAAACATATCCATCAGCATTGGGAAGCCGATGAAGCCCAGGAACAATTAGCCTTTGCCGATGTAATCTTGCTGAATAAAACGGATCTCGTGGAAGAGGCAGATTTAATTGCCCTAGAGCAGCGAATTCGTGCCATGAATGCCATGGCCAAGATTTATCGGACCCAGGATGCTGCGGTTGAAATGGATGCAATCTTAGGAGTCAAAGCCTTTGATCTCAACCGAGCCTTGGAAATTGAGCCTGAGTTTTTAGAGGAAGAACATGCCCATGAGCATGATGATTCGGTGGGGTCTGTAGCTATCGTGGAAGCAGGAGAATTGGATGGCGTGAAGTTGAATGATTGGCTGAGCCATTTGCTACAAACCCAAGGCACAAACATCTTTCGGATGAAGGGCATTTTGAATATTGCCGGAGAGGATCAACGCTTTGTGTTTCAAGGGGTACATATGCTCTTCGATGGACAACCCGATCGCCCCTGGAAGTCTAACGAAACGCGCAAGAATGAATTGGTGTTTATCGGTCGTGACTTAGATGGAGAACAACTTCGGCGGGACTTCTGCGCATGTATACAGTAAGAGCACCCCTGCAAACCCTGGTAACCCCCCATAGCCAGGGCCATTTACAGGACTACATCACGGCGATCGCCTGGTCTCCCACGGGCCAAGTCATTGCCCTTGCTTCTGCGGCGGGTGAGGTGGTTTGGGGCCATTGGCTAGGGGAAGAATTGTCTCTGCATCCATTGACGGAACCGCAGGGATCTTCCATCGATACCTTAGAATTTTCCGCCGATGGCCGATTTCTGGCAGCCGGGGGTCAGGAGGGATGTCTGTATCTGTGGTCGATGCCAATCCAAGCTGATTCCAAAGAGGGGCCGACGCTGCTCACCCAACTTGAACATCCACGGGTCTGGGTCGATCGCCTAGCCTGGAATCCTTGCAAGCCTGAGCTGGCGTTCAGTTTGGGTCATTATGTTCAGGTTTGGGATGCGATCGACCAGGCTGTCGTGATGACGGTGGATTTTGAGCAGTCGTCAGTATTAGATCTGCAATGGCACCCGGCGGGGCACTGGCTCGCCGTCAGTGGACAGCAGGGCGTCAAAATTTGGAAGGCTGGCGATTGGGACCGGGAACCGCAGATTTTAGAGATGCCCTCTGCGGGGCTGGCGATCGCCTGCTCACCAGAAGGTCAATACTTAGCCTCAGGCAATCTCGACCGGACGCTCTGGGTCTGGCAACAGGGCAACAGTGAGAATCCTTGGCGCATGGGGGGCTTTCCGGGGAAGGTGAGGCAGCTCGTCTGGAGCCCAGTGCTGTCGGGTCAGGCTCCATTATTGGCGAGTGCCAGTAGCCAAGATATTGTCCTGTGGCAAAAATCCGAGGATGATGCGATTGGCTGGGAGGCACGATTACTGGAGTTGCATACAGAACGGGTGGAGGCGATCGCCTTTCATCCCCAAAGTTTGTTACTCGCCACGGCCTCGGCGGATGGCTCTCTGGGGCTTTGGCGCAAGGGCCATATTTTAAGCCAAATAATTGAGGCCACGATGCAGGGATTTTCTACCGTCGCGTGGCATCCTTCAGGGCAGTTTTTGGTGGCTGGAGGGCAGGCGGGGGAATGGTTGATTTGGCGAATGTTCTAATCAGCGCTGATTCGGGAATCGACATAGTGCTTGGCGCGCTTGATGGCCTCTTCACGGGTCAAAGCACAGGGCACTGCGATCGCCGTCCCTCCCTCATGATTAGCCCAAACAGCATATACAACTTGCCCATCATTTTCGCTCCGATCTACCTCCAATCGCCAGCCGCGATAGGGAAATGACCAGACAATATGAGGAAAGTCAGGATTCAAAATCATGGTGGGCTCAACGGGGATGAAGAATCAGGCTCTACCGCTTGGACAGAGCCATCGGATCGTCAGTTTTCCAGTTCAAGCAGTGTCCTGCACCCATACATCGGGTCAAGACTCTGAAACCGCACAAAAGCTTAGGCCGCAGCTAAATTTTGAGCTGCAAATTCCCAGTTCACGAGATTTCCCAAGAACGTTTCAATGTAGTCGGGGCGCTTATTTTGATAATCCAAATAATAGGCATGTTCCCAAACATCCATCGTGAGCAGAGGGACTTGTCCTTGGGTGAGGGGATTATCTGCATTGAGGGTTTTTGTGACCTTGAGGGTGCGACCTTCTAGCACCAACCAAGCCCAACCACTGCCAAATTGTGTAGCTCCTGCATTTTTAAAGGCTTCTGCAAATGACTCAAAGCCCCCAAAATCAGCTTCAATTTTCTTCATTAATTCTCCGCTGGGCATCCCTCCTCCCCCTGGTTTCATACTGTTCCAATAGAAGGTATGGTTCCAGGCTTGGGCCGCGTTGTTAAAAATGGCAGTCTTATCGGCATCCCCTGCGATCGCCTGAATCACTTTTTCAATGGGCATTTGATCCCAATCCGTTCCCTGGATGGCCTGATTAAATTTACTCACATAGGCAGCATGGTGCTTGTCATGGTGAAATTCTAAAGTGCTTTTTGAAATGTATGGATCTAGGGCATTGTAGTCATAGGGCAATGCCGGTAATTCGTAGGCCATGAGACAAGACTCCCAAAAAATGTTTGCAATCTTCCCCTAACCCTAAATGCTAAGGTTGACACACAACAATACCCCTAGGGGGGATAAGAGATCCCCTGAGGGAGGATAGTTGGGTGACATCTTTCAGAGGATGTTTAAGAATGCGCCAAGTTGCAGGAATTGATACCTTGGCTAGCTCAGAATGGCCTGATGCTTCGGTGCAAGCCAGGGAGTAATGGCGAAAATGGCCACAGCCTCAGCTATTCTCAAACATCCTCTCACCTTGAAGCCGCCAAAGCCAACCCAATTGATGGCTTTCCATCAACAAGAATGATAATCATTATCAAAAATGTTATGATCGCAAGGGTGTATTCCAAGTGCATTGCTCTCGTAGGGATTCTCTCAGACGTCGATGTCCCATCCTGCTTTTGTTCAACTCTCACCTCTTCCTGAGGTCGCTGACCAGCTCCAGCGGATTCGCCACACCTGCTCCCATGTTCTCGCCATGGCCGTGCAGCGACTCTTTCCGGAGGCGAAGGTGACCCTTGGCCCCTGGACGGAGACTGGCTTCTACTACGATTTTGATTGCCCCACTCCCTTCACCCCAGAGGATCTAGAGCAGATTGAGCTGGAAATGCGGCAAATCATCAAAGCGGATCTGCCCATCATTCAAGAAACTGTTGATCGCACAGCCATTAAGGCGGAAATTGAGCAACTCAACGAACCCTACAAGCTCGAAATTCTTGATAGTCTCCCAGAGGAGGCCGTCATTAGTCGCTATTTCATCGGCTGCCCTGACAGCGGTTGGACCAATCACCCGGAAGTCGAACCGTCTCTGATTCACCCAGTCGTCATTCCCCCCCACCCCTGCTGGTGGGATCTCTGTGCTGGCCCCCATTTGACCCGGACGGGGCAGATCAATCCCCAGGCCTTTGCCTTGGAAAGTGTGGCCGGAGCCTATTGGCGAGGTGACGAAACCAAGGCACAGTTACAGCGGGTGTATGGCACCGCTTGGGAAACTCCAGAACAGCTCCAAAGCTATCTCCAACAAAAAGAGGAGGCTAAACGGCGGGATCATCGCAAGTTGGGCCAAGAACTAAAGCTCTTCAGCATTGAAGAGCAAGCGGGGGGCGGCTTGGTGTTTTGGCACCCTAAGGGCGCAAGAATTCGCCGTGTGATCGAAGACTATTGGCGGCAGGCTCATACGGAGGCAGGCTATGAGCTATTGTTCACCCCCCATCTGGCCAACCTAGAGCTTTGGAAAACCTCGGGCCATTTTGATTTCTATCGAGATGGCATGTTTGATGCCATTGATGTGGAGGAGCAAGCCTATCAGCTCAAACCCATGAATTGCCCCTTTCATGTGTTGACCTACCAGCATGATCTCCATTCCTATCGGGAGTTTCCCCTGCGTTGGGCAGAACTCGGCACAGTCTATCGCTACGAGCGATCTGGCACGCTCCACGGGTTGATGCGCGTTCGCGGATTTACTCAGGATGATGCGCATATTTTCTGTTTACCCGATCAGGTCGCCGTTGAAATTTTAGGCGTTCTAGACCTCACGGAAAAAATCCTCTCAGACTTTGGCTTCCAGGATTATGAAGTCAATCTTTCAACTCGACCAGAGAAATCCGTCGGTGGGGATGAGATTTGGCAATTGGCCACCGCTGCGTTGATCGAAGCATTAGAAACCAAGGGGTGGCCCTACCTCACGGATGAAGGGGGCGGGGCTTTCTATGGTCCCAAGATTGACATCAAAATTCGCGATGCCATTGGTCGTCTGTGGCAATGTTCTACCATTCAGGTGGATTTCAACTTGCCAGAACGGTTTGACATGGAATATGTCGCAGCGGACGGTTCACGGAAACGACCCATCATGATTCACCGCGCCATCTTCGGTTCCCTAGAGCGATTCTTTGGCATTTTAATTGAGAACTATGCGGGCCTTTTTCCGCTGTGGTTGGCTCCGGTACAAGTCAGGCTATTGCCCGTGAGTGATAAACAGCGGGACTATGCAGATCAATGGGTTCAGCAGTTAAAAAAACAAGGATTTCGGGCAGAGGTGGATCAGAGTGGCGATCGCCTCGGCAAAATGATTCGAACCGCAGAACTTGAAAAAATCCCTGTGATTGCGGTAATTGGCAAACGAGAGGTAGAGAGCGAAACCCTCAGTGTTCGGACCCGAATGGGGGGAGATTTAGGCTGCTTAAAGCTTCAAGTGCTCATCGACAAAATGCAGGAGGCGATCGCCCAAAAATCTCTCATCTAAAGCTTTCCATCCTCACTATTTCTCAATGTCTTGAGTTCCAGTTGGTTGAACTCAGTCTCATGAACTCAGTCTTATCAAGGTCTGAAGCAATCTATTTCAGCTTATCCAAAACCTATCGTAACCATGAATCTCTTTTCATCTCAACCGCTCAAAGCCGAACCCGCTCAAGTCGAACAACTGAAAAGTTGGCTCTTTGAACTTCTCCATGTTGAGGAAGAAATCGTGATCTCAATTAGCCAATTACAGTGCCATGAACCTCACTGTCCTCCCATTGAAACGGCAATTACAGTCATGACAGATCCCGTTAGGCAGTTTAAGGTTCATAAAGCTGTGGCTGAGATCGAGCCAGTCGATTTAATCAAAGCTTTTCAGAACAATGAGAATCTAAACGATTCCTAGGCACCATTTTATGGATGATTTATTAGGGCTAGGTGATTCTTGGCAGCAGCAGGAACAAAATGAGTTACCCCGATGGAAAAGCTCACTGATGAAAGTTAGAGACATGAGTGGTGATTGCCCAGAGTACGCACTGCCAAATCGAGAGCCTCAAACCATCACTTTTCAACGTAGAGAACGATTACAGCTACCTCAACATGGATTTTGGCAAATCACTCAGGGCTTCATCCTCACCTGCATTCTCGCCGAAGACGGTACGCTCATCCCCGTCGGTATCTGGAGCCAAGGTGACTTACTGGGATTTCCCTTGGTTCCCCAGGATGCCCTTGAAGTTGAGAGCATTACCCAGGTCACGGTTGTTCCGATCAGCACCCTCACCCCGGATCTATGGGTACATCAGTCCCTTAACCAAGTTAAACAGACTCAAGTTCTCCTAACCTTGCGTCACGGTCCAGTCATGCAGCGAATTGAGCGTTTATTCATGTGGTTAGGTTCACGATTTGGTGAACGCACAGAAACCGGAATGCTGATCAACTTGCGTCTCACGCACCAAATGATTGCAGACTTTGTGGGCAGTACACGCGTGACAACAACTCGACTATTGAAACAACTGCAACAGGAGGGATTTCTAGCCCAGACCAAGAGTCATTTCTTCTACCTGTATGCACCGCAAAAAACTTCGATCAGGGAGCGATGCAAGCTTTCTATAATGCTCCTCGACAAAGCAGTAGATGAATGAGTCTTGACCTGGGTACTGCGAAGAATGGACTACTCTACACCGGTGGTTCGCCAGGGCACTGGATCAACCGCCACCCCATGGACATAGAGACCCCAATGGAGATGAGGCCCGGTTGAAGCCCCCGTATTGCCGATCGCCCCAATGCGCTGCCCCGCCGTCACGAAATCCCCCTCCTTCACATCAATGCGGCTGAGGTGAATCATAATACTCAGCACCCCCTGGCCATGGTCAACCCCAATGGTATTGCCATGGATTTCAAAGCCCTCGGCCTCGCGCCCCACCAAACGCACGTAGCCCGCCGCCGGAGCCACCACAGGCGTGCCCGTGGGCGCGGCATAATCCACCCCTCGGTGGTAGTAGTCATCCGCAAATTTGCCGTTGTAATAACGCTGAACCCCATACTCCGTCGTGATTGAGCCTGCACTCGGACGCAGCAACGGCCCAGACCAGTGGCGTTCTGGGCTCACCAGTTGCTTGAAGGCATCGACGCGATCGAACTCAAAATCCGTCCCCAAATCGTCATCTCCGGGGGGCAACCAAATGCTCTGGGTGCGGAACGATCGCCCCCGCAACTCCACCGCCAGATTACGGGTTCTGTCCTGACCACTGACTTGTACCACCAACCGGCTTGGCTTATCTAAAGGGCTCGTCGGAATCAAGGCCCGAAACTGGGGTAAACCACGACCGGGAAGAGCAAAGCTGGGATAGGTTTTGCTGCCGACCTGCACCTGGGGCGGCTCGGTAGAGTTGGGCTGCTCGGCTCGAATGTCAACGCTGAGGGTGTCACCCAGTTGGGGGCTGCTGGGGCTTAGGGTGACTTCGTAGGCGATCGCCGACAAACCTCCCAGGCTGAAAACAGAACCCAGACCAAAGCCCAGAACAGCGCTAAAGCAACAAACTGGTGTTTTCACAATTTCAGAACGGAACTCATCAATCACCCTAGAACGGTGTGCTTAGGCGTCAATTTAGCACCACTCGGCGTTAGAGCGCCATGGTACCCTACAATAGAAATGATAATCATTATCAAACTATCCATCATTATTCTATGTCGTTTTCTGGCCATGAGTTTCCCCTTTTCGCAGCGGCAGTCCGTTCAGCAAGTTGAAGAAAGCACCAGCCTTGCCCCAAGGTTCGATGCCCAAGGATTAATCCCCGTGATCACCACCAACGCCTCCAGCGGCGAAGTGCTCATGCAGGGATACATGAATGCCGAAGCACTACGGCGCACAATCGTCACCCGCGAAGCCCATTACTACAGCCGCAGTCGTCAGGTTCTTTGGCATAAGGGGGCGACCAGTGGGCTGATTCAGCATGTTCGACAACTGCTGATTGACGATGATCAAGATTGCCTCTGGATGAAAGTCGATGTGGCTGGAACTGGGGCAAGCTGTCATGTGGGATATCATTCTTGTTTCTATCGTGAAATTCCGCTGGGGGACGCAGTAGCCCAGTCGATCACACTGCACTTTACTGAGTTAGAAAAAACCTTCGATCCGCAACAGGTGTATGGCGATGCACCTAATCCAACTCAACTTTAAGGGTTCCCGGTCATTCAACTCAACGTTTGGTTTTCAGTGCCTTAAATACCATCCATCTGCAAGCTTCATTTCTATGCCACTCCGTTATCAACCTGCACCACCAACCCCCTGGGACCAAAGTACAGATCGTCCCCAAGCTCACCCATCCGCCTATGTTCATCCGGCCTCTAGTCTCATTGGTGATATTCACATTGGCGAAGGCGTACTGATTGCTCCCCATTGCTCGATTCGAGCGGATGAAGGGACCCCCTTTCACATTGGCGATCGCAGCAATATTCAAGATGGCGTCGTCATTCATGGCCTCGAGGAAGGTCGTGTCACTGGAGATGATCAACAATTGTATTCAGTCTGGATTGGTCGAAATACCTGTATTACTCACATGGCTCTAATTCACGGACCAGCCTACGTAGGCGATAATTGTTTTATCGGCTTTCGTTCCACAGTCTTTAATGCCAAGGTCGGTCAAGGTTGCATCGTCATGATGCATGCACTCATCCAGGATGTAGAAATTCTGCCTGGAAAGTATGTTCCATCCGGATCAATCATTGTGCATCAGCAACAGGCCGATCGTCTTCCAAATGCGAAACCCCACGACCAAAAGTTTTCCCACCATGTGGTCGAGATTAACAAGGCACTTTTAGCCGGGTATCGCTGTGCGGAGACCGGGACTTGCGACCTTGAAGCGATTCAAAATCAACGCCACTTCTAAGGCTACGTTTGATGATGTTCCCCTTGAATATTGTCTTGACAAGGCAAACAGATCCCAATAAGCTCTAGCGTGTGGTAATAGACTAGAAAGTTCGCTTGTTGAGCAAGATGTCGGACAAAGTTTTCCATCGGACTCATTGCTAAAGATACCGATTGTCCGCATTGCAAACAGGTGAGGTAGGGGGAGTTTTTGTGACACAAGCTAAATCCCTGTTCTCCTGCGAGCAAGGAATGCGATCGCACCAACCCCAGCAATTGCAACCCTCGCAATGCCCGATAAACCGTTGCCAAGCCACGGGCATGCCCGCGACGAACTAAAGCGGCATGAATCGCCTGAGCACTTAATTCCAGAGACGTGTCTTGTAACACCTCGTATACCAACATCTGACTACTCGTTAACCTCCGGTTCACCACAGATTTCCTCTCAATAACATTTCTAAACGAAGCATTTTCTCTTGACGAATTGAGTGATAATGATTTTCATTATCATATAATAACCCTCATCGCTTCTGCAATTTATGGCCTCCGGAGACTCTACTCTAGAACTCGCTCTTCCTCTCGGCAGTGTGACAACTGAGGCGTCACAACCTCTGTCTGATACGGATACGTCGCCGCCTCCATCCAACTCAACCCAGGCCCTCAGGTTAGTCCAGCGGCCTCGTCGGTTGCGGCAAAACGAGGGATTGCGGCGGATGGTCCGGGAAACTTCACTGACAGTGAATGATTTGATTTACCCTGTGTTTGTGATGACGGGGGCAAATCAGCGGATGCCTGTATCCTCCATGCCGGGATGCGATCGCTTCACGCTAGATTTGTTGCTAGAAGAACTCGCGATTGTCCGGGACCTTGGCATTCCCGGCGTAGCCTTATTTCCCCTGATTCCTGAAGCTCAGAAAAATGCAACCGGCAGCGAAAGCTATAACCCCGAGGGATTGGTGCAAAAAACGGTACGGGCAATTAAGGCCCAACTGCCGGATCTAACCCTGTTTACCGATGTTGCCCTCGACCCCTATTCCAATCAAGGTCATGATGGCATTGTGGCAGAGGACGGTCGTATTTTGAATGACGAAACGGTCGAAATCTTGGTTAAACAAGCCCTATCCCAAGCCGAAGCTGGAAGCGATTGTGTGGCACCCTCCGATATGATGGATGGCCGTGTGCAGGCCATTCGCCAGGGGCTTGATGCCGCAGGATATGGTCACGTTGGTATCCTGACCTACTCGGCAAAATATGCCTCAGCCTACTACGGTCCGTTCCGGGATGCCCTACATTCTGCGCCTCGATTTGGCGATAAAAAAACCTATCAAATGGACCCAGCCAATGGCAGGGAAGCCCTTAAGGAAGTGGCTTTAGATGAGTGGGAAGGGGCAGATATTGTGATGGTTAAGCCAGCCCTAGCATACCTCGATATTATCTGGCGGATCAAAGAAGTTACTCGGCTTCCTGTCGCGGCTTATAACGTCAGCGGCGAATACGCAATGATTAAGTCTGCCGCTCAACAGGGATGGATCGATGAACAAAAAGTTGTGATGGAGACCCTAACGAGTATGAAGCGCGCAGGTGCCGACCTGATTTTGACCTATTTTGCAAAAGATGTTGCGACTTGGAGATAGTTTTAGCCATGGTTTTAGCTAAAGGTCAATCCATTCACGTTCGATTTTTAGGTCTGGCGATCGCCCTAGTGCTAGGTGCTTGCTCCGGCCAATCCAATCCAGAGGTAGCCCAGAACGCAGGCCAAAACGCAGGCAAAACCTCTGCTCAAGACTTAGCCAATAATGCGGCCCCTAGCAGCGAGCAGAAGCTGAAGGTTGTAACGACATTTTTGCCCATGACCCAGTTCACTAAAGCGGTAGCGGGTGACTGCGCTGAGGTCACTCAACTCTTGCCGACCAATGTTGGTCCCCACGATTATCAGGCTAAACCCAGTGATGCTCAAAGCCTGTCACAGGCAGATGTCTTGGTACAAAACGGCCTAGAAATTGAACATTTTCTAGACTCTATGATCGAGAATACGGGCAATCCAAACTTGAAGATTATTGATAGTAGCGAAGGACTCGATCTGATTCCCATGGTAGAGAGCGAGCATGATCATCACGGTACAGAGTCAGAACATCACGGCGAAGAAACAGAGAGCCATGATCATGGTGAATTCGATCCCCATATTTGGTTAGATCCGGTGCGAGCGATGGATCAAGTGAACAATATTCGCGATGGCTTGATCGTAGCTCAGCCCACTTGTGAAGCACAATTTACGGCCAATGCTGCTACCTATAACGCACAGTTAGAAGCACTTCACCAGGAGATTCAGAAGACCCTGTCTCCCTTTGCAGGTAAAACCTTTGTCACCTATCACGACTTTGCCAATTACTTTGCCGATCGCTATGGCTTAAAAGTCGAATTTTTAGTGGGAATTCCCGAAGAGAATCCTGCCCCTAATGATGTCAAACGAGTCATGGAAGCCGTAAAAAAATCTGAGCTCAAAACCCTCTTAACTGAATCTCAAGCAACAGCGGGTCCCTTCCAGGCCTTAGCTCAAGATTTGAATGTAAACATCAGTACATTTCAGCCCAATGAAGTGGGAGAGATGGATAGTATTAGGCCCGATGCCTACTTTACCGTCATGCGGGAGAATGTTATTCAACTGCAACAAGCCTTTGCGGGCTCATGATGCCAACCCCCCTATGATGTCATCAATGCCTCCCATTCTGACCGTAGAACGTCTAACCGTCCATCGAGGAAAGACAGCCGCTATCCAAGATATTTCTTTTTCGCTGCCTGCGGGTATGGACATGGCCATTATTGGCCCCAATGGTGCAGGCAAAAGTACGCTGATTCAAGCTATTTTAGGGCTATTACCCTATCAGGCTGGACAGGTTACATTGCTGGGGCAACGCCTGGGTCCTAAGACCGAAACCTTGCTCCGCCATCATGTTGCTTACCTACCACAAAACTTCTTGATTGATCAACGGATTCCCATGACCGTTGCGGAGCTGGTGGGATTGGGCTGGGATCGATTAGGCTGGCAACTTCCTTGGGTGGGATGGCGAGAGCGATCCCATGCGGTTCAGCTTGCGCTAGCCCAGGTAGAAGCCAGCCATCTGCATCGCCAAGCTATCAGCAGTTTATCAGGAGGTGAAATCAAACGAGTATTACTGGCCTACTGCTTGATTCGTCCTCGACAGTTGTTGATTCTGGACGAAGCACCCGCAGGCTTAGATGTACGAGGGGAAGCAGAGTTTTATGCCTTACTGAGTCAACTCAAACGAGAACAGGGCTGGTCGATTTTACAAATTTCCCATGACTTAAATATGGTCAGAACCCACTGTGATTGTGTTCTTTGTCTCAATCGTCAGTTGATTCATCAAGGTTCCCCGGAGGAAGTTCTACACCCAGATACCCTAACGGCAGCCTATGGCCCTGCATTTATTCGCCACGGATGACTATCTGGGCCAAGGATTAAATGATTGCAGACTTGGGGAGCATGCTTGGATAAATTGGGTGATATTGAGATTGAAATCCATCATTGGTGCAACCATCATGAATCAGGCCTCTGCTCCGCAAACCCTCGCAACGTCTTCCAGCAAGACCACATCCTGGACCTGGACCTGGAAAACCCAAGCCCTCAACATCTGTTTTGAAACCTGGGGGCAAGGGACACCGCTGGTGCTACTGCCAGCCTTCAGTACCGTCTCCAGCCGCCACGAACTGCGGGCTATGGCTATGCAGTTGCTGCAACAATTTCCCGATCGCGTTCAAGTCATCACCCTCGACTGGCCGGGCTTCGGCGACTCCGATCGCCCCAAACTGTCCTACGAACCTACTCTCTACCATCAGTTTCTCCAAGACTTCATCCGGGAACTAGCCCAGCCTCCTGTCCTGATTGCTGCGGGTCATGCCGCAGGCTACGCCCTCACGGCTGCGAACCAAGGACTATGCACAAAACTCGTGCTCGTTGCGCCGACTTGGCGGGGGCCACTGGCCGTTATGGGTGCGCCTAAAGGGGTTCGGACTGCCTTACGGGAACTGGTGCGATCGCCCCTCCTAGGCCAAGCGCTTTACGGTCTCAACACCCGCCCTAGCTTTCTCAAATGGATGTACCGTCGCCACGTCTTTGTTGACGCAACTCAGCTCACCCCCGACTATCTTGCCCAACGCCATCAGAACACCCAAAAAACTGGTGCCCGCTATGCCCCAGCCGCCTTTGTCACGGGTGGGCTCGATCCAGTCGAATCGCGGGAGGCATTTCTCCAGATGTTGGCTCAATGCTCTATTCCCATTGGGGTCGTGATTGCAGACCAAGCTCCACCCTCATCTAAAGCCGAAATGGAAGCGATCGCCACGGCACTGTCTTCCTCTTCTCCCACTGCTCTTTTTCCTATGCTTAAACTCCCAGGTAGCCTGGGTCTAGGGGAAGAATATGGCGTAGAGGTGGCAGAGGCGATCGCATCCTTTCTCGTCCTCTGAAGTTTAAGTTTCCGCTAAGAGGATAATCTTGTCCTCACAGGAAAAGTGAATGGGCTGATCCTTGGGTGGGTTAATCACAATCCCATAGGCTCTCGCCATATTGTCAGCATCCCCTTGACAGCGATAGCCAATCACCGATTCTCCTCGCTGCCTGGCGGCTTCTACTACCGTGTAGAAGTTAACGGGTCGATCTACTGTCACATAGGAATCTGCGGGCTTAAGATAGATCTCCGAACCTTCGGGACTAAAGAGGCGAGTGAGGACTGCATTGATGCTTTTCTGCTCTGCCACCTGGGCTAGCATCAAGCTAATAATTTGCTCACTAATCACGAAGTCATCCGGTCTAGCAACCTGAGCTAGAGCTTGATTTTTGACATCCAGAATTTCGGTGACAATCTGAAAATCATGGTGATGGCGATCGGCAATATCTCGCAAATGCAGCAACGTCATCAGCGTTTGTGCATCCGCCTGTTCCGCATCTAAATTAGGATTACAGAGAACAATGACCTGATTATACTTAGTTAAATGAAGACTTTCGAGGACCTCTCGGTCTGTGGGGTCACCAGAGAGATAACGTACTGCCTGTTTGTACTCGCTCAGGGATTCATCCGATCGCGATAGTGCTTCCTCGGACAACTCGGCAAGCACCGTGACGGTAGACCCCAGGGCAACATATTGGTCTAATTGTCGAATAATATTTTTAACTTGATCGTTCCAACCTAATATTAAAGTGTGTTCGGCTTTCAGCGTAATCGGCTTGGCAGGCTGAATGGCTTGAGCATCGACGGCTCGATGGCCAGAATTTGTCAAACAAATCGTATCATCATCTTCACTAATGACAATTAACCGTTCACCAGGTTGCAAGACCGTTTGACCGGGTGGATTGAGTTGAATTTCACCCTGGATGGTTTGAATCCCAATCACCGTTGAGTTGTTGTAGGCGAGGAGTGCTTGGTCATAGGTTTTACCCTGAAGTGCAGGCTCTTCCTTGAAGTAGATTTCGTCACCGCTAAAGTTGAGCAAATCCATATAGACAATCGAAAGCCCCGATTGTCGACAGGTTTGGACGACAATGCGCGAGATTAAGTCATGGGTTAGTAAAGGCTCAACTTCCTGGTTTTTGCTGATGAGCTTAAGCACCTCTAAAGTTTTTTCTGATTGAACTTGGGCGACGATATGATAGGGCTCGGGGAGCGATCGCGGAATATTCGCAACGGCCAACAAAGTCTTTACCAATTGAGTATCAGCACGGTCCTGAGTGGAATTGAGAATAATGACTGATCGAGCCGTCTGAATACTGACGATACCGAGGTCTGTCATATTACTCGGACTACCGGTGCGGCAAACTAATCGAATTCGAGGCAGCTTGCCCAGCGTATCGTAAAGGGCCATTTCCATCTGCACTTTGTCTTGTTCGCTCAGGATGACAATGCAGGTATCGGGGCGATTGGCGTTGGCGATCGCCAACTCAGAAATCAGCGTAAAGATCTGCAGCGACCAGCCCAAAATTACAATGTGGTCGGTTTCGATGACTCGCGATCGCCCCTGGCGCAAATCTTCAAGTTTGGAGTCAATGCCACTGCTGAGTAAACCGATGAGTGTACTCACAACAAAGATGCCACCAAAGGTGACGACCAGCATTGTTAAACGAAAGACCCAGCCTGTATCACCACCGACGGTCCCTGCGTCAAGGCTGCGCATGAGCACGGCCCAGATGGATTCCGGTAGACTGAGGCGATCGCCGCCCTCTGGAGCAATACCTGCGAGGCTCACCAAAACACTGATGGGCAAAATGAAAGCCAACGAGGCCAGGATCAAACCACTGACCAAGGCAGCGGTTCCCCGAGACATAAAATTATCAAAGCCATAGCGCCATCGGTCTGCCAAAGTACCATAGCGCGTACGGCGACGCGCAGGAGGGTATCCCTTAATGAGTTGTTGCATGAGCAAAGAGCAAGATATATAGTATCGCAACAGAAGTGGGATAAGTAAGGCTTGAGACGTTCCCAGCCTGCTCGCTGAGTGCCTGGTGTTACGGAAAGATCAAAGAACTATTCTTCATCCCAAGTTGTTGGGGTATAGCCCAGGTCTTGGGCCGCTTGGCGTTCAGTGGCGCTGAGCTCTGCCCAGTACTGGTCATCGCTGGCAGGAGAATCAATGTCTTCTTCCCAACTGGCTTCGGTCCAACCTAGCTTGGCCCAGAGTTCTTGTTCAGTACTGTTCATCTCGGTCCAACTCAGATCGTCCCAGGTGGTGCTGGGATCGGTGTTGACTTTGCGAATTGTTGCCATGATTCTTGAGCCTCTCAACCCTTCAAAGTGAATTTATTCCCCTAGCATTCCCTAGGCAGAAGAGAAGCTCTTCGTGGGGGATTCAATCTCAATAAGATGCAGGACACAAGCAATGGCGAGGCCGGAATTGGGAACTTTAACCCTAGGACAGGCTGAATAGCCCCTTGTAAAATTACTTAGTCCTGATGCTGAAGGAGCCGAAGGATCATGCTGACTCTTTTGCCAGTGCGCAATCGTCGCATCGGGGGCTATCGTCCCGGTAAAAAGCCCGAAAATACGAAATACCACCAAAATAATCGGTTCCAAGCAGCGCAGTTGCCCCGCAGGGTAGATTTGCGGAAGCACATGACTGAGGTGGAAGAACAGGTCGGAAATAGCTGTGTGGCCAATGCCTTTGTGGGTGCCTACGAATATCTTGCCAAGCGCAACCTGGGTGAATCAGAGAATGTCAGTCGTCTGTTTGTTTACTACAATGCCCGCGCCCAGGAAGGCTGTGAACAGAGCGATGAAGGTTCACAAATGTTTTGCGCCATCAATGCTTTGATTGAACATGGGGCCTGCTGTGAAGACCTCTGGGCAAACGATGAATCGCTTATTTGTGAAGAACCTGACAAAAGCGCCTATGAACAAGCAAGTAACTTTAAAATTGTTGAAGCTGAAGCAATTGAAACTGATTTAAACCTATGGCGGCATACCCTGGCTGAAGGCTACCCCATCGCCTTTGCCCTCAATACCTTTGATTCGTTTGATGAAGCGACCCGCCATCGGGGCCGTGTGCCTATGCCCAAGCGTTCAGACAACGTACGCGAAACCCACGGCTGGCACGCGATGCTCTGTGTGGGCTATTCCGATAAAGATCGCATGTTTATTGTACGAAACTCTTGGGGTACAGAATGGGGAGATAAAGGCTATTGCTATATTCCCTATTCCTACGTGATCCACAATGACTATAACGGTCACGATTCTTGGATTATTAAAGCCATTAGCGATCTAGATTTTAGTGTTGACATTTGGGAGGATGGAGACTCCGTCTTCGCGGGTGAAGACTCACTTCTGCTCTATGATTTTTATATTCGTACAAATGATTCGGAAGGCTTTATTGAAAAGTTAGAAGAACTATGCCAAAGCTATATTGATAATGAAGAGGATTATTACTTTGACTATGAAGAGGAGGAAACTGAAGATGATTACAGAATTACGATTAGCAACTTTGATTTAACTATCGATGATTCAGAGGATTTTTTAGAAGAGCTAGATAGCCTCTGTGAAACCTTCGCAATTGACGAAGATTATGAATATTCCTTAGATTCCGAAGAAGACGAGGACGAAGAAGACGAGGACTACGACGACGAGGATGAAGACAATGACGATGAAGATGACGACGACGAGGATTACGATGAAGAAGAAGACGAGGATTACGATGACGAAGAAGACGAGGATTACGATGACGATGAAGAGGAATAAATCCTTTTCACAAGAAGCGATCCTTCGTCAAAAGTCTTACGCTGAAAAGGAACGCGATCGCCTCGGCACTATGGTGTAGATGCGGCAGAGGCGATCGCATTCTTTCTCTTCACTAAGCCGTTACGGTTTGATTGTATTGGAATATCGAAGACGAATTGAGTTGTCCAGAAAGATTGACATTCTCAACCACACCAATCAGATCTTTTTGCCCACCCGCAGTCCGATAAATGCGTGACCCGGAAGCCAATCCATCGGAAGGCGTGCCGCCGCCACCGCCCCAAGATCCCCAAGGATTATAACCCCAGCTTGAGCCTACATATTCCACGGTATAGTCCCCGGCTGCACCGTACAGCCAAATCTTGTCCCAACCCTTTGCAAAGTCTTTGATCAGGGCGTAGTCTTGATTTCCACCCCCTTGGTAGTAGGCTTGCTTATTATCCCCCAGCACAAACTTGTCTGAAACATTGCCCCCCGGATATCCGCCCCCGCTCAACTGATCGATTTCGTAGGCTCCGGCATTGGCCATCCGGAAATCAACACCCACTATCTTGTCGTTCCCGTACCCACCATTGAGAGTGTCATTCTGAGATCCCCCAATCAAAAAATCATCCCCAGAACCACCCTCTAAATAATCGTTACCATCCCCGCCAAACAGCTTGTCGTTGCCATCTTCGCCGTAGAGTTTGTCATTCCCGCCCCCGCCTTCGAGGATGTCTTGTCCCTTGCTGCCCTTTAGCGTGTCATCGCCCAAGCTAGCGTACACTTTTCCGCCTCTAGAAGAAGCATAGAGTGTGTCATTAAAAATGGTTCCATAGGTCACGTCACGACCCAAGCCATCAATCAATTCATCCCCGGTTACCTTGACAAAACTGGTCGTCAATTTCACGACGGCAATCCGGCTGCTGTCAGAGAACTTGTCTCGAAAATTACCGGAAACTTGACGCGTAAGGAAGTCTATACCATTATTGCGATCGATATCAGAAGACTTCTTATCGGAGAACAGTTGGACATTATTGCTCTTCGTCAAGGATTGCTTGAGAGACTGCTTCGAAGATTCCAAATCCCCCGTTAGGCCAAAGTAGCCAATAATTTTAGGGGATTGAGGTTTGCCCCACTTCGACCACTTATACCAATTGGATGGAGCCGGATCCAAATCAATGACCAAAAAGCTAGTTTTTTGCTCAACCAAAGAATAATACTTATTGGGCTTTTCGATTTCAGTGGCCTGCAACGCCACATCAGCATTGAAATTAAAGTCCAGTGTATCTCCCGGCTTGACCGCATAGGTTGCCAGGATCTCTGCGGCGCTGCTCGCAACCCCTTGATAGGTTCCGTCTTGACCAATGACGGTGCTGGTATTGAACACATTGGAAAAATCTGGACTCGCCAGATAAGTAGCGGCTGCTTCGGCGATCGCAGCAGCTACACCACCACTCACAAGCGTTTGAGCTTCTGTAGACGTTAGAACCGCAGTAGAGCTTTTACTACTGTCATAAAAACTGAGACTTCCCGTCCCGTTGGCCACATTGTTAAAGGGCTTCGTCGTTGAAGAACTAGGCTGAAGAAATAAGGTTTCTGTAGTCATGGCGAGTAAAAGACAGGTACCGGCTTTGCAAACGCTCTAACATTTAGAACAATGAGGCTAAATGGTTTTTTGTCTAAAATTAAGCACAGCAAGCCTGAATTGCTTATTTTTGCTTAGCAAAAGAAAACCATTAGGACTCAAACGTTTGGTTAATCGTGGCTCAATCTTTTGAAAAAGAGCTGCCAAACTGGCAGGCATTTAGATGAATAAAAATTTATAAGCAAAATAGCTGAATAAAAGAACTGAATAAGGTCCGTTTCTTTAACAAGGCTTTAAAGATAGCCATCAACGGGAATTCATGACCTGCGATCTAATCTGACTGTTTCTCAATCTTTTGTTGTCTTTTGTGGTGCTTAATTCTAGTCAGGACAGACTAAGGTCTCTAGCACCTGTATGGGGCTGTGTTTCTAAGCAATACCTTTCCATCCGGAAAAAATCAGATTTTTTATAGAGTCTTTAAAATTCGAATTAAACTCGATTAGATCCGGATAGCGTACTCTTCTCTGGGTGAGTTGAGAGAGAACACCGTAAATTCACTGCCAAATCCTTAAAGAATCGATGAATCTTTTTGACCAGATCTAGCGAGAACCGAGGGCTGATCTATACTAACTTCATTGCGATACGCAGTATTCTCAAGACTGAACTCAAAGTTGAGCTTAAGCAAGATAAACGTTACAGGCTATGGGTCTAGGTTCAGATCTTTTCTGGAACAGAATTGCTCTGAGGTGTATCTATATCAGTCTATTTGAAATATTTTCTTCATCACGATTCATTGTGCTAAATCAATATACCTAGCAGCCCAGTAGTCCCTCAGCGCTGTTTATGGGTCGTATTGAGCTTGCCCTGACGTCCTCTGTCGATCAGCACCTTAACCTGCACTGATCGATTCGATGGTCGTTGTTCTGTTTTTCCTGCGTTCGTAGTTGTTTCGCCCGCCGTCCTCTATTGGAAGGTTAAAAAACATGCGTAAGCCTACAATTTCCCTACTATATCAACATGATCCATGGAATTCCTCAATCGGGGGAATTCAAACGATGGTTAATTATTTTCTCAAATATATTCCCAACGACTTTGAAGTTCGATTTGCGGGCGTCAGTGCGGTGCCGGGAGTTGAACTGAACCGCTGGCATCGCCGAGAATTTTGCGGGCGAGACGTACAGTTTTTACCGTTGCTCTATATCCCCGATGACAATCACCGACGCCTGATTCCAACCTCGCTACGCTATACGATGGCGCTGCTCAGGCATAATCTCTCGTCTGACTTTATTCATTTTTACCGCTTAGAGCCCTGCCTGGTTGGACATCGCTGGTCCGGCGAAAAAACCTGGTTTGTTCAAAATGATGTCTATACCCAAGTAATGGGAACGGAAGGGAGCAAGGGCGCTATTCTGTGGCGTCATGCCCCTTCGCTTTATCTTCGTTTAGAGCAGCAGTTATTGCCACAGTTTACTGAAATTTGGTCTTGTAACACGGATGCGCTGGTGCAATATCGTGAGCGCTACCCCAACTTGGCCGATCGCCTCTCCCTAGTTCCCAATACCTTTGACGAAGAAGTCTTTTATCCCCTTGGTGCAGCCGAACGGAACATGGCACGACAAGCCTTTGCTGCCGAGCGAGGTCTGGCACCGGAGACACGCTTTATTCTCTTTGCTGGCCGATTGCACCCCCAAAAGGATCCACTCCTATTAATTCAATCCTTTGCCCAATTGCCATTGCCGGATGTGCATCTTTTGATTGCTGGGGATGGGGAAATGCGGGCCGATGTCGAAGCTGAAATTCAGCGTTTGGGATTGGGCGATCGCATCACGCTCCTCGGTCCCGTTACCCCGGCTCGCTTGGCCCAACTTCATCAATTATCAAGTATCTGTCTATTAACTAGCCTCTATGAAGGGCTTCCTCTGGTGATTCTCGAAGCCTTGGCCTGCGGGACTCCGGTCGTTTCCACTCGATGTGGCGAAACCCCGCGTGTGCTGTCGGAGGGCAGTGGCTTGATTTGTGAAGGGCGATCGCCCCAAGCGGTGGCCACCACGATCCAACAAGTTCTGCAACAGCCGCAGCACTACACTGCCGAAGCCTGTCTGCGGGCCGCACAACCCTACAACGCCAAGGTGATCGTTGAGGATCGCTGTGCTCGGATGCTGGAGCGCTGGAGTCGTCAGCAAGTACCGACGTCCCTGCCCCTCGAACCGATTCCTGCCTAAACCGTTCTGGCCTAGGGGCTGGAACTGGCTAGCCCCTTGAGTGCCTGGGCCGGTTACGCCATCACAGCTCGCTAGAGAGTAATCGGTTACCGGTGGGCTGGAGTGGGGCTCCGGCAGCGTCGGCTGTGACAAAAATTCCCGTTGCCTTGACTCCCTTCGGAGGCGTTTGGGGAGGGGTCAGTCGGATCAAAACTTGGCCTTCTGCATTGGGGATAAACTCCCCACAGGGCAGCACCTCTCCATTCGCCAGCTCCAGCCACATGCGATAGACCTGATCCGGGGGCAGGGGCGGTAAGTCGCCAAAAGCAATGACCACTTCCTGCCAGTGACCAGGAGTAAACAGCAGTGTGCCCGAGAGACCCGCCTCTGGGTTTTGCAGAGAAACCAGGCGGCTTTTGGGTTGCTGTAGGATATCGGCGAGGCTGGAAATCAGTGGGTTGGTGTTGGCTTGGCTGTTGGCTTGGCTATTGGATTGGGTAGCGATCGCCAACTGATTCCGCAACCGCAAATTATCAAGACCGAGGGCGATCGTCGCCAGGGCCACCAAAATTCCCAGCAGTTTCAGCCAAGGTCGACCCGAGCCAGACCTGCGACTGCGGCTGATTTCACCGAGATCCCCTAAGTGGCCCCGATCGAAGTGGCCCCGATCGGCGGCAACCGACTCGGGTAGGGAGACGGTCTCGGGTTCAGCAGCGGATGCTGGGGTCTGGGTAGCGGTAAAGGCTGCGAGGATGCGATCGCCCAAACCATCTGGCGGCGTTAACGGCTCTAGGGCCAGAGGCAACTGATGCAAACTGGTTTGCAACCGACTGACTTCCGCCTGGAGGGCTGGGTTTTGGCTCAGTCTCAGCTCAAACTCAGTCTGCTCGGCGGTCTCTAAATCACCCAGCACATACCCAGCAGCGAGGTCTTGATCTTCAGAGTTCACTAGCATCATTCAATAATTGACGAAGTTTGATTAAGCCTTGGCGAGCATGGGTTTTGACGGTCCCTAAGGGGAGGGCAAGCTGCTGGGCAATGGCGGACTGGCTGAGCCCCTGATAATAACTCAGACTGAGGACTTGACGCTGGGGTTCGGAGAGCTGCGCCAAGACCGTTTTGAGCTGCTGCTGCTGCTCGTCGTAGGCCGCGTAGTCTAGGGGCGTGGCGCAGAGGGACGAGGCACTTTCGGCGGTTTGGAGACGCTGGAGCGATCGCTGGCGAGAGGCCCGCTGGCTAATGCGATCGAGGGCACGGGAGCGGGTGAGCAAGCTGAGATAGGTGCCGAGGGAGGCCCGCTGGGCGTCAAATTTGGGGGTTTTCCAAAACGACAAAAAGATATCTTGCGTCAGGTCTTCGGCCTCTTCGGCCCGATCTAGGATGCGATAGGCCAAGGTGTAGACCAATCGACTATAGCGATCATACAAAACGCGCAGGGCATTGGCATCGCCTTGACGCAGGCGATCGCACAGATCTGCATCAGTCAGCGATGACAGGGGATGGGCCATAGACTACCAGAGACAAAGGGTCGGGCTTCGCGATGGGCGTTCGCGATGGGCGTTCGTGATCGAATTCTGTGCTTCAGTCTAAACCTTCAGTTGGATTTGGCAGTTTACGATTTATCAAATCCAAATCGTTTACCCCTTGTCTAGCGCTAGACAAGGGGTACATCCATAAAAGAATTGGGCCTTAACCAGGAGGGGTACACCGCGTTCGTCCGGCTATTATTCCGGTTTGTTCGTCTGGCGGCTTGTCCGGCTCCAGACCGTTAAACAACCGTGAAGTTTTGTGCCCCAAAGTTTGCCTGATTGCCCACATTCGTCAGGTTCGTCAGATTGGCCAAAACGCTAATCGGTCCACCATCGCCCAGGTTCTCGGAATAAACCAAACGGCTGATGCCCAGACTAGTATTGAAGTAAATAAATACACCTTCATCAGCCGTAATATTATGGTTATTGTCGATCGCTTTAGCGGCAGCAGCAGCATTGGCAAAGCCATCGGTCAGCACCAAAATATTGCCATCCCCCAGCTGATTAGATAGACCTGAACTAAAGTGAATCGAGTGGATACCAAGGTCGCTGGCATCCAGGGCAAACTGGTCATGATTGAGCGTAAAGTCGGTAATAATATCCGGGCGATTGAGGGCAGAAATGCCGTTCGGGGTGACGTTGGGTGTGCCGTTTGCAAAAGGATTGCCGGTGTAGAGAAAGCGATCGCGCCCCCCACCCCCAGTCATCGTATCAACCCCATCTCCCCCCACTAGCAGGTCATCAAACTGGCTGCCAATCAATCGGTCATTTCCGCTGCCGCCGATGGCTTCAATGCTAACGCTGCTGTTACTCCCATCAAACAAATCGTCACCGTCTCCTCCATCAAACTTGACCTTTTGAACCCCTGTTCCGTTGAGATTGCCCACAAAAAAGGTGTCATTTCCCCCCTCACCACTGACATCGAAAAGCTCTGAAGAATCGACCGTCAAACTAAAAACGCCGACGCCCTTTTGTCCATCCAAACCCACACGGGTAAAAATGGCCTGCTGACCTCTCGCTTCTAGGGTAAAGTTATCGCCTCGGGTAACGGAGCCATCCACTTCAATGGTGTCGTAACCAAAGCCACCGCTCATGATATCGCTGCCGTCGCCGTCATCCCAATCTAAAACATCATTGCCAAACCCGCCGATCATCGTATCGTCGCCTTTATTCCCTTCCAAAAAATCGTCGCCAAAGCCACCTATCAAAATATCAGCACCCAACCCTCCTTCGATTGTGTCGTTACCATTTAGACCAAAGATTAAATCATCTTGATCAGTACCGGTCAGGATGTTGTCTAAGAAATTGCCCAGAATCAGATTTAAAGGGGCCATGGATCTAGTTCTCCTAGGGTGAGAAATATCGGTTAGCAGACCCGTTTTTTTAGGTCTGTCAAAGATACTGGGCTCGGTTCAAATCGGATTTAGGGGCTTAGAACATTGGCGACCTCATTGGCCATGAAAGGCTTATCTAATCAGCATTTTGACTAAAAAAATAAAATTAATCCTGGGGAGAGGTGGGCATGCTGCTGCATATAAATTTCCTTCTAGACGTAGATAATCCCAGGACATGCTGCTCTGAAACGGCTGGCGAGACGACTCGCGATTTAGACCGATGGATGTCCAGGTTACAAACTCCCTGATCCTTTAGATTGAGGAACTTTAATCATGAAAACCCATCTACCCCGTTCCCTTTTTTGGCTTGTGCTGCTGTTTTCCCTGGTCTTGGGGGTCGCACCCGCGATCGCCATCCTCCCCTTCCAGGACACCAGACCGCTAGATTCCACCAAAATCTCGCCCCTAGACTATGCCAATCCCCTAGAAACGGAGCAGCAGCTATAGACTGAACACTAAAACCAGCAGTTAGGGTAGCAGTATGGGTCTCTCAAAAGGGCGGCGGGGCTTGAGAACATCAAAGGCGCGGGGGTTTCTTGGGGCGATCGCCTTAAGCCTCATCACAGCGCTGACCGGTCCCGTATTCCGAGGAGAGGCCCAGACGCTGCCCTTGCCGGAGAATTTGCTACCGCTCAATTCTGACCGAGGGGCGCTGTTGCTGCGTCAGAGCAAGGCCCAGGCGGATTTTGTGCCGCTGAGCAGCCAGTTTGTAACCCAGGATAATCAGGCCTTTTGCGGGGTGGCGAGTCTTGCGATGGTCCTGAATGCCCTAGGGATTGATGCGCCGGATGCGGCGGCCTGGGACCAGGATTATTTCACCCAGGAAAATGTCTTAAATTCCCAGACGGAGGCGATTATTGCGCGATCGCTGATCGCACGCCAAGGCCTCACCCTGGCAGAATTGGCGGGAATTTTTGCAACCTATCCGGTGACAGCTGAAATTCACTACGGTGGAGAGATAGGGGTGGATGAGTTTCGGGCGTTGGCGATCGCCAATCTCCAGGACCCCCAAAATTTTATGGTGATCAATTATCTGCGGGCGGCGATCGGTCAGGAGCGGGGGGGCCATATTTCGCCGCTGGCGGCCTATAGTGCGGCGAGCGATCGCTTTTTGATCTTGGATGTCTCGCGCTACAAGTATCCACCGGTCTGGGTCAAGACAACGGAGCTCTGGCAAGCCATGAACACCCTAGACCGCACCTCGGGGAAAAATCGCGGCTTTCTGGTTCTGCAAAAACAATAGCGTCTTGCCTGAACGTTCGGCCTTAACGTTCGGCCTTAACGTCCTAACGCATCCCAAGTGGCTGGCCCCACCACCCCATCGGGCTCCAGGCCCAACTGCGCCTGGGCTGCCATCACCGCTGTTTCGGTCATGGGGCCAAAATCCCCATCCACGGATCCCTCAAATACCCCCAGGGCCTGCAATTTCTCCTGAAGCCGCATCACCGCATCGCCTTGAGCCCCCACTCGCAAAATTGGGTAGGGATCCAAGGGATCCGGCTGGGGGGCAAATTCGGCTTCGGGCCGGATGTCTTGAAATTCTGGCGGGGCCTCCGGTTGCGGAACGGGTTGGGCGATCGCGGGCGGAACCGGCTGGGGCGCGGAAGCCGTCAGACTGCCAATGGGCGTGATCGGTCGATTGCTGACCGGATTCGTCGTCAGCGGCAATTGCGTCGCCACAGCAGTCGGTGGAAAAAGTCGCTCCCACATCGCAACCGTGACCCGGCCCGTTCCCGGCAACCCCGCTGCCTGCTGAAACTGCGCCACCGCTAGGCTAAAGTCCTGGGAAAAGACCCCATCCACGCTTCCCCGATAAAAGCCCAACAGTTTGAGCACGGCCTGAATTTCTTGAACCGTGGTGCCCTGGGAGCCTAATTCCAGTTCTGGACGGACCACCCCAGGCGGTGCCTGAGCTCCAGCCGGTTGGGCCAAAGGAGGGGCTAGGAGGGCGATCGCCACTACTCCCCAGCGCCAAGCTGAGTTCCAAGCTGAGTTCCGAGCTAAGTTCCAAGTCCAGTTCAACCTGCCTGCCATCGGGATCCTTCCTTACCTTCAATCTTGGGCGCATTTTAGCAGGTGTCAGGGGGATGTCTAGGGTCGTATATTCAAGCCTGTAGGTCCACGTCTTTCCGGAGTTTGAATGTCGCTGCCCGATCCCATTCGCCAATTGGCTAGCCAACTGACAGAGCCAACCTCGATCGCCCTCGCCCAGGGGATTCAGGTGGAGGCGATCGCCACGCCCCTCCGCTCCGAGCCCATCGCCACGGCCTATGCCACCGCAGGCCGCCCGTCTGAAGCACCGCCCTTGTTGATTCTCCACGGCTTTGACAGCTCGCTTTTGGAATTTCGGCGGTTGTTTCCGCGCTTGGCTGAGACTCGCGAAGTTTGGCTGGTGGATTTGTTGGGATTTGGCTTTAGCGATCGCCCCACAGACATCCCCCTCAACCCCGCAACCCTCAAAACCCATCTCTACGCTTTCTGGCAACAGAAACTGCAACGTCCTGTAGTTCTTGTAGGAGCATCGATGGGCGGCGCAGCGGCCATTGACTTTTGCTTGACTTACCCGGAAACGGTTGAGCGGTTGGTGCTTTTGGACAGTGCAGGCTATCAGAATGGTCCGGTGATGGGTAAGTTTTTATTTTCGCCCTTAGACCAGTGGGCGGTGGAATTTTTGCGGCGGTCTGATGTGCGGCGGAAGATTAGTTTGAATGCCTATTTTGCGGGCGATCGCCTCGTCACACCCGATGCGGAACTTTGCGCGGCGTTGCATTTACAAATGCCTCGTTGGGATGAGGGGCTCAAGGGGTTTACGAAGAGTGGGGGGTATCCGAAGTTGCGATCGCGTCTCCCCCAAATTCAAGCCGAAACCCTACTGATTTGGGGACGGCAGGATCGAATTCTGGGAACGAAGGATGCGGTGCCCTTTGCCCAGGCGATTCCTCAATGCCAGTTGGAGTGGATCAAAGACTGTGGCCATGTGCCCCATTTGGAGAAGCCGGAGGCGGTGGCCAGGGCGATTGAGCGGTTTATCTTGAGGGATTTATAATGGCAGGTAGTTTTTCCGTATATCGCATGAGTGACGCAAAGACGGTTGAATTTCATCTCTGGGTTGAGGATGAAGCGGCTTCCGATGAGGAACTGCAAGCGATGACGCGGGTGATTGCCACGGAGCTGGAGGAGCATTCGGCGCGGGTGGTACCGTTTTCGGCGGGGCAGGTGCCGGTGATGGCAGGGATTCCGAAGGGGGAACCTGGCGGCAGTATTTTGGATGTGGAAATCAATCTGGAAAATATTGCGGCCTTTGGCAAGTGGCTCTATGGTCGCCTGGTGGGGACGTCTACGAAGGCGAAGTTTGAGTATGGGGGGGCAAAGTTTGAGTTTGATGGGCGCAATGCGAAGGAATTGGCGGCGGTGATGGATGAATTTAAGGGATTTGTAACGGCGATCGAATCCGCGAAGCAGGCGCAATAAGGGGAATGGCACGACGAGCGTTGCTAATCGGTGTGAGCGAATATGGCGAAGGCTTTGAGTCGTTGCCGGGAAGTTTGCTGGATGTGCGGGGGATGGCGGCGGCGTTGGGGGATCCGCAGCAGGGGGCGTTTGAAGCGCCGATCGCGTTGGAGAATCCGGAACGGCTGGCGATGGAGGCGGCGACGGGGCAGTTTTTCCAGGGGGCGGGTGCAGGGGATTTACTGCTGTTTTATTTTTCGGGCCATGGGGATTTGGGCATCAGTGTGGCGCAACAGCAGTTGCATTTCTGTGTGAAGGGGTCGCGGAAGGAGCAAAAGCGGTTGCAGGAATGGACGGCGATGTCGGCGGAGACGCTGAAGCGGCAGATGTCGCTGAGTAAGGCGGGGCAGATTGTGGTGATTTTGGACTGTTGTTATAGCGGGGCCATTGCGGATCTGTTGCGCAAGGGGGAGGGAGAGAATGCGCTGGAGGCGCTGAAGGCTCCGGGGCGGGTGATTTTGGCGTCGTCGAGTGCGGCGCAGTCTTCGTTTCAGGCGGTGGATGGGTTGTCGCTCTATACGCACTATTTGCTGGAGGGGATGGCGGGGGCGGCGTTGCCTCAGGATGGGCGGGGGGAGCGGGCGGGGGACTGGATTGTGGCGCGGGATCTGCATGGTTATGCGGAGCGGCGGTTTGAGGTGGAGCAGAAGGGTGGGGTGTCGCCGAAGATTATTGTGGCGCGGGATGCGGGCTATGAGATTCCGATCGTGCGGGCTCCGAGGTTGGATCCGGTGTTGGAGTATCGGCGGGAGGTGGATCGGATTTTTCAGGAGTTGGATGGGGAGTTGGGGCTGGCGTTTGATGGGGAGATTAGCGATCCGCTAGACCGGGGCTTTCTAGAGACGCTGCGGGTGCGGTTGGAGGTGCCCCTGGAGGTGGCGCAGCAGCTAGAGCAAAAGGTGCAGGCTCCCTATGGGGTGCGGGCACGGCAGCGGGCGAAGTATCGCGAGTATTTTGGGCAGGCGGTGGGGGATGGTTGTCTGCCGAGTGAGCGCTCGAGGCGTCGGTTGGAGGGGATTCGGCAAAATTTACAGTTGGGGAAGGCGGATGCGGAGCGGATTGAGCAGGCGATGATCCAAGAGCGGCAGCTACAGCCTCGATCAGCACCCAAGTCGCCGCAGCCAGAGCCCCAGCCATCCCCCCCAGGATCCCGAACATCGCCCACCCCCCGTACGGACGAACAGCCGTTCGTCCCGCCCTCAGCCCCCGCCAACGGCCCCAAACTCATTCGGTTTGACTTTAAGACAGTGCAGGTGGATGAGCGGGGCCAGATCACCCAGCGCGAGGCCCGATCGGCGGAGCAGTTTATCGAAGATCTGGGCAATAGCATCACGTTGGAGATGGTGGATATCCCTGGGGGTGAGTTTTGGATGGGGGCAGCGGATGGCGAAGAAGAGGCTTTAAGCAGTGAATACCCACACCATCGGGTTCAGGTCCCAGAGTTTTGTGTGGGCAAGTATGCGTTGACCCAGGCACAGTATGAGGCGGTGATGGGGGAAAATCCCTCAAATTTCAAAGGCGAGAACCGTCCGGTGGAGCAGGTGAGCTGGAATGATGCCCAGGAGTTTTGTAAAAAGCTGAGCGAGAGGACGGGGCGAGAGTATCGGTTGCCGAGCGAAGCGGAGTGGGAGTATGCCTGTCGGGCGGGGACAACCACGCCGTTTTACTTTGGTGAAACGATCACACCAGACCTCGTGAATTACGACGGAAACTACACCTACGGCAAGAGCAGCAAGGGGAAGTATCGAGAACAGACCACTGAAGTGGGTAGCTTTCCGCCCAATGCCTTTGGGCTATATGACATGCATGGGAATGTGTGGGAATGGTGTGCTGACAAATGGCATGACAACTACGAGAAAGCTCCAACGGATGGTTCAACTTGGATAACTTTTGACGATAGCAAAGAGTTGCATATACTACGCGGCGGCTCCTGGAACTTCAATCCGAGGAACTGCCGCTCCGCGCAGCGCGTCGGGAATGTGCCCGACGACTTCAACTTCTTCACCGGTTTTCGGGTGGTGTGCGCCGCCCTGAGGACCTAGCCCTTTGCCCTCTTGCCTTTTTCGTATTTCTGTTGATATAGCAGCTATTTTGGGGCTATTTTGCCCTCGCGTGCAGCGCGATCGGATTTTTTTAAAATCCATCCAACAATTCCCCATGCGTAACCAGCCAACCGTAGGGACGAACAGCTGTTCGTCCTACCCAGGTGCATGGCGCAATTCCAATAGTTGCAGGCTCAATATGGAATTCAAGGAGCTGGAGAGAAAAGGGGCGATCTGCTAGCGTGGAGGGAGTTTCGGGAGTCTCAGGGTAGCCACCGATGATAACACTGACATCCTTGATAGACGAGAAGAAGTTGATGAGGAGTGAAGATGCGTAGGTTGGGTTAAGGCACGAAACCCAACACGCACAAGCGCTGCAAAGTTTCAGGAGTTGCTCCAGAAACCCAACATGCACAGGCTCTGTTGGGTTTCGCTAGGGCTCAACCCAACCTACGAATTTGCTTGAGGGATTTATAAAAGACGCACCACAACATTGGTATCAACCGCGATCATGCCACTGCTCCCTTACTCCTTCGCGCACTGCAACGTCCCAGTCCTCCAGACTTTTGGGAGCACCTTCGTACTTCAAACATCCCGCCACATCCACCAGAGACGTTAGCCTAAAGGCTCGCCTTGGCCTCAGCAAAATCCCATCTCCAATATCGATCGCAATCAGCTCCTGACCCGCCACCCAGTTTCGAGCCGCTCGCAAAGCCTTTGGGATAATGACCTGCCCCTTACTCGACAAACGCGTGATTTCCATCGAACCCCCATCCGCACATAGGTAAGACGTTAGTAAGATTCTACTCCCCAGCCCTTTGTTCAGAACGCCATGACACAATAAACAACGGAGGACATCCAAACCCCTTGGAAATCCTCCCCCCCGATCGCCCAGGGTAAACCCATGCTCCGTCTGACCGAACTCAAACTCCCCCTCGACCACAGCGAAACCGACCTCAAAGCCGCGATCCTCAAAAAACTGCGGCTCCCCGCCGACGCACTCACGAGTTACCAAATCTTCAAACGCAGCTACGACGCCCGCAAACGGGGGGCGATCGCCCTGGTCTACATCATCGACCTCGAAACCCCCAAGGAAAAGCAACTCCTCCAACGGTTCAAAAAAGACCCCCATATTCTCCCCACCCCCGATACGCGCTACCGGATGGTTGCCACGGCATCTTCCGCATCTTCAGCCCTGACCGAACGCCCGATTGTCATTGGCAATGGGCCTTGTGGCATGTTCGCAGGGCTATTGCTGGCACAGATGGGATTTTGCCCCATTATTCTAGAACGAGGGAAAGCAGTGCATGAGCGCTCCCAGGACACGTTCCGATTCTGGAGCAAGGGCACCTTTAACCCCGAATCCAACGTCCAGTTTGGCGAAGGTGGTGCCGGGACGTTCTCCGATGGCAAGTTGTATAGCCGCATCAAAGACCCCGACAATCGTGCCCGCAAGGTTTTGACAGAGCTAGTTGAATCGGGGGCCGCACCGGAAATTTTGTACATCAATAAGCCCCACATTGGCACCTATCGACTGGTCAAAATCGTCGAGCAAATGCGCCACCGGATCGAAGCCATGGGCGGTGAAATTCGCTTCCAAACGCGGGTGGTGGACCTAGAGATCGAAGCGGGACAGGTGCAGGGGGTGGTATTGGAGAATGGTGAGAGGCTGCCCACCCACCACGTTATCCTCGCCGTGGGCCACAGCGCCCGCGATACCTTTGCAATGCTCTATGAACGGGGAGTCTATATCGAGCCCAAGCCCTTTTCCATCGGATTTCGGATTGAGCATCCCCAGCCGCTGATCGATCAGTGCCGATTTGGCGATCAGGCTGGTCATCCGATTTTGGGCGCAGCGGATTATAAGCTGGTGCATCATTGTGCAAACGGTCGCGCGGTGTATAGTTTTTGCATGTGTCCCGGCGGCCAGGTTGTGGCAGCAACTTCAGAAGTGGGCCGAGTGGTGACCAATGGCATGAGTCAATACGAACGCAGCGGCAAAAATGCCAATAGCGGCATTGTCGTAGGCATTACGCCAGAGGATTATCCGGGGAGTCCCCTCGCGGGAATCGAGTTTCAGCGACAACTAGAGGCGCGGGCGTTTGAGTTGGGCGGCGGTACCTATCAGGCTCCGGGGCAATTGGTCGAGGATTTTCTGGCGGGGCGTCCTTCGGCGAATTGGGGTAGCGTCAAGCCAACGTATCGACCGGGGGTGCAGTTGTGTGATTTGAGTGGGAGTTTGCCCGATTATGCGATCGCCGCCCTCCGAGAGGCCCTCCCCGCCTTTGAACAGCAAATTCCCGGTTTTGCCAGCGCCGATGCCCTGCTGACGGGGGTCGAAACCCGCACCTCTTCGCCGATTCGGATTAAGCGGGGGGAAGATTTACAGAGTATCAATACGAAGGGTCTCTATCCAGCCGGAGAGGGCGCGGGCTATGCTGGCGGGATTCTTTCTGCGGGGGTGGATGGAATTCGGGTCGCGGAGGCGGTAGCGTTGAGTCTGGTAGCCGAAGCAACCGCAAAAGTATCATGACTCAGCCCACCCCAGATTCGACTTTTTCTGTGATTCAATCCTCTAAACATCTGTTGTTCCCACATCGGACTTCACGGCAATGGTATGGGTTGCCTCACCATCAATCATCCCCGGTGGCGCATTGCGAAACAACAGCGTGTAGATTTCCGTGGGCATTTCAATCTCGGCTTGTTCTAGGGCTTCCTTAATGGTTCGGGTCACCAACGACGTCGTTTCTAAAAAGCCGCTGCGGCGAGAATCGACCCAGAATCGCACTTCTAAATTGACCGTACTGGCGGCAAGTTCCTTAATCAAAATATCCGGTTTAGGATTCGGTTGGATGGTCGAGACTTGGGCGATCGCCGCCTTAATCACCCGTTGGGCCTCCTGAAGATCAGCCTCGTAATCCACCCCCACGATCACCGAACTGCGGCGGCTATTACTAGCTGTATTGTTCGTGACAATCGCCCCAAACACCTCCTGATTGGGGATATAAACCACTCGCCCATCGTAGGTACGCAGCGTCGTTGCCCGCAATTGAATTTGGGTAATTCGTCCTTCATACCCTTCGATCACCACCTCATCCCCCAGACGAAAGGGACGGGCCGCTAGCAAAATCACGCCGGAAATATAGTTACTCAAAACATCCTTGAGGCTGAAGCCGATCGCCACGCTCGTGAGCCCCAAGGCCCCCAGCAATGCACCAAATTCAACCCCCAAAATCCCCAGCGCAATCACCGAACCCAGAATCCAAACTGCACCGTAGGCCAACCGCCCAAGCAGAATTTCTGTGCTGTGGTCCCCTTCGGTCTTTTGCGCCCAGGTAAAGGCCAGATAGCGGACTAGATTGGCGATCGCCCAAGTCACCCCAATCACGACGATCGCCCCCACGAGTGCCGGTAAACCATCAATGACACTGCGCCCAAAACTGCGGGTCGTCGCACTGAGTCGCTGCGCTACATCTAGGGCCAGCGGCGGACGGTCAAAGGCTTGGTTCAGTTGTGTCGCCCACTGATCGGCTAGATCTGCCACCGAGAGGCCAAAGTCTTCAGCATCCTGCTGGGTAATCGTCATCAGAATCCGCTGGTTGGCCCGCAGCGTCGCGACGGCGGCGGCGTTGCTCACCTCGACCTGAATCGATTGATCCTGGCTGGTGCGAGACAAAAGGCTAGCGATGCGGCGATTGATAATCTCAGCCCGCTGACGAGCATTAATGCCACTGAGGCTCCCCACCTGAAACACAGGCCGCCCCCGCACCAAGATATCAGCGAAATAAATGCCGTCATCGGGGGTTTGGGTGGCAGCACTGGGGGGTGAGCTGGATGTCGTATTTGATGGAGCGGATTCGGTGAGTGCGGGTGGGGCCTCCTGGGCGATCGCCGGAGCTAATCCCACCCCCTTCAACCCTCCACCATTCAGGGCACTATTAAACAGGGCCGTGCTGAGGACCAGGGAACCTAGAAAGGGGCGTATCAGTCGAGTCAAGATTAGAATAGGTAGGAAATCAAAATGAGCCTTAGCACTTTAGGAATAGAAACGGGGCGATCGCATCTTCCAAGGGGCAGGGAATCCGTAATTTTGGCCATGAACATTGTAGATCTGTGTAGATCTGTTCTACAGCCATCCCTGTTCTAATCCCTGCTCTAAACATTAAGCACCTGCACCTCAGCCATAGGCAACCGCGCCGATGAAACCTTTTCTGCGAGAACTTAGCTGCGACCTGTTTCCGATTACCTGCACCTTTCCCTACAGCGGTTGGATCGCTTGGAATCTTTTCCTAGCGGTGATTCCTCTCGCCTTCAGTTTCTGGCTGTTTCGGCGTCAGCTCCATCAAAAGCGTTCCTGGGTTTGGTGGGGAGTCTTTCTGGTTTACCTATCCTTTTTGCCCAATGCCCCCTACCTACTCACCGATATTATTCATTCGGTTCAAGCCGCCCGCTCTCACTATTCCGTTTGGGCGGTGGTTTTGGTGTTTATTCCGCTGCACTTTGTGGCGATCGTGGGCGGTTTTGAAGCCTATGTAATCTCGTTAATTAATCAGGAATATTATTTGGTGCGCCAAGGGGCAAAACGCTGGGTCAACCTCACGGAGCTGATGACCCACGCCCTCTGTGCCCTGGGCATTTATCTAGGACGCTTCGATCGCCTTAATAGCTGGGATGTGGTTCAAGACCCGACGATGGTGGCCTTGCGGTTGATTAATACCCTCACAACCAAATGGCCAGTCCTAGTGATCTTTATCACTTTTGTGATCATTACAGTGCTCTACTGGATCGTTAAACAGATCACGCTGGGTTTGGTTCTGCGCTATCGCGAGATTCGCGCCCAACGATAACTCCACCCGGCCCCGGTCTAGGCCCCGGTCTAGCTTAACGCCAGTACCTTCGCATCCATAATTGCGGCAGCAAGCTGGTCTGGATTGAGCAAAAAACACAGTCGATCATCGGCGCTACTGTCGGTAATCGACTCCACACATTGCACCCGATAGGTTTTAGGCAAGGGAACCAGGCTGGTTTCTGGGACCCGGCAGAGGGACGGCGCGGAATCGATCGGCAGCACGAAGCGTTGGCCAAATTCCCCGGAGGTTTGCACAATCAGCGAAATGATTTGAGGGATTACCGAGGGTTGGGCGGTGGCGTGACCCAAGATGTGGCGATCGACCTCCACCAACCGCAAAGATTGTCCCTCAAACATCACCTCCTGCCGCCGTATCTCCGAGCGGTTAAACACCACTGCGCGATAAACCGATTCAATTGGCAGTAGAAACCCCGTTTGCCGGATTTGGAACTTGATGAGCTGCTTTTGAACGATGGTGGCGCGATCGCTCAAGCGACGCAACCGCAGAGAAGAACGACTGGCCATGGCCTTGAAGCTCCTGAGTGAAAGTCCTGAGTTGAATGGTTAGGAGATAATCCCCTGGGCGATGCCTATGCCCTATCTCTGGTTTCTACACCTCGGCCCTACACCTTCAGCAGGCCGGAGCGGAAGGAGGCACTAGCAGCAGATGCATTAGAAACAGCGGCAGAGGGCTGGCGGGATTGGGTGAGGTCTTCTAGGGCTTGAAGTAACTCATTTTGTTTGAACGGCTTCGAGAAATAGCCGCTGGCTCCCAAGTGCAGCGCCAACTGACGGTGCTTATCGCCGCTGCGGGAGGTGAGCATGACTACAGGAATGTCTTTGCTGTCAGGAATTCCTTTGACCTGGGCTAGGAAGCGGAAGCCATCGACGCGGGGCATTTCCACATCGCTGATAATGGCATCAATGCCTTGGCTACCGGGGGAGATCTCCTGGAGTTTTTCTAAGGCATCTTGACCATCCTTGGCCTGCTCGACACGATACCCAGCCTTTTCCAGCGTAATGGCCAAAAACCGCCGGACGTTGATCGAGTCATCGATGATCAAAATGGTTGGTTTTTCCTCGAATTTCTGCGGCTGCAACAGCTCCAAACTGGACTCACCCGCACGAGGTTCTGCCGAATCGCTCAGGATCCAATCCAGGAGAGCCTCGATGTCCACGAGCGGGACGACTCGGCCATCGCCCAACACAACGCAACCGGAGAAGCCCGCTGGCAGGGCAATATTGCCTTCGACCATGCGGGTGGTGACTTCCTGTTCGCCCCAGTAGCGATCGCAATGAATGGCATAGGGCTCTTCCCCCTGGGTAACCAAGAGCATGGCTTCTTGATCAATCGTCGGGATACTTTCCGTTTCCAGCTTGATCGGCGGACGGGAGAACCGGAGCCATTGATCGAGGCGGAGGAGAGGAACCGTATAGCCCTGCCATTCAATCAGCTCTTGATCGGCGGCAACCATCACTTGGCTGGGATGGAGCAGTTCCATCTCTTCCACAATATTGGCGGGGAATGCGAGGAAAATGCCTTGGCATTCGACCACCAAGACCCGCGTCACAGAAAGAGATAGGGGAACGGTTAAGGTGAAGACGCTGCCTTGACCGGCTTCCGTATCCACTTGGATGGTGCCGCGAATGCCCTGGAGATTACTGCGAACCACATCCATGCCAACGCCCCGACCGGAGAGATCGGTGACGCGATCGGCGGTGCTGAAACCGGGCTCAAAGATTAGGTCTAGGAGTTCCTGTTTGGTACAGGCTTCGACTTCCGCTGGGGTCAGGCCCATGGTCAGGACCTTGGCTCGGATTTTGTCGAGGTTGATCCCACCGCCGTCATCCCGCACGGTAATAACGGTTTGGTTACCCCGATAGCTGGCACTGATCTCAATGGTGCCCTGGAGGGGTTTCCCTTGGGCCAGGCGCGTTTCGGTGGGCTCAATGCCGTGGTCAAAACAGTTGCGCAGCAAATGCATCAGGGGATCTTGCAGGGCTTCTAGGATCGATCGCTCGATCAAGGTGCCGCCCCCTTTGACCTTCAGCTCGACGGATTTGCCATGTTCCATCGACAATTGACGCAGGAGTCGAGGGAAACGCCGGGTAATCTCCGACAGCGGTCGCATCCGCACTTGGGTAATGCCAATCTGCATCTGCTGGGCGGTGCGGCTAAGTTCCCGCGAGACGCCTTCGGTGTCATCCAGCGCCAGTTCAATATCGTTAGAAACTTCCTGAATCTGCACCACCCGTTCAATAATTTCCTGGGCGACGAGATGCAAATCGCTGTAGCGATCCATTTCCAACACATCAAAGGTTTTACCGAGGCCGAGGAGATCCAGATCCTCTTGACGTCCGCTCAGATCCATCATCGGCGCAGCCAGAGGGATCGACGCAGCCACGGGTTGCGCCGTCGAAGCTCGGTCGTAGGACACTCGCAATTGGTCATTGGCCTGGTTCAGTGCCTTGACCCGTCGGCTCAGCAGGGTGACTAGGTTTTTGAGATAGCGCAGTTGCAAATTAAGGCCATTGCGTTCTGTGGTCAGCTCTCCAAACAGTTCACCGAGCCGTTCTAGCTGTTGGACAGAGACACGGATCGTTGAGTCTTCTGAGGTCTCCGACGCCGAGGTGGGCTCTTGGGCCGGAACGACGGAAGGCAGGGTCTGGGGTGGAGCAGGCAGCGATAAATCGTCGCGGGATAGACGAAGCCCCTGAGCTTCGGCGGTTGGGGTGTTCTGCGGTTCGCCAATGGTAATGAGGGTGGGGTCTGAGTGATCTTCCTCGTCTAGATCGTCTGGGAATTCCGGTTCTGATGGGTCGTTGGCGAATGCCAGTTCTAACACCGGTTCCGACTCGATCGCCCAAACCGACTCATCGCCTTCGTCTAGCGGCTGCGGGAATTCGCTCAGCGGAGGCAATGAGAGGCTCGCCGCTAGGCCCGCAATTTGGGAGGGATCAACGTTGAGCAAGGTGGACAGGGGAGCAAAGACTTCCGTATCATCTTCGTCTTTGTCAATTTCGTTCTCGATTTCACGCTCAGTTTCACTGTCTCCATCATTTTCGCTATCGAGCTCTTCTTCGTTCTCTATGGGGGTGAGTTCAGTAAAGGAGGGAAGGGTCGATAATTCCAGTTGGCTGGGCAAGAAATCCGTTTGGCCCAAAAGCACGAGGGCTTGGGAACGGCGTAGGGTTTGGATGGCTTGGGTGGCGATCGCCTGCAACGCCCCATCACTCGTCTGGTCCACGGTCTCAACGATATGCTGGCAAAGGCTCACAAAGGCCGCCAGTTCCAGCATTTCCCCCAGACCACCCATTTCCTGGCAGGCAATCACCATTTCCTCCCGTAGCAGCGGCATTTCAGGGGTGTTTAAGACCCGCTCTAGCCGCTCCAAGCAAGGACCCACCTCGCTTTCAAACAACAGCGCCACCATGTCTTCCCCGGCTTCCGCCGAGAGCTCAGCGATCTCGTCCTCCGGCAGCGGATCGCCGAGTTGGGCATGGAGTTGCTCGATAAAAGGTTGAGCATGGCTCTCCAGCCAATCATCGGTGACAGGCCGTTTTTGCCGATAGAACACCGTCATCTGGCGCATGCTGTCGACCGCTGCGAGGAACAACTGCTCCACTGAAGCATCGACAATGTCTGCTTTCTGGCCTGATCGCAAGACCTTGAAGAAGTCTTCGAGGCGATGGGCCAAGTGGCTGATCTCGGAGAACCCCATCAACGCTGCTCCCCCCTTGATCGAGTGAGCTGCCCGCAGAATGTTGTCCAGTCCGGCCCGCCCAATGCCACCGCTACCCAGACCCAGGAGTTCAGATTCAACGGTATTTAAGTATTCTTGGGCCTCCTCAAGAAATTGGAGGCGCACCAACCATTCTTGATCCTGCGTCATTAGGCTGCCTCAATTTTGAACGTACTCACTGAGGTTTGTAGTCGTTGGGCCACCTGCACCGTTTCTTCTAGAAGCTGGGAGACTTTTTGGGAGTCTGTGGAGGCAGCTTCCGAAACCGCCGCCATCTTCGACATGAGTTGCTGTACCAATTTCGAGGTGTCGGCCTGATCAATGGTTTCTTTAGAAATCATCTGGAAGACCTGGTTCACCTGCTGAGATGCCTTCAGAATCTGAGTCAGACTCTGTTTCGCCTCTTCAACAGAGCGGGTGCCTTCGACCACCTGGGTCGTACTGGTTTCCATCGCTTCAACCACCTCGCTGGTGCCCTGTTGAATCGATGCAATGATCTGTTCAATTTCCTTGGTTGCCACAGCGGACTGGGCTGCCAAGGCACCGACTTCTTCCGCAACCACCGCGAAGCCTCGGCCTTCTTCCCCGGCGCGGGCCGCCTCAATCCCGGCGTTGACCGCGAGTAGGTTGGTCTTCAAGGCAATCTGGTTAATCAATTCGATGACCTTGGAAATCTGCTGGGACGATTCACCCAATCGTTTGACCTTCTTCGCGGTTTCAGCAACGGTTTCGCGGACCTGCTGAATACTGCCAACGGTTTTTTCCATGGCCTGTCCGCCAGCTTGGGCGGTGAGCTCAGCCTGTTGCGTGGTTTGGGCGGCTTCCCGCGCCTTGGTGGCAACGGTTTGCAGCGCCGTGGTCATTTGTTCCACGGAAACTAGGGTTTCCTTCACCTGGAAGGCTTGATCCTGGGTTTCCGACGCCAGCTTGCGAATCGATTGACCACTGGTGGTGACGGAGGTGTTCACCTGACCAGCGGCCAGTTTCACCTCGGTAACAACATCCCGCAGGTTTTCCACGATCGCGTTGAAAAAGTCAGCAACAATCCCAATTTCACCCGCCGTAATTTGGGCACGCACGGTCAAGTCACCGCTACTTGCCCCTTCCACATCGGACAGGAGGCCAATCAATTCTCGCTGTAGGGCTTCTTTTTGTTGCCGTTCTTCTTGCGCTCGGGTTTGGGCGGTTTGGTAAGCTTCCACACTGGTGAGGGAGAGGGCGAGGCGATCGCCAAACTGCCTGACAAATTCACTTTCCTCCGTCGTCCAAGCCCTTGCTTGGTTACAACTATGGATCGTCACCAAGCCATAGAGTTCTTCATTGACAAACACGGGGCTAGACAGCAACGACTGCACCTGCCAGTTCTGAAGCTGCTGCTCTTGCTCTAGGGACAAATCCCCTTGGGAGAGCTTGTTCAGCACTAGGGTTTGCTGATCGCGGAGGGCTGCAAGCTGGTTGGCGGAGGGCGCAGCGAAGGATTGGTTGCGGGTGCTGCGCAGGGTAGGGAGAACCGCTTCCGCTAGGATCGAGCCACTGCCGTTGGCTTGGGTGATGCGCTGGAAGAGGACGCGATCGCCCTGCACCCGACGCTGGACTTCATGCATCACTTGATCCAACAACACCGGCAGATCCGCCTGATCCCGCACCCGTGCCAAGTCACCGAGGATTTGCGACAGTTGGGCATCGGAGGCTTGCTGTGCAAAGAAGCTCTGGAGCTGGCTGCCCATCTGGTTGATGTTTTGACCCAGCTGCACCAGTTCGTCCCCTTGCTCAGGCACGGCCAACCGCGCATCCAGTTCACCGCGACCAATCTGTTCCACGACCGACGCCGCCTGAATCACCGGGCGGGTCGCTTGGGTTGCCAGATAAACCGCAACCAGAGCCACCAAGGCTGCCACGGCACCGGTTCCTAAGAGTAGGGCGGTGAGGAGCTGACGCTGGGTTGCAAAGATAATATTGGTGTCAACCCCAATTACCGCTGACCAGTTTAAATCTTGAAGACCTTCCAAAGACTGAAATGGTGCATAGGCAACGAGCTGTTCGACGTTGTCAATATTATCGATGGAAATCGCTGTACCACTGCGTTTTTCTTGGACCAAGGGAATAATCTTGGGAAAGTCATCGTTGAGCTGTCTACCGACCTGTTCTGATTCTAAAGCCGCAAAAAACTGACCACTAGCATCTGCAAGGTGATATTCTTCACCCCCTTGGCTATACAGTTCTAGGAGCGGTGTGAGCGCTGTAATCGGCATTCGGCTTCGCATCACCCCAATCATTTCATTGGTTGCTTTGTCACGAATGGGAGCAGAAAAGTAGATCGAAACGTCACCGTTTGTTTTTGAGATTTTGGGCTGACTGACGTAAGGTTTTCCGGTTTTGAGAACAGCTTGGATATAATCGCGGTCAAAGTGGTTTTCTAGTTTCGCGCCCGCTGTAGACTGAGCGATCACATCTCCCTTGAGATCGAAGGCGGCAATACTGGTATATACACCATAGGTCGTCCGATAGTCTTCGAGCAGCGCCTGCTTACTCTCCAAGCTGGTAATTTCTCGAACGGCTGGATCCGTAAAGGTCGGCAGCGCACCAATCACCTGAATATCACCAAACCGCTCAAACATAAAGCGGTTAATTTTATCCGCCATGTCGTTGGTCCGTGACAGCTGCCCTTCTGTGGATTGCCGCTCCAGCGCTTTGCCCGCCAAGTTCACCGCGATCCCGCCGATGGCCGCCACCGGCACCGTTCCAATCAGCAGCGCAGCTAGAGTCGCCTTAGCCCGTAAGCCCACCGTTCGCAAGCGTCCCTGACCATGGCCCGATGATGGGGTCGTCGTTTCAGGACGTCCGCTATTCATTTGGGTAATGACGTTGGTCGCAACCTGCTGAAACTGATCCGATGGGGCCGCTTCAGGAATCCCAACAGGGGTTGGGGACGCAGGGGCTGGAGAAATCTTGGCGGATTCCTCAGGACGAATGTCGTTGGACTTAACCATGCCGCAGAGACCTCGATGGAACGATGGAGGGGAAAATAAAGAGAGGAAGGAAAAACGAAATCTGGATGACGAAATCTGAGAATTGGCGGTAGAACTTGGAACTACCGCCAGGGTGAGCCGCTGGTTGGGCGAGAGGGGATTGATGGCGATCGCAAGCTAACCGGTGTAGGTGGCGATCGCCTCCGCATCCAGAATCAACAGCATTTCCTGTTGGGAGGGAATACAACCCCGCAAATAGGGCACCAATCCCAGCGGCAAGGCATTGTCGACAGGGGACTCAATGAGATCCGCTGACAATCGCGTTACACCTTGAATGGCTTTGACCGCAACGCCCACATGCAAAGAACCCACCCGAAGAATCGCAATATGGTACTCCGGAGCTCTCGGATCCAAGGGGGTCAGGCCAAAAATCTGGGGAAGATCCAGAACCCAAAAAATGCGACTGCGGTGATTTAACAGACCCATGATGGAACGCGGTTTATTGGGAATCACCGTGAGCTGTTGCGCTGCGACGACCACGACTTCTTGGGCATGGGCTGTACTGACCGCTGCGATCGCACGCTGGTCCAATTGAAGACGAATATAGGGTTCTCCGCTATTCTGCAGCGCTGTCGTCGCTTGGAGGGTCGGAGCAATGCTGGCCATCGCTGCCTTAGCCTGCCACAGACGAAACGGCGTTGACGATGTCTTCACGGCTAAAGGGCTTAGTGACATAGACATTGACGCCCTGCTTGAGCGCCCACATCTTGTCCAGATCCTGATCCTTGGAGCTACAGGCCACAATGGGCAAATCTTTGGTGCTCGGATCCTTCTTGAGATTGCGGCAGAGTTCCAAACCGCTCATTCCAGGCATGACCAAATCGGTCACAATCACATCTGGCTTGTTCGATTGCAGCTTCTGTAGCGCTTCGGTTCCGTTGCTGGCATCAATAATCAGATGGCCTGCTTCTTGCAGATACTGAGTCAAAAGTTGACGCTCAGAAGCTGTATCTTCAACCAGTAGAATGGTCGCCATGTAAGTTATCTCCTAGAAAAAGAAAAAATCAGATTTGATTCTGATAAATCTTGAGTGGCGCAGATTCGAGGTTGCCCTGAAAAGAAGGCTGATCGCTCGACCTCGATCAGGGTTAATCCGCCTGTGCTTAGAATCCCCAGAATCGCGGGAAAAGCATCAGAATAATCCGGCTAAATATTATTTTGCAGCGTGTCTCATAATCCTGTTTCACTGCCCTGTTTTTCCACCCTAGTGGATCTTTGTCTCGGGGTTTAGGTGTTGAGATGCCGAAAAACCATATCTAGTAATTCTTTCTGGGTAAAGGGCTTATTCAGATAATCGGTGACACCAGCCACTTTGGCTCGGGCTCGATTCATCAGCCCTCGATTACCGGTCACCATAATGACAGGAATATCTTTGAGACTCGAAGACTTACGCAGCATACTGCAAACTTGATAACCATCGATCCCAGGCATATTGGCATCGAGCAAAACGATATCTGGCTTAACGGAACTAATTTTCATCAATGCTTTTTTAGAATCGTCGATCAACGTCAGCGAGAATAAATCAGCCTCTAGAAAACGCTCAATTTCCTTTAATACGGCTGTGCTGTCGTCAATGCAAACGATTTTCCAAACTTTTTGCGGGGTGGCTGACACATCGGTTTGAATGGCTCCGCCTGAGCTCTGTCCCGGTGTTAATTCTGGAGAGAACGTGTTGCTGCTAGAAGTTGCGGAACTGTTCTCTGAAATCATTGGGGCTCGTTCTGTTGTTGCCCCGGCTAATCCCGAAGAAGCCCAATTCTTGCGCCAAGGCAGTTGATCGAAGGGAGAAAAGGGATCATGAAGATGAATCACGCCCTGTTGAACCAAGGGCAGAAATTGGCGGGCTAAATCAATTTCGTCTTGAGCGACGAGCATGGCGATCTGTCGAAAGCTAAAGCCAATTAAGAGCTGTCTGAGCCGGGATTTAAATTCAGGATCAAGATTGCTGTGGGTCAGAGGTGCCCCCGTCAAATAGGGACGCTGATAGGGCGAGTAGAAATGGGGAAGAAATCCTTTCCAGATTTGGAGTCGAGCTTGTGCTTCTTCCAGCAGTTGATTGAGATCTGCTTGATAAAGACTGGGGAGATTGGCAATGGCGATCGCAGTGATCGGGTAAGCCAAGTTGGGCAAGAGACAATAACTTTCCAGCACCTCAATCATGAGGCGATGGATGAGGGTTTGGGCGATCGCCGGCTCTAAATGCTTTTCCTCCACCAGCCAATGCAGCACTTGATAATCAGAATGGATCAAGCTCTGGGGGTCGGCCTCAAGCTGTTCAAACAAGCTGCGCACTTGACCGAGCAAATCAGAGCTACTCAGGGATGAATCTCTGAGACTACTTTTGATAATTCTTTCTAAACGCTCAAAGGGTTCAACGGAGTTACTCGCATAAACCACTTGGCCCTGTTTACAGTAGATAAACCACTGTATCGTTCCGCTATCAATCTTAATATATCCCTCGGCTAGACTCTGGATCTGGCTGGTCAGGGCTTCAGCGGTAAGCTCCGCAGGGCTAACGTAGACTGCTTCCATGATGTTCAGGGGTTCCTTTCTTCAAGCTGTTGAGCAAGATTGCATCGCAACGCAACTTATTCAGAGATACCTGGGGTGAGGACAAGTCCGTGTCTATAGCAAACTCCACATTTCTAAGCTTCCCGAAAGAAAGTAGAGAATCACAGCCTAAAACGAGAAGACCATCAAGATTTATAATGGAGGTCATGGAGATTAGAACGAACCAAAGGCTAGATGTCCAAGTCTTTAAGGAACTAGATTCTGTGTATCTGGGCAGCGTATTTAAGTCCGTTGAATTGAGGTTTCCCAGGACCTTCTCGTTACGTAGCGTCACTGAGATGACGGAACAGTATTTTTAGTAGGCTTTTTTGTGTGAACGGTTTGACTAAGTAATCGGTAGCTCCGACCATTTTGGCTCGGGCGCGATCCATCAGGCCCCGATTGCCTGTAATCATCACAATGGGAATATGCTGCAATGCTGAAGATTTACGGATGAGAGAACAAAGCTGATAGCCGTCAATGCCGGGCATATTGACATCTAAAAGAATCAGATCGGGTTTGACCGAAATGATTTTCATGAGCGCCTGCTTAGGGTCTGTAATCAGGGAAAGGCTGAACGTATTCCCTTCCAGCAAGCGTTTCATTTCGTTGAGGACCGCTTGGCTATCATCAATACAAACAATTTGCCATTGACGCTGAAGTGGGGTCGCTGAAGGCTCGGTGGAATTTGGCAAAGACTCACCCACGTCATTCACCCTAACGTCATTCACCCTAACGTCATTCACCTGACTGGTGCTGGAGGCAGGGCTCTGGGGGGATTGTGCAGGGAGGGGGGGAGAGAACGGATGCGAGGGAGGCGATCGAATGGAGAAACCGGCTCCCGTAAAATCACAACGCCCTGGGTAATCAGCGGAGCAAACCGCTTGGCGACGAGGAGATCATCTTGTTCGGTCAGCATGCCCAGTTGCCGAAAATTGAAACCCACCAGAAGGCGGCTGAGGGAGCTGACCGTTTCTGGCGAGAGCTTTTGCCGAGCTAAGATCTCTCCCGCCAAATAGGGGCGTTGGTAGGGAGAGGTGATTTGTGGCGGCAGGGCAGCCCAGAGCTGGAGACGTTCTTGGGTCCGAGCAATCAAGGTTTGAGGGGCAAGGGCGCAAAAGGCGGGTAGATCAGCCAGCAGGATGTGCTGAATCTCATAGGTTGCGCTGGGAAGCAGTAAGTAACTCTCAAAGACTTCAGCAGTAATTTTGCTCGCCAGGGTTCCTGCCATCAAGATATCCAAGCGTCCTTGGTCAACTAGCCAAAGCATTGCCTGATAGTCGGCTGTGAAGGGGGAGTCCGCCGCTGCTGCTTGATCCTCAAATTGCCGACAGGCTTGATTTCGCCAAGCTTGGGTTAGCTCGGGTTGCTGCTGCGAAAAACCGCGCAGGCAGCGTTCAAGCCGTTCTAGGGGGTCTACTGAATTGGTCGTATAGACAATCTGCCCCTCGCGGAAATAGATAAACCATTCCACTCCAAACCCCTTTACCTGGAGAACGCCATCAAAGCCATTTGTATTTAATGGGTCTAATAATGTTTTGGGTAAACATTGTCCGGAGGTCAATTGTTCGGGGGCTAAGCAGGTGTCTCGCATACACTCATCCTGGCCTGGCATTCTTGCCAAAGAAACGCTATCTAGCACCCATGGCCATTATTCCCGCTTGCTAAATTTCATGCACAGCCTGATCTGGGAAATTGCCTGAGGATAGGGGGCCTCTCTCCGTGAGGGAACTGAGCTACTGAGCTAAATCGCCACAGTTGTCTTCAAATCGCCACAGTTATCTTCAAAGTTGCCCTAGATATTTTGTAGAAAGTGGGGGTATGTTTAAGAAGACTGATACCGTTCAGCCTGGGTTAAAGTGCCGTGACTAACCTCAAAGATGATCCAATTTTAGAGAAGGCTTGGGCGGGCGCTCCAGATTTGCCCCCTTTGTCTTGTCCCATTGAGCTAAAGACGGAGGCCCAAGGGCGGCAGCGGGATCTGTGCGCTTCGATTCAGATTCCCTGCTCCGTGGACCCGGTGTGGCGAATTTTGACCAGTTACGATCGCCTAGCAGACATTATCCCCAACCTCGCGGTCAGCCGTCGCCTTCCCCATCCCGACGGGGATCACAAGGTTCGTCTAGAGCAGGTGGGCACCCAAAAAGTCTTCAATAAGTTCAATTTCTCGGCCCGAGTCGTGTTGGATATGGAAGAGAACTATCCCAGCACGATTTCTTTTGCCATGGTTGAAGGGGATTTCAAAATGATGAAGGGATCCTGGACATTGGAGGCGATCGAGGTGAATGGTAAGCCCCACACACGGTTGTCCTACTGTCTGAGCATTTTGCCGAAGCTGACGATGCCGGTGCAGGTGGTGGAGAAGCGGTTGTCCCAGGATCTTGCAGCGAATTTGGAAGCGATCTATCGACAGGCGATCGCCCTCTCCCCCGCGTAGGTTGGCGTTGAGCAAAGCGAAACCCAACAAGCCCTAGCACAAACGCTCAGCCTGTTGGGTTTCTACGGGGTGGGTTGGGAATTCTAGGGTTGGACGGTGACTTTGGACTCGACCTTATCGACCTTATTCTGCCGCTCCAGGACCTGCTGAATCATGGCAGCCGCTTCACCACGGGTGGTCGGACGGGTAGCTTCTAACTGGGTTTGGTCCTTGGGATTAATCACCAAGCCTTCACTCACCGTTGCTGCCACCTGAGCCCTGGCCCATTGGGGAATGCCTTCGGTGTCAAATTTGCTCAGAACCGCATCCACATCGGTGGGGGGCTGGAGTTGGAGACCGCTGGCGATCGCCACAAACACCTGCCAGCGAGGAATCTGTTGCTCATGCCGAAAGACTTTGCCACCCCCTTGTACGGTGTAGCCTTTCATAAAGCCTGCCTCTTGAGCGCCCGCGATGCTCGAAGCAGCCCAGAAGGTATCTCCGATATCAGCAAATTCCTTCGCTGCCGCCGCTGCGTCCCCTTGCACCTGCTCCCCTTGGCTAATTAAGGTTGCAAACTCGGCGCGGGTGACCGGGGCATCCACGTCAAATTTCTGCGCATTGGGGAGTTCGCCGAGGCGATCGCCCTTCTTCAACGAAGCCGCAAAGGGATACACCCAAGAGCTTTGAGGAATATCAGGCAGCCCTAACTCCGGCGCGTCCGTTGCCTCAACAATCGGAGATTCGGTCGGGCTCGCGGTCGCGGTCGTCGTTGGACTGGCTGGGGTCTCGGTTGAAGGGGCGACAACGGCAGCGGGGGTTTCTGTCACGATCGCGGTCGGACTCGCTGCCTCCGAACTCAAGGGAGCCGGAGTTTCAGTTACTGGAGTTTCAGCGGCAGGAGCTCCGGCTGTTGCGCCGATCCCCGCAGCTGCACCGGCTACCCCTGCCGCCGCCAGCCCTGCACCGGAGGGTCTGCGCCCTGGAATGGCTTGGGGTCCAATAAACGTGTTATCGATAGCGTTGACATCGGCTTCGCCTTTAACGGTGGGCTGAGCAATGGGTCCTGTGGTGCGTTCTACCTCTTCTCCACCCAGGCCCAAATCAGCCATTAAGCCTTTGCCACCGGCTGCAATCTGGGCAGCGCCATCATTGCCCACCAGTCCGGTTTGATTGTTGTTTGCCCCAAAACCTTTGGCCCAGTTCCAGGTACCGCCTTGGGGGCGCATCATGCTCCAAAACAAAATCGCGCCAATGGTACCGAAGGCCACCAACAGGGCGACCCATTCGTCGAAATCTAGGGGATTTCTGCGATCGCGTTGCTGCGGGGGCTCAGGAGAGTTTGTCATGGATTGACCCTGGAATAACCAACAATAACTACAGCCGACTCAAACAGATTCTAAACGGGGTCCGATTTTGTCAGTGTGCTCCGGAAAGCACCTAGAAGACCGTCTCGGGGATTACACTCTAAGGGCAACTCTCTAAGAATGTATTGAGATTCTAGGGGAATTCCCTCAGAAAACGAAATCGTAGCTTAATGATTTCACAATTTTTGATGACGAACCGGGTTTATCCAGCGAATCACTGGGCCTAGAGCTGCTCATCCACAATGACTTTATCCCCTTCGCGCACGAGGAGCTGGGTGGGGCCGTCACCGGTTTCGGTGATAGGGGAGACAAGGGCGTAGGTGTAGTTGCCGTTTTTCCAACCGCTGATGCATTTCCCGTCCCGGCAGGTGATGGTGCCGCCGCTCAGTTCTAGACAGTTGCCATCGGCATCGCAGCCCTTGTAGCTCAGATTGCCGGTGCCATTCACCCCAGACCAGGAGTCTCGATTGCCCACGGTAATGGTCCAGTTCCGGTTGCTGAGGGTGATGCGATCGCCTGAGTTCGCTGAATTTTCTGAAGAATCTGTAATCGGTTGAATCGCTGTGATGAGCATGACCTCTTTGGTCTTGCCGCAGGGTTCGTTGCTTTGGCAGTCGTTGATCGTAGCGCGAGCGTAGGTGAGCTGGACCCTTTGGTCGAGGTATTGCTGGTCACAAATTTCAAAGCTGCCGCCGACCTCGTAGGTCTTGCCCTGGTCATCGCGGAGACTGAGGTAGCACTGGAGATCGCCCTGCTCGATGCGGGTGAGGGTGGCGATGGTGGGTTGGTTGGTGGGCTGGTTGGTGGTGGAAGATGGAGCTGCTGGTGATGTTTCTGTAGAAGCTGGCGTTGGGTCGATAGCGATAGCTGCTGGGGATGGCTGGTTAGCCAATGGATTGCCTGATGGATTCGCTAATGGATTCGCTGATGGATTCGCTGATGGGTTATCGATCGCGTTTTTCCCCTGACAACCGACCGTGAGTAACCCTGTGAGGAGTAAAGCAACGGCAATGGGCGATGAATTCATGGTGCGATTTTCTCTGAGATTCCCTGAACTATTTTATTTTGACAGCCCGAGCCCGCTAAGTAGGAAGGCTGAATGATTTGTAGGATGGGTTGGTGGCGGTCAAAATTAGAATGGTTCCCAAAAACTGGACAGGGAGCTAAGCTCTGACTGGTGGTGATCATGGACTGGTATAGCCGTAAGGTGCTGAGTTGGCGAATCTCGAACCGCGATGGATGTGCAGTTCTGTTTGGAGGCTTTGGAGGAGGCGTTGCAGGAGTATGGATGCCCTGAGATTTTCAATTCAGACCAAGGGTCTCAGTTTACTGCGAAGGCGTTTACCGAGAGGTTGAAAACAGCCGGAGCTCAGGTGAGTATGGACGGACGAGGAAGATGTCACGACAACATCTTCATTGAAAGGCTGTGGCGCTCGCTGAAGTATGAGCTGATTTATCTGAAGCGTTTTGAGACTGGGAATCACTTAAATCAGGAGGTGAAGAAATGGTTTAGCTGATATAATCAGTTGAAATTGCATCAGTCACTGGATTATAAAACACCGGATGAGATTTACTTTGACGGTGTAGCTGAGAGCAGTCTCTAAATCAAGGCCACGAACAGGAAGAATTTAGAGCTTACTCTCCTTCCAAATCTGTTCAGTCCATTGGGTCCACTTCATTTTTATGAAACGTAGAGACTTTTGTTGGTTAGCCGGAGCTTCCTCGGCGACGGCACTTATCACAAGTTGTCAATCTGAAAGAACGTCTCGCTCTCCTGCATTAAGCCCAAATCCGACTGATCTTTCAGTTAATCCTGCAAGACTTAGCCAAAAGCCCAATGTACTGTTTATTTCCATTGACGATCTCAATGACTGGGTCGGTGTTTTAGGGGGTCATCCTCAGGCGAAAACACCGAACTTCGATCGCTTCAGTCAGCGTGGTGTGCTGTTTCGACGGGCCTATTGCTCCTCTCCCACCTGCAATTCTTCCCGCTCCGCAGTGTTAACCGGAGTTCCTAGTCATCTATCCGGTGTTTATGATAATCATCATGACTGGCGTGCCGCGTTGCCCAATGCCATAACGTTGCCTCAGCTCTTTCACCAAAATGGCTATTGGGTGGGTGGAGCTGGAAAAATCTATCACGGTCGTTTTCCCGAGTCCGATGGTTGGGATGAGTCTCATCCACGGGTTGAAGTCTCTCGGGGACTATTTGTCAATCGTGCTCGGTCCGGTACTTTTGATTGGAGTCCCCGTCCTCAAACGCGTCCTGTCAGCGGTATTCCCGATCCCTCAGGTCAGTTTGATTGGGGTGCACTGTCTGTTGATGTGGAAGAAATGCACGAGGCAAAAGTGGCAAACTGGGTGTCTGGGCAACTGCAACAGGAGCGCGATCGCCCTTTCTTTCTAGCCTGTGGTTTCTTTTTACCCCATTTACCATTTTATGCACCACAGCGTTATTTCGATGCGTTTCCCTTGGATAAAATTCAGCTTCCGCGCCTTAAAACCAACGATTTAGATGATATTCCTCCCTCAGGAATTGCTTTAGCTAAGCCGGAGAAAGACCATGCTAACGTGCTTAAATATCAACAGTTTCGTCAAGCTGTTCAAGGATATTTGGCCTCTATTTATTTTTCTGACGATATGCTGGGCCGTGTTTTAGATGCGCTAGACGCAGGTCCCCATAGTCAAAATACGATTGTTGTGATTTGGTCAGACCACGGCTGGCATTTAGGAGAAAAACTACATTGGCGAAAGGGAACCTTGTGGGAAGAGGCAACCCGTGTGCCTCTGTTGATCTCTGTTCCTCAAGAGTTGCTAACCTCATCCTCGAACAACCAGTTGGGTGGAGCGTTCTGCGATCGCACTGTCAGCTTACTTGATCTCTATAAAACCCTTGCCGATCTGTGTCAGATAGAGGTATCCAATCAGGTTTCTGGTCACAGTCTCATGCCACTGCTAAAAAATCCCTTGGCTGAGTGGAATTATCCTGCGGTTATGACTTGGCAACACCATGCCAGTGCTCGCTCTGAGCAGTTTCGACTCATCCGCTATGAAGATGGAACTGAGGAGTTTTATGACCATCAAACCGACCCCGATGAATGGAACAATCTGGCTAGTAATATTCAGTACCAATCACAAAAACGTAAACTACAAGACTGGTTACCCAAGACCTTCGCCGCAGATGCGCCAGTGGGAAGAAAAACAATTACCTTTGCTCCCGGAGGATACTAGATAATACCTGTTTCCAAAGGTCGTTTAAAGAGATCGCTTAAAAGGATTCTGTTAAAAACTCCACATCGAGAAGTCTTTCCCGGTTTGCTCTCTGAGCTTTTCAACGTCTAATTTGAGATAATTAGTAATTTTTTCTCGCAATGTCGGACTTAGCCTGGGTCTCTCCACTTTTCTAGAAAATGGATAATACATCACTTCTTGAATAGGATAGCGAAGGTAAGATGGAAACTGGGCAATCATTCGGGGAATAGGACGTTTTGAGAAGGCAAGACCTAACTCGGTTTTGCGTCGCTTAAAAGATGATCTATGTATTTTTTTGTCGAACTTTGGATGATAAAAATCTGCTGTGACCTCTAGAAAACTAAATATTTGTCGAAGGACTCGTTCTCGATCGCCATTGAGCTCCTCTGCTGTTGTGATCAAAATATTACTCATCGGAAAGTAGGATAAATACTCGTCTAGCTGCATTGCATACTGACTTCTTTGAATATAGGGATTATCATCTAGATTTTCGAAGACTTCTTCAATCGTTCTATTTTCAGTATTTTCAGCATAGCGATGAACGTATTGGGAGATCATTCGATCTATAGGATCGCGAAGAATATAAATAAGCTTGACATCCGGAATGAGTTTGAAAATCCGCTCAGCAACACCAGGCTTAAGGGGATAATTAGTATAGGATGGAGATGCTTCTCCCGCGATTTTGGTGTTTTTATTAAAATGCAAGGAATACCAATTAATATCTTTCGGGTTTAGGCGATCGCCACTAAAGAAATTCACCTCCTTCTTTCGCGCCATGGTAATCTCAGGATGTAGATTAAGGTAATAGCATAGGCTGGTGGTTCCACTTTTCATTGCACCAATAATCAAAAGGTTGGGCAAACGACCTGAGTAGCCTAGGCTGGATTGATCTATTGGATTAACCATGGTCTGTCGGCGTCCTAGTTTCAGCTAATGGTAGAACTTAAAATCTTTCAACGTAAAAACCTGAAGAAGCTGAAATAAACTCTACAATATTTTATTGACAGCTTCAATTGTACGCTATGCCGATGAGCACCGTAGGTGTCCCAAGTGAAGATCATAAAGTTGCTACTATGAGCACTCGCTAGTCGATGGGTTTTGCGCGACGAAGTTGCTGCATGAGCTGTCCGGACAGCAAGAGTAAGAGTATCACTTGGAGAGCGATCGCCCCAAAGATCACGATACTAGGAACTGCGTTAGAGCTAATTTATAAGGAAAAGCTTAAGATGCGGAATTGTCAAAGCGACGCAACATCAAGCGGATAAAAGCGCCGTAGATCATGCCATCACTAAATTCTGTATGCAATTCATAGTCTTTGCTCATCCGACGATAGCGATTGAGCCAGCCGAAACTACGTTCTACTATCCAACGATGAGGGAGTTGCTCAAATTTGCGTTGCCATTTTTGGAAGTAGTTGTAGGCCGTTGGGCGGCAGGTCATGGGGCATTATTGTCCAAACCCTTTGGGTCCTGGTAGATACGGCTTTATCTTTTCCCACTCCAGGTCACTCAGGTCGCTGGGATAGGCTTTGCGCTTCGGGTTAGCTATTTCGGGCAGGTGGCTCATCGACTATTGAATGCAGCTGTCGAACAAACTGAACTGAGAGCCCTACAATCAGTAAAACTTGTGTGGCGATCGCCCCAAGAATCATCTCTATCGGCGCTCCACTGCTGCTATTTTCCAGTAGCACTGGCCAAGGCAAGGGCGAGAAGAGGAAACAGAGCTTCGCTATCTCTGCGCTAGGATTACCCAGCGCCAGAATCGCACCTGAGAGCAACGGCAGCAACATCGCTAAGGCTACAGACCCCATTGCCCAAGACATGCGTTTCGGCGTCTTAAGAAACAATATCGACTGTGCCAAGAGCCCATAAATCGACATCATTAAAATCGTGACTATAATCCAAAGACCAACGCTTGCTGCGGATTGTTGATAGCTTTCCGTTGGAGTTGGGAGAAACGCTAACCAAATCGCCCCCAGCGCCGCCATGATGCATAGGGTCAGGCCAAGGGCTAGGACTCCTGGGCTTTGTTCTCCTACTAACCATTCTAGAAAAAGGGGCGATCGCTGATTCGGTTGCTGCATCCGGCGGGTGTGAAGCCAGTCCAACAACGTTTGTCGACTGGGCAACAGCATCCACAAGAATAGAATAAAAAGCAACCACATTTGTAAGATCAATAGCAGAAATCCTAGACCTGCGGTTTCATAACTCAATGTTTTTAGAGGTGAGAAAAAGCCTAATAAAAACAGTGTTAATGATAGGGCAATACCATAGCAATCTAGCTTGCTAAGGGGTGTCGCACTCGGGCGTTGATAGGCACGATGCAGCATTTGCCAAATCCAAAACCCCAGCAATCCAATTGCGAGGAATTGAACACCATGGGCTGCAAGGGGACTTTTACCTAATGCCAAACCAAACCATTGCCATGTATCATCGTTCCAAGTGCTGCCATACATATATTTACGATAGGGATGCCACACCGTGTACCGCCGCATGAACAGATGTTGAGGCAATAGGGTTAAGACCGAAAGTAACGGGACCGCTAGGGTTGTGCCTCCTGTTAATCGGGATTGACCTTGGGCTTTTGCGGCTTTGGGGGCTAGCATACCGATCGCGATCGCCCCTGCAAAAAACAACAGCGTATCTAACAATAGCAAGCCATAATAGCTCGCCACAAATCCTATTGGGGAAACCGCTCCAATGGCTGCGATGAGGTGCAGCGGAATGGCTAGAGCAATACCGAAGTAAATCAAAATTGGTACACCCAATAGCTTGCCGAGAAAAATGTTCTGGCTTCGGCGTGGACTCAATCGAATAAAGTTCATCGTTCCCCGCTGCTCTTCCTGTTGGATATCCCCAATTAGGAAATACATCCCCAACCCAGTTAACAGGATGGGAATAGCCCAGTTCATCACAATAAAAATCTCTAACCACCAGCGGGACCAGTCGATTGAGTCCCAAAGGATCTTGCCATCGGCCATGCAAGAACTATACATATCAGCCGTTTGATCCATGCAATAGCGCCAAGGGCTACTTTCTAACCCCGCTCGAAAAAAAGCCAGTAGAAGCAGTTGTGCAATCAGCGAAAGTATGAGTGCGGTGGCGACACCTCGGGATTTGAGGCGGCTTTTGAGTTCCCGCAGAAGTTGGGGATTGCGATCGCCCAAAGCGTTCAGAAAAGAGGTCATAGTAAAGTAAAAAAGAAAGATAGAAACGAAAGGATAAGGAAGCAAGAAGCAGGAAACAGGAAATTTTCCGTAGGGACGAACCGCCGTTCGATCTAGGCCGTTTGCCGATACCCCAATTTCAAAAAGATACTTTCAAGGTCCTCTTGGGAGGGTTGGAATTGGGTGATGGAAAGGTTGGCTTGGATGAGCGATCGCAACAACGCCGCCGCCTCTTCCTGGGTCCCTGAAAACTTCATCGCCACCGTCCGCTGGTCCCGCAGAGGCTCAATTCCGGTGATCTGTTGAGCATAGGGAGAACGTTGTAACTGTTGCTGAATGGCTTCAGCTCCTTCGAGGGCTTGGATCAAAATCTGTTGGTCACTCAACCGTTGATAGAGATCTGTCAGGCTACTACTTTCCACGAGCTGGCCCTGTTGCATGATGCCAATGGCGGTGCAGAGTTCGTCGAGGTCGCTGAGAATATGGGAGGAAATGATGATGGTCATACCGCTGATCTGGAGCGATCGCACCGCATCGCGAAATTGGATCCGAGCAATGGGATCGAGACCCGAAACAGGCTCATCAAGGAGGAGCAGCGAGGGCTCGTAAATGACAGTGCGGGCCAGACTGAGCCGTTGGCGCATGCCGCGAGAAAGGGTGGAAATTAGGCTATCGCGTTTTTCGGTGAGCTGAACCAATTCAAGGACTTCATGGAGGCGCTGGCTCCGTCGCGGTTCGGTGAGAAAGTAGAGCCGCGCAAAGTAGTCGAGATAGTCCCAAACGCTGAGGTCGTCGTAGAGGGGAAAGTCGTCGGGTAAAAAGCCAAGTCGACGTTTGGCCGCCGGGTTGTCACGGTCACGATGGAGGGGTTCCCCAAAAATCTGAATCTCGCCCGTGGTGGGTTCTTCCGCTGTGGCTAACATCCGCAGCAGTGTGGTTTTGCCCGCGCCATTGGGGCCAATGAGACCGTAGACTTCGCCGGGATGAATGGTGAGGTTGACCTGACTAACAGCGGTATGGCTATCAAACTGTTTGGTCAGGTTGCTGGTCCAGATAGCGGGGGTTTCCACGGTGGTCAGATCCTAGAGGCGTTTGGGAGGCATACAAGCCCATAATGCCAAATTCCAGAACATTAAGGCTATGAAATTCACAAAAATGGGATTGCCGATTTTAGTAACACTTCTATCTGGAATGAAAAGAAAGAGAAATGTAGTCTTAATCATGGCCATAGGGCTTGCTGCTTCTCACCAAATACTATCTCTTCATCTATGCTGAAAAAAACAATCTTCACCCTGACTGCTGCAACGACTGCGATCGCCCTAGGCCTGATTTCCACCGCGAAAGTTACAATTGCTGGAGAGGATTTGGGATTTGTCTTGAATAATGATTCGAGCTATGCGATCGCTGAGTTCTACGCTTCTCCCTCGGGTTTAGATGATTGGGAAAATAATATTTTGGCTGGTGATTCTCTGAGCCCTTACGAAAGTGTTCACGTGAATGTGAATGATAGCCGCGATGTGTGTGAGTATGATTTTCTGACTGTCCTCAGTGATGGTACAGAAGTGGAACGTTACAATGTGGATCTGTGTGGTTTGGCGGGTGGGGTCTACACGATTACTGAAGAGTAATTCTCACGAATATCGATGATTTGAACTGGGGCAATGCTTTTGGCGGATGGCTAGCAGCATTGCCTCAGCCGTTAGCGGTTGTCAGGTGATGGGCAATCGCTAATTTCCAGACCATCGCTTCGCGATCGGCATCCGCCACCCTGTCCCAAACGCTCGATCGGTTACCTTCAACCCTGGAGGAGCCTGCTTGCGCTTAAACTCAGCCCGATTCACCAGACCCATCACCCGCTCCACAACCGCCCCATCAAACCCCGCAGCCTTGATCTCCGCCGCTGATTGATGCCGACAGATCAAGCGATCGAGAATCTCATCCAACACCTCATAGGGCGGCAAGGAATCCTGATCCACCTGCCCCGGTTTTAGCTCCGCACTGGGGGCTTTCGTGATGATATTGCTGGGGATGATTTCAGTACTGGAAATATTAAGTTGTAGGACAGACTGTTGTGTTGGGTCTTGAACCGCCTGATTGAGCCAGCGGCAGAGGTCATAGACTTTTGTTTTGGGAACATCGGCGATCGCCGCCAACCCCCCATTCATATCCCCATACAACGTACAATAGCCCACCGCCATTTCCGATTTGTTGCCGGTACTAATCAGTAAATAGCCAAACTTATTCGCCACCGCCATGAGCAGCGTGCCACGAATTCGCGATTGCAAGTTCTCTTCCGCAACGCCAAACGCTGTGTCTGCAAACAGAGGGTCGAGGCTCTGGTCAAAGGCTGCCATTATCGGTTCGATGGGCAACTTTTCGGTGGTGATACCAAGATTTTGGGCGAGGGCGATCGCATCACTAATGGAATGGTCAGAGCTATAGGGCGAGGGCATGAGGATGCCCAAGACATTTTCGGGGCCGAGGGCGGCGCTGGCGATCGCCGCCACCAAGGCCGAGTCAATACCGCCGCTTAACCCCAGGATTGCTCGGGAAAAGCCACATTTGCGGGCATAGTCGCGGACACCGAGGACGAGGGCTTGCCAAAGTTCGGCGGGTTCGGAGAGGGAGAATGAAGATGGAGGGATGGAGGTTGAAGCCTCAGGGGGAAATTCGGCGATCGCCAAGTGGCTGATGAAGCTAGGGGCACGGCAGATCACTTGGCCTTGATTGTTGACACCGAAACTGCCGCCATCGAAGATTAGATCGTCGTTGCCCCCAACTGGGTTGACGTAGAAAATCGGCAGGTTATAGCGCTGGGCTAGGTGGCTGAGCATCTCTTCCCGCAGGCGCTGTTTGCCGAGGCTGTAGGGAGAGGCGGAAAGGTTAACGACGAGGTCTACGCCCTGCTCGGCTAGATCCGCAATGGGGTTGTCGCGGTAGCTGCGTTTGCCCCAAAATTCTTCGTCGTTCCAGAGGTCTTCGCAGATGGTGACGCCAATGCGGATTGCCTGGGCAGAATCTGGGGTTGGAAGGGTGAACAGGTTGCTTTGTAAACCGGGCTCGAAGTAGCGGTGTTCATCGAAAACATCGTAGGTGGGGAGGAGACGTTTGTGGAAGATTTGCTGGATTTGGCCTTGGTGAATCAAGGCCATGGCGTTGAAGAGCGGTTTGCCGCCGATTTGGGGCGATCGCCCATTCTCCACCACTGTCCCTACCAAGACCCAAAGCGCTGGGGGCAGATCCTGAGCTAGTTGGTCTAGCACTTCGCCCATTTGAGCCACGAATCGAGGTTGCAGCAACAAATCCCGAGGCGGATAGCCACAGAGCGACAGCTCTGGTGTCAGCAAAACCTGACAGCCTTGCTCCACGGCTTCCCGTGCCGCTGCCAAAATTTGCGCTGCATTGCCCTGTAAATCCCCAATGATCGGATTCAGTTGTGCCAATCCCAGTTTCATGCCTAATTTCATACCCAATTCCATGGGAACCCTCATTAAATAAAGACTAAAGGCTTATCCTTCAAGGGCGCGAACGCCTCCGCATCAAACCGATAGAGCGAAGCCGGACGACCCGCTCCCCGCGAAGCTTTCACCCCCGTATCTGCTAGAAACCCTAGCTTTAATAGCCTTGTCCGAAAATTGGAATAATCGGAAAAGTTCTCCCCCAAAACCGTGGTGTAAAGCTGATACAAATCATTCAGTGTAAAGAGTTCGGGTAAAACCTCAAAGGCGATCGGGCTATATTCCAACTTGTTGCGCAGACGACAATAGCCGTATTGCAAAATTTGATTATGGTCAAAGGCCAGTTCCGGTACCTGCTCCAACGGATACCAGGCAATGCCGCTGACGCCATCGGCGATTAGCTCCGCTTCGTCGTAGCCTACGAGGGCGAAGTAGCTGACGGAAAGGTAGCGATCGCCATAACTCGTTTTTGCTTCCCTCGGATCCCGATTTGGCCCGCCAAAGGTGTACAGTTGCTCCAGATACAAGTTTTCCACCCGAATTTTTTCCGCCAAGACTCGATAGGCCGCATCCTCCAGCGTCTCGCCCTGACGCACCAATGTCCCCGGCAAACTCCACTGGTCCTGGAACGGGGCTTCGTTGCGCAAAACTAACAGCGCCAGCAGTCGATTTTGCACCAAATCCACGGAGAAGATGACGTTATCGACCCCTACTTTAAAATCAGCTAAGGGGGTACTGCTTGGGACGGAAGTCTTGCAGGAAGCAGGCCCCGTCGCTTTGGCGTCCGGCTTTAGCAGGTTTTTTCGAGCAGTACGTCCGGACATGGATAAAGCTTCTCTCGTTGAATATAGTCTTGCACGGAAGGGCTCAGGAGCTGATCGGAGGACCAGCAGGATTCGAGGTCGGTCGCTTCGCCAAGGTGATGGCGTTGGCGATAGGCCGTGGAGGAGACATCGAGACCCATAATCGGTGCGACCCGAATTCGGGCACCGCGATCGCCCAAGACCTTGAGTTGCCGATCCTCCAGCCGAAACCCCGGTCGGGGAAACACCAGTAACTGTACCTGTTGCAGCAACTCCTCCGCTTTGTACCACTGGCCAATCTGTTCGACCAAATCCGACCCAATCACCAGGGTAAATTCCGCCTCGGGCCAATGGGCACGGGCACGCTGGACGGTGATCAGCGATCGCGGATGGCTCAATTCTGGATAGAGGGCAATGTTTTGGGGGCAGTTCGGCAGGTCGGCGAGGGGCAGGTCGGCGAGGAGCAATCGCAACATGGTGCTGCGGTGTTCCAAATCCACCTGATGGGCCTTAAAGGGATTATCCGATGCCCAAACCGCCACCCAGTCATAGTGCTGGGTCAACCAAGCCAAAATGCGGCGATGGCCGAGGGTGGGTGGGTCTGCGCTGGTGCCAAAGAGAGCGATATGCATGAATTCGGGTGGATAATGAGGTAACGAAAAACAGGGTCAAGAAAAACGGGGTCAAGGAGAATGGGGGAAAAGCTTGGGGGTGTTGGGTTTCACTGCGTTCTACCCAACCTACGTTGATCCAATTTGCGTTGATCCAATTTGTATTTGGAGGTTGGCTTGGGTTGCAAGGGTCAAGGATTCTAGGGCCGCAGATAAGCTAACCGGATCGAGTACAGCCGCTTGGAGATCTCGCAGCGATCGCGGTAAACTCTCCACGGATTGGGCTGTTCGCTGGGCGATCGCCGCGACGGTTTCCGGCTCCTGCAACCGCTGTCCCCCTTGCATCACGGGTTGCAATAGGGGTTGTGCCCCCGTTTGAATTTGTGTATCCGTCTCTGCCATTAACCCTAAACAATCTTTCCGCCACTGACCGCTTTCAAAGGTGCGAAAAATCTGCTTACGGCCTGGGTAGGTCTGTTTGCCCGTCGAGCCTTTCATCACGGGAATACCATCAATTTCTACCAGTTTGTATACCCCATTCACCGGCTGGCCTGTGACCAATTTGGTACCGAGGCCGTAGCCATCAATGGGTGCATTATGGGCCTTGAGTTGGGCGATCGCCCCTTCATCCAAATCCCCGCTGGCAAAGATTTTCGTTTGGGGGAGTCGCGATCGCACCATCCGCGAGAGCTCTAGCAAATTCCCCGAATCCAGTCGAACTGCCGGAATTTCTGCCCCTTGGGCGATCGCCTCGGATAACCGCTGGGCCGCAGCGACGGTGTCGTAGGTATCGATCAACAGTGCCGCTCCGGGAAAATAGCGATGAAAGGCTTGAAAGGCCTGATCCTCGGTGCCTTCGAGGGCCGCTAGCGCCATGACGAGGGCATGGGCCATGGTCCCGCTGGGTTGTTGGCCCAACTGTAGCGCCGCAAACACATTGGACGTGGCGTTGAGTCCCCCGGCGATCGCCGCCCGAGCGGCCCAGACGGAGCCTTGAGGACTAAAGGCGCGACGGGTGCCAAATTCCAAGAGCTGCGTTTCGGGTCCTGCAATATCCCGCAGCCGCGCCGCCCGAGTTGCAATCAAGGTTTGATAATTAATCGTATTGAGCAGATAGGTCTCCACAATTTGCGCTTGCCAGAGGGGCGCTTCCACCCGCAGCCAGGGCTCATGGGCAAAGACCGCTGTACCTTCGGGGACGGCCCAAAGGTCTCCAGTGAATTGGCCGTGGGCCAGGAGATCCCAGAAGCCATCGGGGGCATGGTTAAACAAACCCGTGGCTTGCAGCGCCGCGATTTGGTCGGCAGTGAACCGAAAACTCTCCAGATAGGCCAGGACCTGTTCTAGTCCCATGGCGATCAAATAGCTAAATCCCTCGGGCAGGCGGCGGGTGAAAAGCTCAAAACTGGCGGGGCGATCGCTCAATCCCTCGCCCACATAGCAAGCCGCCATGGTCAGTTGATAGAGGTCCGTGAGAAGTCCAACATCGTCGGAGGCAACGGCCAAATGGGCCGAAGGCTTGGACTGTAAGGCGCTCAGCATGGGCATGGCTCTGCAATCCAGAGCGATAAGGAGTGGTGCGGTACCGCTTGATCTATTTATAGTGATTTTCACCAAAATTGGCAAGGGTGCTCACCAAAGCCAAGGAAAGTATCAACCCTATGCAAAGAATGATTTGATCCAATTCGCGTTCCGAGTCAATCACGCTATCGTGGGGAGAGGCAATGCTGGGTCATCAAAATAGCTGATTTATGGTTGATTTAACTTTAATGGGGCGATGGCAAGTGGCTCAGTGGGGAGAGGCGATCGCAAGCTCAAAAATCGTCTGGCAGCGGTGGTTATTCGGAGTCTGGCTGAGTGGCCTAGGGCTGTTGCCGGCAACCCCTGCCTTAAGTGCGGAGCGAATCATTGTCAACCTGGGGATTTTAAGCGACTCAATTCAGGTCTCGTCCCTAGAAAACTATGCCGAAACGGGTGAAATTGCACCTGACCTCTACGATTTTCTGCGGTTTGTGCCGGTAGAACAGCGAGAGGCCGTGCGGGCAGCCCTGAAGGCCAAAGCGGACCTTGGCGTCATCCCCATTGCCCAATTTCTCTATTCACCCCAGGGAGAAGTCCTGCTCAATCGTCTCGGACAGGTGATTCAGTCGGAGGCCCAGCAGCCAGGGTTCTACGGCATTCGGGCGGCGCTAATTCTGGCGGCAGCGGATCCCGAGGGGGTGACCTTGCTGAATGTCCTGAAAAAATTTCCCACACCGGGGATTCGGATTAGTCTGGGCCGCAGTTTGGAGATTTCCCGCGAATTGGGGGGCTTGGTCGAACAGAGTCAGGCGGCGATCGCAGCGGTTCAAAAACAGGCCCAAGTAGAAGCTGCCGCCGCACCTCCCATCGACTGGAACTTGCAGCCGGATTTGCGTCTACTGGGACCCTATACCTGGACGGTGCAGTCCTTGGAGTTGCAGGATCCCAGTCGCGATCGCCGCTTTCCGGTCGATCTCTATCGTCCCCAAACGGTCGATGGCAATACTCGTTTCCCGGTGGTCGTCATTTCCCATGGATTGGGATCCGATCGCACGTCTTTTGTCTATCTAGCCCAGCACTTGGCCTCCTATGGCTTTGCCGTCGCGGTCCCAGAGCACCCCGGTAGTAATGCGGCCCAGATCGATGCCCTGCTCAAAGGGCGGTCAACGGAAGTGTCGGAGCCCAAGGAATTTATCAATCGCCCGCTGGATATTACCTATCTCCTCAATGCCCTGGGGGAAAATCCAGCCCTAAAATCCAATCTCGACCTCAATAATGTGGGCGTGGTGGGTCAGTCCTTCGGTGGCTACACAGCCCTAGCCCTGGGGGGGGCACGCATCAACCTCGAAAAACTCCAGCGGGATTGTGCCAACCTTGACAGGAGTTGGGATGTATCCTTGGCGCTGCAATGTCGTGTCCCCATCGTGGCCACGGGGCAGGAACAGCTACAAGACCCCCGCGTCAAAGCGGTGATGGCGATTAATCCGGTGACGGGTAGCGTTTTTGGGGCAGAAGGGCTGAAATCAGTGAAGATACCGACGCTCGTCATGGCGAGTGATTCCGACACCGTGGCTCCGGCTTTGCTGGAACAGCTGCGTCCCTTTAAGGGCTTGGAAGGTCCCGATCGCTATCTCGCGCTGATGATTGGGGGAACCCATTTCTCGACGATCGCCGAAGGTGAAATTCCCCTGCCTCCGACAATTACAGGTCCTGACTTGCCCGTGGCCCAACGGTATGTCAAGGCGCTCAGTCTGGCCTTTTTTAGGACCTATCTCGAAAATCAGCCCGGTGCAGCCTTCTATCTCAGCAGCAGCTACGCCGACGCCATTGAGCAGGGGCGATTGGGTCTTGTGCTCGTTCAGAAAGTACCTGAAAAACTGCGTTAGCGATCGCTCCGCAAGTTCTCCGCAAGTTCTCGGGTGGAAATCAGGTCAATCCTGGGGTCCGGAAGCATTGCCTGCGTATTAACACTTAGACGAGGCTGAAGTGTAGAGTCTGTTGGAATACAGAATTTCCGGGTTGTCAGGCAGATTTCTCTGCATTTATTGCCTGACAACTCTCGCAATCTTCCCCATCTCAATAATTTTCTGAGAGAGTAAACTTTTGTATAAACTGCCAGGGATAAATTTTTCTTTTTCCAAGTAATACATGACGCTCTCGACCGACTCACTGCTGACCACAGCCGTTTCTCGCCGGAATTTGCTCAAGCTCTTTGGGGTTGGGACCGTGGGGGGAGCGCTGGGCTATTCTCGCTTTTCTAAGCCTGAACCGAGTATCTATGGCCAGGACCGATTAACTTTGCCCTTTGCCGCTGCCCGCCCTGCGACTGTGGCGGTGGTTGGGGGCGGATTGGCAGGCTTGGCGGCCTCCTACGAGCTCAGCCGTCGCGGCTTTGACGTGACGCTCCTAGAAAAATCGCCTCAATTGGGGGGCAAAATTGCCAGTTGGGACATTGAGGTCAATGGCGAAGCGATGCGCATGGAGCATGGCTTTCACGGCTTTTTTCCCCAGTATTACAATCTGTGGAGCATGGTCGATGAGCTGGCAGCGAAGGAAAATTTCACCTCCCTGCCCACCTATGCGGTGGTCTATAAGGACGAATACAAACCCGAGGTGTTTCGCCCCAGCCGCTCGGCCTTTCCCTGGAATATTGTTGATTTGGCCCTGTCTTCGCCCAACTGTCTTAACTGGGGTCTCAATTTAGTCAAGCCCGAACATTGGGAAGTCTTCAAGGAAATTACGGCCTTTCATCCGGTCAAGAGCTACGCCCGTCTAGACCATATTCCCGTATCCAATTGGGTCAATGGCGAGTTTCCCAAGGGGCTCTATGACCTGTATTTCTTGCCATTTGCGAAATCTAGCCTCAATGCACCGGATGTTCTCAGTACCGGCGAACTGATGCAGTTTTTCCATTTTTACTTTTTTGGCAATCCTGAGGGCTTAGCATTCCGGGGCACTCGCCAAGACATGGGCCGCAGTTTGGTCAATCCTGTGGCCGATCAGGTGCAGGCGCACAACGGCACAATTCTCACCGACGTCACCGTCACCGGCATTGACTGGGAAAAGGGCGAAATTACCCAGTTGCGCTACCAGCAAGGGGCCAGCGGCAAGACCGCGCCGTTCTGGGTCGAAGCTAACGCCAGTCTGGGTGAAGGCTTCTATGGGGCCGGAGATGATGTTTACGCCCTGCTTCCTGGCAAAACCGATGAAGCGGTTTCTCTCACCTGTACCCACCAGGGTTGTACGGTCCATAAAGCGGAGGATGGCGCATTCCTTTGTCCTTGCCATGGGGCGATGTTTAGCGAGGCGGGCCAGCGCCAGGGCGGACCGGCCCAGCGGAATCTGGATCGGTTTAAGGTGTTGGAACAGGAGGGCGATCGCCTCCAACTCGTCGCCCTGAGCGAAACCGGAAATACAGTTGCTGAACAAACCCTCCAGGCCGATTACTATGTGTTTGCGGCGGATGTGGTGGGGATGCGGAATTTGTTTGCGTTGTCGGAGGGCGATCGCCACGAAGAAACCCACAACCAAATCGCCCAACTGGCCACCGCCGATCCCTTTGCGGTCAGTCGATTTTGGCTCGATCGCCCCTTTGACTGGGAGCACAGCGATTTCACGTCGCTTTCGGGCTATCGCTTAACCGACAGCATCACCCTCTACCACCGCATTCAGGACGACTACAAAGCCTGGGCCGAACGCACCGGAGGCAGCGTGGTTGAACTGCATTCCTACTGTTACAAAGAGAAGGAATTCCCCACCCAAAAGGATGTACTCAATACCTTCGAGCAGGAGCTGTATGAGATTGTCCCAGAACTCAAAGGCGCAAAGATCCTGCACCGGGAACTGGTCAATCAAAAAAACTTTTCCGGCTTCCCACCCAACAGCTACAAAAATCGACCTGAAACCGCAACAGCAGTACCCAACTTGCTCTTTGCTGGAGACTGGGTGAAAATGCCATTCCCCTGCGGTTTGATGGAACGGGCCATTAGCAGCGGTCTGTTAGCCGCCAACGCAATCTGCCAGCGAGAAGGCTTACAGCGCCGACCCTTACTCACCGTCAACCCCGCCGGAGTCCTATCCCCCATCGTCCCCGCCTAACGTCCAACCCCCACCCCATCCCTTCCCACCCCTTCCCTTCCCACCCCTTCCCTTCCCACCCCATCACTCCCCCCTCTCTTACTCCCTCCCATGCCGCCTGCGTCATCCTCCGCTCACCCCTCAACCCTTCCGACCGCCACCCCCTCCCCAGCCCAATCCCCGCAGGGACGCCAAGATATTCGTTGCCTTAGCATCAATAAAAACCACTGGTATGCCCTAGCCCGCAGCAGTGCCGTGACCCAAAAGCCCCTAGCCTTAACCCTATGGCAGGACGACATTGTCCTTTACCGCGATGCTAAGGGCCAAGCCTACGCCCTCGAAGACCGCTGTCCCCACCGCAATGTCAAGCTGAGCCACGGTAGCGTCATCGGCCAAAACCTAGAATGCGCCTACCATGCTTGGCAATTCGATTCCCAGGGCCGCTGCGCTGTCGTCCCCTACCTAGAACCCCAGCAAAAACTACCCAGTTGCAAAATCAAGTCCTACCCCGTTCGTGAACAGGATGGGTTTATTTGGATCTTTCCGGGAGATGTCTCCCTTCTCGTCGCCAGCGCCACTCCCTCACCCACCACTCCCTCACCCACCGCTCCCTCACCCATTCAGCCCCTAGCCATCCCCGAATGGGACCACCTCAACTACATCGCCACGGTATCTACCCTTGATTGCGAGTGCCACTTCTCATTCCTGATCGAAAACCTCATGGATATGTACCACGGGCATTTGCACCGGGGGTATCAGGCTTGGGATTCGGCGGCGTTGGATCAGTTGGAGGAGGGGAGCGATCGCGTCACGGCCCTCTACACCGCCCAAAGCTTCTACCGCATTGATAAAATCTGGTCGATCGCGCAACTGTTTTTCCCCAGCCTGCGCCAGCTCCATCCCGAACCCCTCAACGTCAGCTACGCCTATCCCAACTGGACTTCATTTTTGGGCCAAGATTTCAAGATTTACTGTTTGTTTGCCCCCACCGGTCCCACCCACACCCGTGCCCACCTGATTCACTTTGTTTCCCTCGAAGCCTTCTGGCGGTTGCATAAGCTTCCCGTGGCCTTCCGTCGATTTGTCAAAGATAGTCTATTTGGCGCGGCCCAAACCATGCTGGATGGATTGGTGCGTGAAGATGTGGTCATGCTTGAAGAAGAGCAGCAAGCCTATTTGCAACATCCTGAGCGACGCTCCTATGAGTTGAATCGAACCGTGTTAGCGGTACAACGGTTGATTGCGCAGCAGGCAGGGTTAAGGTGATTTTGATGGCAGATTCTACGGACAATCGGCGCAGTTAAAAACTCCTATCTTGTCTGCTCACTGGTCAAGGTCACAGACTGACTCCCAGCTTAGATTGCCTCCTGTCGAACCGGACCTAAAGAACCGGCGTGATTCAGTCATGGGCCGATCTGGGCACCCTGGAGGTTGAGCCCAACCCCCATAGACTTTGCTTACGAGACCGGATAGTGTAACAAAAACGTAACAATAGCAAGTTATTGTCTATGTTTTAAGCGGTAGACCTGTTGATCCGCGCCATCTCAAGAGCCAACCCTTCAGGAATCACACCCCAGAGAAATCTATGTCTGACGGCCAAAATCGATCGATGACCCCACCCCAACCGGGCGTTCCCCCGATGAATCGGACACCGGGCCAAATGCCCGATCGCACGATAATGTCCGCAGGAATTCCGCCCTCCGCAGAGCAAACCCGACAGATTTCTGTGCCTCCCGTCCAAGCCGCCAATGCCCAAGCCGCTCAGGCTCAGGCGGCAAGGGCCGCTCAACTGCGTGCCGCTCAGCAGCAGCAAGCTCGGGCTGCAACCCCTGGCCATCGTCCCGCTGCCCCACCGCCCGCTGCGGTCCAAACGGCTCCCCAAAAGCGCAAGCTGCCTGCGGGTCAACCGACCCTAGCCCAGATTGTGCGAGATGCCTACGACAAGGGTATGTCTGATATTCACTTGGGTGTGGCAGAACTGCCGCGCTTTCGCGATCGCGGCCAAATCGTTGCCACGAGCTACCCAGAAACCACCAAGGAAACCTTCCAGTGCTGGCTGGAAGAGATCATGACGCCAGCGGAAATCGAGCGTTTTGAAAAGGAACTCGATTTTGATGGCGCGACCCAGTACGAATTTGCGCGGGTTCGGATCAACGTCTTCGATACGCTTCATGGCTATGCCCTGGTGATGCGATTAATCCCGCTGAAGATCATGACCATGGAGCAGTTGAATTTGCCCGTGGTCTTTCGGGATGTTTGCCACTATCACAAGGGGTTGATTTTGGTGACCGGGCCGACCGGTTCCGGGAAGTCCACAACCATGGCAGCCATGGTGGACTACATCAACAGAGAGATGCCCAAGAACATTATCACTATCGAAGACCCGATCGAATTTGTGCATAAAAGTCAGCGATCGCTGATCAAACAGCGGGAAGTCGGCATCAATACCAAGAAATTCGACGCGGCGCTCAAGGCATCGCTGCGGGAAGACCCGGATATCATTCTGATTGGGGAAATGCGCGATCGCGAAACCGTCAACACCGCGCTCAAAGCCGCCCAAACCGGACACTTGGTTATGGGAACTCTGCACACCAACAGTGCCGTTAAAACCATCGAACGGATTCTCAGCCTCTACGATCCAGCGGAGCAAGAGCCAGTCCGTTTGGCTTTCGCCGAATCTCTCGTAGGCATTATTGCTCAGGGTCTCTGTCGGACCACCGACGGCAAGCGGGCAGCCTTCCACGAAATCATGATCAACACCGACGCCATTCGCGACTTCATTCGCCGGGGCGAAGTGGACGAAATCGAGGAAATCGTTCCCCGCTGTACCTTTGACGGCATGTGTACGATGAACCAGTCCCTCTACAAGCTCTATGAAGAGGGTCGGATCACCGAGGAAACTGCATTGGAATGCTCACCGAAGCCAAACGAAATGGCTCAGATTCTGCGGGGTCGGGTCTAGGGGAGACAGTCCAAACCGTTTAGGAGGCTCTGGGTAGGGAGACGGCGGATTCGCCGTCTCCTTGACGAGGTTGGGAACTGCGAACTGGGGGACTGACTGTGCAGCTATGGGGACGGTGGGCTGCCTGGGCCGAGGCTGGAAGCTGTGCCCATTGGGCGGCTTGTCGCTGCCGTCGTCGCTCCTGCCGTTGGTATTTCACCTTGCACATCAAAATCAGCGACGACAAAATCAGACTCACCGAATGAGTCAAAATCATCGCAATATCCTGGATCAGTAAGCCATAGATAAGCCAGAGGAAAATCCCCATTGTCAAAATCAAGAGCATGACGAACGATAAATCGCTGGCCGATTTTGAACGCCACACCTTAAATAACTGTGGCAAAAAAGAGACCGTCGTCATGACACCGGCCACGAGGCCTAGAAGGGTCACTTGTGTCATACAGCGAATCGATGAGCGGGAGAACTGAGAGTCACTAGGCCTAAAGACGAATCCGCCCCTGACATGAGGAAAGCCCCTTGGGAAGTTACGGAGTTAGCCCGCAATATGGGGGTTGCGAGAATGGTAGAAATGCTGAGTTAACGGTATCAAGTATTTCTCTTGTTTGAAAGACGCTTAATACCCAGAAATGGAAAATAATTAATACAAGTATGATCGGCTATTTTACTTAGAGGCTAGGGTAGGTTTCAGTATCATTGCTTAGGACTCTCCTGAGTTTCTAGGGGCTTGGGTGTCCTCTCCCCGTAGCCAATCCACAAACTGCTGGGCTGTTCGACCCGAGCGGCCATTGTGGCGAGTGGCCCACTGTCGTGCCCGAAAGTCAAGGTCCGCTGGCGCAATCTCCACATTGGCTTGCTGGACGAGATGACGAACGATCGCCAAGAACGTCTCTTGGTTGGCGGGTTCAAACGTCAGGGTTAACCCAAAGCGATCGCTAAAGGATAATTTCTCCTGGACCGTATCCCACTGATGCACCTCATCCGCATCCCGAGGTCGGGGCCGTTCATCGTGGAATTCACGGATCAAGTGACGACGATTCGAGGTGGCATAAACCACGACATTGGCCGGTCGGGCGATCGCCCCCCCCTCCAGCACCACTTTCAGCGCCTTGAAGGCATCATCGTCCTCCTCAAAGGACAGGTCATCGACAAATAAAATAAACGTTTGCGGCACGGCCCGCAGTTGCTCGACGATTGCCGGGAGATGGAGCAGCTCGGCCTTGGCCACTTCGATCAGCCGTAGACCGCGATCGCTATAGGTATTGAGCTGGGCTTTCACCAGGGAAGATTTGCCTGCGCCCCGGCTGCCATAGAGCAGGACATTCAGCGCCGGGAGTCCTTGGAGCAGTCGTTCGGTGTTTTGCAGGAGCGATCGCTTCTGGTCTTCATAGCCCACGAGGTCGTCGAGCTGCACCGGATCGGGATGCTCAATACCCAGGAGTTCGCCCTGGACCCAGCGCAAGGCTCGATAGCGACCAAACAGCCCCGTGCCCTGTTGGCGATAGTGGGTGGCAAAGGCTTCTAGATTGTGTGCCCAGTCGCCAAAAAAGGCCGGGTCAAAGGTGGCGTGGGTGACGTCCCAGGGGATGGGGGCGGTTTCCAGTCGGGCGGCTTGCTGAACCCATTGGCAGATGCGAAGACAGGTGCAGTGGTAGAGCTGTTCCAGGCAATGCAGATCCGCTTGGGCGGCTTGAACTAGCGCCAGGGGCAACTGAGCGAGGGGATGGTGCTGGACCTGGCGGGAAAAGGGATTATCGTCGAGTAAAACCGTGGCGAGGATGATATCAGGCCAGCGTTGCTGGGCGATCGCCAACTGCCGAAACCATATCCCATAGGCCTGCTGAATCGCTGGGGCATCGCCATCGGTACTCAACAGCTCTAGGAGGTCAAGAAACGCTTTGAGAACAGGGGTTTCTAGAACCTGTTGATAGAGCAACAGGCCATCTAGATGCCGTCGGAGGTCTTGGGGAGAGAGAGAAGCGCTCAAGGCAGTTGGGGAAGTCCAATTCAAGCTTTATTGTGCCAAACAGAGGGTCTGAATTTGCTCAAACAGGGCCTCCATTTGCTGAAAAAGAGTGGGACCATTGTGTAGCCGTTCTTCACGGGCGTCTTGTTCTAGGGTTGCGGCCAACTGCGACAGACCCATTGCGCCCACATTGGCGGAGGAGCCCTTGAGGTGATGGGCAAGGCGGCGAACGCCATCGAGATTGTGCTCCTGGAGAGCCGTTTGCAGCGCGGTGAGGTGCGATCGCGTATCGTCAACAAAGAGCTGAAGTAAACTGGCTTCAAATTCCTTGTCACCATCGGAGAGGCAATGGAGTGCTGCCCAGTCAATGAGCGGGGTTGGGAGAGAAGCGATCATGGCGTTAGAACTCCTAACGGGATGGAGGATGGCTAAAAAATTTGGAATACTAGAATGAAGGGGATAGTGGGTGAATGCCTACGGTCGGTGAATTCCTGGGGGTAGCTCGCCTCAATTATGACCCGAGCCTGCCGCAATATAGCAAACTGAGGAAGAGCCCAGCAAACGTGTTTTCCGATGGAACGAAATCCAAGCCTCAGCGTCAACAAATTTATGGATGGGGAGGAATTGCAGGATGTCCAATCAACCGCAGATGCAGCATCAACGAGGGCTGGGCTGGGTCCGACCGAGTACTAGAAAGCTTCTAGGCGTCAGTTTTTCGGTATTTTTGGCCTTGGGGGGAACGCGGGCGATCGCCCAAGAGGCCAATTTTGAAACCCGTTCCCTCAGCCCAGGCTTTTCGCCGGAAACCGGGTCGGTGAGTGGCTATACCGGGGGGTCCTATTCGCTTTCGGCCTTGAGTAATCGCGATCGCGAGGGCAATGCCTGTCTGGGCTATGGCGATTCGCGCCCGGATCACATTCTGGTGTTGGAGGCTCCGTTTCAAACGCTGACGCTCCAGGTGGATAGCGGTGGCAAGGATACAACGCTGATGGTCCAAGGCCCGGATGGTTTTCTCTGCGGGGATGATACAGATTCGGTCAATTTGGATGCTCAGCTTGTTGCCAAGGATTGGAAACCGTCTCGGTATAAGGTTTGGGTCGGGACGATGGAGCCGGGAAATCGGGGAGCCTATCGGTTAACGATTTCAGAATAATTAAATCAGTTAGATGTAGAGGATCAGAAGATCTCGACGGTGCCTTGGCGCAAAATTTCCCAAGAGCCTGTTGGGGTCTGTGCCGCTGCCGGGTGAATCCAACGGACTACGGTAGAGGCTTGGGGTGGGTTTAGGTCTTGGCTTCGGTCTTGATTTGGGTCTTGGGTGGCGCATGGGTGTTCTAGCTCACGGGCTCTCGCTTCAGGAGCAAGCACGGCCACGGTTGGGAAGGTTTGGGCGATCGCCGCCGGTGTCACCAGGGCCGCTTCTCCCGAGCGGTTCGCGCTGGTCGTGGCCAAAGGACCCGTTGCGGCTAGGATTTCGCGGGCGATCGCACAGTTAGGCACCCGAATGCCGAGGGTGCTGGCATCCGCTGGCGTCATGGAGCTGGGATGTTGACCGCTGGCGGGTAGAACCAGGGTCAAGGCTCCGGGCCAGTGAGTTTGGGCTAGGGCCAGCCAAGTCTCAAAGCCTGGATCATTCTGAGCAATATAGGGCCAGAGTGCTTCGGCTTGGGCCGCCATCAAAATCAACGGTTTGGTTTCCGATCGTCCCTTCAGCCTGTAAAGTTTGGCGGCTTGCTCAGGCCGGACCGCCAGGGCCGGGAGCGTATCGGTGGGAAAACTGACGACCGTTCCGGCGATCGCCGCTGCAATCAAGTCAGGGAGGGAGGTGTAGCGAACAACCATGCCATCAAAATAATCTCGCCATCAAATAACATCGCAATCAAAATAATACTGGTTCCGGCTACGGGGCCAACCGACGATAGGCCACGACGAACCGTTCAATCCCCGCCAAGTCTTGCATCCGCTCGATGCCTTCGTATTGTCCCTGCGAATGCAGTAACGCTTCGACCTGGGGCGCTTGCCCGGCCATCAGTTCCACAGCCCAAAATCCACCCGGCGCTAGAAACTCAGCCCCCGCATTCACCAAATGCCGCAGGCTGTCCAGTCCATCGGCTCCCCCATCCAGGGCTAAATGGGGTTCATGGCGATAGACCTCCGGTTGCAGCATCGGTAGAAGATCCTGGGGAATGTAGGGTGGGTTAGAAATCATGCCTTGGATCTGGCCGCGCAGCGCCTCCAAGGGTTCAAACCAGTCGCCTTGATAGAATCGAACTCGATCGCGCAATACCCTAGGTACGACATTCGTCCTGGCAGCCGTCACGGCATAGCGTTCAAAGTTTGCACGGGCGATCGCCAGTGCCTCCGGGCTACAGTCCACCGCATGAACCTGAATCTCGGGCAGCATAACCGCCAGCCCTAGGGCGATCGCCCCCGTCCCCGTCCCCAAATCCGCCCAATTGCCCGTGGTTTCTGGCCCAAACCGTTCCCCAACCAGATCAATTAACAACTCCGTTTCTGGGCGCGGAATTAAAACCCCCGGCCCTACCTGAAGCTGAAACTCCCGCCAAGGGGTATGGCCAACCAAGTATTGCAGGGGAGTGCGATCGCCCAGGCGTTTTTCCCAAAGGCGATCGAGGTGCTCCAAAGCGGTGGCCATGGCGATCGGCTCTTCATCTTCAACCCACCGTAGCTGCAACCGGTCGACCTGGGCGAGTTCCCGCAGCAGCCAGTCCACTTCCTGGGGATCGAGGGTGGCGGTGGTGGCTTGGGCGATCGCCCGCTCGCGCCACTGCCGCAGGGCTCGCCCCGTGACGGTAGTGGGGTTGGTCCTACTGCTGCTTAGGTTGGGCTTTGGGTTGAGCATTTTGCCGCTGACGCATGATGTACTCCAAGCTCGCCCGAGGGGGCACAAATTCCACCTGGGACAGCGCCGGATCGTTATTGCTCAAGAGGGTTTCCAGCACTTTGTCCAAGGTGGTGACCTGGATAGGAATGTCCGACTTCGCCAGTTGGGGATTGCCCTTCTTGGCTTCAGCAATGTAGCTTTCGATATCGGAGCGGCTAAAGTACATCGGCAAAATCGATCGCCCAGGGCTATTGCCCTCTTGGGTGGGCAGCGTAATGCCTAGATTCGGGGCATAAAATAGGGGAATGCCACGCCAGTTTTGTTCCGTTGCGCCATCCGCAGCCCGCATTTTAACTGCGATCTTAATTTCATCTTCGTCGGGAACCACTTGGAACGTCGGTTCGTTAGGGGTAGTCTTCTTCGATTGGGTTTCGAGATAAATCAGCGACAGCGGAATGGCTTTGATTTCAACCTTCTTGGCCGCTTCCGCATTGCTGCGTTGCTGCTCCTGCAACAACCGTTCCGCGTCGCCCCGATCGACATAGCTTGGCACCAGGGCTAAGGATTTACCATCTACATTTAGCGAAGCTACTGCAAACTTTTTCAGTTCCGGATTGAAGAGGGTAAAAACTGGAATATTGTTGAGTTTACGGGCGACTTCTTCGGGGGTCAAAGCCATCGCTGGAGCCACCACTGCCAGAAAAGATGCCAGCGTCATGCCTCCGGCTAGGCCAAGGGCGGTAGTCAGACGACGAATTTTAGTCATGGAAGCAGCTCCCGGCAACTGAGCCTGGGTTAAGGGCATGAGTGAACGAATGTGCAAGATCATCCTCCTATGGGGACTGGCTCACCACCGTATTGGTTCCATTGCCGGTAAGCCAAGTTACCGGTCAGCCAAGTCGGCAAGCCCAATCGGTTGGGGGTCTTGTCAGTTATAACTCTATGAAAGAAAAAAAACGAAGAGGGAACAGTTCCCTGCTCCCGCTCCGATGGATCGCCCCTCAAGGGCGGTGTAGATGACCAGTCGGGATGACAGGATTCGAACCTGCGGCATCCTGCTCCCAAAGCAGGCGCGCTACCAAGCTGCGCTACATCCCGGTAATGAAATAGTATACACGTCGATTTCCCCGTCGTCAGGCTCTGGCAGACTGGATATAGGAAATTTGTCTGCGGAGAGCAAGCACGAGGAATCATGGTTCAACTACTGGCGGGCGATATTGGAGGCACCAAAACGATTTTGCGTTGGGTCGAGACGTCGGTAAAGCCTAAGCTTCAGGGAAAATTTTTGACCCAGACCTTGTTGTATGAGAAGGAGTATCCAAGCCAGTCCTATGGGGATCTGGTGCCGATGGTAGAGGAATTTTGGGCGGAGGCACAGGCTCAGACGACAAAAACCAGAGAGATTCAAGCGGCTTGTTTTGCGATCGCCGGTCCCGTGGTTGAAAACACCTCTCATCTCACCAATTTAAACTGGCAATTGGAGGGCGATCGCCTCGCTAAATCTCTAGAAATTCCCCTCGTTCAGCTCATCAATGATTTTGCAGCTGTTGGCTATGGCATCCCAGGACTGGGGCCAGAGGATCTGAAAACCTTGCAAACCGGCGAAGTGGATCGTCGGGCTCCCATTGCGGTGCTCGGGGCCGGAACAGGTTTGGGACAATGTTTTTTGATTCCCGATGCGGATCAGTCCCATGCTCGCGTGTTTGCGACGGAAGGGGGCCATGGGGATTTTGCGCCGCGCACGGCCTTGGAGTTTCGGCTATTGGAATATTTGCAGCGACAGCGATCGCTCACCCATATCTCCGTCGAACGCATCGTTTCGGGCCAGGGTATTTTGGCGTTCTATCAGTTTTTGCGGGATGAGGAGAATTTAGCAGAAGATCCGGCGGTGGCGGCGGTGGTGCGAGCTTGGGAAACGGCGGCGGATTACAGTGCAGACTTGGCGGATCCGGGGGCAGCGATCGCCCAGACGGCGGACTCAAATGAATTATGCGATCGGGCCATGAATCATTTTATGGAAGCCTACGGAGCTGAAGCTGGAAATTTGGCGCTGAAGCTGCTTTCTTTTGGCGGGGTTTATATTGCTGGGGGCATCGCCGCGAAGAACACCGAACGCCTTGCTTCGGGTTCATTTTTGCAGGCATTTTGGGATAAGGGCAGAATGGAACCCTTAATGCAGCGGATGCCGGTCCATGTGATTTTGAATCGGCAGGTGGGGTTGATTGGGGCGGCGTTGTATGCGGGGAGTTTGGTGGGTTAGTCTGCTTACCGCGTCGCTTCCCATTTCTACGGAAGTGAGTGGACTGACATTCTGGACATTCCATTGCTCTTTTTCCTCTGAGTCATCCCTTAATGACAATTACGAATTACGCAACGCCTGGGAAGACTCCTCCTGGGGCTGTTTCTGGGGCTGGGTTCCGCTCCATTCCTACCGCTCAGTACCTGGGGCAGCTTACTTATTGCCCGAGGCCGCCAAAACCGATATTAAGGTTCCGAATTGCCGAGCATGATGGCGATCGGGCGGCTAGTCTTAAACTCGTTGGTAAACAGCACGATCGCCGCTGTCATCGGCGCTCTAACCAGGCCTGTACAGGATTAATCAGGACCGCGATAAAAAAGGCAAACGCCAGCGGCATGGTCACAGGGCGCGATAGTTTTAGCGCATGTATTACTAAAATGACGCTAATAATAATTAGCAGAATTGATACGAGCTTGGAGGATATTTCTGGCCGGTTAGACTGATCGAATTGCATGAAAGATGGCTCCAGCGAGCATGGAAAAACACTGCAAACTTATAGATACTGCGCCCCCAGAACAGAACCTAACAGCCACCATCACCCGGTACAGGTCAGACAACCAGAGTCATGGCTCCTGCACAGCAGGTTTTTGACCAAGATCTATTCACTACTTTTGAGAACTTCTCTTTAAAAGATCTTAAAAAGTCGAGATGCTTGGGGCGGCGGTGATCTCGGCTGGTTTGACTGCCCTATCATCAATCGTGACTGCGACGTGGTAAACGCTGAGTTGCCGCCCCAAAGACCCCTTGCTAACAGACAAACCTGATGGGGCTAGAAGCGATGGGCAAGGGTGGGGGTTGTCGTCGAGCCATAAATCCCCCAGTCGCGAATGCCCTGTTCCCGCAGCACAGTTTCAGCGGCTCGAATTTCGTCTTCGGTGCCTTCTACCATAACCAGGTAGTTGTCCTCGTTATAAACCTTGTCGTTGTAGTAGTTAGCTTCGTCTTCTGGGACTCCCCAGCCTATCAGAGCACCAACTAAGCCACCGCCAACGGCACCAATGCCACTACCCAGTAGAGTGTTGCCCAGCAGAAAACCTACCTCTGCCGCTGCCCCCACACCAGGAATAGCTAACACGCCCAGGCTACCAATTAAGCCAACCACACCACCGGCTACGGCACCTGTGGTAGCACCGGCACCAGCACCGTCTTTAGCCTGCTCGGCATCGCTCCTTTTTGCATCGCCCCTTTGAGAGACGTTATTACTATCTAAATCTCTCAATTTCTCTCCAGATTTGGCCACGATAGAAATGTGATCCATATCAAAGCTGGTATCCCGGAGGCGGTGTAAGGCAGCTTCTGCTTCCTTGCGAGTCGTAAACAGACCCACAGCCCGGTGATATCGCGTTTGAGTATCGGTAGTTCTCATAAAACCTCCTCCGATGAAGGTATACAGCAAATGGGAACCATGGAAACTGGCCACAGCCCACTGGTATCATCCTCACCAGCTCTCAGCAAAATGCCTTCGGTCAATCGCAATAACCGCAGATCTGTAAATAGATAGACATGATCTTCGCTAACACCGAGGTCTACGGCTATCGAAGGTGAATGATTACTGCTGAATGCCCCTTCTGACAGACGAAATTACTCCTTATCAATGCTTTAAAAATTACAGCCAACTCTAATTTAGCTTTTAGGAAATTCAGAAATGGTGCCCAGACCGCTCATGACGACCCCAGCTATTGCTGCTGCTGGAGGGGTATGACTTTATTCAAATCTGGTGCGATCGCTATCAGTCCGATATTTTTCAAACTCGCTTACTGCTCGAAACAACCCTCTGTTTCCGGGGCAGGGAAGCAAGCAAACAAGACTAACTTGTAGCCCATCGACTTAGCTTAGACTCTGCCTATTGAAAGAGGTCTGCCCCCATTTGGGGCACTACAGTTTTAAGTGTTTAGTCTTTTTCCAAGGTAACTCTAAAGGGTAGCTCTAAAGACTACTCGAACCCTAGAAACAGGCATAGTTCTCTATTGTTACTCTCACATCATTATGAAAACTGCACGCAAATTTGCGCTGGTGATCGGCGTAGCTTATTTGGTCATGGGTCTAATGGGTTTTATTCCTGCCCTAGTTACTCAGCCTGATGCTGTGCCTCCCTACATGGCCAAGGTAGGGGTCGTGTCTGGATTTGGGTATTTGATGGGGCTGTTTCCGGTTAATACTCCTCACAACATCATCCACATTGTCACGGGGCTGCTAGGTATTGCAACGGCTGTTTCCCTCGATAGTGCTCGTCTGTTTTCGGGGCAGCTGGGCATTTATTACACTACCCTAGCTGTTTTAGGGCTGGTGCCAGTAGCTAACACCTTCTTCGGGCTGTTTCCCCTCTATGGAGCCGATGTGGTGCTCCACGGCATCACTGGCATACTGGGGATTTACTTTGGCTTCTTTGCCACCCCCTCTTTGCTCACCCTGTTTAAGCGGGAGTTAAAAGAAGACGCAACGGCTGGTGAAATCCTCTAGCACATTGATCAGAACTAGGTCTAGCGGCCCAGTTCTCTCTGTGATCTCTCTGTGACTAGTTTGCACTAGACAGCCTCTTTACCTGAGCAAACTGCTTCGCCGATGTCTATATGACCATCGGCGATTCGCAATTTTAAGGTAGGGAAATGCTTGGCTAAACAGGCTTTAGCATAGGGTTATGGGCGCAACGACTGGCGATCGCAAAGTATTACGTAACTAAACGGTGCTGTTAGGCGTAGCCGTAGCGCACCACTGAGTAAGGTCTAAAGGGATCACTTCAAACCAATGGGCATTTGATGCATTTGATGTATTGAATGTAGATGCAGCGACTGCTCCTGGAGCGACACCTGTACCTACGCCTGCACTTCTTCCTGGTCTTATTGGCATGGGTCTAGGTCTATGGCGCAAGCGCAGAAGTACCAGGGTTGAGCAAAGTGTTTAGAAAACTTCGATTCTAAGACTTCAGATTGTCAATGGCAGAGATGTTTACAATTTACTGCTGATGTGCCTAGATTACCCTCCTCTCTCCCTAGCTTCTCTAAAATCTAGGGAGTTTGGTATTGTCTGACGGTTAGTCCACAATTTCTGTTTGTAACAACTGCCCCAAACTGTAGCTGGCGCGAACCCTTTGCCCTGCCTCTAGCGCTCGCGCAACCCGCCGATACACCTCCGCCGTTGCCAAAAATCGGTCATCTTCGCACTGCAATACATAATTCACATCCTTTTGAATCTGCGGCGGATCATTCATCTCTAGGGTCTGACGCCTTGCATCCACTTCATCCGCTGTGGGTCGAGGGGGTAAGACCGGCCACCAAACCCCTTGATCGTCGGGACCTATGACATTGACTGCGGGTTTTTGGCCATTGCGGTTGATCACCGTTGCAGTGGCGAAGGTTTCCCGCCGTTGGCGATTGGGGGTGTTGCGGAAGCGATCGCTAAAATAGGCCACCTCCCAGGTATAGGTCGCCGTGGCGATCGCCTCATGACAAGGCGTCTGGCTCACCACCTCTCCTTGGGGGGTACAGCTTGTCAGGGCCAGTCCTAGGCTGAGGAATAACGGGAATAGGGGCGATCGCGCCCAAGACCTTGACGAACCTTGCTGAACCCGTATCATCACGGTGCACCCCCGAGCGACTTGAGTGGAATGGCCGGTGCGCAACCCTGCGCCCTCTGGCACCCTACAATTCAATCAGGTTGCGGGTCAATTTGCAGGGACAGGGAAGAAACAGGGAGTACCATGCGCAATTGGGTTGGTCAAACGCTACAGGCGGGCAAATATACGCTGGACTCGGTTCTGGGCGAAGGGGGCTTTGGCATTACGTTCAAGGCGACGCACCATTATCTCCAGCAAACGGTAGTGATTAAAACCCTCAACCAAACGACTCAGCAATCGGAGCATTTTGACAAGCTGCGGGCTCAATTTCAGGACGAAGCTCGGCGTTTGGCCCTTTGTCTGCATCCCCATATTGTTCGCGTCAGCGATTTTTTTGTTGAGCGAGATTTGCCGTTCATGGTGATGGATTACATCCCCGGTGAGTCCCTCGATAAAGTCGTTTTCCCGGACCATCCCTTGCCCGAAAGCTTAGCCCTAAACTACATTCGCCAAATCGGAGAAGCCCTCCAGGGTGTCCATCAAAAGGGGCTGCTCCATCGCGATATTAAGCCCCAAAACATCATGCGGCGGGCCGGAACCGACGAGGTGATTTTGATTGACTTTGGCATTGCCCGAGAATTCAAAGCGGGCCAAGTGGACACCCATACAACTATCCTTTCTCCCGGCTATGCTCCCCTAGAGCAGTATCTTGAAGCCGCAGAGCGAACCCCGGCCACGGATGTCTACGGTCTGGCAGCAACGTTGTATAGCCTAGTGACGGCACAGGTCCCAACGGCTGCAATTTTGATGCAGGCGCAACCTTTGAGAGAGCCGCGATCGCTCAATCCCACCCTCAGCGCCACCACCAACGCCGCCATCCTCAGCGGCATGGCCCTAGAAGCCAGCCAACGCCCTGCCACCATGGAACAGTGGCTAGCACGCCTGCCCAGTTCTTTCCCCAACCAACCAACCGCCGCCCCGGATCCGAGTCTCTCCCAAATGGCAACGGTTGCCGTGGCACCGCGATCGCCCGAATCTCGAATTGTCCCCGACGCCATCCCGCCATCCCGCCATCCCGCTTTCCCTCCTCTGATTCCCGGTCCGCCGCCCGCCACGCTCCCGGCCAGTCAAGCGCCTCACCGCACCGCTCCCTGGAAGCTCTTGGGTTGTTTGGGATTGCTCGGTTTAGGACTGGGAGGAATTTTGGCGATCGCCTTCAGCCCCTTCCACGTCACCCCTACCTCCCTCGGTGTTGATCCAACATCCCCCAGCCCAACTCCTTCAGCGTCTCCTTCAATCCCAACACCCCGCAACACCCCCACTCCAACACCCCCAACGCTCACCCTCCAAGACCTCCCCCAATTCCCCATTGGCACCCCCGAAGCCACGATCGAGGAACGCTTGGGTCAGCCCAATGTTTCTCGCATTGGCTTTTGGCCCAATACGGAAGCGAATCTGTACGAGGTGATTCCCAATCAAGCGGCCTTGGGCTACATCTACGATCGCGATTCTCGCCGCCTGCGCCAAACGGAAGCAACGTTTGATCCTTCGGTGGATTTGAAGATTATGGAAGCCATGCTGGATGGGTTACTCGGGGAACCGGCGACGGCGATCGCCCAGGCCAAACTCGCCCAGGTGCGATCGGGTCAGCTTAAACGCTACAACTTTAGCCAGGGCAATGTGAAAGGAACGTTTGAATATACGGATAAGAATCGGGTTTACATAGGGATTTGGGAGGCGGATTTGCATTAGCGATCGCCTCAATTCAGCAATGCCTACGCGCTGATATTCATCTAATTGATCAACATCGTGCTGCCGAGTTGCTAGGATTCTCACGATTTCACCCTTGACAAATTCGTACCGTCCCTCCGTTGGGCAAGTTTGGAGGAAATCTTCAAAGGAGAGGGGGGAGAGGGCGATCGCCATGGGAATAATGCTGAGCGACAATTCTGAGGGAAGGATTGTTGAATGGGGGGGGATGTATGGTTTTGTGGCGATCGCCATCGTTAGGGACATGACAATGTCATGTCCCTACAGGATTTATTGCTAAAAATTGGCAATGCCATTCTGGGACGATTGTAGCGTTTTACGAGCTTTCTTGCCTGCTTCACTCACGGGTAGGGGATTGAGATTACCCAGTTGCTTGACCACCAATGCTGTTGCTTCACTCCGACTTTGCACCTTGAGTTTGCGATAGATATTTTCCAGATGTTTGCGGGCGGTGCCAACGGTGATTTCTAGGGATTGGGCGATCGCCTTGTTATCCCGCCCTTGAACCACGCTGATCAAAACTTCGGCTTCTCGTTTGCTCAGACCCAGCAGTTCTAAGGACGCTTGGGGCGAAAGTTGGTGCTCTTCGGCCAGCAGCAACAAATAGGATTTTTTGAAGGGATCGATTGTGAAGCGAATGATTAGTTGGCGATCGCCCTCTTGAACGCGGTGGGGCAAAAGTGCAGGGTAGGGTTCGGTGCTTTGGAGTTGATGGATCTGATGGTTGACCCAGGACTGTAGGGTTTCGGGGAGGCGACTCGGACTTTGGACACCGGGGAAGTAGAGGCGTAGCCATTCACTGGCTTGGCGGGTAATCGCATGGGCTGCGCCTTTGGGAGTGAGAAAAATCACGCCGGTGCTGTCGAGGGATGCTTGCAGATCGTTGATTCGATGCTGTTGCCGTTGCCAGTGGAGGATGGTGTGATAAGCCTGGACGAGGTGGGGGTGGAAGAGGTTGAGGAGGAGGCGATCGCGCTCACTCCATTCCCCCCAGCTCCGATAGAGCGTGTAGTAGGTGAAGGGGTCTCTGAGGTTCACTTCGCCTTCGACCATGATGACCATTTGATCGTCGTAGGGAATGGCGGCGAAAATGATCTGATTGGCTTCGAGTTGCCACATTTGTTCCCGCGTTACAAAGTCAGAGAATTTGTGGCATTTGTTTTCCCCTTGGGAGGCGAGGGCGAGACCTTCAAAGAAGGTGATTTGATACATGTGTTTTTCGATCGTCTCTTTCAGGTCTACGGCGAGGAGACGCTCGAAGTCGGGGCAAAGGGATTCGTAGGTGGCTGCTGTGTAGGCGGAGGGATGGGTGACGCGGACGGAGGCGGGGCAGGGGGTGAGTTGTTCTAGGAGGGTGAGGGTATCGCGCCCGAAGGTTTCGGGGTCGCGGAAGGAATAGAGGGTGTGGATGCAGTGGAGGAGGGTGTGGGTGTCTTGGGAGGCTAGATCAAGCACTGAACTTTTGTCCTTGCAAAGTTGAGCATACTGAGTCTTTCTTCTCGCTTGTCTCACTGTGCTCCGCTTTCCTTTACAAAAATTATTGCGTGAGTTGTGGAAATATTGAACATTACGAAGAATGCACAATGCTCGGGCTGATCAGTACTTCAACGCAATTTATATTTCATGCTCTGAGCTTTATTAAACACCAATCTTTTAGGGAAATGGATAAATGCTGATGTGAGTAAATCAGGATTACAGTTTCTCAATCAGGATGAACCAAGCTTCAGGCCTTGAAGACGAAATACGGTCATTTTCCTTATTTAGAGTTCATGCAACAAAGAATCTCTTGATCCATACGTCAAATAGCGAATTGCATCTCAAAGACCAGGGCTGTTTAACTAAGGATAACGTGACATAAAGTATCTGCGTGGATAATGAGTCATATGGCTTTGTCTTTGGATAGTATTTTTGGCTCTTCCGATTAGAGTATGCCTAGTACTCTGAGGCTGAAGTAAGTCTACTGTCAAAGAATAGAGAAAAGAAAACCGAAGTGCCATACTAAGACTCGCAGCTACCTCTATCGCAATAACGACCGAGAAACTGACTAAAACTGTATTGATTGTAGGAACTTGAAAGTAATGGCAGAAGAAACACGGAACTCAGTTGGAGAATTTCGCAATCAAGATCCTACTTCTCTCTTTCCGCCACTTTTGGATGAAATAGAAGGACTAAATGAGTTCATGCAGGCGCATCCTGGAGAAGGGCTTACATACGAAAAGATCTATGAAGCTATTTGCGGTACGACGGATGATTCTCAGGAAGTTGAGCAGTACAATGGAACTCTTGGAGTGACAGTTGCTTTTGTTAATGCACACCAAAGTCCTGTCGGACAACTTCAATGGAATAATAATCTCGCTACTATTTACACTAATCCAGGTAACGTTGCAGGTGTGCGCTGGTGTAGTGGAACACTAATTGCTAATGACCTTTTCTTAACAGCAGGACATTGCTTCGATCGAAATGCTAATAGCTGGCAACTTCCGCTTCAAAACGGAACATTAAATGTCATTCTACCTGCTGATATTGCTAAAAATATGCAGGTGAACTTCAACTTTCAAGTAGATCCGTCCGGAAATCCAAGAGTAGAGCAATCGTTCCCAGTTACGCAATTGGTCGAGTACCGCCTGGGAGGGCTAGACTTCGCAATTTTGCGATTGGGAGGGAATCCAGGGCTTATCTATGGCAAAACACAAATCTCAAATATTGATGCTGTCTTGAATAGTATGGCTTGCATTATTGGGCATCCTGCTGGTCGTCGTAAGCGCATTGAAGCTGGCCCAGTAACTCTTCTTCAAGGTAATTCCATTGGCTATAACGATATCGATACCTTAGGTGGCAATTCTGGTTCAGGTATTTTACAAAACTCTGATGGTCGAATTGTAGGTGTGCATACAAATGGTGGATGCAATGCTGCAATGACAGGGAACAACTTTGGTGTCCGCATCACTTCGATTCTTGCTCAGTCTCCGACGTTGCAGTCGTTGATTGCTAGCCAAGGAGGATTCCACAATTTAGCCGGAAATCGCATCGGAGTACTCCAAAATGGCACAGTATTTGTGAAAGAAGGTGGTTTGAGTGCTCTTTGGACAGAGGTAAGTACGGGGTGTCAGCAAATTGCTTTGGCTGGCAACCGCATCGGAGTACTCCAGAATGGCACAGTATTTGTGAAAGAAGGTGGTTTGAGCGCTCCTTGGACAGAGGTAAGTACGGGGTGTCAGCAAATTGCTTTGGCTGGCAACCGCATCGGAGTACTCCAGAATGGCACAGTATTTGTGAAAGAAGGTGGTTTGAGTGCTCTTTGGACAGATGTAAGTACGGGGTGTCAGCAAATTGCTTTGGCTGGCAACCGCATCGGAGTACTCCAGAATGGCACAGTATTTGTGAAAGAAGGTGGTTTGAGTGCTCTTTGGACAGAGGTAAGTACGGGGTGTCAGCAAATTGCTTTGGCTGGCAACCGCATCGGAGTACTCCAGAATGGCACAGTATTTGTGAAAGAAGGTGGTTTGAGTGCTCTTTGGACAGAGGTAAGTACGGGGTGTCAGCAAATTGCTTTGGCTGGCAACCGCATCGGAGTACTCCAGAATGGCACAGTATTTGTGAAAGAAGGTGGTTTGAGTGCTCTTTGGACAGAGGTAAGTACGGGGTGTCAGCAAATTGCTTTGGCTGGCAACCGCATCGGAGTACTCCAGAATGGCACAGTATTTGTGAAAGAAGGTGGTTTGAGCGCTCCTTGGACAGATGTAAGTACGGGGTGTCAGCAAATTGCTTTGGCAGCAGAGAGTGTTCATAGTTTTGTGTAAGCAGTTGCGGGAGTGTTCACAAAATCGTGTAGGACCAGGTTCAAACCCTGATTTTTTTCGTGGGAGTGTTCACAAAATCGGCTAGGACCAGGCTCAAATACCTATTTTCCCGTTGATTTTTGGGGATTTACACAAAATTCTGATCACTCCCTTCGTTGATTTTTGGGCGTTTACACAAAATTCTGAACGCTCTCCAGCCTTCCAATCTTTAATTGGCTTAGTCCAACGATTGAGGGTTTCTCAGAAATCCAGCTGGATTGCTATACTTGAACAGAAATTCTTATTCTGACCAACATAATGCTTGCCCAGCTTAGTTCCCAGTTCCAGAAACGACTCGGACTTTCAACCGCTGAAATCGCCAGCTTTTGTCAGCGTTGGCAGATTGAAGAACTTGCACTATTTGGCTCTGTTTTACGAGCAGACTTTCACGACGGCAGCGACATTGACCTGCTACTCCATTTCTCCCCCCAAGCACAACAAGGCTTATTGACCCTAGCCAAAATTAAACATGAGCTAGAAACCCACTCCGGGCGAGCCGTCGATATTGCCCTCAAAGAATCAGTAGAGAACAGCGAAAACTGGATCCGCCGTAACGAAATCTTGAAAACAGCACAGGTCATTTATGAGCAGAGATAACGCCTCTCTCCTCGATATTGTAAATGCCGCAAAGCGAATTCTTCACTTTGCCCAAAGACTCGATAAATCTGCATTGGCAAACAATGAAGAGAAGCAATCTGCTATCCTCTATCAAGTCATCATCGTGGGAGAAGCCACAAAACGGTTGTCAGCAGAGTTTCGATCGCAACATCCCGAAGTTCCCTGGAAAGACATTGCTGGAATGCGAGATATCCTTGCCCACCAATACGATCGAGTGAACCTCAATACGCTTTGGGATGCCATTCAAACCGATATTCCCGAACTTTTAGCACTCCTTCAACCGTTGCTTCCAGAGCCAGGAGATCGATCGCACGACTAACCCAAACCCATCATCGAATCACCTGAATATCAAGCGATAGATTCAGCGAGGCCCAAGCGCGATCGCCCGTTAAAACCATCACGCCCAGCCGCAAACCCAAACTCAAACAAGCGCGATCGCCCAACGACAAACCCACCTGCCGCGTTTGCTCCCACAACCGTCCCGCCATTTCCCCATCCTCCAGCAAAAACGGCTCGACCCTCAAACCCAGAGCCTGCAAATCATCCAACATCCCATCAACCTCAACCCCAGCCGCGATCGACTTCTGCACCACCTCCGCCCAGTTCACACTCGACATCACCGACTCCGCCAACCCCCCATCCACCGCATTGCCCCCCGGCTCATCCTGTAAATAAGCCAGCAATGCAGAAGCATCCAACACAACTGTCATTCAGCCCCTTCCCGTTTCGCCTCTGTACGCCGTTCCGCGATCAATTCATCTGCCAAACTGTGAGTCTTCGACACCCGTGCAAAGCGAGCCTTCAGCCGTTGCTTTACCATTGCTTGCTTTTCCAAGACCAATCGCCCTGATTCCTCACGGGCAACCAACTTATCCCCCTCCTCAAAACCCAGTAACTGCCGCAATGCCGCCGGAATCACCAACCTTCCTTGGCGACCCAAATGCACTTCTACTGATTTAGACAATTTATTCATACATCCTCCCATGTGCCACGCTTATCTTTTTGTGCCACATTTTGTTATTGTATGGCATTCTACAAATCAGTCAACCAAACCGTTCGTACCTTGATCCACCCCCAGAGCAAGCTAAACTAGAGCTTCGACCCCTAGACCGGATGAGACCATGACCCTTAAAGCGTAGAAGTTGTGGGCCTTGTCGATAGTGGAGCCACGATTAACGTTTTACCCTATGAGGCTGGCCTTCAACTTGGAGCAGTCTGGGATGAGCAAAAAGCCATCATTCAACTGGCTGGAAATTTGGGTGGACAACCCGCAATACCATTTTTTGCTATGGCAGATATTGCAGGTGTTGGCTCCGTATAGTTAGCCTTTGCCTAAGCTAGGCGCGAGAATATTCCTGTCCTTCCAGGGCAGACCAATTTCTTTTTGGAATTTGATGTCTATTGAACATTAGAAGGATGCACAGTACTCAGGCTAATCAGTACTTCAACGCAATTTATCTTATATTCTGAGTTTTATTAAATACTAATCTTTTAGGGAAACGGATAAATGCTAACGTGAGTAAATCAGGATTACAGTTTCCCAATCAGGATTAATCAAGTTTTAAGTATAGAAGACGAAATACTGTAAATTTCCTTGTTTAGAGTTTGTGCAACAAAAAATCTCTTGATTCATACGTCAAATGGCGAATTGCACCTCAACGATGAGATCTGTAAGTTGAGGCTAAATAAGGCGAGTGTTTGTGTAGGTAGCTGAGTCGGCTGTACTTGTCTTTTAAAAGTACTTTATTTTGCATTTGAGAGGTTGCTCAGAGAGCCATGTCTAAAGTAGTTTTTTCTTCCGATTTTGATTTATCAATCCCGGTGCAAATCAACCCAGGTCAAGCTTCGTTGACGGGGGTTCAAAGGTTTTCAGGCTTAGGCCCTCAGGGCAATCAGTTTGCCAACCAATTTCTGCGTAGTGCGACAGGCAATGTTGTCACTCTCACACTACAGAATTTGCCTGATCACACAACAATCGATTTAGACTTTTTGTTCGCTGCGATTGATTCTCTAGATGGTACTGGTCAATCTCCATCCGGTGACTTTTTTAAGATTACGCTCGATGGTAACGAGATTTTTCGAGAGTCGTTTGCGAATGCCACCCCCAGTCAGGTGCAAAGCTATATCCCTTCCGCTGGTGTTGAACTCGCACGCCGCCAGAATTTAGGTTTTAGTGGTCCAGGCAGTTTCTACACCGATAGTGCCTACAACTTAGGTGCAGATCCTCGCTTCCGAGGAATTTCTCACACCGGATCAACAGCAACGTTCACATTCCAAATTGAGGGGCCAGGAGGCCAAGCGCTAGCGGATGAGTCCTGGGCCATGGACAACTTGAAAGTATCAGTTAATGCGCAGCCACAGATCACGCCAATCACTCAACCGTTATTCACTAGCTTTATCAATGGCCTGAGCGATAATTTCACGGTCGCCAATGGTTGGTTGAGTCAGGACCGCTATCCCCGTCAACTGGCAGATGTAAATGGAGATGGTCGTGCCGACATTGTTGGCTTTGGGGATAATGCGGTGTATATCTCTCTGGGGAAGGGTGATGGTACGTTCTCGAATGCCTTTGTTGGCTTAGACAGCAATGCCATCGTCAATTTTGCAGCAGGTTGGACTAGTCAAGATCGTTACCCACGTCAACTAGCAGATGTGAATGGTGATGGCCGTCTGGATATTGTAGGTTTTGGGAACGATGCTGTCTATGTATCACTGGGAAGAGGGGATGGCACGTTCCCCGGTGCCGGACGTGCTTTAGATAACAACGCTCCTATAAACTTCACGGCTACCAATGGTTGGTTGAGTCAGGATCGATCTCCTCGTCAACTCGCAGATGTCAATGGCGATGGTCGCGCTGACATCGTCGGCTTTGGAGATGATGCAATCTATGTTTCGTTAGGCAAAACCGATGGTACGTTCTCAGACGCTTTTATTGCTTTAGATACTGATCTAACTGTTAATGATGGAGATTGGGTGACTCAGGATCGCCTCCCTCGTCAACTGGCAGATGTGAATGGAGATGGACGTGCTGACATTGTTGGCTTTGGACTGGATTTCGTATATGTCTCTCTGGGAAGAAGTGATGGAACGTTCTCCGGTGTCTTTGCAGGTTTGTATAATAACTTTACTGTCAACGATGGGGGCTGGGGAAGTCAGAATCAGTATCCCCGACAACTAGCGGATGTGAATAATGATGGTCGCATCGATATTGTTGGTTTTGGCAAAGACGGGGTGCAAGTTTCCCTAGGAAAGGGTAATCGAACGTTCGAGGACTCCTTTATTGCTTTGGGTAATAACTCCAAGATCAACTTTACACTGGGTTGGTTGAGCCAGGATCGCTATCCTCGTCAACTGGCGGATGTGGATGGCGATGGTGATGTCGATATTGTTGGTTTTGGGCGGGATGCAGTTTATGTTTCTGTCAGCAACTTTGCCAATCTCAATTCTGTACCGGTGGGGGGTGACGGTGATGACATTCTCATGGGTGGATTGGGCAATGATACACTGAGTGGCGGTGCGGGAGATGACGAGCTCAATGGTTTTGGTACTTCTGCTTCTGGTGTACCTCAAATTGATATCTTAACTGGTGGTTCTGGTGAGGATACTTTTGTCTTGGGTGGTTACTGGGGCATTTCCTACATAGGAAATGGTAATAGCTATGCTATTATTACTGACTTTAATTGGGTCGATGACAAAGTGGAATTAATTCCCCCAGCAGTTCTTGGAGGGGGATACTACAGTTTGGAGCCTAAAGCTATCACTGGCATTGGCACCATTGCTGAAGATACTGAACTCTATCTCATTGATTCAAGTGGCCAAAAAGATCGCATTGCCGTTTTTCAAGACAACACCAATATTTGGATTTGATTGCGAATTCTTTTTAGTAGGACGATTCGTATCGTGTTGTCTAAACCAGAGTCTTGAAATCCTGAGTAACTCAAACCTTCTTTGATTTGCACCTCTGGCACTTCTGATCGCAAAAATATATATTCCTTGAAATTGGAGAGTAGAGCTTATGTCGAGTCTTCAGTCTGTTGAGATGCTGTTAATGGATTCAGCGCTAAAAGCTGATTTTAATGTCCAATGGCCTGCTAACTTTGTTGCATCAACGAGCAAGCTACTGCTTCTCTACGAAGATCCTACAGCCAGTGGAGTACTGACAAGTGTGAAAACCGAGACTTGGGTACAAAATGGTGAGATTACTGATGGGATCACTAGTGCGATCGCCAATGCTTCCGCCCTCTATCTCCAAGATCCTAATTCCTCAAACTTGTTTTCCTTTAGCGGTGTTCTGGGTCAGAAAGGACCTTATAGTGCGATCGCTACAAGTAATGCTCAAGTGATCGGAACTTTTGCACTACAGGATAATGAATCATTCTCTTTTAACTTCAATGCTATCGAAGAACAAAGTTCAAAGGAAATTGAAAGTTTTGATCGAGAATATGCTTATGCTGCTCAAAACACGAGCTTCGTAGTTTTGGATATCACTTATCCTGAGCAAATCGAGGTAATTGACTTCTTTAATATGATTGGCAGGCTTGATTCTAGCGATCGCCTCAGTATACAGTGGCTAAATCATAGCGAAAACATCAAAGCTACGGTTGATCAAAAAAATAAAAATATTGATGGCAATGACGGTTATGATTCCCACTCTCGTGTTGTCTTAGGCCACTATTCTCGTATTTTTAATCAGGCAACTCAGATTGCTGTTGTTGAAGTCATTCATAGTTATACAAAAGTCACAGATGGTTTATCCACAAGTACTTCGGAGGAGAATCTTGTAGAGCCTGCACCGGGGCCAACAGATATTGTAGGCTCATCTGCTAGTGACAACTTATTCGCTTATAGTGGTGTACTCTTTGGTCTTGCTGGGGATGACAAAATCTATAGCGTGGGTGGCTCGACGCTTCAGTTTGGTGGCACAGGTAACGATCGCCTACATGGTGCCAGCCAAGTTGATTTTCTAGAGGGTGAAAAGGGCAATGATGTCATCTTTGGAAATGGAGGCAACGATACGATCAGAGGCGGTGATGGCAACGACAGTTTATATGGTTCATTCGGAGATGAAATCTTGTTAGGTGGAAATGGTGATGATATTATCTTCGGCAATGGTGGCAATGACACGTTCCGAGGCGGAGCCGGTAATGACGATTTATATGGCGGAAACGGCAATGATGTTTTTGAAGGTGGAGAGGGTCGCGATCGCTTATTTTCTAATGGTGGCAATGACTTTTTTGTTGGTGGTGCTGGGGATGATGTCTTTTACACGGGGAATGATGCAGATATGATTGACGGAGGTCTTGGCGATGATGAAATTTATTTAGTCGGTGGTCAAGATATCGTTATTTTAAGAGTTGGTGACGGAGTCGATATTATCAACGGTTTTCAATTGGGTCAGACGACCTTTGGCTTGTCCGATGGATTACAGTTCAGCGACTTGAACTTTAGGCAAAGTAACGGATTTGCAAGCATCTTTGCCGGACATAAAGAACTGGCAAAAGTGAGTTGGGTTGATTCCGGCGCTCTTGATCATGCTTCCTATTTCTCAGTCATTTGAAGGAATATGTTCTGATTGAAGCAGAAGTGTGGATAAATCTGGAGAACCCAGCATTTTCCGCCGAGTCTTGAACATCGTACAAGTATGACAAGGAATGCGTTCCATCTCCGGATCATAGGGCAAATCAGGTCCATTCGTAAATAGCTTACGCGAAAATTGATAGTACTTATTATTCCAAATATCATCGATAGACTGCTCTAGCAAATTGCCATAGGCCAGTCGATGAAACCCTCGACCACAACAGGGATAAGCATTCCCATCAGGCCGAATCATCATAGCCGTGTATAGCCAAAAACATCGCTTTGAAGGCTTGTCGGCTTCTCCCTGAATATTTTTGGCAGGATTAAAGCCCCAGTCGTCTCGTTTCCAAGTAATCTTATCAACGCCTAGTTGATTAAGATAGTCCTCGATCGCGTCCTGTTCATGCATTAAATGCTCAAACATAATAATCTGAGGTTCTACAATCGGATACTGAGCGCCGGTTGCCTTTTTATGCTGAACGACTGCTTCAATTCCTGCTTTAACAACTTCCACAGCACCGCCAATGCGATAGGACCCATAGGTCTCCTGGGTGATGCCATCTAGATCTGGCTGAAGGACCGTAAGATGACTATCAAATAATGCCTCTAGATGCTTCTCTTCTTTAAATAAGTTGAAGTTCGTGCTCATGGAAGTCGCAATGCGATTGTCACTGGCATAGCGGATCATTTTATAGATGTGGCGATTGAGCAAAGGCTCACCCGAGTCGTATAAGGAAGCCCGGACACAATACTTTTTGATCTTGTCGAGAATTCGATAGAAATCTTCTAAATCGAGCAATCGCTTGGAATCGGTTGTCTCAGCATGGGCCTCGCAACCAGGACAACGAATATTACAAGCTGTGGATGGATCGATCCGATAGACAAAAGGTAAGGATCTGCATTGCAATCGACCCAACCGCATTTCGATTAAAGCCAAAACGGAGTTCTTGATTTTATCAACGGTCAAAAAAGGCAAAGATATTCGCAAATGTCTTTTGACATAGGATAGAAAACTATCGGTATACAAAACTTTCATTCTTAAAATCCCACCCTAAAACGAAGAAAATAGAATCGAAATATGTCAATAGACATCTCGATTTACCATAACAATTTGAGGGGCGATCGCCCCCATTCTCATACGCTTAGCAGTGCAATGCGTAGCGCCAAGCAAACCCCTTGAGTCGTTGCTTGATATTGCTTAAACTAGCGATATCAATAGAATAATCTGAGTATAGTCAAGCGACTCAAGAAATACGAGTTCTTCGTAAAAGTTTAAATTTGATCAATGATTTGAAATCAACAAAATTCACCCTTAGATCGCGATAAGCCAAGCTGCATCCCTGTTAACAAGTGCAGTTGGCTTATGGTCAAGACAAGTTTAATTGTCGATCAAGCGATATTTAAAGATCGGTCTCTACAGATTGGCTCCGGGCATTAGCCAAAAGGGGTTAATCCAGGAGTGATTTTACCATTGAGTCCTAAGATATCGTATGGATCATCGTTGATATAGGAAAAGTAGAAGCCAATGCCATTGGCAGGGGCCGAGGCTCCTGGCGGTGCCAGATAAACGGTTCGTCCAAATGTTGCTCGAAGAACTTCAGTAATCAAATTACCAAAGGGAAAGGCAGGGGCAAATAATCCACCCGTTCCCGTGAGCTGAATATTAGCGTTCAGGCTATTCGTCTTAACAAAAAAGTTAGTTTGCCCACCCTGAACAGCGCTTTCTTCCAATTCAGTAACAGCTTCAAACAAATTAAGATGAGTGCTCATAATCTCTCTCAAAATTTTTTAGGGATCTTTGCCTGGTCTTCTGCGGGCCTCAGGAGATGCCAAAACGAGTGAAAATTGAATGACTTTGGATAAGCCAATGGGTCAGATTTCTTGAAGCATCAAGACTATCTGATTGGTCCATCGTTCGGACAATCTTTAATTTGAGAGAAGCTGCTATTGCATTCAGTTGTAGACTATCATCCTTGACTTCAGCTCCTACTTGACGGAGGGAGTCTTCATAAATTCTTTAAAGAGAAAAGTCAACTTTTTTAAGGATGAAAGATAGACGAAAGGCTTGCCGGCTCAATACCTCAAAGTTGATAGGGTTATCCTATAGTTGAATCATCTATTGCTAAGGCTGACGAATGCTTCTGAGAGCTCTTGCCTGGACGATCACTCCTGGGAGATTACTACAGGATTGCTATTGCCATACTTGGTGCGAATGCACTAAAATACAGATGTACTACAAGCCGATCTGAAATCAGCAAGTTCTGAAATCAGCAAGTTTTTGACGGGAGCTTGGGTGCGGGCAGACAATAGGCGAGAATAGAAAAGCCGTTGCTGACGGCGCTGGTTAAAAAAAATTTGTTTTTGTGGTGGGGCAGGTTCTTAGACTCGCCTGCTTCTCAGGAGGATTTTCGTGGTCAAAGCATTAGAAATTAACGACAGTCAGTTTGAATCCGAAGTTCTCCAACGCGAGGGGGCTGTGCTCGTAGATTTTTGGGCTCCCTGGTGTGGTCCCTGTCGGCTGATTGCGCCGCTGATGGATTGGGCTGCTGAAACCTATGGCGATCGCCTCAAGGTCTTCAAGCTCGAAGTGGACGCGAACCCCGTAACCGTGAGCAAATACAAGGTCGAAGGAATTCCCACGTTGTTATTGATGCAAAACGGGGAAGTGCTCGAACGCACCGAAGGGGCTATCAGCAAACAAAAGCTAGAAACCTTGCTGAATAGCCACCTGTAACGCGCCGCTGGTTTGCTGACATGAAATTTGCCGATCGCCTCAAGCCCCTCGGGGCCAATGTGTTTGCTGACATGGACCGAGCCAAGGCGCGGGCGCGGGCCGCTGGACGGGATGTGATTGATCTGTCCTTGGGGTCGTCGGATTTGCCCGCGCCGGACCATGCCTTGGGGGCGATCGCCCAAGCCCTCCCCGACCCCAACACCCACGGCTATCTGCTCCACCAGGGCACGCTCGCATTTCGCCAAGCGGCGGCAGCCTGGTACAAGCGCAAGTTTGGTCTCGCCGTGGATCCCGAAACCGAAGTCTTGCTGCTGATTGGCTCCCAGGAAGGGACCGCCCACATGCCCCTGGCGTTGCTCAATCCCGGCGATATCGCGTTGTTGCCGGATCCCTGCTATCCCTCCCATCCCGGCGGGATTCATCTGGCCAATGGGGAAATCTACGGGATGCCGCTGCTGGCAGCAAATGACTTTTTGCCGGTGCTGGAAGCCATTCCCGATGCGATCCTCGATCGCGCCCGGATGATGGTTTTGAGCTATCCCCACAATCCGACGACGGCGATCGCCCCCCTGCGTTTTTTTGAGCGCGCTGTCGCCTTTTGCCAAGCCTATGATTTGGCGCTAGTGCACGATTTTCCCTACCCAGATTGGGGGTTCGACGGGGTGGAAGTGCCCTCGGTGTTGCAGGCCGATCGCCAGAAAACCACCAGCATCGAGTTTTTCTCCATGTCCAAGTCCTACAACATGGGTGGGTTTCGGGTGGGATATGCCATTGGCAATCCTCAATTGATCCAGGCGCTGCGGCAGGTGAAGGCGGTGGTGGATTTTAACCAGTATCGGGGGATTTTGGCGGGGGCGATCGCCGCCCTCTCTGGCCCCCAGGACTGCGTCATCGAAACCAATCTCCATTTCAAGGCCCGTCGCGATGCCTTTGTGGAAGCCTTGCACCGCATCGGCTGGCTTGTCCCCACCCCTGCGGCGACGATGTATGTTTGGGCACAGTTACCGGAGCCTTGGCAAAGTCGCTCCATGGCGTTTTGTATTCAGTTAGCTGAGGAAACTGGAGTCGCCGTGTCGCCAGGGATTGGTTTTGGCAAATCCGGCGAAGGCTACGTGCGGTTTGCCCTGGTCCATGAACCTCCTCGCCTGCGGGAAGCGGTTGAGCGCATCGCCCAATTTTTGCAGTCCTAATGATCCAAACCTAATGGCGCAATCCCCATGGCGCAACCCTAATGATTCTTTAACATCCGGGCCATTTCGCGGTTGTCCTGCTTCTTCTTGAGGTCCTCCCGTTTGTCGTGGAGCTTTTTGCCCTGACCGAGGCCAATGGTGACTTTTACAAGTCCCTTTTTTAGATACATCTTCAGCGGCACCAGCGTCAGCCCCTTTTGCTCGACTTTGCCAATCAACCGCCGAATCTCCTCGCGATGGAGCAGCAGTTTGCGCGTGCGGCGGGGATCGTGATTAAAAAACTGAGCCGCAGTGGGGTGGGGAGACACATGGACATTCAGCAGCCAGAGTTCCCCATCTCGCAACAGCGCAAAGCCATCCCGCAGATTCACCCGGCCTTCCCGAATCGATTTGACCTCCGTCCCTTGCAGGACAATTCCCGCCTCATAGGTCGCCAGAATGTGGTACTGGAAGCGGGCTTGGCGATTGTCGCTGACGATTTTAAATCCGTCGCTGGGTTGGCTGGGCTGATTTTGCTTACTCACCGGTTCACCTGATTAACGGGTCTTCGGAAACAACAATTTTCCAAGAGTGGCGTTGCTAGGTCACACAACCCTATGCCTATTCCGTAGCAAGGAGCTCAGAACAAGACGAGAGAACAAGACGGGGCTTCCCTCCCCACCGGTTGCTCCCCCCGACCCCCATCGACGGACGCCAACTCCCTCTCTAGATTAGCCGACGAACCTGCATGCTAGGAGGATCTGTCATGTCCCATCGGCCCTGTGATTCTGAACTTGCGATTTCTGAACTTGCGATCGCCCCCCATCCCGCTCGAACTCAGTCTTCCCGCCAAAACCGCTGGTATCGCTGGGCCTCTGGCTGGACCGCTTGGGCGATCGCCAAACTTAAAACGCTTTTGCCTCAGCACTCCGCCGTTTTGCCCTCTGCTGCTCTGCCTCCCGCCTTACCCGCTAGTGTCGCGACCGACGACCTCACGACCGACAACCTCATAACCGAAGCCGCACCCTCTGCGCCCAAATTCTGGAACCGTCCCCAAAAACCCCGTGGTGGCCAACCGGAAGGCACCAAGGGAGCAGGCAGCCGCTCGCTGAAGAGTAGGTCTGTGAACTCTGGGTCTGTGAACTCTAGGTCTGTGAACCCTAAGTCAGTCGAATGATGCGCTGGGTTACGATCCAGCCGACGACCAGCAGGACCAGCAACATGGGCCAGGGCACCGAGACTAAACCAATCAATAAAAGAATTGAGAAAGTCACTAGACAGAGAACAATGGCCAAAGGGGCAATAAAAGACATAGTTGCAAGATTAGCTCCAAAAAACGTTAGCTAAAAACGTTTTCTAGGCTCCAAAATCCAGGCTACTGGTTTCCAATTGCGGAAGCATGGGTAACCCTTGAGAGCCGTAACTCATCTTAATCCGAGGTCGGACAGAAGTTGAACAGAAGTTTAAATATGGGAAGATTTTCGTAACTTTGTAAAACTTCTCTAAATAACATTTGGGAACATATTGGGATGGAGTCTTTTCCCCTGACGATCGCCCAACTCACCGACACCCACCTGTTTGCCGATCTCAATCAGCAAATGCTGGGCTGTGTCACCGCCCATAGTTTCGCTGCGGTGCTTGAGGCCCTCAAAGCCCAACTGCCCCTAGACGGGCTGCTACTGACCGGCGATCTTTCCCAAGATGATTCCCTCGAATCCTATCGGCTGTTGTGGGAGGCGATCGCGCCCCTGCAAATTCCCACCTATTGGCTACCAGGGAACCACGATCAAAACCGCGCCGCCTGCAACGCCGTCCTCGGGCAACCCCCCTTTAGCCACAGCCCATCGATTCGGATCGGCGGTTGGCAAATGCTGTTGCTCGATACCCAACTGCCCCAGCAGGTTCAGGGCCGACTCTCCGAGAATTCGCTCGACTGGCTAGAGACTCAGCTCGATTGTTCTGCTCAAACCCCGACGTTGATTGCCCTGCACCACCCTCCGTTGCCGATTCACTCCCCCTGGATGGATGCCATGGGTCTGGAAAATGCCGCAGATTTTTTGGCCTTGGTCGATCGTCATCCCCAGGTCAAAGTCGTCCTCAATGGCCATATCCACCAAGCCTTCGAGCAGGAACGCAACGGCGTGCTTTATCTCGGCACGCCGTCCACCTCTATGCAGTTTCGGCCCCAAACCGAGCGCCTCGAAATCGATGAGGCCCGTCCTGGCTTTCGTCTGCTGCGGCTGTTTCCCCAGGGCCAAGTGGAGACCCAGGTTATTCGTCTCTCCTAGTCAGGAGCAAGTTTTGGCGTATGGGTCTTGTCCATGGGTCTCGGTCAAGTAGGGAATCGTCAAGAAGGTAATAGGATAGGAGCAGATGCTGTCCTGAAATTCTCGGTTCGTGACGCCATGGCCATTTTTCGTCAATACATAGCCCCCTTTCTGATTTTGCTGGTCTTTTTGGTGGCGTTGGCAGCGGTGAGCTTCCGTAGCTTTTTGCCCGATGGCATGTCTGGACCGGCTCCAGTGGATGTTTCCCTGGCCGAGGTTTCCAAGACCCTTGGGCGATTGAGGACGACTTAGATTGAATGGCGATCGCCCTCCCTCCCCCCTACCAGCTTCGCCTAGGCTCCCTGCTCGATCGGGCCAAGCTTGTGCAGTTTATGCAGCGCACCTACCAAGAGCTGTATCCCCAGCAGGGGTTTGCCCACCTGGCCCATACCGTTGAAGCTTATTTGTCGCGGGATACGCCTCTGTGGTGGATTGATCCGTCGGACGGTGCTCCCCCCGAGCAACGCCCCCGCTTAATCCGTCCCCTCATCCCCGCGCCCCCTGGCCCCGTGGCTTGTTTGTGGATGGGAACGGCGGTGGATCAGGTCCGGGGCGATCGCCATGCCCATATTTTTTTGCTCTATGTGGACCCGGCCCATCGGCGTCGGGGATTGGGCCGAGGGCTGATGATGCAGGCGGAGGATTGGGCTAAACAACGGGGCGATCGCCAAATTAGCCTCCAGGTCTTCCACCACAATGCCCCAGCGCTTTCCCTCTATGCCTCCCTGGGGTATCAAGCCCAGTCCATCGCCCTGATTAAGCCTCTCTTCAGCCCCTCACGCCCGAGGGATGACGAGGGATGTTAAATTTTCAATATGGATGAGTTTGAGTTGGACGAATTTGAATCTGAGGAGCTCGATCCCGTCGATGCACTCGACAGCCCCTTGGATAATATGGATCCCCTGGACCAGGTGGCTGAGGAGCCGCCCGCACCGGATCCAAATATCATGCTGCCCTTGCTCAGCTCCGCCGATCCCCAGCAGCGGATGCTGGCCACGCGGGCCTTTTGCCAAATCGAAGACCCTCGGGCGATTCCGCAGCTCATGGTTCTGCTCAGCGATCCTTGCCCGCTGACCCGCGTCAGCGCCGCCTATGCTCTGGGCCGCAATCCTAGTGCGGAGGCGGTCGAGCCTTTAATTCGGCAGCTTGAGGATTGGAATGGCTATGTGCGCAAGGGGGTGGTTTGGGCTTTGGGGAACTGTGGCGATCGCCGCTGTGTGGCCCCCTTGCTCGAAGCCCTGCGCATGGATATTGCCGCCGTCCGCCTCTGGGCTGCCAGTTCCCTCGGACAAATGTCCACCATCGACTATGACGCCATGATCAGCGCTATTCCCCCGCTCATTGCCGCCATGCGCCAGGATGCCATGGCCGTGGTTCGGAGCAACTGCGCTTGGTCCTTGGGTCAGCTCTGCCGGGATTTACCGTCCAATGTCGTCTACGCCACGGCCATCGACGCCCTGATTGAAACCCTGGTGGAAGACGAAGACATGAGCGTCCGCGAAGACGCCAAAGCGTCGCTCCTCAAGGTGGGAGATCCCCGCGCGCTGCAAATGATTGAAGATCTCCAGCAGGAAGGCTTGCTCTGGTAAGGATTGAAATCTTCTATGGAATCAATTTACGCAGTTCTCATTCTCTTTACATTTCTTTGTCTTTAGCCACAGAGTTATGCAAAATCTGAGAGTTGCTGCTACGATATGGTCTCATAATCCAACTTTTTTTAGTCTGGGCAAGCAGCCGTTGGTTTAGCTAAAATCCGTTGATTTTCGAGCATTGCTGACCCATTCAGCAAGCAAAAGTCGCGAATGGCTCCACGGTTCAATCCTTAATAAACTTTATATTTTGTTAAGAATTCTCGCCCTTCAATTGTCTTGCGATCGTTACTCGCCCAGCCTATGAGTATGGAAACCCTAGAGTTCATCATTCATCCCGATGGCCGTGTCGAGGAAAAAGTGACTGGCATTGTCGGTCGCACCTGCGCCGAGGTTACTGCGGCGATCGAAGCTCAGCTAGGCCGAGTGGTAGACCAAAGTCCTACCTCCGAGTTTTTCGCTGAGGCTAAAGTAGAGGTCACCGACCAAGTGAGCTCTCAAGCAACGGCGTCCCAGTGGTGAGTTTGGGATTACCCTTGGGAGTCACCCTTGGGGAGTATTCGTCCACCTCTGTAGAACCCCGTTTTTAGTTCTTTAAAATCCTTTGCACCCTTACCCAAACATCTGGCTATGTCACACTTCAGCACGATCAAAACGCAGATTCGTAATCTGGATTCCCTTCAGTCAGCGCTCTCGGTTCTGGGCGTAGACTGGAAAGCCGGTCCTCAGCCAGTTCGCGGTTACCAGGGTCAGACCCAAACGGCGGAAGTGGTGATCGAGCAAGACAATGGCTATGACGTGGGCTTTAGCTGGAATGGTCAGGAATACGAATTGGTTGCGGATTTGCAGTATTGGCAGCAGCCACTGACCGTCAATCGCTTTCTTAGCCAAGTGACCCAGCATTATGCGATGGATACCGTGCTCAAGGCAACCGCCGAGCAGGGCTTTCAGGTGGCTGAACAGGTGAAGAATCAAGACGGTTCTGTTCGTCTGGTGGTTCAGCGCTGGAACGGTTAGGTTTTGTTTTTCGGTGGGGATAGGGCAAACCCTGTCCCTTTGACCTTGTCTGGACTTTACGTCATGACTGATCCTGGATTTTTTGTCCCTCAGCCGCCTGACTTGGAGCGATCGCAACTAGAACCCGAGCTAGGGGGAGTTTTGCGCGGCGGCGAAGAGCGGACGGGGCTGGAACCAGAGCTAGGCAGTATGCTCCGTCAGCGCGGGGTCTATGTTGATGAAGTCACCTGTATTGGCTGTCGGCACTGTGCCCATGTGGCCCGCAATACGTTTTTTATTGAACCGGATTATGGCCGCGCGCGGGTGGTTCGCCAGGATGGCGATAGTGAAGATTTGATTCAAGAAGCGATCGATACTTGCCCGGTGGACTGTATTAACTGGGTGGAATACAAGGAATTGCGGGAGCTGGAAGAAGCACGGAAATATCAAGTGATTCCTACGGCGGGTTTCCCGGTGGAACGGGGGATGATTGCAGCGAAGCGACGGCAGCGATCGGGGCAGCGGCCTGTGGGGAAGCGTTCTCAGCCTCAGCCTCAGGTCCGATCGCCTCGGCCTAATGCTGATTCATGAGCTTCTAGGGCTTCTATTAGGGCTTCTATTGTGGAACCGCTGTGGAACTGCGCCATCTTCGCTATTTCGTTGCGGTTGCTGAGGAGCTGCATTTTGGTCGAGCGGCGGAGCGCTTGCACATTGCCCAGCCGCCCCTCAGCCAGCAGATTAAGCAACTAGAAACAGAGTTGGGGTTTGAGTTGTTCTATCGGACGCGGCGCTCGGTTGAACTGACGGCAGCAGGGGCGGTGTTTCTAGATAGCGTGCAGGAAATCTTTTTGCAGTTGGAGCGGGCGATCGCCACAGGACGTCGCACCAGTCGAGGGGAAGAGGGCAAGCTGGTGATCGGGTTTGTCAGTTCGGCGGCCTATAACGTTCTGCCGTCGTTGCTCCAGCGCTTTCGGGCTCAGTTTCCTGGCATCGATTTAACTCTACGGGAGCTGACGACCAATGTGCAGGTCCAACGGCTCCAGGAAAACCGCTTGGATATTGGCTTTGTGCGTCCGCCGCTCGCCGCCCCTGATCTCGCCCAGGAGGAAATTCTGCGGGAACCGCTCGTGGTCGCTTTGGCGGAAAAGCATCCCCTGGCCCGACGGAAACGGGTGGCGATCGCCCACCTCGCCACCGAATCTTTTCTGCTGTTTCCCCGTCCCCTTGCGCCAGGGTTGTATGACCAAATCATTGGGCTCTGTCAGCAGGGAGGATTTAGCCCGCAGATCGTGCAGGAAGCGGTGCAGATGCAAACCATCGTGAGCCTAGTGGCGGCGGAGATTGGGGTTGCGCTGGTACCGGAATCGTTGCAAAATCTGCGGCGGGTGGGGGTGGTGTACCGACCGCTGAAGGAGCGAGGGCCGGAAACGGTGATTTCGCTGGTGTGGCGCAAGGGGGATTTGTCGCCGACGGTGGCGCAGTTTTTGGCGATCGCCACCGGCAAATCCTAACCGACAAATCCCAACAACTTAGTGGTTATGACCGTTATGGTTATGACCGTTATGGCTATGACCATTGTGAGCATGCTCATGGTGAGCATGTGCGTCATGCGAATGCCCATCATGCTCGTGGTGGCCATGGCCATCATGGTGTGCATGGTGATGACTTAGTTGCTCCCGCATCTCGGCAGCCAGCTCAGGCCGCACCAACATATCCGCCGCTTCAAGCAGTTGTTCAATTAACGGGTTAGCCCATTGGGCCGCCATTTTCAAAAACTCGGCATCATCGTTGACGCAGTTCATTCGCAGATAGGTGACATCCGGGCGTTTTTTGCGCAGCCCTTCAATGATGTGATCCACGTCCAATAGGGTTTCGTGGTTTTCGGTGGCAAAGCCGATGGGCATGTAAACCAAGGCTGTTGCGCCTAGGTCCATCAGATTGCGGGAAGCGGTTGTGACATCGGGCTGGGTCCATTCGATCATGGGCGTGTCGTGGTTGAGCCAACCGACGGAAATCAGCGGATAGCGATAGATCAGCTCTTCGCGCACCAATTCGTAAAGTTTTTGGCTCTCGTCAATCCCGGAGGTGAAGCCCTTGGCCTTGTGGGGGCAACCGTGGTTCATCAGGACGATCCCCGTTTGGGAGGGCAGATGGGCAACGGCGAGTTTGGCTTGGATCGCTTCAATAACTTGTTGAGCCAGCAACTTAATGTAGTCAGCTCGGTTAAAAAAGGACGGAATATAGCGAATGCCCTTGACCCAATGTTCCGAAGCATCGCTCAGCTTTTGTAACGCCTGGTTGACCTGCTCGACGGCAATGCCGCTGGTAAAGATGGAATCGACCACCAGCAGCGGATAAATCAAGATCTTGCTGAAGCCTTCGGCTTTGACCTGGGTGAGGACTTGCTCCGGCAGGAAGGGAGCGCAGAAGTTAAAGGCTTTGAAGACTTTGACGCGATCGCCCCATTTCTCCTGCAAGTTCTTCTCAATCCCCGCCCGCTGATGCTCAAAGATATGGTTGTGGGGGGAGATGAAGTTGCCATGCTGATGGCTCCACTCATGGAGATCAAAGATCGCCAGCAGCTTCGCAAGGGGCGGGTAGACCCAGGTGGGGACGGGGGCAAACTTGGCCGTGAGGAGATTGAGGGCCTGTTCGTTGTAGTTGGCGAAGTCTTCGTAGCTCTCAACTTCGCCGTAGCCCATGAGGAGGACGGCTACCTTGTCACTGGCGTTTGTCTCGCGAGATTGGTGTAGATGCTGGGGTGCAACGGTTTGAGTGGGGCTGGGAGGGCGGGTGGTGACCATACGATCTTCTCAAGGCATAAATCGAAATCTGCCTTCAGTGTTTCGCAAGAATCCGGGGAGGGGGGATAATTGTTAAGGAGCTGCACGAAAGTTATTGTGTTGACTCAATTCTTTGCCATTTTTCTTAACCTTGCCAAAAGATACTAGGTCTGCCGGGGCTTGCGCTTTTTTTGCGCTTGCGCTCTCTGGCGTTTCGGCGCTGTACCGGGAGGGGTGCGGTGTGCACCAAAGTATTTTTCGCTGCGGTAGCGCAGCCAGACGCGCAGTTCCTGGGGAATTTGATCTTTTTGTTCTTTGGTAAGCTGGTTGTACAGAGCAAGGGCTTTTTCCCGTTCGCCTCGGCAAGCGCGGTTATTGTGGGCGTCCCAGTAGCTGCGGGCAATGCGAATGCGGCGACAGGTTTCTTTGATCAGGGCTTCGCCGGTGAGGGGGAAGTCGGGCGGGTGAGTCATTAGGGGAAATCAAACCAATAGCTACGCCATTATAAGAAATCTTTTGCCAGTTCTTGCTGGCTGGCAATGATGCTTGTAAATCTGTTATCTTGCCTAAAGGTCTTGAATCCAAGCTCGGGTACCAAAGGATTGGCAGGCGATCGCCCCCACCTCCGCAGCCCGTTGCAAAGCCAACTCAAACAAGTTTTCCTGAAGCCAAAAATGGCAAAAAGCCCCATGGAAAATATCGCCAGCCCCGAGGGTATCAACCGCTTGAATCGTTGGAACCGAAATTGACCCAGCCTGACCATTTTCCCAAAAGGCAATCGCCCCGGCCCCATGGGTAATGGCAATATGCGGAATCCCCAGCGCCTGCAAAAATTGAACCCCTTCGGCTTCGGTTTGGGTGCCAGGAGGGCAGAAATTGGCGGAGGCGATCACCCCATTACAATACCTTAAAACCCTCTCAAAACCAGGCTTCCAGCTTCCGCCATCGACAATAACAGGAATCCCTTTGGCCTGAGCTGCCTGGGCAATGACTTCGCTAACGGCCATCTGGTGTCCATCCATGAGAACAATCGCGACATCATCAAGAATATCGGCAGGAATTGCATCTGCTGAAGCCTGAACGCGGGTGGCATTGAGCGAGACGACGGTGCGATCGCCCGTGCCTGCATGGACCCAAATCGAGGAGAGCGGGAGGGGCTCGGAGTTCGTAGGGGTGAGGTCAACGGGAATAACGCCGTGGGTTTGGAGATCGGCTTGGGCCAGTTGGGCGAGGGGGTGTTGACTGAGGCTGGTCAGGAGGTGGGGGGTGATGGGGGGAGAGAGTGATGGGGGGAGGTGATTTTGGAGCGTGGCGAAGGCGATCGCAGCGTTAGTGGCAGGTCCGCCTGCTGCCATGCAAAAATTTTGGGCCACGGCTTTTTGATTAGCTTGGGGGGCCTGTTCGACAAGATAGATTAAATCTAGCGTGGTTAAGCCGACAAAAAGTGCATGGGACATGGGCATCTTGTCTCAACGCTTGGCTCGCACGAGACGTAGTCCCTCCCAGGCGATCACCCGACTCGCTCTCCGCTCCTCCTTCAGGGCCATAAACCCGTAGAACCGCAAGACATCTTCACAATAATCCTGGTATTGTCGATGCAAAAATTCGCAGTCCGGGCGCACCATTACATTCCGGTTGAGCAAACGTCGTCGTTTACCCAAATCGTTATACAACTCTGCCAAAATGCGCCAGAACGAACAGACCAACAAAATCTCTGGAGCAGGCAGCAGCGGTCCAGCCTGACGATAGGCTGGGTTCCGATTGAGTGCTGCCATGGCCTTTTGTTCGACGGCTTTGCCCCATTCCTCGGCTAGACGCAGTAGCAACTCGCGATCGCGGCACAGGGCTGCCGCCTCTCGTCCGTGCAAATCCAGTCCCTCCAAACGTTTAAGGGCGAGATCTCGATCGCGGGTATGGAGCGGATCCTCCCGCACCTCCAACGCACAACCCACCAGCAGTTCTACTTGATCATAGATCAGCACATTATTCAGCGCCAAGGCATGTTTTAAGATAGGGTCAAAAACCAGATTGCTGTCCCGCAGAATTTGCTGGATGAGCTGCTTGGCGATCGCCTGACGCAACAGTGCCAAGGGATGATTCTCCTCAGGCTGCCCGAGGGGAAATGTCACCTGAAGGCTCTGGTTTTGTTCTGACCAACTCGCTACTTTAGCGCTCGAACTACTACCCAGTTCGAGCGGCAGATCGAGAGTCGGATGGGTATACAGCTCCTTGGCCGTTGGCAGCCGCATTTGCATCGGTCCCGCAAAGACGGTGACGCCAGATTCCACATAAACCGAACCGATACTGTTAATGCGCTGGGTTAACCAGGCGCAAAAGGCTTGGGCATCGCTGGCCCGCAGACCCACCACAGGGGCTTTGGCAGACCCAGCAGGGAACCGCACATCTGCCCATTGATCGGGCTGAAGATAGCGATTTTGGGTACGTTGTTCATCCAAAAAGAGCTGATATTCAGCACAGGAAAGGTAGCGCAAATCAATATCGGTGTTTTCGTCAATGCGTAGCATCCGTTTGAGCCGTCGCTCTAGCATGACCTCCGCTGCTAGTTCAAAGATTTCCGGTTTGGAAGACTCCAGCCCAGCCCCCAGTCGCCCCTCTAACTCATTGCGCATGTCTTGACTAACGCTTTGAGCTTCTTCTAGACAATCGTAGGCAACCGAAAGTGCCTTGACCGAATTGTGTTGCAGCGCTGCCCAGATCAAATTACTGGCATCGTTTTGCGCCGCATAGAGTCGAATGGTTTCTTCCCACCAGGGATCATCAATGTTGCGGGTGAGCAGATATTCCCGTTTGAGCGTCCGGATTTGAATCGCCGCTAGATACTCCTGAAAGCTTTTGTGGGCGAATTCGTAAACCCCTGGATGTCGTTCCACCAAAAGCCCGCTGCTGGTTTCGATTTGTCGAATAAAATCCTCTGCGGCCATGTCTTTCCCCACCACCGTGGCCAGATTTTTCTCAATCAAAACCTTGCCAGCAAACAGCCGGAAGGTTCGCGTGCGCCGATTCATTAGCTTGAGGGCGAGGGACTGGAGCACCAGGCGCTTTTGTTCTGCGGTCAACAGGTCAGGAACCCCCTTGCTGTCCTGCCGCCGCCCCAGGAGGACGTCGCAAATTTCAGCGTAAAGTTCCACTCGTTTCCCTGGCAACGCGCCCCGATAGGCATGGACGGTCACAATCATTGTCAGCAGTAGCGGATTGAGCGCCATGGCGGCAAGGGATGGCGTATTTTGAATCCGGTGAATCAGATCTTCGGCGTGACCTTGGGCCTTTTGGCGCACCCCTGGATCGATTTTTCCTAGATGACGCACGGCCTCCGTTTGCAAATACCAGTTGGAGATAAACTGACACATTTGCTCCAGGCTAAATGCCTTGATTTCAAGGGTCGACATTCCCTCCAGCGGTGCGTCGTAATAGCCAAAAGGACGAGACGTGATAATAAAGGGATTTTCGCGATAGAGCCGCACCTGTTGATTGACCCATTGGCTGACCTGTTTACGCTGTTTCAAGTCGGCTACTTCGTCGAGGCCATCGAGCATGACGAGGCACTTGCCATCTTGGAGCTGTTCTTTAAACCAATCCGGTGGGGGAGTAAGGCCATCAAGGGAAACCTGTTGTTCGATCAACTCGGGGAGTCCTGGGGGATTGTCTTCGACGAGGCGATCGCGCACATCCCGCAAATAAAGCAACACTGGAATATAGTTGGGTAACCCCCGATTTTTCCGTCGTCTTGTCCCCTTGGCAAAGACCAACACCAGATGCTCCAGCAACGTAGTTTTGCCGGAACCCGGAGCCCCGAGAATCACGAGGCGATCGAAGGCGGGTTGGGTCTTGATCGCCGTCAGAAATTGCCAAATGTCCCAGCTTCCTGCTGAGTCCGGGCGGCCAATCATTTCGCCAGTGATGCGGCTCGCACTCTCCGGGCGCAGCCGCAGGGGCACAAACAACCTTTCCAGATCCAGCGCGAACGGACCTTGGGTCTTCAGTCCTTGGGTGCGGTAGTCCCGATAGCGATAGATGAGGCTGGTGTTGTACTGGTCGCGGAAGTTGGCCGTGAGCTTCCACCACAGCTGCTTGAGCCAGACTTTGCCCTGGTCAAATAGCCAATCGGCGAAGGTATCGGCTTCTTCGTCGAGGCGATCGCCCAATCGCTTGACCACCCGATCCAAAAGCCGCCGTCCTAGGGTCAGGGTTCCCACCAAGACGGTTGTGAGGCCAGAGAGGATCGCCATTTGCCAATCGCCGTTCGTGACAAAATGCAGCGTGACCCCCAGCCCAGAGGCCGGCAGTCCCCAACTCAATACTGTTGCGAGGCCCTGATTTAAGCGTTGCATGGCGTTGACGAAGCGTGGGCGATCGGTCTTTGGGCAGGAGGACGGGCGAGAAAACCCGCAATGCTATGACTGTTTTGATACAACTTTGCGTCTATCGTAGCAATTTCCGCTTTCTACTGAAGGGTTTCGGGAAAAGTCTTGGGTCGTGGGGCTACCAATGCTGGTTTTCAGGCCCCTCGTCCAGGCGCTGTGCCTCCGTAAACCTTCCTATGCTGGAGTGGGAGGCATCATCTGTCTAGAATCGATTCGATAAGACCGGGCGATGCCGCGACCCTGGATAACTGTAATTACTCCAAAGTGAGTGATAGTGGGTGATGAAAATTAACGATGAAAATCTATTATATTGCTAATTTCAACCTATGACGATTTGTCAAGTAATACGATATTTTTTATGAGCCATAGTCCTCCCCTTCACAAACGCGGGTATGACGAGTTAGAGCTTTGACAAAGCTGTATCATGGCGGTGGTTCGGTGCGCGTGCGAGAGACGATTTGTGAGTTCCAAAAGAGCAATTAACCGGTTTATCAGGAATGACGACTTGCCAGATTGAATCTCTTTGCAAGCCCCTGTCACGGTTCCGTTAAACCTCTATGCAGGATCACGCTGATCACCGGTAAAACACTTATGGAACTTACCTGCCCTCCTCCAGAACACCAGCAAGCATCTTGGTTTGAGGATGACTTACTGAGCGATCGCGACTACACCATCATTCCTTGATGTGTCAGCAAGTTTTGACTGTCCAGATTCTATGACTCCTCCTGCTAACCATCGTATCGAGGCTTCAAAGTCAACTTCTCCCCGGTTGGCTCTCATTCTGGCTGGGATGAGTATTCCTGCGCTTTTCACACTCGTCGTGCTCTTGAATGCCTGGGGGGTTTGGCCTCGATGGGGCGAAACTGAACGGCGAACCCTGCGGTTTGGTGAGGGTCCGTCCCTAGGGGAACTGCGATTAATTCAAGACGGCAATTGCTTTACCTGCTATTACGAAGAGACTTCCGCTGGGGATGCCGTCGGTACAGTCAAGGTCAAAGTCCCGGATTCTCGCTGGCATCTGAGCTTGATCGTGAGTGATGAGGCGATTCCCCACCTGAAACAACTGCAACAGCTCCGATCTCGTGATTTAGAGGTGATCGATCTGGCCCAATCTCCCGTCACTGATTCTGATTTGCTGTCGCTGCACCATTTCCATCTTGAGGTGTTAGATCTGAGCGGTACAGGCATCCATGGCAGTGGTCTACAGTGGCTTCATTTTTCCGAGGAGAAAAAGACTCAGATCCGTCTTCAGGGCGCTCAGAATTTGAGCCAGGAGGCGTTGATTGCCCTGGGCGATCGCCCAGGAAACTTTAGCCTTGACATCTCTGGTTCCAACCTCGATCAACCCGAGATCCTCAATAAAATCCGCCAAACCTGGTGCCCCGATGTCGAGCCTCAGTCCTGTCCGAAGCAAATAAAATAGAGTTTGGCTGGAAAATGGGTAACTTTTATAAAGAGCCTCCCGCACTTAGATTGCGAGGGGTATCCGTGCCTGAGTCATTGTGTCATTCGGTCTACCGTTCCTTGTTTTTCCTCTGTTAGCCAGATTCACTGGGCTGCAATGTAGTAGGCTGCAATGACAATTTTCCGGCCCTTCCACCGTCAAAATCCTAACGCCCCTGATGCCTCTGATGCCTCTGACCAAGCCTTGTTCGGTCATTCCGAGCAGAGGGACGAGTCCGAGGAGTATTCAGACGACCTGTTCAACGATGCCCTTTACCTAGAGCATCATCCGCTCAATCCCCGGCTCCAGCGGTTGTTTGACCTGATGCCTCGGGAAGATAGCCAAAGCTTTAGCGAAAATCAGCTAAGGGCTTTGAACCGGGCAATCGCCCGCTCGTCCAAACATGCTATCGATCTACGCTGGTCCCTGCCCTGGTTTCCCCGTCGGCTCTATCTCGTGGTGCTCGCAGGCCCCGAGCGACGCTCCAAGGAACGCTTACGACGGGAGCAGGCCCATTGGAGCATGGCCACGACCGGGCTCTATACGTTGTTAGGTTTGACCTTGGCCCTGGGCTGCTATACCCTTGTCTCCCGCAGGACGGCGGATGAGTGGTTCTTCCAGGAAACCCAGGAGACCTTCCACCCCACGGCGCTGCCTTGGATCGAAGACGAAGCCCATTGCACCGGCAAAACGCGCCAATGGAAAGATGGCCTGTGTTACGACTCGGACCATAAACCCGAATTTCGCCGTTAGCCCGCTCCCATTCCGATAAGTCCGGTAAAATCGAGGGCACTGTCTGCATCGCCCGCCATGACCCTATCGAGTGTGGATTATTTAGAACGCATCCTCAAAGCCCGTGTTTATGACGTGGCCCAGGAAACGCCCTTGGAACTGGCGGTTAACCTCTCGGCTCGGTTGCACAACCGGCTGCTGCTCAAGCGTGAGGATATGCAGTCGGTGTTTTCGTTCAAGCTGCGTGGAGCCTACAACAAAATGGCCCAGCTGCCGCCGGAGGTCTTGCAGCGCGGAGTGATTGCGGCCTCGGCAGGCAACCATGCCCAGGGTGTGGCCCTGGGGGCAAAGCGGTTGGGCACCCAGGCGATCATTGTCATGCCCAAAACGACGCCCCAGGTGAAAGTCGATGCGGTGCGGGCGAGGGGGGGGGAAGTCGTTCTCTACGGTGATACCTATGATGATGCCTATGCCCATGCCCGCCAGATCGAAGCGGAGAAAGGGCTCACGTTTGTTCATCCCTTTGATGACCCGGATGTGATTGCGGGGCAGGGGACGATTGGCATGGAACTGTTGCGTCAGTGTCAGCAGCCGATCCATGCAATTTTTGTGGCGATCGGCGGTGGCGGTTTAATCTCTGGCATTTCGGCCTATGTGAAGCGGCTCCATCCCGAGATCAAAATCATTGGGGTCGAACCGGTGGAAGCCGACGCCATGTATCGTTCCCTCCAGGCGGGAGAGCGGGTTAAGCTGGACCATGTGGGACTGTTTGCCGATGGTGTGGCGGTGAAGCAAGTGGGCGAGGAGACGTTTCGCCTGTGTCAGTTGTATGTAGATGAAGTTATTCGGGTCGATACGGACGATATCTGCGCGGCCATTAAGGATGTTTTTGAAGATACGCGATCGATTTTGGAACCAGCGGGGGCGTTGGCGATCGCTGCCGCCAAAGCCTATGTGGAACGGGAAAACATCCAGGATCAAACGCTCATCGCTGTAGCCTGCGGCGCTAATATGAATTTCGATCGCCTCCGGTTTGTGGCAGAACGGGCTGAGATCGGCGAGCGACGGGAAGCGATTTTTGCGGTGACAATTCCGGAGCAGCGGGGGAGTTTTCGTAAGTTTTGTAGCTGTATTGGCGATCGCGGGATTACCGAATTTAACTACCGCATCGCCGATGAAACCGAAGCCCAGGTCTTTGTTGGCGTCCAGATCCAAAACCGGGAGGATGCCACGCGCATCGCCGAGATTCTCGAGCACAATTCATTTCATACGGTGGATTTGACCGATGATGAAGTGGCGAAGTTGCATATTCGACATTTGGTGGGGGGGCGATCGCCCCTTGCCCACAATGAACTGCTCTATCGTTTTGAATTTCCCGAACGACCAACAGCGCTGATGCAGTTTCTCAACAGCATGAGCCCTAACTGGAATATTAGTTTATTTCACTATCGCAATCACGGTTCCGATGTGGGTCGCGTGTTGGTGGGCATTCAGGTTCCTCCGGAGGAAATGCAGGAATGGCAGGCATTTTTGGATGAACTGGGTTATACCTATTGGGACGAAAACGATAATCCCGCCTATCGCTTATTTTTGCGTTAGTTGTGGGCCTTATTCTTGGGTGTTTTCTGATGCTCTAGATGATGCTCTAGATAAAGCTACTGCCTAAACTATAGGCTTCGGCTGCACCAAAGTTGACATGCCAACCCATGTCTTGCAAGGCGGCAATCGTAATTTCGCTTAAGGGCATGGACGAGCCCTGGGGTTCTACAAAAGGGGTCATGAGTTCAGCCCCAAAAACAGCCTCATCCCAATGGCCGGAGCCATAGGGATCTGTCGGTACTGCAACCTGATCAAACAATCCTAGGGCTTCACCATAGGCCCATCCTGCCTGACTATTAGCCCCATAGGTTCCATTGAAAGGATTAATAAATTCATCCCAAATCAGCCCAAATCCTAAGACATGGGCAAACTCATGACGCATGACAATTTCTAAGAAATCTGGGTCAGCATTATAGGTCGCGAACTCAGCAATATTGAGCTCAGCGGCACCCTGGATTGGCAAAAACGTACCTGTGGGGGTCAGCGCTAAATCCCCTGCTTCAAACCCAGCCTGAGCTAAGGTTCCAAAGCCTAATTGACTCCCACTGACCGTTACCGTTAAGGTTTGAGCGAGGTCAAAACTGCTGTGGGTAATAACCGTTTCCCAAAAATCAGCGGCACGCTGAACGGCATCTCGTGCGGCTTGATTTAAACCGCTAAGACCTGTAGTGAAATTAACCTCAAAGGCAAAGGCCAGGGGATCATTGGCCGCCGCTGTAAAATTGGTATTGAGCGTATAGTCTGCGGTTTGTTCGTTGTAGCTAGTGACCTGAACAAAGTAAGTTCCCGTCTCTAGAAAATCACGAATCAATTCAGATTGACTTTGCCGTTGCCATTCCCAAGCGATCACTTCATCGGCGTCGATGCTGCCATTGCTATTGTTATCCCGAATCAATCGTACGTCGGCATCCCCACTCAAGCTGGTTAACGTCGCTGTAAAAATGCCGGATTCGCTAACGCTAAACTGAAAGAAATCATCGCGATCGCCCCCACTCACCTGCTGGGTTTGGCTAAAAATTGCCGTTGCTTCAACTTGTGCCGTGGTCAAGCTATTGCCCGGATCTATGGGGGGTTCGGGTTCCGGCTCCGGCTCCGGTTCGGGTTCCGGCTCGGGCATAGGTGAATCCAACGGCGTGGCGACACTGGTCAACGTATAGTTGCTGCTGCCATCGTATTGATAAACCTGAAGAAAGTAATCCCCGGCTTCCAGTTGCTGAGTTAGAATTTCGCTGAGGGTTCCACCCTGTTGCGATCGCGCCAATTCCTCTTTGGCATCCACCTGGCCATTGCCATTGATATCCCGAATTAAACGCAAATCCAAATCACTGCTGAGCCCGCCTAAGGTCATGGTAATATCACTAGTGGTCGAGAGCGAGAACTGATAGGTATCGACGGTATTGGCGTTACTAATACTGCCTGATTGCGTTTGAACCGTTGTTCCCAAGGGACCAAGTTCGATTTCCGGCGCGACGAGATTGCTCACCGGCTCGTTGGATGACGCCTCAAGAATAGAGGTACTGAGCGTGTAATTAGTATCCCCAAAAAAGGGATACACTCGAATATAGTAAGTCCCGCTCTCTAATCGCTGATTAAGGGTTTCCGCCTGATTGTCGCTTTGTTCCGATCGCCCAATAATCTGCCCATTACTGTCAAAGAGTTCTAGATCTGCATCGCTCTCTAACCCCGTTAACGTCAGATTAAAAAAACTAGAGTTGCTGAGGCTAAACCGATAATAATCTACAAAATCATTGACCCCTACTGCATCTTGAATGACCGTTGGTGTGGAGCCAAAAACCAGAGGATTGGCGGTACTAAAGGTATTATCGTTCGGAACCAACGGCAAATCTTCAATGGTTAAGCGATAGGTCGTGCTGCCTGTGTAGGGAACCACCGCTAGGTAATAGGTGCCTGCGTTGACGCTGTAGGCGATCGCCTCATCAAGGCTACCGTAATTGAAAGAAACATCCAATGGCGTTCCATTGGGATCAAGCAAATACAAATCGGCATCGGCGCTTAACTCCGTGAGTGATACGCTCAAAACCCCGCTGTCGACCATCGAGACTCGGTAAAAGTCGGCAAAGTCATTGCCGCCGATGGCATCGTTCCAAACCACGGTGCGATCCTCAAAACTCCCTAAATCCAAGGCCGTACTCAACGTATCTCCCGGATCAACGGCGCTAGAGAGGGGCAACGCTAGGCGAGAAGGTGCTTCAGAGATGGCTTGAGGCATAAAACATTCAGGGGGGACAAGAGGAGGGCTTTAGGACTATCGGGATGATTCTCGAAAATTATTCATTCAAAAAAATTATGTTTCCGATTTTTGTCTTTTCCTAATATTAAGCCTGAATTCTATTGATCTGTCTGCTCTGCTCAGTGGGAATAGGATGTGAATAACGGCTAATCAGCATTCTGGAGCTGAATGCAAGGACTGGGTGCAGCTTCTGGCGGTGAAGAGGGGGGTATTGCTAGGGTAATTTGGCTCTTGCCCACGATTTGGCTGTGCTGATACCCCGCCTGCCGCAGGGCGGTGAGACAAGCCTCTGCCTGATGGAACGGTACCGCTGCGAGCAAACCTCCAGCGGTTTGTGGATCAAACAGGGCCTGGGTCTGGGGGGTGGATAATAAGAGCTGTGGACCAGCGGTGTTTCCTGGTAAACTATTTTTCGCCGTTGCGACGACCCAATCGGCGACCCAATGGGCATCGGCTAAACTCTGGTTCTGACCATGGATGGAGCTAAACAGTCCCGCTTGCAAGGTTGCTGCGACTCCGGACAACAGCGGTACCGCTGACACATCCAGCGTTACGCTCACCCCAGAAGCGCGGACCATTTCCCACAGATGGCCCAGCAACCCAAATCCAGTGATGTCTGTGCAGGCGGTGGTTCCATGGGCTTGCAAGATGGGTACAGCCGCAGCGTTGGATTGGAGCATGGTGGCGATCGCCCCATCAATCCAGCGCCCCTTGGCTTTCCCCTGCCGCTGCGCCGCGAATAGGGTGCCCGTACCGATCGCCTTCGTCAAAATCAACGCTTGCTGGGGCTGGATTCCCCCTTTGCGCCAAAGTTTGTCTGACTCCCCGAGGCCATTGCAGCTTAATCCAAAGGCGAGGCGATCGCCCTCGGTTGTATGGCCACCAACCAGGACTGTTTGGGTTTGATGCAGAACTTGGATTGCACCGGAGAGGAGCTGATACAGGGTTTCTTCGATTTGGGCCTCGCCTCCGTGGGGGATTTGGGCGATCGCCAAGGCGCTGTGGGGCTGAGCGCCCATGGCAAAAATGTCGTTGAGACAGTGATTCGCGGTGATCTGACCGAAAACAAACGGATCGGAAACCAACGCCGGGAAATAATCAACGGTTTGAATCAGAACGCGGTTTTCCGGAATCTGCAACACCGCTGCATCCTCTGGCCCATCATTGGGTCCATCATCGGGTCTATCATTCGGTCCAGGATGGCCCTCCTGGTCAATGCGCGCCAAAACTCGTTCTAGGGCTCCGCTGCCGACCTTGGACCCACAGCCATTGCAATACATGGGTTGTGTTGGAGATTGCGGGTCATTGCTAAATTTTCCCAGATCGCCGCTAAACCGCTCCATAAACCGCCGATCAATCCAGTCTTTCCAAATCCAGAGCAGTTGCCAAGGCCCTGCGCCCCAAGACCCTCGGGAGGCGACTGCGCGCCCATCGCCTGTGCCGATGAGTGCCAGTAGATTTTTTTGGGGAATAAACGGTTGAGGAGACTGGCCTTGTAAAAGCCGCTGTAGGTTTTCGAACAGGGGGCGGCCCTGACGCACGGCAAAAACCCCGGCTTTGGGGCGAGGATGGTTGACCATTGTGGCGATGTCTCCAGCGGCCAGGATGTGGGGATGGGAGAGAGATTGCAGGGTGTCGCCCACGAGGACAAAGCCGGATTCGTCGGTTTGCAGACCGGATTCCCCCAGCCAGGTCGGAGCGCTGGCCTGGGTGACCCAGAAGAGGCGATCGCAAACCACCGATTCAGAAGGCTGTCCCGGCCTCTGGCCTTGGTCCTGATCCTGGTCTTGTTCCTGGTCTGGAGCCTGAATCTCGGCCCGGACGGACGAACGGCTGTTCGTCCCTACGACGGCGACAACTTCGGAATTTAAGTGCACCGTAACGCCTTGGTCTTGCAGCACCCGCTTGAACGTCCGCTGCACTGAAGGGGCATGACCCGGTAGCAATTCAGCCCCCCGATGAAACAGATGGATGGAGAGCTGTATCCCCGGCACGGGAATGATTTGACACAGCCGTGCCCCCATGGAACTGGCCAGTTCTACGCCCCCTGCGCCTCCGCCCACAATGCCTAGGGACCCGTGGGCAAAGCGGTCTGGCTGCTGCTGCACCTGGGCAATGAAATCCTCCCAGGCGGCCAAAAACTCCGGGACTGGCTTTGCGGGAATTGCGTAGTCTTGGGCTCCCGGCACCGTAATCACCGCAGGGGTGCTGCCAATGTCCAAGGAGAGCCAATCAAAGTAAATTCCAGGGTGATTGGCACAGTGTAATCGCTGATTGCTTAGGTCCAGTCCCGTGGCGCGATCCAAATAAAACTGGGCTCCTGCTGCCTCACACAGCCGCCGTAGATCAATGTGACATTCGTCATAGTTATAAAATCCTGCCACATGGCCCGGCAGCATTCCTGAGTAGGGCGTATGGGTGCGATCGCTCACCACCGTCACCCGCACCCCAGGCAGGGGCTGCATTGCCCACATCTGTAGCGCGATCGCATGGCTATGGCCGCCCCCCACCAGCACTAAATCTTGAGAGAAGGGTTGTACATTGTTTAGCATGGGCGTTGATAGGGCTGTGATCCGAGGGAATACTGGGATAGTGTGACCGAATCAAGCGGTTCAGGAAAACCATCAGGGATGAGTCATTTGCCGAGCGGTCCAAACCAGATTGTGATGACCGATGCAGAAGAGCATGACAAACACCGTAATTGGGGCTTACGCTCCTGATTTTGAATTACCCGGTGCTGACCAAGAGGTCCACCATCTTGCCCGCTATCTCGAACGCTATCGGGCGATCGGCATTGTTTTCTTGAGCAATATCTGCCCCGTCGTGAGGCAATATTTACCCCGACTTCAGGCCATCCAAGCGGATCTCCAGGACCAGGATTTTACGCTGATTGGAATTAATGCCAATGATCTGGTGCGATCGCCCGAGGACGGCCTAGAGCCCATGGGACAGTTTGCCCAAACCCATGGCATTATTTTTCCCTACATCCGGGATATTACCCAAGACGTGGCCCATACATTCCAGGCTGCCAAAACCCCGGAAGTCTTTTTACTGGATCAGTTTGGCATTATTCGCTATCGAGGAGCTATTGATGATGCGCCGGAAAACCCTGAGGCTGTGCAGGAGCCCTATTTGAGAACAGCGGCGATCGCCCTGCTTCAAAATCAACCCGTTGCCGTTCCAGAAACCCCTGCCGTTGGCTCGGATGTGCTGTGGCGCTAGGCCCCGTTGCCTCTCCGTTGCATCTCCGTTGCACCCTGAATTTTATCCTGGGTTTCCAGGTCTGCCGACTTGTGGCATAGGCAAAGGGACAACCCTTGGCTTATGGTATTTGGGGAAAATATGCCCGGAAAATTTGTCAGGGTGCGATCGGGCTCCCCATTGTTGGGCCAGCAGAAATTGGGCAAGCAGAGATTAGGATTTTCAACGTATGGCGTATCAGCGCATTCTTCTTAAGCTCAGTGGTGAGGCACTCATGGGGGATTTACCCTATGGCATTGATCCACTCGTGGTCGATCGCATCGCCCAGGAAATCGCAGGTGTTGCCCAAAGTGGCATTCAGCTTGCCATTGTGGTGGGAGGCGGCAACATTTTTCGAGGATTGAAAGGGTCTGCGGCGGGCATGGACCGCTCCACGGCGGACTACATTGGCATGATTGCGACGGTGATGAACGCCATGACCCTCCAGGATGCCTTGGAGCGAGCGGGGATGCCCACTAGGGTGCAAACCGCGATTACCATTCAGGAAGTTGCTGAACCTTACATTCGCCGCCGAGCCATGCGCCACCTAGAAAAGGGGCGCGTTGTTATATTTGGGGGAGGCTCCGGCAATCCCTATTTCACCACCGATACCACTGCCGCACTGCGGGCCGCTGAAATCAATGCCGATGTGGTTTTCAAGGCGACCAAAGTGGACGGGGTGTATGATTGTGATCCAAAAACCAACCCCGATGCGAAGCGCTACGAGACCCTCTCTTACAGTGACGTGCTCAATAAAGAGTTGGGTGTGATGGACAATACGGCGATCGCACTCTGCAAAAACAACTCGATCCCAATTATGGTTTTTAATCTGTTTGAGGAAGGGAATATCCAGCGGGCCGCATCGGGTGAGCCTATCGGAACCATTGTGAGAGGTGTCGCGTGAACCTATCTGAAATCGAAGATCATATGCAGAAGTCGGTGGAGGCCACCCAGCGATCCTTCAATACGATTCGCACGGGTCGAGCCAACGCCAGTATCCTAGACCGCATCACGGTTGAATACTATGGCGCAGACACACCGCTTAAGTCTTTGGCCAATATCAATACGCCCGATGCCACGACAATTATGATTCAGCCCTTTGATCGGGGCAGCATGGGCAATATCGAAAAGGCGATCATGATGTCCGATGTGGGCATTACGCCCAGCAATGATGGCTCGGTGATTCGGTTGAATATTCCACCGCTGACGAGCGATCGCCGCAAAGAACTGGTCAAAATCGCTGCCAAGTACGCCGAAGAGGGCAAGGTCGCCATTCGCAATATTCGCCGTGATGCGGTGGATGCAGTGCGGAAACAGGAAAAAAATAGCGACATTTCTCAGGACGAATCCCGTGACATTCAAGACGAGATTCAAAAACTAACAGATAAATACACCGAAAAGGTCGAACAAATCCTGGGCGAAAAAGAGAAGGACATCCTTACCGTCTAGCCTTTTTGGGAGGAAAAGGAAAGGGACATGGCCTACCATGTCCCTTTCTTGTCTAAAATGCTACTCAAGTCAGAAGGTTACGGATAGTTGACAGACCGCCTGGAAAGGGTATTTAGCCTAGAGCCTCGGAATGTCGACTTTTGGCGCTGAGAGGGGCGCAGATTCTATAGGCGCTCTATAGACAATCGATAGGCAAAGCTCACTAAAAATTAAACATTGACCATCAATCCTATGTTTGACTGCATTATCGTGGGCGCTGGCCCAGCGGGCGGTGCTGCCGCCTATCACCTGGCGAAAGGCGGGCGTTCGGTTCTAGTACTCGAAAAAGAGGTCTTTCCTCGATACAAGCCTTGCTGTGGTGGGGTCTCTCCGCAGGTCGCCCAATGGTTTGACTTTGATTTTGCTCCCGCGATTTCGTCCACGGTGGATGCCATTCGCTTTACATGGAAGCTCGGGGATCCGGTGGATGTGGGGATTGAAACCGCTGAACCCATGTGGATGGTCCGTCGGGATGTGTTTGATGCGTTTTTGATGAAGCAGGCCCAGGGGGCAGGGGCGGAGTTGCGGGATGGCACCGCCGTCACGGGGATTCAGTTTCAGGGAGACCACTGGCAGGTGCAAACCGCTGCGGGACCGGTGGAAGGTCGGTATCTCATTGCTGCGGATGGGGCCAAGGGACCCATGGCCGATTGGCTGGGGTTCAAGGGGCGTAAAACCCGCCAGGCTATGACGCTGGAAGCCCAGACGGGTGCGCCGGAAGCCAGGGCCGCCTTTGAGTTTGGCCTGGTGAAAAACGGGTCCCTTTGGAACTTTCCCAAGGCAGACGGCTATTCCATCGGCGTGAGCACATTCCGGGGCAACGATGACGAGAATTTTGCCCCAGCGTTGAGCCAGTACGCCCAGCATTTCGGCATCAATGCCCAGCAAGCGGAGCAACAGGTCCATCCTTTGGCGCTCTGGGACGGGAATCAGACGTTGCATACCCAGCAGGCACTCTTGGCCGGGGAAGCGGCTTCGTTGGTGGATCCCTTTACAGCGGAGGGGATTCGTCCGGCAATGTTTAGTGGGGTGAAGGCAGCGGAGGCGATCGCCCAAGCCCTCGACGGCAATGCCGGTGCCCTCGCCAACTACACCGCTCAGATCCACGACCGTTGGGGGAGTGACATGGTTTGGGCTCAGCGCTTAGCTGGGGTCTTCTATCGCGTGCCTCAAATGGGCTACAAGGCCGGTATTAAGCGACCTTCGGCGACTACCCGCATGGCTCAAATCCTTGTGGGGGAACTGCGCTACGCCGATATTGCCAACCGTGCCCTGAAAAGGCTTAGCACGGGCCTAATTCCGGGATTTGGGCGATAGCAGGCGACCGGAAGGATCCGCAGAATTATCGCCATCCTCTGACGCAGCGGTTCGACGAAGGCCGTACTATAAAAAAATGCCTTTTTGAGAGAACTATGCTGCGTAAAATTCCCCTGGGTACCGTTGGTGTCGTCATTGGCTTGGTCCTTACCCTTCTCGGTTTTTGGGCCTACGCCACGGATCGACCGACGCTGAACCTGGCGGGATTTTTTTATGGCATTCCGCTGTTGTTGGGAGGGCTGGCCCTTAAATCGGCGGAGCTCAAACCCGTCCCGAACGAGCCCATCCCTTCAGCGGAGGTGTTGGCCCTGCGAGAGCAATGGGCGACGAGTACGCAAAACCAGGTCCGTAAGGATGTCACTCGCTTTCGCTATGGTGAGGAAGGTCACCTGGTCGGAGCCCTAGAATCCTTAGGGTTGAGCCCTAACGACGACCAGCGACCTGTGCTGCAAAAAATTCGCGAAGAAGTTCGGGCTGGCCACTATGCCCTCGTTTTAACCTTTGATTCTCCCCATATTGACCTCGAAGCCTGGCGCAAAAAGCAGGACCGCATTGCCCGCTTTTTTGGACCCAATTTGGGGGCGGAGATCCAATCCGCTGAGCCCAATCAGATCGAACTGGTTTTGATCTCCACCCAAAACCAAGCGGCGGCAGCGGTCTAACGCGCTCAGGCCTCGCTCTAGAAACCCTTGCTCCCGAACGCTTAGATTTCCAGATATCACCATGCTTCCCCATCTCGACCATATCGAAGAGGATGCCGCGATGCGGGTCAAGATCCTCAGCGAATCCTTGCCCTATATTCAGCAATTTGCAGGCCGCACCATCGTGATCAAATACGGTGGCGCGGCGATGAAGGATGACGCCCTCAAGGACAAAGTCATTCGCGATGTGGTCCTGCTGGCCTGTATTGGTATTCACCCAGTGGTGGTCCATGGCGGAGGCCCTGAGATCAATACATGGTTGACCAAAATTGGCATTGAGCCCCAGTTTAAGGATGGGCTGCGGGTTACCGACGCCGCCACGATGGAAGTGGTGGAAATGGTGTTGGTAGGCCGAGTCAACAAAGAAATCGTCACGATGATCAATCGGGCGGGTGGGGCGGCGATCGGCCTCTGTGGCAAGGATGGCAATCTTATTACAGCCCGACCTTCGGAGCAGGAAGGCATCGGCTTTGTGGGGGAGGTGAATCTGATTCGCCCTGCTTTGCTAGAGGGCCTGGTCGATCTCGACTACATCCCGGTGGTGTCCAGCGTTGCTGCCGATGAAATGGGCCAAGCCTACAACATCAATGCGGACACCGTGGCCGGTGAAATCGCCGCCGCCCTGGGGGCGGAAAAGTTAATTTTGCTGACCGATACCTCGGGCATTTTGCGGGACTATAAGGATCCCTCCACGCTGATTTCTGAGGTGGATATTCACCAGGCGCGGGAGCTGATTGCGGATGGTACCGTGGCGGGGGGGATGATTCCCAAGGTGAAGTGCTGTGTGCGATCGCTCGCCCAAGGTGTCAAAGCTGCCCACATTATCGATGGCCGTATTCCCCATGCCCTCCTGATGGAAATTCTGACGGATTCTGGCATCGGGACGATGATTCGGGCTAACTCAGGCGTAATGCCCACGCCGTTTCCGCCCACGCCGTTTCCGCCTGGAGCTTAACCTTAATCCTTTATGCTCAAGCTTTAGATTCATTAGATTCAATAGATCAATTGCAGGTTTTATGACCGAACTGGACCCCCAAGATTGGATTTTGATTGGTCGGATTGTGTCTCCCCAAGGGCTCCATGGGGAGCTGCGGGTTTATTCAGAGACGGATTTTCCCGAGCGGTTTTTGGAACCGGGCGATCGCTGGCTCCGCCGCCCCAATGCCCCAGAACCGGAACGGGTTGAACTGGTGGCGGGCCGCCTCTTGCCCAACAAAGACCTCTATGTCATCCGGCTGGCCGACATCGACGACCGAGACCAAGCCGAGCAACTGCGGCAGGCGGAGATCTTTGTGGCGGCAACGGAGCGATTGCCCCTTGATGAGGGCGAGTTCCATGTGATGGATTTAGTCGGTTTAACCGTGATTGACCAAACCCAGGGGGAGGCGATCGGTACTGTCGTAGATGTGTTGATGGCGGGGAATGACCTCCTGGAAGTTGCCCTCAACGATTCGGCGGCGAAGGTCTTGATTCCCTTTGTCTATGACATTGTGCCGGTGGTGGATTTGGAAGCCCAGCGCATCGAAATTATTCCGCCTCCAGGCCTCTTGGATTTGAAGACCGAACCCAAGCCCAAAAAGGAAAAGCGGCGGCGTACCCGGACACCGAAGGCGGTAAAACCCGTGGCGTCGCTTCCCAACACTGCTCCTAGTGACGGATAACCTCCGTCAAAAACTCGGTTAAGCTATCGCCATTGAGGGAATCAACTTTCCAGAATTTGACGATGTCAAAGGCCGCGCCTGCAAGCTGCAAGTCGTGATCGAGCAGGCTAAAGAAGCCCTCGGCGATGGAGTTGTCGCCAATCTGCAAGAGGCCAATCCCTAGCTCTCCGGCATGGTTGATATGTTTAGTCGCGTCAACGATCGCCCGCACAATCCCCATGCGATTCAGGGGTTCGCCATCAAACAGGGCCAAAATGACCTCACCATTGGCTTTAGTGCGGCCCTCGGCCTTGCGGCGAAAATAATGGGCGAGGGCCGTTTGGAGGCAGAGCGTCAGATTGATCGCTTCAGGACAGGTTTGCCCCGCCAAAATCGTTTGTAGGGTCGAACTCGTGACGGCCTCGTGGCATTGAAAATGCGGCTGGATCAGCGCCTCGGGCTTGGGCGTATACAGGGTGATGCCATCGCTATCGAGGGCATCACAGAGGCCAACAAGCTGGTAGATGGCGGTTTGGGCAGCCTGCCACTGTTCGGCAAGATGGGGCACCGCATACTGGCTAGAGGCGCGGCCTAGGATGATCGTGTAGTCGCGATCGCACAGCAATCGACCCACCGAATTTCCCAGTGCAAAAAATGTTTCCCCTGGCTCCACGACACTTGCCCAGGCTTCACGGTCCCAGGCATTCTGCTCATCGGGAATGGACCCGAGTGGCTCAGCGACGGAGTAGCTCATAACGCGGTTTCCTGAGTTGACCAAAATTCCGCGATCGCCCCCGGCTAGCAAGCGGGTTAGGTCGGGAGCGATCGAGGCTTATCGTTTAGGGTACCCCTGCGGCTCAGCCAAATCGCAGAATCCCCAGCAATGTATTACTGCAATGTATTACTCTAGATCCCGCTCTTCTTCACGACATCCTCCATGGCCTTTTCCTTTGCTTGGAATCGCGTTCGGCGGCGTTTTCTCCATTTGATGCTTGTGGGTCTGTTGCTCTGCTGGGGGGTGGCTAGTTGTGGTGCGCCGTCCCAAACCGCGAGGAACTCAGCGGCAAACCCTGAAATTGAATTTTGGACGATGCAGCTTCAACCCAAATTCACGGATTATTTCAACGGACTGATCGCGGATTTTGAGCAGCAGAACCCTGACCTCAAGGTCAAATGGGTGGATGTGCCTTGGACTGCCATGGAGAGCAAAATCCTCTCGGCGGTGTCGGCGGGAACCGCACCGGATGTGGTTAATCTCAACCCCGATTTTGCTTCGCAGCTTGCAGGGCGAGACGCTTGGCTCAACCTCAATGAAGTGGTTGCGCCGGAAGCCAAGGCCGAATACTTGCCGAAAATCTGGCAGGCCAGCAGTTTGGGCGAGGTCAGCTTTGGCTTACCCTGGTATCTCACCACCCGCGTCGCCATTTATAACCAGGATTTACTCAAACAGGCGGGCATCGAAAAAACCCCCACAACCTATGAGGAACTGGCGACGGCAGCCCGGTTGATGAAGGAAAAGACCGGCAAGTATGCCTTTTTTACGACTGTTGTGCCCGAGGATTCTGGGGAACTGCTGGAATCCATGGTCCAAATGGGCGTCACCTTGGTGGATGCTGAGGGCAAGGCGGCGTTTAATTCACCTGAGGGTAAAGCGGCGTTTCAGTACTGGGTTGACCTCTATCAAAATAAGCTCCTGCCCCAGGAAGTCCTGACCCAGGGCCATCGTCGAGCCATCGACCTCTACCAGTCAGGCCAAACGGCGATCTTGTCCTCTGGCGCAGAATTTCTGAATACGATCACGACCAACGCCCCTCAAATTGCCGAAGTTTCCGCCGCCAGCAGCCAAATTACCGGCAGCACCGGCAAGAAAAATGTCGCGGTGATGAACCTCGTAATTCCCAAGGGCACCGATAATCCAGACGGCGCGCTCAAGTTTGCGCTATTCGTCACCAATTCGGCGAACCAGTTGACCTTTGCGCGGGAGGCTAATGTCTTGCCTTCGACCGAAAAGGCCCTGGCAGACTATGTGGACGGACTGACAGCCTTGGGAGAAAAAGCCTCCGCCGTGGAGCAGGCCCGCGCCGTCAGCGCCAGCCAAATGCAGGACGCCGAGGTCTTGGTCCCAGCGATGAAGGATTTGAACAAGCTGCAAAAGGCCATCTATGAAAACCTCCAGGCGGCCATGCTGGGTGCAAAAACCGTTGAGACGGCGCTTCAGGATGCCGAGACGGCTTGGAATGGCTAGGGAATGGGAGGCGGAGTGAGAGAGAGTGGGAGGGAGTGGGAGGGAGTGGGAGCTGGCGCGCCTCTGGAGGACTCTGGGGGAATCTGGACTCATTTGGGGGCGATCGCCAACCCTGGCTTCAAACTTTGTTACAATTAGGGCACCGATAAATAAATTCTCTTAATAAAAAGCGCATTCTCGATGGCGAATTACACCCCCAAAGATGAAAGCCGTGTCAAAGAAAAAATCCTCGTCGTCGATGATGAGGCGGCAGTGCGTCGAATTCTCACCATGCGTCTCTCCATGGCGGGCTACCAGGTTATTGTCGCCTCTGATGGAGAAGAGGCCCTAGAGGTCTACGAGGCTGAGGTGCCTGATCTGATTGTTTTAGATGTGATGTTGCCGAAGCTCGATGGCTACGGAGTCTGCCGCCAGTTGCGCAAGGACTCCAACGTTCCCATCATCATGCTGTCGGCCTTGGGGACGATCGCCGATCGCATTGCGGGCTTGGACATTGGAGCCGATGACTACTTGGCGAAGCCTTTTTCCCCCAAGGAGCTAGAGGCTCGGATCGCCTGCATTTTGCGCCGTGTAGATTCTTCGGTGAATGCGGCCCCTTCCCAGCAGGGCATTCTGTCCATTGGACGCATTGAAATTGATACGAACCGTCGTCAGGTGTTTCGTGAGGGACAGCGGGTGCCCTTGACCTACACCGAATTTAGTTTGTTAGAGATGCTGTTTCGCCAACCGGGCCAGGTCGTTCCCCGCGCTGAGATTTTGCAGGAGCTGTGGGGCTATCCCCCGCGTCGGGCTGCGGATCTGCGGGTGGTGGATGTCTATGTGGCACGGCTACGATCGAAACTGGAACCCGATCCGCGCAATCCTGAGCTGATTATTACGGTGCGGGGTACGGGCTACACCTCTCAGCGGGTGGGCGACGCAGCGGAAGCCGCGCCGGTTCAGTAGCAGCGGTTGGATCCAGGTGCTGAGGGGACCGGGATTTGCCATAATCATTGCCATAGTCATTGGAATACGGGGAAAGCAATGTTGCAACAACTGCGATCGCATCTCACCGGCTTGAGACCTCACTTGAGAAACCGCTTGAGAACTCGGTTCTGGGTAGGGTTTTGCTTGGGACTGGTTTTGCTGAACCTGGCGATCGCGGCTCCGGCCTACGCGATTACCCAAATGTCGGTCTCAAATATTCGCTACGAAGAATGCCCCGAGGAAATTGCGGGGGGGATGGTTGCCAGCGGCAGTAGCCAGCCCGCAACTTGCTATTTAATTCTGGGCACGGTCAATAACCCAACGGGGAAGACGGTCTACGATGCGGATGTCTTTGGCCGGGTGTATGACCAATCCCACAACTCTGTCATGCAAAACCGCACGCGCCTAGGTGGAATTCCTGAGGTGCCATCTGGAAAGAGTGATTTTTCTATCCGAATTTCAGTTCCGTCGAGCCAAAAACCTCCGCTGCAACTGGAACAATTTAAGGCGGCTGGGTTTTCCAGTGCGGTGCGTTTAGCCCCGATTGAAAGCTCGGATCTGGATGATGATGCGTTAGATAATGAGGACTATGCGTTTTAGCGATTAAAGTAGCTCAACCTAATTATTGGGTTGCATTGCATGGCTTTAGGCATGGCTGTGCTCCCGGCGGTTATCGACCTTTGGCGAGGTCTGCGTAGATGATGATTTCGTAGGCGAGAATGAGGAGAAAGAGGATTTCGGCGATCGCCAACCCTTTCAACACCAAACTAGCGGTGGGCACGAGCATCCAAAAGATGATCACAGCAGCGATACCGGAGACCACGAACGTAATTTGATCAACGACCAGTTGTTCGATTTTGCGGCGGGAGCGGCGGGTGTCGCTGCGATGGGCAATTTCCCAGCCGAAGAGGGATTCGATCTCGGCATGGTTGGTTTTGGTTTTGATTTTTTCGGTGAGGGTGAGGCGGATATAGCGTCCGATGGCGGAGATTTTTTCGTCGTTGATTAGGTAGGTCCAGCCTAAGATGAGACTGACCCAGGGAATGACGAGGAGGGCACGGTAGTTGCTGGGGCTGGAGAGGGCGAAGGGGAGGATGACGCCGAAGAGGCCGAGGGTGACGTAGAGGAGGTTGTCGCGGAAGCCGATGCGTTGGGTTTGTTCGGCTTTGAGTTTGTCGTATTCGAGCAGCCAGATTTTGAGGATGGGGTCTTCGCTCATGGGGCCTCCGACGAGGAATTATGGAAATTATCGAGCAGGCCGAACAACGCGGATCAGCTTGCCAGCTAAGGGTTTTTCTACGAAGATAGCGGCGTTGATGCGATTTGCCAGGGCTTCACTATCTTGGTCCACGGAGCAAACGATGATGCCTGCATGTTCAGAGCTCTGGCGATGCAGACGAATAAAGTCTCGACGATTTTGGGTAATAACGGCGCGATCTGCTGCTACGGCAAAGGCTAAAACCTCTGGGTCGGAATCACCAGCGTTTCCCGCTTCTTGTACGGTTAATACATCATGGTCTAGGACGCGTAGTTGCTCTGAGGTCGCTTTGGGAAACTGTTCGTCGGCATAGAGGCGGGTCATAGTTAGACAGGTTCTTGCATCGCAGCTTCTTGTTCTTGTAAGGCTTTTTCGATCTCTTCTGGGTTGGCGTGGGCATAGACCCAAACATTCACTAAATCGGCAGCGCTGAGGTGAGGATAAAGTTTAAGGATATCGGCGTCGGTGGCTCCTTGGTTATGGAGATCGACGAAGAGCCACACGGGCAGGCGGGTGTTGGCGAGGCATGCATCGCCTCCCATGACGCCGGCGGTTTTGGTGATACTGCGGGAGGTCGTACTACTGGTTTGCAGCAGGAGTTGGAGTACCTGAGCTTTTTCTATCGGAGTTAAGGTTTGGATTTGGGTTTCGAGTTCTTGAAGGGTCATTGGGGATAGGTCATCAGATCGAGATTACTCATTCTCTAGCTCTTCCCGTAGTTGAGCAACCGGAACGCCCTGATCCGTTGAAGCCTCGTGCCAAGCTTGGTGAAAGTCTGTGAGAACTTGATCTTTTGGAGTATCCTCGATCTCTGGAATTAGCGGGATCTGCTGCGTCCGAAACTTGAGGAATGCCATGAACTCTGCAATCGATTGGAGTTCATCTTCGGTGAAGGTGTCTAATGTTTCCTTCAGTGCGTTGATTGTGGTCATGACTTTTCCCCAGAAACTAGCTCCTCAGTGTTCATATTATAAGTAGATAAGTAGGTGGGTGCAATTATGGGAGACAGTTTCGCCATCGCCCTGAAAGGTCTCAAATTCATAGATTCTATCCTTTAGGGTTCCAATTTTGACCCAGGCGCGCTCTAGGTCAACTTGCCATAATTCGAGGATGCCGCGATCGCCATATTCCCGAGGTTGTTGGGCATAATCTCGCTGATAGTTCTCAGTCGCCCCCCCGAGATACAATCTCAATCACAATTAACGGATTGGGCTCATTCCAAAATAGGCAACCTTCCGAACGACCCTTGATGGCTAGTCGGGATTCTTCTGAGTGGATGACGAGATCGGCATCGCGTGCGGCAGCAAAACCATTTCTCACTTCTATTTTCAGCTTGACTGTTACTCGCTTGCGTCCAACCAATCTTAGAAAGGCTTCTATCAGAAGCCTTGTGATCTGAAGATTTGCAGTGCTTTCCATCCCCATCTCGACTAAGGCCTCATCTACCAGCTCGTAACGATTTTCGGTGCCGTCGTCATAGGTGAGGAACTCTTCAAGGGTCATGGGTTTCTGGGTTGTAACGGTCATAGGTCGTCACCTCGCCCAAGAGTTCCTCTCAATTTGACACGAAGCATGGGTGACTCGGAACTCATAACGAAGGGGTAAAGAGTTATAATGCGGAAGGCAGACCTAACAGCTATTAGGCTAATGAGAAAACCAAAATATTCGCTTTAATCATTCAGGGAAAAAGCTGTATCTATTCCTCTTCTTCCTGACAGAAATCTTTTAATTGTTCTAATTTCTTTTGCCATTGCTCTAAGACTTTTGGTGCTTCGTGTATGGTAGGTTCAGAAGCCTCTAACAGCTCGGCTTCACCTTCTTTGCCAGTCCAGGAAGGAAATTGCCCTTGACTAATCTCAAGTGCTTGTTGATGCAGTGATGGAGTCAGAAAGCCAGATGACTGGGCTTCTGTCCTCAACATTTTTTTAGATTCTGCCTTTGCTTGATTTCTGAGACTGGGATTAGCTAAGGCCTTGATGATGTGTCCATCATATCGTTTCGCCTTATGTTTACGTTGATATGTGATTTCTGATCCCCACCGCTCTAGAATCTTACGACAATAATCTGCAACTGCATTTGGGTCGTTCCAGAAAACTGTCAGAGCAGAATGAACCACCGGACGATATTCTTTGTGCCAGTTGTTGAGAACCTGAAACGCCATTGTTCTTCGTATTTCAGTGTTAAAAGGTGCACGTAGAGCAGCGCTCTTGTGAGAAGCATGAAATGTCTCCCCAGTCCGCCAACGCAAGAGAATTTCGTTGGCTGCTTTTTGCGCTTCTGGCGTTCCACCCGCGATGGCAAAGCATTTAGCTAGCACCTGTGGATTAATTTTTGTCCAAGAGTCAATTTTTTCTCGAGCAAAGTCTTCAGCTTCTTGTCCTAGCAAGTCCAAACAGCGACAGAGTACTTCCTTGCTTTGCCTCGGTGTGGAGAGTAAGGCAATGGCTTCTTGTTTGGCATCTTGCCCTAGTAAGTCTAAACAGCGACAGAGTACTTCCTTGCTTTGCCCTGGTGTGGAGAGTAAGGCAATGGCTTCTTGTTTGGCATCTTGCCCTAGTAAGTCTAAACAGCGACAGAGTACATCAAAATTTTGCCCTGGTGTGGAGAGTAAGGCAATGGCTTCTTGTTTGGCATCTTGCCCTAGTAAGTCTAAACAGCGACAGAGTACTTCCTTGCTTTGCCCTGGTGTGGAGAGTAAGGCAATGGCTTCTTGTTTGGCATCTTGCCCTAGTAAGTCTAAACAGCGACAGAGTACATCAAAATTTTGCCCTGGTGTGGAGAGTAAGGCAATGGCTTCTTGTTTGGCATCTTGCCCTAGTAAGTCTAAACAGCGACAGAGTACATCAAAATTTTGCCCTGGTGTGGAGAGTAAGGCAATGGCTTCTTGTTTGGCATCTTGCCCTAGTAAGTCTAAACAGCGACAGAGTACATCAAAATTTTGCCCTGGTGTGGAGAGTAAGGCAATGGCTTCTTGTTTGGCATCTTGCCCTAGTAAGTCCAAACAGCGACAGAGTACATGAGGGTGTTGCCCCGGTGTGGAGAGTAAGGCAATGGCTTCTTGTTTGGCATCTTGCCCTAGTAAGTCTAAACAGCGACAGAGTACATGAGAGTTTTGAACATCTTTTAACCACTCTCTTGCTCGCCTTTTGGCTTGAGTCAATGAAAGATTTTTTAACCATCCGGCCATCAACTCATAATTCTGGCAGCCAGCCAGATAAAATTTTTCAAAGACTTTGTCTAGCTCATTCTCATCAGGATACGAGCCTCGCACCCAATTAGAAACCAAATACCATAACTGAGTGCTTTCGGGGACAAGCTGGGCAGCAATCAAAAGAATATCAATTTTTTTCTGTGAATCAATCTGTAAGACAGACTCAAATATCAAGTTGAAATAGGCGTAATGAGCAACTTTTGCTGCAAGCAGTTTCTCAATGTAGTTCGTAATCGACTTTGGCTCGACTCAATCCTTGTACTTATAAAAGTAAAGCAGTAGAAAATTGGAAGCAGCCTTAGAGACTTCTTTCTGGACTTCTATGTTTTTCTCTAGAGTTATTGTCAGATGAATAAAATTTTCTAGAACGGCTCTTCTGTAGGCGTCATCAACATAGGTTTCAAGTCGTTCTTCTTGACTGGCTTGGATTACCCCTTCCGCCAGTTCATCGTGATGAAATAGAAGATAATTATGAGCTGGAGAAAGCGACAAGAAGGGAGCCAGTAGATGCCAGCGGGGATTGTTCTCAATCTGCTCAAATAAGACTGAGATATTAGCATGAGGCTGATGATAGTTGGCAAGCGCTATCAAGACGGCAGGGGCTAAACTTACCATGCCAACTTCTCGAACAATAGCCGCATCTATTACAGCGGTAGCAAGACCCGGAAACTTTTGTTCTTGAATTCTTTCCAAATCATCGACCAAAATCCGTAAAAATACCTCCTCAAGCTCTTCCAAGGTCTGGGGTACAGGATCTTGCCGACGTGCTAAAACGACCAGAATCCGAACCAGTCGTGCTTTTTGTAAAGATTCTGTTTTAAGTTGGGACGCGGTGGCTGCCCAGGCAGGCAACACTTCAGAAATTTTGTCTAGAATGGTAATGCGATCGCTAGTTTCATCCGGCGTGAACTGATCTTTAGCTTCTAGGCGTAAGGCATTCGGCAAACTTCGTCCAGCAACCACCAGCACAAGAAAAGGACATTGTTTTAAGTGGCGCTGCAAGCGCTCAACATAGCGTGCTTCTTGGTCTTGAATCTCGTCAATTAACAAAAATTGTGGCTGCCCTTCACCCTTATAAAAGTCATCTAGCCCAGATTGAACCAATCCCTCTAGATGCTCGACCCACCAAACTTTATAGCCTTGCTCTACCAAATCCAGTGCAAGACGATGCAAAGCAACCGATTTTCCTGAACCACCATGCCCAATGATGGCGCTAGCAAGACAGTTGCGACGATTACGGCTGTTGCGAATCGTGGTTTCCAACAAAGCCGTACGGAAACTTCGAGGTGCATCCCAGCCACGAAAAACGCCTAGCCATTCGGTTCCCCGCTGGAAGGAGTAAAACTTTTCTGGCGTAATCTTGTAGAGCTCCGGGTCATCTCCGCGAGCGAGCGCTGCCTGCGTGTCTTCCTGTTCTCGGGCTTCCTCGCGCTGCCGCAGTTCTTCTCCAACCGGATAGGTCCCTTGGGGACTAAACAACTTGAAAAAGGCGAGATTCTGAAGCGTATCCTGAAGGCGTTGCAGGCCATAGTCTTGCTGTTCCAGTGAGCGAATAAGATCTATATTCTGCTGGCTTTTGGTGGTACCTCTCATCCGCAGATGAGCTTCATCTACTTCCAGTCGGAAAATCAACTCCTCCCATTGGCTATCCGATAATTTATTCAGTTGCGTCAATAAACGATTGCGATCTAGCATTTCAACCTTTCTTCAGATAGGAAGCTACGGTATAGATGACGGCAAGCAACCGTGATAAATCAGCACCCTCTTTTTGGATAGCATACTGAATCAGGTCGATCGCCTGCTGATTTTGCGTACCATTTGACAGATGGGCTGGATCGGCACCATATCTAAAAACAACTGCATCAAATTGAGATCGTATCAGGCTATTTAACAAATCAAGCGCATTTTGCTTAGAGTCTTGTCCAGTAATCTCTAATTCTGATTCCTCAGACTGACGTTTTGCTAACGCTTTAGTCGAATTTCTAGGAGACAAGGGCTTATCCAACAAGAAATGTTTGGTAAAACCAGCAACGACAGCAGCAGCGTAGGCGTGCCATTGGTCATGTTTGTTCGCGTCGGCATAGTCGCAGAGGGAACGAATTACTAAACAACGAACTTGATGAAAGCTCTGCCATGCAGCAGAAATAACCCCGTACCCCTCCATTTCAATTGCCAGAATCTTACGATTTGTAGCAGCGATCGCATCTCGTTTAGAGGCATCTGAAATTACCTTGTCACCTGAAGCAATTACACCTACTTCAACTTCGGGTCGAGCGCTAGTGCCGTCTGGCCGCTCAGCAAGGATTGGAAAATCGAGTTCGGGCAATGCCTGCACGCGATCGAGAAGAGTGGCATCAACTGGAACTTGCTTAGGCTCAGGAAGCTTGCCAATGGTAGTTATTTTACCCATCTCGTAGTAATAAACTTCTTTGGCAACAACCAAGTTTCCAAGAGATTGTTTTGGCTCTGATTTAGCCGCTGCCGCAATACCAACCATAATCACAGCGGCAGGCTTCCAGTGATGTAGCATATCGTTCGTGACGATAGCAGAATTCACGTTTGCCATATCGAGCGATTGGGCCACCACAACTTCGTAGAAACTCCCATTGTTGAGGAGTAAGCGTTTGCGCCAATATGTGCGAGAGTCTTTGTGAATGCGATCGTCATCAGTGATACCAAAAGCTTTTAAAATCGCTAATCGCTCAACTTTGATTGCAGTAATGATCGCAAAGTCTATTAGTAAATTATCCATATATCTCCCTCCCTGATTTTTTCCTATCAGATTATAGCGGTAACGGCTGTCGTGAGGTATGGGCGAGTGGTTGTAATCCTTTGTCAGAGAAGCTTTCGCTGTACCTCATGCGATTGAAAACTGCTATATTTTTCGGGCTAAATCCATTTTCTTTTCTGTTTTTATCTCAGCCCCTCTCCAACCGTCTCAGCCAATCCCCCTTCCGCGCCTCCGCCCGCGCCCGCTGCTCCAACCCATAGGCCGCAAGCCCAATCTCCGGCCTCGGCCTAAACCCCACCTCCGCCTTCCCCGACTCATAGCCATACACCTTCGTAGACGCCACCACATCCCCCAGCGCCACATCCTTCAGGCCACCCGCTACCCCCACAAACAAAATGACATCCGGCTTGAAATAAGCAATGGCCCGCTCCGCCTCCAACGCCGCCCCCGGATTTCCCGCCCCAATCTCCACCAACCCCACCTCCCAGGATTGGCCCTCGCCCACAAACTGCCCCCGCTCATAAATCGTCCCCTGGAGATGCACCTCCTCCAGGGGATCCGTCAAATGGGCACGCACCGCCAAATACTCAACCGAGAGCGCAGTCAAAATCACAGCACAGGGCATGGGCTCTAGAGCAAACGACTGAGACCATTGTGACAAAATCAACAGAGAACCGGCCACTGCTTTTTATTTTGCAAGAATCAGAGCCCTCACCGCTTCTTCTTAGACTTCTTGCCCTTCTTCCCAGCTCCACCCCCAAACCCCGCCTTCTTCTCCCGCTTCGGCTGGGACAACACAGTAAACAGCGCCTCAGGAGATTGCTTCAACTTTTGTTGCTTTTGCAATACTTGAAACAACACCGGCTGATCCTTGTAGAGCGGCTTCAGCTCCTCCGCTGAAAACTCACTGCGATCGCGCAACCCCAAACTGACCTGCACTGCCGCCCAGCTCCCACAATGGGACGTATCAACCCGATCCCCTGCATGGGCTTCCTCCAAGACTTTTTCAGCTTCCACGGCCTTGAGTTCTGACAGGGCAAACACAATACCGCCATTCGTCTTGCGATCGTAGGTTTGGCGATCGCCCAAAATCTCCACCAGCAGCGCGATCGCCTCCGTCCGCGCCGCTTCGGATAGCTTCCCAATTCTGCTCATACTTTCAGCCAAGGAGATCGAATTCTCGCTCCCCCCAGCCTGCGTCGGCTTCAGGGCCTTAGCGAGAACGGGCAAGGCCTCGGCTCCCATGAGTGTATACACATCAAGCAGTTCTTCCCAGGCCCAATCCATGTTCCAGCCAAAGGTGGAAATCAGAGGCTCGATCGCAGCTTTTGCCCGCATTTGCCCGAGGGCTCGCCAAGCATGAACCGGGGCGAACCAGGTCTCTTCCTCATCGGTTAGGGACTCGTGGGTGGCGATCGCAATCAGGTCTTCAATATCCTTCTCTTTCAAACCCAACTGTTTAACATAGTCAGGCCAGTCTTCAACCTTCTGAGGTTCCGGTTCTCCCAGGGCAAGGAGGGCGTCAAGCAAAGCCATAGAAAAAAGAGATTGGAATGAATTACTGTAAAGTTTCTACCATTTTTACCTCGATTTTAGCTCACTGATTCGGTTCCTCCTCCCGTAGCGCACTGGTGATAGGTTGAACGACTTTAGCGATCGCCTGCTGCACAAAACTCCTTACAAATTCATCCTTACGATTCAACTGAAATTGCCGTTGCACCACCTCCGTCATCCCGCCATCGCCCCAATCTTGATCATGACGAAAATACTCAATAAAACTACGTCCAGCAATGCGAGTTAGATAGGCCGCACTCACCCCTTGAATGGCTCGACTCGCCGCAATCGTGGCAAGGTTAAATTCCAGTGCCGTTGTTAACAGTTCAACTGCGCCTTTAATGATGCCTAAACTGGTTAAAGTTTTCGCCAAGGAGAGGGCCAATTCTCGGCCTCGTTCCATGTTGAGCTCGCAACCGTAGACTCGGCCAATCTCCACCACCATTTGGGCATTGACCGCTGCTGCGCCGAGCAAATCCACCACGGGCAGCGGCGTCATGGCAATCACTCCCGCGCTCACCCATTGGAACCGATCGACAATTTTTTCCGCCTCCCGCCGCCGCTGGGCATCGAGCAATTGCCGCGCCTCGTCGCCCAGGCGCTGAGACTGAAGCAGAATATTATCAGCAACTAAATCTTCCCCCTCCGCTCGCAGCACCGCCGCCAACCGCCGCAAGAGCGAAATCACGTCTGAGCTGGGCGTCACAATGCTGCCATCTTCTAATGTGACTGGCTGAGGGTTTGCAGCAATTGCAACTACATCTTCTGGATTAACCAGCCCTCGCACCCGTTCTCGCAGGGTGGCTAGGATGAGTTCGCGATCGCCATCCGTCAGCAAATCCACTTTATTGAGAACGAGGAGCGATCGCTTACCAATCTGCGCCAGGGTCTGCAACGCCTCAAATTCCGATCGCCGCAAATCGTTATCTGCTACAAACAAGAGTAAATCCGCATCCACTGCCAACTGCCGTGCCCGTTGCCCCCGCTCGCCGCCCGCCGTTCCCGCCTCCAAAATCCCTGGCGTATCGGTAATTAAAATATCCCGCTCCATCCCCCGCAACTGGAGGCGATAGGTCGCCCCCGTATCGGTCGTTCCCATGGGCGCACCAACCCGTCCAACAATGCGACCAATCAGGGCATTGACCATAGAGGTTTTACCTGCGGAGCCGGTGCCAAAGACTACTACTTGCAGATCACCCCGACGGAGACTGGCTTCGATGGCGCGCGATCGCTCCAACAAGGCTTTTCGAGTCACCTCGTCTTGAATTTGTGAAACCTGCTGCTGTAAGGCCTGCAAATTTTTCTCTGCGGCTTCTGCCTTGGCCTTGGGCACCTCCGGCGGTACCCGTTGCATCCGACGGGGCATCCGAATCAGATTGGCGTAGTAGAGAAACGCAAAAATCAGCAGACCAAATAGCCCAATGATCAGCAGCAGCAGTAAACCGGCCAAAAATGGCGAAATATAAGACAGTTGCCAATAGAGTCGCTGGAGTGAATCCACCAGCCACAGCGCCATGCCCAGAATAATCACCAGGCCAATGAGAAGGATGAGCAAACGGGACAAGGGCATTAAATCCAGGGCGCAGGCTTGGCAAAAGTTCTTCTTGATTTTAGGCCAAGACACCAAAAGGGCGCTCCCACAAGAACGCCCTTTCCTTAAGGATTCAATTGTAAGCTGGGGAAAAGACTGTCCCTCTAATAGCTGGAGCGAGAAAAGGTATCCCCTCGACTGTAGGTTGCTCCACCGCGATTTTCCCGAGGACGAGCCTTGCTAACCCGCAGTTGGCGTCCAAGCCACTCTGCACCATCCAACTCGCCAATCGCTTTATCTTCGCTGGCTTCATCCGACATCTCAATGAAGGCAAAGCCCCGCATTCGGCCCGTCTCCCGATCAATCGGTAGACTCACCCGACTAATAGTGCCGTACTCGCCGAAGACTTCCCGAACGTCGTCTTCGCTTGCCTGAAAGGACAGGTTTCCTACGTAAATGGTCACGATTCTCTCCAAACCGAAATCAAAACGAAACAAGGTCGAAAAGAGAAGAAATGTTGAGGAAAACCCCAATCGCTTCTTTGCTCTGCTACTGATCCTTGAACGCTGTCATCATAACGGATTGCCTGGAGGCTACAGGTGAATGCCACTAGCATTCTTGACAAATTTAATATTTGCTTAAGAAGTTTGTGGAAGTTTTGTGCAATCGATAAATTGGCAAATTTCGGCGTTTTTGGGCAATTTCGCATCTAAAGCTGTTCTTGACGGCGATCGCAATTTCTCGAAAACACCCGCAGCTTTTCTTTACTTTTCAGAACAATGCCGCAACAAAAGTACAGCAAAACCCAATGAAGTTGAGTGAGAGTCAGTCTTCATTGGGTTCTTGAAAAAGTAGGAAAGTAAGGATGAATGTTGGTTTGGGGAACCGCAATTTTAGCCGGATTAGAAACCAAACAACCGGAAAATTTCCAGCAGGATAAAGGCCACAAGGGCACCAAAGATACCGCCTTTCATAAATCCTTGCGCGAGACCTTTCCAGCCGTCATAGGTTTGCAGCACGTCCGCAGCCTTTCCCTCCTTCGGAAAAACCGCTAGGCCGTAGAGGCGCATTCCGGCTTTAGCAATGAAAATCAAGGCCACCGTTGACCCCAAGGCCGCCAAATTGCCAAAGTCCGAATTCCGTAGCGGACCTAGCTCAGCAAAGGGACCAATCAAAAAAAAGCCGTGGACAGTGCCAATTTCCAGGCCACGCTGGAGCGGTGTTAGGCCCGGTCGATAGATCGGTAGCTTTTTCAGGTAGCGATGGACCTGCTCAGAATCACTAATGGGCGTCGAGAGATGCCCCACAAACGGATCGCCATTAAACGGTTTAATTAGGTCTTTGGCCATGGTCTGATTGGATCACGCCGCAATAAAGTTTTGCTAAAAAGTGCCACGGGTCAGCCCTAGAGCAATTCCAGGGCAATTCCAGGGCCGTTCCCCAGGGGAACGAGCCCTATTTTGACATCTTGCGGTGGAGGTTGTGCCGTCGGTGGGTCCTGATGGCGTTGGTTTTACGCTAGTTTTTTTAATCGATTGACTTGAATTTGATAAATAATCCTTTTTCTAAGGCTAATTTTAAGGCTAGGACCCAGGCCGAAGTCGAGCCCCTAGACCGCATTGGCGAGGATGGCAACCTGGGTGCGATCGCGCAGATTCAGCCGCTGCAAAATCTTGGTGATGTGGTTTTTGACTGTACTGCGAGAAATGCAGAGCGTTTCGGCAATTTCGTCATTATTCAGCCCTGAGCCGATGAGTTTGGCAATTTCCTGCTCCCGAGGGGTCAGTGCTTCCCAAGCCTTAGCCCAATCGGCGGGGGGAGTTGTGGTCTGGGCGGCTCGCTGGGCCGCAAGCTGGGCCGCGAGCTTTTGGCCCACACCGGGACCGAGGTGAGTATAGCCTTTGTGGACGAGGGCGATCGCCTGGATCAGTTCCTCCGGTGGCGTATCTTTGAACAGGTAGCCCGCCGCCCCACAACCTAGGGCCTTAGCCACGTAGTCGTCGCCCTCATCGCTGGTCAGGACCAAAACTTTCACCGCCGGAAAGCGTTGAACAATCACCTCCGTCGCCGCAACGCCATCCAAAATCGGCATCCGCACATCCATGAGCACCACCTGGGGCGCTAGGCGTTCCACGAGATGGATAGCATCCTGGCCATTGTCCGCTTCCCCGATAATTTCTAGATCGGGAGCATTTTCTAAGAAAACTCTGAGTCCTTGGCGAATCAGGCGCTGATCGTCAACCAATAAAACACGAATCATAAGCAATCGGAGCTGTCAGGACCCTACTATTCCCCTGAAGGATTGCTACAGCTAGGGTGGGGTGATTTCCGTAGTGATGGGGGGTGGGATGATGTAATAAAAATATCTTGCATGGGATCAGGGTCCTAGGTGAACTCGGGAGCGCAGACTCATGGCAGTTGGGCTGGGGCTGTTTAGGATAAAGCTATCAGGTCATACCGTTCTGCCAGCCCATCGCTCAAGGGAGACATATCGGAAATGGATACGGTGCTCGTTGTTGATGACAATCGCAGTCAGCGGCAGATGATCGCAAACCTACTCAATCGCAATAAATTTGCGGTCTGGATGGCAAGCAATGGTCAAGATGCCCTAGAACAACTGCGGGATAACCTACCCGATCTGATTGTGCTCGATGTGCTGATGCCGCAAATGAACGGCTTTGAGGTCTGTCGCCAGCTGAAAAGCAATCCTCAAACGCGGCATATTCCTGTGGTGATGTGCTCTAGCAAAACAACTCCAGTGGATCACTATTGGGGGATGAAGCTGGGGGCAGATGCCTATGTGAATAAGCCCTCCTATCAGGATCAACTGGTGAGGACGCTCAAAAAGCTGCGGCAACAAAAACCAGGTTAGGGCCTGTGGCAGGGTTGGTATGAGCTGACTTTGATGAGACTGCTTGAATGAAGAGGTTTTGAGTAATCAGAGGCCCAGCGTTTACCGGTGGGCCTTTTTTTTGGGGTTTAAGCTCGGCTTTGCTGAAGCTTCCACAGGGTTTGGTCAATCCAGCGCCAGCGATCGAGTCCTCCCCGCACCAGCTGCTGAAACATCCACAGCCCTTCTCCGCCTTCTACTTTGATACGAGGCAGGGTCAAGGCCTCAGCTCTGGAGCGGGCAATGGCTCCATGCTGGGAGGTGAAGGCCCACTGGTAGCCTTGGCCGTGGAGCATCTGGACCGATTGGTCGTTAAAATCTGCGAGGGTGCCAAAGGGGTAGGCAAATCCGGTCACGGGCTGGCCGAGTTTTTCTTCTAGATAGTGGCGCGATCGCCCAGCTTCCTGTTGGGCCTCTCCAGGGTCAAGCCTTGCGAAGGAACGATGGGTCCACCCATGGGAGGCGACGACAACCCCATCCTGGGAAAGCTCGCGCAGTTCTGGCCAGGTCATATGGCGTTCGGGAGAGTCGGCCTGGGGGTGTTGGGTAAGGGCGGTAGGCAGGGGGGCGGTGTCGAGGATGGATCCGACGGTGACGAAGGCGATCGCCGGAATCCCATAACGCTTTAAAATCGGCAATGCCGTTTGATACACACTGTGATACCCATCGTCCATGGTGACGAGGACGGCCCCCGCCGGAACCTCCTGTTTTCCGACTAAAAAGGCTTCTAGATCGGCTAGGGAAATAGCCAGGTTTTGCGCTGCTAGCCAAGCCATTTGTTGTTCAAAGTCGCTGGCCCGGACACAAAAAGGATCCCGAGGAATATCGCCAAAGCGGTGATAGGTCAAAACTCGCACCGAGGGCTCTCCGGCGGGAGCAAGCTGGACCGCAGGCCAAGAGGCCAAAGCCATTGTTCTTCGAGCTAGCTTTTTTAAGGACCAGCGTAGCCCACTCACCGAGGAGGAAGCTTCCAGGACATGTTGCCTTTCCTGTCGGGCCGTGACCAGCATCTGGAAGAGAAATTTGGGATTCCCCAAGAGATACCGTCGCCATTTTTTCGGCTGCTGGATTAAAATCTGCAACCATTCAAACCCTAGATTTCTCACCCAGCGAGGCGCACGTTTGAGATTCGCGCCCCAATGGTCAAAAAGCCCCCCCACGCCCATACAAATCGGAACTTTAAGCTGGGATTGATAGCGATCGATAAAGATTTCTTGCAGCGGATTGCCCAGACCCACCAGCAGGAGATGGGGATGCGTCAAATTGATCTGCTGAATCACCGCATCAGCCTGATTCTGATCAAAATAACCATGGTGGTAACCCGCAAGGCTCCAGCCCGGAAAGTGCACTTGCAGCCACTGAGCCGCACGCTCCACCGTAATAGCATCTGCCCCCAACAAGAAGACCCGATAGCCTTGGCCCGAGGTCGCTTGCAAAAACTCAGGAATTAAATCCGTTCCCACAAGATTTTCTTTGATGTCGACGCCTCGCATTTTTGCGGCCCAGCGCACCCCTGTGCCATCGGCAAAGACCTGATTGGCACGATTGAGAATTTGCCCATAACTCGGCTGTGCTCGGCTGAGATTGAGGGTATGCGCATTGACATAGAAAACGCTGTGGTTTTTTTGAGGCTCATCCCAGAGCCAGGATTGCATCAACCGAATGGCCTCTGACCGAAAGACATTAGTGATGCGAATGCCAAGAATCGTTACAGAAATCGGGCTGAGGGTGGGGCTGACAACCGTCACATCGACCTCCTCGCTTGTAAACAGGCATTAAAAATCTGCGGGCATTGTAAAGCTTGCGGACATTAAGACTCTTTTTTCCCAGTCTGCTTATGATACTGGATCAGCCTAGACAAAGCCATTTTGATCTTGCAAAAAAATGAATTTCTTAGCGATTTGTTACTGATCAAAAATTCCTCACCCATGACTCAGTGAGGAATTCAAAGCGCGAATCTCAATAGCTACAAGCTATTCATTCATATTGCGATAGGTGGCCACCGCAGAAGGCGAAATACGGTTGAGATAGCGGAAAATCCAATACTTAAAGACCGTATCTAAAATCACTGGAAACGTTGCAATAAAAAGGAAAATAAATTCGCGACTTTCAGGTAGACCAAAATGTCGAGCAACGCCTTCCAAAATCACCTCCCAGCCGTGGGGTGAGTGGAATCCGACGAAAATATCCGTAAACAAAATGATGATAAAGGCTTTGGCGCTATCGCTTAATCCATAAATTAATTCATCCATAAAGGATTTGAGGATAGCAATTTCGGGCTTGCTGATCAGTAGAATAATGGCGAAGGCGATCGCCGCCAAAAAATCCGCAAACACATTCTTAATCGCATCGGTCGCGCGCCCCCGAAACTCTTCAAAGAGCGATGCTGCCTTAACCTCCATCCGCTCATCCAAGTCCTCTGGACTCAGTCGAGGCAGCTCATGGGTTAGAACCAAAAACTCTAAATGCTCGCGGTAGCGACCTAGTTCCTCTAGGGCTTCCTCCTCCAGATGGGGACTCAGGGCCGCGTCGACGGGCTGCTCCGCATGAAAGCGCTCAACCAACGGCCCCACCACGAAGGTTTTCGAGAGATGGTGGGTGAGCAGCGGCACAATGACCAAAATCAGCAAAAAGCGAGCTGCCAGGGCTGTTTTGGCCCGCGAGAGTCGAAAATCCTGTACCACTTCCTGTTCTGCCGCCGGATCCAGATCCCGACGCAGGCGATCGAACGTGCCTAAAATCGAGCGAGGGACAAAGCTGGTTTGGCTTGCAACCCGTTCGGTGCGCCGAGGCGTGGAGGGCGGAGGATTGTCTGAAGCCATGGCGGTAGACCGAGGGGAACGGAGGGAATTGCGCTGAGCATTACGGGAGGAATTGCGACTGGGGACGGGGGTAAGGGCTTCTCCCCCAGCCAGGGCGTTGGCCTTGGGGTTAAGGGGGGGCACGTTGGGAGAATCCAGGGGGACGAGGGATTTGGAGATCTCGCGATAGGGGCTGTAGCGGGCGATCGCCTCATCCACAAACCGCAGCTTTTCGAGCATCACCCCATCGGGATCCAACGCCTCTCGATCCGGCGGCGTCCGGGCATCAAAGCCAAAGGCCTCCGGATTGGTCAGCCGTAGAAAGTTCTGGCTGGTGCGAAATTCGGTCAGCCGCACCTTGGCTACCCGCAGATGCTGATTGGCCTGGGCACGAAAATATTGGTAGACGTTTTCGCTGTAATCTTTGAGGCCCGGAACAATGGTTTGGCCATCGAAATGCTCGTCTTCGATCGCCTTAATCTTTAGAATTTCTTCGTAGGCCTGCTCTAATGCCCGGTAGGGGGTCTTATTCACCCATCGGTTTAAGCCACGAAAGGAGCGTCGGACGGTATCAAAAACGGACAAGTTCATGGGGCAGCGTAGAGAACCTAACGTCAGCCTATCGTAGCTTTGAGGGAGATTTGCAGGGGAGGCTTAGATCTTTGGATTGGCTTAAGCTGAAAAGAGGGTAACGGATCAATCAGTGGCCCAAAGAGTAGACCGAACAGTAGCTGGAAACAGCGTTTGAGGAGCGACTTTGACAACCAACGTAATACGATCTAAGTCAGACCCTGAGCCGAGCCTGACAGAGCAATACTGGATTGTAGGTGCGGCTCAAAGTGGCAAAACCACAAGGCTAATGGCCCAATTTCAGGCTTGGATGGAGCGGGGCTCGGGCGATGGTCTGCGGCAGGGGCCTAGTCTGCTACTGTTTGCGGCGACGGGCGATAACCGCATGGCGCTGATGGAACGGGTGACCGAGGCAACCGGGGGGCGCTATCCGATCCAGACAACAACGCCGCTGGCGTTTTTTGAGGGGGAAGTGACGCTGTTTTGGCCGCTGCTGGTGAAAAAGCTGGGGCTACGTCCCCGGTTTCCGCTGCGGCTGCGGCCTGAAACCGAGCAGGAGCTGGCGACTCGGCTGTGGCAGCGGCTATTGACCGAGGGACCGCTGAAGCAGGAGGGGGTCAGCGAATGGCGGGTGGTGCGGCGGGTGCTGGATTTGTATTTGTTGGCGGCTTCTAGCGGTACGCCCGTTGCGGAAATTGGCGCAGTCTTGCAGGCAGGCATGGCCAGTTCCCTGGGGTCAGCGGAGCTCTGGACCGCCATGGGCGAGGCGCTGGTGGATTGGCGGGCCTGGTGTTTGGAGCGGGGGCTGTTGACCTATGGACTCTTGACCGAGCTCTATGGGCAGTCGCTGCTGCCGGATCCGGTCTATCAGGCTCAGCTCACCCAGCGTTATGAAGGGATTTTGGCCGATGATGTGGATGAGTATCCGGCGATCGCCCAATCCCTCTTTTCCCTGTTCCTCGATCAGCAGGCCCCCTGTCTCTTTACCTATCAACCGGAGGGCGGTGTCCGCCTAGGATTTGGGGCTGACCCCCAGGCGCTGGCGCAGTTGGCCCAGCGCTGCACGGTGGAATCTTTGGAGCCCAATCCTGATAGTTTGGCCCAGCGCTACGGTGATACGGTGGTCGGGCTCGTCAGAGACCAAACGGAGATGGGAACGGTTGTCCCAACCGGGTGGGGAACCGACGGGGAAATCAGGAGCGAGATTTTGCAACAGATCAGCAGTGCCGAGGGGCCGTTTCGGGCAGTGCAGACGATTTCGCGATCGCAACTCCTGCGGGCCGTCGCCGAGGAAATCATCACCGCCGTTCAGTCCGGTGTGGTGCAGCCAGAAGAAATTGCCATCGTCGGGCCGGGGGTGGATGCGATCGCCCGCTACACATTGATGGAAATCCTCGGCAAGCAGCAAATTCGTCTAGAACCCTTGACCGAGCAGCGGCCCCTTTACAGTTCGCCCATGGTGCGGGCGTTGCTGACGCTGCTAGCCTTTGTCTATCCGGGGTTGGGCCGACTACTGGAGCTGGATCAGGTGGCCGAAATGCTAGTGGTCTTGAGCCTCACCCCCGATCGCCATCCCCTGGATGAAGACCCCACCCCAGGACCAGACGCCCCTCCGAATTCAGCCCACGCCCCCCTACGCAGTCGCCCCCGCATCGATGCCGTGCGGGCTGGCCTGTTGGCGGATCACTGCTATGTTCCCCATCCCGACGAGCCTCGACTCCTGCCTGTTCAGGCCTTTCCCCGTTGGGATCGGCTAGGCTACGAAGCAACGGCGGTCTATGAACAGATTCTGCAATGGCTGGAGGTTCAAAAGCTGCAGCGATCGCAGCGCCTCACCCCCAATCCCCTGGTCGTTCTCGATCGCGCCATCCAAACCTTTCTCTGGAACGGCAGTGCCCTTGCCTATGATCAGATCGCGGCCCTGCGGGAGCTTCTGGAAGCAGCCCAGCACTATTGGGAGGTAGAAGGCCGCCTCACGCCTGAGGAGTCCAACTCCGAAGGGAATGCTATCGAACGGTTTATCCGACTCCTCCGCAGCGGCACGATCACCGCCAACCCCTACCCGGCCCAACCGCTGGCCTCCCAGGCCCAAGCCGTGACCCTAGCCACACTGTTTCAGTATCGGATCAATCGCTGCACCCACCGCTGGCAATTTTGGCTAGACGCAGGCTCCCCCCTCTGGCTAACCAGCAGCGGTACGAGTTTGTTTGGAGCCAATTTGTTCATTCAGGAGGCCCTCGCCGACCTCGCCGCAGTCAAGCAGCAGGGCTTAGCCCGCAATCTTCAAATCGCAGAAACCCGCCTTGAGCATGGCTTACGGGATTTGCTCGGCCATGGAACAGCGCGGATCTATGTCTGCGTCAGCGAGCTCGCCACCAATGGTCAACCCCAGCTAGGCCCCCTGCTGCCCTTGGCTCAGCTAGCGGCGGCAGAATAGGCCAACAGCGCAGATACCGTTTGCTCATAGAGATCTAGGGTACGCTCCACCTGGAGAGCCAGATCGCAATCACTCTGGGTGCGGGCCTGTTCTTCGAGCTGACGACAGATCTCCGAGAGCGACGTAGCCCCCATGAGCGCACTGCTGGACTTGAGCGTATGGGCCGCAAATCGTAGCTTGTCAAAATCCGACCGTTCCGCAGCCTGAGTCAGCATGTCCAATAAATGGGGCACATCTTCCAAATAGGTGGTCCGCAGGAGATCAAGCGACTCCTGAAGGTCATCCCCCACCGCCATGAGGCTCTCCATGAGTTGCTCGGGATCAAGAATCGGCAAAGCCCTGGGGGCTTGTTCCCCCAGGGGTGAGGACAAACGATAGACATCCTGGAAGCACTCCATGGTTGAAGCCATTGGGTTAAATCTCCTTTAAATTCGCTGATCAATTCGCCGAGTGAAGTGAACCGTCATCCTTGGGGCAGCGGTTGGATAAAGCTTTCTGACGCATCCTCAGGCACGGACCAAACCTGGTGGATCCGACAGCAATTACCACCCGCCGCTTTAGCTTGATACAAGGCCTCATCCGCCAGTTTCACGAGAAACGAGGTCGATAAATCGCAACGGCTATAGAGCGTGGCAATCCCCAGACTGAGGGTGACCCGCTCGCTATCGGCCCGCGAATAGGAATGGGGTAAATTGAGCTGCATAATCCCCCGCCGAACCCGCTCCGCCACATGACGTGCGCCTTCCGTGCGCGTGTTTGGCAGGATAATGGCGAATTCTTCTCCCCCATAGCGAGCAATCAAATCCCCTGCTCGACGAATATTGTCCCGAAACACCTGGGCCACCGCCTGAAGACAGCGATCGCCCTGGGGATGACCATAGTGATCGTTATAGGGCTTAAAACTATCGATATCACACATCACCAACGATATCGGCGTCGCCTCCCGAGAGGCACGCCGCCACTCATTGGCCAAGACTTCATCGAACTGTCTGCGATTGGCCAAATGGGTGAGCGGATCCGTCATGACCAGCTTTTGAAGCTGACGATTAGCCGCCTTGAGTTCGAGCTGAAGCTGGGCCTTTTCCAGCAGCAACCGGACCCGTCGCCGCAACACCGCCCAATGGATCGGCTTCGTAATAAAATCCGTCGCTCCTGCATCAAAGGCGCGATCGACAGAATTTTTATCGTTGAGCCCCGTAATCATCAAGACCGGCACATGCTCCGTATTGGGCTGGGCCAAAATTTGCGCACAACACTGAAAGCCATCCAGCTTGGGCATCATGGCATCGAGCAGCACCAAATCAGGCGCACAGGTCAAAAATTGCTGGATGCAAAGCTCGCCATCCTGGGCTTCTAGGACCTGACAGCCCTCCTGCTCCAACGTCCGCCGCAACATAATCCGCGTGAGGCGATCGTCATCAGCAATCAACACACGCCAAGTGCGTTGGGTCGGGGGCAAGGGTGAGGAAGGGCTTAACATTCCGTAGATATCCGAGTCAGTAGGTTTCCCCAGTTATGGACTCAGGATTCCCCGCGTATTTTTCTCTGAACCAAAGCGTAGTAGCTATGGCGACGGAGCTATACCAGCGAGCACCCGTGAGCCTTTTGCGCTTCCCTTGACGCTTTCAATCCAAATTATTCCAACTGCCAAGGCGTTGTAATCAGGCTTTCATCTAAAATTCGTCTGGGTCGAACCACCACCACCACCTGTCCGAGAATCGGCTGGGTCGGCGCTTCAGCAAACCAGCGAACCCCTAAGGAGCCCTCTTGGTCCATCAGAAAATAGCTATTGTCATCCCAGGTCGTGGCCGCCCGGTCAATCACCAGCAGCACGGTTTCCTGGATCTCATTGGGGAGATTGGGCACCTGTTCACCCTGGGCGTAGATGGCGACGGGCTGTTTGGCCCCTAACACCCGTTGCCAGCCGGGGAGGGCCACCCAACTGATGGGCGATTCGGCCCGAACCACCCGAAATGCACCGCTTTCTTCCCAATCCGGCACAGCCTCCAATTCAGTTTGCGTCATCGGCAGCGCTCCGGCCACAGGGATTAGACGGGGCAAGTCCTCTTCGGTTTCTAGGCGATAAATCGGAGGTAGGGGTGCGGATTTTACGGAGACCAGGGTAAAGTCTGTTAAGAGTTCTTCCAGTCGGGCGCGGGCACTGGCGGATTGGGCATAGCGTAGACCCTGGGCGATGAGACGCGATCGCTCCTGCAAATCTTTTCGCTCCCTAGCCCGTTTCCAACAAAAATAAGCCACCGCATCCCCAGGCTCGTTGTCAAATCCCGGCGTTTGCTCCTTGAGCCACTGCATCTCTCGAAAATCCTTTGCCAAGGCGCGGGCTTCATCCATATCCAAGTTGCGCTCTAGACAAAACTGGGCGGCCTTAATGCGGTTTTCTTGGCCGAGCTGACGCAATTCGTAGAGAATATCACTTCCCTTGCGATGATAGTGCTCCAGGACCGCCGCCGGGGCTTGCCCTTCGACGAGAGAATCATAGACCTTCAACCCAACGCTCACCTGAAGCTGATGCACCGCTTCAAAGCCGGTCTCTTCAAAGATCACAAGGGAGCTATAGCCCGATTTTTGCAGTCGCTCGCAGGCTTGGCCCCAGGCAATCCAACCGCCCTCCTTGCGACGGAGTTGTAACAACAAAGCCTGTGCTTCGTCGTCAGAAATCTTTTCAACGGGAGGGCGGAATGAAGATGAGTGCTTAGATTCGGACATGGCCACACTGGCAATTGAAAGGATCCGGCTGCTCCCAGTATATAGACAAGCAACCCCTATCTAGACATGCTTACCCATCGCCATCGTTAGATCGAGGCCCTAGACCGCTAGATCTGCTGTCGCTTAATTAGCTGACTCAACAGCTCCCCCTCCCTTCAGCCCAAGGCGAATCCCTGACTAACGTTGCTGCCGCCCAGAAAGAAACTGAAATGAAGCGATCGCCACCCCCACCATCACAAACGAAAACACCGTCGTCACCGTCCCCAATGCATACAAGCTCGGATTCGTGACATTCGTCGTCATCCCAAAGATTTCCAAGGGCAACGTATTCTGCTCCCCAGAAATCAACGAGGTTCGCGTAAACTCATCGTAGGACAATGTAAAACTCAAGATCGCCACACCAATCAGGCTTGGAAAAATCAGTGGCAGCACGATTTCGCGAAAAGCGGCAAAACGACTCGCCCCTAAATCCTCTGCCGCTTCTTCGTAGGTGGGATTAAAGCGATTGAAGACCCCCAAAATAATTAAAAAGGCAAACGGTAATGTCCAGGTCAAATGGCCTGCTAAAGCAGAGGAATACCACTGAATTTCAAGACCCGATAATTCAAACAAAAGGCCAATCCCCAGGGAGACCAAAATGCTGGGAACAATGAGGCTGGCAATGGTCAGATAAAACAACGGTGTGGCTCCCCAAAAGGGCTTTCGGAAGGCAAGACCTGCACTTAAACTAATCATAACGGTGAAGACCATGACCATCAGGCCCAAGAGGAGCGATCGCCCAAAGGGCTCGAAAAAATTGCCCACCAACTGTTCTTCAAACACCCCTGCAATCCAGCCAAATCCAAAGCCTCGCATAGGAAACATGAGCGAACCCTGTGGCCCCTGAAGCGATAGAATAAAAATGGCAAAAATAGGGCCGTAGAGAAACAAAACAAAAAGGCTAAAAAAGGCCGTTAACAGGGAAGCTGAAAGTGATTTGTTCGAGTTCATAGTGATAACAGCAAAATCAAAGCTCTAGAGCTGTTTACGGATGTCTACTGCCCTTAAAATTCCCGCAACAAACAAAATCGTTACAATCAAAAGAATGACCGCATTGGCTGATGCAAGGGGATACTGAAGACTACCAATTTGATTGCTAATGAGATATCCCACAGAGGAAGACTGTCCGCCTCCCATCCAGCGAACCGTGATAAATTCTCCCATCACCAAGGTCACAACAAAAATCGAGCCAATGGCAATACCTGGCTGGGAAAGGGGTAGAATGACTTCCCGGAAAACCTGAACGCCTGATGCACCCAGATCAAGGGCTGCGGTAATGAGATTGCGCTCAATGCGCATAAGGCTATTAAAAATCGGGACTACCATAAAGAGAACATAGAGATGCACTAATGCTAAAACCACCGCAAAATCTGAAAAGAGAAGATGTTCTAGGGGGGCTTGGATTAAATTCAGCTTGAGCAGTATCTGATTGACTAATCCACCGCGTCCTAGGAGGGGAACCCAGGAAATCATGCGGATAATATTCGATGTAAAAAAAGGAATAGTGCAGATCATAAACCAGATGATTTGCCATTTTAGGCTGAACACATGAAAAGCTAAAAAATACGCCACGGGATAGGCAATGAGTAGACAAAACCCCCAAACTAATCCGACAAACTTAATCGTATTGAGGTAGGTATCTAGATAAACCTTTGACTGGAAGATGCTGATATAGTTATCAAAGGAAAAACTTGGCGTCATGCTATAGCCATTGAACTGCCAGAAGCTAACGATGACGATTAAGGCGATCGGTGCAACTAAAAATACCAACAGCACCAGCCATTGTGGTGCTGTTAGCAAATAGGGCTGAATTTTCGCAGACAGTTTAGGCATAATTCTTCCTAAGCCGCAATGAACTCATTCCACTTTTGCACTAGATAGGTTTGCTCATCCATAACGGAGTTCCAGCAGACAATATTGCCGACCCGTTCCTTAAATGCTCCGCCGTCCCGTACGGCTCCAGCTACTGCGATCTTCGTGCCGAAAGGATCCACAATGTCTTGAGCCGCAGGCTTACCTTCATACCAATAATCCCACTCGTAGGGCTCCATAAATTTTCTGGAGTTTTCTGGCGCAGCACTGTAATAACCCTGGCGTCCTAAAAATGCCCCAAGCCAGCCATCCATCATCCAATTGAGATATTCATAGGCAGCATCCAGCTCAATACCCGATAGATTCTTGGATAGACCTACGCCACCGCCCCAGCCTCGATAGCCCTCTTTCAACGGACCATATTGACAATCCAACCCCCGCGCTCGCACCGCTGTCACGGCAGGAGACCACATGGACTGTAACAGAACTTCGCCGGATGCCATCAAATTTACCGACTCATCAAAGGTTTTCCAAAAGGCCCGAAATTGTCCTTCCTTCTTCTTGCCAATGAGAATTTCTGTAACTTGATCAAGCTCGGCTTTTGTCATATTACCCTTATCACCAAAGGTCATTAAGCCCGCAGCTTCTAGCACCATGGCAGCATCCATAATGCCAATAGAGGGAATATCCAAAATAGAGGTTTTACCCTTAAATGCTGGATCAAAGAGCTGTGCCCAAGAGGTGATTTCTGCTCCGACTAGCTCGGGCCGCCAGCCTAATGTATCTGCATTGTATTGAAAAGGCAATAGCGTCGCCCAATCGGTCTGGCCTGCGGCCAATTCAGCTGAATCAGCCCCCTTGAGATACATGACCTTATAGGGAGCAGTTCCTTGGGAGGATTCTACCGGCATGCCTTCAAATTTACCCGTTGTAAAAAACGGAACAATCTTGTCAAATTGCTTGATTTTCTTGATGTCGATGGCCTGCAAATTTCCGGAAGGAATGACGAGGGGTAAGCTAAAATACTCGCCGTCAAAAATATCCCACTGCTTGGCTTGAGTAATTGCTTTCTTGTTATTTTCCTCCGTACTCAACGGCGTCATTTCAACCTTAAAGCCTAAATCCTCTTCGATTTTTTCCTTAATCCCCTTCGTTTGAGCGACGCCCGTTCCAATAAACCGCAGGGTTACATCCTTAATTTGATTGGTAATGATCGTTGGCCCTGTGCTGGTGCTAGTTTCGGGAGTAGGATTGCTAGCGCAGCCTTTCGCGGCTAATAGGGTTCCGGCTGCTAGACCCGTTTGTAGGATGCGGCGGCGGGTAATCTTGGTCATGGTCACTCCTGAAAACCTGAATAATGAAGCATTGAAGTTAGGCCAATGGGATAGGCCAGTTAGTGAGGCAAGAAAATGCAATCCTCAGCGGTCCAGCCTAGCGCAACAGTCTGACCTTCTTGATAACCTGAATGAATCCAATCATCGGTTCGAATCTTAAAGAGAAATTCACGGCCATCTCGTTCAATGAGTAATGATATTCGACTAACAAAACCAGTAAACTCAACGGCGCTGACCCTTGCCATAATCTGATTGGCAAAGAATGAGCTAGGGGAAGCATCGCTGGTAGAGCGAGGGAGTAAATGGAGGCGATCGCCCCGAATACAACAAGCCCCCGCCTGCCCTATCGGAACGCTGTGACCCTGGCAAAGGATTGAGCCTAAACCTTCGACAGCCAACTCGATTTCTTCGAGCTCTCCCGTTGCCGTGGCACCCACGACCGTGCCATGAAGAATGTTATTGTCACCGACAAAACGCGCCACAAAACGCGAAGCGGGCCGATTAAAAATTTGCGTTGGCGTGCCAATTTGATCGATGCGCCCTCGATCCATCACCACCACTTTATCCGAGAGCGAAAAAGCTTCATCCTGGGCATGGGTCACTTGAATAAACGTCATGCCAAATTGTTTTTGCAGCTTACGTAACTCCAGTCTTGTTCTGACTCGGAGCGACTCATCTAAAGCACTGAGAGGCTCATCGAGCAAAATCACCTGGGGCCGAGTGACAAGCGCCCGAGCTAAGGCGACCCGCTGCTGTTGACCGCCGCTAAGTTGGGCGGGCTTGCGCTTAGCAAATTCTTCCAAATCGACGAGACTAAGAATCTCGGCAATGCGTTGTCGCTGTTCTGAGGGAGGAACGCCACGCATTTTTAACCCAAAGCCAATGTTGTCCCATACGGTTTTGTGGGGAAAGAGGGCATAATTCTGAAACACCATCGCCGTATTGCGCTTGGCTGCCGGAATTTCGTTTACCCGCTCCTCCCCAATCCAAATTTCACCGGAGGTAATCGCTTCATGACCGGCAATCATGCGCAATGTGGTTGTTTTTCCGCAACCGCTGGGGCCGAGTAAACAAGTGTAGGAACCGGGTTCAATCTCTAGATTGATCTGCTCAACCGCCATAAAGGCAGCATAACGTTTCGTGACCTGACGCAAGCTAACCCCACTGACGGGTAGGGGGTGATTGATTAAGGTTGGGGTCGAGTTGGCAGAGGATAGGCTCACGAGATTTGGCAAACTGGCCTAGAAGACAAGAACACTAGAAGAACAGGAACGATTGAGTCGAATGATGCAGCCTGGAATCGCCCATTAGCATAGGTGACAAATTTTTAAAAAAACGTATCTCTTGAAACAGACGACCCTTAAACCCTAGAAATGATTTAAACATATAAGGCTTGGACTGCTTAGTCTTGAGAACAAACTTAATTAATCGAGCCATTAATCGGACTATTAATTCATCAGGGTAAATGCCGGGGCAAATGATTGTATACAATGCGAGTGCTATATCGCTGTCGAGGCGGTGAAAGCCCCCTTTGGTGTGAGGAGCATTGTGGATGCCAACGGTTGTACGGTCTGTCGTACGGTCTGTCGTACGGTGGGTCTATCTTCGGAATGTTTTACGGAACTGGCCTGGGGTTTTAACCCTGTTGTTATTTTTGTTTATGTATTTTCCTATCGCAGTTCTGGGATTTTACAGCTTTAACGCGTCCCGCTATACTTCTGTTTGGGAGGGTTTTAGTCTGCGCTGGTATCAGCAACTTTTTGGGGATGACCGCATTCGGATTGCCCTCGGGACCAGTGTGGGGGTGGCGCTCATGGCCGTGGCAATTTCTGCGGTGCTGGGGACGATGATGGCGGTAGGACTTGCTAAATATCGGTTTCCAGGAAAAGCTTTATATCAAGGAGCGGCTTATTTGCCGTTGATTGTGCCGGATATTGCGATCGCCGTCGCCACATTAATCTTTCTAGCCTCAATCGGTCGTCTTTACTTTGGCATTCAGCTCAGTGTTTGGACCATTGTGGCTTCCCACGTCGTCTTTTGTTTAGCCTATATTGCCATAGTCGTTGCCTCTCGTCTCGCGGGGTTAAACCCGCATCTAGAGGAGGCGGCCCTGGATCTGGGAGCGACGCCCTGGCAAGCCTTCGTGAGCGTCCTCTTACCAGAACTCTTGCCTGGAATTGGGGCGGGATGTCTGCTGGCCTTTGTCTTGAGCATGGATGATTTATTGATTTCCAGCTTTACGTCGGGCAATGGAGCAAATACGCTACCCATGGAAATCTATAGTCGAGTGCGAACCGGTATGAAGCCCGATATCAATGCCCTGAGTGTCCTACTCATTTTGACCTCGGGAATGTTAGCCTTTCTCGGGGAGTATGGACGCTATCGGGGTGAACAAACCGCGCAACCTAGCGTTAAGCAAAATGAAGCCAATGATTAAGGGTTTCTTGTTCTCGCTCAATCAGTTGTTGATACAGTATAAGATGTTTCTGAGCGGCTTGCTCCCGCCGCTGGCGACGATTGAGGCTCTCGGGGCTTTGGTCCAAACGAGCGGTGATGCTGGCTAAGGGCGGCAGCCATTGAGCGTTGATGCCATACTCGACCTTAAGCCGCTCCTTTAACCGGCGATTGAGACAGATGCAAAGATCCGGCTCATAAATGGCCCGTTCTTGACAGCCCCGCAGATAGGGACTAGTCATTGTTTCAAGACAGGGGAGCGAATGGATAAAATGGGGAATATGGCCAATGCCTCGCAGGGCTGCTAGGGCATTGGCACTAATCAGATCTTGAGCGTGGTAAATATCATAGGACTGAGGGGAGGACGCAAGGTAGTCGACGAGCTCCTGTATCCGCTGGCGATGAAGCTCATCTAGGCCAAAGGGACAAGGACGGGCTGGAATCCAATGGACTGGAAACGGCAGAGGCGGCAGCCCGATGAACCGATCATCGTCGGGTCTAGCGAGCACAAAAACCTGGGGCAAGTGGCCTGCTTGGTGAAGGGCCAAGGCCAATTCCAGCATTCGGAGATTGCCGCGAAGCCGGTTGAGATAGCTAACGAGCGCGATGTTGAGTGCTTGAGCCATGGTTGCCCCGTTCTAAAACACTGCTGGACCGTGGTAGACCATGGATGCACCCTACGGGGAAAAGGTCCAGGGACTCCGTCGTGACAGCTACAAAATACTATGAGTTTAGGCGTCTGTATATTCTATTCTACTTGTGCGATGCATAAGAATTTTTTGGATTAATTCTCGCCTCACCCCTTTTGCAATGTTCTTCAACTGTTTTCTTCAACTGTGATGTCAAATTTGACAATAATCTTTACCCGCCGGCTGGACCCGAGTTGGATGGATGCCGCGACGGCGGTAGACCCGCTGTCGGCTCTGGGTAAACCCGAGAATTGGCTGCGTTTGGCCTTGAGCGCTGAAGCTCGAACCAAGTCGCGTTCCCGGATCGAAATGCCCGATGGAACGGTGCTGTTCTGGCAATTGCCCCGAGGGACAGTGTTGCGCGCAGGCGATCGCCTGCAAACGGAAACGGGCGATCGCATCCTCTCGATTGAAGCCCAGCCCGAGCCCGTCCTCACCGTAACCACCCCCACGCCCTTGGCCCTCATGCAAGCGGCCTATCATTTGGGCAATCGTCATGTGCCTGTGGAAATTGCAGAAACCTATCTCCGTTTTGCACCGGATCCGGTCTTACGTCAGATGCTAGAACAACGGGGATTAACCCTGGTGGAAGAGATTGTGCCCTTTTTCCCGGAAACCGGAGCCTATGGCCATGGTCACTGAGCCCGTCCTCAACGCCTCCTCACCGCCGCTGACGGACGCAACGATGCTGCTGCGGCTGCTGCAATTGGCCTCACCCGCCTTGCCAGTGGGAGCCTTTAGCTATTCTGAAGGACTAGAAACCTTGGTCCAGACCCAGCAATTAACGACGCCCGAGCAGTTGCGCCATTGGTTGGAGCAGGAACTGACCTATGGGGCAATTTACCTAGAAGCGGTCGTGATGCTGCGGAGTCTACAGGCCAGCGCCACGGAAAACTGGCCTCAATTATTGTACTGGAACCATTGGCTGAGCGCCAGCCGGGAGACCGAAGAACTGCGTCTGCAAAGCATGCAAATGGGGCGATCGCTCCTCCGCTTAGTGAACCAGATGCAGCCTCCCCTGGGGGTACCGGAAACGCTCTTGGCAACGTTGCGGCAGGATGGCTGTCATTTTGCGATCGCCTTTGGCATCACCGCTACCCATTGGCAGATTACTGCGGAACCGGCGCTCTTGGGCTATCTACAAACTTGGGCAACCAATCTTGTGACCGCTGCGGTCAAACTAATCCCTTTAGGGCAAACCCTGGGCCAACAACTGCTCTGGGATTTACAGCCGGTTCTGCTGACAAGTTTGCAGCATATTCAACAGGTACCCGATGAGGATCTAGAAGCCTGGGGATGGGGCTTGGCCTTGGCGAGTATGACCCATGAGACATTGTATAGTCGGCTATTTAGAAGTTAGCAGGGATGATATCCATCCAAGTCCAGGGATAAGTTACCCAAACTACGGACTCGGGAAAGCTAAGATCAGTAGTCCTATCGGGCCGCCTGGTGCAATCCCCGGATAGGTGGTGCAATATCCGGACATTGTCAAGACTCCCCAGTGGGTCAAGTCAACACCGCAGCTAATTTGGGCATAGATCGGTGTTGCTCGTTGGTGCCAATCATCAGTGCCAATCATCAGTGCCAATCGTCGGTCTCAATCGTCGGTCAGTTGACCGTTATGGTAATGCCATGACGGCTGTTTAAAGGTTTAGAAAATTGAGTCGCTTTTCCGTTGCATTCGTCTGAATTCGTCGGGAAAAGCAGGTGCTCCTACTCCAAGGATCTGCTTGAACGCAGGTAATTTTGGGTTGGCAGGAGTTTAAGGCATAATGTTAAATCAATTTCGAGACTATTGGCGCATTGGCATACTCTGCTGTTGCTGTGTTCTAGGCATTTTCTATGGCATGGTAATGCCTGCCATGGGGCTCGATGCCAATTCGATGAGTTTAGCTAAATCCTTAAATGGCGAGCCCATTGAACCGATTCCGCTAACGCTAAAACTAGATCCCAACAAAGTCAAACTGGGCAACAAGCTCTTCCATGAACCTCAGCTTTCACATGATCATTCGCTTTCCTGTGCAAGCTGTCATTATCTATCAACCTCAGGCGTTGACCAGCGGGTCAAATCCCTTGGCATTAATAAAACCGAAGGGTTTGTCAATGCACCGACAGTCTTGAACTGTGTATTCAACTTTAAGCAATTTTGGGACGGTCGGGCCAATAGTTTAGAGGAGCAGATCGATGGACCAATTACCAGCGCCCATGAAATGAACTCTACGTGGGTAGAGGTGTTGGACAAGCTGAAGCAGTCCAATGAATATCGGCAAGCCTTTGAAGCCTCCTATGGTGATGGCATTACGGAGCCCAATGTAAAGGATGCGATCGCCAACTTTGAACGCTCTCTCTATACGCCAAATTCTAGATTTGATCAGTTTTTACGGGGAGATATCAATGCTTTAACTCCTCAGGAAAAAATGGGCTATCAGCGATTTAAGGACCTCGGCTGTGTTTCCTGTCATCAGGGTGTTGCGATCGGGGGCAACATGTTTCAAAAATTTGGTGTATTTGGAGACTATTTCCAAGATCGAGGCAATATTACCGAGGCTGATTGGGGTCGCTATAACGTGACGGGGAATGAGCGCGATCGCTATGCCTTCAAGGTACCCAGTCTACGAAATGTCGTTTTGACTGCACCCTATTTTCACGATGGTACCGCTAAAACCCTTGATGAAGCCGTCAAGATTATGGCCAAGTATCAGTTGGGTCGTGTGCCCACCCAGGCGGATGTTGATTTGATTGTTCAATTTTTGAATACCTTAACCGCTGATATTAAAACCGCTGATATTGAAGGAGAGCAGCCATGAATCGTAAACCTTTAATTTCGGCAGCTGCCGTAGGCTCCCTGTTGCTCTTGGCCGGTTTGGCACTGAAGGGACGAGCGGTGGATATTAATCGGCATTTAGCCTATCGAAGCTTACTCTCTGAACAACTTGAACGGGACTTAACGGCCAATCAAGATTTGCTAAAAAATCGTTATGCATTGCTATCTTCCTACGATCCGCTGATTGAGCAAATTAATCAGGAACTGATTTTACAGGAGAAGCTGGAGCAGCTACCCTCCTTCTTGAGTCATAAATCTCAGCAGAATTTACAGACAGCACTCAATCGTAATAGTCAGGTTCTCGAAGACAAGAAAAAGCTTTTAGAGGAATTTAAGGCGCAGAATTCATTGCTGAAGAATTCGCTATCCTATTTACCCTATCTGATTCAAGAATTTAAGACCGATCAGGATGCGATCGCCATTCAGGAACTTAGTAGCCTCCTCGATCAAATCTTGCTCTATACCATCTCCTCCGATGAGAGTTTGGTACCAGAAATTGAAGAAAAAATTAAAACCATCAAGTTTGAACTTCCTAATAAAGCGCCAGTCAGTCGCGAGCCCATTGAGTTGGCGGTTGCCCATGCGCAAATCATTTTAGAAAATAAACCTCAAGTTGATCAACTCACGCAGTCCATTCTCGCTCTACCCAGCACTCAAAGCCTGCGTCAACTTTCTGAAGATTACGAAATTGCCTATCAAGCAGCAGTGCGAGAAGCAATCCGCTATCGATTTTTTACCTACAGTTGGCTCTTACTCGTTCTAGGCTCAGGTGTATTACTATTTGTCCATCAACTCAGAACCTCAAAACGTCAAGTTTCTAATTTACTAGAAAGTATTACAGATGCTTTTGTGGGTTTGGATAGTCAATGGAAAATTACCTATATCAACCCCCAAGCGGAACAAACCCTGGATAGAAAGGCAGAGAACCTCATTGGTGAACTTTTTTGGGATGTCTTTCCTGCTGATTTAGCCCTACAAGCTTCGAGCTACTATCAAGAAGCAATGAAGCGACAGTCCGTCATTACGTTTGAGACACAATATGAAGCTAAAAAAGTTTGGTTAGAATTTCGACTCTATCCGAGTGCACAGGGCTTATCGGTTTTTTGGCAAGATGTGACTCCCCGTAAGAAAACTGAGGCTCAGCTTTCTGCGAGTATGCGAGCCATTGACAAAGCCCGTGAGAAGGCTGAAGAGGCAAGAACTAAGGCTGAAGAAGCCAATAAGTCTAAAAGTGCATTTTTAGCTAACATGAGTCATGAATTACGCACTCCTCTCAACGCAATTATTGGCTATAGCGAAATTCTAGAAGAAGATGCTGCGGATAGCGGACAAGATGACTTTATTCCAGATATTCGCAAAATCAGAAGTGCGGGTAAACATCTGTTGGGTCTAATCAATGATGTCTTAGACTTATCCAAGGTCGAAGCTGGTCGGATGGATCTCTACTTAGAAACTTTTGACTTGATGTCTTTAGTTCAGGATGTTGTCTCTACGATTCAGCCCTTAGTGGAAAAAAATCTGAATAACTTAGTCCTTCACTATCCACCAGAGATCCAAACCCTGTATGCGGATCAAACGAAACTGCGTCAAAGCCTATTCAATTTATTAAGTAATGCGAGTAAGTTTACCGAAGGCGGAGAAGTTCGACTATCGATTATTGCAATTAATAACAATGAAGGATCCTGGATTGAGTTCGATGTAACAGATACTGGAATTGGAATGACGCCGGAACAGCTAAATAAAGTTTTTGATGCGTTTACTCAGGCTGATTCATCAACGACTAGAAAGTACGGTGGAACGGGGTTAGGCTTGGCGATTACAAAACATTTTGTAACTGCGATGGGAGGCAGTGTTTCAGTTAATAGTGAATATGGCATCGGAACCACGTTCAAGATTTTACTACCCTATCAGCTCGGATTAGAAGAGAAAGCCGCAGGTCCAGAATTATCATCAAAGCCTCGCGTTGTCGGTGAAAACAGTCGTGGAAAAATTGTGGTGATTGATGATGATTTAGAAGCTTGTGAAATGGTTGAGCGATCGCTCAACAAAATCGGCTATCAAGTCTTCTGCGCTCAAAATGGTCTTGATGGCATAGGTCTAGCTGAACATCAAAGTCCGGACGCGATCGTCCTGGATGTCATGATGCCCAACATGGATGGATGGGAGGTCTTGGCGGCACTCAAAAGTGATCCAAAACTGTATAAAATTCCCGTCATTATGTTAACCATGCTTGAAGACAGCACCTTGGGCTTTAGTTTAGGTGCGTCAGAATATTTGCCTAAACCCCTTAATCGTCATCATCTCATTGCGGCGCTAGAAAAATATCGACCTGAAGCCGATGAAGATGCCTGGATTTTGGTTGTAGAAGATCATCTTGAATCTCGAGAAATGCTAGAACGTTTGGTTCAGCGCGAAGGATGGTTGACCCGTAGCGCAGGCAATGGTCGGGAAGCACTGACTTGTTTGCAAACCTCTCAGCAACCTCGTTTAATTTTGCTCGATCTGATGATGCCAGAAATGGATGGCTTTAGTTTTATTCAAGCTCTGCGGGAAAACGACGCTTGGCGCTCAATTCCGGTCATTGTTTTAACGGCCAAGGATATTACCCAGGCCGATCGCCAAGCCCTAGGAGATGTGGTGCAAAGTATCCATCAAAAACGAAGTCTGAACCAGCAAGAATTTCTAGAAGAAATTCACGAGTTTTTGTCTCTACACATTGCAGAAGGAGTCGTTTAATCATGGACCGTCGTACGTTTATCAAATGGATTAGTCTAGCAGCCTTAGCGAGCTCTCTTCCCGTTGCGCTCAGTGCTTGCTTAAAGCCTAAAAAAGAATCTGATCTTTCTGAATTGAATCCTAAATCTGTGAAATCCACACCTAGAGCCGATGGCTTTTGGGTAGTAGGTCAGCTTGCAGATTTGGCTGAAAGTGGAAGTTTTCGCTATCACAATGCTCAAGGAGATGCAGTGCTAGTTGTGGGGGCTGTGGATATATCTAGCGAAATCAGGGCGTTTTCTCCTGCCTGCACCCATCAAGGATGTTCCGTAACCTGGCAAATGAATGATAAAAATATTTTCTGTGCTTGTCATGGATCGCGGTTTCAATCGGATGGTACCGTTGCAAAAGGACCCGCCCAAAGCAAACTCTCTCAATATGCGACAAAGGTTGAAGGAGACAGCATTTTGGTTAAGCTTACCTAGTTTTCTTTGCCATCAGTTGAGTTTTAATCCTAGATTGTCTCGTTCTTTATTCTTTGTTTTCGATCATTATGGCTAAAATTCTGCTGGTAGAAGACAACGAATTTAATCGCGATATGCTGAGTCGAAGATTACGGCGGCGAGGCTATGACGTCGTTATAGCTGTTGATGGTTTACAGGGTGTTGAAATGGCTCAAACTGAACAGCCTGACTTGATCCTGATGGATATGAGTTTACCTATCATGGATGGTTGGGAAGCGACGCGACGGCTTAAATCTGATCCCCAACTTTCTTTGATTCCAATCATTGCTTTGACTGCCCATGCGATGGTGGGCGATCGCCAAAAAGCATTCGATGCAGGCTGTGATGAATACGATACTAAGCCAATCGAACTCTCTCGCTTAGTTCAAAAAATGACGCAGCTTTTAGGAGAAGTTACAAAAGCTCAATCTCTTACTCAGAATATTGCTGATATTTCTATAGATGATCTGGAAAAGTCGATTACTCAAACGTTCAAAAAACAGTCTTTACAACCGCCCCCGCCGCCACCCCCTCTAAAGTCATCTGAAAAAGCGAGAGAAGCGAACCCATTGAGTTGGAAAGTATTAGATGATTCTATCTTGTCAGAGTTCCCAGAGGGGAGAAATACTTGTATTCTGCTCGTCGATGACAATTTAGAAAATCGAGATATGTTAGGGCGTCGTTTAGAACGACAGGGTTATCAGGTCTTGTCTGCTGGAGGTGGGATTCAGGCCCTTGAGATCTTGGCGCAAGACTCTAAAATCGCTCTGGTTTTGTTAGATATTATGATGCCAGATATGGATGGTATTGAGACCCTTTCTCACATTCGTAAACAGTATTCGGCTCGCCAGTTGCCCGTGATTATGGCAACGGCTAAGGCCGAAAGTGAGGATGTGGTTAGAGCGTTTCAGCTCGGGGCAAATGATTATATTACAAAACCGATTGATTTTCCGATCGCGATCGCCCGAATCCAATCTCAACTCGCGCTAACCCAAACGCCTACTGAAGCGTTATCATTCACTGCAATTGTGCCAGAAGAGCCTTCAACTCGCGTTTCTTTGTTATCAGTTGATGTTGCTGAATTACCGAGTGCTTTAAATAATCCAGAGTTAGAAAGCCGCTATAAAGTGATCCGAGAACTATCGAAGGATGCTTTAAGCCTAACCTTATTAGTTGAAGACTTACAGGCATTAGGCCAACCCAAACGTGTTTTAGAATGCCTAACGCTGCATAATTTAATTCATCAGGAACTAGATCGCAGGACCATTCAGGATGCACTGACGGCTGAACTCTCACAAATAGGACCCTTGACCCAAGGGGATCAGTCGGCGGCTTTGATAGATGCCTTTGAATCAAATCAAAACATTTACTGTGTGCGAGAATGGATTCCTGGCTTATCGCTAGCCCATGAGCTTGTGGCGAGATCTGAACCCTATAATTTGCTAGATGCACTCAAACTTTCTGAAACATTATTACGCTTGCTAGTGCCTTTGCATCGTAATGGAATTGCCCATACAGATGTCCAACCTTGTCATTTTTTGCAGCGTTCTAAGGATCAGAAGTTTATGCTGATCAATTGGGGGGTTCGACAACGGATTCTTCTCAATCTAAAGCGTTGTGGTCATGATGCTCTTGGATTAAAATTGCTACCTTCGCCATTCCAAGCTCCAGAAACTCGCCAAGGAGAATCTAGCCTTCAGAGCGATTTATATGGAATTGGCGTGATTTTACTTCAGGCGATTACGGGGCGATCGCCCGACAAACTTCCCCTTGATCTCGACAGTGGCTTGGTGCTTTGGCAGGAGATCTTATCCTCCCCAGATTCTGACTTGGGTGAGTTTTTTCATCAAATGATGTCGCCTTTTCCCCAAGATCGCTTCTCTTCTGCCGCTGATGCAGCAAAATCAGCTCTGTTGCTTTGGTACAAATTACGGTATTCCATTTCGAGTTCTAGTTCAACTCTAGCTCTACGGCAATGCGAATGAGTTTTTCATAACTTGGATTCTTGATTTACTACCCATGCTCAATAAATTAGCACATCAACTCAACGGGATCTCAGAGACCCGCATGCATCGACTTCGATGGATTGTTTTGGTTGGCTGGCTGAGCCTGATTATATTACTGTTTTACGATCCTATTTCTCCTTTTATTACGCAACAAAAGGGTGGCGTCCCTCCATTTCGAATCCGGTCTAGCGATTGCGTACCGTTTCAGGATGAATGTTTAAAAATTGTTAGTTATTCTTTGGGACCAACTTTGTTTTGGGGAACTATTGTTCCAGCTTCAATTTTTATTTTGTTAGTCTTTGGCCATGAATTTTGGCGTCGAATTTGTCCACTTTCCTTTATCTCTCAACTTCCAAGGGCTTTAGATCGACAACGCAAGATTACCACCGTTAATCCCAAAACAGGTAAAACAAAAGAGGTTTTGGCTAGTGTTTCGCCAGAGTCTTGGCTAGGTCGAAACTATACCTATTTACAGTTTGGTCTTTTGTTTTTGGGGCTCTGTGCTAGATTATGGCTAATTGATTCTCATCGTATTGCCCTAGGAAGTTGGCTGATTTTAACGATTGTGGCTGCACTGTGCGTCGGCTATGCCTATAGTGGTAAAAGCTGGTGTCAATACATTTGCCCAATGGCTCCAGTTCAGAGAATTTATAGTCAGCCTATTGGGCTAATGACTCGCCATGCGAGCCAAAGTGGTTCGGTGAGTCAATCGATGTGTCGAACGACTACAGAAGATGGCAAGGAAAAAAGTGCCTGTGTGGCTTGCCAGAGTGTCTGCATGGATATCGATGCTGAAAGAAATTATTGGGAATTGATCGATCAAAATTCCGAAAAGTTTTTGCGCTATGGCTATTTTGGTTTAGTCATTGGCTTCTTTAGTTACTATTTTATTGAATCAGGAAACTGGAACTTTTTCTTCTCTAGTGCCTGGATTCGCCATCAGGCTGATCTTAAGGAACTTTTGGAATCGGGTCTCTATTGCTTTGGCTATGCTATCCCGATCCCAAAACTGTTCGCAGTTCCAATGGTTTTAGGTACGACAACGCTCTTGGGCTGGCGAGCTGGCCTAGGGTTTGAACGATGGTATCGAAAAACTAAATACCGTTATTCTCCCAATATCTCTCCTAAGGTAATTCAGCATCGAATTTTTACCTTTTGTACTTTTCTAATTTTCAACTTCTTCTTTATCTTTGGAGGGCGGGGTTGGATTATGCAATTTCCCTATCCTGCTCAGTTGGCGTATCAGTCCCTGATTTCTTTAGTGAGTGCGATCTGGCTATATCGAGCCTGGTTTAGATCGCCCGGTCTCTATCTCCGGGAAAGTGTTGCTAACCGTTTACAGCAACAACTCAAACGACTCTATCCTCAATTAACTGAATATACAGAAGGTCGAGATCTTGCGGAGCTTAATCCCTATGAGATCTACATTTTGGCTAAGGTTCTGCCTGAGTTTACCAAACAGAAGCGGGAACAAACCTATCAAAGTCTTCTCCAAGAGTTGAGCCAGAAACCATCCCAGGGATATTTAGCCGATTTGATGATGCAAAACTTTGCGAAAGTTTTGGAAATTAGTGATGAAGATCATTACAGTATACTCAAGCAGAAGGCTTTGGAGCGCTTTCCCTGGCGAGAGCAGAAATCCGGTCCTAAGACCAATGATTTGGCTAAATCGTCCAAATCGCCTAAACCACCTAAGCCTTCCAATCCTAAAACTTCGGCATCTCCTCAATCTACTCAAGCTACTCAATCTACCCAGCCCAATCAAACCATTCAATCCTCACAACCTCCTATTAATCCGGAGACAACACTACAGCCCTTATCTTCACCCTCCCCTCAAGTTCCATCTCTTCAATCGCCGCAATATCATACGCCGCAATATCATAGTCCAGTTCAAGGAGAGTGCCATTCTTTAGATCAACCGGAATTTAGCGAAAATGCTAAATTAGTCGAATGAATGGGTTTTGAAAGGAGACTTGGGAGGAAAGACTTGGGAAGCATGTAAAATGGGCAGCGTTCAAAACACGGTCCCATCACTGGCTAAGCTGAGAGGTGGTATGCTCCCTGGTCGGTGTTGAGCTAAGGCGCGGCCAGCACTCCAAGTACCTCCCTGAAGGATACTGCCTAGGGTTAGCGTTGCTGAAGTTTTCTGGAGTTTTTGACGCAGTTGTTGGGCTAAACGATCGAGGAGAATAACCGTGAGCGATCGCCATTCGACAATCAGTTCACTACTCGGCGCATGGGTCTTTTCTAACTCCATCGGATCTCTCAGCTCTAAGACGCCTGTGTCGATAAAAAGTCCCCCATTACGATATTCAGCTAGTCCCGTCAATTGATCGAGATTGACAACTTTTAACCCCGCCAAGGCCAACGGTTCAACCAGGGAATAGCTCAGCCATTGGGAAAGCTTGTGAAAGGGTACATAGGGATAGGTTGGATCTAGAGCAGTCAGGGCAGAATGGGGCCAAGTATCCCCTAGATTCTGTTGCAAAATCTGCGATCGCCCCGGCCAAATCTGACCCAATTTTCGCAGAATCGTAATCAGTAACTGCCGTGCTTGGAGCTCCCCTCGATGGCTCTGCAACTGTAGAAAATCGAATAAATCTCCCGGTCGTGCCGGTTGTGCTAGCCCCTGCACCCAAGTGGAAATGACCTGACCGAGCTGCCGGAGCAACTGAACCCGCCCTTCGAGACCGACCATCGGATTCCCTGCATGAACCTGCATCCCTGCGGCCAAGGACTCCACCGTCAGTCTGAGTAATCCCTGGGCATCAACTTGGTAGGGATTCTGGGGATTGCTGGAAAAGAGGCCAGAACAGAAGAGATCGTAACTGGCGATCGCCAATCCCTCCGATCGCCCAAACCACTCTCCCGTAGCTGCGTCACCATACTGCCACTGTGCCCCCGCCCCCGCATCCAAGAGTACGCTGACTAAAACCAAGTCGATATGAGCTTTGGCTTGGTCCTGGGGAGCAAGGCCGTTGAGCTGGGCTTGAAGCTGGGCAATGCGGTTCATGCCACCCACCTCAAAATGTCGCCAGCGGGCGTGGAGGGGCACGTTGAGATCTGGGTAATTGTGGCGGGTGATGGCTAGGACCTTTTCTACCGCGATCTCAAGGCGATCTTCGTGAAGTTTGAAATGCTGAAGCTGATCTTCTTGGGCCAGTTGATAGAGAAACAAGCAGCGATCGCGCACGGCCTCAGGCGACAGGAAATAGGCGATCGCATCCGCTGGTTCAGTCATGGTTAAAACCATAAATTTAATGGGGTATGGGTTAGAGCGATCGCCCTTTTACCTGTTCCAATTGGGCCAGATCCGGTGGCGTATCTTCGCTGTAATAGCCAGCAGCCTTTTTGGCTTCGATTTCCACCTGGGCGTCCTGGGGAATTAAATTGCTGGGCAACGGTACCCGTTCTCCAACGGTGATTCCAGAGCGGATAATCGCATCGTATTTGAGATTACTCATGGAAATCAGCCGGTCGATATGGCGAACTCCAAGCCAATGCAGCACATCGGGCATGAGTTCCTGAAAGCGAGCATCCTGTACCCCGGCGACGCATTCGGTCCGGGCAAAATAGGTGCTGGCGCGATCGCCCCCTGCCTGCCGTTTACGGGCGTTGTAAACCAAATACTTCGTCACTTCCCCCAGGGATCGTCCCTCCTTGCGAAAATAGACCACTAGCCCAACGCCTCCCGCTTGGGCCGCCCGAATGCCCTCTTCCAAGCCTTGAGCCAAATAGGGACGACAGGTACAGATATCAGAGCCAAACACATCCGAGCCGTTACATTCGTCATGCATGCGCACGGATACTGGTCCTTGGGGATTGGCTAAACTTCTTGCGTCGCCAACAATATAGGCTGTGGTATTGCCAATGGGCGGCAAAAAGATTTTTAAGTCTTCTCGCTGGGTGAGTTCCGGAAACATGCCGCCGGTCTGCAAAAACAGCGCAGCTCGCAGGGCCTCCTCGGTGACGCCGAGCCGTTGAGCTACGCCGGGTAGATACCAAACCGGGTCGATGGCCGCTTTCGTAACTTTCAGTTCCGTCGGCGATTTGAGGATTTTCCCATCCACCTGCAACCGCCCCGCCGCCACGGCTTCAGCCAGTTCCGGCATATCCAAATGGGCCTGGGTCACGGCGATGGTTGGCTGCACATTGTAGCCCCGGTAGAGATAGGCTGCAAACAGGTTGGGCACTTGAGCCCCAAAGGGATCCAGCGTCACAATCCGGTCCGGGTCGCCCCAACTGGGATAGGGGCCAAGGGCGACGGCGGGGTCTGTGTTGCGCCAGTTGGGCCGATGGTCTGGGTCGAGCTGTCCTTGGGCCACGGCGATCGCCCGATACACCGAATAGGATCCCCCATGGGCTCCGATGGCATTGCGCTGAGTGCTATGGGCCAGATTGGTGAGAAGGGGACCTCGTTTCAGCGGGTTGAGCTGCCCCCAGCGGATGGGCAGGGGATGTTGCTGAATCGTACTGGGTAAGACACGAAGCCGAGGGATGCGAATGGGCTCTTGCATGGACTCCTCCCTGACGATGAAACCTTCATTGTAGGGAGTGAAAATAGACGTATTGCAGGTTGGGATACGGTTTATCAAAAATTTAAGATTGGTCCCATATCCTTTCCTGCGGGCAAAATACTCCTCAGGCCATCTGTCCGGAAGGCCAAAGTCGGCTGCATGTGCTCTAGTCCTAAAGCACGCATTTTTGATGCCGTAGGACCTTTTCCCAAGAGGGTAAGCTTGACCGTACGAGCCCCCCCAATCTGCACGGGATGATCCACTTCTGTAATGGTTCTAAGCAACCGCTGCTCCAGAATCGAGTAGGTAATAAAGGGAATCGCTTTCCACGGCAGCCCCCAGCCTCGCTCATGACTTAGCCTGAATTCTTGGCCCAGTTGTATATCAACGCGATTTGGCGTAAACGAGGTTTGGATTTCACTGACGTACTTGGGATACCCCCACAACGCCATCCCAGCCCGACAGGCCAGATCTGTATTGACCGGCAGATTGAAGACATACATGGCCACATCTTCCACAACTCTGGTCTTTCTCAAAACTTGTAGTTTAGAGGGAGAACTACCGGGTCGCTTTACATACATACACAAACCAATCTCGGCATAGGGACCGATATCCGTATCCCGGTACTCAAAGGCACCCAAAACAACCAGGGCTTTGCCCCACAGAATCAGCGGCTCAAAGGGTAAATCGGAGAGCGCAGCAGCGGCAACCTCAGGCTTGATTCGATATACAAGACCCAACTGAGATCCCTCACGATAAACAATGGGTAAAGCCTCAGGTCGAACTGAGGTTTGTCCAGATCTTTGCTCGGCTTGATGCTCAACGGCTGAAGCAATCCCTGTCCTCTTGATCTGCATGTTCTACCTTTTTAGTAGTATTTGTGACATGCTCACAGTATCAAGTTGCTCGGAGAATACAGCCATTGCTGGTTCTCCCTTACCAAATCCTTATACTCAACTTATACAACTCACGCCCCTAAGTCATCCCTAGATCTGGGATGATAGAGCCTGCTCTTGTATGAGGATTGAAGCAATGTGGCGAGTCTTGATCAACTGTTCTTCTGAGGCTTGGAAAGCTCATTCGGCGGAGTTTAAGGCGATCGCCGCCCGTTACACCGCTGAAGCTGGAATTACGCGCAAAATGAAAGGTGACGAGCGCCGCATCATGGAATATAAGCTAGAAGATGTGAGCGACGCCGAGGAATTCGTTGAAGCCTGCATGGCCTTGGAAGGCTTTACCGCGATGTTTGAGTCCCTTTAGATAATAGATGACATCAGCCAGTCCACCAACAAGCGATTAACTTGCTCCGGGGCTTCCTGCTGTACCCAATGGGAAACCTGGGGCAAATAGTAAATTGTAAAATCTTCAACCAGCTCTTCGGTGCCATGGGTCAACTCTTTGCCTAAGGCACTGTCTGCTTCTCCCCAAAGCATGAGTGTAGGTGTCTTGATTGATGTCGTGAGCTGTTGCTGGAGCGATGCTGAAGGGGGATCTGCAAATATTTTGAAATTAGCTCGATAGTAATTGACCATGGCCGTTAGTGCACCAGGCTGCAACGCATTTTGCTGATAGATCTGTAACACTTCTGGCGGAAACTTGCTTTTGTCGATCGCCATGTCCCGAAATGCCGAAGCAATCCGTTGTGCTCCTTTGCGCCCTAGCCATAACTCTGGCACTTGGGGAAGTTGAAAAAAGAGAATGTACCACGATCGCAAAAACTGAGGATATTGCCGCGCACCCTGACGAAACAAGAGAGGATGGGGCACATTCATAATCACTAGGCGTTCGAGGGGACGGATTTGTTGCAGGGCAAACATCCAGGCGATCGCTCCCCCCCAATCATGTCCCACCAATACAGTTGATTCTGTTTCTGATACATCGATGAGGGCCGCCACATCTGCAAGCAAGCAATCGATTTCATAGGCCGCTATTCCTTCAGGACGGCTGGACTGACCGTAGCCTCGCAAACAAGGAGCCCAGGCTTTATAGCCCAGTTGAGCCAAACGGGGAAGCTGATATCGCCAAGAATAGGCATGTTCCGGGAAGCCATGCAGGCAGAGCGCAAGTTTGGCACCGGTACCGCAGGTATGGACCTCGAAGGTGAGACCGTTGGCGGCGATCGCCTCCACCTGAATCGGCCAATCCGCGTTTTGGTAAGCGGGGTCTGAGGTGAAATCTGGACAAGCTATATCGATTGCCATACGGGTTTGCACTCCTGAATCACCTGAATTAACGGCAGAGTCGTATTCTGCATTTTTTAAATCTACCGCTAGAGTGGAAGCGTACACAGTCTTAACGATTAGGATTTACCGCTAACCGAATGTCTAAGGATTGGTTTACCTCAAAGACTTCTGACTTGGTTCCAAGCCAAGTCTTTGACCATGCCGTGGTTTTGGGGGGGAGTATCGCCGGGTTATTGGCCGCTCGTGTTTTGTTAGATCATTTCGATCGCGTCACACTGATTGAACGGGATCAGTGTCCCGATCAACCTGCGACTCGTCCCGGTGTTCCCCAAGATCAGCATGTTCATGGTTTGCTTTTGCAGGGCCAACAGATTCTAGAGCAGCTTTTTCCAGGATTAGTGGATGAGCTCGTCGCAGCCGGTGGGATTCCCCTGGACTGGATTGCGGACTGGCACTTTTATGGTATGGATGGCTGGCTCGAACGGCATGATTCGGGATTAGCAGGATTGTGCTGTAGTCGTTTGTTGTTGGAATGGTCTATTCGGCAGCGTCTCGAAACCCAGGAACGGTTTTGTCTACGGCCAGGAACCTATGCCAAGGATTTGGTTCTCAGTGATGATGCGTCTCAGCGGATCGCTGGTGTTGTGCTACAAACTCAGTCTGCGCGCGAGATCTTAGAGGCTGACCTAATTGTTGATGCAACAGGTCGTAATTCTCCATTAACGCGTTGGCTCGCAGCCTTAGGCTATGAGCAACCCCCAGAGACAAATGTCAATTCGTTTCTCGGCTATACTAGCCGCTGGTATAAACGACCGGCTGAGGCGATCGCCCAAGGCATCCTGATTGGCGCAAAACTTGGAGAATCCAAACGAGGTGGCGTGCTCTATCCCGTTGAGGAGGGCCGTTGGATCGTAACTCTGTCCGGGATTGCCGGAGACCACCCGCCTAGCGATGAGGCAGGCTTTCTCGCCTTTGCCCAAAGCCTGCGCCATCCAATGTTGTATGACCTTCTAAAAACCGCTGAGCCCTGCTCTGAGATTTACTGTTATCGCCGCACCGAAAACCAGTGGCGACATTACGAACAACTCTCGGTCATGCCCCAGGGTATCATTGCCCTGGGCGATGCGGTTTGCTGTTTCAATCCGGTCTATGGCCAAGGCATGACCGCCGCCGCCTTGGGTGCGATGACACTAGATCAAGTGCTACAACATTCGAAGCGACTGGCGACAACAACAGGCTGGGAGAAAACTTTTCAGCAACAACTGGCAAAAAGCCTAAAGACCCCTTGGCTGATGGCTACAGGAGAAGACTTTCGCTGGCCCGATACCGAAGGAAAACGACCGGGATGGCTCACGCGCAAGTTCCAAAACTATTTCGATCGCATTCTTCACCTCTCGTTAACCAGTGCTGAAGCGCATCGGGCCTTCATTGAGGTGGCTCATTTGGTCAAACCGCCTACCATTTTGTTCGCGCCTAAGCTGGTCTGGAAAAGTTTGATCCAGTCCCACGATGCTTGAAGGATTTAATCGATTAGGCGGCGATCGCCTCCCTCGCGCGATAACCTTGATACCCTTTATGGCCGATGACCCAGTAAGTTACCGTTTCCCCTTTGCCCTTGACCTGAATCGTGCCTCGGGGCTGAATATCGTAGCGATCGCAAATCAATCCATAAGTACTCTGGGTAATCTGAATTTGCCCCGGTTCTCCATGGGATTCCATGCGGCTGGCTAAGTTCACCGTATCGCCCCAAAGATCATAAATAAATTTCTTAATACCAATTACCCCTGCAACCACTGGCCCTGAGTTAATCCCAATCCGGATATTGAGGGAGCAACCTGTTTCTTCGTTGAAGCGGGCGACTTCCGCCTGCATGTCGAGGGCGAGGGCGGCGATCGCTTCTGCATGGTCGGCTCGGGGCTGGGGCAATCCACCCACTACCATATAGGCATCACCAATGGTCTTAATCTTTTCTAAACCATACGCTTCGACTAGGGTATCAAAGGCCGAAAAAATTAGGTTGAGCAACTGCACCAATTCTTGGGGGGGAATCTGGCTAGAGAGCTCGGTAAAGCCGACAATATCCGCAAATAAAACCGTGACATCATCAAAGGCGTCGGCGATCGGCTGGTGTTTTTGTTTCAGGCGTTGGGCGATCGACGGGGGCAAAATATTGAGCAGTAACTTTTCGGATTTCTTTTGTTCACTAGCCAACTGAGCAGTGGTTCTCTGGGTTTGGTCTAGGGACAGTGCCAATGCTGCAAGGGAATCATGGGTTTGCTGAACCGCAGGCTGAAAAATCAGTAGGCCTTCCAGGACCAGGACCACTAACGTTACAGCCAGGAGGATCAGCTCTAGCTTTTTAAGTTGTTCTACATTGGCGGCGATGCTGTTGTTATAGTCCTCCAACCGCTGATCAATCTCATGCAGATACTGTTCTTCTAACCTTTGCAGTGGCTTGCCAGGTGGCAATACATTGGGCGGCGTTGAAGTCCGTGTCAATGGGACAGGCGTTGATTGACCCGTTAGGCTCTCCTGAATAAACCGTACTCGATTCAATCTACGCGATTGCCGGAGTTCGAGCTGTTGAGGGGATTGATGCTGTTCCCGATCGAGCGCTGACTCCAGATGAGCCAAGACCGCTTTATAGGAGGGACGGAGTTGCTGAACCATTACCTGTACCTGGCTCTGACGACCTCCTGAGCGCGATGCAGAAGCTATAGACAAGGTTTGCAAGACTTGCCAGCTCGTTTTGACCGTTTGGATTTGATTCGATAGGTTTTGGATCGCGGGTTGACGGTCCTCTGTGTCGGAGGTTTGCTGCAATTCGCGCAGGGCATGAATAGTAGCACCAACGTTTTCCTTCTGCTCCAGCGTGGATTGAATAATCTGAATATCGGTTGTCTGCTGACCCAATGCCCGCTGGATCAAAAACTGTCCTGTGATCGAGAGTCCGGCGATCGCACTCAAGGAAGCCACATAAAAAATGGTTAAACGACGGGCGATCGAATGGCGCTGCTGGACCCGACCCACCAGTTGAGGGGGAAGGTGAGCTGCTGGGGATGGTACAGGGTCCTGGGCTGGCGTTCGGGGAACCAGGGGCGTAGGAGGGGAGGGCATCATGGGCAGGGCAGAAAAACGTATTTATTTGGTTATTCAGAGGATGTACTGCCTTTTACGGAAGATTAAGGTTATAAACCGTACATTTCCTGCGGAGTCGTGAACGGGGTGAGTGGATTAGCTTGAATGGATCGCGATCGCCAACCCAGGGACATCGCATGCCATAACGTAGGAACATGCCATGTCTCCACGAGATTCATCCCTAAAATCGGCAATGGGTCGAATTGTGTCTTTTTTCTTCGTGATGCAACAACGTCTTGTCATAATCCTAGTTCTCTTTCTACCGGCCCTAGGGGCGATCGCCTGGCAAATGCTCTTCGGTGGATTCCCCCCGAGCGATTCAACCGAAACAGGAGCGTCTTACCTTGCGATCGCCCTCATCCTCCTCGGTCTCGACCAAGCTCGCATGGCGATCGTCGATTTACAGCAAATTGATCAGGTTCAACAGATCCCAAACTTCACCGCAGATCCAAGCTTGCAGCGATTTCGCTGGGTTACATGGAGTACCATCGGGATTGAGCTAGCAGGGTTTTATGGGGCGATCTGGGAGTTGGGTTGGGGGGCGATCGTGCCCTTTGGGATTCGTCCCCGCTTACCGGTGCTGATCGCCGATGGGGTGGGAATCGGTTTAATTATCCTGTGGATGCAGAACATTGCACCGCTGGCGATGGCGTTGGGGCTGTTGGGGATGGTTTTGGTCTATGGTTTGGTGAAAATGGCCCAATCGGTATCGTTCCCCCCCGTCCTTGTCCGCAAATAATCCCTACCCAATTGGTTGGGACACAATGTTGTGAGCGATCGCTTATCAGGTTGCTCTGCAGACTCCTTGCTGGTCCAGACCTATGCCAGTACAACACTATAGCTACCTAAAACTGTCCGGATGTTGTCTAGTGGGACTAGCAGCGATCGCACACCCCATGGACCGTAATCTCATAGGCATCCACTTGCAAACCCGGTCGCAGTCGCTCGATCGCCACCCCTTGCAATTGCTCCCAAGCAATATCCTCGATGGCCCCACAACACCTACAGCGAAAATGGTGATGCGGCCCCACATTGGCATCGTAGCGACAAACCCCTTCCTCCAACAGCACCTCCCGCACTAGGCCCACATCCCGCAACGCCTGTAACGAGCTATACACCGTCGCCTGGGAAGAGGTCGGCGCTGCTTGGTTCAAATCATGCAAAATTTGTTCCGCTGTGGGATGGTCTGTACGCTCCAGCAGATTGGCATACACAGCAAACCGCTGCGGCGTCACCCGCAATCCTTTTGCCTTGAGGATTTGCACAACCTTATCTGCTTGACGCTGCATGTCTCTTTCCCCCCGCTACGGACCCTCCGGTATATTTCAGGACTGATCAGGACTGAATTTGTAGGACCGAATTCCATTGCCTAGCCTTACTCTTCAACGATAACATTCCTTTCTCAGAATAGAAAAATCATAGGATAAAAAATAAAGAATGAGTAATTTTACTCATTGATCAATTCCTAACTCAGAATTATTCTGAATTAAGTAACGACCGCTAAAAACGCAGCTCCAAGCTAAAGGTCCAAGGCAAAGCTTTAAGCCAAACTTGGAAAATCGTTTTGAAGTCTTACACAGGTAAAAACGCAAAAGAGGTAGCTATGGCCGTTATTGAACGTGTACCCAATGTTGTATTCAAAACCCGCGTTCGGGATGAGTCTGTAGAAGGTCCCAATCCCTATCGCTGGGAAGACAAAACCACCCAAGATATTTTTGGCGGAAAGAAGGTTGTAGTTTTCTCCCTACCCGGTGCTTTCACTCCCACCTGCTCCTCTAATCACCTGCCTCGCTACGAAGAACTGTACGAAGAGTTCCAAGCCCAAGGCGTTGACCAAATCATTTGCGTCTCGGTCAATGATGCCTTTGTGATGTTCCAGTGGGGTAAGCAAATCGGTGCGAAGAATGTCTTTTTGCTCCCCGATGGCAATGGCGAATTTACCCGCAAAATGGGCATGCTCGTCGATAAGTCTAACCTCGGCTTTGGCATGCGGTCTTGGCGCTATTCAATGCTCGTGAACGACGGCACCATCGAGAACATCTTTGTTGAATCTGACTTCGGTGACAACTGCCCCATCGACCCCTTTGAAGTCTCTGATGCAGACACGATGCTCGCTTATCTCAAGGGCACACAATCTGAAGGCGTTTCAGCTCCTCGCCTAGCGTTTGTGGGCTAGTCAATGCCCGTCCGTGAGTTCTGAGGATGGTGGTCCTAGGGAATCAACCCAAGGGAGTCGTCCAAAGGAATAGTCCAAAGGAATAGTCCAAGGTAAAGAGGGGTAAAATTAATACACCCTCTTTGCCAATTTCAGGCTTTGAGCCATGCAGCCGGATTAGTGGAGCGCAGGAACGATGAAACTCACTAGTAAAAATCTTGATACCCGCCTGGGTACAGTCTATGACGCCATCGTCGTGGGGGGCGGTATGGGTGGGCTTTCCGCTGCCATTTACTTGGCTCGCTATGGTTTGAATTGTTTAGTGATAGAAAAGGGCCGGGGGCGATCGCTCTGGATGCAGGATCTCCGCAACTACGTAGGTTTAGAGCCGGATACCCCCGGTCGCGATATTCTCAACCATGCCACCAAACAAGCACTTGATTGGGGCGCGGATCATTTGCGCGGCTATGTCGAGGACGTGACCGATGAAGGGGATACCTTAGCGGTACGGGTTAAAGTTGGCAAAAAGGACAGTACCTATCCCGTCTTCCGCAGCAAATATTTGATTGCAGCCTCAGGCATTATCGACAACTTGCCCCAGCTTGATAACATGCAAAATGTCTACGATTATGCAGGCTACACGCTCCATGTTTGCATGATTTGTGATGGCTTTGATATGTGGGATCAAAAGGCCGTTTTGATCGCAGGCACCGAAGGTCAAATCAACGCGGCCTTTGTGTTGAATTGGTTTACGCCCTACATTTCGGTTTTAACCCATGGACTGGTTTCCGTGAGTGATGCGATGAAGCAAAAACTGGCAGACCATGGCTATCCGCTGTATGAACAACCGATTGCGCGCTTCCTCGGAGAAAACCACAAGATGAGCGGCGTGGAGCTCGTGGATGGCACCGTCGTGGAGGCAACCACAGGGCTGGTCAACATGGGCTCGATCTACCACAATCACTATCTCAAGGGGATTGCGGGGCTGGAGTGGGAAGGCGAGAGTTTAGTCACCAATACGATGACCCAAACAAGCCACGAGCGGATCTTTGCCCTCGGTGATTTGAAGCAAGGACTCAACCAAGTTTCGATCGCCGTTGCAGATGGAACCTTGGCCGCAACCCAGATCTGGCGGAATATTCGTCGGGCTAGTGAGCCCCGCAAGTGGGACGCAAACCGAGTTGCAGCCCAAGCGGTTTCTTGATCCCGATCGCCCAGAAATATCCCCAAAGATATCGCCTAGAGATCTAGATCTCCTTGAGCTGAGCCTGGGCCGTAAAGCTCAACCGTTCAATGCCCCAGCAAATCAGGCTCGCGGCGATCGCCCCCCCGCTCAGCAACACCAATCCCAACAGTAGCTCATACAAAACAGCTACTAAGGGATTGGCCCCCGCAATCAGTTGCCCATTCATAAACAGAGGAATATTACCCAAACCGGCGATCGCCAGGGTGTTCAGGTTAGGCAACAGCGCGGTTCGCAGGGCGGCCTGTCGGTAGGTTTGCACCGCTTGTCCCGGCGTTGCCCCCAAACTCAAACGGGTTTCGATGTCTGCACGATGGCGTTGCAGGAGTCGAAGCAACTGATCTCCGGCGATCGCCCCTCCATTCAGACATTGGGCCAACAGGGCACTGCCCAGGGGAATCCAATACTGGGGATCAAACCAGGCATCTGGCCGAATCACCACCAAAACCGCATAGCTCAGCACCGTCCCCAAACTGGTCAGCAGCGCCGCCGCCACCCAAACCGTCAGCCCCGGCAAATCCGGGCTAATGCGCTGGCTCAATAAACGAGTCGTTATCAACCCCAACAGCCCCAGGACAGCAAACGTGGCCCAGGGCGCAGGTTGGCTAAACGCCAGCGACAGGACATAGGCCAAGACAATCAGTTGTACAATCGCCCGTCCGAGGCTCAGAAGGATCTCCCCACCGAGGTTCAAGCGTTGCACCTGGGAAAGAACCAGAGGAATCAGCCCCAAGCAGAGCGCTAACACCGCTTCAGTTGCGCCAAGATCCAGCATAAAAAATGAAATAAAGGAAAGAATCCAAGCGGCAAGGGCCAACTATTTGAGTGTTAGCAACCCCTGTTCTTTGAGCTTGGGATCAAATCGAAACGCCATCGTCACCCCTCGGGCCACGAGCCGCGCTTTGACCTCCGCCTCCACCCGCCGAGCCAGTTGCTTTAACACCTTAATCCGCCCCGCGTCATCCGCAGCGGCATAGGCAGCCTTTTCCTCAGGAGTGGCCTGCTTGCGGGCATCGATCGCCTGGGTCCAGCACTCTTCTTCCGGGCCATTGCCCACGGGTATTTCCCCCACCTCTGCAATCCAAGCCGCCCGAATCTCCTCTAGCTGAGTCCGATTGGGGCGATCGATCGTCTGTAGCTTGACCCAATAGCAAGCCTCAGGACAACGGGTGAGATGCTGTTGCAAACTGAGATAGATATCGCGGGACATGCCGATGTATTGGAGGGTGCGATCGCCATCAAAAATAGCATAGACCCCCACCTGGCCCTGACCGATAGAGTCCGGCACCCCGCCCTCCGAGTCCAAATAGGGCAAAAATTCCAGCGCCGCGAGGGGCAAAATCGGGACAGCAGAGTTCATGGATGCAACCGCTCCAAACAAAACACAGGACACAAAACACAGAACAAAGATCCATCATAAACAGCAAAGGAAAGGGGACGTCGACGACCTCCCCTTTTGAGAAACTGCTTGTAGCCTAATCAACGTGAGAAACTGCTTTTAACTTACAGCAATCGAACGCTCTAAGGTCTGAGCCGTGCTTTCTAATCCTTCGTAGGGATTGCCCACCGCAATCAAGCGAAGATAGCGATACAATTCCTGGGAGACCAGGGCTCCAGTAAAGGTAGCCCCGTCGATCTTTGCGCCCAGCAGGTTTGCCCCCCGGAGATCGGCCTCGCTCAAATCCGCCTGTCGCAGATTACTCCACTTCAGATCGGCATTCATGAGCAATGCACGACTCAAATTAGCCCCTTGGAAGTCTGCCCCGGTCAATTGGGCACCCCGGCCCCTGGCAGACCAGAGACTAGAAGCCTTGAGATGGGCTCCCTTCAAACTAATCCCGCTGAGCCTTGCCTCCCCCAGGTTGACACCGCTCAAATCCACACCGGGCAACTCTAATCCATTCAAAAACGCTCCCTTCAAATTGACTTGGTGGAGAAAGGCTCCCTCCAATAACGCACCACTTAGGCGAGCCCCCTCCAAATTGGCCCAGCTCAAATTCGCACCGCGTAGATCCGCACCGCGCAAATTCGCACCGCGTAGATTCGCACCGGAAAGATTGGCCCGACGCAGGTTTGCACCGCGTAGGTTAATATCACAAAGCGTTGCCCCACTAAGCTTGGCATGGTTCAGATCGGCTTTGATGGCAAAGGCCCCGGTCAGATCCGCCTTGGTCAGATCCGCATCAGCCAACGTCGCTTCTCCCAACTTGGCATAACTGAGATTGGCCCAGTTCAAAAACGCATCCTGCAAGTTCGCCCGTAGCAAAAAGCTACGACTTAAATTACTACCCATGAGATTCGCACCAAAGAACTGAATCTCAATTAACGTCCTCTGACTTAGATTAATTCCCTGTAAATCGGCTCCATTAAAGCTACGTTCACCGGTTTCGTAGGCTGCCAGCAGCTCATGCAGTTCCATAAGCTGACCTCACTAATAGGATCTGGATTGATACACCCAGAATTTTGCGTCTCGTACCACCATAGAAGAGGATTTATCCAGATGCTTCCAATTTATTTAATATTTACGCAGGAGGCGGTTGCACTCCCAGCAATTGATCGATCTAATTAAGAAAGACATGGGTTTATTGCAAAATTGATCTGGAATCTATGATCCCTAAAGATTGATCCCTGAAGATTCCCCCTGACGAAGATTTCAAGACGAAGATTTCAAAGCGAGGCTATCTTGACAGATTCTTCCCCGACCCTATCGCGCACTGAAATTCGGGACCTGGTGCGGGCACAGCTTCAGGCGCTCTTAGCGCAGGATAATCTCCAAGGGGCCAAAACGCTGCTGGTGCCGGTTCAAGCTGCGGATATTGCCGATGCGATCGAAGATTTACCCCAGGCCATGCAGGCGATCGCCTTCCGGCTACTCTCCAAGGATGAGGCGATCGAAGTTTATGAACACCTGGATTCCTCTGTCCAGCAGGCGCTGATTGAAGAGTTCAAGAGCCAGGAAGTCTTTGACATCGTGGAGCAAATGTCTCCCGATGACCGAGCCAAGCTGTTTGACGAACTCCCAGCCAAGTTTGTCCGTCGTCTGCTCCTGCAAATGAGCCCCCAGGAACGGGAACTGACGTCGATGCTTCTGGGCTATGAGCCCAACACGGCGGGCCGGATCATGACGCCGGAATATATTTCTCTCAAGGAAACAATGACCGTCGAGGAGGCGCTGAAATATATTCGCAGCCTCGCGGATGTGAAGGAAACTATTTATTACCTTTACAGTACGGATGCAGCGCGACGCTTGCGGGGGATTTTATCTCTGCGGGATATCGTAATTGCTCACCCCCAGGAAACCATCGGCCAGATCATGACCCGCGAAGTTGTGGCGGTGCAAACGGATGCGGACCAGGAGGAAGTGGCTCGGATTATTCAGCGCTATGACTTTTTAGCAGTGCCAGTGGTGGATCGCGAGCAGCGCCTCGTCGGTATTGTGACGGTGGATGATGTGCTGGACATCGTTGAAGCGGAGGCCACGGAAGATATCTATGCCCTTGGTGGGGTCCAAACCGGAGATGGGGCTGACTACTTTCAGACCAATTTGCTTACCGTCGCCCGACGGCGGGTGGTTTGGCTATTTGTGCTTTTAATTACTAACACAGGAACCAGCGCGGTGATCAGCAACCATCAGGATGTCCTGAAACAGGTGGTGGCGCTCACGGCCTTTATTCCTTTGCTGATTGGAACGGGGGGAAATGTGGGAGCCCAGTCTTCAACCGTTGTGATTCGCGGCTTAAACACCGATAGCATTCGCAACTTGGGCGCGGGAAAGGTGATTTTGCGAGAGGCCACGGCGGGACTCTTGCTGGGGCTGATGTTGGCGCTCGTGGTGACGATTTGGGCCTATTGGCTCCAGCAGGATGCTACGGTGGCGATTTCCGTGGGGATCAGTTTGGTGGCCATTTCGGTGTTGGCTTCGACGGCGGGCTCGATGCTGCCGTTGCTGTTTCAAAAGTTGGGACTCGATCCGGCGCTGATGTCGGCTCCTTTTATTACCACAGCGGTGGATGTGTCGGGGGTGTTTATTTATCTCAGCGTCGCGCGACTGATTATTCTGCGCTAGAGGCTGGTCGAGTGGAAGGGTTGCATGCCATGATTGAATTCCATGCCATTCGCACGGGACAAGGGCCGATTCTCCTCTTTCTCCATGGGTTTATGGGGAGTAGCGCAGACTGGTGGCCCGTCATGGAACACCTACAGAATGATTTTTGCTGTATCGCCGTCGATTTACCCGGCCACGGCCAAACTCAGGTTCAGGATCCCCAATGCTTTGCCATGGAGCAGACCGCAGAGCACCTCGTGAACTGGCTCCAACGACAGAAAATTCAGCCCGATTTACTCATGGGATACTCCATGGGAGGACGACTGGCGCTCTACTGCGCCCTGAGTTTTCCACAGGTTTTTCCACAGGCTGTCTTGGAATCCGCCTCGCCAGGATTAAGAAAAGATGAAGATCGAAAAGCACGACAGATCAAGGACTTTCAGCATTCCATGGCGATCGAAAACAATTTTCATAACTTTTTAACAATCTGGTATGAGCAATCTTTGTTCGTTTCGCTCAAAAGATATCCACAGGCTTTTGACGCCATGATGCAGCGTCGCTTAAAAAATTCTCCTCAAAATTTATCTTGTTCCCTAAGGAAAATGGGAACCGGTTCACAACCCAATCTTTGGGAAAAATTGACTCACCATTCCCACCCCCTTTTGTTGTTAGCAGGAGAACTGGATCCTAAATATGTCGATCTCAATCGAACCATGGTTGAACAGTGTCCTAGCGCACAGCTCAAAATCATTGCGAATGCAGGACACAACATTCATTTAGAAAATCCAGCGGCGATCGCCCATCAGCTTCGCCGCTTTTTGTCTTGCTAGTTTTCGGTCGCCAATTGGCTGGTTTCCACTTGCTTTAAATCACCATGCCACTCCGGGCTGGCACTTGAATTTCTAGCTGCTCCGCCTGCCGAATCATGGTTTCCCCTGTTAGGCCTACCGCTGCCCCCGTCCCTAACAAAAGCTCCGGCGGTGCGGTCGGATTTTGGGCGCTGGGTGTCAGTTTGTCCCCTGGCAACGTCAGTTGAGCCGCAGTTTCGCCCGCATTGACAATCACCATCCGGGTGTCCTCGGGGAGCGATCGCAAAAAGGCATAACACATCCCCTCCGCCCACAGGACTTCATAATGGCCGGTTCGCAAGGCAGGATAGCGTCGTCGCAGGGCAATCAGTTGTTTGTGCAAATCAAGATAGCCTTGATCCCAGGCTTCCGCCGCCGGAAACCCCCGCCGACAGTCTGGATCTAGCCCTCCCAACAACCCGACCTCATCGCCGTAGTAGATACTGGGCGCGCCAGGAAACGTCATTTGCAACAGCACGGCTAACTCAAAACTAGCGCGATCGCCCCCCACCACACTCAGGGCGCGGGCAATGTCATGGCTGGAAAGCAAATTGAGCTGGGTCAGCTGAATTTCCCAGGGATAATGGGCCAAGAGATGGCGAATGCGGTTGCCATAGGCATGGGCATCGATCGCCGGATAGGGATAGTAACCGGGTCCTTCGACGAGGGACATGACAACGCGATCGCCCCCCGCAAACGCCAGCGTCGGACTGGTAAACAAATAGTTCATGACCCCATCAAACTGGGTGCCATCGAGCCAGTCCTTCGCATCGTCCCAAATTTCGCCCACGATGTAGGCTTCGGGGTTGATGGCTTTGATGCGATCGCGAAATTCCTGCCAAAATCCCGGCGTTTTGACCTCCCCCGGTACATCCAATCGCCAGCCATCAATGCCTTTTTTGAGCCAGTATTCTGCCACCTGCATGAGATATTCCCGTGCCTGGGGATTGTCATGATTAAACACCGGCAGCGCGGGCAAATTCCACCAGCCCACATAGTTCATCGGCTTATCGGCATCATAGGCGGAGAGTGGCCAACCCTGGATCCGAAACCAGTCTCGCCAGGGGGATTGTGCACCATTTTCGAGCAAATCATTGAAAAAGAAAAAGCCCCGGCTGGCATGGTTAAAAACGCCATCGAGGACCACTTTGAGATTGCGATCGTGGGCGGCTTTGAGCATGAACTCAAAGGCATCATTGCCCCCCAACATCGGATCAATTTGATAATAGTCGTGGGTGTGATAGCGGTGGTTGGAGGCAGACTGAAACAGCGGCGTGAAGTAAATGGCAGTCACGCCCAAATCCACGAGATAGTCGAGATTTTCGGCAATGCCCCACAGATCTCCCCCCTTGTAGCCATGGACGGTGGGTAAAGCATCCCAGGGCTCTAGGGGCACCTGCATCGCAGGGGGTAATTCAGCACGGGGACGGTTGGTTTTGGCAAAGCGATCGGGAAAAATCTGATAAAAAACGGCATGTTTAACCCAGTCAGGCGTTTGGATATCCATAAATCCTAGTGATGATGCAGCAAATCGGCCAGAAGCAACCGAGCGTGACGAGCAGCCAGCAAACACTGGTCGCAGAACCGCTAGCCCTAGCCGACACTCTAAAGCTTTGAGCGGGGGTTTGGGGATAGTTGGGTCGAGGAATTTATAATATTTTCTATAATATTTTGAACTCATAACCAGGATGAATCCCGATCGAGATGCAGAGTTTTCCCAAGGTCAAGCTAATTGCGGTGGGTCGGGTCAAAAAGGACTGGATTCAAATGGGAATCGGGATCTATCTGAAGCGGCTGCCCGAGCTTGAAGTGGTGGAAATTAAGGATTCCAGTCCGGCGGAAGAAGGGAAGAAACTGCTGTCGATGGTGCAGGGGAGCGATCGCCTCATTGCCCTAACGGAAGAGGGTAAACCCTATACCTCAAAACAGTTTGCCCGATTTTTAGGCGAGGCGGATTCCAATGCCTTGGTGTTTGTCCTGGGTAGCGCGGAAGGCTTAGATCAGACGGTCAAACAGGCCGCCGAGCAGTGCTTCAGCTTGTCGCCCATGACCTTTCCCCATGAGCTGGCGCGGCTGCTCTTGGTGGAGCAACTGTATCGAGCCAAGAATATTTTACACGGCGGCAGCTATCACAAGTCGTGATCACAAAGAGGGCCGCGTCTTCAGTGGGGGTCGAGGGAATCGAGGGAGGCGGCTGAGCGCGACTGGGCCGCTGACCCCGCAGCGGCGAGGCTGACCAAGGCAATGGCCATGAGCGATCGCCCCGATAGGGCCTCTCCCAACACCAAAAACCCTAAGCCTGCGGCGATCGCCGGTTCCAAGCTCATCCACACCCCAAACACATTCACCGGCATGCGTTTGAGCGCCTCCATTTCAAAGGAATAGGTCACCACGGAAGAGAGGAAGGCGATCGCCACCCCCAGGGCTAAAATCTTGGGTTGCAACAGATCGATCCCGCCGGAGGCAATGCCCAAGGGCAACATGGCGAGGGCCGCGATCGCCAACACCAGGGGCAAAATGGGCCCAGTCAACACTTTCCCCACTCGGGCCGCCAGCAAAATATAGGATCCCCAGCCCACTGCCGCCAGCAGTGCCAGACCCAGGCCCCAGGGATCAAGGGAAGTCTGCCCCCCAGGCGACAGCAACACCACCCCCGCAGCGGCGAAAAGGACCCAAACCCAATCCAAAGGCCGACGGGAATTGAGCAACGCCACCCCCAAGGGACCCAGAAATTCCAGCGTGACGGCGATGCCCAGGGGAATGCGGGCGATCGCCCCATAGAAGCAGCCATTCATCAGGGCAATCGACAAACCAAAGACCAAGAGCAGGCCATAATCCCGCCGGGTCAAATGCTTGAGCTCAGGACGTTGCCAGAGCAACAGGAGCAGCGTGGCAAAACACAGGCGCAGGAAGACCACACCGGAGGATCCCACTTCAGGAAAGAGGGGTTTGGCGATCGCCGAGCCCACCTGCGTGGATATCATTGAAGCCAGAACCAAAAGCGTCGGGGGAGGAGAACAGACGGGGGCATCTGAGGACATAAGACAAAAAATTGAGACTGGAGCGAGACCTATCAAGAAGAAGACTGTGCCTCAATCAGCGCTAACGCAGCCTGCAATGCGGCCAGACGATCCGTAGCATCCTGTAGCGGAAAACTCAATGTTCCAGAAGCAGGAGCTAAAGTCCAAGAGGATGGAATATAGCGTTCCAGTTCTAGGCTTTTCAGGCGTTTTTGTACCTGATCCGAGGGGGCGATCGTCCAGACATAGCGGTGATTGGCGATCGCATCCCGCACAATGGACTCAATCGCTAAAGCGGCGGTCACCCCCAAACTTGGCACTTCACTCAAGTCTAAGATCAGGGCTTGATAGGTTCTCACCATGGCCATGCGCCGCGAAATACTTTTCGCCGCACCAAAGCTCATGGGTCCACCGAGTTGTAACAGCAAAATATTGCCTGCGGCTTGGTCAAGCAATTGCTGCTCCTCCAAGCTCAGGTTCTTGCTGTCTGTCGCCTTGGTAATGGCTCTAATATTATCGCTTTGGACATCACTGAGGCGTTTGATCGTGAGGACATTGGCGATAAATGCACCCACCAAAACCGCCGTAATTAAATCCACAAAAACTGTTAAAAACAGAACCAGATACATCAGTCCTGTTCCTTTCAAAGACAGTCGGGGTGCCCGTTTAATAAACCCCCAATCCAGAATGTCAATACCGACCTTTAAAAGCAGTCCAGCCAAGACAGCCTTGGGAATTTGCGCTGTTAACGGACCCGCCCACAGCAACACCAACAGGAGAGTGAACGCATGGATAATCCCAGACAAGGGCGTTTTTCCACCCGCTTGGACATTGACGACCGTTCGCATGGTTGCCCCAGCCCCTGGCAATCCCCCCAAAAGCCCAGAAAATAGGTTGCCAATCCCCTGGCCAATCAATTCCCGGTCTGAGTCATGCTGAGTCTGCGAAATGCTATCCGCAACTAACGAGGTGAGCAACGAATCAATCGCCCCCAATACCCCCAACATCAAACCATACCGAAGCATATCGTCCAGTTCGCGCACCGAAAAGGTCGGCATCCGCAGGGAGGGAAACCCCCGTGGAATATCGCCAATCCGAGCGAGTCCAACATCGTTGAACGCCACAACCGAAATGAGCGTGACCACCACCAAGGCAACCAGCGGCGCAGGCAGAATGCGATTGAATTTGGGCGGAACCGCAAACACCAGCAAGAGCGTGAGCAGCCCTAGGCCCACTGCGACCCCATTGGCCTGACTGATATAGTGGGGCAATTGCTGGAGGGTTGCCATCACCCCCCCCGGAGCGTCATACCCCAGTAGGGGGGGGAGTTGCAAAATAATAATGATCACCCCAATACCAGACATAAAGCCTGAAATCACGGTGTAAGGCAACAGGGTAATGTATTGGCCCAGACGCATTACGCCAAATAAAATTTGTAGGAGCCCCCCTATCATGACCACTGTAAACGCCATGGCGAGGCCCGTCTCGGGGTATCGGGCCACGAGGGTCGCAATCACAGTCGTCGTCACTACGGTCATGGGGCCTGTTGGTCCAGAAACTTGAGCAGGAGTGCCCCCAAACAATGCAGCAAAAAAACCGACGATGATGGCACCGTAGAGTCCTGCGATCGCCCCTGCCCCCGACACCACCCCAAAGGCCAAAGCCAGGGGTAAAGCCACAATGGCAGCGGTAACTCCCCCAAAAAGATCCCCGCGCCAATGGCGAAAATGAATTCTATTCATTAGGCCCATACCCGCCACACCAGAAGCTCCCTGGATTACAGACTACGAGAAAACGGCTCGAACCAGGACAAGCTGCTAAAACTTAACGAAATACCAGTACAGGGATCGAATGCTTTCGAGGAATTTGTACGTCTATACTTTCAACAACAAGATAGTGAATCCTGCCCCTTGGGGGGTACAGGGCAGTGGAATTGAAACATAGCGTCCGACCACTGGGATAATAGAGCGAAGACGACGTATCCCAACCATAGGATGGGTGACATGAACGCCAGCCAAAATCTCGAAACACAATGCCTACACGCCGGTCAAACGGTGGATCCCACGACCTTTGCGCGCGCGCTGCCGGTCTATCGCACCAGTTCCTACACCTTTCGCGATACCGAACATGCGGCCAATTTGTTTGCGCTCAAGGAGCTGGGTAATATTTACACCCGGCTGATGAACCCGACCCAGGATGTCCTAGAGCAGCGGATCGCAGCCATGGAGGGCGGTGCAGCCGCCCTAGCCTTGGCTTCGGGAACCAGCGCAATTTTCTATAGCATTATTAATATTTGTCAGGCCGGGGATGAGTTTGTTTCCGCCAACAACCTCTACGGCGGCACCTACACGATGTTTAAGGACATCCTGCCCCAGTTTGGCATTACGGTGCGTTGGGTGGATCCCCGCGACCCGGAGAATTTTCGCGCCGCGATCAACGACAAAACCAAGTTGCTCTACTGTGAGACGGTGAGCAATCCGGGGCTGGAGGTTTCGGACCTAGAGGTCATTGGGGCGATCGCCCACGAAAACGGCATTCCCCTGATTGTCGATAGCACCTTCACCACACCCTACCTGCTGCGCCCCCTAGAGCATGGTGCGGACATCGTGATTCACTCCCTCACCAAGTGGCTGGGCGGTCACGGGACGGGGATCGGCGGGATCGTGGTGGATTCTGGCAAATTTGACTGGACCTCGGGCAAGTTTCCCCTGATGACTGAACCCGATGCCAGCTACCACGGCCTGCGCTATGCGCTGGATCTCGGTGATCTCGCTCCCATTGCCTACGCCCTGCGGATGCGCTTGGTACCCCTACGAAATCTGGGGGCCTGTATTTCGCCCGATAATGCCTGGATGTTTATTCAAGGGATCGAAACGCTGCATCTACGCATGCAGCGCCACTGCGAGAACGCCATGGAAGTGGCCAAGTTTCTATCGCAGCATGGCTCCGTGGAATGGGTCCGCTACCCCGGTTTGAAAGGTGATAAAGCCCACAAAACAGCGAAGAAATACCTTAAAAAGGGCTTTGGCGCAATGGTGGTGTTTGGAATTTCCGGTGGGCCAGAAGCGGGCAAGAAGTTCATCGAAAACCTGGAGATGTTCTCCCACCTCGCCAACGTTGGCGATGCCAAGAGTTTGGCCATTCACCCGGCCAGTACAACCCATTCCCAGCTCTCGGCTTCGGATCAAATCGAAGTCGGAATTCCCCCCGAAATGGTGCGGTTGGCGATCGGCATTGAGCACATTGATGACATCATCGGTGATCTCAAACAAGCCCTCGACAAAGCCACTGCATAACGCTTGAATGAGCTAGTGTAGGTTGGGTTAAACCCTGTAAAACCCAACAGGCAAGGCGACGGCTTTGACTTGTTGGGTTTCGTTGGCTCAACCCAACCTACGGATTCTGGATGAGCTGGATGGTTAAGACTTCCGCAATCGCAATAATCGCAAGGAACTCGCAAATTTTAATGTTCAGGGTCTATGAGTATTGGTCCGGTTAAAACGCAGTTTTTGAAGCTACAAACTCCCTTTCTGCTAGACTCCGGAGATGTTCTAGAGGGCGTTGAAATTGCCTACGAAACCTACGGCAATCTGAATGCAGATGCCAGCAATGCTATTCTGCTATTTCATGCTTTAACCGGTAGCCACCATGCCGCAGGTATTAACTCTGCTATACCTAAAGTAGGGTCGCTGTGGACTGATGAATGTGTGCAGGGCTGGTGGGATGATTTTATTGGTCCGCGTCGGGCCTTAGACACCGAAAAGTATTGCGTTATTTGTGCGAATTATCTGGGCAGTTGCTATGGATCTACGGGACCGCGATCGCTCGATCCCAAGACCGAAAAACCTTACGGCAGCGGCTTTCCACAGATTAGTGCCTGGGATGTAGTGCGTAGCCAACTGTATTTACTGGATGCGTTGAAGATTGATCGGCTCCATGCGGTAGTGGGCGGTTCGCTGGGGGGAATGATGGCATTGCTGCTGGCGACCCGTTGCCCGGATCGGGTCAGGCATGTAATTGCGATCGCCACCGGATTTGAAACCACTGTCTTGCAGCGAATTTTGAATTTAGAACAGATCGTCGCAATTCGCAATGACCGCAATTTTAAGAATGGCAATTATTACGAAGCAGATTTACCTAAGCAGGGTTTGGCTCTAGGCCGAATGATCGCCCACAAAACCTTTGTTTCGCTCCAGGTCCTAGAGGCAAGGGCGAGGCAAGATATCGAGATTCAAGAACGAATCGGTGATTTTTATCCCCTTTCCCATTCGATTGAATCCTACATGCTGTACCAAGGCAAAAAGTTTGCGGAACGGTTTGATGCCAATAGTTATTTGCGCATTATGGATATGTGGCAGCGCTACCACATTGGCGATGCACCGGGAATTTTTGAGCAATGCAAGGGACAGCAGTATTTGGTATTTACGATCGATTCGGATGTGTGTTTTTATCCAGAGGAGCAGATGGCGATCGTCAAGGCTCTAGAAGCGGATGGCGTGGATGTGAAATATATTACGGTGCATTCCAATAAAGGTCACGATTCCTTTTTGTTAGAGCCAGAGCTGTATGCACCCTATATTCAGTTTGTTTTGGAGAGCGATTTGAAGGATTAAAGCTTGCAGGGCTAAAGGGATTGTATCCCTTGTCTTAATTGCTGCTGTCGTTGCAGCCAAGACCACCGCACACCCGGACCCACGAGTGGCGCAAAGGTGCTGGCTCCCCAGCGCAGCAGGGGGAAGTTGCGCAGCTTAGCGGCTTGGGCGAGTTCTTGGGCTTGGAGATGTTGCGATCGCCGAATCTCCGGTTCCCGTTCTGCCTGAATCTGCGCCAAAGCTGCATCAAGCCGAGTGGTCTCCACATCTTCTTGCAGCAAAGGCTCCAAATGCTTCGCGGCAACAATGGCATCCCGCAGCGCCATATTAATGCCCTGGGCGCGAATGGGCGACATGGGATGAGCTGCATCGCCGAGTAATAGTAGCCCTGGCATCCACCATTGCGGTGCGAGACCCACGGTCACGGAAAACAACGTGGGGGTTTCAAGCTGGGCAGCATGTTTACGAAAATAGGGCGCTAGCCAATCTGGTGAATGCTTCGCCAACTGTTCGGGCCAGTCTAGATTTTTCCAATCCAGCTCATCGTCAGGATGGATCGCCCAACCGATCTGCGGTTCCCCTTCTGCGCTCTGAAAGAACCCAAAGCTATGGCGGCCCTTAAGAATGGCATGGAAGACGTTTTCATCCCGAACGGGCGGCACGTCCTTGAGCTTAAACCAAAGCACATTCACACCGTAGGGACGAACTGCCGTTCGTCCAGCCCCATTAGGTTGTAAGACCAACCCAGCCCGCTGCCGCATTGTCGAATTCCGCCCATCCGCCGCGATCACCAATTTGGCCCCCAGGCTTTCGCCATTGGCGAGCTTTACCCCAATTACCCGATCGCCCTCCCGCAACAAATCTTGGACAGCCGTTCCCTGCAACACCTGGCAATTTAGATAGGTTCGCGCTTCAGCCACCAGGGCGGTGAGCAGGGCCGGTTGAGACACAAGGGTACAGGGGAGACCGTCGGCTTCGAGGGGTTCCTCAACGCGAAACAGGCGTTTTCCTTCGATCCAAAATTCCCAGGCGTCTAGGGTTTGGTGAGGCATTGTCTCAATGGTTTCCCGGAGGCCGAGCTGGGCTAGGGCCTCTAGACCGCTGGGCATGAGGGCTTGTCCCCGAAAAATGCGCTGGAAGTGGGAGGCGGCTTCGATGAGAATGACGGGTAAACCTGCACGGGCGAGGAGAAGGGTGAGGGCTGCGCCGGTGGGGCCTGCGCCGATGATGAGGGTGGGGCGATCGCTCATATTTTCTCAACCCTAGAAGCTGTTTGCGTTGGAGCAATAAGGTCATCGCCAAACCGCATCACGCACGTTGAGCACTTTGATAAGGAAGCGAGTCGGGAGCGTGGCGAAAATAACACTTTATCCCAAAGTCATCTAACTTTCCGGTAGCCAGGTCTCGGACAAGATGTGGTCCAGGGAATAGGGGCAGGACTCTTTAAAAACCGAGCACTCTATCCCAGTTTGCTGGCTCGCCTGACGACGGGCACGCTGGTAACTAGCGGCGAGGGTCTCGGCGGGATAGCTTTTCAGGCTGGGGCTATCTTCAAGGGTTAATGCAATTTGAGTTCTAGCGTCGGTCATGGAGTCGAGCCAGCTATCTGATCGCCGTTGAGGTTGATATTGCCACTTGAGCAAATGGAGAAGAAGACGAGTGAGCTGGCTGGCAATGCTCCGACGTTCGCTTTTGCCCAAGTCTTCGACCTCTTCAATGAGTTTTGGTAAATCGATCTCATGCCACCGATGCTCTCGCAACAGTTGGGCGGTTTGATGGGTCCAAGCCTGAAAGTCTTCTAGGGATGTTTTGCTCATAGAGGTCCTGGACTTTTGCGGTTTGCAGTTCTAAGCACCCTTGTTTCTTTTTAGAGAATAACAGACCGAAAACAAGGTTAGGAAACTGGGGAGGAATAGGACAGGGGGGAAGAATTTAACTGTTGGGTTGTTGTTGGCAATTTGGCGCAGGGGCAATTACGGAATTCTGTCTTTTCAAAAAGAAAGCTCAGCTCCTGCACATGCTGCTATCAAGTTTTGGCCAAATGCATCTTTTCTCATTCTCTTATTGGGACTAGACGCGCTATCACAAGGAACAGCGCTCAGGGCGCGGACCTATCGTTTTCACAAGCATTATGACTTTCTCTTCAAGCAGTAACTCAGAGTTCTTGGTGTCTTCTCAGCCGGTGGTGGGTTTGCCGGTGTCGCAGGTTTCTCCTGAGCTGGCTCAGGCTGAACCGATGGATCAGAGCAGTGTGGACGCGGTATTGCACCAGGGGGTGCAGCAGGCCTATGAGGCGATGGTGCGGTTTGGGCAGCGGGAGGCTTTTGCGGCGCAGATGGGGGTGGCGTTTGGGGAGGGATTCGATGGGGTTGCGGCGGGTCAGTTTTTTGATTCGTTGGTGATGGGGACTGGGGTGTTGCCTCGGGTGGAGGTGTTGGATGACAGCATTTTGGGTGGGGCGTTGGGGGCCTATGCTCAGGCGACGGATACGGTTTATCTGTCGCGGCAGTTTTTGGCGTCGGGGGATTTTGATGCGATTACGGGGGTTTTGATTGAGGAGTTTGGGCATGGGGTTGATGCGCGGGTGAATGCGATCGATGCGGCGGGGGATGAGGGGGATATTTTCTCGCGGATTGTTCAAGATAATTTTATCGATGCTTCAGTCCTGGTTAATCTGCAAAACCAAGATGATCAATCCTCCATTTTTCTGAATGGAAAAACATTAGATATTGAGATGAATAGTATTAGTTGGTCTCACAAAATTGGTGCTGCAAAAGATATTGATACAGGTGCGGATGGCTCAGTATGGGTGATTGGTATGAATTCGCGAGGTAGCGGAGGAAATAGTATTCACAAATGGACTGGCTTCGGATGGGAGGAAGTTGGAGGTGCCGCTGTAAAGATTGCAGTTCAACCTGATGGTACACCCTGGGTTGTTAATGCTAATGGAGTTATTTATCAACGGCAAGCTAATCAGTGGATACCTCAGCCCGGTCTTGCAAAAGATATTGATATAGGTGCGGATGGCTCAGTATGGGTGATTGGTATGAATTCGCGAGGTAGCGGAGGAAATAGTATTCACAAATGGACTGGCTTCGGATGGGAGGAGGTTGGAGGTGCCGCTGTAAACGTTGCCGCAACTGCTAATGGGGGAGCATGGGTGATCAACGCAAATGGTAGCATTTTTCAGTCTTCTTCCACTTTGACAGGAGGAAGCTTTTCGCCATTGTTAACACGACAGAATGCAAGTTACTTTCAATCCCGTAGGCAGTTTTATGGGAAAGAAGGAAATCCTTTTGCCGAAAGCGGGCTTGGGTCAAGTCTTCTAGGTGAAAATAGTTCGGGAATGGAAGGAAACTGTACTTGGTACGTGTATGGTCGTCTCAAAGAACTAGGGTATCGCCCAGAAGATGCTGTTGCCTCATTGGGCCAGGCTAATGCCAAACAGTGGGGCGCGTTCCATAACGGTGCTTCAATCGCTACACAACCCCAAGCTGGAGATATTGCCCAATGGACTACTGGAGAATTTGGACATGTAGCAATTGTCGAAAAAGTGGAAGGTGATTATATTTGGATTTCAGAGTCTAACTGGCGTACAGACAAAGATGGCGATCAAGATGGTGATGGTAAAACTGTTGGTGATGGGACTCTTCACCATATAGTCAAATATCACAAAAGCGAAGTAAATCGCTTTATTCGCTTACGGAAATAGTCTTTATCTTAGTGGATGCCAGTCGCTTAAAATTCATAATCTGCTGGCATTCACTAAATTTTCATCACTCATCTACGCCGTCATAGTTGCCTATTCTTACACAGGATCACTCCCCAGTGGATGCTGCCCAACCTCAGCATCCGCCACCCAACCGCTCAAAATTTCCCCCGGTGAAACTGCTTATTCAAGCATTGCCCAAAGCAATCTCTCTTCCACCCGTTCCGGCAAATCGAACCGCAAAATTCGTGTACCAGCAACATAGCTCATGCTGCCAACTTAAGCTGCCGATAGGCATTCCCCTTCGCCAATCTGACCCAATGCTCCAGCCAAAAACAGCGTTCCAGCTTCGTTTGCTCATCTTGCGACAAATCCCGCTGCTTCTTTCTCTGACTGCACCTCCAACAAACCCCACTCCAGGCTTTCCGGGAGCCTCGCGGCGTGTGGCTTGAGCCGTTCTGCCAGGGATTCAGGGATATCGATAGTGACTTGCATGGGGAGTTGTGCTTAGGAGGGAGATATCGCGCCTTCACTCAATTGTATCGCGGGGTTGGGGGCGATCCTTCGGAGCTTGGCGAAGCCAATCGCCTCACCCAAACAATCATTCTTCCAGCACAGGATCACCCTCCGGCGGATGCCGTCCCACCTCCACATCCGCCGCCCGAACACTCAAAATCCGCTCCCGATTAAACTGCAACGCCTCCACCGTCGCTCGCCCGATCGCCGTTAGCCCCAAAATTTGCAGCTTATCCGCTGACCAAACAAAATGCTTCCGCCACTCATCCCGCCTCGGGTTAAAAAGCTGTACCTTTTCATCCGTCTCTGAATCCATTGCCATTGTAGAATTCCACTTGCGGTGTTAGACGACAATAGCATTGGCGGCTGCTCGACATTTCCTGGCGGGAGTTGTCGCGAAAGCGTGGCTTGGATCGTGAGACAGACGTGAGACTTTGACAGCTCACTGGCGTGGCGATCGACAAAAAAAGACACTCATAGGGTCCCCCTGGAAAGAAAGGACTCTAACGAGTGTCGAGAGTAATAATGTATCAACAGCGAGTGTACATGAATGCAAAGGAGCATGGCCTGTCGCAGCAAGATGCGGCAGCGGTGGCGGAATTTTCGGTGCGAACCGCGCAACGAATGGATGCCAACGAGTGGCAGCAGGGGAGTGGAGAGGGCACCGGGGTGCGGACCCGGCCAGATCCACTCAACGGTCTTTGGGAAGCCGAACTAGAGGCGATGCTGCGAGCTGAGCCAAGACTGAAACCGACGACGTTATTTGAGCATTTGCAGGACAAATATCCGGGTCAATATCCGCAAGTGCTCAGGACGCTTCAGCGGCGAGTGAGAACCTGGAAAGCACTGTATGGTCCAGCTCCCGAGGTGATGTTTGAGCTGCGTCACGAGCCGGGGGTGCAAGGATTTTCCGACTTCACCGAACTCAAAGGGACGGTGGTGACGATAAATGGAAAGCCCTATGAGCACTTGATTTATCACTACCGCTTGGGCTACAGCGGCTGGTCCTACGCGGAGTTAATCGAGGGGGGTGAAAGCTTTGTCGCCCTATCCGAAGGATTGCAGAATGCCCTGTTTGCCTGCGGCGGGGCTCCAAAGCAGCATCGCACCGATAGCCTGAGTGCGGCCTATCGAAATCTGGGTGGGAAGAAGACCAAACCGCTGACGCGCTTGTATGACGACCTGTGTGAGCACTATCGGTTGCAACCGACGCGAAACAACCGGGGAATCGCCCACGAGAACGGTTCTATTGAAGGCCCCCACGGTCATCTGAAGAACCGCATTGTCCAAGCGATGTACCTGCGCGGCAGCACCGACTTCGCTAGCGTCAGCGACTATCAAGACCTGCTCAATGACTGTGTGGCCAAGCTCAATGCCCAGCATCAGGATAAGTATGAGCATGAGAAAGCGCATCTCCAGGCGTTGCCCAAATACCGGGCTGCGGACTACGAACTCCTCACCGCTAAGGTGAGCAGCAACAGCACGATTGATATCCGCTGCATGCTCTACAGCGTGCCGTCTCGCTTAATTGGCCGGTCCCTGGAAGTGCATCTGCACCACAACCGCCTGATGGGCTACCTCGAAGGCCATGAAGTGTTCAGGTTGAAACGGATTCGTTCTACTGACAAGGACAAGCGGCGCGCCCGCTCGGTGGACTATCACCATGTCATCGAAGGGTTGCGCAAAAAGCCCTTGGCCTTCCTCCACAGCACCTGGCGAGAGGACCTCCTGCCCAATGAGCGCTATCACCAACTCTGGAAACAGCTCCAGGCTGGCTTTGAGCTTGATTCTGCCGCCGTGCTCATGGTCGAAGCCCTCTATATTGCGGCGACCCAAAACAAGGAAGCGGCGGTCGCTGACTACCTCTTCCCAGAGATTGAGGCCAAAACCCTCACCCTCTCAAGGCTCAGACTCCATTTTCAGTTGCTCACCAAACTCGAATTCCCCACCGTGAATGTCCAACAACATGACCTCAACGACTACGATGCCCTCCTGTTCACCCACAGCAGCGTCATCCCAGATGCAGAACCAGAGCTCGTCTCAACCGGAGCTGAGCCCTTACCAAAGCCTCAGCGCTCAGCTCAAGCACCTGCGCTTATCCCATATGCTCAACCACTGGGAGACCTTGGAGCAGCAAGCCATGCGAGAGACCTGGTCCTACGCGCAATTTCTCTTGGCCCTGTGCCAACTCGAAACAGACCGCCGCAAGGCTTTGCGCCTCCAAAGAGCCATCACCGAAGCTCAACTGCCCAACGCCAAAACGGTTTCCAATTTCGATTGGACACACCTGCCCCTGGTTAACCCTCTCCCGATTCAAAAACTCGCCACTGAACCCCAGTGGATTGATGACGCCCAAAACTGTCTCTTCTTCGGACCTTCTGGGGTCGGCAAAACCCATCTGGCCGCTGGCATCGCTCGTGCCGCCCTGGAAGCGGGCAAGCGCGTCAAATTCTTCTGTGCCACCACCCTGGTGCAGTATCTCCAAAAAGAAAAGCTTCATCTCCAGCTTCAGCCTGCCCTGAAAAAGCTCGACCGCTTTGACCTCGTGATCATTGATGACCTCGGCTATGTCCAAAAATCCGAGGCAGAAACCTCCGTTCTCTTTGAACTCATTGCCTATCGCTATGAGCGCAAAAGCATCATGGTCACTGCCAATCAGCCGTTCAGTGAGTGGAACTCCATCTTTGGTGATTCCATGATGACCGTCGCCGCCGTTGACCGCCTCATTCACCATGCGGTCATTCTCGAAATCAAGGCGGACAGTTTTCGTAAACGCTCCGCTCACCAGCGCTCTGAGAACTTGAAGGCACTCCCGGCAAAATCCTCTGAATCTGACTCCCAAACATCGACACACCAGAAGCGATCTTAGATTGTCGTCTTGACCTGAGATTGCCGCTTCTCATTTCCTTTTGCCAATTCAGTGGGCTCCCCGCCTTCTAATTGTCGCGACAGGCAAATGTCTTGACACTTGATAACTTGCGGCGATTGCAGTAAAAACAAGCCAGCGCTAAATTGTCCACCAAATCACTGCCGCCCTTCGACACAGGCAGCACATGATCTACCGTAAATTCAACATACTGCCACTGCTCCGCCGCATGACAATACTCACAAAGACCCTGCGCTCTGGCACGTACCTGAGCCTTCATTGCGTCTGAAATACTTCGAGCAGCCATCTAAGATGCTTGTTGCGACTGCATTAACATCTGATTACGAATCAGGCGATTCACAAAACTGAGGTAGCTATCAATCTCTTCATATTGATCCAGCTCTAGCTCCTCCTCCTCAGAAAGCCCAATGTTCTTCATGCGGTCTAAGAGAGCCTGAACCCGCTCCTGAACAGCTCTAGATGCCTTAAAAATAGGAATCCCTTCCTGCAAATCAATTCGTACAGCCCCCTCAAGGGGCAAAGACGCAGGTAACTGATGCAAATGGGGGGGTAAGAGCGTCAATGTCATGACAGTCGGGAGTAATGGGCACGGATACTTCAATTCTATCGCCTTGTCCCAAACCCAACCGTCAATAAAATATTTTGCTATCGGCTCCGCCTGCCTCACCCAAGACAACACATCCGTCCACCGCCGTACCCGCCGCCTGCAACAAACAACTCAGACGCTAATACAACTCTGCTGCATTCACTCATCCTGAAGAAATCGCTCAGCTCTCCTCAGATCGCTCAGTTACTATCCGCTTAAGCGCACCAGAAACATAGCTCATGCTGCCAACTTAAGCTGACGATAGGTATTCCCCTTCGCCAATCTGACCAAATGCTCCAGCCAAAAATAGCGTTCCAGCTCCGTTTGCTCATCTTGCGACAAATCCCGCTGTTTCTTTGCCGCCAACAGCTCAGACATCCGTGACTGCAATTCTGACGAGGGTCGAATCGCTAAAATCGTCTTGGGGTCAGGTTGACTTGCCAGCAGGTAGATAATATCCGCCTCCCCATGAAACGGACTGACAGCCTCTGACTGCACCTCCAACAAACCCCGCTCCAGGATTTCCGGGAGCCTCGCGGCGTGTGGCTTGAGCCGTTCTGCCAGGGATTCAGGGATATCGATAGTGACTTGCATGGGGAGTTGTGCTTAGGAGGAAGATATCGCGCCTTCACTCAATTGTATCGCGGGGTTGGGGGCGATCGCCTACCCGCCAAAAAGCGATCCTTCGGAGCTAGGCGAAGCCAATCGCCTCACCCAAACAAAGTAGATGTTTCAAGTCTGGTGTCTTGCTCTGAACCCAACCGTCAACACAATATTCTGCCGCCGCTCCGCCTGCTGGACCCAAGACAGCACACCCGGCCACCACCGCACCCGCCACTACTCCGTCAAGCACTCTAAAATCATCCTCAAGCAGGTGGATGCCAACCACTCAAAACCCAAAGAGCCCTGGCATTCACCACATTCTCATTATTCATCCGCAACGCCATCACCGTCGCACGCCCCATCCCTGTCAAACCCACCACATAGACCCCGCCATTGGCCCAAGCAAAATGCTCCATCCAAACCTGAGTTCGCGGGTGAAATAGACTCACAAGCTGCCCCGACTCCGGATCTATGGTCTGTATCCTTGCCCCCTTGAACTCATTGCAACGATAACAAGCTGCTGCCAAATTATCAGCAGAATCCGAACCGCCTAGCGATCGCGGATAGACATGCTCTACCACCAAAGGCGTTCCCGTGATCCGCACAGAGGTTTTGCAGTACTCACACCGAAACTCAGCCCGCTGCATCACCTGCTGACGCAAGCTATCCGAAATTGCCATCTGCCTACAGTCCCCACCTAGCCCACTGGCAAACTATTCAAAGCTGGAATCGGATATCCCCGCCACTTCAAAACTGCCCATGCATAAGCCTTCCGCAACATCAGACCATCCGCGAGTTCCCGCAACTCCGTCAGCTCCTGCTGTTCCTCTGCCGTTAATGGCTCATCCTGGTTTCGCTCCAGCAGTTCCGCCTGCCGCCGACCAGTCGCCTCATCCATCACAGACCTAGCAACCTGTAATACCTGCTCTAAAGGCTGCTGCTGAAAACCTAACAACTCCCGCTGAAGCTCCATCGAGCTAACGGTTGGCATCGGTGGCAAATTATTGGCCACGCTTTGTATCACCAACTGTTCAATTGGCTGCTGTGTCACAACCGCTATCTGCTCAAGCTGCTGGAACACAGCTGGGGGTAGCTCAATTGTTATAGAATGAGTCTGCATCAATCGTATCTCCAAAATATAGAGTTGCAAATAAGGATTTAGCACCATTTTACCCCTGTTATTCAGCAGATAATGCTAGCTACTGCCCTGATGCAATAGGCTGCTCGGTCTCTCTCAAAAATCCTCACCTTCATCAATTGGCTCAAATACTTGCTGGGACAACTTTTCCCACAATTCAATCATCTCAGGCGTTGCCTGCGCTACCGCCAATCGCTCCGTCACCAATGTTGGGTCTTCCTGAAACTGTGGAAACGTCAACAGCAGCATGGCAATATCCCGCCAGTCTGTACCTGCCTTAGGCTTGCCCCGTCGCCGATAATAGGCCATCACTTTGTAGGCCAGCAGCTCAGCCGGAGCCATGACTAAAACTTGCTCAATCCGCTCTGCAATAGGAAGCCTCTCAATCGCTCTAATGTCAACCAAATGCCGATTGCCAAGTTTCTGGAGTTGGTAAACTCGATAGCCCAGCTTAGTCTTCACCTCCCTAACTCGCACTGCAATCTGAAACTTATCATTCAGGTAGCTACAGATTTCTTCGGCAAGACTGCCTGCTTCCAGGGCAAATAGCTCCATCTCTTGAGTCATCCGGGGCTCATTCACCCAGGCATTGACAGCCTGGGCTCCGAAGACCACGACATCATCGCGGCCTTGCAAAAATTCCAGCACCGCCTCCTGAATCACCGCCAGCGGCAACTGCTCACCCATCGCAAATTCTCGAAACGTCAAAACGCCAGCATTTAACATGGGTCTATTCTAATCAGTCATCTTAGGGTCAGGCTGTTCTGCCAGGGATTCAGGGATATCAATCGTGACTTGCATGGGGAGTTTAGATTAGGGGGAAAAGATCGCGCCTCCCCTCAAGTCTATCGCGGGCTTGGGGGCGATCGCCTGCCCTCCCAAAAGCGATCCTTCGGAGCTAGGCGAAGCCAATTACCTCACCCAAACAATCATTCTTCCAACACAGGATCCCCCTGCAATTGAACCGCAATGCCTCAACCATTGCCCGATCGCAAGACACAAGTCAGCGCTAAATTATCAAGCGATCGCCTTCCCCTCCCCCTGAAACCGCCGCCACGCCTCCTTCACCGCCTGGGGAGCCGGATGGTTCACATCATAAACCACCACCAGATTCGTCAACCGCCGACCGGCCTCTACCAAGACCTTACCTCGGTGGGCCAAGGCGACAGAGGCACCCCCATCCAAATTCATCGCCTCGTAGCAGCCGAGTGCTTTCATGGCATTGGCCTCCGCTTGGAGCGATAAGGGTTTGAGGAACGTTGCAAAGACAAGTTTATTGGCACTCTTGGGAAAACCAACCGCTGTTCTTGCCCCTACACCCAAAACATGAGGATCGCTAAATCCCTCGCTCTTCGGCGAAATCCACACCTGGCCTTGCTTGAGCAACCGAGGTCCACAGGTCAGCGAAAACCAATGCTTGTCCCATTCCGGCTTGCCTTCCACCCGAGCCGTTCGCATTTCCAGCCGTTTATCTGCCCGGATTCCCAGGGTGGTGCCATAGTTTTCCCACTGGCTATATTTCAGAAAGCGACCCGCCGCAACCATGTTGCCCATGACTCGTTTCTGAGCATCCTTGCTAAAAAAGGTACCCGTTAGTAAAGCCGCTGCCGGATAGCGCCGAATCAATGACGAGAACGCTTCATCACCCGCAGAAAACTGACTGCTATTGGCCTGAGTGGCATTGTTTGCAAGGCCAATACTCAGGAAGACTTCCGGATCCTGTAGATCAACCATCGTTCGATACAACGGTACGCCCCCCGCGACGGTGATTCGCTCCACGGGGAGTGGGCTGGGTTGGGATGCCAGAGAGACATTGATGGGTGGAGTGAGCTGGAAGGGCAAGGTCACAGATCGAGCTAACACCATCCCCGAACCGAAGAGGAACGTTCGGCGGTTGATCAATTTGAGTGGGTGAGACCGCAGAGTCTGATTAAACTGAGTCTGATTAAACTGAGAATTTTGATGCATGGTTTTGAACGACACTGTTATTAACGTGCAGGGTTTAGACTGCTCTGACTTCTGTATGATTATTCCCAGGTTTTGTTCCCAGACTTCTCAAGCTAAGATCTAATCTTTAGAAATTCTCGTTTTCAGATCAGGGTCAGGCGGGAAAACTAAAAGTTCAAGCGATAATAAAATCATGTATCCGTTTTCCACCCAAACCCTACCGATCCCCCTGGGTTGTCTCGTGCTGTTATCTGGACCACCCGGTTGCGGCAAAAGTACAGCCTGTGCAGCCCTGCCACCTTCCCTCATCGTCTCTAGCGATGACTATCGCAGTCGCTTTTTTGGCATGGGACCGGCAGTGGTCGATGGCCAGGTGGCCGAGCGCCCCCTAGCGGTGGATGATGGACTGGTATTTTCGGTGATGGGACAGGTGGTGCGATCGCGTCTCAAAGCGGGCCTAACCACCATTGTCGATGCAACCCTGATTAGCGACAAAGAACGCAAACCCTTCGCTGAAATTGCGGAAACTCTAGGCGTACCGATTCAAGTCATCATCTTTGACTTACCAGAAGATCAGCTCCGTCGCCAAAATCAAAACCGTCGCTGTGCCGTGCCCGATGGCGTCTTAACTCAATTTCTCAATCGGCTGCAGCGGGATTCTCGCTGGCCATATCAATGCATCCCCTCGGGCATTGTCCTAGAACCCCAGATTCCCACGATTCCAGACGAAACGCTGCTGGATGTGATTGGCGATGTCCATGGACTGGCCGATGGTCTCAGGGCTTTGCTCACGCAACTGGGCTATGACGAAAGCTTCCAGCATCCCCAGGGACGGAAGCTCTGCTTTTTGGGAGATCTAGTCGATCGCGGTCCCCAGTCCTTAGAGGTTCTCGATCGGGTTATGGCAGCAGTGAGCCAGGGTCACTACTGCCTGCGGGGAAACCATGACCATAATCTGCTGCGAGGGTTGCGGGGGGAGAATGTGCGATCGCGCGCCACCCGAGAAACCCTCCACTTCGCCCTTCAGCAAACCGAAGCTCAGCGGCAAACCCTAATTCGGTTTATTAGCAACCTGCCCACGTTCTACCGCTACCAGAACCGCGTGCTGTGTCACGGCGATATTGAGTGGTTTGATCCCCTCCTGCAACCGGGCCATGATCGGGTCTATGGTCGTTGCCGAGTCAACGAAAGCCACGATACGGATAGCGTTTTTCGGCAAACTTCCACGCTGGGTTTGGTGCGGGGTCATATCCCCCTGACCTCGCCAGAGGAGCCTACGGAGCTAGGCAAAGCCAATCGCATTTATTCCCTGGAAGAAGGCGCAGGCTTTGGGGGGCCGTTGGTGGCCTTGCAACTGCCTGAGGAAACCATTGTTCGAATGCCTTGTGGATTTGACTATAGCAAAAAGCCCGCAAGTCTGGCCGATCGCCTCGAAAATCTAGTGGGCCACAAACTGGTTAAACGGGTCAACGCTGGGCCTTTAACCCTGTATAAATACACCTCCAGAGCCTTTTACACCGCGTCTGCCTGGGAACGTCACCCAGAGCTCAAACTGGCGCGGGGGGTGGTCGTGGGTCTCCATGGCGAACCCATTAGCTTTCCCTTTCCCCGCACGTTCAACTATAGGGAACAAGGGACGACGCTGCCGCTCGATAAACCCGTAACGGCGATTGAAAAACTCAATGGCTTTTTGGTTACGACCTTTTTGCATCCCTACCATCCCAGCGAAGTGGTTGTGACTTGCTCCGGCTCGTTTGAAGGGGAATATGTGGAGCGGGCCAAAGCCTTGCTGTATCGAGAGGGTCTCTATGGCAGAGTTATCGGCTGGTTGCGGGCACATCCAGGCGTAACGCTCCTGTGGGAAGCCATTCATCAGGACGACCCCCACATTATCCAGTATTCCAAAGACCAGGAAGGGCTGCATTTGATTGGGGCAGGGCAGGCTTCGCAGAGGCTCAACCCACAGCCCTTGCACATTGCGGAGTTCTATCCCGAAGCGGATTTGGATGTAGCGGCGACAACCCTTCAGGTGGCTCGTCCCCATTGGTTTGAGGGGACGTTTGGGGAGGCGATCGCCCAAGTCCGCACGGTCAACCACGAAGGCTTCATGATTCGCCTCGGGGACGGCAGCTTCGCCCTCAAACTCAAAAGCCCCTACTACCTCCGTACAAAATTTCTCGCCCGCATGACCGAGAAAAAATCCCGGTTTATGTTCAGCAGTCCCGATCGCTTCAAACAGGAGCTCGACGAAGAGCTCTGGCCACTGGTGGATTGGGTAACCGCCCAAGTCACACTGGACACTTGGCTGACCTGGAGCGATGTAGAGCGCCGCGACTTGGTTCAGGGCTGGATGGAGCAGTTTCTCGCGGGGTAGAACCCTTGTTCGAACACCTTGTAAGGGTGGGAACAATCATTACGCTTCGTTGCAAAGTCTAAACCCCTTTAGATCGCTATGATATCTCTGTAGAGTGATGCGATTCATAAGCCGCTCTAATAGGTCAACGTTATCCTTATGGCTAACAGCATGATGAACACCGTCCAGGCACAGTCCACCAGTCCCGCTCAGCAGCGTGAGAACTTTGCCGACTACGTGGCCGAACTCCAGCTCCACATGACCCTTCAAGCCCGCAATCTCGTTCCTAGCATGGGTCAACCCCGCGACAGCCGCACGACGATGCTCCACGACACTCAGGCTTTGGTTGAGAAGCAGATCTCTCGTCAGGCTTACTAGACGTTGAACGAAACGTTGAACTAGACGCTGAACTAGACGCCGAACTAGCGATTTCCTCGGCCACGTTCCATCATAGGAAAAGAGTTCGTGGTACGAGGAATCTACTTTGAATAGCTTTCGGGCACTTTCCGTTGCCCAACGTTGGAACTTGCTGACGCTTTTCGCAGCAAGTCTTTTATTTTGGGCTAGCCTGACGCTGTTTTTGCCCACACTGCCGCTCTACATTGAGCACATTGGGGGAACACCGGGACAGGTGGGTCAAGTCATTGGTGGGTTTACGGTGGGGTTGCTGCTGTTTCGGCCCCGCTTGGCACAACTGGCGGATCGCCGAGGACGCAAACCGGCGCTGTTGATTGGGATGGCGGCGGTGGCGATCGCCCCCCTGGGCTATGCGCTCACGCAAAGCTTGCCCCTGCTCTTCGCCACGCGGATTTTCCATGGCCTCAGCGTCGCGGCGGTGACGCTGGCCTATTCTGCGTTGGTTGCCGACATTGCGCCGCTGACCGTGCGAACTGAGGTGATTAGCTACATGAGCCTAACAACCCCCGTGGGCATGGCCATCGGTCCAGCCTTGGGGAGCGTTCTCCTCGAAACTCTAGGATTTCCCCCCCTGTTTTGGACAGCGAGTGTTCTGGGGGGATTGGGGTTTTTGCTCTCGTTGCGGGTGCAGGAAGTCAACCAAACCCAATTGACTCAAAATGCTGCGGGTCAGAAACTGGCCTTTTGGGGGCTGCTGCGGGCTCCGGCGGTGTGGGTGCCGACCGTTGTGATGCTGCTACTGGGGCTGGCCTTTGGCAATCTGATGACGTTCACAGCTCTGTACCTTAAGTCTGAGCAGATTGCCCTCTCAGCCGGTCTGTTTTTTAGTACCGCTGCCATGATGGGCTTTATTATGCGGCTGGTGGCAGGAACGGCGTCGCGGCGGTTTGGCCGGGGGCTGTTTATGACCCTGGGGATTGTGGCCTACGGCATTGCCATGGTCCTGTTGTTTTTGGCCCAGACGCCCCAGGCCTTTCTCGTGGCAGCGGCGATCGAAGGGGGAGGGTTTGGCCTGCTGATTCCCATGCTGGCGGCGATGTTGGCCGATCGCTCGCGCCCGGAAGAACGGGGACGGATTTTTGGGGTGTGTTTGCTGGGATTGGATCTGGGGGGAGCGATCGCCGCCCCCCTCTTCGGCCAAGTCGCCAATCAGCTCGGCTATCGCCCACTCTTTGCCATTACAGCGGTGATGGTGCTTTTGGCCTTGGCCCTATTTGTCACCCAATCCGGTAAAAGCCTGGGCCATTCCCTGCGCTACGCCCTGGGTCAGGGTGAAGATTCCTACGCGGTGAGAGAACTGGTGAGATAACCAGGGTCCCAAAACAAAACTCCTCGAAGCAGCGTAAGCTTACTCTAAGGAGTTTTAATGGGAGGTGTTTTAACGGGCTTGGAGGGATTCGAACCCCCGACCCTCTGATCCGTAGTCAGATGCTCTAATCCACTGAGCTACAAGCCCTCAACGCGTTCCTACAATAGCACAGGATAGGGTGCAGGATGCAACCAATTTCTAATTTCTCTACAAATTTCTCCACAAATTTTCCGGACGAGGGACCGCCACTCAGCCACCTCGATGCTCAGGGAACGGCCCAAATGGTGGATGTTTCGGCCAAGGCGGTGACGGCGCGGGAGGCGATCGCCGAGGGCTACCTCCGGATGCAGCCTGAAACCCTCCAGGCGATCGAGTCAGGCAATGCCCCCAAAGGGGATGTGATTGGCACAGCCCGACTCGCGGGAATGATGGCCGCCAAGCAAACCGCCCATCTGATTCCTTTGTGCCATCCCCTACCGCTCAAAAAAATTGCAGTCAACATTACTCCCGAACCAAACTTGCCGGGGTATCGCATTGAAGCCACGGTGAAGACCCATGCGGAAACGGGTGTGGAGATGGAGGCCCTAACGGCGGTGAGCGTGGCGGCGTTAACGCTCTATGACATGGCCAAGGCGCTGGAAAAATCGATGACCATTGAACGAATCCGCTTGGTGCGCAAGCTCGGCGGCAAATCGGGGTTGTACGAGGCCGATCGCCCCGGAGAAAGTTTCTCTACATAAAGAGATAATTAGGCTGAATCTTCCGGGTTTACCGTAACTTTATTAGAAGAAAAAATACAGGTAAACCCAATAATTTTGGATGAATACGGAACAGGCCCTCCTCATCACGCAAGCCAAAACAGGGGACCCTCGGGCGATCGCTGCCTTGATTCAGCAGGATCTGAGCCGCCGAGGCATAGAGGTGTGCGCCTGGAAAAAGGGACGAACGCTGCGCCTGGAGCTTTTGGGCTCAGCCTACCCGAGTAAAAAACAGGTGGTACAGTTTCTGCGTCATGGGTTGATATTTTTGCAGCCAGAGACGCTGGATGTGGCTCAGGTGACGGTGTATGTTCGGGGCGAGGATGATCCCCGTTGGGTGGAGCGGATTGTTTTGCGATCGCCCACTGAGACCCGTCCTAAAGCCTTAGCTCAGTCGTGGCGACAGCGTTTGGTGTTGACCATGGCTTCGTTTTTGGCGTTGGCGATCGCCTTGATGGGGATGCCGCTATCACTGGATGCTTTGCTGACGCCTGCGAAGGGGCAAGCTCAAGAGCAAGAGCATTAAGACCAGGCGTTGCAGGAATTAATGAGAAGCCCCATCAAAATAAGAAATACCGCTGCGCCATGGGCAACACCGTCGCCGGTTCACAGGTCAACAACTCCCCATCCGCACGCACTTCATAGGTTTCCGGATCTACTTCGATCACAGGCATCGCATCATTGAGTTTTAGATCTCGCTTGGTAATGCTGCGGGTGCCGCTGACCGCGACCGTGGGAGTTTTTAAACCAATTTGGTCTGCAATACCTGCGTCTTGGGCCGCTTGGGAGACGAAGGTGAGGGAGGTGGCGGCGATCGCCCCCCCAAAACTGCCAAACATCGGACGCATATGCACCGGCTGCGGCGTAGGAATGCTGGCATTGGCATCGCCCATTTGCGCCCAGGCAATCAGGCCACCTTTCAAGACCAACGCTGGTTTGACCCCAAACATCGCCGGATCCCACAAACACAGATCCGCCAACTTACCCTCCTCCACAGAACCCACATAGTTAGCAATGCCATGGGTAATCGCCGGGTTGATCGTGTACTTCGCCACATAGCGCTTGGCCCGGTGGTTGTCGTTGCGGGCAGAATCCTCTGCTAGCGCTCCCCGCTGGACTTTCATTTTATGGGCCGTCTGCCAAGTGCGAATAATCACCTCGCCCACCCGACCCATGGCCTGGGAATCGGAGGCAATCATGCTAAAGGCTCCAAGGTCGTGAAGAATATCTTCTGCGGCAATGGTTTCTCGCCGAATCCGTGATTCTGCAAAAGCCACATCCTCGGCAATACTGGGGTCGAGGTGATGACAAACCATCAGCATGTCGAGGTGTTCGTCTAGGGTGTTGACCGTGTAGGGTCTTGTGGGGTTCGTGGAGGACGGCAGCACATTCAGCTCCGCACAAACCCGGATGATGTCTGGCGCGTGGCCGCCCCCAGCGCCTTCGGTGTGATAGGTATGGATAGCACGATTTTTGAAAGCGGCGATCGTCTGTTCTACAAATCCCGCTTCGTTGAGCGTGTCGGTATGAATCGCCACTTGTACATCAAACTCATCCGCAACGGCGAGGCAAGTATCGATCGTCGCAGGCGTCGTGCCCCAGTCCTCGTGAAGCTTCAGCCCCATGGCTCCGGCCCGAATCTGTTCCGCCAAGCCTTCCGGTTTAGCGCTGTTGCCTTTCCCCAAAAAGCCCAGATTCATCGGGAACGCATCCGCTGATTGCAACATCCGGTAAAGGTTCCAGGCTCCCGGCGTACAGGTTGTGGCATTGGTTCCTGTGGCGGGTCCGGTGCCGCCGCCGATCATAGTTGTGACGCCTGAGGCGACCGCCGTCTCAATCTGCTGGGGACAAATGAAGTGAATATGGGAGTCAATGCCCCCGGCGGTGATGATTTTGCCTTCACCTGCGATCGCCTCAGTTGCAGGGCCAATAATAATATCAACGTTGTCTTGAATGTAGGGATTGCCCGCCTTACCAATCTTACAAATGCGGCCCTCCTTAATGCCAATGTCCGCCTTGACGATGCCCCACCAATCGAGAATCAAGGCATTGGTAATGACAACATCCACTGCCCCATCGGCCCGCGTAATCGGCGACTGGCCCATGCCATCGCGAATGACCTTGCCACCGCCAAATTTGACCTCATCGCCGTAGGTGGTGAAATCCTGTTCGACTTCGATGATCAGGTCGGTGTCTGCAAGACGGAGGCGATCGCCCACGGTCGGACCATAGGTTTCAGCGTAGGCGCGGCGGTTCATCGGGTAGGGCATGGTCAATTAGAGAAATTAACGGCGCAGACTGGCCCGCATCAATGTAGCGGCTCAAGCCTCAGTGTAGAACGAAAGTTGATCTCTTTTCACAGAAGAATCGGTACAAAAGTTGAACGACTGACTAGAGTAGAATCATGCTCTCAAGGAGAGAAAAGTTTGAAGTGAACCCCTTCCTTTGGACAGAAAGATCTGGCCTAAGCGAGAGTTGTTTTACTTTTATCACACTTCTGCATTCTGTTGCCCGCGCATCCACTTTTCTTCAAATTCAGCCGGTGTCAAATAGCTCAATGACGAGTGGATTCTTTTCTTCATATACACTTCCTCTAGAAACTCTTCTATTCGCTCATAGACCTCACTAAAGTTTCGGTATTCTGATAGGTCTACTTCCTCTTCTTTGATCGTCCTCATTAATCTTTCCGCATATCCATTCTCCCAGGCTTTCCCGATAGCTGCCATACTAATCTTAACGTTGTGTTCTTCCAACATTTTTACATAGTCATTCGCTGCATATTGCACCCCTTGATCTGAATGATGTATCTCGGGAATTGCTTTCATCAATCCCTTCTCCAGTGCTGTTATCGTCAAGCTCTTCTCCATTGTCTTATCCAGGTGCCATCCTCGTATACTGCGGGTGAATACATCCATCACCACTGCCAGATAGACAAACTCCTCCTTCAAGCGGATATAGGTGATGTCCGCCACCCACACCTGCTCAGGACGCATTACCAACAGCCCTTTCTCCAGATTTGGATAACGCCGATAGCCATGCACACTGTTCGTCGTTCGCTTCCGCCTCACCCGCTTTTGAGCTAGTAGACCTAACTGCCTCATCAGACGACTCACTCGCTTATGGTTGACACTCCATCCTTCTCGCTGAAGTTGTTTCGTTATCCGTCTGTAACCGTAAGTCGGATATCTTCCTGCAACTTCGATAATCGCTACTCTGAGCTTTTCGTCTTCATCTTCTTTCTCTGACTTCGGCTTGTAGTAATATCGGCTTCGACTGTATCCAATCACATCGCAAATAATTTGAATGGGATAGTCTTCCTTGAACTCCTCTATCATTTTCCGTTTCCGCTCAGGTTCCACACATCCGAAGCTTTTTTTGACACTTCCAGCTCCATTGTCAATCGACCTATCATTCTTTCTAATTCGCTTATTCTCTCTGAGGCTTCGTCATTTGATTCTTTCCCTTCAAATGCTCGATGGGCCTGCTTGAGAAATTCATTCTTCCACCGGCATAGCACTGATAGATGGACCTTATGAGCTCGACTTGCCTCCGTCGGCGACCGCTGGCCGCTGACCATTTCCAGTACCACCTTGGCCTTGAACTCGCTGCTGTAATTTCTCTGTCTTTTTGCCATGACCCTTTTGCCTCCTAGACTTTAGCTTACTCTCTCTCGCTTCTGTTCAGGTTTTGGGGGTCACTTCAGTTTATTTCAATACAGACTATTGCATTATTATTTGCATCTTGATTGATACATGATTGAACCTGCTCTCAAGCAACCTCCGATTAGTACAATAAAAAGACTAAATATGTGGAACTAGAATCCCAGTGTGGCGCTACTGCAAGAGGTCTAGTTTAAGGTCAGAGGCTGGAAATAATGAAGTTTTCCAGTCGGCTCAGAGCGATTGGTTTGCCTAGATTAAGCACTCATCGCATCTGCCTCATCCCGCTGCTTAAACACCTTGAGCAACTCAAAGAACTGCTCAAAACCGGCCCTTTCATCATGGCAGGATAACATAATCAGCTTTGCCCAAGAGGTCACTGACCGCACGCCCAATCGCTGCTGTAGCCAAGGCTGAAACTCATCATAGAAAATCTCCTCTTCTGCCGTCAGCGCCACGTCTAAATCTGCTCTAGCTGCTTCATAGCCATTTAAAAAGACAAACAAATCATGAACTGAAGGTCGCCCCAGATAGAGACCAGGACTTTGCTTTATCCGTTCTAAAAGTTCAAATACCGTCATGTTTCAGCCTCCAGATCCATTAAAAAAGATGATAGCGACAATTCAGTGACAACAAACTGGCCACTCAAACATTAGAAATCTCTAATCCAGTCGTCCCTTGCTAATCCATCCGTGGAAAGGTTGTCAAACACTCGACCCATCACCTCCACTCCAGAGTGTGTCCCATTTTCCGTGATAGACTCATCCCTGTTATGGCGATCGCTCGTGATATACATCTCCCGCCGTCGCGTTGTCTTCAACCGTAAAATTCGATAGTCCACTTCCCAGCGTTCCAGCCAGCGAGCGACGGCTATGGCACAGCGATCGCACTCCAACAACGGATACGCTAGGGTGATTTGCCCCACTCGTTGCCAAACCTCCTCTGCCGTCAATTCTTCCATCAACTCATCCTTTCATCTTAGTTCTGCTTGGTGCCTGCGGAGATGTCGAGGCGTTTTTACTTGCGTCCGCTAGGCGGAGGCGATCGCCCACGGTCGGACCATAGGTTTCAGCGTAGGCGCGGCGGTTCATCGGGTAGGGCATGGCAACAGAAATCGAAGGACTAATACCGTAGAAACTACGTTTAGCTCTTTATTTCAACATATCGCCTCAATTTTGGTTGGGCATACAGATGGATTACGATCTGGATGTTGTGGAGGATCAAATGGGCGATCGCCTCAAACAACAAGAAGTTGTTGCGCTATCCTCTTCCTAAGAGTACCGAATATTATATCAATCTCAGACCGATAGACGAATAGACGCTTGCAAGGCCCGTTCTATGGGAAGGCTGATTCGCGATCGCTACAAACTCACGCAGCAGCTCAGCCATAAGGCTGGGCGGCAAACCTGGCTCGCGCTAGACCAAACGTTTGATCAGCCGGTTGTGCTGAAAATGCTGCGGTTTGGCGCTGAATTTAGCTGGGACTCGCTCAAGTTGTTTGAGCGGGAGGCTAAGACCCTTCAGGCGCTGGAACATCCTCAAATCCCTAAATTCCTAGATTTCTTTGAGATGGATGGGGGGGAGCAGGAGTTTGTTTTAGTTCAGAGTTACATTGAGGCGCGATCGCTCACAGAACACATCCAAGCGGGGCGAAGCTTCACGGAGCTTGAGCTCAAGCAAATCGCAGAGTCGATTCTAGAGACGCTGAGCTATCTCCACGATCGCCATCCTCCTGTGATTCACCGGGACATCAAGCCGAGCAATATTCTCCTGACCAATCGCTCGGGTAACCATGTGGGGCAGGTCTATCTGGTGGATTTTGGTTCGGTACAGACGCCGGTCAGCAAGGGAAGCGGTACGTTTACGGTGGTGGGGACCTATGGCTACATGGCTCCGGAGCAGTTTATGGGGCGGGCGTTGCCCTCGTCGGATTTGTATGGTTTGGGGATGACGCTGGCGCATGTGGCGACGGGACAACATCCGGCGGATCTGATGACGGATGATCTCAAGCTGGATGTGCGAGGTAATGCGTCGCTGTCTCCCCCTGTGGCTCAGTGGATTGAACGTTTGATTGAGCCGATTGTGGCCCAGCGATTTAAGAGTGCGGCTGAGGCGCTGAAGGCGCTGCAAAGTCCGCCTGCTGTTCCTGTTGCGGTTGAGGCTGATGCTCTAACGGTAACTGAATCGATCTTGGCTCGGTATCCTCTAGCGCCGTGGAATGGGATGCCTTGGCGTCGTCAGCTTGATCATTGTTTACGCATAGTAGTAGTATTGGCCTTCTTAGTAGCAACTACAATATCTATTCTCCAAGTGATTCCCGGCAATGTTCTGGGTTTTCTTCTAATGGAGTTCATTTGCGCATGCGCAGCATACATTATGCTATGTTTCCTGCAGGAATTGCACCTATCTGGGGCTTGGATGCAGTGGGGGAACGAATTGCGTGAAGCAGGCAAGTATCAGGATGCGCTCAGAAAGTATGATCGAGTCCTTGCAAGTAGACCTCGCAGTTACTTGGCTTGGAAAAACCGAGGACTCTCTCTCAGGGAACTGAAGCGACACGAAGAAGAAATTGCCAGCTACGACAAGGCGATCGAGATAGAACCCTCCTCCTCCTATGCTTGGGGTGAACGAGGCTATGCGCTTAATGAGCTAGGTCGTTATGAAGAAGCCATTGCCAGCTATGACCGAGCGATCGAACTGAAGCCTGACTACGACTGGGCTTGGCACGGTAAAGGTTACACGCTCAAGCATCAGTCACGATATGAGCAAGCATTAGTCTGTTTTGATAAAGCCATTGAACTAAATCCTTCCTACTCTTGTGCCTGGGACAATCGAGGACGTTGTTTATTCGAGTTAACAAGGTATGAAGCTGCACTAACAAGTTACGAAAAGGCTCTTAAACTTAAGCCCAACTCTCACTGGTCTTGGCAAGGATATGGTTATGTGCTTCGACAGCAGAAGCGATACGGGGAATCTATTATATGCTATCAAAGGGTTCGGTCTCTCTTTCCAGAGAATCGCTCTAATTTTACCGAGTCTTTCCTCCTTCAGGTACTTTCCGACCTGCGACAATTATGTGTAGATATGCATGATTTGAACGAGCCGGGAAAAGCGAAAGCTGTCGAGATGATACAGGAATCATTTAAGTCATTCATGGCTCAAATCAACACTCCATAAAAAGTAGATTCAGACCGTCTAGAAGAGACGATCGCCTACAATCCCCAACTACGATTGAAGACGAGAGTGATAAGAAGTGATTTAGCGGTTTATCCGATGCCTGTCCAAGTGTTTTTCTCAGGAAAAAGAAAAATCTGAAACCCTTGTGACTTCGTTGAGATTTTCCAGATATTTTTTCTCTGGCCCAGATTTTTTTGCCCCAGACAACCACCGATTTTCTCAACAAAGGTGAGCTATTGAGAATGGAGACAGCCCTGACTTCGCCTTTAGAGAGGCTGAAACTCTCTTTGTGAGATATCTCCAGGGGCTAGCTATTTTTCTTTCGTTGCGATTTAACACTTGGACAGGCATCGCGGTTTATCCCTTGCCCCCCATCGACGCAGTTTTAGGAGATTTGGTCTGGATGGCCCAGGCTGCCCAAGCGACATCGCTGTAGCAAGACACACCTTTATTGCTTTAAACCGGCCCCTCAACAAGCGCATTAAATCCATAAACCTCGCGGCTACCAGCGAGGGCAACCAGCGTCACCTCCCGCTCATCTCCCGGCTCAAAACGCACCGCCGTTCCAGCCGGAATATCTAATCGCATTCCCTTGGCCACATCGCGCTCGAATCGCAAGGCTTCATTCACCTCAAAAAAGTGGAAATGGGAACCGACTTGGATAGGGCGATCGCCCGTATTCGCCACAAAAATAACGACCGCTTCGCGACCCACATTTAACTCAATCTCACCCTCATCCACAAACAGTTCACCAGGAATCATTCGGGTCTCTCTCCAAAGTTATATATTGATTAAACGGCCTGAAATCGACTGAAAATAACCTAAGCACAGGCCCAACCAAACGCCAATTGATCGCGGTGGCGCTCGCACTGGGTCAAATGGCCACAACCCGCATCACCAAACATATAGGGTAAATGATCTTCGGAATCCAGTTGGAACACCAGACGCATGCGATCGCCACACACCGGACAATCCGGATACTCTACCGACTGTACCCAAAAAGGCCAACCGGAGAGCTTATCGCCACCGTGGGGAATGCTGTTCCCAGACTCCTCAAGCTGCTCTAGAGCATCCCAGTCTTCATCAGACAAATATACCCCCATCAGTTCTGCTTCTTCGGGATCAGGGTAATCGATCAGCTCTTCCCAGCCAATGATCACCTGCTCGGGAAATGACCCTTCCACGTTATGTTCCTCAGAGTCGGCATCGGGGGAATTGGGATGGAGAATTCGAGCCATTGTACTTTGGGCAAAGGGGAACCAGGCTTCGCATTCGACTTCGCAATGGGGATCATCATTCACGCAGTAAAACAATTGCAAGAGCCCTGTATTGCCCAGTTCAGCCTGGAGAGACTCGGGAATTTGGTTGAGATTAAGCTGTAGAAACAACTGCATCGGTTCAGCACAGTGGGGGCATTCGGGCCAGGGTTCGCCGGGGGGAATCCAAGGCTGTCCGGCAAATTTGGAATGCAGACGCGGACCCGCTGCCGCTTTGGTTTGGGGTTTCCAAGTCGATCGTTGATAGGGTTGGAGTGCTTGGGGAATGCCTGTCATCGGGATATCCTTAACGAACGGCTAACAAATCGGCTAACAAATCGGCTAACGAATCGGCTGATGAACGGTAACTAACTTCGTACCATCGGGGAATGTGGCCTCTACCTGCACCTCAGGAATCATCTCTGAAATGCCATCCATAACATCTTCTCGACTCAAAAGCGTGGTGCCATAGCTCATTAATTCGGCAACGGTTTGGCCATCCCTAGCCCCTTCTAAAATGGCGGCGGAAATGTAGGCGATCGCCTCGGGATAATTCAGCTTCAGCCCCCTCGCCTTACGCCGTTCCGCAACCAAGGCTGCGGTAAAAATTAAGAGTTTGTCTTTTTCCTGAGGCGTTAACTGCATGTTTTTTGTCCTTTCTTAATCCTGATATTTATAGACTCCAAACTCTTGGAATTGGCGATCGCCCCCCCAGTCGTTCTTGACGAATGGCTTGCCATACCGCAATAAACCAACGCCGTACTCCTGAGCTGGAATGCCCGCGATATCGGCAAAGCAATCCCAAGGGTAATCGCGTGACGCCGATCTGGTCGCCCGAGGGTGAGAGTCCAAAGGTGTTGAGCCCTAATTGTTGCAAACCCATCTGCCGTAATTGTTCCACCCAAGCGGCATCCACGGCGACCCCGACCCAGGCCAAGCTAGCCACAATCGGACAACCAGCTAAACCATGGGGACTGTGCCATTGTGCGGGGCTACCGGACAGCCATTGCCGATCGATCCACAGCGGTTTTTCGCCCTGCCAGACCTCGGTGCGCGATCGCCAATCTCCCGCCAAAAACTGTTCCCCCCGCGCCGTCCGCCCTAGCCGCGTCACCTCCCAGCCCAACCACTGCGCGCCCGGTTCTAGGTTGACGCGAAGGCTTTGCCGATAGCGGGCCTGGTCAAACACAATGGTTTCCTGGGGCAACCACTCCAAACAGGCTCCGGCGGCGACGTTGGCGTTGACCGTTTGCTGGGCTTCTGGGCCGGTGCTCCGATAGATTTTGCTGGCGGCGGCGGTGGTTAGGAGCACCTGGGCTTGGGGATCGAGGCTCAGATCGAAGGTGAGGCGATCGCCTCCCACCATGCCCCCTGCTGTATGAACAACTACCGTTTGACAAATCCCAGGGCCTTCGGGATAAAACGGACGCTGGAGTCGCAGGGGAGCCTGGGTATATTGCTGACGAATAGCGGTGCGTTGGCCATCATAGCCATAGCGCAATCGCAACTGCCCCTGCCATCCCGAAGCCGCTGTCATCGCTGGACTGGCCTGGGGGTGGGAGAGGGAAGGATTCTGTAAGAGAGGCGGCTGCAAGGACGACGGCTGCACGGAGACAAAAAGATTGATAGAAGAAACCCTGCCAGTCAACCTACCACTTTCCCCCAGAAAAACGCGAATCTTAGGGATTTTGTAGCGTTTCTTCTTGATTCGATAGGTCAGGTGCGGATGGTAATACAACGGTAATCGTTGTCCCGGTTTCCCCATCGGAGGCGATCGCCAACCTCCCCCCATGGGCCTCCACAATCCGCTTGGTAATCGCCAATCCCAACCCATTCCCGGAAGCCTTGGTCGAAACAAAGGGCTGGGTCAGCTTGGGCAAAATCTCCGGCGGGATCGGCTCACCGCCATTGCGCACGCAAATTTTCACCTGCTGGGCCTCGGTTTCGATCCACCAATGGACGGTTTCGCCCTCTGGGATCGCTTCGCAGGCATTGGTAATCAAATTAATAAACACCTGTTTGAGCTTGTCGCGATCGCCCCGCACCCAAATCCGGGTCTCCGGCATCGACACCTGAATCCCTCGCTTTTGCGCGACGGGGAGCCCTTGCAGCCGTTCGACTAGGCCGGCCACCAGGTCATTGAGGGCGATCGCCTCATCGGCCAACCGCTGTTCTTTCGCGTAGGCCAAAATTTCGTTGAGCAACCGCTGCAGTCGCTCCGCTTCGTCCAGGGCTAATTCGAGTCGCAATTGTCCTGCCCGAGGCAGATCAAAACGCTTAAATCCCGTCAGCGCCATAAACACCGTGGCCAGCGGATTACGCACCTCATGGACAATCATCGCCGCCAGCTCGCCAATTTCCGCCAAGCGGGTTCGCACTTTTTCGGCTTGACGCCGTTCGCTAATGTCACGCACCAGCCCCAGGGCAAACTGCTGTCCCCCGGTCATAATGATCCCCGCCCGGATCTCCACCGGAAAAATCGTTCCATTTTGCCGCTGATGTTCCGTTTCAAAGGTTTTGGTTTTGCCTTGACTCAGTTGCTGCCAAAGCTGCTCAAATTGCTGCGGGTCAAAGTGGGGATGAATATCCGCCACGGATAGCTGGAGAAGCTCATCTCGGCCATAGCCCAGCGTCTGAGCCGCAAACTGGTTGACGTCAATGATGTTTCCCTGGCGATCGAGCACAAAAATGCCCTCCGCCGCCTGTTCCACCAAGGTCCGAAATCGGGTCTCGCTTTCCCGCAGGCTTTGTTCCGCTTGGCGGCGTTCGGCGATCGCCTGATAAATCTGCGCGAACATCTCCTGGAAGGCCATCACCACTTCGCCCAGTTCGTCATCTTGATGGGCGATCGCCGAGGAAGCAAACTCTGGCGGGGCCAACGAAGACTCCTGGAGAGCAGCGGGTGCTGCTCGCAACAAATCGTCACGTAAAGCCAAAATTGGCGCAATCAAAATTGACTGCAACACCACCAGCGTCGCCCAGGTCACCACCCCAGAGATCAGCACCACCAGCCCTGCAATCCGCCCAATAAAGGCAACAACTTTGGCCTGGATGCCCGTGGTGTCATGGCGAACGATCAGCAGATAACGACCCTCCAAGGGCGACATTTGCCAGAGGGCATCATAGCGGCGCTGTCGCCGGTCCAGCCAGGTGCGATGGGTTTGGGACTGCACTTGGTCAAAGGTCAAAACTGGTGCTTCGCCAAAGGAGCCCACCCGCTGCCCTTGGGCGGTGTACAGGGTTCCGCCCCGCACCTGGGGCAACGGCTGTGCCCGACGCACCCAATCCAAAACCGTCGCCGGAGACAGTTGATCCAGATTGGGCGCAGCCTCGCTCAAAATACCTTGCAGCGTGGCAGCAGACAATTCTTGGAGATGGGCTAATAATTCTTGCTCCCGCCGGTAGACCGAGGGAATCAGGATCACGGTTTCAATGCCCACGATCGCAGCAAAAACCGACAGCACAATGCGTTTCGAGAGACGCGATTGGCGTTGCCAAGCGCCTACGGATCGCCCTATCTCCAAAAGTCCCCGAGCCATATCGCCCAGCCTATTGTGCAATGCCTGTTTGTGACTCTACCGCAAATTGGCAATGGCCCAAAAATCCGGCTCGACCCGACCACCCCCGTCTCCTGAGGACCAACCGGGGCGCTAAACTATAAAATATAACGATGAAACCTACAGACCTGGACCCAATACAGGAGCGGCTCACAGGATGGCTGGCAAGTTTTTCTCTAAACCCGACCCTGATTTACAGGACCGCGTTCCCGCTGGCCAGCATTTAGCCAGTGGATTTCCGGTCTTGACCTATGGTGAAACGCCGTTGGTGAGGCGTGAGGACTGGCAATTAGAAATTCGTGGCTTGGCAACGCCTCAAGTGTTGACCTGGGCTGATTTAATGGCCATGCCCCAGTCTGAATTTACGGCGGACTTTCATTGCGTGACGCGCTGGTCAAAGCTGGATGTCTCTTGGCGCGGTGTCAAGGTGACCGATCTCATGGCGCGGATCGAACTCTCTGCCGAAGCGACAGCCGTGATGCAACATTGCTACGGTGGCTACACAACAAACTTGAGACTTGAAGATTTTATACGAGAAGATAATTTCCTGGCCTACGAGGTTTTGGGCGAGCCTCTAGCCGCCGATCACGGAGGACCTTTGCGCCTCGTTGTCCCCCATCTTTACGCCTGGAAAAGTGGCAAGTGGCTCAACGGTTTGGAATTTTTGGCAGCGGATGAACCCGGCTTTTGGGAACGCAATGGTTACCATATGCGGGGCGAACCTTTTGCGGAGGAGCGTTACAGCGATTGACTGTTTTGTGGGTTGAGGATGGGATTATCCATGAACTTTTAGAGGGTTGTGGGGCGATCGCGATAGAGTAGGACAGTCTGTTTAGCAAACAGACCGTTTTTCGTTAGCGGATTGCATGCCATTTGTGGATTCCCAACAGACCTACACTCCCACTGCTGCGGCTCGTGAAGCCTTTATTCCTACAATGCGAGCTTTAGCCCAGGCCTATCAAGCCTTCTATGGATGTTCAGATCGCCATATTCGGCAGATGGGTTTAACGTCTCCCCAATTTGATGTGATTGCAACCTTGGGGGGAACGGCGGGCATGACGATGAAAGAAGTGGCGGCAAAGACTCTGGTTACGAAAGGAACACTAACGGGCATTGTCGATCGATTGGAACAGAAAGGGCTGGTTCGGCGGGAGGTTCCCCCGGAAAATCGCCGCAGTTTTCGGCTGGTGCTGACGGAAACCGGAGAGGCTGTCTTTAACAGAATTTTTCCGTCCCAAATTGCCCATCTGAAGCAGTATTTTGAACACCTAGAACCGTCCGAGATAGAGCAACTGCGGTTTCTCCTGGATAAGTTACGTAGCTCGTTTTAATTGATAAAAACCTGACCATCAGCCTGAATCCGCAAGACGCCTTGAATATCGTCAAAGGTTGGGTCGGCGCTAAGCATCACGTCGAGCTGGCCTTCGCCTTGATTCATTGCTTTGAAATCTAGCAATCCCCCATCGGCGCGAACCGCCGTGATCGTGCTTGGCAGCGGCAGGCCGGTGAGCGAGACGGTTTCGCCTCCCATCAGGGTGCGACGGTTAGTATCACCAATGACTTCGTAGGTAACCGAGGCGTTAGTTTGATTAATGAGTCGCACTGCAACCTGTTGATTGGTGGGTTGGATCGTGGCGATCGCCACGCCTTGATCTTCCGGCAACGGGGGCTGAATAACTCCTAGGCCACTGCTGCTGGGTGACGGCAACGTCGTCGAGGGCAGGGGGGTTGCGGGCAAGAGGCTGGGCTGGGTGACTCCGTTGGTCATTTCCGTTTGGCGTGCAAGGTTGGCAGGACAACCTTCTGGCGAGAGAAATCGGCGATTAAATGGCTCTTCATAATAAATTTGGGGGCAAGGATTAAGCGCACCGCTATTGGTTTGGGCCTTGGCGGGGAGGGGAGTCAAAGAGCCAACACCGAGGCTAGTCACCGTCACGCCCAGAATCGAGAGCCAGCGGGGGGAGAAAAAGTTCGTCATGATGGTTTCTGGATGTAGATTTCTCTTACTATCCTTGCTTTTGTGCCCTGCCCTTGCCGTCTTTCAGGGGGCATACATCGGCGTCTTGGGAATTCACCCTAGGGCTGAACTGAATAATTTTTATTTTTGGGACCGAATAGCCATTGCAGGGAATCACAGCCCTCGATCGCCCGCAAAACCGGTTTGTCCTAGGAAGATAAACCGGTGGGCGATCGCCCCTCACTGCATGGGTTCAGCGGATAATTTTGCGGTTGATAGTTTTTGCAGTTGAGATTTGTTGTTCGTTTAATCAGTCAGGACGCTCATGGCTAACCTCAATGGCACAGCATTCGATGATGTTCTTACGGGAACCCACGATGATGACACAATCAATGGAGATGCAGGCAACGATACCCTCTTCGGCGGCTCTGGCAACGATATCCTCGACGGCGGTCTGGGGTATGACATCCTCCTGGGCGGAGCGGGCAACGATCGCTATTTTGTCGATTCTCCCGGCGATGCCATCGTAGAACTGGCCGATGGCGGCTCCGATGAAGTTTTGACGACGGTCAGCTATACCCTTAGCGAGCAGGTTGAAGGCTTGGTGCTCCTGGGCAATGGCCATCTCAGCGGCATTGGCAATTCTCTCGACAACTGGCTGATTGGCAATTCCGGCAATAACTTTTTAGCGGGATTGGGGGGCTCCGATTTCTTTCGGGGCTCAGCAGGGAATGACATCCTCGATGGGGGAGATCATTGGGATGTGGTGAATTACGACGAGCTGGATGAAACCCTGGTTTTGTCCCTGGATGGTTCGGTGGATAAGGGTTTTTATGGCACAGATCAGCTCCGCCATATTGAAGAAATTATTGCACCGACGAATCGCTTTAGCCTGATTGATGGCGGTGGCGCTTTGGATGTCTCGCTGGATGTGGATTTGTCTGAGAACCGCTTGACGGTTTTGAATACGGATTTTGCGGCGGTTTTAGAGCTGAAAGTGACCCAGTTTGCGGATGTGATTGGGACGGAACTGGGCGATCGCATTACCGGCGATCAAGCGGCCAACTTCCTATTTGGAGAAGGCGGGGATGACGAAATTCAAGGCGGTGCAGGGGACGATTTTCTCAGCGGTGGCCAAGGGGATGACTGGCTCGAAGGCGGCACCGGCAGCGATGAGCTGCTAGGGGGCAGTGGGGTCGACGCCCTTGTGGGCTATGGCGGCCAGATGAATGAAATTGATTTTTTGACCGGCGGCAGCGGGATGGACTGGTTTGTCTTAGGAGATGAAGCCGGGGCCTACTATCTTGACAATGGCGTGGTTTATGACAACTCCTTCGCGGTGATCACTGATTTTAATCCAGCGGACGATTTTGTTTTCCTCGCCAATACCGGAGGATTTTATCAACTCAGTTTTGGCGAATTTGGCGTCGGCTCAACCGCCGTTGATACTCTCATTACACTGGATGGCGATATTGTCGGAATCCTGCAAGATACCACCGACTTTTCCCTAGGACGGGACGTTATTTTTGTCTAGTGCATTGGTCCAGCACACGGGTTTAGCACACGGGTCTAGCGTGACTTAAAACAATGTTTCCTTTCTTTATGCTTTTCTGAAAAAAATACCTGATTGCCCCAGACGGTGAGTGAAGCTCTTTCCTACACGAATCATCCGGGGTTTTTCCTGGGATGAGTGGACTGTCGGTTTCTGGACAAAACCGACAGGACTTGCTTCAGGGTTCGTCAGGTTGTGATTCCCCCACAACCTGGCCTTTATTCCCCTTTAGTCTTCTTCAAAGGATTGGAGACCAATCAGGAGTTCATCCACCAAAGAGCAAGCAAAGGCTTCATCGAGAGGAGCGTGACCCAAGAGCAGACGATACCAAACCGGTCCGTAGATTAAATCCGTGGTGAGCTCGATGTCGAGATCGTCCCGTAACTCACCGCGTGCGATGCCTTGCCGCAAAATCGCCTGGATAATGGCTCGACGGCTGGCAATGAGTTTGTCGCGGAAGGCTTGAGCTAAGTTGGGATCTGCCTGGGCCTCTGCCAGGATGCCTGCCATGGCCTTGGCAGCCGCGCTACTGGTCAGCCGTTGCAGCAGTTGCCGAACAACCTGCGTCAGATCCTGGGCCACCGACCCCGTATTGGGCAGACTTAGAGCCTGATCCACTTGGTTGTAATAAGACTCCAAAACCACTGCGGCTTTGGACGGCCACCAGCGGTAGATGGTTTGTTTACCGACACCGGCTCGACGGGCGATCGCCTCAATGCTCATCCCCACATAGCCCTCTTCGTCTAACAGCTCCGCTGCTGCTTTCAGAATGGCCTGGTGGGAAACCTCGCTGCGGCGGCGACCCGGAGAGGACTTGATTGGAGAAGGGGGCGTCGGAAAACAAAGGGATGAATTCGTCGCCTGAACGGATTTTCTAGCCATGACCCTGGGAGGAATGCGACGGTGATACTTCTATGATAGAAAAGACAGTGCGTCTCGTCTGTGATTCAAATCGGACTGGCAATACCCGCTCAGCAAAGCGTTGGAAATTTAACGGCTCCTTGAACGGGTCCTGATGGCATAGATGTTAAGGAACCCTGGGATGTTCCTGTGAACCCTGAGCCTGCGGCAAAATCAACAGAAATCTTAATAGGCCGAACTGTGATCTCGGTCGATCGCTTGGGCAACTTAAGGTCGAGGGATGGCTGACCCCCAACTCTAGGCCATCTTGAAGTCAGAGTTGTTGGTAAGGCGTTTACCTAACGGGTCTAGGGGTCAGGTGTATTTCGGGATACGTCAACTGCGATCGCGATTTTCGTCGCGTGTAAATACGTACTTTGTTTACGTATTTTTCAAGTTCTCTTGGCAGTAGCACACTGATGATTTTGGCTGAGGAAGGCCTTGTAGGTTCGTGATGACCAACAGTTTCAATGCCCTAGCACTTTGTCGAGAGATTGCACTGCCCTTAAGCAGCGGTCATCTCACCGTGACGAGCAACGGAATCACTTGGGATGTTTCTTTGCTGCAAGGTCGGTTGCAATACGCACTCCATTCAGTCCAATCCTTAGAAACCCTAGAATATCATTTGCTCAAGTTGGGTCATGATAGGGCAGCTCAATCCGCGCGGAAATTAACCCAAGCGGATGCTGCTCGCAGGGGACTCGGCGAAAGTCAGGCCCCATGGATTGTCCAAGCGGCTACCGTCCTCCTGAACGAAGGATTGCTCACTTCGCCCCAGCTCACGAACCTGCTGCTGGCAGTTTCGGAGGATGCTCTGGAATACTTGCTATGGCTGCCCCAAGGATCTTCTCAGTGGCAGACAACTCCGGCAGTTCCGGCCTATCCCTTAGAGCTAGACCGCTTGTCTCGCTTATCGGAGGTGCTCGATCGTCTAGAAACCCGACAACAGGCTTGGCAGAGGCTTTGGCCGTTGATCACCTCGCCCTATCAACAGCCCTATTGCCCCGATCCCAGTCAGCTTCATCAAGCGGTTCCAGGTGCTCTGCTGTCGCAGGATGTCTTGAACATGCTGGTTAAGCTTATGCAAGGGGCAAGCTTGCGCAAGCTCTCATTGTTCTTAAAGCAGGATGATCTTAAGGTTGCGCAGTTGTTGCATCCCTTTCTTGACAAGGGAATTTTGGCGCTGCGATCGCCTCAAATTCCCTTTAGTACATTGCCACCGATTCCCCCCCGAATCGAGCGTCGTCGGCGTCCGAGAAAGCCTGGTGGAACAGCGCCAATGGAGCGTTCTGAAGCAGCGCCCTTGATTAATCCTTTGATGCCATCCCAGCCCGTTTACAAAATTGTTTGTATTGATGATAGTCCAGCGATGTTGGATACGATTCAGCAATACTTAGGTAGCGAGCAATTTGAGATAACCACAGTCGAAAACCCGATGGAATCTCTGTCAGCTTTGTTTGCGATGAAACCTGACCTCATTCTAATGGATGTCTCGATGCCGGGAATTAACGGTAATCGCCTCTGTCAAATCCTGCGACGCAGCTCCGTGTTTAAGGATTTACCCATCATTATGGTCAGTGGAAATACCGGTGTTTTGGACAAAGCCAAAGCAGAATCTTCAGGGGCAACGGATTATTTAACCAAACCCTTTACTCGGGAAGGGCTGCTGGCGATTGTTAATACCCATTTGAATAAATCTGTTTCTTCCCGTGGGATGTGAGGGTATTTGTAGGAAAAGATGAATCTTGGCGATCGCTCCCAGCCTGAGTCGATTGATTAACTCAACAACTTTTTATTCCACCCGATTTGTTTAGAGAGAACACCATGCCTAAGACTGTACTTGTTGTTGATGACATGCAATCTCAGCTCCAATTGATTGCCAATTATTTAGAGCGAGCTGGGTATATTGTTTCGACAGCAGAAAGTGGGGCGATCGCGCTCGAAAAAATCAAGCTGAATAAGCCAGACATCATCGTCACAGACCTAGTGATGCCGGAATTTACCGGACTAGAGCTCTGCCGCGAGCTCAAGCGTGCCCCAGAGACGGCCAACATTCCTGTGGTGGCCTGCACAACCAAAGATCGCAAAATGGACCAAACCTGGGCCAAAAAACAAGGGGTCGCCGCCTACGTGGTCAAACCCTGCACTGAAGCTCAACTGGTTGATGCCGTTCGTTCCGTTGCCCTCTAGGTCCATGCACATCGCTAAGTCCACCGCTAACGCCACTAACCCCACCCCCAAACCGCCTGCCAAACCCATTGACCGGCTGCAGCAACTCCTGCCCGAGCTGTTTAATCCGCAACAGCCTACGGGAGATCTGTACCTTAAGTTTCAGCTCGGCCCCCAGATCCAAGCTGCGATTTCGCTCCAGCGGGTGGTAGAAACCCTCCTGCTGCCGACGGAAAGCATGACCCCCATTCCCAATATGCCATCTGCGGTTTTGGGCTTAATGAGTTCTAAGGGCAAGGTCTTCTGGGCCGTGGATTTAGCCCATCTCCTAGAACTATCAGGGGAGCGGATGCGATCGCGTCGTTACGAAATGATTGTGGTCCAGACGCTACCAGCTAACTCCCTCGGAAGTCCAAATTTGGGTTCTGAAACCCCCTTGCTAGGACTGTCCGTGCAGCAAATTCGCGGCACGCTTCGGCTCACGGCAGATGCTCTGGAATCGCCCGTCGGAGAATGCGCTCCAGAACTTTTGCCCTATTTACAGGGGCGAGTTTGGGAAGAGGGCCAAGAACTGATGGTCTTGAGTGTGGAGGCGCTGTCCCATGCCAAATGCTTAATGGATGCTGAGCAACGCTAGCTCAGTTTTACCGATTCCCATCGGCCTTTGACCCATTTTCTGGCCCCTAGGTAGGGGCCGCTATTCACCTTCAAGGCAGTTCATTTAAGGCAATTGCAATGGCTTCCCAAAACCTGTCCTCATCCATGGATATCCCCTCCTCCGTCGAGCCAGAAACCCAGTGGGCTGAGCCATCTCCTGCTTCCCTAGAAGTAGAGGCCTCTGAAGCAGGGCTTTCAGAAGACCCAGGAATTGCGTCAATAGAGGCCCTGCAAGGCACATTACTGGAAACCAAATCCTTTGCGCCTCGCAAAGGCACAAACCTCAGCCAACGCTTATTGCTGACGCTGCTGCCCACCACGTTGATTCCGCTGGTGATTGCAGGCTTTCTAGGATTTCAGGCGGAGAAGCAGCGGGCCCAGGGTGAAGCACTGACGCTGCTTGAAGAGGAATCGTTCTTGGCGGCTAACGTGGCCTCAATCTTTGTAGAAGACGGCTTTCAAACTACAGCAGTGATTGCGGTAAACCCCGATGTCAGGCAGGCCCTGAAGGAATCGACCCAAAAAGCCGAGGCAGAAGGATTGGCCCAGCGATCGATTGGCGATTTAGAAGCAGCCTTTGCGGCAACGAAACTGCTGAACAACAATCTCGGATTGAACGAGTATTTGGCCGATGTGGCCAAAGTTGAAGACTTTAGCGATATCTTCTTCACGGAACGGTTAGGATTTAACGTGGCCTACAGTACGCCCACGCCAGACTTTGCCCAGCAAGACGAACGCTGGTGGCAAACGGCAAAACAGGAGGGCCAGCATATTGGTCCACCGGAATTGGAACGAACCTCCAATCAAATGGGGGTTTCCCTGTCGCGGGCTATTTCCGACCCCAAAACCGGAGAATTTATGGGGGTGGTCAAAGCCTTGGTGCCGACTGAGCCCATGGACAAACAGATCGCCACATCGATCAAATCCAGTGCCGTCGGGGCCTCTCAGGCGGTTCAGGTGGTGGATGCTCAAACCGGAATTCCCTTTAACCGAATTGAACCAGATGGGGTTTCATCGGGGGGAACTGAAATTATTGGGGGCTCGACGATTGCCGGTTTGGCCTTTGCCCTACAGGAGGAGCTCAAGCAAGAAGGGGCAACGGCGGAACAGCATCAAGCGACCTTGGTCCAAAACTTGAATTTAGCGTCTCTACAGCTTCAGATTCTAGAAGCGGCTGAAGGGCAAAAAATTCTGACCGCGCTGACAGAAATTGGCACCAAAACCTACAGTTTAACGACGGTTCCTGGCACGAACTGGGTAACGATCGCCTCCGTTGATGTGGCGGATGTGGAATCGGCGGGGAATGAACTGATCCGAGTGTTTGCCACCACGACGGTGTTGTTAGGGTTGGCGGCGGCGGCGGTGCTCTTGGTCTTGGCTCGACAGCTAGCGGCTCCGCTGCAGTCCCTGACTCGAACGGCTGAGTCGGCAACGGCAGGTGACTTGGATGTGCGAGCGAATTTGGAGGGAACGGTCGAGACCCAAACCCTGGGCCAGGTCTTCAATACCTTGCTGAACCAAATTCAGACCCTACTGAGCCAGCAAAAAGCAGCCGCTGAAAAACAGCAGCAGTTGCGGGAGCACCTGGAGCAAGATATCACCGCACTCATGGAAGATATTGGGGATGCGGCAGATGGGGACCTGCGGGTCCGGGCGAAGCTCTCGGAGGGAGATGTGGGTGTGGTGGCGGATTTGTTTAATGCCATCATTGAAAACCTGCGGCTCACGACGATTAAGGTGAAGTCGTCTACAGGACAGGTGACTCAATCGCTATCGGTTAACGAGGCGGCGATTCGGGACTTGGCAGACCAGGCGATCGCCGAGGCCCAGTCTCTCAAGGAGACCCTCGAAGCGGTGGAAGATATTTCCGGTTCAATTCAAGAAGTGGCGGCCAACGCAGGACAGGCCTCGCGTTTGACTAAAGATACCTATGCGTCGGTCCAGGTGGGCACTCAATCCATGGACCAAACGGTGGAGAGTATTCTAGGTCTGCGGACGACGGTGGGTGAAACGGCGAAGAAAATCAAACGCTTGGGCGAATCGGCCCAGAAGATTTCCCAGGCGGTGGGTCTGATTGATGAAATCGCCCTTAAGACGAACTTGCTAGCGGTCAACGCCAGTGTAGAAGCAGCACGGGCTGGGGAGTTTGGTCAAGGCTTTACAGCGGTTGCGGAACAGGTCGGCTCCTTGGCGGAACAGTCCTCGGCAGCGACGAAGGAAATCGCTCAGATTGTTGCGGCAATTCAAACGGAAACCCAGGAAGTGGTTGAGGCGATCGAAACTGGTACGGCTCAGGTGGTAGATAGTACGAAGCTAGTGGAAAGCACCAAGCAGCGACTGTCCGAAGTGTTGGCGAAGTCCCAGCAAATTAACCAGTTGATGCAAAAGATTTCAGCCTCTGCGACCTATCAAACCGAGTCTTCTGCGGCGGTGACCGAATTAGTGCAACAGGTGGCCCAGGAGTCGGAGCGACGGTCGACCTCTTCTAAGCAGATGGCCCAAGCGATTCAATCCACCGCTCAGGTTGCCCGCGAATTGGAAGCCTCGGTGGAGCAGTTCAAGCTGGATGAGGCTCAGGGCTTGGATTCGCTGGATTCATCGGATTCATTCCAGTCCTAGCTCAGAGGCAAACCATGGATACAGATCAACAGGTTCGGCTGAACTTTCTAGAGGAATCGGGTGAGTACTTTGAGCAGATTGAGACCGTCCTTCTGGGGCTGACGGCTGCCGAGAACAAAGCGCAGCAGCTTGATATTGCCCTGCGTTCAGCCCATTCGATTAAGGGGGGGGCTGGCATGATGGGATTTACCCCCATGGCCCAAGTCGCCCATCGGCTGGAAGATTTCTTCAAAATTCTGCGTGCCCGTCAGATTAGTTGGGATACAGAGCTAGAAACGCTGTTTTTGGGGGCTGTAGATGGGCTGAAGGAGATTCGTCAGCGTCTCGTCCAGGAATTGCCCGTGGATGAAGCCTGGTTGGCAAATTCTACGGAACCCCTGTTTGCGCAGTTGCGATCGCGCCTCGGTGATCTCAGTGACGAAGATGAGGATCGGCTGCTGTCGGAAGAGGAAGGCGTCGATGTGGCGCTGCTGATGTTTAACAGCGGCGTGGAGGAAATCCTCAATCGGTTTGAGGCGGACCTGGAGGGGTTAGCGGCAGAAGCCTTGCGCTCATCCTTGGTGACCGTGGCGACTCAGCTTACGGATCTCGGTTTGATCGGAGAGCTAGATGCCTTTGTGCAATTGTGTGAATCTGTGCTGGATCCGGCGATGTCCGCCCCGGCAGGACAGCTCCAGTCCCTTGCGGCGGAGGCCCTACGAACTTGGCGACGGGCCCAGTCCCTCGTCCAGTTAGGACGGGTCGGCAATTTGCCAACCCAGATCATTTGGGTAGAGACAGCAGCGGAGACCACTGAACCCGTTAAGGTTGAGCCAGTCCAGCGGGATGAACCGGCGCATGAGGGTTTAGAGGCACAGTTGGGAGAGGTAGACCTGTCGGAGTTGCAACGCCTCCAGGCTGAAATGGCTCAGGTTTTGATGGGCTCGTCGATGCCGAGCCCAGCTTTTACGCTCCCTGATGAGAATGAGATCGAACTGGATAAGGCAGATCTAGAGCAAGCCGCTGAAGCCAGTTTGATGGACACCGCACCTGTGCTTATGAGTCCTGCATCGGAGACGGTGTTGGATGGTCAAGAACTGTCTCAACTTCAGGATGCGATCGCCCAACTCAACCTCTCAGCCCTAGAGTCGATCGCGCCGGTCTCTGAGCTGATACCCGAGGAACCTTTAGCCGCTGCTTCTCCGGTCGCGTCTCCGGTCGCGTCTAAGCCCCTGAGCCCGGTTCATCTCTCCGTTCAATCCACAACGGCAGTTCAGCGGGGAGCCACCCTGCGGATTGCGGCGGAGGATCTGCAACAGATTAATACGCTGTTTGGCACCCTGATCCTCGAACGGAATGCGCTGAATTTGCGTCAGCAACAGCTCGATGGCTTTGCCGGATTGCTGCAAGAACGGATGCGAATCCTGGAGTCCTTTAACCAACGCCTGCGCCAATGGTACGATCGCACCTCCCTAGAAGGACTCATTAGACAACTTCCTGGAACTGAACCCCCCCAAGGCCGTCGACCCTTGCCGCCGCCACTATCCCCGCTCCATGGCACGAGCCTGCCAGGAACCACAGCCCTAGCCTTAGGCCGTACCTCTGAGTTTGATTCCCTGGAGATGGATCAGTATTCGGATTTGCATCTCATGGCCCAGGAGCAGATGGAAACCATTGTTCAGCTCCAGGAAGTGGCTGCGGATATTCAGTTGGGGTTACAGGAAATCGGCCAAGTGACCCAGCAGCTCAATAGCACCACCCGTCTGCTGCAAAATCGCATGACCCGCACCCAGATGCGGCCCTTTTCGGATATCGCAGGGCGTTTTCCTCGGTTAATGCGAGATCTATCGGTGCAGTACGGCAAACAGGTGGAGCTCAAAGTCGAGGGCGAAACAACGCTGGTGGAACGGTCTGCCTTAGATGCCTTGGTGGATCCCCTCACCCATTTGCTGCGCAATGCCTTTGACCATGGTCTTGAAACCCCAGACGAGCGCCTCGCGATTGGTAAATCGCCCATGGGTCAGATCACGTTGCGGGCGATTCAGCGGGGTAACCAAGTGCGCATCCTGGTCAAGGATGATGGGCGGGGCATTGATTTGGAGAAGATTCGCGATCGCGTCCGCAAATACGATATCCCCGAGGACCACATCGCTCAAATGAGCGAACGGCAGCTCCTCTCACTGATTTTTGATGCGGGCTTTAGTACCGCCGAAGCCGTGACGGAGCTCTCAGGCCGGGGCGTCGGCATGGACGTTGTCCGTGCCAATCTAGAGCAACTCCGGGGGGATATTCAGGTTGAAACGAAGCTCGGTCAAGGAACAACGTTTACCCTGAGCGTTCCGCTGACACTCTCAGTCCTGCGGGTCTTGTTGTTAGAACAACATAAACTCACCTTTGCGGTTCCCGTGGATGCTATTGAAGAGATGTTGGTGGCGACGCCGGAAATGCTGGGGCGATCGCCCCAAGACCTCACCCCCACCCCCCCAGATTCGCCTTCCTATCTTCGCTGGAAAGACCAATCGATCCCCATTGTGGATTTAGCCGATAGCTTCTGTTTCCAAGGCAAGGCCGAACCGGTTTCCCTCGATGGCAATCCTTCCATCAATCGGCCCCTCTTTGTGGTGGTGCGCGATCAAGCCAGGTTCTACGCAGTCCCCATGCAGCGACTTTGGCATGAACAGGAAGTGGCCATTCGCCCGGTCACAAGCCTCATGCCGTTACCCACCGGATTTGTGGGGGCCACCATTCTTGGGGATGGTCGTGTGATTCCCTTGGTCGATTTGGTTCAGTTGGTTCATGCTGCGATCAGTCGCACCGCTCCTGCACCTCCGTCTCTACTCACGTCACCCCTAGCGGCAACGGTCACGAGCCCTATTAAAGCAGAGCCTATCCGTGAATTAGGCACTTCATCCCTAGGACTGGACCCTAGAAAAACAAAGGGGGCATCTCAAGCCCGACAGCAAACCATCTTGGTCGTCGACGATTCGGTCCATCTACGCCGCTATCTCACGATCACGCTGGAGAAGGCGGGCTATCGGGTTGAGCAGGCGAAGGATGGTCAAGAAGCCGTCGATAAGTTACTGGGCGGGTTGTCTGTAGAAGCGGTGATTTGTGATGTGGAAATGCCTCGCTTGGATGGCTATGGTGTTCTGGAGGAAATCAAGCAACGCGCCGAATTTCAATCTCTCCCTATTACAATGCTGACGTCTCGCAGTAGCGATAAGCACCGAAAGCTTGCAATGAATCTGGGCGCTTCCGCCTATTTCTCAAAACCCTACAACGAGCAGGAGCTTCTGAAGGCTCTAGAGCATCTGATTCAAAAGGCCTGAGCCTGATTGGTCATGAACCCAAGCTAAAAAGCTCTCTATAGGGTGTTACGGAGACATTTTTATTGGGAATGTTGAATATTATACTCCAGCGAAGGGCTGTTCTTTACAGTTCTGGGCGGAGCATTGCTCAGCAACAGCCTCGGGGCTTAAGTCAGGAGCAAGAAGATGCCCTGGGTCCGTTGTCCTGCATTGTTGCGTTGTTGGTGAAGTCTGTTAAGCCTCACTCATTGGTGGTTTTCAGTTATGCGCAGAAGAACAGTCATTAAATCCTCGGCATTGCTCGCGCTTGGAGCAATCTCAACCGTTGGGATCGGAAGCTGTGGTAATCGGTCGTCCACCTCAACGGGGACTGGCAACACTGGTCCTTCCGATCAAGTTTTGCGGGTTGCCTTGGTTCCCTGGGTGGGCTGGAGCCGTGCCCATATTGCTGAAGTCAAAGATTTCTTTAAGGCAGAAGGCGTAAAGGTTGAGCAAAAGGTATTTGATACAGTCACAGAAGTGAATGCAGCGCTGGTCGCCAAAGAGGTAGATCTCGCCTGGGTTGTGGCTGCTGACTTAGTTGTTTTAGCAGATCAAGCACCAGCGCTCAAATTTATTATGGCAGCAGATTACTCAGGTGATGTCGATGCCATTGTAGGACGCGGTATTTCTGATACTGAAACACTTAAAGGCAAAAAGATTGCAAGAGAAGATGTTCCGTTTGAAATTGTTTTTCTCAACCGCTACCTTGAATCCATGGGCTTGACGGAGAAAGACGTGGATGTAGTGTCGCTGCCAGTTCCTGATGCCACTAAGGCTTTAACTGCGGGTGAGGTGGACGCGATCGCAGCCTACGAACCTTTTGTGGGCACAACATTAAAAGAAGCCAAAGACGCAAAAGTCTTATTTTCTGCTAAGGGAACTAATGTGATTGTCAATGGACTAGCAGGCCATGCTCCAATTTTACAAAGCCGTCGTCAAGATGTGTTGGCTTATATGCGAGCGCTCAATCAAGCGCTAGACTTTGCAAAATCTAACCCTGACGAAGCTAATCAGATTATTGCTGAGTGGGTTGGTAGTACGCCAGAAGGAGACCGTTGAGATTTTGGGAAAACTGAATATGCTTGACCTGGAAGCAAACAAGTCAATTGCTTTTGCATCTAATAATCCATTAAACGTTGCAAATAGCTTTGATTCTGCTGTCCCTGTATTAGTGAGCGCGGGCAAGGCAACCTCTGACATTCCAGGAGCAAGTTTCGTTGACGCTTCTTTTATTGAAGCGCTCTAGTGCTTCACCAGAGATAACAAATTGAGCTAATGTTAACAACAACTAGAAAGCCCATCAGCTCGTGCGACAAGCCCGAGCCCATGGGCTTTTTGGTTTTTGTCGTTGAAAAGCTAGAGAGCATCAAAACAATTAAATCGACTCCCAGGATAGACTCCCTAATTATCATTTCTTTTCTCAGGGCATTCACTGAAGTGACAAAGCCAGTATGTATATGTATACATAGCGACATCACCTAAGTGGAGATACTCGAGTATCATCTAGTTTCTAGGTATCAAGCCCGAGCCTTGGTCATAAATCCTAACTCAGGGCAGAAGAAGGGTGTTGCTCCTTATTTCTTCAATCTTCTGAGGCTTACGCGAACAATGTCTGATTCTAAGCTCACAGCACTTCTCTCAAATCCTTTTCATTTAACAGATGTTGGTTTGTTCAGCGCACCAACACTGGTAGACATCGATAATGATGGCGATCTCGATGCGATCATCGGTGCAGAAAACGGCAATATACTTTTTTTTTCAAATACGGGAAATTTGTATAAGCCTGTCTTTAATTCTCCCATAAGTAATCCTTTTAGTGTGATCAATGTAGCAGTTGTAATGGGAGATCAGTATTCAGACATTGGCCAGACCGACAATAATCCTGAATTTGTTGACATTGATGCGGATGGCGATTTAGACCTTTTTATAGGCACGTATCCTTATGGAAACACACTCTATTTCGAAAATATTGGTAACGCTAATAAACCTGTATATACCTCTCCTAGCATCAATCCTTTCGGGCTCAAAACGGTTGGGGAATTTAATAGTCCAACGTTTGTTGATATCGATAGCGATGGAGATTTTGATGCCTTCTTGGGTAATTATCCCGATGGGAACACACTTTACTTTGAAAATATAGGAAGTTCTAAAAATCCTATCTTTGCTAATCCTATCACGAACGCTTTTGGCCTAAAAAATCTAGGAATTTTTAGTAGTCCTACCTTTGCAGATCTCGATAACGATGGAGATTTTGATGCATTTATTGGTACGGAAAATGGAGATACATTGTATTTCCAAAATATCGGCACGGCAAAAACGGCATCTTTTACAAATGCAGTTGCAAACCCCTTTGGTTTAAAAAATGTTGGACCCTATAGCAGTCCTGACTTTGCCGATGTAGATGGAGACGGAGATTTAGATGCATTTATTGGAACGGAGAGCGGAGAGACGTTCTTCTTTGAAAATGTTGCTTCTGGGCTCAGTCAAACACCCAAGTTTATTACTTATGTAACCACCGTTGTGGATGCCAATGCTACAGAAACGATCCATAGAGGCATCGCCAATGATTTTATTGAGGTTACAAGTGATCACTTAATCAGCCACGTAATTTTTACTGGGGATGGTCGTAACATTGTAAAAGCCGGTTTGGGAAATGATCAAGTCTATGGGGGAGCCGGCGATGACCGAATTTTAGGCGGAGCTGGCGATGATATTCTATACGGCTACGACGGCAACGACGTGATTGATGGGGGTGATGGTAATGACCTCATTAGTGGAGGCTTTGGCTATGACTCCTTAGATGGCGGTTCTGGAAATGATACGGTTGACTACCGCAATTGGTCAGGAGGTGCATACTATAATCTAGAAAAGGGAATTGTAAAATTCCAGTATGCTTATACAGAAAATGTCGTAAATTTCGAAAACATTAAAACGGGTGATGGTCAAGATTATATTGTAGGAACAGCAGGCGATAATGTAATTCAAGCAGGAGCTGGAAATGATACTTTAATCGGTGGGGATGGCAATGACACGTTAACTGGTGGGTTGGGTACCGATGTATTTCGCTTCAATACTCTGTCAAAAGATGTAGATATTATTACCGATTTTAGCTGGCGACAAGGGGATGTGATTCAGATCGATGCTTCGACTTTTGGAGCTACGTCTAAGAGCCAGTTTAGCTATGATTACCACAGTGGTGCATTATCTTTTAATGCTTCACCCTTTGATGGTATCAAACCTCAAACTTTTGCAGTGATTTCGAATCGACCTTGGGGGTTCTCAACCTGGTTGGATATCGCCTTAGTTTAATCGCTAAGTAGCATACCAAGAAATCTTCGCAAGTTGCGAAGATTTCTTGGTATGTGATTATTCTGAACTCACGGATACGATTAAGATTCCTCTTTATCTCAAATTTGCTAGCTCTCCGGTTGTAGAAGATACTTCCTCTGATTGCTTTAAGAAATCTGCTGGAATGCAATCTTGTTTAGTGAAGCTCATAAAGTACCGCTCTAATAACTGGTCGCTAATTTCGGGGCAACAAATGTTGGCTTCTTCTAGGCGCGATCGCAATTTTTCAATCTCAAAATGAAACGCTCCTAAAGATTTTTGGATGAAGGGAAGATTAGTTAAGAACGTGGTGAGGAAGAAAAGTGTCTGATTTGGATTTTGGCTAACCTGACTAATCACCCCAGAACACCAAGATTCATACGCAACGGGTTTGATATTATAGCCTTTTGCACTTGCCCACTCAATTAAGTCGTTCCAATTGTAAGACTTAGGATTGATAATATTAAAGGCTTTTCCGCAAGGCTTTTCGGTCTGAGATAAGTGAATGATGGCACGACTAACATAATCGACGGGAACTAAGTTGAGCACTGCATCAAGCTTGGGAGCTACACCCACTTGCATGGAGCCCTGCAACATCTGGATGATAAAGCTGCTTTTTGGACAAAATCCAGTTTGGGTATCGCCCATAATATTGCTAGGACGATAAATCGTGACAGGTAAACCTCGATCATGAGCTGCCTGAATTAGAGTTTCCGCGATATATTTACTCTTGGCATATCCACTGTAGAGCGATCGCGCAGGTCCTCCCCATTCTTGTTCATTAATCGCCCGTAGACCTAACGCTTCTCCCACACAAAAGACATCCACTGTTGACACATAATGAACGGGTTTAACACGCTGTTGACTGGCTAAACGCAGAATTTCTTGTGTTCCTATAACGTTGGCAGCTTCTAGAACAGAGTACGGATAAATAACATTAACCCACGCCCCACAGTGGTAGATTGCATCGAGCTTTTCAGCCAAGCGGTCAAAGAGCTTGGCCTGAATTCCTAGGCATGGCAAACTTAAGCTACCTAAAACTGGAATAATCCGTTGAGCATCTTCTTCACGCCAGAGTCCGTAGCGACTTAAACTATTTTTGAGTCTTGTCAACCCCTCTGCTGGGCGAGTCGCTCGGACTAGACAATATACGTCAGCTCTAGTTTGCCGCAATAGGTCTGCTAGCATATAAGTCCCTAAAAAACCCGTTGCGCCAGTGAGAAAGAAGTTAGGAGCTCGCTCAATGGGATTAACTGGCAATTGAATGCTCTTATCCAGTCGGCCTTCTGCGGCTCTAGTGTCATCGTCATTGGCTACAGCTTTCCCCTGGGATTGCAATTGTTGGCTGAGTAGTCTCGCTAAACCTGCGATAGTTGGACTCTCCAAAAAATGGCTCAAATCTATTTCGATCTGCATCCGTTCTTTGACATGATAAATCATCTGAACGGCCATAAGAGAATGACCGCCTAACGAACAGAAGGTATCATGAATTCCAACTTTTTCAATTCCTAATAGCTCTGTCCAAAGTTCGCTTAGCTGAATTTCAACGGAAGTCGTTGGTGGGATATATTCTCCTTCTTCTGTTCTTGTCCATTTTGGGATGGGCAATGCACGACGATCGACCTTGCCACTTGGCGTCAATGGAAAAGCATCGAGTACCATAAAGACCGAAGGAACCATATATTCCGGGACTTGGGAATTCAGAAAATTCCGAAGTTTTCGAGCTAAGGGTGTGGAAACAATCTCTGCATTCTTCGGAACCGATTGGGCAATTACATAGGCCACTAATCGATTTTCTCCAGGACTTGCTTCCCGAGTAATGACAACGGCCTCTTTAACTTCAGAATGTCGTTCTAGCAACGTCTCGATTTCACCAGGTTCAATTCTGTAGCCTCGAATTTTTACCTGCTGGTCAGCTCGGCCTAGATAGGCAATATTTCCATCTGGTAAATATTGTGCTAAATCACCTGTTTTGTAGAGAATCGTTTCAGACTTTCCATCCCATGAATGCTTAATAAAACAATCTACCGTTATTTCGGGACGATTAAGATACCCATGGGCTAAGCAATCTCCAGAAATATACAGTTCCCCAGTCACACCTAAAGGGACTGCCCGTAAGTGTCGATCGAGAAGATGAATTTGGGCATTAGCAATAGGTTGGCCAATAGGGGGTAAAGCTGGCCAATCTTGTGGAGAGCCCGTTAAGCAGAATGCAGTCACCACATGGCTTTCAGAAGGACCATAATGATTGTACAAGGAGCATTCAGGCGTTTGGCTAAACCAACGTTGAATCTCTGCAGTAATCCGCAACTGTTCACCGGCCGTAATAACTTCTTTTAGATGAGCAGGAAGACATTTTTCGCGAGCGATAACTTCGGCTAGTTGGCGAAGAGCAACAAAGGGAAGAAACAAACGCTCAATTTTAGCCTCATTGAGATAGCGCAAGAGAGAGACTGGGTTTCGTCGTTGTTCATCCGTGATTAGAACAAGGGTTCCCCCTGCTGCTAACGTTGCAAAAATTTCCTGGAATGAAACATCAAAACTGATGGGAGTAAATTGAATGGTTCGAGCCCCAGGCTGAAGGTTTTCGGACTGAGCCATTTGCCAGTGCAATAGATTAGCAAGGGCACGTTGGGGCATGGCAACTCCCTTTGGTTTTCCTGTTGAGCCGGACGTATAAATGACATATCCCAGATTCTCGGGAGTTACAGCGGTGTCAATATTATTCGTTGCATAGAGAGGGCAATTGGTCTGTTGATCAAGACAAATAACCTGAATATTGTCTACAGGAAGCTGACTGGCTAGATGGCTTTGGGTCAATAGAACCGGAGCCTGGGCATTTTCTAGCATGTATTGCAAGCGGTCTACAGGATAAGAAATATCCAATGGAAGATATGCTCCACCTGCTTTGAAGACGGCGAGGAGAGCCACGATCATATCGAGCGATCGCTCCAGACAAATCCCCACTAGTACGTCAGGGCCGACTCCAACCGTTTGTAAGTGTCGAGCCAGTTGATTGGCGCGTTGATTCAGTTCCCAATAGGTTAACTGCTGATTTTCTAGCTCCTTGTCAAACAGGACGGCAATTTGCTCAGGAGTCCGCTCAACTTGCTGCTCTATAAGTTGATGAATACAGTAGGGCAGTTGATACTCTATGGCGGTAGAGTTCCATTCCTTAAGCTGTTGTTGTTCCTGGGCTGGAAGACGGGATAGATCGATGGGATAGGGTTGGCGCAAGACCGCGTTATCCATGGCAGGAGAGGGAGATTGGGCGATCGCCATCAAATTTTCGGGAGCCTCGGTCGTAACAGGTTTCATGTGAAAGTAAAGCGCTTGGATTTGCTCGTATTGCTTTAGCTGCTTAATCAGCTCTTCCTGTAACGGTTCGCCTGCAAAATTTATGCTATGAAGAGACTGTGGAATCGTTCTACATTGAGCCAACAGATTCTCCATCTTGGAAGGCACAGTATGAATCAACTTGACGCTCTGGGCTTCTTGTAATGTTGATAAGGAAAAAAGATCTTCTGCCAGGATCAAGGTTCCGCCGTGGGCGAGTGTACAAAAGATTTCAACGATTGATAGTTCAAGAGAGATAGAACTCGCGACTAAAACACCAGACCAACAATCAGAGGAAAAAGCCTCTTTGCTCTGGGCTGCAAGAGAAATTGCATATTGGTGTTCTATGCCAATGCCTTTAGAGGGCTCAGCAGCAAAAGAACGGTAGACTACATAGCATAAAAGATGCTGCTGCTCAACGATGTTCTGTGAATTAGAGATCGAGTGCTTTGAAATCTCTGGCGAGTCGACGTCTAGAAAAATCGTTGGTAGCGACAAAAATGGCAGATCCTCTACCATCGAAGATTGAGTGAGAAAAACAGAAATTCCAATATCTTGAATAATCTGCTCTAAATTTTCTTTCAGTACAGCATGATCTAAAGGGACGTAGGCTGCTCCAGCTTTCAGAATTCCCAAGAGCGCCACGATCATTTCTGCTGAGCGATCCACACAAATCCCAATCAAAGACTCCGGTACAGCACCAAGCTGCTGAAGATAGTGAGCGAGCTGGTTGGCTTTCTCGTTTAGCTCGCGATAGCTGAGCGTTTTATTTTTAGCGATAACAGCAATTTGATCAGGATGCTGCGCAGCTCGTTGTTCAAAGAGATGATGAATGCAGAGTTTGCTGCTGTTCTGAGTCATGGGTTCGTACCAGATGTCGCCTAATGAGAGAAAAATGAGACTGTGCTAAGCCAAGACTTTAGACCTCAAAGACTTGAAATGGAAAAGTATGCTTTTGTGGTGAGGGGGCTTCAGCCATACAACAGATGGCACAATCTTTTTTCCTTATCTCCACATACAGAAGCTAGACTACCCAATCCGCAAACTATGAATAAACAAAATTGAATATGATAAATCTCAGGTAAAAGGAATAGCTATTAACACTGAAAAAACCAATGGTAATCCATTGGTTTTCTGCAAAAATACAGAAGAAATTCATTTCAAGATTATGGATTAAATTCCAGTTTTACTCTTTCCATAAAGGAGATTTTCGACTGATATCATATGAGATCAATTTTTGGTCAGAATATAACTCGAATTTTGATTAATTCTCATATTAGAGAGGCAATAGATAGAGATGAAAGTTAGAAACCAATGGAGTTCGTTTTTCTATGCTAGAAAATTATCCATTTGTTTTCATATAGATTCTAACTATAGAGATGCATTAAACCTATGTTTTAATGGCGAACCTCATCCCAAAGTGGTATGACAGGCTTGGCTATGGGGAACCATACCTATATGACAATCGCGATGCAAACAATCGTGCAGCGAAGCAGATTACGTTATGTGACTATCTAGTCTTGTACGACAGAGAAAACATACAACAAGAGCATTATTAGTATCTCTGCGGGTTGATTTTGCTTTGCATTAGGGACAGGGGTTTTCTACGACTGATCACTACAATCCTGTACTAGGAGATTTAGATTACTCGTGAGCCGCCAACGCTGGACTTATCAGTCTTTGTCTTTGCTAATGCTGGTGTTCGGACTTGGAACAGATCTGCCAGGATTTGCCGTTAGTTCTAAGGCCCAAGCGACAGAAGTTGATACTGAAATTCGGGTTGGCGATCGCCCTAAATTTGCGTTCTGCCAGTCTCAATGTCAATCCGCAGACTATTACACTGGCTACAACAGAAGTAATAGGGCTAAATTAGGTAATCAAACGGTAGCTACACCCGAATTTGCCGATCGACTCTTTCCAGGACTAGCTAGCCTCAATCTGCGGCAAAATTGGCCAAATCTTGATGAAAAGAATATTGATAATCGGGATGGGAATTTCGTAAATTCTATTCATCGAATTGATCACCTCCGCATTGGTTTTCTAGAGAAAACAGAGCTCATGCAAATCAATGCCCTTCAGGACGATGCCTCAGCAAAAGCCTCTGTCCGTTTACTGTGGGGAGATACAATTTCAATTACGTCTGATCACTTGCCGATGGGAACCCCTGTCACCATCCAACTCAAGCGTGAGATGGGTGGCTTTGGTAATCCGCTAACGGACTATGCTCACTATCAGGTTCGATCGACAACCTATATTAACCGAGCAGCCATTCCCGATCTGAGCTTTTCCCTCGCTAAGGCAACCCCGCCGAAAGTCGAGCCCGAGCTCGCTCAGGCTAAAGCCATTATTCCTCAGGTAGAAGAAGAGAAACTAGGAGAGGGCGAGTGGGTCTATTCCTTTCAGGCAAAGGTCGGTGAAACATTTACCCTTGAGGCATTATTAGAGGTTACTGACGGTGTTGAAGGAACCCGATTGGCTCCCCAAGTGCTGAATGGTGGAGACTCGGTTCAATATCAGATTGTTTTGGACAAGCATTCAGCCACTCAAGCCTGTTTGAGTTCTGCCAGTAGAATTTTTAAGTCGGGTCAGTGTGATGGATTGGCTGTGCAAAAAGCCCGATGATATAAATACAAGCGGAAAGCGAAATCCTTGTGAGGTCTTTATATGGGAAGAGTGCAGGATAAAGCCTGTGTCGTAACGGGAGCCGGGTCAGGGATTGGTCAGGCGATCGCCGAACGGCTAGCCGAAGAAGGGGGGAAAGTCGTTTGTGTAGACATCAACACAGAAGCCGCGAGCGCCACCGCCCAGCGGATTCAACAGGCCGGATCTACAGCCTTCGCCTTCACTGCCGATGTGGCCGATCCGGAGCAAGTAGAAGCCTTCGTTCAAGCCTGTGTAGACCAGTATGGCCGGATTGATGTCCTCGTGAATAACGCCGGGGTCAATCTGCCGGGCGTCTTTCATGAAGTCAGCAATGCCGAGATCGATCGCACCTTAAATGTCAATCTTAAAGGCTCCATTTACGGTAGTCGCGCCGCGATTCCCTCTATGCTCCAGCAAGGGGGAGGCTCCATCGTCAACATTTCCAGTGTCAACGGTCTGGTCTCTGAGCCCTTTCTGAGCGTCTACTCTGCCTCTAAGGGCGGCATCGTCATGCTAACGCGGGGCATTGCCCTCGATTACGCCAAGCAAGGAATTCGCTGCAACTGCATTTGCCCTGGCTGGGTCGATACGCCTATTAACTATGCCCATGCCGAATTATTGGGTGGCCTCGATCAGGTCTACGCTTCGATGGATTTATTTCAACCGATTGGACGGCCCGGTCAGCCCCGTGAAATCAGCCATTTGGCTCTGTTTTTGGCTTCCGATGAAGCCTCTTTTATGACTGGCTCGATTATTACCGCCGATGGCGGCATGACGGCCCAGTAGAAGATGCGCACTGACAGTTGACCAAACAAAACCCAATCCCATGCGGTCGTTACTCCGGCGAGATTGGGTTTTATGACCAAAAGAGTCTATTCGGGACGGGGCTCAAAGGTCATTGAGATCCCATTCATGCAGTAGCGTAATCCGGTAGGTTTGGGTCCATCTTCGAAGACATGCCCCAAGTGGCCCCCACAACGGCTGCAATGGACCTCCGTTCGTACCATAAAAAAGGAGCGATCGGTTGTTGTGCCAATGGCCTCTTCGCTCAGGGGTGCATAAAAACTCGGCCAGCCTGTACCGCTATTAAACTTGGTTTCGGCATCAAAGAGGGGTTGTCCACAACCGGCGCAAGCATACAGCCCCGGCTCATAGATTTTGTCCAGCGGACTCGTAAATGCACGCTCTGTGCCGTGTTTTCGCAGGACCCGAAAGGCCTCGGGCGAAAGCTGCTCCCGCCATTCTGCTTCAGTTTTTTGAACGTCGTACTGATGATTTTGATCTGCCATTGTTCCTCGCTCGATTGCGCAAAATCCCTGAGTTGTATGAGTCTTGGTTCACTGTAGCAGGATCGCAGGAATGATTCGAGCGGGGAAAACCACAAAGCGATGGTTTGTTATTACGCATCCCCACCCTGACGTTGGCTATGGCTCGCTCTGCTCAAACTGTTCCAATGAGCCAGAGACTCAACTTTTTAGCATAACCATTCTAAACAAAAGAGATTAAATAAGACGAATTTTTAATGCTAAATATCAATCCAGTTATCGATCTATTGTCAATCTATTGTTAATTTATACCCGTTTTCAAATTGAGATCAATGGGAGTAAACCACGCACCCTATGACACGATTGGGGCGATCGCCCTAGGATTCATCGGTGGTCTGACATTGCTGTTCTTCATTGGTGCTTTCTAGGCAGCCTAACGACTTTGGGACCGAGGAGCCGCGTATTGACCGAGGACTTCTTGACTTAAACGCACAATTTTCTCGGTTCCTTCAATCATGAGCAGATAATGCCCCTGATGGAGGTGGTGCCGATAGATACTCAGACGCCCGAGTTCGCCAAATCGATGGGCAAGCCAAGCAGAAAATACGCCCAAGCAGGCCCCAAGGGCAGCAGCGGCTGGCACAACGAATAAAAGCACCAGAGAAAGATTAAAGGTTGAGCTGGCATGCAAGAGCCCTGCCACGGAAAAGCTTAGGGCAGAAGCCAACAAGCTACCCGCAAAGGCAAACCCCTTGGCACGCCGCCGTAGCATTCCTCTGGACTCCGTCAGGCCAACTGTTTCTGGCTTGCTATAACCATCTCCCACTAGGGCGAGATTTTCTGGGGAAACCCCGTGGTAGTGAAGCAAACGATAGGCCATAAAGGCGGTGGATGCGGAAGGAAAAACCGCGATCGCCAAATGGGAGTTCCAGAAGCGTTTCTTTTTTCGCCGCAGGTGTGTGATACTCACCGAAATTCCTCTAACCCTCAAGACTGAAGCCGAGACCACCCTAGGCAAATTCCCGGAGTACGTCCAGGGAGTCATTGCCCACTTGAGTCGGGGTGTATGACTGCCCATGCCGTGAAAATAGCTGTCTAAGGCATTCTATAGTGATGACTCGGGTCTCGTCCGTGGATCTGCCCAAGCTTTGGGAACTCTTCACAATTTTGATGATTCTTTGCCCGTAGGTTTTTCAGGCGTCAGGGCTTCTTGAAAATCTGGGTTCTCTTTTCAGCCATGTGGCGAAGGGAACAACAATCTTTCCGTTGAAGGATGCGAACAATATAGAGAAACCGTGAATATTATGTGTGTCGCCCAATAGTCCGGGGCTATATAGTCCGGGGCCGTTTGGAAGGCAGGCCATTTGCCTAGACGACCCGACAAGAGGGCCGCTTCATAGGAAAATAGGGCCGTAGTGGATCTGGATTGTCTATGCCTCCCCGTTGGCCCCGTAAACCCGATCGTGCCGATTTAGAATTCCGCCGCTTGGAAGACATCATGAATTTTGCCGTTCATGTAGCCCTGTTTGCTGCGGTGAATTCGGGACTCTGGTTTTTTCAAAATCTATCTCATCCTTGGCAGCACCTCAGCTGGGTTTCGGGGGGATGGGCGCTGGCGCTAGCAGCCCATGGGTTGTATGTGTTTGCGATCGCCAACTATTCCCCCCAGAAGCCCTCCCCCTAAACCTCATTTTCTCTGGGAGAAGTTCTATGGCTAAGCACAATGCCGAGTTTATTGAATCCTTCGCCGCCGAAATTGGTGGTGTCGTCTATTTAGATGTTGCCAAATGGCATCTGTACCTCAAAGATGCCAAGCTCCATACGGCTTTGGCCGAGCCGCTCTACCGGTTGTTAGAAGAAAAGCGCCTGAGTGCCGATGCCGTTCAAGCGGTGTTGAAAGACTTTCCTATCAAAATTGGCGGAGGACGAAACGAAATTTCCCTTGCAGACCTGGTACCCTTACAGTGTCAGAGAGATCTCATGGATCTGCTAGAAGAACAGCAACGTATGATGTAACGCCTCTCAGTCTGGCCCCCTATCTCCAGCCAAAACTGACGAGGGCGATGGTGCAGCTACCCCTTTGATTGTTTGTCCTCTGTCTGGGAGCTCCGCATCTTTCCCTATGTCTTCGGTGGCGATCAAGAGCCCTTTTCAGGCGTTTCAGGTTCGCGATGTGGCCCTTGGAGCCACAGCAATTTTTTTTGCGAGTTTGGTCCTTGCGCTGCTGCTGCAGTTCTTGCTGGGTTGGCTTTTGCCCATGGAAGAGCTGTTTTGGCCCCTACTGTTTTTGTTGTTCTACGGCGGCTTCGGGGCTTGGCTGCTGAGGTTTTGCCAGCGCCGCTCGATTTCGCTCACGGCGGTGGTCGGCCCCAAAACCCGGTTGCGACGCTGGCCTCGGCTTGTGGCGGTGGTTGGGCTGCTGCTGCTCTTCTCCCTAGGAGCATTTTTGCTGTGGATGAGCTTGCTGTCACGACTCAATCCAGAGTTGACCGGGGGAATGCTAGATTCCTCCCAGAGTGGGGTGATTCCCGATCGCTTTTGGTTAGCCCAAATCCTCAAGGTTTTAGTGGTTGTGGGGTTGGCTCCGGTGGTCGAAGAAGTGCTCTTTCGGGGCATTTTGCTGCAACGCTGGTCGAGTCAGTGGGGTCTCTATCCCGCCTTGCTGATGTCTTCGCTGATCTTTGGCTGCTTTCACCTCAATCCGGTGGGCATGGTGGTGTTTGGTCTTGTGATGGCCTTGCTCTATATCCGCTCCCAGACGCTGCTGGTTCCCATTTTTTGTCATGTTCTTAACAATGCGCTGTTGATTACCTTAGACCTGTTTGGAGACAAGGCCAGCAGCGCCCAAGCCACGATGACGGCTATTCAAAATGCAACCTGGGTGGGGTTTGTGATTGTGGGAATCACGGTACCGCTCCTCGGGGTATTGATTCATCAAACTTGGCCCCCGTCAAATCAAGCGCTGCCCTATGTCGTTAACCTCAAGCAGGAGCGATCGCGTCGCGCCCGTGGGGCTCAGGCTCGTCGTCGTTGGCGGACGCGGCTGTAAGCGGGCAAGCGAGTCAGCGGGGACCCAACCCAAATTCTTCGCTGACCCTTTAAAATCGTTAAGGATCGTTTCATGGTGCCCTGATGGCTAAGTCGGCGAAGTCGGCCCAATCGGACTCGACTCGGAAGAAAAGTGATCCTGCAAGAAAAGGGGGGCAGCGGGACTTCATCCGCGTCATCGGAGCCCGCCAACACAATCTCAAAAATATTCACCTGGATCTGCCCCGCGACCAGCTCATCGTCTTTACGGGGGTCTCGGGTTCGGGCAAGTCTTCTCTGGCCTTTGATACGATTTTCGCGGAGGGCCAGCGTCGCTATGTGGAGTCCCTGAGTGCCTATGCGCGGCAATTTCTCGGGCAGGTGGATAAGCCCGATGTGGATTCGATCGAGGGGCTAAGTCCGGCGATTTCCATTGACCAAAAGTCCACGTCCCATAACCCTCGCTCCACGGTGGGGACAGTGACAGAGATCTATGACTATTTGCGGCTGTTGTTTGGTCGGGCCGGAGAGCCCCATTGTCCCCATTGCGATCGCGCCATTATGCCCCAGGCGATTGATCAAATGGTCGATCGCATTCTCGAACTGCCCGAAAAAACCCGGTTTCAGCTTCTGGCCCCTGTCGTGCGGGGTAAAAAAGGGACCCACAAAAAATTAATCTCCAGTCTGGCCGCCGAGGGCTTCGCACGGGTGCGGATCGATGGCGAGGTGCGGGAGCTGAGCGATTCGATCGAACTGGATAAAAACCAGTTTCACGACATTGAAATCGTCGTGGATCGACTGGTGATGAAGCCGGACATCCAGGAACGCTTGGTCGACTCGCTCTCCACCTGTTTGAAACATTCCGATGGGATTGCCATTGTCCAGATTGTCAAACGCAAGAAGGAAAAATCTGCGGGAACTGAGCCAGCGTCAGACACCGCTCCAGCGGACAAGGTCGTGTCTTTGGAGACTAAGCGTGGCAAGCGGGCAGCGGAGGGGGCGGGGAACTACGACGCCGAATCCCAAACCCAGCTTGAGGATACCCTCCCGAACGAAATTGTCTTTTCGGAGAATTTTGCTTGCCCTGAGCATGGCGCGGTGATGGAGGAGCTGTCGCCCCGTCTATTTTCGTTTAACTCTCCCTACGGAGCCTGTGAGAACTGTCATGGTCTTGGGTCCCTGCGGCGGTTTTCCGAAGAGCTGATTGTGCCAGATCCGACTTTGCCGGTGTATGCGGCGATCGCCCCCTGGTCTGACAAAGACAACACCTACTACTTCTCGCTCCTCTACAGCGTCGGCAAAGCCTACGGATTTGAAATCAACCAAACCTGGGACAGCCTCACGGATGAGCAACGCCACATCATCATCCACGGCAGCGAAGAACCCATTTATATCGAAACCGACTCCCGCTACCGCGAGAAAAAAGGCTACAAGCGACCCTACGAAGGGGCCTTGCCGATGTTGGAGCGGCAGTACCGAGAAGCTTCGTCAGAGGTGTATAAGCAAAAACTCGAAAAATACATCATCGATCAAGCCTGTGAAGTTTGTGGGGGACACCGGCTCAAGCCCTCTTCCCTGGCGGTGCGGATCGGTCCCTTTAATGTGACGGACTTTACCCACGCCTCGATTCGCGACTGTTTGCGCCAGGTTCAGCGCTTGACGGGAGAGGCAGACCGTGAAGAACCGCTGCTATCGGAGCGGCAGATGATGATCGGGGATTTAGTCCTGCGAGAGATTCGGGCTCGGCTCCAGTTTTTGCTCGATGTGGGTTTGGATTACCTGACTCTGTCCCGCAAGGCCATGACCCTCTCTGGCGGCGAGGCCCAGCGCATTCGGCTGGCGACGCAGATTGGTGCGGGCCTGACCGGCGTGCTCTATGTCCTCGATGAACCCAGTATTGGCCTCCATCAGCGGGATAACGATCGCCTACTCGACACCCTCCACAAGCTGCGGGACTTGGGCAATACGCTGATCGTCGTGGAACATGACGAAGACACGATTCGAGCGGCGGACCACATTGTGGATATTGGACCAGGAGCGGGCATCCACGGCGGCGAAATTGTCGCCCAAGGGGATTTGAACAAGCTGCTCAAGGCCAAGGAGTCCCTGACTGGAGCCTATCTATCCGGTCGCAAAAAAATCGAAACCCCCGCCATCCGTCGCCCCGGCAATGGCCGTAAGCTAACCCTCCAGGGTGCGACGCGTAATAATCTACGCAATATCACCGTCGAGATTCCCCTCGGCAAGCTGGTTTGTGTCACCGGGGTATCGGGCTCGGGTAAATCGACGCTGGTGAATGAGCTGCTGCATCCGGCGCTGGAGAATTCCCTGGGCCGCAAGATTGCCTTCCCAAAGGATTTGGAAGAATTACGCGGGATCAAGGCGATCGACAAAGTCATTGTCATTGACCAATCTCCCATTGGCCGCACCCCCCGCTCCAATCCAGCGACTTACACCGGCTCCTTCGACGTGATTCGCGATGTGTTTAGCAACACCGTCGAAGCTAAGGCGCGGGGGTACAAACCGGGCCAGTTTTCGTTCAACGTCAAAGGGGGTCGTTGCGAAGCCTGTGGGGGCCAGGGGGTGAATGTGATTGAGATGAATTTTTTACCGGATGTCTATGTCCAGTGCGAGGTGTGCAAGGGAGCGCGCTACAACCGGGAAACGCTGCAGGTGAAATATAAGGGCAAGTCGATCGCCGATGTGCTGAACATGACCGTCGAAGAGGCCTGTACCTTTTGCGAAAATATTCCCCAGGCAGCCAATCGGCTACAAACCCTTGTGGATGTAGGTCTGGGCTATATTCGTCTGGGTCAGCCCGCGCCGACACTCTCCGGTGGCGAGGCCCAGCGGGTCAAACTGGCCACAGAGCTCTCCCGCCGCGCCACGGGCAAAACCCTGTATCTCATCGACGAACCGACCACCGGGCTATCGTTTTACGATGTCCATAAATTACTGGATGTGGTGCAGCGGTTGGTGGACAAAGGCAATTCGATTTTGGTGATTGAACATAACCTCGATGTGATCCGTTGTTCTGACTGGGTGATCGATTTGGGGCCGGAGGGGGGCGATCGCGGGGGCGAAATCCTCATTGCGGGCCCCCCAGAAACTGTGGCAAACCATCCCACCTCCTACACCGGCCACTACCTCAAAGAAGTGCTGCTGCTGCATCCGCCCAGTCCTGTTGATTAGCTCTGACTGCTTCTCCCTCACCCCCCTCAATCCCCTCAACCCAACTCAATCCCCTCATCAACCCACTTACCCCCACCCGCCGATGGACAAGTTCGCCAGCCTTCAAGCCTTTGCCCAAGTGGTCGAAGCCAACGGCTTTGCAGCGGCGGCACGGGAAATGGGGCTGTCTCGCTCAGCGGTCAACAAGCTGGTCATTGCCCTAGAAAATGACTTGGGGGTACAACTGCTCCATCGCAGCACCCGTCGCGTGACTCCCACGGTTACGGGACTGACGTTTTACACTCGCTGTAAGCAGATTTTAGCGGATTTAGAAGAAGCCGAACTCGCCGTTTCGCGGCTTCAGACTGAACCTCAAGGCCAACTGCGCATCAATGCACCCATGACCTTTGGAACCCAGTATTTGGGGTCGGCGATCGCAGATTTTATGCAACAATATCCCGCGTTGCAAATACAGCTAACCCTGGAAGATCGACAGGTCGATCCGCTGGCCGAAGGATACGATTTGCTTGTGCGAATCTCCCAGCTCCCAGAAGCTGCGAGCCTAGTAATTCACCCCATCGGCCCGATCGAAATCTGGCTCTGTGCTGCGCCTGACTATATACAGCGACAGGGTCTACCGCAATCGCCAGAGGAGTTGCGATCGCATCAATGTCTACATTATGGCCACTTGGCAAACCGCTATGAATGGCATTTAGGCAGCGGCGATAGGAGTGAGGGAAACAGCATTGTCGTTCCCATTCAGGCTCGGCTGTGCTCTAACAATGGGGAGGTGCTTAAAGCCGCCGCGTTACAAGGTTTAGGCATTGCCATGTTACCTGAATTTATCATTGGGGGAGAGGTTGCAACGGGACAACTGGTCAGAGTTTTAGCGGGGTATGAAATGTCATCGCTCACCCTCTACGTCCTTTACCCCGTCAATCGTCATCTATCCCCCAAGGTGCAGCTTTTGACCGAATTTTTGCAACACCGCTTTGGCAGCAATGGCAATTTTATGGGTTTCGCTCAGCAACCTGATCAACAAACGTTTCCGCTTCACCCGCCAGCTCGTCAAAGAGGAGATGAAGCTGATAGAAATCCATCCCCTTCACATTCCAGTGGGCTTGTTTGATCTGAGTTTTTAAATCGAGTGTGGTGGCGAGGGTCTTGCTGAGGTGCTTGATGACCTGAGCACGAACCTCGGCACTGAGATCAATGCGACTGGGATAGAAACGGCGATCCGTTGCGGTACGGGGTGCGGTTGAAATTATGACAAATCCTTAACCAAATGGCGACGGGCAGAGCAATTAACCTACGCCTATCCTTTCTGATTCTCCTACACTTGACATCTTTCCGCAGGCGGAGCGCTAGGTGATGACGGCCAAGGTGATGACGGCCAATTTGTAACCAAACGTTTCGAGGGTCTGTAGTTCATCTGTAGTTAGATTGAAGGATTTACAATGGCTTCAGCCTTTCCTTTAGACTAATCCGAGTACCCGCTAGCTGTACTCTATCTCTTTCTTCGGGTCTCTATCCCAAGAGGGTCGGTTTCTTCCTAAAGATTGTTTATTCTACGGTAGAGCACATCCTTTGAAAGATGCATTCTTTGCTGCACGCTAGCGCCCATGAAAGGCCATTCCATGAAACCTCCGAAAATTGGTGCTCAGTACCTCGGCGATCGCCGCTGCACCTTTACCGTTTGGGCCCCCCTCAAGGACACCGTTGCGGTTCATCTTCTGCCTCTGGACGATGGGACAGACGATCGCCTCATCCCCCTCGATCGCGGTGACATGGGCTATTGGCAAGCCACGGTCGAAGCAGTAGAAGCAGGTACCCTTTACTATGTTCAGTTTGATGGCGAGGATTCTCCTGATCCCGCCTCTCACTTCCAGCCCGAGGGCGTTCATGGGCCTTCACAAATCGTCGATCATCATCAGTTTGCTTGGGGCGATCACCCTTGGGAGGGGCTCAAATTATCCGAGGCGGTAATCTACGAACTCCATGTGGCCACCTTCACACCAGAAGGGACATTTGAGGCAATTATTACGCGTTTGCCTGAGCTATTGGATCTGGGGATAACGGCGATCGAACTCATGCCGATCGCCCAGTTTCCCGGCGATCAGTCCAAGGCCGGTTGTGCCTACCGCAACTGGGGCTATGATGGCACCTTTCCCTTTGCGACCCAGAACTCCTATGGCGGTGTACAGGGCCTTAAAACCCTTGTTGATGCCTGTCATCAGCAAGGGATGGCGGTACTCTTAGATGTGGTGTATAACCATCTAGGTCCTGAGGGTAACTATCTTTGGCATTTAGGTACCTATTTCACTGACAAGTACAAAACCCCTTGGGGTAGCGCCGTCAACTATGACGATGCCTACAGCGATGGGGTACGAGAATATTTTGTTCAAAATGTGCTCTATTGGCTAGAGACCTGTCATCTTGATGGCTTACGGTTGGATGCCGTTCATGCAATTTACGATTTTGGGGCAAAGCATATTCTGCAGGAAATGGGCGAAGCGGCATCGAAGCTCTCGGGTTTTCCGCGCTATTTGATTGCGGAAAGTGATCTCAATGATCCTCGACTTGTACGGCCTACTAGCCTAGGGGGTTATGGCTTAGACGGTCAATGGAGTGATGATTTTCACCATGCCCTGCATACAGCCGTAACCGGGGAAAACCACGGTTACTATGCTGATTTTGGTCGGCTCGGACAACTGGCCAAAGCCTACGAAAAAGTTTTTGTCTACGGCTGGGATTACTCCAAACATCGCAAGCGCTTTCATGGCAGTTTGCCTCGGGATTGTCACTCTGAACAGTTTGTAGTTTTTGCTCAAAATCATGACCAAGTGGGCAATCGGATGCTAGGCGATCGCTTCTCCCATCTTCTCGATTTTGCCAGTCAGAAACTTACGGCGGCAGCATTGCTCCTATCCCCCTATGTTCCCATGCTGTTTATGGGCGAAGAATATGGGGAAACCGCACCCTTTCAATACTTCGTTAGCCATAGCGATCCCGCACTAATCGAAGCCGTTCGTCAGGGCCGCAAAACTGAATTTGCCGCCTTTCATAGCGAAGGAGATGCCCCTGATCCCCAAGCGCTCCAGACCTTTGAAGCCTCTAAGCTCAATTGGCCGCTGAAACAAACCGGTTCGCACCGTTTATTGTGGCGCTTCTACCGCGATTTACTGGCGTTGCGCCGTACTGATCCGGCCCTAGTCCATTTGGACCATCGCAGTACTGAAGCCACTGCCCGTGAGCCCGAGCAGATTCTTTGCCTGCGTCGTTGGAATCACGAGTCCGAAATCCTCGCCTGCTTTAACTTTAACCCGCAACCGGTCGAATTGCACCTCTCCCTCCATCCAAGTACCTGGCATTTAATCCTAGATTCTGCGGATACCCTCTGGGGCGGCCCCGGCAGCGATGCACCGGCCCACATTCCCATCACCCGAGGGGGTCCCGTCACCCAGCAAAGCCTCAAGCTGCCCCCTCGCAGTGTCGTGGTTTATAGCACAACGGCACAGCCCCAATCCCCATGAAGGGCATTCTGACCGGTTCAACCTACAATGATGATTGAGATGGCCTTGGAGAATTGTTTAGCTTCTAATTCGACAGCTATGAAGATCCCCGTCGCAACTTACCGCATTCAGTTTAATCCTGACTTTGATTTTAGAGCGGCTGAGGCGATCGCCCCTTACCTCAGCCAGCTAGGGATTTCGGATATCTATGCCTCTCCCATCCTCAAGCCCCGCCAGGGCAGCACCCATGGTTACGATGGGGTTGATCCCAAGATGGTCAATGAAGAGTTGGGAGGACGTTCTCAGTTTGAAATCTTGAGCGAAACCCTGCAAGGTTTTGGCATTGGCTGGATACAGGATATCGTCCCCAACCATATGGCCTTTGATAGCCAAAACCCGATCCTAATTGATGTTCTTGAAAATGGTCCCAATTCTGAGCATCGAGACTTCTTTGACATTGATTGGGATCACCCCTACGGGGATATTCGGGGACGGGTACTCGCGCCTTTTTTGGGTAAGTTCTATGGCGATTGTTTAGAGTCTGGGGAGCTACAGCTTGCCTATGGTCAGGAAGGCTTTTCGATTAACTACTATAGTCTCAAATTTCCAATTCGTATTGAATCCTATTATCGCATTTTAACCTACGATCTCGATCGCCTCCGCAAACGATTAGGTCGAGAAAATCCTGATTTTATCAAATTACTAGGGGCTTTATACGCCCTTAAATACATTTCCACCGATCAGGAAGAAGAAGGGCGAGAACGCTACGATCAGATTGCGTTCATCAAGCGTATGTTATGGGAGCTATGGAACGATTCTCCAGAGGTCAAACAATTCATTGAAGACAATCTTAAGGTGGTGAACGGTGAAATAGGACACCCTGAAAGTTTTAATCGATTGGGTGACATTCTCCAGGAGCAATTCTACCGGCTCTCCTATTGGAAAGTGGGCAATGAAGAACTCAATTATCGACGTTTTTTTACAGTTAACGAGCTAATTTCGCTTCGTGTTGAAGAAGAGTCTGTATTCGATACGGTTCATGAACTGGTTTTCTCGTTAATGCAAGAGGGTAAAATTACGGGGCTGCGAATTGATCACATTGATGGTCTGTACGATCCAACAACCTATGTTTGGCGCTTACGGGAACATGCCCCAGATGCGTATCTGACCGTGGAAAAAATCCTAGAGCCCGGTGAAGATTTACCCCTCGGATGGTCCGTTCAAGGGACGACCGGATATGATTTTCTGAATCAAATCAACGGGGTTTTATGCAATAGCGATGCCGAGTCTAACTTCGATTCTATCTACCGTGAAATCGTTGGCACGGCCTTATCTTGCAATGCTTTAATTGACAAGAAAAAACGTCTGATTGTCAGCAAATATCTAGCAGGTGATATTGATAATCTTGCTCATATGCTGAAGCAGATTTCAGGACGCTATCGGCATGCTAGTGATTTCACACTATTCGGCCTTAAGGCTGCTTTAGTTGAGATTTTAGTAGTCTTTCCAGTCTATCGGACCTATACGAATCGTGATGGTGCGAGTCGTTCCGATCAAGAATGTATTAAGCAAGTGATTCGTCAGGCCAAGAAAAATATTCCAAACTTTCTCAACGAACTCTCATTTATTGAAAAATTCCTGTTACTCAAATTCGACGAATCTCTATCGGATGAAGATCGAGAGCAATGGCTTCGCTTCCTCATGCGCCTGCAACAGTTTACAGGACCACTGATGGCCAAGGGGGTTGAGGACACGGTTTTATATATCTATAACCGACTGACTTCGCTCAATGAGGTAGGCTCTTCTCCCTGCCATTTTGGTATCACCGTCGAGCAGTTCCATGACTTTATTCAGACCCGTGCGGCCCACTGGCCACACACGATGAATGCTACCGCAACCCACGATACTAAACGTGGTGAAGATATGCGGATGCGAATTAACGTACTTTCAGAACTTCCAGACGAATGGCGAGAAAATGTATCTGAATGGCGATCGCTCAACGCAATTCATAGCCTTTCTAACGAAGAACGAGTCATCCCCGATGCCAATGATGAGTACTTTTTCTATCAAACGCTGATCGGCGTCTATCCCTATGACGCCGCCGAACATGACAGCGTTGTTGCACGGGTCAAAGATTATCTGATTAAGGCCATTCGTGAAGCCAAGGTTCATACCGCTTGGCTAAAGCCAGATACGGAATATGAGGAAGGATTTCTGCAATTTGCCGATCGCGTGCTTGAAAACCGCGAGGATAATCCGTTTTTGCAGTCTTTTAAGCCATTCTTTCAAAAAGTACAGCACTATGGAATTTTGAATTCTCTTGCCCAAACCTTAGTAAAGTTTACTGTACCGGGAGTTCCTGATATTTATCAAGGCACTGAGCTCTGGGATTTGAGTATGGTTGATCCTGACAATCGTCGCCCAGTAGACTACGAGAAACGATTTCAATTGTTGCAAGATTTGCGAGAAAAATCAGCGTCAGATCCAATCGCGTTATTGGATGGACTCTTGCAAACCTGCGCAGATGGCCGGATTAAGCTCTATCTGATTCATCAATTGCTGCAAGCACGCCAATCCCATCGAGAGCTATTTTTGAGAGGGAGCTATCAAAAACTTCCAGTTGCGGGCAGTTTAAAACAACATGTAATTGCCTTTGGCCGTGAATTGGGAGACCAGCACCTGATTGCCATCGCTCCCCGTTTAACCGCTTCACTTGTCAAGCCGGGAGAATTTCCCCTTGGAGAGCAAGTTTGGTATGAAACCCGGATTCAGCCACCGAGTGACGATGCCATTCAAGGCTGGCGAGATCTGATAACAGGGCAGGTGCTGGAACCAGGAGAAACGTTATGGCTTCGCGATGCTTTACGAACATTTCCTGTTGCGTTGCTGGTTAGCGAGTAAGCGATCGCAAACCGATAGAAAAATGTCGATGGCCTCAAGGGGCGTAATGCATGAAGGTCGGAAGTAAATATTACCCGTTGTTTGAACAACTCAACCATTGTGAGCAGGAGGCAGTGAGCTTTCGTTTCGCAGAGATTGAGCAAATCCTTGGCAATACGCTGCCGACCTCAGCGCGGCGTCAGCGAGCTTGGTGGAGCAACCGGGGTAGCGATCGCGCCTTGCAAGCCCGAGCTTGGCTCGAAGCGGGCTATCATGTGGAATCCATCGCTTTAGACCAGGAAACCGTCATATTCCGCCAGTTTCAAGCGCAATATTTAGTGCATCCCCAGGACGGGGCGATCGCCTGGAACTCAGCCAACATTAAAGCCCTCCGCAAAAGCATGGGCTTAACCCAGGCAAAATTTGCGCAAGAGTTGGGGGTGCGACGACAGACCGTGAGTGAGTGGGAGACGGGGGTGTATGAGCCCGATCGGTCAACGGCTAAGCATTTGGAGCGGATTGCCCAGCAACAAATTCTCACGATGAGATCACAACCTCCCCGATCATCCACTTCAAACTAAAAAGACATAAAATTGACAGATTGTCCGGCTGGCAGTCATTCTAGGGGGAGATTCTATCCAGAGAAATCCATGACCATTCAGAGCTTTAGAGGGAATGAGGAAGGGGCGATCGCTTCACCCGCAACCATGGCGCAAGCCGGGACTAGTGCGGAGGGGACTAGCGCTGAAGTTTCCCTGCGGGAGGGCGATCGGCTGCGACATATTTTGCTAGGCCGTCCTGCGGCTGTGCGGCAGACCATTCACCTTCTGCACCACTTACGGTATGGGGAAACGATTCATTGGAGCCCACTGATTGCAATTCCCCATGAACAGCTCATCATTCCGGTTCAGCCGGAAGAGGTTATGAGCTTGTTGACTCGGCATCTTTTGTGAGTCGTCGTCGAGTTAGCTTCTCTCGTGAGGATTCTCTGGGGCTGGCAGATTATAATGGAGGTCTTCCCCAGGCTCGATATTGTTGGTTATTCAGGTTTTGGTTATTCAGGTTCAGTCATTTCGTTGATGTTTGAGGGCGATCGCCATGCCAACCGTCTCTCCGCTGCCCCTCTTTGCATTTAGCCCAGACCCGTCTGTCCTCAAGCGTTGGACCGTTCGGGAATACCACCGCATGAGTGAGCTGGGCATCCTCACACCGGATGAAAACACAGAACTGATTGCCGGACAAATTACACTGATGGTTGCAAAAGGAACGCTCCATGTCCTAGCGGTTCGTCTAGGATGCAACAGATTAGAAGCGTTGCTGGCAGACCAACCTGTGTTTGTGAGCACTCAAGATCCCATTTATCTCGATGATTTTTCTGAACCTGAGCCTGATTTGGCAATTGTTCAAGGTACCATTCTAGACTACGCGGACCATTATCCCCGTCCTCAAGATGTTCTCCTTGTTATTGAAGTTGCTGGTTCAACGATTAAATACGATACGGAGAGCAAGGACAAACTCTATGCCCAGGCCGGTATTGCTGACTATTGGGTGATCGATCTCAACGATCGCCAGCTTCATATCTTCCGCGACCCAACGTCCACGGGTTACAGGAGCCATCTCATCCTGAGAGAACCCAACCAAGTTTCACCTTTGGCCTTTCCGGGATTGATACTGTCCCTAACCCAGTTGCTACCACCCTAATTTAAGAATGAGGGATCGCTAGCAAGCTAGGTTAAGATCTGTCAGTCAGAACTGTACCTGTTGCGGTAACAATTCCTATTGCGCCGATCGAAGCTTCGTAGTAATCACCACCAAAGTAACTGACATCAACTCCCCTACGAAGATAACCAAACTCGCTGCCCAAACCGTTTAGACCGATTCCTTGAACCTCTGGCACATAAGCTTTTTGGTTTTGTCCATTGAAATAGCTTATGACTTCAACCTTGCCTAGATCGTCCCAAGTGCCAACACCTTGTTCGCTAGCATCCCAGAAGACATACCGACCATTTTTTCCTACCTCATTATTTAGAGGATTAGGATCAATAATCTGACCTTGTTTAAAGCTTCCTCTCGGAGCATATACAGAGCCTATATACCAGTCAGCAATATCCTTATTTTCAGGCAAATTGGAATCTACAAACTGACCGCCATAGTAATAAGTAAAGCTATACTTTACAATTGGTGTCGTACTATATCCACTGATTCGAAAGATATGCTCTTCGGAAAAAGAAGAGCCTTTAAATGCTCCATCAACAGCTTGTACACTCCAGTAGTAAAGCCCAGGCTCAAGGTCTTTAAGCATCCATGCCGTATTGTGATTTACATTTCCTATTTTAGCTGTTAGCAAGCTGCCATTAGCTGTAGACATTGCTGACATAATCTCAGAACCTCCCGGTGTCGTTCCAATTCGGAGATTATAGGTTAGGCCATTGACGGGGGTAACAGTATCTGCCGCCTTTCCCCAAGAGAGATCAACTGTTGTTCCAACAACAAAAGATGACGGATTACTAGGAGTACTAGGCTTTGAATTGCCTTGAGAGATATTATTTCGATACAGTAGTGAAACCTGGGCATCAGTGCCAGCTTGGTAGTCACCAATCGTACCTGTAACCAAAACATCTAAATCACCATCATTATCATAATCTCCCCAAATAGCTTCTTGCCCGAAAAGCCTACTATAGAATGAAGATGAGGTGAAGCCACTACTCGTTCCTTGCTGAACACTTGCGTTGCTCGTTCCACCACTTGAACCAGATAAGAGAACGTCTAGTAATCCATCATTGTTAACATCCCCCCAGCCTCCATTACCATCAGAATATGAGGGATTATCTATTCTTTTAGAGAACGAACCCAATCCATTATTTTTGTACACCAATGTCTTCTGGTCTAGCTGAGACCATGTATTATCTGTTCTACCAGTTAACAGAATATCTAAGTTTCCATCACCATCGTAGTCTCCCCATGCTGATTCACCATATACAGGCACTAAATTTGCATTAATGTTTGTGAATCTTCCATTATCATTACGGAAAACTTTTGCAATGTATTGTTCTGATTCACTATCAAATCCAGAAATCAGTAGATCAAGATCTCTGTCGTTGTCATAATCTCCCCAGTTGATAGAACCAAAAGATGCCTGTCCAAGCTGAGCATCAACCTTAGTAAAAGTTCCTTTATTGTTATTATAAAGAGATGCTGAGTAAACCCATTTACCACTAATCTGAGAGATGCTAGACTCTCCAATGATCGCCAAATCTAAGTCACCGTCATTGTCATAGTCTCCCCATGCAACATCTCCTGCCCAAGAACTGCCTAAGCTCATATAGGTATCAAAGAGATATCCACTGTCATTACGGTAAAGCTTCGTTGTTCCAGACCTAGTAAGAACCAAGTCTAAATCTCCATCATTGTCATAGTCACCCCAATCTGATTCTCCCGAAAACATAGCCACGATAGCTGAATTTGTATCTGTAAATTTTCCGCCATCATTCCTATATAGCTTAGAAGATTCACTACTATCAGATGAATTGTAGTTGGGCAAGAACAGATCTAGATCTCCATCACCGTCATAATCTATCCATGCTGCACCACGTCCCTGAGACGACTTCAATCCTGAATCAACAGCCGTCCAAGGGGTGTAGGAAGAGTCATTATCAATCAATAAGACTGTACCGCCTTTTTTCGTCTCGTCTATATTGTATCCTGTTCCCGATTCAAGAGCTATACTGATTAGCTCTTCAGATTCCAAGATTGAATCATCAATTGGAAATACTTTCAGAATTTTGGTTGTCTCTCCAGGTAAAAAGGTTATTGTTCCATTCAAGAAACTATAGTCTGTACCGTTTTGAGCATCACCATCTACTGGGCCATACTTAACCGTTATGTAACTGTTTAGATTTCCCGTTCTTGTAAATTTAAACTCACCAGGATTAAGAGAACTTTCTGACGCATATGCATCCGTCACTTCTAATTGAACGAAAGCAGGTGGATAAATGTTAGGGGTGATGCTAAAGAAACTGTCGCTTTCATCAAAAAGCTGACTATTGTTGATGCTGGAAACTCTTAGCTTGTAATCATTTCCCGCCACTAGGTTGCTCGGCACAGTCCAGGATTCGCTACCGTCACTGGCTGTAGAAGTAAACAGTGTTTGTACTTTGGTGCTACCTTTGTACAGATCAATGCTGACATTTTCACTAATATTGTCAGCCCATGTGATTGAGTATGTGGAACCAGCAGTAAGCTGATTTCCTCCATTGGGTGAAGTAATTCTGACATAGGGCTTGGGTTGAATCGTGATGGATCGAGCCGTCACATTGTTGTTCTCGTTGCTTTCTAAGACAGACTTGAATCCGTCAGCTTCAAACAAGAGATACTTCATTCCCGTTCCCCAGCTCTCGCTATAAGTAAAGGTATGGGTATCTGCTTCACTTCCGTTAATTCCAAGTCCCCCGACAGGGTCGCTACCTAATGAAATGTCATCACTCGATAGCAAAGTATCATTGGATAGCCAGTAACGGATTGTACTAGTGCCTGCAATCGTGTTGCCAATATTCTGAGTAGAAGCGCCTATTGTGATTGAGTCACCGACTGTGACCGAAGAGAGTGCCGAGGGATTCTGTACAACCAAATCTGGCTTTGGAGAAGCTGTGATACTAAAGAAACTGTCACTTTCATCAAAAATCTGACTATTATTGACGTTGGAAATTCTTAGCTTGTAATCATTTCCCGCCACTAGATTGCTGGGCACAATCCAGGATTCGCTACCGTCACTGGCGGTAGAGGTAAATAGTGTTTGTACTTTGGTAGCACCTTTGTAAAGACCGATGCTGACATTCTCGCCAAGGTTGTCAGCCCATGTGATTGAGTATGTGGAACCAGCAGTAAGCTGATTTCCCCCATTTGGAGAAGTAATCGTGATCTTCGGTTGGATCGGATTAATTAGAGCAGAGATCGCATTGTAGTCAATTTCATAGCCAATATCATCTAGGATTGCAGCATCCAAACGAGAGGGCAAACTTCTTGTGCCAGACATAGTTGATGGATCCATCAACTCCTCAACTACACCAATTACAGCTCCTCCTGAAGGTTCAATATGGCTTAGGTCACCTGATAGAGCAACCGATTGTCCATTGTTCTCTCGTTTTGCATTTTCACCAATGAAATAGCCATTTTGAGTCAAGCGTTCAAAGGCATCTGTTCCCTGGCTAAAGCCTAAAGCATGTGCTATCTCATGAAGCGCAACAGACAAGAAATCTGATTTTCCTACGGGAACAACATTATTTGTTTTCCAGTTACTTTCAAAGAACCAATTTGAATCCTCATCAAAAACAACCATTCCGCTACGAGGCTCAAAGTCATTTCCGGTATAGCGTGTTTCTTGGTAGCCTGCTGCACCTCCACGCCCTAGAACAGAGTCTCCTAGTTGTCTCGCTCCAACATAAATTCTGATGTCATCAATAGGACGATCGACAATGACATCCTGAGCTATTCCTGTTTCAGGATTTTGTACCCAGATTTTATACCCAACCGGTGTGTTTTCAAATTCATCCTGAATAATAGAAGACCAGATTTTTGCCGCATCCTCTAAGGTTTTTTTGCGTTCCGCTGTAAACCATCCTTTTGTATCAAAACTATAGTCAATTTCAATTTGAAATCCATTCTTAATCTGCACTGTATCAGAATTGCCAGCCTTGATATTGTGAGACTGCATTAAAGATGACCAGCCTTGACCAGCAGCCGTGCCAATCGTAATCTTGCTGGAAACTTCTGTACTCCCCCCATTCATTAGCCAAGTAGTCTGCTGTCCTGTACTATCATCACGCACCAGGAGATCCATCTGACCATCCTGATTAAAATCACTTGTTCCCTCAATCCGCAGCGTACTTTTTCCGAGCTGGGGCAGTAATTTTGTCTCTGTACATTCCTTGCCATTCATTAGCCACAACACATTTTGATCTGACTCTTGGTGACGCCAAAGAATATCAGTTTGATTGTCATTGTTGAAGTCGGCGGTGGCGGCGATCGCCCACCCCTTCCCCGTCACTGCCTGCAAATTCTCAGCCTTCTGAGGCACAGCCCCATTCATATACCAAACCAAATTTTGCCCAGTCTGCTCATTTCTCCAGACAATATCCGTCTTATTATCTCCATTAAAATCATTGGTTCCGGCGATCGCCCAATTCACATCCCCAATACTCATCAACTTCTGCTCAGCCTTGCGCACCGAGCCATTCATAAACCAAATTTGGTTTTCACCCCTGCCATAGTGACGCCAGAGAATATCACTTTTCCCATCGCCATCAAAATCGCCCGTTCCAGCAACTTTCCACTGCGTGTCACTCAGAGCCAAGATGTTTGTCTCAGTTTCTGCATTCGTGCCATAGCTAAAGGCAATCTTATTTGCCCCGGTCTTTTCATTACGCCAAAACAGGTCTGCCTTGCCATCCCCATCAAAATCCTGCTGAGCCTGCTCCACAGCCAGCAGTTTGCCATTCACCGTGATCTGGCTGGAGTCGTCTTCGGCCTTGATCGATCGCAACTCCCCTTCAGCAATCCCTTTCCCCAACACCAACCGCGAGAAAATATCTCCCTCATCCCCCGCCGCATCGCTTTGGTTAATCCGCGCATCAATCCCATGGCCAAACTCTTCTAACAAAACCCCCGTCAACTGATCAATACTTGCTGACTCAACAAAATCCCGCGATACATAGACCGTATCCACATCCTTTGCATAGACTCCCAAGGCCCCCTGGAGAATCTCGTCCTCCAGCACCTCCAACCGGGGCAAAGCCTCTAAACCCACTTTGTCCAAGGTTGCGAAAAATTGCCCCGCCTGTTCCCGGTCATATGCCGCGCCAAAGGCAACTTGCATCTGCTGCTCAAAATCCTGGCGCTGCGCAAACGCCACCAATGCGCTGTAGGACTGTTGTACCGCCAGACCCAGCAATTCATCGACATTTCCCCCGAGGCCGTTCAGGCTCCGATCGCGAGGCTCCAGTTCTGCCCCAATTGCAAACGCAGCAGACAGCGGGGTAAAAGCATTCTGAGCACCGTTGGCAGCGGAGAAAGACATAGTAGGACAAGCAAGAAGTACGAGACTAACTTCTCTGTCATAACGGCGGATTACGGCAAAGTAGAACCGAGAACCGCGCCATTTATCAAAGCTTTATCCCTATGTCTCATTAATCTTGATTTTTTCTCAGACATCAACTTAAATCTCGCTCGTCTCGGTAGTCTTGTCGAGATTTTTCCAAAACTGGAATGCTCAGCTTGGTCGAGATTCCGAGAACCTGCTGTCTCATCTCTGGAGTTTCTATGTTCTCTGAAATACTACTTGGATAAAAACCGAGGGGGCGATCGCAAAATTACGACAGTACAACGGCAAAAGTCTCCGCAGATCCCGGCCTCGGATTCACCCCAAAGCTAGAAAATTTCGACTAATCCTCATCCTCCGTCGATGCAATCCGGCCCAACCGCTGGAGAAGCATGAGCGATCGCCCCTCCACCGTAATCCCTTTATCTTCCTGATATCGCCGCCCCCGCCGTACAAATCGAGGCCGCGTTGTATCGATCTGAACTACCCATTCCCACTTTTGCAAGCCCTCCGGCAGGACAAACTCCAGCATCTCGTAATGGGCATTAAATAAAATCAGAAAACTGTCATCAATAACGCGCTCGCCTCGGGTACCCAAGGTTGCAATCTCTTCCCCATTGAGGAAAATGCTAATCGCCTTGGTCAGGCCGTCATTCCACTGCTTTTCAGTCATTTCATGACCGTCGGGATTGAACCAACCGATATCATGCACCCCAGAACCATGAATCGCACGACCCATAAACCATTTACGACGCCGAAAAATCGGATGCTGTCGTCGAAAGTCAATGAGTTGCCGCGTAAAGTCTAAGAACGCTTCGTTTTCTTCTTGTAACTCCCAATCTAACCAAGAAGTTTCGTTATCCTGACAGTAAGGATTGTTATTTCCTTGTTGAGTGCGCCCCATTTCGTCGCCGCTCAGTAACATCGGAATTCCTTGGGATAAAAACATAGTTGCCAGAAAATTTCGACGCTGTCGTTCTCGCAACTTTAGAACTTTGGAATCATTAGTTTCGCCTTCAACCCCACAATTCCAAGAGCGATTATGATCATCTCCATCGCGATTACCTTCGCCATTGGCATCATTATGTTTGTGATTATAGCTAACGAGATCATTGAGCGTAAATCCATCATGAGCCGTGATGAAATTAATGCTGGCATGGGGGCTACGGCCATTACTCATATATAGATCTGAGCTACCGGTAAAACGATAGGCAAACTCTGCTAGACGACTGTCTTCACCCCGCCAGAAATCACGAACAGTATCCCGATACTTACCGTTCCATTCCGACCACAGTAATGGGAAACCACCCACCTGATAGCCCCCTTCTCCCACATCCCAAGGTTCTGCAATCAGCTTCACATCGGCAAGGACTGGATCCTGGTGAATAATATCAAAGAAAGCTGATAGCCGATCAACCGCATGTAATTCCCGAGCCAGAGCCGAAGCAAGGTCAAATCGGAAGCCATCCACATGCATTTCCAGCACCCAGTAGCGTAGGCTATCCATAATCAGCTTGAGCCCCTGAGGGTTGCGCGCATTGAGCGAGTTGCCGCAGCCCGTATAATCCATGTAGTAACGCGGATCACCATCCAGCAGCCGATAGTAAGCCGCATTGTCAATCCCTCGCAGTGAGAGGGTTGGCCCCATGTGATTGCCTTCGCCCGTATGGTTATAAACCACGTCCAAAATCACTTCAATTCCCGCTTTGTGCAGCGCTTTCACCATCTCCTTAAATTCTTGTACCTGCCGACCCGGAGTCGTGGTCGAACAATAGGCCGCATGGGGGGCCAAAAAGGCGATCGAGTCATATCCCCAATAGTTGCGTAGACCCTGATTAGCAAGATGTCCTGGTTGACTGAGAAAATGATGAATGGGCATCAACTCAACCGCAGTAATGCCCAAGGATTGGAGATGGGAAATAGAAGCGGGGTGGGCGAGTCCAGCATAGGTTCCTCGCAATTTTCGGGGGATTTCTGGATGGAGTTTAGTGAAACCACGAACATGGGTTTCATAAATAACGGTCTCGTACCAGGGTAATTGCAGCCGTTCGTCCCCTTCCCAGTCAAAAGATTCATCTACAACTAAAGCTTTGGGTACGTAGGGCGCACTATCTAATTCTGAAAATCCGAGATCTTCTTTGGGATCATTCCAGCGATAGCCAAAGATCTCCTCCGAAAAGGCAATATCGCCATCTAGGGCCTTGGCATAGGGATCGATCAGTAATTTGTGAGGGTTGAAACGATGGCCCTCCTCCGGTGAAAAGGGTCCATGGACTCGAAAACCGTAGCGCTGTCCCGGCCCCACAGAAGGCACATAGCCGTGCCATACAAAATTGGTCACCTCATTCAAAGGCAGACGTGTTTCTCGCCCTCGTTTATCGAACAGGCAGAGATCAACCCCCGTGGCATGTTCTGAAAAAATGGCAAAGTTTGTGCCCTTGCCATCCCAAGCAGCACCCAAGGGATAGGGTTTTCCAGGCCATAGAGACAGATACATGGACGCTTCTCCGACACCTTGAACGTCTCTAGTGTAGACCGACTTTCAGCTAGACTAGGTTCTGGATACCGAACCATTTGGCAAAATAGATGCTAGATAAGCCTTAAAATCAAGCCGTAGCGGACCTTTAGTTAGAAAAAACCAGGACTTTAGCCTCACATGCGGGTAAATCAAGGTACAGCTGATCTGCCTCGGCTTGTAGATCATAGTCACTCGTCCACTCATGCCATCGACCGACGGCTGGGAAATGCGAGACGCAGTAGTCCGCCAAAAATTGATTTGAAAGGTTAGCAATGACGACCACCCGTGAACCCTCGCTATCCCAGCGGACAAATGCTAAAACGCGGTAGTCGGGGTCTTCGTGGAAAAAGTCGATGTTGGGCGATCGCAAAGCATGATTCTCCCGACGTAAATGGACCAGCCCTCGATAAAACTGAAACAACTCCTCGTTGTCTGCATTTCCTAACAACAGCCAGTCGAGTTTAGCCTGTTCAATTGTTTTAGGCTTATACTCCCCAAACTCTTCCCCCATCCACACCATCGGCACACCTACAGCGGTAAATAAAAGAACGGCTCCCAACTTGACTCGCTTAAAGGCTGCTGCTGCAAAAATCTCATGATCTCCGAGTTCAGCCATGAGATGATTATGATCATGATTGGTCAAATAGTTAACAATATTAGTAACGCCCATATAGCCCCGTCGCCGAGGTTCGAGAATGGCTTTGAACTGCTCCCAATCCAATTGATTTTGGCATAAGTAGTCAGTCAGCGTATGATAAAACGTATCATGCCAACAGGCATCCATAGGGCCTTCGAGATTGGTAATTTTTGGTGTATCTGGAATATGCTCGGCAATATTGAAGAAGGGTTTTAATCCTGCAGTTTTCTTGGTTTCCGCCGCTAGGTGGTGGAGAACATCATAGTTATCAATTTGTTTAACAGCATCGTAGCGAATGCCATCAATGTGATATTCCTTAATCCAAAAGCAAACTACATCGCGAATAAAACTCCGGGCAGGATATATCTTTAATGACTCATCATAAAGATCATAATTAAATTCCGGTCCCCAGTAGTTATCTGGATCCCGAGCTTCGTGGTGGAACCAATAATCAGAGTCAATTTTTGTCAGCGGACACTCAGATTCACTATGGTTATAGACCCCATCAAGGAAAACCCGAATCCCTCTTCCATGGCATTCGTCAATTAATCGTTTTAGATCCGTAGTTGAGCCGTAGCTGGACTCTACAGCGAAGAAATGACGAGGATTGTATCCCCAACTGTGGTCTCCTGGATATTCGTTGATCGGCATGAGCTCGATCGCGTTAATCCCTAAATCGCAGAGATAATCGAGCTTTTCAAGCACATGTCTAAATTGCCCCCGTGCCCACCGATCGGCTTCGCCACCGGAAAAGTCACCCACATGAAGCTCATAAATCACCAGCTCATCGTCCGCAGGTAATGGCTGGTCATCATGCTGCCATAGGTAGGTGTCGATGATGCGATCGCCCTCCTTTATCCTCAAAACGCTATTCTGAGTCGCATCGTCAATCTCGGTGGCGTAAGGATCGGTAATTTCAACCCAGGAATTTTCTGCCAAAAACCAAGACTGAGACTGAAGGCAAAACTTATAGTAATAAACACCATCTCCTAGACCAACATTGACACGAAAGTAGCCATCTGAATCCTTTTCCATGGGAAGATCTTGCCAATCAGAAAAGCATCCTTTTAGAAAAGCTGCTGAGTTGTAAGGAGCGAACAGCTTAAATTCGATAGAACTTTCCATGGGGAAGATGTCTAAAGTGCCTGACAACATTTTTACAGTCGTCTTACCCGAAGCCTCTCTACCAAGGGAAAGAGATTTAAGTAAAAGAGAACCACAGGAGAAACAGGCTACTAGAAGTAACCTGTTTCTCTAGGTCTCAACCCTATCTAGAGCTGCCAATAGGTCATTTTTACAGCTTCCAGCAACTCCAAAATACGCTGCATCGGAATCCCAGCCCATGTGGGTCGGTTATTAAGTTCATAACTGAGTTCGTACACCGCCTTTTCTAACAAATAGGCATCCAGAAGAATCTGTAGTTCTGGAGTCGTCTTAGGTAAAAAGGCAGTTTCTGCGTCCTTTGCTGTGGCCAGATATTCCTTGAGGAACGCAGCACTAGACCAAGTATAGAAAAAGCGCGTCCATTGCTCCATCAACGGCAAATTTTCATCGCGAATCAGCCCTGTTTCAACTTCTCTACGGAGAGCCATTTGGCTGGCGTAGTAAAACGATTGCAGCATACCCGCAACATCCCGTAGGGGCGATCGCTTCATCCGCCGCTCACTTAAAGGCCGAGCCGGTTCTCCTTCAAAATCGATGATGACAAAATCCTTACCGGTGTACAGCACTTGCCCCAGGTGATAGTCACCATGACAGCGGGTGCGTAGCGAGGTCATCTTTAAATCTAAGAGAGCCTTAAATCGACTCATTAGAATCTCACGATGATTGAGTAAAGTTTGGCCAAGGCTTTGCAGCTCTGGCGGAAGCTGCCCTAGCTGTTTCTTGAGCAGAATAAACGATTGACCGGTTAGATTCCGCATCGATTGATAAACCGAGCGTTGGTCAAAGGAATTAAAGGGCTCGGGTCGGAAGGATGGATTATCCGAATCTAGCGTGAGGGCAATGTGCAACTCGGCAGTTCGCTGTCCAAGCAATCCCATATTGCTGAGATATGCCCCCATCACTTCAAGGGCTAGGGCCGGAACTTCACCACTGATAGCCGCCATCGGCAGCGGAGCGATCGCAATTTCGCCTATCTCCAGATCCAAGGCTAAAACCTTATCAAAACAGTCCCGCAAACTGTCTAGACTAAACGTCCAGGCATCTCGAATATCTGGAACAAACCGCTGCATTAAGCCTAAAGTTATAGGTTCCTTACCACGACATCGATATTCCAAGGAACCTGCAATGGGAGCAAAGTTGTCTGTGCGGGGTAGCCCTTTTTTGGCGGAAAGTTGGGTTAAAAAGCTACCGATTTCTAGATCCGGGTTCACCCCTTCTTCGACCCGACGAAATAGCTTGAGAATGAGGCGATCGCCATACACCACCGATGAATTGCTTTGCTCTCCCCGCATTGGTTGTGCAGGCAAATGCAAGGGTTTTGAAGGATCATAGGCTTCGCCACAGAGCGAGACAAAGGCAGAAGTTTGAGTCGCAACGAGTTCACCTTCCAGACCCTTAAAGCGCGTTTGTTGGGCGATCGCCCGCAGCGGAATCGACAAAAATGCTTCTTGATGGAAAGCTTCTACTAAATAGCCCTTCGTCCCTCGGCCTTGCAATCGTACAACGGCATAGGCCGGAACTTCATCGGTATCCGCCGACTCTACGTAGCTCAACGCCAATAAATAGGTTTCCGGCAAACCTTCCGCATAGTCCACTTTGAGCATCAGCAAATAATGCTCTTTGATATCGGAGGATTGCTCCGTGGACGGTAAGGGAATCACTTCCTCCAGTGTCAGCGCCTGAATGCCGCGAGCTTTTCCCCCAAACCAGCGACAGGTCATCAAATAACCGGGCAGAACCTTTTCCAACGCCGTTCTGGACTCGGCCTTGGTCCAGAGTGTTTCCACCCTGCCGGAAACTTTCACCAGGGGAGCTTGCCAAGGGGTGCCAAAAACCGTCTCGCTCTCAAAGACCTCCAGCGTAAACCAATAGAAGGCGTAGGGTCCCAGACTGAGAAAATAGTTGCGATCGCTAATCTCCGGAAACTTGACCTGGCCAAAGATTTCAACGGGAACCATGCCCACAAACGCCCCCATATCCAGCTCAACGGTTTGCACAAAGCGGGACAGATTCGCGACCACCAGAATATGTTCACCCTGATAGGTGCGTGTAAAGGCTAGGACCTTGCGATTTTCAGGATACAAAAACTCAAACGAGCCCCGCCCAAAGGCCTTAAACCGGCCTCTGGTGGCAATCAACCGCTTCATCCACCACCACAATGAGTTGGGATTGGAGCGCTGGGCTTCAACATTAATAGTCTCGTAGTTGTACTCCGGATCGACAATCAACGGCGCATAGAGTTTTTGCGGGTTGGCTTGACTAAATCCCCCATTGCGATCGGCGCTCCATTGCATGGGAGTTCGGACGCCGTGGCGATCGCCCAAATAAAAGTTATCCCCCATGCCAATCTCATCGCCGTAATACAGCACGGGCGTTCCCGGCAACGCCATGAGCAAAGCATTGAGCAATTCAATACGGCGGCGATCGTTCCCCAACAAGGGTGCTAGACGGCGGCGAATGCCCAAATTGATGCGTGCCTGCGGATCCTGAGCATAAACCCGATACATATAGTCTCGGTCTTCATCGCTCACCATTTCCAGCGTGAGCTCGTCATGGTTACGCAAAAACAACGCCCACTGACAATTATCGGGAATGGACGGCGTTTGTTGCAGGATATCGACAATGGGAAAACTATCTTCCATTTGCAGCGCCATAAACAGACGCGGCATCAGCGGAAAATGAAAATCCATGTGGCACTCATCGCCTTGGCCATAGTATTCCACCGCATCCTCAGGCCATTGATTCGCCTCTGCTAAAAGCATCCGGTTGGGGAAATGCTCGTCAATATGAGTCCGCAGTTTTTTGAGAAACTCGTGGGTTTCGGGCAAATTTTCACAGTTGGTCCCTTCCCGCTCATAGAGATAGGGAACTGCGTCCAAACGCAGACCATCTACCCCCAAATCCAACCAAAAATCCATGACATCAAAAACGGCCTTTTGAACCGCTGAATTGTCATAGTTAATATCAGGTTGATGGGAATAGAAACGGTGCCAGTAATAGGTATTGGCGATCGGATCCCAGGTCCAATTAGACGTTTCAAAATCCTTGAAAATAATGCGCACATCCGGATATTTTTTCGGGGTATCGCTCCATACATAAAAATCCCGTTCTGTGGAGCCAGGTTTGGCCCGACGCGCTCGTTGAAACCAGGGATGCTGATCGGAGGTATGGTTAACAATCAGTTCAATGATGACGCGAATACCGCGATCGTGCGCCGCATCCAAAAACTCCTTAAAGTCGTCTAATGTACCATAAATGGGATTGACACTATAGTAGTCCGCAATATCGTAGCCATCGTCCCGCAGGGGTGACGGAAAGAAGGGTAAAATCCAAACCGCCGTCACCCCTAGGTCTTGAATATAGTCGAGCTTTTCCGTGAGCCCCTTAAAGTCGCCAATGCCATCTTTATCGCTATCTGCAAAGGCCCGTACCGGTACCTCATAAATGATCGAATCTTTAAACCACAGGGGATCGTCTGAGAGGAAGGGTGAGGATTCAGATACCATAAATTTATTGTTCTATCCAAAAAACGTGGGCCGGTCGCCAATGGGGGTGAAGTTCGATGTAGTTATGTCCCCCAAACCAAGTGTAGGTCTCTAGGTTGAGAATATCGTGCAGTTTATACTCCCGAGCAGGATCGAGCCCCAGGGATTCGAGGGGAAGATCCACATACCCCATCTGCACTTCATGGGGATTCAAACTCACCACAACTAGCATTACATCTTGATAGTCGGAGGTTTGCTTGCTGTAGCAAAGTATTTGACTATTATTTACATAATGAAACCTTAAAGCACGGTTTGTCTGTAACGAAAGATGCTCTCGTCTAGCCCAGTTAAGCCGAGTCACAAAGTCTTGAATGGAGTAGGGACTATCTAAATCCCAACTGCGAAGCTGATATTTTTCAGAGTTCAAATACTCTTCACTGCCTTCACGAACAGCCCGATTCTCGCAGACTTCGTAGGCCGGTCCATAGATACCATAGTTGCTGGTCAAAGTCGCCGCTAGCACCAAGCGAATCACAAAGGCCGGTCGCCCACCCTGTTGCAAATAGGCATGTAAAATATCCGGCGTATTCGGCCAGAAATTAGGCCGGAAAAAATCCTGAACGGATGTTTGGGTGAGCTCGACCATATAGTCAATCAGCTCTTGCTTATGATTGCGCCAAGTGAAATAGGTGTAGGACTGGGAAAAGCCAAGTTTAGCCAATCGATACATCAGCGTGGGCCGGGTAAAGGCTTCCGCCAGGAACAACACCTCTGGATCCTGATCATGGACTTCAGCAATCACCCATTCCCAAAAGGCTAGGGATTTGGTGTGGGGATTGTCTACTCGAAAAATTTTGACCCCTTGAGCCACCCAGAAGAGCACAACACTTTTCAGTTCTTGCCAAAGGTTCTCCCAATCATCGGTTTCAAAGTCAAGGGGATAGATATCTTGGTATTTTTTGGGTGGATTTTCGGCGTATTGGATGGTGCCATCGGGTCGATGCTTAAACCACTGCGGATTTTCGCGCACATAGGGATGGTCCGGCGAACACTGGTAGGCTAGATCCAGCGCAATTTCTAAACCGTGACCCTGGGCTGCCGCAACCAGTGCCTGAAAATCGGCCAGTGTTCCTAACTCCGGATGAATCGCCTTGTGTCCCCCTTCAAGACTGCCAATGCCCCAGGGCACCCCAACATCGTCGGGTTCTGCGGCGACGGCATTGTTTTTGCCTTTGCGAAACTGCTGGCCAATGGGATGAATCGGTGGCAAGTACACCACATCAAACCCCATGTCAGCAACATAGGGCAACCGTTCGATCGCATCTCGAAACGTTCCATGCTGGTTGGGTTGGCCACAGGAACGCGGAAAAAATTCGTACCAGGTGCTGAATTCCGCGCGTTTGCGATCGATCCAAAGTTCTAATTCCAGACCATAGGTGCTGGCAAAACTACGATCGGGATAGCGCTGCATCAGCGATCGCACCGCTTCTCCACTCAGCAACTCCACCAGCGCCCCAGAATCCGCCGGCTTGAACCCATCGATCTTGGCTAGATAACCTTCCAAGTGATGGCGATCGCTCTGCTCAGGACAGCGAGTAAGGGTTTGCTGAATCAAACTGCGTCCGAGTTGAAGTTCAACAGTGAGGTCTTGGTCCGCAGCGGCTTTCTTGACAAATCCCTGTTGCCAGGTAGCGAAGTGATCGATCCACCCCTGAATGGTGTACAGATAGGGACCAATTTCTGAGACGGAGAAGGTTCCCCACCAGCGATCGCTACCATCCATCCGGCTGTAGAGGGGAGCCTCTTGCCAGGTAACGGCAGACTTTGGCCGATAGCGAATGACAGCAGCGATAGCATCATGGCCATCGGCGATGAGATTGGCTTCTACGGTGAGACTGTCCCCCTGCACGCGCTTAACAGGAAAACGTCCGCCATCGATTTGTGGCCACACCTGTTCGATAACAACCCGACTACGGCCTTCTTTCGGTAGCGTTTTCACGGTTTAGTGATCCTAAATTCTGCCTGCAAGCTTATTGTCGCCCCGTTACTGTCGCTTTTAATCGTCGTCTCAATCACCTATCAGAAGAAAGATTTCACAAAATTTCAGGTAACAAAACTCCAGGTAACAAAATTTCAGATCACAAAATTTCAGATCACAAAATTTTACATAAAAGGCTGTCCTGAGGGAGCCAAGGACGGCAGAATCGACCATTCCAGAGGCCAAGTCGCAGCCGAGTCGGCAGGATAGGCGGAAGTATCACGGCAGGGCTGCCAGGGCTGGAGCTCTTGCGAAGAGGCTGGACTGCTGGAGTGATGATCTTGCAGAAGCGCGCTGAACGAAAGACGCAAAAAGTCCGCTGGTGCCTCAATGACAAAATCAGCTTCGACCTGTTCTAAGGCAGACACGGTATTAAACCCCCAGGCAACCCCCAAGGAATGCATCCCCACAGCCTTGGCCGCTACCATGTCCCGAACTTCGTCACCTACATAGATTGTCCGACTGGGATCAAGCTGGTGCTGTCGCAAAATCTTCCGCAGAACACGAGCTTTGCCAAACAGCGTGATGCCTGTGGTCGTAAAGTCGAAGACGTCGTTGAGACCATACTTGGTTAAAAATATTTCTACATTGTCCGCCGAATTAGAGGTGGCAATCCCGAGGCGATCGCCCCGAGCTTTCAAGGCCCAGAGCACTTCTGCCATGCCGGGGACAATTTGGATCTGTGCCATCAGCAAATGCTGCTCCTGTTTGACGCGCCGGACTAGTGCTGGTATTTTCCAGACAGAAATCCGTCCTTCACTCAAAATTTCTCGGGTGCCCAACGCACGCAGGCGCTGGAACTCCGCGTCATTGAGCGGCGCAAACCCAAACTCACGGGATAAGTCATTGGCGATGCTTAATAAGGGACCGACGGTATCCGCTAAAGTACCGTCAAAGTCAAAAATAAAGGTAGTCACAGGCGTTCAGCTTGTTACTTGAGCGAGGGTAGAGCAGACTGGGCATGCCAGCATGAGGGGCAGATCAGAGATAGCCCCCGTATTGCTTAATACTACGTTTCGTTCTGATATCCCGCATAGGCATAAAAAATAAAGCCAACTCTTTACAGATCAGTTTTGCTACCAGTCTTTCTACACAGAAAACTTCTTTTCAAAAAATTGATGGATTCATCCCCTCACCCAGGGGCCAACCGGACGAGGGTTCAAGGATTTTATTGGATCGCCCTTTCAAACGCGCAAAAAGCAATATTTAATACTTCAATAGAGATATAAATTCCGTATAAAACAACGTTATTGCGTGATCCCTTAGCACAATTACCTTAAGCATGTAACTTTTATTGCTAAAATCAAAGTCAGTACTGAACTGGGACTGAAAACAGGGTCGCGATCGGGCATCGGGGAGGCTGCGATCGCTAATTTTTTTGAAGAATCGGTGAGCCATTTTTCGAGAAATTTTAAATTTTTTTCTCTATTTTTTGGCCTTTATCCTGTGGAAAAACCCGCTTTTTCTGTGGAAAACCTGTGGATAACTATGTGGAAAAGTCGGGGTTGTCTGTGGAAAACTCGACTAGGTATAAATACCCTGTGGAAAAGTGAGGGGGTTTTTCCACAGGTTTTCCACAGAGGGGCGATCGCTCAATGAAATACAGCGTATAGGTTTTAAAGAGTTTTCCACATTTTCCACAGGCCCTACTACTACTGTATTTAAAATTTTAAAAAACAGCCTTCTTAGTCTTTAAAGGCCTGACGAAACGCGATTTGAACCGGAGGGAAAACCGGTGATAGGATGCTCAGGCAGCTTGTACATGGCCTCTGTCCAAAACCCCGAACCAAAACCCCGAACCAAAACCCCGCAAATCAGTCCCAAAAACCTCAGCCTAAAAACCCCAGTCAAAAAACCCAGTCAGAAAACCTCGATCCCAAAAATCGCTCCAGGGAGCCAAAAAAACCTTCGCTGAAACCTTGGCTCAAGGGAAAAATCAAAAGCCCAGAAACGGCCAAAGCAAAAAGCCTGTTTCCGCCTGAGGTTATCCCCATTTTCCCCAGGGTTTTCCCCAGGTTTACCCCAGATTCGCCCCCAAATTTGTCCAGATTCGGTTAGCCCTTGATTCTCGTTGTAGATTTTACTCACCCCGTTTTCGTTCCCCGGTCCAATCCCCGATGATGAAGCTGACTTGCCACCAAAGCGATCTCAACACCCACCTGTCTTTGGTGAGCCGGGCGGTGCCCTCTCGACCGACCCAGCCGATTTTGGCCAATGTCTTACTCACGGCGGATGCGGGTACCCAGCGGGTCAGTCTAGCGGCGTTTGACTTGACCCTGGGGATTCAGACAACGTTTGCGGCTGAGGTTGAGGCGAGTGGTGCGATTACCCTGCCTGCTAAGCTGCTCAGCGACATCGTTTCGCGCCTGCCTGCCGATAGCCAGATTGTCTTGGACGAAACTGAGCTGGGTGCGATGGTCTCCCTGACGGCCAATGCAGGTCGGTATCAGGTGCGAGGGTTGCCGCCCGATGAGTTTCCGGAGCTGCCGCTGGTGCAGACGGGGGAAGCGGTGCAGTTGCCGATTGAGGCGTTGATTGATGGGCTGCGGGGAACGTTGTTTGCCACCAGTGGCGATGAGACCAAGCAGGTCTTGACGGGCGTTCATCTCAAGGTGAATCCTGAGCAATTGGAGTTTGCAGCCACGGATGGTCATCGGCTTTCGGTGGTGGTGACGCCGAGCTGTGCGAGCGATCCGGCTTCCACACCGACGGAAACTTTTGAGGTGACGGTTCCGGCTCGGGCGCTGCGAGACCTAGAGCGCATGATGACGGCGCGGACGTCGGATGAACCGGTGGCGCTGTATTTTGACCAAGGACAGACAGTGTTTCAGTGGGGAGATCAGTACCTCACCAGCCGGACGCTAGATGGTCAATATCCCAATTATGGGCAGTTGATTCCTGCAACGTTTGAGCGCCAGGTAACGGTGGACCGGCGGGTTTTGTTGGGGGCGTTGGAGCGGGTTGCGGTCTTGGCGGATCAGAAAAACAGCGTGGTTAAGCTCTTGCTGGACGGAGTCCAGGAGCAGGTGACGCTCTCGGCAGATGCCCAGGATGTGGGGAGCGGTCAGGAATCTTTACCGGCGCAAATTTCCGGTGATGCCTTGGAGATTGCCTTTAATGTGCGGTACTTGATGGATGGACTCAAAGCGCTCAATGCCTCGGAGATTCAGATTCAGCTCAATTCGGCAACGAGTCCGGTGGTGATTAATCCCTTGGGGGCGATCAAGATGACCTATCTGGTGATGCCGGTGCAGATTCGGGCTTAAGGCTTTACCATTGACCAGGAACTTGCCTAGAGAAAACCCAGTTTTTTAGGCTGGGTTCCTTTCTGTGTAAGCTTTTTGGGATGGTTTAGCTTTTGGTAGTCGCCTGTTGTGCGACGAGGGCCTCAAACTGGGAGACGGACTTCTCTACGATCGCCAAGCTATCGTTCCAAAACTGCGGCTGACGAATATCTTGCTGGAGATGGTGGGCCACAACCTCCTCCGCTGTCATCGTGCCCGTATCCCGTAGGAGATTGGTATAAAGCTGATTAAAGCCTACGCCAAACCGATCCCGCTGGGCATAGATCCCGAGGCTAAATAAATAACCAAAGAGATAGGGGTAGTTATAGAACCCGAGCTGGGAGATCGAAAAGTGTAGCTTACTCGCCCAAAAGAGGTCATCGTATTCCGACAAACTGTCTTCAAACCAATATTCCCAGCTCTCTTCCATCATCTGACTGAGGCGATCGGCAATGACAAAGCCCTGTTTGCGAGCCTCAACCAAGCGCTTTTCAAACTCAAACCGAGCGGGAATATTGAGCAAAAAGACCGCCGCACTCTCCGCGTTTTGCCAAGCGATTTCTAGTTGCTGAGCGGGGCTTTGGGCCTCGGCTAAGAGCGCATCTCGAACCAAGGTTTCTGCAAAGATACTGGCCGTTTCTGCCAGGGTCATGGAATATCGCGTTTTGGGCAAAGGCAAATCACCCATGACCCAATTGTGCCAAGCGTGACCCAGTTCATGGGCTAGCGTCATGACATTATTCATCGAGCCTTCAAACGTCATGAAGATGCGTGGCTCACGGGGATTGGTAAATTTGGTGCAGTAGGCCCCAGTGGTGCGATTAGGGGTAGGTTGGGCATCGATCCAGCCTTTTTCTGCCATCATGATCGCAAAGTCTCCCATGGCTGGGGTGAGCCGGTTAAAGGCTTGGGAGACGATGGCGATCGCCCCTTCAAAGGAAATCTCCTCCTCCTGCCCAGGGTCCCTAGGAGAGGCCGCTGGAGCCGGAGCTGTGACATCCCAAGGGGCCATTTGTTTGAGCCCCAGCGCCTGCCCCATGGCTTTCAGCGCCCGCTGGCCGATCGCCCGTTGCTGATAGGTCGTCTCTATCAATGCATCCAGCGTGGCGCGCTCAATGCGGCTTTGATGACAGCTTTTGTCGAGATAATGCAGCGGGCGAATTTGGCTGCGCTGCTGGGCCTCCTCTAACCGCCAGCCATTGATTGCATTGAGAATCGTGGCAACGGTTTCTTGACGACTGCTCCAAGCGCTATGAATCCCCCGCCAAGCCGCTTCACGGGTGTCGCGACGGTTGCTGCTGAGCAGATTTGCGGCCTTAGCCAAGCCCACAGTTTCGCCTTCGACCTCGCAGTTGAGCCGACCTGCCAAATCATCATAAAGATTGCCCCAGGCGTGCAGACCGGTGACCGCAAAGCCCGTAATCAATTGCTCTTCTGCCACACTCAGTAAGTGGTCCTTTAACTGCCGCTGATGTCGAATCGAAAAACTCAATTCTTCCAGTTCGGGTTCCTTGAGAAATTCTTGGATAAATTCATCACTTGTGCGGGTGAGAAACACATCCACAGGCGTCGTGGCCTGGCCTAGGGTTGCCCAAATTTGCTGTAGGGTTGGCAGCCAAGTATTAGCGTTTGCATCTTGAGAATCGACGCTCAACAGAGTCGAGATAAAGGTTTGCACATTGCTGAGCCGTTCAATGATGCTACTTTCTTGTAAATGAATGGATTTGAGCTGGGCGATGCGCTCGTCAAATTGAGAATTATCAAGGCTTTCAGCCCCTTCAATCCAACCGGAAACGGGTTCACAATCGGCGGTGAGGGTAGCAATATCTGTTTTGATTTGCGTGACTTCCGCCGCAATCCGAGGGTCATCGCTACCGCTAAAAAAGCTTTGATTGTCCCAGGTTTGGCGGAGAATTCGATGGGACTTGGGCGATGGAGTGGAATGAAGCGTTTGCATAGAAATTCAAAGGCTGATGCTATTCTCTAGTCCACTTTACCCCCTTTATTCAAACTCCTCGATTCGGGCGTTTCGATTCGTTTTCTGCGGATGCCATGCTGGATGCCACGGTATCCGGGTAGAGGAAGGCGATCGCTGCCTCCAATCGCGAAGCATAACCCGCCGCAAACTGCTCAAACCAAAAGCCATCGTCACTATAGGGATCTAAGCGTTCTAACCAGGTGTTGACGCTGGCCTCTAGGGCCGCTCGAGCTTGCTGCTGCCGCTGTCGTTCAGCCCGTGCGGCTAGTTTTTCCTTGGCGTATTGGCTAAGTTGTTCGATTAGGCTGGGAATGGGATAGGTGCTGGCGGGCGGGGGTGAGAGGTGAGGCGGTAATGGGTAATGGGGTGAGGGGGGAGCAGAATTACTGATGGAATTGACCTGGGCCTTGGGGTTAGTGGGGTTGGGCGGGACGGGATTGGTCTGGGCAGAATTGGGTGGGGGTTTGAGATGTTGAGTGGTGCGATCGATCTCGTCTAGCTGAGCTAAAAAATTGTCTAGCTCGCTCTGGGCCTTGGTCTGGGCCTTGGTCTGGGCCTTTGAGGCAAGGTTGCCCGCTTGAGAATGACCTGCCTTTGCAGGGTCTGCCTGTGAATGGCCGTCTTGAGAATGCATTGGTTTGTCGCTTACCCATCCTATTATTTTCTACTGTATGCCAAGATTTTAGGCTTGCAACCAGCTTATCCACAACCTTTGACAGAAGTAACCCTGCTTTAACTCTTCTAAAACAGAGGCATAGGGTTGCTAAGAGAACTGTGAAATCTGCGATCGAATCTTCTCTATAGAGCCTTCTCCATCAATGCTTCACTAATTGATTGATTGATTGGTAATTAGGCAAGTTCAATCGTACTTTTTTAGAAAAGTTCTGGTTTGATTAACCCCCGTATTTTCCTGTAGCTTATTGGAGTAATCTGTTTATGAAAGGTCTACTTTTTGGCAGTCTTTCTACTTTTGCATTGCTTGCTGTGGTGGCGATCGCCCCCTCTCCGGCAAAAGCAGAAATGCAAGATCAAAATCTGGCACCTGTACCTCAGCCCATGATGCAGCCAGAGATCATGCAGCCAGAGACCATGCAGCCAGAGACCATGCAGCCAGAGACCATGCAGCCGATGAATTCTGCAACGCCCTCTCCCACAATGGCTAGCATCACCTCAGTAAGCGACTATCAAATTAATCCCTTTGAGCTGGCGTATCTAGCTCGTTTTGGTTACTTTGAAGAGCAAGGTATTCCTGGTTATGCGGGTCTAATCCAGGATTATCGCAGTGGCAGTTTGTCGGGTCGTGATTTAGTGAAAGTTGCGATCGATAGCAACCGATTGGACTCGTCTATGATGATGGATGAAAGCTATATCAGTTCAGTAGATAGAATGTTGAATTCATTAGCAAAGGGAAGTAATTCTAACAATTAGTAGAGTCTTGAGGGTTTTCTAAAGGTTTCCTGAAGGTTTCCCGAAAGTTTCTTGGACTATACAGCCACTAGTATTTACTGCTACAGGGAGATGGCGACGCCAGACCCTGTGGTTTTTTTTGTGGAGTATTTGGCTTCTACTAATTTCTACCGACCTTTTCTGACCGCCGTTTGTCAATTATGCGCTTTCAAGCTGAAACCTGATGCGCCATTATGGGAATATAGAAAAAGCTCAGCATTTGCTGAGCCTTCAATCTTCTTATGTATTCCTGTGAATTCAGCCATGGATAATTCTGCCGAGGGGTCTGTATCTGCTGCTGAAGCCGTTTCGAGGTCGCAACAACCTGTGAGCGAGGTGCAAGCAGAGCACGCGATGAATCAAGAGGTCAAGCGTCTGACCTTCCTCCTAGAATTAACCGAACAACTACAGGCGACCGAAATCGACGGCCTGAAAAGTGTTGCCCAGTTTGCCTTGTGTTATCTGGTTAAAGAAATGGGGGCGGCCTTTGGTGATGTGAAGGTGATTGATGGCGATGCAGGCGATCGCCATGCCGCTACCCTCGTCAATGAAGTCTCCGCCCAGTTTGTTGCCACCCATGGAGAGCCTGCTATCCAAGCCATGGAGGAGGTTTTGGCCCAAGGACTTCCCTATGGTCAAGGTCTGCTGTGGCAAGTGGTAGAAACGAAACAGCCCCTATTTGTCGAAGACTACGCCCTTCAGGCCCAAGCTGTTGCTGCCTTTAAGCATCCGAGTATTGGACAGTTAGGCATTTTTCCGATTCCATCTGCTAAGGGTGAAATTATTGGCATACTAACGTTGGAGTCTCGTTGTCAACGATTGCAGGATGCTCCTCAACAGGATTTACTCGCAGCAGCCAATCGACTGTTGGGCATGACAATTGAGCGTTTACAAAATCAAGCGAAATTACAGCAATCCAATCAGGAATTAGAACGAGCCTCTCGCCTCAAATCCGAATTTTTAGCTTCTATGTCCCACGAGCTACGGACGCCGCTGAATAGTATTCTGGGCTTTACCAGTTTGCTCAAGCGCCAAGCCAAAGATCGTTTAGAGGCAAGGCAGCTAGGGTTTTTAGATACGATCAAGCGTAGTGGCCAGCACTTGCTTCAGCTCATTGATGAGATTTTGGATCTTTCTAAAATCGAGGCTGGCAAGTTAGAGCTAAATTTGCAAGCTGTAAATCTCAATGAACTCTGTCAAACCTGTATTGAAATGGTTCGGCCTCGGGCTGAAATGAAGCGAATTCAGCTCACCTATGAGGTTGATTCTAGGCTACAGCCTTTGCTCGCAGATGAGCGACGAATCAATCAAATTTTACTCAACTTGTTATCCAATGCTATTAAATTTACGCCTCAACAGGGACAAATTCGGTTGAATGCTAGGCTTTCCTACGAGGCGGCAACAGAAATTGCGGCGGACTCTCGACCTGACCCGAGTGCGATCGCCAATCAACTCCCCTATCTTTGTTTAGAAGTGATAGATTCCGGTATTGGAATTCCGAGCGATCGCCAACATCAGCTCTTTCGTCCCTTTCAACAAATTAATGCCGAACTCAGCCGTGAACATGAGGGAACAGGGCTAGGTTTATCCCTAACGAAACAGCTTGCAGAACTCCATGGTGGAACGGTTTCCCTGCACTCGCTTGAGGGCCAGGGGAGTACATTTCGAATCTGGATACCCTTGCATGAAGCAGTCTATGTAAATTCGGCAGCGCAGCCTCTTCAAGCATCGAATATTCAAACACAATCGCCTGATTTACAGTCTGCAAAATCCCTTCAGCCCCCTTTAATTTTAGTCTTAGAAGATCAGCCCTTTAACCAACAGCTGATGCAGGAGCTTCTGGAGCCTGAAGGATACCAGGTCGAAATAATTGATGATGGTGAAAAAATGCTCCATCGTCTGGATGCCCTGGAGGGGGAAGTCGTCTCGGCGATCGCGTTGCCAGATTTAATTTTGGTCGATATTCAATTACCGAAGGTCGATGGTCTAACACTATTGGGGCGGCTCAAAGCCAGTGACCTTTGGAGAAAGGTGCCTGCGATCGCCATAACCGCCATGGCGATGCCGGAAGACCGAGCCAAATGTCTAGAGGCGGGAGCGGATGCCTACTTGAGCAAACCGATGGATCTCGACGAGTTGCTGAATTTGATAGAAGCGATGCTCAGCAAGGCCAATTAGCCAGGTCAATGAACCAGGTCAATTGATTGATGATTCTTAATAGTACAATTCCTATACCGTGAATACCTGGGAAAATATTGAAATCGTTATGCTAAGAAAGCTTCCCTTCTTCTCTTAATTCATGCTCGATGTTCTACAAGCTACGGCAGCTCGAATCGCCCCTCGACTTCTGGAAATGCGCCGCCACCTCCACGCCCATCCGGAGTTGAGCGGTCACGAATATCAAACCGCTGCCTATGTGGCTGGGGTGCTCTCCTCCTGCGGGCTACAAGTGCAGGAATCCGTGGGCCGAACCGGTGTGGTGGCAGAATTCCAAGGCCAGGGCCAAGATGCCCGACTCCTCGCGGTTCGCACCGACATGGATGCCCTGCCCATTGAGGAACTGACCGGCTTAGAATTTGCCTCGCGTCAGCAGGGCATTATGCATGCCTGTGGTCACGATGTTCATACAACTGTTGGTCTGGGTACCGTCATGCTCCTGGCCGAGTCTAGAATACAGTTGCCGGGAACCGTCCGATTTCTGTTTCAGCCTGCTGAAGAAATTGCTCAAGGTGCTCAATGGATGGTCAATGATGGCGTGATGGAGGGCGTAGATGCCATCTTGGGGGTGCATGTCTTTCCCTCGATTCCGGCAGGCCAGATTGGCATTCGCTATGGTGAGCTGACGGCGGCGGCGGATGACATTGAGATTGTGGTCTTAGGAGAATCGGGCCATGGTGCTCGGCCCCACGAAGCCACCGATGCGGTTTGGATTGCAGCGCAGCTCGTGACGACGCTACAGCAGGCCATTAGCCGTACCCAAAACCCGCTCCACCCGGTCGTTCTCACCTTTGGCCAAATCAAAGGGGGACGCGCACCCAATGTGATTGCGGACCAGGTCAAACTGTTAGGAACCGTGCGCTGTTTGCACCCTGAAACCTATTCCAATATTCCGGGTTGGATCGAAGATATTGTGGCCAATGTTTGTCGAACCCATGGAGCTAGGTATCAATTTAACTATCAGCGGCGCGTGCCTCCGGTTCATAACGACGATATCCTAACTCAACTGGTGCAAGAGGCTGTTGAAGAAGCCTTTGGCAAAGCTGCTGTTTTAAACCTACGGGAGCCGTCCTTGGGTGCGGAGGATTTTTCGGTCTATCTCAAATATGCCCCTGGGACGATGTTTCGCCTGGGGGTTGGCTTTGACCAGGGGACCAACTATCCCCTCCACCATCCTAAGTTTGCGGTGGATGAACGCTGTTTGCTGACGGGGGTTGTGACGATGGCCCATGCCATTTGTAAGTATTGGCAGAGGTCGGGCTGAGCTGGAACCGCTTAAGCCTTACAGGCAAAGGCGAAAGCAGCGCGCCAGACAGCGCTGTGATCCCCAGGGCTTTCCTCGGGTCTTCCTAGGCGAGGCTAGGGTTAATTCTGCGGTTCATTTCCATACTGGCTGGCTCATAGTCGAGATGTTGCTGCAACAATTGTAGAACCTTGTCGGGCACGACGGGTTTTCCCATAAAGTCTGTTGCTCCGACCATTTTGGCGCGCACGCGATCGATCACCCCATCATTACCGGTCAAAATCACGATAGGAATGGATTTGAGGCTGGAAACCCGGCGAACCTGGCTGCAAAGCTCATAGCCGTTGACCACCGGCATGACGAGATCCAGAAAGATAAACGCTGGCTTGCGTCGCATGATCACCGACAGGGCTTCCACTGGGTCCTGTAAGGTCAGAACCTGATAGCCCAAGGGCATGAGAATTTGCTCCATGATGTAGCCCACCTGAGGACTGTCATCAATGCAGAGCACCAGCGGACCCTTCTTGGCGGAGGTGGGAAACGGTGCAACGGGCGGGGGGGTTGCTGCACTGCCACTTTCTGCTTCGCTGCCTCGGCGATCGCCCGCTCCCGCTGCCGGAGTGGGTGCCGGAATATCGGCAATGGGCTGGAAGGCAATCAGGCGATCGCACCGATACTGATCCAAAAACTGCGCCAAGCTGGGCAAAGACTGATTTTTGCTCACCGCCAAATCCCGTATCGAGAGCTTGCCTGTGAGACTGCTCGCCAGTTCTACATACAGTTGGGGGCTGGATTTTTTCTTTAGGGCTTCGTGGGAAATGATCACCGGAGCCAGGTTGGGAGAAACATCGCCCAGGGGAGTCGCCTGCCATGCTTTCAGGATTTTTCGTGCTTTGGCAATGAAATCGTCAGGGGTACCATGGATGGTGACGGGGGAGTCTCCAATGGTTTTATGGGTAACGTTACAGGCGATTTGGGTGATGAAGGGTGCGGCCTGGAGAATATCAAACAGGACTTCTGTGATGTTGGTCTCGATGGCGGCGATCGCAGCTTCCTTCTGAATCCGCTGGCGTTTGAGCAGCACCGTCAGCACCAAATGCTCCCATTGGGCAGGCAGAACGCGCTCGCGAATTTGAATGCTGGCCGGAGAAATACCGAGCTGTCGGAGCACCCGATGCCAGCGACGAAAACGATGTTCTCCCCCTGAGGCCCAGACAATCCGACCCACTTGGAAATAAAGATTCCAACTTTGGCCCGCTTCGGTCATCAGGGCTAGGCGGCCATTGATTTCAGCCTGCACAATTTGCTGGATCGTACCTGCAAGCTGCAACGGCTCGGTCCCATGCGGAACTTGATATACCGTTTCTTTTTCGGTAGAGGCACTAGTCATTACGGTGACACAGATAGATGCAAGAACGAACTCAATTGAGCCAGGATGGACGGGCTGAGGGTAGGACTGAGCCAGGATCTAAGAAGAATTCTGGGCTAGAACCAGATCAACACTATCCTTCTGCTAGAGTGCCCCGCTTCTGTATGGGTTCAACAGGGTTCGGTGATCTCTCTAGCCAAGCCTGGATCTCCTGCATGAGCCAGGCGCTTTCTTCACGACTTAGGGTGGTGCCTAGGGCATATTCTCGGCGGGCGGTTTGGATGACGAGGGTGCGGTTGGATTGATGCAGGGCTAGGCGCTGTTCAGCGGAACGCAGTGTATGGAAAAGGTGCTGAATGTGGACGCGGTTTTCGTGGGTGCGTCGCAAAATTTGGCCGAAAAGGGTTTTGAACAGAATTAAATGCAGGTCAGAAAATTCACGTTCTAACCGAATGAAATGGGGAGCGGCGAGCCAGAGTCCCCAGGGTCCAAGGCCAAGGGCTAAGGCCATGAGCCAGGGATTGAGCAGCAGCCCAGCTCCAAAGAAAACGATTGCCAGACCGCTCAGGACGATACCGAGGTCGTTGCCGGGGAGTTCGATGAGGAGGCGTTGGGGGCTGTGTTGGATGTGGAGGTTGCTGCCGGAGGGGCGGGGAATGGGGGAATGGGGGGATGGGGGGATGGGGTGGTGGAGAGCTTGGCGGGCGCTGGTGGCGTTGGGGTAGCGCTGGTGGGGATCGGGGTGGGTGAGGGTTTGGAGCCAGTGGATGAGGGCAGGGTTGAGGGGATGGGGGGTGCGATCGGCAAATTGTAACTGGAGGTTTTGTTGGGGCAGGTCGGCGGGGGGGATGCCGGTGAGCAAATGGATGAGGGTGGCTCCGAGGGCGTAGAGGTCGGAGGCGGGAATGGGACGTCCACCAAATTGTTCGAGGGGGGTGTAGCCGTAGGTGCCGACAATGGTGAAGCTGCGATCGCCCAAAGACTCCTCCAGATCTCGGGTTTGGGTCTGGGCAGCTCCCAGGTCAATGAGATAAATCTGCTGGTCTTCACCCAGAATTAAATTGCTGGGTTTGATGTCGCGGTGTAGGACCTGGGGGGTGCGGCTGTGGAGGTAGGCGAGGATGTCGAGAACTTGGGTGGCGATGGTGCAGATTTGGTCGGGTTTGAAGCGGTGGCCTTGTTGGAGCAGCGTTTTGAGGCTTTGGCCGGGAATATAATCCTGGGCAAGACCAAACCATTGAATGGGGCTGGGGGAGGTGGGCCTTGGCGAGGCTGGGGGGAGTGGGGAAAGTGGGGAAGCATTAGCGGTGGGCAGGTGGGCTGAGTCCAGGGAAAAGCTGGCGCGATAGCGGGGCAGGCGCGGGTGCTGGAGGGTTTGTAGCACTTGGGCTTCTCGTTCAAAGAGCGTGAGGGATTGCCAACCCATTTCATCGCTGAAGGCCAGAAGCTTGAGAATGACGGGCTCGGGTGGGGTGCTGCTGAGGTCTTGGGCCAGCCAAGTTTGCCGCCCCGGTGCGCTGCCGAGCTGGCTTTGTAGACGGTACTGTGGATGGCTAACGGCCAGTTCTGGACGGTTGATGCGGCGCATCGGGTTGGCTTGCGGCATGGTGGAGAACAGCAGGTCAGCTTGGGTCAGTGTTTATCTCCCTTCACCTTTTATCCTGTCAGATCCGTGCGGAAATGCGAAACTTTTGCGCAGGACGCAACCCGGCCTGGGGCTTCAGTAACTGCGATCAAGGGATGGGAGATGCTAAGACAACTTTTTTAGAGCGTAATTTTGGGGGCCGTGATGAATCGTTTCAAACATCAAGGTGAATATTCTGTAGCAAGCCAAACCCAATTTATGGGTAAGAAACGAATATTTCGGCCTCAGGGGGCTTGCCTACCCCATAGGGGATCGGGGATTGGCGATCGCCCGCCCTCAGTTCTCAAACCCTCAAACTCTCAAACCCTCAAACCTTTAAACCGTAGAAAAATCTGGATAAATTTTGATGGGCCGATAGGAGTCAATCCTTGGCTTTGATCACGGCATAGTGCACAGCATGGCAGCCCGTCCTTCAGGTTTGTAACGCTAATTTGAATTTTTTGCGATAGTATTTATTGTCATCGTAAAATCAAGGTAGATTGCGATCGCCAGATTTGTGTTTTTTGCGTGAATTTACCAAATTCACCTGTGTAACTAATTATCCTTTGAATAGCTCGTAGCGTGGCAATTATGGTCTCGACATCATCAGGGGGCGATCCAATGGGAAGTAGTACGCAGGTGACGGCATCCGCCCAACAATCTATAGCGTTGATCCACCAGGATCTACCCGCGTGGAATCACTGGCGGGAAACCCATCTTCAAGAAAAACCCAATTTAAACCGGGCCGCGTTCGATTGCGCGGAGCTCAGTGAGGCCAACTTCAGTTTGACTCACCTCAAGCTGGCCAGTTTTATCAATGCTCGTCTGACCGGAGCGAACCTAACGGAGGCGATTCTTTATACCGCAAATCTCTGTGGTGCCAATCTCCAAGCGGCTTCCCTGCGTCTGGCGGATTTGCGGGAGGCCAACTTTAGCTTGGCGGATCTCAGCTCGGCCAATCTGCGGGAAGCGGACCTGCGCATTGCCGATCTCTACACGGCGAAGCTCAAGGAAGCCAATCTGCGGGATGCCAATCTTGCCTATGCGGATTTGGCGGAAGTGGACCTGAGTCTGGCGGATCTAAGCGGTGCGCTGCTGACGGGAGCCTCTCTGCGCCAAGCGGTGCTCTACACGGCCAATCTTACGGGCGCGAATTTGCAGCGGGCGGAACTGTGGCAGGCGGATTTGCGGGAGGCGATCCTCTGTGATGCGAATCTTCAGGGGGCGAATCTGTCGGAGGCAGACCTGCGCCAAGCGGATCTTTGCCGGAGCCAGCTTTCTGATACCAAACTGATCCGCTCGAATCTCCAAGATGCACTGTTGCGCGAGGCAAAGCTCATCCACGCCAATCTCAACCAGGCGGTGCTAATCGGGGCAGATTTTAGCTATGGGGATTTGCAGGGCGCAGATCTGGGCCAAACCCAACTACAACTCGCCTTATTTCATGAGGCAAATTTGACCGGCGCGCGGTTGAATCGAGCGAATTTGAGTGATGCAAGGTTCTACCAAAGCTGCTTGATCGATGCAGACTTAAGCCAAGCCAAGGCGCTGAATGCCAATTTTGTGCGAGCCAATCTCCAAGGGGCCAACTGTTCGCAAACTCAGTTGCAGGGTTCAAATTTATATCGAGCCCATTTGGCCAGTGTGGATTTCTATGGGGCGGACCTCCAGGGCTGTATTTTCTATGGAGCCAATTTGGTCAGCGCTGACTTTAGAGGAGCTGATTTGCGCGGGGCAAATTTGCGGGGGACCAATTTGCAGGATGCCGATTTGCGCGGGGCGAATTTGCAAGGCGCGGACCTTGGCTTTTGCAATCTGACAAACACCGACTTTCGGGAAGCAGATCTCCTGGATGTGGACTTTCGGGATGCCAAAATTGAAAACACTCAGTTTAGCCAAGCCTTATTCTTTTAATGGCCCTTGGTCCAGTCGGTGGGTTCTAGTCAATGGGGTTAGTAGAAAGGATAGCTATCCGGTTGCCGATGGCCTTGAGAATGCTTTGAGGCATGGTTTCTGAGGGCCAAGTTGTTTATGGGAATAAGGATGAAATCCTTGTCTGTCCGTTCAATTTTTTGATCCTGTTCCAACTGCTTGAGTAAATGAGTGACGGTGACCCGATTGCTGCCAATTAAATCGGCTAAATCTTGATGGGTTAACTTTAGATCAATAATCATCTTTTGATCTTTCACGTAGCCAAAGCGTTTAGCTAACCAAGTCAAGGTGAGGAGTAAGCAATCTTGCAGGGGTTTAGCTTGCTTGATGATCAATAATTCTTCAAGTTGACGAATTTGCGTTACGAGATCTTCTATCGTGTATTCATACTCTTCAGGAAGCAACGTTGCATTGACATCGGTTAGGCATTCAAATCGAAAGTAATGGGGGAGTTAGAGAGATTGCCAATGATGTCACCGGGTCCCCAAATGCCTAAGACGACTACATTGCCATTTTCATCCAGGATAATGCTTCGTATATATCCAATTTGGATTTTCCAGAAGCGGTTGAATGGGCTTGAGAGGGCAGAATGACGATTAAATCTGGTATGGTTTTCTCGAATGCTAATCACAGGGTGCTCTCTTGGGATTTAAGGGTGAACAAAAAATTGCTTGGGCGGATGGGTAAGCTGCTTCATACCTTGAAGAATGATTTTATCTGTTCGAAGTTGTGTTTTTTCAGATCCTTCTAACGACAAATGACAATGTTTCAAACTTTGAATGATGGCGTAGGAAACCAGCCTCTCGTATAGACATTCCACAGAAAAAGCAAGAATGTAAACATGGCCCTCAGGGTACTCCTGAAGAATCTCGTCGATTCTGAGTTCCAGGGATCGTTGAGTAGATTTTGCTTGAAGATGTGGCATATCAGCAGCCTCGTGGAGTCTATTGTGATGAGTAAAAATACTTGCCGCCTGTATGGCCTAGATGGATCGATAGGATTGGATGGATATTGTTTTTCTATTATTATTTGTCTATAATGCGACTAGTCATGATAGTTTCTGTATAGCATTTTTACTTAGATATTAAAGAGGAATTCAAGCTTTATCTCCTTAAGGAAGCACTTTTTGATCCCTTCAGTCTGTACGATATCGCGCATTGAATGGAATTGATTCTCGGCGAATGAATTTTACGAAAACCTAAGAAATGAGAATTAATTTAGATCGAATTGTAGGGGTGAGAATTCCACACCCAATGCAGGATTCGTGATGCACCTTAATCTGCCTGGGGCAGGGATGCAGACCCCTACATGGGTTTGAAAATATGTCTTACTACATATCTGACTGATACTTTTGTGTTAGACGACAATAGCATTGGCGGCTGCTCGACATTTCCTGGCGGGAGTTGTCGCGAAAGCGTGGCTTGGATCGTGAGACAGACGTGAGACTTTGACAGCTCACTGGCGTGGCGATCGACAAAAAAAGACACTCATAGGGTCCCCCTGGAAAGAAAGGACTCTAACGAGTGTCGAGAGTAATAATGTATCAACAGCGAGTGTACATGAATGCAAAGGAGCATGGCCTGTCGCAGCAAGATGCGGCAGCGGTGGCGGAATTTTCGGTGCGAACCGCGCAACGAATGGATGCCAACGAGTGGCAGCAGGGGAGTGGAGAGGGCACCGGGGTGCGGACCCGGCCAGATCCACTCAACGGTCTTTGGGAAGCCGAACTAGAGGCGATGCTGCGAGCTGAGCCAAGACTGAAACCGACGACGTTATTTGAGCATTTGCAGGACAAATATCCGGGTCAATATCCGCAAGTGCTCAGGACGCTTCAGCGGCGAGTGAGAACCTGGAAAGCACTGTATGGTCCAGCTCCCGAGGTGATGTTTGAGCTGCGTCACGAGCCGGGGGTGCAAGGATTTTCCGACTTCACCGAACTCAAAGGGACGGTGGTGACGATAAATGGAAAGCCCTATGAGCACTTGATTTATCACTACCGCTTGGGCTACAGCGGCTGGTCCTACGCGGAGTTAATCGAGGGGGGTGAAAGCTTTGTCGCCCTATCCGAAGGATTGCAGAATGCCCTGTTTGCCTGCGGCGGGGCTCCAAAGCAGCATCGCACCGATAGCCTGAGTGCGGCCTATCGAAATCTGGGTGGGAAGAAGACCAAACCGCTGACGCGCTTGTATGACGACCTGTGTGAGCACTATCGGTTGCAACCGACGCGAAACAACCGGGGAATCGCCCACGAGAACGGTTCTATTGAAGGCCCCCACGGTCATCTGAAGAACCGCATTGTCCAAGCGATGTACCTGCGCGGCAGCACCGACTTCGCTAGCGTCAGCGACTATCAAGACCTGCTCAATGACTGTGTGGCCAAGCTCAATGCCCAGCATCAGGATAAGTATGAGCATGAGAAAGCGCATCTCCAGGCGTTGCCCAAATACCGGGCTGCGGACTACGAACTCCTCACCGCCAAGGTGAGCAGCAACAGCACGATTGATATCCGCTGCATGCTCTACAGCGTGCCGTCTCGCTTAATTGGCCGGTCCCTGGAAGTGCATCTGCACCACAACCGCCTGATGGGCTACCTCGAAGGCCATGAAGTGTTCAGGTTGAAACGGATTCGTTCTACTGACAAGGACAAGCGGCGCGCCCGCTCGGTGGACTATCACCATGTCATCGAAGGGTTGCGCAAAAAGCCCTTGGCCTTCCTCCACAGCACCTGGCGAGAGGACCTCCTGCCCAATGAGCGCTATCACCAACTCTGGAAACAGCTCCAGGCTGGCTTTGAGCTTGATTCTGCCGCCGTGCTCATGGTCGAAGCCCTCTATATTGCGGCGACCCAAAACAAGGAAGCGGCGGTCGCTGACTACCTCTTCCCAGAGATTGAGGCCAAAACCCTCACCCTCTCAAGGCTCAGACTCCATTTTCAGTTGCTCACCAAACTCGAATTCCCCACCGTGAATGTCCAACAACATGACCTCAACGACTACGATGCCCTTCTGTTCACCCACAGCAGCGTCATCCCAGATGCAGAACCAGAGCTCGTCTCAACCGGAGCTGAGCCCTTACCAAAGCCTCAGCGCTCAGCTCAAGCACCTGCGCTTATCCCATATGCTCAACCACTGGGAGACCTTGGAGCAGCAAGCCATGCGAGAGACCTGGTCCTACGCGCAATTTCTCTTGGCCCTGTGCCAACTCGAAACAGACCGCCGCAAGGCTTTGCGCCTCCAAAGAGCCATCACCGAAGCTCAACTGCCCAACGCCAAAACGGTTTCCAATTTCGATTGGACACACCTGCCCCTGGTTAACCCTCTCCCGATTCAAAAACTCGCCACTGAACCCCAGTGGATTGATGACGCCCAAAACTGTCTCTTCTTCGGACCTTCTGGGGTCGGCAAAACCCATCTGGCCGCTGGCATCGCTCGTGCCGCCCTGGAAGCGGGCAAGCGCGTCAAATTCTTCTGTGCCACCACCCTGGTGCAGTATCTCCAAAAAGAAAAGCTTCATCTCCAGCTTCAGCCTGCCCTGAAAAAGCTCGACCGCTTTGACCTCGTGATCATTGATGACCTCGGCTATGTCCAAAAATCCGAGGCAGAAACCTCCGTTCTCTTTGAACTCATTGCCTATCGCTATGAGCGCAAAAGCATCATGGTCACTGCCAATCAGCCGTTCAGTGAGTGGAACTCCATCTTTGGTGATTCCATGATGACCGTCGCCGCCGTTGACCGCCTCATTCACCATGCGGTCATTCTCGAAATCAAGGCGGACAGTTTTCGTAAACGCTCCGCTCACCAGCGCTCTGAGAACTTGAAGGCACTCCCGGCAAAATCCTCTGAATCTGACTCCCAAACATCGACACACCAGAAGCGATCTTAGATTGTCGTCTTGACCTGAGATTGCCGCTTCTCATTTCCTTTTGCCAATTCAGTGGGCTCCCCGCCTTCTAATTGTCGCGACAGGCAAATGTCTTGACACTTGATACTTTTGCTTGAGCATAGAATTTATGAATTACAATTGAATTAAGTTAAAGACGGTCAGTAAATAAATAAATCGCTTCAGTGCAAGATCTGAGTTTGTCATCATTAACGTTAACGAGTCAGTGTTGTTTGATTTCTTTGCTGCTGGGATAGGTGTTGAGGAAAGAGCTGTGGACTGTCAAATCATTCGACGAAACAAGCTGCTTGCAACACTGCCGGACAGTGAGTGTCAAAGTCTGGCACGGCTTCTATCCTTGGTGGAGCTTGAGGTTGGGCAAATTTTGTATCGCCCTGGCGATCGCATCCAAACGATATTCTTTCCCCTCACAAGCGTCCTAGCCCTGCGATTTTTACTCGATGGCCAAATTAGCAGCGAATCGCTGTGGGTGGGTCTTGAAGGCATGGTGGGGTTGCCGATTATTCTGGGTGGACAATACATGAACCATGAGGTCAAGGTCAGGCTGGGCGGGAGCGCCCTCGCCCTTAGCGCAGAAGCCATGAGCGGTGAATTTCAGCGGGGCGGCATGTTGCAACGTCGCTTGCTGCGTTATACAGAGGTCCGCTTGATGCAAATTTCTCAGCTATCCGCCTGCCAAGCTTGGCATAGTCTTGAGCAACGCCTTGCCCGCAGTTTGCTGATGGTGCAGGACTTTGTGCAGACGGATGAGCTGGCCCTTTCTTCCCAAGCCCTTGCTGAGACCCTTGGGATTGATTGGGTACGTCTTCAAATTGCTGCGATCGCCCTCCAGGACCGAGGACTGATTCGCTACAATACCAATTTCATAACAATTCTTAATCGTCCAGGTCTGGTACGATCGGCCTGTCCATGCTATAGCTATCTTAAGGATACCTTTGCTCGTTTACTAAATGGGTAATAGGTAATGGGTGAGGGATGGAGAAGGTGAGCTTGTGATGGGCATAAGGGACTTCCAATAAATAAATCGTCCCAGCAGGCATGAACTAAACTGAGTTCATGTTGAAACTCACAGACTCCCTCAAAGTGTTATTGAAAGAGACCGCCGAGTGTCTGCAAGGCCACGAGCGTCGTCGGTTTATGGCCCAAACTGTAGCAGAGCTAGGGCGAGGAGGACAGCGCCTCGCCGAGCGCGAATTAGGTTGGCATCGTGACTTGATTCGCAAAGGGCAACGCGAAATCGAGAACGGCGTGATTTGTGTCGATGCCTTTAAGATGCGTGGTCGCAAGCGAACAGAGAGCCGTTTACCCAACTTGCTGAGGGATATTCAAGCGCTCGTGGATAGCCAAAGCCAGAGCGATCCGAAATTCACGACAAATCGCTTGTACACCCGTCTGAGTGCCGCCGAAGTGCGCCGTCAACTGATTGCCCAAAACGGCTATCGCGACGAGGAATTGCCCACGACCGAAACCATCCGAACGCGGCTGAATCAATTGGGCTATTACCCCAGCAAGGTCGGGAAAACGAAACCTCAAAAAAAATTGCCTTGACCGATGCCATTTTTGACCAGATGGCTGTCGTCAATGCCGTCGCCCTCGACGACCCCACAGTATTACGACTCTCGTTGGACGCCAAAGCCGCTGTGAAAGTAGGGCCGTTCTCCCGAAAGGGCAAAAATCGGCTCCTGACCGAAGCCTGCGACCATGATTTTCAACCTCAAGCGACGGTCATCCCCTACGGTATTTTCCTACCGCAATGGGACGAACTATTTCTCTATTGCACTACCTCAAACGTGACCAGTGACTTCATCGTCGATGCTTTGGAAGATTGGTGGTTGGAGCATCGGCAGCGGTTCTCGGCGGTTCAGACGTTATTACTCCACCAGGATAATGGTCCAGAAAATCATTCTCGACGCACGCAGTTCATGAAACGGATGGTGGACTTTGCCCAGCGTCATCAGATAAATCTCCGCTTGGCTTATTATCCGCCCTATCACAGTAAATACAATCCAATAGAAAGAACCTGGGGCGTTCTCGAAAATCACTGGAATGGCACCATTCTCGATGACATTGACACTGTTTTGAAATTCGCCCAATCCATGACTTGGAACGGTCACCATCCAGTGGTTAAACTCGTAACCCAAACTTATCAAACTGGCGTCAAACTGACCAAACTGGCGATGGCTGAGGTGGAAACGCAGATTCAGCGCCTCCCCGAGTTCGAGGTCAACGGCAAACCCTTGAATCTCGGCAAATGGTTTATCGATATTGGCTATCGCCCTGAACCACTATTGGCATGATTATTTCCCTGGAAGTCCCTAAATAGAGGGTTTACAGGTCCTTCCGTACGCTACCGTACTGAGACTAAAGCGAAGTAGGCTTTAGACTGCAGGGATGTGAACGAGGCTATTGGTTTAGAACGTGCTGTGATAAGGCGCGGTTGCAGTTTGGGCTGAGTCAACGATATCTTTCCTTACGGTTGTAATGCCAGCGTCTATCCCGTCTCAGTTTTCAGCTCCCCATAATCATCTGCTTACTGCGTTGCCTCCCGATGAATATGATGCGATCGCGCCCCATCTGGAATTTTTACCGTTAGAGTCTGGCTCCGTACTCTGTGAAATTGGTTCCCCTATTGAATCGGCTTACTTTCCGTTGACTGCCATGATTTCTTTGGTGTCGATCATGGAGAATGGCGCAACGACCGAAATTAGTTTGGTCGGGAAGGAGGGGATGATTGGGCTGCCGATTATCCTTGGGGGAGAGCTATCGCTCAATCAGATTATTGTTCAGGTTTCTGGAACTGCGTTGCGTTTGAATCCTGGGTTGCTCATCAAGCAATTTCAGCAGGGCAAAACGTTTCAGAAGATCATGCTGCTATACACCCAGGCACGATTGATTCAGGTGGGGCAGAATGCAGCTTGCAATCGCCAGCACACCATTGAAGAACGTCTGGCGCGTTGGCTGCTTTCGGTGGAGGACTGTTTAGCCTCCGATGAATTGCATTTGACCCAAGAATTTATTGCCCAAATGCTGGGGATTCGTCGCTCTGGGGTGACCGTGGCCGCTAGCCTTTTGCAGGAGCGGGGAATTATTCGCTACTCGCGGGGCAAGATTACGATTTTGGATGTGGTTGCCTTGGAATCGGCTTCCTGTGAGTGCTATAAGATCGTTAAGCGAGAATATTTCCGTCTCCTGGGTCAGAAAATGGGCCGTAATTTCTCGTGATTTACCGTATAAATTTTCTTTTGTCTCCTGATAAACGGACAGTAACTGTCTCTAGCCAGATTTGGCTGCCGTTTTAGGAGTAACCATGATGATGACGAACCCTGCGGTTGGGCCCCTATGCAGACTGACCCCCTGGTTATTTCAGCCCCTCTCCCATCGGGCGCTTGGCCTATTGCTCCTGGCAGGACTGGGGATCGGGCTGAGGGATGGGGTAATGTCGTCTCGGGCGATCGCCGCCGAGTCCCTCAATGAAGAGCAACTGTATCAGCTTTGCTCCAGATTTCCCTACAACAGTCGCTGTGAGGGCTATGTTGCGCCCGTCGCGCTCAAAACCCGCAGTGGACAAGAAGGGCGCTGTACCTTGACCCTGGAAGGAACCGCGAAAACCGAAAACTGCAAGTTTATGCTGGACCAAAATTCGCTCACGGTCTATTACGAAGTGGGGGAGGGGTTAACGGTGTTAGAAGGGCAGAAAAGTACGCGCAGCCTGACGCTAAAAACCGACCAGCTCCGTGCCCTTTCTGCTCGGGAGGAAATTAATCATAAAACGGGAGAACGGGTCGCAAAAACCTTGCTATTTGGGGTTTCTGGGCTCTTTATGACCCAGTCTGAAAAGCTGTTGGAAATTAGCTTGGATTACAATCCGGTGGCGACAGAAGGGACAGAAGTCACAGAATCTGGATCGACAGAATCTGGATCGGCAGAATCTGGATCGGCAGAATCTGAATTGACAGAATCCCTGGAAACACCTACAGCGGTCTTAAAGATTCTAACGGAGCGCGAGTGGGGCTTTGACCTGAAACGTCAATTGGAGCAAGCTTCAGGATTGACGGCCACGCTGGCTGAGCCCTAGGCTAGGCAAACGGAACTGCCGCTACAGCGGGCACGCTGTGATCCTGCCCCATGGACCTCTTTCAGCACCACAGCCATCAGCTCAGCCAAACCGATGCCCCGCTTGCGGCTCGGATGCGTCCCCGTACGCTGGATGAGTTTGTGGGGCAGGATGGAATTATTGGGCCGGGTCGGTTGTTGAGACGGGCGATCGCCGCCGACCAACTCTCGTCGCTGATTTTCTACGGTCCCCCCGGTACGGGCAAAACCACCCTAGCTCAGATTATTGCCAATACAACCCGAGCCCATTTCATCGCCATTAATGCTGTGCTGGCGGGGGTTAAGGAGATTCGCGAGGCGATCGCCACCGCCCAGGATCACCGGGGCCGTTTTGGTCAGCGCACGATTTTGTTTGTGGATGAAGTCCATCGGTTTAACAAAGCCCAGCAGGATGCGCTTTTGCCCTGGGTGGAAAATGGCACGATTATTTTGATTGGTGCAACTACGGAAAATCCCTATTTTGAGGTAAATAAGGCGCTGGTGTCGCGATCGCGTCTATTCCAGCTCCAGTCGCTTCAGGATGCAGATTTGCAGCGGGTTTTGGATCAGGCTTTGGCGGATTCGCAGCGGGGGTATGGCGATCGCCTGGTCCAAATCACCCCCGACGCCCGCAATCATCTCGTCAATGTGGCCAACGGCGATGCCCGCGCCCTGCTCAATGCCCTAGAACTGGCGGTGGAAACCACGCCACCCGCTGCCGATGGCCAGGTTTCCATCACCCTGGAAGTGGCGGAGGAATCGATCCAGCAGCGAGCTGTGTTGTATGACAAAGAGGGAGATGCCCATTTCGATACGATCAGTGCCTTGATTAAAAGTGTGCGGGGCTCGGATCCTGATGCGGCGCTCTATTGGCTGGCGCGGATGGTTTATAGCGGTGAGGACCCGCGTTTTATTTTTCGGCGGTTGATCATTCTGGCCAGCGAGGATATTGGCCTAGCGGATCCCCAGGCGGTGGGCGTGGTGATGGCCTGTGCGGCAGCGTTCGATCGCATTGGCCTCCCGGAGGGGCAGTATCCCCTGGCCCAGGCAACTCTGTATTTGGCCAATGCCCCAAAATCCAACAGCACCATGGGCTTTTTTGAGGCGCTCAAGGTCGTTCAGCAGGAGCGCGCCGAGGATATTCCCAATCACCTCAAGGACAGCAACCGCGACAAACACAGCTTTGGCCATGGGGCCAACTACAAATATCCCCATGCCTACCGGGACCACTGGGTGGCGCAACAATATTTGCCGAATGGGCTACAGGGACAGGCGTTTTATCAGCCTGCGGATCAGGGTTGGGAAGGTCGGTTGGCGATGCAAATTAGTCAGCGGCGGGAGGCTCAGATTGCAGCCCTTGCGGATGGGGATTTGGGGATTCCGGAGGTGTTGAGTTTTGGGCCAGTGAATCGTCAGGCGGATCGGTGGTTGCAGCGGGCGATGGGGCAGTCGGGGGAGCGGTTGGGAGGGGTGCGCGATCGCCTCTTCGAACTTACCCAATGTCAACGCCATCACCGCGTTTTGGACATGAATGCCGGTAGTGGTTTACTCACCTGGGAGGCCCTGCGTCGGGTCCCGGAGGGAGGGGTTTGGGCCTGGGTGCGAACGGAGGCGGAGGCGGAGCAGTTGCGGCAGCAAGCGCTGGATTTGCCCGAGTTGCTCCGGCCTGGGGTAGACGTGAGACAGGAGCAAGGCGGAGTCCAACCGGAGGACGTTCAGCCCCAGCCTGTGTTTGAGCGGATTGTGGGGCGCAATGGCTTGAGTGGGTTGGAAAACCCAGCGGCCAGGGTGCAGGAAATTTCAGCGTTGCTGGCTCCAGCGGGACGGTGTGTCCTAGTGGAAAATGTGCCTCGGTTGGGTCAACGGCTATCGGCTTGGCTAGACAATCGGGAGACTGACTCCAAGTTGCTGAAGCAGCTCCAGAAGGGCGGAGTCGATGTTTTATGACCAAGACGTCTCGTTATTTTGGGGGGTGGCGGAGTTGGAGGTTTGGTTTCAGCGGGCGGGGTTAGCGATCACGGTGACGGTGGAGCGGACGGCGGTGCCCCTGCGGGTGACAGAGGCCTTGGTGGAGCGGTGGTTTGATGGGCGATCGCGCAGCTACGGGTCGCTTTTGGCTCAGCACCTATCGCCGCAATCGTTGCAGCAAGTCAAGGCACAGTTTGGGCAATGGGTGGGGCAGGAGCGGGTTTTGGAGGGGGCGATCGCCTGGATTGTCGCCACCGCGCCATTGGCCTAATCTTATGAATGAGTATGAGCGATCGCTATTCCCATGGAACCCCTGCATCCCGGATTTTTGACCCATTGGCAAGATGCCCTAGCCCTCGGTAGCTATTGTGCCTTTGCGCTGTTTATTGGTTGGCAGGTGTTTACGCGCAGTAAGCCTCGGCCCTAGGGCTGAACCTTGATTATCTTGCGCTGGCCAGCCTCAACAGGAGTACACCGAGTTCGCTATATTGACTGATAGGGTCGGGTTTTGAGGGTTTTGAGCATATCACTATTTCAATAAAACCTGACGCCCATTGACCTTTCCTGTCTTTATTCTGATGCCTAGCATCTAGGGAGCTTTGTCCATTGTCTTTCTCGTTTTCGTTTTTTGCTCTCTTATCCGTCGAGGCACCGTAGAAAATTAATCATGAGGCATTACTCTACACTCACGTTGGTTTCCTACCTTTTAGGCCCAACGTTCATCATTGTCAGTCATCTCGGCTCACTGCTGCTGTTATTCACGGGCCTCTCCTGGGGGGCTGTTCTCTGGATAGTGCTGCTGTATGTCATTCGCGCCTTGGCCACCAGCACGGTTTACCATCGGTTACTGACCCATCGGGCTTACCAAGCGCCGATTGGCGTTTTGTGGGTGGGGTGTGTTTTGGCCGCTGCCGCAGGACAAATGGGGCCGAGCTGGTGGAAGGCTCATCATCTGGTCCATCACCAACAGGTCGATACGGAGCTGGATCCCCACTCCCCCCATGCTCCGGCTGCGGGAGGCAAGGGATTTTATTGGGCTCAGGGGGGGTGGCTGCTCTCCCGTCAATTTTTCCCGGCGCAGCTGCCGATGGATGTGGAAAATGACAGGGTGTTAAAAACGCTCGATCGCCTTCACTTTGTCCCACTGGTGGCTTTGGGGTTACTGTCCTATGGCATCGGGGGACTTGAATATCTCGGTGCGTTTTTCCTCAGTACAACCCTACTGTTTCACGGGATTCAAACGGTTAATTCCCTGGCGCATTTGGTGGGGGATCAGCCCTTTATCACCGATGACCACAGCCGCAATAATGGGTTTGTTGCGTTTTTAACTGTCGGTGAAGGCTGGCATAATCTTCATCATGCTTTTCAAGCCTCCTGCCGCCATGGCATTACGATTCGGGATGGCAAAGTGGTCTATTTACCGGATCCTACGTTTTGGTTGATCCAGGGGCTGGAGTCGGTCTCGTTGGCCTCCCATATCAAGGTGCCCAGTGAGGCGAAGCTGCTGGGGCGTGCTCGGCACAAAAATACAGAAAATCAGCATTTGGAGTTTTCAGTTGCTGTAGAAACATCGGTAGATTCTTAATCATCGAGAAATAAAAGGCTTGTTATACTAAGCCCCATACTGTGGATGATGACTCAAGTGCCATATATGGCACTTGAGTGGTTACAAGCCCAATATTTCTCAAGTTGATGTCTTTCGTGGTCTGTTCGCTGAGTTTTTTCTGAGCTTAGAGAAACCAAAATGACTTCTACGAATCTACTATCAGGTCTCCAAAAGCATATCCCCGCTGTTGGAGATATCAACCTTAAGGATCCGATCGCCTACCAAGCAACGCGACTCATGGCCAGAGCTTGCAATGGGGCTCAAATGGCTTTGGCAGAAGCTTATATCAATGGTTTAGAAATCTCAGATTCTGCCTTTCGGGCGTTGATCCACCAGTCAATGCCCATTTTGTTTCAACATTGCCCCGCTTTGCTGGCTCCCTATGAGTGGGTACTCCAGGAATCTGAGCATTTGGCTGAATCCTCAACAGAACTGATGAAGGTGCAGTATGACTTGCCTCAAGCGTTGCTAAATCGTATGTTGGGAGACTGGCCAGTGATTTATCCCAAATACAGCACTGGGTTTTGGGAGCGTGGGGCGATCGATCTAGAGCAATCCCAAATGCACATGATCGATCAGATCATTGAACGGTTTGAAATCCGCGATGGCGACCACATTTTAGATTTTGGCTGTGGCTGGGGCTGCGTACCCAATTATATCCTGTCTAAGTTTCCCAATGTTCGCTTTACCGGGCTGAACCTAAGCCATCAACAGTGCGAATACATGCGTCACAAAATGCAAGATCCGGAGAGTTACCTAAGTTCTGGCCGGTTTAGCTTGTATGAAGGCGATTTGAACGAGGTAGAGTTTGATGAGAAATTTGATAAGATTCTCTCTATTGGCGTCTTTTGTCATGTGGGTAATCTCACAAATGCCTTTCAAAAGCTAGCCTCTTTGCTTAAACCCGACGGTAAAGTCTTCATTCATATCATTACCGCCCGTATCCCCAACCCAATGTCGTCTGGCTTTACGCACAAATACATTTTCCCCCACGGTCGCTACTGGAATTATGATGCTGTTCCCAGCCATAGCCGCGATCTCAAAACGGTTAACCGGTGGTACATGAATGGGATGAATTATCACAAAACCTTGACTGTGTGGTTGCAGCGATTTGATGATGCTCAAGACAGCGTTTGTGCTCTAGACTATGGCATGGACTACGCTAAATTCCGCCGAATATGGCGGTTCTATCTCCTGCTGACTGGAACCATTTTTTCGACCTGTGAGGGTGAGTATAACGGTAACGGCCAGTATCTTATGAGCCGGGTGTGAGTGGAGAGTAGTGCATCAATGTGATGGGGAGGCGTAGCACTTGGGAGGCGATCGCCGAGGGGCCAAATTTGAACCGGAGCGATCGCGGTAACGCTCCCCACCGCACGGGCACAAATCCAAACCGCTCGTAAAACCTAGTGCGACCTTTGCCCAAGCATTCTAAGTACAATGGCTGGGTTGCTTGGGCAATTAAATGCTGAATTAAATCGCTGCCTAATCCTTTCCCGCGCAGATCTTTGCGCACGACCACACTGCCCAATTCCTGGGCACCTTCAAAGGACCGCAATTGGCCGCAGGCGATGAGTGCTGGGGTGAAACTTTCACCGGTTGGGCGGGTGACAATGACCCAAAACTGTTGCCATTGCAATTGGGTTGGATCCAGCCATTCCGATAAAACCAACCGCCGAATCTCTGGTAAATCCTCGGCTTGGGCAGGTCGGAGCTGATAATCGTCAGGCAGATGCACCATAGGATTAAGCATTCTCGCTTAGGAATTTTGGGGAACCGATTCCAATTTCAAAAACCGTTCCAGCGCTTGGACCAAAACCGGTGGCCAACGGCGAATATGGGCTACCCAATCCAGATCCCGATAGCGATTATCCAAGCCGATCGCCGCCACCCAATTGCTTTCCGCTTCCCCCTGCATGCCTTGGTCCCACAACACCGCTGTCAAGGCGGCGCGAGGATCTGCTGCTTGGCCATAGCGCCGAACCAAGTTGCGAATAAACCGAGTTCCGGCTTGCTTATCGCCTAGCTGATAAGTCGCCAGGGCATAGTTGATATTGGGTAACGCAACCCCCGGTGCTAGTTCTGCGGCCTGATGAAAGTCTGCTAATGCTGCTTCCCAATCGCCTTTTCCGCCCTGGGCATTGCCACGATTATTCAGGGCGATCGGGTCATCAGGGGCGATTTCTAAGGCTTTGTTGTAGTCGGCGATCGCCCGATCCCATTCCCCCAACCCTTCCCAGGCGGTCCCGCGATTGAGATAGGGATCCGGTTGATCCGGGGCCAATTCCACAGCCTGATTAAAGTCGGCGATCGCCTCCTCCAACTTAAACTGACTCACCCGCGAATTGCCTCGATTGCTCCAGGTTGCGGGGTTGCTGGGCATGCGCTCGATGGCCTCGGTCCAGAGGGCTTCGGCCTGGTTAAAGTCGCCGCTTTGGGTGGCGACCATGGCTTGCTGATACAAGTTACCCAGGTCTTGGTAGATCGCTTGCAGTTCTGGATCAGGGCTAGCGGCCTGGGCAGGTTGAGGAACCCCGCAGCCCACCAAAATGCCTAAGAGTAAGCTCAGACAGAAAGCGGTTAGGCGGGAAAACAAGCGGCGCATAGGGAGGGGCAGAAGGTAAAGTTTGGTGACGATGCCTGTTTATTGTATCGCTGTGGCCAGCTTTGGGTTGGTGTAGGACAATGGAAATATCCCAGAATAATGCCGGACTTCGCGTCTAGACTTGCAAGCCATGCAAATTACCCTTCCCATTCCCCAGGATTTAGAGCAGCGCCTTCAGGGACATGCGGATGCACTGTCTCGTCGAGCCATCGAAGCTGTGGCGGTTGAGGCTTATAAGGCACGTCTCATGACTGCTACAGAGGTTCAACGTCTGCTTCAGTTTCCCTCTCGCCTCGCGACGGATGCTTTTCTCAAGCAGTATGAAGCCTATCTTCCTTACACCTTAGAAGAGGTTGAAAACGATGTTCAAGCGATCGCCCAGGTAATCAATCAGCATGATCATCATCAGTGATACTTCACCCATAAAAATTTGCCGACGAATTTGTGTGACGGGGAATGTGAAGCCATCTCACTGGCAGTTTCCCTCCAATCACAGCTTATTATCATTGACGACCTAGATGCTAGACTCGCGGCGCAAAGCTATAAACTTACTATAACTGGCACCCTTGGCATTCTTTACCAGGCGGGGCTTGCTGGTTTATTGGATTTTCCAACGGCGATTGTGAACCTGCAAAAAACATCTTTTCGAGTCTCTACAGGTCTTGTAGAGCAACTTCTCGCATCCTATCGTCTTCAGCGACCTTAAATGACATTGGTTTTGGGGCTGGGTGTGTTGGAGGCAATTTATCAACCAGATCCTAGCTGGGTTATGGTGTGAATCCACTCAGTTTAAGACCCGGAACGAACTCACTAAGTGGATTCACGAAAACTAACCCTTTACTCCTTCTTGTTGTTTTTTGATCACCCTTTTACTCAGTGGGCTTTCCGACCTGTAGGACGCGATCGCCGCCGTGCCTTAGGCTGCATCTCCCCAGAATAATTCGCTTCAGAACCTCGACTCTTCGGCTTGGGTTGTGCACCGGATTTGGGGGTAATTTTGGGCGAGGCTTTTGCTGTCCCCTGCGCTTCAGCATGATTTTTTTCACGCGGTGGGGCACTCGTGCTACGTTTTTCCGCATGGCGAGGTTTATCGCTGCGACCGGTGCGGGGGCCTCGGCGGGGATAGTCTCGGTCGGGCGATCGCTCCCGTTCATCCCCCTCTCCCCGAGAAGGCATGGAATTGAGCTCAAACCCCGGAATCGTCTCCCGCTCAATCTTTTGCTTTAGCAACCGCTCGATATCTTGCATAAACTTAGTTTCATCGGAGGACAGCAGCGACACCGCCACCCCCACATGACCCGCTCGCCCGGTGCGACCAATCCGGTGCACATAGTCCTCCGGCACATTGGGCAACTCAAAATTGACCACATGGGGCAACTGGTCAATATCTAGCCCTCGCGCCGCAATATCCGTGGCTACGAGCACCCGGACTGCACCCTCCTTAAACCCAGCCAAGGCCCGCGTTCGAGCCCCTTGGCTCTTGTTGCCATGGATGGCTGCCGATCGCAAGCCATCCTCTTCCAGTTGCTGGGCCAAGCGGTTGGCCCCGTGCTTGGTCCGCGTAAACACCAAAACCTGATCCCAGTTGCGGGAGCCAATCAGATAGGAAAGCAATTCCCGTTTGCGTTTGCGATCCACCGGATAAACCACCTGCTCCACCGTTTCCGCTGCGGTATTTTGCCGCGCCGCTTCTAGCATTACCGGGTCTTTCAAAAAGCCATCAGCGAGCTGTTTGATTTCCCGAGAAAACGTCGCCGAGAACAGCAAATTCTGCCGCTGTTTGGGTAAGAGGGCCAGAATTTTGCGAATGTCGTGGATAAAGCCCATGTCGAGCATGCGATCGGCCTCATCCAACACCAAGATCTCCACCTGGGATAGATCCGCCGTCCCCCGTCCCACATGGTCAAGCAAGCGTCCCGGCGTCGCCACCAGAATGTCCACTCCCCGCCGCAGCCGCGCCATCTGGGGATTGATATTCACCCCCCCAAACATCACCGTACATTTCAGCGGCAAATGCTGACTGTAAAGACTGACATTTTCGGCCACCTGGGCTGCGAGCTCACGGGTCGGGGTCAGAATTAAGGCACGAATCGGGGGACGGCTAGGCAACCGCTTCGGAGACCCAGGGGAGTCAGCACTGCGCGGTTCTGGGGCGTTGGCCATCAGCCGCTGGAGCAAGGGCAGCGTGAAGCCAGCGGTTTTGCCTGTGCCGGTCTGAGCCCCGGCCAAGACATCATGTCCCTCTAGGACGACCGGGATGGCCTGCTGTTGGATGGGTGTGGGCGTTGTGTAGCCTTGGTCGGCGATCGCCTGAAGTAATTCGGCCCGGAGGCCCAGGTTGGCAAAGGTCATAGGAAATTTCAAATCACTCCTGAGAGATAGATTATTTCCTCAGGCAGCCTTGCTAGGGTACAAAGGGCGCAGCAAAAAACAAAGCGCTCGAACCTAGCGGAAACATCCCAAGGTTCATATTTTAGTCTAGGGAGGACTAACCATGTTTCGTTTACGGTCTTGGCTGGTGGGTTTATTTGCGATCGCCCTCAGCACCACGCTATTTCTCCAAGCCTGCGGCCCCGCATCCACCCAGGCCCAAAGCCCCAGGCCAGAAGCCACGCTGACCGATCGCATGGCCCAAGAGCACCAAGGGGACAAACCCATAGCAACGGAGGTTTCCAGGATGGACCCAGCTCAACCCGTCACCACAGAAGAAGTCGAGTACGCAACTATTGGTGACCAAGTCGTCAAGGGCTTTCTGGCCAAGCCCGAGGTTGCGACAGAGCCCCTCCCGGCGATCATTGCGATTCATGAATGGTGGGGACTCAATGATAATATTCGGGCGATCGCCCAGCGACTAGCGGGAGAGGGCTATACGGTCCTCGCGGTGGATTTGTACAACGGCCAAGTTGCAGAACAACCGGATCAAGCCCGGACGCTGATGCAGTCGGTGATGCAAACGCCGGAGCCAGCCCAGGAGAATCTCAAGCAGGCCTATGGGTATCTGACGACGGCACAACAGGCGACGAAAGTCGGTTCGATTGGCTGGTGTTTTGGCGGGGGCTGGTCCTTGCGGACGGGATTGTTGCTGCCGCAAGATCTGGATGCACTGGTCATGTATTACGGTCAGGTGGTGACGGATCAGGCAAAACTGGAGACTCTAGAGATGCCGATCGCCGGATTCTTTGCAGGCCAAGATCAGGGAATTCCGGTCGCCGATGTGAAAGCCTTTGAAGCGGCCTTGCAGGATCTCAATAAACCCGCAGAAATCTACATTTATGAAGACGCGGACCATGCCTTTGCGAATCCTTCCGGTACGCGCTATAACGCTGAAGCTGCGATGGACGCTTGGGAGAAAACCGTTGCGTTTTTTGCCGAGACGTTGAAGGCATAGAACTTAAGACATAGAACTTAAGGCATTTTTGATCAGCCCCGAATAACCGTAATGGTTCTGCCACTGTCTAGGGTTACCAGATCATAGATTGTGCGCTCACTCACAGGTGGCAAATTGGAACGCTGATCAAAAATGACGAGCCAGCCTGAATTTAGACTTAAACCCGCAAGGTAGTGTGTGGGTATGGATGCAGTTTTATCCTGACATAGGCCCGTAATGTTGTCCCATAACTTCTAGGTTTTTACGATATTGTTCTACCCAATCTGCTGGGGCTAAAACTTGGGCCTGTTCAAAAAAACGATTGACCCAACGAAAGAATTCTGGGAGCGATCGCTCCGGCAACATCACCTCATAATCCACAAACAACAATCGCCCTGCCTCATCCTTTGGTCCTAGCCGAATCCGCTGTTTGGGATGCCGCCGTTCCCCCTCCACAATAAACTGCACCACTTGCTCAAAAAAACGAACCTTGACCAACCGGAACTCCGCCTGCCCTAAGCGCTCTAGGCGCTGTGGTTCTGGTTTCCCTAAAAACAATCCCCAGCCATCGTGCAACAGTCGCTTGGCCAACTTTAAGCTGGCGAGTTGCTCCATCTGCGATCGCGTCACGCCCTGAAGGAGCTGAATCTGAGCTGATAACCGATCGAGTCGCCGGATCGCTAAATGCTCTGTTTCACATTCCTCATAGAGCAGATACCAAGCGATTTCATGGTAGAGCAACTGAAGCGGAAAAACCTGATAGGGACCAAGGGAGCCGCTGCTGTAGGGTGTACTTCGCTGATACAACGCTAGGGCTTGGCCTTGGGCGATCGCCTGCTCCACCTGTTCTAAGTGATCAAAGAGGGTTTCTTGGTAATGGCCCAAGCGCCGCAGTTCTTCTGGGTCGGTATGGATAATGAGCTGATCCAATTGGGAGCGAATGGGATAGACCAACGTTTGGGCTGATGCTGGGTCTGATGTGGGGTACAAGCCTCGCAGTCGACGCTCAAGTTGTTGGTACATAGAACGCAGTTGTGGATCGCCCTGGATTTTCGCCTGGGTGGCCAAGGCGGTGAGGGCCGCAGCCAGTTCCTCGCGGTTTAATGCTCCGGTTCCTAAATAGTAGCCCCAGCGGTACATCCGCTGTTCTAGGATGCCATAGTCTCGTAGGGTTTCGAGGTCTTTGCGCAGGATGGGGACGGAGTAGGCGGGGAGATCGAGTTTGAGTTCTGCGGCGAGTTGTAGGAGGCGATCGCGCACTAGTGCCAGGGCATTGTGATGCTGTTTTGAGTTTGAAAGGGGGTCTGGGTCTGGGCAGCCGATGCCGGGATACTGGACTAATGTAGCAATGAGCAACATTAGGCGGGTGAAGGCGGGGCGATCGCTATGGGGATGGAGCTCCGGCGGTCGTGGCATGGTTTCCAGATAGGTTTTCCAGATTTGGAAAAGGCAATAATAATGTTTTAGAGTATAGGAGTTGAATGTCCTGTAAAGTAAGTTTTTGAGTAAGTTAGACTTATTTTAAGAATATTGTCTTTTCTCTAGCCTGATGCTGGTGACTACTGTTACTCTGTGTTCAGAGATTACTCGTAGTGACTGGGTACGATTACTAATGTCGTCTGTTGTCTATACTGCCATTAGCTTTGCTCCGGTGCAGGGCTTTATTGAGAAATCGCGGAAGTTGCGGGATCTATACGGGGCTTCGTTGATTCTGTCGTATTTGAGTCAGAAGATTGCGCAAGCAATTGATGAGATTGATGGTTGTCGAGTCATTTCTCCGGCATTAATTCATGTGCAAGAGGGAATGCCAAACCGGATTTTGGTTATGGGCGATCTCAACCGTAATGTTGTTAGCAATACTTTGACGGCAGCTTGGCGTGATATTCTTATCAACTGTCAAAAATGGCTGGAACAACAGCTTGATTTTCCCGTAGACGCTTTTTGTTGGCAGCAGGAATGGGAAAAGTGCCACCGCTATAGTTGGGAGGTGTTTTGGGGACAGGGTTGTTCTCCAAATGCTGCCATGGTGGATTTAGAGCAACGCAAGTTAAGACGGGACTGGGTGGGGGTGAACTGGATTGGGGAAAGTTCGAGTCTGACAGGAACGGATGCGATCGCTTGGCATGGTTTGGGGGCTTTTAACTCGGAGCCAGGTCGATCGCTGAATTCGCAGGAAGCCCAGGAACTCAAGACTTTCTACCGCCAATTAGCTTGGGTTCTCGATAATCCAAGTCAACATCGTGCCGAAGACACGCCGGTAGACGAGCGAGCCATCGAAGGCAAGTTTATTGCTGCCAATGAACGATTAAGTATTCCAGAATTAGCTAAGCGTTTAATTACATATGCGCCACTCGCGAAAAAAATTGGATTGAAGGAGTTAGATGAAGGGTTTACGGAAATTAATCGGGAAACAGGAAACTGGACCGGTTGGTTTATGGGAGATGGGGATCAAGTGGGAGCGATGCTGAAGGCGATCGGAAATGATAATACGGCACAGGAGGCGTTTAGTCATGCGATGCGAGCCTGGGGGCAAGACTTTAAATCATCGTTCCCTAAGAGTTTTGGACGGGTAATTTATGCGGGGGGTGATGATTTTCTTGGAGTTATTTATAACAACGATTTAACGACACAAGATTTGGTTAAAGAAGTATTTACATGGCTTAAGCAATTTAAACAACAATGGAAAACCCATAAACAGAAAATCAATGTCAGTATGGGTTTTGTCTGGGCAGCCAATCGAGTACCACAGCGGGATATTCTTCAGCATTGTCGAGAAGCAGAAAAGCTTTCGAAACTAAAGGGGCGCGATCGCATCACGATTCGAGTGGTATTTAATAGTGGCCAGTATGTGCAATGGACCTGTCCCTGGGATTGCTTGAAAGTTCTCGATCGCTATAGTGGACGAGATGACAGTCGTAATTGGACCCATTTGTATAAGGACTGGGCTTATTTGAAGTTCCGTCACGCCATTCGCTTTCAAGATGTCGGCAAATGCTCGGTCGATCGTGCCTTGGCAGAATCGATGCTGGATTTGTATTTTGAAGGATGGAAACAGGAAATTCCTAGATTGTCGGCGGTAGTGGGAGACAGTGAGGATGCCGCGATTGTGCAGTGGGTGGATGATTTAGTCCAAGTGGGATGGCAACTATGTTCAAATATTTGATTACGGTGATGCCCTTGGGACTGCTATATGGCAGTGCAGGTGCTTTTCTATCACCGGATAACTTAGTCGGGCGGTCGGGTGCGAAGTTTCCTCCAGATGCGGCAACGTTAGCGGGCCTATTTTTTGGAGCGAATAAGCAGATGGAGATTGCTGACCATGAAACGCTGAAGTATCAGCTCCATGTCGCTGGGCCATTTTGGGCGAAGTCTTTGGAAGATGCAGAATCGTTTTATGTGCCAATTCCCAGACATCGTATTATCGCCCAGGGGGATGAGGATGAGTGGCGACTGGATGAGCGGCGCAAGTGGCAGCGCGATTCAGATCCTAAAAAGCAAGAGCTAGAGGCAGAGTATCGCTGGCAGCGAATTGATTCTTGGAGTCAATCAACCCGGCAAATTCGTAAGGAATCAGCGGAGAAAGTTCCTTGGCTACCTCTGACGTTTCTACATCCTCAAATGCAACAGGAACAGCGTCATGTTTTGGAACAAGATGGTTTATTTCTAGAAAGTGCAGTGCAGATGGATGAGGATAGTTGCCTGGTGTATCTATCTACCCATGCAATCCCTGATGGGTGGTATCGCTTTGGAGGGGAGGGGCATATGGTGGAGATTAGCAGTCAAGCGATCGCGCCGGAAAGCAAAATTAACAAGTTGCTGAATACCAAAATCCAGAAGGCATTTGCCCTGATTACGCCGGGAGTATGGGGTTCTAAGAACTTGTCCTATCGCTATCCGAAGCATGAAGCATTTCCGCGTGGTGGTATGCAAACGTTAACGGATAAGCCCGTGCCGTTTCGTTATCGGATTGGGCATCGAGCGACAGAGCGAGGAAGATTGGGGCGAGGGCGCTATGGTGTTCCAGCGGGGACGGTGTATGCGCTGAAGGAACCCTTAGACAAAACATGGTGGGAATTTCCGGAGGAGTGGTTTCCTCGGGAGGGGTTTCCGCTCAAGCATTTGGGCTGTGGTTTGTGCCTTCCGGTGGCAATTCAAGGTCTTACATAAGGAGAAAGGAACATGTACAAACGCGCTTATGGCATTATTGAAGCCCTTGCACCACTGCATGTGGGTGCAACAGCGGGGGAAGAAAGCGGTAACCTAAATTTAATTTTTCGCGATCAGTTTACCCAAACGGGGATTATTCCAGGTAGCTCGATTCGGGGTCGATTTCGATCGGAAATGCGACAGGATGAAGGTGATGTCAACCACTGGTACGGTGCACCTGCAGAAACCGGAGAGTCGAATTCTACAACGGAATCAGTCGTCAAGTTTGAGTATGCTTCTGTGGTATGGTTGCCGGTGTTTTGCCCTGGGCAGCCGGTGGTTTGGGTGAGTTCACCAAAGCTGTTGAAACGATACCAGCGTATTGTCGGTGGTGAGATGAAAGCGGCAACTGTCCCTAAGGCATATACAGGCTCGTCAACACTCAAGACTATGAATGTTGAGAATAAGAAAAAACTGTTTTTCAACTTTGGCTTTTTAGAGCTGAAGAAAACTGAGAATTTGAAGGCATGGTTCCCTGATGGAGAAGAACTACCAGCAGTGGTGGTTGGGGATGATGAAATTGGGATGATTCATGACATGGCGCTCTATCGTCAAAGTCGGGTGCGATTGCTAGACGAGGAGAAACGGGTAGATGGTGGGGGCTTTTTTAATACGGAAGCACTGCCGGAAGGAACGATCATGGTGTTCCCGATCGCGATTCGTGAAACCAGAGATACTTCGAAATCCTGGCAGCCTTTTGGAGCTAAGAATCAGAGTGGTGAGATTTATCTGGGAGGTTTGGAGTCAATCGGCTTTGGAAATTGCATGATCACGCTAAAGGGCGCAGGAGTAGCAGCATGAGTTGGCAAATGTATGAGATTGATCGTGTAGCCCATGATTTGGTGCTGAAGTTTCGCGATCGCGAGGTTTTGGGTGAAAGTCATAAAATGCGAATGACGACGCCCTATGGCTTAGAGCGCTTTTGGGGTGAGCATTTGCGACTGGCCCAGAGCAAGAAAGATGAAGAGCAGGCGAAGTCGGAGTTTTGGAAGGCGACCTGGGATGAACTGTGCAAGATCATGAAGCAGGCAGGCATAAAACTGCCGAATGAAAAGATAAATCTCAAAGATACGAGTTCAATCAAAGCAATGTCTGAAAAGCTCTGGGGTTTTGATATTGAGCAGCGTAAGGTTGCTTTAGCGATTTTAATTGAATTATGTGACAGCTTAGTTTGGTGGACGCAGCGTTACAAAAAACCAAAGAGTAAGGAGAAAAAGTAATGCCATCAGAGTATGAGCGAGTACCTTTAATGTTTCAGGCCCAGGTTGAGGGGCGATCGCAGATTCAACGATTGATTCCAAAGGCTAATCGGCAACAAGCCTATGACTGGGCAAAACAATGGCAAGAAGCCTGTGATATTAGTCAAGTACCGCAGTTTGATCCCCATATTCAAACACGAACCTATCGCTTTCCCTGGCGCATGGTAACGAATAGTGGGCAGGATGTAGGTGTCATCCGTCCAGTGATTGGGGAGCGTGGTTGGGCCTTTTTCCCAGGATCTAGCATGAAGGGAGCTTTTTTGCGGGCCTGTAAACGTCTTTGTTCACCCAGCGAAGTCTTAGAATTTTGCGGTGGTGAGGGGAACGATGGAGATTTACATCCCGGTTGTTTGCGCTTTCATGGAGGCTATCCCAAAAATACTGAATGGTTAAAGAATTCTCTGGTGGATATTGTTCATCCCCAGGAAAATTGGCAGCTTGATGGAGAGAAAAGCAATGGTGCTTTTATCCAGATTTCTCTCTACAAGCCTATGTTCGTCTTTGGTATTTCTAGTACAAAAGAGCTCTCTCAAGAACAATGGAAAACAGTCTGGGATATCTGGCAAGTAGCGCTAGAGCAAGGTATTGGTTCTCGGGTAAGTGCTGGCTATGGACAGATCGCAACCCATACGGAAAATAAACTTGTTGGTTTTGGTCTATCGGGTCAGGGCATGGCTTCTCGGCAGATCGATCGCTACGCCGATGGTGAGTTTCGACCTAATTTGTTCAAAGCGACTTTGCGTGGACATACGCGACGATTATTTAGCGGAATTACGGATGAAGCAACGGCTGAGCGGATGACGAAACTCCTTTGGGGTGGAATTGGTAAGGGGGAAGAGGCGACAGTGGGGCTATTAGGTATCGCCTTTAATGCACCTGCTTTAGAGGTGGATTGGTGGAAGAGCGAAACCAATCCGAAAAATATTGCCCCAATCTATGAAACAGGAGATGCGAGGCTGGATATTTTGCTCATGCGATTGAACCTGACCCAGGCTCAGCAGGATGATTTAAAGGCTTTTGTTATGCGGCTAATGAAATTTGCAATGTTGCTGGGGGGGTTTGGTAAATCTTGGCGACGGGCGGACCATCGATTGTTTTGTCCTAACTACAAGGACCAGATGATTGGATGTCACTGGGAGTTTCTAAAGCGATCGCACCCGTTTTATATTTCACCGGGGAACGATGAGATGACGGGTATTACTAAGTTCTTAGATGTTTTTGTACAGAAAGGGGCTGAGTTTTCGTGGTTACAGAATCCAGGTCAACCACAGGCTGGAATCCGAGAAGCTTGGCGAAAGGGGAATGTCCAAGTTTGGGGGAGGATTGCGGAGGATGAATTGGACAGTGTGGCAATCGACTGGTTGCATAGAAATTATGCCCGAGAGAAGACGATTAAAAAATCAGACTTAACTGGAGAGATGGGGAAAATAGGCCGACTTTGGCATCGCATGTATCCGCGATTTCAGATTAGAAAGACTGCTGAGGGTAAGAATATTTGGCGGGAGACTGGGCAATATGTGGAGCTGTTGACGATGTTTCCCCATGTCCAGGGGACTGAACAGCAGCAAACTGTACAGAATTTCCTCAAGTTTTTAGATCAAGAAACAGACTTTAAACAACTTTGGTAGAGGATGCTCATGGCTCTATGGCTCGTAACGCTGGGAAGTAGTGATGTTCAAATTCGAGATGCGGATGTCTGGCCGGATTGGCATCGACAGATAAAGCGATCGATTTACAATATCGAACGTAAACGATTTGAGCCAAGTCGTACAGACGATGATGATGGAGTTCCTTATCGGATAGCATCTAGGGTTCTGGGGCTTGCGTATCAAGAACTAGAAGAAGAGGTAAAGCCACAGTTAGAATTTCCACTCTTGAAGGAATTCTGTGAAAAGCTGCCGACGGAATCGATTAATCAAATTGTCGTGTTGACGAGTGACCAAAGTAATATTTTTGAGGAGGAGAGCCGAGAAAGCTATCGCTGTCCTTATTGGCAGGATACTTGCTTGTTATATCCGATCGTGTCTCAGTATTTGCAGTCATTATTACCAGCGGCGAAGATCTCGCAGTTGGTTTTGTTTCCGGATTCTTTGGATGAGGGGCTAGATGATTGGGATGCGGTGTTGAAGGTGGTTCGTCGGGAGATTGGGATGCTGAAGTTTGAGGTGGAGCCACAGAAGGTATTTGTGAGTCATCAGGCGGGGACTCCAGCTATTTCGTCAGCGGTTCAGTTTTCTTGTTTGGCGAAATTTGAAGATCGCGTTGAGTTTTTAGTGAGTAATGAGTATCGGCCCGATCGTACTAGGGTGATTGAGGGTTCTACTTATTTGAGTGCATTGCGGTTGCAGGAGGTGAAGGCTCTGCTCGAACGCTATGACTATTCGGGGATAGAGCGGTTATTGGGGCGGTATTTAGATACGAGGGAATCCAAGGAAAAGCGGATCAAGGTGCTGCTAGATGCGGCGATCGAGTGGAATCATGCAGAGTTTCATAAGTTTAAGAATAAGCTCGTGAAGGGCAATGTGATTGCAAAGAATTCATTTCCTTGGTGGCGGTTGGGATATGAGTCAGCTTATCTAGCTTGGGTCCGGTTACAGCAGGAAAACACAGTAGAAGCTTTATTCCATAGCTTTCGGGGGTTAGAGGGAACAATTCTGGCTTGGGCAAAAAGTGAATATAGTAACCACATCCAAGAACATCCTAGATTTGGATTGCAGTTAAAGGATTCAATTTTGACGGTCTTCGATAACTATAAAACTGAATTGTCAGAGCCCAATCAGAAGAAACTTGAGAGGTATGGAAATATCGGATTATTTGGTGACCCTTTATACGAGTTACTAAGACAAGAGAAAACCAATTGGAAGACTCATGGCAAGATCCAAATTGTATGGGAGGAGGCAAAAGATCAGCGTAATAGTGCGTTTCATACAATTGAGGGTTTACAGAAGGAGGAGGTTTTTCGGGCTTGGAAGACGGAGAATGAGGCTGATTGGCAAAGTTGTGTGTTGTCTTGTTTGAATTTTGTGACGGGGCAATCGTTTGATTCCTTAGAAGCAGCAAGTTTTATGGCTGAGATCCATCGAGAGTTAAAAGAGGCGATCGCTCAACTCTAACCTACTCATAAAATTATCCAACCATACTCCTCAGTCCTCAGGTAAAACGGTACTGAATGCCAGAGACGGAGCGACTGATGCTCTATGATACGAGCTGGGAAGGCTATGAGGCCCTGCTGGCTGTATTGAGCGATCGCCCCATCCGTGTGATCTACAACCGGGGGGAAATGGATGATACAACTCTATTCCGTCAGTTTCACCGTTGGCTCAGGGAGCACTTGTTGTCTCAATACCTTCACGGCTTTACGGTCTGCAATTGCGTCGAAGAAAATCTGTTCTATTGCTCCAAAAAGTCAGTATTTTCCTTTCCCGATTTTTGAGCTTTGGCCTTGATTGAGAAAGGTAAGATCTCTCAGTCTAAGGTTTATGAAAACTATCTATATTACCCAGCATGGCTGCTATCTGTCGCTTCAGCAGGAGCAGATGGTGCTGAAGCAGGGCGATGAGGCCCAGCGGATTCCGTTGCCGTCGATTGAGCAAATTGTGGTTTTGGGGAAATCGCAGCTGACGACGCAGTTGATTTGTGCTTGTTTGGAGCGGGATGTGCCGATCGCCTATCTCTCGTCGGCGGGGCGCTGCTATGGGCGGGTGTTGCCGCTGGCGCGGGGCTATCGGCAGTTGGCGCGGTTGCAGCGGGAGCTGAGCCCGGAACGGCGGTTGCAGATTGCTCAGCGGTTGGTGTTTGCGAAGTTGCGCAATAGTCGGACGGTTTTGCAGCGGCAGCATCGACGACGGCCTCAGGAGGCGTTGGTGGAGGCGATTAGTCGGTTGGAGATGGCTTGTAATCAGGCGCTGCGGGCGAGGTCGATTCCGGAGCTGATGGGCTATGAGGGGGCGGGGGCTTCGGCCTATTTTGGGGTGTTGGATGTTTGTCTTGATCATCCGGATTTTGTCTTTGGAGAGCGATCGAAGCGTCCGCCGCGCAATCCGGTGAATGCGATGCTGAGTTTTGGCTATCAGATTCTCTGGAACCATTTGCTGTGTTTGATTGAGATGCAGGGCTTGGATCCCTATGAGGCTTGTTTGCATCAGGGGACGGAGCGCCATGCGGCGTTGGCGTCGGATTTGTTGGAGGGGTTTCGGGCTCCGGTGGTGGATTCGTTGGTTTTGTATTTGATTAATCGCGGAATGATGGATGCGGTGGATGATTTTACGGTGTCGGCGGAGGGGGGATGTTACTTAAATGGGTCGGGGCGGCGTAAGTATTTACAGGCATTTGTGCGGCGGATGGAGGAGGAGATTGAGGTGAGTCCGGGGGTGAGGTCGGTGCGTTGGGGGGTGTTGAATGAGCAGGTGAAGGTGTTTCGGGATTGTGTGGTGAATCACCACCGCAGTTATCGCTCTTATCAAATTCGTTAGGGGGTGGGACTGATGTTGTTGTATGTGGTGGTTTATGATGTTTCTTGTAATCGTCGTCGGAAGAAGGTTGCTGATGTTTTGGAGGGCTATGGCAGGCGGGTGCAGTTTAGTGTTTTTGAGTGTTGTTTGGAGGCTAAAAAGTATCAGGAATTGAAGCGAAAGTTGGGGCGATATGTGAAGTTGCCGGAGGATTCGGTGCGGTTTTATCCGATGTCGAGTCATACGCGGGATCAGGTGGAGATTTGGGGTGGGGTGCCGTTGAGTTCGCCGTCGGGGTCGATTGTGATTTGAGGGTGCGAGGCTGGGGGGGAGGGGGCTGGGATGTTGTTTTTGCGTTGGGAGGCTCGATGGTATGCTGGGTGAGGGTTTTGGGCTTTTTTGTGGGCTTGGGCGGGGGGCTTTTGGCTCTGGGCGGCTTGAGGCTCGCGCTGGGGGCTTGAAATCCTTGCCTAGAGGGGGCTAGAATGGGGGGGCTCCCCACTCGCTGGGGAAACCAATTGAATGGAAACCAGGGCTTCTCCGTACAGCTCCGGGGCTCCTCTAACTCCCCACTCGCTGGGGAAACCAATTGAATGGAAACCGGCACTGTTGAGCTGCGAACTTGATCAAGCTTTGGGGCTCCCCACTCGCTGGGGAAACCAATTGAATGGAAACCTCCTGGGACCGTCCAGACACCCCAAAGACCATTTTTCTCCCCACTCGCTGGGGAAACCAATTGAATGGAAACACCTCCTCAGGAAGGTTAGATGTGTTGTAATCTACACCCAGCTCCCCACTCGCTGGGGAAACCAATTGAATGGAAACTTGCCCCTGTATGCCAGCCTGCAATGCGGCAATGGCAAATCTCCCCACTCGCTGGGGAAACCAATTGAATGGAAACTAGAAACAACATCAGTTTCTCTTGTGGCTGATAATAATCTACTCCCCACTCGCTGGGGAAACCAATTGAATGGAAACGTTCACAACGAAGATCCAGAAGCTCAACAAGCAATGCTCCCCACTCGCTGGGGAAACCAATTGAATGGAAACACGGCTGGAACACAGCCGATTTAGCGGATGCAGCGGGCGTCTCCCCACTCGCTGGGGAAACCAATTGAATGGAAACTTTAGAGTGGTTTTCTGACGCTATTACCACGGCTGCATTTAAACTCCCCACTCGCTGGGGAAACCAATTGAATGGAAACCTACGAACCGGGGAGGATAGGTTACCGGCTGTTAATGCTTCTCCCCACTCGCTGGGGAAACCAATTGAATGGAAACCGTACTGTAGCTAATTCCTTACAACTAAAGAAAGCTGAACACTCCCCACTCGCTGGGGAAACCAATTGAATGGAAACTCTAGAACTAGAGCTTGTTCAAGTAGACAGACTAGTTCCTCCCCACTCGCTGGGGAAACCAATTGAATGGAAACTGGGGCATTAAAGTATCGGAAAGAAACTCCGCGTAAAACCTCCCCACTCGCTGGGGAAACCAATTGAATGGAAACGTACTCCGCGCTAGCGCGCGATAACGACACATCAACTCCCCACTCGCTGGGGAAACCAATTGAATGGAAACTCGTAGTGGGCTCATCGACAACTATATTCCTTTTAACTCCCCACTCGCTGGGGAAACCAATTGAATGGAAACTTGTGTCTAGCGCCGCCTGTAACTCTTCTACCTTTTTCTCCCCACTCGCTGGGGAAACCAATTGAATGGAAACTATACAGCGCTTTGACTAAGGTATCCATCGGGCTGACTCCCCACTCGCTGGGGAAACCAATTGAATGGAAACCTGGAACTGGGTGATCTATCCGCGCGGGAGGACCTGTCACCTCCCCACTCGCTGGGGAAACCAATTGAATGGAAACTAGATTAGTGGTATCTGAAACCTTAACTACGTATTTCCCTGGCTCCCCACTCGCTGGGGAAACCAATTGAATGGAAACGTCGTAACCTGGGGCTCGGATCGTCGGCACTGTTGAGCTCTCCCCACTCGCTGGGGAAACCAATTGAATGGAAACCAATCCTAATGCCCGGAACGCCCGGTCATCACCCATCAGCTCCCCACTCGCTGGGGAAACCAATTGAATGGAAACGTATTAGTGTTTACATCGAGTCCATTAACTTAACTAGCTCTCCCCACTCGCTGGGGAAACCAATTGAATGGAAACCTCGACGTAACAAAAGAATCCGGATCCACAATTTTGCTCCCCACTCGCTGGGGAAACCAATTGAATGGAAACCGGCAATACTTTCATTATTCAGCCTCACAAAATTATCTAAACTCCCCACTCGCTGGGGAAACCAATTGAATGGAAACACGGTCGTGGTTGGCAGATGTTGCAGCGGTACCATTGCAACACTCCCCACTCGCTGGGGAAACCAATTGAATGGAAACCCATCCCGAGCGAAATTGCTCGGTAACATCCCCTTAGCTTTCAATTCCCCACTCGCTGGGGAAACCAATTGAATGGAAACACAAATGATTTGCGCGTTGTGGCTGTTTCGCATGAACTCTCCCCACTCGCTGGGGAAACCAATTGAATGGAAACCCGGACGACATCGTTTCATCGAGCATGGCTTGATTTACCTCCCCACTCGCTGGGGAAACCAATTGAATGGAAACCAAATCAACGATGACTTTTTGGCCCTTCTGAAAGTTTATGATCTCCCCACTCGCTGGGGAAACCAATTGAATGGAAACTTCGTAGGCGTCCTCCTGGATGGTTTCGACGACGGCCCCGGCTCCCCACTCGCTGGGGAAACCAATTGAATGGAAACCGCTGTCCATGCCGCCGCCCGTGATCGTGAAAGCTTCGACTCCCCACTCGCTGGGGAAACCAATTGAATGGAAACTGCATCTACCTCTGTTAATCCGTTCTCTGGGTTACGTCTCCCCACTCGCTGGGGAAACCAATTGAATGGAAACTTCGTTATCAAGTGTCAAGACATTTGCCTGTCGCGACAATTAGAAGGCGGGGAGCCCACTGAATTGGCAAAAGGAAATGAGAAGCGGCAATCTCAGGTCAAGACGACAATCTAAGATCGCTTCTGGTGTGTCGATGTTTGGGAGTCAGATTCAGAGGATTTTGCCGGGAGTGCCTTCAAGTTCTCAGAGCGCTGGTGAGCGGAGCGTTTACGAAAACTGTCCGCCTTGATTTCGAGAATGACCGCATGGTGAATGAGGCGGTCAACGGCGGCGACGGTCATCATGGAATCACCAAAGATGGAGTTCCACTCACTGAACGGCTGATTGGCAGTGACCATGATGCTTTTGCGCTCATAGCGATAGGCAATGAGTTCAAAGAGAACGGAGGTTTCTGCCTCGGATTTTTGGACATAGCCGAGGTCATCAATGATCACGAGGTCAAAGCGGTCGAGCTTTTTCAGGGCAGGCTGAAGCTGGAGATGAAGCTTTTCTTTTTGGAGATACTGCACCAGGGTGGTGGCACAGAAGAATTTGACGCGCTTGCCCGCTTCCAGGGCGGCACGAGCGATGCCAGCGGCCAGATGGGTTTTGCCGACCCCAGAAGGTCCGAAGAAGAGACAGTTTTGGGCGTCATCAATCCACTGGGGTTCAGTGGCGAGTTTTTGAATCGGGAGAGGGTTAACCAGGGGCAGGTGTGTCCAATCGAAATTGGAAACCGTTTTGGCGTTGGGCAGTTGAGCTTCGGTGATGGCTCTTTGGAGGCGCAAAGCCTTGCGGCGGTCTGTTTCGAGTTGGCACAGGGCCAAGAGAAATTGCGCGTAGGACCAGGTCTCTCGCATGGCTTGCTGCTCCAAGGTCTCCCAGTGGTTGAGCATATGGGATAAGCGCAGGTGCTTGAGCTGAGCGCTGAGGCTTTGGTAAGGGCTCAGCTCCGGTTGAGACGAGCTCTGGTTCTGCATCTGGGATGACGCTGCTGTGGGTGAACAGAAGGGCATCGTAGTCGTTGAGGTCATGTTGTTGGACATTCACGGTGGGGAATTCGAGTTTGGTGAGCAACTGAAAATGGAGTCTGAGCCTTGAGAGGGTGAGGGTTTTGGCCTCAATCTCTGGGAAGAGGTAGTCAGCGACCGCCGCTTCCTTGTTTTGGGTCGCCGCAATATAGAGGGCTTCGACCATGAGCACGGCGGCAGAATCAAGCTCAAAGCCAGCCTGGAGCTGTTTCCAGAGTTGGTGATAGCGCTCATTGGGCAGGAGGTCCTCTCGCCAGGTGCTGTGGAGGAAGGCCAAGGGCTTTTTGCGCAACCCTTCGATGACATGGTGATAGTCCACCGAGCGGGCGCGCCGCTTGTCCTTGTCAGTAGAACGAATCCGTTTCAACCTGAACACTTCATGGCCTTCGAGGTAGCCCATCAGGCGGTTGTGGTGCAGATGCACTTCCAGGGACCGGCCAATTAAGCGAGACGGCACGCTGTAGAGCATGCAGCGGATATCAATCGTGCTGTTGCTGCTCACCTTAGCGGTGAGGAGTTCGTAGTCCGCAGCCCGGTATTTGGGCAACGCCTGGAGATGCGCTTTCTCATGCTCATACTTATCCTGATGCTGGGCATTGAGCTTGGCCACACAGTCATTGAGCAGGTCTTGATAGTCGCTGACGCTAGCGAAGTCGGTGCTGCCGCGCAGGTACATCGCTTGGACAATGCGGTTCTTCAGATGACCGTGGGGGCCTTCAATAGAACCGTTCTCGTGGGCGATTCCCCGGTTGTTTCGCGTCGGTTGCAACCGATAGTGCTCACACAGGTCGTCATACAAGCGCGTCAGCGGTTTGGTCTTCTTCCCACCCAGATTTCGATAGGCCGCACTCAGGCTATCGGTGCGATGCTGCTTTGGAGCCCCGCCGCAGGCAAACAGGGCATTCTGCAATCCTTCGGATAGGGCGACAAAGCTTTCACCCCCCTCGATTAACTCCGCGTAGGACCAGCCGCTGTAGCCCAAGCGGTAGTGATAAATCAAGTGCTCATAGGGCTTTCCATTTATCGTCACCACCGTCCCTTTGAGTTCGGTGAAGTCGGAAAATCCTTGCACCCCCGGCTCGTGACGCAGCTCAAACATCACCTCGGGAGCTGGACCATACAGTGCTTTCCAGGTTCTCACTCGCCGCTGAAGCGTCCTGAGCACTTGCGGATATTGACCCGGATATTTGTCCTGCAAATGCTCAAATAACGTCGTCGGTTTCAGTCTTGGCTCAGCTCGCAGCATCGCCTCTAGTTCGGCTTCCCAAAGACCGTTGAGTGGATCTGGCCGGGTCCGCACCCCGGTGCCCTCTCCACTCCCCTGCTGCCACTCGTTGGCATCCATTCGTTGCGCGGTTCGCACCGAAAATTCCGCCACCGCTGCCGCATCTTGCTGCGACAGGCCATGCTCCTTTGCATTCATGTACACTCGCTGTTGATACATTATTACTCTCGACACTCGTTAGAGTCCTTTCTTTCCAGGGGGACCCTATGAGTGTCTTTTTTTGTCGATCGCCACGCCAGTGAGCTGTCAAAGTCTCACGTCTGTCTCACGATCCAAGCCACGCTTTCGCGACAACTCCCGCCAGGAAATGTCGAGCAGCCGCCAATGCTATTGTCGTCTAACAACTTCGTATCGTTCGGGTGGAAACATCCACAAAACCTACTACTCCCCACTCGCTGGGGAAACCAATTGAATGGAAACTCAATCACCCGATCTCTCTGGCCATCTTGCCACCACCTCCCCACTCGCTGGGGAAACCAATTGAATGGAAACTACTAGTGATGGTAAAAAGATATTACTTATTGAGTATAAGTTTTTCTCCCCACTCGCTGGGGAAACCAATTGAATGGAAACAACAAAACCGCTGGTGTAGCGGCTCAGAGCGTGACTGCCAACTCCCCACTCGCTGGGGAAACCAATTGAATGGAAACGTAGAGGTGCCACATCAGCATCCTTGTATCGCGTTTTCCTCCCCACTCGCTGGGGAAACCAATTGAATGGAAACGCTTCGTTAATTCTGGTATCTAAACTCATGATAATATCCTCTCCCCACTCGCTGGGGAAACCAATTGAATGGAAACAGTAACATTATCTAGTGGCAGCTTAGCCACTAACAGTCTCCCCACTCGCTGGGGAAACCAATTGAATGGAAACTTTGCACAAATCTCTCAACCTGATTGATTCGTTTAGCCTCCCCACTCGCTGGGGAAACCAATTGAATGGAAACTTTATAAACCGGCGGGTCGGTTTGGTCAAGATCGATTGCAAACTCCCCACTCGCTGGGGAAACCAATTGAATGGAAACTAAACCTGCCGAAAGAAAGAAAAGACTCAATACGGCTCCCCACTCGCTGGGGAAACCAATTGAATGGAAACACAGGGTGTTTACACTATAAAGTTGCCAGACGAGTCGCCTCCCCACTCGCTGGGGAAACCAATTGAATGGAAACTTGGCAACTTGAAGTCGGGGGCCGGGGCGGTTGCTGCTCCCCACTCGCTGGGGAAACCAATTGAATGGAAACTCTTACCGTTCGTTGACTTGACCGGTTCCTGTAACTCCCCACTCGCTGGGGAAACCAATTGAATGGAAACTATACATATAAAACATTTCCATATAAAAATACAACTACCCTCCCCACTCGCTGGGGAAACCAATTGAATGGAAACTTGTCTTTTTTCCTGTCTATTCTTAGCTTTTCTGGTGACTCCCCACTCGCTGGGGAAACCAATTGAATGGAAACTTCGGGTAGTCCTAACCCTTTGTTGAAAAAGACGTAGCTCCCCACTCGCTGGGGAAACCAATTGAATGGAAACTAGGGCTTGTTCTACAACTTGCTTAGCTTGTCTTTTCTCCCCACTCGCTGGGGAAACCAATTGAATGGAAACATCGTTTATAGGTTTAAATTTATTTAAGTCTATCCTTATTAACTCCCCACTCGCTGGGGAAACCAATTGAATGGAAACTATAGTTTGTTAGATTTAAAGTTAGGTACACAACCTCTCCCCACTCGCTGGGGAAACCAATTGAATGGAAACCATCATCCTGATCTCACCACTTTTGGATACCTTCAGCTCCCCACTCGCTGGGGAAACCAATTGAATGGAAACTACAGTAAACGATGGAGTATCCTTATCATCTATACTCCCCACTCGCTGGGGAAACCAATTGAATGGAAACTAGGGCCACCAGATTGGAGAAAGTAAGCCCCACCTTTTTGACTCCCCACTCGCTGGGGAAACCAATTGAATGGAAACATGGGAGACGTTAAACGGTAAAGATGCTTTGTCATCCTCCCCACTCGCTGGGGAAACCAATTGAATGGAAACATTTGCCAAGGCTTAAAAAACACCCTATTTGTACCTATTGACTCCCCACTCGCTGGGGAAACCAATTGAATGGAAACTTTACATGGCGAAATGCATCGTGGCCCAATACAAAAGGCTCCCCACTCGCTGGGGAAACCAATTGAATGGAAACTTGAGGAAGCGACACAGAAAGCTATCGCCGGGAATGTAATCGCTCCCCACTCGCTGGGGAAACCAATTGAATGGAAACAAGTGCATTCACTACGACCGCATTAGCAGCAGCAGTAACTCCCCACTCGCTGGGGAAACCAATTGAATGGAAACCACTTGGGCAATGCGGGGCGGGGCATCAATCGACAGCCTCCCCACTCGCTGGGGAAACCAATTGAATGGAAACGATGTCGCTAAATTCGAGCTCGTCTAAAGATTCGATAGGGTAACTCCCCACTCGCTGGGGAAACCAATTGAATGGAAACTATCTATCTGCCGAGAATAAAGCATTTGAAAAAACGACTCCCCACTCGCTGGGGAAACCAATTGAATGGAAACCAAAATACTTGGGTAATGGATGGGCGATCCATACCTTTGCTCCCCACTCGCTGGGGAAACCAATTGAATGGAAACATCAGGTTTCGAGAATTTAAGCTTCATATCTACGTCTCCCCACTCGCTGGGGAAACCAATTGAATGGAAACACTCAGATCGGGTTCGGTGCCTGTGGTTGCAGTTGCCCCTCCCCACTCGCTGGGGAAACCAATTGAATGGAAACCTAGCTACAATGCCCGTAGACCCCCCGCAGAAGCCCATTCTCCCCACTCGCTGGGGAAACCAATTGAATGGAAACCCGTCGGATGCCACCTCAGGCAAGTAAGGCGTGTCAACTTCGTCACTCCCCACTCGCTGGGGAAACCAATTGAATGGAAACCATGCTAACGACCCTGACACAGACTAAATCCACAATCTTCTCCCCACTCGCTGGGGAAACCAATTGAATGGAAACATTTTATCCCCTACGCTACAAATAATTGTCCCGTAAACACTCCCCACTCGCTGGGGAAACCAATTGAATGGAAACTTTGCTGATATCAGCAATAATGTCAACAGTTATTTTCTCCCCACTCGCTGGGGAAACCAATTGAATGGAAACATAAAGACTCTAGTATATGGAGACGTTCCTTATTATCTCCCCACTCGCTGGGGAAACCAATTGAATGGAAACAGAGGGTCTCCGTTCTCGTCTGCTCCAGTAGGCGGCGAGTATCTCCCCACTCGCTGGGGAAACCAATTGAATGGAAACGCCCATTGGCAAAGCCGCAGGCTGATCGCTTCCCACTGGCTCCCCACTCGCTGGGGAAACCAATTGAATGGAAACTGGCGTCAGCCCATCAACACGGATCGCCAGAGAAGCGATTCTCCCCACTCGCTGGGGAAACCAATTGAATGGAAACCTCAGGTCATCAAAAAAACTTCGTTGGTTACTTATACTCCCCACTCGCTGGGGAAACCAATTGAATGGAAACGATGCTGACGCTGGGCCTAACGCTGGATGCTCTGACGACTCCCCACTCGCTGGGGAAACCAATTGAATGGAAACTCAAGAGTCCGGTGTAACTTCTCTGGTGTACCCGTGGCTCCCCACTCGCTGGGGAAACCAATTGAATGGAAACTAGTTGTCCACATACCCTTTACTAGTCTGAACTGGACTCCCCACTCGCTGGGGAAACCAATTGAATGGAAACCCAAACCGGCAGTACCCCATCGGGATATTGCCCCAGTCATCGGCTCCCCACTCGCTGGGGAAACCAATTGAATGGAAACATCAATTGGGATTCGAGATAGGGCTCGGCGAGGTGATTGGCCTCCCCACTCGCTGGGGAAACCAATTGAATGGAAACCAGGAATAGCCATGGTAAAAACCTCGGTAAAGTAAAGTACTCCCCACTCGCTGGGGAAACCAATTGAATGGAAACTAGGGTGATGAAATTTTTATTCATGCGCCCCACCCTCAGGCTCCCCACTCGCTGGGGAAACCAATTGAATGGAAACCGATACAGATGCGAGGGTGTCTCGAAAAGAACTCTTAGTTCTCCCCACTCGCTGGGGAAACCAATTGAATGGAAACCGGGAAATATTATTAAAAACAAAACCGTTTAATTCAACTCCCCACTCGCTGGGGAAACCAATTGAATGGAAACAAGGGGCCGGTAAGGGCAAAGATAAAGCGTACGTGCCTCCCCACTCGCTGGGGAAACCAATTGAATGGAAACTCCTTGGGGTGTATTTGGGTTTGTTGTTTTGCACCTGGCCTCCCCACTCGCTGGGGAAACCAATTGAATGGAAACTTCGGCGTTTCATGAAAACTATGAGCCCGAGCATCCTTGGCGCTCCCCACTCGCTGGGGAAACCAATTGAATGGAAACACGCTTTCATCGCTCGTCCGGTCTTGCTCTGGTCCTTAAAGGCCTCCCCACTCGCTGGGGAAACCAATTGAATGGAAACTTGTTTACGGGGCTGTTGGTGCTGCGCTTTTGGGCCTCCCCACTCGCTGGGGAAACCAATTGAATGGAAACCTTAGACAGCAGGAGTTATTCCAGCGGGAATGCATTTCCAACCTCCCCACTCGCTGGGGAAACCAATTGAATGGAAACCTTCACACCGGCTTTTTTCTCCTTGGTAGGTTTTGCCTCCCCACTCGCTGGGGAAACCAATTGAATGGAAACGTATTGGATCAACTTTCACTTTCGCGCTAGTGGGATAAGCCTCCCCACTCGCTGGGGAAACCAATTGAATGGAAACATACAGAGAGTTTATGTCTGTATCGATTTTGCGAAGCCTCCCCACTCGCTGGGGAAACCAATTGAATGGAAACGGCAGTTAACCGCGCTAGCCATCGTAAGAATGCTGTTTCCTCCCCACTCGCTGGGGAAACCAATTGAATGGAAACGGATAACATCCGCATCAATACCTTGTAACCAGCGTCACCTCCCCACTCGCTGGGGAAACCAATTGAATGGAAACTAGGTCAGAAGTGCCGCATCCTGAGCTACAAAACAGAGAAACCTCCCCACTCGCTGGGGAAACCAATTGAATGGAAACTCAACGACGGACATCGGTATGGTGTGACACTTTCGCCCGCGCCTCCCCACTCGCTGGGGAAACCAATTGAATGGAAACTGTTTATATCCAGGGTCTTGGACATCTACATCCCATACACCCTCCCCACTCGCTGGGGAAACCAATTGAATGGAAACCGGACTTAGATATTTGCCGTAATAACTTGAATACTAACGTCCTCCCCACTCGCTGGGGAAACCAATTGAATGGAAACTGAACGTACTGCACAAACGCAGCGGCGGGCTTGATCCTCCCCACTCGCTGGGGAAACCAATTGAATGGAAACTAAGTGTGGGCTTAGCAAGCTTGTGCCTGTTCTCCGCTCCCCACTCGCTGGGGAAACCAATTGAATGGAAACCGGCAATCTCTCGGCAGTAATTCACGAAGAAGTTACCGCCCTCTCCCCACTCGCTGGGGAAACCAATTGAATGGAAACTAATTGCATTTGAGTACAATTTTCCCATGACAGACTTGCTCCCCACTCGCTGGGGAAACCAATTGAATGGAAACAGCTCATGGTCGTAAACCCTCCGTTACAAACTGTTACCTCCCCACTCGCTGGGGAAACCAATTGAATGGAAACACCTAATGCGTAGTCAATTACGGCGCTGTGGTTTAGTCCTCCCCACTCGCTGGGGAAACCAATTGGGCATTGCTGATTTTAGGCATGAATTTGGTGGGTACATGGCATTGCCATGTACCCACGTTGGCGATCGCCGCAAATCCATACATCCCTCGATTCAGCAACGCCACCCATTGAATGAAAACGACAATACTGACTCAACCATCCACTCAAACGATCGCAAACTCACCATACCGACGTAGAGTTTCCGACTGAAATGCCAAGACAATTTGCTGCTTATCCACACCCCTCTCCACCAGATCATTCGCCACACCAGTTTCCGTACCATCATACTGAATCCAGATTTTTCCATCTCGAATATCTATATGAATTAAACAGCCATAAATTCTTTGATGGCCATTCCATCCGAGCGTAAAAAGATGATAATGATCTCGTTCTCGATCGAATGATATTTCTCGTTCTACATCACCAATAATCGGCTTGAACTTGCTGTAATGATGAATGACTTGCTCAATCAAAGTTCGATACGTAGCCAATTGTTCCTCAGTTAGTCTCTCCATTCTACGACCTCTAAGCTATCTAGGCTAAACACTAAAAGCTTGATTTGATAATCTTCAATGCTGATTTGAGGTAAATCTTCCTTATTTCCAAAGATAAAAGCCGTCTGATTTTAGGACAGACTGTCAATATCATTATTTTCAACTGTTGTTATTGTATAGCGCTTTACTCGCTGGGGAAACCAATTGAATGGAAACCTCAAGACGACTACGTGCGATGGACTAGAAGACACACTCCCCACTCGCTGGGGAAACCAATTGAATTCGAGAGTACGAATCCGCTGACTCAGGGGTGGCTGTTCGACATACAAGCATTCTGCGGCTCGGCTAAAGTTGTTGCCGTTGTCTACGATGGTCAGAAAGTAGCAGATCTGGCGTAGTTCAAGGGCACTGAGGAAATTGAGGTCCATGCTTACTCTACTAGATCGCCAACGATATCTTAGGTTAAGTGAAATGCCATTGAAAGTCTATTGACTTCTTCTTAATACTTACAGGTAGTGAATCTAACACCCAGATTCACTCCCTCAACCCTCTCACGCTAGCCCACCCATGGCCTTCTTCCGACCCAAACGCCCCACCGCCAACAGCCCAGAAACCCAAGCCGCCCTCAACCAGATCCTCAACCGCAGCCTCCAACACCCCCCTGGCACCCTAGAGCGCCAGCAAGCCCTCACCAGCCTGCTCATCTGTATGCAAGCCACCGGTATCTTGCTCCCCGGAAACCCTCCAGAGGGCGATCGCGACCAGCAAGCCGAACGCCTGCAAGACGCCCTGCGCGATCTGTGCCAAAACCCAGAAACCTACACCGATGGCATCCTAGAACGCCTACAACACCATTGGCCCGACGAAGACTCCGAATAAACCAATCAACCCGGATCCAGCCAACATCAAGACTGGGCCGACCGTGCCTGAGCCTTGAGGTATTCAAACACACTTTTATCGCCAATATCCGACGGAATCTCCTGAATCGTCTTACGCCCTGCAAACACCCCAAACAAAACCGCCAAAACCAGCAACAGCACCCGTTCCGTACCCGGCTGAATCACCCCAGCCAGATGACCCAGCAACAGCATCGGCACAAGCGGCGTTAGAGCCTTAGTTTCAGCGCGATTAAAACAAAACGCCTCCTTAAAGAAAATGCCCGTCAGTGCCACGGGGTACAACCTTACAGCGCGTGACACATTGCCATGTCCCTACAACCCTATTGTGGAAGCAACCCAAAGGAAATCTTCCCCGCATAGGTCGCTAGCCCAGAGAAATACTTACAAGTAGTGAATCTAACATCCAGATTCACCCCTCAACCCTCTTGCGCTAGCCCACCCATGTCCCTCTTCCGACCCAAACGCCCCAGCGCCAACACCCCAGAAACCCAAGCCGCCCTCAACCAGATCCTCAACCGCAGCCTCCAACATCCCCCCGGCACCCTAGAGCGCCAGCAAGCCCTCACCAGCCTACTCATCTGTATGCAAGCCACCGGCACTTTGCCCCCCGGAGACCCCCCAGAGGGCGATCGCGACCAGCAAGCCGAACGCCTGCAAGAGGCCCTACGCGATCTGTGCCAAAACCCAGAAACCTACACCGATGGCATCCTAGAGCGCCTACAACACCATTGGCCCGACGAAGACTCCGAATAAACCCGGATCTCGCCAAACTCAGGACTGGACCTAATTCTGGACCTGATTCTAGACCTGATTCTGGGCCTTGAGGTATTCAAACACACTCTTATCACCAATATCCGACGGAATCCCCTGAATCGCCTTGCGCCCTGCAAACACCCCAAACAAAATCGCCCAAACCAGCAACAGCACCCGTTCCGTACCCGGCTGAATCACCCCAGCCAGATGACCCAGCAACAGCATCGGCACAAGCGGTGTTAGGGCCTTAGTTTCAGCACGGTTAAAACAAAACGCCTCCTTAAAGAAAATCCCCGTCAGTGCCACAAACGTGAAACCAACCCCAAACAGTAAACGAGGATGCTCATACACCTGAAGCGCCAGGGGCTGAGAGTCAAGGAGCGCGATCGCCAAAGACGCCACCCCCCCCACCAGCCAAAAGCCTTGCAGCGCCCGGTGCAACACTTTCAGATAGATATGAATGTAAAACAGACTGAGTCCTAGTCCCGCCCAGAACAGGCCATAGAGCCCCGTCAGTAGATTGAGCGTCAGACTCGATGCCGGTTGCCAGATGACGAGGGCCGTGGCGATCGCAAAACTCACCGCCGCCACCCCGAGTCCCGCCCGGTAAAGGATTACCTCCCGGCGATCGCGATCGTCAATCGTAAACTCACCGAACTGTCCTTGATAAATCGGATTGGAATTAGGTGTGGGGTCAATTGCCTGGGCCATGGCTGGGATTTTCTCCTAAACGGTGCATGCAATTCTCATTTTATCCGCAAACCCAGAGCCGAGGGCTGGATCTCTCTTGAGCAGGAAGGATTGAGGTTTTATTGAACTTCAGAATAAAAACCTTTCACCCTTTCCGCCGGGAACGCTATAGAAACGCTATAGATCTGGGGTTTTTGGGAGTGGGAATTTTTATGTTTGCGAAACGGCATTGGAAAGTGTTGTCGTTGGGGATAGTGAGTTTGTCGTTGGCGATCGCCTTTAACCTCATCGGCGGTTTGCGAGAGAGCAGTCCAGGGCCTAGGCAGGCTCGGGCGATCGCCATGACCCAGCCCCTCCCCTCCAATCAGCAAATCAATCAGCAATTGCTTTCCCTGTTACCCGCCGCGCCTCCACCCCTAGGGACTTCCCCAGCGGCGGTTGGTTCAGCTCCGGTCGCGGTTTCTGGGCCTGTGGCTTCTGAACCTGTGCGTTTTGAACCTGTGCGTTCTGAACCTGTGCGTTCTGAACCCGTACGTTCTGAACCTCTACCTTTGGCACCTGCGATAGATTCACCTTTAACGGCTAGTACAACGAACACGGCTCCCATCAATACCCAGTTTGGCCATCTGCCCTATACCGAAGCCAGTCGCAGCAGCTTGGTCGTGGCAGGCTACTATGGGTCGCGGCCTGAGCAACTCCAGCGCGATGCCGCAGCGGCCTATCAGCAAATGATCCAGGCGGCTCAGCGGGACGGGGTTGAGATTATTCCCATTTCTGGATTTCGGGATATTCATGTGCAGGCCGATCTGTTTACGGCCCAGACCGCACGACGAGGCTCCCAGGCCGCCGCAGCGCGGATTAGCGCACCACCGGGGCACAGCGAACACCACACGGGCTATGCCATTGACCTGGGAGATGGTGGTACACCTAGCGCCGATCTAGAAGTCACGTTTGAGCGAACCCCGGCGTTTCGTTGGCTCAATCAAAATGCGGCCTATTACGGCTTTGAGCTGTCGTTCCCGCCCAATAATTTTCAAAATGTCTCCTATGAGCCCTGGCACTGGCGGTTTGTCGGTACGCCCCAAGCCCAGCAAACCTTTGCCCAGGCTCGCTAACACCCCTGGAGCTAGAGATCAGTTCGCTATCCGTGGGATCAGCGAGGATGTAGGTTGCGGTTGAGGAACGAAACCCAACGCCCGCATGGGTTACGCTATCGCTAACCCATCCTACCAATCATTCAGCCTTTCGACTTATCTAAAAACTCTAAGCCCGTAAGCAGATTTCAGTCTGCCATTATGGCCACATTTACAAATCCTTTTAAGCTAGCGTTCTAGAGAGTCTCAATACATGCTCCAGCACCTAGCTGAAGGACTTTAAAATATGGCCAACATAGATAGTTTTGCGTTCACTGGCTTCATTGATAAAAAGTCGATCGGGATGTCGATCGAGAGGTTGATCAAGATAGCGCTGCCTACTCCAACTCTAGTCGGAGATAACGGCAATAACTACCTGACAGGGGGCAACAGCGAGGATTTAATCTCCGGTATGGGGGGAGACGATATTCTCAACGGGCAAGCTGGCAACGATACCTTGTTTGGAGACGAAGGTAACGACCATCTTTATGGTGGAGACGGAGGTGATGTGCTGTACGGAGGGTCTGGATCTGACCAGTTGTATGGCGGAGCTGGCAATGACCAACTCTACGGATATAATTCACCGCTTATGGGCGAGGACACAGGCAAAATCTCTGCAGATGTCAATCTACTCTGGGGGGGTGACGGAGATGATCAGCTCTACGGCGGTTCCGGGAATGATCGACTCTACGGCGGTTCCGGTAACGATGTGCTCAGAGCAGGCAGTGCCACCTCACAGATTCTCTCAGGAGTTGACTGGGGTCTGGATTATGATTCAACCCTCAACCAGTTGGCTGGCAATAGCATTCTTGAAGGGAACGATGGGAATGATTGGCTGTACGGCAATGTGGGGAATGACTCTCTAAATGGTGGTTCAGGTGACGACTTTTTGGATGGTGGTCGTGGTGCTGACCGTTTGGTTGGAGGGACCGGACGCGATATCTTTCAATTCAATGCGGTTGTGGATGGTCAGTCCTTCTTTGTGAAGAGTGTGGGAGAGGGGGGTTATCGTCCCGCACCGATGAAAATTGATTCGGGGATTGATGAGCTGGTGGATTTCAATGCTAGCGAAGGTGACAGAATTCAAATATCTGCGAGTCAACCCCTGTCGCTGGGGCAGTTTAGCTACGATGCTGCCACAGGTGCTCTTGCCTTTGAGAGGACGCAGTTCGCCCAATTACCGGTCCATGGTGGCTTTGATCTGAGTCATCTGGTTTTCAGTTAATCGGCTTTTATAAGACCGCTGTCAGCCATCTCCTTTTTTTAATCCACTCAGATCATTCAGTCAGAAAAAAGGGGAGAAAGCCGTTGCTCTCTCCCTTTGTTGGATAGACCAGACATGGTGAGTAAATCCTACTCTTCGTCTTCGGCCTCTTCTGGGTTTCGGGATGTTCATGTGCAGGCTGATCTGTTTACGGCCCAGACCGCACGGCGAGGGTCTCAGGCCGCCGCCGCGTTGGCTCAATCAAAATGCGGCCTATTACGGCTTTGAGCTGTCGTTCCCGCCCAATAATTTTCAAAATGTCTCCTATGAGCCCTGGCACCGGCGGTTTGTCGGTACGCCCCAAGCCCAGAACACGTTTACTCAAACTCGAAATAATTGATACAAATTATTAAATCGTCGGAAATGTAAAGGGGATCAGAGTGTAGAACATCTACGTTGAGGGGGAGCGATCTCCTGCCCGAGATTCATTTATCCCCCATCCCCAACATTGGAGGCCCCCATGTTGCGTCAGGGAAGTTGCATCGCCGACCAATTTGAACTCAAGCATGCCTTTGGTCACACTGTCACAGGTGGCGAGGTCTGGCTGGGGCACTGTATCATGACAGGCCAACCTGTGATTATTCGGCAATCGCTGCTGTCAGCCCGCAGTTCAGCCAGTACTGAGCTTCAGACCCGTGCTGCTGTACTTCTACACCTTCAACATTCTCGGGTTCCTCGCTATCTCTATGCAGATTTCCTAGCTGAGGATGAGGGGTCGCCGAATAATCGGCCTTGTACGTTCTACACCGTTCAAGAATTGGTGAAGGCTAAGCCCTTAGTTCAGCTTTCGATTTCGGAGCCAGTGAGTCTGAAGGCGATCGCCTCCCAAACCCTTGGAATTCTACAAGACTTGCGGCAGAAATCCTCCCGTTATGATTGGTATCATGGAGAAATCTCGCCTCTGGCGCTATGGTTGGATGACCAACAGCAGGTCTATTTGATGAACTTTGGGCTGGGAGATTTCCTCGGATCTCTTGGCCGCGCAGGTGGTCCGGCGATCGCCACCCACCTCAGCTATTTTCTAGCACCTGAGCAGCGGCATCGTAACACTCATAATACCTCGACCGATCTCTATAGCCTGGGTCTTACGCTCATTGCTCATATCACTCAAACCCCAGTCGATCGCATCCAGTCTTTGTTCGATCGCGAGGGTTGCATTCGGTTTCAGAACAGAGTCCCCGCTCGGTTTAGCATTGAGTTCATTCGTTGGTTAGATACGTTGGTTCAGTCCGATTATCCCGATCGCTTTGTCGATGCAACGGCGGCCCTACAAGCCTTGGAGCCGCTATCGAGTGAGCGCCATCCTGAGCTTCACCTGACCCCCCGAGCATTGTCCCTCAAAGCTAAGCAACTCAACGAGGTTCTGTTCCAGAGGATTCAGATTAGCAATTCGGTTCCAGATACAACTTTGGAAGGTTATTGGACGGTGAATCTACCTCAGCATCAAGCGACTTGGCTGCGGATCGAGCCCCAGCGGATTCAGAGCAATCAGGTTCAGTGTCGCTTGGCGATCGATACGGGTGCACTCAAATCCAATCAATCTAAGCAATTAGAACTTTGTTTTCATAGCAACGCTTCACGGCCTGAAATTCGCATTCCGATCCAAGTACAGACCGCTCGGTTCCAACCCCGCTGGCTTCCCTTTGGGTCGCTGCTCTTATTGGTGGGATTGGCACTCGGGGCAGGCTATGGGGCAACACCGCTGGTGAATGAGTTTGGCAATTTGGGCTGGACCTTTTTCGGTGCGGGATTTTTGCTGAGTGGCTATATGGGATGGGCGATCGCCCGTTCGAATTGGGATGTCTTGTTCCGAGCAAGCTTAATGACTGGCTCGATTGGCATGGCCGTGGGAGCACTGGCGGGCAATCCACGAATTTTTGATGCGGGGTTGATGAATTACATTCTAGGCGGGGCGATCGGTGCTCCGTTGGTAGGGATTGCGACTGCTTGTGCTCGGCGGCACAAGACGCGACAGTTTACAGATTCGGTGGCGGTGTTGCTTCCTGCACTGGCCTTGGTGCTTGCGTTTGGCTGGGGGGTGAGACTGAGCTTGGCCACTGTTTTGCCACTCTTTCAACTCGCCCTACATGGGTTGAGCGGTATTGGCTTGATGTTGATAGGTAGTGTTCTGCTCCATGAATTTCTGCGGCTCAGCAATCATCGCGCGGCTCAGCGTCAACGAGTCTGAATTCCAATCTAGAGTGTCACAGCAAATAGATAAATCGGGGAGAAAGCCGTTGCTCTCTCCCACTTTTTGATAGACCAGACATCGTGAGTAAATCCTACTCTTCGTCTTCGGCCTCTTCTTCCGTCGGATACACAAACCCTTTCGCCCGACCCGTCAGAATCGACTTGCCCTGGGACAACGCCTTCTCTGCCGCAAACTGAGCCTTCCGCTTCCAGTGCGCATGGCGCTGGTTACGCTTGCTTTTCGAGGTTTTCTTCTTTGGAACAGCCATGACCTTTGCGCCCTAATTGCGCTCTAAACAAAATCCGCAGCTTCTCACTATACCATCCCGTCGGAACCTCGCCAAGCCTCTTGAAAGGCCAGCCGAAAAGCATCGTAGCCCAGGCGTTCGGACCAGAGCCAGAGGAGGCGATCGCCCAACAATCTCCTCTCTCCTTGCGTAGACCGCTCAGCCTGCCCAGACGGCTCAGCCTGCTTCAAATCCCGAGCCACCCCAATCAGCCTCGGAATTTGCTCCGGTAGGGCGATCGCCTCCAATCCCTCCCCAATTTGCTTGAGCAACGGGACACCCTCGTCGGTGTATAAATGCCTCACCAGGGTTTGAATCGCCTCAGGATGACCAGGCTGCAACCGTCCGAGCTTGATCGCCCAGCGGACTTGGGCGGGGGCATCGGTCCCTTGCTCTAGCCGTTGCAGCAGGCGCTGGAGCTGGGCCGCTTGGGAAAGGGCCAAGGGGGTTGCCTTGGGTTTCGTCTGGCGCTTGCGCCTCTGGGGGGGGCTGATCTGGGCTTGCTGGGCCTGGAGAACCAGGGGATGGTCGGGGGCGATCGCCGCTAAGGCCGCAACTAAGACCTTGGCATTGGGTCGAGTTGGGGGAGCTGGATGGCCGCTCAGCCAAGCCTCCAGCGTCGGCAGGATCAGCGGATGCTCCGGGGCAATGCGGGCCAGACGCAGCAGTGCTTTTTGCTGGAGGGGCTGGTGGACGGTGGTTGTAAAACTCTCGACGAGGGTGGCGATCGCCCATTCATTTCCCGGATCCACCAACCCCAAGGCCCGCGCCAGATCCATCTGGAGGTTTTTGCTGTAGCTCGCCCCCTGGAGCAGTTCGGTGAGCGTGGCGATCGCCACGGCATTGCCAAAATCATAGGTTTTGCCCAAACTGTAGGCCACCATCCAGCGGTCAAAGGGTCGCAGGGTTGGGTCCTGGGCGTAGCGTTCGAGCTGAGCAATCACGCGGGTTTGGTCTGAGCGGGAGAGCGATCGCTGGGCGGTTTGAATCAACGGAGCCGGGACGTTGCCCCTGAGATTAAAGCGCCATTGAATCAGCTGATCGATCAGCGTTTCCCCTGGGCCGAACTCCGGAAACTCGGCGAGGGCTTCTGCGGCGAGACAATAGGCCCGCTGTTGAAAATAGCCGCCGCAGGCGTCAGGATGGTTGATGAGATGGTGCATCAACTGTTCCTTGGAGGCGATCGCCACATCGGCCCGACCCAGCCACAGCAGAATGATCTCTTGCCAGTGGGGTTCAAACAGCGGCGTGATCTGGGTCTTGTCCTGGGAGTCGGCGGGTGAGAGGCATAGAAAATCTTGGACTTGGGCGATCGCCTGGGCGGCAAAGTATTCCTGAAACGTGGCGTGATAAAAGCCATACAACCGTTCCCCGGTTTGTTGAGATCGTCCTAGGGGCGTTAGCCAGCCGAGTTGTAAGAGCATGTCTAGGACGCTGAGGTTCGACGATAATGCCTGTTCGAGGAGGGACAAAGGCAAGCGAAACGTTGGGACGGATTGGCGAAAGGCGGACAGTGCAAGGGTGCCGAGGGCTTGATTGAGTTGTTGTCGTTGGGCCAACGGCGTAGGAACAATATCCTGTTTCCACTCGTAAAAGGCTTCGACAAACTGGCTGTAGAGCAAGCTTTTCGTTTGGGGCAATTGTCCCTGGCCACAGGCCCAGGCGCGACACAACAGGGCCAACCGCAACGGATTGCGCAGGGCGCTGCGCAGCCGCCGCAACTCCGGGCGTTCCAGCGCGACACACAGGTTATGGCCTCGCTCCGGCTGGGTTTGAAACCAACGCTGAATGAGCATTTGGGCTTGATTCCGATCACGACAGCCCAGGAGCCGGTAGGTCTCAAACTCGGTCAGGACGTTTTTGCCGCTGTCCCAAACATTGAGCCGACAGGTCAAAATCACCTTAGCGTTGCCCAGCCAACCGTTGAGCTGTTGAGCCAGTTTGGTCAGTGCTGTGGCCGGTGCTATCCCCAGCGCCAGCCCCATTTCATCCACCGCATCCAAGAGCAGCCAAACCCGGCCCTGTTCGATCTGCTGGGCAAAGTCGTCTCGGATCTCGGGGGGGAGCGATCGCCTCCGCAAAGCCCCTTGCAGCCAATCTTCCAAGAGATAGGTTTCTAGCGATCGCCCCTCCAAATCCGCCAACGACACCCACAGGGGCAGCGCTCCTGCCTGCTCCAGCAACCCCAGGGCCAACCGCTGCAGCAGCGTTGTTTTGCCCGCACCGGGTTCCCCCACGAGGGCAATGCGAACCTCCGGATGGGGTAAACCTTCTTGCAGTTGCTGAAGCAATAGATCGGGCGAAATCGCTGGACCATCAGCCTCTTCCTCCGTGGCTTTATGGGGCGGAATGATCTCCAAGGGAACATAGACATCGATCCAGTCAAACCGCAGCCCATCCTGGCCGGTCAAAGGATTGGTGGTCAGTTCCCCAGGGCGACGCTGGGCCAAGGCTTGGCGACAAATCTGCGGCCAATCTATCCCACCCCCCGTCGGGACAAACGGCTGTTTGTCCTGCCGCTGTTCGTCCTGCTGCTCTGGCCGCTGTCGCGGATGATTCGCTGCCCAAGCCTCCTCAAACCGCTGCAAGATCCCAGGGCGATCGCGCCGCGCCGCCCCCCAATGGATCGTAAAATGCCAAACCTCCGACCCACGGCGGCTGGTGCGGTTATCTTCGAGCCATTGCACTAGGTTTTGCAAATGACTCAGGGCTTCTTTGATTTGACCCTGGGTGAGGGGACGGTTGCCGGGGGCTAGGGGGGACAGGGTTTCGAGGTGGCGTAGTTTGGTGCGGATGATCAGGGTGCGATCGCCTTCCCAGTGGAGGGAGAGGTGCGATCGCAATGCCTCTAGTTGACGCTCCTGCTGAGGATCCGCCAATTCCAACTCATCGTTGGCAAAATCCAACAGCGCCAGCAGCAAATGCTGGGTGCGGGCTTTGGCTTCAGGACCGTAGCTGAGCTTGGGCATGGATCAGGGGGGGATACGGACAGGGGTTTTATTATCGTCTCTTTTCTGACGCCGTTTACCTAGAGATTCCGGAACCACTGTTCGATGTATTTTGCGCCCACCAACACCCCTAACACCAACGTTACAGTCATCATTCCTAAACGCCACTGGCCCGTTCCCGCTACGACCCCCAACGCCGCAGAAACCCAAAGCGAGGCTGCGGAGGTGAGTCCGTGAACTCGTTCAAGGCCGGCTTCGTTTTGGCGTTGGCTATGCAAAATCTCCCCAGCTCCCAAAAAGCCAATACCGCTGGCAACGCCTTGGATGGTGCGGCTCAAGGCTTCTTGGGAAGGGGTAATGCAGTTGATGCTGAGGGGAACCAGAATAAACAGCGCTGCCCCTAGACTGACAAGCATGTGGGTACGAAGACCTGCGGGTTTATGGCGGTGCTCGCGTTCCAAGCCGATGAGTCCGCCGAGGAGGAGGGCGAGGCTGAGGCGTCCCAGGAGGAGCAGAACTTGGTCCGCACAGATTTCCACGGTTAAACAGCGGGGAGGTTAAGGCTTGGATTCATTCATCGTATCTTCCAAGGGGTTGGCTGGGCCATAAAGTTCGGGTCTCCCCTCAACTTAACGCCTCCCCCGAACTCGAAATGGCTTTCCCCGTCTGCCTTTTGGCCCATTGCCGCGCTGCCTCGCTTAGGGGATGGGCTCTCGCCTATTCTGGGTTCAACAGCAAAGGACAACTCCCGACGCTGAGACCGAAAGACCGAGGTTTTGTGGCAGTAGCTCAGAGGCTAGAGCGCCTAAACCCCCTGATTCACTTATTTATCCGCGAGGGTCGTTGAAGAAGGGTTATCGCCTGTTAAGCGGGAGGTCGGAGGTTCGAATCCTCCCTGCCACGCCTCAGTGTTCTTTCGATTTTCGTTCGATATCTTATGGAGTGGATAGCTCAACGGTAGAGCGCAATTTTGCCCGTAAGGGCTGTAGGATGGAGGGTTATCGCTCTGTAAAGCTCTTTCCCCCTTTGTCCGTCGAGGTGCGGGTTCGATTCCCGTTCTACTCCCTCATTGATGGCAGGCTGAACTATTCAGCTTGACTTAATACATTAACCAGATCGGCCTTTTTCATTTTGCTAAGACCCACAATCTTGCGTTTCTTTGCCATGGCTTTTAGATCTGTAATCGTCATAGTCTCTAAAATCTTGGGATCAGAAATTGTGTCAGGCATAGGCTGAGGGGTTAAATAGAAAACCTTTTTCAAAGCATCTAGTTTTTTCCCTCTCGTGATTCCGCATTTTAAGTTTGCGATCGCATCAAAATTCTTCCAATATTGCCTAGGAGCTTCATCAATTCGATTAGCGGCAATTGAGACTTTCACAGATTTTAGAAGACTTCCAGGCTGCTGAGCTAGATATTCTAAAGCTGCTACAATTTCATCTCTTGAGGCTTTAGAAAGGTTGATCTTAGGAATTTCCTCACCAGTTAATACTCGACTGATTAAGGCTGTATTCTCGCTGTCATCTGCGATAATGCACCAAACTCTCTCTAGACCCGCTGCTTCGGCGATCGCATAGACAAATGAATTTGCAATCACCTCATAGCGATCTTCAGCAATCTCTTTAACAATGACGGGTAGCCAATTTCTTTCATCTTTTTGGTTGAGTATTTGAGCTGATGCTTTGATGAGAAAATCGGGGCAATCAGTGCCTTCCCCAGGATCAATCTCATCTAAATATAGATGCATCAAGCTACCGATATCAGTTATGTTTTTCATTGTAAAAAATATTCCTTTGCTAAGTTTTTGTAGTATTCGTGGGCAGCACGATCACGATAAACGGCTGGCACCCGAGAAAAGGCAGCACTGGCTATGTTGGCATAACTTGGTATTTGAGGAATATATAGGTTTCTCTGTGAATTCGTGTATCTAGAGTAAAAGTAGGGTAGCAGATCAAATCCTTCCTGCTTTGCTGTCTTAAGAATATTGTTGATTTCCTTCTGTGCTGCGCTCAATTGTGGAGGAGTAGTTCTTTCACCATTAAAAAAGATAGGTAGTGCGACTGGTGTTCCATCTGATTTTCGCTCTTGTGTTTCTGGAATAAAATTCTTCATGGCGATCGCCGCATTTTCCAGAGAGAAAACGTTATTATGCTTAGCTGGAATAAGAACTACATCGGCAGCATAGACTGCCAGTTGACTAAAAATTGTCCAATTAGGTGGCGAGTCTACAATGATATAGTCGTATTTTTCTCTTGCGGCTTCAAGATTACGATATAGTAGGTTTCTAGGGTAGTTACTTAGAAACTTTTCACCCTCTTTTTTAAGCCTTTGGTCTGCTGGAATAATATCAAAGGTAAGAGAAAGTCCAGGTGTTCTAGTTTTAAAAGAATAGGTTTCTATGGTTGAGAGAATATCTATATCTTTTGATTCTAAAGCACTTGAAACAGAATTTTCGCTTAACTTAAACCCCAAGGAATTGCTTAAATCGTGTTGATTTGGATCAAAATCAACTGCCAAAACTTTTTTGCCAAATAGAGCTAAAGTCGCAGCAAGATTCACTGTCGTCGTGGTCTTGCCAACGCCTCCTTTATTATTGTAAATGGCGACTGTTAAAGCTTTTTTCGGGTTGTCAATCTTATCTCGTATTTTTCTAACTTCTTCTTCGATATTGTCAACGCTTAATGCGATGCACTTGGTTGCCGGGTAAATAGTTTTTCCATGCTTTCTAAATAGTTGAACATGGCAAGAATTTGTAATAATTCCCCATTTTACAGATTTGCAATTAACATCAAGCATGTAGCCTTTGAGCTGTCTAACAGTTGAATGATAATGTGCCGAGCCGTCGCTCAAATTGATATCTCTTCCTTTTAGCTCTACTAGCAAATATGGATCTTTTTTTGTAGCAATGAATAGGTCATTGTTATCTAGATTTTTTCTTGCCGCCCTATCAACAGATTTTTGCCCGCTCCCTGTTTTATACTCAGGATAAACCTCATGATCTCCAAATCCTAAAGCTTTCAGAAGCTTACCCGAAAATAATTGACAAACAACCGGCTCTTTAGCGTCACTAGGAAGTTCTAGCAGCACCTCAGATAAACTACCGCTGATGACATTTACCATGGTGTATGACCTATGCTTCAAAGTAGTGTCTTTGTTCTATCTTTCGATGATGAAAATATAGAAGCTGCCGTCAAGACTCTTGCTTGGAGTCATACTATATACACTGAGTCTTATTATACTTCAGGATAAATACTAGATCCACGATCGCCCTGTGATCTCGATCTCCATCATCTCCCTATTCCTATGCCTCCCCAACCCTGGACCCTCCAAAACCGCCTCCTCCACCTCCAAACAAAATGGCTCACCCTCATCGGCGAACACCTCCAAGACCCCAACGGTACCCTCCACGAATACTGGCGAATTGAAAAAGCCGACTCCCTCATCGTTCTACCCCTGCAAAACCAACAAATCCTCCTACCCCCGCCCGTCTATCGCCCTGGCCTTGGCACCGCAACCCTCGATCTCCCCGGTGGGCGCTGTCCGGCGGAACAGGATCGCGAGTCCGTGGCGATCGCCATCCTCCAGCGAGAACTCGGCCTCCCCGCCCCCGCCATCGATCACCTCACCCCCCTCAACACCGAAGGTTGGCCCATCAACAGTTCCTTCTCCAACCAAAAGCTCTACGGCTACATCGCCCAGATTCGCCCCGATGCAATAGTCTTACCGGAATACCTCGAAGCCGCTTATCCCGCCAATGAGAGCGGTGTGCGATCGCTCCTAGCGCGAATCCAATGCCTGCAATGCCGGTTAGTTTTACGCGAGTGGCAAGCGATCTAGGAAATCAGGGCGGAAAGAGTTCATGATGATCCCATTACCCTGATCATTTGGACTACCGATGATCTGATTAACCGGATCATCAAGAGAAAGAGCGATAATAAGACTTGGAAATCGCTAGGTTGTTTAGAGCTGTTGGTTGGGAACGATCCATGAACAGTGCATTACCAGATGCTAAAAGACTTTACAGCTTTGAGGAATTGCTGGAGCTGGAAGAGCTAACGGGGCTCAAGTATGAGCTGCTGGATGGCCAGATTGTGGCAATGACAGGTGGGACGAAGGCGCATAATTTGATTGCGCTGGGGCTGTTTACGGAGATTGACCGCCAGAAGGAAGCGGGCTGTCGCCTGTACGTGGCAGACGTTAAGGTGCGGATTGATCGGGAGCGGCGGCTTAATGAGAAGGATAATTCTGCTTATCCCGATGTGATGTTGGCTTGTGGGGAAGAATATTCGGAGTTGTATGAGGAGTCACCTGTGCTGTTGGCGGAGGTGCTTTCGGATAGCACGGCGCGGAAGGATAAGGGAGAAAAGCGGGAAAAGTATCTGGCGATCGATTCGCTACAGACCTATCTGATTTTGTCGCAGACTGAAGTGATGGTGACGGTCTATCAGCGTCAAGAGAATGACTGGATTAAGAACTTCTATTTAGGCAAGGAAACTGATCTAGAAATTCAGCTAGGCCATCTACATCCGCCACTGGTGCTGAATCTGGGCCGGGTTTACAGGTATGCCGAGAATCGACTTTGAGACATCACCATTTTACTCGCCTAGAATTGTTGGAGGAGCTGATTCGCGATATCGAGGCTTTCAATGCTGCAACGCTTTTGCCGGTACTCAAGTTGTCGGATATTCCGGTTGAGGCGCGCAAGAAGGGGCGTCACCGGGGGCAGTCGCAGAATGTTTCCCCTGAGGAGCTTTTGGCGAAGCTGGGTTTGGTCATTTCTTAATATTTTTCAGTCGATGGCTTCACCAGCCAATGAGAAGCACTCAACCGGGGTAGAATGGAAAGACTGTTTGGGAAGTTGAGAGCGTGTCGCCTAATTTAGATTGGAGCAATCAGGTTCATCACGCCCCTGTTTATGCGGTGGCTGACGTAGCTCGCTACCTTCAGATTCCGGTGCCAACACTTCGTACTTGGCTGAAGGGTCGTACATATCCCACGAAGAACGGCTCCAAGGCACTCCCGGCTATCATTCAGCGGCCTAGTGATCAGCATTCACAGCTTTCCTTTATCAACCTGATTGAGGCCCATGTGCTTCGCGTGATTCGCCAATCTCATCGCATTCGCTTGGATAAGGTGCGGGAGGCGATGGACTATGTGAGTCAGCAGTTGGTGATGGAACACCCCCTGGCTCGGGTTGAGTTCCAGACAGATGGGGTTGATTTGTTTGTAGAGTCGTTTGGCAATTTGATTAATGCGTCACGATCGGGACAGTTGGCCATGCGTGATGTCCTTCGGCATTTGCTGACGCGGATTGATTGGAATGAGGAGGGGATTGCGGAGCGTCTTTTCCCCATGGTGCAGACGTTACCTGATATTGAGCCATTGGAGAAGCCACTAACGATTGACCCGAGGGTTTCGTTTGGACGCCCAGTGATTTCTGGAACGGGCATTCCAACGGATGTGATTGCAGAGCTGTATGACGCCGGGGATTCGATTGATGACCTTGCTGAGGAGTATGACTGTCAATCGAAGCTAATTCATGCGGCGATTTGGTTTGAGTCGCGGAATCGGGCAGCGTGTTTTGGCCGTTGCTCATTCGGGTGCCAAGGTGTTTATTTTGGCATCTGGAAATTTGACTCGGGAAAAGATGGCGGCGATTTTTGTGGAGAGTTTGGCGCGGATGGAGCGGTTTGCGCTGGGGAATCGGGCTCCGTTTATTGCGAAGGTTTACAAGACGGGGCGAGTGAAGCTTTGGCAAAGTCAGACGCAACTTTTGAAGTTGCTGAAATAACGTTGCTGAAATAACAATGGAGGATGCCAATCGGCATCCGTAGCCTATAAGGAGGTGACTCGCAATGAGTGCAGACTCTATGAAGAGGGATGAGTCGTCTGGTTTGGGAGTTGGGTCGTCTTCAGAAAAAAGTTGAATCTTGTGGCAGCAGTTGTTGACCGATGCTCCCCTGATGCTTGTGTGGATCAGATGCGTTCTTTCGAGCAGATGCTTGGGTCGCATCCCGGCTGGGTCAAGTTTTTTAGCGATGTCCTCTGGGATTGGTTGATGGCGGGCAAGTGGGTCAAGGCTCAAATGATTACGCGGCGGCTGAAGAGGGTGGTACCTGATGTTCTGCGACAGGGTGATGGTCTCGTCTGCTTGGTAGACATGGCTATCCTCATTGGCCTTCACCTGAAAACCAACGGCGTTGTCTGCGTTGTTTTGGCGCAAAGTCGCCGGATGAGAAAATCAGGAGCGCACTTAACCCAGAAAGTTCGGGTACTCCCTCAACTGCGATCGCCCTCCCCTCCCCTGAAATGCCCGTAATGGCAAGCGTTCCGGCTGGGCGAGAGGGGAGTCGCCTAGGGGAAGCTCCCGCGCCTACTCTGGAGGCAACAGCGGCAAACCCACAACGCCGCCTTGCCCCAAAGGGCTGGAGGAATGTATGACCTATCAGTTTTATCTCAACCCCCAAACTACGCCCCAAACCCAGCCAATTCCCGGTCGCCAAGCCGAGATGATCAAGGCTGGATCAGGGGGATATGGGTTCAAGAGCGATCGCTGGCAACACCTGCGCCGCTGCTTGCTCCTGGGGACCGCCCAAGGCTCGTTCTATGCCGACAAGCGCGAACTCACCCACGATTTTGTCGATGCCGTTTGGCGTTGCGTGGACGAAGATCCCCAGCGCGTCGCCCAGGAAATTGTCTACGCTAGCGATGGTCGTGCGATCAACAACAGTGCGCCCATTTTTGCCCTTGTGCTCCTCTCCATGGGCGAATCCCACGCCGCTAAGCAAGCCTTTGCCGAGGTGTTTTTGCAAGTGGTTCGCACCGGCAGCCATTTCTACGAGTGGTTGAGCTACACCAAATCGACGCGGGGCTTTGGCAAAATCGTGCGGGAATGCGGTAAGGCTTGGCTTTCCCAGCCCAATGCCAAACAATTGGCCTATCAACTGCTCAAATATCAACAACGGCATGGCTTCTGCCATCGCGATGCCCTGCGCTTACTGCATGCCAAACCCGTGAGCGATCAACACCAAGCCTTGTTTCAGTGGGTGACCCAAGGTTGGGATATCGTGCCTGCACAACCGCCGTCTGAAGCGATGACCCAGATTTGGTGGTATGAGCGGGTCAAGCGCCAGCCCAAACTGACGAAGGAGGCGATCGCCCAGGGCAAACTCACCCACGAAATGATCGCGCCCGTCGGCCAGATGGATGTTGAAGCCTGGCAGTTGCTGTTTCAAGAGATGCCCCTCGGAGCCTTACTCCGCAACCTCGGGTCCCTCACCCAAATTGGCGTATTGCAGTCCCACAAGGGCAAACAGCTCAAGCAAGTGGCGAAACGGTTGTGCGATCGCCATGCCCTGCGCAAGGCACGGATTCACCCCATCGAGATTCTCAAAGCGCTCAAGACCTATCAGTCCGGCGGCAAACTGGGCCGCAGTTCTAAAACTTGGGTGCCGATCGCCCGCATTGTCGATATTTTGGACCAGGCCCTAGAGCTCTCCTTTGAAGTTGTGGAGCCAACGGGCAAGGTGTTCCTGCACGCGATCGATATCTCCGGTTCCATGGGGTTTTATCAGGTGACGTCCCTGGGCCTCACCTGTTGCGAAATTGCCACAACCTTGGCCTTAGCCACGGCAAAAGCCGAGCATCACTACGCCATTCGCGGTTTTTCCACCCAGTTTAAAGACCTCGGCATTACGGCCCGCGATAGCTTCGCCTCGGCGATGCAGAAAGCCCAGGATCAGAACTTTGGCGGGACCGATGCTTCAGTGGCCTATGACTGGGCGATCGCCCATCGTTTCCATGCCGATGTCTTTTGTTTCTGGACCGACTGTGAATCCTGGGCTGGACGCCGCCATCCGAGCCAAGCCCTAGCCGACTATCGCCAGCGGGTCAATCCCAACGCTAAAGCTGTTTACGTCACCTTGGTGCCCAACCAACTGACATTGACCGATCCCCAGGACCGCAATTCTTGGGATTTTGGGGGCTTTGATCCATCCCTGCCCAAGGCCATTCAGATGATTGCGTCAGGGGTGGTGTGAAAACTTAGACCCACAGTCGGACCTTGCGTAGCCAAAATCGCAATAACGTTTCCGGTGGGCCTAGCAACTCAGCAGTGCCCGTCATCCCTGCTTGCAACGGGTAGCGTTTTCCGTGCCGATGGAAAGCAGGTTCCGCTAGCTCAATCGTCAGGGTGTAATAAGCCTTGCCTGCTGGAGATTGTTGGGTATCTGAGGCGATTTCGGTCACCCAGCCAGCCATGGTCCCGTACTCGGGATAGGGATAGGCATCGATTCGCACCTGGGCTTGTCCCTCGGTACAGCGATGGCGCGTAGCCTTAGGAGCATCACAGCGTTTAATCTGGGCGATCGCCTCAGGGCTCACTCGTGCTTGGATAACCCAGTCCGTTGCTGGAACAATCTGGCCTATGGTATCCCCCCGATGGACCACTTGGCCGCGATTGCGGAGGGTAAACTGGAGCAGGGTGCCTCCGCTGGGCGCTTTGATTTGATGCGATCTGCGTTGGCTTTCCAGGTGTTGAAGGCTTTGACGATGTTCTTGGAGTTGAGTTTGCAATTGATGAGTTTCCCGCCGGAGGGCTTGTTGGGCTTGGCGTAGGCTATCGAGCTGAACGGTGCCTTCGGCTTGGGCTTGGTTGATTTCGGCCTGGATTGTGGCTAAGGCATGGATGGGAGGTTGGGCGATCGCTCGGGCTTTGGCGACCCGAGCCTGTGCAACTTTAAAAGCCTGTCGCTTTTCCTGGAATTGGAGTTGAGAGATTGCGCCAGCCTGGGTGAGCTCTTCGTAGCGTTGCTGTTCTTCTTGGGCAAGGTCTAACAGTGCCATGGCTTCTGCCAATTCGCTTTGGGCAATCTGGTGTTGGGCTTGCTGCTGCCCCTGGGCCTGGGCGAGTTGAGTTCGACCCAAGCTCTCCCGTTGGGTCTGAAAATTTTGTTGAGCAGCAAACTGCTTTTCTAGATCCAGGGCCTCCTTGGAAAGATCCTGCAACTGTTGTTCGGTGGATTGGATTTTGAGTTGAAGGCTTTGGCGATCGCGCTCCAGCTCCAATGTATCGATTTGAACCAGAACCTGACCCGCTGTAACCTGCTGATTTTCCTGAACCTCAAGGGCGGTTACCACGCCGGTCGTAGCAGCCTGAATCTGCTGAACCCCTCCCCGAGGTCGCACGGTTGCAGTTGCTAGGACTGCATTGGAATAGGGTATCGTGGTGGCCAAACCCAACAGGGACACGACGACTCCCATTAGCCCCAGTCCCCCCAGGCGCAAGGACCAGCTTGCGCTGGGCAGAAACTCACTGCGTTGTAATGGTGCTGAGTTGCTGAGCCAATCTGTCAAGGGTGTGGGCGGTGGAGAAGATTCTGGAGCCAGCGGCATAATTTGCTTTCCTCTACTCTGAAGCGTTTGGTCGGTCCCTATCGCGCAACAAACTTCGCTGCTGCGCCGGGATTGCGCTGTAAATCCAGCAAGGGTCCTTGAAATTTAAGTTGACCTTGCTCTAGAAAAATGACCCAATCTGCCCGTTGAATGACGGAGGGACGATGGCTAATTAATAATGTGGTTTTGCCCTGTCGATGGGCGAGCAATTGATTGAGGAGATGGGCTTCGCTGACCGGATCGAGGCCCGCTGTCGATTCATCTAAGATGAGAATGGGTGGATCGAAGAGGAGGGCGCGGGCGATCGCTAACCGCTGTCGTTGTCCACCGGATAAATTAGCTCCAAATTCTCCTAGGATGGTTTGATAGCCATGGGGAAGTTGTTGGATAAATTCGTCCGCTTCGGCAATTCGACAGACTTTTGTAATCTGATCAAAGCTCGCATGAGGGAGCGAAAACTGGAAGTTTTCTAGAATACTTCGACTCCAAAAATGAGCATCTTGAGGAACTAGAATAATCTGTTGTCTGAGATTGTCTAGTTGTAGATCCCCAAGGCGATAGGCACCTACCCGAATGCTGCCGGATTGGAGACTATACAGTTGAGTGATTAATTTTGTTAAAGTACTTTTGCCACAGCCGGATGGACCAATTAGAGCTGTGACTTTACCGCCAGGAATCTTAACCGAAAGATTTTTCAAAAGCTCGGGACGACCTGGATGATGGAAATTCAGATCTGCACAAATAATGTCTGCACTTGAAGAGATCTGAGCCCGAGCTTGACCGCCTTGGGATGAAGCCTCATGGGGAGTATCAATAACTTCTGAGAGCCGCTGAACCGATGCTTTAACTCGCACATACTCATCTAGAAACTGGATACCAAAATCAATAAATGCTAGAAAATTATCGGTGAGTGCCATAAAGGCTAGCAACTGCCCAATGCTTAGGTCTCCACTCAAAACCCACTGGCTTCCAAACCAGAGGAGCGCAATATCGCCGATGCCAAAGGCGAATCCAGAAAAACTACGATTGAGAATGTTAATCTGTAGCGTGCGGAAGGTTAGATTGGCTAACTGCCCAAATCGGATGTTGAGCTCGTCCCAAAGCTGCGGTGAAGCGCCAGTGGTCTTTAGGGTCATGGCCCCTTTAAAGCTTTCAACCAAAATGCCTTGATTTTCCGCTTCAAGGGTGAGCAAGTGACGCATTTTGCGCCGCAGAGTTGGCAGGCAAACTAGGGTTGAGCAGGACATGAAGAGCGCGATCGCCACTGCAACTCCCGTGAGCGCTGAATTGTACAGGACCATGACGCCCAAAGAAACTAACGCCACAAGAAATCGACTGGGCAATCGAATCAAGACTTTAGAAATCAAGCGATTAATATCTTGAATATCCTGCAAACGGCTAACAATTTCACCGCTGCGGTGGGACTCATAATAGGTTAAGGGCAGCCGCAGCAGAGTACGGGAAAATTCAAGAACTAGTTTAAGTTCGAGGCGCTGGGCGAAATGGGCAATGAGTTGGGATTGAATCCACTCTAAGCTACTGCTGAGCCCCTGTAAAACAACAAAAGCAATGCCGATGCGTGCCAAAAGTAGGCGATCGCCCCGCACCAAAATATCGTCGGTTAAAACCTGAATGACCAAGGGCAATGCTAAGGCAAATCCACCGATGAAGAGATTTAAAACCAGCGCTTCAATCAGTAAACCGCGATACTGCCATGCGGGTTGTAGAAACCGGATGAGGCTTTGGGGGCGATCGCCGAGTTGCTCCGCGAACCGCAGCGGATCCGGCTCTAGGAGGAGTGTAACGCCTTGGCTCCAGTCTTTGAGCAAGATTTGTCTAGAGACAAAGCGGATGCCAATCGCGGGGTCAGCAATGACGTATTGATTGCCCCGTTTCCCATAAAACACAACGTAATGGTTGCCTTGCCAATGGAGAATGGCGGGTAAGGGAATCTCATCAAGCCAATCGAGAATATCTGGAGAAACTCGTACGGTTCTTGCCTGAAAGCCTAGACTATCGGCTCCTTGCATCAATCCTAGCAGTGTTGTACCCAATTGACCCGTGCCAATGGCGGCACGAACACGGTTGAGGCTGAAGAACTGGCCATAGTGTTGAGCGATGCTTGCTAAGCAAGCTGCACCACAGTCTTCTTCGCTATACTGCAAGATGTTGGCATAACCCATAGTCAACGCTAAAGTGAGGGTCTGAATTGCTTTTTAACGATGGTGTGTCATAGCGGTATGTAACAGCAATGTGTAATCTTTCCCAATCAGAGTTACTGGTCCATGCAAGAGAACGAGGTCTATTTCAACTGCCTAGACCGGTTGTAATCTCTCACAGATCGCGAATTACACATTGCCTTAGAATAGTTAGGAATTAAGTCTGTTCACCGCAGTTACTTAGCGATGATTGGGACCGTCATCTGTGCCGCGACCGCGACCGCCTCTGCGACCGCCTTTGTCGTCCCCTGCATCGTGGCCTGGGCCATCATCTGCACCACGACCGCGACGACCACCGTTAATTAACGTTGCTTCTTCAGGAGTGATTTTAGTGAATAGTGAGGGCTTTTGAGTCGTTTTCATGATGTTCTCTACAGAAATAAAAGGCTACTTGACAGAATTGCCAAACGGGATTGCCGAGATAAGAAAATGCTTGTGATAAGCAATGTTCTAGGCAATCTCTAGTGTCATTATCCAATTGAGCTCTACTCGCTCTAGAGTTTTTGGGCCACCGAGTTAGAGCTATAAAGGGAAGATTTCACTCACGGGTTGGGCGATGTTCTGCTGTTAATACGGAGTCAAGCTCTAGTTGGATCACTGGGAAATAATTTTTCTTTGAAATGGCCTCCTGAATTTCCTTGTAAAGACGACTGGGCCTTGAGAAAATTGGATCCATAGATTGTTCTTAGGCTGAAACTGGCGATCAATTGCCCTGTTGTGATCCAAGTTTTAACAGACTTCGTATTGTTTATATGCACCATTTATCGACTTCTAAAAGCTCCTTTGACACCACCGCTGGTTCTCAGGAGATGCCCCCGATCTCCTCCCCTTGTTTTGGGGCGATCGCCCCCAATCTTGCAATTCTGGATCCCCTCAATGCTCAATCTGACCCGGCATTATTCACCCTTAAAGCGGCAGTGAATCCAGAGGAGGTGCTCCAGCAATTTCAGCAGCTCTACCACAATGCCGAGGCTGAAGGCTCGTTGCCGTTTCGCAGTCTTCCCCATGAATTAGCATCGGACTGCGAAGCTCAGCCCCAGATTCTAAAGCGAATTTGGATCTGTCGGCATAAACCGGGTCGGCGCTGTTTAGTGGAATATCGTTGGATTGATCCGGATGCTCCAGGCTGGTCCTACGATGTTCTAGGCAAGATCCGTGCGAAAGGTTTGGATCGTCGCAGTTATGAAATCCAGCGAGCGCTTTGGTTCTCGGGTTTTGATGACCAGAGCCTGGATGAGATCAGTGTTCCCGAACCGCTAGGATTGTTTGCGGACTTTAATCAGTGGGTGCAGCGTCGGATTCCCGGTACAGAAGTCACTGAAATTTTGCCGGGACCCAGCGGTATGCTGCTTGCTCGGCAGATGGCAAAAGCCTTGCACAAGCTCCACCAGACGCCCTTAGATGGACAACATTTGAGTCCCCAACGGGGACATAGGACCTCGCTGCCCTCCTTGTGGCCGCAGCTTCAGCAGCATGATTTGGGGGTGGAATTTAGGGTTTTGCACCAACAATTGCGTCGCCTTGCGCAACGCCATCCCGAGTGGGAGCCTCGTATTTTGGCCCTGTGGGAGCAGTGTCACCGGTTGGGGTATCGATTGGACTGGGATTTATCCCCTGGCCCTTCAGGGTTGATCCATCGCGACTTTTCTGCGGATCAGGTGCTACGAATGGGCCAACGGCTCTATTTTCTTGATCTGGACCTGGCTTGTTTAGGTGATCCAGCCGTAGATGTGGGAAATTTTCTGGGCTACTTAATCGAACAGGGTGTGCGGACCCTTGGCTATGCCCTGGCACTTAAGCCGGTGGGCGATCGCTTTCTCAAAAGCTTCCTCGATTTGCAAACCCCCCAGATGACCCCTGCCCAACTCACGGCCTTGCGGCAACGGATCGCGATCTACACCAGCCTGACCTTGGTTCGACACCTTGCCCTGGGCGATCGCCTCCCCTCCCGTCAACTCTTCACGGCGGACCTTCTACGGTTGTGCGAGCAGCGTCTAGCGGAGCAAGTCACGATTGGACGACATCGCGATCGCTGGGATGTGGGTTTGGCTCAGTAAAACTTGTGACCTCATCACCTCGTAAATCTCGGATTTTGAGATGGGATTGACCAGGGGTGATCTAAATGAAGGGATGCTCCGTATCTATAGTTAAAAGCGTTAGTACCGTAAGGAGGTGAAGAAACGCTATCCAATTAACAAAAGTTAAGTCGCAACCCATAAGTCCGGTCTTGCTGACTGAGGCAAGGTAAACTATGGAAAATCCATACGACGCTGATCTGTGATCCGTACCTCTGAACAAGCCATCGTTCAAGCGCTTCAGGCAGGCGATGCCTCAGCCCTAGGGTCGCTCTACGATAGCTATGGGGACGTCATGTATGGTTTGGCCTTGCGAATTTTAGGGCAGCGCCAGGAAGCGGAAGATTTGGTCCAAGAAGTCTTTCTCAACCTCTGGAATCACTGCACCTATAATCCAGCACGCGGCTCGTTCAGAAGCTTTTTGTTGCTGACGATTCGTTCGCGAGCTTTGGACCGGGTGCGATCGCGTCAAGGAGCCCTACGCACCGCCCAGCGCTGGATTCGAGGGGACATCGGACAGGAGTTTCCCAATCAACCGCTGGAAAACGTTGTCCAGGACGAAACGACTCGTCGTGTGCAAGCCGCCTTGAATGAGTTACCGGAGCAACAGCGTCAAGCCTTGAAACTGGCCTATTACGAGGGTCTAACCCAGGCCGAAATTGCTCAGCGGCTGCAGGTTCCTCTGGGTACCGTTAAAAGCTGGTTTCGCCTTGGATTTACGAAGTTGAGGAAAAATCTCCATGATTTGATCTAGCGCTATTTTGTCTTTTAGCGGCTAACGCCTTTTCCACCCTTAATAAACTTTATGTTAGTTCTTTTCTTTGCCCTAATCCCCTTTATCCCCTCCTCCTAATCCATGTCTGAGTATCCTGAGTCGTTGTTAATCGGTTACATTCTCCAGTCTCTATCGCCGGAAGAAACCTACGCGATCGAGCAGCGTTTAGAAAATGAGCCGTGGCTGCGTCAGGAACTTCGTCAATGGCAAGAAACCTTAGCTTTAGTGGCCCATGGCGAGGTCACTCCACCGGCTCCAGCCGCCCTAAAAACGAGAATTCTGGCATCGGCTCAAGGGACGGCACCTGGGACACGTGCCCTCGCAAAACGGAGTATACAGCGCGCCCTCCGACCTCAGGCGTTGGTGAGCCAGCAGCGATCGCCTCAACCTTCCTGGCATCGCTGGTCCATGGGGGTTGCTGCGGCTAGTTTGTTGGTTGGTCTAGGGTTTGGATTAGACAACTATCGTCTCCGTCATCAGTTGGTTACGGTCCAAGCCACCCAAGCCCATATCCCTGAGGAAGCCCACTTCCTGACGTTGGTGGCCAACCCCGCTCAAGCTGCGTCTGAGGCTTCGGCTAAGGTGGTGATCGATGAAACCCAAGGTCGAGTTTTGTTGGTGGCCCAACGGCTGGTACCGTTGCCCGAGGATGAAACCTACTACCTCTGGGCAATAATGGAAGATTCAGCGATTATCTGTGGCCAGATTTCGGTGGAGGCTGGGGAAACGGCGATCGCAGATCTCTTTGTTAATCCAGCTTTATATACCAGTGAACTGGTTTCGATGCGATTGGTACGAGGGAAGCGGGGAGAATTGCCGCGATCGCCCCAGGAGAATGTTGTGCTGATGACTGAAAGTTAGGAGGCATGCTAAGCCTATAGAGGAGATAGAGGGGTAGGACTATGGACGAGCGCACTGGGGAATTATTAATCGGCTATGCCCTAGGGTCGCTCACCGAAGAAGACCAAGCAGCGGTGGAGCAGCGGTTGCAGACCCAGCCAGCCTTGGAGGGGGAGCTTCAAACCCTGCAATCCATGGTGGGCTTGATCGCCTATGACGCTTGTGAACCAGCTCCGGTAACGCTCAAGGCGAGGATTTTGGCGGCGGCAGGGACCCGCCGAGAAGCAACGGGCTCAAAAAAAATAAGCTGGAATGGAATCAATCAGAGTGGGCCGAAGGGCAGATTGAATGGGGGGATGACTTGGGGAATTTGGGGGGCGATCGCAGCGCTTGTAGCCTTGACCCTAGGGCTAAGCTGGAACAACTACGTGTTGCGCCATCGCTTGGCGCTCCTGGATACAACGGTGGCTGCGCTCCAGGAATCAAAAACCCAAGCCTTTGTGCTCCACGGAACTCAGGTCGCGAAGGCTGCAACGGGAAGCGTGGTCTTAGATTTGGAATCCGGCAATGCTTGGGTGGCGCTGCAAAACTTACCGCAGTTGCCTGAAGGCGAACGTTATCATCTGTGGGCATTTACACCAGAGCAAAAAGTTCTTTGTGGTCAATTCAACTCGACATCCACCGGAGAAGTTGTCTTACAAATTCCGATTGCGCTGCTCAAATCTCCTCGGCCAATTCGGTTCATGCGCATTTCCCGCGAACCTTTGGTCAATGAACCCACGGCCCGCCCCAAAGCATTAGTGATGACCAGCGAAAGTAGGAGTTCGTGAGTTGAAATCGATACCCTTCCCCATGCTTGGGATCAAGAGGATTTGGATATGCTCGAAGCTGGGGGACGTTTCTTGGGGATCCAGGTGGAGCAAATGCTGATCAAGGTTCAAGCCAAGTCCAAAACCCCAAAATCACGGGTTGAGGTGGCTTAGGAAATCTTTCAGCTTGGATTAGGAAGAATAGGTGAGGATCCTGTAGAATTGAACTCTTGAAGGGGAGTAGTTTCGGTAATCTTCAGATTCCCGGCTTTCAATCAACATACTGGCGATGAGCCTGGTTGAGAGCATGCTAAGGCGTTTGGAACAGGATCTTTAGACCTTTGTTTTAAGCGAATGCGTTAGTTTAAGCGAGACCTTCACGATGTTCACCGGTTTGGGTGGACGGAGTGGAGTGTCTTGGCCAAATGTCAGATATTTGGGTTTGCAATCTTTAACTCTGTTACCCTGCCGCCTCCTAGCGTTACAGAGCGAAGCGTTTGTATGTTCAATAGCACGGTGTTTTTGACAGGGTTTACCAAGTCTTTGGTGGCCATGACCCTGTTTGAGTTGGGGGACAAGACCTTTTTGATTGGGGCGCTACTGGCGACCAAACATCCGCGCCGCTGGGTCTTTGCGGGAGCCATGATCGCCTTAGCAGCGATGACGGTTCTGTCAGTAAGCTTCGGGCAGGCGGCAACGTTGTTGCCCCAGTATTGGGTCAAGGTTGCAGAAATTGTTTTGTTTGCAGCCTTTGGCTTGAAGTTGCTCTACGATGCTTGGCGAATGGCTCCCCAGAGGTCGAGTGATGATGAAATGGAAGAGGCCGCTGCCGCCGTTTCAGCGGCGGAGGCAAAACTAAAACGCACAGGGCCGCTGGCGATTATGCTGGAGGCTTGTTCGCTGGTCTTTGTGGCAGAGTGGGGCGATCGCACTCAATTCACCACCATTGCTTTAGCCGCAGATCATCCTGCCCTCAGCGTGATTTTTGGGGGAACCCTTGGCCATGGGATTTGTGCGGCGATCGCCGTAGTTTGCGGTCGCTGGGTCTGTGGTCACCTCTCGGAGCAGACGCTAACAGCCCTGGGGGGAGCATTGTTTTTGGTGTTTGCCGCAGTTGCGGGGCAATCTTTACGAGCCTAAAAGCGCTAGGGTAAAAACCTTGCTTTTTCTGCTTTGCTGGGCAATCGGCAGGTCTCCCGTTTGCCCAGAAGCCGATAGCGATTACTGGCCACAAGGCGATAAACCGCATCTCGCACGGGCTGGGGAATCCCCTCTCCCCAGCTCAGGACCTCCCAAATTCCGCCCAATCGACGCATAATCCGCAGGACTGCATCAGATTGAGCATACAACCCTTGCTCGTCGAGGTAATAGATCGACCAGTCTTCCGGCTGATGGGGTAAAGGGGGCAAGAGCTGGGTCGCGGTTTCGCCTTGGAGGGGTGCAACCCGGAGCTGAGCTTGATGGTCGATCGCCATCATCCAGTCCAGAAAGCCGTTGCATAGGACGCATTCTCCATCAAAAAAGACAATGGGATAATCGATGGATGGGCGACTCATGGGCTATCTTCCTGGGCTATCTTCCTGGGCTCTCTTCTTGCTGATTTTGCTGGCGGGATTAGGCTGCCATATCAAACAGCAAGAACTCGGCATGATCGGATTGACCCACGAGTTCAAGCTGTTGCGCTTGACTGATGCCAGCACCATCTCCAGCGTACAGCGTTTGGCCATTGAGTGTAATCATCCCTCGGGCCACTTGAACCCAAATTTTGCGATCGCCTTCCCCCGCTTGCCCTGGATCTGGTCCTGGATCTTGCCCTGGATATTGCACCTTTTCTTCAGCCGTGAGCCGAGCAACATACAGTGAAACATCCTGGTGAATCGTGACAGAACCTTCACGGCCATCACGGGAGCCGATCAATCGCAATTGACCTTGGCGATCGCTCTGCGAAAAATGGGTTTGCTCATAGCTCGGTGCCAAGCCAGTGGTTTCTGGTAACAGCCAAATTTGCAGCAAATGCACTGGGTTTTCGGAGGAAGGATTATACTCGCTGTGCCGAATTCCAGAGCCTGCGCTCATGCGTTGCACATCGCCGGGGCGAATGATTGAGCCATTGCCAATACTATCCCGATGCTCCAATTCGCCTTCGAGAATATAGGTCACAATTTCCATGTCTTGATGACCGTGGGTGGGAAATCCCTGACCGGGAAGCACCTTGTCTTCATTAATGACCCGTAGACTGGCAAATCCCATGTGGGCTGGGTCATAGTAGTTGCCAAAGGAGAACGTATGACGAGTGTCGAGCCAACCCAAGTTTGCAGCACCGCGTTCAGCCGCAGGACGAATTGTAATCATTAAAAGTTACCTCCAGAGCGGATCAATCGTCAGGGTAAAGGCAGTTCAAACGATAAGCTTCAAACAATAAGATTCAGCATCTTTGGAGAATTCGTTGCGCTCATTTTACCCTATCTTGATTATGGATTGTTTTGAAAACAAAGACAATATCAGCTTTGCTTGACAGATTGTTTCCTGTAAATAGACAATCCAACCCCAATGCCATCTAAGGAACGAGAATTAAGTGTTTGTTCCTAAAGCAATCCGCGCAGCGTTGCTTGATAAATCCCCTGATAACGATTTTTAGCCTGAAGTTTGGTCAAGCTATTATTAATATGAAATTTTACCGTGCTTTCGCTGATAAAAAGCCGTTCTGCGATATCGCGATCGCGCAGTCCCTCCGCCAGCAGTGACAAAACTTCCCGCTCCCGCCGCGATAGCGGCAGCAATCCTTCTGGGGGTTCTGCTTCTTGGATTGGTTTAGGTATCCAGAGCACTTTACTGAGGGGCAGCTCCAGCCGTAGTTGGGTAACGGTTCGATCGGAACTTGACTGGGTTTGGAGATAGCCACCAATCTCAGTTAAATTGAGGCGAATATCCCGTGCTAGCCGGATGAGCCAAGAGCGAGGATCGTGAGATAACTCAGCCGTTGTCGCCAGCATGACCTCAAAGACCACAACATCTTCGTCGTAGACCAAGCGACAGTAATGGCAGGGCAAAATAGCAAGACGTTCTGCGGTTTGTAGGAGCAACCGATTGGCCGCTGGAATCAACGATTGCTCATTGCCCACCAAACTCAGACGTTGCTGTCCTAAAATTTGAGAAATGGTTTCCGAGAGGACGAGGCGATCGCTTCCCGTTTCCTGCTGGGTCATTTTTAACTGGGTTTGCAATTGCTGATACTCCCCGGCACTCGCTAAGGCGGCACTCAGGGCTAAACTCAACATTTGCAGCGCCTCTAAAAATTCCGGGGATAGCAGGCGATGGCTAAAAACCGCCAAGACACCCAGCGGGGTATCTCCTTTGCGCAGCGGCATACCGGCAAACCCCCGCAACTTATTTTCAATCACCCACTCGCGGTCTTGAATCCAGGTTTCTTCGGCGAGGCGATTGCTTAAGAACGGAATGCCGTGCTGAGCAATTTTGCCCACTTTGCAATCCTCCATAGCAATCCGGGAAAAGTGACCATCTAAGCGGTGATAAAGCCCCGCAGAAGCGGTCAATCGGAGGGTGGTGCGATCGTGTTCCACCAGCCACAGCCGCGCGAAGGCACAGTCAAAGCCATCCACCAGCCCCTCTGTCACACGGGCGGCGATCGCCTGGGGCTCTAACAATCCAGTAAACTGCTGGATCAACTCTCCCGCCAACTTGAGGTCCAGCAGGAGACGAGAGGCATCTAAATTTGGCTGAATCAAATCAAACACCCTCATCCTGTCCCAGAGCTGGAATCTGGGCCTCTAAAATACGACGCATCAGTGCAATGCCCCGTGCAGCTTGCTGCACATCCTTGCGGAGTTCATGGGCGGGTCGGTCAGGATGTAAGGCTTCTGCTATGGTACCCAATCCATCATAGATTTTTTGCAACAGCACTTCATCCGTTGCCAGGGCCTCTTCCAGCTCGTCGTTGCGGCCTAGGAGCGATTCTGCCGTGAGCCGGTCAATTTCCTTAGCATGTTGCATTTGCTGGGTCGCAATCCGCTGCATCAGAGCATTGCGCTCCGTCAGGAGGGTTTCATAGTCCGGTCCAAAGTCCGGTCCAAAGTCCGGTTCAAAGTCCGGTTCCAATTGAGATTTTACCCGGCCAATCTTGGCGGTTTCGCGCACTCGACCGTCTTTGCCCTTGCGTTGCGTCGAAGCCGTAATTTGGTTGGCCTCAATTAAAGACTTACGGACATTGCCGACAAAGGGGGCCGAGACACCGCAGTACCGGGCAATTTCGCGATCGCTCATCAGGGTCCATTCAGGATCCACCAACAAATTTTGTACCCGATGGCGTTTGTCCTGGCGGGTGAGCTGTTTGCCATGGTACTTGTTGGCTTCGGTGTTGCTAAAAAATTGGGCCTCCCGCAGACTGCCGGGGCAAACTTCGCAGGGCAGGGCTTCGAGCTGGCTGAGCCGAGCGGCTTCGAGCCGATGATGACCATCGCCGGGGTAGTAGCAGCGACCATCAAAAAACAGTAGGGGGAGAGGCGATCGCTCAAAGTCCCAAAGCCCCGTCTGCATTTCCTCGGCATAGCGGCGTACGGTCGCTAGATCGTTCCCCCCATGGCGGGTTTGGGTGCCCTGATCAAAGCTAATTTGGCTGAGGGGGATCAGGCGGCGCGAATTGGGGGAAAAGGGGAGATTAGGAGCAGGGAGTACGGGGGGAGAATCGGGGCACATGGGAACTTAGGAAACAGACAATCCTGGCTGCAAGTCTAGGGTATCTTGAATCCGCTTGGATAGGCATAGAAGAGGACCAGGATTCATGCCTAGGGCGGATAGGAATTTGACCCGCGCAATTGGCACAATGGTTAGCACCGTTTCTCAGAGGATACAATGACGATAGAGACTACAGAGACTACAGAGACCACAGATCAGAACTCGGCTCGTCAAAGCTCGGCGAAGGTTTTAGTTGCGGGTGCAACGGGTGGCGTCGGACAACTGGTCGTGGCGAGGCTCCTAGACCAGGGCTATGCCGTCCGGGCTTTGACGCGCAATGCTGAGAAGGCCAAGGGAATGTTTGGTGATGTTCCAGACAATTTGCCGAGCGAGGGCGTCGAAATTGCTGTGGGAGACACCCGCAAACCGGAAACGCTCCCCGCAGCCTTTGAAGGCATTACCCATGTGATCTGCGCTACGGGAACCACCGCTTTTCCTTCTGCACGCTGGCAGTTTGAGTTTGGCGATGACCCGGAATGGCTGGGCTGGCCTCGGATTTTAGTCGATGCCGACTATCGCAAAGCCAAGGCCAAGAACGACCCGGAACAGGTGGATGGGATCGCCATTGAACACTTAGTTGCCGCCGCACCTCAAACGCTGCAACGCTTTGTCTTTGTGTCCTCCTGCGGCGTCGATCGCAAAAGCCAACCGCCCTATAACCTGCTCAATGCCTTCGGGGTCCTCGATGCCAAAGCCCGAGGCGAAGCCGCAATCCGCCACTCAGGTTTACCCTACACGATCCTGCGCCCTGGCCAACTGATCGATGGACCCTTTACGTCCTACGATTTAAACACGCTGCTCAAAGCCACAACCGATGGGAACCGGGGGATCAAGCTGGGAACGGGCGATCGCCTTAATGGCCAAACTAGCCGCATTGACGTGGCAGATGCCTGTGTGGCCTGTCTCGCGGATGAGCGGACTAGAAATTTGGTTTTTGAGATTGTCAATGGGGGCGATCGTCCTGAGACAATCGATTGGCCTAACCTCTTTGGGACGGTTATCTAGATGGTTATCCTATCGGCATGGCATCACTGGGCTGGCTCTAGCCGAATCAACTGTCCAGCATCTTCATCCGTGAGCACGTAGATCAAGCCATCGGGGCCTTGGCGCACATCTCGGACCCGCTGGCCGATGGCGATCGCCCCCACCTCTTCCGCCTGACCTTGCCCATCCACCTCAATCCGACGAATCTCTTGACTGACCAATGCACCTGCTAAAAGGTTGCTCTGCCAACCGGCAAGTTGGTCTCCTTGATAAACCATCAGACCGGAGGGGGCGATGGAGGGAGTCCAGACGACGAGCGGGTCAGGCACGTCGGGCCGAGTCGTGACCGGGGCAACCATTTGGTCGGCGGTGTATTCGCGACTGTAGCTCACCTCTGGCCAGCCGTAGTTCTTACCCGCTTCCAATCGATTGAGCTCATCGCCCCCGCGAGAGCCGTGCTCCGAGGCCCAGACTTGGCCCGTGGCGGCGTCGAGGGCAAGACCTTGGATATTGCGATGGCCGTAGGTCCAGATTTCGGGGGCAGCATTGGCTTGGTTGACGAAGGGGTTGTCTGCGGGGACTGAGCCATCGTCCTTGATGCGGAGAACCTTTCCGAGACGAGAACTGAGGTTTTGAGCCTGTTTGCGGCTGAGTTCTCCGTCAATTTGTAGCGGAGGGTTGCCGCCATCGCCAATCGAAATCAGTAGGGTTTCATCGGGAAGCCAAAGCAGTCTGGAGCCAAAATGTTGGGTACCAGTTTTAGTCGGATCGGCTTGCAAGATATCCTGCCAATCGGTTAGGGTTTTGCCATCGAATTTGGCCCTGGCGACTTTGGTTTGGTTGGTGTTGCGATCGCCCGCCGAATAGCTAAAGTAAACCCATTGATTTTCTTGAAAACGCGGATGTAGCGCAATATCTAGCAAGCCTCCCTGACCGGATGCGAAGACCGCAGGAACACCGGCAATCGGGTTCGGATCCAGCTTGCCATTGCGCATCATTCGCAAGCGGCCCGGTCGTTCGGTAATTAGCATTGAACCATCGGGTAACCAAGCCATACTCCAGGGATGTTCTAGATTTTCAGCTAGGATCTGGGGCTGGAGGGTGGTGGCTTGTGCAATCGGTGTTGATAATGCTGAATCTGGAGGCGTTGAAGCAGGCGTAGAGGCTTGGGTATTCAAGCTAGCAGCTGTGGAGCAGCTGGCGATCGCGATCCCGCCAACCATCACCCCACCCCATAACCCCACCAGGATTAGCGTTCGGTTCAGAGCCGGAAGATTGTGTGTTGATTTCTGCATTCTTTGCATCATGATTTCGCTCCATCATCCTAAAACCCAAACCCATCGGATAGAATCTTCCATAGGTTCCATTGGGGGATTCACCCATGCCTAGTCTGACCTTAAACCTTGATGCCGTCATCCATCTATCCCCAGAGCAGTTCTATACACTGTGTCGGGAGAATCCTGAGTTGAAGCTAGAACGGACTGCCACAGGAGAGTTAATCGTCATGCCGCCGACGGGAGGAGAGACGGGTCGCAGTAATTTATCCGTGGGGAGTCAGCTTTGGATCTGGAACGATCGCGTTGGCTTGGGAGAAGCGTTTGATTCTTCCACAGGGTTTACGTTGCCCAATGGGGCCGACCGCTCGCCTGATGCAGCCTGGGTTGAGAAGTCCCGTTGGGTGTCATTGTTGCCGGAGCAGCGGGAGCATTTTGTACCGCTATGTCCTGATTTTGTTGTGGAAATTTTGTCACCTTCAGACAGTTTGGCAAAGACGCAGGCAAAGATGCAGGAATATTTGGACAATGGCTGTCGTTTGGGATGGTTACTGAATCGTAAAGGACGTTCTGTAGAGGTCTATCGAGCCGGAGAAGCGGTAGAAGTTTTGCAAGATCCACGGTCATTATCCGGCGAGACGGTGTTGATAGGATTTGCGCTGGATTTACGGAAGGTTTGGGGAAATTAGACACCGCTCATGCTCCTTCCGCTCATGCTCTTTTCGATTGCCCCGTCTCTGGCAGAGATGATCTCTCTCGCCCTCACGTTTCCTGTGTATTTGGGAGGGCCGCTTCACCTCCATCCCCATTTCGTTTTGGAAGCCATTGCCTACAGCGTTGCGTTTCGCCTTGCCCTGCGGCGCTTCCAGCGGGGCAGTTTGGATGCCGCCCAGCGCAGTCTTGTGATTGTCGGGGGATTAGCGGGGGCATTCCTGGGCAGTAAGGGGCTGGCGCTGGTGCAACATTGGGATGAATGGCAAGGAGGGGCATCGCTGATGGTGCTGCTGCTTCAGGGAAAAACGGTTGTGGGTGCATTGCTGGGTGCGCTGGCGGGCGTTGAACTGACTAAAAAGTTGATTGGGGTTCGACAATCGACGGGGGATGCCTTTGCTATTCCGCTGCTGCTGGGTATGGCGATCGGGCGGATAGGGTGTTTTTTGACAGGGTTGAGCGATCGCACCTACGGAATTGCCACGACGTTGCCCTGGGGCATTGACTTTGGAGATGGCATTCAGCGGCACCCGACGCAGTTGTATGAGATTGGTTTTTTGATGTTGGTGTGGGTCTTTTTGCGGTGGCGATCGCAATTTGCCCTGCGATCAGGTGATTTGTTTAAGTTTTTTCTCATGTCCTATCTCGGAATGCGATTTTTCATCGACTTCCTCAAGCCTGATTTGCCCATTGCGTTCGGCCTGACGGCCATTCAGATCGCCTGCGTACTGGGTCTGTTATATTACAGTCGAGAGATCCCGCATCTATGGCAACTGCGTCCCAAGGAGTTCCAGAATGAGTGACGAATTACCGAACCGTGGCTTGCCCGGTGGCCCGCCCCAGGAGGGACTTGCTCCTGAGGTACGGAATCAGGCGATGTGGATGCATTTGGCGGGAGCTGGTGCGGTATTGGTCGGGTTTATGGTCTATTGGTTTGCGCTGCTGATTCCCTATTTGGTTTGGCGAACGTCACGGGATAACCATTCTTTTGTGGAGGAAAACGGTCGCAATGCAACCAATTTTCATATTTCAGTGGCGATCTATACGACGATTTTTTGGTTATTGACTGCCTTGATTGCGCTGTCCCTTTGCGGTACATTGTATAGCCCTACTTCTAGTAGCTCTAATCCAGGATCCTTCGGCTTAAATATTCCCATGATTCTCTTTAATGTGACCTGGATTAGTATGGCTGTATTTGCGATTCTGCAACCGCTCACCAGCCTGATTTTGAGTATTTATGGTGCGATCAAAGCCAATCAAGGCCAAGTCTATCGCTATCCCTTGACGATTCAGTTCCTGAAGCCGCCCCGTTAATCTCTAACCAGAACTGGGGACCCATGCATTTGATGAATCATTTCATAGCCTGCGCTACCTTCTCGATAAAAGAGGTTATAGGTATCAAAGGGAATAATTCGTCCGTCGGGATGGGCAATGTGAATACAGGAGCGTTTGACCGATCGCACATCAAAGTTATAGGCATCTAAAAACTGCACGATCATGACCCTAAAAATATTCTCATAGGTCAATCCCTCGGGTACCGGAACGAGCGGTAGACAGCAGAGTAATTCCTTGAGGGAGGTCGTTGCCGAGGCGGGGGAATGGCTGGTGGAAAATAGCTCGAAAATCTTTTGCTTGAGTTCTGGATGCTGCTCGTAAAGGACGGAATTGGGCACCATATCCACAAAAGTGGGCGGGTCAAATAGGCCCGTGAGGGGAATGACTTTATCCTGTATTTTGACCGCGTAGGCCATCGCTAAGGAATCGGGATGGCAGGGAACAGGAAGGATATCCTGGGGTTTGAAGTGGGGGCTTTGGTCGAGGATGGCGCGGCGGACTTCGGTGAGGGTGTAGCGATCGCGCTTTGGCTTAAATCCTTCCAATCGCCCCGCAATCTGAATCGGCTGAAAGGTCACACCCCGAACACAGCGCTGCTGAAGTGCAAAGTCGATAATCTTGCCAATTTCATGATCGTTCAAGCCCTTTTTGACGGTGACGACCAACGTTGTAGAGAGGTTAAATTCATTGAGATGCTCTAGGGCCTGTTGCCGAATATTACGCAGATCGGCCCCGCGCAGTTCTCGCAAGGCTTCTGCTTCAAAACTGTCAAATTGTAAGTAGATTTCGATGCCGGGTTTGTATTGGCTGAGCTGTTCACAAAAGGCTCGATCCTGGGCAATTTTAAGGCCGTTGGTATTGATCATTAAATGTTTGATCGGTTTCGCCTTGACCAAATCCATGACTGCGAAAAACTCTGGGTGCAGTGTGGGTTCGCCACCGCTCAGTTGTATCACCTGCGGCTCGCCTTCGTTAGCGACTACGGCATCGAGCATGCGCTCAATTTCGGCAAGACTGCGGTGGCGTCGGGGTTGGTGGGTTTTGTTGAGGTCTTCGGCTCCGGAGTCGGCGTAGCAAATGGGGCAGGTGAGGTTGCAGCGATCGGTTAGTTCGATGAGCGTGAGGCAACTGTGCTGTTCATGGTCGGGGCAAAGGCCACAGTCGTAGGGGCAACCGTATTTGATCGGGGTATTGAACCGCAGGGGCATGTCTCCCGGCTTGATGAAGGCTTGGGTTTGGCGATAGTAGTCAATGTCGTCGGCGATGAGGACTTCTTCTCGGCCATGGCTGGGGCAATGTTTGATCAGGTAAACGCCTCCCGCTTGAAAGACGATTTTGGCTTCTACTTTGGTGAGACACTGGGAGCAGAGGCTGTTGGTGAGGGCGTAGAAGAGGTAGGGGCGGGTGGGCATGGGTGAGGGAGGGTGGGGAGTGATGGGGTGGGGCGGTTTTTTACTGGGGGGGTTGGAGGTTTTCTATGCCTGCGGTGACTTTGGCGGAGGTGATGCGATCGCCTTGCTCTATCCCATCGACGACATCCATTCCCTGGGTCACGTAGCCAAAGACGGCGTAGTTGCCATCGAGAAAGCCAAGGTCAGCGAGGGCGAAGTAAAACTGGGAGGAGGCGGAGTTGGGCACTTGGGTGCGGGCCATGGCGATCGCGCCCCGTTGATGTTTCAGCGCAGGCAGTTGCCGTTTGAGGGGTTTGCCATAGACGGGTTGATCGGCTCCTTCGGGTTGGATTTCGAGGGGGACGATGCGTTCTTTCTTTGTTGTAGGGTCAATAAAGCCGCCGGAGCCGTTGCCTTTGGGGTCGCCGCCTTGGGCAACGAAGGGTTGGGGTTGGCGGATGACGCGGTGGAAGCTGAGGCCGTCGTAAAAGCCGCGCTGGACGAGATCGACGAAGTTGCCAGCGGTGATGGGGGCTTTGGTGCCATCAACTTCGATGGTGATGGGTTTGCTGTTAACGATCATTTCGATCGTGGCTTTGCCGTTGAGGCGGGGGAGGGTGGGGGCGAGGCGATCGGTTGGGGTGAGTTGGGCGAGGTGGATGGGGGGCTGGAGGGGGGTGGCGATCGCCCCAGGGCTGTTAGTCAAAAAACATATTCCGCTGATAACCAATATGCTGAAAAGTAAATTAAGGCAGGAATTTAGGAGATTCAATCGCATGACGTGAGTATTATGATGGACGAGAAAACTCAGTCTCTGCATTGTATCGTCTTTCATGCCTTTAAAATCTTCTCCTAACAGTTATCTTTATGAGTATTTCTGACAGGATCTCTTGTATGTATGAGATTGCACAGAATAAAAGTTGAAGATCTTACTGAAAGAATTTTTCTATGCAGCCTCATAAAAGTTTTGTACGAACCTAATCAAGTCGAACTAGAAATCAACTCCCTTTCTGCTTCTTTAAGAACGTTGATAAGAATCTTGTTGGCGATCTCTTTGTTCCTCCAGTAACTTGAATGAGCCCAATAGGCATATATAACTGATGGTAATATCAAGATGATTTTCCCAATCGGTCCTATATTAGAAATTAAATAATGAAATGGCTTCAGAATTTTTTTAGACTTTTTACAAATGATTTTATCCTCCACTACAAATAGTTTGCTTGTGTCCTTATCGAAACCATTTTTGGAACTAAAAATTCCTTTTATTGGCCATGCTATTGGATCAGACGGATGAACGAAATTTGTCCAAGGAATTTTATATCGATACTCTTGTTTGTTTCGACCGCCTTTAACTTTTTCAATCAAAATTTTAATAAAGTTTTCTCTAGCTTTATCATTATTAGCCTGTCTTTTTGCCTGCATAAATTCAAAAAAGAAAATAGGTGAGCCCATAGTGATAACACTTTCTAGAATCAAAGAGTCAAACAATAGCTCTTGAAATTCGAACAAAAATTTTGTCTCATCTTCGATAGTTCCGTTATTTTTAAATAACCATCTTTGTGAAAGGATAAAGTCGAACAGTATGATAGTTCCCCAACTGTGAGTAACCAAGTGAAGTCGATCGCCTGGCTCTATAGTTCCGATTGCATCTTTTGCATCCTCAACCATTTTTTTGATAAAAATAGGTCCTATCTGTTCATTAATAAATAGAGTTGCGTCTCCTGCAAATGGCATTATAGATTTTAGTCTTATATCTTTAAAGTCGAGATATTTCCATGTTGGCTGATTTGTCAAGTTATTAAGCTTCTGTTCAATTTGTTTTTCTGGAATATCACCCCAGAAAAGCGGAAGTAGTACGACATCATGAACTTTATTTCCATCTAAATCTCTTTTTGAAAAGACATGTTTAACTATCTTTTTATCCTTGTTTAGTAGTTGTGATGCATCAATCTCATACTTTTCTTCCGTTATTAATCTCTTCTGAATGACTTGAATAATTCTGTTAGCATAGTTGTTGTTTCTTACAGTAACTCCATGAATGAAGAGAACAAAGTCTTTCGCCATTTTTTGCCTTTCCAATTGTATTTATTTTGTTGGTCCTGATTCCCTGCGGCAAGCAACATGCTAGCGATCTTGAAGTGATACTCTGTCTGCTTGTAGCGGAGGCGGTCATTCAAATACTAGACTTCCTAGTTTTCAATGAGTCTAGACAAAATGATTTAATGATTAGTCTAATGTTTAGATTTTAAGAATCTTTGACGAATGAAGAGTTTAGTCGGTAATTGCTTTTTCCTTAAGATGATACTGCGATTTGAATACGAATATAACGACTGAATACTATGATCCAAGGAGTCTCGACTCAAGAAACTGTATTGTCGTTATCAATCCTTGGTAGAGGGATAAATATATCACTTATCCCCCTGTTTACTCTGTCTCGATATCGTACTACTAGATCAAGATGTCTCTAGTATCTACTTGCTTGTACTTTTCCCTTGCGAAGATATATGCTTAAAAGCAAAATTATCCCCTCGTATGCTCCAATGATTATAAGCATTGGTAAGAATGTGGCCAAAAGTGAATTGCCATATTGCCTGTATGGTTTGGAGCTTAGCAGTTCTTCTTTGAAAGAACTGTAGTTTTCGATATATTGATTTTTTGTTAGAGTAATTCCCCTTTCGTATCTATCTCGACTGTACTGAGTAAACATTGATGACATTACAATGACCAAAAGTACAAACACTATAAGCCGAGGCAATAGCCAGGATTGATGGTTTTTCATTTTTACTCCTACTTAATGATCAAGGGAAGCTGCTGCGACAACACCACCTACCAAACCGGAAAGAGATGTGACAATTCTCTGTGCCTTATCGGTTTCTTCAGAGAAAAGTATGTAAATAATATAAATTATCATTGCTATTGCTAGGATACCGACTAAAAATTCGGCGTTTGCCATAAGAGAGCTTCCGAACCCTGAGAAAAATGCGAACAGAAATTTTCCAAGAAACTGTAGAAAGTCTTTCATTTTTTTGTCTTACGAGATTTGTGTGAAGCTAATGGTCTAAGAGAACTAAATAGATAAGTCAGATTATTCAAGAGATAAAATACGGAAGAGCAATGTTTCTATCCCTTTTTATCTTGCATCTAACTAAGCCTCTACTTAGTAACGTTAGAGCAAATGAGTCTCACTCACTAGTCAAAAATACTGTGTGTCGTCAAGATAACAGAAACCTTATCTCAAGAACTTTGTAATCCCTTGAGAAATTACGATCGAAGCGCGGAAATTCCAACTCTCTAAGAGTTTAGTATCCTTAACTTCATCAATAAAAAAAGACTCCACAAGCACCGCTGGCGTCGGCAGCGGTACCCCTCGCAAAACAGCAAGCCCCTGCTTCTTAACCCCTCGATTCGGGAACTCAAACTCACTATCCAGCTCATCATTGATACAGTTCGCAAGCTTTGCATCAAAAGCCGTACCATCTGGATCGATCAAAACCTCATGCCCTTGAACCTCTCGGTTAAACGAATTGAGATGCAGCGACACAAAACAATCAGCGCCCCTACCTTGTGCTCCAATTTCCGTTAGGCTCATGCCCGTACCATTTTCGACAATCTTGACCGTTGCCCCCAACGCTTCCAGATTCGCCTTAATCATATCCGCCTGCTGACGAACCAAGTCCCGTTCTGTAACCCCAGTCGGACTCACAGCCCCCGGATCATTAATTCCCGCATCAATCTCACCATGACCTGGATCAAGCACCACAACTCTGCCCAAAAGAGGAAGCGAAGAGTCGTTGAGAGGCTGGATCAAAGTCCATGGTTTAGGTTCAGCACTTTCTAAATCTACAATCATACCACTGGGCACATCTCTTCCAGAGAACCAGTCCAGAGGGAGATGTAACCGTAGCTCAGAAGAAGAGGGTGAAGTTGGTGAAACAGTGACCTTTTTTAGATAGCAATCCGAGCCGCTCTTCATAAGATAAAGAGCATTCTTCGTCAACTTTAACCAAGCCATAAAAACCTTCGAGTTGATATAGAGTTGAAAGATAAACCAACAATGAATCTTTGCGATCGCTCCAAAGGGCCATGAATGCGATCTTGCGTTGCCAAGCTCAAAAGGCTCTGATTGCAGGAGCTTTTGATGAAAACAGAACTACTTATTAAGATTCCCGAAAATCTAGAGATTTATACGTCTACCAGTCTCATTAAATCTTAGAGATAATGTAGGTATTGATATATATGGTTTCGATCTAGCAAACTATTGTCCTACTCAGAAAATGAGCTGTGTGCTTTCAGATGTGCTGACTATGGGACTCCACACAAAATCACTGAGATCGGTGACGACGGTACTGACCGGCTAGAGAGTGATGAGTGTTGAAAGCTTTATGAATTCAAGGCATTCAACAACATAAATTCGTTGATCACCCTTTCAGAAGACGGTGCCCCAATTTGTACTCACGACCTCAATGACTAACGGAATCGTTGTCCCGAGCTGAATCACTGAACCAGTCCTCCAGATCCTGCATCGTTTCAAACTCCAAAATTACATCACTCAACTCATCTAAGTTCTCTCTTGAGAGTTGGCTAATCCGGTCTTGGAATCGTTGCGGAATGATGCCTAACTTTCGTCTGAGCAACTGTAGAAGCAGCGATCGCTGCCCCTGTACTAGCCCTTCCTGTAGCCCCTCTGCCCTGCCCTCTGCTCTGCCTTCTTCTCTCCCTTCTTCCCGAGAGGTATCCACCACATTATTTAGATCCCAGTAATACTTCAAACTATTTTGATAGATATCCTGTTCTTCACGGCTAAAGTTAGCCAACGCTGCCACTTCAAACAGTTCACTAAAGACTGCTTCTTGTAAGGGTTGGGGGCGATCGCTCAATGCAGCCAAGTTCTTCAGCACAAACAGCCACTTATCTAAGTGCGACTCAAGCTGCTCCACCGTTTTCTGAAACTTTGGCAGCTCAATGTAAATGAACTTAAGTTTGTCATAAAAAACTTGACAGTTTTGATTCTTCAACTCGACCGTATGCACGATATCAGGTGAAGCCTTGTCCTCATCAAAGACAAAATCCAAAACCCCCACCGCATAAACAGGTGCTAATTTATAGTTCCAATCCCCCTTCAGGGCTTGTTCTTGAATCGGAAACGTCGCATAGAAAACACTCCGATCCTTAAAGAAATTTTGCTTCGCCTTCTGGATCTCAACAATAAACCGTTCACCGTTGGTTCCCTGACAGTAAATATCGAAAATCGCCTTACGATCGATCGGCGTATTGCCAACGTTTTCATTATTCTTAAACGTTACATCCTCGATTTGGCGATCGCCAGGTAACAACGTATTCAAAAAATCAATTAACAGTCGCTTATTGAGCTCCGTCCCAAAGACCCGCTTGAAGCCAAAATCCGTGAGTAAATTAATGTACTTGTCTTGGAGAGAATAAGCCATGGTCGCAAAGCTGGTGGAAATTACACCTCACCTTCTATTCTAACCTGCGTTTTTCCCCAGCAACAAACACCACAGCCGTCTATTGCACCATTGTTCGATCGCCCTCACCCCCGCCCCGCCAACCAATCCTCCAAATCTTGCATCGTTTCAAAATCCGTCAGTACATCGCCTAACGCATCCAAGTCATCCCCAGGAAAATTGGCGATTTGACCTTGAATCTCAACCGAAATATCACCCAACTGTCGAACTAAAAGCCTGAGTAAGAGACGTCGCTCCCGCATTAGTCCCGCCTGCAATCCTTCCTCTATCCCCTCTGCTCGTCCTTCTGCTCGTCCTTCTTCCCAACCTTCTTGACGAGAAGTCTCAACCACATTATTCAAATCACGGTAATACTTGAGGCTATTTTGATAGACATCCTGCTCCTCCGGGCTAAAATTAGCGATTTCTGCAACTTCAAATAACTCATTAAAGATCTCTTCTTGGAGGAGTTGAGGGCGATCGCTCAAATTCGCCAAGTTTTTCAACACAAACATCCACTTATCCAAGTGAGTCTCTAGCTGCTCCACCGTTTTCCGAAACTTCGGCAACTCAATATAGATAAACTTGAGCTTATCGTAAAAAACCTGACACTTTTGATCCTTTAACTCAACCGTATGAACAATATCTGGTGAACGCCTGTCTTCATCAAAAACAAAGTCCAAGACACCCACCGCATAAACCGGCGCAAGTTTGTAGTTCCACTCTCCCTTCAGGGCCTGCTCTTGGATGGGAAACGTGGAGTAGTAAACACTGCGATCTTTGAAAAAGTTTTGCTTGGCTTTTTGGATCTCGACGATAAAGCGATCGCCATTAACCCCCTGGCAATAAATATCAAAAATCGCCTTGCGATCAATCGGCGTACCGCCCAAGTTTTCATTGTTTTTGAACGTCACATCCTCGATTTGGCGATCGCGAGGCAGCAACGTATTCAGAAAATCAATCAACAGCCGCTTATTCGGTTCTGTCCCAAAGACCCGCTTAAAGCCAAAATCCGTCAGTAAGTTAATGTACTTATCTTGGAGAGGATAGACCATTGTTGGAGAATTGCTAGGGTAGAGAATTGCTAGAAATCAAGCCTCTGCGTTGACTATTTTAGCGGGCGATCGCCAGCCCATCCCCTTGGCCGACCAGGACGACAGCAGGAGGAATCTTAGAAAATACCCGCTAGATCCCATCAGCAAGAAATCTTGAAACTCTTTTTCCCCTGGCCATGGTGATAATAAAGACACTGTGTCGATTGAGCCCTGTGATCCTGCCTTATTATCCATCGGAGGATACTCATGTCTCAGAAGATCGCGATCGCCGTCGTCCACGGAATCGGCAAAGCCAACCCCAGCTTTGCGGATCCCAGCCACGCAGACTTTATTAGTGGCATGGCTCCTCGCTTGAGAAAAGCCTTCGCCAAAGCCCTCGGTCAGCCCTTTGAGCAAGTGGGCAACGATCTCGAAATCGAAGCGGTCTACTGGGCTCCTGTCCTCCAAAATCGCCAAGATGAGCTCGATCACCGCCTAGGCATTCAAGAGAATCTGGGCCAAGCCTTTGGCATGCGGGATTTTGTCTTTCATTCCTTGGCCGATAGCATTGGCTATCAAATCACCCCTGGCAGCCGAGATATTTATGATGATATCCACCAGGTTTTTGCCGATGCGATCGCCCGTTTAGCCGAACGCACGGGACCCCATGCCCCCCTCTGCATTATTTCTCACAGTATGGGCTCCGCAGTGGCGAGTAATTATGTTTGGGACTTGCAGGGCAAAAAAGCCCAGGTGCAATTGGGAACCACTCCCATGGATCAAGGAGAAACGCTGGCATTGTTTTATACCTTTGGCAGTCAAATTGCCTTTTGGTCTCTGCGCTATCGGGATTTTGGCTCACCGATCGCGGTTCCTTCACCCAGTCTCAAAACCCACTATCCCAAGATAACGGGGGGGGAATGGATCAATTTTTATGACCGCGATGATCTCCTCGGTTATCCGCTGGAAAACATCAACGATCGATATGCCACGATGGTCACCGACCAGGCCGTCAACGTTGGCAACCTCGCCACCCGTTGGAATCTGTTCTCCCACAATGCCTATTGGCAAGATGGGGAAGTGGTTGATCGCATTGCCCAAGGTCTGGCTCGGGTTTGGCAAGGCGCGAACGGTTAAAGCCCCATTTCCTCTCAAAATTCCTGCACACACCAGCGGTTGCGGCCCTGGTGCTTGGCCTCGTAGAGGGCGCTGTCGGCGTATTCAATCAGCGTCGTGGCCATCATGCCCCGTTGGGGGATCGTGCTGGCGATGCCCAGACTGAGCGTTACATAGCAGCCGGTTTGGGAGCGATCGTGGTCAATGCGCAGCGCTGCCACTTCCTCTTGCATCCGGGTGGCGATGTGCTCTGCCCCTTCCGGTGGCGTGTTGGGCAAAACGGCGGCAAATTCCTCACCCCCATAACGCGCCAGCAAATCCGCCGGACGCAAAATCGCACGCTTCAGCGCCTGGGCCACCCGATTGAGACAGCGATCGCCCGCCAGATGACCATAGCGATCGTTATAGGCTTTGAAATGGTCCAGATCAATCAAAATCAACGACAGCGGCTGCTGCTCACGGGCGAGGCGTTTCCATTCCTCATGGAGTCGGTGGTCAAAACAGCGCCGGTTGGCAATCTGGGTCAGACTATCCAGGTTAACCAGTCGAGCTAACTTGCGATTGGCCTGGGCTAGGGCCGCTGTGCGCTCCTCTACACGGGCCTCTAGCTCTCGGTTGAGCTGCTGAAGTTCGAGTTCTGCTCGTTTGCGATCGCTCACATCCATCAACACCCCATCCCACAAGACCGTGCCATCGGGCTGACGTTCGGGTCGGGCGGAGCCCCAGATCCATTTGCGATCGCCCGACCGCAAAATCACCTCCCCTTCCCAAGACCAGGGTTTTAGGGTTCTGGCCGAAGCCTGAATCGATTGTTCAAAGGTGGACCAGTCCTCCGGCGCGACGCTATCAAACAAAAACTCAGGATGGGCCATGATGTCCTCCGGCGTTGTCCCGTACAATTCCCGGCAACCGGAGCTGACATAGGGAAAGGAAAGCGAGCCATCGGTGCCTAGCCGGAATTGATAAAGCATGCCGGGCACATTGGCCGCCAGCCGCTCAAACCAGGGCGAGGTCTCAAAGGTAAACGGGGAAGTAGCAGAACTGGAGACAGACTGTGTCATCGAGGACAGGGCCATCGAAGGGGTAGAAAGGTGACTCAAAACCGCGCTGGCTTTAGGGTGCCCAACGTCGTATAAAAGCTTGCTCAGCCACTGAATTTGGAGAAAGATGACACAATTTCCCAGGGTTTCGGGAATCCTTTTTCTCAATCCTTGGGGCATCATTAGGGCATTTACCGTATAAACTTGAGTCCCTATTTCTTGGGGCGAGTTTAATCGAATCGTAAATTTTGAGTCAAAGCACGCGCAGTCTGAAAAAATTAATGCATTTTTGGAGTATGTAGGATCCCGTTCCGATGCTGAACCAGCCCAGGCCGAATTTTCCTCTCGGACCTAGGCTCAATTTTCTCCCCGGAGTCCCGTCACTATGACGACCCTGATCTGCACTGCCGAATCTTCTGCCAAGCATATGTCTAATCTGCAATCTGCCCGCACCGCTGTTCGTTGCGTGACGCGGCCTCAACCGGCTGCTCTTGTTGTGATTGATTCCGCTGTGGCGGAGGCTCGCCAGTTGGCGGCGGGGGTATTCCCCGGTTTTGCCGTTGTGATTTTGGATCCGCTGAAGGATGGGGTTGCGCAGATTACCCAGGCGATCGCCACCCAAGCCACCCATGGCGTTGCCCTACGCGAACTGCACCTCATTAGCCACGGGGCTCCGGGTTGTTTATTTTTGGGTGAGGGAGAACTGTCCCTGACGACGCTCGATCGCCATGCCGCCGCGCTTCAGCGCTGGTTTGATCCGAGCTGGTTTGATCCGAGTGAACCCGCGCAGCTCTTGCTCTATGGTTGTCAGGTGGCCGCAGGGGATGCTGGGGCTGAGTTTCTCGAAAAGCTTCATGGTTTAACGGGGGCCGGAATTTCGGCTTCGACGACGCCGATTGGGCAAGCCAGTTTAGGTGGAAATTGGGTGTTGGATGCAACGCGGGGGGAGGTAGGAGCGCCTGCTCGGTTGGCGATCGCCCCGGAAACCCAAGCCTCCTATGCCGGGATTTTGGGCTGGGTCGTCGCCAGCAAGGTGTTTTCGATTTCACCCGATGCCGATGCGCCTAATAATGACACCACCATTGGGGTTGTCAATCCGGACGATAATCTCAATAGCAATGACGATTTTAATGACCTAGTTACGAACGAGCAATTTGGTTATTCGGTGGCGATCGGGGCGCAGTATGCCGTAGTGGGCATTCCGGATGATAACCCCCTTAGCGATAATAACCCGCAACAATTTAGTCCAGGGGCGGCCTATGTTTACGCGAAACAGCCCGATGGTTCCTGGAAGCCGGTCCAAAAGCTGACGGCAGCGGATTTTGGGGCGGATGAGGCGCTTCAATCCGTTGACTTTGGCCATGCCGTTGCGATTACGAGCTATGTCAACGCTGCGGGTGTCACGATTGAACGGATTGTCATCGGTGATCCCAAGGCAACCGTGGATACAGGGGATGCCAATGCGCCTAATAATCAGACTCAAGCGGGAAGAGTCTACGTTTTTGACCGTAATCCTGAGGCTGCGGACCTAACCCAAGCTTGGGAGCCACTGACAATTCTTGAGGTTGATCCTGCATCTGCTGATGAAAACGCCCTTGGCATTGCAGGAGACCAGTTTGGCTCAGCGGTTGCTGCCTCAGGTAAGACGATTGTTGTGGGCGCACCTTTTGATGAGTCGGATGGCCCGGTTGTCGAATCTGAGAATGTCGAATTTGCCAATGCTGGTGCGGCCTATGTGATTGAACTGGATGAAGCGGGGACTTCAAGTTCAACGAAGCTTTTCCAGGCCGATGTTTTGCCAGAGGTGAATGGGGCTCGGCTTGCCAACGATAACTTTGGGTCTTCTGTTTCCATAAATGTCTTTGAGGGCGTTGATGGAGATGGTCAAACCACTCCAATCACTCAAATAATTATTGGTTCTCCTAACCAGGACACGTTCTATTTTGCAGAGCCCGGTGCTGAGCAAATTGGGGCGACTGGAGCTGCGTTTGTCTATACCAATGCCGGAGGGACTTGGACCCAGGCGGCGGTGTTGTTGGCGGAACAGGGCGATCGCGATGTCGATGACAAGTTTGGCCAAGCGGTCAGCATTTATGGGGATTATGCGATCGTCGGTGCGCCCCAGGATGACATTAAGCAAGATGAGAATAGCAATATCACCGTCCTAGCGCAAGATGCCGGGGCAGTGTATGTCTTCAAACGCAATACCGATGGCACCTGGGACCCTGTTCCCCGGCGTTTGTTGGGGACGAGTCCGACGGGAGATATTGCGGATCTGGATAGTTTGACCGAGGAGGAAGTCTCCGATCTAGCAGAGGACCGTTTCGGCACCTCCGTTGCTCTTTCTCAGGACTTTTTCTTGGTTGGTGCGCCAACTGCTGGCCCTTCTGATGGCCGCAATCTTACCCCCGGTGCTGTGTTCCTCTACGAGCTCAACCAAGAGACTGCCACACCCCAGTGGGAGCAAATCGAAGTCATTCAACTGACGAAAGCGGCAGTGGATGCAAACGGAAACGAAATCAGTTTTGCAGAGGGTGAGGCAGGAAATGAGATTTTGGATGGCGGTATCCAGCCTGGTGCTCAAGAAAAGTTATATGGGATTGAAAATCAACCGGCCCTCGGCACAGCTGTGGCGATTTATCAAAATCCCATTGGTGGTAGCCAAGCGCTGATTGGAGCTCCTGCTGATGTCAGTGTTCTAGGCCAAGATGATTTGTTATTGTCGCGACCTGATGACGATCTGGTAGATGTTGAAAATTCTGGAGCGGTCTATTTTCTGCGGACGTTGCCGGAGGTTGTGGATGTCATTGTTAATGATGATGCCGATCTAATTGTTTCGGATAACAATGTGGGGACTGCCAGTGCCAATGCAGTAACCCCTGGATTCAGCTTCACGATCGTCTACAGCGAAGGCATGGATCCGAGTATCCAGCCCACGATCGAATTTCCTAACGAGCAACCCGGTGGCACACTTGTTTTCAACGCAGCCCAGAGCGAATGGATTACCTACGAAGGGGTTGCCAACAAAGCCTTTGTTGCCAGATATGATGTGGTTGATTTGGGGGTTGAAATTGCGGATCTGGATCTGAAGATTACGGGCGCGAAAAATCCAGATGGCTTAGAGCAAGAGCCTGCCCAGCCGGATTCGGAGCTGGTGACGGATATCTTTGATATTGACACCAAAAATCCAACGGTTACCTTATTTTCAGCAACGCCAGAGTACTTTAACCAGGGGATCTTTAGTATTGCGGCGACGTTTAGCGAGGCGATCGCCCCCTTCGACGAAGCAACTTTCTTCAGCTTTACCAACGGCTCGGCCTCTCTATTCAATATCACCTCCACCTCTCCCACAATCTTTGACTTCATCCTCACCCCTGCCGCTGAAGGTGAAGTTACGGCGAGTCTGCCCCAGGGCATTTTTACCGATTTGGCGGGTAACCCCAGCGAGGCTGCCAATTCTATCACCCGAATCTATGACGTGACGAGTCCTTCGGTTGTTTTGACAACTGATTTGACTGGGCCGACCAACCAGCCCTTTACGGTCATAGCGGATTTTGGTGATAATCTTTCTCCAGCAATCCTTGGGTTTGAGGCATCGGATATTAGCTTTGGCCCAGGCAATAACTTTGTCGCCTCTGAGCCAGTCCTGGTTGATCCGGTGGATGGTACAAAATATAGTTTTACGGTAACTCCCAACCCAGGGGCTGCCAACACCGTGCAGCAGCTTGAAATCTCCATCGGTGCAGGGGTCGCAACGGACTTGGCCACCAATCCGAATACCGCCTCTAACGTTTTGAACGTGACCTATGATGGCGAGGTTCCCACGGTGGTGTTGGCAGGGCCGACTGAGCCGGTGTTAGACGAAACCTTTGAGGTCACAGTTACGTTTTCTGAGGTAGTCACCGGCTTCCAGACGTTTACTACTGCACCGGCGACGCTGGAAGATTTGCTGATTGACAATGGTTCGGTGACGCAGGTGGTTCCGGTAGCGGGTTCGGATACGGCCTACACCCTAACCATTGCCCCCAGTCAGCCGGGTCCGGTCACCATCAGCGTCAAGCCAGGCGCTGCCATTGACGTTGCCAATAACCCCAACGCGGCTTCAGCGGTATTTGAAGCAACCTACGCACCCATTGTTTTTGAAAACGACCCACCTGATATCCAGTTTTTGCAAAATGGGGTGCTTCAGGAGGTGGATCCCGCAGCCAAGATCCAACTCAATGGCAACGGCTCGCTGACCTTTTCTCAAGCCACGGGTAATGTTTTAACCCTCGATGACGATGCCTTGCCGACCCAATCCTTACAAGTGACGCTGAGCGTGACGCCGAATACGGGCAGCTTAACCCTTGGGACGATTGAAGGATTGATCTTTTCTACCGGTACCGGAACGGCGGATGCGTCGATGACGTTTACGGGGACCGAAGTTGCAATTAATGCAGCTTTGGATGGGTTACGGTTTAAGCCGTTAAATGTTGATGCGGATGCCAGTATTACGATTGAAGTGAATGACCTGGGTAATAATGGCCCAGAAAATCCGCCGCTGGAGTTGATCGATACTCAGATCATCAATCTGGATTTGGATGCTGTCACGAGCGAAGCCAAAAACGACTTTGATCAAGATGGCTCTAGCGATATCCTCTGGGTCAATCCAACCACCAACGAGATCTCGATCTGGTTTATGGATGGCGACACTAAGGAAACCGAGGTTGCCTTTACCTTGCCGGATCCCTACAACACCTGGAATATTCGCGGTACGGGTGACTTTAATGGGGATGGCACACCAGATTTGCTCCTTCGAGAAGACGCGACGGGGAAAAATGCCATTGTTACACTAGACCCCACTGATTTAGGGGCTCAAACTGTTAATATTGTCGCCGATGATGTAGATGAAATTGAAAGTCGAGCGAGTCAGTGGTCCATTCGCGGCGTGGGCGACTTTGATGGAGATGGCCAAGAAGACATTATCTGGAATAACACCAGCACAGGTCAGTATTCGGTTTGGTATATGAATGGCGACCAAACCAAAAAGAGCGAAGCCACCTTTGGGCCGATTATTGGAGACAGAAACTGGCAAATCGAAGCGGTTGGCGATTTCAACGATGATGTGAGACCCGATTTGGTGCTGCGAAACCTTGCCACGGGCCAAAATCTGATTTGGATTATGGACGGTATCACCGTAACCCAGGCGGTCTCGTTGCCGCCGGTTTCCAGAGACTGGGTGCTCGCCGGCAGTGGTGACTACAACAATGATCAGCAGGCGGACATTCTCTGGCAAAATCCGACCACTGGGGCCAACGTGCTCTGGCAGATGAACGGCACTTCGATCGCCAACCGGATCACCCTAGAGCCCCGAACGGATGGTGCTTTAATCGTTCAGAATTAGCCGGGGGATGTTGTCAGGATCCACAAAAAAGGGTCGAACCGCAGTTCGACCCTACCAGCCAAAATGGAGGGATTATGTTGGCGCTATTGTGCCTCTTGGACGCGGGCGAGGACGCTCTTCATTTGAGGGGTGGAGAGGAAGAGTTTTGTATCTTGCAGGAGGCGATCGCCCCACAACTGTTCCTTCAAAAAGTCCATGCTGCCATACTGCTGATCCGTTTTGAGCGCGGTTTCCGCCAGCTTTAGGCTTTTGCTGCGATCGCCCTTGCCAAACAGCGCCACCGCCAAGGCAAGCTGGGGTTCAGCGGCTTTGGGATTGATGGCCAGGGCTCGCTCCCATTCGGCGATCGCCCCATCTTTTTGCCCCTGTTCGTAACGCACGAGCCCAATATTGTTAATTGCTTCCCAAAAATCGTCGCTGAGATCAACGGCCTTTTGGTAGGTGCTCACCGCTTCTGTATAACGTTGGGTCAGATAATAGGCATTGCCCAAATCAAACAGTGCACCGGGGGAATCCGGCTTGAGCTGAACGCCTTTTTCGTAGTAGTCCGTGGCGGTTTTATACTCCTGTTTGCGGAAGTAAGCCGTACCGAGGGCCAGATTAATCGCCGGATCCTGGGGTTCCAGTTTGCGAGCCCTATCAAGGGCTTCGATGCCCTTATCGGTCTCGTCGGTGCGGAGATAAATGTCGGCAGTGACAGCCCAGACCCGGTAGTCATCGGGCACGAGCTGGGTTGCGAGCTCCGCTTGCTGAAGGGCAATATCGTACTGCTGAAACTGGGTCCGTTGGGCTGCTTCCTGGGCCAGCGCTAACCCGCTCTCCCGCAGCTCCTTGAAGTCAATGGTGGCGGTGTGGGGCACCTGAGCAACAGCGGCGAGGCTGTGGGTCAGGCTGAAAACGAGGCTGAGGGAGAAAAGACGGGATAGTTTCACGGATGAGATCCAAAGTAACTGCCTAGGAACGGTCTGGGATTGGGGTCGCTTGTTTCTAAAATGCACCATCTCCATCATTATCTCTCACTCAAACTGAAATCAAGGGGAATCGGAGGAAGATGCCCGGAGATTGGCGCGGGCGTTGCGCTGCCACTGGGTGGGTTTGATACGGCGGAGGGCGGAGGCAGGAAAGCGTTCTTGCCAGTCAGCTTCGCTCAGCTCCGCCAACTCCTGGAGGTCGGGGGCCAGATTCCCAGGGTAGGGTTCGAAGTCTGAAACATCGGTGGGCTGGGCAAATCGCTCGTTCCAGGGGCAAACGTCTTGGCAGATGTCGCACCCTGCAACCCATCCTTTCAAGTTGACGGCGATCCCATCCGGGAGTTCCGCCGCGCGGTTTTCGATTGTGTGATAGGCGATACAGCGGTTGGCATCGACGACGAAGGGCTGGGCGATCGCCTGGGTCGGGCAAGCGTCAAGACAGCGGGTGCAGGTGCCGCAGTGGGCCGTATGGGGGCGATCGGGTTCTAGATCCAGCGTGGTAAGGATTTCGCTGAGGAACATCCAGGAGCCGTATTGGCGGGAGATGAGGTTGCTATTTTTGGCGATCCAGCCCAGTCCGGCCCGTTGAGCCCAGAGTTTGTCGGAGAGGGGGCCGGTGTCGACGTACCAGCGGGTGGCGATCGCGGCTCCGTCGGTTGAGGGCTGGTCTTCGATCCAGAGGCTGAGGGCCTTGAGCTTTTTGCCGAGGACTCGGTGGTAGTCTCGGCCCCAGCCGTAGCGGGAAATTTTGCCGTGGTTGGGATCGTCGCTGTGAGAATGGGGGGTGTAGTAGTTGAGGGCGAGGGCGATGACGGAGCGTACGCCGGGAAGGACTTGGTGAATGTCTTGGCGTTTGGGGTTGGCCATCCAGGCCATGTCGGCTTGGTAGCCTTGGTCGAGCCAGCGTTGAAGGGCTTGGTTGGGTTGCTGTTCATGGTCCCAATCGGCAACGCGGGCGATGCCGACTTGGTGGAAGCCGAGGTCGAGGGCTTTTTGTTTGAGGCGATCGCCCAATAAGGACCTTGACTTCATTGCCCTCCTCAATCCATGTCTAGAATGTCTATTCGGTTGCCCAGCTCTCCCATTGTAATCCTGGTACTTGCGAAAAGTCTCGCCGATTTCGAGTCACTAAAACTGCATCATGGGCGATCGCGATCGCCGCAATCTTTAGATCTTGACGTCCAACGCGAATTCTTTGACTTAAAAAGTTTTCATAGCAATGATTTGCCTTCTGATTAAATGGAAGCACAGCGATAGTATTAAAATATCTTACCGTACTAGCGAGTCGCTGATAATTCTCGATTAACTGTGTTGAATTTGAAGCTTGACGAATCGCCGCTAGCCAGCCCCGCATCTGCTCTTCAACCGAAATAATAGTGATAGCAAGGTCACTGCTTGCCGTTTCTCTTACTCGTCTTACAACCTGAGTATGATTGCGCTGAAAAAGTGAGATATGGTCTGTATCTAAGACTCTCAGCATCGCGTTCTTTGGGGTTTCTATTCTTTTACTTCTTCAGCGTCGAGTTGGCGAAAATACGCCTCGCGATCCTCTTGGCGGAATGCTTCTAGATGCTCCATCATAGAATCAAATGCTGGATCGTCTGCAAACATACCCGCGAAATGTAGGATAGGATTGGTTAAGTCACAGGGAAAATCAAGCTCAAGCTGAGAGAATTCTCCGGTTGGAGTGATGGATTCCTGAAGCCGTTGACTCACCCATTGCCGAAGGGAGTCTACTGCCCCTTCCCTGCTTGTTCCAACGGCTCTAGCTTCCACCCATCCCGGAATGGATACAATCCATCCCCCTGACACCGGTTCTAATAGTATGGGATAGCATAACTTCGTCATCCTAGAGGTAGGCGTTGCTGTTGAGTTGACAACCATTGTGCTCGCCGCTTACGAAAGTACTCTTATTCTATCAGGGACAATCGATGCCGACCAAAAAGCCCAGAGACTCAATGGTCTGGGCTTTTTGTCTGGGCTTTAAGAATGCTCTTATCTCTTCTAATCGCTACACACTCGCAGGCATCGGCTCTGGTTTAGGCGGTTCTTCGCTTTGCATTTTGGCTTTGACTTGCTGAGCCAACTGCTTGTCTACCTGGCGGAACAGGTTCATTTGTGCATCCTGAATGGGCGGTGCGCATTTGCCCAAACTACCCGCAATATTGTGGGCAAGCCGGTCCTTGGCGTCGTCGTCCAGCATTTGGTAAAACATGCGAGCTTGGTCAAAGTGGTCGGGCTCATCCAGCTCAATGCGGCCTGCCATGCCCTCAACGTGATGGCTCGGCTCCTTGGCTTTGGCGTCGACGCTAGGATAATCGCGGTGCGTCGGGCTGTAGTTGATGCGCGAACCATTGTTACCATCGGCACGCATTGAGCCATCCCGGTAGGGCGTGTTGGCTTCCGTGGCGTGGGGGCGATTCACCGCCAAGGTGTCGTAGTTGACGCCGAGGCGATAGCGGTGGGCATCGGCGTAGGACATGATCCGGGCCTGGAGCATCCGGTCTGGGGACCAGGAGATTCCCGGTACGACATTACCCGGCGAAAACGCTGCTTGCTCGACTTCTTCAAAATAATTGTCGGGATTGCGATTGAGCTCAAACCGACCGACCCGCTGGAGCGGATAATCCGCATGGGGCCAAATCTTCGTGAGGTCAAACGGATTCCACGGGAATGTGGCAGCCTGCTCATCGGTCATCGTCTGGATGTACATCGTCCAAGAGGGATAGTTGCCTTGGTCGATCGCCTGGTACAGATCCTTCGTGGCCCAGCGGGGTTCGATGCCCTGCATCTGTTGCCACTGCTCTTCGGTAAAGTTTTTGATGCCTTGGTCCGTCTTGAAATGGAATTTGACCCAGGTGCGTTCGTCGCGATCGTTAATGAAGCTAAAGGTGTGGCTACCATAGCCATTGAGATGCCGCCAGCCCATGGGAGCACCGCGATCGCCCATCAGCCACAACACCTGGTGAATACTTTCCGGCACCAAAGACCAAAAATCCCACCACATTTCATCCTGTCGCCAGTGCTGCTCGGGATGCTCTTTCTGAGACCGAATAAAATCCATAAACTTCATCGGGTCACGCACAAAAAAGATCGGCGTATTATTCCCCGCCAGATCCCAGTTGCCCTCCTCGGTATAGAACTTCATGGCAAAGCCTCGCAAATCCCGATAGATATCGGAGCCACCTTTGGATTTGGCCACGGTCGAGAAGCGGACAAACATTTCGGTCTCTTTGCCCACCTCGGAAAACAGCTTGGCCTTGGTTAGGTGGGTAATATCCTCGGTCACCGTCAATGTTCCGTAGGCTCCCGCACCAATGGCGTGAACCACCCGCTCGGGAATCCGCTCCCGGTTGAAGTGGGCCATTTTTTCTAGCAGTGTGTAATCCTCCAGCAGCAGCGGCCCTCGCTTGCCAATGCCTTTAGAGACGTCGTTGCTGGGGACGGGAATGCCAGCGGCGTTGGTGAGGATATTTTTGTCAGGAGTCATGGGTCAACCTGCATGCAAGCGTAGCGAAAGGAAAATGCCTTCCTTACACTAGTCAGATTGATTTGACCTTTCCTCAGACCCTAGATAGAGAAGTTCAAAAAAATATTCGTCTTCCCCGACACCTTCTGCTCCTCTATGACGTCAGGGACCGGGAACATCTTCACGCTCCTCAACACTACATTACAGTTATGCGTAGCCGTCTTCCCTGGATTCTTGCAGCGGTGAGTTCTGCTTTGCTCTGTCTTCCGGCAGAAGCTGCCCAATTGTCCCGTTGGCAACTGAACGCCCCCAGCAATCAGTTGGAATTTAGCACCAACGGACGGGTTAAACCCCAAGCCCAGATGATTATGAACCCAATGCGGGTGGTCGTGGATTTGCCAGGGGTAAAACTCGGGCGTTCCAAGATCATGCAGCCAGGGCAAGGAGCCATTCGAGAGGTTCGCATTGCCCAGTTCAATCGCCAAACTACCCGGATCGTAGTTGAACTTGCATCAGGCTGGACCCTTGACCCCCAGCAGGTCCGAGTGCGGGAACGGACTGCCAATAACTGGGTGCTGGAAATGCCGGAACCCCAGCGGGTCAGCATAGAGAATGAACTGCCCACCACCACGCCGCCCTATGTCCCGCCTACTCCGCCGGTTACGACTCCGCCAGTTTCCACCCCGCCAGTTTCCACCCCGCCGGTTTCAAGGCCACCGGTTTTGACACCACCGGCACCCGTTGCCTCCCAGCCGATTAAGGTGACGCTGCCGCCCGGTCCGCCGCCGGTCTTGGAGACTCCCACGCCCAGTAATCCGTCGGTGCCCAATGGTCGCTATTTGGTGGTGATTGATCCGGGGCATGGGGGGCCTGATCCGGGGGCCGTTGGCCAGCAGGGTTTGCGAGAAACCGATGTGGTTTTGGATATTGCTCGTCAGGTGTCGTCACAACTAGAAGCGGCTGGCATTAAAACCCTGATGACTCGATCCGGGGAATATGATTTAGATTTGGCTCCCCGTGTTGCCATGGCTGAGCGGGCAAATGCGACGATATTTGTGAGTATTCATGCTAATGCCATTAGTTTGTCTCGTCCGGATGTAAATGGGCTGGAGACTTACTATTATTCGTCTGGAGGTGATTTGGCGAGGACCATTCATCAGAAGATTTTGCAAACCACCAATATTCGCGATCGCGGCGTCCGCACCGCTCGGTTCTATGTCCTGACTCAAACCTCCATGCCTTCGGTATTGGTCGAGACGGGGTTTGTCACCGGGGCTCAGGATTCGGCAAATCTCCGTAGCAGCCAGTTTCGCACCCAAATGGCGAAGGGCATTGCCGAAGGGGTCAAGCAATATTTGGGACTGTAGGATGGCGCGGTAAAATCAACCCATGCTTTGATGCTCTTTCGAAATCACCTTCATGTCTCCCCTTCGTATTGGGATTGCAGGTCCCGTAGGCTCCGGTAAAACAGCACTCGTCGATGCCCTGTGCAAAGCCCTGCGGGATCACTATCAACTGGCAGTGGTGACCAATGATATTTATACCCAAGAGGATGCGCAGTTTTTGGTTCGGAGTCAGGCTTTGGCGAGCGATCGCATCCGAGGCGTAGAAACCGGCGGTTGCCCCCACACCGCCATTCGCGAAGATGCTTCGATTAATTTGAGTGCGATCGAAGACCTAGAACATCAGTTTGTCTTAGATTTAGTGTTGGTTGAGAGTGGTGGAGATAATTTAGCCGCGACCTTCAGCCCTGAATTGGTTGATGTAACGATTTATGTAATTGATGTGGCTGGGGGTGACAAGATTCCCCGTAAAGGGGGACCTGGTATTACAAAGTCTGATCTACTGGTAATTAATAAGACAGACCTTGCCCCCCATGTGGGAGCAGATTTAGCGGTAATGCAACAGGATACCGCCCGGATGCGGCCCGAAAAACCCTTTGTCTTTACCAATCTCAAATCTGGAGAGGGTCTTGATTTAGTCCTAGCATTCGTCCGTTGCCAAATGCCAATCCAGAGGGATTAATCCTGGGGATCGGTCGATTGCGTATGAGAAAGTACAAAAGTCTACAAAACAAATTCACTAGAGATTGTGTTTTGTAGTTGAAAATACATTTTTGCTGCTAGCCGCTCTCTACTATGCTGTCAACACCTGCAAAATCCTAGGATTTTGTTGGGGTATCACTTGTCGTGTGGTCTCTTTTGTGGGGAGCAAGTCTTCAAATGGCAAGCCAGTTTAATCGGCGTCAGTTTTTAGTTTTAAGTTCGGCAACCGCAGGCAGCATTTTGCTCAAGTCCTGTGCTGCCCCAGATGCAGGAGGTGGAGATTCAGGCAGTAGTGCGAGCAGTGGCGGGGGCGGAGACACGATCAAGGTTGGTATTTTGCACTCCTTGACCGGCACCATGGCCATTAGCGAAAACACCGTGGTGGATGCGGAGTTGCTGGCCATTAAGGAGATCAACGCAGCCGGGGGGGTCCTGGGTAAGCAAATTGAGTTTGTCAAGGAGGACGGTGCCTCCGACTGGCCGACGTTTAACGAAAAGGCGATCAAGTTAATCGACCAAGATAAGGTTTCTGTCGTATTTGGCTGCTGGACCTCCGCGAGCCGCAAGGCCGTCAAAGACACGTTTGAAACCAAGGACCACATGCTGTGGTATCCGGTTCAGTACGAAGGTCAAGAGTGCTCTAAGAATATTTTTTATACCGGTGCTGCGCCGAACCAGCAGATTGAACCGGCGGTGGATTGGCTGCTGGAAAATAAAGGCAAGCAGTTCTTCCTGGTGGGATCAGACTATGTCTTCCCTCGGACGGCTAATACCATCATCAAGGAGCAGCTCAGCGCCAAGGGTGGCGAGACCGTGGGCGAAGATTATCTGCCCCTGGGCAATACCGAAGTCACGCCGATTATCACCAAAATTAAGGCTGCACTGCCCGATGGGGGGGTAATTTTCAACAGCCTTAATGGTGACAGTAACGTCGCCTTCTTTAAGCAGATGCAGGCGGCGGGCCTGGGTCCTGACCAGTATCCAGTGATGTCGGTCAGTATCGCGGAAGAAGAAGTGCGTCAGATTGGGCCTGAGTTTCTCAAGGGTCACTATGCTTCCTGGAACTACTTCCAGACAGTCAAGAGCCCCGTCAATGAGAAGTGGGTTTCGGCCTTTAAGGCGGAATATGGGGACGATCGCGTCACCAACGACCCCATGGAAGCGGCCTATATCATGGTCTATCTTTGGAAGCAAGCTGTGGAGAAGGCGGGCTCGACCGATATTCCAGCGGTGCGGGAGGCGGCCTATGGCCAAACCTTTGATGCACCGGAAGGGTTGGTCACGATGAATGCCAACCACCATATTTCGAAGACTGTGCGGATCGGCGAAATTCGGGATGATGGCATGTTTGACATCGTCTTTGAAACGCCGGGACCTGTGGATCCGGTGCCCTGGAACCAGTATGTCCCTGAGACCAAGGGCTTTGCTTGCGATTGGTCGGATCCCGCGAAGGGCGAAAAATACAAGGTGTAGGGAGATTACGCGCTTTTGCAAAATCAGGCGCGGGATGCGCTGTTGCACAATTGGGCGCGGAATGCGCGCCCCTACGGTCATCGGTTGGTGTGAGGCCGATCGCGGATGGATACAGGGGGCAAATTTGCCCCCTTCTTTGTTTATTTTGTGGCAGGAAAAAGATGGTCCTTCAAGGAGTCTTTGAGGCGGTTTTTAACGTTCTTTTCAACGGCTTGAGTATTGGAGCGGTCCTGCTGATCGCAGCGCTGGGGTTGGCGATCGTCTTTGGTTTGATGGGGGTTATCAACCTTGCCCATGGCGAACTGATGATGATTGGGGCCTACACCACCTATGTGGTGCAGAACTTGTTTCAGCCGCTCAAAGATACGCCGTTGTTTGGTACCTATATCTTTTTTGCGCTGGTCTTGGCCTTTGGGGTCTCCGGGGCCGTGGGGTTGTTTCTGGAACGGCAGGTGATCCGGCATCTCTATGGGCGACCGCTGGAGACTTTGCTGGCGACTTGGGGGGTGAGTTTGATTTTGATTCAGTTTGTACGCAGTGTGAACTGGGCGATCGCCTTCACCGTAGCCCTCTTTGTTCTCCTCTTTTGGGGGGGGAAATGGCTGTTGCAACGCCGCTCGAATTGGGATCAAATCAAATCGCGGGCGATGCTGGTGTTGGTGATGTTGTCTGGGGCGATCGCCGTCACTGCCGGAAGCCTTCTCAATGCCCAAAAAGCCCTAGCCAAACCCTGGTTTAGCGCCCGCAATATTGACGTGACGGCACCTGCTTGGTTGCGGGGAACCTTGCTCAGTCTTTTTCCTCAGGACTTCCAAGAGAGTTTGAATAACGACGCTTCACGGGCTTGGCTAAAAACGATTTTGTCGGTGCCCTCGGCTCGTTTGTTTATCATTGTTCTGACCAGTCTTTGCCTTTTGGGCATGTATTGGTTTTTGCAAAAATCCCGCTGGGGGCTGCGAATTCGGGCGGTGACACAAAATCGGCAGATGAGTGCTTGTTTGGGCATTCCCACCCATCAAGTGGATGCGCTGACGTTTGCCATTGGTTCAGGCTTGGCGGGGATCGCGGGCTGCGCCGTCACGCTATTGGGGTCCGTGGGTCCGAACCTGGGGAGCAACTACATTGTCGATGCCTTTATGGTGGTTGTGGTTGGCGGTGTCGGTAAGCTCGTGGGCAGCGTGGTGGCGGCGTTATTGATTGGGACGGTGAGTTATCTGATTGGCTCTGGCACGCTGCCTCAATTGCTGTTGCAGTTAAATTTGGCTGAAGCCGTGCAACCCATTACGGACCTCTTTACGTTCTTTGCGACGACGAGTATGGCGAAGGTGATGGTATTTGCCTTGATTATTGCCTTTTTACAAATCAAACCTGCGGGCCTATTTCCGCAAAAGGGACGGACGGTGGATGCCTAGGGAAAGCCCAAAAACCTTGCATATTCTCAATGCGTTGAGCGGATCGAAATCGATATGGAAGCTGTAACTGTCAAAAAGGGGAGTTCGCGTCAGCGACTGCTCAAGGAAGCGGGGATAGTGGGGGCGATCGCCCTCTTCTTCATCCTGATTATGCCGCTGCTGCTGGCCCCGGATCGGCTGCAAATTTTGGGCCGGTTTTTGTCCTTGGCGATCGTTGCCCTGGGGATCGATCTGGTCTGGGGCTATACGGGGTTATTGAGTTTGGGCCACGGCATTTTCTTCACCCTCGGGGGCTATGCCCTCGCCATGCATTTGAATTTGCAATTGCCCGAGGGCCAGATTCCTGAGTTTTTTGGGCTTTATGGCGTCTCAAAACTCCCCTGGTTTTGGCAACCGTTTAACTCGATGCCGTTTACGCTGTTGGCCCTTGTGGTCATTCCGGGAATAATTGCGGGACTCCTGGGCTATATGGTGTTTCGGAACCGCATTCGGGGGGTCTATTTTTCGATTTTGACCCAGGCGGCGCTGGTGGTCTTTTTCAACTTTTTCAATGGCCAGCAGAAGCTGATTAATGGCACCAATGGTTTGAAAACGGCCTCGGCAAATTTATTTGGGGGGTTAGTCGGAAGTGCTCCGGTGCAGTTTCGGTTGTACATCCTGACGATTGTTTTACTGGTTTTGGTCTATGCCTTTTGCCGCTGGCTGACCAGCGGTCGGTTTGGGCGATTGCTGATTGCGATTCGCGATGACGAAAGCCGGATGCGGTTTTCCGGTTATGATCCCACGAGTTTTAAGGTGTTGGTGTTTGGGGTTTCGGGGGCGATCGCCGGAATTGCCGGAGCCCTCTACACGGTCCAGTCGGGCATTGTCTCGCCTCAATACATGGACATTGCCTTTTCCATTGAAATGGTCATTTGGGTCGCGGTCGGCGGTCGCGCGACGCTGGTGGGCGCAATCCTGGGAGCAGTAATTGTTAACTGGGCCAGGGTGTTACTTAGTGAACGCTTTCCAGATGTGTGGCCTTTTTTCCAAGGGGCCTTGTTTTTGATTGTCGTAACGGTTTTACCCGATGGTGTGATTGGCTGGTTCCGCAACGATGGCATCAACCGAGCCCGAGCCTTTCTGGGCTTTCCGCCGAAGCTTCGCACTTACCCTGCGGTGGAGCTCGATGAAGCGATTCAGCAGGAACGGGAAACGATTAATCAATAATCATTAATCTAATGACTATTCATCAAGGACCAGTCATCAAGGACCAGTCATCCAGGACCATGGCTCAACCCATTCTCGAAATCGACCAAGTCACCGTCAGCTTCGATGGCTTTAAGGCCCTCAATAATCTCACGTTCTCCATGGATTATGGTGAATTGCGGGTGATTATTGGACCCAATGGAGCCGGTAAAACGACATTTTTAGATGTCATTACGGGTAAGGTGCAACCGACCCAGGGTCGTGCCTTGTTCAAGGGCCGCAATCTACGCAAGATGCCTGAACATAAGATTGCCCGCTTTGGGGTTGGGCGCAAGTTTCAAACCCCTCGGGTCTATCTCAATTTGACCCCCCGCGAAAACCTAGAACTGGCCTTTAACCGCAGCAAGAATCTCTGGCCAACGCTCTTTGGCAAGCTCTCGCGCCAGGATCGAGAAGAACTGGAGCGCTTGCTAACGATTATCGGTTTAGCGCCCAAGGGCAATACCCCTGCCAGTGTGCTTTCCCATGGCGAAAAGCAGTGGCTCGAAATTGGCATGTTGGTGGCTCAGGCTCCAGACTTGCTCCTTGTGGATGAGCCGGTCGCGGGCATGACGGATGAGGAAACCGAACGGACGGGACAACTGCTCATTTCCTTGGCAGAAAGTCATTCGATCATTGTGATTGAACATGACATGGAATTTGTGCGACAAATTGCGCGACAGGTTACCGTGCTGCACGAGGGCTCTGTGCTTTGCGAAGGCACGATGGACCAAGTGCAAAACGATCCTCGGGTGATTGAAGTGTATTTAGGACAACCGGAAGAGGCGGCTTAACCATGACTAATGCAGTGGAAGGGACAATGGCAGCGGCAACCCTAGATCCGGCTAACCAGCCCATGCTGGATGTCCAGAGCCTCAACGTCTATTACGGTGAAAGTCATATTTTGCGTAACGTTGATATGAGCGTGGCGCGGGGCAAAATGGTTTGCCTGATTGGTCGCAATGGGGTCGGCAAAACCACGTTGCTCAAAACCGTTATGGGATTGCTCAAACCCCGCAGTGGGGATGTGATTTTAGAAGGACAATCGGTTACGCGCCTCACCCCCGATCGCCGCGCCCATCTGGGAATTGGCTATGTGCCCCAAGGTCGGGAAATTATCCCTCGCCTGACGGTCAAGGAAAATCTCTTACTGGGTTTTGAATCCCTCTCCGCAGCGCAGCGCAAACAGGTCGTGATGGAAGAAGTGTTTGATCTGTTTCCGGTGCTGAAGTCGATGCTCGATCGCATGGGGGGAGATCTGAGTGGGGGACAACAGCAGCAGTTGGCGATCGCCCGCGCCATCCTCAGCCGTCCCAAGTTACTAGTGCTCGACGAACCTACCGAAGGCATTCAACCCTCGATTATTCTTGAAATTGAAGCCGCCGTTCGCCGCATTATCGAAGCCACCGGCATCTCGGTCTTGCTGGTAGAACAACACCTGCACTTTGTCCGTCAGGCTGACTGGTATTACGCCATGCAAAAGGGTGGTATCGTTGCCGCTGGACCGACGAGCGAACTCAGCCAAGCGGTGATTCAAGAATTCCTAGCGGTTTAAGGGGCTTGAAGTGCTGATGCTGAGCTCAGGCTCAAAATAGGGCTCGAACTAGCTCCTGCTAAAAAGTACCTCAAGGGGTAATAGGCGATCGCCAAGCGTTTTCCTAGACTCAAGTTAAAACAATGGCCGAACGACACCGGATGAGTTGCATAACTTGCATCCACTCAACCGAATATCTATGGGTCAGGCCCTGCAACCCTTGGAGTTTTTATGAAGGTGCTCTCCGTTTTAACTGCCCTCGCTGTGGGGGGCGCGATCGCCCTCCCGCCCGTTCTTTTCTCTCCACCCGCCCAAGCCCAAACCTCATGCCCTTTGTTCAAATTGGGCTCACAGGGCGTTGGTGTCACCACTTTGCAACGACAACTGGCCAATCTAGGCTATTTAGATGCCCATTTAGTGACGGGGTACTACGGTCAACCGACGCTGCAAGCGGTCTCGCGCTTTCAAGCCGTTGAAGGACTGTGGCAAGATGGGGTGGCGGGGCCTCAGACCTTGACGCTCCTGAACCTCTGCGGCGCGGGCGGGGAAACGGATCCGACCCGATTGTCCTTCAGCGAAGTCCAAGCCTTACAAGCTCGGTTGGTGGCCTTGGGCTATGATCCCGGTGGCATTGATGGCATTGCGGGACAGGCGACTGCCCAGGCGTTGCTCGGGTTTCAGCGGGACTATCAGTATCCGAGCGATCGCCAAGCCAGCCGCACAACCTTAAACCAGGTTAACACCGCCTTTAACCAGGTCTGTCGAGGTCGCAGCCGTTCGGTTCCCCTGACCGATCCCCTAGGGCGCGTTCCGGCGAGTTCGCTGGGTGTGCGGACCTGCATTGTCTATGAGCCCCAGCCCAGACCTCTTCCCCCCAATCCCGTTGAGACGCCGACGGTGTCCCGATACGTGATCGCGATTCCTGGCGAGGGCTGGGAGTTGCTCAACCAAGTGCGGCGCTATGTGCCAGACGCCTTTCAGGCCCGTGACTCTCGCGGTCCCTATATTCAGGCGGGGGTGCATCCGAATCGGGCGATCGCAGACCGTTGGGAAAGCTATCTGCGCCAGCAAAGGTTAGATGCGCGGGTAATTTACCAAAATTAACCTGATCCTAATTAACCTGATCCTGATTAACCTGACCCTGTCAATTTCGTGAATCTTCTAGCAGAACGGCGCTAGGATAAAGAGAGGCGATCGCAAAGGTAAAACTCCTCCCCATGGCGATAGAGTTCAGTCGTATAGTCAACAATTTGGCCTCTAATCTCCAAGGTGAATCCTCACCGACCTATGAGGCTGATTATGTTGCTTGGATTGGGGTGATGGTGGAGCACCTGCGCGATCGCAACTACGGGGCGGTGGATTGGGAAAATCTGATTGAGGAAATCGAGGAGATGGGCAAGCGGGAGCGCCGTAGCCTAGAGAGCAATTTGATTGTGCTGTTGCTCCATTTGCTGAAGTGGCAGTTTCAACCAGAGCGGCGCAGCGGGAGTTGGCAGGGCAGTATTGTGGAGCATCGTCGTCGCCTCTTGCGGTCTCTTCAGGACTCTCCGAGTCTCAAGCCTTATGTTGAAGCGGTTTTTGGGGATTGTTATCAGGCGGCGGTGGAGCAGGCGATCGCAGAAACGGGTTTACAAGAATCGGTCTTTCCTGAGGCCTCTCCCTATGGTGCGGAGCAGGTGTTGAGGTCTGGCTTTTTGCCGACGGACGATTAGTTGATCAGTTAGTTGATCAGGAGGTTCGGCGGAACGTCTGATGCATCTTGCTAATTACCAAGTCTCAGCGGTGAGATTTTCGATTTCTTGAAAGTGGCGATCGCGAGAAACCAAGACCCAACCATGCTGCTGGGCGATACCGCGATCTTTGACGTTTAACGAGTTGCGTCATACTTTAGAGATGTAATCAAGACCAATTTTTTGACGTGTACATGTGATTCGTAGCTTTAAGGGTAAGGAAGCTGAGAAGATTTTTCGGCGGCAGCGATCGCGCAAGCTCCCCCAAGATATTCAGCAAGTTGCCCTGCGGAAGCTGCGAATGCTTAACCGAGCTCAGACGCTGCAAGATCTTCGGGTGCCTCCTGCAAATCGCTTGGAAAAATTAGTGGGTAATCGCGAGGGCCAGCACAGTATTCGGATCAATGACCAGTGGCGTATCTGTTTTCGGTGGGAGGCTGGCGAAGCCTTTGATGTCGAGATTGTTGATTATCACTGAGGTGGGTGATGACTGAAGCGAAGCTAGACCCGATTCATCCTGGTGAGGTTCTTCTGGAGGAGTTTCTCAAGCCTATGAATCTCAGCCAGAATCAAGTTGCCCTGGCAATTCGAGTTCCGGCTAGGCGCATTAATGAAATTGTTCAGGGTAAGCGGAGGGTGACGGCGGATACGGCGCTGCGGTTGGCGCTGTATTTTAATATGTCACCTCAGTTTTGGTTGGGGTTGCAGATGGATTATGACCTGGATGTGGCGGAGGATGAGATGGGCGATCGCCTCAAGCAAGAGGTCGTTGCGCTGTCGCCTCAATAACCATTTCTTGTAGGGACGTTCCGCCGAACGTCCAATGCAGCATAGTTTAACCAAACCAGTTGTTGATTTACCACTTGGCAGCTTCGGGGGCGGGGGTGCGATCGCGAACATCCGCAAAGAAGTCAATTTCTTCAATATCGCTGCCTTCGGCTTCGACTTGATCGCGGAATTGGCTGAGGGCCTGGGCGAAGTTGGCTTCGGGCTTTTCGGCAGGAGCCGTGGAGATTTTCAGGCGACTGAGCAGGAAGTCAACAAACAGCAGCACCTCCTCCAGCATGGTGTCGGGCAGGAGGCGCAAACGTTGTTGGATTTTGTCTTGGGTGGTTTGCATGGTGGGTGATGGCGCAAACGGTGAATTTGGTGACCCTGAGGCACAAATGGGTTGAGGGTATGGCTCAATTTTAGCCCACCCCCACTGCCGCCAATGCCCCCCGGTAGGGGCGCACATCCCGCGCCCAATGCAGAATCCCAAAATCCCCACCCCATTACCCCGTAGGGACGTTCCGCGAACGTCCTTTCGCCGAATGCCCCGGAGGGCGGGGAATGCCCGCCCCTACGATAACCGTTCAATCAAAAAGAGGATTTCTGCGGCGTCGTAATCGAGGGTGGGGTCATCAGCTAGGGCTGGGTCGCGAGAGCCGTTGAGGATGGCGAGGAGTTTGGGCGCAGAGGCTTTGAGCCAGGGCTCAGTATCTTGTGCTTGTGCAACTTGGGTTAGAAACTGAACCGCCTCATCAGCACTACCTGCTTGCACAGCCTTAAAAATCTGATCGGCTAATTTGCCCCCTGGAGTCTGCGCGTAGCCCCCCTGCTGGCGGTAGGCGAGGTAGGCGCTGCGGGCCTGCTGCCCTGCGGCCTGGGCGGCGGCGGGGTTGCCGGTGGCGGTTTCGATTTGGTGCAGGATGTTGAAGGCATTCCAAACAGTTCCAGCAATGCCCAAACTTTGTTTGCACTCGATCGCCCGCAAAATCTCAGACCGCGCTTCGTCGTAGCGGTGCAGCTTGCGCAGGGTCTCGGCAATGTTGTTGCGCATAATCCCTTCGGATTGAAGATCTCCCAGTGCAACATCAATATCCGCTGATTGGCGCTCAAATATGAGGGCTTCTTCTGGTCGATTCAAATCTTTGTACAGAATTCCCAGTTGGCACAGACTATTGGACTGTCCACCTAAGTCATTGGTCTGGGTTGAAATCTCTAGCGATCGCCGATAAGCCCCCTCCGCCACATCGTAATCTCTCGTCTTCTGATACACCCAGCCCATCTGGTGCCATGCCGTCGCAACCATTTTGGGTTCATTCTGTTGTTCAAACAGGTCGCGGGCTTCTTGGTAGAGGGCGATCGCCTCCCCATACTTCCCCTGAGCTATCAGCACCGTCGCCAACTGTCCCTTACCCACTGCCACCCCTCGGAAATCTCCTGATTTTTCGCCCCGTTTGATGCGTTCCTCATACTTTGCCCTTGCCTCATCCAACTGTCCTAGCGCTCGGAGGCAATCAGCTTGTTGAACGAGGGTTACAGAAGCCATACGCATGCCCCGTGCCCCCAATGTCTCAAACAACTGCTGTGCCATCTCACACAATGCCAGCGCAGGTGCTGCCTGCCCGTCGGCTTCTAGAACCCGAGCCAACAGGGCATGAGCCATCGCCAAATCATAATCCGCCTCAGCATAAGCTCCCGCCCCCGCTGCCTGAGCCTTCTCCAGCAACGCCTGCGCTTTCCCATAGGCCGCTTGCAGTTGATTCTGCCCCAACAACCGCTCAATCACCAATCGCTCATGCTCAAACCGAGCGTGCCCCCAATCCGGAATCACCGCCGCCGCCCGCTCCCGCAGCGCCACCGCCCGAGCCAGCGCCTGGGGCCGGTTCAGATAGGACAGCAGTTGCTCAATGCTCCCCGCCGTATCCGCCACCGCTTCCGCCACCGCAGCATCCGCCTCCAGCCGTTGCCCCAGCACCGCCAGCAGCGCCATCAGGTTGGGCAACTCCAGCAGCGTCAACCGAAACGCCAGCTTACTGTCCTCAAATTGTTGCTGGTACAGAAAATTCACCAACTGCCCCATCGCCTCTGCCCAGGCCGCTTCCTGCTCAGCCAGTTGCTCAGCAGTCTGGTTCAGCTTCAGGTAAGCAGGCAGCGCCGGGTCCAGCCGCAGGTAGCTGTACTCCACTTCCTCCGCCATCCCCACCTCAATCAGCCTCGAAGCCACAGCCGATGCAGCGTCTTGCTCAAGCCCCATCACCTGCATCAAAATAAACAAATGGGCACCCCCATGAACCACCGCTAACCGATTCACAGCCTCCCGCATCTCCCCCGGCAATCGCCGCAACGACAACGCCACACTCGCATACAGCGAATTCTCCCGATCCCCCGGATTCTGCGCCTCCAACTCCGCCATCAACCCCGCCAGATCCCGCGTCGTCGCCCGCACCCCCCGGTGCCGCCCCTGGGCCACCTCCCGCGCCAACAACACCAACGCCCTTGGGTGACCATTCACCGTCTCCACCAACTCCCGCACTTCCTCCGGCGTCGCGGCATCATCCGCCTCCGGCAACGCCCAACCCTGCTCCGCCATCACCCGCTCCACCAACTGAATCGCCTCCGACTCGCTCAGCCGACCCAGCTCCACGGTATTCTTGCCCCCCGCAAAGGGCTGCGGCAATCGCTCCCGACTCGTAAACACCAACCGACAGCGCCCATCCGCCGCCAACAGTCGCCCACACAACCCCAGCAGGTCCGTCACATCTGCCACCCCCGCCGGATTCTGCCCCGTGCTATCCGGCAACACCGACTCCAGATTGTCCAACAAAATCACCACCGGACGCTCCCGCAAGGCCCGCTCCACCGGCAACAACGCCGCATTCAAGTCATCACCGTACTGAGCAACGGCATACTGCGGCAAAAGCTGATTGCCAATGCTGTCCAAAATCCCTTTCACATCCTGAACATTCTGCGGCTCCACATTGACAAACACCGCCCGCCCAAACCGACCGGACCGCACCAACCACCGCACCAACTCCACCGCCAGCGCCGTCTTCCCCAAACCGCCACTACCGCGAATTACGGCGTATTGCTCTTGCAAAAGCAACCGCTCCAGATGCAGCAGCATCCGACTCCGCCCCACAAACCGATGCGCCGGTGGCTCCGGCAACCGGCCAAAATAGGTCTGACGCCGCTGCGCCCCCAGCCGAGCCCCATCTGCCCCCACCGATCGCGTAAACAACTGCGGGTCGTCCTTCTCCTGATACAGCACCGGCACAAACCAGTCCTGCAACTCCAGCCGTCCCGCCCCCATAATCTTGAACCGATAGACATCGCCATAGAGCGCCACCTGCCCCGCCAACATGGCATCCCCCACCCGCTTGCCCGCCGCCAAGGCCCGATAAAACGGCTCCACAAACCGCCGCGCCGTCTCCACCAACACCGTATGGCTCATGGCCACCACCGAACCCACACCCTCCTCCAGCAGCTTCGCCGCCACCGATGCCTTCGGGTCCGCTTCCGATTGCGCCGTCTGGCAAGCATCCAGATACACTAGCGGCACCCCATAGCCCCTCAGCTCCGCCGCCAACTTGTCTGCTTTAACTAAATCCACTCGACGCTGACCCAGCTTCTCGCTGTCGCTGGGATGCTCAAAACACAGTGCCCCCAACCCCACCCGCCGGTCATAGACCCCATGGCCATCAAAATGAACAATCTCATAGGGATCCCCCGCATCCCGCGCCTGCTTCAGCGCCGCCTTCAGCGCCGGGAACGTCGGCGGCTGCAAAATATCCACCTGCACCAGCCCCCCCAAATTCTCCATCGCCCCCACCAGCGCCTGCCCGCTGACCCGGTGGTCGATGTAGCCCGTCATATTGCCGTTGGCATCCGTTTGTTCAGGCCGAGGACTCAACAACAGCACCCGAATCGGCAAATCCGCTTTAATCGTGATCACCTGCTTCCGGTTCGGCAATCGCCGCCGCACCCGCACACCCGCTCCCCCCTGGGACAGATACCCCGTGCCATCATGCAAAATCTCCCAGGGCAACGACAGCAAATCACTCGCCGCCTCCCGAAACAGCGCCGCTTCTGCCTCCGGCGTGCCCTCCAGGGGCTGATCATCCACCTGCACCGAAAACCGACGGCTGACGCTTGATCCCTCACCCGCCCGTCGCCAAGCCTCCAAGGGTTCCCGCGCAGAATCCGCTGCCATCGCCCCCCGATACAGCCACTGCCCCCACTCCGGCAACGCCGCCTCCGTCTTACCCGCCCGCGTCTGTTAGACGACAATAGCATTGGCGGCTGCTCGACATTTCCTGGCGGGAGTTGTCGCGAAAGCGTGGCTTGGATCGTGAGACAGACGTGAGACTTTGACAGCTCACTGGCGTGGCGATCGACAAAAAAAGACACTCATAGGGTCCCCCTGGAAAGAAAGGACTCTAACGAGTGTCGAGAGTAATAATGTATCAACAGCGAGTGTACATGAATGCAAAGGAGCATGGCCTGTCGCAGCAAGATGCGGCAGCGGTGGCGGAATTTTCGGTGCGAACCGCGCAACGAATGGATGCCAACGAGTGGCAGCAGGGGAGTGGAGAGGGCACCGGGGTGCGGACCCGGCCAGATCCACTCAACGGTCTTTGGGAAGCCGAACTAGAGGCGATGCTGCGAGCTGAGCCAAGACTGAAACCGACGACGTTATTTGAGCATTTGCAGGACAAATATCCGGGTCAATATCCGCAAGTGCTCAGGACGCTTCAGCGGCGAGTGAGAACCTGGAAAGCACTGTATGGTCCAGCTCCCGAGGTGATGTTTGAGCTGCGTCACGAGCCGGGGGTGCAAGGATTTTCCGACTTCACCGAACTCAAAGGGACGGTGGTGACGATAAATGGAAAGCCCTATGAGCACTTGATTTATCACTACCGCTTGGGCTACAGCGGCTGGTCCTACGCGGAGTTAATCGAGGGGGGTGAAAGCTTTGTCGCCCTATCCGAAGGATTGCAGAATGCCCTGTTTGCCTGCGGCGGGGCTCCAAAGCAGCATCGCACCGATAGCCTGAGTGCGGCCTATCGAAATCTGGGTGGGAAGAAGACCAAACCGCTGACGCGCTTGTATGACGACCTGTGTGAGCACTATCGGTTGCAACCGACGCGAAACAACCGGGGAATCGCCCACGAGAACGGTTCTATTGAAGGCCCCCACGGTCATCTGAAGAACCGCATTGTCCAAGCGATGTACCTGCGCGGCAGCACCGACTTCGCTAGCGTCAGCGACTATCAAGACCTGCTCAATGACTGTGTGGCCAAGCTCAATGCCCAGCATCAGGATAAGTATGAGCATGAGAAAGCGCATCTCCAGGCGTTGCCCAAATACCGGGCTGCGGACTACGAACTCCTCACCGCCAAGGTGAGCAGCAACAGCACGATTGATATCCGCTGCATGCTCTACAGCGTGCCGTCTCGCTTAATTGGCCGGTCCCTGGAAGTGCATCTGCACCACAACCGCCTGATGGGCTACCTCGAAGGCCATGAAGTGTTCAGGTTGAAACGGATTCGTTCTACTGACAAGGACAAGCGGCGCGCCCGCTCGGTGGACTATCACCATGTCATCGAAGGGTTGCGCAAAAAGCCCTTGGCCTTCCTCCACAGCACCTGGCGAGAGGACCTCCTGCCCAATGAGCGCTATCACCAACTCTGGAAACAGCTCCAGGCTGGCTTTGAGCTTGATTCTGCCGCCGTGCTCATGGTCGAAGCCCTCTATATTGCGGCGACCCAAAACAAGGAAGCGGCGGTCGCTGACTACCTCTTCCCAGAGATTGAGGCCAAAACCCTCACCCTCTCAAGGCTCAGACTCCATTTTCAGTTGCTCACCAAACTCGAATTCCCCACCGTGAATGTCCAACAACATGACCTCAACGACTACGATGCCCTTCTGTTCACCCACAGCAGCGTCATCCCAGATGCAGAACCAGAGCTCGTCTCAACCGGAGCTGAGCCCTTACCAAAGCCTCAGCGCTCAGCTCAAGCACCTGCGCTTATCCCATATGCTCAACCACTGGGAGACCTTGGAGCAGCAAGCCATGCGAGAGACCTGGTCCTACGCGCAATTTCTCTTGGCCCTGTGCCAACTCGAAACAGACCGCCGCAAGGCTTTGCGCCTCCAAAGAGCCATCACCGAAGCTCAACTGCCCAACGCCAAAACGGTTTCCAATTTCGATTGGACACACCTGCCCCTGGTTAACCCTCTCCCGATTCAAAAACTCGCCACTGAACCCCAGTGGATTGATGACGCCCAAAACTGTCTCTTCTTCGGACCTTCTGGGGTCGGCAAAACCCATCTGGCCGCTGGCATCGCTCGTGCCGCCCTGGAAGCGGGCAAGCGCGTCAAATTCTTCTGTGCCACCACCCTGGTGCAGTATCTCCAAAAAGAAAAGCTTCATCTCCAGCTTCAGCCTGCCCTGAAAAAGCTCGACCGCTTTGACCTCGTGATCATTGATGACCTCGGCTATGTCCAAAAATCCGAGGCAGAAACCTCCGTTCTCTTTGAACTCATTGCCTATCGCTATGAGCGCAAAAGCATCATGGTCACTGCCAATCAGCCGTTCAGTGAGTGGAACTCCATCTTTGGTGATTCCATGATGACCGTCGCCGCCGTTGACCGCCTCATTCACCATGCGGTCATTCTCGAAATCAAGGCGGACAGTTTTCGTAAACGCTCCGCTCACCAGCGCTCTGAGAACTTGAAGGCACTCCCGGCAAAATCCTCTGAATCTGACTCCCAAACATCGACACACCAGAAGCGATCTTAGATTGTCGTCTTGACCTGAGATTGCCGCTTCTCATTTCCTTTTGCCAATTCAGTGGGCTCCCCGCCTTCTAATTGTCGCGACAGGCAAATGTCTTGACACTTGATACGCGTCCGAAAAACTCCCGTGGGCCACTGGTAATAGCGCTCGATGTACCAGCGAATTTCCTCTAATTCCACCGGACCCAGCGGAGCCGTAAACCGATAGCGCCGACTGCGCACCTCGCGGCTACCATCCGCCGGAACATAGGTCAGCTCCGCCGTTGCCTGCGCCCGCCGAATCTTGCTGTTGTTCTCATCCCCGCTATCACTCTCGACAATGCACGGATCCGTCAGCTCCAACAGCAGCTCCGCCACCGGCTCCGCCTCAACGGCCCCGCCCATTTGCAAATCATCCGGTAACTCCAACCCCAACGCCGCCGCAATCTGGGGCATCACCTCATCCAGTCCCGTCGGCCCTTCCGGCACCTCAATGTAGAGCGGGTTGTTCGGAAAATAGCGCTTCGCAATCTTCAGCCGCGTCCCCGGCAACACCACCGGAATCACCTTGTAGCCATCGTCCCGCTGTTGGGCTGCCTCAAGCGCAATATCAATCTCCCAAGGCACCCAATCCGAATCCAGCGCATCCATACTCACCAACACCAAAAAGTGGCGAGCGCTGCGAATACTGTTCTCGATCATCTCGTTGATATTGCCATCACCCCCCGTCAACACCCGCGAGTCCACCCAAGTGAGCTGGCCAAAATCCTCCAGCCGCTGCCGCAACTGCCTGACCGTTTCATCGTCCTTCGTGGCGTGGGAAATGAAGATATGACCAGTCATGGGAATTTTCTCTACTGGGTGGAGACGAGACGAGGTGTTCTACAACTAGACTCTAGAAAATTTCCGATGGTTCCTCAATTGTTTTAAGACGATTGAAATTCAAGCTGAACCCCCTGGATCTATTAACCCAAAACAAACCCCTTTGAGCGTTGCGCTCAAAGGGGCAGATCAAATCTCTGAAATTTGGGAACCAGCAGTCGTGGGGAACGAATTCGAGAACCCTAAAACGCATCCTGCAATTCGTAGAAATCCGGCGAAATATAGTCCTTCCGCAACGGCCAACCCACCCAATCCTCCGGCATCAAAATGCGCTTTAGATTCGGGTGACCTTCATACTCAATCCCATACATGTCATAGCATTCCCGCTCCTGCCAGTCCGCACCTTTCCAGATCCAATAGACCGAAGGAACCTTAGGATTTTCGCGAGGCAAAAACACCTTCACCCGCACCTCCTCAGGCCGATCCGCATCGCTTTTCACCTTAATCAGGTGATAGAAACTCACCAACGATTGGCCCGGACCTTCGTCATAGGCACCCTGGCATTGCAGATAGTTATAGCCATAGGCATAGAGCGCCGTACAGAGGGGAACCAAAAACTCCGGCTCCACTTTAATCAGCTCAACGCCCAAGTGATCGGGAGCGAGGGTCTCATGATCAAAGCCATTGCTCGTCAGCCACTGGGATGTCTTGCCCGCTTCAACAATTGCCGTTTCAGAACTTTGATTCTCTTCAGCCACGGTCTACCTGCTCCTTCTGGGTCTGAGATGCTTTCAGGGCCGGAGGAATCGGCATGCCGATCGCCTCTGCCAACTGTTTCGGTGGGGCTTCGCGCTTGCCCGTGTTGAGATAGTTGCCATCCAAAATCGGCGGTACCGGCTTCATTTGGTGGGTGGTGCTGTAGTAGCGGTTGGTTTGACGAAGGCGATCGCGCTCCTGCAACGACTCATTCGCTACCTTTTTCCGCAGCTTAATCACCGCATCAAAAATCGCCTCAGGCCGAGGCGGGCAGCCAGGAATATACAGATCCACCGGAATCAGCTTATCAACCCCCCGCACCGTCGTCGGCGAGTCCGCGCTAAACATTCCCCCCGTAATCGTGCAAGCCCCCATGGCCATCACATACTTGGGTTCCGGCATTTGCTCATACAGACGAACCACCGCCGGAGCCATCTTCATCGTCACCGTTCCCGCCACAATGAGCAGATCCGCTTGGCGGGGACTCGACCGGGGCACCAGGCCAAAGCGGTCAAAATCAAACCGGGATCCCAGAAGCGCCGCAAACTCAATAAAACAGCAGGCTGTGCCATACAGCAGCGGCCAGAGGCTCGACAGCCGCGCCCAGTTATGTAAATCGTCTAAGGAGGTCAAAATGACATTTTCAGACAGCTCCTGGGTAATGGCAGGCTGTTGAACGGGATTGAGGATGCGATCGCGCTGCCACTGCTCGTATTCCGCATCACCGACGTTGAGGATTTGCTTCATGACCATTCCAGGGCTCCTTTTCTCCACGCGTAAGCAAGACCAATCACCAAGATAGTGATAAAAATCAGCGCCTCAATGAACGCTAAAAGCCCTAATCGGCTAAAGGCCACGGCCCAAGGGTATAAAAAGACCGTCTCTACATCAAAGATCACAAAGACCAGCGCAAACATGTAGTAGCGAATGTTGAACTGAATCCAGGCTCCCCCGATGGGTTCCATCCCCGACTCATAGGTAGTGCGGCGCTCCGGTCCTCGCTGGGCCGGTCGCACCAACCGCGAAGCCGTCAGGGCCAAGATTGGGACTAAGCTGCTTGCCAGCAAAAATCCCAGCAGATACTCATATCCGTTCAGAACAAACACAATGGATGGTCCTTCTACAATTGCTAGCCGTTTACATTGTGCCATCAAGGTTTGTGACAGCGGGCGCTTCTGAACAGAGTTTTTTCAATGATCTTTTCCAATGATTGGGATTAAGGATGAGGATTTCTGGTCTGCTAGCGGTCTTTCTCCTGGGCTTGGTCCGATTTGACTCCCGCGATCTGTTACAGTTTATTAAGTTATTAAGATTTCCTATTTTCTGGCTACTGCAATGAGTACCTCCCCGAGCGAACCTCCCCAGAGCGGTTCCGCCGAGAGCCCGGTGCCTGAGCAATCTGCTCTTCGCGAAACCCATGAAGATCGTTACGAATGTCGCTCCTGCGGCTATGTCTATGAGCCCCTCAAGGGAGACAGCCGTCGGCAAGTGCCTGCTAATACGTCTTTCGTAGAGCTTGATTCGAGCTGGCGCTGTCCGGTTTGTAATGCGCCGAAGGTGCAGTTTTCTAATATTGGACCAAAAGGTAAAGCCTCAGGATTTGAAGAAAATCTTGGGTACGGTCTTGGGGTCAATACGTTGACGCCGGGACAGAAGAATATTCTGATTTTCGGGGCATTGGCCCTAGCATTTCTGTTTTTTATGAGCCTTTATGGGTTGAGCTGAGATCCTATGGTGAGTCTAGATTTTCGTCCCTTTCGTTCGCTGGTGAGCTGGCTGCGTGTAAGTTTGGCCCGTACGAGTTTGGCCCGTACGAGTTTGGCCCGTACGAGTTTGGCCCGTACGAGTTTGATTTGGGTGGCGATCGCCCTCCTCTGCACAAGCTGCAACAGCGCCTTCCTCGCCAGCCTGCCCTACAACCCCTGGGAGCAAATTGTCCTCCCCACGGACCAGACCGTCCTAGACCTGGCCTTCACCTCCGATGCCAACCACGGCTGGATGGTAGGCACCAACGAGACCCTGCTCGAAACCTTCGATGGCGGTCGGACCTGGGAAACACGAGCGATCGATCTCCCGGAAGAAACCCACTATCGCTTCTCCTCCGTCAGCTTTGCGGGGGATGAGGGCTGGATTGTCGGTCAGCCTTCAGTCATGCTCCACACGGAAGATGCCGGAACCTCCTGGCAACGCATTCCCCTGAGCGAAAAACTGCCCGGTGCTCCACTCCTCGTCACAGCCCTGGCTCCCCATGCCGCTGAAATGGCAACGGATGTGGCGGCCATTTATCAAACTCAAGACGATGGCCGCAACTGGCAGGCCCTGGTCCAAGATGCGGCGGGTGTTGTCCGTAATTTGTCCCGCGCTGAAGATGGTCGCTACGTGTCAGTCTCCGCTCGCGGTAATTTCTATTCCACCTGGGAGCCCGGTCAAGATGTCTGGGTGCCTCACCAGCGCACGTCCTCCCGTCGTCTGCAAAATATGGGCTTTGGGCCGGATGGCAAGCTATGGCTCCTCGCCAAAGGGGGCGCAATTCAGTTCACCCAAGACTCGATTGATACAGAATCCTGGGATGACGGCATTAGCCCTGAGCCTGGTACTGGCTGGGGTCTACTGGACCTGACCTACCGCACCCCCAACGAAATCTGGGTGACCGGCGGCAGCGGCAATCTTTTGGTCAGTGAAGATGGCGGCTTAAGCTGGACCAAGGACCGGGATGTGGAAAATCTGCCTTCTAATCTCTACCGGGTCCTCTTCTCTTCGCCGAATAAGGGCTTTGTGCTGGGCCAGAACGGGATTCTGCTGCGCTACGACGCCAACGCTGCGCCTGCGTAAACGCCAGCGCCTTCAAGCCCTAAAGGGCACCCGTCGGTCTAGTCAATCCCAGCTTTTTCCTCAACTCCGGGGCGGAATGTAACAAAATGTAACGGTTTTCTTTCGCCCCATTAAGGAATCTATGATCCAGGGTTCGCACACTCAGATAAGATAAAGAAAAGCTAACTGTTGGTTCAGGAGAGTCGAGTTATGGCTGGTGGCTCAACCGGTGAGCGTCCCTTCGGCGACATTGTTACAAGTGTTCGTTACTGGGTAATTCACAGCATCACAATTCCTGCTCTATTTATTGCGGGATGGCTGTTTGTGCAGACGGGTCTGGCTTATGATGCCTTCGGTACACCGCGTCCGAATGAGTATTACACCCAAGACCGTATTGAAGCGCCGATCGTGTCTGATCGGACTGATGCGAAGCAGCAGATTGATCAGTTCACTAATCCTAAATAGCTTTTGAAGCGGGACCTTTGACATGACTTCAAACAATCCCAACGAACCGATTTCCTATCCTATTTTCACGGTGCGCTGGCTCTCAGTGCACGCTCTGGCTGTTCCCAGTGTTTTCTTCCTGGGTGCGATCGCCGCGATGCAGTTTATCCAACGGTAAATTTCGACCATGCCACAAGATCGGAATCTAAACCCAAATAAGCAGCCCGTTGAGCTCAACCGTACATCGCTGTATTTGGGCCTACTGCTTATTTTTGTGCTCGGCATTTTGTTCTCTAGCTATTTCTTTAACTAGAGCGACGGTTTGCCTGGGTTACCCTTTTTTGAGTCTGTTTAAGGAAAGGGCCTACCGTTGGGTGAGGCTCTTGTTTCTAAGATATTGATTTTTGTAAACCTGTTTAATCAATGGAGGGGACAGCTGTGTCTGGAGGCGGAAGAATTCCACTGTGGATCGTTGCAACAGTCGCTGGTACTGGTGTGTTAGTGGTTGTGGGCCTGTTTTTCTACGGTGCCTACGTGGGTGTTGGCTCTGCTATGTAATAGACCGCTATGTCATTCCAGAGTGCTAATTGAATAATGCTAGAAGGCAGGGTGATTGTGCCCTGTCTTTTTTATTCGAGACACCGAAACACCGGGTGTTTTGAGAAGAGTTTAGGATAGACCACCGAGATTGCCGCAAACACCCGGTGTCTGACCAAGCTAGAGCTGCGCCGGGTCAATGCCCAGCTCTCGGAGCTTAGCAAAGGCGCGGTCTCGTTCTGCCTGAGCCTGATCCCGTTCTTCGATAAACACCAGGGGATCCTTGAACCGTTCTCCATCGGGATAGAACAGGGCTAAACCGTCCTCGAACCACTCAAAGCGAATCCCCAGCGTCGGGGAGACCCAAGGGAAATTGATCGGCACGACGGGTTTGAAATCTTGATCCGGAGCAGAGCGAACCAGACCCCAAAATTCGTAAGCACTTGGGTCGTAAAAGAACATTTCTAAGACACCGTATTTGCCATAGAAGGCTTGTTTGGCCAGCATTTCTGTGGCGGTGTTGCTGGGGGAAAGAATCTCAAAGACGACTTGGGGGGCAATGTTGTCTTCTTCCCACTGTTTGTAGCTACCTCGGTCTCCCTCAGGGCGACCCAACACCACCATGGCATCCGGGGTCTGGGACTTTTCGGTTTTGACAGGGTACCAGAGCAAATCCCCGGCCACAAAGGCGGTTTGGTCTTTGAGCAGTTGTTTGATGTTGGTCACGAGGCGGACAATCCAGCGGTATTGGGCGGTGTTGTCGGCCATGGGTTTACCGTCGGAGTCGGGGTAAAGGACAGCAGCGCTGGGCTGGAGAGCTGTGGGTGGCATGGGAGAACTCCAGGGAAGGGTGGCGGTCTGGCTTTATTTTACGAGAGTGGTGCGGGAAGATAGGCAGACACAGCTAGGACGAACGGCGGTTTGTCCCTACGGGGTGTATACGCTAAGGCGTTATGTGTCTGCAACAAAAATCGGCTGCGCTGCGCGCAGAGGGCAAAAAGGCAAGAGGGTAAAGGGTTAGCCGGTCCTCGGGGCGGCGCACACCACCCGAAAACCGAAGCTATAGTTGCGGCTGCTGGGCCGAAAGTAGTAGCGACGCGCGGAGCGGCAGCTCCTCGGATAGTTGCTCCAGGAGCCGCCGCGTAGTATATACGAATCATCTCTTTCTTCGTTTATCCAGGCGGCTCCGTCCTCTGGTGCTCCTTCGTAGGAGTTGTGATAGTGATCTTGGCACCACTCCCACACGTTGCCATGCATGTCGCTGAGGCCAAAGGCATTAGCGGGAAAGCTGCCGACTGGCCTAGTTTCTTCTCGGTACTGGCCCTCTGGACCACCATCGTAGGTATAACTTGCATCGTAGTTGGCCAGCTCGTCGGTGAGCGTTTTGCCAAAATAGAAAGGCGTTTGGGTTTCTGCTCGGCAGGCATATTCCCATTCCGCCTCGGACGGTAAGCGGTAGGTGCGCCGGGTGTGGTAGGAGAGGCGTTGGCAGAATTCCACTGCATCGAACCAGGACACCTGCTCTACAGGACGGTCATCCCCTTTAAACTCAGACGGGTCTGGGGTTAGCTCCTGCTTCACCTGCTCCATCGCCGCGACAGCCCGCCACTGGGCCTGGGTCACTGGGTAGCGGCCCATGACAAAGGTCGGAACGGTGACTTCGTGCTGGGGGCCTTCGTCGTCTTCTCGCTCAGGTTCGTTCTTAGGGGAACCCATGGTGAAGCTATCACCGTTGACCAGGATCATGTCCAGGCCCACGCTGCCGAGGTCTTCGGTGAAATGCTGAACGGTGATTTTTCGGCGTTGGATTTGCAGTGGCATAAGCTAAGCAACGGCTAGACACCGGGTGTTTTTTGACGAACTTCAGAAAACCAACCAGATATCATCCCAAACACCCGGTGTCTGGACAGAAGTTGTCGGGCTGATTGTAGTTGCGCTGCGCGGAGCGGCAGTTCTTCGGATTGTTGTTCCAGGAGCCGCCGCGTTTGGCTGCCTATCCCAATCGGATTGTAGCCAAGATAGGGACGCTGGGACGATCGCACCATCCGTAACCGTAGGTTGGGTTGAAGCATGAAACCCAACAAAAGCCATTGCCAATGACACCCAACAAAAGGCATTGCTGATTTTAGGTATGAATTTGGTGGGTACATGGCATTGCCATGTACCTACGTTGGCGATCGCCGCAAATCCATACATCCCTCGATTCAGCAACGCCCAACAAATTGTCCCTCCCATAATCGTAGGCTGGGTTGAAGTATGAAACCCAAGAAACACCCAGCAACATCGGCGATTGCCTAAGCTGTTGGGTTTCGCTGTGCTCTACGCCAACCTACGGGTCTGCGCGCAGAGGGCAAAAAGGCAAGAGGGCAGAGGGCTATGTCCTCGGGGCGGCGCACACCACCCGACAACCGGTGTCGAAGTAGTGGTAGTCGGGCGCGTTCCTGAGGCGCTGCGCGGAGCGGCAGAACCTCGGATCGAAGTCCCAGGAGCCGCCGCGTAGTATATACAACTCCTCTTGGGAATTTTCATCCACCCAAGCACTTCCATCCGCAGGGGCTCCCTCATAGGTTTCATACCAATGGTCTTGGCACCATTCCCACACGTTTCCGTGCATATCGCACAGACCAAATTCGTTCGCCACCTCGAAGTTGCCAACTGGGGTGGTTTCTTCTCGATATTCACCTTTCGGCCCATCACCATAGGAACCTGACCAATTTAATTGCACCTCATCCGTGCCTTGATAGTTCGCAAGGTCAGTGGTGATCGTCTCGCCAAAGTGGAACGGGGTGGTGGTTCCTGCTCGGCAGGCGTATTCCCACTCCGCCTCGCTGGGCAAGCGGTAGGTGCGGCCCGTGTGGCGGCTGAGGCGTTTACAGAATTCTGTGGCGTCGTGCCAGCTCACTCCCTCCACGGGGCGATCATCGCCTTTGAATCTGGAAGGCTCGGGGTTTAGCTCGTTTTTGATTGGCTCCATCGCCGCTACGGTTCGCCATTGGGCCTGGGTGATGGGATATTTGCCCAGGAAGAAGCGGGGGACGTTGACTTCGTGTTGGGGGCCTTCGTCGCTGTTGCGATCCAGCTCGCCCTCAGGCGAGCCCATCAGGAAGGTTCCGGCGGGGATGTCCATCATCCGCAGGCTGGTGCCATTACCTAAGTCTTCGTCGAAGTATTGGTTGCGGCGTTTTTGTTTGACGAGATCGAAGTGGATGAGCTGAATGGGAGAGTCGGTCATGTCAATTCATTTGTACTACAAAAATCGACTGCTCTGCGCGCAGAGGGCAAAAAGGCAAGAGGGCAGAGGGCTACGTCCTCGGGGCGGCGCACACCACCCGAAAACCGAGGTCGTCGTCGCGGTTGCCGGGCGCGAACCTGAAGCGCTGCGCGGAGCGGCAGTCCCTCGGACCGTTGACCCAGGAGCCGCCGCGTTGTATACACAACCCTCGTTCGGGGTTTTCATCTACCCAAGCACTTCCATCCGTGGGGGCTCCTTCATAGCTATCATGGTAGTGATCTTGGCACCATTCCCAAACATTCCCGTGCATGTCGCACAGGCCAAAGGCATTGGCCGGGTAGCTTCCTACGGGGGTTGTTTTTCTTCGATTCTCTCCTGTTGGCCCATCGCAGTAGGAACTGTCTCCACGATAATTCGCTAGCTCTGGAGACAAAGTCTCCCCAAAATGAAACGGGGTTATTGTAAACTCACGACAGGCGTATTCCCATTCCGCTTCACTGGGCAAACGATAGCTGCGTCCACTGTATTGACTGAGACGCTGACAAAATTCCACGGCATCGTGCCAAGATACATTCTCTACGGGTCGATCCTTTCCCTTAAAACGTGATGGGTCTGAAGCTAGTTCTTGATGGATCAAGGGAAGTTCTGCCACAGCTTTCCACTGCGCCTGGGTTACAGGATACCGCCCTAGCAAAAAGGGTGAAACGGTAACTTTGTGCTGTGGGCCTTCGTTGCTTTGCCTTTCTGGCTCATCTTCCGGCGACCCCATCCAAAAGCTTCCCCCCGGAACTAAAACCATCTCTAGGGGCACTTGTCCCGGCAGCCTTTCAACCATACACTCCGCACGGCTCTGTCTTCGCTGGATTTCCCAGGTGCTGGACCCACCCCCGCCTCGCTTTCTCCAGGCGGATGGGTTCTGGATTAGGGTTGCCGTTTCAAACTCGAAGAACTCTAGACCAGAAGGATTCAGGTGTTGATGACTGCGGCTTAGGGACTAGGGTTGCGACGGTGAATTCCTCTTCTTGGAGCGTTGGGAAGGTAGCCGTATCGACTAGTTGGGCGGTCTCGATTTCCAAGGGTTGAAAATCCCCAGGGAGATTTGACTCCTGCCCAATTGCTGACTGCGGTGCCTCCACTGCCCTGTCAAACCAAACAGAAAGCGTGCTTTGCCTCAGACAATAGACAAACTGCTCTAAACCTTCGGCATCTTGAACCCTTCGCTCAGGGTTGAAGATGCGATCCCGCAACCCCCGACTCACCTCAATTCGCAGCCCTCGACCCAAACGCCCTCGATTACAAATCTCTCTAGCATGAATCCCACTCATCTCCTGATCAAACACCGCAAATCCAGCATCCAGTAATGCTAACTGAACCCGCTGCTTCCAATCCTCATCCAACCCACCGAGTTGAACAAACTCAGCAGCTCCCTGGCATCCATGAATCGAAAGTACTGAATCCGCTGCTCCCACAATTTCTAACGCACGGGGCTCATCAAACTGAACACTAGAAACATACAGGGTTTGATCGATCTCAGGCTTTAAGCTAACAAAGGTATAGAATGCATGATCTTCTCCTGCAATAACCTCTGCCAATTCACTCGTTCCTGGTTGCAAATTCCCGCCATGAATCGCCAACACCGCAATGCCAGAGGTTCCAGCCCGAGCGCGAATCTCATAGTCCTGCTGGGGATTCTCTCGCTCAAGCAATTCCGCAAACGTCGCATACTTCGGACCATAAACCCGCTCAAAGCCTTCAAAAATTTCAGCATAGTCACCCCCCCGACGCCTTAGGACATCCAGTAGCAGTCCAGCAAAAGGCTTGACCTGAGAAACCCGCTCATCCGTCACTTCGACCCGAAACTCATCAATGGAATAGCCAAAACGATGGGTCAACCAAGTGGATAACGCCTGGAAAGCATAGGCTGGTGGCACCGTATCCTGAATGAGAGGGCGCACGCCGTCATGGAACGTATATTCCACCTCATCGGCTGGCGTATGGGCGGTTAGGTCTGTTTGAGGTTTAAATAACCCGCCAAATAGAACTTCCGCCACATGTACCTGCTGAGACAGAGGCAGCATTGCAGCTTGTACCAAGCGAATAATCGGTAAATTGATTTCAGGACAAGCTGCCAACAGACCCACCAAACGGCGAGCCATGGGCGATGAAAAGTTACGGAACTGCTCTAAGCGCTCTGTGGGTAATAGTTCTGGCTCTGGGGGAGGAGAATCAGAGGGCAACTTAGAATCAACCGACAAACGCGCCAATTGCCCCGGCGCAAAGAGAAGACCAGGGGCAGAACTCGATGATTGTCCTGCTACTACCTGACTACAACGCTTCACCACCGCAGGCTCTAAGGTCATGACCGGAACCTTAGTGCCTGCCGAGGCTTTCTTTCGTCCTCGTCCCTGACGTGCAAAGATGAGCGACTGGCTCGGATGAGCTTCTTCCCGCTCACTGGTCTGGGCAAACAGTTGTCCCTTCGTCACATCAGCTAGCGCAGTCCGCTCCCAGAGCCACTCGGGCAAAACCTGTAACATCACTAAAGGTCCGTTCTCCGCCCAAACCCTTAATATTTCTCGAATCTGCGAGCTATCCCAACGCTTATGAATGCCATCCGTGATCAGCAAGATCAGGCGTCGCCGTTGAGGGTCCAGCAATTCCTGAGGGCGGCAGGGGGACTGTAACGACGTTTTCGGCCCGAACCCCGGACGAATACAAAGTGAAGGAGCAAGTACGGTAGAGTCGGCTCTTTCTTCTAAGCTCCAAAGACGGACATCTCGAAATACGCCCGATTGTGACAAAATCCGACGCAAATCTAAAATGGTGCGCTGCCAAATCACCATGGAGGGGGCTGTGTCTACGACCAACGCTAATTCCAGCCAGGGCTCTAAAACAGGGCGCATTTGGGGCTGCCATACCTCTGTTTCTGCGATCGCCCTCACCGTCGCCGGTACATCTAGATATTGAGCATGAGCTGATGGCACCTGACGCATTAAGGGCCGAAATGCTTTCAAAATCTCCAACGAGCTGCGCAGCGCTGGCGCATCAGGCACCGCTAGGGCAGCTCCTGGAGCAAATTTTTCTTCAGCCGTTGAGCCAGAAGTAGACGCTGAACTAGAGGAGCGGGAGGTGGTTAACCCAGCAATAGGTCGGGATTGAACAACAGACTCAGGGATCGTCCCAGCCAGTGTCAACGGAGCAGAAGGGCCTCGAATAAAGGGCTGCTCATTCCCTTCAAATTGCTCAGGAAGGCTGGGGATGGGACGATCTTGAGCACTCTCATCCCGATTCAATTGCCACTGTTGCAGCGTTAGCCACAAGATATCGGCAATTTCCTCAGAGGTTAAGTCCGGGTACGCTCGTTCTAATAGGCCAACCAGATGCTCAATCCCCATTGGCAGGCTAACTCCCTGTACTCGTTAAGGCTGCAAGAATGAGCTTCTCTAAATCGCTATCCTCCTCTACCGCAGCACCATGCTGTCGGAGATATACTGCATTGAGTAACTGATCCGTTGCCAACATCACCGCCTCATTGGCCGTTTTTTTGTCGAAACGCCCAATCAAATCATCCATCTGTTCAGCAATATCCTTGGTTAGGTGAGCCTCGACGATTTGATAGAGATCTGACTTCTCCGGCTTGGGCATATCGACTCGCAGACAACGACGGAGAAAGGCAGGGGGGAAGTCTCGTTCATTGTTGCTGGTCATCACAATCAGCGGAAAGGCATCACAGCGAATCTTACCGCCCTTAATTGGAACCTTGAGATCATCAGCCGTACGAACCGTGGTGGATTGTAACGAAGCAGAGTCTTCTGCCAGATCTTCTGAAGCTTCTGCAAGCCTGACTAACTCGGGTATCTCAAATTGCCCTTCTTCCAAAAGGTTCAGCAAATCATTCGGTAAATTAATATCGCTCTTATCCACCTCATCAATCAGCAACACACGGGGATAGGGACTAGGCAAGAAAGCGGGTAGTCCAATTATGTGGGTGCTGGAGAGAATGAAGCGGTATGAGCCTGCTTAAGGCGCAATTGCTGGTTGTAATGGTGAACGAAATTCCAGATCGCAGCCTCGTGGTTCTCTTGTTTCTTTGAAAACGAGAGCGCCTTTCGGACCAAGCGCGACACCCTTTGCCGCAGGGTGCAGTTGAACCTCTCGATGTAGCTCGTCAGCCCGCTTTCTTTCCCAACCGCTCGGTGGCGTTGGCTAGGAAGCACACAGGCATAGCTCTCCCAATAATCGGTGTAGATGACTGCACATTGGCGGTACACTCCCGGTAGAGACCGCCATAAAGCTTCGGCAGATTTAGCACTTCGGTCCCCGATATAAAGGCCAATGATTTCGCGAGTGTCCGCATCTAGAGCAATCCAAACCCACTGTTTATTTCCTTTATGGTCCACGAACGACCAGAGTTCGTCCATCTGGACCGTCAGAGCTTTTTTACTTTCTTCGTCACTTCCACCTCCCGAGCAACGGTTTTAGCTTTGGCGTTGACGTAGGTCTGAATGCAGCTCTCGGAGCGCTGCATCACCCGAGCAATTCCAGCGATGGCTAGCCTTTCAAGCAATAAACGTTCGAGCAAGGCTATCTCTTCATCGCTCAAGGGAAGGGATTTCGGAGTCAGGACAAACCGGCGATGGCAATCTCGACATTTATAGCTTTGAGTACCGCGATCGTTGAAGCCGTTACGGCTGATATCTTCAGATAGACAGTTAGGACAATGAAGCAGCTCTTGAGTCATCGCAATTGGCACAGAAGGGTCTTACCCAGTTTGCTTTTTCTTTCTCTAATGGCCACACCATACTCATCCCCCAGCTAAAGGCACTACCGAAAGCGGTCCCTAAAGGCCCGAGCTGCATGTAGTCCCCGATATTACGCTCAACACTCACAGCCTGACCCAGTTCCTTCTGCTGTTTTCGAAGCTGGGCATCTTGCAGGCGGGCGATGGCATCATAGCGATAAAGACCGGCTTCTAGGGTTGTCCGAGCTGTGATCGGCCACATCAGCACAGGACCCAGCTGCAATTCATGGGCCACGGCATAGGCTAATGTCGTTTTGCCAGAACCCGGTTTGCCTGTAATGAGGAGAGGGCGTCGTAGGGATAAAGCTGCATTGACCGCTTGAATGACCCGGTCTTGATCTTGACGAATGCGAAAACTCTCACCTCGGAGGCGATCGCGGGCATTACTTTCTTCAGCGGCTTTTTCCTGCAGGGAATTCCAATACTTTGCAAGAAAGTCATCATAGGACTTCTGTTTCTTTATCAGTTCTGGATCAGTGGTGGGCGTTTGCTGGGCACGAAACTGACGCCAGGGAGGTGCTGGAGGAAGCTGTTTGATGCGATCGCCATCGGGGGTATGATCCCCTCGAAACACTTGCCATGTGGTCTGCTGCTGACTCATGCTCTCAGTCTCCCCTCTCTTAAAAATTCTTTGAGTTCTATAAATGGCTGAGGCTCATCACACCAGATTGCCAGATGATGACCCAGATGTTGTGCTTCATCGGCCTGCTGGCGCTTTTCCCTAACTTTCCCAAGGACTTCATATGGCTCACTCAACGTCCAGAGAGCGTCCAATTCCATCTTCAGATTTACAAGACCTGTATTTCTGGACCAAAGCGCGATAGGAATACCTCGTTCTAACATAGTGTCAAACAAGTTTTCCCACTTCTGCAACCCCTCTCCCAAACACAGGGGGCAGGAGAACATTACCCCCCAATAAAAATGAGTAGAGAGTTGTTGTCGAATGGAAGCCCAATGCTCCCAAGTTTCGAGATGAACCCTACCACAGGTTGATACAGAGTCTGACGTGTTGTCCTGGGATAAGCTGGACAAGTGATCCCAAGATCGTCGAAGAACATTCAAGGCGGCAATGTCTTCAAAGCGATCGTAGGAACGTACTAAAACACCATGTCTTCTACTCAGACAAGTTTTCGCAGGGGCTGTATGACGGTTACGGCGAGATGCAAGTTTATAGATTTCCCAAGACTCAACTTTTGCCAAAAGATGTTCAAAAGGTAACCAAAATTCAACTGTCAGGTCATAGATTGGCTCATTTTCTAAGTCATAATCAGTTTTTGCATTTAAACACTCTTCTCTTGCAAGAGATTCGACTTCTTTCACCCAGTCGGGCAGTTTCTCTTTAATATCTTGTATATCTTTAATTTTAGCTGAACGATTCGTTACATCATCTATACGTTCTGACTCTTGCTTCCCCTCAGCTCCCGTATCTTCTATTGATAGAGGTATTTTTTGAATTTTAGGCTTCCGATGGCGATCGCCAAAGAAAGTCACTAGATATCCTTTAACGCTAAAACTAGCATTTTCTGTCTCAGATGTTGCATCAGGGTATTCAACAGTAATCAAAAATTCTGCCTTCAATTCTTGAAACTGCATATCACCTGATAGCTTTTTTCGCGAACTGGGCTGCAAATTAGGAGGTAGGCCTGAAAGCCATTCCTGCAAGCTAAAGTTTTCATCAGTTGCACGTTCTGAGAGATTTCTTACAAAATTGACAATGTATAAGCAGCCATCAGACTGCTTACCTGCGTATTCTTCTAGAAAAATATCTAAGATCCATCCCCATTTTAATATGGGGCTCCATCGAGAATCAACTAATCGAGTCAAAAGCTCTTTATGATGGTCAGGCACTCCAGGCAGCGTTTTTTTGAAAGCTGGAATGACAATTTCTTCAAAATCTTCAATTTTTCTTAGACATTCAATAAGAGTATTTTGCTGCTCATCTAAAAGCTGAGACTTAGAAAAATTCAAAAAAGAGAGCCAATAATCTGACAAAAATCTTTGCAGTTCTGGATTTCCTGGATTTTCATAGCAGACTTTTTCAACAAGTTTACATAGATTATCTTGACCTTTCGACCATCGAACTAATTTAAAGATAACAGTCGGATAGTTTCCCTGTTCAACAATACTAAATAAATCTTTTTCCAAACAAAAATAAACGATTCTTTCCAAATCATCTCGATTAGGAACGGAAGCCTCTATCGCATTACAAAGAGACTGAATTTGTCCTGGCGTAAGTTCTAGTGGTCTCATTTATACTCAAGACTACAGTAATTTCATAAAATCCAAGAGTTTAGGATTATTAGGATTCATCTCTAAGGCCCCATTGAGCAAATCAGCTATAAGACTTTGGGCATTTACCCATCTCAGTAATTGAAAAACTCTTGCGGTCATGGTTTCTGCCATAGAAATATGACTTAGATCTTTCTCTAAGTAGAATTTCACCAGCATTTCTAGGTCTGCTGGCTGAGGAAAGGCACTTAACAAAGCTTCTTGAAGCAATTGCATTTGTCTAGGAGACAACGTGATCGGTGCAACAGGCTGAGGTGTAGAGTTCGTCCCAGTCATTATTTCTTCGCGCTCAATTTTATCTTCTACTTCTTGATCTGCCCCTATCTGAAAATATCGATAAACAAGCTCTTTCTGTCCCTCTGCACGACTCCGAGACTTAATGCTTTCGGCCAGCGTCTTCATGTCTGAAAACAAAGGCAGATCCTTCAACTCAGCCAACACAGCTTGTGAGAATTGCCCCGTACCTGCCTTAGCATCATTGATCGCTATCTCATACTCAGCCGCAGCAAAGAAGCAAAATTGCTCAGACTTCCTTTGTTCTCCGTTAGTCGCAAGTCTCAGCGCAGACTGTTTAGCAGAAATGGTTGTATAAAAATTTTGAAAGATTGAGTTTGCACAGGCGTCAATAAAGAACACCTGCTTAGCAAAGACCGTACTCCGAGTTGAAGTCTTCAACGCCAGGAGAAGAGAGTCAAAATCTAAGTTTCGGCGTGTCTTGAGATCGGTATCTGCGCAAAACAAATGCCGTGTTTGTTGCTCGACCGTTGTGATAAAACCATGACCAGCCCAAAACACGTAGAGCAATTTGCCGGTCTCTGCTTTGTTCTGCAAGTCGTACACTACATCATGAATTCTGTTGAGAAAAGCCTCGTGGGGAACCAGTTCTTTTTCCTTAGCTTCGTCCAGCAGCTCCATCTTCTGGTCAAGGGGAGAAAGAAAAAGACTGATATTGTCTGGCTCGACACCCCGTTTGAGCAGCCAGGACGCAAACTTGAGAGCATCACGGGCAGGCCCATTCAGATCCCACTCTGGGCCAGCAGCATAGCGTTCAATGCCAACCACGAGCCCATAGACTTTCTCCGGACTAACCGCCTCCACTGTCATCCTAAAACCTCCGCAATGGCCTTCCAGGTCTCCTCCGTTGCCCAGTAGGCACTATGAGCCTCGGGAAAGGGCTGTTGATTATCTACAGCGACATCTTTTACCGCTCCTGAAAACAAACCCACTTGATCACCCACATAGCTGAGAAAATCTCGGGGGTCGTAGATATTGAGCCACTGCTTGGGAAAATGTTCCGGTAGAGGTTGGCCGAAGGGTAAGGTTTGGAGCGCCCCGATTTCATAGAAAAAGGGAGCCTGAGACCCCACCGTGATCAACCCTTGGACCTTCTGTGATAGGTCTTGTTCGATCAAGAGGTCTACGCAAGCAATCCCGCCAAGGCTATGGGCCAGCAAATAGACCGGAGGTTTGACCTTCTCGCTCTCAATTTGGCTGCGGATAAATGCACGAATGCGATCGCCCTGGGCCTGGTACACCAAAATATCACCTGCAAAAGGATAGGTAGCATCTGAAATAGCCCCTCGTCTCCGCCTTACAGCATTGGTCCCCACACTCATGACCGTATCCATGACCTGGTCTTTGATCCAGCGTAATGGACCCCCCATAGAAATCTCCCCTTGGGAAAGTTCTAGCCGAATCGCTTCTACAGCTTCATCCCTCAATCGGGGGTTGATGAGCAAATAGGGATAGATGCCTCGCTCTTTACAGAGCAATCTGGACTGGGCAACGATGGCACGGGCGATCGCCGCGTAGTCATCATCCAAGTTGCTGGGAGCTGTGTCTAACAGCCGTTCAAAGGACTTAGATTGGGGTCCTACGACTACAGTGCAAGCATCGTCTAGGACTGCCGCAATTTCTAAGCGTTCTAACTCGGCTCGGAGGTTTGCTGAAGTCGGCAAGGCTTCGACTCGGGCTTCTAGTGTCTGGCGGGGGGATTGGCTTCCTGGCAGGATGACGTCTGTTTCATCCTGAAGCGGTCTTAAACCCAACAGACGTATCTCGTAGAGGGGATCCTCGTAGAGAGAGGCCCACAGTTGAATTGCAGTTTCTTCCGGCGTGGATTGTTTGCCGCCTTGACTATTTTGATACTCAGGAATCGAGACTCCCCCAGCGTTGAGCTTTGCGCCCCAATCATCTCCCCACAAACAAGGAACAAGCTCGACGTTCGGACAATGCTTGCCAAGTTCCGCTTGAATTTGCTGAAGCGTCATGGCATAGGCTTCTTTTCGACCACCAGTTCCATGAACAAAAATTACACTGGCCATTCTCGAAAGACCCTAGACTTATCCAACGCTTCCAAGACTACCAACATTTTTCTCTGACGGTGATAGCACTGAGACAGACGGCAGGATTGGCACAGGCAGGCTGACACCTCAAAAAGCCAGCTCAAAAAGCCAGCTCAAGGATCCCAGCCCCCGTAACCAGAAAGCCCCAAGTCGCGGCCTCCTGCCTAAGGGCCAGGTCGACTTTGCCTATTCAAAGGGCTCAGCGCAGTCCTTGCCGTGAATAACAGACTGAATTTAGGTCATCCAAGGATTAAACCGGGGCTCTTCGTCGGGAAGCTGCTGTTCTTCGGGAACCACGATATTGCGGCGAACCGAGACCTTGCGACTTTCCCGCTGACTGGCGGGGTCAACGGCGATCGCCTCAATTTGCAACTCAATCGAACCCAGGGGCACATGCAAATCGACGGTGGCTTCCATTAGCTCATCAGACGAGGGCAAGAACGCCATGACCCATTGAGGCTCGCTCAAAAGGGTTCGCGATTGACAATCTAATAACCACAGCCGAGCACAGAGCTGAGGGGGCTGTTGGGCAACGCGCAGCCGAATCCGCAGGGGTTTGCCCATGACTAGATCTTCTTCTGGGACCAGGAGCTCAGGAGGGGGGATGGTCATATCTGGGGCGATTGCCCCTAGCTCCGTTGACAAGCTGTTTTGCATCCAGGTTAGGCGTGGAGATGGCCCAGGCTCATCATCCACAACAATTTCCGTGGCCAAGGCGGGTGGATCTTGGACCTCGGGTTGGGGAATGACCAAATGATGCAGTCGATTGAGAAATGAATCCGGGTTGTCTGGAAAGTCTGCGCTGTCTGAAGAGTCTCGGCTGTTTGAAGAGTCTGGACTGTCTGAAGAGTCTGGACGGTCTGGGAAATCCCTATCAGGGGTATCCAGGGAAATACCATCCCCTGGCATCTCTGTGGATTTGATTGGTTCAAGAGAGTCGGCGGATTCCGTGGCTTCGACAGCGGGTGCAAGGCCCAAGGCATCGTCTAGGAAGGTCAGATTCCCATCTTCTAGCCCTGCGTCCTCTGATGTTTCCAGCGGGGTTTGCATGGGGGTGCCGCCAAAGAGCTCCACCAGTTCTTCTAGGGTTGCTTCTTCTGGAATGGCAAAAACGTCTGGCTCTGGTTCGCTCTGATTCGCGCCACTATGAATCGCATCCAGCTCAATCGCATCAAACTGAATGGCTTCAAAGCCTTCGTTGGTGTCGGCCTCGGTAATGGGCGCTGCGAGGTTTTCAGGGTTTGGTTCTGTGTCCTGTGCTTGTGGGATTGCTTGAGGGGGCCTGAAATTGGGAAGGTCAATCAGGGGACGTGGGGATGGAACCGCTGCGGATGAGGCCGGACGAGGCTCTAGCTTCGGGGGCAGTTGCTGGGATGGGACTCGCCGGAAGAACCGCTGCGGAGATTCGCTTTGCTTCAGTAGATTGAGGAGTTCCGTATTGAGTTGAGGCGTTGCCTTCGCGGCGGTGGTCTCTTGGCCGAGCTTATTGCCGACAAAGTTGCTGGCAGCGGTCTGCTGAAGCGCTTGAACCCCATCAATGGCGGTGGTCTCTGGGGAGGGGGCAAGGACGGTGCTGAGAATGGCATCAACTGAGGCGATCGCAGTGAAAGAGCTCGCGGCCAGCGGCTTCATCTCCCCATTGTCCGGCTGCCAAAGGGTTGCTGTGCCCAGCAAGAGCGGGCTCTCGCATTCACGGGGGACGCTTAAGGTGACGGTAAAATCATAGGGCAAGACCCCTGCCTCAAAGGTCTGACGCTGGCTGTCCCAGATCTCTGTCGTATTAGGATCGCGCAATTCCACGACCAAAACCAAGGGCGGACAGGCTACGGCTGCCTGGTGCTGGGTTTCGAGGCTACCGCTGAGAATCGTGCTGCGATCGCCCCCAATCGTTAAGGTTTCCGAGGCAAGCTCCACGGCCAAAGTCATGGGCTGAGCTGGGGGCGGAAGCAAATCCGTGAAGGCAGCCTCAACCGAACTCCCCACGATTTGGGACATTTGCTCGGCGAGTTCTTGAAGGTCGCGATCGCCCGTCTGTTCGTCCTCTCCGACCAAGGCGGGTTCAGCGGTCGCAAATTCAGCGGTCGTAAATTCTGCCGTCGTAAATTCTGCGGTTTGGTATTCCCCCCCCTCGGGTAAATCCCAACCAAATAAATCCCCTGGCTGGGGAGCCTCCTCGGCCAAGACCTGAAGCTGAACCGTGGCAGACCATTGCTGTTCTAGGGAACCGGGTTCGACATGGGGACGACAGCGTAGCTCCCAGTGCCCCTCGCGAAAGGGCGTGAAGGGTAAAACAGCCATCAAACCCTCGCCATTGGTTTGACGCGATCGCTGCTGCACCCGTCGTTTGGGGGGAATGTCCTGGGTTGAAACGTAGCCAATATAGATATCTACCGCTGCATCAGGACAAGGGGTTTTGGCCGCGATGCGATATCGCCCCTCCAAAATTTCCACCGTTGGAGCTTCGAGCGGCAGCCAAGTGCGGTCCCCTTCCCGTTGCAGCAAGAATTCCCAGGCCTTCATCATGCATTCCCCACGGTTCAAATTACCGGCTCAGACTTGACGCAGTGCTTTAGCTAAAAAAGCGCACGCCGATTGGCCATGCGCTCATCCCTTGCTGAATTAAAGGGAGCTCGTTAGCTGGCAGAGGCTGCGACCGCGACTGCAAACAGACCAGCGACCAAGGCGAGGGCCAAAACACCAAGGATAATATAGTTCCGTTTTTGGGTTGTTGTGGGAGGCTCTGCCTTATAAACCTTGGGTTCTCTTGCAAAGTTGTTGAGCAATCCCCCTTCTTCCTTGGTGTAAGGCATATGTTGACCTCAATGAGATAGAAATGGTATTAGGCGATCCTTCGATGCCTCTTCATTAAACGCAATGAAGTTTCGTTTTCGCAAGCGATTCTTCGATAAACCCCCGAGGGCGGGATTGGGATGGAGCCTTGAAAGCCTGAAGTTTGGGCGATCGCCCCCAAAAGCAAGAAGCCAGTCTACGTGTTTATTCGGAAATCAAAATTCCGCTCTGGATTCAGTTCTCTCGGTCTTATAGAGAGACCTGGCGATCGCTTTGTATTGCTGAGTACTCTTTATCGTCTGGCTTTGGCTTTGATCTCAGAAAAAATGCCTATGGGGCTTTAACCATCAAAGCGATCGCTTTGATCCTACATTTTTCTTAATAAAATCGATGAATGTATTAAATGCTACGTATCTGCCAGTGTGGGATGCGGGGAGGATCGGTGAAGTGGCTGATGGAGAGACGCTGCTGACCTCCGGAAGATAGAGGCAGAACAGAACCCTCGATCTCCATTTGGAGAGAGCCCCTGATGTCTGATGCTCAATCCTACTTACCGCCCGAGTCTGAATCCTGGTCTCTTTCCCCTCAGTCCCTGCCATCGCGACCGTCTTCAGCCCGATTGATGGCATTCCGAGGTGTTTTCCTCCAAGGGGTGAACTGGCAAGGTCGCCCTTTGCAAGGGGCCAATCTGGAAAATGCCCTGCTGTCCGATGCAAATTTGAGGCAGGCCAATTTGGAGGGGGCCAATTTGCGCTGGGCCTATCTCAAGCGGGCAGATTTGCGAGGGGCAGATTTGCGAGGGGCAGATCTGACGGGGGCCTATTTACGGGGAGCGGATCTCAGAGGAGCCGATTTGCGCGGCGCTAATCTCTGGGGAGCTTTGCTTTGGGATGTGCAATTCGAAGGGGCCAAGCTGGAAAATGCCAATTTAGAGGAAAGTTGCAATAACCGGGAAGCTTGGTCGGCTACTGCTTTTTCGGACGAAGGCCTGGGGCGTTGACGAGCTTCACGTTTGCGTAGACGGCTGGCGCGGATAGGGCGGTGGGCCTTCACCGGTCAGAACGGCGAGCAAGGTACGGAGTTTGAGCACGATTTCTGCGAGCTCCTGTTCGGGCTGTGAACCGCTGACGATTCCCGCCCCGGCAAAGAGTTGGGCCTGACGACCTTCGATGAGGGCTGAGCGAATCCCCACACAAAAATCACAGTTGCTTTGACGATCAATCCAGCCGAGGGGGGCGGCATAGAGCGATCGCTCAAATCCTTCCCACTGTTGAATTTGTTCACAGGCAACTTGCTGGGGAACTCCCGCCACCGCAGGGGTTGGGTGAAGCCGCGCCAACACATCCAGGGGATGAATATGGGCCGGGAGTCGACATTGAATCGGGGTCTGGAGATGTTGGATACCCGTGAGCGACAAAACCCTGGGCAAGAGCGGATGCTGAGGATCGAGGCCCAGCTGCTGGAGTGTTTTGACAATGAAAGTGCTGACGAGCTGATGCTCGTGGAGCTCCTTGGGACTGTTGCGCAGGGCTTCGGCGATCGCCCGGTCTGCCTGGGCATTCTCCCCTCGGGGAGCCGATCCGGCGATCGCTTCGGTTTGGAGCTGCCGTTGATGGACCCGCAGCAGTCGTTCTGGACTGGCCCCGAGAAAAACGGGTCCCAAGCCGCTACCGACGGAAAAGGTATAGCAATCGGGATGGCGTTGGCGTAGGGTTGCGAGGGCTGCTGCAATGGACAGGGGGCGAGCGGCTTGAACTCGGAGGGTATGGGCGAGGACGACTTTGTGCAGTTGCCCCTGGGCGATTGCCCCTAGGGCCGACTCCACCGAGGCAAGAAATGGGGCACCGTCGAGGTCTGTTTGGGTGGGAGCTGCAGCCAGGACTGCTGGGCGATGGGGGGCGCGAGCCGCCAGCCGGTCTCGGGGATGGGGCTGACGCAGGGTTTGATACTGCTGCCAAACCCAGCGACAGGCCACCGGATCCAATCGCTGATGGTGCAGTGCCAAATTGGTGACAAAACTGCCCTGGCGCAGGCCGCCCTCACGCTGGGGGCCACAGGCAACCTGCCACTGGGGCAATAGCAGTTGGGCGGGGGGAAAAGGCGCGATCGCCGCAACCTGGTCAAAAAATGTGAAACTGCAAAAAAAATGCGGGCCGCTAAACGGCAAAGACAAATCTCCCGCGATCGCCGTTTCCGCCAAACGCCGTTTGATCCAGGCTTGGGCTTGGGTAAACCGCTCAGGTCCCTCAAACTGGATGGATAGACTAGGAAACGCCGCTGCCACTGCAATTTCGGCACTGGGCTGCTCCCAATAAAAATGTTGGGACCGAAGTCCCCCGATCTGCTGGAGTGCCATGAGCGGATCTAGGGGCGGGAGTGGCAGCGTCAAACTGAGCCAGTGGCAGGGTTGAGTCTGCTGGGCCAGTGTGGTTTCGAGCTGTTCGTAAAACTGAGAAAAATCGACGGGAGGACTGAGGCGTGCTTCTTTTGTAGGGATAAAAACCATGGATTAGGTTTATCGCAGTTTGTTAAAGAAAAAATTGAGAAAAAGATGCTTCTGATCTTACTCGCTCTTATCCAATGCCCTGGTACCCCTGCGAAATCCGCAGCTGGGAAGTGATAAAAAAGGTGTCAAATCTCTTTATCTTTTGTAGGAATTGGTATTGATCAAACTACCCTCTCTTGATCCAGTGCCTATGACCTCCCCAACTGCTGCACCGAGTGTAGGATCCCAAGCCCCAAGCGGCATTGGCGATCGCCCTCGTTCTGCCCTGTGGATGGCGGCGATCAAACCTCCCATGTATAGCGTGGCAGTCATGCCCATTCTCTGGGGAAGTGCGATCGCCTTCTACGAAACCCAGACCATGAATTGGCTGATTTTTGGGGTGTTTTTGCTCTCAGCGGTCTTGATCCTGGCCTGGGAGAATTTGGCCAACGATGTCTTTGATGCAGAGACCGGTATTGATACCCATAAGGATCATTCGTTGGTCAATTTGACGGGGCGGCGGGGGCTAATTTTTGCGTTGGCAAATGGCTGTTTGCTGGCTGGACTGGGGGGAATTGGGGCGATCGCCTGGATGCAGCAGGATCCCATGGTGCTGGTACTGATTCTGGTCTGTTGTGGGTTGGGCTATCTCTATCAAGGACCGCCCTTTCGGCTGGGCTATCAGGGCCTGGGTGAAATTCTTTGCTTTTTTGCCTTTGGGCCGCTGGCGGTGAGTGCGGCCTATTACAGTCAGGCCCAAACCTTTTCGGCCAGCAGTCTGGTGGCTTCGGTGATTTTAGGCATCACGACCAGCCTGGTATTGTTTTGCTCCCATTTTCATCAGGTTGAAGATGATTTGGCGGCGGGGAAGCGATCGCCCATTGTCCGTCTCGGAACCCAGCGGGGCGCAGCGCTGTTGCCCTGGCTATGCGGCCTTACCTACGGGCTGATGGGATTGTTGGTCGTCTTGGGGCTGGCTCCCCTCTGGATCCTTCTGGGGCTCTTGAGTGTGCCCTTTGCGGTGCATCTCTGTCGTCATGTGGGTTGCTATCACGATCAGCCCGCCCAGGTGATGAACTGTAAATTTATTGCAGTTGGGCTGCACTTTTGGAGTGGGTTGCTGTGTAGCTTGGGCTACGGGCTGGCGGTGTTTTAGGCGGTGTTTTAGGCGGTGTTTTAGGGTGCCATCAAATTGTCTGATCGAATTGTCTATTGGATTGCTCGTCGAATGTTTCGCCCATGCCGGTCCTCCGCCTCAATGTTCGCCCCTACCGTCGTCGGTTTCGCTCGCCCCTCCGCACCCATCACGGGGTCTGGCAATGGCGAGAGGGCTTAATTCTTCGGCTAGAAGATCATCGGGGTCGAAGGGGCTATGGGGAAATTGCGCCCTTACCGGCGTTTGGCACCGAAACCCTGGCCGAGGCGATCGCCTGCTGTCGTCAATGGGGTGATCTTTCCATCCCTCTGGAAACTTTCAAGCTCGCAACGGTTCTAAATCCCAGCTTCGGGGCTCGATATCCCGCGACTCAATTTGCCCTGGGATCAGCCCTAGAGCAATTGGCCATCGCGATGCCCCGGCCCTTGCCCGTGTTGGAACCGGCGGCGATTTGTGCCCTCTTGCCCACGGGGGCTGACGCCCTAGGGGCTTGGCCGCAACTCTGGGCCGCAGGACATCGCACCTTCAAGTGGAAAATAGGGGTAGATCAGCCTGAGAGAGAGCGGGCGATTTTACGGCGCTTGCGATCGCAACTCCCCCCCTCGGCTCAGCTGCGGCTAGATGCCAATGGGGGACTTCGTGAAGCGGAAGCAGAGGTTTGGTTGGCCCTGTGCGATCGCCTCGGCATTGAGTTTCTCGAACAGCCCTTCCCCCCGAGCCATTGGACTCAGCTCTTGGCATTGGCCACCCGGTATCGAACGCCCCTGGCCCTAGACGAATCCGTGGCTAGCCTCTCTCAGCTAGAGGACGGTTACCGGCGGGGCTGGCGTGGTGTTTTTGTGGTGAAGGGGGCGATCGTGGGGGCTCCCCAGGGCCTGCGGCAACTGGCTCAGCGGCAACTGGCTCGGCATCAACCGTTAGATCTGGTGCTGTCCTCGGTGTTTGAAACGGCGATCGCGCGCCATGCCGTCTTACATCTGGCGGAGGACCTTGGCATTCAGCGTGCCCTGGGCTTTGGGGTCCAGCAGTGGTTGATCCCGGATGGGTTAGAGGATCCGGATCCGGAACGCATTTGGCAAAGTTTGGCAGACGGTGCTCCGGTGGAGGAAAGCTATGTTGTTGACCCATAACGTCGCTGGGTCTTCTGATCCCCTGGATTTGCTGCTAGCAAGGGCGTCAGAGGATTGGATTTGGCAGGTTGATCCGGTGGATTTGCCAGCCTCAAGCCTGCCGATGTCAGCGGACTTGGCTGAGATGGCGATCGCCCTACGAACGGCATTGACGACGCTAAAACAATGCGAGCAACAGCCCCTGACGCTGCTCTTAGTCATTGCCAATCCCATCGGCTTTCTCGCGAGTTTTTGCACTGCCTGTCATCTTGGGTTGCGGGTTTTTCTGGGCAATCCCGATTGGAGCGAGGCTGAATTGGAGGGAGTCATTCGAGGGCTTCAGCCTGAGCTGATTTTAGGACCCCGCAGGCTACCGGTATCACTGCGAAACATTGAGCAAATTCCACAGGTTTTCCACAGGCAAACGAAAGTTTTCCACAGATTTGGCCTCCTGTGGAAAACTTATGGAAAACACCCCAAACCCTTGCCCAGAGAAGGCTGGCTTGAGAAAAAACGGAGCCCAGATGGCTCCCTTGTGGAAAACTCGCGGATCTGCATTGCGACCGGTGGATCGTCTGGCAGACTGCGGTTTGCCCAACATTCTTGGAGAACGCTCGAAGCGTCGGTCAAAGGTTTGTTACGGTCGGAGCTAACTCCGGAGCCGGGATCGATTCACTCGTTCTGTGTGCTGCCCCTCTACCATGTGAGCGGGCTCATGCAGTTCGTGCGATCGCTTACCTCTGGAGGGTACTGTGCTATCGCTTCATCCCAATCTCTTAAACTTAGCTTTACCAGTATGACAGATTCTTTACCTAGATCGATCAAGGGTGCCCAAAAAATCCAGCAAACTAACATCGGTCTCGATTCTTTTTGGATTTCCTTGGTTCCAACTCAGCTGCAGCGGTTGCTCCAGGATCCCGCGAAGACGCAGTGGCTCCAACAGTTTCAGATGGTTTTATTGGGCGGAGCTCCGGCCTGGCCCAGCTTGCTGAAGGCCGCCAAAGCGGCCAATATTGCCCTCGCTCCAACCTATGGCATGACGGAAACGGCCTCCCAAATTGTCACCCTAGCACCAGGGGCCTTTGGAGCTGGAAAATCCGGCTGTGGTCGGGTTTTGCCCCATGCGTCGGTGACTGTTTGTGATGACCAGGGTCAGGTCTTGCCTACAGGGGTCGTGGGGCAGATACGGGTGCGATCGCGCGCTCTGGCGGCTGGGTATTGGTACGTATCTGCGGGCGATCGCGCCTGTCCAGAGCCGACCCGGTTTGAACCCCTCCCAGAAGATGCCGCAGGTCCCTACTTAGCGACGGATGATTTAGGTTGGTTGGATGCCGAAGGCTATTTGCATTTGGTGGGGCGCAGCAGCGACAAGATTATTACGGGGGGTGAAAATGTGTTTCCGGCGGAGGTCGAAGCCGCGATTCGGGCCACTGGCCTGGTGGCGGATGTGGCGGTGATGGGCGTGGCGGATGCGGAATGGGGTGAGCGCCTTGTGGCTGTTTATGTGCCTGCTGGCTCTAACGCGAACATACCGCTTCAGCAAGCCCTCCAGCTGGCCCTCCAAACCCAGCTCAGTCCGCCCAAGCGACCCAAAACCTGGCTGGCGGTGACTGCACTCCCCCGCAATGCCCAGGGAAAACTCAATCGGTTGGCACTACGGGCGTTGATTCCTGAGCAAGTTTGAGCCAATGTCCTAAAATGGGAGCCCAGGGAAGACGACGGCGGCAGGCTGGATTGATGCAAACGTGGCGGGTGAGGGCGGTGGCGCAGGGACGACTGGGAGCCGAGGTTTTGTCAGGTTGTGCCGGAAAAGACGGTGCTGGCCAAATTTCATAGTGAATTTCAAATTCACTCTCGTTGAGCGGCTGAGGGTCAAGGTGAATGGTGAGGCGATCGCCACAAAACAAAGGCCGAAAAAAGTCAACGCTACTGTGAACGATGGGAACCGCCATGCTCCCTTGACCACTGAAAAACGTTTTCAGTTCGATCCCCGCTGCGTCCAAGGAGGCCTCGTAGGCTTCATGGCAAAGCATGAGCACCTGGGCAAAATAAACAACCCCCGCTGCGTCCGTCTCATGGAAACGAATTTGGCGAGGGTAGATAAAAGTCATGGGGTCTGGAGGATTGCGTCTAGGATTGTGTCTAGGACAGAAGCACTAGAACGTGACTCCCAAAACATTACTTTTTGGGAGAGAGCAGCATCATCATGTTGCGACCTTCCCGTTTAGGGTATTGCTGAATCTCAGCCACCTCTTCGAGGTCCTTTGCTAGACGATCGAGCAATTGTCGGGCCAAGTCAGTGTGTTGGATCTCACGGCCCCGAAACGTAATCGTGGCCTTGACCTTATCCCCCGACTTTAAAAAGCGCTGCGCTGCGCTGAGCCGCACGTTATAGTCGTGCTCCTCAATCTTGTAGCGCATTTTCACTTCTTTGACTTCGGCGTTATGCTGTTTTTTCCGAGCCTCCCTTGCCCGCTTCTCCTGCTCAAATTTGTACTTACCGTAGTCCATGATGCGACAGACCGGTGGGTCTGCCTTATCGCTCACCAGGACGAGGTCAAGTTCACGCTGCTCTGCAATTTCTAGAGCCTCGCGAGGCGTGATAATACCCAACTGGGTGCCGTCACTGTCCACAACGCGAATTTCTGGAAATCGAATACGCTCGTTGATTTGAGGAAGATTACGGGTGGGTCGTCTGGAACGAATATTTGGAGCCATTCAGTAGTGGAGAACGATGGGTAATTCTAATTGAAGAATAAGTTGTCCAAAAACTCTGGGAGACCGTAAAAATAACAGTCTTAGAGGGTTATTCTGCAATGCGATCGCGAAGATATCACGACACCTTGACAGAGAGACACGGACTTCTCCTCATATCTTACTCACTCTGTCGAGATTGTGCGGTCTTGTTAAGCAGGCTTAAGATTGCGGCGGTGCTTCGGCAGTATATTTCCACTCCGCCAAGGGGCGCGTTACCGCGGGTCCAAAATCTGACGTAACCACTTGAATGGGCAGGGGATCCGCATTGGGAGGGGTGTCGGTGAGGGCGTAGAACTGAGTGCTGTTGAAGTTGGGCGCGCCGAGGACAAACACGTGGGATTGGCCCGATTGTAAGGTGACGTTGACGATGGCGGTGGGTCGGTCTAAGCCAAATTCAGCTTTGCGATCGCCCGCCATACTAAAGGTTTCACGGGAGCTTTCTGTGGCCAACAAATTGAGCAAATAGGCAACGGCTCCATCGCTGGCGTCGAGGGCTTCGGGTTGGAGCATCTGCCATTTGGGCTTAGCGGTGTCCGGTGGATTGCGCTGGGCAAATTTGAGGGTGAGATCCGGTCGCTGGAGGGTAAAAGCGGTGATCTCTGATTCCTGAAACGGAAAGAGGGGAAGGGCTTTGGTCTTTGGGGTTGCGGCGTTAGGCTGTTCCGGGTCGCCCGGTCCCGAATTGCCCGGTCCAGAATTGCCCGGTCCCGATCCAGCCTGCTGCTCTCCCTGGGAATTGCGGACTAGATCGGTGATTAAGACGCCACCGGCTAGGAGCGTAGCTGTGAGCAAGAGCGCTAGGGTACTGCCTTTAATTCGCATTGCGGTTTTCCCTGAGGTATCAGTCTAGACTGTGGTCTAGGGCAAGGTGAAAAATGGTGCTTTAACGACGTTTCCACCAGAGAAAGGCCGCCGTGCCAAAGCCCAGTAGGGGCAGGAGCAGCACCGCGCTGAAGGCTACCGCATTGCCTTTGACGGGGCCTAGGATAATGCGTCGGTTGGTCAGCTCTCGGGGGCTAATGCTGAGGACTTCACCTTCCCGTTGACTGAGCCAGGCGATCGCATTAGCAAAGACATCGGGATTGAGCTGCTGCTCGACCGGACCATTGGTGATAAAGCTGGCATTGCCAATCACAACCAACCGGCTTTCGGTGGGATTCTCCTCTGTACGATTCTCAGAAGCTTCTGCCACCGGACGACTCAAAGCCGCGCCGATCGCCAAGGGACCTTTCAAATCTCGGCTGGGGTCGTACTGCACCTGGGCCTGCACGTCCTTCTCGGCCCAACTCTGTTCATGGGTCAACAATAACGGGACAGCGTTAATACCCGGTCGCTCTTGCAGCTCTACTGCCCGTGATAGGGGATAAAAGGAAATCCCGTTGCCAAATTCGGCAGTGATGGGATGATCGCCATAACGGGTGACGAGGGGGGAGGTCGGGCCAATGCCAACGACCCCGCCTGTACCATTAATGCCCAGGGTGTCGGAACCGTCGATAATCAGGCGATCGTCCAGCTTGACGCCCCAAGGGTCGAGCAGGGCACTGAGTTTCGGATCCGTATTGGGGTCAATCAAGAGCAGCACGCCCCCGCCCCGGTTCAAAAAATCACTGAGGGCCTTGACCTCTGGCTCCAGTAGTGCCCGTTGCGGCCCCGAAACCATGATGACGCTGGTATCGGCGGGAATGCCTTCACCGTTGTTGAGTGTTTGGGCGAGGGTCAGGGGTTCGATTTCATAATTACGGTCCTTGAGTAAGTTGATTGCTTGGCTAAGTTGCTCAGGGCTGTGTTCGCCGTGGCCTTGGAGGAAAAAGACTTTGTCGGTGCGATCGCGCTTTAACCGAGCCAGGGCATTGGTCAGCTTGCTCTCCGAAAACGGCTCACGCCCAATATTTTGCACAAACCGCTGCTTATCCCCAGCCTCTAGAAAAACATCCCCGACATCCTTCAGCTCAAACTTTTGGACGAGGCCCGGTTCTTGGGTGGGGTTAACAAATTGATAGGAAAAGCGGTCAGTACTGAGGCGGGCATAGTTCTTCAGCAGATTTTCCACCTGGGGCGGTTTTGTCGGACTAAAGACATACAGCCGAACCGGCTGTGCTAGCTCCTGAACAATTTGCTTCGACTGGGGGGCAAGGCTATAAATTTGGTTTTCGGTGAGGTCCAGCCGTTGGGGATAGCGGGCGACTAGGACATTAAGCAAAATCAAAATCACCATCATTGCCGTGGTGGCAATAAAGGCATTGGTGCCTACCTGGGTCGATCGCTTCATCCAGAAGCCCTGGGCCGTGACTTGCAGCAAAATCCAAAAGGCAATAATGGCCAGCCCCAGGATCATTAGGATCATCGGTGCTGTACCCCATTTCCCCGCCACAATCCCGGCGGATAGACCGATCAAAAACAGGGACAGACCCGGCCAAATGAGATATTTCAGAACCTTAGATTTTGCGATCGAAATGTTCATAATGATCAAAGAGCAACCATAACCCCGGTGGAATGGGCAACGCTCCAGATGCTGGGCGGCTGCACCATCAAATCGATGTTTACGAGCGGATATCTACGAGCGGATATCTACGAGCGTTGGAATCGGAAAATTTCAACGGACTGAGCGGTCAAGAAAATTCCCAAAAAGATATAGCTAACGAGCATGGCAAAACTGCCCGTATCCACAATCCCTTGGACCAGGGTATTGTACTGACGCACCATCGACAGATGAGTCGCCACCGCCGCCAGGGAGCCCGATGCACTGTTGCCAAGGGCATCGACAATCCAAAGCAAAAGCACCAGGCCAAAGGTCATGACGGCAGCAATAATCGTGCTGCTGGTGAGCGACGAAATAAACATTCCCAAGGAGAGAATGGCGCTGGCCAAGAGCACCAGGCCCAAATGGCTGAGCAAAAAGACCGTGGGCGGTAGCGGGGGCGTCGCTGAGGAAAAAATGACCGACTCATAAACCATCATCGGCAGAATCATGCCTACAAAAAACGTGATGGCTGCCGCCAGTTTGCCCAGGGCGACGGCCCAGTTGGTGATGGGGGAGGTTGCCAGCAGTTCGAGGGTGCCGCGCTTGCGTTCCTCGGCATAGAGGCCCATGGAGAGCATCGGCATCAGTACCAGTACCAGCGAAGCCAGTACGCCCAAAAAGCTTTGGAGCAAGATGTAGGGCACATCGACGGGGGTTGCGGGTCCATTAAATTGTTGCTGTTGCAAATCCATCTCGGCGACTCGACCGAGGACATCGCCCATGGTAATCACGAAGAAAATTCCGGCAATCAGCCAGAAAATTCCGGCAATCACGTAGGCCAAGGGCGACTTGAAGTAGCTTTGCAGCTCGCGTTTGTAGATGGCGAACCCATTGCCGAAGGGGATATTCATGTGGGGGATTCTTCCTCTTGTTCTACAACAGGCTCTGGTCCTGGCTCTACCTCGGCCTTGTCCATACCCTTATCTACCACGCTGGCGAGGGCCTCGGCGGTGGCTGCGGGGCTCATGAGTGAATGGGCATCAAGGGCGGCTTCTGCGTGGTCGGTGTCCTGGGTAGTGAGTTTGAGAAAGACATCCTCTAGGCTGGCGCGCGATCGCCGCATTTCATACAGCCCCAACCCCGACTGCACCACCGTCGCCGCAACCTCCCGCCCAATGTCACCGCTGCCTTCACTTGTGACCGTGACCTGGCTGCGGCCCTCCTGTAAGCCTGGGGCGATCGCCACCCGCTGGACGCCCCCTAGGGCCTGGAGCGATCGCTGAATCTGTTCGGTTTCGCCTTCAATTTCGAGGGTGTAGTGGGTTCCCCCGGTGAGTTCTTCCATCAAGGATTCCGGGGAATTGGTTGTCACCAGTTTGCCCTGATTGATGATGGCGACCCGGTTACAGGTCATGCTGACTTCGGGCAAAATGTGCGTGGATAAAATAATCGTATGTTGGCCCGCGAGACTTTTGATGAGCTCCCGCACTTCAATGATTTGACGCGGATCGAGACCGACAGTGGGTTCATCCAAGACAATCACCGGGGGGTCGTGGACAATGGCCTGGGCAATGCCGACCCGCTGGCGATAGCCCTTGGAGAGTTTGCCGATGATGGTTTGGCGGCGATCGCCCAATCCACAGCGATTCAGGGCCGAATCCACTCGACCGGCGCGATCGCCTGCGCTCACCCCCTTGAGCTGGGCCACAAAATGCAAAAAGCCCTCAACGGTCATGTCCGGGTAGAGGGGCGGCGTCTCCGGCAGATAGCCAATGCATTTGCGCACGGCCATGGAATTATCGTGGACATCGTACCCTGCCACGCGGGCGGTGCCGCTGGTGGCGGGCAGATAGCCCGTGAGGATGCGCATGGTGGTGGTTTTGCCCGCGCCGTTAGGACCCAGAAACCCCAAAATTTCACCGCTTTCGACGGAGAAACTCAGGTCGGCGATCGCCTGGTAAGGTCCGTAAAATTTGCTGAGCTGATCGACTTCAATCATGGCAGTCAGGGACACAGCAGTTTAATCTAACAGCAAAGGTAGCAAAGTTTTGCAGAAATGCCGGGTTTGCTGGAGTAACTTGGGTCAGCCTAGACGGCGCGGGTTGCTTGTGCCTTGAGGGCTTCAATAATTTGGATATTGGCCTTCGGAAAGGGATACTGGTCGATCTCATCTAGCGTAACCCAGCGCACTTCATCACATTCGATCGGCTGTGGTTCACCGGAGAGATAACAGCAGTTGAAGACATTTAAGGTCACCTTGAAGTGGGTGTAGGCATGGTCAATGGTGATGAGGCGATCGCCCACTTCAATCTCAATGCCAATTTCCTCTTGAATTTCCCGTTTGACACAGGCTTCTAGGGTTTCGCCCGGTTCCACTTTTCCCCCTGGAAATTCCCACAGCCCCCCCAGCAACCCTTCCTGCAAGCGCCGGTCGATTAAAATTTGGTTTTGCTGATTGCGAATCACGGCTACCCCAATGATCTTGTGGGGCAAGGGACGAGAGGCTTCACGCATGGGTCGTTCTAATTGGGTTCCTAAACGATGGGCCTGACAATCCGGTTGCCAAGGACAAAGCAGGCAAGCCGGGTTTTTGGGGGTGCAGACCGTTGCGCCCAGATCCATCAATGCCTGATTGAAATCGCGGGGATGCTCGGGATCGAGCAGGTCTTCAGACAACGCCCACAGCGCAGGCAAGGCTTTGCTAGGCGGCAGCGGCAGGTTGATCAGCCGGGCTAACACGCGTTTTACATTACCATCTAAAATCGCCGTGCGTTGGTTGAACGCGGCACTCAAAATGCCGCCCGCTGTGGTTTTGCCGATGCCGGGAAGCTTCAAAACCTGGTCAAGCTCCTGGGGAAATTTCCCCTCAAGGTCGGCGACGATTTGCTGGGCGGCTCGGTGTAAATTGCGGGCGCGGGCGTAGTAACCGAGACCTTCCCAAGTCTTAAGGACTACGGTTTGGTCCGCCGCTGCCAAGGCTTCGATCGTGGGAAATTTGGCCAGCCAGCGTTCGTAGTAGGGAATGACGGTTTTCACCTGGGTTTGCTGGAGCATAATCTCCGAAATCCAGATGGTATAGGGATCGCGGCTGCGTCGCCAGGGCAAATCTCGGCCTGTGGTCTGGTACCAAATCAAAAGCGATCGCCGTAGGGCGATCGCCTCTAGTCCCGATGAAGACAGGGGAAATGATAGTTCGGCCATGGGTTTGGCCATCGGTTAGGCCAGGGTATCGGTTTCGTTCGAGGGCTCCGCCGAAGGTCCCGGATCCGGTAGGGTTGCGCCTAACAGGGTTTTTTCAAAGGCAAACCGCTGTTCCGCGTTGCGCAGAAAGTAGCCCCCCATCATCGCTGAGGCCAACAGACGACCTAGGTTTTCGCGATCGGTTGTAATTTCAACATTAAACGCGCCCTGGGGAATATGTCCCAGAAGGCCCGTAATATTTTGCTCCATCAGATGAAGCACTTCATGGGTATCCGGTCGAGACAGTTTGCCCACCGTATCAGGATGCAGGTTTTGAATATACTGCAAGAGCTGGTTGCTGCCCTGGTTGGAGCCACCGCCTAAGAAGCCGGATTGAATTTGACGTTCGTCGTTCACTGCGTCTACCTCAATAAATCCCGCCCTTTTAAGGTAACAACCCTAGAGGGCGGGGGTGGAGTGGGCGGAACCGAACTTTTCGGGGGGGATTCTGCGGAGAGTTGGGTTTATTTAGCTGGCCAAATAGGCCCCCATATCCCCCTTGCGCTTGCGGAGGCGATTGAGGGCTTCCCGCTCGATTTGGCGCACCCGCTCTCGGCTAATGCTGAGCTGTTCGCCAATTTTGGCAAGGGTCATGCCTTGGCCATCCTCTAGGCCAAATCGTAGCTTAATGACGAGCTGCTGCTGGGGGGTGAGTTCTGACATTAGGCCTTCGAGCTCTAGGCGGAGCGAGCGCTGGGTGGCAAAGTCTTCCGGTGAAGGCCCTTCGTCCTCTAGCAGCTCACTGAGCTCGGTATCATTATTATCCCCAACCCGCAGGTCGAGGGAGAGGGGGGTCCGGGCTTGTTCCAGATAATCCCGCACCTGTTTGGGCGTTAGCTCCGTTGCAGTGGCGAGCTCGCTCACGCTAGGAGCCCGTCCCAACTGTTGGGAAAGCTCCCGTTGCTGTTTTTTGATCTTGTTGAGCTTTTCGGTGATGTGGATGGGTAGCCGAATGGTGCGGCTTTTTTCGGCGATCGCCCGCGTAATCGCCTGCCGAATCCACCAGTAGGCATAGGTCGAAAAGCGATATCCCTTAGTCGGGTCAAACTTCTCAACCCCTCGCTGCATCCCGATGGTGCCCTCCTGAATCAGGTCGAGCAGATCCAGATTGCGTTTCAAATATTTTTTGGCAACAGAGACTACAAGGCGCAGATTGGCCTCGATCATGCGTTGCTTCGCGGTTTTTCCAGCGGCGATCGCCTCTTTGAGCTGCGCCTCGGAAAGCTTAACGGCCTCGGCCCATTCCGCCCAAGTTGGCTCGCGGTGAAGAATCTCGAGCAAGCCTCGGCGGGACTCCTGCAGGGCAGCCAATCGCTGAACCCGCTTCCCATAAACAATTTCCTGCTCATGGGTAAGGAGAGGGACCCGACCAATTTCGCGAAGGTAAGTCCGAACTAAATCTGAGGAAGCGTAGGAAGTTGACATTATGATTTGCCAGGACGACCGATCAGTGTCAAAAGTGCAATTTTAAGTCAAGTTAGCCATGGATCCTCAGGGAGCGATGCATCCTAGGTAACAGAAAGGAGATTCAAACCCCTGAGATGCTTCTCCGCAAACTTGGCTTAGTTGTTTACTTTTGTTAACCGTTCTCAGTTTACCGGGTCTTCGCGGCCCCGTAAATCCAATTTTTCTGGGAGTCTGCTAACTTTTGCTAAATAATTGTTGCCAAAGCGTTATATCTATCTCTTTGGGAAGATCCCATGAGACCCCCTATTGGGGTTTGCATTTGCCTGCACGAATCAGCCCCACTCGTTTTGCGATCGCCTCCTCCTTCGACGGGAAGGGACCCCAGCAAGTGATGGTTGGCATTTCATCTTCGTCCTCATTGCCCTCTCCCCCATAGTTCACCAGGTCTTGGGCTGTGACAATCAAGCAGCCTCCCGATTCTTGAGAAAGGATGTACCAGGATTGGGGCGTTTGCTCGGGTATTTGGTCGGGTATTTGGTCGGGTATTTGGTCGGGCGTCTGATCTAGGGTTTTTTCGAGGGGTTTATCCATAGTCTTTCCTGGGGTCAACTCGGCCTGGGGCTCAATCGGGCGTCAATCTGACAGGCTCAGGCCAAAATGTATGCCTAAGCTAACAAAAAGGACACGCCTTGGTCAGGACGTGCCCCTTGAGATTTATTGAACTTTTATGAGAGGCCGTTCACGGATAATGACAGCCTCTCAGAAAGGGTAAATGTTATGGATGAACTAGCACTAGACCCGGCGATAGGGAACTTTGCTCTTGAAGTCCATATTCTTGATGTTGGGCATGGATGCCATTTGGGGACCCACGGTGACGCCGCGAGCCATATCCAAGAAGTAGCTGGGGCTGCCTGAACCCAGAGGCTTCTGACTGCCGCTGAAGCGACGAATCGGACCCGACATAACCATTTTGGGGAAGCCCAAGATGGTGCGGTAGTACTCGTCGTAGCGGGGCATCGTGATGTTGGTAGGACGCTCACCTTCCCGACGACCGGGCAGGACCCGGCGACGCTGGTAGGGTAGGGTGTCGTAGCCAAAATTTTCGAGGTATTCCTCGCTTTCCAGCAGGGCATCAATGAAGCCCTCAATGCCTGTGTTGACGACCACGATCGACCAAGCAATTTTTTCCTTCTCGCTGTAGGTCGGGCGGCCCAGCACGCGCTGGACTGTCTGCTCTACAAAGCGATAATTGCTATTGAGATCGTAGAAGCTGCGGCGGTATTTATCCGACAGCACCAAACCCCGCACAAAGTCACGCACGGTGATTTGACCGTTGCGTAGTTGAGACTCTAGATAGGGTTCGCGATCGCATTTAAAAGCGTGGAAAAAGAACTGACGATAGGCAGCTTCGATCAGTTCGCCCATTTCGCCAGGAGAAAGCAAGTTCTCGGCGGAATAAATTTTGGGCTGTTCATCACCTGGAATTTCATATCCGGCCACCCGCGCATTTTGCGTAGTGGGTGCGTAATTTAATAAAGGAATGGCCACGTTAGTGTCTCCCTAACCTAACGAAATCTTAAAAAACGAAGACTCTGGCTGATCATAAAGCGATGAGGGACGCATCACGGCAGGTTGTGGCAAAACATTACAGAGTTTAACTTTGCAAAACTTTACGTTTTTCTCAGAAACGAGTTTTCGGAAATCAGGAGGAAAGGCAAAGGGGAAATCATGGATATTTTGATCGTGGAAGATGATTTTGAGATTGGGCAATTGCTGAACCTGCTGCTGGAGCGAGAGGGGTTTGGCTGCCGCTGGTGTCGGGATGGATTGACGGCGCTGGAGGAAGTGCGATCGCAACCCCCAGACCTGATCATTCTGGATTTGATGCTGCCGGGGTTAGATGGGCTGGAAGTCTGTGCAAGGGTACGGCAACAGCCGGGGCCGAAGGATCCCTATATTTTGATGCTGACCGCCAAGGGAGAGGAGGTCGATCGGATTATTGGGCTTTCGACCGGGGCGGATGATTATTTAGTCAAACCCTTTAGCCCAAAGGAGTTGGTGGCGCGGGTGCGGGCGTTGTTGAGGCGATCGCTCCGCCAAATCGCACCCACCGCCACCCTCACCCATCGCACTGTCCATTTCCTGGTGGACCTGGAGCAGCACAAAGCCTATCGGATGCTAGATGAGGGCCATGGCCCAGGGGCAGAATCAGAGGAATTGGATCTGACGACGCTGGAATTCAAGCTGCTCAGCGCGTTTTTGAGCTACCCCGGACGGGTTTGGAGCCGCAGTCAGCTCATCGATAAACTGTGGGAGGGGGATTTTTATGGCGATGAGCGGGTTGTGGATACGCATATTGCCCGACTGCGCAAGAAGATCGAGCCGGATCCAGGGAAGCCTAGCTTTGTGAAAACGGTCATTGGTGTGGGCTACAAGTTTGAAGACGAGGTCCTTTAAGAGGCTATTTGCATGGGTCAACCCCCAGATCAGCGACCAGATCAGCGACGCTTACGTCCCTCTCCCTTGCCCCGACCGGATCTGCAAACCAGTCTGCTGATTTCCCATTTGGTGGTGATGGTGGTGGGAATTGCGGTACTGATTGGCGTAGGCCGGATTTACACGCCCCAACTCTTTGTCTGGCAATTGCGACAGTTGGAGGGACGGGGAATTCGGGTGGCTCAGCTGCGTTATCAATTGGTCGAAGGGTTTGAAAAAGCTTGGAGTCAAGGGGCGAAGTGGTCGGTGCTATTGGGGGGCGGCGTGGCCGGCGGACTGAGCTACTGGCTGGCGCGGCGAATCACGCAGCCCCTGAAGCGGATGCAGCAAATTACCCAGCGGTTTGCGGAGGGGGAACTGAATGCGCGGCTACCAGGGAGCGAAATCGAAGAACTCAATCAGTTGGCGCTGAGTTTTAACCAGATGGCCATGGGGCTTGAAAACGTTGAACAGCGCCGTCGGGAATTGGTTGGCGATTTGACCCACGAACTGCGTACCCCGCTCACGGTGCTGATGGGGTATCTGGAAGGGATGCAGGACGGGACCCTAGAGTCTTCGCCGGAGGTCTTTGGACGGTTAACCCAGGAAACGCGGCGACTTCAGCGCTTGGTGGAAGATTTTCAGACTCTCTCGAAGGCGGAGGCGGGGTATTTGCCGATTCAGTCTGAAGTCCTGGCGATCGCCCCTCTGCTCAAAAACCTGGTGGCTCGCTTCGCGGACCAAATTTGGGAAGATGGCCCGGTGCTGGGTCTGGCGCTGGAGCCTGAACTGCCGGAGGTGCGGGGCGATCGCGCCCGCATCGAACAAATTTTGGTGAATCTCCTGGGCAACGCCATCCGCTACACCGAAAAGGGCTCAATCACCGTCAGAGCCTGGGTAGACCCTCAGTTGACCCAACCTGCCCGCCTCTGGATTGCGGTGGTGGATACGGGACAGGGCATTGCCCCGGAGGATTTGCCTCGGATTTTTGAGCGCTTTTGGCGAGCGGATAAGGCCCGACAGCGGGATGGGAGTGGTTCGGGGATTGGGTTGGCGATCGCCCGCCGTCTGGTCGAGCTCCAAGGGGGAGAAATCCAGGCGAACAGCCAGCTCGGCATCGGCAGCGAATTTCGGTTCTCATTACCCTTGGCCTGACCCTTGGCCTGAATTTCTCAAGCTCCGAATTCGGTATGATCAAAGAAAGCGCTGGTTCAGTTTATGGTCCAAGCTCGCCTGCCAGTCCCCTCACCACCGCCAGACTTTTATGGCTCCCTAGAAGATTGGGAAGCGCTCCATGCAGACTGGCTCTCTGAAGAATGGGAAAGTGACGAACCCCCCTTGGAATCTGATTTTCACCGCCGACAAATTGACTTGCTGATTCGCCTGCTGGAGTATCACTGGCGCGATCGGCAAGATTTCTATGCTTCGGGCAACACGACGGTTTTCTATGACCCCGAGCAACGAACCACCCGAAATTTTCGCGGACCGGACTTTTATGTGGTTTTGGGAACGGAGAAGCGCGATCGCAAAAGCTGGATGGTCTGGCGAGAGGCGGGTAAATATCCCCATGTCGTCATCGAATTGCTCTCTGACTCAACGGCAAAGGTCGATCGCACGACCAAGAAAGCACTCTACCAGGACACTTGGCGGGTGATGGACTACTTCTGGTGCCATCCTGAAACCCTAGAGCTCCAAGGCTTTAGCCTGGTTAACGGTGTCTATCGCCCCCTTGAACCCAACCCAGAGGGCTGGTTGTGGAGTGCTCAACTGCAATTATTTTTGGGCATCCATAGCAACCAGTTAAGGTTTTTTACCGCCACGGGGGATTTGGTTTTTTCCCCGGAAGAGGCCGAAGCCGCCCGAGCAGAACTGGCAGAAGCCCAAGCCGCTCAGGCACAAGAACAAGCTGCTCAGGTACAAGAGCAGCTTGCTCAAGAACGATTGTCCAAGGCCAAGCTCATGGCTCGGCTGCGGGAATTGGGCGTTGATCCCAACGAATTGATTTAGGACCATCTGGGCAGAAAACTGCATCCCTTGATTCAGCAATGTCCAGGTTTTTTCCTTTACCAGCCCAAGCTGGAATATAGTGCTGTTTCCTCCCAGGATTTCTCGGTACGCTCCGATGAATTCGCTTCGGCCACGCGGGTTTCTGCACAGAACGAGGACGTACTCAGCCCCCCAAACCGCTTCACCGTGCTGCTGCGCAACCGTAAATTGGGTCCCATAAACCAGAACCGCTCGACCGAGCTCATGGTTTCGTATTCCGTCGTCAGGACTAGGCCATCTTCATCGTCCAACAGATAACGGCCCACGACCGGTGCAATCTCTGCGTAGCCGCGCTCCCGCAGCAGGCTGCCCTCGCGGGGATTGCCCTCATCGGGAACCAGCGCAAACACCGTGCTGCCCTCATGGTCTTCGGTGTCCTTATCCCACTCCATGGAGCCGTTCCAAGTGACATAGGCCCCGCCGATCGCCCGAGACGGGTCAAATTCGTGCATCTGGCAAATTTCAATCACCCGAGGATCCTGGGGCTCCAGGGCCTTGACTAAAATCGAAGAAGAGCCGCTTTCCGCCCGGCGAAAGGGCAAATGGTGGGTCGTGCGCTGCGATTGCCATTGGCCTGCACTGCGACGAAAAAACTCCATTGCATCCATGGTCAGCGGTCCTGTCTTGAATAGAGGTTTATAAGGGTTTCGTTTCTGTCCATCATACTGGAGTGCGGTGGGGTGATGGGTGATGGGAAATCGGGTAATGGGAAATCGGGTGATGGAAAATCGGGGCTGGTGAGATGGGAGTGTCTATGGTTTCAGGCTTGCGGGGGGAGTTGGCGGCGCTGACGGCTGCGTTGTTTTGGGCGATCGCCTCCATGATCTACGCCCGTGTCGGCACTCGGATTGCACCGCTGATCCTCAATCTCCTCAAGGGGTTGGTGGCGATCGCCTTTCTCTGCCTCACGCTTTTACTGCTTGAGCGTCCCTTTCCCCACCCCATCACTCCCCCACCCCTCATCGGCCTTGCTCTCAGCGGCATCATCGGCATTGGCCTGGGGGACACGTTTTTCTTTCGATCGCTCCTCCTCATTGGCCCTCGACGGGCACTGCTAATCGAATCCCTCGCTCCCCCGCTTTCGGCCCTGCTGGCCCTAGGGTTCTTACAGGAAATTTTGAGCGGGCTTGATCTCGCTGGAATTTTGCTCACTGTCGGGGGCGTGACTTGGGCCGTGAGCGAGCGGTTGCCGGTGGGCAGTGGTGTCATCAGTCCCCAGAATTTAGGGCCCGGTATTGGTTATGGCCTACTGGCGGTGGTGGGACAGGCGAGTGGGGCCGTGATGTCCCGTGCTGCCCTTGCCGAGACGACAATCGATCCGCTCTGGAGTGCCCTGATCCGGATTGGGGCGGGGACGCTGGTCCTGCTGTTGTGGTTGGGGGTAGGGTCCTGGGGAAAGGGGGGACAGCGGTTGGGGTCCTGGGCGGAACGGCTGCAACCGGTATGGCAGGGGGTCAGGCAGCCGAGGCTGCTGGGTGGGGTGGCGATCGCCGCGCTCTTCGGTACTTTCCTCGGCATCTGGCTCCAGCAAATCTCTCTCAAATATGCCCCAACGGGGATTTCCCAGGCCCTGAGCAGCACCAGTCAGCTCTTTATTTTGCCCCTTGCGGTTTGGCAAGGCGAGGCTCTCTCGGCCCGAGCGCTTTTGGGCGTTGCCGCTTCGCTGCTGGGGATTGCCTTGCTGTTCCGCTAGGGGAGTCAGGATTACGATTTGCTCCAAATTTTGCTCTAAATTATGTTAAATAGTAATTAATCTCAATAAGTATTTTAGAAAATTCCATGAATATCGCAAGCGATCGCACACCCCGTCGGGGAGTTCGCCGGTCCTGGGGCATCGTTGCAGTGCTGGCACTGCTGACGGGTTGTACAGTGACGCCAACGGAGCAGATCGTTTCAGGCGCTCAAGGTAGCCAGGATCAGGCTCAAGGCAATGCGGTGGTCAACATCTACTCAGCCCGTCACTACAACACTGACAATGCGCTCTATGACGGCTTCAAACAGAAAACAGGAATTCAAGTCAATATCATTGAAGGGAAAGACAGTGAATTGCTAGAGCGACTCAAGAGTGAGGGCGATCGCAGTCCTGCGGATGTCTTCATCACCGTCGATGCCGGTCGGATCTGGCGCGCCGAACAGGAAGGGCTGTTGCAATCCGTCCAATCGCCGACCCTAGAAGCTGCGATTCCTGCAAATCTGCGTCATCCCGATGGACTGTGGTATGGATTTTCAGAGCGCGCTCGAATTATGGTCTACAACCCAGCTGAAGTTCAGCCTCAGGAGCTTTCGACCTACGAAGACCTGGCGGATCCGAAATGGAAAGGACGGCTCTGCATTCGCAGTTCTAGCAATATTTACAATCAGTCTTTGGTCGCAGCCTTAATCGAAAAGGAGGGTGCCGCTGCTACGGAAACTTGGGCTCAAGGACTAGTCAATAATTTTGCGCGGCAACCGGAAGGGGGCGATGTGGATCAGATTCGAGCCGTTGCAGGAGGTAGCTGCGATGTGGCCTTAGTGAATCACTATTATCTGGCCCGCTTGATGAAGTCTGAGGACCCCCAGGACAAGGCCGTTACGGCGAAAGTTGCGGCCTTTTTTCCCACGGATACCCATGTCAATATCAGCGGAGCCGGGGTCTTGGCAAAATCACCCCACAAGGACAATGCCGTTAAATTTTTGGACTATTTAGCCAGCCCTGAAGCCCAAAAGTTTTTTGCCGAGGGTAACAATGAATATCCCGTTGTGAAAGGGATTGCCCTCGATCCGGTGCTGAAAGCCTTTGGGGACTACCAGCCCGCCAGTGTTAATGTTTCGGTTTATGGCAAGAATAATCCGGAGGCGATCGCCCTCATGGATCGGGTCGGCTGGAAATAGGCCAAATCACGGAATTAACAGAAAAATCCATCTTGGGAAAGAAACGATTTTGACAAATTGACCTATATTGGAAAACTATGTTTCTGCGTCTGTGTCAGAAACCCACATTGAGGAGTGAATGATTATGAAACTGAAGCCCGTTGAACTATTTTTGGCCCTGGGTCTAGCCTCTTCCATGGTGGCTTGTAGTAGTCCCACGACTGAAACCCCGGCGACGGATGCCCCCGCCGCAACCGAAACCATGACGCCGGAAGCTAACCCCGCCGCGACTCCTTCCGATGCGGCTAGCCCTACAGTAACTCCTGCCGAAGAAGGTGGCGAAGGCGGCGAAGGTTAATCGCAGTTGTAAAGCATTGAAGCCAAGAAAGCCGAGCGAATTGCTTCGGTTTTCTTGGATTTGGCCCTGCCCATTCAGTTGGGTTTTTGCATTTTGGCTAATTCTGTTCGGCTTGCAGGGGCAAGAGTTGGTTTAGACGATTGGGATCTACCGCGTAGGCAGCGCCAAACCCAAGAACAAAGCGTCCCGCAAAGGGTCGCAACTGGAAAATGCGAAAATCTGATAAGCCGCGCAGCATTTCGATCATGGGACCAAAACGGGCTTGAAACTGATTGGCGATCGCCGCCCAAGCTTCTGTTTCCTGGCCATCCATTTCCCGTTCCAGCAAAGTCGCTTCACAATCTAACGTCAGCCGTCGCCGCGCAAAAATCTGGGCCGTATTCTGTTCGTCTTCGATTAGCAAAATGCTGGCTTTGGGTACGGTGTGAAGGTTTTGAGTGTGGGTCGAAAGGCCGCTGACGAAAATGTAAAAATGATTGGCCTCATCTTTAACGAAGGGCGCATAGCTGGCATTGGGCATGCCGTCGGCGCTGACGGTACTGAGCATGAGGCTCTGAAAGCCTTCCGCAAAGGTTTGGTAGGTCGCAACGGCGTCTTCAAATTTGGACATAGGGCATAGAAATCTTAGAGATGGAAATCTTAGAGATGGAAATCTTAGAGATAGGGTCGTCTCAGGGTCCGCAGGACTGAATTGCCAGACTTAATCTATCTTACGATTACCGAAGTCTTCCTCCAACCCATAATCATAATGGCTATGATCTAAGGTATTGAGTTGCGGAATCAGAATCATGGCTCATCTTGCCCAGCGCCGCCCGGAAAATGTCGAAGGGGATTTTTACGTTGACAGCACCTGCATCGACTGCGACACCTGCCGCTGGATGGCTCCCGCAGTTTTTGGGCGTTTGGGTGAGCAATCCGCTGTGGTGCATCAGCCGGAAGGCGCGGGCGATCGCCACCCCGCCCTACAGGCCCTTTTATCCTGTCCTACCGCTTCCATCGGCACCGTCACCCCGCCCACTGACATCAAAACCGTCCAGGCCGAGTTTCCCCTGCCCATTGCCGACAATGTCTATCACTGTGGCTATCACTCGCAAAAATCCTACGGGGCTGCCAGCTATTTGATTCAGCGACCCGAGGGCAATATTTTGATAGATTCTCCTCGCCTTGCCGCACCGTTGGTAAGGCAACTGGAAGCCTTGGGCGGGATTCGCTATATTTATCTGACCCATCGCGATGACATTGCCGACCATGCTGAGTTGCAGCGGCATTTTAGTCAGGTGAATCCGGTGGGAATGGCTTGCGATCGCATTCTCCACGCCGACGAAATCGGTCCAGACACCCAGGATGTCGAAATTCAACTCACGGGCACCGATCCCATGCAACTGGAACCTGAGTTAACCATTATTCCCGTTCCTGGCCACACCAAAGGCCATACAGTGTTGCTGTACCAAAACAAATTTTTGTTCACGGGAGATCACCTGGCTTGGTCTGCACGCCTAGGGCATTTAGCTGGGTTTAATCGCTTTTGTTGGTACTCCTGGGAGAAGCAAATTGAGTCGATGGAACGGCTAGCCACCTATGAATTTGAGTGGGTGTTGCCGGGGCACGGGCGGCGGTATGGGGGCGATCGCGACGCTGTCCAGGAACAAATGCAGCAGTGCATCGCTTGGATGAAAACCGTTACTTAAATGCAAATGGGTTGCCGAGTTTGTTAGGGACGCGCCAAACCAAGGGCATGCGTTGGGTGAGCCGGCATTATGATAAACACAGCGATCGCCCCTAGCCTACCCATGCCTTCTCCCTTCCCCGGAATGAACCCGTACTTAGAAGATCCCCAGCTCTGGCCCGAGGTTCATAGTCGTTTGGTGGTGGCGATCGCAGACGTACTCAACCCCCAAGTGATGCCTAAGTACCGGGTAGCAGTGGAACGTCGCGTTTACGAAATGGTGAACGGAGAATCCGTTACCGTTGGTATTCCTGATGTCACCGTATCTCGCTCGCTGCAAACACCCCCTGTAGAAACCTTGGGGAATGTGACCCGTTCAAGTATCTTGCAACCTCGGCGCATCGTGCTACCCATGCCGGAAGAAGTCCGAGAAAGCTATCTAGAAATTAAGGATGTCGCCACAGGACTTGTAGTCACAGTCATCGAGTTACTGTCCCCTAAAAACAAGAAAGCTGGTCCAGGACGCGAGGCCTATGAAGCCAAGCGGAGACGCGTTCTCGGCAGTCGGGTGCACTTGGTCGAAATTGATTTGTTGCGGGCTGGTCGGGCCATGGCTTGGCTCGGCACAGTGGAGCCCTCGCTTTACTCCGTGATTGTCAGTCGTGCCGAGGAAAGACCGGGGGCGGATTTCTACGGGTTTGGGCTGCAAGAGGGGATGCCAACTTTGCTAATTCCGCTGCGGGCAGCGGATGAGGGGGCGAGTCTGGATTTGCAGCAGGTTTTACAGACAACCTATGAGCGGGCGGGCTTTGATTTGGCGATCGACTATGGCCAACCCCCACCGCCCCCACAATTTTCTGAAGCAGATCAAGCTTGGCTAACAGCAATGCTAGATCCGTAACTCTGGAAAACAATCACCACAATCTACCGTCTACAATCTACATCGCGTTAGGATTGCCCCTGGAACGCACCGCAATTTTTGCAGTGGGGCAGGTGTTTATAGGTGGGTTTGTGGCAGCTAGGGCAGGCCGTGTGCTGGTGATAGCCACAGTGGGGACAATGCTGATCATGGGGGCTCAGCCGTTTGGCACAGCGAATGCAGCGGCCTTTCTGCACTCGGCTTGCAGCCTGGATTTTGGGGTTAAAAACAAACCGCTGAAAGAATCGGATTAAGCCAAAACCCAGCAGGGGAATCATCAAGATTGTGGCATAGCGAACGAGAAAAATCAGCCCTTGAGAAATTCCTAAAATAAAGCTAGAGATAGCTGTGAAAATAGGGCCAAATTGCAGCAGCTCAAACAGCTTAAAAACAAAGGGAATAAAGAAAACCACCAGCAAATGCCAGCTAATCAGAGCCGCTAAGCCATAGCCTCGCCGCTGACAGGTGCGATGAATCCAAAATGTAAACCCAATCAAGGGAAAGAGAAAAGCAGATTGAAAGAGCAACTGAATCGTGGGATACCAGAACTGTGCCCGTTTATAGGCTTTTTCTAGCGGATTCCACTGCTGCTCATTTTTGAGAAAATTTAAAAATTCAATGCTATTGGGTTGCTGAAGAACTTGCTGTTCCAGCGCCTTGATTTCCTGCTTGAGGGTAAAGGCTTTGTTGTTGTTGTCTGCTAGGGTTTGCTTGGCTTTCGAGGCAGCAACGGTATTGATCGATTGATCGGGGGATTGACCGGCCAGTTGATCGAGCAAGGTCGAGTCATACTCGGCACGGATTTGGGCGCTGGATGCTTGAAGCTGTTGTACCTGCTGCTGTTTTTGATCGATTTGTTGCTTGAGGGCCTTCGCCTTAGAATTGGTGACCTGATCCTGCAACGCTGCGTAGTTCAAACAAGTGGCCGAAACCTGTCCCAAGTGTCCCTGCTCATTGCGACGAAACTGTTGTACAAAGGTTGTTGGTGCTCCTGTTGCTGTGGACGCGGGTGCATAGGGCTGTTGCTCCAGCGTGTTGCGCAAGATAGTAAAGTCTTTATTCTCAACTTTCTCCTGACGATAACTGTTCCAATCGCCATAGCAAGGATTGGCTAAGTCAGGACTCATCGGCCAGCGAGAAATTTCGTTGAGCCCTTGAAAAGTATTAAAAAGAATGAACAAATCGATCAGGATAATAACGATTAAACTGACTTTGTTGAGTGGTTCATTATTAACCTGGCGGGAATTTCTGAAGAAACGAGCAAATATTCGACGCAGGGGAGCCAGCATAGGACCTCGGCCAGAGTATGAAGCGATGGATAGCAAGCACTGAGTTGATTACCCTAGGACGATCGCACCTAGCCTGGGTCTCTGACTTGATTTAAGTCTAGGCGATCGCCTTCGCTTCCATCCGCATCGGTAGACAGAAGCGCATCTGTCTATTGGTCTCTTTGCTAGCTTGCGTTTGGTCGATGGCAACCTAACCCAGGTTCAGATCGTCTATTATCCCCCAAAATTTCTCGGAGGATGAGGTTTTCAATAACAAGGATTCCGATGCGGAAAGCAGGCTGCTCTTTTTACGTCTTTTTGTCCCTATTCCTTGGGATTTTGGGGCCTGTCTTGCAAAGGTTTTAGCCCCAATTAGTATCAAATTTAGTAACGCTAGCTCGAACTTCTCTTTCTGCTTGTACGCTTGGATATCCCTTTCTTCACTTTAGAATCGTTGGCCATGAAAAGCATTTTTTGGACTGGTTTGATGGTCTTACTATGATGACTACTCAAGTTAGAACTCGAAGCTTGTGGAGTTTGGCGATCGCCCTTTCCCTCCTCACCCCCTGGGGAGCTACGGCTCAACAAACTGGAACTGCGCCGCGTTTTCGTGATACTGCCAGCTACTGGTCGGCGGGCTGCATTGAGGGCATGGCGGCCCAGGGTATCATGCAGGGCTATCCCGATGGGGGCTTTCGGCCCGGTGGAACCTTGACCCGTGCTGAATTTGCCGCGCTGATGGTCAAAGCCTATCCCGATGCTTCCAGCGTACGACCCGCGCTTACGTTTACCGATGTTCCTTCGAGTCATTGGGCGCATTCGGCAATTCAAATCGCGACCCAACGGGGCTTTTTGGTGGGCTATCCCAATCGTCAATTTAAGCCGAACCAGGTGTTGAATAAGGCTCAGGCGATCGCCGTTCTCGCCAATGCGCAAAAGCTCAACCCAGCGATCGATATCGACGATACGCTCACGCGATATTTTGAGGATCAAGCTGCGATTCCTGACTATGCCCGAGGGGCGATCGCTGCTGCCACCGAGGCCAATTTGATCGTCAATTATCCGAATCCCAGACAGTTGAGAACAGAGCAAGCGATCGCCCGAGGCGAAGTCGCGGCGCTACTCTGCCAAGCCCGAGCCAGTAGCCTAGAAGCTCGCTATAAAGTGCCCCTCCAATTTGTCGTTCAGTTTAAACCGAGAGGATAACGATCTTTGGCAACGAGCTGTATTGCTGAAAGAATTTACATTCCCTGGTGCCATAGACTTGAGCAGCAGCACCCAGGTTGTGCAGAATCAACTGCTGTTTTTTACCCAGGATGCAGCAGGCGATCCTTCAGAGCTTGGCGGAGCCAATCGCTTTGGTCAGTCAGCGCTTTGGGCGACGGATGGCACAACGGCAGGGACGCGCCTGGTCCAAGAGATTACGCTGCCTTCTGAGGTGATGGGCGTTCCCCAAAACAATCTGCCCGGCTTTATCGGGGCTTCGGCTCAGCGGGCTTGGTTTAGGGTCGATGCATCTGCCTCGAATGATCTTAGCGATCGCCTCTGGAGCAGCGATGGAACGACCGCAGGTACAGGGTTAATTGCTGCTTCCAATGACCCCCTCTCCCAAGCGCTCCGCCAAGGTCAGCGATTGGATATACAACCTAATGTCTTGCTCAATGGCAACATTGTCTTTTCCATTGTCACCCCGACCGAAACTCAGCTCTGGCAGAATAGTGGTGCTAGACCAGCCCCTAACCAGCTTCTAGGCCGGTTTCCCCATCAGCCCTCCCAAGGGACCTTTTTTCTTGGAGGCCTGACTAGCACTGGCACTCAGCTTTTCTTTGCCCTAGGCGATACCCAGAGCATGAGCCAGCTATGGCGGAGTGATGGTACTGGGGCGATCGCCCTCAAACCGCTCAATCCCGCCGGAGAGCCCTTCACCCCCTGGCAAGATCGCGTTTACCTCGAAGCCGAAACGCCCAGTGCGGGTTGGGAATGGTGGACCAGTGATGGGACTCCTGAGGGCACGCTGTTGCTCAAGGATATCTATCCCGGCTCGGAGAGTTCTGCCCCTCGAATGCTGACAGGACTGGGCTCCAGCTTTTTCGCCCTAGCCAACTCGCCCCAGGGATTTGAGCTGTGGGCCACCGAAGGCACCCCTGCCAGTACGCGTCTGGTAAAGCGCTTGAGTCATGCGCAATCTGGCCGTGCCGAACGCAATGCTTTTGTGTTCAACAATCGCTTATTTTTTAGTTTTCCGACCCCCTTAGATGGCGCAATCTTCGGGGAATCTGGTTACGAGTTTTGGGTCACCGATGGAACCCCTGCTGGGACTCAGAAACTGGCACAATTCCCCACCGGAAATGTCGAAGGATTTACGGTTTTTCGAGACCGTTTGTTCTTCAGCGGCGGCGGTGCTGACGGCCAGGAACTGTGGAGTAGCGATGGCACTCCTCAAGGCACGCAACAGGTGGTAGACCTAGCACCAGGCTCCCAGCTCATCGTTTCACCTTGTCTGCCGCCAAATCCCCAGAACCCAAGGCCCAAATGCCCCCCGCCCTCTGAGCAACAAAACTCCAGTTCTCCTCAAGAGCTGACGGCACAGGGAGACTGGCTGTATTTCTTGGCTTGGGCTTCGACTGGGGGGCGATCGCTCTACCGCACGGATGGCACAGCTCAGGGGACAGTACGAGTCAGACGCTTGGGTCAAACCGACAGCCCTCCATCCCAGCAACTCTTCAACCTCAATCAGAAGCTGATTATTCTCACCGAGATACCGCCCAAAATATCTGAAGAACAGGCTGGTATTAGCCGCTTTCAAATCTGGTCTCTTCCCTGAACTTATACTTCAGGGTTGGCGTCATGGCCGTGACGTCAGGTTCCGTTAATCAACTTGATTGGGTCGAAATTCTAACCCCCTAAGCTTCCTATGACTGCTCAATCTTCAGCTTCGGTGATTGCCTTGTTGGCGGTGATGGTGATGCCCACGGCATCCCTGCTAGCTGCCCCCCAGCCTGTCAGTTCACCCGTCAGTTCACCCGTCAGCCAACCCTCAGCCTTTTGCCAAACCCAGCTTCAGCAGCAAGCCTATGACCAATGGGCGGACCTGGCTCCTTGGCTGAGTGCTGAGGTGCCGCCGCGATCGCCCCTCTCTGACGCCAAGCTCAAGCGCATCGCCCAACTGCTCACTGCCGCCAAGGGCAATCCCAAGCAAACCCAACTGGCCATCGATCGCCTCACCCTCGCTGGATTTGGCGGCGACAACCTTCAATATCCCCAGCCGTTGCTAACCCTAATTGATCGCATCCCCAGCGCTCAAAAACCGCAATTCCTTTATCTCATCAATCAATTGCTTGTCTCAGCCCAAGCCCTGCCCCCTGGCTATAACTATGCCCAGAGCCGAGCCCTCGTGGCGGTGGCTCATGCCTATCAGCAGTTGGGTCAGCAACCCAGTGGCTCTAATTCCTCGATCGCGCTCCTGGAAAAAGCCAGCAAAGTTGCTGGAGGGATCACCCAGCCTCTGCTGCGTGCCGAGACCCAGTGGCGGTTGGCCCAGGCCCAAGCGGCTTGGGGGCAAACCCAGGCCGAAACCACCAGCTTAGATCAAGTCCGAGCGACATTGCAGGCCCTGCCTCGGAACGGGCCGGGATATGTTGGCCCCATCGCAGACAAATTGGTTGCGCGCTATTTGCAACGGCAACAGTTTGATGAAGCGATCGCCATTGCCCAAACCCTCAACCCCCGAGATGAAGGGGCTGCTTACAATGCCCGCATCGCCGCTGCCTACCTCGCCGCGAAACAGCCCCAAAAAGCCCAAGCTTATTTCAACCAAACCATTACGCAGCAGTTTCAGGCCCCGCGTAGCGCCAATGACAACTGGGACTATGTCGCCACTGAGGCAATCATTAGCCTTGCCCAAGCGGGGGGCGTCACCACCGCAGCGATAGCGGCGGCCAAGATTCCAGCCAATGTGCCCCAGTATCGGGCGAGGGCTTGGTTGGCGATCGCCGCTGAAGCCCGCCAACAAAACCGTCCGAAGGAGGCCAGCGCTGCCTTCAAGCAACTGCTTGCAGCTGGGGAACAGGGCCGCAAAATTAACTTTGGTATGGGGTTTGGTGATCAGCGAGACTATGAATGGAGTCAGCCGATGTTTGCCTTGAGCAATGCCCAGGGCTATGAACCGGAGATGGTTCGGTTTATTGAGCAACTCAAGCTGCAATCGGAAGGGGCCGAATTTCTGATTACCGCTGCGATCAAGGCCAAGCAATTTGACAAAGCCAAAAAACTCGTGCCGACTCCCATGAGTCGGGCCATTGATGCCGGGGTGTTTGAGGTGCAAAATGATTGGCTATTGCGGGTGGCGATCGCCGCTGCCCAGGCCGGTCAGCCCCAGCAACTGCTCGAACTTAGCCAGCGACTTCAGCAGGAATTACGCACTGAAAACGTGGATGCCAGAGCAATTGCGACTACCCAGCAGCTGATTACAGCCCTTCAAGATCACGAACAAGCTGCTGCTGTTCCTCCCTTAGTAGAGCTACTTCAGCAAAAAGCGAAGCTCGGCCTAGCCCAGCGAGAACGACTGGAATACACTGTTCCTCTGGTTCAATCTATGGTGTCTAGTTTGCACGCCCAAGGTCAGACCACTGCCGCTAACCAAATGCAGCAGATGCTCGTTGCCAAACTGAACGAAACCCCTGATTTAAACCAGCGCTTTGAGCAGTTCAAAGTGATGTTTCAATGGTCACCCCTGCCCCTGGAACAGTTGCTCAGCTTGGCGGAGGCGATCGCCGTGACGAACCACCCCGAGTTTGCCGATTGGATCTTCCGTCAAAGCGTCGCTGCTATTGACTTGCCCGCCATGGAACAGTGGGTTGTTCCCGCAAGTCAGACCCCCATGCTGCAAGTAGACCGCTTCAGTTACCTGGGGGATCAGTGGCTGCTGCGGGACCAGCCGGAGAAGGCGATCGCCTGGTACGACCGTGCCCTTGCCGCCCTGCCCAATGTCAATGTTGCTGATGATGATAGATCGCGCTGGTGGCAATCCTTAATCAATGGCTATCTGCGCCTCGGCAATAGTGCCAAAGCCAAGCAGGCGGCTCAAATGCTGCCCAACCGCCAAGACCGGGAGGCAACGCTCCAGCGTTTGGCTTGCTTGAGCAACTGAATCTGGAGAGAAGAGAGGCGATCGCCTCTCAAAGTTTGATGTATCCCCAACGGCCACCCCGAAATGCTTGCTCTGAAAAAGGGGTGGCTGAGCTATCGTATCCACCGATGTAACTCACCATCCGTCCACCATAATTGACGTAGGCATAGCCATTTTCGATGCCATCGATCCAGGAGAAAATGGGCGGAGCTACAAGCTTGCCCTGGCGGTTGATGATGCCAAAGCGATCGCCGCTTTTAATTACCGCAAATCCCGATTGAAACGGGCCAGCCTGCTGCATCGAGGTGAGCCCTGATTGGCTAACCAGCATTTGGGGCGAAATCACCCATTGACCTTGGGGATTCGCATAGCCATATTCCACCTTAACTGGTTGCAGTGGATCTTCATGTCTCTCCACTCTTCGGGCGACCAGTCCTTCGGAGAAGCTTGCTTCGGCACCTGAAAGATCTTGCAGTACCCTCTGCCCCGTGGGGGTGATATAGTACTTTTCCTGAAAACTGAGACTATCGTTTGGATTAGAGCTGACATAGGCCAATCCTGAGGAGAACGATTCTGCCCCGCTAAATTGGGGTTCAATCACCGTCTGACCCGTGCGGTTGATAAAGCCAAATTTACTGGGCGTAAATGGCACTACGGGGGTGGCTTCAATCCGAGCCAGCCCTTCCGAGAAGGGAGCAACTTGATAAAATTGAGCGGGGATAATCAAGCTGCCCTGGCGATCGATAAAGCCCCATTTATCATCGAGACGAACCGCCGCTAAATTTTCTTGAAAGGGCTGAGCTTGATCAAACTTCAGCGGAATTACAACCTGTCCTGTGGAGTCGATAAACCCAACTTTTCCGTTTTTCTGTACCCAAGCTAGGTCTTCTGAAAAATCACCTGTGGCCTCAAATTGAGGAGCGATCGCTACCCGTCCCTGATGGTCCAGAAATCCTCTTTTTTGAACTTGATCGGCATCGTTAAACCAAGCTGCAACTCGATTTTCTTGGGGTTTCTCTAAACTTAGCAGTTGCCAGCCCGGTACTGTTTGTGCAATTACTGCGACTTGCCGTTGCGTATCGAACCAGCCCTGTTTTCCCTCTGCCCTAGCCCGCAACAGCCGCTGCCATTCCGCCGATTGAGCAAACTTGCGCGTGCCCACGATCGCTGTCACCGGAACTAAGCCATCGATATCTGAGATCTGACAAAGAAAGGCAGCGGCTTCTGCGCGGGTCGTGGCATCTTGGGGTCGCAGGTTTCGGCCTTGGGGATAATCGACCACCATAAACCCAGCAGCAGCGCCTGACAGACTCGACTTTGCCCAGGAGGGAATTTGTGCGGCATCTTCAAACTGTTCGATCAAGATTTGGTCGGGATTATTGGGCAACGGGAATCGGGGGAGATTCCAGGCCATCACCTCGCTACCATTCGATGGGGGGGAGACCAGGTTGTAGAGGATGGCGATCGCCTCTGCTCGACTAATGGGGCGATCGGGGCGTAGGGTCTTATCCGGGTAACCCACTAGGATGCGCTTTTGGTAAGCGAGCCCCATTGCCTTATAAGCCCAGTGTTGTGGTGACAAGTCCTTGAATTTTGGAATTTCCACGAGGTTTGTTGGTACTTCGGGGAAGCTGTTGAGCATCAGGACGGCATACTCCGCGCGGGTGAGGCGGTTCTCTGGGCGAAACCTGCCGTCGGGGTAGCCGTTGAGCTGTTTGCGCTGGGCGAGGCGATCGATACAGGCTCCTGCCCAATGTTGGGGGGTGTCGCGAAAGGTCTGGGCATTGGCCGCAGGGGCTGCCAGCAGAGCGTAGCCGAGTAATAGCGATCGCAACAAACCCATAGGAGTGGTAACCATGGTTCCCCTTCCTCAGATGAATAGAACCGAAACTAAATAGTGAATCAACGGGGGGCTAAAGCATTATCTTAAAGCATCTTGCGGTGAGTTTGAGGACTGACCCATCGACTCGGCTCGGGATAATGCCACTTATTCAAGTGGTTGCATAAAAGTAGCGGCATCCATGGATTTTAGTACGATACTATAAGAACAGTCCAGCTATGGTTCAATCGGGGAGCGATTAGGTTTTATATTGCTGGTAACCTTGCCATCTCGGTTACGTCGATAATATCTAGCTAGAATCGTTCCTTTTGCAAAAGTTTGAATCAACAGTTAAGCAAAGACTGGCCTGACAAGATTCGCTAATATTTCTAATTTCTTGATTCACGCTGCTTCCCTGTATTTTGTTATGGTTTCCGCTTTTCTTCTCAAGCTATTTTGTCGTTTTGCTGTTGCCCCAACCGTTGTCGGTTAGATTCCTATGTCCCTTCCGTTGTACCTGCCGACTTTGAGAGCGACTACGATCGAAAACTATCGAAGGTTTGTTGCGATCGCCTCCCTCCCAGTCCAGCGCCTACTACTCAGTTGCCTTACCACCCTCTTGACGACGACTCCCCTACTCGCCCAGCCTACTTCTGTGAATCTGCAAGGTCAGTATCTCCTCACCCAGTCTTTAACTAGCCGCAGCAATGGTAGTGCCCAAATTTCTACCCTCCAACAACACCTCAATGCCAAAAACTGGGCCGCTGCTGACCAAGAAACCCGCCGGTTGCTAACCGCAAGCCAAGGGGGCTCTGATGCGCAGATGGGCAGCCTGATTCGAGGGATTGACCAAGCTTGGCTTCAGGCCAGCGGTGGCCGGTTTGGCCTCAGTGTTCAGGCCAAGCTCTGGCGCGAGGCTGTGACAAAACATCCGAATAATACCGAAGCAGCGGTCAATGCTTTTCGCGATCGCGTCGGCTGGAAGCTGCTCAAGCCCCGCCCCGAAAACGACTTCATTAGCAGTGACTGGCTCAACGAATCCGAGCTGAATTATTCACTCCAAGCCCCAACCGGCCACCTGCCCTGGGCCGGGGTCTTTGATGCGGAGGTTCAATCGCTGCTTTCGGGCGTCGCAGAGGGCTGCGGCAGTTGTACCACCGACGCCATGCAGCTGCGCAATGAGCGATTTTATAGTTACTTACCCCGATTGTTTTCCCAGGTTCAGCTTGCCCTAGAGACTCCCGAGATCCGCCTCAGCGATTGGCGATCGCCCAAACTCCTCCACCGCCTCAATCTCGCCGCCCTCTATCCCGCTGGCAGCGGCCCCGTCACCCCGCTGCACCATGCCATCAGCCCCAATAGTAAACTGCTCGCGGTGGCCAGCCTTGCTCAGAAATCAGCCCAGGTTTCCAGCAGCACCCTTGCCCTGTGGAACTTGGAGAGTGGCACTCGGCTGGTCACGCTGCTCAAACCTGGCAGTTCCCCGGCCCAAGCGATCGCCTTCAGCACCGATAGCAAACGCATTGCTGCGATTCTGGCCAACGGTCAAGCTCAAGTTTGGGATACAACCACTGGAAAAGCTCAACGGAGCTGGAAAGCCCATGCCGACAAGCCCAACGCCCTGGCTCTCAGCCCCAATGGCCAATGGCTGGTCAGTGGCAGCGGCGATCGCACGGTCAAACTCTGGGATTTCAACAGCGGCAAACTGCTCAAAACCCTGAGCTTGGGCGCAGGCGAAACCCAGGCCAGCGCTGTGCAAGATTTGCTCATGAGCTCCGACAGTACGAGACTTGCGATCGCCACCGACCGCACGATCCAGCTCTGGGATTTGCCCAATGGAAAACTGGTAAAAGTAGCCTTTGCGCGATCGCCCCAGCAAGCCAAAACCCTCGGTCCGACGCTGCCCCAAGCCATGGCGTTTAGCCCCGATGGCAAAAGCTTGGCGACGCTGGATCTGGACAACAGCATCAAGTTGTGGAACGCCAATAATGGGGCCAGAATTATTACGTTGCGTCGGCATCAGCGACCTGTGGAGGCGATCGCCTTTAGCCCCGATGGTCAAACGCTGCTCAGCCGAGATGACAGTCAACTCGTTCTATTTTGGAATCTGAAAACCTACAAGAGCGATCGCTCAGCCTTCGTTGACTCCGGTAACCGCCCCAACCCCCAGGTGGATCCGAGGGATTCTAGAGCCACCCAGCAGCCGATTTTGATTAGCCCAGACAGCAAGACCTTTGCCATTCCCATTGCCGCTGTCCCCTTGCCAGGGACAACTGTTCCCGGTTCTGGTTTTGCCCTGGATTTGCGGGATGGTCTGACGGGTGTTCATCTGCTATCTTTGGATGAAGTTCAGCAGGCGAATTTTAGTGCTGACAACCGCTTTTTGGTCACTCAGGACCAAAGGATTCAAATTTGGCAGCCGGAATGAGATTCACTCGAACCGCTTAACCACAATGCGCCGAAGGGCCAGCGACGTTTGGTACAGCTGTTAACAAAGTTGCGCCAACAATTGCCGCAGCTCCCAACAGCCCTTGAGTCCCCAGGGTTTCGCCCAAGAGCAGATAGGCAAACACCGAAGCCCAAACGGGTTCGAGGGTAAACAAAATTGAGGATTGAACCGCGTTCACCCGCTGTTGTCCCCAGGCTTGGAGAAGCGTGGTTCCGGCGGTACAGGCGATCGCCAAATACAACAGCGGTCCCCAGGGCAATCGCATCAGTTGTTCCGGCATTAAGGCCTTGAAATCGGTGGCGATCGCCCACATCACCGAAGCGATCGTCGTCACCCACAGTTGTGCGACCGACAAAGATAAGGCTGAATAACGTTGTGTATAGTACCCTAGACGAATGATATAGACCGCATAGGCGATCGCAGTGCCCAAGGTCCAAAGATCCCCTAGGTTAGGCGGTGAGCCATCGTAGGATAACAGCCCAACCCCGCCCAGCGCCAACAGCGACGCCAGCCAAATTGGCCATCCCAGGCGGTGCCCCAATAGTCCTAAAAACAGCGGTACAAAAAAGACATTGAGCGCGGTGACAAAAGCGCTACGATAGACCGTGGTGTACTGTAAACCAATGGTTTGGGTCATATAGCCTGCGAATAGCGCTAGCCCCAGTTCTAGGCCAGCCCAACCTAAGGCCCAGTTCCAAGTGGTTTGCACTGTTGTTTGCACTCTGGACCGGCGACGAAGCAACGGCGTGAGCAGTATTGCGCTGAGGAGAAACCGAACGCTGAGTAAAATGCTTGGCGAAACCTCGACTACGGTATCCTTAACGACGACAAATGTGCTACCCCATAACAGCGTCAGTAATAAAAACGCGCCCAGGCCCCAGCCTTTCCCTCTAGGACTGAGGTTCCAGCGTTTTCGCCAACGCCCAGGGAAACTGCCTTCGCCAGCGGTCAAAAGCTTCGCTATAGTCTTCATGCAAGTTATACGAGGCAGCGTCAAGAACTCAATCCTATGAGCATGACACATTTGTTACATTAATGAATTTTGCTGAGGAGATAAACCCATGCGTGTGTGGATGACTAGTTTTGTAATTCTGTTTGTCTTCGCCCAATTGTTAGATTGGCTGCGACACCTGGAACTGCCCTTGCCCGCGATGGTTGTGGGGGGCTTGGTTTTGGCGATCGCCTCCAACTACGACAAACGCGGCACCTTTCCCCTCTGGCCCCTGGACTCCCCCCAGATTCAGCAACAGGCTCCTCCGTCGGACCAGGCTCAAACCGGCCCTGAATTACCACCCTTTAACAATTGAGTTTGCGCCCCAGGGGTCGCTGGATGCAGGGTCCAAGCCAAAAAACGCTCGGTATAATACAGCGCTAACTGGTTGCTCAACCCTCGAAAAACCGCGTCAAAGGCATGGTCTGCCCAGGGAATCTGGATAAATACCACCGGATTGCCAGCCTGCCTGAGCTGAGCTGCCAGGGCTTGACCATACTCAGCTTTAACCACATGATCCCGTTCGCCATAGATCAAGAGCGAAGGGGGCAAGCCGGGTTTGACCGTATTAATGGGTGAAGCTTGGTGATACAACTCGGGAAATTCATGGGGACTTCCGCCCAAAAAAGCTTCGAGAACCGATCGCGATTCAATCGGATCCGGTTTGGGGATATTGTTGTACCCTGCGGTGAGATCAACGGGGCCGTAATAATCGACTACCGCACGAATCGGCAGGGGTCCCGGTTGATAGGCGGCCAGCATGGACAGTTGGGAACCGGCGGATCGGCCCATCACCGCGACCCGGTTCAGATCGGTTTCGTACTTTAGGCCATGGGCTTTGATAAAGGTCAGAGCCGATCGCACATCTTCCAGTTGTGCCGGAAAGTGATAGTCTGGTGCATGGCGATAGGAAAGAGCCCAGACGGCATAGCCTTGGGCGGCGATATAGCGGTTAAAGGTCTCGTCGCTCTCGGGGGTGCCCCGTTGCCACGCACCGCCGTAGAGGGTGATCAGTGCAGGATAACGTTCAGCAGAGTCACATCCAGTAGATTCACTTCCAGGCGGTTCGGGACGATAAAGATTGAGTGTTAGGGGAACGCCATCGGGTTGTGCAAAGGGAATGCCAAGGGTTTCACGGACGGCTGGAATGGGAATGCCCCGGAAGTTGTCGAGGAGATTGAGGGGATGCGATCGCAACTGGTTTCGAATTTCAGGATCAATTTGTTCAAGATAATCGGGACCGAGGGTTTGGGCGATCGCCTGTTCCGCCTGTTGCTGGGTTTGGGGAAAGCGCATCAGAGGGGAGAGGCTGAGGGCGAGGGCGATCGCGCTCAACAGCACCAGTCCAATTCCTAATGCCTTGGCGGACAGCAGCGATGACGAGGGAAACCCTTTACGGCTGAGTGAGAGAAACAGAGCAGTTGCGTTGACAATGGCTAGCCAGGGACTAATTTCCGGTACGCCGACGCTGAGGGGGAGCAGAGAGAAAATCGGAGCGGGGATGAGGATCCAGAGGCTGAGGCTGAAGCCGAGCAGGACCAAAAGAATAAGCAGTCCGGTGGCGATCGACATGGATAGGTCTTCTGTTGAGGTTTTACTTTTGGGCGATCGCATACAACACATCCACGGCTAACGCCCGAAGATCATGGCTCCGCAGAAACTCCAAATTATCCTGTCGCACCCGCTCTCGGGCTGCGGCTTCCAGTTGGTCAATCGTTCCCCGAAACCCGCCACCCAACACCATCGTCCACCAATCCTCAGGCTCCGCCAGTTCATGGACCCCCTTCGCTGCCATGACATCCACCTGAGTGGCACCGCCCGCTTCGAGCAACGCTTTGAGGGACTCAGGCTCGCGGATCCGGTCCCAGGGGGTAAATGGCTTCACGAGGTCTGGACGCTCAGTTTCGATCGCTTGCCAAAACCGTTGATTCGCTGGTTCAAAAACGTTCGCGCCCCAGGAGGTAATCGCCAGTTGACCGCCGGGGCGCAGCATCCGCCAGAGTTCCTGGACAGCCGCAACCATGTCCGGGACAAAGAAGAGGCCAAAGACACAGACGATGGTATCAAAGCTTTCATTGGGTAACCCCAGATTCTCAAAGTCCCCCTGCCGAAATTCGAGATTCTCAAGCCCCTGCTGTTGAGATTTTTGGCGTGCGAGTTGTAGAAGAGAATCAGCCAGATCAACCCCGAGAACCTCTCCTGTAGGACCGACTGCGATCGCTGCCGGAATGGCAGAAGCCCCACTTCCGCAACAGACATCGAGAACGCGATCGCCCACCCGCAGAGAAAGCTGCTGAACGGTTTGTTGCCCAAATCGATTCCAAAATGACAGCGCTGGCGCATCAAAGTGATCCGATGCAGCGTTGAATACGGCTGCGGTTTTTAGACTGATTTCTGCTCTGTTCATGCTCAGGCTCATGGAGAAATGGTTAGCTGGCTAACGTCAAGGAGGGGCGATCGCGATCGCCCTCGGAGATCTCTCACCCTTCCTGCCAATTACTAAACCCGATTGCTAGAGTAATCACAACCCCCATCGGCCCCAATCCGGGACCCTGATCCATGAGTACAGAGCGTAAAAAAATCTCTCCCGCCTTTGAACCCTTTCTCAGCAATCGTGACCCCGATGCACGCCGCGATGCCATTGTGATTTATCGTGCGCCCGGTGTTGACCCTGGCCAGCGGCGGATCAACCGACGCGATCGCCTCAGCCTGTCTCGTGAAGTCGCCGGACACCAACGCGAAGTCGAAGCCCGTGTGGTTGACCATTACCAAGACCGTAGCCGCGATCTGGGTCATCGTGGGACCCCGCTGAATGTGCGCAGCGTTGGGGGGGATACGCTACCCGTCGTCGCTGTGGAAGTCACCCAGAAAACCCTTGGCGCGTTGGCTGAGCAACCAGAGGTTTTGGCGGTATTGCCCAATCAAGCGATTCATCTGATTGAACCCAAGCGCGTTGATTTTACGGCCCTGGTTCAGCAGGAAGCCACAGACGGGCTGACCTGGGGCCTCAAACAGCTCAATATTCCTAAAGCCTGGGAAACCACCAAAGGCGCGGGGGTCAACGTTGCGGTGCTTGACAGTGGTGTGTATGGGGATCATCCGGCTCTCAAGGATCGGTTGAAAAACTTTATTGTGGTGGACCCGCTGGGCCGTCGGATTAGCGTCACGCCGAGTTTTGATTCCGGTCGTCACGGTACCCATGTGTCCGGCACCATTGTGGGCGGCAAAACGGAGGATGGCATTTCCATTGGTGTTGCACCGGAAGCTAATCTCCTAGTTGCAGGGGTTTTAGTTGGCGATGCGACTTTGATGACGCTGGTTGAAGGGATGGCCTGGGCGGTGGAGAATGAAGCGGACATTATCAACATGTCCCTCGGTCTGCAATATTACGAGCCGCTGTTTGGCAAGATTCTTGACCTGCTGATTTCTCGGTTTGATGTGCTGCCGGTAGTGGCGATCGGCAACGAAAACCATGGCAATACCAGTTCACCCGGCAACAGCTACAATGCTTTCTCTGTGGGGGCTATGGAAAAACTGCCCAACGAGGAGCTGGGGATTACATTTTTTAGCAGCGGGGCCAGCCTCGTGTTTCCAGGGCAGGAGCCGGAATCCTTGGTGAATAAGCCGGACGTGGCGGCTCCCGGTGCTCAGGTCTATTCCTGCATTCCGCCGGAGCAGCGGCCCGATGGTACCTTTGCCTATACCTACATGGACGGAACCTCCATGGCTACGCCCCATGTTGCGGGGGTGGCGGCGCTGCTGATGGCGGCCAATCCCGATGCCTCCGCAACCGATGTCATGAAAGCCATTCGCGAAACCGCTGCCCATCCCCAAGGCCTAGAGCGCCGTCCGGATAATCGTTGGGGCTATGGTATGGTCCAGCCGGTGGAGGCGCTGAAGTTGATTGAGCTGGCCTAGATAGCGGCTCCGGTTGCGGCTCCGGTTGGCGAAATTGGCCATCACAAGCAGCTTCTAAGGGGATTGGCTGGCACAATGGTTCTGGTGAACCTTGTATTTTCCTGCGATCGCCCATGAACGCTTGGCTCAGTCCCGATTGGATTCACACACTGCTTGAGCTAGCGCTGGGCATCAGTCTCAGCGCCGCTGCTGGCTTTCGTGTGTTTGTGCCCCTACTGGCCCTCAGCGGTGCCGCTGTCCTCGGTCATTTTGATTTGCCTGCTCAACTAGACTGGGCCGAAAGCCCCCAAGCCTTTGTGGTTTTTGCTGCCGCCTGTTTCCTCGAAATTGGCGGCTATTACATTCCCTGGGTGGACCATATTCTCGATGTGGTTGCGACCCCTGCTGCCGTCCTGGCGGGCACGGCTGTTTCCGCTTCCCTGGCTCCAGATATGGACCCCCTCGCCCAGTGGACGTTGGCCCTGGTGGCTGGGGGAGGAACGGCAGGATTAACCAAAATTTTGACCAATTTGCTTCGCCTCACCTCTACGGCAGTTTCTGGAGGACTGACGAATTTCCTGGTGGCCACGTTTGAGCTGATCGCGGCGGTGGGGCTTTCCGTCCTGGCCTTCACCCTGCCCGGTGTCTCTCTGGCGGTCGTGGCGATTGTGCTCATCCTGGCGATTCAGAAAATTGGGCAGTTTGTGTTCAAGGCTTCGGGGGAAGGGCGATCGCCTTTGTGAACAAATGTACAAGTTCGGTTGCCGTGATTCACCCCAAAAAGACAAGATATTGATCAGGCAATTGAGAGTACATGAACTGGAGCAAAAGCACCTTGGTGAGTAAAAAAAGTAAAAAACGGGGACTCAAAATCCAACCCGGTAAAGGCTCGGGGGCCGGTTTTGGCACCCGCACCAGCTTTCCCCAGGAACTTCAAAGAGCCTACAAACTCTTCGCCCAGGGCAGAACGACCGAAGCTTATGAGTATTTGCTCAACCTGACGCAGGATTATCCCCAGCACAAGCCGGGGTGGGAACTCCTCATTCATGTCGCTCTGGAGTTGGATGCAACCACAACTGTAGGTCGGGCGGCCAATCAACTGCTTCAGCTTCAGCCCAACCACAAGGATGCCCGCTATGTCTTGGCGGGGGTTGCCTTCCAACAACAATATCCTCTCCTGGCTTGGCATTTGGGTTCGTCGGCCCTAGAGCAGGATCCCAGCCATCCCATGGCCGAGCAAACTCAATTGCTGTTGAATACAATCGAAGACTTGTGGGATGCGTTGGTCCGAGAAATAGATTTGCCTCGCGATCAGGCGATCGCCCTCCTGCTCCAGCACGAATGGGGGCAACTGTTCCTCGGATTGGCAGAATACGACCTGGCGAAGGAAGCGGAACTCAAGGTTATTGAACAAAAAGCAGACTTTGCCCCGGCTTATAACAATCTGAGCTTGATTGCTATGGTAACCGGGCATTTGGAAGAGGCGATCGCCCAAGCCGAACAGGTCCTAACGCTTGAACCTGAAAATATCCATGCCTTAGGAAATTTAGTCCGTTATTACTGCACCCTGGGCGATCGGAAAACAGCTCAGAGGTATGCAGAACAACTGAAAAAAAGCCAAGCTGCAGCCTGGGACCCCTTCACCAAGAAAATTGAAGCCCTCAGCTATTTGGGCGATGATGCGGGTGTCCTGGACATCTGGGACCAAGCTAAAGCTGAGGATGACGATCAATCCGTAGCACTGGATGGCAGAAGCTTGCATTTGGTGGCGGTGGCGATGGCCAGATCGGGGCAAATTGCAAAGGCCAAAGCCCTGTGGCGAAAAGCCTTGGAGCGATCGCCCAATCTAGAAATCGCCGAGAAAAACCTACAAGATCAATTGCTTCCAGCCAGTCAGCGCCATGGTCCCTGGGCCTTTGAAAACATTGATGTGATGCCCCAAGCCATGGGGCAGGAGATCTTTCAGTTGCTGGCTCCACTGGTCCAGAAGCTAGAAGATGCGGAAATACGACTTGGCCCAGCCCTAAACGAGCTACAAGCAAAGTATCCTGAACTGCGCGCTTGGTTAGAAACGGCTCTGCTGCGGGGAGATCCGATGGGACGAATCATGGCCTTAGAGTTGCTGAAGCATGGGCGATCGCCTGAGTTTTTTGACCTGCTACGAGAGTTTGCCTTGGGTCAAGCCGGTCCTGATGCCTTGCGTAATCAAGCGGCCCAAACCCTAGTTCAGGCAGATGTTTTAGACCCGGAAAAAGTGCGGATGTGGCTTGGAGGTGAATGGCGAGAAATCAGCATTATTGGCTTTGAAATCCATGGCGATCCGCTCTACAACCATCCCCGTAAAGTGGTGGATTTGTTGAACAGAGCCTTGCCGCTGCTCAAAGAGAACACCACCGACGCAGCCGTCCGGGCGGAAGCCCTGCTGAAACAAGCCTTGGAGATTCGTCAAACCCCCGATTTGTTCAATAATTTAGCCGTAGCCTACCAAATCCAGGGACGGACAGAGGAAGCCTTTTCCCTCTTTGAACAACTGGTCAAAGACTACCCCACGTATTTGGCTGCCAGGATGTCTCTTGCCCACCGACACCTTCACGCAGAAGAGCTAGACGCTGCAGAAGCGTTGTTGCTTCCCGTCCTCAAATTTAAGCGATTCCATTTCTCGGAATTTGCCCAGTTCTCAGAAGGCTATTTAGAGTTATTGGGGCGTAAAGGCGAGATTGAATCGGCTGAAAATTGGCTCAATATTTGGGAGTCGGTGATGTCCGATCATCCCCGAATTGCGCATTGGAAGAAGCGAATTGTAGACTTTGATCGCATTGCGAAAACAAGCCAGGAGTTGAATGCCTTGAAGCCAAAATCGAAGCAAAAGGGAAAACGCCAAACGGATACGAAGGTGACCGGAACGGGTAAAGTGAAAAAAACAAAGTCTTAGCGCAGGCAAAGGAATGAAACGCTGTGGAACTCAACCTCAGTGGCTAGATCGGAGAATCTGGATGAGGGCGATCGCTAATGTTTTCGCGTATATTCTCGTTGGGTTTCTCGGTTTGATGCTTTGGATCAACATGGTCATGCCTCCTTCGGCGATCGCCCAAGACGAAATCCAGCAGCTCGAACAGCAGCAGCAACAAATCGAACAACGTCAGGAGGCGGTTGAGCAGGCAACGGAGCGTATCAAGCGGGCAGAGCAACAGGCGCAGGGGGATTTGACGAACCTTCAGCAGACGTTGGTGCAAACGGAAGGGGCCTTGCAGGATAGCCAGTACCGCTTGGACTTGGCGGAGCGCTATCTGCAAGGATTAGAGACAGATCTGGCGCGATCGCAGCAAACCTATCAAAATCAGCGCGGTGCAACGGTGGCTCGGTTGCAGGTGTTGCAACGACAGCAGCAGCTTCAGGGTTGGGCGGTGTTGTTGCAAAGTGAGTCGGTGAGTGAGTTTTTGCAGCGGCGGTATTATTTGAAGAAGTTGTATGAGGGTGATCGCGATCGCCTCACCCAACTCAAAACCCAAGCCAAGCAGCTTACCCAGCAGCGAGAACAAATTGAAGAACAAAAAAACGGCATTGCCCTGCTGCGGCAAAAACAGCTTCTGCAAAAGGCAACCCTGGAGCAGCGGAATCAGCAACAGCAAATGCTCATACAACGGCTGAAGGAAAACCGCGATGCCCTAGAAGCGGCCCAAACCCAGCTCCAGCGAGACTCGGAAGGTATTACCCAGTTGATTCAGCAAAAGCTCGCAGCGCGACGCAATACCCCTGGATTTTATGGCAAAGGTCCCTTCCGCTATCCCATCAATGCTCCCATTAGCAGCCCCTTTGGCTGGCGAATTCACCCGGTCCTGAGCACCGAGCGGTTTCACGGCGGCATCGACTTTGCGGTGGATTACGGTACGCCCGTGGGTGCGACGGCAGCCGGGGTGGTGATCTATGGGGATTGGTATGGGGGCTATGGGAACGCAATAATCCTTGACCATGGCGATGGCATGACCAGTCTCTATGCCCACAATAATGAGTTGCTGGTGCAGGAGGGGCAGGAGGTTCAGGCGGGGCAGGTTATTGCGCTGACGGGGTCGACGGGGTTGTCAACGGGGCCGCATTTACATTTTGAGGTGCGCAAGGATGGGGAGCCGGTGGATCCGATGAACTATCTTTAGACGGGTTCAAACGCTGGGCTCCATGCTCTATAGCCCCAATATCTCGTTAGCGCGCACCCGATTAATTTCTAGTGCTTCGAGCGCTTCGTCGGTGATGGAGTCTGGGTTTTTGGCAAATTTTCAGCTTTTTCAGGCTTGGGAGAGAAGGGAAGTTAGCACTACGCAGAGTGTCTTAGTGGGTGCCTGGGCAGGCGAGATGTCTGGGTTTGTTGAAGGTTATTGAAAATTCGCGGCTGGGCTGGGGAGGAATCCGTAGCGGCTTCGGTGGATGGAGCGGGTGATAGGGATTTTTAGTTGCGGTTGGCTTGGCAACGGGCTCAGGAAATAGCTCCGCGAGAGCAGTAACATAGATGCGATGCGGTACTGTTGAGCAAGCATGAGAATCCCTCCAGATGCCATCATTCCTCCAGCCAAGCTGAATCAATGTATCCTCATCGATAGGAGGCTGAGCAATGAAGTCTGAGCTTTATGAAGAGGTTGAACTGATTCGCTCTGTACCTGATGCTGATCTGAAGGTGGGCGATTTCTCCGAAAGCTTGCGAAGCAATCGCGCCATCCTCATTGACTACCTGGAGCACCCCGGCGGAGGGGAGCTGGGGGCGGTGCTGGAGCTGTCGCAGTCTTTGGTGCGGGAGCAGTATGTGGTGACGGTGCCGGTGGGGGCGATTTCTCCGAAAGCTTGTGAAGTAATCGCTCCATCAGATTCGACGGCTCATGCGGTGGCAATGTCACAAGCGGCGGTGGCGGATGTTCCGGTCTGGCTGTCTTTCTTTCGGCGAATTCTGAACGTTTTGGCTAAATTTGCGGCTTTTCGGGGTTGGGATAGTCGAAAAAGATAGTCTCCTCTCTTAAACAACGGGTGTTTCTTGCCCAAAGTTCTAGCGCTGTTCCGGTGATGGATGCTAGCCTAACAAACAGGATTGACCGTCTAGGCCCATGACACCACGAGAGCAACTGATCCAAGAACTGTTACAAGCTCCCGAGGGAATGGTCGAGATTCTTTTGAAGATTTTTGCTCTCTTAAGGCGAGGGATCTGGTCGTTTCGGGTGGAAACAGGTGAAGTGCGGACGGCAGCGCCTGAAGCGACTTCTCGGCCTTTTGGTCTATGTGCGGGTGAGTTTGTCGTACCGGATGATTTTGATGCACCTCTACCTGATGAAATTCTGAGTTTGTTCGAGGGCTGATGCGTTTGCTTCTTTAGCGTAAAAGGGCAATAAATCCAGCCTGCTCGAAATGTTTGTCGTAGGCCAGTGCTTCTGTAATGCTGTTTTGTTGCATCAGTACAAATGAGGCGCAGTCGGTTTGACTCCAGTCTTGATCTGGCCGTTGTGTGTAGAGGAACAAAGACTGCTGAAACAACTCCGAAGACTTTGCGATGACTTCTATGTCTGAACGAGTAATCGCTTGTGTGACAAAGTTTTCACGATTCTTTGGGGGAGCCGTAGAGATAGTGATCGAGGTTTTGGGCGAGGTCGGTGGGGACTTGTTGCCAAGCGGCTTCTGGGACTTGGGTGGTTAAGCGATCGACCCAATTGAGGAGGCTGTCTTCTTTAGGCGTGTTGGGTTGTGGGGGGCGGTTGAAGAGGCGGTTTTTGAGGAAGAGAAGAAAGTGAAGGACTTCTTCGATGAGGAAGTCTGGGGTTTGGTCAAGTTCTTGGAGGAGTCGGTCTTTGGCGGTCATGGTCTGGGAGATGAAAAGGGTATTGAGCTAAGGCTAGCATTAGTTCAGACCTCGGGGGTTTGCGGGGGCTGGGGTGGACAGACCCCAGGGGTTTGCGGAGGCTGGGGTAGGTTCCAAAGTGGTTGGGTGAACCTTCTGGGGTCTTGCTTTGGGCGGATGCGGATGCGGGTGGGATGCTTGGGGTTTGTTGAAGGTTATTGAAAATACGCGGATGGGCTGGGGAATCTCTGGGAGAATGCGGGGAGGTTTTTGCGGGAGCTGGGGCGATGGTTTGGCCGTTTGGGAAGCGGGCGGAGCGAGTTGAGGCGGGGGCGTAGCGGGAGTTGAAAACGGACGACGAGATGCCTGGACAACACAGAATGGGTGCTTCTGGGCCTGAGGGACAAACGCTAAAATAGAGAGCACTCCAAACTCAATCCATACAGACCGATGAACACCCACGAAACCGCGATCGCCAAACTCCGCCAACTCCCCGATCCCCTCGCCAAACTCGTCCTTGACTTTATTGATTTCCTCCTCAACATCCAAGCCCCCCAACCAACCGACGCGATCGGACATGAACTAAAACCCGCCTCGCAAGAGCGTCGCATACCTGGTTCTGCCCGAGGACTCATCCGCATCCTCCCCGACTTTAATGCCCCGCTCGACGATTTTCGGGAGTACATGGAATGAAAGTACTTCTCGACACCCACGCCCTGTTATGGTTCATAACCGACTCACTAGACTACCGCAGACACCGGGTGTTTTCTGATTCTGGAAGGTGAGGCGGGTATTTGAGATAAATACCTGGTGTTTAGCTTGGTATCTGGGCCGGGGCTTGGGTTGGAGAAATATTTGGGTTTCTTGAAGGTTATTAAAAATACGCGGACGGGCTGGGGTATCTCTGGGAGAATGCGGGGAGGTATTGGTGGGAGATGGGGCGATGGTGTGGCCGTTTGGGAAGCGGGAGCAGCGGGTTGAGGCGGTGCCGGAGGCTGAGAGCCCAGAGTGGTCAGAGAGCGGGCTACAGAAGCCTTTGTCTGATTCTTCGGTGGAGGGGCCGAGTGATGAGGATTTTTGGTTGCGGTTGGCTTGGCAGCAGGCTCAGGAGGAGAAGTATGAAGAGGCGTTGGAGACCCTAAAGACGGCGGAGTCGTTTGGGGTAGATACGGGGTTGGTGGCGGTGCGGCGGATGGAGGTTTTGGAGCGGCAGGTGCAACAGCGGGAAGCTGAGTTGACTGGCGTCTTGGATACGGCGGAGCGGTGGTTAGGGAAAGGCAATGCGCTTTTTGGGCAGGGTTGTTATGGGGAAGCGATCGCCAGCTACGACAAAACCCTCGAAATCAAACCGGACGACCACAAAGCCTGGTACAACCGGGGCCTTTCACTCTTCAACTTAGGCCGGTATGAGGAAGCGATCGCCAGCTACGACAAAGCTCTCGAAGTCAAACCGGACTATCACGAAGCCTGGACCAACCGGGGCAATTCACTCGCTAACTTAGGCCGGTATGAGGAAGCGCTCGCCAGCTCCGACAAAGCCCTCGAAATCAAACCGGACTTTCACGAAGCCTGGACCAACCGGGGCAATTCACTCGATAACTTAGGCCGGTATGAGGAAGCGCTCGCCAGCTCCGACCAAGCTCTCGAAATCAAACCGGACTCTCACGAAGCCTGGTACAACCGGGGCGTTTCACTCGGAAACCTAGGCCGGTATGAGGAAGCGCTCGCCAGCTACGACAAAGCTCTCGAAATCAAACCGGACTCTCACGAAGCCTGGTACAACCGGGGCGTTTCACTCGGAAACCTAGGCCGGTATGAGGAAGCGCTCGCCAGCTACGACAAAGCTCTCGAAATCAAACCGGACTTTCACAAAGCCTGGTACAACCGGGGCGTTTCACTCGGAAACCTAGGCCGGTATGAGGAAGCGATCGCCAGCTACGACAAAGCCCTCAAACTCAAACCCGACGACCACAAAGCCTGGACCAACCGGGGCATTTCACTCGGAAGCTTAGGCCGGTATGAGGAAGCGATCGCCAGCTACGACAAAGCCCTCGAAATCAAACCGGACTTGCACGAAGCCTGGACCAACCGGGGCAATTCACTCAATAACTTAGGCCGGTATGAGGAAGCGCTCGCCAGCTCCGACAAAGCCCTCGAAATCAAACCGGACTCTCACGAAGCCTGGTACAACCGGGGCGTTTCACTCGGAAACCTAGGCCGGTATGAGGAAGCGCTCGCCAGCTCCGACAAAGCCCTCGAAATCAAACCGGACGATCACGAAGCCTGGACCAACCGGGGCAATTCACTCGCTAACTTAGGCCGCGATGAGGAGGCGATTGCCAGCTACGACAAAGCCCTCGAAATCAAACCGGACTTTCACGAAGCCTGGACCAACCGGGGCAATTCACTCAATAACTTAGGCCGGTATGAGGAAGCGCTCGCCAGCTCCGACAAAGCCCTCGAAATCAAACCGGACTCTCACGAAGCCTGGTACAACCGGGGCGTTTCACTCGGAAACCTAGGCCGGTATGAGGAAGCGCTCGCCAGCTCCGACAAAGCCCTCGAAATCAAACCGGACTTTCACGAAGCCTGGACCAACCGGGGCAATTCACTCGATAACTTAGGCCGGTATGAGGAAGCGCTCGCCAGCTACGACAAAGCTCTCGAAATCAAACCGGACTTGCACGAAGCCTGGGGCAACCGGGGAGCAACCCTATGTGATCATTTAGGTCGATATGAGGAAGCAATCGCCAGCTCCGACAAAGCCCTCGAAATCAAACCGGACTTTCACGAAGCCTGGACCAACCGGGGCATCGCTGCCAAAAGCTCTACGTATAGCGTAGGTACAACCACCTTCGCCGCCCCCACCCCCAGCGTAGCCCATCCCCACACCCCCGCCGCCCTCCGCTTCAACAATCCTCACCTGAACAAACGCGGCTACCCCGGCCAACTCGCCAGCCTGCAGGAGGGCCTGCGCCAATGCCCCGCCCCCACCCATCCCCTCGGCCACGGCTACTTGCAACACCAACTCGGCGAAACCCACCGCCTTCAGGGCAACCACCACGCCGATAACGAACGAAACCCCACCCAAGCCCGCCAGTGCTGGCACCAAGCCCTCACCGCCTACCAAACCGCCCTCACCCTCCTCACCCCCGAAACCCTCCCCAAAAATCACCCAGACACCCCCAAAATCCTCCCCCTCCGCCTCGAAGTCCTACAAAGCCTCATCCGCCTCTGCCTCACCCTCCACCAACCCACCAATGCCACGGCATACCGCATCGAAGCCCTCCGCCTCTTCCAAACCCTCCTCAACCAAGCCCCCACAACCCAAGCCAAACAACGCCTCGAAACCCAATTCAGCGGCCTCAGCCACATCGCTGTCGATAGCCTCATCGCCGAGGGCCAACCCATCGCCGCCCTCGAAACCGCCGAATTCTATAAAAACCGCCGCCTCACCTGGATCCTCGACCACTGGCAAGAAACCATCACCAGCCCCAGCCACGCCACCCTACGGCAATTAATTGCCAATCCAACCCACCACCGTACGGACGAACCGCGTTCGTCCCCGCCCAAACCAGGCCATGCCGCAGTGGTGTATTGGCACCTAAGCACAGATGCCTTAACAACCTTCCTGCTCCTACCCCACCACCCCGACCCCATCCTGCTCGACCCCGACCCCGCCGCCCTGCGCCACCGCCAGCACTGCTTCAACACCTGGCGCAAAACCTGGGATGCCCACTACCGCGACTACCGCGCCAAAGGCAAAGACATCACCGCCACAGAACGCAAAACCCACCCCTGGCGCACCGGCCTCAGTGCCCAAATCCAAGAGCTTCGCGACCTCCTCGGCCTCCCCGAAATCGAAACCCAATATCTTCAGGGAGCTGGCCAGGGAACTGGCCAAAACATCGACCACCTCATCCTCATCCCCCACCGCGACCTCCACTGCTTCCCGCTGCACGCATGCTTCGACGACCAATACCGCTGCACCTACCTGCCCAGCCTCCAAACCGGCCTCAGCCTCCAAGCCCAAGCGCAGCCCCTGCCGAACGACCCCGCCCTCCTCTGCATCAAAGACCCCATCGTCCAAGACCCCGACTTGAGCCAACCGCCGCTGCTCTACTCCGCCCTCGAAGCCGCCATCCTCCGAGCCCTCCTGCCCAACGGCCCCACCCTCGACGCCGATGACGTGACCCAAACCGCCATCACCGCAGCTCTCCAAACCCATCAGGGCTTCTTCCACTTCACCGGCCACGGCACCCACAACTACCGCCAGCCCGAGCAATCCGCCCTTCAGCTTAGCGATGGCTTGATGGATGCTCGGGCGATCGCCCAACTCAACCTCAAACCCTACTGTCTGGCCGCGATCGCCGCCTGCGAAACCGCCCTCAGCGGCAACCAAACCCTCGACCAAGAATACGTCGGCCTCACCAGCGCCTTCCTCAAAGCCGGAGCCGCCAACGTCCTCAGCACCCTCTGGCAAGTGGACGAAATCGCCAGCACCTGGCTTGTGATCCGGTTTTATCAGATTCTCTTGGAGGGCAGCAGTCCTGGAACCGCCCTTCACCAAGCCCAACAATGGCTCCGAGAAATTGAGTACCCAGCCCTGATTGCCTGGATTTCAGACTTGAAAAATAGAGGCAACTTGGGCTATCACTGGCGCAAGGAACTCGAAGCCGAACAAATCCTGCTTGAAGAGGACTGGGCAAAGAATCCGGGTAAAATGACAACAGCACCCCAGCCCTACATGGATCCCTTCTACTGGGCCGGCTTTATTCTCACTGGAGGCATTAGCGCATGAGCGTTTCCCCCGAAAATCTGAGCAAAGACCAGATCGATCTGGCTGTGCTGCAAGATGCCCTAGAGCAATTTGCCACAGATATTTCAGGTGAGGAACTCACTCAACTCCTAGAGGCCATTCGACATTGGCAAAACCAAGCCCCTGGGTCCGCGCAGCAGCTCTGCCAGCTCGTGCAGTCCTCTTCCAGCATCGACCAGGCCTATGGTCAAGCGCTGCAACAACGCAAGCGCAACTATAGTGCTCAAGAACGTGCCAAGAGTGCTGTTTTAGTCGCCGATAGCGTTGGCCCCCTAAATGGCTTAGGGCAAATCGCGAATGCTTTGGCCAAGCAAGTCGAAACGTTACTGACTCAGATGTCAGAGTCGATCGCTTCGCAATCTTGCGGAGAAACCACCACTCACCAAATCCAAACCGCGATCCTACAAGCCCTCTCCCAGCACCCGCTACGCCCTCAAGACTTAGCCTATCGCCTCAATCAACCCCTCGACCAAACCAAAGCTCTAGTTCAATCGCTTTGGAGAAAAGGGTACATCGATCAACTCTCTGCGCCCATGCTTTATACGGTTTTGCCGGGATTGCGCGATCGCCAATACCGCCAACAACCCGTTTCATCCAAGCTTTTCCTTTCCCTCACCTCAAAAGGCTACTTTCATCTCCACCCCCCCATTCAATGGGCAAGGCGAGGCAACCGTTAATGCAGCAGATCATGCAGCAGATTGGCACTTGGCTTCCTGTTGCCGCCGTAGCCTTGCTCACAGGTGTGTTTAACCTGCTCATTGCCTACGAAAAATTTGCCCGCGATTGTCGATCGCCCTTCTTCGCCCCCTGGAAATCTATTGGCCTTTGGTGGTGGGTGCTCCTTCAGCTTTTCTTGCCCATGGCCTGCCTGTGGCTTCTGTATCCCGCTAGCCTCCAGACTCCCATCACGCTCGATATCGTTCTCAAGGCCATTACTGTAGGTCTTGGATTTACCGCCTTTGTCAATGCAAATATCGATCTGGGCTTTGCTGGCGTGCCCCTCGACAAATTCTACTTTGCCCTGACTCAACTGGCCTACCAGCAAATTGCGGCACGACAAAGCGGTAAACTGGCCGCGTTTACAACCGATCTTGAGGTTGAACTTTTGCAGCCGAGCGCAACCCCTATCTCTGGGCTCAACTATCTACGCAATTATTTCCAGAGGGATTTTGCCCTACGGCGAAAACCTGAGGAACAACAGCAACTTCTGAGTCAGGTCGATCAGACCCAAACAATCACCGCCCAACCCGAGCAAGCCCAAGCGATCACCAGCCTTGTGCTGGAAATTCGCAATCGAGACTGTTTGGCTGTACTCAAACGTCTGGGGTGCCGTGAGCCTTTTCTCAAAACTTACTTCCCAAAATCTCTGCCTTAGGACCAACCTTCAGACCCAAGTGCGCCCACATCTACATCTCCTCCCTCCTAAGCATCAGCATCTAGCCCTCCCTCTTCATCCAAGGACCGCCTCACATCCTCCATCCTGCCCGTTAAATGGGCAAATTCTTGATGCTTAGAGCGGCGAGATTGACGACGAAATCGCTTTTGGATCAACTTGGGCTCAATTTGTACCTGGCCATCACTGCCCACTTTTTCCCTTACTCCAGCCTCGCTAGTATGCTGGCTCCGCGCCGCCCAATAGCCCTGCTCCACCTCTTCCAGCAGCGTTAGATAATCCCCGTAACGTTCCCAGTCTTTGCCCACGCCGCAGCCCGGTTCTGTCCGATGGAGACAGTCACTAAATTGGCAAGACTGCTGCGTGAGTCGTTGCCGAATCTCCGGGAAAAATTGTCCCAATTCCACGGGTCCGCAGTCAAAACTGGGTTGATTAAAGCCGGGGGTATCTGCCAGCAGTCCGCCCTGGGGCAGTTCAAACAATTCCACATGGCGCGTGGTGTGTCGTCCGCGCCCAAGCTTGCCGGAGACGGCTGCCACCCGCAAAGCTAAATCAGGAATTAAGCGATTGATTAAACTCGACTTGCCCACCCCCGATGGACCCGCAACAATCGTGATCTTTTGGACAAGGGCCTGTTGCAATGAGTCAAATTCATCGGCTTGAAACAGACTGAGAAAATAGACCGGGTAGCCCCAATTTGTTAGGCGATCGCGCCAGTCCTGACGCTGCGCTTCACTCAGCAAATCCCCCTTACTCAACCCCAACAAAATCTCTAATCCCGTGGATTCCGCCTTCACCAAAAAGCGCGTGAGCTGATGGGGATCAAGGGTCGGTTCTTCGAGGGCAAACACCAACAAAATTTGATCCGCATTAGCAACCGGAGGCCGATCGAGCTCGCTACGGCGCGGCAAGACCGCCGCGATCGCCCCGCGTCCGCCTCCCCAATCGGGTTTTTCGACCTGGACGCGATCGCCCACCATCACCCGCTGACCCATTTTCTTGAGACGCGATCGCCGAGTGCACAGCAGGCTTGTTCCCTGGGCAAATTGAACCTGGTAAAAATTGGCCTGCACCGCCACCACGGTTCCCTCCAACAGATCCCTCAGGACCTTTTCAGGCTCTCCTTGGCGTTCGCGGGTCATGAAGCTTCCGCAGGACGCCGCACTTGGAGCGCAAAGAAACCCTCCCGCGCTTCCAAACTTTCAATGGGATAACCGCTCATCTTCAGGCTATCGGGCACCTGTTCGATCGGTTCCCCCGGATCCAGCCAGACCTCAAGCAAGGTGCCAGGGGGCAGTTGTTCAAGCTTGAGCTTAGTCCGCACAAAATTGAGGGGACAAGGCGTGCCTCGCAGATCGAGGGATTCGTAAGGCTGTGTTTGGATAGTCATGGTCGCCCTAGCTCCGGAAAAGGCCCCCGAGAAAGCCTCCCCCTTTACCGGTTTGTTCTCCCCGCAATCGGGCCAGCCCTTCTAGGAGATCACGCTCTTCAGGGGAGAGTTTGGTCGGAATTTCCACCAAAACGGTCATCAGATGGTCACCACGGGTGTCGGGATCCCCCAAGCGAGGAACACCCCGCTTTTCTAGCGTCAACACCGTGTTCGGCTGCGTCCCGGCAGGAATCGTTACCTCCGCTGGACCATCAACCGTTTCCACTTCAATGTGACACCCCAAAATGGCCTGCAAATAGGTCACCTTGATATCCGACAGAATATTAATCCCATCCCGCCGGAATTTGGGGTCTTCGTTGACATAGAGATAGACGTAGAGATCCCCTGGAAGGCCATTGCGCTGACCCGCATCTCCCTCACCCGGTACCCGTAGCCTCGTACCGCTGTCTACACCGGGGGGCACCGTAATTTTGAGCTTCTTCTTGATTTGCTTTTGGCCCGAGCCACCACAATCAATACATTTGTCCTCAATAATTTGGCCCGAGCCCTCACAGTTGGGGCAAACCGAAACCTGAGTAAAGCTGCCAAAGGGCGTCCGGGTGGCGCGACGAACTTGGCCGCTGCCGGAGCAGGTCGGACAGGGACGCGGACGAGTCCCAGGTTTTGCACCGCTGCCGGAGCAGGAGTTACAGGTCTCTAGATGATTGATGCGGATTTCCTTGTCGCCCCCAAAAATGGCTTCTTGAAAATCCAGCCGTAGATCCAGCCGCAGATCGTCCCCTCGCATGGGTCCCCGACGCCGCGTGGCTCCGGCGGGGCCTCCCCCAGCAAAGCCACTAAAAAAGCTTTCAAAGATATCGGCAAAGCCGCCCATATCTCCCATGTCTTGAAAACCCGGTCCCCCGGCCCCTGAGATCCCGGCTTCGCCAAAACGATCGTAGGCGGCTCGGGTTTCGGGCTCAGAGAGGACTTCGTAGGCGCGATTGATTTCCTTAAAACGCTCCTCTGCCCCCTGCTCTCGGTTCACATCGGGGTGATACTTACGGGCAAGGCGACGGTAAGCTCGCTTCAGCTCATCTTTGTCCGCTGTTCGGGGGACACCTAGAATCTCGTAGTAGTCACGGGCCATAGAGAGATTGGGAGTAACAATCCGCAGGAGAGAGCAATTTCAACCTTAACAATTATTTGCGCATCCGAGGGGAGATTCAGATGCGCAATGCCAAAAATCGGCAGGAAAGGCTTTCACCTATTCCACCGCCTCGTAGTCAGAGACCACCGTATCCTCCTCATCGTCAAAACAGAAGTCGTCTTCACCAATGAGCTCAGAGCCTGTGGTGGCAGCTTCTGCCATTGATGGTTCGCTGACGCTTAAGAAGTCGTCTGCGTCGGGCATGGAAGCGGGTGTAGCCGCATTAGACTGCTGATATACTGCCGCGCCAATGGAGAGCACCACCTGCTGAAACTCATCTAACAGAGCCTTCATGGCTTCGGGTGTTGTTTTTGTTGTTTCAGCCGCTGCTGCGAGCTCGGCCCGTTTGGCTTCTGCTTGGGCTTTCATGCTATCGCTGACCAAGTCGCTGTTGTCTTTCAGCGCCGTTTCATAGCTATAGAACAAGGTTTCGGCCTGGTTACGGAGCTCCGCCAGTTGAATCCGGCGATCGTCATCTTCCGCATAAATTTCAGCCTCGCTGCGCATTCGCTCCACCTCGGCTGAACTCAGACCGCCCGTATTGGTGATGCGAATGCTTTGTTCACGACCTGTCCCCTTATCTCGGGCTGAGACATTGAGAATGCCATCGGCATCGATATCAAACGACACTTCAATCTGAGGAACACCACGGGGGGCGGGCGGAATGCCGGTGAGCTGGAATTTACCGAGGCTCTTGTTGTCATTCACCATCGCGCGCTCCCCTTGGAGCACATGGATCTCAACCATGGTTTGGCCATCGGTGGCCGTTGAGAAGGACTGGGTGCGGCTGGTGGGAATCGTAGTGTTGCGTTCAATAATTTTGGTGAAGACGCCCCCGAGGGTTTCGATCCCCAGGGAGAGCGGGATGACATCGAGCAGGAGTAGATCCTTAACCTCACCCCCCAAGACACCGCCTTGAATGGCCGCCCCCAAGGCAACGGCTTCGTCGGGATTGACCGAGCGATCGGGTGCTTTGCCGCTAAAGAAGGAACTAATGGCCTTTTGAACCGCTGGAATTCGGGTAGAGCCCCCGACCAAAATAATACGGTTGATATCTTCAGGCCGGAGCTCGCTATCCTTGAGTGCCTGACGGACAGGGTTGATGGTGCCCTTGATCAGATCCAATGCCAATTCCTCAAACTTGGCACGGGTTAGCTGCATTTCCAGATGCTTGGGGCCACTCTCATCCGCTGTGATAAAGGGCAGATTGATGGATGTGGTCTGCATGCTAGAAAGCTCAATTTTGGCTTTCTCGGCAGCTTCCCGGAGGCGCTGAAGGGCCATTTTGTCGGCGGCGAGGTCAACCCCTTCTTGCTCCTTAAAGGTCATGACCATCCATTCGACAATGACATTATCAAAGTCATCGCCCCCGAGATGGTTGTTGCCGGAGGTTGATTTCACCTCAAAGACGCCATCGCCGAGTTGAAGAATGGAAACGTCGAACGTTCCTCCCCCGAGGTCAAAGACCAGAATGGTTTGGTCTTCCTCTTGTTTATCCAGACCGTAGGAGAGCGCTGCGGCTGTGGGCTCGTTGATGATCCGCATCACCTCCAAACCGGCGATCGTCCCAGCGTCTTTGGTGGCTTGGCGTTGGGCGTCGGTGAAGTAGGCCGGAACGGTGATGACGGCTTGGGTGACGGCTTCGCCCAAAAAGGCTTCTGCATCCTGCTTGAGTTTTTGCAGAACCATGGCAGAAATCTCTTGAGGGGTATAGTTCTTTCCCCTCACTTCCACATCTACCGTATCGTCCCGTCCTTTGATGCAGCCGTAGGGAACGCGCGATCGCTCCTCCTGGGTATCATCCCAGCGGCGACCAATAAAACGCTTGATGCTGTAGACCGTGTTTTCTGCGTTGGTGACTGCCTGACGCTTGGCCAATTGACCAATGAGGCGATCGCCCGATTTGCCAAAACCCACCATACTCGGGGTGGTTCGCCCGCCTTCCGAATTGGAAATAACGATGGGCTTCCCCCCCTCCAGGACCGCGACACAACTATTTGTGGTTCCCAGGTCGATTCCTATAACTTTTCCCATAGTGAGTAGCGCGAAAAGCAACTAGCGGCAATCGGCAGAACAGGTGCAACCAAGCTCAGAAAAGTCGTTTCCCTAACTCATGCTGACACGCAATTCCGACCTGTTTCGTGAGCGAGACTACCTCTTGCACCCTTGAGGAAGGGGATGAGGGGTAGAACTAGGGACTATTCTTCCCATTCAGACAATCAATATTAAGCGTCCTCCGAGATTTCTTCTGCTGGAGCGGTAGGCTCGGGTGCAACGGCGACCCGCACCATGGCATGTCTCAAAACCCGTTCACCCAGCACATATCCCCGCTGGAGTTCCTCGATGACCGTACCATCGGGATGGGCATCGGTCGGTTCTCGCATCACCGCCTCATGGAGCATCGGATCAAACTCTTTGCCTTCCGCTCGCATGGGGGCAACACCGATACGCTTGAGGCAGTCCACAAGCTGCTTATAGATGCCCTGATAACTTTTGTGGATATTGACCGCTTCCTCGCCCTCAGCCTTGAGCTGGACCCGAGCCCGTTCAAAGTTGTCAATGACCGGTAACAACTCTAGGATTGTGGCGCATTTGATGCGCTCTTCCTGCTCGTCTTGCTCCTTACGGGTGCGTTTACGAAAGTTTTCAAAATCTGCTGTGATTCGCAGATATTGGGTGTTGCGATCCTCCACCTGTCCTCGCAACGCTTGCAGTTCACGGGTGAGCGCTTCCACCTGGGCCGCTGCAGGCGAAATCGTTTCGTCGCCTTCTCCCTCTAATTCCAGCGATTCAAAATCGGAAGGGATATCTGCGACTGCTTCCGCAGCCTCATCAGAAGCAGCAGCCGACTCGGGGGGCGTCTCGACCGCATCCGTCGGAGTTTCTTCGGGTTCGGGGGCTATTTCTGGGGGATCGGACTCTGCCGCCATGGCCTCAGCGCGAACCTCCTCAAGATTTTTCTCCATCTGCTTGTCTGACTCAGTCATCTATCATTCCTAGAATGTGTCTTACTTTAAGCCGATTACGAAGATTGGCAAGCACCCAGCACGGTGTAGAACCGCTAAGATCGCTAGCATCGGATCTCTTTCAATTATTCTACGTTGGAAGTAGAAGTGGCACATAGGGGGTAGTTTAACCCTATACACACCCTACTTTCAGAACATTGTCCTGGTTTTCAGCCTGTTTTTATGAGGTCCGAGTCGCGAAGCCAGGTTTGTTCCCAGAGCCGATGGGCTTTGGCGATCGCCCCTATATTAATTTCTCTGCTCCCTAGAAAAATTACAGGGAATTGTGGGAATACTGAAATCCTAAGGAGACCCTCTTCGAGCCGCCATGACTAACTCTTCTTCTCAGCGTCGTGCCTTGGTTGTCCAGGGCAGCTTCTCGCCCTTTGGCAATAAGCTGATTCAAGCAGGTTACGTCGACCGAGATCAAATGCAGCAGGCGCTGGTTGAAAGTCGTAGAACCGGTAAGCCCCTAACGCAAATCGTCGAAGCCCTGACGGGTCAAGCTTTACCACCGGATCTCATCCGCCAGTATAAAAAGCAGCAGCTCTTTGAGCTGAAGATTCTCTATGGTGTTGAGTCCCTAGACCCAGAGCTGGAGCAACGGCCCATTGATGAAGTTGGGGAATTAATTGACACGTTGATACCCATCGATATTTGTCGTCGTCATCAGCTCATTCCCCTATCTCGGCAACAAACCCAGCCCCCTTCGGTTCTGGTGGCAATGGTGCATCCTGATAATTTGGACGCTCAGGATGATCTCAATCGCATCCTGCGGCCCCAGGGACTAAAGCTCCAGCGGGTGGTCATTGCTCAGGAAGACTATGAGCATATGATCGATCGCTATCTCAACCGCCAGCTAGAGCGAGAGCGCCAAGAAGCCTCTCAGCAAGCGGTGGATGTGATGTCGGACTTGGCGGGGTTAGAGGATATTGGCCTGGTTGAAGCCGCCGATGAAGTAGAGGCCGACCTAGGCGCGGCGCTTAAGGACGCGGAAGGGGCTCCGATTATTAGTCTAGCGAACAAAATTATGGTCAAGGCCCTGACCGATGGGGCTTCAGATATTCACATTGAGCCCCAAGAAGAATTTCTGCGGGTTCGCTTCCGGAAGGATGGGGTTTTGCAGGAAGCCTTCCAGCCATTTCCCAAAAAAATTACCCCTGCAATTACCTCCCGGTTCAAGATCATGGCGGATTTGGACATTGCAGAGCGGCGACTCCCTCAGGATGGTCGGATTCGGCGATCGTTCCAGGGCAAGCGGATCGATTTTCGGGTTAATACACTTCCCAGTCGCTACGGTGAAAAAATCTGTATGCGGCTGCTCAATAGTGAGTCCACACAGCTAGGTCTCGACAAGCTGATTACAGACCCCGACACGCTGGCCTTGGTTCGGGATATGGCCAGCAAGCCCTTTGGCTTGATCCTCGTGACCGGGCCGACCGGCTCCGGCAAATCCACGACCCTCTACTCCTGTCTAGCCGAACGCAATGATCCTGGCCTGAATATCAGTACGGCAGAAGACCCGATTGAATATTCTCTGCCAGGGATCACGCAGGTTCAGGTGATTCGAGAAAAGGGCATGGACTTTGCCTCAATCCTGCGAGCCTTTATGCGCCAGGATCCTGATGTGATTCTGGTGGGTGAGACCCGAGACCTAGAAACCGCGAAGACGGCGATCGAAGCGGCATTAACGGGCCACTTGGTCCTCACCACGCTCCATGCGAACGATGCTCCCAGCTCGGTTGCCCGGTTGGATGAAATGGGGGTTGAGCCGTTTATGGTCTCCGCTTCGTTGATTGGCGTTTGTGCCCAGCGTCTCGTACGGCGGGTCTGTGGCGATTGCAAAATCCCCTTCAATCCTACCCCTGAAGAACTGGCCCGTTTTGGTCTTTCCGCGTCTCTAGATTTGGAGATGACGCTCTATCGAGCCCGTACGCTGACCACCGACCAGATCCAACGGGAAAAAATTGCTGGGTCTCTTTGCGAAACCTGTGGGGGAAGTGGCTACCGAGGTCGGGTCGGGGTTTATGAGGTCATGCGGATTACGGAAGAACTACAAACCGCCGTTAACCAAGGGGCTTCCACCGATCGCATCAAGGAAATTGCGGTCGAAGGCGGCATGAAAACCCTGCTAGCCTACAGTTTGCAACTGGTTCAAGAAGGCTATACCACTCTCGCAGAAGTGGAGCGGGTCACCTTTACGGATTCCGGTCTTGAATCCGAGCTCAAGGCCAAGCGGAAGACCTCGCTCACCTGTCGCACTTGCAATGCAGGGCTTCAGCAGGAGTGGTTGGACTGCCCTTATTGTTTGACGCCTCGCTTTAGCTAGGTTTAATAGCCAGGTTCAATCGCTAGGTTCAATTTAAAACCTTTCTTTTATCACCAGGAGATTTTCAGCCATGGCCATGGACTTCATGATTGAGGACTTGATGGAACAGCTTGTGGAGATGGGGGGATCCGACATGCACCTCTCTGCGGGCTTACCCCCTTACTTTCGGATTAGCGGGAAGCTGACGCCCATTGGCAATGAGCCCATGACCTCCGAAGAATGCCAGCGGCTAATTTTCAGCATGCTCAACAACACCCAACGGAAAACCCTTGAACAAACCTGGGAACTAGACTGCTCCTACGGGGTGAAGGGATTGGCGCGTTTCCGGGTGAATGTTTATAAAGATCGCGGTACCTATGCGGCTTGCTTGCGAGCCCTCAGCTCTAAGATTCCGAGCTTTGAGTCGTTGGGATTGCCAGATGTGGTGCGGGAAATGGCAGAAAAACCGAGGGGGCTCATCCTGGTGACGGGTCCCACCGGCTCCGGAAAAACCACCACCTTGGCGGCGATGATTGATTTGATCAACCGCACCCGAGCTGAGCATATTTTGACCGTTGAAGATCCGATTGAATTTGTCTACGAACCGATCAAGAGCGTCATCCACCAGCGGCAGCTCGGGGAAGATACTAAGAGCTTTGCCAATGCGCTGAAGTCGGCCTTGCGGGAAGATCCGGACATCATCCTGGTGGGTGAGATGCGGGACCTTGAGACCATTCACCTGGCCATTACGGCAGCGGAAACCGGTCACTTGGTGATGGGAACCCTGCACACCAGTTCTGCGGCTCAGACCATCGACCGGATCATCGACGTGTTCCCCTCGGATAAGCAAACTCAGGTGCGGGTGCAGCTCTCCAACTCCCTGGTGGCGGTCTTTAGCCAAACCTTGGTGTCCAAGATGAATCCTAAACCCGGTGAATTTGGCCGGGTGATGGCCCAGGAAATTATGGTTATTACCCCTGCAATTTCTAACCTGATTCGCGAGGGCAAGACGGCCCAGATTTATTCGCAAATCCAGACTGGCGCAAAGCTGGGCATGGAAACCCTCGAAACGGCCTTGGCCAATCTCTATAAATCTGGAGATATTTCCTTTGAGGCGGCCATGTCGAAGACCTCAAAACCAGATGAACTCCAGCGTTTAATCGGCAATCCTAATATGGCCGGTGCGATGGGAGGGCGTCCCCCGGCGGTGCGTCGATGAGATTTTAACCGATTCTTCCCCAGTTCCCCTAAGATAGGGCCAACTTCTTCCAGAGGGCCAGGAAATCTTTGGGTTTCTTAGCGTTCTGTCCACGGTATGACTAGGCTTCGCTGACGAGGAGAGCAGAAATGGCGACTTACGTTGCACAGATTCGCGATGGTCAGGGACAAATTAGCAAGCGCAAAGTTGAGGCTCCTAATGCCCGTGATGCCCGTGCGTTGTTGCGGGATCAAGGGCTATTCGTTCAGGACTTGACTGAGTCCCAGGGCTTTGACCTCGAAAGCTTAGGTAAATTTAACCTGAGCGAAGCGATGGCCAAGGTGACGGTTAAAGATAAGGCCGTCTTTTCGCGGCAGCTCTCGGTGATGGTCAATGCGGGGGTGCCGATTGTGCGATCGCTCGGCATCCTCTCAGAGCAATGTGCCAATCCCAAGCTGAAGAAAGCCCTAGAGGCGCTGAGTGAAGATGTGCAACAGGGCTCCAATATGTCGGAGTCTATGCGAAAGTTTCCCCAATGTTTCGATCGCCTCTACATCGCCATGATCCAAGCCGGGGAAATCGGCGGCGTTTTAGACGAAGTCCTCGCCCGTCTTTCAAAATTGTTGGAAGATACGGCCCGGTTGCAGAACCAAATTAAATCCGCCATGACCTATCCGGTCACGGTTGGTTCGTTTGCTTTATTAGTCTTTCTCGGGTTGACGATTTTTCTCATTCCGATTTTTGCTGAAATTTTTGCAACCTTGGGGACTGAACTGCCGCTATTTACGCGGATTATGTTGGGGATTAGTGGATTTTTGAGACAACCGCTCAATATCCTGTTGATGTTTGGCGTGATCGTCGGTGCGGTCTTTGCCTTCAAACAGTATTACAAAACCCCTGTGGGTCGGAAGACCGTCGATCGCCTTTCGCTGAATGTGCCTTTATTTGGTGATTTGATTCAGAAAAACTCTGTGGCGCGTTTCTCCAGAACCTTTGGTGCCTTAACCCGAGCAGGGGTGCCAATTCTAACCTCTCTGGAAATTGTTCGAGATACTTCCGGTAACCAAGTGATTGCCGACACCATTGATAATGCTCGCATTGAGGTCCAAAGCGGTGGCATGATCAGTTCTGCTTTGGCTCAGGAAAAGGCCTTTCCTACGATGGCGCTGCAAATGATGATGATTGGTGAGGAAACCGGTGAACTAGATGCGATGTTGATGAAAGTGGCCGATTTTTATGAGGATGAAGTGGAGCAGGCGGTAAAAGCCATGACGAGTATTCTGGAGCCCATGATGATTGTGGTGGTTGGCGGCATGGTTGGTACGATTCTCCTCTCCATGTATCTACCGATGTTCAAGGTCTTCGATACCATGGGCTAAATCATGTCCCTGAATCCTGCCCACTATGAGGCGCTGCTGGCGGAGTATAGCGATCGCCATGCCCTAATCGAACTGCTCAAACAGTTCCGTCCCTACCTGGAAATGCTCCCCAGCATGCGCCGACCGGGAGAGAGTTTGATTAGTGTGCCTCTCCCGCTGATTCGGTTGCGCATTGAAGAAGCGGCGGTGGGGGTCAATCGCTATCGTCAGCAGGTGGTGGAGTTGCCTTGCGACATTGGCATTTTGATGTGTGACCCCGAATGGAAGATTAAAACCGGGGTCGAAATTTTTATTTTTATCTATCGTCCTGGCGAGGATTTTTCGGATTTGCTGGGACGTTGGCGCAAAACCCAAGTGTTGTTGAGTAACGACTATGAATGGGTTTTACCCCCTCGCTATAAGCATTTGCTCAGCGATGGGGCGGAGGATGTGCTGCCGCTATTTTTGCTGTTTGATGATACGCCGATTCGGGTGTTGCGAGGGTTGCGAGGAGCTGCCTTGCCCTATGTGGTGCAGCGGCCTCGGCTGAATTTGTTGCCGGAGGAACAGGTTGACGCGGGGAATTCGGACTTGGATGCGTTGGGGGAGCGAGAGGATATTGTGGGGATTGATATTTCGGAGTTGGAGAGTTAGGGGATGGAGTGATGGAGTGATGGGTTTAACGGGATTTGAGGGGTTGTAGACGAACACTGAGCTGATATTCGCCGCTGCCGCTGACTCGGATGAAGTAGCGATCGCGCGCCCAATCTTCTCCGCTGTTGTTCCCTACCGGGCCTCCCGCAACATTTTTCGTCTGTTCTGGGGTTTGATTCCCTGGCAAGGCTCCGGCCCAGCGCTGAGTGGCTTCGGCAGCAGAATTGATCACTTGACCCTGGCTATCCAGAACCGTCACGGTGGCATCGAGTCCTTCGACTCGAACGGCAAGGCGTTGGCCGGGTTGAGCCACGACTAAATAGGACTGACTGGGCAGTTCGTACAGTGTGCCGGATAGTGTTTGGGAATGACTGTCAGCGCTGAAATAAATGGGAACCGGAATGTCTTCCACCGAAGAAACCAAGCTGAAGGACGTGCTCTGGGAGGATGGCATAAACGCATCGGGTGAAGCAATCATGGGATCAGCAAAATCGAGCTGAGGTGCGGGAGATGATGCGGATGATGACCCTTTGGCTGCGGTTTGGCCCCGACGGTGCTGGAAGAAGCCGGGGGATTGGGCTAGGTGCGGGCTTGATGGCTGCTGCCTAGACCCGAAGGTATGCTCTACCATCACCTGCATCCAACTCAGTCGATCCGTTGTCAGAGCCTGAAACGACCCCAAGGGGGCCGTGAGAAAGAGAGCCCCGGCGATCGCCGCTGTCGCACTTACCCCAATGCCGATGGTCAGTTCCCAGGGTTTAATACCAGGGCTAATGCGGGGTTTGAAACCCGGTTGAGCGACTCTAGGAAAGAGAGACTCGGCGCTGGCTTGCTGGAGGGGGATGGGTAATCGAGAGCGGCGCTGGGAGGGTTTTTTAAACATCAGGAGGGTTTGCAGATTGGCGTGGTGGGCAGCTTTTTGGATCTCTTTGAGGGCCGCGTCTGCGTGGGGGTAGCGATCGCCCGGCTTCCAGGCCAGCAGACGCAGCAGCACCGCTTCAAATTCGGGACTGAGGGTTACGTATGGTTGCCAGCACCAGGATAGGGTTTGGCTATCGAGCAAATCCTGAGGATCCCGACCTGTCAGCAACACCAACGCCGTCACGCCCAAGGCGTAAAGATCGCTATGGGGAAACAGGCGACCGGTATGGAGCTGTTCTGGGGGCGCGTAACCCGCTTGACCAATGGGGGGAAAGTCTAAGCTGCGTTCTGGATGTTGCAGTTGCAAGAGTTGCTGCGCCAATTGCTCAATTGCGCCCAAGCCCACCATCAAAGGTGCTTCATGTTTGAGGACGCGATGGACCTCGTCGAGGGAACGGGGAGGTTCGATCGGCAACAAAATCGTATCCGGTGAGAGTTTGCAATGAAAAATTCCCCGTCGATGTAATTCGCTCAAGACCGGAATGATCTGGGTTAAACAATGCAAAACTTCCGGTTCGGTGAGGGCTTTGCCCCGTTTTTGTCGGGCCTGTAGTAACGCCCGATAGGAGACGCCTTCCGTGTGGCTCTGGACCAAAAACAAACTGCGTTTGTAGCGAAATGCAGCTGAGAAATGGGGAAGTTGCGGATGCTGGAGCTGAAACAGGGGGGTTGCGGCTTGCCGAAAGGCTTGAAGCAATGCCTCTTGAACCGATGCCTCACGGGTTTGAATGGGAAACTCCGTCAGCAAACAGGGTCGGTTGCTGCGCTCTTGGTCCAAGGCCAAGTAAGTGCAAGACAAACGGGTCTGGCGCTGCACTTCTTGGATCAGATATCGCTGACGCAAGCGCATGCCGGGTGCGAGGCGAGCTGCTGTCGAAGTAGCCATGGCAGGAGGAAAGAGGAGGGCGATTGTCCGTGTGGATGTGTAGCATTTTTACCTCACCTCCGTAAGGTCGCTAGGGGGGTAATGTCCTCAGCAAGCTGCGGGGTCAGGCACTAAGCTATAGCCATAGATTGCCCAGCTAGATACGCTGTGGTCCAAGCGTTTTGAAAATTAAATCCACCCGTGACGCCATCGATGTCCAAAACTTCGCCGGCAAAATGGAGTCCGGGACAGAGGCGGCTTTCTAGGGTCTTGAAATTGACCTCCTTGAGGCTGATTCCGCCGCAGGTGACAAATTCGTCCTTGAACACTCCTTTGCCGCTGATAGCGTATTCTCCCTGGTTCAGTTCTGTGATCAGCCGGTTGACTGCTTTTTTTGAGAGATCGGCCCAGCGAATCGTGGGATCAAGGTCTGCTCGCTGTAAGAGGTAGTCCCACAGCCGTTGGGGTAATTCCACGGGACGATAGTTAGAAAGCTGTTTGCGGGGGGCTTGGGATCGACCTTCCTCCAACCGCGCCCGCACCCCCTCAGGCTTCAGCCCCGGTAGCCAATTGATCCAAACCTGTGCCCGATATCGACTGCTTTGAAGTTCCCGCGCTGCCCAAGCCGAAAGCTTCAAAACCGCTGGTCCGCTCAATCCCCAATGGGTGATTAACAATGGGCCAGTCTGTTCAAATCCTTTTCCTTCCGCTAGGAGTTTGAGCTGGGCTTGCGGCAGAGAAACCCCGGCGAGCTGATGGATGGCAGAATCGGCAAGATTAAACGTAAATAACGAAGGGGCTAGGGGCGTAATGCTGTGTCCTAGGTGCTGGGCCATGCGGTGTCCTTGGGGGCTGCTGCCGGTGGCGAGGAGGAGGCGATCGCCCCGAAATTCCCCGCCCCCCTTCACCTGGACCCGAAAGGCGGGAGCTTCTGCGGAACCTAAGGACTCTACCGCCACCACGGGCGTTCCCGTCAGCAATTCAATGCCATGGCGTCGCACCGCCTGCTGGAGACAATCTACGATGGTTTCTGAATCATCGGTGGTGGGAAACATGCGCCCATCCGCCTCCGTTTTGAGCGCGATTCCCCGGTTCTCAAACCAAGCCACCGTATCCCCCGGCTGAAACCGGCTAAATGGCCCCCGCAGGGCACGACCGCCTCGGGGATAATGGGTGACGAGCTCTGCCGGATCAAAACAGGCATGGGTGACATTGCAGCGACCTCCGCCAGAGATTCGCACCTTGGCGAGGGGCTGACGACCGGCTTCAAGCAGTGTGATGCGGGCGCTGGGGTTGGTTTCGGCGCAGGCGATCGCCCCAAAGAACCCCGCTGCCCCGCCGCCAATAACGATGACCCGAGGAGAAACCATAGGAAACGTGATGACAATGGGTGAGGTGAGCTCTTTGAGCCTAGCTTGTTTGGGCGATCGCCTCGCAATCGATCCACTTTTGGCGAGAGGCATAGAGAATGGCAATCACCCCAGACACCTTTGAAAAATTATTTCGTTATGGCAACCAAGCTGAGGCGTTGGTTTGGTTTCTCTTTGCGGCGCGCTATGCCTGGAAAATCAAGCAAGCGAATGCTGGCTTAGCGCGCTGGCTGGGATTTGGGAGTCTTACGTTTCTAGTTTTCGGAATCTCGGATTGGGTTGAGATTGAAACCGGAGGCTGGTGGAAGCCTTGGTGGCTGTTGGTCTGGAAGGGGCTTTGTGTGTTGGGTATTGCGGTGTTTGCCTGGAAGACACGAGGCAGAAAGTAGATTTTTGATGGGAGCGATCGCAATCAAATTTGACTTGGAAAACGGTCTTTTTAGCCCAACTCTCCCGACAAGACCTGATGGGCTGTCAACTGTAAATTCGGAAAGGTTGCGGATTGAATCACCTCGTCCCTCTGATAGCGCTTCATTTCGTACTTTCCCTCAGCGTTCAGAAGATGAACAAAAACGGTTGGAATCTTGGGGTTACCCAAATAGGCCCGTGATCCATGGGTCAAATAATCCACAATCCAATATTCCTGGATTTGAAGACGTTGATATTCATCGAGTTTATCCACATAGTCATCCTCCCAATGGGTCGAAACGACCTCGACGGCAAGCTGAATTGGATCGATGAATGCAGCATAGGATGAAGGGTTGGCATCCCATTGTTCCTTAGCAATGACGCTGATATCGGGAATCCTACCTTGCACCTGACCTAACGCATCAATGGTCCGTAGTACAACTTTGTTTGAGGTGGACCCAATCGCATTGCGCTCAAGGACTCGATCGCTGCTTTAAGGCAGGAGCTAATTGCATCTATTATCGCGGCCAAGGATGAACCTCTTCAGTTTTAGGATCGCGGCTTTATCGAGAAGGTCCAGGGCGAGATGCTCAGAAGACAGAACGGGAACTGGTGGAGGTTACGAAGCAGTGTGAGCATGATGAATTTCTGACGGAGGTTTTGGGCCGAGGGGAAAGTCCGAAGAGCCAGGGTAGGCGAATTGCGATTATTGGTGAACCGGGGGCGGGGAAAACGACGCTGCTGCAACAGGTGGGGCAGTGGCTGATTCAGAATTTTCCAGATTCGTTGGTGATTTGGGTTTCGTTGGCGGATTTGCAGGGCGATCGGCTGGAAGCCTACCTAGCGTGAGTTCGACGAGATCGGCACAATTGATCTGTTGATTGCCATGCACCACTGCGCATATTCCCAGCATGAACTTCCATTATGATGGGCTGAGCGTTAGCCTACGGATCAGCCGCCATGTCCGAATCACGTTCTTTTTTAATCGATTTTAGCGAAGCCGGTTTTGACCTTGATCGCGCTGAGTTAGAGAACTTTTTAGTGACCATCGCCGACGAACTGGAGTCTGGCGACTTGGTGCAATCCGCCCGTCTAGCTCGTGAGGAAGATATCCCAGAATCGGCTAAATCTGGGGCGGCAGCATTTCTGATGGGGGTGCTGACTACCGAGATCAACCGCGAGAACCTAGGGAAGCTGATGGATTACCTGGGAAACTTGCGCTATGGCAAGACCCTGACGCTATCGGGCGAAATTGACGATATGACTTACAACATTGAGTATCGCAACAAACAGGAGTTGGATCAGGCGGCGGATACGATTGAGCGGTTGGCAAACTTGCGGGTTAAGATACGGGAGCAGCAAAACCCGTCTGGACCAAACAAGCCTGAGTAGGCTTGGTCTGAGCAAACTCATCCTGACCCGCAGCCGTAGCCTTTGAAACCAGTTCCATGGGAAAGTATGCACTCTTAATCGGCGTTGATACTTATGGCGAGGGGTTGCAACCGTTACCGGCTGCGTCTCAGGATGTGGCGGCGTTGCGGCGGGTGTTGCTGAATCCGGAAATGGGTAGGTTCGATGAAGCGAAATCTGTGGTTAACCCCACCCAGCCGGAGATGGCGCGGGAGATTGAGCTGTGGTTTCAGGATCGGCAGCCGGAGGATTTGGTGCTGTTGTTCTTCTCGGGGCATGGGGTGAAGGACGATCGCCGCGATCTCTACTTTGCCGCTGCGAATACGGAAAAACAGCGTGATAAGTTAATTCGCGCCACGGCCACCCCTGCACGGTTTCTCCATGAGTGCATTCGCGGTTGTAAGGCCAAGTATCAGGTGCTGATTCTCGACTGCTGCTTTAGCGGGGCCTTTGGGGAGCTGGTGGCGCGGGATGATGGCGAAGTTGATCTGAAGGAGCAGCTCGGGGCCGAGGGTCGGGTGGTGCTGACTTCGACCAGTGCGGTGGATTATTCCTTTGAGGAAAAGGGCGAGGAGTTGTCGATCTACACCCGCTACCTGGTGGAGGGGATTGCCAGTGGAGCCGCTGATGCCGATGGGGATGGGGTGATCACGGTGGATGAGCTGCACCGCTATGCGGGGCGCAAGGTTCGGGAGACTTCGCCTGTAATGAGTCCTGACATTATTCATCTCAAGGGGGAGGGGTATCAGATTCGGCTGGCGCGGTCTCCCCAGGATGACCCGAAGCTGAAGTATCGCAAGGAGGTCGAGCGTCGAGCGATATCGGGAGCATTTACGATTCCGGCGCGGCGATTGCTCCTAAACTTGCGGGTGGAGCTACAGATTGCTGGGGCGGAGGCGGAGGCGATTGAGGCGGAGGTGCTGAAGCCCTATCGGGAGTATCAGCGCAAGCGGCAGGACTACGAGGAGACGCTGCGGCAGTGCTTGGCGCAGGAATCACCCTTGGGGTCGCGCATCATTGCTGATTTGAAAGACTATCGCGCCCACCTACGGCTGAAGCCGGAGGATGTGGCCGCGATCGAGCGGGCGGCGTTGGGTGGTTATGATTTAGCGGGATATGTGGCTGAGCTGGAGCGCCAACGGCAAGCCCAAGCCCAGCAGCAGGCAGAAGCTGAACGCAAACGCCAGGAACAGGCGGAAGCCGCACGAAAACAACGAGAAGCGGAAGCCGAGCGCCAACGACAAGCCGCCGCCCAAGCGGTAGATCAACGGCAACGGGAGGCAGAAAGACAGAAACATGCCAAAGCAGAACGAAAGAACCAAGCGGCTGTCAAATCAAAGCAGCTTGATAAAGACGATGTAAGCTCAGAGCAATTTGGGGAGAACTACTATGCCAAACTACGCGATTTGCTTGCGGCTCAAGATTGGAAAGCTGCTGACACGGAAACTGCTGACCGCATGTGCAAAGTGATGAACCGGCAAAAAGAATGCTGGCTGCGAGTTAAAGATATTAGGCATTTCCCATGCCTGGATTTACAGAACATCGATCGTCTGTGGGTAAAGTACAGCAAAAACAAGTTCGGCTTTAGTGTGCAATGCAAAATCTGGTCTAACTACGGCTATCCGACTACATACGATAGCAACTGGGAAAAGTTTGGTGTCCACGTAGGTTGGTGCAATAAAGGCATTTTCGGCATAGGGAAAAGCTGGAAGTTATATCAAAAATTGAGTTTTGACATCACAGCGCCGACGGGACATCTCCCAGGTCACCTGCTAGTGACCCCTCATGAGTACCGTTTGTCAGGGTTGCCTCCTTGGATACCTAATGAGGTGATACCTTCTCCAGAATTTATGCGTGGGTACAATCTCTTTTATACTCTTCTGTTGCGCATAGATATATGTGCCAACATCACTAGCAACTCAAGACTGATATTTTTCCCAAAAGACAAGAATTGCCCCTAGTTCCATATGAGTTTGTGTGAGGGTAGTAAGATCGTAGAAAGCGTAATAGGAGGCCTGGAGTAATGGCCAAACGCAAGAGGAGAGGGAAGGCAGGAGACAAAACCATCTGCCTGCCGATAGAGGAAGGAGTGAACTACGAGAAGCTGGTAGAAGAGCGTGAAGCCTACCGCAGGTATCTAGATAACCAGATCATGAAACACCCCGAGATTTCCTGGTAACTCCGTGGATTTCGTCAGCACAGTAATGTGGTGGCAAAATTGAGGCTTTAGCTCCCTTGGTTTTCGCGGCATTCAGGCAATCCTTCAAAATATTGCCGATTGTAGTGAATTTAATAACCTACAAATTTCTTGTTATTTAATCCTTGTTTCTTGGCAATTCAGCCAGAACCGAATCATTCCATGCGATCGCGATTTTACGTTAAGGATTCTGCATCAAATGAGAAAAGTCGTATGCCTGTTGCATCATCAAAATACAGTGAATAACTACATCATGATTACAGAATGTAATTACAGATGGCGATCGCAGTTAAGTCAATCACAGGCAATACTCTCACGCTAAACTAGAACACAAGCACTCCCAACCCACCACCCATGGCCCAAACCATCAGCCTCAGCATCCCCGACGGCATACTCCAACAGGCGCAACAACTCGCGAATCAAAGCCAGCAGGGCATCGAAGACATCCTGCTCGAATGGCTTACCCATAGCTTCACCGAACACCCCATTGAAACACTGCCTGACAGTCAAGTGCTCGCTCTCTGCAACATGCAACTCGACGACCAGCAACAAGACACCCTCAACACCCTGCTCAGTCGTCAACGCGAAAATCAACTCACCTCAGCAGAACGCCAAGAACTCCAATTTCTCATGAAGCTATATCGCCGAGGGCTCGTCCGCAAAGCCAAAGCGCTCAAAATTGCCGTCGAACGCAGCATCAGGCCACTGTCCCTACAATGAGCCCCCGCATCTTCTTCATCGGCGATTCCTTCACCAACGGCACGGGCGATCGCACCTGCCTCGGCTAGCTCAGTCGTGTTTGTACGCTTCGTCTTTTTCTGTGGAACCTCGATTTGTTTTCTCCTATTCAGCCAAAGCCGAATCCTTCCACGCGATCGCGATTTTGCGTTGCGATCGCACACAGTCCTTAAGATACAGATTAATCAAACTCTGATAAGGAATATCAGTCTCCTCAGCTAACTGTTTAAAATAATCTACTACCTCCTCTTCCAGCCGAATCGTAATTTGCTTCTTCAGCTTCTTGATATAAGGATTTTGAACCGAATGAGAAAAATCGTATTCCTGTTGCATATTAAAAGCCCTCGTACTGCCTGCGTTCCGACTTCGCCGCAAGACGTGCCGAAATAATTCGAATGACCTCATCATTCTCCCGGTACACATGGCACACAATTAACAACCGCAATACCTGACTGAAGCCAAGCAAAATGTAGCGGTCTTCGTTTAGAGAATGTTCAGGATCATGGATTAACCTAGCCTTGTCATCGTAAAAAGCTGTCTGAGCTTCCTCGAAAGAAATACCGTGCTTGCGATAATTGGCCTCTGCCTTGTGCGGATCCCATTCGAACCTGATTTTATCCATACCGTTGATATCGCACACCACTGAATAACTACATTATAATTACAAAAAGCGATCGCATATGATTCATAGGTAAAAACCTCAGACACCATACCCCACAGGCAATAGAAGTCTCTTCATGAGCCCCCGCATCTTCTTCATCGGCGACTCCTTCACCAACGGCACCGGCGACCCCACCTGCCTTGGCTGGGTCAGTCGCATTTGTGCAGCAACTCTTGCCCAAGGCACCGCCATCACCTGCTACAACCTCGGCATCCGGGGCGACACTAGCCAACTCATCCACCAACGCTGGCAACGAGAAGTCCACTGCCGCCTCGCCGAAACCGCTGGCACCGGCTTCGTGTTTTGCTTTGGGGCCAACGATGTTGATCTCGACGACGACACCGGCCAACCCAGAGTCAGCCCCGCCGATAGCCTCGCCTACGCCCAAGCCATCTTGAGCCAAGCCCAAAAACTAGGCACCGTCTTGATGATTGAATCCCCACCGATCGCCGACGACCCCGAAGCCAACCGCAGACTGGCCCCCCTCAATCGCAAACTGGCCGACCTTTGCCAATCCCTCCAGATTCCCTATGTTTCAACCTGCCAAGCCCTGTTGAAAAATTCGGCTTGGATGGAAGAGGCGATCGCCAACGACGGAGCCCACCCCAACGCCAAAGGCTACCAAGCCCTCGCCAAAATCATCCTTCAATCTGAACAATGGCCCCAGTGGCTAGAGCAACTCTAATCCCTATACCTGCCCATATCTGCCATATCTGGATGACAGGATGGCAATGCTGCGCTTAGGCTAGATTGGTTAGAATGAGAAGTAGATTTGTTCTAGGTTGCCATGGTTTCCCAGCCGCTGGATGTTACAGCATTACCGACAACTGACGAGTTGCCCTGCTCGGACGATACCCCCGTGGACAACGAAGATCAAAACCTCCTGCCCAATCTCCTCCTCTTGGCCCTGGCCAATCTTTGGTCCGAACGGATGGATTGGTTTTTTGCCGTTGATATGGCGGTCTACCACACCACTGGACTGAATCCCCGAGTGCCCGTGGTGCCGGATGCATTTTTGAGCCTGGGCGTAGAACGCAAAAAGGATGGCAAGTCCCGCAAAAGCTACGCCGTCTGGGAAGAGAACGAAATCGTACCCATCCTCACCCTCGAAATGGTCTCCCATCGTTACAACGGAGAATATGAGGAAAAACTCGACCTCTATGCTCGTCTTGGCGTGCGTTACTCCGTCATCTACAACCCTGAGTATTGGCGGCGCGATCAGCATCAACCCTTCGAGCTGTATCGCTTAGAAAACGGGGTCTATCAGCTCCAAATCGGTGAACCCTTTTGGATGGCAGAGATCGGTTTAGGTTTGGGGCGCGGGCGACAGGTGGTGGGCGGTATTGAGCAGGAGGTGTTGCTGTGGCACGATGCCCAGGGTCAGCCGTATCCTTTCTCGGAGCAGGTGATTGGAGATTTGCAAGAACAGCTCAGCGCAGAGCGGCGACAGCTCAGGGAAGAGCGCCAGCGGGCTGATCGCTTGGCGGACTATTTGAGGTCAATTGGGGTGGACCCGGATTCCATCTAACGACCCCGTTCACCTGCCGCCATTACCTCTTGGGCTTGACCAACCAACTTTATACGGTCGGTGTGCAACGGGATTGTTAGACAGATTTCTTTCATAGCAATTGGTTCACAGCTTAGCTCCTATGACCACCAGTTTCGATCCATTCACGAAACCAGACCAACTTAACTCCTTGCTGCTCTATTTCTCTAAGAACATCTTTTATATTTGAATACCACGCTAATTCGTTTTTATGTATATCAAATACTATATTTCTGCATCTATCAGATAATTGCTTGTCTGATGAGTCTGCCAACACTATTGATGCCTCAAAAATTTCAAAAGCGCTATCTTCATCAACTTTTACATCAAGCAAAAATGACTTCAATCCTATTTCAAGCTCATGAAATTTCATCCTATTTAATAAAAATTGCTTCACCAAAGAGCTTGGTCTTACGCCCTCTATCGTACCTTTTAGGAAATCAGTTGGTGAAATAGATTTAAAGGAGTTCTCATTTATGAATTTTTTGATATATTCTGGCGGCACATGTAAACAATCATGGACATCCGACCACTTATCCATCCAAGCTTCAATTGATAGATACGCGCCAATAACTCGACCTGTAAATGCCCTGATTTCAAAGATAAAATTTCCTACATCACCATTGATCGAGAAAAATGGTGGCAGAGGCCAGCTTAGTGTTTTGTGATTTACAGGACGACCATGTGCAATCGTATTACGTATTTTAACCAGTTGCTCTACAAAATACTGTGTTTTGAGGTCTAATAACTTTACTCGATCTAGAAAATAACATGTTTTTGATGTTATTGATATTTGCCCATCAGCCAGCAAAATCGAGCGAACTGCCTTGTATTTCTCTTGACTAGCTTGTTCTAATTGATTGTCCCGCAGTTTTAACGTATTTGAAAGAAGTTCTCTTGTAAATCTTTCTATTTGGTCTTGCGCTTCCTTGCTTTGTTGGTTGCTGTAATGATTAGAGCATAATTCTATAACATGGAAATAAACCAGAAAGCTCTCCTCGTAATATAAGCTAGCATCATCTTGTTCTTCTAAATAACGAGCTTTATGCCAACGACTTAAGACAGAAACCAAAAATTCATTGACGCTTTCTCCACTCTCATAAATAGCTTCTAAAATTTTGAGGAGGTCATCTGATTTGTCAATCTTACTGTGAACAAACTTTGAAACTTTGATTTTATTAGGTTTTTCATCTGAGGCAATCCCAGTTTCGCCTGATGCTGCTTCATAAATAGTCAATGGATAATCTAAGAGATAGCTAATTATACTAAGAAGAATTAGAATAGGAGTCCGAGTATTTAAAAGAACATTTATGGAAGACTCAGTGTCATTCAATTGAGTCCATACCTCTATCACTAAAAAGGCTTTTTTATCAGAACTAGATTCTGCGCCTAACTCACCAGATACTGTCTTCAGCTCATAAAACCTGTCTGTTGTGTAAATTTTCGCTTCATGCGTGCAAAAGTCTAGCTCAAAGTCAACTTCAACTGAGAAATACTTCTTCGCTTTACATTCCATAAAGTTAGTCTATGAATCATATTTATAAATTATAGGTTTTCTGTCTAACGATTTAGCTCAGCCACGCCAAGAAATCTAGCTATTATCAACGCATGTTGATAGCGCGGCTGGCTCATCAATCCTTTTTTTGTTGCGTCGGTTGCAGCGATATGTTAATTCGTAGCGGAGTTGTTTGTAGTGTTCCCAAGCGCTAACATTAAATCTATAGGCAAGCCTCCTCAGTGATTCATATTGCCGCTGCGATTTAACAATATTATTGGACTGAATCTAGTCCATCTAGTCACGCTTTGGACGCGTTAGATGGAAATCTGTCCATCTAACAATTCCCTAAAGGAGATTAGGTAGCCATATGTCTGCATAACACCTTCATTAGTAGATTAGGTGGACTCATTTCAGTATAGCTACCCTGCCAGATAGCACGGCGTCCTTTATAAAATATTATGCAAGTTAGGGTTTCGTAACTTTTCTCTATGAAACCGCCATGGAACCCAGACCCAAAAAATTGCTTGACCAGGGGTAGTACTCTAAAGGTAAGGATAGCTGAAACTCTGTATCAGCAACGATTTTATCGATTTCTACCCTGTGGAAAAGGGTAAGTATCTGTTGATGAGATGGCCCAGAGGACCTACTATTTCGCTCTGTACAGGACAAAACTTGCGATATTAAGCACTAAAATTTCCCGAAGCCCTTTCGGGATATGGCTTGCAATCGAAATCCCTAGAAACCCTAATATGCATAGTGATAAGGGCTGAGGTGGGCGATCGTCGCTAATTTGTCTAAACTCAACCCCTGGTCTAGATGGTCATTGATATAGTCAGTAGCGTCGCGAGTCAGCAACTTCATAATTGACTGTGGAGCATTTGATTCCTGCCAATCAATTATCTATCAACCCTGGCCACAGACGATCTTTGCTGAGGAATTCAGAATGATCGATTGCCGCAAAGGATAAGTGCAAGATCTGTATACGGAGCCAGCTAACAGGGAATTCGTAGAATCCGATAAAATAAAGGCTCTAGTCCCTGACAGAGCCATACCTGTTCTCATGCCCACTGCGATCGCTACCCATAATTTCCCACGCGACTTCCAAGACGAATTCGACGTCATCGTCGTCGGGGCCGGTCATGCCGGGTGTGAAGCAGCCCTGGCGGCGGCACGGTTGGGCTGCAAAACCATGCTGCTAACGCTGAATCTCGATCGCATCGCCTGGCAACCCTGCAACCCCGCCGTCGGTGGCCCTGCCAAATCCCAGCTCACCCACGAAGTCGATGCCCTGGGCGGTGAAATTGGCAAACTGGCCGATCGCACCTACTTGCAAAAACGCATTCTCAACGCCTCCCGAGGCCCCGCCGTCTGGGCGCTACGAGCGCAAACCGATAAGCGGGAATATGCCGCGATCATGAAACAGATCGTCGATAACCAGGAAAATTTGCTGGTGCGCGAGGGCATGGTCACCGATCTGATCCTGGGGCCAAACGAAGAAGTCCAGGGCGTTGAGACCTACTTTGGTGCAGCATTTAAGGCAAAAGCAGTTGTTTTAACAACCGGTACGTTCCTGGGGGGCAAGATTTGGGTGGGCAACAAATCCATGCCAGCGGGTCGGGCCGGGGAATTTGCGGCGGTTGGGCTAACGGAAACCCTGAACCGCTTGGGATTTGAAACCGATCGCCTCAAAACCGGCACCCCCGCCCGCGTTGATAAACGCTCAGTCAATTACAGTGTTCTCGAACCCCAACCGGGCGACGAAGATGTGCGTTGGTTTAGCTTTGACCCGGACGCCTGGGTGGAGCGAGAGCAAATGCCCTGCTACCTCACCCGCACCACCGCCGCCACCCACCAAATGATTCGGGAGAACCTGCACTTAACGCCGATTTATGGCGGCTACGTCGATGCCAAAGGCCCGCGCTATTGCCCCAGCATCGAAGATAAGATCGTGCGGTTTGCCGATAAGGACTCGCACCAAATTTTTATTGAACCGGAGGGGCGCGACATCCCGGAGTTGTATATTCAAGGATTTTCTACTGGACTGCCTGAGAATTTGCAACTGGTACTGTTGCGTACGCTACCGGGCCTCGAAAACTGTACCATGCTGCGACCGGCCTACGCCGTCGAATATGACTATTTGCCTGCGACCCAATGCTTTCCCTCGATGATGACCAAACGCGTCGAAGGGCTATTTTGTGCAGGGCAAATCAATGGCACCACGGGTTATGAAGAAGCCGCTGCCCAGGGCATCGTGGCCGGGATTAATGCCGTGCGGTTGGTGCGCGGCCAAGACCCGGTAATCTTCCCTCGGGAACAGAGCTATTTGGGAACGCTACTAGATGATTTGTGTACGAAAGAGTTGCGTGAGCCCTATCGGATGCTGACCAGTCGGTCGGAATATCGGTTGCTGTTGCGATCGGATAATGCCGATCAGCGCTTGACGCCTGTGGGTCGAGAAATTGGCCTGATTGACGATCGCCGTTGGCAGTTGTTCCAGCAAAAGCAAGCCCAGATCACCGCCGAAAAAGCACGCCTCCACAGCACCCGCATCAAAGCCCACGAAGCCGTTGGTCAGCAGATCATGGCAGACACCGAGCAAAAAATTAAAGATGCCATTACCTTGGCAGATCTGCTGCGTCGGCCTGGATTTCACTATGGCGATTTGGACCATTATGGCCTCGGTACGGCGTCGCTGGCTCGGGAAGAAAAGGAAGGAGCGGAGATTGAGATTAAATATTCAGGGTATTTGCAGCGGCAACAGAAGCAAATTGATGCGATCGCCCGTCAAGAACACCGTAAGTTAGCCGATAATTTGGACTATATGGCGATCGAAACCCTCTCCATGGAAGCTCGCGAAAAGCTCACCCAAGTCCGTCCGCTAACCATTGGCCAAGCCTCGCGCATTGGGGGGGTTAATCCGGCGGATGTGAATGCCCTGTTGATTTATCTCGAAGTACAGTCTGCAAAAAAACGCGAGGCGGCGACTGTATAGCCTAGAATCCTGAGAAAGAGATTCACATTGATTGGTCTTATAGACGCTGTCTAAATGCAATTGAGATACAGTGTTTAGATACAGGTTTAGATACAGTTCTCAAAATCCCTCTACATCTCTCAGCGCAGAAGAAGTAGGGGTAAGCGTTTTGATGATGCTGAAACTGCCATCCGTTTCTAAAACCACAGCTCCAATCTGATGCTCATCATCAACGCCTTGTCCACGAATGGCCGCTAGAACTTCTCCCTCAGTCACCCGTTGATTCTTTAGCGCCTTTTGGCAAAACTGTCCCTTGTATAAAAGTAGCGTTGGCTTTGCTTTGATGAGGTTCTGGATCCATGGCGATCGCGCGGCACTCCAAGTCAACACAAACTGGTAGAGAATCAGCAGGCCAAATCCCAAGACTCCTTGAAATAAGGAGGTTTCTTTTGATAATAACAACGAAGCTAGAATTGACCCAAAGGCGATCGTAACCACGAAATCAAACGAGTTCCACTTTGAGAGCGTTCGTTTCCCGGAGATTCGCAATAAGAAGATGATAATGACATATGCCAGACTACCAACCCAGACGGTATGGGCGAGAGAAGACCAACCATTAAACATTTCTATTGTCCTCATTAATTCTGATGGCTAATCTTGCGCTTTCGCTTTGTCGCCACAGTTTTCCAATTCAGCCTATAGAAAGAGCCGAGGGATTCGCTTCTATCTGTAGGATTGTTTTTAAGGATTGTTTTTAATGGGTTTGAAACACTTGGATGAATGACTGATAATGGAGTCGTTGTAAAGACTGAACATAGATCACCATGTCCCTACCCACTAACCTCTCAACCCTCGACGGTGCACCGCTGTCTCCCGAAACCCTGGAAAATAAAGTTGTTCTCTTTGTCAACGTTGCGAGTAAGTGCGGTCTCACCAAGCAATACGATGGCCTCGTGGAGCTAGACCAGAAATATAGCGATCGCGGTCTCGTCATCGTTGGCGTCCCCTGCAACCAGTTTGGGGGACAGGAACCCGGTACCCCAGAAGAGATCAAAGACTTCACCAAAACCAAGTACGATGTCGAGTTCACGCTGCTCGAAAAGCAGGATGTTAACGGCCCCGATCGCAGCCCGCTGTATCAGTTTTTGGTGGGTGAGGGTCCCGATATTGCTTGGAACTTTGGCAAATTTGTTGTGGGACGTGATGGCCAGGTTGTCGCTCGCTTTGAGCCCCAAACTACACCCGATGATGCGGATCTAAACGCCACCATCGAACAAGCCCTCGGTTAAGTTGCGATGGGCCATCGCGCTGTAGGGACGAATTGCGGTTCGTCCCTACAAACTCAATCCCAGTAAAAAACCGATCGCCAACCCCGATAAATGCGCCGACGCGCTGACCTGGGGAATTGCGAAATCTGACAGGGTTTGTAGCACAATCAAAATTACCAGTAATCGCAAATTTCGCCCCGCCAACACCGACTTCGAGGCTTGCCATCCCTTGAGACCGATCGCCACCATCACCCCTAACAAGCCCATCACCGCTCCCGACGCTCCGATGCCATACAACTCCGGTTCCCCCTGGATGAGCGCGACTGCCATCATGCCGACCATGGAGCCGATGCCTGCGATCCCATAAACGAACCCCAGTTTTAGCCCCCCCAATCGCGACTCTACAAAAGAACCATAGAAAAACAGCCCTAGCATATTAGAAAATAAATGCACAAAGTTGGCATGTAAAAAGATAGCGCTGCCCAGCCGCCACCACTCCCCCGCCAGGACTCGACTCGGGACCAATGCACCCGATAAAAACAATGTTGTGGTGTAGGAGGAGCCTAGGAATGGACTGACCCATTCGGCCCCAATTTTGGCCCCAATTTCGGCCCCAATTTCAGCGAGAAAAACAGCGCAATTCAAACCGATCAGCCCATAGGTCAGCCAAGCTCGCTGCTGTTGCCGAGCAAAGGGCAGAGGACCGGCCTTGAGGTCGTTTTGGACCTCAGTTTCAAGCTGTTGCAGGATTTGAGCAGCTGAGGGGGAGAGGGACGCGGTGGTGGCCGGAGGAGGATGCTGGAGTCGGTAGGCGATCGCCCCCTGCCAAATCCCGCTCCCGGATTGTTGTAGCGTCTCCAACTGCTGGCTCCCCTGTCTTCTCTCCGCCTGATGCTTCTGGGCCAGCAACGCCGTTGCCCGCCAAAACTGCTGTGAGGGTTCCGAAAGTTTCAGGGTCGTCGAGAGCAGTTGCTGAACCAAAATTGTTTTGCCACAGAACGCGGCAACGATCATCCGCAGATGGTTGAGGGAATCGCGATCGCGCTGGAACGCCTCCGTTTGATTGAGCTTGGCAAAGGCCCGGACCATGGCTTCCCGGTGGTGGGTTTCTCCTAGGGCACGGACATGGGCGATCGCTACGAGGATAGGCACCTGTGTCCACTGAGATTCCGTAAAGTTAATCTGCATCCAAGCCAGCAATTCTGGCCACTGGGCCGAGAGCTGATAGAAAATCGTGTTGGCGATCTGGCCTGGGGATCCGGGTTGATTGCGATCGCGCCCTAAGTGTTGCAATGCAGTTTCGAGATCACCGGCTTGGGCAATGGCCAATCCCTCCACCAGCGCCGGTTGAGCAAAATACCCGCCCCACGGCCCCAGCCAAGGCCAACGGCGCACCAGCCGAGCCGCCCCTTGATACTCTTCTCGCAGCATCAAGAACCGCAGTCGAGCCGAGACCAGCAGCGGCAACAAAAACGTCATAGCCCACACCGTGCCACTCAACCAACCGGCCCAGTGGGGAAACTGCCAAAGTAGGGCTAGGAGTAGGGCTAGATTGAACACCGCCGCGATCCCATACCCCCGTGCAATCTGCCGAGCCTGAATCAGCATCGCCAAACAGGAAAAGAGGACAATTTGAACCAGCAGGCCTTCAAAGCTCATGGGTGTTGAACCTAGAAAATATAATTTTAGAGAACACCCTTAGGAGAATCAGTTTGAATCAGCAACAATTAGCTCCGCTGTTGGCTTGGGTTGCGGCCAAGTACGCCGAAGAATTGGATGAGCAGTTTTTGCAGGATCCGATCGAAGACCTCTGGGGACGGCATATTATCTGGCTGTTTTTGCTGACGGCCTCCGCCGAGGTCGATCTGCGGGATCCGGAAGCCATCAAAGGCTTTCTAGAAGCAATGCCCGATGAGATGATGGCACCGGCCCGCAAAATCTTTTTTGAAACGGTGACCAAACGGCGGGCTGCCCCTTGAAATGCTTCCTAATGCTTCGACAGGCTGCGCTTTCGACGGCCTGTGTTCCGCTCGACAAACTCAATAATTCGGCCCGCCACATCAACGCCCGTGGCCTTCTCGATGCCTTCTAGTCCTGGTGAGGAGTTGACCTCCATAATCAAAGGGCCGCGATGGGAGCGCAGAATATCCACCCCGGCTACCTTCAGCCCCATGGCCTTGGCGGCCTGAATCGCTGTGCTGCGTTCCTCCGGGGACAGCCGCACCTGGCTGGTGGATCCCCCCCGATGGACATTGGAGCGAAATTCTCCCGGTGCCCCCTGGCGCTGCATGGCGGTGACCACTTTGTCCCCAATCACCAGACAGCGAATATCGGCCCCCCCCGCTTCCTTAATAAATTCTTGCACCAAAATATTGGCATCCAATCCCCGAAAGGCTTCGATCACAGACTTGGCCGCCTGGCGCGTTTCTGCCAGGACTACGCCGATCCCCTGGGTGCCCTCTAGGAGCTTAATCACCAGCGGTGCTCCGCCCACCAGGTCAATCAAACCGTCAATATCCTTGGTGGAGTGGGCAAATCCCGTCACCGGTAGCCCTAGACCCTGCTTCGAGAGAATCTGTAGACAGCGCAGTTTGTCGCGGGAGCGGGCGATCGCCTGGGAGTCATTGGCCACAAACACCCCCATCACCTCAAACTGTCGCACCACCGCCGTGCCGTAAAAGGTCTTCGATGCCCCAATCCGAGGGATCACTGCCTCAATTTGATCGAGTGGTTTGCCTTGATACAGCAGTTTGGGCGATTGGGAGGTGATGTCCATGTAGCAGCGCATGTGGTCGATGATGCGGACTTCATGGCCCCGTTGTTCCCCGGCTTCCTTGAGGCGCAGGGTGGAGTAGAGCGTAGCATCGCGGGAGAGAATGGCAATTTTCATGGCGAGGTCAAGCGGAGGGGGCTAGGATTCGGCGCAGGGCGCGATCGGCTTGGTGCCTTGGACGAAGGAATGACCGGGATCAATCAGAAACCGTTTGCGGACCGCTTGACGGCCTAGGAGCATCCGAAACCCCATGGCATCGCGGTTGGTGAGGGTGAGTTCAATCGGCCAAAGCTTGCCCGCCAAAATAATCGGTGTGCGGATGACCGGACGGAGTTGGGCTTTGCCAATGGAACTGCGCACGGAACGCTCGTCAATCAGCTCAGCTTCGACGGTAACGAGTTTACTACTGTTGTTTTGCAGCGGATGGACCTTAAATCGAACCATCGCTTTGCCGCTGCGCTTAAAGCTTTTAATCTCATAGGCATGGAGCGCCGAAGATCGAGCCCCTGTGTCCACTTTGACTTTGATACGGGAGATGCCCAACTGCGGCAGTGCCACCCATTCACGCCAGCCAATCAAGGGCAGGGAAGAGTCCTGTTTCTTCATAGAAATTGACGGTCTTAGTGACCCGCAGCGTCTCCCCAAACCTGCTGAAGACGGCGATCGCGACCGCAACCCAACCGATAGAACTTATATTTAGCCGTATGGGTTTGATAGAAATTCTGGTGGTAATCCTCCGCTGGATAAAATGTGCTGGCCGCGACAATTTCTGTGGCAATGGGTTGCTGGAATTGACCGGATTTTTCCAGGGCTTGTTTGGAGGTTTGCGCTAACTTTTTTTGCTTAGGGGTTTCGTAGAAAATCGCCGATCGATACTGATTGCCCTTGTCGCAGAACTGTCCCTTGGCATCCAGCGGATCGATATTGTGCCAATAGGTCTGGAGCAGGGTCTCATAACTGACTTGAGCCGGGTTGTACTCCACCCGGACCGATTCCGTATGGCCGGTGGTGCCGGAGGACACTTGTTTGTACGTCGGATTGGGCTGTGTTCCCCCCGTGTAGCCCGAGGTGGTGGAGATTACCCCCGGTAACTGATCAAACGGTTGCTCCATGCACCAGAAACAGCCCCCGGCAAAGGTGGCCTTGGCAGATCCTGGGGCGGAAGATTGAGTGCGGATTTGAGGAGGGGATTGAGTCGGCTCCCCTAGGGCGGGTCCGGAGTTGCTGCAGGACGCGATCGCCCCACAGAGGGCGATCGCCACAACCGGCTTCACCCAATACCGTACTAAATACCGTGCAAAATGCCTTACAAAACGCTGGACAAAACGCTGGACATCCATCGAGCCAAATATCAAATCAAGCATCGAACCAAACATGAAAGCAGGAGGTCAAATAACACCCTTTCCATTATGGGTGGTTAGGGCCTGGGTCGTTCTTTTGGGGGGAGGGATTCGAATGAAGGATCCGGCAGGGGATCGGGCGGGCACGCGGGCGACCTATAGTTTTGCCGAGGAAGATGTTACTTTAATCACTATTCCTTCATCACCTTCCTTGGGATTATCACTTTCCTTGGGATTATCAAGACACACCCATGTCGCCCTTCAATCAATCGCGATTCCATCGCTCGCTGGCCCACCGAGCCGCTCGGATTTGTTTAGGGGTGAGTTTGGTCGTGATTGGGGTGGCAACCCTCTATCCCTTTAATTTTCAGGGGGCTGCCCTCAAGCCGTTGCCCTTGGCCTTACAGGAATTCTTCACCTCCGCCAGCTATACGGGCGATCGCATTAGCAATATCTTGCTGTTTATCCCCTGGGGTTGGGCCTTGGCTGGATTGGGAGGGCGCGATCGTTCCCGCACTGTGGTCGCCTCCCGCCGCGATCGCCTGCAACGCCTGGGACTCAGTCTGGGGTTGAGTGTGTTGTTGTCGTTGGGGGTCGAGGGGCTTCAAGCCTTGATGCCCAGCCGAACCAGCAGTTTTAGCGATGTGAGATTCAATGGCTTCGGAGGCTTACTGGGAGGATTCCTCTGGAATGCCTTGAGTCGAGAGACCCGCCCCCGCTGGCTCTGGCGGTTGCAGCAGCGGCTCCAAACCCCTCGGGTATGGGCCATCGTTCTGTGCATTTGGCTGTTGCTCTGTTTGGGCACGACGGCCAAGCTCCATCGTCTGGCTCGCTTGATTAATTGGAACGAAGATTTTCCGGTCCAGGTGGGCCATGCGGGTCGGGGCGATCGCCCTTGGGCGGGGGAAGTGGCAGCGCTTGTCTGGAGCGATCGCGCCCTCTCTGATGCCCAGCTAAAACATTTAACCGATCCCAATCCCACCCAGTTAGACCAGATACAATCCCATCTGCCCGAGGTGCTTCTGCAACTCCAGCCCCCTGTGCCGCTCCAAGGGGGGCAGGATCTGCCGCCGTTGACGACCTTAGGGGAATCACGACGGATTGTGCGATCGCTCCGAACCCATTCAGAATTTACCTGGAGTGCGGTCATCGCCACTCAATCCCTAGAGCAAGAGGGTCCTGCGGTGATTTTTTCTATGGCCGAGAATGCCTGGAATTCTAATTTCTGGGTGGGCCAATTGAATCGAGATTTGATCCTGCGATTGCGCACGCCTGTGACCCGACAACAGGGAGATTTATGGCCGGTGCTGCGAGTTCCCAATGTTTTCCAAGATTTGGCTTTTCATCATCTTGTGATTCGCTATCAAGGCCATGTCCTCGATATCTTTTGTGATGGCCAAAAACTGTCTCGAAGCCTCCGCTTAACTCCAGATCTAACCCTGTTTGAATATGTTTTACCCCATCGCCTCAGCCGCCTGCGCGTGACCCCTGGAGGCTTGGGCTTGCGAGGGATGTATTACTTCATCTGGCTCATTCCCTGGGGCTGGGGTTTGAATTACTGGCTACAATTAATCCAGGGCTATGGATCGCAAAACCGCGATTTGAACCGCAACATTTCCACGTCCTGGGCGATCGCCCTGGGGCTGTTGGGGGCGATCGTGCCCACCCTGCTGCTCGAAGCCATCATGCAATTCGGTCAAGGCTTTCGTTTGAGGATTTGGCTCTTTTCCCTGGGGGTGGTGGGCTTGGGTTGGTGCCTTGGCTGGGGCTGGCGGCGGTGGATTGGGGCGTGGAGGCAGCAGCGGGTGATCGCATCCCAAATCCCCCTACAGAAATAACGTCGACGAGGGTGAATCCACGGAAGTTTTGAGGGCTGAAAAGCAAGAGAGGATGGGGCTTCCGTGGCCTTACGCGAGGAGCGACACCCTTTTTACACTCCCCCTTTCCTTGGTTACTTTAACAACCACAAGGCTGCAAGAAAACGCATCTGCGGCCAGCGAAGAAAGCAAGAGAAGCGTCTCTAGAGGGCGATTCCGGCGATGCATAATTCCTAGCCAGCTTTCTTCGTCCAAGGTTGCATCGCCAATTCAGGGTGCAGGCTCCAGTTTTGGGGCCAGCTTAGGGTGCATCGTCGAGGTGTTGATCAAGTGGGATGGGCAACTTGTCCATCCCCTTTTGTCCCAATACCCCAGGCGACCGGATTCAGTCCAATTCATTCAAGCATTGTGCTATGTCAAGAGATGCCCTGGTGGTCGGTTTGAACCACTATCAGGTCTTGCCCAGCTTGGGCGCACCGGCTCGGGATGCAGAGGCGATCGCCCAACGACTGAGTCAAGACGGCGATTTTCGGGTGCAACGGCTGCCGGAAATCATTCAAGCGGGCCAGCCCAAAATCGGCCAACGAACCCCGCTCACCGTCCAGCAATTGGAAACCGCGCTGGTCAAACTGTTTAAGCCCAAGGGGCCGACGGTCCCGGACACGGCGTTGTTCTATTTTTCGGGTCATGGGTTGCAGAAGGAACAGGGCATCCATGAGGGCTATCTGGCCACGAGCGATGTCAATCCCGAGCAGAGCCTCTATGGTCTGTCGCTGTTTTGGCTGCGGCGACTGTTGCAGGAGAGCCCGGTGCGGCAGCGGGTGATTTGGCTGGATTGTTGTCACAGTGGGGCATTGCTGAATTTTTCCGAGGTGGATCCGGGGGCTCAACCCGGCACTTCGCGCTTTTTGATGGCGGCTTCGCGGGAGTATGAAGCGGCCTATGAGTCTTTGCAAAGTGAGTATAGTGTGCTGACGGAAGCCCTGTTGGAAGGTCTTGTGCCCCAGCGACTGATGGCGGGTTGTGTTACCAATTATGCCTTGACAGACTGGGTTAGCACACAACTGAAGGGCGAGTTGCAGCAGCCGCTCTTTGAAAATTCAGGCGGCGAAATCGTTTTGACCCGTGCTCGGGTTTTGGCTGCTCCATCCGGTGCGAAAACGATTCCTGACTCGGCTTTTCCGGACTCAGCGCAAGCCGCGTCCCCAGCCGTGTCCCCAGCCGCGTCCCAATCAGTTCCGCCATCCGCTCCGCCTCCGTCACCGGCTTTTCCCCCTTGTCCGTTTCCTGGGCTGCATGCCTTTAGCCTAGAACAAGCCTATGCCTTTACGGGGCGGGATGAGCTGGTGCAAACGCTGCTGGAAGCCTTGTTTAATCACAGTTTGGTCTCCATTGTGGGGGGAGCCAGTAGCGGCAAAACGTCGCTGATTCAAGCGGGTCTACTACCTGCACTCCAGCGACAAACCCAGACCCCTTGGTTACTCAAGTCCGTGCATCTGGGTCAACACAATCAACCCCTGCTCGATCTGGCTGCGGCCTTCGTCGATGCCCAGACCACTGAGTGGGAGCGGGGCGAACAAATGCGTCGCAATAGTTTGTTGCTGGCCTCGGATACGCGGGGGCTGTTGCAACTGGTGCGGACGCTACGGCCCAGCGGTTGGATGGCTAGTCGGGTAAAGCTATTGCTGGTTCTCGATCCCTTTGAAGCGCTGCTCCAGCCTTCCACGGATCGGGATATGGAGATGATCCGTCAACATGTGGTGGCAAATTTGGTGACGCTGTTACAGGAGGAGTCGGACTGGGTGCGGGTGGCGATCGCCGTGCGGTCCGATTATTGGGAGGCCTGTTATCCCATCACCGAACTGCTCCACCAAGGTCCCTCCCAACTGATTACCGTCGATCCCCTCAGTGGCCCCGCCCTAGAGGCTGCCATTGTCAAACCCCTCCAACGGGTGGGATGGCAGTGTGAAGCACTATTACCAGCGGTGGTCCTCGCCGATATCGCCACTTCGCCAGCGCGGATGGCCTTGGTGCAGTTGGTCCTGCACTCCATCTGGGAGGCCCAAGCGGGCTCGACGCCCGATCGCATTTTTCGCCTGAAGACCTATGCGGAGCTGGGCGGTATTCGAGGGCTGTTAGTTCACCAGGCAACTCAGCTTCTGAGCGATCTTTCCCCTTCCGAGCAAAGCCTTGTCCAGCGGATTTTTCTGGCACTGACGCAGCTCGGTGATGGGGCACCGGATTCCCTACGCATGGTCTCGAAGTTGGACCTGGGCATTGGTCCAACGCCACGGGGAGAAGAACTGGCGGCAATGCTCGAAACCTTGATCGAATCTCGGTTGGTGGCCAGTGGGGGGGTCGTTATGCCGCTGCCCCCGGATTTGGAGCCCGAGGTGACATTTCTGGCGACGCGATCGCAAAAGGACTGGGTCCAAGCCTCCCACGAAGCCCTGATCCGGGACTGGCCCGATCTGCGACAGTGGCTTAAAACCGATCGCGATCGCCTCACCCAACAGCGCTGGATTGAAGCAGCGGCAAAGGAATGGTGCGATCGCAACGAGTTGTTCAGTGGTGAAGGCTGGCTCCAGGGAACCAAGCTCCGGGCAGCAGAAGCCTATTTGCGCAATCATCCTGAGGATTTGTCGTCGATTGCGCAGCACTACATCCACTTGAGTCAAAAGGAAAACCAGAAGCTGCGACACAGTTCACGATTGTTGCAGGTCGGACTGCCCTCGGCACTGACGGCAACGCTCTTTGCCGTGGTGCATCAATATTGGTCCGGGTCTCATCCCCCCGCTGCTCAAACCTTGCCCAGTCGCCAAGCGGCCCAAAAGATTTTGGCCAATGACGAGGCCGACCCGACCCCAGCGCTGCTGCTCAGCCGCTGGACCATGCCTCCGTCGCCGGAACAAGTCCTTGATCCCGCTTCGGATCAGCTTCTGCGAGAGGCGCTGCGCAGTATGCAGCTGCGGGCAGAGTACAAAACCCGGACGGCACCGCGATCGCTCCAGTGGTCTAGCCAACAGCCTCTGATTGCCGGAATTGACCCTATGGGACAAGCCTATTTTTGGAAAGTGGGTCCTATCTTAGATCAGCAACAATCCGCCCGCATTCAGCAAAAATTAGTCTGGCCCCAGGAACCCGCTGCCACTCGCGCCTCTCGGCTGATGCAGTCGTTGTTGGCTCAACCGGCGATGGCGAGCGCTGGTTCGCTCCAGACCACCCGCAATGTCGGAGTTGGGCCTGACCTCCAGCGCTTCGCGTTTGTGGATACCTCTTCCCGTCCGGTGGCTGAGGTGCGGATTACGGGGCTGAGTCTCAGTCCCACGGGCGATCAACTGGCGGCCATGACCCCCGATCGCCCAGAAATTGCCATTTGGTCCTTGCCTTCGGGCCAGGTGAAGCAGGTGCTCACAGACTTGCCGATACCGCCGGAGCAGATTTTATATAGTCCGACCCAGCCCCGGTTGGCGGCGATCGCCGGTCGTTTGGTTTACCTGTGGGATACCGAAGGCACCAAGCCGCGATTCCTCGGAACCCTCGACCATGACACCCCAGTGGAACAGATGCAGTTTAGTGAGGATGGTCGCTATCTCTTGACCAGCGGGGGCGATCGCCGTTTGCGTCTCTGGGATCTGGAAACCGGCATTCAGGAGCTAGAACTGAGTGCCTCCACGCCCATTACCCAGATTCGTCTGAGTCCAAAATTGGGTCCGCAGACGGGGGCGATCGCCGCTGTCGGCCATAACGGTACGCTCTACCTCTGGGATCGTGCCACTGGTGAATTGCGTCACCAACTGCGGGTCACCGCGTCGTTGCAAATCCAAACCGGGCAGCCCCAGCAGCTTGACTTTTCGACGGACGGATCGCAAGTGATCTCGGTGCAGGGCAATCGGGCCTGGTTGTGGGATGCCGCAACGGGAGAACTACAAAATCTGTTGCAATTGACCGAGGGCGCGGATGTGCCCCTGGTGCGGTTGAAGGGCGATCGCACCCAACTCCTGGCAATTCAGCCCCACGCTGCCCAGCTTTGGGACCTCAAAACGGGCCACAGACAGGCGGTGCTGCGCGAGGCCGACGAGGCTTCCGACCTGCTGGATGCTCGCTTTAGCCCCGATGGCAACACCCTTGTGACCGTCAATGCGCGCCATCTGCAATTTTGGGATGCCCAGCCAGGGTATGAGCTGCCGCCCCTGCACACCGAGGGAATTCGTCAGGGCTTTGCGCAAGTCTTCCCTAGGGCATCGGTAGAGCCGATCCTGGAGCCGATGGCTGCTGCCAGTTCTCAATCCGAGGCTCAACCTGCGCCCGTGCCCGATCGCCTCCTGGCCCCGCTGCGCTGGCTAGGACTGCAACCGCGCCAACCCTTCCAGGTGCGATCGACCCGACCCACGGGCCTGGAGTTTTTGCTCTTGGACTCAGCCGGTCAGCTCAACCGCTGGAACATTCCCCAAGGCTTTCAGCAGGAAACCGCTGTCCTCGACATTGAGCCCCACTCCCCGATTCAGTTAGCCGACTGGACTGGCGATTTTCAGACCGTTGCCACGGCCCATGCCAATGGGGATATTCAGGTTTGGGATCTGCGCCGGGCCGAGATTTTAGTGACGGATCTGGATCCGCTAGACGCCACTGTGAACCCGAATCTAGACCCGGATCTGGAATCCCAAGGGACTACCGACTCCGCGCCGTCCTCCCCGGCGCTGCAAACCCTTGAGCTCAGCCCTGAAGGTCGCAGCCTTTTGGCCATCGATCGTCACCAGCAGCTGCATCTTTGGGATACAGATAGTGGGCAACAGGCCCTCTGGCCCCAAGCCTTGGGGGCGATCGCCAGCGCCCAGTTTAGCCACGATGGCAGACGCCTCTTAACCGTGAGTCCGACGGGTACTGTCACTCTCTGGGCCGTCAAAACCGGCAAACAATTGCATCGGTTTGAATTACCGGGGATCGCGATCGCCCATCTCGATCCCAGTGGCAAAACCCTGGCAGCCACGTTCTCCGACGGTGCGCTCACCCTGATCGACCTGAAAACGGGCCAAACCCAATCCCTGGGGCAGGGGCCAGAACCGGGAGCAAAAATGAGCCCCATCCGCGACCTGGCATTTTCCCCCGAGGGGCAGCAGCTTGCCACGGGCCACCGCGATGGCACTGTGCGCCTTTGGTCGATCAAAACGGGTCAGATTACCTTGCTAGAGACCCCGCTAGAGACCCCCCAGGACGTAACGGAAGGCATTGTCCAGGTGACCTATAGCCCCGATGGGCAATTTATCGCAGCGGTGAATACCGAGGGCACCGTTGCCTTTTGGGCCGCGACGGCCAAGAGTTTGCGCAAACTGGCGCGCGATCGCAGCTTCCGTCAGCTCACCCCGCAGGAATGTCTGGATTATCTCCAGCTCAGCGCTGCCGATTGTCCCCGGCTTCCCCTCCAGGGTGATCCCTAGAGGTCAGTTCAAAAAGACGGGCCATTCAAGACCGCTCGGTATAGAATGGGGGCGGGCTTGGAAACATTGCTCCTAGTCCTGTTCCCTGCTTTTTCTTTGCCCAGGAAGTTCCTAGAAAATACCGTGGTTCACCCTGCCCCCCGCCGTACTCTCCTTGTTGCCTTCCAGGATGTCTGCCGCGCCCTGGGCCAGTTCTCCCGCCAAGCCGCTGGGGGGACCCGACCGCGAACGAATCGACAGCAGGCGCGATCGCTCCAGCGTTTTCTGTACAAACATCGCGGCTGGGCAACCAAGCTCTTTGCCGTTGTGGCCTTGGGCGGTCTTGTGGCCTGGAATTGTAAGTTAATGCTGGCCCTCGGAGTCGGAACTGGGGTGATGGGGTTGGTTTATCTCCTCCAAAAACAAAATTGGCAAGCTTGGATCGATCACCTGCGACGCTGGTGCGCGGGACCCCAGCGGTTGCTGTTGTTGTCGGTGGCCAGTGGGGGGTTGGCGATGCTCGGCACCTACATGACCGTGAGCATTTGGGAAGATGCCCATAGCCTTTGGTTGGCGTCGAGTTTGATTTTGCTGGGCGGCGGGATGCTGGCGCTGCTGTTGGTGTTGACGACGCTGGTGATGGGGCGCGAGGGCGATCGCTTCGAGGTCGATTTTGAACAGGTCCTGGATAAACTGGCCCATCCAGAACCCCTCAAGCGTTTATTGGCTGTCCGTCAGCTCCAGCGTTTGATCGATCAGCATCTGCTGGAATCGGATCAGCAGCGGTTGGCGGAGCAAGCCTTTCAGCTCTTGCTGCATCAGGAAACGGAACCCGCCGTTCGAGAAGCTTTGTTGCATAGTCTACAACCCCGCCTCATTCCGTTGAATCTCAAGCCTCGGCGGTCGGGGACGTTGCGGTCGAAGGCAAACTAGGGTCTAAGGGGATTTGTCCGAGCACCAGCGCTTCTTTCTTGGCCTTGGGCCAGCGCTTCAGTCGCAGTTCTAGGCGAGAGGCTGCTGATTTTGTGCCGACTTCTGTTTGGTACACCAGCGTGAGCGGTGCGCGGCCTCGCAAATACTTGGCACAGCGGGGGCCTTGGGCCGAATGTTCTGCAAACCGTCGCTTAATATCGGTTGTGATACCAACATAGAGCGAATGATCACGACACCGAATGAGATAAAGAAACCAGCTTTTCACCCTGATTTGACCTGAGTTTGACCTGAGTTTTGACCGGATGCAACGCTTGCAGCGAATCCGCTTAAATGAAGCGTAGGATAAAAGGATAGCGGAAGCGGCGCTCGGGTTTCTTAAAGTGCCATAAAATCGCCAAGAGCGGAGCGGCACCATAGCCGAATCCGGCCAGAGAAAGGACAAGTTTGGTGAGATTAAACAACAGCGGTAGCTTGGCAACCCATTCCATCAGCATGGTCCACAAGGGGCCGAGGAGACTGACGGCGAGGGCGATCGCAAACAAGGTAATCCAATAGTTCACCACTTCCCGAGCATGGCCCCGAATCGCTTGTTCCTTGGAGCTGTAGAGTAATGCGGCGGGAAAGCTGAGGGGGAGCAGGGCGATCGCCAAGGGCAAGATCAACTCCGGCGTAATCGTGCCTGCTTGAATCAGCGCTAAGCCCAAATCGCGCCACAAGGTTCCCGGTACCAGGGGAGAGAGGACTAATCCGGCATAAACCGAAGTATGGATCGCAATCACCAAGGCCGATTCCGAAATGTCCCACTGCAAATGGGTGGGGGGTTTGCGGGCTTGGCGTTGTTCTGCCAAGGGATCGCGGGCTTTGGGATAGCGTTTGATGGCTTCTAGAAATTGGTGTGCCCAGCGTTTGGTGCCCTGATCGCCAATTTTGAGCAAATGCTGGCAGAGGTTAATGGCTTCCTGGCGCTGTTGATTGCCTTGATAGGCGCGGGCTAGGGCAATGTGGGTTTGGGCCTTGGCCGGGTCGAATTGCTTTTTTTGGCGCAGATAGGCTTCAAACTGTTCTACGGCTGTGCCATAGCGTTGCGCTTCCAGGGCTTCCCTGGCCCCGGCGAGCAGTTGACGTTGTTCGGCGGTATCTCCGAGGGGAACTGATTTTTTGGCGATCTGTAAGGCGGTGTGGTCGGCTTCTGCGTGGGGTAGGGTGACAAATTCCGTGGTGGGACCATCGACGGGCTGCGCTTTGCTCAGGACTGGCAGCATTTGCCAAGCCCAATGTTTGAGGGCGGGGTCGCTGTGTTCGGCTAGGTCTTCGCAGAGGGCGATCGCATCTTCCCAGCGTTCGGCTTCCCGATAGGCCCGCACGAGGACTTTCACCGCTTCGGGATAGGCTTCGGCCTCGGGACCGGCTTGGTCGCACCAGGATTGGAGGAGGGCGATCGCGTCGGTGTAGCGACCGGCTTGGATGGCACGAATTCCTTTTTTGAGAGCAGATGCGGCGGTAGGCATGGGACTAGCAGGTACCGGGATGAGCCTGAGCGGATGATTCTAGTTTTCCCAGGGAAGGTGGGAAGGTTGCGATCGCTGCTGCTGGGTACCAGGGCAATCAGGCTGCTTCGGTTCTCTGATTGTTTCTTTGCCAAACGCCCAGACCCCGAACTGCATGCCTCTAATTGGTCGGTTTCATGGTTGAACTGGAGGTGTTGTTGAAGGGGGCGGATGTTCGGTGCTTCGGTCTAAGGCGGGATTTGGGGGATTAGGCGAAATGCTATGCAAAGATTTTTGACAGGAAAAGCCTGGTGATCGTCTTATCCGGGGGATTGTGGATATTATGAGGAATGAGATTCGGGCTAAGACGCTAAATCCGGGATTAGGCGGAATGACATTCCGCCTAATTGTTCGTTTTTGGGGATTATACCGACTCTGGTTCGGTCTAATATTCCTAATTTGGGGAATAGACTGAAGCAGCTCTGTATAACCCGGATATCTCACCAGTGCCGAGGGATCGGGGTCACCAACCAGCGAGAATGTAATAACCACAAGACATTCAGCGGTTTGCAAAGATGGCCCCGACCCAAACAGAGTGTAACTTGCCAAGCTACGAGTTTGGACGCCTGAATCAACGCAAGATAGTAGCGAACTTTAGCGGTGGTGAGCTCAGCAGTGATGGAGGGCTGCTGCTAATTCGAGAAATCGACCAGCTATATCGAATCAGTGAGCGGCTGTCCGAGTGCTTTACGGATCACCGCGATGGCAGCCGGGTGCAACATGAATTGAAAACGCTGCTCGGGCAACGGCTTTATGGATTGGTGCAAGGCTACGAGGACGTGAATGACCATGACGACCTTCGGCATGAGCGATTATTTGGGGTAGTTCTGGGTCAGTTAGAAAGCCAGCATCCGCGCTGTGCACCGTTAGCGGGCAAGAGCACCCTCAACCGATTGGAGCAAGCGATGCATGTCCCCCGCGACTTGTCAGATTCGCGCTACGTGAAACTGAGCCTGGACCCGGCTGCCATCGAGGCGCTCTTGGTGGAGCTATTCATCGAACAACTCGAAGGTGAACCGAAACAAATCATCCTGGACATGGATGTCACCGATGACCCCACCCATGGCACCCAGGAAGGTTCAGCGTTCAATGGGTATTACCGCCATGACTGCTACACCCCGTTGCTCATCTTCAGTGGTCGCCATTTGTTGAGTGCAAAACTGCGACCGGCCAATGTGGACCCCGCAGCGGGAGCGTTAGAAGAACTCCAACGCATCGTGGCTCAGATTCGAGGTCATTGGCCGAAGGTGAAGATTCTGGTGCGCGGCGATAGTGCTTACAGCCGAGATGACATCATGCTGTGGTGTGAAGGTGAAGCCCAGGTGGACTTTGTTTTTGCCCACAGCAGCAATGAGCGCTTGCGCCAATTGACTTGGGGGTTAGAACAGCGAGCCAAAGCCGTTTATGAGGCCCAGCGCCAAACGGTTGCTGCCACCTTAGAACCTCTGTTAGAGCAGAGTGCAAGTGAACTAGAGGCTGAACTCAACCGCTTGGTTCCGCCCCAGGTTTGGCATCAGTCCTTGAGCTATGCCACGCTTAAATCCTGGAGCTGTGAGCGTCGCGTCATTTGCAAGCTCACCTACGATGGCAATGGCCCACGTCGCCATTTCGTTGTCACCTCTTTGACAGCACAGCAGGCCCATCCCGCTCACCTTCACCGCGATTATTACTGTCCGCGAGGAGAGATGGAAAATCGCATCAAGGAGCATCAGCTTGACCTCTTCAGCGACCGCACCTCCACCCATGACTTTGAAAGCAATCAGCTCAGACTCTGGTTTTCATCCTTCGCCTATGTCTTGATGCAGGCCCTGCGCCTCAAGGCACTCGCCAAAACTGAACTCGCTGATGCGACTCTGGGCACCATTCGACGCAAGCTGCTCAAGCTTGGCGCACAGGTTCGCATCTCTGTCAGGCGCATTCTCGTCGCATTCACTTTCGCTTCGCCCATACAAACCCTCTTTGAAGCGGCAGCACAACAGTTGCGCAGACGACTCCCTAGGCCAGGATAGACCGATGAGTAGAACTCTAGCCTTTCGCTCCGACTTTAATTCAACGACTCTCCAAGGGTGAGATTACACACCCTTGCTTTGACCTGCTCAAAATCTGCCTGAAGCCCCATATCTAGAGCACAATGACTACCTTTACAGCATAGACAGCCTGAAAGATGCCTCAGGCATCCTCTATTGCTCGAGTCAACAGACTGCTCATCTCATTTCGGGCAAGCCTGATACTCTCTATCCGCCCTGGTGAGAAATCCGGGTATAAGACCCTGTAGTCTGGGGATTAGGTGGAGGTCATTCAGTCTAATCAGATTGTTATACAGCTTCGTTCTCTGCTGAAGACAGCCTGTGAAGATTTCCTGCTAGGGCATAATGTTCAGGCTTCAACGAAGTCCCGCTACATTTAGGTCAAATCACAAGTGAATTGATTAGAATTGACTATATGTAGAGTTAGGGGTACCCTCAACTATGTCTGATACTGACAGAGAAGAGCTTCATCGGCGAATTATGATTCTTCGAGAGAAGGCTCAGGTAGGCAAAATTCATCTTGCAGAACACCTTGCCGATGATGTTTTGGAAAGTTTAGAAAGGGTACGCCTTGCACCAGATGGGCTAGTAGATCCGGATACTGTAGATGGGACAGTGCGGTCTATGGCTCTTATGATGGCTCACTTTCAAGATCGGGAAGAGTGGAAAGAGGCTATTTCGCCACAACAAGTACAAGAAGCCTTTTTCAGAGCAATAGATCACCAATTTGGTGATCTATTTCAGGTTATGCAAGAGCGTAATGCTGAACCTCATCAAATTGCTGGAGCCTATATACAAGATGCTAATCAGGTACAGGAAGCTGCTCAACATCTCCCTGAGTTTCTTGAACAAATTCAGGAGTTTTGGAAAAACATAGCAGATCCTGCTTGGATTCATAGCGAGGATCAAAATAGAATTAAAGCAGTTTATGGAGGCTCCCTCTTTCCTGCTGGAGGGCATAGCATTGCCTCTAGCTGCGGTCTATATGTTGATACAATTATTCTTCCTGATCCTCTACTGCGAATATCACGGTTAGTACCTCACTGGGAACCTAAAAGATTAGTATATGAAGTGCTTCGGTTTGGTTTACAAATATTACGTTACCGCTCTTTAGCACTTGCAGAAGTTGATACACCAATCATTGCGATCGTTCCTGACAAGCTTGATTTAGAGGAAGGTTATTCAGAGTTTATTCACTCTATGGCAGAGGGTGATTGTTTGAAGCACGTTTCTACAATGTTTGGAAGAAACTTTGAGTCAATTGACGAGCTACAAGATTATGCAAAACAGTTTGAGCAACCTAGTGATCTTGTTGCTGCACTTGCCAATCCTGATCTTCTTCTTTTTGATACCGAAGCTACACAAACTCTAGATGAACAAATTCGCGAGTATATGCGAGGAGAAGGTAGAGTCTTTAATCCACAACGTGCGGGTGATATTATTCTTCCAAATTTCATTGGTCGAATGTCGCAAGCCAACGATTTATTGAGGCGGAGCCTAGAACTTAGGGGAACCCCACTCATAGATGCTGAAACATCTTGGAGATATCTTAATTGGAAACTTGAATACGATGCAGATCGTGTATCAAACACTGACTTAACTCCTCTACACGTTGTGCGAGGGCTTCAGTCTGCTGCTAGAGGTGAGATGCAATGGCTTGGCAATATCCCACCAGAAGCTTTAGTTGAAATGAGACAACAGGGTGCTACTGAAGAACTCCGAGAAATTTTGGGCAGAGGAGTATCTGATATTGCAGCATCTGAGCCAACCAATTTCTTTCAGACTACTGATCAGGTGGTTGATAACATTCGTGGTGCTTTTGAGCAACACCAGCAAAATATGACAAAGCTTCGTAATAAAACTTGGAAGTTTGCGGGTGTTGATGTGGGAAGTTGGATTGCAATTGGAACTATTGAGGTTGCAGCGGCTCTTAGCGGTGCACCAACCTTTGGTCTATTAGCATTTGCTGCTGATCAATTGCTTGATGTACCTAAATTGAAGGAATTACCTAATAAGTTTCAGGAGATTCAAAAAGAGGCAAAAACGATGAAAGCATCCCCAGTTGGCTTACTCTTTCAACAATCTAAAAGAAAAAGGTAGCATAACGAACCAAATAGATACGCTGTATAACAATTGCGGTGCAGCGGATTGACCAAAGCTGCTTGGGTAGGATGCAAAAGTATCGGCAACCGCTGACCGCAACCGTTAGACCGATATACAGAGAACGAGCTGAGAACTAATGGACTGGACGCCCCCACCGAAAACAATGCCGACACCGCTTCGCTCGAAAAGCGACTGTGGGATGCGATCGCTCAATTCCGCATCCCGTTCAAGGCTCTTTTTCGCAACTGACCACTATGCCCACTGACTCTGAGATCAACTACCCGTCACACCAGGCCGCGCCCTCGGTTCTCCGAGAGGACGACATCGAATACGGCTTTATCGGCACGCTCCAAAAACTCAAATACGAATACCGCCAAGACATCACCGATCGCGCCTCCCTAGAAAAGAACTTCCGCGAGAAATTCGAGGCGCTCAACCGTTGCCGTCTCACTGATTCCGAGTTTGCCCGCCTGCTCGACGAAATCGTCAGCCCAGACGTTTTCACCGCTGCTAAGACCCTGCGCGAAATCAATGCCTTCACCCGTGACGATGGCACCCCACTCAACTACACCCTAGTAAACCTCAAAGACTGGTGCAAAAACACCTTTGAGGTCGTTAACCAACTGCGCATCAATACCGACAACAGCCACCACCGCTACGATGTGCTGATTTTGATCAATGGTGTGCCCGCTGTGCAGATCGAGCTGAAGACCCTCGGCATCAGCCCTCGTCGGGCGATGGAGCAGATTGTCGAATATAAAAACGACGCGGGCAACGGTTACACCAAGACCCTGCTTTGTTTTCTCCAGCTTTTTATTGTCAGCAATCGCGATCGCACCTATTACTTTGCCAACAACAACACCCGCCACTTCGCCTTCAATGCCGAGGAGCGGTTCCTGCCCATCTATGAGTTCGCGGACGAGGCGAACCAGAAGATCACCCACCTGAACGACTTCGCCGATCGCTTCTTGCAAAAGTGCGCCCTGGGCAAGACCCTCAGCCGCTACATGGTCCTGATCCAGAGCGAGCAAAAGCTGATGATCATGCGGCCCTACCAGGTCTATGCTGTGCAGCGGATCGTGCAGTGTATTGAGGACGATGCGGGGAACGGCTATATCTGGCACACCACCGGCAGCGGTAAGACGCTGACGTCCTTCAAAGCCTCTACCCTGCTCAAGCTCAATGACCATATCCACAAATGCCTGTTCGTGGTGGATCGAAAGGATCTCGATCGCCAGACCCGCGAGGAATTTAACAAGTTCCAAGCGGGCTGCGTGGAGGAAAACACCAACACCGCCGCCCTCGTGCGCCGACTGCTCTCGGAGGACTATGCGGACAAGGTGATCGTCACCACCATCCAGAAGCTGGGCCTGGCGCTGGATGAAAACAGCAAGCGTAACAAGCAGCGCCGCAAAAGCGGCCAAGCCACCTATAAGGATCAGCTTGAGGCGCTGAAGGACAAACGCATTGTCTTGATCTTTGATGAATGCCACCGATCGCAGTTCGGCGAGAATCACAAGGCCATCAAAGCATTTTTTCCCAAGGCTCAGCTCTTTGGGTTCACGGGTACGCCGATCTTTGAGGCCAATGCCACCCTGAAACAGATCGAGGGCACCCAGGCATCGATGCGCACCACGGAAGATCTCTTCCAGAAGCCGCTCCATGCTTACACCATCACCCACGCGATCGAAGACGGGAACGTGCTCCGCTTCCATGTGGACTACTTCAAGCCCAAGGAAGAAAAGGGCAAGAAGCTGCCGAAGCCCGGTGAAGCGATCGCCAAGCGCGCCGTGATCGAGGCCATTCTCGCCAAGCACGATGCGGCCACCGCTGGCCGTCGGTTCAATGCCATCCTGGCCACTGCCTCGATTAATGACGCGATCGAGTACTACGGCCTGTTTAAGACGATGCAGGCCGAGAAGCAGGCCGAGAAGCAGGCCGACGGCACCGAGTTCAGGCCGCTGAATATCGCCTGTGTGTTTTCGCCGCCCGCCGAGGGTAACCAGGACGTGCGCCAGATCCAGGAAGATCTGCCCCAGGAGAAGGCCGATAACGAAGAAGACCCTGAGGGTAAAAAAGCCGCGCTCAAGGCCATCCTGGCGGACTACAACAGCCGCTACGGTAGCAATCACAAGCTCAGCGAGTTTGACCTTTACTATCAGGATGTGCAGAAGCGCATCAAGGATCAGCAGTGGCCCAATGCCGACTTCCCTGCGGCGCAGAAGATCGACATCACGATCGTGGTGGATATGCTGCTCACGGGTTTTGATTCCAAGTACCTGAATACGCTCTATGTGGATAAGAATCTCAAGTACCACGGTTTGATCCAGGCGTTTTCCCGCACGAATCGCGTGCTCAATGGCACCAAGCCCTACGGCAATATCCTCGACTTTCGCCAGCAGCAGGAGGCTGTGGATGCGGCGATCGCCCTCTTCTCTGGGGAAAAGACCAGTGAGCAGGCGCGGGAAATTTGGCTAGTGGATAAGGCTCCCATCGTCATCCAAAAACTGGAGGAGGCTGTGCAGCAGCTCGACAGCTTTATGAAATCCCAGGGGCTGACCACCGCACCGGAGGCTGTGCCGAACCTGAAGGGTGATGCGGCCCGCGCTGCTTTCTGCGCCCAATACAAGGAAGTTCAGCGGCTGAAGACGCAGCTTGACCAATACACCGACCTCACCGAGGACAATAAAGCCGCGATCGAGCAGGTGCTGCCAGAGGAGCGGCATCGGGGCTTTAAGGGGGCGTATTTGGAGACGGCTCAGCGGCTCAAGGCGCAGCAGGGTAAGGGCAAGGGTGCCGATCAGCCGGTGCCAGACAATGTGGATCAGCTCGATTTTGAGTTTGTGCTGTTTGCCTCGGCGGTGATTGATTACGACTACATCATGGGGCTGATTGCTAAGTTCTCGGCTCCAGGTTCGGGCAAGGCGAAGATGAGCCGGGAGGCGCTGATCGGCTTGATCGGTGCCGATGCTAAGTTTATGGATGAGCGGGAGGATATTGCGGCTTACATTGCCACGCTGAAGGCGGGGGAGGGGTTGAGCGAAACGGCGATCCGTGAGGGCTATGCCCGTTTTAAGGCGGAGAAGGATGGGCGGGAGTTGGCGGCGATCGCGGGTAAGCACGGCCTTGCTGCGGCGGCGCTGCAAGCTTTTGTGGATGGCATTTTGGAGCGGATGATTTTTGATGGCGAGCAGCTTGGCGACTTGATGGCTCCGCTGGATCTGGGCTGGAAGGCACGCACTCAGGCTGAGCTGGCGCTGATGGATGACTTGGTGCCGCTGCTGACTAAACGGGCCGCTGGCCGCGATATTTCAGGACTCAGCGCATATGAATCGTAAATCCGACATCATTCCCCCCGATTACCAAGCATGGCTCGCTGACTTGAAACTGCGTATCCATGCAGCGCAGCAGCGGGCCACGATGGCAGTAAATCACGAACTCGTGATGCTTTACTGGGAAATCGGTAAGGATATCCTCGATCGGCAGGCAGCACAGGGCTGGGGCGCGAAGGTGATCGATCGGCTCTCCCACGATCTCCGCACGGCGTTCCCTGAAATGAAGGGCTTTTCTCCTCGCAATCTCAAATATATGCGTGCCTTTGCCAGGGCTTGGCCAGATGGGCAAATGATGGGTCAGCAGGTTACTGACCAAATCGCAACGGGCCAAATTGTGCAAGTGGGTCTTGCACAATTGCCGTGGTATCACCACATCGCTTTGCTGGATAAGCTCAAAACGCCTCAGGAGCGGCTGTGGTATGCGGCACAGTCCGTGGAGCATGGCTGGTCGCGGAACGTTCTCGTTATGCACATCGAGTCCCGCCTGCGCGATCGTAGCGGTGCAGCCGTCACCAATTTTAGTCGGACTTTGCCCACTCCCCAGTCTGATCTAGCCCGTGAATCCCTGAAAGATCCGTATCGCTTCGATTTCCTCGTGCTGGGAAAGGAGGCCAACGAACGGGAAATCGAAAACGCTCTAATCAAGCATGTTACTCAGTTTTTGCTGGAACTGGGGGCGGGATTTGCCTTCGTCGGACGACAAGTGCTGCTGGATGTTGGCGGTGACGAGTTTTTCATGGATCTCCTCTTTTATCACCTCAAGCTGCGCTGCTATGTCGTGGTCGAGCTTAAGGCTGGCTCCTTCAAGCCAGAGCACACGGGACAACTAGGCTTTTACCTCAGTGCGGTGGATGCCCAGGTGAAACATCCCGACGATCAGCCGACGATCGGCATCCTCTTGTGCAAAAGTAAAAATTCTGTGGTAGCGGAGTATGCACTCCGGAATAGCAACAAACCGATCGGTGTGGCTGAATACCAACTGGTGCAGTCCCTTCCCGATCGCCTCCAAACTGTCCTCCCTACCATTGAGGAAATTGAGGCTGAATTGTCCGGTGACTTTGCTGACGAAACGGAGGGGGAACCATGAAAAAAAGGGAGAAGTTGGAAGTGAGCAGTGAGAAAGGGAGGCAGGATGAGTCTTTCTCTGTTCAAAATTCTCAATGCTTGATTCCCCGCCTGCGGTTTCCGGAGTTTCGGGAAGCGGAGGGGTGGGCAGGGGAAAAGCTTGGTTCAAAAACCATAAAGGTTGGAAGCGGAATCACTCCAACAGGCGGCGAAAAGAATTACAAATCTTCGGGTCGCCCTTTCGTTCGCAGTCAGAATATTGGTTGGGGAGAATTGCTTTTGGACGATGTGGCCTTCATCGACGAAGAAACGCACAACTCATTTCGATCAACTCAAATCGAAGCTTTTGATGTTCTTCTCAATATTACTGGCGCTTCAATTGGAAGAAGCGCGGTGGCTAATTTAAAAATTGAGGGAGGCAATGTCAATCAGCACGTTTGCATTATTCGCGCCAAACCTGACGAACTGAGCCCCTATTTCCTGAATCAATATCTCATTTCCCACGATGGGCAGAAACAGATTGACAGTTTTCAAGCTGGCGGCAATCGGCAAGGGCTAAATTTTGAGCAAATCAGGTCGTTCATCATTCCCCTTCCAGCAATCTTCCCCGAACAACAAAAAATCGCGGAGTGCCTGAGTTCGGTGGATGAGGCGATCGCCGCCCAAGCCCGCAAACTGGACGCGCTCAAGACCCATAAAAAAGGGCTGATGCAGCAGCTTTTCCCCCGCGAAGGCGAAACCCAACCCCGCCTGCGGTTTCCAGAGTTTCGTGGGAAGGGGGAGTGGGTTCTCAGTTCCGTCGGGGGACTAGTCGAAGCAAACTGCTTGTTCCCGCCGAAAGATGGAAATCATGGAAATATTCATCCAAAGTCGTCGGATTACGTCCCCAAAGGGATTCCGTTCATTATGGCGAGTGACCTTAATGGAGGGCTGATCGACATCGACCATTGCCATTTCATTAGCAGAGAGCTAGCTGACACATTGCAAAAAGGATTCGCAAGGGAAGGTGACGTCCTTCTTTCGCACAAAGGAACCGTTGGCGAAGTGGCCGTCGTGAGGAAAATCAATACGCCCTATCTGATGCTGACTCCCCAAGTAACTTATTACCGCGTGAAAAACCCGAAGAAGCTTTCGAGTGAGTTCCTGGCTCAGCTATTCGTCTCCGAGACTTTTCAGTCAAACCTTCTGGAAGTATCGGGAGGAGGAACCAGAGCCTACATTGGGATTACTGAGCAAGCGAAGTTGAGGGTGCAGTTGCCAAAAGATGTCATCGAACAACAACGCATCGCCACCTGCCTCACCACCCTAGACGACCTGATCGCCGCCGCCACCCAAAAGCTCGAAGCCCTCAAAACCCACAAGCGCGGCCTGATGCAGCAGCTTTTCCCATCCCCAGAGGAGGTTAAAGCATGAGCAACATTCGCACCTATCAGAGCTTGCGCACCTTAGTCACCCGCCTGCGCGACGACTTGAACAATCCTACAAAGCCGACGCAGCTCATCCTCCTCTACGCCTACAACCGCACAGGCAAAACGCGCCTCTCCATGGAGTTCAAAGACGCAGGCAAACGCCGAAACAACGGCACCGCCGACACCCTCTACTTCAACGCTTTCACCGAAGACCTGTTCACCTGGGAAAACGATCTCGATGGAGACGCTGCCCGCCATCTCCAGCTCAATCCCGACTCCACCTTCTTCAACGGCCTGAAAGACCTCGCCCTCGACGAGACAATCGCGGGTTACCTCGATCGCTACGCAGATTTTGACTTCGACATCGACTACACCGAATGGAAAGTCTCCTTCCGCAAAGGAGAAGCAGAAAACATCAAAATCTCCCGTGGCGAGCAGAACATCTTCATCTGGTGCCTCTTCATGGCCATCTGCGAGCGCATGCTCGACGGCCACATCTCCTACCAATCGAACAAATTCCTCTACATCGACGACCCCATCTCCTCCCTCGATGACAACAACGCGATCGCTGTCGCCTGCGACCTCGCCCAACTGCTGCGCCGCGCCGCCAGCCGCCAAGACCCAAATGGCGATCCCGCACCCATCAAAATCGTCTTCTCCTCACACCACGCCCTTTTCTTCAACGTGATGTGCAACGAGATTGGCAGACCCAAAGCAGGGGAGCCAAAGGTCACTCACAAACGCTACTTCCTCCACCGTCCGAATGGCGACGGTGCCTATACTCTACGCGCCACCGACGACACACCGTTCTTTCATCACGTCGCCAGCCTTGCCGAACTGCAACTGGCCGCCACCAGCGGCACGCTCTACACATTCCATTTCAACGCCCTGCGGAGCATCATGGAAAAAACCGCCGCCTTTTTTGGCCACCCAGACATCTCTTTTTGCCTCAAATCCCTAAATAATGAGGACGATCGAGCGCTCTACAACCGCGCGCTCAACCTCCTGAGCCACGGCAAATACGCCATCCACGAACCCACCGAAATGGGCGACGACAACAAAGACCTGTTCCGACGCCTACTTACAGACTTTGTAACGACATTCCAATTCGCCCTGCCGGAGATAGTCGAAAATCCACCAGCTGCCACACCCGCGCCTGCACCCGCTGCATCGCCTTCCGCAGCACCCGCCCCAACCCCATGAGCAACCCCATGAACGACACCAAGCAAAAACAACTGGGCAGTATTCTCTGGGGCATCGCTGATCAACTGCGCGGAGCCATGAACGCGGACGACTTCCGCGACTACATGCTCTCCTTCCTTTTCCTCCGCTACCTCTCCGACAACTACGAGACAGCCGCAAAAAAAGAACTAGGACGCGATTATCCCGACCCCAACGACGACACCCACCCAGTCCCGCTAGCCCTCTGGTATGCCAATAACCCAGACGACATCGCCGCATTTGAAAAACAAATGCGCCGCAAAACGCACTACGTCATCCAGCCGTCGCACCTCTGGAACAGCATCGCCAACCTGGCCCGCACCCAAAACGACGAACTGCTCAACACCTTGCAGACGGGATTCAAATACATCGAAGAAGAATCCTTTGAAAGCACCTTCCAGGGACTCTTCTCCGAAATCAATCTCGCCTCAGACAAACTGGGTAAAACCTACGCCGATCGCAACGCCAAACTCTGCACCATCATCCAAAAAATCGCCGAAGGACTAAACGAATTCTCCACCGACATTGATGCCCTGGGCAATGCCTACGAATACCTGATCGGCCAGTTCGCCGCCGGTTCCGGCAAAAAAGCAGGCGAATTCTACACCCCACAACAGATTTCCGACATCCTCTCCGCGATCGTCACCCTCGACAGCCAAGAACCCAAAACCGGATCAAAGCAACGCCTCGAAAGCGTACTAGACTTCGCCTGCGGCTCCGGCTCCCTGCTGCTCAACGTGCGCAAACGCCTCAAGCACGCAGGCGGCACCATCGGCAAAATCTACGGCCAAGAAAAAAACATCACCACCTACAACCTCGCCCGCATGAACATGCTGCTGCATGGCGTCAAAGACAGCGAGTTCGAGATCTACCACGGCGACACTCTGACCAACGACTGGGAGATTCTGCGCGAACTCAACCCCGCCAAGCAGCCCGCCTTCGATGCGATCGTCGCCAACCCACCCTTCAGCTACCGCTGGACCCCCACCCCAGCCCTGGGCGACGACGTGCGCTTCAAAAACCACGGCCTCGCCCCCAAATCCGCCGCCGACTTCGCCTTCCTCCTACACGGCTTCCACTTCCTCAAAGACGAAGGCGTCATGGCCATCATCCTGCCCCACGGCGTACTCTTCCGAGGCGGTGCCGAAGAACGCATCCGCACCAAACTGCTCAAAGACGGCCACATCGACACCATCATCGGCCTGCCCGCCAACCTGTTCTACTCCACCGGCATCCCCGTCTGCATTCTCGTGCTCAAACGCTGCAAGAAGCCAGACGACCTGCTCTTCATCAACGCCGCCGAACAGTTCGAGAAAGGCAAACGCCAAAACCAGCTCAAGCCCGAACACATCACCCAAATCATCGAAACCTACCAATTTCGCAAAGAAGAGCCGCGCTACTCCCGCCGCGTCGAGATGAAGGAGATTGAAAAAAACGACTTCAACCTGAACATTTCCCGCTATATCAGCACTGCGCTCCCCGAAGAGGAGATTGATTTGACGGCAATTCATGCCGAGCTGATGGAAATCGAGGGCACGATTCAAACGGCAACGGCACAGCACAATGAGTTCCTGAAAGAGCTGGGACTGTCGCTATTGCCATGAATTGCAGATTACTCGTCCAACCATCAACTCGCCGCTTGAGAGACCTCATCTGCAAGCCGTCTAACAACGACCATGCACACCGACCGCAAAGAAGTCATCTATTGTAGTTCGAAGGTTATTTACGGCGGGTGATGGGCAACGTTATGTCGCTCAATTCTCGCTAGAGAGTGCCTTAAGGTTGTTGATTGTAAGCTTCAGTTTGCACGTGTAAAAAAATGGACGATAAAGCTGCTGGGTTGCAGAAAAAAAGTGAATGATGACTCATAGGCAAGGATTTTAGCGAAGAGATGTGACTACACAGAAATCATCTATCTCGGAGCTTAAATATGGCTCACCCACTTTATTAATTAAGCTTTATAGCCGTTGACGATTTGAAACCCATAACCTGCCACTATAGTGGACCCCAAAAACTGGACAGGGGGTTAAGCTCTGAAACTCCACGAAAAATGATAGGAGTAGAAGATGAGCAAGAAACGCCGACAGTACAGCGCCCAGTTCAAATCGAGAATCGCCTTGGAAGCCTTGCAAGGGGCAAAGACGGTGCCGGAACTGGCGAGCCAACACAATGTGCATCCAACGCTGATCCATCAGTGGAAGAGGCAGCTCTTGGAAGGGGCAAGCAGCGTCTTTGATTCAGGCCAGACATCTGATAGAGGAAAGGAGGAAGCGAATAAACAGGCAGAAATCAACGAGCTGTATCGGCAAATCGGCAAGCTGAAGGTGGAACGGGATTTTTTAGCGGAGTGCTCAGCCAAACTGGGGTTGAGCAGCGAAAAGCCCTGGTAGAGCGAGAGCACGAGGAGTTGAGCCTGGTGCGTCAATGTCAGCTACTGGGCATCAGCCGTTCGAGCTTGTACTACCGTGCCAAAGCAGTGAGTGACTCTGAGCTAGAACTGCTGCGTCGCTTGGATGAGCTGTATCTGGAGATGCCGTTCTATGGCTCTCGTCGGATGACGGCTCAGTTGAAGAGAGAGGGTCATGATGTGAATCGCAAGCGAGTGCAGCGGTTGATGCGAAAGCTGGGTCTACAAACGCTGTATCCGAAGCCGAAGCTGACTGTGGCAAACCCGGAGCACAAGATATATCCCTATCTGCTGAGGGGTGTGGCGATTGATAAGGTAAACCAGGTCTGGAGCACGGACATCACCTATCTGCCGGTGCTGAAGGGGCATTTCTATCTGGTGGCGATTATGGACTGGTACAGCCGTAAGGTGCTGAGCTGGCGAATCTCGAACACGATGGATGTGCAGTTCTGTTTGGATGCATTGGAGGAAGCGTTGGAGGAATATGGATGTCCTGATATCTTCAATTCAGATCAGGGGTCTCAGTTCACGGCGAAGGTGTTTACCGAGAGGTTGAGAACAGCCGGAGCCCAGGTGAGCATGGATGGACGGGGAAGGTGTCATGACAACATCTTCATTGAAAGGCTGTGGCGATCGCTGAAGTACGAGCTGATTTATCTGAAGAGTTTTGAGGATGGGAATCACTTAAATCAGGAGGTGAAGAAATGGTTTAGCTGGTATAATCAGTTGAGATTGCATCAGTCGTTGGATTACAAAACACCGGATGAGATTTACTTTGACGGTGCAGCTGAGAGCAGTCGCTGAATAGAGGTCCAATCCGGGGAGAATTCAGAGCTTAGTCTCCTGTTAAATCTGTTCAGTCGATTGGGTCCACCTCACACATCTACTCTCTGTTAAACTGAAGGTATCGATTGGGCTAAGTTGACCTATGACCCTTGCGATCGACCAACCCCTGCAACAGAGGCCACTCAGCTTCGACGAGTTTATCACCCGTTATGGTGATAATAACCGCTATGAACTCATTGATGGAGAAGTATTCGACTTGGAACCAACCGGTTTTCATGAAGAAGTCGTAGCCTTCATCACCACAAAGATCTGTGTACAAATCGACTGTGCTGGCCTACCTTGGTTTGTTCTTCAGCGAGGACTCTTACGCCCTTCTAACAGCACGATGACAGCATTTCGTCCTGACGTCGCCGTTATCAATCGAGATGAACTGACCCAAGAACTGCTTTGGTCTGATCAGTCGATCTTGACGCTGGGTCGTTCGATTAAATGGGTTGCAGAAGTCGTGAGTCGCAACTGGCAAAACGATTATGCTCGCAAAGTCGAAGACTATGCAGCTTTAGGTATTCCCGAATACTGGATTGCAGACTACGCAGGATTGGGAGGAATTCGACATATTGGAAAACCCAAACAACCTACGCTTTCTATTTGTACATTAGAGGGTGGAGAGTATGAAATTCAGCAATTTCGAGGCAACCAAACTATCGTCTCTCCAACCTTCTCAGGACTGAAATTGACGGCTGAACAAGTGTTGAGGGCGGGTGGATGATCGCATCTTCACAGGCCGATGCTCCTAGGCAAGAAGTTTAGGCATCCTCAATGACGCTATTTCGATCGAGCAAAAGCAAATTCCGCAGCGCATCCGTATCCATCTCCGTCAGCCAATCCTCACCCGTTCCGACCACCTGCTCCGCCAGTGCCTTTTTGCTTTCAATCATGTCGTGAATTCGCTCCTCCAACGTGCCGCTACAGACAAACTTATGCACCTGCACATTACGGGTTTGGCCAATGCGAAACGCTCGGTCCGTGGCCTGGTTTTCCACCGCCGGATTCCACCAGCGATCGAAATGAAACACATGATTAGCCCGCGTTAAGTTCAAGCCAACTCCCCCTGCCTTCAGCGACAGCAGCAAAATACGCGGACCTTGAGGATCCTTCTGGAAGCGATCGACCATTTCCTCCCGTTTCGCCTTCGTTGTACTGCCATACAAAAACAACACCTCACCAAACTGACGCTCCAGATGGTTTTGCAACAGCTTGCCCCATTCTGCAAACTGAGTGAAGATCAAGACGCGATCGCCCTCCACCAACGCCTCCTCCAACATCGCATCCAGCCGCTGCACCTTCGCCGATCGCGCCGCAAAACTGCTTTTTGTAGTTTGCTTACCATCAAACAAAGCAGGGTGATTGCACACCTGCTTAAGCTTCGTCAGCAACGCCAAAATCAATCCCCGTCGCTGAATCCCCGTAGCAGATTCGATGGTTTCGAGCGTTGAATCAACGAGATGTTGATACAAGTCAGCTTGCTCTTGGGTTAGGCCACAGAACACTGCCATTTCCTGCTTTTCAGGCAGATCTTGAATGATTGAACGATCGGTTTTGAGACGGCGGAGGATGAAGGGTTGGACGAGCGATCGCAAAGTCTTCAGCGAATCCGTATCCCCATAGCGCTCGATGGGCATGGCAAACCGTCGTCGGAAAAAGTTTTGCGGACCCAGGTAACCAGGGTTGAGAAAATCCATGATTGACCAAAGCTCACTCAGACGGTTTTCGACCGGTGTCCCCGTCAGCGCAATGCGAAAATCCGCTTCTAGTTCGCGCACGGCCTTCGACTGCTTGGCGTCGGCATTTTTGATATTCTGGGCTTCATCCAAAACTAGCCCCAGCCATTCAATGGCTTTAAGCGACTTCAAATCCCGCTGCACGAGGGCATAGCTGGTGACTAGCAAATCGGTTTTTTCCATCAATTTGGCTAAGGCAGTACCCTGGGGCCGATCGGGACCGTGATGGACCCGGACCTTGAGGCTCGGGCCAAAGCGATGAACTTCCCGCTCCCAGTTGCCAAGGACGGAGGTGGGGCAGATGAGTAAAATCGGAGCAGTCAGGGTTTGTTGTTCTTTCAGATGCAGGAGCAATGCAATCATCTGCACGGTTTTGCCCAAGCCCATATCGTCAGCCAAACAGGCCCCCAGTCCCCACTGTTGTAGGAACGACAGCCAGCCAACCCCGCGTTCTTGGTAGGGCCGTAGTTGGCCTTTGAAACTGGCTGGGGCGGCGATCGCCTCCACCGGCTGATTCCCCGTCAGCGTCGTTACCAGCTCCTGCAATGCCCCCGAAGACTCAAAGTTGACCACCGGCAGTTTGCTGATAGTTTGGGCATCCCCCGTGCTGATCCGCAGGGCATCTTCGAGGGAAAGATTGGGCTGGTCCTGACGGCTGGCAAAGAACTCGCGGGCGGCCTTGATGTCGCTGGAGCGCAATTCGACCCATTCGCCGTTAATTTCAACTAAGGGAATTTCTTGCTTCGCCAACTGCTCGAATTCTGCCTTGGTCAGGGTCTGCCCTCCAATGGAAAGTTCCCATTTGAACCGTAGCAAACTATTCAGCCCAACCCCAGAGGTGGTGCGCTTCGGCAATTCTGCGCTAATTTTTAGGCCCAGTCGATTGGCGATCGCCTCCGGATTGGCTAAACTTTCCGGCAAAACCACGCTCAGGCCATTGTCCTGGAGCCTCCAGGCGATCGCCTTAATAAACTCATAGGCTTCCGGCGGCGTCAACTCACACCCCGTGGGGGCTGCACCTTCAAGGCTGGGCTCTAGTTTGGGGTACAACCGCAGGGCTCGACCCAGTCCCTCTAGCAATGTTTCCTGGGGATTGGGAATTAACCGTCCCTGGTAGCTGAGCTGTTCGACCGGATGATGCCAAATCGTCGCCGCATCCACTTGGAAATCGGCCCGGTCTTCCGCTTGAAGACTATAGCTCAAATGCCAAGGGGTCTGCTTTGAGCTTGGTGGTGTGAGCGTTAGGCAGGTTCGATATTGTTGTAGTTGAGTCTGCAACGGTAAGGACCAGCGTTGGAGAACCTCCTGGAGGCGATCGCCCACTGCCGAATCCAATTCTGCTTGGTCCGAGCCCAGGGCCTTGAGCCAGGATTGCACCTCGGGTTCAATTTTGGGCAATGCACCATGAATCGCAGGTTTAATCTGCACGTCCAGCATCCGGCCCAAGAAATCCCGCAGCAAATCGCTGGAATTGCCTAAAAGGGGAACACCATAGCCTTCGCTCTCCGGCCAGTAGCACCGACAACTGCTGGGCATCTGCTGGGTGAAACGGACGAAGCGATCGCGATCAATCCGGCTATCCAGCAGCGGCAGCCAGCGGGTGAGCCAGCGGGTAGGGGGAGGGGTATCGAGGTCTTCTTCGGCTTCGGGGGCCTCGGGTTCGTCTGTGTCTGTGTCTGTGTCTTTATCTTTATCTTTGTGATGGCTGGGGGTGTTGGGGTGTTGGGGTGTTGGGGTGTTGGGGTGTTGGGGGTCGCTGGGTAAGGCGTCGAGGCCAGGAAAAAATTTGGAGCGGGCCATCAGATCCATGGACCAGCGGGCGATGTGGGACCAAAACCGTAGATCACCGCCGACCCAGGCGTTTTCCGTTTGGGGGAGGCCAAGGGGGAGGCATTCGAGTAGGGCGATCGCCTCCGCCGGGGAGAGGCAATAGCCAGACACGCGCCAGGGATAGAGGGGCGGCAGCGGATCTTCTAAGTCACTGGCGGAATGTTGGGGTAAAAGGGCGCTGGGGGGGGCTTCGGTTTTTTTGCGGCCTCGGCCTTTGGTGGGGGCAGCGGGGGTGGGGAGGGCGATCGCCCAATCGGCAGCAGTCCAGGTTTTACGGTCAAGCTGGGGCAATAACTCCGCTAGGACTGGCTCTAGGTCTTTTAAGGAAAGGGCCAGGGGCTGCTTGGGAATCGTCGCCTTAGTCTCAGGCTCTCGCAGATCGGGCAAGCTGACCGGCTCTACGGTTCGCCATGCTTCTCCCCAAAGCAAAAATTGTCCAATCGCAGTCCAACTGCCGTGCAGAATCGCCATAGGCCCTGTAATTGCGTACGCGTCGCCGTTTTTCGATCATACGAGCTTTCTGGCTCGGCCCGATAATTTGCTTCGTCCTGTAGGGACAAAACATTACCGCTTGAGTTCCAGAACCCAGGGCAACTCCACCGTAAAACTGGTGCGTCCCTCACCGCTGTGAATGGCGACATCGCCTCCCAAATGCTGGCTGAGTTTCTTGACGAGGGCCAGTCCGAGGCCCGTGCCGCCTTGTTTCCAGGGATCGTTGCTCGGCACTCGATAAAATTTGTCAAAGACTCGCTCTAGTTCAGGGGGGGGAATCTCGACGCCGGTATTGGCCACTTCCAGGGCCAGATGATCTCCCGCCCGCCAAGCCCGCACAAAGATTTGGCAGTGGGAGGGGGTGTATTTACAGGCATTGTTGAGCAGCTCCGCGACAATGCGCTCAAGGCCAGGAATATGGGTGATTAGCGTGGACAAGTCCCCTGGTACATCCAGGATGAGCTCCTGCTGACGCTCATGGGCGCGCTCCGTGAAAATATTGACCAAGGGCGGCAACCATTCCTGGAGCAAGATCGGCTTGAGATCGAGGGGTTGGGTATCCGCGTCGAGTCGTTGCAGATCGAGCAGGTCGTTGATGAGCTGGCTTTCCCGCTCGCATTCCTTACGAAGGATTTCTAGGTAATGGGTGACCTTATCGTCTAGGAGCATCAGGTCGGGCAATTCCGACTGAATCTGAGCCTGCCGCCGCTTCAACGCCACATCCAGCATTAAAATGCCCATTTTCATATTGGTCATGGGCGTGCGCAGCTCGTGGGAGACGGTGCTTAGAAACTCGTCCTTGAGCCGGTTAATTTTTTCCAGTTCTGCGACTTGGGCTTGGGCCGCTTGGTAGAGACGGGCTTGACGGAGGGCGATCGCACATTGGTTCGCCGCCTGCTGGACCAGCCGAATTTCCCGCTCACCGAAGGAATAATCTTCATGATTGACCAACCAGAGGTCGCCCAGCACCCCCTCATTGTCAAAAATCGGACAGGCCAACATGGCCACCCGCCCCCGGACCGGGTTAGGCGTAATCGAACAGAACTGAAAATGCTGGGCCTGGAGCAGTTGGTTATAGATTTCGGGATAATTGGCCATCTTGGCCACGCGGCCCTGGGAGGTGGGTAGCGTCGTGACGTATTCGTAGTAAATCGTCGAGGTTTGCCGCTCTAGGTCGTAGAGCGCGGCGTTGCAGGCTCCCATGCCCATCACCAGTGCCAGTTCCTGAACGGCCTTCTGCAAAATCTGGTTTTCGTCGAGACTGTCGCGGACTTTGTCCGTAATCCGCTTGAGCATTGCCTCCCAGTCCAGGGCCTTTTGCAACTGGGTGGTGCGCTCTTGTACTTGTTTGTCGAGGTCCACATTCAGATGCTCGACTTGACCGCGCAGTTCCGCCTGCTGGAGGGCCACGGTCATTTGAATAATGACTTTTTTGAGGAGGTCAATGTCCCGGCTGTGCCAGGTGCGCGGCACCGTGCATTGGTGAATTGCCAGCAGGCCCCACAGCTCTTGGTCCAGGAAAATCGGCATGACCAACTGGGCCTTGACCTTGAGCTGACGTAGGATCCGCTGTTCCGCTGCGGTCAGGTCATCTTGGTCAACATTCTCGACCGGATAATAGGAATCTTCTTCCCAATCCTGGAGACTATTCATCACCCAGGTACCACAACGGTCATCCTGGCCATCCAGAATCCAATCCGGTGACGTTGCTTGGGCGAGGAGTTGAACCTCTTCCCAGTTTTGAATGCGGTAGAGCAAAATGCGATCAACCCGAAGCAAAAGCCGCAATCGCGCTACGGCCTCACGAAAGATGGTTTCAAGGGGCTGATACTGTTGGACCCAATGGGCGATGGACGACAGCAACGCTTCCCGCGCTTCGTATTGTTGCTGCTGCTGGCTGATGCGGCGATCGCTCGACAGTCCCCGCAGATAAATCACCAATCCATTCGGACTGGGCACCAACCGAATCCACAGGGGCTCTTGGGCGAGCTGCGTTTCTTCCAGTTCCAACGGTACCTGTTCCGTTAGGGAACGCTGACAGGCCGTATAAAAATTGAGTTGTTCGCCCCGCAGCTGAGGCCAGCAGTCCCAGATGCACTGACCCACAAGGTCAGGACGGGCTCCCCCCAGGTACTCCGCAGCCTGAGCATTGAAGTAGCAAATTTGCCAGTCCGCATTCAAGAAAAGCAATCCCTCACCCAGTTGTTCGAGGGCTGTTTCTGCACTCATGAGTAGAGGCGCATGCACAGAAGATGACTTCACAAAAGACACAAGCTTCCGGGATTGTAAGTGATAGGGCGGTCCTTCGGAACTTGGCGGAGCCCACCGCGCCTCAAGGCCAGAAACAGACTTGAGTGCCGAACGCTGCCTGAACCCACCTAACAATGTAATATTAGAAACTCAAAATGGACAGCCCCTACTTAGGCGAATTTACGAGCATGGGGCGTTTCTGGCTGTTTTCTGGCTGTATAGTGCCAAATCTTTACAGGGTCTTTATATCTCTTAGGGTACAGGTTTTGCGTCACAATCGCGCAGCCAGAGCCGAATGGCTTCAGCGATGGGACCGCTTTCGGCGCTGCGAGGCGGGCTGAGGAGTTGGCCTTCTGCGGGATAGGGGGCAAATTGCGATCGCAATCGAATCAGCCGTCGCCCTTGGCTGCTCTGCGACAGCACAAGCCAGTGGAATTGCTGGATTAATTGGGGTGTGGCGGTGCCGTCGCTAGGACCGACGTATTGGCGTTCGAGGGTGGTGAAGAAGATTTGGTGGAGTTGGGTGGGGTTAGGTGGGGTAGGGGGCGTGGGGGATGGGGGGATGGGGTCGATTTCGGGGGTGCTGGTGAGGAGGATGTAGGTTTGGGGGGCGCGGGGGGTGAGGCGATCGCGTTGAATGGTCCGGTTGGCGTAGGCGGGCAGGGCGTTGAGAAGTTGGGGGATCCAGGTGTTGGGGTCTGCGGGACAGGCTGGGTTGGTTTGGGCCAGGGCGGTTTGGGCGATCGCCACGCCGATCGCGATCGCCCTAGTCATCTAATTTCCTCGCAAATCCGCGCAAAGGCCGCTGCCGGATCGTCGGCTTGGGTAATGGGTCGGCCAATCACTAAATAATTAGCTCCAGCTTGCATCGCCGCCCTTGGCGTCATGACCCGCTGCTGATCGCCGGACGCCGCCCAGGTCGGTCGGACACCGGGACAAACCAGGACCAGCTCGTCACCGCAAACCTGGCGAATGCCTGTAATTTCCTGGGGGGAACAGACACAGCCGCCAATGCCGCTTTCCTGGGCTAGCAACGCCATTTGCTGCACGTAGTCGAGCATTTCCAGCGGTACCTTGAGCTCAAAGGCCAAGGCTCTTGTGCTGATGCTGGTTAATACCGTTACGGCTAAGAGTATCGGCGGCGCAACGTCGGCTGCCGCTGCGCCTTGTGCTGCGGCCTGTTGAGAGGCGACCAACGCCGCCTTCGCCGCTGGGGCATGGACCGTGAGCAAATCCACGCCATAACCTGCCGTCGCTCGACAGGCTCCGGCCATAGTGTTGGGGATGTCGTGGAATTTCAGATCCAGGAAGATTTTTTTGTTGCGTGCCTTGAGTTCCTGCAAAATGCTGGGTCCGGCGCTCACAAAAAGTTCGAGACCCACTTTCCAAAACTGGACCTCGGGAATGCGATCGAGCAGGGCGATCGCCTCCTCTCCCCCCGCAACATCCAGCGGGACAATGATTTGAGCTTCAGGAGACATAGGCAAAATTAGAACGTGATTAGAATTATTCCGTCAGCCGAGCAAACCGCTTTTTGCCCACCTGCAAAACCTTCCCCACCAAGGCATTGGCCTCAAAGCGCTGGTCCGGATCGGAGACCTTTTCGCCATCTAGCTTGACGGCCCCCCCTTTGATTTGCCGTTTGGCATCAGAACTCGTGGCACAAAGCCCCGTCCGCCCGAGAATCACAAACAGCTTGGCCGGAAATTCCAAATCTGCCATCGTCTGGGCGATCGAACATTCCGGTACTGCCTCCGCCTGCTTCGCATCCCCCTGGACCAGCTCCAACGAAGCTTTTTGGGCATCCTGGGCAGCGGCTTTCCCGTGGTATTGGTTGACCACATCGAGCGCTAGGCGTTTTTGGCGATCGCGCGGGTTCTCCGGCAAATCCGTCAGCGACAGATTCGTCAGCAGCGTAAAGTAATCCTCAATCAGCCCATCGGGGACTTTTTCTAGCTTGGAATACATACTCAATGGGTCTTCGCCCAAACCCACGTAATTCCCTAAGGATTTGGACATTTTCTGCTGGCCATCGGTCCCCAGCAAAATCGGCAGCAGCAAACCAAACTGCGGTGGGCTGCCGTCTTTCCGACCAAAATGGCGTTGCAGATCCCGACCGACCGCGATATTAAATTTCTGATCCGTACCGCCCAGTTCCACATCCGCTTCCACCGCCACGGAGTCATAGCCCTGCATCAGCGGGTAAAGAAACTCATGGAGGAAAATCGGCGTCTCCTCTCGATAGCGCTTATCAAAGCCTTCCTTTGCCAACATCTGTCCCACGGTCATCGTGGCCAGCAGTCCCAGGATTTGGTTAAGGTCCAGGTCCGAGAGCCACTCGGAGTTGTAGCGAATTTCTAGGCGATCGGGACTAAAGTCCAGAATGGGCTTGATTTGTTCCAAATAGGTCGCCGCATTTTGCTTTACCTCCGCCTCGGTCAACTGGCGACGCACCTCGGATTTTCCCGTCGGATCCCCAATCCGCGCTGTAAAATCACCAATAATCAGTACGGCCTGATGACCTGCATCCTGAAAGGCCCGTAGCTTGCGCATCGCAATGCTGTGACCCAGATGGATATCCGCCCCTGTGGGGTCAATCCCCAGTTTGATCCGCAGGGGGCGATCCGTCGCTTGAAGGCGTGCCACCAGGTTTTCATGGGGATCTCGAGAATCGGGCTGATTCGGGAAAATTTCGCTGGTGCCACGAGTGAGCCAATCGAGAGACTGGGCCTGTGCGGAAGCCGTTTTGACCGAGAACGTCGTCATCGAAAGTTAACGCTATGAAAAGTCGCCAATCTGAAGCTTGCCCATTATACTTGCAGGCTTAGTAGGCTTCTTCTTGTAGACTCACCTCAATTTCTTATCGTAGAGGAGTTATCGTGTCCTCCAACACCCTTTCCGGTCGTCCTCCCCAGCGCTCCTCCAAGACCGTCAGCTTCCTGGATACTGCCGGAAAACTGACCGGCGGTACGTTACTGGGTGCAGTGGTGATTACCAGTTCCCTTGTGGCTGGGACCTTGGTCGGTTTGGCCACGACATTCCGTAACCTGCCGGATGTGCGGGGCATGAAGGGATATTCGCCCACCGAGACGACCTACATCTACGACATGAAAGGGTCGTTGCTCTCTAGCCTTCACGATGAAGCGAACCGCAAGGTGATGCCGTTGGCGAAGATCTCGCCCCACCTCAAGCGGGCCGTGATTGCCATGGAGGACAGTCACTTTTACGGCCACAGCGGTATCAATCCGACGGGCATTGCACGGGCAACCCTTGCCAACTACACCAGTGGCGGTGTGGTCGAAGGGGGCTCTACCATTACGATGCAGTTGATTAAGAACCTGTTTCTCAGTCCAGAGCGGTCCATGAGCCGCAAAATCGCTGAGGCGGTCTTGGCGATTCGCTTGGAGCAGGTCCTGAAGAAAAATGAAATTTTTGAGCTCTATCTCAACCAGGTTTACTGGGGACACAATACCTACGGGGCAGAAACCGCAGCCCAGAGCTATTTCAATAAATCCGCTGCGGATTTGAATCTGGCGGAAGCGTCTATGATGGCGGGGTTTATCCAAGCACCGGAGTCCTACAGCCCGTTTGATGGCAATTACAATCCCTCCAAAGAAGGTATGAAAATTGCCAAGGAGCGTCAGGCGTTGGTGCTGCAGCGGATGGTGGAGTTAGGCTGGATTACCCCCCAGGAAAAGAAAGTTGCCCAGGATCAGCCGATTAAGCTGGGTCGGGTGACGTCGTTTCAGGTGAGCAAGATGCCCTACGTCACCGAAGCGGTGGTGCAAGAACTGAACGATCGCTTTGGACGAGATGCGGTTCTGAAGGGGGGAATGCGGGTTCAAACGACGATCGATTCGAAGCTGCAACGGTTGGCTGAGGAAACAGTGAAATATTGGAGCGATCGCAACTGGTACAGCATTGGAGCCGACCAAATGGCACTAGTCTCAGTAGACCCCCGCACCCACTATGTCAAAGCCATGGTAGGGGGCTCAGACTATGAGAAAAACCAGTTTAACCGAGCGGTCAATGCCTATCGGCAACCAGGTTCCGCCTTTAAACCCTTTGTCTACTACGCGGCACTCGCGACCAAAAAATATACGCCGGGTACCCCGATTTCTGACAGTCCGGTGAGCTATCGCGATGGCAGTGGCTATTACACGCCCCAAAACTACGATGGTTCGTTTATGGGATCCATCAGTTTGAGCACCGCCTTGGCCTATTCCCGCAATATTCCTGCCATTCGGTTGGGCCAAGACGTGGGACTAGATAAGGTGATTGAAATTTGTCGCATCATGGGGATTGAAAGTCCTATGGATCCGGTGGTTTCACTCCCTCTGGGGGCCATGGGAATTACGCCCATTGAAATGGCAGGAGCCTACGCAACCTTCGCCAGTGGCGGCTGGCAATCGCCCACGACCTTTATTGCCCAGGTGACCGATAGCCGAGGCCGCGTGATTTTGGATAATACGCCCCGTCCTCAGTTGGTTTTAGATCCAAAGGCGACAAGCCATCTCACCACCATGCTCCAAGGGGTGATTAACGGCGGAACCGCGACTCGGGCGGCGATCGGTCGTCCAGCGGCAGGTAAAACCGGAACTACAAGCTCCGAGCGGGACGTTTGGTTTGTGGGCTATGTTCCGCAGATGGCAACCGCCATTTGGATTGGTAACGATGACTTTACGCCCCTCTATCGGGGTGCCTCGGGGGGGACGAGTGTGGCTCCCATTTGGGCTGACTATATGAGTCGCGCACTGAAGGATAGCCCAGTGGAAAACTTCCCGCAGCCTTAATCCCCTGTACGAAGCGTTTTTGATCTGGCGTTCTTAGCCAAACATCTTGGCAAAGCGCTTTTCGAGTTCTTCTCTGTATTTCTGCACTTCGTCATCACTGGGGAGTCGCAGCGTAATCGGGCAGCTCACGGCGATCAGATGATTGCGGCTAAATTGGCTGACGGATTTGAGCTGAATGGATAGCGAGAGGAGTACCTTGGCTGAAGGATTGTCGGCTTTGCCTTCCTGCCGCAGGATGTGGAGTGCAAGTGCCTCGGGTAGGGGCTGAGGTCCCTCAGCGGTGAGGACGCTAAAGAATTCTTGGAGCGATCGCCCCGGCGGCACCATGCTGGCATCCTGGGAAAAACTGCCATCGCTGGGGGTGATCCGGGCGATCGACCGACTCTGATTCCGCGCATTGGTCAGCCAGCTTTCCTTCCAATTGAGATAAACCGCATAGGTGGTTGAGCGATTGTCGATTTTGAGGGAGAGCAAATTGACCTTGTCATCGGCGGTGATACCGCTGCTTAGGGTAATGTCCAGGTAGTCCTTAAGGGCTAGCGGAGCCAGTTGCTCGTCGAGCGCTTTGTTGAGCCCCTCTTGGTCCGGTGTGATATAAATCAAGCCCGCTTTGGCCTTAGCGCGCCTTGCTGCCTTATCTGCCAAATAGGACTTTCTCGCTCGATAGAGAACGTAGACCGCAAAGGTGACGTAGATAATGACAATGAGGACTTCTAAGGAGGCCATGGCGATAGGAGCGTGCGGGATTCAGCCATTAGATAACATGCGTCGTGATTCTAGTCCATGGTTACAGGTTCTTTAAGAAAACTTTCGGGACAACCTTGGGCCATGGCAGGCTTTGGTGGATTGGCCATGGCCTTGGCGGCCCCACCCTATAGCCTCTGGCCCTTGGCTTGGGTGGCGTTGGTGCCCCTTTGGGATTGGGGGGTTTTGCGGGGTCATTGGCGGATAGCGCTGATCTGGGGGGCGGTGTATCACGGCTGGACGCTGCACTGGCTTTGGGGGCTGCACCCGCTGACCTGGATGGGGATTCCTGGGGGGGCCAGTGTTGGGATTACGCTGGTCTGTTGGCTGGCGGTCACAGCCTGGGGGACTCTAGCCGTCGTGCTCTGGACCCGCATCCTGCATTGCCTTGGATCTAATGGGTCTGCTGCTGGGCGGGTGATCGCGGGGGCTGCCCTGTGGGTGCTGTTGGATACGCTTTGGAGCTGGAGCCCGCTGTTTTGGAATCCCTTGGCCTTGACCCAGAGTCCCGGTAATCTTGCCCTCTTACATTTGGGTCGCTGGGGTGGACCCCTGCTGATTACGGCGGCGATTGTGGCGGTGAATGGCTATGGGGCGATCGCCCTCTCCTCTGCCCACCGCGCCCACCGTCGTGCTTGGGGTGCCATTGCCCTCTGCCTCTGGCTGACCCTTCAGGGACTGGGGAGCCTTTGGGCGATGACTTCCGCTCAAGCCGATTCGCCAGGGCTCAACCCCGCCAGAGAAACTCTCCAAATCGGCATCATTCAGGGCAATATTCCCACTCGTATCAAACTCACGCCTCAGGGGATTGAGCAAGCGTTAGTTCGTTATACCGAAAGTTTTGAGCAACTGGCAGCCCTGCAAGCCGACGCCGTTTTGATGCCGGAGGGGGCGTTCCCTTTTGTTTGGGATGCCCAGGACAACCGCACTGAACCGCTGAACCGGGCGATCGCCCAGAATAACACCACTGCCTGGGTCGGAGCCTTTGGCTGGGCGGACTCTTCGGTTGAGAGGCTGGGTGCGGGCTATACCCAAAGTCTGTTTAATCTCAATCCCCAGACCCCTCAGCAGCCCAGCAGCCGCTATAACAAGGTTCGGTTGGTTCCCTTGGGAGAATACATTCCTTTAGCCCGGAGTCTGGGTCGTTGGCTCGAACAGCTTTCTCCCTTACCGGAGAGTATGGTTCCAGGATTCCCCCAGCAGTCCTTCCGAACGCCGTGGGGCAGCGTTGCCGTTGAAATCTGCTATGAGCCCGCTTTTGCTGCGATCGCCCGCCGTCAGGTCGCCCAAGGGGCAAGGCTGATTCTGAGCAGTGCCAATCTCGATCCCTATAGCGAAGTGCTGATGGCCCAAAGCGAAGCCCATGATGTGATGCGGGCGATCGAGAATGATCGTTGGGTGATTCGAGCGGCGAATACCGGCTATTCCGGCTTTATTACCCCCCATGGCCAGCAAAAATGGCGTGCCCTTCCCAGCACCTGGGTTAGCCACGCCGAAAGGGTTGAACTGCGGCGATCGCAAACCCCTTACAGTCACTGGGGCGATGGCCTGCTTTGGCTCAGTCTAGGGGTTGTCGCTGGCTGCCAGAGGCTGGTTGACCGATTGCGCAAGCCTTAAAGCAACTCAGACTGTCGATGGATAGAAGCTTAAAAATCTAAAATTTCCGGCATTGCCGGAAATTTGAAAAAAGAAAAAACCCCTGGGCGTCTGGCCGTGTTTCGACTCCAGAGGTTTTTTCACTCGAACTTTCACTCCTCACACCACTAGATAATATCCGTTGTTGAGTCAAAAGAGCGGTTCAAGTTGTGCCAGTTTGTGGAGGTGTCACAGCAATCCCGGCGGGAGAGAGGGGATGCCACGGTTGTTTCACGGTTTTTTAGAGTCTTAATTTCTAGAGTACCCCGTTGAAACAGAGTGGAAACACGGGGGATGAAAAGAGGGCGATCGCACCCATAGACGATGGTAAAAATCTTTATTTAGAAGATATCCAGAGGATTTCGCTAATCATTTTAGTCAGGTTTAGTCTAATTTAGTTTTTGTATAAAATCTTTCTTGTCCTGAAAAAGGATAAGTTTTTGAGAAATAGCAACTTGGTAGGGGGAAGTACCGTCAATGTATGAGAGCTGCTGCGCCCTTGCACCCCAAAGGTGGGCTCAGTTATTAGAATAGGATCGCAATTTCTGATGCTGTCCCAGGTGTACTAGCGGCTTGTCTACGCTGAAGGGTGCTGCTTTTGCAGGGGCTTCTAGAGGATGCCCCCAACCCTCCGCCAACCCTCTCGCCTGTGTGCCCTCCTAGATTCCCATGGCCATGGTCCCCCTCTACTCTGCTTCGAAAAGCTGGTCCGAGCGTGTTCGTCAGCCCATCTTCATTGCGACTGCCCTCTCCGTTGGGCTGCATGGGGTTTTGTTCGCTGCGGTGCCGTTGTTGTCCCTCGGGAGCGATTGCCCCGAAGAGCCCAAGTCGGTTGGTGTGGTTGAGCTGTCTCCCCAGGATATGGCTCGTCTCCCAGATGCGGTGCAGCAGGGGGGTGAGCTCAATCCCCAAAATTTTCAAAATCCGCTGGTGAGTCAAAATAATCTGCCGCCGCTGCCGGTTCCCGACCAGCCTCCCCTCGGGGAAATGTATAACTTCAATCTGGATGAACCCCTGTCCGCAGGGGTTTTGAGCCCATCGTCGGATTTGTTCTTTCCGATTCCCATGGATAACGGCGGAGGGTCCAATGGCAATGTGAGCCTCCCACCCGCACCTCCGGTAACGGCATTGGATTTGAGCGGTAGTTTTTCGGTGTCGAGTAGCCCAACCCAGCCGCTACCGCCCATCGACAACTCGATGATTGACAATTCACCGCCGCCAATCGCTGCCTTGCCTGATGAGACAAACGAGCCGCCTCAGCCTAACGGGAGCGACCCTGAGCCTTCCCCAGCTCCAGCCCCCCCCCCCGTTCCGCCTCAGCCGACGTTGAGCAGTGCGGAAGACGTGATTGCATCTCGTACGGCAGAACTACGGGCGCGATACCCAGGCGATGGTAGCGAGGCTTTAGACGAAGGTGACGACTCGAATTTCATTTCCGAGATAACAAAAAACAGACCGGGTAAACCAATGCCACTCCAAGAAGCCTTGAGCCTTCAGTTTCCAGATCGAAAATGTCCCACCAGCACTCGTATGGGCATCTTTGTTGCTCGCGTTTCTTCTGAGGGGGGGCAGCCAACCTCTGTGGATACAATGCAAAGTACAGGATATGAGTATTTGAATCAAGAGGCTATCAAAGCTATTGAGGCCCAGACCTTTGAGCCAGGGAATGATAAAGATGAATCTGGGAATTTGATTGACGCTCTACACACAATAAAAGTCGAATTTACGGACACTCAAGGGCGCTGCTACGAACCCAATCCCAGCGGGGGCGGGGAAGACACGACTTCCTAGGGGGTGAGGGATGTTGCTGAGCCTGCGGAAAGACGAAATGCGTCCCCAGGCTCGATCTGTACCAGTTCTCAATCGGTCGAAGGTCGAAAATGTCGGCTTCGACCGAATTTTTTTATGCCTTACCCATGCCTTAAAAAATGTGCTTTTGGGATTTTGGGTGTTTTTTATACATAGAGAATGGTCTAGATCGGCGGAGTTAAGTACTTCTCAACTTGCTAGAAACTGCTCGAAGAAAATAGCTTTATAACCTAAACCAATGTGCCAAGAGAACTAGTATTTTGTCTTTATTTATGGATGAAATTATACTTTTGCTCAAATAGCTTAAGCCTACTTAACATTAGCTTTCTGTCACCGGACTTATGATAGCAATCTACCCCTAGTGGCCAACCAATGACTCATTTCTAGATCAGGAATTTGTCTGTTTAAAGATGATTTGACAAGACCTGAGTTTTATCGCTAAATTGAAATTGTGTCAGGGCCTGATAAAAGCTAAAAAACTTAGACTTGCTAGATTTAGGACTCATAGCCGTTCCGCATTTGCATGTACCAAGCGAAAGGCATTTTCGAGTTACTATCTCTCACCATTTGTCTTTTTTCGTGGATGATTTTTCCACCTCAAATAGCGAGATTTGTAATGCAGCCTTGTGGGCTGCATTTTGCTATTTTGCATTTTTCTTTTTGTGCAGAGTTTAGGTCAGGCGTCAATGTACCGACCTTAAGGCTGGGCCTCACGAGCCTTTGTTGAATGCCTTTAATACCGTTAATGCCTTTGTTTGATGGAGAGCAACGCCAGTGACCTCATCGGAACTCCAACCATTGGACTTTCAAGCCAGTAGCACCCTACAAGATAGTGGCCTCACTGTTACTCAGACATATCTAGTCCGGCCTGATATTTTAGCCATTCAAATCCAAGCGGGAAGTATCCTGTTTGGATCGCAAGTTCCCTATGTTCCCGAATCCAATGACACCGTTCAAACCAATGGCGTAGACTTCTGGGTCGTTCGCAATGATGAAGACCTGGGTTACCTGGTTGGGAGCGATCAGTCGATCCTGCGAACGTTGGATCAGCTTGTGGGCGCACCGTTGGATACGGCGATCGCAGACAACCCCCTCTCCTATCAGGTGACTTCTACCACCGACGCCAACTATACAGTCGGGGCTAATCCTGAATTTGTATTTCGCAAAAGTAAGCCCATCGATAGCGCCCAAGTCACGGCCCTAGGGAGTGAGTATCTCTTTTCTCATACGATCTATCTTGATTTGCCGAGCGTCTTAGCGCCGCTGCAAACCTATGAGATTGATATCAATGGCGATCGCCTCCCAGACCTAACCTTTCAGTTCGACCCCAATACCAGCGAGACCGAAGCCATTCATGTCAATCAAGTAGGCTTCCGGCCTGACGACCCCGCCAAAATTGCCTATTTATCCACCTGGATGGGGAATGGGGGAGGCTTAGATTACCAAGACGGTCTGCCATTCTGGCTTATAGACACCACCACCGGGGAGAAGGTTTACGAAGGTTTCAGCAAACTCGGCAAGCCTGCGAATGTGAGTGAACCCACCAAAGGCCAAAACTATGCCCTCACCAACACCTACCTCCTAGACTTCACCGATTTTCAGCAGGCCGGTGAATACCGCATTTGTGTGGACGGCATTGGCTGCTCCATGCCCTTCGAAGTCGCCGATCTTATGGTGTGGGATGAAGCCTTCTACATCTCAGCACGGGGATTCTATCATCAGCGTAGCGGCATCGCCCTAGAAGAACCCTACACCGACTACTCCAGACCCCGCGCCTTCAATCCCGCCGATGGGGTTGTGGTTCAACAATCCTACACAACGCTCCTAGAGGTCACCTTCGACCCCAATATCACAGCGGATGGCATTTTTGAGACCCTGGTGGCTCGGGCCAGCGATGAAGTTTTGCCCGACGCCTGGGGGGGCTACTACGACGCAGGAGATTGGGACCGCCGAATTCAGCATCTAGACTCTAGCCGCTCATTTTTAGAGTTGCTGGATCTCTTCCCCAGTTACTATTCCTCGTTTGGTCTTAATATCCCTGAGTCTAATAATCAACTCCCGGATCTCCTCGACGAAGCCCTGTGGGGGCTGGACTTATTCCGCCGATTGCAGAAGAGCGACGGTGGGATTCCCGGCGGGATTGAGTCAGCTAATCATCCCCGTGCAGGCGAAGCCAGTTGGCAAGAATCCCAGAAAATTTTTGCCTATGCGCCAGACCCCTGGTCTAGCTATCTCTACGCCGCCACCGCCGCCCAGGCGGCCCATGCCTTAGGGAGCTACGATCCTACTCTCGCCCAGATCTATCTTGACAGCGCTCTCCGGGCTATGGACTATGCCGAGCGAGAGTCCGCCCCCTATCTGACGATTTCGGAGGTCAGGGATGCCCGTAACCTTGCGGCCCTGTCCCTGTTTCAGGATACCGAGGATGTTCGTTGGCATAACATTTTTCTAGAGACCACGGCTTTCAAAGAGGCCGATAGTAGCCTTTATTTGTTTGATAGCCATAATCAGCGAGAAGCTGCTTTCCTCTATGCCCGTATGGATTTTGTGGGGCAGGATGCCAATGTTAAGCAAAACGCCATCAATGCAACGGTCCTAGAGGCGACGGAGTCTGCGTTCTTCTCCGAATATGGCAGCTTTAACTGGACTCAAGATAATGGCTTTGAAGCAACTACCTGGGGCGGAGCCTTAGGGTCCCCCAATGTGCAAACCCTGCTCCGTGCCCATTATCTGACGGGGAACCAGAATTTCTTGACTTACGGGATTTTGGGGACTCAGGTTGCCGTCGGGGCCAATCCGGACAACATGACTTATACGACTGGGTTAGGGACGCGCAACCCTCAAAACCCGTTGATTTTTGATTCCCGGAATTTAGGGGTCGAGCCCCCCCCAGGGATTACGCTCTATGGACCCAATGATCTGTCTATTTTGGGGCAATATCCCCTTCTGGAGCAGGTGAGTCAGGACATATTCCCGAATGTCTATGACTGGCCCACCCTAGAAACCTATTTGGATGTGTTTTTATTGCCGCCAGTGACGGAGTTCACGATTTTTGAAACCATGGTGCCCATGTCCTATGCTCTTGGCTACTTAGCGGCACGGGATACCGTGGGCGAGCCGATTGCGTTGCTGAATCCGGCGGGGATTGATGATGTGATTGGTGCAGGGACTTTGGCTGATCCGCTTGCGAGTCCAACGGCAGCTTTAGAGCCACCGATCCTTGATGAGGTAGCCGTTAATGAGGTAACCGTTAATGAGGTAACTGTTGACGAAGTCACTGCGGGTAATGAGCCAGAGCCGACCCCCGTGCCTTTATATGGTCGTCAGCGGAAAGGGGCGATGCTGAGGGAGAAGGGAGAGGGCTAAGACCCGCCCACGCCCCTAGGGGAATGAACCGGAGCAAAAACTTTTCTCGGATGGGTGCCAATTCCAGGATCAGGTGATACAGTGGGCGGCAACTAGGGGTTTTAGTTGACAAACGCTGCCGATTGCCCTAAATCTATTGCCCTAGATTATTTGATCAAGCTTTGAGATTAGGCTTTGAGATCAACCTATCAATCCCCCATCAGGCCCCATTGATTCGGAGTAGAGAAAGACGTGATTCAGACGGAAGCGCTCAATACCCACAACCTCAAAACGGAAGTGACCCGGCTTAAGGGTGAGCTAGAGGTGCGTGATCAGCTCGTGCAGCAATTGTCTCAGGAGCTCTTTCGCTTAGTGAAAGGCAACGCGAGTGCCGCGCCGGGGCTAGAAATGTCCGAGAAGCATAAGGCCGAGGTGCGTAAGCTGCGAGAGCAGCTCCAAAGCCTAGAGCAGCAGGTGGGGGATTATCAGAGCGAAATTTCCGATCGCGATGCTGAAATTTTTCAACTGCGTCAGTCGGTCCATGAGTTGACCGATCGCTCGCGCATGCTAGAACAGGTGGTGCAAGAGCTCCCCAATGTCTATCGCAAGAAATTTGCGGAACGGCTGGCTACGGTGCGCGATCGCGTCAGCCAGCTCCAGAAGGAAAATCGCCGTCTCCACGCAGAACTGCAAAGTGTGAGCTATCGCCTCGCGGTGCGCAATCGTAATGCCAGTCCGAGTGGGGTTGATCTGCCTTCGTTCCCTCGATTTGGCGCTGCACTACAACCTCAAATCTAGAACCCCCGAACTGGAAGCCCAAACTCTAGATTGGTCTTCTAAAAGACAAGGAATATCCGGTTGAACGGATTAGGCTGGGAAAGCTTTGTATATTCCCGTAAGTGCCCATAGGTGCTGACGGTTTCTTGGGTTCCAGTTCCGTAAAAGCGACCTTGAGACTAATCCTGAAGCTCGCTAGGATGTTCTTTGTATCAATTTGTACAATTAAGCCCCATGTCCCTAGAGGTCATTTCGCTGGATTTTGTTCAGCAGCTTGCCGAGCAATACGGATATTGGGCCGTTTTGTCAGGTGTACTGTTAGAAAACACAGGTCTTCCTATTCCAGGGGAGACGATTACTTTGGTCGGAGGCTTTCTGGCTGGTAATGGTGAGTTGACCTATGGAGGGGTTTTGGCCAGTGCGATCGCAGGGGCGATTGTGGGTGATAACTTCGGCTACTGGCTCGGCAAATGGGGGGGATGGTCCTTGCTCCGACGGGTGGGCCATTGGTTCAACATTTCTGAAGAGCAGCTCAACCAAGCCAAGGACAAATTTAGTAAAAATTCCGGTCAAGCGGTTTTTCTGGGACGGTTTATCACGCTGCTACGGATTTTTGCGGGGCCGCTCGCTGGCATCGCGGGGATGCCCTATGGGAAGTTTTTGATTTTTAATGCGGCAGGGGCAGCGGTTTGGGCGATCGCCATGGTTTCCCTGGCCTTTTTTGTCGGGCGCTTGGTGCCTCTAGAGCAGTTGCTGACTTGGGTTTCGCAGTTTGGTCTGGTGGCACTGGCGATTGTGGGGGGCTTGGGTTTGTATTGGGTGATTGAACAACGCCTTAAGCAAAATCCCAGCACCTAAAACTAGGATAAGGAAGACTAGAAAAGGACGAACGGCGGTTCGTCCCTACACAAATTACAGGCTGTGGGTCGCTGGCTCTTTAGCCTTGGCGGACTTTGTTGGACCAAATCCGGGTAGACATGCCCCAAATATAGATAAAGCCTTCCGCTGCTTTGTGGTCGAACTGGTCCTCGGCACCGTAGGTTGCCATTTCTTCGCTGTACAACGATTTTTCAGACTTGCGCCCTGCCATGATGGCGTTGCCCTTGAACAGCTTCACCCGGACCGTTCCCGTTACTCGCTCCTGGGTCTTTTGGACAAAGCCGTCGAGCGCGGCCTTGAGCGGGCTGTACCAGAGGCCGTTGTAAATCATCTGGCCGTAGGAATCTTCGATATGGCGCTTGTAGTGGCTCACGTCGGACGTCAGCGTCAGGCTTTCCAGATCGCGGTGGGCCAAGATGAGCGTGAGCAGGGCTGGTGTTTCGTAGATCTCGCGGGATTTAATCCCTACCAGACGATTCTCAACCATGTCGATGCGGCCTACGCCTTGATGTCCTGCCAGTTGGTTGAGCTGAGAAACCAAATCTACGGGGGAGAGCATTTGACCATCTAGGCTGACGGGGATGCCTTGCTCGAAGCCGATTTCCACATAGGTTGGTTCGTTGGGGGTGTCGGCGATCGCCTTCGTCATCTCAAACACCTCCTCCGGCGGCTCAACCCAGGGATCTTCCAGCGGACCCGTTTCAATGCTGCGACCTAAAAGATTCTTGTCGATACTGTAGGGCGAAGACTTTTTCACCGGAGCCGGAATCCCGTATTTTTCTCCGTATTCGATGGCCGTGGGCCGATCAAACCCCCATTCCCGAGCCGGAGCCAGGACCTTGAGATGGGGATTGAGCGCCGCGATCGACACATCAAACCGCACCTGGTCATTGCCTTTACCCGTGCAGCCATGGGCCACCGCATCCGCGCCATATTCCGCCGCTGCATCTACGAGCATTTTGGCAATCAGCGGACGAGCCAAGGCCGTAGAGAGCGGATAGCGATTTTCGTACAGTGCATTGGCTTGAATCGCCGGAAAAGCGTACTCGCGGACAAAGGCATCCCGCGCGTCATTCACCAACGAAACGCTTGCGCCCGCTGTGAGAGCTTTTTGTTGAATCGGCCCCAGTTCCTCACCCTGTCCGAGATCTGCCGCCAGTGTAATCACTTCCTCAACGCCCCATTCGTTTTTGAGGTAAGGAATACAAACCGATGTATCTACGCCCCCCGAATAGGCCAGGACAACCTTTTTCGCGCGTCCCATAAAGACTCCTAACAGCAATGCAAAAGAACGACTGGTGCGCGTGATGATTCACGCAATCCCCACCTTATTACAGTTTGTTTCACTCCTATGCCTCCCTAGGGCGACGAATTCTCTCGGCAATCGATGGGCTTGAAAAGCCGTAGATTACAATCAAGGCAGGGTAGACAAGGCATGGTAGAGCAATGGATGTCATGGCTTCTGATACAACGGTTACGGCAGTCGTGCTGGTGAATGGGGCGATCGCCCTTCTCCTCATCCTGATCGCCTGGAAGCTGTGGCGGCTCAAATCCACCCTGGCCCAGGTGAATTGGATGCTCGAAGATGTCGAGTACCATACTCGAAACGCCCTCAAGGGCAGCCAAGACTCGCTCGTGACTGGTCAGCAGGGCTTACAGCGGTTACGCGGGGGCTATCGCCGTACAAGCGGGCAGCTCCAGCAGCTCCAGCGAGTTCTGTTGGCCTTGGGATGGGTGCAGGGGTACGTGGGGCGGCGGCGGGGAAACAAGCCGGTGCATAAGCAAACCGGTGTATAAACAAATCAGTGATTCAGACAGGAGTAGAGCCATGGCGAACAATCAATCCAGCGGATTCCTGGGTGGCTTGCTCATCGGCAGCGCCCTAGGGGCTGTCACGGGTCTCTTGCTCGCCCCCAAGGCCGGTCGGGAAACCCGTAAGCTCCTACGGAAATCAGCGGATGCGCTGCCGGAGCTGGCGGAGGATCTGGCTACGAGTCTGCAATTGCAGGCGGATCGGCTCTCGGATACGGCGTTGCAAAACTGGGAGGGGACGTTGGTGCGCTTGAAGGAGGCGATCGCCGCCGGGGTAGAAGCGGGTCTTGAAGAAAATCGTCGGCTTAATCGCCCCAAGACTGCGATCGCCAAAACCAGCGCCAAAACCAGTCCTAGTTCCACAGATGAACTGCGCGAAGTCGTGGCGTCACCGGATTCCCATCCCTAACTTGACTGCCTCGTTGTTAATCTCCTGACGCTAATGGACCGCTGAGTCGCTGTGCTGCATCCGCTTTTTTGGCTTGGACTTTCTCTTATTCTGGTCGCCGTGAGTTTAACGGCAGTTTTGGTCATTGCCATTCCGGTCATGCAGGAACTGGCCCGCGCCGCCCGCAGTGCCGAAAAGCTCCTCGATATGCTGCGTCACGAGCTTCCCCTAACGCTACAGGCCCTGCGTGATACAGGTGACGAACTGAGTGAACTTTCAGACCAGGTCAACGAAGGCGTGCGCAGCGCCAGCCAGGTCGTTCAGCAGGTAGATGACGGTATTGTCAGCATGCGACACCAGGCAGCAACAGCCCGTCGAGCAGGCTTAAGCACGTTCGCGGGGCTGAGGGCGGCTTGGCAAGTGTTGGCTCAACCCTCTGCCTCAACCTGGAGGGAGTTTAGCCCTTTTGACTCCAGTGAAATTGACGGTGAAATGGGTAGTGAATTGGACAGTGAGATGGACGAGGGTGAAATATTTGACGAGGATGAAATTGATCAAAACAAAATCGATAAACCCCAAATCAATACACCGATTCCAGACAGCCACTAATTACAATTCTCACCCGATAGATTTGAGCCCCCATTCACAAACCCCGGAGAAATCCAGCCCTTCGCAGGAGCCGTGATATAAATCCACTGTCGCAATCCTTCCGGTGACTCTAGGGCCAAACGCCGCTCGGTGAACTGAAACGTGTAGCGACCGGGCCGAATGGAGCCAATCACCCGGCTGTTCTCGGGATTGGGCATATCACGCACCACCAGTCCCGCCTCGGGGATGACGGTACAAACGGCCTGTTTTGCCGTTTGAGTCGAAGGAGGGGGCGGGGGCGTTGGGACGGTGGTAGCCGGAGCTGTACCAGGGGTTACCCCAGGCCCTGAAACCACTGTGCCGCAATCCGTTGGCTTTGCTAACTTAAGGAACTTGGACTGTACCCAACCCGTCAAAGGAGATACGATTCGAGCCCAGCCTTCGCCACTCCCGTCCCCTAGCGTCACTGCCGTCTCCGGCTTGAGGAATCCCCGTGCGGTCTGCGTGGTGTTTGGTTCCTCATAGACGCCTACTGCTTCCCGCGTTAGGCGACAGCCAGTGGGATTGTAGGCAGGACTGGCCTGAGCCAGCAGCGTGGGGGCTACACCCGTGAGGAGAGGACTAACGAATGGAGTGAGCGGGGTAAAACGGGTTATAGAGGGGGATGGGAGGGCGATCGCAGGCAAACACAGCGTTGAACCGAGAATTAGTCCGGCTAGACCGGCAGAACCGGAGAATAGATCTACACTGATTTTCATCTTTTTGCCCCAGGATGTGTTCATCGTTTCATCAACAGGTATTGGGTTGCCGAGCGCTGACCATAGGCATTAAATGCCCATGCACAGGGAATTGTGGCCTAGGAGCGAATAACCCAGCGTCGATAACCTAACAGGCTATACAGACTTAGATCTTCTGTCAAAAATGAGTGCTGCCCCGGTCTCGTCTACCAGATCCCAGATTGTCTTGATAAGAAGCATGGAACGCCTTTCCCTCGCCTCCTTTTTCCGTAGCCCCTTATTCTATAAACGGGGCAACCCCCGTAGGCACCTCCCGCGCCTGACGCGGATAGCATTGTTGCTGACGTTTGCGAGTGGGCTAACGTTGGGAGTGGCCCAGACGGCCCAAGCCTTAACCCCAGCACCGCTGAAAACCGACGAACAGCCCACGGAGGTCAAACCTGGGGATGACAAGCCGGTGATTGTCCCTCAGCCCCAGACCTCGTCTCCAGAGAATCCCGTCGATCCCCTAGAGGAAGGAATTCCCCCGAATCCGTCTTCAACACCCCAGCTCAATCCGCAGCTGGAAACAGAGCCGCCTGCCGCTGAGGATCCCAAGGAAGAGCCAAAAGAGGATCCCAAGGAGGATTCCAAGGCTGAGGGGCGAGTTTATTTGGTGGATAATCAGATTTCTTTTGTGCCACCCCAGGGGTTTACGGCCATGAGTGCAGCGGAGATTAGCACCAAATTTCCGGGTTCGGTGCCGCCGCAGCATGCCTATGGCAATGTGCCCCGCAGTGTTTCGATCGGTGTGAACTTTAGCGACATTGACCTCGCGCCAGAGCAACTGCCTGAGGTGCGGCAGTTTTTGGAATCTTTTCTAGAAGAGTCAGTTCCAGGGTTTAAGTGGGTGGCCCGCGATTATGAAACTATGGGCGGCTCTCGTTGGATCAAACTGGAGTTTATTAGCCAAGCCATGGATACTCAAGTCCATAACGATCTCTATATCACTAGCTTTCAAGGGAAACTGCTGGGGTTTAACTTTAACTCCACCCTGGCCATGGAAAAGCGGATGCGGCCTTCGCTCCAGGCGAGCCGAGACTCGATCCTGTTGACGGCGGTTGAAACGGCGCGGGGAAAGCGGTGAGCTGAACGCGGGATATTGGCCATCTGGATTTGGTCATCGGGATCCCATTAGGTTAGGATTTTGTAACGATCGCTACTACTGCCATCGCCCATTCTTCAATAATTAAAATAAAATTAATCTCTTTCAATATCTCCTTAGTCTCTGCCTCAGCTCCCCCCGCTTCATTCAGGTTCGTATGCATCATCCCATTGGTAAGGTTTATCTCGTCGGGGCGGGCCCTGGCGACCCCGGTTTGTTGACCATTAAGGGGAAAACCCTGCTGGAATGTGCCGATGTGGTCGTTTACGACGCCTTGGTAAGCCCACCGATTTTGCAGATGATTAGTCCCCATGCCGAGCGGATTCATGCGGGCAAACGGCGGGGACGGCATTCGTTGCTGCAAGAGGAAACGACTAGGCTTTTGATTGAACTGGCGCAACAGCATGGGGTTGTGGTTCGTCTCAAGGGTGGCGATCCCTATGTGTTTGGGCGCGGTGGGGAAGAGGCGGAGGATTTGGTCAAGGCCGGAATTCCCGTGGAAGTGGTGCCGGGGATTACGTCGGGCATTGCGGCTCCGGCCTATGCGGGGATTCCGCTGACCCATCGGAGTCATAGCTCATCGGTAACGTTTGTGACGGGTCATGAGATGGCGGGGAAGTATCGACCCGATGTGAATTGGGGGGCGATCGCCCAGGGCAGCGAAACCATTGTGATTTATATGGGCGTCCACAACTTGCCCTACATCACGAGGGAGTTGCAAACCGCAGGGCTAGCGCCGGAAACCCCAATGGCGTTGGTGCGTTGGGGCACGCGCCCGGATCAGCAGGAATTGGTGGGTACCCTGGGGACGATGGTTCGGCAGGTGGAAGAAACGGGGTTTGAGGCTCCGGCGATCGCGGTCATCGGCTCTGTCGTGAATCTGCGGCAGCAGCTCGAAGGCTGTCGTCCAACGGTCTTTCCACTGTCACCGTATTCCCCTACTCCCCCATTCTAACTTTCGGAAATTTGCGGCGGAGTGATGTGAGGCATAGATTGGATGAGTGCCCGCAGAATTTTGTTAACCGCTTCTGAAGTCGTGAAAACGCGGGCGACATCTTCGTCTAGGACGATGATTTTAGTCGGCTCTGAATGGGCAACAGCAAACCGATTGGGCTTGGCTGTTTGATAATCAAATCGATACTCATCACTAAGATCTTCTTGAGAAGAGTCTAAAGCGTTAGGAAAAGTGTTGCTCATAGTCATTTTGTTCTGTTCGAGTTGCTAGTCGAGCACTGATAATGCGAATTGCCTTAGCACGCTCTGTAAAGGCAACCAAAAGGAGCCGGTTTTGCTGGGAATGTCCGATGATGATTTCGCGCCATTCGTCCAAAGAAGAATGCTCTTCATCACTGAAAATAAGTGACAAGGGGTTATCAAAAACAGTTTTAGCTTCTTCGAAACTAACCTTGTGCTTTTTCAGATTTCTGGCTGCTTTTGAGCCATTCCACTCAAACTGCACAGAATTATTCTAGCTCACGGTCTTTGATTCTACCGACTAGGGGTAACGAATCTCCTGATGAGCTCAAATCTAATAGACTTAATTGACTTGTTCTTTCACTGACCTTTCACTTACCTGCCCAGCTATGCCGCGTAAAGTTGATTTTCTCGTTGAAACCCCCACTAACGATCGCCTCGATCGCTGGCTGGCAGAGCAGTTGCAGGATTTTTCACGATCGCGCATCCAAACCCTCCTCCAAGAGGGCCACATTCGCATCAATGGCGAAGTCTGTACGAACAAAAAGGGCAAGCTCAAGCTAGGTGACACCGTCCGCGTCATTTTTCCCAAAACCGAACCCCTGAACCTGGAACCGGAGGACATTCCCCTCGATATTCTGTTTGAGGACGAGCATCTGATTATTCTCAACAAACCTGCTGGGATGGTGGTTCATCCTTCGCCGGGGCACCGCAGCGGTACCCTGGTTCATGCCCTCTTGCACCACTGTGAGCATTTGCCAGGGATTGGGGGCATTGAGCGTCCGGGAATTGTGCATCGGCTGGATAAGGATACCACTGGGGCGATCGTGGTGGCTAAGTCGGAGCTGGCATTGCAAAACTTGCAGGAACAACTGCGTCAGAAGACTGCCCGTCGTGAATATTTGGGGATTGTTTATGGCATTCCTAAAACTGAGTTGGGTACGATCAATGCTCCCATTGGGCGGCATGCGAGCGATCGCAAAAAGCAAGCCATTATCCCAGAGGAAAAGGGCGGACGCCAAGCGATTACCCATTGGGCGATTCAAGAACGCTTGGGCAACTACACGCTGATGCATTTTCAACTAGAGACCGGGCGAACCCATCAAATTCGGGTGCATTGTCAGGCGTTGGGAAATCCGATTGTGGGGGATCAGGTTTATGGAGCGGGGCGATCGCTCGGCGTCAATTTGCCGGGGCAGGCGCTGCATGCTTGGCGGTTGAGTTTGGTGCATCCGGTGAGTGGGGAGGAGGTGGTGGCGATCGCCCCGCTGCCTAAAACGTTTACGACGTTGTTGGATGTGTTACGTCGTCGGGCGAGTTGAGAATAAAATCGCGGCAATCACATAATTTTTAAGGGGCTTGGGGATAGACCTTTCAGAGTTTGCATGCTTTGACTGACAAGGTAAATCTCATGAAACTAATGCGCCAAGGTGATGTTTTGCTGAGGCTGAAGCCTACGGATTTGAATAGCTGGACAGTGGATAAATTGCCCGGTCTGACCCTCGCGAGGGAGAACTGACCGGCCACAGCCCACCGGAAACTAGAACCTCAAAATTAAACCAGAGCGTCGTCAAGAGTTCAAATCCTCAGCGAACATAGGTAGCTATGCAAAATTCCTCAAGTCCTAATTCTACAATGCTCAGCATTGGTAATGTTGTCAGTCTCAGCATCTCGATGTACAAAAGCCACTTTAAACAAAATCTTAAAGTAGCAGTCAATGCCGCCATTTGGGTGGGCTTATCTAAAGCAAGCTTTTTGCTTCTACTTCTGGTAGTTGTAGCACAAGTGGGAGTTTTTTTGTTTTCTAAATTCACAGAGGTAAACTCATACTTTGAGCCCTTGATTCAGGGATTTGTTAATCCATTCTTTACTGCTATAGTGCTGATCGTTTGTATTCTTTTTCTGATTATAGGATCAGCTATTTTTAAGCTACGACAAGCTCAAATTGCTCGATTAACCTATTCATTTCTCTTGAATCAACCGGAATCTCTCCAACAAGTCTTGGTCGCTCTGAACTCAAAAATATGGCACTTCTGGTGGTTGGGAGTCAAAGTTGGTTTCATAAATATGGGTGTCAATACTTTGCTCAATCGAGTAGAGATAGGTATAACTGAAAAACTTTCAACTTCTCCGAGCTTAGACGGGATTGAGATTGTTCTAACTGTAATACAATGCGCGATTTCGATTTGGGTTTCTGCAGTTTTGTCGTTAGCCTATGTTGTCTTTTCTGTTGAAGGTAAGCAAGCCCATTCAACGATTTCTCGATGCTGGAATCTGGCCAAAGGATTCGCCCCAAAAATCACGATCATTGGACTGCTTGCAGCGATCGTCACAATGCCGCCCTATTTGGCAGCCTTTTCATTACCTGTTGCTGCATTCACATCTCTGTTGCACCATGGGACTCCATCTCGTTTTTACATATTCCTCGCTAGTATTGGCCTGTTTCTGGCTATTTCCTGGCTGCTAGACTTATTACTCATTCCCTTTACACCTATTGTCAATGCAGTCACTTACTACGATCTAAGACAACGAAAGGAAGGGGTAGACTTACGCCTGAGTACAGGCGATGAAACATCACCTAATCTTCAGTTATGAGCTGTAAACTGAAATCACAGTTCTAACAAGCTCCAACCCTTTAGACTGGCTATACCATTGGGCTGTGAACGATGAACTCAGTGGACCCACAAACAAGCCTAGAGCAGGCAAGCCTAGAGCAGACCGTCCTAGAGCAGACTGTCCTAGAGCAGGCCCAAGCCCTGTTTGAGCAGACGCTGGTTACAGCTCAGGGGAAAATTGTGGGGGCGATCGCCGCCCTCGCACCCGCAGGACTCCAGGGCGAACTCAACTATGGCGAAGTGTTCATCCGCGATAATGTGCCGGTCATGGTCTATCTGCTTCTGACGGGCCGAGCTGAGACGGTGCAGCATTTTCTCACGACTTGTTTTCAGCTCCAGCAGCAGGCTGGACCCCAAATCGGTATTTTTCCCACAAGTTTTCTCGAAGAAGACGGGGTTTTGATCGCAGACTATGGCCAACGGGCGATCGGGCGGGTTGCCTCTGTGGATGCATCGCTCTGGGTGCCGATCTTGGCTCAGATGTATGTCGAACAAACGGGGGATTGGGACTGGGCGCGATCGCCCCTCATTCAACAGGGTCTCCACCAATTACTCCAATTGCTTCTGGCCCCGCGATTTCAAGCCGCCCCTACCCTCTGGGTTCCCGACGGTGCTTTTATGATCGATCGCCCTTTGGGCCTGGGCGGTGCACCCTTGGAAGTTCAGGTGTTGTTGTATGGAGCATTGCGCAGTGCCGGTCGATTGCTCGGGCCGGGAGAGGAAGGGGGAGCAGCGGCGATCGCCCACGCCCAAGAACTGCGGGACTTTCTTCGACAGCACTATTGGATCGATCGCAAAACCATCCAACAATTGCGTCAGCAACCCAACGAACAATACGGCGAAACTGCAACCAATCCCTACAATATTTATGCCGGAACGCTGCCCGATTGGCTACAGACTTGGCTCGGAACAGCGGGGGGATATCTCGTGGCTAATGTGCAAACGGGTCAGCTCGATTGCCGATTTTTGACCCTGGGAAATAGCTTAGCCTGTCTGTTCGATATTCTTGAACCCGTGCAGCAAACGGCGCTGTTTCAGCTTATCTTGCAAAATCGCGCCGACCTCGTGGCGGAGATGCCCCTGCGGATTTGTCATCCGCCCTTAACTGGATTGTCCTGGCAAAGATTGACCGGCTGCGATCCGAAGAATTCCCCCGGTTCCTATCACAATGGCGGGCATTGGCCCTGTCTCACTTGGTTTTTGGCGATCGCCATCCTGCGCCAACGAGCCTATTTGACTCAAACCCCGACCCTGCAACAGGAACTCACCCAGCTTTTGGACGATTGCTACCACTGTCAACTTCGCCAGCTTCCCCCTCAACAGTGGGCCGAATATTTCGATGGACCGACCGGACTCTGGACTGGCCAGCAAACGCGCTCTTTCCAAACCTGGACCCTGGTGGGTCTGCTATTGCTGCATCATGTGCTCAAGCTGGGGCCGGGGATCAACCCCAGGGATGACCGAATCTGCGCTAGCATGGCGGAGGCTCTCTGGTACCTCTGAGCCCAACGTCACGTCAAGATCTGAAGCTCAAGATCGAAGCTCAAGATCCAAGCTTGAACGCTTCCAAAAACAAGCAGTAAATCATGCCGATTTTGAGATAGTTCAACAGCTCAATGGGTAAGACCCGTCCTCGGACCCGGTAGACCAACCAGTTGACCAGCTCGGACAAACCTAGCAAAATTCCTGCGACGGTGGTATCCCAAATCGCGGCCTGACCGGCGACGGCAGCGATCGCGCTCCCCAGGAAAAAGCCTCCGAGCAAGCTGATGATCTGGACCGAGAGACGTCGCCAGGGATTGCTAAACCAGCGCCCAAGGCGATCGCTAGCACCGTCCAAAAGACGGGTTAGGCGGGTGTCTTGCATAGATTTGTAAGGGGAATCGTGTAAAGGGGGCCAATGGAAGGTGCGGCTAGCTATAACGGAGTTAGGCGCAATCCTCTAGGGGCAGTCTAACGGTTGAAATGGTGAGTAGGTGAATGGAATGTTAAGGCTTGGGATCGCGGTAGTGGGATTAGTCTGTAGTTTGGGACTCGCGGGGTGCTCGGTCAATCAGGGACAGCGATCCGGTGAGTCGGTCTTGGCAGCGACGGAAGATATTGTGGTCAAGCCGGTGGTGCAGCCCTTGCCGCCGGAGGCTCCGTCTGCGGGGGCGATCGCCACGCCTGCCGCTGAAGTTTTCCTGGCCCGTGAGGCCACGACCGCCGATGCCGATCTGTTTTCGCCCCAGGCCCAGAGCGATCACAGCGGGAGTTTTCGGGTCGGCAATCAAACGGAGCATCCCCTCCGAATTGCGCTGCTGCCCCGTCAAGTCAATGGTCAAAAGGATGGAGCAGGTAGCAAGGACCTCCAGGCCACCGCCAGATACGATATCGAGCCGATTCACTGGGATTTTGCTCCCGGAGAAGGGGGACAAGCGGGTCTGGTGCTTTCTCTTCCCCAAGGGGATTTGCAATTAGAAGCGGGAGACGTGCTGGTTGCCTTTGCCCAGGATGGCTCCCGCCGCTATTGGGGTCCCTATGTGGTGGGCCAAACCCAGCTGCCCTACTGGAACTTGGATCGGCAGGAATGGCAATTGCTCATTCAGCCCTAAGGCCGCCGCTAGGACGAGGCTCGACGCTGACGCCAAATGCTAGTCATCTGAATGCCGCTGACCAGCATCACGATTAAGCCGAGTCCGACCAAAAGCACATAAATTGGCTTGAGCGTATTGCCGAGATAGGAGCCCTGGTGGAGGCGCAGCATCAGAGACAGAACGGGGCGGGGGAGATTAAACCAAGCCTCGCCTAGGCTATAGATAATTCCGGTGAGGGCACTGATCAAGAGGGGAATACAGGCGATCGGGGCAAGGATACGATGCAGCCAGCGTCCGTCCCGTTTAGGGGCTTTTGTTCCAGCCCTGCGTTTGCGAACCAGGGTAATTCCGGTGGCAATCAGGCCTATTAGGCCCAGGCCCATTAGCAATACATAGACCGGGGCGATCGCCGCTCCTAAAAAACGACCTTGGTGGATCACCATCAAGATCTCAGCAGCCGATCCTGGCATTTTGAACCAACTGAGTCCCAGACGATAGACCATGCCGGTCAGGGCTGTCGCGAACAGCGGTAAAAAGAGAATCGGAGCAATCTTACGGTGGAGAGTACGAAGTTGACGATTCATCGGCCTTCAAGGGAGGGGACATGCTCTTAGGCTAACGCCAGAGAGAAACAAACCAACAGGACTCAAGGTACTAAAAGACAACAGTGAGTTAGGATAGGGGGCATTTCTGCTGAGCACGCCTCTACCCCCGCCGAGCAATGACGTTTGTCTCTTTGACCTATGCCCTCTTCCTAGGGCTGCTGTTAGCCATTTACTGGACGGTTCGAGCCGAGCGATGGCGGCTGTGGACGCTACTCTGGGCCAGTGTGCTGTTTATGGCAACCCAGCAAAAGGGGATTCAGGTCGCCTATGTGCCGCTGTTTTTGATGAGTACGTTGATCAATTTTCAGTTTGGTCGCCTGCTCGATCGCAAGCTGATCCAGCTCGCCCACGATAGCGATACCCATCTCTCCAACGAAGCTTGGCAGGACGCGGAAGCAGATTGGGGGCAACGGCGCACGGGCTATTTGATCGCGGGAATTATTCTCAATATTGGAGTCTTGCTCAGCTTCAAGTACATTCCGTTCTTCCTGACGACGGTGGGGCAAGTGACGGGACGAACAGAATGGGTGGCCGCAGCGGAGTCGGTCCAACAGTCCCTCTGGGTACCTTTGGGAATCAGCTATTTTACGTTTGAAAGTATTGCCTACTTGGTCGATGTCTATCGGGGAGCCCCAGCTTCTCGTAGTTTGCTGCGGTTTGGGGCCTATAAGCTCTTTTTCCCGAAGCTGATCTCAGGACCGATCACGCGCTATCACACGCTGTCGTCCCAGTTGCGGCGACGGCAGGCCCTGACCCCAGAGCAAATTTCCCAAGGGCTGTGGCTGATTGCGCGGGGCGCGATGAAAAAGGCAGTTTTTGCCGATCGCCTCGGGATTCTGGCTCAGCTCAGTTTTTCCAATCTTCAACGGGCGGGCAGTGTTGATATCTGGATGATGGCCTTGACCTATGGGCTCCAGCTCTATCTAGATTTTAGTGGCTATGTGGATATGGCCCGAGGCGCAGCAAAGCTGCTAGGCATCACGCTGCCGGAGAATTTTGATGCCCCCTATTTCAGCACGAGCATTGCGGATTTTTGGCGACGCTGGCACATGACGCTGGGCGACTGGCTGCGGAACTATCTTTATTTTCCCCTGGGTGGTTCGCGGCAGGGCCTGGTCCGAACCTGCTTGAATCTGCTGATTGTCATGGTAGTAGCGGGCTTTTGGCACGACGCAACCTGGGGATTTATTGCCTGGGGAGGGATCCATGGCGTGGCGCTGGTGGTGCATCGGCTCAACGATGCCTTGGCTCAGCGGAGGCAGGGGCTTCAGCTATGGTGGGCCAGTGGGCCAGGGCAAACCGTGGCTTGGGCGATTACGCAGGCGGTGGTGTTTTTATCTTGGCTATTTTTTGCGCTACCCAATGTCAACCAAGCCTGGTGGGCGATGACCCATCTGTTTGGGCAGTCGGCGGATGCCCAGTTTGTCCAGAAGGTTTATCTAGAAGTGACCGGGCTCGATCGCGCCCAAATTTCCATTGTCCTGGGGCTGATCTGGGCGGGGATGGGGCTCATGTATCGCCTGGGGCACACCCTCAAGCTTCAGTTTAATTGGCCGGTTAAACTCGGTTTGGTACCGCTGTTGCTCTATGTAGTCTGGCAGCTTACCCCGGAGGGTGGATTACCTTATATTTATTTTAATTTCTAGGAATTTTATCTCCAGGGATTTTGTCTCTGAAGATTTGAATTTTGGAGATTTGAACTTTGGAGATTTGAAATCTAGGGAAAACCGAAGCTAGCGGCAAACCCAGCCTGCCTGAAAATGCATAGATTTCCTGAAAAATAAAAAGATTGATTGTGGTTAATACGGAACCTCGTAATCCGTACTCTAGGGTTCGAAATACTCCCTTTTTTAGGCTAAATAAAAGTAGAACTAATTCTGAATCGCTAAAATTTACGTAAAAATTCTGAAAAAGTCAGACTCTATTTGGGCCATTAGCTGACGTTTTAGCTTTAAAGCTTAAGGGCTGGATAGCCTTTCTATCTAGTTGTCTATCTATTTAAAGTATCGCCGCAAAAATGCCGACTGAGGCCCAAGGCAAACCTCCGCATAATTGGGCAAATCTAGATTAAGGCTCTCCGTTCAATTGAGGGCGATCGCCTCAATGATCTCAGGTGCTTGTCGCGAGGCCATCGAATTCCTCGAAAAATCATAATAAGAAATCCATAAAAACTTAAGTTGTCGATCTTGCCAGTGTGCAGAAGCCTTTGATTACCGCCTATGCGGTTCAACTTGTGCTGCCAGTTTTTAATCCAGATTGCAATGAATACAAATTCAGATGATCGCAAAGCGATGTATCGTTCCGATCCCCTTGTCAATCGAATTTTGAATCGAATGCCCGCCCATATTGTTGATAGCTTTACAGAAATTCAGCTTGAATCTCTTCGTCAGGCATTGGCTCAGCCCAAACGACATTTAATTGATATTCGTCTTTCCATCCCTACTCTATTTCAGCGGTTTTATATCGTCTTTCTTGCAGGCCCAGAACGCCGAAGTCTAGAACGTTTACGGCAGGAGAAAAGAAAGTTTTTTACCCTTGGGAACCTGCTGTTCCTTGCAGGATCTGTCGCAGTTTTAGGGGTTGTCAGCTATAATGTGTTCCTCCTGTTCTCGGGAAATTTTGCCCAAAAGACAGCTGCCCCAGAAATCTCAAACTCTTATCCCACCGCGCTCCCTTGGATTAAAACGGAAGCTGCTTGTAAAGGTCAAAACCGTCACTGGGAGGATGGGTTATGTTATGACCGAGAACATAATCGAGATTTTCGACGAGGACGCTAACCCTCTAAACGAGTCTCCACTAGCGTTTTCCTAGCAGCCAGTAAGTCTGCATCATACCTTTTCCTTTAACGTGAACCATGCCTCTGGGCGAGAACACATACTCGTCCTTGAGCATTTCATAAGTTGTTTCAGAGACCTGAATGCGTCCAGGTTCGCCGTGAAACTCCATCCGACTGGCGATATTGACCGCATCTCCCCACAGATCGTAGGAAAACTTTTTGATGCCTAAAATACCGGCAATGACCGGTCCTGTATTGATACCAATTCGAAGCTGAAAGGATTTTCCCGTAGTGGTTTTGAAGTGGGTAATGACGGTTTGCATCTCTATCGCCATTTGGGCGATCGCCTGAGCATGGTCATTCTGCGGCACCGGAATTCCTCCGGCAACCATATAGGCATCTCCAATGGTTTTAATTTTTTCTAAATGATAGCGATCGGCTAAATGATCAAACTGAGAGAAAATTTGATTGAGCAAGCTAACGAGGGTACGAGGGCTGACTTGGGTCGCAAAATCCGTAAAATTGGCAATATCTGCAAACAAAATAGTTGCCGTTGGAAAAAACTGAGCCAAAATGACTTGATTGGCACTGTGGGCAAGATCGAGCTGCCCGAGGTGTGGGTGATCTCGCAGTTGCGCCACAATGGGTTCGGGTAAAATATTGAGCAAAAGTGCTTCTGCTTTGCTTTTTTCAGCTTCTAATAAGGCATTTTGGGCGGCGAGCTGTTGCTGCAACCGGCAGAGATGTAGCTGATGTTCAATCCGCGCCACAATTTCCTCAAACTGAAAGGGTTTAGTGACATAATCCGCTGCTCCGAGTTTAAAGGCCTTAACCTTTTCCTCGGTCGCATTGAGTGCACTCAAAAAAATGATTGGAATTTGGAGCGTTGCAGGATTGGCCTTGAGACGCCGACAAACCTCGTAGCCATCGATACCGGGCATCATGATATCCAGCAGAATTAAGTCTGGATGCAGCGCTTGAATCGATTTGAGCGCCATGTTGCCACTGAGTGCTTTCCGCACTTCGTAACCCTGCAGACTCAGCATATCGGACAAAATTCGTAAGTTATCTGGCGTATCATCCACAATCAGGATGTTCGGCTGGGGAGAGGAGGACAAAGGAACAGCAAACGCCATGGGGGCTGAGGGAGGGGAGCACAGCAAATTTTAGGGGAGTTTCTGGGGCTGGGCTAGCGCCATAACCCGATCAAAGCGGTAGTGGGTGACCCAGGTGGTGAGGGCTATGGCGAGGTCTTGGTGGGAGCTGGGTATGGCTTCAATCAGTTGGAGCAGTTTGCGATCGCTCCCCTGGGCCGCAGCCTGATAAAGCTGCTGTCGCCAGACTTCTGGCATAGGCTCTAAGGCATTAGGCTCTAAGTCGGGGAGCCGGGACTGGGGCAAACTGGGAGGGGTCGGCGGGATCGCTTCTTCGTAGAGATAACGAACGTCCAAATGGGTTCCGATCAGGCTGAGTAAATCTTCTCGATTGAAAGGTTTGCGGACGAAGGCATCGCAGCCCTGGGCCATCATCTGACGGCGTTCTTCTTCAAAGGCGCTGGCGGTCAACGCAATAATTTTGGGCCGCTGCGTCCCTTGGTTGGAAAAATGCGCCTGGATTTGTCGCGTTGCTTCATAGCCATCCATGACTGGCATCCGCATGTCCATCAAAATCAGATCGGGATGCAGCCGTTGGCACATTTCTACCGCCTCTTGCCCATGTTCGGCCTGCCACACCTCAAACCCTAGGGGACTGAGGATTTGTAGGAGCAGCAAACGGTTGGTTGGGCGATCTTCGGCAATTAAAATGCGATAGCGGGGTTGTCCTGGGGCGATGGCCTGGATGCGGCGATCGCAAACCCTTACAGGCGCTAAGTGGGCCGGAGTTACAATCAAAACCGGCAGATCACAAATGAACAATGTGCCTCGCCCTAAGCGGCTACGGACTTGGATTTGACCATCCATTAACTGCACAAAACGTTGGCTGATGAAGAGGCCAAGGCCACTGCCCTTATGAACCGTTTGACCCAAGTGAGTCTGGGCAAAGGGCTTAAACAGTTCTGGGAGGTCCTCTGTAGCGATCCCAGGACCAGAATCTTGAACTTCAAACCGCAGTTTTCTGGCCAGCGGGGCCTTAACCCGCAGAACCACGCCACCGGAGTCTGTGAATTTTATGGCATTGCCCAGTAAATTGAGCAAAATCTGATTCAGCTTACCCTCATCGGCTTGAATATATCGCGGAGCTTGGGGGTCCACTTGAAAACGCAGGCGCAGGCCCTTGACATGGGCTTGGAGCGACAGGGTTTCTTCCAGTCGTTGGAGCAATTTGTGCAGGTCAAAGGCGGCGGGCTGGAGCGTCACGCGACCGGCTTCGATTTTGGAGACCTCTAGGACATCGTTGATCAGGCCCAGGAGATCTTCGCCGCTGCGATTGATGATGTCTAGATACTCCTGCATTTGCAGCGGCAATGCGCCTTCGCGGTTGATCAACTGGCTAAAGCCCAGAATGCTATTGAGGGGGGTGCGTAGTTCGTGGCTCATGCTGGCCAAGAAGCGGCTTTTAGCTTTGCTGGCGTCTTCAGCTGCCTCTTTGGCTTCTCGCAGTTCGGCCTCGGCTCGCTTGCGATCGCTCACTTCCACCCCGATGGACCAAGTAGACCACCCACAGATGGGATACCGATCCGAAATATTGGACCAGGCAATGGTTTTGACCGTTCCGTCTTTACAGGTGATATCCCACTCCCAGTCCCGAAAATCATTGCCCCGCGTTTGCCAAGCGGTCATCATTTTCTGGCGGTAGGCGGCGTTGGGATAGAGCCATTCCATGGCCCGAGGGTTATCAATCATCTCTTCCGCGAGATAGCCGGTCACCCGTTGACATTCGTGGTTCCACAGCTTGAGATTGCCCTGCGGGTCAAAGGCATTGAGCATAACGGGCATGTTTTCGAGCACCGTGGGGAAATAGTCCCTTTCCGGTTCAGTCTCTAAGGCCCAAGGGTCCTGGCGGGAAGCGCTAGGCTGTTCAATGCCCTGTTCCTCTAATAGCTGACGCAGCGCTAGAACATCTTGACGCAAGGAGTGGTTGTCGGCCTCTAGTAGGCGCAGCCGAGATAAACGTTGTCCCTGAAAACGCTGACGCTGGAACAACCAAGTACTAAGCGCTGAGGCGATCGCCGCCACAATGCTCAAACCGGCCCAGGCCAAGACGGTCCATACTTGCGTACCCATGGTCCACCCTTCACCCATCTCTGGACTCCAGTCTGGTTGGGGCGTTCCCGACAGCCACTGTATCCACATCATCCCCAAGAGACCGTCGAAGCCCATGCTGCGAAACTCCAACTCCTATCTTGCTCAAGACTGATCACCCTCCGAATCCTCGGTATCTTGGTGGGATCACTTCAGTCTTCTAGAGTTTGTCTCGCAAGCCGCTTAATCGTTCAAATTATGAAAAAGTCAACTATGAAAAACCCTCCACTTTCCGTCGTCGCAGCACAATCACCTCTTGACCCACCACCGGCTTACGGACGAGCAGGCGATCGCGCTCATCCACAATCCGCACCTGGCTAAAATCAAAGCTTTCCGCTTGGGCGAAGAGATCTTGGGCGATCGCATCCTGGTTGGCGGCATCCAGATTAAACCAGGACTCCCCCAGGTGCACGGTCAGTTCGCCCTTGCTGAGGCTGGCCTGGACCGAGGCGATTAAGTTGGGGTGATCGGGGCTAACAACCTCGTCCAGCTGCCGACGAATAACGGCGAGGAGCCGCTGCTCCGGGCTAGGCGGCGTGACCGGAGAGAGAGGAGCGGGTGCAGGGGGCTGAGCCGCGATGACAGTCGGTGGAAGTGGGCGGGTGGATTCGGGTGGAGCGATGGACGGCGGCGGGGTCACTGGCGGGGTCACTGGCGGGGTTACTGGCGGGGCTGAGCTGTCCTGAATGGGACCAGTATAAGGACGGCTACTAACGACGGTCTGCGGGGGCTGACGGTGGCTGACGGTGGGTTGAGGACGGCTGGCGACCGGTGAGTTGGGGGTCGACTGGGCGCGGTCGGAGCCTCCCCCGGTGGCCGAGGCGATCGCCACCCACAAAAACACCAGCAGCCCCACCAGCAGCCCTGTCATGCGGCTATCGGTGAGCTGGGTTTGGAGCTTATTTGGGAGGGGCGATCGCACCTGTTCCAGCAACCCCGACCAGCGTTGCCAGAGCCGCCCAAACTGGTTCAAGAAGGCTTTATCCACCTCAGCGGCACGGGCAGTATCGGTTTCTGTGGTGCGATCGGCCAACCAATCCGAAAAGCCCACCAACCCTTCCCCCGCCTCCCGCAACAAGCGTCCACCCTGCACTTTGAAGGTTGCGGTAGCCTTTCCTAGGGCACTGGCCTGAGGACGGGGGAAACCAGAAGGCGAAGCCGCTGTCGCTGGACTAGGGGACGGATTGGAGGACGGATTGGGAGATGGGGGGCTCGAATCGGAACTGGAAGACGTAGAACTTGAAGGTCCTGGCTCGGGAGAAGGGGTCGAGCCTGGAGCGGGCTTGGAGGATTCCTCTGGCATAATTTGCCGCAAGTACCAGCATTCAACAGTGCCCCCATTATGAGTCCATCCTCGACCCAATTCCAAACCTGGCAGGGCGATCGTTACGCTTACGAAACACTTCCGGGCTCCCCTGGCTTGGCGCTCCTGCTGATCCATCCCATTGGGGTAGGGCTGTCCCGACGATTTTGGGACCGCTTTTGCGCCGCTTGGCAGCAGGTTTCGGATATTCCCCTCTATAACCCGGACCTGCTGGGCTGTGGGGAGAGCGATTTGCCCCGCCGCGCCTATCGACCAGAAGATTGGGCGGCCCAGCTCCAGCATTTTCTGGATACCGTGGTTCAACGACCTGTGGTGGTGGTCGCTCAAGGGGGTCTGGTGCCTGCGGCGATCGAACTGACCCAGTTTCACTCTCCGCTACTCCAAGGTTTAGTCCTATCGGGTCCCCCCGCTTGGCGACTCCTGACCCAAGCCGCCTCCCCCTGGCAACAGCAGCTCACCTGGGGATTGCTCAACTCCCCGTTGGGAGCGGCATTTTATCGCTATGCTCGCCGTCGTTCGTTTTTGGAATCCTTTTCCCGCAAGCAGCTTTTTGCCAGTACGGTGCCCGTGGATGAGGCTTGGCTGACGCCCTTGCTGGCCGGAGCGGCTGACCCCGCCAGTCGTCATGCGGTCTTCGCCTTTTTGGCCCGGTTTTGGCAAAAGGACTACAGCGAAGCCTTTCGCACCCTAGCCTTACCGACCCTGGTACTCTTTGGGGAAGAAGCCTCCAGCATTAGCCGCTCTGGCCAAGCGGAGTCCCCCCCAGCCCGTTTGCAGGCTTACCTCGCAGCCTTGCCCCAAGGTCAGGGAAAAATCATACCGGGTCGCAATGTCTTGCCCTACGAATCGACTGAAGCCTTTGTCCAAACGGTTTTAGAGTTTGTTACAGGTCTTGCCGCTGCGATGCCGTCTGCCTGATGGGTCGAATAAAATAGACCCTATGTCCGAAACCGATCCTTACAAAATCCTTGGCCTCAGCCCCTCGGCCAGCCAATCTGACATCAAGCAAGCCTATCGTCGGCTCGCCAAAGCATTCCACCCCGATAGCCAAACGGAAGATCTAGGGTCGGAGAAAATTATTTCGCTCAATGCTGCTTACGAAGTCTTAGGCGATGTGGACCGGCGGCGGCATTACGATCGCCACCGCCAATGGGATAACTCGCATCGCTCAGGAGGATGCGATCGCCATCCCAGGTCCTCAACCGCCTACGACCAAGCCTACCAATCCGCCCAAGCTCGCTCTACCCAGGCCCAGGCCGCCCAAGCCCAAAAACGGCGAACCCGAGGTCAAGCCATTGAAGTAGACCTCGCTGATTGGACCCGCCAAATCTACAATCCGGTAAGCCGCCTGCTCAACCAAATTCTGCGCCCGCTCAATCAGCAGCTCAATGATCTGGCCGCCGACCCCTTTGATGACGACCTCATGGCTGTATTTATGGCCTATCTGGAAGATTGCCGTCGCCTGCAGGAAAAGGCAAATGGACTGTTTCAGTCGATGCCCAATCCGCCCAGTGCCGCAGGTCCTGCCAGCAAGCTGTACTACGCCATCAACCACCTGAGCGATGGCCTAGATGAACTGGAGCTGTTTACGAGCTGCTATGACGAGTCCTATTTGCATTCCGGCAAAGAGTTGTTTCGCCGCGCTCGGCAATTTCGCCAAGAGGCTCAAGAGTCGCTCAAACGCATCGGACGCTGAGAGCAATAGCCATAATCCCCCAGCTATAATCTCTAGGCTGCGGTGTCAAGATGATCGAGCCGGAACCAGATATTGGCGATGGGCAGGGCAAATTTGACCCAGGCATAGTCCCCTTTGATATCCAGCACTTCGCCATCGGAGTCAAAGATATAGTCGGGAAAGCGGTTATCGCTGGCTGTAGCTTCAACGCTGTTCTGGAGCTTTTCGCGGACAACCCGGACGAGAGACCCTTTTTTCAGTGCTGCCATGGTGATTCGGATAAAAATTACAGGAATGGATGCAACGGAGATTCGTTCAGGAGGCTGAGGACAGCTCCACTCTCCCCTGACATCCTGCCAAAGATTTCAGTAAATTGATTAAAGCAATAGTGAACTCACCTGCCTTTCCCGAAAAATCGACCTACACTAAAGGGGATAATCTGGGGTATTTGTTTAATGAAATCCGATCGCGGCCATGGGATGCCGGTTAGGGTCTCCCGATGCTATTGATACATGTTATTGATAATGGGGCTTCTTTGGAGGTTGTGAATGAGCGAACAGACTCCCTATGAGCTCTTAGGGGTTCCAGAAAGTGCTTCTTTTGATGAAATTCAAGAAGCGAAAAAGCGCCTGATGACTACGGTGAACCAGGAGGATGGTAGCCGGGTTGAGGCGATCGAAGCGGCCTATGATGCGGTGCTGATGCATCGGCTGCGGATGCGCCAAGAGGGCAAAATCAAGGTGCCAGAGCGCATTCGGTTTCCAGAACGGACGGTTCCACCGGTTGTCAAATCGGAGCCTGTGGTTAATCGTAAGTTGCCGCCTTGGATGCAGCAGCTCGTGGATCAGCCCACACCGAGGGATATTTTGCTACCGGCTGGGGTCGCTTTGGCTCTGGTGGGTGTGAGTTTGTTTTATCCCAACTTAGAGCGAGGAGGACAACAACTGCTGTTGGCGATCGCCTGGGGCTCGGCCATCTTTTTCGTCAACCGTAAGGAAGGTCGCTTTGGACGAGCGGTCTTGATGACGTTTTTGGGATTGGTCGGGGGACTCTTGGTGGGGACGCTGCTGGCGATTCCGCTTCAGTCGATGCTGCTGACGACCGTGGGGATCACCATCGATCAGTTTTCGGTGTTGATGACGTTGATTGTCCTCTGGGCGGTCAGCAGCTTCCTGAAGTAACTTACCCGCACCTCACCCCTATCCTTGTCCTTGCACCCTTACTGTGGGCGTCTGTGTGTATGGATTGTTGGTGTGGATTGGGCTAGGCATTCGCCGCTTCCAGCGTTTCAATCAGGTCTTCTAGTTCATTGCTTTTGACCTGATAAATTTCGCCACAAAGCTCACAGGTGGCCTCAGCGCCATCATCCTTTTCAACCATGTCTCGCAGTTCCTCGCTGCCAAAAAGTTTCAGCGCACCGAGGACGCGATCGCGAGAACAAGGACAATAGAATTTCAGCAGGCGGGTCTCTGGAAAAATTTCTAGCCCTAAATCCCCCAGCAAATCCGCCATAATCTGGGTCAGCGTCTTGCCGCTTTGCAGGAGCGCCGAAAATCCGGAGAGTTGGCTGATGCGGGACTCTAGGAGCTCCACCAGCGACTCATCCCGTGAGGCCTTGGGCAATACCTGAACCAGAAGGCCGCCAGCGACTTGCACCCCCGATTCATGGGTAAATACCCCCAGCATCAGCGCCGATGGCGTTTGCTCTGAATGAGCGAGATAGTAGGCCACATCTTCGCCAATTTCCCCGGAGAGGAGCTCTACGGTACTGCTGTAGGGATAGCCGTAGCCCACATCGCGCATGACGTAGAGGTATCCGGCTCCCAGGGCTCGGCCCACATCCAATTGTCCCTTGGCATTGAGAGGCAGTTCTGCCGCTGGATTTTCTACATAGCCCCGCACCGTACCGTCTAGTCCCGCGTCGACCAACAACCCCTTGAGTGGACCGGCTCCCTTAATGCGCAGATTGACCCGAGACTGGGGCTGCTTCATACTCGAAGCCAAGAGCAACCCGGCGGCCATGGTTCGCCCGAGGGCAACGGTGGCCACGTAGGAGAGCTGGTGGCGATCGCGAGCCTCTTGGGTTAAATCCGTGGTGATCACCCCTACGACTCGAATCCCGCCCTCCGCTGCCGTTGCCCGAATTAATTGATCTGCCATTACGCTTCCTTTCTGCTCCTGATCTTAAATCTTTAACCCCGTTCGTTTCTTTAGCTTACAAAATGGCCTTAGTTTGTGCAGGGTGGCGAGGACAAATTCATCGAGTCTAGGGCGACGGCACTGAGAATGCCGTGATTAAGGGTCCAGGCGCAGTCGGCGATGGGCATGAGATCGACGGCATCGTGGGTGACGATCAGTAGCGTCCACTTGCGTTTGAGGCGGGCGAGCAAATTCACCAATTGCTGACGCATGGACCAATCTAGCCCAGCGGTGGGTTCGTCTAAGAGCAATAAATGGGGCTGGCGAATGAGTTGCACGGCAAGGGACAATCGCCGCTGTTGACCGCCGCTGAGGGCTTGGGGAGAAGACTGGAGCGAGAGATGGCCGAGGCCCACTTCTTCTAGGGCTTCATAGACGCGATCGCTCCCCAATTCCGGATGCCCCAACCGCAGTTCCTCCAAAACCGTGCCCCCGCAAAAATGCCGCTCTGGAAACTGAAATACGAGCCCCCCCAACTGTTGCAAATGGATTGGCGTCAGTAACTGTTCTCGCCAAGCCACCTCTCCTGCCGTGGGCTGGGCTAACCCTGCCAGGATTTCTAGCAAGGTGGTTTTGCCAGAGCCACTGGGGCCAATGACTAAACCCAACTGCTGCGGTGCGAGGGTCAGATTCACCGCGTTGAGAATGGCTTGGGGCGTGGCCGGGGGATGATAGGAAATATTTTTGAGATAGAGCATTCAGCGGTAAATTTTGTTCAACCACAGCCTGCCCTCGCTCAAACAGACTCGGGGCAAGGGCTAAATCCATTGTGGCAACTGTGGTCCATTTTCGGGGACTCTGGCTGTAAAAAAATTGACCATAATGGACGGAGATGCCGTCGGCAGTTGGAACACCCTGGGGCGATCGCCCGTCATAAAAGCTTGCGTATTCCCCGATTTCCGTTTGACTGAATCAGTTAAGGATTGAGCGATCTTCTTATGGTTATTTCCTCGTTTTCTGCCCGTCGCCTGCCCGCCGCTTTGCCTGCTGCTCTGCCCGCCGTTCAAGGCCGGAGACGATTGCCTGCGAGAAAATTTCAGACTTTCCTCGGCGGGATTTTGGGTGCAGCGTTGCTGACCCTGGGATCGCTGGCTCCAGCCTTGGCCGCAGACCCCTTCCGCACGAATAACCCGAAGCCGGTTGGGGAGAAGACCAGCCAAGCCTTCGAGGCCATGTTTAAATCGAATGATTACGCGGCGGCGACGGAGCTGCTGAACCAAGCCCAAACGACAGAGGCGAATGAGCCCTTGGCTTATACCCTGCTTGCGGTTTTGGCCTATCAAAACAAGGATTGGGCTGCGATCCCCAGCTATGCCCAAAAGACTCGGCAAGCCGCAACAGCGCTCAAAACCAGCCAGCCTCTGCGCAGTCATGTCTACCTGGCCATGGCGGATTTTCTAGAAGGAGCCTATGCCTTGTCCGATGGCGGCGATGGCCCGATTCGAGGCATGTCGAAGGCCTTTGGCAAACTGAAGGGGATTTACGGTTCGCTCAAGCAAGCCCGCAACCTTGATCCCAATGATCCCGAGCTCAATCTAGTCCAAGGGTTTATGGATATGATGACGTCGGTTTATCTGCCGTTGTCCGATAGTAAAGCGGCGATCGCCAAACTCGAACTCGTCCGCAGTGAAAGCCCCGATGCCGCCTACCTAGCCGACTGGGCCTTGGCCACGGGCTATCGCACGATGAAGCAATATGACAAAGGGCTAGAAGCTGCCAATCGGGGTCTTAAAGCCCAGCCCAACCATGCAGAAATGCATTACCTCAAGGGACAACTGCTAGCGACCCAAGGCAATGCCGCCGCCGCCCAAGCGGATTTCAAGGCGGCGCTCCAGGCGTCGGACACCATGCCCAAGAGTCTTGTGGGTCAGATTTTCTACGAAGCCTGCAAGAACCAGCGCAAACTAGATTCTCTGCCGCGCAACTGCGATGCTGATCGCGATAAGATTCGGGATGGCGAGGGGAATTGGGGACCGGCTCCGGCGGATCTGCCAAAGCTTTAGTCCGGTATCGCCCCCATCGCTCCGTTATTTTGTCCTGAGGCCGATACGCTCCCATGGAAGTTCAGTTTCGCGAATTCGACGCCTTTGACCTCTGGATCTGGGTTCAGTTTGAGACCGTGCCTTCGCTCATGGAGCGACAGTACATTGAGGAAGTCTTTGACTCCTGGTTCTTTCTCGGGAAACTGGGGGGTTTTAATGCTGAGAGTTTACAGATCCAAGATGCAGGGGTTGATCTGTCCTACCTCAACTATGAGGATGATCGGGCGGAGGACAGCCTGATGGCGCTCATGCACAACATGGGCGAAGTAGAATTTGAAGGACTTTGGGCGCGGTGCTGGTTTGATCTGGGCACCAGTGATGCTATGGCCTTAGATATTTTGATCAACACCTTCCGACAGTTTTCCAAGGACTATGTCACGGTCGAGACCGTCATTGTCGGGGGCGAAAACGCCGACTGGCCGACCCCTCGGCGGCCTTCGGATACGTTCGCCGATACCGATGCAGATGGTTAACCTGGATGGCTTCTGGGTCGGCAATACCCCAGAGCCGGGGATGCCGACCCCTAGGCTGGGGGTGGGGGTAGAAATTTACCGAAACATGATGCTGACGGAGCTTTCTTCGTGGATTCGCCAGATGGCTTCGCCTAGGAGATTGGCCACCGACAGCGTCGTCAACTGAGGAAACTGCTGATCGGGAGCGAGGGGAATGGTATTGGTGACGATCACTTCTTCAAACAAACCGGGCTGGGCCAACCGCTCGACCGCTGGAGGGGAAAAAACCGGATGGGTGGCACAGGCATAGACCTTGTGAGCCCCTTCCCGGCGCAGTAGCTTTGCTCCTTCGCAAATGGTTCCGGCGGTGTCGATCATGTCATCCACTAGCACGGCAGTTTTACCCGCCACATCGCCGATGACATTCATCACTTCTGCGACGTTATGGGCTTGACGACGTTTGTCAATGATGGCTAGGGGGGCATCGTTGAGCTTCTTGGCGAAGGCTCGGGCTCGGGCCACGCCGCCGACATCCGGTGAGACCACCACAAGATCACTAAAACTCTTGCTCAGCAGATAGTCCATGATAATGGGGGATCCATATACATGGTCAAAGGGAATGTCAAAATAGCCCTGAATTTGAGCGGAGTGGAGGTCCATGGCCAGGACTCGATCGGCTCCGCCCTGGGTCATCAAGTTGGCCACGAGCTTGGCAGTGATCGACTCCCGTCCGGCGGTTTTGCGATCGGCCCGAGCATAGCCATAGTAGGGAACCACTGCGGTGATCTGCCGCGCCGAAGCCCGACGACAGGCATCGATCATGATCAGCAGTTCCATCAAATGGTCGTTGACAGGGCAGCAGGTCGGCTGGATGAGATAGACATCACAGCCCCGAATCGATTCTTGAATTTGAACGTAAAGTTCTCCATCAGCGAACCGTTTTCGCACCATTGGCCCCAGGTCAATTCCCAAGTAGCGAGCGACTTCTTGGGCCAGGGCTGGATTGGCAGAGCCTGAGAAGAGCCTGAGACGCTGATTGTCCGGAAAAGCAGGCAAAGCAGGCGAGAAAGGAAGGGTGGCGGAACGAATCACGACAAAATTCTGGAGCGCATTCAGTGCAATTTTATCACTCTTGATTCCATTGGGGGGATTGCAAATTACTAGGATTTAAACCGAAGCTTGTCGGTTGGAATTTTGCCGGGGCGATCGCCATCTTTTCGCTTTTCTTTCGCTGAATTCGGCATTTCTGCTACGGTTCGATAGAAGACTTCATAAAGATAAATGAATTAGAGGAACATTGGACCCAAAATTTACGTATGTTAGCGCTTGCTTACTCGGATTTTTCGCTAGATTTCAGTCTGTTAACCCCTTGGAATCCATTGTGCTAAAAGTCTTAAGGAATTGAGGAGAGATTCATTATTGCTTATTTGCGGATGATAATAGGGCAATTCCCTATCTCTTGTCCCTGGCAAAGTTCACTGGATCCATGGATTCTGATGGATCTCTGAGTCAAGCGTATCTTAAAGACTTATGCTTGCTTAATGTATCAGACTAAACATCTTCCATAGACTTCGATCACAAACTGGATAGAGCTAGATAAATCTTGATAAACTTCCCTGAAAAAGGGTCTTGAATCTCGACAAATTATGTAAGTTTAATAGGCAAAGTCTGAGGATAATCTCATGTCTCCATCCCCCATCTATCCAGGAAGTTTGCTTGAATAGTTAAGAGAATAATTGCTGGGAGGCGATCGCATTCACCATGAGTCTCAAAGATCGGATTGGGGAAGATATCAAAGCGGCAATGAAGTCCCGCGATAAGATTCGCTTAGAAACCGTGCGGAGTATTAAAAAGCTCTTGCTAGAAAAAGAAGTGGATGGGCGGGCCAAGGGCAAAGATACGCTTTCCAGTGACGAAGAATTGGCCGTGTTGACCCAGCTGGCAAAACAGCGCCGGGACTCGATCGCCCAGTACCAACAGGCCGGTCGGAGCGAACTGGCTGACCAGGAAAGCCAGGAACTGGCCATCATTGAAGAATATTTGCCGGAACAGCTTTCAGAAGCAGAAATCAAAGCCATCATTGATGAAATCATGACCGAGGTGGGAGCCAGCTCTGCTAAGGATATGGGAAGGGTGATGGGACCCGCGATGCAGCGTCTTAAAGGGCAAGCGGATGGCAAGTTAGTGCAAACCTGGGTTAAGGAACGTCTGAGGACCCCCTGAGGTCAACGCCAGGGTAGACTTTGATTCTTTGAAAGATTTTTGAAAGATTTTTTTGAAATAGTATTGGAGATCACTGTATCGAAAGCCCTGTTAAACTGCAACCCGGTTGGCAAGTGGAGGGCCACCGGCTAGGCCGGACTGAGGGGAATCCCTTGCGATCGCCAATCACCCCCTATATTGTCTGGGGTGAATCCTTGTCTGGGATGAATCGTTCCTGACCGCGTTCCTTAATTTTTGTGTCTGGCCATGCAACCACCCATTCCCATTGGAACCGTTCTTCAAAATCGCTATCGGATTTTGCAAATCCTCGGCCAGGGGGGCTTTGGGCGCACCTACCTGGCAGCAGACCAAGGCCGATTTAACGAATATTGCGCGCTGAAGGAATTTATTCCCCCCCGCGACAGTCGCTATGCGATCGAAAAATCCCAGGAGCTGTTTGAGCGGGAAGCTTCGGTCCTGCACCGCATTCAGCATCCCCAGGTGCCTAAGTTTCAGGCCGTTTTCCAGGAAGACAGCCGGTTTTTTATTGTTCAAGACTATGTGGAAGGCCGCTCCTACAGTGATCTGTTGAGCGAACATCTGAGCAAGGGAACGGCTTTTAGCCCGGACGAAGCCTTTCAGTTTGTGCAACAGCTCCTGCCGGTCCTCAGCCACATTCACAACAAGGGCATCATTCACCGGGATATCTCTCCGGATAACGTCATGTACCGGGAGCAAGACGGGCAGCCCGTCCTGATAGATTTTGGCGTGGTCAAGGCCGTGGCAACCCAGCTACAAACCAATGAGCTGAGCGGGCCAACAACAGTGGGGAAACCGGGCTATGCCCCTAGCGAGCAAATTCGCGGCGGTGAAGTTTATCCCTCTAGCGACCTCTATGCCCTGGCGGTGACGGCGATTGTCTTGATGACAGGCCGACAACCGGCGGAACTCTTTGATGCCAATCAAATGGCTTGGACTTGGCGGCAGTTTGTTCCCCAGGTGCCCGATCGCTTTGCCAGTGTGTTGGACAAAATGTTGAGCTATCGACCGGGCGATCGCTATCCTGCCGCCGTCGATGTTATGGAAGCATTGCGGGCGGTTTCGGGAGCGGTGAACCCAGGACAGACCCTCGGTTTAGATCCCTCTGGCATGGCCGCTGCGCCGCCGCCTTCACAGATGCAGACTGTGGCCATCGGTCGGGCGGTAGAACCTTCTTTTGAACGCAAAATGTCAACGAATAGTCCTCGTCCTGTGAGTCAGCCGGAATCCTCCTTTTGGGATGATCCCGTGGCCGTGGGCACGGTGGGAGCGGGGATCGTTGCTTTGGCGGGGATCGGCTCTTGGCTTCTGGTGACCGCGCTCTCGCCCAAACCGGAGGTGCTGCCGCCACCACCGACTCCCACCGTCACCCCCACGGTGACCTCCAGTCCTACCCCTTCCCCAACCCTAGAACGCCTGCGGCAGACGATTACGCTCCAGCCCGGTAAACCCCAGGAATTTTCACGGGGTCTTAAGGCGAACCAGACGATCAACTACGAGTTTCAGGCTCAACAAGGCGATACCCTAAACGCCAGCTTGAGCAATGACGGGGTGCTCATGACGTTGATTGCGCCGGATGATGCGGTGATTGATGGCCAAGCCAGTCAGGTCAAAACTTGGTCGGGGGAACTGCCCCTGGAGGGTACCTATGTGATTCAGGTGAGTCCGGTCTCGGGGGTTGATAGTAGTCGTTTCAAGCTGAGGCTAGAACGTCAGGCAGCCCCTTCCCCGGAACCCACCCCGGTTGAACCGGTCTATCGCGAGGAACGGGTGTCGCTGGTGCCGGGAATCGAACGTATTTTCTCTGGAAAACTAGACCCCAATGTGATCCAGCGCTATCGGGTGCCCTTGGTCTCGGGCCAAACCCTTAGTGCTCGTGTGGTGGAAGGGGGGGCAACCCTGCGATTTTATTTACCCAATGGGAACCCGATTCCCGATATGGTGGGCACGGAAGGAACGGTCCAAGCTAGCAACGATGGCAATTATCTGATCGAGGTGGCCCAGGGCGAAGCGGGAGCCTATTCGGTGGCGCTGGGGGTGACGGCGGCACCGGCACCTGAACCGACGGAAACGCCAACACCGACGGAAACGCCAACGCCGACGGAAATGCCGACACCGACGGAAACACCGACGCCGACCGCAACCGCCTCACCAGCCCCCACTCCCCCGGCGGATATTCCTGTGGAGTTGCCCCAGGGGGGCCAGTAGGCCAATTTCCTAGGCCAATTTCCTAGGCCAATTCCCTAGGCCGACTCCTTCACACACAAGCAGAAGCCCCATGCTCCCACCCCCCCATCGTCTATTGATCGCAGGGACCGGCTATGGCGTCGGTAAGACTCTGGTGCTCCAGGCGATCGCCCGCTCCACTCTGCTGCGATCGCCCGTTCCCTGGCTGCAAATCAAGCTCCATCAACCGGCGATTGGAACCTTGGACTTGGGGGAAACCTGGCGATCGCTGAATCCTCCGCTCAATTCTGCCAATCCGGCGGACGAGCCCCAGACCGGCATCCTCATTGAGGCTATGGGTAGCTTAGGAACCCCCGTAACGCCCGAAACAACGGTGGCGGATTTGGCGGCAGATTGGCGGTTGCCGACGCTGTTGGTGGGGGCGGTGACCGAGCAGGGGTTAGATAACCTGGTGGCGCAAGTGGCCCTGGCCCAGCAACGCCGCTGCGATCTGCGGGGCATTGTGCTCAACTGCCTGACGGCGGAGGCGGAGGCGCGGTTGCTGGATTGGAGCCATCCCCGGCAGGTGATGGCGCTGACCCATGTTCCTGTGATTGGCCAGGTGCCGTTTCTGGGGGCCGAACTAGACTTAAATGCGACGCCTCCCCTGGGCCTAGCCCAGATTGTCGCCAATTTTGACCTTGCCTTGCCTTGCATTAAACTTGTCCCCTGAACTTGTCCCCTGAACTTGCCATGCCTTTTTTCCGCAAAAAAGATGAGCCGCTGACGGAGTGGGGCGATCGCATCCTCCAAACTACCCTCGCCCAGTTTCCTAGCCTAGCCCGCAACCAAATTGCCCTCACCTGGGTGGTCTATGATCCGGGCTTTCCGATGAATACGGGAGGGGCGATCGCCGCCAACGATTTTTGGCTCCAGCAGCCCCGAGGCTATAGCTATCGCGGTGTGGAATGTATTTATCCCGCCAGCGTCGTCAAGCTGTTTTATGCGGTGGCCCTGCTCGAATGGGTGGAGAAGGACATGCTCAGCCTGACGCCGGAAATTGAACGGGCGGCGCGGGACATGATTGTGGATTCGAGCAATGACGGCACGGGCTTAATTGTGGATGTGCTCACCGGCACGACGAGCGGTCCAGAGCTACCGCCGGAGCCCTTTAAGACTTGGCAGTATCAGCGCAATATTGTTAATCGCTACTATCAGTCGCTGGGCTGGGAAGAACTGGAAAGTTGCAATATCAACCAAAAAACCTGGGGAGACGGCCCCTACGGTCGCGAGCGGGCCTTTTACGGTGAAAACTACGAAAATCGTAATGTCCTCACCACGGATGCTGTGGCAAGACTGGTGCATAGCATAGCCGGGGGCGTCGCGGTTTCGGCCTCAGCTTCTCAACGGCTGTTAGGCTGGATGGGGCGATCGCTCGATCCCACCGCCTGGAAACCGGATCCCGAAAATCAAATCGGGGGATTCATCGGTGAAGGTCTCCCCACCGGAGCCCAGTGCTGTTCCAAGGCTGGCTGGATGAGCCGTGTCCGTCATGATGCGGCCTATGTCGAGGTTCCTGGTGGTTTACCCTACACCTTAGTTATTTTTACCGAGGGCTCCGAGCATAGCGACAATGAACGGATTTTGCCCTTTGTCTCCGCGCTCGTGGCTGAAGCAGCCCAAGCCTTGGCCGATGGACCTTAGGGATCCACATGGAGCGGTAGCCAGCGCTCAATCGTGGCAGTAATTTGTTCTGATGGAACATCTTTCGCCAGAATATCGTTTGCCCGTACGAGTTTGGCGCGAATACGATCGATCATATTGCCACTAAAAATAATCAACGGTGTGTCCTGAAATGAAGGCAATCGACGGATTTGGCTACACAACTCATAGCCTCCAATGACCGGCATGACCAAGTCAACAAAAATCAAATCGGGCTTTTGCGAAAGCAGCAGTGGCAGGGCCTGAATCGGGTCTTGAATGCTGGTATAGCGATAGCCCGCTCGCTCGACAATTTGCTGTAAACGCTGACAAATAATCGGACTGTCATCAATACACATAACCAAAGGCGGTTCCTTGGCTCGGACCGTGACCTGGTTAATCGTACGGCGCAGATTGCTTAGGGCCTCTTGGGCAGACGTGGATCTCCCGCTGGAATGGGCTGCGGCTGTGGGTGTAACAGTCGTCCCCCCCAAGTCCGGAATCACTTGGAGCTGAACAATGCCCTGTTGCTCGTAGGCAATAATTGACTGACTAAAGTGACACACATCCTTTTGCAACAGTAGCGCCAGCTCTCGCAAAGACAGGTGACCCTTAAGCATCTGCATCAGTTTTTCATAGGTCTGAGGCGTCACCTGGGATTGGAGTGCCCCAGGTCGTGTGACTGCTGGAGCCAAGTTGGGGGAATAGGGAGCCAAATTCACTTCACACCATTGGCCCCACTGCCGCTCTAAATCCTGAATCAGCGTTTCTGGGGCAATCAGTGTGATGGTGTCCTGGGGATTGAGGAGATTGGTTTTGGTGTAGCTAAATTTTTCGATCAGCTTGGAAGCCTGAACAATATCAAACAGGACTTCGACGATGTTGGCCTGGATAATCGAACGGGCTACATCTCGGCTAATGTGGCCTGCCTTCACGAGCTGGCCCAGGACCGTGTATTCCCAAAAGGCTGTGTCTAGATTGACGGAAAGGGCGGTGATGTGGGCGATCGCCTCCGGACAAAAGGTTTTGAGCAGGCGATTCCAGCGACGCAAACGATGAACGCCACCCCCGGCCCAAATTAACCGTCCCATGACAAAAAAAAGTCGCATGCGCGGCACATGCACCGTATCAAAGTTGAGGCTCCCTGTGATTTGATCACTGGCAGCCCGCTGGATTTGCCGCACTACGGCTTGGACAATGGGGGATGAGTTGGAGTTTGAATGGTCTGGAAGCTGCACCAAAGCTGTCATGATGCCACCCTGGGGATTGCTTAGGATAGATGTGGCTAAGGAAGTTTGCGGTCAGAGGTTTGCGGTTCAGAAGTTTGTGATCAAGGTTGGAAAACGATACTGTATCTAAAGTACCCATCGGGAGACGCGGATGCTCAGGTTTTCGGCATAAACTGCTTGCTGAATTGGGCCAAACCTTCTCTGGGTGAGGCTTAGAACAATCTGCGTCAAGCAAAAGGGTAGGGACGATTCAGACATCCGTTTGGACTGAAAACGTTTACTGTTCCCGGCCCATTTAGAATCCCTGGCCCGTTTAGAATATTGTTAGACTAAAACTCCAACCGTGCTGTTCAAAGCCAAGGGAACGGTAGAACGCGTGGGCGCGATCGCGTTGCAAATTCGACGACAACATCAACTTATAACAACCCGCCTCCTGGGCCAAATGGAGTGCGGCTACAACCATCGCCTTGCCCATCCCTTGACCGCGAAACTGCGGTAAAACCGTCACCGCATCCAGCAAGGCAAACCGATGAATTCCCCGGTGCATCATGGTCGGGGCCAGTAACAACGTGAACGTTCCCACCACGTCTGGACCCAAAGCAGCCAGATAAATTTGAGCGTGGGGAATGGCCTGAATTTGCTGAAAAACTGCTTCAACCGCTCCTAGGGCCAAGGGCGCTTCGCCATCCATGGCCGCATAAAGCTCGATCAACAGGGGCAAATCGTCTGGGGTGGCAGGGCGTAGCGTTAGCGCTTCGGCATCGAGCGAGGCTGAGGGGTTTGCAGACATGTTTGGAGAATGGGATTGACTACTCCCCACGGTTGAAACCGGGGGATTCTCCGGATCGCTCCAAAGATTTCCTGTTTCATTCACGATGCGTACACCACAACAAACGTTGCTATGTTCCCGTCTTACTCAAGTCCACAGGCTTTCACCCCTTTGCAGAGGTCCGATTCCGTGAGCCCCACGGTACGGTGTCTCTAAGACATCTACTCGTTGCTTGAAGTTTTTACCTGGCCAAGCATTCCTGACCAGAACCCCATAACTTCAGTTTTCAAGGTGCAAGGGAAAGCTTGGTTTTTGCTTTCCATACCCACTCTAGAATAGTTGAAAGCTATGCTCCATAAAAATTTTGTAGATTTAGGTCTTAGCTTCTGGGGCGAAACACAAATTGCTCCCTCACGGTCGCGCTCCTATCCCTCCCCATGGCTAAAGCCAGGGGTCTCTCGGAGGATTAGATGAAATGCTCAAGGACTGGGGTTGGGGCCTGGGGCTCCTTGGCTAAATCATCCCACCTCCGCAAAAGCACCGCCTCTGGGGCATAGGGCTGCTGAATAAAGGCTGCCGCTGCCATTGGGGTAAGGATCTCTGCGATCGCCAGCGGCCTATCGATCAATCCCATAGCCATGGCAGGGGTGGTCTTCTTCTGAGTAAAGCGACCATGAGGTCTGACCCAGTTGTGTATTAATCTCTGCACATTCAAAGCTCTCTGTAATCCCTCCATAACTTTGGCATAGTGATTCTGCCATCTTCGATAAGCCGTTGCACGACGTCTGAGGGCAAGGGGGTTGGAGCGATCGCCCCCTCTCTGCACCCAAGACCCGAAGTTCTGGAAGAAATTCTGGAAGAAATTCTGTAAGCTAAAGCCAGCCTAGACTGACCGCTTGCCATTTTCTGCACCCATACCGCCATGCTCAGCCGCGTTGCCGATTCCATCTACTGGCTCAACCGCTACGTTGAACGGGCCGAGAACGTTGCCCGCTTCATTGATGTCAACGTCAATCTGCTGCTCGACTCGCCCCCCGGCTTTACCCAGCAATGGCAGCCCATTCTTCGAACCACAGGGGATATGGAGCTGTTTCAAGAGCGCTATGGGGAGTTCGATACAGAAACGGCGCTAAAGTTTCTGACGTTCGATCCCGACTATGGCAACTCGATTTTGTCCTGTTTGCAGCGGGCGCGGGAAAATGCGCGATCGGTTCGGGAGATCATCTCCTCGGAAATGTGGGAGCAGGTGAATGATTTCTACATGATGGTGCGGGATGCCTCGAAGCAGCCCCTAGAGTCGTTGATGGAGTCTTCGGACTTTTTTAATGAGGTGAAGCTCGCCAGCCATCTGTTTGCGGGAATTATGGACAGCACCATGAGCCATGGCGAGGGCTGGCACTTTGGTCAGGTGGGACGGCTGCTAGAGCGGGCCGACAAAACCTCGCGGATTTTGGATGTGAAGTATTTTATTTTGCTACCTTCCGTGGAAGACGTGGGGACCGCGATCGACGAAATCCAGTGGATGGCGCTGCTCAAATCCGCCAGTGCCTACGAAATGTATCGTAAAGGTCAAGGCGATCACCGCATCCGGCCCAGCGGCGTCGCCCAGTTCTTGATTTTGGATGGGGAATTTCCCCGCGCCATTCGTAGCTGTCTGATTCGGGCTCAGCAATGTCTGTACCGCATCACCGATACCCCCAATCGCTCCTGGAGCAACCCGGCAGAGCGTGCTCTCGGTAAACTCTGCTCAGAGCTGGACTATGTCACCATCGACGAGATTATTGAACAGGGGCTCCACGAATTCCTCAACGAGGTACAGCTCGGCGTCAACGAGGTTGGCAACCATATGTTCGATACATTTTTTGCCCTAGAGCCGGTGTAGAACAGACTTATCGCTCAGAACGCTTCGACCTTAGCGTCGTTCCTCAGACTCCGCTCAAGCGGTTCATTGCCATGCGCTTCTCGATCCAACACAGCCTCACCTACCGCTACAGCCAGCCGGTGCAGCTCACCCCCCACTGGGTGCGGCTCCGGCCCCGCTGTGACCTGACGCAACGGCTGGTAGAGTTTGCCCTACAGGTTGCTCCCGAACCCAGTCAGCGTACAGACTGTCTAGATTTGGATGGTAACAATTTAACTCGGCTGAGTTTTCAAGGCCCGACAGACCAACTGATCCTCACCGCAACCTCTAGGGTCGAAACGCTGCGTAACAATCCCTTTGACTTTTTGCTAGAACTCTGGGCTACCGAGTTTCCCGTAGACTACCCCGCCTCACTACAAGGTCAGCTCCAGCCCTATCTCAAGGACAATCCCTTGGCGGCTGAAGCGGTGCAGATCGCAGAAGATTTGTCCGTTGAGGCCCAGGGTAATGTCGTGACTTTCCTCACGAAGCTCAATCAATTGCTTTATCAAGAATGTAGCTACCAGATGCGAGAAATGGGTTCGCCTTGGCCAGCGGGGGTGACTTGGCGGAAGCGATCAGGGTCCTGTCGAGATGTGGCGGTTTTGTTTATGGAGGTGTGCCGCACGGTGGGATTAGCGGTGCGATTTGTCAGTGGTTATCAGAAGGGAGACCCGGAGTTTGAGCAGCGGTATTTGCATGCCTGGGTGGAGGTCTATTTACCGGGGGCGGGCTGGCGTGGCTTTGACCCAACCCATGGTTTGGCGGTGGCCGATGACCATGTGGCATTGGTGGCAACGCCCTATCCGGCCTCGGCGGCTCCGGTGCAGGGAGGGTTTCAGGGAAGTGGGGTGACGTCGGAGATGGAGTACGAGTTGAGGATTCGGGTGGAAGAAGGGGAAAGGGAATAGGGAAAGGGGGTGATGGGGTAATGGGGTAATGGGGTAATCGTTGCGATTCCCAAACAAATTGGGGTTTTCTCAATAAACTCCGGCAAAATCGCAGATGAACCCTTATAGAATTGCGAACATCAGCTTTCGCCTAGACTTTCTGTATCGAGTCCGCTTTGCTCATCACCTGAGGTCGTTTGGGAGACTGCCATGGCAAAACAAAAGAATGATACCCCTGCTTTGATTTTGGCCTTGCTGGTCACGCTGGGATTGTTAGGGGGAGGCGCTTGGTGGGTCATCCATCAGTTCTGGCCGGGGGATGTAAGTGGACCATCGGTTTCAGGTCGATCGTCAGATCCAGGCCTTAGCAAGGGTAGCAAAAGCTTGATTTCTACCCCTGCAACGAATCAAAAGCAGGCTGGAATGGATGCCTATGGTCGGGGCAATTATGCGGAAGCGGCGCAGCAGTTTGAGGCTTCTCTGCAGCAACAGCGCAATGACCCAGAAACCCTGATTTTTAAGAACAATGCCCTGGCAGCGGGAGGTGCTTCCATCGAGATTGGGGCTTCCCTACCGGTGGCGACGGATCAAAATGCTGCGTTGGAAATGATGCGGGGCATTGCCCAAGCTCAGGATGAAATTAATCGCGCTGGGGGAATCAATGGTCAAAAGCTGTTTGTTTGGCTGGCCGATGATCAAAATAATGGGCCTACGGCTGAAAAAGTAGCCCAAGAGTTTAGCAAAAATCAATCCATTGTTGCTGTAGTAGGCCCCTATTCTAGCGGCGTCTCCCTTGCCACTTCAGAGGTCTACAAAAATGGCAAACTAGCTGCGATTTCACCGGTGAGCACGTCTGTAGAACTGAGCAACAAAAGTCCCTATTTCTTTCGTACAGTTCCTAGTGATTACATTGCTGCCCGTGCCTTGGCAGAATATTCACTCAATAAGATCCAACGCAAAAAGGCGGCTGTTTATTTCAATCCTCAAAGCCCCTATAGCCAGTCGCTCAAGGGGGAATTTACCACCGCCTTCTCCCTCGGGGGTGGCCAGGTTGTGAGCGAAACCGATTTGTCCCAGGGTGGTTTTAGCGCTAGTCAAAGCTTACAAACGGCTCGTCAGCAAGGGGCTGATGTGGTGGTTTTGCTACCTAATTCTGGGACACTCAACCAGGCTCTACAGGTCGTAGCCGTGAACAAGAATGAGTTGCCTATGCTGGGGGGAGATGATGTGTATAGTCCGACTACCTTGGAGGTGGGAGGGGCTCCGGCTCAGGGCTTAGTGGTTGCAATTCCTTGGCATATTGATGCTTCACCGGATGCGAGTTTTCCCCAACGGTCTAATCAGCTTTGGGGGGCTCCGGTCAATTGGCGGACGGCGCTGAGCTATGACGCCGTGGAGGCGATCGCCGCCGCCGCAAGGATTTCCCCGAGCCGGGAAGGGGTACAAAAAGCGTTGGCTGATCCCAACTTTCAGACCAATGGGGCTTCGGGAACGATTCGATTTTTGCCTTCGGGCGATCGCAATGCCACTATCCAGTTGGTTGATGTCGAACCGGGCAATGGCCCCGGTGGCTACAGCTTTGTCCCCCTACCTTAATCGGCGACTAGTCTTGCGGGACTCGCTATAGCAATTTCTGCCTTCCGATAGCGTTTAACTTTTCTAATCCTTTTTAGATTGAGAGGAACTAGTTGTGAAATTCCGTTTACAGCGGTTTAGGAAGGCTTGGATTGCGTTTTTATCTTGTTTTAGATAAGGCTCAGGTAGTTGCTGCGACGATTCTAGTGGCTTGGAGCTTGAGCTTAGCCCTCATGCTTGTGCCGGTTGAAGCGATCGCCGTAAGTATTGCTATTATTCTGACTCGAACCTTTTGCCATACTGGGCTCTTTATTATTGCCCACGATGCCATGCATGGCAGCGTTTTTCCGAATGCTAAAAGCAATCGAATCCTGGGTCAGCTATCCTTAAGCTTGTATGCGTTTCTCTCTTATTCTAAGTGTCGTCGCAATCATCGATTACATCATCAGTTTCCCTCGCAATCGCAGGATCCTGATTTTTATAGCGGGTATGCTGATGACGAGCAGTATGCTGGGAGGGGATGGATGGAGCGATCGCGATCCATTGTTTGCTGGTATTTCAGCTTTCTCAAAAACTATATTTCGGAGTACGAGCTAATTCGATTAGTGGGATCTTGGTTATTGATTCAACAGATTTTTTATTGGGGATTTGGGGGGTCGATCGCTCAGTTTCTGCTGTACTGGATCTTACCAATTTTGCTAAGTTCTCTACAGCTCTTTTTGTTTGGTACCTACCTTCCCCATTGTCCCAGGGTGGGCCAGAGCAATAAAATCTTCAGCCTGGATTATCCAATTTGGCTCTCGTTTTTGAGCTGTTACCACTTTGGCTATCATCAAGCGCATCACCAACACCCTACCCTATCTTGGTTTGACTTGCCCTATGCTCATGTGGAGGCTAAGGGCAATAGCTCCGCGAAGCTGGCTAACAGTTTGACTTCGACGGTTTCTATTTCAGAGTCATTGTTGAGCTGAAAGCTCCAGGTGACATTAACCGTAAAGAGGGAACTTTCAACTTTACCTTGTACTCGATATTGGGTCAGGGACGTAGTTTCTGGTGCCGCTAAACGCTCTATTCCGATTGGTACAAGCTTCATCTCTTTAGCTTCTGCTTGCAAGTACTCAAGAATAGCAAGATGACCCTGAAGAGGCTTAGTAAACGGTGCAATGAGCAAGCCTGAATTAGCAAATAATTTTACAACCTGGTCGTAGGCTGCGATATTCATGTAGTTAAAATACTGCTCAATGACGGGTTCGGCTCTGTCGAAAGAGGGAGATGCCACAGTGCTGTTTTGCTGGTTTGGAGAATAAGGCGTTGGCATAGTTAAACCCAAAGAATTTAAGAAATGATTCAAGCCATGAACAAGCAATTCTATTCTTATGGACTTTATAGCTAGGCCCTCTCTGTCTAGGGTTGGATTCGTAGATGCTCAGAGCTCGTTAGCGTATCTACAGTTGTATAACGAGGATCAAATTCTATGGTTGCTGCTAATCTGCATACCTCAGAAACTCAAAAATTTCAGGTTTTAGAAACCGATCAAAAGCTTGCTTTACTCTGGTTTATTTACCAGGAGATGGGTGAGTCGATTACCCCTGCTGCGCCCGGTGCCAGCACTGCGGCTGAGCCGATCGCGAATGGCCTCTACAAACAGTTACAAGCACTCTCCCAGGAGGAACAGCTCCAGATGCAGCGTGATCTGATTGAGCAAAAAAATTCGTTAATTTCGCGTGAATATGGCGCAATGAGTGATACGACTAAGTTGCTATTTTGGTACCTTTTGGCACAAGGGATGGATGAAGCCGTGATTGTACCCTTTCCAGAGGATTACACTCTAAATTCTGAGGCTGAATCATTGTTTCACACGATTGTTGGGCTAGACTTTCAGTCTCAGATCACCCTATTTCGCGAGATCGTCGGTCCGATGGGCGTTGATCCCAATACCGCGATGAAAAATGCTAACTTGAGCCTATAACGGATTCAATCCTCGGTCACCTATCGCAGGCTTTTTGCGGTGATGAATGCTTGTAAAACTTGTTGATGGGGAGGCCCGATGGGGCGATCCTCTTGCAGGAGCTCCGAAAACCGAAAGCCCCGGTCAATATCGGTGATAGAACACAGCGCTAGCTCCTGCCCTTCATTGATCTCAAGTGATGCCACGGGTACTGTCAATGGCCCGTGGTAGAAATTTCTTAGAATTCTTTTGTTGTCTTGCGTCGGGCCAATCGTTCGTTGATACAATTCAAGGCTCAGCGGTATATGCCCGATCTCTTCCTGCAATTCTCGCCGTACGGCTGTATCTGCATCTTCGCCGGGATCCAAATGGCCCCCGCAAAAAGCCCAATGACCTGGATAAATAATCGTGGGGATATCATCGCGAAGTTGCAGTAAGAACTGATTTCCTTGATACAAAATCGCAACCGCCACTTCAGCACTGTAGTCGCGTTTGTCGCCTGACTTGTCACTGGGTTTGTCACTTGGCTTATCGCTGGAACCGATCAAAGTTGTCATTTTTTATTATTTCCTTTTTTCTGCTTAGGACCCCGATGGCCATTTTGGCTAAACCCCTGTGATGCCCTAGGGAGCGCGTCAGACAAGCTTCTATCAGATAACAGTTCCCCCAGGTTTTCTGCTTCGCCTTCAGCCGCTTTGATGTCATCGGCCCAGCGGCCTAATCGCTTAATTTCCTCCAGTTCTGGTGGCATTTGGGGTTGAAAATCGGCTTCAGAAAATTCGGAACGGTTTTTGAGTCCCAGGCTCACTTGGCAATCGGGCCAGGTTCCAGCCATGAGTTCATCAACTTCGCCTGATCGGTAGGCCTGTTCGATGATGGGTGCGGCTTCTGTGGCTTTGAGTTCGATGAGTTCGGTAATCAAGAGGCCGTTGAGTTCTTCACCATTTTGATGGTGGCTTTTGAGTTGTGTGATCAATACTGTGATGGCCTCTTCTCGTCCTTCGGCATGTTCCTCTGCAATGGCCCGCAAGCAGCTTACGCTAGTCATCCGTCCCCACAGGTTTTGGGCAGCACTCTGGAGATATTGGGCAAGGATAGGAATGGTGCTGGGACCGATCAAGCCATAAACCCAGGGCATTTCTTCGGTGATCCAGTCGTCGGCTTCGTTGCCGAGAAGACTGAGCAGGGGCTCGGCTGCGGCAGGGGCTTGGAGTTGGGCCAGCGATCGCCAAGCATGCACAGCAGACCAAACCTCGATCCGGTCGCTGGGGGCGTTGGCGATGGCGGGATCGGTGGCGAGGCGGATGAGCTCGGGGATATCGGCGTCGGTGAGGCCGAGTTCTTCGATGTAGTCGGGCCAGTCGCTAGGGGTATGGTGTTTGGGGATGGGGCGGCTATGGGTGAGTAGTTTGGCGACTGCGCCGCTGTAGGAATCGAAGGCTGGCATGGGGCTAGGCTGTTCCTAAGGGGACGGTTTCTATTATGGGGGAGGGAGGCGATTTTTAAAGCAGCTAAAGGATTATGGAGTAGAGTGTGGGTGAATATTCTCACTCCAGGATCAAAGAGCAAAGGGAGCAAAGGATGGATCGCGAAAAGTTAATATTGCACACTTCAAAGAACTGCAAATCAAAGCACTTCAAAGTATTAGCTTCTCCAAACGAAAAATCCCTCGGAAAAATATAGCTTATCTCCGCTCAAAATCGTTGTAAATCCAAGTAAATCCAATCTGCGATCGCTTGCTAAACCGTGTTGAAAGATACAGCGTTAATCGTTTAGTCCATAGATACTGTCAGCTAAATATCTCATTGTTCCGCTCTGACTGAAGTGCTATAAAGTGTCAACTGTTAACCAGCTCTGTTGATAATGAGATGTCGGATAGAATGGCGAGACAGAGTATCTGATTTTCAAAAATCATAACAAATTCAAAAGTTTTGTTGTTTCTTCCGTAGAGAACGTGGTTCTACATATTCTTGCCTCTTAGACTTTTCTGACTAAACCCAAAAGTATAGATTTCAGGGACATAATCCATGCTCGATTTTCTCAATGATCTGCTTTGGGGAAAAATCCTCATTGTCGCGTTAATCTCGGTGGGACTGCTTTTCACGATCGCCTCGCGCTTTGTTCAGTTTCGTTACTTCGGCCAAATGTTCGGCATCTTTAAGGATGCTACCCACCATGAGGCAGGCAAATTGAGTTCATTTCAAGCCCTAGTGTTGAGTGTTGCGGGTCGGGTTGGGGCCGGTAACATTGCTGGCGTTGCTGTCGCCATCACCTTAGGGGGACCTGGCGCTGTGTTTTGGATGTGGGTGATCGGTCTGATTGGGATGTCTACCAGCTTTTTTGAATGCACCCTCGCACAACTTTTCAAGAATGCTGAACCTGATGGGACCTATCGCGGTGGCCCTGCTTACTACATCAACCGAGGCTTGGGTCAGCGGTGGTTATCTTCCCTGTTCTCATTGCTGTTACTTGTGACCTTTGGTTTTGGCTTTAATGCTTTGCAGTCTTACACGGTCGCCACATCCCTCAACGACACCTTTGGGATACCGACTCCGGTGACAGGCGTAATATTGATGCTTGTTTTGGGACTCATTATCTTCGGAGGCATCAAGCGGATTGCTGAAGTGGCCGAGTTTGTGGTTCCGATTATGGCTGTGGGCTATTTCGCCATGGCATTATTTGTCATTGTGACCCATCTGAGTCTCGTGCCGGGGGTATTTGCGCTGATCTTCAACAGCGCCTTTGGATTAGAGCAGGCCGTGAGTGGAGGCATTGGCACTGCGATTATTTTTGGGGTCAAACGAGGTCTATTTTCCAATGAGGCGGGTTTGGGGAGTGCTCCCAATGTGGCTGCCGTTGCCTACGTGAAACACCCGGTCAATCAGGGCATCGTACAAGCCTTTAGCGTTTTCATTGATACAATTGTCCTGTGTTCCTGCACGGCGGCAATTATTCTGCTCTCAACGGTTTATCAACCCGGCAGTGATGTAGGGGGCATTACCATGACTCAATCTGCCATGGCAGAGCATGTCGGGGAGTGGGGACGAGCGTTTGTGACGATCGCGCTATTTCTCTTTGCGTTCACCTCCATGATCTATAACTACTATCTAGGCGAAAATAGCCTCAATTTCTTTAGCGAAGAAAACAAAGCGCTGTTTACTGGCTTTCGTGTCTTGACCCTGGCTCTCGTGGTTTGGGGGTCGGCTCAGGACTTGGGCACTGTCTTTGGGTTTGCCGATGTCACCATGGGGCTGTTGGCGTTAGTCAATTTATTTGCCCTGGTGCTGCTGTTTAAAGTTGGCCTACGGGTGATGCGAGACTTTGATTCGCAAATGAACGTTGGCGAAAAGCAACCCCTCTTTAATCCTCAAATGTTTCCTGAACTCAATCTCGATCCTGAGGCTTGGCCCGTCGAACAACGGTTGCCCGAGCGTTTGATTGTCCGTTAGAGGAAGAAGCTTTGGGGGGATTGCTATTTCTCTGCTTCCCCCCATAAAGTACAAATTAGATTAGACTGTTGTTCCCTTGCTGAACTTGAGGGCTGTTGTGATAGCAGAACAAAAATTGCTGAAATACTTGCTAAGACTAGATTGTAAGGATTTTTATGATTGTTTTGCAACAAGTCTTTTGTAATCGATAAAGTTTTTTAGCATTTTATTAAAAGTAATTCATATGGAATCTCAATTTTTGACTTCAAAAGCTAGCATGGATTTAAGCATAAATGCTTAATTAATTCCTCTAGTTAGTTCAGAGTGCTATCTATGCACGTTGAATCAGCTTCAGAAAAGTTCGAGCACAGAGGAGCAAAGCCATGAAAACCCTTTCAAGAATGGTTGGCTTTTTGACGGCTGGCGCGTTTACGGCTACTGTTTGGAGCGTTCTTCCTTCTCAAACACCTTCTGCCATAGCCGCGATTCCTTGCCGCAGTTCTTATTCTCAAGATTTTAGTTGGCGAAAACTCAACAGAACTGGTCGAGTTTTAATTGACAATAAACGCTCAAATCCTGTACGGATCAATTTGATTCATTCTGATTCTGCCTCACAATTCGCTAACTGGACAATTGGGGCTTCAAACAGAACATTTTTAGTTTACAACAACCAGCCTTTTTACGTAGGAGATGATTGGGGAATTCAAATTGATGGAGGCTGCATATTTTATGTTGGAGAAGTCGGGATTTATAATTCCCAAGTATATACAGTTACTCTATCAGGCTCAAACCAGATATCAGTTTCTGGACTTCAATCCCCCTATTCTCCGCAACCGCAACCGCAACCACAACCAGGTGACCTTTTGTCTCCAGAGACCAGTCCACAGGTTATAGGACATAATTTTGCGCCTATGGGTGGTGGCAAAGGAATTGTGACAGCGACTCTGAATCGAGATGGTCTGCTTATTATAGAAGGTGCCGCTGAGAGCAATAGTAAAAATACAGCTACGAGAGCTAGTACCTTTGTTGTGGCAATAGATAGAAGAGGTCGCACTCTTTTTACTTCAAATAAGTACGATATTTCTACTGCTTGTGGGACTTGGGATCCCACCTGCCCGAGCAAGACAAGGGATATTTTTCGAGAGAACGTTGGTGATGTCGCAAGATATGTTTGGAAGCTGGATGTTTATCTTGGTCAACATGGAGAAACGGGCTTTGATGCAAGTTTAAGGAGAATTAATGAGAACATAAGAGTCGCGTGTTCTTCTTACGACGATCTTCCTGTTGCAGCCAGAGCGGCTATTGCGTACAAAACGGGTTTTGCGGGGTGTAATCCAGGCCAGTAATCTGTGTAAGGTTTCTGTCGCTGTGTTCTATTTTCTCAATTCAGGGACATAAGTGGTGAAAAAACTGTAAAAAGGGAGTGGCGATCGCCACTCCCTAAAAAAATTCTATGACCAGAATTCCAAAATTAGAATTCCAATCCATAGAATTCACAAGTTGTCCGATTGTGATTGACTGCCGAAGTTAGCAGGCGATCGCTGGCTCCTGTTTAATACTGGGGACAGCGGGCGGACGTCGCGCTACGGTTTGGAGCGTATAATCTCCTGCCTGGAGCGCTTCAACCAGGTAAACACAGGCCTTTTCAGGCTTTGTGTGTTCTCCACAGGTAAAGACATCAACTGCTGCATAGCCGGTTTCAGGCCAGGTATGAACAGAAATATGGGATTCGGCTAACAGAGCGAGAGCCGTTACCCCGTGGGGTTGAAACTGGTGACACACTTCGGATAGAAGCGTTGAGTCAGCAACCCGAGCAGCATCGCGTAATGCTTGCTGTATTCGATCTGCATCATTTAGCGCTTCAGCTGGACAGCCGTAGAGTTCAAGGATGCAGTGGGTTCCAACGGGAGCAAAAAACTGATCCCCCAACTGGCTAGATAGTGAGTAAGACATGGTTCTCTATCCCCAATTAGTAGGACGCTTTCCGCTTCTCCAGGCAGGCAAGCCTAGCCGAGATTTCGGATGGTTAGGACCGTCCGCGACGCTACGTTTCCGCAGGAGGCCAGGTGAAGCGCCGCAAGCGACGATTCCCAGCCCATTTGGCAGTAGTTCCAATCAGACGTGTTGAGCGAATTGCTCCCACCCCCCAAATCAGCAGATAAGCCTAGCCTAAATGACAGAAGGCTTCCAATTAACAACAGCTAACCATCATAGAGCAATGTTTCTCTACATAACAGCGTGGAAAGACAGATCTGTAACTGGCTGCGACCCTATTTTCAGGAAAAGCCTTGAGGGATAAAGCTTAGAGGGCTAGCGAGACGATCCGGCCTGCTTGCACGGTCAAAATTTGCGAGGACTGCAGCCACTGGGCCTCAAAGGCGCTCAAATGGGTCGTGGTAATCAGGGTTTGAAAGCGGTCTTGAATGACTTCCAGGAGCTGGTTCTGGCGGTTGAGATCGAGCTCTGCTAAGACATCGTCCAAGAGCAACAGCGGGGGATCGCCGATAACCTCGTCAATCAGTTTTAGCTCCGCTAGTTTGAGCGCCAACACCAGGGTTCGCTGCTGACCTTGAGAACCGTATTGGCGCGCTGGGGTTTCGTTAATGAGAAAGTCGATTTCGTCCCGATGGGGTCCGACTAGGGTGGTGCCGTTGACCTGTTCGGCGATCGCCCGCTGACGAATCCTCTCCAGAAAGGCCGTCTGCAACGCCTCGGGCTGGTCCCACAGGGCCGGTTCCTCCCGCGCCACGCTGGGGCGATAAACCATCTGTAAGTCTTCCCGACTGCCGCTGATCAGCCCATGCCAATGCTGGGCCAAGGGCGTTAGCCGCTCTAGGGCGCGGGCGCGTCGCCGCAGCAGGCGGGTGCCCAGAGCCGCGAGCTGCGCATCCCAAATCGCCAAACCGGCCAGCGGATCTGTCGAGAATGGAGCTATACCCGGTTCTCCCTCCGAAGCCGCCTGGCGCAGCAGAGCATTGCGCTGTCGCAGAACCCGCCCATACTGCTGGAGCAAGTGGGCATAAAATGGCTCTAGCTGAATCAGCAATCCATCTAGCCAGTCCCGTCGATAGGCCGGTCCTCCCCTCACCAGCTCGAGATCCAGGCTCGAAAACTGCACTGTATTCAGCATCCCCAGAAAATCCATCTGCCGCCGTAGGGTTTCTCCATTCAAGACCACCGTGCGGCGACCACTGGTGCGCAGCGTCATTTTTAGCTCTAGGGGACCGGCTCCGCGCTCAACCTGTCCTTTGATTTGGGCAAGGTCATGGCCATCTAAAACGAGATCGCGATCGCGACTGGTCCGGTGCGACTTCAGCGCCGAAAGCAGCTCCACCGCCTCCAGCAAATTTGACTTTCCCTGGGCGTTCTCCCCCACCAAAATTGTCTTCGGGGCTGAAAATTCCACCGATTGCTCGGCATAGTTGCGAAACTGACGGAGGTGGAGAGCAGACAAAAACATGCAGGTCGGCTTCGTGGGGCCAAAAGACGCATAGCGAATCTAGCACCGATTCACGCCTATCCTGATATACTGGGAAAGTCTGAGAGGGCATGTAGCTCAGTGGATAGAGCATCAGATTCCGGTTCTGAGGGTCGCAGGTTCGAATCCTGCCATGCTCGTAATTAAGCTCTCCGGGTTAAGCGCGTAAGTAATGCGTCGGAATTATCCAACTTCTACAGCGCCACGGTATTTTAGTGAGTGGTGAGCGAAGTCCGTGCTTCTTGCGTATTGAGAGTAGCGTTTGAGTCATGACCACATCTCAGCCCACGTCAATGACTGAAGAAGTCTTTGGCCAAGCCCGAACGGGCAGCATTACAGCCATTATCCAAATTCTGAACACGCGCTTGGCGGAAGCTGGAATCCGGACCCGTGCCGTTTTGGAAGCTGGAATCCTGCAGTTGCTCTGTGAAGCCTCCAATCCTGCGGGGTTAGATCAGACAGAATTACTTCCCCAGGTTCAAGCTATCTTGGAGGAAATTTCGCCCCGTAATATTGCTCAGGTGCGGGTTTTTAGCCGCATCAACCGGGAGCAACAACTGCTGTGGCTGAAGGAAGTTCAAGAGAATAAGGACGATCAGGTGCTGTGGACAGCTGATCTCAAACTCAAAAAGCCCCCGTTCTTCAAGCAGCTCACAGAAGACTGGCACTACAGTCGTCAACGGGCCAAACGCATCGCTGACCTCAAATCCCAAGCCCATCAACAGCCCAGCCGCATTGGCGATTGGTCTCGCAGTCAGCGTTCCTGGCCCTCGGCCATTTTGGGTGGGCTGAGTGTGGCGGTGGTGGTCATGGGAGGTTGGTTGCTGTGGAACCAATGGGCGGAGCGACGGGCTCAGGGGGAGGGCGATCGCACCTCTACCCATCGTCCCAATGCCTCTCCAGGTCAAGCTGGAAAAGCTGAAAACGCTTCAGAAGAACCCTTTGTGGTAGCAGTGCGCATGGCCGAAAAAGCCGCAGCCGCCGGCCAAACCGCCAGCACCAATGCCGAGTGGCTAGATCTCGCTGCCCGCTGGCAGAAGGCCGCTGACTTAATGGCAGAGGTTCCGGCCAATGACCCTCGCTATCCCACCGCTCAGGATCGGGTCATCCAATATGGCAAGAACAGCCAAGCCGCCCTTGCCAAAACCAGCAAGTGAAAGATCAGTCAGTTCAGCCAGTAAAGACCTGACCTCAGTTGCCCAACACGACCTTTTCATCAAAGTAGCCGGTGGGATCCTGGGCTACCCAACCCACATCGGAATTGAGCCGGACTTCAAAATGCAGGTGGGGGGCCTTCGAGCTGGGAATGCCCGTTTGTCCGACTAGCCCCAAAACTGTATTGCGAGAGACATCTTCTCCCGCACGGACGTTAATTTCCCTGAGCTGGGCATACCGCGTTTGTAGACCATTAGCGTGGTTCACCACCACCAACAGGCCATAGCCCTCTTGCTTACCCGCATAGGCAACCGTGCCCTGGCCGATGGCAAAGACGCTGTCTCCCAGGGACGCAGCGAGGTCAACGCCGCCATGGAAGACCACTTGATTGAGCTGAGGGTCCATCTGCCAACCATAGCCCAGCAGAATGCGATTGCCCTGCATCAGAGGAAAGCCCAGCAGCACCCCTTGGTCTGAGGGGGCTTTCGTGAGGGTGATGGAACTGGTTTCAATGCCCGGTACCCAGTTGATGCCGGGAATAAAAGCGGTGGCTGGGCTATTAACACAGCCATTGACCTCAAACAACACATCTGATCGCACCTGATACCGGGTCGCCAGGTCCTTCCAGGATTGTCCGCCAGTGGCGACGCGAATGCCGTTGTAGGGCGGAATTTGCAAGGTGTTGCCCGGCTGCACCGTACCCGAGCGCACGGCTGGGTTAAACCCTTTGAGCGTGGCCGGGGTGAGGCCATATTGATTGGCGATGCTGGCCAGGGTTTCGCCAGCGGTGACGGAATGGTTGCGCAGACGGGCGAGGGCAGGTAGACCGCAGAGTCCCTCACCACTGCTAGCGGCGACTGGGTTCGGGTTAGGAGATTGGGCGATCGCAGGCGCTATCCCAAGTATCCCACTGGCTAAAACACCACTGGGCAACAGTCCGAGGAAAACACCTAGCCCAATTCGGGCTCGGGATGGGATTAAACGGAGAAAAGACATAGGCCAATGTTAGAGACGGCAAGCTTCTGGACATGAAGCTTCTGGACTAAGCTTCTGGACATTGATTTCAATTTATAAACCATCCTACGGGTCTAAGCTGCGATCGGGAGGATTCATTTTTTACCTAGGTAAAAGCAACCCAGATCACTGCGCGCGCCATTCTGGCGTCTAATAATCTCTAGAGATAAAAACTCAGGGGCGCTGACTGCTACGCGATTTCGATCCCATAAACGCTCAAGATGGAACCCACTCAACGCTGCCCTTACTGCATCAGTACCAATTTGTCCCACCTTGGCATGGATGCCTTTGGCATTTCGCAGTTCTTCTGTCACGACTGCATGCGCACCCACGATCTCAGCGAGGCCCATCTTGCCCCTGTGGAGTCGGCTCGGCAGGCTCTGTACTATTGGCTAGACGAAATGGAAGATTCTGGACAACTAACGCCTGAGGAACATGATGCGTTAGAGGAAAGCATCTGTGAGGCTAATTTCTAAAGCTCTTTTCGGGATCTTTGCCCATGCTCTCTAGGGGGTTTCCCCGAGGATTCTTGCTCGGAGAATAATTTTTTCCTCGTATATTCCCTAGGGTTAGAGTTGAGAGATTAGAGGCCAGAGAGGCCGATGGTGAACCATCGGCCTCTCTGGCCTTTTGGGATTGTGGTTCAGTTCGTAAATCTGAAAATTACGGTGTTAGTTCTCTTGGGGGGTCGGGCACCCTAGGGGTGTCAACCTCTTGTGAAAGATTAAGTCATTCACTATGCGTATGTCTCAACTTTCTACCCTCCTAACCGTTGCAATTGAGCGTCCTGCAAAGGAACAGCAGTGGCGCGGTTCTGAACGCTAGGATCCAGCGAGATTCGAACCTGCCTGCCTGTGCGCAGCGTGTGCAGACTTCGATCTTTGTATATCCTCTCGTGATAGTTTGAAACCTTAGGGTTTGATTTTGTAGATTCGCAGGTTACCCAACAACACGAAGATTGAGGGGACATCCCTAAAGGGCAATTCTTCATGTTTTGAAGGGTTGTTGATGTTCCAAATCAAAGGCACATTCCGGGGAGGGAGTGTGCCTTATTTCTGGGTTATCTAACTGGGCTATCTAGTTGGGTTGTCTAACTGGGCTTTCTAAAACCTTAGTTTTTCTTTTCCTCAAACTTTGGCATCGTCTGTGGAATATTGGCCAGTGTGTATTTGAAGTTCATTGGACCTTTGTAGCCGGAAGCCGCAGCGAGTTCTTGGGGCTCTTGAACCCCTGCGTAGAGTTTGTCGTTAATTTCCCAACTGGGATAGCTTTGCACCCCTGATGCTTGGCAAACCTGGGGTTGGGGATCCACTCCGCCTGGGTCGCATTCGATGGAGGTGATTTTCTTGTAAGCGGCCTGACCCAAAAGCTGCCGCTGTTCAAAACAGTGGGGACACCACCAAGCTCCAAACGATTTTGCTCCAATTTTTTGTAGATGATCTGCCAGTGCCAGCTCAGCTTCGCCGGATTGGGTGGTGGCACGGGGCGGTGCGTTATTGCCTGCTGGGTCGATGATCTGCACCGTGGGTTCATTGGTGGCACCGCCGGTGTCGCCGCTGGGGGATGCATAAACGCCTAAGGTGGCTATTAAGGTTGCCAATCCAACCAAGATGCCGTTGAAGATCAGCTTACCGGTATCCTCCCAAGACTTGCCGAACACGCTAAGCACAAAGAGCGACGTGCTGAGGAGTGCGGAACCCACGCAGTAGAGACAAAAGGACTTAATTTCGCTGGTCAGCAGATACATTAGATATCCGCTGAAAATCATCATTGCGGTTCCCCCTAAGAACAGCAGATTCCAGGTCCAGTTTTCTAGGGTTAGCCGTAGCTCCTGCTGTTTTTCTGAACGCAGGGCTAGGGGGGCCAATGCCATCGCTGCCATGGATAGGTAAGCCAAGCAGCCGAACAAGGTCAGGGGTAGACCCAATACGGTGGCGTAGTCACTGGAGAGGACTTGCTCACAACCGCTGATGGGGCAAGCTGCCTCTGCCTGGGCAAACTTCACTGCGGTCAGATAGCCGGTTAGAACTGCACCTGTGGTCGCAATGCCACCGATGAGATAACGGGACCGACGATGGATCCAAGAAGTTTGGCGACGACGTCTCATGGCGAATTACGGGATAGGGCTGATTGAAAAGGTCATCCCAATCTTAATCAGTGATGTGAATATTGACATGGGAAGCCCAGTTCTGCGCTCAAGTCCTTCTCTTCGGTAGTTCGCAGGGGCTGGCGGCCCCATCCCCTCTTTGGCGCTGGCTCCCCTTTTGTGCTGCGAGTAAGTTTAAATTTGTGAAACAAAATATCAAGCAGTGTTGCGATTTACCCTGAAATACAGGCAAGTTAGAATTTGAAACAGAGCTTTGCTTTATAAAGTTGTTTAACGTTTGTTGCCCCAGCTGGGGTTGTTTTCTTTAAATTTTGTTGATTCCTCGTCATTGAATGCAGCGACCTCGGTTGGCCTCGACAGCAATTCGTGCTCCTCGCTCTGAGCGGCTTGACCCTCACTATAAACTTCCAGCTTCCCTTTCCCCACGGGGTCGGATTGCGGTGCTGATCGATGGTTTGAGCCTGTTCTATGCTGCGCTCCAGCTTGACATTACGTTGGACTATGGGGCGTTGCTGCGGTTCTTGGCGCGGGATGGGCAGCTTGTTCACGCGCTCTTCTATACCGGTGTGGATGTGCACCATCGTCAGGTGCCGTCGGGCGATCGCCGGGGATTTCTCCCTTGGCTGCGGCACCAGGGCTATCGGGTGATTACGAAGGATGTGCAGCACTTTCCCGATGGCAGCAAGAAGCTGGATATCGATGTGGAGATGGCCATCGATATGATGCGATTTTCGGAGGTTTGCGACACGCTGGTATTGGTTAGTAGCGATGAGGCTTTGGCCTATGCCCTCAAGGTGGTGGGCGATCGCGGTGTACGCAGTGAAGTGGTGAGTTTAAGCGATAGCGTGAGCGATCGCCTGCTGGATGTGGCGGATGTGTATGTTGATCTGCGGGATATCAAAGCGACCATTCAGCTCCGTTGAGGTACGTCGCTAAAATGGTGACTATTTTCTAATAGAACTGCTGCTTTTCTGATCGAGCTTTAAAGAACTGTTGCAGAGAGGCTGGAAACTGCACTGAGTTCCTGCCGGATTCCGCTGAAACAATCGTTGATAGTCCTGGCATTGCCCTTAGGAAAGATGCTATCACCGGTTCGACAGTGACGAGGTTCGATGGAAAATCTTATGTCCCCCGTTTTACTTCGCCAGCTTTGGGCCACCATTGACGAGGCACCCAGTTCCACGTTGCTTGGGCTCAATGGACAGGATTTGGCCAATACGCTGATTACCCGAGTGCAAAACAAACAGTCCTTAACCGGAGAAGAACGGGAAGCGGTGAGGGATTATATCGAGTCGCGATCGCTTCTCATTCGCGATTTACTGCGGACCCAGAGCGCTTGGTTTGTGCAGTCTATCCCGCTTCCTGCCTAGAATAGAGCAGCGGTCTAGCCCAGGGATGACGAAACCTATCTTGGGCTGAACGCCACCGTAGCAATTGGTCTCTGTTTTCCCATGGCGACGCCGCAACTGAGTGCTCCTTCTCCAGAATCTCCTCCCTCTAGCCGTCGTTGGTGGGCCCAGCAATGGCTAGATCTGATTAATTCCTACCGGTTCAAAAAACGACTGGAGCGGGGCTGGCGCTATGCGCGGCAGGGCAATGTGCTCTCAATCCGCTTCAGGGCACAAAAGGTGCTCGCCACGGTCCAGGGCACGGATCCCAAGCCCTATCGGCTATCGCTTTGGCTGGATCCCCTGACGGATGAAGACTGGGATTATGTGATTGCGACGCTTTCGGAAAAGGCCATTTTTTCGGCGAAGCTGCTGGCGGGGGAAATGCCCGCGAATATTGAAGAAGTCTTTGCGGTGAATGGGTTGCGGCTTTTTCCCTTTAGTTTGTCCGAGGTGCATTCCCGCTGTAGCTGTCCCGATAAGGCCAATCCCTGTAAGCACATTAGTGCGGTTTATTATTTATTGGGCGATCGCTTTAGTGAGGATCCCTTTGTCCTCTTCCAATTGCGAGGCCGCACCCGCGAACAGGTGCTCGAAGCCCTACGCCACAAGCGACAGGGCCAAGCCCAGGTTGAAGCAAAGCCCGAGCTTTTGCGCTCCAGTCCCAGTCCATCCCTAGAAAACTTCTGGCGCTACGAGGAACCTCTAGAATCGGGGCTAGTGGTGATTGTGCCCTCCGCCGGGGAAACCGTCTTGGATGTTTTGGATACGATTCCGTTAGCCGGAGCCGCCCAGGATGAGTCAGGGGCTTCGACCGCAGCTCAAACCATGACCTATTTGCGGGAGGTGTATCGGGATGTGAGCCAGCAGGCCATGCTCAAAGCAATGATGCAGGCCAATGGAGAGGCGGCCTAGGTCGGTTTTCAGTCGGTCTTCGGTCGGTCTAGGAAAAATCGGTGCCGGTGATTGTATCCAGTGGGAACACTTTGTCTAAGTTAGCTCTTGTCTGAGTTAACGCTTCTCTAAGTCAACTCTCGGTCATTTCGCACTCTATTCGACCCATGAAGATACCCAGCATTCAGCGCTCCTTTACCATCAGCAGCTTTCTGATTACAGGACTGGTTGCCAGTCTAGGACTGGGCCTTGGATTGAGCCTTGGAGGGGGCAGCCAACGGGCGATCGCCCAGGACTCCACGGGCTGTTTTATGATCGACGCTTCGGGTAAAACTATCAGCCTGGGTAAGCTCTGCGGTTACAGCGATCCCAGCACCTCGGGCAGCGCCCGCGCCTCAGGCTCCGGTAGTGCTGCCGGTAGTGTTGCTAATGGGGTAGTCCAGGTGCCGATTAAGCGGCGCAGCGGGATGACGCCCGTGATTGAGGTGACGTTTAATGGCGTCAAAACCTACGAAATGATTTTGGATACCGGAGCAAGCGGAACGCTAATTACGAGTGCCATGGCCAAGGAACTCCAGATTCAGCCAGAGGGCCTCGTCAAGGCCCAGATTGCCGATGGCAGCAGCGTTGAGTTTCCCGTAGGACGGATGAAGTCCATCGCCATCCAGACCGCCAAAGTCGAAAATGTGGATGTGGCGATCGCTTCCGACATGGAAATTGGCCTCCTCGGTCACGATTTCTTTGGGCGTTTTGACATCCGGATCCGCGAAAATATGGTGGAGTTTAGCCCCCGTTAACGCTCAATGCGCTATTTCTACCTGCATGGTTTCGCTTCGGGTCCCGAGTCCGCAAAGGCCAAATACTTTCGCGCTCGCTTTCGGCGTCGGGGCCTACCACTGAACGTCGTGGATTTCAATCAAGACAATTTTTTTCGCCTGACCCTCACCCGTCAGATCGACCAGGTGAGCGCCTTAATTCTAGAGTCAGAATCAGAGCCTGTTACCTTGATCGGCTCAAGCTTTGGCGGTTTAACGGCAGCTTGGGTCGCGGAGCAGCATGTCCAGGTGGAGCGGCTCGTGCTCTTGGCCCCTGCCTTTGAGTTTTTGTCCCTCTGGCTGCGGAGTATTGGCGATCGCCAAGTGCGGGTCTGGAGAGACACCGGCAGCATTCCCATCTATCATCATGCCTATCAAAAAATGATGGCCATCCATTACGGCATCGTTGAAGATCTCTCGCTCTATTCCGATTTCAAATTGACACGAACCCTGCCCACGCGGATTATTCACGGTCTTCAGGACCCAGTCATCCCCATCGACACCAGCCGTCGTTATGCCGAAACTCGGCCTTGGGTCAGCCTGCGGGAACTGAACAGTGATCACAGTCTGGGCAATGTTGTTTCCCGCATCTGGAAAGAAATTCAAACCTTCTGCTCAATCCCGTAACCAGGGTTGGATAATAAGAGCCTGACCTGTTTCTCGATCTTTAGACCGAGCGATCGCCATGCTGTCTTTCCTGCGTTCCGACCTCGCCCAATTTTCTAGTTACCAAACCAGTGCCCACGGCGACGAGAACCACGGCCAGCAGTACGATCAGCTTGATGCCAACGAGTGCCCCTACGACATGCCCGTTGAGCTCAAGCAAAAGCTGGCGTTTGAGTTGGAGCAGGAGATTCGATTTAACCGCTATCCCACCCTGGACCCGGTGGCACTGCGGGAAGCGATCGCCACCTACGTCAACGAAACCCTAGGCGCAATCCCTGGGGCCAAGGGAGCCATCACGCAGGCGCATATCAGTGTGGGGAATGGGTCGGATGAGCTGTTGCGATCGCTGATGATCGCCACCTGTCTCGGGGGGGAGGGCTCGATTCTTGTGGCTTCTCCCACCTTCTCGATGTACGCGATCCTGGCCCAAACCCTGGGAATTAAGGTTGTGGATGCAGGGCGTAATCCTGAAACCTTAGAAATAGATTTGGCAGCGGCCCAGCGGGCGATCGAAGCTCCCGGTCAACCGGGTCAGCCGCCGGTTCGCGTCATTTTCGTGGTCCACCCCAATTCCCCCACGGCCAATCCCCTCACCGCCGCCGAAATTGCTTGGCTCCAGACCGTGCCCGAGCAGATTCTCGTGGTCGTCGATGAAGCCTATTACGAATTTAGTGGCCAGACCCTTGCGGCAGAAGTGCTGACCCGGCCCAACTGGATTATTACCCGTACCTTCTCCAAAGCCTTTCGCCTTGCGGCCCATCGGGTGGGGTACAGCGTTGCCTCGCCTGAACTAACGGCTGTACTTGAAAAATTACGTCTGCCCTATAATCTGCCCAGTCTGTCCCAGGCGGCGGCGCGGGTGGCATTGGCGAATCGTAAACCTCTATTGGCGGTAGTCCCGGAGATTTTGGCAGAGCGCGATCGCCTCCAGACAGCCCTCCAAACGTTTGCCCCGCTGAAACCCTATCCCAGTAGCGCTAACCTGGTGTTTGTTCAGCTCCAGCCGGGGTTTAGTGACGACCCCCAGGCCACCTTGGCCGAAATTCTCCAGCGCCTCAAGGCCAAGGGAACGATGATCCGCCATACGGGGGGAGGGCTACGCATTAGCGTCGGAACGCCAGACGAGAACCAACGCTTGCTGGAACGTCTTCAACAGGTTTTGGTCGAATGCTTTGGCTCCTCAACCCATAAACCCATAAACCCATGAGTTCAACAGTCGGTTTTAGGGCTGAGTCACTCAAGTTTGTGCCGGACTCGCTCAATCGTTGAGGGAAAAACCCCCACCATCTGGGCAAATACTTCGTTGGGCATTTTTTCCAGGATTGCAGGATCGAAATAGTTTTCAAATTGGCTCAGAATCATCCGGGCCCGTTCGAGGGAATCCTGAGGCTCGGTGAATTGCTGGGTTAGCCGAATCCACTGGCGACGAATCAGATAGGAATCCTGTCGTTCTTGATAGGAAATCGGTGGCGCTAATCGCAAATTTCCCACCGGCAGAATCGACGCGCAGTCTCGGTCAATTTCTCCGCCCACTGCCGCTCCGGGGCCAGCAAATTCAGCATGGTAAGGCTTGCACAGAATTAGCCCATTGCGATGGCGGCGACTGACGACCAGAAGCTGACCGCTTTTTATTTGCTCCAACATACATGAGCAATCCAGGCACATCCTCAAGTTGAAATCTCGTGCTTAACGGTCGAATCCCTGTCATTTTAAGGGTAGATATAAAGGGTTAAAACCTTACTGGGACTTAGGATTGAGTCCATTGAAGACTCAATCAACGTCTAAACCAATGATCTCCCTGTAGTAGATCGTCTTGCCCTAGACCTCTTTGCACCACGACTTCAACATCGTCTCATTTTGCCAATTCAAAAAGTTTACCCTGATGGGTATAACCCCCCATCCCCGACTCTCCCACTGTTTGCTTGTTTAGCCCAATATTGACCCTAAAAATTAATTTCCTCTGGCTACTGCATAATACAATAATCCACGAAGAAGCTTGGGTTGAAGGATGTTATCTTTTGGGTATACTAAGCAAGTTTGCAAGGCAAGTTTGCAAGGCCATAGGCCAATATACTGAATGGTTCCCTTGGCAAGTTGAACTTAGGATGAATTCTTACTCAAGAAACTTAAAGTTGCGAACAAGTTCTAATTAAATGTTTTTATGCGGGTGAGACAGGCCGACAGTTGCTGAATGTCAAGCTATAATAGATTCATAGCGTAGCCTAGATAACGTCTAGATAACTATCGTCTGGGGCTGTAATGGTTTCGACGTGTTAGTGAAAGCTACCGTGTGATACAGGTCGAGAGCGAGCTAACTCTCGTAAATCAATGGCTCAAAAAAAAGTAAATGCGAACAACATCGTATCCTTCTCTCGCGTGCGCACGCCTGCTCTAGCAGCTGCGTAAAAAACTCTACTCTCTTTAGTAGACCGTGAGGCTCTGGGTTTGACTCCGTTAAGGATCTAGAGCACCAACCCCAACGGATGCTTTCAGGGAAGGTCTTTGGTACAGCCCTGAATTAAGAACTCATCAAAGAATCCCATCGTCAGGGATAATAGACGGTTCCCGCCCCAAGGGTTAGAGGGGCTAAACCTGTGAACGAGCTAGGAGTAAATAACTAATGCGGACAGCGGTTCGATTCCGCTCAGCTCCATTAATTCTTGCAAAATCTGCTTAGGCAGCATCAATTGTATTAGCTAAGTAGAGCAGTAGGTTGGGTAGAACGAAGTGAAACCCAACAAGCCTAAGCATTTGCCCTTGGCTTGTTGGGTTTCGTGCCTCAACCCAACCTACGCAATCATTTCGCGATGGTTGCGTTTGCCTAAAACCAATGGGTGTGAAAGGTGCCTTCCTTGTCGATGCGTTGGTAGGTATGTGCGCCAAAGTAGTCCCGCTGGGCCTGGGTCAGGTTTTGGGGCTGTTGGGCACGGCGATAGCTATCGAAGTAATCCAGGGAGGCACTGAACGCTGGAATGGGGATGCCGTTCTTGGCTGCGAGGGCGACGATTTCCCGCCAAGCATTTTGGCGATCGAGAATCGTTTGCTTAAATTCCGGAGCCAAGAGCAGATTCGCCAGCCCTGCATTCTCATCATAGGCGTGCTTAATCTTATTCAAGAACCTTGCCCGAATAATACAGCCGCCTTTCCAGATACGCGCAGTTTCGCCCAAATCGATGTTGTAGTTGAACTCGTCCGAAGCCCGCTTGATCAACGCCATGCCTTGGGCATAGGAACAAATCTTCGAGCAGTAAAGGGCGTCCCGGACCATGGCAATCAGTGTCTGGGTGTCGCCATGGAGACTGGGGTTAGGACCGCTGAGCTCCTTCGATGCGGCAACGCGTTCAGCCTTGAGCGAAGACATTACCCTCGCATTTACCGCAGCGGCGATCGTCGGAATCGCCACACCCATTTCCAGGGCATTCACCGCCGTCCAGAGGCCTGTGCCCTTTTGGCCCGCAGAATCGAGAATGAGCTCCACCAAGGGCTTGCCGGTATCCGGATCTAGCTGGGTGAAAATATCTGCCGTGATTTCAATCAAAAACGAATCCAGTTCATCCGTGGTGTTCCACTGGGCGAAGACCTCGTGGAGTTGGGTGTGGTTCAATCCACCGACGTTTTTGAGGATGTCGTAGGCTTCGGCGATGAGCTGCATGTCGCCATACTCAATGCCGTTGTGAACCATCTTGACGTAGTGGCCGGAGCCACCGGGGCCGATGTAGGTGACGCAGGGTCCGTCATCCACCTGGGCTGCAATTTTGGTGACGATGGGCTCGATGGCTTCGTAGGCGGCTTTGGTGCCACCGGGCATGAGGCTAGGGCCATTGAGTGCCCCTTCTTCACCCCCGCTGACGCCCATACCGATGAAACGGAGACCCGTGCTTTCGAGTTCCTTGACCCGGCGTTCGGTGTCAGTATAAAGCGAGTTGCCACCGTCAATGATCATGTCATCGTCATCGAGCAGAGGCCGAAGCTGTTGGATGACCGCATCCACAGGCGCACCGGCCTTGACCATGATGAGGATGCGGCGAGGGCGTTCGAGGGCGGCAACAAATTCTTCCAGGGAGTAGGTGGCTTTAACTTGCTTGCCTTGGGCGCGTTCGGCCATGAAGGTGTCGGTTTTGTCAGCGCTGCGGTTATAGACCGCGATGGGAAAACCGTTGCGTTCTACGTTGAGGGCAAGGTTTTCCCCCATGACGGCGAGGCCAATCACGCCAAATTTTTGCTGTGTCATGGCAGAGTTCAATCCGTGCTAATTCAATCCGTGCTGGGGCAGTCGGGCTTTTCTCTATCAGACTAGCGTGCTTTTTTTTAGACCCTCAGGGGGTGGAAATTAAACTTTGACTTTGACGAAGAATAAAAAGTGGGTTTGGGCGATCGCCCAAACCCACCCCAAATCAGCCTCCCGGCGGGATCATCAGGCCCTAAAACCGCCTAGAACTCGCCCCTTCGCCCAGGCGATCGATCCCTAAGTTTTCCTGAAGATTTCGCCAGCAAAGCCTGTGCCTAGGTGGCTGACATCACCTGGATCATCGACCCTGCCGTCGGTAGAGACGATTTCTGTAAGCTCAACTGGTTGCCTGCTCGCTTGACCGAGGTCCCTTGCATCACATTCAGGAACGCCTCCACGGTTTCGCTATCGCAGGCGTTGGGATCGGCGGCGCTGGTGCGGTATTGGGTGGGGATGATGAGTTTGGGGTTGAGGGTGGCGATCGCCGCCTTCGCCTCTTCCGGTGTATAAGCCTTAGGTCCCCCAGACACTGGCACTAGCAAAACATCCGGCGTTCCCATCAAAATCTTTTGCTCCACGGAAATCGGAGCCGCTGCCCCGCCCAAATGGAGAATCGTTAGGCCGCCTTGGCTCCAGCGCCAGGCCACGTTTTGACCAAACCGACGACCCTTGAAGCGATCGTGCTCGGTGCGAATGCCCTGGATTTGCTGGTCGCCCAGTTGGTAGGCCCCCGGTTCATAAAGAATGCGGGGGTTGCCCGGTAGCCCTTCCACATAGCCCTCGTCAAACAGACGACTGCTAATCATCACCAGATTGGCGCTGACCTTGGGCGCAGCATAGCCCTGGGTGCAGCCGATTTGGCGGAAGGGGTTGAGTAAGACCTTTTGACCATCACCGCTGAAGAGAAAGCAGCTATGGCCGAGAGCCTGGATCGTGAGCCCCGACGTTTGGGCCGAGACGGTGCTGAACCGAGGCAGAAAGCTTGCGCCCAAGCCCGCTGAAAACCCTGCTGCTGCACCCAAGAATTGTCGCCGTTTCATGGTGTCGTTCGTAAATTACTAGGAGATTGAAGCTAGGAAATTGCTGAGCAATTGTTTACCAGCTCCGGTTAAGACGCTCTCTGGGTGAAACTGGACGCCTTGAATATGGGGATAGTTCCGATGGCGAACCCCCATGATCGTTTCGTCTTCCACCCAGGCCGTGATTTCAAGCACCTCAGGACAAGTGTGGCGATCGATCACCAGGCTATGGTAGCGGGTTGCGGTCATGGGGTTCTCGACCCCTACAAAAACGCCGATATCGGTATGGTGCACAGGCGAAACCTTGCCATGCATCAGCTCCGGGGCACGAACAATATCGCCGCCGTAGACTTGGCCGATGCTCTGGTGACCGAGGCAAACCCCCAGAATCGGCGTGGAAGGACCGAGCTGTTCGATCAGCTCCAGGGAAATGCCCGCGTCTTCGGGGCGACCGGGGCCGGGGGAGATGACGATCGCATCCGGTTTTAAAGCCTTGACTTGATCGAGGGTGATTTGGTCGTTTCGGTAAACCTGGATCTCTTGGGCGATCGCAAAGGTCTGTCCCAACTCCCCCAGATATTGCACCAGGTTGTACGTAAAGCTGTCGTAGTTATCGATGACGAGGATCATGGGTCTAGCCTAGAGCAAAGTGACTAACCGTTCGATGAGGGGCGGCAAAAGCAGCGAGGCCGCAACCATCACCGACACGAGTGCTGAGACCAGAACAGCCCCGGCAGCACAGTCTTTGGCAATTTTGGCGAGCTCGTGGTAGGTCTGGTCTACGGTGAGGTCCACGACGGATTCTAGCGCCGTATTGAGCAGTTCCATCGTCATCACGGCCCCTACGGTGAGGCCAATCACAGCGACTTCGACGGGGGCGAGGGCTAGGTAGAGGGCCAGGGCTAGCGCAGAAGTGCCCATGACTACATGGATTTTGAAGTTGCGCTGGGTTCGGAAAGCATAGGTAATTCCGGCCCAGGCAAACCCAAAGCTAACAAATAAATTGGAGGCGACACGCCAGGCATGTTCTCGTTTCACCCCTCCCGCTGCGGATGCTGACAGAGGCCGGAGAGGAGCTGTAGCTGGGGTGTCTTGGGACATAGGGGGTTCTGATAGGAATCACGTTAAAGAATAGCGAATCCAATGCAAGGCTACAAACCTAGAAATTCGGAAATTTGGTCTGAATGGTTAGGTCGCGTGAGTTCGCATTTAAGCCGATTCGCTGACATCAAACCGGGGGGCTTCCACCCCTACGGTACCCAGGAGCAGCACCTGTTGCTGCAACATACGGTGCAAACTCTCGTCGTCGGGGTGATCCCAGCTCAAAAGATGCAGTAATCCGTGGGCTGCCAGCCAAGCCAGTTCGGTCCTGAGCGAATGCCCCTGCTGGTTGGCTTGGCGCTGGGCCGTGGGCAGGGAAATAATGATGTCGCCCAGTTCCAGGGGAAAGTCGGCGTCGGGAATTTCGGGACTTTCAACCTCTAGGGCTGCAAAGGAAAGAACGTCGGTGGGTTCGTCTTTCTGTCGATATTGGGCATTGAGGGCCTGGACCTCAGCATCGTCGGTGAGGCGGAGAGCCATGTCATAGGCGCTGTGTTGCCAGGTTTCGGGGAGGTCCGGATAGAGCTGGCGGAGCCATTGTTCGAACCAGGTGGTCCATTCGGCTGCGGAGATGGTTAGGGAGGGGGCGATCGCCTCAGCCAATCCTTCGGCAATCTGCACCGCCAAATCCAGTTCAAAATCGGTTGTCAAATGGGCTTTCACACTCAAGCTCTACTCACACGCTGCTAATGGGTCAAATAGGCCAAACCCACCAAAACGCCCAGCAGTGCCAAGACCGTCAGGCCATAGTGCTTGAGCGAGGTGCCGCCTTTACGGACCATGTTGCGCATGGCGAGTTTGACGTAGCTGTCGGTGGGGGCGGGGGGTGTCGGGGGGGCGGGGGGTGGGGGGGTGTTGGTCATGGGTGACAAAAATGAAAAAATCAAGTGAAAAATTAGGGACTGTCGGTCATGACTTGGTTTTCTTGGCGGAGGTAGCGCTGGATGAAGGGGTCGAGTTCGCCGTTCATCACGTCCTGGATGGCGGTGGTTTCCTCGCCGGTGCGCAGGTCCTTGACCAGTTGGTAGGGATGGAAAACGTAGTTACGGATTTGATTGCCCCAGGCGGCTTCCACTATGTCGCCGCGAATGTCGGCAATTTCCTGGGCGCGCTGTTCCTGGGCGACGATCAGGAGCTTGGCCTTGAGCAGGACGAGGGCTTTTTCTTTGTTTTGCAGTTGCGATCGCTCTTGGGTACAGCGCACTGCGAGCCCTGTGGGCAAATGCACCACCCGCACCGCTGTCTCCACCTTGTTGACGTTCTGGCCGCCTTTGCCGCCTGCGCGGGAGGTGGTGATCTCTAGATCCTTTTCGGGGATGTCTAAGGTTACGCCTTTGTCCAGGATGGGCATGACTTCCACGCCTGCAAAACTGGTTTGCCGCTTGCCATTGGCGTTAAACGGTGAAATCCGCACCAACCGGTGGGTGCCTTTCTCCGCCTTGAGATATCCGTAGGCATAGCGCCCGTCGATTTCTAACGTGACGGATTTGATCCCGGCTTCGTCCCCTTCGGAGATTTCCGCCAGGGCGACTTTGTACTTGTGGTCCTCGGCCCAACGCGTGTACATGCGCAGGAGCATATCGGCCCAGTCCTGGGCGTCGGTGCCGCCCGCCCCGGCGTTAATCGTCAGGACCGCTCCGTCTTTGTCATAGGGACCGGAGAGGAGCTGGAGCAAATCCCATTGTTCTAGATCCCGGTGGAGGGTGGCGATCGTGGTTGCAGCTTCTTCGCGTAGGCTGTCGTCTTCTTCGAGTTCGAGGAGCTCGGCGATCGCCTTCACATCCTCCACCTGCTGATTCCAGGTTTTGAACTGCTGGGCGTGGGATTTGAGCTCATCCAATTCTTTCAGCGTGCTCTGGGCCTGGGCTGGGTCATCCCAAAGTTCGGGTTGGGCTGCCACCTGCTCCAGGTCTTTGATCTTGGCAGTCAGAGCAGGCAGGTCAAAGATAGTCCTGGGTTTTACCCAGGCGATCAGTGAGCGTTTGTAGCTCTCGTTTAATCTCAAATAACTCCACGGACGGGCTTCCTCTTCGCTACCGTAACGATTGCTTAGACCAGGGTTTAGGACAGGATTAAGTTGACCGCACCAGGTCTGATCCAGTCTAACGCACCGCTATACCCCTCCTGGGGCAAAGGTAATCTTGCGAGAATGGACTAGTAACCTTCATTCGCTAGTTTCGCCGAGGACGTCCAAGGGTGGTGATATAGAGGACAGCCTCGTCTGCGGGAATGCCGAGGACCTCATTGACCAGATCATCAAAAAATCCACCAATGCCACTGACGCCGAGGCCAAGACGAATGGCTGCGAGATTAAGCCGCTGGCCTAGGTGACCGGCATCCAGATGGAGATAGCGATAGGCGCGATCGCCATAGACCTCCACCGCCTGTTTCAAGTCCGCCGTATGAAACACCACCGCCGCCGCATCCCGCCCCAAATCTTGATTCAGGCAGAGGTAATGGAGCTCCTGGCGAAAATTCTTGAACCGCACCTGTCGCAGCTCCTGGGCCTTGGGGGCGTAGTAATAGCAACCGGCCTCTAGACCCTCAATGCCGGATACCGCCACAAAGGTTTCGATCAGCTCCAGCGAAAAATAGTCTGGACTGTCGTTCAATCCCTGCAGCCGATAATGTTCCCCCTGATAGGTAAAATCCAAAATTTGATTGAGCTCGTCGCGGGTCAAGGTTTCGCCGCTGTAAGCGCGGGTAGAGCGACGCTGGAGCATGGTCTGTCGCAGATCCGCCAGATTCTCTCCCCAGGGCACTGGGTTAGTCTCGGTGGAAAAGCGGCTGCAAAACGGAAAATTGTACTTATCCTCGGGTTCCGGTGGCGTGACCTGAGTTGGCTGGTCTGGGCCGGGGGGGGTCCAGGTGGGGACGGGTTTCCAGTTGAGGCGATCGCCCCAATCCTGCGAAATTTGACTGGCCTGGTGCAGGGTCGGGAGCAAGGCATCCTCTGGCAACGAACCATAATCCCGATGGACCTCTGAGGGGAGGGCAGCTCGGATGGCCGGTAGGTTTTGCTGAACCTGCAGCAAATCCGCTAGAGCCGCGACGGCGATCGCCCCCTCCTGGTCACGATCCAAATACAGCAAATCATTCAGCGCTTGATCCACAAACCCCCCGATAAAATGGGGCCGAAAATCCGCCATGGCGCTGGCGAGTTCAAGATTGCCGAGCAAATGCCCCGTATCCAAGCAAATCCGCCGATAGGCCCGCGCCTGATATCGCCAAGCCGATCGCTGGAACACCGCCGTTACCATCAGCGCTAACTGGGTATGCTCCAGACTCGGGTGCCAAAGGCAAGCTTGCCGCAGCTGGGGCCAGCAGTCTGAGTCCCAGAATCGAACTAGGGTGTGGTTCTGGACCTGATAGCTATAGAGCCCTGGGGGGAGATCCGGCAGCCCTGCGGAGAGTAGATAAATTTCCGCCGGATAAAGCCCGCCAGCGGAGGGGGCCGCCCGCAGATACATCAAGCTGCCCTCCCAGAGCTGAACCCGTTGGGTTAAGCCATAGCTGCACAACAGCAGCCGCGACAGGCGTTGCAGCACGGGGGACAATGAGGCAACCTCGGATGATCTCCCCGTCTTGCCTATTTTGTCCGTTTCCCAGTAGGGCTTGAGATCAATGACGGCCCCGATTTTGTAGGTCTTGAAGGGAATAGGCTGTTGGCTCCAATCCAGCTCCCGGCCTTGCTGGGTCAAGCTTTCCGGCGAGTACTTGGTGCGCTCATGATAATGCTCTGCCACTGATGAGGAAAGTTGGGACATGGACCACAGCAGAAAAGAGTTCTGTTCTCCATTTAAGCCGAGTGGCCTCGGTCCGGCCAATGGGGAACCCAGGAGCGGAAGTGTCAGGACTCCAAAAAAAATGTTAAGTAAACTCAGGTTTCGCTTTACATTCCGTTACGTTGGAACTCGGACACTAAGAACTTCAGCCGCAACGCTGTACATGAAAAAACTTACTGGTGAAGCGTTGCTCATTCGGTACGGTTTAGGGGAGCGCGATTTTCAACGACGAGACCTGAGGGGAATCTCGCTTTTTGAAGCCTCACTCATGGGGATTGATCTCACAGGCAGTGATCTCACGGCTGCTTATCTGCCCTATGTCCAGTTTAGTAAGGCAAATCTGAGTCAGGTTTGTTTGAGTCAGGCAGTGCTATCTGATAGTCAACTCTACGGCATAAATTTATACGCGGCGGATCTGAGCTTAGGGTTGCTGTATCGGGCCAACCTGCGCTTCGGCCTGCTGGAACGGGCTTGTTTGGTGGGGGCTAACTTGATCCAGGCAGATCTGCGGAATGCCAACTTGACTGGCGCGGATTTGACCGGTGCGGATTTGACGGGGGCTAATCTGGAAAATGCCACCCTGGAGGGGGCCAACCTGAGCCGCTGCAATCTCTACCGTAGTAAAGGAGGCGTGTTTGAGGGGGCAATTCGCGATCGCTACACGATTAACCCCGATGGCTACCCCTATGAGCCCAAGAACGCTGGAGCCTCAATTGATCTAGAACTCTAGAACTGGCCAACCTGGTTCGCGTTCGTAGCTGGTCATGTTGTCAAATCGACGCAGTTCCGCCCGTTGGACCACAAATTCTGGTAAGGGGACGAGGGCGGTCTGGCTGAGTTGAGCGAGGCGATCGCTCAAGCTCTCCCGGTCTAGGTCGTCGGGCACGCGGCCAAAATAGCCCAAGGTGATGTGCAAGGTCAGGTGATAATGTTGCTCAATGCCTAGGCCGAGTAGGGTCTGCTGTTGATAGAGCGATCGCCGCAACAACATCAATCGTTCATAGGCGGCTTCTGTGTCGGGCACTAGGCAAATTCCCAAGGCGCGCGGCATCACCATATACCCAAGGGTCTGGAAGCGCAGCGGTCCATTTTTAGAATGGGGATAGGTTTGAAACACGTCGGCAATCTCGCCGTTGAGCTTTTCCTCAAATCCTGGCTGTTCCCGCGCCTGAACGTAGGTATCTGCCCAGAGCAAATCCGCCAGCGTGACATGCAGACTGTCGGAGGGCAGCGGAATCAGTAAATCCGGGGGGAGGCTGTCCACGAGGGTTTGATGGATCGCGTGGAGTTGCTGGTAAAACGCCTGATTGACGGGATCCTCACCGCTGGGGGGCGCAACGATTGTAGTCCCCGGAAAGGGCACTGCTTCCCACTGACCCGAGTCAGTGAGCTGGTACTTAGGAGAGGAATGGATGACCTGAAGTTGTTGCCGGTAGTGCTCAAGCCGAGTGATGCCAACCACCCGGTTCACATAGACCTGATATGAATCGTCCAAACTAAATCGTTTACTCCGGTAAACGGCGAAAATAGAGGCTGAGAAGCCCTATGGCTTTTCTGAAATTATTTTACGGCATCAGACGATAGTGGATCTGGACCCATGCCCACTTATGTTTATTGGGGAGAAGATGATTTTGCGCGCAACCAGGCCGTGCTCAAGCTCAAGCAAGCGGTGTTGGATCCGGATTGGGCTAGTTTTAATTTCGATCGCATCCCCGCCGATCAGCCCAATGGGACCCAAGCCGCGCTGACTCAGGCGATGACGCCTCCCTTTGGTCTCGGTCAGCGGTTGGTGTGGTTGGTGGATCCGAGTTTTTTTCAGCAATGTCCGGAGGATCTCACCCAGGAGCTGGCCCGAACGCTGCCCCAAGTTCCTGAAAGTACGGTGTTGGTGATGACCCATAGCACCAAGCCCAACGGGCGACTGAAGGCGACGAAGCTCTTGCAAAAATATGCGGAGATTGAGGAGTTCTCGCCGATTCCGCCTTGGAAAACAGAGGAGCTGGCTGCGCGATTGCGATCGCTCGCCAAAACCCTCGGGGTTCGCCTGAGTCGCGAGGGGGGTGAATTTCTCGTCGAAGCCGTGGGCAACGACACCCGCCAGCTCTACAACGAACTCGAAAAACTGCGGCTGTTTGCGGGCCAGACCGATGGACCGTTGGATCTAGCGACCGTTGCCAGTTTGGTGACGACGAGCACCCAGAGTACCCTGCAACTCGCCAGCGCCATTCGCCAGGGCCAAATCCCCAAAGCCCTAGAACTGTTGTCGGATTTATTGGGACGAAATGAACCGGCCCTGCGGATTGTGGCGACGCTGGTGAGTCAATTTCGCACCTGGCTGTGGATTAAGGTGATGCTGGAATCGGGGGAGCGGGATAACCGGGCGATCGCCACCGCCGCCGGCATTGGCAACCCCAACCGCATCTATTTTCTCCAGCAGGAAATCCGTCATTTGTCCCAAACCCAACTGCTGCAGGCTCTGCCCTTGTTATTGGCCCTAGAAGCCGAACTCAAGCTCGGTCAAGAGGAACTGGCTACCCTGCAAACCAAGATTATTGAACTATGCACGCTCTGTGCCCAAGGAACTTCTGCCCCGTTAAAGCATCAATAAGATAAGCCTGGGAATGGGCCTTTGAATCGGTCTTTTCCAGGGCGCTGAAGCCTCCAGGAATTTAACCCGGTGAACCACAAAATCACTTGGGAGCCTGGTACGCTCTATATCCAGGATAAGCTTGTTCCCGCCCCAGACCCTGCTGGAACGGGTAATTGAACCTGGGTGCAGTCCCTACCCTTTTCTCATCCCTGCTGACATGATGAACCAATCACGAACAATAGAACACACCGCGATGGAGCCCAAGGGACAGCGATCAGGGTCTCGATCGGGACCTCGACCGGGATCTCGATGGTTTTGGGCGAGCGCGTTGGCCAGCGTGGGGGTTGTGATGGGATGGGCTCCCGGTCTGACCCCGAGTTTTGATTTGGCCTTGGGCAGTGTTGCCTATGCCCAGACGAAACCGGCCCCGGCCACGGCGGAAGAAATTGCTAACTTTGTGCGGGCGGCGCTCTCCATCGAACCCAAGCGCAAGCAGGCGGTTCAGGATATCCAGGCGGTGATGGGCCGGGTCCCGGCCATTCGGTGTGACGATCGCAACAGTTTTAATGGTCTTGATCCTCGGGTGCGGGGCGTGGCGATTAACTACTGCAATGACTCGAAGCGAATCGTAGAAACCAACTTCAAACCCCTGACGATTGAGCGCTTTAATCAAATTTTGCTGATGCAGCGTGAGGATGACCAGTTGCGCGATCGCGTCCAAGCTGAAACCTGCCGCATTGACGCCAACCTTTGCCGCAATCGTTAAGCAACCTCGCCAGAGCCCGCCATCGCCTAAGGGCTCTGATAAGCTGTAGGCACTGACTTTGAGGACGGTCTGCAATGGCTCTGGTGGTTCAAAAGTACGGTGGTACTTCGGTGGGTTCGGTGGAGCGCATTCAGGCGGTTGCCCAGCGCATTGTCAAACGGACGGCGGCGGGCGATCGCGTAGTCGTGGTGGTTTCGGCCATGGGCAAGACCACCGATGGGTTGGTCAAACTGGCCCATGACATCACCGATTCTCCCAGCCACCGGGAAATGGATATGCTGCTGTCCACGGGAGAACAAATTTCCATTGCGCTGGTGTCCATGGCGCTGCAAACCCTGGGGCAACCGGCTCGCTCCATGACCGGGGCGCAGGTGGGGATCGTCACGGAGGCCTATCACTCGCGGGCGCGGATTTTGTCGATTAATCCGGAGCGGATCCAGCGATCGCTCAACAGCGGCGAAGTCGTTGTGGTTGCTGGGTTTCAGGGCATTAGCAATGGGGCCGATCTGGAAATTACGACCCTGGGCCGAGGCGGTTCCGATACTTCGGCGGTGGCGCTAGCGGCGGCGCTCCAGGCAGACTATTGTGAAATTTATACCGATGTTCCCGGCATTCTGACGACGGATCCTCGACTGGTGCCGGAGGCCCAGCTGATGGACGAGATCACCTGTAATGAAATGCTAGAGCTGGCTAGTTTGGGGGCGAAGGTTCTGCACCCTCGCGCCGTAGAAATTGCCCGTAACTATAATGTGCCCCTGGTGGTGCGATCGAGCTGGAGCGATGAACCGGGAACTTGGGTTCGCCCCCATCAGGCGATCGCCCCCCGTCCGCTCGAAAATATGGAAATTGCCCATCCGGTGGATGGCGTCGAGCTTGATACCGACCAGGCGAAGGTTGCCCTCCTGCGGGTCCCCGATCGCCCCGGTATCGCCGCTTCGTTGTTTGGGGAAATTGCCGGGCAGCAATTGCCGGTGGATCTGATTATTCAGTCGATTCACGAGGGCAACAGCAACGACATTGCCTTTACGGTGGGTAATCGCGTCCTGCAACGGGCCGAGGCGGTGGCGGCGGCGATTTTGCCGACGTTGTGCGATCGCGACCAGACGGAGACCAGCGAAGTCCTCAGCGACAGCCAAATTGCCAAGGTTAGTATTTCCGGTGCGGGGATGATTGGCCGTCCCGGCGTGGCAGCGCAAATGTTCCAGTCCCTGGCGGATGCGGGGGTGAATATTCAGATGATCTCGACCTCGGAGGTCAAGGTGAGCTGTGTGGTGGATTTGGCCGATAGCGATCGCGCCATCGCCGCCCTCTGTCAAACCTTTGGGGTCAGCAGCTCCTCCGTGCCCACGCCCGCCAGCGCCCAGAAAAATGCACCGCCTGTGCGCGGTGTTGCCCTCGATCGCAACCAGGCCCAGTTGGCCATTCGCCATGTCCCTGATCGCCCCGGTATGGCCGCCCGTGTGTTCACGCTGCTGGCGGAGCATCAGATCAGCGTTGATATGATCATTCAGTCCCAGCGCTGTCGGGTGATCGATGGACTTTCTACACGGGATATTGCCTTTACGGTGGCTCAAGCCGATGTGGAACAGGCCCGCAAGGTCCTCCAGGATGCTACGGCGGAGATGGGTCCCTGCGAAATTGTGGTGAATCCGGCGATCGCCAAGGTCAGCGTCGTCGGTGCAGGCATGGTTGACCAGCCCGGTGTGGCTGCCTGCATGTTTCAGGCGTTGGCCGATCATCGGATTAATATTCAAATGATTGCCACATCGGAGATCAAAATTAGCTGTTTGGTGGCGGAGGAGCAGGCCGTCGAAGCGCTCCAAGTCATCCACGCGGCCTTTGCGTTAGCAGGCAGTCAACGGATCGAAGTTCCCGCCTAGGTCAACTCGACAGGACAACCATGGGGCAAATCCGCGCCCGACAACGCTATGGACGGTGGCGCTTGCGCTATGAGCAGGCGATTCAAGCCATGCCTACCGCTGGGGTGGTGGCGGTTTCGGTACTATTGCTGTCGGGGATTGCCCTGTGGGCGGAGGATGTGGCGATTCGCTCCCCCTGGGATCTGGTTTCGCGCCAAGCCATTGGGGCGGTATTTGAGAGTGCGGAGTCGATCGCGATCGCCACTGCCGTGATTCTCTACATCAAAGAAGCGCCCGATCGCAAAGCTCAAAAACACTACGAAGCTTGGCAGGTGATCGACCATGCCGCTGCGGCGAAGCTGCCCATTAGCTATGCCCGCCGCAAGGCCCTAGAGGATCTCTATGCCGATGGCATTGCCATGACAGGGTTGGATATCAACGGAGCCGATCTCAATGGCATTGAATTGCCCTTTGTGGATTTGACCCATGCGGATCTCCATCGGGCGAATTTTCAGGGGGCCAATTTGCAAGGGGCCACTCTCCAGGATGCCAATTTGCTCCATATCAATCTCAAAAGCAGCAATCTGCGGGGGGCCAATCTCTCCTTTGCCCGCTTGCCGGAGGCGGATCTCCAGTGGGCCAATTTGCGGGAGAGCAGTTTGCAAGGGGCCAAAGCGATGTCGGTCAATTTGATGGGAGCGGATCTGCGGGGAGCGGATCTGCGTTGGGCCGATTTTCGCAACGCAAAATTTATGGGAGCCAAGCTCCAAGGGGCCAATCTTAAGGGCGCTAATCTACAAAACGCCAATCTCATGGGGGCCAAACTCATGGGCGCAAAGCTTAAGGAAGCGGATCTTCAAGGCGCGCAGCTTCAGGGCGCTGACCTTAGCCAAAGCAACACCCTAGATGCTAACTTTCAGCATACGTTGTTCTGTAATACAACAATGCCGGACGGCCAGCTCGAAAACCGTGACTGTCCGGCCATTGATACAACCCTGGACACAAGATTAGGAACCGAAGCCCCTAGATCAGACGCTACTCCTACACAGGCAGCAGACCCGAACTTTGAATCAGAGCGGTGAGAAGATTAGTCAGGATCGTGAGGCCGATCGCCCCAACTATCGCGCTCCAAATGCTGCGGAGGCGGAAGCCTTGAATCAACCAAGCGGCTAAGCCGAAGATGATGATGTTGATCAAGAGCAGAATGGGCCAAGTTAGCCATTCTAAGGGACCCAGCTTGAGTAACCAGGTTAACCAGCTCGCCCCTGCGTTCAGGAGACCAAAGGCAATGGCCGCCGCGATGGCTTTGCCAAAACCATCAATTTCAATCCCTAACCCCGGAATTTTCGACAAAACCACAAGGGCTAGTGCGGTCACCAACGTTGTCACAATTAAGCCGATAATCATGTTTGCTTCCTCAAAAATCCTAAACCAGGTAAACGGAGACTGCTATTGGCACCGGAGTTTGTTGCGGGCGATCGCGCACTGACTGACTTCGCAGAAACCCCTAGCATTTCATCTTCAGAATTGAGCGATGTAACACTTAGAGCGACAGAAGCTGTGTAGTCACCACTGTGCTTCAAACATGGGCCAAGAAGCGAGAGCATTGCTAATAGAAATACTCAGCAGTAACATATCGGGAAAAGTTTAATTTCTCTAGATTTGCACAGAAAATTTCATACTTTTGGTCGAGTGACTGTTTGATTTCTTACTAACAGGAACTCTTTTTTACTGAGATAGACGATCTCAAGGTTTCTCTGGGAAGTCTGAGGATATCTAGAGCGCGATAGGTACGGTAAAGATCTCCCGAAGATCTCCGGCGATCGCCCCCCTCTGATCCTCTACTGCTGTCCCAGGATGAAGACTGTGAGTCAACGTTGGTTATCCCTTTGTTCATCACGACGATCACGACTGTTGCGATTGTGGCCGATCCGTCCATGGCTGCGCCGTTGGCTGACCTGGGGATTGGCGATTTTGACCTTTGTGGGGAGCGTGGGGGGAGAGCGGGCGATGGCCTGGATGGCCCCAGCCTCGCCTCCTCTCGTGAGCCCTGCCCATCCGTCTGTAGGATCTGTAGCTCCCCTCTATCCGCCTGACGCGCTTCAACTGGCCCTAAAGACCCCTCAAGCAGTATCGTCGGCGCAAGCAGTGCAAGCGGCGCAAGCGGCGCAATCGCTCAATCGTCAGGCGATTCAACAGTTTGACCAAGGGCAAACCGAGGCAGCCCTTGAAACTTGGCAACGGGCTGAAACCCAATACCGTCAGGCGCAAGACCCGGTTGGAATTCTCGGTACCCAGATTAATCAGGCCCAAGCGTTGCAAGCCTTGGGGCTTTATCGGCGGGCGCGATCGCTCATGGATCAAATCCAAGCCCAGCTCACCCAGCAAGCGAACCCCGAAGTTCAGGCGTTGGGCTATCAAAGCCTGGGGAGGTTGCTGCAAGCGACCGGCTATCTCAAGGATGCTCAATCTGCTCTCAAGACCAGTTTGGCACTGGCCGAGCAGCACCAGCTCGACACCAGCACCACGCGGATTATCCTCGGCAATACCCTACGGGCGAGCCAGGACTGGCCTGCGGCTACGGCGGCCTATCAGCAGGCTGTCGCCACGGCTCCGGATTCCTTGGTTCGATTGGAGGCCCGCCTCAATTTGCTAAGCCTCTGGGCCGATACCAACCAGCCTGGGGCAGTCTATGACCTCTTACCGACCCTTCAAGCCGACTTTGACAGCGTTGCACCCAGCCGCCGTGCAGTCTATGCCCGCGTCAATCTGGCTGCGAGCTTGACCCAGCTCTTGTCCGGTCAGTTGCCCTCAACGCTCGGTTTGGCAACTCCGCTGGCGACTCCGCAAGGCATTGCCCAGGTGCTGAGTACCGCCGTTGCCCAGGCCCGTGGTCTGCAAGACAGCCGCGCTGAATCCTATGCTCTGGGGGAATTGGGTCATCTTTACGAACGGACCCGGCAATGGCAGGAGGCGACTCGGCTGACCCAGGACGCCTTGATTTTGGCCCAAACGGCCCAAGCTGACGACATTGCCTATCGCTGGCAGTGGCAGCAAGGCCGCATCACCGTTGCGGCGGCTGGACCCAGCCTCGCGCCTGAATCCCGGCAGCAGGCGATCGCCGCCTATCGAGAGGCCATAACGACGTTGCGCTCCATTCGCGGGGATCTAGTGGCGACCAACCCAGAGATTCAAGCGTCCTTTCAGGAGAGCATTGAGCCGGTTTACCGAGAATTTGTGGGTTTGCTCATCCAGCCCGATTCCAACCCTGAAATCTTACAAGAGGCCCGAGGCGCGATTGAGGAATTGCAATTGGCTGAACTGGAGAACTTCTTCCGCTCCGCTTGTTTAGAAGTCAGCACCGAAAAAATCGATCAGATCGATGCCAAAGCGGCGGTGATTTATCCGATTATTCTGCGCGATCGCCTTGAAGTGCTGCTTTCCATTTCGGGGCAACCCCTCACCCACCACAGGATTCCCGTGACCCAGGCGGAGGTTGAAAAGACCCTTGATACCTGGCTACAAACCCTGAACCCGGCCTATTCCAAAAAACGGCAACAAGCCTTTGCCCGAGAAGCCTATGGCTGGTTAATTGAGCCGATCGCCGAGTCGTTGAAACAGCATCAGATTGAAACCCTGGTGTTTGTACCCGATGGAGCCTTTCGGAATTTACCCCTAGCGGCCCTTTACGATGGCCAACGGTATCTGATCGAAGATTATCAGGTGGCACTGACCCCAGGACTCCAGCTCCTAGAACCGCGTGAACTCGCTCCCGCAGAGGTCCAAGCCCTCAGTCTTGGCCTGACCCAGGCCCGCCAGGGATTTGCGGCGCTGCCGGGTGTCAAGGAAGAAATGGAGCAAATTCAAGCCAATGTTCCGGCCAGGGTTGTTCTAGATGAAGCCTTTACCAAAGACAATCTTCGCAAACAGTTGGCTAGCAGCAATTTCCCCATCGTTCACTTGGCGACCCATGGTCAATTTAGTTCCGATCCCGATCAAACCTTTTTGCTCACCTGGGATGACACCATCACCGTGCGGGATATTCGTGAATTGCTGAAATCCCGAGGGACCCGCAAAGCCCATCCGATTGAACTCCTGGTGCTCAGTGCATGTCAGACGGCGGTGGGCGATCGCCATGCAGCTCTGGGCCTTGCAGGCTTAGCAGTTCAGTCGGGGGCTCGCAGCACCCTAGCAACCCTGTGGTCGGTCAATGATCAATCTACGGCGTTGTTAATGACTGAACTCTATGAACAGTTGGGGGATTTCAGCAAGGTTTCCCGAGGCGAGTCCCTGCGCAATGCTCAATTGGCACTTTTGCATAGCGATCGCTACAGCCATCCCTTCTATTGGTCACCGTTTGTTTTGGTGGGCAACTGGCTCTAACTCTAATTCCTCTCCTAACCCGCCAGATAACTTACGCAGTTTTACAGACTTAGGAGGTTAGCTTGATGTCTATATAAAAAGTCGATTAAAAAAACCTAAATCAAACGTTTGTCAATAATTTTACGCTGGCTTATTTCATACTAGAAGATAACTTTACAGCTTTGATTTCAGCCTCCTAAAACTCCAAAATTGCTTTTCTAACGCATTTCGCTGAAATTTAAGCCAGTTCTCTTTTTTGCTGTTTCTCTGCTGTTGTTCCTCAGGTAGTGTAAATAATGAAATTCTCCTTTCCTTCTGTACGATTTTGGCTTGCAGCCCTTCTGCTTGGCGGTGCCGGTTTGAGTGGCCTGGGCTTGCCCACCATGGCACTCGCCCAAGCCCAAAGTGCCAACTCCAGCCAAACGGCTAATTCAACCGTTCGCTCAACCAAGCCCAGTAGCGGGTTTGGTGGTTTTTTTGCACCGAAGGGCGCTGCTGCTCCCCGTGTAACTGAAGGGGGAGCCTCCCGAGGTCGGTGTCTTCAAGATGTAGGGCAAGATAGTCAGGCCATTCGGTTGCTGACGCCAGCAGGCAATAGTGGTTTGACCGCTGCGAGCCATCCTGTCTTTATGGCCTATGTGGAGCAGATGGCTGCCCATCAAATTTTCTTTAGTATCAAAAATCCCGATGAAAGTTACTTCTATGAAATGACAATGCTGCTGCCACAACAATCTGGCATCATTAAATTTCAACTCCCGGAAAATGCACCCGGTCTGACTGAAGGGGAGGAATATTTGTGGTCGGTTGCCCTGGTCTGTGGCAATAAGCTAGGCCCCGATAGTCCTTGGGCCTCTGGCTGGATTAAGCGGGTTGCCCATTCGGCTCCTGCCTCGACCCCTGGTGTGTCCTCCCTGGCCGAACAAGCTTCGCTCTATGGCAAGCAAGGGCTGTGGTACGACACCGCGAGAGCCTTGGCGGATTGGCGCAATCAGGATGCTCAGCCTGCCGCGACCCAAGCCTGGCGGGAATTGCTGAGCTCCGTCGGCTTGACTGATTTGCAGGATGTCCCCCTATCTCGCTAGACAGTCCTAGATGAACTAAGGTCTAGATAAATCGATGATGTTGACACAACTGAAATTGGTTTGGTCAAACTTACGACATTATCCCGGCATGATTAAAGTCTCGGCGGGGATTGTCGGCATGGTTTTGCTGACCAGTCATCTCGGTTGGCTACAGGTCCTTGAGTTCAATGCCCTAGACCTCCTGATTCGGTTGCGTCCAGAGGCTGCGGTCGATGAGCGAATTGTCATCCTCAAAATAGAAGAAGCGGATATTTCGGCTTTGGGTCAGTGGCCCTTATCCGATGAAAAATTGGCTCGTTTGCTGACCCAGGTGCAAGCCCAAGGACCTCGGATAGTGGGTCTCGATCTCTATCGCGATTTGCCGGTGCCTCCGGGTCAAGATCAGTTGACAGCCCGCTTGCAAGCGATGCCCAACCTGATTGGGGTTGAAAAGGCCGTTGGACAGCATGTGGCTGCACCGCCTCAGCTAGCGGCTCAAGGGCAGGTTGCCCTGGCGGATTTGGTTCTCGATCCAGACAATAAGGTACGGCGTGGCTTGGTCTCAATTCAGTCTGCCTCGGGTGAACTTTCCCTAAGCTTGGGGGCATCCCTGGCGCTGAGTTATTTGGCCCAGGAGGGGATTACGCCTCAGATGAGCGATCGCCACCCCGATCAAGTCCGAATTGGCAAAGCAAGGCTGCAGTCTCTCCAACCGAATAGTGGTCTCTACCGCAATGTCGATACAGGCGGATACCAGATTTTATTGCAATACCGGGGTGCGGATAATTTCCAGTCGTTTCCCCTTCGGGATGTGTGGGAAGGTCGGCTGCCACCCCATGCCTTGCGGGACAAAATTGTCTTCATTGGTGCAACGGCTCCCAGTCTTAATGATCTGTTTTTGACGCCCTATAACACTGGTTTTAGCCAGCAAAGCGAATCAATGCCGGGGGTCTACATCCATGCGACACTGGCCCGACAATTGCTGGATGGGGCGATGCTGGGCTTACCGTTGATTCGGGACTGGCCCGATGGGGGCGAAGGGCTTTGGATTGGGATTTGGGCGATCGCCGGGTCGGGTCTCAGTTGGTTTATTCTGCAATCTAGCTCGCTCCACCGAGGGTTGCATCCGGCCTGGGTCGTCCTGGGTAGCTCGGTGGGGCTGGGGATTCTCCTGAGTGCCGCAGGTTATGGGTTGTTCTTGGCGGGGTGGTGGGTGCCGATTGCCACGCCGCTGTTGGCTTTGGGGCTGTCGGCGATCGCCATGGTGGCCTACCACAACCAAATTTTGGAAGGTTTAGCGACGCTGGATGGCTTGACCCAGGTGGCCAATCGTCGCCAGTTTGACCGCGTCCTGGAGGCGACGCTGGCTCAGCCGCGCCCCACGGCGCTGATTCTCTGTGATGTTGACTATTTCAAGCCCTTTAACGATACCTATGGGCACCAAGCGGGGGATGACTGCCTGGTGCGGGTGGCCAGTGCGGTGCGTCAAGCCGTGCGGCGAACGGACTTGGTGGCGCGCTATGGGGGGGAGGAATTCGCGGTGATTTTACCCAATACTGAACCGGAGTTGGCCCAGGCGATCGCGGAGCGCGTTCGAGAACGGGTCAGCCAGCTACAAATTGAGCATTCGGGCTCGAAGACTGCTCCCCATGTCACCTTGAGCTGCGGCGTCAGCAGCGCGTCCGCCCAAGCCGTAAGAGAGCCCGAGCGGTTGATTGAGTGGGCCGACAAGGCGCTCTACCTGGCCAAACATCAAGGCCGGAACTCTGTGGTCTTAAAGCGAGCAGAGGGGACGTCAGCGTGAATGTTCAGGACCGTTTCCTAGGACACCTTGGCCTCTTCTAAGTTAAAGAGCAGCCGCAGCGTATCCATAGCCTGTTGACGGGTTTCATTATCTTGGGGAGCCCGCAATTGGGTCATGGGGTCATGGAGAATTTTATTAACAATGCCACGGGTCAGGGCTTCGATGATTTCCTGATGTTTTTTGTCGGCAAACTCAGTGCCCAGACGAGACAGGGCCTTTTCGAGCTCCTGGGTGCGGATGGTTTCGATTTTGTCGCGCAGAGAGTTAATCGTGGGGACGGTTTCTAGGGAATGCCACCAGGCATCGAAGGCCGCGCATTCTTCTTCTAAAATGCCCTGGGCTTCCATGGCCATTTGGCGACGCTGGGCCTGGTTTTGGGCGACGACAGCCTTAAGGTCATCGACGTTGAAGGCTTGGACAAAGGCCAGTTCTTTCACATCGTCATGGACATTGCGGGGGACAGCGATATCGAAGAGCATCAAATGCCGGTCTCCGGCCAAATGCATTTCCAGCTTGGTCCGGTCCAGCAGGGGCTCCGTGGCCGAAGTGCCGGTAAATACCATATCGACTTGACCCACATGGGCCATCATGTCATCCAGCAATCCCACTTGGATGTCTGCTAAGTCCTTGAATTCCTGGGCCAATTTTTCTGCCCGTCCCAGGGAGCGATTCAGGACCGTAATCCGGGTGCCGCCCTTAGAGAGCATATGCTTGACGACCAAGCGAGACATCTTGCCCGCGCCCAGAATACAAACGTGATAATCCGACAGACAGCCGGAACCCGCACCGCAGGCAGCGCGCTCAGCGGCCTTAATTTGAGCCAGTTCCACCGCCGCAGAGCTAATGGAAACGGCTCCGGTGCCAATGCTCGTCTCAGTGCGAACTCGTTTTCCAGCGGTGATGGCCTGTTTGAGTAAGCGGTTGAGGATGCGGCCAACGCCTTTATGCTTTTGGCTCACCTGGTGCATGGTTTTGACCTGGGCCAAAATCTGACCTTCGCCCAGGACCAAGCTATCTAAGCCTGAGGCCACGCGCATGAGGTGTAAGCCCGCGTCCTGACGCAGCAGGGTGAAGAGATGGGGGCGCAGCTCGTCAAGGTGAATCTTGCTGTGTTCCGATAAAAACTGAACGACTTCGCGGGCTCCGGCGTCGAGGGAACTGGCGACAAAATAGATTTCGAGGCGGTTGCAGGTGCTGAGGATGGCCACCTCGTTGATATGCGGATAGGAGAGGAGATGGGCGATCGCCCCCTCAATCTGGGGCTCTGGAATACTCAGTTTCTCGCGGACATTGACCGGCGCGGTCTTGTGGGTCAGTCCAACCACTGCGATATGCATAAAACCCTTTCCTAAAGCAATCTATTTAATGGTGTATTAAAAAGCCGTCCTTTATTGTGTTCTGAAACGTAAAGATCTCAGGGGAAAGTTAATCTTTTGAAGGATTTGCAGGTGGTAGGGACGAACCGCCGTTCGTCCCTACGGTTGCATCTATTTGAGTTGGATGCGTTTGGGGTTGTTTTTCATGTGGATGGTGTCCACAAACCGGGCAGTCTTGGACTGGCTAGAGATGACCAGGGTCTGGGTGCGGATGCCGTCACCAAAGAAGCGAACCCCTTCAAGCCAGTTGCTGGAGGTAATGCCGGTCGCCGCAAACAGGACGTTCTGGCCGCAAGCCAACTCCTCAGCGGAGTAGACCTTGTCGGGGTCGTTGATGCCCATTTCCTTCATCCGAGCAATGTTGGCTTCCTTGCTCTCGCCGATCAGGCCGGTCTTGACGATCGCCGGGTCATAGATCAACTGCCCCTGGAAGTGAGCTCCCAAGCACTTCAGCGCCGCAGCGGTAATCACACCCTCGGGAGCCGCACCGATACCCATGAGCGCATGGATGTTGGTTCCAGCAAACCCACAGTTGATCGCTGCACCGACGTCGCCATCGGAAATGAGCTGCACCCGAGCGCCAGCTTCGCGGATTTCCTTGATCAGATCGCTGTGGCGCTCCCGCTTCATGACCACGACGGTGAGTTCATCAATGGCGCGATCGAGACACTCGGAGAGAATCTTGAGGTTTTCGGTGGCGGACTTGTCGATATCCACTTTGCCCTTGGCCTGGGGGGGAGCCGCTAGTTTCTTCATGTAGAAGTCGGGGGCTGCAAATAGACCGCCTTTTTCGGCGATCGCCAACACCGCGATCGAACCGGGCTGACCATAGGCACAAAGGTTGGTCCCTTCGCAGGGGTCCACAGCGATATCAATTTCAATCAGCTCATCGGGCGTGCAGAAGTTTGCTGCATCGGGCTGGGTGCAGATACCCACTTCTTCGCCAATAAAGAGCATGGGTGCGTCATCGCGCTCCCCTTCCCCAATCACAATGCGACCGCGCATGTGGACTTTATTCATGCGCTCCCGCATGGCTTCTACTGCAGCTTCGTCTGCGCCATCTTTGTCGCCCTTACCGGTAAGGCGGGCTGAGGCGATCGCTGCCTGCTCGACAACCTCAATAATCTCTAAACCAAGCGTATTTTCCACGTTGCGGTCCTCCAGACTGCCGGTTTCTAGAATGTGATAGCGAAAGCAATAGGTATTTTGACGGGTTACCCGACTTTCAATCCTATCAAAGGGAGGTGACGGTATTGCAGCGAGTTCATCATCGATTGAAACTATGGCAGAGTAGTGTGCGATGTCTCAGATGAAGACGCCCTGTCATGGTGTTTATGCAGCTTCGTCGTTCAGGACTTATCCCTCAATTCCTTTGCTCCGTTTGGGCGATCGCAGTTGTGATGGGCCTGTTTTTGTGGCAGGGACGCTACGGTCTCAGCTTGGCAGATGAAGGGTTTCTGTGGTATGGCGCTCAGCGGGTTCAGGCGGGCGAAGTCCCGATTCGGGATTTTATGGCCTACGATCCGGGGCGCTATTACTGGTCAGCCCTTTGGATGAACTGGGAGGGCAGCCATGGCATTATGGCGCTGCGGCGTTCGCTGGCAATTTTCCAAGCCCTTGGGCTAGCGGTTGCAATGGGGCTGATTGCTGGAGCCTGGTCAAAGCCGGAAACTATTAAAGCCAAAATTCTTTTTTTGGCGATCGCGGCCCTGGTCCTTGGGTTTTGGATGTTTCCGTTTTATAAAGTTGTCGATACGGCGCTCTCGATCTTTTTGGTGGGGGCCTTGGCGTTTTTGGTGCAGCGCCCGACCTACTATCGCTACTTTTTTACCGGAATCGTAGTGGGTCTTGTGGCGGTTTTTGGCCGCAACCATGGGGTTTATGGGGTGGCGGCTGGGTTGGGTGTCACGGTTTATCTGGCACTCACCCGCAGGAGCTGGGTTCATTTTTCCAAGGCTTGTTTGTCCAGTGCCATTGGGGTGCTCAACGGCTATTTGCCGATTTTGTTCATGCTGGCCCTGGTGAAAGACTTTGCTCCGGCTTTTGTGGAAAGTGTTCGCTTTATCTTGTTCGAGCTGAAATCGACTAATTTGCCCTTGCCGGTTCCTTGGCCTTGGCGGGTTCCCTTTGCCGAATTGAGCGGTTTTGATGCTTTAGTTAAGGTTTTGGTGGGCTGTTTCTTCTTAGCCGTCGCGTTGTATGGTGTCTTCGCAATTCCCTGGGTTCTCTGGCAAGGCGTGGTCAGACGGAAGCCTATTGCCCCCCTGGAAGTTGCCACGGCTTTTACGGCTCTACCCTATGCCCACTATGCCTTTTCCCGTGCTGACTTTGAGCATTTGGCCTTGGGGGCGTTTCCCTGGCTGATTTTCTGTTTTGCGGTTTTGGCGCGGCAGACCAGCAAAGTAAAGTGGGTTTGTCTCTCGATGTTTGCGATCGCCAGCTTGCTCACCGCTGCTCCCCATCAGCTCGGTTGGCTTTTAGGGTCTCAATGTCGTTTGGGGCAATGCACCGAGATTGAAGTGGTGGGCGATCGCCTCACTGTTCATCAAGGAACCGCCGCAGAAATTCAGCTCTTACAGTCCCTCGCGGCTGAGTTTGCACCGGGCGATCGTCCTTTTATCGCCACCCCATTTTGGCCCGGAGCTCCGGCACTGCTGGAGCGTAAATCTCCCATGTGGTCGATCTATGCGCTGTTTCCTCGTAATCAGGCATTCCAGCAAGCGGAAATTGAACGGATAAAAGCGGCAGATCCGGGTTTTGCGGTGGTGCTTGATCTTCCCCTCGATGGGCGGGAAGAATTGCGCTTTTCGCAAACGAATCCTCTGATCTATCAGTATATCCAGACTACCTTAGAGTCAGTCAGTAACCAGCCACCCAATTCGCCTTACCAACTGTTCAAAAGTAAATGATCTGGTTAGGACTCTGGCGTCAGGGCTCTGGAATGCTGTTGATCGCTAAATGTGAGTGAGTAGGGGTATGAAAAAGGTTGCTATTCTTCAGTCTAACTACATTCCTTGGAAGGGCTATTTTGACTTGATTGCGGCAGTCGATGAGTTCATTCTCTACGACGATATGCAATACACGCGGCGGGATTGGCGCAACCGTAATAAGATCAAAACGCCTCAAGGACTACAATGGTTAACCGTGCCGGTGCAGGTGAAGGGTAAATATCTGCAAACCATTCGTGAGACCGAGATTCGGGATACGGCTTGGGCGGCGGATCATTGGAAGGCTTTGGTGTGTAATTATGGGCGATCGCCCTATTTCACCGAGGTTGCCCAATGGCTAGAGCCCTATTATCGCGATCGCATCTACAGCCATCTATCAGCCCTCAACCGAGATTTGATTGAGGCCGTGTGCCGCTATTTGGGTATCACGACAACGATTCGCAATTCCTGGGACTATCAGCTGATTGAGGGCAAGACCGAGCGTCTAGCGTACCTTTGTCGTCAAGCCCAAGCATCGGAATATTTCTCAGGACCAGCCGCCCAAGAGTACTTAGACGAGTCGATCTTTGCGGCCCAAAATATCAAGGTGACCTGGTTTGATTACGGGGGCTACGGGGAATATCCTCAGCTTTGGGGAGAGTTCGTCCACGGTGTTACTATTCTGGACATGCTGTTTAACTGTGGCCCTGAAACCCCTCAGTACATGCGGTATGTGCGGCCATGAAGCTATCTATCGTTGCAACGCTCTATCGGTCTGAGCCCTATATTCACGAGTTTTGCGATCGCTCTGCCGAGGCAGCAAAACAGCTCGTGGGCGAAGACTATGAGATAGTTTTGGTTAATGATGGCTCACCGGATCAGAGTTTGGCAGTTGCGGTGGCCCTGAGTCAGGAAGATCCGCATCTGAAAGTCATCGATCTCTCTCGTAATTTTGGTCACCACAAAGCCATGATGACGGGGCTTACCTATGCGGATGCAGACTATATTTTTCTAATCGATAGCGATTTGGAAGAAGCGCCAGAATGGCTCTTGGATTTCTACCCCCAGCTCAAAGCTGAAGATTGTGATGTGGTCTATGGTGTACAGTATCAACGCAAAGGCAATTTGTTTGAACGGCTAACAGGACAATGGTTTTATACACTATTTCAGGCACTAACAGGATTAGCCCTGCCTCGTAATGTTGTGACAGCACGACTGATGACCCATCGTTATGTTAAAGCATTGCTAAGTCACCGAGAGCGGGAGGTTTTCATGGCAGGACTATGGCATATTACGGGTTTTTTTCAGCGACCTCAACATGTCACTAAACAAAGCACTAGCGAGACCACATATACTTTCCGCCGCAAGATGTCGTTGCTGATCAATTCAGTCACCTCGTTTAGTAATACGCCCTTGATTGGAATCTTTTATGTTGGTTTAACCATATTTCTAATTGCCAGTTTGTTCACGCTTTACTTAGTTGTCAATCGATTATTTTTTGCCAAGCCTCTTAGTGGCTGGACTTCTGTAATGGCTTCGATCTGGCTTTTGGGTGGATTAGTTATTTCGTTTATTGGTGTGATTGGCATTTATCTTTCTAAGATCTTTTCAGAAACAAAGCAACGACCCTATACGATTGTGCGACGAATCTATGGAAAATCATATGACTGATTTATTGTCTGAAGTCGCTAGCTACTATGCGGCAAAACTTTCTGTGCATGGTGATACTCCCCAAGGGGTAGATTGGAATGGATCTGAAAGCCAAGTGCTTCGGTTTGAACAACTCACTCGGATTCTGCCACAATCAAACGGTTTCTCTCTCAACGATCTGGGTTGTGGCTATGGTGCTTTATTGGATTATTTAGCTGAACGGTATCGTAATTTTGACTATGCTGGTTATGATGTTTCTCGGGAGATGGTTGAAGTGGCGCGATCGCGTTTCAGCGCTAGATCTTATCCGGATTCTAATCGCAGGTTTCACGTTGCCTCTGAGCCCTTAGAAATCGCAGACTATGGCATTGCCAGCGGTATTTTTAATGTGCAAATGGAGCGGAGTTATGCGGAGTGGCAATCCTATATTGAATCCACCGTTGACATTCTCAATCAAACCAGTCGTTTTGGCTTTGCCTTTAATTGCTTAACCTCCTATTCAGATGTGGATAAGATGCGGGATAATTTACATTATGCCGATCCTTGTTTTTGGTTTGATCGATGTAAGCGATCCTATTCACGACAGGTGGCTTTGCTTCATGACTATGGACTATATGAGTTTACAATTTTGGTGAGGAAAGCTGGATGAAGAAGCCTTTGGTGATTTTTGGTACAGGAGAGATTGCGCAACTGGCCCATTATTACTTTTGCCATGATTCTGATTATGACGTCATTGCCTTTACTGTTGATACGGCTTACTTAACGGAGCCTGTATTTTGTGGCTTGCCTGTAGTGCCTTTTGAAGCAATTACGGAACACTATCCGCCGGGTGAGTATGAGCTATTTGTGGCACTGAGTTATAGCAAGCTAAATCGATTGCGTCAGGAGAAGTATGATCTGGTGAAGGCGTTGGGCTATGACCTTGCTAGTTATGTGAGTTCTCATGCAACGATTTTGAATGAGAGTTGTATTGGTGATAATTGTTTTATCTTAGAGGACAATACAATTCAGCCTTTTGTAAAGATTGGAAATAATGTGACGTTGTGGAGTGGGAATCATATTGGTCATCATTCTGTGATTCAGGATCACTGTTTTTTGGCTTCCCATGTAGTGGTTTCGGGTGGGGTTGAGATCAAATCTTTCTGTTTTATTGGCGTGAATGCAACGTTACGGGATCATATTACGATTGGTGAACGTTGTGTAATTGGGGCGGGGGCGTTGTTGTTGAAGGATGCTGAGCCGGATGGGGTTTATATTGGGGCGACGACGGAGCGATCGCGTGTTCCTAGTAGTAGGCTGAAAAGGATTTGAGTGGCGTTATGAAATGGAAGAAACTGGGACTAATCTTTTGTCCTACAGGAGAAAAGAAATGGATGCAATCCCATGCTGCTGTCCCCATTGCCGAGCACATTAAAGATGATTTGTTTCGAATCTATTTTAGCACTCGGGACTTTAAGAATCGATCTCATACAGCTTTTGTCATAATAGACATCAACACCCCTCAGAAAATTCTTCAGATTTCACATTTTCCAGTATTGTCGCCTGGAAAATTAGGTGAATTTGATGATAGTGGAGCGATGGCAACTTGGTTGGTTCGCACAGAAAAACATAGACTCTTGTACTATATTGGATGGAATTTAGGTGTGACAGTTCCTTTTCGAAATTCAATCGGCTTAGCAATTAGCAATTCAAATGTCGAGCAAGAACCTGAGTTTAAACGGTTTGCACCTGGCCCTATTATCGATCGCTCACCTCAAGAACCTCATTTTTGTGCTAGCTGTGCTGTTGTACCCACTGAAGATTCTTGGCGAATGTGGTACTTGTCATGCACCGGCTGGTCAATGCAAGATGGTCATCCAAGACATTCTTATCATATTAAGTATGCGGAGTCAGAAGATGGAGTTTATTGGAAAAGAGATGGACATGTTGCGATTGATTACCTCAATGAAGAGGAATATGCCATTTCTCGTCCGTCTGTTATTAAGGATAAAAAGGGCTGGAAAATGTGGTATTCATTTCGAGGTAAGACCTATCGCATTGGGTATGCGGAGTCAGAAGATGGGCGAAATTGGAAGCGAGAGGATGATATCGCTGGCATCAATGTCTCCGCGTCGGGTTGGGATTCTGAAATGATTGAATATCCCTTTATTTTTGATCATAAAGACCAGCGATTTATGCTTTACAATGGCAACAATTATGGTGAAACAGGCTTTGGTATCGCCATTCTGGAGTAATTAAAGTGACGCACAGAATTCTTGATTATCTCTATATTCTAGCTACCATTATTTTTACTGTATATGGTCAGCTAATTCTTAAGTGGAGAATTGAAAATTTTGGTTCATTACCCACAGAAGCCCTAGACAAACTGAAATTCCTTCTTTCTCTTCTCCTAGACCCCGCAATATTTTCAGGATTTGCAGCAGCCTTTTTGGCTTCCTTGGCTTGGATGGCTGCAATGACAAAGTTTGAGTTGAGTTATGCCTATCCCTTTATGAGCTTAAATTTTGTGCTCGTCATGCTTCTAAGTATAGTTATTTTAGGAGAGTCAATATCCGTCCTGAAGGCAATTGGGGTGAGTTTTATTGTATTAGGAACAGTATTAGTAAGTCGTGCTTAACCGTTTACCATCCTTCACTCGAATAACTCGAAAATACGAGGGCTTACTGTCATTTAGTATAGCTATTTTAATTCTTGTTGTATTTTCCTTTTTCTTTGAGCCACGCTGGGAAACCAATGATGATGTAGGTATGTCTATGGTTGCTCATGGTTATGGTTTGGCAACCTACGGCTCACCCTACTTAATCTTCTCAAATCCGATTTGGGGATATATCGTCCGCGTTATTCCTGACTTTAATGGCATTGTTGGTTATTCATCTGCAACCCTCCTTTGCCTGGGTTTATCAGCTTGGCTCATCCTCTACTCACTATTAAAATTAAGAGTAAGCAAAACTATCGCTGTGTTGGGTCTTCTGCTTATTTTTTCGCGACCCATGCTGTTCCCCCAGTTTACAATTAATTCAGGATTGCTCACCGTTGCTTCAATTCTTGGCCTTCGAGCCTATACAAGCCAGCAATGTAAATCTCTTCTTCTTCTAATCAGCGCTTTAATTTTAGCTTTTCTGGGCTTTCTTGTGAGAAGTCAGGAATTCATGCTTGTGATATTTGTTGCCCTGCCACTGTTGCCTTGGGCTGCTATTGGGAAACAGCGATCGCTACAAGTTGGCCTCTTGTTTCTGGGGCTAGGTATCCTCTTAGCAAGCATGCTTGAGGCTCACAGCTATACGGGCCAGATCTGGCAATATTTTAATCAACTCAATACTGCTCGGGCACCCTTCACAGACTTTGGTGCATCGGAGCACCTCAGACAACGCCCCGACATTATGGCTCGTTACGGTTTCTCTGATAACGATTTGGCTTTAGTCACCCATTGGTTTTTTGCAGATCCTCACATTGCAAATCCCCAAACCTTAATGAGCATGCTAAATGAATTGGGATCAATCCCTTTCCTGGTAGCTAGCTGGTTTCAGGGTGTGGCTGCGGTGAAAGCAATTACCCATCCCATAATTCTTCCCCTTTCGTTTTCGGCTATCTTTCTGTTTTGCATCAATCCGAAATGGCCAACTGCGATTGCCTGGTTTCTCTTTCTTGGGGCTAGTTTCAGTACTGGAATCCTGGGGCGTCCTGGCATCTTACGGGTTTATATTCCATTATTGATCCTTTTACTTGCCTTTTCTTTGTTGCAATCATCTCAATCGTCCTACAATCTAAAATTTTCTTCTAAACGACTCCGTCAATCGATGATGGTCTTTACTTTATTGATTGTTTGTGCGTGGAATTTTGTGATTTTAGTGCCAGAGCAAGCTGCATCCCAGGAAAAGACCCAGCAAGTTCAAGCCGACTTGACCCATTTCCCGAATGAACCTGTTGTAATCTGGGGGGCCGAATTTCCCTTTGAATTTGCCTATCCGGTGCTCGCTAGGCCTTTAGCCTTCAGCCACATTCAGCTCTATCCTTTAGGTGTGTTCACTCATGCTCCTTTTTCAGTTTCTTATCAGCAGCAACAGAGTGAGAACGGGATGATTGAACGGCTAAGGCAACCGAATGGAGTGCTCGTTATGAGTTCTCCGGCACAGACCGAAATGCTTCGGCTCTATTGCCAAGAATCTTTCGAAGGGAGCTTCAAGCAAAAAGTCGAACAGGCAACTCAGTCAATCCAAATACAGCGATTGAATTGCGAAACATGAACAAAAATTCTATTCCATTCAATTGGCCCCATATGACGGGAAAAGAGCTTTACTACATTGCCGAAGCTCACTTCCAAGGTCGCCTCGCCGGAGACGGACCCTTCACCCAACGCTGCCACACCTGGCTAGAACAACGCAGCGGCTGTGCCAAAGCCCTCCTCACCCACTCCTGCACCGCCGCCCTCGAACTCTCCGCCCTGCTGCTCGATCTAGAGCCAGGGGACGAGGTGATTATGCCCTCCTATACCTTCGTCTCCACCGCCAATGCCTTTGTGCTGCGGGGGGCCGTGCCCGTGTTTGTCGATGTGCGGGAAGACACACTGAACCTAGATGAAACGTTGATTGAAGCTGCGATTACCCCTCGGACTAAGGCGATCGCCCCTGTCCACTATGCAGGGGTCGGGTGTGAGATGGATGTGATTATGGCGATCGCCCAAACCCACAAACTCAAAGTCATCGAAGACGCCGCCCAGGGCATGATGGCCACCTACAAAGGCAGAGCCCTGGGCAGCATCGGCCATCTGGGAGCCTATAGTTTTCACGAAACCAAGAACGTCATTTCAGGAGAAGGCGGTTGCTTGCTGGTGAATGATCCAGAATTTAGCCAACGCGCCGAAATCATTCGGGAAAAAGGGACCGATCGCAGCCGTTTTTTCCGAGGTGAAGTGGATAAATACACCTGGCAGGAGGTGGGATCCTCATTTTTGCCAGGGGAATTGATTGCCGCATTTCTCTGGGCACAACTGGAAGAAGCAGACCAGATCACGGCCAAACGCCTAGCCACTTGGCAGTACTACCATAAAAACTTGGCCCAGCTCGAAGCCGAAGGCATGATTCGCCGCCCCATCATCCCCCCAGATTGCCAACATAATGCTCATATGTACTATATTCTGCTAGCCCCCGAGATCGAGCGTCAGCTGATCCTCGAAACCTTTAAGCAAAACGGAATCTGGGCTGTTTTCCACTACGTCCCTCTCCATAACTCACCCGCAGGGCAGCGCTACGGTAGATTCCAAGCCCCGCTTACGGTCACGGAGTCCATTGCCAACCGATTAATTCGCCTACCCCTTTGGGTTGGACTCACCCCCGCACAGCAAACCCATGTCATTGAGGTGTTGCACCAGGCCCTCGCCATGACGTAAACAACCCAAATAACCTCAGGAAACGGCTGCACCCTCCGTCCAATTCCGATAAGCTATAGGGTGAGCAAAGACTCACAATGCTACAGTCACTGCACTAGTCACCGCACTGAAGAGACGCCTCATCCATGGCCCAACTCGAAACCAGAACCGAACCCATGGTCCTCAACATGGGGCCACACCACCCTTCGATGCATGGGGTGTTGCGGTTAATCGTGACCCTCGACGGAGAAAATGTCATCGACTGCGAGCCGGTGATTGGCTACCTCCACCGGGGCATGGAAAAAATCGCCGAAAGCCGCACGACGGTCATGTACGTGCCCTACGTCAGCCGTTGGGACTATGCCGCCGGCATGTTCAACGAAGCCATCACGGTGAATGCACCGGAAAAATTGGCGGATATCCCTGTGCCTAAGCGGGCCAGCTATATTCGTGTGATTATGCTGGAGCTCAACCGCATCGCCAACCATTTGCTCTGGCTTGGCCCCTTCATGGCCGACGTTGGAGCCCAAACGCCATTCTTCTATATTTTCCGGGAACGGGAGATGATTTATGACCTTTGGGAAGCCGCCACGGGGCAGCGGTTGATTAACAACAACTATTTTCGGGTTGGTGGCGTCGCGGCAGATTTGCCCTACGGTTGGGTGGATAAATGCGAAGACTTCTGTGATTACTTCGACCCCAAAATTGACGAGTACGAAAAGCTAATCACCGATAACCCTATCTTCCGCCGCCGGGTTGAGGGGGTTGGTGGTTTTACCCAGGAAGAGGCCATTAACTGGAGCCTTTCGGGGCCAATGCTGCGGGCCACAGGCATCAAGTGGGACCTGCGCAAGGTCGATCATTACGAATGCTATGACGACTTTGAATGGGATGTACCCACAGCCACCGAAGGGGATTGTTTTGCTCGCTATCGGGTGCGCATTGCAGAGATGCGTGAGTCGGTGAAGATTATTCGCCAAGCGCTGAAAGGTTTACCAGGGGGTCCCTTTGAGAACCTAGAAGCCAAGCGCCTAGTGGAGGGCAAAAAGTCAGAGTGGAACGGTCCAGACTACAAGTACATTGCCAAGCAGGTTGCCCCAACCTTCAAGATGCCTGAGGGGGAACACTATGTCCGCCTGGAAAGCGGCAAAGGTGAGTTGGGAATCTTTATTCAGGGTAATGGTGATGTCTATCCCTGGCGCTGGAAGATTCGGGCTCCGGACTTCAACAATCTGCAAATTCTTCCCCAGCTTTTGCGGGGTGTGAAGGTTGCGGATATTATGGCGATTCTGGGGAGTGTGGATGTGATTATGGGGTCGGTGGATCGTTAGAAGCCAACAACCGAATTTGACAAAGACGCCCTCTGAGTGATTGGTAGAATGAAATCACTCAGAGGGTTGGTCTTATGTCAATGGCATGTCTTAGGGCCGAATTTCTCGCTTGAGTTGCTCAATTTCCTCTTCGAGTTCCCATCGGCGGAATTTTTCTTCCAAATCATCCCCTGCCGAAGACCGTTGGCTCACACTCTGGTTCCAACCGGTTGTTTCCCAGGTATTCTGCGTCGATTGCTGAGCTTGGGCTGCAGTTCGTTCTGCTTGGGCTGCCATGACCTTGGCTCGCACCTCCTGCCGCCGCACCTGAATCTGCTTTACTAAATCCTTCGTGCGCTCGATACGCTCCTTGACTCCCTGCATTTGTCCCCAGAGCATATTGCCTTGGCGTAGCAACGCCGCTTCCCGCTCCTGGGCTGGTTCTAGTAGATCCTGACGATTGGCCCGTTTGGCTTTTTCGATGCGTTCGTGCCAAAGCTGGACCTCTTTTGCGGTGCCCAGAATATTGTCCTTGAGTTGTCGTTCCTGGCGTTGCAAGTCTGCCAAGAGACCGATCGCATCTGACTCCTGCTGCTGAAGCTGTTCTTCCAGCGCTTGCAATTCCAAATGGGGATTATTGCGCAGGAACTCCTCCAGGCGCATCTCCAAAAAACGACTAAGATCGTCAAACAGACCCATGGCCTCAAACTCCGTATCGTCGTGCAATCGTCACCTTGAACAGGGAGCGCGCATTTCTAGAAAGTTTCACCACCCTAGAAAGTTTGACCGACATAGACCGACTTCACTTCCCCATTTCGACGGATGACTGCTTCACCCGCTTTGATCTCTGCCAAGCTCCAGCCGCTGTTGCCGATTTTTTCACCCAAACTAAAGCGACGGGTGACCCCATTGACTTCAAATAACGCCGCCGAGCTATCGCCTAATTCTAACAACCCTACGAGGGTCTGCACAGCGGCAGCCTCAGGTTGTGGCGCGGCGGGCGGAGCGGCGGCGACGGTTGGGTTGGTTGATGCGGGTTGGCTAGACGGGTTGGCTGGGCTGGACTGCGTCTGGCTTGGGCTGGATTTAGCCGCAGGGGACGAGGGTTTGGCTGCTGCCGCTGGGGCCGGGGCTGTACTGGGCGCTGAAGGGCTGGCGGGGCTGGATGGGTTGGTGGCGATCGCCCCCCCCGGTAAAGCTGCCATGGACGGCGGCACCGGCACGCCGGGAACCACCGGAATAAAACCATTCGGGGTTTGATACACCGGAATATAAATGCGCTCTAGGACGGTCCCGGTTTCTTGCTGCTGAGAGGGGGTCGCCGTCGCAGCGCTGGGGGCGGCGGGAACAGCGGGCAGGGCAGAGGTGCTGGGAATCTGTAGGGAGGTCGGCGGCACGATCGCCACTGTTCCGGGATTGAGGGCCTGATTGGCTTGATTAATGGCTTGCTGATCCTTTAGGACTTCGAGAGATCGCTGGACATAGGTTGCGAATTGCTGATTGGGAGACTCCAGGGATGTAGGGGCCAGCGCCACGGTTTCTGCGACGGGGGCTTGACCGCTGAGCTGCATCAGGAGGCTGCGATAACTTTGCCACTGGGTCATGACCATTGCGGTGGCTCCGGCAAGGGAGATCAGCGATAAACCCCACAAAATCCGGAATGACCAATCGGGTCGGGCTTGGGAGGGCGGAGCGATCGCCGTTGTAGCTGCCGTTGTAGCTGTCGTGTCCCCTGCTTCTGCCGCATCCGTTCGGGCGGGGGCCGTGACCAATTCTCCCGCTGGTTCTAGGGAGATGGGCAGGGCAAAATCGGGCATTTCGATGGTTTTCATCGAAATGTACTCGGGCTCTGTCGCCGCTGTTTCTGGTTCAGTGCCGGTTTCTAAGAGATACTCGACGCCCACAAACAGTTCATCCATGAGGCGATCGGCATAGCCATCGACCGAAAAGGTCTCAGGATGGAATTCTGGATCCATTACCGCTGTGTTGCCCGCAGCCTGAACCTCACTCCGGTCGATATTCCGGTCCATGTGCTGGTCATTGATGTTTTTCATGGTGGGGTTCATATCGTGAGACATGCCGGTTTTTCAAAAGTCTTGAACGGCTTACGGTTTCAGCGGTTGCGCCAAAATTTGCACCCAATCCTAGCAGGCTTTTTGGGGTTTGCCGCAGGATTGCGCTTAAACATTAACAGATTCATTCCCATTTGCAAGGGTCGATGCCAGAAGAGGCTAGAGGGCGATCGCCACCTTGGCCTGACGACCTACAGATGAACCCGACCGATCAACCCGATCGCCCTGTCCCGGCGGTCGCCGATTGCTTTAAACTGCTGACAGCCTTTACCCCAGAGCGACCGATGACTGTTGAATATGTGCAAGCTGAGGATTTTGAAGCATTGGTTGCCCAAGAAACCGTTGTGGTGGCTGATTTTACGGCCTCTTGGTGCGGACCTTGCAAATTGGTAGCCCCTTTAATGGATCAGTTAGGAGAGGCGTTCACCGGCAAAGCAAAGGTCGTAAAAGTCGATTTGGATGCCAATAAGTCCCTGGCGAAGACCTACAGCATTCGCAGTATTCCGGCGGTGCTGTTTTTTAAGGATGGAGCCCTGGCGGAGACACTAGTGGGGGTGAAGCCCTATTCGGTTTTTGAGGAAACGTTGAATAAATATTTGTAGACGGGTCAGAATATAACGTGATGCCCCATCAGTAATTAAAGTTGTTTGGAGAGTGTGTAAAAAAGGTCCAAGAAATCCACATAGATTATGATGTTGTCTTTGCCGTAGCTGCGGACAAGGACAGCAATTATATTATTGCCGATTTCAGTCGAGCTACGTTCGTCGAGAAAGTGCTCGACTTTGAGGTGTCTTTATCTGATGTTATCGTCCATGCTATGGGCTTTTGTATGCTTTGCGTTTTTGGGCGTTGGAATTCCCTGACTCCTATTCACGCTACCACGGTAATTCTTTTGGCCTAGCTCTCAAATTCTCTTTAAAATACACTGCCGTACCAGATTCTCGTGCTTGTTGCAATAAGCTCTCTACCCATGACCATTCGGGCTGAAACTCGGGTTCTTGAGTGGTCCGACTTTGCCCACCTACAGCAATCAAATCAAACATTTTTAAACTATTGAATGACAAAGGCTCCAACATCGGCTCAATGGAAAGCCATTTAACCTTTGCCTGAATATTTCTAAAAGATTTTTCAGCAAGTGCAACTCTAGCTTGAGTATCCACTGTCGTACCTACCCATACGTTATCCGGAAACCCACCGAGAGTATCGTTAATATCTTGTAGTCGTTGTGGAAATTTAGTCAAAAATAGAAAATTCCAATCTGGAGATTCTTGGACAGACGAAAAAACTTGAAGAATCCACTCTTCTGGAACCCATTTTCCAAATAAGTCAGCCATGGAGCAGGTAAATACATTTCTAGAAAAGACAAGAGCATTATCAAAGCTCACTCTCCTTTTTTTTGCTTCTTTTGCAACTCGTTCAGCAGACATAAGTTTCATATTTTTAGGTGCATCCAATCGGCCTGGATAAAATGTTGGCTCAAATTCAGTATTGTAAAATCTATGTGCAATATCTCTTGCATAGCAGTACGGGCATCCATGCCAACATCCTGTTACAGGATTCCAAGTCCACCATGCCCAATCAACCATTTCGTTCGTACTATTAAATTGAGCTTTTCTATCACTGTTGACGATATAGATTTTACGGCCATCATCAGTGGTTAGTTCTTGAATTGTTTCTTGGTTCCTTACCTTGATCGTCATGCTCTGAGTCATTGCTAATCCCCTAATGCATCTGAGCCTGAATTAAAGTTATCGAATAGATTGCCTTGGATCGAAATTGAGCCATCATCTCCTATATGTGGGAGAGGATTTGACTTTGGATTAAATAAATGATCTAAAATGCTTTTCCCAATATCTCTGTCAATACTATAAAGTCTAATTTTGTTCAAATCTTTCTGTTTGGGCCAGTTCGTTGCGTAGATAAAAGTCCACTTTAAGGATGGATTGTCTGGCTCACGGACAAAGACATACTTTTTCCCGTGACCTGAGACTATCTCCTCTAATGAGTAAGCCTCCCAAGTCGCTTTAGGATTTGATTCCCAGCGTTTTACATAATTAGTGGCCACATTCATCAGTAGGTCCACCTTCTGCATTTGAGGTAACTGAAATACAGCATGAATCTCTCTAACGGGAAAATCTTGTTTCCCGTTAGGGTCTGAGTAAACGAGTCCTTGAAAACGAGGATGATTTAGATTCTGAGATATCTGTTGCAAAGAGTCCTTATTTTCGCCTGACCAGTAGTGAGCTTGACATTGCAGCTTCAACTCTGAGATAGCCCTCTCTAATGTTTTTAATGAGGTAGTCCAATTATGTGGGTGCTGGAGAGAATGAAGCGGCATGAGCCTGCTTAAGGCGCAATTGCTGGTTGTAATGGTGAACGAAATTCCAGATCGCAGCCTCGTGGTTCTCTTGTTTCTTTGAAAACGAGAGAGCCTTTCGGACCAAGCGCGACACCCTTTGCCGCAGGGTGCAGTTGAACCTCTCGATGTAGCTCGTCAGCCCGCTTTCTTTCCCAACCGCTCGGTGGCGTTGGCTAGGAAGCACACAGGCATAGCTCTCCCAATAATCGGTGTAGATGACTGCACATTGGCGGTACACTCCCGGTAGAGACCGCCATAAAGCTTCGGCAGATTTAGCACTTCGGTCCCCGATATAAAGGCCAATGATTTCGCGAGTGTCCGCATCTAGAGCAATCCAAACCCACTGTTTATTTCCTTTATGGTCCACGAACGACCAGAGTTCGTCCATCTGGACCGTCAGAGCTTTTTTACTTTCTTCGTCACTTCCACCTCCCGAGCAACGGTTTTAGCTTTGGCGTTGACGTAGGTCTGAATGCAGCTCTCGGAGCGCTGCATCACCCGAGCAATTCCAGCGATGGCCAGCCTTTCAAGCAATAAACGTTCGAGCAAGGCTATCTCTTCATCGCTCAAGGGAAGGGATTTCGGAGTCAGGACAAACCGGCGACGGCAATCTCGACATTTATAGCTTTGAGTACCGCGATCGTTGAAGCCGTTACGGCTGATATCTTCAGATAGACAGTTAGGACAATGAATCAGCTCTTGAGTCATCGCAATTGGCACAGAAGGGTCTTACCCAGTTTGCTTTTTCTTTCTCTAATGGCCACAACATACTCATCCCCCAGCTAAAGGCACTACCTTTAATGATTCTTCACTAGTGTCGCAAAAGTGACATATTGGTTTAATTTTCTGCTTGTTCAACTCTTGCAGTGCAATGATTGGAGAACCAAGTAACTCATCACCTACCTCTTCGTACTCAGGTTGATACCCGGCTCCACAATTTAAATCTACATATATGTATGGCTGTTGATGTTTATCCTGAATTAGTCTGCATACAGCAGCGTGATAAGCCATAAGGTAACGAAATCCCTTAAGCTTGTATGGGGTAGATCCAGAATACTGTTGACCTGTACGAGTAGTGCGTCTAGACATAAGATTTTTGGCAACTTATGGGCAGGTTCATTTACACGACTTCTCTTTCCCTTTTTCTAGTTCTTGTATACTACACCATCTGATGGTTGTTGACGAAATGCTGTATTTAAGGATTGCCTGCTAAGAGTACCTGCGCTGAACGATGCGCAGCAGCTAGGATGCCCTTGCTGTTTCTTTGTGATTTGTCCACGAACGGTCGCTCAAATCAGCAATATCACTCAAAATGTAAACTCTTAACTGATTCAGTTTTGGTTGAGTATGGTCACGATCTGAGATGCGGCTGATCCGTCAAGAAATTCAGAACGTGGTGAAATCTGCGCTGTTTTAACCAAAACTAATTGGAAGATTAGATAGGCCATAAAACAGCCCAAGGAAGAAGATGCTAATGGCTAAGGTCAGGCCATAGCTGAAACAGAGCAGCAGTCCATCGGATTCAATGGTGGCGATCGCCATCAGCAAAATCCCAATCGCCGGAATCGGATTGGTAAACGGAATCGGCAACATCAGCAGCAATGCCAACCAGGCAATGCAAAGGCCTGTTAAGCGCTCACACCAAGGATGGTGAGCAATGTTTAGCATGCGGGGCCGACTGATGCCCTCAACCCAATGACTCAACCGATGCAGCAGCAGCAAGAGGGGACGGATAAGGATATTGGGAAAGCGATACTGGGCCAGACGGCGAGGGAGCCGAGGCGATCGCCCCAGGGCCATTTGCAATCCCAGTAAAGCCGCCACCGCCCCAAACGGTCCTGCCGCCCCCGGCGGCATGGGCAGCAGAAAGGGCAACGTCAGCAGCACAATCATCACGCTTGTGGCCTGCTCGGAACCCCGTTGTAGCAAATCTTCCAACGACAAAGGTTCCGCTTCAAGTTGTAACAGTAATGCCTTTAGCTCCTGGGAAAATCGCAAATCCATGGACGTACCGGCTCATCGTTGCCAACAGAACAGTTCTATTTAAAGTTCTATTGTGGACGACGAAGGACCTTAACCGCTTGAGCCCGAGGCATAGATTCAGCCCATGAGCATCGCTGGAACCCCAGCGGAAATCAGTTCTCCGTCTTCTAGATGAACGATGCGATCGGCGATATCTAAAATTCGGTTATCGTGCGTGACCAGCAAAATCGTACAGTCCTGTTCCTTGGCCAGCCGCTGCATGAGCTCCACGACCCCCCGCCCTGATTTGCTGTCCAGCGCAGCGGTCGGCTCATCCGCTAGGACGAGCCTGGGGTGGCTGACTAGGGCACGGGCGATCGCCACCCGCTGTTTTTGCCCCCCGGAGAGATCATCGGGATGATAATGCAGATGATGACCCAGACCCACTTCTTCGAGGATTTCGGCGGCCCGATCCTGCATTTGCGATCGCGAATACTGGGGATGCACCTCTAACCCCATCATCACATTCTGCATCGCGGTCAAACTATGGTGCAGATTGTGGGCTTGGAAAATATAGCCATTATTGCGGCGAGCCTGATCCAGCTTCCGGGGCTTAGCCCCACAGAGTTCTTCGCCTAGGACTTTGAGACTCCCTTCCTGAGCCGAGCGCAAGCCGCCCACTAGGGTCAAAAGTGTTGTTTTGCCGGAGCCAGAAGGCCCAGTCATAATCACAATCTCTCCCGCTTCGATGGTGAGGTTAATGTCGAAGAGGACTTGCTTTTCTAAACGACCTTTGCCAAAAAAATGGTTAAGATGCTCGATTTGAATCGCGGGAAGCATGGCATTTACCTGTGGGGGAAAGATAATGTCTAGAAAAAATCAGTGTCTAGAAAATCGGTGTCTAGAAAATATCGGCAGGATCTGCGGCTTGGAGCCGTTGGGTGGCGATCGCCCCCGAAATCAAACACATGGCGATCGTGGCAATCAAAACGCCAGCCGCTCGACCCAGTGTCATCGCAATTGGCAAACTGGTTGCGCCTCGGGTGAGGTGATAAAGACCCATAGCGATGCCCAAGCTGGGAACGAAGCCTAAAACCGCTAATAAAATGGCTTCTTCAAACACAATACTGAGGAGAAAGAATTGACGATAGCCCATGGCTCGAAAAGTTGCATACTCACCAATATGGCTATTCACATCCGTGGCCAACACTTGGTAGACGATGATAATCCCGACAATAAATCCCATGGCGACCCCCAATGTAAAAATAAAGCCGATCGCTGTATTAGTGGCCCAATAGTGATATTCAAATTCAATAAATTGATCAATTGTAAAAACTCGAACATCGTTCGGTAAATATTTCCGTAATGCCTCAGCGGTTTGCACCGCATCGACGCCGGATTTCAGGGTTAATAATCCCAAACTAATTTGGGAGGCTGGGCGATCGGGATTGAGTCTGAGAAAGGTTTGATCACTCGTAATCAGCGTGCCATCCGCTGCAAATGAAGAACCGACAGAGATCAATCCATCGAGATAAATACGACGTCGGTCAATTTCAGAGATGGTTTGCTTGCCCTGGCGAATTTGGGCGATCACTTGGTCAAAGTCACCCCTGGCATCTTGGTCAAACAAAAAGCGATCGGGCAGCTTAATCCGATCCAGTTGGGCATTGACATCGGGACGCGTCAAAACGGGATGACTGGGGTCAATCCCCATCATCAGCACGGTTCCTTGCTCTAGGGTGATGGGATGTTTCCAGCGGGTCATTTCCAGATAGATGGCATCTACGGACTGAACACCGGGAATATCTAAGGATTGATAGAGTCGACGTCGAGAAAAGTGATTGGAGTTATTGAGATTAATAATCTCGGTACTAGTGATGACAATGTCAGCTTTGAGCGTTTTGTGGATCTGGACACCGCTTTCAAAGAGTGCTCCCTGAAAACCAAGTTGCATTAACATCAAGATGTCTGCAAAGGCCACACCTGCGATCGCCACCAGCAGACGACCCTTCTCATGATTCAGTTGAAGCCAACCGAGGGGTGTTCGGCGGCGCAAGCTGTAAATAGGATTCATAGGTTACCGCTGGATTTGCACCTCGACTTGCAGGTTGGTGAGATGGGAGACCTTGCGACTCGAGGAATCATCCAACCGAATTTTGACTTCAATAATGCGACCATCAATATTGGCGGCGGGGTCCGTATTGGTGACGTTTTGCCGCTGAATTTGCATCCCGATTTGTTCAACTGCACCCGTGAGTTTCTCTTTTAAAATGTCACTGGTGACCGTGGCGCTTTGGCCGATCTTGATTTTGTCAATATCACTTTCATAAACTTCCGCGATCGCCATCATGCTCTGGGTTCTGCCCAAATCAACAATCCCGCCACTGCCGACCTGTTCTCCTTTGCGAGTGTGAATTTTTAAAATCGTGCCGTCCTGAGGGGCTTTGACGTAGGCTTTTTCGAGCTGTGCCTTAGCACGCGTCAAGCTAGCCTCGGCGGACTTGACCTGGCTCTCGGCGGCTTGGATGTCAATGGGACGGACCTCCGAGATTTTTTCGAGTGTGGCTTTAGCACTCAGAATTTGCTGCTGCTGACCCGATTGGATGCGCTTCAACACCGCCTGGGCTTCTTCGATTTCCGCGCGACGGGATTCCTTGACTTGCTTGAGGGCGGCTTCGGCTTCCTGCAACCGTTCCTCAGCGGTATTGACCCAGAGCTGATAGCTTTCGAGTAACGATTCTGCGATCGCTCCCTGGTCATAGAGTTCTTGATATCGCTCCGCCTCCGACTGGGTGTTTTTGAGTTCCGCCTTTAATCGATCGACCACCGCCTGCTGAGCCGAAATTTCGCCTGCACGGGTGACCTCCAACCGACGAATCGTAGCCTCTTGAGCGGTAATCTGATCGGTGCGTTCTAGGCGGAGCCGTTCGATTTCTGCTTCCTGGGCCACAATCTCTCCCTTTTTGGCACCGGCCTTGACTTTGTTGAGGTCCGACTGGGCGATCGCCACTTGCTGTTGAGCCTCCAAGACCGCCGCTTGGAGCGTATCGTGACTATCCAAAATCGCGATCATTTGTCCGGCCTTGACCCCATCCCCCTCTTGGACCAACAAATTGGCCACCAAACTTCCTTCCGCGCCCGCAGATGCCGCCAGACTAATCACCTGGCCCGCCGGTTCTAAATGGCCTAAAGCCGTCACCGTTTTAATGTCAGGCCCGATCTCGGTGAACAGAGGGGCGACATCCGTGGCCGGAGCCGTTTGCGATCGCATCAAATGGAACCCCACCAAACTCAGGGCAAGCCCTGCTGCGATCGCCAAAAACCAGGGCAAACGCCCTCCCCCATCCTGGGAAGCGCGACTGCTGATACGCCGTTGAGTCATATGAATCGCTCTCTATGCGAAACCGACCGGAGTCGTTTCCTTTGCTCGCATTGCCTGAAGCATGGATTAGAGCTGAAGTCTGATGAAGCTAGGGTAGACTACACGCCTTGACTCGTGGCGCTTCAGTAATGGTACTGATGATTTAAGACTTCAGATGCATCTTATCTTGCCATAGTAAGGGATTTTTCTGCCTTCGCAAACTCTTTAGCCCTCGCGCTTCGCCCTTTCTCTGGGGTAACCTCAGAGTTTCCATCCAGTCTTGTCGGATCTATAGCGTAAGTTCATGCCTAAGCCCATGGCTCCAGAGCATTCCAACCCTCCCGATTTCCACCATGTCCCGGTCTTAGCCGCCGAACTGATTGAAGGACTCCAGATTCGCTCAGGAGGACAGTATCTCGACCTCACCTTGGGCGGAGGGGGTCATACCGAATTAATCTTGCAAGCTGCGCCCGAAGGGGTGGTTTGGGGGGTAGATCAGGATGCAGCGGCGATCGCAGCGGTCACAACCCGTTTATCCCTATATATAGACCAAGGGCGTCTGCAGCTTCACCACACCAACTTTGCTCGCTTCAATCCGGGAAAAACTCGGTTTAACGGCATCATTGCCGATCTCGGGGTGAGTTCTGTTCAGCTCGATGTCGCAGCCCGAGGGTTCAGCTTCCGACAAGAAGCTCCTCTGGATATGCGTATGGATCCCCGTCAATCACTCACCGCCGCTGAGATTATCAATCACTGGGATGAAAAAGCTTTGGCAGACCTCTTCTATGAATATGGAGAAGAGAGGCGATCGCGACCCATCGCCCGCCGCATCGTTGCCCAGCGACCTTTTTCGACCACCACAGAATTAGCCTATGCCGTTGCAGGATGTTTTTCACCCCAGCAGCGTTATGGTCGTATCCATCCCGCCACAAGAGTTTTCCAGGCCCTACGAATTGCCGTAAATCAAGAGCTTGATGTTCTTGAGCAGTTACTTCAGTTAGCTCCCAATTGGCTCCAGCCAGAAGGGTATTTGGGCATTATTAGCTTCCACAGCCTAGAAGACCGCCGGGTGAAGCAAGCCTTCAAAGCCGATCAGCGTCTAAGCATCGTGACCAAAAAACCAATTATCCCCACTGATTTAGAGGTCGCAGGCAATCCCCGTGCCCGTTCTGCTAAGCTGCGCCTTGCTAGCCGCCTACCCTGATCCCAAGGCGACTAACCGGGACAGCCAGTCCCTTGAAAAAAAAATCAAACAGGGTGTTGACAGAAGAGAAAGGAACGAGTTACCTTAGTAAAGCGCTGAGGGGAGCGGAGCTCACCGGAAAGTGCCAGAACCTAGACAGAGAAATAGATTGAGAGCTTTATAAGCCAGAAGTCCTCGTCAAGAAAAAGAAGAGCTTTGGCAATTAATGTCAGAGTTTTGGGACAAGGACCGGATAGAGAATATCTGGTGCCGGATTGAGAAGGTGAGTTCTATTTTAGCGAATAGGGTTTGCTGAGCTTTTCGAGCTGAGTTGAGTGGATGTAGTTGAGAGACTGTGTTCACGGGACTTAAGTTTACAATGGAGAGTTTGATCCTGGCTCAGGATGAACGCTGGCGGCGTGCTTAACACATGCAAGTCGAACGGACCTTTTCGGAGGTTAGTGGCGGACGGGTGAGTAACGCGTGAGAATCTGCCCATGGGAGGGGGATAACTATTGGAAACGATAGCTAAGACCCCATATGCCGAGAGGTGAAAGTATTAATTTAGCCTATGGATGAGCTCGCGTCTGATTAGCTAGTTGGAGGAGTAAGAGCCCCCCAAGGCGACGATCAGTAGCTGTTCTGAGAGGATGATCAGCCACACTGGGACTGAGACACGGCCCAGACTCCTACGGGAGGCAGCAGTGGGGAATTTTCCGCAATGGGCGAAAGCCTGACGGAGCAACGCCGCGTGAGGGAGGAAGGTCTTTGGATTGTAAACCTCTTTTCTCAAGGAAGATGATGACGGTACTTGAGGAATCAGCATCGGCTAACTCCGTGCCAGCAGCCGCGGTAATACGGGGGATGCAAGCGTTATCCGGAATTATTGGGCGTAAAGCGTCCGTAGGCGGTTTATCAAGTCTGCTGTTAAAGAGTGCAGCTTAACTGCATAGAGGCGGTGGAAACTGATGAACTGGAGTGAGGTAGGGGTAGAGGGAATTCCCGGTGTAGCGGTGAAATGCGTAGATATCGGGAAGAACACCAGTGGCGAAGGCGCTCTACTGGGCCTTAACTGACGCTGATGGACGAAAGCTAGGGGAGCGAAAGGGATTAGATACCCCTGTAGTCCTAGCCGTAAACGATGAACACTAGGTGTTGTCTGTATCGACCCAGACAGTGCCGTAGCCAACGCGTTAAGTGTTCCGCCTGGGGAGTACGCACGCAAGTGTGAAACTCAAAGGAATTGACGGGGGCCCGCACAAGCGGTGGAGTATGTGGTTTAATTCGATGCAACGCGAAGAACCTTACCAGGACTTGACATCCCAAGAATATTCTGGAAACAGGATAGTGCCTTCGGGAACTTGGAGACAGGTGGTGCATGGCTGTCGTCAGCTCGTGTCGTGAGATGTTGGGTTAAGTCCCGCAACGAGCGCAACCCACGTTTTTAGTTGCCAGCATTAAGTTGGGCACTCTAGAGAGACTGCCGGTGACAAACCGGAGGAAGGTGTGGACGACGTCAAGTCATCATGCCCCTTACGTTCTGGGCTACACACGTACTACAATGCTATGGACAGAGAGAAGCCAGCCAGC
>OY970368.1:3875000-4885000 GCA_963718615.1 uncultured cyanobacterium | reverse complement strand
GTTGTGACGCAGCTCATGCAAACCGCTGGATTTCGGCAGGTGACAGTACAGACGCAACCTGCGACCCGTTGTGAAGTTGCGGCGATACCGGATGCCGCGAATTCAGTGCCAAACCTATCGACGGGAGATTTGCAACCCCCTGTGCCGGGGCCGCTGTGAGCTGGTTGTTGTTTGCCGGTCTGACGGCTTGCTTTGAAGCGCTCAAAGATGTGACCAGTAAGCAAAGCTTGAAAGCTCTGGATGAGTATGTTGTTCTGTGGGCTTTTACGGGGATTGGGGCGATCGCCCTTCTTCCTGTCCTTTGGCTAACGACTGGGATGCCCAACTTTGGCCCATATTTTGCCCAAGCTATCTTCATGGGGGGCAGCCTCAATGTGTTGGCCTTTATTCTTTATACCCGAGCGATCAAAATTGCAGATTTGTCTTTGACCGTTCCTTTGGTAACCCTAACTCCCTTGTTCTTGTTGGTAACTTCTCCGTTGATTGTGCAGGAGTATCCGACCTGGGGAGATGGCGTTGGTGTTCTGTTCTTGATTGTGGGGTCCTACATTCTCAATTTGCAAGCCAGAAATCAAGGCTACTGGGCTCCGCTGAAGGCGATTGTGGCCAATCGGGGGAGTCGTTTGATGCTGGCTGTGGCCTTTATCTGGAGCATCACCTCTAACCTTGATAAGGTTGGTGTCCAAAATTCTTCGCCCATTGCCTGGGCGATCGCCCTCTTTACCTTCATTTCCTGCGGTACCCTCCCCTTTGTGTTGCGTCGCGGCTGGTCTGGCATTGCCCAGGCCCTCCCTGAGGCTAAAACCCTCGTGTGGACGGGACTGTTTAATGCCACGGGCGTAGGCTTCCAAATGTTGGCTCTAACGCTGGTGCCTGTAACCCAGGTGATTGCCGTGAAGCGTATGAGTGCGCTGCTTGCGGTGCTTTTTGGTGTCTTTTGGTTTGGAGAGCAGGGGTTGCAGGAGCGCTTGCTTGGCGCTGCGATTATGGTGTTTGGGGTTGCCCTAATTTCTCTGGCTTGAGTTCTCTGGCTTGATTTCCCAGGCTTGATTTCCCAGGCGCAAAATCGCTATCGTGGAGTCTCCCTTGAAATGGCAACGCAGTGAGTAAAAAGCTCCAGAAAGTTGGAATTGTGGTCTGGATAACGATCTGGGCCTGGTGGAGTGTGGCTGTTTTGCCGGTGGAGGCGTTACCCCTATGCCGAGTGGTTAACAGTCATAAAATTTGTATTCTGCGGATGAAACGCAGTGCCAAGCGGTTTTGGGAGTACCGAGCGAAGGTCAGCGTTGATGGCGTGGTGCGTCCTATTGAAAAGTATGACTGTCGCGATCGCCTCCGTTTACCCAACGATGCCACCTTTATTCCCTATTGGCAGGATGACGCTGTGGATGTGGTGTGCAGTCTGTTTAAGCAACGTCAAACCCGGCGCAATCCGCCCCCTGCGACATTACAAGACTAAGGTTGTATTGTTGCAAGACGGTTAAGTTGACGCTCATCCACCCAATCGCTAGGCGATATGGATGGAGATTCCTGTTTCACAGACTCTTGGCTAGATAACAGCACCTTCATGCCGCCACCCCCGCTAGACCGTCTCCACAAGCCTTTTCTTGAACCGTGCGCCCCACGGCTCTTTGTTTGATTACAATTGCACTCGCAATGTCCCGAGGCATCGATGACCCGCAATGGGGACAATTATGCCAACGGTCTGAAAGCGTCTTTTTGACAGCATGACCACAATCAGGGCATTGCTGAGAGGTTCCACGGGCATCCACTTTTAGATACCCCTTCCCTCGCTTAAAACACACCCAGGGCAAAATCTGATTCAGGAACTGTCCCAAGCCAGCATCGAGCATGTGTTTGCCTAAAATGCCACGGGACAAGCCCACTAGATTCAGATTCTCCACCACAATCACATCGCTCCGGTCACAGAGCAGATGAGCAATCTTGAAGTGGAAATCCTTGCGAGTGTTGCTGATTCGTTCATGCAGTTTTGCGATCTTAAGCTGAAGCTTTTTCCAGTTCTTCGACCCCAGCACCTTTTTCTTGAGTCTGCGTTGCAGCAATTTCAGCTCGCTTTGCAGGTCAACGAAAAACCGAGGACAATGAACTTGCAAGCCATCCGAGGCTGACAGGAAATATTCCAACCCTACATCGACACCCACACACTGACCTACCAATGGCACATCGGGAATGGACAACTCCGCTTGAAAACAGAGCACCACATAAAACCCTGACGCCCGCTTCACTATCCTGGCCTGCTTCACCTGGAAGCCTTCGGGATAGGGCCGAGACTGCCGGATAGCAGTTTTCCCAATACTGGGAAGATTTACCCACCCGTCTCCCAGTGGAGTCTTACCCAATTGAGGAAACAGAAACGACTTCATTTGCCCCGACTTCTTAAACCGAGGAAACCCAAACCCCCGTTCTGCCTTATCCTTGAATGCTTTTTCTAAAGTCTTCAGCACTTGCTGAAGGGATTGAGCATTGACAGACTTGAGGTCAGGATTAGTCTTCTTGGCTTGGGTCAGGGATTTGCACTGGTGAGCAAAACCGGGATAGGGAGCATCCGCCGCCATGATGTACTCACCCCGAATTGAGCAAGCATTGATAGGACACTTTCTTGAAGCAATCCAGTCCTTGCGCTCTTTCAGGGCATAATTCCAGACTTTTCGGCAAACATCCAAGCTATTTTCTAGCTCCTCAATCTGCTGAGCGGTTGGCTTCAGTTTGTACTCATAGGTCAGTGTTAGCATGGTCTTATTCTAGCTTAGTCGCCCACAATGTCGCAACCGTTAAACACCCTCCACCACTGCTCCTATAATCTTCAATTCCACTTAGTCGCTTGCACTAAGTACCGACGAAAGTGCATCACGAAACCCATGCTGGAAAGGATGCGAGAGATATTCGCGCAGACGCTCGTTAAGTGGGATGGCAACCTGCTTGAGTTTAATGGGGAGGCTGACCATGTTCATCTTCTTATCTCGATCAATCCCAAGGTTCAGCCGTCGAAGTTGGTGAACAACTTAAAAACTGTCTCTAGTCGGTTACTCAGGAAAGAGTTTGGTGAACACCTTAATCAGATCTACCGAGATAAGCCGATTTTTTGGAGTCGTTCCTACTGCATTATTTCTTGTGGCGGAGCCTCTATATCTGTTCTCAGGCAATATATTCAACAGCAGGCCGAGATTGATTAGTTGCTTCCTGCGGTCGCGCTCCGCTTCACCACCCCCTAACCCTTCGGGTATAGGCGGAGCACTGCGGAGATTTCTGTTAGTTGCTTCCTGCGGTCGCGCTCCGCTTCACCACCCCCTAACCCTTCGGGTATAGGCGGAGCACTGCGGAGATTTCTGGTAGGGTGGCATAGGCGATCGCGGCATCGGTCCGCACGCGATAACCGGCTGTTCGCAGGTGGCTGAGCAGTTCGGTGGTTTTTGTGACGTTATCCTGGGGAAGCGTCACCATCAGATTCTGAATGCAGTGGAGAGATTCAGCGGGGGTTTGAATGAGCCAGTCCAGCGGTTCGCGCGAACCATCAATTTTCAGCAAGTCAATGCGATCAATTTCCTGTTGATTCAAAATCTGACTGAGGCTATGGGCAGATTGGTGGATTGTCACAACCCGATGGTCAAGGGAATTGTTAACCACGTTTTGGGTTAAGACTTCAAAATTCTCTAGATTGGATTCGTAGACAACGACTTTTTTGGCCTTCAGCGATTTCACCGCATAGATGGAAAAACCACCGATATATCCACCGAGTTCAACAATGGTTGGCTGTTTGCGGAGACGAAGATTTTTGAGAAAACGAGGGGCAACAAAGACCTCGTGCAGACTTTCCGCATCCCATATATTGTTCCGAACCGTTAAATACAGATCCTTACGCAGATGAAGAACGATGCTCCCTTCCGCTTTGTGATTGAGGGCCTGACAATATTGATCAACGTTGAAAAAAACGCGATCGGCTGCTGCTAGATTGAGCCGATTACGGAAAGCCCGGTAAGCCGCATAGAGTACCCCTTCAGGATGAGTTGGGAATGAATAAGATTGAGCAGATAGCTTAATTGTGTTTTGCATAATCCTGATGCAGCGAGGTTGTACATCCGAAGGGCGCACCCAGTCCAGTCGATAAGGTTCAGGGTTAAGTAAGATTGGGCTGACCCACGTTCCAGTGCTCCCAATCTATCGCCTTTGCTGGGGGGAGGCTAAAGGAAATTTACGGATTTCCTGATTGAAGTTTTCCCATTAAAAAGCCGTCTTAAACAGAGAAAATTCAAGGTTTGTAAACATTGCGTTTTATTGCAAGCAGAGGTTTTTTAATAAACACAATATTGCACAACCTTATTGCATAGCCTTTTTACACTGCTTGATTTGTCAATCTCTACAAATAGATGATGTTGGCATTACTATCCCTGTTGAACAAGCTATTTTGAGCCCTGTCATGACGATTGCTGATGTTCTGCAAGCGCTACAAGCTAATCCTGCATCGGAGTTTTGTGTGACGCGAAATCTGAATCTCTATGACTCGCCCCGGTGCGATCGCCTAGCGACTCAGGCGGGGTGCGATCGCCAACTGTGCCTAACCGGCTTGACCGAGGTGGAATGCCTCTTAGAGCCCTTAAATCTCTCAGATCCCTCAGAAGCCTCAGAAACCTCAGGAATGCCCCAGGCACTGGCCGTAACCTTGCGAGAGGATGGCTATCCTGCTTGGTTAGCGGTGGCGGATCTGGAGGCGTTGAGGCTAGCGGATCGGCCCTATCAGCCGATTGCTGTAGCTCGGGCTGACATTGAAGCTCGACTTCCGGCCATTGTGCAATTTGCTTGGGCTGCCCAAGGGGTTGCCAATGAATATTTATGGGGAGGGACCGTTGCGCCCCACTATGACTGCTCCGGTTTGATGCAGGCGGCGTTTCAGTCCCAGGGGATTTGGTTGCCGCGAGATGCCTATCAGCAGGAGGCGTTTGTGAGGGCGATCGCCGTGAAAAAGACCGTGGAAGAGACCGTGCAAAGTCCCATGGAATGGGGGGGCGATCGCCTCGACTACACGCCCTTGCAGCCCGGTGATCTGGTGTTCTTCGGTCCCCCCGCCAAGGCCACCCATGTGGGCCTCTACCTCGGTGAAGGCCAGTATATTCACAGTTCCGGCAAGGATATGGGACGAAACGGTATTGGCATTGACGAATTGCGAGGGGATGAAGCGGCCCATCCCGTGAGCCGAGCTTACTACGCCCTGTTTCGCGGGGCAGGCCGGGTCATGGAAAGTTACAGGGCTAAGGGCTAGGGGTAAGGGTTAGGGGCTAAGAAGGAGCCCCAATGGTTCCCCCTGTCCCTCAACCTGTAAACTTTTACTACGTTTAGCCGTATAGGGTTCTCCATGGACGCATCGCTTCTGTCGCTTCAGACCCGGTCCTATTCGCCGACCTTGAACCGGGCCGCCGATGGCCGCTTGGATGTTTCAGTGGTGGTACCGATTTATAACGAAGTCGATAGTCTACCTCACTTGATTGACACGATCGCCCAGACCCTAAAGGGGACGGGCCTGAGCTACGAAATTATTTTGGTGGATGATGGCTCCCTCGATGGCTCCGTGGAATTGCTGAAGCGGTTTGCGGCGGAGCGCCAGGATCTGCGGGCTGTGCTCCTCCGTAAAAACTATGGCCAAACGGCAGCCATGGCGGCGGGGTTTCACTATGCTGTGGGCGAAGCGATCATTACGCTCGATGGAGACTTGCAAAACGACCCAGCGGATATTCCCATGCTCTTGGCCAAACTCAACGAAGGCTATGACCTGGTGAGCGGCTGGCGCAAACATCGCCAGGACGACGCCCTCACGCGCCTATTGCCCTCCAAAATTGCCAACTGGCTGATTGGCCGCGTCACGGGGGTCAAGATCCATGACTATGGCTGTTCGCTCAAGGCCTATCGGTCGGAACTGGTGGCGGATATGAATCTGTATGGGGAACTGCACCGCTTCCTACCGGCCTTAGCTTTTATGGAAGGTGCCCGGATCACCGAGATGCCGGTGCGTCACCATGCCCGTCGGTTTGGCCAAAGTAAATATGGCCTGGGTCGGACGCTGCGGGTGGTGATGGATCTACTGACGATTTACTTCATGAAGCGGTTTTTAACCAAGCCAATGCATGGGTTTGGCTTCTTTGGTTTGCTGTCGATTGTGATCGGGGTGGTGCTGGGGATTTATTTAACGTTTCTGAAATTGTGGACCGGAGCGGCCATTGGCGATCGCCCCCTCCTTATACTCGTTGCCATCCTGATCATTGGCGGAGTTCAATTGCTCTGCTTTGGTCTGTTGGCTGAACTGCAAATTCGCACTTATCACGAATCCCAAAACCGACCGATTTATCGGGTGCGAGAAGTGGTGGGCCATCAATCGGAGTAGACCTAAACCGGAGCAGACCTAAACGATGACTGCCATGAGCCCAATCCTCGACATCCTCAAGGCGGACTACGCCCGATTTCCCAAAAATCCAACCTACGAGATTTACGCCGAAGACGTTTATTTCAAGGATCCGATGACTACGTTTCGCGGCCTCGATCGCTATCGCCAAATGGTGGGATTTATCGAAACCTGGTTCAAGGAACCTCAGCTCGATTTGCATGAGATCGCTCAGTCGGACTCTCTGATTCAAACCCGCTGGACGTTGCACTGGACTACGCCTTTACCCTGGCGACCGCGAATTTCCATTCCGGGACGGACCGAGATGCGGCTCAATCCGGCAGGTCAAGTTATCTCCCACATTGACGTTTGGGATATTTCTCGCCTAAACGTGTTGCGTCAACATCTGCCGGTTTAGGTTTCGATCGGAGGGATTTGGCGAATAGCTTCGACTAGATCGTTGAGGCGGAAGGGCTTGCTGAGATAGCTGTCCATTCCGGCTTCGTAGCAGGCGGTGCGATCGCGCTCTAAAGCACTCGCCGTCAGCGCAATAATGTAGGGCTGCTGACGAAATTCCCGCCGGATCTGTCGCGTCGCTTCGAGGCCATCCATCTCCGGCATTTGCACATCCATCAAAATCAAATCATAGGATTGGCGACGTAGGGCTGCGAGGGCTTCTGCGCCATTGGCGGCCAGATCGGCTCGGTAGCCCAGGCGGCTGAGCAGCTTGAGTGCAACCTGCTGATTGACCCGATTGTCTTCGGCTAACAGCACCCGCAAGGGGCGTTGGGTCGCGAGGTCGCGATCGCCCCGATTTGGTTGGGATTGCAGGGCGGCTGCCGAAGCTTCTGTTGGGCTTCCCCCGGCGCGGAGACAGCGGTAAACCACCTCATAGAGCTGCGCTTGTTTCACGGGTTTGGTGAGGAGGGCCGAGAGCTCTTGTTCCAGACCGGGAACACCCAGGTCATGATTGCCCAGAGAGGTTAGCAAAATCAGGGGCAATTGACGCAGTTCGCGCTGTTGACGAATCCGCTGAATCAGCTCGACCCCATCCATTTCCGGCATTTGCTGGTCAAGAATGGCAATGTCGTAGGCCAATCCTTGGCGCAGGTGGTGCAGGGCTTCCTCTCCCGAGGCCACGGCATCCGGTTGCATCTTCCAGCTCTTGGCCTGGAGGGTCAGAATCTGTCGGTTGGTGAGGTTGTCGTCCACGATCAGCAGCCGTTTACCGCTGAGTAGGTCTTGGTCGACCCTGATGGTGGAAACGGTGGAAATGGATGGAGCCAAAATCGTGAAATAGAACGTGGCACCGGGTTGCGATCGCTCCTCCGGGGAATGGAGCACCAACGGACTGCCCGTTTGGCCCCAGCGTCCTTCGCCATCGCGGGTGACCACGCCCATGTTGCCCCCCAGGAGACGACTGAGGCGATCGCTAATCACCAATCCCAGCCCCGTGCCACCGTAGCGCCGAGTCGTCGAAGCATCCACCTGGCTAAAGGGTCGAAACAGGCGATCGAGTCGATTGGCCGGAATCCCAATACCCGTATCCGCCACGGCAAACTCCAGCCGATACAATGGCCCCAATTCCATCAATTCGGGATAGCGCGCTGCCCATTGCTGTTGCCGTTGAAAGACCCCTCTTGCTTGAACGATCTCCGGATTCCAGCGTTGCCACAGCCGAGGTGCGCACCCCTGGGTCGATGCGCTAGGATTCAGCTCCACGGGTTGGGCGCGGACGGTGACGGTGACCTCCCCGGTTTCTGTAAACTTGACGGCATTGCTGAGCAAATTGAGCAAAATTTGTCGCAGCCGCGTAATATCCCCTGCAATCACTTCAGGGGTTTTTTCATCCATCCAGTAGGCGAGTTCCAGCCCTCTGACCGTGGCCTGGGTCGCGACCAAATCCAGCGAGTCTTCTAAGCAGCGACGGAGTTCAAACGGACTCGTCTCTAGCAAGAGTTGCCCAGATTCCATTTTAGAGAAATCGAGAATGTCATTAATCAACGCCAAAAGCGATTCGCCGCTGCTGCGGATCACCTCTGTAAACCCATGCTGTTCGCTGTTGAGTGGGGTATCGAGCAACAGACCCGTCATGCCAATCACCGCATTCATCGGCGTGCGGATTTCGTGACTCATGGTGGCGAGCAGTTCGCTGCGGGCCTGGAGCTGCGCGGTGGTTTGGAGCTGGGTTTTGAGAATGGAAATACTGCCCGTAATCAGCAGCACGGCAAGGGGGGACGCAACGGGTATCCAGAGATTTTGAGTGAAGAGAATCCAAGCTAGACTGCCCCAGGAGAGATTGGCGATCGCCACCACCACCCACTGTCTTCGGAGCTTCAGCCGATGGAGTAATAGGCTCAGACTGGGTCCCAACGCCAATAAAACTAGCATCGTGGCCGGTCTTGGTAACGGATACAGCGCATTCTTTTGCAGCAGATTATCCGCAACGGCAGCATGGAGATAAATCTGAGAGGTCGGCGGATCTTGATCAAAGGGCGTGCGCAACGTCGGCCACCCCCCTAGGGTCACACCCACAAAAACAATTTTGTTACGAAATTTCTCTAACGGAATCTTGTTGGCCAAAACCTCCTGAAACGAATAGGCGGTTAAGCCTTGGGCGGGACCCGGCCAGTTAATCCAAAGCGGTTGATTTTCTGCTTGGGCTTGGGGGGTCGGCAGCGGCAACTGGAGTGGCTCTGACAGCGATTGACCCACCGTACTGGCTAACTGCTCCTCGTAAACCTGAAGCATCCCTAGCCCTAGGGAAGGAATTTCACCTGCATAGAGAAAATTACGGCGGCTGATACCATCTTCATCGCTATCTTGGTTGATGTGGGCCACGAGGGCTGCCGCCTCTTGCAGCTGGGGCACTGGCTGTAGCTTGTGCAGATCGGCATCAAAGGCAGAGGCAAGGACTAGATTGCCATGGTTGTCGATGGCTTGGGCGAGGTTTGGATCTTCCGGTGTCGATTCTGACAGCAGGGCATCTAAGCCCAGGGCGGCGGGTTGGGCGGGTTGGAGGGTTTTGAGCAGGTCGGTGTAGCGATCGCGACGCCAAGGATAACGACCCAAGGTCCGCACACTGGCTTCATCAATGGCAATCAGAACCAGGCGATCGTCCCAGCTCCGGGCACCCCGCAAATGAAACAGCAGTCGATAGACCCCATGTTCAGCCGCATCCCAGCCATGAACCGAAAACAACAACAGCACAAAAAATGATGCCAGCGTCCCAGGCACAAACGCGCTAGCTTGTCTGCGAATTCGTTGCCAGGGCCAAGGCAAACGATGCATGGTTGTGGAGCCCCCTTACTGGGAATGCTTGCTGGGAATGACCTGGGCATGACAGGTTTGGGAGATGCCATTCCTGATGATTTCACGTCTTTCTATTCGGCATCATAGCGTTGTGCCGGTGGCCCTGAATTCCCTGAAATGGCTTGTTTTTGCGGGAGCACCTGAAAATGTGGGTCAAAACGCTCCGCCGAATATCTGGGAGCGAAAGAAAGGGCTCGAATCGGCCTCCGGGGTTCTGCGGAGGGACAGGCAGATCAAGGCTCTAACCCTTAAAATAGGAAGGGTTGAAGTAAAGAATCTTAACAGAACCGACTGGGGCTTCCATGCGCGTAATCTTGATGACGGGAAAAGGCGGTGTCGGCAAAACCTCTGTTGCGGCAGCAACGGGGTTGCGCTGCGCTGAGTTGGGCTATCGAACGCTGGTCCTGAGCACGGATCCCGCCCATTCTCTGGCGGATAGCTTCGACCTCGAAATGAGCCATGAACCCCGTCTAGTCAAGCCCAATCTCTGGGGGGCAGAGCTAGATGCGCTGCGAGAACTTGAAGACAATTGGGGTGCGGTTAAACGCTATATCACCCAGGTGCTGCAGGCGCGGGGCCTAGAGGGGGTTGAGGCAGAAGAATTGGCGATCTTGCCGGGGATGGACGAGATTTTTAGCCTAGTGCGCATGAAGCGTCACTACGACGAGGGGGAATACGATGTTTTGATCATCGATTCGGCCCCCACCGGAACGGCGCTGCGGTTGCTCAGTTTACCCGAAGTTGCAGGCTGGTACATGCGGCGATTTTACAAACCGCTTCAGGCGGTGTCGGCGGCGTTGCGACCCTTGGTTGAACCTTTATTTCGGCCTGTGGCGGGTTTTTCTTTGCCAAATAAAGAAGTGATGGATGCCCCCTACGAGTTCTATGAGCAAATTGAAGCCCTAGAAAAAGTCCTCACTGATCCCACAAAAACTTCAGTCCGTCTGGTGACCAATCCCGAGAAGATGGTGATCAAAGAATCCCTGCGCGCCCATGCCTATCTCAGCCTCTACAACGTCGGTACCGATATGGTTGTGGCGAACCGGATTATCCCCGACAGCGTCACCGACCCCTTCTTCCAGCGCTGGAAAGAAAATCAGCAGCAGTACCGCCAGGAGATCCACGATAATTTCCGGCCTCTGCCGGTGAAAGAAGTGCCGCTCTATTCGGAAGAAATGTGTGGTTTAGAAGCGCTGGAGCGTTTGAAAGAGACCCTCTATGGCGATGAAGACGCGGCCCAGGTTTACTACAAAGAAACAACGCTGCGGGTGGTTCAGCTCGACAATCAATACAGCCTAGAGGTGTATCTGCCCGGTATTCCCAAAAGTAAGGTGGAACTGAGCAAAACTGGTGACGAGCTCAATATTCGCATTGGCAACCATCGGCGAAACCTGGTTTTGCCCCAGGCCCTAGCGGCACTCCAGCCTGCGGGGGCGAAGATGGAGGATGACTATCTCAAGATTAAATTTGCGACGGCTTAGGGGCCTGTAAGGCTGGGGATGTGAGGCTGGGGGGAGGCGCTCTAGGCTTGGGCGATTAAAACCGGAACCACAGGAGGACGTAGGGCAGCGTCTTGCTGGGCTTGTAGAAATTCGCTGTAGTCTGCAATCATGTCCAGGCCGACGCAGTTGAGGATAATTTCGCTGGCGATCCAGAGGCTAACTTTAACGAATAGGCATTTCCAGTTGCAGTTCATGGTATTTCCCCCCGCTGATTCAGTCGCAAACCCAGTCCCTTAGAGCCTCGTGCCCATGGATTGTTACTGTTTTATTCGGGGGAAAGGAGAACGTTTATGCAGTACGCGGTTCAGTTTTGAGCTGCACGTTAGTTTTGAATGGAGTCCTGGATAGCAATTTAGTCCTGGACATAGTCTGCGCCGCTTAAGAGGGCCAGCTCCGCTCGGACAAATTCTCGACCCAGATACAGGGCATGGTCTAGCTTGGTTAAGGGAATGGGTTGGGCCTCTTCCGTAATCTTCATGCCGATTTCCTTGGCTGTCCGGCCTCGATAGGTGGTGGTTGGTAACCGCTTGACGGCTCCCTTGCAGGCTAAAACCTCACCGGTTTCGGGGTCGATCGCGAGTCCTTGGTTGTTGATGGCATTGGTATAGTGATCGGCGCAGATCATGCCGGCGGCACGATCGAGATAAATGATGAAATATCCAGCGGGATCTAGTTCGATGAAGCGCTGGGAGAGTTGGTCATCCAATGCGGCGAGGTGGTCTGGGGTAGGGGCCATGGGGACTTTGCGTGAACGATAGCGCGAATGATGGATTGAGTTTTTAGATCCAGGCTAGATCTAGTTTTTTAGATCCGGTTTTTTAAATCCGGTTTTTAGATCTGTCTTTAAAGGCTTTGTTCTTCCAGTCTGACAAAAACATCAAGAAAAACAAATATTCATCACAAAAAATATGGCTTGGGGAGGATGCTTTTTTCTTTCTTAGGGGAGCGATCGCCTAGTAATCCAAAACGTCATCTCGGGAATGCTAGCCCTAGGGACAGGGGATAGGACTGCCTCGGTAGATCTTCGTAAACTTTTTAGAACATTAAGAAAGATCTTGCGAAATCTATATCGCTAAGTGTGAGTGAGATAGTAGAGGTACAGGAAAAGCGCTGTACCGTCATATGGGAGTAGAGCAGCGTTATGAAAACTAGACTTCTAACCACCCTATTGGTGTTAATGCCCTTCCTTTGGATGGCACCCGCAAAGGCTGAAAACCCTGCCCATGTTGAGCAGTTGATTAACACGGGTCTCTGTGCGGGTTGTGATTTGTCAGGGGCAAATTTACGCGGGATCCATGCCCTGGGTGCTGATTTACGAGAGGCGAATTTGCGTGGGGCCGACCTGAGTGAATCGATGCTGGAAGGTGCAGATTTTACCGGAGCCGATTTAACGGGTGCGAATTTAACGGGTGCGTTTTTGACCAACGCCAGTTTGATGGATACCCGCTTGGCCAATGTCAATTTAACGAGTGCGAAACTTTATCATGCTCAGGTTGAAGGGGCAGTGTTTCCTAACATTATCCTGACCAATGCTGAAATTTATGGAACCAATCTCAACGTGGGTGGTGATTAATTTAGGGGCAATGATTTAGGGGCAATGATGGTTTGAAGCCAATTAATCCCTTGTAGGCCAATTAAAAAAGGGAAAGGTTCATGACCTTTCCCTTTTCTGTTCCTGATTTGTCTTGGATTGGATTGCTCGATGGGCCGGGGGGGCGATCGCCATCCTTCGCCTGCTTCTCTTGGGCTTGGGACTGCTGACGCAATCGCTTCACCAAAAGTTTGTGCTGTTTCTTGAGTTGCCGTTGCCGAGCAGATCCCCCTCGGCCTTTTTCATTGCGTCCCGACTCGCGTGGGGACTCCCACCGTTTCAAACGCTGTGCCATAACATTGCTCCTGCTTTCTAGGGTAATCAACAGGCGGAGGCGATCGCATTCCGGAAATCTCGCTCTGATGTATCGGAAATCCGGAAATCTCTATGCCTAAATCTGTATGGTCAGAACTGGCTTTATGGTCAGCAATAGTAATGAAAAGTTAAAGACTGCGATCGCCTGCTCTCCTCAATGATAATTTTTAATAACTTTTTCGGATGCTTGCCTATTGGACTGGTGAGAGCAGAGCTAGATCGTTGTAATCCTTGCCAGTTAAGGCATGAATGGCATTTCTGACAGTAGCCTGTGGGTGCTCAGACCAGACAACTCATCCTGGATTTAGGGGGAGAAACCCCTCAGCAATAAGTTTGAGCTATATCCGCGCTGGGGGTCTCTCCGTATAGGGCCAACCTATGCCACTGACTGAGGTCGCAGGACGTTGGCACGACAAATGGCCCTAGAATTGCATGACCTCAAGAGCCTGAGTCCTTGATCAAACCTGAGCTTTGGCTTCTCTAGAGCGATCATCCCCCTGAGGGATTCTGAGTCAATTAAGAATAATCGGTATTGGACTTGACAAAACGCTCGCGATCGCCTCATTGATTGGCACGACAAATCATCTTGGGGTGAGTGATTAGTTTTACTGATTGTTTCAATCGAAAATCACCATCAAGATCAATGTTGGCAATAGACCCCCGCCAATTTATGCTGAATTTTATAAAGATTGCAGGAATCAGAAATATTTCTTTGACCGCTTAACCGCTGTTAGGTGTCAGGACGATTCGGACTTCACACTCAATCTTTTTAGAAATTAAGCAAGCTGCACTAAGGACTGGAACTATGCCGATTGCCGTAGGAATGATTGAAACCCTCGGTTTCCCTGCTGTTGTGGAAGCTGCTGACGCCATGGTTAAAGCTGCCCGCGTGACCCTGGTTGGCTACGAAAAGATTGGGAGTGGCCGTGTCACCGTCATCGTGCGCGGTGATGTGTCTGAGGTTCAGGCCTCTGTCTCCGCAGGCCTCGACTCCGCCAAGCGGGTTGCCGGTGGTGAAGTTCTGTCTCACCACATCATTGCTCGTCCCCACGAGAACCTGGAGTATGTTCTGCCCATTCGCTACACCGAAGCGGTTGAGCAGTTCCGCATGTAAGTCTGAAACCCCTTGAGGATAGGGACTGTTAGGTCATAGCGTGCTTAGGTTTCTCTATCCTCAGTCCAATGTTTTGGGTTCAAACCAATTGACTGGGGTTTTCCCAAAACGTTTCAGAGATTTATCTTTAGGTTTCATGCGAATCGCAAAAGTTCGTGGCACGGTTGTTAGCACCTACAAGGAACCTAGCCTTCAAGGGGTTAAATTCCTGATGCTGCAATTCATGGACGAAGCAGGCAACCCCCTGCCGGAGTACGAAGTTGCAGCAGATACCGTTGGTGCCGGTATCGATGAATGGGTTCTGGTGAGTCGGGGGAGTCAGGCTCGCCATGTTCGCGACTGTGGCACGAAACCCGTTGATGCGGCTGTGATTGCGATTATCGACACGGTTAATGTCAACAATCGCTCGGTTTACAGCAAAAAAGACGATTACTAGTGGCGATCGTTGAGGGACTCTAACACCTCATCAAGCATTGCAAGCGTTGACTTGCCTAGTTTTCTCTCACCCGCTTTTATTCCACTGTTTTATTCCACTGTGCAGACATTGTCGCGGAGGAACCCTTCTGTGGTGGTTCAAACCTTTGCTGCTCCACCCACGCCTTGGTCCAAGACGTTGGCGGAGCCCAAAATCCATGAGTCTGCCTATGTTCACTCGTTCTCTAACATTATTGGCGATGTGACGATTGGCCCCCATGTCCTGATTGCGCCGGGAACTTCGATCCGGGCCGATGAGGGCAGTCCGTTTTATATTGGCGAAGCAGTCAATATTCAAGACGGCGTGGTGATCCATGGTTTAGCGCAGGGGCGGGTGCTGGGGGATGACCAACGGGACTATTCGGTTTGGATTGGACCTCGGTCGTCGGTCACCCATAAGGCATTGGTCCATGGACCGGCCTATGTGGGGCAAGACTGTTTTGTTGGATTTCGCTCTACGGTGTTCAATGCTCGGGTTGGGGCGGGTTGCATTGTCATGATGCATGCTCTGATTCAGGACGTTGAGATTCCACCCGGCAAATATGTGCCGTCGGGAGCGGTGATTACCAATCAACAGCAGGCCGATCGCCTACCGGATGTTCGGCCTGAGGATCAGGCTTTTGCTCGCCATGTGGTGAGTATCAACGAAGCACTGCGAGCGGGTTATCACGGTGCAGCGGACCAAAGCTGTATGTTGCCCCTGCGCAGCCAGAACGATCAAGAAGCGTCATTGAATGGGAATGGAGAGATGAGAAATGGTCATGGGCAACTGAGCCCCGAAATCGTCGCCCAGGTTCGTAGTTTACTGAGCCAGGGCTTTCAAATTGGTACGGAACATGCCAACTCGCGTCGTTTCCGAACCAGTTCCTGGCAGAGTTGCCAGCCCATCCAGTCTCGCTCTGAAACCCAGGTTTTGGCGGAACTGGAAGCTTGTATGCAGGAACATGAGGGTGAGTATGTGCGGCTGTTGGGGATTGATACCCAAGCCCGTCGTCGGGTTCTGGAGAAGCTGATCCAACGTCCGGATGGAAAGCCTGTGGTCCTATCGCCGTCGGCTCCGTCGGCCTCCGGTCGCAAGAGCAACTACGCCAATGTGAATGGCAATGGCGGTGGGGGCGGCTGGATGGACCAGGTGCGAGATTTTGCGAGCCAAGGCTTTCGCTTGACGACGGAGCATGCAAATGCTCGGCGCTTTAAGACGAGTTCCTGGTTGACGGGGGCTGGCATTCAGGCGAGCAATCCGCAGCAGGCGATCGCCGAAGTTCAGCGGGTCATGGATGCCAACACGGGTGAATATGTCCGGGTGATTGCGGTGGATAAGGTGGCCCGACGACGGGTGGCTGAGATTTTGGTCCAGCGCCCGGATGGGCCGGTGACAGAAGTTTCGCCCTCGGCGAGCTATGCAGTCCCCAATACCAATGGTCACTACAGCAACGGCAATGGCAAAGCTGGCTTTGCGGCAGGTGCTGGGTTTGGCTCCTCGGGTAAGCTGGGAGGCGATGTGGCCTCTCAGGTCCGAAGTTTGCTGAACCAAGGCTGTGTGATCGGTGCGGAGTATGCTAGCCAACGTCGCTTTAAGACAGGCTCTTGGAAGAGTTTGCCCTCTATCCATGCCTCTAGCGAATCTCAGGTGATTGCTCAGCTCGAAGGCTACTTGAATGATCATCAGCGGGAGTATGTTCGCTTGATTGGGGTAGACCCCAAGGCTCGCCGACGAGTTAGTGAAGCCATCATCCATCGGCCTTAGATGCATTCATGCACCTTCCACCGTTGCAGTCACCGTTTAGCCCCAGTTACTACACCAGTGGTGAAGTCGCGATCGCCCCGGATGCTGTCATTGCACCCGGTGTGGTCCTCAAGGCCGATCCCATGAGCAGCATTGTGATTGGGGCCGGAGTCTGTTTGGGTTTGGGGTCTGTGTTGCATGCTCATCAAGGGCAGATTGTCATTGAGGCAGGGGCATCCCTCGGGGCGGGGGTGCTGGTAGTGGGCAACTGCCGCATCGGCACCCAAGCCTGTGTGGGGTCTTCGACTACGCTGCACAATGCTTCTGTGGCACCGGGGCAAATTCTGCCGCCAGGTTCGCTGCTGGGGGAAACGGGACGAACGGTTGCTGAGGGGGGTCAACGAAACGTTGGGCAAGATGGTGGACAAAAAGCTGGGCAAAACGGTGAAGCTAGGCCGGTATCGGAGAGAGATGGGGGCGATCGCCCAGATCTCGACCCCTCGCCCTGGGATGAAGCCGTCCCCGCAGAATCCAACCCTACCCGACCCGGATCAGTCCCTTCAACCTCCGCCCCCCAATCCCCGTCGGTGGTCCCTCCTGAACCTTCTACAATAGAAGAAGAGCCAACGAATCCGAGCGAACCGCCCCCCCGACCCAAGCCACCCCCAAAAATTTACGGTAAAGAGCAGTTTGAGCGTATGCGCATTCTGTTTGGGCCAAATTAACTGGGTTGTCTGTGGGGATCGAGATGACGCGAACTCACCTACTAGACGATTCTTCTCTGCCCAATCCTGCGTCACTCCACTGGAGGACCCCTCGTGTCTGAGCAACCACGTCAAATCGCCCTGTCATCGGCGAGTTCAACCCCCAATCCTGCGAGTCGGAAAGGAGAACTCTCTCTCAAGGCACCCCTGGCACGGGTCCCTCGCAAGCAAACAGCCCTGGGTCTAGTTTGCACCCGCAGTTTTCCTGCGGTAGTCGGAACAGCGGACATGATGTTGAAGTCTTCCGGCGTAACGCTAGTGGGGTATGAAAAAACCGGGAGTGGTTATTGCACGGCGGTAGTACGCGGTGGCTATGCGGATGTCAAGTTGGCGGTGGAAACCGGAATTCAAACGGCTAAGCAGTTCGATCAATATGTATCGAGCATGATGTTGCCCAGACCGCTGCCTAATTTGGAAGTGGTTTTGCCCATTAGCGATCAGTTTGCAGGCTATCTGGAGCGAGCCGGAGATTTTGATACGCGGGGGGCGATCGGCCTGATTGAAACCAAAGGGTTTCCGGCCATGGTCGGGGCTGCGGATGCGGCGATGAAATGTGCCAATGTGGAGCTGATTACCTACGAAACCACGGGCAGCGGTTTGTGTACAGCGGTTTTGCAGGGGCCGATCGCCGATATCACGATGGCAGTGGAAGCGGGGATGCAAGAGGCTGAACGCATCGGTGATCTGCATGCCATTATGGTGATTCCTCGTCCGTTGGATGATCTGATGAAGGTGATGCCCAAACCGAAGCATCTCATTCAGCCCCAAGCAGAGGAAGAAACCCAGCAGGTTTTAGAATTGCCCGAAACTGTGGCAGAATCCGCGAAAACCATCGAAGAACAGCGACAGCCTTTGGCTTTGCCGGAGCTGGAGCGGGTACCGGTGGAATTGCCCAATCGGCGGCGGGTCGAACGTCAGGTTCAAGCGATGCCGTTGGAGTTATCCGAAGCTGAAGACTCTGCGTTGAAACCCCAACCCTTGCGATTGGAAGCGGCTGACGATTCTGATGAGGAATCCTGATGCGAAATTCGGCGCAGGGAGAGATGCACAACTGAGGTTTTTTTGAGTCATTTTTTTGAGTCAATTGCGATGGCTTGAATTTAGGGATTTGGCGATCGCAGAATCTGCATCATCGCTTTGAACATAGACTTGAATTTGGCGATCGCTAAATTCAGTCCAATGTCCCCTTTTGCGCTACTCACAATTCTGTCAGAACCCGGAGGTCAAAGGATTCCCGCCGGGTCATTTTGTGCATTCTTAATCTAAGGAGTGACGTTTCATGGTCCGCGTCACAGCGCGTTACAGACCGAAACAACGTCGCAAGTAGCCACTCTTTCTTGCCCAAATTCTCGATGCTCGAATAGTTAAGCAAAACCTATCGGTAGAGCCAAGAAAATCGTAGCTATAGATGACCCACCGCATGATAGATTGATCTAGCAAAGAGGTTCGATAACGACAGCACTGCTGTTCGTTTCATCTGAATTCTGCCCACTGATTAGTCCTTTGATTAGCTCTAAAGCGGTTAGGTCTAAAGCAGTTAGGTCTAAGGGAGTCTTTGTGTTTAAGCTCCAGTGGTTGCAGAGGTCTGAATTTGTGAATTTAGGGAGAAACCATAACGATGGCCGTACAAACGAAGGGCTATAACGCTGGGGTACAGGACTACCGGCTGACTTACTACACACCCGAATACACCCCCAAGGATACCGATCTGTTGGCATGCTTCCGCATGACCCCGCAGCCCGGCGTTCCTGCTGAAGAAGCTGCTGCTGCTGTAGCTGCTGAGTCTTCCACCGGTACTTGGACCACGGTCTGGACCGATCTGCTGACCGACCTGGACCGCTACAAGGGTCGTTGTTATGCAGTGGAGCCCGTGCCTGGTGAAGACAACCAGTACTTCTGCTTCATTGCCTATCCTTTGGATCTATTTGAAGAAGGTTCGATCACCAACGTCCTCACCTCTTTGGTGGGTAACGTGTTTGGTTTTAAGGCCCTGCGGGCTCTGCGGTTGGAAGACATTCGTTTCCCCATCGCACTGATCAAGACCTTCCCCGGACCGCCCCACGGCATCACCGTTGAGCGTGACAAGCTCAACAAGTACGGTCGTCCTCTGTTGGGTTGTACCATCAAGCCGAAATTGGGCCTCTCCGCCAAGAACTACGGTCGTGCGGTTTACGAAGCCCTGCGTGGTGGTCTTGACTTCACCAAAGATGACGAGAACATCAACTCTCAGCCCTTTATGCGCTGGCGCGATCGCTTCCTCTTCGTCCAAGAAGCTATCGAAAAAGCCCAAGCAGAAACCGGCGAAGTTAAGGGTCACTACCTCAACGTCACCGCAGGCACCTGCGAAGAGATGATGAAGCGGGCTGAGTTTGCCAAGGAGATTGGCACCCCGATCATCATGCATGACTTCTTCACCGCTGGTTTCACCGCCAACACCACCCTGTCCAAGTGGTGTCGTGACAACGGCTTGCTGTTGCACATTCACCGCGCGATGCACGCTGTAGTTGACCGTCAGCGCAACCATGGTATTCACTTCCGTGTATTGGCTAAGTGCCTGCGCCTCTCCGGCGGTGACCACCTCCACTCCGGTACCGTTGTGGGTAAGCTCGAAGGTGAAAAAGGCATCACCATGGGCTTTGTTGACCTGATGCGCGAAGACCATGTGGAAGAAGATCGCTCACGCGGTATTTTCTTCACCCAGGACTACGCGTCCATGCCCGGTACGATGCCGGTTGCTTCTGGTGGTATTCACGTTTGGCACATGCCTGCGTTGGTGGAAATCTTCGGCGACGATTCCTGCCTCCAGTTCGGTGGTGGTACTGCGGGTCACCCTTGGGGGAATGCTCCTGGTGCAACTGCTAACCGCGTTGCCCTTGAAGCTTGTCTCCAAGGCCGTAACGAAGGTCGCGACCTCATGCGTGAAGGTGGTGACATCATCCGCGAAGCTTGCAAGTGGAGCCCTGAGCTGGCTGTGGCTTGCGAACTGTGGAAGGAAATCAAGTTCGAATTCGAAGCGATGGATAAGATCTAAGCTGATCTGGGTAATAGGCGTCTGGGAAATGGGTATCGTTTTAGGCCCATAACCCATCATCTATTACCTGTTGCCTCCTTCTTCAATTGTTTGACCCGTAACATAAGGATTTTTCACCATGAAAACTCTGCCACAAGAGCGTCGCTACGAAACTTTTTCCTACCTGCCTCCCCTCTCTGATCAACAAATCAATCGTCAGATTGACTACATGGTCGAGCAAGGCTTTATCCCTGGCTTGGAATTTAGCGAAACCACCGGTCCGGAAGAGCACTACTGGACGATGTGGAAGCTGCCTTTCTTCGATTGTTCTTCGACTCAACAAGTGCTGAACGAAGTGCGCGAGTGCCGCACCGAGTACCCCAGCGCTTATATCCGCGTAGTGGGTTTCGACAACATCAAGCAGTGCCAGGTTATGAGCTTTATTGTTCATAAGCCCGGTACTCGTGGTTACTAAGGTCTATTTCTGATCAAACCTCTTAACGTTTGATTCTCCCTAAGGCTAGAGGGCCGGATCCAGTTTGGGTCCGGCTTTCTAGTGTTTTGATTTTGAATAAAATTCCACGGCTCTAAAACTGGCACGTCTAACGAGGCTTTCGAATAACAGAGGGAATTCATTCAACTTGTGTAGCAACGAATTGCGAGAAGGGAAGTCGTTCTAGAATCCGGATAGGGATTTTGGAGCACTATTTATGGGTCATCATGCACAGCGATTGATCGGGCAAGGACTCTGTAAAAGCATTGCTATCGGTTTAATTTTGGGTTTAGGTGCAGAGATGAGCCCTGCACAGATTGTGCCGGATGGGACTTTGGGGACAGGCGCGTCTCGATTGGAAAAGAGTCCTACCGGAAATATCGATATCACTGTGATTGAGGGAGGGCTGGTCCGGGGGCCAAACCTCTTTCATAGTTTTGAGGCCTTTGGGGTGGAGGGGGGGCAGGCGGTTTATTTTGCAAATCCTGTTGGCATTGAGCAGATTTTTAGCCGGGTTACAGGAAATTCGGTTTCGCGGATTGATGGGACGTTGGGGGTGTTGGGGTCGGCAGATTTGTTTTTGCTGAATCCGAATGGGATTGTGTTTGGGCCGGGGGCGCGGCTGGATGTGGCGGGGTCGTTTTTGGCCAGTACGGCGGAGTCCTTAGCGTTTGGGCCGGATCTGGAGTTCAGTGCCGTTGCGCTAGATAGTCCGCCCTTGCTCAATGTGAATATAAAGCCAGGATTACAGATGGGGCGGCAGAACTCAGTGATAGAGATTCGGGGGCAGTTGCTGTCGGGGCAGGATCTGACATTGGTGTCAGATTCTCTGGATTTGCAAGGTCGGCTATCGGCTGGACGAGACCTGACCTTGTTGGGAAACTCTGTGCAGATTCGGGATGGGGTGGGTTCGGCGTTGGTGGCGATCGCCAACCGCAAGCTGCTGATCCAAGGAAATGATTCGGTTGATATTTTTGCACTCAATGATCCGGCAAGCAGATTGTTTTCAGGTGGGGAGATGGTGTTGCGATCGTCCAACCCTGTCATCGGAGATGCCCATTTCTTTAGCGGTGGTACCTTTCAGGTTGAGAACTTACTAGGGAAACCAGGAGATTTATTGAGCCCAAATGACCCGTTCGTCAGGGCTGCGGGAGATGTGGTCTTTGGCAATTATGAAGGGGTTTCGCTACATGTCTTGGCGGGAGGCTCGGTGACAGCGGGGGATATTACGATTACAGGAGCTGATGCTTTAGGCAATGCTCTCCAGGAAACAGTGACCCTCTCAGATGGAGTGACTCCAGTCGCTATTGACGGTATCAACCATCCGGTGTTAGATATCCGATCGGGTACGATGGCAACCCAGCCTGTTTCTCTCACAGAGTTGGGCTTTTCTCCTGCTCCTGTAAGCTTTTCATCGATACCGACAGATGCTGGTATCACGCTAAACCGTGTACAAGTAAAATCGCCAGATGGCTTAGTTTTTCTATCCAATCAATATGAAGTAAACTCCACCTTGGTGCCAGGAGATATCAGTGTTTCAGAAATTTACACCGATCAGGACACTGGCAACTTTACTGGCAATGCGGGCCAGGTTGTTATTGATTCTCGTGGTGATATTGCCCTTGCTAAGGAGGTGAATACTTCTGCTAATGGTGTTGGCAATGCAGGCATGGTTTCGTTGTTTGGAACAAGTATTATCTTAGATAAGACACGAATAAATACTCAGTCTGATACCCAAGGAGATTCGGGAGAAATTCGGTTTAAAGCAAATGAAATTTATCTATTCAATGGTGCCAAAATTTTATCGACAAGGTTGAAGAATGGAGCGGGAAAAGCAGGTGATATAGTATTCGTCGCAAATTCTTTAGAAATGCGAGACAATTCAACGATTAATACAGATTCTAATGCAACGGGAAATGCAGGAGATTTAACTTTGTTAGTAAAGGATATCTTCCTTTCGGATAAGTCTGAATTGCTAACACGGCTTTATGGAACGGGGAGAGCGGGAGATATTCTGATTGTTGGCGATGCCGTTAGACTCCAGAATTCGTCTGTTATTTTTGCAGATACAGGCGGGAATGGGGATGCTGGAGATATTACCTTCCAGTTGACTGGGGATATGTTGATGGACAATATTTCTCGAGTCGCTAATACAGGAAGTAACCAGGGGGGACGACCTGGCTCAATCACGTTTAATGCAAATGCTCTAACAATTAGGAATTCTTTTGTTACCTCTCGAATTAATACGAAGGGCAGTAATGATGGAATTTTTGTTTATTTAAGGGAAAATCTTTCCATTGATCGGGGTGGACTTTTTACGGATGCGCGTGAAAATGTCAATGCGCCTGGGGCAAACTCAGGAGATATTCGAGTAAGGGCAAAAAATATTTTTTTGGATAATGGTGGCCGCATTCAAGCTGGATCCATTGGCTTAGCCGGTGGCGGAGAGATATTTCTCGATGTAGAAGACACCCTCCGAGCCGAAAGAAGTGCTTGGATTTTGAATAATGCAGGTGCGGGGTCTTTGGGTAGTCCTAAGAAGCTAGAAGTGCGAGCTCGTCAAATTGAAATGATTCAGGGGCAAATATCATCCTCTACACAATCTTCTGCTAATGGCGGTGAAATTCTGCTCAATGCTGAAACGATTAATCTCAGAGAGAACAGTCAAGTTCGTACGAACACTAGCGAGTCTGGAAATGCTGGTAACATTACCATTAATGCAGCAAACTTGCTTTCAGTTATCGAAGATAGCCTGATCTTTAGCAGTGTGAATAATGGCTCTGGTAATGGTGGTGATATCCAGATAAAAACGCCTCAATTGACATTGGCATCAGGGGGAAGAGTTGAGGCAACAACAGAAGGGATTGCATTAGAACCTTTGGCCAATGAATTAGAAGGTCTTTCTTATGCGCAGATTGTTGAGGCTGATAATCCTATTGCCTACTGGAAACTCGATGATATCAATAGCACTATTGCGCTAGATAGCTCAGGGAATGGTGTAGATGGAACCTATGTTGGTATCGTTAATCAGTTGATTCCTGGAGTGGATGGAACGGCGGCTAAATTTGGGATTACGGATGGCAAAGCAAATGGCACCATTCAGATTGACGATAGCCTTGATTTAAGGAATACTTCATTTATTATTGAGACATGGATTAAGCCAGATTTAGACAATCCTCCAAAGGAGCAAGTCTTTTTTGGAGCCCATGATGAAAGTACAACCAGGAATAGTCTGCACCTGCGTTTGAATAGTAATGGCTCCGTGCGGCTTGGTCTGTGGGGAGATGATTTAGATACACCGGTGGGTGTATTGCCCTTTGATGGTCAATGGCACCATGTCGTTGCCAAGGTTATTTATAGTCGACCACCCTTTATCTATCGCAATACAACCCGTTTAGAAATTGATGGTGTTGAAGCTGCAGTGGGTACAAAAGGCCCCTTTGAGGGAGAACCTCCCGTTGCAGTGATTGGCGCTTGGGAGCATCCTCTGTATCCACAGCCCTTTAAAGGCGACATTGATGAAGTGGCGATTTATAAAATTCCCGTTGGACCGGAGTCTCCTGATCCAGAAAGTGATGTCAGGCTGTTTGAACGACACTATGTAGCCGGTTTGCTCAGTCAAGGTCTCTCATCAGAAGAGATTGCCCTCGTATCTGGTGAAGCAAGAGCTGGCAATATTAAGATCGAAGCAGAGGTTGTCAATATTTCGGGCGTGAGTGAGAAACCTAATGAACGAATTGCATTTAATAGTGCTTTGCGGGGTGTTTCTAGCGGACTATTCTCTGGAAGTGAACGAAGTTCCTCAGGTCCTGGAGGTAATATTCAGCTAAAATCAAAAATTTTGAATATTTCTGATGCTGGAGCCTTGAGCTCAACGACCGTGAGTCGCTCAAATGCAGGAAACATCGATGTTCAAACGGAAAAGCTAAGCCTTACCAATGGTGGACAAATTTTGACAAGCTCTCGGGGAATGGGGAATGCTGGAAAAGTGAGGCTTGAATCTCAATCAATTGATTTATCTGGGATGGATGAACAGTTTGAACAACGTGTTCTCAATGCAGGAGAAAATCGAGTTGACGTCGATGGACCCCTCAGTGGGATCTTTGCGCGAGCGACAAGCTCAGGCGCTGCTGGAGAGATTACGGTGAGAACAACAGACCAACTTAGGGTAAAAGATCGGGCTCAGATTGCTGTCAATGCGACTGCTCAAGGGGACGCAGGCAATATAGTTGTGAATTCACCGCGCATTGTTCTCGATACTGAGGGAAGTTTGAGCGCTCAGACTCTGTCTAGTAATGGGGGCGATATCAATCTGACAAGCGATATTCTTGTTCTCCGTCGTGGTGGTAATGTTGAAACGGATGCCGGAGGCAGTGGAAACGGAGGTAATATCGATATCAATACCGCTTTTCTGATTGGCTTGCCTGGCGAAAACAGCGATATCATTGCCAACGCCATTGGTGGTGATGGAGGGCGGATCAACATCACGGCCCAGACTATTTTTAACTTTGAGCAAAAAGACGGTCAAAACCGGGACCAGCTCCGTGCTAACCGGACCAATGATATTAGCGCCAGTTCTGAGACCGGAACCAGCGGAACGATCGTCCTCAACACCCCCGATCTCGACCCTAGCCGGGGCCTATTTATGCTACCCAACAGCCTCGTTGATCCCAGTGATCGGATTGATCGCAGTTGTGCTCCGAACAGTGAAGCCTCCCGCAGTTCCTTTGTGATTACCGGACGGGGTGGCATTCCGTTGAGCCCAGACGAAGCCTTTGGGTCACCGATGCTGATCAATCCTTGGATACCCTTACCGCAAGTCTCTCAACCGGGAGCCGGATTGACTCAATCGCCCACGGTGCAGGCTCAAGACCTATCCCCGCACAAACCGCTGATAGAAGCGCAAACTTGGATTGTGACGCCTAGCGGCCAGATTCAGTTGATAGCCGAGAAAAAATCGCGTCCCTTGGCATTCTCGGTACCTTGCGCTTCTAGGGGTAGGCTGGCGAATGAGTGAAGTTTTGATAAAGTCTGCCGAAATACAATTCCGATCGCCTGTAGATTCCTGTATCCCTTACGAGACCGGCTTTTCATCCGAGCGCAAAGTTATCTTGCGTCTACTTCTGTGCAGTCTATAGGAAGCTACCTCCGGGAGCGAAAAGCGTTAGCGCTTGCCTCTCGGTATGGGCTGAATAAGAGCCAATATTCCCATTCTTAGGGGCTTGGCAAAATTGAAGGAATCATGAATTTTCGCCCCCTATCGTTATCAGGCACTCGCGATCTGAAAACAGGCTGCATAGGTTTGCCCAGTTCAGACGAAAGAAGCGTTAGAACCTGCATCACTCCTTTTTGGCTTCCACTGATTTCTGCGTCTGAATCATGAAAGGACTTCCCCTCGTAATTTCTCTTGCATTGCTAGTCTGGTCTACTACTCCTCTGGTGGTTTGTGCCCAGGACCTTGCCGCTGAGCCCATCCAAGAAGCGGTGTTATATCAGGAGGCCGAGTCGTTGTGGCGATCGATTCTACAAACCGACCCGCGCAATCCCGTGGCTCACTACAACCTTGGCATTGCCCTGGGAAATCAGGGAAAATGGGCAGAGGCGATCGCCGCCTATCAACAGGCCCTCAAGCTCGATCCCCAATTTAAGACCGCCTACCTAAACCTCGGCCATGCACTAACCATGCTGAAACAACTATCGGAAGCAGGTGCAGCCTATGAGCAAGTCTTGAAACTAGATCCTACTTTTGTGTTGGCTCAGCAACGACTACAGGCCCTGCAACGCTTGAACTCAGATGATCAGGGTCGTGTTGCGAGTGAGTTGTAATCCTTCCGTTGATTGGTGTTTCCTTGTACCAGCTTTGTCTGCTGCACCCTCTCAATGCTGATGTATTCCTTGCCCTATTTGGCGATCGCCCAGCCAATGTTCCAATTGGCTGACTTCCTGACTTTGAGTTTGAATAATTCCCTGGGCAAATTGCAGCAGTTCGGGTCGTTGAGATAAGGGTTGGATCTGTTGGGCCATGGCGATCGCCCCTTGGTGATGGACAATCATTCCTTGTAAATAAGCGTTTTCTAAGGCAGGACCTTCGGCTTTGGGCAAGTTAGACATCATGGGCCTGTAGGTTCCAACAGGGGCATAGGGTTGGCCTATCCATTGCTGATACCACTGTTTCATCTGTTCCACCTCTTGGGATTGGACCTGAATAACGCTTTGCACAAAGGTTTTGAGCGCTGGGTCAGAGGTTCGAGTGAGTAAATAGGCAGAGGTATCGACAGCTTCTTGATGGTGGGGGATCATCTCTAGCAGGAAATCGCGATCGCTGGCAATAGCTACCATAGCGCTGTGTGCACTAGAAGAATGTTCGCTAGATGCAGGCAAGGCACTCTGCATGGATTCAGTTTGCCCATGGGCTCCGTGACCATGGCCCGTTCCGCTAGGGAGAGTGTGGGCGTAGTGACTGAGGCCGAGGAAGAGCGGCAGGGCGATCGCCAAGGTCCCGACTAACAAGAGATTCCAAGCCTTAAAAGACAGCTTTAGATGGCTGCGCAATACATAGGCGGCGATGGCTAGAAACAACCCGCCTGGTAGCAGAAAACTGGCGTATATTGGAAAATCAAGGAAATGCTGGGTGCCCCCGCTGATCATGCCAATGCCCACGGCTAGGAGCAGAGACCACAGCACGTAGCGCAACAACTCTTGTCTGGGCAACTGTTTGGGGTTAATATGAATCTCTTGCCAGTAAGATCCCACGACGAACATCACCATGCCCACGGATCCGATCGCGATGTAGCGCGAGATTTGCGAGATCTCGCCCATATGGACAACAGAGCCTGCGATCAGGCCCATACCGACAAACAATAATAGATAGGCGATAAAAGGAAAAACGATATTGGGTAAAAGACTGCGAGAGCCTAGCATTGTCATAGAAGTTTAGCCAAAAGAATCTACCCCGTCATGGTAGACTCTCCTGTCGACTAGAGAGTCAAGGGGGAGATTACCCCTTAATCCAAAGCTCATACACTGACAGCAAAATCTCCACCACAATCAAAATCACGATGTACCACTCCACCCGGTGGCTACTATCGTGCTGGAGCAACTCTAAGGCCGTTTCTGCGGTTTTCGAGACCAACGACAGCTTGCGTTCTAGGGCCAGCAGTCGCTCCCGCAGCTCGTATTCATCTTCAAGCCGTAAATAAAGGCGATCGAGCTCCGGACGATCCCAAATGGGATCTGGTTTTTCTCCCACCTGGACCATTCCCACCATTTTGTGCTGGATCAGCAGCGTGCCGCCAATTTGGCGCAGTAGCTCCTGGTTTTTGGGACGGCGCACGCCCGGTTGGTCTTGGATGGCATCGGCGAAGGATTGGATGCGATCGAACACCCCCGCCACCTGATTTTCGTAATATTCCAAAACCACGCTTTTGGCCAAAGCTTCCGCTAGTACCTGCAAGCGCTCCACCGTGCTGTCCCGCAGCCAGAGAATATCGCGATCGAGTCGTTCTTTCACCTGGGAATCAAAACCGATCGTCAGTTGCTCGTACGCCTTGTCAGACTTCGGTTCTTTGATAAAGGGCCTAAGCGTTTCTAGAAAACTGGCCTCTTCCATCGACGTCAGGTTGAAGAGCACCACGACTCCGTAGCGCAAAAGGACTGCACAGCCCGCATCACCGGCCTTAACAATCAGTGGATTAGTTGCCAAAGGATCCGTCGTTTCTAGGGTCTTGAGAATCAGCCGCTCCCCCACCAGCTTGGCCCGGACGGTAATTTTTGCCTCAGTAGGCCAGTCTAGGGCACGGTTTTCTTCGGAGCCTTGGGGATAGGGGGTGGGACGATTTTCTTCCTCTTGGAACGAGACGGGCAAAGAAACCATGGGAATTGATGCAGAGCTGCAAAGAACTGAAAAAACGTTGTTCTCATCATAGCTTGCTTGCCTGCCGAGGGCCAAAGCACCCTTGCCATCGCTCTCCAACCCTATAATTAGAGATGCCAAGGGGAAAGTCTCAGAGAAGCCTTAGAGAAGTCTTAGAAAATATGCGTCATCGTGTTCGGGCTGCGGCCTTGATTGTACGGGCTTTCGAGTCTCCCCAGGAAATTTTGCTCGTTAAGCATCGCTCTAAATCTCGCCCTGGAAAAATAATTTGGCTACCCCCCGGCGGTGGTTTAGAACCCGAGGATCATTCCATTTTTGACTGTGCTCGTCGAGAGGCCAAGGAAGAATCGGGTCTGACGGTGGAGCTATCCCGTGTAGCTTATATTCACGAGTTTCGTGATGAGATTCATCAAATTCAGCACGTGGCGTTTTACATGCCCGTGGATGCAGTCAGCGGTCAGATCAGCCTCGACCATTTGCCCGCTGATGCTACCGATGCCCTGACGATTGTCGAAGCGGCTTGGGTGGAGCGAGATGTGGCGCGATCGCTCACGGTTTACCCCGCCTACCTCAAAACCGATGAATTTTGGGATGATGCCGCCCAGGATTTTCCTGTGACCAAGTATTTAGGCACGATGACAGAGCTTTAGCCCTGAGTTTTCAGCCAGCCAGCTTGCAGGACAGAAGTCGTTTGATCGTTTAATAACTAAATTCCATCTTTAATGATAGGGAATTACAATTATTCAAACCGTCGCGATCGGTTACAGCTCGTCGGTTTACAGATAGACTAATTTCAATCATTTTTTAATCTTGCATAGATTTCAGGGCTAAGACATCTCGTCTTGCCGCCAGAGTTACGGTGTACCTCACTGTCCTTGCATTATGTCAATTACGAATACGATTCATCTGCGCAACGTCAAGGGTGATCTCTTCGGCGGTGTTACCGCCGCTGTGATTGCGCTACCCATGGCACTCACCTTCGGCATCACCTCCGGCGCTGGAGCAGTTGCTGGTTTGTATGGTGCGATTATCATTGGTTTTTTTGCCGCCCTATTTGGCGGTACGCCGACGCTGATTTCGGAGCCCACAGGGCCGATGACTGTGGTCTTTACGACCATTGTGGCGGATCTCCTTGCCCGAGATGCGGACAATGGGATGGCCATGGCCTTCACCGTGGTGATGTTAGCGGGAGTGTTCCAAATTTTATTTGGGTTTTTGAAGCTAGGGCGATATATCACCCAGATGCCCTATACCGTCATTTCGGGCTTTATGTCGGGAATCGGGATTATTCTGATGGTGCTGCAACTCGCACCGCTGTTGGGCTATGCCAACCCGAAGGGGGGCGTGCTCGGGACCCTCGGTCAGCTGCCGGAATTTCTCTTGAATATTCAGGTGCCGGAGCTAGTGCTGGGGGGCATCAGCATTGCCATTTTATTCTTCACCCCCTCGCGCTTCAAGCGCATCGTGCCGCCTCAGTTGCTGGCCTTGATTGTGGGAACGGTGTTGTCCTTGTTCCTGTTCCCTGGCGTGGATATTCGTCGCATTGCCGAAATCCCCAATGCCCTGCCCTCGCTGAACTTGCCCTTTTTTACAGCGGCGGACCTACAGTTGATTGTGGTAGATGCGTTGGTTTTGGCGATGCTGGGCTGTATTGATGCGCTGCTGACCTCTGTGGTTGCGGACAGCCTCACCCGTACACAACATAATTCTGATAAAGAGCTGGTGGGTCAAGGTATTGGCAACCTGATGTCGGGTTTGCTGGGGGGGTTGCCCGGTGCCGGTGCCACGATGGGCACGGTGGTCAATATTCAAGCGGGTGCCCAAACGGCGCTCTCGGGTCTGGCTCGGGCGGGCATTTTGCTTGTTGTCATTTTAGGGGCTGCTAATCTTACGGAGCCCATTCCTCTGGCAGTGCTTTCGGGGATTGCCTTTAAGGTGGGTCTAGATATCGTCGATTGGGGATTTTTGAAGCGTGCCCATCGCCTGTCTTGGAAAGCTGCGTTTATTCTCTATGGTGTGATTGCTCTGACTGTGTTCGTTGACTTGATCGCGGCAGTCGGTGTTGGGGTGTTCGTGGCCAATATTTTGACAATTGAGCGCTTGACTGAAATTCGTTCGAAGGAGGTGAAAGCCATTACCGTGGCGGACGACGAAATTCGCCTGACGCCCCAAGAAAAGTCCTTGCTCAACCAAGCCCAGGGGCAGGTGCTGTTGCTTCAGCTCAGTGGTCCGATGATTTTTGGCGTGGCCAAAACCATTTCCCGTGAGCATGCGGTAATTGATCAAAATAAAGTGTTGATTCTTGATCTGCAAGATGTCTCCCATTTGGGGGTTACCGCCTCCTTGGCATTGGAAAATGCCATCCAAGAGGCTCTCGATGCCAAACGCCAGGTTTTGATTGTGGGTGCAGGGGGTAAGGTGTTGCAGCGATTGAAGAAGCTGAAGATTTGGGGGCAAATTCCGGCGGAAAATATTACCTACAGTCGGGAGGAAGCGCTATCGCGATCGCTCTATTTCCTCGGTCAGACGCCCGAATTAGAGGCGGATAATCTTGTGGATGCAACCATCACAACAGGAACTCCTACAACCCCAACCGATTTTGGACCCGTTACGGGTTAATCCATTTCTCATCTGGGCTTCCAGCACTTGATTTATCCCCAGCCGTTCGCGATTCGGTCGAACGTCTGGGGTTTTTGTTAGGGAAATCCTAACAATGCCAATCTTTTCTTATCAACATCTTTACATTTGCGGTCTACCATACCGGGAGAAGACGTTAGCTTAACGCGGGCCAAATCACTCACTCACACGGCCTCAACGCTAATAAAGTTGCGCTAACACCAGTCATTAAGAGGACTGAAGCTATGATTCGCAAACTAGAAGGCAAAGTAGTCTTGCTGACCGGCGCTGAAATTCCGGTCCAAACCAAAGTTGCCCTCAAACTGGCCGCCGAAGGAGCCTCGATCGCCATTCACTCTCACTCCGAAAGCTGGAGTCGAACGGTGGTGGGGCTGCTGCGTCGTCAAGGGGCAAAAGCCTGGGCCTACACCGGGCCGCTGCAAAAACCGACGGATGCGATCGCCTGTCTCGATGGCATTATCGAGCGATCGGGTCGTTTGGATGCCATTTTGGCGGGGATGGAAGCCTACTCCGCGCCTACGCTTCAAACCTATCCCCTGGAAGAAGCCAGCAACACCTTTGACAGCATGAAGGCAACGCTTCTGTTATTGAAATATGGCATGCCCCAGCTCCAGGCGAGTCGAGGCAGTATCGTGCTGCTAGGGATTGAGCGCTCCTTAGAAGAGAGACCTTGCCATGCTTCGGGCGCGGTGGCGTTGCGAGCTTGGTGCCACAGCTTGGTCCAACAAGTTTCCCAGGAGCAGGCCCAATACGGGGTTCGGGTAAATAATATCTGTTCGATCCAAAAACAGACCCAGACTCAGCCCCAGACCCAGCAGTCGGAACTGCGTCTTCGCAGCCCAGAATGGCTGACGCTGACGGGATGGCTACCCCAGCCTGCCCCGGCGCAGCCGCTGCCGCTGCTCTCAGCGGTTTTGGTCCCAGATCTGTGCATTTTCCTGGCCTCTAGGGCCTCTAAATCCATTAGTGGTACGACCATTCCGTTTGCCTACGAGATGGAACAGTCTCCCGTCCTTCGGACTGTCACTGCTCAACCGATTGCTCCGCTTCAGCCCCCGAGCCAAGCACCTGTGTTGACCACTCCGAGGTCTGCCTGATGGGTGTTTGGGGCGATCGCGGAACTCTGACCTAAAATTTTCGTCAAAGAAAGAGATTTACTAAGCCTAGGGGGCGATCGTCCAGATTGCCCCCTAGGGACGAATTCAGGAGGCAGAGCAATGCGGATTCTCTTAGTCGAGGACGATGAGCGGATTGCCGATGCGTTGGCTGAAGATCTAGCGGATCAAAATCATGTGGTTGAAGTGGCGTTAGATGGCGCGGCGGGGTGGGCGTTACTGGAAACCTATACCTACGATCTGATGCTTTTGGATGTGATGTTGCCGGGGATTGATGGTATTGAGTTGTGCCAGCGACTGCGAACGGCGGGATATACATTGCCCATTCTCATGTTGACGGCAAAGGATACGGTTTCCGATCGCGTTTTAGGTCTGGATGCGGGGGCCGATGACTATCTGGTGAAGCCGTTTGCATTACAAGAACTGTCTGCCCGGATTCGCGCCCTGGTCCGGCGGGGCGAAACAACCTTGCCGCCAGTTCTTGAATGGGGAGTGTTACGGCTCGACCCTAGCACCTGCGAAGTCAGTTGGGGAAACAGCCCGATTGCGCTCAGTCCCAAGGAATACAGTTTGCTTGAATTTTTTCTACGCCATCCGGGTCGCGTTTTTAGCCGCACTCAGTTGCTGGATCACCTTTGGGGCTTCGAAGACATGCCCGAAGAGGCCACAGTCAAAGCCCATATCCGGGGCCTTCGCCAAAAGCTCAAAGCCGCCGGAGCCCCCAATCCCATTACAACGGTCTATGGCTTGGGCTATCGCCTTAAGGCAGATCCCCTGACCTCAGGTCAGCTTCCCTCAGCCAAAGCGATGGTTCGAGATACAACGGTGCGACCGTTACCGGCTGGAGTTTCCTAGGGATGGGACGTATGCGTAATTTATTTCAGGGTTTGCGCTGGCAACTGTTGTTTTGTCAGCTCTTGGTCGTGGCTGTGATCTTTGGCCTTGTGGGTCTTGAGGTCTACGCCTTTTTTAGTCGCAGCCTCTACCAACAGTTGGATAAAAAACTGATGACCCTAGCCCAAGCGGCGACGCCTTCTTTGAGTGGGGTGCAGGTGTTGGGCGATCGCTATCTCACCCAAATGGACGAAGTACCCTGGCGGGATATCTTCAATCGGGACCACCAAACCCTGGAGTGGTTTAATGCTCAAGGACGGCGATTGGTGGCCTCAGGACCCCTCAAGCTTCCTGTCGTTGTTGAGATGGGGGCACATACTACGAGCCTTGTTCAGCCGACGGAAAATGCCGATGATGCGCCCGTGCGCACGTTCACGGTGTCCGTATTTAAGGATCCCGTCGCTGGGCAAAAACCAACCCTCGAAGGCTATGTGCGGGCTAGCCAGTCCCTGGAAGATATTCAACAGTTGCAGCAGCAGCTCATTGGAGTATTGAGTCTAGGCGGTTTGTCGGCCCTGGGATTGGCTGGCTTGGGGGGATTGTGGCTGACCCAGCGATCGCTACGTCCCGTCGAAACCAGCTATCGTCAGCTTAAGCAGTTCACCGCCGATGCCTCCCATGAATTGCGGGGTCCCCTTACGGCCATTCGCGCTTCGGTGGATGTGATGCAAAACCATCCCGAGCGGATTCATCCTAAGGACGTCAAAAAGTTGGGGGCGATCGCCAGCGCTGCGACCCAAATGAGCTACCTCGCGGAAGACCTGCTGCTCTTGGCGCGTATGGACGTAGGTGAAACCGTGGTGCCTCGGCAATCGGAGGTAGTGGACCTAGGAATGTTATTGCGGGAGCTTTTGCTGCTGCTAGAGCCAGCGGCCAAGGCCAAGGATGTTTCGCTGACGCTGAGTGGCCTTGCGGCTATTGTCATGGGCGATCGCGCTCAGCTCAGTCGCTTATTTTCTAATTTGCTGCAGAACGCCGTGCAATACAATCGCACGGGGGGACATGTTTTGATTGCGATGGTACAGGACCCCGCATGGGTCAAGATTCGCGTGGAGGATACGGGGATTGGCATTGCAGCGGCAGAATTGCCATTTATTTTCGATCGATTTTGGCGGGCAGAAAAAGCTCGGACTCGACGGGCTGGGGGCAGTGGTTTGGGATTGGCGATCGCCAAGGCGATCGTGCAACAACATGGGGGAAGAATTGGGGCTAAAAGTCAGCTTGACGTGGGAAGTTGTTTTGAAGTGATGCTGCCTAGCAGAAAATCAACCCCAAAAGATACTCGGGATATGTAAAGTTTGATTGCAAGATTTTCATTCAGGAAAAACCTTGAAAAGACCGTCCAGTAAGGGTTCTACTGTCGTTTGTGTTTCTTAACACTTTCCGAAACTCATTATTCTGAAAATTGCATGAATTTTGCACAAAAAACTTGCTCTAATGACAGCAAGGACAGCTCAAGGGGCTAAACCCTAGACTCCACCGGGTTTGAGGCTCAGTTTCCTAAGGCGTGCTCCTATTCTATCGTTGACAAATCAATACCTAATCTCACCAGATTCTTTTAAGAGTCTGGTATTTCTTGCAGACTGTCTGCTTTGAAATGGATGGAGTATTAGGCTGTTGGCTGATTCATCAGATTATTTGTGTAACGATTTTCTAAGACTGCTTTTGCGGTCAACCTTAAAACCTAAACTGAATTACCTCAGTTTTTGAAATTGAAGTTTATCCAACCGAGAAAATTAAAGGAGTTTGATCCATGTTAGATGCCTTTACCAAGGTTGTTTCTCAGGCTGATAATAGCGGTCAATTGGTGAGCGGTGCTCAGATTGACGCTCTGGCTGCCATGGTTCGTGATGGTGCAAAGCGCACCGATGTTGTAAACCGCATTACCGGCTCTGCATCGACGATCGTCACCAATGCAGCTCGCGCGTTATTTGAAGAGCAGCCTCAACTCATTGCTCCTGGTGGAAATGCTTATACCAACCGCCGGATCTCGGCCTGTATGCGCGACATGGACATCATCCTGCGCTACGTGACCTATGCAGTGTTCCTAGGCGATTCCAGCGTGCTGGATGACCGCTGCTTGAATGGTCTGCGTGAAACCTATTTGGCATTGGGTGTTCCGACCTCTTCCATGGCCAATAGCGTGCTCAAAATGAAAGAAGCTGCGATCGCGCTTGCTAACGATCGCAACGGTGTAACCCCCGGCGACTGTAGCGCGCTCATGGCTGAATTGGGTGGCTACTTTGACCGCGCAGCTGCAGCTGTCAGCTAATTATCTGTAAGCTCACGTTTCAAGGCTTCGATCCACTTAAAACTTTCTAAAATACGAGGGAGATATCATTCCAATGAAAACCCAATTAACAGAAGCGGTTGCAGCTGCTGATTCCCAAGGCCGTTACCTCGGTAACGTTGAACTTCAGGTTGCTTTTGGTCGCCTACGCTTGGCCAATGCTGACCTAGAAGCTGCTAAGGCCCTAGGTGCCAAGGCAGACCAGCTAGCTGAAGGCGCTGCTAATGCAGTTTATCAAGCTTTCCCCTACACCACCTCGATGCAGGGCAACAACTATGCCTCCAGCGCTCGCGGTAAGGCTAAGTGCCTGCGCGACATCGGCTACTACGTCCGCATCATTCAGTACTGTCTGATTGCTGGCGGCACTGGCCCTGCTGATGAATTCCTGTTGGCTGGTCTGGCTGAAATGCACAGCAGCTTTGAATTGGTTCCCAGCTGGTATGCTGAAGCCCTCAAGTATATCAAGGCTAACCACGGTTTAAGCGGTGACCCTGCACTGGAAGCCAACTCCTACATCGACTACATCATCAACTCTCTCTAAGTCTGATGTTTGCCCGGAAAGATCGGCAGTGCTATCCAGGTGATAGTGTTGTTGCGATCATTCCGGGCAGTTTTCGATCAAGCGTTAAAGTTAAAAATTTTTGAAAAAATCGGTTTACTAATTCCTTGCGTGGGGGAAACCAACATGGCTGGATTACAAGAGGCAGGACGATTAGGGATTCAACCCTTTGGAGAAACGGAACCCGTTGAATTGCGTGCTAACTGGACACCCGATGAGATGCAGTCGGTGATTTCGGCGGCCTATCGGCAGGTGCTGGGCAATGAGCATCTGATGAATAGCGAGCGTTTAGTGGGTCCTGAGTCGCTGCTGATGCGCGGCGTGCTTTCGGTACGGGATTTTGTGCGGGCGATCGCCACCTCAGAGCTCTATCGCAAGAAGTTTTTGTATCCCAACTTCCACATGCGCTTTATTGAGCTGAATTATAAGCATCTGTTGGGACGAGCCCCCTACGATCAAGCTGAGATTTCCTATCATTTGGATCTATTCCTTTCCCAGGGATACGAAGCGGAAATTGATTCCTATCTCAACTCTCCGGAGTATGACAGCAGTTTTGGGGACAATATTGTTCCCTATCATCGCGATTTTCAAGTGGATCATCCCGGACAGCGGGCGATTGGCTTTAGCCGGTTGATGCATCTTTATAGTGGTTATGCCAGTAGCGATCGCGCCCAGTGTCAAACCAAGCCTCGCTTAACCTGGGAAGTGGCTCGCAATTCGTCTACTCCCATTTCTTCTGCTTCTTCCAGTGCGCTCTCCGGTGCCTTAGGGGGCTCTCGGGGTAGTGTGTATCGGCTACGGGTTCTCCAAGCCGCTGCTCCCAATTCAGCCGTTGTGCGGCGGAGTGCGGTTGACCTGCTGGTGTCCTATGACCAATTGACGCCCAAGCTCCAACAGTTAAGCCGGGCGGGTCGGAAGGTCGTTAGCGTTACCCCCGTTTAGCCTTGGCTCTGGCTCCCTTCTCCCTCAGGGAGAGGGGCTAGGGAGGAGGGAGGTTATCCTGTTGTCATGTACCACTTGTCATGTACAACTTGTCACGCACAACTTGTGTGATGAAAATAACTTGTGATACATACCCCCTCTTGGTCCATTACCTTGTACTGAAGGAGAAATTTAGGTGGCTATTACAACAGCAGCAGCTCGCCTCGGAACGTCGGCATTTAGCAATGCTGCTCCGGTGGAGCTACGTCCCAATGCAACTCAAGCAGAAGTTGAATCGGTTATTCTCGCGGCGTATCAGCAGGTTTTGGGGAATCCTCATCTTTTGACCTCTGAGCGATTGGTGATTGCGGAGTCTTTATTGCGCGATCGCAAAATCACCGTTCAAGAATTTGTGCGCCAATTGGCGAAGTCGGATCTGTACAAGCAACAGTTCTTCTACAACAGTTTCCAGAGCCGGACCATCGAGCTAAATTTCAAGCATTTGCTCGGACGGGCTCCCTATGCTCAGTCAGAAATCAGCGAACACCTGAATCTGTATCAATCCCAGGGATTTGATGCGGATATTGACTCCTATATTGACTCCTCTGAGTATCAAACCAGCTTTGGCGAAAATATTGTTCCCTATTACCGGGATTTGGTCACAACGGGTGTTGGTCAGAGAGCTGTGGGACTTCCTCGCTTGCTCCAGCTTTATCGGGGTCCTGCGAATAGCGATCGCGCCCAGTTAACGGGGAATGCACCTCGACTGGTCAACGATTTAGCGCGTAATTCGGCTTCTGTGGTCTTGCCGCCTTCTGGTGGTGCCGGTGGCTTTGCCTTCCTGCCTGCGGCGAAGGGCAATACGCCAGTCAGTACTTTTGGAGGTTCCAAGGCGTTTTCCTCTAGCCGTTTCTATCGAGTAGAAGTTGCAGGGGCAAGTGGACCTCGCTATCCTAAGGTTCGTCGGGTGAACAAAGCCGTTGTGATTCCCTATGAAGAGCTGACGCCCTATCTGCAAAGAGTGCGTCGCCAAGGGGGACAAATTGCGAGTATTGTTCCGCTCTAAATCCAGAGTCTGACTTGCTTTAATGAGCAAAGCGATTGCTGGGGATGTGGTTGATCTGCATCCCCTTTTTTATCCCCACTTTTATTCCCATCATTCCATCATTTTGAAGTGTTATTGGCCCTTCACGATCGCCCCAAAATCCGCCAAAACCCGTCCATGATTGCGCAAAATGCCGAGCAAATTTAAGCGATTAGCCTGAACCGCCGGATCCGGATCCATCACCAATACGCTTTGCTCCCCATCAAAAAACTCTGCCACCGCTGGAGCAATTTCCGCGAGGGCGGCCACGACTTGGTTATAGTCCCGTGAAGATTGTGCGGCTTGGGTTTTAGGCAAGAGTGCCACGAGACCCTCGTAGAAAGCTTGCTCCGTAGGCTGTTGGAATAGCTTGGGATCTACAACTTCTTGGGCGTCCAGCGCGGCAAAGTCCAACTCACCCTTGGCGGCAAGACGGCTAGAGCGGTTAATCGATTCATAGATTTGCTCCAGTCGTCCATCCTGGCGAATGGCTTGCAGAAACCGGGCGCGATCGCCCACATCCAGCAGATCCTGCAACGCCCGTGCAGTGTACTCCGCATCGCCTTCACCCAGAACGGCGTTAACCAGGTCATAGTCCATTTGCTGTTCTTCCTGGAGGAGCGATCGCACCCGTCCCAGAAAAAATTCCCGCAGTTGCCCGAGCAATCCCGCTGGATCCGCGACCAAATCTGGGAACCGTCCAGCAAATTTATCCACCGCTTGGCTAAGCAACTGGTCTAGGTTGAGCGCCAGTCCTGAATGCCAAACAATATTAACAATGGCATTGGCTGCCCGCCGTAGGGCAAAGGGATCGGAGGAACTGGAGGGAATCATGCCCAGACCAAAAATACTGACGAGGGTATCGAGGCGATCGGCGATCGCCACCACCTGCCCCATCAAACTCTGGGGCAGCTCATCTCCGGCCCCGCGCGGTAAATAATGCTCATACATTGCTGCGGCAACTTCGGGGGATTCGCCGCTAACAAGGGCGTACTTTTGGCCCATGATGCCCTGAAGCTCGGGAAACTCAAAAACCATTTGGCTAACGAGGTCGGCTTTGCAGAGTTTGGCGGCGCGGAGGATCTGCTGGCGGTTGTCGCCAATCAAACCCAGTTGGTCTGCTAACAGTTCGGCGATCGCCTCAATCCGTTCTGCCTTGGCCGTCATCGATCCCAAAGAAGCCTGGAACGTCACGGTTTCCAATTTGGGTAAAAACGCTTCTAAAGACTGGGCTGCATCGGCTTTGTAAAAGTACTCGCCATCGGCCAACCTGGCGCGCACGACCCGACCATTGCCCTCGGCAATAATCTCGGACTTGGCCGGATCGCCATTGGAAATCGTCACAAAATGGGGGAGTAAGGTCTTCGTCGCCGCCGTCGCGGCCCGGTCGTCCTGGGCACCCTTGTGGCGTAGGGGAAAGTAACGTTGGTGGCTGATCATCACTGTGGTGATCACCTCCGGGGGCAGGTTGAGAAATTCGTCTTCAAAGGTACCCACGACTGCCGTGGGCCATTCCACTAAATTGACCACCTCTGCCATCAGCTCATCTGGCATTTCCGCCACACCGCCCTGTTTTTTGGCGGCGGCTAGGGTTTGCTGGCGAATCACCGCTTCGCGCTCGGCGGGGTCCACCATGACAAAGGCGGATTTGAGGGCAGCGACGTAGTCTTTGGCATGGTCGAGCAGGACCGGTTGGTCGTGGAGAACCCGGTGGCCTCGGGATTGGCGATCGCTCTTCACCGACTGATTGCAATGAGCTGAGCCATTCTCCAGCGTCAAATCCAGCAACTGCTCATCCAACAGGGCCACGAGCCAGCGAATCGGACGCGAGAACCGCAGTTCCCCATCGCCCCAGCGCATCAAGCGTTTACCTTCCAGCCCACCGATCCACCGGGGAATCAGCTCTGTCAAAATTGCCGCTGTGGGTCGTCCAGCAGTTTTTTTCTGGACAAATACAAAATCCCCTCTATCTGTGGGGCGCACTTCCAGCGCTGCGAGCTCAACCCCTTGCTTGCGGGCGAAGCCTTCGGCGGCTTTGGTGGGTTTGCCATCCTTGAAGGCGGCGCTGGCGGGGGGGCCTTTGATGTCTTCTTCGCGATCGCGCTGCTGTGTGGGCAACCCCTCAATCACCACGGCCAAACGGCGTGGCGTTCCATAGACGGCGACGGATTTGGGCTCTAGAAATTCCTCGGCCAAACTGGCGGGCACGAGCTGTCGCCACTGGGCGAGGGCATCCGTGACGAAGGATGCCGGTAGTTCTTCGGTACCGACTTCAAGGAGAAAAACAGCCATAAATTATCCCACTGCTGCGATCGCGTCTTACAGTTTACCGCTCCCTTGGGCAAAAGGGGTTAGGAGACTGGCCTTACAATGGAACTAGTTTGGTGAATTAAGCGGGAGCAGCCCATGACCGTCGCCACCCAAAAACGAATGTCTCTGGAGGAGTATCTGAACTATGACGATGGTACGGATATCCGCTATGAGCTTGAGGATGGGGTACTAGTTGCGATGGGAGCGGAAAGTACCCTCAATAACTGGATTGCAGGCTTTTTGTATGCACATTTTCTGCAACAGATGGGGCTTCCTTTCTATCGATTGGGCATGAAGCAGCATCTTCAGGTGGATAGTGTCTATGCGACCGTTCGGGATCCAGATTTGATTGTTCATTCTGAGGAATCAGCCCTGGCGATCGAAGGTCGTGCCGAGGTTTGTTTGAGGTTGGGTGAGCCGAATCCTTGGCTGGTGATTGAGGTGGTGTCCCCCGGCAATGAAGACTCAGACAATTACCAGCGGGACTATGGGCGTAAACCTCAGGAATATGCATCCAGGGGAATCCCGGAAATGTGGCAGATTGATCCATCCCTCGCTTGGGTGAGGGTGGGCAGTTTGACGAATGAGGGCTATGTCTTTGTGACGTTTCAGGGAGATGCGGCGATCGCCTCTCCAACATTCCCGAATCTAAAATTAACGGCGGAGGTCTTATTGCGGGCGGGCCGGTAGAAGGGGGGCTGCGAATTTCTGTTCATTCCTGGACTCGTTTGTACAATGGGGATTTGTACAATGGGGACCAGTGTTTTACGCAGATTGAGGCGATCGCCCATGTTTTGGAAAAAATCCCAGCCCGATTCGGTTCAGACTGCTCAGCCGACCCAATCCCAAGCGATCAGCGGTACCTCGATCAACAATGCCCAGGTGCAAATGGTCCAGGCGGGGCAAAATGCCACAGCCAGCCAGTCGGGAAATCTGGCGGCAGCTCAGGAAGGGTTGACGGGGGCGGAGGTGGTGCGGTTGCTGGTGGAGTTGGAGGGCGCGATTAAAGCAGCGCAGTTGCCAGCTGCCCAGGAGCAGAAGGCGCTGAACTATATGCAGTCGGCGAAGCAGGAGGTTCAAGAAGAAGAGCCGGATAAGGATTTGGTGGCGAAGAACCTCAAGCGGGTGGGCGATGCGCTGGAGGGGGTGGACAAGGCGACGGATACGGGTAAGAATCTCTGGGAAAAAGGGGTTAAGGTGTTTGAAATGATTTCGCCCTGGTTGGGTCCGGCGGCGGCGTTGTTGGGGTTCTAGACCATGGCGGATTCCCAAAATCAGGACATTCAAAATTCCCAAATTGACGGCAGCTCGGTGCAGCAGGTGCAGGCGGGTGGGGATGCGATCGCCCTACAAAATTCTCCCCATGCTCAAATTATTCGCCAGCAATATTTTTCCTTATTTGGAAGGCGATCGGAACAACCTGGAATTGATTGGGATCGGGCCGATCGTATCCTGCGTCTAGAGCAGCAACCAGAAATCAAGAAGCGGCTGCGGGATACGCTTTACGGTGGATTGCTGTCGGAGGTGGATTTGTCGGAGGAGCCGGAGTTGGTGGGACGGTTACGATCACAGTTTAGGGCTCTTGAGGCAACGAAAACCCTTACTTCAGAAACAGCAAAGGAGGAAACGATCGATCCCCGTCAACCAATTATCCAAATCTATGCACGTGAGGATATCCAGGGCAAGCTGCTGATTTTGGGAACGCCGGGGGCAGGGAAGACGACAACGCTATTGACGCTGGCAGAGCAGTTGGTGGGGGAGGCGATCGCCAATCCCAAAACCGTCATCCCAATCATTTTTGAGCTTTCTACTTGGCGGGATAATAATCAAAGCATTCATGATTGGTTGCTAGAACAGCTGTACGAAAATTTTGGCGGAAGCCGAATGCACAAGATTTATGAGTCCTGGCTAGATCATCAGGTGTTGTTGCCGTTACTGGATGGTTTGGATGAACTGGAGTTGATGCGACAGAAGAAATGTACAGACAAAATCAATGAGTTTGCGAGGCACTATTCACATTTGGTAGTTTGTTGCCGGATGAAGGAGTTTCGACAGGCGGGAATAGTTCTTTCAACTCTACGGGGTGCAGTCCATCTAAAAGCACTAAGCGATATACAAATTTATGATTATTTGACGAAGTTTGGTGAGCGAAACTCGTACGAACTCAATCAATTATTAGCGACAATAAAGCGATTAGTTAAAACAACTACAGCCCCATACAATAACAAAGATGAAAAAGACAGCTTAGAACTTTTTCGAGTACCTCTATTTCTTAATCTAATGGTGAGAGCCTATGATCTAAATACAAAGCTTCCAGCTAAGACTGAATTACTAGAGAAATATGTTCAGCGTCAATTAAGTTATGAGATGCGCCTTGCGGATAGAGGTAGAAAAGAGCTGAAAGCTAGACAATGGGCTTTCAAAAGTCTGAAGTTGGAGCCTGATATCGAGCAAGTTCAACGTTTTCTACAATGGATAGCTCAATCTCAGACAAAGTATTGCGAGTTTAGTTTTTCAGTGGAAAGTCTTCAGCCGTACTGGCTACAGGATAAACGAGAGCAGTGGTTTTATTGGACTACTCTGTTTTTCCTTAATGCTGTCGCAACAGGAACTATTGCACTGCTGCTGATTAGCCAATTTGAACCTTTGCAGTTTGAGCTGATATCTCTGGGCGGAATAAGTGCAGGTATACTACTAACTGGAATTCCTTTTTCATTTATTGCCTCAACAGAGTCTAAGGCCGATGGATCTCGCTTGTTGCTGTCTCTATTGCTTTATCCGCTATGTTTCTTATTGAGGAAGCCAGTGCCAAGGTGTATTAGAAAACATACGCCAATTCTACACGAAATTAGCTTCAGTTCAAAGATTGCACTGAGGATGCCGAATCTTGAGGAAATTGATCAAATTCTTAGATTGAGTACATTCTTTGTGTTCTTTTTTGCCAAGCTACTATGGACTCCATTTGTGCTTGTTCTTCCTCTAGCTCATATGACTGTATCTCATTGTGATCCAAAATATACAAACAGGGCTAAAGCCATGCGGCGACTTGTCAGGGCTAGAATTAATAGCCGATTACGAAAATACACTGATTCTGCTTATTGCAACACTCCGGACAGTTTTAAGAGGTGATAGTGCCGTACTGGCATAGGTTTAACCATTCTGGTGTTGATTTAATCAAACTCGGGTCAAGGTCGAAGTGAGAAATAAAGCGTTCGAGGAGATGTTGGTTGAGCCCGGATATCTCACCAGTGCCGAGGGATCGGGGTCACCAACCAGCGAGAATGTAATAACCCGGATATCTCACCAGTGCCGAGGGATCGGGGTCACCAACCAGCGAGAATGTAATAACCACAAGACATTCAGCGGTTTGCAAAGATGGCCCCGACCCAAACAGAGTGTAACTTGCCAAGCTACGAGTTTGGACGCCTGAATCAACGCAAGATAGTAGCGAACTTTAGCGGTGGTGAGCTCAGCAGTGATGGAGGGCTGCTGCTAATTCGAGAAATCGACCAGCTATATCGAATCAGTGAGCGGCTGTCCGAGTGCTTTACGGATCACCGCGATGGCAGCCGGGTGCAACATGAATTGAAAACGCTGCTCGGGCAACGGCTTTATGGATTGGTGCAAGGCTACGAGGACGTGAATGACCATGACGACCTTCGGCATGAGCGATTATTTGGGGTAGTTCTGGGTCAGTTAGAAAGCCAGCATCCGCGCTGTGCACCGTTAGCGGGCAAGAGCACCCTCAACCGATTGGAGCAAGCGATGCATGTCCCCCGCGACTTGTCAGATTCGCGCTACGTGAAACTGAGCCTGGACCCGGCTGCCATCGAGGCGCTCTTGGTGGAGCTATTCATCGAACAACTCGAAGGTGAACCGAAACAAATCATCCTGGACATGGATGTCACCGATGACCCCACCCATGGCACCCAGGAAGGTTCAGCGTTCAATGGGTATTACCGCCATGACTGCTACACCCCGTTGCTCATCTTCAGTGGTCGCCATTTGTTGAGTGCAAAACTGCGACCGGCCAATGTGGACCCCGCAGCGGGAGCGTTAGAAGAACTCCAACGCATCGTGGCTCAGATTCGAGGTCATTGGCCGAAGGTGAAGATTCTGGTGCGCGGCGATAGTGCTTACAGCCGAGATGACATCATGCTGTGGTGTGAAGGTGAAGCCCAGGTGGACTTTGTTTTTGCCCACAGCAGCAATGAGCGCTTGCGCCAATTGACTTGGGGGTTAGAACAGCGAGCCAAAGCCGTTTATGAGGCCCAGCGCCAAACGGTTGCTGCCACCTTAGAACCTCTGTTAGAGCAGAGTGCAAGTGAACTAGAGGCTGAACTCAACCGCTTGGTTCCGCCCCAGGTTTGGCATCAGTCCTTGAGCTATGCCACGCTTAAATCCTGGAGCTGTGAGCGTCGCGTCATTTGCAAGCTCACCTACGATGGCAATGGCCCACGTCGCCATTTCGTTGTCACCTCTTTGACAGCACAGCAGGCCCATCCCGCTCACCTTCACCGCGATTATTACTGTCCGCGAGGAGAGATGGAAAATCGCATCAAGGAGCATCAGCTTGACCTCTTCAGCGACCGCACCTCCACCCATGACTTTGAAAGCAATCAGCTCAGACTCTGGTTTTCATCCTTCGCCTATGTCTTGATGCAGGCCCTGCGCCTCAAGGCACTCGCCAAAACTGAACTCGCTGATGCGACTCTGGGCACCATTCGACGCAAGCTGCTCAAGCTTGGCGCACAGGTTCGCATCTCTGTCAGGCGCATTCTCGTCGCATTCACTTTCGCTTCGCCCATACAAACCCTCTTTGAAGCGGCAGCACAACAGTTGCGCAGACGACTCCCTAGGCCAGGATAGACCGATGAGTAGAACTCTAGCCTTTCGCTCCGACTTTAATTCAACGACTCTCCAAGGGTGAGATTACACACCCTTGCTTTGACCTGCTCAAAATCTGCCTGAAGCCCCATATCTAGAGCACAATGACTACCTTTACAGCATAGACAGCCTGAAAGATGCCTCAGGCATCCTCTATTGCTCGAGTCAACAGACTGCTCATCTCATTTCGGGCAAGCCTGATACTCTCTATCCGCCCTGGTGAGAAATCCGGGTTAGGATCTCTTTAAGGCTATCCATCTGTTTATTTGCTTGGTTGTGAATACACTCTATATGATGGGTAGCTTTCCTCGCCGGGAGCCCAAAAACTGTCCGGAGTATTGTTATTGGCATTACGCTTTTTCTATGTCTCTTGTGAGGAATATCTGCAATTGTATATTTTTGAGAGTCTAAATACGACAGGAAAGGTGATTTTTTGGCTACCGCTTCTTCCATTTTTCTGGTTTTTCCTAGTGCTGTTCTTGTTTGTTTTTTCCCTTGCGACAGTGTTGAGCGTTTGGACGTCAGAACTTAGTCCATATGTTGGATATACCAGAGGCCGAGAAGAAAAGTTGAAGGCAGCAGCATGTCTAGCTTGGTTTTTTCCTTTTTTTTACTGTCAAACAGTTATTGTTGATGCTTCCTTCAAAACGTTTTTAATCTGTCTGCTTGGATTTGTTCTTGCAAACTTAATCTGTTTGTCATTGATGAAGCATCTAGCGTTGAGGATCGTGCTACTTGCAACTAGAAAAGCACCTTGGCAACTTGAGAGATTTTTCAATTACTGTACCGAACGCCGCCTCCTCCAACGCATCGGCGGTCGCTACCGCTTCATCCACCGCGAACTCCAAGACCACTTCGCCCAGCAACACCGTTAAACTTCCCGTCACCCAAAACCTACATGACCTCAACCCACTCCGCCAAACCCAACAACCCACCCCCAACATTCTGCTCAAAAATCCCTACATCCTGGATTTTCTCGATTTAAACGATCGCTACCTCGAAAAAGACCTCGAAGACGCCATCTTCGCGATCGCGCGACAGCCTGATCTGTCTGATTGTCGGGGAGAGACAATTATGATGAAAGGCGATTGATTAAATGAGGAGATGGGTTGTGAATAATATTCAAATTGCGATTTCAGGTCCAGATACACTAGCGGCAACGGAGGCGTTGTTGGCGCTTCCAGAACTTTCAGGCTCGTTTGAGGTATCGGGGGAAGATCAAAATTCCAACTCCTGAAAAGCTTGTACCCTTCTTTTGCAAATCTTTACAGATGGTTGGGTAGGCAGATTTTTAATTTCATAGTACTATTGTTCTGTATTGAATCTCGGCATGTATAGCTGCTTGGGCGCTCTATGCGTTGCTTAGGCGGGCTCTCCGTGCTGTCAGCTCCAAGGAAATTAGACGTCAAGCCAAATCATATCTTTTAGGAGGCGGTGATGGAATACATCGAAGGCTTTGTAGTTGCGGTACCGACAATAAACAAGGAAACTTACATCCAGCATGCCCGTGAAGCTGCGGCAGTATTCAAAGAGCATGGAGCAACTCGGCTGGTGGAATGTTGGGGAGATGATGTCCCACCTGGAGAGAAAACATCATTCCCGATGGCAGTACAGTGTAAAGGCGATGAAACCGTTGTCTTTTCTTGGATATCATGGCCCTCACGAGAGGCGAGAGACTCTGGCATGGAAAAAGTCATGAAGGACTCTCGCATAAATGACGAGAGTAATCCAATGCCTTTCGACGGAAGCCGCCTGATCTTCGGTAGTTTTCAAATGGTTGTAGATGAATAAGAGAGTTGAGCGAACGCAGTATTCTATATACTCAGTCAACCGTGCTGCTAGCCTCGCAAAAGTTAGCTGCCTCAAACTCAGAAGTAAGGTCATACATGAAAATTACAATTGAAACAGAAGTAGCAGCGCCTTTAAGTGAAGTCTGGGATGCATGGATAACACCAGATGATATTACCAGTTGGAATTTTGCTATTGAAGATTGGTGTTGCCCATCGGCAGAAATTAATCTAGAAGTGGGCGGTAAATTCAACTATTGGATGAAAGCTAAAGACGGCTCAATCGGGTTTAACTATAAGGGGAATTGAAGCCTGTGAGGCAGAGGATGAGAATTCTGCGGAACAGCAAAGGCAAGGTTGGCTTGGAATTCTAAATAACTTCAAAAGCATGTTGAAGCAAGAAGCAGCTAACGAATAATTATTGAGGAGAAATCTCATGGCAAATAATCCTGTAGCTTGGTTTGAAATCTATGTAGATGATTTAGCTAGGGCCAAGCAGTTTTATGAATCCGTGCTGAGTGTGAATTTGGATGTATTGGGTGACCCCAATGATACCAGCATCGAAATGTTGTCATTTCCGTCGGATATGGAGAAGTATGGTGCTAGCGGTGCTCTTGTCAAAATGGAGGGCGTTAAAGCTGGTGGAAGTAGTACTTTGATTTATTTCTCATGTGAAGATTGTGCCATCGAAGCATCTAAAGTTGAAGCAGCGGGAGGACAAATCCAAAAGCCTAAAAGGTCTATTGGCGAATATGGCTTTATTGCTCTGGCTATAGATTCTGAAGGCAACATGTTTGGCTTGTACTCAATGAAATAGCTTGAAAGGCGAATTTAAGAAAATCATTTCGTGCTGGGTTAGAGCAGATGTTAACCAGCACGACGCACCCAAGTCTCTGGAATCATTAATTCTAAGCTCAATGGAGAAGCAACTTGACAAAGACAGAAAAGAACAGGGTTTGCCTTTGGTATGACGGGAGCGCCGAGGACGCGGCACGGTTTTACGCCGCTACCTTTCCAGATTCTTCCGTTGATGCTGTGCAACGCGCGCCGGGGGACTTTCCGTCCGGGAAGGAAGGAGATGTGTTGACCGTCTTGTTCACCGTAATGGGTATTCCGTGCCTCGGTCTCAACGGAGGAACTGCGTTCAAGCACAACGAAGCATTCTCGTTTCAGGTCGCAACCGCTGACCAGTCCGAAACGGATCACTATTGGAACGCGATCGTCGGCAATGGCGGACAAGAGAGTGCCTGCGGCTGGTGCAAAGACAAGTGGGGATTGTCGTGGCAGATCACGCCGCTGGCACTGACAGAAGCGATCGCCGATCCCGACCCTGCTGTCGCCAAGCGCGCGTTCAATGCGATGATGACGATGCGAAAGATTGACATCGCCATGATCGAGGCGGCGCGCTGTGGCTGAGATACTGACTGTCTAACATATGTTATAGACATGCTTGCTGTCGCGCGATGCATGGTCGTCTCCTTGTCTTTTTAGGTTCTCATCTCCCCATAAAGTCGTTGGAGCGGCATACGAAATCTTTTTACTTCGGTTACAATTTTCCAATTGCCGCTCAACTTGGTCGTTAGGTGTCTCCTGTTCAGGAGATTATACTTATCTAACTTCATTTCCAAGCCAGAATCTATTGACTCAAATTATGAGTAATATCAACAAATAATTACCCTTCAATTATCTAATATGGCTATAACCATGGCAATAACTTATAGAAATCAGCAACTTTGTGAAATAGTTCATTGAAGTCTGGAAGCTCACCCTCTATTTCATCTCTAAGTGTTGGGTAGTCTTCTTGAGCTCTAGATTTTAGTTCTGGGTCGTCAAATGAATTTATATCTGGAAAAATTTTTCTAGCTTCCGACTTACTAATCAAGGAATCTAAAACTTTGGATTTTTCAATGTCATCAATATCCTTTAAATTCTCTATAAGCAAATATAAGTCATAAACATCTTGTCTACGCTTTCTATTTCTTGAAACCTGCTGTAGTAATGAGCGATACTTTTCGGCAATCAAGTCTGTTAATGAATAAATCAAAATTTCTTCTTTAAGATCCAGTTTGAAATCTTCAACATTAGGAGTTTCTTCATTCAAACTATAATCAATTGATACGATATCTGATGATCGCAGAGATAATAATCGCTTGTGTTGAGACGTACCTTTATATGCATATCCTACTTTGATTTTCATCGATGGATATGTAGAGTTAGGATCTCTTGGCTGTAACTCAATACTTTGCACACGACAATCTAAATCATAATCAAATTTTTCAACCATCAGTGCTAGGCTACTATCCAATAATGCACGGATACTATCTTTAGTAATCTCACCACCAAGCTTTTTATCAGTAGAGAAATCTATATCTTTTGTATAGCGATGACTGTTATATCGGATAGCCAAAAGAATACCACCTTTCAAAATCATGCTTGTCTTCAATGTTACATCTGAAGCAATTGCCAACAAGATAGTATGTACAGCCTCACGAAACTTTCTGTTGTCTTCAGTTGGTGCACATTTAACCCAGTCATTGATATCACATTCATCAATTTTACTCATCAATTACTATCCCTAAAAAACGTTCAAAGAAATTTTCCATTTGTCTGACCATTCGGGAATGTATTCTGAACTTGGATCAAGCTTTCTCGAGCCGCCCCTTTGTGCAATTGAAGACCAACCTTCAATAACCTCATTAGTAATACCTAAACGCTCATTCAGAATATATCCAGCCCTAACCTTATCGATAGGTTTTCCGTTTTTATCAATGTCGTCAGTAATCAATCTGAGATATTTCTCTCCATACTCGTCAAATACATGCAATACATGGTTGATACCTCCACATAGCTCAGGCTTTCTTAACATGTCAAGAAATGTTCTTCCTATTGTCGAAACTCTAAGAGGTCTTCCCTTAACATTCTTATATGCTCCCAAATGTTTAGAACTCAGACAATGAATATCTGTCCTATTAATCTTATTCATGTTTATTCGAACAAGTTTTGGCAGTCCATGCTCACAATAACTTTCAAAATCATCGCCAAGATCTTTCTGCATTTTCTCTTTTGCAAAAGAACGCCAAGTATAATCTGGAGGGGAAGATATAAATAGTTTTCCTGGTATTCGATCTGTTAAACCATGATATGACATAGCGCTTAAATGAGAAATATAGCAAAAAGGGTCAACTGTACAGGCTATATCCTCAGGATCGCCATCAGATCGACCAAGAAGAGTAAAAATACTAGAGAGATTCTTATGAGGAAACAAAATTCCTTCATCTAGTAGTAAATTCAAGTATTTAGAAATGTCTGCTTTTTCTGCAAAGTCCTTGTGGAGATTTACAGTTTCACCACCATAAACCTTGCTTCGGTATATTTTGTTTACGGTTAATCCAAACCGATACTTAGAGATGACGGGCTGATCTAAATTGCCTAGTGATAATGTGATTGCTTTTACGGCTTGCATAATAGCTGACAGTCAAAAAGGCACAACTATAAATATTATTGCTAGGATGAATGTCCTTAGGACATTCATCCTAGCAATAATCAAATACTTTGTCAAGAGGGGAGGGTTGTCAGACGCCCGTATGGTAGTTGACTGCCTTGATGATTGAGGATATAATAAACGTCCTTAGGACGTTTATTATATCCTTTTGTGCTGAAAGCATTACTCTTTTACCCAACTTTGCCATACGCATGGGGACGTTCAAATCACCCAGGTGGTTGGGCATTTTAAACTTGTGCTTGTGCCCGTTATAGCAACCCGTTAGACTCCGCTAGCGGTATCTAGTTTTTTGTTCAGTCCATTTCTGGCTTTAGTCGCTGAGTTTAAGTGGTACGTTTTTCGGGCTGCTATTGTTAGGGTTTGTGTTGTTAAGCGAGTCCCTTTACAATAAAAGATTGTGTCCAGTTTGCCATTGTTCAGGTAAGTCTAGGTTCCGCGAACAGCTGTCCCACCTGCAGTAGGCCTGGGAAAATAAACCTGAAGAAATAAGGCTTGTTCCGGCAAACCGCCCCGCCTCTTCATCAGGTCGATGAAGATCCATCAGCCCCAGCCCGCAGCTCAGAAAAAACGCCGCCTGCTGCTCCGGATCAATAATCCAATATGCGGGGATGCCGATCGCCTCATACTGCGCCCGCTTGCGCTCATAGTCCCGCGTCCGCGCGATCGCCCCAGGGCTCACCACCTCCACTCCCAAACGCGGCGGCATTTCCAGCGCAATCGTCGAACGTTTCCTAGGGCGAAAGGCGGGCTTTGTGGAGGCGAGTGTCTGCGTACCATTGGGCGATCGCCGGAACCCAAGCCTGAAAATGGGGCCACATCAAATCGCACAGTCGTTGTATTTCCAACTGAGCATCTTTCTTGCTACGCAGATCGAGGAAATGCATAAACGATCGCACATTCAAACTCATGACAAAATGCTGGCGATAATCAAATGGCAATTTGCCCCGCGCATGTTCCTCAGACCAGCCCGCTTCCAGGTCAGCAGCATAGCGCTTAGCGGCTTCGATGCACCAGTCGAGATCCCGTTGCCGTTGCTCGGCGGAGTAGTGGTAGCGCTTGCCCTGGCGATCGCGATAATCCCCCACGGGCCGCAGATAAAAAATGTCCTCGATCTCTCGCTCTCCGGTAGCGGATTCTACAACCCTTTTCCCGGTATACCTTGAAGATTGAACATCAAAACTGATTCCGACACGGTGAGTACGAGCCTGCTGCATGACGCTGTGGGGAAAATAACCGCAATTTAAGACAATTTGCGGATGCTCCAGCGGGCCATAGTGACCCCGCTCTCCCGCCAACAGATGCTTGACCACCACCTCCCCCGCTTGGGCTTCATCGGGCCAGGTCTCCCGCTCATCCACGACAAAATTCTCGCTATAGTCCTGGTGCATGGCAGCGTAGATCGTTTGCTGCGGGTTCGGGGTTTGAGAGATGACTTCGACGCGGCAGCGGTCCATGGCAAAAAAGTTAACAGCGCTAAGGCGGGTAAGGATGAAGTCTTAAGGATAAAGGATGGAGGGTTAAATTCCTCCGGTCCGTCGCCAGTTAAAAAACCGTTCCAGTAGATCCTCCCGGCGGGGACGCTCTGCCAAGCGCTGCCAGCGGTATTGGGCGGCGGCTTCTCGGATCAGGGTACTGAAACTGGGATGGAGCATAGGCAAGCGTGCCAGATCCTGGATGGAACCGTTTTTTTGCAGGGCTAGGGCGATCGCCCCACTCCATTCCAAAACCTGTGCTCCCATCAGATGTGCCCCCAACAGCTGACCCGACGTGCTCAGAACAAGCTTGCAGAGGCCCGTGGTAGCGTCCATCAGATGTGCCTGCAAATTGTCCTTGGGATAGGTTCGCAGGATCCGAACTTGATGGGGATACAACGCTTTTGCCTGGGGCTCTGTGAGCCCTAGCCGCACCGCGCCTGGGACCGTCCAGAGGACTTCGGGTTGTGTGACATACTGAGGCTGCCACCAGTTTCCCCAGAGGGCATTGCGGGTGGCGACTTGGGCTTCGTGGTAGGCGATGCCATCCAACCCCGTTCCCCCTAAGGCCGTTCCACAGGCGTAGATTTGTCGGTGAGCCGTCCGCAGATGGGCATCGACCGATAGGTGGTGAGGAACCAAGGTTTCTGCCTTGACCAGACCTAGCTCCGCCAGCCCCATCTCTGCTCCATTGAGTCCGTCCCAGTGCGATCGCCAGCCCGTTGCCACCAGCAACCGCTCAGCCCCTAGGATTTGCCCATCCACCTGGAGCTCCGCTGGTTGTACTGCCATTAATTGCACGGAGCAAACTCCTAATCGAAGCGTCACGCCCGCAGCAGTGAGTAACCCCACCAGTAGCGTAGACAACTCTGGGTCAAAATGGGGCAGCAGATGCGATCGCTGGGTCACCACTGTGACTGAGCAGCCCAATCGGGCCAAGATCTGCGCCAGGGCTAGCCCCCAGGGATCACTCCCCAGGATAATCAGCGAGTCAGGCAAAGACTCCCAATGGGGCCAAGTCAGCAGCGTCTCAACTTCACTCAAACCCGGTAAGGATGATATTTGGGACGGTATTTGGGGCCGATTCTGGGGCGCGAGGAGATAGCGACGGGCAGTCAGTTGACGCAGGGGGCTGGGGATACCATCCTGGGGCAAGGGAATCCAGCTCTTCACCTGGAGCGCCAAAGCAAGGCTTTGCCGAGATTGTCCCCACCGAGATTGTCCCCGCCCAGGTTGCACCCATTGAGCTACCCCTGGAATGACATCCACCCCTAACAAAGACAAATCGGTTTCGGATTCCTGGGGCAGGGTCCAATCCCCGGAGCCTTGGGTGGCGATCGCCAGTCTCTGGCCCAGGGTCGTAAAAATCTCTGCTCCCGCCTGTAGGGTCGCCCCACTGGGAAGATGGGACCGAGCTTCCAGCTCAGTTCGCAAAATCTGGAGCCCCAACCAGGTCCGCTGAAGCTGATTATCCGGTATGCCGATCAACGCCACCCTGGCCCGCAGCCGAGCGGCCAGCGCCGCACTAACCCGACCGCTAGGGGTTGCCCCTAAGATCGCAAGGTCATAGTCGTAGAGCGTCAAACTCTCCCCTCCAAGGCTGCCTGGAGCCCCTGCAAAAGTCGCTGATTTTCATCCGGTAACCGCACCGCCACTCGGAAGTAGCGATCGCCCAGCTCCGGGAAACTCAAGCAATCTCGAATCAAAATGCGATGGTGTCGCAGAAGCTGCAACTGCAACTCACTGGCAGACAACTCACTGGCAGACAACTCACTGGCAGACAACTCACCACCATGGGACTCCTGAACACATCGCACCAACAAAAAATTGGCCGCACCCAGATAGGGCTCCAAACCCGGTAGCGCCCGTAACCCCTCAAAGAGCGATCGCCGGGCTCCCACCAACCAATCCCAAGTCTGCTGCTGAAAGGCCCTATCCTCTAAAATAGTTGCGCCAACTGCTGCGGCTAAACTGTTGACCGGCCAGGGATCCCGCCAGGTTTGCCAGCGCTGACGACGGTCTGGATGGAGAATGGCATAGCCTAATCTCAGTCCGGCCAGACCATAAAACTTCGTGAGCGATCGCACCACAACCAAATTGGGATAATCGCTAACCCAATCAATCACGCTCTGCTGCCGGTCCGGCGGCAAAAAGTCCATAAACGCCTCATCCACCACCACCAGCCCACCGGAGGCCAATCGTTTGAGGATAGGCTCAGCCGAGAACAAATAGCCGCTCGGATTGTGAGGATTATTAATTAAAATGCCATCCGTTGGACTCAGTTCAGGCAAATTAAAGCCCCCTGGAGCAACGGTGGTGCCTACATCTGCGAATAACTGCTGGATGGGCAAAGGCCAGGGCTGAACTGGCGCTTGAAAGGCTTGGAGCGATCGCCCATAGTCCCCAAAGGCTGGAGTCGGCAGATAGACCCGCCCACAACCCGCCAAATCCCGCCCCGCCCAGGTTAATAACTCCGCCGCCCCATTACCCGGCAAAATCCAGTCTGCATCGACCTGATGAAACCGAGCAATGGCACTGCGGAGGATTCCATAATCCGGATGGGGATAGGCCGAAAGCTCAGCCAAACCCGCTTGAATAGCGGCGATCGCACCAGTGGGCGGCCCCAACGGACTCAGGCTAGCCGAAAAATCCAATAGATCCTCCGGCGCACAACCTGCCACCGCTGCCGCCCACTGCCGATTACCGCCATGCTGGGGTCGATCCATGCGGATTAGTCCGCCACCTTCTCCTTGAAGAGCTTGCCAGCGGAGAAAGCTGGCACACGAGTTGCCGGAATTTCCATCTTGGCTCCCGTCTTCGGGTTGCGGCCTTCCCGAGCCTTGCGCTCGCGACGTTCAAAGGACCCGAAACCCACAAGGGTCACTTTGTCGCCGTTCGAGACGGCTTCGACGATGGCTTCAAGAGCCGCCGTAATCACGGCATCCGCTTGCTTTTTGGTGACGCTGGCTTTATCGGCCACTTGATCAATGAGTTCACCCTTGTTCATAAGGTCTCCTTAAGAAATGACTGCTACTCAGGTTGGCAATTGCTTCGATCTCTGGCGTGAGATGTGGGCAGTTTGTGCTTCTGACATTCAATTTTTGGATCAGGAAGGTAGCTATCAGCAACTCCCTTGATCTAAAGTTAAGCATCTCAGAAGTCCTTAAACAACAAATTTTATTGTTTAACCGCTGAAACCCTGACAGGCCAGAAGTTTCAAACGACTATTCTAAGGGCAAAATCCGAAATTCGGAACGCTGAAAAGTTTAAGTTATGTAGATTTCATGGATTGCATTAGATTCTTTATCAGATCACTGAGTAAAAATACTCGTTTTTGCCCAAAAACCTGTAGGAAGCGTAGGGCAACGGCATCCTGCTGAGTCAGGCCCACGCCACCCCAATTGAAAATAAGGCAGCGAATATTGATAATTTTGGCAAAAATGGGTAGGGCGGGAAGGGCGATCGCGTCGCGTTCTCAACCCGGAATTTTTAGATAAATTCTTACTTTTTATAGAAGCAGGTTTACGAAATCTGTGGAGTTATTTTTTACGCCAAAACCTGACAGAAGGGAACTGTTCCTCTAGAATGGCCGACATAAAACAGTAATTTGACGGAATAAAATAGGCCATTCATTGTATTTATGCATAACTGCTCGAAGAAAAATCGCCGCTACTCTATGGTTGGAGCACCCTTAAACATGCGTAATAGACTAACGGGCCTGGGTACGGGGTTAGGTACGAGGCTGGGCGCGGGGCTTAGTGTGGTATTGGCCTTAGGGACAGTTGTGCCCGCCCAAGCCCAATCTTCGGAACCGCTCCGTCAACTGTTTTCGACGAAGGCTTGTGTCGGATGCAATCTGGAGCAGGCGGGTTTGGTGTTTGCGGACCTGGAGGGGGTGAATTTGCAAAATGCCAATTTGCGATCGTCCAATTTGGGACGCGCAAACCTCAGTGCCGCCAATTTGCAGGGGGCCAATTTGCAGGGGGCGGTTCTCTATGGTGCGAATCTTCAGAATACGGATTTGCGCGGTGCCGACCTGCGTAGCGCCGACCTGCGGGGGGCCTATTTGGGCAATGCGCGCCTAGAGGGAGCCCAGCTCACCCATGCTAATTTACGGGGGGCGATCGCCCTGCCCGCCTCCCTAATCGCGACGGAAACTTACTACGCTTGGGCGCTGGACGCCGCCCAGCAGGGTCGCCATCCCGAAGCGATGGAATATTACAGCCAGGTGATTCATCGGCAACCGAAGCTGGCGATCGCTTATCTCAGTCGGGGTCTGTCGGCCTCGGCCATGGGGCAAGTGAAGCAGGCCCAGGAGGATGTCAAAACGGCCCAGACGCTATTTGAAGACCAGCAGGATGTCCAGGGAGCAAAAACTGCTCAGCAGACCTTGGAAGCCTTGGAGCAGATCGAAAATCCTAAGCCCGCAGGCGGGGGGGCGGGCAACTTCTTTACCAGCCTGTTTCAAACCGTTGTGCCGCTGATGCTGCGGTTTCTGCTTTAACAAAAAATGGGGAGCTCGTTGCAGGGCTCCCCTTTATCATTTAATTCATGCAGATTCAATTCATGCAGATTCAATTCATGCAGATTCAATCACTCTAGGGCAAGGTCGTTGTGGCTCCCAAGGAACGAGTTGCCTCGGCGCTGGGTGAATAGGCATAGCCAAAGGTGGAGCGATCGGAGTCATCTAAGATTTGCGGCGTCACGAGGACAATGACTTCGCGGCGCTCATTGATCCGCTCTGTTCTTCTAAACAGGGTGCCAAGCAGGGGTAAATCTCCCAAGATGGGGACCTTCGACACCGTATTGCGATCGGCATCTTGAATAATCCCAGAAAGGATCAGCCCTTGGCCATCCCGTAGGCGGATGGTGCCAGACGAGAGCACCCGTTTGTTCAGTAGCGTGATGCTTCCAGCGTCAAATTGCTGGAACCCGGCAATGCCTTTAATCGAAGGCGAGAGAGACAAATTGATGAAACCATTGTCGTCGATGCGATCGATTTGAACCGCAAGCTCTAGCCCCGCATCCTCTTTTTCGATTTCGATCGTTTCGCTAATGCCAGCAGCGGTGGTCTGTCGGTTGACGGTGAGGTTGGTGACGACCTCCTCCGTCAGATTCACCGAAGCCGTTTGCCCTTCTTGCACCACGATGGTCGGATCGGTCAGGATTTTGGCGTTGCCATTGACGATATTGGCCTGAAGTTGGGCCACGAAGTCCTTGACCACACCGCCCAGATTGTTGCTTTGAAACGCAGACCCAACATTGGAGCCCACCCCTGCGGTCGAAACGTTGCTGATATTGCCGGGGCCACGAGCACCATTGCCGCCGGAGGTATCGAAGTTAAAGAGCGCAATTCCACCCTCCGTGAGAAAACGGGTTCCTGCCAAACCAAAGGAGAAGCTGGTACCGGCGCGGGTGGTGTTGTTGAGATTGACATCAACAATGCGAACGTTGACGGCCACTTGGCGCTTGCGAAGGTCAAGCTCGGTGATTTTGGTGGAGGCGATCGCCACCAAGTTCCGAGGTCCAACAATCGTCACAGAATTGGTTCGCTCATCGGCCAGAACTTGAACCCCCCGTAAGACCGGCACAGAGTCCTGGGTCTCTAGGCGATCGGTATCCAGTTCAGTGGAGGTGGTCGTACGGGTTTGGGTTAACTGGGGAGCATTTTCCGTATCTTGCCCGGTTCCCACATCCACCGCTTCGACTTCCTGGGAAACCACTGTCCGGCTAATGGCCCGTTCCGCCCCCATACTTGTTAAAAATGACGCGACGTTGGCAGCGGTCGACTGGTTGAGCCGATAGGTGCGGATCACGATGTCTTTGACATCATTCGGCAGCTTGGGACTGACAAAAATCGTATTGTTATTGCGATTGCCCTCCAGGCCGCTCAGCCGCAACACCGCATTAAAGACATCCTGAACCGGCTCATTCTCCACATCCAGGGAAATTTTAGGACCTTCCTCGCCTCCGTCCGGAGTTTGGGCCGCGCCCCCTTGGGCATTTTCGCCAGCCGCCGGACTATAGGCTAAATTCAACCCCGCCGCTCGAGCCAACAGCGACAGGACCTCCCGTGCCGGAGCTTCCCGCAGCACCAGGCGCGGAATCCGAACCGCTGTCCCTAGATCAACGCTGGTGGGCTGAAAGTTAATTTCTGAAATCGCAATGTCCCCCACCGGAGGCGCTACAGCCCGAGGCAGAAAGGGTGGAGCGGGTTCTAATGGCTGGGGAGCCGCCGGTTCACCGTCAATGGTGACCTTAGGATTGGGCACCAGCACATCCACCGGCTGAGTCGGCTGAACTTGCTGGGGCTGAGCAATTTGGCCTTGGGCGGTGATCGGCGCAGCGGGCTGGGCGGGAACCGCAGCGATTCCCGTATCTGTTTTCACCGCAAAGGACAATAGATTATTACTCCGTTGCAAAACTTCCCCCGCAGGCTGAGTCGCAGTGCCGGTCACGATGATGCGAATGCTGTTGGTATCCAGGGGAAGAATCTGAATCGAAGCGATGCCAGGGGCAGGGTTTTCCCGATTGATGGCTTGCTCTTCTGAAAGTTGGGTATTGATGACATCCGCGACCCAGGTATTGCCTCGGGGGGCAGAGAAGACTTGGGGGCGATCGCCAAACCTAGTCCTTAGCTCAATTTCAACCCCACCGCTTGTTTCCTTAATCTCTATCCCCGTCACCTGGGTAGGGGCTGCCAGCGTCGGTTGGGCGGCGGCTACCACCAGCGCACTGGCGGTCGCTAAGCTACTAAAGCCGAGAAATGATTTCATTCTGAATCCTCACCTGATTGCAAGCACATGAATTGATCGGGAGACGCTGCAAGGGCAGCCACACTGTGAACTTCGGATTGAGCCCCTATGGCGCAGGGGCAGGAGCCGGAGCCGTACCATCCGCTGGCGCTGCCGCCGCCGCTGTCCGATCCGCTTCGATTTCTTCGCGCGATCGCTCAATCAGCGCCTGCAAATTAATGGTGCTGTTCAACAGCGGATCCTTGCGGTTAATGCTGATTTGGCCAAAGGGTCCCACATTAACCTCCTGGACAAGCTCTGCGGATTCGGTCTCAACGCTCGTGACTAACATCAGGGGTTGAAGCCGTTCCAGGCGATCCAAAAACTGCTGGGTATTTTTGTAGGTGCCCTCAATTTCAACGGTGTAGGCCTGACGCTTGAGCATGCCATTGACCCCCTCCCCGAGGGAGCCATCGGTGACAACCTCAACTTCTCCCTCCGGAGAAAAACTGCGTAAAATTTCCTTCGGGTTGGGGATTTGCTGACTGATGTCGAGCAGCAACGTATCCAGCGACGATTCATCGGCAAACAGATCCATGGTCTGGTCAAACTCCGCCAGGGCCGATTGCTTCCGGGCTTCAAATTCTCCTCGATTCTCCAGACTCTTTTTCTGGGTTTCGAGCTGGGCTTTGCTGGCTTCAACTTGCTCAGCCAAATCTCGATTGGCTTGAATCGTGGGTAACACCTGATTTAAGAGCAGATAAAGGCCCCCCATCAAACCCGCCACGATCGCCAACCATCCCAGCACCGTTGGCGTGAACGTGACCCCAAACGCCGTGGGATAGTTCGCCTGCTCTCGAACATCCTGAACTGGGACAAACTCTTCCGTGAATGTCATTAGTCAATTACCCCTTGTTGCTTAAGCTCCTCAATGCGTGAGACCAATCCCTCCGCCCCTAAGCGTGAGAGGGCTTCAAGGGTTGGCTGACCGGCTTCGCCCTGATAAGTCCATTCTCCGAAGGGCGCTTGGATGGTGTAGTTCACCACCTGCTTGCTCTCCACGGTCACTTCAGGCGCATTTTCGCCACTTTTATTGACTTCAACCTTGGTTGGATCATCGGCAAGCGCCGCCTCCTGAAGCACAATCCCTTGTTTCTGGAAGAAAATGGAATCGCCGAGGGTCAGCACAAAGTCGTTGACATCCTCATAGGACTCGGCATTGCCCGTCAACACCAGGGCGTTTTCCTCTTGTTTGACCGATTGCAGCCGCACCGTTGTCGGAACGCGATTGCTCACGTCTTGCAAAATTGCAGACCAGGGATTGAGCTGATCAAACACGCCCACCAGGGAAGCGGTATCCTTTTGAACGGCTTCCGTTTCCTGGGTGATTTTTTCAAGCTCAGCCACCTGGGCTTGCAAACTGGCCAGTTCCTGGTCAACCTGGGCCTTGTCGGCAGTGAGTTTGCGGGATGTGTTCTTGGCCCAAAAGAGTCCGCCTAAGGCCATGAGGGGAAAGAGCAAACCGACCAATAGACCCACCATTGCTGGCGTCCAATTGATGGGGCCAGTTGTCCGTCGCACTCGCGTTTGAGCGTCCTGGGTTTGAGTGCCTCGATCCTTGAGAAAATTAACATCTAAGCTATACATGTCTCACACCTCACGCAGTCCTAAGCCCAATACAACCCCCAGACTGGGACGTTGCAGATCGTCGATCTCTGCCCCAGCTTCGATGGACGAGGTTGAAAAGGGATCCACCTGGCTGGCCGGGAGGCTGAGCCGCTGGCTAAAAAATTCATCAAGCTGACCCAAGCAGGCACCGGGGCCTGCAATCAAGAGCTGGGCCACTTCTAGGTTTTCGTCTTGATTGAGATAAAAATCGATGGAGCGGCGCAGTTCATCGGACAAATCGCCTAACACCCGCAGCATCGCCGCTGAGCCCGGATTTCCCGGTGCGGTTTTGGTGCCGATGCTGTCCACTGGGGTGACGGGAACCGTCATCCCCCGTAGGGACTCGGTATCGCGGGACGGGGGCATGTTCATGGCGCGGCAGAGGGACTGCCAGATTTGGTAGGTGCCAATGGGGACGGTCCGGGAAAATTGGGGAACGCCATCGACCACGATGGAAATTTCGGTGTTGTCAAATTCGATGTCGGCGATCGCCACCGCTTCCTGGGAGCTGAACTGCTGGAGCTGCTGCCGGATCGTCCGAATGAGCGCAAAACTGCTAATTTCCAAAACATCCAGCTCCAGACCTGCCTCTCGGAACGTGCTGATGTAGGTGTCGGTAATCTCGCGTCGGGTGGCTACCAGCAGCACCTGGACCTTCTCGATGCCATCCTCATCGACGAAAAAACCCAGTTTTTGGTAGTCCACGTCGGCTTCTTCGCGGGGAAAAGGCAAATACAGACCCGCCTCCTGGTTCAAAACCATGTCGCGTAACTCGTTTTCATCGAGCTCGGCAGGTACAGAAATCAAGCGGGCAATCACATCCCGGCCAGAAATCGCGGTGGCGACGTGCTTGGTCTTGATTTTGCCTTCCTCAATCACCGACTGCAAAAGCTCTGCCAGGGCAGGGGGATTCACAATTTGGCCGTCTTGGATGACATCCTCTGGCATTTCTTTGCTGACCAGACTGACGAGCTTATAACCTTGACCTTGCTTTTTGAGCTGGGCCAAATTGATACGTTCTGGGGTCAGTTCCACCCCAATGCCCTGCTTATTTCCGGAGAACAGGCCCTTAAACACGGTTTACCTACCCATTAGCGTTGATTTGCCGACTTTGAGAACGTGAGCTTACCTGCTGAACGGGGAATGGGCAAGGTTTTTTCTTACCTTTTCCCCAGGTGACGACAGGCCATAGGGATAAAACGCCCTACTGGAGAGCATTTCACCTGAGTAACACAGCGGTTTATTGCAATCAACCGAATTTATGCTAGTGCATGGTACCCAATCTCATGCAGAATGACCACCGCTAGAGAAATATATTTTTCAACCCTCTATCGCCAGGGATTGCAAGTCGCACTCCGGTGACCTTTCGGTAACTTTTTCGGTAACTTTTCGGTGACACTCAGGTTGCGGTTCTGCCGATCGCCTCTGTAATCGAAGCGAAGCCCTGAGCTTCTAGTTTTTGTTGAAGCCCTTGCAGAATTCGTTTAACCATAGCAGGCCCTTCGTAAATCCAACCGGTGTAAATCTGAACAAGGCTGGCTCCGGCGGTAATTTTCTCCCAGGCATCCTCGGGGGTGAAGACGCCACCGACACCGATAATCGGCAGTTGGCCTTGGGTGTGGCGATAAATCAGGCGAATAACCTCGGTGGAACGCGATCGCAACGGAGCTCCGCTAATTCCTCCCGCTTCCTCTGACACATTTTTGCCAGTTGCTGCTAGTATCTGGGTGCGCAATCCGGAACGCTGAATCGTGGTGTTGGTGGCGATGATGCCAGCGAGGTGACAGTCTGCAATCAAATCCAAAATTGAAAGAATATCCTCGTCGGCCAAATCCGGTGCAATTTTGAGCAGGAGCGGGCGCGGCTGGCCATTGATGGCTTGCAATCCTCGCAAGATGGGCTCTAGCTGTTCTTTGGCTTGGAGCGATCGCAATCCCGGCGTATTCGGCGATGAAACATTAACGACAAAATAATCTCCCCAAGGGGCAAGCAGCTCAAAACTGGCGCAATAGTCGGTAGCGGCGGTTTCTAGGGGGGTGATTTTTGATTTTCCCAGATTGATGCCGAGGGGAATGGGGCGATCGCCCCCAGGCAAGCCATATTCAGCCAAGCGAGCGGCTAGCGCTTGGGCACCTCGGTTATTAAATCCCATGCGGTTCAAGACAGCCCGATCGTCCAATAGGCGAAAGAGCCTTGGCTGAGGATTACCGGCTTGGGCATGCCAAGTCACAGTGCCGATCTCAGCGAAACCAAACCCGAAATCTGACCACAGGGGCGCAGCCCAACCATCCTTGTCAAATCCGGCGGCCAAACCAATGGGATTCGGAAACGTTTTGCCCCAGAAGGATCTGGGTGAGGCGCGGATCCTCTAGGCTGCAGGTTCGCTGGATTTGGGTCCGAGCCCAGTCTAGCCCGGGCGTTTGGCGATCGGTTGCAAGCTTGCCCAGCCAATGGATCGCTTGGCCATGCATCCACTCTGGATCGGCTCGCAGACCCGAAAACAGCAGCGGACGAATCAGTGAAGTGTAAATATCCAAGCGCGGTGATCCCTGGCAGAAAAGGACGGCAGAAAAGAACGGCAGAAAAGAACAGGAAACGGGGAACAATAAACTCGAAACTCGCCTCAAATTTTGCCCTAGGCTGCTTTTTTCTATCTTTTACTTAATTTAAATCAAGATCTTCATCATCCTATTGAAATTAGCGTCGATGAGAGTCAGCTGATGAGCGTCGTAGGATAAAGGGCAATGGAGTGGGCCTGGATCAGTTACAACAGGGTTAAGCACAGGGTTAGGGTTAGGGAGGAGAAATCGCCATGGTCCGACAAGCCTCGGTTTCACAGGACCGAAAGCTCACAAGGCTCAGCCAGGTGCTCAAGCTGCTGCGTGAAACCGATGAAATCGAGGCCCTGTTTGAGGCAACGGTTCCTTTTCTCTGCCAAGAACTGGGCTACAGCTTGGTTTGGTTTGGCACCTACCAGCCCCAGGAAGACTGTCTCATGGGCTACGATGCCGTCAGTCCAGGGGAAAAACGCTGGCTCCATCGCGAACATCTACTTCTAGAATCCGGTAGCTTACTGGAACAGGTTTTTGTCCAACGGCGACCGCTGCAAGTGCCGGATTTGGGTCAAGAGCGCAAGGCGGGTCGGTGGCGGACGATCGCCCAAACCCTAGACATTCAGGGCAGTTTGCTCTTCCCCATTCATTACCAAACCGTTTGCTACGGGGTTGCACTGTTTGGGATTCCGGAGTGGGGGATGGCTCCCCAGGCCGATGACATTGCGGCCCTCTCGATTCTTTGTGGTCAATTGGCGGTGGCGCTACATCAGATTGCTACGGTTCACCAGGAAAAACAGCAAAAGCGACCGGAGGAGCCGCTGCTGCGACTCTTGGATCAGCTGCGGGAACAGCCTACGCTGCAAGAGCAGTTGCAGTGCATTGTGGCGGAGACGCACCAGTTTATTGGCACGAGCCGTACACTTCTATATTGGTTTGACCCCGATCGCCGAGTGTTTTGGCCGCGATTGCTTAAACAGGTGCAGGGCAGTGGTACGGGGTTCTCACCACCTGGGGTGTTGGCGATCGCCGATTGTCAAGATTTATATCAAACCCTCAAGCGCGATCGCGTTCTCAGTATCAGCGACACCAGCAGTGCGCTCCAGTCCAGCATTTCGAGCTATCTCCATGGGCAGATCCAGGTGCGATCGCTGCTGGTTGCCCCGATTGGTTCGGGTACCCAACTCCTGGGATTTATCGTCACAGGCGGCATCGCAGCCCATCTTTGGAGTGAAGGCGAGAAGCGCTATTTGCAGGGCGTTGCCCAGTTGGCCACCCTGGTGGCCCCCCAGGATCAGATCGACCAGGCAATCGGCACCGGCAAAGCCGACCAGGCGGTGATTGCGGCCCTGGGGCTAGCGGTGCGGGATCGGCAAGATTGGCACGAGGCCCTGCGTCAGACGGCAGATTACCTGTTTGAACGGTTGCAGGTGGAGCGGTTGCTGCTGATTCATTACCAGGACGCTCGCCAAAGTTTTCCGATTTTATTTCAGCATCAGGCGGGGCGTCGCAAACTCTTGAATGGTCCCTTAGCCAAATTGGATGAGCTCGATCGCCTGCTGCTGGATGAGCATCCCGAGGGATTGATGGTGGAAGACTGGCAGTCGGATTTGCGCTTAATGCGTTGGCGATCGCAGTTATTCAGTCGAGCAGGGGTGCGATCGCTGTTGGTCTGTCCCACGGCTCCTTCAAATTTTGGCGAAGGGGCATTGTTGCTCACGCGGGAACAGCCTCGAACCTGGTCTGCCGCCGATTTAGCGCTTTTTCGCGATCTGTCTCGTCAGATGACCACGGTCCTCCATCAGCGACGCTTGTCCGACCAAATGCAGCAGTTGCAGACCTGGCACCAAGCGCTACAGTGGGGGCTCACCAGCCTCCATCAGGAAACCGAACCCAAGCGGTTGGATCGAGTGGGGCTCCAGGCGATCGCCCAATTGTTGCAAGTCCCCTGGGTTGCCTTACTAGACTGGTCTCCTCGGGAGGGGCAGATGCGCTGGGTGGATGCGGTCCATCTGGATAGCCAATGGTCGCAGCTCAGCACTCCGGTTCTGGATGGTCTGCGGGATCCCTTACTTCAGCAAGCGCTCCAGGCTACAGATTGGCTAATTCAGCCGGTGGACCATCTCTCCCCTATGACCCGTCAATGGTTGGCGTTTCCCCAGCTAGCTCAGTTACTTGTGCTGCCTCTGCGGGACTCCAGTTCGGATGTGCCCCAGGGATTAATTCTGATGGGTGAAAGTCAGGCCCATCCTTGGATGGAGCGGCCTTTGAGTCTGTGCCGCATTTTGATTCAACAGCTGGCTTGGTCGCGCCGGTCGTTGCGCCAGCGTCAGCACCTCCAACTTCGTCAGGCGGAACTAGAGCAACTCCATGGCTACAAACAGTTTTGTGGAGAGCGGTTTCAGCGCACCTTGGCCGATCAGCTTCAACGACTCCAAGAACTGACCCCCGAAGGAGAGCGCATTTTGCAAGAGGGGCTGGAGCGGATGAACCAGGCGATCGCCGGTCTTAAGGAAGTCTTCGAAGCAGAGGGGCAGACGCTCCAAATTCGAACCCAGACCTTTCCGGTGATCCGTCTACTCAAACAAGCCAAACATCGCATTGATAGCTTGATCTCCCAACGCCAGCTTTGGTCCCAGTTTCACTGGTCCGAGGTGCAGCAGCACCAACTGTGCGGCGATAGCCTCAAGCTGGAAAATGCAATTCACAGCGTTTTGGTGGCGGCTTGCGATCGCTGCTTGATCGGAGGGCGCATTGATGTCTGGTGCAATGCCCAACCTGAGGGGTTGCTGGAGTTGAGTGTGACGGACAATGGCATCATTGATCCCCAACTGTTGGCCGCCTTACAGCCCACGGCGGATCAGTCGGATCCCCTGGTGCGATCGCTCCTGGAAGAGGAGCCGGGACTCCGGCTGCACTTGGCCCAAACCCTTATGGAAAAACTCGGGGGAAGCTTGGAGTTGCTACCCCTCGAAGATGGGCGGACCGTCAGTCGCCTGTTGATTCCAGGACTCTTTCTCGATTAGGAAAAGCCTTGGGTCCGCCCAAATGTAACTCTGAGCTCTAGTCTCTGCTCTCTGACTCAGCTCTCAACGCTAAACCGTTTCTACGGGGGTTGGAGCCGTCGGCTGAATCTGCGGCTGGAACTCAAACAGGGAGTACACGACGTTCCGACGAATGGCCGTCATCATGTCGAGGAACAGCTCATAGCCCTCATTTTTGTACTCGATCAGGGGATCCTTCTGACCATAGCCCCGCAGACCCACGGTTTCCCTTAGCCCGTCCATTTGCTGGAGATGCTCGCGCCAGAGCGTATCGATTTGCTGAAGAATAAAGAACCGCTCGGCCTTGCGCATTAGCCCTGGCTCAATCTGGTCAATCTGGGCCTCCTTGAGATCGTAGGCAATGCGCACCTGCTCGTAGAGGAAGGCTTTGATTTCATCGACGGACAAATCTTCGAGCTGGGACGGCTGCAAATCTTCGAGCAAATAGATAAATTCCTTCACCTTGCTCACCAGTTTCTCCAACTCCCATTCCTCCGAGGGTAATTCGGGGTTGATGTAGTACTCGACAATATCGTCGATGGTCAGCTCGGCATATTTGACCATTTGCTCCTTGAGGTCTTGACCCTCCAGAACCCGCCGTCGCTCCGCATAGATCGCTCGACGCTGGTTGTTCATCACCTCGTCGTACTCAAAAACCTGCTTGCGGAGATCGTAATAGTAGGTTTCAACTTTTTTCTGTGCGCCTTCCAGGGAACGGGTGAGCATCCCCGATTCAATCGGCATGTCTTCCTCCACTCGGAAGGCGTTCATCAGACCCGCAACGCGATCGCCCCCAAAAATCCGCAGCAAATTATCTTCCAAGCTGAGGAAGAACCGAGTTGTGCCAGGGTCTCCCTGCCGTCCGGCCCGACCCCGCAGTTGGTTGTCAATGCGGCGAGACTCGTGACGCTCTGTGCCAATCACATGCAGGCCACCCAGTTCGATCACCGCTTCATGTTCGCGATCGGTAAAGGCTTCGTAGGCTTCCTTAATGGCGTTATAAACAGCCCGCAGCTTTTGAATTACCGGATCCGTCGTCGGCGCTTTCTCCGCCGCCACAGCAATTCTGTCCTCTGCATCCAGTTCTACAAGACTTTGCTGCCCATAGGTTTGCACCGCAAACGCCACGGCTTCCTTGAGCTGTTTTTCTAACGCTGGGGAAAGCTCCGTAGGAAAAATCTCCGCAGAGGCCTTCCAAGTCTTGATCTTTTTACCCCCTCCAAATCCTTGAGGGGCTTCACGACCATCGAGCCCAGCCACCTGGGAAAAGCTAAATCCGTCATCCTCAGGTTTGACCAAGGGCGGCATAAAATACTCGCGCACTTTCAAACGCGCCATGTACTCCGCATTGCCGCCGAGGATAATGTCCGTGCCGCGACCGGCCATGTTTGTGGCGATCGTCACCGCTTCTCGACGACCCGCCTGGGCGACAATTTCAGCCTCACGCTCAACGTTCTCGGGTTTAGCATTGAGCAAATTGTGAGGAATGCCCCGCTCCGCCAACAGCCGAGAGAGCACCTCTGATTTTTCTACACTCGTGGTGCCCACCAGAACCGGACGGCCACTTTCGTGCATGCGGGCACAATCCTCCGCCACCGCCTTCCACTTGGCCAACTCGTTTTTATAGACCACATCCGAGAGGTCCTGCCGAGACCGAGGGCGATTGGTCGGAACAATGGTGACCTGGAGATTGTAGGTCTTTTCAAATTCCGTTTCTTCCGTTTTGGCGGTCCCCGTCATGCCACCTAGCTTGGGGTAGAGGAGGAAAAAGTTTTGATAGGTAATAGATGCCAGCGTTTGGGTTTCTGGCTGAATCTCCACCCGCTCTTTCGCCTCGATCGCCTGATGCAATCCATCACTCCAGCGACGTCCCGGCATCACCCGCCCTGTGAATTCATCAACAATGACCACTTCGTCATTGCGCACGATGTAGTTCACGTCTTTTGTAAATAATTCCTTGGCCTTGATGGCATTGAAAATGTAGTGCGCCCAAGGATCCTTAGGGTCAAACAAATCATTGAGCCCCAGAAGATCCTCTGCTTTGATAAAGCCTTCGTCCGTCAGCAAAACGTTACGGGCTTTTTCGTCCACCTCATAATCCCCGTCGGGATCCTCCATGCTGTCCTTGGCATTGGGATCCGTCGTGGAACGCATAAGTTGGAGTGCAATTTCAGAAGCCTGCAAGTACTTCTCACTGGGTCGCTCTACCTGTCCTGAGATAATCAGGGGCGTGCGGGCTTCATCGACAAGCACCGAATCCACTTCATCAATAATGCAGAAATTAAAGGGACGTTGGACCACCTCGTCCATGGTGGTGGCCATGTTGTCCCGCAGGTAGTCAAACCCCAATTCACTGTTGGTGGTGTAGGTAATGTCGCAATCGTAGTTTTGCTTGCGTTCCAGCGGTGACATGCCCTGCTGAATCAGCCCCACCTTCAATCCCAAAAATCGATGGACCTGCCCCATCCACTCCGCGTCCCGGCGAGCGAGGTAGTCATTGACGGTCACGACGTGGACGCCTTTACCCGAAACCGCATTGAGATAGGACGGTAGCGTCGCCACCAAGGTTTTGCCTTCCCCCGTTTTCATCTCCGCGATCTGGCCATCATGGAGAACCATGCCCCCAATCAGCTGAACATCATAGTGGCGCAGGCCTAACACCCGTCGAGCCGCCTCCCGAACCACTGCAAATGCTTCGGGCAAGATATCTTCGAGGATCTCCTGCTCCATCTCCCGGTTTTTGGCCTTCTCCAACTGCTGGCGGAATTCAGCTGTTTTAACGACCAGCCCCTCGTCTGAAAGCCCCTGGATCTCATCCTCCAGAAGATTGATTTCGGTCACGATGGGCTTGTATTTGTTGAGCTTTCTTGCGTTGGGATCGCCCAAGAGCGCTTTGAGCATAATTTCAGCGGAGATACTAGACCGGGAGTTTATTTCATGCCTATCCTATCACCCGAGAATCCCGGCTGCGGGTGCGGATGGGTGGGTATAACCGACCTCTCGCCAGCCGATCTCCAGCCGATTACGCATCAAAGATTTAGGGGGCCTCTAGCCAAGGGGGCGTGAGTTGGCGGAAGTTGAATTGGGCGGCGGCGGGATGGCAGGTGGCGCAACTTTCCAGGCCCAGGGGACGTGGAAGCTCGACTTGGGGATGAAGGGCTTTGAAGGCGCGAGCCTGTTGTAGCCGGTAGGGGGTGCGCTCTTCTTGGATAGATTTAAGTCGTGAAAAGGTGCGGAGGTAGGCCCAAATCAAACCCTGTGCAGGGCCTTGGGGCGGCGTGATCGTGACGCCATAGTGGCTAGAATCTTGAATGAGATTGCGCCAGGCTTCTGAGGGTAGGACTTGGGGGGGAACGCCAATATGACAGGTGGCGCAGTTTTGTCGATAGAGCGTCTGGCCTAGCTGGTAGCGCTGGGGGACAAAATCAACGGTGGTGTAGGGATCTGGAGGGGGTTGGGCGATCGCCCAACCCGAATCCCCCCCGCCCTGAGGTCCCTGGGATAAGCCAACGCTCCACCCCCAACCCAAACCGAGCCCCATCCAGGCCAATACCCCCAGAAGGAACCAACGTCGCCAGCGTATAAAACCACGCAGACGGAAGGGCGCAAATCTAGCCATAATCAAGCCTTCAGTGAATACCCATTTGATCCTAGAGACATCGTTGCCAGTCAATCGTTACCGGCCAATCGGTTCTCGTAAATTGAGGATAACCTGACAAACCGTGCGCTCCGTTGCAGCGCATCGCGAGCTTTTGTGAAAAAAACGTTATAAATTAGGCAGCCTAATCCCCGCTCCCGATAAATCTCAAGTGGCTGCTGGTTACTGAATTGACGGGTTACTGGATTAACTATCGCCTCACGGTAGCACCCTTGGCACTCTATCACCGGCCTAGGCTTGGAATTGCCCTTGTATGAAAAATTCTGAAAACTCATTGATTCAGTTTTGTGTCTATCCCCACCCCCATCCTCAAACGGGTGTTGAGATGCAGCGATCGCTCTCTCTCCTCGACCTCCAGGATCTCTTCCAACGAGCGGCTTTTTGGGCACAGAACCGCAGCCTTGAAGATTTACAAGTCGCTCTAGACAATAGCAAACCGATTTGTGTGGCTTGGGAGGGCGATCGCCTCGTCGGCTTTGCCCGCGCGACCTCCGATGGCGTTTACCGGGCAACCATTTGGGATGTGGTGATTCATCCCGATTATCAAGGCAATGGGTTGGGCCGCAAGCTCGTGGTGTCGTTGCTCAGCCATCCCCATCTCAGTCGGGTGGAGCGGATTTATCTGATGACGACCTATCAAGAAAAATTTTATGAGCGCATCGGGTTTGAGCGAAATTCCAGCACCACAATGGTTTTGCATAATCAGCCCTTGGACCTGCTGAAGGAAATTCCCCACCACCAGTCCGTGTTGGAGGATCGCAGCGTTAGATCCTATGAGGAAGCCAGCAGCAGAGTTGGGTAATCGGATCGACAGCCTCGGCAGTGGGGGCCTGGAGCAGTTCTAGTCGTCCCCCCATTTGCTCCAGCAGCGCCTGCTGAATCAACAGTGTTAAGCCAGGTGAGAGCTGAGCCGGTTGCCAAGACTGAATCAAGGACTGGACGGCCTTGGGATCAGTCGCATCAGACTCGATCCTGTTGGGTTCGGCTCCACCAGTCTTGGTCCCACCGGACTTGGCGTCATTGAGTAAGTTCTGAAACGCAGGCTGGGTTGGAGATTGTAGAAGCGTCCAGCTTTCTAGGGTTTCTTGCCAAGGAAGAAAAGGTCGGTTGTCGGCGATCGCCAAGCCAATTTCTGCCCCCTGCGCCGGGGTTGCTTGGAGAATCGTGATTTCTATATCGGTCGCTTTCTGTTCCATAGCTTGGAGCAAAAGCTGACTCAGAATTTGCTGAAGACAGAGATAATCCGCTTCTAGCTCCAAACTTTTGAGATCGGAGTGGAGCGGAGGCAATTTCAGCCGAACATTGCGATCGGCCAAGGGGAGAGAAACAATGAGCGCCACTTCTTCTAGCAGCATGTCCACCTCAATGGGTTCTAGGCTGAGGCGTTGCCCTCCCTGCTCAATTTTGGCCACCCGGATCAGGGTTTCCAGGAGCTGATAGAAATTTTGGGCGGCTTCGTAGGCTTGGGCCACACAGTCCCGCTCCTCTTCTGGGCTATCGCACAGATCCGAGAGGATGAGCTGGTGGAGGCCGAGGAGACTGCTGAGGGGCGATCGCAATTCATGGGCCGTCCGAGCCAAAAATCCGCCCTTAAACTGAGCCATTTCCAACAGCCGGTAATAGGCCAGGGGATAGGGTAAAACCGATGTTGACGCCGAGGGAACCGATTCTTCCCGTCGCGGCCCACGTCGACTCCAACGCCCCAGCCCCAGTCCTAGGCCAAGACCCAGCCCAAGACCCAGCCCCAAGCCGAATAGCAGCCAGAGTTCACTCACAACATCGATCCCCATGCTTGGTCCCCAATGATTGGACGAACGATCGCTTAGCCCAGAATAATCTGCGATATTCGCGTAAAAGTGTCTAGGCCAATACGCCCCGCCTGGGGACCCGCTTGATTGGACATGCCGAGGGCGATCGCCTGGGAAAGCCCTGGCAACCGCTCAAACCGAGGCGACGCATTGACATAGGTGGTCGCGCTGCGGATCCCTTGGGCAAACTGGCGGCTTTCGCTATAGGCGGCGGTGGCAATACAGTCCGCATGCCCGCTGCTGTGCTCGTTAATCCAGGCGATCGCCGCTGAAACATCCTCCACCCACCGCAGGGCAATCACCCGAGGGAGACGCTGATAGGGCTGTCGCCATTCCTCTGCCTCCGTTGGTTTAAGCTGGGGAAACTCCGCCACTAAAGCCGCATCCCCCCGCAGATCAAACTCTTGATCTTGCAGCGCTTGCAACAATCGTTCGATGGCAGTTTTGCTCACAGCGGTCTGGATCAAAATTTTTTCAATACCATTCACCCGCTCCGGCTCACCCCGATGACTCTCTTGGATCATGCTGCGTACCGTTTCTAACCCAGCCGAACTCGACCAATATAAATAGCAATTACCAATTCGCGTTGGCAAAACCGGCACAGCCGCCTGTTGGGCAACCTGCTGGACGAGACTGGCTCGACCATAGGGAATAATCAGATCAATCGATCGCTGTCCCAAAAGCTCTCGCAGCGAACTGCCCTGCTCTGTGGGCAACAACAGGAGACTGTCCTTGGGGAAACCGATCTCTTCCAAGGTTTGTTGCAACACTGTATAAATGGCCTGATTGGAATGACTGGATTCGCTTCCCCCGCGCAATAGCAGGCTATTGCCAGTGCGTAGACAGAACCCGGTGGCGATCGCCCCCAACCCTGGAAAAGCCTCAGAAATCATCGCAACAACACCCAACGGATGTCGCTGTCCATAGCCCTGCCCCAGGGACGGCTGGGCCGTGGGCAACACCGCCTGCTGCAGCGGATCCGCCAAACGCGACAAGGCCCGTAAAATCGATACTGCCTCCTGTAGCCGTTCTGGTGTCAGTTTCAGCCATTCCTGCACCAAATCCGGCACCGCCATTTCCTGGCTCGCTTCCAAATCCAGCGTATTCGCCTCTAAAATTTCGTCCTGAGCCGCCTCTAGGGCAACCGCCAAAGCACCCAGGGCCTTACTCCGTTGTCCCCCACTCAGAGTCTGAAGCGTTTGAGCCGCCTCCACCGCCCGCCCCACCCAGACGGGCAAAGCTTCCGCCTCTGGGAAATTCTCTACATCACTCATGAATTTATCCCGCTAGCGGCGATAGGCCAACCACATCAAAAAGGCTGGCAAAACAGCTAACAATAGCGCAACAGCCACCCAAACCAAGGCTTGGCCGCCCATGGAACGCACCAAAGGCAACCAAACGCACAGCAAAATCCCAATGGTAATCAAAGCCGCCGGCAAAAAGCTGGTTCGCCAGCCGCTGTGAGCCCGATACCATTGCGTTCCCGTCCATCGCCAAGCCTGCTTGTAGGGATAGTGGGTGACCAGCTTTTCGAGCACATGCCCCCCTTCGCTCAACACAAAAATTTGCTGACAACGTACGCAGCCAAAGGCTTCTGTCAGGGCAATCGGAGACAGACGACCCCGACAACGACAGGGGCAGGGATAATCCTGAGACAGATCGATCTTGTGAGCTTTATGGGACTGCACAGGTCGCTCCTGGCAACGGACTTGACACTACTTTAATTAGTACTACGGAATCCTTAGGAAAATCGACCTTTTTAGGGAAATTTTACCAGGAGGTTGGGTGAAGATTAAAAGCGGGTAACGCGATTCGAACGCGCGACATTCACCTTGGCAAGGTGACGCTCTACCGCTGAGCTATACCCGCAGACGTGCTTTGCACGAATACTAGAATCGCAAGTTCCGCAACAAATGTCAACTACTCTTCAAAATTATTTTGCAATGATTTATTTTGCAAGGCTCGGCAACTGCCCCATCAGGCTGGCCATTTCGATCGCATTCATGGCATAGCTCCAGCCCAAATTGCTCTTAATCCCGGCCCGTTCCAGGGCCTGCTGCATCGTATCCACCGTCAGAACCCCCATAATCACCGGCACGCCGGTTTGCAGACTCGTGCTGGCAATGCCTTTAGTAACCTCTGCGGAAACGTAGTCAAAGTGAGGAGTTTGGCCTCGAATAACGGCTCCTAGACAAATGATGGCATGGTAGCGATCGCTCTGGGCCAACTGGCGAGCCGCCAACGGAATTTCAAAACACCCCGGCACCCAAGCATAGTCAACCTGGGTTCCCTGGGGATCGGGATCAATGCCATGGCGTTTGAGACAATCCTGACAGCCTGCCAAGAGTTTTTCAGTCACGAGGTCATTAAATCGACCAATCACGATCGCAAACCGAAAATCTTGGGTTTGGGTAAAACTTCCTTCAAAAACCGCCATGATGCTTCCTTGTCCTCAATGACTACAATAAATTACTGCGCAATAGAAATGGGAGCGCAGGGTCTGCACTCCCATTCCTGATTTCAATCCTAATTTCAATCCTAGACCGATTCAGCACGGTTACAGAATCGTTAAGACCCTAGACAACGAAATAATTCAGGATACCCACAAGAACCACAAGCGCCGCCCAAACGATCGAACCCAAAAAAATCAGCTGCTTAGAGCGACCCCAATCGAAACCAGACGCATAGCCGACAGGGACGCCGACGACCATTACGAAGGAAAACAACACCAGGATGGTGAGGAGTAACTGAAACAGAATCGTCATCGCTTTCTCTCAAACAAAAACAGTAGATTTATAAAAACAGCTCAAAGGCAACTCAAAGTGCAGCTCCCTTTGGGTTCGAATTCGGAGTCTATACCTTAGCGAACTGGGCTCGTCAGCCCTCTGCTCACAGACCCTTTGGGGGCTGATTAGATGCTAACTTCGCTAAAGTCTCGCGCCATATGCTCAAAGGGGCTATCAATAAAGTCAGTGTTGCTAATGCCTGCTTCCTTGGCCATGGCCTTGATGTTGGCACACATAATCTGCATGCCACGCACCGTCGGACTAATGGGAACACCCAAGGAATTATAGGTTTCGCGCAGACCCTGAAGCACACGCTCATCTAGGACGGTATTGTTGCCCGCTACCAAGGCGTAGCTGGCATAGCGCAGATAGTAATCCAAGTCGCGCAGACAGGCTGAGAAACGACGGGTGGTATAGGCATTGCCGCCCGCCCGCAGTAGCTCAGGCACTTCTTCAAACAATTGAGCACTGGCCTGCTTGACGAGGGTTGCCGCGTTGGCATTAATCATGGCCGCCACCTGAACGCGAGCCGACCCTTCTTCGAAATAGGATTTCAGGCTATCGATGGCGTCCCGATCTAGATAGCGTCCCGTCAAGTCATAGGTTCCAATGAGGCCGGTTACCGCATCCCGCATGAAACTTTCTCTCCCAAACAGCTTTTTATGAAAGGAACTTTGGCTCCGATGAGAGCAGCTAAAGTCGCTAAGTTCTAAATACTAAACCTGCCTCAAACCTTACCATGCACGGGGTCACGTCAATCCTCTTGGCCACTGACTTACAGGCTTAAATCGCGATCGCCTTCACCAAACTTAATATTTGTTTCAATAAAACGTTTCAATGCCCCAGTATAAGTCTGGCTTCTCGGCGACTCCTGGCTGCTCCTGAAATTTGAGACCGGGGATTGAAACCGGGAATTGAGACCGGGCCGGTTCTCCGCAAAATTGCTGGCTTTTCAGCATGGTTGTCTAATTTCTGATACGGAAAACTGGATCCAACTTCGGTTTCGTGCAACGGGTAAGGTCGCTACGCTTCACTAAACTTAATGCCTTATAGCACAAGCCTAATCGGGGATTGGCGAGATGGCGGGATCCCCAAAAACACAAGCCATATATCCTACATGAATCTTCTCTGTACGTTTTTTAGGCTACTTAGAAGGGCTTGGCGGCTTAGAATTCTGCCTCTTTTCTCACAGTTTTAGAAATTCCCTATCCCTTATTATCCGAAAACCCGTGTCCCTAGAGGAAATACCGAGATGAGTGGAAATGAATCGCGTTTACAGGCGATTTACGAGATCGTGAATCGTTCCCCGATGCCGACCCAGCCCCCCAAAGCCTTGGAACAGCTATGGGCCACGGATGTCTTTGACCTGAGCAAAATGCAGGAAAGACTCCCGAAAGCCGTCTTTAAGTCGGTCAAAAAAACCATCCAAGCGGGCGAGCCTTTAGACGCCTCTATCGCGGATACCGTCGCCGCTGCGATGAAGGACTGGGCCATGTCCAAGGGGGCTAAGTTCTACGCCCACGTTTTTTATCCCATGACCAATGCCACTGCGGAAAAGCATGATGGCTTCATTTCGGTTCAAGGGGACGGCACAGTTATTTCCGAACTTTCGGGCAAGCTTTTAGTGCAGGGGGAGCCGGACGGTTCTTCTTTCCCGAACGGCGGCATTCGGGGCACCTTCGAGGCTAGAGGCTATACCGCCTGGGATCCCACCAGCCCGGTTTATGTCATGGATACGGGCAATGGCATGACGCTCTGTATCCCGACGGTGTTTATTTCTTGGACAGGTGAGGCGCTTGACAAGAAAGTGCCCCTGCTGCGGTCCATCGACGCCATGAATAAGGCGGCTCAAAAGGTTCTGAAACTCCTGGGCCATAGCGAAATTGCGCCGGTCAACTCTAGCTGTGGCGCGGAACAAGAATATTTCTTGATTGATGCCAACTTTGCCAATAGCCGTCCAGATCTGCTGTTAGCGGGGAGAACGCTGTTTGGTAAGGCTCCGGCCAAGGGACAACAGTTTGATGACCACTATTTTGGGGTGATTCCCGAGCGCGTGCAGGTGTTTATGCACGATGTGGAAGAAAAGCTTTATCGTCTCGGTATTCCGGCAAAAACCAAGCACAACGAGGTTGCCCCCGGACAATTTGAAATTGCGCCGATTTTTGAAGCGGCCAACGTTGCCAGCGACCACCAGCAGTTGCTGATGACGGTCCTGCGAAAAACCGCAATCCAGCATGGTCTGGTCTGCCTGCTCCATGAAAAACCCTTTGCAGGTATCAACGGTTCTGGCAAACACGTCAACTGGTCGATTGGGAATCCTACCCAGGGCAATCTGCTCGACCCCGGCGATACACCCCACGAAAACATGCAGTTTCTGCTGTTCTGTGGAGCCGTGATTCGGGGGGTTCATAAATATGGTCCGTTGATGCGGGCGGCGATCGCCACGGCCAGCAACGACCACCGTCTCGGAGCCAACGAAGCTCCCCCGGCGATTATGTCGGTTTATTTGGGGTCGCAGCTTGAGGATGTTTTTGAGCAAATCAAAAACGGTAGCCTCACCACCTCAAAAGCGAAGGGCATCATGAACCTGGGCGTCCCTACGCTGCCTATGCTGGATCAGGATGCGGGCGATCGCAACCGCACTTCCCCCTTCGCCTTTACAGGCAACCGCTTCGAGTTCCGAGCCGTCGGCTCTGGCCAATCCGTCTCTGGTCCCCTGGTCGTACTCAACACCATGCTGGCGGATTCGCTGGAATGGATCGGCAATCGGCTAGAAGCGGAGCTGGGCAGCGGAGCTGATCTGAGCACCGCAACGTTGAGCATTCTCAAAGAGGTCATGAATGACCATGGTGCGGTCATTTTTGGGGGCAATGGTTACTCCGAAGAATGGCACCGCATGGCCGTTGAAGAACGCGGTCTGCTCAATCTACCCACAACGGCTGATGCGCTGCCCTATCTTCAGGCAGAGTTTGTCGAGGATCTGTTCAACAAAACCGGCGTGCTCTCCCCCAAAGAATTGCATAGCCGCTACGAGGTTTACTCGGAGCAGTATCTCTTGGCGATCGAAGTCGAAGCCAAGCTAGTGATCAGCATGGCCAAAACCCTGATCTACCCCGCCGCCATCAAGTATTTGGGGGATCTCTCGGGCACCATCGGCAGCCTGAAGGACATCGGAGTCGAGCTCGATGCCAGCCCGGCCCAAACCATCGCGGGTTTAAGCCAAAGCTTGCTGGGCTCGGTCACCCAACTGGGCTCGGCCCTAGAACAGCACGACTTTGAATCTTTGGCCGACCACATGCAGTACTTTGCCAAAACCATTCGTCCGCTGATGGACGAAGTGCGCGAGTCTGCGGATGCGCTCGAAGGTGAAGTTGCCGATGAGTTCTGGCCGCTGCCGACCTATCAGGAGATGTTGTTTATCAAATAGCTCGTCCATCGGAGCCGGGTGCCCGGCCCCGAGTTATTGCTGGCGGACAATGGAGTAGCGGTTGACAAGGTCTTAAACTTCTAGACCCTGCTCCATCGAGCTTGATCTGTTTAATTTCTGAATGAATCCTTCCCTTTCACCTTGAACCGCTTCACAACCCCAGTATTTTGTATCTCTAGCTACAAAACTGTGGGTTTGAGGTTCATAGGATAATTCAGGCATCAAAAAATACAGGAAATCACGGATTCTCAAGTATTTTGAATAGATTTGAGTTTGCGTAACCTCCTGATTTTTCCTGACTAAACTGAATTAGTCTTCTGAGAGAGGTACGAACGCACCAGCCTCCCCTCTGAGACCTCGAATGGAATGTAAGGAGTTCATCCCATGGCTGACACTGCTCAAGAAGTATTGCAAATGATCGAAGAGCAGGGCATTGAGCTTATCGATCTGAAGTTTATTGACCTGCTGGGCATTTGGCAGCACTTGACCGTTCATAAGAGCCAAATTGATGCGAGCAGCTTTACGGAAGGCGTCGCTTTTGATGGGTCGAGCTGCCGAGGCTGGAAAGCCATTAACGAATCTGACATGGCCATGGTTCCCGATCCTAAGACGGCTTGGATCGATCCATTCATGAAAGAGCCAACGCTGAGTCTGATTTGTAGCATTCAAGAACCTCGCAGTGGTCAGCCCTACGAGCGTTGTCCTCGGTCGATCGCGGCCAAGGCACTGGATTACCTCAAAGCAACGGGCCTGGGAGATACGGCCTATTTTGGTCCTGAAGCAGAATTTTTCATCTTTGATGACGTTCGCTTTGACCAAAATGAACATTCTGGTTATTACTACGTTGATTCCATTGAGGGTCGATGGAATAGCGGTCGCGAGGAAGAAGGCGGTAACTTAGCCTATAAGCCTGGCTACAAAGGGGGCTATTTTCCTGTTGCGCCAACCGATACTTCCCAGGACATGCGTAGCGAAATGCTGCTGACCATGGCTAAGTGTGGTGTACCCATTGAGAAGCATCACCACGAAGTGGCGACGGGAGGTCAGTGTGAGCTGGGCTTTAAGTTTGGCGAAATGATCGAAGCCGCAGACTGGCTGATGACCTACAAATACGTCATCAAAAACGTGGCCCGCAAGTACGGCAAAACAGTCACGTTCATGCCCAAGCCTGTCTTCCAGGACAATGGCTCCGGGATGCACACCCACCAATCGATTTGGAACGCGGGTCAGCCGCTGTTTGCTGGGGACGGCTACGCGGGATTGAGCAAGATGGCCTTGAACTATATCGGCGGCATTCTCAAGCATGCCCCGGCAATTTTGGCCTTTAGCAACCCTAGTACTAACTCCTACAAGCGTTTGGTGCCTGGATTTGAGGCTCCGGTAAATCTGGCTTACTCCCAAGGCAATCGTTCTGCCTCTGTGCGGATTCCGCTCTCGGGCGATAACCCCAAGGCAAAGCGCCTGGAGTTTCGCTGCCCCGATGCTACGGCTAATCCCTACCTGGCCTTTGCGGTCATGCTCTGCGCGGGGATTGACGGGATTAAAAATGAGATTGACCCCGGTGAGCCCCTAGATGTGGATATCTACGAACTCAGTCCTGAGGAGTTGGCGAAGATTCCTTCTACACCCGCTTCCTTGCCTGATGCGCTTAAGGCTCTGAAGGATGACCACGAGTTTTTGACTGTTGGGGGAGTCTTTAGCGAAAGCTTCATTGACAACTGGATCGACTACAAAATGGCCAACGAGGTGATTCCTATGAGCCTACGGCCCCATCCCTACGAGTTTGGTCTGTATTACGATTGCTAAACGGATAGAAAAATACTCAATAAGAAAACCGCCTAAGCATTTCTGCCGAGGCGGTTTTTAGTTGAATGCGTATTGACGCTATCAATTTCTGCTGCTCTGAACACTAATCTGAATCGAACTGAGGATCTAGCTGAACCTACATGCGAGCTAGAACCAAACGCTTCCGCAAGCGCTCTTCCTGACGCTCGCCCGCTAGGATCGACCGGCTCTTTTCAACGATGTCCGAACCTGTGGTGTAGCTAATGCCCCGGTACTTGAGGTTATAAACCGGATGCTCGTCAACATGAATGCCTTCGACGCTACGTAGATTAACGGGAACGCCTCGATAGGTGCCAACCCCATAGGACGGGCCGTAGCGCACCGGCTCAGGGGTGTAATCGTATTCTATGCCACGATATTTGAGTTTCATCATCGCCTCCTTCTTCGGCTGTGCATGAGATTGAGGCGCGTTCCTTCGGGATGGTTTCCCTACTTCCGTCTTTCCGAGCGGGCGGTAAGTACGTCAGGCCCAGGGAAAGATGAACGATTTTTGTTTTCTATCTGTATTGTACGATACGGTTTTGGATTTGTCAGTTTTGCTCAATACATCTCAATAGTGAGTTTTTGGAATCTTTAGAGGGATAATCTGCGTTTTATGTGTCGAGAGATGATTGCGATCGCAAAAAAAATCCGCTGAGCTCAGGTCTACAGCGGACAGAAATATCAAGGGTCGTTTGACCACTTATGTTTGATAAGCCTGGGTTTGATCAGTCTTTCTCAGCAAACAATGCTGACAAACAGGGCTATACACCGTAGCTCAACCCTCGGTAGGTGAGAGGGTTGATGATGGGATAGCGATCGCGATCGCGAGCCTGTTGCCGTTCCAATCGGCTAGCATTCACGGTAACGCCCCGATAGGTCAAGGTCTGATCTTCTGAAATCGTCACGACGGGGGCCGGTGTCGAGTCGTACTTTACACCACGATAGTTCATTTGCATTTTTCGCCTCCTCTAAGGCTAGTGAGTAGCATGAGGCGCGTTCCTTCGGGATGGCTCCCTACTTCCGTCTCTCTGGAGAATCCTTAAAATTGGGTCATGAAAATAGGGTCATGAAGGCCACTGGACTCGGTCAAGGAGATGAACGATCTATATCTTTCTGTATTGTAAGATGCATTTTTCAAAATTAATTCCTGGTTTTGTCAGGATTTTTCTAAAAACTAGCCAATCCTCTGAATTCAGGTGCGGATTTTTTTTGTGGCCCGTATACTAGCAGCGCATTTAGCGGCAGATTTTGCAGCATATCTAGAGCGTCTCAATCAGAACCACCCATGAAAAACTTTTGCTTATCGCTTCTGTCCTGCGGGGTCCTGCTGGGTCTGATGGCTCCAGCCCAGGCTCTACCGGGTCAATCGACCGAGGATGTGGAAGCCTGGATTAAGGGGCATCCGACGCTCCAGCCTCGCAGTGGGGAACGACTGATGGTCCGGAAAAGCAGTTCGGCGGCGCAGCGGTTTACGTTTCAGGCTTCGGTCTTTCCGCCAGGACTCGTTGCGCCCGCCCCAAACAAGGGTCGAATTCGAACGGAAACGATGACGTTTTTTGATATTCCCAATGGGGTGACAGAAGAACGCCTAGAGGAGGCCCTGCGGGTGATCTACGGGCTAGATGTCTATCAGGATTTTTCTAATGCTCGTCTGACGTTTCGCTATCCAGGGGCAGTGGATGTAGCCCAGGCCAATAATCGGCGGACTCCCCTACAGGCGGCGCGGCAGGGAGAAGTGCGGTATGGCGATCGCTTCGCCTATTGGTACGAAATCGCCCAGCCTGCGGAGGGCAAAGCCTACAGCGGCCAGATTGTCGTATTCCCGAAGGAGGACATCGACAAATTAGAAGCCGAATTGCGCAATCGCTAGGACAAGCAGATCAAGGGGGACCTAGGGCAGGGTGCGCATTCCGCACCCCATTTGAAATCAAATGTTTGAATTAAATTTGAATTAAATATGGTGAATATCGGGCCAAACATTGGCAAAAATCCCCTGAACGGCAGCAGCGATGCGGCCCAGATCCGTTTCTAGGAGTGGGGGCCAGTCGATGCCTTGGCGCTGATGGAGGGTGAAGCGATCGCGACTCTCCCAAGCCAACACATGGAGGAGCGCAACCAGTTCGCGATCGAGCTGCGTCTCATGATGTAAAGCTTCGTACACCACCTTGAGGGCGAGCAGCACAGAGGTTACCTGTCCTGGAACTGGCGGTAACCCAATCCCCAAGCGAGACAGCAGCGAATCGGGGTCGCTGGCTTGAACCTGTTTGCTGAGAAATTGGCGGGCTGTGGCGTAGTTCATGAGAGGCTTAGAGATGACTCGACAACGCGACAGAAAACTTGCGACAGAAAACTTGCGACAGAAAATTTGCCTAACTTTATCCAATCTTGATATTGAGATGTAGGCAAGTTCTCCCATTATGCCGTCAACTGGGTTTAGGGAAGTCTAGGAATAGCAGTCTTTCTCTTCATCCCGCAAACCCATGCCATCCTTTGTCCCTTTTGTGGATCTTCAAGCACAGCATCAGCCCTTGCAGGCTGAGTTTGAGGCGGCCTTTCAGCAGCTTTTGCAACGGGGCGATTTTGTCTTGGGAGAAGCGGTCTCTCAGTTTGAACGGGATTTTGCCCAAGCCTGCGGTGTGGACTATGGGGTGGGGGTTGCCTGCGGTACCGATGCCCTGGCCCTAGGATTGCAGGCTTGCGGTTTAGGGCCAGACACGAGTGTTCTGCTGCCGGCCAACACGTTTGTGGCAACGCTGATCGGCGTTCTGCGGGCGGGGGCGGTGCCGATTTTAGTGGACTGTGACCCTCAAACCGGCCTGATTGATTTAGAGGCTGCCGCCGATGCGTTGCGACCCGACACCCGCGCGATTATTGCGGTTCATCTCTACGGTCAGATGGTGTCGCCGGGTGAGCTGCTGACGTTTGCTGAGCAGCATGGTTTGTTTGTTTTTGAAGATGCGGCCCAGGCCCATTTGGCGGAGCGGGAAGGCTATCGGGCTGGATCCATTGGGATTGCGGCGGCGTTTAGCTTTTATCCCAGCAAGAATTTAGGGGCGCTGGGCGATGGCGGCATGGTGATTACCAAGGATGAAGGCATTGCCAATCGGTTGCGATCGCTCCGCAACTACGGAGCCCCCCGCAAATATTTCCACACCGAATTTGGCACGAATTCTCGCCTCGATACGTTCCAGGCGGCGATTCTGAATCTCAAGCTGCCCCACCTGCAAGGCTGGAACCAGGATCGCAATCGACTAGCCAGACTCTACGACCAGCGACTCGCAGCCCTTGTGCCTCAAGTTTGCCCCCTCAAAAACGAAACCGGCAGTGGCCATGTCTATCACCTATACATCGCACGGCTGCATCCCGAGGTTAACCGCAATCTGCTCCAGGCCACCCTGGAAGAACGAGGCATTCAGACGGGAGTTCACTACCCCTTACCTTGCCATCTGCAACCGGCATTTCGGGATTTGGGCTATGGCCTGGGCGACTTTCCCCAGGCGGAACGGCTGAGTCAGACGATGTTGTCGTTCCCCATGTATCCCGGTTTAAGGGAGGCTCAGGTGGAACAGGTGGTTGAGGCGTTGAGCGATTGCCTCAGCCAGCAACCCATTACCCAGATTGCTTAGCGGAACCATGACCCGGAGGAACCAGGAGATCGAGGAATCCAGACGATGACCCAACATAACTCTTCCCGTCCTGCCCCATTAGGGATTCAGCTTGAAGCGATCAAAGCCGATTGGCAGGTTTGGGCGATCGCCACCCTCTGCACCCTCCTCTATGCCCCCCTGCTCTGGCACTGGGTCGATGGCTGGCTCCACAAAAACATCAGCATTGAGCACGAGTATTTTAGCCATGGTCTGATTGGCTTACCCTTTGCCGCCTATTTGGTATGGCAACGGCGGACGGATTGGGCGGCGTTACCCCAGTGCTGTAATCCCCTTGGTGCCGGAATGCTGGGTTTGGCCGCAGTGTTTTATCTCAGTAACGTTAGCGATTTGGTGAATCTGTCGCTACCACTGCTGTTGACGGGTCTTTGTCTTGGGTTGCGGGGCTGGCCAGGACTTAAGGCTATGACCTTTCCCCTGGTGCTCGTGGCCTTGGCGACGCCCACCAATGCACCCTATTTGATTACGCCCTACACGTTGCCGCTCCAGGCCTTTATTGCAGGTGTGGCGGGGACGATCCTCCAGATTTTTGGCATGACTGATGTGGTGATTGACGGTATTTATCTGCGGCTGAACGGTCGTGTTGTTGAAGTCGCTCCCTACTGTGCTGGGCTCAAGATGCTGTTCACGACGGTTTATGTATCGCTGATGATGCTCTATTGGAACGACCTGCTGCATTTGCGGTCCCGCGTGGCCACGCTGCTCATGGGCGGCATTGTCCTCAGCGTCACGGCCAATATTATTCGCAATACTATTCTCAGTTTTTTCCATGGTACCGGTCGCGAAGGGGCCTTTGCTTGGCTCCACGACGGCTGGGGCGGGGATGTTTTCTCGGCGCTGATGCTAGGTAGCGTTTTGCTGCTGCTCAAGGGTATGGAGCGCTACTGGCCTGAACCTAGTTCCCCCAACATAGATCCAAAACAAATTCCAAATAGATCCTAAATAGACCCGAAATCAATTGGCCGATCCCACCACCTAGCGTCTCCCTAAATCCCCACTTAACCTCCCACTTAACCTCCCACTTACAGCCCAGAGTCACCCATGACAGCCGCAAACTCTCGCTCGCCCATGGCTCCCCTTGCCCAACGGGTCGTCTTAGTTTTTCTACTGGGACTCTTTTTGATAGGAGCCGCACCGGGCTATCTCAAGGGCCAATGGAATTGGCAAAAAACGCCGAACGTGACGGTTTTAAAACAGCTCGGGAATCTGCAAAACCAGGGTATTACGCTTCCCGGCTGGACTCGCGCTGAACCCATTGACTTGCAGGTGGGCGGTCATGAATGGGTGTTGAGCCAGTTCACGGCAGAATCCGGTGGGTTGGCTCCGGCGGGAACGCCAGCCTTGGTGCTGATGCGATCGCAACTCGCCAACACCGATATGCCCCAGATCGATTGGACCGACATCAAAGGCCAATTTCAATGGGTGGAAGACGACATTCGCCACCTCACCTGGACCGCCGACACGCCCCAAGGGCCTCAAAAAATCGAAGCTCGATTTGTCCGGGGCTGGAAAACGGGCCAAGTCTATGCCGCCCTGCAATGGTACGCCTGGCCCGACGGGGGTAGCCCCGAACCGGGGGATTGGTTCTGGCGCGATCGCGTGGCGCAGGTGCGGGGACAGCGGGTACCCTGGGTGGCGGTGGCCGTCCTTTTGCCGCTCCAACAAACGGGGGATTTGGATGCGGTTCAGTCCTTAGCAGAAGCAGTGGGAAGTCAGGTGCAGCAGGCGATCGCCACCGCCACCTGGCCCAAGTCCACCCCCTAAGAAACGAGAATTAAGGGTAGATCGAATGGTAGGGGCATGCATTCCACACCCCATGCAGGATTCCGTTCTCTGCAACGCCCCAGTACCAAACTCCGTCATGCAAAATTCTCCTGAGAGAGATTGTGCGCCCTCAGGGTACTCTAAAAGAAGTCACAAGCACTGAGTAACAAAAAATACAGGAAATCTCCGGGGAGATTTGTCCGGTTTTTGTAGGTATTAACAGAAGCCAAATGAGGGGAAAGTAAAGCTGCAACTCGTGGCCCTTTGCCTCCGTCACTTCTGGGTAAGACGTTTATGACACAGACGGTCGGATGAATCGGTGTATGGATTCTGCGCTTTCCTTCCTTCAGCGAGCAACGGCCTTGGGTCTTACGGGGCTGCAACTGGGAACCTCTGCCACCGTTGTACTTTTGGCAACTCTGGCCATGGAGCCTGCCGTGGCGACCTCAGCCCCTGAGAAGCTGGCTCAGTCCACGACAGACCTAGAGAATACAGACCTAGAGAATTCGGTCCGCTATCAACAGCGGCTTGAACAAATTCGTCAACAGCTCAATGGCAACTCGGACGCCAACGAACAAATCAATCAAGAGTTCAATTCCCTAGAACTGCGTCCGCCCGTCCGTCCCGGCTTAGGCACCTTTGCCAATCCATCGTTTCGGCCTGAGCTACCGCCCCTCAATCCCACGCTTCAGCCTCCGTTTCTGGATAACAAATTTGGCCGGTATCGCCTGGGTCCCAGCGATGTCATTTTTATCAATGTGCAGCGGTTTCCGAATTTGAATTTTCAGGGACCGATTTCGCCGGAGGGGACCATTGTTTTGCCCTTAGTCGGTTCTGTGATTTTGGATGGATTAACCGTTGGGGAAGCACGAGAGCGGGTTCGCGCCGCCTATGATCGCTACATCGTCAATCCCGTTGTTGATATTTCGCTATTATCCCAGCGTCCTGTGCGGGTTACCGTCGTGGGTCGAGTGGCCAGCCCTGGGTTTTATCCCCTCCAAACCGCTGAAATTGCTGAAGCCCTGCGCACAGCGGGGGGAACCTTGGCCTCTGCGGATTTGCGACGGGTCCAGATTCGTCGAACGGTGCGCGATCGCGGCGTCATCGAACAACAGGTCGATCTCTATTCCCCCCTCGTCCAAGGATTGTCCTTCCCCGATTTGCGGTTAGAAGACGGCGACACCATCACCGTCCCCCAACTCCAAGCCCAGGACCTCGGCAACTACGATCGCACGCTGATTTCCAACTCGACCTTGGCATCCCAGCGCCCTGTCCAGGTCACCGTCATTGGCGAAGTCGCCAAACCAGGATTCTATGGCCTCTCCACCGGGCGGGTGGGCGAAGCGCTACTGGTCGCCGGGGGCAGCCTCAACTCCGCCGATTTGCGCAAGGTGGAAGTCCGCCGTAATTTCTCCGATGGGTCTGTGGCCAGTGAATCCGTAGATTTGTACTCGCCCTTGGCGACCGGCGCGTCGCTGCCCAATTTGCGGCTGGAGGAAGGCGATGTGGTGAGTATTCCCAAGCTCACCGAAGCCGATAAAGCCAACTATGACAGCCGCCTGATCGCCAAATCCAATGTCTCCAAACCCAATATTCAGGTTCGGCTCTTGAGCTATGCCGCTGGCGGTGCAACCACGCTCAATCTTCCCAGTGGCAGCACCTTCCGGGATGCCCTCAATGGGATTCCCCTGGATGCCGCCAATCTCTCCGGCATTGCCCTGGTGCGGTATGACCCCCAAAGCGGTAAGGCGATCGCCCAAACCATCAACGGCAAAAATGCCCTCATGGGTGACCCCAGCGCTGATGTCCCCCTCCAGGACAACGATGTGGTCGTGGTCGGTCGGGGATTGGTTGCCCGGATTAGCCACGCTCTCAATATCTTCACCCAGCCCTTCCGCGACATTTTGGGCTTCCTGTTATTCTTTGACTCATTGAGCCAAAGTGCATCCAATCTCTTTCAGCCTAATGGGCGCTAAGTTTTCTACGCCTTGTTTCTGAGCCCTTTGAGCCCTTTAAGCCCTCTGCCATGTCTTTTCTAAAGCGCTACCTGATTGCCCTCGGCAAATACAAATGGATTCCCTTGGTGAGTGTGGCTGCCACCACCACCGCCGCAGGGCTAATCAGCCTGACGCAAACGGCACCGGCTCCCCAGTATCGAGGCCAAGGGGCGCTGACGCTCAATCAACCAGCGGCGCTTTTTTCGGAGACCGGCAGCCAAATTCAACAGGCGGGGCAGGTGATCACCCGCGAGATGTTGCTGGCGGATAATGTCATTGAGGCGACAGCACGCCAAGCCGGTCTCAAGCCAGAGATGATGGCAGAGAAGCTTCAGGTTTCGGTACAGCAGGCAGACGAAACGCTCAAAACCCCCTTTTTGATAGGGATTAACTACGTCAGCGGCAACGAGGAAGAGGCTAAAACCGTCGTGCTGGCCCTGATGCAGGGCATGGTGCAGCAGAGCCAACTGATTAACTCAGCGCGGTTGCGGGCTCGGATTGAAGAAATTAGCAAACGGTTACCCAGCATTACCGAAGAACTGCGCGCCGCCGAGCAGGAGCTAGAGGTTTACAATCGGCGGGAGGAAGCGGATATTTTGTCGGCGCGGACGGGGAGTTTGGTGGGGGCGATCGCCGGAGCCAAAGAACAACAGCGTCAAATCCGCCTCACCCTCGAAGGGGTCAATGCCCAAATTCGCAGCTTGGAAGGGCGTTTGGGTCTGAGTGCGGACCAAGCCTATGTGTCATCGGCCCTGAGCGCAGATCCGATCATCGCCAATCTGCGAGCCCAGATTTACCAAGCCGAATCGCAGCTTGAAATTTTACGCCGGGATTTACGCGGCGAACACCCCGATGTCATCGCTTTGCAAAATCAACTGGATTCCTATAAAACCCTACTCAACGAGCGCGCCCAAGAAGTATTGGGGGGCAATGGCATTGCGGCCCCCCTCGCCACAGCAGGAGCCATGTCGGAACTACGGCAGCGGAGTAGCCTCGACCCCACCCGTCAGCAATTGGCCAATACGCTCGTGAGCCTGCAAACCCAGCGAGATACGCTGCAACAACAGGTTCAAGCGGCCCTTCAAACTGAGCAGCAACTGCGGCAGGAATATGCCACGATTCCCAACAAGCAGCTCGAACAACAGCGACTGGCCCAGCGGGTTGCCCTCAAAAAAGCCCTCTTCGATCGCGTCCAAGCAGCCCTGATTGATGCCCAGGCCGCAGAAGCAGAAACCTCAACCAGTTTGCGGATTGAGCGTCCGGCTGGCGTCGAACCGTTGGAGGTTTCGGGTCCCCTCAGCCCTGTGGTGTTGATGCTAGGCGGTGCTGGAGCGGGTCTCATTGTGGGGGGAGCCTTAGTCTTCTTAATGAGCACCCTCGAAGGGCGTTACTACACCAAGGAAGAGCTGCAAAATGCCCTGCGTCAGCAGACGGCACCCCTGCTGGAAATGCTGCCCTTAATCGACGAAGCCCTGTTGCCACCGCCCTTGCTCCAGGACGATCGCGGTGTTTCGTTGATTACCGAAGAAGGCTCGCCCTATCTCAATGCCTATGAACGACTGCGGGGTAATCTCAGACGCATGGGCGGTAAGGGAGCGAAGGTGATTCTGGTGACTAGCGCTGGACAGAGCGAAGGCAAGACCCATTGTGCCTACAACTTGGCGATCGCCTCCGCCCGTGCCGGTAAACGTACCGTTCTCGTAGAAGCCGATCTGCGCAAATCCTCGCTGATCGAATGCCTGGGCGTAGCCCCTGACCTGGGAGCGACCCTAGAGCCGCTGCAATATTACGGTAGCCCTAGCGACTGTATTCGGCTGGTCCCCAGTCTAGAAAATCTCTATATCGTTCCCAGTACGGGTCCGCAACGCCAACCCGCTGCCATTCTCGAATCCAGCGAGATGAAACGCTTACTCGATGACTGTCGCGGTCGCTTTGATTTTGTGGTCATCGATACGCCGTCGATTTTGCGGTACAACGACGCGCTGTTAATGGAGCCCTCCGTTGACGGCTTTATGGTGGTGACGCGCCCTGGCCAGACCCAAGAAAGCATGCTGAACGAGGCGCTGGAAATGATTAGCGAGGCCCAAATTCCCTTCTTTGGTGTGGTCATCAATGGCGCAGATATTACGGTGCAGGAAACCACGATTGAAGACGAGTTTGGCGACTTGGATGTGCTCGAAGATGATGAGTTTGAGGCCGCCTATAGCAGCGACTATGCCGATGACTATCAACCCCTGGGCCGTCGTTAAGAGCCGTCGTTAGAAGAAAATGATTTGGTCTGCGATCGCCTCCGGACTCCGATGGCTGGAGACCCTTTGAGAAACGCGAAATTCTTCTGTTAAAGGCTGTTTCACGGCAGGCTGTTTCACATCAGTTTTTTGGGCAACCGTTTCCGGTTGGGTTTGAGTTTCCGGTTGAGCTTTATAGGAGGCGATCGCCGCTTGAATGGCCTCCAGACGACGAACCTGGTCCCGCCGAATATCCTCATAGGTATTGCCCAAACCGGGGGCATCCCAGTCTTGCCGGTCAGGGTGCCAGTAGGACCAGACCCGAGCTTCGCGAATTTGCTCCAGGGGGTCAAGGCTGAGATGTTTCATTTGGGCGAGGCGATCCACATAGCCCTGGATCGAAAGCGCGGCGGCTTCGCTTTGATTGGCGAGGTCCAGACCATTGAGCAACTCTAGCTGAGTTAAAGCCAGATTGTGCTGCTGGGCCTGGGCTTGTAGTTGCGACTGAAACTGTCGTAGGCGTTTGAGCTGTTCGCCATCGGCGATTTCGGGCAACTGGGCCAGGGCTGCGGCCTCCCGCTTCGCCTGGGTTTGGGTTTGGCGTTGCACCGGATACTTGAGCGCCGCCGGTAAATGCTGATAGCTAAATGTTCCGAAATTATCGGCCCCATTGCCAGGGTCCGCGTGCCAGTAATAGGCCGCTGTTTTTTCCCCATTGGCCTGCCGTGTTCCCTCTGCGCAACCGATGGCGATCGCAATGGGCGAAGCGCTCCCTTGATGCCACCAAACCTCTGGAATCGGATTTAAGGGGTGCTGCTTGCGCGTAGATGCTTGCTCAACACCGACAGGGGGCGCTTGGGGTTCAACCTTGGCCGCCGTCACAGGCAAATCAAAGGACAGGGCGAGACTCTCCGCCGCTTGCACCGGAGACCGGGAGCCAATCGCAACACTGGCCAGTCCCGCCACACCGAAGAGCGACACCCGCCGGCAGAGCTGCTTGACATGATGGGTTAACCCCTGAACACAACGAACCCAGAACGAGGATGCCGAATTTAGAGCGACTGAATTTGGAGCAGCTAAATTTGGAGCGGCTGAATTTGGGGCAGCTAAAACCGCAACAGGCAAAGACTGATTCATCGGAGGCATCCAGTTGAGCAAAGGAATAAATTAATTATAGTTCATTTGTACTTAAAGAGTTTTACGGAATCAACCTATGCTTTAACCTCCATCTTGGGACCCCCTGTTTCAGAACTGTTCATCCTAAACCCAGTCATGGCAAGGGGCGCTCTATGCTAAAAGACTAGGTGGAACGGTATAAACTAGGTAGAACGGGATAAAATAGCTGCTTCGGGTGTGCCTTTGTAACCTATGCAAATTTCTCTGCAGCGAATTCTTTGCCCCTGTCCCCCGATTTTGTCTGACCATCAGTCCCTGGCAGAGGCGATCGCCATTCTCAATGAAATTGCTGAAGATTGTATTTTGGTGCGTTCCGAAATCCTAGGAAAGCTGGGGGTTTGTACCCATCGGGACATTCTGCGGGCCTTGGCAACCCAAGCGATATCGGGCAGGGAGAGCAATCCGACCGAGATATACTTAGCAGACGTGGCCCAATTTGACCTACCTTGTTTAACACCTAGCGATTGCCAAAAACCCTGGTCACTCCTAGATCGGTTTGAGCGCGGGCAGTTTCTCTGCTTGCCGGTGCTGGACTGGGAGCAAAAGCCCCTAGGCGTGGTGCGCGTTGCCTCGATCCAAGCTTTTTTGCTAGAAACCGTCGAAGCCTTTCCGCTCTCCGGCATCAATGCCGTTACCTATACCCGGCAGCAGCTCCTCGTCCGAGCCTTGGAAGATAGTGAGGCCCGCTATCGGTCGATCTTTGACCAAGCCGCCGTGGGGATTACCATGACCGATGCCTGCTCCGGGCGCTATCTCCAGGTCAATCAGCGGTTTTGCGAGATTGCAGGCTATGCAGAAAACGAGCTGATGCAGATGCGCTGGCAAGACCTCTTTCATCCAGAGGATGTGGCGGCGGAACTCACTGGGGTCAATGGGGAAATGCTGGCTGGAGAACGGGCTGGCTTTACCCAGGAAAAGCGTTTGATTCGGTCCCAAGGGGATTTCCGTTGGATTACCGCGACGGTTTCTCTGATTCGGGATCCCAGCCGCATTCCGCTCTATACCATCTGTGTGGTGCAGGACATTCACGATCGCAAACTGGCAGAAGCAGCCCTACGGGAAAGCGAGGAGCGGTTTCAACAGCTCGCGGCCAATCTCAACCAAGTTTTTTTTATCTATCAGGCCCAGCCCTATCAACTGCTGTATATCAGTCCGGCCTACGAAGACATTTGGGGCGTGCCCCATCAAACCCTCTACGAAAATCCCGATATTTGGCTGGGCAGTGTTCATCCCGAGGATAAGGAGCGGGTTGAAGCCGAAATTTTGCGGCGGCGCACGGCGGGGTTGAGTATCGATTTGACCTATCGAATTATTCGTCCCGATGGTGAAATTCGCTGGATTTGCTCTCGGGGCTTTCCGGTTTTGGACGAAGCGGGTCAGGTTTATCGGATCGCGGGGATTGCTGAGGATATTAGCGATCGCCACCGCGCCGAAATTGCCCTGCGCCAAGCGACCCAAGAGGCCCAAGCAGCTAACCAAGCCAAAAGCGAATTTTTGGCGATCATGAGCCATGAAATCCGCACCCCCCTCAATGCCGTGATTGGCATGACCAGTCTGCTGCTCGATGGCCCCCTGGGCGCAGAACAACGCACCCATGCCGAGGCAATTCGGTCAGGGGGGGAAGATTTATTGACGATTCTGAACGATTTGCTGGACTTTTCCAAAATTGAATCCCACAAAATCAGTCTTGAACTCCAGCCCTTCGATCTCCCCCAGATCCTATACGAACTCCTGGGTTTGTTTGAGCCCATAGCCAAAGACAAGGGCCTCAAACTCGGTGCGGTTCTAGAGATCGAGATTCCGGTGACCCTGCTGGCAGACGTGACTCGCGTCCGGCAGATTCTCTGCAATTTGATCAGCAATGCCATCAAATTCACCGAAGAGGGCAGCGTGACGGTACGGGTGCAAGGGGGTCAAGGACAAGCGGGACCCCAAGCAGGACGCTATTTACACGTTACGGTAGAAGATACGGGAATTGGCATTGAGGCGGCGGCGATCGCCCACCTGTTTCAGCCCTTTAGCCAAGCCAATCGCTCGATTACTCGACGCTACGGCGGTACGGGATTGGGGCTAGCGATTTGCGATCGCCTGACCCAGCTCATGGGAGGGCAAATTTGGTTCGAAAGCGATGGCCAAATTGGCGGCAATCCCCCTCCCGGCTGGCAGGTGGCTATGGCCAGTCCAGGGACTCGATTTCACTTTACCCTGCCCTTGATTCCTGCGCCTTTTATGCTCGATCCGGCGGCCTTAACCCTTGATCTGACTGCCCTTCAAGATATTCAAACCTGGTCGGATCAGGATTCGTGCTTTCTAGAAGACCTCATCCACACCTTTTTAGAGGAGGCCGAGCAGCAAATTGAGGCGATGCAGGCGGCCCTCAAGGCTCAAGCTTGGTTACAGTTAGCGGATTTGGGCCATAGCCTAGGTCCCGCTTGCACGACCCTGGGAGCCCAGCGGCTAGCTGGCCTTTGTCAGCAGTTGGAAGCCCTCGCCCAATCGGGTCACGACCATCCAGAAACGGTGAATTTCACTCACTTCACTTGGCTTTTGCAGTCCCTGGTGGCGGAGCAGCAGCGAGTGGATAAGGTCTTGCGGGCATGCTTGATTTAGGCGTGTTTCATTAAGGCGATCGCGCTCTAAGATTGGTGGGTTAACCGGACGAATTTGCATAACTAAGGAGAACAAGATGAGTGGGTTGTTGCCCCCTGTGGCCTGGACCTGCGCAGTAACTGGCGCACCAACCCAATGGTTTCAAGCCATTATTCTGGGTTTAGTCCAGGGGATTACGGAATTCTTGCCGATTAGCAGCACGGCGCATCTTCTAATTTTCTCCGATATTTTGGGATGGAAAGACACCTGGGATAAAGCTGCCACCGATGCTATTCAGTTTGGCAGTGTTCTGGCGGTGATCGGCTATTTCCGCCAAGACCTCAAAACTATTTTTGGGGGAGCCTGGTCGGCTTTTCGAGACCGGGATTGGCAGCGAGAAGAATGGAAAATTTTTATTGGCATTGCCATCGGTACGGTGCCCGCCCTAGCCGGGGGATTAGTCCTTAAGCTGCTCAATGTTGATGTGGATCGGGCCTCCATCATTGCGGTGATGTCTCTCGTCATGGCGGTGTTGCTGGGCTTGGCGGAGCGCTACGGTCGCCGCCTGCGCGATTTTGACCAGCTGAAAATTTCCGATGGGGTTTTGGTGGGTTTCGGCCAAATGCTGGCCCTCTTGCCGGGGGCATCCCGCTCCGGCTCCACGCTCACAACAGCACTTTTTCTAGGGCTCAAGCGCGATACGGCGGCCCGGTTTTCCTTTCTGCTTGGCATTCCGACACTGACCATCGCCACTTTAGTTCAGGCCAAAGATGCCTTAAACCATGGCAGCATGCTGGTTCCATTGCTAGTGGGGACCGCCTCAGCCTTTGTATTTTCCTATCTGTCGATCGCCTGGTTGCTCAAATTTCTGCGACAAAACAGCAGTTGGGTGTTTGTTTGGTACCGCTTGGCCCTCGGGGCAGCACTGCTGGCGGCGATCGGCGGGGGACTGCTCAAGGCTTAAGCGGTTGGCGACTCAATGCTAAGAAGCGGGGCTGAGAGGGGCTTAGGATAGAGGAATGCACCGTGATCCTAAGCCCGCGTTTTTTATGGGGATATCCACCACTGGACCTAGCACTACTGGACCTAGCACCACTGGAACGACGACCGAAACCGTTCCCGGAAAGGCCTACGAGCTGCCCGTAATGCCGCCCAGCACCGTTCAACCCGCCCAAATTACTCGGGTCGTACCCGGATCGATTGCGGAGGAGATTGGCTTTGAGGTGGGCGATCGCATCCTCTCCATCAACGGCGAATATCCCCGCGACCTGATCGACTATCGCTTTCTCTGTGCGGATGAATGGCTGGAACTGGAAGTGATCGATCGCCAAGGTCAATCCCATCACGTCGAAATCGAAAAAGACTACGATGACGACCTCGGCCTCGAATTTGCCAGCGCCCTGTTTGATGGGCTGATCCAGTGCAATAATCGCTGTCCCTTTTGTTTCATTGACCAGCAGCCACCCGGCAAACGGGAAACCCTGTATCTCAAAGACGACGACTATCGCCTCAGCTTTCTCTACGGCTCCTATTTGACGCTAACCAATCTCTCCCAACGAGAATGGGACCGCATCGAGCGGCTGCGGCTCTCGCCGCTATTTGTTTCAGTCCATGCCACCGAGCCCGAGATTCGGCGTCGATTGCTCAAAAATGAACGAGCAGGGCAAATCCTTAACCAGCTCCAGTGGTTTCAGGATCGTCAATTGCAAATCCACGCCCAAGTGGTCGTCTGTCCCGGTATCAATGATGGTGAGCACCTCCGCCGTACCCTGCTCGATCTGGCGCAGTTTCACACCGACCCCGACAACGCCGCCGTTCTTTCCGCAGCGGTGGTGCCCGTCGGCCTAACGCGGTTCCGGCCAGACCAGGATGAGCTGCGCCCCGTGGACCCTGCCGATGCCGATGCCGTCATCGCGTTAGTGCAATCCCTTCAGCAAGACTTTCAGACGCAGCTGGGCTCCCGGTTTGCCTGGTTGGCCGACGAATGGTTTTTGATTGCGGGGCGCGACCTGCCCTCCACCGCCGACTACGAAGATTACCCCCAGCTCGAAAATGGTGTGGGCTCGATTCGCGCCTTTATCGAGCAGTTTCAAGCCGCCGCCCAGCAGCTTCCTCCAGCCCTGCCGCAGCCCCGCAGGTTTACCTGGGTTGTGGGCAATGTGGTCGAAAAAGCCTTTCAGCCCCTGCAAGACCGTCTCAATTCGGTCCAAGGTCTAGAAATTAAGCTCAAAGGCTTAGCCAGTCAGTATTGGGGCCAATCGCTAACGGTAACTGGATTATTAACCGGGGAAGACTTAATACAAGGTCTGGCGGGAGAATCCCTGGGCGATGCCTTAATTCTTCCCTCCGTCATGCTGAAACAGGGTGACACCTGTTTTCTGGATGATCTGCGCATTGAAGATGTGGCGCTTGCGCTGAATACCCCCATTCGTGTGGCTCAAGGTCTTGAGGGCCTCCTCGCGGCTTGCCTACAAGACGACGGATCTCCCTGTCTCGTCCCATAGCTTGAGAAAAAGCCCCTTTCTTTTGTCTTCGCTGATCCGCTAAACCTTGTCGCAAACCTTACATATGCTCAGCATAATCGTGCAGATCCAGTGGATTATCCCTTGAATAAAGAGGGATGGCATAGAATGTTTACCGGTCTAGGTCCCTTTTTTGCCGATTAAGCCTGCTCGTCGTATTTCTACTGGACTATGAAAGCTTTTCATTATCTAACAGCTCTGGGTCTTGGGGCTGCGGTTTCTTTGGGTGAGGCAGCGGTGCTCCCACCGATCGTTCGAGCCCAGGCAACGGTGGAATCCGCGCCTGCGGTTGAAGTGGAAGCTGAGGAAACGCAAGATGTTGCTGCTCCCACCCCATCCTCCACTGCCTCATCGAATCAGCTCTCTCAAATCGCCCAGTCGGTTTCAGGCTTGGTGATGGAAACCCAGGATCTAGCCCCAGTAGTTGTGGCTCAGGCTACAACCGCTGAACCCGAAGTCGCCCAAGTGGCTCAACCCCCTGCCAGCCAAGTTCCGATCGACACAACCTCGGATCCGGTGGAGCAGGAGTTTTTAGGTGAACCGACGACGCCGCAGCCGGTCACGCCGGCGCAAACTTCGCCTACCCAACCGGTGCCCCCAGCAACCCCGGATGAGATGACTCCGGTGGATGGCTCAACCGCTCCAGCCCCGCCCCCCCCGGTGGCCTTGCCGCCGCTCACGGACCAGCAACCCAATCTGACTCGGCCCACCAATGCGGATGATGTGGTGATTCAGCAGGTGGAGGCGATTTCGTTGGAGGAGGCGATCGCCATCGCCCGTCAAAACAACCCCACCATCCGGATTCAACAGCTTCAGGTTGATCAGAGCCAAGCCGCCGTCGATCAAGCAAAAGCGGCGCGATCGCCCCAAGCCTCGGTCAACGCCCAGGGACGCCAAACCGGCACCATGTCTCGTACAGATGTTATCTATAATGAACCGCCAACTACCACCGACTATCAAACCTCTCGGCAGGCTGACCTGACCGGGAGTGGGAATGTGCGGGTCGATTACAATTTAATAGCCCCCGGTCGAGCAGCGGCTATTCGGGCCGCAGAAAAGCAAAAGGCCCAGGCAGAATTATCCTTGAATCAAGCGCTGGCCCAGCTCCGTCTGGATGTGAGCCAAAGCTACTATGCCCTGCAAAACGCCGATGAGCAGGTTGAAATTGCCCGCGAATCCGTTCGGAGTGCTCAGCAAAGCTTAAAAGATGCCCAATCCCTAGAACGGGCAGGGGTCGGGACTCGGTTTGCGGTGTTGCAGGCGGAAGTGCAGTTGGCCAATACCCAGCAGCAGCTGATCACCAATATCAGCAATCAGCAAAAAGCCCAGCGGGCCTTATCCCAACAGTTGAGCGTTGAGCAAATGGTCAATGTCACAGCGGCGGATCCGGTGCGCGTGGCTGGACAGTGGGCTACGTCGCTTCAAGACAGCATCGTCTTGGCCTATCAAAATCGCGTAGAGCTCGACAATCAGTTACTCCAGCGAGAGATTAGCGATGCTCGGCGAGAGATTGCCTTAGCAGCAAATAAGCCCACGGTTAGTCTCTTTGCCCAGGCGGGTCCATCTGCAGGGTTTCAGTTTAGTCGGCAGTTTAGTCGGACCGCGACGACCAATCGTCAAGGAACAGAAAGCGTCGCGAAGAGTGGAACGTTTAGCCCCCAGTTGGATTACACCTTAGGTGTCAATTTCCAGTGGCAGTTCTTTGATGGTGGGGCCGCCAAGGCCAGTGCGCGGCAGCGGGAATTGGATAAGTCCATTGCTGAAGAACAGTTTGAAAACGTACGTGATGGCGTCCGGCAGGAGGTAGAAAACGCCTTCTATGATTTACAGTCCAACTTCAACAACATTGCTACCTCGGAAAAGGGGGTAACCCAGGCGGAGGATGCCTTGCGCTTAGCGCGTCTCCGGTTCCAGGCGGGGGTTGGCACCCAAACCGAGGTCGTGGATGCAGAACGGGATCTGACCACGGCCAGGGGGAATCGGGTCAGCGCCATCCTTAATTACAACTTGGCCCTGGTACAAATGCAGCGTGCCGTGGGTGAATCCCTGACGCCGCCGCCCTATGAATCCCCGGTGTATGAAGCGCCAGAGAAAACATCATCGTCCCAGTAGCCCTTGGGATCCCTTGACCATAACCAGGAAAGAGAACGGGTGAGGTAGCGGTTTATAGTGAAAACAAGCCATTAAGAAACTTGCTTGTTGCTAAACCCATGGAAAATTCTGATTTTTCCAGTGCTACGCCTAACCCCGCCTTGGGGATAGACTCTCCGGGTCTCCCTAAACTCAGCCTCCTGACGATGCTGCGCTTGGGCGTCTTCAACATGGGATTGGGCATCATGTCCCTGCTGACACTGGGGGTGCTCAATCGGGTGATGATTGATGAACTCAAGATTCCGGCTCTGGTGGCGGCGGGGGCGATCGCGGTCCATCAGTTTATGGCTCCAGCCCGCGTCTGGTTTGGCCAAATGTCCGATGCCACCCCCCTACTCGGGCATCATCGCAGCGGCTACATCTGGTGCGGTATTTTATCCGTCGCCGTTTTAGCGTTTACGGCAGTTCAGGTCGTATGGCAAATCGGTGCCGTGGTGGCAACCCAGGGTTGGGGGCCTGCGGCCTATCCTTGGGTGGGTCTCCTGGGATTGGTATTTGCAGGCTATGGCTTGGCCCTAAGCGCCACCTCAACCCCCTTCACAGCGCTGATGGTGGATGTTTCCGATGAAGAGACCCGGCCCAAACTCGTGGGCATTGGCTGGGCGATGCTGATGGTCGGAATTATTACCGGTGTGATTATTACCGCCACGGTGCTCAAATCCTTGGGGGATACCCCTTCCTTTGCTGAGCTACAGGCTTCGATCAATCGGCTTTTCATTGTGGCACCCGCGATCGTTTGTGGATTGGCGATCGCCAGCACCTTCGGTATCGAAAAAAAATACTCCCGACTCATCCGCCGCGTTCAAGCCAGTGGTCGAGAAGACAGCATTACCCTGCGCCAATCCCTGCGGGTTTTGACGGCGAGTCGTCAAACGGGGCTGTTTTTTGTCTTTTTGCTTGTCCTGAGTTTGAGCCTATTCATGCAAGATGCGGTCCTAGAGCCCTACGGGGGCCAGGTCTTTGGCATGAAAATTGCTGAAACCACCAAAATCAACGCCTATTTTGGCCTCGGAACCCTGGCGGGCATTATTTTAACGGGCTTTTTTCTAGCGCCTCGACTGGGTAAAAAACGCACGATTAAAGTGGGCTGTTTAGCCGCTGCGGTCTGCCTCCTGCTGATTATCCTGGCAGGGACCACGGCTAACCCCGCCATGCTGATGGTCGCGGTGTTGTTATTTGGTTTAGCTTCTGGCGTGCTGACCACCGGTTCGATTGTCTTAATGCTCGACCTCACGGCTACCGCCACCGCCGGAACGTTTATTGGGGCCTGGGGACTCGCCCAGGCGATCGCCCGAGGCAGCGCCACGGTCCTGGGTGGTGGTCTCTTAGATCTCGGTAAACGGCTGATGGGGCTGTTTTCCGGCGGTCAGCCGATTCCAGAGTCCCAACTGTTGCCCGCCTATGCTCTGGTTTTTGTGACTCAGGCAGTGGGGATGTTGGTGGCGATCGCCCTGATCAACCGGGTGAATGTCCATGAGTTTCAGATGACGGCCAAAGCGGCGATCGCGGCAGCTTTAGAAGGAGAATTAGACGGCTAGCGCGACGGTTTCTTTCATCTTCTGGCTTTCATCTCCCAAATTTTATTCCCTGGATTTTATTCCCGAGTACAACGATGTCCCCATCTTTTTGGCCTGCGGTTCTGACGTTTTCCCAAACCCTGGCCGATGAAGTCGGTCAGCGACTGCTGGCGGATTTTGGCCAGGTTCAGGCCCAAGAAAAAAGCGATGGTAGTTTGGTCACCCAGGCCGACCAGTGGTCCGACGAGAGGATTCGAGGGGCGATCGCCCAGCAATTTCCCGACCACGGCATCCTCAGCGAAGAAACCACCCACGTCTTTCCCAACAATGACTGGTGCTGGGTGATTGACCCCCTCGATGGCACAACCAACTTTGCCCAAGGTATCCCGCTGTGGGGCATTTCCCTGGGGCTGCTCTATCGCGGAACGCCAGTGTTTGGCTATGTGGCAATTCCGCCGCTAAACGAAGCCTTTTATGGGTATTGGTATCAAAACAGTACACTTCCCCTGGCTCTGCAAGGTCCCCAAGGAGCCTATATCCGTCTGGGCCAAGCCCCGCAAAAAAGCATCCAGACCTATCGCGATGATCTGAATGCCAATTGCTTATTCAGTTTTTGCACCAGGAGCATTTCATCACTACAGCAGGACTCTGTGCGGGACGTTTCTTTTCCCTGCAAGATTCGAATGCTTGGCGTAGCAACTTACAACATGTTGAGTGTTGCGAGGGGAGCAACCCTAGGGGGTGTGGAGGCAACGCCTAAAGTTTGGGATATTGCTGCGGTGTGGGCGATCGCCCAAGCTGCCGGTGCAACCTGGGTTTCCCTGACTCAACCCTATGGAATCTCTGAAGACAAAAGCGCCGAAGGCAGAAGCGCTGAGGCAGCAATATCCAATTGCGCGAACGAGCCGTCTCCCTTTCCGCTCATTCCCTATCAAAACTATCGAACGGTTTCTTATCCAACCCTTGTTCTTGCAACGCCTCAGCTCTTTGACCGCTTTCAACCCTTTGTTCAAGGGATAGTCCAGAGCTAGACGACGGAAAATCTAGGGGAGCGACTGAGCAATGGGGCGACCGGGCTGCCGTTTGGGCGAAAATCGACGGCGAGGGCCGACCGAAGTAACAACAGGACGACCTTGCGAGGCCCGCAGTTCACGCTTAAATTGATTAATTCGAGAACGCCAGTGGCTTTTGGCTAAGGAGTCAAGATCAAAGAGGTTTTCCCTCGAAGTGGTTTCACGCATAAATAACTAAAAAATCAACATTGAGTGACCGGGCATAAACAGCCCCATCAACCGTCGCGATCATCTCCAAACAACCGGTTCAATTCAACCCAAACTGATGGAATCGTCAGCCGACGCCATGGATAGAAGCGATCCCAATTCCTAATCCACGAAATCAGTTGAATGAGCGGTTAATGACTTGCTAGGTAGCCTAGCAGGCTATTTCGGACTGTCAAGTCATTGAGTCGGTTTTTAGACCAACGGCTTCAATTGGCCGTATCACCCTTCCGTAAATACAGAACCCAGCCTGAAACGCAAACTGGTTCGAATCCACACTTTGGCAAACCCTTGAATGGTGAGCCATCAGCGAACTCACAGGATGTGAGGCGTGTTTCGATGCTCTGCTACCCTACATTATTACCCCATTTTTTCAAATCTGCCTAGTCCGCTGGGCCTCACCCCTCCGGAATCCATGACCATAGGGTCATCAATCGGCTATATTAAGAAAAGTTAAAGATTTTGGGCTTACCTGTGTATTGGACGCCTTTGGATTTGTGGATGCTCCGACCCTCTGCTGCATTTGGGCGATGGTGTCGCAAGGGTTCGACGGAATCATACAGTAAACCTACGGGCACCAGGCTTCCCCCCATTGAAACCGGAACAACGCTCTTCTGTGATTTTGATGGCCCTATTGTGGATGTTTCCGGTCGCTACCACAGTACCTATCTGCTGGCGCTGGCCCGCACCCGTCGTCGATATGCCCAAACCGGGGTGGGGTTGCGGTTGACCCCCATGGGCAAAGCAGAATTTTGGCGCATGAAGCAGGCTCGAATTCCAGACGGGGAAATTGCCCTACGGTCGGGCTTACGGGGCGAGCAAATCCAGGTGTTCCTGGAGCAGGTCAAGGAATTGGTAAATTGTTGCCCAGCGTTGCTCCGCCGCGATTTACCCCAGCCCGAGGTGGCCCAAGCGCTACTGCAACTCCAGCAGGAAGGGTTGCGCATTGTCCTCGTTACCCTACGGCACGAATCCCAGGTTCACCAGTTTCTCCATACCCATGGGTTGCAGGACTGTTTTGACGGGATCTATGGCACTCAGGATATTCAAGCGGCCTACCAGAACTACACGGACCTGAAAACAGTTCTGCTAGAACGGGCGTTGGCAGACCAGCAGCAACAATTGGGCTCAGGGAAGGGCAAGTCTGCTTGGATGATTGGTGATACGGAGGCGGATGTGATTGCGGCGCAGCGTTTGGGTATTCCGGCGATCGCCCTTACCTGCGGCATCCGCAGCAGCACCTATCTGGAAGATCTCCAGCCCCATGCCGTGCATCCCAATTTGACAACGCTCACCCAGGACATTTCAGCAGTGATGGCGATCGCCCGCGATTGTAACTAGCCGTCTGCTACTAGCAAACGGTCACTAGCGAGCGGTCACTAGCGAGCGGTTTCCTGAAACCGCCCAAACCATTCCCACCAGCGATTGAGCGGATAGGAAATCACCGGAGCCCAGAGGCTGCTGACAATGGCAGAGCTGAGGGCAATCCGTTGGTGGCGGGTCCAAATTTCAGCCGGGGTATAACCGGCTCGGACCACCTGGTCTGTGGTACTAGAAGTATTAATTTCGGACTGGAGCAAGCTGTCGCCCACGGAAAAATTGCCCACCTCCGAATTAATTCCCGCCAAATCTGTCCAGCTTGTATCCTGGGCAATCAGCGTGAGCTGAAGCGCCAAAACCGTTTCCGCCAAAATTGCCATGCCAAAGACAATCATTGCGACGGAAATAAAATCTTCTTGGATGTAGCGCTGTTTTTGCAGCATCGCCGTCAGCGCCCCCACCAATGCCAAGCTAAGCACATGGCTGGGGTCGGGGCCGGTCATGGCATCTTGAATGAGTCCGAGAACCACACCGGCGATCGCCCCCTGAACTGCATTCCGCCGAATACTCCAAGCGACCACCCAAATCAGCAGCCAATTGGCCCCCACCCCCGCAATTTGCGTACCGGGCAACCGCATCGGCAGGAGCAGGAGGAGCACTAAAACCGACCCTGCCACAATCAATCCATTTAAAGCCGGCGGTTGAGGCTGAAGAAATTTAGGCACCCGCAGTCGGTGCAGAAACATCATCGCTGACATCATGGCGCTGAAGGTTCCGTAGGGGGCGAGGAAGCAGGCACCGCAAAGGAGCGGGGAGGAGAGGCCGTAACCCATTCCAAGCGCCCAATCGGTGCATTTAAGCGAATCACTGCCTTGGGAACGGGACTGGCATTGAGCTGCACCTCCTGCACAATCCCGATAGGAATTCCAGGGGCAAACAAGGTACTGGAGGCCGACGTCACAATCACATCTCCCTTTTGCACGCCCGGATCCTTATCAAAAAAGCTCATTTCCACTTCATCGGTGGATAGACCCCGAATATAGCCTTGGCTGCGATTGCGGACGACCATCGCTCCTACGCTACTGCTGGGGTCACTGATTAATAAAACCTTACTCGTGTTCGGGGTCGCCTGGACAACATAGCCGACTAAGCCGCCAGCGGCGGTAATCGCGGACCCTTTTCCCAAACCGTGACTGCTGCCTCGCCCAAGTCGCACCTGCTGCCACCACTGATCCGCAGAACGACCAATAATGGGAGCCGGAATCAGGATATTGCCTTTTTTCTTGGCCTGCTCAACGGTATCGAGCAGTTCTTGCAAACGCTCATTTTGGACTTCTAGCTCAAGCAAGCGTTCCTGCAATTCCATCGTGCGTGCATCCGCCAACCATTCGGCAGGCGGCCCCGAGCGAAACCGCAGCGGCTCGGTTGCATAAAAATACAGCTCCTCCAGGGCAGCCCCTTGGGTCTGTCGCAAAAACCAGGCCATTCCTAACAAACTACCCACAAGGGCAGCTCTGGCCCAGTACTGATTCCACCACTGGTTGAGCATAAGAAACCTTCCACCCGCCTTTCAGCTCTGTTGCTGAACTCCAGGACAGTATTCTAGAGCTAAAGTGGCGCTGTACTGAATTTGCAATCCCCCCAATTCCCCAAGCGCTAAAGGATCCTTTGACTCGATCCTTTGACGCCTGGGGGAGATAGGGAGACTGCGTTGAGCGGTTTAGATACGGCTGTGGGAGCTGAAGACGCGATCGAGTTCTTTGAAGTTCTCTAAAACCCGTCCGGTTCCCAGCACCACGCAGCTCAGCGGATCCGCTGCAACATGGGTGACAATGCCGGTTTCGTGACTGATCAGCGTATCGAGTCCCTTGAGCAAGGCACCGCCGCCCGCCAGCATAATGCCGCGATCGATAATGTCCGCAGCCAATTCCGGGGGCGTGGTTTCGAGGGTTCGCTTGACCGATTCCACAATCACCGACAGGGGCTCAGACATGCTTTCGCGAATTTCCGGGCCTTTGACCACGACGGTTCGGGGCAATCCCGACAGCATGTGCAAACCGCGAACCTCTAAGGCGGCTTCGTCTGCATCTTTAGAAGGATAGGCGGAACCAATCTGAATCTTGATTTCTTCAGCGGTCCGCTCCCCAATGATCAGGTTGTGAACCTTTTTCATGTACTGGGTAATCGACTCGCTCAGCTCATCCCCTGCGACCCGCACCGATTGACTGAGGACGATGCCCTGCAAGCTCAGGACCGCAACTTCGGTGGTGCCCCCCCCAATGTCGATAATCATGTTGCCGGTGGGTTCAGCGACGGGCAAGCCCGCCCCGATGGCAGCGGCCACCGGTTCATCAATCAAATAGACCTCACGGGCACCGGCTTGGGAAGCAGCTTCCATGACGGCACGGCGCTCAACACCGGTCACACCGCTAGGAATCCCAATAACCACCCGAGGCCGAATCAGGCCTTGGCCATCATCGACGCGCTCAATGAAGCGTTTTAGCATCATTTCTGCGACATCAAAGTCCGCAATTACCCCATCCCGGAGTGGACGCAATGCCACGATGCTGTCGGGGGTTCGACCCAACATTTTTTTTGCGTCTTCACCGACTGCCAAGGGGGCATCTGTTTTTTTGTCGATGGCAACTACGGATGGTTCTTGTAGAACAATGCCCTTGCCTGAAACGTATACCAGGGTGTTGGCAGTGCCCAGATCGATGCCGATGCCTCGCGTTAGCGATAGGCGTTTCCAAAAGGCCACGGATAATTCGCCCCCTACTAATTGCCTATGAAGACCGATTTTTCATACAAGACAGCCTATCCCACCCTGACCCAATCGAATAGCGATCGCGAATGTCTTGTTGAGTGTGGATTTTATTACGCTGATTGGCAAATCGTCTAGATATTTGACGACAAATCCCTCAGAAAATTCACTTGGTCTCAGATCTTGCAAAGAATGCGAGAAAAACTTTTTTCCTGAGAATTTATCCTCAAATTTTATAGGACTGCTTACCCGACACTCTACAGGATATTTGACAGAAATTGAGCGGGTCCTACGGTGGGTCGTATTCACCAAACTTGATAATCAGTCGGTGAGCGGTCGTGACTCAGGCCCTGCGGCATTTGTTGCCCCTTTTTGCTACATTCGCGCCACATTCGTGTCCTCTTTTCGCCACAATGGAAAGAGCGATATAGACAAGCGATACAGACAACCGTGTGACGCCATGAGCTTAAATATTGTCAATTTGGTTGGAAGAGTGGGGGGAGACCCTGACGTCCGGTACTTTGAATCGGGTAGCGTAGTTTGCAATCTTTCCCTAGCGGTCAACCGCGTTTCGCGGAATAACGATGAGCCGGACTGGTTTCGTTTAGAGATTTGGGGGCGGACGGCCCAAGTGGCGGCGGACTATGTGCGCAAGGGCAGCTTGATTGGGATCAGCGGCAGTCTGAAGTTTGAGAGTTGGAGCGATCGCAATACGGGAGCCCAGCGCACCAGCCCCGTCATCCGTGTCAATCGAATGGATTTGCTCGGCTCCAAACGGGATACGGACTCTGCCGCCAATGCCATGGGGGGTGGGGACTTTGAGGAGTTCTAGGGATTGTGCTCTAGTTTTGCTTTAGTAACGAATCTGGAGCGTTACGGAGGCTTGGACCTCTTGTTCTCCGCCAATTACAGGGGTTGGGGCCGCATCGGCGGCTCTAGCTTCCATCAATTGATTTTTGGCTAGGAAGATCGGCGGGGGGGTGGCTGCGCCATTGACCTGAATGCTGACAATTTCCTTGGCGGTAAAGTTCAGGGCTTCGAGGACCGCATCGGCCTGTTGGCGGGCGTCGGTGGTGGCCTCCTTGAGGGCTTGTTTTTGGGCGGTGGCGATCGCGTTATCTTCCGCCACAAAACTAATATTGTCGATGCGAGTCGCCCCGGCATTGACCGCATCATCCATAATTTCTCCCGCTTGGGCATTGGGAACCCGGAAGCTGACGGTATTGATTGCGGTAAAACCCACTAGCTCCTGCTTGCCATTTTCGTAGTTATAGCGAGGGCTGAGGTTGATGCCGGTGGTCTGTAATTTTTCCACGCGGCGATTTTTAAGCAAATCCACCACCGCATTGGAGCGTTTAGCGGCTTCCGTTTGGGCTTCTTCAGCGGTTTGGCCCTGGACTTCGATGCCAAGATTGACTTGGGCCTTGGTCGTGACAACTTCTTCGATGCCGCGACCGGTCACGGTGAGCGTGCGCAACATTTCTTGGGTGGTAGCGGGTGTGGCAGACAGGGGAATCGTCATGGCGATCGCAGCAACGGGGGCTAGCCAAGGGAGCAAGAGGGGACGAAGTGAATGCAGCATGGTGAAGCAGTTCCTCACAGGAAAAACAAAATGCCAGAGCCTAGTAGGTCTCACCAGGAATTGATGGCTCCGATGACTCTAATCTGTCACAGAGGGTGAGCCATGATGGCAACAGTTACAGAAAATGCAACTAGCTGTTAAACCGCGCACGAATTTCTTCAATGCGCTGGCGGTTGAGGCCAAGGTCAGATTTGCCGAGGCGAGAGGCGGAACGCATGTGGAGGGTTTGGCTAGCGTCATCGGCGTAGAACTCGACGTCATCGACGAAGCCCATGAGTTTGGTGGTGAATTCGGCGTAGAGATAGTTGGGGTTTTCGGTGATGATTTCGGCGCGTTCCATGGCGGTGATCAGGGTTTTGATTTTGGCGATCGCCTCTGCCCCACTACCGCCATAGCGCAAGGGTTCGATGTAGTGTTCCTTGTCGCTTGCGGGCGCTTGACTCGACACGCAATTGGGAGAGCTCGGCACTGGCGCTAAACGGCCTTCTTTAGCACCCAAGTTGCTGGGACGGGTACCGGAAAACTTAAACATGGCAAAGCACTCCTCAAAAACTTCAGCCTATCGCACATTTGGCAGGATTTCGACTGTGACTAATCCCCCTCAATGGCGTCGACTTGCAATCGATATTCATAAAGTAATCGCATCCCCAGCACTGGGTCTGTCTCTGCGGTATTCACTAAAACTCACGCCGCTTTGCCATTTGCTTCCGCACAAGCCAAATGATAAACGCCACTACAAGAATCGCTAAAACAACCTTTGAAACCGGACCTAAATATTGATCAACGCGATCGTAATTATCACCCAGGAAATACCCCGCCGACGTCAAAAACGTCACCCAAATTGCAGTGCCTAAGGTCGAATAGATTAAAAACGTTGGCAAGGGCATCCCGTCAATCCCCGCAGGCAAAGAAATCAGCGTGCGAATCCCAGGGACTAAGCGACCGAACAGCACCGCTTTTGTACCGTAGCGATTAAACCAAACAACCGATTTATTCAGATCACCGCTGGAGATGCCAAGCCACTTCCCGTAGCGATCGGCCCAGGCTCCCAAACGATAGATATTAAAGATCTTGCCCATGTAGTACCAGGGCAAGGCCCCCAGGATCGTTCCCACAACCCCCGCCGTAATAGCGGGTAACCAGGTCATTTTGCCTTCGGCGATCGTAAACCCTGCCAGGGGCATGATCAGCTCCGAGGGGATCGGGGGAAACAGATTCTCTGCAAACATCAGGAATCCAATCCCCCAATAGCCCATGGTTTCCATGGTATTGGTGATCCAGGTGGTTAAATCGGACATTGCCGTTTTCTCTCGATTAAGTCGTTATTGCGCCAAGGATGAACACCCCCGCGCCATTGTGGCATAAACCGACGAGAAACCACCTGCGGGTTAGGACCGACCTAGTTCCAAATCTAGGCTCGACCTAGGTCCGACCTTGCTTGAGCATTTCGACGAGGACAACGTGGGCCTCTTTGGCGTCAGCGAGGGGCCGCTTAAAGGCGACGCGCACGGGCTTTTCTTCGCCATCGACCTGGGCCAAGAGATCCATGCCCTCATGGTCGATCTTGAGCATCCGAGCTGCGGAGACGTTGGTTTGGTGGCCGTAGACCTCAGCGTACATGACGATCGCCTCGGCATGGTCATTGTTCATGTGCTTGCAGATGCGATCGCTCACTGCTGCGGTAATGGGTTCAGACATGGGTTTTCGCTAGCTTCCGTTGCTCATTTACGGTTGAGATTTCGTTGCGCTCTCCCTCTGTGCTCTACATCCCGGCCAATTTTTCTAGACCTATCCGACCTAGGGTGAAAAGATTCACGGAGATAAATAACAACAACAGGATCGTAATCGAGACATTGAGAATATTGCGAAGAATTTGCACGGTTGGGTTGGACATGCGATCGCCCCTTTTCTCTACCGATGATTCTGTCAGCCTATCATTGTGCCTCCCGGACTTGGCCCGAACGATACCAAACCGAAACAAATCTAATCTAATCTAATGCACTCCCTCGGCAGGAAGCGTCACGCTGGTTTGAGATTATTGCTTGAGATTGCCGATCGCGCTCTGCGAGGCCAACCTCGCCGTCCCATAGGCCGCCTCCAGTTGCGGCGCAGTTTCTACGGGAACCCCTAGCACCCGCTGACGAATGGCGGTCCAAGCCTGATTTTGCGCACCGCCCCCTGCTGTCCGTACGCGCCGCAACGGTGTTGCCCCCAAGTCTTGCAATCGTCCGTAGCCCTGAGCCTCAATCCGAGCCATGCTCTCCAACAATCCATGGAGAAACTGAACCTCGTCAGCAGGACGCGGGGTTAGCCGAGGTTGGAGCTGGGGGTCTGCGAAGGGGAAGCGTTCGCCGGGTTGGAGCAGCGGGTAATAGTCCAAGGGCGATCGCGCTCCCGGATCGATCCGCCCACTCAGCCGCCGCAATGCCTCATCCCCAAAAAACTGCCGCAACACCGCGCCTCCTGTATTCGAAGCCCCACCTACCAGCCAGCGGCTTCCTAAGCGATGACTATCCAATCGATGGCTATAAATCCCAAAAGTTGCATCATCAACTCTCGTTTCACTCAAGAGCTTTAAAACTAGCGTCGAGCCCAAGGAGGTGACGGCTTCTCCGGGTTGCTCAACACCACTGGCTAAAAAGGCTGCAATGCTGTCCGTGGTTCCGGCACAAACGACGCAATGGGGATTGATCTGAAACCGTTGAGCAATGGCCTCCGTCACTGACCCGATGACTGTTCCCGGAGCTACGACCCGAGGGAAAAGCGGTGCGAGTTCTGTCTGCAACAACCAGTCTGGATAGGCCAACGCCCCAGGATCATATCCAAGCTTTAGCGCATTATGATAATCGGAAACCCCAAGCTGCCCATGGAGCAAAAATGCTAACCAATCCGCCTGGTGCAAAAGTGTCCAATTGACAGGCGGTGACCGCCAATGCAATTCCCGTTGCCACCAGAGGAGCTTCGCGAAGCTAGAGGTAGCGCTGATCACCGGATGGCGTTCAGGCGCAATGGCTCTCAGTTGCTCCAGCATTGCTCTGCCTCGATCATCATTGTAGAGGAGCGGTTCAACCTGGGGTCTTCCGGCGCGATCGCACAACAAAACCGTTCCCGAAGTCCCGTTGATGGCAATCGCCTGAAGGGATGGGGCGAGGGTTCGAGGCAAATGGGTGAGTAACTCAAATAAAACGTCTTGCCACTGGATTGTCTGGCTGGAGGTCTGGCCAAAGGAAATTCTATATTCAAACAAAATGGAACCTGCGGCGTTGATGGCGATCGCTCGCGCTCCGGAGGTTCCAAAATCAATGCCTAATGCAGGGGCGCGTCGCTCACCCCAACCTATCACCATATAAATCCCAACTGATGATCACCCGATAAACCGCTATAAACATTGAGGGCGTGGAATGCACGCCCCTACGGTTTGTGGACTGAAATTGGCGTAATTAGACCGTTGCTGTGGCGGTCAGCGCGGCTTTCAGCGTTTCGACTTTATCGGTCGCTTCCCAAGGCAACTCCAGATCTGTCCGACCAAAGTGACCATAGGCTGCCGTGTCCTGGAAGAACCGACCGCCTCGCTCTGAGGGCAGACCCCGCAGATTGAAGGTTTGGATAATTCCCGCTGGACGCAGTTCAAAGTTGGCCTTCACCAGTTCCAGCAGCTCGCCGTCGGAGACTTTTCCGGTGCCGAAGGTTTCCACAAATACGCTCGTAGGCCGAGCGACGCCGATGGCGTAACTGAGCTGAACTTCGCACTTCTCCGCTAGACCGGCAGCGACGATGTTCTTGGCCACATAGCGACAAGCATAGGCCGCACTGCGGTCCACCTTGGTGGGATCCTTTCCGGAGAAGGCACCGCCACCGTGGCGAGAGTAGCCGCCGTAGGTATCGACGATGATCTTCCGCCCGGTCAACCCGGCATCGCCCTGGGGACCGCCCACGACGAATTTGCCCGTGGGGTTAACCAGGAATTTGGTGGCGTCGTCGGGTTTGATGTCGAGGTCTGCAAAGATCGGCTGAACGACCTTTTCCCAGAGATCCTGCTGGATGCGATCGCGCACCGCCGCTTCCTCGGAAATTTCGCCAATGGTGGGCGCATGCTGGGTCGAAATCAGGATCGTATCAACGCTGACGGGCTTGTCATCTTCGTAGGCGATCGTCACCTGGGTCTTGCCATCGGGGCGCAGATAGCCCAGTTCACCGGTCTTGCGCACGGCAGCCAGCCGCCGGGAAATGCGGTGGGCCAAGCTGATGGGCAGGGGCATCAGTTCCGGGGTCTCGTTGCAGGCAAAGCCAAACATAATGCCCTGGTCCCCGGCACCCACTTCATCCAACTCGTCGTCGGACTTGAGGCGCTGCTCCTGGGCGCTGTTGACACCTTGGGCAATATCAGGGGACTGCTCATCTAGGGCAATCAGAACCGAGCAGCTATTGGCGGCAAAGCCACCGTCTGCGCCGACATAACCAATTTCTGTAATTTTCTTACGCGCAAGGTCAATATAGTTAACCTGTGCTTTAGAAGTAATTTCACCGGTAATCAGAACCAAACCAGTGTTCACCACGACTTCAGCAGCTACGCGGCTTGCCGGATCCTGCTCCAGCAGCGCATCAAGAATCGCATCCGAGATTTGATCACAGATCTTATCGGGATGCCCCTCTGTAACGGATTCCGAGGTGAAATAGTACTTACGACTCAAGGATCAATCCTCCTTTGATCAAATAGGCGCATGTATAGGCGCATTGAATAGTACGTTGCGTACAACCTTGATTAAATTTAAGGCTAAAGTCTATCTTAGAGAGGTTTTGGATTTTATCACTACCGTCTTCGAAGATCTACGGAAGCTTTACCACGAATTGAGGTTGGTGTGAGTTCGACGTGAAGGACAGACTGGCTCTCCCGAGAGCTTTTTCAGACTAGGGCTTTCTCCAAGGGTTAGTGCGGTTTCCGAGGTAGGGTGCAGATGCCATGGATTCCTAAGCTCATCCAAATGCCGCCCAGCAAAACTCCGACGCCTTCGGCAAAGCAGTTGATGCGGTGGCGGTTTTCGGAGGATTGGGCAATGAGGAGGTCTTCGAGGGGGCGGTTGGGGGCTTGGGCGAGTTGGTCGAGGCGATCGTGGGCTTGGTCTAGGGCTGTCCAATCGATCAACACCCAATAACCGCTGACGAGCATCGCTGCAAGACCGGGGAGGACAGCTGTAATCAGCAAGAGACTGAGACGCATAGTGTACTGCTTCTTTTCAAAGTGTAGGTGCATCTATGAGCGTAACGCCAAAACTTTGGAAGGTTAGTCAGGAACTTTCAGTAATTTAAGGGCATGGCTATATGTCGTTTATATGGAGCAAAGATGGCAAGTATTTGAGTTGGGATGAGAAATGGCCACATACTGAAGGTCATTCTATAGGCAATATAAAGGTTTACTAAGAAAGTAAAAGTCAAGGTCGATCTACTTATTCTTGTAGTTTAGAGAATAATTTTCTCTCTAAACACAGCTTGATCTGTCAATGCTAAACATTCACACTGTTGAATATTTGAAGAATAAATTAAACCATGGCTACAGCAATATCAGCACCTGAAAGCATTGAGAAATTTGTTTGATTACTTGGCCCAACCTGCGCATCGAACTCGCGATCGCCCTCTGCCAACAAAACAAACTCCTGATCGAACAAGCCGCACAACGAATTACCGAAGCACTCTAATCGGGACTGGCTATAATCATCGTCACTAAACGAGGTCTGGTATGGGCGATCCACTCGACATCCGCCTTAACCCACCCAAAAGTCGACAACTAGCGGCAGATGATCGGACCCGCCTTCCGGACCCACTCTGGCTCGAACGGGACGTAGGCGATCGCCTCCCTACCTTCCCACAGAATCCCCATACCAAACATAATCAATCCGCTGCAACGGCGGTAGCACTCTACCCAAGAGGGTATGCCCCAAGGCCCAGCCCACAGCCCAAAAGCTATCGTGAAACACTCGCCGAAGTTCCCCATAGGTTTGCGAGGTATCGGTCATATTGCAGTCACATAACATCAGCATGGGCTCAGTTGCTTCACGGGCGATCGCCTGGATTTCCTTCACTTGAGCCATCCGCTGGGCATAGCGTTGGCGCGTCAACGGTAGCCACTCGCGTGGGCTAAAACTCAACATATTATTGGGCGCGAGGTGGGTGATCAGGAGCGAAAGCGATCGTCCCTGCATTTTCAGATGCATTTGCAACCCTCTCTCTGTAGGCGGATTAGCCAAAGGTTTAACGAGGCTGAGCGGATAGCGGCTCAGCACACCCACGGTATGAAAATCGGGATTGGGATGAACCATGCTATAGGGGTAATTCTGGCCAAGCTGGGCTTGTAGGGCCGGGAGATGCTCCGGGCGAAGTTCTTGGAAACCAATGACATCGGGGTTTGTGCTCCGGATGGCCTGGGCGATCGCCTCATAGTCCTGGTTATCCCACAGCACATTGAACGTCATCACTCGCAGGGGAATACCCCTGGCAACTGATGGCATGAGTTGAGGTAGAAAAAGCGGCAGGTACTGATGGATGGCAAAAGCCAGAGGAATGGCAAACCCCGCTAGCAGTCGCCAACGGCGTTGCTAAAGGAGCAGGGGGAAGGCGATCGCCATCGGCAACAGCAGAAAAAATGCGCCTGTGTTGAGCAGGGCCAGCCACCAAAATTGATCAAACCAAAGGGCGCGGCAGAACAGCCACATCAGCAAAAAGCCCAGGTATAACCCAATAAAGTAGACCATCATGATGCTCACAAACCATGGACTACGAAGATATCATGATGAGAGGGTAGCAAGGAGTGCGACGTATACGTATAATAACAAGAAAGCAAGGTGAGACAACACGGCTATGTCATTGAGTGTTTTTGATGAAGCGTATTATCTATTTAATAACCCTGATGTAGCTCAGGCTGTTGCACAAGGCCTGTTTCCATCTGGTTTATCCCACTTCCAAAGTTTCGGTATTTTTGAAGGCCGCACCTCTATTTCTTCTGTCTACAGCGAGTCTCTTTATCTTCAAGCGAATCCCGATGTTGCAGGGAGTGTCGCAGCAGGTGGATTCAGTTCTGGATTACAGCATTTTATTCAGTTTGGTGAAGCTGAGGGACGTCTGGGAGCCTATGGCTTATATAACGAACAAGCTTACCTACAGGCTAACCCCGATGTTGCCAATGCGGTCAATTCCGGTTTCCTGAAGTCTGGATTTGAGCATTTCCTTACTTTTGTGTTACCGAGTAGTTCACAAGAGAATCGCTACGAAGCCCTGTACAACGAAGAATACTATATTAACAAATATCCAGATGTCGCGAATGCCGTTGCTGCGAATGCTTTTAACTCAGGATTACAACATTTTTTGCAGTTTGGCCTCAATGAAAAGCGCACAGGGGCAGCTCTTTTCGATGAAGGGTTCTATTTACGAGACAATCCAGATGTTACTAACGCCGTTGCTGTGGGTGTTTTCAGATCAGGCTTAGAGCACTATGCTCGTTTTGGTGAAGCTGAAGGGCGATCTGGAACAAGTTTTGATGAACAGCTTTATCGGATATTTGAGCCTGATGTTACGCAGGCGATTCAAGCGGGTCTCTTCACTTCTGGGACACAACATTACTTACGTTTTGGGCAATTTGAAGATCAACGGCTAGTCTTCTTTACGGGAACTAGCGGCAGTGATGTCGTTCGGGCTTTTCGAAAAGATGAAAAGGATAATTCCTTTCTGTTCGGCTCTACCAGTATTTTGGGGGTTTCTGTGCGGGACTTAAACCTTGATGCTGAAACCTTCTCAACTGATAGCCTTGGTATTAATGAGCTGGATGTTTTAATTGGTACTAACGGCGCAGATGACTTTATTATTGGTAATTTTACGAATGGCCAGCAGTTCTATGTTGGTGATGGTAATCAAGGTTATGCGCTGATTCGAAACTTTGACATTGAAGATGACTATATTACCCTTGCTGGACAACCAACAAATTATCAGCAGCAGGTGCTAGGCGGCAGTCTCAGGATTTCTACAACATCGGGTGATTTAGTCGCGATCGTTGAAGGTTTCTCTGAAACCCTAGATGTCTTAGATATTTTGGCTCAAGGATTTTACTACGGCTAGGGCGGTCTATGGGAAGATATGACCCAACAGGCGGGCCATTGGGTCAGCCCGTGCATTCTAGTAGGTCTCTTCCATGCAAACCATTGACTGGGTCATTGTGGTGGCGTATCTTGCCTTCACCCTAGTCCTCGGGGTTTATCTGTCTCGCAAAGCCTCCGGGGGTCTGGTTGATTTCTTTGTTTCTGGGCGATCGCTCCCCTGGTGGCTCGCAGGCACCAGTATGGCCGCAACCACATTTTCCATTGATACTCCCCTTTACGTGGCCGGTGTCGTCGGTAATCGCGGTATCGCAGGCAACTGGGAATGGTGGAGTTTTGGCATCGCCCATGTGGTGATGATCTATGTGTTCGCGCGCATGTGGCGACGCTCCGAAATCATTACCGACGCGGAACTCACTGAAATGCGCTACGGCGGTCGGATGGCAGCGGCCCTGCGGGGGATTAAAGCCTTTTTGTTCGCGGTGCCAATCAATTGTATCGGCATTGGCTATGCCATGCTCGCCATGGTCAAGGTCGTCGATGCTTTACAACTGTGGCAAAGTCTGGGCGTCGATCCAGGGGATGGCAATCTCAAGCTCTGGAGCGTCGTGGGCGTTAGCTTTTTTGTCTTGCTCTATGCTGGGTTTTCCGGGCTGTGGGGCGTGGTCGCCACGGATTTCTTTCAGTTTTTTCTAGCGTTGTTTGGGGCGATTGTGGTGGCGATCGCCGCCGTCAGTCATTTTGGTAGTATGAGCAACTTGCTCGAATTGGCCAACAACGCCACCGATACCGACTTACTCAGTTTTGTCCCCATTCAGTTCGATGCAGGGAGGTTCCGCTGGAGCGAAGCGGCGGGGATTACAGCGAGCACCTTCTTTGGGTATGTGTTTTTGCAATGGTGGGCCTTTCGACGCAGCGACGGGGGCGGCGAATTTATCCAGCGATTGGCGGCATCCAAAGATGAGGCCGAAGCGGAAAAGTCTGCCTGGTTTTTCAACATTTTGCATTATGTGGTCCGCACTTGGCCCTGGGTGATCGTCGCCCTAGCCGCAGTGGCGCTCTATCCAGACCTGGAAGATCGAGAATTGGGCTACCCCAAACTCATGCTCGACTTTTTGCCCCCGGCCATGCTGGGATTGGTTGTGGCATCGCTGTTGGCGGCGTTCATGAGCACGGTCTCAACGCTAATCAACTGGGGCGCATCCTATCTCACCAATGATCTCTATGGCCGGTTTATCAATCCCAATGCCAGTCAGGCGCAGCTCGTGTTTTCAGGACGGGTGGCGTCGGTTGTGATTACCATTTTGGGCGCGGCGGCGGCGTTTTTCTCAGAGGATGTGGCGACGGTGTTTCGGCTGATGATCGCCATTGGCACTGGACCAGGGCTGGTGCTGATTTTGCGCTGGTTCTGGTGGCGGATCAATGCGGCGGCGGAGCTCTCGTCGATGCTGGCGGGGTTTGTCATTGGTCTGTTTACCAGCGTGGTGCCGGTGCTTAAAATCGAGGACTTTGGCCTGCGGTTGCTCGTCACCGCTGCAATCACCAGCGTCATTTGGGTGATCACCATGGTCCTGACCCCCCCCGAATCAGACGCAACTCTCGATGCCTTTTACACCAAAGTTCGGCCCGGCGGTCCCGGCTGGCGGCGACAGCAGTTGCGCACGGGACTGCTGCCGATTCAGGATTTGGGCCTCGATCTCCAGCGGGTGGTGGCGGCGAGTCTGCTGCTGTTTGGCTCGATGTTTGCGGTGGGCGGATTCCTGCTGTTGAAATCGATGACGGGGTTTGTGGCTTTGGCGATCGCCGTCCTCGGTGGTTTTTGGCTCAAGCAGCTCAGCAAACGTCGCCCACCCCAAATGATGCGACCGGGCAGCGATGCGGAAGACTCTCGGGTGGAGTTTTAGGGGAGATGCCAATCAGGGATTCAAACTAGGGAGACTCAAAACTATGAAGGATTTGTAGGCCTACGGAGGATGGCGTAGCCAAATTTTCGTCCACAATGTAAAGAGTCTCCGCAGCCTTCAGGATCTGATCTCAATTTTCTGAGCGCAGAGGCATAATCGGAAACATGAACCTTCGGTCAATACGGAGGTCTCAGGGTGCCTACCCGATGGGTTTAGTCGGGTGATGAGCATGCTGCATCGATTGAACTCAGGACGATTGAATTATGCGCAACTTCTCTTTCTGGCTTGCAAGCACTTCACTATTGATGGCTGGAGTCCCCGTGATGCTGCCTCTGGTAGCCCAAGCGGGAACCGTTGACGGCCAGCGGCTGAGTCAAACCCTGAATGAGGGGGTTAATGAGGGGTTTTACGCCGATGCCAAGCGGCTCATCCAGGAGCAGCGCCTCTTGGCGAGCCGGATTCGGGAGGCTATGAGCGGGCCTGACCCCAATGCTATTCGGGCGGTGGATGGCCAAATCGTGATTCACGCCACCCAAGTCAATCGCTTTATCGGCGAGAATTATTTGATTGCTCGGCCTCGGTGTGCTTCTGCTAGTGGGGCTGTCGGTAGGACTACCGGTGAGGGAATTGCCGCGATCGCCAGCCAAGATGCCATCACCTGCACCCTCAGCCAAAATGCCAAGACCTTCGAGGGACTCCAGCCCAGGCTCTTCGCCCGACTGAATATGCTTTCTGGGATTGCCAAGGTCGAACGGCTGCCCTTGGTCAGCGGCGAACCGACTGTGACGGCAGGCGGCATTCCGGGGTTTGAGAAAGGTAGCCTGAAGGATCCGGCCCCTTCGCTCCAGGCCCAAGCCCCGGATATTCCGGCTCCCGAGCCGAGATTGCTGGGTCGTCCCCTGAAATCAGCCTTGGGGGATTATGTGCCGCCGATTCCCCCCGCGATTACGGCTCCGCCTGCGGTGCTGCAAGTTTTAGACGAAATCGAAGCCCGACTGGATGCGGCCCAAGGGGCATTGCCCTTGCGATCGCAAACCTTCAACCCCCCTCAGCTTTCTAGTGCCCCCACCCTCATCGCCAGCGCGCCCTCTAGCGCAGACTTTAATGTTTACGATGTGGCTCCGAGCGATCGCACCCAATACCAAGCCTTCCTCCGTCAACCCCACACGGGCATTACCCAAGTCCTGACTCGACGGGAGTTTGAGCCCGACCCCAATCAACTGCGCAATCGTCTTGCTCCGACCCCCGGTGAGCTGCATCCCTACGCCATTTTGATCGAGCCCACGGATCCCCCCCTACCCGATCTGAGTCGTGAACTGCAAGGGCGGCTGGCTCCCTCGGATACACTGCGCTATCCCTTTGTTTCCCTGGAGGAGACTTCGTTTCGCCCCCGGCTGGCGATGCAAATCGACCATGAGCAGTTTCGGCTGATGACTTCGGGACTGGATTACGGCTTTATGCTCGATCTCGGCCCGATCAAGCCACCTGACCTCAATGCCATCAGCGCCGGACTGCCAGCGGATCAGCTCAATCTACGCCCGGATCTGCGGGAGTTTTTCCTCAACTACCGAGTCCCGGACAAGCTCGAACCCTTGATGGCCGATCGCCGCCGCTTCCTCAGTGCCAAAGCCGGTCCGAATAATTTGCCCACGCTGCTGTCGCCCCAATCCACGGTGCAGGTGGGTCATACCTATCTACTGCGCACGATTCAGTTTGCGGTGCCGGAGGCGATCGCCCAGGGCAAACCGCTGTCCTATGGCGATCGCCGCAACCTCGACCAAACCCTCGCCATGCCCGGAAAAGATCTGCTGGTCCTGTTTCAGCCCATCGACGAACGCTCAAATGGAACGTCCACCGTCCTCTGGCGGGTTTTAGGGGAGTTTCCCGTGCCCCAGATCAGCGATCTAGACCAATACGCAGTCTTCCAGGAAGGCATCGTCATGGGCGGTATCCCCGGAATTCAGCGCTAGACCCGACTCAACCTCTTTCAGCGATATCAGGCCATATCACGACGCTGTTTCGGGCTGTTTCGGGCTGTTTTAGGCTATTTCAAAGCCTGCAACGCCTGCATGATCCGCTCCCGCTGGTTGGACTGGCCTTGGTTGAGGAAAATCTCGGCGGCCTTTTGTAGGTCGGCGATCGCCTCCAGCCGCTGACCCAGTTCCTCCTGGAGCTTGGCCCGATTGGTATAGGCATAGGCATCCTGGGGATTTAAACGCAGCGCCTGCTGCCAGTCGGCCATGGCCTTTGGGGCCTCGCCATTAAGGTGATAGGCTAGTCCCCGATTGGTGTAAGCCTTGCCGTAGTCAGGATTGAGTCGTAGGGCCAAGCTAAAATCTGCGATCGCCTTCGATCGTTGTCCCAAAGACATATAGACATTGCCCCGGTTAAACAACGCTGTGGCGTCCTTGGCGTTGAGGGCGATCGCCCGATTGTAGTCCCCGAGGGCTTCCGCATAGCGATTCAGTGCCATGTACGTATTTCCCCGGTTATTCAACGCTAAGGCGCTGGCAGGGTCGAGCTTCAGGGCTTGATCAAAATCGGCCAACGCCTGACGCAGTTTATTTTCATCCAGATAAATCGCGCCTCGATTCACATAGGCCCGGACGTAGCGGGGGTTGAGGGTTAGGGTTTGAGAATAGTCGGCGATCGCCCCCATAGGATTTCCACTCAGCTCCCGTGCCAAGCCGCGATTAAAATAGGCTTCGGGAAACTGGGGTACAATTTCGACCACCGACGAAAAATCGGCGATCGCCCCGGCATAATCCCCTTGATTGGCCCGTTCAAAACCCCGGACAAAATACTGTTCCAGGGTCAGATTCGTCGTTCGCGGGGTGGTTTGAGCCCCCGCAGGGGTCGGGCGAGGCAAACGAGTTTGGGCCAGCGTCGGCCCAGCCGTCATCAGGAAGACAGAGCAAAGGGTGCAAAGGGCAAGAGTCGGGGTGAAGACCCAGGAGGAGGTGCCAGCAACAGGAAGTTTGCCAGCGGGAAGTTTGCCAGCAGGAAGTGTGAAGGTCATCATAGGGGGCTGTCTTGTCTAAACAATTCCTTCCATCCAGAAGGGGGGGCGGTCAGGACAAGAGACCATAAAGAGCATTCTTTACGGATTCTCCGTAACTTTCTGTTTATTCTGCGGCTTTATGGGAGGATCAAAACCCCTGAAACTACTGAAAATTTTCTCACCAAAATGGGTTCCATTCCCCCTTGTGCGGGAACTTTTGTGAGACTATAACCGCCTTGAAAGAAGCTGATTGAGCGATTGAGGAATATGACCATGCAGCTACAGCGATCGCTAATAGGTGCTCTAGGCATCGGAATGATGACCGCAGGAATAACGGTGTCCGGCCCCGCCTTAGCCAATTTTGTGACCCAATATCGATTTAACCCTGCTTCTAATACCTTTCAGGTCGAAACCAGCAAGGACGTCATTCCCAAGGCCATGCTCCTACAAAACCCCACACGGGTTGTGTTGGATTTGCCAGGAATTCGGATCCAAAACCCCCGAACCGAACCCCAAACTAGTGGCAGGCTGAAGGAAATTCGTCTAGGCCAGTTCGAACCCGGAACAGCGCGAGTGGTGCTAGAGTTCCAACCGGGCTATACCCCCAAAGCCGAGGATTTCAATGTCCGAGGGGTAAGCTATCGCAATTGGGTTTTAGAAATCCCCCGCTAGTTGTTTCAATCTCCAGCAAACCGTCATGGTCCCGACCCTTGCAGCCGGAATCCTCCGCAGTTTCCACCATGTGGCTCTTAATGTGGCGAATCTAGATGACTCGCGCGCCTTTTATGGTGACCTACTGGGGCTCCATGAGCTGCAAGGAGACGAGGTCCCAGAAACCCTTAAATCACTAGTGGCAGCGGGCAAAGTCAGCAATTTTCGATTGCCCAATGGTGCAATCCTAGACCTGTTTGCGGAGCCCGATTTACACCCTCCCCACCCCGATCCGACACAACAATTTACAAGAGCCAATCATCTGGCTTTTGACATTGACCCTACCCTCTTTGATCAAGCCGTTGCCGTTCTTCAAGCCAATCAAGTGCCCATCGACCACGGACCAGTCACTCGACCAACGGGACGCGGCATCTATTTCTATGATCCGGATGGCTTTTTGTTAGAAATTCGCTGTGACCCCAGTTAGTTGCTGCGCTGAGAACGCTTTTTCAGGGCTACTTTAAGGCCACTTGACAGGGGGCAAAGCCCGAAGAATGACGATGAGGGGGCTTGTTTGAGACGAGTCATCTTTTTTACTCCCCCCTAGCGAATTGGGATCTCCTTTGACTACTCCCCCACCTGAAGGAGGGGGATTCTCCGGATCACTCAGGAGGCTTTCTGCTTCATAGCACCTGCCCTCACAGACTTACTCTGTTCGGGTCTTACAGTCGCTCCACAGACTGACACCGCAAGTCCTGCGGCCAATACGTTCACAGCAGCATTGATATCCCGGTCGTGATGTTCACCACAGTTCGGACAATCCCAAGCACGAATATTCAACGGCAGTTTTTCGACGACGTGCCCACAGTTGGAGCAGCGTTTAGAACTGGGGAACCAACGGTCAATCTTGACCAGTTCCCTGCCGTACCATTCGCACTTGTATTCAAGCTGCCTGACCAATTCTCCCCAACTCGCGTCACTAATCGACAACGCCAGCTTGGGGTTTTTCACCATGTTCTTCACAGCCAAGTCTTCGATGGCGATCGTTTGGTTCTCGCGCACCAATCGCGTCGTCAGCTTGTGAAGGAAATCCTTGCGGGCATTAGCAATCTCTTCATGGATTTGGGCAACTTTCAACCGCGCTTTGTAACGGTTGTTCGAGCCCTTCTCCTTTCGTGCCAACGCTTTCTGAGCCTTCTTCAGTCGTTTGTGCTTAGCTCTAAACGACTTGGGATTGTTCACCTTTTCACCCGTGCTCAGGGCTATCAGGCTGTTGATGCCCAAATCAATCCCCACTTTCAGGAGACTAACCGGCCATGGCTCAATATCCACGTCCACCAACAGACTGACAAACCACTTCCCCGAGGGCGTCAACTTTACCGTGATGCTAGAGGGTTCAGCACCCTCTGGAAGCTGCCTGCTCCACCGAATCGGCAAGGGTTCAGAACATTTGGCCAGAAACACCTGACCCTCCTTGAACTTAAACGCCGACTTGGTAAACTCAGCACTGCCACCATTCCGCTTCTTTTTGAACTTTGGGTACTTTGCCCGACCCGCAAAGAAGTTGGTAAACGCTTTCTGGAGATGCCGCAGCCCTTGTTGCAGGGGCACACAACTGACCTCATTGAGAAAGGAGAGTTCCTCTTCTTTCTTCCACAGGGTCAACATGACAGAGGTTTCCGCATACCCCACCCGCGCCTGTCGTTCGTACCAAGCTTGAGTTCTTTCAGCCAAGGCGCGATTGTAGACCAGACGAGCGCAACCCATCGTCCGTCTGAGCAAATCTTCCTGCTCAGCGGTTGGATAAAAGCGGTATCGGAATGCCTTTTGTGTCATTCTCACATTATAGTACATTGACTGTGAGAGCCGCTAAATTATTGCTCCCTCACGGTCGCGCTCCTATCCCTCCCCGGCCTGAAGGCGCGGGGTCTCTCGGAGGTTTCGATGACGCAGCCTGCTTCTCATTCCATAGATCCTCCCCTCAGTTTGTGGACCAAACTGGCCTTTGGGGCTGGAGACCTGGGTCCTGCCATTACCGCCAACATCATCATTTTCTTGCAGTTGGTGTTTTTTACCAATGTGGCAGGTATTCCACCGGGATTGGCAGGCAGCATCCTTTTAATCAGTAAAATCTGGGATGCCGTCAATGATCCCATCGTGGGGGTCTTGACAGACAAAACGCAGTCGCGGCGATGGGGACGACGATTACCATGGCTTTTCTATGGAGCCATTCCCTTTGGCTTTTCTGCTTTTTTGCTCTGGATCGTGCCCCGTTTTGGGGGAGGAACGCCTAATCTTTGGGCATTGTTCTGGTACTACGTGATCGTCGGAGCAATTTCCCAGGCGTTTTACACCGTTGTGAACCTGCCCTATACGGCCATGACGCCGGAGTTGACCCAGGATTACGACGAGCGCACTCAATTAAATAGTTTTCGGTTTGCGTTTTCGATTGGGGGGAGTATTTTATCTCTACTGCTGGTTCAAGTCATCTTTATCGTCATACCTGAAGAGCAGCGCGAGTTGCAATATTTGGTGTTGGCGGCGATCGCCAGTGTCATCTCCACCCTAGCCCTTTACTGGTGTGTCTTTGGGGTTCGCAAACGGGCGCTTGCCTTTGAGGCCAAACGCATTCAAGCCAATCAGGACACGGAAATTCCCCTGTTTCAGCAATTCAAAATCGCCTTTAGCAATGTGCCATTTCTTTATGTCATTGGCATCTACCTTTGCTCCTGGCTCGCCGTACAGATCACCGCTAGCATCATTCCCTATTTTGTGGTGAATTGCATGGGTCTTCGGCAGGCGGACTTTGCCACTGTGATGATCGCGGTGCAAGGAACAGCCTTGCTCATGCTGTTTGTTTGGAGCCAAGTCAGCAAACGGCTGGGCAAAAAAGTGGTCTATTTCATGGGGATGGGGCTGTGGATTATTGCCCAAATTGGTTTGTTTTTATTGCGCCCTGGCCAGGTGGGACTGATGTATGCCTTAGCGGTGATGGCCGGGTTTGGCGTTTCAACGGCTTACTTAGTGCCCTGGTCCATGATTCCTGACATTATTGAGTTAGATGAACTCAAAACGGGGCAACGGCGGGAAGGGGTTTTCTATGGCTTTATGGTTTTGTTGCAAAAGTTTGGTCTTGCCCTAGGGCTTTTTCTCGTGGGTCTCTCCCTTCAGAGCGCAGGCTTTCTCAAAGCAGGTCCTGGCGAGGCCCTACCCGTCCAGCCGGACTCTGCACTCCAGGCCATTCGCATGGCTATTGGTCCATTACCAACGCTTTCGTTGCTTTGTGGGATCGTTTTGGCCTACTTTTATCCTATTACCCGCGAAGTGCATGCCGAGGTCGTGCTCAAACTTCAAGCACGTAAACAAAACCCAGAGAATTTCTAACTAATTCCTAACTAATCCAAAGAAACATAGAGCGACCTGCGATCCCCATCGTGACCCTGGATACACTGACTCCAAATCCCGCGTTTTTTCCATACGTTCCATTATTTTTTCTACGGAGTTCAGTCCATGGCCGCTGTCAAGGTAGGCATCAATGGTTTTGGCCGGATCGGACGACTAGTCTTTCGGGCCGGTATTCAAAACCCCGACATTGAGTTTGTTGCAATTAATGACCTCTATCCTCCCGCGAATCTTGCCTATCTCCTGAAATACGACTCAACTCACGGACGTTTTAAGGGAAAAGTTGAAGTGCTTCCCAACGGAATCGTGGTGAACGATCGCTTCATTACCTGTTGCGATCATCGTCATCCTGTCCATATTCCTTGGGGTGACTTGGGCGTTGATTACGTCATTGAAGCAACTGGATTATTTACGGACTATGAAGGGGCATCGCAGCATCTCAAGGCTGGGGCCCAGCGCGTTCTGCTGTCTGCTCCCACGAAGGAGCCGGAGAAAATTCCCACGTTTGTCATGGGGGTTAACCATCAAAATTTTGATCCCCGTATCCATCGGATTGTCTCCAATGCGAGTTGTACGACAAATTGTCTAGCTCCCATCGCCAAAGTCATTCAGGAGAACTTTGGTCTAGAAGAGGGGCTGATGACCACAGTCCATGCGGCAACCGCGACTCAGCCGACGGTGGATGGTCCTTCTAAGAAGGATCTGCGCGGGGGACGCGGGGCTGGTCAGAATATTATTCCGGCGTCGACGGGAGCCGCCAAAGCCGTTACGCTGGTATTGCCGGAGCTCAAAGGTCGGTTAACAGGAATGGCTCTGCGTGTGCCCACGCCGGATGTTTCGGTGGTCGATCTGACCTTTAGAACGACGCGCTCGACGCGCTATGAAGACATCTGTGCAGCGATGCGCCAAGCAGCTGAAGGCCCACTCTTAGGCATTCTGGGCTATACCGATGAGCCAGTTGTCTCCACTGACTTTACCTCCGATCCCCATTCCAGCATCTTTGATGCCGGGGCCGGTTTGGCCTTAAATGAGCAGTTTTTCAAGGTATTGGCCTGGTATGACAATGAGTGGGGGTACTCTAACCGAATGATCGATCTGTTGTTGAGCATGGCAGCCCGCGAAGCAGAGCTTCCGTTAGCCCTAGCCTAACGACTGTATTTTTCGCTTTTGCTGCTTTGATTGCTCTCTAGATCTGTCCGGCGGTTAAAGCTCAGGCTTGGCCGCCGGTTACCGTATCTACTGCATTTGATGAGGAATTATGACTCAGACCCCTTTCCCGAACGGAACTGAATTGACCACTGTGGGTGCTTGCGACTCTAAGGGCAACACTGTGCAAATTCAGGTGGAGGACGATCGCACCGGGACCAGCGTTGAGGCGCTGCGGCGGGCCTTTGTCGATCATTTGTTTTTCTTGATTGGTCGGTCGGAAGAGACGGCCACGGCATCGGATTATTATGAGTCTTTGGCCTATACGGTGCGCGATCGCCTCCTACGGCGCTGGCTCAAAACCCAAAAGGTCTATATCGATAGCCAACACAAAGTGGTCTGCTACCTTTCAGCAGAATTTTTGATGGGGCGCTATCTCGGCAATAACCTGATCAACCTAGGGTTGTATGACACGGTTCAGCAAGCCCTAGAAGCCTCTGGTCTGGAACTTGATGATTTGCTGGAAACGGAGGCCGATCCCGGCTTAGGCAATGGCGGTTTGGGACGGTTGGCCGCTTGCTTTTTAGATTCCTTGGCAACGCTGGAGATCCCCGCCATTGGCTATGGCATTCGCTACGAGTTTGGGATTTTCCATCAGATTATTCGCAATGGCTGGCAGGTAGAAATCCCTGACCAATGGCTTAAGTTTGGCAACCCCTGGGAGCTGATGCGCCATGAGGAGCGGGTGGGAGTCAAGCTGGGGGGCTATACCGAGGTCCATCGGAATGCCAAGGGCGAGCTGCATGTGTCCTGGATCCCCGGACGGACGGTCGTGGCGGTTCCCTACGATACGGCAGTGCCTGGCTATCGCACCAATACGGTGAACACCCTACGGCTCTGGAAGGCGGAAGCCAGCGACGAATTCAATTTTGACGCGTTTAATGCGGGCAATTACGATCGCGCCGTCCAAGATAAGCTCGTCTCCGAAAATATCTCCAAGGTTCTTTATCCCAACGACAACACCCCCCAGGGACGAGAACTGCGTTTAGAGCAGCAATATTTCTTTGTGTCGGCTTCGTTGCAGGACATGGTTCGGAACCACCTCAAGGTGAATGCCAATCTCAGCAATTTCCACGAGCATTTTGCGGTTCAGCTCAATGACACGCACCCCACCGTCGGCGTCGCGGAACTAATGCGGTTGCTGGTGGATGAACACGGCATCGACTGGGATCAAGCCTGGAAAATCACCCAGAAAACCTTTGCCTACACCAACCACACCTTGATGCCTGAAGCCCTGGAGCGTTGGCCAGTGGAGCTGTTTGGCCGGGTGCTGCCGCGCATTCTAGAAATCGTCTACGAAATCAACCATCGCTTCCTGGAAGATGTGCGCCACTGGTATCCCGGTGATGACGAGCGCGTGTCTCGGCTATCGATTATCCAAGAAGGGGCGAATCAATCCATTCGGATGGCCCATTTGGCCTGTGTGGGGAGTCATGCCATCAATGGCGTGGCAGCCCTGCATACGGAGCTACTGAAACAATCTACGCTCAAGGATTTTTACGATCTCTGGCCCGAAAAATTCTTCAACAAAACCAATGGCGTGACGCCCCGCCGCTGGCTGCTCCTGAGCAATCCGGAGCTGTCGCAGCTCTATACCGAACATCTGGGCAGTGAAGCTTGGCTACGGGACTTGGATAAACTGCGGGCCCTAGAGCCGATGGTGGATGATTCGGCGTTTTGCGATCGCTGGCGGCAGATCAAGCACTACAACAAGCAGCTCCTCGCCGAACACATTTGTAAGAACACCGGCATCGAAGTTGATCCCAACTCCCTGTTCGATGTTCAAGTCAAGCGAATTCACGAATACAAGCGCCAGCTCCTGGCAGCGCTTCACATCGTCACGCTCTACAACCGCCTCAAGCAAACCCCTGAGCTAGATATTGTCCCCCGGACATTTATCTTTAGCGGCAAAGCCGCGCCGGGTTACTTCATGGCGAAGTTGCAGATTAAGCTGATTAACGCGATCGCCGCCCTAGTCAACAGCGATCCCGATGTGCGAGGACGACTCAAGGTTGTCTTTTTGCCCAACTTTAGCGTCTCCCAAGGTCACCGCATTTACCCCGCAGCGGATCTGTCGGAGCAAATTTCCACCGCAGGTAAGGAAGCCTCCGGTACAGGCAACATGAAGTTTTCGATGAATGGAGCCCTCACCATTGGCACCCTGGATGGAGCCAATATCGAAATCCGCGAAGAGGTCGGCGAAGAAAACTTCTTCCTGTTTGGCCTCACCGCCGAAGGTGTGGATAAGCTCAAGCACCAGGGCTATTGCCCTCGCGACTACTACGAAGCCAACCCTCGCCTCAAGCTGGTCCTAGATCAAATTGGCTCAGGGTTGTTCTCACCAGGTGAGCCGGAGCTCTTCCGTCCGCTGGTGGATTCCTTGGTCTATGACGACACTTATATGCTCCTAGCGGATTATCAGGACTATATCGACTGTCAGGATCGGGTGAGTGAGACCTATCGCGATCGCGACAAATGGACCCACATGTCGATCCTGAATGCTTTGCGGATGGCAAAGTTCTCGTCCGATCGCACCATCCAGGAATACTGCGACGAGATTTGGCAGGTCCAACCCGTGACGATTGAAGCGGACAGCTCCTATTCCGGGGATATTGCAACCCTAGGGCTCCGGGTCCCCATGCCGAATCTCTAAGCTCACCCTCGATCGCTGCAAAAACGTAGGGACAGGGCATTGCCCTGTCCCTACCATAGTTTTGTTCCATTGCAGCCATTAAAACGAAGCGATCCCCCTGCCAAAGTCTTCAAGCCCTGACAGGACAAGGTTTTAGGTTCGGTTTTCTCACCCTAAAGTTATATTGCAGGTCGACGTCAGATAGGTTACATTTATTTACAAAGCAAGACGCTCATTTGTTCATTCCCACAGGAGGACACTGCAATGGAAGGTCAAGGTACTAAATTCGGTTTCACCAACTTCGCTGAGACTTGGAATGGTCGTCTCGCCATGTTGGGCTTCATCATCGGTCTCGCGACTGAACTGCTGACCGGTCAAGGTATTCTGTCTCAGCTTGGCCTGATGTAATTTTTGGGCTTAACCGACAGTTTTTGGAATAGACAGATTTTTGATAGGCCCTGCATTGCAGGGCTTTTTCATGGGTTGGGTGGGGATATTTGTCCATTTTTCGGTGAATCTTGCGGTGAATCTTGCGGTAGATTCTCTTGGGGGATGGCGGTTTGGGTTTTGCTGGGTCCCGTTTCACGGTAGGGTCGATGGATAAACGCCTTTTCCAATGCAATCCTTAGGGAGGGATTATGCTCAGCGCCCTGGTTTGGGTTCCCATCATCGCGGCAGCAGTGATTGCGTTTTTGCCTGATCGCGCCGATTCTCAGCAGCCTCGGATTTGGGCTGGCATTACAGCGGGGCTAGGTTTGGGGTTGGCGTTGATCGTGCTTTGGCAATTTGATTGGTCCAATCCAGGCTTTCAGCTCACCGAAACGTTACCCTGGCTCGATGCCCTGGGGTTGGGCTATCGCTTGGGGGTGGATGGGTTATCCCTCCCCCTCGTGCTGCTTAATCAACTGCTGATGGTGTTGGTGATTTATGCGAGCGATCGCGCCCTTCCCCGAACCCGCCTCTACTACAGCTTGATGCTATTGATCAGCGGCGGTGTTACCGGAGCTTTTCTCGCCCAGGATCTTCTCCTGTTTTTCCTGTTTTACGAGGTGGAACTGATTCCGCTCTATTTGCTGATCGCCATTTGGGGCGGCAAGCGGCGAGGCTACGCCGCCACCAAGTTTTTGATCTATACCGCTGTTTCTGGGATCTTTTTGCTCCTCGGTTTTTTAGGAATTGTTGCTCTCAGCGGCACCGGCTCCTTTGCCTATGATTCGTCCCTGGGCCAAGCCTTGACTCTGGGGCAGCAGTTGATTCTCCTGGGCCTCCTGGTGGTGGCGTTTGGCATCAAGATTCCGATGGTGCCGCTGCACACTTGGCTGCCCGATGCCCACGTCGAAGCCTCTACACCGGTTTCTATGCTGCTGGCGGGGGTTTTGCTCAAACTCGGGACCTATGGCTTGTTGCGGTTTGGGCTAGGTCTGTTGCCCCAGGCCTGGGAAGTCTTTGCACCAATTTTGGCGATTTTGGCGGTGGTGAGCACGCTCTATGGCTCGCTCAATGCCATCGTCCAGCAGGACATGAAGAAGCTCGTGGCCTATAGCTCGATTGGCCACATGGGCTATATTTTGCTGGCCTTGGCAGCGGCGACGCCCTTGAGTTTGGTGGGGGCGGTGGCCCAGATGGTCAGCCACGGCTTGATTTCAGCGCTGCTGTTCTTGATGGTGGGCTTTGTCTATAGCCGTACCGGAACGCGGGATCTATCGGTTCTGCGGGGATTGCTCACCCCAGAGCGAGGTTTGCCCCTGGTGGGCTCGTTTATGATTTTGGGGGTCATGGCCAGCAGCGGTTTGCCCGGTTTAATTGGCTTTGTTGCCGAGTTCAGCATTTTCCGGGGTAGTTTTTTGGTTTTTCCCTTACAAACCCTGCTGTGCATTGTGGGAACGGGTTTAACTTCGGTTTATTTTTTGCTTTTGGTCAACCGAGCCTTCTTTGGTCGGCTGCCCGAAGCGTTCTCTGACCTACCTGGCGTCGCCCTGCGGGAATATGTCCCAGCGGCGGCTTTGTCACTGCTGATTGTACTTTTGGGCATTATGCCCCAGGGATTTATGTCGCTGAGCGAAGTCTCAATGCAGGCGATCGCCCAATCCATCCAAGTTGAGCCAAGCTCCCCGCTGCTCTCTCGCTAAACACCAGGTTCCTGACCTTTGAGAGCTTCGAGATCCAAGGCCAAGAGTTTTTCATAGGCGTGGTCGACCGCATATTGACCCCGTAAAAATCCGATGCTTGCACCGGGGCAAACCCAGCGTAGGGTCTCTGGGGCGAAGCGATCGCGCAACGCCCCCACCGCCCTCAATTGGCGCGGCCAGTGAAACGTCTTCGCCGTCCGCAGCGGCCCGATGTCGCCCTGGGCCGTCGGCAGCAGATGCCGACCGCTCAACAGCACGCCCCCTGCCGGACTCCGCCAATAGAGACAGGCCGCTCCGGGAGAATAGCCACTGGTCCAAATGCCTTCCAAATCATCCGAGAGAGAGATGCCGCTGCCAAAGGTCGTCACCGTAACCTGGGGGAGTAGGTAGGCTTCTTGCTCCTGCACCACGACTTCGCAATCTAAGGCTTGCTGAATCGCCTTAACCTGGGCCATAGCGTTGCGTTGCGTCAAAAAAAACCAGCGAACGCCGCAGGCTTTGAGGTGAGCTTGGGTGGTCTCCGTCCAGGGCGGACTATCAACTAAGAGGTTACCTGCGGTGGTCTCGACCACATAGGCTGTACCGCCGAGGGTGTCGCGATTCGGCGGAAATGCCATTAAGCCTGGGAATACTAATTGTGGCGGCTTGCCTGAGGCGATCGCAAGAGTGAAATCATCAGGAGACTCAAAAGGCACGGGCAAATCCGGTAGCGAGGGATAGGATGAACTTGTTACACGGCTTAATGGCAGATGCCTGTTCCCGATTGAAAATGAGACAATGGGAGAAAAGCACAGCGCTTTAGCAATTATTTCAACCTATCAAGAATGACACTGTTCTGGCTAGCTGTCTTGGGATGGCTGACATACATCATTTTGAAGCGCAGCGTTCCATCGCTTGTCGGGGGTCGAATTTGGGTGCTTTGGCTGGTGATGATGACGCCCGCCCTCATCTGGACAGGGTGGAGCCTGTTTCACCAGGGAGAGCAGCAAATTCCACCTCTACTGATCTTGGGTCCCTTTTTGGTTTGCCCCTTGATTTATTTGGTCCTGCTGGCGCTCTGGCGTCCAACCCCCAAGGATCCAAACACATCCTCGGCGGCTCCTCTCCCTGCGGTTAATGCGAGAGAGACGGAAACATCGCGCGGTGAGCTGCCCCAACGACGACCGGAGATCACGCCCCCCAAGCCTCCGCTCAATTCCGAGGAAGAGGCACAGCTTCGCCAGTGTTTTTCTTGGTCAACCTACTTCCTTAACAAAATTGAATATCGACTGCAGGCGGTGATTTGCCAAGGGCAATTGAAAACCAGTCCTGAGCAAGCCTATGGTGCTATCGAGCAAAATGTTCAGCGCACCTTTGGCGATCGCTTCCTCCTCCTTCTACAAGAAGACCTCAGCGGCAAGCCCTTTTTCGCCCTCGTCCCCAATCCCCAGGCCAAACGTCTGGAAAGTCAACTGGCAGAGGATTCACAACCCTATCGCTATGGATTGGCCCTAGGACTCCTGGGGCTGACCCTGCTGACGACGACGCTAGTGGGGTTGGGGTTCGTGGGATCTCCCATTACCTCGCTGACGGAGCTGACCCAGCAGCCCGACCTGCTGTTGAAGGGATTGCCCTATGCCCTACCGCTGCTGATCATTTTGGGCATTCATGAAGGGGGTCATTTCCTGGCCGCGCGTCGCTATCGACTCAAGACTTCGTTGCCCTATTTCATCCCGATTCCCGCTTTCTTGGGGACCTTTGGGGCGTTTATTCAGATTCGCTCCCCCATGCCCAACCGCAAAATTCTGTTTGATGTGGGGATTGCCGGTCCGCTGGCCGGTTTGGTGGTGACGGTGCCCTTTTTACTTTGGGGGTTGGCCCATTCCCAGGTGGTCCCCGCAGACACAGAAGCGGGGTTGCTCCAGTTCGATGCTCTCAATCCCCAAATTTCGATTTTGCTGATGCTCCTGAGCCGTTGGCTGCTGGGGAGTGATGTGACCTGGAACGCGGCGATCGCCATGCACCCAGTGGCGATCGCCGGCTACCTCGGACTGATTGTCACCGCCCTCAATCTCATGCCCATTGGCCAGCTCGACGGCGGCCACATGGTCCACGCCATGTTTGGTCAAAAAACCGGCGCAATCATTGGTCAAGTGGCTCGGCTACTGGTTTTGATGCTGTCCTTTGTGCAAAAAGAGCTGCTGGTCTGGGCAATTTTGCTATTTTTTATTCCAGCAGTGGACGAGCCTGCGCTCAACGATGTCAGCGAACTCAATAACGCTCGCGATGGGTTGGGGCTACTGACCCTGGCACTGCTGCTGTTGATTGTGTTACCCATGCCACCAGTGCTCGCCAATCTTTTCCTATGAGCTCAGACATTACCCAGTGGTTAGACGAAATTAAAACCCTTCGCGCCCAGATGGCCGAACTGCAACGGGAGCGCGATGATGCCTACGGGGAGTCCGCCAGTTGGCGCGATCGCTACGAAGCGGAGCGACAGCTACGGGTGCGAGAAAGCCTGCTCCTCAAACAGCAAATCGAAACCCTCGAAGATGCCCAAGCCCACGCAGCCTATGGGACCCAGGGCCTCGCAACGCCCACACAGGAACAGACAGAGGCGGAATTGCTTGACATGCTCAGTCCCTTGACTACCCCTGAGGCGCTCAAACAGTTTCTGGGAAATCTGCTCCAGGAGCGCGATCGCCTGCGCCAAGCCCTCCAGGAAGAACGCCAGGCCCATCAAGATACCCGCGAAAACCTCAGCATTGCCCTGGGGGACACGATTGATTTGCTGACTCAGCGATCGCAATCCTCGGGGGAGCGGGTCTAAGGCGCTGGGCCACGAGGTCGACAAACCCCGGTTGAGTGCCGAGGGGGTCTCCGAGGACCAAGGAGAATTGGGGATATTGGGGGGCCAGGGCCAGGATTTGGTCAGCGAGGGCATCGGTAATGCCCCCAGGAAATAAAAAGTAGGGCAAAATGCCCACGGGAATTGGCCTGGGAAGCGAGGAGGATTTGTTTGGGCGCGATCGCCACAGCCCATCCATCTGCTCCGCCAGATTAGGAGATTGTGCCCAATAGGCTACGGGGGCTGGGAGCGATCGCGCCAGGGTTGCCAGAGGGTGATGGCTTCCCGGTCGGCGACTACCGTGGGCCACCAAGAGCCATTGCCAAGGGCCGCTCAGCGGCTCGGGTGGACGCTGTTTGTGACTCGCTTGTCTGGCCAGACGACGCTGACTTTGCCGGAGTAGCTGGGCCATGGCCTCCAGGTTCTCCCCCAAAAAGGGCAAAATCTCCAACTTGAGTTCCAGCGGGCATGCCAACTTGAGTTCCTGGGGTAACAAACCCGCTATCCTTTGCCGCGCCATCGCCACTTCGGCAGGGATGTCCTCCATGACATGCACCCCCGGTAACAAAAACAGCGGCAGCAGTTTCAAGGTATCTCCCGAGCCAAGCTGAGCCTGGGCAACAAACGCCAGAATTTGCTGATGCAGCGGAGCCTCGCCCAGTTCTAGGACAGCAGTCCCAACGGGCAGGGGGGCCAAGGCTTGCGCTAGGGCCTGAACCGCTTGCTGAGGGCGCGGATCGCGGCTGCCGTGGGTGATGAGTAAGTAGGCGATCGCCCCAGAATTCATATCTGTTTGCCTCGTTTTGCCTCGTTGGATTCCTCGCATGGACTGCGCTTGTCCTCACACCCGCCAGGTTAAACTGAAAGATGCATTAACCCTGTATCTTCTATCCCTATCCCGTGACTGCAACGCTCCCCACCCCCGGCACCCAAGCTCAGTCAACCTATCAGGGCTGGCCTGGTCTGATCGAAGCCTATCGCTCCTATCTTCCTGTGACCGACACCACGCCTGTGGTCACGCTCCATGAAGGCAACACACCGCTGATTCCGGTGCCGACGATTTCAGCCTACATCGGTCGTGGGGTTCAGGTTTATGTCAAGTATGACGGTCTCAACCCCACCGGCAGCTTCAAGGATCGGGGCATGACTATGGCGGTGACAAAGGCCAAGGAAGCCGGAGCAACAGCCGTCATCTGCGCTAGCACGGGCAATACCTCCGCCGCCGCTGCGGCCTATGCCTGCCGGGGGGGCATGCGAGCCTACGTGGTAATTCCCGACGGCTATGTGGCCCAGGGCAAGCTCGCCCAGGCGTTGATGTATGGGGCTGAGGTTTTGGCGATTAAGGGGAACTTTGACGATGCCCTCAACATTGTTCGCGCCGTGGCGGACCAATATCCTGTGACGCTGGTCAATTCGGTCAATCCCTTCCGGATTCAAGGTCAAAAAACCGGGGCCTTTGAAATTATGGATACCCTCGGCGAGGCCCCGGACTGGCTCTGTATTCCCGTGGGCAACGCAGGTAACATTACTGCCTACTGGATGGGGTTCAGCGAATATCATCAGCAGGGCCGCAGCCAGAAATTGCCCCAGATGATGGGGTTCCAGGCCGCTGGAGCCGCGCCATTTATCCACGGTGGTCCGGTCCAAAATCCGGATACGCTGGCAACGGCCATTCGCATTGGTAATCCTGCAAGCTGGGACCAGGCCCACGCGGCCCGCAAGGCAAGTAGTGGGGAATTTAATGCGGTTACCGATGCCGAAATCATTGAGGCCTATCGCTGGTTGGCTAGCAAAGAAGGGGTGTTCTGTGAGCCTGCCAGTGCCGCTTCCGTGGCCGGATTGATGAAACTGCGCGATCGCGTTCCTACCGAATCCACCATCGTCTGCGTCCTCACGGGCAATGGTCTCAAGGATCCGACCACGGCCATTGACTATAATCAGGCTAATTTCCATACGGGTCTCGAATCTGACCTGGGGGCTGTCGCCAAAGCCATGGGCTTCTAGGTTATCTTTGAGGCCCGCGTCTCGGCTCTAACAGTTCGTTTTTATGGCACAACTTACCCGTGCTTTCACCCTCTTTATGAGCTTGCTGGTGGAAGCCTTTCCGTTTTTGCTCATTGGTGTGCTGTTCTCCAGTGCACTAATGTTTTTTGTGGATGAGGACAAGCTCCTGCGCTGGTTCCCCAAAAATCCCTTGCTCGGAGCCTTAACGGGAAGTTTAGTTGGTTTTTTATTCCCCGCCTGTGAATGTGGCAATATCCCCGTGGCTAGGCGGCTGCTGATCCAAGGTGCCCCGCCAGCGGTGGCGATCGGCTTTTTGTTTGCCGCACCGACGGTGAATCCTATTGTGATTTGGGCCACCTGGACCGCCTTTCGCGATCAGCCAGAAATTGTGGTGTTGCGGGTGCTTGGCTCGTTGGTGATCGCCACCCTCTTGGGCTGGCTTTTCAGTGTCCAGCGTGACCTCCGCCCCCTGCTGCAACCCACCCTGGCCAATGCCCTACCGGAGCCCCAACCGAGCCGTCGCCTAGCTGTGGCCGGTGGCCCGAGTGACCTGAATTTAGGGGGCAGTTCAACACTGCTCCAGTCGGGAACGTTCATGCTGGGTAGTCGAGGCAAGGGCAATGCAAGCTCGGCTCAGCGGTTTGAAGCCTTGGCCTATCAGTCGGTCATTGCCGCCGAGATGACCCTGCCTAAAAACTGGGGCGATCGCCTAAGTTTATTTCTGGACAATACGATCCAGGAGCTACGGGAGTTGGGGTCTATTTTGGTCTTGGGGAGTGCGATCGCCGCCTCCATCCAAGTTTTTGCCCCCCGTGAACTGATTTTGGGCCTGGGCCAAGGTCCGGTGCTCTCGATTGTGGCGATGATGCTGCTAGCGGCGATCGTCTCGATTTGTTCGACGGTAGATGCCTTTTTTGTGCTGACCTTTGCAGGGACATTCACCAGCGGTTCCCTCCTGGCCTTTTTGATCTATGGGCCGATGATTGACCTGAAAGCAGTCGGACTGTTGCTATCGGTCTTTAAGCCGCGTCCTGTTTTCTATATGGTGGTGCTGATTAGTCAGCTCGTATTTTTGGGGGCGCTGTTGATCAATTTCTATTGGAGCTAAGACTAGAGCCATCAGACTGGGACCATCAGACTGGGACCATCAGACTGGAGCAAATAAAAAGCCCTCTCCCCCAGGAGAAGGCCCAATGTATAGCTTTTGCAAATAACCGGAGGAGCACTGAACATCACTCATGCTTCGCTTGAAGCTGTTATCCGGCAGATGCAAAACCCCCAACTCAAACTGCGATCGCACCGACGCTATCAATCAGGCTACAACGGGAGCTTGTCATAGCCGAAAGGATAGAGCTGTCGATCGCAAAAACCGACTTAGCCAAGGGAAAAACGTCCCTTAGGGTCTCCTGCGGATGAACCCAAATGATCGGTGAAGTCACTGAAATGACCATAGAACATAACCGTAATTCGGCTCAAGAGGCTTTACAAGAAAAAGACATTTATATGGACAAAATAGGTTTTTGATGAAGTATCGTTTGAATTCCAACTAAGTTTGCACGACTTAGCCGAATTAAGCTCAGCGAAAAGACGGAAGGGCTCCGCCAAAAGGCTGAGGGACTAAACCAACAAGTTTCGATAGTTAAAGAAAGAAAATATTGCAGAGAGTAGGGAGTGGATTGAAGTTTACGCTTCATGTCGAAGGGAAGGGGAGGGGGGCGATCGCGCTATAGTAATGACATGAGGCAAAGACCTCGTCTGGCAGATACCAACAGCCAAGCTCGTAAACAGTTACTACTCAGAGAGGTAAACGCGCTGTTGATTTTGACTCTGTCTCGTTCGATCGCAGTAGCACCAAGCCCGAAACGGCGGATTTCCCATCCATAGTGCCGAGGGAGCAAACTAATCAGGATTTCGCAGTATTAACCCGAAATCGTTGATTTGAATCTCCACTTTAACTGGATAAATTTATGGGAAATGGTTAGTTTCAACCCTGGCTTGGTGTTTCTGCTTTTAAAGGTTTTGGTTTTTCTGCATTAGTCTGCATTCGTTAGACTGTTTAGGGAATGTGATGGAAAAGTACATCGTCACGAAGGAAGAAATCGACGCTTATGAGGGTCTGCGAAAGACTCATTTCCTTAATCCCAATGCGAGACGAGTGAACAAATCCCTAGGTGATATGACTGGCCTGAACGGATTTGGATTTCACGTCATAGAGATTGAGCCAGGCTACGAATCAACTGAGCTGCATAAGCACTATCACGAGGACGAATGTGTATATATCTTAGAAGGCGAAGCAGAAGCAATTATTGGCGAAACCACACACCAAGTAAAAGCCGGTGACTTCATTGGCTATCGTGCTGGCGGCGAAGCACACCTATTGAAGAATACCGGTGAACGCATTCTTAAATGCATCGTCGTTGGGCAGCGTCTCGACCACGACGTGGGTGACTATCCCTTGCAAAGGAAAAGAATCTATAGAAATAAGGGGCTTAAATGGAATATTGTCGAAATTGAAAATATTTCTGAGCCCGAAGCCGGAAGAAAAGCCTAATGCGTTATATAACTTTAGTGCTCTGTGGAGACGTAGCCTAGAGCTTGTTGGCGGAGCATTCCGCCCTTAGTGGTGACTCAATGGTGCTCACGCTTGAGTGAGGTTGTATATGCCTTTATGAAAAGCTAGAAATATAAAAAAGATTGAATTGGCTATTACGATAACGAGAGTGATCAGAATTTTGCATAAATTCCAAAAATCAACGAAAGAATCAGGGTTTTAGGCTGGTTATACCCGATTTGGTGAGCCCTCCATTTCTGTGTGGTCCCATTGAAGTGCCCAGTTGATAAGTATAACGATTAGCACTTAAAAAAATCGGGTGTTTTGCTCACTGGCCAGCCAGTCGGTCTCGCCGAGAGAAAACACCCGGTGTCTGCCCCCCTCCTCGATTAAAAACTTACCCCTGCCGACTCCCTAACTGAATCAACTCAATCTTGTAGCCATCCGGATCCGCTACAAACGCAATTACTGTCGAGCCATGTTTCATTGGCCCCGGCTCCCGCGTCACCTGGCCCCCACGCTGCTTGATGGCCTCGCAGGTCCCGTAGATATCCTCAACCCCCAAGGCAATGTGACCATAGCCATCGCCGAGGTCGTAGTGATCCGTATCCCAATTGTGTGTCAGCTCAATCACCGTATGGCTAGCTTCCTCCCCATAGCCCACAAACGCCAGCGTAAACCGCCCATCGGGATAGTCCTTCTGGCGCAGCTTCTGCATCCCCAGGACCTCGCAATAGAACTGGAGGGACTTCTCGAGATCCCCGACTCGCAGCATCGTGTGTAGCATTCGCATAGTTTCGTCCTCATTGAGCCCTGTCTTGATTTTCCATGTCTTGATTTTAAGATCGCCAGATTAGGCATCATTTGCTTAAAAAAACGTAAACAACCATTGCGATGTTCCCCAGGTACGCTACCGCAGCAGCCAAGGGGCTATGATGCTACGGGAAAATCTTTGAACAGCTCGGCATGTACATTGACTCGATTGAAGCTCGGGAAATCTTAGACTCTCGGGGGCGACCCACGGTGGAAGCCGCTGTCTATCTGGATAATGGCGCAGTGGGCTCGGCGCAGGTGCCTAGCGGTGCGTCGACAGGCTCCTTTGAGGCCCATGAACTGAGGGATGGCGATGGCGATCGCTACGACGGCAAAGGCGTCCTCACTGCGGTCCAAAATATTAAAGACGAGATCATGCCAGAGATCCGGGGCATGAGCGCCCTCGATCAAACTGCCGTCGACCGGACGATGATTGAACTAGACGGATCGTCTAACAAATCAAAACTGGGCGCAAATGCCATTCTCGCGGTCTCCCTCGCCACCGCCAAGGCCGCTGCCCAAAGCGCCGATCTGCCCCTCTATCGCTACCTGGGCGGACCCCTGGCCAATTTGCTGCCAGTCCCAATGATGAACATCATTAACGGCGGTTCCCATGCGAGCAATAACGTGGATTTCCAAGAATTCATGATCCTTCCGGTGGGCGCACCCAGTTTCAAAGAAGCCCTACGCTGGGGAGCCGAGGTCTTTGGCGTCCTCAGCAAAGTGCTGAAGGAAAAGGGTCTTTCCACCGGGGTGGGTGACGAAGGCGGCTATGCGCCGGACCTCGACTCCAATCGAGCGGCCCTAGAGCTGATGATCCTGGCGATCGAAAAGGCGGGCTACAAACCCGGTGAGCAAATTGCCCTAGGGATGGATGTGGCCGCCTCTGAGTTTTACAAAGACGGCCAATATGTCTATGAAGGCGCAGCCCACAGTCCGGCGGAGATGATTGACTATCTCGACCAACTCGTGACGGATTATCCGATCATTTCAATTGAGGACGGTTTGCATGAGGACGATTGGGATAACTGGGCCAAATTGACCGAGCGGATGGGCGATCGCATCCAGCTTGTCGGCGATGATCTCTTTGTCACCAATGCCACTCGTCTACGCACCGGTATCGACAGCAAGACCGCCAATTCTGTCTTGATCAAACTCAACCAAATTGGCACCCTGACAGAAACCCTGGAAACAATTGACCTGGGGATTCGCTACGGCTATCGCTCCGTCATCAGCCACCGTTCCGGAGAAACGGAAGATACCACGATCGCAGATCTCGCCGTTGCCACCCGTGCCGGTCAAATCAAAACCGGGTCTCTCTGCCGCAGCGAGCGGGTTGCTAAATACAACCAGCTTCTACGCATTGAAGATGAGCTGGGTGAGGCTGCGGTCTATGCCGGAACCGTCGGCTTAGGACCCCTACGTTAGGCAGCTTTTAGACTCTGTTTCTGATACAAATCTTAAGGCTAAAAGAGTCTCTAATCGCTATGGCTATTGGGGGCTCTTTTCCCATGATCATTTTCCATGAATCTAGGAGAAAGCCTTCTCTTTCCCATGGAGCTTTAGGCTTAAAAACTCTAAAAAGAGGGGAAGATCGGTAGAAATGTTAAGCATTTCAAGACTTATGCCAGGAACTTTGTCTATGTAAAATTGATCGCTTAAAGTAATAAAAATCTTTGCAGCGAAAAATAGTCGTGGGAAGATTCATTACCATAAAACATCAATTAATCAGGGCTTCAAGTACCTTTGGAATTTGTAGAAACCGCAAGGGCTTTCTAGGGGCTTGGTATCGATCTTGATCCGGGACCACAGACTTGAGCGGAAATCAGGATTGATGAGGATTGCAAAAAGGGCTGGAGGTTTTGCTGGAAGTTAGGCTCTAAATGATTTAATGAATGAGAGTCAGGGGTAGGAGCGTAATTTTGATGGATCTGATGAAGACCTTGCGATTGTCAAATTACTGGTGAATTGCTGTGTCCCTCTGGTAGGGATCACAGAAGTCTTTCTCTGCCATTATTGACGGTTATAAGTTTGATTCCCCCTCGGGTAAATAATTACCTCGGTCCATGGTTGCATGATTTAATCGCGCGTCTCCCCTAGAAACGCCTTTGAGCGTTTGGGATTATGCCTTTGTTTTCCCTGTATACCCACCAATCCCCCAATCCTGAGTCATCCCCTCCCGGATATCCTGAGGTGAAGCAAGATACTATGGCGATGATGCTTCGGCGAGAGCGGTATTTACAGGGGCTTGCAGACGCAACCTGCGTATTGTTGCAGCAGCCCAATCTAGCAGCGGCATTTCCCCGCGCGCTGGAGTCATTGCGGCAGGCCCTAGAGGTGGAGCGGCTGTATTTGTGTGAGCATCAGTGGGTGGTCCGGTCTGACGAGGGCGGTCAGTCTGAGGTGGGCTTTTGTCTGCGCTGCGAGCAGATTGATGATAGTGGCTTGTCCGCCGCTGCTGGTCCTGCGCTGCGCATTGCACCCACCGTGGGCCTGGAGAAACCCCAGTCCTATGGTCAATTGGGTCTAAGCCGCTGGTACGAGAGCTTTCTGGCCCAGGAGGCGATCGCCGGACTCTCCACCGAATTTCCCCCCGAGGAACAGAAGCTGCTGCAAAAAGCCGGGGTGCAATCCACCCTCCTCTTGCCCATCTGGGTGGACCAGCAGGAATTGTGGGGATACATCGGCTGTGAAGACTACCAACAGCCTCGAGTTTGGTCCATGACAGAGCGGACGGTGCTGGCTTCGTTGGCCCAAAATCTGGGAAGCGCCATTCATCGACAGCGCACGGAGCAAAAAATTCAGCATCAAGCCTTTCACGATTTGCTCACGGGGTTGCCCAATCGGATGCTGTTTCACCATCGGTTGCCCTTGGCGATCGCCCATGCCCGACGGGCGGGAGAGCAGTTGGCGGTGATGTTTTTGGATCTCGATCGCTTCAAAGGGATCAACGATTCCTTGGGCCATGATGTGGGCGATCAGCTCTTGATCGAAGCCACAAAGCGTCTCCAGGAATGTTTACGGGAAGAGGACATTTTGGCCCGGTGGGGTGGGGACGAATTTACGCTCTGTCTACCCAGCTTGCAATCCAGCCAAGATGTGATTCAAATTTGCCAGCGGCTGTTAGCGGCGCTACGTCAGCCCTTTGCCATCGCCGATCAAACCCTAGAAATCTCCGGCAGTATTGGCATCGCCATTTATCCCCAAGACGGCACCGATTTACAAACCCTCTTGCGCAACGCGGATACGGCGCTCTATCGGGTGAAGGAATCGGGTCGCAATCATTATCAGTTTTTTCGGCCTGAGATGAACTCCCTCATGTCCGAGCGGTTGACCTGGGAAAAGGAACTGCGACGCGCGCTGGATGAGCAAGAGTTTCAGCTCTATTACCAGCCCTGTGTGGACTTACTCAGCGGCCAACTGTGCAGCCTGGAAGCGCTGCTCCGCTGGCAGCATCCCAGTCGTGGCCTATTGACAGCGGAGCAGTTTCTCTCCTTTGCCGAGTCGACCACGATGATCGTGGGTTTAGGGGAGTGGATTTTGCAATCGGCCTGTGATCAATTGCAGCAATGGCAAAGGGCGGGTTTTTCCGTTCAGCAGGTTGCGGTGAATTTGTCGCCGCGTCAGGTGCAAGCCTCAGGGTTTTTGGAGCGGTTTCAACAGACGCTGGCGATCGCCCAGATCCATCCCCAGCAGTTGGCCCTAGAGGTCACCGAAAGCTCTCTGCGCAAGCATCCCCAACAAATGATTAGTCTGTTGCAAGCCCTACGCAGCCATGGGACGCCGCTGGTCTTAGACCGTTTTGGTCGCGGGAGTATGAGTCTTGAGCATCTTAAGCAGTGGCCCGTTCAGATGCTCAAGATCGATCGGCGGCTGATTCAAGGTTTGCTAATGTCGGGCCGTTCCGGCCAACAGGACCGGGCGATCGTCTCCTCCCTCTTAGCCTTGAGCCAGGGGCTTGGCCTGATGGGCGTAGCCCAGGGGATTGAAACGGCGAAGCAGCTCGCGATTTTGCGCGAGCTCAACTGCACCAAAGGCCAAGGGGATTATCTCTGTCCGCCCCTGTCTGCCGAAGCTACTACCGGCTTTTTGGCCAATGGGGGGCAAGTTCTGTTGCATTCCCATTCCTAGAACTGTTTGAGAAAGCGCAGGTCACTGCTATAGAGCCGCCGAATGTCGTCCAGTTGGTGTAGGACCATGGCGAAGCGCTCGACCCCGATCCCCGCCGCAAAGCCTGTGTATTCTTCGCCGTCGTAGCCCACGGATTTGAACACATTCGGGTCCACCATGCCGCAGCCCATGACCTCCAGCCACTGGCCCTGCCACTGCACATCCACCTCCGCCGAGGGCTCTGTGAACGGGAAATAGCTGGCTCGGAACCGAATCGGCAAATCTCCAAAAATCTCCTGGAGAAACGTCTTGACGGTCCCTTTCAAATCGCCGAACGTCAAATTGCGGTCCACCGCCAGCAACTCAATCTGGTGAAACACCGCCGAGTGGGTCGCATCCACCGTATCCCGGCGATAAACCCGTCCTGGAGCCACGACCCGAATGGGCGGCGCATGGTTTTCCATATAGCGGATTTGCACCGACGAAGTGTGGGTCCGCAGCAGATTACCATCGGGCAGGTAAAACGTATCCTGCATATCCCGCGCCGGATGGTCCTGGGGCGTATTCAGCGCCTCGAAGTTGTAGTAATCCGACTCCATTTCCGGACCCGAGGCCACCGTGTAACCCAGACCCACGAGGATATCGAGAATGCGATCGATGGTGCTATTCAAGGGATGCCGCCGTCCCTGGGGCTGATATTGCCCCGGCATCGTCACATCCAACACCTCTGCCTGGAGTTGGGCCGCTAGCTGTGCCCCTTGGAGCGCCTCGCGTTTGCCGTCTAGGCCGTCCTGCAGTTCTGTTTTAATCTCATTGGCGCGGCTACCGATACGAGGGCGATCGCCCGCATCCAGCTTCCCCATCCCCCCCAACACCTTCGAGAGTTCTCCCTTCTTCCCCAGGAACCGAACCCGCAACTTTTCTAGATCCTCCAGGGATTCCGCAGCGGCGATCGCCCCCTGGGCCTCAGACTGAAGCGTATCGAGCTGAGCCTCTAGATCACTCACCGAAATCGTCGTCATAATCTTGTCCACTTAAGCCAAAACCATCCTACACGGCAAACAAACCCGATCGCAGCACCCCCAAACCCCAAAGCTGCAAGCTAAAATCCAAACGCCCCACCCCATCACCCATCACCCATCACCCCCCAACCCATCACCTCCTACCCCTCTCTTCCCCCATGCGACTCCTGATCAGCAACGACGACGGCATCTTCGCCCTCGGCATCCGCACCCTCGCCAATACCCTAGCCGCTGCCGGTCACCAGGTCACAGTGGTCTGTCCCGATCGCGAACGCTCCGCCACGGGCCACGGCCTCACTATCCATGACCCCATCCGGGCCGAGCAAGTCAGTGCCATTTTTGCAGAAGGCATTGAAGCTTGGGCCTGTTCCGGCACCCCCTCCGACTGTATCAAATTAGCCCTGGGAGCCATGCTGGAGGACAAACCGGATTTGGTCCTGTCTGGGATTAACCATGGTCCTAATCTGGGCACCGATGTCATTTACTCTGGGACGGTATCCGCCGCCATGGAGGGCAACATCGAAGGGGTTCCCAGTGTGGCGTTTAGTTTGGCGAGCTACAAATCCCAGCAGTTTCAGGTGGCCGCTGATTTTGCCTGCACCCTGGTGGACCAGCTCAAGGAAAATCCGTTGCCCCCAGGGGTGTTGCTGAATGTCAATGTTCCGGCGGTGGGGAAAGAGGCGATCGCCGGGGTCAAGCTCACCCGCCAGGGCATTCGCCGCTATATTGATGTCTTTGAACGCCGGGTCGATCCTCGGGGCAAAACCTATTTTTGGCTGGCAGGCGAAGTTCTAGAAGACGTAGAAGCCTTTAACCCGCCCCGCCCGGATCTGGCGCCCCCGGATGTCCAAGCGATTCGGGAGAACTACATCACCCTCACCCCCCTCCATTACGACTGGACGGCCTACGATAGCTTTGCCCAACTTCCGGCGTTTCACCCGTAAACCTTGCGTGACTCTGGTGCGTGACTCTGGTGCGTGACTCTGGTGCGTGACTCTGGTGCGTGACTCTAGATTGATCCCATCCCGCGACGACGGGCCATGTACAATTTTCTTCAGTCCGTGCTGCCTACCTTGCCATGACTTCTGCCCCTGTGAATGCTGCTGAATTGGGGCGATCGCCCCGCAATCCCTTGAAATACCTCTGGCAAGATAGCCTCACCGTCTTCTGGGGAGATTGGTTGGATCTGCGTGCCCGCATTACCCAAGTGATTTCTTCAGGACTGATTTCACCGTTGATTTACATCGTGGCCTTTGGCTTAGGGTTAGGGAATTCGATTCGTCCCGGCACCAGCATCAGTACAGACTACGGCAGCTACCTGGAATTTATTTTGCCGGGGATGGTGGCCCTGTCCTCCATGGCCATTAGCTTTGGTGGCACGACGTTTTCCATCTGTGGCGAGCGGCTGTTTTCCAAAACCTTCGAGGAAATGCTGCTCCTGCCGGTTCATCCCTTGGCTTTGCATTTGGGCAAGATGATGGCCGGGATTTTGCGGGGGTTGCTCACGTCCGCTTCAGTTATTTTTGTCGCCATCCTGTTTACCGGCCAGCCCTGGAGTTTCCTCAATCCGCTGTTCTGGCTGATTCTGATTTTGAACTGCGCCGTCTTTGCGGGAATTGGCGTCCTGACTGGGTTGCGGGTGAAGTCCCTAGAGAGCGTCGGCCTCTATAACAACTTTTTGATTGTGCCGATGTCCTTTCTGGGCGCAACATTCTTTGACCCCTCGACGCTGCCCCCCCTGCTCAAAATCGTTGTCTATTGCCTGCCCCTGACCTACGCCACAACCGGACTGCGGGCGGCGGCCTATCAGCCCTGGAGTCAGTTTCCCTGGGTGAATGGGGTTGTGCTGTTGGTATTGGCGATCGCCCTCTCCGCCGCCGGGGCCTATCAGTTCTCTCACCAGCAGGATTAGTCTGATGGCCAGTGACAAGGGAGCTTCATTGCCAAGGCCGAGCGTACAGGTCGGTGACATCCAGATTCGTCGAGCCGTTATCGAGGATTTGCCCGCTCTAGCGACGCTCTTGGCTCAATGCTTCAATCCCTTGGAGATGCCCTGGGACTGGCTTTATCCCTTGATGCGGTTCAGTATTCAAGAAGATCTGCGTTTGCGCTTAAAACAGCCCTCACAGGATTATGCCTGCTGGGTTGCCGTGCAAGTTCGAGCTGCAGGAACCGCCTCGCCCCCAGGGGAAATGCGCCCAGCCAAATTTGAAGAAACCTTACTTGAAGAAACCTTGGTGGGAACCGTAGAGCTGACCGTGCGCGCCCAGCGCTGGCTAGCAGGTCTAGGCGGGACAGATTGCTTTTCACAAGCGATGCTGCAATGGGCGGTGTCCGGCCCCAGCGGCTCACCCTATCTCTCTAATCTGGCCGTTTGTCGCACGGTTCGACGCCAGGGGATTGCTCGGCGGTTGCTCACTACCTGCCGGACCTTTGCCCAGACCCAGGGCTATCAGGATTTATACCTGCATGTGCTGGAAAATAATCAACCGGCGCGACAACTCTACACCCAGCTCGGCTATCGCTTTCAGCGGGTCGACCCGTCCTGGGAAGAATTCTTCTGGAAACGACCCAGCCGACTGCTGCTGCGACAGTCGATTAGGGATGATCTGGGGGATTGAGCCGCTTTAGGCTGCGTCAGAATAGACCGTCCCTCCCAGATCCGCTAGGGTTTGCTGGAGCCCTGCCAGGAGCTGATGCTGATAATGACGGGATTCCTGGAGGCGATCGCAATCCCCCTTCAGCCCTTCAAGCTGTTGCCGCAGTTGATTGACTAGCTCCTGCACAGGGTGCAGCACCGCTCGATAAGTATCCCCCAATCCCCCGCCGCTAACCGAAAGGGTTCTGGAGAGCTGATCCAGGTCCTGACGCTTCTGCATTTGAACCGCCGTCTGCTGGTTCACCCGGACTTCGAGATCCTGTTGCTGGGCTTCGAGGGTTTGAATTTGTGCCTTGAGATCCTCTAGCTGTTGGTTGTACTGAACCGTATCCGCAGCCAATTGGGACAGCAGAGGACCTAGGTCAATACTGGGTTCAGCCTCTGGTACAGACTGCCCCCGACGTTTTGCCAAAATCGATTCATACTGAGACAAAATCGTCTTGCGTTCGTTGAGCGTACGACGCTGGTCAAACATGGACTCATCTAAGATGCGGTAGCTGTCCTGTTCATCGGCCAACTCCGTTTCTAGGGTGAGGCGATCGAACTCACTCGCCTCCGCAATTTTTTGCTTTAACTCATCGACCGCCTGGAGCTGGAACCGCAGCTCCTCCTCTTGGTCGTTAACAAAATTAAAGATGCGCTTATAGTCCGTCTGCAAATCCTGAACCTTGCTCTCTAGCTCTTCTATGGACATTTGCTCTAGAGCTGGAAAATCAATTTGAGCGGCAATATCCGGATCCAGTCCTCCCGCCAAATGGGTCAACTGCTGTTTGAGCAATCTATTGGCCTTGAGCTGGCGTTGAAGCGTTTCTGCGGCCTGAGACTTCACACTCAGCTCTCGTCGTAGCGCTGCCAGTTCTCCCCGCAAACGCTCTAGATCCGCTTGCCCCTCCGACCAAGCCGCCCAAGCCTGCTGAAGTGTCGGCAAAGAGGTATCGATGTCTGCTGCCGAGCCCCCTGCTTCGGCTTGGTGCCAATACTGGTCCAATATGGGCTGCTGCTGTTGAACTTGCTCAAACAGTTGAGCCACACGAGCCTGAACCTCATCCACCGCAGGCGCAGCGGCCTCCAATTGGTGGAGCTGTCCCGCCAGGGACTGAAGTTGCACGGGATCCAACGAACCTCCACCTTGTCCGGTCTGAAGCTGGTGTTCTAGATGATGTCGCTCCGTCTCTAGCTGTGACCAAGCTGCGGTAATTTCCTGCTGCTTCGTTTCAATCTCCGCCTGATTGCGCTGAATCTCTTCGCGTAAAACCGTGACTTCCTGACGCTGTTGTTCGAGTCGGGCGAGTTCTTCGCTGGCTTGCTGGAGCTGTTCCTCGCGAACCTCAACCTCCATGACACGGCGATTCAGTTCCTGACTTTGATAGGTCAGCGACTGCTTCCATTGTTCAATATCATCGTCTTTGTCCTTTAGCTTCTCCTGAAGCCGCGAATAATGCTGAAGGATTTTGAGAACGGGTTGCGTTGCAGCGCTGACGCGTTTGACGTCATTGCCCGCGATTTCGGCGATCACCAGCGTGCCAGAGCCATAGTCACTGGCTTTATCCGTGGAAATCACGTTACTGCCTGCCATGGCCTGCCAATTGTCTTCAGAGCGTTGACAGGCAATCAGACGCAGCTCGGCTTTGCTGGCTCCTAGCAGGCCGCCGCTTTTCTTTTGCACTTCTGCCAGATACTGCACGCCGATTACCCTCTTAAAATGCTTAAAGAATCTAAAAATGGGGGCGTGATGTAGGCCACCCGGCTTACATCCTAGAAAACTCGGTTAAATCTTAGCTCAACTGCTCCCGGCAGTCATCGTTGCAACGGTTTGACCTTGACTGGACATTGACCTGAGCATGACTGAGTCCTAGAGTGCCCCGATCGAATGTATAAATTTTATATAGCTTACAGATCTAAATCCCCTCTTGGCTGGGCCGTCTCTATCTTTTTTCTTTAGACTTCATGCAAGGCCAGCTTCACGAAATTGATGTTTATACCATTTTGCAGCTCATCGAGCTCGGCCAGCGCACTGGGGAGTTGTGGTTGCAAGCTGACCATCAGGCTTGGCTGATTTCGGTCGTCCAAGGTCGAATTGTACATGCTTCTTCGGTTCAGGTCTCTTCGATGCCGGGGAGAAGCGAACGGCTAGAAGATTGCCTTTATCGTTTACCCTCGGAAGTCGGACGAACAGAAGAGGGGTCTGAAGTATTACAGCTCCCGCTACATATGCCGGAGTACGATGCTCTGTGGCAATTGCTAAAAACGGCTCAAATCAGCCGTGAGCAAGGCATTGCCCTTGTACAACGGTTGGTGGATGAGACCCTGTTTGATGTTCTCAGTCTGCATGCGGGGGCCTTTCGCTTTGAATTGGGCAATGCTCCGGCTTCTCCCATTACGACGCTGGAGATTGGCCCGCGCTTAAAGGCTTTACAGTTTCAACTGCATCGCTGGAAGCAGCTTTATCCGACCATTGTGTCCCCTGAACAATGTCCTCAGGTGATTGATGCGATCGCCCTCCGCAAGCAAGTCGGCGACGAGGTTTTTCAAAACTTAACTCGCTGGGCCGATGGAACCCTGTCGTTGCGGCGCATGGCCAGACGCTTGAACCGCTCAATTGTGACTGTGGCCCAGGCCATTTACCCCTATGTCGAAGCCCATTTGATGCGGCTGCAATTGCCTAGGGCCATGACTTCGGAGGCGATCGCCCCTCCCCCCCAGCCCACCTCCCACGTTATCGTCTGTATCGACGATGCCCTAGCCACCCTAGAGATTCTGCGCCAAACGCTGCAAACCTGGGGATATACGGTGCGCGCCTTTCACAACCCCCTAGAGGCGGTAGGAGAACTGCTCCGTGATCCCCCGGCCTTAGTCTTATGTGATATTGATATGCCCAAGCTCAACGGCTATGAACTCTGCGCCATGCTGCGACAGACCCAGCGTTTTCAGCAGCGACCGATTATTATGCTGACAGGGAAAGAAGGGTTTGTTGACCGAACCCAAGCTCGTCTCGTGGGTGCAACGGATTACTTAACAAAACCATTTAGCACGGATGAGCTGCATATGTTGTTGGAAAAGTATATTGGTCCTGGTAATTCCTCCGGTCAGCCGTTTAATGCGGTACAAGAGGAGTACGGAGCTGATGCTTTACAGGGTAAATTGGGGCATGATAACGATGAAGCCAAATTAAGCTCCGACACCTAGCGTAGGGCCTGCTTATGTTTCCCGGCGAATCATCCCAGGAGGCATAGGGATTAGGTGCATTTGCTAGGGTGCGGGCTATGAGTCTTTCCCAAGGGCGATTTCCAAGCATACTCTATTGCTCAGGCTTGCCACAGGTCTGCTGGAGCCCTGGATAACGGTGCAACCCAGTTGTTTCTCACCTGCTTCCCGCACATGCTAGTAACTCTCCAAACGGGAAAATCTCAGAGGTCAACAATGAGTACAGTCTTGGTGGTTGAAGATAGTCCTGCTCAACGGGAAATGATTACCGATCTCCTGAGGGGGAGTGGGCTGGATGTGTCCGTTGCCACCGACGGCGTAGAGGCCCTTGAGCGCATTAAGAGTCATCAGCCTGACATCGTTATCCTGGATATTGTGATGCCCAGAATGAACGGTTACGAACTCTGTCGCCGGTTAAAAAATGATCCCAGAACCCAAGGGGTGCCAGTGGTCATGTGTTCCTCCAAGGGCGAGGAGTTTGATCGATACTGGGGAATCAAGCAAGGCGCAGATGCCTACATTGCGAAGCCGTTCCAACCCACGGAACTTGTAGGGACCGTCAAGCAGTTACTGAGGGGCTAGCTTCACCCATGATCGGCAATCGCAACCCAGATTTTTTAACGGGGGTAGGTCAAAACCAAGCCTCAGAGATTCAGGAACTGGAGACGCCCGAAGGTGAGTTACACCTTTGTTTTTATGTCCCGTCAGGGGAAGAATTCGCTTTACCGGCGATTGGCATCCGAGAAACCCTGTTTCAGTCGCCGGAAGGGATCACGCCTATTCCGAATGTATCGCCCTTGATGCTCGGAACGCTGAATGCTAGAGGTCGGGTGATTTGGGTGGCAGATTTGGGTCAATTTCTCGGGGACTCTGTGGTTCTCAATACCGATCGCCCAGAACTCCATGTCATTGCCATCGAAGAACAGGACACGCTCTTGGGGCTTGCCGTGGATCGGGTTATTGATACAGCTTGGTTAAGTCCTGAGCAGCTGATCACGCCTAAGAATATTCCTGATAATATGGCCCCTTTTGTCCGTGGGGAATGGATTCTAGCGAGTGAAGGTGGAGACCGTCATCTTCGATTGCTCGATCAGTCTGCGATTCTCCGATCTGCACGATGGGCGATGTGAGTGCGAAACCACAATTACGAGATTCAACAGATTGGCTAAGGGTAGCTTAGGAGCAAGGTAGATGTCATATCAGCAGGCTGAACGGGCCTATATGCAAGGAAACTATCGGGAGGCGGCAGAGCTTGTGGATGAGCTCATGCAGCACACCCCGGATGACCCGCGAGTGCGCTTGCTGAGAGGTCACATTTATTGTTACGGCTTGCAGCAGTACGATACGGCACTGGATGATTATGAGGCGATCGCCCATCTCACCGATGAGCCTTCGTTCTTAGACTATGCTAGCCAGGGGATTGAAACCTGTCGAGAATTTGGCGGCCAGGTCAAAACGCGGGCGGTGACCGGTGTGGCCTTGGAAGAGCCGCCGGGGAATTTTGACGATGATAATGGCCCGGATAGCTGGTCTCCTGAGATGGACCTGGAGGATAGTGGTACGGGGTTTGGGGCGGATTCCGATGTCAGTGCCCTGAGCTTTGATTCGCTCAATTTTGCGGATCTTGATTCCCCTCGATCTAGCGGCATGGCGGACCCTCAGGAGGCGATCGCCCTGGACCTGGGCTCACCGCAAGGGGATGAGGAAAACCACAATGGTTCCCATGACGCCTTTGATTTTAGCTTTGATGAGCCGGATGAGATTGGTTTTGATGCCGATGGCTTTGACTCCGACGAGGATGTCATCAGCCTGGGCTCTGGGGAACCGATTAGTTTGGGGTCTGGAGAGGCGATCGCCCAGGGCGTCGGCGCAACAGGCAGCCGCTTAGCGAATGACGGGATGGGTATGGATGACGGGATGGGTGCGGATTTCGTCAATCCGTTTGGGGATAGCAGTGGAGAAAATCCCTTTGGGGGCGATGAAGCATTGGGCCTGGTTGAAGACAATCCCTTCTCCACTGGCAATCCCTTTGGCGCTCAATCGCCCAATGGCTTTGCAGCGGTGGATGAAGAGGCGTTGTCGGACAGCGATGGGGGAGCGGACCTTGATGATGACTTCTCTAACGATGTCTTTGGTGCAGAGACTGAGGATGGTCTGGCTGAACCCGCTTTTGAGGATTCCGAATTAAATTTCGACTTGGATCCAGTACCAGCCCAGGGCGAGGAGGTCGCCGACGAATTTGCCTTCGACTCGGCCTTTACCTCAGAGGCAGATTTCTTCGATGATGGCTCGCCAGGGGATCGACCAGAAGCAACTCTCTTTATGAATGATGAGGATTTTGACCTGACTGGAACTGCCGCAGGTTTTGCCGAGAATCCGCTGATGGAGCCGGGTGCACCCATCACCGCCGCCGCAACGCCCTATGCGATGGCCGCAGATCCAGACGATGAAGACTATCGTTCATCTACGGGAGAGCCCACGAGTCCTTCCTTGGAGGAGGAATCAGCTTCGTTTTTTGAATCCATGTCCTTTGAGGATGAGTCGCCAGCGCCTGTGCTGACGTTTGAGACGCCCAACGATAACAACTCCTTGGCGAACGACTCCTTTGACAACTTTGATGCCTTTGGAGGTTTGGAGGATGACGACAATCCGGAAACGGATTTTGGGTTAGGGGGGCAAGGGGAATTTGATACGTTTGCCGGTGATCTGCCTTCAATTTCTCATTTACCTGGAGAAATGCCGTCCGGGGATGCCGATTCGACGGGGGGAGATACAGGTGGACGCAGCAATGCGGATTTTCTCGAGGAATTTGATGCCTTTGATGATTTTGGCGGCCTGTCTGAGTTTGACCTAGCGGAGGACTCGATTGGTTTTACCAGCCCGATTCCTACCTCTGGGTTTGATTTGCCCACAGGCGAAATGAGCGATGGCAGCGACCTCAGCAGCTTTGGCATCAGTGCAGAGGAAGTGGGCACCGCAGAATCGGTCTGGGGGACAGATAACTTGCCCTCCTTTACCCAATCCGAAATTGCTGAGGTAGAACCCACCGTTGCGGTGGAGCAGGGAATTTTAGCCCCCCTGGAAAATGCTTCGCTGACGACAAAACGGACCGTCATTGCTGCCACAGCGGGGCTAGCGGCAGCGCTGGGGGTCGTCGGCTCCAATGTGCTGTACAACAAGGTGGCGAACCCAGCTCCAGAGGTTCAATCCTCTCCTGCACCGTTGGTTTTGGCCCTGGCCGGTGGGGTAGCGGGCATGGCGGGGGCAGGGATCATGGGTGAGCTGATGCGGCGACAGATTCGCCGGACGACGGAAGATTTGCAAGCCCAGTTTTCGAAGATTGTCCAAGGTAATTTCAACGCTCAGGCCACGATTTATTCTGAAGATGAGCTGGGTCAATTGGCGGCGGGGTTCAACCAAATGTCCCGCGTGATTTTGGCAACCACCAAGGACGCCCAGCGCAAGGCCGAGGAGCAGGAACAGCAGAAGGAAGACTTGCAGCGCCAGGTGATTCGTTTGCTGGACGATGTGGAAGGGGCGGCCCGAGGGGATTTGACGGTCCAGGCTGAAGTCACAGCTGACGTGCTGGGCGCGGTGGCGGACTCGTTCAACTTGACGATTCAGAACCTGCGGGAAATTGTCTTGCAGGTGAAGACAGCGGCGACCCAGGTGAACAAGGCGGCCTCGGAGAATGAAACCTTTGCCCGCAGTTTGTCTTCCGATGCACTGCGTCAGGCGGAAGAATTAGCCGTGACGCTGAATTCTGTACAGGTGATGACCGATTCGATTCAGCGGGTGGCCGATAGCGCCCGCGAGGCGGAAGAAGTGGCCCGGACGGCGTCGGTGACCGCGCTTAAAGGCGGCGAAGCGGTGGAGAAAACCGTGGCGGGGATTCTGCAAATTCGAGAAACCGTGGCGGAAACCACGCGGAAGGTGAAGCGTCTGGCGGAATCCTCCCAGGAAATTTCGAAGATTGTGGCCTTAATTTCCCAGATTGCGTCTCGAACGAATCTATTGGCGCTCAACGCTAGTATTGAGGCGGCTCGGGCGGGGGATGCGGGTCGCGGATTTGCGATCGTGGCCGATGAAGTGCGACAACTTGCGGATCGAGCCGCTAAATCTTCGAAAGAGATTGAACAGATCGTGCTGCAAATTCAGGGTGAGACCAGCTCCGTGATGGTGGCTATGGAAGAAGGCACCCAGCAGGTGATTACGGGGACTAAACTGGCGGAACAGGCGAAGCGATCGCTCGACGACATCATCCAGGTGTCCAATCGCATCGACCAGCTTGTGCGTTCGATTACCGCCGATACGGTGGAACAAACGGAAACTTCCCGCCAAGTAGCCCAGGTGATGCAATCCGTCGAACTGACGGCCCAAGAGACCTCCCAGGAGGCTCAGCGGGTGTCGCGATCGCTCCAAAACCTGGTGGGCGTTGCCAGCGATCTGCAAACGTCGGTGGAACGATTCCGGGTCGAAAGCTCTGAAGAGGGCTAGACTCGAAGCGTTTCCGTCCAGATTATTGTTGGGGTCGTGGTAAAACGGCCTCTGCCCCGCAGTCCAGATAGGTTGGCATACTGCAATGGATCCAGAACAGCGGCAGCGAATTATTGGGTTCTTCTTGGAAGAAAGCCAGGAATATCTTGAGCTCCTAGAGCCTGGTGTCCAGGCTTTGGATGAAGCTTTGGCGGACCCAGAACGCATCAATGAGCTTTATCGTGCAGCCCACTCGATTAAGGGGGGGGCAGCGATGTTAGAGCTCCACGGTATTCAAAAGGTGGCTTACCGTCTGGAGAGTAGCCTGAAGTTTATCAAGGGCCATCCCGTTCAGCCGGATGCCGCGATGGAAGCGCACCTGCTCAAGGGGGTTGAAGCGCTTCAGCAGCTCATGGAAGAAGTGCGGGAAACCTCGGCGCTGGATGAAGCCAAGAGTGCGGCGATCTGGGCGGAGATGGAGCCCAATTTTGATGCCCTGGATACAGTGCTCCAAGCGCAAATGGAAACTGGGGTTGCCCCTGGGGCTTCTGCTCCTCTGCCGGTATTGGCGGAGCTAGAGCGCCAGCGCCAACCTGTTGGGCTCCCTGGGGAGGAGACTGCAAATTTGACCGATAGCTTTGTCAGCGATTTGGAGGACGATTTGTCCTGGGACGAGCTCGGGGATTTGTCAGATTTATCGGACCTGAATGGCGATGGCAGCGATTCAGCAGCTTGGCTGACGGGGGCACTGGGGGGGGCAGATGAAATGCCCATTGAGGGATTGGAGGAATTAGCCGATCTGTTTGGTGAAAATCCCCTGGAGAAAGACGAGTTTTTTGGGAAAACAAACTCGGGTGCGGCGATCGCATCAACCTCGCAAGCGCCAGCGGCTTCCCTGGATGAGCCCTTGCCTGACGAAGATGCCGCATCGGCCTTGGCCGATCTGTTTGGCGATGAACTGCTGGGTTCCCCCGAAACCGATAGCTTCGACCTCAACGATCTGGACGATTTTGAAGGAGCGGCACTCGACCTAGAAGCGGAATCGCTGTTCCAGAATTCAGATTGGGACGACTTTGCGATGCCAGCATCACCCCCTGAATCCTTGTCAGCCCTCCCATCGGCACCCTTATCAGCAGAGAATTCTGCCGATACTGCGCTGGCAGATTTGGAGGATTTGTTCGATTCCCTTGAAGCGGAATCTGAGCCGACTTCTGAGGCAGAACCTGAAGTGGAGCTAAGTTCTGCGAGCACTAGTTTGGATGAGGGAGCAGCGGATTCTTTGTTTGCTGAGCTAGAGTCCGAGGATGCGATCGCCGATCTCTTTGGTTCCTTAGACTCTGCATTAGACATCCCAGACGACTCTACCGCAGACGACTCTATACCTGCCCCCCCAGAGGCAGAGGCAGAGGCAGAGGTAGAAGTAGAAGCAGAGATGGGTGAGGCGGAATTTCCAGAACTGGATTCCTCGCTTGATGATTCGCTTTCCTTCGATGATTCGCTTTCCTTTGACGATACCTTGACCTTTGCGGAGAGTGGAAACGCGGCGCAATTGGCTGCAACCGAAGATGCCATGGTGTTGGCAGAGGCGATCGCCCCTATCAGTTCACCGACCGCTGAGGCCGCAGACCTGAGTGAATTGGACTCTATCCTGGGTTTTGAAGAGGACTTAGCCCAGGAGGATGAAGCCAGTCCTGAAATTGTCGAGGTTGAAGCGGCTGGTCCTGAAGCGATTGGCCCTCAATCGGAGGTGACCCGTTCGGAGGTGACCCGTGACGATGGATTTGGCGATCTAGATTCCTTACTCAATGATATTTCCGCCGAAGTCGGGACAGACAGCGATTTTGATGACCTTGATAGTCTGCTGGGTGAGGTGGCCACACCCGTAGTCTCGACGCCGTTGGCGATCGCCGATGAAGATTCAGACTTTGCCGACATGGAGCAACTGCTTCAGCAAGCCAAATCCATTGGTGGGCAGACAGCCTCTCCCTCAGCGGGTGTCGGTGTATCCATGCCGTCTAAAAGTCGCACCCGCACCCAGCGCCTGGTTGAGCAGAGCATGCGGGTACCGATCAAGACCCTCGATACCCTCAGCAACCTCGTGGGGGAAATGGTCGTGACCCGGAACTCCCTCGAAGGCGATCAGGACCGTCTGCGCCAAGCCCTAGATAAGCTCGGTGGCCATACCCAGCAATTAAGTGATGTGGGCCAGCGGCTACAAGATCAGTATGAGCGATCGCTCCTCGAAAACGCCCTGCTCAACAGTCGGCGGAAAGTCATGGGGGCGAGTCCTTTGAACGCGTTCCTCGGCGGTGGACAGAGCAGCAGTAACCGTTCGGGAGATTCGGGCAGCTCGGGCAGCGGGAGTCAGGTTGACGAGCTCGACGATCTGGAACTCGACCGTTTTAGCGCGTTTCATACCCTTTCTCAAGACATTATTGAACTGATTGTTCGGATTAAGGAATCGACAGATGACATTGATTTTCTGATTAACGAGTCCTTAGATCAGGTGGCTCGCAACTTCCGTCAAACGACCACCCAACTCCAAGAGCAGGTCAACCGTGCTCGCATGGTACCCTTCTCACAAACCGCTGATCGCCTGCCTCGGGCAGTCCGCGACATTGCCCGGAAATGCGGTAAAGAAGCCAATTTGCTGGTGGATGGGCGGGAAACGTTGGTCGACAAAATGTTGGTTGAGCAACTTCACGATCCCCTAACCCACCTGATCAACAACGCCGTGACTCACGGCATTGAAACGCCCGAGGAGCGCATTCTTTCCGGCAAATCCCCTGAAGGACAAATTCGTTTACATGCGTTCTACCAGGGGAACCAAACGGTGATTTCGATTTCGGATGATGGCGCAGGGATTGATCCGGAGGTGATTAAGCGCAAGGCCATTGAAAAAGGACTCCTCCGTCCAGAAGAAGCGGATAATCTAGGCGTCTCCCAGCTTTACGATTTTCTTTTCCATGCAGGCTTCTCCACCCGAGATCAGGCGGATGCCTTTGCTGGACGAGGAGTGGGTATGGATGTGGTTCGGACCCGCCTACAGGAGCTGCGAGGGACCGTTATCATTGACTCCACCATTGGCGAAGGGACGACCTTTACGATCCGGTTGCCGCTGACGCTGAGTATTACCAAAGCCTTGAGCTGCATTAGCAACCGGGCTCGAATTGCCTTCCCCCTCGACGGGGTCGAAGACATGTTCGATATTCCCAAGGAGCAGTTGCTCTCCAACGAAGAAGGACAAGCCTGTATTCAGTGGCGCGACATGATGCTGCCGGTGCGTGCGCTCTCCGATTTACTCAAGTATAACCGCACCCTCAGCCGTAGTTCCGTCTATGCGGGGACGCTGGACGAAGACATGATGGCGCTTGTGATTTTGCGCAGTGCGGGTGAGTATCTGGCGGTGCATGTGGACCGAGTGGATGGTGAACGCGATATTGTCATTAAACAGCTAGAAGGTCCTGTGCCTAAACCAGTAGGGATTGCTGGAGCAACTGTTTTGGCGGATGGTCAGGTGATGCCGATCGCGGATGTTCTGGAGCTGATTGACTTGGCAAAGGGACGGACTCGTCAAGGAGCTCAATCCCTGTGGGAAATGGAAGATGCCTTTGAAGAACCAACAGCAACCCCGGCGAGCGACCCGCTTGTGCTGATCGTGGATGACTCGATTACGGTGCGAGAGCTGCTCTCCATGAGCTTTGCCAAGGCGGGCTATCGGGTCGAGCAGGCACGGGATGGCCAGGAAGCCTGGGAAAAACTGCGTTCGGGCTTGCCCTGTAATTTGGTCTTCTGTGACATTGAGATGCCGCGCATGACAGGCCTGGAGTTGCTGGAACGGCTGCAAAAGGACGAATATCTCAAGACCTTGCCCATTGCCATGCTGACTTCGCGGGGAGCCGATCGCCACCGTCGTCTCGCGGCCCAGTATGGGGCTCGGGGGTATTTCACGAAGCCCTACCTGGAAGAAAGTCTATTGGAAGCTGCCGATCGCCTGCTGAAGGGAGAAGTTCTCCTAACCGTCAGCAAAGAGGCGGAAGAATCGTGACCAAACTCGTTAAGCTAGAAAGCATGGAGTTCTATGCTGGATCAGCGTGAGGTACCTAATGATTCTTCCGGGCCAAGCGGTGCGCGTCATCAATGTTGACGACACCTACTACAATTTTCAAGGCTATGTCCAGCGCGTCAGCGATGGCAAAGCGGCTGTCCTGTTTGAAGGGGGCAACTGGGATAAGCTGGTGACGTTCCGACTCTCGGAGTTGGAAGCGGTGAAGTAGGATGCGCTTGCCGTTACCTCAGTTTACGGGTCGCGATCGCGACCCCAGTCATTTTGCCGAAGTGGTTGAAACCTCAACGACCGAGTTTTTGGCTCAATGTTTGGAGCCGGAGGATCTGAGCTTTCCGGTCATGCCGCCCTTTGGCAGCTGGGTGCGATCGCTCGATGAAGCCTCCGGCAATCAAGTTTATGGAGTAGTTTATCACGCAACTACTTCTCCCGTCGATTCAGTGCATCGGGCGCGGGCGCTGGGTATGAGCATGGCGGATTTGCGCGAAGAGCAGCCTCAGATCTTTGCGATGCTCCAGACGGAGTTTCGGGCGGTTATCGTTGGATTCCACGTTCCAACCCAGGAGGCCCGAGGCGCTGCGTCACCCTTTCAGGCCAGAGACTTTTACCAATATTTACCCCCCCGTCCGCCCCAGGTTCATCAGGCGGTGTATCGGTGTACGCCCCATGAAGTCCTCGCCTTTACAGAGAAGCTAGATTTTTTGCGAACCCTTTTACAGGTTCAAGGGGCTCCCAATGACAGCCTGTTGGCAGCGACGATGCGAGAGGTGTATCAGCTACGTAAGGCTGATCGGGAGTGGTTGGTACAGGCGGGGCGATCGCTCACGGTTTTATTAAAAGATGATTATGACCGCCTTCGGCTTATTCTGAGCCAAATTCATATTTGAGTCGATATCTTTTTCGTGGTGATATTAGTCTTGTTTTCAGTATTTACCGATGGTGATAACTCTGTAATCTTGCAGAAAAACTTGAGTCTTTGGCTGGTGATTTTGCGATCGTCCAATAGAATCTACCAAAGGACGATCCTAGGGCTTTAAAGCAATTGTCTGTCGTCATCCTTGAAAATACGTTTATCATTCACAATTTGCTTTTATTTAGTGCAGTGTCTCCCAAGGATTACAGGTTGAAGGAAGACCCATGACGAAAATCAAAAAGGCTAGAAAATACGTGTTTTCCGTGTTAAGACGCCAGTGAAGATTGGTAATACTGAGGCTGGATAGCGGAAATTTTACAGTAATTCTCCGTTGCTTCCTACAGACCTCGCGGATGATGCACCCCTCTAGGTCTGCATTCGGTTTGGGGTGTATTGTCGAGGTCTATCTAGCATGCCTATCCAAACATCAATTGCTTTTCTTGATTCGACAGTAGAGCAGTATGAGCTACTGCTGTATGCCATCAAACCGAATATAGAGGTTCATGTTCTCAAGGGTGAAGACGATGGTGTTTTCCAAATCACTGAGATTTTGAAGGCGCGATCGCCTGAGTCAAAACCCCATATCTATATTATTTCCCATGGCTCACCCGGATCTCTCCTATTAGGCAAAAGTCAGCTCAATTTGGAAACGCTTGCTTTCTACGAAGCAGTATTAGAAAGTTGGTCCATCAGCTCAATTTCGATATATGGCTGTCGAGTGGCTGTCGGTGACGCCGGTGCAGAGTTTCTAGAAAAACTCCATCAGTTAACCGGAGCTAGTCTTTCTGCTTCTAGTACGCTAATCGGTTCTGGAGAGCTAGGAGGCAATTGGACGTTAGACACTCATCTGGGCAATCCCCTAGAAGAGTTTGCTTTTGTCAAAGAAGAAATTATTGCCTATCCCCATGTCCTGCCCACAAATACAGGACCGATCGCTCCAGATGCCAGTAATGCGAGTACATTTAACGCGATTAATCTCAGCTTCTCCTCACCCACACTGAGTCATCCCGGTGGCAATGGTCAAATGGGTAAAGCCGGAACAGTTGCCCTCTACAAGAATGCCGGTATTACAAAAGATGGAACCGTCGTAGATGTTCGCCTGACGCTGATCGAAACAACAGATACGGGAACAACAAGTTTTACAGTTGCTGGCGATGATGCCAAATTTAACTTTTCGAACTCAGCAATCTCTGGGGTTACCACAGCCAAACTAAAGTTTGAATTTTTTGAGGCTGGTACAACAACTTCAGTTCCGATTTCTTCTAGTTTTACTATAAAAGATTTAGACAAAAGAGATAGTAGTCTTTCTGGCTCTGTCACGGTATCGCAGTCCGAGGTATCAACCTACGGTATAAATGCGCCCACTAAACTGCTCCTCTCTCCGTCCAACGGCCAATTGGTTTTTACCTCAACAGCAAATAACGATCCGAACAATTCTCAAAACCCTGGAAACGATAATGATCCTGAGTTTGCACTTCAAATTAACTATGAATATAAGACTTCTTTTGAAATCCTATTGACTGCTGAATTTCAGCAATCAGGTTTTATCTTTGATGGCAATCGACAATTTAACTTTACCAATTTAATCACGACGGGCGGAGATACGGGCCTTACCAATGAAAATGTTGTGCTCAATGTCAATGCCGCAGGCATTTTAGCGAACGACTTTGATCCTGACGGAGATCCCCTCACGGTTGCAGCCGTCAATGGTCAGATTACGGCAGTTGGCCAGCAAATAACGTTGTCATCAGGAGCGTTGCTCACGGTCAATGCGAATGGTTCTTATAGTTATGATCCCAATGGCAAGTTTAATGGTTTGACCAGTGGTCAAACCGCAAAAGATAGCTTTATTTATACCGTATCCGATGGCAGAGGTGGCACCGATGATGCGACCGTTACCATTACGATTAATGGAGTTGATAACGTTGCGCCAGTTCTAGATTTAAATGGCTCAGCTAATTCTGGAGATGGGTATTCTACAACCTTTACTGCGGGCGGCAGCGCTATTGCGATCGCCAGTCCAACGAACGCAACAGGCAGCGATTTTAACGAACCCGATATTGAAAAAATTACGATCGCCATCACCAACCTTACCGATGGAGCCAATGAAGTTTTCGAGATTGCTAATCTTGAGTTTCCACTCAATGCTGACACCAGTCAAAGTTTTGTACTACCAAATAGCGGGACAACTTTTTCTATTGCGATTACAGACAATGGAACGAAAGTTACAATAACCAAAGATGGCAGTGGCGATCTGAGCCAATCCGAAGTTGAAGCGGTTCTGCGATCGCTCTCCTATAAAAATACGGCATCTACGCCAACCTTGGGCGATCGCACATTTTTAATCAAACTCAACGACGGAACAGCCGACAGTAACCTCGCTGTTAGCACCATCACCGTCGATGCGTTTCCCCAAGACGATACGATTACCGTTCAAGAAAATGCAAGCAGTACCGTCATCAATGTATTAGTTAACGATCCACTCAATGGCTCTGTTTCTATCCAATCCGAACCTTCCCAAGGCACGGCTCTCGTCAACAATAATAACGAGATTGAATATCAACCTAATCCTCACTTTAGTGGCGTAGATAGTCTCACCTATAGCGTTAACGGTAAGCCTGCTACGGTCACAGTCACAGTGCTACCCATCGCCGAAATACCCAGCGTGACAGCAATCAGCGCAACAGGCATTCAAAACCAGCCGATTGCCCTATCGCTCACGGGCAGTACCCCTGCGGATACAGATGGTTCAGAAACCCTAATCTATACAATTCGCAATGTGCCGGATGGCTTTACCTTTACCAAGGATTCAACATCAATTGGCAGTAAGCAAGGCAGTAATACTTGGATCTTTACCCCCGAAGACTTGGCAGGCTTAATCCTGGTTCCTCCTCCAGAATTTGTCGGTTTATTGAGTTTAGAACTAGAGGGTATAAGTCTGGATCAAACAGATTTAGATGGAGATCAGCTCTTTAATAGCCCTCAAGAAACTGATACAAAATCATCCGGCATCAAAACTTTCACTGTCACGTTTCAAAAGGATGGCAATGGCAACGGCATTCCCGATGCCAACGAGCCACCTATCCTTGACCTCAATGGAAATGGCAACGAGGGTCAGTCTGGCGTTGACTACAGCAGCACCTTCGTTGCGGGGGGAGCGGCGGCAACGATCGCTGACCCGCTTCGAGCGACCGGCTCAGATCCCAGCGGCGATGATATTGAAACCATCACAATAGCGGTCTCTGGCCTGGCAAATGGTCCTCATGAAATCCTCAAGATTGGCAACCTTGAGTTGCCCCTGAATACAAACAGTAGTCAAAGCGTAACGGTTCCCAATCGCTCTACCAGCTTTTCTGTTTCGATGATCGATAGTGGCTCAACGATCACGATTACCAAAAGTGGTGGTGGTGATTTATCACAAGCCGATGTAGATGAACTCTTGCGATCGCTTACCTACAGTAACACTGCCTCAAAACCAACCTTAGGCGATCGCATCTTTACCCTAAAGCTCAATGACGGAACAGCTAATAGTAATACGGCTATTAGCACTTTGACAGTCGATGCTTTTCCCCAAGACGACACTGCAAAGCTTAAGGCCAATTCTCCCAAAACAATCATTGATGTTCTGGCCAATGATCCCTTAGAAGGCCCCCTTTCAATTCAACTCGCGCCGACCCATGGCAGCGTTTCAATCAATCAAAATAATCAGCTTGAATACATCCCTAATTCGAATTTCATAGGGACCGATACGCTGACCTATTGGGTGAACGGCAAAATTGCAACGGTCACGATTCAAATTGAGCCCAATCCTCCCCAACCTCCTTCCGGCCCCACAGGCGGTGGTGCTGATGTCATTACGGGAACCGAGGGCAATGATATACTCAGTGGCCTGAGCGATAACGATTTGCTTGATGGTGGTCATGGCAACGACATTATCAATGGAGGAAGTGAAGCAGACGAAATTGCTGGGGGCAATGGCGATGATATTAACAATGGGGGAAGCGGAGTTGATCAAATTCGGGCTGGAGCCGGAGATGATGTGGTTAACGGGGGGAGTGGAAACGATCGCATTCTAGGGGAAGATGGCAAAGATCTGATTACGGGGGGCAGTGGTGATGACTGGATTGATGGCGGCAATGACAATGATATTTTAAATGGCAACAGCGGCAATGATAGTCTCTACGGTGGCAGTGGTAATGACATTCTGCAGGCAGGCAATGGTGATGATTTATTAGTTGGGGGATTGGGTAGCGATATCTTGATGGGTGGACAGGGAAGCGATCGCTTCCTCTACGAATCAACACAAGACTATGGCGATACGATTTTGGATTTTGAAATTCTCTTCGATCGCCTAGATCTCAATGCGATCTATCATGGCAATTCCACTTTTGGAACAATAATTCAGGCTCAACAATTGGGATTAAATACGATTATTCAGGCAGAGGTGGGCGGCAGCTTGCAGCAAGTTGCGATACTGCTAAATGTCAATGCCTTTACGATTCATGCCAATCATTTTACCCTCTAAGACTATGCGACCTATGCTAATTTCTGCCATAGACCTGTGCCATTTCGGCGAGGGCTTTAACTTGATGACTGGGCGACAATCGGTCAGTCAGTTGTCTGGCGGTGGCAGGATCTTCTTGTTTTGTGAAGGCTGAAATCAGGCCCAGGGTTAGTTCGGTTTGTTGAGTTGAAATTGAAAGCTGATCCAGAAATGGAATGAGCGTTTGTAACTCCTCAACCGTTGCGGCCTCACTGTAGATTACTCGATACAAGTGGGTGGCGATCGCCTCTTCCCAAAGCTGTTGGCGAAGCCCTGCATCAGCCTGGTCCTTCAAACTATGTTGCAAGACCCATTGGAGGACAGACAAACTGCCGCCACTGCTCATAAAGTTATAGCGAATCTGGGTAATTTGTTCTGCAAATACCGCTGATTCAGAGTCCTGTTCAAAGGTTTCAGAGCGTTGATACCGTTCTGCTTGGGCGAGTTGTAGGGCTTGCTGGAGGGCGTCCCTGGCTTGTAGTATTTGACCGGCTTGTTCTTGGATCGCTGCAAGCACTGGCAGCAGGTCCATCTGCTCATCGGCATCGTCCAGGATGTCGAGAAGATGGGCTGCCCGGTCTACAGCCCCTTGATCCACCGCTTGCCAAAATTCCGCAATGGCATCAATCTCTAGCGGACGGCTCTGGGTAGGTTGAAGCATGGCTGCTCCTGCTTCAAAGGTTTCCCCATAGACGGCTAAATTGGGATTGAGGGCGATCGCCCGAGCTATAAATTCCTGCCCCAATTCCTGGTCCCCTTTTAGCCGATAGGTCGTGGCAATGGACATCAAAACCCAGGCTTGATCCAGGGTCGCGGGCAGATCCTGGGCTAGCTGAACCGCTTCCGCCAAACAGATTTGGGCAGATTCAAGATCGTTTTGAATCAAGAGGGTATTGGCGATCGCCGTACGGGTGATCGCCTGTTCCGCCCGCTTGTTAGCGTTGGTGTCGGGTAGGGTATCAACCAGTTGCAGGGCCTGGGCAAGATGACCTTCTAAGGCTAAGCGTCCGGCAAGTTTTGCCAGGGCAAACGGTTGTGAATATTGTTCTGCGGCTCCCCACAAGGGTTCCACTTCCGCAGGCACGGGGATGGATTGGATCACCTGCTGAGCCAGTTCAAAGAGCTGGGCTTGAGCCAGTCGCACTGCCAACTCCTGGCCGTAGAGATATTGCACCATCGAAGCAGGCAGGGCGGTCAACGCTTGAACCAGAGGACTGATCTCCGCTGCGGTTAGGGTCTCCCCTTGGCCCAGTCGCTCATCCAACGCTTCGATTTGTTCGATTAACCCTTTGGTGTCAGCCTCTTCAGGACTGATCCAGGTTAAGGAGGCATTCCAAGCGGTTGGGTGGTGGTCTACAGAAAGAGAGATGTCGGACTCAAACTCAGATTCTGTTGCTTCAGCAAGCAGACGGGTGGCCGTGAGGCGAATCTCGGGATCGCGAATTTCGCGGGCGATCGCCTCAGCCCAATCCATTTCACCTGCCTGTGCATAGGTCATGGCGATCCCAGAGATGGCGTTATCTGTGGCGGAGGGGCGATCTCCTAGGGTGCGAACCAGCGGTAATGCCATCTCGATCAGCCGCTGCGCCTCGGTCTCTGTCTCATCAAAACAGTGATAGGCTTCTATCAACTGTTGTAGCAACACAATCCTTTCTGGTACAGGAGCTGACTGACCCAGGAATTCAGCACGGATCAGCAAAAGCCGAGCAGAAGGAATCTCAAAACGCTTGTACGTCCAAGCCAAATCAATTAATGCTTGAGCTTTTTCTCCGGGGCGGGGCAGACGATCCGCTTGACGGAGCGCCTCCAAAAGCAGTTCACGGCTCTCGGGGGTGAGGATCAGGCTACAGAGCGACTGAGCTTCCAACAGGGTTTGCGGCGGCGCAAACGCTTCAGCCAAACTTGCGTCAGCAACCGTCGAAGAATTAGGCGTCGAAACCAACCCCGTAAGACTGAGAGTCCTAAGCATTTTATTCATCAGACAGAACGACAGCGGAAGTGGAAAGAATGCTGTACAGATGCACTGCCAGCCCTCCTTTTATCGATCAACACCGGGGGAACCGGGAATTACGAATTCTCTGCCCAGAGCCAACCAAAGACCCCCGAACTGCTTCACAATGTGCTCAATGAATTAAATCATGAAGGAGAGAAAAGTCTGTCGCTACCGTGAATATCTGGGAGTGATTTTTCAAGACGACGGATCCGGATGTGTTACTGGAAACAGTTGCGGAGACCAAGGACTCGTATCAGCAACCTGTTAAAGCTGGGAACACCGAGGCAACATGCCTTTTCCACTGGCCTGAGCCGGAAGGGATATCGAGCCGTCTACACGGTAAAACTGGCTGGAGGGGTCTACGTCTTACATGCTTTCCAGAAAAAATCAAAGCAAGGGATTGCTACGCCTAGGCAGGATATTGACCTGATCGAAGCAAGACTGAAACGAACCAAGGAACACTAGCAGGTTTTTCGACCGCACGATTCTTTCGCTTTCTCAATGCTTTGGGGCGAGATGTGGAAATTGTAGTGAAATCTAAATCTCATGCACAAGCTCAAACTTGCGTTGTTGCTTCGTGATTTTGAACACTAACGTTTTTGATCAGCGGCTCGAAGCTACGCTACGTCCATTAGTGATCAATCCTGCGAGTCCGCTGCATCCAAGTTGTTGTACTGCTGGTAAACACAGATTAACTGGCTACCGCTGGCACAACCTCTCTCAACGCTTCATCAATTACGGTATCGCTCACACCCCGTCGCTTCAAGCTGGCAATCAACGCACTCACCATCTCACCTTCAAATCGCTCCAAGTCAGCACGTAATCCCTGGCCGATGTAAGCCCGAATCAATGGCTGATATCCAGAAAAGCCTAACAATGGCGCAACTCGCTTCAAGTCTTCCACGACATCTTCCGGCATCCGAATCGTTACGCTGCTCATAGGTCGATTCTTATCCAATCTTTTCTTTAAGGCTTCAACTTTCATAGTTCATCCTCTCTTGTCGGGTTGCTTTACGCGCAGAAATAATCCGAATACAATCACCCTCTTGCTCAATATGCACGACATAAAGCAAGTTATAGCGTGTATCCAGGCCAATCACGGCATCTCTTGCTTCATCGTTGCGACTGGCATCAACCAGAATCAGGAATGGATCAAAAAATGCCTCAGCCGCTTGCTGAAAGGTAATCCCATCATGATTGACTGGATTAATCCGGGCCTTTTCTGGATTCCAGATAAATGTAATGCCATTCAGCACACAATAAACGTCCATGCCTATAATTCTAAACAAGACGTATGTACAGTGTCAATACGAATTTGAGAAACCCGGTAATTTTTAGCTTACCGCCACAACCTAAAACGAAGCGGTACAACGGTACAACGTTGTTGTGCTGCGGAAACTAGCGAGGAGCCTTCTTCCACCCTGCCGCGATCGCCTCTGACTCAGAACAAAACCACTGCTCTCCAGCGCCTTCATCAATTACAGTCGATGCATAGTCTTCCATCCCTGGCAGGTGATAAATCTTGTTGCCCGATGAAACCGAAATATTTCCTTTAATCTGGCAGTTCGGCTTGGTCACTGCGGCTATAGGAGATGGAGAGCGGCTTGGCACAAATCGGCTGCCCACAGCCACAATCGCTATTAGTAAGGCAAGTGCGATGGCAGTTTCGACAATTCGCTGTTGAAACCGACCACCTACAGGCTGATTTCGAGGTGTAATGCTTCGAGGTGCAACGCCTTGAATCGAGACCTTAGTTGCACGCACTTTCCCATTGTTCTCAACCCGTGGCTCGTAAAAAACTGTGTCACCAGTCTGCGGACGACGACTCAAATTCTTGACTTCGCTGACGTGAAGGAAGACGGCTTTGCTGCCATCTTCAGGTTCGATAAACCCAAAACCACGATCATCCTTCCAAGTCGTAAGCCTTCCAGCTTTTAACATAAAAGTGCTTTCAATATAGCTAACGATGTGTAATTAATTCTCGCAGGTGACCGATCAATCTTCAGAAACAGTAACACCTTAAACCAGCGGCACAACGGTGAAGATGAGCAGCGACAAGTAGAACCGAAACGAAGCGAAAAAACTTTATTCGCCGCTCCATCGCATTGTTAGACCGCGCCTCACCGATCACTCTCGCACACAATCACAGTGCATCAATCTCGACGATACCTCCCTCAACATTATCGACCTGCAATCGATATCCGCGAAGTATTGCCAGTCCTAGCAGGGGTTCCGTCTCTGATTCAGCAATGTCGATCGAGCGATATTGACCATCCCAGATGACGGTTCCGGTGTAAAAGTCAAACAGGGTTTTGCTACCATCTCCCAAGGTCGCGATATTGGAAGTCCTCCAAGGCAATTCAAGACGAGCAATTATTTCAGAGGGCAAGGACAAGAACCCATCAAATCCAGTATCGATTACGGTATTGACGAACTCTCGTTGTCCATTCGAGTTCCCGACTACAAGGGGAAGCATGAGTTCATAGCGAAAATTAACCACTCCACGAATCATTAATCTTTCTTCAGACTCCTCGCTCCAAAATGATAGACGGCGCTGTGTCCGATTCGCAGCGTCCAAGGTTGAGCATCAGGCAGGCGTTCAAATAGCCGATCGGTCGCACCCATGACCGTTTCATCAACCTCAAACTCTCCGGTTTCAATGTCGATCGCCACAATTTTTCCATCGTTACCGGCTTCAACCTGCTGCCGAATTCCAGACTCATAGAGTTCTTGTCCGCGTCGGGCTAACTCTTCCTTGCTATACCGTCGTTGGCGAACTGTCATAGGCTTGACCTCATTTCAACTCAGCCCTCTCATTTTACCCTAATTAACTATGCTGATGGGCGGAAACACGCGCAGTGTGAGAAGGTCAGGGAACGAACTGACAAGAATCTATTTCTTTCTGTCTGATACAGCTTGTCCCCTAAGGCTTTTTCATGTTTCTGATTCAGCGATCGTTGCAAGTTTGTCGGTGAAGTTTCTTGATTGCGTTCTGCTGATTCTGCCACAAGACTGTCTCCAACACCGGAAAACTCAAATTCTCTTGCTTGTTTCTCTATCTTGCTTTGTCGGTCTAACGACCAAGACAAGCGGCGGCAGGCAACCTCAGCATCCCCGCAAAAATAAATCTTCCAACCGTCCGCTTCATCGACTTTATGGGGGACGGGGAAGAAGAACCAGGAAGAGACGACTATGCATTGGACGACACAGAGGATGTCTACGAACATACCGAATCGCTCATCCCTCTCCCATGCGCGAATTTGACAGAAGCGCATAAAGTCAAGAAAGGAGAGCATCTGCCAGATTGTCGGGACGACTATGCAGCGCCAGTCAGAAGATGACTACTAACCAATCGAATCGCCCGTCCAGCCCATCCGCTCGCTGCCTAACGAATCCTCAGGGAGCAGGGAAAGACCTTTGACCTAATCTCTTCACAACCGTTTATGCTGCCTATATCGGCATTGATTGGACAGACCGCAAACATGATATTGCTCTCTACGATTGCCAGAATGAGACCTGGGCACAATCCACTATTCAGGCCACCCCTCAGGCGGAGGAAATTGGCAAGCAACGTTGGGTCCATTGGCGTTGGTCTTGTCCTATCTTTCTGAGGCAAACTTTTGTCGAGTGGGTCACCCATGCTCGGTCTCGCTCGGTCTGGTCACAGGCATTTTATCAACAAAAACGACTGGCGGGTAAATCCCATCAAAAGGCTATTCGTGCTTTGGCGTATAAAGGGGGTCGGATTCTTTGGCGGTGTTGGCAGGATAGGACTCCTTATGATGAGGAAAAGTATCTCGCTGCTCTCCGGCGCAAAAACTCTCCTTTGGTCGCTCTTTTACCGGCTTAGGTCTCTATTTTGTTGCTCGATTGAACTGCTTTAGGTTTTGAACCAATCGAATACGAAAAATACGAAGATGGCTCTGATAGCTCAGTTCGGCTGATACTCAAAACTGACTATCAGGTGGTTTGCGCTGGCTTCAATTCGCTCAGACATTACATCAGAGTTATTTTTTATCTTCTCTATTGACCCCGTCCGGCTCAGGGCCTATGTTATGCTGCGACAAGCTCAGCAAAGCTCAATTCCAACAATAGCATTTTTACCTGGCTGGGTCTTTGCGAGTTTTAATGCTAAATATACCTCTTGAAATGATCGCCCATAACCAATTGAACACGTTAGCCCAGGTGTTAATTGTGAATACATAGCTTGCATTTCCAAAAGCATATCTTCTTGAAAATTTCCCTTGAACAAAAGATCGTCACCCGCCTCAAATACAATTGCATTCTTACCAAGCTTATCAGTAACAAATCTAGAAATTTTTGAAATCGCATTTGCTACATCTTTGCTCAATTTCCGAAAGCTAGATTCATCGCTACAGGCAAGAAAAAGTTCTTCTAATATCTTTCCTGTATCATCTCCGTCCAACCCATAATACAAGGTGTCTCCTGGTGCTATATCAGCATACGTTAATTTTTTCATATGCTTTGGCTCTCTAGAAAGCTCACCACTTGATAGCAAAGGATGCACGATATCTGTATAAAATTCAATAAAGGGAAAAGCCATTTTGACAGAAAGCTCTGCCTTGAACTTCTCCAAGTCAGTTAAAAGCTTACCTTTATGTGTGGAACTATTTCTCAAGTACAAAATGAAATCATTGAACTTGCTAAAAAACTCTATATCAAAGTCAGACGGCGCATCTTTCTCAATTTTGGCTTGAATAATTTTGAGTTTTTGCCCAAAAGTTTTGCGATCTACTCCATCAGGAGTATCAGCTAGGATAAATTTGCTCACCAGAAGACGAATTAGATCCTCCACGCTTGCCGAAATTGATGAAGCCGCTATGCGATATATAGCGTTATCTTTGCTTTGATCTCCTTGTAACTTTAACTGAATAGAATGACCCAAGTTATCCTTGAAAAACTCTCTATCAGAGGAACTTGGATCTATGGCTACATACTTGTTAGTATGAGATTCTATAATTTTCCTGTAGCGTACCATTTCTGACAGATTTAGATAGGCGATGCCATCAAGTCTAGTGCTATCAGGAACTGGGGCATAGCAGGATAGCAAAATATCAGTTGGCAGAAAGCCTCTTTCTTTAGTTAGTTCAAACAACTTGGAAACATCGATCGTGTATTGATTTTTTATGTCAAGGATATAAGAAGCTATTGAGAGTAGATTTTTTTGTAATGAAGTCCCATTTGTAATATCAACGATAAGTCTTGATCCATTTGGGATACCTTTTAAAATAAACTCAATATAGGTAGTCCAATTATGTGGGTGCTGGAGAGAATGAAGCGGTATGAGCCTGCTTAAGGCGCAATTGCTGGTTGTAATGGTGAACGAAATTCCAGATCGCAGCCTCGTGGTTCTCTTGTTTCTTTGAAAACGAGAGCGCCTTTCGGACCAAGCGCGACACCCTTTGCCGCAGGGTGCAGTTGAACCTCTCGATGTAGCTCGTCAGCCCGCTTTCTTTCCCAACCGCTCGGTGGCGTTGGCTAGGAAGCACACAGGCATAGCTCTCCCAATAATCGGTGTAGATGACTGCACATTGGCGGTACACTCCCGGTAGAGACCGCCATAAAGCTTCGGCAGATTTAGCACTTCGGTCCCCGATATAAAGGCCAATGATTTCGCGAGTGTCCGCATCTAGAGCAATCCAAACCCACTGTTTATTTCCTTTATGGTCCACGAACGACCAGAGTTCGTCCATCTGGACCGTCAGAGCTTTTTTACTTTCTTCGTCACTTCCACCTCCCGAGCAACGGTTTTAGCTTTGGCGTTGACGTAGGTCTGAATGCAGCTCTCGGAGCGCTGCATCACCCGAGCAATTCCAGCGATGGCTAGCCTTTCAAGCAATAAACGTTCGAGCAAGGCTATCTCTTCATCGCTCAAGGGAAGGGATTTCGGAGTCAGGACAAACCGGCGATGGCAATCTCGACATTTATAGCTTTGAGTACCGCGATCGTTGAAGCCGTTACGGCTGATATCTTCAGATAGACAGTTAGGACAATGAAGCAGCTCTTGAGTCATCGCAATTGGCACAGAAGGGTCTTACCCAGTTTGCTTTTTCTTTCTCTAATGGCCACACCATACTCATCCCCCAGCTAAAGGCACTACCCTCAATATAATCAACGAATCTTTTAATTGAGTCATCTTCTGCTGTGATCTCAACAATTTTATCAACAAATAATTCTCGGCTTACACCATTTGCCTCTGCATGATCTACCCAATCTTCATTACTCTTTAGCTTGGTATAGGAGTCTCTTGAATGCACAACAAATATATTTGTTAGACCCTGCTCAAATATTTCCTCAGCCTTGGCGTTAGCTGCGATTACAGAGTTTGCAAATGTAAACTGATTAATATTGCCAAGAACAAGCAGGGTTGTCATGTCTCTTTAATTACTTATGAATTGCTTGGTAATAACATAACTCAACGGCATAGACAATGTAGAAGGTTTTTGAGCTTTCTACTTTTAAGGCAACTCTCGATTTGCGTTGTCTCAAAGCAACTTGATATCGGACACCAGTAAGCAATATTGCGGCTATGTCTCCACCAGAAACTCAGCGGCATAACAACTTATTCTCATGCACGATGCCTGATAACTCCCTCCTCCGGGTATTCTCAAGCGCCAACGCCGTATAATCCCCAGTCTTAGCCAGTTATCCAGGCAATCATGCTGGATAACATCCCTGGTTGGGTATTATCAGGCGAAGGTGCGTGATAACAACCCATTTCTAGGCGTTATCCCGGCACCGCTGCCGGATAACATCCCTACACAGGTATTATCAGGCATGTCTCAGTATAATCACCCCATTTGAGTCAGCGTAGAAAATTACAAAATCTTCACCACCGAGTCAGGGAACCCAGAGGCTTCATCCTCGGCTCCCATGCAATCCCAGCCCCCCAAGCTTCTAGATCAAGTCCGTGTAGCCCTACGACTCAATCACTATTCCTACAAAACAGAGCAAACTTACGTTCAGTGGATTCGGCGTTACATTCTGTTTCACAACAAGCGACATCCCAAGGACATGGGCGTGACCGAAAGTGCAGTTTTATTTCTCTATCGTGAGATTTTTCAACAGCCACTTGAAAATGTTCAGGCCCTTCGGGCAAAGCCTTCACGTTAATTTGGATACGGGGTTGAAGGGATAAGGAGAGGATTCAATTGGGAAAAATTTCTCAAAACAATTCGATCCAAAAGACGATGAGGTAGAAGGCCGAGTATGAGACAATATTGGCAAAGAGTATGTAGACGATCAGGTCTAGCTTGGGTGCCTTGGGCAGGGTGGGGAAGAGGACAAGGGCCTCAATGATGAAGGAGGCAAGGCACATTGCGCATATGGCCATAATGGTCGGTGCCGTGATGATTTGTACGAGGACGGCATCACCTGATCTGGGTGGTTGAGGATTTGCCATGGCGAGGATGAGGATCCCGACCATGGTGGAGGCGGCATTGGCGATGGTTACCATAGCCAAGATGCGAGGGACTGAGTGGTGAGGGTAGTTGGGACGGATGAGGATGGCAGATTCAGCTATTGACACCAAGATCAGCATCACGGGGAACCCAAAGAGCCCACTGGTAGTGTAGAGGGCCCAAGTCGGGATGATTAGGTTGGCAATGGGGAGTGTCATGAAAAAGTGTCATGAAAAATTCTAACAATTTAGTATGCAGAGTTTTCCGTATATTGCCTCCCTGAGGGGTGATATGCAGAATTTTGACCTATATCCCCAGGAGTACATCAGAATTATTCTGAATATCATGCCATTTAGGGTGATCTGCCGAATTATTCGATTTATCACACTACCATGCAAAAACCTCCAAAGAAGCTTCTAGACAGGGTTCGAGAAGCCTTGCGTCTCAAACATTAATTCTTATCGTTCAGACAAGACTGATGAGACTTGCGCAATCATTAAGAACCTGTCTGGGGTTTATCGGCTAATGATTCAGATTCTCTACAGTAGCGGTCTACGTCTGGGTCAAAAAGATGTCAAGACAACCATGATCTACACCCATGTGCTCAATCGCGGAGGCCGAAGCGTTCGCAGTCCGCTAGATGGCTAGAAGACTTTTGGGCATCACTGACGTTCATCATGAATCCCGTAGGGACATGGCATTGCCATGTCCCGGCTTGCCTAGAGATCCCGATCCGTCACCGCCCCCAAACTACTCGTCGAAACCAACTTCGCATACTTCGCCAATACCCCCCGCTGATAACGCGGTTCCGGCTGAGTCCAAGCCGCCCGTCGCTGCGCCAACTCCTCCTCGGAAAGATTGAGCTGAAGCAACCGCTGGGGCGCATCGATCGTAATCGAATCCCCCTCCTGGACCAAGCCAATCGTTCCCCCCACAAAAGCCTCCGGCGCAACATGGCCCACCACCATCCCGTAGGTCCCACCCGAGAAACGACCATCCGTAATCAGCCCCACAGAATCGCCAAGCCCCGCACCGATAATCGCCGAAGTCGGAGCTAGCATTTCTCGCATACCGGGGCCACCCTTCGGCCCTTCATAGCGAATCACCAGCACATCGCCGGGATTGATTTTCTTGTCGAGGACTGCCGCCAAGCAATCTTCCTCCGATTCAAAGACCCTTGCCGGTCCCGTGATCACGGGGTTTTTCACCCCCGAGATTTTGGCCACGGCTCCCTCCGTGGCCAGATTGCCCTTAAGGATCGCCAAGTGACCCTGGGCATACATCGGATTATCCCAGGGACGAATCACCGGATGTCCGGCGATCGGCTCATAGGGCGTCGGTTCATCCGGCACATCCCGCAGCCGCTCAGCAATCGTCTCCCCAGTCACCGTCAGACAGTCCGGGTGGAGCAGTCCATGGTTGAGCAGCATTTTCATCACCTGGGGAATACCACCCGCCTGATGCAAATCCGTCGCAACATAGCGACCGCTGGGTTTGAGATCGCAGAGGACCGGAACCTTGGCGCGGATGCGCTCGAAATCGTCGATAGTCCAATCGACTTGAGCAGCGTGGGCGATCGCCAAAAAATGCAACACCGCATTCGTCGATCCCCCCACCGCCATAATCACCGACACCGCATTCTCAATCGATTGGCGAGTAATAATATCCCTCGGCAAAATCTGATTGCGAATCGCCTCCACCAAAACCTGACCCGCCAGCGCCGTATTCTTCGCTTTTTCTGCATCGATCGCCGACATCGTACTCGAATACATCAGGCTCATCCCCATCGCCTCAAAGGCCGAGGACATCGTATTCGCCGTGTACATCCCCCCACAGGATCCCGCCCCCGGACAGGCATTGCGCTCAACCGCATAGAGCATCGACTCTTCGATCCGTCCAGCGCTGTACTGGCCCACCGCCTCAAAGGCACTGACCACGGTCAAGTCTTGGCCATCCAGATGACCGGGCTTAATTGTTCCGCCATAGACAAAGACTGCCGGAATATTCATCCGCGCCATGGCAATCATCGCACCGGGCATATTCTTATCGCAGCCGCCGATCGCCAACACCCCATCCATACTCTGGCCCATGCAGGCCGTCTCGATCGAATCCGCAATCACATCCCGCGACACCAGGGAATATTTCATCCCCTCCGTGCCCATGGAAATGCCGTCACTAATCGTAATCGTGCCAAAAATCTGGGGCATGCCCCCCGCCTGCCGGATTCCCGCTTCTGCCTGCTCCGCTAGGGGCGCAATCCCCATATTGCAGGGCGTAATCGTACTGTGGGCACTGGCGACCCCGACGATGGGCTTGGTAAAATCCTCATCGCCAAACCCTACGGCCCGGAGCATCGCGCGGTTGGGCGATCGCTGCACGCCCTGGGTGATGATTTGGCTTCTGCGGTTTTCTGGCATCGGTCTTGATCCTTTATTCTCTCTGAACCTGATTGTCCCAGAATCCTGAAGCATTTGGTTCACAACGAACAGGGTAATTAGGGGGTGCCTCGGTGATCTTTTTTTCGGGGATAACTTCGAGGACAGCCATGAACGGAACAGAGTTGCTGCGGCAATATGCAGAGGGTGAGCGAGTTTTTCGAGATGCCAGCCTTTCAGGTAGCCAGCTTTCGCGGGCCGAGCTCCAGGAAATTAGCCTGCGGGATGCGGACCTGCGAGGCGTCAATCTCAACCGGGCTAAACTTCAGGGCATTAATTTGCGGGATGCCAATCTTGCTGGAGCCAATCTCGTGGGGGCCGACCTCACCGAGGCCAATTTCATTGGCGCGGACCTCACCGCCGCCAATCTTTCTGGGGCCACGCTCACGGATGCTAGCCTGCGTGGCGCTTGTCTGCTGCGGGCCAATCTCCGGGGCTGTCAGCTTCAGCAGGCCAACTTTAGCGAAGCCAATTTGCAAGAGGCGGATCTCTCCCATGCGGACCTAACGAGCAGCAATCTCAGCCGCGCCAAGCTGATGCACAGCTATCTGGCCAAGACGACGCTAGAAGAAGCCAATCTGACCAATGCCCAGCTTAATGAAGCCAATTTCAGGCAAGCCCGTCTGACCCGAGCCATGCTCAACGGGGCCAGTGTGGTTCAAAGCAATTTTGAAGAGGCTGACCTCAGCCAGGTCACCCTGATTGGGGCCAATCTGTATCGGGCGAGCTTTCGAGGGGCGAATTTGCGAGGGGCCAATCTCAACTGGTCTAGTCTGCGGGAGGTAGATTTTTCCGAAGCTAACCTCTACCGAGCCCGACTCACCTGGTCGAATTTGTCGGGGGCAATTCTGGTCAACACCATTTTGATTGACACCAATCTACGCCGCGCCAATCTCACCAACGCCGACCTGACCGGCGCGAACCTCAGCGGAGCAATTCTCTCTGAGCCCTGAACCCCACCCTGAGCTCTCTAATCCCCAGCTCCTAAGCGTCCGACGCCGCCTGATGGTTGGTGGCATTGAGCACCGCCGTTTCGCTGAGCTGGAGCCGAGCTTCATCAATAGCGGAATTGAGCTGGGCGATTTTGTCTTCTAGGCTAGAGCGGGCTTCTTCGATCCGGGCTTCTGAAGGCACCGAGAGGGGCGATCGCTCCCCCGACTGCCCCCGGCGGCGGCGACCACTCGCGGAGGATTGAGAGGATTTGGCAGAGGATTTGGCGATCGCCTCTTCTTCCCCTCGACCATAACGGGAGGACAGAGTTGCCCCCAAGACACCCCCCAAAATACCGCCCAGAATAGCTCCTGCGATGAAGCCTCCAGCAAAATTGTCGCGCTCACTCATGGCGTTTTACCTTTGCGGTACGGTTTTCTCAAGTTTATTACAGGGCAGGACCGTCGCTCAGTCGATCCGCTGACGGGGGATGTTGACAGGAGATGTTGACGGGGGATTAGGTGCCAAAGGTGCGATCGCCCGCATCTCCCAACCCTGGAACAATAAAGCCACTTTGATTGAGCCCGTCGTCAATGGCTGCTGTATAAATCGTCAGCGCCGGATAGTTTTCGCTCAAGCTTTGCAGCGCCACGGGTGCAGCCACCACGGAAACCACACGGGTTAAGGATAAATCTGCGCCACGGGCCACGAGTTCATTCAGCGCCGCTGTGAGTGTCCCACCGGTAGCCAGCATCGGATCCAAAATCAAAATGCGGGCTTGAGGGTCGAGGCGATCGGGCAACTTGTTTAAATAGAACGAAGGTTGCAGCGTTTCTTCGTTGCGGACAATGCCCAAGTGATAGATGGCCGCCAGGGGCAAAAGGGTTTGTGCCCCATCCAGCAGCGACAGCCCCGCCCGCAAAATCGGAATCACCACCACCGGCACATTGGGGTCAATCAGCGTCGCCGGGGCTTCCGCCAGGGGCGTTTGCACCTGAGCCTCTAGGGTGGGTAGCCATTCTCGCGCAGCTTCGTAGGTCAACCAGCGTCCTAGTTCCGTCATGGCCGTGCGGAACAGGGGTGAAGGTGTCACCGCATCCCGAGCCACCGCCAGCCAGTGGCGAATCAGGGGATGAGGCGGGACATAAACACGCAGTTGCAAGGCCATAGTGAAGGTTCAGGTGGGTGAAAAAATCTCACTTATCATAATCTCTCCCGTCGGTCCCAGGATCGACGCTTGCCCGGAATTTCAGCCCGCAATGCCTCCCCCCTCGCTCGCGAAGCGTTACCCTAAAAAGTACGGCAAAATACTGCGTATCCCCTTCAACTGGATCCATCCCCATCCATCCCCATCCATGGACAGCGAACAGCTTGGACAATATATCTATCAGACCAACGGCATCAGCAAGCCTTGGCTGCTGGTGCAATTGCGGCTCAAAAAGCTCCAGGAGCAGCGCTCGGAGATGACCCCCGAGGATTACATGGCCACGCTGCAAGACATCCACCAGGATTTGATGAAATTAGGGGAATGGTGGGTCGGTCGAGAACGGGAGGTGTTTGGCCATGGTGAATGAACCAGCCTCTGAACCAATCTCTGAACCAATCTCTGAGCCAGTCTTTGAGCAAATCTTTCGGATTTCGATGCTGATTCGGCTGACGTTGCTGCTGTTTTATACTGCGCTAACCCTGCCACTCCCGGTATTAGCCCAGGTGACGGGGAGCGGCGTTTCGCCCTTGCTCTTGACGGTGGGGCAAGCCTTGGGGGCGATCGCCCTCTACGCCGCCTTAACCGAACGGGTCATCGTCACCGACACCGGCCTCACCCTCACCTACGCCCCTTGGGCTCAGTGGCTTTGGCGACGCTCCTGGTCCCTCAATTGGTCCGAGATCCGCAGCCTCAAACCCCGTTCCACAGGCCAGGGCGGGATTGTCTATTATTTTCTCAACGAAGCTGGTCAGGCCTTTTTGCTGCCCATGCGGATCGCGGGCTTTGCCCGATTGGTAAAACTAGTAGAAACCCATACAGGCATTGACACCCGCGATGTGCGGCCCCTGGCCCAGCCCTGGATGTATTTCATCCTTTTGGGGCTAACGGGTCTGTTACTGCTCACGGATACCTGGGTGCTGTGGACCGCTGGCAGCACTGGCCACCTAGGGCTGACCTAATGACGGCTTCCTGGATGCCGCCTGGGGCTACGCCTCAACCGTTGCTCGCTGTTCGCGGCGTCAGTCTGCAGCCCCGGCGGGGCAACTTGTTTTTGTTGCAGGACTTGAACTTTGAAGTGCAGGGGGGCGATCGCCTCCTCCTCCTCGGCCAATCCGGCAGCGGCAAAACCCTGCTCCTGCGGCTTTTGAACGGACTACTCTCACCCAGCCAAGGTGACATTCTGTTTCAAGGCAAGCCCCTCAACCAGTGGGATGCACCGACCCTACGTCGTCAGGTGGTTTGGGTCTCGGAGGTGCCGCGTTTGTTGGGAATGACGGTGAAGGAGGCGATCGCCTATCCCCTCCAGCTCCAAAAACTCCCCGCTCTCACGATTCAGCAACGGCTTGCCACCTGGACTGACCGCCTAGAAATTTCTACCGCCCAGCTCGATCGCACTGAAACCGAGCTCTCTCCCCTGGAAAAACAGCGCGTGGCGATCGCCCGTGCCTTAGTCCTAGACCCCCAAATCCTGCTCCTGGATGAACCCAGCGACCCTCAGCTGCGCCAGACTTCGCCCTTCTCCCCAGCGGTCTGGGAGGCGTTGAGCCAGACCCATCCCCCAGGACTGGCGATCGTTTGGGCCAGCCGATTGCACGGCTTATCCTTGAGCTCCTATCCCATTCTCTTCGGCCAACGCCTGCTGGGCCTCCAGCGAGGTCGACTCCTAGAAGATTTACCCCGCACCGCCCCCACGAGCATCGAGGATTGGGAAGCTTTGCAAGTCCGTTTGGCCCCCCCATCCCAGCAATCTGAAGCAGAGGCAGAAGACTGGGACGACGAGGATATCGCCTAGAACATAGATCGCCGAATAAAACAAAGGCGACTGCAATAAAGACGACTGCAATAAAGGCTACTGAGAGGAACGCCACTGACCCATGGACGACTGACTCACCGGAGACAGCGACGAACCCGGCTGCCGCCCATGCCCATTGCCATGGCTATCCTCGCTGCCCCTGGAGTCGGAATCAGGATCCGCCACACTACCCGATAACGGTTGCCCGCCTAAGGTCGGATTTGCCGGGAGAGCGCTCGGCGACGGATTGCCACCGGGTGACCCCTCTTCCGCGCGATGGCCGCTTTCCAAAACATCCAAATTAAACCGATAGCCCACATTCCGGACAGTCTGAATCAAACTGGGCTGACGTGGATCCACCTCTAGTTTTTTACGCAAAGAGAGAATATGGGTATCTACCGTCCTCGGATTATCAATGCCGTCTGGCCAAGCTCGATGCAAAATATCACTGCGCGATAGCGCCCCACCACCCGCTTGCACCAAAACATACAGCAGACTAAACTCCTGGGGGGTGAGCTCAATCTGCTGCGCTAAAAGCCGGACTCGCCGCTGGATTAAATCGACTTCTAAATCCCCATAATGCAGTAGGGCGGGGGGAGACGTAGGCCGCGTTCGCCTCATCAGCGCTTCGACTCGGGCCAAAAATTCCTGCATGCCAAAGGGTTTGGTGACGTAGTCATCCGCTCCCGAGCGCAGCCCATCGACTACATCTCCCTCAGCGCCCTTGGTCGAGAGCATCATCAGCAATGCCGCAGAGTTTGCTCGAATCCAGCGACAAAGCTCTAAACCTTCCCCATCCGCCAGTTCGCAATCCAAAACCACGAGGATGGGCGATCGCTGTTGGAGTTGTTCACGCGCCTGACGTGCCCCCATAGCCTGACACACCCGATACCCGCCCTGCTGAAGATGCCAGCTTAGCAGAGAGCGAAGGTGAGGATTACCGGCTATTAGCTGTATTTGTACAGAAGCCACAGAGGTACACTCACAAAAAATGCTGCCCGTATCTCGTCGGAAGCCCCAGTATGATGAAGCACACTTCAGACCGTAACGTAACGTTAACAAATCGCCAGCCCAAGCGTTTGTAACTGCCGCTACTTCCCTTGAAGTTCAGCGCATTATCCTGTTATTAGGTTTTGATCTTGGTCTGAGAAAAAGATTCTCGCCAGATTTTTCAATAAAAGTACGCAATGTTTTACAAACTGACCTTGACGCTCAAGCGAAAAATTATGACCAAATGATGATTTTTTCGGGAATCGGTAGACCGCACTCACCAACTGAGCGATTCACAGTACAATTTTAGAGTACGGCTTCTCTTCTAAGCTTCGTTTAGGTTTCGTTGTCCAGACCGTTTCTGCCGCATTGGCTAGAAGCCTCTGGTCTTGTCACCCTTTGATGAATACAAAACTTAAGGTTTTGCTATGCTACAAAACCCCGCTGCGATTCGTCACTATCAAAAGCTCACGGATGCGATGGTAGAGCTCTGGGAGCGTGGCTATCGCTTGGATGATCTTCGGCTGTATCTCGATGGCTATTTGGCGGCTCTCCGCAATACCAGTACGGTCGAGACCTTCCATGTCCATCGCCTTGAAGAAGAGACGATGAGGTTTCTCTACGATCCCTCAAACTTCGAATCCTATATGCCCCAGCCGGAACTAGAACGGGACTTTCGCTACTAATTCCTTCTTCGCTATTCCTTGAGAATAACCGGAGAAGCAGTAGAGGCTTTTTGGCCAACAAAGAGCTAGCGAATGGTGTCCTGTTTAGGGTTTGATGGCGATCGAACTTAAGAGGCGCGTCTGCCAGAAGCTTAGGGTCGCTGGTTAGCTCGTTAAATTCCTTGAAAAAAGTTATTTCTGTCTAGTGATATATCCTTTCTCAAAAAATTGAGAACCGTGGGTTCACGGCTTTTCTCTTTTTCAAAAACAAAAGCCTCCGTAGAAATGCGGAGGCTTTTTCAATCTGAGTTCCTAACGGCGTTCCTAAGAGGTCTAGGAGGTCTAGGAAGTCTAGGATGCGAGCGCTACCTCAACCATCTGCTGTAGCTCACCGCTTTGATAGAGTTCGATGAGAATGTCGGAACCGCCGATAAATTGCCCATTGATATAGACCTGGGGAATGGTCGGCCAATTGGAATATTCTTTGATGCCTTGGCGGATGTCAGGGTCTGCAAGAACATCAACGGTTTCAAAGGGTATGCCGAGGGTGCTCAGAATCTGCACGACATTGTTGGAAAAGCCGCACTGGGGCATGAGCTTATTGCCCTTCATGAAGACCATGATCTTATTGTCTTGGACTAGGGCATCGAGTTTGGTTTTGAGTTCTGGATTCATGGGGGATTTGGGTTCAATCAACGTTAAGTGAATGGGCTGTCGGTCAATGGGCTGTCGGTGAATGGGCAATGATTTTACTTTAGGCGATCGCCCCGCAAGGAGCCAGACGACAATCGGCCTCAAGGATTCGTAGCAGCCCACTTCTCCGGCGTATAGGTTTTGAGCGCTAGGGCATGGATGGCTTCGCTGGCCATGGCATCATTAACCGCGCCGTAGACCATTTGGTGCTGCTGAACCAGGGACTTGCCCGCAAAGGCTTCAGACACGACGGTGACCTGATAATGATCGCCGCCGCCCGTCAGGTCTTGCACCTGAACCTGAGCATCAGGAAATTTCGCTTGGATCATCGTTTCGACGTCTTGGGGCCTGACCATAGGGATAAGGACTTGCTCAATTTGCTAGACATCAGTCTTCCATTGTACGAGGGGCTTGGGCAGAATCGAGCTCGGGCAACACAGCTAAAACGCTCTTGGGTGACAATCGATCCTTGAACCAAACCACCGGCACGGGAATCTGCTCAGCTTTTACCCCAGCTTTTTCGAGGTTGAGCCGTTCAGAAATCGCCAGAATTAAGTCATCCCGCCCTGACTGACGGACCTGGGAAAATTTTTTGCGGAGATATTCCGGTCGCCAGTAGCCGACAATTTCCAGCAGAAAAGACAGTCCCGACGGATGCACCAAGCGAAAATCCGGAATCATCACCGACCCCGGAATCGGAATCAAATCCACTTCCCGCTCTAGTCGCCAGTCGGTTTTGAGTTTCTCCCAGCCCTTGACAAAGGACTCCTCCAACAAACTGTCGTAGGTTTTGCCGGGGGGATAGTGGCTGACCAGACCGCAATCGGAATCAAGACTAAACAGACCCTTGCGCAGTTCGCGGCTGTAGAAATCCCGGCGTTGGAGATGGGCGGTCAAGCTCCAGCGGGTGACGTGGAGCAGGGCCGGGAGCAATTTGGCCAGGGAGAGGCCGTAGCGGGTGCTGGCTTTGAACAAACTGGTGGGACCATCGACGGTGATGGTAAAGCCATGGTCGGCGTCGCCTTCAATGTAGGCCATGAGCTGAAACAGCTTGAGATAGCGAAACAGCAGTTTGTATTCGCCGGGGTCGTTGCGGTGGGCATTGAGGACGACCTGGGTGGCCTGGTAGAAAATGCCCTGGACCTGGGAAAGGTTGTAGCGGTGCAGGAGCGCTTCGGCGCTGGGGGCTTCGTATTCCGTCAGGATGTGGTTGCTGGGGAGGTCGGCGTAGAGACCATCCCGGAGCTGTTGGGCCAAGACTTCTTGGCCGAGTTCTGCGGTCAGCTCCTGGGCCAACTGGGTGAGGGTGACTTCGGTTTGGCTGGGGCTGGGGATGGATTGGGCAGCGCTCGCAAAGGCCCGACGACGCAGTTCAATGGGATCCAGCGGACTCACCGCCTCAAAGGTACAAAAGCCTTTGCGCAGCAAATGGGCCAGCCCCCGTTTGAGCTTGTAGTCAGGACTGTCTCCCTCTAGCTCCGTCAGACGGCGATCGAGTTCTCCCTGGGGTTGGCCGCGAAATTCGGCGAAGCAGTCGATCAGGTTTTGGGCGATCGCCCGATGTTCCCCATTGATCTCCAGCCGCTTGGGGACAATGGCTTCGCCGGAGAGGCGGTTGATCAGGAGGTCGCTGGGAAGCATTTAGAATTTTAGAGACATAACAATGATTTTCGAATCTCTAGGTTAGATGACTCACTCTACGGATATTAAAACGCTGGCCCGCTGGATGGCCGCCGATTTTAGCAATCAGCCCCAGGCTTTTGAGAATCCCCCGTTTTTTGCCCACATCCGCGTTTGTATGCGGCCTTTGCCCTGGGCGCTAATGGAGGGCATGAGCCTTTATCTCGAACAGGCCTACGATATCGACCTGATGCTGCCCTACCGGGCGCGGATCCTTAAGTTTGTCCCGAGGGAAAACGACATCGAGCTCGAAAATTACGAAATCGAAAATGGCGAGGCGTTCTACGGGGCATCGCGCCAGCCGGAGCGCTTACAGGGGCTTGATGCCAGCCAAATCAAGAAAATGCCCGGCTGTTCCTTTCTCGTCCACTGGACCGGCAACAGCTTCAAAGCCGTCGTAGAACCGGGGAAAGCTTGTACGGTGACGCGCAAGGGCCGGGAAACCTATCTAGACAGCGAATTTGAAGTGACTCCCGAGCGGCTCACCAGCTTGGACCGAGGGCGCGATCGCGACACCGATGAACTGGTCTGGGGCTCCATTGCCGGACCCTTTGAATTTGAAAAATGGGCCTCCTTCGCCGACGAAGTCCCCGATTGTTGAGGTCAAGTTAGGTCAGGTTAGGTCAAGCCCAGGGCCTGGGTAAGGCGATCGATATCCAAGTAAGTACTGCTCATCTGGGAAATACACTGGGCCTTCACCTGCTCATGGAACCGCACCTCGCTAAAGGCTTTGTCAATCAGTTCCACCGTCGTCAGGGTATCCAGATCAACCGTGAGAATGGGAATTTCCATTTCTTCAGCACGGGTCAAGATATCCTGACGCGGCGCAACCCGACCCGTGAGAATGAGGCATTGGGTGGAGGTTTCCAGGGCAGCCAGTTGGAGATCCGTGCGATCGCCCCCCGTCACCACCGCCATGTTGTGCCCCTTGCGGAAGTATTTCAGCGCCGAATTCACATTCATCGCCCCAATGCAAAGGCTCTCCACCATCAAATCCAGGCGCTCCTTTGAGCACAGCACCGTCGCATCAAGCCGATGCACCAATTCTGCGACGCTGACGCTGCGCAGCAGTTCGCTGTGGGGCACGATCCCCAAGACCAAAATATTCCGGGCTTCTAAATAGGGTTTGATGACGGTTTGAACGGTCTTAATGTGTTTCTTAGGCACATCATTGAAGACAACCCCTAGCACGGCATCCCCCAAGCGCTGCTTCGCCCCCAGAATCGAATCCACAGACCAGGGCTCGGTAAACCGACTGACCAGAACCACCGCCGCATTCAAGGCTTCTGCGGTTTCTCGAAGCGACAGATGGAACAAATAGCCTTCATCCAGGGTGCCCGGACCTTCCACCACAATCAAATCATGGCTGGACTCGGTTTGATATTTGGAGAGCAGCTCTCGATAATCTACAGCATTGTCGCCCCTCATGCGCTCCTGGATGGTTTGTTGATCCAGCAGCAACAGCGTGGGATAAAGCTGCTCGCTGGCTAAGGACAAGCTGCTCGCGAGAAACCGGACATCTTCATCCACGAGGTCCGGGGTTCCGTGGGGGGACTGACAGCTCGCCCCCAAGGGATTGTCGAGACAAGTGCCCAAGGGTTTACCGTAACCCAGGTTATAGCCTCGGCTTTTGAGCTGGTGCAGGATGGCCAACACCATTGCCGACTTGCCACTGTGGGCTTCGACAGAACCAATCAGTAAGTGCTTCGCCCGATTTCGCACATCATCCTTCGGCACGCGGTCTCTCTCCCACCCGTAAATGCAGCAATTTTCCTACATTCTAGGGGAAGCAGTAGATTCGGGCATGGAAAAGGCGATCGCCCTAGCCTTCGTCGTACTGCAAGAGGCGACGGTAGAAGGATTGGGAAAAGTCCGTCATCTTGAGTCGCTTGTGATTAATCAACAAATCAATCAGATAATCGATAAATTCGTGATTGGACAGGGTTAGCTCATAATCCAGCTCGGAATTGCCATCAAACTGGATGCGGCAGCGGGTCATATCTGAAGGTAAGGCGGATACAAACCAACTGGCCACAAAGGGCACGCTACTGCTGCCTTCAATGCGACGCTCGCCTTCCACGGCTCCCCGTTGGTAAAGACTCAGGGCAAAGGGCAACACGGAACGCTTGTTTTGTTGATTGTAGTAGGGCGAGTAAAGACCCACGGCTTGCTTTTCCGCAGGCGTCAGTTGACTGAAGTCCATAGTAAAAATGGGGTCCTCCTAGATATACATAGCCCGAATCTCTGGGATCAATCTCAATCTCAACGGAGAGCGACGGTTCACCGATGATCGTAGATGCGATCGAGGTACGGCAGTTTCAAGACAGACCTTAGATTACCCTCTTCTTAAGATTCCCGTTCAAGCGGAGAAATTTTTCATGGTGAACAAAAAAATAAGCCTGGATGTCTGGGCGGGCAAGCGAGTGGCGGTGACGGGGGCCTCGGGGCGATTGGGGCAGGCGTTGCTGTTGTGCTTGCATCAGGCTGGAGCGACAGTGCTGGCGTTGACAACGCGATCGCATCCCCTAGAGCTCTCAACGCCAACCGGCCCTGTGGCGATCGAAACCGTGACCTGGCAGGTGGGGAAGGAAGCGGCGTTGGCGGAGCCTTTGGCCCAGGTGGATATTTTGCTGCTCAACCATGGGGTGAATGTGGGGGGCGATCGCACCCCAGAGGCGATTCACCAGTCCTATGAGGTCAATGCCTGGTCGAGCTGGCGATTGCTGGAGCTGTTTTTCACCACGGTGCCGGATGCCGCTGACCCGACTCACGCCCGTGCAACGTCCAAAGAAGTCTGGGTGAATACATCGGAAGCCGAGTCCAATCCGGCCTTTAGCCCGCTCTACGAGCTCAGCAAGCGGACCTTGGGCGACCTGGTGACACTGCGGCGGTTAGATGCGCCCTGTCCCGTGCGCAAGCTGATTCTAGGGCCGTTTAAGAGCGAGCTCAATCCCGTGGGGGTGATGGATGCGGACTGGGTAGCTCGACAGATTTTGGCCCAGGCGGCGCGGGGACGACGGAATATTATTGTGACGATTAATCCGCTGACGTTTGTGACGTTTCCGCTGAAAGAACTGAGTGTCTCAACCTATTTCCGTTGGTTTAGTCGTAAAACCTGACGGTTGAGCCAATACCGCTGTCCGGCTAGGAGGAGGGCCAATCCCATTAAGGCGATGCCGACTCCGCTATACATCCCGGCCAACCCCAGATAGAGCGTCAGCGGTTGGCCAAAAATCGGGGACAAAAACTGCCCCAGAAATAGGGCCGTGCTTAAACCGCCGAGCGCCCGTCCTCGGATGGCATCGGGCACAACCGTTGCCGTCCAGAGGTTCAAATTAGGGAGGACTAGACCCAACCCCAGACCAGCGATCGCCAATCCGGCCAAAATTCCGGCATAGTTGCTGGCACGACCCATAAAAAAATAGCCCAAGCCCATCAGCGCAAACATCAGCGGCATGATGCTGGCAAAGTCCAAGCGGGTGCGCAATTGACCATAGAGAAAGGAGGCCAGCGAGGCGAAGAGGGTGCAAAAGGCGATCGCCAAACCACTCTGCTGGCCAGAGGTCTTGCCGATCTGGGCCAAATAAAACGGCAGTTGTACCGGAATCAAATAGAACACCATCTGGCAGAGCACCATCAGGCCATAGATCAACGATAGGCGTTGCCAGGGAATCGGGATTGGGGCTGGGGTTGGCGTTGGGGCGATCGCCTCCGGTTTCCCAGGTCCTGCTTTCGCCTCACGTACGGGCTCTTGCAACACCAACCCAATCAGCGGCACCATGCCCCAAGCGGCAAGATAAATCAAAAAGGGAAACCGCCAGCTCACATCGGCCAGCGTGCCGCCCAAGGACAAAAAGACCACGCCCCCCAAGCCCATAAACGCCGCTTGCCATCCCATAAACTGGGCTCTGGCTTCCCCCTGGTAGAAATCTGCAATTAGCGTTGTGGCACTCACCATCACGCCGGCCACCGCTAGCCCCAAAAAGGCGCGCCCCACCAGAACTGCCGTCAACGTATCGACCCAAAAGCCCGAACTGCCTGCCACCCCATAGAGCAAAGCTGCGCCCAAAAGCAGCGGTTTTCGTCCCCATCGATCGACGGCCCAGCCTGCGATCGGAGAAGCTATCACAATCAACAACGCGGGTAGCGTCAAGACCAAGCGAATCAAAAGCGCCAAATGGAGATCGGATTCCCCACCAGACAACTCGGCAAAATGGAGCTGCATCGCAGGCAAACAAGGCGAGATTGTCGCCCCCGCCATGACGGTCAGGGTACTGACCAGTAGAAGCGTTGCGCGGGCTAAGGGAGAAGGTTTCGGCATGAAACTGGCAATCAATGCCAAGAGATCTTTACTAGATTGTAGAGGGTTGCGCTAGTCAGTTGCGCTAGTCATTCAATCCCAGCAACTGGCCCATGGCTTGCTCATCCAGCGGCTTGGCAAAGTAATAGCCCTGGCCATAGTCACAGCCGAGGGCCTTCAAACAGTCCACCGCTGCGGCGGTTTCAATCCCTTCAGCCACAACATCCATCTTCAAATCATGGGCAAGGTTAATCGCTGCTTGCACAATGCGGCGATCGTGGGAGGCAAATGAAGCGATAAAGGAACGATCGATCTTGAGCGTATCCACCGGGAAACGATGGAGATAGCTCAGCGAAGAATAGCCTGTACCAAAATCATCGATCGCCAACTGAATCTGACGCAATTTGAGCTGTTTTAGTATCTCTGCCGCTTGGTCAGCATCTTCCATCAGTGCCGTTTCAGTAATTTCAAACTTGAGAAATCGACTATCTAACTCAAATCGTTCGAGGAGTTGATCAATTTGCTCAATCCAGCCCGGACGCAGAAATTGCTTGACGGATAGATTAATACTAATTTTCCAAGGAATTACCGATGTTGCAAACTGTTCAATTTGATGCTTAATCGCCCACCGTTCTTTCCAATGGTTAAGCTGTAGACAGGCGGCTTCTAAAATCCGTAATCCAAAGGGAATAATGAGTCCCGTATCTTCTGCAATAGGAATAAAGTGTTCGGGAGAAATCAGACCGGCTTGGGGATGATGCCAACGCGCCAGAGCTTCACATCCCGCCACTCTACCGGTAGCCAACTCAATAATCGGTTGATACATTAAATAGAACTGTTCAGGCTGATTAAGGGCTGTTCGTAGATAGCTTTCAATTTTGAGGCGATTGAGAACTTGTTGATGCATCGCCTGATTAAAGACTCGATAACAGGAACGTCCTTCCGCCTTGGCTTGATACATCGCAGTGTCAGCGTCGCGCAGCAAAACCTCCGGTTGCTCATAGCTAGCATCTCCCATCACAAGACCAAGACTGGCATTAATAAACAGTTCTTGATGGGCCAAGGAGAAAGGATGCGCGATTTCTGCGAGCAGCGTTTGGGCAACCTGTTCAGCCTCTGCGAGGGCATGAATTGCTTTAACCAACACCATAAACTCATCGCCGCCCAATCGGGCCAAAACACAGTTTTCTGGTAGACAATGGGCTAGACGTTGGGCAACAGCAATCAGAAGCTGGTCTCCCATCAGATGACCGAGGGAATCATTAATAACTTTGAAATGATCACAATCTAAAAAAAGCACTGCAAAGCGATCGCTCGCATTCGACCGAACATGGCCCAGTGCCCGGTTCAGTTCTTCCATCAAATAGGCCCGATTGGGCAGGTGGGTTAAGGAGTCGTGGTAAGCCAGATGGAGGAGCTGCTCCTGGGCCAATTGGCGTTGCAAAATCTCCTGCTGCAACGTCTGATTCATGGCATTGAGCTGCGCCGTCCGTTGCTCAACCCGTTCTTCTAATTGCTGATTGATCTCGCTCAGTGCCTGCTTCGCAGCTTGTAAGGCCAGATGGGTTTCGACCCGAGCCAAGACTTCCGCCATTTGAAAGGGTTTGGTTACATAATCGACGCCACCCACCGAAAAGGCTTTAACCTTATCAATAGAATCACTCAAAGCACTAATGAAAATGATGGGGATCTCTCGCGTTTTGGGATCCTGCTTGAGTTGTTCACAAACCTCATAGCCTGAGATCTCAGGCATTGTAATATCCAATAAAATCAGATCGGGGAGCTGTTTTTGCAAGGATTTGAGGGCGATCGCCCCATTGACTGCTCGTTTCACCCGGTATTGCTGCTGGGTCAAAATATTAGATAGTAAATTGAGATTGTCAAGATTGTCATCGACGATCAAAATCTCAGCTTTTTTGGCATCGGACTGGCTCAACTGAGGGTACTCCATTCTTAACATTCTCCTTGAATTAAAGCTTCAATCTTGTCAAACCGCAGGGTTTCCAGCCACGTTTGTAGTTGGGTGGCTAGCATACGAACGTCCGGCGATAATTGTTGGATGTGTTGGGCGATCGCTTCTTCGTCCAACGTACTCGCCGCAGCCAGGATTTGAAGTCGCCAGAAGGTCAGAGGTTTGCTGAAGCTGCGCACACACCTGCTCCTGGTCTAGCGCTTTTAGATCGGCCTCTGAAACCAATAGAAAGCCCGAGGACGATTCAACCGTTTCATAACAATAGTGCACACCCAAATACTGGGCCATTTTGCTAAACAAAAACGATTCTTGGAAGGGCTTACTCACAAAATCATCAAACCCTTGATCCAGCGTAATTGTTCGCGTTTCCTCAAAGGCACTAGCCGTAAGCGCAATGATGCAGGTACGAGGCCGCTCTGGGGTCTGGGCTTCCAGGTCCCGAATGCGACGAGTCGCGACATAACCATCCATCACCGGCATTTGGAGATCCATCCAGATCAAGTGGGGAAACCAAGTTTGCCATTGTGCGACAGCGGCTTCACCCTCTTCAGCCATGGCAACCTCAAAGCCAACCATCGTTAACAATCGTACCAGCAACTCTCGATTTTCAGCGCGGTCTTCAACAACCAAAATTCGATAGGCGGGTTGGCCTGACGCTAAACCCACAACCCGCTGATCGCAAGGGGGTGCAATTGTTGCAGCCAAAGCCGGAGTTGTCTGAATCGAAAACTGCACGCAGGTCCCTTGCCCCACCTGGCTGTGGACCTGCATCTCCCCCCCCATGAGCTGCACGAATCGACGACTAATGGGCAAGCCTAGTCCGGTGCCTTCCTGGGTCTGGCGTCCTGTTTCCGTTTGAGTAAAGGCATCGAACAGCGTCGGCAATTCAGCGGCGGCAATCCCAGGCCCTGTATCCTGAACCTCAAATAGAAGTTCGAGAGTTTGCGGTTCAATGGGGCAACCCGTTTCATCTAAAATTCTATCTTTTCTTTCCATCAGCAATCTTTCTATCGGCAACTTTTCCATCGGCAATCTTCGGGCCGTAATCCCTAAGTTTACGCTACCCAGTTGCGTAAACTTAATGGCATTGCCCACGACATTAATTAAAACCTGTCGCAACTTGCTCTCGTCCGTATGAATGTATTGAGGGATTTCTGAATGATGCTGGAATTGTAATTGTAGTTGTTTCGCCTTAGCCTTGAGCTGAAACATTTCCTCAATGGAATTGAGCAAGGCGTATAAATCTAAATTACTAGGATTTAGCGTGACATATCCCGCTTCAATTTTAGACATTTCCAAAATGTCATTGATGAGATTGAGTAAATGGGCTCCACTACGGTTAATTGTATCCAACGTAGAGCGCTGTTGAGGCGTTAAGCTTGAATCTCGATGAAGGAGTTGACTAAATCCCAGAATGGCATTTAGCGGGGTTCGCAGCTCGTGGCTCATATTGGCCAAAAACGTACTTTTTGCAAGATTTGCGGCATCTGCCAGATCCTTGGCCTGTTGTAATTCAATGACCAAACTTGCCTGTTTAAGCGCAACGCCGAGTTGATCGCTGACATGCCGTAACAGCGTTCGTTCTGGCAAGGACCAAAGTCGAGGCTCCTGTTCTTGATAACAAGCTAATAAACCCCAAAGCTTAGCCCCCACAAAAACAGGAACAACCACATAGGCACGAATTTTAAATGATTCTAGAATTGCAAGATGACAATCCGAGTGGGGCGTTTGGTAAATGTCAGAAACCATTGAAATTTGATGGTCCTGATAACGTCCACCTTGATTTTCCTGTAAATAGGTATCGTTCCAGGTCGACGCTTGGGAAAGCTGAGCTAGCGGTTGTAAATCCGGCTTGGCCGCTTCAAACACAAACTTTCCTCCCCAATCCGCATCAAACTGATAGGCAACGACGCGATCGCACTGAAAAATTCGCTGTATCTCCTGCGTCGTGACTGCAAAAATCTCATCCACATTCAGACTTTGGCGCAACCGCTGGATCACATAGTAGAGCGTCCGCTCTTGCTCAGCGATTGTCATCAATCGTTGCTTCTGATTTTGAACCGCTGTGAGTGCCTGTTGTAGTTTCTTTGATTTTTGCTGAGCCTGATTGAAGAATTTGGTTTGCTGCAACGCCACACCCAATTGGTTAGCAATCTCAAGACAAAACTCAATTTCTGTATTCTGCCAAGTTCGAGGCTCGGCACATTGATGAATGCAGAACAGGCCCCAAAGTTGTTCACCCTGAAATAGGGGCAAAACCAAGGTCGCTTTCACTTGAAATTGGGATAAAACTGACAAATGACAGTCACTCAAGCCAGCGGCATAAATATCCTCAATAGCTAAGATCCTTCCCTGATGATAGGCCGTTGTATATTCATTACCGAAACAGCGATCGCGCACCTTAACCGCTAGGGCCGAGCAAAAATCTGCAACCACATCTTCAGCAACAAAGGATCCTTCTGTATGTTGGGAATTTTCGTCGAACCGATAAACACCCACCCGATCTGCCTGTAAAATCTGTCGAACTTTACAGACCGCGATTTGAAAGATTTCTGATGTCTCTAAACTTTGCCGAATTTCTCGGGTAATTTGACGTAAAAGAATCGACTGCTGAAATCGTTGCTGCAAATCTTTTTCCGCTTGTTTGCGATTCGTAATGTCATATCGAATCGTTAAGTATTGAGTGACTTGCTGCTGCGCATCTAAAAAGGGAACAATCGTGGTATCAACCCAATAAAGACTGCCATCCTTGGCTCGATTACAGATTTCTCCTCGCCAAACCTGGCCTTGACAAATCGTCGACCAAAGCAATCGAAAAAAATCGGGTGTATGGTATCCCGAATTAACCAGACGGTGGGTTTGGCCAATCAACTCAGCCGCGCTGTACTGGGAGACTTGGCAAAATAGCGGATTAACCGACGTAATTACCCCCTGAGCATCGGTCATGGCGACGATCGCCGCTTGATCGAGGGCATAGCGAAACTTCCCTAATTCCCGCAGCGATTGATTGAGCTGTATCTCCGCAAGCTCAGCGTTACTCAGCGCTTGAGGATTGTCTGAGGTAGACTGCGATGCTTGGGGAGGTAGGGGAGTCGCCGCTTGGCATTGCTCTAGCATTTGCTGAGTTTGTTCTGTCTGCAACACCCGCAGATGGCAAAGGGCGATCGCAAACTGCATCGCGATCGCTTCCATAAACTCAATTTCGTCTGGACTCCAACAATGAGGGCGATCGCACTGTTGCAACATCAAGAAACCCTGGGCACGACTCCGATACAATGCCGGAACCATCAGGCAAGCTTGCAGCTGCATTGCCCCCACCAATGGACGTACCGATTCTAAAAGACTAGGATTTTGTACCTCACTGAGGGCAACGGTTTTGCCCTGAAGCATGAGGGTTTGCTGAAGCAGCGGATGGGCCGAAAGTGGAACCGCCCAATGCTGCAAAGATCGCCAGGATTCACTGCTATAATCCGCTAGAATTCGAGCTTCTGCCGCCGCCGGATCAGGCACCCAGGCCAGACTACAGTGGTCAACTTGCAAAACCTCACCGATGTTTTGGAGTAGCTGATGAAAGGTGCGAGTCAAGTCCTGACTTTGATGGAGTTTTTGCGTCAATTGGCGCAAAAACTGAAGGTAGAAAATCGGTTCATGGAGGGTTTGGACCGAAACATTTGCTGAAGCTACAGAATTTGAGCCGCTCGATTCTTGCATGGCTAACTAAAGATTTCCAAACCCATGATGTTGATTTGCTTTGAGGCACCTTCGTTTCGTAACCGTTCTAGAGTCGGGGGTTAGTCTTCCTCAGGTTACCCAAGGGTAATGCTTTTCTATCTGCAAAACTATATTTCTCCTGAATTGAAATCGTCTTGAGCAAAGACGAACGAATCCCGTAGTGATGTCTATCTCATCCCTATTGATTTAGGCGACAAAATACTAAAGCGTTAAAGTTGAGATCATCAAAAGTAACCTGACGGATTGGCCTTGGTGGATGCATGAATATCGAACTGCAACACTCTCACTATAAAATGCTCATGCCGTTGCTTTGTAGCCCTTTTAGAATCCCACCATGGCCACGCCCGCTTCGTCCAAGACCTTGCCTACCCCTCAGTCCTATCGTCAGCGAGAGCCCCTTGTCTCCTTAGCACTCTACCGTTTGTTTAAATGGTCTGTGATTACGCCCATGTTTTATTTCTATTTCCGGGGGCGGATCGAAGGTCTAGAAAACGTGCCTAAGCAGGGTCCATTCATTGCTGTGAGCAACCATGCCAGCGATTTTGATCCGCCCCTGCTGGCAAGCAGCTTGGGACGCCCGGTGGCCTTTATGGCGAAGGAAGAACTGTTCAACGTGCCGATCTTAAAACAGGGGATTCAGCTCTATGGAGCCTATCCAGTGCGGCGAGGCACGGGCGATCGCCAAGCCCTCAAAGCAGCCATGTCTTTCCTCGAACAGGGGTGGGGCGCTGGGCTATTTCTCGATGGCACCCGCACAGCGGATGGTCTGGTCCAGGACCCTAAAGCGGGTGCGGCCTGGATCGCCGCCAAAATGCAAGTCCCCCTCATCCCGGTCTGTCTTTGGGGAACTCAAGCCATTACGGAAAAAGGCAAAGTCCGACCCCAAGCCGTGCCTATCACCATACGGGTAGGTCCAGCCATTGCTCCCCCCGCTTCCACCCAGCGGGCCTTGCTAGACGCGACCACCCAAACCTGTGCCGAGGCGATTAATGCGCTGCATCGTTTAGGTCGTTAGCTGACAGTCCTGAACTGACGGTCCTGAACTGACGGTCCTGAACTGACAATGTAAGAACTGTCCCGCCGGAGCGAGGCGATCGCCGAGAAGCACCCTACAGTATCGATGATGTGTACAATCCATGAATCCCCACTCATTGCTGTGGTTCCTTCATCTCTCCCCATCACACCCCTTCGCCCCTCCTCGTCGATGACCGTTGAAGCGCCCGATCTGCCTCAGGTTTCTCCTATGAACCGTTCTCGGCCCCTGACGCCCTATATTTCACCTTGGTTATCTTGGCTGATCTATTACGTTGGGCAATTTCTGCTTCTGCCGCTGTATTTCAAGACCATTGAAGTGGAGGGCTGGGAGAAGGTGCCCCAAAACGGTGCGGTGATTTTTGCGCCGATGCACCGCTCTCGCTGGGATGCGTTTATGGTGCCTTATATTGGCGGGCGCTTTGCCACCGGACGGGACCTGCATTTTATGGTGACCGTTGATGAAATCAAGGGGTTGCAGGGCTGGATCATTCGTCGCATGGGCTGCTTTCCCGTCGATACTCGCCATCCCAGTTTAGAAAGCATTCGCTGTGGCGTTAATCTCCTGCAATCGGCTCGAGCCATGGTGGTTTTTCCTGAGGGGAATATTTTTAAGGACGGTCAGATCCATCCGCTCAAGGTGGGTTTGGCTCGCATGGCACTGCAAGCATCGAAAGGAAAGTCCGAGCCGGGAAAGTCCGAGCAGAGAAAAGCTGAGCCGTGTCAATCAGAACAGGACAAACCTGGAAATGTAACGATTGTTCCCATCGGGCTCTATTACGATAAACCCAATGTTCCTTGGGGAACGTCGGTCAAAATCAAGATTGGTGACCCGCTGCAAACTCAAGCCTATGGGGCGTTATCCACGAAGGAAGGGTCGAAGCAATTGACGGCGGATTTGACGCGATCGCTCCAGGATCTCCAAGATCAATTCCCCTCCGTCTGAGGCAAAGCCGTTAACCCTCTAATCTCGACCGCTAAGCCTTAAGCCAAAACCGTTCCCGCCACACAGGTGTCCGCCAAAAGCGCCCCTTCCAAGATTGCCCCATCGAGCCTTGCACAAAATAAATTGGCCCGCTCTAAATTTGCACCTCGCAAAATAGCGCCTTCCAGATTGGCCTCCTCCAAATCGGCCTGGGATAGATCCGCACCCGAGAGATTGGCATAGGAAAGATCTGCCTGGGAAAGATTAGTGCCCATCAGCGTTGCCCCTCGCAAATCCACACCCCGCAAATCCACAGTTGAGAGATCTAGACCGCTGAGAATAGCCCCTGCCAGAAACGCTCCCGCAAAACTCACCTGTTTACAATCTGCATCCGCCAAGATCACCCCCCGCAAATCGCCGTTGCGAAAATCCGCGTTTTGGAGATTAGCTCCGGTGAGGTCGGCTCCGCGCAGAACCGCACGCAGGATCGCCCCTTGCAAATTTGCGCCCTGCAAATTGGCCCCCTTCAGATTAGCCTGGGACAAATCCACACCTTTCAAAACGACGCCTTGCAAATCGGCTCCCGCCAGGTTGGCTTGGGTGAGTGCTTCGACTTTTCCCTGGCGAATGGCTGCCAGATCCGTTGAACTATCCATGGTTATTTGCCTCGTTCTAACCGATCCGCTTTCTCAGCACTGTGCTCTGGGCCATTTTCTGGCCTAACGTCTAGCTTGGTCCCGCTGGTAGCCTCCTCTAGCCAAACGGCAGGTTGTTGACTGGGGCGATCGGGGAGTTGCATCAAGCCCATTTCCGTCAGCCGCACCAGATTACCCAGCATTTCTACTAAGGCTGGATCAAACCAAACCTCGCTGCGTTCTAGGCAACATTGGAGCGCATCACCCAAACTCAGCGGAGCGCGGCTGCCTCGACATTCCGTGAGTTCCTGAAAATAAGCCACCAATCCCAAAATCCGCGATTCCAGGGGAATGGCATCTCCTTTCAAGCCATCCGGCTTACCGCTGCCATTCCAGCGCTCTAGCTGATGCTGGACAATTTCCGCCATGGGTTTGAGTTCGGGCATAGAGGCAAGGAGCTGGGCACTGAGGAGGGCGCGATCGCGCCAAAACACTTCACTCGACGTATCCAATTCTTCCCAGGTTTTTTGAAACAGCTCCTGGGGAGCCTCCGCCAAGCCCACCCGAAAGAGCAATCCCGCCAAGCGCAGCCGCCGCAACTGCAACGTCGGCAGATCGAGCATTTGCCCGAGGGTTTCGGCCAGGGCCGCAACTTGGAGCGAAGCGATGGCATTGCAGGTATCTCGCTCATCCACCTTCTGAGCCATGCGCAAAAAGGCCTGAAGTTTGTTGGCCGTGAGGTTGCGATTGAGTCGCAGGGCCTGACCTTCTAGTTCCCACAGTTCACGGGTTTGACGACCCACCGTGACCAACTGCTGCTGACTGCTTTGGAGATAGTTCACAATCCGAGAGACGACGCCGCTCAGGTCAATGGGGGGCGAATCTCGGTCGGCAGCCACGGTGGTCTGGCAGTGGCGGAGCCGTTCCGCCAAGGCTGGATCGTAGCGCTCGCAGCGATTGATTAAAATCGCCGCCGACTTTTCGACCAGATCTCGCTCAAAGGTCCACAGGCCGTAAAACTTGCGTTCAATATCCACCGTGGGCCGACTTTCACCGCGATATTCGCTGGGGTCCAGTTCATGGCAGAGTACCATCGCCGCATAGCCTGGTGCGAGGATCACCAGATTCCATTCTTCGGTCAGGCGATCGTCCGAGGATAGGTTGAACAGCGAGACATTCTCTAACTGACTGGTAGGGTGTTCCGCAAAGCCACTGGCGGGGACAGCGGCGATCGCCACCTCCTGGGAGCACTGGGCCACCTCAAAATACCGCTCTGCCTCTTGTAGGTACCACTTCCCCTGCTGAAAGGTTACGAGCACCAGGGGTTTTTGGGCCTCGGGCAGCCCTGCGCTAGTTTGCAAAATATGGTCTTCTAGGGCGTGACACAACGCCACCAGCGTATTTTTGAAATACACCCCAAAACTCGCGGGAAATTGTCCGCTCGGTAATGCCGCTTTGAGCTGATTGAGGGTGGCTTCGGGTTGCATGGCCAGCGAGGAAGGGAATACTTATCCCCATCATTTCACAATTTCCTTGGATTTTTTACAAAACGCAACAATGCCTTAATAAACTACTGAGATTATTTTTCAGTTGTCTTTTGCCTCTATCCCAAGACAGATTTTTCAGATAGATTTTGCAGACAGGTTTTACAGACAGGTTTTACAGACGGGTTTTATAGGTTTTTTGGATGCCCACTGGACCCAGGACAGGGAGCGGGTCGCGGTTGGCGATCGCCCCCCTGGGAGATTGACCTAGATCGGCATAATCGATCGCTGGCAAGCGGGGCAAATCGCATGGATGAGCAACTGACAGTCGAGCAGATGATACCCCGATTTATCCGCCATTTTGGCCCCGGCCTTGAGGACAGAATCGTTCTTAAACTCAACGGTTTTATTGCAACGCACGCAGATTAAATGGTGATGGTGGTGGGGAGCGGGCTGATTAATTTCGTAACGCTTATGGCCCTCCGCCAGCTCCAGCTCGCGCAAAATTCCCATGCGGGACATCAGCTTCAAATTGCGATAAACCGTCGAGAGGCTGACCTTTTCCCCCCGTTGCCCCAACATTTCACACAAATCCTCCGCACTCAGATGTTCGCCTTCAGGCAAATTCTGAAAGGTTTCGAGAATCGTCTGCCGCTGCGGTGTCATGCGCCAGCCCCGCTCGTTGAGTTCGGCTTTGAGGGCTGCGGGGGTGTAGGCCACCATAGGAAAATATCTCAATAAGATAGGCTTAATGAGAAGCATAGCGAAGAGAGGGGCTCAATTGCAAGAAGCTGCTCTTATTGCAAAGAAATAACAAGTGCCCAATGCCAGAATGTCCAATGCCAGAATGCCCAAGGCCAGAATGTCCAATGCCAGAATAGGGACAGGACCTTACGAGCCTCAGGAGAGAAGAGAGTCATGGCCGATATTTCAGCGGCGTTGCCCACATTTGTGATTACGTTGCGAGAGGGCGTTGAGGCGGCTCTGGTGGTGGGGATTGTGCTGGCCTGCTTGCAAAAGGCCCAGCAATCGCGGCTCAATCCCTGGGTTTATGGGGGCATTGGGGCAGGGCTGGTGGGCAGTGCCCTCACGGGGCTGTTGCTGAGATGGGGCTTTGGGCGCATACAACTGCTGGAACCGGCCCAGGCAGCAGTGATTGAACCCTTGCTAAAGGCGGGGTTGTGTGGGGTGGCGATCGCCATGCTCAGTTGGATGTTGATCTGGATGACCCGGCAGGCGAAGTCGCTCAAGGCTGAAATTGAGGGGTCGATTACGGCGACGTTATCCCAGGGTTCAGCGGCGAAAGGTTCAGCAGCGGGTTGGGGGGTGTTTGGGCTGGTGGCGATCGCCGTCCTGCGAGAGGGGTTTGAAACCGTGGTCTTTATCTTGGCCAATCTTCAGCAGGGTTGGGCCGCGACGGTGGGTGCCTTGGGCGGTTTGTTGGGAGCCGTGGCGATCGGGTTTGGGCTGTTTCGGTTTGGCATTCAGATTGATATTCGTCGGTTTTTCCAAGTCATGGGGCTGTTGCTATTGCTGATTGTGGCGGGGTTGACGACGTCGTTGTTGAAGAGTGGGAATGGGGCTGTGGTGGCGCTGGGGCAGCTCCAGGGTCTTGATCTTTGTGTTTCTCAAGCGTCTTGTATTTTGGGTCCGTTGGTGTGGGATTTGAGCGGTTGGTTGCCGGATCGAGCGTTTCCGGGGGTGGTGTTGAAGGCGTTATTGGGCTATCGCGATCGGTTGTTTTTGGTGCAGGCGATCGTGTATTTGGGGTTTTTGGGTGCGGTGGGGACGCTGTATTTTCGGAGTTTGGGGAGTGGAAAGACAAAAGTTGTATCGTCGACTTAAAAGGTGTTCAGCACTCATCACCCTTGAGCAGATTAGTGCCAGCTAGCCTTACAATCAAATGAGCTCGGTGAAGTCAGCCGGAGGACCCTATGACCGTTGCCACCCAAAAACGCATGTCTCTGGAGGAGTATCTCAGCTATGACGATGGTACGGATACTCGTTATGAGCTTAAGGACGGGGTGCTAGTCGAGATGGGTGCTGAGAATCCGCTAAATCCGGAGATTGCTAGTTTTTTGTTTGCTGTTTTCCTTGGGCTTGGGATTCCCTATTTTCGAATTATTATCGGACATCAAATTGGGGTCAGTTCCACCAAGGCAACGGCGCGACAACCGGATCTGATTGTCCATAGTGATGAGTCAAGAGCAGCACTTTTCAAGGATGGCCGGATTTTGAGAGCAGGCGAACCTGCACCTTTACTTGTGGTTGAGGTGGTTTCTAATGGTGTTAAAGACAAGCAGTCTCATGATCGCGATTACACAGAGAAGTCGAGGGAATATGCGGAGCGGGGGATTCCCGAATACTGGATTATTGATCCGGATCGTTTGGTGGTGAATATTGGCACATTGGTTAATGGGGATTACAGCTTTGCTCTGTTTCAGGGAGGAGAGACAATCGCATCTCCAACGTTCCCGGCTCTAGGGTTGACTGCTGAGGCAATTTTGCGGGCAGGGCGTTAGAGGGGCGATCGCTTCAGAACTTGGCAAAGGCAATCGCCGTCTATCAGCGGTTCTTAGTGCTCAACGAACAAATCGACAATGTCCGGGGCAAAACCGCCACACTATGCCAAATGGTGAGCATCTAGGTGAGCATCTATGCGAACTAGGGCCAGGTGAAAGAGGCGATTGCCCCAGAACTTGGCGGGGGCCAGTATCGGCGGTTGGGTTTGGGTCTGCTGGTACGACCTGTGTTTAGCCTTGCGCAGCAAATGGTTGTTGCTTCGGGGTGGCTGTCTGATCAATTGCTACTCGATTTGATGTTTTTTATGGGCTGGGTTGATAGACCTGTAAGTGCTATTAATGCGGGGCATGGAGGGGTGAACTTCCAGCCGGATTGTTCTGGGATATGCGCCATCATACTTAGAAGTAAGCATTATCTTTACTGATTCTTCAGAGAATTTACCCGGAGAGCTGGGGTCTGATGCAGGATATCTGGTTAGGTCTGGGGAGCTTTACTGAGGTCTGGGGAGCTTTACTGAGGTCTGGGTTGATAGCTTGGCTGGCTGTGGCTGATGCCTGGGACTTGGGCAGGAATTGATTCGGAAGGTTTGTTGGTTGTTGCTGGGGGCAGCGGTGGCATGATTCAGGGCAAGGGTATGAAGCGAATCCAGGTTTGGGCCATGGGGCTAGCGGTGGCGACGAGCTCAGTGCCTGTAGCTGCGATGGCTCAAGTTACTGAGCAGTTGATTCAGCCAGAAATTCAAATAATTGATGGGGGAGATGAAGCTCTTAATGAAACAGCAGAAGCTCTTGATGAAGGAGTTCAAGCTATCCATGAGGGACGTTTAGCGGAAGCAGAGAATCTATTTCGGCAGATTACTCAACATAACCCAGGTAATGCAGTTGCACACCATCACTTGGGCTATGCACTACGTGAACAGAAAAAGCTAGACGAGGCAATCGCCGCCTACGAGAAAGCGATCTACCTCGATCCCAACTATGCCAATGCCTACAACAACCTGGGCAATGCGCTGAGGGATCAGAACAAGCTCGACAAAGCGATCGCCGCCTACCGCAAGGCCATCGCCCTCAATCCCGACTTTGCCTCTGCCTACTACAACTTAGGCAATGTGCTCAGTGACCAAAAGAAACTCGATGAGGCGATCGCCGCCTACCGCAAGGCCATCGCCCTCAATCCCGACTTTGCCTCTGCCTACTACAACTTAGGCAATGTGCTCAGTGACCAAAAGAAACTCGATGAGGCGATCGCCGCCTACCGCAAGGCCATCGCCCTCAATCCCGACTATGCCTCTGCCTACTACAACCTAGGCGTTACGCTCAGTGACCAAAAGAAACTCGACGAGGCGATCGCCGCCTACCGCAAGGCCATCGCCCTCAATCCCGACTATGCCTCTGCCTACTACAACCTAGGCGTTACGCTCAGTGACCAAAAGAAACTCGACGAGGCGATCGCCGCCTACCGCAAGGCCATCGCCCTCAATCCCGACTATGCCTCTGCCTACAACAACTTAGGCGCTGCGCTCAGTGACCAAAAGAAACTCGACGAGGCGATCGCCGCCTACCGCAAGGCCATCGCCCTCAATCCCGACTTGGCCACCGCCTACAGCAATTTAGGCATTGCGCTCAGCGACCATAAGAAACTGGAGGAGGCAATCGCCGCCTACCGCAAGGCCATCGTCCTCAATCCCGACTATGCCGCCGCCTACAACAACCTAGGCAATGCGCTGTATGACCAAAAGAAGCTGGAGGAGGCGAGCGCCGCCTACCGCCAGGCCATCGCCCTCAATCCCGATTATGCCACTGCCTACAGCAACCTGGGCAATGCGCTAAGGGCCCAGAAGAAATTGGAGGAGGCGATTTCTGCCTACGAGAAAGCGCTCGCCCTCGACCCCAACAATGCTGATACCTACAACAACCTGGGCATTGCACTGAGTGCCCAAGAGAAACTGGAGGAGGCGAGCGCCGCCTTTCAAAAAGTGCTCGAACTTGACCCCAAACATGCCCATGCTTACAACAACCTGGGCAATGTACTGAGGGACCAGAAGAAACTCGATGAGGCGATCGCGGCCTACCAAAAAGCGATCGAAGTTGATCCTAAACACTATCTTGCTCACGAAAACCTAGGAATCGTGCTGGCTAGTCAGAACAAATTAGATGAGGAAATTGCAATTTTTCAAAAAATCCTAAAGCTAGATCCAAAAAACCCAATAATTTATCAACATCTTGGTGGATTACTTATTTTTCAGAACAGAATGAGTGAGGCAGAGTTCATACTTTCTAAAGCGGTTTTATTGTTCCCAAATAGATCTATGAACCACCTCATGTTGGGATTTGCATTAGTTGCACAAGATAAATTAGATGATGCATATATTGTCACGCAAAAAGCGTCTAAATTATTCCCAGGCAAGACTGAAATTCATAGTCTTTTGGGAATTGTATTGATAATCGAAAACAGACTAGATGATGCATATATTGTCATGCAAAAAGCATCTAAATTGTCACCTGAAACGGCAACAAACTATAGTCTTTTAGGCATGATTTGTCGATTTCAAGGAATCCAAAGAAAAATGGATTCTGCTGTTGCGTATTATCGTGAAGAAATACAAGATAATCAAAATAATTTATCAAATTATGATGATCCAGTGAGAATCTCTGATCAATACATTCCATCAACTTCAAGTGACTCTGAAGCTTATATAAAAATTGCTATTCTCCAATCTATCAGTGATTTTTTCGATGCAAGAAGCATAAAGCAGAAAATCGAACGTTTTCAAACTGCATCAGCTCTTATTTTTAGAGCTGGAAAGTTGGATCTCTTCTTGAGTTCTGATAAACGGCCCGATGATTTCGAGAGTTCTTTGGCAGATCCAGACAAGTTACGAGAATCAGAGGAATTTTATCGTAAGGCAGCTATGATCGAGCCAAGCGCAACAAATTACAATGACCTTGCAGAGGTTTTGTATTGGCTTGGCAAGCCTAATGATGCAATTGAGGCATACGAGGAATCCCTAAAGCTTCCCGATACTCAATCTGATCCAGAAGTATTTACTCTATTAGGAATTCCCGAGAGTGTTGCTCAAGGTTTCTTTGGTAGTTCTCATGCCAATGCTTACAACGAACTTGGAGTTATTTTCCAGAAGTCTGGTGATTTAAAGAGAGCCGAAGATGCTGCACGTGCATCACTCAAAATCAATCCAAACCATGAATTTGCTAAAAATAATTTGGATTTCTACAAAGCGTCTAAAACCCAAGAAAGGATACTAGATCCCTCGAATAAGGATTATCTTAATGTTGCAGACCCAGCTACTAAGCGAAAACGTAGTGTTGTTTTCATTCAAGCAGTTTTCTCTCCTAATGGATTATGTAAAAAGGGAACAGGCTTTGTTGTGAAGCGCAATGGCAATAAACTCCTAGTCGTGACTAATAGGCATATTTTTACCGATAGTTGTAGCCAAGTACCAGACCCTAGAAATCCACGGCTCACTAATCAGGCATATGTATCTTTGTATCTAGGTGAAATGCCTAACAAAAAAACCGGTGTTAAGCATATTGAGGGAACAGTCATCTTTCCTGGAAAAGATAGTAATGCTGACTTGGCATTTATAGAGCTCGATGTTTCCGACTTGCCTGATGACATCAAGCCAGTACCAATAAACTTAAATCCTGACAATTCTAGCTCTGTCAGAGTCATTGGCCATCCCCAAAATCAGTCATGGCTTGAAGTTGAAGGGCAGCTTTTAGCGGTATCTTCCGACAAGATAATGATTTCTGCAAATCTTAGTATCGGCAATTCAGGCAGTCCTGTTTTCGATGAAAATAATCATGCGATTGGAGTATTACATGCTGTAGAAGAAGATGTTAAGGGATATGTAATCCCCATGAAAAGGGTAATTGAAGAATTAAGGAATATAGGAATATAGGAGTTGCAATTCAATGAAATATTTAAGATTGGCTATCCCTATCATAATATTTGTCTTTTTACTTTCGGCAGCGATTGGCTTGCCTGACTCATCAGCTACCGTTACAGATCAAATATGCAAATCTCGGGCTGCCAATACCAGAAATGCTTATCGATTGCTAGAGAATTACAGGCGTTGTGAAGGTATGATAGCCCCTGATGCAGGTTCATCTGACTTTCGGATCAGTTCTTTTTCCATTGGGAAATTAACTGATTCCAAGACTCTTTCTCTTCGCATTCCTGCCCCTAGTAGCAACAGTTCTCAGCCCATCCTTCGTATTCAGTCTTCCCAGGCTTACTATCAGCTTGATCCGCTACAGTTAAAGTCCATGAAAGATCATTGGTATTTTGAATGGTCGAACAAAATACTGAAACAAGAAGAAATTCCTTTTTCTGGCATTAGGGGTATTGCAGAAATCAGATCGGAGACTGTTCTTTTTCCTATTGTTTTTCAGAAATCAGATGGCTATGATATCCAGGTTTACACTGGAGATCGTAGTCGAAGCATTGAGTTGAAGATTATTCAAGCCAGTAATAGAAAAGAGGTTTACAGAAAACTTCTTGTTGACAAGAAAGGGCCTGAAGTAAGTTTTTGGTGGGCTGCTAAAACTGCCCCTCCCGGTCGATATATAATTGAGGTAAAGGCATTAGTAGAAAGGCGAAATAATTCGCCCCAAGACCGCCAAATCACCCGCCAATTTGCGCATGATCCCAAATGGCTCCAATAAAATCCCAACCTCATCACCGTAAACCACCCAATCTTGCCAACCTGCGCACCTGGTCCCAGCAAACCTGGCGACTCCAACTCACCAGCCTGCGTAATGGGGGCCAAAAAACTTGGCAAAAATTCAAAACCCTTGCCCAACGTAAACCCAAATTCATTTGCCTGCTCTTGGGCATCCTTTTCTTCAGTCTGCTCATTGTCTGTGGTACCCTCCTGCCCAGCCCTCAACCCTGCGAAGGCAGCCTCACCCTCAGCAGCCTCAGCTTCGAGAGCACCGCCCCCCAACCCTTCCTCCTCAACACCCCCACCCTCCGCCAACTCAGCCTCACAGGTAAAATCCCCCTGCGCCTCACCGGCCAATTTGCCGACAATCCCACCCTCCAAAACACCACCAGCCTAGACCTCACCCCCCTCGACGACAGCGCCACCCTCCAGCTCAGCCTTCGCCCCAACGCCAGCCTCGAACTCACCGACCTCTCCCTCGAACCCAACACCCAAGTCAACGCCCTAACCTACGACACCTACAACAAACGCATCAAGTTCAACCTCAACAACGCCAACCGTCCAAATACCAAAACCGCCCACCTCAACCTCAATCCCAACGGCTCCTTTTCCGTCCAGCTCACCAACTATCGCATCGACAGCAACCCCAACCTCTCCTCCGACCCAACCTTCACCTGGCAACCCGACAACCAACTCACCCTCGACCTAGCCAACGCCGTTGATCTAGACATCCAGCTCACCGAATTCACCGCACAACCCTTCTGGGGCAACCTCGCCGTCCAAAACGTCAAACTGGACGCCCCCAACGTCCGCGCCCAAAACTACAACACCCACTACCGCGAATCCGCCATCCTCGCAGGCAGCGTCCGCCTCGCCGACAGAGCCGCCAGCCTCGAAACCGACCAATTCCTCACCTTCACTCCCACCGACAGCATCGACACCCTCCTCCACCTCAGCCTTTCCGAAGAAAAAACCGAAGCCAAACCCAGCGACAACCAAACCCTCAAACTCGACCAATCCCTCCCCGGCCTAAAACTCAACTTCTCCGGCAAAACCAAGCGCATCGACATCGGCCTCAACCCCCAAAACCCCGTCCTCAAACTTCAAGCCAGCTGGCTCGAAGCCTTCATGCCCCGCGACGCCGTCATCGGCCTGATCGCTTTTCTCAGCACCCTCGTCATGACCCTAATCGGTTGGCTCTGGGAAATCGCTACGGATGATTCTTCTCCCTAAAAAGAGCCTCTAAATCTTGATAGCCACTCAGCACTCGATGGCCCCCGCAATTCCCATCTGAATCTCACGCTGAAGCTCCTCAAACCGACCTTTATAGAGCATCTCAAGAGATTCTAGAATCCGCAACGCCGAAAGAATAACCTCATTAGTAGATGAGTATCGCCCCAGGGCAACTTGGTTCTGGGCAAACTGCTCAAGCTCGGGCGTCAGTGTGAGTGGCATAGCAAACACTGGCTCTGGAGTCTCCCCAAGTTTAGAAGCGTGGTTAGTAGATTGCTAGGAAGCCCCCTACCCCCCTTTTCCAGAAAAACACCCAGGATGACTCGAAATTTGGGAAACTAGGGCAAACGCTTGTAGCCTCGGCTACTCAATCTCAACAGCAAGAAGAAGTTCAATGGTTGCAACGCCTCCCCCGAAAACTGTGTCCCAGCCCAAAATCAACGAAGCCCACCGGGTTCAGGCCGGTCCGCTGGCGATGCCGCCTCGCCTGCTCCTGGGTCCTGGCCCTTCCAACGCTCACCCGGCGGTCCTCCAAGCCCTGAGCTTGCGCCAAGTCGGCCACCTCGACCCCGCGTTCCTCACCATGATGAGCGAAGTCCAGGAAATGCTGCGCTACGCTTGGCAAACGGAAAACCGGATTACCATTCCCGTTAGCGGCACCGGCAGCGCGGCCATGGAAGCAACGATCGCCAACACCATCGAACCCGGTGAAGTCATGCTTGTGGGCGTGATGGGGTATTTTGGCAATCGCCTTACGGATATGGGCGATCGCTACCGCGCCGATGTGCGCACGATCCGCAAACCCTGGGGCGAAGTCTTTAGCCTCAGCGAACTGCGCGCCGCCATGGAAGAGCATCGACCTCAGGTTCTGGCCCTCGTTCATGCCGAAACCTCCACGGGAGCCTGCCAACCCCTGGAAGGCGTGGGCGATCTGTGCAAAGAATTTGACTGTTTGCTGATTGCCGATACGGTGACGAGCTTGGGCGGTGTGCCGCTGTTCATTGACGAATGGGGCATTGACCTGGCCTATAGCTGTAGCCAAAAGGGCCTGAGCTGCCCGCCGGGTGCTTCGCCGTTTACGATGAGCGATCGCGCCCTAGAAAAACTCAACAAGCGCGAAGGTAAAGTCCCCAACTGGTATCTGGATATGTCCCTAGTGGGCAAATACTGGGGTGCAGAGCGGACCTACCACCACACTGCACCGATCAACATGAACTACGCCATTCGCGAAGCCCTACGGCTGATCTGCGAAGAGGGCATCGAAAACCGCTGGGCTCGGCATCAGAAAAATGCGGAACTGCTTTGGGAAGGGCTGGCCGATCTGGGGCTGAAGTGTCACGTTCCCCAGGAACACCGACTGCCGACGCTGACCACAGTGCGCATTCCCGATGGCATTGATGGCAAAGCGGTTACCAGCAAGCTGCTGAACGATTACAACATCGAAATCGGCGGGGGCCTGGGCGATTTGGCCGGTCAGGTGTGGCGGGTTGGCCTGATGGGCTTCAACAGCCGTCCGGAGAATGTGGTGACGCTGCTAGCGGCGCTGGAGCGCGTGCTGGGCGAGCTGGGTTACAAAAAGTAGATTTTGACCTTAAAATTTAAGGGTAGATTCTAAGCTTTAGAGCTACCCTTAATCTCGAAGCTCTACTTTATAAAACTTAAATGTACTCATCTGTTTAATAGTACCTATGAATTTAGAGGCAGAAATTAGTAAGCATTCTGCGAAGGTGTCAAGCGACTCGTATTCAATGTCTGTAGGAGAATTATCCTCCATGTATACAGATGGAGAACTTAACATACATCCTGAATTTCAACGTTTTTTTAGATGGAAGTCCGAGCAGAAATCTAGGTTAGTAGAATCACTCTTACTTGGTATTCCCATACCACCAATATTTGTTTCAGAGAACGACAAGTCTAGATGGGATGTCATTGATGGTTTACAGCGACTGTCTACTATTTTTGAATTAATGGGTATCCTTAAAGATGAGATGAATCAAGAACAAGAACCTCTTGTTCTAACCGGAACCAAGTATCTTCCTAGCCTTGCAGGTAAAGTATGGAAAGAAGATTTTGAAGGCCGTGATAGACTTCCAGAGTCAGCACGAATTAAAATAAAACGTGCTCGTTTAGATGTTAATATAGTAAAGAATACGAGCGATGAAATTGCAAAGTATGAAATTTTTCAACGATTGAATAGCGGCGGCTCGGCAGGGACTGACCAAGAAGTTAGAAACTGTATTCTCGTCATGAATAATCGCAGCTTCTTTGAGTGGCTTAAGAAAGATTTAGGAGCGAATAAATTCTTCTCTGAAACAATACTGTTGACGGAGAGGGCAATGGATGAAGCTTTTGATCTGGAACTAATTACAAGATTCATTGTGTTTTCTGTAGTAGATGAGTCAAGGCTTCTAAGTATAGAGGAGCTGGGTGGATTCTTAACTGATGAGATTGTCGATATTTCGAACTCACAAGATTTTGATAAAGTACGCATAGGCTTGGTATTTGATGAGGTATTTCAGTACCTTTCAGAACATCTTGGACAAGATAGCTTTAGAAAATTTGATAGTCGTAAATCGTGTTATTACGGCGCAACATTAGTGTCCCTATTTGAAGTTATTGGAGTAGGACTAGCGCGGAGAAGGTTACAGGAAAAGACATTTCCTAATCCAACAAAATTTATAGAAAAACACCGTCTTTTAGGCTCTAATGATCAACTCAAGCAGTTCACAAAATCAGGTGTCCGCTCATCTACACGGATTCCCCGGACTATAACATTTGGGCGTGAGTGGCTTGATGAGTGTTCATAAAAGTAAAGATTCTCTTATAGACTCGCTTGCGCAAAATAGTCAAAAACGGCGACGAGAGCTAATCACATTGGCTCAACTGATTACTCATGGCCGTAAGCACGAACAACCAATAGTGTGCAGAAGTGCAGTTCTCTTGGCTTATGCACATTGGGAGGGGTTTGTAAAGCATGCTGCAACAGCATATGTAGATTATGTCTTCTTCAAAACTCCGACATTAGAAAGCTTAACCTCAAATTTTCAAGCGATCGCTTGTCGTGCAGAAATCTTGGTTGCATCTAAAGCTGCTAAGAAAATTAGATCTCATATAAAAATTGTTCAGCGTCTAAGAGATGATTGTTGTCTGAACATCAGAGGAGTACAAGCATCGTCTATTATTGATACAGAATCTAATCTAAATTCAGAAGTTCTTGAAAATATCTGTCTAACCCTTGGCATAGATTACTCAATGCACTGGGCAACACATGGACCATTTATTGATGATTTGCTTAAAAATCGATGTGCGATTGCCCATGGAGAACTTTTGGAGCCTTCCTCTAAATACACTGATGAAGTTGTTTCTTTTGTGCAGAAATCAATTTCTAGATTTAGTACAGACATTGAAAATCTTACCCTTCAAGACTCTTATTTACGAATCAACTAAATCTTTTTAATTATCACGATCTAATGTTTGATCTATCTCTTAAACGACTACCTAATGGAGTGTAAAATCCTATTCAATTCGTTTAATTTATGAGCTAGGTAAGAGAGATTCATTGACTTGGTGATGATAAATCATGGTATATACAAACAATACTCTGGACAGTTTTTGATTGACTACGACAGAATGCGGGTTTCGGCCCTTTGTGAAGCCCACCTCAGTAACGAGAAATCAAGGGTTTTAGCCCCTTAATTTAAAACTGTCCGGACTGTTGTACAAAACGTGATTCAGCCTACCTTTGTTGGGTTTCTGTCAAGTTTTCTATCAATTTGACTCAAATCCTCGATAAAGGCATGGTTCAATGCTGCTGTTAACCTACACCATAAGCTCGTGGTTAAACCAATGAAACAACTCAGCGCATCTTACCGTTTACCCTATGTATTCCCCGTCGCCTTCGCTGGACCCATCCTTGGGGCAATGATTGGGGCGATCGCCCCCCTCTCTCTCTCCTTCCCGGCCCTCGCCCAAGCCACCGACACAACTCCCCTCAACGAAAAAGCCAGCTATGTGGGGACCTGTCGTTCCAGCGGTAGCGACACCGTCAGCGTCTTTGCCGACACCGCCCAATCGAAACCCGTAGGCACCCTCAAGCCCTTTACCCGCATTGTTCTCACGGGGGTGTTGGGGTCTGGGATTGTTCAGATCACAGATCCGCTCGTGGGCTGGATCAAAACCGATACCCTGCTCACGAACTGCGAGGCGAAGGCTCCTGGCAGCTCAGCGCCCAAGCCGACGCCGGCCCCGGCCCCGACACCCACTCCAACACCTGCGCCTGAAAGCGGCAATGCAACCCCAGCGGCGAAGGCTTGTTTCCTTGTGGTGCCGAAGGAGGGACTGGCAGCTCGGGAAACCCCGAATGGCAAGATTCAAGCCTCGAAGTTTGGCAATGATGGTCCGCTGGGGGGGTCGCAGGTTTTGACGACGGATCCGGTGGAACGGACTACCGCTGGCGATCGCATTTGGCTCAAGGTCACCTACGACAGCGCCAATGGGGGCAAACGCACGGGCTGGATTTCTGAAGGCGTTCCTAATGGGGGCAAGAATATTAAGGGTTGCGAGTAAGCGTTCTGGGGATGAGGAGCGGGGTGGCAAAATGGATTGCGCCCCCGCTCAAGGGACAATCGAAACCATTTCATCCTTAGTAATTCCCTTTGCGACTTCACCTTGTTGTGCGAGCAAGTTTCCTGGCCAGGAAAGGGTGGCAGCTTGGCAGGCTTGCTGGAGGAGGGTTTGGGCGCTAGTGAGGTCGCCTCGGAGTTTGGCGATCCTTCGGAGCTTGGCGAAGCCAATCGCGGCGCGTTCGGCGAGGTCCATGGCCTGTTGGTGGAGGGGCTGGACAGAGGTGAGAAGGCTGCTTGACTGACAAAAGTGTGAATAGATGAAACGCAAGTAGAGAGGGTATTGGAGTCTGGTTTAGGCTAGGAGTTCTGACACAACCGAGCCGCACCCTCCCCATCGCCTTGCGGGTGGTGCCGCACAAAAGCAGTACGATCCGGCTGTGGTATGTGCAACGGGTGTTGCGGCAAGTGGCGGCGACCTTGCCGCCATCGGTCAAAGTGGTGTTGCTGGCTGACCGAGGCTTTGCCGATGGCAAGTTACTGAAATACCTGCGACAGACACTGAAGTGGCATTTCCGGATTCGGATTAAGAAACGGTTTCAGTTTCAGAGCGACGATGGCCGATGGCATAAAATCAGCGACATTCAGCTCGCGGCGGGTGAAGCCTACTTTACTGGCCCAGTGCAATTGGGCAAAACCAAGCCCTATGGCCCCGTCTATCTGGCCTTCGCCCAGGACCTGCAAAGTGGCGAGTTCTGGATGATTGCCAGCGACGAACCCACGAATTTGTCTACCTTTGCAGAATATCGCTTGCGGTTCCAAATTGAGGAGAATTTTCTCGATTTGAAGTCCAATGGCTTTCAGGTGGAGGCTTGCCGTATGCGTGACCCGTTTGCTTTGACGCAATTGCTCTGGGTGGTCGCTTTGACCATGCTATTTCTCGTCTTGCAGGGCACGGCGGTGGTGGCTCAGGGCCAGCGGCAAGCCGTTGACCCACACTGGAAACGCGGCATGAGCTATCTCAAAATCGGCTGGAATTGGATTCGCTTGGCCATCGCCGAACAAACAAAAATTGTGGTCTACCGCTTTTTATCTAGTGCTCCAGACCCAGAACCTGCGATGGCTTCAATGCGTCAAGCTGAACTGTCATTTCGGCGTGAATTCACCGTCCTTACACACTTCCCACCTTCTTAGTTTTGTCAGTCAAGCAGGACCTTTGACCTAATCTCTTCGCTTTGCGTGCGGGGGCAGACGCTCCATCCAACAAAACACTCCCAATCTAGCACAATGAAACTCAACCTCAGCACAACCGCTTATGCTGCCGGGGAAGACCGTACTCGCTTTGACTGTGCTCAGGCTTTTCTGAGTTACATCGGTATTGCACCGGTTAAGGAAGAAAGTGGCAAGAAACGTTGGGTCCATTGGCGTTGGTCTTGTCCTATCTTTTTGAGGCAAACCTTTAAGGCTATTCGCGCTTTGGCGTATAAATGGGGTCGGGTTCTTTTAGTGATGTTGGCAGGATAGGACTCCTTATGATGAGGAAAAGTATCTCGCTGCTCTCCGGCACAAAAACTCTCTTTTTGTCGCTCTTTTACCGGATTAGTTCTCTATCTTGTTGCTCGATTGAACTGCTTTAGGTTTTGAACCAATCGAATACAAAAAATACGAAGATGGCTCTTATAGACCAGTTCGACTGATACTCAAAAATGACTATTAGGGGGTTTGCGCTGGCTTCAATTCGCTCAGATATTACATCAGAGTGTTAGACGACAATAGCATTGGCGGCTGCTCGACATTTCCTGGCGGGAGTTGTCGCGAAAGCGTGGCTTGGATCGTGAGACAGACGTGAGACTTTGACAGCTCACTGGCGTGGCGATCGACAAAAAAAGACACTCATAGGGTCCCCCTGGAAAGAAAGGACTCTAACGAGTGTCGAGAGTAATAATGTATCAACAGCGAGTGTACATGAATGCAAAGGAGCATGGCCTGTCGCAGCAAGATGCGGCAGCGGTGGCGGAATTTTCGGTGCGAACCGCGCAACGAATGGATGCCAACGAGTGGCAGCAGGGGAGTGGAGAGGGCACCGGGGTGCGGACCCGGCCAGATCCACTCAACGGTCTTTGGGAAGCCGAACTAGAGGCGATGCTGCGAGCTGAGCCAAGACTGAAACCGACGACGTTATTTGAGCATTTGCAGGACAAATATCCGGGTCAATATCCGCAAGTGCTCAGGACGCTTCAGCGGCGAGTGAGAACCTGGAAAGCACTGTATGGTCCAGCTCCCGAGGTGATGTTTGAGCTGCGTCACGAGCCGGGGGTGCAAGGATTTTCCGACTTCACCGAACTCAAAGGGACGGTGGTGACGATAAATGGAAAGCCCTATGAGCACTTGATTTATCACTACCGCTTGGGCTACAGCGGCTGGTCCTACGCGGAGTTAATCGAGGGGGGTGAAAGCTTTGTCGCCCTATCCGAAGGATTGCAGAATGCCCTGTTTGCCTGCGGCGGGGCTCCAAAGCAGCATCGCACCGATAGCCTGAGTGCGGCCTATCGAAATCTGGGTGGGAAGAAGACCAAACCGCTGACGCGCTTGTATGACGACCTGTGTGAGCACTATCGGTTGCAACCGACGCGAAACAACCGGGGAATCGCCCACGAGAACGGTTCTATTGAAGGCCCCCACGGTCATCTGAAGAACCGCATTGTCCAAGCGATGTACCTGCGCGGCAGCACCGACTTCGCTAGCGTCAGCGACTATCAAGACCTGCTCAATGACTGTGTGGCCAAGCTCAATGCCCAGCATCAGGATAAGTATGAGCATGAGAAAGCGCATCTCCAGGCGTTGCCCAAATACCGGGCTGCGGACTACGAACTCCTCACCGCCAAGGTGAGCAGCAACAGCACGATTGATATCCGCTGCATGCTCTACAGCGTGCCGTCTCGCTTAATTGGCCGGTCCCTGGAAGTGCATCTGCACCACAACCGCCTGATGGGCTACCTCGAAGGCCATGAAGTGTTCAGGTTGAAACGGATTCGTTCTACTGACAAGGACAAGCGGCGCGCCCGCTCGGTGGACTATCACCATGTCATCGAAGGGTTGCGCAAAAAGCCCTTGGCCTTCCTCCACAGCACCTGGCGAGAGGACCTCCTGCCCAATGAGCGCTATCACCAACTCTGGAAACAGCTCCAGGCTGGCTTTGAGCTTGATTCTGCCGCCGTGCTCATGGTCGAAGCCCTCTATATTGCGGCGACCCAAAACAAGGAAGCGGCGGTCGCTGACTACCTCTTCCCAGAGATTGAGGCCAAAACCCTCACCCTCTCAAGGCTCAGACTCCATTTTCAGTTGCTCACCAAACTCGAATTCCCCACCGTGAATGTCCAACAACATGACCTCAACGACTACGATGCCCTTCTGTTCACCCACAGCAGCGTCATCCCAGATGCAGAACCAGAGCTCGTCTCAACCGGAGCTGAGCCCTTACCAAAGCCTCAGCGCTCAGCTCAAGCACCTGCGCTTATCCCATATGCTCAACCACTGGGAGACCTTGGAGCAGCAAGCCATGCGAGAGACCTGGTCCTACGCGCAATTTCTCTTGGCCCTGTGCCAACTCGAAACAGACCGCCGCAAGGCTTTGCGCCTCCAAAGAGCCATCACCGAAGCTCAACTGCCCAACGCCAAAACGGTTTCCAATTTCGATTGGACACACCTGCCCCTGGTTAACCCTCTCCCGATTCAAAAACTCGCCACTGAACCCCAGTGGATTGATGACGCCCAAAACTGTCTCTTCTTCGGACCTTCTGGGGTCGGCAAAACCCATCTGGCCGCTGGCATCGCTCGTGCCGCCCTGGAAGCGGGCAAGCGCGTCAAATTCTTCTGTGCCACCACCCTGGTGCAGTATCTCCAAAAAGAAAAGCTTCATCTCCAGCTTCAGCCTGCCCTGAAAAAGCTCGACCGCTTTGACCTCGTGATCATTGATGACCTCGGCTATGTCCAAAAATCCGAGGCAGAAACCTCCGTTCTCTTTGAACTCATTGCCTATCGCTATGAGCGCAAAAGCATCATGGTCACTGCCAATCAGCCGTTCAGTGAGTGGAACTCCATCTTTGGTGATTCCATGATGACCGTCGCCGCCGTTGACCGCCTCATTCACCATGCGGTCATTCTCGAAATCAAGGCGGACAGTTTTCGTAAACGCTCCGCTCACCAGCGCTCTGAGAACTTGAAGGCACTCCCGGCAAAATCCTCTGAATCTGACTCCCAAACATCGACACACCAGAAGCGATCTTAGATTGTCGTCTTGACCTGAGATTGCCGCTTCTCATTTCCTTTTGCCAATTCAGTGGGCTCCCCGCCTTCTAATTGTCGCGACAGGCAAATGTCTTGACACTTGATATCAGAGTTATTTTTTATCTTCATCTATTGACCCTGTCCGCCTCAGGGCCTATGTTGGACTGTTTTACGATAGCCTTGCTGCATATGGTTTTACAAACTCTTTACCTGTGATTTCACAAGCAATGTGGTTAATAAATTGTGCTGGTGCCACTTGAAGAAACTCTGTAAGAATCCAGTTATGCTGTAGGTCTAGATGACGCGCCAATGTTATGGGATCATATCTCGACAACTCACTAAGCTTGTGCATCGCAACAAAAATCAGAGGCAATTGTGATTTTGATATTGGTGTAACTGTTTTCAATTTCTTCTGGATATATATAGTGGACCCCAAAAACTGGACAGGGGGTTAAGCTCTGAAACTCCACGAAAAATGATAGGAGTAGAAGATGAGCAAGAAACGCCGACAGTACAGCGCCCAGTTCAAATCGAGAATCGCCTTGGAAGCCTTGCAAGGGGCAAAGACGGTGCCGGAACTGGCGAGCCAACACAATGTGCATCCAACGCTGATCCATCAGTGGAAGAGGCAGCTCTTGGAAGGGGCAAGCAGCGTCTTTGATTCAGGCCAGACATCTGATAGAGGAAAGGAGGAAGCGAATAAACAGGCAGAAATCAACGAGCTGTATCGGCAAATCGGCAAGCTGAAGGTGGAACGGGATTTTTTAGCGGAGTGCTCAGCCAAACTGGGGTTGAGCAGCGAAAAGCCCTGGTAGAGCGAGAGCACGAGGAGTTGAGCCTGGTGCGTCAATGTCAGCTACTGGGCATCAGCCGTTCGAGCTTGTACTACCGTGCCAAAGCAGTGAGTGACTCTGAGCTAGAACTGCTGCGTCGCTTGGATGAGCTGTATCTGGAGATGCCGTTCTATGGCTCTCGTCGGATGACGGCTCAGTTGAAGAGAGAGGGTCATGATGTGAATCGCAAGCGAGTGCAGCGGTTGATGCGAAAGCTGGGTCTACAAACGCTGTATCCGAAGCCGAAGCTGACTGTGGCAAACCCGGAGCACAAGATATATCCCTATCTGCTGAGGGGTGTGGCGATTGATAAGGTAAACCAGGTCTGGAGCACGGACATCACCTATCTGCCGGTGCTGAAGGGGCATTTCTATCTGGTGGCGATTATGGACTGGTACAGCCGTAAGGTGCTGAGCTGGCGAATCTCGAACACGATGGATGTGCAGTTCTGTTTGGATGCATTGGAGGAAGCGTTGGAGGAATATGGATGTCCTGATATCTTCAATTCAGATCAGGGGTCTCAGTTCACGGCGAAGGTGTTTACCGAGAGGTTGAGAACAGCCGGAGCCCAGGTGAGCATGGATGGACGGGGAAGGTGTCATGACAACATCTTCATTGAAAGGCTGTGGCGATCGCTGAAGTACGAGCTGATTTATCTGAAGAGTTTTGAGGATGGGAATCACTTAAATCAGGAGGTGAAGAAATGGTTTAGCTGGTATAATCAGTTGAGATTGCATCAGTCGTTGGATTACAAAACACCGGATGAGATTTACTTTGACGGTGCAGCTGAGAGCAGTCGCTGAATAGAGGTCCAATCCGGGGAGAATTCAGAGCTTAGTCTCCTGTTAAATCTGTTCAGTCGATTGGGTCCACCTCAATACCAACTATTTATCGGAGCAAAAATAGGAGTGATATCTCGTCGTACTTCCTTGTGATAATTGACCAAATTGGTTAGATTATTCGCTTGGTGGTTGCCTCTTGTTTTCCACTTGAATCTCTTTTTTCGTCTTATCAAACAACGATTTTTTACACCTGCATCTACCTCGTATGCAGATGGCAGAATGTTCTTTAATTGACTGGAGGCATATCTCGCATCTAGTTCAGCAACAAACCAAGCATCATCACTACCGTCTTTCCGAACAAACATGGGTTGCTTAACTGGTAGGAATAGCTCAGTTTTTGACTTGTATGTTAATGTAAATGCCCTATGTAGAAATGGTAGATGATAAAAAACTTCATTTAGAGAGTAAGTTTCATTAGGGAGAATATTTTCACCTAGAAAACTGCATAGCGAATACAATACTCCACTCCCCTGAAGTTTAACCACTTCATTGGTTAAACACTTTTTGCCAGTTTTTGTAAATCCGGTAACACCATGCTTATCTGAAAAAGAAATTCGCTTCTGAGTAAGTAAAGATTTCGTAGCATTTAAGAAGCAGTAATATGAAGTGAGCGGTGAAGAGATAGGCGACAACTCGATAGATGCTTTATAAAACTCGCGTGATTGCTCCCAATAAAATCGCGCCTCATCGTTTCCTGCCCGACGCAACCACAATGCTACATAATCCCAAGGATCATCGGAAAGAACCGTAGCAGCCCCAAAATCCGGCTCTGATACTGCTGAATGAATATAAGCTGTTTTTCCACTAATCGAAATTGGAGAAAATCCCATGCAATCATCAAAAACTGTTTTGTATGTCTAAGTCTACAATCGCTAGTTAGCTTTTGGTGTTTTCGCTTCGTGCGTTGCAGTCCAACGTTCCGGTTGAGCGGCTGCCAGAACCTTTGCTTCCCCGCCAAGATCTCTGTTCAGTCCGCTCCAACCGGGTTGTTAGACTGTTCGGCACTAGTTAATGCACAAACTTTGCGGTCAATTACCGGCTTGACCAAGAACACGCTCAATGATCTTAGTAGCTATTTCATTAGCAGCAGTTGTGCCAGCCGCATCTACCCAAGTTTGCAGCATCTTATAGATTTGATGGTTATTTTCTGCGCTTACTTTTATCACCTCAACAACCTTCTCTTCAGCCTTTTCCTGTGGCAATCCATCTTCTCGATACCTCCGAAGAAGCGGCTGAATACCTACCTCTTCAACCAATTTAATTGCAGCATCACTATCAATAAATCCAATATTAAACTTATCGTTTGCGTTGTGAGCAACTACAGTAAACACCTCATTATTGAGGAGCTTATTTGTGAAAACTACTATTAGATCATTCTTGCCCTTTTGCCTTCTTCTAGCTTTAAGCCAATCTAAAAATCTGTTAGCTAATTTTACAGGTATCAATTTAAGAATCAGAAAAGTAAACCAGGGATGGCTGATGAGCAAAAGTGCGAAAGCAGCTAGGATGCCAAGTAATACCAGGTAAAAATAATCACTTGAGACAAATCCTCTCAACATAGAAGATATAAATACCTGCCTCTCTAGATCACGCTTTGCGTTTTGTCCATCCCCATTAATCCAATCGTTTATCTTATCTCGTAAACTATCATCGTTATAAATTACAACTCCATACTCTTCACGAGTGAACCCATAGAGCTTAGGCTCTATAACAAATTCTTTCCTTTTTGTGAATTCATTATCATTTCTAATTCCCATTAAAAGAATTTCATCACTTGCATAAGCGTCAATTCCACCATTTTGTCCCCCTTGTACTAATTGACCAATGGCATCCGTTCTATCTTCAACACTTCTAATGTTAGAGGTTGGATAAATTTGTCCAATAACTTGAGTAGTAGTACTGCCAAGTACTCCTATCTTCAGATTCTCTGGATGTTCATTTAGGTCACGAAGCTTTGATTTTTGAATAAGAAGCTTAGCACTTGTTGTGAAAAAGATATTTGAAAATCTGCTGGTAACATCTTTCTCTTCATTGAGCTTCTCAAGGTCTTTCTCTCTCTGTATAGTCTTTGTACTAGGGCCACATTCAATTGCTGGTTGCTTTTCTTGTATGACTGAATCCCTAATTGTTTCAAAGGCTCGGAATCGCTGCGAGAATTGCATTGGAACCAATTCTAATTGCAGTCCTTGTTGTCCAAGATACGTCGCCAACTGATTACAATATCCACTTACAATGGCTCCACTTTTGATACTTACAGGAGGAGCATCTTCAATATATCCAAATATTATTTTATCTCCAGGGTTAGCTTGGAGATTCTCTGACTGAGCAATTAGTTGGTCGTGCGTTTGAAGGAATGTTACAGAGGCACTAAGAGGTATTTGAGTAAGTCCGGAGAAAATCAGTGTAGAAATGATAACTATAGATGCAATTAAACAATACTTCAGTCTCATAAAGCTGAAAACCCCTATATTTTCTGAACCTTAGAATAATGCTTCAACAGATAGCGTCAGTGAACGTCCCTACCGAGATCTAGAGCAGTCTAACAATCTGACTAGACTGAATCAATTCAGCCTAATCCCTTAAAAAGAGGGCGTTATACAGAACCTGTTCGGCCTATTCACCCCACAACGGATATTAGATGGAATTGAATTCTGCATAACACCCCAAAACAGAAGATTAGGCTGAACCCAATTCCGCCTAATCCCGAATGGAGGGGATTAGGCGGAACCATCTTCCGTATAATATCCATAATTCCCTGGATAAGACGACCCAGAAGGTTTTTCCTTCAAGAATCTTTGCACGGATTTTCGTCTAATCCCTTGTATCTGGAATAGTGTGAACGATCTAGTGCTGAAATCTGAAGATAAACCAGCAGTGCAGTAAAATAGGGCACTGTCCTGCTTGGGAGTGATGCTCTCTGAAATCCAGCGAATGCGTGGATTTTAGCTACGAGATTTCGTTGATCACTCTTTTAGAGGACCGTGCCAGCACCCTACGCGAGAAGGAATCGGTCGGAAGCCAGGTTTTTGGATTGCGGCTGCTTTTGGGTAGGTTGCTGTTCTAGGCTCTGTTTTACCGTGGAAACTCCCTATTCGCGCCAGTTCACTTGCAATGAGTGTTTGATTGCGCCCTGCTCCCAGCTTCGATCTCCCAAATCCCGAGTCGGGTCATCGTGGGCAGATCAGGAGTCACATCCGAGTTTGATGGAAGGGACTGTCACCCTCATCAAGAGGAAAGTTCAGCTTTTGAGAGTGCTTCATGTTTGGAAGACAAGCTGGCAGAGTTATTGACGGGCTTGCACCGTTATTCTTCTGCAACGAATCGCACTTTCTATCCCGATTAGACTGCGATCGCTTGCTCAAGGACTAATCCTGGTACGTTCCCAGAAATTAATAGTGGAGCAGGTAGGAGTTGTCTTGGGAACGCACCATACAAGATTGGCGATCGCACTGTCCAGGGCAGCAGATCGTTAAACTACACCAGCACTGAATGTAGACACTTTTGTACCCTAGTCGATAACCCCAAGAAACTAATTCATAACAGAAAAATTGAGGGCTTAGAACGAAACTAAAACTCAAGTGAAGTCCGTAAGGACTAACAGCACAGACTGCTAGCGATAGAGTTACGAAGCAATCGATCTCTTAAAAATATAAACTTCACTCGGTACCTTCTGTACAAACACAAATTCCCAACCTTGACTGCCCAAATCATTCAGAAGTTCGTGTAACTGCCTCTTATCCCAAGCTTTAACTTGCTCATTATTTATAAAGACTCCAGAGATTTGAGCATTGCTAATTACTGTGGCTCGGACGGTTAAATATTCCCAAGTCATATGCTCACTCACAAATACAAAGGCTGGCTAGTTTACTTTTCCAAAAAATCAAGCAGGCTATCAATTTAGCTCAGCCGCGCCAAGAAATCTAGCTATTATCAACGCATGTTGATAGCGCGGCTGGCTCATCAATCCTTTCTCTACTGCGTCGGTTGCAGCGATTTGTTAATTCGTAGCGGAGTTGTTTGTAGTGTTCCCAAGCGCTAACATTAAATCTACAGGCAAGCCTCCTCGCTAATTTATATTTCCGCTGCGATTTAACAATCTAATTAGACTGAATCAATTCTGCCTAATTCCCTAAAAAGGGGGTGTTATACAGAACCCGTTCAGCCTATCCACCCCAAAACGGATATTAGACAGAATCGAATTCTGCATAACACCCCAAAACAGAAGATTAGGCCGAACCCAGTTCCGCCTAATCTCTTTCATTCGGGATTAGGCGGAACCATCTTCCACATAATATCCGTAAATTCTCTGAATAAGACGACCCAGAAGGGTTTTCCTTCAAAAATCTTTGCACGAATTTCCGTCTAATCCCTTGAATCCAGAATTAGACGGAATCATACAAACGCTTCATTCAAGAGGGCCGAGCCGTGCGCAGCCCCCTCGATCCCTAGACCATCCTTGAGCAGCCTCACATCCCCCAACTCACCCAGCCCTACGCCGCAATCTTAATCTGCGACACCTCTAAGCTTGGAGCCCCATCAAACGAGGCAATCTCGATCGCCTCCTGAGGCCCCGTTCCATCCCCATCAAACCAGAGCTTGCCCTGGGAATAGAGAAAATTGGCGCTGCTGCCCAGCGGTTGACTGCCCAAGACAAACGTCCCCGTCGAAGCCGCCTGCCCTATCACCAACTCCACTCCCGCCTGCAACCCCCCACCAAAGCCAAGGGCCGAGAAACTGAGCTGGTCATCGGCACTGAAATCGGTGATGCGATCGCCCCCATCTCCCCCCTTAAAATAGGCAAAGACATCCGCACCGCCGCCACCCTTCATCACATCCTGACCCATCTCACCCCAGAACACATCCTCAGTTTTGCCCCCGGACAGCACATCATTGCCTGTAGTCCCATACTGATAGGACGCAAACTCACTTTCCGTATCCGTTCCCCAGGTTGCCAGATAGACATCCTTCGTATTCGGATCATCGGGATTAAAAGGCCGATCATTCAGCGCCGCCTTCGTAATCAGCGACCCCTGATCCACCGTACCCAGCACCGCCGCCCGACCCTCACCCACGGCAAACCCGCTAATCGTCCCTTGGCCGCCGTTTTCCGTAAAGGGTGTCCAGGAGCGACGAGTCCTAAAGTCGCTGGAAATCACCAAAGCAAAGGGATCGCCCTTGGCATAGTCGCCAACGGTTTGCCCACCCACTTGCTGGAGATTGCGATCGTCAATGCCAGCAAAAGACCGTCCCCCAATATAGACATTGCCCTGTTCATCCGCCGCGATCGACCCATCAATCACCCGCACCGCATTGGCAGCACCATTGGCGAGCCGAGCGATGGCCAACTGTCCCTGCACCACTTCTCCAGTTGCGGGATCAATTCGGGCATAGTAGGTCTGGTGAGGGCTTGCGGAGTTGTAGGGGTCATTGTAGGCATCGTATTTGACCAGCGTATTGGTGGAGCGGTCCTTGCCGTTCCAGCGGAACACCGAGTTGCCTCCAGCCACTTCACCCAGGAAATACAACTCACCATCCCGACCGATGGTCACCCGATAGCCCCGTGTATCGGCCATGTCGTTTTGGCCATGGGTGAGGGTGTCGGCATCGTAGCCCCAGGTTTGCCAGTTGACGTTCAACTGACTATCAAAGGCCGTCATATAGGCCACCTGAACCGGGTTTTGGTCGAGGCTATTGTATTTGTTATCAAACCCAACGGCGTAGATCGCTCCGGTGGTGGGATGAATTGCAATATCCTCCACAAAGCTGCGGCTTAAGGTCGTTTGGGCCAACTGGGTGCCTGTGGCGCTCCAGACCGTGACGGTTTTGTCGTGGAGCGTGACGACCTTGCCATCGTTGGCGATCGCCACCCGCCGCACTTCCCCATCCAATTTCTGGGACCACAACACCTGATCCGCCGCCGCATTCAGCAGCGTAATGCCAAAATCGCCGCCCGCCGCGATCGTGCCATTTTCCCGATTAACATCCATGTCATTGATCTCGTTGCCCAAATGGGTAATCGACAGGATCTCCTGACCACTGAGGGACATGCGTACAATTTGGCCTGCGCTCTCCGTCGCTGCCCCCAGCAAAAATCGCTGGGAAACGGTATTGGGCGCAGCGCTAAAGTTACCGGCGACAACCAATTCCCGCTGGGGCGAAAGCTCGATGGCACTGGCGGTGTCATTGCCGAGACCGCCTAGGTAAGTTGCGCTTGTGACCTCCAGATTATTGGATGTTCCCGACCCATCCGGCACGGCGGAAAGCACCAGTTTATAATCCGTCGCACCCTCAGTTGTACGGGCAGTTGGGCCCGAACCATTCCCGTCCAACGGCACCTGAATGTTGACTTGATAATCCCCCGCTGGTAGCGTGGCATTGATCAATTCTGCCGACAGATTGCCTGCATTCGATTGGTACAGCAACTTGCCATCCGCATCCAAAAGCTGCACATCAGCATGGGCAGAAAGCCCCTCCAGAATGAGGTTGAAATCGCTGGTTTGCTCCAATGAGAAGGAATAGCTGTGGATGTCCGCGTGGGTGTCTACCCGGCCTGTTAGCGTTGCCGTGCCCTGAAGGCCGTTGAGGCTGACCGGTATCAGCGTCGGCATCTGTGTTGGGGGCTCAGACAGTGCTGCGGGATGGGGCGGTTGCACCGGCTGGGCCAAGGGCATTGGCGGTGGTGGAACGGGTGCCGGTGCAGAGACGCTGGGTTCTGGGTCCGCGACGGGCGGTGCTGATGCGAAAACGACGGGCTCCGGCTCGACGACGGGCGGGGCCGGTGCAGAGAGGCTGGGCTCTGGGTCCACGACGGGCGGTACCGGTGCAGAGAGGCTGGGTTGCGGTGCGGCGATCGCAGCGTTTGTCGGAATCGGCTGGGCGATCACCCGTCCCCCCGGCACAGGCACCTCCGCTGTCTGAAGCTGAACGGTCGGCAGAACTTCAGGTGGCCGAACCCTAGGCTGAGGCCCCGGCTCATTGGCTAAGACCGCCAGGGCATCAAACGCCGCAGCCGCTTCTATTTCTTCGGCAATCTCGATCAGCGTCAGGGATTTCCACTCCGTCCCCTGGAAAACATCCTCCAACTTGGGTGCAGAAGCTGTCCCTGTCGGAGAAGGGCTTGGGGATCCAGGCTGGGAATTCCCCGCAATCCCCTGCGCCGCAGGCGGCGTTACCCACTGCTGGGCGATCGCATCCAGGGCATCAAACACCTGCAAGGCTTCTAGATACTCCGTTTTTTCCAAGGCCTCCAGCGCGGCACTCAGACTATCCAGATCAGCGGACTGGGTCTTGGATAAGGATTGGCTACGCTGGACCGACCGCCGTTGCTGAAGCTTCGGAGACTCCACAGGCTGGTCGGAGATCATCCGGGGAATTGGCGCTTGGGTGCCGAGCTCCGGAGCCAATGAGCGGGTGAAAACGGCTTCAGGGCGTCGCCTTCCCCCAGAAGAACGCCCCCACGTTTGACGAGAACTGCTCATAGATAAAACTCTGCTGTCAAGGACTGAGATAGTTGCTTGCGTTTTCAAAACGACTCAGCAAAATGCCGTAACGCCCCCACTTTCTTCGTTGGTCATCACAAAAAATCAAACCAACGAAGTGACCCAGTAATACCCTTAATCTTAAAGACGCCATCCGCCATTTGTGTATAAAAGACTTGTTTTCTGCTTGAAGATCTAGTGAGTATTACTTAAGCGAAGACAGAAAAGACCTAATTGTTGGGCAAAACGGTTTACGGACAGCGAGGCTGCTAGGCTAGAAACTGCGTTGTCTTTGCTGCGATCGCCATGGCTTTGCAATATCCCCAAACTCGTACGGTTGACCAAGTTGATGACTACCACGGCACGCCCGTGGCCGATCCCTACCGCTGGCTCGAAGATCCCAACAGTGATGAAACCCAAGCCTGGGTATCGGCTCAAAACGAAGTAACGTTTGGCTATTTGCAGGGTTTAACGGAGCGGCCTGGGATTCAGCAGCGGCTGACGGAGGTTTGGAACTACGAGCGCTACGGCATTCCGTTTAAGCGCACCTCGGACCAGGGCACCCGCTATTTTTATTTCAAAAACGATGGACTGCAAAATCAAAGCGTCCTCTACACCCAACCCAGCCTAGAGGCAGAAGCCCGCGTCCTGCTCGACCCCAATACCCTCAGCGAAGACGGGACCGTGGCGCTCTCGGGTCTAGCCCTGAGTGAGGATGGCCGGTTGCTGGCCTATGGTCTGTCGCACTCGGGCTCGGATTGGCAGGAGTGGAAAGTTCGCGAGGTCGATACGGGAACCGATCGCGCCGACCAAGTGCGTTGGGTCAAATTTTCCGGGGCCACTTGGACGAAGGATAGTCAAGGGTTTTTCTACTCCCGCTACGATGAGCCCCAAGTGGAGAAGCAGTTTGAGGATGTTAATTATTTTCAGAAGTTGTATTATCATAAGCTGGGGACCGATCAGGCAGAGGATATTCTGATTTACGATCGCCCCGACCAAAAAGAATGGGGCTTTAGCGGTGAAGTAACGGAAGATGGACGCTATTTAATCATCTCCGTTTGGCAGGGGACCGAGCGTAAGAATTTAGTGTTTTACAAGGATTTATCCCAGCCAGAGAGCACCGTTGTCGAGTTGATCTCTGAATTTGAGGCCCAGTTTAATTTTATTGATAACGAGGGTAGTTTATTTTGGTTTAAGACCGATTTGCATGCGCCTCGGGGTCGGGTGATTGGGATCGACTTGGAGGAGAGCGATCGCGCCCAATGGCAGGAAATTATCCCCGAAGCCGAAGAAACCCTCCGGGGGGTCAGCTTACTCAATCATCAATTTGTAACCTCTTACCTCAAGGATGCCCGCAGCCAAGTCAAGCTGTTTTCCCTCGCGGGTGACGTTGTGCGAGAGGTGGAGCTGCCGGGAATTGGCTCGGTGGGCGGTTTCGGTGGGAAGCGAGAAGATACGGAAACCTTCTATAGTTTCACTAGCTTTACCACGCCGACAACGATCTATCGCTACAACTTAGTAACGGGTGAAAGTTCATTATTTCGTCAACCCCAAGTGGATTTTGACCCAGCCCATTACGTCACGGAGCAGGTTTTCTATGCCAGTTCGGATGGAACCCAGGTGCCGATGTTTATCTCCTATCGGCAGGGGCTAGAGCGCAAGGGCCAAAACCCAACGATTCTCTATGGCTATGGGGGATTTAATGTGTCGTTAACCCCTTCCTTTTCTCCTGCCAATTTGGTTTGGATGGAAATGGGCGGTGTCTACGCCATACCCAATTTGCGGGGGGGCGGTGAGTACGGCGAAGTCTGGCACCAGGCGGGAACCAAACTGCATAAGCAAAATGTCTTTGACGATTTCATCAGTGCGGCGGAATGGTTGGTTGAGCATCAATACACCAGCCCCAGCAAACTCGCCATTTCCGGTGGCAGCAATGGGGGCCTTTTGGTCGGAGCTTGTATAACCCAACGACCAGAGCTGTTCGCAGCGGCGCTGCCTGCGGTGGGAGTAATGGATATGCTGCGGTTCCACAAATTCACCATTGGCTGGGCTTGGTGCTCGGACTATGGCTCGGCGGACAATCCCGAGGAGTTTGAGGCGCTCTATGCCTATTCGCCGCTGCATAACCTTAAACCAGGAACGGTTTACCCTGCAACGTTGGTTACCACCGCAGACCATGACGATCGCGTGGTTCCTGCCCACAGCTTTAAATTCGCCGCTGCACTCCAGGCAGCCCATGGGGGTGATAATCCGGTGCTGATTCGGATTGAAACGAAGGCGGGTCATGGTGCGGGTAAGCCGACCGCGAAGGTGATTGAGGAAGCTGCGGATAAATGGGCCTTTGTTCGGGCTGCGTTGGGTTGCGTTTGCCCATCAGGCGAGTGACTCGATTAAGGGACTGTGAGGTGCTGGGTAGTTTAGCGCCGCAGCCAGGTGATGAGCAGGATGAGGCCGAGGACGAAACCCACGCAGGCAAATTTCTCTCATTTTCTCTAGCTTTGAGGATCAACTGATGGTTTGCAAGCCCGGAGCATTGACCAGAGTTCTGTCTACAGTGGCCAGGGTCAAGCCGTAATGGATGGCGGTCGCAGCTAGGAAGCGATCCGCTGGATCTTGGTGGGGTAGCTCAAGCTGGCGGCTAAGGCGGGCGATCGCATGGTTCAGAGTCGCCTCTCGGGCCGGAAGTATTGCCAGTGCTTGATCCACCCATGCTTCAGGGTCAGGTTGTAAGGTAATCCGCCCTTTCTCGGCGAGCACGAGGGTTTCCCAGAGACTGATGGGGCTCAGCTAGAGTTCGGTTTCGGGTGAGGCAATGGTGTTTTGAAGCGTGATGGAAAGCTGGGGATTGCCGAGGAGGTACCAGAGCCAGATGTGGGTGTCGAGGAGGAGTTTCACTGAAGCACTTCCCAATCACTCGGGGGAACGATGGGGGAGATGATGTCGCCGAGAATGGTGCCGCTGTTTTTCATTGCGCCGAAGGGAGGTCGGCTTTTGGGATCGCTGGAGAGGGTTTGAAGGAATTGAAAGAGCTGTTCTAAGAAGGCGTCTGGGGCTTGGTCGATGGCGTTGAGGAGTTGTTGTTTGATGGGGGTCATGTTTGTGACCTCGAATGCTTGGGGTGGTTCTATTTTAGGGGGTGGATTAGCGCCGCAGCCAGGCGATGAGCAGGGTGAGGCCGGGGCTTGGGGTTTAGCCAACAAGGGCGAGGGGTTCTTCGACCAGGAACGCAAAGATGATTTTTTCTGAAGGGATGCCACAGGCGAGGAGATCATCGCTGATGCCTTGTTCGGTTCCGTCGTACTCGATGATTACGTTATCGTCTTGAAGCGTGATGTAAATCAGGTTGCCTCGAATGCGATGCTTTTGGCTCCAACCGGTTTGCATGAGGGCGTAGCGATCTTGCTCGGTATCAAAGACGGTTTCGAGGCGGATTTTTCCGTGGGAGGGCACGTATCGAGCGTATTGATTTAGGACTTGCTTGATGGCAGTTCGGAGGGTTTGGGTATCCATTGTTTTATTTCGCATTGTTCATGAAGAGAAAACGTTCCCCGTAGGAGATGACATAGGGATCATCTGTGATTTGCCAGCCTGCGGTTTGGATCGATCGCTTAACTGGATCGTGGATGACATCTTTGGAGGGCATGGCTCATGGGAGGTTGTAGGGGTGTCACGATGGGGGCTCGGGTGTGGGTGGCTCTATTTTAGCTTTGTGGAGGGGAGGCTCGGAGATTGGGCTGGTGTCTCTAGCGCTTTAGCCACCACACCAAAGCTACAATCCCAATGCCGACGACGAACCAGAACCACACTGGAGTTTTGCTGGAGGAGGAGGGGCGTGGTTTATTTTCGTTGGCGGGGAGGGATTTTTCCCACTAGTCGGGGAGGGCGGGTTCGGCGGGTTCGCCGAGGGTGGGGACGCGGCGAGGGGTGGCGGCGATGATTTGGTTGCGTTCGCGGATGGCTTGGTCGCATTTCTCGATCATGTGATCGAGTTTGAGGGCGGTGAAGATGGCTTTGGCTTGTTCGAGGTTTTGTTTGGCGGCCCAGTGGTCGTCGAGTTTGGCTTGGGCTTGGGCGAGGTTGAAGTAAGACCTCGCTGCTCCGTTTCGATCGCCGATCGCCTCGGCCAGTTCCCGGTGCTGAGAATAGAGGTCGATCGCCCGTTGATAGTCCCCGAGGGAGTAGTACGCATTGCCGAGATTGCCGAGGGAATTCGCAATGCCACGTTTATCGCCGATTGCCTCCGCCAGTTCCCGGTTCTGAGAATGGAAGTCGATCGCCCGTTGATAGTCCCCGAGGGAGTCGTACGCAAGGCCGAGACCGCTGAGGGCGGCGGCTTTGCCTGGGGCGAAGTCTAGGCGATCGAACAGGGCCTGGGCTTGGTGGTGGCTGTCGATGGATTGCGCCACGTCCCCCAACCGCCGCTGCAAATTCCCCAACCTTGTCCAAGCCCAGCCGAGGTTTTGGGTCGCGTCGTCGTCCTCAGGCTGCCAGGTCGTGGTGAGTTGCTCATACAGCCCTCGCAGCTCCCGCCAGTAGCCTGCGCGATCGAGCTGATTAACGCAGCGATCGAGCATCCCCTTGGCCCGCCCATACTGCCCCAGCTCCCAGGCATGATAAAAGCCCTCTAGCTCCGCTTGGCAGCTCTCGATCGTTCCATCCCAGGCTTGGAAATGAGCGCTGTAGTAGTCAATCGCCCGTTCATGGGCCTGCTGCTGCAATTGCTGCGGCAACCGTGCCACCACCAACTCCTTCACCAACGGGTGCAACGAAAACCGCTCCCCCTCCGCCAACAGCAACCCCTTGCCCCACAACCCCGCCCCCAATTGTATGGGCCGATTTCTGAGTTAACGTGAGTTCGACATCAGTCAGACGGCATCAAGATTGACGAATTGCACCTCACGATCGCCCGAGGTTGAAAACCCCAGGCTAATCTAAACCCTTCACGAAAGGAACTCAAGCCAGCTCCCAGCCAGGGTCTTTGAGCAGATCAGCGCGACTGAACCCCTTCAGTGGGTTTCCTAAAAATGAGCCCTGGGTTTAAGGATTGCTTTCAAGTCGGAACCTCTGGATGAAGGTTCAGGGATAAGACCTCATAGACTCTCAATGAACTCTTCGACTGTGACTTGCGCTTGCTTGAGAACGCCGCTCAACGTACCAACCTTCAATTCCCGATGCATAGGCACAACGCAGCCAATTTTGCCCTCTTTAGTTTCTTTCTTCATCACAATATGACTGCCTGTTTGACGAACTTGCTCGAACCCTAATCGCTCAAGTGCCTGAATCGCTTCTCTGCTTGAGACCCGTGGCATCTTAGGCATAGCTGACCTCAATGCTGGTTACAAGTCTAGGAGATGTTTCAGGGAGGGGAAATTCTTCTAAGTAGAGCCGCGTTGCCTCTTTCAAACCCGCGATCGCCTGCTCGATCGTTTCCCCCTGATCAACCGTCCCAACTTCTGGACATTCAGCAATGTACATGTCATCTTCTTTGTGAAGAATGACTGTGAAGCTACGACTTTTCATTGTATTCTATCCTCGAAGGCTTTTATCACTAAGGATAGCATCACTCTTTCTTAACAGGGCAAAAGAGGGTGATGCAGAATTGCACAAAGATTTTGGGGGGGTTATGAGCTTTCAGCGAAATAGTAGAAGCACCTCTAAAAATAACCAAATCACGAATGTTATGCTTGAGCTACCATTTATTTGAACACCAATACCTCTCCAATTACAACTGCCAGTCCATGTTTCGTTAGAGGCAGCATTTAATAGAGTGAAATTAGAAGAATTAGACTCGTTCACTCGCTTTCTCTGTCGCGTGTAGTGTTTTTTTGACGGTATATCCTAGCTTCTTCACCATACGGTCTACTGTTGTACGCCCAACCAGCACTCCGGTTGTCTGGTGCAGTTGCTCTCCTCGTTCCTCTAGCGTGGCATCGTTCTTCTCCGTCCCTTGCTATGAGTGTCTGATTGCGCCCTGCTCCCAGCTTCGACTTCCCGAATTCCGAGTCGGGTCATCGTGGGCAGATCAGGAGTCACATCCGAGTTTGATGGAAGGGGCTTTCACCCTCATCATTAGGACAGTTCAGCTCTTTGGAGTGCTTCATCTTTGGAAGCCAAGCTGGCAGAGTTATTTACAGGCTTGCACCGTTATTCGTCTGCAACGAATCGCACTCCCTATCCCGATTGGACCGCGATAGCTCATGGGTTACTTTATACACATCAAGACTTAAGGTACCGACTTAGCAAGCTGTAGATATTCCCAAATGTACTCACCATAATACTTGCCACTTTGATCTCGAAAACCCTGCTTAAACTTTTTGGAGAAGTCTACACTCCCTTGGTTGTAGGCGATCGCGGCATAGACTTTTTCTTCATCGGTTAATGCCGTTTTACCGCTACCATAAGCGCGTCTCATGGCTGCTTTTAGTTCGTTAACACACTGAGCGAGGCACTCATCAAAGCTGTACCACTTCTTTTGAAGAAAATAATCAGGGTTGTTCTTGAAGAACTGCAAGTCGAGTTGAAAGATGCCATAACCTCGGCAGAACTTATTTGGGTAGTCCCCTTTAGTAAAGGATGGAGAAAATATCATTGGGCTGGTTGTTCAGCATCTTTTCTCTGATTAGACGGTTGTACTCATGAATGAAATTCCAAATTGCACCGATATGGTTGTCCAGCTTCTTGGAGAAAGACAAGGTTTTTCTCACTAGGCGCGAAACCCTCTGCCTCAGGGTGTTGTTGAACCTTTCGATGTAGCTCGTCAACCCACTGTCTTTGCTGACGGCACGATGACGCTGCGCTGGAATCACACTCTCGTAGGCTTCCCAAAAATCCGTATAGACCGTGGCGCATTGCCGATACACCGACGGTAAGGATTGCCATAACGCCACGGCTGATGCTCGGGAGCGGTCGCCGATGTGGCAGCCAATCACCTCTCGGGTGTTCGCATCCAAAGCTATCCAGACCCATTGCTTGTTGCCCTTATGGTCCACAAAGGACCATAGCTCATCCATTTGCACCCTCAGCCTTCCTTTCGCTTTGGGCAGTACCTCTGCCTTTTGGGGCACCGCCTTATAGTGTTCATTGACGTAATCTTGCAGCCAGCTACTCGAAACGCCCGTTGCTCTAGCAATCCCTGCCAGGGGAATTTTCTCTAGCAGCAGCAGGTCTATCAAACTCTGGGTGTCTTTGTCTTTCGGCTTCCACTGGGGGTCTTCGACAAACTGTCGGTTGCAGTCTCGGCATTTGTAGTTTTGTTTGCCTCGGCGGGTTGTGCCGTTCTTGGAAATGTCGTGGGAGCCACAGGTCGGGCAAGTACGTTCTATGGTCATCTTTTCCTTTCTCCTACAACCGCTCCTCGTTTCTACAACAGTTTTCCCTTCTTTCCCTTTATCTTCAGCTCCTATTGACTACAACTGCTTCACTCTGTTTTTCTTTATCCTTTACATAAAAGCACTACCCTTATTTGGAGAAGAATCTGCTACACGCTTAAACGAAGGAACAAAGTTAGCAACTGCTTCCAAGGCTTCACGAGCGATCGCAAACATCTCATCTCCCTTTTCGCGAGCTAATAATTCTACTTTATTTTTTGGAAATGCAGATCGATTGGGAGCATCTAGAGTATCTCCAGTACAGAGTTTCAGTACCTCATTAAGCGAGCTCGTGCTATACACATTTCCCCAAATGTAATACGTTTCTTGCATCGCGATCGCAACTAATAGATCCAAGCTAAAGGGAGTGCCTGAAATGGCAGCATTTATCTGATCTCGAAACTGTTCCTTAAACCAGCCAATCGCTCGAATTCGCTTAGGTGCTGCTTCTAGAAATCGACTTGCGACATAACCTTCCAAGGGTTGCCCATCTTTGATAGTTAAAATTTTCCACCAAGCATCTCCTTCAGTGGTGTTAAGTTTGGAGACCACATGATTTTGAGGAATAGATGCAATTTTATTATTCTCCTCTACTTTAGGCAATGAACGAACATTAAGGCTGGTCGCTTGAACTACATAAAGTTCCATGTTTTTGATCCAGATCGTTTATAGATTATTTTTCAAAATTCCATATACATTATTCACTTTTCTCAAGAAACCATCATCATCCAATGGATATGACGTGATTGAAACAGATTGACTAACATTACCGCCTAATGTTCGTACTTCTGAATCTTGAATTTCGACAATAATGTCACAGTGACTCTTAAAGCCTCCTCTGGGTAAATTAGCTATCGAAGCAATACTAACCCCATCACGTGTTCGGCAAACTAGATCACCTAGCTGAGGTTTATGATCATTAACATCAAAAGCCCAAAAAGGTGCTGTTGTGATATTCCTCTGCCTTTTGTCCACTGCATCATAGACATAGGTTGAGTGAGCAGGTGCAAATTTAAATTCACTATAACCAGCAGCACGAGCAACAAAGGAAATAAATGCTGCTGACCAAGGTTGGTCTCGATCTTTACCATCGAAATTCAAACCAATGCTAGTCCAGTATTCTCCAACGTACTTGTATTGAGGATCCTCAAATTCCAGCTTATTGCCACGAGAAAATCTTAGCCACTCTTTTACAGATGAACTAATAAGTTTCTCTTTAGCAAGACTAACAGGTACTCTCAAAAAAGCCGCACTAACAAAACCTTCTAGCGTCGATCCATTAACTTGGGTTTTGACTTGCCAGAAACGATCAGAAGGATTATTTGTCAATGTTTCCACTTCCTGTGCCATTGGTAGTGAGGCAATAATATTTCCATCCTTAATTTCTGGAGCCTTGCGCAGATTTAAACTTTCTGGCTTAACTTTTAAAGTGACCATTCCTGAATACCTCTTGATTTTCTATAGATGAATTAAGACCGTTGTTACTATGTAATTTACAAGTTTGCGACTGCCTTCCAAACTTCCGATTTCGTAGTCTTTGTTGCTGTATAGAAATGTAGACTACTTACTCCTTGCGCTTTCGCGACTTCTGCATAACTCTCAATTTCTGCTCCATTGACATGTTCAAGCTCTCCAGCCATTGGGACTATTAAATTTCTAGATCCACCAATCGATTGCCATTCATCAATCGCTGTAAGATAGTTTTTCTGCGGATTGCCGCCACTGACTGTTCCTTGCTTAACCCGCCAGTAAGCTTGTGGTAGTAATACATTAGAGTATTTTATGAAGACCTTCCAGGGCAATTTGCTAAATACTTTTTCTCCTCTAAAGTGGGATGTTGTCCCAAATGGTTTACCAGGTGAAGCTATCGTAATTTTCTGGCAAAACTCTTCAGCTGTTGTCTCTAAATCAGGTTGATCCCAATCATAATGCTTTCCTTCTTCACCTTCAGGATCTACATAATATCCATCTAAGCCTCTACTCAATAGTTCAACTACTCTGTTCGCTTCCTTTAAAGCACGATCTCGCTGTGCAGAAGGCCAGCGCCAACCGTAGACCTTAATGCCTTTAGCATGAAAAGCAGAAATGGCAGTTTCCATATCGTTATCTGTTCGGATTGCAACAGCTGTTGCTTTAATAAAGGTTGCACGGTCTATAAACCACTCTAAGCTAGGATAGTTCACAACCCACAAAACTTTTTCAGTTGTTTGTAGAAGGCTAGCTAGGAAGGATTTGTTCACGAATCCCTCAATAATACGCCCCATTAAAGTAGTTCTCACTTGCCACCACCTATCACTGTCAGATTCATTACCAATTCGCGTAACGATTTGATTCTGAGGTAATACTGTAATGATGTTGTTGGGTTCCACAACTCCAGATAAACGGATATTAAGCCCTGCCGAAATCACTCTAAAATTCATCGCCTTACATCCTCCAGTTATCTTTAATTAAGAAAAATCTTCGGTTACAATCCGCCGAACAATTTCTGTAACAGCGGTAGCTATCGCCGTATCTAATTTAATCCCTACACCGTTTACTGAAGGTTTACTGCTACGCAATGTTAAAGAAAAACTTCTGAGCTTTTGATTTATTGGATCTTGTTTGTCAACAAATTGAGCAAATGCGGTATAAACCAACTCTGTTACACCACGGGTCGGGGAGGGGCCAAAGCCCAATTTAGAAAGAACAACAAGGGAATCCACCACATTTTCAAGACCAAGTGTTGAAATTGCTGTATCCACATATCGTGCAGTATCGGTACCGAACGCAATGACGGCTTGATCGAGACCTCGATCTGAAATACCAGGTAATTTCTGCGTATTAGATAGTAGTCCGTGCCACCCGACCAAGGAAATAAACCTTGTTAAGTCATAAGCAGAAATTAAATTCCCTCCAGTAGCAGTCGATTGAAAACTTAAGATTTGGCTGTTGCTGGAACGATCACGAATTTCTGGCACTCCAATTGTTGCCGTAATCCCATATTTTCCACCAAACTGAATTGCCTTGGCATTACCAGTTTGATTTTTGATCCATCTTGGTCGATTACTTTCAAAAGAATTCAAAGTTGCAGACAAAGCATTGGAGTGAGAAACATCCACTCTATAGGAACAGATATCAACTAGTGCATTAGAAAGTTCAAATTGTCGTCCCGTACTGCCTGTATTCTTCAGAATCAAGTCGCTCGGATCGCTGGGAACTCGATCTCCCACTTTACACAGAACATTCAGCATGGGGATGATTTTACTGGCGCTCCAACACTCAACCAGATCAAGTGCTTCTTTGCCCAACCAGCTTGTGGTTAGCTGCCCCCCATCGAAATGCCCCACACACAAACAGGCTTCTGTAATGTCAGACCCTAAGAAATTTAAACTGCTAGCGGCAATCGTTGGTGCAGTTCCAATATTCGGATAACTAGAAAAGCTGAGTATCCCAGGCGAGCTACTCTGGATTCCTGCTGACTTTGTTGCCGCTAAAAAATCTTTACCACGATAGATCGTTTCCTTAAATGGAGATTGTTGTGCCCCCATGTCTAGGAATCCCAGTTTGGCATCATTGGCTCCAACCGCCTTCTGAAAGTCTTTGAATATTGTTGCAATAACACTAGTATTTTGCACATTATCCAAGACTGAGGAAATTTGCTGAGTGGTTAATAGCTTATCTGCGATTGAAGGAGTCAGTTGCAAGGGCGAAGTAACTGGAGGGGCGACTTTATCACAAAAATTCTCGAGTGCTGCTTGACTATTTTGTCCGAAATCACCATCAATCAATTTTCCACCTGGGTATAAACCTAACCCTCGTAACCGTCTCTGAATTGCCAAACTTAATAGGGAGTTCGCCCTGAGGGATGCCATATCTAGAGAAGCGGAACCCGCAGCAAATGCTTTCAAGGCAACTTGTCCATCAAGCACTGAAATCGAATCACCAATCTCACCCAACGTCATCGGCCCGACAACACCATCCGTCAGTAACCACGGATGCTGAGTTTGAAAATCTTTAACTGCGGATTCTGTCGTTGCATCAAAACTCCCTGAAGCTGCTGAACTCAAAAAACCTAATTTAATGAGTTTTTCCTGTAACTTACGAACTTCAGTACCGGATGAACCAAGAGAAAGAAGTGCCATTGATTTGACTCCTATCAGAGTAATTACAGAACAAATTAAAGGTTGCCACTATGCTGTTGTAAATCAGCTAAAATCTCTAAAAGCCTATTCCCATAAGCATCTACTGTGGTTGAGGGGGAATGATATCAAGATGCACATGATTGTCATGACCCGGTGCATTTTTACAGAGACCTTCAGCAATCAATGTAAGATCGTTGAAGAAAATACGCTTGATTTTGTACTTGTTTTGATTGCGTATAGCTTGAAGCATTGCTCTCATTGCATCCCGATCAAACCGAGAATCACTGAATACAATGCCACCTGCTTGGCCATCTTTACGAGGTAGTCGAAGATCACATGACAAACCAGTCTGATGAGTTGCATGGACTGGTGTAGAACCTCCCTTTGGCTTACTTAAGTCATTAGTTTGAATCAAGGCTGCTGTTGGATGGCTAGAAAGATGAGTGGTCAGATAGATTTGAGCCGCAGCCTGAATGGTTTCAACCACCCAATTTGTACCGAAATCATGATTATCTCTCTGACGTTCGTCATGATTTATAAAACCTTCAGAAGCATCTCCCTTTGGCATTTCTAACCATTGAGGCGCATTTGTCGCCTGTAAAAATTTGAGTGTAGGACCATTTAGGTCAATTCTGCCATCTCCAACAATTATTGTCTCTCCTTTAATAATCGATTGAAATAGTTTAATGATGGCAATAGTTTCAGAGTTGACGATCGCATCTCTGGTAACTGGATAACCCAAATCAGCCAATCGATTCTTGACAGTGAGAACATCTTGAGAATGGTTTCTTCCACCCTGTCCTACACTGCCGCTCAAATTCAAATTCACTACGAGAGGTAGCATAAGCATTCACTCCTATTTGAAGACTGAAGTTACAACTTGCAATAACGTTCTAGCTACACCCCAACAGGTAACTCAGTGGTCTAACGGTGCCCATCACCCGCTGCAGATAGACTCTGCATTAAACCGATCATTTTTCGACGATCGGTGTGAATGGACGTTGCTAGATCGTGCTTCCGAAACATCCCACTTTATTTGCAATTTACTTTTCAACGAGCAAAATCTAACTTGCTCAGGTTAAGTTAAAGTAAATTTTTCGCAGTGTTGAGAAAAGCCAATCTAGCTGCTGGTCCAAAATTCTCTCCTACCTCAGCGGCAAGTTTTCGTAGTGTTACATCAATTGAAGTAAACTGACCATCACCATTTTTGTCAAAAACACCAAATAATAACTGCTGAAAGTCCTCTGAATCAATTTGTCTAGATCCGTTTTTATCGATGAAATTAAGAACCAAACTGGATGCATCATTAAAATTGATTACCCCAGAATTATCTTGATCGGCAAAGTCAGTCACTGTTTCTACTACATCGCTGATTCCATCTGTAATATCATTAAAGGTGACTGCGCCATCAGCATTAGCATCCAAGACATCGCTAAGCCACTCAAACAAACTTTCTAACCAGTCCATATCCATAGCTCCTGAACAAAAAAATTAGGTTTACTACCACAAACGTTGCTTATACCGTGTTTGCGTTTCCTGCTTAAAACTCTTGAGAGTTTCCCCAGCCACCTTCTCCTCTGCAATTGTTTTGTAAAGATAGCAGGCTGTATCTCCAGTTAGAGAGATTAAAAACGCATCACTCCCTACATTTAAAGCACCTCCCAAAATTGGGATTGCACTTAAAAGCCCACCAACGATCGGAAGCGTTGGAACAACTCCCAGATTCATGGACATCTTCATTTGTCTAGCCATTCTGAAAGTCCGATCAAAAATTGCGAAGGCTTCCTCTCTGCGTGATGGAGTCTTTAACTCCAGCCCATATACATCAGCAATTTGGTAAATGATTTCAGCTTGTGCCAGAGTGAGCGAAGCCTGATCAAAGCCCATTGCCTCGACTAATTTTCCTGGGATGAGACTCAGTGCGGCAGAATTTCCGGTAATTCGGAGAGTTTGCTGAACCACAATTTGTTGGGACAGTTCTTCCAGATTTTTTGTCGAAATCTTCTCTTTCAGAGCAACAACAAACTTTTGGACTCTGCTCAAATTGACTTGCTTTACATACGCCTCAACTGAAGCTTCCTTCGCAACTTGTGAAGCGTGAGTATTTCCTCCAACCAGTAGCAGAGCATCTTGGACTGCCTCTTGAGAAAGTGCTGATTGAGTTGCTTCTTGCCCTAGTTTGGCTGTGGATTCAGCGACTTCTTGAGTAAATCCTGTCACAGATTGAATTGCTTCTCGCCTAAGTTCTGTCACGGATTGAACTGCTTCTTGCCCTAATTTAGTAGCAGATTGAGCAACTTTACTACCAATTTCTGTTGTTTTCCCAGCAACGTCACCACTAAGCTGCCAAACTCCTTTTACCAAATTTCCGCTAAACCCTTGAAGTGCTTTCCTAGCCTGGAAAGGATGATCAGGCTGAGTTGAACCTTCTTGAGAAGTAATTGGTTGTGAATTTACAGGAGTATTGCCAACCAGTTGTCCGTCTGCCTCAGAGCTATCAGTCATCAGTGAAGCATTTTCCTCGTTACATGCTGGCGTTGAAAAGCAATCCTGTGCCATAGGAGTATATTTCTCAAGCATTTTAATAACCTAAGAATTTAATATAGGATGAGTGTCTAAGCGACTAGTACTCGGTGGCGGAAGTCATTTGACCAGTTCTTTCTCTGGCTTCTGACTCAGTATGGTCTGCACGAGAAGAGATAGTCTGGATATTTCAGCCCCAGAGTACTAGCTGCTCTTTTTCCCTTTTTAGAATCAAAAAAGTCCACCAAACACGTTTTCCACCAAATCGCTTGCACCTTCTGATACCTGTTCACTAAACTGTTCAACTACGGGTGCAACATCCTCGGTCATCGCTACAATACTTTCAGCCGTAAAAGCATTATCGGTGAACTCATTCAAATCCTCGATTCCTTGAGCACCTTGTGAAAAGGCATTCCCTGCAGCACCACCTGTTACAGCGTTCAGAATTGCGTCACCACCAGCGCGAACTACATCACCGTAGTCGGCATCTGGATTTGTAGGATCAAACTCTGGCATCATTCCATCAACAACACTATTACTAATAGACATGAAGTACATCTCCTTACAAGTTGTTCACAAGTGTTATTACGTAACTTAGATAACTTTAATATGCTTTACTTCTTAAGGCGAATATATTCTTGCGATCGCGACACATTCTTGCTACAACATCCGAAACTGCTTCGGCGAAATGCCTGTATGTTTCCGAAAATGCTTGGCAAAGTGGCTCGGATTAGCAAAGCCACACTCAATAGCAATATCGAGCATGCTGCCCTCTTTCCTTTTGAGAAGTTGTTTTGCTCGCTCAACTCGTTGCTGAATCAAATACGCGTGGGGAGTCATTCCAGTTGACTGCTTAAACAATCGACAGAAATGGAATTGGCTGATCTGTACTTCTTCAGAAACAGATGCTAATGATACATTCTCACTCAGATGAACGTTCATGTATTCAAGAGCTTGCTTCAGTTTGTACTTCGGTAAGCCATCCTCGTACTTCTGTAGAACGAGCTTGCGAGTTGAATATGTTCTTAAACAATGGGCTGCTAGAGCCGTAGCCATTGACTCTGCATAAAAGCAACTGTTCGTTGCATCGGTTTCCAATACCTGTTGTAGAGCTAAGACAATTTGGCAAACGAGCAGATCAGTTTTTTGAATCACCAAATTCAGCTCAACTTGTTCTAAGTTGATCGACTCATAGGCAGCATGGGCGACAAATGTTGGATCAAGATAGCAATGAGTCACGCCGGACTCTCGATTCCACTTAGCGCTAAACGGTGCATCAGCAGGAATTATAGCAATACATCCCATATCCTTTTGATCATGCTGTGTTTGATAACATTTCCCATCAAAAACTAATTCTTGCACTGTTTGACATTTAACAAACGGCAGGGCGATGATGTGCTGAACACTCATCGTTTCAGGGATTTCCATTGCAGGCATTTGATAGTGTGCCAGATGAATATTTTTCCATCCTGCTTGCTGACTGGAATGAATGCGTGGGCGTGGGGCAAATGTTGAAGTTGAATCTGGTTGAGAGTAATCGATCTCTAAGGGCTTCCCAGTTGACATTATTGTCTATCCTTACGGGGCTTCCGTGAAGATGGTAGGTCGGTCGGCGCAAATAAGTATTAAACAAGAAAGCCTGAAACCTTTGTGGTTCGGGAATCTCTGTTCACATTGATTGTGCCCACCTACTCGTTCAGCTAACCTGGTCGAGAAAGGTTCAGAACTCGCACCGTATAACGAGCGATTTATAACCCCTAGTTCCAGCCTCTTATCAATGCAATCACCCTGGGTAACACCCCTGGTTGGATATTACTAGGCAAGACTTCATGATAACTACCCCTCTCAAAGCGTTATCTCGGCACAGTTGCTGGATAACGCCTCGATTTGAGTATTATTGCGTAGTACCTCAGTATAATCACCTCATTTAAGTCGGCGTAGAAAATCACACAATCTTTACCATCGAATCCGGGTGTCTACATAACAAACTTACGAACTTACGTTCAGTGGATTCGGCGCTACCTCCTGTTTCACAACAAACGCCATACCAAGGACATGGGTGTGACCGAAGTGAGCGCCGTCTTGACCCATCTCGCAGTTCAAGAACAAGCTTCTGTCTCCACATAGAAGCTCACCTTCAGTGCGTTGCAGCTTCCTTATTTCTACTGATTTCTGCCCGACAGTCCTAGACAATCAAAACAGAAGGATCGGCTCCTCCGCCAACACCGACAGCCGCGTTGTCACCAACACCCGACTTAGCTTCCCCTGCCGCGCCCACGCCTCCAGAAACCGCTCAAACCATTCCCAATCCTGCGTCTCCGCCACCTGCTCCACCAGCGCCAACGCCACCAGCGCCTTCACCGGTCGATTCGGGTCATTCAGCCGATAGCACAACTCCCGCAGCAGCGTTTCCCCATCCGCCCGAGGGTCTTTGTTTGGGAAGCCAATTTCCTGCAAAATCCAGCGCGCCACCCGGTCAAAGCTCTTGTCCTGCTGCTTGTCCTGCTGCAGTCTCACCCAAATGCGTTTTTGAAACGAATTCTGCAAATGCTGATGTGCCCAAGCCGCCAAAGACGACTTGCCAAAGCCACCCTCTGCGACGATTTCGGTGGCCGGGTGACGGTCGAGGCGATCGATCAGAGCAGCTTGATAAACCCGCCGCTCCACCCAATAGTCCTGGAAATTGGGCGGCGAGTCCCCCACCCCAGAAACGGTGATTTCTGGGCCGCCATGGTGATGGTGCTGATCCCCCAAATAAGCATCGCCATGCACCTCCCCCACCGCCCGCATCTGCGACTGGTCATAGGATTCAAACTGATTGTTCGGTTTCTCAGCCACTCACCCTACCCCACAAAATCAGCTACGACCAACCTGTAACACCCAAACCCCTGCGCCAAATCCTCGCGATTTGACTAACGGCAATGATTAATCTTTCTTCAGTCATTCACCGCGACCTGTGGATAATCCGCACGGTTGGCTAGGCCCTGGTCAGAATCCTTAAATTACTGATTCCATCGTCATCTTGGTCATGCGGCCACGTCCGATTGGCGTTGTTCTTGCAGAGAACTGAGGAAGTTATCAATGGATTCTTCCTCCGGCCAAAGATCACCCGCAACGGTCTGGAGACCAAGAAAAAGAGGTGCGGATTGGGCTTGGCTCAGATCTGCCAACGATGGATTGCTCCAAAAAGCGACACTCTCTGCCTCCAGCGCCTGGATTTTGTGCAGGTTGCTGGCGAGGATACTGATGAGCTGCGTCAATTCCAGGAGGGAAAGGGGTTGAGTGGCTGCGATCGCCGTTGCGAGTTGAGGAGTCATATCTTGAGCAGCAATGATGGTACGGGCTCATATCTAGGATAACCGACGGCTTGGGACCGTTCACAACAGCGGCCGTAGGATTCAAACTGATTGGTCGGTTTCCCAGCCATCAACCCATCCCCATAAAATCAGCTACGATCGAGCTTCGACACCCAAATCCTTGTAATGAGCCCAGCGGCCATGATTACTCTTTCTTCAGTCATTCACAGCGACCCTGGCATTTTAAGCGGAACTCCTGTCTTTGTTGGCACTCGCGTGCCGGTGAAAAACCTGCTCGATTACCTCGCAGCCGGGGACCCGCTGAGCGAGTTTCTGGACCATTTTCCGAGCGTGAAACGAGAGCAGGCGATCGCCATTCTCAAAATTGCCAAGCCCAAAGCCCGCTATTTCTGATCCCCCAAATTCGCCGTCCCATAAACCTGCCCCACCGCCCGTATCTGCGAATTGTCATTCGACGTAAAGGTATTGCTAGACTGCGTTTGATTCTGATTTTGAATCTGGATAATCTGCTGCGCTAACTGCTGCACCTGCCCCGCAAACGCCTCATCCTCAAACATCTCCGCATCCAACACCCGAACCAAATTGGCCTCCGCCTCCGGAGCTTTGCCCTGGCTGGCTTCCAGTTGGGCGATCGCCTCCTCCGCCTTCTTGCGGCCTTTAAATCGGGTTGTAATCGCCCCCCACAAACCCTCAATCAACTTCTTCGCCGCCTCGCTCGCCCCGCTCTCCGCAAACTTGGAGAGAGCTAAGCCCGCGATCGCCGCCGCCGTCATCGGATCTGCCATGGTGTGAGTCTCAAAAATTACCTATTTTCGATTGTAGCGATTAAGGCTTAGAGCTTGTCACCGGTGACCCAAGCGGGCTATGTCAAAATAAGAAACGTCGTCATTGCTAATTCCCACGTACTCCCATGGCTGCCTCCTCCAAGTCTGACCAAGTGCCCAAGACCATGCAGGAGAAGTTCGATCGCATCACCGCCATCACCGACGCCTTTGCCGCAGCCCATCTCAACGACGAATACGCCCAACTGATCCGCTCCGCCACCGCCGCCCTCTGTCGCAAACGCCCCTCCCCCCTCGACAAAGGCCACGACAAAACCTGGGCCTGCGGCATCAGCCACGCCATCGGCATGGTCAACTTCCTGTTCGATTCCAGCTTTGACCCCCACCTCAGCGCCACAGAACTCTACCAATGGTTTGGCGTGGGCAGCAGCACCGGCCAGGGGAAATCCAAAACGGTTCGAGATCTGTTGAAGATACATCAGATGGACCCCAACTGGACCGTGCCCAGCCGCATGAATGACAATCCCATGGCTTGGATGTTGTCGGTCAATGGCTTCATCATGGATATCCGCGATGCCCCCATCGGTGCTCAAGTGGAGGCTTACAGAAAAGGGATGATTCCCTATATTCCAGGGCACAAAGACGATAGCGATGTGTTTTTGCAATTGCTGGATAGTGGCGTTTCGATTCAGAAAAACACGACTCCCCAAAAAGCAACTTCCAAAAGCACCGCTGCCAAGATTCTCTACACACTCAAGGCGTCAATTATCAGTGGTCCCGTTACGGAAGCCTTCATGAAAAAGAATCCTGAGATTAGTCGTACCGTCGAAATTCGGGGTGATCAGACCTTGGCCGAGCTGCACAACGCTCTGTTTCAAGCCTTTGGTCGAGAGGAAGAGCATCTGTATGAGTTCCAAGTGAAAGGGATGAAGCCGAATGATCCCGATGCCGATCGCTATGTTTTGAACGTTGCCATGGATCACAGCAGGGATGAGCCCGCTGGGGAGGTGAAAAAGACAGCGATCGCAGATCTTAACCTAGAACCCGGTGAATCCTGGGGCTACTGGTTCGATTTTGGCGATGACTGGTGGCACCACATCGAAACCCTGGAAATTGGCAAACCTCAGGCAAGGGCCAAATATCCCAAGGTGACTCAGCGGGTGGGGGCAAATCCGCCGCAGTATGCAGAGTGGGATTGACTGTCAGACCTCTGAACAGCAGATCCGCTAGGATCAATCCACGACAAACGCTAGGACAAAGGTAATGCCATGCCCAGCCCCTTCCCCGGAATGGACCCCTACCTAGAACGCTCAGACCTCTGGCCCCAGGTCCATAATCGGCTGATCATCGCCATTGCCGACGCCCTCACTCCGCAGATCGCGCCCCGCTACCGCGCCTCCATTGAAGAACGGATACACCACCGATGAATCCGCCGAAAGCATTGGCGTTGCCGATGTCGCCACAGTCCAAGGCCAAGACATCGCGGAAACCCCCACCCTCACCGCCACCCTGTCCAAACCGTTGGCCGTCGAAGTCCCGATGCCACGGCAGGTGAAAGAACGCTTTCTGACGATCCGAGCCACCAAAAACAACGAAGTCATCACCATCATCGAACCAACGAAGCTGAACCTGCGATCGTGCTCCAGCAACTGCTCAACGACATTTACGATCGCGCTCGCTTCGACCTCGCCATCGACTACAGCACTGCCCTCAACCTCAAACTCTCTGACCCCGACACCCACTAGAGTATTGCGTCCAAATTCTAGCGAATCCCCCTAGGACCGTCAAAACCCAAGACCGCACCCCAGCCTGGTGCATTCCCCACACCACGTTGGCAAGCACAAGATAGTAAGCTATAAACCCATACTCACGTCCATACTCCCCCTCATCCGACTGACCCCACCCATGCAGCCTACCGACCCCAACCAGTTCACCGAAGCCGTCTGGAACGCCATCGTCTCCTCTCAGGAAGTGGCGCGGCAATTTCGGCAGCAGCAGCTAGAGGTCGAACATGTCATGCTGACCCTGCTAGAACATGAGGATGGCTATGCCTCCCAGCTCCTGGAAAGCATCTCCGTGGACTCGGCGGATCTCTATCAGCGGCTGGAGGAATTTGCCCGTCGCCAACCCCGCGTCGCGACCAATGGTCAGCTTTATCTGGGGCGCAGTCTCGATGAGCTGCTGGATAAGGCAGAGCAAGCGCGGCAGATTTGGCAAGATGCCTGTATTGATATTGACCATGTGCTCATGGGGTTTGTGGAGGACGATCGCGTCGGACGTCGTCTTTGTGATCCCTACACCCTAGACGCCAAAACCCTCTCGACGGCCATTCAAGAACGCCGGGCTCAGGTCAAGGTCGAAGCGGAGGTCCAGCAGGAGGCGAAGGAAGAAGCATCCCGCTATGAAAACTTAGAAAAATATGGGCGGGATCTGACCGAGGCGGCGGCATCTGGGAAACTGGATCCGGTGATTGGCCGAGATGATGAGATTCGGCGGGTCATTCAGGTGCTGTCGCGGCGGACGAAGAACAACCCCGTGGTCATCGGGGAACCAGGGGTGGGGAAGACAGCGATCGCCGAAGGGCTCGCCCAACGCATCGTCAATGGCGATGTACCAGAATCCCTCAAACAGCGTCGTCTGATCAGTCTGGATATGGGCTCATTGATTGCCGGAGCCAAGTATCGGGGGGAATTTGAAGATCGGTTGCGATCGGTCCTCCATGAGGTCACCCATTCCGATGGTCAGATTATTCTCTTTATCGACGAGCTCCACACCGTCGTCGGGGCAGGGCAGGGCCAGCAGGGCTCGATGGATGCAGGTAATTTGCTCAAACCGATGCTGGCGCGGGGCGAGCTGCGCTGTATTGGAGCCTCGACGCTGGATGAATATCGCAAAAATATAGAAAAGGATCCGGCATTGGAACGACGCTTTCAGCAGGTGTTGATTAGCCAACCCTCCGTTGAAGATACGGTTTCGATTTTGCGAGGGCTGAAGGAGCGTTACGAAGTTCACCATGGGGTTAAGATTACGGACTCGGCGCTGGTGGCGGCGGCGGTGTTGTCGAATCGGTATATTAGCGATCGCTTCCTCCCGGACAAAGCCATTGACCTCGTGGATGAAGCCGCTGCCCAGCTCAAAATGGAAATCACCTCCAAACCCACGGAGCTAGAAGTCATCGACCGGCGACTGATGCAGCTCGAAATGGAAAAGCTGTCGCTAGAAGGCGAAGCCCAAACAAGATTTGCCGATACAACTGGCTTCCGTCCAGCAGACCGGCTTGGCCCGATTAATGCCGAAATCGCAGAGTTGACCGAAAAACAAGCGGTCCTCACCGCCCAATGGCGCAGCGAGAAGGATCTTCTGGATGCCGTGGGGGCCTTCCAGGAACAGGAAGAACAGGTGCGGGTCCAAATCGACCAAGCCGAGCGGGAGGGAGATCTGCAAACCGCCTCAGCACTCAAGTACGAACGCCTAGCCAGTCTGCAACAAAGCCGAGAAGCAAAGGAGGCAGAACTGCTGGAGATGCAGCGCCAGGGTATGACGCTGTTGCGGGAGCAAGTCACTAATGACGATATCGCTGAAATTGTGGCCCGTTGGACCGGTATTCCTGTTAATCGGCTGATGGCCACGGAACGACAAAAGCTGCTGCAAATGGAGTCCTATCTCCACCAGCGGGTGATTGGCCAGGATGAAGCCGTGGTTGCAGTGGCGGCAGCAATTCGCCGTGCCCGCGCAGGCATGAACGATCCGGCTCGCCCCCTAGGTTCGTTCCTCTTTCTGGGTCCCACGGGGGTGGGTAAAACCGAGTTGGCCCGTGCCTTGGCCCAATGCCTTTTCGATACGGAAGATTCCTTGGTCCGGCTCGACATGTCCGAATATATGGAGAAACATGCGGTCTCTCGCCTCATCGGTGCGCCTCCGGGCTATGTGGGGTATGAAGAGGGAGGTCAACTTTCGGAAGCCATTCGCCGCAAACCCTATTCGGTTTTGCTCCTCGATGAAGTCGAAAAAGCCCATCCCGATGTCTTTAACTTGCTACTACAAGTGTTGGATGATGGTCGGATTACCGATTCCCAGGGGCGGCTGATCGATTTTCGCAATACGGTGATTGTGATGACGAGCAACATTGGCAGCAGCTTTATTTTGGAGGCGATCGGGGCAGAGCCCGAGAAAGCAGCGGAAGCCTATAACCGAGTCAACAAAGCCTTGCGCAAACATTTTCGTCCGGAGTTGCTCAACCGCATTGACGAAACGATCACGTTCCAAGCGTTGTCCAAGGATCAGTTGCGGGCGATCGCCTCCATCCAAATCCAGCGCCTCCATAAGCTCCTCGCCGCCCAAAACATGACCCTAGAGATGACCCCCGCCGCCGAAATGCACATCGCCGAAGCGGGCTACGATCCGGTCTATGGGGCACGGCCTTTGAAGCGGGCCATTCAACGAGAATTGGAAAACCCGATCGCCACGAAGCTCCTAGAAAACGCCTTTGTAGAAGGAGATTGTATAGTGGTGGATGAGAAAGAAGGCAAATTGGTCTTTACAGCAAAGTCGCGGGGGTAAATCAGCGGGGAGTGAGTACGACCACCATGGGGTTAGGTGATGATTACAATGAAGATTTGCTCGCGATGATGGCAAATCGGGGAGATGGCAACTTTTTTCATATTGAATCACCTCAGCAATTGCCGGATTTCTTTGCTTCTGAATTGCAGGGTTTGATGGCCACCCTCGGTCGCCAAGTTAGCTTAGGCATTCGTCCTAAAAACGATTGTCAGCTCGATCAGCTCTTAAACGATCTGTCCCAAACTCCAGCGGGCAATTGGATGTTGCCCAATCTGATGAGTGGTTCTCCAATTGAGGTCGTGTTTCAACTCCAGGTTCCTCCCCAAGCGACTCAATCTTCCCTTAGCGATGTGCTCTGTTCGGTACGTCTGGCTTGGGATTCGCCAGATTCAGCCCGGCGGCAATCGTTCTATCGCACTATACAACTGCCAGTGATGTTAGGTTTGGCTCTAGATGAGTTGCCATTGCACAAAGCGGTTGAGGAGCAGGTGAGGATTTTACAGGCGGCAAGGGCGAGAGTGGTGGCGATCGCCGCCCTAGACCAAGGCAATGTGGCCGCAGCGTCGCAAACCCTCACTCAGGTGTGTGAAGCACTCAAAACGGCTCCCGCAACCCCTGCGCTTCAGGCAGAGTTAGCGCAGCTAGACGATCTCCAGCGTCAGCTTGCTGTTGGCAATTTGAAATCGATGCGGAAACAGGCTCGGTATCAGGAATACAATGCGGCTCGAAGCCGTCAGCGCAAGGGATGAAGTCGGGAGATCAGTTGATGAATTATCACTTCCTCCACTAGAGCAGACTTGTTAAGATACGTTCTATTTTACGTCAAAGCATTAAATTCATTTTGATTAGCCTGACCTTAGGATCTATGCTCTAAAGCAGTGATAGCTATAAAGACTTGCCACTTTAAAAACTACTCATTAGGCTGCGAGTAGTTTTCCATGAATTTACTCAAGCAATTCTCCTGTTTACATAGAGTTGGGTTTCATGTTCTTTGCTTGGATGCCTGCATCAATGTTTTTAGGGTTCTTAGAGGTCCTATTAAGTATTTCCTCGCTTGATGAGATCTCCAAGCATTTTCTTTAAGGGTATAGAAATTATGGGTGCTACAGAAAATGATGAGATAATGATGGCTATTGCCTTAAAACTGGCTGAAGATGCTGTTCCTGATGAAGTTGATCTGGCACCAATTATGGTGCAGGCATTTGTGGAAGGCGGCAAGGAGCGGGAAGAGCTTTTTAAGCGAGAACAAGGCAGTGTAGTCGGCGGGTTTGGGTCTGGCGGGTTGATTGCTCTTTTTCCGTGGATTCTAAAGGCTATTGCTCAAAATGGACCGTTTCTATATGAGTTGCTGACTACCGACGTGTCAGACCTAGTTTCGCTGCTTAATAGCACTCTAGATTTGAGGAATAAGATTAGCGCATCTCAGAAAATAAAGTCGTTGCCTGACAATCCATATCAGCCTCTCAAGATTGTGATGCAAACTGTCTCAGCTGAGCTTCAGGTTTCTGGTTTGCCCGAAGATCAGTGCGATTTGATTACCTATCGAGTGATTCGAGCTTTGCTGGAAAATCCTAAAAACTCTACTGTTTTTATTAAAACTCTGGAAGGAGGTAAATAATGACATTAGATCATGCCGCCTCAGATTATACAGCTCCAAAAAATGAGGACTCTCAGCTAAAAGAACTACACCAAGCGGGCGTCTTGCCTCCTTGGCTATGGTTTTGGCTCGTTACCTACTTGCTAATACTGCCGAGTGTCTTGATCTATCACTGGCAAGAGACTATACAACCGATGCTGTCGCCCCAACCCTTACCAGCAGGCATTGGGGGGCCGCATACGGCCATTATGTTAGTGTTGCCGGGGTTTACTGAGCTTTTGCCTATTGCTATGTTGCTGATCGGTGTCGTGTATGTCTTTATGCCTCACTATAGTGGACCCCAAAAACTGGACAGGGGGTTAAGCTCTGAAACTCCACGAAAAATGATAGGAGTAGAAGATGAGCAAGAAACGCCGACAGTACAGCGCCCAGTTCAAATCGAGAATCGCCTTGGAAGCCTTGCAAGGGGCAAAGACGGTGCCGGAACTGGCGAGCCAACACAATGTGCATCCAACGCTGATCCATCAGTGGAAGAGGCAGCTCTTGGAAGGGGCAAGCAGCGTCTTTGATTCAGGCCAGACATCTGATAGAGGAAAGGAGGAAGCGAATAAACAGGCAGAAATCAACGAGCTGTATCGGCAAATCGGCAAGCTGAAGGTGGAACGGGATTTTTTAGCGGAGTGCTCAGCCAAACTGGGGTTGAGCAGCGAAAAGCCCTGGTAGAGCGAGAGCACGAGGAGTTGAGCCTGGTGCGTCAATGTCAGCTACTGGGCATCAGCCGTTCGAGCTTGTACTACCGTGCCAAAGCAGTGAGTGACTCTGAGCTAGAACTGCTGCGTCGCTTGGATGAGCTGTATCTGGAGATGCCGTTCTATGGCTCTCGTCGGATGACGGCTCAGTTGAAGAGAGAGGGTCATGATGTGAATCGCAAGCGAGTGCAGCGGTTGATGCGAAAGCTGGGTCTACAAACGCTGTATCCGAAGCCGAAGCTGACTGTGGCAAACCCGGAGCACAAGATATATCCCTATCTGCTGAGGGGTGTGGCGATTGATAAGGTAAACCAGGTCTGGAGCACGGACATCACCTATCTGCCGGTGCTGAAGGGGCATTTCTATCTGGTGGCGATTATGGACTGGTACAGCCGTAAGGTGCTGAGCTGGCGAATCTCGAACACGATGGATGTGCAGTTCTGTTTGGATGCATTGGAGGAAGCGTTGGAGGAATATGGATGTCCTGATATCTTCAATTCAGATCAGGGGTCTCAGTTCACGGCGAAGGTGTTTACCGAGAGGTTGAGAACAGCCGGAGCCCAGGTGAGCATGGATGGACGGGGAAGGTGTCATGACAACATCTTCATTGAAAGGCTGTGGCGATCGCTGAAGTACGAGCTGATTTATCTGAAGAGTTTTGAGGATGGGAATCACTTAAATCAGGAGGTGAAGAAATGGTTTAGCTGGTATAATCAGTTGAGATTGCATCAGTCGTTGGATTACAAAACACCGGATGAGATTTACTTTGACGGTGCAGCTGAGAGCAGTCGCTGAATAGAGGTCCAATCCGGGGAGAATTCAGAGCTTAGTCTCCTGTTAAATCTGTTCAGTCGATTGGGTCCACCTCACACCTTCGCAAGCGTCATGTCGAGCATCGGTATAATCTTGCTCTGCCTTCGACTGCTACACCGGCTCTAAAAGAAATAATAGAGACCGTGAAGGAATATGCACCAGGTGTTGAAGTCAAAGTGAATTTAAAGCGCGCAGATCAGGTTGCATTTACCTATGCAACGGGTTATCGACAATCAGCAATCGCTATTTTTGGGGGCCTGGTTAAGCTATGGCGCTCAGATCGAGAAGCTGGAAGAGCTGTCTTACTCCATGAGTTGGGGCATTGCCGCCATGGCGATGTTTTGATGGTTGGGGCTGGGAGTTTCTTTGAGACTCTATTAAATTCCTGGCTACCGTTTTTGGTACTGTTTTTTATTGTTCCTTCAGTTGTGGTCTATGTGGGAATGTCAATTGACTCTTTTCAGGAGCATTGGCAGATAGCACAGCAGTGGAATGAGGTAAATCGCCAAGCCGAGGATATTAACGCACAACTGAGAGAGTTAGGCATTGATTCTGTTGATTTTACTAGTCAATCAAATTGGTTTCTAGGTTGGCTTTTTCTTCAGATGAAAAACTTCTTTACTGTGGAGCTGCCTGGTAGCATTTCTATTATTATTGCGTTGCTGATCTTAACACCAGTTGTGATTGCGACACCGTTGATGGCAACCTGGTGTGCTGAGTTTAATGCTGACCAATTTGTGGTTGCCGAACAACAGTCATCTGAACCCTTGTTACGGGGTCTCGCCCTGGTTTCGCCATCTATCTCCCGCTGGACCTGGTTAACCTCTCGGCTATCGCATCCACCGACCAAGCTGCGCCAATGGATGGCTCGGCGCGGAAGGACTCCAAAGCCGCTGTTGGTATTGCTACTGTTATTTCCTCTGACTTATATTGCGAAGCTGATGTTCTTAAATGTTCGTACGATCGCAGCTATGGCAATTTTCTTTAGCCCTAATGAAATGTTACAAACTCTGCTTCAGGCTAATGCAACAGGGCTACGTGCGCTTGCACCGTTTTTGTTAGGAAATGGGTTAGTCTTGCTGCTTTATCCTAAGCTAGCGGTTACGTGGGAGCGGTTATTTTTTAAGGAACGCCGCACAACGAATCCTGCATCCTACAAAGAGTATGCGATCGCAGCTACTATTACCGGTGGGTTAGGAATTTTAGCCTATGGCCTAGCTGAGGCTCTCTAAAGGATTAAAGCACTCACTTTGGCGAGGAGCTATCGCACTCGACACTGTCCATCTAGAAGATGAGCGCTACAATTGACCTTCACTCCTTAACCGAACAGTGCCGTTGCCTTGAATTATTAAGAGGATTAAGTCATTATACAGCAAGGGATCTTGGCTTCTTACGGTTTTATTTGTAAATTAGCTCTGATACCAAACCTAGAAAACATTGAAATGTTTACCAAACACATACACCATCCCTGTAAATCCAGGACAAGAGCGGGAAGCAACAACAACATTGAGCTTAAGATCGAGATTCAATAATCTACTTTGCTTCACATAGAGCGCGATCGCATTTCCGCCTGCTTGCATTAGCTTGTATTCGAGATCAATGCCATAGCGCCGTTGATCGCCCATCGCACGTTGTCTCGCCACAAAATGCTGATGTAATTGCTGAGTCACCCGCGTCAATTGCTGAAGTTGTGAAGACAATTCACTGCGAATTTGATCCTTACTGTCCTCCAAAGAGACGGAACCTAGATTGGAACGAGATTGGATGTGAAGGGTATTGAGGCGATCGCCCATGACTGAAAACGCCTCAGGTAATTCACCATCCAAGGGATTCGTCACCGCCGCTTCGCCCTTTTGGGCATTCACCCAGGTTCTAAATCCGGTGGCCTCTTCGGATAATGATAAAGCTTTAACGCTGCGGAATTATCTTACGGAAATTCAATCTCGTCATACAACAGCTCTACCGGCACCGCCAATCCCACCAACTCCAACTGCATAACGGCCTCCTGATCTGCCAATTCTCCCACCAATTCCCAGTTTCCCCGCTCATTGCGCCGATAGTGCTCCACTGAAATTCGATCGGGATCAATCAAAACATATTCTTCCAGCGTCTCGATTCGCCGATATGGATGCTTCTCTATTTTGACATAACCACCACCGCCCCCAGAACTTTCGTTGCAAGGACTACGCAAACCAACCAAAGTCCGCTATGCTAGATCCTCGTGGATTGTGACGCACTGTGCTTGCGCAGCCTCGTCAAAACCCACACTATATAAACAGAGACCAGCGGTTACGAACCGCCGCTTTGAAACCAAGGGGGAGGCCGTGGCCAAAAAAGAGGCAGCAGCGCCAAAGGACAAAAAAGGAGCAAACGCAAACCAGCCCGCCGCCGATACTGGCAAAGCCAACAAGGCTCCCAAAGCGGCTGCCAAAGGCCAGGAAAGCGAAAGCTTTAACTTGGTGAATTTTCTCCAGGGCACCAAAGAAGAGCTAGGCAAAGTCGTCTGGCCCAGTCGTCAGCAGCTCATTAGTGAGTCCGCAGCCGTAATTCTGATGGTTAGCCTATCCGCAACGGTCATCTATCTCGTGGATAACCTTCTGAGCTGGGTCTCGAAACAGGTATTTGGATAAGCGCCGTGAGTGAACTGTACGACGAAGACCAGAATGAAGCGCTAGAGGCGATAGATGCGGAGGGTGAAGGCGAACCTTCTCCTGAGGCGATCGCCAAAAAAGCCCGTTGGTACGCGGTCCAAGTGGCCTCGGGCTGTGAGAAACGGGTCAAAATCAACCTAGAGCAACGGCTACAAACCTTGGACGTGGCCTCCCGCATCGTTCAGGTTGAGATTCCCGAAACGCCCATGGTCAAGCTGAAAAAAGACGGCTCCCGCACCACAGCGGAAGAGAAAATCTTTCCCGGCTATGTGCTCATCCGCATGGTCATGGACGATGACACCTGGCAGGTGGTGAAAAACACCCCCAACGTCATCAACTTTGTGGGTGCTGAGCAAAAACGACGCTATGGTCGTGGTCGCGGTCACGTCAAGCCCATGCCCCTCAGCCCCGGTGAGGTTCAGCGGATCTTTAAGCGCGCCGAAGAGCAGAAGCCCGTCGTCAAGGTGGATCTAGCGGAAGGCGATCGCATCCTAGTCCTCAGCGGTCCCTTCAAGGATTTCGAAGGCGAAGTCGTTGAAGTCAGCCCTGAGCGCAGCAAGCTTCGTGCCCTCCTCTCGATTTTTGGTCGGGGTACTCCAGTGGAGCTGGAATTCAACCAAGTCGAAAAGCAGGGCTAATACAGGTTTGGGGTAGCATTTGTCTACTTCAAAACGCTGGGGAACGAAGGTTTCCTGGCACTTTTACTTGATCTACTGAGTAACAAGTCAGATGGCTAAAAAGGTAGTTGCAATGATCAAGCTGGCGCTTCCCGCAGGGAAAGCGAACCCAGCACCGCCGGTCGGTCCCGCCTTGGGTCAGCACGGCGTCAATATCATGATGTTCTGTAAGGAATATAACGCCAGAACCGCAGACCAAGCGGGTATGGTCATTCCGGTTGAGATCTCCGTCTTTGAAGATCGCAGCTTTACGTTCATCCTAAAAACCCCGCCCGCGTCCGTTTTGATTAAAAAAGCCGCTGGGATCGAAAAAGGGTCCGCCCATCCCGCCAAGGATAAAGTTGCCTCCATTACCCGTGCGCAGCTAGAGGACATCGCTAAGACCAAAATGCCCGACCTCAATGCCAACGACATTGAAGCGGCGATGAAAATCGTCGAAGGGACGGCTCGGAATATGGGCGTCACCGTCTCCGGCTAAGGTTTAGCTGGTTTTTTTGAGATTTCTCTGAGATTACAGTCTCTGGGATTACAGTCTCTGGGATTACAGTTTCTCAGATTGCATTTGTTCACACGTTTGTTCAAGCTGTCGTTATTCGGGGGAGAGAAACTCCTCGTTATTACCCCAACGCCTTATGACTAGAAAAACTTCCCGTCGCGTTCGCGAACTGCAAGCCAAGGTAGAGCCCAAGGCCTATGAGCCCCTAGAGGCCATGGGGTTGCTTAAGGAGACCGCTACCGCCAAGTTTAATGAATCCGCTGAGGTCCATGTTCGCCTCGGCATCGATCCCAAATACACCGACCAACAGCTCCGCACCACCGTAGCACTGCCCAAGGGCACCGGCCAGACCGTTCGCGTGGCCGTCATTGCTCGGGGTGAGAAGGTTGCAGAAGCGACCAACGCTGGGGCTGACATTGCCGGCTCCGAAGAACTGATTGACGAAATTGCCAAGGGCATGATGGATTTTGACATCCTGATTGCCACCCCGGACATGATGCCCAAGGTGGCACGGTTAGGCCGTGTCCTGGGTCCTCGGGGGTTGATGCCTTCGCCCAAGGGCGGCAGCGTCACCACGGACCTTGCTCAAGCCATTAGCGAATTCAAGGCGGGTAAGCTCGAATTCCGGGCAGATCGAACCGGGATCGTCCATATTTCCTTTGGGAAAGCGGGTTTTAGCCCTGAGGATTTGCTCGCTAACCTGAAAGCCTTTCAGGAATGTGTCGATCGCAACCGTCCTTCTGGCGCGAAGGGCCGCTACTGGCGCAGCATGTACGTCTCCGCAACCATGGGACCCTCCATCGAAGTGGATATCAGCACGTTGCGTGACCTGAAACTCGAAGAAGCAGCCTAACCGGTGCTTTTTCCGGTATGATGGGAAACCGTTGGATAATGAGATGGATTCATCCATGGATTCATTTTCAGGTATCCGGCTCAGGTTTTGATTAACACCGAGGAACGCCTAACGCATCAGCCAAACGCTACAACTCCATAGCCTCAACCCAAGACAGCAGGGGCAGGGCGATCGCTTTCCTAAGCCATCGTCTCAGCATAAATCCTGCCGAGGAAGAGTTTCCGAGCTGACGCACTGCGTTTCGTTTGGTCTTCAACCCCGGCTGCTGTGGCTGGGGTTTTGTATTGATTGGTTTGACCACAGGTTTCGTCGAGTTATTCATCCCCGTTCACGTTTCAAACCCGCTGTAAGGAGGTGAGACAAAATATGGGAAGAACACGTGCCAATAAAGAGGACGTGGTTGCTCTCCTGAAGTCTCAGCTAGCAGAAGCCCAAATGGCGATCGTCATGGATTACCAAGGGCTGACCGTTGCTGAGATTACTGACCTACGGAACCGCCTGCGAGAATCCGGCGCGGTTTGCAAAGTCACCAAAAACACCTTCATGGAGAAGGCCATTACCGGTGATGACAACTGGTCAGGCATGAGCGATCTGCTCAAGGGAAGCAATGCATTCCTGCTGCTCAAGGAAGACTTAGGTGGTGCCATTAAGGCTTACCAAAAGTTCCAAAAGGACACCAAAAAAACCGAACTTCGCGGGGGTGTTTTTGAAGGGAGAGTCATGAACCTTGATCAAATCAAGGCGATTGGTGACCTACCTTCTAAGGAAGAACTCATGGCACAAATTGCAGGCGCAATCAATGGTGTGGCCACCAAACTGGCGGTTGGCATCAACGAAGTGCCCACTGGTTTGGCCCGCGCTATCAAGGCGATGTCCGAGAAGGAAGATGCGGCCTAAAGCGGCTGTAAGTTCCGTGCAAGTTGGATTTGTATTTAATTAGGAGAACTCCCCATGTCTGCAGTTTCTGAAATCGTAGAAAAGCTCAAAGGTCTAACGCTTCTCGAAGCGTCTGAATTGGTTAAAGAAATCGAAGAAACCTTCGGTGTTAGTGCAGCTGCAACGGGCGGCGGCATGATGATGATGGCTCCGGCTGCGGCTGCTGCGGAAGAAGTTGAAGAGAAGACTGAATTTGACGTTGTTCTCGAAGACGTTCCCGCCGACAAGAAGATCGCTGTCCTCAAGGTAGTTCGCACCATCACGGGCCTGGGTCTGAAGGAAGCGAAGGCCATGGTTGAAGGCACACCAATTGCAATCAAGGAAGCCGCTGCCAAGGATGCTGCCGAAGAGATGAAGAAGCAGCTTGAGGAAGCTGGCGGTAAGGTCGCCCTCAAGTAATCATTCTCAAGTAATAATCTGTTACGGATTAAACGTAGGGACATGGCAATGCCATGTCCCTTGTTTTTGTCTGCTTTTCTGCTTTTGTACCCCTTCGAAATTTTTACGCCTTCTACCCCCAATCCTTCACCCGCTCCACGGCGCTCTGCCACTGCTCAAATCTAGCACTCATCTCATCGCTTTTTCCCTGGGGCTCAAACACCCGATCGACTTGGCGGGTGCTAATCAACGCTCCATAATCCTGCCAAAATCCGATCGCTAAACCCGCCCCAAAGGCTGCACCCTGGGCTGTTGCATCCAAAACCTGGGGACGCTCCACCGGAATTCCTAGGGCATCTGCCTGGAACTGCATGAGAAAATTGTTACTACAACCGCCGCCGTCTACCTTAAGACAATGGATAGGTGTTCCACAGCCTGCATTCACCGCATTTACCCCTTCCTTAACCTGAAAGGCGATCGCCTCCAATACCGATCGCACCAAATGCTGCCGCTGCACCCCCGCCGTCAGCCCCAGAAATGCGCCCCGCGCGGTCATATCCCAGTGGGGCGCACCCAGACCGCTCAAGGCCGGCACAAAGTAAACGCCATTACTATCCGGCACCTGTAGTGCCAACGCCTCTGTTTCCCCTGCCGCATCAATGATCTTGAGTCCATCCCGCAGCCACTGGATACAAGCCCCACTCGTAAAAATCGCACCCTCTAGTGCATAGCCAACGGTGGGTGGTTCAGAGGTATGGGCTTCGGTCCAGGCGATCGTCGAGAGCAAGCCGTGATTGTTGCGCACAATCTCCTGCCCCGTGTGGGCGACCAGAAAGCTGCCCGTGCCGTAGGTGCATTTGAGCAGACCGGGGCGATCGCACCCATGGGCAAACAGCGCCGCCTGCTGATCTCCCAACACCGCCATAATCGGAATCTCCACCCCTAAGAGGCTCGGATCCGTATAGCCAAACAAACCCAAACTGGGCTTGACCTCCGGCATCAGCACATCAGGAATGCCGAACAAATCCAAAAGTTCGCTATCCCAAGCTTGCGTGGACAAATTCATCAGCATCGTACGGCTCGCGTTGCTGTGGTCCGTGGCGTGGACTTTTCCTCCGGTGAGGTTCCAGAGAGCCCAGGCATCAATGGTTCCGGCCAAGGTCTGGGTGAGATTCACCGGCCCCGATCGCTCCAGTTCCTCCAGCAACCAGTGCAGCTTCGTGGCGGAGAAGTAGGCATCGAGAATCAGTCCCGTTTTGTCATAGATTTTCTTCGCTTGGCCCTCGGCGCGGAGGCGATCGCAAAATCCTGCCGTCCGCCGATCCTGCCAGACGATCGCCCGATGGAGGGGCTCCCCCGTCGTTTTATCCCAAAGCAAACAGGTTTCCCGCTGGACCGTCAGCCCTAGGGCCGCAATCTCCGCCGGGTTGATCTGGGCCGTTTTGACCACCGTTTCCATCGCCCAGCGCGTATCCCGCCAAATTTGCATAGCATCATGCTCTAACCAGCCCGGTTCAGGATAATGTTGCGTTAGTTCCCGGTAGGCTTGGCCGACAACTTGACCTTGGCGATCGAAGAGAATGGCACGGTTGCCGGTGGTGCCGAGGTCGAGTGCCATGATGTAGCTTGCCGATTGACTCGTGGCCGCTGCTGTCATCTCCTTCTCCCGCGCACTTCTGCGCCATGGCTTCTTGACCAGTATGTACGGTGACGGAGCGGTAACAAATTAATCGGTGACAAATTTTATCGCAAGCTTCTTTGATCGCAAGGATCGCAAGCTTCGCGGCGATTAGCCCACATCCGGGTTATGCAACGCCTTACTCTTTGCCTCAAACCCAGCAATAATCTGTCCCACCGTTAGATCCCCCAGACCTATACCCTGGGCCGCTGCAACCTGGTGCAGCGGCTTAATCGACGAAAGAATGATCTGAGCCCAAAAGCCCTTAAACGACTCATCGATCGCAAATCCGTTTTGCGCTACCGCCTGCTGGGCCTGCTCGTCTTCTGTCAAAAACTGATTCAACTCCGCAGCCCCGATCGCGTCCAAAGCCATTCCCCGCTCCGCCCCAATTTGCTTCAGCACCCGCAGCCCATAGATCGCCACCCGCGTTGAAAACTTTTCCTTCGTCGTCATCAAAGCACCCTCCACGAGGGACGATTCTTCCGGTGTCAAGAGCTGTTCGGGATTAATCATATTGCTGAATCAAATAACCACAGGAATGTTGACCGCGAATCATCCAATGGGTTCGCTTCACTTGGCAATCGGGAAAGAGCGCGGTGAATAGTTCTAGCTCATGGCCACAGACCGTGGGGAAAGATTCCGCGACTTCCGCGATCGCACAGTTATATTCTGTTACGACAAATCCTGGCCCCTGACCGAGTGTCCCATTCGGATCCGCGTGGCCATTGGCCGTAATCAACTGCAACGCCTCAGAGTCAAGGGGGTGAACCTCGGCCATAAAGCCCTCTGCCTGACGAAGTTCTGTGAGCTTGGTCAGGCGATCGCCCAAGGAGCCCTCACCGATGCGATCGCGATATTCTTCAACTTTTTTTTGCCACTGGCTCTTGAGAATATCCCGGAACTGGTCCGGCGGCACCGTCTCCGCCAGGGTCGTCAGCAGGGACACCGCGAATTGATTGTAGTTATCCGGCAAGCGGGCTCTGCCCTCGCGACTGAGGGCATAGACATGCTGGGGGCGACCCATCTTCGCAGGGACCGCCTGATGTAAAATCAAGTTCTCCGCCTCTAACTCCTTCAGATGCCGCCGAATTGCCTGGGGACTCACGCCTAAGGTTTCTGCAAGGACCTGCGCCCGTGCCTGCCCATGCTTGAGCAGATATTGCAGAATATCCTCCTTCGTTGTTTGGTTCTGGGTTGCAGACATGCCTTACGGTTCTCTTAACAGGCCAACGAGACGTAAACATTAACCTTAAATAATTATTAACGGGACTTTGACAACAGACCTGTTGCTAAAGTAGCGTTATGATCGAGTAAAGCAACGATGATGTTGTTTTACTAGATTATAGTCCACCTGTTTGTTTCACAACCACTTCCCTATGTCTACCTCTACCGGCCCCTCCCAGGCCTCTGAAAAGAGCCTAGAGGCGATGAGAAAGTTCTCGCAGACCTATGCCCAGCGCAGCAGCACCTACTTCTGCGTCGATCTCGGTGTGACGGCGGTGGTCATTGAGGGGTTGGCCAAGCATAAAGATGAGCTGGGTGCCCCGCTCTGTCCCTGCCGCCACTACGAAGATAAAGAAGCAGAAGCCGCAGCGGCCTATTGGAATTGCCCCTGCGTCCCCATGCGAGAGCGCCACGAATGCCACTGCATGCTCTTTCTGACGCCGGATAACGACTTCGCCGGAGACAAGCAAGAAATCTCCATAGAAGAAATCCGCGCCACGACTAACGCCTACGTCACTGCTAGCTGAGATCAGCCGCGAAATTCATGAGCGCTTCTGTCCAAACCCTAGTTAACCAGCCTTACAAGTACGGCTTCATCACGGACATTGAGACGGAAAAAATTCCTAAAGGTCTCAGTGAAGCTGTGGTTCGGCTGATTTCTGCCAAGAAGAACGAGCCGGAGTTCATGCTGGAGTTCCGTTTGAAAGCCTATGCCAAGTGGCTGACGATGACGGAGCCGGACTGGGCGGCGGTGGGCTATCCCAAGATTGACTACCAAAATATCGTTTACTACGCTGCACCGAAGAGACAAGAGAAAAAGACAAGTCTTGACGAGGTAGACCCGGCCCTGCTGGAAACCTTTGAGAAGTTAGGATTGCCGCTTTCAGAACAGAAGCGCTTGTCCAACGTGGCGGTGGATGCAGTGTTTGATAGTGTGTCGATCGCCACGACATTTCGCAAGGATCTGGCCAAGCATGGCGTGATCTTCTGCTCGATTTCCGAGGCAGTACTGGACTATCCCGACCTGGTCAAGCAATACCTGGGGTCTGTGGTGCCCGTGGGCGACAACTATTTTGCGGCGCTCAATTCGGCGGTGTTTAGCGATGGCTCGTTTGTTTATATTCCCAAAGGCGTGAAGTGTCCGATGGAATTGTCTACCTATTTCCGCATCAATAGCGGCGATACGGGGCAGTTTGAGCGGACGCTGATCATTGCGGAAGACGACAGCCAAGTGAGCTATCTGGAAGGCTGCACCGCACCTATGTTTGATACGAATCAACTCCATGCGGCGGTGGTGGAGCTGGTGGCGTTAGAAAATGCCGACATCAAATACTCCACGGTGCAGAACTGGTTTGCGGGCGACGAGAACGGCAAGGGTGGAATCTACAACTTTGTCACGAAGCGGGGTCTTTGCAAGGGGAAAAACTCCAAGATCTCCTGGACCCAGGTAGAAACCGGTTCGGCGATTACCTGGAAATATCCCAGTTGCGTTCTTGTTGGCGATAACTCCGTCGGCGAGTTCTACTCCGTGGCGCTAACCAACAACATGCAGCAGGCAGACACCGGCACCAAGATGGTCCACATTGGCAAGAATACCCGCAGCACGATTGTCTCCAAGGGGATTTCGGCGGGGCGCTCTTCCAATAGCTATCGGGGATTGGTGAAGATTGGGCCGAAGGCGGAGGGGGCTCGAAATTATTCCCAGTGTGACTCGATGCTGATTGGCGATCGCGCCGCCGCCAACACCTTCCCCTACATCCAGGTCCAAAACCCTGGAGCTAAGGTAGAGCACGAGGCTTCAACCTCCAAAATTGGTGAAGACCAGTTGTTCTATCTGATGCAGCGGGGCATTTCCTTGGAAGATGCGGTCTCGATGATGATCAGCGGCTTTTGTAAGGATGTGTTTAATCAGTTGCCCATGGAGTTTGCAGTGGAGGCAGATAAGCTGCTGAGCCTCAAATTAGAGGGAGCGGTCGGATAAAAGGACCCGGCCTTGAAGGGAATGGAGACACCGGGTGTTGTGCCAATACCCGGTGTCTAGGCGAAAAGCAATTGGGGATTTGCAGGGAGGAGAAGATTTGTGATTATTGAAAATAGCGACGTCATTCTTTCAGTCAAGGATTTGACAGCAACGATTAATGGAACCCCGATCTTGAAAGGTGTTAACCTCGAAGTCAAGGCGGGAGAAATCCACGCGATTATGGGACGCAATGGGTCTGGGAAAAGTACGTTGTCAAAGGTTTTGGCAGGGCATCCAGCCTATGAGATCACGGGGGGTGAAGTGCTGTTCCAGGGCAAGGAGTTGTTGGAGTTGGAGCCGGAGGAGCGATCGCGCCAAGGTGTCTTTCTTGCCTTCCAATATCCCTTAGAAATTCCCGGCGTCAGCAACCTCGATTTCCTGCGCGTCGCCTACAACAGCCGTCGCAAAGCTCAGGGATTAGAAGAACTGGATGCCTTTGATTTTGATGAAGTCGTCGAAGAAAAGTTGGGCGTTGTCAAAATGGACCCGGCCTTTTTGAACCGCAGCGTCAACGAGGGCTTTTCCGGTGGGGAGAAGAAGCGCAATGAGATTTTGCAAATGGCGTTGCTAGAGCCTTCCCTGGCGATTTTAGATGAGACAGATTCGGGTTTGGATATTGATGCCTTGCGAATCGTAGCCGAGGGGGTGAATCAACTCACCAATGAGACCAACGCCACGATTATGATCACCCACTACCAGCGCCTGCTCAACTACATTACACCCGACTTTGTTCATGTCATGTACGATGGCAAAATCATTAAAACCGGTGGTAAAGAACTTGCCCTTAAGCTGGAAGATAAGGGCTATGACTGGATCGATGAACAGCTTGCGGTGGGGGTGGCCTCATGAATGCAGCTCTATCTCAGGTCGTTACCAATTCTGATCGCGAGGTCCGTCAATCCCCAGCGGAAAAACGCGCGGCCTATCTGATGGGTTTATTAGTAATCGCCCGCGACCGTAGGAACGAACGGCAGTTCGTCCAGACTGATGACGAAGCAACCCCGATTGCTGCGCAAGCTTTCGAAGGCATCGCTAAGCTCCAAACCCAAGCCGCAGCCCGCATTCCTGAATTGGCCATTCCCTCCACCCGTGATGAGGCTTGGCGGTTTACAGATTTATCGAAATTGCTCTCGGCTAACTTTGTGGCAGCAGGCGCGGTGCAAGGGCAGGACGAACCGCAATTCGTCCTGACGGGGGATTGGATTGCACCCTATGTTTTGCCGGATACCCATCGTCTGGTGTTTGTGGATGGTGTGTTTTCGGCGGAATGGTCGGACTTGGCTGGGATAGGGGAAACCCTTGTTCTGGGCAATGCCTCAGTCTTGACCGATACCACGCACCTCGCCAAACTCCCCGACGCAGATGAGGTGTTTACGACATTGAATACCGCCAGTTTTCGCGATCTTGCGGTGATTCAGGCTCAGCGTAATGCCACGGTTGAGCAACCGATTCATCTTCTGTTTGTTTCAACGGCTGGAGCCACCCTTGCGAATCCGCGTACCTTGGTTGTTGCAGAAGCAGGCAGCAGCCTGACCCTGATTGAGGACTATGTGAGCCTCGGCCAAGGCCAAGCCTTCACCAATGCGGTGACGGAACTGGTGCTCAAGGATAACGCTGAAGTGCGTCACAGCCTGATCCAGCGAGACAATGATGCAGCGTTTTTCCTCAACAAAACGGCGGTGCTCCAGGCTCGGGACAGTCGCTATACCAACATTGCGGTGCAGCTTGGCGGAGCTTTGTCTCGGCACAATTTGGAGGTGCATCACGACGGTACCCAGGTAGAGAGCAACTTGTATGGGTTGGCGATCGCCTCCAATCACCGTCTCGTCGATACCCACAGCAATATTCAGTATCGGGAACCCCATTGTCAAAGCGATCAGTTGTATAAGGCGATCGCCACGGACAACGCCCGTTCGGTTTTTAGCGGTCGAGTCGATGTCCCCCAAGCCGCGCAGCAAACCAATGCGACCCAGCTCAACCGCAATTTGCTGTTGTCTAACCGCGCCCGTATCGATACAAAACCCCAACTCGAAATCGTGGCGGATGATGTCAAATGCACCCACGGGGCCACGGTCAGTCAATTGGAGGATGACGAAATCTTCTATTTGCAAAGTCGCGGCATCGATCGCGAGAACGCCCAGCGGTTGTTGATCGAAGCCTTTACGACGGAAATTTTACAAAAGCTTCCCGTCGGAGCTTTGCGGCAAAGTCTTATTCAGCATGTGATGCAGCTAACAGCTCTAAACCCATGACCCTCACCCTTGCTCCTTCCCTAGCCGATCAAGTTCGCGCTGATTTCCCAATTCTCAAGCAGGAAGTTAACGGCAAACCGCTGATTTATTTTGATAGTGCTGCAAGTTCTCAAAAGCCGATTGCGGTGCTCGAAGAATTGCAACATTACTATCGCGTTGATCATTCCAACGTCCATCGCGGTGCCCATACCCTCAGCGCGAGGGCGACGGAATCCTACGAGGCAGCAAGGGAGAAAGTTGCGCGGTTTATCAATGCAACCTCGTTTAAGGAAATTGTCTATACCCGCAACGCCACGGAAGCGATTAATCTGGTGGCCTACGCCTGGGGGATGACGCAGCTTGAGGCTGGGGATGAAATCATTTTGTCCGTGATGGAACACCATAGCAATTTAGTGCCTTGGCAGTTTGTGACCCAGCGGACTGGAGCCGTGCTGAAGCATGTGCAGGTGACGGAAACCGGTGAGTTTGATCTGGATCATTTCCGTAGCTTGGTTGGGCCTAAAACCAAGCTGGTCTCGATCGTGCATGTGTCTAATACTCTGGGCTGCATTAACCCGGTGGAAGAGATTGTGGCGATCGCCCACCGCCAAGGCGCAAGAGTTCTGATCGATGCCTGTCAAAGCGCGCCCCACTTGCCCCTAGATGTTCAACAGCTCGACTGCGACTGGCTCGTGGCTTCTGGACATAAGATGTGTGGGCCAACGGGGATTGGGTTCTTGTATGGCAAACTAGACTTGCTCCGGTCCATGCCACCGTTTTTGGGTGGAGGCGAGATGATTCAGGATGTCTATCTAGATCACTCGACCTATGCGGATTTGCCTCATAAGTTTGAAGCGGGGACGCCTGCGATCGCCGAGGCGATCGCCCTCGGTGCAGCGGTAGACTATCTCACTCAAATTGGTATGGATCGGGTTCATGCCTATGAGCAGGAACTCACAGCTTATTTGTTCAAGCAACTCAATGCAGTGCCGGAACTGACCCTCTATGGCCCTCAACCCCAAGCAAACGGCAGCGGGCGAGCAGCCTTGGCGGCGTTTACGGTTGAGAACTTACACCCGACGGATTTGGCAACGATGCTCGATCAATCCGGCATCGCTATTCGTACGGGGCACCACTGTACCCAGCCGCTCCATCGGGCGTTGGGGCTTTCTGCGACGGCGCGGGCGAGTTTGTATCTCTACAATACTCGGGATGAAATTGATACGTTTGTGGAGGAGTTGAAGGATACGATTGAATTTTTTCAGAATTTGATGGATTAAGCAAACCAAAGGGGGAGAAGGGTTGCAATGCCCTAGTTCCAGATTATTGCTTAACAACGAAGGAGAACAAAACTGCACATAGTTCCACATGACCGTATAGCCTGGGGAACCTCAGACGCAACGGTCTGCCGGACGATCCAATGAGTCGGAGACTAACTTGTAGCATCGGGTTATGGGAGCTTGTCTAGAAAACAATCGCTCAAGGCAAGAGAAGATCACAGAGTGCCGGTTAGAATTCATGCAAGGGGTTTATTAGCCTTGAGAATCTAGAAGTTGCTGAATGGTTTCTCGCAGTTTTTTCCAGGCAATTTCGCCGCGAAAGTTCTCCCAGAAATCGCTGGCTGCTTGATAGTAGACGAGTTGCCGTTGACTGAGGTCGAAGATGACGGGAATTTCGTACCAGAGTACGTCTACGGCATCTTTGAAGGGGTTGTTGTTGCGGATGGTGGTGGCGGTGGTGCTGTCGAGTTGTTGGACGATCGCGACGGAGAAACAGCAGCGGGTGGGGACTCGGAAGTTGAAAATGGCGCGTCCGGGGGATGAGGTGGGGTAGCTTTGGGCGAGGTTGAGGCACTGGGCGGAGTAGGTGCGGAGTCCGGCGGGGGTGAGGCTGTCGAAGCTGGCGAAGAGGAAGAAGGCGTCGCCGCGCATGCCGAGACCGGGTTCGAAATCGGTGATTTTGGCGATGAGATCGAGGGTGGAGTTGGTTTCGCTTAAAGGGAGAGTGGTTGCGCCGTTTTGGGTGAGTTTTTTGAGAACGTTATTGAGATATCGGCGGGCTGGATCGTTTTCGGTGTAGCCGGGAGTTTGAGCTGTTTCGCGGGGTGAGGCTGTGTCGTGGGGCGGGGTAGAACCGTGGTAGATATTGATGGTCTGGGCTTGATGAACTTGTCCGCCGGTCACTTGGGTTTGGAAGTTGGTGCCGCCGGAGCTGGTTTGCGTGAAGGTTGTGCTGGTTGCGTTAGGGGGTATTGGTTTTGGGGTTGGATTCTGGAGTGCTCTTGCAAAGTCTTGTAGGGTTGGGTTATTGGGGTTTTCTGTGAGTGCTGCGCTGAGGAGTTGGTCGAGGGTGCCGTGGGCTTGGTGGTGTTGGAGTAGGCTGAAGGTGAGGTCGGAGAGGTTTTGGCCTCCGGCGATCGCATCCAAATTCTCATCAAGGTGAAAACTGACCATCTGCGCCAGCTTGGCTTTGCTGGGGAAGGCGCTGAGCAGGGCTTGTTGGAATTGAGCAAGTTGGGCTCCGGTCAGTTCCATGGGTAAATGTAGAATTTAGAATAGTAGAACACCCCCTTACCAGGTCGGCAGCATGGGCGCAGCTTTAGAACAAATCTTACAACAGGCGGAATCTCTATCTCGGGATGACATTCTGCGGCTGGTGAAGCATTTGGAGTGGCTAGCAGATTGGCCCACGCCTCAGAACCGGGTGGGGTATCGGCTGGAGGATGTGTTGGCGTTTCGGGATGAGATTTTGGCGCTGGCTCAGGAGCACGGTGTGGGAAATGTGCGGGTGTTTGGTTCGGTGGCGCGGGGGGAGGCTCAGGCGGATAGTGATGTGGATTTTTTGGTGGATGTTTGTGGGGTGACGAAGCCTTGGTTTCCGGTGGAGCTGATGCGGGATTTGTCGGCGTTGTTGGGACGGCGGGTGGATGTGGTGGTGGCGAAGCAGTTGCGGGAGTCGGTGCGGGAGGAGGTGTTGGGGGAGGCGGTGGCGTTGTGAGGCGGGATATTGAGTAGCTGGAGGATATGGCTGAGGCGATCGCCAAGATTGAGCAGTATGCGGTTCAGGGGAAGGCTGCGTTTGTGGAGCAGGAGTTGATTCAAACTTGGATGTTGTATCAACTTCAAGTCACTGGTGAGGCAGCGCGTGGGGAGTGTTCACAAAATCGGGTAGAACCAGGTTAAAACCCTTATCATTTCGTTTGTTTTTGGGGATTTACACAAAAATCTGAACCATCTGAACGCTCCCTTGCAGTTGGCTCTATCGCCCAACTAATGCTGCAACTTCATAACTTCTTCAGCTTGGATTTTAATGATACCGGCAGCCATTGGCTGAAAGTTCACTGTCTAATGTTTCAGGGAAGGTTAACTTGACAGAGTACTGAGTAGACCATTGCAGCACGGCTATCAACGCCTAGCTTTGCAAAGACTCGGCGAAGATGGGTTGAAACGGTCCATTCACTGATTTGTAGCTGATGAGCGATTTGCTTGTTAACGTATCCTTTCGCAACCAATTGAACAATCTGAAGTTCTCGGGCTGTTAGAAGAGTGCTCGCATCCAAAGTGCTTTCTTTTACAGAGTAGCTCCTTACTTCTATTACGGCATAGTCTTCGCCATTTAAACGGAGTTGAGCAACGATAGAGTCTACACAACAACTAGAAAATCCTGATTCTTGCTCAGCCACATCCTCAAGTTTTCCTTTCCCATCAACAACCAAATAGTGATGGCCTTTAACATAGAAGTCACTTACGATGGCGGAAGCCATAGAGCTTTGATCTCGCTGCTTCTTTAAATCTAAGCTTGCCTGCTTTCCCATGATAAAAACCCTGCTAAAGGTAGGATCGTACTTTGATACTTGTGATCCTAGAGAGAAAAACTAAGACTGAATAGTACCTTCACAGGTACCTTACTTTCCATTTAGGCTGAGCTGGCTGAGATCTCATACCAGAAGCCTCGTGCGTCCTCCCAAGGATTAACAATGCACGTTAGTCTTTCTGAATCACACCCTTTCAGTAAAGAATGTGTGTTCCACGGATAGTGATCCTGACGATAAGGAGTAACAACAGGGGGCACAACTAAGTGCAATACGACTAAGTTTAGCCCTGCCCATAAAAGTTTTGAGCACCCTGTATCAATAATTAACCGAAGTAGATAGTCTCGCTCTAGAGCAGCTATGGTATCTAAAGGATCAATCTTGTGGCATGGAATCCCCCATGCTTCGAGTGCCTGGCAAATTTCTGGGGATGTGTCTATTGTTTCTTGGCTATCTGAGGTCTGATGCGTGAGGATGAAGGCAGACCCCAAAACGGCAGCGAGGGCGGCAGTGTCTCGGAAGGCGGGTGTAAGTGGATTCTCGAGTCTAGGGGTGTTCTGTGGGGCGTGGGCTTCGAGCGATCGCGCTAATATTTCCCAATGCTCTATCAGATTTGGGTCGGTTCCGTCTGGCAAGTAAGACTCTCCAGGTTTATCGCCGAGCCAACATAGGTTGAGCTGGGTTGGAGGGGTTCTCGCTCGATAGGACTGCCAATGCTGAAGTACCTGCACACGGTTTTTCTGAGCTTGTCGTTGATACGTTTCTTTTTGAGTCCCGATAAGAGGCACAAAGCTGGTTTGGGGGGCAATCGGCTCTGGGTGGTTGAGATAAAATTCAGGGCTATCTAGAATATGCCATAATTCTCGCGCTATCCAAAGTTCCACCGCTTCTCCTAACGATTGAACCAGCAACAGGCCATAGTGGGAGAGAAACAAGCTGGGATCGAGCGCGCAAGCCCCTTTTCGCTGACTCAAATGAATTGATAGGTTTGGGAAAAGGTTCTTCATTGCACTGTACCAGGAGAATGGCGTGGGTAATCTAGCCAAGCCGATAGTAGACCTCTAATATCGCTTCTCTAATATTCCTTCTTTAATATCCATTAGAGACTCACAATAGACAGTGTTAGCCTAGATTAGGCGGATTATATTCCCAATGCCAAGGTTCGGCTGAATAGGGATAAAACCCGAATCGGGAAGCATTTTTCACTAACCACTGATAAGCAGGCTGCCGACGCAATTTAGTCACATTTTCACTACCGTTGCGCAGGCCGAGCCAACAATCGATCGCCCGCCCCGTCCGATGAGCACTATTGCCTGGTGGCGCGACCCACTTTCTGGCTAGTTCCTTAGTGCCATACTTTTTGAGCGCTTTTGCCCATGCTTTGGCTTGTCTTTGATCGGAACGATAGCCCGACGACGGTAGTAACAAGGGCTCAGCAATCCCATCCATCCGCGCTGCACTAATCAAAGCTGCCCAAGCCGAGGCAGCAAGGCGATGAAGCGGCACCGTTTCTGTTCCGGTATAGCGTTTAAAGGTAACTTGATCAGATGCCTTTAGCTCACTTTTGTCTTTAAGACGACCACCGCCTGGTGACTCTAAGGGAATTAAATTTAAAGACCCAGAGGGTTGGGCAGATGGCGCAGGCTGGATAGTATCTGGAATCAGAAGCTGCATTTTCGCCCAGGTTTTTGGCCCGATAATGCCATCAGGTGGCGATATCCGTTGTTCCTGCTGCCACTTAGCCACTGCCTCAGCAAAGCTCTTTAAATTTTCCCAAATCAGTCCAGAAAGCCGAGGCGAAAAATCGACTAGGCGCATAATAGCGCCTAGTTTAGGCTGCCACTGAAGCACCTTCCCATAGTGAAGATTGCGTTGAACTGCATGTTCTAAATCAATAGGGCTTGCAGATTTACCTAGTCCATCCATCTGTTTATCTGTTAATAGATACATATTTATGCTCTCCTACGATATGTTTACAAGACGTTCTTTCCAATGGTGACTGGGAACAGAGCAGTGATTCTTTGCGTTGGACTTTTGAACAAAGACGTTACTAAGGTGAGGGCGTTGGTCTCGAAGCTGTTCCGATTGTCGATGGGTAGAATTTTTGTAATAGACAAAAAGTTTGGATTGGGGATGGGCGCTTGCCCATGTGCGCCATGCGTTGGCGTCATCTCCGCTATACAAGCAGTCAAAGCCCCAGCATTCTTTGATCTGGGCGGCATAGCTGTCGGTACTAGGATTTAGAGATGCGATCGCCCGCATTGGTTTCCCACCGCCAGAATGACAAGCTAATATGATATTGCCTATCGATTGGTTGCGAGTAAATCGATTAATAAAAGGAATTTTGTTGAGCGGGTTGTAGGCGTTGAGAGCCGCTAAAACTTGATCGATAAACGCATTGAATCCTCCCGATTGAATCAATTTGCCTGCACCTGATCTAGGCCCCAATGTTGGTGCAACAAGAATCACATTTTGGCCACTATCATTAACGGCTTCTCTTAGCCATTTAAAGTAACCCTGGCTCCAGTATTGGTTAATCGTCGCTTTTTCATCGAGTCCACAAGGCGCTTTAAACCCATGTAGATACAAGATCAAGTTGACGGTTGATCGAGGGATATAGGTTTTAGGAATGAAGATGCCCGTCATGGGTGAGGCATAGGCACGAGTCTGCTTCCATTTGCCATCAATTTTCCGGTTTTCCCAAACGGGATTCAGATCAATCCCAACGTATAGAGTACTGAACGAAGGAGAGGTTTCGGCAACTTTAACCATTTTAGGGACAGCTAAAGTCAAAGCTGAGGTTGAGCTTTGTGAATGAGTTTCTACTACTTTCGTTTGCCCAAGTCCTGCTAACTGATTTCCCGCTGATTTGTGTCCCAATAGTATGTACATGCCAAGGTTTACAACCTCTTACTAATTTTCAATTTAATAGCATGCCTGCAAGCATAGACTTCGACGACGCTCGGTTCTCAGAGCACTAATTTTGACATCAAGATGCTGTTTTTTCGAGTTCCTGATGATATTTAGCCTGCTTACTACTTTGTGTCTGTTCTAGTACGTATTTTCCTTCTTCAATCTGCTTTATCGTAATAATTCATATATTTGATGATTTTGCCAGTGTACTTGGGAGTATTTTCGCGCTTAAATTCAACCGCATATAGCAATAAACGAGATGAATGCCTGCGAATATCTTGTAGCAAAGGTGGATCAGGGCATTGCCACCATTGACATTTTTTCCCGCTAAATTTCCAATGTTTCTGTTCCTTAGCGGCCTCTTTAATGAGGACTTGCTTGAGTTTCTCAATGTCCCATTTGTTTGAAAAAGAATATCCTTTCTGAAGATCGTTTATGTTCGTATGCTTTATCCTTGCTACCTCTTCCACTAACTCAATTTCACTCAATTTTTTAAAGAAAGATTTCTTAGCAGTGCTTATACTGTATCCTCCAGAAAAAATTAATGCTCGCTGATAATGTTCTGGAGCCATCCAATTTTTAGGATCGCCTGAAGCCGTAGCATATTCCACGGCTTTTAGAACAGTCACATGACCAGCATTGTAAGCTGTAGTGACCCAAGCAACCATGGTTTTCTTGTCCAGAACGTTCAAATCAATCCCAAGCTTTTTAAGTCGAGGGCCTAGCCAGTTTTCTCTAAATTTCTTGAATTTTTCAACTCCATCGTGAATACTAATTTCAGGTTCAAATTGATCTGTTGTTTTTTTTGCTTGCATTAAGCCTTTATATCCACTAGGCGCTTCTTTATAGCGGTCACCTCCTGATTCTGCTGCAATAATGCCTTTTATGATGCTTGGATCAACGTCTTTATCGCGAGCAATTCGTTCAATAATTGAGGCGTATTGACCAATCTTTTCAAGGGTCTCAGGATCTATACTTAATCTAGCTGGCTTTTGATTGATTGGTAAAGGTTGTTGTATTTGAGTATTCTTTTTTATTCTCTCCCAAGTTTTAGGTCCAATTATGCCATCTGCGGGCAGTAATCCTTGATGACTTTGCCAACGGGCGATCGCCTCTGCAAAGTTTTTCAGACTAGGAAAAGGCAATGGCACATATCCTACCAAGGCCATAATTGCGCCGAGATAGGCTGACCAACCCAGCTTTTGGCTCCACTCGCTGTTTTTTATAACGGCTTTTTCCAGATCTAATGTATTTATTGTTTTTGTAGGTGTGAGTCCACAACTCGGCACCAGAGACCCTTTACCTTTCCAACGAGCTCTGGCATCTCGCACGTCGTAATGTACGAACGTGGCATAAAGCCCTAATCCACCTTGCTGCATTTGGCCATTGGCAATTAATGTTTCAATGGCACAATATACCTCACTTGGAATCATGCCTTTGACGGTAATATCAGCTGCCTTGGCTAGTAAATGCTGACTCGTTGTCGCCCCATTCACACTACTGTTGTGAGCTAGTGTACGATATCCAGAATTAATATGAATTGACTTTCCCAAATAATTTCTGAGAGCTTGTAGATTTTTAGCCAAGCGATTCACATTACTGAGATACTGTGCAGGTACAGGCGTTCCCCGAGAGGCAAACTCACTTAAGTTGAAATTTTCTGTGAGATCTCCCGCTAGCCCTACTGACGGCTCCTCAATTCCCGATAAAGGCTTGTCAGTATAGATATACATCTCTCTTTCTCTCTTGTGATTCAGTGTCTATAAGCGATTCGGCAAACCACCATAATTGGTGTTGTACCAATAGCGACCTTGCAACCGCCCCCCCACCTTTTGCAGCATCGGTTCCGGTGAAGCTGACACCCTACGTACCACCAACCTCACCACACAGCCCTCCTCCAATCGCAAGTGAACAGGCAAATTGTTTTGTCCCCAAGGATTTAAGATGAGATTCGTTGGCAGATAGGGATCACGGGCTTGGTTATTGCAAAGCACAGCCCATTCATACCCAGGCGTTTCCAAAATATTGCTATTTGCCAAAGCCTCATCCTCAGGTTTGACATACTGAGCAAAGCAGAGCAAAGCCCCACAATATTGAGGATGTAGATGATATTGAGCCAACTCCACCTCTTCACCCACATTTTGAGGAGCAGGCTTGATACTCGCACTATCGAAATAGTCCGCATCTAGAGGAACACCACAAACCTGACAAAGACTCATCACACCCCCGTGCCATAACCCAGCATCTTATAACCATGCAAGACGACATAGAGTTCCGCCCCAGCATAGAGTGGCCCTTCGGAAATCTCCTCAACTTCAATGCGGATAGTTGAGCGCGGCATAAACATCATCGGCTTAGCCAAGGGGCGGAAGGGCCTGTCGCCCCCCGACTCTCCTAATCCTGCAATATTGTGAATCGGTTGATTTTGCAACTCTCGACCGCTGCCACTATCTACAATGCTGTATTTAAAGTGAATGCCGCATAATTTAATCAGCGAACATTCAGCAACCATTTGCAGCAATTCAAGCTGCTGATTCTGCCGAAGTTCGAGTTGCTTCCTCTGGCTTTCCGTCGGAGTATTCTGCGGAATCAGGGAGGATGTTACGAAAGGTTCGAGTAACGCGAGCAGAGGATTTGAATCCCTCCTCCTCTCAGGAGGAACTTCTCTTACAATAGGCTCTGGTGAGGGAGTTGGCTCTGGTGAGGGAGTTGGCTCCAGTATACGATTTCTGATCGGTAGCGATGCAGGAATGAAACTGTAGGCGATCGCCGTCGCTACAAAAGAGCCCTCAACACTAATGTTGATAACATCCTGAATTCGATTGGCAGCCTTCCCTTGAAGCGCAAACTTTGCTACATAATCATAGGGAATTTCCTTCGTTGTTGGGCCATCAACAGGCATTGCTATTCCCCCTGTCATAGAAGGGGATGCCCGCCTCATCTGGGTTGGAGCTGGCTGAAATTGCATGGAACTGACCTCGTTACATTTCTCAGTGCTTTCTGGATAGAAATAAGTCGCTCACAAACTCTTCTATCGTTCTTCTACCAGGGGGCTTCCCAAATTTTGGGAGTTTGACTGGGTTGTTGATACCAAGGTGTGCTCTGTGGCTGTTGTGGTACATAGGCTGCTAATCCATCCATGCCATCCTGCCGAACATAGCCCTGCAAGACCTCATCATCTGCAAACTCGCCCATTTCATCTTCGGCAAAGCCCGCCATCTCTTCATCCTCGGCAAACCCCTGTAACTCTTCATCAGCAAAACCCGCCATGTCCTCATCTTCGGCAAATCCTTGCATGGCTTCCTCATCTGCTGGTCCCTGCATTTGGTACAAGGTTCCGTCTGGAGCCTCGTATAGGGCACCCAAGCCATCGCCCGCCACTCCTGCCCGTCTAAGAAACGGCGTAGCAGTTCTCAGTGCTGATGACACCACCGCTCCGCCAGGAATAAGGGGGGCAAACTGTTGCACAACTGGCAACGCCTTACGGACAAAGCGTCTTGCCTTACGCGCAAACCGTTTAAAGCGTTTCCAAAAGCCAATCGGATTGCCTAAACCATCCACGCCCTGAACCCATTGATAAGTATTGCCATCAGGCCCTACGCGCGTTTCACCCACATAGCTGCCAAAACCCATCATTTGAGTTAAGTCATCTGCTTCCAGACCGACTTCACCCATACCCTCTTCATCGACACCGAGCCCCTGCATTTGGTAGAGGCTACCATCAGGAGATTGGTACAAAGCCCCTAGTCCATCGGTGCCAGAAATACCACGTCTTACGAGCTTCAATGCTTGAACAGCAGGATGATAGCGAGCAGCCGTTCTTAGGGCTCTTTTGCCAATTTTTTTGAACTTACTCCAGAAACCAATCGAATTTCCCAGTCCATCAATGCCCTCCACCCATTCGTACAGATTGCCATCAGGCCCCATTTTCGTTTCGCCGAGATAGCCTGTACCCATCATGTGATTCATTGTATTCTCTCCTAAATAATTTCGACCTAATTGAGAGCCCTACTGTACATCTCTTGTTAAGTAACCATCTAGCACAACCCAAATTCTAAATACACCTTCGACTTGAGACAGAATTTTTGGAACACCCTGAGGGAATAGCATTTCGACTCGAAAATTTTGCTGAGGCTCGATAATGACAGGTTCAGCGAATCGAAACGTTGCCATAGGATCTGGTTCACCATGATTAGAAATACTGCCATTTCCTGGATAAACACCGGCACCACCCGGAAAGAAGTATGTCGGCATTTCAATCATAGTTTTCTCGCCCACCAGCAAGGTTGTCACGGAGTTGTAAATCAACTCAGAAAGAACAAGATTAGCGTCTCCATTGCATTGACTATATTCGCTTTTTAGCTTCTCGAACAGTTCTCTTTTTGTCGAGTCATTTTCAAGCTTCCCTGCTGTTGGAGAACTGTTTTTACAATACGATTCAGTGATAGCTAGAACTTTTTCGATTGATGTAGGCGGAGCTGCTAAACAGGGTGGACTAACGACAACTCGTAAAGCCCTAGCCTCAAATGTATTGAGACTAGGCAAAACACCCGATGCCTGCAAGTTTGTTTCCAGTCGAGTTTTGTTCTGAACATCCACAAAGAAACGGATCATTCTCGGATCAGTCATCACCTCCATGAAGGTTTGAGGTTTATTGGTATCAGTTTTAAGCTGATCAGGTGAGGGGCGACCCTTTACAAAAAAAGCGTCGTAAATCGGATAGTGAAGCTTTTCCTTAACACCTTGTACTTTTCCCACGATCGAACTCCTTGTTCAATAATGTCTTTATAGTTGGTCAGTGAGCATTGATCATCAGTCTGCTTAACGCTAGCTTTCAGTAGGAACCTTCAGTGCTAGCTGATCGATTTCTACATTGACAGCTATGCCTTCCAGACAGGGGATAAGGCCGTCCTCCAAGACCAATCCCCTGAACTTGATACAGCGTGCCATCCTCACCCAATAAGTACTGTTGATCCTGGGGTAATTCGCCTATCTCACCCAATCCCTGAACCTGGTAAAGCGTTCCATCTTCGCCCAATAAGTAGGCATCCCCATTGGATGGCCCTGGATTGATAATCATCAACTCATCTAGTCCTAATGGCTTACCCCATGTCATATAATTTCCCTCCAAGGTTTATAAGTTAACGATTAGATCAGCCCTCAATGCCTCTACAAGTGATGTGATAACTACCACCTACGATATAAAGCTGACTCCCTTCGACGTTACTGACTAACTGAGGCGGATCTTGCATAAAATGGATATAGACTTGCGGTTTTCCGAGTTGATCTTTATCAGATCGGTAGATAATTCCGACAAGCTCACCAAGGCTAACAACAACGGGAGGTATCAGCCGAGAATGTTGGATTGTGAACGTTTGAGATGCCTCGAAGTGATTAAACTTTCGATAGAGTTCTTTTCCTTGCTTGGCTTCCTGATTGAGTTTACTGGGAGTGGCTGATTGGGCTGGAAGCAGGCGATCGTAGTTACCTGAATTCTGAATAGGTCTCATAATGGCTTTTGAGATGGAACCGAGTGTTGATTGATTGTTGCAACACGCCTTACCGTCACCCCTGGAACAGGGCTAACTTTTACAGGGCGGACAGGTCTTGCCTGTAAGATTTTGTCCTTTTTTATAGAAGCTTTCGATGCCGATTTAACTGGAATAGTGATGGTAGGATAGGTGGAATTTTGTTGCGATGTTGATGAATCCAATGCTGCTGATAGTATTTTCCAGTGATGCATCAAATTTTCAACTCGTTTGGCTAGCTCAGGGCGAGGGTGGTGAGACAGTCCTCGCTGATGTATAAACTCTAAGGTTCTTATCAGCCAGCGGTTCTGATGCTGTAACTGTCGTTGATGTAGCAAGCCCAACAAACGTTTAATTCGTTGATCTTTGGGCTTAATACTTCCCTTGTGAATGTTGACAATCAAGTTTGTTAGCCAATCAGGTAGCGACGATAGATCTGTAGACCTATGCAGTTCTTGATGTTGATTCAACATGTGTAAGCTCCTCTCGATATGAATAACTTGTTTAATAAAGGTTTTGGGCTCCCACCCCATAGGATGTGGCATCGTGGCGTCGAGTGGAATCCAATGCCCTTGGTGAAAGACTTCCAGATAAATATGGCTAAAGAGTTTAGGCCGTAGCGGATCAGGGCCAGTTACGACTAGGCGTACGGGATGCCCGATGGATTCCAGCATAGAACCGAGTAGAATTGTCATATCATCGCAATCACCCGCGCGCAATTCTAATAGACGCCGAGCAGAGTGGAGCATCTCTACACGAAAGGGATCTTTCGTGTATCGAATTGTTTTTTGTACCCACTCAAAGATTGCTCTAATTTCTCCAAGGTAGTCTTTGGCTTTGACTGATTTTTCTAGCAAAATATCAATCGACTTCTGGCGAACATAGAAGTCCTTCGCACCTTTTCGAATTAATGATTTGATATGTGCTAGTGTTGCTTGGGTACCTTGATATCCCTTAGGAATAAGCCCTAAGTCTACTCGAGGCAAACTGAGTGGTAGATTTGCATATCGTTTCATGTGCGATGTTTACTCTCGGGCGACTTCCACAAGAGTACATAAGTAAGCACTGATACAATAGCCGCACGATCTTGGTTATCTGAACGTAGTAGCGTGTTTGAACGACGCATGAATGTTGAGCAAAACACCGAACGTCTCTGCCTCAGATTTCGCTGGCTCATCAATCCTCTCAGTCCTAACCTCCCCTAACTCTCCTATTACCTCATCTCCTATTGCCTCGTCCCCCTCAAATTCCCAACCCTCCTCCTGCGGAACAAGCTGATCAAACAGCGCAAACAACGCCTCCCGCTCCCGCACCGACTTCGCCCACAGCGACCCACACAACTCCCGCAACGCCCCCTGGGACGACCAACCAAATCCCAACCGCAACGACTGCTGCAATGCCGAATAATCCTCCGGACCCAACACAAAACCCCGCCGCCGTAGACGCTGGTACAGCAGCCAGAGAAAGTCTGGTAATAGCTTCAGGTGTAGCCGGTTGATATTTTCGGCGTCATTCATTCAATTTCGCCCACATCACGCAAAATCGCCTCGCTCAGCTTGGGACTAATGTAAATTCCATTCTCCTGCAATTGCTCAATGCAAGGTTTGATTTTAGCAATCAAGCCCATCTTCTTTGCGCGACGCAAGATTCCCAACGTTCCAATTCGCCGAATTCCAAAGCGTTCTGCCACCCGTCTTGCTCGGGCATCGTCCAGCATCACTGTACTGTCCGGAATGGATTGGGCCAGGGCGATCGCCTCTGCCTCGCCACGATCAACCAAAATCGACAAAGGCTGAAGAATTGCAGGCTCGGGTGCTTGGATCTCAAACTATGTTGTCTGGCTAACAGCCAAAGACCCCGGCAAGCCTACTCCCTGCACCGTCACTTCATCCCAAACGGCTGGCGGAACCAGAACCCGCTGATAGAGTTGGGGCAACAGGTCAAGCTGTTCAAGAATCGCTAGGGAAATGAGCGGGCTGCTGTCCGCAACGATTGCGGCTTTAGTCATCGCTTAGCTCATCCGCAATCTGGTCGTCATCTAGGTTAATCACAGGAACCTGGAGCCGCCCAAGCTCATACATAAACTGAAGCTTCTTCATTTTGCAGAAAGCCGCTGCCTTACCTAGAGATAAACGACGCAATTCAAATAGCTTGACAGCAAGAAGGAACGCAAGCTCAGCTTCCAGGGCCTGGGGGGACTGACCAGAGGTTATGAGTAGATCGTCTGGGTACGGCAGAGAAAGAGTATGCATGATGACCTAGAGACCAAATTGTCCCGAACTATAGCTACAGCTTAACCCATCCAAAATTTTGTCCGTTCTATCAATTCTCAACTCCTCCCCATCGCCTCCACCGCCCGCTTGCGATCGCCCTCCTGCTTCAACAACGCCCCCAAATGCGGCAGCTCTTCCAACCGCTCCACCGGTATCCGCACCGCCTCCAAATACCCTACCCAATCCAGCAGCTCACTCAACCCAGGCCGCTTGCTCAAATCCAACTTGCGCAGCTCCAGCAACACCGCGATCGCCTTCTGTCCAAGAGCGATCGCCTCTTTCATTGGAATTGTCAATTGACGATCGAGACGGATGCAAAATCGTACACAACTTCCGCACTGGCTCTTGCGAAGACCCGCCCAACCCTAATCGCAACGAATCTTGCGACGCTGCAATCCTCCGGCCCCAGCACAAAACCTCGCCGCCGCGATCGCGGACATTTTGCGATGGGATAACATGGTGTGGCGGATGCGAAAAAGCTATAAGAACAATGAACGTTCAGCTTGTACAGTCCATCTGGTCAATGATTCAGGCTCTCTCTCAAGAGGAGCGTGGCTTTCTGCGATCGCAATTCCTCAAAGCCGAAGAACCCCGCACTCCTGCCAGCACCGATCTGAATCAGTTCAGCGGCGTTATTGGCCTCCAGCAAGATCCTCTGGAGTACCAACGGCAGATGCGAGATGAGTGGGCGTAATGGCAGAACGGTACGTTTTGGATACGAACGTCGCACTGTATTTGCTGGGTGGATGTTTGCTGCAACCTTTACCCACAGGTGAGTTTTACCTATCCGTCATTAGCGAAATGGAAATGCTCTCCTATCCATCGCTTACAGACGAAGAAGCATCAAGAGTTCGGCAGTTTCTTGCTCAGGTCACGGTGGTCGGATTGAGCGAGAGCGTTAAGAATATGGCGATCGCCCTTCGCAAGCAATATCGCCTAAAACTGCCAGATGCAATTATCTGTGCCACAGCCTCCCTGGTAGACGCTACATTACTCAGTAATGACGCTCAGTTGCAAAGAGTCGGTGAGATTAACGTAGAAACAGTCCAAATTCGCTGAAGAATTCTCAGCTCTACATTCTCAACTCCTCCTCATCGCCTCCACCGCCCGCTTGCGATCGCCCTCCTGCTTTAAAACGCCCCCAAATGCGGCAGCGCCTCCAACTGCTCCAGCGGCATCTGCACCGCCTCCAAATATCCCTCACCCAATCCAGCAGTTCAGAAACAGGGCTTCTAGGCTACTTTGGGCAAGGCTTCTGCCGTTAGGACCTGCTCATAATAATGCTGCAACTGTCGCGTTGCCGACGCCCAGCTCCAGCGCTCCGCTTCTGCCCGAGCCGCTTTCCGTAGGGTTTCCCGCTCAATTTGATTGGCCAGGAGCCGCTGGGTTGCCTCGATCATGGCATTATCCTCAGCAGGACTAAAGAGGAAACCATTCTCGCCATCGGTGACGATATCCGGAATGCCGCCCGCATTCGCTGCGATCACGGGACAACCCGCTGCCATCGCTTCTAGCAGTACCAAACCTAGGGTTTCGGTACGCGAGGGAAAAATAAACGCATCCGCAGAAGCGTAGGCCGCAGCGAGGCCTTCGCCCTGGAGATAGCCGACGAAATTTGTATGGGTTCCAGCGAAATGTTCTTCCAGTTCCTCGCGGTAGGGACCATTGCCAACGAGAGCAAGGCGGGCATGGGGGATGGATTCGAGGACGGGTTTGATGCGATCGATTTCTTTTTCCGCTGATAGCCGCCCAATATAGAGCAGCAGCGGCGCTTCCGGGTGCCCCTGGGAGAGGCGATCGCGCATGTCCCCATTGGCCAACTCAGGCCGAAACAGCTCCGTATCCACCCCCCGCTGCCATAGATCCGTCCGCTCAATTCCATGGGCATCCAGTTCTTCCACCATCGCTGTGGAGGTACAAAGATTCAGCAGCGCATTGTTGTGGGCCATCTTCAGCAGTTCCCAGAGCAGGGGCTCCAGCATGCCGAGGCCATAGTGCTCCAGATACTTAGGCAAATGGGTGTGGTAGGACGCCACCAGGGGAATTTCTAGCTTTTTGGCATAGTAAATGCCGCCGAGACCCAGAATCGCCGGATTCACCACATGAATTAAATCTGGCTTGAATAGCTCCAGCGCCTTGCCCACCGAAGGTCGAGGAAAGGCCATTTTCAGTTCCGGGTACCAGGGCAACGGCGAACCTTTCACGCCATAGATCTGTGCTCCACAATATTCCTTCAGTCCTCCCTCCGGCGAAAATACCAGCACCTGATTTCCCTGACGCTGAAGGTGTTCGACGGTGTACTTGAGGCGGGTGACGATGCCGTCGATCTTAGGCAGAAAGGTTTCGGTGAAAAGGGCAATTCTCATAGGTAAGCTGTTATTCGATCAGCAATATTCAATCAGAATTCGGAGCACCGAAATTTAAGAACGCGTTAACAAAATCAATGGCGATCGCCATAACCCAAGTAGGGCGGGTCTAGCTCGGCAAGTTTTGGCTTTTCACCCTGCATTTGCGCCAAACCCATCCCTATTGATTCTTGATGATAGGCATGACTCGCCGACCTACGCCCGCCACTGCACCTTCGGCAGGATTTGTTTCTCGTCTACCCGATGCTTATATTTCACCGCAAAGTTCAGCAACGAATCCAGCAGCGAATCCGAAAGCAGGTGGGGCTGCAATCCGAGATCGAGCAGATTGGTATTCTTCGCGTTGAAATAGTGCTCTTCGGCCTCAACGCGGGGATTGTCCAGATTATTCACCGTTACCTTAACGCCCATGGTGCTACCGGCCTGCTGCACCATCATCGCCAGATCCTTGATGCTAAACATCTCCGTGAACTGGTTAAAGACTCGGAATTGACCCTGATCAGCGGGATTGCGAATGGCAAGTTCCACACAGCGCACCGTGTCGCGAATGTCTAGCAGGGCGCGGGTTTGACCACCAGATCCATAGACCGTCAGCGGATGGCCCACAGCAGCTTGAATACAGAACCGGTTCAGCGCCGTTCCAAACACCCCGTCGTAATCCAGGCGATTGATCAGCAGCTCATCCATGCCGGTTTCTTCGGTCAGGACCCCGTAAACAATGCCCTGGTTCAGATCCGTGGCGCGCAGCCCCCAGATTTTGCAGGCAAAATGAATGTTGTGAGAGTCGTGGACTTTGCTGAGGTGATAGAACGAGCCGGGCTGCTTGGGGTAGGGAAGGGTGTCTTTGCGACCATTGTGCTCGATGGTGATGTAGCCCTCTTCGATATCGATATTGGGCGTCCCATACTCTCCCATGGTCCCGAGCTTCACCAAATGGCAATCGGGGCAATGCTCGTGGATGGCATAAAGCAGATTGAGGTTGCCGATGACGTTATTGCTCTGGGTGAGGACCGCGTGCTCACGGTCGATCATTGAAAACGGTGCAGACCGCTGTTCCCCGAAGTGAACCACTGCATCTGGCTTAAACTGTTGCAGCGAATTGACGAGGAACGAATAGTTATTAATATCGCCAATGAACAAATCAATGGTTTTACCCGTTAGGTCTTTCCAACGTTGCAGGCGAGTTTGAATCGGGGCAATCGGGGTGAGCGTGTCTGAGCAGAGTTCCATATCCCAGAGCCGACGCACTAGGCTATCTAAGATGCCGACCTCATAACCCTGATTCGAAAGGTGCAGCGCAGTCGCCCACCCGCAATATCCATCGCCGCCAATTACTAGGACTCTCATCTTTTCTGCTGATGTCTGCTGATGTTTGGTTAAGCCAATATCCCGTAAATGTACCAGGTTTAGCGCCGATCCCAATGTCATCCTGGGGGAGATTTACAGGGTTTCCGTGGCGAGGTTTCCAATAGGGAGAGGGTTTCCGTGATTCTTCGGACAGGACTTCAAGGCCCCGCAAAACCGATGCAGAAAAGCTGATCCATCATGTGGCGGACGAGCACGATTTTGAGGCTGCTGAACTGTTTTATCGCTTTTATTGGGATGAGAGTCAAGAAACTCTTTAGTCCAGCCAATCGGCTAGCCGAGGCAAATCCACATTGCCACCACTGAGAATCACGCCTACCCGTTTGCCCGCAAGGCCGAGATGCCGATGGAGTAAAGCCGCTGCCGCCAAAGCGCCGGTGGGTTCGACAACGATCTTCATGCGCTCATAAAGCAATCGCAGCGTGGCAATGATTTCCACATCAGAAACCGTCACCAGGTCATCGACCTTTGACAGGATAATCGGCAATGTCAGTTGACCGGGCTGGAGTGTACGGGCACCGTCGCAGAGGGTTTGTGGGGCGGTTGCATTGCGTTGGATAGTTTTAGTGTGGAACGATCGCGTCATATCATCCCCCGCTTCCGGCTCAACACCGATGACTTGGCATTGGGGTGCTAGGGCTTTAGTGGCCAGTGCACAACCGGACAGCAATCCCCCGCCACCACAGCAAACCAAGAGGGCATCCAACGCACCCGTTTCTTCGATTAATTCTTTCCCAGCGGTCCCTTGTCCTGCGATGATCTGCGGATGATCAAAGGGCGGAACGAGCACATTTCCTCGGGATTGCAGGAGCTCGGTTTGGAGGGTGGGACGCTGGAGCTCGGCGCGATCGCGCAACAAAACTTCTGCCCCATATCCCCGCGTCGCCGCTAGCTTGGCCTGGGGGGCATCCTCGGGCATGACGATCGCCGTCTGAATCCCCAGTAGTTTTCCCGCCAGCGCCACCCCTTGGGCATGGTTCCCCGACGAGAAGGCCAAAACTCCGCGATCGCGCTCCTCCGGGGACAGTTGCGACAGGCAATTGTAGGCTCCCCGAAACTTGAATGAGCCCGTGCGCTGGAAGTTTTCGGCTTTGAAGAAGACCTCGGCACCGGTTAGGTGATTAAAGGTACGCGACGTTAAAACCGATGTGCGGTGGGCTATACCGGCGAGTCTTGCCGCTGCCTGTTCGATGTCGGTGTAGGCGATCGCCAGGGCATCTATGGGGGAGTCCATGGGGCATCCATTCCTGTTGCCTGTTGCTGTTGCCTAGGACGGGGGGGTTAGGATTCAGCCCCGAGGAGTTCGGCGATCGCCTGCCGCTCGATCGAGGGCTGATTGGGGAACGTTTGTCGCGCATCGGTGATCAGCCAGTCCAGGGCCGCCGCCTGAACATCAATCGATGCCCCGGTTTTATCTACACAATAGCGACCAAACACCAACTTATCCACCAGACGCACTCCCGGCCCCAAGCGCGAATACTCAAAAATCACGCTGTTATCCACCACGGCATCGCTGCAAACCCAGCAGTTCGCCCCAATCATCGTCGGACCAATGATCTTCGCGCCGTCTTCAATGCGGGTCATGCCGCCAATGTAAACCGGTCCTTGGATATCCACCTTGTCCCAATTCACCGCAACATTGAGACCGGTGTAAATGCCGGGAGCCACCTGCTTGCCGGGAATCGAGACATTTTTTACGTCCCCTCTCAAAACGCTGCGAATGGCGTGCCAATAATCCGGCACCTTGCCAATATCCACCCACTCAAAGTCCATAGAGACCCCATAGAAGGGAGCCCCTTTCTCGACCAAGAGCGGGAACAGATCGCCGCCAATATCAAATTCTTGCCCTGAAGGAATGTAATTAAAGATTTCAGGCTCAAAAATATAAATACCCGTATTGATATCAGTACTGAGGGCCTCTTCGACACTGGGCTTTTCCTGGAAGGTGTTGATCCGACCTGTTTCGTCTGTGACCACCACGCCATAGCTTGAAACCTCTTGCTTCGGCACAGATTTCATGATGATTGTCGCGATCGACCCCTTTTCTCGGTGCCAGCGAATCGCCTCGGTGAGGTCTAAATCGATCAGCGCATCGCCACAGAGCACAATAAACGTATCGTCAAAAAAGGGCTGAAAATCTTGAATTTTGCGCATGCCCCCAGCGGAGCCAATGGCCTCTCCAATTAATTCCCCGTTGGTAATCCGCCCCTCAAAGGAATAGGCAATCTGAACCCCAAACCGCTGGCCATCCCGAAAATAGTTTTCGATCTCATTGGCTAAATGGCTGACATTGACCATGACCTCCGTGAACCCATGCTGGCGCAGCAGCTCCAGCAGAAACTCCATCACAGGTTTCTCCAAGATGGGGATCATTGGCTTGGGAATGGTGTAGGTAATGGGACGAACCCTGGTTCCCTTGCCAGCGGCCAGAATCATGGCTTTCATAGGATTCTTGAGGTCTCCTCAGCGGTACACGACGACTTCCACGGATAACAGATGCTGAAGGCTGTGGGTGGACGCCTCCAGCATACCCATTTTCCTGCATTCACAATCAATTAGGAGGCAGAGACAGCCATGGCTTCTAACACCGGGGCTGTGGTTTCCAACACGGCTCGCCTCAGCTCTAAGCGTTGGTAAAACTCCCGCTGCATCAGCTCAACTTTGCCCTGGGCTGATAGGAATAAGAGTGCCCAAAATACCCCAACACGATCGAGAGTTTTACTAAACGTGTTATGTGGGCTTTTGTGCCACACCGCTACCAGGTCATCAAAATCAAACCAGCCATTGGCGCAAACGGGCAGTTCTGTCCAGCCCTCTTCAATAAATTCGCCCAGGCTTGCAGCCATTTCCGCCAGGTTTTCCTGGTGGGCCAACTGGGAAATAGCACGAATGGCTTGGCGTTTGGACTGGGGACGCACGCGGGATTTGGGGCGAGGAACCGTGGGAAGTTCCATGGCCGCAGCCATCAGCTCTAACTGCTCAATGAGTTCGGCTAAAGTGACCCGACGACTTTGGGGCGGACGGGCGACGGCCCGACGTCGTAGTTGCCGTTCGAGATGGTTGGGCAATGGAATCACATTCGTGTCTGCATCTGCCAAGCTCAAATCTTCGACTAGCTCTTCTTCTGGCTGCTGTTCCTCTTGCTGAACCAGCGTGTCTGCCTTGAGAAGCACCAACATCGAAGCATAGAGAAAGGCTTGACCCGACTCAGACAGGTCGGCCTCGTAGCGATTACGACCAAAGCTCCCCTGAGAGCGGGTGAAGTAGCCGGAGAGATCCTTGAGCTGTAGTTCTTCCAAAAAGCGATCGATCACATCAATGACATTGACGTTCCAGGGGTCAATTTCCCCTTGTTCTGCCATATCGATGAGGAGTGAAATCGCACGTTGGGCGGGAGAAACCATGGGGACGAGGTTTGAGAGGGTCGCGGCGAGTGCGAACTAGAGTGTTGCTTTTTTGAGAACTAGAATCTTTGTTCTGCCTTATGTTAATCGGTCTTGGTAAAAATTGGGGACTAGGATACCCATATTTTGATGATTTTCTTCAAAAAGTTTTCTACAAGTTTTGCTAGTCGGTTTTGCCAGTCGGTTTTGCCCCCCGTTTTACCCGTCGAGGGAAGGCCAGGTTAGGAAGCCCAATCAAAAGGGCCAGCCGTTAGAGCTGACCCTTGAAGAATCAAGTTTTTTTGAGGTGAGTTTAGGGGGTGATGCTTGGAGCGATCGCCGGAGCTGTCAGAGCCACGATGGTTTTTTCGCGATCGCCCCTAAAAGAGGGGACCAACGTCCGATTTTCCGTCGCCACCGCCGGTTGCACCAATCCCGGCACCGCTGCCCGCAATCGCACGGTCAGCACATCAATGCTAGAGGCATATATTTGGGTGACCAGCTTTGGATAGAGCCCAATGCCGATAATCGGTACAAGCAGACAGGTGATGATGTAAATCTCCCGAGGCTCGGCATCGATCAAAGCTTCATGGCTAGTCAGTTCTTCGTTTTCAGGTCCGTAGAAGATTTCCCGCAGCATGGACAGCAAGTAGACCGGCGTGAGAATGACGCCGATCGCCGCCAACGAAACCCCCACAACCCGGAAGGTTAGGGAATAGGCATCGCTCGTGGCAAACCCAACAAACACCATCAGCTCGGCGACAAAACCACTCATCCCCGGCAGCGCTAACGAAGCCAGAGAACAAACAGTCCACATGGCAAACATCTTGTTCATCTTCTGCCCCACACCACCCATTTCATCCAGCATGAGCGTGTGAGTGCGGTCATAGGTCGCGCCCACCAGGAAGAACAGGCTTGCCCCGATCAAGCCATGGGAAATCATTTGCAGCATCATGCCGCTAATGCCCAGATTGGTGAACGAGGCCAGACCAATCAGCACAAATCCCATGTGGGAAATCGATGAATAGGCAATTTTGCGTTTGAGGTTGCGCTGGGCAAAGGAGGTCAGCGCTGCGTAGATAATATTGACGATGCCCAGAATGATCAGGATCGGTGCAAACTTGGCGTGGGCCTCCGGGAGCATCCCCGCATTCATCCGCAGGAGCGCATAGCCTCCCATTTTGAGCAAAATCCCAGCCAGGAGCATGTGAACGGGAGCCGTCGCTTCGCCATGGGCATCGGGGAGCCAAGTATGCAGCGGTACCATGGGCAGCTTGACGCCATAGGCAATCAAGAAGCCGCCATAGACCAACAGCTCAAAGCCAAGGGTGTAATTCTTGGCCGCCAAGGTCTGGAAGTCGAAGGACACCGTATCGCCGTAGAAGGCCATGGCCAACCCGGCAACCAGAATAAACAGCGAGCTACCTGCGGTGTAGAGAATAAATTTAGTGGCTGCATAAAACCGCTTTTTACCGCCCCAAATGGACAGGAGCAAATACACCGGAATCAGCTCTAGCTCCCAAGCCAGGAAGAACAGCAGCATATCCTGCACGGCAAACACCGCGATTTGCGCACCGTACATCGACAGGAGCAGGAAGTAAAACAGCTTGGGTTTGAGCGTGACCGGCCAAGCCGCCAGCATGGCAAGGGTCGTAATAAAGCCCGTGAGAATAATCAGCGGCATGGAGAGGCCATCGGCCCCAACGGACCAATTCAGGCCAATCTGAGGAGCCCAGGCATAGCTTTCAGCGAGCTGCAGCCCCGGAAGGCTGAGGTCATACTGGCTGTAAAACGCGTAAATAATCAGAACAAAATCAATCAGCCCCACCACCAGGGAATACCACCGCACGGTTTTGCCGTCCTTGTCTGGAATCAGCGGGAGTAAGAGGGCCGCTGCGATGGGAAAGAGAATGATGGTCGTCAGCCAAGGGAAGGTTGCTGGATCCATCGGAGTACTCGCGAAGTTAAATGTCTTACATCACAACCTATCGGGGATTTTTGGCCTCGGGCTGAGGTATTACGGAAATTTAATGATGGGGCGAGTTTTGGCGGGGGGATCAGTAACGGATTGTTGCGCAGAGGCGTGGAAGTCACCCCTCTACGGGAGTTTTCCAGCCAATTTTCCAGGCTAGCTCAGGGGTTGGGGGGAAATGGCAAGGTCCTTCAGCAAGACATTTCCATCAACGGAGCCATCAATCAGCCACAACCGCCCTGCCTCAAAGACGCTGCCCTGCCCCCAAGCAATATCGGCTTTACCATCCTGGTTGTAATCCCCAATTCCCGTCACCGACCAGTCCGCCACCGCCAAGGTTTCTAGGGTAGCAGTGCTGTCGCGCACGGCCCCTTCCGCCATAAACCAAATCAGCGTCTCACCGTTGGCATTGCGCCAGAAGAAATCGCCCAGGTCATCGCCGTTAAAGTCACCGACGCCTTCGAGCTGATAACCGGCTTCTAGATCGTTCAGATTGACTGCAACGCTACCGCTCTTGGTTGCACCGTCCAGATACCAAACCACCAGTTCTTGGGCGGATGCGTTGTACCAAACCAAATCGTCGCGGGAGTCCCCATTAAAATTACCCGCACCGGCTATGGTCCAGTTGCGATCCGTGACGGACGGCAGAGCACTGGCCTTGACCGGCATCGCATGCTGCGCCAGCAAGCTCAGCTCCGCTGGATTACCCCCCGGCTGTAACGTGACATTTTCCCAAAGCACCACTTGGCCCGTGGCCTGATTGCGCCAAACATAATCCGTCTGGTTCACAGCACTAATAGACCCCATGGCCTGAATTTGCCAGTTGGCATCTGTGATAAAGGGCCGGACTGAGGCAAGTTGTAACTGCTGCTCATCGGTGATTTTGACCACGCCACCGGCACGACTGGGCTTGAGCCAGAGGCTTTCGTCAATATCGGTGACGCTGAGCGTGAAGACTTTGCTGTCTTCTGGGCCGGAGCCGAGGTTGGCGTCGTCGACTGTGACCGTCACACTGTATGAACTACGGTTTTCAAAATCTAGCGCGACCCCCTCTGCTAGCCATAGTTCTTTGCCAGAACTGCCATCAACCAGCTGAAAACTGGCTTGGTCAGCTCCTGTGAGCGCGATTTCGTTGTTTCCCCCGTCGGCGTCGGCGATCGCAATCTCCGCCAACTTCACGCCACTGGTCGTGTTGAGATTTTCGGCGATCGCCGTGACCGAGTTAGTAAAACTCAGGGTGGGCAGATTGGGATCAGGCGGGGCACTGACAGTGACGGCGATCGCATCGGCGGTCACAGCCCCGCTACTCACCTGATAGCTCAAACCATTGCTCGCCGCCAGGGTCTGATTAATCTGCTCCAGCGTCCCCAGAAGCTGAACCGTCCCTGTGCCGTTATCCGAAATATCGTTGCTGCTGACCCCGCCGCTGACATCACCAGCCAGATTTAGGGTGCCTTCGGCGACCGTCAGCGTCACTAGGACTAAGCCATCCCCAGCATCGGGATCTTGGATTTGAAAGACGGGGGGTTGGGGAGGAGAGCCGGTTGGGAAGGCGATCGCAGGTGAACCATTGGCCGTATTGACCGAAATATCTCCGAGCTTAACGCTAGCCTGAGCGGTTGGCGTACTGTCCCCCAGGAAAATAAAATTGCTTTGTTCGTAGGGATTTGGCGGAACAACGATGATGGGTGAGCCTAAGGGGGTATCCTCTATCACCTGGTTGCTGGGCTTGAAGTCTTTATAGGTCCGCAGCGGTCCGCTGAGAATTGGAGCGCCATTGGCATAGAGTGTGTAGAGATCGCCCTTGACGACAATTTCGTAGGCAACGGCTGTGCCAGAAGTATCAAACGCCGTAGACTCGCCCTGGGTAAAAAAGGTGCGAAAGGGGTTGGCCGGAGCGTTGTCTGGTTCTAAGGCGGGATTAACTTGGGTGGTGCCATCGTTTTGAGCCCAAATGCGGTCTGGCCAGAACCCGAGCTCAATGCCTCTGAGATCATCGCCAATCACAATGACGCTAAACCCAGCCCGATCGTCGGTGCCATCGCCGTTTTTATCTGCTCCCGTGGTTCGGGATTCGGACAATAAATCCGCTGTAAACGAAAGACTGTAGCCAGCATTGCGATCGAGAACGGGAAAATCTTCGCTGACAGGTTCTAGACCAATGGGCACCGTTCCAGATGACAGCGTCGCTAAATTGACGCCATCGTAATTGAAGCGATAGTTGCTCAGTCCCGCGTAGGCAGCATTATCCGTTGTGAGAATTGTTCCTCCACTCTCTGCGGTTAATGAGGCATTGCCTTGAATGGCCTTGCCTCTAAAATCTAGTGTGAGGGATGGAAACGGAATGGTGATAATTGGAAAATCATCAGGAACCTTGGTGAGATCGAGGGAATAGAACCAAGGGCCACCGGGCGCAGCACCGGCTACCGTGGGCAACTGGTTGCTGTCCCCGTCATAAAGGGGGAGCTGTTCTAGGACAAATGGGGCATCATCCGCCGCGCTAACGGCAATGGCGCGAGAGGCACTCGCACTGGTACCCCCCTTGAAGAGAAAAAGATTAAGGGTACGATTACCATCGGGCAAAGCATCCGACACATTCGAATAGCCCAAACTGCTCACCAGCAACTGCACCGCAGGCAAGGTTGCCGAGCTATTTAGACTAATCACTAAAGGGGTCGTTGACCCAATCCCGCCCGTAAACGTTCCAATGATAGTACTGCCCAACAAAATCTGGCGACCATCCAGCCCTAGATTTCCACTGCCGGGAATAATGCCTAGACGATCAGAGGAGATACCGTTACTTAGACTGGCCGTCAGCGTGAACCCGTCAAAGTTACTAATGCTCTCAAACCCGCTCAGCGTCACGGAACCAAGGGCGATCGCCGCTGAATTTTCCGTATAGGTCAGCGGGCCTTGGGCGAGGACGATCTCGGCCATAGTCTTTGCCTCTGAGGAAATCTTTAGAAGTTATAGAAAAGAAAATATAGATAAGGCGATCGCGACCCGACTTCTGAATCCTAAGGGCGATGGTAGCGAAAATAACTAACTAAAAGAATAAAGCTTTCAATAAGACGGCAAGGGAAAGGGTAAAGGAAAGACAAATCTGGGCTTTACCCTTCATAAAGACTCAAGGAGCTCCATAGGCTTTGATGGACTAAATCAGCGCGGAGCCAAAGCGAGAAGTCAATTCCATGCGAAACAGCGGACGGTTATCCATTCCTGGCTGGGCAATCGGGGTAGAGGCGTTGGCTATAGCGATAGAAGGAGTAATTTGGGCCGCGTTAATTGGGGGGGAATCGGTCGTCGGGGGACAGGACCGCCAGGGCTGAGAGACCCTATGGTGGTGAGGGCGATCGCCAGAATTGACGACTCCAGCCCGTAACAGATATTCTGCGGTGGCTTGGGACAAAGAATTTGCAGGGTTAGGTTCAGAGGTACTTTCAGAGGGATCTGAGGTCTCATCCGTGATCGCAGCTTGGGGCTGAAGAGAAAAGCTCAGAGAAAACGCTTGGGTCAGCTTTTCGGTGGTGTCCATGGGTAACCTGCTGCAACTTCACGTTGGGTGATTGTGTCTCCAGCTTAGTGGGCTTGCAAGGGTTGATCCATCTACGAAATTACCCAATCTCTCTGGCGAAAATAAAAACTTTCTGGCGAAGTGAAAATTTTTTTTCGGTGCTAGCACTGAGGGCATGGGCTAGGGTTCAAAAATTCGGCTCATCCCCATAAAGATTTGGTTAAGTGCCCCTTTTGTGTCCTAGCAAAAAGCCCTGCATCACCGATGCAGGGCTTTTGTTAACGGACCAGATACATCAGGTAATCCCAAAGATCACGACAAGGCCAAGCACTGCCCCAAAAACGATCAGGGCATAGAACTGAGCCCGGCCATTCTCGAAGTATTTCAGACCTTCGCCGGTCACCAGGGTAATGAAGCCCGTTAGGTTAACGACGCCATCGACAACCTTGGAATCGACCTCCAGGACCTGTCGCGCTAGGCGACGGCTGCCTTGGACAAAGAGAATCTCGTTGATGTCGTCGAGGTACCATTTGCGGCGGGAGAGCCAGTAGAGGGGCGCGATTTTGCGGGCGATCGCCGCCGGATCAATCACCTTCCTGGAATACATCAGCGAGGCCAACGTGATCCCCACCAAGGCAATTCCGACCGAACTCCCGCCCATTAGCAGAAACTCAGTCCAATCAAACCCCGCTTCTGCGGCATGGCCTGCGGCTTCTAGGCTTTCGCCTGGAGGATAGATAAAGGCTTCAAACCGATTGGCAAAGGGCATGCCCAAGAGACCGATCAGCATCGAAGGCACTGCCAAGGCCATCAGCGGGAACGTCATGGTAAAAGGCGACTCATGGGGCGTATCACTATGGTGGCCGTGATCGTCATGCCCGTGATCGTCATGCCCCTCGTCGCTGTGGCTAGACTCCGCGTAGGAGGCTGCTAGCTCCTCCTTGTGCATGGCTCCCGGCCCAAAGGCATAAACCCCAGCCGCTTCGGCCTTGAGCTGTCCCTTGATACCGGTATCCTTGCCGCGAAACGCCCCTTCAAAGGTCATGAAATACATGCGGAACATGTAAAAGGCCGTAATGCCTGCGGTGAGATAGCCAACGACCCAGAGCGCCGGATTGACCGCAAAGGTTGAGCTGAGAATTTCGTCCTTGGACCAAAACCCCGCAAAGGGCGGAATCCCGCAGATGGCGAGGGTGCCAATCAAAAACGTAATCGCCGTAATCGGCATAAACTTGCGCAGATTGCCCATCAGCCGCATGTCTTGGGCTAATACCGGATCATGGCCCACCACCGCTTCCATACCGTGGATCACCGACCCCGAGCCCAAAAAGAGCATGGCCTTGAAATAGGCATGGGTCGTGAGGTGAAACAGTCCCGCGCTATAGGCTCCCACGCCCATGGCCATCATCATGTAGCCCAACTGGGACATGGTGGAATAGGCTAAGCCTTTTTTGATGTCGTTTTGGGTAATGGCGATCGTTGCCCCTAGAAAGGCAGTAAAGCCGCCGGTCCAGGCAATCACATTCATCACCGCCGGAATTTGGTCAAAGACCGGGAACATCCGGGCCACCAGAAAAATACCCGCTGCCACCATCGTCGCCGCATGGATCAGCGCTGAGATGGGGGTCGGGCCTTCCATGGCGTCGGGTAGCCAGACATGGAGCGGGAACTGGGCTGACTTGGCCACGGGACCGAGAAATACCAGAATTGCAAACAAAGCCGCGAGACCCACGCTGAGGGCACCGCTGGACACGAGTTCGGTGAGGCGATCGCCCATCACATCAAACTCAAAGCTTCCCGTCGCCCAGTAAAGCCCCAGCATCCCCAGCAAAAGACCAAAGTCACCGACCCGGTTCGTTACGAAAGCCTTCTGGCAGGCATCCGCCGCTCCCTTGCGGTCGTACCAAAAACCGATGAGCAGGTAGGAACACATGCCCACCAGCTCCCAAAAAATATAAATCTGGACCAGGTTCGGACTGAGCACCAGGCCCAACATCGATGAACTAAACAAACTCAGGTAGGCGTAGAACCGGACATAGCTCGGATCATGGGCCATGTAACCATCGGTGTAGATCATCACCAGAATGGCCACCGTTGTCACCACCCCCAACATCATCGTCGTGAGGTGATCGACCGTATAGCCCATGGTGAGCCGAAAGTCGCCCGCTGCCGCCCATTCAAACATGCGGACATAGGGTTCGTGGCCTTGAATCTGACTCCATAAAAGGGCAAAGGACAGCGTCGCCGCTGCCCCCATGAGGATCAAAATCAAGACGGCATTAGCCTGCCGCAGTCGATTGGTAGCCTGGTTAAACGAGATAAGCCCAACGCCTACCAGCATGGCTCCAAGCAGCGGTAGCACTGGGATTAACCAGGCGTATTCATAAATTGCTTCCATCAGTGGCCTCGGGTTCGTTGCGAGATCCGTCAAGTATTCAGTGGGGCTATCAGTCAAACTGGATTCAGTCAAACTGGATTCAGTCGAACTGGATTCCCTACGGATGGGTTGGCAGGTGCCCTAGGGCTTCGACCAACCTCTTATTATTTTGACACAGAAGAAATACGGCCTTGGGGAACCTTTAGGCGGAGTACGTATGGCACTGTGAAAATTGTTCGAGAATGAGCTGGATTTGCTCGCGATCGCTACAGCCCTCTAGGCGATCGCAAACCGATCCCCCCTTCAGCAAAACCAGCGTCGGCAACGTGGTGAGCCGATAGGCCTTGGCCAGCTTGAAATTCTCGTCAGCGTTGATGCTGACCACCTTGACCTTGGCCTGGGCTCGCTGGGTCAACTGGTTAAGCAACGGATTGATCAGGCGACAGACCCCGCACCAAGGTGCCCAGAAATTAATTAACACTGGAACAGGAGATTCGAGAACTTCTTGTTCAAAGGTCTTTTCGTTAACGGATATCACAGTGATTGCCTAAGCTAATTTTTTATTTAAAAGAATTACCAAGGATGCCCAACGATCCCCGATGAAGCAACAGATTTGTAAAGCAGCGATTACTAGAGCTCATTGTTCGGGATCAATGAAACTCAGCAAATGGCAAAGATGAATGGCCTCCATCTTCAGTGATAAAACAATTTCAAAGATCTAGCCAGAACAAGAGAAAAAGCTGCCAAAGAAAACGCTAGTGTGACGCAAATCGACATAACGCAAAATCATGGACATGCGGACCAAAGTTTTAAGACTAAAGATTCTTAATGCTGGTCTGCACTCTGAAGTGCGCGATTAATCTATAGGGATCATGCTACCAGCCTATCCAAGGACGGATTACGTTTGTGATGAAACCTGGATGTCTGATGGGAAAGGCGTTTGTTTCGATTTAATGATTTCGGTCAATCTTAATAAAGATTTTGGAATTTTGCTGTGGAAGGGGGAACAGTTTCACTAAAAATTCGCTAGAAAATCAAGCCCAGATCGATCCCCTGGAGATCAACTCGATAGTGTTGAGGCGAGGTCAGGTCCCCTGAGCGGGGCGCTGGGGGGCCGGGATCAAGGGTGAGGGCAATGGCCTGGGTGCCCAAGGCGCTCAACTGGCGGGGCACCCCGCTCGCCAAGGGTAAGGTCAAGGTTCCTAGGGGATGACCGCTGAGATCCAGCAGGAGTAGCTGCCGCTGGGCGTCGATCAGAGCAATCCCCCAAGGGCAAGGGGCGATCGCCACAGGAACAAGACTGAGGGGAATCCGCTGGAGGCGGAAGGGACGCAATGAAATTTGCAGCAACACCTGGGGCTGCTGCTGCTCAAGGGCGAGGAGTTGGTTGGCATGGGTGCCCTGGGTACAGCGGCGCAGGGCGATGGGAAGCGGGAGTGGAGGAAAGACTGTGCCACGGCGATTGAACAGGACGAGATGGCTGTTCTGGGGCTCCTGGCGGGGAGAATTGCCCGGTGGGGGACTGGCTAGTGGGGGACTGGCTAGTGGGGGGCAGTGGAGAATGCCATAGCGGCGATCGAGGATCAGAATTTCCTGGGGAGGACCGGGAAGGGGAAGGGCGATCGCGGGGGTACAGCCGGTGGACCGACAGCAGCGTAATTCAGAATGCAATGCAGGTCGAAATTCAGCCTCAGCAGCCCCATTGGCAGAAAGATCCCGAGGCTGATGCTGTAAAAGAGCCGCCCAGCTATAGTCGGGAGCCAGAGCTAGGCGATCGCCAGATCCTTCTCTAGAAGAGTCTTTTGGCCCTTGAGCCTGGGCCTGAGGCTGAAGCCAAACCGCCAGGGAGGCAGGCAAGGCAAGGGGAGGGACAAGCTCACTGGTCTCCAGGCGCTGTAGTTGGCTCGGGGGAACGGTGATCGGGATTATCCCAGGGGTTAAAAACAGCGGCGCATCAGACTGGGGGTGCAGTTTCTGTAAGGCTTGGCTGAGGGCTTTAGCCATGAGCTGGGCGCTGGGATAGCGGCGGCTGGGAACTTTTTCGAGCGATCGCCGCAAAATTCGCTGGAGCGGGAGCGGTACTTTAGGGGGAAGCTCGACGGGAGCCTTCTGGTGGGCTTGCTGAAGCTCCGTCGGCGATCCGCGAAAGGGACGGTGGCCTAGCAGCATTTCGTACAAAATAATGCCCACCGCGTACAAATCTACTGCGGGCAAAATCCGGCCACAAAATTGCTCAGGGGCCATGTAGGCCGGGGCTCCCTGGCGGGAAGCGATTTGCTGGGCGGCGGGCAACGCCTGGTTGTAAGCAATGCCAAAGTCGGTCAGTCTGGGGCTCCAACCCGTCGGCGTCAGACTGACTAAAATATTTTCGGGTTTGACATCGCAGTGGATAATATTGCGCCGATGGGCGTGGTCAAGTCCTGCGAGCAGCTCAATCAGAATTTGAAGCTGTTGAGGCAAACTCAGGGGGGCGATACCTTCGATCAGGTGCCGTAGAGTCCCGCCTTCGCCGTAGTCCAAAATGAGCTGCCGTTGTTGGGGTTGATGCTCGACGCCGTAGACCTGGATGAGATTGGGGTGCTGGAGCGCCAAAATCGAGCTCAGTTCTCGCAAAAAATCCTGGGTGGGCGATCGCGCCATGTCCAGGATTTTCAGCGCCACCAACTGACCACTCTGTCGATGAATCGCACAATAGACTTTGCCAAACTGCCCCTGCGCCACGAGACCGAGGCGATAGTATTGCGATCGCCCAAAGGCAGATAAATGGGAAGGAACCGCAGGGGACAAGGGAAGAGAGAAAAAAGAGGGCAGAGAACAGAGGGAAGAACAGAGCAGGAAGAGAAAAGGAAATTTAGAAAAGAAGCGTTGAGGCTGAGGCGCTGGAGTAGATCAGATTGATTGCATCAGATTATTGCATCAGGGCTTGGAGAATGGTCTCGAAGTCGGCTTGCTCTTCCACAAGGGCCTCAGCTCGTGCCAATCGGTCGGGGGTACCCAGGACAAAACGATTGCAATCGGCCCCCAAGGACTCGCAGCTAATCTGCACGCAGTCTAGGGTTTGGCCGGTGAGTTGACTAAAGAACGAGGCCAAAATGCCCGCATCCATGAAACAAACAGGGCGGTTCATCTGGGGGGCCTGGGTGGCGAAGGGAGAATTCCAGGTTTTGACCAGGAGGAAGCCTTGGGGTGCGATCGCCGGGTCCAAGTCCATCGTGCCCCAGCCGTGGCTGATCCAGCATTCCTGAAGGGATTGAACAAATTCCGCCATGGGCAATTGACTGAGCGGTAACTCGTAGTGTTGGCTCAGCTCTTCGCTAAAGCGTCGATAAAAGTTTTTGCCCCACCAGCGACCACAGTTCGCCAGGACCAATCGTGCGGCCAAGCCCGTTTCCTGCTCTAGACCCGCATAGAGTGCCTTGATCAGCGTATCGGGAATCGCCAGCAGTCGGCTGCCGCTGCGGTTTTCCAGCAACCCCAGTTCCAGGTCGCTGCGGACATAGGTGTTGGCCGCAAAATAATTGCTGGGGCCATGGGAGGCGGCGTCAATCAGGTCAGCGACAGAAATCATGGGGCTTCAGATCTAAAAGGGCTGGAACAGATAGGGTCTGAACAGGTGGTCAATTTGAACAGGCGGTCAATTTACGGCCCATTTAAAGAGATTGAAACGGTTGAAGAAACGGCAGCAACAGCTTTGCCTGGGGCGGAGAAAGCCGCTGTTCGAGTTCCCGCTGAAGTAATCCAAACATGAGAGTATCCAGCGCTTGGGAGTCATAGTTTTGTTGACTGGCTCGCAGCCAGCGCAGCTGATCGGATAACACCTCCGCATCGTTGACCAGCATGGCGATCGCCCCCTGCCGCAGTGCCACAATGCCTTCCTTCAGACAGCGCTCTAGGTTCGCCGGGGCTTCCTCCGGCAGCTTGGCCTCCATCTGGTCTGCCACCGCTTGGAACATCGCCAACTCCTGATCTCGCAAAAATCGATACAGCGTCAGCCGCTGGGGCAACGACAAACTATAGCGCCCCAGGGTTTTGAGCTCGTCCCCGCTGAGGTAGCGCTTATCCGAATCGCTAAAGAAGGTTTCTAACGCCAGAACCATAGAGCCTTACCGGATTGCTTGAACCACTGTTATTTGCTGATCAATCCCACTGGACCTGCGATATCTATCTGCAATTTCTAAAAATGCGATCGCTAAACTGCAATAAATGCTTGAAAAAGTAATATCTGTCAACGCTGTTAATCCTGAATCATTAACCCTAAATCGTTAACCCTGAATCGTGAACACCAAATACAAGCCCCAAGGCCATTTCAAAAGCCCGAAAAGGCATCCAGAAAATCATCTAGCGTCAAATCCGCATCTCCATTTGGGGATCCACTGACCACATCCTCTAGCAGCGGCAGCTCTGCGGGGAGCGGTTCGCCATCAGCAGTGGCCACGGCTAAGGAAAGCGGGAGAGCAGCCGCTTCAACCGAACCGCCTTGCCAGGGAATCGCCCCAAAAAATTGCCCCACCGTTAGACGATAGCTCAACACTGCAGGCGAGATCCGGGGCGTATCCGCCGCTGCTGTGCCCCGTCCGCTCGATAAGACGGTCTCCGGAGGTTGACCGGTCCAGGCAATGGTTTGCAGAAATTCAGCAACGGTGAGCTGTTTCCAGGAATGAGCGGCGATCGCCGTTGAGCCAATTGAGCCAGTTGATTCAGAGGTCTGGGTTGCCATCCGCGATTATGCTCCTTCCCGCAGCCGCTGGGTAATGTCTTTGGCGGTTGCCCCTTCGTTGAGCCAAAAGGCAGCAGCGTTAATCCGGTCTTGGCCACCGAGAAGGAATTTACAGTAGTTTTCTCCCATGGAATAGCACTGAATTTCAATACAGCTCAGTTGCTTTTTGACCAGCTCCGTAAAAAACCCCGCAAACAGACCCGCATAGAGATGACAGACCGGCTTACCCACATCGCCAAGGGTACGGGCTAGGGCAGAATCGAAGAGATTGATGAACATGAAACCCTGTTGGCGATCGCCCAGATCCACCTCCCAGCGGCCCCAGCCTTGGCTGATATAGGGCCACCACCAGGTTTCCAGCAAAAACATCAGATTGACCTGACGGATGCTGCGGCCAAATTCCTGCTCAAACCATTTTTCAAAGACAAAGGAATCCCGTTTGCCCCACTCACAACCCACGGTGTACATCACCGCTGCCGAGGCGTCCCCGACTTCCTCTTCAAGTCCTTCGATGAGCCCAATAATAAAATCTTCACTGGTGAGAAAGTTTTGACTGCCATTCCAGTCCACCAGCGTGCCTCGCTCGGCATCCAGCCGAAAAAAGTCACGGTAGCCAAAGTGGTTGTGTTTTTGGGGGAACTTCAGCTTGGTCGAAGGAGGAGTCAGTGATGCAGTCATCATGCCTGTAAAACCCTGCAATGAGAACCCTGCGATCAAACGCCGCGAGTTTGGTTAAAGTACTGTGCCACCTCGAAAGTAACACTCTTGAGCTGCTTCAGCATGGAACGTGTTACTAGTTTTCCCTCTTCAACGAGGATTTTCCCAGTGATGGGATGCAAAAGCGGTTGCTCAGCCCGACGGCCAATCAAAACCTCGATATCCTGAATCGACTGCACATACATACCGGGAGGCAGCTCGACCACAATGCCATCCCCTTGCACCCGAGTCTGACAGGCCAAGCGGGAGTTGGAACGACAGGAGGTAATCACCTCCAGGGTGCGCTGTTCCCGTCGCGACATGCGAGAAAGGGCAGGCATCCCTTCTCGAATATAAATATGGCAGGTGGCGCACATTCCCCGCCCCCCACATTCCTTCAGGACTTCTAGATCCTTATGCAGCAGCACAGACAACAGGGTGGACTGGGCTTCGACATGGACCGTCTGACCCAGGGGTTCGAGTCGCACCTGTTTGAGCATAATGAGTCTAAGCCGTTTAGAGGTCTAAAAGCTCCAATTGTTCTGGCGTAAGACCCTGGGTTTGAGCCAGTTGGGGAAAGTCTCGAATCACTCGGCCACAGCGCTGGATAAATTGCTGAGCCCAGGTTTGTAGGTCCGCCTGTTGCGTAGCTGAAATGCTCTGACTGAGGGAGATCTGGGGGTCAGACTGGATGTTACCCGATCGCTCGATTTCAAAGCTAGCCAGCCAATCCGCAGGGGGACGGGTGGTGCGCCAGTAGTTGGCCACGACAGCACGACCGAGGTAATGGACAGCGGCTTGGCCCAAGGTATTGAGGGTGTTGAGCCAGGTTTCTAAGGAGATTGTGCCCAAAGATGAGGTTGGACCTGGGGCTATATCTGGGGCTATACCTGGGGCTGGACTTGGGGCTGGACTTGGGGTTAACTCCCCAATCGATGGCAAGACAGGCTCCGGCGGGACCGGTGGCGGGACGACAGCCGGAGGTGAGGGGCTGAGGGGCTGAACCGATGGCGGAACGGATTGGGGCTTTACCTGGAGACTTGGCTGGGGACTTAGCTGGGGACTTGGCTGGGTCTTTGACTGGGCTATGGCCTGGGGGGCTGCGGTTGATCTCTTAGCCGCCGAGGGCGCTGTCGCTGAAGCAGTATCATCATCAGGAAACAGATCCGGTAGGGTATCTTCCGGATTGCGCCGCCGCGCCGTGGGTTTAGGGTCCGGATTAGGGGGCGTTAGCGTTGGCGGAGATTCTGCGGGAATGGCTGCCACCGTCGCAAAGGCCGCCCCACCATTGCCATTTTGCTCAGCGATGCTCTGGACCATGGCCTGGGCCACCTGACGCTCTGCCGGAACCGGTCGGGCCGGATCTCGGGGAGAGGGCGGTGCAGCCTTGACCTCCGCCATGGGCGCAAAAGCGCTAGTGTCTAAAGGCGCTGCCGTCGTGTTGCGTGCTCCCAACAACCGTCGAAAGGCTTCGAGGGTGGCACTGCTATCGGCTTCAAAGGATGCCTTCAATCGAGTAAAGGCTTCGCAATAATCTGGATAGATCAGCGTATCGTGGGTGAGGATGAGGAGAATTAACCCCTGGGCCATCTTGTGGATATAAACCTGAGTCCCAGAAAACTGAAATTCAAAGGATTCAAAGCTTTCGGGAATCGTTTCTAAGACCTGCCAGACCCCCTGGGCGAGGGCCTCCCGTTGTTGGGCATTAAGGATCTTTTCGATATCGCGAAAGTAGGGGCGTGATTGTCCATCGATCAAAGCCACTCCTTTGATCCCTGAAACATTCAGAAAATCTTGGACAACCTCCCAGCTCATATCTGTACTTAACATTTATTCTAGATTTGCAACGTGGGCTGCCCCTAAAGGCATAGTATTCAATAGTCGGATTGTCGGGTGAGCGTCTGCCTTCAGCGTTCCCGATTTAAGCATAAGAGTTTCTGCCCAGCTTCTATTAAGCGATTGAGAGCTGATATGTCTGATCTTCCCTTTACTTTGGATCAGTTACGGATCTTGAAGGCGATCGCCGCTGAAGGAAGCTTTAAGCGGGCTGCCGATAGTTTATATGTTTCTCAGCCTGCGGTAAGTCTTCAGGTACAAAACTTAGAGCGACAGTTGGATGTTCCCCTGTTTGACCGAGGGGGGCGACGGGCTCAGCTCACGGAAGCGGGCCATCTGCTACTGAGCTACGGAGAGAAAATCCTTAGCCTTTGTCAGGAGACTTGTCGAGCGATCGAAGACCTGCAAAGCCTCCAGGGGGGCACCTTGATCGTGGGCGCTAGCCAGACCACGGGCACGTATCTCCTGCCTCGGATGATTGGGCTGTTTCGCAAACGCTACCCGGATGTGGCCGTTCAGCTCCATGTCCATTCCACCCGGCGGACTTCCTGGAGTGTGGCCAATGGGCAGATCGACCTGGCGATTATTGGGGGAGAGGTCCCCATTGAGTTACAGGATGCGCTGGTGACGGTGCCCTATGCGGAAGATGAGCTGGCGCTGATCTTGCCGAGCTTTCACCCCCTGGCCCAGCGGGAGCGCATTCAAATTGAGGATTTGTATAAGCTGGACTTTATTGCCCTGGATTCTCAGTCCACCATTCGTAAAGTCATTGACCAGGTGCTGACCCGCTGTGGCATTGAAACCCGGCGACTGCGGATTGAGATGGAGCTAAATTCCATCGAGGCGATTAAAAATGCCGTGCAGTCCGGATTGGGGGCGGCGTTTGTGTCGATTTCGGCGATCGAGAAGGAGCTGGAAATTGAGTTGCTCCATCGGGCCTTTGTGGATGGACTAACGGTACGGCGGACGCTCTCGGTGATTTACAACCCCAACCGCTATCGTTCAAAAGCAGCGGAAGCCTTTAGCCAAGAGATTTTGCCGCGATTTGCCAGTGCGGCCTATCGGGAGGGGTTTGACCTCTATGGCACGGTTGCGGTTAGTCCGCCAGCGGCGAAGAATGGCAAAACTCCCACGCCAGAGGATAAGGTTGCGGAAGAGCCAGAAGCTTTGGAGCCTACTCTTTAAAATTCCATGGAGCTCATTTGCACCCGTCCCGGCTGCCCGCGTCCCCAAAATCTCTTTATGGATTTGGATGACCCGAAGCAGATTAAGACTGTTACGCAAAAGTTTTGTACCGCCTGTGGCATGCCGTTAATTTTGGCGGGACGCTATTTGCCCCAGCGGCTCTTGGGCAAGGGGGGATTTGGGGCGGCTTATTATGCGGTCGATCGCTTTTCTCCAGCGCTCAAACCCTGTGTGGTCAAGATTTTTCAGCCCGATGGCAATCTCAGTGCCACCCAGCTCGATGTGGCCCAAGGCTTGTTTGAACGGGAGGCTGAGGCCCTGGAGCAGCTTGGCAATGCCCACCCCCAGATTCCCGATTTGCTCGCCTTTTTCCCGCTACAGGTGCCGAGCTTGGTGCCGGGAAAGGTGCAGGAGCTATTTTATTTGGTCCAGGAATACATTGATGGGCAATCCCTAGAACAAGAGCTCGCCCAGAACGGTCCTTTTCCTGAGACCGAAGTCTTAGGAGTTGTCCAAACGGTCTTAAAAATTCTTAAGTTTGTCCACGATCGCGACACGATCCATCGGGATATTAAGCCGTCGAATATTATGCGCGATCGCCAGGGCCGGATTTTTCTGTTAGATTTTGGCGCAGTCAAGCAAGTCACCCAATCCGCAGGCAAACCCACCAACAGCTCCACAGGCATTTACTCACCGGGTTATGCGCCGCCGGAGCAAATGCAAGGGGGCGCAGTTTATCCTTCGACGGATCTCTATGCCCTTGCGGTCACGGCTTTGGAACTGCTCACCGGCCAAGAACCCGGTGTACTCTACGACAGCTACCGCAGTACCTGGAATTATCGCAACCATGGGACGGTGAGCGATGCCTTTGCGGCGGTGCTCGACAAAATGCTGCAAGTTTCCCCCAGCCAGCGGTTTGCTTCGGCTGCCGAGGTGCAGACGGCGTTGGCCAGTCGCTCTAGTGCCTCGTCGTCGACAGCGATGCAGTCTATTGCCCAGCCGACAGTCCAGCCTAGGGTTCAGCCTGGGGTCGCCCCTCCTGTGCCGCCAGCCCCCTCTTCTCCCCCCTCCGGGCCTCCGGCTGCCTCACCCCCATCCCCCCAACCACCGCCCGTTGTGGCTGCGCGCAGGAGGCCCTTTTCCCTGCTGGAACTCCTGGGCCATGCGGCCTTTACGGGGGTTCAGGGGAGTTTGCTGGGAATTGCGATCGCCAGTTTTCTAGGTACCGTCCTCTGGGGAACCGGGCTCTGGCTGATGCTGCTGGTAGGGCTAGTGGCACTGCAATACTTTCGCGTGCTGGAAGGCGTAGACCTAGCCATCATTGCAGGTCTCTCTCTGCTGGTGGTTGGGCTGATTGGACCGCTCCATCGCATCATTGCAATGTGGGTCCCTGGCGGTAATCTCCTAGTGCTGTTGGTTTTTGTGATTGCAGGGGGATTGGTCAGCGTTGCGATTGTGACGCTCTTCCAGCTGCTCTATCGAGTCCTCCAGCGTTTTTTCTAGGGCGCTTTTTCTAGGGCACGAGTCTAGGGTACGAGTCTAGGGCACGGGCTCTCCGCTAGTTCCAGTCCAAATAATCGAGGGAAATCAAATCGGCGGTTGGGGGCGCATTCAGGTCTAGACGCTGTCGCCGGGAACCATTTTCGTTGACCAATTCGATGGTGACGTCCACCGAACCATAGTGGTGACGCAGGGTTGCTTCAATCCGTTGGCCAATACTGGTGGCAAGACTCTCAAATTCCGGATGGATCAGCAGTTGCAGATGGATCTGCACCTGACGCCCCACGAGGCCATGGCTTTGGGCAGAGATACAGCGGAGCACGCCGTCTATACGTTGGGCCAGGTGGGCGATCGCCTCCGGGGCAATGGCCTGGGGACGAAACAACTGGGGCCAATGGCGTTGGAGATTGCGCCAAGCATTTAAGATGACCAATAGCAAAATTAAGGGAACCAGCAGTAGATCCACCCCTTTATAGCCGTAGCGAATCACCAGCAAACCGCAGAGCACCAGCAGATTCAGCCAGGCTTCCTGCAAGAGCAGCCGTGCATTGCCGCTGAGCAACAGGCTCTCGGTGACACCGGCCATATATCGCTCCACCAGCGCAAAGCAAAAACTTACTAAACCCAGGAGCCCCATGAGCTGAATCAGGGCAATGGACACCTGAAGAGGGGCTGCGCCTGCGATGCCTTGCCAACGCTGGACCACCAGCACCAACAAACTCAGGCCACCAAACCCCAGCAAGCTCCACATCAAGAACAGCGTGCCCGTTGCCAAGGAGCCCTGACAGCTCGGCCATTCCCGAGGCCGCTGGACAAAAAAACGACTGCTTTGTAGACCCATAAGCGTACTAAAGCTCGTCAGCAGCGTGTGCATCGCTGTGGCTAAAATCGCCAGGGAGCCCGTTGCCCAACCCACCAATAGCTTAAGCGCCAGCATCACCAAAACGGCCCAAAGTATCAATACTAAGGTGGCAAAGGTTAAATGCCGTGCTCGCCGCCTTGCAGGAAACTCGATCATAGGGACAGGGTCGCTCGATAACAGCATCGGGTCAGATTTGGGCAGAGAGAAGCGAGGCTATTCCTAGCTTCAGTGGAATTGCCGACAAATAAAACCGTAAGCTAAAACTTCACGCTAGCTTCAGGTGAATAGGAGCTGAATGCTGAAATCTGATGAGGCAAGAGACCTAAAGATCAGAAGAGGGTGCTGACGACTGGCCGTGTTTCGTCTCAGCACCCTTCATTCTGGTTCGCTCCTCACACGCCTTTGATATTACCGAATGTTACGGGAGTTGTCATCTAAATTGCGAAGTTGCCCTCAGTCATTTTGCGGAGAGGGCTGCATTGAGCTCGGCGCTGTGAAGGGTTCAGGATGAAGCTACGGTAATTACAATTCGGCCACTGGCCTTTGTCCGGCGAGATCGAGAAGCGCCTGGTGAAGTGCGGCTTGCGATCGCCCCCCAAGTAACCGAACGTTTTCCTTCTCCGCCATTATGCTGAGATGTCTTTTATTTTGCAGGGGATAAGTTCGGTGGATCTGGTCGATCGCCTGGGTCAGCTCGGTCGTTGCTCGGCTCCAGGATTTGCCAGACTGTGCAGAAATCGCCGCATTTGCCGCATTTGCTGCATCCGTGGCATCCGCCAGCGCTCCCACCCAATCTAGAATGCCAGGCCACTGCCAAAACGGTAGGCCATTTTGCCGATGGAGTGCGGGTTGGGGTTCGTCTGAGGCTGCGATCGCCGCCAGCAGCGCAGTGCAGCGGGCATGGGCATGATGCCAGCGAAAGAGGGTGTCTGGGGCGAGAGAAAGGACGGGGACAGCAGATTCTGAGCGGTCAACGGCCTGGGTCATCAGCCAAGTTTCCACAAACGCCTCGGGCAACACCCAGTCGAGCCAATGGGGGGGGCAAAACTGAGGACGGAGCGCTAAAGCCCAGTCCCGGCAATCCTGGCTCTGCATCGTCCCAGCCTGCGGCGCTGAACCTTTTACCTTTGTTAATAATGTCAACGAGTCGTAAAAATACGAGTTGTCAGGACCACTCAGGGCTTTGAGCACTTGGGCGGTGAGGTCGGAGGCGATCGCCTGCGGCAATTTCCCCAAAAAAGCGCCGAAGGGGAGAGCCACCCCCGATCGGTAATACAGTCCGGAATCTACCGGCAGGCGGCGCAGCGGCAAGACCGGGCGCGTAGCGAGAAAGCCTTGTCCAGCTTGGGATTGAGCCAATGTGAACCGTAGAAGTCCGGTGATCAGTTGCGACAAAGAAATCAAAGTCATCACGGATACGGCCATTCTCTATGTGTACAAAATATAGAAAACACGTAAGTGTTTACCCTTGCCCCTTTCTACCTCAGTTAATTGTGGTATGATTAGCTTGCGTGTATCTACTTAATCTTGAAATCCCTGCTCAAACCAAGGTTTTCAAGCGATGACGTCCGTCGCAAACTTCGCTCAGACCAGCTCTATAGGGATCGTTCACGACTCTTCGCTGCTGTGAGGCTTTGAAAATTTGCGATCGCGCAACCTCGAATACAACATTCCCGGCTTTTGTTCATCCGTGAACTCTCGGGGATTTTCGGGTGGTGTGGACCTACTCGTTTGACTCAGGGACCTAGTAGGAGAGCATCGTTGCAGGGCTTGCTATCTGCCATTAGCTGTGTGGGGCGAACTTCGCAAAATAGCTGGACTGAGCCCCCAGGTCCATCGACGTTACAAGATCCACCTCGAATTTACCCATGTATTCATCAGTCGTGTCTCCCCAATCATCAGAGTCATCTCGGCCATTCCTAACATGGCAGCGCATCATTGACTGGGCGCAAGAGCACTATCGGTGCCGGACGTTCAGCAAAGATGAGAAGATTCCGGTTCGTCCCGGTCTCTTGTATCTGGTACAGCGGGGTTCCGTTCGTCTTGTGGGCAATACCCAGTTGACGGCTTCGGCCAAACCCAATAGCGTTGCCCTTTCGCAAATCGCCTTAGAAGAAGCCTTTTTGGGGTTTGTTGGCGCAGGCCATCCCTTTGAGATTGTGGCCCAATCGCCCTTTACGCTTCAGGCCTATGCCCACACCGACCAAACCTCGGTTCTGTGGATGTACTGGAATGATTTGGATAATTGGCCCCACTTCCGGCGTGAAGTACTAGATGCTTTCCGCTATCAGCACCAGCGTAAGTTGCTCTGGTTGAGCACCCTGGGCCAGCGTCGCACGATCGATCGCCTCCTGGGCTTTTTGACGCTGCTGATTGAAGAGTATGGCGAACCCTGCGAAGCGGGCTACTGCCTCCCTTGGTCGTTGACCCATGCCCAGATTGGTAGTGCCATTGGCTCAACCCGTGTGACCGTAACCCGATTGATGGGTCGCTTGCGTCAGCGGGGCTTGATTCGCATCTATGGTGACAACCTGATCTGTCTGCCGCCAAATGCGCAGATCAATCTTCAGCGCTAACTCTTGGAATAGCCTTTACGCGCAAACCAGGGTCAACTCAGGGACAGACTAGCATCAAAGAATTGCATCGGGGACAGGGCATTGCTCTGTCCCTGCTCTGTCTCTATCAACGTCTTCGGGAAGGCTGAAAATAGGCGACACGGGCATCAAAACCTTCCTCGCGAAGATAATCCGAAAGTTTTTCGGCGGAGGCGCGATCTCGAAAACTCGCCGCATGAATATAGGATCCACGCCGCGAAGGCAAAATCATGGCGTCGGGCATACAGCGACGCACCTGGGAGAGGCGATCGCGATCGCGCCCCGGTACCACCACCACATAGGGTTCATCGGGAAACCAGCCCAGAACGATCACTTCATCCACTTTCTGATCGGCCAACAGCAATTCTGACTCAGGGTCTTGGCGAATCCGCGCAGCAGCGGCGGCTTGGCGCATACCCAGCCGTTGATTGTCGAGAATTTGGCAGATCTCGGAACGGGGCTCCAGGGGTTGATCCGTTAGGGGTGCAGAGGAGGGGCTAGGTTCTGCGCCCAAGGCCGCAAAACTTCCCCCCAGCAGCAAACCCAGGGCAATGGCAGGGACTTTCATAATCATTAGGGGTTTTATCGCTATAGGTCTTTTCCCTCACGCGATCGGTCCTGGAGAAAAGGATACCGGCGGTCGGGGGCTGCCGGGGTAGGGAATGCGTTTATGGTGAAACTGCTGCCAAATTTGCACAAAAACATCGGCAATGACGTTGAGATCTTCACGACTGAGTCCGGAATCCACAAGCTGTTCATCCTGCCAACGCGCCCGCATGATTTTCTTGACCATGTTAAGCGCTTCTTCGGTGGAGGCATCCTTGAGCGATCGCAAAGCCGCCTCACAGGAATCCGCCAACATCACAATGCCTGTCTCCCGCGACTGAGGAATCGGGCCGTCATAGCGAAAATCTGCCTCGTTAACCGTGTACTTATCCGGATTTTCCGCTGCCCGCCGTTTGGCCTCATGATAAAAATAGGTAATCAGCATTGTCCCCTGATGTTCGGGAATAAAGGCCTGTAGCGCGCGCGGCAAGCGGCAACGACGGGCCATGACAAGGCCAGCGGTGACATGTTTGCGAATAATAGCCGCGCTTTCCCAGGGGTCATCGATCAGGTCGTGCTTATTCGGTCCCCCCATTTGATTCTCGATAAAGGACTGAGGGTCATGCATCTTGCCGATGTCGTGATAAAGCGTTCCAGCCCGGACCAGTTCAACATTGCAGCCAAGGGTGCGAGCCGCCGCCTCCGCCAGCGTCGCCACAAATAGCGTGTGCTGGAAGGTGCCAGGGGTTTCGGCGGCGAGCCGTTGCAGCATGGGTCGATTGGGGTTAGAGAGCTCAGCCAAGCGAATCGGCGTAACCAGGTCAAACAACCGCTCCAGATAGGGACTCACCCCCAAAGCCACAATGCACCAGGCCAATCCTTCGAGGGCATAGCCTCCCGCATTGCGTAGAAAAACATACCAGACCGGCCCTGCGGCTCCGCTCACAATCAACGCCACGATCAGATGCACCAACCCCTGGGTCAACGCGACCCCAAGCCCCAGCAGTGCCAGCTCTTCCCGCGCCCGCAGCCGCCCCGCCACAAACGCCGCAACCATACCGCTGGCAGCACTGGCCAAAAGAACTTGCGTATCGATTTCCAGCCCAATAGGTAGCGCCGCTGTCATGAGGACGACCGCCGTGACGCCTAGGGGAGACCCATAAAAACTGCCGATCAGTAATCCCATGGCGGGGAGACTGCTCGTCGGCAGCCTGAGCAAAAACATCAGTGGCGTACTCAGCGCCAAAATTAAAATCACAATGGAGTCCCGCCGCCGCATTCGGGGAGAGAACTTTTGCTTGAAGACACAGAAAACCACGACTTCGAGGCAGATGACGCTCCCCAATCCGGCCAGACCCAGCCAGTTTTGTCGCCGCTCGCTTTTGTTGAACCGATCGAGTAACACCAATTGGTCGGGCTTAATTTCATCCCCTTCACTGACAATGACTTCGCCCTTGCGAATACTAATCATTACGGGATCGATCGCCTGAGCCGCCCGTTCGGCCTTGAGTTGAGTTTGTTCGAGATCCTGCTCCAGGTTTGCTTTAACGACCTTGGAAAGAACCTGGGCGGCCAAATGACGCTCAACATCGGTGTGCTCCGGCGATGAGATGGCCAAGCGCACATGCAACGCCACGGCCCGATCAATGCCTTCCTGGGGCACACCGGGGGCAATCCCCTGGATCAAAATATTGGCCAACACCGTTTGGATGCTGGTCTGGAGTTTTTCCCATTGGCGATCGCTCAACAAAAACAAATCCGGACTATAAGCAGCATTCAGTTCCGAAAGCGCCGGGTCCTTGAGCTGATCTTGGGCATCCCGATAGTTGAGCCGCATGGCCCAGACTTCTTGAACCAGGGCCTCGAAGGAATTGGGAGAGGTGCGCTGACGGTAGCTGAGAAGCTCGGCGATCGCCCGCTGGGCCAAATCCTCGGACCCGCGCAGGGAAACCTTACCTGGACTGGCCTCGGCCTGTTGTAAGGCTGTCTTGAGGAGTAGCGTCCATTGCTCATTGGGAATTTGGCGCAGATAGGCTTGGACTGCTGTGGAGAGCCGGTCGGTGGCGATCGCCGGAAAGGAGCCGAGTTGACTGCGCAGCACATCCCCATGGGTGAGGTAGCGATCGAGATTGGTGCGAATCTCACGATTCGTGGCGGTGCTGATACTGAGCACCGGTACCGAAGCAGTCTTGGCGGCACGACGCAACTCTTCGGTTTTTTTTGCATTCGGTACTGTCGCATCCTCCGGGGCATAGACCGTCCAAGGCGACATTCGGCCCACATCCAACGCCGGTTGATTGTAAAAGCGCTGACCCGTAACACCGGTTAAGGACGTGACGGCGACAATAAACAGGACTGCGGAACGGGTTTGGCCCGGTCGTCGGGAGGTAAGCAAGGGCAATAATCTAAACCTACGCGAGCCAGAACGCGGAACGGCATAGTCGAGAGGCGGGGCGGGGGGAAGTACCCAAGGTGCAGCCTGCTTCCCGGAAGAGGAGGGAACTGACTGGCGCTGAAATTGCTTTTCGATCTGCCGTACTAAGGGCCGGACTAGGGACTGAAGCATTTTCATGGCAACTCAGCGTGACGCAACTTCAGCGGCCCCGAGGAGCGCACCCTAGAACAGATGGAGATGCTGACGTTGATGAGGGGACTCCTCCCCAGCTTACACCGACTTCCTGGAATTCGTTGCAGCCTGCCCAGCGGGAAAAAAGTTCGATCGCTAAGTGCTGAATCGGTTGCTGGAGAGCCAGGAGGGGCTGTTGAGCCTGGAAGGGCAGGCTGCGAATGCCTTGGGCAGCACCGAACCAGAGGCCGAGGAGAGTGGGGGTGAGGCTGGAGGGTGGGGGTTGGAAGTCGGCAGTTGGATGCTGGAGGCACAGATCCCACTGTTCGGGGTAGGTGCAGAAGCGATCGCGCGCTTGACAAAGCTCTACCCCAAGGGATTGGCAAGGGCTCGGAAGGTCGACTGCGTCTGGGTTTAGGGCTAGATTCAGGGCTGGATTTAGGGCTGGGTCTAGGGCTAAAGCTGGGGGAGGGCTCGGGAAGGGGGTATTGCAGAGGAGAGCGGCGATCGCCTCGGCGAGCCATTCTCCAGCGGCAGCGAGGTGAGCGATTTCGGGTTCAGCGTCGGGAGCAGCGTCGGGTTCAGCTTGGGGAATAAACCAAGTTTGCCCGAGTAACCGGCGGGAGTTCTCATCGTCATGGACCAATAAGAGTGCGGGTAACCGGCTCAAGAGGATTTCAACCGGGACAGCGGAGGGGACCGGCGGAATGGCAGGAGGATGGGAGCGTAGGGCGATCGCCCCTTGCTGCAAACTGGCCCAGAGCGAATCTAGCTGCTCCGGAGGGAGCCCTCCCGCCACGGCCCCCGCCAAACTGCCCATTAGGGCACCCTGGAAGCAATCTTGCAGGATCACTTCTCGGTTGACCAGAGGAGAGGCCGATGGATCGGGGAGCTGGCTCGAAGGGCTCATGGGGTGAGGATCTAGGCGGAGGGGTTGGTTGAAAAACCGGGGGCTAGGATCCGGCAGTCCGCACGCAGTTAAACATCCGCAGAGTGGCTGCGGTGGCGTAGTTGCGCAGGGCAGGGGTATTGGGGAAGAACGAGTTGCCGGTTTCGTTTAGGGGAGAAGATACGCCGCAATAGCCGGACATTTGGGTCACGGTTTGCTCGGCCCAATGGCCCGTCAGATCCGCAAATTGGCGCGGCGTCTGGGTACCCTGGAGCTGAGCCGGAAGACCTCGGCGGGTCCGGCCATATTCCGCCGCGCGGCGAACCACAGCAATCAATTCGGCACGGGTAACGGTTTGGGTAGGGCGGAACGTGCCATCTTCTTTATAACCGGCGACGATGTTGCGATCGCGCGCAAAGGCAATCTTAGCCGCACTCCAGCGATTGCTGGCCACATCGGGATAGGGATTGCCCAGGGCTGGGTTAATCGTTTCCGGCGTAACCCCCGGCAGCCGTTGCAGTGCTTCCACCACAATGGAAACCAGTTGCTCCCGCGTCAGCGACTCCGTGGGGCGGAACGTCCCGTTTTCAAATCCACTGACAAATCCTAGGGACACGGCCTGCTCGATTTCTGTGCGATAGAGATCGGTGCTGATATCGCTGAATTGAATCGCGGGTGTTGTCGGCGTAGGGGTCGGTGTGGGCGTCGGCGTCGGCGTTGGCGTAGGAGTAGGGGTCGGCGGTGGATTTTGGGCCGTGCTTTGTCCGGTCAGACTGGCTAGGGACTGGTCATTGGTCAGGTAAACATGGCCCAGGGTTTGACCATTGAAGGTCCGGCGGGTAAAGCGCCAGCCAGGATTGAGGACGATTTTGGCAAAATCCGTCGTATCGCCGTAGGCTCGACCGATCTCTAGGGACGGGTTCTGACGACTTTGGGGACGACCAATTAATACCAAATCACCGCCTTGGTGAACCACAGCCACGCTATATTGCAGCGCCAAATCCTGATCCGCCACGCGGATGGAATAGCCGTTGGCATCGGTACTGCGACCGCAAATCCCCGAGAAGTTAAAGGTCAGCAGCAGCGGATTAACCAGGGTTGGCGCACTGCCCGACTCACTCCAACAGAGGGGAGAATCTTTAATTTGTTCTACGACCAAAAGCTGGTGACTGGCACCGCCGCCGATGGGAGAGGCGATCGCCACATAGCGCTGTTGATCGACTTCTTGCTTGCCAAATGTGGTTTGAGCTTGGGTCGGTGGGTTCACTAGGGCCGTGCTCAGGAGCAACGAGGCCGTAACCGAAGCGGCCAGTGAGGCCGTAGCCGCAGGGAGCACCCGACGAAAAATCTTCATGGTCTATCCTTTGCGCATCAAAAAAGACTCTATATCAATTCGCAACGCTTCCGGAGGGACCTCTCGAAAGCATTGAGACCTGATATCTATATCGCTTCAACTGAGTTACCCCGACGCGAACAAGACAACGACGGTTGAGCTTGAGTAGCCAGTTTAGAGATCGGCCCATCGGCTGACCAGGGCATTGACCCCGGTGCTTGAGGGGAGGAGCAACCCCCTTGCGGACGGCTGAAGCCGCTGGGGAATGGCTTAGGGAGGATCTTGAGAAAATCTTGTGGCAAAGTTCTGGGCGCGGGTTGGCGACAGGGCGCGAGCCTTGAGAATCGCGGCTACCAGAAAGGCATAGGACAGCACCCCCACCAAAACCAGCAAAAAAGCACTGTAGCTGCCCATGACATTCCAGAGCGCATGGAGCAAAGCCGCAGTGCCGTAACCCACAATCAAAATGCGCCAACGGTGGTGGGGCACGAGAACGCTGAGACCAATGAAATAGCCCAGATAGCCGCTATAGGCCATGTGGCCGGCGATCGACCCCAACAAGCGCGGAATCAAAAGCTGTAGCCCCGCCAACTGGGCATTGGATAGGCCCACCTCTAGGGCATTGACATGGGTCACATTAGGAACATACTGGCCCAGGGTTTCGAGCAGCGTAAACCCCACCGCCGAAGCTGCCCCCAGCAAAATTCCATCCAAGGGCTCGCGGATCCCCACCTGGGATTGCCAGCGGGGCGACACAAACCGGCCCAGGAGCAAAACTCCCAAAACCGGGATTGCCTTGATCAACTCTTCCATCAGCCCTGCCCCCAAAAACATGCGCCCAAACAGCGCCAATGGGCCGAGGGTTTCGTGGGGCTGGGGCAATTGACCGGGCAAAACCCCTCGAAAAAACCAGATAAACAGCGTCAACAACGGACTATTCAGCAGGGCAAAGGTAAAGGCAGCGGTGCCCACCAACAGCCACCAGGGCTTGTGTTTGCCGCACAGCCGATAGACAAAGTAATAGCCCGCTGCCCCCAAATAGCTCGCTAACAGGGGATTAAATTGCTGGGGTTCGCCAACGGTCAAAAACAGCGAAACTACGACTAAAACGGTAACGCTGCCCGGAATTAAATAGGCTTTATGGGCCAAGTCTTGACCCGTCGACAGAATCGGAAAGAGCTGGGTGAAGGTGACGGGCTGAGGGGGCGGTGTCACTGACCGGGTTCCGACATGTCCCGTTAAGCGCTCTGTTAAGCGTCCCGGCCCAACATCGGTTGACTCTCGGTATTCAAAGACAAAAACCGGACCCGACTGACCAAGCTGAATGCGATCGCCCCGTCCCAACATCCGACAGCCCCAGAGGCGATCGCCATTGAGATAGGTGCCATTGGCACTGTTGAGGTCGCACAATTCCCAGGTCGAAGCCACCGGACGCACCACCGCATGGTGACGGGACACCGCCCGATGCTGGCTAGCCTCCACGACAATCGCGCAGCGGGGATCGCGCCCAATGTGAACCTCTTCGCTGCAAGAGAGTAAATGCCAGCGATCGATCGTCTCACCAGGTTGACCAGGATAACGGCTGTCAGGGGGGGCAGCGTTTTCCGGGGCGATCTGGCGCAGAAAGGCCTGGGACGAAGCGGGACCCACCATGTCCTATCGGTCCTGAAAATCAGCGAATGGGTCAGTTTACATCGCTTCGCGGGCAGCCCGCACCGCTAGGAAAAAACAGGCAATACTGGCGGGAATACTCACGGCCAAAATTGCCCCGGTGACCCCCATGCCCAAGTCCGGTTCGCCGGAAGAGAGTTCAAAAATGCAGCCTGTGGCGGCGATCGCCAGAATGCAACAGAGCCCGAGAAACAGTGAGCTTTTGGGAGTAGCAACCATAATCAAAGGTCTAAGAGATTCAGGGTTAAAACTTTCACGTTAATGATCGCACGGCTTTTGTCTCAAACCCCTGTTTTGTCAGTTCTTGGGTCAGGGCAATTTTATTTTCAACCCGATCGACGAACAGCACGCCGTTGAGGTGGTCGAGTTCATGCTGAATGACGCGGGCCAGTAAATCCGTGGCCTGGAGGGTTTGGGGTCGACCGTTTTCGTCCTTGTAGGTGACTTCGATGGCCACGGGACGCTTGACGTCGAGAAACACGCCGGGGATGCTGAGACAGCCTTCTTGGTCGAGGGCAATGTCCTTGCTGCTGCGTTTGATCACGGGGTTAATCATTACCAGGGGCGGCGTTGCAGCTTCTTCCAGATTGAGATCGATCACCAGCAGTTGCTTGTTGACGCCCACCTGGGGCGCTGCCAAGCCAATCCCATCTTCGCTGTACATGGTTTGCAGCATCTCGCGGATGAGCTTGCGCAGGCTATCGTCCACTTTCGTAATGCGCTTTGCGGGCTGCCGCAGAACGCGATCGCCCAATTGATAAACATCAAGGGGAGGATTCTTCAGCTTTTTCTTCTCAACAAGGATTGCTGCGGCCATAGTTCTGGATTCTGGGTCTGGGTCTGGACTAGATCTGGGTTTTGGGTCTCGATCTGGGGAGGTCTTGCGCTGGAATCTTGCGCCGGAATGGCTTGCATTCTGCCTTCTATCTTAACAATGGAGTACAGAACTTCGTCAGGACGGTTTTCAGCCGCCAGAGATCCGGGGCGATCGCCTCCAGTTCTCCCTGGGATTGTGCCTGGTCCAACCGCTCGGTAGAGGGGCGATAGAGATAAACATCACCCGACACCCCCAGAGGAACCGCTAGTTGTCCGGCCTTGGGCAAAATGAACCAAGATTGGGCCGCTGGTAGATTGTGACTCAAGCTCAAAATCGCCAATGTATCGGCATCCGTCGCCATGGTCGTCTCGATGGGGTGCGGATCTTTGCGGATCAGTTCGGCCAGGGGATAGTTGGCATTGGTGGGGCCTTTGGTCCAACTGCTGAAGTTGAGGATGTAGTGACCGTCGTAGGCGATCGCCCCCCCGCTCAACCCCAGCCAAACCAGCAGTGCCCAGGGACGAAACCGAGGCGAATGCCAGCCAGCGCCAATCATTTCGGCGAGGGCAATGGGCAACCCCACGGCCAGCCCTAGGGTGACCCAGCCGGAAAGTCCCGCCGGTCCCGCGACGGCAAATCCCTGGACGAGGGGCAGCGATTCCTGGGCGGCAATCAGATGAAGGGGAGACAGGGCGGTGAGGGAGAGGGCGATGGTGCGAATCGGCGCGAAGGACCGTGCTAAGCCATAAACCAAGGGCAAAAACCCGAGGCTGAGTCCTGCCGATAGCATTCGTCGCTGGGTGAGGGTTTGGGGATGGGGCAAGCCTGGTGCGTTGTCGGGGGGAAATTGCAGAGCGATGATTGTTGCGTTGTCAACTATGCTGCCTGCTTGGCTGATGGCAATTTGGGATTGGATTTGGGATTGGATTTGGGATTGGACTTGGGCGAGGGAATGGCCAGCGGCTTGCAGAGCGGCTTCGACTTCGGCCCAGGAAACGGCTTTGTGTTTGGGCGAAAGATTGGCGAAGCGCAGGGCGATGCCGAGCACGAGGGTGAAAATCAGAAAGGAGCGAAGCTTCACGACAGGAGGGGCGGAAGGGCTGGTGCTTTTTTAGCATCGAAATGCCCAAAATAGACCCCGTATAATGCTAGGCCGGATTGCGATGGTCTCCTTTTAGTGTGGAGGCTGGGTTGCCATGGCTGCGAAGTGTTTGCGCAGGAGGTCATGGATGAAGCGATAGCGACCACTGATGCCCTGAGAAATATCATGTATATGTAAATAGATTCAATCGGATCCACAGTCGTCGGGCAGTGGTTTGCGTGGGGCTGTTCATAGCCAGCGCAGCCACTGTGACTCGACCCGAAGGAGTTCTGCCGATGATTGTTCCCTGTTCTGCATCAACTTGGAAGTGGTCTTCCCAACTCTGCGATCGCGGATGAAAAAGCGCAATGTCTTGCCCCGTCTCCGGGTCTACTTGACTCATTTGGGCACTTTTATAGAGATTGCAAGAGCGGCAGGCAAGGGCAAGGTTGGCCCCATCGTCGGAGCCGCCACGACTGCGAGGAATCACATGTTCGACTTCAAAGGGAAAATTGAACACAATTTCGGGAGCGCGGCAATATTCGCAGCGGTGCTCTGCGCGTGCAGCAACCTGAGGATAGTTCGGATTCATGGCCCAGTTTGCTGAAGGAGAGCCAAGGAGCGGGCTGTAGCTGCTTTGAGTTCGGCGTCTACAAGTTGGTTGAGTTCTGCTTGCTGTTCTGGGGGGAGGGGCTGATCGCGATCGCGGGCTTCCCGCCAAAGCTGCATGAGTTCTGCAAGGCGTTTCTGTTGATCGGCGCTGAAAAACCAGTCGGGGGTAAAGCTTTGAAACAGCAGTAGGGGGGCGAGGTTGCTTTCGTCCAGTTGAAGGGTGAGGGCGTCGAGGGCTTCTCCGGCGGTTTTGCCGATGGACTGTTTGTCTCCGGCGATCGCCCGGTAGATTCTTTCGCCTGCTGCGTTGGAGGTGGGGAGGATGGCTACGGTGGTCATGATTCTTCTAGTTTAGCGATTAGTTCGGCGTTGGGGTATCGGCTCTCTGGGGACCTGTGGGACACTGGAGACGAAGGGTTGTCTCGTGTTGTCGTTGATTTGGGGCGAATCGATGAAGGCTCGTGAGGTGATGGCGCGCTACCGGGCGGGGGAGCGGAATTTGGTAGTCCCCTTTAGTAAAGGATGGAGAAAATATCATTGGGCTGGTTGTTCAGCATCTTTTCTCTGATTAGACGGTTGTACTCATGAATGAAATTCCAAATTGCACCGATATGGTTGTCCAGCTTCTTGGAGAAAGACAAGGTTTTTCTCACTAGGCGCGAAACCCTCTGCCTCAGGGTGTTGTTGAACCTTTCGATGTAGCTCGTCAACCCACTGTCTTTGCTGACGGCACGATGACGCTGCGCTGGAATCACACTCTCGTAGGCTTCCCAAAAATCCGTATAGACCGTGGCGCATTGCCGATACACCGACGGTAAGGATTGCCATAACGCCACGGCTGATGCTCGGGAGCGGTCGCCGATGTGGCAGCCAATCACCTCTCGGGTGTTCGCATCCAAAGCTATCCAGACCCATTGCTTGTTGCCCTTATGGTCCACAAAGGACCATAGCTCATCCATTTGCACCCTCAGCCTTCCTTTCGCTTTGGGCAGTACCTCTGCCTTTTGGGGCACCGCCTTATAGTGTTCATTGACGTAATCTTGCAGCCAGCTACTCGAAACGCCCGTTGCTCTAGCAATCCCTGCCAGGGGAATTTTCTCTAGCAGCAGCAGGTCTATCAAACTCTGGGTGTCTTTGTCTTTCGGCTTCCACTGGGGGTCTTCGACAAACTGTCGGTTGCAGTCTCGGCATTTGTAGTTTTGTTTGCCTCGGCGGGTTGTGCCGTTCTTGGAAATGTCGTGGGAGCCACAGGTCGGGCAAGTACGTTCTATGGTCATCTTTTCCTTTCTCCTACAACCGCTCCTCGTTTCTACAACAGTTTTCCCTTCTTTCCCTTTATCTTCAGCTCCTATTGACTACAACTGCTTCACTCTGTTTTTCTTTATCCTTTACATAAAAGCACTACCCGGAATTTTTGCAACGCGAATTTGCGGGGGGCAAACTTTCGGGGGCAGGATCTCTCGGGGGCGGATTTTTCGGGGGTGGATATTCGAGGGGCTGATTTTACTGATGCGATCCTGCGAGGGGTGAACTTTTCTGGGGCAAAGGCTGGGTTGCAGAAGCGATGGATTGCAGCTCCAGTTATTATCACTTTGATAGTGCAAATAACCTTGAACTCTCTTGCTATGCTTGTGGGCGGTGCTGTTATCGCATATTCTTGCAGTTCAAACGCTATTCAGCCATACGGCTATTATCAAGCCGCTTTCGCCCTAATATACGAGATCGCCTTGTGCTTCTGCATCGCACAATCAGGCTTAGCCTCTACAAGAATCAAAAGCATACTAAACATATCTACATTCATAATTGTAATTATACTTGGGTTCCAATCTTTCCCTTCTGCTAGTGCAGTGCTTGGTCCGTTTTTTGTCTTAACTATAGGCAAACTTCTCTAATCCTGTCTTCGCTTCTGCATCAACATTTTCGCAATCACTGGATCAGCTATTGGTATAGCTATCTTTATCCTTGTGAGTCGATATGTAAATTTGATTGCAGGAGTGACAGGAAGCGCTATTTTAGTCGCAGTACCATTCCTGTTACTGATCTTCTTTGTTGTTTTTCAGGTTTACAATAAGAATGAAAAGTTTTCTTTTATTCGATCTTTTGGTGTTACTCTCGAAGCATATCGTGGTACATCCTTTCGCGGTGCGAATGTAACCGAAGCTAATTTCTATCAAGCTTTACTTAAGAATACTAGCTTTGCCACTTCTTGTAAGCAAAGTACGATGCTTACTCGAGCTTACTTCAAGGAGGTAAGAGGTCTCGAAAAAGCTGAGCCTGATGAGTTTATTCTTGCTAATTTCAATCTGTTGCCACTCCTCGTCGGTATAGATGGTAAAACCTCAAAATTCATAAATACAAATCTACGTGGGATTAATCTTGATGGAGCAAAACTTAATGGTTACGTTTTTAAATACGCTGATCTCAGTGAATCTAGTTTGAGAAGTGCAGATCTTCAAAATACGAACCTTGCTGAAACAAAACTAATTGGCGCAGATTTGACTGGAGCTTATCTAACTGGAGCTTGTATTGAATCATGGAACATTGACAAGGCGATTCTGAATGACATTAACTGCCAATTTTGTTTCTTACGAGAACATCCTGACGCTCAGGGACGTCGTGAACGTCGACCTCATGATCCCGATCGCCTCTACGAACCCGGTGAGTTTGAAAAGATCCTATCAAAAACTAACAATATTGTTGAAGTACTGCTGAGACATTGCACTACGCAGCAAGAATTTAATTCTGTGTTGCAGCAACTGATGCAAGAACACCCTAATCTCTCTATCCAACGCCTGGAGATGGAACATAAAGGTAACGATGTCTTGTTGGCTATCGAAGTCCCTGAAAATACTGACAAAGGGCAAATTGAGCGCTCCCTGCTTCAGGCTTACGATCGAATCAAACAACTTGAAGGCAAAGTCGAAGAACTTCATCTCCTCCGCGCCGCCGACGCTAAAGATATCGCGATTCTTGCCCTCCAAGGTCAGCCTTCAACACCCGCCCAAATCACCGTTAGCCAAACCCAAGGAAATCACAACATGACTGAACAAGACAAAACCTCCATCAACACCGGCTCCGGCAGCGTCGTCAACACCGGCACCATGACCACCAGCGGCAGCACCATCAACCTCGGCGACATCAGCGGCCAAGTGACGAACACAATCAACCAACTCCCCGACACCCCCGACAGCACCCAACCCAACCTCAAAGACCTCCTCACCCAACTCCAAACCGCCCTCCAAACCGACCCCAACCTCAGCGAAGACGACAAAGCCGAAGCCCTCAGCCAAATCCAAACCCTCGCCCAAGCCGGACAATCCCCCCAACAACCCGAACAGAAAACCCTTGCCAAGCGCGCCCTGCAAATGCTCACCGGCATCATCACCACCGCCACCGCCACCCTCACCGGCACCACCGGCCTCCTGACAGCCTGGAACAAACTTCAACCCCTAATCAAAGGCATCTTTGGTCTGTAACACTCAGTCATCCCCTAGGTTTAACCCCCATGGCCTTTAGCCAATTCAAAGACCTCGGCAAAGTCGTACAAGAATTCCAAATCCGCTACCACGAAGCCGACTTTGTTCAGACCCTAGCCTTTCCCCTCTCCGACTACTTCCGAGACGACCTGCGGCTCACCCTCCAAGACGCCGTCGTCAACAATTCTGAATTTGCGATTTGTGAAAATCTGGTCTATCCCATTCTCAAAGAAGTTTGGAAAGCCTATCGCGATCGCCTCCTCCTCTGGAGCCACGAAGCCCTCAATGCAGACACAAAACTCTCAGGCTATCCCGAATACATTCTGGCTCGGCGATCGCCCCTCGGCAAAGTTGTTTTTGATAAACCCTGATGTTCCCCCGAAGAAGTAGACAGTAAACTTAAGCTGTGAGAGGTTGACTTAGAGAGAGCCAATACTCCTCTTCAAATCGAACAGGGGAGAGAAATCCAATCGTTGAATGAATTCGTTGTCGATTATAGAAAACCTCAATCCACTCAGCGATTGCGGTTTTAGCCTCGGCATAATCAGCGAAAACTCTTGAATGGATAAACTCAGTTTTGATTGTACCAAAGAAACTCTCTGCAACTGCATTATCCCAGCAATTTGCACGACGACTCATACTGCCTTGAATACCCGCATTTCGCAAAGCAATCTGATAGTCGTTGCTCGCATATTGACTGCCTCGGTCAGAGTGAAATATCAAGCCCTGAAGTGAGGCTTGACGCTGCCCTAAAGCTGCCTCCAATGCCGTCAAAACTAGCTCGGTACGCATGTGGTCTGCCATCGACCAACCCACTACTCGACGAGAAAACAGGTCAATGATGATAGCCAAGTATAACCAACCTTCTCCTGTCCAAATATAAGTTATATCAGCTACCCAAACTCGGTCCGGTTCCGTGGTCTTAAACTCCCGATTCAAAAGATTATCTGAAATTGGGAAAGAATGCTCAGAATCAGTGGTGGTCTTGAATTTACGCTTCGGGCGAGCGCGAAGCCCAAGCTCAGCCATCAAGCGAGCCACCCGATTGAGTCCCACCTCAAAGCCGCGCTTCAACAAGGCTTCATGCATCCGGGGAGAGCCATAAGTACCCCGACTCGCCTCGAAAATTTCAACAATCTGCTCAGACAGAATCCGATTCTCCTTGGCTCGCGGAGAGCTTTGACGTTTACACCAGGCGTAATAGCCACTGCGCGTTAAATTCAACACGCGACACATCAGCATGATAGGGAAATTGACCTTCTCTGCATGGATTAGCTCGTAGGGTCGGAGCTTTCCTTTGCGAAGAAGGTCGCTGCCTTTTTTAGGAAATCACGCTCCATCTTGACGCGCTTGAGTTCATGTCGCAGCATCAAGAGTTCTTGCTGTTCTGCACTTGTTAGTTCACCCTCGATTCTGGGTTGTGCGTCAATTTGGGATTGCTTGACCCATTTGCGCAGAGCACTTTCGGTCAATCCCATTTCCTTGGCAACCTGGCTGACTGGCTTTCCAGATTGCTTCACAATATTGACGGCTTCTGCTTTCTGCTCATCCGTAAACAGGCGGCGTGGTTTTTTTGTCATTTGAACATTCTCCTTCATTGACGACTCATTGCGAATGTCCACTTTCTTGGGGGAAGGTCAAAAAACAAGCCCCCGCTAGTGCGCGATCCCAAAAAGCCACACGTTTCTACGGCCAGACTTTTATCTCAGCAATAATTAACACTTGGACAGGTATCGGTCATGGCCCTGCGCCGCCGCCGCACACCAGCAATTCATCTTTCCACACTTGCGAAACTCCGGCGTCCAGCCTTCCAGCTCCGAAGCTGGTCTTGTCACCTGGGCTTGGCGCTCCGCCACCTCCGCATTCAGCGACTCGATTAACCACTCCAGATCTGGCAGTTCCAGCATCCCCAGAAACACTGCTCCAAGGACCTACTCCAGGAGCAACCGCTATACAATAGACCTCTTGCATAAATCATAGAATTTAACGGATTCAATATAGACAATTTCTTGGGGCGATCGCTGCCAAACTAGAAAGCACTAGTGCCTCTAAACAAGCAACCAGCCACCAAGAGGATGCTAGTGATAAACCATGGCTCAGAGACTGCACAGGAGAATTCTACTAAATGGACAAAGTACTAATCAAAGGAGGCCGCATCGTCACCGCAGTAGACGACTATGTGGCTGATATTTTGCTGGAAAATGGCCGAGTAGAAGCCATTGGCCGCAGCCTGACCGTAGCCGATGCCCAAGTTCATGACGCCTCAGATTTGCTGGTCCTGCCGGGTGGTGTGGATGTCCATGTGCACATGGAAACCCCCATGGGCAAAGGTGTTTACACCTGCGACAGCTTCGAGAGCGGTACCCGATCAGCCGCCTTTGGGGGAACTACAACTATTATTGACTTCGCCCAACAGTTTAAAGGCGATACCCCCAAACAGGCCCTAGATCGCCGCTTGGCCACAGCCGAACCCCAGTGCTTTGTCGACTATGGCTTTCATATTATTCTTACTGATATCAACGCTGAGACTTTGGCAGAGCTGCCCGATGTGATTGGGCGCGATGGGGTTTCAAGCTTTAAGCTTTACATGGCTTACCCCGGTGTCCTGATGGTGGACGATGCTGATATTTATCGCACCATGCGGGCCACTGGCGACTATGGCGGCATGGTCAATCTCCATGCAGAAAACGGCGTTGTCATTCAGGCGCTGATTGAAGAAGCCCTCGCCAAGGGCAATACTTCTCCTAAATTTCACCAACTCACCCGGCCCCAACTCATGGAAGGGGAAGCCGCCCATCGGGTGATTCGCATTGCGGAGTTGGCGGAGGTACCGGTGTATATTGTGCATCTTTCGGCCAAAGAGGCTTTGGATGCAGTGGTGGAGGCGCGCGATCGCGGTATCCCTGCCTTTGCAGAAACTTGCCCTCACTACTTGTTTCTAGACCAATCGGAATATGACCGCCCTGGGTTTGAAAGCGCCAAGTACATCATGACCCCACCCCTACGGGATCACCATTGCCAGCATGCCCTCTGGCGCGGCCTGCGGTTCGATGATTTGCAAATTGTCTCCACCGATCACTGCCCTTTTTGCTTCAACGAAAACCCCCAAGGTATTCTCAAATCTAAACGCTTTGGCCTGGACAACTTCAACAAAATTCCCAATGGTGCACCGGGGGTAGAACTGCGCCTAGAGCTGTTGTATGACGGCGGTGTCCAAGCTGGCAAAATCACCCTTAACCGCTTTGTTCAATTGACCGCCACAGCCCCGGCCAAAATGTTTGGTCTATTCCCGCAAAAAGGCACGATCGCCGTTGGCAGCGACGCCGACATTGTGTTATTTGATCCCAACCAACGCCATACCCTCAGCGCCAGTACCCAGCATTCCAATGTGGACTATTCTCTTTTTGAGGGTCGCAATGTCCAGGGCAAAGTCAAGAAAGTTTTCCTGCGGGGTGAGCTGATTGTTGAGGGTGAACAGTGGCTAGGACGAGCAGGCATGGGCCGCTACCTAAAACGCTCTGCCTCTGGCCGGGTTCTATAATCTTCCCCCCGCCAATCTTTCTCTCTACACTAACGTTGAATCACTGGTTTTATCGTACCATTTTAGGGGGAAAACCCCAGATAGCCTCGGGGAGTAATCAGCCAGTTTTGATGATTTTGGGTACTTCGATTGCCAATCAAAACGATAGTTAGCATATCAACAGGAGCACTATGCAGATCTGCTAGCGTTGTAACGGTAACTTGCTCCTCCGCTCGATAGGCGGATCGCACCAAGGCCACAGGGGTTGATCCAGGTCGATGCTGAAGCAAAATTTGCTGAGCAGTTTCTAATTGTGTCACCCGAGTTTTTGACTTGGGATTATAGAACGCCACAATAAAATCCCCACTCGCGGCAGCTTGCAACCGCTGCTCAATCACCGACCAAGGGGTCAGCAAATCACTCAGACTAATCGCACAAAAATCATGCATCAGCGGCGTTCCAACCCGAGCGGCTGCCGCTTGCAAAGCCGTAATTCCTGGAAACACTTGCACCCCAGGGACTTGCCCATCCCAGCCCTGCTGGGCCAAGCTTTCCATGACTAGCCCCGCCATGCCATAGATACCGCTGTCTCCTGAGGAAATTACCGCGACGGTGAGCCCCCATTGGGCTAGGGCGATCGCCCGTTCTGCCCGTTCTCGCTCCTTTGTAATCGGCAAGGCTTCAACAATCTGTCCCGGTCGCAACAAAGGCCGAATTAGATCGATATACAACCCATAACCAATCACCACATCTGCCGCGACAATCGCTCCCTTCGCCGCAGGCGTAATTTGATTCAGCGCACCGGGGCCAGTACCCACCAGAGACAACTGTCCGATGCGTCCGGTGTATTCGAGGGGAGATAGGGCGATCGCCACAGTCACGGCTCCAGGCTGATCGGGGCGGCGGTGGATTTGTTTTTTGACCAGCAGCGTCGGGTCAAACGGGGTGGCGGAAGGAGAGAGGAGAGAACCATGATGGGCTGTAAAGGCTTGGACGGCGGCGAGGGCAGCGGCTTCGGCGACGCTGGGGGTACCGACTTCGGCTTGCACGATCTCGGACGGCGTGGGAACGGGGAAGTCACGGAGCGTTTCGGCAGGGAAACAGCGCAGGGGCCATTGTCGAGCCTCGCAGAGTTCAAGCAGGCCGGTTTCGTCAGCTTTGAGATCGAGGGTGGCGATGCCTGCGATCGCCCCTTCTGCTAAATGGTTGCGTTGACAAGTTTGGGCGATCGCCTGTTCAATCAACTGCCGGGAGCTCCCCCGCTCACAGCCCACGCCCACCCAAAGGACGCGGGGATGCCACTGCACCTTGGGAATACTATCGGGACCAAACTGCCGTTGGCTGGGACTGATCCAGATGCGTGCCTGAGGATGATCGGCTTCAGTGAAGCCAAACTCATAGGGATGGTCGGGGGGGAGATGCTGTTGCCAAAGCATCGAGCCCGTTTCTTGGATGACTTGAATGGAGCCTTGACGGGCGATCGCCGCACTCACGCCGGTCCAATTCCCCTCGCCCCTGGTCCAGCCAAAGGGATTGCCCAGAATATCAACCCCTGTCAGTTCAAGATTTTTAGCTCCTCCAGTAATAATTGGTGTCGCGTCCAGTTGCGTTGCCACCAATCTCGTCAACTGGTCTGCTCCCCCTTGATGCCCCCCGCAGAGACTAATTACAATCTTGTCAGATGCGTAAACAACCACAATAGCCGGATCAGTGACTTTGTTCTGCAAGAGCGGGGCAATCAGCCGCACCGTTGCTCCCGTGGCAAGGGCAAAGATGAAGCCCCGATGGCTGGGCCACAGGTGATGGAGGTGGTCGGCCAGGGACCCGTTGTAGGTTTCAATTCCAAGGCGTTCCGAGGGGAGCAAGCGCTCGTCTAACTGCTCTAGCAACCGTTCCGGCACCCAAATTGAGCACTGATGCCCAAGGGGCTGTAAACAGCGCAACGCAGCGGGGGTCGTGGCGATCGCGGCAAGGGGCTGGAAAGATTCAAACACGGACCATGGCAACGAAAGGGCTTTGCTATTATCGCAGGTGGTTCTGCCCCTTTGTCAGCAGGATTTGGACTGATAGATTAAGTCAATGTCGCGCTTGCTCAACTGATGGGTGGGCAGATCTAGGACCAATTGGCCTGAATGAATGCCTAAAATTCGATCGCTATACTGGGTTGCCAACTCCACCTGATGCAGATTACAGATAAGGGTCATTCCCTCTTGGTCGCAAAGGGAGCGCAGGAGTTGTAGTACTACATGGGCGGTTTCTGGGTCAAGACTGGCAACCGGTTCATCCGCTAGAATGAGACGGGCCTTTTGGGTGAGAGCGCGAGCGATCGCCACCCGCTGTTGTTGTCCTCCTGAAAGGCGATCGGCCCGTTGAAACGCTACGTCTAACAGTTTTACCCGTTCTAACGCTGCGAGACCTTCCCGTAATAAAGGGGCTGGAAACTGACTGGTTAAACAGCGCCAAAGCGGTAACTCGGCTAGACGCCCCCCCAAACAATTTTCCAGGGCGGTGCGTCGCCGTACCAAATTAAATTGTTGGGCGATCGTTGCAATTTGGATGCGGGCTTTTTGGAGTTCGGAAGGTGAGCAATGGGTTAGATCTTGCCCTTGGAAATACACCTCTCCTGAATCGGGTTGAATGAGTTGGAGGAGACAACGAAATAACGTAGTTTTTCCCGCTCCACTGGGTCCTAAAACCGCAGTAAAGCTATGGGGTTTGATCTCAAAACTAAGATTGTCTAGGGCAAGATGGCCTCGTTGATAGGATTTTGTGAGGTGTGAAACGGTGAGCATTTTATTGTAATCTCTGGCGAAGATAGGCACTGAGGGCATCAATCAAGCTGACCATGGCTAAAATCAATAACAAAATGGTACAAAGGCGAGGAAAATCAAGCAATTTAAGGCTGACTAGCAGTTCATACCCAATGCCCCCTGCTCCAACAATGCCTAAGATCACCGAAGAACGAACATTGAATTCCCAGAGATACAAACTAATACCAATCAATCCTGGTAATGCCTCCGGTAAGACCGCAAAAGCAAAGGTGCGCAGGCGATCGCTCCCCGTAATTTCAATGGCTTCAATCGGTTCCCTAGGCAAGGATTCTAGCACTTCACCATAGAGTTTTGCCATTGATCCAGTGGTATGAAAAGCTACACCCAAAGCCCCTGCAAAGGGACCTAGACCGACAATCGAAACAAAAAATAACGCGAAAATTGCTGTATCAATCCCTCGTAATAGATTCAGCAAACCCCGTAAAGGCGTAGCCAACCAACGGGCCGGGGTAATATTGCGTGCTACCAAAAGGGCCAAGGGAAGGGCAACGATCGTGGCACAAACGGTCCCGATGATGGCGATCGCCAACGTTTCCCAAACTGCCACCAAGAAAATAGGAAGCTCAGAAAAATCCGGGGGAAAAAGGCGAGCAAGCCACTCCCCTACGGTGGGAATCCGCTGCCAAAACTGGGGCAAATCTACCTTGGCCGTATGAGCACTGGCAACGAGGAGGGCGATCGCCAAAGCCCCACCAAAGCCCTGGCGCAACCATTGCCAAATACCGCCTTGTCGACGTTGCTCCGCCGCCAGCAGTGCTTCCAAATCAAGTGTTTCCAAAGGAGTAGAATGATCTCTTGAATGAATAGGCATGAATTAGCCGTGGTGCAGCGTTCATCAATCGTTAGATCTGATTGTATATCTGGGTCTATTTCAACTTTCCAAGCGATTTCCCTGCGGCTTCAATGGGGGCATAGTTACTTCCATCCGAAACCACAAAACCCGTGTAATTTGGCGGCAATAGAGTTTTAGACTCTTCTGAAGATAAACTAGTTAGAGCGGTTTGTAGCTGCGTGCGGATAGCTTCTGGAAACTCACCGCGCACGACAATTGGATCATTGGGCAGGGGAGCGGATTGCCAGATGATTTTGAGTTTACTCTTATCAATTTTTCCTGTATCGCTCAAAACGTCTAGATTGCGATCGTAATCAGATGCAATATCCACTTGATCACTCAACACTGCGATCGCTTGGGCGGCATGACTTGCCCCTTCACTGTAGTCAAAGACCGTTTTGGGATCGAGATTGCGCTGCTTAAATTCCGCTTGGGGAATGAGCCAACCGGATGTTGATCCGACATCGGCCAAACTCAATTTGAGTTTGTTGCCTTGCTGACTCTGGGCGATCGCCTCATCCAGGGTATCAAACGGCGCATCAGCCCGCGCCATGAGAACGGAATAGTAGGTGGGTTTATCCTTGTATTGGACTGTGGCAATCGCTTGCAGCGAGGGATCATTATGCTTGGCCAAGACATAGCCCCAAGGACCTAACCAGGCCACGTCTAGCGTGCGCGATCGTAACGCCTCAGAAATGCCAATCCAGTCATCTGCAACAGTCACTTCAGCAGGTAATTGCAATTGCTCGGCAAGTTGGTTGAACAATGGCTCAAATTGGTTCCGGTTTTCGTTCGGAGTCGGAAAGTAAGGACCAACGCCAAACTTCAATCGAGTCAACGCATTAGCGGGAGAAGCGTTTGTGCTTGGGTCGCTACCGGTATTCCGGGTTGTCGTTGGCGTGCAAGCCACGACAAAGAACATGGCAATCAGTCCAAACAGAAGTCCTTGCAACCAGCAATTTTTCTTGAGCATCCTGATTAAGGCAATAGAAAGCAATAGCCTTCAATCCTAGCGGAATCTCTCGGTTGCTAAATGAGTGATAGATTAAAAAATACCGAAGTTTTCTGGATAGGGCGATCGCAGCGAGACCGGTTAAGATCGATATCGCCGCTATTTCCCCTGCCGTTGTCCATGCAGACTCACGAGAAATGGAACGCAGTAGCTTAATAAACCTGAGACCCAGCGATCTCGATTCATGCTTCGATTGAATAGCGCTTGACCATGGTTAATGGTAAACAGAACTGAACCAACAATTAGTGCAACACGGAGTGCGAGTCCATACTGCTGTAGACGTAGTGAACGACGAAAATGCGGAGTAGGAATTGCCACAGACTATCACTCTCTACTTACAATGAAGGGCCAAAATAGGCCGGATATACAAATGCAAATGCTGTCGTGCTAGGGATTATTGTACCATCAAGCTCTTCTACGATCACAGTAGATAACGCTTCATCCCAACGTCCACGAACTTTCCGCCCCGCAAATTCAACCTCCTGAGTCCCTCTCTGTCGAATTTCCTCGTGAACGAGCATCTGGCTATCACCTGAAAATTGATTGTGAGGTGTTTGACTATCTGATTGCCAGATATAGCTAACGATCGCTTTTGGATGCAACTGTTGTTGTTCTTGATTTCGCACTGGAAATATAATTTTCTCGTCGGTATAATAGGTGCCATAGGGATAATCTTGATAATTCCGTTTATGCCCTGTTCGAGTGGAGAGAATCTGGCTATTAGGATGTTTTTTCCTCCAATCAGACAACGTTGTTTTGACCGACGGAATACGCTTGAGGGATTGATTGATTTGAGGGCCGACAACTCCAATCGCCCAAGGTTGTGCGTAGAGCGTATCATCAGCTCGATTGTACATGACTAAGCAACTTTGATAGAGCTTGCCAAATACCCCAAAGGTTGTATCATTTCGCTCAAAGACAATATTGGTGTCACACAGGGGACAATAAGAGACTGTAATATTTACCCCTCCGATAGTATCATTGACAATTTCATGCCAGTTCATCACATTGAAGGGATAAGCCTTGGCTTCGCCATTTACGACGACACCAATCACCCAATCATGATCGCGAAAGGGGATTGTAGTAGAACTATCGAACTGTGGGGAGTCAATACTTGGAATTCCATCCCTGGGGATTCCTCCACTCATCAATTCTTCAAGGTTGATGCGGGCCTCAACCTCACCATTGAGATTCTGTTTGCGTAAATCTTCTAAATCTTTATTTTTAGGATTTAAGGTTTGAGCGAGCGCAAAATTTTGTAGTTTAAAGTTTTCCCATCCCCCAGATTGAAGGATAGAAAGAAAAATTGCAAAAGTACTTACAGACACTATAAATCCAGTAGATCTTTTCAAATTTTTCATGACGATTTATTCGATTGACTATGCACTAATGCTGTGATGTTTCTTAGGAATTTTTAAGCTAACATCTGACTTAAGGTGCCAAATTGAATTCCATGCGATATTTAGAGTAATTGACACAGACGTGCTCCATCTTGAAGCGATCGCAATGAATTTTCTCAATCAGATCAAGCACTTCGTGAACTGATTTTACATGGAAGATATGATTAAAATCATTGTAGGAAAATAATTGTCTCTCTAAAACCTCTGTTTGTAACCAATCTATCAAAGTTGTCCAGATCTCACCAAAGAGAATAATGGGAGTTTCACAAATGTGATGAACCTGCATAAGCTGCCAAGTGTAGAACAGTTCAAGCATTGTCCCAACTCCACCCGGTGCAACCACGACGACGTCTGAAAGGGACATGAACGTGTCTAATCTTTCGCTAAACTTATCAAAGTCTTTGTTGATGTCGAGATATTGATTGGGATTTTGTTCATGGGGAAGCTTAATATTCAAACCAATCGAATAGACATTAGATGCAAGACTTTTATGTCCAGCATTGGCTGCCTCCATTAATCCTGGTCCTCCTCCAGTGACAATATCAAATCCCAACTGTGCTAAGCCTTGGGCAATATTAAAGACATCACTATATTCCGGATCTTCTGATTTGATCCGTGCCGAGCCAAAAATAGCAACTCGATAGTGAGGTTTCATAAACGCATTGCTCCTTTGAGTATCATGATGATTTCTTTGGGATCTTGCCTTTGAGTATAGTCGGCATTAACAAATGCATGAAGAATAACACCATCACGATTGACTACATAGGTCGCTGGAATAGGTAACTGAAAGGTGTTATCTCCATTCGTCACAGGAAGATCAATACCCAACCCTTGATAAATGGGACGAAGCCTTTCCGGGACAGTAAAGACAAGGCCAAATTGATGTGCCACTTGATTTCCCAGATCACTCAGGACTTCAAAAGTCAAATCATTTTTCTCAAGGACTGAGAGTGAATTGTCTGGGGTTTGGGGAGATATGGCTACTAGCGTTCCACCATAATCTTTGATTTCTGGTAGAGTTTGCTGTAGTGCCTTCAGCTCTAAATTGCAATAGGGACACCAAACTCCACGATAGAATGAGAGCACTACTGGGCCTGATTTTAAGAGTGCTTGAACATCAATCAATTGACCAGTTGCATTGGGTAGAATAATACGTGGAATTGTATCTCCTGCTTGGAGAGCGCGATCGCTAATCCCTGAATTTATCAAATCAATTCCAGCTTGCTCCATAATATTTTGAGTATCTTCTGGAAGCATCGAGCGGTTGTGGGCAGACAAGTGGGCCAAATCATCAGTTAGACTCATGGCGATTTTCTCGGAAATTTATAGACAATCAAAGAACCATTAAGATGACACCAGAATCTATGAGAGAACTCTTTGAATGGCCTCGTCATAGAACTTCTTTGGCTTGAGACCAACAATTTTATCTAGGATATCTTTTCCCCTAAATAGAATAACTGTCGGAGCACTTCTTACGCCTAAAGCCATTGCTAATTCAGGCTCCTCAGTCATATCTATGCTTACTAGATGCACTTGATCTACTTGATCTATGACAAACTGTTGAAGCACAGGGGCTAAAGTTTCACAGGAGGGACAGTAGGGCGCAATAAATTTAACGAGAATTAGTTTTTCAGGGGCTTGTTGCAATTTTGTAAGGACTTCATGCCCTTCAACGATAAGCGGATGATTCGTTTGAGACTGTGACACGATATCGTTCTCCTAGAATAGTGAGGAAGTGAAAGAAAGGATTGAGGTTATATTAGAGACAATTCCCGACAGTATGATCGTTCTGCCAACCATCGTTCAGCTTCGAGTGCTGCCATACAACCTGTTCCAGCAGCGGTTATTGCCTGTCGATAATGGGAATCTTGAACATCGCCAGCAGCCCAAACCCCAGGAATATGAGTCGCAGTACTTTTTCCCTCAGTACGAATATAGCCTGCTGAATTCAAGCTCAATTGTCCTTGAAAAAGTTGGGTATTTGGGATGTGGCCAATGGCGTAAAACAATCCACTGACGGCCAATTCAGACACAGCTTGCGTGATCCTGTCCTGAATCCGAATCCAATTGAGTACCTCATTACCATGGGTACTTAGTGGAATACAGTTCCAGTGAATTTGGATTTGAGGGTGATTCAATAGTCGGTCTTGCATCGTTTTTGAAGCCCGTAGACGATCGCGACGCACTAACACATGAATTTTTTGTGCATATTTGGTTAGATACAATGCTTCTTCTACAGCGGAGTCTCCACCACCCACAACAGCAACTTCAGTACCTTGAAATAAAGGACTAGCACCATCACAAATAGCACAAGCGGAGATACCATTGTTCCAAAAAAGCTCTTCTCCAGGTAGATACAATCGTTTTGCCATTGCTCCAGTAGAAATGATCACGGCATGGGCCTTGACCGATTGATCCGCAGAATCAATCGTAAAAGGTCGCTGCTTGAGATCGACACTAACCACATCATCGGTAATCAACTGAGCCCCCCACCGCTTTGCTTGCTGACGCATCTGAGCCATGAGCTTTGGACCCTGAATCCCTTTGGGAAAAGCTGGAAAGTTTTCTACGTTGGTTGTTGTCATCAACTGGCCACCAGGCACCCCCCCTGCTTCAAATCCCTCAAAGACAATGGGGCTAAGCTGAGCACGTCCGGCATAGATAGCCGCCGTATAACCTGCTGGCCCTGAGCCAATAATAACTAGATTTTCAACCTGCATCGACTTAGCCTCCTATAAACCATTGTGTGCCTGTAAAGAGGTAATATGCTCCCGTAATCATCAGTGCAACGGTACCAAAACGAATAACTCCTTCAGAATGCTTCAGCAACCGGTTGCTTTGTTTGGCTAGCCCAGTAAACAAGCTAGCAAGAAAAATGAGAATGGTATATCCCAAGGCATAGCTAACCATTGTCAATGTCCCTAAAAGCTGAGAGCCGGTAGCCGCTGCCGCCGCCAGTACTGCAAATAAAACTGGACTTGCACAGGGAGAGCTGACTAAGGCAAAGGTTAAGCCAACACCATAGGGACCTGCTGGGGGTAGATTGACTTCCATCTCAGGAAGAGGAATTTTGATGATCCCAATTAACCAGAGCCCCATTAGAAGCATAATTAGCCCTACAACACAATTGATGTAGCCTCGGTACTCAACCATGACGGCTCCGGCAAAGGAGGAAACCAAACCAAATAGGCTTAAAATCGTAATGGCTCCCAACACAAACATCCCTGCTTTAGTAAATGCGTCCCAACGAGATTTAATTTTCAAAGTGCCAATGTAGCTTAGGTTAACGGGTAATAGCGCTAAAATGCAAGGCGATACACTCGCTAAAACTCCACCCAAAAAGGCTAAGGGCAACAGCACCAAAGGATTAGCTGTATCCTGTTGAGAGAACCACTGTTGATAGCGGTTCTCCACAATAGAAATAACCTGTTCGATAGGATGGCTAATCACAGGACCTAGGGTAAGGACAATGATCAGTGCAAGAACTCCTAATCCACTATAAAGTAGCCATTTTCTAAATCCTTTAAATCGTTTCATTCTGCGTACTGGCTTGCCCTCACTTGGAGATTGAGAGGAGTTAGCCACAATGACCTCCTAATCCAAATTGAAGATTAATGTATACCTTTTACTTCTTGGCGATCGCAGCGTTGAGCACAGAGCTATAGGCAGATTTTGTCGGGTTATTACGATGTTGTGCCAAAATATCACCTGTTGCTGGATCGATGATGGCAACTAGGCCAGTTTGGGATTTGTGGGCAGCAAAAAATTTGTCCAGCCCCAACTGCTTAGCTCTAGCCTCTGCCTGACGAGCCTTAGACTTGTCGCTGACATCTAACACAATAAAATGAGCTTTTCCATCGTAATCTTCCTGTAGCCGCGAGAGCGTTGGCGCAATATTTTTGCAAGCGGGACACCAGCTTGCGTAGATGTCAACGACAACGGGCTTACCCCGTAATTCTTTGGCTAAGGGGCCTCCGACATTGGCTCCTTTTTTAGCAGCACAGGGATTATTCTGAGCGGTTGCCTGGGTTGGCGTTGCTGTGATTACAACAGATGCTGAAACAACGATTAGTGCTGCGCCTGTAAGACCAGCTAAAAACAGACGGATCCATAATCTTGAAAACTGAGGCATTTGAATTTCCAGAAACAGAAGATAACTTATCTTGACGCTCTTCATTACAATCCAGAAAAATGAGTAGGAGATGAAAATTTGATAGATAATGCCTAAGTTTTTGCTGAAAACCCCTATTTTCTTGGCTTCAATCTTTCAATGTATAACTTCAAGGATCTGGTTTGTTACCCTAGATCTAATTCAAGACAGATTCATCTAGACAGAAATTAGGTTTTGCTCGTATACTACGATTAATGAAACTAATGCATAGAGAAACATCTTGCACCTCTTACAAAGGTTTATTACTCATCTATCCATTGAACGAGTTGGACAAATTTCTCTTACGTCGTTACAGTTTCGCTTGACCTTAGAGTTGATTTCTCTCTCGTTTGTAGGAATCTCTAGTGTAACGGTTTGGGCTGGTTGGCGTATGGAAAAGAATCTGATTTATGCACATAAGCAAAATCTAGAATATATCACAGATCATTTTCCAGAGCAGGTTGAACTTTATCGTCAGAGGGAGACCGTTGAAGCTGGCATAGCACGGACAATCAACAAGCTTGCAACACCGGGACTATTGATTTGGGTGCAGAGTTCTGACGGACAGATTCTGTCTCGCTCTGCTGGAATTAATATTCCTTCCCCTGATGTCATCAGTACAGTGGCACAAAACGAAGTTCCAGCAGAACCTACAGTTGTTCGTTTTGGTGAACACTACGTCGTGCTCTGTAGCAATCCTCTAACTATTGATGGTAATCCCCTTGGACAGGTTTATATCCTCAAGGACATCACAGATGACCAGCAGCGACTTAATGCAGGAATCTACAATCTTACGATAGTTAGCATAGCCGCAATTGTCTTATCAATAATTGCGATCTCGCGACGTATTCGTAGAGCACTTCAGCCCCTAGAGCAAATGAGTCAGATAGCTAGTGCTGTTTCTGCTGACGAGCTAAAAGGTTCAACACTGGAACTTCATAGCGCTCCGGATGAAATTTTGGGATTGGCACAGGCCTTTAACAAAATGTTGGTTCGTCTATCAAGCTCATGGGAGCAACAACGACAGTTTGTTGGTAACGTCTCCCATGAACTCAGAACACCTCTGTCTATAATTGCAGGCTATCTTCAAAGTCTATTAAGGAGGGGTGATAATCTTAGCCCCCATCAGCAACAAGCGATATCAACTGCTTCTGCAGAAGCTGAACGTACGATTCGTATGTTACAAGATCTACTTGATTTAGCACGACTAGATAGTGGTCATGTCCACTTTCGTCTCTCTCCAGTGATATTAAATACAATGGTGGTAGAGGTCGCAGAAATGACTAAAAAGGTTAGTAATAGATGTATTCGAGTGCAAATAACGACAGATGATATTACTGCTTATTCTGACCAGGATCGATTGCAACAAGTACTGCTTAATCTGTTAGATAATGCGATTAGATATTCTGCATCCGATCAAAGAGTTGATCTGGTTCTAACCAAAAGAGAACGACAAGCAGTTATTCATGTGCGCGATCGCGGTATCGGAATTTCCTTAGCTCACCAAAACCGAATTTTTGAACGATTCTATCGGGTGGATGAATCCATGATCCGCTCTAGGGATGGGACAGGATTAGGATTAGCGATTTCTAAAAGCTTAGTTGAGAGCATGGGAGGACGAATTTATCTTCGTTCAAAACCGGGGAAGGGAAGTTTGTTCACAATCACTTTACCACTTTGGGAGCTAATGCTATGACTTCCCATATTCTTCTCGTCGAAGACGATTCAAAATTGGCACAGTTTATCAAATTAGAGCTTAATCTAGAGGGATATAATGTCACCGTTGCATTCAATGGTGTCGATGGATTGGCGCTAGCACGAGAAGTTCAGCCCAGCTTGCTGATTTTAGATTGGTTAATGCCCGGTATGTCAGGTTTAGATATCTGTAAGAGACTTCGTTCTATGGGAATTCAGACTCCTATCATTCTGCTGACGGCAAAAGACGAAATTCTTGACCGCGTTGCGGGGTTGAATGCAGGGGCGGATGACTATGTTATTAAACCCTTTAGTATTGAAGAGCTCCTTGCTAGAGTCAATGCACACTTACGTCGTTTTCGTCACAGTTTTTCTAGCTTATTCATCTTTGAAGATTTATCTTTAAACAGGATTACTCGTGAAGTATATCGCGATTGCCAATTAATTCAACTTACCGCAAAAGAATTCGATTTATTAGAACTTCTTATCCGTCATCCCCGACAGGTGTTGACTCGTGAACAAATTTTGGAAAAGGTTTGGGGCTATGATTTTAGTGGTGAATCTAACATTATTGAGGTCTATATTCGAGCATTGCGTATCAAACTAGAAGCAGGTCAGCGAAAACGCCTGATTTATACAGTTCGTGGCGTAGGTTATGCGCTACGAGAGACTGTTTAACATCTAGTAGAACTTTCTTTAAAGATGATAATAGGGAGCGAGACAATCAATTTTTCTTGTCAAGATAATTTGAGATCTAGAACCTTCAGTTTAGGAGCGCAGCAATAATTTGAAGAGTAGTCCAAGATTAATCCCGCTCCCCAAAATCAGCAGCCCTTGACTCCAGAAAAACAAACTGCGCGAGGGCAAAGCCGAAGTTTCCTGGGCGCTAGCTAAGACTAAGATTGCTCCTGCAACCAAACAGCCCATTCCCATCAAGGCTAGAGTAAGCTGACTCACTTTGCGGGAGGCGATCGCCTGAAATTCCGTTTGCCCTCGCCAGCGCCAGTTGAGCCCCAGTTCCGATCGTTCCAGTCGATCCAGCAACACATCCAATCGCTGGGGAAAGTCGAGCAAAAGCTGGGATAAATACAGGGAAGAGCGGGCCAAATCTGCCCCAAAGGCTGGGCTGAGAAGACGCTGCTGGAGCGATCGCTCTACCACAGGTCGCGCCACGTCCACAAAGGCAAATTGCGGATCCAACTGGCGGGCAATGCCTTCGACGTTGGCGATCGCCTTAACAAATAGCCCAATCGTTCCCGGCATCTGAATCTGATTTTCCCGAGGAATTCGTAGGGCTTCGTTGAGTAATTCAGTCAGGTTAATCGCTTCTAAGGGGCGCGTATAGAATCGCCGCAGAAGTCGATCAAATTCAGCTTCAAGGGCTCGTAAATCGACTTCTAATCGCGCAAATCCCAGTTCCCGAACGGCTTGAGCGACCTGACGTGGTTGCTCGTACACCACACCAATGATTAAATCCGTAATAATCCGCTGGGTACGAGGGTCCAGAATTGCTACCATGCCGCAGTCCAACAAGGCAATCCGCACCTGCTTCTCATCGGCAATATAGAGAAAATTGCCGGGATGGGGATCCGCATGGAAAAACCGATTCAAAAACATCTGTTGCATCATCACCTGGGTCGTGAGTTCTGCAACGGCCTTACGGCGCTCCGGTGGCAGCCGTGCATCGGTCAGTTTGACCCCTTCGATCCATTCCAAGACCAGCACCCGCTCGGTTGTGCATTCAAAATGCACCGTGGGAACCACCACCTGGCCGGAATCCCATAGAAAGCTATGGGCTAGATTCTCCTGCAACTTCTGAGTATTTAGCCCCTCCCGCCGAAAGTCCAGTTCGCCCATGAGGCTATTGCGAAATTCTTCGACGAGACCCGGCAAGTCATAGGCTTTACCTAAACCGCCCCCTCGGTCAAAGAGAGTGGCGATCGCCTTCAATCCCTCCAAATCCTGTTCAATCACCTCCCGAATGCCTGGACGCTGTACCTTAATGGCCACGGGGGTGCCGTCCTGAAGTTTTCCCCGATGGACTTGGCCCAGGGAACCAGCGGCGATCGCCTGGGGATCAATGTGCAGAAAATACTCATCTAGGGATTGCTGCAATTCCGCCCGTAACACCTGTTCCACGGCAGCCCACGGCAGCGCCGGAACGTCACTTTGCAGCGTTTCTAGGGCAGTAATATATTCTGGCCCGACTAGGTCTGGGCGAGTACTCAGCAACTGACCTAATTTGACAAACGTTGGCCCCAACTCAATCAAAATTTGCCGCAGCACCTCGGGTAACGGTAAGCGGAATTCTTCAGGCTTGGGGTTGAGAGAAAGCTGATTGCGAAAGTAGTCCCAGCCATTGCGAGCCACTACTTCAATAATTTCAGTTTGGCGGCGGCTGACGAACGGTAGGCTGGGACGTGGGGGCATAAACTATCAGGTTAAACGTCGTAAATTCGACACTCATCGGCTTCGGGATGTTCCGAGCAGAATTGGGAAAAGAAGGGTTGAGCATCTGCGGCATCTTGCTGATGGGAGCGTTCAGCCTGGAGCTCTTCTACTGTTTCCCAAGCGATAACACATTCACTCGAATAATCACCACTGACAGAACAGGCTTGACGAGCTTCGGCGATCGCCCCATGAATCCGCGCCTCCAAACTTTGCCCCACAGCACCGGAAACGGAATCAGCAGACTGTAAAACTTGAGCCATGATCGATCTCCTTTCGCCTTCGGTTTGGCGAATGTTTTCGTAACTTTTTCCGTAACTTTTCTAGAATCATTTGCAAGGAAACGTAAAACAAAATCAAAAACAGCAATCAATTTATTGAATTACGCCTTGCCTTTTGATTGCTTTTCCACTGTAGTCAGCTTTTCTAGAATTGGCGTACGGATGACCGAAAACTTTACGAGGGTGTTACCGAACTCTGTGTTTCTCTGTTTTTCTTAAGTTTTTTAAGGCATGGTCAATCCCTTAGAGGCCAGCCATTCTTGACTAAAAATCCGAGATTGATAGCGCGCACCGCCATCACAGAGCACCGTCACAAGGGTATGGCCCGGTCCCAGGGTTTGAGCTAGTTTTACGGCTGCACCAACATTAATTCCCACCGATCCCCCCATAAACAATCCGTCCTGTCGCAACAATTGATAAATTATCTCTAGGGCTTCTGGGTCGGTCACCTGAATAGCATCATCCATCGGCGATCCTTGCAGATTAGCGGTGACGCGGCTATTGCCAATCCCTTCGGTGATAGAGCTACCCTCAATCGCAATTTCACCGGTTTTGACGTAACTGTAGAGACCGCTTCCTAGGGGATCCGCGATAACACATTGAATCGCAGGGTTTTGTTCCTTCAAAAACATTGCCGTTCCAGCATAGGTACCGCCCGTACCAATGGCAGCGACCCAGGCATCCACTCGACCCTTGGTTTGCGCCCAAATCTCGGGGCCAGTAGTTTTGTAATGAGCTTGACGGTTGGCCAAATTATCAAATTGATTCGCCCAGATGGCGTTGGGTAATTCTTCCGCAATTCGTCCGGAAAGCTTTACATAATTGTTGGGATCACGGTAAGGAACCGCAGGCACTGTGCGCACTTCTGCCCCCAAGGTACGCAGCAAATCGATTTTTTCCTGGGACTGGGTCTCGGGGATCACGATGAGACAGCGATAACCTTTGGCATTACAAATATGGGCGAGACCGATCCCCGTATTGCCAGCGGTGCCTTCGACCACTGTGCCTCCGGGTTTGAGCAATCCCCGCCGTTCGGCATCTTCAATAATGAACAGCGCTGCTCGATCTTTTACCGATCCACCGGGATTCAAAAACTCCGCCTTGCCTAAAATCTCACACCCCGTTGCCTCACTCACACTGTTCAAGCGAATGAGTGGCGTATTCCCGACCGTACCTACAAAACCGTTGGTGATCCCCATAATGTTCTCGATGCTTCTCTACGGTTAGTCAATGAGGTAGCCCACTAGTTGCTCGTATTCCGATCGCAACATCGACAGCAACACCAAAGACTCAAAGCCTTCAGCGCTTTTATAACTTTCTCGCAATTTGCCCTCTTCCACAAACCCCAAGGAGCGATACAGATGCAGCGTCCGCACATCAAAATCCTTGACCTCCACCCAAAACCGATGGATCTCCAGTTCGTCAAAAATATAGCCCAGGGTCAGCTTAATCGCCCGACGACCATAGCCTCGACCTTTCTCGGTAATCACAATCCGACGCATTTCAAGGCTCTGATTCGGATTTTGGAGCCCCGCTAGGATGAAATATCCCAAGGGCTTTTCACTTTCTACGATCCAGTGTTGTAGATTGGGATCTTCGAGAGCAGCTTCATGCTGACTGCGGCTCCAAGGGATGACAAACCGACGATTTGCGGGTGCCGATTCGGCTTCGAAAACAAAGTCGAGATCGGCAGCACTGGTCGGTCTCAGGGTCAGCTCCTGGGTCAGGGTAGACATAGGGGTTAGCGGTGCGGTACGGGCAGAAAGGTCTCTTCCCTAGCTTGGCACAAAATGGCAGAGGCATTGCGAGGGGAAGCGGACCGCAATGCCTCGCAATGTGACTGGGAACAGGTGCATGAATCCGGCTGGCTAACCGATAGCTGACCGATGGCTTACTTATTCGGTTGAGGGGTCATGCGCAGATAGGACTTAATTTCGGTCACCCCTTTGGGGAACTGTTGCTGCGCATCTGCGGTGACAATGGACGGAACCACAACGCAGTCATCGCCATCGTTCCAGTTCGCGGGGGTGGCAACCTTGTGATCGTCCGTGAGCTGGAGGGAATCAATCACCCGTAGCAATTCATCGAAGTTTCGGCCTGTGCTGGCGGGATAGGTAATCGTGAGACGCAACTTTTTGTTGGGATCAATGACAAAGACAGACCGAACCGTCAGGGTATTGCCCGTACTAGAATTGGGATGAATCATTCCGTACAGTTCGGAGACGGTTTTGTCTTCATCGGCCAGGATGGGATAATCGACGCGAGTGCCTTGGGTTTCGTTGATGTCGTTGATCCATCCCTGGTGGGATTCGACCCCATCGACGCTAAGGGCCAGGGTTTTAACGTTGCGCTTTTCGAATTCTGGCCGATATTTGGCGACGGTCCCGAGTTCGGTGGTGCAGACAGGGGTATAGTCAGCCGGGTGAGAAAAGAGTACGACCCAGCTATCACCAGCCCAATCGTAGAAATTAATGTCCCCCATGGAGGACTTTTGGGTAAAGTTTGGAACTTGATCGCCGAGTTGGAGCGCCATAGGTACAGACTTCCTGTGAAATCAATTGAAATCAATGCAAAACAATTCAGGTTTGTGAGCCTGGGCTCCTAATATGCCACAAACCCCGGTTCTCCGGTCGGAAATTAGTGCTTTCGTGAACAACGGTAACATCTGGCCAGTGCCCGAATGACCCGTGCCCGAATACCTGTGCCCGAACCTTCGAGATCGCGTAAGCTAGGGGGGATGGTGGATGGCAGATTTTATGATGAATGTCGTTCTTCAAGCCATGGGCACGATTTTACAATGGGTTCGGTCAGTGCCGACGGTGGTGTTGGCGGGATTGGCTTGGGCGATCGCCCTCCTCACCCTCTGGAATCTGGTCGCAACCTGGCAAGCCACAATCCATCGATCCCAGGAAATGCATCAAATTCCCTGCGCCAATTGTGAATTTTTTACCCATGATTACCGACTCAAATGCACGGTGCATCCGCATAGGGCGCTGACTGAGGCGGCAATCGGCTGTCAGGATTATCAACAACCCCATTCCCGATTCATTTAATTCCTAAAGCAAACAAGCAACAAGCTAATTGAGTCGCCAAATTTTGACTTTACTATCGGTCAATCCGGCCATAATGGTTTTATTGTCTGAGGCAAAATCAACGGCTCTGACCTCATCGCTCCCGCGATCGACCGCCTTGATATCGTAAAGTATTGCACCGGTTTTCAGGTCCCAAACCTTGACGGTACCATCCTTACTACCGCTGACAATGTAGTCGTTGTTGTTGCTAATGGCAACCGATCGCACCCAATGGTTGTGCCCCGAGAACGTTCTCAGCAATGTTCCAGTTTCAAGATCCCAAAGCTTGAGGGTTTTGTCGGCGCTACCGCTGACGATATAGCGACCATTGTCCGAGACTGCAACGTCTAAAACCCAATCTTGATGGCCATTGTTTTGGGGACTAATGGTGTATATTTCTTCACCTTTATCGACATTCCAGACTTTGATGGAGCGATCGCGCCCCGAAGCACCACTCACCAGCTTTTTACCCCCTGGTGCAAAGGCCACTGCCGTTACATAATCCGTATGGCCGCGTAGGGTTTTGAGGCGTTCCCCGGTGCGCGTATCCCAAAGTTCAACGATGCCTTCAAGCACCGCAGTGGCCAAAACTTCGCTGTCGCCGCTAACATCCATGGACCTGACAACGGCTTCAAAATCGCTGATCACTTTTTTGAGTTGCCCCGTTTCGCGCTGCCAAATTTTGACGGAAGGGGCATAGCTGGGTCCTGTGCTGTAGATTTTATTGCTGTCGGGACTGAGAACGATATTGCTGACGGCATGGGAGCCGTTTAGGGTGCGCACCAAAGAACCATTATCCAGATCCCACACTCGGATGGTTTTATCGACGCTGCCACTGATTGCGTAGTGGTTAAAGCGGGTAAAGGCAACGGTATTGATGCCGCCTCCGTGACCAGTGAGGGTGTACAGAAGTTGGGCTGAGCGCAGGGGTTGGGCGATCGCCTCCTGTCTACCTAGGGGAGAAGTTGCCCAAGGACTGACCCCAGCGAGATCCGATGCGGTGAAGCTGAGACCGATGACCAAAACAGCGAGAAGAGAGGATGGACGAACGGAAAACTGAGGCATAGTCTTATAGTCTTTAAGATCTAAACGGGTTACATTTGCCCTGATGGTTTGCTCTGATAGTTGGGTCTTCGTCTGGATTGACTGAACTTATTCAGTGCCGTAACGAAGAGTCATTTCCATCGGCTAAGAGCAGTAGACTAAGGACAGTGTAATTGCGGCAATTCGCTGCGATGTGCTGCAATTTGAAAGCCGCGAACCCTTACGAGCGAAATTCTGGTTATGTCCTTGCCCTTTGATGCCACGGCCACCCAAAAACGCGTTGACTATTTTTGGCAACTCTCTGCAAGTTTTGGCATGGAGCGCAACGCCTACCACAATTACCTCAACGAAATTGTCAGCGATCGCTACGCCCTCATCAACGGCCTCCAACTCCTGCGCGATGAGCTACAGTTTGCAGCGGGGAGCCCTACGGACATGAAAGCCTGCGGGGCAGATTTGAGCTTGCCCAGTGTGGTGACGACCTTGGCCTATACGAATTGTGGCGATCGCATCCACCAAGGAGAAGCAACCAAGCGCTACCGCGATGTCGTGGCTTCCCGGTTTGCCACCCTCTCCGAAATTGGGGAACTCAAGCTAGAAGCCTTTTTCCCGGCAGGCGGTGGCACGGACAATGGCGCGACCTTAGCCCATGTGACGGTGGCCCATGAATTGGATGAGCAACTCAAGTGGCGACTCTATGCGGGCAATCCCCAGTCCATTTCCCTCGTGGCCATTGACCTCAAAACCCATGTGGGTCGGTTGCGTGAAGGCGGCCAGCACATCTATGGCAAAACCCGCGAATCCCCTTGGCGAGAACCACGGGCCGCCTGTGGTGCAATTGTGGGAGCCTTGAGCCATTACAACTCCCACAACTTGATTCATCGTCGCATTCGGGACGATTTGAGAGAGCGAAATTTCCAGTATCTGTCCAACCATTCTATTTTGACCGATGGTGGTGTAGACATCACCATGGCCGTAGCGGCGGCGATCGTCGCCATTCGCGGCATCCGCAATACGGCCCTAGCCCTGACCCAAGAAATGGACGAGCGCGGGCTAGCCCACCTCACCGCCAGTACGACGGTCAATCGACCCTCGCGGGATGATTTGGTGATTTATCTCGCCCGCGCCACGGTGTTTAATGGCCAAGTGCGCATTCAGAGCTTGGGCACCGAAGCTGAACGCTACGGCGGCAAGCTGGTAGAATATGCAGGTGAGCAACGCTTACAATTACGGTACGACGATTGGGATTGTGAGAATCTACCCATCGAGAAAATTGATTACAAGGTGCGATCGTCGGGGCTTTAACCCCGGTTGCTGTTGCTACTTCACCTGAGCGAATAGCGCGTTTATAGAGGTTGCTGGTGCATCAGATCGGGCGACAATCTCGACGATTTTATCCCTTGAGGCCGATTCAGAGAGTGCCGCCACACAGACCTGCGCCACTTGAGTCCGAGGCAAACTGCCTTCAAACAGCGAATCTGCACCTTCCATCACGAGCTGATCGTCGGACTCGTCTTCCTTGAGCCCGCCGGGACGGACAATCGTATAGGTCAAACCACTCTGTTGTAGATACTCCTCTGCTTGCTTCTTCCAAACGAGAATCAGCCAAAACAAATTGAGCGGATGGAAAAACTTGGAGACGCACAGCGACGACACCATGACAAAATGCTCGATGTTGTTGCGTTTGGCGGCATCCACCAGATTTTTGGTGCCTTCGTAATCAACTTTGTAGGGGCCGGTGGGGTCAAAACTGGGGGCAGCGCCGGTAGCGCTGAGCAGCACAGTGCAATCAACCAGCGCCGCATCCAGGGTTTCAGGCGCTAGCACATCACCGATGATAATTTCTGCTTCCCTCGGCAGCAGCGATTTGGCCTTTTCTGCATCCCGGACCAAAGCCTTGACGGGAATCCCTTGGGCAATCAGTTCTTTGACAATGCGATATCCGGTTTTGCCGGTGGCCCCTGCGACGAGTGCTTTCATGGTTAGTTAGGTTTACTCCTTGAATTGAGCCTGGATTCAGCGTGAACCCAGCATGCAGTGTGTGTCCGCTTGCATTCTTGCATTATGGATCGTTTGGTCAAGCGAAAGCCGCCGCCAATGTTGCGACTACGGCTCGCCCCAACGCTTCAAAATCATAGCCCCCCTCCAATCCCAATAAAATTCGCCGGGTTAATCCCAAGCATTGTTCCATCAAAATGCCATAGTCCTCCGGCTGTAGCGCAATTTCCGCCAGGGGATCCGCTTGGGCTGCATCGTAGCCTGCACTAATAATCAAAAAATCGGGGTCAAACTGCCGCAGGAACGGCATGACTTGCCCCTCAAAGGCCGACAAATAATCCGACAAAACGCTACCTGCCGCCATGGGAATATTCAAGATATTGCCAAACTGACCCGTTTCATCGGCACGACCTGTACCGGGATAGTGGGGAAATTGATGGAGCGAACAATAGGCAATCTGGGCATGCTTTTCCACAATGTCCTGGGTACCATTGCCATGGTGAACATCCCAGTCGAGAATCGCGACCCGCTCAATCCCTGGTTTTTCTAGGGCGTAATGGGCGGCGATCGCCCCATTGGAAAACAAACAAAACCCCATTCCCCGCCGCGATGTGGCATGGTGCCCCGGTGGCCGCGCCGCCACAAAAACCGGCTCTCCTGACGCCAGCACAAGATTGACCCCATCTAGCCAAGCCTGCACCGCTAAAAGGGCAACGTCATAACTGCGGGATGAAACGATCGTATCCGCATCAATTTGGCCCCCCCCTCTTGCTGCCAGCGCTTTAACGGCTTCAACATAGCGCCAATCTTGCAGGGCTGAAATCCGCTGAACCAGTGCGACTTCTGCCCCGGTTCCTGCGATGGACTGAGGCAATTGCCAATGGATTTGCTCAGCCCAATCTTCCGCCTGCAAGGCATTGATAATGGCTGTGAGGCGTCCTGCACATTCCGGATGAAACGAACCGGTGTTGTGATCGAGAAATTCATCGGAATAAATGACAGAAACCATAGGTCTTGATAGGGGCCAGATAGAGGGCTTGATAGGGAGATGAGCAGGGGTCTAGGAATGAGATCGGACAGAGGGCTTGACAAACTCGAAAATAGGAGGGTTGGGGGGGCTAAAGGAGGGGGTTGAGGGCGATCGCCAAAATCCAGTCAGGATAAGCCTTTCAGCCATCGTTCATCGCCCCACGAAATGACCAGCCCATGGTAAAATGTACTTACGACAATCAACGCGGAGCAGGGGTCGCCATTACAGCGAGCCTCTACTTTTTGCGACGACATTTTGCGTAAGTTTGGAGCTTTTCTATGAGTAACTCCCAGGAGCGGATCATCCTAACGGACCTCCGTAACGAAATGTCCCGCTCCTATTTGGAGTATGCCATGAGTGTCATCGTCGGGCGAGCCCTGCCCGACGCTCGCGATGGCCTCAAGCCAGTGCATCGCCGCATTCTCTACGCCATGTATGAGTTGGGGTTGACCCCCGATCGCCCCTTCCGAAAATGTGCCCGTGTGGTCGGGGAAGTGTTGGGTAAATACCACCCCCACGGCGATACAGCGGTGTACGATGCCCTCGTGCGCATGGCTCAGGACTTTTCCATGCGATCGCCCCTGATCAACGGCCACGGCAACTTCGGTTCCGTCGACAACGATCCACCCGCCGCCATGCGTTATACCGAGTCGCGTCTCCATGCGCTGACCACGGATGCGTTGCTCCAGGATATCGAATCGGAAACCGTTGACTTTGCCGATAACTTCGACGGTTCGCAACAGGAACCCACCGTGCTGCCGTCGCGAATTCCTCAGCTTTTGCTGAATGGATCCTCCGGAATTGCGGTGGGAATGGCGACTAATATTCCGCCCCATAACCTGAGTGAATTGATCGACGGTACCGTCGCGTTGATCCAAAATCCTGAACTCACCGATCTGGACTTGATGCAATACATCAAAGGCCCAGATTTTCCCACCGGAGCCCAGATTTTAGGACGATCTGGCATTCGCGAAGTGTACACCACCGGTCGGGGTTCGGTGACGATGCGAGGGGTGGCCAGCATCGAAACGATTGAACATGCGGGACGACCCGATCGCGATGCAATTATCATCACGGAATTGCCTTACCAAACCAATAAGGCAGCGATGATCGAGCGCATTGCCGAAATGGTCAATGACAAGAAACTCGAAGGTATTTCGGATATTCGAGATGAGAGCGATCGCGATGGCATGCGAATTGTCATCGAGCTCAAACGCGATGCCTATCCCCAGGTTGTCCTCAATAACCTGTACAAACAAACCCCGCTCCAGTGCAATTTCAGCGCCAACATGCTGGCATTGGTCGATGGTGAACCCCAGCTTCTAACGCTTAAACGCTTCCTAGAGGTCTTCCTCGATTTCCGCATCGAAACCATCGCGCGACGTACGCGCTATGAATTGCGCAAAGCCGAAGAACGAGATCATCTGTTGCAGGGTTTATTGATTGCCCTGGAAAATCTCGATGCCATTATTGAGCTGATTCGCCGGTCTGCTGATGCGCCCATGGCCAAGCAGGAACTGATTGAATCCTACGGTCTTTCGGAAACCCAGGCCGATGCCATTCTGCAAATGCAGTTGCGGCGTCTCACGGCCCTAGAAGCCGAAAAGATCCAGAAAGAACACGAAGAATTGCAAGAGCGCATCGCCGATTATCAAGATATTTTGGCGCGGCGAGAACGGGTTCTAGAAATCATCGAAACAGAGCTTAGTCAACTGCGAGAACGTTTCTCGACGCCCCGTTTGACCGAGATTTTGGAAAGCGATGGCTCCCTGGAAACGATTGATTTAATTGCTAACGAGCGGGCACTGATTCTCATCACAGAACAGGGCTATATCAAGCGGATGCCGGTGGATACATTCGATGTCCAAAGTCGAGCCACCAGGGGCAAAGCGGGCGCAAAAATCAAGGAAGATGATGGCATTAAGCAGTTTATGACCTGCTGTGACCATGATTATATTTTGTTCTTTAGCGATCGCGGCGTCGTCTATAGCATTCGGGCGTTCCAAATCCCCGTCGCCTCCCGCAACTCCCGAGGGGTGCCGATTGTGCAGATGCTGCCGATTCCCCGTGAGGAAGAAATCACCTCGATTATTTCGGTCTCGGAATTCACTGATAATGAGTATTTGGTGATGCTAACCCAGGGGGGATTCATCAAAAAAACGGCCCTTTCTGCCTTTAGCAATATCCGCTCCAACGGGTTGATTGCCATTTCCTTGGAAGAAGGGGATTTGCTGCGCTGGGTGCGGCTCGCACGGGCTGAAGACAGCATTTTGATCGGCTCCCGTAAGGCCATGACCATTCACTTCCGCGCCAACCATGAAGAGCTACGACCGCTGGGACGGGCAACAAGGGGCGTTCGAGCCATGGCGCTGCGGGATGGGGACCAGGTGATTTCGATGGATATTCTATCGAGTCAGGTGGTGGAAGCCATCCAGGCGGCTGCCGAAAGCGGTGAGGATGAAGGGGAAGACGAAAACGCTACGGTTCAAAGCCAAGGCCCTTGGGTCCTTGTGGTTACGGCCAATGGCTTGGGCAAGCGGGTGCCGGTTAGCCAGTTCCGACTGCAAAAGCGGGCCGGAATGGGTCTACGGGCGATTAAATTCCGCAGCAAAGGCGACGCCGATGCCATGGTTGCCCTTCAGGTTGTGGGTGAAAACGAAGAGCTGATGATGGTGACCAATCGCGGCATTATCATTCGCCAAGCAGCGGATGCCATTACCCAGCAATCGCGGGCTGCCACTGGGGTTCGTCTTCAGCGCTTGGATGATGATGATGCGATCGCCGCTGTTGCCGTGGTGCCCTTGCCCGAAGACGGCGAGAGCGAAGAAGCTGAAATACCTGAAGCGCTTGAGGCTGCTGAAGTTTCCAATCTTCAAGGCTCTAGTTCTGCAATCTCTGAACCCGCAATCTCTGAACCTGAAATTCAGGCTACGACGGATGACAGTGAAGAGTAGAGGATAGCCAAGAGCCTTGGCAACCGATCGAGGAGAGACGTTAGGAGAAGCAAGGGGCGATCGCGGACTGAGGTCCAGGGCGATCGCCCCAACACTTGCTTGATTGTAAACTCTCAATAAGATCACGGATTCAGGCGTGACAACTGCGAAAATAGTGACCGTAAGCTTGTCATTTGGGAAAGGGAAAAATATGATGCAGCGCATTCAAATCCTCATTCCCTACGCCTTGCTTACTGCTGTGATAGCACCGCTTCCGGCCTTTGCTCAAGCAATTCTGCCGGCTGATGATGGCACCAATACACAGGTCACTTTTCAAAATCAGACCTTTGAGATTACTGGCGGTACGCGTTCAGCAAATGGCCGCAATCTGTTTCATAGTTTTCAACAGTTTAGTCTCGGTATTCAACAAGTTGCTGACTTCATCGCAGCACCGGAGATTGCTAATATTTTTAGTCGGGTCACCGAGGGCAAAGGGTCGCAAATTGAAGGGTTAGTACAAGTTAAGAATGGCAACGCCAATCTATTCTTAATCAACCCCGCAGGAATTTTGACCGGTGTTAATGCCCGGATTGATCTACCGGGTTCATTTACGGCCACGACAGCGGATCAGCTTGGATTTTCAGGGGGGTGGCTCAATGCATTGAGCGGTACGAGCTACGGTGAATTAAATGGTGTGCCTGATCGCTTTAGCTTTTCTGCAATCTATCCCGGCTCCATTCTCAATCAAGGCCAGATCACTGTGGGTATGGGCCAGGGAATTCGTCTCTTGGGCGGAACAGTCCTCAATACCGGGAGGCTGAAAGCGCCGGAAGGGGAGATTACGATCTTAGCGATCGCAGGATCCCAAACGGTCACCATCCCAGGCAATGGCAGCATTTCCCTCAGCCCTAACATCACTGGTAACGACCTTCTGAGCATCCCTTCGCTTTCTCAGCTATGGCAACAGCAAGTTGATCTGCAAAGCGCGGAGCAAGCGTCAAGATTAACGGTTACCCCTGATGGCACCATACGACTAGAAAAGCAGCGCATTCCGGTAGACCCAGGCGTGGCGATCGCCTCGGGTCAGCTCAATGTTGCAGGACGACAAGGCGGAACGGTCAGGCTCTTGGGCGATCGCGTCGGCGTTATTAACGGTCAAATCAACGCCTCTGGCCATTCCGGGGGCGGAGTGGTTTTGGTCGGGGGTGACTATCAAGGTCAGGGTTCAATCCCCAATGCTCGGCAAACGGTGATCGATGCCCAGTCGAGGATTCAGGCAGATGGGATCACAACGGGCAACGGCGGACGCGTGATTGCTTGGGCCGATGACACTACGGGCTTTCAAGGCAAGATCACGGCTCAAGGCGGTCCGCAAAGCGGGACTGGCGGATTCGTAGAAGTTTCCGGTCACAACGCCTTATCTCTGACGGGCCAAGTCAGCGTTGCGGCTCCCCAGGGCCAGCCGGGAACGGTTTTGTTTGACCCGAAAACCCTAACGATTGTTGACGCGCCAGTGGGCTCCGGCACATTGGATGACGAACTGACGCCGAATACGGATAGCGAGTTGTTTGCCGCCGTGCCAGACGACGGAGCCAATACCCTTTCTGTCGCTCAATTAGAGGCGTTTGGTGTCGGTGCGAATCTCATTTTGGAGGCAGATGATGGCATTACCCTTGAGGATATTGCAGATAATGAACTGGGATTAAACGTCGATTCAATTACCTTTCAAGCCAATGCTAATGGCGATGGGGTGGGCGATTTTGTGATGGATGGGAGCGATCGCATTCGCGCCAATCAGATCTTTATTTCCGGTGTAAATATCACGGCGGGAGAGTTACAAGCCTCTGACTTATTTGGCGGCGATGGGATTCTGAATCTAACTGCAACCAATCAACTCTTGGCCAAGGGAGCGCTGTCAGGCAGAACGGTAACACTGATGTCAACGGCGGGCGATGTCTTGGTTCAAACGATTGAAGCGGGACCGGGTGGGGTTGAAATTACAGCGGCGAAGCGCTTCCAAGCTCAAGGCTCTGAACTTCTAGACAGCGATCGTCTGGGTGTCCGGCTCGATCTGGACGATGTGCCCGAAATTAAGAGCTTTTTGGAGAGTAAGGGAATTGCGATCGCCCCTGATGATCAAATATTCCTTGCCTTTGAAAATGATTCCAACAATAGCGGTACCGGAGATGTTCCCTACAGTATTTTGACCAAACCGGCCTCTTCGGATCTGCAAGCGGGCGATTTAAATGCACCGGTAATCATTCGCTTTGGCGGTGCAACCCGCACGTTAATTGATCAACAGTTTACAATTGCTGCTTCTGATTCAGACCCGACGGAGAAAATCACCCAAGGACGCATTCTGGTGCAAGGGGGAGATGCCGCCTTTTTCTCGGGACCCGCGATTGTGGGGCAAGCTATTCCAGGGCTCACGGATCCCTACGTCACCAAGGACAGCGAAGGGAATTTTGTGGCGATTTCTCCAGCAACTTATACGAATGGCACCACGCTTTATCCCAATGCGCTTTACGACACCACTTTTCCTTCAACACAGTTTCCCAGCGATCGCGATGGCCTCGCTGCCAGTATTATCGTCGGATTTGGCAGCAATACGGCCCTCTACGGCTTATTGCAGGATCAAGCTTTCGATGCGGTTTCCAAGCCCGTGGTAACGAAGCCGAACGGCAATGGCAATGGTAATAGCAATGGCAATGGTAATAGCAATGGCAATACTGGTAATGGCAATACCGGTAATGGCAATACTGGCAATGGCAATACTGGCGATGATGGAACGCCAACTATTCCTGATGCTGGTGATTCTGCAACAGTAGCGCAACGGCAAAGCACGGGCGGTAGTCAATCCTCCTGTGTCTCTAGACCGGAAATCGCGATCGCCCAACGGGGCAATTCTGAAGGGTCTGAAGAGAATGCCTTAGACCCAGCTTTGGAGCGCGATCGCACCGGACCCGGCGAAACTGATCCTTGCCTAGAGCGATCGCCTACCGCAACAGGAACGCCACTCCTTAGGAAGATTGAAGCCCAGTCCTTGCCCCCGGATGCCATACCTCCGGAATTTACTCGACTATGAGGACGCCTATGGGAGGCCGGGACTGGGTAATTTTTGTGGGTTTGACTTGCGAACTCATGGGTGGCTTGCTTGGCATGCCTGCGGATGCCTTGCCCAGCCCTAATCGTAGACTTGCCCAAACAACCGAACTGAATCCATCGACACCGAACCCATCGGCTGAAGCCGATCGCCTTTTTCAAACTGGATTAGACCATTTCTATGCCAACCGACTTGAGGCCGCCCTTGACCCTTGGCAGACTGCGCTGAAGCAGTATCAAATCCTAGGGAACACCGCTGCCGTTGCCTCTACACTGCAAAACCTCAGCACCGTCTATCAGCAACTAGGACGCAGTGACGCGGCGATCGCCACCTATGAACAGCTGTTACCCATCGCTCAGCAACTTCAGAACCCAGCCCTAGTGGCGGATACCCAATACAACCTCGCGACCCTCTATGCCAAGCAGGGACGTTATGCCGCAGCTCTTGAACCCTATCAGGCCAGTTTGCGCTACGCCCAGGCCCAGGCTCCAGAGCGGGTTCCCATCGTACTGGGGAATTTAGCGATCGCCTATAAGGTAGCAGGCCAGTATGTCAAAGCCCTTGAGGCTAACCAAGCCTTGATCCAATTGCTGGAGCAACGCAACGAGAACAATCTGCTCAGCCGAGCCCTGGGCAATTTGGGCAATGTCTACGAAGCCCTCGGAGACTACGATCTAGCCCGACAACAGTTTGACCGGGGGCGGCAGTTGGCGGAGGCGGAGGGCAATCGTTTAGGAGAGGCTATTTTTTGGAATAGTCTGGGCACTTTGGCGGCCAATCAGGGGGATTATCCTCAGGCGATCGCCCATTACGAACACAGTCTCAGCCTTGCTCAGAAGCTCAATGATTTGACGCAACAAGCTTGGATTTGGCTCAATCTCGGAGCAGCCTACCATGCCCAGGGTCAACTCCCCCAAGCAATGTCCTATTATCGCAAAGGGCTCTATGCTGCTGAAGATTTGGGCCATCAAAAACTGCTGGCGGAGTCCTTAGGACGCCTAGGCGCGATTCAGAATCATCAACGTCAGCCCCAGGAGGCGGTGGGGATTTTGCGGCGAAGTTTGACCGTATTTGAGGAGATGGGCGATCGCCCCGGCATCAGTTTGACACTCAATAATTTGGGCCATGCCCTCTATACCGCAGGCCAGTTGGATGAGGCAGAACAGCGCCTTAGACAAGCTTTGCAGGTTTTGGATCAGCTCCGTCAAGGGCTGAGTGATTTAGACAAGGTTTCTCTTTTTGACACTCAAGCCAGAACCTATAACTTGTTACAACAAGTCTTGATCGCCCAGCAAAAGCCCGAAACGGCATTGGAAGTAGCAGAGTGGGGCCGAGGTCGAGCCTTTGCAGATTTGTTGGTGAGTAAACAGAAGTTGCAAACCACAGAGGATGTGGCCATCGCTCCGCCCACTGTCCCGCCGCCTAACCTCGCAGAATTGCGTCAAGTCGCCCAAGCTCAGAAGGCAACCATCGTAGAATATACCCTAATTCCCGAAGATGACTTCCTCCATCAGGGCAAACAGCTTGGCATTCCTGAGGCCCTTTTCATTTGGGTCATCACGCCCTCGGGCCAAATTTATCATCGTAAGACTAACCTCAAACCGTTGATTCAGGAACAGCGATCGCTCGATCAACTCATTCAGCGCGCCCGCTGCTTTGACCCGGAACCGATTTGCCGAAGGAGGGTGCAAGATCGGTCTGCCCCCAACGCGACTCCTGCCCTCCAGCGACTGCATCAGTTGTTGATTGAACCGATCGCCGATCTTTTGCCGCAGCACCCCGATCAGCATGTTTTGTTCGTTCCCCAAGGCTCACTGTTCCTTGTACCGTTTCCCGCCTTGAAAGCCGCCAATGGCGAGTTTTTGATTGAACGCCATACGCTACTGACTGCGCCCTCGATTCAGAGCCTAGCGTTGACCCAACCGCACAAAATCTTAGCAAAGCCCAAAGCCCATCCCGTATCCCCAACCTTATCCCCCATCTTGATCGTGGGAAATCCGGTCATGCCCGCTGTCGCGCTGCGGCCCGATCGCCCTCCACAACCGCTAGCACCGCTCCCTGGCTCAGAAACAGAAGCCCTGGCGATCGCCCAAAGGCTCCACGTCCAACCCCTCATTGGCGCAGTGGCTACCGAAGCAGAAGTCCGGAAACGCCTGCCCCAAGCCCGCTGGATCCATCTGGCGACCCATGGACTGTTGGATTATGGTGTCAGTCGCAGCGGTTTGGCTCAGCCTGGAATTCCGGGGGCGATCGCCCTCGCCAGCAGTGGTTCAGACCCTGCCCAGGATGGGCTACTAACCTCCAATGAAATCATTGACCTCGATCTCCACGCCGACCTAGTGGTGCTAAGCGCTTGTGATACGGGGCAGGGAGAGCTGACCGGAGATGGCGTTGTCGGTTTAGCTCGGGCCTGGATGGGAGCCGGAGCCCCCAGTGTGGTCGTGTCGCTTTGGGCCGTTTCTGATACCTCCACCGCAGTACTCATGACGGAGTTTTATCGGCATCTGAGTGAGGGCCAAGACAAAGCCCAAGCCCTCCGCCAAGCCATGCTCAGCACCGCCCAGACCTATCCCGACCCCCATGATTGGGCCGCGTTTACGCTGGTGGGAGCAGCGGAATAGGAGATGGGGAAAGGTAAATTGCCTCTTAGAAAACTGCCAAGCAGGCCAACCTGCATTTACCGTTGCCTATTGAGCAGCTAACCCACTGACCCTTTAGACAATCGCAATCTGACTCGCCAACAGCGTCGGCGCCCCCGTTAGCGTCGCGATCGTCACCGCAGTTTGCAGCCCCCAACCATCCGGATCAAATCGCAACACTCCCTGGTTATACAAAAATGTGGCCGTGTTGCCGTAGGCGATCGCCCCATTCGTAAACACCCCCGTCGCCGTATAGGCAAAGGCGCTTAACCCAACACCAGCCACCAGCCCCGCGCCAAAGCCCGCTGCCGAGATTTCAATGCGATCATCCGCACCAAAATCGGTAATGACATCACCCCCCTCGCTCGCAACCCCATAGAAAAAGGCATCGGCACCACCGTTGCCGGTGAGGCGATCGCCCCCCTGACCCCCTATAAATCGTTCCATCGAACGACTTCCCAAGAGCGTATCAACATTGGCAGTTCCAGTTACGGTTGCAGCTACACCACTTTCTGTATCGGTTCCCCAAGTGGCGAGATAAATATCTCCCAGCGCCCCATCATTGGCATTAAAAGGATTGGGATTTAATGCAGATTTTGTAATCACTGAACCTTGCTGGACCGTCCCGAGCAGCGCGGCTCGTCCTGAGCCCACTGCAAAGCCTTGGACCATACCTGTGCCCGTCGTTTGGGTAAAAGGAGTCCACAGGCGACGAGATTGGAAATCACTCGAAACCACTAAGGCTGTTAAATCACTTTTGACATAACCACCAACGGTTTCACCCCCAATTTGATTAATATCGCGGTCCTTAATCGTTGAAAAACCCTGACCGCCAATGTAAATGTTGCCCTGTTCATCCGCCGCGATCGTTCCCTCATCCACCCGAAAGGCATTCGATTTCCCATTCGATAGACGGGCAAACGCCAACTGCCCCTTTAAGACCTCTCCGGTATTTTGATTGATTCGAGCATAGTAGGCTTGATGAGGACTGCCAGAATTGTAGGGATCATTATAGGCGTCGTATTTGACTTGTGTTGGTGTACTTCGATCCTGACCATTCCAGCGGAAAATAGAGTTTCCCCCGGCAACTTCACCGAGGAAATAGAGCTCCCCATCCCGACCCATGGTAACCCGATAGCCTCGGGTGTCGGCCATATCATTCTGGCCATCGGTGAGGGTATTGCCGTCGTAGCCCCAGGTTTGCCACTGGAAATTGAGATTGCGATCGAAACGATTCAAAAATGCGACTTGAACCGGATTATTGTTGTTATTGACATTACGCTTATTGTCAAATCCCGTCACATAAATTGCGCCTGTTGTGGGGTTAATCGCCACATCTTCTACGTAGGAACGTACCAAGGTTGATTGGGCAATTTGCTGACCGTTGGTGCTCCATACGGTGACCGTTTTGTTGTTTAGCGTGACGACTGTGCCGTCATTGGCGATCGCCACCCGTTCCACCGGACCGCCCAGGTTTTTAGTCCACAGAACTTGGCTGGCATCTGCACTCAACACCGCGACGCCAAAATCACCGACTGCGGCAATCGTCCCTGTTTGACGATTGACATCCATGTCGTTAATCTCATTGCCCAGGTGAGTGACCGAAAGGATTTCGCGACCGCTGGGGGAAAGACGCACAATTTGGCCTGGGCTGTTGGAGGTTGCACCGAGGAGCGATCGCGCCGTTATCCCTGTCGCACCAGCCTGAGCAGAGCCAAAGTTCCCCGCCACAATCAGCTCCTGGGTTGGGGCCATTTCGATGGCGCTAGCTTTATCCTGGCCCAAGCCTCCGAGATACGTGGCCGAGGTCACCGTGAGATTGTGAATCGTGTCGGCTTCGTCGGGTACGGCAGAAAGGATTAGATCATAGCCAGTCGTTCGCTGGAATTCAACGCTTTCAACTTGAACTGAATATTGGCCAGGAAGCAAGGTTTCATAGAGCAATTCTGCGGTGGTGCCGCTGCGATTCCCTACTTGCATTACTTTGCCTTGGGCATCCAAAAGCTTAACATCTGCATTGGTCTTTAGCCCTTCTAGCACCAAATTAAAATCACTGGTTTGATTGACCGTAAAGCGATAAAGATGGGAACTCCCCCCTTGAGTCACTGAATTGCTAAAACTTTTGACCCCGCTGAAGGAACCGACGGTAAATTCCAGGGGTTCGGCTACATTTTCATAAACCTGAATATTCCGAAACAAGCTATTGGCGTTGGGAAACCAAACATCCTGGTCATGAATAAAGGTTAGATAGGACATAGCTCCCGTGAAAAATTCACCGACCGGAATCCGATAATGTTGCCATTCCCCAGCAGTACTGTAATTTTGATAGTTATTAAATCCCCAGGATTGGGTGCCATAGAGCTGGAAAGACCGGTTGGTTGTGGCAAAGTCATCATTGTCAAAACCAATGCCGTGGACTTCTCCTTGGCGATCGCTCCTAAAATCAAATTCTAAAACTGTAGTTGCCGTGATGTTGTAAGCAAACGGCATCTTCTTCCAGCCATTTCCTTGGATCTGAACCGTTTGATTCGCGTCTTGAGCGGTAACCGTTGCGCCCCAATCCTGCCAGCTGTAGCCGCTCAGGGTCGCTGGATTTAAGGTCACGAGTCCTGGCAAGGGAGCCCCTGCATTACCTGCACGATTGGTACTAACCATGTCACTTCTCTTCCTTAGTTGCAGCAAAAACTGAGACCCCAAAGGGCCTGTATGGACGATCTTCCTTGTGCAATTCGCCAAAACCTAAACGAGCGAAATTAGCTCATGCAAGCACGCCTGAGTGAACGTCCTTAAGCGTTTTCAAATATCTTGGGTGCACCGTGAGTTATGACATTCTTGCCTTGCAGGGTGCGCCGAGGGGGAACTCGGCATATAGGAACCATACTAGGAGAAGATAAATCCGGAGATGATATAGAAAACTTGTTTTCTTTGTGAATCTTCAATGTGCTGAACATTGCAAAACCGTGTATCCGCTTAAGCTCCGAGTCTCAAAAGTTAGTATCAAAAATATCCAAAAACATTGACTGATGTAGAGCTAAGAGAATTAGCTCTTGCTGAATAATTTTTGATACGCCCGTGAAATGCCTGAGTCGATTGCTTTTATGGTTTTCGCAAAGTCCAAGAACAGATCCGTATATTTATTTAGATAATTTGTCTGATTTTCATTGACTGCGCAGGCGATCCTCAAATTTACCTCCAAAAAAGCTGAAGATTAATGCTCGGGATAATGCGCAGTCTGTATGTTTTGATTACTTCTGTCTCTCTCGGTTTTTTCCCGGAGTAGTACCGAGCGCTTCACTGCCGCTTTAAAACATTAGGCATTTTCGCCAATCATCCTGTAAAATCAGGGTTTGGAAAAAATCGTCGTTTACCCAAGGGCTCCGGAGAAACCCATGTCGCGGAAATGCCAACTGACCGGAAAGAAGGCCAATAACGGCTACGCCGTCTCTCACTCCCATCGGCGGACCAAGCGATTGCAGCATGCCAACTTGCAGGACAAGCGGGTCTGGTGGCCCGAGGGCAATCGCTGGGTGAAGCTGCGGCTCTCGACCAAGGCGATCAAAACCCTCGAAAAAAGGGGCATTGGAGCCATGGCGAAGGAAGCGGGACTGGATCTCAACAAGTTTTAGACCCATTCTTGCCGCACGAGCCCTCATCTGTGCCTCTCTTCCGTTTTGGAAGAGGGGTCTTTGGTTTTTAGATTTGGTTTTAGATTTGGTTTCTAGGGCTTCTGTTCTTCTTGGAACCGTCGTCCAGGGGGGAGGTCGATAAAGACGCGATCGCCCACCTGCGCCCCACTCAAAATTTGTGTTTGGTTGCCCAGGGTGACACCGGTTGTAACTTCCTTGAACTCCGGTTCATTCTTGGCATTGGGTAAGAGCAGCCCCGTTTTTCCTTCCCGTGTAACGATCGCCACGGTGGGTACCACTAGCGCCTGGTCGATGGTACTCCCCAGAAACGTTAGATCCGCATTCATGCCCGATCGCAGCTCATTTTCTCCCGTGCGCAACGCCACCCGCACCTGAAACGACGTCACGTTTTGCTCTTTGACCGCCTCCGGCGAAATCAGCCGGACCTCACCCCGAAACACTTGCTCCGGGAAGGCATCGACCGTGATTTCCACCGTTTGTCCTTCTCGAATTTGATCAATGTCCACTTCTGGAATGTTGGCCAAAATTTCTAGCCCCTGGGCCAAGGCCACTACGGATGTAGAGGTGGCGCTGGCGGTGCTGGAGGCAGAGGTCGTGGGGGTGACAAAGGCCCCAGGGTCGGCGTAGCGCTGGGTAATAATGCCGTCGAAGGGGGCTGTGATGCGCGTGTCCTGTTTTTGCACTTCAGCGGCCTGAACTTGACCCAGGGCTTCTGCCACCTGGGCTTGGGCCTGGGCCACGAGCTCCGGACGGCTGCTGCCTTGGGCATCGGTGCGACGCAGTTGGGCTTCGTCCAGTTTGGATTGGGCGAGGGTCCGGCCCGTTCTGCCCCGCTCCAGCGACGCCTGGGCGCGGTCAACACCGGCTTGGGCACGGCGGAGGGCGGAGGCTAGCTCATCGAGGCGATCGCGAGAAATCGCCCCCTCTGCGGCCAACTGACGATTGCGATTGTATTGCTGCTGGGCTAGCTTAAGCTGGGCCTGAGCCTCTGCCAATTGGGCTTCGTACTCTTGAACGGCGAAGGTTTCAATGGTGATTTGATCCCGAGCCTGCCGGACCGTTTCATCCCGCTGGGCCACGGTGTTGTCCGTTTCTCCGGCTTGGACCTCCGTTAGCCTCGCCTGGGCCTGGGCCAAGCGCGCTTTGGCTTGGACGATTTGGGCATCGATTTCGCGGCTTTCCATCAGGGCAATCAGATCACCGGTTTTGAGGCGATCGCCCTGTTTCACAAAGACTTCCTCTAGCCGCCCCGCATTCTTGGGGCTCAAGTTGACGCTGCGCACCGGCACAACGCTGCCATTGGCATTAATTTTGCGCGTTAGCTTCGTGACCTCGACGGGTTGCGTCAGGCTTTGCATTAATTCTTGACTCACGGCTCCCTGCTGACGCAGGGCCACAGTCAGCGCGCCACCGCCGCCCAGTCCCAGGAGTAGGCAGACCCCCCCCACGAGCCAGGGCGAAATTGATTTTTCACTACCCATTTTTAGATTGACTAGGTCAGATCCAACGTTCATTTTGATCCCATCTTGAGCCTTGGATCTTTGCTCTCCCGATGCTCTGTCTCTGATAGTAACGTTGGTGCTCAAGCTCCGACAAGTTGAGTTCCGTACCGTTGTTCTGCGGATATCCCTTCCGGCTAGGCTCCCGCATTCCGCACCCCAACCTGCTACAGTACTCAATGTTCATTTCACGCTAACCCGGCCCGAACGCCCACCCACCCCTATGCTGAGAGCTGGAATCGTTGGCCTCCCCAATGTGGGGAAGTCTACCCTCTTTAACGCCTTGGTGGCCAATGCCCAAGCCCAGGCGGCAAATTTTCCGTTTTGTACGATTGAACCGAATGTGGGGGTGGTGGCTGTTCCCGATCCGCGTCTGGCGATTTTGGCCAAGATTTCCAATTCAGCGGATACGGTGCCCACCCGAATTGAATTTGTGGATATTGCAGGGTTGGTCAAAGGGGCAAGCAAGGGCGAGGGCTTGGGCAATCAGTTTTTATCCCATATTCGGCAGGTGGATGCGATCGCCCAGGTCGTCCGCTGTTTTGAAAACGATGACATTATCCATGTCTCCGGCGAAATTGGCCCGGTTCGAGACATTGAAATCATCAACCTAGAACTGATTTTGGCGGATTTGTCCCAGGTGGAACGCCGTATGGACCGCACCCGCAAGCTGGCTCGCTCCAACAAGGAGGCCCAGGCGGAGATGGAGGTTCTAGAAAAGGTAGCAGCAGGGCTCAACGAAAACCAGTCCGTGCGCCAGATGCAGCTCAGCGATGAGGATATGGTATTCCTCAAGCCGTTGGAATTGCTGACGCTGAAGCCCTTAATCTATGTGGCGAATGTTTCCGAAGAGGAGCTGGCCACGGGGAATGCTTGGGTGGAGCAGGTGCGCGGCATTGCGGCGGAGGAAAATGCCCAGGTGGTAGTGGTGTCGGCCCAGGTGGAATCGGAGCTCATCGAACTGCCGGAAGACGAACGGGCGGATTTCTTGGAGTCCTTGGGGGTACAGGAGGGGGGATTGCGATCGCTCATCCGAGCCACCTACGATTTGCTGGGCCTCCGCACCTATTTCACGACGGGACCGAAGGAAACTCGCGCCTGGACCATTACAGCGGGAATGACCGCACCCCAATCTGCGGGGGTCATCCACAGCGATTTTGAGCGGGGCTTTATTCGGGCCGAAACCGTTGCCTACGATGATTTGGTCACTGCTGGCAGTATGAACGCTGCGAAGGAAAAGGGCATGGTCCGCAGTGAGGGCAAGGAATATGTCGTTAAGGAAGGCGACGTAATGCTCTTCCGATTTAACGTCTAATTAGCGTTAGCGTTAATGACCGTCTAGCCCCCGTCTAGCTTTTACCTAAACTGACAGCAGCGCTGAGTTTGCCACGATTTCTTGGAGTCTCGACGCCACCCATTCAGTTTGTTCCAGCATGGCCATGTGACCGCAGTTAGGCACTTCTACCCAATTTTCCCCTGCCTCTTGAAAAAGCGAATGAAAACTGGCCAAATGACGAACAAAACAGGGCTGCATGATCGGGTCCTGGGCTCCCGCCATGAAATACACCGGCTGGCGAAGCTGAGCCACCAAGGGGGGCAGCCGCAGCACCTCCGCCTCCGTCGTGCTCTCCAGCAACGCCCCTAAGGCCGCCTGGGAATCCGCCGCGACAAAGTCTCGCAGTCGCTGCTTACGCCAGTTTTTGGACAGGGGCTGATGGGTACCCGCTTTCCAAAAGGCCCAGTCCAAGAGTGGCATGTGGCCCAAGAGGGGATGACGCCAGTTCACCAACTGATGGCCGAGGCTGCGGAATTTGCGAAACTCTTCTTCGATATAAATGCCGCCCCCCGCATTCATACAGGTCACCCCGACGACCCGCTTCGGACAGAGATCTGCGGTCCACAGGGCGATCGCCCCCCCCAGGGAATGCCCCACCAACCAAGCCCGCTCGATCTGAAGTTCCTCCAGTAGCGCCGCTAAATCTTCCCCATAGGCCAGCGGATTAAACGCCGACTGGGGCGATCGCTCCCCCTGGGCAGAGTCCCCAAACCCTCGCAAATCATAGGACAAGCACTGGAAACAATGCCGAAGTTTTTGGATCATCGGCTGCCAGTAGCTGCGACTCAATAACCAACCGTGGACAAACACCAAAACCTCCGGCGAATGATCCACAGGGGCCGTCAAATCGTATGTATGTTGAGTTCCACGAATGGTGATGCTTGACATACCTCCATCCTAGCTTGAAGGGTCAGTCCTCGAAAACCGCAGGGTGATCAACAATACGGTAGGGTTCGTTACCCCCGCAAAATTTCGGAGTGTTGAGCGGGCTAGAAGCCCGTGAGCGAGACTAAATTAAAGCCAGCAAAGCTCAGCCAGCACTAGCTTGAGAGACTTAGACGCTCTCGAACACGTTCTGCCATCTTATGGCCGAGATAGTCTGGAATCGAATTTGCTTGATGATTGAGCACGTAAAGAATAAGACGAGTATGGCCCTGCCAGAGGATCAAATTGGCGTTAACCACGAGGAGTTTTTCTGGGGCGATCGCGTTCGCCATCTTATAAAACACCCCATCCTGGGTCTCCGCCTCCACCAACAGCGCCGGCAAATGGAACACCTGGTCGATATAAAATTCCGTTCGCACCCGGCTCAGGCAATCATTCTCAAACAGCTCCACCGAGAGCATCTCCTCCACCTCAAACCGACCCGCCAGCGCCTCTCGTAGGGCACGGCAAATATTCTCCTTGGTTTTCCCCACCAACGCCTTACCGCCCCGCGTCACGGTCAACCGCATAAAAATCAGCGTTGGTGGCTTCACCTGGCCATGGACACTGAGATTATGAACCGTGAGATTGTAGGCCGCCAACACGCCAAACACATCTCGCAGCAGTCCTGGCTGATTCCGTGCGGCAAAATGAATTGCCGTCTGTTCCCCCTCTTGATCCGCAGAAATGACGGCCTGTCGCGTTTGATAAAGCTGATAGGCCAGCTTTAAATTCTCAATTTGAATCTCGCTACTGACAAACTGTACGTAAAACTCAGGGAATAATTGACTAAAACGTTTGAGTTTTTCCTGAGTTGAAGGTTGAAGGCTCGAGGACATAGTTAGCACAGGTCGAAAAGAGACGTAGACTCTAGGGGGATATACAATCTAGTACTGGTACTGAGCGTAAACAACAACATTACTCTGGATTTGATTTGGGCCGCATGGGTTTTTGGAAAAGCTTGTTCACGGGGAGTGATTTTGCGGCTTCACGGTCGGGCGCAGGCAATGTCGAGGTTTTCGACAGCCGATGGATTGAGTTCTTACCGTATCAAGGCGAGAATGGCTCTCGGCTTTACTTCAGTACAGATCGCAATATTGACCTGTATGAACTGGAAGAACTTTGCGACGCTGTGGGCTGGTCTCGGCGACCGCTACGCAAGGTCAAAAAGGCCATTCAACATAGTTTTCTCGTCGTCTCTTTGTGGGAACAGCGGGGCAACCGCCGCCGGTTGATTGGGTTTTCGCGGGCTACCTCAGACCATGCCTTTAATGCCACTATTTGGGATGTGGTGGTCAATCCCGGTTTTCAAGGCAAGGGACTCGGCAAAGCTCTGATGCAACATATGATAAAGAAACTGCGGAGCGAAGATATCAGCAACATTACGCTGTTTGCGGATCCCCATGTGGTGGAGTTCTATCGCAGTCTCGGTTTTATGGTCGACCCTGAAGGCATTAAGGGAATGTTTTGGTATCCGGATTAACCCATGACCCGTCTTCGCTCCAACATAACGCCTTACTTTTTCCTACTTCCTGCCCTGCTGGTTCTGGGCCTCACTGTCTTTTGGCCTGCGCTCCAAGCTTTCTATTTTAGCTTTACCCATTACGACTTGATCCAGCCGCCGCAGTGGATCGGGCTGGAGAATTTTCAGCGGCTTTGGCGGGATGCAACTTTTTGGAAGACGCTGCGCAATACGGTGGTGTATTTGGTAGGGGTGGTACCGTTGCTGATGATTTTGCCCTTGGGGTTGGCTATTTTGGTCAATCAAAAGCTGCGAGGGATCCATTGGTTTCGGCTGGCCTACTATACCCCGGTAGTGATTTCGATGGTGGTAGCCGGGATCGCCTGGAACTGGCTTTATGCGGAGAATGGTCTGCTTAATCAGATGCTGGCGGGGGTGTTAGGCAATGAGAAACTTAGGACGGCTCTGTTGCCCATTCCGTGGCTAACGAGTCCAAATTTGGCGCTGTTGAGTGTGATGGCGGTGACGGTCTGGAAAGGGCTGGGCTATTACATGGTGGTCTATTTGGCGGGACTCCAGGGGATTTCGCCGGAGCTCTATGAGGCGGCGGCGATCGATGGTTCTGAGGGGCTGGCAAAGCACTGGGATATTACGCTGCCGCTGATGCGACCCTACCTGGTGCTGGTGGCGGTGATTTCGTCGATTTCTGCCACGAAGGTCTTTGAAGAGGTCTACATCATGACTCAGGGGGGGCCGATCAACAGTTCTAAGACGATTGTTTACTACGTCTATGAGCAAGCCTTTGGGGAGTTGGAAATCAGCTATGGCTGTACCATTGGGCTGGTGTTGTTCTTATTGATTTTGATTCCGTCGCTCCTGCGCCTCACTCTGGGGGGTGGCGAAAGCTTAACCGAGACGCCCTAGGGGACCCCGTACGAGAATCACCGTGGCGCGGCTTTGACGGGCGATCGCCTCCGGCACGTTCCCCTGAATCACCTGCTGCAACATCCCCTCTCGACTTGCACCTAAAACAATCACATCACAGTGCTTATGGTCGGCCATGTCCAAAACCGCCTCTGGAATGGAATAGGCACAGACCGCTGTGGTTTCGATCGGACAATTGAGCTGCTCGCCCAAGCGGTTCGCCATGGCATTGAGTCGATTCTGGGCTTCCTCCACAGAGACCTGATAGGGCAGTGGAGCCTCCTGGGTGGGTTTTTGGGCCTGGAAGAGTTGGATTTCGGGGGTTCCGCTGAGGTTGACCAAGGCGGGCAAGAGTTCTAGGGCCAAGGCCGCATTCGGCCCCCCGGAGGTGGGCACCAGCCAGCGATTGAGATGCAGGCGAGCCAGTAGCGACGGGTAGCGGACTTCGCCCTGGTTAAAGTGCTGTCCGAGCTTGACCAGCACAATGCCACAGGGCGCTTGCCGAATCAGGGTATCCAGGGTGTCATTAAAAATCAGACCGCTGCCCTGGGACTGCCCCCGCCATCCCAGCAGTGTCAGGTCAATATGGCGTTCCTGGATGGTTTCAAGAATGGCCTGAGAGACGCTGTGGGTGACGCGGATTTGAGTATGAACGCTTATTTCCCAATCCTGGGCCAAGCGCATGGCTTTTTGCAACAGCCGCAGGCTAGGTTCGATGCTGACTGGGGTTTCGGCGGGGCGGCGGTGACGGGGGATGGTAATGATGTGGAGGCATTCCAGTTCGTAGTGGTGGTGGCGGGCGATCGCCCCGGCCATTTGTAGCAACGTCGGAGCCGTCTGAGGATTGGACAAGGGCACCAGCAATCGTCCCTGACCTACATTGGGTCCTTCTGGTTTGATAGACCACATAGGACGGGTCTGTAGGTTGGGGCAGGAGCGCATCAGGACCATCGATTTGCTCGGACTCCGCTCGAATAATATCGGCCCGCGTAATAATTCCCACCAAGCGATGCCCCTCCAGAACCGGCAGGCGGCTGACCTGGTGGCGCGTCAATAAATGTAAAACCGTGGCCAGCGAAGCCTGGGGCTCAACCGTCACGGGCTGGGGCGTCATCAGTTGGCGGATCGGTGTGGTGTCGTCATAACGGGTACTGGCCGCAACCACATCAGAGCGAGAAATAATCCCCACCAGCTTGCCTCGCTCAACCACGGGAAACCCCCGATGGTGCGATCGATTGAAGGTCTGTCGCACCCCTTCCAGGGGGGTCTGAGCTTCCAGTGTTTCGACTTGGCGCTGCATCACCTGGGCGGCTGTGAGGGTTTCCCAAAGATGCTTGTGGGGCGAGTTGGATAAGAGCTCAATGCCATCCATGGCCAACAGGTGATTGTAGACCGACCCCCGACAGATTTTGCTGGAGACTCCGTAGGCCATGATCGAGGTAATCATCAGCGGTAGGACCAAATTAAAATCATTGGTCATTTCAAAGACGATGACGATGGCCGTAATCGGCCCCTTAGTCACCGCACTAAAAAAAGCGCCCATCCCAGCGAGGGAATAGGTGCTGGCAGAACTAATCGTGATGACCAAGGAGTCCGGCCACCAAGAGAGCTGAGGCAATGCATGGACCGCGAACGACAGCAGATCCCCCAGGGCAGACCCCAGCAACAGCGCCGGAGCAAACAGCCCGCCGGGTATCCCTGCTCCGTAGGCCAAGAGCGTCAGCACAAACTTAAACGAAAAGGCGACGGCACTGGTTTGCCACTGGCGATCGCCCCGCAGCAAACTTTCTTGCAAGCCTGCACTATCGCGAAACTCCGGCGGCAGCAGCGCCACCACTAGACCAATGATCAACCCCACGATCAACATCCGCACGGGCAGAGTTAATCTCACTTGGGTCTTAAAAAAACGACAGCTCGCCAGAATTCCCCGCGTAAAAAGGCCGCCCAATGCCCCGGCCAACAGCCCTAGAAAGAGCAGCAACGGAATCTCCTGCAAGGTAATCCCCGCCGCGTCGGCCATAATGCTCACCGAGGCATCCAACCCCTTGCCATCAAGCAACCGGGCCACCACCGCCCCAATAAACGAAGCAATAATTGCGGTTCCGAGGGTCAACCCTGACAGGTCTTGGAGTAATTCTTCGATGACAAACAAAACCCCGGCAATGGGCGCATTAAACCCCGAAGCCAAGCCTGCCGCTGCCCCCGCTGCAATCAATTGCCGTCGATATTCAGGGGAGGTCGGTACCCAACGGCTAAGCTGTCCTGCCAGCGCGGCACCCACTTGGACCGAAGGGCCTTGTCGTCCTAGGGGCACGCCACTGCCGAGGGCTAGCACTGTTCCCACCAGCTTGACCAGAGCCACCCGCAAATTCATCGCTGTGGGCACTAGGGCTAACGCCGCCTTGACCTGGGGAATGCCGCTGCCTGCCGCTTCTGGAGCGACTCGCTCAATCAGCCAGCCCACGAGCAAACAGAGACTGGCCGCAAATCCAGGGATCCAGAGCCAAAGCGGCAGCTCACCCGGCGGAGACAGTCGCCATCCCCCGATCAAAGCGGCTCCGCGACGCAGGGCGATCGCCGCTAACCCAGATACCACCCCAATAATGCAAGCTTCGACGATCGCCAGACGATTGGGTTTGAGCAGGGTGCGCAGATAGGGCCGAGGGTCAACCCGCATGGGAGGGGATGAGCGTTGCCCCAGCGGCTTGCAGTCTCAGCAGTTCTTGAATGCCTGTTTCTGCGACATCGAGAATTTGGTCAAGCTGTCGTCGGCTATAGGTGCCGGATTCGGCTGTGCCCTGGACTTCGATCAGCTCTAGCTCGCTCGTCATCACCACATTAAAATCAACCGTCGCGGCCACATCCTCGGGATAGTTCAAGTCCAGGATCGGCTCTCCGTCAATCAGACCCACGGAGACCGCCGCAATGCCTCGCTGGAGGGGCGATCGCGCCAAAACGCCCTGACTTAGCAACTGGGCGATCGCCTCCTGCAATGCCACAAATCCACCGGTAATCGCCGTTGTGCGCGTACCGCCATCGGCCTGAATCACATCCGCATCGACAGTCAGCGTTCGCTCCCCTAAAACGTCCATGTCGAGGGCTGCCCGCAAACTGCGCCCAATCAACCGCTGAATCTCCTGGGTTCGCCCTGACAGTTTCATCAACTCTCGCCGCTGGCGCTCTGGGGTGGACCCCGGCAACATGCGATATTCCGCCGTGAGCCAACCCTGACCGCTATCCTTCAAAAAACGCGGCACCCCTTCTTCCACGCTGACGGTACAAAGCACCTTCGTTTCGCCGCAGCTAGCCAAGACCGAACCCGCTGGGGTCCGGGTAAAGCCCCGCTCAAACACAATCGGTCGCAATTGTTGGGAATGCCGACCATCGGGACGTTGCCAAGCCATCGAAAGCCTCCGGGGGAGTGAACGCATTTATTGTAAGAGGCTGCGGCGGATGGAAGCAGGACGGCTTGCGATCGCCCTGCTTTATGGCCTGTATGTAGCGTCTGATAGAAAATCCTATGGAAGAGATACGCTATATTTAGTTTCGCCCCGTTTTATCGCAAACCCCCAAATCAGTCGATATACTAACGGTCTGATCCTGCGGCTTGACTAGAAACTATGATTGCTCAACCCCACGATACCCTGCGGCGTGTCTCACCGCTCTCGTTGCAATCGCACAGTCCATTGCCGATTGCGGGGCAAGTTCAGGTCTTTACCTGTACCCATCGCAATTTTTTTACGGCGGTTATGGCCCAGGCCCTGCGGGATGCGGGGCAGGGCACGTCGGTTTTGGTGGTGCAGTTTTGCAAAGGGGGAATTGGACAAGGGCCGGAGCATCCGGTGCAGCTGGGTCAGCATTTGAACTGGGTGCGCTGTCGATTGCCTGAGGCGGTCAATGGTTTTCCCCCGTCGGCGATCGCTCGGGAGGCCATCCTTGAGCTCTGGACGTTTACGCAGGATCAGGTGCGGCTGGGAACCTATGGCCAGGTGATCTTGGATGAGCTGAGTTTGGCGATCGCTTACGGTATCGTTCCCGTGGACGAGGTTTTAAGGGTGTTGAAGCAGCGCCCTCAATCTACGGATGTGATCCTGACCGGCCCCCAGATGCCTGCGGCGCTTCTGCAAGCGGCGGACCAGGTGACGGAGTTGCGTAATTGTTTTGGGGTGGCGATCGCTCGCCCGGTAAACGCAGCTCAAGGCCAACGGCTGAGACCAACGCCCCCGTCGCAGCCCTTGGCGGTTCATTTGGCGAAGCCAGCGCTTAAAATTTCAGCCGAGGCGATCGCCCCCCCCGGACAAATGTGGATTCCAGGAATTGAAGCATGATTAAGAATGATTTGTGGATTAAAGAAATGGCAACCCAAGGCATGATTGAGCCCTTTCAGTCCCATTTGGTCCGCCGTACCCCAGAGGATTTACCCGTCATTTCCTTTGGCCTCAGCAGTTATGGTTATGATATTCGCCTTTCTCCGGAAGATTTCCGCATTTTTCGCCACGTTCCCGGCACTGTCATTGACCCGAAACGATTTAATCCTGACAATTTAGAACCCGCCAAACTCCATCGAGATGAGCAGGGTGAGTTTTTCATTTTGCCCGGTCATAGTTATGGCTTAGGGGTTGCCCTAGAGAAGTTGGCTGTGCCGGAAAATGCCACGGTCATTTGCATCGGCAAGTCAACCTATGCCAGGGCCGGGATTATTGCTAATCTTACGCCAGCAGAGGCGGGTTGGCGTGGGCACTTGACGCTGGAGTTTAGCAATAGTTCTCCGGCGGATGCGCGGATTTATGCCAATGAGGGGTGTGTACAACTGTTGTTTTTTGAGGGTGATCCCTGCGATGTCAGCTATGAAACCCGCAAGGGCAAGTACCAGGATCAACCTCAGCAGGTGACTATTGCCAGGGTCTAGGGGACACAATCTCAATAATTTTGTTGTCCGGTTCGCTGTCGTCTAGGTTAACTCAGTGCTTGCACCCATCTCGATAGTTTTCTGTGTATTATGAGAATAATGCTTGGTATAATGCTTCGTGAGCCCTTTTCAGGAGTTTCTTTGGAGGTTTTTGTGGGGTAGCGTGATAGACCGAATCATTTGGCAGATCGCCCTAGATGGCATGATATTCAGAATTATTCTGATGTTCTCCTGGGGACATCCGGAAAAGTTCCGTATGTCATCCCCACGGGGGCAATATACGGAAAAGTTCTGCATACTAAATTGTTATACTCAACTCTTAATTACCTTCTGAGTAATTAATCACTTCTATGCAAAAAATAAACTTTTTCACACCATTATTGGCCATTGGATTCATTCATAGTTTGGTCACCTCTCCTGCATTTGCTCAACAAAGAAATAGCTCCCTCATTCAGGCTTGGAGTGATGCTAATAAGACTTTTGTTTCGTTTAGCTGGTTGAGAGCAGAAGATAATCAGGAAATCTATTCAAGTGCTTTGTACACTGAGATTAGCCAGAATACCTTAAGCATATACAACACATACAAGTTAGAGCCATTTGGTAAGAATGCAAGATGTGGAGGTTTAGGGTGTGATCTAGGGAAAGGGCAGCTAGTTGGATCTTTGAAATTTGAGCCGAAAGGAAGCCGATTTATTGTTCATGAAGCCTCTGGCAAAGCAGGATTTATGGTAGGTGCCCAATGTAGTGTTGTAGATAGCTATGCGCTAGTTCTCGAATGTGTATCTAGTAAGACTCCGGCTTCCAGCAATATGCCAAGCATTTTTCGATTTTCACCCGGCTCTTAAAAGCACAAGGGTTAATTGCGACGCATAACAAGCCCAAGGCAGACGGACTCAGTGAATTGGTCTACAATGGCGCTACGTTGCTTTGAGCCACTGCTTGGGAACGTTAGGTTGAAAATTTTAATGAGAAACGATAACAGCATTTCTATGAAAAATTTTAGTATTCTATTGTATGCAAGCTAGGGGCTGTGATCATGAATCAGCCTGTACACTACCATTACGATAAGTTTCCTCCAAAGGATATCGACTGGTCTAAGCTCATTCCCTTAATTGGACCAGCCAGTGCAGCACTGGCTCGATATGACGGAACTCTTGCGGCAATTCCAAATGCCAACCTATTATTAAGTCCGTTAACGACACAGGAAGCTGTCTTGTCATCTCGCATTGAAGGAACTCAGGCGACTATGGGTGAGGTGCTTGAGTATGAGGCAGAAGGAAGACTAGATGATATTCCAGCGGAGCGAGAAGACGATATCAATGAGGTGCTGAACTATCGTCGAGCTATGTGGTCTGCAATTGAGTTACTTCATGAACTTCCTCTATGTCAGCGTGTGATCAAGCAAGCTCATCACGTTTTGTTGGAGGGAGTTAGGGGGCATGGAAAATCTCCAGGCGACTATCGACGGATTCCAAATTGGATTGGTCAACCTGGATGTTCAATTGATGATGCTCGATATGTTCCAATTTCTGTTGATCGTTTACAAGAGGGACTAGATAGATGGGAAAAATTTATTCACGATGAAGCTCCCGATCGATTAGTTCAACTAGCACTTGTACATGCTGAATTTGAGGCTTTGCATCCTTTTTTAGACGGAAATGGAAGACTAGGTAGAATGTGTGTGCCACTGTTTATGTATAAAACTGGATTAATTCAAAGTCCAATGTTTTACATCAGTGCCTTTTTTGAAGCTCATCGTGATGAATACTATGAAAGACTGTTATCAATTTCGCGTGATAACGATTGGACAAATTGGTGCGTTTTCTTTTAAAAGCAGTAGCGGTACAAGCTCAAGAGAATCAGAAAAAAGCACAGGAGATTTTAACATTATATGAAAAGCAAAAAGGTCAAATTATCAGCTTGACTCATTCGCAATATGCTATTCATGCACTAGACTTTATTTTTTCTCGTCCGATTTTTAAATCTTCGGATTTTACGAATTGTAACGAAATTCCCGTGCCAACTGCAAAAAGAATCCTTTCTGTGCTTCGAGAGAACGAAATCCTGAAAACTCTAAGAGAGGCTAGTGGGCGTCGCCCTGCTGTTTATGCATTTTCAGAACTGCTGAATGTAGCTGAAGGGAGAAGTGTGTTTTGAGGATTATCCATTGTCGGCAAAGAAGTTTGTAGCTCATAGAACTGAAAATATGAGCTATAAGTCTTTTTGTTGTTGATATATGCACTACAAACAAAGGTGTTCATATGAAAGCATTTCAGGCACTCTATATATGGCGTACTTAATCCTATTTAGTACTAGATGTGGCGGGTATGCTGTGAATCTAGAGTCGTGCAATACTATCAGTCTTTTGCTAAAACTGGAGAAGTGTTATCAATTATCCCTCGAGCGATTCCAGGAAACGATGATATCAACCTAGCCCCCTTGCAGCGGACGGGAGGATGGGGAACGGTTGGGCTAGGCGTTAAAAGTCAAAGCTTGACCTCGAACCTGCGGGTTAAATTGACCTCGTTGACATATCACTTGCGCCCTAACAACTGTGGCCATAGGCCAGCCCGTAAAACATCAGACCGAAGGATAATTGACACTCCACCCCAATAGAGCGCAACTGAATCCTTAATGAAATTAACCCTCTCGTCTAGAAAACCTGCTGCTAACGGCCTGCGATGACTTGCACGGCAGCATGGATGCCAGGGAATGCAAGTAATACATCCAGCGCGATTCAAGTCGGTCTACAACAACATCAGTTACCAAATCCGACTCATACTCAACACAAATCCCGGCATCACCTCACCACAATCGATCGCACTCGGCGACGCCAAGATCTCCACATCCCGCCCAGGACGATACACCTCAATCTGCTCATTCTTCGGATTGATTAACAAGCCCAATCTCACCCCCAACCACCGATATTCCGCCATCTTCTCCTGCAATAGTTTGAGATTATCCGTAGCAGATCTAAGTTCAATCACAGGTAGTGCCTTTAGCTGGGGGATGAGTATGTTGTGGCCATTAGAGAAAGAAAAAGCAAACTGGGTAAGACCCTTCTGTGCCAATTGCGATGACTCAAGAGCTGCTTCATTGTCCTAACTGTCTATCTGAAGATATCAGCCGTAACGGCTTCAACGATCGCGGTACTCAAAGCTATAAATGTCGAGATTGCCATCGCCGGTTTGTCCTGACTCCGAAATCCCTTCCCTTGAGCGATGAAGAGATAGCCTTGCTCGAACGTTTATTGCTTGAAAGGCTGGCCATTGCTGGAATTGCTCGGGTGATGCAGCGCTCCGAGAGCTGCATTCAGACCTACGTCAACGCCAAAGCTAAAACCGTTGCTCGGGAGGTGGAAGTGACGAAGAAAGTAAAAAAGCTCTGACGGTCCAGATGGACGAACTCTGGTCGTTCGTGGACCATAAAGGAAATAAACAGTGGGTTTGGATTGCTCTAGATGCGGACACTCGCGAAATCATTGGCCTTTATATCGGGGACCGAAGTGCTAAATCTGCCGAAGCTTTATGGCGGTCTCTACCGGGAGTGTACCGCCAATGTGCAGTCATCTACACCGATTATTGGGAGAGCTATGCCTGTGTGCTTCCTAGCCAACGCCACCGAGCGGTTGGGAAAGAAAGCGGGCTGACGAGCTACATCGAGAGGTTCAACTGCACCCTGCGGCAAAGGGTGTCGCGCTTGGTCCGAAAGGCGCTCTCGTTTTCAAAGAAACAAGAGAACCACGAGGCTGCGATCTGGAATTTCGTTCACCATTACAACCAGCAATTGCGCCTTAAGCAGGCTCATGCCGCTTCATTCTCTCCAGCACCCACATAATTGGACTACCCAATCACAAAATCAGGCACGATCGGAATAAACCCAACCAAATCCACACCCACCAAACGCGACTTTTCAATCCAAGACACATCCGGCGACATCTTCCCACCCCCGATCGCGATAAAATCGTAACCAGTCGATGAATCAAACACTTCACCCAGATTCGTTTGGCGATTCCAAATTTCAACATCAGCCCCTAAGCTAATATTTCTTTTCCCACTTTCTCCCCCCGTTGGAGACATAACAATCAACTCTCCATCTTTCGTTAACTCAAGACGTAAATCTGGATTTTGAATACAGAGCCGATCGAAATGTTCCGGCGTCACCATCAATTTGACATCACTCACATTCAGTAGACAAGGTTGAGGCTCGATCGACTCAATAGCAGCATTCGCAGCACTCATAAAACCTCCAACGATGATCCGCAGGCGCTCAATCATAGGAATTTATTCTATCATTCTCCAAAACTAGGCTTAATCTCCACTAAAAGACAGTGAAAAATTATCCTCCAGTTTGCCCTTGCTGAGGGGGGAGGTTACAAACCACATCCCGCTTAGGACGATAAAATCACCTCTACCAGGGCCGAAGGTGCGTCGATGGGCAGATTATGGCCGCCGGAAACAATCACCCGTTTAGCATGGGCGAGGGCTTCCTGTTGGGCTTGGAGATCGGATTGACGATTGAACTGGCTGCGATCGCCATACACCAACGTAATCGGCGTCTGAATCCGGCGCAGCAAGCCTAGATAGCGAGACTTGGTAATGCCATTGAAGCCAATCCCCGCTCGGGTTCGCAGCAGCGGTGCCCAGCGCCAGCGCACGCCCCCCGGACAGGGCTCGGTAATCCGCTCCGCGAGGCGTAGGGCAAGGGCTTCGGACAAGGCCGGGGTGCCTAAACGCAGGCGTTCGGCGGCAGTGGCAACATCAGGGAAAACGGGATGTTCCGGTGGGGAGGCTAAGTAATTGAGGTGTGTCACCAACTGATCGGCGGTTTCATTGTCATCACTCTCCGTCGGTAAAATGGTTTCTACCAGAACCAAATTGCGGATCCGATGGGGGCGAATACTGGCAAAAATGGCCCCGACAACTGATCCTAGGGAATGGCCCACGAGCGTAAAGGGTTTATCCGTCAGGCGTTCGACAATGCCGTCTAGATCGGCTAGGAAGTCCATCAAGTTGTAGGCACTTCCCCGCTCAGCGTGGGGCGATCGCCCATGGCCTCGGAAATCCGGTGCAACGATCTGATATCCCTTCTCCGCCAACCGCATGGCCACCTCTAGCCAAGAGGCCCCCTGCTCCAAAATGCCGTGGAGGCAGACCACCAGCGGTCCCGACTCTGGCCCCCAGGTGCAAAGGCAAAGATTGAGCCCACGCACGTTGATAAAGCGTTCGGTCATGGGGATTGAGCTCGGTGCCGCTGCCCGAGCCAAGGCTTCCTGGGGGAGCTCGTAGTTGAGTTGCTGAGCTAAGAACTGACTCTGGGGCTGAAGCAATCGGGGGAGCTCGATGGTGCGCCACTGGTCAGCAAGGCTGGCATCAACCTGCTGCCGTTGGAGGAAGTTGGGATCACCCAGGGACAGGGATTGGCGATGGATGCCGTCGGTCATGCGATCGCCACTGTAGGGATTCAACATTGCCTCCGCAAAGGGCACGCCCAGGAAATCGCACAGGGGGCGCAGGACGGCCTCGGGATCGCGCACCAGATCTTCGTATTGAACTAAATAGTGCTGATGGGGGTCAAGCTGGTCAAAGAAGTCTAGGGTATTTTTGTTGCTGGCGCACCAGATTTGCTCGGCCAGATCCAAGGGCGACTGACGACCATCACCCACCAGCTTGTCCATACGCATGCGACAGAAGGATTCGAGGACGGCGTAGGGGTGACGGACGAGGTGAATGTATTTTGCGCCTTCGATAATGCGTTCGGCCCGGATCAGGTTCGCGGGATCACTGGCGTAGCTGGGGGATTTATCGACGAGGAGGCGATCGCCCGCCAGTTCTTGCAGCAACCCATAGACTTCTTCCAGGGGGGCGTCCCGATTTTCGAGGTCTTGAATTAAGGCCCGACTGGCCTCCGCATCCAGCCCTTTCAGGTCCATGATCGCCCGTTGTAACCCTTCACCTAGGTGAGAAACCCCCAAGCTTTGGCGACGTTCACCCAGGGTCTCAAAGGGAAGTAGATGCAACTCGGGGGGAGAGAATAGGGCCGGGTTACCCGCCAACATGACCCGCAGGAGTGTGGAGCCGGAGCGGGGGCTGGAGAGGATGAAGGCGACGGGGGGGAGCTTTTGGGCGGGGGCAGGACGGGGTGGGGTGATGGGGTGATGGGGTGATGGGGTGATGGAGGGGAGGGGTGTGGTTTCAACAGAGTCTGGGGTAAGTCCTTGGTTTTTCTCAAACTCTACGGCTAAGTACTGGGCGAGGGCATCTAACCGAGGGCGTTCGTAGAACTCGCGGGGGTAGAGCATGAGTTGCAGATCTTGTTTGAGCTGGTTAATCGCTTCCATGATCATCAGCGAGTCCATGCCGAGGTCGAGCAGACTGGCGGTGGGGGCGATCTGATCGCGATCGGTTTGGAGGATATGGGCGATCGCCCCGCGCAAATAGTCTTGAATCAGCAGCGGTCGTTGTTCGGAGGTGGTTGTCCGCAACTGTTCTAATATTGGGGACTTTATTGGGGATTGGGCGATCGCTGAGGTCTGTTGTAAGTCGGCTGATTTGTTTGGAAAAACTGCCGAGAAATAGGCCCGGTCTCGAAGCTGAGGGAAGAGTTGACTGAGCAAGTTCCAGTTCGCTTGAAACAGTCCCACTTGGGCCGTTGGCAAGGCCATAAGTTGCGGGAGTCGAGCCAGGTTGAGGGTGGGAGGCAGGGGTTCGAAGCCCCGATTTAAGCGGGTTTGCTGGGCCATGCCTGTATCAGCCCAAGGTCCCCAATTGAGGCTGAGGGCGGTTTGGCCTTGGGCACGGCGGGTTTGGGCGATCGCATCTAAAAACGCGTTAGCTGCGGCATAGTTGCCCTGTCCGGGCGATCCCAGAAGCGAAGCCACGGAGGAAAACAGCAAAAAGAAATCTAGTGGATCCTCCTGGGTCGCTTGATGCAAATTCCAACTGCCCTGGAGTTTAGGTGCTAAAACCGTTTCCCAGGATTCCCAGGATTGGCCTTGCAGCAGGCCATCGCTCAGTGTCCCTGCGGCATGGATCAGACCTCCCAAGGGATGGGCTGACTGGCGGAGTTCGGTGCAGAGGGCCTGAACCGCAGCGGTATCGGTGACGTCCAGGACGCGCACCTGGCAATCCACGCCTTTTGACCGTATGGCTTCGACTTGGGCCTGCTGTTGAGGATTGGGCGATCGCCGACTCACGAGCAGCAAATGCCTTGCTCCTTGTGCCACCAACCAATGGGCTAAGCTTAATCCCAAGGCTCCAAGACCGCCGGTAATCAAATAACTGGATTGGGGCTGGATCACCAGTGAGGCCGCAGACAGTGATGGTAGAGCAACCGGCTGAAGCTTGGCAATATAGGGGCGATCGCGCAACGCAATTTGATCGCAATGCAAGCCACGATCGGTAACAAGCGCAATGAATTGGGCGATCGCCTCCTCCTCCCTGGCCGTTACATCCGAAGCCAAATCAACCAACCCGCCCCAAAACTCCGGATGCTCTAGGGCAATGACCTTCCCCAGTCCCCAGAGTGGACTCTGAGTCAAACCGGTCACAGCCTCGCCATGGACCGTTTGGGTTCCTTGGGTTAGCAACCAGAGCGGAATGGAACGCTGACCTACGAATGTCTGACCTGAGGCTTGCTGTGCCAACTGCTGGATCAGGCCCAGGACACTTGCGCAGTTCCAAGCCGATTGGGTCACAAGGTTCTCTGGGGGAGCGAGGTCATCTGTTGTTAAGGATGCAACGGTCGGTAAATCTAAACTCCAGCAGTGGAGAATGCCTTGGATGGGGGCAGGCCCTGAGGTGGGTTGCCCAAGAACTTCGGCGAAGAGGGTTTTGAATTGATCGAGAGATTGGCGATCGCCCCGCTCAATCACCTGGACAGAGTTCCCTTGGGCTTGGAGCTTTGTGGCGATCGCCTGTCCCACCCCCGACTGATCAGCCAGCACGAGCCAAGTTCCTACCCGCCGATTCTCCAGAATTGGATCAGAAGGTGTAATGGATGAGGGTTCCCAAACAACCTGATAGGCAGTTCCTTGAGGAGCAGAAACAGCATTCATCGCACCCTGCCCCGTTGCAGTCAAACGGGGTGGTTGGAGATCCTCCAGCCAACAACGCTGTCGCTGAAAGGGATAGGTCGGCAGATCGAGACGCTGATAGTTGCCGTTGCGATAGAAGGTTTGCCAATCGATGGTTACTCCTTGTACCGCCAGACTAGCCAGGCTTTGCAGCAGTTGCTGGGTATCGGCTTTGCCGGGATAAAGGCTGGGCAGCCAGATGCCTTTGGTCTTGGTCAAACACTGTCGCCCCATGGGGAGCAGCGTTGGCTGTGGACCAATTTCTAGAAAGATTGGCTGGGCCGAGTCCTGGGCCAAGTTTTGGGCCGCTGCTGTGCCCTGGTCCTGCAAGCAGTGCATACTCGCTTCAAACTTCACCGGTTGACGAATGTGACGGACCCAATAGTCCGCTGAAGCGACCTCTGCGGTTGCTAGCTTGCCGGTCAGATTCGAGACGAGGGGCAACTGAGGGAGACGATAGGTGACCGTCTGAGCCACTTGCTCAAACTCCGCCAAAATCGGATCCATCAGGGGCGAGTGAAACGCGTGGGACACCTTCAAGAGGCGGCAGCGGATGCTTTCGGTTTTGAGTTGGTCGATGACGGTTGCTAGGGCATCATTGTGGCCGGAGAGGACAATGAGTTCAGGACCGTTGAAGGCTGCGATCGCCACCGCCTCCGGAAACACCGACTCCGGCAACGTTGCTAGAGCATCCCGCAACCGTCCTTCCGAGGCAAACACCGCCACCATTCCCCCCGTTTGGGGTAACCCCTGCATCAGCCTTGCCCGTGCCGCAATCAACCGTAGACCATCTTCTAGACTAAATACGCCGGCCAAACAAGCGGCAACATATTCCCCGACACTATGGCCCATCACCACTGTGGGCTGCACGCCCCAGGACAACCAAAGCTGGGCCAAGGCATATTCCAGGGCAAAAAGAGCTGGTTGCGTATAAAGGGTTTCGTCTAGTGCCGAGGTCTGACCCGCCGGAGGATAGAGCAGCTCGATCAGCGAACAGTCTAGATGGGGTTGCAACAGTTGAGCACAGTGGTTTAAGGCTGACGCAAAGATGGGTTCTGTTGCATACAACTGCTGGCCCATGCCAACGAACTGAGAGCCTTGCCCCGTAAACAGAAAGGCAAGGGCATTCTGTCGCTGAGCCTGACCCTGCCATAATCCCAGCGGACGCCGTCCCCCCTGCAAAAATCCTTGGAACTGCTGCTGAAGTTGTGCCGTTGTCTCCGCAACACAGGTGAGGCGATGCTCAAACCTAACCCGTCCTGTATTGGCACTAAAACAGACATCCGCTAGGTCAGCCTCGGAATGGGTCGCGAGCCAAGCCTCATACCGCCGAACCACATCCGTCAGGGCCGTAGCCGTTTTCGCACTCAGCAACAGCAGTTGAGGCGATCGCCCCGGCCCCATACGGGGACGACCAACCATCCCGCCCCAATCCCCCACCACCAGATGGGCATTGGTCCCGCCAAATCCAAAGGAGCTAATCCCCGCCAACCGAGGCTTATCACCCCTCGGCCAAGGTTGAGCCTGGGTCGGAATTTTCAGACCTTCCTGGAGCTGAATATGGGGATTCAGTTCGTTCAAATGAAGATGGGGTGGAATCGTTTCCCGTTGTAAGGCCAAGACGGATTTGATCAGCCCCGCAATTCCCGCTGCTGCTTCGAGATGACCAATATTGGTTTTCACCGAGCCAATCCAACAGGGTGTATCCGCCGCTAACACAGCCTGGAGGGCATTTAGCTCAATGGGATCACCTAGGGATGTACCGGTGCCGTGGGCTTCGATGTAACCCAGATCCGCAGCGGCAATGCCCGCCTGGGCCAAAGCCTGCCGCACCACCGCCTGCTGCGCCCGACCATTGGGAGCCGTGAGGCCATTGCTGCGCCCATCTTGGTTAACCGCAGAACCTTGGATAACCGCGAGAATGCGATCGCCCGCCTGTTCCGCCACCGACAGCCGTTTCAGCAGGACCACCCCACAGCCTTCCCCCCGCACATAGCCATCCGCCTGGGCATCAAAGGTTTTGCAGCGTCCGTCTGCCGCCATCATGCCTGCCTGACGGAATATCTCGGTGAGATTGGGCGAGAGCATCAGGTTGACCCCAGCGGCGATCGCCATCTCGCAAGTTCCTTGATTCAGCGCCTGACTGGCCAAATGCACCGCCACCAGCGATGACGAACAGGCCGTATCCACCGCCAAAGAAGGGCCATGCAAATCGAAAAAATAGGACAGCCGATTGGCCGCAATGCTGTGGGCATTGCCCGTGCCCGCGTAGGCATCGACGGGAATGCCTTGGGCCGCCTGAAGCTGGGCGTAATCGCTGCTGCTGACGCCGACAAACACCCCTGTCGAAGTCCCGGCCAGTTGCGTCGCCGGAATCCCCGCCTGTTCTAGCGCTTCCCAGGTGACCTCCAAGAGCAGCCGTTGCTGGGGATCCATCCGCTGGGCTTCGCGGGGGGATAGGCCAAAAAATTGCGGGTCGAATTGGTCCACATCATCGAGAAAACCGCCCCAGTCCGGGCGATCGCCCCCTGCTGTGCTGACCTTGACCCATCGTTGACTGGGCCGAATCGCATCCTTGCCCTCGATCAACAGTTGCCAAAATTCCTCGGGATTTTTTGCACCGGGGAACCGACAGCCGAGACCGACAATGGCGATCGCCTCATGACCCACGGGCTGTTGAGCAGATATCGACCCGACCCCTGACACCTCATTCTGGGAGGGATTAGCCTGGGGATCGACCTGATGGGCCAAATAGGCGGAGAGGCTGGCGATCGTCGGATAATCGTAGGCCAAGGTCGGCGAAAGTTTTAGCCCTAACCAGTCTTCCAGCTCCGCAGACAGGCGAACCACCCGCAGGGAATCTAGGCCGAGATTGGCGATCGCCTCCTGAGGGTCAATACTCCGAGCCGATTGACCGGTGGCTTCTGCCAACCGCTGCGTCAACCAATGGGCAATTTCAACCGCCTTCCCCGACCCCTGCCCCCCCATAGGGACGAACCGCCGTTCGTCCTCAAACCGCCGTTCGTCCTCAAGCCGAGGCAAGGTTGCTGCATCCAGCGCATTTTCAGACTGGGGATTGGCGGACCATTCATAAACGGTGTTGAGCGATCGCTCCAAAAACCCCGCCCGGCAGGCAAACCGCTGAATCTTGCCACTAGAAGTTTTAGGGATACTGCCCGTTTTCAGTAACAAAATCGCCTGGGGCTGAAGGTCATGGACTTGGGCCACCGCCTTGCGAATCGCCTGGGCCACCGCTGCCCCCTCAAGCTTGCGCAAGGCACTACGCTTGACTTCCTGAACCACCACCAACCGCTCTTCCCCATCCACCTCTACCGCAAACGCTGCCCCCGCCGCCACCTGCAAATCCGGATGGGCCTGGGCCACGGTTTCTTCGAGGTCCTGGGGGTAGTGATTGCGACCCCGGATAATAATCAGATCCTTCAGACGGCCCGTCACAAACAGCTCACCGGACTGAACAAAACCCAGATCCCCCGTCCGCAGAAAGCTCGGTCCCATCGGCTCTGTCGCCAGCCGAGCCTGAAACATGGCCTGGGTGAGTTCGGGCTGATGCCAATACCCTTGGGCGACGCTCGGCCCCGCCACCCAGATTTCCCCCACCTGATGGTCGGCTAAAGGCTGAAAGGTTTCTGGATCAACAATCTTGAGAGTTTGGCCCAGGAGCGTTTGACCCGAGCCCACGAGGATCTGGTCTTGGTCTGGGGCTTGGTCTGGGGCTTGGGACGATGGGCTGCGCCAAGCTCCGCAGGATCGCACCCGATTTTCCTGCAACGCCACCCCATCCACCGTTGTCACCACCGGCACCCCAGGTTTATCTCCGCCGGTCACCATCAGCGTCGTCTCTGCCATGCCGTAGCAGGGATAGAACGCCTGTCGCTGAAATCCGACTGGGGCAAAGGCTTCCGCAAACAAATCTAGCGTTTGGGCACGAATCGGCTCAGCTCCTGTAAACGCTAGGGTCCAACAGCTTAGGTCTAGCTCCGCCCGTTGTTCTGGGGAAATTTGCTTGGCGCAAAGGTCGTAGGCAAAGTTCGGACCGCCACTGGTCGTCGCCCGGTATTTAGAAATCGCCTGGAGCCAGCGCAAAGGCCGTTGTAAGAAGCTTACGGGCGGCATCAGGACCATTGAGGCCCCGACAAACAGCGGTTGCAAAATCCCGCCGATCAGCCCCATGTCGTGGTAGGGCGGGAGCCAGGAAACCCCTTGGCTGTCGCCGTTGTCCTGAAACCCCTGGTTGATCAGCGTGGAGTTATGAATCAAATTGCCATGGCTGACCATGACGCCCTTGGGCTTTCCCGTGGAGCCACTGGTGTATTGCAAAAAGGCGAGCTGGTCGGGGGCGATCGCCCCTGGTTCCCAAGCCTCAGCCCACTGGGCGATCGCCCCAGCCCCCGTCGCCGAAGTCCTATCCGTTGCCAAACAGCGAATCTCACTCGAATCTGCTTGAAACAACTGCCCTTCCAGGCTTTCCAGGAGCGCACTCGTCGTTAAAGCAAACCGCGCCTCCGCATCCGCCACGATCGCCTGAAGTCGTTCTAGGGATCGATTGGCCCGAGGCGGATAGGCCGGAACCGCCGTCACCCCCGCGTACAAACAGCCAAAAAAGGCCGCAATAAAATCCAATCCCGGCGGATAAAGCAAAAGCGCCCGTTCCCCCGTTGCCCCCAAGTCCTGTAGCTGAGCGGCGATCGCCCGTGCCCGTTGATCCAGCGCCTGATAGGAAAGCGCCTCTGCAACGGTCTCTCCGTCTTGCAGAAAGATAAACGCCGTTTTGTCAGAGAGATGCTGCGCCCGATGCCGCAGTAAGGCTACAAAGCTGGGGAAAGTTTGGGACATCTACCAATTTTGCAACTTCTTGAGAAGTCTGAATTATTTATGAAGACTGACACCTCATCATACTGTCTGACCTACGCGCGACGTTACGCCCAGGAAAGGGCAGCGGAAAAGGGCTAAGGGAAGCGTCCCAGACAGGGCGATGGCTATCTCCAATTCCCTAGATCGGTGGCTGAGCAAACCCTCAATCCTAGGCGGCCCATCCGTGAGGATCGGACATGCAGGCAACTTCTCGGAAGCCAAAGCCAATTTCTTCGAGGGCTTCACCGTACTGAATCGTAAAATCTTCTTCCAGGGCTTCGGGGTCGATGCCAATGACAGCGGCATCGGGTTTGAGGCGATCGAGAATTTGCCACATCAGGGGCAAATTTTGGCGGTTGGCGCTTTCTAGGTCGGACTTGATGGTCTTAAAATGACTCTGGAGCCAGGTCTTGCCAAAATTGAGGTGTTTATATTCGTCTCGCAGGACGCTTTCGGTGAGCTTACGGGCAAAGTCGTCAGCGACGGGGATGTAGGCGTGACAGGTGGCGATCGCAAAACACTCGATCACCAGCGACTGAATCAGCAAACAATCCACCAACGCGCCCTGGGCACTGGCCACATCGAAGTTATGGCGTAATCCTTCAAAGGACTGTTGCGCAAAGGCTAAATCCGGTTTGATGCCCAGATGCCTGCCGCAGCTTAGAAAGCTGCGCTGGTGCCGTCGCTCCATCTTGGCCAGGGCCAACAGTCGGTCTTGGTGCTCGGGCATCATCTGAGCCATTTGACGATAGTTGTGGGATGCCTCTTGCTCACCCTCAATGACCAGGGCATTGACCCGACCATAGGCCTCTTGGTAGGACGAACTGTGATAATCCAGCGTCGGATTGATTTCCAGCGAAAGCATAAACACGGCATCTCCTTTGCAATCACCCTTTAATTTAGCGACTTTTAGCGGGTTTTCCCACCCTCTCTAGGGGGATCCTACGCCTTCGTTGAGGTTGACCCCTACCCAGATCAACGGCAGATCCAAGGGATAGTCCGGATATTCTGCCTCGGTTTCGTTCAAACCATTAAGATGGAGAATGGCTTGAACGGCGGTGGGATTGCTTCCCCCTTGTCGCTTGGCTCGATTTCTATTTTATTTACTGTTTTTGCTTCTATGAGTCCGCAACCCCAAGACCTGTCCTTCTCCATGGAGGATTTCGAGAAGGCCCTCACCCAGCATGATTACGGCTTTGCGGTGGGTCAAACCGTGAAGGGTATTATTGCTGACCATGTCAATGATGGCGCTTTTGTCGATATCGGCGGGAAGGCGGCGGCGTTTTTGCCCCAACAGGAGGCTTCGCTGCGTCCGGTGTTGGATCTCTCGGCCAAGCTGCCGGTGGGTGAGTCCTTCGAGTTCGTGGTGATTCGAGATCAAAATGAGGAAGGCCAGGTAACGCTGTCCTTGCGGCGGCGGTTGCTGGACCAGGCTTGGGAAAAGGTCCAGGAGAGGGCGGAGGGCAATGGTTCTCTAGACGTGAAGGTGACGGGCTCTAATCGAGGCGGTGTGACGGTGGATGTGGAGGGGCTCAAGGGCTTTATTCCGCGATCGCACCTGCGGGAAAAAGAAGACCTCGACGGCCTCAAGGGCAAAATTCTCAACGTTAAATTTTTGGAAGTCAATGCCCAGGCGAAGAAGCTGGTGCTGTCGGAACGATTAGCGAGCCAGTCAGCCCGGATGGCGGAATTGGAAGTGGGCCAATTGATTTCGGGTCAGGTGGCGAGTATCAAACCCTTTGGGGCGTTTATTAGCTTTGGTGGGACGACGGGGCTGCTGCATATCAAGCAGGTGAGCGATCGCTACGTCGAATCCCTCTCGGCCATCCTAGAACCTGGTCAAACCATCCAGGCCATGGTGGTGGATATTGACGAAGGTCGGGGCCGCATTGCCCTTTCTACGAAAATCCTGGAAAACCATGCCGGGGAAATGCTCGAAAATATGGCTGAGGTCATGGCCAGCGCCGAGTCTCGCGCCGAGCGTGCCCGCAAGAAACTAGACGCTCAATAATAGCTAGGGGCGCATCTCTCGCGCCCTGAAACAGTCTCCGCATCCTCTCCCTCTCCGTATCAGGAGTTCATTGACTGACGATTAGAGCCAATATTTTGCCTCAAAGAGACGCTATTCACAGTACTGTCCGACAAGCTCTGGTCAAGGATGGCTGGAGTATTACAGACGATCCTTACGTTGTTTCTTTCGGGGAGCGGCTGCTGTGTATTGACCTTGCTGCCAGCGAATTCACCCTCCGTAGCGGCAAGGTTTGGGTCGAGTACGATGGCCTAGAGCAAGGCATTAGCCAATCTTTAGCTCGGGCTGGTATCCCTGAGGAGCAAATTGTGCTTGCTTTCTTACCGGAACTGAGTGGAGGGGCAATCACTGCCTAGCTTGTACCAAGGTAGCTGTATTATAGGCGATCGCATCTCTGCGCCGATTGGGCCAGTATCTGCGGGAGAATAAATGGCGTCACAGGATCAGGCAGCCACGATGGAGAACAGAAATATGGCGGACCGCAACACCATCTGGGAACTGGATTTTTACTCGCGCCCGATTGTCGAAGAAAACGGCAAAAAGCTCTGGGAGGTGGTGATTTGTGAAACACCGCTGGCGGCGGATGCAGACCCTGTGGAGGGATTTCGCTATACCCGGTATTGCCCGAGTACCTCGGTGAATTCGATTTGGCTGCGGGAAGCCTTGGAGGAGGCGATCGCCCAAGCCCCCAAGCCCCCCACGCTTATCCGCTTTTTTCGCCGCCAAATGAATAATATGGTGCTCAAGGCCTGCGATGATGCGGGTATCCCGGCCAAGGCCAGCCGCCGGACCACTACCCTGTCCCAGTGGCTGCAACAACGCTATGCCGAGGTTTATCCCCAGGCGGAAGGCTACCAAGGGGCCAATAATTCTTCAGTGCAATATATGCCTGACCCCGCCCAGCCCTTACCCGATGCCTTACAGGGGGAGCGCTGGGCCTTTGTGACCCTGACGGCGGCGGATTTTCTCGACATGGCCGACTGGCCCATCGATTTTGGCGAGGCGTTTTCCCTCAAGGGGTTGGTGGATCCCGAGGCAAAAATTCCAGGCTTGCTGATCTTTTCGAAGCGAGCAACGCCCTTGGCGGCTTGGATGTCGGGCTTAGAACTGGCCTTTTTAAAGTTTGATGGGGGACCGCCGACGAGTATGGTTTTGGAAACGGGGGTGAGCGATCGTTGGCTCCTCGTCGCCATCAATAACCAGGCCACCATCGAAGAGGCCAAGTCCTTTGAGGCGACAAAAGCCCAAGCCAATCACCTTCACTTCATCGGTATTCAAGCGGGTCCTGACGAGGAGAAATTCGCCGGGTTTTGGCTCTTGCAGGAGATCCAGTCGCTCTAACGTTTCTCAACGCTCCTCAAATTCCTGTCTGTACCCTTGCTTCTCGGCCTTGATTCCCCCTGGGAGGGATAGGGAAATTTCCTAGTTTCAGAGAAGATTGAATGGATGGCCAGTTTAAGACATGGCAGGGAAGGCTCAAAATGCCCAGCGCGAAGGATACTCGCCCCCAAGAAAACCCCGAGCAGGTTTTTGCTCAGCTACCCCTAGTGTTGGCTGGACCCATTTTGCGACGGACGGAGCGGCAGCAGGTTTCGGTTTGGATTGCGCTCAAGCAGTCCTGCCGCGTCACGCTTCAGATTTATGCGACAGAGCAGGACGGGCGATCGCTGGGTCCCTGTCTCGGCTCAGCCCAAGCTTCCACCTTGGCGATCGGCACTGCACTGCATTTGGTCGTTGTTACTGTTCAAAGTCCGGATTTAACCCTGTTGGAGTCGGGGCAGATCTATGCCTATGACCTTACATTTAATCTGGCATTTGATCTGGCCCATGATCTTGAATTGCCACCCCAGTCCGATGCTGAGTTTGCTGCTCCAATTCCCCTTGCCTCAGGGCTTTGTTCTCCCCGGTTACCGACGGTTTCGGTCAGCTATTTTGACCATGGATTACCTACCTTTGCCCTCGATCCGGTCGACTTAAATCACCTGAGAATTTTCCATGGTTCCTGTCGTAAACTGGGGGGAGAAGGCAATGATGCACTGCAAATTTTGGATTTGGCGATCGCCCACACGGCCCACCAAGCGAATCATCGACCTCACCAATTGTTTCTCACCGGCGATCAGATCTACGGCGATGAAATGAACGGTCCCTGTTTGGCCGCCATTATTCAGGCAGAAGCTTTGCTCTTGGGTTGGGAAGAGCCCTTGCCCCTCCCACCGGATAAGGGCGTCGCGCAACTCGAACCAGGACAACGCAAGGACTTAGCCGAAGAGGAGGCTGGGCTAACAGCAAGTCTCAAAAACACGCCAGAAAAAGCGAGTAATCATCTCTTTCGATTGGGAGAATACTGCTCTGCCTATTTGTTCTCTTGGTCACAATGTCTCTGGCAATTGCCCTTTTTGGATAGTCAAACCTTAGGATTAACGGGAAAAACGGCCCAGCAGTGGAATCAAACCCTAGACCAGCTCAAGGCCTTTGCCAATGCCCAGCATCGGGTGCGACGAGCGCTCGCGAATATCCCAACCTACATGATTTTTGATGATCATGATGTGAGTGATGATTGGAACTTGAATCAGGCTTGGTGTTACCGTGTTTTCGAAAAACCGTTAGGACAACGGGTCGTGTTTAATGCGCTTTTAGCCTATGCTCTGTTTCAAGGTTGGGGCAATACGCCAGACCGATTGCAATCGTCTCGATCAGGGATTTTAGGGGCGATCGCCCAGTGGTGTACCTCCCAGGGGCGGGATTTGGAGGCTCAAGAAAAGGTTTGGAATCACCTAGGATTACCTCACCGCAAACCCATTTCTCGATGTCCTCAATTTGAGCAGGATCAAGACGCAGAAATCTTTCAACGGGATACCCAGGCCATTCCCTGGCATTATACGGTCCAAGGGCTAAACCATCAAGTTTTAGTTCTGGATACTCGCACTTGGCGGGGCTATTGTATCGACAAAGACCCCACGGCTCCGGCTCAGCTTTTGTGTCATCGGGCGATCGAAACACAGCTCTCAGCCCTAGTTAAGTTGTCCGACCCATCGTCTCCAGCAAATACTTTGTCAGTCTCCCAATCAATCCCCAAACTAACCTTTGTTGTGGTTCCAACCAATTTATTTGGTCTCAAGCTTTTGGATCAAATCCAGACTCTAGCCCGTTGGCGGGGCGATGAGTTTGATATGGATGTGGGTGATTCCTGGAATCAAACTGAATCCAATCGCAATGCATTCTTGCGCATGCTATTTGAGCAGCATCAGCGGGTCGTAGTTCTGTCCGGTGATATTCATTTTAGTTCGAGTATTCGGTTGGAATATTGGCATCGCGATCGCCACCCCCATTCCCTTCACCCTTCTCCTCATAGGTTGACCCAGGAGCCTCCTCAGGTGTTGGTTCAACTCACCGCCAGCGCTATGTGTAATTCTGAATTGCTTACCGCTCTCTTGCACTCCAAACTCAAAAATCTGTTTCCAGAATCGTCCCGACAATGGATCGGCTGGGATTCTGGGGAGCAAGAAGAGCGTTCAAGCTGTGCACTGAGTCGATGGTGGCGGCGTTGGCGTCAGCATCAGCCTGCGCCCGATTGGCAATACAAAACCACTTGGAGTCGGCGACGACCCTGTTCCTATCCCGATTGGGCGATCGATCCAGAGGGTCTGCGAAATATTCAGCACCAAGACCGAAAATTTTGGCAGCGCCTTTGGCAAAGTCGCTGGATCCAAGAGGGCTCGGAAGTTGTAGGCCGGAATAATATTGGATCGGTTCGCCTATTGTGGTCGGAAGAGACCGAGCAGTACGGCACGATTCATGAACTCTATTGGTATGCCCCTTGGGAAAGCGTAAAAACCGTTGTCTGTAGCCACTTTTGGACAGCACTTTGACCTGTTTTTAGGTCTTAGAATTCCTTAACACTAGGATTGCTCCAGGGGCATTAGGATTGATCTAGCACCGGCTGAATCCACAGAGCTTCAATCCACACATAGATAACCAGTGCTAACGGCAGCGCTAAAAAGAGACCTAAAAAGCCGAATAGGGTCGCAAAGAGAATTTGTGAAAGCAAGGTCAAGGCTGGTAGTAAGTCGACCTGTTTTTGCATAACAAGCGGGGTTAGAAGATTACCTTCTACTTGTTGAATTACAAAATATAAAACTACTACGAGAAGTGCTTTGAGGGGAGAGCTGAGGAGGGCGATCGCCACCGGAGGAATCACGCTTAAAACAGGACCAATATTAGGAATAAACGTCAACATTCCAGCAAGGAGGGCATTCGCAAAGGCTAGCGGTACACCAAGAATCCAGAGCCCTAAACCGCTCAAAACCGTGATCACTGCCATGTTAAAGAGAATGCCCGAAAACCAACCCACAATTGAGGACTCACAATCATTGAAGATTTGGTCAATGTGTGAACGATGGGATGCGGGAAAAAGGCGAAGTGCTGCCTTGCGATAGGGTTGAGGAGCCGCCAAAAACATAATAGAGAGAACCACAACGAGCAAGAGATTGAGGGTAATGCTCAGTGTATTGGAGAAAAAGGAAAAAAATTGCCCGACGATGGTCTGGAAATTAAAACTACGGAGGTTTTCAAACCAACTTCTAATGTCTTCAAAGTTGCGAGAAAAGAGCTGAGGTGAAAGATTTCTGAGGCGATCAGACCAGCGTTCAACCTGTTCAATCCCTTGAGGCGCGAGGGTTGTAAGCTGGCCTAATTGCTCTATAAAAGGTGGGGCGATCGCTGTAATTAAAACACCCAGCGTCAATAGGCTACCCAGAATGACTGCGGCAACCGCTAAACCTCGTCGCCAACTCCGTCGCGTTAGACCTTGCACAATACGGTTGAGTAGGGTAGCAATTAGAATGGCCAGAAACACCAGTAGAAGGAGCTGACGAATGCGCCAGAGAATGTATCCAGCAACAAGTAATGTCAAGAAGCTTACACCCTGCTTCCAGTGAAATGCTGCCATAGTCCAAGAGAAATGCAGAAAAGGGTGAACAGTGGGCAATAATCAGTAATTTAGCGAGATAATTGAGCCTCAATCATAGCAAACTCATCTATAGAGAACTTCGTAGCCCACCCAAAATTCCAGCGCCAATGACGATGAGTAAAACTGCGACAAAAACATAGGGAGGAATCGCAGAAAGGACCCCCATGCCGTTCAGTATAATCAAAATGGCAGCGACCAAAAGCGCAATACCAATGATATAGAGCGCGATCGAAGGGCCGGTTTTGGGACTACGAAAACGGTTCATAGGGTATGAAGGAAATTTAGAAAAGATTGGCAAATAGCTTGACAGATCGGATAAATCGTCAGAACCTCCCTAGGGTAGAGACCTTGACCGCAGCTTGCAATCTCTGTCTTTAGGCCAGTATGAAATCCTGTTCTCATTCTCCTAAAAAGAGAACATCCTCTCGGAGCATTCTTCTTGCTTTTTGCATACATTTAGGATATTTCCCATGCGTCTTTCAGTTGGCTGTTCGATGGATTTCAATGCTTCAATTCCGACCCCGGCGATGTTTATGCTAAGACCTCGCAGCGGCTATGGCCAGTGGGTGGTTCAAGAGGAATATCGCTTATCTCCCTATGTACCAGTCGTAGAATATACGGACGGATATGGTAATCTTTGCCAACGGCTGGTCGTGCCCCAAGGCGAATTTACTTTGTCCGTCAAGGCTTGTGTCGAGACCGCTGATCAGATCGACGTCAATCCGACTGCTGCTTTTATCTCGGTGCCAGATTTACCGGAAACGGTTTTGCAATACTTGCTGCCCAGTCGTTATTGTGAATCCGATAAGCTGTATAACCAAGCGGCAGAAATCGTCTCTGGTTTATCACCCGGTTATGGACAGGTTGAAGCAATTCGTCGCTGGATTTGTGACCAAATTGAATATCAATATGGCACGAGCAACGCATCGACCTCTGCCTGTGACGTGCTCGAAACTCGTCAGGGCGTTTGCCGCGACTTTGCCCATTTAGGGATTGCGCTCTGCCGAAGTCTTAACATTCCGGCACGGATGGTTGTGGGCTATCTCTATGGGCTAAAGCCGATGGATCAACATGCCTGGTTTGAGGCTTTTTTAGGCTATCGCTGGTATACCTTTGATGCAACACAGCGAAATCCCATGGGGAATCGAGTGGCGACTGCCTATGGTCGTGACGCAGCAGATGTGGCCTTAGTGACTCAGTTTGGACCTCTCACGTTGCAGGACATGAAAGTATGGGTTGAACCCGCAGAAGTCAGAAATCCATCAGTTTAGTTTCATTAATTCCATTAAGCTGATCTGCATGCCGACCTGTAAATCTATCTGTAAACCTACCGGGTTTTGCTACATAATGTCCCTTTCGAAAGAGGAGTTGTCCTTAGGGATTCTTCTAAGCTGTACTTAATGTAATTAATCAAGAAGCCGCAGAATATCGGAGATCACTATGGATATTTCAAAAGAAATAGAAGACGTTAAACAGCAAGGAAAAGCTACTCAAGCGCAGATTGAAGAGACGTTTGAAGATCTAAAGTCTGGCGATACCCCAGTACAACGCAACCTTGACGATAGTTTGGATCAGGCCAAAGCTAGTGTGTCCCATGCTGTCGAAGGTACTAAATCCGCCCCTGCCGAAACCACTAAGGGCATAACCCGTCAAATGGCTAACCCTACAGACGCGCCGACGGTTGATCCTGCGGCAATCAAACGCCGGTTAGATTGGGGCGAGCCTGCCTTGACTATCCTTGACGTGCGTCAGCGGGCAGACTTTAACCAAGAGCGGATCCGGGGTGCAGTGCCTGTTGCTGCCGAGAACCTGGCAGAACAGGTGCCCGATATGCTGGAAATGGAGCGAGATATTTTTGTCTATGGGGAAACCGATGTTGAGACTGCGCAGGCTGTCAATACCCTAATTTCTCTGGGCTATACCCGTGTAGCAGGTATCGCAGGCAATCTCGCCGGTTGGAAAGCAGTTGATGCACCCACGGAAGGAATCCAGCAGTAGGCGGGTCAGACCCATAGTCGCTTTCGCGACAGCCCGTTACTATAGGAACGGCAATTTTGGGGTGGGATACCACGCATGTCAATTCAATCGCTCTTTCAAGCTGGGGGCGTCGTGATGTGGCCATTGCTGGCTGCATCGGTCCTGGCGATCGCCCTCATCCTTGAGCGAAGCTTTTTTTGGGCCACGCTGCTCCAGCGCCAAGAACCTTTGGTTCGGGAAGCTTTGAAGCTTTACCGCGAAAGTCCTGCCTTGGCCTACAAAAAGCTCAAACAAAATGCTGATCTGCCCATTGCCCGCATTTTTCTGGCGGCGGTGGAGCTAGAATATCCCACCCCGGATGAATTCCGTCTGGCCCTCGAAAGTGCAGGTCAGGCGGAATTGCCGATTCTTAGGCGGTTTGGGACAATTTTTGACACGGTGATTAACGTTGCGCCTCTCCTGGGACTATTGGGAACCATCCTCGGTTTAATTCGCTCCTTTGCCTCCCTTCGCATCGGCAGTGGCGATGGTGCACAGAATGGATTGGTGACCACGGGCATTAGTGAAGCGCTGGTCTCGACGGCTACGGGGCTGGTCGTTGCAATCACGGTCTTGCTGTTTGCCAATGCCTTTCGGGGGCTCTATCGACGACAGCGGGCCTTAATTGAAGAATACGGCGGGCAACTGGAATTGCTCTATCGTCGTCATCAGCTTCAGGATCGCAAGGGAGGTTCAACCTATGCGTCTTCGTGATGATGATGAGCTGGATGTTCCCGCACAAATTAATATCGTGCCGATGATTGATGTCATTTTTGCGATTTTGACGTTTTTTGTCATGGCAACGCTAACGCTTTCGCGGGTGGAAAGCCTACCGGTAAATTTGCCCGGTGCCTCCACCGCCCAGCTCCAGCAGAACAATCTCGATGCCCTCGTTACTATTCGCTCCAAGGGTCAAATCTTTGTCAATCGGGACGAGGTGGCGATCGAAAACCTAGACGATCGCATCCGCCAGATCAAGGGCGAACAGCCTGTACTCTTGGTGATTTTGAACGTTGACGAAGCGGTTCGTCATGGTCAGGTGGTGAAGGTAATGGACCAACTGCGGCGGATCGAGGGCGTGAGGGTGGCGATCGCCACGAAGCCCCAATCTTGATTTACCCAATCTTGATTTAAGCGATCGCCGCCTCCGTAGGCCGCGCAAAAATCATCCGTCCTGCCGAGGTTTGTAGCGCCCCGGTCACCACCACATCCAGCTCACCGCCGACATAATCTCGCCCCTCTTCGACCACCACCATCGTGCCATCTTCAAGATAGCCGACGCCTTGGGTCGGCTCTTTGCCCTCTTTCAAAATTCTGAGGTTGAGACTGTCGCCGGGTAAATAGTTGGGCCGTAGCGCTTTGGAGAGTTCATTGACATTGAGGACCTCCACGGACTGAACCGTGGCAACCTTGCTGAGGTTGTAGTCGTTGGTCAACAAAATGCCATCGATATCCTGGGCCAGCTTCACCAGCTTGGCATCCACCGTGGGGATCTCGGGATAGTCCGCCGGACTGATTACCACCCGTTGGGGATAGTCGTTGCGTAACCGATTGAGTAGGTCTAGGCCCCGCCGTCCCCGCGCCCGCTTTTGGTCGCTGGAAGAATCGGCTACCTGCTGTAACTCCTGGAGAACAAACTGGGGCACGAGCAATTTGCCTTCGAGAAAGCCCGTGTCGAGCAGGGCCTGGATCCGTCCGTCGATGATGCAGCTCGTGTCGATCACCTTCGTTACCGCTGTCGTGAGCGTCCCCTCGGCCACCATCAGCATCTCGCTGGAGTTGGGATTGAACAGCCGCAGGAGCGATCGCCCATGGGTATCGGCCAAATTCACCCCTAGCATGCCAAACAGCAAGCTGCTCAGCACCGCCGTCATCGGTTTGATAAACGAAAACTCCGAAGGAATTGGCAATAACAGGACCGGGGCCAAAACCAAGTTGGCAATCAGCAGGCCCACCACAAGGCCCACCGCCCGCCCCAGCAAGATATCGGCGGGTAGGTTACGAATCTGGTTTTGGATGCGTCGGTAGCTCCCCTGAACGACCAACCCCACCGCCCAAAAAATCAGCGCACCAAAGGCACCCGAAACGAACCGCAGTCCCTCCAGGTTATTAACTTGTTGCAAGGCGGAGACGGGCAAAAAGTCGATCCCATAAAACCCGATCCCCAAGCCTGCCAAAATGAATGAGAGAATGACGACAGCGTCAAGCATGGTCATAGACCGAATAGGGCCAAATTTAGCAGTTTAATCAGCGGTTCAAGCAGCGGTTCAGCAATGGCTAGGTCCTGACTATTATACGTTCTCCCCCAACCGTGATACCGCCGACCTCTGCCTATCTCCATATTCCCTTTTGTCGTCGCCGCTGTTTTTATTGCGATTTTCCGGTGTCGGTGGTGGGCGATCGCCGTCGAGGTGAGGAATCTGGAGCGATCGTCCAGTATGTGCAAGCCCTGTGCCAAGAAATTCGCCTGAGCCGCCCCCAAGGCCCCCAGCCACCGCTGCAAACCGTATTTTTTGGCGGTGGAACGCCTTCGCTGCTGTCCGTGGGGCAACTAAGGCTGATTTTGGAGACGCTCCGGGATCAATTGGGCATTGCGCCCGAGGCGGAAATTTCCATCGAAATGGATCCAGGGACGTTTGATTTGGCCCAGGTCCAGGGCTATGGCGAGGCCGGAGTCAACCGCATCAGTCTGGGGGCCCAGGCGTTTCAGCCTCATTTGCTGGCGGCCTGCGGACGCACCCATGGTGTCTCGGAAATTTACGAGGCGGTGGCCTTGGTGCGGCAGGCGGGGGTAGAAAATTACAGCTTGGATTTGATTTCAGGGCTACCGGGGCAAACCCTGGGGGATTGGGAGGACTCGTTGGCGCAGGCGATCGCCCTCACGCCCCAGCATCTCTCGGCCTATGACCTTGTCCTGGAGCCGGTAACGGTGTTTGGCAAGCGCTACGAAGGTGGAGCCCAACCCCTCCCCAGTGACGACGCAACGGCCCAAATGTATCGGCTGGCCCAGGCGCGGCTGACGGCGGCGGGGTTTGATCATTATGAGGTGTCCAATTATGCCAAGCCAGGATTTAGTTGTGGTCACAATCAGGTCTATTGGGAAATGCGGCCCTATTACGGTTTTGGCATGGGGGCGGCGAGTTATGTGAGGGGGTATCGCTGGACGCGATCGCGCACGACGCGAACCTACTATGACTGGCTCAAGCAACTAGAGGCATTAGAACTCCGAGGGTTAACGCCGGAGGAATATTACGGGGAAGCACTGTCTCCGCTGGATGAGCTTTTAGAAACATTGATGTTAGGGATGCGGTTGGCAAGGGGGGTAAGTTTGACTGGCATCAAGTCAGGATTTGGCGAGGCGGTTGTTGACGCAATTTTAGCTGCGATTCAGCCGTTTGAGTTGAGAGGATGGGTGAGGCGTGAGGATGGGTTAAAGCAATTTGGATTGCAAGCTTTTGAGCAATGGCTTTGCTTTGAAGATCCGGAAGGATTTTTGTTTTCAAATCAGGTGTTGGCAACGTTGTTTGAAAGGTTAACAAGCGATCGGGACGATTAACCTCTCAGACACTGGATGTTTTTTGGCGTCTGGGTTGGTCTGTGTGCGGGTGAGTTTGTCGTACCGGATGAGGTAGTGCCCTTACCCAATAGGACTATCGACGATGCAAGCCACTTTGGGCTTCTGCATCTGGAAACCTATAGGCTTTGCTCTCTCAGCTTTCCCTCTCCTGATCTCTAATCTTTTTCTCTCAGCTAACTGACCTATAGCCATGATCAAATAGGGCATAAATCCCCAGCGGACAAAGACCTGAAAGGTTGAGCGATCGCCCCGTCCCCAGCCGATCGTTTTCCTAGTCAAACTAACAAATATCGAAGCTTTTAAGAGCCAAAAATATCACTGGCATCCAGTTTTGGTCCTGTGTCTTCGACCGCACCTTCTCCTCCAAAAACATCCACTGCTTTTTCTGGAATCTGATCTTTGGCGCTAGACCTGCTGGTTTGCAGTTTTTGCTCAAAGCGCTGGAAGGCTTGGTCAAAATCTAGCGTTGGCTCTGGAGAGGGTTGAGGTTCGGCAATAACTTCTACCTCAGGGACTATCTCTGCCTCGGGAACTACCTCCGCCTTAGGTGCTTTGGGAGCCTGAATTCTTTGCCAAAACGGCTTCGATGCAGGCTTGACTTTAGGCTCGGATTGACTAACTTCAGATTCACCAACCTCAGATTTTGTAACCTCTGACTCGGTCACCTCCGGTTCAGCGACCTCCATCTCAGCCTCTACTGTTTTTACTGCTTCCGTTTGAATCTCCGGTTCAGCCTCTACTTTGGGAGTTGCCATAGTCGGCATTGAGGACTGGATGCGCTGCCAGAAGGGTTTGGGGACAGCGGGTTGAGTCGTCTTTTCCGAGAGATCCTCGGGCTCAGCCGCCTCACCATCCGTCACGGGCACTGATTCGATCGCCTCTGCCTCGGGAATATCCTCAGGAATCTCTAAAAATTCGGGCTCCACTGGTTCAGAAGTTACCGCAGGCTTGGGGGCCTGGAATCGTTGCCAGAAAGGTTGGGCTGCGGATTTGGCTTTAGATTTGGCTTCAGGGTTGAGGTCTGTTGCAGGGGCGATCGCGTTATCTTCGTCCCCATCAGCACTCGAAGTTTGAGGTTCCGGTGCAGCGATCTCAACCGATTCGATCGCTTCCGACTCCGGTATTCCTAGATTCTCGGGAATGGTGATGGGGGAAGGCGTGACCGCAGGTTTGGGAGGCTGGAAGCGTTGCCAAAAGGGCTTCGGAGCGATCGGAGCTATAGGCACGGGTTCGTCTTCGGTGGGTTCGACTCTGGGTTGAGTCGCTTCCGGCTCGGTGAGTTCCGGCTCGGTAACTTTAGATTCAGTCTCAGATTCAGTCTCTTCAGGTTCGATCACCGGGACCGATTCGATCGCCGATTCCTCCGGTAATCCGAAAGATTCAGGCACCGCCACAGGCGCAGGCGTTACGCCAGACTCAGGCCGTTGGAATCGCTGCCAGAATGGCTTGGGTTTCACAACTTCTTTAGACGCAGCAGGAACAGGTTCAGTCGCGGTTTCTTCTATTACCTCTTCCTCTATTACTTCTTCTTCCTCTTCTGCGGTTGAGTCGTCCAGGGGAACCTCAGGGATGGATTCACCCGTGAGTGATTTAATCGATTCCTTTAGCTTTTGCAGCTGCTCGGATTGAACCGCTGTCTCGGGTTCGGTCGATTCAGGTTCGATCAGGTCCTGGACTGGTTGCTCCGGGGCTGCGGGTACGATCGGTGCTTCTAGGGCTTGATCTGGTTTGCCTTGAGCAGGCTTGCTTTGGATCGAGGTCGGGGGCTGCTTCTGACCAAAGCGGCTGAAGAAACCACCGGGCTGCTTGTCGGTTTGAGGGGGGGCGGGGGCGATCGGAGCCTCTTGTTCCAGCAGGCCCGACGGAGGCAACTCCTCCACCTGTCTCTCTCCTAAGGATTCTTCCGCCTTCAGCGCCGGAGCTAGACGATCTTCCAGGGATGGACCCTCAGGTTCTGCCGGTTGTGCTGGGATGACTGGGGTCGGAATCAACACAGGCAGATCACGTTTGGGTTCAGGGGAGGTGATAGCTTCCGGTTCAAAGGCTTCCGGTTCCAGAACTTCCGGTTCAGGGGCTGCCAGTTCAGGGGCTGCCGGTTCAATCATTTCCGGCTCAAGGAGCTCGGGTTCCGGTGCAATATAGCCCTGCTCTACGATGCCGCGTGCATTTCTTGCGGAAATATGGCCTCGCACCAATTTTGCCAAGGCGTCCTGGCCACCGGGCTGATAGTCAATAATCCGCACGCCAGTATTAAAGACATTCTCGACCACTTCGCCCTGTTCATCGAGAAATTCCAGTTTTAGCCAGTTTTTGCCCTTTTTGAATCCCTTTAAATAGAGCGGCTGCCAGCGATCGACCGTAAAGCTCTCCCCATTGATCGTGCAGCGAATCCGCCAGTCTGCAATCTCATCCTGGGCATCATCCTGGGCTACAAAATGGAGCGGTGCATTACTTAAGTAGTAGTCGAGCATAATCGGCTCAGCTCCGTAGCTGCCCTGGGGACGACTATAGGTAATGAGAGGACGCTCTGGATCCGGAATACTTTGGGGCGTTTTCGTAAATACATGGAACGTGGTTTGGGCATAGGCCCCTTCGTTCTTAAAACTTTCGTGCCAGGGTCGAGAGGCAAAAACTCGCAGTGTATGGCTTCCGGGGGCCAGATCGCTAAACGTTAGAACTTCATCAGCGCTATAGACCGCTACATAGGGCTGATCATCGAGAAAAACATGTAGATGGGGTCCAAGTCCCAAATGGGGATCTTTAAATAGAGGTAAATCCGAAACCTTGAAGCGAACCTCTACTTGATTGTCTTCTAGAACCGTATCGGGCTTGGGGCTCAAAATCTTGACCTGAGGCTGATACTCATCCAGACTTTGCCGCAGCTCCTGAATCACAGCAGGCGGGGAAACTTCGGAAATCTTGCTGCCCCGTTGTTCAGGCTTTAGCACGGGTGTGTCTGGAGTCGTCGCCAATCCGGGCGAATTGCTGCCACAGCCGACGGTTCCCACCGCTAAAACACCAATTAACGCGAGGCAAACCAGCCGTTGAATTCCAAGACGAATCCCGGCACGAATTCCAGGGCTGAACTGCGGCATTCTCAGAACCTCACACGAGTACCAACGTCAAAGGATTCTCATCCCTACCAAGCTTAGGGCGTGATGTGGGGCATCATCCATAGCTCCTTTACAATTTCTTGCCTTCGCTTAGATTTTTGAGCCTTTACCGGGGAGCCAGCCTAGTTTTCTGGAATTCTCGCCTCGCTGTTTCCAACTAGCGCCCTAGATTACCCCCGCCATCGACCGATTATGAACAAACATTAATATTTAGTTCAGGAATGATTCACAACCTCACGAATTCAGGGAGCCCAGTCTGAAGCCCTTTAGGGATGATATGCATAAATATCACCAATCTTTAACATAGGTTGATCCAGGGAAGGGGGCTAGAGCGATCGCCCCAGGCTAATTCAGCAACGCCTTGCCCAGTAAGGAAAAACGAGAATCTTGAGGCTGCTTTCTTGTTGCTAATAAAGAGATATTTCATTTTGTAACGGCGATCGCAACTCAGCGTGACTTTAGGTATTCGCCGAAAAAGGTAGAGACGCTGCAAACTCTTGGAAAACCTGAGTTTGAATTATTGTTAATCGTCTCGAAGGGGCCTTCAGAGCGGCCTCTATAATGCACTGAAAGAACTCCCCCCCGGCTTAAATTTGAGGCGATCCCTGGATTTACCGCTAGAGAGAGCCATTCAACTGAGCTAAAGCACACTAAACACCGTTAACAAGAGCAAACCCGGCGAATCTAACGCCTCTTGGGGCGCAAAGCCGGGTTGATTCAAAAAGGATGAGGGCTCCTCGGAGCATTCATCCGGGGCGGAGGAGGGCCTCGTTCCTTGTCTTAAGAGAGGAGAGTCTCGATGACAAAAAGTCCACCGGAGCGTGGCGCTAAAGCAAAGGTGACGGTTGATAGCAACCCCGTTCCTACTTCTTTCGAGAAGTGGGGGCAACCGGGTCACTTCGACCGGACGCTGGCGAAGGGTCCCAAAACCACAACTTGGATTTGGAACCTTCATGCTGACGCCCACGATTTTGATAGTCACACGAGCGATTTAGAAGATATTTCTCGGAAGATCTTCAGCGCTCACTTCGGCCACCTGGCTGTTGTTTTCATCTGGTTGAGCGGTGCCTATTTTCATGGCGCACGTTTTTCAAATTACTCAGCCTGGCTGAGTGATCCCACTCACATTAAACCGAGTGCACAAGTTGTATGGCCTATCGTTGGTCAGGAAATCCTGAACGGTGATGTTGGCGGCGGCTTCCACGGCATTCAGATTACTTCTGGATTATTTCAGCTGTGGCGTGCAAATGGCATAACAAACACCTATGAGCTTTATTGCACTGCCATTGGCGCTCTCGTCATGGCTGCTCTGATGCTCTTTGCCGGTTGGTTCCACTATCACAAGGCTGCTCCCAAGTTGGAGTGGTTCCAGAATGTGGAATCGATGATGAATCACCACCTGGCAGGTCTGCTGGGCTTGGGATGCTTAGGTTATGCCGGGCAGCAGATTCATGTCTCCTTGCCAATCAATGCTTGTTTAGATGCAATTGACGCAGGGTCACCTCTGACAATCGGTGGCAAGCTCATCGATTCAGTGAGTGCAATTCCACTGCCCCAGGAGTGGATTTTGAATCCCAGCCTCATGGCGGATATTTACCCCAGCTTTGCAGAAGGGATCAAGCCGTTCTTCACCCTGAACTGGGGTGTGTATGCTGATTTCTTGACCTTCAAAGGTGGATTGAACCCTGTGACCGGTGGTCTCTGGCTGTCTGATACAGCTCACCATCACTTGGCCCTGGCTGTTCTCTTTATCATTGCAGGCCACTACTACCGTACTAACTGGGGCATTGGTCACACCTTCAAAGAGGTGCTTGAAGCTCATAAAGGTCCCTTTACTGGCGAAGGCCATAAGGGCATGTATGAAATCTTCACCAATTCCTGGCATTGTCAGTTGTCTTGGAACTTGGCGTGGATGGGTTCGCTATCTATTCTGGTAGCGCAGCACATGTACTCCATGCCTCCTTACCCCTACATTGCGGTTGATTACCCCACTCAGCTTTCGCTATTTACTCACCACATGTGGATTGGCGGATTCTTGATTGTGGGTGCCGGCGCACACGCAGCCATTTTCATGGTTCGTGACTATGTGCCTTCTCAGCATGTAGATAATCTGCTCGATCGCGTTCTTCGCCATCGCGATGCAATTATCTCCCACCTGAATTGGGTTTGTATTTTCCTTGGCTTCCATAGCTTCGGTCTATACGTCCACAACGACACCATGCGTGCCTTGGGCCGTCCCCAGGACATGTTCTCCGATTCAGCCATTAAGCTACAGCCCGTCTTTGCCCAGTGGATTCAAAGTCTCCACGCAGTGGCTGCGGGTGGTGCTACTGCTCCTGGCGCAACTGACATTGTCAGCCATGCCTTCGGCGGTGGTGTTGTAGCGGTGGGTGGAAAAGTCGCCATGATGCCCATTGCCCTTGGCACTGCGGATTTCATGGTTCACCACATTCACGCCTTCACAATTCACGTGACGGTGCTGATTCTGCTGAAGGGCGTTCTTTACGCTCGCAGCTCTCGGCTCGTTCCCGACAAGGCGAATCTGGGTTTCCGGTTCCCTTGCGACGGTCCTGGACGGGGCGGCACCTGCCAGGTTTCTGGTTGGGACCACGTCTTCCTAGGTCTGTTCTGGATGTACAACTCTCTCTCGATTGTGATTTTCCACTTCAGTTGGAAGATGCAGTCGGATGTGTGGGGTACGGTTAATGCAGATGGGTCCATTTCTCACATCGCCAACGGCAACTTTGCCAACAGCGCGATTACGATCAATGGCTGGCTGCGTGACTTCCTCTGGGCACAAGCTTCCCAGGTAATTACGAGCTATGGCAGTGCACTCTCTGCCTATGGTCTAATCTTCTTGGGCGCTCACTTTGTCTGGGCATTCAGTCTGATGTTCCTGTTCAGTGGCCGTGGCTACTGGCAAGAGCTAATTGAGTCGATTGTTTGGGCTCACAACAAGCTGAAGGTTGCTCCGGCAATCCAGCCTCGCGCTTTGAGCATTACTCAAGGTCGCGCAGTGGGTGTAGCTCACTATCTCCTGGGAGGGATTGGCACAACTTGGGCCTTCTTCCTAGCACGAATCATTGCAGTGAGTGGATGAGGTTGAGCAACTGACTTATGGCAACTAAATTCCCGAAATTTAGCCAGGATCTGGCCCAAGATCCGACAACACGTCGGATTTGGTACGGGATTGCCACGGCTCACGACTTTGAAAGCCATGACGGCATGACGGAAGAGAATCTTTACCAAAAGATTTTTGCTTCTCACTTCGGCCACTTGGCAATCATTTTCCTCTGGGTCTCCGGCAACCTGTTCCACGTCGCCTGGCAAGGCAACTTTGAACAGTGGATCAAAGATCCTCTGAATGTTCGTCCCATCGCCCATGCGATTTGGGATCCCCAGTTTGGTCAAGGGGCGATCGATGCCTTTACTCAAGCTGGCGCTTCTTCCCCGGTAAACATTGCCTACTCTGGCGTTTACCACTGGTGGTACACCATCGGCATGCGCACGAATGGAGATCTGTACCAGGGTTCCATCTTCTTGATGATCCTGTCTGCTATCTTCCTGTTTGCCGGTTGGCTCCACCTTCAGCCCAAGTTCCGTCCGAGCTTGGCCTGGTTCAAGAATGCTGAATCCCGCCTCAACCACCACTTGGCTGGTCTGTTTGGCGTCAGCTCCTTGGCTTGGACCGGTCACCTGGTTCACGTCGCCATTCCTGAAGCACGCGGTCAGCACGTCGGCTGGGATAACTTCCTGTCCGTTGCGCCTCACCCCGCAGGTTTGACGCCGTTCTTCACCGGTAACTGGGGCGTGTACGCCGAGAATGCAGACTCTGCAAGCCATGTCTTTGGGACTTCCCAGGGCGCTGGGACTGCGATTCTGACCTTCCTCGGTGGCTTCCACCCTCAGACCGAAGCCCTTTGGCTGACGGATATTGCTCACCACCATTTGGCGATCGCCGTTCTCTTCATCGTTGCAGGCCACATGTACCGGACCAACTTCGGTATCGGTCACAGCATGAAAGAGATCATGGAAGCGCACAAGCCGCCTTCCGGTCGTCTAGGTGAAGCCCACAAAGGTATCTACGATACCTACAACAACTCGCTGCACTTCCAGCTTGGTTGGCACCTAGCTTGCCTAGGAGTTGTGACCTCCCTGGTTGCTCAGCACATGTATTCGATGCCGTCCTACGCGTTTATCGCTAAGGACTACACCACGCAAGCCGCGCTTTACACCCACCACCAGTACATTGCGATTTTCCTGATGGTTGGGGCCTTTGCCCACGGCGCGATCTTCCTGGTGCGCGACTACGATCCCGAATCCAACAAGAACAACGTTCTCGCTCGGGTTCTGGACCACAAAGAGGCCATCATCTCTCACCTGAGCTGGGTCTCCTTGTTCCTGGGTTTCCACACCCTCTTCCTCTACGTTCACAATGATGTGACCGTTGCTTTCGGAACTCCCGAAAAGCAAATCCTGATCGAACCCGTGTTTGCTCAGTGGATCCAAGCGGCTCACGGCAAGCTGATCTACGGTTTTGATACCCTGCTGTCTAATTCGGACAGCGTGGCCTACACGGCGTTCCCGAACCATGGCAATGTTTGGTTGCCCGGTTGGCTCGATGCGATCAATAGCGGTTCTAACTCGCTGTTCTTGACCATCGGTCCTGGCGACTTCCTGGTTCACCATGCGATCGCCCTGGGTCTCCACACCACCACCTTGATTCTGGTGAAAGGTGCTTTGGATGCCCGTGGTTCCAAACTCATGCCCGACAAAAAGGACTTCGGTTACAGCTTCCCCTGTGACGGTCCCGGTCGGGGCGGCACCTGCGACATCTCCGCATGGGACGCCTTCTATCTCTCGCTCTTCTGGGCCTTGAACACCGTGGCTTGGTTGACCTTCTACTGGCACTGGAAACATCTGGCGCTATGGCAAGGCAACGTGGCTCAGTTCAACGAGTCCTCCACCTATCTGATGGGCTGGTTCCGCGACTATCTGTGGCTGAACTCTGCCCAGCTGATTAACGGCTACAACCCCTTCGGCACGAACAACCTGTCGGTCTGGGCCTGGATGTTCCTCTTTGGACACCTGGTTTGGGCAACCGGCTTCATGTTCTTGATCTCCTGGAGAGGTTACTGGCAAGAACTGATTGAAACGATTGTTTGGGCACATGAGCGGACTCCTCTGGCCAACCTGATTGGCTGGAAAGATAAGCCCGTTGCACTCTCCATCGTTCAGGCTCGTGTGGTTGGCTTGGCACACTTCGCAGTGGGCTTTGTCCTCACCTACGCCGCCTTCCTAATTGCCTCCACGGCTAGCAAGTTCGGGTAATCCGACTCGCCCTTCATTAGGACAAGGCAAAGCCCCCGCAATTGCGGGGGCTTTGTTGCTTCAAAGTGTTTTGCAAGGGTGTTTGCTGCGCTTTGGGGGTCGCTAATGTGTTATGCTCACGGCATTACTTTCGATTTTGTAATTCGTCCTAAAAAGCGTCTCTCCAGATCTGAAAGTCCTCTTCATCTTCATTTCTGGAGGCCCTATGTCCGTTTTTGTTGGCAACTTATCGTTCGACGTCACCCAAGACGATCTAACTGAAATTTTCGCGGAATATGGAACCGTTAAGCGTGCCCACTTGGTTTCCGATCGCGATACAGGTCGTCTGCGAGGCTTTGCCTTTATTGAAATGGCGACAGAGTCCGAAGAAGAAGCTGCCATCGAAGCCCTGAACGGAGCTGAGTGGATGGGGCGAGATCTTAAGGTCAATAAAGCTAAGCCGCGCCAGTAAATACTTTGCTCGCTCTTGAGATTGTCTTTTCACAGTCCTAACAGACCGAGAGAAAGCCAGGAGCGAGCTTTTTTCAGTCGTCCATGTATGAGAGTTAGATGACCCAAGTAATACCCGGAGATGGGGAAGGTATCGAATCTGCGCTTCGTCGATTTAAGCGGGAAGTCTCTAAAGCAGGGATTTTCGCAGACATGCGCAAAAATCGCCACTTTGAAACCCCTACCGAAAAACGCAAACGCAAATTAGTCGCTCGGCACCGTCAGAACAAACGCCGCTTTAGGTCGTAAGCTCTGAGATGCCAAAAGTCATCAGGTTCTCCCGGCTCCTTAGCCGGTGTTTTCGTTGGCTGAGTACTACGGAAATCTGGCCCTAGTCTATCCCTAGTCTGGCCCTGCGTACTGATCTGGGAAGTCCCATCGGCCTATAATGGGGAACCCTTTTTCATGACCCAAAGCCCAGATCCCATGACTTTTACGCCGCTCCAGTCCACCTTTGACGCCCATTCATCGCTTTCGATTCAGGAGGCGATCGCATCATTAGGAGCCCGTCCCGATGCCTTGGGTCGATTTGGGCAGTTTGGCGGTAAGTACGTGCCAGAAACGCTGATGCCAGCCCTCAGCGAGTTAGAAGAAGCATTTCAGCAGTACTATCCGGACGCAGCATTTCAAGCAGAATTTCAGGACCTCCTGCGAGATTACGTGGGTCGTCCCAATCCGCTATATTTTGCAGAGCGGCTGACCGAGCGCTACGCCCGTGGGGATGGCGGTGGCCCACAGATCTATCTCAAACGCGAAGATCTTAACCATACGGGAGCCCACAAAATCAATAACGCCCTTGGGCAGGCCCTGCTGGCCAAGCGCATGGGCAAAAAGCGCGTGATTGCCGAAACTGGCGCGGGTCAGCATGGAGTGGCCACTGCTACGGTCTGTGCGCGCTTTGGGATCGATTGTGTGATCTACATGGGGGTTCAGGACATGGAGCGGCAGGCGCTCAATGTCTTCCGCATGCGGTTAATGGGGGCAGAAGTTCGGGGAGTGGCAGCGGGAAGCGGCACGCTCAAGGATGCCACCTCAGAAGCCATTCGGGATTGGGTCACCAATGTTGAAGACACCCACTACATTCTGGGATCTGTGGCCGGTCCCCATCCCTACCCTATGATTGTGCGGGAATTTCATTCGATGATCGGCCAGGAAGTGCGGCGGCAATGCCAAGAGAAATGGGGTGGGCTACCGGATATTCTCATGGCCTGCGTGGGCGGGGGGTCCAATGCCATGGGATTGTTTAATGAATTTATTAATGAGTCTAGCGTCAGAATCATTGGCGTCGAAGCGGCGGGGGAAGGCGTGACGACCCAGAAACATGCGGCGACGCTAACCAAAGGCCGCGTTGGTGTCCTGCATGGGGCCATGAGCTATTTGCTCCAGGACGAAGATGGACAAATTATCGAAGCCCATTCCATCAGTGCGGGCCTGGATTATCCCGGTGTGGGTCCCGAGCATAGTTATTTGATGGAGCAGGGGCGCGCAGAATATTACAGCGTCACCGATGATGAAGCCCTGGCGGCATTTCAGTGGGTTTCGCGATTGGAAGGGATTATTCCAGCGCTGGAAACCTCCCATGCCTTGGCCTATTTGGATAAGCTGTGCCCGCAGTTGGAGGGAAGTCCTCGCATTGTGCTGAATTGTTCGGGACGGGGAGATAAGGATGTGCAATCCGTGGCCAAGCGGCTCAATTTTGATACCTAGGGCTGGAATTGAGTGGGCGGGAATGGAACGCAAGGCGATCGCCCTCAATCCTCTCCTGCAACTTGGCTAAGACCTGTTCAAGCTGTTCCAGTTTGAGCGGTTTTTGCAGATGAGCCACCATCCCTGCATCCAAACAAGCCTGAATCTCCTTCTGGGGCTTCGCTCGCAGTAACGGCCACAATCCAAGGATAGTTACGCCGAGCAGTAGCTGCTTGAGGGACAGTATCTGGGTGGGGAACAGTACCCTGAGGAAAAGCAGCGGATGCTTCTAGCCAACCATCGTCCAACTGGAAAATCCGGCGGGTGGTTTCTAAGCCATCCAGTTGCGGCATTTGCAAATCCATGAAAATGACATCGTAGGGCTGTTCCTGAAGGGCCTCTAACACCGCGAGCCCATCATGGGCGAGATCTGCCCCATGGCCCAAGCGCTTGAGCATGTGCTGGATGACCTTTTGATTGACCAGATTGTCCTCCGCCACCAAAATCTTGAGCGGGCGGGAGTCGATCGCCCCCGAATTCCTTACGGATGGACCTTCTAGCGGTTCATAGCAAACACCTAAATGCTCTGCCATTTTGTGGAGAATGAGGCCGTCCTTGAGGGGTTTGCGCACAAAATCATCACAGCCCCTGGCGATCGCCCGCTGTCGCTCTTCCTCAAATGCACTGGCGGTTAGAGCAATCACAATGGGTTTGGGCTCAAGGTCCAGGGCTTTAATCCGCTCCGTAGCGGCATAGCCATCCAGAACCGGCATGCGCATGTCCATCCAAATTAAATGGGGTCGCCAAAATTGGGCGATGGCAATGGCTTCTTGGCCATCGGCTGCCGTTTTGACCAGAAATCCCACGGTGGTCAATAGTTTGACCAGCAGTTCACGGCTGGGCCAGTGGTCTTCGACGACTAAAATGCGGAACGGAGGCTGCTGGGATACCAGACGAACGGGTCGGGCTTGTTCCATGGGCGGTAAATCCGCAGAGGCGTCTAGGGCGATCGCCGCAATCGAAAATCGGAAGCAGGATCCGATGTTTTCCTGGCTCTCAACCTGAATTTTTCCGCCCATCAAGGTGACAAATTGATAACTAATACTCAGACCTAGGCCGGTGCCTGTCTGGTGATCAAATTGTCTTCCTGCCTGCACAAAGGGCTGAAAGAGGCGGGGTAAATCTGCGGGTGCAATGCCAATGCCGGTATCCGTAACGGTGAATTGGAGTTGGAGCGATCGCCCTTCTCCCCTGCTATCCACCTGCAAAACTACGCGACCTTGTTCCGTAAATTTAATGGCATTGCCCAAGAGATTGAGCAAAATTCGACGCAGTTTTTGGGGATCGGCATAAATTCGCTGAGGAACCGTTGCGGTTCGCTGAAATTCAAGCAATAGATTTTTTTCCATCGCCTGAATCGCCAAGAGCTGGTAGAGCGAATCTAGCAGACTGTAAAAATCAAACTCTTGAGGATTGAGCGTGGTATGCCCTGACTCAATCTTTGCCATTTCCAAGACATCGTTAATTAACGCCAGCAAATGTTCGCCACTGGTATTAATAATCCGGAGATTTTCCTGCTGTTCGGCGCTCAGGTCGAGATCCCAGCGCATCAACTGACTCAGCCCCAAAATGGCATTGAGCGGCGTCCGCAGTTCGTGGCTGACATTTGCCAAGAATCTGCTTTTGGCCTGATTAGCCACCTCCGCTGCGGCCTTTGCTTGATTGAGACGCTGAGATTCGTAGAGCAACGCGCCTACCAAGATCCCGGCCCCAAGACTGATCCCCCCGCCAATAGACCAAATCCAGGGGAAAAGGGGCGATCGCCTCGCCCATCCTTGCTGGGGGATCACGCCTAGCTGCCAGGAACCGTGAGGAAGCTTAATCTTGAGCAGCATGGTCTGTTGGTCAAACAGTTGGGTATCACCCCAAAAAACGGCTCCGACAGCCCCAAGACCATCTTTTCCTCGCAACGCAAATTTCAACCCAAACGGATGCTGGTTTAGCCCCGCTTTCTCATAGAGAGGCGCTGCATCCAAAACGATACTGGCAAGACCCCAATAGGTGGGCGAAGCGGAGGACGCGTTGAGCAAAATCGGGGTGCGATTCACAAAAGCCACGCCGCCTTGGACCAAATGCATAGGACCGGCCACGATGGATTGCTGGGTTTGAATGGCCCGCTGCACCGCTGACCGCTGTTCTGGAAGTGCCAGTAGATCTAATCCCAATACCGCTTGATTTTCAGCTAAGGGATAAATATGGCTAATCACCGAGTGGCGAGCGAGGTTCGTGCTGCGAATCTCAGGATGGCGCGAGAGTAAGGCCTGGGCCAGCCGCTCAAATTCTGCCTGGGTGACCTCTGGGTTTTGGGCCACATAGGCGGCAATGCCCTCAACGATCGCGAGCTTTTCGTTAACGGATTGTTCGAGGCGATCGCGTACAAAGCTAGCCTGGGTGAGCACCTCCAATCGCTGAGCCTGCTGATACCGATGATTTTCGGTCTGACTGATCAGCATACAGATGGACAACAGCGCACCGCTGCTCAGCAATGCAGCCGTCACTGGCATCAGCCAGGTCACTCGCTTTAGGAGAGACGAGTGGTGCATTCCAACAACAAAACGCGATTGATAGTGGCGTGGGGCTGAACCTCTAAGGCTTTGTGAAAGGCATGGATGGCTTCTCGGTACTCGCCCAGGGCAGCATAACAAAGACCCACCCCATGGAGCGCCCCAAAGTGGTAAGGCACTAACCGTAGGACGGTGCGGCAATCGAGGATGGCTGGGCGATAGCGGCCTTGGGTATAGCGCAGCACAGCCCGACGGTTCCAAGCTTCTGCAAAGTCCGGCTGGGCAGCAATCAGATCACTTAGGACCATCTCGGCCTGCTCAAAATCATCAGCATCCATCAGATATTGAGCCTGCTGAAGCGTTTCAAGGCCGATCAGACCCTTTTGGTGAAACCAGCGTTGCCAAAGAGACTGGGTGGCGCGATCGCGCCGTTCTTCTTCTTCACTCTTTAAATCGCTGAGCAAGGCTTGAACAGAAGGGTCCATAGGAATTTCCAGCCGTTCCGATGGCAAACTACTCCTATCCTACAGCCCTGCCTCGTTAGCGGCTAGCGTCCGCGAGCCTCGCGGCTATTGCGGATATCCCGCTCCACGTCCCGTAAGGACCAGCCGTTGGCCAAGCGGTTGCGATAGGTTTTGAGACCGCCGCCATCGATGGGGCGACTTAAGATCTGTTGAAACAAATCGTTGAGGCGATCCTCGGCTTCGCGGCTCGTGGCAATGTCGCTACGCACCCGCGCAAGGTTCCAGCCTTGGTTGAGGCGGCTGGTATAGAGACGTAGACCATCGCGATCGATGGCTCGATTGAGAATATCTTGATAAATGTCGTCTAAAGCATCGTAAACCGCGTAGGGATCGGAGTTAGAAGTACGCTTAGTGACCACAATGCTACGGTTAGTACCCCGATTGCCATAGCGACCTGAGTTGGACCATTGCCCATCGGCCTGACGAATTTCCTGGGCCGTGGCGGGGCGTCCGCAAAAAACCTCCCCGTTGTTGTCATCCACGATACAGATTCGTTGTTGGGCGATCGCAGGCAACGAGAGAAGAAGACCCGATGTCGCAACAGCAAACGTAACGGCAGCAATCTGAGACACTTTCATCATTCTTGGCTCAATACTTTGTAGGATTATTGAGATGTTCCCTCTGATTTTAAGATGGGCAAATCTGGCGGGATGTTCCCATCAAAACCAAAGCTTTACGGAACTTAAAAGTGTCCAAAAAAGAGTTTTAGATTAACTACCACAACGTTCTTTGAAGCTCTGTGCTTTGAAGCCCTGCGAAAAACCGATGGAAACGAGAATTTTTGCTATAAAAGGCGTTCGGAAATATAGTCTGCCGTAGCTTCGACAGCGGCGATCGCATTTTCATAGGCCATGCGCGTTGGCCCCAAAATCCCAACACTGCCCACAGGTTCACTGCCGCGATGATAGACCGCAGAAATCAAGGCACAGGCTTGCATGGGCTCTAGGGGGTTTTCACTGCCAATCCGCACCTTAGCCCGTCGCTCCGCAGGGGACGTCTCGGCAGATTCAAAAATTAAAGGCCACAGTAATTCCTGCTCATCTTCCAATAAATGAATAAGCGTTTGAAACTGTTGAAGTTCGTTAAACTCAGGCTGACGCAATATTTCAGAAACGCCGCTGATCAAGATTTGAGTCAGATGGGGAACCTTGTAGCTCTCGCTTAGGGCCATCAAAAAAGCGCCAATATCGCGTTTATAACGCTGAAACTCCTGGCCCAGAGCTTGCCAATCGAGTTGCCCCAGATCTGCGAGGGGCTGAGCCCGCAGATGGTGATTGAGAAAATTAGAGAGCAGCTCTAGCTCCTGCTGAACCTGGACTTCGGCTTCAGAGCCTAAGACCGCATCGGGCTGAGGGGAGAGGTCAAAAATCCCCGAGTGAGTTTGGTAGGAATCCGTCACTACAATCAACATGGCTCGATCTTGCCCCACTTGCACCACCTGCAAATGATGCAGACAGGCCGTTACCGTCCGAGGTAGCGTAATCAACGTGATATAACCGCTAAGACTGGATAAAATTTGAGCGGCTCCCCGCAGGACTGCCTCAACACTCCATTCTTCCGTGCGCAAACGACCCGATAGCTCTAGTTCAACCCGTCGAGATTGAGCTTCCGAGGGCCTCATGAGTCGATCGACATAGAGCCGATATCCTGAGTCTGAGGGAATGCGTCCAGCAGAGGTATGGGGTTGGTACAGCAAACCAAACTTCTCTAGGGAGCCCATGGCATTGCGAATCGTCGCAGGACTCACCTGAAAGTTATATTCCGTGGCCAAGGCTTTCGAGCCTACGGGCTCGGCGGTTGCCACATAATGCTGCACCGTCGCTTGTAGGATCTGCTGTTGTCGCTGGGTAAGCTCGACAAAAATCGTCATGGCATCAGCGGGCGAGAGCTTTCCAGAAAAGTTCAAAAATTGAGCTCGAACAGACTAGCCCCAACCTTGAATGCCGAAGCGGATCAAAATTTAAGGGTGGTTTAAGGATAGCAGATGCCTTCAAATCCCACAGATACTCTATAATCTCTCCCCCATCGGTAAACATTCTCTAAACTGCCCCTGGCAAACATTTAATACCGAGGCACCGAGGTATCTACCTGCTGAGCATAGGCCTCAATTCCCCCCGCAATATTGCGAACCTCCGTAAACCCCTGAGCAATCAACCATTGGCACATCCGCGCAGAACGCATGCCATGGTGACAAAGCACATAGGTTTCACGGTGGGGGTCAAAGCGATCGGCAATCGTGCTTTCCCACTGCTCGTGCTGACTCAGAGGGAGTAGCTCAAAGCCTTCGATGGCAGCGATCGCCGCTTCATTCGGTTCACGGACATCAATCAGTTGAACTTCGCCAGGATCGGCAGTGGCCAATCGCTGGGCCAACTGCTCAACAGAAACCTGGATGAGAGGAGTGTCGGAAGACAAGGACATGGCGATCGCGGCTTCGGTAAGAAAAACAGCGGTTAATTATCCCCCCATTCTGCCCCGAAAGTGAATTGTTACTACGGTCTAGGTCGGTCTAGAGCCAGTCTAGGGTGCCATCTCCAAGCTCGAAGAGGTCTCTTCTGACATTCCAGAGGATGGCTCGGAGGACGGGGATCCCGCCTGATCCTTAGCAGGGGCGGCCTTGACTTCGCGGGCAGGCGTGGGCTGCGCGTCAGGGCGCACAAAAGGCAGCAGGAGCGGAATCCCCAGCGCCATCAGCGCCGTAATGCTGGTCGCCACTAGCCAGTTTTGCAAAATGCGTCCGCGTCGCTCAGCCGTGCGCAGGGACGTGCGAAAAGCGCGAACTTGGGTGTCTAGCTTATCGAGCTTGTCCAACTGGGTTGGATTGAAGCCCGCTTGCTCCATATGGTTGAGCGCCCCGCGCAATTCCGTTCTCAGGCGATTTTCTAGATTGTCGAGATAAATTTCGACGGCTTCGCGCGGGTTTTCCCAGTCCTTCTGCATCGTTGCGAGGGAACTTTGCAGTGTGCCGAGCCGACTGTCTAGGGCCTGGAGGCGTCGTTCCGTTTCGGCCTGAGCACTCTCCAGATTTTGATTTTTAAGTTTGGCTTGGTGCGTATAGTCTTTGAGCGATTGATAAGTCTGAGCTAAATCTTCAAACTGGGTTTGAATGACAGCCAGATTATCCAGAACGGAACTCGATTGTGCAATCTGTTGACTAAAGCCGATGAGCTTTTGCTCAATTTGCTCAAAATCGGTGGTGGATTGCTGTAAGGCCATAGTGGCTCCTTGCAGTATTTCTATGATTTCAACATGCCCGACAAAGGCCAGAAACTATCAGTCAGTCAAGAGCAAAAATACAGGGATTTCGACTTTATTAAAGTCGTTATAAACCCCTAGTTTAGGCTTGTCTTTTCTAGAAAACTGTTTCTCGGGGTTGCCCCTTTAAACCTTGATGCTAAACCTTGATGCGACTCAAATTTGATGCGACTCAGACTTGAATTTTTAGCGCATTAAGACGAGTCTGTAAAACCTTAGTACGTTCTAATAGCGGTTGGATACGAGGTTGTAGTGATTTGAGCCTGAGATCGATTTCCTGCAAAGTTGCAATGCAACGCATAAATTGTCCCGACTGGGAGGTGCTGAGAGATGATCTAGATTCTTCACGCACCGAAGCCGTTGGAGTTGCTTCTAGGGGGCTCTCCATCATTTTTTCGATCAGGCCGGGACTGACTTGGCTATAGCCTTTTTGCACTGCCCGAATCGCATAGACCAAATCTTCTGCAGGTGTTGTTTTTAACAAATACCCTTTGGCTCCTGCTTGTAAGGCCCGCTGCAAGCAACTTTTGTCATCTTGCCCAGTCAGCATCAAGACCTTGGTCGAAGGATAGCGATTATGGATAATACTGGCGGTTTCAATCCCGTCAATTCCCGGCATTTCAATGTCAACTAAGACAATGTCGGGGCAAAGACGCTCGACAAAAGCGAGGCCGGTTTCGCCATCGGCGGCACCTCCTACAATTTCAAAACCGGGCTCTCGCTCCAGCAGCATTTGCAAGGCTTGCCGAATCGTTGTTTGATCGTCAATGAGAAGAATACGAATTGCTTGTGCCATGGAGGATCTGGAAGCAGCAAAATGAGACTGGCTAGGAAACGGGCCGAACGCTAGGCTGAGAAACGGGTCGAGAAACAGGTTGCAAATTATTCGGCAACAAAATCGTCCGTAGCACACACACCCTTATTCCATTACTCCAGCACAAACCCCCTCGTCCGATAACTCTTACGAAAAACTATTGTTTTTATCTCATGTTTCTGTTTCCAATTACACCTCCTATGCTCCTGGCCCAAACACCGCCCCCTGCCGAAGTGGTTCGGCCTCAGACGGTGCGATCGCTCCCCGGCAACCTAGACACAGTCCCCGTTTTCAATAGCAATAGCCCAGAACTGGTCCAGCAGGAGGGCATTTTGCTCTCCACCTTTTCTCCCCAGGGCAAGGTAACCCCCGCAGCCCACCTGGACTATGAATTTCAGGGTCGATTTGATCTGTTTGCCCACCACATTGCCAAGGCTGATCCCCCTGAGGATTTGCGGACGCTGTATTTAGGTGTCATTGCTTACAACCCTAGCGATCGCCCCGTGACTCTCGATGTTCTCCAGGGAGCCAGCTATCTCAGCCAGCCGGATGCACCGTTTATCGATCTACCGCCCATGGTAGAAAATCCTAGGGGTGAGGTCTATGCAGGGCCGGGAAGCCGGGTCATGAGCGATGTATTGCGGGGACAGCGGCAGGCAGATCTTCCGGCTAAGCTGACGATTCCGCCGGGGGAAATGGCGATGCTGCTGGATCTGCCGATTCCGGTGCGCCCGTTGACCCCACCGATTAATGGACGCTCAACCCTCCTGCGGCTCTATAGCGATGGACCGGTGCGATTGGCGAGTTTGGCGATGTTTGCCAAGGCGGATGCGAATCAGCCGGAGGGGGAGCGATCGCCCAAGTTCTCCGAATGGAAAGCCCTCTTAAACCAGGGAAATTTGGCAGGACCCCGCGATCGCACCCCCACCCCCCTCGATCAAACCGGGTCCGTGATCTACAGCCGGGTCGCAGGGGTTGCAGAGGGATCCCGCTGGCAGGCGAAGTTGAGCGATCGCCCAGATTTCCGCCTGACCCTCCCCGCTGCGGGAGAAGCCTTTTCCTATGGCCTGAGCACGCTCCATGTGGGTCGGTTGGGCACAGGACAAAATCAGTCGGCACAGATGCTGGTGCGTTACCCCGATACGGCCTACCAGGCCCACGGCAATTACGGCATTGAGTACGATTTGTCGTTACCGCTCATCAATCCGACGGATCGGCCTCAAACGGTGACGGTAGCGCTGGAAACGCCCATCAAAGAAGATCAGCTTTCCCAAAATGGCCTGCGTTTTTTTGAAACCTTGCCCCGCCAAACCTTTTTCCGAGGAACGGTGCGGGTGCGTTATCAAGATGACAAAAATCTACCCCGCACCCGCTATGTGCATTTGGTACACAAACGAGGACAGCAGGGGGAACCGCTCGTGACGCTCAATCTGCCGCCCGGTGGACAGCGGTTGGTCCAGGTGGATTTTCTCTATCCACCGGATTCGACACCGCCACAGGTTTTAACCGTAAGAACCTTAGAGTCGTCCGCAACTTTGGAATAGCATCGGAGACAGGATTGTGCGATCAAAACGATTGTCCGATGCAGGGGAGGGAACTCTGAGTTTATTGATTGGCTGTTGATTGGCGATTGATTTGCTGTGAATGGGCCATTTGCCATGCAGATTCTGCACCAGGATGAGAAACGGTTATCGTTTCAGGATTGGCCATGGGCCTCCCTAGGTCTTGGCCTGCTCTATGGCTTAGGGGGCGGGGCTGGAATTCTGGTCCAAATCAGTCAGGTGATCACTACGGGGCAGTGGTTAGCGCTTTTACCCATGCTTGTGCTTTTGGGGATTGGGGGAGTGACGATCTTTCGATCTGAAGTTCTGATCTGCCACTGCGATCGCCAAACCCACACCCTCACCCTGCGTCGCCAAGGGATCCGTAGGATGCGGCAAATGCAGTGTCATCTCCAGCAGATATGCTGGATTGAGCTCTATGGCCGAACCTACCGATACAACAAACGTTACCGGGTTCGGCTGCTCCTTCGCTCAGGGAAAGCGGTTTCCTTGACACAAAACACGGGGAATCATGCCCAGACCTGGAAAATGGCTCATACACTGGCTGATTTTTTTCACTTGCCCTGTCGTGAAAATGTGGAAGGCTTAGCGGCCTTGTCTTGGCTAAACGAACTGTTTGGGGAGATTCACTAGAGACCGCGTCCATCGGCTTTCGCCCGGCATTGCTCTTGCGCTCCTTCTGGTGGATCCTCTCCAAGGTCTCTCGAAGGCTTTCCCACGGAACCATTTCGGCCAAACGCGGCAGCAGACTCTTCTTACTCGCCAGTTTCTCCTGCCGAGCTTCTTCATCCCACAATCCGCGTTGAGCCATCACTGCTGCCTTCAATCCCTTCTCTAGAATCTCATAGTGAGAACACAAATGGCTATTTTTCGAGATGCCCCTATGTAGGTATCGAGTAAAGAGACAGACCTCCGGCAATGACACCTGCGTTAAAGGCAGTCTAACGCATCAAATCACCAGATTTTCCAGGAATGTTTGACTCCATGAGATAGAGAATTACGATTTTTTTCTCTTAATTCTGTATATTAATTTTTCTATTAGTTGCTCTAGTTCCTGTTCTTCTTGTCGACCTGAACTTGGTTCACGATATTTAATAAAATTAACTTTTATCTTTTTAAGTATTTTTTCGAGATCCTGGATTGAGTCAGTTATATCCGGCTCACTTTCAATGTCTATTTTAATAGGCATTGTTTCATGTTTAGCATCTCTTAAAATCATTTCTTCTTTTTTTTTGGCTACAATCTTTTTAGCCTCTCTGTGGGTGTTTGGAAGATCTTCTTCTTGCTCTTCTATTTCGATTGTTTCAATCGTTTCAATTACAGCCAATGTTTTTCCTTGGTTCGCATTGCTAATTTTCTCGCTAGCTAGCTTCTTGTTGTTTAATGTCGTACTACTTTGATTATCTCTGCTCACTGAGAATCTGGTCAAAAAATCCAGCATAAATTGATACACAATGAAGCCTAGCAATATAGGGACAACAGTGCTAATTATGTCTACCAAAAACATTCGGGTATTTTCGGGCGACATCTGTCCCAGTAGAATTGCGGATGCTGGAATAAGTATAAAAGTGATGAAGAAACCTATACCAGATAGTTGCAGAAGAAAAAGTGTTAGTTTTTTCTGGTTTCTGGGGAGATTCCGGATTTTTGTCGTTAGGCGATTCCCTTGCATTTTAGAGCTTATTTAAAAATGACTAAGAGTTTATATGTTACAAACATCAAGAAGACTCCCATGCAATTTTGGGTAATTACCGCAGCATTGGTTATCCTCTTATTCTGATCGTATCCGACTCGTCCAGAAATAAATGCACTAAACCATACAAAATTTACAAACACAAAAGCTACCATAATCAAAATAATCGCCGAAAGAAGATTTGATTCTCCTCTTTCAGATATTCTTTCAATTGACTCTGAAATTAGAGTAAAAGTTGAACCAACAGTCAGGTCTGGTCCAAATGTAGCTAATTCTTTGAAGTTTAAAGCCTCGTCTCTTCCTTTGGCACTTACTTCCGTTGCCCATTTTGAGATAGAGACCAAAAGTACTGAAGCAAAAGGAAAGACAATAACTTTAAAACTAGTGGACGCTATAACAGAAAGAACAGAATCCGTGTTCATTATGCAATTGGTGGCTTTCGGTATTTTGAAAACAGAGCGTTCAATGTCTTCGCAGCTAGATCGTTTGAACTAGTTCTGTCTTCCATCGCCAAAATCTTCAACCGATCAACAACACTGAGAGGAAAGTATACTTACAAAGTCCTTTCCCTCGCCATGAAGGGGCAGTGCATACTGGAGAGCCACGAATTCCCTTATGCGTACTATGCATAATCTCTTGTAAAATTTTGTTTATTTTCTTGTTCTGAAGTACTTGGAGTAAATTAATGCTGACATTGTGCTAACTTACACTACACTAGCGTGATATTATGGAATCATAAATTTGGCTTTTTGGCTACTACATGCAACTTAGCCTAATAGGCGAAGGAGCGATTCAGGATAGTATTCCCGAATTGCAGCTCGGACTTGCGATGAGAGCGACTGAGGAAAATCATAGCAGCTTGCGAGCAGTGCAAGTAGTCAAATGCCAGAGATCGCGAGATCGAATGTTCTCAATTTCAAACCAATGCCAGAGATTACCTATACCCGTCTCAACGACCTGTCTACCACAATTGAGTGTGTGAGTGAATTTTGGGCTATGTCCCTCCATTTTTTGCCTGAAGGGAGTGAGCAAGTTAATGCCCTGCTGTGCGAGCCAAGTTTTAAGGGCCGGGCGAGAATATAGCCCTTGTCGCCTAATAGCTGGCCTTGTAAGCCAACCACCAGCTCGGGTACGCTCGCTCTTATCGGCCTTGGCAGTGCTCAAACTCAAGCTGAGAACAGCCCTAGGCGCGTTGAGCACCAGGCGAACCCGAAAGCCATAAATGGTACCGCCTAATTTATCTAAGTGAGACTAAGAAATAGGAATCTCCGACCATGCCCATTTAGGGTTGGGGGAGAGCGTCAATGCAACGGTGTGCCAAAGACCTGCACGTAATAATGCTTGTTGCCGTTGCTGGCGTAGCCAAGGCCGATTTCGGTAAATTTGTTGCTGAGCAAATTCGCACGATGACCGGGGCTGTTGAGCCAGCCCTTGACCGCATCGGCGGGGCCGTTGCGGGGAGCCTGCATATAGATATTTTCTCCGGCGGTGCGGAAAACGTAGCCTGTGGCTTTGATGCGATCGCCCATCTGCGAACCATCCGACCCCGTATGGGAAAACTTCGCCCCATTGGCCAGGTCATTGGCATGGCGCTGAGCCGCCGCTGAGAGCTGAGGGGAAAGGGTCAGGGCATTTTGCTTGGCTTTAACCCGAGCATCGTTAGAAAACTGAAATAAACTGGTGATCGTGCCGTCACTAGCGGCCTTGGGCATGGCTTGAGCAGCCGTTGTGGGAGCCGTCTCAGTAACGGGGGGGCTAGCGGGGATTCGGCGGAGTCGCCACCAGAAGGGGTTGACTTTGGGCTGGAGGGGGGGCGATCGCCATCCCCAGGGTCGCCATGCCTAAAGTTGCCAAACTCAAGAGCAATGCGGTTTTAGCAGAAACGGTTTTAGAGAAGACGGTTTTAGAGAAGACGGGAGAAAAGCGCATCGGTTCTCTGGAATCTAAACGACGGTGTGGCCAAACCTTGGCCGAGCTGGGCCAAATCTGAGAAGCAAAGAAATGGGGGCCATCAACAAAAGGAGATAAGGGTGATCTCACGCTGCTTGTGAGCGATTCCGGTGTGATTAATTCCGGTGTGATTATGGGAACTGTTTCCTCGAAGACGGCATAGGGTGACTCAAGTTCCCAGAGAAGGCTTGAGCAACACTAGATTGATGGCTTTATTGAATGTTTTTTTGATTACAGGCGGGCTCGAAAGGTTTCCAGAATGCGATCGAGCGCTGCCCGCGTGGGATGTCCCGGCTGATCCACAAAACTGACCGTGAGCACCGCATGGGCATTGGGCTGAATCTGATGGCTATTTTCCGGGGATGAATCAATTTCAGTCAGCTCGATATGCGGACCAAATTCCTCCCGGAGGCGGGCAAAGCGTTCGGCGGGACAGAGGCGATCGCCCGTAAACCGAAATCCCAAGGGAATACAGCCCTTCTCGGCGCGGGTTTTGGCGATCGCCAACGCCTCCGCAGAAATCCCCAACGCCCGCTTCTGCCCTAGCATCACCCCCAAGGGCAACGACGGCTGGCTCAGCACCGGAGCCAAAACCGATTCGTCCGTCATCAAGGACAGCACAAAGCCCCCGGTCAGGCACATGCCGATGACCCCGACGCCGCGATCGCCACAGCGAGACTTCGCTTCCCGACACAGGGCTTTGAGCCACGCCGTAATCGGGCTCGACTGATTTTTGGCCAGCAGATAAAACTCGCGACTGAGACAAAGCTGGACAGTATAGGCTGCCATTTTCCCCAGCGAGAGCGGCTGATTCGGTTCCCCAAACAGCAGCGGCAAAAACACCGTAAACCCCGCATCGGCAATCCGTTGCGCCAAAGCGACGCATTCCGGAATCATCCCCGGCAGTTCGTGCAGTACCACCACCGCTGGACCGCTGCCCCGCACAAATACGGTGCGACAGGCATCCTCTGCCGTCAATTCAAATTCCTCAAAGCCTGAAAAATCAGTCATCTCCCCCACCCGCTTCATGAGCTCGCAGACATGGAAAACAGAAACAATCCCTTTAACTCATTGCCAACATCCGCTGAATCGGTTTTAGGGCAGCCTGCTGAATGTCTGGCGCAAGTGTAATCTCGGGCTGGCGGTTTTTCATCGCTAAGTACAGCTTTTCCAGCGTATTCAAGCGCATATGGGGGCATTCGTTGCAGGCGCATTGATTCATCGGTGGCGCAGGGATAAAGCGTTTTTCTGGCATGGCTTTTTCCATTTGGTGAATGATCCCGGATTCGGTCACTACAATAAACGCCTCCCTCGGACTCTGTTGGCTGTACTGGAGCAGCGCCGTGGTCGAGCCGATGAAATCTGCGTGGTTTAGGACCGTGGGTTCGCATTCCGGATGGGCAATGATTTCTGCCTTGGGATTCGCCACCTTTAGCTCCACCAGCTTGCGCTCGGAGAAAGTTTCGTGGACGATGCAGCTACCTTCCCAGAAGGACTAGGTCTCGGCCCGTTTGTTCCATCACATAACGACCGAGGTTGCGATCGGGTGCAAAAATAATCGGCTGATCCGCTGGAATCTGGTTGACGATTTTCACCGCATTGGAGCTCGTGCAAATGATATCGCTCAGAGCCTTGATCTCAGCGGTGCAGTTAATATAGGAGATCACCAGATGGTTTGGGTGCTGGGCCTTAAACACCGCAAACTGCTCCGGCGGACAGCTATCGGCCAGAGAACAACCGGCCTCTAGATCTGGCAACAGCACCAACTTGTCAGGGTTGAGAATTTTGGCGGTTTCGGCCATGAAATGCACCCCGGCAAACACAATTACCTCCGCATCGGTTTCCGCCGCCCGCTGCGAGAGCCCCAGAGAGTCACCAATGTAGTCGGCGATGTCTTGGATATCCGGTTCTTGGTAATAGTGAGCCAGGACGATCGCCTTCAGCTCCCGCTTCAGATCATCAATGGCCGCAAACAAATCTTGGGGAATTTCCGTTGGGGAATTCTGAGCCCCAGCGGGACGATTAGCAGTTAGAAACACAGGGGTTCATCCTTTGGACAGTGGTAAAGACGGTGGTCAAGGAAGCGTGATTCAATTATAGTTGATTTCACCAAAATTGCTTCTGGGAGTCCCTGGTTTCAGCGTTAGAACGCCTCCAGCGGGTTTTCTCACCAAAACTTTGGGTTTTCTTTACCAGACTTTTGCGGGAGGGTTTGGCAAAATTGGGATGTCCTCATTGGATATCCCCATGAAGAGTTTTTCTGTGCAGTCCCTCTACAACTGGTATCGCGACGCCATCCGCAATCCCAAATACCGCTGGTGGGTTATTCTCGGGTCTGTGGCCTACCTTTTGATGCCCTTCGATCTTTCCCCGGACCTGATTCCCATTGTGGGTTGGCTGGATGATGGCATTATTGCCGGACTTTTGGTCGCCGAACTGTCCCAAATCTTACTAGAGCGTCTCAGTGCCGGTAAGACTCCAGATGCTCCAGACAGCGCCGCAGCGGCTGCAAACGCTTCGGGGGTCGAAGGGGCGACGGTCGATGTTCAAGCGAAGGAAGTTTAACCGGGCGACTCAAGGCGAAGCCTGTCGGCTCCAGGTGAGCAGGAGCAATTCCTCTAGGGCTTTCACGAGCTGAATGGGAGAAACCGGTGTGCTGAGTAGCGTAGCTATTGGCTCAGGCGTGAGTCCGCTCAGCGACGCTTGCTGATTTCGAGGGGCAATGCCAACAATGGGAATTGCCTCTAATTCCGCAATAGCTTTGAGGGTATGCGCTACAGACGCCGAAATAGATTCTGTCAGATCCAGCAAAATTAAATCGGGCGGATAGTTTTGCGCTTGACGTAGGGCGGTAGTCTGATCGCCCACCATTTCCACATTAAAATTTAAGACCCGGAGCAAGTGAGCCATGTCTTCGATGGAATTGCTAGCCCTAGCGGATGGCTGAGTAGCAGTGGACGACTCCAGTTTAGCCTGAGCATCAGAGATGAGGAGGAGTCGACAGACCTCACCTTCATAGCCCACGATTCCCGTTTCTTGCAAAAATGGTTGCAAAAAATAAGGCGTTTGGGGAGAGGCAATGGGGATTTCAAACGCAAAGCAACTGCCTTGACCGGGCTGAGTGCGCAGACCAATTTCTCCGCCCATGAGTTTGACCAGCCGTTGACTAATCGCTAGCCCTAAGCCCGTACCTTGGGAGTAATGATGGTGAGGATTGACTTGTTCAAAGGGTTCAAAGATTTTGACTTGATTTTGGGGCTCAATGCCAATGCCGGTATCCTCAACTTCAATGCCTAGAAAGGGGGTGTTGTCGTGCGATCGCAACTGCACCCGTAGCCAAATCGAACCCGTTAAGGTGTATTTGAAGGCATTACTCAGTAAATTCAGCAATACCTGCCGCAAACGTTTTTCATCCACATAGGCAGCGGCAGGCAGCTCGGGATCGATTTCAGTAATCAGCCTAATTTGGGTTTCATCGGCACGGGCTTGAAACATACAAATCACGCTTTGTAAGAAGTTATCGAGTATCACATGAGTGGGTGCCAAGGTAATTTTGTCGGCTTCAATTTTGGAAATATCCAGCAAATCCTCAATCAGCATCAGCAGATGTGAACCGGATGAATAAATCCCCTCAACCCACTGAGATTCTTGCTGGGTCAGATGAGTCGACTGGCTCAGCCCTTGAGCATAACCCAGAACACTATTGAGGGGCGTCCGCAATTCATGGCTCATATTGGCCAAAAATTTGCTTTTTGCCTGATTGGCTTGCTCGATCGCCGCCTTCTGCTCTCGAAGTTCCTGATTCTTTTGCTCCAGGGTTTGATTCAGGTGACGCAAATTGAGATGAACTTGAACCCGAGCCAAAACCTCAGCCTGCTGAAAGGGTTTCGTAATGTAATCTACTGCACCTAGTTCAAAGGCATGGGTTTTGTGTTCCGTTTCGGTCAAAGCCGTCATAAAAATGATCGGAATCATGGCTAGGGCGGCATCGGATTGAATGCGCTGACAAGCTTCAAATCCATCCATACCTGGCATCATAATGTCGAGCAAAATGAGATCCGGCTGGAGATATTGCAATTGCTCTAGGGCACTTTCCCCATCAATCGCCACAGCAACCTGTAGGTCGGCTTGACTCAAAGTTTCTGAAAGAACCTGGAGATTATTGGGCTGATCATCAATGATCAAAATCGTGGGCTGAGTGCGATCGCGAGACAGTTTTGATAGGGGCATAGCATCAAAAAATCACACAGAAAGGCACGCATAAAACCTAGTGTCTCATTCCCACCGTCAAACATTCTCTATCCAACGGTAGAGGCCAAATAACCATCAATAAAGGTCTTCATCTGCTTGAGCCGAAAACCTTGAGCCAGGACCCGCAGATGCTCGGTAAAGGGCTGAAAGTTCGAATCCTGCTGGTTGAGGTTATCGAGTTCCTTAATAAATTTATTAATCAGCCCACTCCGTAGCAGTTTCTGTAGATGTTGCAAATCTTCGATCTGAGGAACAAGCATTTCGGCAGATACGGGAAGGGGAGCAGACTGGGAAATAGCTCGAGGCTCATAGATCCACTCTAAGTGCAAATAGGTCTCTAGGGCATCCAGCAGTTCTGGAAACTGCACCGGCTTGGACAGAAAGAAATTCCCCCCTGCATCCAAACTGCGTTGTTGATCCGCAGGAAAAACACTGGCAGAAGACACAAAAATCAGTTTTTCTTGGAGCGGAAAAGACTGACGAGCCACGTGCAAAAACTCAAATCCATCCATCACGGGCATGGCCAAATCGGTGATAATCAGTTGGGGCGATCGCTCCAGCGCTAGTTCTAAACCCTGTTGGCCATTTTCAGCCTCCAAAACATCAAATCCTAACGGTGTAAGGAAGCTTCGAATCACCGCACGGTTTTCCCAACGGTCATCAATAATCAAAATACAGGGTGGGTCTCCTTTCACTCCTTTAACTTTCTTCCCTTTCAACACCGTGGTTTGGTCAATCCATTCCGAAGCCTCAGGGATCTGAATCTCAAATCTAAACGTACTGCCTTTGCCAATCTGACTCTCAACCTCTAAATCACTCCCCATGAGTCTGACAATACGTTGGCTAATGGCCAATCCTAAACCTGTACCTTCCGACTGATGAGACTCTACACGTCTCGCCTGTTCAAAGGGTAAAAAGATCTTGTCTAAGTCACTTTTACTAATTCCAATGCCAGTGTCAATAATCTTAAATTGTAATTTGTACAGTGGCAATTCAGCGATTTCGTCCGCTTCGGAGTAGAAAGCTGTTAGCTCAAATCGAACCGAACCTTTCTGTGTAAACTTAACAGCATTACTTAAGAGATTAAGCAACACCTGACGGAGGCGTTTTTCATCCGCAATAATTCCAATGGGAAGCTGTCCGCTGGATTCGAAGAAGAAGTCAATCCCTTTCTGTTGAGCCCGAATCTGACAGATATCAACAACCCCCCGCAGCATTGAGTCCAGATGAAAAGCTGTTGGATAGAGCTCCATCTTGCTAGATTCAATTTTTGATAGGTCTAAAATATCATTAATCAGCAAAAGCAAATGCGACGCACATTGATTAATAATTCGCACCCCATCTTGCTCTTTGTCATTCAGATTATCCGAGCCCTCAAGAATCTGCGCATAGCCTAGAATGCCGTTGAGCGGAGTTCTTAACTCGTGACTCATGTTGGCTAAAAACTCACTTTTAGCTCGATTTGCGCTATCAGCTTGCTCTTTAGCGACTTGCAATTCAGCCGTACGTTCTTGAATCCGTTGCTCTAGCGACTGATTGACTTCCTGTAGTTTTTCTTCAGCTTGCCGACGGGCAAATGCTCCTCCAAAACTCCTCGCAACGGTCTTTAAAGAGAGAACTTCGCTACTGCTCCAGTCGTGACCCCGATTGCAGTCATCAAACCCCATAAACCCCCAAAATTGGGTTTGGACAAAAATAGGAACAATAACAATGGATAGAATTCCTTGGGGATCTAGAATCTCTTTTTCCGAATCTGGAAAGTCTCGCACCAAACCGGAGATATCTTGCCCCGTAGACAGGACTTTATACCAACGAGGAAAATAATCAAGGAATGGTAAATTTTGTAGTTCAGGATTATCGATTTCCGGTGTAATACCCTCCGTGACCCATTCCCACTGCTGGCTCATCAAGGGCACCTGCGTCACTGGATCTTGGGTACAACTAAAAATATAAACGCGATCGACCTGAATCGCCGTTCCTAGGGTCGCCAGTGAGCTCTGAATAGAATCCTGAAAATCTTCGATATTTAGCAGACAGTCAGATGCATTTGCAACACCTTGTAACAGCCGATCTGCAAAATCAAGTCTTGTTTGGATGTCGTTTTTTTTACACACACCAGACGCAGACATAGATACAGAGCCTACTAGCAGGATAACGGGATTATGACTTCATAGTGCTAGATTTTTCTGAGAAAAGCAATAGTAAACCTAAGGGATTCTCAATTCCGTATAATTACAGATCAAGACGTTTTTATCAGCCAGCCCAAAGTCATCTGCTCACCGTCAATGAACCCGTTCTTGGCGGATTATCTGTGGGGGATGAGGGATTTGGGGCGATCGCCCCAAACCCCATTCAAGTCAAAGATTCAGCGTTTTCCCTCAACCAAAACCCCACCAGTTACAGGAATTGACGGAAGAGGGGGCTGCTGATGTTCAAGAAATGCCTGGAGTTCCCATTGATAAAGTTTGGGTTCTCGCAGAAAGGAATCATGGCCCAATCGCGAAGCAACAGAAACAAACTTGTGGGGAACTCCGGCGGCAGTGAGTGCCTGGGCAAGCAGCATTTGCTCTTGGACCGGAAAACAAGCATCGGAATCAATGGAAAAGAGTAGCCATTGTTGTTGCCGACAGGAATTGAGTAGGGTAGAGATTTCCCAGGCAGAATCCTTGAGGGCAGGATGCCAGTTTTGCCAAGCGTATAGTAGCCTCAAATAACTTTGGGGATCGAAGCGCTGGGAAAACTTTTGCCCTTGGTAGAGCAACCAGCTTTCCACCGGATGACGAAGGGAATACTGACCCTGATCTTTGAGCTTTGGATCAACCGATTGTCGACAATAGGTATCGATTTCATCTGCCACGATATACTGTTGCATGGCAATCATACGGGCTAGTTCTAAGCCTTTTTTAGTCTTTTGCACACCAGCCTTTTGGTCTACTATTTTCGATTCTGACAACCGTTCTCCATGGAACTCGATCGCCATAATCTGCTGAAAATTTGACAGTTTCATTGCTTCCGTAACCCGCAAGCCACTGGCGATCGAAACCACCTGCTGAGTCCGCAGGGGATAACGCAGGGCAAAATCCAAGGCCAAATAGCCACCAAAAGATCCTCCCACAATTGCTTTTAGCTGATGAATTCCGAGGGCATCTAACAGCCGCACCTGGGCATCAACTAAGTCGGAAACATGGGGATAGGGAAAGCGATCGCCCCAAACTTTTCCCGTCTTCGGATCTAGGCTAGATGGCCCAGTCGTTCCATAGCATCCCCCCAGAAAACTGGCGCAGATGACATGCCAACGGCGGGTATCGAGCGCTTTCCCTGGCCCGATAAACTCATCCCACCACCCCTGATAACAATCTGATGTCCACCAGGGGCTGTTGGGTCCTTGGGGATCAAAACCAGCGGCATGGTGACTCGTGGTCAAAACCGGGAATAACAAAATCACATTATCCTGTCGGGAATTGAGTTTTCCCCAGGATTTCCAAGCTACCACGAGGTCATCTAGTTGAGCACCGTCTTGGAAACAAAAGGGATTTTGAGGAGTTGCGATCGCGGTTAATTGAGTTTGCATCTTCTTGCTAATCGATAAGAGAACACAGGAAAAAGCCTAAATCTTAACGCTAATTTAGGCTAACAGGGCTTAAGTAGTTGGAGTATACTGAGCACCCTTTTAAACCATCAAAAATTATTGAGCGGCATCAAACTGAAACCCGTAAAGAGGCTCTAAGGGTAGATCAAGATCAAATTGAGATGCCAGTTCCAAACCGACCATGGCGCTGGCCATGACAGCGGTTTCTATGTCGTCAATTTGGGTCCGAAAATTTACAATGCAGGCGCGTAGAGCGATTTTATCGCCGTGCAGCTTGGCCTTAGAGAGAAAAGCAATACCCCGTTGTTCCAGTAGTTCAATCACTTTGAGCTGCAAGTCATTGAGTGCAGTTTGATCCCCAAGGAAACAAGACGGTTCAACCCGCCAACAAACAATCGATAACGTGGGTTCAGCTTGGAGAACTAAGCCCGGTGTTTCTGCAATTCTGCGGGCCATGTACCGGGTGAGTTGGATGTCTTGACTAATCTGGGAGCGAAACCCTTCTAGGCCATGGGCCATGAGCGAGAGCCAAACCTTAGTAGCACGGGCTGGGCGAGAATTTTCTAAGGTAAAGTCCACTAAATCCACAGCCCCTTCAGCTCTAATTCCTTGAACCCCAGATCCTTGAGTCCCAGCATTTTGATCTAGATAGCTGACCTGAAAACCAAATGCTTTGCGCAATGCTCCTGGATGCCGGACTAGCGTCACGCCTGCATCAAGTGGACTATACAACCATTTGTGAGGGTCAAACGATAAAGAATCAGCAGATCTCATTGCTGCCAGTTGAGGCGCAATCTCCGGCACAAGGTAAGCCGGTAAACCATAGGCCCCATCGACATGTAACCACATTTGTTCGTTTTGCGTCAGGATACGTAGATCTTCCAAGGGGTCGATCGCCCCCGTGGCCACGGTTCCTGCCGTTGCAATCACTGCAAGGGGAATAGCGCCGTCATGGCGATCGCGCGCAATCATCTCCGCTAAAACATCCACCCGCATCCGATAATGCTCATCCGTTGGGACAACCCGCAACGACTCTGAGCCTAGGCCCAACAGTTCCGCTGCCTGACGGTGGCAATAGTGGGCCTGATCACTGGTGTAGAGGGTCAAGCGTCCAGCCTGTGCGGGGCCAGCAACCCCATATTGACGGATATCCCAGGGACAATGATGCTGGCGAGCCACTGCGCAGGCAATAATATTCGCCAGTTGTCCACCGCTGGCAAAAATACCTTCCCAGGAGTCTTCCAAATCAAACATGGCTTTGAACCAATTGATGCATTGCAACTCAATACTGGTTGCACCCGGTGCAATTCGCCAAAGGTTATTGTTTTGATTGAGAGCAGCCGTTAGGAACGCACCTAACACGCCAATCGGATCTGGAGAAGAGGTGATATAGGCAAACCAGCGGGGATGGCCGTTGTAGCCCGAACAATCAATGAGTTGTCGCAGATGCTGAAGGATGTCATCCCAATGGGCTCCTTGTAGCGGCAAAGGTTGGTCAAACAACCCACGGATATCTCCATCCAATTTAGGCGTAAACCGTCGTTCTTCCCAGCGGGTGGAGGCGTCTCGAACTAGTTCACCCATTTCTGAGATCATTCGTTCCCAAACCTCCGGTTCCCAGTCAAATCCTGATGGTTTTTGAGAAATAGGGGTTTCGATTTGCGGCTGAGGATTTAGACCGTTACTGGCTAGGCGGACTGCCAAATCTTGGCCCTTAAGTATGCTCACATTGCTATCCATTCTTAAGTTCTCCAATTCCTAAGGACTCGCAGTTAGAAGGGGTTAACTCGCTTTTGATCTACAGAGAAAACTCGCAAGCTTCGTGTTAAGAAAACCAGATCTTGAAGGACTTCTCAGTAGCTCTTCGGAGTTCGTTCCCTTAGACTGCCATGGTTGAAAAGCAGAAATAAATACGAGTTTCTTCGGTAGATTGCTGCCTCAAAATCCCGTGAAAGTACGAAGAATTTCTGAGATTTATGCCAACGGTCGTATCTATCTCAAACTGTCTCACTCAGTCCAAACATTAGTCTCAATCACGAATCTATATGGTTAGTCAGACATCTAAGGCTTAACGGTTAACTTAGCATTTATACGGAATTGACCCAGAATTATCTAAGTAATTTCTCTTAGAAGCCTAGTAAATACCGATCCGAAAAAGCCCTGGCTTTGCCAAGGCTATCTCTGTGTTTTTACGGATCCTTTCCGAATTCGGAAAATTAAAACTTGCAGGGGTCAAACCCCTAGGGTTCGACTGGCAACCAGAGAGAGACAGACCCCCCTTGACAGTGAAACTCTCCCCAGCCCCACTCGTTAGTTTTCACAGTTTCAGCAATCCGCTGAGTGGCGTCATAAAATAGACAATGGGGTCGCCCCACTTCCATCCATTGGCTTGCTCCAGCCGCATTACTCATCAAAACTGCCAATCCCCCTGGATGCTCCGCATCCCCTAAGCGAGTCCAGCCAATACAGTTGGGCTGATTAAAGTAGTCATATTGGGGACCATAGGCATAGTGACGCCGAGCATGGAGGAATTGATCGATGAGCCAACGATGGGAATCGAGCCAAATCTCATACTCATTGCCATCCCGACCGCGATCGCGATAGTGAGCCCCGTAATAATCCCCATAGAACACACAGGGATAGCCTTCCCGACGCAGCAGAATCAAGGCATAGGCTAAGGGCTTAAACCAAGCCTCAACGACGGATTCTAAGGCTTGCAAGGGTTGGGAATCGTGGTTGTCGACAAAGGTAACCGCCAAGGCAGGTTGTTGCTGCATCAAGGTGTTATCCAAAATTTGACGGAGGTCATAGGATTGACCCGCCTTGCTAGCCCGATGAAAGTTATAGTGCAACGGCACATCAAACAGGGAAATTCGGCCCCCGGTTCGACTCAAAAACCAATGGAGCGCTCTTAAATCCTCAGACCAATATTCACCGACCGTAAACAGATCGCGATGGGCATAGCAACGCACCTGATCTAGCCACTCTGCAAAAAAGCCTGCCCGCACATGCTTAACCGCATCTAAACGAAATCCATCAATGCCGGTTGTGTCTACATACCACTCTCCCCAAGCTTTGAGTTCCTGGCTGACTTCAGGATGACTAGTATCTAGATCGCAGGCCATCAAAAAGTCGTAGTTGCTATGGCGAAGATCCACATCGGTTTCAAACTGCTTATCTTTGAGCCGATAAATCGTTGAATCACCCGGCTTAAGCATGTTGTGATTGAGCGAGTCAAAGTGCCACCAACGCCATTTCATTTTGGAATATTGCTCGCCGCGTCCCGGAAAATCAAATGCGGTCCAAGCTTTGACCCGCTCCACTGGTCCTTTGGCGGTATTCCGATCCTCTTCCCACACGGGTATCGCTTCAAACTCTTCCTCGCGATCGCCCCCATTTTTGTGATTAAACACGCAGTCCCCATAGACCTGCATGCCCGCCGCCTGGGCCGCCTGAATTGCCGCTAAATAATCGGCTCGGTTGCCGTACTTCGTGCGAATGCTGCCCTTTTGATCAAACTCCCCCAAATCAAACAGATCGTAGGCCCCATAGCCCACGTCATAGCCGCCGCCACTGGCCTTATAGGCTGGTGGTAGCCAGAAGGGCTGTAAACCCGGCTTCCGCAAGCTCTGCGGACTTTTGAGCTAGCTGCTGCCAGTGGGCTCCGTCCGGCGGAATGTACCAATGAAAAGATTGCAATAGGGTACCGTTAATGCTCTTGCCGCTGTTTGGGGCCATGGCCACCTGCTCCTGAAAACATCTGGTTACGATAGCGAATCCCCGAGGGCAAAACTAGAGGGAGGCAAAACCGTATAGAGTTGCCCTCGGCACCCACTTGACAGCCCAGGGCTCAAGGCAGGGATCCAATTTGAGAGTCCAATTTAGGGATCCACTCTGTTGCAAACGTTCACACAATCGTTAAATATTGCTGCGATCGCTACCCCCCCGTCGCTACAGTCTGTTACGAACTACGGTAGATCTCGTATACTTTAGGTCTCTTTTAGAAGCTTTTTAGGGAGTAAAACCTTGATGATGCCCACTTTACTGGCCGCTGCGGTCGATACGGTCTCCTGGAGCCCCAAAACCGCCATCGTGATGATTGTCTGCAACGTTTTGGCGATCGCGATTGCGAAGCAAACCATTCAAGTTCAAGATGCTGGCCCCATGCCGCCTTCTCCCAATATGTTCGGGGGATTTAGCATTGGGGCTATTTTGGGAGCCACCAGCTTGGGCCATATTCTCGGCGCAGGCAGCATTCTCGGCCTCAGCTATATCGGCGCGCTCTAGGAATTCGCTGCGGTTCGTATACTTGCGAACCTCTGTTTTCCATCCCCTTCCATCTGAGCCTTGGCATCCCGTCAAGGCTTTTTTATGGACTGGAGGAAACGCCACAACCCAGAGGGGGGGGGATTGGGGCGATCGCGGTAGCCAGTTTTCCTCAACTTGATCGACGGTCAACGGACGAGCGCAGAAATAATAGCCCTGGCCCATGTTGCATTGCAGTGCTTGCAGGCTGTGTAGAGGCTCGGCGGTTTCAATGCCTTCTGCAATCACGCCGATTCTGAGGGCTTGGGCAAGGGCCATAATCGTTCGCACAATTTCAAAACTGCTGTTATCGTCCAGCATGCCGTTGATAAAAGAGTGATCGATTTTGAGCGTATCAATCGGTAGCAGTCGCAGATAGCTTAAGGATGAGTAACCTGTCCCAAAGTCATCCAGACTGAGCAAAATATTGCGTTCTTTGAGTTTATGGGATAACGCGAGGATTTCTGCTTTACTTTCCGTAAACAGGCTTTCAGTCAGCTTTAACTTAATTTAATGATCTTGAATGTTAAAAAGATGAAATTGGTGATTCATACAGGTAGACAAACACAAACTAAGAGCTAAATTTTAGCAGATACACCTAACACCCGTTAAAACCGACCCAATAGGGCGAGTTCGTCTGTAATTTTTCTAGTGTATTGCCATTTAGATACGCGTTCTTTAAAGCAGATCTATTCGTCCAAGGGGCTCAGTTTTTACGACGATTAAGCTTGATTTCATGCTGTTGTTTAGTTGACATTCATCCAGGACCGGAGATTACGGTCGAGGTCATTGCCCTTGAGAAGATAGGCTCCGGCAAAATACAGACATAATCCTGAAAGCAGTCCCGTAAAAGCCTGTAGAGCTTTCCCTTAGACCATGAAATTTCTTTCCCTGCCAGAACTGCTTGCGATCGATCGCCAACAGGTTTGGCATCCTTACGCGGCCATGCCCAGTTTGCTCCCCGCCGTGGCGGTTCGTTCAGCCCAGGGCTGCGAGATTCAGCTCGAAGAGGGTCGCACCTTAATCGATGGCATGTCTTCCTGGTGGGCCTGTATTCATGGCTACAACCATCCGCGACTCAATCAAGCAGCTCGCGAACAGATCGATCGCATGTCGCACATGATGTTTGGTGGTCTAACCCATCAACCCGCCGTTCAGCTTGCCCAACGGTTAATCGAGCTGACGCCAGAGCCCCTTCAGCATGTGTTCTTTTGTGATTCTGGATCCGTTGCGGTGGAAGTTGCCATGAAAATGGCCATTCAGTATTGGCACAATCGTCATCAACCCCAAAAGCATCGATTTCTAACGCTGCGAAATGGCTATCATGGCGATACCTTCGCCGCAATGTCGGTTTGCGATCCCGTGACGGGGATGCATCATTTATTCAAGTCTGTGCTTCAGCAACAGTTCTTCGCCGATGCACCTCAAATTGGGTTTCAAGAGCCCTGGAATGAACAAGACTTAGAAAGCTTTGAAGCCCTTCTTAAGGCCCATCACCACGAAATTGCGGCGGCAATCTTTGAACCCATTGTCCAAGGGGCCGGAGGCATGCGCTTTTATCATCCTGAGTATGTTCGTCGAGCCCATGCCCTTTGTCAAGACTATGATGTTCTCCTGATTTTGGATGAAATTGCAACCGGGTTTGGTCGAACCGGCAAGCTGTTTGCCTGTGAGTATGCCCAGATATCTCCTGATATCCTTTGCCTCGGCAAAGCCCTCTCTGGAGGTTTTATGTCCTTGGCTGCAACCTTGACAACTCGCGAAATTAGCCAAGTCTTTGCAACCGGCGAAGCAGGTGTCTTTATGCACGGACCCACGTTTATGGCTAACCCCTTAGCCTGTGCCGTTTCCTTAGAAAATCTTGCACTCTTAGAAAGTTATGATTGGGCTAAGAATGTGCAGGCGATCGCCCAACAGCTCCAAGCCGAACTAGACGGTTGTCGACAATTCTCAGCGGTTAAATCAGTCCGAGTTTTAGGGGCGATTGGCGTCGTTGAGCTCCATCAACCCGTCGATATGGCTAGAATTCAACCGGCTTTTGTGGAGCAGGGGGTATGGTTACGGCCCTTTGGACGACTGATTTATACAATGCCCCCTTACATCATTGAGGCTGAGGCGCTGAGCCAGATTACTGGCGCGATCGCAACAGTGATCAAGACCGAACTCAACTGACTCAAAAAAGGAATGATACGGAGAGGGGGGGATTCGAACCCCCGATGAAGTTTACACCCCATAACTCCTTAGCAGGGAGCCGCTTTCAACCGCTCAGCCACCTCTCCAGAATGGCTCAGGATGCACGCTGTACATTGAGCTAGCACATTCTAACAGACAAGCTGGGCGACTGTCACCGATTTTTTTAGATACCCTGTGATCCGCTGGACAGACGGGGGCGAGGATTGACCAAGACCTCCGCCCTGGGGCTTTCGGCAATGGTTTCTGCTCTTGAGAGAATGACGCGGGGTAAGCGATGCTTAAAACCACAAAGAATTTCCCAGGAAATCGTTCCCGCCAGCGCCGCCCAATCGTCGGCACTAATGCGGTCGTCGCCGGATTGGCCCAACAGGGTGAGGCGATCGCCCGGTTGAATCTCCCCAATCTCCGACACATCTAGCATGATCTGGTCCATGGTGATATTGCCCAACTGCCGGACCCGTTGACCGCGAATCAGGACTTCTAGGCGATTGGACAAACAGCGGGGGACCCCGTCGGCATAGCCAATCCCGGCCACGGCAACCTTCATGGCCTGGGGCGCAATAAACCGATGACCATAGCTGATGCCGGTGCCAGCGGCAACTTGGCGAACCTGGGTAATCCGGGCTTGAATGCCGAGGACGGGCTGCAGATCGGCCCGCTGGGCTAGATGGGGAGCGGGATAGAGGCCGTAGAGACCCAATCCGACCCGAACCATATCGTATTGGAGTGCAGGGTCCGCTAGGGTGGCGGCTGAGTTGGCCAGGTGCAGCCGGGGGGGATTGAAACCTGCACTGCGGAGGGCTGCGATCGCCTCCTCATACCGCCGCTGCTGCAACCGCATGACGGTTGGATCCCGCTCATCCGCCGTGGCCAAATGGGAATAGACACTGGCAATTGCCAAATTCGGCAAGCCCTGGACCCAATCTACAAACGACACCGCCTGTTCCCAAGGCACCCCGAGGCGAGACATCCCCGTATCCAGCTTGAGATGGACCGGCAGGGGAGAGGCGCAGCGCCCCAAGGCTTCGGAAAAGACTGCGGCTTGCTTGGCGGAGCTGAGGGTGGGTTGGATTTGCCAATGGGCGATCGCCCGCGCTTCATCGCCGCTATGGGTCGCCCCCATCAATAAAATCGGAGCCGTCATTCCGGCCCGACGGAGTTCAATCCCTTCCGTCACCGTCGCAACCCCTAGCCAAGTGGCTCCCGCTTCGACGGCGGCCTGGGCCACGGTCACTGCCCCATGGCCATAGGCATCAGCTTTCACCACTGCCATCAGATCCGTGCTGGGCTTGAGCAACCGACGAATTTGACGGACATTGTGGGCGATCGCCCCTCGGTCAATTTCGACCCATGCACGCTGAAGCGGTAGCCCACTAAGCAGCTCGCTATTCATCCGTTTACTCCTTCACACCAGTACCACCACACCAGTACCACAGGCTCACCCGACCGGGAAATCCCCATGGAATTGCAAGCAGTTTAGACGCGAACCCTAGAAAACGGCAATCGTGCACCCGAGACCCCCCCCACGACCCATCGCTGTCAGGCGAGTTCAGGAGCGCCTATGTTACTATCGGTGAAACCTCAGGCCCTTCCGTCGTCAGGCCTCCACATAACCTATGAGCAAGGTTTTGGTGCTAAATGCCTCCTACGAGCCGCTCAACATCACCAATTGGAAGCGCGCGGTGGTGCTGATGCTCAAAGAGAAGGCTGAGCAGGTCGAACATAACGGTCGTGTTTTGCGAGCGGGCATACCGCTGCCCACGGTGATCCGTCTGCGGAGTTTTGTCCAGATTCCCTACAAAGAGATTCCGCTGACCCGGCGTAATATCCTGCATCGGGATGGTCATGCTTGTCAATACTGTGGCTACACGGGCGATGAACTCACGCTAGACCATGTGCTGCCCCGTTCCCGAGGCGGTACGGACAAATGGGACAACATGGTGACCGCCTGCGTGCGATGCAATGTCAAAAAGGGCAATCGCACCCCTAAGGAAGCCAATATGTTGCTGCGAACGACCCCTCGCCGTCCCTATAGCAGCCTACATTTTGAAGTGGCCCGCCATTTGAAAACCGGAAAACACGAAGAATGGCGCAAATACGTCATTGGCCTGTAGGGACGAACCGCCGTTCGTCCAGCCGTTCGTCCCCCTATTGAACTGAAACAAATCAAGGCTTATTTGCCGTCGGTTTGTGACAAATGCGCCACAATTTGATCAAAGGTCGGCGCAGTTTTGGCAAAGTTGCCAAGGCTACGAGAGACATGCTCAAGCATCTTGGCACTTCGCTTGGCATCGGGGAACTTCACCGGGAACGCTCCGTAGTAGCCCATACTCGTATCGGGCACCATGACCTCCGGCTGCTTGGGCATGGTTTTGGCAACGTGGGCAAGCATACGCTTTTGACGCTCATCCATAAAATAAAATCTCCAGATGTTAAGCTTTATAAAGGATCTTAAGGATCTTTTGGTGTCCCTATTGTGCCGTATTCCTGGCCTTAGCGCACGGATTGTTTCATGGGTTTGCCAACGGGAATTTGAAGGCGCGAATTTCACCTTCCTAGGGCGTGAAGACCGACCCTGACCAGCCCTCAGTCTTCTTACAATAGGGTCATCAAGAGGCGTCCCTGGTGAGAAGAGCTATGCAACCCACAAACCCCAACCAATATACTGAGAAGGCTTGGACCGCGATCGCCAACACCCCCGACATCGCTAAACAAGCTCAACACCAACATATTGAAAGCGATCATCTGTTCAAAGCCCTGCTCAATGAACAGGGACTCACGACCAGCATCTTCACCAAACTGGGGGCGAATCTACAGCGGTTGCAGAGCTACACCGAGCAGCAGATTGCTAAGCATCCAAAAATTTCCGGTGCTGGGGACTCGATTTATTTGGGACGATCGCTCGACACATTGCTCGATCGCGCCGAAAATTATCGCCAGGAATTTGGCGACGACTATATTTCGGTGGAGCACCTGCTTTTGGGGTATGGCCAGGACGATCGCTTCGGCAAAGGACTCTTGCGGGAGTTTGGCATCACTGAAGACAAGCTCCGGGAAACGATTCAGCAGATCAGGGGGAATCAAAAGGTGGACAGTCAAAATCCAGAGGGCAAGTATGAATCCCTCGAAAAATATGGCCGGGACCTGACAGAAGCGGCGAAGGCGGGCAAGCTGGATCCGGTGATTGGCCGGGATGAGGAAATTCGCCGAACGATTCAGATTTTGTCGCGGCGGACGAAGAATAACCCGGTGTTAATTGGGGAACCCGGTGTAGGGAAGACGGCGATCGCCGAAGGGCTAGCCCAACGCATCGTCAGCGGCGATGTGCCCCAATCCCTCAAGGACCGTCAGTTAATTTCCCTGGATATGGGTTCGCTGATTGCTGGGGCCAAGTTCCGGGGCGAGTTTGAGGAGCGGCTCAAGGCGGTCCTGAAGGAAGTCACCGAGTCCGATGGTCAAATTATTCTGTTCATCGACGAAATTCACACCGTCGTGGGTGCTGGAGCTAGCCAGGGCGCGATGGATGCGGGCAACCTGCTGAAGCCGATGCTGGCGCGGGGCGAACTGCGCTGTATCGGTGCGACGACGCTGGACGAGTATCGCAAATATATCGAGAAGGACGCGGCCCTAGAGCGGCGATTCCAGCAGGTTTATGTAGATCAGCCCAGCGAAGCCGATACGATTTCGATTTTGCGTGGGTTGAAAGAACGCTATGAAGTTCACCATGGGGTAAAGATTTCGGACAATGCCTTGGTTGCGGCAGCAACGCTTTCGACTCGGTATATTAGCGATCGCTTCCTCCCGGACAAGGCCATTGACCTGGTGGACGAAGCGGCGGCACGGCTCAAAATGGAAATTACCTCCAAGCCGGAGGAACTGGATGAGGTCGATCGCAAGATCCTCCAGCTGGAAATGGAGCGGTTGTCCCTACAAAAGGAAAGCGATCCGGCTTCCTTGGAGCGCTTAGAGCGGCTAGAAAAAGAGATTGCTGATTTGAAAGAACAGCAAAGCACTCTCAATGCCCAGTGGCAGTCTGAGAAGAACATTATTGAAAAGCTTCAGGGTATTAAGGAAGAAATCGATCGCTTGAATGTTGAAATTCAACAGGCTGAACGCGATTACGATCTCAACCGCGCCGCTGAACTCAAATACGGCAACCTTGCGGCCTTACAAAAACAGCTCATGGCCACCGAAGCCCAGCTCAGCAATGCCCAAACTAGCGGCAATACGCTGTTACGGGAAGAGGTGACGGAAGCCGACATCGCCGAAATCATTTCCAAATGGACTGGCATTCCCATCAGCAAACTGGTGGAGTCGGAAATGCAAAAGCTCCTACAACTGGAAGATGTGTTGCATCAGCGAGTGATTGGCCAATCCGATGCGGTTACCGCCGTTGCCGATGCGATCCAGCGCTCCCGTGCAGGTCTATCGGACCCGAACCGACCGATCGCTAGCTTCATCTTCATGGGGCCAACGGGTGTCGGTAAAACCGAGCTAGCCAAAGCCCTTGCCGCCTATATGTTCGACACCGAAGAGGCCATGGTTCGGATCGATATGTCTGAGTACATGGAAAAACATTCGGTCGCAAGGCTCATCGGCGCACCTCCGGGCTACGTTGGCTATGACGAAGGCGGTCAGCTCACGGAACTAGTCCGTCGTCGACCCTACAGCGTCATCCTCTTCGACGAAATCGAAAAGGCCCATCCGGATGTCTTCAATGTCATGTTGCAAATCCTCGACGATGGTCGCGTCACCGATTCCCAAGGCCATACGGTGGATTTCACCAATGCGATCATCATTATGACGAGCAACATTGGTTCGCAATACATCTTAGATGTGACCGGCGAAGACCAGTACGAAGAGATGCGCAGCCGAGTCATGGACGCTATGCGCGGCCATTTTCGCCCTGAGTTCCTCAACCGGATTGATGAGATCATCATCTTCCATGGCCTCAAGCGGGATGAACTGCGCAGCATCGTCAAGATTCAGGTACAGCGGTTGGCGAAGCGCTTGGACGATCGAAAGTTGTCGCTCAAACTTTCGGATGCAGCCTTAGATTTTCTGGCGGAAGTTGGGTTTGACCCGGTGTATGGGGCTCGGCCTTTGAAGCGGGCGATTCAGCGGGAGTTGGAGACGGCGATCGCCAAGGACATCCTCCGAAGCAAGTTCAACGAAGGCGACACGATCTTTGTCGATGTGGAAAACGAGCGGCTGGCCTTCAAGCGCTTACCGGCAGAGCTGGCGACAGCAGCCGTTGACTCGTAAACTTGGCTAGTCCATAAACTCAATTCATCCCGATCTTAGGTTAGGGCAGCCTGGGATCGGGAATAGTTATATAATCGGTCGTAAAAACCGTAGGGTTTACGTTGATCGCCCCAATCAGCCGACTGAATGCCTTGAGCCTCCAATGAAGGTGAGTGCAGAGCGAGAAGAGCTTACGGGGTTTGTCTTACATAAGTAAGGGATTATTTTCATCATAGTTCGCCTTTGAAGGCTTTATCGAGGATGGCGGGGATGAGGGCGTTTAGCTCGGTTTCGGTTTGGGCTTGGAGTTGTTTGAGCGGAGTTAGACGTTTGAACGATTGAATCGCTTGAACTTGTTGTTCAATGGTTGGCATTGGAAGCTGCATTTTAAGAAAGAGTTCTGGCCGAGTTCGTTCCCTACGTCCCCCCATCCCTCTCGTCAAGTCTTTGAGCTGAGACCAAAACCAAGGTGTAGTTACAAGCGAAGCCATATAATCTGGAATAGATTCTCCTTGAACACATCTAAATGTTCTGTACTCGGGAGACACATACAGATCTGCAAGATTTTGTGGGCAGGATGCAATTGCACCTTCCCATCCTTTCACTTGGCTTAGAACTATAGCTCCTTCATATAGTTGATTGAAATGTTTATACTTTGTTTCTGAAGCTAATACTGATTCCTTTGCAAATAAGCCTCCACCAAATCCTCTCACACCGACTTGAGGGTAGCCATGTGAATCTTTAATAATTTCTCTTTTCTCATCTAGTTCAATTACTTGACCAAGTTCAACAATTCTATCAGCAGCTAAATGAATGTGCGTCGCACTGACAAAACTCTTTAATTTCTTCTGCGCGATCGCCCTCAGCCCCCGCGCCTCCTCAACCTTAGCCACCAGCTCCTCAATCCGCCCCACAATCCGCCGCTGCTCCTGCAAAGGCGGCAGAGGCATTTTGTATTCCAGCACATGATGCGGCCTAATTGCAGCATAGTTAGTTGAGCCTTGGGATGCAACCTGCTCTCGAAAGGTTGGAATACGAATGTAAAAATCAAGAAAGTCTCGATCCAGTACAGACTCATCTATTTCATACAGAAAATAGTGGCTACTGACAATTGCTCCTTCTAATTCCTGCGGAACAATTCCATAGCCTCCGACCTTGGCATCAATCTCTGCTACCAAGAAATCGCCTGTCTTGCAGACTTGTTGCTTCTTGGTTTTGACCTCTAAGCCACTGACAATATCTCGTAGAAGAATACCTTTTGCATCGACCTGTACTCTACATCGCTTATACGATGAAAGATCATCGATTTGAATAAATTCTTTACGATGACTGATCACTCTTTCTAAAGGAGTAATAGGCCAGTCTAAAGGAGAATAACATTCATTAAACCTGTTAGCCATAGTCTAAGCTTTACGCTCCTCCAATAATTTCCTAGTCTTCTCCAGCTCCGCCGCCAACACCGCCTCATCCGGCAACAGCATCCGATACTCCGCCGCCAATACCTGATTCTCCAACCCCGCCAACGCATAATGCGCCACCGCCGCATCCTTCTTATTACAAAGAATCAACCCCACCGGCGGATTCTCCCCCTCATTCACCCAATGCTCCCGCGCATAATTCAAATACAAATTCATCTGCCCCGAATCAGCATGACTAAACTCCCCCAACTTCAAATCAATCACCACCAAACACCGCAACCGCCGATGGAAAAACAACAAATCCACCCGAAACCACTGATCCCCAATCCGCAACCGCCGCTGCCGCCCCACAAACGCAAAATCCCCCCCCAACTCCAACAAAAACGTTTCCAGATGCGCAATCAACGCCGCCTCCAAATCCGACTCCGAATACTCATCCTTCAGATCCAAAAACTCCAACACATAGGGATCCTTCACCACCTCCGCCACCGTCATCCCATCCTCCGGCAACACCTCCCCCGCCTTCCGCAACATCGCCGCCTTATGCTTCGACAACAACGTCCGTTCATAAAACTGCGACCCCATCTGCCGCTTTAGCTGCCGCACCGTCCAGCCGTAGGTCAACGCCTCCCGTTCATAAAACGATCGCGCCTCCTCTTGCTCCACCCCCAACAGACAAACATAGTGCGACCAGGGCAGCGGAAAGCGTCCAGCCAAATCTACAAATTTCGCAGACAGCGTCTGCGAAATCGGCCAACCCAGATAAAACCGCCGCATCTGCTCCAAATTTCGCTCCGAAAACCCCCGCCCTAATTTTTCTGTCAAATCCTGCGAGAGCCGCTTCAGCAAGCCACTCCCATACTCCGCCCGTTCCTTGCCCCCCTGCTCCCACTCCACAATCCGCCGCCCCAGCTCCCAATAGGTCGCCGTCATCACCGCATTCACCGATCGCGCCGCCGCCCGCCTTGCCGCCTCCAACAACGCCACCGTATCCGTTAAAAAATCGCTATAGCCCGTCTCCGCCGGATGCCGAGCCATAGGCAAATCGGGCATGAGCGCAGCGAAATTTTGAACCAATTGGGATGGCGTTTCCATTGTCGTTGCATCACTCGCCTCATCATGAGATTTCGCTCCCGAGCCCCCCAGCGATGCCAAAATCTCCGCCGAAAGTTCAAGAATCCGCCGCTCCTTTGCCTGAATACTTGCCACCAGATCTTCCGGGGGCCGATGCTCAATGGCCGCCTGCCCCCTCGGATTCTTGATATCCAAATTCACCGAAGCCAACGTGCCATCCTCGTTGTACTTCAGCACATCTCCCACCGGCACCTTCCAAGCCTGGTCATTTTCCTTGCGCTCATGCCACCAAGCCAGACAGTCCGCCAATTCCTCAAACTGAAGCGGCTTCGTCTTGGAGTAGTTCTTGCGACCCTCCGGTAACGGCTGCTCATAGTACCAGATTTCCTTTGTGGGGCCAGAACGGTCAAAAAACAGCAGATTCGTCGGAATACTCGTATAGGGCGCAAATGTCCCATTCGGCAACCGCACAATCGTATGCAGATTGAACTCCGTCAACAACTGCCCTTTAATCCGCGCACAAACCCCATCCCCAAACAGTGTGCCATTGGGAACAACGACGCCAGCCCGTCCACCGGTCTCATCGCCCTGCTTCCGCCGCAACAACCGCATAATCAGTTGCAAAAACAAGAGTGCTGTTTCGCTGGTTTGCTTGTCGTCCGGAAAATTTCCCTGAATGCCCTTTTCTTCCTCGCCACCAAAAGGTGGGTTGGTCAGGATGATATCGACGCGATCGCGATCGCCCAATTCCGTCAGCTTATGCCGCAACGAATTTCCCGCATCAATATCTGGCAACTCCAATCCATGCAACAGCAAATTCATCTGCGCTAGCAAATAGGGCAGTGGCTTCGCCTCCCCACCAAACAAACTGCACTGCTGCAAAATCTCCTGATCCGCCACCGTCTGACACTGGGGCTTCAAATGCTCAAAGGCCTCCAGCAAGAATCCCCCCGTGCCGCAGGCCGGATCCAGCACCGTCTCTCCCAGCCTCGGATCCAGCACCCGCACCATAAACTTCACCACCGGACGTGGCGTATAAAACTCCCCCGAATCCCCAGCCGCATCACGCATCTCCTTCAGCATCGACTCATAGAGGTGCCCTAGGGTATGAATCTCTTCGGAGGACTGAAACTGAATACCGTTGATCTTGTTGATCACATCCCGTAGCAGATAGCCGTTGATCATCCGGTTGATCGCGCCTTTGAACACCGTCGCGATGACATCCCGGCGATCCTTGCCATCCGTTCCCTGAAGTCCTCGTAAATAGGCAAAGAGCCCTGCCCCTTCCAGGCCATCGGGTCTGACCGTTTTTTCTTGTTCAATAAATGCAATCAGCTCATCCCCCGTAGGCCGATCTGGATTAGCCGCCCAGTCGCGCCAGCGGTAGGGAGATTCGATCGCTGCCTTAAATGTCTCTCCTGCCAAAAGCGCCTCTGTTTCCCGCAGCCGTTCCACGTCATCCAAAAACTTGAGGAACATAATCCAGGTCAGCATCGGTAGGCGATCGGTATCCCCGTTGAGCCCTTTATCCTTGCGCATAATGTCTCGGCAAGATTTGAGAATGCTGCCAAGCTGCTGGACTGTGGTCAAAGGCTGCTGGACCTTCGCTTTTTCAGCTTTGGTTTTTTTAGTTTTGGTGTTTGATTTTGCCTCAGAAGATTCGGGTTCAGCTCCCACAAGTTCCAACTGTTCAGAATCTGTAGATTGAGATACTTTCTTGCGGGGCATGGCACGATCGTCGTTCAACAAGACGTAAGAACATAGACGAATGTACTATGTCAATCCTATTTTACTAAGCTGCGTACAAAAGACGTTGCAATTCCGTTACCGCCCCCAATAACTGCTCGGGTCCCCCAAACAGCGCTGCAATTTCAACCACATTGCCATAACCCGAGATTGGCGGGACCTTGAGCACATAGGGAAATGAGAATTCTTCCACACCGTGGTCAGCATACTTATCAAGCAGCGTATTGAGAATTTCTCTAGCCAGCTTCCCGTACTGGTCGAAGAAGTCCTGGCGATCGCTCCGCAGTTTTTCAGCCCGCTGTCGCCGGGTCAGCAATGGTGCATCGAAGGCCAAGTGGCAGAGGAGATCCAGGGGATCAGCGTCGGGTTGCTCCGTCACTTTTTTGAGATCTTCAAAATCTATGCCGCGATCGTGCAACTGTTTGATAATCTCTGAGCGCTGTTGGGGGTTGGCCCACTGCCGCCGCACCTCCGCGTCAGACTGATACATCGTGCGCATCTCCTCACCTGTGTAATCAATCAGCTTTACCAGCCGAAGGTCGTGACCATAGGCATCCAGGTCATACACCATTTCTTTGACGATGCGTCCACCATCACCTTCCACATAGAGCTTCCTGGGGGCATCCTCATTGTCTGGGCTCAAACTATTCAGCCCTGTAGACTCTTGATCTTCGTTCGACTCTAAAACGGTCTTCGTTGCAGGAATCACGGCACCCAGTTCGTCTATTTCCTCCGCCGTGATTTCCAACGGTTCTCGATCGAACTCATCGTCGCGGAATAATCGCGTGGCGCTGCCAGTGTAATCCAAAATCGTGAAATAGAGCTTGCCGTAATCCTCCCGAACTCGGGTACCTCGCCCAATAATCTGCTTGAACTCTGTCATCGAATTAATCACCCGCACCAGAACAATGTTCTTACAGGTGGGAATATCAACCCCCGTTGTCAGCATTTTTGAGGTGGTCAGAATCACGGGTGTTTCCCGCTCTACATCCTGGCAGTTACTCAGATGACCTCGGCCAATACTGCCCTCTATAGAAGTAACGCGGCAAATATAGTCAGGGTGTTGTTGAACCAAATCCTTATTGAGCCGGATCAGTTCTGCCATCATTTCAGCCGCATGGGCTTCATCAACACAGAAAATGATGGTTTTGGCAAAACGTCCCGTGGTTTGCAAATGCTCGGTGAGATGACGCGCGATTGCTTCGGTGCGCTTTTTGAGGGCAATCGCCCGATCAAAATCCTTCGTTTGAAATGTATCTTCCGGCAAATCTCGTCCATAGCGCTCAATATCCTCAGCACCGGGAGTCCAACCATCTCGGTCCCAACTGCTGAGAATGCGATGTACCCGATAGGGGGCTAGAAAGCCATCTTCGATTCCCTGCCGCAACGAGTAGGTATAAATCGGATTGCCGAAGTAAAGATAGGTATCAACATTATCGTCTCGCTTGGGGGTGGCGGTGAGCCCCAGTTGATAGGCAGGCTCAAAGTAGGTCAGTATCGATCGCCAACTACTTTCTGCTCGGGCACTGCCGCGATGGCATTCATCCACAATAATCAGATCAAAAAAATCCGGCGCATATTCTCGATACAGTCCTGGCCTTATCTCATCCTCGGCTAAAGCCTGATAGGTTGAAAAATAGATCTCTCGGCCCTTTTGAACGACCCCACCCTCCAGCTTCCAGCGGGCATCCTCGAAGGGCGTAAAAGTTTTGTCCTTGGGGTCATCAACCAAGATATTGCGATCGGCCAAAAACAAAAGCTTCGGGCGACGATATTCCTCACTGCGGTTCCAACGAGCGCTCCACAACTTCCAGCAGATCTGAAACGCTACCACCGTTTTTCCCGTTCCCGTCGCCATCGTCAAAAAAACCCGTTTCTGCCCCTGTACAATCGCCTGAACTGCACGATTGATAGCAATTTCTTGGTAATAGCGAGGCGTTTTACCACTGATCAAATTAAACGGTGTCAGAAGACACTTTAGCTGCTCCTCACCCGTCAAATCCTCAGAAATTTGCCAGCGCCCCCAAAGCTCCTGGGGACTGGGGAATGTATCAATTTCCTGTAGCTTTCCCGTCGTGTAGTCAAATTCAACGATATTGACCCCATTCGTGGCATAGGCAAACTTGAGCCCCAAAATCTCAGCATATTCCTTGGCCTGTTGAAGCCCGTCGTAGGGAGACTTATCAGACGCTTTGGCTTCGACAACGGCGATCGCAAAGTCTCGGGTGTAGCGCAGCAAATAATCAGCCCGCTTTTTCTTTTTTCGCTTTGCATCGGAGCTCTGCTGGACAAAGATCCGACCATCTGTAAACTCCCGCTGCTCTGCAATCTGGCCGTCTGTCCAACCTACATTATAGAGCTTGGGTAATACGTACTTTCGACAGGTATCTGCTTCACTCATCGTAATCTTTCGTACGAAGCCAAGGAGGGAATTTCCTTTTTATACAATACACACGAGACCGGCTCCGGGCCTCTTTTCCGGTTTTGTCCTGCGATCGCTCAGTGGATTGGCGGTAGGGAAAACCTCAATGCGACGCCGAAGCCGTCTCCGTCAAACAGCGACGCACCATGTGTAGAATCTTCTCCGGCTCAACAGGTTTAACCATAAAATCCGTTGCCCCAACCGCCTTAGCCCGCACACGATCGACCACCCCATCGTTGCCCGTCAAAATCACAATGGGAAGTTTTCGGAATGCGGCCACTCGCCGAATTTGGCTACAGATTTCATAGCCATTGGCCACCGGCATGACCAAATCCAAAAAAATCATCTTGGGCTTTTGCTTAATCAACGTCGGTAGGGCCTGGATCGAGTCTTGGACACTCATGCAGCGATAGCCCGCCGATCGCAACGTTTCCTCCATGATGTAGCAAATTTGGGGACTGTCATCAATACAAAAGATCAGCGGTAGTTGGTTCGCCGACTTAGACGGAGCCCGCTCGTTGCCTTCCCCCGCATAGGGACTGGAGAGATCCGGTAAGGTTTTGAGACTGACCAAGTCCCGACGCAAATAGTTGACCAAACTGCGGCCTAGGGTGGCTAAATCATGGTGCATGATCACCGACAAATCCCGAAAGGAGAGTCGTCCCTGGAGCAAACTGGAAAGGGTTTGATAGGTTTTGGGAGAGGTGACCTTTTGCAGCGCCTCGGGATTTCGGATCTTAGGGGCCAGATTAGGAGAAATGCTGCTCAAGCCAATGTCCTGCCAGCCTTGCAACGACTGTTGCGCCCGAGCCAAAAGTTCTGCATTGCTCAGAATCGCGATCGGATCCCCCACATGGGCCTGTCGCTCTGTGCTGGTATAAATGCGTCGAATTTGAGGCGCTGCTTGGAGAATATCAAACAGGACTTCCATCAGCGTGGTTTCGACTAGGGCGATCGCCCCTTCTCGATTGAGCTGCTGACGTTTGATCAAGACCGAAAGGGCCAAATATTCCCAATGATCAAAAATTTCCTTTTCCCGCAGCTGTACATGGCTGGGGGCCGTATTCGGACAAAACTGACGGAGCGATCGCTGCCAGCGGCGAAAACGATGACTCCCACCGGTTGCCCACACCAAGCGGCCTACCCGAAAGTCAAGACTCCAGCCTGGATCTTCATCCAATTCAATAAACAGGCGTCCATTCAGCTCCGACTGAATCAACGCCTGAATGGTTTGAATCAGCTCCAGGGCTGAGTAACCGCTAGCGGTGGTAAGGATGGGATCTGCGGAACCATTCATAGGATTTGGGCACGTTCTGGATAGGGCAGATGCCATCAGCCTCCTGACTCCCTCCTGCGGTTATGATGCCCCTACGGCTTTGCTTTTTTGTAATGGTTCTCACGGAATATCGGTCAAAATTTTGTTAGGTATTAATCCCATCCCCCGCATTCCCTTAGGCCCTGCGCTTCGGTCCAATCGGCGGTTATTTGGTTATTCCCTGCCATGCGTTTAGAGCAAATTCAGGCATTTTTGGCGATCGCCGAAACCGGTAGCTTTCAAAAGGCAGCCCGACGGTGCGGTGTGACCCAATCTACAATTAGTCGTCAGATTCAGTCCCTGGAGTCGGCGACGGGATTGCCGCTGTTCCATCGGGGGGCTCAGGCCAAGTTGACCGTCGCCGGGGATCACCTACTGCCCCGCGCCCGCAAGATCTGGAACGAGTGGCAGCAGGCCACGGAGGATTTGAATACCCTGCGGCTGGGACAGCAGCCAGAACTTTGTATTGCGGCGATCGCCTCGGTTTGCGCCAACTATCTGCCGCCGATCCTGGAACACTTTCGCCGGGACTATCCCCATACCCAGTTGCGAGTGACTTCCCTGGGGAGCGATCGCGCCCTCAAAGTCCTGCGGGATGGCATGGTAGATGCCGCCGTGGTCATGCACAATCCTTTTTTGACCAATACAGCAGAGCTATCGGTTCAGCCTTTGTATCTAGAATCGGTTCAGGTCTTAATGGCCGCCAATCACCCCTTGGCGGAGCTCCGAGAAATCCCCTGGTCCGAGTTAGCGAAATTCCCCCAGGTGGTCTTTAAGGACGGCTACGGGATGCAGCGGTTGGTGCAGGAGCAATTCCAGCGGCAAGATTTACGCTTACAAGTGGCCGTTGAACTCAATACCCTGGATGCCTTCCGGGGGGTCGTGCGTCAGGGGCGGTCCATCGCCTTGCTCCCCCAAGCGGCCCTAGTCGAGGCCCAAGAGGATCCAACGCTCATTGTCCGGGATTTGGCTAAACCGCACCTGACTCGGCAAGTGGTTCTGGTCACGACCCACGATCGCCTCCAAATTCCGCCGATCAAGCGCTTTTGCGAAATTACCCAAGCCCTGCTAAGCCGTCCTGACCCCACACTCTTACCTTCTCCCCTCCCCTCCGTGATTTCTCAATGAGTCTTTCCCCATGAGCAGTGCGTTTCGAGCCTTACTTCAACAGGTGGGCAGTGGTGCTCACACCAGCCAATCGCTGACCCGTGAAGCCGCCGCTCGTGCCATGGTGATGATGCTCCAGCAGGAGGCCACCCCCGCCCAAATCGGGGCTTTTATGATTGCCCACCGGATTAAGCGTCCCACCCCCGCTGAACTGGCAGGCATGCTGGATGCCTATGAACAACTCGGTCCCCAATTAGCATCCGTGTCGGACCAGCCCCTTTGGGTGTTTGGTCATCCCTATGACGGGCGATCGCGCACGGCCCCCGTGGCCCCCATCCTCAGTCTGCTCCTCGCCGCCGCCGAAATTCCCAGCCTGCACCATGGCGGTCGCCGCATGCCGACCAAGTTTGGAATTCCCCTCGTGGATCTCTGGCAATTGCTGGGCGTGGATTGGACCCGGTTGTCTCTGGCCCAACTTCAGACCGTTCTGGCCAAAACGGGCATGGGCTTGGTGTACTTACCCGAACATTTTCCGTTAGCCGAGGGATTAACGATCTACCGGGAAGAATTGGGCAAACGTCCCCCCATCGCCTCCATGGAACTGGTTTGGAATCCCTATGCCGGTCCTGCGATGCTGGTTGCGGGCTTTGTCCATCCCCCCACAGAGGAACGTTTACTGGCAACCCTGGCCCTGCGAGGACATTCGGATGTGATTTTCGTGAAAGGTCTGGAAGGGAGTTGTGATTTGGCCCGCGATCGCAGCGCCATCCTCAGCCGCCACCAAACCGATCAGCCCCCCAAACGCCTCATTCTCCATGCCCGAGATTATGACCTAGGCGGACCCGAAATCCCATTTTTAACCGACCTAGATTGGCAACACTGGGCCAAAGATACCCTCACTGGCGAAAGCAATCCCGAGGTCAATCCCCTCTGGCCCGCCGTCCTCTGGAACGGCGGATTTTATCTCTGGCAAGCCGGTGTCGCCCCGAGTTTAGCGACAGGCATTGAGCAAACACGATCGCTCCTGCAATCCGGAGCCGTGGGCGATCGCCTCAACCATCTCCAACAAACTCTCACCCATATATAACCCCCCCATCACCCCCATCACCCCCCAAGCCCTCATCCTCGCAGGCGGCAACAGCACCCGCATGGGCCAAGACAAAGCCCTCCTACCCCTGCCCTCTGGCGAATCGCTGCTCACCCGAACCTGTCATCTGGCTTTGGCCTGTTGCGCTCGCGTTTGGGTCCTCAGCCCCCGCCTCGAAACTTACGCCCCGCTCCTGCCCCCTGGCTGCCAAGCGATCGCCGAACCCCGCCAACCTAACGAACCGCCACCGGGACCCCTCGTCGCTTTTGCCTGGGGCCTCCAGCAATTAGATGCAGATTGGATTCTGCTACTGGCCTGCGATTTACCGTTCCTCGAAGCCGAAACCCTGATCCACTGGCTGCCCCGATTGCACCAAGCCCATCCTGAGACCACTGCCCTTTTGCCTCAAATCTCCACCTCACCGGATTCCTACAAAGATCGGGCCAAAGCTTGGGATAAAGCTTGGGAGCCCCTGTGCGGATTTTATCGCCGGAGCTGTTTGGATGCTGTGCAGCGGGCGATCGCCCAAGGACACCGCTCGTTCCAGCGCTGGCTCGCCACCGAATCCGTCGAAGCCCTTCCCGTCCACGATCCTCGCCAATTACACAATTGCAATCGGCCTGAGGATTTATCCTGACCCTTGCCCTAACCTCAAATCCACTACATCCCCCACCTGGATCCCCAACTGCGCTTGGGCACTGCCCCCATTCACCGCAATTTCTAGCCAGCCATGGCTTCCCTGCAAGGCAATGGGGGCACCGATGGGGCGATCGCCATAAATCTTTCCGCCCGGAATTTGCAGCCCCTTGATCCGTAAACACCAGGTCACCGCAACCTTGGGCTCCCAAACGTCCGCTGACCCGCTGACCCTATCATTTGCGATTGTCGTAATGGCATTTCCAAAGCGATCGATCGCCTGAATCCGGCCCCGAGTTTCCCCGTCTGATTCATCGCCTAATTCATCGGATTCAAGCGACAACCCGACTAACGCTCTGAGATCTAAAGGCTCACCCAACTCCGCTAGCGTGATCCCTCGTGCCAAATGGGCCGCGACAGGGGCAAAAATATCCCGACCATGAAAGGTATAGCTAGGGTCAGGACAGCGCCAATAGGTCGGATTGCTCAGCCGGACCGCTCGCCGCGCCGGGAACCGCTCTAAAACACCGCTAAAAATGCCGTTGTTGGGGCCAACGAGCCAGCCCAGGTCGAATTCGATAGCGATCGCCGCGCGATCGCTGCCCACGCCGGGATCAATGACCGCAAGGTGTACTGTGCCAAGGGGAAGATAGGGAAGGGCGATCGCCAACTGAAACCGCGCCGCCCACAAATCCTGCGGTGGCAGATCATGGGTGAGATCAACCCAGCGCAACTGTGGCTCAATCGCCAACATCACGCCCTTGATGATCCCCACATAGGAATCCTGGATCCCAAAGTCGGTCGTCAGGCTAATCAGTCCACAGGGCTTCATCAGCGGGACCCCTCATCGTGACAAAAATTCACCACAATAAATTTTATTGAGCGCATCTGAGAGGGTCGCAGGTAATTGTCGCAAAATCTTGCTCGACGCCCGGTCGACCACCACTAACGAAACCTGGGCCGTCAAATGCAGCACATCCTCCTGAACCGACCAAAGCTCGTAGGACCAAGGAATTCGAGCCCGTTGCAGCGGCTCCATCTTGGCCTTGAGCCGTCCGGTTGCGCCCATCTTGAGCGCTTGCCGATAGCGAATTTGCAAATCAACCACCGGCAAATCAAATCCCCATTCCACCAACTGCGCAAAGGACAGCCCAACCGCTTCTAAACAATGCACCCGAGCCTCTTCCATCCAGCGAATGTAGCTACCATGCCAGACAATTCCGGCATAATCTGTATGGTGCGGATGTACTTGAAGAGGATATTCAAACCAAGGGGAGGACGTTACGGAAGACTGAGAGGAATGCATCGGATTGCTAAGGGAAATCGAGTATTCCAGGGAAATTCCTAGAATGGGGGTGGGAATAAGGCGACGATGGTTTTGTAGCTCACTCCCTTTAGCCGTTCAGGCTGTTAAAGGACGAACCTGCTGAGGAGCATGGGCGCAGAAGAGAGCTCCTAGCCTCGCCTTCCAGGTCTGGTTATCGTTCAACTGTAGGGCAAAACATGATTGGAAAAATCCTTCTAGCCGACTCTGGCACCGGCAAGTCCGAAGAAATGTTAAAGATGCTGCTGAATATCGAGCCGCTTAAAGCAGCAAGCGTCACCATCCTCAATGTGGTCCCGTCCCTCAGCAAATCCGAAGAGGTGGATGAAAAGAAAAAAGAAGGGACCAAGCTGCTTGAAGAAGCTGCTGCGGCTCTTCCTTTAGAGGCCAGCAAGGTCAAAACTTTGCTGCGGGAAGGGGATCCCAAACTGGTGGTCTGTCAGGTGGCAGACGAAATCGATGCTGATCTGATCATCATGGGCTCCCGTGGTCTCAGACGGCTGGAGTCGATTTTGAAAAATTCCGTCAGCCAGTATGTGTTTCAGCTTTCCGAAAAGCCGATGCTGCTGGTGAAAGACGATATTTTCGTCAAGCGCATCAATCGGGTGATGGTGGCCTACGATGGCTCCGGTTCTGCCCAATACTGTTTGCGCCTAGGACTGCATTTGGTGAGCGGTATCTCCGGTGGACAACTGATTTTGGCCCATGCGGGTTCCAAGAAAACCGTGGAGAAAGCCGAGGATGATCCGGTTTTGGCTCCGGCGATCGCCGAAGCCAAAAAATCAGGCGTCACCTACCGCTGCTATAGCAGCAGCAAGGATGCAGGGCCAGAAATTTGCCAATTGGCTGAGGAGAGTAACGCCGATTTACTGATCTTGGGGTCTCCCGACCGCCGCCCCTCGATCGCCAAGAGCATGCCCGACCTCGACCGACTCCTGGGTAAATCGATCTCCGACTATGTGCGGGTGAATGCATCCTGTCCGGTGCTGTTGGCTCGACAGCAGGACTAAATAAGCAATAAGTAGGGGCATGGCATGACCATGTCCCTACTTATTGCTAGCCCCTTGCAGGGCGCTTCAAAACTAATACGAATCGAGCGTCGAAGCAGTAAACCAGTTCATGAAACTAGTTGTTATTCGACTGACGGCTCGCCGTTTGAATGTAAAGAATAATCAAGAAAACTGCCGGTACTAGGACAAACAGCAGACTGGCAACAAATCCTAGATCATTAACTTCCATGAAAGCTTGCCTCTAAGCAGAATTTTTGAAATTTCGTCTAGATTACCATTCTAGTCCAGTCGAACCCTGTAACTGCGAAATCTTGAATCCGGCAACCTCTCTCATCCCCTAACTGGCGGAAGCGATTGATCGCTAAGGGGATCGGGTTTTTTGCCATCGGGCTTGGTTTTGATGCTGACGGGTCCGTTAACCAATGCCTGACAGGCGAGGCGATAGCTCTCAGGCTTACGCTTGAGTTTGCGTTCCTCAAAGGCTGTCTTCGGAGAGAGATTTTCCATTCCCTCCACCACTTCAACAACGCAGGTAGCGCACTGGCCATAGCCCCCACAGTTGGTGAGCTTTCCCATCAGCTTGTAGATATCGACCCCATTCTCCAGGGCCTTAAAGCGCAAATTTGCGCCATCCGCTGCAAAGACTTCTTTACCTTCGTTTACAAACTTAATCGTGGACATGGCTAGCGTCCTCCAGCAAAAGGCTGCTCTCTACTCTATGCCAATGTAATGAAAATTAACAGAATTCGTCGATCCCAGTGCCCAGATTGCATGACTGTCAAAAACGCTGAGATCGGCTTGCATTAGGCTCTCAGACTAGTTACACTTCGTTATACATTTCGATTTGATAAACCAATTCTAAATGGGACCTTTCTCACCTTCACCAACTGCTCGGATGACGAGCTAACCCCTCAGCGTCCGAGACCGCAAGGCTGTGAAAGGAGTTTTGTCAAAATAAAAAACATCGAGGAGGCGCGTAGTCGATGGGGCTACCTTGGTACCGTGTACACACGGTCGTCCTCAATGATCCGGGACGATTGATCTCCGTACACCTCATGCATACAGCCCTCGTGGCTGGCTGGGCGGGCTCGATGGCGCTCTACGAGCTTGCTATCTTCGACCCCAGTGATCCGGTTTTAAATCCCATGTGGCGTCAGGGCATGTTCGTACTGCCCTTCATGGCTCGCTTGGGTGTCACTGACTCTTGGAATGGTTGGAGCGTCACCGGGGCAACCGGTGTGGATCCAGGCTACTGGAGTTTTGAAGGCGTTGCTGCCGCTCACATTGTTCTTTCGGGACTCCTCTTCCTAGCTGCCATTTGGCACTGGGTTTACTGGGATCTCGAACTGTTCGCCGACCCTCGGACGGGTGAGCCCGCGCTTGACCTGCCCAAAATGTTTGGTATCCACCTGCTGCTATCCGGCCTGCTCTGCTTTGGCTTTGGAGCTTTCCATTTGTCAGGGCTTTGGGGACCGGGTATGTGGGTATCAGATCCCTACGGCTTAACGGGCCATATCCAAGCCGTAGCGCCAGAGTGGGGGCCAGCGGGCTTTAACCCGTTTAACCCCGGTGGCGTTGTCGCGCACCATATTGCGGCAGGCATCGTCGGCATCATTGCGGGACTTTTCCACTTAACGGTGCGTCCACCAGAGCGTCTCTATCGAGCGTTGCGAATGGGCAACATCGAGACAGTGCTCTCCAGCAGTATCGCGGCGGTGTTCTTTGCGGCCTTTATCGTTGCAGGAACGATGTGGTATGGCAATGCCACCACACCGATTGAACTGTTTGGCCCGACTCGTTATCAGTGGGACCAAGGCTACTTCCAGCAAGAGATGCAGCGTCGCGTTAGCGCCGATGTTGCAGCAGGCAGCAGTCAGGAAGAGGCTTGGCAAAAGATTCCTGAGCGGCTGGCGTTCTATGACTACGTTGGTAATAGCCCCGCTAAGGGCGGTCTGTTCCGGGTCGGTGCCATGAACAGTGGCGATGGCCTTGCGCAAGCTTGGTTAGGTCATCCGGTATTCAAGGATCGGGAAGGTCGTGAGCTCTCTGTTCGCCGTCTCCCCAACTTCTTTGAGAACTTACCGGTGGTCTTGACCGATAAGGATGGCATTGTGCGGGCTGATATTCCCTTCCGTCGTGCAGAGTCCCGCTATAGCTTTGAGGAAACCGGCGTAACGGTGACTTTCTATGGCGGCGCGTTGGATGGTCAAACCTTGACCGATCCGGCAGCGGTGAAGCGGGCAGCTCGTCGGGCACAGTTGGGCGAACCCTTTGAATTTGATACGGAAACCCTCGAATCCGATGGTGTATTCCGCACGAGTCCTCGGGGCTGGTTCACCTTTGGCCATGCTTGCTTTGCCCTTCTGTTCTTCTTTGGTCACCTCTGGCATGGCTCGCGGACGCTGTTCCGGGACGTCTTTGCTGGAATTGAAGCTGACCTGGGTGAGCAAATCGAGTTCGGTGCATTCCAGAAATTGGGTGACCCGACCACTCGGAAGGAAGCAGTTTAGGTCCGATTTTCCCCGCGATTTCATCGCATGACTGAAAAGGTTCTCAGCCTTTGAGCATGAAGGGAGGGGATATCCCCTCCCTTTTGCTTTGAATGTTCCTTGAGACCTTGGAGTTGGGTTTTGAGGGCGGGGTTCAATTGCTGTTTTGTCATGCTCTAAGCTGTTAGACTTAGGGCAAGTAGAAGGGAGAATAATCCACTGCTATGGAAAGCGTCATTTACATTTTGGTTGTTACGGGAGCGCTGGCGACGATCTTCTTTGCGATCGCCTTCCGTGAGCCCCCCAAGATTGGCAAATAGTTCGAAGCTTCGAGGGTTGCACCCTAACGGAAGCAACCCTATCTCATTCAGATTAGATAATTTCCAAATTTGATAAACTGCGATTTTGTAGATCAGTCCTATGGACGGTTTCCAGATTCGCTGATTTGGTCAAAATACTTGAGTCCAGCAATCTTTGAGTTTTTCTCTGGAATTGCTGGACTTTTTATATCGCCCTTCGTGGCTTTTTCTCCTATGCTGATCAGAGAGGGAGCCTTGCAAATGAGGGCAACCTTCTTCAAATTGGCCAAAAGTCTCTTGCGACTATCGCGCTTGTTAAGCCTATGCGCTGTTCTGTTTGCTGCCATACCGACAGCCGAGTTCTAGAATCCCGCGCTGCTGAAGCGGGACGCAGTGTGCGGCGACGAAGGGAATGTCTGCGTTGTGGTCATCGCTTTACAACCTATGAACGGGTTGAGTTTGTGCCCATTGTGGTTTTGAAGCGTAATGGCGATCGCGAATCCTTTGACAGCTCCAAATTGCTTCGAGGTATAATGCGTGCCTGCGAAAAAACAGGTCTCTCCCTAGAGGCGCAAGAACGAGTCGTGGCGGACGTTGAAGCCGAAATTGAGCAACGGACGGTTCGCGAGGTGACCAGTGCTGAAATTGGTGAACTCATTTTGCAGGCCCTGCGCCCTCTCAATGAAGTCGCCTATATTCGCTTTGCATCGGTCTATCGCAAATTTCAAGGAATCCGTGACTTTGTTGATACCCTAGAGCAGCTTCGGGAAATGCCCATCTCTTTTCCACAGGCTGCGGACCCACCCATTCCGGCCTCCCAGTCCTCCTAAATCCCATTCAGTCCTAGAATTTATTTTTGCCTTACCCCTCATCCTCAACAAAAATCTTAGAATCTTAGGAAGGTACTTTGAGTTCCTTCCGATTTTCGCTATGATGATAAATCTGGATTAAACTCATCGCGAGATTGAGAACCTATGTCGTGAGGCTGGCCGTCGCGCTTACATGGGTTTAAGGTCTCTTCATGCGATGAACTCATTCACAGCTTGGACACGGAGACTCACCAGGAAACCTTTAGCATGGCCATTCAGGAAACGATCACCACGGATATTGGATTTACCCACGAAGATTTTGCTGCCTTACTGGATAAGTATGACTATCACTTTAACCCCGGCGACATCGTTGCGGGCACTGTGTTTAGTCTAGAACCCCGTGGTGCGCTCATCGACATCGGTGCCAAAACAGCGGCTTACATTCCCATTCAGGAAATGTCGATCAACCGGGTAGACAGCCCGGATGAGGTTCTGCAATCCAACGAAACTCGGGAATTCTTTATTCTCACCGATGAAAATGAGGATGGTCAGCTCACGCTTTCCATTCGCCGCATCGAATACATGCGGGCTTGGGAGCGGGTGCGTCAGCTACAGGCGGAAGACGCCACTGTGCGTTCCGCTGTCTTTGCCACCAACCGAGGTGGCGCGCTGGTGCGGATTGAAGGGTTACGTGGATTTATCCCCGGCTCCCACATCAGCACTCGCAAACCCAAGGAAGATTTGGTGGCGGAAGAGCTGCCTCTGAAGTTCTTGGAAGTGGACGAAGACCGCAACCGTTTGGTCCTCAGCCACCGTCGGGCGCTGGTTGAGCGCAAGATGAACCGTTTGGAAGTGGGCGAAGTTGTCATTGGTACGGTACGCGGTATCAAGCCCTACGGTGCGTTTATTGACATCGGCGGCGTCAGTGGTCTGCTGCACATCTCCGAAATTTCCCACGATCATATTGAAACGCCTCACAACGTTTTCAATGTGAACGACGAAGTCAAAGTCATGATCATCGACCTAGACGCAGAGCGGGGACGGATTTCGCTGTCTACCAAGCAGCTTGAGCCGGAACCAGGTGATATGGTCAAGAATCCTCAGGTTGTCTACGACAAAGCCGAGGAAATGGCCGAGAAATATCGCGAGCAAATGCGCATGAAGCAGCAGGGCATTGACCCGAATGAGGCTGTAGCGGAAGAAGAAGAGTATGAAGAAGAAGTCGAGAGTGTGGTAGACGAAGAAGAATAAAAGATTGGGGGATTCGTCCCCTTGTCTAGTTTGGCATTCTGATACGCGAACACTTTCCCCTGGCCCCATTGACCAGGGGATTTTTGATGATTTTATTTTTGATCATGTTGATGATTTTTTCAGCAGGGGAGTGATATCTAGATGGCCACTATTCGGTGCGGTGCGAGGGAGTTTAGAGATATCCAAGCCGTATTTTTTGATAAGGACGGTACCCTGGCCGATTCGGCGAGCTATTTGAAATTGTTGGGGCAGCACAGAGCCCGCTGTTTGGAAATGCGGGTTCCGGGCGTGGAGGCGGATTTGTTGCGAGCCTTTGGGTTTGGGGCAGAGGGACAGTTCAATCCGGCAGGGCTTCTGGCGGTGTCTTCGCGGCGGGAGACGACGCTGGCGGCAGCAACCTATGTGGCGGCGAAGGGGTATGGGTGGTATGAGGCGATCGCCCTAGCCCAAACGGCTTTCCAAGCAGCGGACCAACCCATGCCCCGCAAAGCCGAAACCACCCGCCTGTTCCCCGAAGCCCGACCGATTCTGAGCCAATTGACCCAAGCCCAGGTCCAGATTGGCGTGATTTCTGCGGATGTGACGGCCAATATTCTCGATTTTCTGGATTGCCAAGGCTTAGCCAAACAGGTGGCTCTTGTTTGGGGAAATGACTGTGAACCAGCCAAGCCCGATCCGCTGGCCTATCGGGCGGTGTGTGAAAAGCTAGGGGTCCATCCTCGCCAAACGTTAATGTTTGGGGATGCGGAGGGAGATCTGACGATGGCGACGGGGGCGGGGGCTGCGGGGGCGATCGGGGTGTTATGGGGGTGGGAGGCGTTGGGGGCGATCGCCGGAGCAGATATACTTCTCAAGGGTTGGGACGAATTAGAAATTTTGTAACCTTGTCAAACGACCTATAAGAGGCACTTTTGCCTTTAACGTTGTGCCTGTACTGCACTCACTGGATTGTGTGAGCAAGATGTACCAGTGGTGTTAAGCCATTCAGTCAATTAGCAATTAGTTAGTCTTTCCCTAGACTAATTCTGATGATGCTCCGTGTACCGAAACCTAGCACCCGCCCACTGCAACTTCTCCCGCAGGGTTTGATAAAACGAATAACGTTCCCGCAGAATGATAAACTTTGCCCGACAATCCGCCTGACGAATATCTACCCGCTGCCCCGGCCAAATTGGCGTGGACAAAACCCCATCCATCCACAGCTTTGTCGTCAAGTCCGGATCCATCAGTGGCCACACGCTCACCGTAGACCCCGACGGAATCACGACGGGGCGGCTGGAAAGACTCAGCGGGCAGAGCGGCGTCATAATCAGCGCATCCATGCCCGGATGAACAATAGGGCCGTTGGCCGAGACCGTGTAGCCCGTGGAACCTGTCGGTGTAGCAACTAATAGGCCATCCCCATGGTATTGGTCAATCATTTCTCCATCGACTTCCACTTCCAGAATTGATGTGGGCATGCGATCGACCGAGCCGGGTTTAATACAAAATTCATTGAGGGCGTAGAAGCGATCGCCCCCCTCATCCACTTCTGTCCACAGCCCATGCTGCAACGTCGCCTGGAGCATCATCCGCCGTTCAATGGCATAGCGGTCTCCTAACAGGCGTTGCCAGACGGCCTGGGTGTCTTGGAATAAATCAAAAGGCTCTGTCAAAAAACCCAGATGCCCGCCAATCTTGATGGCCAAAATCGGGATATCTGCCGGGGCCAAATGTCTTGCGGCGGCAAGGGCAGTCCCATCTCCACCCATCACGATCGCCAGATCAATAGCATCTATCGCAGAAGCCAAAAACACGGGATAGGGATTGTCCTTCGCCCCACTGGGTCCTAGAAGCACGCGGCAGCCCAGGGCTTCCAATTCTTGAGCACAGCGCTCAGCCCATTTTTTACTCAGGCTATGGCCCGATCGATAGGCCACGATCGCATTGCGCAGCTCCACGAATTCAAAAACTCCAAAAAATTCCGGGCTGCTACCACTTCAGCAGGTTAAATTGCTCCATATCCACCGTGTCGCGGTTGCGGTAAATGGCCAGCAAGATCGCCAAGCCAACCGCCGCCTCTGCCGCCGCTACCGTAATCACAAATACCGCAAAAATTTGGCCCTTAATCACCGCCGGGTCCAGATAGTTCGAAAACGCCATGAGGTTGATATTGACCGCATTCAGCATCAGCTCGATGGACATCAACACGCGGACGGCATTACGGCTAGTCACCAGACCATAGACACCAATACAAAACAGGGCCGCGGCTAAAAGCAAAAAGTACTGAAGCTGCATGGATAGTTCTCCGAAAACTCCGTCAAAAACTCTGTCAAAAACTCTGTCAACCTCACAATCCCAAGGATGACTGAATGGTTACTTTTCTTGACCCGCCGAGATCAGCTCACGGGGACGTTCGGGTAGCTTCAGATTGTCTTGGTCCGAGGTCAAGGCTGCATCGGGCAAATAGTCGCGACGGGCCAGGACGATCGCCCCAATCAACGCCATCAACAACAGTATCGAGGCTAGCTCAAAGGGTAAGAGGAAATCCGTGAAGAAATGCTCCCCAATCAGATAAATAGCTTCATCTCCCGCAGCCGCTTCCGTTGAGTAAGCCCAAGGCGTCGTCACAATCGTTGCGCCCAGGAGCAAAAACAAGCCTGAACAAACCGCCCCGGTAATCAACTTACGAATCACCGTGTATTTGACAGGACGAAAGTCTTCCCGTTTGTTCACCAGCATGATGGCAAACAGAATCAAGACGTTGACCGCACCCACATAAATCAGTACCTGGGCCGCTGCCACAAAGCTGGCATTGAGCAACAAATACAGCCCAGAAATACTAATAAATACGCCCCCCAGCAGGAAGGCCGCATAAACCACGCTGGGACTCAGGACTACGCCTAAAGCCGCCACGATCATCATCACCGAGAGGATGATGAAGGATACCAATTGAACGCCTTCCGCCAGATTCACGTTGAATGCCTCGTTGTGCTCGATACTCGTGCTGTTTTGGACTATTGCGCATCTTGCGCGATTTCCTCAGGCCGACGCCCCGGTCGCTGGGAGCCTTTGGGTAAATCATGGGGATCCATGACGCCCTTGGGCAGGTAGGCCAGTTCCCGTAGGGGCGTGACCATGGGATCATCGGTGACTTTATAGGGCAAGCGACCGAGGGCAACGCTGTCGTAGTTGAGTTCGTGGCGATCGTAGGTGGCGAGCTCGTACTCTTCGGTCATGGACAGACAGTTGGTGGGGCAATACTCCACGCAGTTGCCGCAGAAAATACAGACGCCAAAGTCAATGCTGTAGTGTTTGAGCTGCTTTTTCTTGATGTCTTTGTTAAATTCCCAGTCCACCACCGGCAGGTTAATCGGACAAACCCGCACGCAGACTTCGCAGGCAATACACTTATCAAACTCAAAATGAATCCGGCCCCGATAGCGCTCCGAGGGAATGAGCTTTTCGTAGGGATATTGGACCGTGACCGGGCGGCGCTTCATATGGTCGAAGGTCACCGAAAGGCCCTGGCCAATGTATTTGGCGGCTTGGACGCTTTCCTTGGCGTAGTCTCCAACCTGTTTGAGAAATTTCATCATGGTGGGTACGTCTAACCTCCAAAAAATGCGGGGAAGCTGAGCTTCAGGGCGGCGGTGACCAAAAGGTTAACCAGGGAGACAGGTAAGAGGAATTTCCAGCCCAGATCCAGCAGTTGGTCAATGCGCACGCGGGGGACGGTCCAGCGGAGCAAAATCGCCAGGAAGACAAAGAGATAGGTCTTGAAAAGTGTCATCAAGATGCCCAGCGAGGCCGTCACAATCTGAAGCGTGGGGTTAGAAGCGGGGACTCCGACTAGGTCTGCCAGGCGATCGAGCGGAATCGGTGACTCCCAGCCGCCCAGATACAGAACCGATACTAACAGCGCTGACAACACGAGGTTGACGTAGGAGGCAATATAAAACAGGGCAAACTTCATCCCGGAATATTCGGTTTGATAGCCTGCCACGAGCTCTTCTTCCGCCTCAGGTAAGTCAAAAGGCAAGCGTTCGCATTCCGCCAAAGCTGCAATCCAGAAAATCACGAAGCCCACAGGTTGCCGCCAAACATTCCAGCCCAAAATGCCGTAGCTCGACTGCTGATTGACGATATCAATCGTGCTGAGGGAATTGGACATCATGACGATCGCCAAAACCGCCAAGGCCAGGGGAATTTCGTAGCTAATCGACTGGGCTGCTGCCCTTAGACCGCCCAGGAGCGAATATTTATTATTGGACGCATAGCCCGACATCAGCAGACCAATGGGCTGGATGCTAGATAGCGAAATCCACAGAAAAACGCCTAGCCCAACATTGGTAATCACCATATTTTGTCCGAAGGGGACAATCAGGTAGGAGACAAAAACCGGCAGGATGACTAGGATGGGACCCAGCGTAAACAGCAAGGTGTCGGCCTTGCCGGGGATAATATCTTCCTTAAAAATCAGCTTGATCCCATCCACCGCAGGCTGCAAGGTGCCCAAGGGACCGGCATATTCGGGACCGACCCGCTGCTGAGCCGCCGCTGAAATCTTTCGCTCTAGCCAAACGCAGGTGAGCAAGCCGACCGTTGCGCCAATAATCATCAGCAGCATCGGCAGCGGCATCCAAAATACCTTGGCGAGCCCTGGAGGCAGGCCGAGGTCGATGAGCGAACGAATAAACGTTCCCTGGAGGTCAATTCCTGAATTCATGGGTTACTGAGGCTCAGGGGGATTTCCGAAAGTGCGTTCCCAAGCTAACGGACTGGGAAGAGTCATCCCCAAGGGGAATCCCAGCGGTGGCTTGAAGTTTGTTTACAGACTCGCTAGTAGTATATCGCTGGTCGGGAAGCGATCGCAGGATTTTCTACCTCCGGCAGAGTCAGGCCAGCAGAGGTTTTTCTTTAGCCTGGGGCCTAGGATTGAGTCTGATTAATGTTTGCCATTTTGAGAACCCACCGCTGCCACGGGGGTGAGCGATCGCTCACCCAGGGGCCGTTCACCAATGGGCACATAGGGCACGCTATGGTTGCCGGTGTAGATCTGGGTGGGGCGGAAGATGCGGTTTTCTGCCAGTTGGGCCTTCCAGTGGGCTAGCCAGCCGCCGACACGGGCGATCGCGAACACAGGGGTAAACAGATCGTTAGGAATCCCTAAGCGCTGATAGACTAAGCCGGAATAAAAATCGACATTGGGATAGATCCCCTTGCCGCCGAGGCGATCGGTGACGACCCGTTCCACTTCCACGGCGATGTCGTAGTAGCGATCGCCCCCCACCTCATCAAAGAGCTTCTCCGCCAGGTCCTGCAAAATCACCGCCCGAGGATCCTTAACTTTGTAAACCCGGTGGCCAAACCCCATGATTTTTTCTTTGTTTTGGATACGCTCGTCGATGAAGGCTTCGACCCGGTCCACCGAGCCGATGGCCTCCAGCATTTCGATCACTTCCTCATTGGCTCCTCCATGGAGCGGTCCGGCCAAGGTGCCCACGGCGGAGGCGATCACGGCATAGGGATCGGTTAGCGTCGAAGCCGTCACCCGCGCCGAGAACGTGGAGGCGTTCATGGTGTGCTCGGCGTGGAGAATCAGACAGACGTCAAAAATTTTGGCGGCAATGGGATCCGGTTCCCGCTCGTTGAGCATGTAAAGGAAGTTAGCCGCATAGTCCAAATCATCGCGGGGCTGCACCGGGTCGTTGCCCTTGCGCATCATCTGGAACGCTGCCACCATGGTCGGGATTTTCGCTAGGAGCCGGACGACCGCTGCCCGGATATATTCCGGATTATCCAAGGCCCGCCGAGAGTAAAATAGCCCCAGGGCCGCCGCACAGGACTGGAGTGCATCCATGGGGTGACCGCTTTCGGGGAAGCATTTCATCATGTCCCGGATGCGATACTTGAGACGCCGATGATAGCGGATCTCGTGCTCGAAACTTTGTAGTTCTTCCAGGGAAGGCAATTCTCCCCAGATCAGCAAATAACAGGTCTCTAGGAACGAGCTGTGTTTCGCGAGCGCTTCGACAGAGATGCCGCGATATTCCAAGACACCATGTTGACCATCGACATGGCTAATGCTTGATAACGCTGCGGGTACATCCGCTAAGCCCGGCTTAAAACACTCAGTTAGCGTCATAGTGTCTGGAAGTCTCCTAATTGCAACGCACAGCAATGCACAGCAGTGCTCACCCTAAACTTAGCAGAATGGGTTTCACTCTGAGGTGCTCCCTGATGCGATCGCGCTGATTAGAAACGGAGTAAAAGTCTGATGAGAAATACGGTATCGCGGCAAGTGCTAACGCAAAAAACGAGGCGGCGCAAGCCAAAAAAGTTGACTCTGTCCCAGGGCTGATCCTGAGGTCGGCAGGCTGAGACCGATGATGCCTGCTTTTTTGAGGAGCAGAGGTTCAACAGGAGCTTGGTCCGCTTGGGCTAAATCACCCCACATTAACCGAGTGGCCCATTGGCTGAGGTCGGGTTCGTGGCCGATGAGGGCGATCGCTATATCACCAGCCTCAAGACCATGAGTTTCAAGACCGTGAGCTTCAAGACCATGAGCCTCAAGACGATGCAGGTCGCCAAGGCAATCTTCTAGGGATCCCTCGGGGGCAAGGTAATCGGCGATATCTAGGCGATCGCTCAATCCTGCTTCGAGCAAAAGCTGGGCGGTTTCCTGGGCGCGGGTGAGGGGGCTGGTGAGCAGGCGATCGAATTGGAGGTCGAGTTGGAGGAGGCGTTGGGCGATGGCGCGGGTTTTGGTTTTTCCTTTTTCGGTGAGGGGACGGTGGCGATCGTTGGGGCAGGTGCCGCGCTCGGCGGCGATGCCGTGGCGGATGAGGTAGAGGTTCATGGAGGCGAGGTGTTTTCTTGCAGCGATCTACAACACTACTTTGGCTTTGCACTTTAAAATCCCCTACGAGAGGGACCGCTTACTTCAACCAGCGCTTAACGGGGTGACTTCAAAGCAGTACAAACTGCCCAACTATCTTTTTCTTAAGGTAATGTATTTTTATAAGGTCGAACACAAGCGCGCGTTGTTTCAAGAAAGGAGTTATGAGAGAAGAAAGCGCGCAATTCCATACAAACAATCCACCAAGGCCACAGACAATGTCCTCCCCCAATCACCAGATTCCTCAAATTCGAGGCCCAGCTAATGCCCCACAATTCACCCCAAAAGAAGAGCTGGTTTTACTGGCTCTCCATGGAAAAGAACTCTATGGTCTCCAAATTCCTCAAGCCATCCAGGAGGCGAGCCGGGGTCAGCAAACGCTCCAGATGGGGTCGCTCTACCCGATTCTCCACAGTCTTGAGAAAAAAGGTCTGGTCCAATCCCGTTGGGGAGATGAAGAGCGTTCAGAGCGGGGTGGAGCACGTCGCCGCTACTACCACGTTACTGGATTGGGCGAAGCAGTCCTTAGGGAAGCCGAACTCTTCCGTGCAGATCTTATGGCATGGCAACCCGTCTGAGATTAGGTTGACGATTATGGTCTCTCCGACTCAGTTTGCTGAATTGAAGGCAAGCCAGTTAAAGCCTTTTTCTATTCAAGGTTATCCCCAGGATGCTCCAGAGTATCAAACCTGGGCCGATCGTTGGTTAGCGTATCCAGTTATCTGTTTATTTCCAGCGGATCGGCGTGAGGAATGGCTCGGTGACCTTTATGAAGTTCGCAATGACCTGATAGATAAGCAATATCCTCGTTGGCTTGTCAACTTTCATATTGCGGGACGGACATTGATCCTAGTGTATTCAGCACTCAAGATTTCGCTGATCGATTTGATTGTTCAGGGATTTCGTCAACGCTCCTAATAGGCTGATGACCGGACGGAAATTGTTCTGTCCGGTTGGGAAGTTTCTCAAATTCCTCGTTCCTGTAATTGAGTAAAAACTATGTCAACTGTTGAGCAAATTGAATCTGCGATTCTTGATCTGCCCCCCGAGCAATTCCAATTGCTACTGGAATGGTTTCTCGACCTCGATTATCAACGTTGGGACGAACAGTTGGAAAAGGATATTACAGAGGGGAAACTGGATGCCTTGGCGGAAGAGGCGATCGCTGAATTCGCAGCAGGTCAATATCGAGAAATCTAATGCACTGCACAACTCGCAAATTTTGGGAATGTTACGACAAACTCTCTAAAGCCGTGCAGAAAACTGCTGATCAGTCCTATGAGTTGCTTAAGAAAAATTCTTCTCATCCGTCTCTCCATTTCAAAAAAGTTGGTCGATATTGGTCTGTCAGAGTGGGGCAAAATTATAGAGCCTTAGGAACTGAGGAAGCTGCCCCCGTTGCCCCAGAATCTCCCGCATTCCTCCGTAGAGCGTCTTGTTGAGGATGAATACTAAATTTAAGAGACGAGGAAAGCAGCCATGAGTGAACAGCTAGATCGAATTGAATCCGCGATCGTCGCCCTCGTGGCAGACGTGTCCACCCTGAAACAGGGACAGGCTGATCTGCATCAGGAGATGGGCGACCTGCGTCAGGAGTTGAAACAAGACATTGCTGAAGTGAAGAATGACATCGCCCGCCTAGACCAGCGGGTTGACGGCATCCAACGACAGCTCAACGGCGAGGTCATCCAAATCACCCAAATGGTCCTCAACTTAGGGGACCAAATGCAAAACTACGAAAACGCCTTCGAACACCTTCGGCTACAGGTGAGCAACCTCATTGCAGAGGTCCAGCACATGAAAGGACTATTTGAGGCCCACATGCGCCGCACAGACCGGATCATGGACTACCTTGTCCGTCACATTGGCAACGACAGCGTGGCCTAGGAAATCTACGGCAGGAGTTGATGGTTTGAGGCGAAAAATTGTGCTTCAAAACCCATCAACTTTTTTATGGCTCCAGAGTCTCCCGCAAAAGCCCCACAACCTCCATGCTAAATTGAAACTATTGCTTCACCAAGCGCTGTTCCGGTGCTGCAAAAGACATGGTAAGACAGCTCGAAACCACAATCAAATCTCCTCAGGACCAATCGGTTGCCGATACCGATATTTTTTATCCTGATAGCGATGGCCAACCCATGGCAGACAACACGAAACAATTTGAGTGGATTGTCTTACTCAAGAAAAACTTAGACGTTCTCTTTGCTGACGATCCCATGGTTTTTGTTGCCGGAGATCTCCTTTGGTATCCGATTCAAGGCCGCAATCAACGCCGAACAGCACCGGATGTTATGGTTGTATTGGGTCGGCCTAAGGGCGATCGCGGCTCCTACAAACAGTGGGAAGAAGATGACATTGCTCCCCAAGTCGTTTTTGAGATTTTGTCGCCAGGCAATACCACCACAGAAATGGATCGCAAGCTCCTTTTCTATGAGCGCCATGGGGTTGAAGAATACTATATTTATGACCCAGAGATTAACGAGTTGCGCGTTTGGTTGCGGGGTGAAGAAGGTCTAGATTTTGTTGACTTCGAGAAGGAATGGATCAGCCCGAGGCTGAAAATTCAATTTGACTTGTCAGGGAACGGGATGCAAGTCTTTTATCCGACGGGTAAGCCGTTTCTGAGCTATACCGAGATTGCTAAGCAGCTTGAGCAGGCTGAAAGGCGATCGCATCTCCTTGCTGAAAAGCTCCGGGAATTGGGGATTGATCCAGATAGCCTAACGGGAGAGGGTTAGCGCGATCGCAACGGGTCATCCAGCGGATTCACCAACTCCTGAAGCTTTTGCTTAATGCGGGTATCAAAGGCTTGCCACTTCAGCCGAGCATAGTCTGATTGCTCATTGCCGCCCGAAAGAAACCCCACCGGAATTTCAAACCCACCCGCCTGGGCTCGTCCCCCGCCAAAAAACCGCCCTTGGGCATCTCGGCCAAAGGCTTCCTTAATAAACTCATCGGGATCCAGCGTAATTTTGTTGGTGCGCAATGAACCCACCACCAGCTCTAGATCTTCATCTTCGTCGTGGACAATGCCATAGACCAGCGCCGTATGGACATTTTCCTCAGTGATGAGAAAATCCGCCGCCTGGGGAATTGCATCCCGGTCTTCGTAGCGCAAATACTCCACACCCGCTACCGAAAAACTGTTTTGCACCACCCGATGACGCAGTGCCCGCTCAATCACATCCATCACCCGCTTCGACCGAGACGATCGCAACACCGCACTCAACAACGGCGCATCATAAAACCGGCTCAGATAAGCTGCCGCCAAAAACTCCTCCTCACGAGCCTGCTGGAGATTTTGCGTATCCGATCGCAACCCATGCATCAGCGCCGTGGCACAGCGAGCGTGCTGCGCCGAATCCGGATCAAAGTCCAGTAATCCCGCTTGAATATACTGCGTCACGATCGCCGCCGTCGCCCGGATATGAGGCCGCAGATCAAGAAATTCGACCGGTAGCTCCGTGTGACCGTTGTGATGGTCAATCATCGCCACAATCGGCAGCTCGGCTTTCAAGATCAGCGGCGTCAACTGACTCGTCGCCCCTTGGCTATCGATAAAAACACAGCCCGAATAAATCGAAATATCCTTGTCGCGAAATGCTTGCAATGTCCAGCGCTGGGCAGGCAGATTGGTCAATTTCACGAGCGCGATATTCTCCTGATGGCTCAGGGTTCCGGCATAGACTAAATCACAGTCGATACGGTACCGCTGGGCAATCAGTTTAAACGCCCAGCCGGAAGATAGGGCGTCAGGGTCCGGAAAATCCTGCATCACAATCAGGAAACGCTCTCCCCGATGCCGGTCTAGCACTTGGTCGAGTGCTGCGGAGAGAGAGCCTGGAATAAATTCATTGGGCGAGGCCTTTGCATCCAAAGTGCCATGGGTCATAGTGCCAGCTTAGGATTCCCAGTACAAAACACTGTAAAAAACACCGTACAAAACGCTGAAACGGTCTAACTCTAGGATATCGGCCTAATGGCTAGGCGTCCCTCTCCCAGGGTGCACAAATTCAGGTTGAGAACCGATGCTCAATCCTTAAAGCTTCGTTCGTAGCCGTTTTGGTTCGCCCCTAGGGGGTTTGGCCCAGTTGAAGGGCGATCGCCGCCCGCTGGATTCCTGCCGTCGAACCGTTCTCATAGCCACTCAACGAAATCGCCTTGAGATGCTGGAACAGGGGCTGAGCCGTCAATTCCAAAATGCGCACCAGGGGCAGATCTTGACGGAGCAAGGTTTGATTGTTGTGCCAGTCGAGATAGAAATAGCCTTGGTTTTCTGCGGGGAGGGGGGCGATCGCCTGTTTGAAACTGCGATTGTCCACCAGGGCCGTATTTTCCGAAGCTTGCAGCACCGCCTCCATGGCATCCAGTGACGTGGAAAAGAGCTCGTAGCGATCGATGGAAGCATGTACACCGCGCACTAAGGCCCGAATTGCATTAGCCGCCGAGGCTTGCTGACCTTCCGGCTTGAGCTGAGTCCAGGCGGTGACTTCCCGGTCCGCTAGGGTCAAGCCCCCAATGCTATAGCCTTGGTCACGGGCAAGGTCGTCGAGGTGGGCAATGCCTGCCTGGGCTTCGGGAGAGGTGCGATCGACCACAAAAATCCAGTCCAGACCCTGGGGCCGCTCGATGGGCGCGAGGGCATATTCACCCTTCACCCAGGGAAAAATTTCTTGAGTAATGTCAAGGCTCCAGTCGTCCTGAATCCGGTCAAAGGTGCGATCCACCAGGGTATTCATCGCCGGATAGGCTTGCAGCACCCCCTGTGCCTTGGCCCATAGCTGGTCGAGGTGACTGCTGGAGGCAACGGCAATGCTGTTTTTGGGTAAATAGTTGAGCAATTGCTCGGGTTTGTGGCCACCGGACGGACTGGTCTCCGTCGCCGCCAAGACGGCCTCCGAGGCAACGGGGACCGCTTCTAAGAGCGCCGTATCCGCGAGGAGACCCTGGGGCGTAATGCCCAATCCTAGGGCGAGCCCTTGATACAGTCCTGAGGTGACGACCCCATCGCGGGCGGTTTTATTAATCGTCAAGCCTTGATTTTCGAGCCAGCCCCCAAGGGCGTTGAGATTGGCATAGAGAAAGGCAACTCTAGGGGCCGTTAAAACTTCAAGGCTGCGGCGATATTGGGGAGCATTGGCCAAATTGAGTTCTGGGACCTGGACATTGTTGACCGCATCCCGCAGAACTTTGGGGGCATTGGCGAAGAGGAGGTAGCGATCGCCCACCAAGGCACTGGCAATGGTTTGAGGGTCGGTTGGGTCAGGATGGGTTTCAGGGGCGATCGCCTCAGGCGCAGCCTTGGCCGCATCGCCATAGATCAGCTTGACCCCCTGCACCTGTTCGTAATGAAGGTCTGTACCATCCGCCGCCCGACGCTGCCAATAGACTTGCAAAAACTGCCGCGCCCGTTTTGAATCCTTCGTCGCCAGAGCGAGCAAATACCCTGGCTGTTGACCGTTGGTCGGGTCTCGGTCCATATCCAGCGTCGTTACTGCTAGCGTCGCTTCATCCCCCAGCCAGGGCCGGATATCTCGCTCATATTCCAAATCCACCGACGCCAGTAATCCATCCTGGATCTTCTTCATCTCCGCGCGGGACTGCCGCCGCTGGCCTGGAGCCGTTAAGAGCTGCCGCAGCGTCACAAGACGATTGGGATTGACCAGCAACGAGGCCGCCAAAGGGGCACGGCGGGGGACAAACATCGCCGTCGTGGGCACTGATTTTCCCCCCTGGGTTAGCAGCGTCAGTGGGCTCTGCAACCCAATCCAGAGGAAACTCCCAAGACCGGACAGCAGCAGGACCAAAACGGTGGCAATCAGCAGCGTACGAAAGCGAGATTTCATAGGGACACTGAGCGGAGGAGGGCCAACTTCATCTTAAAGCGGCACGGGCGCAACCCAAACAGTCGGCCCCGATCACGGCTACTCGATAGCCTGGGATCCAGACTATCGCGCCAAGACCCATCCAGGCCATTCGCATTAGGGCCGTTCGCCAAGAATCGCCGGTTGCCGTTGGGCGGTCGTTGGATCGACCGTTTTGACCGTCAGTACTTGCGGGGGCGTCGCATCTGGAGGGTAGAGAAAATCGAGCCGGACACTGCGGCGTTCGCCGGGTTTGAGCGTCACAAAGATCAAGGGTTGACCCTGTTCGCCCCGGTGCTGGACCAAATGGACATAGCGGGTTTGGAGGCGATCGCGATCATCCACATACCGCAGCCGTACAGTCCCTCGATAAAACACGCGATCGGGCGGCGGATCCATAAACCACAGGCCACCTCCCTCATCGGTTTTTACAGGCGTCTCAATGGCAATGCCAATGGTTTGAGGCCGATTACGCGGGTTGCCCAGGGGTAAAAGCATGTTGTACTCAATGCCGTAATTGCCATGGGCCATATAGGCGGAGTCGGGATAGCGGGCCAGCAGGGGTGCGCTCTGGACTTGGCCAGTACCCAGCGTCCCCTTGGGCAACAGGCTAAACCCGTAGGAAAAGGCCTTACCTTCTTCAGGAATCGTCAGGTAGCTACTGTCCGGCGTGTCCGTGATCCGCGCCCGCCAGCGGGAGCCCTTCGCCACGCCCGAAACTCGGCTAAAAATAATATCCTCCGGCGGCGTTCCCGGTGGGCTGGCCGTATGGTCGCGGGGCTGGACTAGATTTCCGTTCATCGCCAGGGATTCCCAGTCCTCTAGGGTCGGTGTTCGTTCTCGTCCTTGGGCATCCAGGGGAGCCTGAAGTGCCATATTCGCCAGATACACCGGACCGCTGCTCCAGAGTCGCGCGAGGGTCGAGCGGCCATTGGAGGAGGGGGTTACCTTGCCGACCGGAATGGGCAGATTCATCAGCATCATGCTTTGCTTCGGCGGAATGCGAATCACCGAAGGCCAGATGCCTTGGCGACGCCCCCGCAAAATATCGCTGACGAGGCGACTGCCGGGACCGGAATAAACCCGACCGATGGGATCTTCGATATAGGGAGCCAGGGGCACATAGAGGGCATCGGGCCGAGTCAGATAGGTGGAGGCTTCAAGGACCTCGATCCGAATGGTTTTGTCGCCGGGATTATGCAGCAACATCCCCTGAAATAGAGTGCGCGTTTGGGCCGCAGTCTTGGCCTGGGTAATGTGGTGGGTAAAGATATCAAACCGCCCCTCAAAGGGGTAGTTGAGGTGGGCCTGGGGATAGCGTCGCCCTTGGGAGGGGAAGGTCGAGAGCAAAATCCCTTCTCCCTGGATAATCTCTGGATTATTGCTATTAAAAACCGGCACCGCATCCAAGGAGCCCGGTAAGGGTCGCACCTCTTGGTTAACCAAAATTTGGCCCGGCGATCGCGTCACCGCCACAGGACCAGGATTCGGGACCGCTGTCGGTTTGGCCCAGGCGGTTGTACCGAAAAACGGCGTCAGGATGAACAAGGCAAAGAATGCAAACTTCATAACAAGCAATAGTCACCGCTGAGAACAGGGAAGAAAAACATCGAAGCAGCAGACCCAATTCCTACAGCACAGCCCATAAATCTCTGAATCATCACTGCGAATCTGGTGAATCCAGTGAATCCAGTGGATCATGGCAAATCAGGCCTATCCATCGAGCAGACGCTGGAGCAGCAGCCGAAAGTCCTGGAGGACTACCGGTATATTTTCCAACGTCAGAGGGGGTACATGGACAAATAGCGGCGCGGGCCTTGTCCGTACTGTACTAGCAAGTCCCTTCACCTTGTTCTCGAAGGAACTTTGCCAAAACTGCTTCAGTAGACGGAAGTAAAGACCGTTACAGACAAATTGTCCTGCATCGAGACTCACTTCCATACACTGAAATGGTTTTCTCGGGGTCAATAGCTGTATCAGGGAGATCGGGGTCCAATAGGCTACCCCATCGATAACCGCTTGGGCCTCTAGGGTGAGGCGATCGCGAGATTCCGCCATCCCACAGCAAATGACAAAGTCAAAGGGCCGGTGCTCGGGCCGATCTGCAAGCCGATCTTCAAGCCGGTCTTGAATCTGCTGATAGGCAGTTTCAACACAAACCGGCAGCGGATGAAGCAATTGGCAGGTAGGCGGCAGGGAGGCTTGGGCCTGGAGCAACCGCAGCAGCTCATCGGACGCATTTGAGCGCTGATGGGGCAACCAGGTTGCAAAGGCGGTGATGAGGATCTTGGGTTCAGGTGCTCTTATTATTCCCACGGGCGAGATAAATTGATAAGGGGACGATCGGGCTAGCGCTGGATTGCCCCTGCCGCTGAGCGATTTCCTGGAGCAAGCCATTCGTGAAGACTCACTCTCCCGACCCAATCCCTACCATCGCTGTGGTCGACTATGACATGGGCAATCTCCACTCCGCCTGTAAGGGCCTAGAAATGGCGGGAGCCCAAACCCAAATCACCGATGATCCAGCGGTGTTGGCCCAGGCCGATGGGGTGGTGCTGCCGGGGGTAGGGGCGTTTGACCCGGCGATTCAGCATTTGCGCGATCGCCAACTCATCGAACCCCTGCGCCACATTGCCAGGATGGGCAAACCTTTCTTAGGAATTTGTCTGGGAATGCAAATTTTATTCGATGGCAGTGAAGAAGGAAAAGAGCCCGGTCTGGGGATTGTGCCTGGTTGGGTGCGCCGGTTTCGCTCGGAGCCGGGGCTGACGATTCCCCACATGGGCTGGAATCCCTTGACGCTGACCCAGCCAGATTGTGCCCTCTGGGGGGCGCTACCGGCGGAGCCCTGGATGTATTTTGTCCATTCGTTCTACGTGGAGCCCAAGGATGGGGCTGTCAATGCGGCGACAGTGACCCACGGAAGCCAAACCGTAACCGCTGCCATCGCTCAGCAGAATCTAATGGCCACTCAGTTTCACCCGGAAAAATCCTCCCAGGCTGGGTTGCAAATTCTGGCGAATTTTGTGGCGATCGCCGCCCAGCCAACCGCTCCAGTTCAGTCTGCTACGGTTGCGGCCCGCTAACGCCATGGCCCTCCGGATCTATGGCAACCGCCTGCTCAAAACCCCTCCTGGTCAACTGTCCCGGCCTACCCTCGGTCGGGTGCGGGAAGCACTGTTTAATATGTGGCAGGGAGAAATCGAAGGCTGTCGATGGCTGGATCTTTGCGCTGGGAGTGGGGCCATGGGGGCAGAGGCCCTCTGCCGAGGTGCTAGCCTGGTGGTCGGCATCGAGCAAGCCCCAGCGGCGCTGCGGGTGATCGAAGAAAACTGGCAGAAAGTGGTCAAACCCGAGCAAACGGTGCGGCTGATGCGGGGCAATATTGTGAAGCGTTTACCCCAGCTCGCCGGAGAGCAGTTTGACCGAATTTATTTTGACCCACCCTATCAGGGAAATCTCTATGAGCCGGTTTTGGCGGCGATCGCCCAGCACCGGCTCCTTGCGCCCGAAGGCTGTTTGGCGGTGGAACATCACCCAGGATATGCTTTAGTCCTGCCGAAGGGGCTAGTGAGCGATCGCTCCAAAACCTACGGCAGCAGTCAACTCACCCTCTGTCACTGGGCTGAAGGTCACTGGGCGGAACCAGACTAAATGCCCAGTTGGTTGCCCCGACGATATTGCAGATACGCAGCCACGAATAGACCTGCGAGGGTAATGGGAATTAGGCCAAGCACAATGCCACAGAGCAATGGTTCAATCATCGTGGGTCTCCCGTAACAAAAAGAAATAAAGAGCAATGTTAACGTTCCCTCAGTCTAGCGGTTGCCAGAACTCCGGACAAGCCGTTCGATTCCAGGGAAAGGACGGACGTGAAAATGCTAGGCTGCGCTCACCTTGGACAGAGAGAAAACCTGAGGAAATCCTTAAACTCGGGAATTGCCCCTTGATGAATTGAAAGGGGATCGTTAAAAGTAAAGATATGTAATGCATTTCATGAGCTCAGCCCTTGCCGTTGGTTAATCCCGTTCCCAAGACCGATATCGACGCTGAACTGCCCTGGCTGCAGATGGTGCTCACCGTTTTAGCGATCGGGGTGGTAATTGTAGTGAGCGTTTTGGGGTTCCATGCCTTCCAAATGCGAGACCCCTACATTCAGCAGGTGATGGCGATTTCTGGAGATGTTCACCAGGGTCACGAAATTTTTAAAATTAATTGCGCTGCTTGCCATGGGGCAGAGGGGAGCGGCATTGTCGGTCCCAGTCTTAAGTCGGTGTCCGATCGCAAGTCTCGTATCGGCATCATCCACCAGGTGATCAGCGGCGCAACGCCTCCCATGCCAAAGTTTCAGCCTAGCCCTGAGGTCATGGCTGATTTGCTGGCCTATTTGGAAAGTCTGAAGTAAGGCCGTTCTGAAATTGGGCAGTTTAGAATGGGGAGTGCTTTGATTAAAAAATATTGCTAATGCGTCCGTTTTTACAGCGGCTTTCTCAGCAACTCCTGAGCCTGACCCTTGGTTTCGCGCTCCTGGCCATAGGCCTGGTTGGGTTTCCTGGACCAAGCACTGCCAATTCTATCCAGGCCCTACAACCCTATCTCGATCGCCTACGCAACGAGGTCAGTGAATTTCAGCTCGACAATGGCATGCGGTTTGTGATCCTCGAACGGCACGAGGCTCCGGTCATTTCCTTTGTGACCTACGCCAATGTGGGCGGCACCGATGAACCCGTGGGCAAAACCGGTGTGGCCCATTACCTAGAGCATTTGGCGTTCAAGGGTACCCCGGTGATTGGCACGAAGGATTTTGGCAAAGAACAGGCGGTGTTGCGCAAACTCGATCGCACCTTCGAGCAAATTAAGCGCCTCGCCCCCCTAGGCCAAACGTCAACCCTCGACCAACTCAAGGGTCAGTTTGAAGCCCTCAAAACCGAGGCCAGTCAGTATGTTCAACAGAATGAACTTGGCCAAGTCATCGAGCGAGAAGGGGGCGTCGGCCTCAATGCCGCGACCTCGGCGGATTCAACCACCTATTTCTACAGCTTGCCTGCCAATAAGCTCGAACTCTGGATGTCGCTGGAGTCAGAACGCTTTTTGCACCCGGTTTTCCGCGAGTTCTATGAGGAAAAAGAGGTCATCCTCGAAGAACGCCGGATGCGGTTTGACAATGACCCGGTGAGTCAGCTATTTGAAGCCCTCAAGGCCAAGGCCTTTGAGGTGCATCCCTATGGTCAACCGATTATTGGTCATGTGGCCGATTTGCAAGGCTTGACCCGCCAGGATGTACAAACTTTTTTTGATGCGCATTATGGTCCGAGTCATTTGACCGTGGCGATCGTGGGTGATGTCGATCCGAAACAGGTTCAACAACTGGCCCAAAGTTATTTTGGGCGCTATCAATCCCGAGCCAAGGCCGTACAAAGCCAGATTGCACCCGAGCCTCCCCAAACTGCCGAGCGTCAGATTGAGCTCCGGGCCAAGACCCAGCCTTGGTATATGGAGGCTTACCATATTCCCGCTGCCAGTGCCCCCGATGGGGTTGCCTACTCGGTTTTGGGGGATATTCTCAGCAGTGGCCGCACCTCGCGGCTTTATCGCACTATGGTCGAGCAAGAACAGGTGGCCCTCGCAGCCCAAGGCTTTACGGGCTATCCCGGCGATAAATATCCCAACTTGATGATGTTTTATGCCCTCGTCGCTCCAGGCCACACGGTCGATGAGGTGGCGTCTTCGCTGCATCAGCAACTGACGGCGATCGCCACCACCCCCGTCGAAGCAATGGAACTAGAGCGGGTCAAAAACAAAACCAAGGCTTCCGTCCTGCGATCGCTCACCTCCAATATGGGCATGGCCCAGGTCCTCGCCGAATACGAAGGTAAAACCGGCAGTTGGGAGAATTTGCTGAAGGATTTGGAGGCGATCGCCCAACTCACCCCCGCCGATCTCCAGCGGATTGCCCAGACGACGCTACGGCCTGAAAACCGCACGGTTGGTCGATTGCTGCCGGAGGATGCGGCTTCCTAGGGTAAGGGGAAATGGGGTCTAACTAGGTCTAATTGGGTCTAATTGGGTCTAACTGGGTCTAAAAGGAATCTTCGTCTTTGAACTCGTCTTTGAAAAGGATAATTGCGATGAAAGTTTCGTTGACGCTGGCGATCAGACGATCCCCCTGGTCGCGACGGCTGCGGCGGTTGGTGACAGGATTGGGGTTGGCGATCGCCTTACTGAGCTGTCAGTTTATGCTCAGCCATCAGCCCTCAGTGGCCTCGCCCAAACCCTATCAGGATTTGGTCTTTCCGCCCCTGCCGGAGGTCAAGCTGCCGGACTATCAGCGTCAGGTGCTCGACAATGGCCTGACGGTTTATCTGATGGAGGACCATGAGCTGCCCCTGGTGGATGGCAGCGCGCTGATTCGCACCGGCAGCCGCTTTGAACCCGCGACTCAGGTGGGGTTGGCTAGTCTCACGGGGCAGCTCATGCGCAGCGGCGGCACCCGTTCGGAACGACCGGAGATTCTTAATCAATTTTTGGAAGACCGAGCCGCCAGCATCGAAACCCAAATCGGCACCACGGCAGGTCAGGCCAAGTTCAGCAGCCTCAGCGAAGACCTAGAGCCGGTGTTTCGTCGATTTGTGCAGGTTCTCCGTCAGCCGGCCTTTGACCCGGCCCAAGTCGACTTGGCTCTGTCTCGGGCCAAGGGCAATTTGGCCCGTCGCAATGACGACCCCGGCGATATTGCGGAGCGGGAATTTGACAAAGTGCTCTACGGGGCAGAGAGCCCCTACGGACGCACCGTTGAGGCCGAAAACCTCGACCAGATTCACCGGGATGATCTGGTTGGTTTTTATGAGGACAATCTCTTTCCCAATCGGATGATTCTGGGAATTGTCGGGGATTTTAATTCGGCTGAGATGATGGCGCTGATCCAGGACACCCTCGGGGACTGGAAACCCACAACCCAGCCCCTACCGCCCTTGCCTGCGGTGAGCCAAGCCCATCAGAACCAAACCTTCGTGGTGGATCAGCCCCAGATGAACCAGAGCGATGTGCGCCTTGGCCATTTGGGGGGATTGGCGAGCGATCGCGACTACCCCATCCTCACGGTCCTCAACGGCGTCCTCAATGGCTTTGGCGGTCGCCTCACCAATGAAATTCGCTCCCGGCAAGGGTTGGCCTACTCGGTCTATGCCTACTGGAGTCCGCAGTACGATTATCCTGGGGTCTTTGTGGCTGGAGCCCAAACTCGCACCGAGACCACGATTCCGCTGATCAAAGGCCTGCGCGAGCAGATCGCCCAAGTCCAGCAGACCCCCATCTCCAACGACGAGCTCAAATACGCCAAGGAATCAGCGCTCAATTCCTTTGTGTTTAACTTCCAGGAACCTAGCCAAACCCTCTCGCGGTTGATGCGCTACGAATATTACGGCTATCCCTTGGACTTTATTTTCCAATACCGCACCGCCGTCGAAGCCGCCACTGCCGCTGCGGTGCAGCAAGCCGCCCAAACCTATCTCCAGCCGGACCAGCTCGTCACACTGATTGTCGGCAATGTGGGCGCGTTTGAAGCGTCACTGCCCAGCCTTAATGGGGCACCCGTTCAGCGGATTGACCTTTAGCGGATTGACCTTTAGCCGTGATGGTTTGGCGAGTCGCCGTCGCACTGGTCGGGGCCAATTCCTCTAGGATGATGCCTTGGGGACCTAGCCGAGGAATTAAGGCGGCTCGCTCATCGAACTGGGCATGCTTTTGGCCCTGGTAGCGGCACCAACGGCAAAACAGGCTTGTGGGGTAGACGATGAGGGCGATCGCCGGTTCTTCCCCTTGAGAGACCTTGCGCAGCGTTCGAGGCAAATCTTTGGGCAGCCACTGGAACAGTCCTTCCATCACCTGGGCAAGTTCCACCGGCTCCATCGGCGGCACCCCATGGAGCTTGTGCAAATACCAGTTGGACCGACCATAGCGTCGCCACTGACTGGCCAATTCCCGCCAGGTACTGCGGTGACAATGCTCGACGATCGCCGTCGGAGCCGATCGCAACTGCCAATTCGTCCCCCGATAAATCCGCCAGCAAAAATCCGCATCGCCCCCGGTGGTCAAATAGGAGCGAAACAAACCAACCTCGTCAAAGACAGGGCGACGCACCGCCAGGTTGGCCGTTTGACCATAGGGCGCAAAGCTGTGGCTAAGAGTATGTTTCTGGGCCAGGGTTTCGGTGTGGATGGCAAATCGCTCTAGCAGGGTTTTTCCCGGCGCACCAATAATATCCCCCACAACCCAGCCCACCTCCGGTTCCCCAAAGGGTTCCACCAAATCCGCCAGCCACTGGGGCTGGGGCCGACAGTCCGCATCGGTAAACGCCAGGACTTCCCCCTGGGCTTCATAGACCCCCCGATTTCGGGCCGCGTAGGAGCTTTGAATGTCCACTTCGCTGAGATAGCGAAACTGGAAACCGGTGCCATTGGCGATCGCCATCGCCGCCTTGAGGCGTTTTGCGGTGTGGTCGGTGCTGTGGTTATCGACGAGTAAATATTCGACGCGATCGCGCGGGTAGGTTTGCGCTTGCAAACAATCCATCAAGGGTGGAATATCCCGTTCACCGTTGTAAATCGGAATGATCACCGAAACCAACGGCGGTATGGCCGCATCAGCGATGGATTCGCGGGGGGAAGCAGTTTCAAGTGCCATAGGGGTCGTCGTACGCGGTGTTGGGTCCATGGGGGTCAGCCAGCCAACGCTGGCAGAATGGGGCGAGGCCGCTAGGCCATCTCCCCGGATTCAGTGGATCGCTTGAACACAGCCTTCATAACAGTCTTTATAAAAGCATTGACTGCAGTGCTCATATAGCCAATTTGCCCATAGGCATAGGTCAGATTGTCGAAACAGACGGCGGGCTGGGCGATCGACTTCACCGCCTTATACAGCCCCCGTACTAAACGTTCTCCAGCGGCTCCCACCTGAGTCCGGAGCGATCGGCCTGCCAATTGATCGCGATAGCATTCGCTCACGCCCTGCCACCAACTGCGGCGCAAAAACCAGTGGCGCTGAATCCGCTCTAGGGCAACATTGTGGGCCACCAGGGCTGCGGGTAGATATTGCACCTGCCAGCCTTTGGCTAAGGCCAGCTCGGTCATCACCAATTCTTCGTTGGAGAGCAGATTGTTGCCGACCCGCCCAAACTGCGCATCAAATCCCCCCACCGCTTCGAGAAAAGATCGCCGTAGGGAATAGTTCAATCCCCGTGGCGTCAGACTGGGCTGTTCAATATTGATGACCTCTGGACCTAGATCGTAGGCCCCCAAGCAGGACAGCATTGCTTCTGAGATCCAGCGGGGCTGGGGTTGCGCCTCGGGCCACAGCAGGGTGACTCGACCCCCCGCGATCGCCAACCGCTCCTGGGTTTGGTAGGCCATGATCAATTGCCGCAACCAGTAGGGTTCAGCAACGGCATCGTCATCCAGATAGGCAATGATGTCACCGCTGGATTCCAGGAAACCGCGATTGCGCGCGGTTGAGAGACCCAATGTGGATTCGTAGATATATTTGAGGCGAGGGTCAGTCAAACGAGCTTCCACCAGGGTACGGGTGCTATCGGTGGAGGCATTGTCCACGACGATGACCTCGAAGTCAGGCCAATCCTGGGCCAAAAGGCTATCGATCGCTGCACCAAGGTAGCGATCGCGATTATGGGTACAAATAATGGCTGAGATGGATAAATCTGACATCGCTAGGGTGCATCTGAGATAGCATGGGCGAAAAAGGGGTAGGCAGCCCTGACTCTAATGCGATTATGACTGTTTGTCCTGGGCAAACCCCACCGCAGGATTGACTAGCTTCTCCGTCGCCGAACGTCAAACTTTTCAGGGAAATCCAGTAGGTTTGGGGGGCGATCGCCCAGCACTCTGGGGAACAAGACTGTGCCTCAGTTACGACCACCGTAAATCGTAAATTAGGCCACCGCAAATTAGGCCACCGCAAATTAGGCCACCGCCTCCAAGCTTGTTTTCAGCGCTTGAGCGGAGAACGTTGCGCCACTCAGCCGAAATTCCTCAAAGTTAATCACCGTCATCTCGGTAAGCAGTCCAGAGAGCGGATGAATGGATGAAAAGACAAAGCTATTGGGCAAGCTACCCAGCCGAATGCTGGCAGAACCACCGAGGGAAACACTAGGCAAGTTACGGTCCAACTCGGCATCAAATGAGCCATCTAGCAATAACATATCAAACCCGAATCCTCCCTCTACGGTTTGATTCCCAAAGGCAGAGAAGCGATCGTTGCCGCTGCCCAAGTCCACCGTTCCCCCTCCGGTAATGCCATCCGTGATCGAACCGCCGATGCCTCGAACCCAATCATCGCCGCCACCCATGTCAATGTGGCCGCTATTGTAGATACCACTCCCAATATTGTTGCTGGAAATGAAAGGATTCACCACACTAAATCCAGTGAGAGAATCATTCTCATACCCCATATCAATGAGGCCCTCATTATTGACGCCGCTCAAACCACCGGAAGCCCAGATGACATCTTCTCCTCCGCCAGTTAGCAGGGTACCGTTTTGGGCATTACTTACCCCCGTAATACCACCATGTCCCTCGATACGATCGTTGCCAAAACCTGCATCAATCAATGCCTTTTCGAAGTTGCTAATTGCATTAAATTGACCATATACCCGAATCAAATCATTGCCTGTTCCCATCAAGATTGTTCCAGCCTGATTGCTCAAGCCAGTGCCGGGTCCCCCGCTCGCGTAAATTGCGTCATCACCGTGATCCATGTCGATCAAGCCACTGTTTTCCAATCCAAAGATGCCATTAGCAGTAATAGAGTCATTGCCTGTGCCTGCAAGAATCTTTGCCCCTGGATTGTTGAGGAGAGCAGTGCTGCCACTAGCGGTGATAGAATCATCGCCATGACTCAGGTCAATCAATGCTCCAGTTAGGTTCACTAGTCCACTATTATTGGAGCCATTTGCAATAAGAATATCGTTGCCGACTCCAGTCTCAATGATGCCTGCATTCTCAATGCCAATCACACTCAGTCCCAGACCAAAGACGGCTTCACCAACGAGTAAATCATTTCCCCAAGTCGTCGTTAACCGACCCGTTGCGGTGTTGCGAATTCCGTAGGCCACAGAACCAGGCAGGGCAGAAGAGACTTTGCCCTTCAGCACATCGTTCCCGCCCAAAGTATTAACCGTAGAATCGTTGATTAAACCCTGATTCAAGTCTTCGACGATTTCGGCACGAAAACTGAAGTTAATGGAACTTAAATTCGTAGACATATTTACTCCAATCTGAAGTCACTTGAGAACTTGTAAATACTCAAGATAAAGCTCAAATCAACAAGGAGAAGACTACAATTAAATCACTTTTAATCGCTTTAAGTGGGTTGCAAAACGCTGCTCATGCTAAAATTACATCAGGTTTTTTGTCACGATCTCAATGGGTTTTCACGTGGTTTATCACGCCTAGAAAAGCTTTTAAATACTTTTCCTTAAGATTAATCGCGAGACGCTTTTTGTCCACCAAAGCTAGATTCTTATTCTAGCCATTTTTGGCTATGTCTCTGCTGCTTATTTTAGGAGTTTAAGAAATCAACATAAAGTTGGCTGATAGATTTGTGATTCCTTGATAAATGCCCTATGTCTCCCACTTGCCGCTGCCGTATTTTGAGGTATCTGCTCAACTCCTCGGAGCCGCGCTAGCGCTCAGCCCAGTCATACCCCAGTTCAGCCAGCATGTGACGCAGCAGCGGCAGACTCAAGCCAATCACGTTGCTGTAGCAGCCCTCAATCCTTTCAATAAAAACGCCCCCACGGCCTTCCAAGGTAAAGCAACCCGCACAGTGCAAGGGTTCTCCGGTGGCCACATAGGCGCGAATTTCCGCATCGGTCGCCTCGGCAAAATAGACTTGGGTGGATTGGCTCCGAACCAGCCTGCGATCGCGATTCAGATCAATCAGCGCATGGCCTGTAATCAGCGTCCCCACCTGTCCTCGCATCTGTTGCCAACGGGCGATCGCCGCTTCTGCATCCGCCGGTTTCCCATGGATTTCCCCCGCCAGGACCAGGACCGAATCACAGCCCAAAACCACGGTGGGCTCAGTGCTGAGGGTCATATTGGCTGCAATCAGACTGGCCTTGGCGATCGCCAAGGCCTCCACGAGTTGCGCCGGGTCCGTGGTTTGAACTGAAGCTTCATCAAATTGACTGGGCTGAATCAGGGGGTCGATGCCAACATTGTGCAAAAGTTGACGCCGCGCGGTAGAGGCCGACGCGAGAACAATTTGGGGAAAGGTCATGATTTACGGGCTAGGTTACCGGGCTAGGTCACCGGGCTAGGTCACAGAGAAGGAGGTCACCACCTCGTTCAGAATATTTTTCATCCGATTCCAGCGCTGTTCAGTCGTTGACGCATTGATCGTATAAAGCTGACCGCGATGCACCACAACGCTGGCGATGTCATGACGCTCTTGATTGGGCAGATGGACTTTGTATTCCAGTAAATAAAATTTTGTATTGCCGCTGGTGCGTTCGTTGGCATCGACCAACTCAGCGGTACGGCCCGATCCTTCCGGAGCCAGGGCGTTTTTCTGGAGGTTGTAGCCCACTTCCGTTGGTGAACCCAGCTCTTCGAGGCTTTTGCCCTCGGGAACGGCGTTGATCACGACGCTGACATTTTCGGAGGGGTTAATGATGTCGTGAAACACCACGTCCGGCCCACCCTCCTGGGTCAACTGCACCTGCACCCAACCGACGGGATACAGGAATCCATAGCCATCGAAGGCGTCGATGTAGCTCTGAAGACCAGAACCGGCGGAAACACAGCCGGAGAGTCCCAAACTGAGTAGCAGACAGGAAAGGAGGGCAGCTATTTTCTTCAGCATGGTTAGGGTTTGTTGCGATCGCTTTACAAAAAGTATCCCACGCCAGGGACCCCAAAATGGCTGGAGGAGGGCGTCAAGTCTTTCCCAATTCTTTACCAACCTGCGATTACAGTGAGTATGGGAGCAAACGTCATTTTGGCCCTCATCACTAGGTCATTCCAATAGGCCCTCACAACTATGAGTTCATTGTCTGGACGGGATTCCGGCTGCTACAAGAAACAGGCTCGGGCCTTTTGGATGCAGCCATTCCAGAGGATGAGCAACAGGCGATCGCCCTCATCCTCCGCGAATACGAAGCCCAAGGCATTCGGTTCCATGCCCAGCGTAGCCGCGTGGCCGGTGCCCGTCGATTTGTCTCGTTCCATGTGTTGGTGCCTGGGGCTTGGACTGTTCAACGGGGCCATGAGGTTTGTGAGGCAATTGAACAGGCGATCGCCTCGACCTTACCGGGAACGGATGTGACGACCCATTTAGAACCGGTGGAGGATCCTATTTCTTGGGATGACAAATAGGTCTATTCGTCTATTAACATTTCTTTAAGCAGCAAATACGAAAATGCAAGGATGAAAGACCTTGAGGAACTTGTTTGGCCTAGGGTATAATTATTAGGGTAGGGGCGAACGTCGGCTTCATGCCGTGTGTCTAAGTAGTAGCCCTACTTAAACCTAGCCCCTCTTAATCTTTTCAAGCGTTAAAAGATTGCGATCACTGTACCACTCTCCATAGGGTTTGTTGCGTCTGTCATCTAAGTCCATAACTAGCCTGTATTTCTTGGCGAGTGGCCGAAAAAAATTAGCTTCTTGTCGTTCGTAGAGTCGCTGTAGCGCCCATAGATAGTAGTCAACAACCTGTAGACCTTCCACTTCAGAGGGATAGGCGGGTTCTATCAGGACTGAACTCTTTGAACTGATTTTCCACTGAGACTCAAAATTTTTCTGAGCTTGGTTAATGGCCTCCTCTAAAGCGTCTTCGCGAGCTTCTTTACCTCGTCTAGCAATCGCAATCTGGACTATGTCTGCTTTGTGAAGCAGATTTTTAAACAGTCGCTTGATCAGATCGTCATAGATTGCATTCTGCTGTAGCTTCTTGCCCAAACTCTTGAAATTTGCCTGTGCGGCATTAGCAATTTCAGATTTGCTGCGAATAGCAACGAAAACTTTGGTGTCAAAGGACTGGAGTAGTTCAAAGACTTGCTCTCGAATCTCCGAATGGTCATCTTTGGCATGAAAGGCGATCGCCGTCTTTTTGGCTTCGGGCTGCATTGAGGGAATGCCCCTGTAGCGTGGGTGGGCCATGAGACTGGAGCGAAGTGCGTTGAGCTCACATGCCACTCGTTGAGGATCCGCAAGTTGAGCAACGCCCACCATAAAAAATTTAGGTAGTCCTATTATGTGGATGCTGTAGAGAAAGAAGCGGGATGAGCTTGTTTGGCTCGCCACTGCTCATTGTAGTGATGCACAAAATTCCAAATTGCAGCTTTGTGATTCTCTAACGTCTTCGAAAATGACAGTGCCTTTCGCACCAATCGTGATACTCGCTGCCTCAGAGTGCAGTTGAATCTCTCGATATAGAACCCATTTGAGATCTGGCTTAAGCTGAGAGAAAGTCTACAAAGAAGTCACCATGGGCTATTCGAGCAGTCTAAGCGATAAAGAGTGGGAGATTCTAGAGCCTCTGCTGGAGGAGGTTCTGCCAGTGAAACAACAGACTCGTCCGTGTAAATGGAGCAAGCGAGAGCTGCTCGATGGCATCCTCTATCAACTCAAGAATGGCTGTAACTGGGGAGATTTGCCCAAAGACTTTCCGCCCTACTCAACCGTCTATTGGCACTACAAGCTACGTCTAGTTTGCTTTATCTTTCTTCAATGGCAATAGCTGCCTTATCACCCAGTTAAGGGGACTACCGTTGAGAGTTCCAATCGCCGCATTGTCACCGTTCGTCTCAAACAGTCCGGCATGTTTTGGTCCAACAACGGTGCTCAGGCCGTTATGAGTCTCAGGGCCGCTTATCTCAGTGCTTCTTCAAGATGGCACGATTTTTGGCAAAAAAAACCTCCTAATTCTTAAGCGCGCTTTTTTTCGTTCACCCTGTCTAACCTATTTGTCTGCGCTCGAACCAAAAAAATGCTTAGATAAAGCTATGAATGCAATAGCTGTCTGCGTAATAGTTCCACCTACCAAAACCATTATAACTTTGGAGTTGATAGACCTGTCGGATGCCTTAAGGTTGTGAGATTGGATGAGGAATATCTCGTAAAAAAAGACGAACCCAAGAGTCATTATAAGGATCATGTAAGATGCACCAAACAAAGTGACGATAACAATAGACAGCCATTTCTTAGTCTGCAAGTCAAATTGACGTTGGAGGCGTTCGTCCTGTACTTTAAGATCTTCATTGTGTGCACTAACTAACTTTTCTTTCAGTTCAGGAATATCCTTCTTTGGTATAGAAGGGTACTCTTGCACTATTTCATCAATAAATCTGCTGTAATTACTTGAATATTTCACACACCAAATCTCGTATAAAGTTGTATAGTCTTTCAGCAACCAAGAGATTGAATAAATTTGCTAACAGATGAGATCTCTTACTCGCATACTACTTTGAGGCCTGAAATCCCTTTAATGAATTTGTCAGAATTACTGCTTGGCGCAAGCGACCGATTAAACACTAGGCGTGAAGAATTTTCTCATTTAACCATTCTTCGAACCAAGCAACAGAAAAATCTCTATACTTCAACGAATACAATAATCCATCTCTATCATTATTATTTTCCGCTAGACAAAGATCTTTTCCTGATTGACAAAAATAGCTTGACTCAATCCAAGCAATGAGCCAAGCTTCATTAACAGTAGTTGCAAATTCAATATATTGTTGAGCTTTTTCTGGAGAATGCTCCTGCAAAGCTCTTAAATCATCAATAAGAACATAGATAGGTTTCTCGCGAATGATCCATTTAGCGGTGTAAGAGTACACTTTCTGAAAGTTTACGTTAGCCTCACTCCCATCATCAAGCATTCCATGGAAATGCTTATATCTAGTAATATCATAAAAATAGCTTGTTACGAGAGTGTCAAGTCTCTCGAGACAGAGGACTAGTTCGATTCCGTCATAAATATAATTTTTAGCCCATCCCTCTAATCGGACAGCGGCCTGTTTGAGTTCATCGACCCTCTGCCTCATTTTATCTCTGTTTCTGCGATTTTCATACTGATTTGTATAAAAAACTCCAATCATTCGAGCACCCGACTTTCAGAAATGAGCGACGAAAGAACCTGAACAGAGATAGACCACTTCTATCTCTGGTGACTCAGGTATTCTCATCTCTAGAGTATAGTACAGGTGCGCATCAATAGTTACTTTGGTCGTCAGGAAGTGTGTGGGAAGGAAAAATTCCGGAGACTGGCCTAAGGAACAGAAGACTTCTTAGGTGTGAAAAGCCTTTCAACGATCTTGCTGAATCGCTCTGAGTCTGAGCTCAAGAACTCTAGGACTTTATCATGGTTGTAAGATTCACAACTGTTCCTTTTGTTGGCTTGAGCAAAGGAGTTCTCGTTCGCTATCAATTCTTGTATGTCTGCAACAGTATTGGCGTTGGCGCTCTTGTCTGAGTATCTCATGTTTTTATCCTAGTGGGTACACGAGCTTCCCTAGTACGTGATATAGTGATCTACTAAATGGAATTACCACTCCAAGGCTAGGTTGCCTGCAATGTGACAAAGAAAGCAAGCGATTAAGCAAAAGGCAAATGCTTGGCTAACGTAATGATAGCCCAAGCCCAAGTTCCTATTGCAGTCTTGGCGAGAATGCATAGGCAAGGAAGAAACTCCAGTAAGCTCCCATTGAGCAGCTCTGCTTTTACGGCCAATCCCTATCTTAGCATTTATTGAGTTGGCTTGCATAGAGTTTATTGGGAATGAACAGCAATTGTAAATTCAAAACTTTTAGGGGCTGAAACCCTTGATAACTCGTTCAGATCAGGCTTCATTGGTTAGCATTGATTGGCTGTAACGACCTAAACTCGTTCCGAATTTATTTTTGCTGGGGAATGAAGGAGGAGTTGGCCAAAGCAATGTTTTTGCTTAACCCCCCCTCAACCGAGAGTTATAGGCGTTTCACAAGTTTTAGTATGTTGCCTTAGGCTGTGACCGAGAATAACCGCAAATAGGGCTGAATCAACGTTCCCACCGACACCAACGCTGCGATCGCCAACGTCAACCCCGTATAGGGCACCAGCAGCGCAATAATTGGCAAAATTACGCCCCCGAGGGTGAGGGCGATCGCCACCCCGCCCCGCCGCACCGGACGCCCCAAACCCCAGGCGAACAGCAAAAACAGCGGCAGTAAAAGGCCCCAGGCCAAGCGCGCATCAATGATGCGGCTGGCGTAGGTGAGCATGAGAATCGTGGCGAAGAAGAGGGCCGTGGCGATCGCCGTATCCCGCAGCCGCAGGGGAATCGTCAAATAGAGCAACAGCAACCAGCTCAGCAACACCCCCGGAGCCAAGAGCAACAGGCGGGGCATCACGCCCGTACTGCGGAATCGCTCGGTGGCGGTGAAGACGCCGAAGGGATTTTGGACTGAGACATTTTGGTCAAACACCCAGGTGAACTGCTTGCCTTTGCCGACGTCCTTAATTTCCGTGGGCACAATGCCGCTGGCAAAATCCGCCTTGGGAAAATTCGCCAAGATCGTCAGCCGCAGCTTCGAGAGCAGCCGCCCGCCTGCACCATAGACCCAGCGGGGAGCGCCTTGGGCTTTGTAGGCCACCTGAAACTGAGTGGCTTCGCCGGGACCGAGCCGCAGCGGAAAGCGATATTCGCCCTGGTTTTCGGGATTGACCGGTTGACTTTCCCGCGTCACGGTGTAGTCCTGGAGCAGGCTGTAGCCGTAGGGCGGCGTCGGTTCAAAGAAAAAGTCCTCGGCAACGCTGAGGGTATTGGTAACGCCGTAGGTGGCCTGAAACGCTGACTGGTAAATCAAGCGGTTGGTCGCTGGGTCCGTGGTCTGTTCGAGCTGAACCTCCACCTGAGACTCACTCAGGGGCAGAAACTGATCGATATCCTGGAGCCGCTCCACCTCTGTGGGCTTGCCATTGATGTAGGTAACCGTCGTGTAGGGTTTTTGGATGACGTAGCGTAGCTGGGGCGCAGGCTGCTCGATGCGCTCTCCGGCGACGCTGTTGGCCACCTGGGCAATTTTGTCCTGCTCCCAGTGGTGGTAGCGATTGGCTAGGGTCGAAAAGCAAAAAAAGCTACTGATCACCAGCAGGGCAATCAGCACCCCATGGCGCAGTCCGCCCAGCAGTCGTCCGTAGTTGAGCCATTCCCCCTGAAGCCAAGGAGAACGTTCCAGCCTATCGACGGGGCTATCGACGGGGCCATCGACCGGGCTATCAACGGGGCCATTGACGGGCCTTGAGGTAGGGCGACCATAGCGATCGGAGAAATTCGCCAACGCCAGCAACCCCCCCAGGGCCAGGATCACGACCATTAGCCACTTGAAGCCTTCGAGGAGCGATCGCCCCACCTCCAACAGCTCCTGGGGATGGGTCAAATCCGGCACCGAAAACCCTGTCTGAGCCAAGCCTGTCTGAACCACAAAAGAGAGCATGAGTAGACCTTCCCCATCCAGCAAGAGGATGTCGCGAGATTAACCAAGCAAGACGCGATCGCCTAGGACTAGGGTTCCCTCCAGTCGCACTCATAACCTACGGGAACCCTGACAGACTCAAGCCTCAGAAGGGCTCCAGGGAAACGCCGGGGCGGTTAAATCATCCTTAATAGACACTCAAAACGATAAAAATTAGGTTATTTTCATGACCGGCCATGCTCAAGGAACACGCTAGGCTAATCCTGTGCGTTTGTTCTAGAGTAGGCTTGACTGGTCTCGGAGACTCATGCTGAGACAAATGTCTTTAGACAAGGCCGTTCATCCTGGTGTATCTCACACCGCCCAGTTGTTTGAGTCCAGTTGTTTGAGTTCAGTTCAATCCCTCGTATTTAGGAGAATCTCCCATGGGCTGGTTATCAAGAATGTTCAAGAAAGACAAGCCTGCGAACGCTTCCGTCGCACCCAAGGCTGTCGCTAAAGCGCCGGACGGCAATGACATCCCCGACTACCGCCTCGGCCTCGAAGGCGAGTATGACGACAGCGGTTTGGCGAAGCGCGTCGCCTTAGCCTTCGATAACGACCCCGCGCTAGACGACGAAGAGCGCCTCTGGGTCGCACAAACCAGCGGCAAGGTCGTCCTCAAGGGCGAAATTGCTGACCAGGCGACCCTCGACAAGATGGTTGCTGTGGCGAAGGGCGTCAAAGGGGCAACCGAAGTCGATACCAGCCAGGTGCAGGTCGGCTAGGGATTCATAGATTAATTTCGATGTGATCCGGTAGGGACATGGCATTGCCATGTTCCTACAATCATGGCCCTATTATTTCGTTCTAAACCGCAAGGGAGACCCGTAAACCATGGGAATGTTTGATGTTATTGCCGGGGCGATCGCCAACCCCAATACCCAAGGCAGCACCAACCAGGTAGCCAGTATCCTCGGCGCGGTCCAGCAGATCGCCGGAAATCAGCAGGGCCTCAACGCCGCCGTAACCCCTGCGCTGATGTCCACTGTGGGGAGTTTTGTGCGATCGTCACTCCAGCAAAAGCGCGCCAATGAAGGCCCTTCAGCTGTAGAGTCACTGATTCATCAGTTTGCTGGAACCCATCCCAACCTTGCAGCGGTTCAGGCCGTTTTTAATGCGGGACAGCAGGAACAGGTGGCCAGCGCGGTCGCCCAGAAGACGGGCATGACCAGCCAAGCCGTGATGGCGCTGTTGCCGATGCTGGTGCCCCTGGTGCTAAATCTACTCAAAACCGGCTCCAGCAAAGCTGAATCCGCTGCGGCAGCCAATCCAGTTCTCAATGCCTTTTTGGACAGCGACGGCGACGGCGATGTGGATCTCGGCGATCTCATGGCTCAGGCCGGTAAATTTATCGGGTAGGGACGAATCGCATTTGTCCCAGCCCCTCGCCCCATCGACCCGGATGAACCGCTGTTCATCCCTACAGGTAATCCCTCAATGACCATCTGTGTGTTAGGCAGCTTGAATATGGACCTTGTGGTCCGCAGCACCAAGCTGCCTATTCCTGGCGAAACGGTTCAGGGACATAGCCTGCTGACGGTTCCCGGTGGTAAAGGGGCCAATCAAGCCGTGGCTGTTCAGCGGTTGGGGGTGCCGGTTCACATGGTCGGGCGGGTGGGGAATGACGCCTATGGTCGAGCCTTGCAGGAACATCTGAGCCAGGAAGGGGTTGGTCTCGAAGGGCTGCGGGTGGAGCGAGGCTGTGCGACGGGCGTGGCGATTGTGGCCGTTGCCGATAGCGGCGAAAACCAAATCCTGATTATTCCGGGGGCCAATGGCCAGGTAGATTTGACCGATGTCGATCGCCTCAATCCCCTTCTCCATGGCGCAGATGCCCTGTTGCTGCAGCTAGAGATTCCCCTGCCGGTGGTGGTTGCCGCTGCCCAAGCAGCCCACGAACTGGGTATCCGGGTGATTCTGGATCCGGCTCCGGCTCCAGAGGCCTTGCCCAACGAACTCTATCCCCTGATCGATGTTTTAACACCCAACCAAAACGAGGCGAGCCGTCTCACGGGAATCAGCATCAACAGTCCCGACGATGCCCTTCGAGTTGCCCAAACCCTGCAACGCCGGGGTCCTAAGCGGGTCGTTGTCACCTTTGGCAAGCGGGGGGCGTTTTGCGCTACGGCGGATACGACGCTTCGAGTTCCTACGTTTCCGGTGACGGTTGTGGATACGACTGCGGCAGGGGATGCCTTTAATGCAGCTCTGGCGGTGGGTTTGGTGGAAGGCCAATCGTTCTATGAATCCTTAATCCGGGCCAGTGCTGCCGGAGCTTTAACGACGACCTTGCCCGGAGCCCAAACCTCGCTGCCCTATCGCGAAGCCCTAGACGCCTTTTTAGAAACTCATGTCGCCGACACCGATTCTTATTGACTGCGATCCGGGGATTGACGATGCGGTGGCATTGCTGCTGGCTATGGCATCGCCGGAGTTGGAGATTGTGGGGATTACAACTGTTGCCGGAAACGTCACGGTCGAAACCACCCAGACCAATGCCCGCTGTATTTGTGAACTGGGGGGACATCCTGAACTCAAGGTGTTTGCCGGTTGTCCGAGACCGTTGGTGCGATCGCCCATCCTCGCCGACCACGTCCACGGCGAAAACGGCCTCGCAGGTATGCAATTCCCACCCCCCCAAATGCCCCTGCAACCTCAGCACGGCGTCGATTTCCTGATCGAAACCCTGATGAATGCCCCGAAGCCGATCATCCTGGCGACGCTGGGGCCGTTGACTAATCTTGCTGTGGCCCTGGTGAAGGTACCGGAGATTGGCGATCGCCTCTCCCAAATCATCATGATGGGCGGTGCCATCGGTGCGGGCAATGTCACCTCTGCGGCGGAGTTCAATCTTTACGCCGATCCCCACGCGGCCCAGGTGGTGTTCGAGAGTGGGGTGGATTTGACGCTGATTCCCCTGGATGTAACCCAGACAGCCTTGGCGACGCCGGAGCGGCGGGCGCGGTTGGGAGCGATCGCCAATCCCGTCGGCCCGTTGGTGGCGCGAATGCTAGGGAACTACGGCGTGCGGGAACAACAACAGATGCAGTTTGCGGGGCCACCGCTCCATGACCCCTGTGTGATTGCCTATATCCTCAGGCCAGAGCTGTTTACAATGGCAAAGGTTGGGGCCACGGTGGAAACGAGCAGTCCGTTAACGCTGGGGCGATTGGTTGTGGATCGGACGGGAGCACACCCTATCAATGTGGCGATCGCCCAAACCATCGATGCGGACGGATTTTACGATCTGCTGACGGAACGGTTGGCCTGGCTGTAGGGGTTGGCATTCCCAACCCTCCGGGTGCGGGTGCAAGGGCGCGGGTGCAAGGGCGCGGGATACGCGCCCCTACCATGGGGAAATGTTATGTTTTTGTTTTTGTCGAAATTGTTGCCGCTGTTGGTTTATCCCCTGGGGCTGGGGTTGGTACTGCTGATGTTGGCCTGGATCTGGGCGAAGAAGCGGCGTAATTGGGCCAGGGGGGCGATCGCCGCTGCCTTCCTCATTCTCTGGTTAGGGAGTACGCCGTTGTTGAAAAATTCCCTGGTGGCAAGTCTAGAACAGCAGAATCTCCCGCCCCGGCAGTCGCAGGAGTTGCCCCAGGCGGCGGCGATCGTCCTCTTGGGGGGGGCAACTAAATCGGCGGATCCGCCCCGACCGTCGGTGGAAATCAGTGAGGAGGGCGATCGCGTCATCCATGCGGCGCGGCTGTTTCGGTTGGGGAAGGCTCCGGTGGTGATTCCCAGTGGGGGACGGATTTCCTGGCAGGGGTCGGGGGGTCCATCGGAGGCGTTGGATATGGTGGAGCTGTTGACATTTATGGGGGTGCCGGAGGGGGCGATTATTCCGGAGCCAGATTCGTTGAATACGCGGCAGAATGCGGTGAATGTGCAGCGGGTTTTGCGGGAGCGGGGCATTGCAGGGCCGTTGTTGTTGGTGACGTCGGCGATGCATATGCCGCGATCGTTGGCGATTTTCCGTAAGTTGGGGATGGAGGTGGTGGCGGCTCCGACGGATTTTTGGGTGGCGGGGGGCGATCGCCAACGGACGGTGCGGGGGCGGTTATTGAGTTTGTTACCGGATGTGGAGAATTTGCGGCTGACGACGCGGGCGATGAAGGAATATATGGGGCTGGTGGTCTACCGCTTGCGCGGTTGGCTGTAGGTTTGTGGCTGTTTTTTTGTTTTCGGAAATTTTTATATTTTCTCAATGGGGTTTGCGGTAGGATGCGATCGCTCGTCTTCAAATTCAAAGGGCTATCTTTCCGAATTCGGAAACCCCCTTATTTTCTAGGTAAATTCAGTGAGACTAATGGTACGAGTAAATACTGTTAATGAGAGAATCCCATGCCCCTTCAATCTAATTGGCGCGAGCAAGGTAATGCGGTTGCACGGATCATTGCTCGGACTTGGTCGGATGATTCGGTACGTGAGCGGTTTATTGCGGATCCGGTGCCGTTTTTGAATGAGGCGGGGATTGAAATCCCTGAGGGGATTGAGGTGGTGGTTGATCCGAGTTTGGATTTGGCTTGGAAGATTGAGCCGAATGCGGATGTGACTCGGGTGACTTATACGATTGGGTTGCCTGCGAGACCTGCGGATTTGAGTGAGGATGATTTGAGTCGGGCGATTGAAACTTCTGTTGATGCGGCCTTAACACCGTGTTATTGCTGTGTCTGAACTCACATGTCCTACACTTGTTCGTCTGTTTTCTATGTGGCATCTTGATGAAGAGTGATTACAGGGCATAATGTAATTTTGCTGTTGTGCTTCTTAAATCGAATGAGTAGGAAACTAGGATGTTGGAATTGGCTACGTCGTCCTAGTCTTCTTTGTTTAATGGTCGTCGCGGCAATACTTTTTGGAAATGAAAAAATACTAGGCCAAGTTTTGCCTGATAACAGTTTTGAAACACAGGTAGAAAGTGTTGATGGACTCAGCTTTAAGGTTAGAGGTGGAGCTCAAGTAGGTCGCAATTTATTCCATAGCTTTAAAGGGCTATCTATATCCGAAGACGGCTCCCTTAATTTTGAAGATAGCGGCGATATTGATAGAATAGTTGTCCGTGTTACTGGTCATTCGTCTTCAGACATCAATGGCTTAATTAAAACTCGTAACTTAGTAGATCTATTTTTACTTAATCCGAATGGGATTAAATTTGGTAAAAGAGCATCTTTGGAAATCGGTGGATCGTTTTTCGTTAGCACTGCCGAGAACCTTAAGTTTACAGATAACTCACTGTTCTCAACAAATTTAGAATTTATTTCTACTCTTTCACCTAGTCTACCATCTGGCTTCTTAATGGGATTCAGATCAATGCCTATAACTATACAAGGTAATGGTCAAGGTGTAGAAAGTGGACCTGGTATTCCCGCTACAAGAGTTGGTTTTAGAGATGGACCAGAATTGAAGCTTAACTCTGGAAAAACCTTCGCTATCATCGGTGCAGGAATTGATTTAAACAATACTGTTCTTACGGTACCAGGAGGCCAAATCTTTTTGGCCAGTATCAAACAAGGATCAATAAATTTTGACTCCTTGCATAATAATGATCCAAGTATCTTTTTAAAAGCGATATCTCTCAGTGATACTGCTATCGCTGAACTACTTGACATTCAAATTTCTCAAAATTCCTTGATTGATGTGAGTGGTGACGGTGGTTTGATCTCAGTCTTGGGCAAAAATGTACATCTGGTTGATGCTTCCAAAATCATCAATCAGAATCAAAGTGAACGAAATTCTTCTGGAATTTATATCAATGCCACTCAGATGCTCGAAGTATCTTCTACATCCTCTAGAAATCTAAAATATCCTGGTGATGGAGAGCCAAACCGAACTCCAGTAATTCTTAGTGAGTCATTAGGCCAGGGCAATGCGGGAAATATTAAGATCCTGACTCGGAATCTAGCTATAAAGAATGGTGGAGCAGTTGTCTCAGCATCTTTTTCTGAGACACAAGCTGGTGATGTGGAGATAGTTTCTTCTGGTCTCTTACAGGTTTTAGGTGGTTTAAGTCCTTTAGAACCGAGTATTATCACTAGCCAGACTTACAGCTCAGCTCAATCTGGAAATATTATTATTTCTGCCCCAAAAGTAGAGACAGCTGACGGTGGGAGAATTACATCTTCAAGCTTTGGTTCTGGGAATGCCGGACAAGTAGAAATCACCGCCTCAGATCAAATCAATGTCATTGGAACCCTCCCAGACGACAAAGCCTCCCAAAGCGGCATCAGCAGCAATTCCTTCCGCTCCGGCAACAGCGGTGATGTAATCATCAATACTGGCAAACTGCGCGTCTCCGACGGTGGCGACATCGTCACCGCCGCCTACGCAGAAGGCAACGCCGGAAACCTCACCATCAACGCCACAGACTCCATCGAAATCAACGGCATCGCCACCGGCGTCTCTCCCTTCTCCCCAGACCCTGTCAACAATCCCAGCCTCATCTCCTCCGCCGCAGAATCCCCAGACCCAGGCTTTCGAGCCGTCTTCGGTCTCCCCGATAAGCCCAGCGGCAGAGCAGGCAGCGTCACCCTCAACACCCCCAAACTCACCATCCGCAACGGCGGCCAAGTCACCGTCGCCAACGATGGAAACAACGGAGCCGGAGATATCAACATCACCGCCAACCAACTCGTCCTCCGCAATCAAGGAGCCATCAAAGCTACTACCGCCAGCGGCCAAGGCGGCAACATCAACCTCGACATCGAAGACATCATCAGCCTCATTGGCAACAGCAACATCGACACTAGCGCCGAAGGCCCCGGCAACGGCGGCAACATCAACATCGACACCGGCTTCATCGTCGCCCCCCTCTACCAAGACAACAATATCCTCGCCAAAGCCGTCTTCGGCAACGGCGGCAACATCGACGTCACCGTCCTCAACCTTTTTGGCATCTACCCCGCAGACGAAGACCTTCCCGATCGCAACGACATCAACGCCAGCTCCGAATACGGCCAAGACGGCACCGTCACCCTCAACAACGCCAACCTCGACCCCACCCGAGGACTTTTTGAATCCCGCAACCGCGTCGACCTAGAGAAACAAATCGGCCCCAGCTGCTTCGATGCCCAAGGTCGCGCCCTCCTCGACAACGTCCGCATCAGAATCATCCCAGACATCAGTTCTTTCACCCGGTATCGCGAGCTTACCCGTGTCTTTAAGACTCCCTTCTTGACCTACGATGTCCCACCCACCCTTGACGTCCCCCCCGACGAACGCCTCCCCATCCCTGTCTTGGCAATGGAAGCTGACAGTACCTACAAACTCGCCGATGGCACCGTATTGCTGCGTCGCACCTGTACTGCCTCCGGCCCCGAACCCAGTTAAAAAACAAGGCAATTAAAAAACAAGGCAATTAAAAAATAAGGGGGTTTCCAGATTCGGAACCCTCGATTCCATTTTGGAAATGTTCAAAGCGGCATTCTCTACCTATGGTAATAACTAGTAGAAAAATCTCCGATAATCCCCTAGACACCCAATCCGTATTTATACCCTCTATTCCGTTGTTTCCCTCTGTTGTTTCTCTCAATACTCACCATGGACCTGACCCCTCCCCCCTATCGGCCAGACTTCACTGGCAGGATCCTGATTGTCGATGACCATGACGCGGTCCTACAGGGACTGATCCCCACTCTCAAAAATTGTTATCCCCAGGCAACCTTCGATACTGCCAAAGATCGACTCGAAACCCTCCACTTAGCAGGTCAAATCCACTACGATCTGATCATTATCGACCTTTGTATTCCCGACTCGACCAACCCCAATGCCCGTGACCCAGAGGCCCGAGTGAACATCGGGCTCCGGTTGCTGGAAAGCCTCATGGGCAAACGGCCCTGCCCCAATCTTTTTGTACTGAGCTCCTATTTGCAGCCCTTGGTGCGGCTCAAGCAAAGTATTAATGTCTACGGCGGTGGCTTTTCGGGGATTGAAAAATCCGAGAGCCTCGAAAAAGCCCTGCCCCTTATTGACCTATCGCTCCAAGGGGCTGTACATTTGCCGATTGATTTGCGATCGCGCATCACCTTTGAGCCCAGTTGGCTTCAGCTTTTGTCCTACCGCTTCGAAGAAGGACTAACTGACCGAGCGATCGCCAAAATCATGGGTGTGAGCGATCGCACCGTGCGCAACTACTGGATTCGTATTCAAAACTGCCTCGACATTCCCGACGAACCCGGCAAAGATTCTCGGATTAAGATTGAAATGGAAGCCCGACGGCTAGGGCTGATTAGCTAACGCTCACCGTCGGCTCCCAATCCACGATGACTTGATTGGATCCCTTGCTGTGTTCCCTTTTTCCCTTCCCCGAGCGCTGAGACATCTGCTCCATCGGCGGCTGCGGTTGGTGCGGGCGATCGCCCTGCCCGGTAGCCTCATCATTGCTTTCGTCCTAGTGGTGCGCGCCCTCGGTCTGCTTGAATCCCTCGAACTCCTGGTTTACGATCAAACCCTGCGTCATCGCCCCCTCGAATCCCCCGACCCCCGCATCACCTTGGTCGGTGTTCGAGATAGTGATGTAACGGCGATCGGTCGCTATCCCATTCCCGATCGCGATATCGCCCAGGCACTGGAAATTTTGCACGACGCTGGAGCCCGCGTCATTGGACTCGACTTTTTTCGCGATATTCCCATTGAACCCGGCAATGCAGAGCTGGTCCAGACCCTGAGCCGTTTACCGAATGTGGTGGCGATCGAAAAAGCCTTTTGGGATACCATTGCTCCGCCCCCTGGCATTCCGCCCGAGCGTGTCGGCTTCGCAGACTTAACTGAAGATAAAGACTTTCGGGTACGACGCATCACCCTAGCCGCCCTCAATCCCCAGGGGCAGATCAAATCCGCCTTTGCGCTTCAGCTTGCCGCTCAGTACCTTGGCGATCGCCCCATCTTTCCCGACCGTCCCAATGAACCGATCCGTTTGGGAAAAACGAGCCTAGAACCCTTACCCCCCCTGGGCGGCGGTTATGTCAAAGAGACCATCGTCGATTGGCAACAACTGCTGAAATTTCGCCATCATAACCAAACCTTTAGTCAGCTTTCGTTGATGGAGGTGCTGGAGCGGGATTTTGATCCGGACTGGGTGCGCGATCGCATCGTGATCATCGGTAGCCTCGACGAAAGTGCCAAAGATTTTTTCTTTTCCGCTGGCATTCAATACACCCTCGCCGGGGGCAATCCGGCCTACACCGAAGACGTGACGCAAATTGTCTACGGTCTCGAAGTCCATGCCCACGCCACCAGCCAAATTATCAGCCAAGTTCTGGAGGGGCGTCGCGGCATCTCGGTCTTGCCCGCTTGGCTAGAATACGGACTCATTGCCACCTGTGGCGGTCTGGGGTTGATGTTGGGAGTCGGCTTACCCTCCCCCTGGAGTCGATTGTTGGGGCTGGGCTGCGGAGGATTCGGCCTGCTGGGGCTGAGTGGTGTCCTGATCTGGGGACTATGGCTACCGCTCCTCCCGGCATTACTCTGTTTTTGCGGGGCAGGTTTTACGACCCTGTTTATGGATTGGGAACTACAACTCAAGCTAGAGCAGCGCAGCACCATGCTAGAGCAAGCCTACGAAGCCGTTCACAATGGTCCGCTGCAAAGCATTGTCATTTTGCTGCGTAGCTTAGAAACTCAAAGCCCTAATCTCGATCGCCAGGAGTTGCATCGGGAACTCAAAACCCTCGACAGTGATTTGCGCCAAATCTACGAGTCCATGCGGGCTGAAATCCTCCTCGACCAATCCGGCTTTGCCATTGGTCAACAGATCCTTGACCTTCAGGACGATCCAGATCTGTTGCTGCAACAAGTGTATGACTTGACCCTAAGGCGACAGTTCTCCGGTTTTGACTCAATCCGGTTGTTCATGGCTCCTCAGCTCCAGGTTTTGCAGGATTGTAAACTCGCCCCCTCACAGAAAGTAGCTCTCTGCTCGTTTTTGGAGGAAGCCCTCTGCAACGTCGGCAAACACGCCATTGCGGCCACGCGCTTAGATGTGGTGGCAACCTATTATCGCCACTGGTACTTTCTGAGCGTCCTCGATAATGGTACAGGTAGCCCAGACAATCTGAGTTTGAGTCCAAATCGCAGTCCAAACCGCTATCTTTCCTGGCAATCCTTACCCCAGGGGACTCGACAGCTTTTGGCGATCGCCCAGCAGCTTCGCGGTCGATTTCTGCGACGCCCCGATGATCCCCAGGGCACCCTCTGCCAACTGGCTTGGCCCGCCGATCCGCGCTGGTTCAAACGGCTGCGCTATCCCTTTCCCCAGAATCCCCCCCATCCCCTAGAGGCCGAACGGCAGCGGCGGGCGGCAGTGCGGCGGGCACGACAGGCCGCAGATCAAGGCGATAGCGATAGAGGGCAATCGGACGGTTCGCCGCTTTGAAATAGTTTTCGTCCTGGGGCGAAAGGTAGACTGCGGTCACTTGGTCGGCCAAAATCACCGGCTCCTGGTATTCCGAATCGTCGTCGGGGTAATAGCGATAGGCGGTTGTGGTTTCAACTTGATTGAGATAGGGATTGCCTGTGCCGCGAAACACCTGCTGGAAGATTTCGCTGGTGGTGAAAGTGCGATCGCCCTCCGTTTCAATCGCCCGCGCCGGAATCGTCGACACCAAACTGCGATTGCCCCGCAGGATCGTCACCTGCCGATTGGGATCTTGAGGGTCAGTGTCTACACGAACCACTAGGTCTTTCCCCAGATAGGCACGGGCAATATTAAGACCATTGAAGGCGCGATCGGCGACGATTTGTACGGGACCCGGCAGGGCTGGACTGAGGGAACGACGCAATCGCCTCGGCACAAACCGCACGGTAAAATCTACAGGTTGCTCCAGCAATGTTTTATTGCCCTCAAATCCAGGGCTATTGACCTCCGGAGCCAAGGGCGCGGCCAAATCTACCAACGTGCTGGTTGCTTGCCAGGTGCCTTGAAACCAATCGGGATAGGCCAAATCGCCGTTAGCGGGCTGGGTGGGTGGAGGACTGGTCCACTGGGGAAATTGGGCGAGGCGATCGCCCAGGGGACCGGCGTGGGCAGCGGGGATGTAGAGCAGAAGCAAACAGAGTGTGAAGGCGATCGCCCATCTCAGTCCAGCCCAGATTCCCTTAGATCGCAACCTCTTGCTTCGCTCAACGCCCATGCTCATGCTGCCTCTTGACCCTCGGCCTTATTGTAGGGATAACTGCGCCAGGATTGTGATGAGGATTGTGATGCAGCGACGAGAGACCGATCCGCCTAAGCCAACTCACTCGCTGATAATCGGCCTTCGAGGGGTTCATTTCAGATGGTATTGGTTGTCTGCATCAATCTTTACCTCGCCATAGAATAAAGGAAGAGTCGAACCATCGGGGTCAAGACGAACACCGATTGGCTCAGCGAACATTAATCCATACCGATCATAGCCCCTGGCAAAACCTGTGTGAGTTCCTCCTACTATGATAGATTGCGCGACTCGAAAGAGGGTCTCTTCGTCTCGTTTTACTCAGGGAATTGTTATTTTCAGCCTAAAATACTTGCAGATTTGTTCGCGATCTCGACTGATGCAAAAGGTCTATTAGTTCAAGAGATAACGGACAGGGTTGCGGCCATCGAAACTTACCGAGCAGTTTCTAATGCAGGCATCTACAAAGCCAATAATGAATCTTCCATCCTCAAGTCGCTCACTAGATTCCAAATCAAAGACAGCTTCTATTTTTTGAGAGCCATCAAAATTGACGATTTCAACGTGAGTAATTTCCTGCTCTTTAGCTTGAGCAATAACCCAACAACCCGATTTTTGCGCTTTCAGTAAATCGAGAAGGTTATCTGCTGTTCTAACTTGAATAGTCAGTTTTTGCATCGATTTAGACGAGAATCACGACAATGCACTTTATGTCCATAATATACCCATTTTTCTTGCGGCATCATGATGCAATAACTGACCCTGGAATAACCCTGAAATTTACGGTTCACCCCCTGAAGACGCATTGGCAGAACTGGGGGAATGGGACGGGGTGGAACGCGATCGCAACGCCTGCCGCCCAAAGTAAATCGCCGCCGCCAGCAGCCCCAAATAGGGACTATAGGCCAACAGCCACAGCCCCACCACCATCAGCCCCCGGCTAAAGGCCCCCACCGAGCGGGTGGCATTGCCCCAGGCGGATTTAATTTCGTTGCCGAGATTCGGTTCAATCCCTGCCGCCGCCAAGGGTTCCTGAATGGACAGATTAATCGTCGAATAGGCCACACGGGTTTTGAGCGATTGCAGTTGGGCGTCGAGTTGCTCGATGCTCTGGCGGACATTGCTGAGCTCCTGGCTCACCGCCAACACATCCTTAATTTCCCCCGATCGCTCCATAATTTTCAGCGTCATCTCCTCCTGCTTGCGCAGATTGCGCAGCCGCGCTTCCGCATCTACCAGTTGTCCCGACACATCTTCTGCGGCGATCGCCCGGTTTTCCACCTGACCCAGCTTGGCCAGTTCATCCAGCGTCAACTCCAGCCGAGCCGCAGGCACACGCAATTCAAGCTGGGCACTGCGGGGAGTGGCGGTGCCGGGAATGGTGTTTTCCTGAAGGTTCAGCACATCGCCCTGTTGTTTTTCGACCAGGGTGCGGATGGTTTTGACCGAGGCGATCGCATCCTCCACTTCCAGGGACAAATTAGCGATTTTGATGAGCTGGGGTTTCGCTTGGGTGGCCCGAGGCGCTTCTGGCGGAGCTGGAATTGGGGTTGTGTTGCTGGGTGAGGAACCCGAGGAACCCGTAACTTCTTGAGCGAACATCTGATCCGCTTCAGCTTCGCTGGGCGCTGGAGCAGCTTCGGGGAGGGCGCGATCGCTCCCGGCTGTAGACCCAGCCATGGAACTCGGAGCTGAGCTACAACTCACCAACAAAACACCACAGGCCAATCCACTGGACAATAAACCCGCAAAATTGAATCGTGCAGAACGAGCCATAATCCATTGCTCCAGAAAAATCCACGGCTTACCGTTGATTATGGAGGGCTGCTCCCCCCAAATGGGGTCAGTTGCTAAAACTGAAACTCAGGATCGCAAGACGTTGGCTGAAAGGGTGATTCTGATGAGATTAATGGGATTGACGGGATTAAAGGGCTATCGTTCCATCAGGGCCTTGTATGGGGATGCAAGACCTGATGAACAACGCTAAAACAGCTTCGTGCTCGTCAAATTCAGCCGGGGGACCTGCTGGCCATTTCTGGGCGTGGTCATCTCCTGGAGATTGGCAACTTCCGCAATCAGCGCGGCCTGCCGCGAATATTCCTGCCGCAAAATCCCGAGATAGCGATCGCGCTCCTCATCGGTTCTAACCCGCTCCAGCATACTCAACGCCATGTTGACATTGGCCAGCGGTGTGCGAAATTCTTCAATCACCTTGTCCAAGAGACGCGCCTTTAGCGTCGCTAGCTCTTCCTTGCTGCGCACCTGTTGCTGCAACGCCTGATTGCGGCACACTTCCGAGGTAAACTTCTCCTCGATCTTCTCGTGACGCTGTAAGCGGGTTCGCACCGCATTCATCAACTCCTCGACGGTAAACGGCTTCGTCAAATAATCATCGGCCCCCAACTCCATGCCGTGGCGTTGGTCCGTGCGGCTCGACCGAGCCGTCAGAAAAATAAATGGAATATTCTGGGTTGTGGGCTCCTGACGCAGGGCATCCAGGACTTTATAGCCGTCCATCTCCGGCATATTGATGTCGCAGATGACCAAATCCGGGCGACGCTGGTGTATCGCCTGCAAGCCTGCCTTGCCATCTCGTGCTGTAATCAGGCTAAACCCCTCTAGCGAAAGCACATCTTCCAAACTTTCGCGGATGAGGGGCTCATCTTCAATCAGTAAAATCTGCTGCATAGCGGTAGCCAAGAGCGGTGAGAATGGGAGGGGCGATCCCAGGATACCCACGGAGTTATAATCCGTACACATTAAATACTCGCATATCCCTAAGCTTTTCGCCTCAAAAAGAGGAAAATGAGGATGGTCTCAGTCCAATCTCGTCTCACAGAGCTCCGCCAACTGCTCAATCAGGCGAGCTATGCCTACTACGTCCTCGACAATCCGGTCATGGAGGACTCCGTTTACGATCGCCTCTACCGCGAACTCCAGGATCTAGAAACTCAGCATCCCGAATGGGTTACACCTGATAGTCCGACCCAGCGGGTGGGCGATCGCCCCGCCAGCCAGTTCACCTCGGTTCAGCATCACATTCCCCTCTACAGCCTGGAAAATGCCTTTGATGCGGCGGAACTGCGCAGGTGGGACGAGCGTTGGCGCAAGATTGAGGAAGTGCCGGATGCGGCCTATGGGTGTGAGCTGAAGATTGATGGGTCGGCGATCGCCCTCACCTACGAAAACGGCCTCTTCGTCCGAGGAGCCACGCGGGGCGACGGCACGACGGGGGAGGAGATTACGCAGAATATCAAAACCATCCGCTCCATTCCCCTGAGGTTGAACACCGAGAATTTTCCAGGGAGCGAGATTCCGGCCCATCTCGAAATTCGCGGCGAAGCCTTTATTCCCCTCGATACCTTTGCCCAGATTAATCAAGAGCGGGAGGCCGCCGGAGAAGCGCTGTTTGCCAATCCCCGCAATGCGGCAGCGGGGACCTTGCGGCAGCTCGACTCGCGCATTGTGGCGGAGCGGCGGCTGGACTTTTTTGCCTACACGCTGGAATTTCCCGATGGGGTGTCTGTGCCTGAGGCGTTTCAACCCCAGAGCCAGTGGGAATCGCTGGAATTGCTGCAGCGCTTGGGGTTTCGGGTCAATCCCAACCGTCAGCTTTGTCCGAGTCTGGAGGAGGTTTTGGCCTACTTTGATGCTTGGGATAGCCAACGCCATGACCTGCCCTATATGACCGATGGGGTGGTGGTTAAGCTCAACAGCAAGCGGCTCCAGGCGGAGCTGGGGTTTACGCAGAAGTTTCCCCGCTGGGCGATCGCCCTCAAATACCCCGCCGAGGAAGTCCCCACCGCCATGGAAAGGGTCTCGTTTCAGGTGGGGCGCACCGGGGCGATTACGCCGGTGGCGGAGTTGGTGCCGGTGGCGTTGGCGGGAACGACGGTGGCGCGGGCGACGTTGCATAATGGCGATCGCATCGCAGAGTTGGATCTACACCTCGGTGATACGGTCATTGTGCGTAAGGCCGGGGAGATCATTCCCGAAGTGGTTCGTGTTTTGCCGGAACTGCGCCCCGCCGGAGCCTTGCCAGTTCAGATGCCCAGCCATTGCCCGGAATGTGGGGAACCTGTTGTCCGTCCTGAAGGGGAGGCGGTGACCCGTTGTATTAATAGCTCTTGTCCGGCGATTTTGCGGGGGGCCTTAATTCATTGGGTGGGTCGCGATGCCCTGGATATTGATGGTATGGGCAAGAAGTTAGTGGAGCAACTGGTGGATAAGGGGATGGTCAAGTCCGTGGCGGATTTGTATGGGTTGACGATGGAGGAGTTGGCGAGTTTGGAGCGTATGGGCAAGAAGTCGGCGCAGAATTTGGTGGCGGCGATCGCCCAGTCCAAAACCCGGCCCTGGTCTCGTGTGCTCTATGGTTTAGGCATTCGCCATGTGGGGGCGGTGAATGCCCAGGCGTTGACGGCGCAGTTTACGGAGGTGGCGATGTTGCAGGGGGCGGAGGTGGGGGCGATCGCCCAGGTCTACGGCATTGGCACGGAAATCGCTCAATCCCTGAGCCAATGGTTTCAGGTTCCGGCGAATCAACTGTTGGTGGAGAAACTGCGGGCCGCAGGGGTACAGTTTGCGGGAGAGACGCCTGCTGTTGCGATCGGGGTGCAGCCCTTGACGGGGAAAACCCTGGTGGTGACGGGTACGTTGCCGAGTCTCTCGCGCAATGGGGCGAAGGCTTTGATTGAGCAGGCTGGGGGGAAGGTGACGGGGTCGGTGAGTAAGAAAACGGATTATGTGGTGGTGGGGGAGGATGCGGGTTCGAAGTTGGCGAAGGCGGAGGCGTTGGGGGTTGCGCAACTGAGCGAGGCGCAGCTTTTGGCGTTGGTGGAGGGTGAGGCTAGGGGGTGAGGGGTGGACCCAGGGCTGGCTTGTGTCTGATGGGCTGATACAATTCCTGAAACCCAGCAAATTCGTAGGTTGGGTTGAGCCCTAGCGAAACCCAACAGAGCTTGTGTCGCGAAACCCAACAGAGCTTGTGTCGCGAAACCCAACAGAGCTTGTGTCGCGAAACCCAACAGGGCTTGTGTCGCGAAACCCAACAGAGCTTGTGTCGCGAAACCCAACAGGGCTTGTGTCGCGAAACCCAACAGAGCTTGTGTCGCGAAACCCAACAGAGCTTGTGCTTGTGCATGTTGGGTTTCGTGCCTCAACCCAACCTACGCATCTCCGTTGACTGGCCCATCGCTTGTCGCACATTTTCCAAACTCCGCTGCGTGCTGACGGTATCGGGATGCTGGTTGCCCAAAAGTTGCTGACGCAGGGCTAACGCTTGCACCAACAAGGGTTCTGCCTCGGTGAAGCGCTCCTGATAGGCATAGAGCACGGCCAAATTGTTGAGGCTGGTGGCGACATGGGGATGCTGCTCGCCGAGGAGCGATCGCGTCAGTTCCAAGGCTTGCTGATAGAGCGGTTCCGCTAACTCGTACCGGCCCTGGGAATCATAGAGTAATGCCAAATTGTTGAGGCTGGTGGCGACATCGGGATGCTGCTCGCCGAGGAGCGATCGCAACAGTTCCAAGGCTTGCTGATAGAGCGGTTCGGCTAACTCGTACCGGCCCTGGGACTTATAGAGTACTGCCAAACTCAGCAAGCTAGTTGCAATATCTGGATGTTGCTCTCCCAATAACGATTGGCGCATTTCCAGCGCTTCCTGACAGAGCGGGATTGCTTTTTCGTATTGTCCTTGTTGCCAGTAAAGTAATGCCAAATTGTTGAGGCTTTGTGCGACATCGGGATGCTGCTCGCCTAGGAGCGCTCGCCTCAGTTCCAAGGCTTGCTCATAGAGCGGTTCCGCTAACTCGTACCGGCCCTGGGCATAATAGAGTGCTGCCAAATTGTTGAGGCTGGTGGCGACATCGGGATGCTGCTCGCCGAGGAGCGCTCGCACCACGGTCAAACAATCCGCATACCAAGGCTCCGCTTCTGCATAGAGTCCCTGACCTTCATAAAACCAAGCAATCCGAGTGAATACCGTAGTTACATCATCTTCATCAGGAAGATAAAGCTCCTCCGGTGTTTCCAGTTTCATCAAATCGGTCGCCACTGCCTTCAGGTGCGGGATCGCGGTCTCCACTGCCTGAATCTGCGCCAACGTCGGCGATTGGGGAATTTGTTGCGCCACGGCAATCATCGTCGTCGCCACTGCCGTTTTCAACCGCTGCCGTTCCTCCCCGGCCAGCTTCGCTGCAAAAAACTCCCGCAGCAATTGATGTAGTTGATAGCTCTCTGCCCCCACAAACCGCAACCAACTTCCCCGCACCAGCTCCCCATCCCGCACCGCCTCCAAATCTTCCTCGTCCCCCTCGGGCAAACAAGCCTGTACCAGCCCCCAGGGAATCTCTGCCCCGGCAAACACACTCAACAGCTTCGCCACCTCCTGCGCCGCTGGGGTCAAGTCCTGCCAGCTCAACTCAAACGCAGCCGTCACGCCCAGGGTTGCGGTCATCTCGGGCTCGGCGGCCAGCAGGGCCTTTGCCGCTAGCCGTTGGGCCTGCAAGCGTTGCCAGAGGGTCGCGATTGTCGTGCCTGGTTTCCCCGCCAGGTAGCGCCCCACCAATTCCAGCCCCAAGGGCAAATAGCCCAACCATTCACAAACTTGCTCGGCTCCGGCTAAATCCTGGTCAATCCGGCCATCCGCCACCAAAGACCGCAACAACGCCAGCGAGGCCGCCTCGCTCAGCACCTGGATGTCGTAATTTTTTACCGGACTGCCGAAGCGCGATCTCGACGTCAGCAGGATCTTGAACTGCGATTTGAACTGCGATTTGAACTGCGGGCTGGGCGGCGGCAAAAACGGCGCAATGTCCGCGTATGCCTGCACATCATCCAACACCACCAACGTCGGCTGGGCGGGCCACCGCTGCCAACAAAACGCCACCTGCTCCACTAATTCCAGCCCCTCGGGCAGCACTAACCCCAGGCTGATTCTGGCAAAGGAAACGATTTGCAACCCCACATCTTCCCTCGCCCGCAGCCAACAAATGCCGCCGGGGTAGGCTTCCGTCTCTAGCTGCTGGAGGGCATATTGCAGCGCCAGTTCGGTCTTACCAATCCCCCCCATCCCCGCGACAGCAGAAATCGCCACGGTGGTGCCCGGTTGCAGTTGCGCGTGCAGGCGCTCCAGGTCAGCGTCGCGCCCAACGAATTGCACAATGCCGCTGTAGGGCAGGTTGTGGGGAATGCCAACAATTTCTTTCGGCGTTGGGGGATAGGTGTGGAAGTGCTGTTCCTGGGCAATCCATTGTTTTCCCCCGTCAGATGCCTGGGCGTGAATATCCATGGGAGCGCTTCCTAATCCAACTCAGAGGTACCAAAGTACTGCTTGTCAGCAATCCACTGCTTCCCGCCTTGTTCAGCTTTTGCCTGGACATTCATATTGTTGTCGCCGGTCACGTTTTGCACCATGTTGCTGTTATCTTGCAGCTTTCCGGCATTAATCTCCTGAGCTAACGCCTGAAGCTCTGAGCCAAATTGGGGATCATCATCGATGGCGACCTGCAAATAGGCCGCAACCTGGTTGATCTGTTCCGGCGTGATTTTGTGGGTTTTCTCAATCGAGGCTCTGACTTCTTCGATCCGAGGCTTGCCCCGCAGCTTCGTCCAGATGCGCTTGAGCAGGCTCTCCATCTTGGCGATCGCCTCCATCGTATACTTCTCGCCCAACTTACCCGCACTCGACTCGATAAACTTCTGGAACGCTAGGGTGGCGATCGCGCCAGCCGTCATTGAGACCGGATCCGTCATCGGGGCAACTCCAAACGTAGGACTCTATCTTTGTATTACCCAAAGAATTGTCGGCTTTCCTGAAATTTTACACTTAGGAACGAGAATGAATTTAGATCGAACGGTACGGGCCTGTGCCTTCCACACCCCATGCAGGGTCCGTGATGCACCATCATCGGCCCAAAGGTCGGGGACGCCGCCCCCTAGAGGGGATTGCACAGGCGCTGGGTAGGTTTCAGTTGAATCTTATCAATGTCAACATGAATATCAACGCATCTATTATTGACCAACGCTTAGGAGGAGTCGTTAACGATATTCGTCAACAGGCTTCCGCAGAGTTACACATCAGAGATGAAAACAGGCTCAAGTCTCTGGCCTTTGTGTACCTCTGTGTGAAAACCATCTTGGATTTAGAAAACGACGACGCTTTTGATTGCTTAACCGAAGGAGGGGGTGACTTTGGCGTAGATGCGATGCATATCTCTGAAGAGTATGATGGTGAATTTACAGTTAGTTTATTTCAAGCAAAATATAGGAATAATTTAGAGGGCAACGCTAACTTTCCTGAAGGAGGCATAGAGAGTTTAATCAAAGCAATTCAATACTTGTTTAATCCCGCAGCTAGATTAGAGCATATTAATGAACGACTACTCGCAAAGGTAGAAGAAGCCCGTAGCTTGATTCGAGATGGCTATATTCCACAAGTTCGAGCACTCGCTTGTAATAATGGGCTGACGTGGAATGCATCTGCCCAGGAAGCGATTCAACGGACTGGGTTTGGTGATCAAGTGACGTGGGAACATGTTAATCACGAGCGTTTAGTCAAAATTCTTCAAGCGTCTAAACCTGTGAAAGAGACTTTGCAGCTCAGCGGCAAAGCCATGGTGGAAGATATGGAGTTTAGCCGGGTACTCGTCGGCAGGATTGCCGTGACTGAAATTGCAGCCCTCATTGAGCGACATGGTGAACGATTATTAGAGCGCAATATTCGTCGCTACCTAGGTTTGCAAGGAAATCGCGTCAATGAGGGTATCCGCCATACTTTAATGAGTGATGAAAAAAACAACTTTTACTTCTACAACAACGGGATCACTCTGACTTGCGATGGTTTTTCATTTAACGCATTGCAAGATAGTAATTATCAGGTACGTGTCGAAAATCTACAAATCATTAACGGTGGTCAAACCTGCATGACCATCTTCAAAACGCTGCAAGAACCGGCTTTGTTGCATCAAAATACCCAAGCTTATGTTCTTCTGCGACTTTATCAATTACCGCGTGAAAATGAAGGTTTAGTTCAAAGGATTACCTACGCAACTAATAGCCAAAACCCCGTAGATCTCAAAGACTTACGCGCCAATGATGAGCGTCAGCAAAGATTGGAAATGGATATTCAGCAATTAGGGTTTAATTATCGGCGTAAACGCTCTGATACGAGCACTCGATCTACGGATATCACTTCAGGGGTCGCTGCGGAAGCCGTGTTATCGGTTTGGCGAAGAAAACCGCATCAGGCCAAATTCTTCTCCCGTGAACATTTTGGCAAACTGTATGATTCGATCTTCACGGAACAATTGAACGGAGCGCAAATTGTAACCGCTGTTCAGCTTTACAGAATTGCAGAAAATCGCCGTAAAAGACCGGAGCCAAATGACCCAAATTTTGTTCGCTATGGTTCATGCTTTATTGCCATGCAGATGGGACAAAAACTTCTGTCTGACCTGAATGTTCAAATGAGAGAGATTAGCCATCAAAACTTCCAATCCGCTCAACGACTGATTGAACAAAAGGGTGAAGCCTACTTCAATACCGCCTTGCAGGATATTCAACAGGCACTCCAGGATCTGTATGGAGAACAAGAGATTTCCTTACAGCAGCTATCTGCAACCTTTCGACGGGGTGATTTGATCAGTCGGCTTCCATGAATTTAGATCGAACGGTACGGGCCTGTGCCTTCCACATCCCATGCAGGGTCCTTGTCCCAAGACTAGCCCATTGCCTGTTTCAGTGCACTTTGGGTTGCAGCGGCGATCGCCTGGTCCGTCGCCTTTGGCAAATGGTAATAGGTCCCCTGGGCCGCCGCCGCCAACTCCTTGGCAAACCCCGTCGAGATAAATTTATTCTCCGTATCAATCACCAGCAGTTGCAATCCCAACCGAGGATACTGCGCCGCGATTTCCAGTAGTTCTTCCTTGATATTGGGCTTTTCTCCTTCTTCCAGGGGTTCACCGAGGGATCGCGCCAAGGGAATATTCCCCCGACCATCGGTAATTGCCACCACCACCGCTTGGCCGATGTCACCGGAGGCGATCGCATTCGTCGCCACCCGAGCCGCCTGGGTTAAGCCATGGGATAACGGTGAACCACCGCCGCAGGGCATTTTTTCTAACCGTTTCTTCGCCGCAGTAATCGATCGCGTGGGCGGCAACAGCACTTCCGCCTGTTCGCCCCGGAAGGGAATGAGCGCGACTTGGTCGCGGTTTTCGTAGGCTTCGGTCAACAGACGAATCACCGCGCCCTTAGCCGACTGCATTCGGTTCACCGCCATCGACCCTGACGCATCCACCAGGAAGACCACCAGCGCACCGGCCTTGCGCATCAGCAGCTTCGAGCGGATATCCCCCTGTTCAACGATGACATTGCGACCAGGATTGCGGGCGCGGCGGGCTTTTTGGTAGGGGGCAGCGGCGCGTAGGGTTGCGTCTACAGCAATGCGTTTGACGGGGCCACGGGGCAGGAGGGGTTTGACATAGCGACCTCGGTCTTCGGAGAAGATGAGCGATCGCGCCCCCGAGTTGCCCTGCTTACTAAACTGCTGAGTAAAGGCCATGACCGAATCATCTAAAATCACCCCCTCTGGGTCAAAGAAAAACTCCTCCGGCAGATCCTGTTGTTGATCCTCGGGCTGGTCTGGGGCATCGTCCTCGCTATCGTCCTCGTTGTCATCCGTTTGATCCTCGTCCGGGTTGGAATCATCCTGGGCATCATCCGGGGACTGGGGCGGCGGTGGCGGCGCGGGCTGCTCGTCTTCTAGGGGCGGCGGCATGACATGGGCGCGGGGCACAATCACTAGGCGAACTGCGGCGCGCAAATCATCTGCATTGACTTCGGTGCGGCCATCCAGAGCGGCACAGGCCTTGGCAACTCGCACAGCAAACAGCTCCGCCCGATGGCCCTGAACTCCACCGCGCATCGCTTCCAGCACCAGATACTTCACCTGTTCCGTCGAAATCGTCACATCCTTGAGCCATTCCCGTGCCAGGAGCACCTGGGTCTTGAGGCCGTCGTTTTCCTCGGCGTAGCGGTCCATAAAGCCTTGGGGATCATTGGCGTAGCCCAGGGATTGGTCTACGGCTTGAACCCGTTTGTCCATGGAAAGGGGGGTGTCGGCGGAGAGGGCGATCGCAAACCGATCCAACAAATGATCCCGCAGCGACCCTTCCTCGGGGTTGTACGTGGCAATCAGCAACGGCGTGCAGGGATGCTGAAAACTAATGCCTTCCCGCTCAATAATATTGCGCCCTTCGCTCAGCGCCCCCAGGAGCAAATTGGCGATCTGGTCATCGAGCAAATTGATTTCATCGACATACAGCACCCCCCGATGGGCCTCCGCCAAAAGACCGGGCAAAAACACCGGCTCTCCTTGCTGAATCGACCGGCTCACATCCACCGACCCCAGCAGTCGGTCTTCGGTGACGCCCAGAGGCACCTGAATGAACGGGGCAGGAATTACTTCGGTGGCTAGGGCTTCGATGGGGGGGTGGGGCTCCAAGCGAGCAGCAGTGTCATCATCCCAGGCATCAGGCCGTTGGGGATCGCAGTTGAGCGACCCTGTGACGATTTCAATCGGCGGCAGCAAAGCATGGAGCGCCCGCGCCATAACGGATTTGGCAGTGCCCCGTCGTCCCGCAATCACCACCCCCCCTAAACCCGGATCAACAGCGGACAGCAACAAGGCCAGCTTGATGGCATCTTGGCCAACGACGGCACTCAGCGGAAAGGCTGGCGAGGCGGCAATCAGGGTGGGCATGGGTGAACGAGTGGGGTGAACGAATGGGGTGAACGAATTTTAGGTTTGAAAGCGGTTGCTTGATCCAAGCAGAGACCAAGCTCCAGATATCAAGGATATCAGGCCGATGGGAAGCCGATGTGATGGACACAGTGATGAACCACAGTGCTGAACCCTCGCAATATCGCTCTTATGCTATGAAAGTCAAATTCAGTACCCCGTGAGCGCGCTCCATGGACCTCCTACAGTCCCTTTTCCACGAAGAGCCCATCAGCTCTTTTGCCCTCTTGCTGGCGGTCAGTCTCATCGTCCCGCCCCTGTTTGAACGCCTGCGCCTGCCGGGTGTCCTAGGATTACTGGCCGCTGGCGTTGCCTTGGGTCAAAACGGCTTGGGGCTGCTTGCGGTAGATTCGCCGGTAATGGAGCTTTTAGCCGATGTTGGGCTGCTCTATCTGATGTTTGTGGCGGGGCTAGAAATTGACCTAGACCAACTGCGCAAGGTGAAGCACCGCTCCGCTGGATTTGGCGCGTTGACATTTACCGTTCCCTTGATCACGGGCATTGTCATTGGCCGTTTGTTTCAGTTCGATTGGAATGCTGCGATTTTGCTCGGGTCGCTGCTGGCGTCCCACAGCCTCATGACCTACCCGATTGTGCGGCGGTTGGGGGTGGTGGCCAATGAGGCGGTTACGGTGACCATTGGCGCGACGATTTGTACGGACATTGGGGCGCTGATTGTCTTGGCGATTTGCTTGGGCGTCCATGGGGGGGGATTTAGCGTCGCCAAGCTGTTGACGCTGCTGATCTCCCTGGCGCTTTATACGCTGGTGGTGTTGTTTGGCATTGATCGCATTGGTCGAGATTTCTTTCGGCGATCGGGCGGCGATGAAGGCAATCAGTTTTTGTTTGTTTTATTAGCGGTTTTTGTAGCAGCGTTGGGAGCACAACTGATCGGCGTTGAGAAAATCGTCGGAGCCTTTTTGTCGGGTCTTGCCGTTAACGATGTGGTGGGGGATGGTCCCGTTAAGGAAAAAGTTGTATTTGTGGGCAGTGTGCTGTTTATTCCGATCTTTTTTGTCAACATTGGCCTGCTGATTGATTTGCCTGCCTTTATTAGCAGTGTGTCGGCCTTTGGGTTGGCCTTGGCGATCGTGGGGGGATTGATGGCCAGTAAGTTCATCGCGGCGCTGTTGGCCAAACTCAGCTTTCGCTATTCCTGGCAGGAAATGCTGACGATGTGGTCGATGTCGATTCCCCAGGTGGCCACGACACTGGCGGCGACGCTGGTGGGCAATCGCGTTGGCATGTTGAGTGACGATGTGTTGAATAGCGTTGTGGTGATGATGCTGGTGACGGCGACGGTGGGACCGCTGATCGTGTCGCGGGCGGCGGTGGGGTTGCCGGTGCCGGAAGGGGCGATCGCCCCCAACATCAGTCAAACCTTCAGTCCCACACCCACAGCCGATGGCGTCACGGTCCATCCCTTTACGGTCGTCGTCCCGATTTACAACCCTCGTACCGAAACCGATTTGATTGAGCTGGCGGCACTTTTGGCCCAACACCAAAATGGACGGATTGTGCCCCTGGCGATTACACTGGCGCGGCCCCACATGAACCGGCAGCAGTTGGCGACGGCGATGTCCCGCAGTGAGGCGCTGTTGGCCAAGGCGGAGGAAGTCAGTCAGACGTTTGCGATCGCCGTCAATCCCCTCCTCCGCATCGACGACCAGGTGGCCTTGGGCATCTACCGCGCTAGCCAAGAACAGCGGGCTGATCTCGTGGTCATGGGAGGGAGCAATACCACGACGCTGCGGGCGCGTCTGTTTGGCAATACGGTGGACAGTGTGTTTGGGTCCGCGCCTTGTCCGGTGGCGGTGGCGCATTTGAAACAGTCGCCGCGATCGCTCTCTCGCATTTTGGTCCCCGTGGAAAATTTTTCGGAACGGGCGGTGAAGATGGTGGTTTTTGCCCAACTTTTAACCGCTGCGCTCCAGGCGGAAATCACGTTGTTGCATATTTTGGGGCCTTCCCTGGGTCAAGAATGGGAGGACTGGGCTCAGGCGGAAACCAAGCTGCTGGTTGAGCGAGCGCAGTTAGTTGGTGCGGTGCGGACTCGTATTCTGCGGGGGGATGATGTGGGTCGGGTGATTTTGCAGGAGGCGAGCCACTTTGATTTGGTAATTTTGCATTCCCAGCGGCACCAAACTGCGGCGGAAGGCTTTGGCTTTAGCAGCATTACGGGCCAGCTCCTCAAACAGCTGGATTGTTCGACGATTGTTTTGGGAGAGGCCAATGGTGCGAGGACGTTGCTTTAGGATGTTGCTTTAGGACTCTGCTCTAGGGTTTAGCGCTGGAGCAGAATGATGACTATGATAAGAACATCTGTTCAGCGGAGCTTTCAGCCATGACGGTGACCCTCCAGCGGTTTTCTTTCCAGGACTACCTCAGCTATGACGATGGTACGGACCAACGCTATGAACTTGTCGAGGGAGAATTAATCCCGATGTCTCTAGGAACTGGTGAACATGGCGGAGCCGCAGAATGTATTTATGTTGCGTTCAATGCTGAAGCGAAGCGCCTTGGTCTCAACTGGACTGCGAAGCTGATGATGGTGGGTATCCAATCTCCTCAACGGGGTCGTTGGGATACGTCTCGAATTCCTGATGTGGTTGTTTTGCCGACGGAGCAATGGCAGGAGTTGGCGCGACGGGAAGCGGTGATTCGGTTGAATGAACCCCCGCCGTTGTTGGTGGTTGAGGTGGTGAGTGAATCGACGTTGCGGACCGATTACCGTACTAAACGGGCTGAATACAATGTCTTGGGCATTGAAGAATATTGGATTGTTGATCCTTTGGCGCAGAGGGTGACGATTTGTTTACTGGTGGATGATCTGTACGAGGCGACCGAGTTTGGTGGGGATGACCTGATTCGGTCCCGGTGTTTTCCTGAGTTAAACCTAACCGTTGCGGATATTTTTGCGGCTTAGGGAGATCAAGATGGCGGGTCCAGTTGGTTTTTCTCCCCTAGACACCGGGTGTCTGTCCACAAACTTGCAGCTCATTCCAAATCTTCAACGACACCCGGTGTCTGGCCATTAGAATGAGCTTGGGAGTTGATCCCCTGCCAGCGTCTGATCCTTAAAGTTGCGAAAACAAAGAACCATGGCCTTTCACAAAATTCTGGTTGCCCTCGATCGCTCGGACACCTCTGAGGAACTGCTGGCCCAGGCCATCGACCTCGCCCATCGCGAAGACAGCGAGATTCATCTCATGAGCTGTTTGCAGTGGGCTTCTAGTTTTCAGCGAGAGAATTTTGGAGGATTGAGCGCGGTTCCCAACTTTGAGCTCCCCGCCATCGACATGGAAATGATGCAAATCGATCTGCGTAGAATCCAAGACAGCTTGGAAGGCTATCAGGCCCAGGCCCAAGCGGCAGGGGTGAAAACAACCCTGAGTTGCGACATGGGGGATCCGGGGGCGCTGATTTGCAACCAAGCCAAAACCTGGGGGGCAGACCTCGTGCTTTTGGGGCGGCGGGGTCGCAGTGGTTTTTCGGAGTTGCTCATGGGCAGTGTCAGCAATTTTGTTTTGCACCACGCACCTTGCTCGGTGTTGGTGATTCAGGGCAATGTACCGGAGGTATAGCCTATGGCCGCGATCGAGCAAACCCAGGCTGTTCCGACCCAGCTATATGAGGTGGATTATCTGCAATGGTTAGAAACGACAGTGGCGCAGTTGCGATCGCAAGCCTATCCCGACGTCGATTGGGTGCATGTGATTGAGGAAATCGAAGATATGGGAAAACGGGAGCGCCGTAGTCTCAAAAGTAACTTGATCGTCGTACTCCTCCACCTGCTGAAATGGCAGTTTCAGCCAGAGCGTCGCAGTGGCAGTTGGGAAAGCAGCCTCCTAGAGCATCGTCGTCGAATTCGGGAGACCCTGGCAGATTCGCCGAGTTTACTTGTTTTTGGACGAGAGGTTCTGGCGGATGCCTATGGGCAGGCGATCAAGCAGGCGAAGGCTGAAACAGGTTTACCCCTGAATCGATTTCCTCAAGCTTGCCCCTATGGGATCGAAGCAATTTTGGACGACGATTTTTTGCCAGCTTGATTTGCCAGATTGATTTGCCAGATTGATTCGTTCAGCAACGCGCCCCTATCGCCGCAGGACTTTCTGCCGAATCCGCCCTGTAAACTGGTCAAACTCCGGCAGGCCCAACTGCGACGCCATTAAGATAAAAAGGATCAGTCCCACGATTCCAGATCCCGATAATTCCATCGCATGACCAAAGAAATTTTGCACCGGCAACACTGCCTGAATACCACGCAAAATCAACGAGGCCACCACGCCACTCACCACACTTGCCCCCAGTAGCCCCAGCAACGGCCAGACCCAACGCCGCAGCCGCAGCCCTTGGAGCCGCCGGTTCAAAATCCAAAGAAGCGCACCAAAGGAAACAATATTGACACCAACGGTTGCCAGGACAAGACCGGGAGTTCCCCAATGGAAGACACGCACAAAAATAAAATCTAGCAAGGCATTGAGAAAGATATTGACCATGCTGATGCGGAAGGGGGTCGTGCCATCTCCCAGGCCATAAAACACCCGCACCAAGACATCACGACCTAGATACACAAACATCCCCACCGCATAGGCCATGAGGACCGCTGCAACAATTTGCGACGCCTGGGCCTGGAAGGCACCCCGTTCGTAGACCACTTGCACAATGGGTTTAGCGAGGGCAAGGATCAAGGCTCCGACGGGGAGCATGGCGATCGCCGTCAACACCACCCCCTGGCGAATCCGGTCCTTGAGCTCTGGCCAATCTTGGGGGTCCCGCAGCCGCGAAAACACTGGCAAAAACGGCACCAAAATCATATTCGACAAAATTCCCAAGGGAGCCTGAACCAGCAAATTGGCGTAGTTTAAGGCTGACACCGACGCCGCTGGATCGGGCAAAAATGACGTGAAAATCATATCGGTATAGACATTGATTTGCAGCATCCCCGAGGCAAACAGCGCCGGTCCTAGCACCTTCGTCACATCCTTGACACCGGAATCCTGAAACCCAAACCGCAGCCGCAGTCGCCCCAAGCCCTCGCGCTTCTGCGCCCACACCTGGGCCAACCATTGCAAAATCGTCCCCGCCAGCGTCGTCCCCGCCAGGACCAAGCCACCCACCAGGGCGTATTCCGGCGACAGCAGCCGTGGCCCCAGCGTCAGCCCCAGAATCGCCACGCCCAGAATTACCGTTAGGCTAGACAGCAGCGGACTAATTGAGGGCAACCAATACTGATCCGCCGCATTCAGCGCTCCAAAGCCAATGCCAATCATCCCAGCAAACCAGGCCATGGGAGCCATGATCCGCAACTGTTGGATGGCAATCCGCCGCACCTCTAGCCCGACTTCAGAACTGCTGAGTCCCGGTGCAATCAGGTCAATCAGCAGGGGCGCAGCCAGGACCACGATAATCGTCACCCCCAGGAGCACAAGACCCACGAGGGTAGAAATGCGTTCAACCAGCGGCCCAGCTTCTTCCCGCTTGCGCTTGGCGAGGGCGCTGACCATGGCGCTGTGGAAGGGGCCATTAATCCCGCCGAGGAGAATGAGGAAAAAACCGGGGATGATGCTGGAAAACTCGTAGGCCCCCACCGCAGGCCCGACCCCAAAGGCAGCGGCGATCGCCACCTGCCGTATCAGTCCCACGACTTTGCTCAGGAGGGTTGCAATGGCAACGATACCTGCGATACCGGCGAGCGATCGCTGGGGGCTCGGCGTAGGTCGCACTGCCGCTGGCGCATGATCGTCGTCGCGACGTTGGGGTGGATTGGGGGAGGGGTCTTGGGGAACAGCCATGGGAGACCGGCATAGAGAACGGCCTCAAGTATACGGCTCTGGGAGAGTATGACGATGGCTTGACTCCCCATCTACAACCCTGACCGAAACTGCGGTGACCTATCAAAATCAAAATAAAGGACCAAGCGTAGTACCGTATCAGATGTATTACCTGGGTCGTTTACAGATTACTATAATGTGTCTCAATTAACCGTAAAAACAGGGTAGAAGCCACAGAAGTCTGCGCCAACTTCTGATTCCGTTGTGGTTGATACAGAAGCTCCGCCAAGTCATTGGTATCAATTTAGTAAGGGTAGAATAGCAATCCATGTCAAAGGCCCATTGTCTCTGGCAAGTTTTGCATCAATAAAAAGAGATAGCTTCTAGGGTTCCGATTTAGCAGCATCATAGTAACACCTATAGTTTTTGTCAGCAATTAAGGTGGCTATTGGCGCTAGATGACTGGTCCGAGAGAAGCCGCTAAGGGGTAACAGATTTCTTCAAGTCCCTTAGTACACGGCGGGATAAAAGCCCGGGAGAAGGTAGACGCTTGGCTTTGCTACAGCTTACCTCTGCCGGGCTTAGTTGTGCGAGCGATGTGTCTACACATGTCACCTAATTTTGGACTGTGTGATGACCGAACAACCCACCTTTCAGCCTCCCAGCGAAGCCCAGCAAGCACTTGAAAAGGAGGCTCGACTGCCCTTAACCGGGTGGCAGCAGGAAGTATCCCAAGGTTTAGAATTTGGCCTAGAAGCGGCGGAGAGTATTCGCGATCGCTCCATTCCCACCTTTTCCCGAGGCGAACTCCCCCACTACGCCGGTATTAACACCTTTCTCAAGGCCCCCTACGTTGAAGATGTTCGTCGGGTGGGTGAATTTGATGTGGCGATCGTCGGGGTGCCCCATGATTCCGGCACGACCTATCGCCCCGGCACCCGCTTTGGTCCCCAGGGAATTCGCCGTATTTCTGCCCTGTATACTCCCTATAATTTCGAGCTGGGGATTGATCTAAGAGAACAGATTACGCTCTGTGATGTGGGTGATATCTTTACGATTCCAGCCAACAACGAAAAATCCTTTGATCAGATTTCCAAGGGCATCGCTCACATTTTTGCTTCTGGTGCCTTCCCAATCATTTTAGGCGGCGACCATTCCATTGGATTTCCAACAGTGCGTGGCATTTGCCGACATTTAGGTGATAAGAAAGTTGGCATTATTCACTTCGATCGCCATGTCGATACCCAAGAAACAGACCTTGATGAGCGCATGCACACCTGCCCTTGGTTTCATGCCACCAACATGGAAAATGCGCCTGCAAAAAACCTCGTGCAGCTCGGCATTGGGGGGTGGCAAGTGCCTCGCCAGGGGGTCAAAGTCTGCCGGGAGCGGGCCACCAATATCCTCACGGTCACAGATATTACCAGTATGGGCCTAGATGCGGCGGTGGACTTTGCTCTAGAGCGGGCCATGGATGGCACGGATTGTGTCTACATTAGCTTTGATATTGATTGCATTGATGCAGGCTTTGTACCGGGGACGGGCTGGCCAGAACCAGGAGGACTGCTACCCCGAGAAGCGCTCTATATGCTAGGTAAAATCGTCGAAAAAGCACCGGTTTGTGGCCTAGAAATCGTTGAGGTTTCGCCGCCCTACGACATCAGCGACATCACATCGCTCATGGCCACCAGGGTGATTTGCGACACGATGGCCCATCTTGTGTTGTCCGGAAAACTGCCTCGTGCAGCAAAACCGGACTACATCCAAGCAGAGGCCAACCTGGATGTGGGCAGCGGCTGGCAATAGGAGGAGAGACCATGCACGAAACGGATATGACAAAAGCACTCATCCTCACCGTTCAGGACTGGATGGCGGAGCAACCCGAGCCTCGATCGATTAGGGCGGTGCATCTGACTGTTGGAGCATTTACCTGCGTTGAGCCCGCGAGCCTCCAGTTTGCCTTTCAAATTCAGCGGCAAAATACCTGTTTAGCCGAGGCAAAGTTGGTGATTCAAGAGATTCCCCTCCTGGCCTATTGTCATCCTTGCCAACGGGAATATTCTCCTCTGATCGGTCTGCAATATGCCTGCCCAGTCTGCCAAAGTCCGATGGAAGATATTCGCTCAGGACGTGAACTCAAAATTAATCGGGTGGAATTTTTTGAGGTTTCATCTTAGAACTCTTTTTAGAACCCTTTATTAAAACAGAGGTTGGATATGCACCAAACCATGGACGCGGCCCTAGAAATCAATTTGCTTCACGCCAATCAACACCTTGCCGATGATAATCGCGATCGCTTCGACCATTGGGGTGTCATCTGTCTTAACCTAATGAGCAGCCCCGGCGCAGGCAAAACGCAACTATTGGAGCGTACCCTAGCCCGACTTGCCCCAGAACTCAACATGGCGGTGATTGAAGGGGATATGACCACGCAACTGGATGCGGAGCGCCTGCGCCAAACTGGAGCTCCAGTGATCGCCATCAACACCGGCAGGGCTTGTCATCTCGATGCCAAAATGGTGGCAGGTGGCATGATCCAACTGGAGCAAGAGCAAGAGCCCCAATCACTCGATCTCGTATTCGTAGAGAACGTCGGAAACTTGGTTTGTCCCGCAGAATTTGAAGTGGGAGAACATGCCAAGGTGGCGCTGCTTAGCATCACCGAAGGGGAAGACAAACCGCTGAAATATCCGATTATGTTTCGCGAGGCAGATTGTTTGCTGATTACCAAAACCGATTTGGTTCCCTATTTGGATGTGAACCTCGAAACGATTATCCACAATATTCGCCAAATCAATACCCAGGCGACGATCATTCTGCTGTCTGCCAAGACGGGTGAAGGGTTTGAAGCGTGGCTGGATTGGGTGCGGGCGATCGCCCCACTGCGAATCGGCGCATCAACTTTACGATCTGTGTGTTCATTGCCATTGAAACCATGAAACGAAGAAACTTACTTTCCCTTTGCCTTGTTTTTTTCTGCACGGTTCTTCTGACCGTTAGTTGTAGCGCTTCTAGTCCTGATACGGCGGGCAACAACTCAAGTGATACAACATCCGCAACTAAACCGATTGTGATTGGCTATAGTAATTGGCCCGGTTGGTGGCCTTGGGCGATCGCCGAACAAGAAGGGTTGTTCAAGACCAACAATGTCAATGTGGAAATGCGCTGGTTCGATGGCTATATCCAATCCATGGAAGCCTTTGCCGCCGGACAGCTCGATGGCAATACCCAGACGCTGAATGACACAATTTCCTTTGCGGCTGATTCTGTAAACGGCCAAGTGGCGGTTCTCGTCAACGATAACTCAGCGGGCAATGACAAGATTATTGTTTCCAAAGAGATCAACTCAATTCAGGATTTGAAAGGGAAGAAAGTGGCGATCGAAGAAGGCGTGGTGGATGATTTTCTACTGACGCTCGCCCTCAAAGATGCAGGCATGAGTCGCGAAGACATTGAGATTGTTCCCTTAGAAACGGGAGCAGCCGCAGCGGCTTTTGCCGCAGGGCAAGCAGATGCCGTGGGTGCTTTTCCACCCTTTTGGCTGACGGCGCTGGAACGGGAGGGGAGTAAGGAGCTGTTGAGCTCAGCGGACTATCCGGGAGCCATTCCGGATCTGCTCGTAGTGAGCCAAAAACTGATTGATGAGCGTCCGGATGAGGTGCAGGCGATCGTCAAAACCTGGTTTGATACCCTTGAATTTATGGCAGCCAATCCGGCAAAATCTGACGAAATCATGGCTAAACGGGCGGGTATTACGGTTGAGGAATTGCAGTCGTTGAAGCAGGGAACCAAAATGTTCTCGATTGAAGACAATCTCAAGGCCTTTAGTCAGGGCGAAGGTATGGAATATATGCCCTATGCAGCGAAACAAATGGCAGACTTCATGGTAAGCGTTAAATTTATTCCATCTGCCCCACCCCTTGAGCCCCTGCTCGATGATCAATTCGTCAAGGCCTATGCTGCTACAAAGTAGTAAACAGTAGAACATCGTAGAAATGTTCGCCATTGTATTGTAGCTATCAGTTATCGCCATCAGTTATCGCCATTCAGTTTGTATAACTTCACTCCATCCACAACTCCAATGACTGCACAACTCCAAACCCCAACCCATTTTGCGTCCCTCGATTTACCGCCTCGGAAACGGTTTAAGCCCAATCAGTTTTGGCAATTGAGTTCAGAACTTCCCCCCAAACTTGATTGGGGACTGCGGGTTTTGTCGGTGCTGCTTCCCTTGGGACTTTGGGAGTTAGTGACCCAAACGGGCTGGGTTAATCCCAAGTTTCTGCCCTCTCCCTTGATGGTGCTAGAAGCCTTGCAGAAATTGATCGAACAGGGGCTATTTGTTGAAGATGCAACGGCCAGTATCAGTCGGGTAGGACTTGGCTTTTTGATTGCGGCAATCATTTCTATTCCGGTAGGCATTTGCATGGGAGCCTTTGCGACGGTGCGATCGCTCCTAGAACCCATCATCGGCATTGTCCGCTACATGCCTGCTCCCGCCTTCATTCCCCTATTAATCATTTATTTAGGACTCGACGAATCCCCTAAAATTGCCCTCATTTTTATCGGCGTAATCTTCTTCAACACGCTGATGATTATGGATGCGGTCAAGTTTGTGCCAAAGCACCTGTTAGAAACAACTTACACCCTCGGTGGTTCCCGTTGGCAAACCCTATCTCAGGTGATTGCCCCCTACGTTTTTCCCAATATTTTAGATGCTTTTCGGATCAACATGGCAGCCGCTTGGAATTTGGTAGTTGTGGCAGAATTGATTGCAGCCAATGAGGGCTTGGGGAAGCGGATTGCGATCGCCCAAAAGTTTTTCCGCACGGACGAAATCTTTGCCTATCTGATTGTCCTGGGTCTAATTGGTTTTGCCATTGATCTCTCCCTCAAAGGGTTGCTAAAAGCCACTTGTCGCTGGTCCCTTGATGCTTAACAAAACCCTTGGTTTCAGGATTTAGATCCATCCTTTCCCTTGCTGTTTCCGACATTCTCCAAGCCGTTTCTCCATGCATCTCGAAGTTTGTAATTTGACGAAGCAGTTCCCGACGCCAGAAGGTTCAATTACAGCCCTGGAGAACATTAACCTTCATGTCGAACAGGGGGAATTTGTTTGTGTCGTGGGAGCTTCCGGTTCGGGTAAATCGACGCTTCTTCGTCTCGTGGCGGGCCTTGAACTCCCCACTCGGGGAAGTTTGCAAGTGGACGATGAAATCATCACAGGACCCGGTGCCGATCGCGGTATGGTATTTCAGGACTACACCCTCTACCCTTGGATGACGATCCAGAGAAATGTTGAATTTGGCCTCAAACTTCAAGGGGTTGATCCCAGGACCCGCCGCGAATGTGCGTCTTATTATTTGAATATGGTGGGGCTGACGGATTTTGCTCAATCCTTGCCGAAGCAACTGTCTGGGGGGATGAAACAACGGGTGGCGATCGCCCGCGCCCTCACCAGCCAACCCAAAATCTTGCTCATGGATGAACCCTTCGGTGCCCTGGATGTACAAACCAAGGAAACCATGCAGCAGTTTATGCGGGAGCTTTGGCAACAAACGGGCATCAGCATTTTGATGATTACCCACGACATTGATGAGGCCATCATCCTATCGCAACGGCTTTATGTCTTGACGTCCCATCCCGGCAAGGTCCAGGCTGAGTTTGCGATCGACCTCGGCAATTCCCGCCCTCCTAGTATTCGGCAAGATCCTCGCTTCGATTGCTATCGCAAAGCTGTAATTGGACTACTCAAGCAGGATGCTGCCTGAAAAGAACTGTAGCTCCCTCAAGGTTCTGACATTCAAAGGTTTGACGCTGGTTGCTGACAAAACTTCTCCACACAGCGAGCGAAGATCTCCACTCCCATGCCCAAGGCCGTTTCATCAAAGTCAAACCGAGGATGATGGTGGGGATAGGACAAACCTTTGCTGAGATTGGCTGTGCCCAGGAAAAAATAGCAACCCGGTACCTCTTGCAAAAAGAATGACATATCTTCACCGCCCATGGTCTGACATTCCGGTACGACACCCGCCGGGGTTTCGACGACTGATTCAGCGATCGATCGCACCAATTCTGCAATTTTAGGATGATTAATGACCGGGGGATACAGTTGCCAATAGTTGAGGCTATACTTTGCCCCATGCATTTCACAAATGCCCTTAATAATGGCCTCGATCCGGTCCTGCAAAAAGCCTTCGTACCGACGATTGAAATAGCGTGTTGTCCCCGTTAGGGTTGCCTTATCTGCAATCACATTGTGGGTTGTACCGGAATGGAATGACCCTACGGTTATAACCGCTGAATCAATCGGATCGACATTGCGGGCCACAATGCTTTGCAATGCAGTGACAATTTGCGAACCGACGACAATGGAATCTACGGTTTGATGGGGCATTGCGCCATGGCCGCCCTTGCCTTCGATGATGCAGTCAAATAGTTCTACCGCTGCCATCATCGGGCCACTGCGCACGCCTACGGTGCCTAGGGGCAAGTTATTCCAAAGGTGTAGGCCAATAATCGCATCTACATCGGGGTTTTTGAGCACTCCGGCTTTGACCATGGGTTTTGCGCCGCCGGGGCCTTCTTCTGCGGGTTGGAAGATGATTTTGACGGTGCCTGGGAAGTCGCTGTACTGGCTGAGATAGCGGGCGAGACCGAGGGCGATCGCCGTATGGCCATCATGACCGCAGGCATGCATTTTGCCGGTGTGGCGCGATCGATAGGGCACCTCATTTTGCTCTTGCACGGGCAGCGCGTCGATATCTGCGCGAATGGCGAGAACGGGTCCAGGGGCGTTGCCGGGAATGAGGGCGACAATGCCGGTTTCTGCAATGCCGGTCTGATGTTCAATGCCCCAGGTGGTGAGTTTTTCGGCGATGAACTGGGCGGTTTGCTCTTCCTGGAACCCTAGCTCTGGGTACTGGTGCAGATGCCGCCGCCAGATAACGAGATCCTCTTGGAGGGCTTGGATCGCGGGGCGAATGGGGGAGGTTTGGAGGGAGAGGGGGGCCGAAACCATGGTGGAGAGCTGCGAAGGACTGTTACGAAGATTTGAAAATTTTGACTTCACTGTAACAGTTTTGGGGCGATCGCGGCTTTAGGCTTGCCTAGCGGCCTAGTGAGCCCCTATTAGGCAATCGTCACACCCTGAAGGCTGACTCTGGATTCCTTACCTTGAAGGAAGAAAGAACGGAATCGTACTCTGTTCATTGTCTCTTTACTTAAAATGTAAATTGTTTTCCGAGTGGTTGAAAATACGCGGACGGGCTGGGGGATCTCTGGGAGAATGCGGGGAGGTATTTGTGGGAGATGGGGCGATGTTTTAGCGTAAAAGTGCAATGAATCCAGCCTGCTCGAAATGTTTGTCGTAGGCGAGTGCTTCTGTAATGCCGTTTTGTTGCATCAGTACAAATGAGGCGCAGTCGGTTTGACTCCAGTCTTGATCTGGTCGTTGTGTGTAGAGGAACAAAGACTGCTGAAACAACTCCGAAGACTTTGCGATGACTTCTATGTCTGAACGAGTAATCGCTTGTGTGACAAAGTTGGCGGCAAGAGAACGTAGTCGATTGCCCTTGCTGGAAAAGGCATTGAGGAGTTCTGTTAAAACCATCTCGCTGGTGATAATTTTGACGGCTCCTAATTGTTGGGTTACCTGGCGGGCTCGCTCGTGAAGGCTATCTGTGGGGTTGAGGATAGCAATCCAGTAGCCGGTATCTGCAAAAACGGTTTTCACGATTCTTTGGGGGAGCCGTAGAGATAGTGATCGAGGTTTTGGGCGAGGTCGGTGGGGACTTGTTGCCAAGCGGTTTCTGGGACTTGGGTGGTTAAGCTATCGACCCAATTGAGGAGGCTTTCTTCTTTAGGCGTGTTGGGTTGTGGGAGGCGGTTGAAGAGGCGATTTTTGAGGAAGAGAAGAAAGTGAAGGACTTCTTCGATGAGGAAGTCTGGGGTTTGGTCAAGTTCTTGGAGGAGTCGATCTTTGGCGGTCATGGGCTGTGGTGTGGGAAGGGCCATTGAGCTAAGGCTAGCATGGCTGGGGGCGAGGCGGGTTTTGGCGGGTTTTGATTGGATGGGAGGCTGGAGATTTGGGCTAAACCCGTCCGTACGGGGATGGGTGTTTGGGTTGAGACGCGGGGTGTTTTCGGGGTCTGGGTTGGCGAAATGTTTAGGTTTCTTGAAGGTTATTGAAAATACGCGGACGGGCTGGGGAATCTCTGGGAGAATGCGGGGAGGTATTTGTGGGGGCTGGGGCGATGGTGTGGCCGTTTGGGAAGCGGGAGGAGCGGGTTGAGGCGGGGGCGGCGGCGCAGCGGGGGGTGAACCGGATGAGATGCCTGAGCAACAAAGAATTGGTGCTTCTGGGCCTGAGGCTTCGACAGCCTGCGCCCAGACCCCCGCTTCTAGAAGCTTCTAGCCCCCGAGGGATAAACGCTAAAATAGAGAGCACTCCAAACTCAATCCATACAGACCGATGAACACCCACGAAACCGCGATCGCCAAACTCCGCCAACTCCCCGATCCCCTCGCCAAACTCGTCCTCGACTTTATTGACTTCCTCCTCAACATCCAAGCCCTCCAACTAACCGACGCGATCGGACATGAACTAAAACCCGCCTCGCAAGAGCGTCGCATACCTGGTTCTGCCCGAGGACTCATCCGCATCCTCCCCGACTTTAATGCCCCGCTCGACGATTTTCGGGAGTACATGGAATGAAAGTACTTCTCGACACCCACGCCCTGTTATGGTTCATAACCGACTCACTAGACTACCACAGACACCGGGTGTTTTCCGATTCTGGAAAGTGAGGCGGGTATTTGAGACAAACACCCGGTGTCTTGCAGGGGCTTGGGTTGGCGAAATGTTTAGGTTTCTTGAAGGTTATTAAAAATACGCGGATGGGCTGGGGGATCTCTGGGAGAATGCGGGGAGGTATTTGTGGGAGATGGGGCGATGGTGTGGCCGTTTGGGAAGGGGAAGCGGACGGAGCGGGTTGAGGCGGAGGCGGAGGCGCAGCGGGTCGTGAAGCCGCAGGTGGATTGTGCGGCGTTGCTGCGGGAGTTGTTGGATGTGGAGTTGCGGGCGGCGGATGTGAGTGCGGGTCGGGTGAAGGGGTGGTTGATGGTGCGGGGGGTGAAGGGGGCGGTGTTGGCGGAGGGGTTGCCGGGGTTTTGGGTGGAAGAGGCTTCGGCGGAGCGGTTGGAGGCGTTGCGGGTTTTGGCGGGGTTGGGGTTGGAGGGGTTGAGTCAGGTGGCGGGGGTGTTGGTGCGGGCGGCGGAGCCGGAGGTGGAAAAGCTGGAGATGGAGAACAATCTTGATCTTACAACTATTTTGGGGGATCAGGAGTGGAGCTCTTATTGTGCTTTTAGCTCACAGGAAAGGCAATCCAAAATTATCCAGCTAAATCAACTTTTACATGATGTTCAGACCGATGAACAAAAAGCAGAAATTTGCAGGCAAATAGGGCGACTTTGGAGCGCGGAGGGAGATAGTCTTACTTTTTTGGATGCTCATCAGAATGCGCTAAGGAGCTTCGAGCAAGCAATTGAATTACAACCAAATTTTCACAAAGCCTGGACCAACCGGGGCAATTCACTCGATGACTTAGGTCGATATGAGGAAGCGATCGCCAGCTACGACGAAGCGCTAGCCATCAAACCCGACTCTCACGAAGCCTGTTACAACCGGGGCAATTCACTCGGTAACTTAGGCCGCTATGAGGAAGCGATCGCCAGCTACGACAAAGCCGTCGAAATCAAACCGGACTATCACGAAGCCTGGAACAACCGGGGCATTTCACTCCATAAATTAGGCCGAAATGAGGAAGCGCTCGCCAGCTTTGACAAAGCCATCGAAATCAAACCGGACTATCACGAAGCCTGTTACAACCGGGGCAATTCACTCGGTAACTTAGGCCGAAATGAGGAAGCGCTCGCCAGCTACGACAAAGCCCTCGAAATCAAACCGGACTTGCACGAAGCCTGGAACAACCGGGGCAATTCACTCCATAAATTAGGCCGCTATGAGGAAGCGATCGCCAGCTACGACAAAGCCATCGAAATCAAACCGGACTATCACGAAGCCTGTTACAACCGGGGCAATTCACTCGGTAACTTAGGCCGCTATGAGGAAGCGATCGCCAGCTACGACAAAGCGCTCGAAATCAAACCGGACAATCACGAAGCCTGGTTCAACCGAGGAACAGCGTTTTGTCGGTTAGGTAATCCTCTCAATCTGCCGCTTCTAGAACAAATTCGCAGACAAAACCTCGATCCACAACCCCGAAAATCCCATGTTGAAGCTCTGAAAAAGGCCATACCTCACTTGTCTGAAAAGACTTACGGTTTTGGCAAAATTCAACTGGCATTAGGAAATGCTTACCTTAAACATGCGGACAAAGCCAACCCTATGCCCGAATGGCGCGAAGCACTTCGCAGCTACTACAAAGCCGAAAAAAATATTGATCAGCATTTCTACCCAGAAGATTTTCTTTCCGTTCTCTGGGGAGTCGCCCATACTCATTTGCTACTCAACGATCCCATCGAAACCATTGAGGCTCTTCTCCGCCGAGGCAGCGGGCTACGCGACAAAATCATTAGCCAAGCAATAACCGAAGAGAAAAAAGAACTTTTAGAACGCACCCTTCCCAACTTCAACCAACTCACCGTCGATTTCCACCTGCGCCAAGGCAACCCCCTCACCGCCCTCGCCACCGCCGAAGCCGACAAAAACGCCCTCATGACCTGGCTCCTCGCCGAAGCCCCAGCCCCCAGCCTCAGCCCCGACCAAATCCAACAGATTCATCAGCAACTGCCACCCCATCAAGCCATCCTCTACTGGCACCATAGCCCCAACCGCCTCACCCCCTTCCTCCTGCGGCCCAACCACCCCATCACCCCCCACCCCATCACCCCACCCACCCCCCAAACCGCCCTCCAACAAATCACCCAGCTCGAAACCTGGCTCAAAACCTGGAACCAAGGCTACAAAAACCATATTGACAAAAGCAAAACCCAGCCCAAGCACCCAAAATCGGATTGGTACAACACCCTACCGGACCAACTGAACCAACTGGCCCAAATCCTCCAAATCGACGCGCTCAAAACCCAACTTCCCCCCGAAATCACCCACCTCACCCTCATTCCCCACCGCGACCTCCACCGCCTGCCCCTCCACGCCTTCTTTACCGAATATCAAACCACCGTTCTCCCCAGCCTCCAGATGGGTCAACTGTTGCGTCCACCCATGGGGGCACCGGGCGAAACCAACAGCCGGACGAACCGCTGTTCGTCCCTACCGCAACCGACGGCTTTAACGATTAGCGCACCCAACCATGAAGGCTTGGCCGCGCTTTACCACGCCGAAGCCGAAACCCACCTGATCCAAGCCCTCCTTCGCCCCACCCACAGCATCACACCCATCTCCGCCCCCGACGCCCACAAGACCACCGTCCAAACCGCCCTCGCCCAGGGCCACCAAATCCTCCACTTCAACGGCCACGCCAGCTACAACTTTGACGACCCCAAACAATCCGCCCTCGCCCTCGCCAACACCGACCTCCTCACCGTCCAAGACCTGCGCCAAATCTCCCTGCGCAGCTACAGCCTCATCACCCTCGCCAGTTGCGAAACCGCCCTCAGCGGCAACCAAACCATCACCGCCGAATACGTCGGCCTCACCAGCGCCCTCCTGGCCCAGGGCATTCCCCACGTCCTCAGCACCATCTGGACCGTGGAATCCGCCGCCAGCATGGTCTTCATGGTCGAATTCTATCGCCATCTCCAGCAACACCCCCAGCTTGGCCCCGTCGCCGCCCTCCACCACAGCCGCCAAACCCTGCCCAGCCTCACCGTCGCCCAGCTCAAAACCCGCTACGACCAATGGCTCCGCCTCGACCTCCCGGCAAACGTACGGGAATTCCTGGAGGAGGAACAAGGGGACCTTGATACAATGGAGCCAGAGCAGATCCGGTATGGTCATCCCTACTACTGGGCCGCCTTCACGCTCACCGGCACCGGAGCCTAAACCATGTCCACCCTCAGCCCACTCGACCAGCTCGCTGTTGATGCCTTCGCGATCGCCCTCGAAACCTGCCGCGAGGAAGGCACCGAGCTGCCTAAGGATGTATGGGCACTCGAGAAAGAACTGGATCAGCATATATCGGAATTGAAGGCGATCGCCCAACAACACCCCCAACTTAACACTGCCTATCGTACTGCTCGGAAGCTGCTGCGCCGGGATGGGGGCGATCGCCAAAAACGACTCAGTTTTGAGACCGATCAACTTCAAACCGTTACCCAGTTCACCGGGACACCCCCCCAATCCTTCAGCGCTGAACCTTCACTCCATCATCAGCAACCTCAAACCCAATCTCAGGTTCCTCAACCCACCCCCCCACCCCTAACAGCCCCAAGCATCAAACGTTTTGTGCTGCCTGTTGATGCCTCGGATCGCGATCGCAACTATTTCCAAACCTATATCGCCGACTTAAAGCGGCTTAATCCAAACTGGGTGGTGACCCGCGATCGCTGCAATCCCGGTGAATCCGATGCCTACGTCATGATTCCCAACAATGAAAATTATCAGGTCGCCTATGCTGCTTATCTTGGAAGTCAATTGATTAATGATTTCTTTGCAGGATTCACTGTATGACCGGCGCAGCAGATAGCCCCATCCAAAGTGAAATTGTCAGGGCCGAACCTCAGGGTAATCTGGGTGATTTGCTTTATCCTGCCTTGCTGGCTAAGCTCCAAGCTGGAGACCCGAGCGCGATTGAGCAAATCATTGCCTATCAGCGCGATCGCATCGCCGAAGAACAAAAACTCAAGGAAAAGGAACAGCAGTTACGGGAAAAGGAAATTGATCAAAAACATGAATTAGCGCTCAAAACCCTTGCCCTAGAAGAACGAAAGGAAGAAAACCGCAACATCGAGCAACGCGAAATTCGCCAAGGGAATCAGAAACATCTTGCTTGGGCAATGACCGCTTTTTCCTGTCTTTTTGTTGCATCCCTTGGATTTTCCGTCGCAATTAAGGATAAAGAAGCAAGAGTACCCATTAGTCTTCTCACTACAGGGGCAGCTCTTTTAGGCGGAACTGCGCTGAAAGAACTCACTCAACCCAGCAAATCATCTGAGTCTAACAAATCTGACAAGTAAAGAATTATTTTCTGAATCACTCGGTCTCTAACCTTTTCGGTAGTGCCTTTAGCTGGGGGATGAGTATGTTGTGGCCATTAGAGAAAGAAAAAGCAAACTGGGTAAGACCCTTCTGTGCCAATTGCGATGACTCAAGAGCTGCTTCATTGTCCTAACTGTCTATCTGAAGATATCAGCCGTAACGGCTTCAACGATCGCGGTACTCAAAGCTATAAATGTCGAGATTGCCATCGCCGGTTTGTCCTGACTCCGAAATCCCTTCCCTTGAGCGATGAAGAGATAGCCTTGCTCGAACGTTTATTGCTTGAAAGGCTGGCCATTGCTGGAATTGCTCGGGTGATGCAGCGCTCCGAGAGCTGCATTCAGACCTACGTCAACGCCAAAGCTAAAACCGTTGCTCGGGAGGTGGAAGTGACGAAGAAAGTAAAAAAGCTCTGACGGTCCAGATGGACGAACTCTGGTCGTTCGTGGACCATAAAGGAAATAAACAGTGGGTTTGGATTGCTCTAGATGCGGACACTCGCGAAATCATTGGCCTTTATATCGGGGACCGAAGTGCTAAATCTGCCGAAGCTTTATGGCGGTCTCTACCGGGAGTGTACCGCCAATGTGCAGTCATCTACACCGATTATTGGGAGAGCTATGCCTGTGTGCTTCCTAGCCAACGCCACCGAGCGGTTGGGAAAGAAAGCGGGCTGACGAGCTACATCGAGAGGTTCAACTGCACCCTGCGGCAAAGGGTGTCGCGCTTGGTCCGAAAGGCGCTCTCGTTTTCAAAGAAACAAGAGAACCACGAGGCTGCGATCTGGAATTTCGTTCACCATTACAACCAGCAATTGCGCCTTAAGCAGGCTCATGCCGCTTCATTCTCTCCAGCACCCACATAATTGGACTACCACCTTTTCTAAGACAGGAGACAAAGAACTTAACAAAAATACCCTCGACGCACCCTCTAGACCTTCACTAGAATCGGATAAATCTCCCTGCTGGATTGCATCGGCCAAGACTCGTATGTCCGAACGCCCCCTTGTCTAGCCTGCTCCCGCAGGTTTTTCCCCATGAAATCAGCCCCTGCCCTTTTGACTGGCTTGACGGTTTTGTTGCTCCTGCCCGCCTTGCCTAGCGAAGCCGCTTCACTGAATTTCGATCGCCTCTACGTCTTTGGAGACAGCCTTTCGGACCCCGGCAACCTGTTTGACTTTTCAGGAGACACGTTCCCGCCACCGCCCTATGTAGACGGTCGCACGAGCAATGGCCCCGTTTGGGTTGAGTATTTAGCCGATGATTTAGGCCTCTCGCCCGCGCGGATTTTGGAGGCTCAGACAAATCCGCTGTCAGCCAGTCAGGGGATTAACTTTGCGATCGCCGGAGCCAACACCGACAACACCAACTCTAACGACGACAACCCGCTCAAACCCGTTGGCAGCCCTGCCCTTCCCGGTGTCGCCACCGAATTAGCAGCTTATCAAACCTTTATCAATGCCGCTGGGCCGAGTGCAACGGAGGAGGCGCTCTACATCTATTGGGCTGGAGCGAATGATTATCTCGGCGGCGGCCAAACCAATCCGCAGATTCCCTTGACGAATATCAGCAATGCTTTGAACGACCTGTATGCCAGCGGCGCGCGCAATTTCCTCGTGGCCAATTTACCCGACCTCGGCAACACGCCCCTGGGGCAGGCCATTGCACCGGGTCCCTTAAGTGCCCTGAGCGCCGCCCATAATCAGGGGCTGACGACGGTGCTGAATCAATTTGAGCTCGCCCATAGCGATATTCAGCTTGTGCCCTTTGATATCACCAGTATTTTTACGGAAGTTCAACAAAATCCGACCGCCTTTGGCTTTACCCAAGCCGACGCGCCCTGCTTTACATTGGCTCAAATTGCAGACAACACCATCTCTGATCCGGCGACCCTAGCGGCCTGTGGTGAAACCTCGCTATTTTGGGATGATTTGCACCCGACCACGAAGGGTCATCAAATCATTGCGGCTCAGGCCCTGTTAGCATTGGAAGCAAGTCAGCCCCAACCGCCCCAGGCGGTGCCAGAAGCGGGAGGCGCGATCGCCAGTCTTTTTGCCCTAGTTGGGTTTGTAGGACGTCGTCGCGATCGCCGCAAGGTTGCCTAAAAAGGTTGCCTAAAAGATCGCCTGAAAGATCGCCGGATCGGTTTTCAACCCTCCTATTTGCCGAAAGGATTTTTACAATAGGGTCAGGGAATCCATCCCCTTTACCTCAAACTTTTCGGGCTTCAAAACCGGGAGAAGCGTCCATGAACCAATTCAAAACCCTGGCGCTGCTGGCACTGCTGAGCGGTATCCTCGTGGCTGTGGGTAATCTGATGGGGGGCAGCGGCGGTGCCTTTCTTGGCCTGATCATGGCTGCGGTGATGAACCTAGGCTCCTGGTTCTATTCCGATCGCCTCGCCCTCTCCGCCTATCGCGCCCAACCCGTCACCGCGACTCAATTTCCCCAGCTCTATCGCATCGTGCAGCGGCTGACACAAACCGCTGAAATGCCGATGCCTAGGATTTACATCGTTCCCAGTCCCGCCGCCAATGCCTTTGCAACTGGTCGCGACCCTCAGCACGCGGCGGTTGCCGTCACCGAGGGGATTTTGCGCATGCTGCCGGAGGATGAACTGGAAGGCGTCATTGCCCATGAGCTCAGCCACATTTACAATCGCGATACCCTGACCCAAGCCGTTGCCGCAACGGTTGCTGGGGCAATTTCTTGGCTGGCGCAAATGGCATTTTTCTTTGGGGGCAGCCGTGATAACGAAGGCACCAATCCCTTTGTGATGTTGTTATCCGTGTTGTTGGCTCCGGTGGCGGCGACGGTCATTCAAATGGGCATCTCCCGCACCCGCGAATTTTCCGCCGATGAAGGTGCAGCAAGGTTAACGCGCAATCCTCGGGCCTTGGCTCGCGCGCTGCAACGGCTGGAAGCTGGAGCCCAGTCTTTGCCCCTTGAAGGCAATCCGGCATTTCAACCGCTGCTGATTATGAATGGTCCGGCGCGTAACATTTTTGCCAATCTGTTTTCCACCCATCCTTCGACCCGCGATCGCATCGATCGCCTAGTCACCATCGACAAAGACCTCAATCGCATTACCGCTGCGGATGTTTCGTCATTCTAAAGATTCAAACTCAAGATTCAAGCCATATCGTTGCCCTAGCACTCATCCTCTTCGCAGGCCCGAGCGGGCAGCATGGGGCTCAGGCGTCGGAATTCTGACAGGTACTGCTCTAATTGGGCGAACTGGGGCAAGTTAAGGCTGTAGTAGGTCCACTTGCCCTGCTGGCGTGCGCGCAATAGTTCAGCCTCTTTTAAAACCTTGAGATGAAACGAAATTTTGGACTGACCGACTTGGAGGCGATCGCCCAAATCACAAACGCAAACTTCTTGATGCCTCAGCAACTCTATAATCTGAATCCGCAGCGGATCCGACAGCGCCTTAAAGCCCAATTCAAGAGAAGTTGATTTTAAGCTAGAGGCTGGACTAGAGGCTGGTGTCATAGGTTGAGAAATCACCGACGCTCCTATGATAGGCCAATCCCCGACGAGAAGGCTACTCTCCAGCCTGATTACCACGTAGATACAGAATAACTGACTACGGTTTCACAAATCAATTTTTTTTGATATGAACTAGAGTGATGATGTTAGGGAGTCTCTATGGCCCACTCTATGCAACCCCCTCCTGTGCAAGCAGGCGGGCGGCTGAGCTTTTTTGAGCGCTATCTGACGGTTTGGGTTTTTCTGTGCATTGTGGCTGGCGTAATCTTCGGGCGTTTGTTCCCTGGCGTTGCCGTGGCACTGGATTCCATGAGCCTTTATCAGGTTTCCATTCCCATTGCCATCTGCCTATTTTTCATGATGTATCCCATCATGGTCAAAATCGATTTTTCCCAGGCCAAGCAAGCGGCTCGGACACCGAAACCTGTGCTCTTAACCTTGGTGGTGAATTGGCTGATTAAGCCCTTTACGATGGTGGCCTTTTCCCAATTCTTTTTAGGTTGGCTTTTTCGCCCCCTGATGGTGGGAACAGAGCTAATTCGCGGGGTTGATGTGCCCTTGGTAGATTCCTATATTGCCGGGACGATTCTGTTAGGCATTGCACCTTGTACAGCCATGGTTTTGATGTGGGGTTATTTGTCCTACAGCAATCAGGGGCATACGCTGGTGATGGTTGCAATTAATTCGCTGGCCATGCTGTTTCTTTATGCGCCCTTAGGGCGATGGCTCCTCGCCGCAAATAATCTGACAGTTCCTTGGCAAACGATTGTGCTTTCGGTATTAATTTATGTAGGTTTTCCATTGTTGGCAGGCGTGGTTTCCCGGCATTGGATTTTGCAACACAAAGGACGAACCTGGTTTGAGCAACGGTTTTTGCAATATCTCACGCCGATCGCCATTACGGCAATGCTAGTGACTTTAGTCTTGCTGTTTGCATTCAAAGGAGAACTGATTCTCAAGCATCCACTTCATATTCTGTTGATTGCAGTTCCTCTGTTCATTCAAACGAACTTTATTTTTCTCATGAGTTACGTTGCGGCACAGAAGCTGAAGTTGACTTACGAAGATGCAGCGCCCGCCGCTTTGATTGGAGCTAGCAATCACTTTGAAGTGGCGATCGCCACCGCCATCATCCTCTTTGGCCTCAACTCCGGCGCAGCCCTGGCAACGGTGGTGGGCGTCTTGATCGAAGTTCCCCTCATGCTCATGTTGGTCGAGGTGTGTAAGCGAACGGCCTTTTGGTTCCCGCGAGAGCCCGAAAAGGCGACCCTGCCCGATCCCCGTTGTGTTCCCAGTGGCTGGAATTCTTAAATTCTGAGTATCAGCTCAAAATAGATTGCGAACTCAATTTAAGTTTGATTCAAATTCAATTCAAGCTCAATTCAAACTCCTTTTCAAGGAGATCAATTCCATGAAAAAAGTCATGTTTGTCTGCAAAAAGAACTCCGCTCGGTCCCAGATGGCGGAAGGATTTGCCAAGACCTTGGGGGCCGGAAAAATTGCAGTGACTAGCTCAGGCTTAGAAGCCAGTCAGGTGAGGCCGGAGGCGATCGCCACCATGGCGGACATCGGCATCGACATCAGCAATCAAACCTCTGACCCATTGGCTGCCTTCAATCCTGAAGACTTTGATGTAGTAATTTCGCTCTGTGGTTGCGGTGTCAACCTGCCAGAAGCCTGGGTGTTACGCGAAGTCTTTGAAGATTGGCAACTGGATGATCCGGCAGAACAGCCGGAGATTTTTCCCAGGGTTCGGGATGAAATTAAAGCGCGGGTTGCAACCCTGTTGGAAAGTATCGCCGAGTAAAAATATCGCCGAGTACGCTACTGCCTTGTTACGGCCTGAACATCAACTATGCTTGACCCTCATCTTGTCCCTCAATTTCAGAATTGGGATCAAAATCGCGATCGCCCCCCGCGTATTTTGTTCCTCTATGGTTCTTTGCGCGAACGTTCCTATAGCCGTTTATTAGCTGAAGAAGCAGCCCGGATTATTGCCAGTTTTGGCGCTGAAGTTCGTTTTTTTGACCCACGTGAGTTACCCATTTACAACAGCGTTCCTGATACCCACCCTAAGGTACAAGAACTACGAGCATTGAGCCAATGGTCTGAGGGACAAGTGTGGTCTAGCCCAGAACTGCACGGCCAGATTTCGGGCATTCTGAAAAACCAAATTGACTGGATTCCCCTCAATATCGGTGCAGTTCGGCCTACCCAAGGGCGGACTTTGGCTGTGATGCAAGTGAGTGGTGGTTCGCAGTCGTTTAATGCGGTCAATACGATGAGGTTATTGGGACGCTGGATGCGAATGTTTACGATTCCGAATCAATCGTCCGTGGCGAAGGCTTATCAGGAATTCCATGAGGATGGCACGATGAAGGATTCGGCCTATCGCGATCGCGTCATTGATGTGATGGAAGAGCTCTTCAAATTCACACTGCTGCTTCGGGGGCAAACTGATTATCTGACGGATCGGTACAGTGAACGAAAAGAACAGCTAAAACAAAAAAACTAAGGTTTTAACTTTAGTAAATAGTGAGCTAGAGCACTTGCGGTCAGTCATCGAATGACTTAGAAACAAGCTATTTAGTAGGAAGCAAAAAATGATAATTCACACTCAAGTAGCCGTAAAGTTAGCTAGAATAGCGATCGCCCTTAGCCTTTTAGCCACTGGTTGTAGTGCTTCGAGTCCAGCAAGTTCTGATCGGTCTGATTCTCCACAACCTCAAAGTAACTCTGAATTACTATCATCCTCTGGGGTAAAAGCAGATGGTTCGAGTACGGTTTATCCCATTACCCAAATGGCTGCGGAAGCCTTCAAAAAGGCAAACCCTAATGTAGAGATTGACATACAGTTTTCAGGAACAACGGGTGGCTTTCGGAAGTTTTGTGCGGGCGAAACCGACATTAGCAATGCCTCTCGTCCTATCTCCTCGGCAGAACTCTCCGCTTGTCGCACGGCTGGTGTTCCCTTTATTGAGTTGCCCATTGCTTTTGATGCTCTTGCCGTCGTTGTCCATCCTCAAAATAGCTGGGTTCAAGAGTTAACGGTGTCAGAATTGAAGAAAATCTGGGAAACTGCGGCTCAGGGAAAAATTCTAACCTGGGACCAAGTTCGTCCTGATTTTCCTAAGAAACCGATCCAGCTTTATGGACCAGGACAGGATTCTGGGACTTATGACTACTTTGCCGAAGTTATTACAGGAGAGGCTTCCCTTCGAGGAGATTATACAGGGAGTGAAGATGACAATGACCTGGTTGCAGGTGTTGCTCAAGATCCCAATGCGTTAGGATTCTTTGGTTTTTCTTACTATGAAAAGAATCGCGATCGCCTCAAGGTTGTAGCGATCGCAGATGATAGCCAAGGTAGCCTAACAGAGGCGGTTACCCCTTCAGCAGAAGCAGTGGAAAAGGCCCTTTACCAACCTTTGTCTCGCCCCCTATTCATTTACGTCAATGGCAAATCAGCCCAGGCTAATGAAGAATTACAGGAGTTCGTAAAGTTTTACATGGAAAACAGTTCTAGGATTGTTTCCGCCACGGATTATATTCCTCTCGTCCCAGAAGCCTATGATATTGCTCGATCCCATCTTTTAAAGGGCGAATACGGCACAGCCTACGATGGCAAACCTCAAGCTTACCTAACGATTTTAGAGGTTTTGCAAAAAGAGCAATCCCTTTAGAGGCTTCCATAGGAGCTCATCCTGTTCTCTATACGGAAGAAAAGCTTAAATTCTTCGACCTTAATCGTTTGTTAATCTAATCTTACAGATTTCTTATGACTTTGATTCCGTGATCTTAACCTAACTAGTTTTAACTGTATCTGGTGATATCTGTGAACATACTGATTTTTGAAAATCAGTTTTTCGGACCTTGATTCACTTGTCGCTTAGTCTTGTGCGGTTCGACTTCTAGACCGCACAGTGTTGATCCCGGTGACCTTTATCTCATTGGATTACGTTTGAAAGGAATTTCTAGGTCAAATCATGACTGCTAAGTTGAACGCGCTAAAGAACGTTGCAGCCCTATCCGCTGTGTCTGCTCTGGTGGGAGCAGTGACCCTGGTGCCAACTATGGGGGTTGCTCAATCTGCAAAAATTGTAAAAATCGATGGTTCAAGCACCGTTTTCCCCATTACTGAACGAGTGGCTGATGGTTTCCAGAAAGCCAATAAGGCGGTTCGGGTGACCGTGGGTGTTTCGGGTACAGGCGGCGGCTTTAAAAAGTTTTGTGCTGGTGAGACCGATATCTCCAATGCCTCCCGCCCAATCAAAGATTCTGAAAAGAAAGCTTGTGCAGCAAAGGGAATCAAGTATGTCGAACTTCCCGTTGCCATTGATGCTCTTACCGTCGTAGTCAATAAGAAAAACACAGCTGTTAGCAACCTGACGACAGCGGAACTGAAGAAAATTTGGGCTCCGGAATCCCAGGGTAAGGTATCTACTTGGAGCCAGGTTCGGTCAGGGTTACCCAATACTAAAATGCGCCTTTTTGGACCGGGTGCTGACTCTGGAACCTTTGACTACTTCACCGAAGAAATTAATGGCAAGTCTGGTGCAAGCCGTAAGGACTACACGGCCAGTGAGGATGACAACATCCTGGTTCGCGGCGTAGAAAACGATGCCAATGGGCTTGGCTACTTTGGCTATGCCTACTACCTCGCCCACAAGGACAAGCTTAAGTCTGTCGCCATCAACGGTGTCCAGCCCACGGATGCGAACGTGTTGAATGGCAAGTATACGCCGCTGTCCCGCCCTATCTTTATCTATGTGTCTGATAAGGCGGCCAAAAAGCCCGAAGTCCGCTCTTTTGTAGAGTACTATCTCAAAAATGCGGGCACAACCGTTGATAAGGTTGGCTATGTGCCTTACAAGGCTGCTGCTTATCAGCAAACCTTGTCTAAGTTCAAGAGCTTCAAATAGCGTTTCTAAGTCGCTACCCGGCAAAACTTGGTGACTGAATCTGGGACTTTGCCCGTGGCAGTCTAGTCGCGAAGATGCCAACCAAGGGGGTGATTGATTACCCCCTTCTGCCTTTTACGGTTTCGATTTTATAATGAATGTTCAAGCCTCTAATTTAGAATACCGCCGAGGTCGTCACATCAGAGAGAAAGCCATCGAAGCTGTCCTTTTTGCCTCTGCTTTGGTGGCAGTCGCGACCACCGCTGCCATCATGGTGATTCTCATCACTGAGTCGATTGGGTTATTCAAGGACGTTTCAATTGTTGAGTTTCTCACGGGAACGGATTGGGCTCCCATGTTTGAACCGCCGACCTATGGGATTTTGCCCTTGGTCTGTGGAACCCTAATGACTTCGCTCATCGCCTTAACGGTCGCCATTCCCATGGGGACGTTGTCGGCATTTTACTTGAGCGAATTTGCCTCAGATCGGGTGCGGGAATTGATTAAGCCGGGTCTTGAAATGCTGTCCGGGATTCCAACCGTGGTCTACGGCTATTTTGCGCTGATCCTTGTCACGCCCCTGCTGCAAAAAATTCTGCCCAGTTTGCCAGGATTTAATATGCTCAGTCCCGGTTTAGTGATGGGGATTATGATTATTCCCCTGGTGGCGTCGATTAGTGAAGATGCAATGCGGGCTGTCCCTCGGGAACTCCGTGAGGGCTCCTATGCCACTGGGGCAACTCGGTTTCAAACGGCGGTTAGGGTTGTCTTTCCTGCGGCAATTTCGGGCATTTCTTCCTCTTATATTCTGTCTATTTCCCGTGCTGTTGGTGAAACCATGATTGTGGCGATCGCCGCTGGTTTGCAGCCGACCATTACCCTCAACCCCCTAGAGCCTGCGGCAACCATTACGGCTTACATCGTTCAGGTCAGTTTGGGGGATTTGCCCCACGGTTCTACCGCTTACCAAACGGTTTTTGCAGCGGGTTTGGTTTTGGCCTTAATGACATTAGTCTTTAATATTTTTGGCCACTTCCTCAGTAAGCGATATCGGGAGAACTATTAGGATGGCGATCGCAATCCCCGAGCATGGACTGATTGCTCTGCGCAAATCTGTCTCTCGACGACAGTTATACAGCAATATTTTTGCGATCGTTGGATTGATTTCCATTCTGGTTGCATTGCTGGTCCTTTTGGTACTCATCGTTAGTCTCTTTGGCCAAGGCATCAGCCGCCTCAATTGGCAGTTTCTTTCTTCCCCCGCCAGTAGCGATGCGGAAGATGCAGGGGTTTTTATTGCCCTCGTGGGCAGCATGCTCGTCATGCTCGTGACCACGACGCTTGCCGTGCCCGTGGGCATTGCGGCGGGAATTTATCTAGAAGAATATGCCAGGAAAGGTTGGCTAGCAGACCTGATTGAAATCAATGTCACCAATTTGGCCGGTGTTCCCTCGATTGTCTATGGCTTGCTGGCCCTCGGCCTATTCAAATACGCGTTAAATTTGGGTGAAAGTATCATCACTGCTGGATTGACCTTAGCGCTGCTTGTTCTGCCCGTTGTGATTGTGACGACCCGAGAAGCATTACGATCCATTCCGAGTAGTCTGCGAGAAGCGGCCTATGCCCTGGGTGCTAGCAAATGGCGTATGATCAAGGACCATATTTTGCCCTACTCCATGGGAAGCATTTTGACGGGCGTGATTATTGGATTATCTCGCGCCATTGGTGAAACAGCTCCCTTGGTCACCATTGGTGCCCTAACCTTCATTACGTTTTTACCAGATTCCCCCTTTAAATCTGAATTTCCCTTCCTTTCCTTTTCCTGGTTACTGTCTCCCTTTACAGTCTTACCGATTCAAATGTTTAGCTGGGTCTCGCGACCGGATCTGGCTTTTGAAGTGAATGCAGCGGCAGCCGGTGCAGTGCTCGTCACGTTGACCCTGTTCATGAATGGATTGGCAATTTTTATTCGTTATCGTCTGCGGAAAAATATCAAATGGTAAGCGAAACTTCTGGATTTAGTTCTCCATCGGCGATCGCCCACAACGCAAAAGTAGAGGCGATTAATCTGAACTTTTACTATGGCAATGTTCATGCCATTAAAAATGTTAGTTTAGCCATCCCAGAGAAACAAATTACAGCGCTCATCGGTCCCTCTGGCTGTGGTAAAACAACCCTTTTGCGTTGTTTTAACCGTATGCATGATCTCTACGATGGTAATCGCTATGAAGGCAAAATTCTACTCGATTCTGCGGTCAATTTAATTTCTCGCAAAATTGATCCTATTGAAGTTCGGATGCGGATTAGCATGGTATTTCAGCGACCCAATCCGTTTCCTAAGTCCATCTACGAAAATGTAGCCTACGGCCTACGGGTTCGGGGAGAAACTCGCCGTCGTGTATTAGATAAAAAAGTTGAAAAATCCTTACAGCAAGCCGCACTATGGGACGAGGTAAAAGACCGACTAGAGGATCAAGCCTACAACCTCTCGGGCGGCCAGCAACAGCGTCTTTGTATTGCGCGGGCCTTAGCCACAGACCCAGAGTTAATTTTGTTTGACGAACCCACCTCTGCCTTGGATCCAATTGCCACCGCAAGCATCGAGGAACTGATGATCCAACTGAAGGAGCAGGTGACGGTGCTGATTGTAACTCACAGTATGCAACAGGCAGCGCGGATCTCGGATTACACTGCCTTTATGTACTTGGGTAAACTGATTGAGTTTGACCGCACCCAGAAAATTTTTAAGCAACCCACCCACCCAGAAACCCAGGACTATATCAATGGACGCTTTGGTTAAGGGACTTCCAATAAATAAATCGTCCCAGCAGGCATGAACTAAACTGAGTTCATGTTGAAACTCACAGACTCCCTCAAAGTGTTATTGAAAGAGACCGCCGAGTGTCTGCAAGGCCACGAGCGTCGTCGGTTTATGGCCCAAACTGTAGCAGAGCTAGGGCGAGGAGGACAGCGCCTCGCCGAGCGCGAATTAGGTTGGCATCGTGACTTGATTCGCAAAGGGCAACGCGAAATCGAGAACGGCGTGATTTGTGTCGATGCCTTTAAGATGCGTGGTCGCAAGCGAACAGAGAGCCGTTTACCCAACTTGCTGAGGGATATTCAAGCGCTCGTGGATAGCCAAAGCCAGAGCGATCCGAAATTCACGACAAATCGCTTGTACACCCGTCTGAGTGCCGCCGAAGTGCGCCGTCAACTGATTGCCCAAAACGGCTATCGCGACGAGGAATTGCCCACGACCGAAACCATCCGAACGCGGCTGAATCAATTGGGCTATTACCCCAGCAAGGTCGGGAAAACGAAACCTCAAAAAAAATTGCCTTGACCGATGCCATTTTTGACCAGATGGCTGTCGTCAATGCCGTCGCCCTCGACGACCCCACAGTATTACGACTCTCGTTGGACGCCAAAGCCGCTGTGAAAGTAGGGCCGTTCTCCCGAAAGGGCAAAAATCGGCTCCTGACCGAAGCCTGCGACCATGATTTTCAACCTCAAGCGACGGTCATCCCCTACGGTATTTTCCTACCGCAATGGGACGAACTATTTCTCTATTGCACTACCTCAAACGTGACCAGTGACTTCATCGTCGATGCTTTGGAAGATTGGTGGTTGGAGCATCGGCAGCGGTTCTCGGCGGTTCAGACGTTATTACTCCACCAGGATAATGGTCCAGAAAATCATTCTCGACGCACGCAGTTCATGAAACGGATGGTGGACTTTGCCCAGCGTCATCAGATAAATCTCCGCTTGGCTTATTATCCGCCCTATCACAGTAAATACAATCCAATAGAAAGAACCTGGGGCGTTCTCGAAAATCACTGGAATGGCACCATTCTCGATGACATTGACACTGTTTTGAAATTCGCCCAATCCATGACTTGGAACGGTCACCATCCAGTGGTTAAACTCGTAACCCAAACTTATCAAACTGGCGTCAAACTGACCAAACTGGCGATGGCTGAGGTGGAAACGCAGATTCAGCGCCTCCCCGAGTTCGAGGTCAACGGCAAACCCTTGAATCTCGGCAAATGGTTTATCGATATTGGCTATCGCCCTGAACCACTATTGGCATGATTATTTCCCTGGAAGTCCCTAAACTAAGTTCCTCGCTTAAGCTCGGCTAAGTCTTTTCTCAAGACTCGCCTGTTTCATAACCTGTTCTTAAACTTAGCTTGCTGATGACTTAATGTCCCTGTGGTCAACTAGAGCTGGCGACCTAATTTCAAAATTTCATGACAAGGGGCTGACAGCCCCTGTTTTTGCTTACCTGTGTGAACGATGTCTTGGTCCAACAATGTCTTTGTCTAATGAGGAGTTGCTGAGCCAGGCCCAAGCCTGGAGATTTGTCTGTGGTTTGGATGAGCAGGGCGAGATTGTGATCAGTGCTCCAGGGGAAGGGGAATGGTTGATTAAGTCTAAAGGCGATCGCTGGCTCTTAATCGTCCATGGGCTGGCTCAGGTTAATTTTTATGCTGAGGATGTGCTGAAGTTTTTGGAGCGTCGCCGCCGCTAGGGCCGATGGGCAGCGTAAGGTTAAGCACGACGTTAAGAATTATGCCCAGAGCCTGTCAAGGGCGATCGCCCTCGGTTATCACGGATCTAGGCTTGGAGGTTCCTGAGTCGGACCGTGTGGGGAATATTGGACAGAGAGGTCATCGCCGTGGGACGTCGGTTTGCAACCTGGTTGGTTTTGGTTTGGTTGGGGTTCCATCTGGCGTTGGGTCTCTCGGCCTGTAATCCCCAACCATCGGCGCAGCCGGGGATGTCGGTGAGTCAGTCCTCGGGACAAACACAAACTGAACCCTTGTCTCCCCTGGCCAGCGTGGAGGCCGTACCGGAGCCAACCCTACCGGACTGGATTGAAGAAATCTCGCCACAGAAGCAGGCGCAACCCCTATCCCAGATCCGGATTCGCTTCAAGGAGCCCTTGATTCCGCTGGAGGCACTGGAAAGCGATAACCAGCAGGTCATTCTGGATCAGTTTGAACTACAGCCGAAGTTCCCAGGGCAGTTTCGGATTTTAACGCCGCGTATGGTGGGATTCCAGAGCGATCGCGCCCTCCCCGTTGCCAGTCGGTTCCAGGTGCGTCTCAAGGCTGGATTAAAAGATCTGAGCAATCATCAACTCAGCGAGGATTTGGTGTGGAGTTTTGAAACCCCGGCGATTGAAATTTCTGACCTATCAGCGGACCAAGAGTATCAACCACCGTTTTCGCTATCGCCAGCGTTGGGCTTTGTTGCCAATACAGAACTGGATTTGGATTCGCTGAAGGAGCATGCAGTGCTGCGGGTGGGCGATCAAGTGGTAACGCTCAAGCCCAGTCTAGAGAAATCGGAGGAGTCATTTCGGTCGAGTGCGATCGCCTTTGATCCCTCCCAAAAACCCTGGCGCTACAGGCTAGAGCCCAGCAAAAAACTGGAGAAATCTACGGCCTATAGCCTAGAGCTAACGCCGGGATTGCGGCCTGCGGTGGGGAATTTGGCCTTAGAGAAGGCGATCGCCAGCACGATCACCACCTACGCCCCGCTACAGTTCAAGAAAATTGATTATTTTGGCCAACCCGATGGCGGCGGCACCTATGGTCGGTTTGTTAAAGGGCAAGCACAACTCACATTTAATAATCCCCTCGATCGCGACTCGGTATTGGCCAATATCAAGCTGACGCCAGAACCCAATGCCTCCGTGCCTGCCCTGCGAATCTACGATGAATCTCAAACCGTAGATCTCAATCCCTGGGCCTTGGAGCCGGGGACGACCTATCAAGTTGAACTAGGAACTGGCATTCAAGATATTTTTGGTCAAACTCTGGAACAGGCCCAAACCTTGACCTATGAAACCGGCGATGTAGCAGCGGATTTGTGGGCACCGGGGGATTTGAATATTTTTCCAGCGGGTCAGGAGATTGCGCTGAATGTCTCGGCGGTGAATTTGCCCGAGGCCAAGTTTCAGCAAACGGTGAAGGTGTTGCAGCCGCAGGATATCGCGGGTGAATCGCTGGACTACATTGCAGGAACCGTAGAATCACTCTTGCCTCCGGTGGGTCAGTGGAACGCGGTTACGGTTAAAAATCCGCAACCGAATCAGCCTGCTGAAATGGCTTTAAACCTCAAAGATATTTTGAAGAAACCGACGGGGCTGGTGGCCTATGGGGTAACGGGCAAAACCAATTCCTATCAAGAAGACGGGAAGACGAAACAGCGATCGCCCGAATTCTACGGCATGGTCCAGCTCACACGCCTCGGCGTCTTTGCCCAGTGGTTCCCCACGTTGGGCTGGGTTCGTGCTCATCATCTCCAGGATGGTTCGCCGGTTGCCAATGCACCCGTGGAGATCTACGCCAACGCCTCTGGCCCCTGCGCCACGGGCAAAACCGATGCCCAGGGTACATTCCAGTTACAAGGGGGGGCGCTGCAATCTTGCTACGCGGCAGGACGGGCCAGCGACGCCTATGAGCAGGAGGGGCCAAAGCTTTTGGCTGTGGTGCGAGAAGCGGACGACTGGGCCTTTGCCGCAACAGATGCCTACAGTGGCTCCTATGGCTATGGCGTTAGTCCTCAGTGGAATAGTGGTCAAGTTGAATCCCGAGGGACCATCTTTTCCGATCGCCAACTCTATCAACCGGGCGAAACCGCTGACTTTACCGGCGTGGCTTACTACCTCAAGGACGGCAAATTGCAAGCGGATGCCAATGCAACCTATGTTGTAAGCATCCAAGGGCCGGAGGGTCAATCCCAAGCCCTCGGCCAGAAAACCACGACGAAACTGGGCACCTTCTCCGTTGATCTGCCCCTAGAGGACAGCCAAGCCCTCGGCTTCTATCAAATCAAAGCCAAACGGAACGGCGGCGACTATCCTGAACTGGCGGGGGAATTTCGCGTGGCCGAGTTCAAACCACTGAACTTTAAGGTTGATCTACAACTTAGTAAACCGTTCGCCACCGCAGGCAGTGAGATCACGGCTAATGCGGAGAGCCAGTATCTGTTCGGCGCGCCCTTAGCAGATGCTCAGATTCAGTATTTTGTCACCCGCCGTCCCGCCGAGGATTTTGCCCCCAAGGGTTGGGAGGCGTTCCAGTTTGGGCGACAGTGGCTCTGGCCGGAGAAAGCCCCGGAAGTCGAGTCGGAGGTGTTGCAGGAACAAGGCACGCTCAATGGCCAGGGTCAGGGACAACAGGCGATCGCCATCGCCCAGGACCTCCCCTATCCCATGACCTACCGGGTGGATGCCGATGTGACGGACGTTGCGAACCTATCCGTGGGCAGTAGCCAAACCCTGACGGCGTTGCCGAGCGATCGCCTGATCGGATTACGCAGCAACTCTGTTGCCGATGCGGGTCAAGCCTTCTCCGTGGATGTAATTGTTACGGATCCGGAGGGGCAAGCAATTTCGGGACAAGCGGTTGAGTTGCAGCTCGAACAGCGGGAGTTTAGCTACATCCGTCAGGTAGTGGCGGGGAGTGAACGCGATCGCAACCAAGTCACGTACAAACCCGTTGCCCAGGCCACAGTCCGCTCAGGGGAGCAACCTCAACCGGTCCAGTTCACCGCACCGGAAGCCGGGGCCTATCGCATCCGCGCTAATTTGGTAGGTAGCTCCTCCGATGCCACGGCAACCGAACGCAGTCTCTGGGCCACGGGTACGGGATCGTTTTTCTGGGGAAGACGGGACCAGGCCAAACTGGAGCTACAGCTCGATCGGGAAACCTATAAGCCGGGGGATACCGCGACGGTGCTGATTCAGTCACCCTTTGAGGCAGGAGAATTGTTTTTGTCCGTGGTGCGCGATCGCCCCCTCTACCAAACCATTGTGCCCGTCCAGGGCAGCGCCCCCCAAGTTCAGTTCACCGTCACCCCAGAAATGTTGCCCAATGCGGCGGTGGAAGCGGTGCTGGTCCGCAAAGGCAAACCTCTGGCGGATCTGGCGGAAAATGAAGTGAATCAACTGGAGGATCTAGTGCAAATTGGCTTCCAGTCCTTCACCCTAGACCTCGCCAGTCAATACCTTCAGGTGGCCGTACAACCGCAAAACAAAACCTTAGAACCAGGCACCGATCAAACTGTGGCGTTCACGGTTACCAATGCCCAAAACCAACCTGTGCAGGGGCAAATGGCGGTCATGGTCGTCAATGAGGCGGTCCTACAACTGACAGGCTATCGGCCTCCGGATCTGGTCAAAACCTTGTATGCCGAGCAACCGATCACAACTCGGTTCAACGATAATCGCCTCGACGTGATTTTGCAAACCCCAGCCTCGCCCCTGGAAAAAGGCTGGGGCTATGGCGGCGGCTTTTCCACCGGCAGCGGCAACACCCGTGCGCGGCGCGATTTTCGCCCCTTGGCCTACTACAATGGCGCAGTGCAGACCGATGCTAAAGGCCAAGCCCAGATTCAATTTAAACTTCCCGATGACCTGACAACTTGGCGCGTCATGGCCGTAGGTTTGGCCCAAACGGCCCAATCCGGTAATGCTCCCTATGCCGCCGGCAACGGCGAAGAGACGTTTATGACCCAGCGACCGCTCCTGGCCAATCCGGCCCTGCCCCAGTTTGCCCGACCGGGCGATCGCCTCAATCTCGGCCTCACGCTTACCAACAGCACTGGCAAAGGCGGCACCGTTGCAGTCAGCAGTCAACTGGGAGAGGGACTGAAATTTACGAAAGGAGGAGGTCAGGCAGAAGAGGGTCAAACAACCGAAGCACGACAAAAAGTCGGTGACGGCAAAACCGAGGCGTTAAGGTTTCCCGTGGTTGTCGAAGCCTCAGGGGATACAAAAATCGCCTTTGAAGCCCAGTTGAATCAGCATATTGACGCCTTTGAACTGCCCTTGAGCGTGCGATCGCTCGACCTCACCGAGCAGACCATCGAAACAGGCACCACCCAAAACACCGTCACGATCCCGTTGCAGATCAACAAGGATCAGGTCATCCCCAATGCGGGGGGATTAGAAGTCTCCCTGGCCAGTACGCTCATTCCGGAAATGAACGCAGCGGCGGATGCGGTGTTGAATGAGGAGAATCTGGAGTTCCTGGAACCGACTGCGAGTCAGTTAGCCACTGCGGCGAGTTTGCTCAATCTGGGAACGGGCATTTATGCACCGAGAAAGTCACAGCTTCAGAAAACGGCGATCGCCGCCCTAGAACAACTCCAAACCCTGCAAAAACCGGACGGTGGCTTTGCCAGTTGGGCCACAGCGGAGCAGAGCGATCCGGGGGTAACGCCCTATGCGGCAGAGGCGATCGCCCAGGCCCAGCAGGCCCAAATTCCCGTGAACTCGACGCTGTTGGCGAGCCTCCGCCGTTATCTCGACAAACTCCTCTCGGACCCAGGCCAGTACAGCTATTGCGACGACCCCCTTTGTAAAGCCTCGCTGCGTTTGGGTGCGCTGAATGCCTTGGCGGAACTGGGTGATGTCCGGGAGGATTATGTTTCCCAGATCTATCAAGAGCGCAATGATCTGAGCTTAGTCAATCAGCTTCAGTTGGCTCGGCATTTGCTGCGGCTACCGAACTGGCAAAGCCAAGCCCAAGCGCTACTGACTGAGTTTGATTCAGTTCTCTACGACAGCGGACGCAATGCCCGGTTGAATTTGCCCCCGCGCTGGGGGTGGCTAGACTCGCCCACGGTGGAACAGGCTCAGGCATTGCGGCTGTATGTGCAACGGGATTTGCCCGTAGAACGGGTCGATCGCCTGCTGCGCAGTCTGTTGAGTCTACGCAACCCAGAAGGCACCTGGGGGAATCGCTATAACAACGCCCAGGCGCTTTTGGCCCTTGCCACGGTTGCGAAAGCCGAGCCCGTGAATGCCCAATTCACTGCTACGGCGACGTTGGGGAATCAGGCGATCGCCACCGCCCCCCTCAGCCCCACCCAGCCCAGTCAAATCCAAACAGTTGCCATGGCAAATCTACTCAACGGCAACCAGGAGCTGGTTCTGAGCAAATCCGGTTCAGGCACGTTGCACTATCTTGCGGCCTATCGCTATCGGCCTCAAAATGCGTTGCCCGGTCGGTTTGGTGGCCTGCGGGTGACGCGGGAGGTTAAGCCAGTTCAGGGGGGACAAAAGGGCAGTGAGGCGATCGCCCGTCACGGTCTCTCGGCTGTGGAAAAGCCGCTTCAGGTCAGGGCGGGCCAGGTGTTTGACATTGGCATTGAGGTGATTGCGGACCATCCGGTGGATCATCTGGTGATTACTGATCCGCTGCCTGCGGGGTTTGAGGCGGTGGACAATAGCTTCCAGACTTCCACGCCTTACTTTGAGGCGGAGGATGATAGTTGGCAGTTGAGTTATCAAACGATTTATCAGGACCGCGTTGTGGCCTATGGGGAACAGTTGGAGGCAGGGATTTATAGTTTGCATTATTTAGTGCGATCGGTGACGCCGGGGGAGTACCGTTGGCCGGGAGCCCAGGCTCAGTTGCAGTATGCGCCGGAGGAGTTTGGTCGCAGTGGGGAAGCAGTGCTGGAGGTGGAAGGATGAGGGATGGGATGGTGGATCGATGGATGTTCAAATAAATAAACCGGCATCGATGTTAAAGTAATGAGCCAGAGATTTGGCTTGGGTTTTACTGATGCCACGTTTGCCGTTTACGATTTCGGAAACAACGCCTCGACTGCCTAGAACACCGACTAAATCTTCTTGTTTTAAGTTGTTTTCTTCCATGAGGTGGAGCAGCAGGGAGTGGGGAGAAGCTTGGGGAAGGGGATATTGTTGCTCTTCGAATTTCTCAATGAGAAGGACCAGAAGTTCTAGGAGGGCTTCTTCTTCTGGGGTTCGATCGGGTTGATGTTCTAGTTGTGCGGCTAGGGCGATCGCCCGTCCGTTTTCCCTCTCGGTTTTGATCACCTTAGGCTGGTACTGGGCCAAAAGATGAGTGTAGTTTTCTGAGCTAAAAGTAAGGATCATTTTTCCACTTTCCTTTGTCGTATTCGGAATGGGTTAAGATATATTTAATGTAAATTCTTTGGCTGACATAGACAATATCTACAATGAGTCGATAATGATTACCTTTGACATTAAAGATAGTACAATTCCCAACGGCCTCTGCGGTTTTGTAGGTTTTTTGAACGTCGTTTATTGTCTTCCAACTTGCCCTGCTTGCAATCCTGTACCAGTTGGAGAGTGAATCGCAAGAGTCGGCATGGGAATTACAGAAATCCCTGAGGATTTTGCGGCTAATAACGCGCATTTTTAATGAGTTGACTTTCTACCAATGTTCTCATTTCGAGAACAAAACGTCAAGAGCTAGCCGGTAGCCCACGGCTAGCTCTTCCCAAAGGATGCAGGCAGCCTTTAAGTTGACCTGGCAGGATTTGGATGGAGCAGTACAGGAGGAAGCCTGGCTGTAGAGCAATATCGCCAATACATCCAAGTTGTTTGGCTCCTCAACGGTAGACGCAACGTCCCCAAGCAAGACATTGTGCTCGCCTCCCACGATCCTTTCATCTGCCAGCACTCTGGCTTTGCCGTTTCCTAAGCCATCCAACCCTAAACCCCCGCTCCCGCCTTACTCACCACCTCCAGTTGCGGATGCAAAGGCCGCTGCGTTTGCAGCGCCGCTGCCAGCCGATTGAGCGCAATCATAAACGCCTCCGCCGACGCCACAATAATGTCCGTATTGGCAAAACTTCCCGAGAAAATCCGATCCTCGTGGCGCAACCGAATCGTCACTTCCCCCATCGCATCAATCCCCTCCGTCACAGACTTGACCGAAAACTCAATCAACTCATTGGGAATATTCACCACCCGGTTAATCGCACAATATACCGCATCCACCGGCCCCGTACCGATCGCCGCATCCGTCAATTCCAAGCCATCCGGCGTGCGCACCGTCACCGTTGCCGTCGGACGAGCCTTATCCCCACAGGACACCTGAATATGCTCCAGCTTGAACAACTCAGGTACATGGCTGGTTTCATCTTTGACGATGGCTTCTAGATCGCGATCGCTCACCTCCCGCTTCTTATCCGCCAGCTCCTTAAACCGCACAAACGCCTTATTGAGCTCATCCTCATTGAGCTCAAATCCCAGTTCCTGCAACCGCGTCCGAAAGGCATTGCGACCCGACAGTTTCCCCAGCGTAATGCGATTCGTCGTGAGGCCAATCACCTCAGCATCCATAATTTCGTAGGTGAGCTTATTTTTGAGCACCCCATCTTGATGAATACCAGATTCATGGGCAAACGCATTGGCCCCAACAATCGCCTTATTCGGTTGCACCAACATCCCCGTCAAATTAGAAACCAAGCGGGAAGTCTTATAAATTTCCTGGGTATTAATCTGGGTAAGCGACGCTTCAGAATCAACAGCACGTTTCAAAAATGGGTTGTAGTAGCTCCGACGCACATAGAGCGCCATCACCAACTCCTCAAGCGCCGCATTACCAGCCCGTTCGCCAATGCCGTTGATCGTGCATTCCAACTGCCGCGCCCCGTTCTCCACCGCAGCCAGGAAGTTGGCCACGGCAAGGCCGAGGTCATTGTGACCATGAACGGAAATAATTGCCTGATCGATATTGCGCACATGTTGTTTAATGCCGCGAATCAAAGCGCCAAACTCCGCCGGAGTTGTAAAGCCCACAGTGTCAGGTATATTGACCGTGGTTGCTCCCGCATCAATGACCGCTTCCAGCAGGGGATAGAGAAACTCAGGATCAGACCGCCCTGCATCCTCCGGAGAAAATTCCACATCGTCCATAAAACCCTTCGCATAGGCAACCATCTCCGGCGCGATTTCCAACACCTCCGCGCGGGTTTTCTTGAGTTTGTACTTAAGATGAATGTCAGAACTGGCAATGAACGTGTGGATACGGGGTTTAGCCGCAGGCTTGAGGGCATCCGCAGCGGCTTTGATGTCCTTTTCTGAAGCCCGCGCCAAACCACAAATCGTCGGTCCTTGGGCCGTCCCAACTGCCTCGGCAATGCGTTGAACCGCTTCAAAGTCCCCAGGACTGGCAAAGGGGAACCCGGCTTCGATGATGTCCACGTTTAGGCGGGCGAGTTGACGGGCGATCGCCAGTTTTTCGTCCAGATTGAGGCTCGCCCCAGGGGACTGTTCACCATCCCGAAGGGTAGTATCAAAAATCAAGATGCGGTCGGGAGATGCGTGGGACGTTGTCATAGCGTTACCATTCACCCTAAACGAAAAACAGAATCACTTCATTTTAGGATGATGTTTCAGCGTTACACAAAGACTTACGCTAGGACTTGCCCCAGGACCTGCCCTAGGACCTATTGACTGAGTTGGGCTAGTTGCGCCAAAAGCTGATCCCGGACAGCGCTGGGAATCAAAACCCGGTTGACCACATGGACGACACCATTGCTAGCTTCAATATCTGGCTGCACGACGCTACCATTATTGATGATGACGCGATCGTCCGTCACCCGCACCGCAATTCCACCCGCCAGGGAACTAATGCCCCCCGTGGACAGGTCCGCTGCCATGACTTCACCGGGCACAACGTGGTATCTCAACACCTGCTGAAGCAGATCTTTGTTTTCAGGACGAAGTAGGAAATCCAACGCACCCGTAGGCAGTTCCGCGAAGGCTTCATTCGTCGGCGCAAAAACAGTGTAGGGACCACTGCCATTCAGTGTCTCTACAAGGCTGGCGGCTTGCAGCGCTTGAGTCAAGGTGGAGAGGGATTGGCTAGAGGCAGCCAGAGAGGAAATACTTGAAGACCCTGGTGCGGCACTGCTTTCCGGCGTCATGGGCTCTGGCGTCATGGAGTCCTGCGTCATGGAGTCTGGCGTCGTGGAGTCCGGCATCATGTTTCCCTCCATTGTCTCCGGAGCTGAATCCATCATCGGCATTTCGGTATTGTCCTCGGGACGGTTAGTATCAACCGATGTTTGGGCGATCGCCCTACCCCCTAGGGCAAAGCTGCTCATCAGGCTCGCAGCAACACCAAGGCGAAACAAAATTTGAGTGTTCATAGCAAGCTAATCTCGACAGTCAGAAGGTGCATTTGTCTTTACCCTAGGCAAGTTAGACCCAGGCAGGCTCCGTCTCGGGTTAGAGCTTCAGCCCTACAATGTCAGGCTGGCTTGAAAAAGACGTTAGCCAAAAGGATTCAGGGACAGGCTGAAACGGTCGCGTTGTAGTGATTCCCCACCGCCGTCAGGCCACCCACCGAAAGATTCACTTGATAGGGCTGTTCATCCAGGCGAGGTACACCGCTAATATTTAGCGACTCACCGGGCTCAAACCCCACACTTTGATTATAGATTTCATCAGCGGAACCATCCGCATATTTGAGATACATTTCGATACTATATTCGCCGCCATCCTGGGCCGTAATATTGGCTAAATATTGGCTGGCAGTTGCATTCTCTGCCGAGAAATCTGTATCCCAATTGTTTCTGTAAACACCGATACTAGGGGCCGAAATTGACTTTTCAACTTCTGTTCCTTCTCCCGCTACCACAGGCAAAGGTTGGCAGCTTTGAGCTTGGCTAGGTCGTGAGGTTAGTAGGGCGATCGACACCGTCGTCAGTGTAAACAGACCGAGTCTCGGCAGGATCGAATTTTGGTGAGGGTTCAGCATGGTCGTTATTTGTTGAATTATTTCATGAAGTCATTGAGCAACTGCTCTACTTGCACCCTAGAGCGTTAGACGACTGAAGACCTCTACCCATTGTGCTAAGTCAAGCACGGACCCTATCTACTTAAAGAGCCAATTGATGTAGTAACCTCACGTAAACGCGCATAAATATGAACTGCTGCATTGATTCCCCCCTTTATCGCCTCAAACCCACGCCTAGATTCCGCCAAACGGCTGACCCAGGGGTCAAGCGATCGCTAAATATTCGGGAATGCTGAAGGAACAGAGACTTGCATCAGGGAAGCCATGTCTACTTATCCCATCATTTTTTATCCCCCAGCGTTGACGCTAGCCTGGAATCAACGCCCTCCTATCCCCCCCTTTCAGGGACTCGAACCCACTCCCCCCACCAAGCCACGAGCTATCTATGGCTGGATAGTGCTGCTGGAACTGGGATTGAGTGGCTTAGCATTGGGGTTTCTAGGCTATGTCGGACTGGCCGGGGGGGCGATCGCCCTCATCCATAGCCTCCTGCTGCGACAACAACACCTCAAACGCCGTCGTCGCTTTCGCCAGCAGATGGATCGCTACTACCAAGAGCTAGATAATTATCGTCTCAAACAAGCCGCACACCTGCGCTACTGCGAATCCTTGCTCGATCCCGACAGCATCGCCGAATATCAACAGCTATTGGCTCTCGCCGCCCTCCAAACCGCCGTTGGCTATGACTTAGAAATTGGCTGTGATCTCTCTTCGCGCGGACAACGACGGGAGGCCGCAGAAGCCTTTTTTCAACTGTATTTAGACAAGTACTTTCCGGGGAAAATTGTCACCAAAGCGGCCCTTTCTCACTCGGGCTGTCAGGATATTTATGTGCCGGAATTTGCCTACATTGACCGGGTAACCCACCTGCATATTAATCTCGAAATCGACGAGCCCTATATCTCTACGACGCGGCGACCGATCCATTGTTTAGGGGACCAGAGCGATGGCGATCGCAACGATTTCTTTTTAGAAAAGGGCTGGATTGTGATCCGCTTTAGCGAAGCCCAAGTTATGACTCAGCCCGAGGCTTGCTGCAAAGTCATCGCCCGCGAAGTTTTCAAACTAACCGCCCAATCGGGCCTTATGAACCAGTTCCAGGGCATTGGCGAACTCTTGGCAGACCCCCATTGGACTTGGTTTGAAGCCCAAAACATGGCCCTACGGGACTATCGACTGACCTACCTCCGGGATGTCCATGTGCTCGGCGATGAAGACGAGGATGAAGAGTTTGACAGCCGTGAACTGCTGCGACAAGCCTCTGAGGTCTTGCTGGGGTCCCATGGTAGCCCAAAGGGAAGTTCAAAGGAAAGTTCAACCGGGAGTACAAAGGGGAGTTCAACCGGGAGTACAAAGGGGAATTCAACCGGGAGTTCAACGCTTGTCGGTGGATAAGCGCTGCTGGTGCGATCGCCAGTAGGCCCCGGTCAGGACCCCCAGCGCCATCATGCCCCAATTCAGCAATTGAAAGCCAAGGGACTCGTAGCTCGATGCACTGGAAGTCGCCGAGACAATCCACATCCCGCTGGCCAATCCCATCAGCCCAAGACCATGGACAAAGGGGCTTTGGCCCGCTAGCAGGGCGGTCACATAGCCTCCAGCAGTGGCAAAGGCGAGGTTACAGGCGAGGGCGATCGCCATAAACCCAGAGGTTGCCGCAGTTTCTAGGGAAACCAGGGCAAATAAGCTCACCACACCAACGGCAATCAATAAATAGCCTGCAAAGATTGCTAGTAAACTTCTCACCATGGAGGAACTCCCTCAATCCGTCAGAAAATCTTCTATTTTCAGCGTCCGAAAGGATCCTAACCCGTAGACGAGAATTAGATAATTACAAACCATTCCAAAGTGTTGCAGTTGCTTTGCTTTTCAATCATCTGGCGTGGCACGAAGGCATTGATCGAGGCCCTTTAGCCATGGCGAGTATTGAAACCGCGCCCAGCCGTCAAAAGCCAGTAAAACACTGGCCCCAACAGGGTTAAGCTAGCGGCAATCAGGAGCGTAACACTAATGCTATTGAGCAGTTCCGGTTCCATCAGGGTTATGTTCATATTTCTTGATCCTTTTATTTGATACTTTCGTTTTGTTTCAACGAAGGGTTCAACGAATGAGTCACCCTTGACTTGACTCATACCTTAATTCAGATCTATACGGCTTCCACCGGGTTCTAAAGGGAACTTCAAACTAGACGAGTATCTTTACTGAAAAAGGCCAAAAGCGTTACGTTTCTTCACTCCGTTAACAATTCCCCCGTTTCTTGCAGCCAGTGGAGCCGGTGATAAATTCCCCGATGGGATAGAAGTTGTTCATGACTTCCCACTTCGACGATTTGCCCTTGGTCCAGGACGACGATCTGATCGGCTTCACGCACGGTACTTAGCCGGTGGGCAATGACCAGGGTGGTGCGGGTGCCATAGATCGATCGCAGGGCCAGTTGAATCGCTCGCTCGGATTCATAATCCAAGCTAGACGTTGCTTCATCTAAAACCAAAACATCGGGATTTACCAAGAGCGCCCGCGCAATCCCCAGGCGTTGCCGTTGTCCCCCCGAAAGCCGCATTCCTCGCTCTCCCACCACGGTTTGATAGCCCTGGGGTAGGTCTCGCAAAAAGGGCTCGACCTGGGCGATCTCGCAGGCGGCTTGAACCTGGGCAAGGCTGGCTTGGGGATTGCCATAGGTGAGGTTTTCGAGCAATGTCCCGTTAAATAGATCCACCTCTTGGTGAACAATCGCCAGCCGTCGCCGATAGCCCGTAATATCCAACTGACGAATATCTTGACCATCGATACGAATACAGCCACTGCTCGGGTCAAAATAGCGAAATAAGAGCTTCACCAACGTGGATTTTCCCGACCCCGATCGCCCCACCAACGCCACAGTTTGATAGGGATGGATGAGCAAATTAATCGATTGCAAGATCGGACGTTCTGGGTTGTAGCCAAAACTCATTTGGGAAAACTCGATTTTGCCGGTGAATTGATAGGCCGGAATCTCGCCTTCGAGCTTCAGATAGCGCGCGTCCGGACCTGCCGGTTGGCGCATAAACTCGTGGTAGCGATCGATCGCCGCATAGCGCCGTGCAAACAGTTCTGCCAACACACTCAGGGGTTCTAGCTCGGCATAGGCCATGCTCGACACTGTCAGCGTTGTGACAAAATGCCCCAGGGAAATTTGGCCTTGCAACGTCGTCACCAGCGTCATCGCCAACACCCCAAAGACGCAGCACTGAACCCCCGTGCGTTGCCAGGAGCCGAGCTGAATATAGCCCCAATGAATGCGATAGAGCACCATGAATAGCTCCCGATCCATGCGGGTCCGTTGACGACGCAACTCCCGTGATTCCGTAGCAAAGGCCTTGACGGTTTTGATATTGGTAATGATTTCAGAGGTGCGACTGGCTGTATTTTCTGAGTAGGTTTCTAGGAGCTTTTCCTGACCCATGAGGGTTTGCAGTTTGCGCAAACTAAACCCCAAAATCACCACAAAGGAAATGAAGAAGGCGATCGCAATCCGCCAATCAATCCACAAAATCATCACAAAAATCACCAGCACCCGCGCCAATTTGGGCAGGATTTGCCCCGTGGCTTCGGGATAACTCCAGGTGTGATTTTCGATGCCCCGCGCAACACGGCTGGCGATCCGACCGGGATTATTTTCGTCGTAAAATTCCAGGGGCAGCGTCAGAATTTGGCGCAGAACCTTTTCGGAATTATCCCGTCTGGCCCGTAGGGCGATCGCCCAATGCATCCAGTTAGAGGCCCAAGCCTGAATCGGAGCCCGCACCACGGTCACCCCAAAAACCAGTCCTAAGAGCAACCCCAAGGCCACCCATTGGGGGGATAGCGTTTGGCCCGTCAGGCGTGCCACCAGGGCTTGGCCCCAGCCAACCCCCCATTGCACCCCGACATCTAGCGGATCGCCCGACAAACTATTGAGCATCTGCCCGATGGCGTAGGGCACCACCAAATCAACGCTTTCAAAGAGACTACTGCTGATAATGCTTAGGACCATCAGAGCGCGATAGTCCCGAAAATAATTCAAAAAATCCTTCAACAAAACCATGACCCGGCAGACCGCAACTCAGCTCCCCCTTAATATACTACACGTACTACAAAATTGGCCCGCAAGGGGTGAGAGTCCGGTCAGCGAGTCAGCCCAAGGTCTCCAGCAACGCCACAAAGGCCCGCTGCCCTGCGGGACTGGCCACCACCAAGAGGCGATCGCCCCCCTCAAACACCGTCGTTCCCAAGGGATACCGCAACCGAACCTTGCCCCGATCGATGGCCATGATCGTCGCCCCGGTCCGCCGTCGAATGTTCGCTGCGGCAATGCTGCGGCCTACGAGGGAATGGTGGGACTCTAGGTCGTACCAGTGATGGGCTAACCCCTCGATCGCTTGCTCCAAGTTTCCCGCTCCCCAGTACTCCGCGCGCTGGGGCAAAATATCGCGATAGCGATCGCTGCGATAGCGATTGACCACCTGCTGAACCGTATAGGCGGTTTCCCCTAAATTGATTAAGAGATGGGCTCCCATTTCCAAGGCGGCTTCAAACTCCGGTTGCACCACTTCTTGGGCACCGAGCTGGTAGAGCGTATCAATTTCGCGATCGAGATGGGCGCGCACCGTAATATCTAAATCGGGAGCCAGCCCCAGGGCACGGTTGAGGGTTAAGCGGGTGGCCATCGGGTCCGGGAGGGTAATGGCTAGGGCTTTGGCTTGTTGAACCTGGGCTTTTTCGAGGATCAGAGTGCTGCTCGAATCGCCGTAGAGATAGGGAATCTGGCGATCGCGTAACTGCTGTAAGGTCGCCTCGTTATTGTCGATCACCAGGATCGAATAGCCCTGGAAATACAGCAGACGGACCAGGGTCTGTCCCACTCGCCCATATCCCGCCACAACCACATGGTCCCGCAACTCCGACGCCCCTAAACCCATGAGATCTGGTTCGGGGCTAGGCATCAAGGCCCGAAACCAGGATTGGGCTTCTAACCCCATGATCAGGGGAGGGGTTAGCTTGAGCAACAGCGGCGTCACTAAAAGCGTTACGGCGGTGGTGCCCACCGTCAGGCCATAGAGTTCATCGGAGAACAGGCCGTTGAGCTGGGCGACCCCAGCCAAAACAAAGGAAAATTCCCCAATTTGGTTAATTCCCGTCCCCACGGTCAGCGCCGTTTTGAGCGGATAGCCAAACCCCCGAACCACGCCCGTCACAATCACCGCCTTGCCCACCAGCGTCATCATCACCAAACCCAGCAGCGTCCAGCCGTTCTCCCAGAGAAAAATTGGATCAATCAAGAGGCCAATTGAGGCAAAAAACAGCGTCGCAAACACATCCCGCATGGGCAGAACCCGATCGAGGGCATGGTCTGCCTGGTCAACATTTGAAACCATCAGCCCCGCCACAAAGGCTCCCATCTCAATGCCGAGGCCGATCGCCGAGGTCAAGAGGGCAATCCCCAAACACAAACTCAAAATCGCCAGCAGAAATAGTTCTTGGGAGCCTTGCTGGGCAATGCGCCGAATCAGGACCGGAATCAACCCTTTGCCAGCGGCGATCGCCCCGCCCAAAAACAGCAGCACCTTCAAGATCGCCAGGGCCAGTGCCTGACCCATCGCCTGGGGCGGATCACTCAGGGTCGGCAAAATGGCTAACATCACCCCCAGCCCCAGGTCCTGAACAACCAGTATTGCCAGCATGATCTGCCCCTGGGCCGTCTGCACCTCATTGCGCTCAATCAGACTTTTGAGCACCACTGCCGTCGAAGACAGCGACAGCACCGCTCCCAGAAAAATCGCCGTAGGCACCGTATCAACCCAGCCCGTGACATAGGCGATCCCACCGCCCAGCAGAATAGTCAAGCCCATTTGCAAGCTGCCACCGCCCAGGGCAATGCGTTTGAGGCGCAGCAAATCCTTTAGCGAAAACTCAACGCCCAGGGTAAAGAGCAACAGGACTACACCAATTTCCGCCAGGACCTCCACATTGCCGTTTCCCGTTACCCAACCCAACCCCTGGGGGCCAACCACCATTCCCCCCAGCAAATAGCCCAAGAGAACTGGCTGTCGCCATCGATTGGCCAAATACCCGCCAACCGTAGCCGTGCCTAGAACCGTTACCAGTTCAATTAATAGGGTGAGTTCTGCGGTCATAGGCTTACGTAAAATGACTGATTTTCCACTTTTGGAAAATCAAAATTGTCAACAGGGGGATACCCTATTTTTCTAGGCAATTGAAATTCTCAACGTGGGATCATAGTCTCTCAGGACATGCGTAGGATTAGTACTTCGATTCTAGACTCAAACTTTCCATTCAGTTTTTGAGCCTTGATTGAGCCTTGATTAAAGGATTGGATGGACGAATTCTACTGTTTCAGGGAGACGTAGCAATTGGATATGCCTGGTAATGATATCCGAGGGGCGGCAGAACAAATTCTGAGGCGTCCATTAGAGCCCATCGAGCAACTCATCCTGGAGCATTCCTGGGCTGGGCGAACCTACAGTGAAATTGCGCAAACTTCCGGATATGCCAGTGTTTATGTACGGGAGGTGGGCTCCCGTCTGTGGCAAGCACTTTCGGAGGCCCTGGGTGCCCGTGTCACCAAGAAAAATCTCCAGCTCCTGCTCAATGCCGACCAAGTCGCCCAGGCCAACGCACCAGAGTTTCCGTCGGGTCCCCTAGGGGTCAACTCTCATCTGTACATTGAGCGGCCCCCGCTGGAACAGAAAGCTGCCAAGGCGATTCGCCAGCCGGGCTGTCTGCTGCGGATTCGGGCGACGCGTAAGATGGGCCAAACTTCACTGCTCTATCGTCTGATGGGGGAGGCCAAAAAGTTTGGCTACCAAACCATCATGCTCAATCTTCAGCAGGTGGAACCGGTGATTTTTGAAACGGGAGAAACGTTTCTGCGCTGGTTCTGTGCCACCATCAGCTATCAGCTAGAGCTTGCGGAGGACCCCCTCCATCTGCCGTGGGATGCCGGGATGGGGAGCTCGTTAAACTGTACGTTCTATCTCCAGCGAGAAATTCTAGAAGTCTGCCGTAATCCCATTGTTTTGGTGATTCAGGGACTAGATGTGTTGTTGCGCCATGCCCACATTGCCTGGGAGTTTTTGCCCTTGTTACGGGGCTGGCACGAGGAAGCCCAGCGATTGGAAAGCTGGCAGAAACTGCGCGTCGTGGTTACCCATGCCATTGATTTATCGTCATCGTCGGCTTTGGCACTGTCGTCTTTAATGGCGGGGTTAGAATTACAACTGCCCGAGTTGACGCTGCCTCAGGTTCAACAGCTCAGTCAGCGCTATGGGGTGGACTGGAGCCAGGGAAATCAAGCCGAGCGGCTCATGGCGTTAATTGGGGGACATCCCTATTTGATGGCGATCGCCCTCTACCACATGGCCACCGAAGCCATGATGATTGAGGAGATTCTGCAACAGGCAGAGTTGAGCAATGGCCTCTATGGCACCCATCTGCGGGCCTACTGGTCGTTTATTCAAACCCATCCCCATTTGGCTCCAGCGATTCAGGCTGTGGTTCGGGCGGAGGGCGCAGGGGTACCGCTGGAGGGAGAGGCGGCGGATGCCCTCGAAAGTGTAGGGCTGATCAAAATTCAAGGGGGATTAGCCTATGCAGCTTGCCCTTTGTATCAACGGTTTTTTGCCAACCTCTTGCAACAAACCCAGCCCCCCAGGACTTCACCCAATGCCCTGTCCCCCGATGTACTTAGCCTGATAGAACGACTGGAAAAACGTGTGGAATATCTGGAAGAGCAAGTGCAGGGGTTGCAGCGATCGCATCAGCTTGACCCCACCACCCAGGTCATGAACCGCGCAGCCTTTGAGGGGGTGCTTGAACAGGCTTGGCAGGCGGCTCAGCCGTCTCGACAGGCGATCGCCCTCTTGCTCTGTGGCATTGACTTTTTCCATGTTTATGTCGAAGCCCATGGCCAAGTCCAGGGCGAAGCCTGCCGTCAGCAGGTGGCGCAGACCATTCAGGCGATCGTCCAGGACCGAGGAGCCGGTTGTGTGGGCTTGAATAGTACAGAACAGTTTTGGGTGTTATTGACCGACAGCACAATTGACCAAGCCTTGGTCCTGGCCCATCAGATCCGAGAACAGGTGGAGGCGCTGGATATTCGCCATCCGTCCAACTATCTGGGTTGGCCTGCCCAGGTGATTACCGTAAGTATTGGTGTCGTAAGTACAACTCCCCAGCCGGAGCAGGAACGAATGTCAATCCTGCAAAAGGCAGAACAGGCCTTTAGCCAAGCCCAGCGTCAGGGGCATAACTGCGTTAAATTAGTGAATTACTGATTAGCGAGTGACTAATTTGCTGGATTCAGGGGGGGCGATCGCCCCAATATCCCCCTCCTCAAGCGGATTGAGCGTCTCATTCAGGGCTTGGTGCAGTGCGCGATCGGCGACCTGTAGCCCTTGGGCATTGATATCCGGCAATAGACCCAACAGGGGCAATGGCAGCAGAGAACTCAAATTCGTCAGCAAGACCAGCAGCGCTAAATTCGAGAAATCCCGTTCAGTCACGCCCAGAAAATGGGTCAGCAATGCCCCCAATTCATTGCTCACGGTACCGCCCAAATTCACAATCGACATCAGCAGCGCAAACAGCGTCGCCTCCACCCCTGGCGGACAGAGCCGAGCCGCGAGAATCAGCACCGGCATAAACGCCAATTGTCCCGCCACAACCAGGACTAGACTATCGCCCAGGCTAAACCACTGATCGCTAATGCCCAAGCTGCGGTTAGTGTGGGTCACCAGCAGGAGCGAAGTCATGCCCAAGAGTGACGAAATCACAATCATCCAGCCAAACATCCGCCGAAACGGAACGGCCTTGAAAAAAGTCTGAAACAGCCAAACCCCCAAGAGCATGGCCAGACTACTCACCAGGCGAACACGCCCCAGAAATTCCGGCTGGAATCCTAGTTCATTGGTTGTAAAAAAGAAAAATGCCGATTCCGAATTGGGGGTGCATTGCCAAAGAAACAAAAACAGCGTTGGCATCCAGATGGCCCGCTGGCGCAGGGCTTGACCGAGCTGACCCACCTGCTTCCGGACCTGGGCAAACCCCGCCTGGTTGAGTCGACGGGGCTCAACAATCAGCCAAGCCACCGAGGAGACAATCAGGGGAAATGTGGCCGTAATCAAGAAGAGCGATCGCGTGCTCAACTCCTGCAACAACAGCCCCCCCAAATAGGCCGTAATCAGTCCCCCCACCGCTGACACCCCCCAGCTCAGGGATTGCAGGGACCCGGCCTCGTCTCCCGTCTCTTGCCGCGCCCGTTCCACAATCACCGAATCAGCAATGACATCACTCATGGCGACAGAGAGTGAACAAAAGCCAATGGCGATCGTGGCCATCAGCGGCGTCTGTACGACGGTACCTAGGGCAATCCAAGCGGCAGCGCCCAAAATCCCCGACAAAATCAGATAGGGACGGCGATTATAACCAAATAGCGGCAACCCATCGGACAAAAAACCAAATAGGGGCTTGATCATCCAGGGAATCGCCGCCACCCCCATCAGGGCGGAGGTTTGGGCGGGGCTCAAGGCCAGATCATCCTTGAGAAAAAAGCTCACTGCAAGGCGAGACAGCCCTAAAATGCCTTGGACAAAATAAATTAACAGCAACGCCATTAGTTCAGGCGTTGGCTCATTGCCAAACAGCAGTTTGTTCTTCAGGGTTTGCTTAAGACGATCCACGCCACCGGCTGGGATGAGCATGTGCTTTGGGGTGTTAAGAAATATCAACTTCCCCCCAGTATAGCGATCGCCTCCCGCTCCACCGGCCCCCGATCGGTAGAGCTCAGCGCCCCCTTGAGAAATTCAGCATTCCCACGGGAGGCTTTCCGTCAGGGTTTCGCCATGATTAACCCAAGGGAGAGATTAAAGTTTTCCACAAATATGTCAAAACTTCGGATCGCAGCGATGGAAGGGGATGCCCTACGGGTGTATCAATTACTGCAAACAACAGAGCCCGTATCCTACCAGGCTCCTCCCCAAGACGAAGAATCTGCCGAAGCGCTGATGCTGGCTGCCGCTCGGGGCCACAGTGCGGTGGTGGAGGCTCTGATTGAGATTGGGGCTCCGATTAATCTCGTCTTTCCCGGTGGCAGCGCGCTCCATGCCGCCGTCATGGGCAACTATCCAGACGTGGTGCAGCGCCTGATCGATGCTGGGGCGGAGCTCAATCTAACCGATCGCCAGTGGGATTCCCGCCGTCAAGGCTGGTCGCCGCTAATGTATGCCGCCTGCTATGGGCGAACGGCGATCGCCCAGCAACTCCTCCAGGCCGGAGCCGACGCCAACATCACCGATCGCGATGGCCAAACGCCACTGATGATCGCGGCGAATGCGGGACATACCGCCGTGGCCTTGCTGCTGCTCGAAGCCGGAGCCACCCTCAGCGCCCGCGACTACTACGGCAACACACCACTGGCCTGCGCCCTGGCCCACGACCTCGACGCCTCGCCCCTGTTGGCCTCCCTCAAATCACCCCTTTGGAGCTCGGAATTTCACCGGCCCGCCGGGGATCCATCGCCGTCGCCATCCGCAGCGATCGCGCAAAGGCCTTAAACGTAGCCTCAATAATGTGATGGGAGTTAATACCATCGAGCTGCCGAAGATGCAGCGTCATCTGGCTATGGTTGACGATCGCCACAAAAAACTCCCGGACGAGCTGGGTATCGTAGGTGCCAACCTGCTGGGTGGGAATTTCTAGGCTATAGCTGAGGTGGGGCCGTCCGGAAAAGTCCAGGGCGACTTGGATTAGCGCTTCATCTAAGGGGGCGACAAAATGGCCAAAGCGGACGATGCCTTTGCGATCGCCTAAGGCCTGATGAAACGCCATCCCCAGCGTAATCCCCACATCTTCGTTGGTGTGGTGGTCATCAATGTGCAGATCCCCCGTTGCCCGCACATCCAAGTCGATCAGCCCATGGGAGGCAATCTGATGGAGCATGTGGTCGAGGAACGGAATCCCGGTCTCAGCAACGCATTGCCCCGTGCCATCGAGATTGATCCGAACCGACACATCGGTTTCACCGGTTTTGCGTTGAACGCTGGCGGTGCGGTCCGGCAAGTGGGCGGGGCTGGAATGACTGGAACTTTGGGTAACGGGTCGATCTGACAGTTGCATGGTTTTGATTAGGGTGAAAGAGGGGCGTTACATTCCCATGATGGAGTAGCCGGAATCGACGTACAACACCTGTCCGGTGACGCCACTGGCCAAATCGCTACACAAAAACGCGGTGGCGTTGCCCACTTCGGTTTGGGTTACGGTCCGACGCAGGGGCGCAATTTCTTCAACGTGGTGAATCATGTCCAAAATGCCGCCGATCGCCGAAGACGCCAACGTCCGAATCGGCCCTGCGGAAATCGCATTTACCCGAATCTTTTGGGGACCCATTTCTGCCGCCAGATAGCGCACTTCCATTTCTAGGGCGGCCTTGGCCACCCCCATGACGTTGTAGTTGGGCACCACCCGCGCGCCCCCCAGGTAGGTCAGCGTCACAATGCTGCCACCCTCGGTCATCAGCGCCTTGGCTCCCTTGGCTAACTGCACCATCGAGAACGAGCTAATTTCTAGGGCGCGGCCATAGCCCTCGCGACTGGTGTTGCTGAAATCTCCAATCAGCTCCTCCTTGCCCGCAAACGCCAGACAGTGGATCAAGATGTCCAGCCTGCCCCATTTCTCTTTCACCGCACCAAACATCTCCTCCACCTGGGCATCGTCCTGCACATTACAGGGTACAAACAGGGAGGGAGATAGGGGCGCAGTCAACTCCTCGACTTTGCCTTTTGTGCGATCGCGATCATCCGGTAAATACGTAATCCCTAAATTTGCCCCCGCTGCATGGAGCTGTTGAGCAATTCCCCAGGCGATCGAACGATTGTTCGCGATCCCGGTCACCAGCGCGTTTTTCCCTTTTAGATCCAACATATTGAGTCCTGCGTGGGTCCTCTCGAATGCAGGAGAACTATTTTAGAGCAACGCGCTCCCCTTTCTCTGGCCCAGGAAGTTCCGGGGGAGGCTTTGGGCTATCCAGATCTTTGTGAAGTCTTTATCAGGGTTCACCCTGCAAACCTATGAAAAAAAGCGAGATTTCCATGCGCAACGCGCAAGGAAGATTGACAAACTTTTCCGTAAATCCGGGGGAATTTCAGAGATGAATGGCTTTACAACGGCTTATAATAGCGTGAATGACTAGAGCATCTATAGTTGCTCTGTTTGCCTGTTCCTTATCACCTCTCACGAATCGATGGCTTTGCGGGGCATTGCAAGCAATTGGTGGCGTGAAAATGAATGCTGAAGTAATGTTTGCACCCTCTGATAAGCCTTTAGCTAGCCTTTTTCGTCAAATTGCCGGTAACTCATTTCCACCGGTTGTAGAAACATTTGAGCGGGGAAAAACCATTTTCTTTCCCGGAGATCCCGCAGAGCGAGTGTATTTTTTGATGCGCGGCGCGGTTAAGCTTTCGCGAGTTTATGAGGCGGGCGAAGAAATTACGGTAGCGCTGTTAAAAGAAAACAGCGTTTTTGGCGTTTTATCCTTAGCCACAGGACAACGCTCGGACCGTTTCTACCATTCGGTTGCCTTTACGCCGGTTGAGCTGCTGTCGTTACCCATTGAACAGGTGGAAGGGGCGCTCAAAAGCAATCCAGAACTGGCGATGTTGATGTTGCAGGGGCTCTCTTCACGCATCCTGCAAACGGAAATGATGATTGAAACCCTGGCCCATCGAGACATGGGATCACGGTTGGTGAGCTTTTTGCTGATTCTCTGTCGGGACTTTGGGATTCCCAGTCCTGAGGGCATTACGATCGATCTGAAACTTTCTCACCAGGCGATCGCCGAAGCCATTGGGTCCACCCGCGTGACCATTACTCGCCTGCTGGGTGATCTGCGCCAAGACAAAATGATTTCGATCCATAAGAAAAAAATTACCGTTCACAATCCCGTCGCCCTCAGCCAGCAATTTGTCTAGTCCCGTCGGCTACCGGCAAGGTGCTGCACTCGGAAAGGCTCGTAACTCGGAGGATCGGTTCTCTAAAATGGTAGGGTTGATCACGGTTTGGGGTTAAATAGTCCTAAAAATCCGTGGGTGAGGCGTTGTCGCAGCAGGATCTATGGCTGGCTATATCTTGGTGTTGGCAATTCTGCTGCTGGGAGGTGCGATCGCAACCATTGGCGATCGTCTCGGAACAAAGGTCGGCAAAGCGCGGTTAAGCCTCTGGGGCATGCGACCACGCAAGACAGCTGTGGCAATTACGATTTTGACGGGGGGCGTCATTTCGGCTACAACCCTAGGCATTCTTTTTGCCTCTAGCGAACAGTTGCGCCGGGGCGTTTTTGAACTCGGATCGATTGAGAAAAAACTGAGAAAGGCTCGGGGTGAACTAGAGGTCACGAAGGGTGAACTGGAGCAGACCCGCACCGAGCGCCAAACGGTCGAGAAAGAACGGGATCAGGCGCGCTCAGAACAGGTGACGGCGGAAAAGCGGTTGACCGAAACGCGGAAAAGCCTGGATGAATCCCTCAAGAAACAGCAACAAACCCAGGCTCAGTTGAGTGCGGTGGCGGAGCGGGCGATCGCCCTCCGCAATGAAGCCCAACGACTTCAGCAGGAGCAGCAGGCTTTGATTCGTCAGCGGGATGGGGTGATTGCGCAGATTCAGCGACGGAATCAGGATATTGCAGCGCGCGATCGAGACATTGCCCAGCAGGAGGAGCAGCTAGGACAACAAACCGGCCAAATCCGCCAGCAGGAAGAGCGTCTGCGCCGTCAGGATGCCAATATCCAACAGCAGCAAACCGAAATTTCCGAACGGGATCAGCGCATTGCGGCCCAGCGGCAGGTGGTGGCCGAGGGCGAACGCCGTCTCCAGGAGCTAGAAGATACGCAGCGCTTTCTGGATGATGCCATTCGTCAGCGAGAGAAAGAGCTCTTACAGATTCGCCAGGGCAGCGTCGTCATTACCCGCAACGAAGTCCTCGCCGTCCGCATTGTGCGAGTGCTCGTGCCGAGTGCATCTGAGCAGGCGATTAATTTGCTGCTGCAAGAAGCCAACAAACGGGCCTTGGAAGTGATTCGACCCGGCATCAACGAAACCAAGGTCCCGACGATCCAAATTACCCAGGCCGAAGTCGAGCGTCTGCGCCGTGAAATTGAGGATGGACGGGAATACGTGGTGCGAATTTTGTCCGCAGGTAACTATGTGAGCGGCGAGGAAAAGATTTTGGTGTTCACCGATGTGGTTCCCAATCAGGTCATCTTTGAAAAGGGCTCGATTTTGGCGACAACCTCCGTCACCCCAGACACCATGGATGCCGCGCAAATTCAGGAGCGGATTAGTCTACTCGTGGAAGCCTCGCAGTTTCGAGCCCAGCGGGCGGGCCTGATTTCCGAACGACCGATTATTGGCAATGATAGTGTTGCCAGCCTGGTCCAGTTTTACGAAAAAATCCAAAAGGCCAATAGTTTTCTCAGTTTGCAAGCGGTCACCGCTGCCCCAATTTATCCGGCGGGTCCCCTACGGATTGAGCTGGTGGCCTTACGCAATGGGGAAACCCTGTTTAGCACTGCCGAGGACGAAAATGACGAATGAGGAGTTCTAAGCGGAATACAGGCATGGATATCTGCTGGATTGGATTTGATCCCGGTCGGGATAAATGCGGCGTTGCAGTGGTTCGCCAGGGGATAGAGCAGGGGATAGAGCAGGGGACGGTGTTGCACCATGAGGTGGTTGCTTCCCAGGCGGCGATCGCCCTACTCCTCACCCTCCTCGATTCCTACACCATCCAAGGTCTGATCATCGGCAACCAAACCACCTCCAAGCAATGGCAGGCCCGACTGCGGGCTGAGCTACCGCCCGATGTGCTAATTTTTCCCGTGGACGAACGCAATACGACCTTGGAAGCCCGCGATCGCTACTGGCAAATGTATCCCCCTCAGGGACTCCAGCGACTTTTGCCCCCAGGCTTACGCCAGCCGCCGCGTCCGGTGGATGACATCGTGGCGATTCTGCTGGTGGAGCGCTATTTAACTTTTGCTAACAAACCTGCTAACAAACCTAAAAACGACTTCGCACCGTGAAGCAATAATCCCCCCCCGGTTCAAGCTGATAATCTCGCTGAACCAAAAAACGATTGAGGGCATCCTTGATCAGGGTGCGCCCCAGGGAAGGCTCCAGCACTAACTTGCCATGGGTGAAATACCATCGAAATCGCCACTGAAACTGGCTGGCCGCGACCTCCCCTTCGAGCAGACCTTCCTGCCAGCTCTGACGGGTGATGCGCACATGGGCGGTTGTAGCCGGGAGATGAGAAGACATCCGCAGGAAAAGCAGCCGGAATCAGAGAACGTGGCTGGTTATTACGTCCTAACGTCCCACAACCTCTCGGTTGTTGTAAAGACTCATAGCTTTTTCGACCCCTTCGACCAAACTGAGCTCAATAGCTTCGGTCACGAGCTCGATCACCTCTGCCATCTGGGTCTTCTCGCTGGGGGCAAACCGACCCAGGACATGGGAGATGGTTTCGTCGTGGCGATCGCCCGACCCATGATTACTCGTGCCCTTGGGTGCGCCGATCCCAACCCGCAGTCGAGGAAACGCTTGGGTGCCGAGGTGGGCGATCGCAGACTTCATGCCGTTGTGGCCCCCCGCCGAGCCCGACAGCCGCAGCCGCAGCCGCCCCGTCGGCAAATCCATCTCGTCATAGACCACCAAAACGGACTGGGGAGAGAGCTTATACCAATCCAGAACCGCCCGAATGGACTGTCCTGAGAGATTCATGTAGGTGGTGGGCTTCAGCAGCCGCAATTTGCCAAAGCTGCGCACCGGGCCTTCACCAAAGATCCCCTGAAATTTTTGCGTTTTGGCTAGATCAATCAACCAGCGGCGGCTCAGAGCATCAATCACATCAAAGCCAACGTTATGGCGGGTGCCCTCATATTTTGCGCCAGGGTTTCCTAACCCCACGATGAGCTGGGGTTTAATCAGTGCGATCTCTGCCATCGGTCAAAACGGTTGGGTCAAACTAATGGGGTCAGGGCAATAGGGTCAGGGCAATGGGATCGAAATCATTAAGATGCCGTGTTGGTGTCGCTGACAACGTCTACTACGGGATTGGAAGCATCGTCCGCTGCCGACAGGGCTTGGGGTTCAGATTTGGGTGAGGTGTCTTTTTTGAGCGAGGTGTCTTTTTGCTCCAGCGTAGCTTCCATCGTCGTCTTCGCCACCTGCTCGATCGCCTCAGCTTCCTTCTTCAATTCCGCCTCAAACTCCCGCGAGGCTTCCTGGAATCCCTTCAAGGCCTTCCCCAGGCTCCGACCGATTTCGGGCAATTTTTTGGGGCCAAAAATCAGCAAGGCCAGGACCAGGATAATGGCCATTTCGGGCAAACCAATGCCAAATACATTCATGGTCGTTCTCCACGCAGCAAAAAGATGGGCGTATTGGCTTTGCCAACCTCCAGAGGAGTGCCCATCCTATAGATTCTCACTTTCAGAAGTCTTTTTTAAAAGATCGAAGGATTGAAGCTTAATTGACTCCTAACCAGTTGACATCAAAGCTATCAAGAATCAAAGAGGAGTTGTAGATCTGGAGAATAATCAGCAGAAAGACGAAAAACAGGAGCATGAACCCTCCCATCACGGGCGTTGTGCCCCAACCGGGCGCAACCTTGCCGTACTCCGAGTTAAGGGGTCGCAGGATATCGCCCAAACGAGTTTTCTGTGCCATGGCTACCTATTGCTTATTAAAGAGTAAAAGGCTGATTTTAATCATTCGCAACACCAGTATCCTACAGGGTGGAAAACCGCGCTAGTGGTTTCCTGGCCTGAATTTTGCACGAATCTGCCCGCAGGCTGGTGCTGCCTGACTTTGGTCTATCTGGGTGGGGGATAACGATTTGGTAACTCTTCGTTACAATTTGAGGGAGATCTTCTCAGTTTCGATTTTCAGGTTCGATTTATCGTCACGACTTAACAGGGCTTTTATGGACTCCACTGCTCTTTCCATTGGGATCGCCATTGCGGCGGCGCTGGTGCTGATGACAGGCTTTGCGATTTATGTCTCCTTTGGTCCCCCGGCAAAACAGTTGACGGACCCGTTTGACGATCACGAAGATTAACGATCACGCAGATTAATTTCCCCATGGGGGCGCTTGACCCCGCGCTCCCTAGCGCTGTGTTCTGGCTTGCCAAGCTTGCCAAGCTAAAAAGCTGGCCATCCCCAAGGGCACCGAGAAGACAATCAGTCCTGCCACCCAAGACGTGGCAGGTAACGATAGCCTAGGCCCGCCGTATTTAATTAGGAGCGACAGGAGCGCTGAGGCCGTCGCGATTTTGAGCAGGAGACTGGCCATGGGTTGATGGGGTAGAGAGAGGTGATGGGGTAAAGAGAGTGGCTAGGGGGTGGGAGTATCTGGCGTTTGGGATTTGGGTTGCCAGTTGGTTTTGACAATCTGTTTGGCACGGGCGACCACTAGGGCTTGGTCTTCGACGTCTCTGGTGAGGGTTGAGCCTGCGCCGATGGTGACGTCGCTGCCGATGGTGATGGGGGCTACTAGGACGCTGTTGGAGCCGGTTTTGGTGCGATCGCCAATCACGGTTTTGTGTTTCTGGTAGCCGTCGTAGTTGGCGGTGATCGTCCCGGCTCCGATGTTGACCCGTTCGCCGAGTTCGGCGTTGCCTAGGTAGGAGAGATGGGCGGCGTTGGTGCGATCGCCCAAGGTGGAACTTTTGATTTCGACAAAATTGCCAATCCGGCAGCTTGAGCCAATTTGCGCTTGACCCCGTAGGTGGCTGTAGGGGCCGACCTGGGTGTCGCTGCCCACTTGGCTTTGGGTAATGACGGAAAAGAGAACGGTGGTGCGATCGCCAATGGCACTATCTTCAATCAGCGTTCCCGGTCCAATCCGGCAGCCTGCGCCAATTCGACTGTTGCCCCGCAAATGGGTCTGGGGCTCGATCACAACGTCTGGCCCAATTTCTACGGTGTCGTCGATGGTAATGCTGTCGGGGTCAATCAGGGTCACCCCGGCGGCCATCAGGGCATCTTTTTGACGGTTCTGTAAGATGGTGTAGGCGTGGGCGAGCTGTTTGCGATCGTTAATTCCCAGGGTTTCTTCGGAGTCCACGACATCTAAGGCCATAACCGGGTCGAGGTGACGGACAACGTCGGTGAGGTAGTACTCCTGCTGGTCGTTGTCGGTGCGGAGCTGGGGCAGCGCTTGGGCCAGGGCTGTCCAGGAGAAGCAATAAATCCCGGCATTGACACGATCATTGGCTCGCTGCTCGGGGGTACAGTCGCGGTCTTCAATAATTTGGGTCAAGCGGTTCTGGGCATCGCAGAAAACGCGGCCATAGCCCTTGGGATTGGGCAAATGGGCCGTGAGCACCGTGGCGGCGTTGCCCTTGTCCTGGTGGGTGCGAACCAAGTCAGCGAGGGTTGCGGCTCGCAGCAGCGGCACATCCCCATTGAGGACTAACAAATCTCCGTCAAAGTCCTGCAGGTACGGGAGCACCTGTTGAACCGCATGGCCCGTGCCCAATTGCTCCCGCTGTTCAACAAATTCTACCTGGGGCTGATCGGCAAGCGCGGTTTTGACGGCCTCTGCCTGATAGCCCACGATGACGAGCGTGCGTTCGACCGCCATCTCCCGTAGTCCCTGAAGGACCCATTCCACGAGCGATCGCCCTCCCAATGGATGCAGGACCTTTGGCAAGCTAGATTTCATCCGGGTGCCTTTTCCAGCGGCAAGGATGGCAACGGCAAGCTTTTTTGGACGACTCATGGCAAGAGAAATCGAGGGGTGACAAGGCTAAACAAAAAGCCCAGCCTATTTTAAGTTGCGAAAGCCCTGTGCAAATCGATCAGTTTGTATTAAAGATGAGTTTGTATTAAATTTAGTCACCCTCCCGTCAGTATGAAGATTTTCCGAAGATGTCCCTTGGAGTCTTCCTTGATTTGGCGCGTGAGTCCTCAGGGTTCTTCGGTAATACTAGAAGTAGATACAAAATAGAGATGACGGGGTTCAAGCGGGGGTTTGTTCATGGCAGTTCCAGCAGAACAGGCTCTAATCACGGGCGAGGAGATGGCGATCGCTTCGGCCATGGCGCTATTGGTTCATTACTATGACCTGGCACCGGCTTCGGCGAGGCTCCTGTTAAATAAATGGTTGCAGCGCTGTCCAGCCCATTGGGTGCGGGCCGCTGTGATTGAGGCGCTCTATCAGGGCCGCTACCGACCGGTTTCGGTGGAGCAGATCCTGGCGTTTTGGCTGCGTCGTAGCAAAATGATTAGTCATTTCAATCGAGAGTTTGAAATGCTGATTGCGGTTCCCATTCAACAGGAATTTGCGGCCCAGCAGGCCCAGGCGATCGCAGAACTCAGCCGTGGCCAGCGCCCAGCCCTACAGCCTCTCCCCCGCAAGCAATCGGCGTTGCAGGCTGCGGCCATTGTGGTCACCGCGATCGTCGAGGAGGAAGCGGAGACGACTACGCCCTCCGACACTCTCCCTGACAGTCTTCAGGCTTCTGCCTCGGCTCCTCCTCAGCCCTCCCAGTCCCCTGCCGAATTTTTTCAGAACCTCGGTCCCAGTTCCGGTCAGGGTTCTTCCTCAGCGGAGACCGTACCCGATCTCTCAGCGCCCCACATTGTGGGTCCCCAAGAAATTACGGTAGAGACAGCCCCGATGCGGGAGCGCGCCCTGCAAATGCATCAGCCTCCCATTGGGCAATTTACCCCCGCTGAAGATCCCTCAGGATTTTCCGATCGCCTCAAGGAAGTCGCTGAACAGTTCCCGACGTCAACCCTACCGGCGGCGTTGCCACCAGCCTTGAACCCTGCCTCCAACCCTATCCCCCCAGAGATCCATTACGATACCCCTGGTTCCAATCCTGAAATTCTTGAACCTGAAGCGATCGACGCCATCGACTGAAGTCCTGGGATCGCTCCAGGCCTGCCGCTTTTTCGATAGGCTTAAACCCAACGTTTTCGAACCGACGTTCTAAACTAGGTGGAGATCAACGACAGCTCGAAAACGGCTCTCAGGATCCAGCACTTTCGTTTCCAGAACCGTAACCTTATCCACTTCTTCACTGTCTCTCCGCTAGGCTGGGTAAAGACATGTCCCCTCCCCGCTTGACCGTGGTGTCATCCTCGCAGACCCTTCCCGATCTGCCCGCTCAGACCGAACAACTCGATAGCATCAAGGCCCATTTAGACTTGGTCTTGCTGGCCTTGGAGGCGATCGCCAATCTCGGCTCCGAAGCCATGCTCCAAGCCGCTGCTGAACTCAATTTGGAGGAATTTATCTCCGACCGAGTCAGCCTCTGGCGATTGCGACAATCGAGTCCCCTGCGGAAAAGTTCTGGCGGGCGCAAAAAGCTCGATGTCGAAGAGGCCCGTGCCCTCGTACAAATGAGCTGTCATCTGGCCCAGGAGCACCGTAGCCACATTCGCGAAGCGGTTCACCGCCTCGAACAACTCACCGCTCAAAATCGGCCCCCCCATGGGGCTGCCATCGTGGGCGACTACCTCGATCGGTTTTGTAACTTCTACGAAGAGCGCATGGCTGACGAAATTTCCAACAGCAGCGACCTCACCCAACTGGCACTCAAGCTTTTGGTCGATCTCGTCTTCTACGGCAGCACCAACGGCACCCGCCGCCTCTGGCTAGCCCTGCTGGACCGCTCGACACCCCCCACTTCCTAAACCCCAATTTTCTTTTCTCCCGGCCATGACCCTAACCCCTGTGCAGCATCGCTACACCTCCGATTCCTGGAGCCTTGAACTCACGGGAACGCCATCGCCCCTGTCGCGCTGGACCGGACGGACCGTGATGAAAAATCAGCAGTTTCGGCTGTCATTGCTCAACTTTGAGCTGGGGGCTGCGCCGATTTTGTGGCTGGAGGGCGATCGCAAACTCCTCGAAACCCTTCACCACACCACGGAGCAGTATGTCCAAAATCAGTTGCAGCAGCCCACCCTGCAATTTGCCGGTGGCGGCAATGGGCTGGCAACAGAGCTTGTCCCTTCCCCGAATCCCCTCGCGCCCTCAGACAGCCGCTTTAGCCTCGGCCCCAGCGGAGCCCTGAGCCACCATCTGCGCTATAGCCCCCGTAATGCTGTTGCCAAGGCCCTAGAACTCTCGACGATTCAATTGGCGGATTTGGTAGAGGTTCTAGACCGTTGGCAGGCAGAGACCTTGTCCCTACCGAAAGAGGGATTAACGGCGCTTGCAGGTGGCAAGACCAGTGACTTTGCCATGCCCGCCTGGGGACGGGTGGCTGCCAGTGTGGCGATCGCCCTAGGTGCCACGGGTACAGGACTTTACTTTATCTATAACCCTCTCAACAGCGCACCCACCGCCGAAGTTGCCCTTGACCCTAACGCCACCGGGGATATCAGTGCTTTTCCCGAAATCAGTACCAATCCGTCAGGTCAGCTGCCCGATGGGCAGTTTGGTCAGCCCTTCTTAAAACAACAGGATCCCAATAATCCCAATGGCACAGTGCCTCTAGGTCCTGACGGTCAGCCGGTCAATCAACCCCCCAGCGGAATTTTTAATGGGCCTGCTCCAGCCAATTCCAGCGTTGCGCCGCCGGATGGGGCAAATGGCACAACGGGGGACTCGTTGTCTGGCTCCAATGGGGTGACAACGGTACCGCTGCCAGAGGGTTCTGTCGGGGTGCAATCCTATCCGGTCACGCCCGTAGTCCCCGTCGCGCCGCCACCCAATATCTCGCTTCAGACTAATCCCAATACTTCTGGGACAACATCCAGCGGGGGCACCTCGGCTTCCTCCACACAATCTTCCTCCTCGGTTCCCGCTCGCACAGAAAGTCCCTTCAAAACCGCTCAGGAACAGCTAGCGGCAGCAGAAGCAGAACTGGAAGCTCGGCAATCCACTACGGCGAAACAGCCGGCTGAATCGGCTGAAATCCCTCAGAAGGAGCCGGTCGCGAGTGCCAACAGTCCAGCGAATGGGGCAGCCGCAAATGGAGCAGCCATGGCTGATGGGGCTCCTCCTGCATCAGCGGCGGCCAAACCGACAGCCCCGCCTAAGCCGGTCAACTCCAGCACCGCCAACACCGCCCCGCCCCCTGCCGCTCCCGCCGCCGTTGCAGCGGTCTCAGCTTTACCGCCCAATAATCAAGCCAAAGCCGTTCAATCCTATTTTGAATCGCGCTGGCAACCCCCGAGCAACTTGGCTCAGCCGCTTCAGTATCAACTCATTGTTGGAGCCAATGGGACCTTGACCAAAAGCGCGCCCTTGAGCTCAGCGGCAGGACTCTACGCGGATAAGGCTGGGATTCCCGCTATTGGTGAGCCTTTTATTAGCGCTGGGTCCAATGCCCAAACCTCGACGCTACTCCTGACGCTACGACCGGATGGCAAGGTAGAGGTGGCCGTGCAAAAAGTCAGCGGAGGCAATTAGTCAACGTTCAAAAACTGACCCCGAAGAAAGAGGACAGATTTTGATTCAGCCGCCACGCTAGGATTAAAACGGTAATTCCACTATGAAATATCGACCATTGGGCAGCAGTGACCTCCAGGTTTCTGAGATTGCCCTAGGCTCCTGGTTAACCTATAGCGGTGGCGTCGAACGGGCTCAGGCAGCAACTTGCATCCACCAAGCCTTGGACTTGGGTATCAACTTGATAGACACCGCCAACGTCTATGGACGCGGTGCGGCTGAAGCGTTTCTCGGGGAGGTTTTGCAAGGGATCGATCGCAGCAGCTACATTCTCGCCACTAAAGTCTTCTTTCCCATGTCGCCGACGGATCGAGGACTTTCCCCTACTCAGATTTATAAGCAAATTGATGATTCCTTAAAACGGCTGCGTACAGATTATGTTGATTTGTATCAGTGCCACCGCTATGACCAAGACACGCCCCTGGCAGACACCCTCATTGCCCTCACCGACTTAGTGCGTCAGGGAAAAGCCCGCTACATCGGCTTTAGCGAATGGACACCGGACCAAATTCGTGGAGCGCTATCAATGCCGGGGATGGAAAAATTTGTCTCTAGTCAGCCACAATATTCGATGCTGTGGCAAAAGCCTGAGGCGGAAGTGTTTCCGCTGTGCGATCGCAACGGCATCAGTCAAATCGTCTGGTCTCCCCTAGCCCAAGGCGTACTCACCGGCAAATACAAACCGGGCGAGGTTCCTCCCTCCAACTCCCGCGCAGCCAATGACAAAATGAATGGGTTTATGCGGGAGTTACGGAGCGATCGCGTCCTAAGCGTTGTCCAAAACCTAAAGCCCCTAGCGGCACAGCTTGACCTCTCTATGGCGCAGCTTGCCCTCGCATGGATCTTGCAAGATAAAAGGGTTTCCGCCGCGATTGTCGGCGCAACTCGACCCGAGCAGCTTGTGGACAATGCAGCAGCATCTGGGGTTGAGTTAAGTGTTGAAGTTATGCAGGAAATTGCGCGGATACTAGAACCGGCGAAACCAGTTGCAGCATAAGTTCAAGCAAGGCTTGATCGAATCAAAAAAGGGCTTGGTCAGAATCATGACCAAGCCCTAAAAAGGCGTTATCTAGTCCAAACAATAGCTTTGATGCAAAGAGTAACTAATCGATGGATGGATTAGTAGGGCATGATGTAGCTGCCGTGAATCCAACCCACAGCACCCGATTCATAGAATTTCACCTGCACCCACCACGCACCGTCACTATACACCCGGTCAAGCAACTCTACATCTTGACCCACAAGTCCATATCCCAAGGAACGAGTGGCGGTCGAAGGACCCGAACGCAACGTGACCCGAGAGCCATAATCCTGACCAACAATTTTGCCAGGGAGTGATGCCGCAGCGGGGTCGATGCTACCCAAGGCGACGGTAGCGGCAACCAAGACAGATCCAATCAAATACTTGAAGTTCATAGGTCTAGATGAATTAAGCTGCTTGCTGAGTTGACGTTGAGTGAGTTGAACTCAAAACGTTGAGAGAGAGTGAGGTGCGCCGTGGCGTCGACCCGATTTCTTTCTCGCTTTCTGAACTTAGAATGTCAGATTGCAGCGCTAAAAAAATCCGGGAAACTGTCGATTATATACGATTAATTTCTTGCGAAATCTCCAAACTATCCGGAATAATTCCCAAGTTTGTATTTGGCCTAAAAAGAATTCGGAATTTCAATTTAGGCCTTGTTTATGCCGGTTACACCGGACGCCAGCGCCCGATTTCGCCGGTTCCAATATTGACATAATACAGATTTCCATCGGCTCCGGTAACCATTTGCACCACACCTTGGGCACCGGTCGTAAATCGTCGTACTCCGGTGACTCGATTATTGGCATCGAGAGTTAAGGCATCGACTGTTCCTTGGTTAACATCCGATACAAACAAAGCACCGTTATAAACACTGGGGAAGGTGTTCCCATCGTAAAAATCGCCCGCAATGATGGCCTGCGCGCCTTCGCTATGGTTGCGGGCAAAAATCGGTGCCGTTACTCCTTGGCCGCTGTTATAAAATGCTTCGATAGCGGGAATGTTCGCCGCGTCATACTCAGGCTGCCGCAGGCTGGTGGGTGTGCCAGTGCTAGTTCCTGTGGTTGTACCGCCCTCGTAGGCAGACCAGCCAAAGTTGGCCCCTCGGCTGCTAACATTGATTTCCTCCCAGGATTTCCAGCCCACATCGCCGATAAAGAGTGTGCTGGTGCCAGGTTGCATTACCGTGCGGAAGGGATTGCGCAGGCCCATGTTCCAGACTTTTGAGCGGTTGCTGTTGGCGTTGCCGTCCCAGAATGGGTTGTCGGTGAGACCAGAGCCGGTAATCGGATCCACTCGCAGAATTTTACCCGAGAGGCTGTCGGGATTGAGGACCGAAGCCGTGCGCGGATCGACGCTGTTGTAGGATGTACCGTCGCCTACGGAGACATAGAGATTGCCATCGGCCCCAAAGGCTAAGCTGCCAATGGTGTGGGATTCGCTATCGGTTTTGATGTAGTCCTGGACATAGCCGCCGTTGCTGGTGCGACCAGATTCCGGAATCGAGAAATCGACCGTGCTGTTGCTATCAGGACGGCTGGTGTTGGCCCAGGTGCTGTTTTTGCCGATGAGGACAAACTCGCTGTTATTGACCGCTGTGCGGTAGCCATTGCTGGCATTGGCCGTGAGCCGCACGACGCGGGAGGGGCGATTGCCAAATTGATCGGCATCGTCGAGGGGATTGGCGGTGCGGTTGGTGCGATCGGCCTCGGGGGGATCGTAGGTGTAGGAGATGTAGATGTAAGGACTACCGTTGTAGAAGTTGGGATGGATGGCTAGTCCCAGGGCACCGCGATCGCGCACATCATTCACCTGATCGCGTAAATCCGCAAAGGTCCCAATCACCTGGCCATTTTGAGCAACTTTAACCAGACCGGATTTTTCTAGAATAAACAGCAGGGCGTTGTCTGGCGTCCAGGCGATCGCCGTTGGCTGATTCAATCCCCCAATCACCGCTTCCTTCACAAAGTTACCAGGGTCATCATCGAGAATCGTCACCCTCGCATCGGGATCCGGCAAGGTAATACCGACAGGATTACTAAAGTTGACCCGGAAGGTTTCGTTGGGTTCGCCGCTGTTGTCGTTGGTGAGGGGAATGGCGATGGACTGGCTAGTTTGTCCCGCCGCAAAGGTGACCGTGCCGGTGCGGCTGCTGTAGTCGCTTCCGGCGACCGCCGTTTCATTGACCGTGGCATACTGCACCGTTGCCGTACCCACGCCGTTGCCCCGCGTTAGGGTTAATACCGCATTACCGGCGTTTTCATTGACTTGGATATCGTTAACCGTCAGGGCTGGATTGTCGTCATCCAAAATCGTGATCACGGCGGTGCGCTGGGTGCCCAAATCTGCATTGCCGGGGGATTCGATCACAAAGCTAAAGGTCTCATTTGCTTCCGTTTGGCCATCATTGAGGATGGGAATGCGCACGGTTTTGCGCGTTTCCCCAGGGGCGAAGCTGAGGGTTCCGTTGGCAGCGGTGAAATCTGAATCGGCGATCGCCCCAGTTCCCCCAGTCCCATTATCTGTTCGGTAGATAATCGTTGCTGCACCGGTTGTATTGCCACTCCGGACTACGCCAATCTCAACGCCGCCCCCGGCTTCGTTGACGCTGTAGATGTTTTGTTCCAGGGCGATCGTACTGCGAGGTGGCGTTGTCGTGGGAATTTCGATAATGCCTCGGAATCGAGCTCCGGTAGATTCGTCATCCCATTGGCGGGTGGAGCCAAAGTTGATGACGCCATAATCCTGGTCGCCGTTGTAGTTATTCGGCTCTCCCGGTGCCCAATTGGTGTAGGTGACTGCTTCGCCACTGATCCAGCGGAACTGGCCTTCGGTTTGGCGATCGGTGATGCCTATCCAAAACTGTTCGACTCCGCCAAACGTCTGTTTGAGCCAAGCTTCTTCCGCCGCGTCATTGAGGGTCACTAGGTTGCCACCCACCGCTTGAGCGGCAGCCTGGGCCTCCTCCCAAGTGAGGCTATTGGTTAGGCGATAGCGATTGCCATTGTAGGTTGGGTCGCTCCCGCCGCCCCCGCCACTGGCCGCGTAAAGCTGGCTGGTAGGAATGATTTGCTTGGGCGTGCTGGCACTGGACCAAGCCAGTTGGGAAACGGCACCACCGCCATTTTCGTAGTATTCCAGCCGCAGATCGTACTTTTGACCCGCTTGCAGCGTAATGCTGCCCGATCGCTCCGTCGGTGCTTGATCCACGTAGTTGTCGATCACCAGTTGGTTATTCACCCACAGTCGTACCCCATCGTCGGAGGTGGTGTAGAACTGATAGGTTTCGCTATATCGGGGCTCAACTTGACCGGTCCAGCGTACTGAAAAGGTATCTGCACCAATATTGCTCGCCGGAGAGCCGTTGCCCCAATCAAAATTGACCGTGGCATCCGTTCGCGTCAGGACCGGATTGGTGAAGTTGATATTGTCGAAATACTCACCTCGAAGACCATTTCCTGTTCCGGGTGGTGTTCCGCCGCCGCTGCCGGTGTCGCTACTGTTGAATTGCCAACGGGTAATCGTGTGACGGTTGCGTGCCCAACCGGTTGCGGCAGTGAAGCCGACGTAGGCGCGATCGCCCAAGGCTCTATACAAATCAATCGTCGTATTTAAAACCGGATTATTGGGCTTAGCGGTGCCATTGGACAGGAAAAGCTGGAGGCGATCGCTCGATCCGTTATAGTCCACCCAGGCATTGACAACCTGACCGCTATTGAGATCCACCCCTGGATTGGCATTTACCGCTAGAAAGCGATTCTCATCTCCATTTTGCAGAATCGCCACATGGTTGCTGTTGGGATCAATGCCGTTTTGGAAGGTATCAAACTTGATGGCGATACTCTCTGCGCCACTGCCCCCATAGCCAAGACTGCCCCCCGCACCGCCCAAGAGTCGGGAACCTGCAAGCGTATTTTGCAGCACAAAGGTAAAACCATCGGCTCCCGTGGTTCCCCCATCAATGTCAAAGCTAAATTGACTGCTAAAGGAGACGTTGGGATCTAGGGCGATCGCCTGATTATAAAATGCACTGCCTCGCTGTCCCGAGAGATTCGGAGTCAGTTGCAGACGACTGCCGCTGATGGAGGCATTGCCGTTACGCTGAAGCGGGGTCGCGTTCGTAAACGAGCCGAAGTTAAACTGAGTCCCCGCCGCCAACACATCGGCGTAGGTGGCTTGGGCTTGGACCGTGAGGGCGATCGCCGACTCAATTGCCCCCGTGGTAAACTCCAGATCCCAATCTCCACCCTGGGCGCGATCGCCGGTTAAATCCGTCGAGGCCGCTACATCCGCCCCCACGATCTGACTCAGATCCGACAAAAAGGTCCGCCCGATCTCGGTTGCTGCCACATCACAGCCATAGAGCAGCAAATCGGCACCGGGCGCTAGGGCACTTTGCCATTGAGAGAGGCGATCGCGATACTGATCAAGCGTATCGGCAGACAAACGGGCTTGCCCCAGCAACAGCTCTGCTGCACTGCCGTGGGAAAAAATCTGCAAACTTTCGATATTTTCTAGGCCCTGAAGGGCTGCTGTAATTTGATCTAGCCCATTTTGAGTCGGGTCTAGGATGACGACGCGATCGGCCCGAATTCCAGCCAATAGGGTTTCGAGATCGGCGATCGCCGGGTCAAAAATGGCAACCGTTTCTCGCAATCCGGAAGAGGCACTCTCTAAGGAAGAGCCCTGGAGATCGTCCGCAGCTAAAGCGGCCACAAATCTCTGCCCCGATGGCATTGCAACCGAGGCTGTTCGTTGATGAGTCCACACCATATTTAACTGTCCTGCCTGAGATGTCCTGCGTTGACAAAGGCAGATAGCACCTGACTCGTGCTGAGTTTTAAAGGATTAATTTTCCGTCGCTTCTAGAGCGAAGTTCAATGAGATGCCGCTTGGGAGCGTGATAATTCTACGTAACCATGAAAAGTTTATCGGGATGAAACTGCGGCATAAACTTTAAACAACAGCCTCAAGAGTTCAACGTACCTTTATTTATTTGTTCCGTAAAAATACTGGATTCATTTTGTAAGGTCCAAAGCTTATAAGGTCCAAAGACTTTTTTGGGGTTTAGTAGCGAATGCGGGGATCAATGTAGGCACTAATGATGTCGATTAAAATACTGGCTATGACGACGATCGCCGAGAAAAATACAATAATGCCCTGAACCGTGGTGTAGTCTCGCGACGAGATTGCCTGGTACAAACGCTGGGCTAAACCTGGCCAAGAAAAGGTCACCTCGGTCAGCAAAGCCCCCCCAAGCAGCGCCGCCAGCGTCAGCCCCAGAATCGTAATCACCGGAATCATGGCGTTTTTGAGGGCATGAACAAATAGAATGCGACGTTCTCGAATTCCGCGCGCGCGCGCCGCTTCCACATAGTCGGCCTGTAGGGATTGCCGTAAATTGACCCGAACAATCCGCTCGAAAATGCCGCTGAGCAACAAACCCAGCGTCACACTGGGCAGAAACAAATAGTACACCGCCGCGCCAAATTGCTGAAGATTGCCGGTTAGTAAACTATCGAGGGTATAAAGACCTGTAATCGATGTTGGTGGATCCAAATCAATCGGAAATCGGGTGCCAATGGGAAACCACTGGAGCTGCACCGCAAAGATTAATTGCATGAGCATCCCGGCCCAAAAGGGCGGAATGGCATAGGTGATGATGCCAAACAATCGTCCAAACAAATCCCAGCCGCTATTGGGTTTTGAGGCCGAGAGAGAACCGATCGCCAGACCGATGAGAAAGGCGATCGCCAAACTCACAACTGCCAACTCTACCGTGGCCGGGAAAAAGCTTTGAATAATGTCATTGACTTTCAGCCCTTGGGTTTCCATGGAAGTGCCCAAATCAAACCGAAAAAGCTTGCCAATATAATCCAAATACTGCTGCCAAAGTGGCCCCGTCAGCCCCATTTGTTCCCGCATTTGCTCCTTAATAGCCGGGGGAACTTTGGGACCGAGCCGAGCCTCCACCGGATCACCGCCAATCACCCGCAATAGCAGAAACACAATCGTTGTTGCTGTCCAAATCATTAAAGGGGCGAGTAAGCAGCGCACCGTAATGTAGTATTTTAGGGAGCCAGAACGTGCCATAGATTTGGGTAGAAACGGATTGATAAAAACGTCTGTGGGAGAGAGTTTTGGTTGGTGGCTTTTAGAGGGTGGGTTTTGGTTGACAGAAGATTCAATCTACCCTTTTTTTAGGGCCTTAAAGGGAATTTGAGAAGTTGGTAAAATTGCTGCACCTTGCACATTCTTTTGGACAAACAGATAGTCCTTGCTATTCCACAGGGGAATAAACGGCACATCCTTGGCCAGGATATCCTGTAGTTCTATTAGGATTTTATCCCGCGCTGCGGCATCGGTGAGCGTGCGCTCTTGAGCAATCAGTTGATTCACCCGATCGTTGTAATAGAACGACCCTTGATAGGCACTTTCACCCGATTGACAGCCTGCTGCCGCAGAGCCTTCTTCACAGGCCATAAAGGGCTGCAAATAGCTATCGGCATCCAGGTAGTCTGGCGTCCAGTCCAGCATAAAAATAGGGTAGGCTCCTTTGTCTAGGTTTTCATAGGCCGTTGCGGATTCAACCCCTTGAAGTTTGAGCTGAACTAAACCCGGTAGCTTTTGATCGGCGATCGCCTTAATCGTATTCGCAGCTTGCACATTACTCGATAAATTAGACCGATACCAGAAGTCAAGTTGCAGGGGATTCGCCTCAGAAAATCCCGCTTTTTCCAGCAAGGCTTTCGCGGCATCGGCATCGCCATCCCCTGCTTCAAACACGGGCTTGGAACCCTCGACGCTGGCTGGAACTAAACTATAGAGCGGTTCTACCTGACCTTGGAACACGCGATCGCTCAGCAATTTTCGGTCAATCAACAGCGCCAGCGCCTGCCGAACTTCCGGTTTATCCAGCGGTGCACTCCGCACATTCACACTCAAATAGTGAATTCCTAAGCCCTCGCTTTCAACGGTTTGCAGTGCTGCGTTTTCCTGAAGACTTTTGACCTGATTGGGGTCAAGACTTTGGTAGGCCGCATCCACCGCACCGGTTTTAGCCGCATTGAACAGATTGGAAGAACTGGCAAAAATCTGAATATCAACCCCTTCATTGGCCGGTTTTTCACCCCAATAATCCGGATTCGTATCCAGCCTAATCGAGTCGTTACCGTACTGCGCCAATTTGTACGGTCCAGTCCCGACAAATTCCTGGGGTTTGAACTTGCCTGCACCTATTTCGTAGGACTGGGGCGACACTGCGCAAAGACCGGGAAACGCCAAGATTGAAGGAAATGCCGCAAAGGGAGCCTTGAGTTGAATGGTCAATTCGGTAGGGCTAGTGGCATTAACAGAGTTCACTAAATTCCCCAGCAACGACGCCGGGTCCCCCCCATTTTGGATGAAGCGGTTGAGTGAAAAGGCCATGGCCTCGGCATTAAACGGGGTGCCGTCATGAAACACCACGCCCTCGCGCAGGGGAATGGTGTAGGTCAAGCCATCCTCGCTAATCTGGGGCAGCGCTGTGGCCAACTGAGGCACTAGAGTGGTTTGGTTGGGTTCGGTTGTGTAGAGGCGATCGCCCAAGTTGTAGAGCAAATTCCCTGACAAAATCTCGTAGGAATCGGCTGGATCTAGCGTCCGCACCTTGGCAGTGGTTCCCAGGGTAATTCGATTGGGATTTCCGCTGGAATTTCCCCCCGCCCCAGGCGCACCCGACTGAGGATTGGGACTTTGACACCCCACCACCAGCATGGCGCACAAAATGACGACCCCTGCAAAGCGGCCCATCCAGCCCCGCGACCCTGTTGAAAATCTTCGCCAATACATGCTTTCACCCTCCACCCATACCCGAGGAATTGTCCTGCGATTTTATCAGAAATCGGCGTAAGACCCCTGCTTTCAAGAATGGGGATATAATCCGTGCAACGAAAAGGGAGCAATGTCCATACATAGCTCTCCTCAATATGTTTGATGATAAACGTGCTAGAACAAATAGATGCTTGTCCTAGAATTCAAAGCCAGAACCAATATTCAGCAATTGTCTGCGATTGACGAAGCCATATCGCCTATCTACTCTCTGGCACTTAAGTTTCAATCTCGATCGCCAGCGTTTGCCTCACCAAAGTTTCAACAGGTGTATAAATATCAGCCCCTTCCCCTGTTACCCGAATCGAAACAATAAGCGCATACCTAATCTGCTCGTCCCATCGATTATGTATAAGGCGCTCTTTCCACCATCCTCCCACTGGATAAACACCGATCGCATCCTTGGCAGCTAAATCAGCAGCAGTTCCCGTCCAAATATCCGAATGTAAGGAACCTCTATTACGCAATTCGGTACCTAAAAACCAACCTTTATCCTCTTTAAAAGAAACTGTATCCCCTTCCTCATGGGCATTCTTAGTAATCCGTTTCTTGAAATCTGTAAGTGTCTCAGTTGCATCTTTAGTGGCAAATCTTAGCCCATAGGAAGGATAGGAATAGCGGCGAACCCAACCTCGTTCTCCTGGATTCGACTCGATAAAGTACGAAAGTGTCACCCTCATCTCAACATCCCTCTCAGCCAGAGATTCCAGTTCCTTTTTCGGCCAGGGAAGGGTATGAAGATTCATATCCTTAGTTGTCACCTTGGACTGATTTTCCTTCTTCTGAAAGGGCTGAAATCCATCTTCAACAATCATTGTCAAATCATTCTTCGCACTCCGAAGTGCCTTTTCTAAACTCGGTACACCATATCCATAACGCCTGAGCAGAATATTTTTGTCCTTTTGCTGTGGTGGTGTAGCAAGAAAATACTTTCGCATCGCCGCTGTCCAAGTCGCTGAGTGAACAATCAAAGCTCGCACCGTCTCCGGCCAAAAATCAGGATTTTGAACCAGAATCTGTGCTGCAAAATATCCCGCTAAAGCAGTCGCTGCACTGGTATCACTAAATAGCGTAAAGAGTCGCTGACCAACTTTGTGATGAACCGTCAACAAACTCAAATCATCCAAAACCCCACCCGCACAAACTCCATCCGTCGCAAGATTTCCCCCTTCAAATACGATATCCGGGCGATTAGGCCATTGTCGGCCCCAGATACAAGACGTTCTACTTCGAGGTGATAAATCACCAGCAGGCGCGATCGGCTGCCAATGGAGATATTTAGAATCAACTATATTTACCTTCTCGGTAAAAGCCCCAACGACCAACGCATTCCAAGACTGTGCCGGATTCTCAGCAGATGCACTATCGTTATTGGCAATATAATCCCCACGATTGATCTCATCACGAATATTACCAACTGGCAAAATTATTAACCTTTGCACCAATTCATCAGAGATTTTATCTCGACCAAAGCACATATTATCGATTGCCGCAGACCAAGAGGAAGGCGTCCCTCGATTTGAACCCTCACTGGTTACTGGCATACAAATCACCCGTGTTCGGCATGGAGCTTGTATCTCAGCGCGGCTAATCCCTTCCTGCATGATCCACCCATACAGCGCAGGATCATTTTCTCCTTGAGGAGGAAGTATTTTTACTGATTCTAGGCAATGCGAAATCTCGATTTTTTGATACCCAACCAGAGCTTCACATAGTTCCCCATAGATCAATAGTCCAGACATATTCGTGCCATGTCCTTCACTAGTATCGTGAGTCTCCCATGCTGGCTCATAGCTATGCATATCATCCACGTTAAGGCTATGTTCTAGCAATGGATGAACTCTCATCACACCACCATCCAACAAACATACAGAGACATTCGGAGATTGCTCAAATACGCATCTATTCAATAAATCATTCATCCATGCCTGTTGCTCAAGCTCATTATTCTCAAAAAAGAACGATGGTAGATCCTTCGCAATTCTGAGTTCTGCGATCGCATCACACTTACGGATAATTTGTCCAAGCTGAACAACATTAGCCAGCGCTAAAACCACTTCACGTTCAACAAATTTAACGGAATGGGGTTGAACCCGAATATTCAGCCGTTCAGAGATCGTATCAAAATTCTCCTTTCGATCGCCTCTCAACCATATCTCCCACCAAACCGCCACACTTTGCTCCTGTGGAAACAGTGACTTCTCATCGGTAAACAGTGAAGTAATAAAGCCTAAGGAAAAGGCTTCTATGCGGCTAACTAGAGCTTCATGCTTCGGTTTACCCTTTTTTGTTTCCTCATGTTCATAGGTAGTGATTTTTTCCTTAAAATAGTTTTTCTTAGTGTCAGGAACAAACAGCGTCGCTTCCAGGTAGGGCCGTTTCAGACTAATCAGAAGCAAAGTCAAGAGTGATAGTTTTTCTTGGCTTATAGATTCCTCATCAGCTATGAGAAACAGCGCAATTTTTAGGACTATATAACAATTTATGTCCAATTTCAGAGAAGCAGTGACTGACATTAATTCAATCTTAGAGCCAAGATTTTCTAAGCTTTGAAGTATCTTGTCCTTTTCAGAAGCGCTAAACTCCACATCTAAATAAAATCCAGGTTCACCCACTGCATCTACTTCGGACTCAGATGACTGCCTTTCCTGTTCCAAAGCCGCCAAAACATTACCCAAATCAGAACGAAGTTTACTAGAATGACTTCCCCGATTTCGTACAGGGTTAGGACGTTTATCAACTACCTTCTTGGGATATGTATAATCTTGCCGACTTGTAATAGAGGGATGATGAGGAAGACTCAGATGGGGTAAGTTACGCAGCGATTCGGACATACATTAAAGGAAAAGATGGGTTTTTCAACTCTAAGCAATAAGCTCATTTACCAGTGAGTCATCAATTTACGCTCTACAACTGATGTAATTAGCTCATCTTCCAAAATCGTTTTCCTACTCTCTAGAACAGTATTCTTTGCGACTTCCGTAATCGCTCGAATAATTTCAGCCTGACTTAAACCTGCTGCGGCTTCCAGAATGCCATCCCAAATTTTCCAGTCCAATCGAAAGGCCACAAGACGCGATTGAATCAATTTTTTTATAACTTCTGAGCTAGGCAGCTCGTATTGAATCACGTCATCAAAGCGTCTGTAGAGAGCCTTGTCTAAGAGGTCAGGATGATTGGTTGCAGCAATAATCAAACTATCGCTATCATCATTCTCCAAAAATTGTAAACAAGAATTTAAAACACGTCGAATCTCACCAACATCGTTATTGCTAGAACGCTGCGATCCAAGTGCATCAAACTCATCAAAGAAATAAACCCCACGAGTAGACGACATTGCGTCAAAAATCAACTTTAGTTGAGTAGCTGTTTCACCCATGAACTTTGTGAACAGTCCCTCATACAGCACTGTAAAGAGAGGGATCTTTAACTCTCCAGCGATCGCTGCGGCTGTCATCGATTTACCTGTTCCCGGTGCTCCCACTAAGAGCAGCTTACGACGAGGTTTCAGATTATGCTCTTTCAGAAGGTTTGAGTTTGCTTGTTCAGTTACAACCCTCATCAACCTTTCATACAATTTCTCAGAAAGCACCATGTCTGCCAGACGCAAATCCGAATATCGGGCAGACAGCAGGTTAAGTAAATCTCCCTTCGGCTGGATTAAGGGGATTGGTCCACCTTTCTTATTGACAAACTGAGATCTTTGGTCTTTCGCTTGATCGACTAAACTCCGAATTTCCTGAGCAACTTTTCCATGTCCTTGACGTGCCTCATGAGCAGCAACCTGCATCGCAACAGTAAAAAACTGCTGTTCTTCGCCTTCTATATGGCTCTTCAAAAGAGCGAGGACTTGACGAGCAGTGGACATGGTACAGGATGTTCACCTGAATCGAAACCTTTGTCTAAATGATGCCCTAGAAAGGCTCTCCCAGTTAAAAAATGTAACAAATTGAAGTGAGCCCTATAGAGATGCAGGAACGAGGCTCCACCACTTGTTGCCTTGTTTTCGGGCAATGACTGCAAACAACCGAGATTGTCAGGAGAGACGGCTTGTACCACAACATCGGAGCATTGCTGGGTAGTGCCCGACTGGCTCTCTACAGCCGTATAACGACTCGATCGCCGAAGACTTGAGAATCAAGGATATGGTCAAGAACCATTGCTTAGCGAAGTCTATCTCTGAGGCCGGTTGGTACCAGTTCCGGGTCTGGCTAGAACGGTGTGGTGTAGTGTTTGGTCGGGCAACGGTTGCCGTTCCGCCTCAATACACCTCTCAGGTTTGTTCAAGCTGTGGGACGATGGTGAAAAAGTCTCTCTCTACTCGAACCCATGTTTGTCAATGTGGCTATGAGCTAGAGAGAGACCATAATGCAGCACTCAACATCCTGTCTGTGGGATTAAGTACCGTAGGGGATACGGGAACTTGAATCGTAGGTCCGAACGCTTCTGGAGATGAGACCGCTTTGTCAGTTGCTTCTGGGCAATTGGGGTAAAGTCACGTCAATGAAAGAAGAATCCCCGTCCCTTTAGGGCTGGGGAGTGTCAACAGCTTCGGTGGGTAAATCCGGCGCAACTCGCCTAGTTCTGATGAAAGTCCGTTTCCACCCCACCCAATTGGCTGTCCAAATAATTGGCAATTTTGATCAACACGTCCTGCCGCCGGAAGGGTTTCGTAATCATGTCTTGGCAGCCCGCCATCAGCGCCGCCTCATGCTCCGATTGCAGAACATTGGCCGTGATCGCCAAAATCGGCACGGGCGGAGCTTCCGATGGTTCTTGAAGACGAATCTGCCGCACCGCTTCATAGCCATCCATACCGGGCATGCGCATATCCATCAAAATCAACTGAGGGTGCCAGGTTTGCCACAGGGCGATCGCCTCTTCCCCAGAACAAGCTTCCCGCACTTCGACCCCAACCTCTTCGAGCAATTTCACCAGGAGGCGGCGGTTTAAGGTGACGTCATCCACAACCAACACTCGATAGAGGGGAAAATCAGCGGGGGAGGAGGCGATCGCCCGGTCCTGAACGGCCTCTGGGTGAGGCGTCTGGGGGGCTGGATAGAGCGGCAACACCACCCGAAAATTAGTTCCCCGGCCTACCTGGCTATTCACCGTCAGCTCTCCCCCCATTAACTTGACCAGCGAATTAGTAATCCAGAGTCCTAGGCCCATCCCCTGGGGGTTTCCGGTCCGGCTATGGGCTGGGCTAGCGGCTTGGCCCTGCTGGAAGGGTTCAAAGATTTGGCTGAGTTCGGCGGGGGGAATGCCGGGACCTGTATCTTCTACTTCAAAGTACATGCTGCCATTGCCCCAGGCACGCAAAATCACATGGCCGGCCTGGGTAAATTTCAGAGCATTGTTGAGTAGATTAATCAAGACCTGGCGCAACTTAATTTCATCCACCCAAACCGATTCAGGTAACGTATTGTCTAGGGAGCAACGCAGCCGCAAGCGACGCTGTTTGGCTTGCAGCTGAAAGAGGATTTCTAATTGTTTGAGTAGACTCGGAAGATGCACTGTCCTCAAATTTAGCGGCAATTGGTCTGCTTCGATTTTAGAGAAGTCCAATAGTTCATTCACCAGACCGAGCAAATATTCGCTGCTGTGATTAATAGTGTTGACCGTGGTGCGATATTGCTCCGGCAGTGCCGGTTCATCGGCCATGAGCTGTCCATACCCCACAATCGAGTTGAGTGGCGTGCGCAGTTCGTGACCAATCAGCGCCAACAATTTACTTTTGGTTTGATTAGCCGTTTCAGCCGCCTCCTTGGCCTCAACCAAATCCTGTTTTTCTAGCGACCATAGCCGAGTTCGAGCCTCAACCTCATGGGCCAATTGCGTCACAAAACTGCGGTTATATTCATCCAGTTGGGCTTGCGACTGTCGAATGAGTTGCCACAGCATCAACTGACGAGCCATCAAGGCCGAACCCAAGCAGGCTAACCCTGGCGCGATCGCGATCGCCCACCAACCATTGAGCAACAGCCCGTAGGAAATCCCCAAAAGCCCCAGCAGACTCAGCGGTACCCCGAACCAAAGCGCCCGACTCGACGATCGCAATTGGACCCCCACGATCGCCCCCACCCCGGCCCAGAGCAAAATCCAGCCCCATTCCAAACCCTCCGGCAACCCTCGCAGCAGGGGCCGTCCTTGCAGCGCCGCCAACACCAGTTGCCCCGCTAAATCCGCTTGAATTTCAAGGCCGCTCCAGCCTTCCTCGGGGGTTCGGGTGCTGGAGGTATAAAAATGATTCTGTAGACTAGGGGCTGTGGCACCAATCAGAACGATGCGATCGCGCATTAGCTCAGTCCCTTCTCCGGCTAACACCTGGCTCAGCGTAAGACGAGACATTGAGGCTTGGGGCAAAAAGTTGGACAGAATTTGATAGCCCCCAGCATCCGTGCGCACATAGCCTCCGGAGGTCGGCTTAAGGGCCTGGATCAGGGCTTGACCCAGTCGGATGGTACAGCCTTTGGGATCTAGGGGAATCTGCTCAATGCCTTGCTGGGCGAGATAGTCTACCGCTAGCCTTGCTCCCAGGCTCAGTTGAGTTTTGCCTTGGGGCGATCGCAAAGAGAGCAGGTGGCGACGGATTTTGCCATCGCCATCCAAGACAACATCGCTGGCGGCAATTTGCTGTTGCTGGTGGAGTTGGGGGGGTGGGGCGATCGCAGGTCCCGTACTATTACCAATGAGTTTTTCAATCCCAATCAGGTTAGGCATTGATTGAAAGACCTGCTGCAAACGCTCAGAACCGGGCTCTATGGCAATGTCTCGATAGAGATTTAAGCCAATGGTGCGGGGTTGAGCCTGTTGGATCTGTTGGAGCAATTGAGCCAGCGTGGCATCGCTCAGGGGCCACTGCTGTTGTTGGGCAATATCGGCTTCGGTCATTGTGATCAGTGTGATCGGCGGTGCAACGGTTTCGGCAGGGCGGAGCTGAGCCATTTGATCCAACCAATCCTGTTCCAAGTTTTGAAACAGTCCCATTTGTTGCAGTACCAGCACCAGGGTCGATATTCCTAGAGCTGAAAGCAAAATGCTGTGTAGTTTACGCCTAGGGCCTAGGGGGATAGGATGAGCTTGAGGTAGATACATACAATCCAGCATTCTACGAAATGGGAAACCGTGCTTCGATCGGTGATTTAGGTCACAATAAAAGCTGCCACTGGGTTGATAAGGTGCGTTGTGAAATCCTTAGGATCTTCGTATTATTGCATGTTCCCCGGAACCGCTGGGATGAGACAGAGTAGAACCGTAATGCATGGTATCGGAGGCGGTATGACAAAGATAGTTGTTGAGGCAAGCAAAAGATGAGTATCGTTCCCCTTTACACCAAATCGCAGAATGACTGGACGAGCCAACGAGAATCGCGGGTCAATGGTTAAGGGCTTCGCTAAAGGAGCAATTCCAGGTAATCCCTGCACCACCGGGAATCAACGTTCAGCCATTCCCTCCTCATTGGCTTTTTTAATCCTAAAGCCCCAACACCAGCTCCCACTGCTTCAAGGTTCCCGTATGTGTCGTCGCATAATCCTGAACCTCAAGCTGCCACTGCCCTTGGGAAGGCTTCTGTACCAGCCGCTTCAGTAAAGGAGTTGTCGTTACATCATAGGTTGCCTGGAGCTGGGTCCGCCGTCCCAATACGCGACTTTGCAACAAAATTGACTCTTGGCTCGGAGAAACTAGGCGTAACTCCACATCCCCCAAATAGCCATGCTCCAGATCTACCTGTACCGTTAGGGTTTTAACCAGACCCGTTTGCTGCACTTGCAGAACACTTTGGGTGAGTTGGCGATCGCCAATGGTCACCGCGCGATCGCTCTTCAACCGCACCTGCTGCTGAGGTTTCCCCGGCCCTTGAATCGCCGCCTGAGCCGCCTGCACTGCCTTCGCCGCATTCACCTTGCCATAGCCAAACCAGCGGGAATGGCCATTGGCCTCGTAGGTCCCAAAATTAACTTTGAACTGGGGATCTTCATCCCGATCGATGATTTTGTCCGCCGTTTGTTGCAGAATGCGCTTGACATCCGCCACGGTCAAATTGGGATTCACCGACAGCATTAACCCGACCACCCCAGCAACGATCGGACAAGCCGATGACGTTCCCCCAAAGGCATTGGTATAGTTGTCGGCACTATAGCCTGCGGAACCAGGGCGATCGGTCGTAATCACCGGGGCTCCGGGTAGGCGGCGATTATACTTGGGCGGCACTTCAATGTAGCCCGTCTGCTCTAGCCAGATGGCCGGAGGCGCATTGTTGCTGGGGGCACAAATAAACAGCTCATCGCCCCAGTTGCTATAGGCCGCTTTTTTGTTTTGGCTGGTGCAGGCTCCCACGGTAATAATATCGGGATGGACCGCATAACCATTCAGCCAGGTGGTCACGCCGGTCAAAATATTGTTGGGCCAGCCCTGTTCCTGCACCGTACTGTTTAACGGTCGGTTGAAATTCCCCGCCGCAAATACGATCACACAGCCCCGTCCGCCGCGCCCCTCCGACGCCGCACGGGTAATCGCCGCCCGCTGTCGCAGGGACAAGGGAAACCGGACGGCCCCGGCCCCCCAACTACAACAAACCACCGCAGCCCCTTGGGTTCGCACCCAGTCAAACACCGCTTCCACGGAGGTATCATCCAAAAATCCCGTCGTGCGCACCGGCATCATGGCGCAACCTGGAGCCACGCCGACGATACCACTGCCGTTTTCCTCCGCTAGGGCCACCCCGGCGACGGCGGTGCCGTGGTTATCGTCCTTCCCGGTGGGTAGCGGTGAAAAATCTTTGTCAAACAGGTCTCGGGGGGCGACAATTTTGCCCATGCCCTGGAAATCTGGATGGCCAATGTCAATGGCGTCGTCGGCAATGGCAATCACAATGGAGCGATCGCCCCGCGTAATATCCCACGCCTGCTCCGCGCTGATGTGGGAATTGGCCGTTAGCTCCGTCCCCCCATTGTGCTGGAGATACCATTGCTGGCTATAGAGTGAATCCTTGGGCCGATAGGCCGACTGGCTCGGCACAATCACATTGGCTTCCGCCAGCAAAACCTCGGGCAGCGTCATCAGTTGATTGGCCAGCTTGACCGGGTTGTCCTGGGCCTCGGCGGTGACTCGAAAAATTTGGGTGTTGGCGAGGCCGGGGACGGAGCGAACCCGTTGGAGACCGAGGGAGGAGGCGATCGCTTCCTGCTGGGCTTGAGTAACTTGAGGCGCAAACTGGACCGTCATCTCATCCGTCAGATAAATCCGCGCACGGGGGTCATTATAAAGATGATAAACATGGCTCACATAGCGGCTAGCCGCAGAGGCCCGCGCTTGGGCCATCGCCGCCTCAAGCTCCGACTCCGGCACCTGAACCACCTGCAATCCTGTGGGCAATTCCGCGCGATCGACTAAGGGCAGTGCCCCCAACAGCCGAGATGCTCCCATCACGTCTCGGTTTGTCCCAGACCCCATCTCTTCGAGGCAAATCGTAAAGCAATCCGGCGACTTCAAAAGCACCAATTCCTCGCCCCCCCGTTGCAAAATTAGACCTTCCCGCCCCAGGGGAACCCCCCCAAAGGTTGAGGTTTGAACAGGTGGGATCGAGGGATCTGGAGCAGCACTCATGAGGGTATAGAATAACTTGACGACCTGAGCTGAACCGGACTAAAACGCTGGCTAGGTTCGGAAACTGGCCTGGAAAGATCTTCGGAAACTTCCTAGCCGCTAGCCTAGTCTAGCGAAACAGCTACGTAACCGTTCCCGGACGCGACTTCAAAATTGCATTTCTTCTGCACTATGCCTCCTGTTTCTCCTTTTGTCCTCCGTTATTGCGCGATTTTTTCTCTCGCTTCTGCAATAACTGCGTTTCAGCCCGTCGCGGCCCAAGCTCAAACGACGGCGGGTGCGGTTTCCCCCCAACAGTCCCCAGCAATCTTGGCTCAAAACTCGGGAGATTTGCGTCCCCTGGCGCAACCGGGAAGTCTGCTGAGTCTAGAGGGTGGACGTCGGTTAATGCAAGAAGCGGACGCCGCTGTCAATGCCCAAAACTATGACCTTTCGGAAGAAAAGCTGCAAAGCGCCCGCCAGGTCTTTAACCAGGTCTCTAATTTTTATCAAGATTTGAGCACGGCCTTCCAAGGGATTGAAAGCCGGATTTCCAAGGATTTGCGGGAGCAAGCCGTAGCTGCGGCTCAGCTCCGGGACGAAGCCACCTATCGCTTGGCGCTGACCCACCGGGCGAAAAATCAGCCGGACCTGGCGGTTCCTCTCTTGGTCCAGATTATTCGCAGCCAGAATCCCACCCAAGACCTGGGCAAACGGGCCTACCAACAGTTATTTGAGCTGGGCTTTGTCAATACCCAGTTTCCCCGGCCCTAGGCGATGACCTTGCATAAAACTCAAAAATTGACCCCTCAAAAATTGACCCCTCAAAGATTCACCTGAATCAAAGACACGTCGTCATTAAAACTGGGTGCCGAATTCAGCAATCGCAGGCGTTCTAGGATGTCTGCGATTGTGCTTTTTCCACAGTCAGTACCGGCTTGGCAGGAAACTTCCTGAAGCATCTCCACAAAGGGATCTAACCCCCAAATGGTGCCATCTGGTTGAGGGATTTCATATACCCCATCGCTGAAAATGTAGAGCTGACTAGACCTCGGAATTACCTGGGTCTGACTGACAAACTGGGCCTCTGGAAAGAGACCAATGGGAAAACCAGGGGTTTTGAGGCGGGTGACCTGGCAATTTTTACCTTCGTAGGACAGCAAAAGGGCGGGGGGATGGCCGGCGCTGGCGTAACGGAGTTGGCGATCGCTCCGACTATAAATCCCATACCACATGGTGAAATATTTGTCCCCCTGATTGTCCATCTGAAAAATGCGGTTGAGGGCCGTCAACACCTGGTGGGGCTGATGAAAATCAACGCCTGTGAGGGACTGGGACCGCAGCAAATTGAGGATGGACACCGAGGGCAGCGCAGCCCCTAAACCATGGCCCGACATATCGAGCAAAAACACCACCAAGTGATTGGCACTGATCCAGGCATAGTCAAAACAGTCGCCGCCTAACTGCCGAGACGGAATAAAACAGGAGTCGATCGCCAGGGGACTGCGCAGCGTCAGGGGCAAGAGCGATTGAACATAGTCGCTGGCTTCGGCTAGCTCGTTCTCTAGCTGTTGCTTTTGCAATTGTAGATCGCGGGTCAGCTGCTGAATCCTCAATGCCGCCCTAATCCTGGCTTTTAGCTCAGCCAATTCGATCGGCTTAGCCAAAAAATCATCCGCCCCACTGTCCAGGCCGCGAACCCGATCGGTTAAGGACTTTTTTGAGGTCAGTAAAATAAAAAAAGTCGTGGATAACCTTGGATCCTCTTTAACCCGGCGACAGACCTCTAAGCCATCCATGAGCGGCATCATCCAATCACAAATGATCAGGGCAGGCTGCTCCTGTTGAGCCTTCAACAACCCATCACACCCATTGTCAGCCAGCGAAACGCAATGTCCCTGCTGGGAAAGCGTCCGCTTCAGGACAAGCTGGATTGCGGGATCATCATCAACGACTAAAATATCCGCCATGGAGTTGCGGCAAAGGAAGAATAACGAATGAAGTTTTCGGTAGGACGCTGTTTATCGAAAAGGATTAAACGAAGAAATTTCGATTGTTAGGGAATTTCGATAACTATAATATGGGGCTCCGACGCTCAAGACGAGCAATATAGTGGTCAATATGCCCTTTCTTGTTTTAGCCTAGAGCAAGAAGGGTTGCCATGGGTCAGATTGGTTAGAAAATCTAGGGTTCCTCCGGGATCTTCCCATTGTCCGAGCCTGCATCCTGAGTTATTTTAGTACTTTGAAGTCCTGTGCACTACCTTCATGACGGTTGTCTCTAGTTCCGTTCCCTGGCTTAAGCTTGGGTTGATGCGTGGGATGACCCTTTGATTGCGCTTTTTGCTTTCCCTTGCCCACCGGTGCTTCAGAAAATTTCTTTGCGCGTCCCTTCCAACTTGCATGCCCTCGCCACCGTTCTGGCGTGGTTCGAGCAGTTGCGTCTGTCATTTTCCCAGGAAACGGATTGGGAGCAATGCCGCATTGCCCTTGCGGAAGGCTTTACCAATGCCGTCAAGCATGCCCATGGCAATCGCCCAGAGGCTACCGCCATTGAGCTACAGGCCATTTGCTCAGAACGTAAGGTTGAAATTCAAATTTGGGACCAAGGACAACCCTTTGATCTATCGGGGTATCTCAAGACATTGTCTAGCCAAGGATCCGACGAGGCGGAGAGTGGACGAGGTCTCCGGTTGATCCGCGAAATTGCCGATCAAGTCAGCTATACTCGAACCTCCGAAGGTCGCAATTGTTTAACCATGCGCAAGTGGCTCCATTCCCAAGAGCAATGTCGCCTGTCTAAGCCGTCACTGAATTTTTCCTAAAGTTTGCCTAAAGTTTGCCTAGGTGTTGAACCAGTTGGGCAATGCGCTGCTCGATGGCGGGCCAGTCTTGATGGGCGAGCAGGGCTGGGGGAAAGAGATCTCCGGCAATCCCCACGGCGATCGCCCCCGCTGCCAAAAAAGCGGTCGCATTTTCAACGGTAATGCCTCCTGTAGGGATTAATGGAATCGCGCTTAGGGGCCCTTGCAGATTGCGAATGTAGCTGGGGCCACCCAGAGCCGTTGCCGGAAATACCTTGACAGCGCTGGCTCCGGCTTGCCAGGTTTGCCAAATTTCGTTAGGGGTGAGGGCTCCTGCCACAAAGGGAAATTCCACTGCCGCTGCCTGGTGAATCAGGTTTAAATCCGACACAGGGCTGAAGCCAAACTGGGCTCCTGCGGCGATCGAGGCTTGCAGCTGTTCGACAGAGAGCACGGTACCAACCCCGATCTGGCATTGGGGCCAGCGATCGCGCAGGCGTTCCAGAAGTTGTAGGGGGCGATCGCTCGTCCAAGTCACTTCTAGCAGCCGCAGTCCCCCCCGAACCGCAGCGGCGGCCATGGCTTCACCGATTGAGAGGGAAGGGGCTCGAAGAATACCAATAACCCGATGTTGGAGCAGTTGCGATCGCCAGCGCACCCCTGTGGGCAAAACCCAAGGCTCCTGGGACAATTTTCGACGTGATGGTCTCACCAAGTCCGATTCCTCTCGATCCAAAATAAGCCTTAGGGATTTCTCCAAGGATTTCCCTCAGGGAATCCCCACAAAAAAGGAGCAGTCCAAGGACTACTCCTATTATCAATTGCTGCTTTAAAAAGCGTTGGAGGGAAGCGGATTTGCGTTATCGAGCGTTACACTTTTGGCCATGCTAGACAGCCGAAAATGCCCTAGAGCCGGATGGAAAGCTAGGCGATCGCCGCCATCTTCACATCGTTTTTGCCCAACAACTCTTGCAGTTCTTCCGAATCCACGGTTTCTTTGTCGATCAGCATTTGCGCCAGCTGATCCAAAACGTCACGGTTGCTGACCAGAACATCCTTGCAGCGTGCATAGGCTTGGTCGACTAGGGTCCGAACTTCTTCGTCAATGGCAGATGCCGTTTCTTCGGAAAAATCTCGCTCAGCGGCGATTTCACGACCGAGGAACATGCTGCTGCCTTGCTGACGGCCTAGGGCCACGGGACCGAGGCGATCGCTCATGCCAAACCGCGTAATCATCTGCCGGGCCACCCGAGCCACCTGCTGGAGGTCATTGGATGCGCCGGTTGTGACTTCCTCTTCGCCAAAGATAATCTCTTCGGCCACGCGTCCACCTAGGGCCACAGCCATTTGGTTGCGCAAATAGGCACGGGAGTAAAGCCCAGACTCCATGCGATCTTCGCTAGGGGTGAACCAGGTCAAGCCCCCGGCACGACCGCGAGGAATAATGCTGATTTTCTGGACTGGGTCATAGTCGGGCATCAGCGCACCGACTAGGGCGTGACCAGCTTCGTGGTAGGCAACGAGCTGCTTGCGCTTTTCGCTCATGACGCGGTCTTTCTTCTCAGGACCAGCCAGGACGCGATCGATGGCATCGTTGACTTCATCCATGGAAACTTCGGTCAAATTGCGACGGGCCGCTAAAATCGCCGCCTCATTCAGCAGGTTAGAGAGATCAGCCCCCGTAAACCCAGGGGTCCGGCGAGCAATTTTCTCTAGGTCAACATCCTTGGCTAGGGTTTTGCCACGAGCATGGACATTGAGAATTTCCAGACGACCGGCGTAGTCCGGGCGATCAACCACGACTTGACGGTCAAACCGACCGGGACGCATCAAGGCCGAATCAAGCACGTCGGGACGGTTGGTTGCCGCAATGATGATGATGCCAGTATTGCCCTCAAAGCCGTCCATTTCGGTCAGCAACTGGTTGAGGGTTTGCTCCCGCTCATCGTTGCCGCCGCCCAGGCCCGCGCCCCGTTGACGACCCACCGCATCAATTTCATCGATAAAGACAATGCAGGGGGCATTGTTTTTGGCTTGTTCAAACAGGTCCCGGACCCGCGACGCGCCCACGCCCACAAACATTTCGACGAACTCAGAACCGGAGATCGAGAAGAACGGCACGCCCGCTTCCCCCGCAACCGCCCGAGCGAGGAGCGTCTTACCGGTGCCCGGAGGCCCGACCAGCAGAACACCCTTGGGAATTTTGGCTCCGACCGCCGTAAAGCGCTCGGCATTCTTGAGGAAGTCCACGACTTCGGTCAATTCCAGTTTGGCTTGGTCGATACCGGCTACATCGCCAAAGGTCACCTGGGTTTGGGGCTCCATCTGGACCCGAGCCTTAGACTTGCCAAAGTTCATCGCCTGACTGCCGGGACCATTTTGAGCTCGACGCAGCAGGAAAAACAAACCTACCAGCAACAGGAACGGCAGGAAGAAGCTGCTGGCTGTCCGCAGCCAGACGTTGTCGGTGGTACCGGGATTCACCGCGAGATCCACACCGTTGCGCACCAACATTGATTCCAAGTTGGGGTCTGGGGGCAAATTGACTTCGACCTTGTCGCCCGTTTTAGTTTTGACCGTGGCACGACTGTCATTGGGGCTGATGAGAACGCCCACCACCTCCTGCTTTTCAACCGCCTGCAAAAACTGGCTGTAGCGCCAGGTTTCTTTGTTGGACTGAGGCGCAGTATCTAGGAACGAGGTGAGCAGAGCCACAACGACTAACAGCAACAGGGCATAGAGCCCAACATTTCTCCACCGCTTTTTCACCGAAGCGCTTCCTCCTCAAATAGTCTCAAATAGTTAGGGGATGGGAGGGGTGACTCCCAATCTGAACCCGATGTTAATTAATCTTAACGCACATCCCCTAAGGGGGTGGGGAAAAGGGGGACAAAGTTGATGGGTTGGGCCTCAAAGGTTTGTAATCTGGCAGGTTTGATGAAACGCGGCCCAAGTAGAAAGGTCTAGGGTATAGAAATCGCTATTGCTGGTGGGCGCAATTTGATGGGCCAAGCTGGCCTGTTGCAAATCCTGCAAAATCGCTTCTGACAGGGCAAAGGGCATTGCAATCTGCTGACCCCGCTCTGGCGGGTTGGCCGCAGAAGCCCCCATCAGAAATTTTTGGGTTTGGCTAAAGGGTGCTGTGCTGACCAGGCTATAGAGTTCAACCACACTTTGGCCTTGGGGCAAAGCGACACTGTCCTGGGCCTCGGCGGCAGGGACTAGGGGGGTGGTGAGGTTGCGAATGGCGAGGCTATGCCAATTGGCCCGGTTGCTAAAACTGAGAATAATCAGATAAACCGGGCGATCGCTCTCATTTTTGATCTGGTAGCGTAGGCGATCCTGGGGCGCGAGGGTCATCCACGGAGAGGGTACGGCAGGATGGGCACTGAGGCGATCGCGCCGGGGCGAGGGTTGGGTTTCGGCGGTAGCCGCAGCAGTGGCGGATTTGGCTTGATTATTGGGGGACAGCACCTGCCAATGGCTACGCACGGCCAAACGTGAGCTGTATTCGTTTTGCAGCAGCCGAAAATTCTTGGCCGCTCGCAGGGATTGCACATGGGGCTGCAAATGCTGAATTGCCGTTTTAATGGCCTCCGAGGGGGCTCCCACCGTGGGTGGCAGGGGAGAATGCCCCAGGGTTAGCAATCCGTACTGAATCCCTGGCAGCTCGGGTTGGGGACTATCCTCTAGGCCAGTTCCGGGGGGACGCAGTTCCTGGGGAAGGGCGGCAACCAGTGTGGGCAAATGGGGCGAAACGCGACCAAACAGATAGTCGGCGGGGGCACTACCCAGGGCCACCACTGAAACCTTGGAAAGCGAAGATAGGGCACTGGTAGCATCGACCCGCTCAATCCGATTCAGATGCTGGTCCACGGCCACCGCCAATTCCACCTGGCGCGGCAGGAGACGCACCTGTTCTTGAATGAGTTGCCCCCGTTGAGGACTGGGCGGCGATATTGACACTCCAGCCTCTGCTGCACTCGCCAGGCCCGTTGTGGGGGGTCGGTAGAGGCGAGCTTCAGCCCCAAGGCCTGTACGACTTTGAATTTGCAAATACTGTTCGGTGGTATTTTCGGTGGCACTTGTGGTGGCATTTGCCCCTGGCGTCAGCGATCGCAAACGGACGATCGCCCCTTCCCCCCCATAGGCCAGCGCTTCTGTTGAGAGACCTCCGAGCCAGAGTTCCACGGTTTTATCCTTGCGCACCGCCGTCACCACGCCGGCTCCCCCACTGGGCTGCATTGGCACCAAACCCGACTGGGCTAAGGACAGCACCGGAATACTGCTCTGAACCAAGGCGGCACGCCGCAGCAGATTAGGAAGTCGCTCTTGGGCATTAACCCAAACCCGAGACCAATTGGCCTCGGCAGCTGTATGCCAAAGCTGCTGGGTGAGGGCATAGGTCATCAACCCTAGGGGACCCGCAGGGCTGTCAAATTCTAGGGCAAGCTCTCCCCAGTCCGTGGCGCGTAGAATTAATCCGGCAGAGGCCGAGGGTTTCACCAAAACACCCCGCCCCTGGAGTTGGCCCCGCAGTTTTTCTTGCAAGTCTGTGGTTTGAGCATCTAAGGGCCCAGGGGGAGGACTGGGTCGCGATCGCAACCGCACCGCCTCCGTCAACCCATAGCCCTCTGGTAGGGTATAGCTAGTATCCAGTACAGAGATAACCTGGTCCGTCGGCAATGCCCGCAGTAAGGCCAGCAGCGTGGCCTCGGGCCAATCTCGAATCCCAGAATTTTTGTCTTCTAAACAGCTGTCATACAGGACCAAACTGCGCTGAACCGGCCCCTCCGGAGTAACCTGAATCGTGCTGCCATAGCCACTGAAGTGAAAGAAGACCGTATCTTCAGCCGTGACTTGATTGAGCAGATGCTCCAGCCAAACCGACTGAACGCGGCTGCGGGTGGCCTGTTTATCCTGAAGGACCACAATATTTTCGGGCAGGAAACCAAATCGGTGAATCAGCAATTGCCGCTGAAGCGCAACATCCTGAAGACAGCCCCGCAATTCTGGGCAATCTGCGGAGTCCCCAGCATATTGATTGATCCCCACCAAGAGGGCGTATTTGTGGCGAGCCGGTGCTGCTAACGTGGCCGCATACCGATCCGCCCAAGCCCCCCATTTGACTCCACCCGTTGCCCAGGCCGCGAGGGTCATCCCCGTTGCTTTGAGCAGCGATCGCCGCTTCAATCCCATTGCTCTTCCCCTGGGAATTACTCGTCCTACCCGATGACTTTACCCCCTGCGATGTTTGGACCAGAAGGCGCTCCCACCCAGCAGACTGTTCTATACAAATCCTTTTCTACAAATTCATCATACAAATATCCCCTCCGTTCTGCGGTCTACTGGGATAACAGTTTGGAAAAGAATTTGAAGAAGAATTTATTGAGCAGAATTTTGAATGACTTAAGCCTCAATGGCGGCGATCGCAAAGGTAGGGCAGAACAGCAGTAGAGTTCCTTACTACCCCACCTGAGCGATATAAAAACCCGCTTTAAGCGTTCACCTTCATGACCCGAGCCAATTCCCCAGCCACCTCTGGACGAGAGAACTCTGGTGGGGGCAGCTCGCCATTGCGGAGGAGGGTGCGAACCTTCGTCCCAGAAAGGTGAATCCGCTCTTCCGGCTTACTTGGACTGGTTTTGCTCGTAGCCATGCCCTGGGTGCGGGTGCAGTAGAAGGCATGCTCAAATTTCATCGGCGTAATGCCTAGCTCGCCCGGTTGAAACTCATCAAAGATTTTTTGGGCGTCGTAGGTACCGTAGTAATCGCCCACACCCGCATGATCCCGTCCCACAATGAAGTGGGTACAACCGTAGTTCTTGCGAATCAAGGCATGGAAAATGGCTTCCCGAGGACCGGCATAGCGCATGGCAGAGGGATTAATCGCCAGGATGACCCGATCTTGCGGAAAGTAAGACTCCAACATGATTTCGTAGCAGCGCATGCGCACATCTGCCGGAATATCGTCGCTTTTGGTGGCCCCAACGAGGGGATGGAGAAAGAGGCCATCCACGGTCTCTAAAGCACATTTGATGATGTACTCATGGGCTCGGTGAATGGGGTTGCGGGTTTGGAAACCGACGACGGTTTGCCAGCCGCGATCGCGAAACTGCTGCCGGGAAACCTCTGGATCAAGCTGATAGCTAGGAAACAGCGGATGGGGATCCCGTTCTAATAACCACACCGGCCCAGCCAAATTGATCGGTCCCTGCTGATAAACCACCGCGACCCCCGGATGCTTCTCCTCATCGGTGCGGTAGACATTCATCGCTTCGTGGTGTTTGTTGTAGCGATACTTTTGAGTGAGTTCTAGCACCCCCACAAACCGACCCGTCTCATCATCCAAACGCACCCAGCCCCCTTCCTTCAGGGGGTCCGCAATCTCTTCACTCACCGATAGGGTCACGGGGACTGACCAAGGCAATCCATTGGCCAAGCGCATATCCGTAACCACCGTTTCATAGTCTGCCTGTTCCATAAAGCCCGTGATTGGGCTGAAGCCACCAATGGCAATCATGACCAGGTCAGACAGCGCGCGTTCATCCAATTGAACCCGAGGAAGGCGATCGGCCTGCTCGATAAATTCCTGGCGTTCGGCCTCGGTTGCCAAGCGATTCACTAGCTTGCCACCGTGGGGGGCAATGCCTTCTGTGTGCTGAGTCAATGCCGTACTCCTCTTGCGTCAAATTGCGTCAAAATTCAGTTTTTTATCCTAACTTGCTCTGGGTCCCGCCGAAGGAGGCAAAGCCCGAGCCCCCGTCAGATCTTCATTTATTCACAGAAAAAAAGAGGAGTCCGTAAACTCCTCTTTCACAATGGAAAGCAAGGTATAAAAGCAGTCTCTAGCCCAAGATTCTAGGCTTCTTCAACGACGCCATAGAAGAGACCCCGAATTTTGACATCGACAGCCTCTTTGCCGCCCATGTCGGTATCAGAGGGTTGGACACATTCGAAAATGCCGCCGATTTCACCCGTGGCACTGTCGACCTTGGAAATCAAGAGCGCCATGTGGCCATCGCCCGTGACAAACTTCTTCACATTTTCCTTGCGAATCGATTCGTCATCCGCCATCGAAGGAATGGCAACCGCGCTGTCATAGCCCGTGGTCAAACCCCGGCCTTTGGGATCCAAGAAGTTCGAGGTCCGGTAGGACGGTACCCGATAGTCTCCCTCAAAGGTGGTGGAGGTGTTGACGCTGGTCGCGGCGTCCGCTGTGGTTGCCTTGAGCCCTTTCACCGTAAATAGGAAGGGGAACTCTTCACCTGCGGGAAGCAGAACCGTAATGGCTTGGAAGTCAATTCCACCTTTCTCGGTAAAGGTTAAGGTGCCGTCCTTATTGAAAGTCAGGTCACCAAAGACCTGATCCAAGCTGGAGGTATAGCGAGTCAACGCACGGCCTTCCACAAACTTCGCCGTAGCGCGCTTGCTGGTGGGCTCTTGCTTGACAAAATATTCGTTGGGCTCGATACACAGTGATGTGATCTGATAGGACTTTCCGGTCTCCAAGGGAATTGACCCCCGGACGGTTTCGGTCAACTGCGGACACTTGTTGGCTAAGCCTGTGTTGACGATGTCGTCATAGCTCACTCCCTTGGGCACAGCCAAGGCGCTGCCGCCAAAGAGCGTTGCAGCAGCTAGGCAGAAGGCACAGATGGCCCCAATAAAAGCGCGGTACCTCATGTTCTTCCTCTAAATGTTTCGGTTTCAAACCCTCAACCCTAACGACTCAGAGGCCCAAATCGAGCCCAGCAAAAAGACCGATGGGGCTCCCAGTCGTATACGACTAGAAAATGGTTATGTAAAGTTCACCAATTGTCTATGATGGCAGGGCATTTTGGATATGCCTCTACAGAATTCTACCGAATCGAGTGGGTCCACTTAAGCCCTGAGGCCGAAATCCATGATTTTCTGCACTCAGTCTAGCTTTCGGTATCTTTCGAGGCTGGGGTAGGATGGGTAAGCTCTACAGGTCTTTCGGCAATGCATTCTGAGGATTTTCCTAACCGCTCACCTGACGAGGGTTTCGCAGACTCAATCGCTGCATATGAGGCGATCGCCACCGCCATTCGCAGCCTAGCCCAGCATCAGGAGGGCAACGTACAGGCATTGTTGGGACTACTGCGCTTGCTAGAACAGCTACATCGGGAGGTGGAAGATGGACCATTCCGCCAAGCTTTGCCCACCAACCGCCAGGGGCTCTATGCCTTACTGCGAGATATGGAATCGGAGGGAGGCTGGCCCTATATTCCTCGGCTGCGGCTCAAGCAGATTATGCATTGGATCGAGGAGCTAGAGGACACGGAAGAAGACCAAGAGGAAGAACTCCTTTAAACCGCCGATGGACACAGCAATGCCATGTCCATCGGAAGCTCTGTCCATCGGGAAATGAGCGGCGATGTCAATCGTACGCTTCGGATCTTTTTCTGGGTTCTTTATTGACCGATATTGACCGAGACTGCTATTGACCGAGATTGCCCAGTCCACCCTGGAGCAGGCTGGGTAAATCCTTCAGATCCTTGGCGGCTTTGTTGAGCTCACTGACATTGAGCCGAGCATTGGTGGGATAGCGCCGCAGAACCTCTAGAACAGAGAGCTTGCCATCATCCGCGAGGGAGAGCAGAATGGCAGACCGCATGGCAATGTCGCCAACCTGATTGGAGGAACGAGGCGCGAGCACTTTGCCAAGGCGTCCGAGGAGGGAATCACCAATGGGGCTGGTGAGCAGACGATCGGCTTGAACTAAACCAAAGGGAATTTCCTGTTTGAGCAATTTTCCCGCCGCTTCGGGAGATTGCTTGGCAATTTTGAGGGCCGTGGCCAAATCACCACTGGCTTTACCTTCATTGGCTAGGGTTTCTAGTTCACTCACATAGATCGAGCGGTTGAGCGGTCCAATGATCAGCGTAATGCTCTCCGCCGCACGGACTGCCAGGGTGCTCAACAAAATACTTGCGCCTACGCCCATACCTAGGGCCAGTTGCATCGGTCGCCAAGTCGATCGCTTCATACATCGTCTCAATTCAACACGCTTTCAGTATGCCCGTTTCAGAGGAATTCCTACAGACTGTGACCATCTTGCAACCGAAAATTCTCTGGTTAAAGCATAAGCGTAATGTCGTAGATCCGGTGGGCCATTTCCAGCTTGGTGCAGGGGGCGATCGCAAAGTTTCGACCTTGAGCATCGATCATCACGCCCTGGTTAAAGACACTGCCAAAACCCCGCTCCGGCTGATCCACTGGATTTGCCACGATCCCATCGAGTCCCTTGCGCTTGAGCTTATTCACAGCCGGGGTCACAATATCGCCTGTCTGGGCCGCGAAGCCAATCAAACGCTGATGGGTCTGTTTCTGTGAGGCAAGGGCTGCAATCAGGTCGGGAACGGGAGTCAGGGGGAGAGTGTCGGGGAGTTCGGCTTTGGGGAGTTTGCGATCGCTCACTGCCGCCGGACGCACATCCGCCACTGCCGCCGCCATCATCAGCCAATCCTGGGTGGGTAGCGCCTGTTCTAAGGCTTGCTGCATTTGAGCCGCCGTCGTCACTGCAATCCGGTTGAGACTGGGTAAAACCGCCAGATCGGTCTCAGCCATGGGGCCATGAACCAGCGTCACCTGGGCTCCGCGATGGTGGGCTGCCAAGGCCAGGGCCACGCCCATGCGTCCGGTGGAAGGATTCCCAATAAACCGCACTGGGTCGAGATATTCCTGGGTGCCGCCCGCGCTAATCAAAATGCGTTTGCCCGAGAGATCCCGCTGGGGATGCAGCAAAAGCGATTGCAGATGGGCCAGGAGTTGCTCGGGTTCGGCCATCCGTCCGCTGCCGACGCGATCGCAAGCCAATTTCCCAGCCCCTGGTCCTACCCCGTGAAACCGAGGATCGGCCAAGACCGTAGCCCAGTTGCGCTGCACCATCGCCTGCTCCCACATATCGGTATTCATGGCCGGAGCCAGCAGGACGGGGCAGGTGGAGGCGAGGACGGTATTGGTCAAAAGATTATCTGCCAGACCGTGGGCGAGTTTTCCCAGGGTGTTGGCGGTGAGGGGGGCGATCGCCATCACTTCGGCCCATTCCCCCAAGGCAATGTGTAACGGTCTGCCCTGGGCCGCATGCCAAAAGTCGGCGTCGGTGTGGGCAGGGCGACGGCAAAGCGTACTCAACGTCAAGGGTGTAACAAACTTTTGGGCACTGTCCGTCAGAATGGCTTGAACATCTGCATCGGCTTTTCCCAAGGTAGAAGCCACTTCGCAGAGTTTATACGCAGCAATACCTCCCCCCAACGCGAGGAGAATTCGGCGACCTTGCCAGGGATTCGTCAGCGTTGAGGAGGATGTTGAAGACAAGGATGTTGAGGTCGAGGATGTCGAGGACGAGAGGGATAATGTCATCCGAAACTGTCCGTCTAGGATTCGTCGTAGGCTTCGTTGTCGAGGAGGTGGACGTAGGGTTGGGCCAATTCGGGGCGCTGGAAGGCGATCGCCCGCAACAAATGCCAGTCCTGGAGACTCTCAAAGGGAGAAGAATAGTTATCGGTTTCCAGGCGATCGGCTAACTCCTGGATATCATCCGGGGTCATGCGATCGAGAATTTCTTTAGAAATGCGAGAGGTAGTGGTGGCCATGGGACTTCTCGGGGCTTGTTGGGCGGCAGCTAGTGCGATTTTAACAAGCCGCTGGGCAAAGGTCACGGTTCTGATCGGGGGGACTCTGCTGTGGCGCTAAGGGAGTGGGGGACGACAAAGAAGAAGTTAGAAACTCACTGCGATTTTCAAACAGGATAAAGGCTGACATGATCAGCAAGAAAAAACCAAAGCCTTTTTGAAGCTGTTTGGCAGAGACAAAGCGACCCAAATAGGCTCCAATCCAAATGCCCAAACCGGCTACAAACATAAAATTAATCATCAACGTCCAGTCCAAAGGCACATGTCCGAGGTAGCCTAAAAATCCAATGGCTGAGTTCATGGCGATGACCAGTAAAGAAGTTCCAACGGCCTCTTTCATGGGGGTTTTGAGCAAAAGCACTAAGGCTGGCACGATCGCAAATCCGCCCCCTACACCAACCAGCCCTGTCAAAATGCCGACGCCTAAACCGCTGGCTGTGATTTGTAGCCAGCGCCAGAGGGGATGCTTGAACGACCGTAATTTTGGCTCAAAACTAGGCTCCGCCTGGGTTGCAATAAAGCTACGGTGAATCATCAGGACGGCTGCCACTAACATCAGTCCGGCAAACAGGAGCAATTGCCTGGCCCCCGTAATAAACGGCAGTGTAGCCGCTGCTTTAGCGCCTAGAAAAGCCCCCAGCATCGTGGTGATTCCAAAGATAAAGGCATTTCTGAAATTGATATTTCCAGCTCGCCCATGGGGAATTGCACCGACTAAACTGACGCTGCCTACAATCATGAGGCTCATGGCGATCGCCGTTTTAATCGGCACCCCCATGACATAAATCAAAATCGGTACTGCCAGAATGGATCCGCCCCCACCCAACAAGCCTAAGCTTATGCCAATACAGCCCGCCAAAAATAATCCAATCAGCCATGTCAGCATCCGATATCGCTCCTAAGCGAAAAGGCGCAATGCGTTCATCTTTTGAACTGTAGAGATCTTTGTCCTAGAAAAGACGAATTCAGGCAAGAATGGGCATATTCCCACACCGCTCATTGGCAGGAACAGCTTCCATGATCTTCTTCGGATCAGGTAAATTCAAACCCTGCATAAATTCAATAAACTGTTCCCTTGTTCGCCCAACTATGCGAGGGTTCCAACGTTTTTCTTCGCCAATAGTAGAGACCATTTGTCCTCGATAGTCATGGCCGGGATAGACCCATGTTTCATCGGACAAGGTGAACAATCGCTGGGTGATCGCGTCATAGAGAGCGCCTGCATTCCCACTTTGAAAATCCGTTCGTCCACAACCTCGAATCAGCAGCGCATCGCCGGTTAGAACGCGATCGCCATTGACCCAGTAGGCCATATGACTGTCGGTGTGTCCTAGGGTGGCGATCGCTTGAATTTCAACCTCGCCGACCTGAAGAATCTCTCCATCCTGAACAAAACGACTCGCACAGGCAACCTGAGCATTTGCTGGCACAATTCCTTCGCACCCTGTCAATTCGCGCAGTTTTCCGGTGCCGGTAATGTGATCCGCATGAACGTGGGTTTCCAGACAGTATTTTAGGGTCAGTCCCAACTCATTAAGGAGTTTGAAATCCCGCTCGACCTGTTCGATCACGGGGTCAACCAATGCGGCGGCCTTGGTCGTGGGATCCGCAATGAGATAGGTGTAGGTCCAAGTCTCTTGATCAAAAAGTTGCCGAAACAGCATACCTGTTCACCTCATTCAACAAAATATAGCAATAATTACACTATATCACCATACCGTTATTAACTGATACGATAATGCGACGGATAGCCTAACTCTAGTCAAGGGAAAGCGCCTTTTGCCTTGACTAGAGCAGTTCTCTTGTACTTCTGTTTGATGGTGTGGAAAATCTAGTTAATGGTGAAATATTCATTGGATATCGCCAGTGACATGTGTTCGAGAGGTCAACTGAGATCTTGCACCGATTGCGACGACCACCTAGGGTTCAAACCCCAGACTAAACGCTTAAACCTGTTTCAACGGGTTCCCAAGGCCACTGTTCAGCTCTGGAGTCCGTTTTAACGGAGTTTTGCAGTTAGCCTTGGGATTTATCCCAAGGCGGTTTAGGGCTAGCTGCAAGATCTGAGTCAACCCAAATTCTCAAGAGAAAGTGGTAGGATATTACCCAATCAAAGGTAGACCTGCTGGTCTTCCTGGGGAATTAGCTCAGCTGGTAGAGTGCTGCGATCGCACCGCAGAGGTCAGGGGTTCGAATCCCCTATTCTCCATTCCAAACCTGGCCCTTTCAAAGCTAGCCCTAATCCGGCTGGGACTTTCCCGCCCGCCCCTGCGCCGCGTCAGTTCCCTGTTGCAAATACCACTGCCGCCAAGCACTAGAGCTACGCAGGGCGAGCCACAGCAGCAATAACGCAATGATGCCCCCCTGTTGAGGCGCATCGAACGCCAACAAAACCAAGCAAACGCTCAGCACATCCTCCGCCAGCGTCACCCACAGCGGCAGCCCCCGGAGGCGAAAAAACCAGCCCGATTGTACGAGTTGAATCACCAGCGCCAGGGCTCCTCCCACAATGCCAATAATGGCGCTGGGCCAAGGCTCAACGCCAAAATGCCAAGCCACCGCAATGCCGAGGATCCCTCCCGCAATGGGACTAAAGGCTAACTGAATTATTTGCTGGACCCGTTGTCCTAAGAGACTTTTCGCCAGGACCAATTCACACAGGGTCCAACTCACCAAAATACCAAGCACAATGGGAGGATGGATGCGCCACAACAGAGGAACCCCCGACCATAGCCCTGCCTGGCTGATGATACCGATGACCAAGAGGGGTAAGGCAATGCGCATACCGCCTGCCGCAGCAGCAGAAAGGGCAGCTAGGATTTCTATCATTCACATCCCCGAGCGGCAGAATTGCTGAATTGATGGCTTGAGGTTGACCATTCTGGGCGATCGCATCGCAGTTCGATACTCTTATGATACGGACTTTAGCGAACGGAACGATCGCTGTCTGTCCAGGGGTTGACAGAATCTTTGAGAATATTTGGTTTTGAAGGGTATTTCGATGAAGCCGACGGAATCGCTGCCAGAATCGCTGCCAGAATCAAAGCGCCAAATATCAGAAGATAAGGCGAAACTCCGCCAGGGTTTGCTTGCCCAACGTCAAGCGCTGTCCCCAGCAGTCTGGGCTCACGCCAGCGAATTGCTCTGTGCTCAGGTCGCCGCGACAGCAGAATTTCAAGCAGCGCAACGCATTCTGGCCTATTTCAGCCACCGTCAAGAGCCCGATTTGAGCTATCTCTGGCGATCGCCCCCAGGGAGCACCAAGCAATGGGGATTTCCTCGGTGTGTGGGTTTGAATTTGCATTGGTTTCTCTGGCGATCGCCCGAGCCGCTGATGGCCGGAAAATTTGGCATCCTAGAACCCTCGCCGGAGGCGATCGCCATTGCCCCGGAAACCGCCGATTTGATTTTGGTGCCAGCGGTGGCTTGCGATCGCCAGGGCAATCGCTTGGGCTATGGCGGTGGCTATTACGATCGCTTCTTGAGTCAACCGCATCTCGCTAAAATTCCAACCATCGGTATCGTCTTCGAGTTTGCACAGGTCAAGGCCTTGCCTCGGGAGCCCTGGGATCGTCAACTTCATGGAGTCTCTACAGAGTTGGGATACAAGGCTTTGTCCTGCTAAGGCGATAGAAGGGGATGGAAGGTCGTTGTGATAGGTTGTTTGAACCCCCCGCTGTCCTGAAAAGTCGCTATGCAAATTTATCTCGATTACAGCGCGACGACACCGATCCGACCGGAAGCGATCGCCACCCTCCACCAGGTGCTCACAACCCAATGGGGCAATCCTTCGAGCCTCCATGCCTGGGGCCAGCGGGCAGCGTTGACGGTGGAGACGGCTCGGGCGCAGGTGGGGCAATTGCTAGGGGCAGAGCCAGAGGCGATTGTCTTTACGGGAAGTGGTACTGAAGCGGATAATCTGGCGATTTTGGGCGTTGCACGGACCTATGCCACGCCCCAACATTTAATTATTTCCAGTGTTGAACATTCGGCAGTTGAAAAACCGGCTCAAGTGCTTGAACGGCAGGGATGGGCTGTAACGCGGTTACCGGTGAGTCGAACCGGGCTGGTTTCTGCCACGGATTTGCAGGCAGCGTTGCGGCCCAATACGGTTTTGATTTCGATCATCCATGGTCAGAGCGAAGTCGGTACGCTTCAGCCGATCGCAGCACTAGGGGCGATCGCCCGCCAAGCCAAGATTCCGTTCCACACCGACGCGGTCCAAACCGCCGGACGGGTGCCCTTGGACCTCAGGACCTTACCCGTAGATTTACTGTCTTTGTCTAGTCATAAACTCTATGGTCCCCAGGGAGTCGGTGCCCTGTATATTCGACCGGGCCTCACCCTCTCCCCGGTTCTGTTTGGGGGAGCCCAGGAGCAATGCTTGAGGCCAGGGACCCAGGCCGTCGCGGCGATCGCCGGATTTGGCACCGCCGCCCAATTAGCCGCCGAGGAATTAGCCTCAGAATCCAGCCGGTTGCAGGACTTGCGCGATCGCCTCATTGACCAATTCACGGCCATTCCAGGGGTTAAACTGACGGGCGATCGCCAGTATCGATTGCCCCATCACACCAGTTTTTGTTTGCACGAGGGTGGGGAGATGACAGGCCGTAGTCTGGTTTATCAACTGAACTTGGCTGGCATTGGTGTCAGCTCGGGTTCCGCCTGCAATAGTGGTCAATCGCAACCGAGCGCGGTGCTAAAGGCCATGGGCTATGGCGATCGCCAGGCCCTCAGTGCCTTGCGCCTCACCGTAGGAAAGGACACAACCCCAGCGGATGTGGATTGGGTTACCGAGGTCTTTCGGCAAATTTTGGACCGGCTTGGGGCAATTCCTCAAGCGCCAGCGCGCCTAACACCACAGCTCAAAACAACAGACCCAAGTGTGCAGGGGATGAAGCTGTCCCGTTAAGATCAAGAAAGATCAAATCCAAAAAGATCAAATCCAATCAAATTTCCTTTTATCAAATCTGCGATTCATGGTTTCTTTACCGGTTTCCTTACCCAACGATCTCCGAGAGACAACTCAGCAGGCCATTAAGGCGACCCAAGCGGCGATCGCCGAGGGGCAAAACCGTCTCCAGGTGGAATTGCGATTCCCCGAGCTCAAAATTCAGCCCATTGCCCAGCAGTTTATTCAAGAGGGTTTTGGGGAGTTGGGTCATCAACTGCGGATTTTCTTTCCCGATGCGGGAGCCGCAGCCCTAGCCCGTCGAGATTGGGGAGAGACCGACTATGCCATTCGCGGCATTAACGATGTCCGCGCAGAGATTCAAGCGGAAGAATCGACGTTTATTTTTGTGGAGCCCTCCTCGGTTGAAGTCGTGGCCGTGGAAAAGTTATGTGAGCAGGCGGGCGATCGCCCCGTCATTTTTCTCAATCCCCAAATGGAAGACATCGCCACCATCGGCATTGGCTACGCTGGACGGCAGTTGCGAGAACGATTCCTCAACCGCATCGAAACCTGCTACCATCTCCGCCCCATGGAAAACGCCGCGCTCTTTCGCTGCTATCCCGAGCCCTGGCAACTTTGGCTCGAAACCGACGGTACCTACGAAAAACTCGCAGCGTTTGACCAGCGACCCTCCAGCGAAATGATTGACAATGCCCTGTTGGGGTCAAGCAGCGGTGAGCCGTCCGATTCCGCCGCAAATCGTGCCAATCGTCCCCCCAAAGCGGGCTTTTTGACCGAACTCCAGCGCATTTTTAACGCGCTCAGCCGTTAGCCCAGGGTTAGGGGGTCAGTAAATTTCGTGATTTTCTCGGGCGATCGCCCCTCAGATTCGGTGCTGGTACAGAGTTCAATCGCTTTTTCACACTGTGTAATTTAACAGTGGGTCATTTAGCAGGGGAGGTTCTGCCCTCGCGCTATCTTGCAGTGCCATTCCTCCCAGCCCACAGCGTGCAAGCGCAAACTGAACTTTTGCCCTCTCTGAATCAAGGAGATCCAATGGCAACCCCCAACCGTCGCCGCATTATCATCGGTGATGTCCATGGTCATTACGATGGGCTGGTTGCCCTGTTGGACCAGATCAGCCCCGTGGCTGGCGATGAAGTGCATTTTTTGGGTGATTTAATCGATCGCGGCCCCCGCAGCGCGGATGTGATCGATCTGGTTTGTAAGGAAAAGTTTCAGTGTTTGTTGGGCAACCATGAGCACATGCTGTTGCAGTCCTTTCCCCAGGATGGCTATTCCGAAGCCCTACAGGCTTGGCTCTATAGCGGTGGCAACACCACGATCGCCAGCTATCGTGACTGGGACCAGCTTTTAGTCCATTTGGAATGGGTCAAATCCCTGCCCCTCTATCGAGACTTAGGCGATGCCTGGCTCGTCCATGCCGGTCTGCACCCGGCGTTGCCCCTCTCTCGCCAAACCACCCAGGAACTGTGCTGGATCCGAGAAGAGTTCCATTGCATGGCTCGCCCCTATTTTCTCGATAAATTAATTATTACCGGGCACACCATCACGTTTACCCTACCCGGCGTTCAACCCGGCGAACTCGCCCAAGGCAATGGTTGGCTCGATATTGATACTGGGGCTTATCATCCGCGCAGTGGCTGGCTGTCTGCGATCGACATTGACCAATGGCGGGTCTATCAAGTCAATGTTTTCCGCAAACAAATGCGGATTCTACCCTTTGAAGAAGTGGTGGCTCGCGTCGATCCCTCGCAAATCGCAGCGAGTCAAACCCTGCGGCTCACCCGGAACCGCAGCGGCGAACGACAGTCTGCCTAACGGGATTTTTGCAGCGCCTGGGTTTTCTGTTGATAGCTGGCTGTATCTAGGCCATCGGTGCCACTCGCTGTGGGAGAAAGATTTCGCTCTAGGGCACGCACGCGATCGCCCGTAGCCGGGTGGGTGCTCAAAAAGCTAGGCGGGGCTCCGGTCGACTTGGCCTGGAGCTTTTTCATAAAGGAAACCATTGCCTCTTGGGCATAGTTCGCCCCTTGCAGAATACGCAGCCCGCGCAAATCGGCATCGAATTCATTTTCGCGGCTACCCGGACGACGCATCGCCAGCTCAACGCCCAACTGAACCGCCTGACTGCGGTCAATGCCTGCTGCGGTCATCAAACCCCGTCGCCAAGCTTCTCGGCTCATGGAATTAATCAGATGTCGGCCCTCCACATGACCCACTTCATGGCCTAGGACACTAGCCAGCTCAGCTTCATTGTCTGCGGTTTGCAGAAGGCCAGTGGTGACATAGACATAGCCACCGGCAGTGGCAAAGGCATTAATCGCATCGTCTTGGACCACTTGAAAACGGTATGTTAGCTTTGAACGCTGGCTTTGCTGCGCCACCCGCTGCCCGACTTGGTTGACGTATTCGGCGATCGCCGGAGAGTCCTTGTAAAGCTTAAATTCTTTCTTAACCAGCTCATCGTTAATCTGAGCCCCTAATTTCATCTCGTCCTCATCGGAGAGATTGGAAAGCTGCACCCCTTGAAAAATCTGCACGCCGCCTCGAATCAAATCCCACCAGCTCAAGGCTTGGGCTGGGGGAGCCTGCCCCATCCAAAGGCCCATGGAGAGCAAAATCCCCAGCAGCGGATAGATTAGGAGTCGAGAAGGACGGCGACGCCAAGGCCGAAGGGAAGAACCGTATTTCATAGCCATCAGGGTTGAAGCGATATTTTGATCAGACGTATGGGCAGGTTGCAATGTGCCCATGCCGGATTATCCAGCAATCCGTTCGCAATATTTTGAGCCAGTGGCCCTCAGCCCTGTAAAATTCATCAGCATCAACCGTTACCGCCAGATTGTGATTTGGCTAAAGAGATGGCTATTCTCGATTCGAAGGGTCGCCTATTTGGCAAGGTCAGCCTGCTTGACCTGGGCGCAGGTCTGGTGATTACCATGGTCTTGGCCGGGATCTTTCTCTTCCCTGGCACAACAGGGTCTTCCGTGGCTCAGGTTGGGGTGGTAACCAAGCCCGTTGAAGTTGATCTGCTGGTTCGGGGCCTGAGCGTCGCCAATCCAGAAGCACTCATGAGCGAGTTCCTCAAAGAGAAAAAGACCCAAGTCATTATTCGCAATCAGCCCTACGGGGAAGTGGATGTCCTGAGTGTTGCCCCCTCGTCTCGAACGGTTGCAGTCCCTCAGCCCGATGGCAGCGTTAAAGCCCTGCCCGATCCCCGTCCTGAGCTGCGCTATAGCACTGATATGCTGATCAAACTGGGAGGGAAAGCCCAAATCAATGACGGCGAGGTTGTCCTGGGCAACAGCAAACTCAAAATTGGCACTGGTCTGGAGCTAGAAGGAGCAACCTACAACTTCAAAGGCAGCGTCATTGGAGTCCGGGTTTTACCGGAATAGCCCAAGGCTCTGATGGCAAATCAAGAGAAATACCACTGATCCTCTGAACATCTAAGTCCTCTGAACATCCAAGACAAGAACCGTTAAAGCAGCTCTAGCATTTTCTGGAGCTGCTGAAAGCCGGGGATTTGTAGGGATTGGCGATCGCTCTCAATCCGAATCCAGCCCCGCTCATTCAGCTTCCCCATGATTTTGGCAGTATCCTCCACACTGATATCGCTAATATTTGCTAAATCCGTGAAGGGCACATTAAAAATCTCAACGCCCCCCTTTTCAAGAGACGTTCCGTACTTCTTGCCCAAATCGGTCAGCGTACTTGCTAAGCGTTTGACAGGCGATTGATCTCGAAGCTGAAATCTGAGATTCATCTGCTTGAGCCGAGTCCCCATCATTTGCAACATGCGATATTGCATCTGGGGATCAGTCAATAGAGTTTGAATAAAATTAGGAGCCGAGATACTCAGTACCTTAACCGACGAGAGAGAGACCACATCCGTCGAGCGGGGGGACTCATCCAGCACCGCCATTTCGCCAAAAACTTCACCCTTGCCCAAAACAGCAATGGTGACTGCTTGATCTCCCGCTAAGCGCCGAACCTTCACCCAGCCTGAGAGAATGAAGTAGACTGCATTGCCCCAGGAGTCTTCCATCAAAACCGCTCGGTTCGGTGGATACTCATGTTCAACAGTATTCGGAAGAAGCCACTCTAGCGTTCGAGGATTTGCCGCCCGAAACAGCGGTGAGATCTCACTGATTGCTTCAGTTTGCATGAATCAGGACAGTCGCGCGTCGGCGGAACGTGGGTATTAACGTTCCTCAAGGATAATACGTTCCTGTGGGTCTACCCGCAGTACATCTGCCGAAATTAACGCAAGAAAGCGGACTAGCATCCGAAGAACTAGCCCGCTAGCTTGGGAACGCGCGGAGAGTCTACTGGACAACCAACTTAACGTTGGCATTCTGGAGACCGGGACGCTTAACCTCTGCAAGCGTCTTATTCACGGCATACTTTTGGTTGATCGAGTTGATGAGCTCGGTTTGGTTGTGCTTTTTCGCAACACCCCAGAGATCTGCAATCAGATCAAAGGAGCCGTCTGCATTGCGGGACCAGCCGAGGTCATAATCGCCTTCAAGCATGGCAACAATATCAGCCCGAACTTGCTGACCGTTGTAGCCCCGAACATCCGCATTGGTTTTAACGGAAATACCGAGGTCACGGAGAGAATTGGTCAGAATCTCAGCGTCGGCGATTTTGGTGCGTAGGGTGCTGAAGTGGGACATTGGAATTTCCTCCGATTTAGGGATTGAGAAACGACAGTTTGTGATGTGTAGTAGATCTCTAGCAATCAGCCTTGCCACAGACTGGCTAGATGGGTAGCTGGCGTGTCGGCCAATCGAACGCCAACCTTTCCCCCTGTTGGGATCAGCAGGGAAAGCCTTAGAACTCCAGACGCTGATATTCAGCGACGGAGGATGCCGCAGGACGAGCCCGCTGTCTAGCCCAATCTCTCAGAGCCGAGACTTGCTCGCTCATGGTCTTGGACAGGGGGAGCGTTGCCCTTGTTGCTGCGATAATGTCGAGCTGTGTAAACTCTCGACCTTGGGCAAACGCATCGTACATCGCGGCAATTAATGCTTGTTCAATCTCGGCCCCAGAGAAGCCCTCAGAAACCTTGGCTAATTGCTCAAGGTCAAAGCGCTCAACATCACGGTCACGTTTTTGCAGGTGAATCCGGAAGATGTCGCTTCTCTCTTCGGGGGTGGGGAGATCGACAAAGAAAATTTCATCGAACCGGCCTTTGCGTAGGAACTCACTGGGAAGGCGCTCAACACGGTTGGCGGTTGCCATGACGAAGACGGGTGAGGTTTTTTCCTGCATCCAGGTCAAGAATGAACCAAAAATGCGGCTAGAAGTGCCCCCATCGGAATCCGCAGACCCTGTCCCGCCAGCAAAGGCTTTATCTAATTCGTCAATAAATAGAATTGCGGGGGAAATGGATTCGGCAGTTTTGAGGGCATTCCGGAGGTTGGCCTCGGAGCGACCTACCATGGAACCATCGTAGACCCGGCCCATATCGAGCCTTAACAGCGGCATGCCCCACAGACGAGAGGTAGTCTTCGCAATTAAGGATTTGCCACAACCTGGAACCCCTAGAATTAGCATTCCTTTAGGCTGGGGAAGGCCATAATCTCGGGCGCGCTCGGTGAAGGCGTCGGAGCGCTGTCGCAACCAATGCTTCAGCTCATCCAGACCACCCACTGCATCTAGGGTGGCATCCTCTTCAATATATTCGAGGATGCCATTGCGACGAATGAGCCATCGCTTTTCGGAAAGGATGACATCGACTTCGTCCTCTGTCAGACGACCGCGCATCACGAAGGCTTTGCGGTAAACCTTTTCGGCTTCATCCCGAGTTAACCCCAATGCAGCCTTGAGCAGTTTTTCCCGAGTGGTGTCGTCAATGGGACGACTCCGGGTTCGCTCTAACTTGCGAGTTAAGACTTGATTCAACTCAGCCAGGTCGGGCAGTGGAAAGTCCATAAGGACGATTTCCTTTTCAAGCTCGATGGGGACCTGTTGAACCGGAGACATCAAAATGATGGACTTTTGGGTATCGCGGAAGCTGGCGATCGCATCCCGCAACAACCGAATCACTGGAGCAGACTCTAGAAAGGGGTGTAGATCCTTAATGATAAACACGCCTGGTTCACGCCGATCCATGACCCAACGAATCGCAGCTTCCGGAGCAACCGTACTCTGATGACCCGTATTGGGAGGCTGACCATATTCGGAGAACCCGTAGGTCAAACTCCAGATAAAGATGCGGCGGCTTTGGCGCTCTTGCTGAACGATAGAGGCGATCGCCCGCTCAGCCCGCACTTCCTCATGGGTAACCAGGTAGATCAGGGGATACTCGGCTTGCAGCAGTACGTTGAGTTCTTCCTTCATTGCATTAGACCGATCAACCCGAAAGTGACATGGAACCAAAACTGAAAGAAACGCGGAAGCAATTGACCGCAACCCTAGCAGGGCACTAGAAGCTGACGGTCGAGGTCGGATTCAGCATCACCAACGTCTGAGCTATCTTCCGAACTCGCACCCACGAAACTAGCGGAGGGAAGTTCATCGTCTAGAAGCACACCTGGCTGGTCTCGCAAGGAAACTAAATTTCCGTCGCGAATAACCGTGGAGGTTGAACATTCCGGACAAATATAGACCTGATGGACATGCCCCTGTTCTTCTTCAACCTGATCAACAACCTCGGGGTGAGACAGATAGAAGTGAATCGCGCGCTCTGCAATCACAGACATGGGCTGAGTCTCCACGGCAGCCCGGATTTTAAGTTTGCGATGCAGCTCTGGAGGCAGGTATAGCGTGGATTTCTGCTTATCTTGCATGGGACTTTTCAATGGTTTACCCGGGTATGCATCGTACTATATCGACCCTGCCTTGAGGCTGTCAAGATGGCATAGCGTTTTGACGTCACACTGTTACTTAACTTTACAAATCATGGCTAGGGACAGGCTGAGGACGGGGTGAAAGGCGACGAAGGGCGATCGCCAAACCCTCGTCTGGGCCTAGGTTTCCAGGAAATAGTACCAGGGGAAGCGCGGCAGCCTGGGGATGATTTGCAGGCGTCTGTACGATACAGGCTCCCGTTAGAATCTGTCCCAAGAGTCGCGCACTTTGGAGTTGGAGGGCTTGGCTGAGGAGGGTGTTGGTGGTGTTGCCGCCTTTGCTAATCAAAAAGCCCAGTTGGGGGATCAACGGTTGAATGAGTGCCGCTAGGAAGATAGAAACTTGATGGCCTAGGTTGAGCTGATCGGTCGCGTTTGGCAGGGCGATCGCCTCGCGACTGGTATAAAGTACCGGCGTTTTTCCCTGGCGCAGCGTTTGCTGAAGCGCTTGCAGCAAGGTGCTTTGCCAATGCTGAAGGGCGTCGTTTGGGGATTCACTTTGCAAGCGGGCGACATTGAGTTCAAAGCCAAGGACGTCGGGTTCTTGCAGGAGGTGATTGAGTTGACGGGTGGCGATCGCCGTATAGGACCCAATGACAATGAGGCCAGGGCGTTGTTCAGGATTGAGCCGGTGAAAGTCTTCGGGAGGGATCGGTTGCGGTGGCAGTTGGGCCAGGGAGGTCAGGAGGCTGGCGGCGCTGCGGAAGAGAAAGCGTTTGCCTCGGCGGGTGGCTTGGAATAGGGCTTGGGTAAGGCGATCGAAATCGGCCTGGGTTTCCCCATCCACGGCGACGCAAGCATTGTTTTGGAGGGTGAGGAGGCGATCGCAGAGTTGGTCTCTATCCCCGCGCAAATCCGCCAAGGTCAACCGCTGAACCTGGTGCGCCGGAATTTTTCCTTGGGTTTTCTCGGCAACGTAATCGGGCAAATAGCTGTGGTGAAAGCTAAAGTTGGGGTCGCGGGCAAATTCGGTTTCGTGAACGGGCGTCCAGCGATCGCCTTGCCGGATGCCATGAATCCCATGGATGGTTTGTCGTCCCCCTTCAAAAAAAGCAGGAGCCAAAAAATGAGCATCGAAGGGACCGAGTTCTTCGGCAATCCCATCGGTTTCGAGGGGATAGTGGCCCCGTAGGGTTGAGTCGGAACGGCTGACGATCAGGATTTCGTCCAAAGGAGATTGGGCTAGGGCCTGTTTGAGGTTGCGGCAAAGTTGGCGGGTGAGGTGGGCGGCGTCTTGGGGAGAACGCGATCGCGTATTTGCCAAAACAAAAAAAATTGGGGCCGGATCCCGCAGCCCCTGAAGTAGCGTCTCCACATCCCATTGCAGCAAGAGCAAACAACTGTGGACGGTCTGGGAGCCGGTGGGGTCGTCATCAAAAACAATGATTTTCGGGGAATTGAGCGGCATCGGAGTCAGATTTTTCGAGGGAGTCGCGGTCAACGTTGTCAATCGGGTAAAAACTCCTCTGCCAAAGTCTCTTCCTGGGAATAGGGGCAGATTGCCGGGAAAAGGGTCAAGGGTAATCCCGTTTCATCCGCAGCCCGTTTCCGAGCCCGTTCGTAGCTTTCAGACCCAATTTCAGTGACGTAAGGACCTAGGCTGGGTGAGGCTTTGAGAGCATCTTCGAGGCGATCGCGATGTTCCCGAAGACTGCCCCGCCAACTCCCACTGCGTCGCTCAGGCTGAAACTGCCATTTGAGTAAATGCAGCAAAACAATCGTCAGATTGCTTTTCAGGCTCTGCCGCTCTCGCCGAGACATATCTGCAATTTCCTCTAGCAAATTTTCCCAATCCACTTGGTCATAGGCTTGATGCTGGAGCCAAGCTAGATTGGCTTCGACCCAAGCCACAAAATCGCTATCGTAAAGTGACGGGCTCGGTTGAGGCGATCCGTTGACCGGGTTGGATGGATCACTCAGAAGATTGGGCTGCATCGGCATAGGTCTCCCTCTCAAAAACGGGATGTCCCACCGGGGCTTTTTAAGTCCGAGGGATGCCTTTGATCCTAGCCCAAATAATCTTTGGCCCAGGCGATCGCCTCCTCCCGCGTGTGAATCTGTCCTTCCGCCTGGACTACCTGCAATTCCGTTAACAACCGACCCACATGGGGACCCGATTTGAGATCGAGGGCCTGCATTAAATCCTTGCCGCCCACCAAAGGGTGAGGATGGGCGACGGGGTCCTGGGCATTGAGGAAATGGTAAACGAGGGGGGCGATCGCATCCTGTTCCAGCGCACTGGGGGAGCAGACCAAATCCGCCTGACTCACGAGCCAACTCAGCACTAACAGCGGAAATAAATTGCCCACGGATTGAAACAAAAAGAACCGTTGGCGAATCGAGAGGGGGAGCTCAGCCAAATCCGGCTGCAGCCGACGCACCGTTCCGGCGGCTCGGACTTCCAGACGACTATATTTCAAGCGCTGCAGCTGTCGCTCTGCCTGAATGGCATCCCCATCGGTCAACACAATCAGCTTGGCCAAGGCGAGGGGGCCAAATTTTCCCAGACTGTGTTTAGAAGGTGTCGGGAATTCCGCTAACAGCTTGGGCCAGCAATGGTTTAACGGTTCTAGCAAGGTATCTAAGGCTTTCACTTGAGCCAGGGTGGCGGCGCTGGCGCTCGGGAGCCAAGTCGTGAGGAGCCCCGCTTCCCAGGCCCGCAACAGCCAAGTCGTGCCACTGGCGCTAGAGAGTAAGGTATTCAGTTCACTTTGGACCCGTTCTGCGGCCACTTGGCCCAGTCGGGGAGCCAGTTGGGCGGTGGCGATCGCCGTTTCCGCCTCCATCGAAAACCCGAGCTGGGCTGCCTGTCGATAGGCCCGTAACAACCGCAACGGATCATCCGCCAAATTTTCCCGCGACACCATGCGCAACTGGTGCTGCTGGAGATCGGTATAGCCCGACAGCGGGTCCACCAAAATTTGCGTATGGGGGTTATAGGCCATGGCATTGACCGTAAAATCCCGTCGCCGTAAATCCTGTTCGAGGGTCGGACCCTCTTGAAGTGCAAAATCCACCGTGGCTTGGTCAAACACCACCCGCGCAATCTGCCGCTCTCCATCCAAGACCACAAAGCCCGCATTGTAATGTTTGGCGATCGCCCGCGCTGTTTCCACCGAGTTCGCCGGCATGACAAAATCGAGGTCGAGGTAATCCGCCTGTCGGCCCAGCAGCACATCCCGCACCACACCCCCCACCAAGTAGCTTTCCTGGGGCAACCAGCGTAAGCTAAACGGCCATCGGTCTGGACTTAAGGGAGACTGAGCCAAAATTGAGGGGGGCAAAGAAACATCAGGCATGGATGGGCAAGCCTGCTTCACACGATCACCACAGTACAAAAACAAGACAATACCGAATCAATCAACAACAATTCAGCGTCTAGCGATCGCCACACACAGTAAAGGGGCGAACACCCGTTCACCCCTTTTCATGGGCTGATACATAGACCAAGCCGTCTGAGTATACACGCCAAAGACCCGCAAATGCCGGTCATCACGGCAATCCTCTTCCATGGGTTTCCTCTTGTTGTCTCGTTCTTGTCTCAACCTCTGTCTTCCTCTAAATTCCGCGCCTTCCAGGCCAGCTCTAGCAATTTGGCCCAGCGTTTTTGCAATTGCTTCGGGGTGCAGCCCACCGTCCGGGCGATTTCCTCATCGGATAGGGACCCCGTGGCGAGACCTTGGGCTTGCTCACGAACCTGACGCTGCTTGAGATCGACTAGCTGCCGTTGCTCCCCGTTCAGTTCCCCATAGAAGCGCTCCCAGAGGCTGGGCGTCATGCCCAGATTTTGTACTAAACCCGCCCCCAACCAATGGTGCACTAGCTCCCACTGATGGAGTTTGGCAAAGCGTTCCACATGGTACTTAAACCGCTGTTGTAAATAATCTCGCTGCCGCGAGGTCAGCCCTAGGATCTCATCGATTTCAGGAGCCGGTAAATCCTGAAGACGTAGGCTGAGATAGTCCACACAATCTTCGTGCCCCTCTCCGCGCAAATATTCCACCAGTTGGTCAATGACGCGATCGCGTAACACCCCTTCCGTCGGATCCAGCCCCTCCGCCACCATATGCTCCCGCAACTGCCGTGCAATGGCACTGCGGCCTGAGGAGGCTTCAGAGTCTTCCCGCTTGGGTCCTTCCAGCGCCATTTCAATGTCCACCAGGGTTTCTTTGGGCTGGCGATTGCAGAAACTTTGCGCCCGCAAAATAATAATTTGTTGATTCGTCCGTCCCGGCAAATTCACCCGACGCTTGGCATACTGCTCCGTAAAAGACATGTACTCGGACAGCTCTAATCGAGTTTTCGGTTGATAATCGTCCGGAAGTTCATTTTCCCGCCGGAACATTTTTAGAGATTCGATATAAAAACTTTGAAGAAAATCTTCAATCAACGCGTGACGCCCCTGAAACCCCAGCCGTTGATTCAGCGGTGCAATGTGGCGGTACACCATCGTACTGAGGGTGCTGTGCAGTTCGATCCGGCCTCGGTGAGACCCCAGCCGATAGTAGCTGAGGCATTTTTCCAACCGATGGTAGCCCAGGGACAGTTGCCAACTACGGACTTCGCCAGAGATTTGGATGCGATCGCTCTTCTCGCAAATCCGCTGGACCTCTCGGGCAATCCGTCCGGCAACGGCCCTAGCGCTTGTCTTGGCATTGGGGACCGTCGTTTCCAATTCCTGAGAAAAAACGCCGCTCAGATCTTGCCATTCTGTCGTTGCGGGTTCGAAGGTTGTTTCGACCGAGCCTGTGCGGGATGTTTCGGGGTATACCGAGTCCGTGGGGGAAATCTCGGTAGAAAATTCGGGTGTCGCGGTGGTGACCGGGGGGAACAGCTTTGGATTCATGAGTGGTAGGGCACTGGGTGGATGCACAAGAACGTCAGACAGAACCAAGACTTCGGTTCAGAGACCGAAGCGGTAGCGGAGACTGCCGTCCTGCTTGCTTTGACTGTAAAGGCTACGAAAAAGCTCCTCACGTGAACATGTGTCACTCTCTAGATTTGCTCCTTCGCGGTAGCCACCCTGCGCTCGCTCGCACTTGACTCAAAAACCCCCAAAGCAATAGCCTTTGGGGATAAACCTGACTTTATTAGACTAGCGGCTCAGGTGAACGACCGACTCCGAGAATGCACGTAAGCCGGGACAGTCTAGAAACTGGTAGGCTTCGTCAACGGACCTCCGGAATAACGGAAACGCAGCTTGCGAGACTTCACCTGAGTCCCAGCATTGGGTCCCAGCATTGGGTCCAAGTATTGAGTCCAAGTATTGAGTCCTAGCTTTGAGTCCCAGTATTGAGTCCTAGTATGGAAGAAATTACTCGATCTGCCCATTATCTGTGAGCCTTGTCTGTGACGAAGATTGCCTACCTTGACTGCCCAACCGGGATTGCGGGGGATATGTGTTTGGGAGCCTTGGTCAATTTGGGGGTTCCTTTGGGCTATATCCAAGAACAGTTGGACTTGCTCGGGATAAAACAGGAATACGAATTAATTGCGACCTCGGTCCAACGGAATGGCCAAGCGGCAACCCAGGTGGATGTGCACTTACAAACGCCAGTGCAAACGCCAGTGCAAACGCCAGTGCAAACGCCATCGCTATCCAATGGCGAACAGTCCCATTCCCCCCATCGCCATCTGCCCGAAATCACCCAGTTAATTCAAAACGCCCATCTGCCCGAACGGGTTGAGACTTGGAGTTTGGAAATTTTTCAGCGGTTGGCGGTCGCCGAGGCAGCGGTCCATGGCACCGAGATTAATCAGGTCCATTTCCATGAGGTGGGCGCTACGGATGCGATCGCCGACATTGTCGGCACCTGTCTCGGCCTAGATTGGTTGGGCATCGACCAGGTTTTTTGCTCAGCGCTGCCCACCGGCGGAGGAACCGTGCGGGCGGCCCATGGACGGTTACCGGTACCGGCTCCAGCGGTACTGAAGCTGTTTGAGCTGGGGCAGGTCCCGATCTACGGACATGCAGACCCCGCCATGGCACGGGAACTGGTGACACCAACCGGGGCCGCGATCGCCACCGTCCTTGCCGCCGATCGCTTCGGCCCCCCCCCCTCCATGCAATTGCAAAAAATCGGCCTCGGCGCAGGCAGCATTACCTTACCCATTCCCAATATCCTGCGAATCTGGATCGGCGAACAGTCAGGAAACCCCTTACCCCTCACCCAAACCCCTCCCCCCCATCACCCCATCACCCCCTTACTCCCTCACCCCCTCACCCCCAAAACCGAAACCCTCACCCTCCTAGAAACCCAGCTCGATGATCTCTCCCCCCAGGCGATCGGCTACGTATTTGAGCTGCTGCTCGCGGCGGGGGCCTTGGATGTGTTTACGGGGGCGATCGCCATGAAAAAAAACCGTCCAGGAACGCTACTGACGGTCTTGTGTCGGGCGGAGCAGGTTGAGCGCTGTACCGAAATTTTGTTTCGAGAGACGACGACGTTGGGCATTCGCTATCGGCAGCAGGAGCGGTTTCTTTTGGCACGGTCCCACACCACAGTCTCGACGCCCTATGGCCCCATTCGCGTTAAGGTAGCTTGGGCTGCGGATCCAACCCAGCCCCTCAATGTCCACCCTGAATACGAAGACTGTGCTCGGCTGGCCCATGAGCATCAGCGTCCTTGGCAAGAATTGCATCGGCTAGCCTTGCAGGCTTGGTACCAGCAGCGCTTGCCTAACTGCGATGACTGACTCTAACCCACTTCCGCCGGTGGAAACCGCCAACGCTCCCGCGTGGCTCAAACCGCTCAAACCGCTTAAACCCTATTTGCGATGGGTGATTCTGGGCCTGACGCTGTTTTTCTTGAGCAAAACCCTGAAAGACCATTGGCAAGAGGTTTTGGCACTGCGGCTAACGCCCACTGGAGTGCAGTTACTGGGGGCGGCCATGTTGGTGACCCTGATTGCCCAAGGGTGGTCGGGTTGGGTGTGGGGCTGGCTCTTGCGGGATTGCGGCCATCCGCAGACGGCGCGGTGGGCGATCGCCACCTATCTCCGCACCAACATCGCCAAATACTTACCCGGCAATATTTGGCATTTCTACGGACGGCTCCAGGCGTCCCGCCAGCGCGGTATTCCCTCGGCAGCGGCGCTGTTGAGTATTGTCCTAGAACCCCTACTCATGGCGGCGGCGGCGTTACTTCTGGCCAGCGTCAGCTATTTTTTCTCACCGCTGCAATATGTGGGATTGGGGGCATTACTCATGGCCATTCATCCCCGCTGGCTCAATCCCCTGCTCAAGCGCCTTGCCCAAGGCAAACTCAAGGCTCTCAGTCGGCGTACATCCGCAAACTTGTCCTCCAACTTGTCCCCAAGCTTGTCCCCCAATCCGTCTTCTGAGACAACGGTTCAACTTGCCCGTTATCCGCTCAAACCCTTGCTTGGAGAAGTGGGGTTTGTGGGGCTGCGGGCCTTGGGCTTTTTACTGGCGCTGATGGCGTTGACGATCCCGACCATCGCGCAAATTCCTGCGATTCTCAGCGCATTTAGCCTCGCTTGGGTTTTAGGACTAGTGGTTCCAGGAGCCCCCGGCGGTATCGGCGTCTTTGAAGCGACGGCGATCGCCCTCCTCCAGGGTCAACTTCCCCCGGCCATCATCCTTGGAGCCGTAGCCTGTTATCGCTTGATCAGCACTTTCGCAGAAGGATTAGGGGCGATCGCCGCCCGTCCTTAGGGTCGTAGATAGCCATCGTCATCTTCGTGATCCGCAGGGGAGGGCTTCGGCGGATCTGGGTGCTGGAGCGGCTGTCCAGGCAGGGGAGACTTAGCCGCAGCATTCGAACCGGATTTCTGGGCTAAACGATTCAGATTAGATTGAATCTCTTGGGCCTTCTCGGCGGTTTGTTCAAGGGCTGTAGGGCGCAGCGGTGAGCGATGCTGCGAAAAAATCCGGTAATCATCCAGGATCTTTTCTAAATCTTGAGACTTTGTGCGAGGCTGCTTGCGAGAAACCGTTTGTCCATCGCTGGAAATGCGAACCAGATCGTACTGCACATCTTCGACATAGATGGCAAACGTCACGCTAAACACCTCTAAAAAGTTGATAAACCAATGACATTCCTCAGAGGAAAATCCTTCATAATGGTGAATAAGTTTAGCGATGCAATATTCCAATCGATTGCGGGTTTTAGGCGCGATCAAAACCAGTTTCAACAGCACCACCACTAACGTTAAGGGTCCCCCTTGAGAAATCAGTAAATTAAATAAAGGCGTAGGCGTTTCTTCGTCTTCTGTTGTTAAAAACTCAATGACACGATTGCAGGTATAAAACGTCAGTTCTTCGTCTGCCCTTTGGCGATCGCGATCGTCATAGAGGGCTTCCAATTTCTCCGACAATCGCTGCATAAAAATCTGCACAAATCCCTGATTATCAACCGAAAAAACCAGATATTTGAGCAGCGCATTCTTATATTTTTTGTAGGAAACTTCGGAGGTTTGAGCCACAAAAAGTCGAGCTAGATTCTCATAGCTATATTTCCCACGGCGCAAAACGATCATTTTGATCAGTCGCAGGACATTATCGCCCAAATGCGTAGGGTTCTTAGCCGGACTACGCTGGGCTTCCTGAGATCCAACGCTCGCAGTTCGAGGGTTAACCTGAGAATGGGCCACATACATGGCGAGATCAAATCGGAAGCGATCGCGCAACTGTTTAGCCAGTTCCTGGGCCGCTCGACGTTGCTCGATGGGATTACGCTGATCCGAATATTGGGGAACTAAAAGATAGGACGTATAGCGATGACTCCAGCGGCCTTTTGCATCCCCATAACGCTCAGCAAAAACCTTAAGCTCTTCATAATCCTTACTTTTAACAAATGCGACTAGCCAACTTCTGAGCTTTTTGAGATTGCGAGAATAGGTAAACTGATAAATCGCGCTATCGTTAATATTTTCGATGAGCTGTTGAATCGGTTCATAGACCCGACGAGAGCCCCAATTATTAATCAGAATAAAACAGCAGCGTTTGAGGGTATAGAAAAAAGACTGGCGATCGTTCGTCAGCACAATTTCGTAAATTGCCTGAAGAACTTGCTGATTACGAACTTCAACTTGATGAATAAAAATTTGTCGAAATTGGTCCAACACTTCGTCAGGCGAAGCCGTTTTAACAAAGTCAAGCAAAAATCCATAGAGTACATCCTGAGCCATTGAGAGTTCTTGGCTCCGGGAATAAAGCAGGCTTCTATCCTCCGCACCCTGCTGCTGCGATCCGGGCTGGTCTCCCTTCATGATGTGCTCGAAATCACGCTATATCGAACCATTCATCTTACGGACGAAGATTAAGAACGGGCGATCGGTTTAGTCGGATAGAGCGGCCACGGCGTTTAAGTAACCCGCAACACACAAAAAACGGAACAGAGGGAACCTTGCCTTTGGGGGACGAGGTGCTAGATGACCGCTTTGGAGCCTTATTCTAGCAGGGCTTTGCAATGAGACCTAGGCTATAAACCACATATTTTTCCGCCTTTCCCGCATCTGCGCATCCGTGTTATTTGCAACCTACACCCCCAATTCGGGGAAGGCAAAGTTACAAAGACAGACACAAATGAGGCGATAGAGATAGATGGGGGCGGAGGGACTTGAACCCTCACGACTGTTTAGGTCAGCGGATTTTCATCCTCCCACGGCTTTCACCGTTGCCTCGAAACTAAAATTCCTAGGCTTTGAGAATTGGACCCTCCCTTTACCCTCGGACCGGTCGCGATCGCGATCGCCGTTAGGGTAGCTCCCGTCGGGCCTCTGCACCTTCCGAAGTAAATGCGACAGGCAGCTTACTTCGGCTTGGCTCAGGATTGCCATGTCCAATCCAATGGAGTTCAGTGGATTGAATTTAGGTTTCCCTGAGTTTGAGAGCTTCCACTCACGGGATTTCTCCCCTGAGGCTCAGTTTGTCTAAGTCCGCAGCGTCTACCATTCCGCCACGCCCCCGAAACAGTCCCGGTGATCCGGTGTAACTGCTCTTACATCTGTTTATTCCACCACGGAAGGGGGATTTTCTGCAAGAGAGAAACGGTTTTGGGGCAGGGGATTCATTGACACTCCCCATAGCTAAAGCAAGGGGATTCTCCTTTCAGCGAGACCACTTAGATGAAGGACCTTGCAGTGCTCCACCTAGAGGTGGGACTCTCCAGGAGCGTTAATTCGGGTATGCCCTACCCTATTCGCGCTTGTGCGAGTCCTTTTTTCAGATGAAACAAGCAAATCGCTGTTCCAAATACTGGTCGTCTAGCTCCTCTGAATCTTTTACCCACTGCGAGGGAAAGAACTAGAACTATGCAGTAGAACCCGATAGATTCACTTGTCAAGGTGCAGCATCAGCCGTGAGGCGATTGGGTTTTTAAAGTGGTTGGTTACCCGCCACTAATGCAAGAGTACCATGTCAAAATATTCTCGCAGCAGCGTCATCATCCAGTTGCTCCCTTTGGTCGCTCGCCTTATATCCCCATGTCTGAAGCCAGGGGCTTTACGGTGATTTTCGGTAAGATAAAGACCAGCAGGATAGACCATAATCCTCCTAAGGCTGCTAGAGTCCCGATTAAACCTCCCAATAGAATCTATGGTTGTTGCACTGTTGTATCTCGCCCTCGCGGGGGCGTTTCTGCTCGTTGTTCCAGCAGGGATCTATGTCTATTTGCAAAAACGCTGGTATGTGGCAGGCTCCATCGAGCGGTTGATCATGTACTTTTTCGTCTTTTTGTTTTTTCCGGGTCTTTTGCTCCTGAGCCCTTTTTTGAATCTGCGGCCCCAGCCTCGGACCATTGAAGAATAGTCCGCTCAACGGATCCATTGTCACGAGTATTATGGGTGTTACGGGAAGCCAGCATGCGCAGACTTGATGTGTTGTCGATTGGCCTGGGCCTGTTGGGTCTGGGGGCGCTAGTCTATGGGGTATTTTTGAGGGTAGGGCTGGATCAGATCAACGCCGGGATCTGGAGTCAAGCACTGCTTGTTGGAGTCGTTTTGGTCTGGTTAGCGACCTATCTGGCTCGGGCGTTGACCAAAACCATGACCTATAACCAGCAGCTCCAGGATTACGAAGACGCGGTTTTCCAAAAGCGCTTGGCGGAAATGTCGCCGGAGGAATTGGCTCAGCTTGAAGTCGAGGTGGAGGCGGAGCGGCAGCGGCAAGCATCACAGCCGCCAGCATCACAGCCTGAAGAATCCTAACCATACTCCGATAAGATGAGGGCTGTCTGAACTGCTGACTGTCAAAAACTATCTGTCAAGAATTGTCTGTCGAGAATCTTCATGACCGTAATTGCTGAGCGCTTTGCAGCCCTGCGATCGCACCATCAATGTGCTCTAATCCCATTTATCACCGCCGGGGATCCGGACCTCGCCACCACGGAGCAGGCGCTGCTGGCGCTGGATAGCAATGGGGCAGACATTATTGAACTCGGGGTTCCCTATTCGGATCCCCTCGCGGATGGTCCGGTGATCCAGGCGGCTGCAACCCGTGCCCTGAGCCAAGGAACCCGCCTCGATGATGTTTTGGCCATGCTGGAACGGCTCACCCCCAAGCTTCAGGCTCCGATTGTTTTGTTTACCTACTACAACCCCATCTTGAACCGGGGCATTGATGCCTTCCTTGATGCGGTGGCGGCGGTCGGCGTTCAAGGGTTGGTCGTCCCCGATTTACCTCTCGAAGAAGCAGATCGGCTCTTGCAGGCCACGGCCCAGCGGGGAATAGATTTGATTTTATTGGTGGCCCCTACGAGTTCGGCGGAGCGGATTGAGGCGATCGCCCGTCAGTCCCAAGGCTTTATTTATCTCGTCAGCGTTACGGGTGTCACAGGCATGCGCACCGCCGTCCAGGATCGCGTCCAGGCATTGCTCGCCCAGCTTCGCCAGATCACCGATAAACCCATTGGTGTAGGGTTCGGCATCTCCGGGCCAGAGCAGGCTCGGCAGATGCAAGCCTGGGGAGCTGATGCGGTTATCGTAGGGAGTGCCTTTGTCAAACGTCTCGGAGAATCAGAAGCGGCGGATCCCGTCGCCGAAGTGGAGCAATTTTGCCAACAGCTCAAAGCTGCCGTCTCAAGCCCTAGTCTCAGGAGCCCTTGTTGAGCCATGCCTAAATACGTCATGTGGGGCAGTTATTGCGAGAATGTCCTCGAAAAACGCGCTCCCTTTCGCCAAGCTCATCTTGATGGCCTCGCCCAACAAAAAGCGGCTGGCACATTGATCACCCTGGGGCCAACCCAAGACACCACCATGGTTTTTGGTATCTACGAAGCCCCCGATGAAGCGACGGTTCGTCAGTTGGTTGAGAATGATCCCTACTGGAAAAATGGCATTTGGACCCAGTATGAAATTCGAGAATGGATTCAAGCCTTTTGAGGCTTAGCCTTGAGGATTAGCTGGGAAGTTAGGCGATCGCCTCCGGGGAATTTCTTAATTTCTATTTGAAGAAATTATCTCTTTCATTAAGCATCAATCAAAAAACTTGTGATCCCGTCAAGGCTATCCCCTTCCAGGCCCGATTTCCGAAAAAGCAGTGATATGATCGCCCCAGTAAAACGTGTCATTGTTACGTTTTGAAGTCGCAGATAGAAGAGAGACTGTAGACCTATGGCAAATCCTGCCTCTTCCTCTTCCATTTCCCCAGTGGTATTAATCATCTTGGATGGCTGGGGATATCGAGAAGACTCAGATGGAAACGCCATTTTAGAGGCAAATAGCCCTGTTGTGGATAGCCTTTGGCAAGCCTATCCGCATACTTTAATTCGAGCTTCTGGCAAAGATGTGGGCTTACCCGAAGGCCAAATGGGCAATTCCGAAGTGGGGCACCTCAACATTGGTGCAGGCCGGATTGTTTCTCAAGAATTAGTGCGCATTTCAGATGCCGTTGAAGATGGTTCACTGATCCACAATCCTCAACTGGTGAAACTCTGCCAAACGGTACGCGCCCGCCATGGCAAATTGCATTTGGTCGGTTTGTGTTCTGATGGCGGCGTCCACTCCCATCTTAGCCACCTCTTTGGCCTGATGGATCTGGCTAAAACCGAAGGCATGGGGGATGTTTGTCTCCATGTGATTACCGATGGTCGAGATACCAAACCAACCGCAGCGGCTGACGCTCTCCGCGCGATCCAAACCCATATCGAGAAAGTGGGAATAGGTCGCATGGTGACCCTTTCGGGCCGCTACTACGCCATGGACCGAGACCACCGCTGGGATCGAACCCAAAAGGCCTATGAAGTGATGATTCAAGAGGGTCCGGGGTGTGGTCAGTCAGCCCTGGAAGCCCTGCAAGCCGCCTATGACGAAGGCCATACTGATGAGTTTGTACAGCCGCTGCGCTTGGCTCCGGGGGCGATAGAACCGGGAGATGGCGTCATTTTCTTTAATTTCAGACCGGATCGGGCAAGGCAGCTAACGGCGGCCTTTGTGGATCCCAATTTCAAGGGATTTGAACGGACGCTGATCCCCTCCTTAGGATTCGTTACCTTTACGCAGTACGACGAGACCCTGCCCGTCCAGGTGGCCTTTGCACCGCAAACCTATGAAAACATCCTAGGTGAAGTAGTCTCAAAGCAAGGACTCAAGCAGTTTAGAGCAGCGGAGACCGAAAAATATCCCCACGTCACCTACTTTTTTGATGGCGGGGTCGAAAAGCAATTTAAGGGCCAAGACCAACAGCTCATTCCCAGTCCCCAGGTAGCGACCTACGATCGCGCCCCGGCCATGTCAGCCGACAGGCTCACCCAGGCGGTGATCGAGGCGCTCAATCGTCAAGAGTATGCGCTGATTGTTATGAACTATGCCAACCCCGATATGGTGGGGCATACAGGCAATATGGGGGCCGCGATCGAAGCCATTGAGGTCGTCGATCGCTGTTTGGGGCGCTTGCTGCAGGCGATCGCCGCCGTGGGCGGTACGGCCATTATCACAGCGGACCACGGCAACGCCGAATACATGCGCGACGAGGATGGCAATCCCTGGACCGCTCACACCTCCAATTTAGTCCCCTTTATTTTGGTAGAGGGGGAAGGCCGCAAGATTCCGGGTCATGGCACTAATGTGCGGCTGCGGGAAGATGGCCGCTTAGCAGATATTGCGCCGACGATTTTGGAAATTTTGCAACTGCCCCAGCCCGTTGAAATGACGGGACGATCGATGATTTTGCCGGTCGAGGTAGAGCTGAAGCCCAGCCGCACCCCTGTACGCCTCTCGCTCTAACTCCAGTAAGCTGGTTATTGTCTTCTAAGTCTGTACGTTTTTTGTCATGCTCAACAACGTTTTGGAAGCCGTTTGGTTGGGGGCCGCACTTGGCCTCATTATTTTTATTTTGCTCCACAGTCCCAAAGGTGACGGCATTGGCGGTATTGGCGGCCAAGCTCAGCTTTTTACCAGCACCAAAAGTGCCGAGACTGCACTCAATCGGATCACTTGGACGCTATTTGCCGTTTTTATTAGTTTGACGATTGTGCTGTCGTCACCTCGATTTGGCCTGACAGCGCTCCTGAGCAGTTTCGGGGGATCCGCAAGCTAGGTGCAGCAGGTTTGGCAACGTATTGGCTGGGGTCTGGGGGCGATCGCCCTTCTGCTAGTTTTTTTTGCCGCTTCCTCAAGTGCCAAAACGCCCCCCCAAACCCCATCACCCCAAACTCCATCCGACGATTACTTTGAGGCAATCCTCCCCAGCGAGTACGGCTATTTACTCTGGTCTGAATTTCCCGTAACGGTTTACGTCGACCCTCCCACTCCAGGCCCCCGACTGCCCAATGCCCAAAGCCAGCAAGCTGCTTGGCAGACAGCGGTGGACGGGGCGATCGCCGACTGGTCCCCCTACTTGCCTTTAATCCGCATTTCCCAGGCCGAATCAGCCAATATTCAGATTTTGCGTCGGCAACCTCCCCTAAAATGGAAGCCGGAGGGAACCCCTCGGGCCCGCCATGCAGAAACCCGCTATCGGATTTTTGCCGCCCAAACCGCCACCGGGGAAAAATGCTGGCGGCACCAGCAGACGATTTTCTTGGGCGATCGCCAAGGCCCCCTTCAACTACGCGGCACCGCTCGCCATGAGCTTGGTCATGCTCTCGGACTTTGGGGCCACAGTCCCGAACCCACTGACGCCCTCTATAGCGCCCAGGTGAGTCAGCCCCCTTCCCTTTCTCCCCGAGATCTCAATACACTCAGGCGTATCTATCAACAGCCTACGCGGCTAGGATGTCTGGACCCTTCCCCTGGAGCAGCCTATGGATCCCGAGAACCCATTGCCCCCTGAATCGGAGACGCAACCGTCTGGTTCCGTTGTACAGCAAGCAAGGGCGTCGATTACCGCTCTGACTTCGTTGTTTGAGGATCCGGTCACACTGAAGCCCAAAGCCCAAAAAGCTCAGCCGTCCCCAGCCTCTGATCCCCTAGAAATTGACCCCTCGTTGGTCAATGCGCTCTTGACCGTGAAGCCAATGGCACGGCCCCAACCCAATTCCCCCGCCGACCCCAATCTAGTAGAGATCCGGCGGCAGAATGAAGTGGTCGTTGACGATGAGATGTCCTCGACTCAGGTCGCGGATTCTGAGCGGAGGCTCGATCCAGCACCCAGGACTGCCAAGGCTATTGAGCTAGAGCCAGAGGCGTTGATTTTTGAAACCTCTGCCTTTGAGTCTGCCTTTGAGAAGGTTTCGCCTGTGGAGGCGATCGCACCCGTCACTCCAACCTCAGCACCAATTTCAGCACCAACCCCAGCCCAAATCCCAGCCCCCTCGCTCATTCAGCCTCCAGCTCCAACCGCTGAGTCCACCATTCCTGCGGCTATTCCTGCGGTTATCCCTGCTGCTCCTGCTATCCCTAACGATTCAGATTCAGTCCTAAACGATTCAGTCCTAAACGCTTCAGTTCTAACCTCATCGGAGATCCCATCGGTCCTCTCAACACCGTTACCCCCCGATCAACAGGTTCGGATTAAGCGAGAAGAGGGCTATGTGTCGCTGATTTTTCCGATTGAACAGGCTTCGGCCAATCCAGATATCAATTTGGATTTTGTCGATTCTGAGCTGTGGCAGCAGCTCCAAAAACGGCTCAGCGGTAGTGAACGGTATTGGTCGCCCAACACGCCGGTTCATCTCAATGCTCGCAATCACCTTTTGGATGGACGGCAGTTGCAGGATTTGAGCGAAGCCTTGGAGCAGTTTGAGCTCAAACTCACCCGCATTGCCACCAGCCGCCGCCAAACCGCTGTGGCCGCCGTAACCGCTGGCTTCTCCGTCGATCAAGGGTCAGAATTGCCGGAGCTGCTGCCTGCTCAGTCGGAGGCGATCGCCCCTAGCAGGGGCCTAGCAGCAGAGCCCCTCTATTTACAAACCACCGTTCGCTCGGGCACTGAAATTCGCCATCCGGGCTCGGTGATCCTCATGGGCGATCTGAATCCAGGCAGTTCTGTAATCGCCGATGGCGATATTTTAATCTGGGGCCGCCTCCGGGGCTTGGCCCATGCGGGAGCTGCCGGTGAACGGCGCAGCATCATCATGGCCCTCAAACTCGAACCGGCTCAGCTCAGAATCGCCGATGCCGTTGCCCGTGTCCCCGAATCCGCCAAGGGAACGCTGATGCCAGAAGTGGCGTATATTACGCCTCGCGGTGATATTCGCATCACAGACGCGGCTTCGTTCACCCGTCCCAGTCGTTGAATCCTCTAACGCCCGTTTAGCTATCGTTGAGTCATCGTTTAGCCAAAACCAATTGCAGTGGCAGCAGTCCTAAAGCTTGCAAAGGGCATGTTGCCGTATAAATACCTAGGATCAAGCATTTTTATTAACCATTGTTGACGATCTTTGACAAGGTGAATTCTACGGTTGCATGCTGGAAAAGCCCACAAAAGTGGCATCGTGAGGGATAATGGGTCGCAAATTACCTCTGTCCGTTACCAAAAACGGTGCGCCACGCATCTGGTAGCCCGATTAGTTCTGGGAGCACTCACGTTTAATGAGCCGCGCTATCGTTGTGACCTCCGGTAAGGGAGGCGTTGGCAAAACGACGACCTCCGCCAATCTTGGAATGGCTCTAGCACGGCTGGGGCATTCGGTTGTTGTGATTGATGCAGACTTCGGACTGCGCAACTTAGATTTGCTCTTGGGACTTGAGAATCGGGTTGTATACACTGCGTTGGATGTGCTGGCTGGACAATGTCGATTGGATCAGGCCCTGGTGAAAGACAAACGTCAGCCCAAGCTGGCCCTCTTGCCTGCGGCCCAAAACCGTACAAAAGAATCGGTCAATGCCCGCCAAATGCGCCAAATTGTGCGAGCCTTGGCGACACGCTATCAATATATTTTGATTGACTGTCCGGCGGGCATTGAGATGGGTTTTCGCAATGCGATCGCCCCAGCCACAGAAGCCCTCGTCGTCACCACCCCTGAGATTTCCGCAGTGCGCGATGCCGACCGAGTGGTGGGACTGCTAGAAGCCCATGGAATTAAGCGGATTAATTTGATTATTAATCGCATCCGGCCTGCCATGGTCAAAGCCAATGACATGATGTCGGTGGAGGATGTGAAGGAAATCCTAGCGATCCCGCTGATTGGCATCGTACCCGATGACGAACAAGTGATTGTTTCTACCAATCGGGGTGAACCCCTGGTGTTGTCCAAGGAAGAGTCCTACGCAGGAACGGCGTTTAACAATATTGCTCGGCGACTAGAGGGGCAAGAGGTTAAATTCATCGATCTGGAGAATCTAAACCCCGGCTTGATGTCTAAAATTCGTAGATTGTTCAATACCAAGATCATGTAGTGCAGCCCAGGCTGTTTGCACCGGTGCTGTTTCATTTCGTGAGCCCACTATGCTGTCTGAACTGATTGATCGATTATTTAACCGCTCTAGTCACCAAAGCCGAACCGAGGTAAAGCGAAGGCTTCAGCTATTACTGGCCCACGATCGCACCACCCTCAGCCCTAAGGCCTTGGAGTCTATCCAGAAGGAAATCTTGGAAGTTGTTTCCCGCTACGTGGAGCTTGATCAAGAGGGATTGGAGTTCGCCCTGGAAAGCGATCAGCGGTTGACAGCTCTGGTGGCTAATTTACCGATTCGGCGGATCCGGGGGGAAACTAAGGATGAAGCCCGGATCAAGCTGGCAGAAATCCCAGCTCTGGAAGCAAGCAATGCCGATGAACCTGTCCCAGAAAATATGGAGTTGGATGGCGAAGAGGAAATTTTTACGCTGGAGCTAGAGCCCGAACCGGAAGCACCCGAAATGGCTGAAATCAGCGAGTAATCCCTTTCAGGAGGCTGCATATTCCTGGACCGACAGCCACTCACCGGCATCACCCAAAATCCCTTGGTTTAAGCGCATACTGCACTGCTGGAGCATCTGCTCGATTTCATTGAGGCGGATGGGTTTGGTTAGGTAACCATTCATGCCTACTTGACGACATTTTTGCTGATCTTCCAGAGTGGCGTAGGCCGTCAGGGCAAAAATCCAAGGGCTCGGATGCCCAGGGAATTTTTTGGGATTGAGCGGCCAGTCGCTGCGAATTTTTTCCACGGCGCTGAGACCATCGAGTTCCGGCATTTCTAAGTCCATTAGGACCGCATCGTAAATTTGTTCCTTGAGGGCGGCGATCGCCTCCCAACCATTCGAGGCTGTATCCACCTGATGGCCAAACTTTTGCAAGAGCTTCATCGCCACCATTTGATTGAGCTTGCTGTCTTCAACTAGGAGCAGCTTGAGCTGAGCGGGACAAGGGGTACAGGGATTGCTGAGGGGAAGGAGGGGGCGATCGCAAAACTCCCAAGTATAAGAGCCCAAGCGAATGAGACAGCCATCCTTAAGGTCGCGGGGCTGATGGGCCAGCAGCAGCTCATCATTCAGGTAGGTGCCATTAGCGCTGCCAATATCCTGGAGGACATAGCCATCGGGCTGCTTGAGCACTTGGGCATGGTACCGAGACACGAGCTTGTCCTTAAGCACAATGTTGTTGTCATTGGCGCGCCCTAACGTCAGCAGCGCTTTGTCCAGAAGCACCCATTGATCTTGAGTCTGGAGATCCGGTTTGGGAATTTCTCCACCGCTAATCGTCGGGAACATCTCATCGCTCCCATTCCGCAACGGCGCACTCACCACCTTGAGATAGATTGTCCGCAGAGGGTTTGGTTTTATAGATTCAGCCTGAGCCGCCGCTAAACAGATATCGAAGAAAAAGGTCGTGCCTTGCCCTGGCTGACTGGTTACGGCAATTTCACCGCCCATGAGCTCAATCAGGCGTTTACAAATCGAAAGCCCTAGCCCCGTTCCCCCATAGCGCCGCGTAATCGAAGCATCTGCTTGGCTAAACACCTGAAACAACTGGGTTTGTTTTTCTAGGGCAATACCAATACCGGTATCCCGCACACTAAACCGTAGCTGATGTAGGGATTCATCTGGCACATCGCTATCGAGCGAGAACGCCTTTGGCTCCTGCTGCGGAACGCCTGCAACTTGCACTGTAATCGAACCCGTTTCTGTAAATTTGAGGGCGTTCCCCACCAAATTAATCAAAACCTGGCGAATCCGGGCCGCGTCACCCACCAGTTGAGCGGGAACCTCAGGGTCGACCTCATAGGTTAAGACCAACCCTTTTCCCTTGGCCTTGAGCTTAAAGATATCCAAAACTGACTGGAGACAGGCTTTGAGCTCAAAGGAGTCCGGGTCCAGTTCTAACTTCCCCGATTCAATTTTAGAGAGGTCAAGAATATCGTTAATGATCGCCAACAACGCTTCGCTGCCGCTGCGAATCGTCGCCACATAATCTCGCTGCTCTGCCGTCAGCGCCGTATCCGATAACAGAATCGTCATCCCCGTAATGGCATTGAGCGGGGTGCGGATTTCATGGCTCATCGTCGCCAAGAACTCAGTTTTGGCGCGGCTGGCATCCTCCGCTGCCTGAATCGCCTGGCGAAGCTTTTCTTCTGTTGTCAGGTCCGTTGGGAGGTCCGTCGTGAGATCCGTCAACGATTCATCCACTGGCGTCATGGGCTTTGGCACCCACATAGGATTAGGTGAAGCAACTCTTCTTGTCAGAGTGCCCCGGATTGGGACTCAGGCCAACAGCCATTATTTCTCCCGAAGCTTAATATTGACAAGACTTTTACCCATGTCAAGACATTCTCAAAGTTGCGACAAGTCGCAGTAGTCCGTTTTCTTCTGTGTTCAGTAAAAATCTTTAGTTAATGTTCAGTGCTAGGGTGAAGGATGCCGTTTGACCGCTCCTGGGGCATCCCTTGAATCATGACCGATTCGCCATCCGATCCGCTGGTTTATGCCTTTCCTCCTCTGCTCTCGGGCAGGCTCATCAGCCGCTATAAACGCTTCTTTGCGGATATCGAACTGGACAGCGGTGAATTAATTACGGCCCATTGTCCCAACACTGGCCCGATGACAGGCGTTTGTATCATTGGCAATCGGGTGATGGTTTCTCAGAGCAATAACCCTAACCGTAAGCTGAAATACACCTGGGAACTGATTGAAGTTCAAGACAATGAACCAACTTGGGTCGGGGTCAATACAGGTTTGCCGAATCGCGTCGTTCGTTGGGTGCTGGAGCAGCATCAAATTCCAGAATTGGGGGAATACGGTGAGATTCGCAGGGAGGTGAAGTATGGTGTTGCGGGCAAAAGCCGAGTGGATTTTGTGCTTCAGGGCACGGACAAACCTATTTATGTGGAAGTTAAAAATACAACTTGGGTCCAGCAGCGACTGGCACTGTTTCCCGACACCGTAACGACCCGAGGCCAGAAGCATATTCAGGAGCTCGTGGCGCTTTTGCCAGAGCATCGAGCGGTGATGCTCTACTTTGTCAATCGAGGGGACTGTACCCAGTTTTCGCCGGGGGATGAGCGAGATCCACTCTATGGCCAGTTGCTGCGGGGAGCGGTAGAGGCGGGATTGGAAGTGTTGCCCTGTAGCTTTGAGGTTTCCCCCCAGGGGTTGCGGTATCGGGGGCTGCTAGAGAGGGTGCTTTAGTTGAGATTGCTGAGATCTTGATAGATCTTGTAGGACCAAGCGCGATCGCACTGCTTCAAAGTGTTCTAAGCAGGGATCCCGCTTGTAGGCTTGCAAGCAAGCAATGGTTTCGGAGCGTTCTAGCGGCAGAAAGCGCCTTGCCAATAACTGCGGTAACCGGGTGCCGATCAGCAAGCCCTGAATCAGAGCAGTGACATTACTCACCCGCCGCTGGGTACTGGCTCGGCTAAAGTCAATGATCGTCGCTCGATCGCCTTTGACAATTCCATGACTGGCCATGCAGTTCAGTTCTCCATGGTCAAGACCTAGCTGATCGAGCCGAAAGCTGGCATCGGCCAACTGCAATAAAACCGCTTGAACCGTAGGGGTGGGAACCGTCAGCAGCTTGTGGTCTAACCAGTCGATGAGGCGATCGCCCCGCACCCAATCCATCACCAAAACCCCCTCACTATGGGTCCAGTAGGTCGGCCCAACACCCACGCCATTGGCGAGCTGCAACGCCTGGGCTTCAGCCCAGAGGCTCGGGCGGCCCGCATCCGGTCGCAGGAGCTTCACCGCCACCGATTTGCCTTGCCATTGCCCCAGGAGGACCAGCCCACAGTAGCCCAACCCTAGCACCGGCCAACCCATCAACGAGGACGCGGGAGACCCACCCTCCAGACCGCCAGCCGCTGAAGTCACGCCGAGTTTCGTCAAATCCCCCAATCGCGACGCCAGTAAGGCTTGCCCATGGGACCGCAACACCTTTGCCATCTCTCCCGCTAGGACTCGCCTAGTTAGCGCTTTCTACCGGCTCTCGGCTGGGGATGCGGCTGGCGCTTCAGCGGTGGCCTCTGGCGACTGACTGGGGGGCGTATTTTGGGGAATTGCGGGCATGGTCGTTGAGCCCTTGGCCAACTGCTCGATCTGGTCTTTGTAGCGGGCGGGCGCTAGGGCCACCGCATTGTCAAACAGGGGCTGATACTCCGACGCCTCGCGACCTTGGGTTTTTAACACCAAGGCTTTGGCCAACACCGGGCGAAAATCTTCAGCACTCTCGGCCTGAACTTCGTCGTAGAGGGCGATCGCCTCATCCGTCCGATTTTGTTGGGCATAGACTTCCCCCAACATCAGCTTCACCGAGGCCACATCAATACTGCCCGGCTTCGCCTCATTAGCCTGGGGGGCCAGTTTGAGCGTATCTTGCAGCAAGCTAATAGCAGCCGTCGGACGGTTTTCCTGCATTAATAGCGCCGCTAAACTTTGCAGCGCTTTGAGATTACCCGGCTGGTTGGTAATTAACGTCCGGTAGGTTTGGGCAGCAGCTTCGCGATCGCCCGTTTGCTGCTGGACTTGAGCCAACAAAATCTGATAATCCGGGTTCTCGGGGCTCAATTCCGCCAGCTTCTTGAGGGGAGCGATGGACGCGGCAATGTCGCCGAGCTGAAGCTTAATCTCAATCAAACTTTCTAGGGCCGTCACATTCGTCGGCTCCCGCTGAAGCACCAGCTCAAAGCCCTTCGCCTGTTCTTCTAGCTCCTGGCGCTGATCCTCCGGTACTGCCGCCGCATCATTGGCGGGAGACTTCGGCGTTGACGAATTCTGAAACGCACTACCCAGCAGAGGCGCGATCGAAATCCCAAGAAAGGCAATTACGCACACCGCTAGAAAAGCCTTGACCCATATATTGCCGCGTCTCTCTGCCACGTTCATGCCTCGCAATTCAGTTTCGATGAAGTGAGTCAACTCACCCCTAGCTTAAACTCTCCGGGATAGTGCGTCACCTAGGACGACTTGTCAAGTGCTGGGGTCCAATGCTGGGCTGGACCGCTGGAAACGGAGTCCCCCAAAATCAGAAACCGCAGCTAAAAACCCAGCTAAAATACCAAGCCGAAAAAAATCGGCGATATTATAGACCTTGTGGTAGGAAAACTGGGGCAACCCTCCAGAACACAGCCAAAGAATACAGCCAAGGAACGTCGTCAAGGAAAGTCATCACCCAAAAACGTCACCAAGGAACACCACCCCAGACCTCCTTTGGGAGCCATTTGAGCCCAGAGGCCAGAAAACAACCAAATTCTTATCAAGTTTCCGTAAAAGTTTTCAATACTTCCGTGCTTTTGTAAAAAAGCGTTCGGATGAGGGCTGTATTTTTCTGGATGGTAAGAATAGATCAGTGAACCGGGAATTCGGGTGGAGACACCCCCCGTTAGCTCACTCTGGACAGGTGGTACCCTAATTCTGGAGTCATTGTTAGTGATGACTCAAGCGTAGTGGGAATACTGAACTAGCAGGCAAAGTCTGTTGAAAAAGTAACCTCCTGCTGTTCCGAGCCTGCGATCGCGGGCCTCTAGCGGTTCAACATCATCACTCTCCCGCCCCCCATGACAGCGAATACAGCAGCCAACGTAGCTTCGTCCTCCCGTCCTGCAAGTCCCGCCGACCGTGCGGTCTTGCCCTTACGGCAGGAGCCCATCCCTCAACCCAGCGAACCGATGCAGTTCCGGGCAATCGGTCTAGTCCGTGCCCGCTACATCCCCGAGGAAGAGCAAATTACCAAGGGTCAGTTGGTCACTCCCGAGGGTGCCGCCATCGAAGCGGTGCTGTTGGGTCGCATCATGAGCCTGGTAAAAAAGCATATTGACCTAGACCAGGAACACCTTTGGGTCGTTTATCCCCGCACCCGAGAACGGGAAGGCAACCTGCATGTGCAGGTCGTCGGCATCTGGGAACCTGAGACCCTGCAAAAACAGATTCTCAAGGATAGCGAACCCGAGCAGACGGAGGATGGTTTACCCCGTCCGATTCGTCCCAAACCGCCCATTAAGTCTTCTTCCGATTTACCCGATGGGTATTTCTCCATTCGGGGTGAAGTGGTCTTCCACTCGGCAGAGCGGGAGCGCATTGTCATCAAAATCAAACAGGCTCCCCGTCCTAACGATCACAAGTCTCGGAGCTTCAAACTTCAGCTCCAGGGCAAGCTGGGACCCAAGGCGATACATCATTTTTGGGATCTCAAGGCCATCCGCCAGGGAGATATGCTGGTGGTCAAAGAGGGGACCTGTATCGGTGCTATTCCCCAGCGTCGTCCCGCGCGCAAGGGTGCAGGCGGTGGGGGCGGTGGTCGCCGGTTTGATCGCCGGGGCAGTGGCGGTCCGCCACGCCGTGCCGGGGGGAGCGATCGCCCCAGTGCACCCCCGCGTCGGGAAGGCAGCCCCAGCAGCAGCCGTCCGGTCAAGCAAAAGCCAGTGTTGAAAAAGCGCGATGAAGGTGCACCCTCGGGTGAAGCAGAAAGCTAAGCCGGACTAAAGCTAAGCCGGACCAATGGCGGCGATCGCCGCTTCTAGTGCGATCGCCACATGGGTCCAGTGAGTACCCCCCTGACAAAACACAACGTAGGGTTCCCGCAAAGGTCCATCAGCGGAAAATTCCGACGTACTGCCATCAATAAACGTCCCCCCTGCCATCACCAATTGGCTTTCGTAGCCCGGCTGCTCCCCTGGGGTAGGGTCCAGGTAGGAACCGATGGGAGAGCAGTGTTGAATCGCCTTACAAAAGGCAATGAGCTTTTCCGGGGTCCCGAGCCGAATCGCCTGAATGACATCCTGACGCGGTGCCAGTGGCAGCGGATTGACCGGATAGCCCAAAGATTCAAACACCTGCGCTACCAGATGAGTCCCTTTCATGGCTTCGCCGACCATCTGGGGCGCGAGAAATAGCCCCTGGAACAGCAAGCGGCTTTGATCGAGCGTCGCGCCGCCTTCGCTGCCAATCCCTGGTGCCGTTAACCGACAGGCCGCCGCTTCCACCAAATCCCCCCGACCTGCTACATATCCCCCCGTCGTGACGATCGTTCCCCCCGGATTTTTGATCAACGAGCCCGCCATCAGATCTACCCCTACGGCTGTGGGCTCTCGGTCTTCGATGAATTCCCCATAGCAATTATCAACAAAGCAAACCGTGTTAGGGTTTTGCCCTTTGACGGTCTGGACAATGCGTTCGATCTCGGCGATCGATAGACTTTTGCGCCAGGAATAGCCACAGGAGCGCTGGATCAGCACTAAACGGGTGCGATCGCCCACCGCCGTCTCCAGCCCGTCCCAGTCAATTCCCCCATCGGCTGCGAGTTCGAGCTGACGATAATCAATCCCAAACTCCTGGAGCGAGCCTTGCCCTTCCCCTCGGGTGCCAATCACCTCTTCGAGGGTGTCATAGGGAGCTCCAGCCACGGCTAGCATTTCATCGCCGGGACGCAAAACACCGTAAAGGGCCGTGGCGATCGCATGGGTCCCCGAGACAAACTGCACCCGGACGATGGCGGCTTCAGCCCCAAACACATCGGCATAGACGCGATCGAGCACCTGTCGCCCCAAATCATCATGGCCATAGCCACTCACACTGGCAAAATGGTGCACGCCAACCCGATGTTCGCGAAAGGCATCCAATACTCGATGTAGGTTTTTCTTGACCTTCGCGTCAATTCCCGAAAAAATCGGTAGCAGTGCTTTTTCTGCCTGATGGATGCATTCGCTGCCAGGGCTATTCATGGGCTCCTCCTTCGCTCGTTTCCCAGTATGCGGTTTCTCAGTATGCGTTAGAACGGAGCAGGAACCGTTAGATCTGAGCCTGAGGTAGATCAACGCATTGGTTACGCTGAGGGTAAACCTTAGGGTCTCCTGTTCCTGTCGTTTCAATCACTGCTGCATGACGCTCACCGTTTCTAAAAAGCTGCCCTTGGAGTGGCCTACGCTTGCCTTCATGGTTGCCATCCATGTGGGAGCCCTCTTTGCGATACTGCCCAGTAACTTTAGCTGGAAGGCAGTTGGATTAATGGTCTTTCTGCATTGGTTTACGGGCTGCTTGGGGATTACCCTCGGCTGGCACCGCTTAATCTCACACCGCAGTTTTAAGACGCCCAAGTGGCTAGAGTATTTCTTTGTGTTTTGTGGCAGCCTGTCCTGCCAAAGTGGCCCAACAGAGTGGATTGGTCTCCACCGACACCACCATGCCTACTCAGACCAAGATATTGATCACCATGATTCCAATAAGGGCTTCTGGTGGAGCCATATGGAGTGGTTGATGCGTGAAGTTCCGGCCAAGCAAGATATTGCGCGGTTTACGCGGGACATCGCCGATGATCCGTTCTATCAGTTTTTCGATCGCTACTTTCTACCGCTGCAAATCTCCTTTGGCGTCTTGCTGTATCTGCTCGGCGGTTGGCCCTTTGTGGTTTGGGGCATTTTTGTCCGCCTCGTGGTGGTGTATCACTGCACTTGGTTTGTTAACAGCGCTACCCACAAGTTTGGCTACCGTACCTACGAAGACTCAGGCGATAAGTCGACCAATTGCTGGTGGGTTGCCCTTCTGACCTACGGGGAAGGCTGGCACAACAACCATCACAAATTCCAGTACTCTGCTCGCCATGGGTTGAAGTGGTGGGAAGTGGATATGACTTGGATGACAATTTCGCTGTTGCAGAAGCTGGGCTTGGCCACGGATGTGAAACTCGCCAAGGGTTAAATCAACCCAACTCGGCTCGATCCGACTAAACCCAAATTCAACTGGCCCAAGCCAAAAATTTCATTAAACGAAGGGGCGTGCATTCCACGCCCCTTTTTATGGCCTGTTTTATGGCCTGTTTTATGGCCTGCGTTTATGGCCTATCCCTCGGATCCATCAAATGATCGCGATCTAGGCAACCACCGAGGCATCCTCTCGCTGAAGCCCCAACAGCGCAAAAATCCGTTGCTCCACGTCATCGATAAACCGTCCTGTCTTCATCTGCTCGTGGGTTAGCCGGAGATGGAGTTGCGTGTAGCCTTCAAGGTCCTGAATGGCTTTAGCAATTATGGGGTCTTCCAAATAAAGCCCTTCCAAAACCTCATTCAAATCGGCCTGTTCTGTTGCTGCCAGATTGCGTCCGGGCGCTGCAACCAGATGGAGGCGATCGCGATTTGCATGCAGCAATTGACGGATATGATACTGCGCCAACAGGGAAAGCCGAAGAGATGGCTGAGTGAAACTGTTCACGGTAGGAAGGCTGACCAGATCGTTGAATTCCACTAAATTGTATCTCAGACTACAAAACACCCCCTTCAGCAATTCGTCGTAAATTTACGACCTGCCACCGTAGGACCCCTCTGCCTTTAGGGAAATATTTCGTGATATCGTGATGGGGTTTTGTTGAGATTCTTTAATAAAGTTTCTCAGGTTCATTGTTTTCGTCGATTCGATTGGTCTTTTACGTCGTTTCAAGCATCCGCATGGTCATTTCTTCTCCTCCCCCTGTGTCGTCTGCCCCCGCTCCATCGCTTCGTTTGGATCCCGGCTTACGGCTCAGAGATATTTTGCGAACTCTCCCTCGGGATGTTTTCCAAAAAAATAGCTTTAAGGCTTGGCGCACGGTGGTGCTGAGCGTTTTGGCGGTTACCGGCTCCTATGGGTTATTGGCGATCGCCCCCTGGTATCTCCTCCCCTTTGCCTGGCTTCTCACCGGTACTGCCTTGACCGGTTTTTTTGTCATTGGCCATGATTGCGGCCACCGCTCCTTTGCCCAGCGCAAATGGGTGAATAATCTCGTTGGACACCTGGCCTTTTTGCCCCTGGCCTACCCGTTTCATGCTTGGCGGATTCTCCACAACCACCACCACAAGCACACGAATAAGCTAGAAATTGACAATGCTTGGGATCCGGCGCTGGCCGAGGATTATTTAGCGGCTCCGAAAGCCCTTCAGTGGGGCTATGCCATGCTGCGCGGTCGGTTTTGGTGGCTGGGGTCGATCGCCCATTGGGCCACCCGTCACTTTGACTGGACACCCTTTAAGGGGAAGCAGCGGCAGCAGGTGAAGTTTTCGGCACTGCTGGCTTTGGGGGCGATGGCGATCGGTTTCCCTACCCTGATTGCAACCCTAGGAATTTGGGGATTTGTCAAGTTCTGGCTGCTGCCCTGGATGGTGTACCACTTCTGGATGAGTACATTCACCCTGGTTCACCACACCACACCGGATATTGCCTTCCAACCTGCATCGGAATGGCATGAAGCCGAGGCCCAGCTCGCTGGAACCGTGCATTGTCGCTATCCGGCTTGGGTGGAAATTCTCTGCCACGACATCAACGTCCATATTCCCCACCACATCAGCACCGCAATTCCGTCCTACAATCTCCGCGCGGCTCACCGCAGCCTTCAGGAAAATTGGGGTCCGCATCTGATCGAGCGGGAGTTCTCCTGGGCAATGATGAAGGAAATTACCGATCGCTGCCATATCTATCACAAAGACTTTGGATACCAAAGCTTTGCTGCCCTTAAGGCAGACCGCGCTCGATAATCCGTTAGTCGCGTGTCAAAATATAAGGGACCCAAAAGGGTCCTTTTTTTTACGAGTCGCAGCGCTATGTTTCAACGCCTTTTAATCTGTACGGATTTGGGAGACGGTATCGAGCGGCTCGTGCGCTTTGTGCCTCAACTTGCGGAGGCTGGCGTACAAAAGCTCGTGTTTTTGCACAGTGCTCCCCTGGATGATGACAGCGATATTCCCAAGGAAGACCGAGAGGCGGTTCAGGCGGCCAAGCAGATTTTGGCTCCGGCCCTGGCCCAGAGCTTACCAGGCATAGAGGTGGCGATCGAGGTAGATTCAGGCGCGGCCCAGCGTTCCATCAACCGAGCGGTTCAGCAACATCAAGCGGATTTGGTCGTGCTCGGTTCACCCATTCGGAGTCTGCTCACCAAGAATCTCTTTGGCAGCACTTCTGCGGTCTTGGCCCAAACTCTTCAATGTCCACTGCTGATTCTGCGTCCGCCGGTGGTCTCTACCTATATGGAATGCGAGCTGGCGCTACGCTGTAAAAACCTCTTTCGATCGCTCCTGTTGCCCTACGACGGCAGCCAGTCCGCTAACCACACGATCGCCCAGATCAAGCAGAAAATTGCCAACAATCCCCAATCCACCCTAGAAAGCTGCGTCTTGGTGTGGGTGATTGAAATTGGGGGGCGTTTACCGAAGGACTATCTCCAAGCGGAGGCTGAGACCAAACTGGCCGCTGCCCAACAGGAACTAGAGGCCGTTGGGCTCAAGGTTTCCACCCACATTGCCCGAGGTGGTTTGATGGAGCAGATTATGCGGGCTGCGACGCGGGAGGATATTAGCGCGATCGCCATCTCCGATCGCAAAACCAATCGCTTCTTAGAGTTATCCGTCCCCAGCTTCGGTGCAGAAGTTTTGCGACAATCCTGGCATCCGGTGCTGTTTTTCCCCCCAAGTTGAAACCCGTTGAAACTAGTTAAAAGCCGGTTGAAACCCGTTGAAAACTAGTTAAACATTTTGACCCAAGGGGATAAACTAATCGGTAAAACTTGAGCCTCTGACGCCGTTGCGGAAAAACTATGCACCGGGAAAACCTGAACATTAAGGTCAATCGGCCGCTCTAACTCCCGCTCCAAAAACTCCCGCACCAGGACCACCTGTTGCTCCGTGATGCTATCCTGAGGCGCTGCCACTTCTACGTGGACTTGCAATCGGCCCTCTTTGAGCAAAACACGAATCCGCTGAATATCGGTAGTGCTAAAGGTCACCGTGCGGCGGCTAATGAGCGCATAAATGCTATTTTGCGCTTTGGCCTGTAAAACCAGTTCGCGCATGGACAGGGTAAGCGGTAATCCCAACAAAGACAGAATGATCATGGCCATGGTCAGACCCGATTGAGCACGACGCAACGAGCCGTATTCTTGCCAGATAAAAACCAGTCCCCCACTAAAAATGATGGCGGTGAGGTTGGTCAAAAAGAGCAGCGTTGAGCCGATGGCCACGGTACTCGATCCCATCGCTAAGCCGATACCGACGACGCTGAGAGGAGGGACTAGGGCGACGGCGATCGCCACCCCCGGCAGTGCATCCGCAATCCCTCGATGGGTGTTGGCATAGGTTCCCGCTGCCCCCGCTGCTAGCGCCACGCCCAGGTCGATGAGGGTTGGACGAATTCGAGCATTGATTTCGGGATTGAGGGCGTCAAGCCCGACGATGGAAGCAATCATCCAGGCACTCACCACCGTTAGCGCCGTTCCGAGGATCAAACTCAGGGTTGAGCGTTTCAGCAATCGCCGATTGCCCACCACCATGGCAAAGGCAAAGGCAATAATTGGCCCCATGAGCGGCGCGACAATCATCGCTCCAATGATGGTGGCAGCACTGCCCGCCAACAGCCCAAAGGTAGAAATGATGCCAGAGAGCAGCAGCAAAATCAGATAGTTGAGCGAAGGCTCGGCGATGCGCCACAGCTTGCGATTCAGCCCGACCAAGGGCATAGGCTTGCCTTCCAGCCAAACCCAACTCCCTCCGTTTTTGGTCCACAGTTGTACAAACCGTTGCTTGGCGGTGGCCCAAAAACGCAAAGAACGGTAGCGTAGCTTGCGCTTGAGCGGCAAGGGCGCTTCAATGGATTCGTAGCCCTCCGTGACTGTGTCCAGTTTTTCTGATTCGGGCTGCGCTGGCGGCTCTGTCCCTTGATCAACGTTTTGTTCTGGTTGTAGCAGTTCTGGTGGTGACAGTTCCGAGGGCGGTAATGGAGCCTGACCCAAAAACTGGGGGTTGGAGGGGTGCTTCATAAATTTGGCGTTTGGCATCCTTGGGGAGAGATTGCTCAAGCAAAATGTTGAGCAAACCCAAAGTTCTGAATTCGATGCCAGAGTCTAGCCAATTTGCACAGGCACAGCCCTCCCTCTGGAGAGAGAATCAGAGATCCGACTCGAAGCAACTGGGCTCGCACTCGCAGTCAACACCTAGGTTTTGCGCTACCTTGAACCCATGGTCAATCAAGGACTCTGCCCCAGGATATCGCCCATGGACGTTGCCAAACCCGCCCTCATCGGCCTCAAAGCCGACCAGTTTCGTCATCCCCTCGATCGCCAAGCCACCCAAGCCCTCAAACAACTCCCCGGCTTTGACCTGCTGATCCGCAACCTCCTAGGTCCCACCGCCGAGCAGATCTTTTACCTCGACAATATTGCCTCCAGCATCCTTGTTGGCCCCAAGCAACTGCCCGATCTCTACGAACTCCTGCAATCCGCTTGCCAAATCCTCGACATCGAAGCCCCGGCGCTTTATATCAAACAGAATCCAGCACCCAATGCTTACACGATGGCTATGCGGGGCAAACAGCCCTTCATTGTTGTTCACACATCTCTTCTGGATTTGCTAGAACCCGCCGAGATCCAAGCCGTCATTGCCCACGAGTTAGGCCATCTCAAATGTGACCATGGGGTTTATCTAACCCTCGCCAATTTGATGCTGCTAGGTGCAAGTCTGTTACCCGGCATTGGACAGTTGCTCACACAAAACCTTCAACAGCAGATGATGCAGTGGGTGCGCTGTGCGGAGTTTACCTGCGATCGCGCCGCTCTCCTCGTCAGCCAAGATCCCCGCACCGTCGCCGCTGTCCTGATGAAATTAACCGGTGGTTCTCCGCAATTGGCCAAGCAACTGAACCTAGATGCCTTCTTAGAACAGGCCCGCTCTTACGATGAAGTCAGCAGCACCGAGCTGGGGCAAGTAATTCGCGAACTCCAAACCGCGCCCCTGAGTCATCCCCTCCCTGTCCTGCGGGCTAGAGAAATCGATCGCTGGGCCAGCAGCGATACCTATCTCGGATTAATGGCGGGAGCCCAGAAAAGCCTGGGCTTAGCCAAGAATTGGTGGTAGCGTTGCCGAGGAGATCCCAGGGATGAGAAGCGCGAACTTGTCCTAGAGACCTCGGAGATAGTTGAGAATGCCGGTGGCGATCGCCTGGGACATTTGCCTGCGAAAGGCTGGGTTGCGCAGCTTTACCGAATCCTTTGCCCCGGTCAAGAATCCCGTTTCGATCAGTGCAGCAGGCATTGAGGTCACCCGGATCACATAGAACCGAGCCTCTCGCACCCCGCGATCATCAAGATTAATATTTCTATCTCTCATAATCGCATTATGGATCTCGGTGGCTAGACGTTTTCCTGCTGCTGAAGAGTAATAAAAGGATTCCAAACCATTGATATCTGGGCGACTGAGGCTAATGGCATTGGCATGAATGCTGACAAAGGCCGTGGCATTGGCCCGCTCGGCAATATCCACACGGGGTTGTAGATCCAGGTCAATATCGGTGCTGCGGGTCATCACCACTCGCACGCCTTGTTGTTGGAGCAAATCGCGGACCTGGAGAGAGATCTCCGTCACCACATCCTTTTCCCGTGTACCGCCGATCCCGACTGCGCCTGGATCGGGTCCGCCATGGCCTGGATCAATCACAACGGTGTATTTATTGCGAGTGACCGTAGGGAGGGTGGAGGCAGGCGGTGTGGGAGTCGGTGCAGGTGCAGGCGTCGGTGCAGGCGTCGGTTTGGGTGCAGGCGTCGGTTTGGGTGCAGGCGTCGGCGTTGGTGCGGGAGTAGGTGTCGGTGCAGGGGTTGGCGTTGCCCCTGGTCCTCCTTCAACCGCGATAGGAACCGTGGTCACCCCTGCTTTGGGTAACTCCACGACGCAATTGAGATCCACCATCCAGGTGTTATTGGAGCCCAGTTTGATCGCCACTTTATCCGGGTCAATGGCATAGCCCGGAGCCAACTCCAGCACCAAGCGGGCCGTATCCGTATTGAACTGGCCAACCCGCAGTTGCTTAACCCCAGTCGTAAAATTTTCAGTTGCTGTTGCCCGACCTAGCTTCGTACCCGGTAGGTCAATCACCAGACGATAGGGATTATAAATGAGAATCGCCTTGGGCTGAACCGCCGAATCCGTGGTGAACTCTAAGCGATTTTGTTGGGTATTAAAGGTCCAGCTCTTTAAACTCGCAGCATCGGCAGCGGAAGCATAGAACACCAAGGGAGCTACCGTGCCAAGTAAAATTTTTTGCCAATTCACCACGACCATTACTCCATTAGACAGCAAGCTGACTCACCGAACAGTAACATGCTTGAAATCTCTGCTTCCGTAGGGCTTGTCCCATCAAAACAAGCTTTGACGACAGATCCTTCAGCCTAGGCCCAGTCGCAAGAGGGGTATCCTTGTCTCCCCAGATGTACCGGCTAGGATTTTAGCGCTCCGATGGACTAGGCCCAAGTCTTTTTACAAAGAAAATATCCGTGTCGGCTTTAAATTCCTGGTCTCTTCCTAGTCGGAACGTTGCAAATGGGGTATATAATGGGGAGACCAATTCGGGCGAGTGGCGGAATTGGTAGACGCACCGCACTCAAAATGCGGCGGTTTCGGCCTTGTGGGTTCAAGTCCCACCTCGCCCATTTATAACTTCCTGCAAAGAGGGGTAGCGCTGGTGCACTGCTCCTCTTTGCTTTAAGCGCACTTTAGCAATCGTCCAGTTCCACCAGTTCCACGACCATCTGGTCAATGATGGCCCGGAGAGAGGATTGGGAGCTGCCTGAATTGACCAAGACCGCAAAGGAAAGCGGTGCGGCGTTGGTCGGGTAGATATATCCCGCTAAGGAAATCACGCCGGAAATGGTTCCGGTTTTGGCAAAAACTCGACCAGCTGCGATCGTGCCGCTGAAACGGTTTTCTAAGGTACCGCTTTGGCCGCCGACAGGGAGCGATCGCCGAAACACCTCCGCATTCGACCCCTTCGCCATCGCTTGCAACACCTGCACAAACGCCTTCGCACTCACCCGGTTATTGGGAGCCAGTCCCGAACCATCCACCTGCTGAATTTGGTTCACATCAACCCCTAGTCCCGCAAGAATTGTGCGAATCGCCGCAACTCCACTGACCCGAGCATCCACCGCATCGGGAAGCCGCTGGGCTCCCAGTACCTTCAGAAACGCCTCTGCATAGAGATTGTTGCTGTCCTGGTTGGTGGTTGCAATCATTTGCGCCAGGGTGTCCGACTGCGCCGAAGCCAGTTCGAGGAGACCCGAGGGAGCCGGCGACTTCGTAACCAAGGTTGCTGTACCGACGGCAATGTTGCTGGCCTTGAGCAAATTGTCGAACTTGCGCACCAGATAGTTACCTTCGTTAGGAATCGCAACCCCGACGGGCTCCGAGGCTGCGCCTTGCCGCAATTGTCCCGTGATAATAATGCGGTTGCCCGAAGGGACTAAATCCAAATATTCCGAAGCGGAGCTAGAAGCCGTCACCGACCGATTATCAATCACCCAGTATTGTTGATCGGTCGGATCATCCCATTTGACAGCCAACGCTTGCCCCTGGCGCTGGGGTGCGAGCGTCAGGCCCACAATATTTTCGTTAATCAGCAAGCTATTGACAGGCGGTGCATAGGCTTGCCCCCGATCCTCAGACAGCCAGTTGGGATTCAGCGATGGTCCTTGGAAGAGAGTATCGTCCCCAATCAAGGTGCCGATCTGGCGAATGCCCTTGCCCTGGAGTTGTTGGACGATGCTCCGCAAATCTGTAGTCGTGAAGGTTGGGTCCCCTTGGCCAATGATGCGCAGGTTATTTACCGTTGGGCCTTTGCTGTCTCCCAAAACCTTCGTGGTAATCCGGTAATTTGGCCCCAGTTTGGTGAGGGCCGCAGCGGTGGTCAGCAGTTTGTTGGTAGATGCAGGTGCAAGGGGAGTGGTTGAACTGCGATCGAACAGCGTACTGCCGCTTTGGGTTTGCACCATGGCACTCCAGCGAGCACTGGCATTTTGATTGAGAATACTGCTGAGGGCACTGGGGACCTGCGCTCGGCAAAACCGCTTGCGCCCACCAACGCCCAATGTTGTGGGAGGAATGCCAGCCCCGGAACTGGGGGGGACGGTGGGCGGTTGGGGAAGTGGGACAGGGGTTGGAGTTGGGGCCGGGGTCGGCGTTGGAGTTGGAGTTGGAGTCGGTGTTGGGATGGGAGCTGGAGAACCGCCCTGGCCTGAAGTTGGAATATTAATCGTGACCGCCGTAGCCCCCGCCTTTGGGAGGGCAATAATACAGTTGAGATCCAGCGCCCAGTTATTGCCCGAAACCCGTTTGAGGACGGTCTTTTTAGGGTCGATCGCATAGCCATCGGCTAACTCAATCACGATCCGCGTCGTCTGGGCATCGGGCTGGCCCAAGCGAATTTGTTTAATCTCCTTGCGTTTACCCACATCTTCCCGAACGGTTCCGCTGCCCAGCTTGGTATTGGGCAAATCGATCACAATCCGGGAAGGATTGAAAATCATGAAGGATTTAGGCTGGACGGCGGTATCCGTCGTGAACTCCAGCTGATTATTGGAGAGATTCAACGCCCAGCGATTTAGGGTGGCCGCATCCACTGCCGCTGCCCACACAAGAGCCGGTGCCGCTGCTGCGAGCAGCAGATTTCGCCATTTTGCCATGGTGCTGTTTTCCTTTCTGCACAGACTGACTAGGATAGGAGCTGCCGGGAATGTCTGTAGCCTTTTGACCCGGAGCTGAGGCAAATTGTTTCATGCTATCTAGAGGGCGAAAAGGGGGCAGTGGATTTTTCCACATAGACAGGTGTGTTTCTCTGCGTGTTTGCCTACGTGTTTATCGGGGCGTTGAACATGGCGGCATGGCAGCTTCAGAAGTCCTTGGCTATAGTCGAAAGAGTACTGAGACGAGTACCCATTCAAAAAGGGAGAACAACGTGAAAGATCGGGACTATACCCTCATTCTGGATAAAAGCGGCAGCATGTCGGTCTGCGACCAAGGGAAGCGCAGTCGCTGGGAAGTCGCAGAGGAATCAACCCTCGCCTTGGCGCGTAAGTGTGAGCAATTTGACCCCGACGGGATTACGGTCTATCTCTTTTCTAGCCGCTTTCGGCGCTATGACGATGTGACCTCCGACAAGGTCTCACAAATTTTTCTAGAAAATGACCCCATGGGTACTACCAACTTGGCGGCGGTCCTCACCGATGCCTTCAAGAGCTATTTCCAACGGAAAGCAGCGGGGCAATCTAAACCAGCGGGGGAAACGATTTTGGTGGTCACCGATGGGGAACCCGATGATCGTCGGGCGGTAATGGAAAGCATTATTTATGCCACCCAGCAGATGGAGCGTGATGAAGAGCTGGCGGTGTCGTTTATTCAAGTGGGTGCGGATGCTAGCGCAACTCGCTTCCTCAAAGCGTTGGATGATGAGCTAGAGGGAGTCGGGGCCAAGTTTGATATTTGCGATACGGTGACGATGGAAGATATGGCGGATATGAGCTTGGTAGAAGTGTTGACTGCGGCGATCGCCGACTAAACCCATGGATCCTCTCGATCAACTCCTCCAGCGTTTGGACCCTTCAGAGCGATCGCTGCGATCGAAGCAATTGGATTCACCGCCAGCCGCTGCCAAGATCCCTCCCGCATCCCTGGAGCAGTTGCTGGCGCAGATTAGTCAGGGCGATCGCAAACAGGTTCAAACCCAACTCTCCCATTCCCCCCCGTCACCGGTCACAGCGTCGCCCGTCACAGCGTCACCGGTCACAGCGTCACCGGTCACAGCAGAATTGCCGCTCTTGACCACGCTCAAGGCAGAGCAAGCCGCCAAGCAAGAAGCTGAAGCCTTGGCGCAGACCCGGCAGCAAGCCGCCGAAGCCGAGCGGCAGCGGGCCGCGCTGGTTGCCTATGCCCAGGATTGGCTCAAAACCATTAACGTCACCACGGACGAAGGGCTATGGTTTGAGGAATTTGCCTATGGCTATCCCTCGCGATTGGAGGCGGCGATCGAGTATCTGGCGGCGCTGCAAGCGTTGTAGCCCTTAACCTCAACCCTAGGTCCAAGCCGAAAAGGGATGATTGGCTAAAGCGGAGTTGTAATAGCGGCGATCGCCCGTCACCTCCTCACCCACCCAATCTGGCAAAACAATGTCCTGGGATTCTGACAACAGTTCCACTTCGGCAATCAGCAGCCCCTGATTTTCCCCTAGAAATTCATCCAGTTCCCAGGTCAGCCCCTGAAACGGGATTTTGTAGCGGATTTTTTCGATCAGGGGGCGATCGCACAGACTCTCCAGCATCTCCCGTGCCTCGGCCACCGGAATCGGATATTCAAACTCCGAACGGGTGATCCCCTGAATCGGTCCCTTAATGGTCAAATAGCCCTGGCTCCCGGCAATGCGAATTCGCACGGAGCGATGGGGGCGATCGCCCTGGACGGTTTTGATATAGCCCTGGCAGTAGGGAATGCCGCTGGCCAGTCCCCGCCAGCCCTCGCCCCGCACCAAAAATTTTCGCTCAATTTCCTGACCCATGGCTAGCCGACGCGCCCCACCAAAAAGGTTTGAATCTCCGCATCGGTGGGTTGGGCGGCGATCGCCCCCCGCTTCATCGTCGTCAAAGCCCCCGCCGCCGAGGCATAGCGCAGCATCGCTTCCAGCTTGGCAATATCCGACAGACCCGTCAGTCCCTGCTCCACCAATTGATGCACCAAGGCTGCCACAAAGCTATCCCCCGCCCCCGTCACATCCTGCACAGCGGTGATAAAGGCCGGTAGACGACCCACCGCCCCCTGGGAAAAGGCATAGCGACAGCCGGTTTGGCCCTGGGTCACCACCACCCCTTCAAGCTGCTCCAGGGATTGCAAAATGGTTTGGGGATCATCGGTCTCAAACAGCCAGAAGGGCTTCCTCCTCGGCCAGTTTTAAGAAATCAATCCGCTTCAACAGGGCTTCAATCTGGGCCGTGGCTTGGTCGGGATCTGGCCAAAACTGAGGCCGCCAATTGACATCGAGAAAAATTTTGACGTAGTACTGATCGGCTAAATCTAGGGCGCGGGCGATCGCCTGTCCCGTTTCCGGCTGGGCCAACCCAACCGTGCCCAGCACCAAATACTCCGCAGCTTCAAACAGCGTCACCGGTAGTTGACTGGCTTGAAACTGGGTATCGGCAAACGTCGTCGTGGCCTCTGTCCTAAATTCGCTGGAGGAGCCGCCTTCTGCTCCACTCAAGACCTCAACCGTACGAGTGGGTGCTGTGGCGTGACGCTGAACCGCAGTCGTATTCACCCCCGCTTCGGTTAACACTTGCATCAAGGCATCACCCCGCTCATCCTGGCCCAAACAGCCCACAAAGGCAGCTGGGGTCCCTAGGCGAGCTAAGGCACAGGCCACGTTAGCCGGGGAACCACCGGGATAGTCTGTCCAAGTTTGCACCGCATCGGCAGACATTGCTGGCTGGTCCGCCAGTCGATCAAACAGCATTTCACCAAGGCACAGAACACGGGGACTAGGCATGAAAAGACCCAGAATGATGGACTAGATTATGAATTTGCTGTTCTTAGTTTGCCGCTTCTTGGATCTGCGCGGCAATCTGTTCCCCAACCTCTGGATCCGCATTGGCTAATCCCAAAATTTGCAGATATTCCTGACGCGTTAATCCCGCCGCTGCAATTTGATTAAAAGCCTCCTGCTCAATTTCCCGCTGAATTTGCAAGGATTCAGACTCCGTTTCAGCCGCTTGCAGTTCGCTTTGACGATGGTCAATCAGCTCAAAGACCTGAAGATAGGCTTTGACAAATTGATCGAGCTGTTCAGCCGAAAGGGCCGGTCGCTCGTTGAGAGCTCCCTCGGCAAAAGCCCTCGGTGTGAAGTGTGGATGGAGGAACAATAGGGCGATCGCCAGCGAGCCGCAAACAAATCGGAGGCTGCGCCGACCCAATTTCCTCAGAATCAATAAAAAATTCGCAAATTGTAGCTGTCTGCAACGATTTTGACGGCTTTTCACGTTTCTGTTCGTAGAATGGGGGGAGTGATGAGTACAAATACGCGAGTATAAAAGCTTATGTCCGGTAGCGACTCTCAAACCTACAGTGTTCTGTCTGAGCGCGAGCTGCAAATCGTAGAGCTAGTTGCTTCAGGACTAACCAATCAAGATATTGCCAATCAACTAGAGATTAGCAAACGCACCGTCGACAACCATATCAGCAATATTTTGCAGAAAACCGGCACAGACAACCGGGTGGCACTCTTCCGCTGGGCACTCAACTGGGGAAAAATCTGCATTGATCAAGTCAACTGCTGCAAACTGCCGGATCCCCAGGAACAATCCAGCACCAGCGAAAACTCTCAGGCTTCCTAGGGGCGCTTGAACTGCTACCGTAGAAAAACTGCTTTAGGTCATGATCATGGGTTCGCTTCGGGCATTACGCGGCACGCGGGATATTTTGCCAGCGGAGATCGCTTATTGGCAATGGGTCGAAGCAACGGCCCGTCAACAGTTCGCCCAAGCCGCCTATCAAGAGATTCGCACGCCAATTTTTGAAGAAACGGCGCTGTTCGCCCGAGGCATTGGCGAAGCGACGGATGTGGTTGGCAAGGAGATGTATAGCTTTACGGACCGGGGCGATCGCGCTATTACCCTCCGACCGGAAAACACCGCAGGCGTAGTCCGCGCCTATATCGAGCATGGTCTTGCAGCCCAAGGCGGCGTCCAGCGGCTTTGGTATTGTGGCCCCATGTTTCGCTATGAGCGACCCCAAGGTGGACGCCAGCGCCAGTTTCATCAGTTGGGTGCTGAGGTTTTGGGCAGCGCCGACGGGCGGGCCGATGCGGAGGTAATTGCGATCGCCACAGACCTGCTCAAACAGCTAGGCCTCACCAACCTAACGATGGATTTGAATTCCGTGGGCACTGGGGGCGATCGCCAAGCCTATCGAGAGGCGTTAGTGGCGTTTTTGACCCCCTACAAAGGGGATTTAGATGCCGACTCCCAGGACCGTTTGACGCGCAATCCCCTGCGTATCCTTGACAGTAAGAATGAAAAAACCCAGGAAATTGTCGCCGATGCCCCCAGCTTGCTGGATTATCTAAGTCCCGAATCCAAAAGCTTCTTTGGCAAGGTCCAGCAAGCGCTCACCGATCTGGGCATTGCCTATCGGCTCAATCCCCGACTGGTGCGAGGGCTCGACTATTACACCCACACCGCCTTTGAGATCCAGTCTTCGGACCTTGGAGCCCAAGCTACTGTCTGCGGGGGCGGTCGCTACGATGGCTTGGTGGAACAGTTGGGCGGTCCAGTCACCCAAGCGGTGGGCTGGGCTATGGGGCTGGAGCGACTGATGATTCTCTTGCAACAGATGCAGGCGGCACCGGCGATCGCCCTGGATTTTTACATGGTTTCACGGGGAGAAAAAGCCGAAGCCCAGGCCCTGCGACTAGCCCAGCAGTTGCGGCGACAAGGCTTCAGCGTTGAGCTAGACCTCAGCGGCAGCACCTTCGGCAAACAGTTCAAGCGAGCGGATCGCAGCGGGGCAGCCGCCTGTCTGGTCCTCGGAGAAGCCGAGGTGGACACCCAGACCCTGCAGCTCAAGTGGTTGCAATCGGGAGAACAGTCAGCCCTAGAGCAATCGGCCCTCTTGATGCAAGGCGATGAACTGCGACGAAAACTATTGGCGTTACGCGCCTAGAGTTGAGCTGGCGGGAGATAGGCCGCTGGGGGAAGCGCAGGCATAATTCCCGGTAGGGGCTGACCAAATTCCACCAGATAGGGCAACTGGGGTTCGACCAGGGGATCTACGATCTCCGCCGAAGTTTGCGCCGAAGTTTGTGCCGAAGTTTGCGCCGCAGCCTGCACCGAAGCCTGGGCCGCAACCGGTGGTAAAGTCTCGGACGTCGTCACGGATTCTCCAGCCCCCATCAGGGCTTCCGTCAGAGGCAAAACGGGAACCGAAACCTCCGGTGTCGCCCCTTGAGCCAGCAGCGGTTTAATTTGCCATTGACCCTGCCCCAAATCTTCCAAGGCGATCGGCTCCGCTTGCAATGCGGCCCCCGGTGCCAGCTCCATCACCACACGGGTTGTCCCTGGCTGGGCTTCGCTGACCTGAATGCGACTCACATCGCCCGTGAACAGCTCATCCGTTCGAGGGGTTTGGAACTGGGTATGGGGTAGATCCACCACAATGCGCAGGGGATCGGCCAACAGAAAATATTGCGGTGTTACACCAGCGTCCAACTGGACAGCCAATGCGTTCTGTTCAGGGTCAAATTGCCAATCCACCAAGGGGAGAGCCTGGGCAGATCTCCCTAGACCGAGTGAACCCGAAAGCAAAAGACCCAAAGAAAGAAGCGAAACAGGTAAGTTGCGCATAGCAGTCTACGAAGCACCTACGGCCAAATGTGCGTTAAGGATAGACGCTATACAGCAATTTGTCACAACCTGTGGTAGACCAAAACGAAGCGATCGCCACAAAGGTCGAAATAGATACGGATCGAAAAACTTTAAGAATTATTCAGCCGCAAAACTATTAGGCCAGATAAACCCTAGGGCATCCCTTGAGGACATCCCCTTAGGACATCTGTTCTGCTTCGTGCTGAGCGCTGCGAAATGCTTCCGCCGCCGTTTGGGGGGCAGGGGTCGCCGCATTTTGATTGAGGCGAATCTGAATCATCGGTCCCGAGCGAGCCAGCCGAATGACCATGCCATCTTCGACCGTCTGTTGTTCGATGCGCTTACCGCTGATGTACGTTCCGTTGGTGCCGAGGTTAACCACCTTCCAATCGGAGCCGGAGATCTGAATCTCGACATGATACCGAGACACCACCGCGCTGTAGAGAACCACTTGGTTATCCGCTGCACGGCCAATCCGAACCACCGGTTCCTGCTGGAACGTCCAAGTCTGAACAGGGGTTGATTGCAGTGGATGCAGTAGGGTCAGAGTAATCACGTCAAGAGCACGACTGGCGTAGGGTTAGAAACAAACGATTGAGCCGAGCGAGCGGTTTCAGTCGCATCTGCTCAAGTTCAGATACGCACAAGTACGCAACAGAAATCAAGCAGCATAGTAGCACTAACACAGTACTGACCGATTCCCTAGATTAATATACCCGCCTACACCGATTGGCTTGCTAGCTTACACTAACCAACCTGGAAGAAAAAGGTGACCAAATCCCCCTTCCCGAAAGCGATGCGATCGCCCACCCGCAAACGATGACGGTTGCCGGGGGCAAGGGGCAAATTATTAACGTAGGTACCATTGGAGCTGCCCACATCTTCAATGTAAAACGCATCACCCTCCACCCGAATATCCGCATGAATCCGGGACACCACTTCAGAATCCGGAAATCCCGAAACGTCCAGATCGGGAGGTACGCGATCGTTCGGCTTGCCAAGATGGATCACCGACAGATTTTCGGGTAGGGGCAGCGCCACATTGGTCCGAACATGCAACAGCATGGCTCGATGGGTTTGAAGCTGGGTCGTAGCCTGACTCTTCGGTACCACCAAGGCAGTAGACTCGAAGCCGGAACTGCCTTCTGCCGCCTCGGTTTCGGGCTCTGGCCCTAGCCCTGACATCACGGGTTCGGGTTCGGAAAGGGGCTCAGGTTCCTCCAGTTCGGGCAAATCTGGCTGACCTGCTGCTGCCGGCACCTCTAGGGCCGTGGGCAGAACCGCCTCTGGGGATTGAATATGAAATCCGCACTGACCACAGAAATTGGCATCGACCTGAACAGGTGCGCCGCAGTTCGGACAGGGCACCATCTCCGGCAGCGGGGTATAACAAGCTTCACACTGAGTCGCCCCTTCAGGATTGTGATGGTTGCAATTTGGGCAAACAATCATAGCTTTTTAGGACATTAAGCTTGGACAGTGACCGTACAGACCCAATCGGCCTCTTCTGCGCACCTATCATAGCGGTAGGACCATGCAGATGCGTAGGGGATCTCTACACTATTGCGAGAAAGATTGTGCTTTACATTACGCTTCCTGGCACATTCTCTCCGGGAATTTTATTGCCCTAGCTCAGCGCCAGCCGCACTGTCCAAGAGCCAGGTGACTTGCTCAGATTGCACCAAGCGTGCCGGATACTGTCGGGCATCGGCCTGGGCTGCAAAAATTTGGGCGAGGGCCGTTTGTTTATTAGCTCCCGCTACCACAAACAGTACTTCCCTGGCTTGGTTGATCAACGGCACCGTAAAGGTAATCCGAGGCTGACCCGACTTTTCGCCCACCGTAACGAGGCGATCGCGCACCTCCAAAGCCGCCGTCTGGGGAAATAGCGAAGCCGTATGGCCATCATCCCCCAACCCCAACAGGATCAAATCAAACGCGGGCACCCTCTCCGGTTCAGTCTCAAAAAAGTCACGCAGGGTTTGCTCATACTGCGCCGCAGCGGTTTCCGGCTTCATGCCGTGGGTCGGTACAGCATAGACATTTTCCGCCGGAAATCCGACGGGATCGAGCCAGACCTGCTTCACCATGGCGTAATTACTATCGGCATGGTCCGCTGGAACAAACCGTTCATCCCCCCAGAACAGATGCAGTTGCCCGAGGGGCAGGTCCTGCTGGGCGAGGGCAGCATAAAGCGGCTTGGGGGTACTTCCCCCCGAGAGGGCCAGACTGCATCGACCGCGATCGCGAATCGCCTGATGGATCTGTTCCACCACCCGTGCCAGGGCACTTTGAATTAGGGCCTCTGGTGTCGGTAACACTTCGATCCGAGAAGACATCGTCATGGAGATTTAGAGGGAAATATAGGGGAATTAACGCTGAGCAATTTTGACTCGGAAATTTTGACTCAGAAACTCTGAATGAGACAGAAGGAGACAGACCAAAACCGGCATAGCGATTTTATTCTCTCGACTTCTGCCCACCGGCCTCCAAAAGTCAGGTTTTTTCTCAAGAATTCCGGACCCCCGCTCGACATACGGAGAAGTTAATGTAGCATTAGAGACTGCAAAAAGTGCGAGTTTGGGGAAGCCGGATCTCTCTGCACATTTGCCCCTGCACATTCGGAGGATGAACGGGGTACCATCAGGTCGTACTGATTTTTCTCTGGCGGCTACTCAATAGTTCATTGTCGATCGCTGAAAACGTTTTTATTTTTTGTTTACTTTTCGAACTGTCCATCCAGGCCTTTTTCGACTGACCTTCTATGAAATCCATGACGTCGCTCGCTTCTCGTACCCTGATGACCGTTGGGGCTGTTCTGATTCTGACTTCTCTGCTGGATTATTTGGTTTTGCTCGTGCCGCCCCAATTTGACCAGCTTCAGTGGAAACTGGGTTTGGCCGGACAGTTGGTCGATCGCGGCATCGTTCCGTTGGTCGGTATCACGTTTTTGCTCGTCGGCAGTTGGATTACTGAACAGTCCGATAGCCGCGCTGGGAGCAATCTGGGCGCAGTGCGCTTGGTGTCGTTGGGGTTGGCCAGTCTGTTGGGGTTGATGTTTCTTTTGGTCGTGCCGTTCCATCTCAGCAATGCTAGCGCAGCTCAGAAAGCCCAGTTAGAAGAGCTTGACAAGCAGGCCACTGAAGCTGATAAAAACTTGCCTACGGTGGTGGCCAATCAAGTGCAGCAAGAGAAGGGTCGGATTCAGGCGCTGCTGCAAAACGAAGCGGTCTTAAACCAGGCGATCGCCAGCGGTCAAGTCAAGGAAGATCAAGTGACCCTGCTCCAGCAATTCAAGGATAAACCCGCATCCATTGACAGCTATTTGAACGAGAAGGCGAAGGAAGAGGAAGGCCGCCTCAAAACCGAAATTCAAACCCGCAAAGCCGATGCCATCAGCAATGCCAAGACCGGTGCTCTGAAGTCGAGTCTGCGAACGGGGTTGAGTAGTTTGCTGTTGGCGATCGCCTACGCGGTTGTGGGCTGGACCGGACTGCGCGCCGCCAAATAGGATGGTCTGGGTTTTCAACATCAACGTCATGGAAGCAAGCGAGAGGGGTTTGGTAATTTGCCAAGCCCCTCTGTTATGAAGTCCTGTCATTTCTAGCCGCTCAACGGGCATTCTAGGAACGAGAGTTAGGGCCTTCTAGCAACATTTCGTCACATTGCCTGTTGATCAATATTTTAGGGCTGAAGCCAAGTCTGGAGCTATGTTCTCGATTTATATTTTGACCTATAACGAAGAACGAGATATCGCAGCCTGTATCGAATCAGCCCAGCTCTCCGATGACATTATTGTGGTGGATTCCCTGAGTAGCGATCGCACCGCCGAAATCGCCCAGCAATCCCCCGTCCGGTTTGTGCCCCACGCCTTCGAGAGCCATGGCAAGCAGCGCACCTGGATGCTTCAGGAAATCCCGGCCAAACACGAGTGGGTTTATATTCTTGAAGCCGACGAGCGGATGACGCCAGAACTGTTTCAGGAATGCTGCAAGGTCATTCAAAAGACGGAAAACGTCGGCTTCTACGCCGCTGAACGGGTCATGTTCATGGGCCATTGGATTCGCCACAGCACCCAATATCCCCGCTATCAACTGCGGCTGCTGCGCCCCGACAAGGTTTGGTTTAGCGACTACGGCCACACCGAACGAGAAGTCTGCGACGGTCCCACCGGATTTCTCAAGGCCACCTACCCCCACTACACCTCAGGCAAAGGGCTCAGCCGCTGGATCGACAAACACAACCGCTACTCCACCGACGAAGCCCAGGAAACGATCCACCAGCTCACCCATGGCGAAACCCGCTGGAGCGATCTGTTTTGGGGCAAAACCGAAGTCGAACGTCGTCGAGCTTTAAAGGATCTCTCGCTGCGTACGCCCCTGCGCCCGCTAATTCGGTTTGTTTATATGTATTTCTTTTTGAGAGGATTTTTGGATGGTCAGGCCGGCTTCCGCTGGTGCGTCTTACAGATGTTTTATGAATATTTAATTGTCCTCAAAGTTTGGGAAATCGAGCACCGGCCCTACGATGAGGTCTACACGACGCCCTTACATCCCGCAGCGTCTCCCGCAGCGCCTCCCGCCGGACATTCTGTAGGTTCTGGCCAAAACCGTCAGCGACTCCCCATCCCCCAACTATGCGATGGCCCAGACTCCTGGTGACTTGTGATACAGATTTCGTAAAATAGCTGTGGAACTGAGATAATTAAAAGACTGGTTCCCTGCTCCGAATTCCCTTTCACGGTTTCGATAGTCCATGTCTCTGCCAGAGGAAAGTAGATTAACGCTTATCCAGCGACTGCGACAGGATCTTAAAAGTGACTTAATTGCAGGTTTGCTGGTGGTGATCCCTTCTGGCGACCACCATTTGGTTAACCATCACGGTGGCCCGCTGGGTGATTGATTTTTTAACCAGCATCCCCAAGCAGCTCAATCCTTTTAACGAGTTAAATCCCATTCTTGGGGATTTGCTCAATCTGTCCATTGGTTTAGCGGTCCCCCTGTTCAGTATTTTGCTCATCGGTTTGATGGCGCGCAATATTGCAGGGCGGTGGCTGCTGGATTTTGGGGAGCGCACGCTCAGGGCAATCCCGCTTGCGGGCTCGGTCTACACGACGTTAAAACAATTGCTGGAAACCCTGCTAGGCTCAGATAGTCGCTTTCGGCGGGTGGTTCTGGTGGAATATCCCCGTCGTAACATGTGGACGATCGCCTTTGTCACCGGGGGCGTAGCGGCGGGTCTTAATCCAGATCCCAGCAATCCGATGTTGAGTGTGTTTATCCCGACGACGCCCAATCCCACCAGTGGCTGGTATGCAATCGTTCCAGAAAGTGAAGTGATCCAAACGTCAATTTCCGTTGAGAATGCCTTTAAGGTTTTAATTTCTGGGGGAATTGTCGACCCTAGTACGCTGTCTGGGGGGAAGGATGCGATCGCCCGAGCTTCTGGTTCTCCCGATAGCCGTTCCGTGAGTAATCTCCGTTCAGAGCGCCGAATTTCTTCCCTGCCGTTGGAAGAGGAGCCTTCTTAGGTTCTACTGTTCACCCTTCGAACCTTGACAATCCAGTTTTTGTTGTTTGATTTTGAGGATCTGCCATGCAAGCCCGTCAAGTTGCCCGCGAACTCGCACTGTTGAGTTTGAGTCAGTTTTCTAAACGTTCCCTCGAAAAAGACGTGTCGTTGCAGGAGCTTGTCTTGGCTGCGGTGCGGATTCTCAGTGGAGAGGCCCAGGATTTATTGGCTGCGGCCAGTGATGAACTCATCCAGAGCAACAATCAGCTTTTTCGTACCGATGTTAATGCGGTCACCCTAGAGAGCAGCAAGGCCATGGTGCGGGAGGCTAGTGAACTGACGCGCAATGCCATCAACCGCGCGGCACGAGCTTTAGAGTTTCCCGAGATGCTGCAAATGACCAACCAACGGGAAGTGCAAGCCTACGCCCTAGAAATTAGCCGCTGTATCAAGACCCATCGGGAAACCATTGATCAAGCCTTGGGATCGGCCATGGTGGAGTGGCGGTTGAGCCGGTTGCCTAAGTTGGATCAAGATATTTTGCGAATTGCGATCGCCGAGATGAATTACCTCGGCGTCCCCCATCAGGTGTCGATCAATGCCGCAGTGGAACAGGCAAAACGATACAGTGATGAGGAAGGCAAACGGTTCATCAATGGGGTTTTACGGCGGGTTGTGGATGCCCGACATTCAGGGCCCTCCTCGACGGAGAAAGACTCAGAGTCTTCATCGGCTCCGGTGGCCGTCATTGCAGATCCAGCCTAAGGCAAATCGGCCTCAAGCCAATAGTCTGTCTGCCGGAAGGCCGGTCCTGTCCTCCCTTATCTTTATCTTTGACCATTCACGCATTTAGAAACCCTTAGACCTGCTATGGCTTTTGACTGGTTCCGTCGTAAGTTCGCTGCGAACACATCCGATGAATTGTCTCAGGAGACGACTGAGGAGGCTACAGAGCCTATGTCTGCTGAGGGAGTTGAAACAGAGACAGCGGAAGATTCGCCGAATGAGGACTATCTGGAATGGGCCAAGGCTGCGTTTCAGCACATCAAGCAGAAGCAGGAAACCCAGGAAGCGGAGCCAGAGGCAGCTGAACCCGCCGAACGGACAGAATCGGTAGCGGCTGAACCGGAAAGGGAGACTGGACCTGATCTTACACTCCCTGAACTGGCGGAAGCTGAACCGGCGGAAGCTGAACCGGCGGAAGCTGAACCGGTGGAGGCTGAACTAGCAGAGGCTGAATCCGCTGAAGCCATTGAAGCTGAAGCCATTGAAGCTGAAGCCCTTGAATCCGTTTCAGAAGCGGAGACTGGAGCGGCTGTACTCGCTGAGGAACAGGGTTCTGAGCATGATTCAGAACCGGAGCCAGAACCGGAGCCAGAACCGGATTCAGACCCTGCTCCGGCACCGTTATCCTTACTGGCTCGTGCTGAGGCAGAGCGAGAGGCTCGGCTGGAGCGTCTGAAGGCAACGGCGATCGAGGAACCAGAACCAGAGCCGGATCCCGAAACGCTAAATCGCACCGATAACCTAGCCGATGACCTAGAGGAGGGTCCTCGTATTACGTTCGATGAAAACTTTATCTGGTCTGCTGAAATCCTTGCGGCTCAAGGTCGTCGCCCAGAAGAGATTTCCTACGAAGAAATTACCTGGCTCAGCCGTCTCCGCCAAGGGCTTGGCAAAACCCGTCGCAATTTAGTCAATCAGCTCAAGGCGATCGTTGGACAGGGACCCCTCAACGAAGATGCTGTCCTCGAAATTGAGTCGCTGCTGCTGCAAGCGGACGTCGGCGTCGATGCGACGGACTATATCATTGCCTCGCTCCAGGGCAAACTGCGGGAAGAAGCGCTGCCGCCGGATCGGGCGATCGCCTACCTCAAACGCATCATTCGCGAACTTCTGGATGCCCCGATCCAGGATGACGAAATCCCGGTGCTCGCGCCGGAAAAAGATCAGCTCAATATCTGGCTGATGGCTGGCGTCAACGGCGCAGGCAAAACCACGACGATTGGCAAACTCGCCCACCTGGCCACCAAATCCGACTATCGCTGTCTCATCGCTGCCGCTGATACCTTCCGGGCCGCAGCCGTTCAGCAAGTGAAGGTTTGGGGCGAACGCAGTGGCATTGAAGTCATCGCTAATCCTGGACAGAATACGGATCCTGCTGCGGTGGTGTTTGATGCGATCGCCGCCGCCCAATCCCGCAACACCGAACTGCTCCTCATAGACACCGCCGGTCGTCTGCAAAACAAGAAAAACCTCATGGACGAGCTGTCCAAAGTTCGCCGTATCATCGACAAAAAAGCCCCCGGAGCCAAGGTTCAATCCTTGCTCGTCCTAGATGCCACCCTAGGCCAAAATGGTCTGCGCCAAGCGGAAGTCTTCGCCGAGGCAGCGGAACTGAGCGGTGTCATTTTGACCAAACTAGACGGAACGGCTCGGGGTGGCGTTGCCCTCGCAGTCGTCCGTCAACTGGGCCTCCCCATTCGTTTTATTGGTGCCGGAGAAGGCATCAGCGACCTACGCCCTTTCTCCAGCTACGAATTTGTCGAAGCCTTGCTGAATGGATAAATTTCTTTAGAAGAAAATATCAGCCCAGGGCAATGCCCTGTTTAGTTCCCTGTTTAGTTCCCTGTTAGTGCCCTGTTTAGTGCCCTATCAATTTGTGCTGGATAGCGCTAGACAGAGCACCGGCAAACTCTCCCAGAATTGCTATTGGCAATTCTGACAATTCACGCTATTACTATGGGGCATCTTTTCCAAGCCCAGGCTCGGATCTCAGAATTGCCCTAAATTGGTGCGTTTGAGCCGCCTCCTTCTGGGTTTGTCCGTTACCATAACAACCGTGCCCCTATCAAAACCCTCTACACCCCCTACAGCCCTCGGTGCGTCAACCTCTGAAACGACGCCCGTAATTGCGCTGAAAGAATTGGTGGCACGGTTAAATCGTGAGCAGAGCAATACGCAAGACCTGTTTAGCTCCCTCGGATTTGCCCTGCGCAGCTTCACCAATCTCAATCAGTTTTTAGAACTCATCCCCATGGTGGCCAGCCGCGTCACCAAGGCCGATGGGGGAGCCTTGTTTGTGTTTCGACCCGATGGTGAATTGCGACTAGAGCGGTTTCATTGCAGCAATGATGAACGCTGTGGCTTGATCCAGACCGCGCTCGAAAATGCCACCCGTCAGTTCTCCAGCACGGAAAGCAGTCTGACGGTCCAAGAAGGATTGTCAACGGTTCTAGATGAGCGTGTCTCCAATACCCTGGGAGCTGGGGTGCAGTTGTTTGGCACGGCGATTCTCAATCGCACCGTTGAGCGAGGACGCCTATATGTCTTTAGCTATAGCCCCAATTATCAGTGGACCGAAAAACGGCAGAAGCTGGTGCGGTTTGTGGCGGATCAAACGGCGGTGGCCATCGAGCAGGATGAGCTCACCACCGAGCTACGCAAAAAAGAACGACTCGATCGCGAACTCGAAATCGGAGCAGAAATTCAGCGGCAGCTCTTCCCGCGCCAATGTCCCAAAATTGAGGGCATGGAACTAGCAGCTCGCTGCAAAACCGCGAACCGGGTTGGGGGAGATTATTACGACTTTATTCCCACCCAAGTTGAGCGGCGGCAGGGTGAGACAGACCTTACTCAAAGCAATTCAACCAGTTCAACCAGTTCAGCCAATCCAGTTAATCCAGCCAATCCAGCCAATTCCACAAAACCCAATCGCCCCGAGACCGAACGCTGGGGGATCACCATTGGTGATGTTATGGGCAAAGGCGTTCCCGCCGGACTCATCATGACAATGTTGCGGGGGATGTTGCGGGCAGAAGTGCTCAATGGTCACTCTCCGGCTCGAATTTTGCAGCACCTTAACCGGGTGATGTACACGGATCTGGAAAATTCCAACCGCTTTGTGACGCTGTTTTATTCCGAATACGATCCCACCAGCCGCACGCTCTCCTATAGCAACGCCGCCCATAATCCACCGCTGCTCTGGCGCTGCGCCACGCAAACGATGCACCGGCTAGACACCTTGGGGATGCTGGTCGGGCTCCATGACGACAGCCAATATGAAGACGGCAAGGTTGAATTGGAACCCGGTGATGTGGTGGTGTTTTATACCGATGGTTTTACGGATGCTGCGGCTCCCACGGGAGAACGGTTTGACGAAGACAATCTCATCCGTGCTGTGCAGTGGGCCTGCCAGCGCTATGACCATCCCCAGCGGATTTTGGAAACATTGTTCGATCGCGTCCAGCACTTTATCGGCCCGAGTAAACAAAATGACGACGACATGACTCTGGTGGTGATGAAGGTTCATCCAGAGCACTAAGGGCTTTGTTTCCAGAACTTTATATCCGGCGCTTTATATCCGGCGCTTTATATCCAGCACTTTCGATGCATTCGGGTTCCGTTTTAGAACACCCATAGTACAATCAGCAGCAATCCTCAAAGCTCAGGAAATCTTGAGACCCATGACCTGGAATTCCCTTCTACTGGAAGCTCCGCCAACCCTTGGCCAACCCTCTGTTTTGATCAAGACTGATTTGCTCCAGGCTGATTTGCTCCAGGCTGACGTATCCCCCCTGACGGCCTCTTCGTTACTCCCAGCCGCCCTGCCGGTTCATACCGAAAATCTGGTGCTTGCCCAGCAGTTTGACCAGGATATTTTGGGTGATATGAACGGAGCCTTTGCCCATTTTGTTGAATCGGGTCAAGTGTGGGCGCTATTGATTGGTTTTGTCCTTGGATATATCTTCAAGAGTCTGACATCCTACGGTTAAGCCTAAGGTTAAGTTCGAGATCGTTTTTGACATCGTAATGAGCCCAGAATCCACCCCCGCTAATCCTGCCGCCCATGCTCCCGGTAGTCCGAATACTTGGAGCCAACGGTTTGAGTCGGCGTTACATCCGGCGATCGCCCAGTTCAACGCCAGTATCGGCTTCGACATCGAGTTGATTGAATACGACATCACTGGCTCCCAAGCCCACGCTCAGATGCTGGCCCACAAGGGCATCATTTCCCCCGAGGAGGCTGAGCAATTGGTCCAGGGGCTGGAGCAGGTGCGCCAGGAGTACCGCGAGGGGAAGCTCAGGCCCACTGTGGCCGATGAGGATGTCCATTTTGCGGTGGAGCATCGGCTGACGGAGATTTTGGGGGATGTGGGGAAGAAGCTGCATACGGCGCGATCGCGCAACGATCAAGTCGGCACCGACATTCGCCTCTATCTGCGGGACAAAATCCAAGGCATCCGTCAACAGTTGCGGGATTTCCAAGCTGTACTGCTGACGCTGGCTGAAGCCAATGTCGAAACCCTGATTCCTGGCTATACCCACTTGCAGCGGGCTCAGCCGGTGAGCTTGGCCCACCATCTTCTGGCCTATTTTGAGATGACCCAGCGGGATTGGAATCGTCTGGGGGATGCGCTCAAGCGGGTGAATCTGTCGCCGTTGGGGGCGGGTGCTTTGGCGGGGACGACGTTTCCTATCGATCGACACTACACGGCGGAGTTGCTGGGGTTTGGGGGGGTGTATGCCAATAGTTTGGATGCGGTGAGCGATCGCGATTTCGCCGTAGAATTCCTCGCCGCCGCCAGCCTCATCCTGGTCCACCTCAGCCGCCTCTCGGAAGAACTGATCCTCTGGGCTTCGGAGGAGTTTCGTTTTATTCGCCTCAAGGACAGTTGCTCCACGGGATCGAGCATCATGCCCCAGAAGAAAAACCCGGACATTCCTGAACTCGTCCGAGGCAAAACCGGGCGGGTCTTTGGCCATTTGCAGGCGATGCTGGTGATTCTCAAGGGCTTGCCTTTGGCTTACAACAAGGATTTGCAAGAGGACAAGGAAGGACTGTTTGATACGGTCAAAACCGTTGAGGGGTGCCTGGAAGCGATGACCATTCTGCTGCGGGAAGGGCTAGAATTTCAGCCTCAGCGATTGGCGGAAGCGGTGGCGGAGGATTTTTCCAATGCGACGGATGTGGCGGATTATTTGGCGGCGAAGGGGGTGCCGTTCCGGGAGGCGTACAACCTCGTCGGGAAGGTGGTCCGCACGAGTCTGGCCCAGAACAAGCTGCTGAAGGATTTGACGCTGGAGGAATGGCAGGCGTTGCATCCGCAGTTTGAGCAGGATATTTACGCAGCGATTCAGCCCCGGCAGGTGGTGGCGGCGCGGAATAGTTTTGGCGGGACGGGGTTTGAGCGGGTGAGGGGGGCGATCGCTGAGGCTCATCGACTCCTAGACTAACTGAAAAACTTCCTTATTCTGAAAAGGATGACCTGACCCTGAAATCAGGATTGACCTGTGAAAATTGTTTCCATAAAGATCAAAAATTATCGCGTCTTTGAATCACTGGAAATTAAAGATATTCCAGCCTTTTGTGTGATTATCGGGGCCAACGGTACTGGTAAGTCAACGCTATTCGATATTTTTGGCTTTCTGCGAGATGCCCTCAAGAATAACATTCGCCAAGCTCTCCAGGTCCGAGGTGGATTCCACGAAGTCGTTACTAGAGGAAAAGAGCAAGAAGATATTGAGATAGAACTAAAGTTTCGTATGAATATTCTGGACACAGAACGGCTGGTTTCCTATGTTTTAAGCGTAGGGCAAGAAGAAAAACGGCCCGTAGTCAAAAGAGAAATTCTGCGTTACAAGCGTGGTGAATATGGTTCACCTTATCATTTTCTGGACTTTCAGAAAGGGAAGGGTTACGCAATTACAAATGAAGAAAACTTTGAACAAACGGATGAGGAGCTAGAGCGTGAAGAGCAGCAACTTGAATCTCAAGATATTCTGGCGATCAAAGGGTTAGGTCAGTTTCAACGATTTAAAGCGGCTAGTGCTTTCCGATCTCTCATCGAAAATTGGCACGTGTCTGATTTTCATATCAGTGATGCAAGAGGTAGTAAAGATGCGCTTTATGCTGAGCATCTCTCTCCGACCGGTGACAATATGGCAGTTGTCGCCCAATATATTTATCAAAATCACGCTGATATTTTTCAAACGATTCTCAATAAAATGAGAGAGCGAGTTCCTGGTGTCTCTCAGGTAGAAGCGAAAGAAACCGAAGATGGCAGGCTGATTTTGAAATTTCAGGACCAAGCCTTTAAAGATCCTTTTATCGATCGCTACGTTTCCGATGGCACGATGAAGATGTTTGCCTATTTGATTCTACTGTTTGGTCCTAAGCCCCATCCCTTACTTTGTGTTGAAGAGCCTGAAAATCAACTGTATCCTAGTCTACTCCATGAACTTGCTGAAGAGTTTGCTAGCTATGCCCAGAGGGGGGGACAAGTTTTTGTTTCTACCCATTCTCCCCTTAGCCGAACAAAAACGCATCGTCGCTAAAGTTGAACAACTCATGACCCTCTGCGACAGCCTCTAAACCAGCCTCCGCCAACGCCAACAAACTGCCCAAGCCCTTGCCACCAGCCTCACCCAGCTCACCCCCCAAGCCCCATCGCTATAATTGGCATACCCTGCCAGTGCTCTAACTATGTCTGCTCCAAGTCTCCCCAACCTAGGTTCATTCATCAGAGGACTGTGGATTCGCCTCCTGCCGAAACCCAAGCCCTCCAACGCTCTAGAAGAACGAATCGCCAAACTCGAAGCCGAAGTCAGTCAACTCAAAAATAATCAGCTCAACCCACAAGTTCCTCAGCTTGCCCCCTGGTGGGAAGACATTGCCGGAAGCTTCGCAAACGATCCCCTCTTTGACCAAGCCATGACCCTCGGAGCAGAATACCGACGCTCCAGCGAGCAATCCCTGGAATCAGCCGAGCCCTGAGATGTATCTCCTCGACACCGACCACCTCACCCTCCTCGAACGTAAGGGCACAACAGCACAAACGTTGCTGAGCAGACTCTCGTCGCTACAGTCCGATGAGCTAGCGGTCACGATTGTTACCTACGAAGAGCAAACTCGGGGCTGGTTTCAACTCCTCGCCAAAACCAAAACTCAAGAAGACGAAATCCTGGCGTACCAACGATTAGAAAAGCATCTCGCTCTCTTCTCCCGCTTGCCGATTGTCAGCTACACCCAGCAAGCCGCACAAACCTTTCAGCAGCTACGACGTACTTATCGTCGGTTAGGGAAAATGGACTTGAAAATTGCTGCGATCGCCATCTCCCAAGACGCTACACTCCTCACTCGCAACCTCTCCGACTTTAGCAAAATTGCTGAACTCAAGGCCCAAGACTGGAGTCAGTAGGCTCAAAAACGACTGAGCTTCCACAACTCATGACCCTCTGCGACAGCCTCCAAACCTACCTCCGACAACGCCAACAAACCGCCCAAGCCCTCGCCAACCGCCTCACCTAGCTCATCCCCTTAACTAAAGAAACCCCTCCAAAACCCGAGCCGTAGCCTCCCCCGTTTTTTCCCAGCTAAACCGCCGAGCCTGTCGCAAGCCTGCCCGACTAAGTTGCTCCCCCAACTGAGGCTCCCGTAGCAAACGCTCCATCCCCGCCGCGATCGCCTCCCCCTTTTCCACCTCCACCCACAACACCCCATCCCCCCCCACCTCCGGCAGCGAAGCCACCGCTCCCGCAATCACCGGAGTTCCACACCCCAAAGCCTCCAGCACCGGCAGGCCAAAGCCTTCCCAGAGACTGGGGAAGACCAGGGCGATCGCCTCATTCAACAACCGGGGCAACTCCCCATAGGGCACATACTCCAACCACCGCAGCCGGTCCGCAATGCCCAACTCCTTCGCCTGTTGACGCAGCCCAGGCGTAAAGCGAGGATCGGGGGAACCGGCCATCCAGAGTTCGCAGTTGGAGGATTGCAGTCGAGCAAAGGCACGCAGAAGAGTCGCTAAATTTTTGTAGGGATCGAACCGGCCCAGATACAGAAAATAATTGCGGCGCGGGAGATTCAACGGACGGAAATGGCTGGCGTCGTAGGCCAGGGGAATGGGCGTCACCTTCGCAGCGGGCACCTGGCCAAATTGCACCACATCCGCCGCCGTTTGCTCGGAATTGCAGATAATGTGAACCGCTTGGCTCAACACCTGGGGCACAACCCAGCGGAAATATTGGGTGAGGGGCGATCGCCCACGAGGAAACCGCAGTGGAATAAAGTCATGGACCATCACCACCGTGCGACAGCCCCGCCATAGGGGCATTTCGGGCACCGGCGAAAAAAGCAAAGGCGAAGCTGTTCCGCCATCAGTTTGTAGAATTTTGGGCAACACCGTTTGTGTCCAGAGCAGTCGTTGCACATGTCCCCGCGAGCCGAATTCTGGGGTGAGATGCGCCGGGGTGGGATAGCAGTCGAAACCGGGAAACTGTTGGGCCTGGGCCGTGAGCAGATGGGGCTGGAGCGATCGCAACTGCGGCACCAAATTCAGCCCATAGTTGCTGATGCCCGTGGGCTTTTCCATCAAGAGCGCCAGGTTAATCCACAAATTGCCCATGAATTCCTGCTCCTAACGGCCCTGGACCATGGACTGAAATTCTGGATTGTGGCGCAGTAGCTCGTCATAGCTGCCGGAATCTTTGAGATGACCGTCTTTGATCCAGTAGATGCGATCGCAATTGCGCAGCGTACTCAGGCGGTGGGCAATAATCACCAGGGTTTTCTCCCCCATCAGCTCTTCCATCGCTTGGACAATGCTGCGTTCGGTTTCGTTATCGAGGGCCGCAGTGGCTTCATCCATAACAATGATTTCGGGATCGTGATACAGGGCGCGGGCAATGGCAATTCGCTGCCGCTGCCCCCCCGATAGGCGCACCCCCAACTCTCCCACCGGCGTTTCGATCCCCAGCGGTAAACCCGAGACAAATTCATCAAGCTGGGCCAAATGCAACACCCGCCAGACCTGCTCCTCCTCAATCTCGGCTTCCATCAAGCCAAAGGCCACATTACGGCGAATCGTGTCATCGGAGAGGTACACCGACTGAGGAATATACCCTACCGATCGCTGCCAAGGCCCAAGACAATCGGCCAGTGGCTGGCCATCGAGCACAATCGAGCCCTCGGTGGGTTCTAGAAGGCCCAGCAGCAAATCCACCAATGTGGTCTTGCCCGAGCCCGAAGGACCCGCTAAGCCGATCGCCTCTCCCTGGCCAATCTTGAGGGAAACCTCTGCTAATGCAGGCGTTTGGGCTTCGGGGTAGGTATAGCTCACCCGCTCAAACACAATATGTTGGGTCAAAATAGGCCGCTGGCTGCCCGCCGCACCGGGGGGCAAGGCTGGCAGGATAGGGGCAACGCCGGGGGGAACCCCTTGCAAATCCTGATAGACCGCATCCAAGGCATGGCTATAAAACCGAATCGTCGCCACCGCTGCCACGATACGATTCATCGACATCATCAACCGAAACGCCGCCATGGCAAACAGCGACAGCAACAGCAGCACCGACCGAGGCCGTCTGCCTTGGCTCAAATCCAGCACCAGCACCAAGAGCAACACCACCACCGCCACGGTTTCCATAAACAAACGGGGCAGCTTATTGACAAACTGGAGATGCTGCATGGCCTGACTATAGGCCGCTGTATTGAGGCGAAACTGCTGGAGAAAAAACGATTCTCGGCCCAAAACCTTGGTTTCCTTGATGCTACCCAGTCCTTGGTTGACCCACTGCATCATCTGACCCATATTGTCGTGCTGGAGCTTGCCCCACCGCCCCATGGGTCGCCGCACGGTTTGGTAAAACACCAGGGTTGAACTGCTTAAGACCACCACGGCCACTAACGTAGACATGGGCTCCACTGACAGCAGCAGCAGAGAAACACAGAACAAAACCAACAGTTCACTGAGCACGATTAGCAGATCTCGCATCACCTCCGTGAACAGCGTTGGCACTTCCACATTGAGATTGCGCTGGAGCTCAGCGGTATTGCGTTGCAAATAGAAGGGGTAGGGTTGCCGCAGGTAGCGGGCCAGGAGGCGGCGGGAGACTTTATATTGCTGGTAATAAATAAACTGGGTCTGAATATAGCCGAGCCAAGCCAGATAAAGATTTTTGAGAATATAAAGAACCATCAGGGCGATGCAAGACCATTGCACAAAGGCCTTGTAGTCCTGGAAGCCGGTGAGGTGATAGGCCCAGCGGACAATGCCGACATCTCGCAGAACTTTCTCGCTGCCCAGGAGGCCCACAAAGGACGGAATGATGCCAATCCCTAGGGTCTCGACGATCGCCCCCACAAACGTTAGGAGGATAATGACTCCCAGCCGAAGGCGATCGCGTCGCTCCAGTAAACTCAAAGCTTTTCGAAAGATTTGGATCACAACAGTCGGCCTTCAAGCAAATGCAGCCAGAGAGCCTTTATCTTAAAAGACTCCGGTAGGCTCGCAGCGTTTCCTCAGCGGTTTTTTCCCAGGAGAACTGCTGGACCTGTTCATAGCCCCGTTGAACCAAGGTTTGTCGGAGGCCGTCGTCGGACAAAATTCGTAGGACTTGGGTGGCGATCGCCTCAGGGGAAAGCGGATCCGCATAGAGCGCCGCCTGACCCGCTACTTCCGGCAACGAAGAGGTATTGGACGTCACCACCGGCAGCCCAAAGGTCATTGCTTCTAAAACCGGCAACCCAAAGCCTTCGTAATGGGACGGATACAGAAAAACATCGGCACGGCGGTAAAATTCCTGGACCCAACCGTTGGGGAGATAGTCGAGGTGGAAGATGTGTGAGCGCCAGGGCGATCGCTCAATTTCCGCAAAAATAGACGTATAACTCCAGCCCTTTTTGCCAATCAAAACCAGATTGTGCTCGATTTTTCCCTCGCCCTTGAGCAGATTAAACGCCTTGATCAAATTGACCAGGTTTTTGCGGGGCTCAATCGTACTGACAAACAACAGATAGGGACGGTTGAGGTCATAGTCGATGGGCGCTGGGGGCAGACTCGGCAGCGGTGCCGGGGAGGACCAATTGAGAGAAGACACGGGAGCCTGAGGACTGGGGGAGCGTTGGGGCAAACGGCTCGTCGCGGTCAACGCCGGAGCCAAGGCATGGTACTGGCTCGCCAAAGGCGTCACCCAAACCCGGTCCGGTTCAACCGCCAAGTACTCCACAATGTCCTGCTTGGAGCTTTCGGAGATCGTCAGGACTAAGTCGGTCCATTGCAGGCAATGCCGAACCCGACGCTCGTAGGTTTTCGCCACTGCATCGGCGTAGTCTGGGTAGCGGATAAACGTCAGATCGTAAATGGTCAGAATGGTCCGAGCCCGCTGGGACGGATAAACAATGTAGTTGGTGCCGTGGATGATGCTGGGATTCCCTAGCTGCTGGTCTAGGTAGGCCGCCAGGGCGGATTTGAGCTGGGGCGATCGCGCCAGACTCCCCAACAGTGCCGCCGACAGTCGTACCGGATAATTTAGTCGCCTAGCAGCTTGATCCCGATGGACTATCGCATCAGGGCTCTGCCCAGGGAGCAACCAATCTTTAAACGAAGGCTGATAAAACAGCTTGAGATCAAACGCTTCAGAACTCGAAAGGGCTTGAAGAGCCCGGACGAGATTCTTCACATAGAACCCAACACCGCTAGGCCGAGGCAACACAGGCGTCGAATCAACAAGAACCTTCAACATGCCAAGGAAGAAGCTCGGAGAATAGGAGGCGAGGACTCTAGGTTAAAAGAGCCTAGACAGAGAAAACCCTGGGATTGAGGACAAGGCCTAACGAAAATCGTTAATCCTGGACTCCACTCAACTGCTTCAAATCGTGGTCAACCATGGTTTCCACCAGTTGACGAAATGAGTATCGAGGGTCCCACTGAAGCTGGGATTGAATCTTTTCAATGTTACCAACAAGCTGAACCGGTTCATCCGGTCGATAGAACTGTGGGTCAACAGTTACATACTTTTCCCAGTCCAGATTGAGGTACTCAAAGGCGCAGTTCACCAATTCGCGCACGGAATGGGTTTCACCGCTAGCAATGATGTAGTCGTCAGGTTGAGTTTGCTGCAACATCAGCCAGATGGCGCTTACCACATCCTGGGCATGGCACCAGTCCCGTCGAGCCTCAAGATTGCCGAGTCGTAATTCTGAGGCCAGTCCCAGTTTGATTTGGGCGGCGGTGCGGGTCACCTTGCGGAAGACAAACTCAGCCCCCCGTCGGGGCGACTCGTGGGTATAGGAAATGCCACAGCAGGCGTAGAGATTGTACTTCTCGCGATAATTGGTCGTCATCCAATGGGCATAGGCCTTGGCGGTGCCGTAGGGGTTGCGGGGTCGAAAGGCGGTCATTTCCGACTGGGGAGATTCGCTGGGCTGGCCAAAGACTTCGCTACTGGAGGCTTGATAGAAGCGGGCGTCGGGTTTACAGCGACGAATGGCCTCCAGCAACCGGGAGACTCCCAAGGCCGTATATTCTGCCGTCAACGCAGGCTGGGTCCAGGAGAGCGGGACATAGCTCTGGGAGGCCAGATTATAGATCTCATCCGGCTGAGTCTCTGTAATCACATCCATCAGGGAGCATTGATCTAGCAAATCCCCCGAAATGATGTGAACCTGGTCTGCAAAATGGGCGATCCGGCCCAAGCTGGACGTACTAGACCGACGCACTAGCCCATAGACCTGGTAGCCCTTATTGAGTAAAAACTCTGCAAGATAGGAACCATCTTGTCCAGTCAATCCTGTGATGAGTGCATTTTTCATGATGAATCTGAAGCTTGAGGCGGGTTGGGGACTAGAGCGGCGGGTCTTTTCTCTAAGTTGCCCAATCTCAGGGGCTCAATTCAACCCCCTAATCAACCCTCTGGTCAACCTTCTGATCGAGGCAGGGCGACTAGGCTGGGGCTGGGTTGCTGGAGCCAATCCTGCTCCTGGGCGGGCGGGGCGGGGGTTTGCAAACGATATTGTCCATAGAGGCAGAGGCCATAAAGTTTACCTAGGGCGGTCTGAGGTTTGACGGCCATGAGGTAAAGCGCATGGAACAGGAGGCGAACGAGGCGAGTGGTAAAGGCTTGGGGGGAAGCGAATTCTTCCAGCGTCAGTAGATAGCTAAAGGTGCTGTGACGCATTTTGAGAAAAAGATTGCGATTGGTAATCGAAGAGGGTTCGTGAAAGATCGCGATCGCCTGGGTCATCGCGACCACATGGCCTGCCGCTGCATAGCGGCGACAAAACTCAAAGTCTTCGTAGTACAAAAAGTACCGGGCACTAAATTGAGGACAGTCGGAAAAGTGCTTGAGATTAATGATCAGACTACAGCCCGAGACCCAATCGCAGGACCAATAGGATTGACTGGATTGGGGCAGCGTTTCTTGCACCCGGATGCTGCCTGTTTCGGCCCGAAACTGTCCTCCAGCGAACCAGATACCCCCATCAAAGGTTTTGACGACGGTTCCAACAATGGAAAGCTCTGGGCAGCGTCTGAAGAGGATCTCTAGGGTGTCTAAGGGGTTCTTGAGGAGATAGGCATCGGGGTTAATAATCCAGACAAAAGCATTAGGATCCCGCTCATAGACCCAGCGCAGCCCCAAATTGCAGGCACAGCCAAACCCAAGATTGTGCCCTGCCTCGATGATCTTGACCCAGCGAGATTCCAACTCATAAAGCCCCGTATCCTCCGGCGAATTGTTGACAATGACCACACGATAGCGCGCTGGATTGCGCGGCATGGATTGGATCAGCCGAGTGACTAGGGTTGAGGAATGATAGTTAACAGTGATGAAATAAATCACGTCATCTCTACTTGGCTGTCATCACCAATTAAAAACCGGAGGGCTTTGGGACGCGGTGGCGCGGCAATGATGCGACAGCGGCGACCGATGACACTATCCATAATTCGCTGGTTGATATTGACAATTTGAGCCCCTTGCAAAATGACGCTGTGCTCTAAATCAACATCGATCAGCTTGACACCATCGGCAATACTGCTGTACGGACCGATAAAACAATTTTCTAAATAACACCCTTCTCCAATCACAACCGGGCCTCGGATTGTACAGTTGAGCACCTGGGACGATCGCCCCAGTTGAACCCGCCCGATCACCTGACTCTGGGGATCCACTTGGCCTTCAATCGCACTGATTAAACAGGTATCTAAGACCAATCGGTTGGCCTCCAGCAGATCATCTTTTTTGCCAGTGTCCAACCACCAGCCCCGCAGTTGACGGGCGACGACTGAGTTTTGATGGTCGATGAGGTATTGAATGGCATCGGTAATTTCGAGCTCCCCTCGGGCGGAGGGCTGGATTTGGGCGATCGCCCCATGAATCGCAGCGGAGAAAAAGTAGACCCCCACCAGGGCCAAATTTGAGGGCGGGTCCTTTGGCTTTTCGATCAAGCGGATGACCTGCCCCTGTCCGCTGACCTCAGCGACCCCAAAGGCGCTGGGATTTTCGACTTCCCGCAGCAGGATGAGGGCATCCGGTTGTTGGGCCTTGAAGACGTCGAGAAAATGACTGAGGTCACCCTGCTGAATCAAGTTGTCGCCCAAAAACATCAAGAAGGGTGAATCCCCCAGGAAGTTTTGGGAAATCTTAACGGCATGGGCTAAACCTGCGGGTTCATCTTGCAGAATATAGGTGAGCCGCACCCCAAACTGTTCTCCGCTACCCGTTTGGCTGCGCACCTCGATGCCCGTCTCCGGGCTAATGACAATGCCAATGTCCTGCACCCCCGCTGCCGCCATCTCTTCAATGGCATACCAAAGGATGGGCTTATTGGCCACGGGGACGAGTTGCTTCGCCCCCGTATAGGTGAGCGGACGCAAGCGTGTGCCTTTACCGCCGGAGAGAATCAGCCCTTTCATAGGTTTGGGTATAAAGTTCCTGGAGCATCAAACGCAGGGACTGTCGCCAATGGGGTGGGCGAGTACCGAGTATCGCTGTTATTTTGCCACAGTCTAATACGGAGTAGTGCGGACGTCGAGCGGGGGTTGGATATTCTTCACTGGTGAGGGGGGCAATGCGCTGAAGGGTTAGGGGATAGCCGAGGCTGCGGGCTTCTTCGAAGATGGCGATTGCCAAGTCATACCAGCTCGCTACGCCGCTATCAGTGTAGTGATAAATACCCGAATATTCAGGCTTTGCCAGGATTTTAGGCAAGAGCGCGCCCAGGGCCTGGGCAATGTCTCCCGCCCAGGTCGGTGACCCAATTTGGTCTGCAACCACGCCCAGCTCTTCCCGTTCTGCCCCTAGCCGCAGCATGGTTTTAACAAAATTGCCTTTACCATAGGCTCCGTAAACCCAGGCTGTGCGCAGAATGCCGTGGCGAATCTTCGTTTCCTGAATGGCCTGTTCCCCCGCCCGTTTGGTCTGGCCATAAATGCTAAGGGGATGGGTGAGATCGTCTTCTCGATAGGGTCGATAGCCCTGTCCATCAAAGACATAGTCCGTGGAAATATGCAGCAACGCCGCGCCCAAGCGCTCACATTCCTGGGCTAGGACCTGGGGCACTTGAGCATTGAGCAAGGCTGCGAGTTCCGGTTCCTGCTCGGCTCGATCCACAGCGGTGTAGGCAGCGGCATTGACCACAACTGTGGGTTGGATGCGACGGATGAGCGATCGCACCGCCGCCAAGTCCGTCAGATCCACCTCATTGCGAGCGGCTTCAATGACTGTGCCATAGGGTAAAAGGGTGGACTGAAGTTCTCGACCGACCTGTCCCTGGCTTCCGATCAGCAGAATCGATTGCATCACACCTCCCGGAACTTAAGTCTAGGGTTCAGTATAGAGGAGTGCTCGCCTTTGTAAGGGTGCAAGAGAGCACAGAAATCAGAGATAAACGGCCCTAATCTCAGCCCAATGCCTACACAAGAAAGTCAGCTAGGGAAATAAGTCAGCTTGGGCAAAGGGAACGGCTGCGGCATCTTTTGCAGACAGGATCGGCTGGGTTTGGAGGGGCCAGACAATCGCCAAATCCGGGTCATCCCAGCGAATGGAGCGATCGCCCTCAGGATAATAATAATCCGTCGCCTTGTACAAGACTTCCACCCGTTCAGATAACGCTACGAATCCATGGGCAAATCCTACCGGGATCCAGAGCTGATGGCGGTTTTCGGCGCTCAGCTCATAGCCCACCCATTGACCTAAGGTGGGGGAAGATTGGCGTAGATCTACAGCGACGTCGAAAATCCGGCCTGCGATCGCCCGCACCAACTTTCCCTGGGGCTGACCCACCTGATAATGCAGCCCCCGCAACACATTTTTTTGGGAAATCGAGTGATTATCCTGAACAAACTGAAGGTCTAGGCCAAGCTCAGTCTCAAAGGCCCGCTGATTAAAGGATTCAAAGAATCCGCCCCGCTCATCATCAAAATACTTGGGTTCTAGCAAATACACCCCTGCAAGTTGCGTGGCAGAACACTGTTTCAAGCGATTTCCTCTCCCGTACTTGCGCTACTGTGCAGTTTTGTTACTGCTAGACCATAATTGTAGGCGAATATGGATTCGTACCCCCTCTCTAAACCCTTGCTTGCTGAGGCTATGACTTTCTCTTCCGATGTTGAACTTGATTTGCAGGGGCGATCGCCCAAAACCATCCTCGTCACTGGAGGTGCAGGCTATATTGGCTCCCATGCGGTCAAACAACTGGAGCGAGCCGGTTACACCGTGATTATTCTCGACAATCTTGTCTACGGCCATCGGGAGATTGTCGAGCGGAATTTTAAAGCCAGGTTGATTGTGGGTGAGCTCGAAGACCGGGCTTTGTTGGAACGGCTGTTCTCGGAGCAGGCGATCGCCGCCGTTCTCCACTTTGCCGCCTACGCCTATGTGGGTGAATCCGTCACTAATCCAGCGAAGTACTACCAAAACAACGTTGTCGGCACCCTCAGCCTCTTAAACGCCATGGTCTCAGCGGGGGTCAATCACATCGTCTTCTCCTCCACCTGTGCCACCTATGGCGTCCCCCATGAGGTTCCCATTACCGAAGATCATCCCCAAAACCCGATTAATCCCTATGGGGCAACGAAGCTGATGGTCGAGCGGATCTTGCAGGACTATGACAAAGCCTATGGTCTAAAATCCGTCATCTTCCGCTACTTCAACGCTGCTGGAGCTGACCCCGATGGTCAACTGGGCGAAGACCATGAGCCCGAAACCCATCTCATTCCCCTCACCCTCCAAACGGCCTTAGGTCTGCGTCCCTACATTTCCATTTTTGGTACTGACTATCCCACCCCCGACGGGACCTGTATCCGTGACTATATCCATGTTACAGATTTAGCCGATGCTCATGTTCGGGGATTGGAATATTTGCTGGCGGGGGGGGAGAGCGATCGCTTCAACCTCGGCAACGGCAATGGCTTTTCGGTCCAGCAGGTGATTGATGTTGCTTGTAAGATTACGAATCGAGAAATTCCCATGAAAAAAGAGGATCGCCGTCCCGGTGATCCTCCTGTTTTGATTGGTAGTGCAGAAAAAGCCAGAAAAATTCTCGATTGGACTCCAACCCACTCAGCTCTAGAGACCATCATTCAGGATGCTTGGCAATGGCATCAGAGACGAATTGGGCAGCTCCCATGAGAAACTGCCCTCAAAAACCCTAAGACAATTGAATCTATGAAGGACCTGTCGGTGCGATCGCAACTCGTCCCTCATTGATACCAAAGGCTACATAATGTATTGCAGCCTTACGATTTGTTGAAATTCCAGCTAGTGCCAGATCTGGATTATTTTGACGATATACATTTACGTCAAAAGTACTCGATGCTTGCCGCCCCTCAGAAAGTCCAAAGGCCTGGAAATGACGCAAAAGCTGGGAATTGAGAGTCAACCCAGCACTGACGAGATCTGAGTTATTAGAACTATAGAAATTAGGATTGAAGACGGAAGAACTTGTGCGACCTTCCTCAAGGCCATAAAGAGAGAAATGGTTAAACAACTCTTGATTGGTGTCTATTCCTGCATTGAAAAGATCAGGATTATAAATCTTGTACTCGTTAACATCATATTCCAAGGAGAACTTTCTACCTTCACCCAATCCGTACAGCGTTAAATGCTCAAACGCCAGCTCTCGATCGTTATTAACGGCCTGGGCTACATCCCCATTAGCGGATAGATAGAGATCAACATCTGCAATGGGAGAGAAGAGGCGGTCCTCTGCGAAACCAAAGTCATCCAAATGCTGAAGGGCTAACTCGCGATTGTTATTAAATGCTTGGGCCACATCTCCATTGGCAGACAAGTAGAAACTGACGTCCACAAATGGGGAAAATGTGCGACCTTCTGCAACACCGAAATTCGTCAGATGGTTATAGACTTGCGAATTACTAACTAGTCCCGCTGCGGCTAGATCAGAATTGAGCTGTCTATAATAGCTCAAATCTGCTAGCGGAGAGAATTTTCTACCCTCTGCAAGACCAAAATTATTAAAATGATTGGTAAGCTGCACCTCTGTCGTCAGGCCCGCAGCAAGTAAATCTGGGTTCGCAGCAGCGTAATACTGAGCATCGAAAAGATTAATAGTCATAAATAGCGTTGTTTCTCCGCCTTAAATACTCAATCGAGAATTTTAATCAGAAGGAAAGAATATCTAAACTCAACTTGGACACAAAACTCTACCCTACGAATACGTACTATATAGGGTACCCATCAGAATCTGCAAAGCATTCATCAGTTTTTTTTTTACACATTAATTTTTGATTAAGTAGAGAAGTGAAAATGAGTTATAGGTATTGTCACTGATGCACCATAATGCTTTTTCTGAAATTGTCCTTTAATCAGCGTATCCTTCAGTATTTTCTCTAAGTAGCTGTAAAATGAGCCGGAACACAGTCCGTGTTTTCCACATCTCTTGCTTTAGTGTCATCTTCAAGCTTTCTTTCAGCAGATTCAACAACAGAGCCTGACGCAGTCGGCGATGAATGGTATGAGGTAATCGGTGAAAGTCTTGATGAAAAAGCATCTTTATCCACAGACGATAGATTTCAGCCCAGCTCTCATCTTTAGATTGATTGTGTACAGAAGTAGCCTGAGACGAATGAACGCGAAAGGATGACAAAAAGTTATCGATAAACACAACGTCATAGGACATCATAATTCGAAACCACATTTCCAGATCGACAAACTGTTGAAATGATTGATCAAATCCTCCTATTTTCTTAAACACATCTGCTGGAATAAGTAGATTGGTCGGTTCTCCAATTTTGTTGTAAGGTACTTGACAAAGAAGTCTGTCTTCTAGCAAAGCTGTTCCAGATTGTTTATCTTCTAAATAAGTCCATGCTAAATGAAGATTATTAAGACTTTTAACATAGGATAAGTTTTCTTCAGCCAGTACCACTCTTTTGCTGAAAATGAGGCCAGCAGTGGGATTTTGTTCGGCAGCTCTTACCATCATTTCGATGCAGGTTTTGTGAAGCAAATCGTCTTGGAATAAAAACTTGATATATTTACCTCTAGACTGGCGAATGCAGAAATTCCAGTTTGAGGCTATTCCTAAGCGATCATGCAAAAATAGACGCAGGCGAGATTCATTAAATTGTTGGATTATTTCAACCGTTTCATCAGAAGAGCCATCGTCTGAAATAATAATTTCTAAGTTATTGTATGTCTGACGCTCGATACTTTCTAAAGCTTGGATTAGGTATCGAGCGCCATTGTGCGTGGGTACACAAACACTAACTAAAGGATTGGTCAGGATATGGCTCATTGAGCGCATCAGCTAGGGTAAAAATTCGCAGGTTTGGATCGAAACAACTTTTCGGAATGGAAACTCATCGTAGCTCATTTGACCTCGCCAAAGATTATGGCCGAGGGGAGACAGATAAAATGTTTCTAGATCTTCAAAAAGTGCTTGCATTAAGTTAGAAAAATCAGATTCAATCTGCTCATCAGCGTATGCTGGTTTGGCAAGACGTTTTTGGTTAAGTAAAACATGTTTGACCATTTCTGCATGGCCTTCTGTTCCATTGCCTTGAACAACGTCATCAATGCAGTGAATAGATGCCCCCCCCGGCTTCACAAAGGTCAAAATAGCCTCGAAAACGTCAGAAATTCCAGCCAAGGGAATGTGCTCAATCACGGAGATTGAGTAAACTGCATCAAAGGATTTATGCTCAAAGTAGTCAATATGAGAACCAAAGAGATCCTTGACGATTTTAACATGGGGAAATTGAGTAACATACTGCTGATACTCACTCGTTGGTCCGTTGCCTGATCCTTCATAGGGATCGATGAGAGTAACATCATAGCCTAGTTCTGAGAGTAACCCTGCAACTAGAGGAACACCCCCACCAATCTCCAGAAGCCTGCTGCCAATGGGAACGTTACTGAGAATGGCTTTGACAGTCCAGGCTCGTTGAACATTTTTGAGATCGCCATTCAGAAAACAGACTTGAGGAAGGTGATCGACGCTGTCACAAAAGTCACGAACAGTCGCATAATCGAGAGATCGTTTATAGCGATCGCAATTCTCATAGCGTTCGATTAGCTGGACTTTAGTCGTTTCATTGAGCAAATGAACAGGTTTCATGATCACCTCATTTTTAATTTTTTTGGCAGACTGACGCAAACGTTCAGACAGAGAGCCATAAAAATCTTTAAGCATCTGACTTTGTATACTCCAGACTAGTTTACTCTGTGCAAAAGCCGCAGCTCCTTGCCCAATTTTGTTGACTAATTCAGGCTTGGATCGGAGTAACTGAATCGACTCAACAATGTGAATTGCATCAACGATAGGTAGAATAACGGCTTCAGATAGGTGTTTTAAATCCTTGCCAATATTGGTGTCGGGCAAGATGACGGGTTTCCCCATGGCTAAAAACTCAGGAACTTTTGAAGGGAAGCGATACTGGTTGAACGCATTCACTTTGCCAGGTTGTACTAAAGTATGGGCCAAACTCAAAATTTTGGGAAGCTCAGGGCGGTCGACATATCCAAGTTCAATGCAATAAGGAGCAGTCCATTCTTTACCACCTTCTAAAAAATCAACAAAGTCTCTGCCTGTACGAATCAGTTTTGTGGGATATCCTTCACGATTTAACAATCCAATAGCAATATAGAGACTTCGTACCTCTTGAGCATTGACCGGATGAACATTTCCGGTATAGCAAATCACCCAATCATTGGGTTCTATTTTGAATTTTTTCAACAGCGCTGCATCGGCAGTCTGAGGATAGAAGAGAGTATGGTCAGCACCAGGCCAAAGAACAAGGCTGGGGATAGCTGGTGGGATAAAATCTTTAAGTTGATCAATAATGACCGTTATACCAGTTGCACTTTCTAAGAATTTTCGATAGTAAACCGGGTGTGATAGAGCAGGAGGAACCTGTAAATACTCTTGCTGGACTTGCAGTTGCTGGAACGGCTGCCCCATAAACTTTTCTGTGACATGTTCTTCATTGTCTTCGAGATGAATCACCAGTTCAAAGGTAAATAGCTGACGAAGAGAATCACAAAACTGGCGAACAATCTCTCGAGGCGTCCAGCAATGAACTATATCGGGACCTTGACCATTGCTAAATTTAGTAGATATTTGGGCAACTTGGTCAAACTCAAGAGTTTGATAATGAGGCTCTACTAAAATCGAAATGGTATCCGCCCGATTCGGTACCGCAACAATACAATCGCAGCCTAGTTCAATCAATCCATTGGCAAAGTGATGGACATGAACGGCACTGTTGGATGAAAAGTCATGGTAAAGGACAAACAAAATATTCATATGCTGCTCATCCTTTTAGGCTATAGTCATGTTTGCCGAGGTCGAAGTTAGGATTATAGTAGCGATCGCCCTGGTCAATGTAGTCCTGAAATTGATCAAGTAAAAGAAGGCGATCCCCCCAATCATAATAAGCCTTGCGAGTCTTGGATTCGTGGTGAATCAAAACGGCTCTAGGTGTACAGATGTTAGTTTTTCCTTGAGCTGTAAGCTTTAAGCACAAATCGACATCCTGATAGTGGGTGGAAAAAAACTCATTGAATCCGCCGATTTTTTCAAAGTCCATACGTTTCATCATCAGACAAGCCGCTGTAACCGCTGAGACTTCTCGGGTACAACAGAGAGAACCTGCATAGCCATCGCTATCGGCAGGAAAGTTACGCATGACATGGTCAGCCGTGCCCCTAAATCCCATGACAACCCCTGCGTGCTGAACCGTACGATCAGGGAAGAGGAGTAAGGCTCCTACTGCACCTACAGAGTCTTGCTCGGCATAATAAAGCATATTCTCCAACCAATTGGCGGTGATAACTTCGGTGTCATTATTGAGGAAAACCAAGTATTCGCCCTGGGCTGCTGCTACACCAGTGTTATTGGCACGGGAGTAATTAAAGGGATTTTGTAGAGAAATACGTGTAACCCTATGGGTTTTTACATAGTTTTCTATAAGTTCAAGAGCACGCTTATCGCGGGTCTCGTTGTCTACCAGAATTACTTCAAAGTTAGGATAAGATGAGGCATTGACAAGACTGCTCAAACAGCGTTCTAGGTAATCTGGTGCATCTTTAGTAGGGATGATGATGCTGATAAGTGGATAGCTTGTTCTTTCAGGCTTGGGAACTATTTTCAATCGATGGAAACCCATGGCCTCGGCTTGGGCTGGCAGGCCCAGACGTTTGAGATGCTCGTTGACGGCAAGCTGCTGAAGCTGTTCGATCTTTTCGCTTTTTGCGTTGACATCGCCGGAAATACTTCCCGGAATTTTGCGCCAGTGATAAAGAATTTGGGGAATGTGACCAATTTTTTCTGTTTTCTCCGAGAGGCGTAGCATCAAGTCATAGTCTTGAACGCCATCGAATTCACTGCGAACACCATCAACTGTTTGGGCTAGTTCTTTGCGAATACCCAGCAGATGGCCCACGTACATAACGCCGCGAAAATATTCCGGTGACCAGTTCGGTTTGTGAAAGGGCTCGACATAGCGTTTGCCAGAAAAATCTATCTTGTCTTCATCAGAATAGACGATATCAAATCCTTCCTCTAACTTGCTCACGAGGGTTGCAAGGGCATTAGACGTGAGGGTATCGTCGTGATCGAGGAAGCAGATGTATTCGCCTCTGGCGATCGCCAGAGCGTGGTTCGTTGCTGAACTAATCCCACCCGATTCTGCCAAAACAACCTTGACTTGAGGATGCAATTTGGCAAACTGCTGTAACAGTTCTCGCAGTTCTTGATTTTGGGAGCCGTCATCTACAATGCACCATTCCCAATCGTCGTAGGTTTGGCTCAACACGCTAAGGGCGGTTTCGAGAAACCAATCAAGAGAAGAATTCCAGGTCGGTGTTAGGATACTGATCTTGGGCGAGTGGGTGGAGATCGCTGAAGGAGGAGTTGGGCTGAACGGAGTAACAGCTTCTAGAAAGGTCTGAGGAGAAACGTTAGTCCGGGCCAATAGTTCTTCGTGAGGGTTGCTGAAAACTTGATCTTGAACTTTTGCTGTGAGCTTGAGCAATTTGCGTTTAATGGCGGGCAAGCGCAGTTTTTGCTTAAGCTTGCCGGGAATTGACTTAAGAGTAGTTTTGTTGATAGGTCTACCAACCATTCGGCTGATCCAGCGCTGACTTTTTTTGAGCATGAAGTAAGGAATAGGAATCCCTTCACCTTGCCTCAGCGCTTCACGCTGTTGATGGAAATGAAATCGTTCAATCCCTATATTGTGGAAGGCTTCTGCTAGGTGTTGACGTAACTCGCTGACTTCCCCTTCATGCTCTTGGTCTCGCTGAGTTAATTGTTGGCGCAGATGCAGAAGTTCTAACTGATGAACTTCATATAGCTCATTGAGCTTCTCTTGTCCCCTACTTCTTTCTGCCTCAATATTTTGAAGTGTTTCACCAAGGTGATGTTGAAGCTGATGAACCTCCCCATCCTTCTTGATCAGTAATTCCTGATAGTGGGCGCTTTGATTTTCAACTTCAAGCTTCTGTTGATATAAACTCGCAATTTGTTGCTCGTGTTCTTCAATCTGAGACTGTGCCGCTTCCAACTGTGCCTTGACCTTAAGCAACTCGTCTTGAAAATATTTCAATTTTAAGCTGGACTCTTCCAAACCATTGACTGCGTCCTTGAAAAACACTTTCATGCTTCGCAGTCTATTCTCTAAAGGCTCAGGCATTGCTTTGACTATAAACTGAAGTACATCGCTATTTTCTTCTGCAAGAATTTGATTGACTAAAGCTGGATCAAATTCTGCTTCGTTCACTTTTGGAATCCATTGACCCAGGAAAACATCACTTTTTGTTGTCCTCCACTCGTCGATTAAATACCCCGTTGAAATAAGCATCTTCTGAATACTTTCACGAGTAAAGAATCTTAAATGTGTTTCATCTAAAACACCAAACTCCTCATAATTAAACTCACCCTTTAAAAGCGAAAGCCTTACGGCTCCATGGGCAACATTAGGAATGGAAACAACAATGTAACCGTCTGGATTAATTAAATTTTTAACTTCTTGTAAAACTTTCCATGGATTGCGCAAATGCTCTAGCACATCTCCAAACACAGCTACGTCAAAAGATTCTCCATGCAGGATGTCAAGGACCGAGGCAAAATCAAGATCGGCAACCACGACTTTACGACAGTGTTTCTCAGCAACCCTGGCTGCCTCAGGATTAATCTCAACTCCTGTAATTATGCAGCCATTTTGTTTTAACAGAGAAGCAAGATAGCCTGTCGCACAGCCAAAGTCAACAACTTTTTTGTCTTTTCCAACCAAGCGAACTACTTGTTTTAAGCTGCTATTTTCATCAAGAGTCTCCTCAACAAGACCCTCAGCGGATGGATAGTCCTTAACCCAATCTTTATCCATGAATTTTCTCGACCTCCAGTTGGCATTTATCTTTTGGGTCTAACTTTTTGATATCAACTAACATAGGATGATCAATCAAGGCATGAACATTTTTCCCTGTATCGGGTGGCAAAACTTGAAAAACGATAGCATTGTCAACCCAGTCAAAAGTAACTGAGTTATAACTTTCCGCGCCTGCAACTGTTAGGCTATAGGAGCCAGGTCTTAGAGGTAGTTTGAATTTGAAACTTACTATTACTTCCTGCCTGTTTGCAACAGGCCCAATAGCCATCCCCTCTTCTAAGGTGTTACTTCCAATTACTTCGTTGCCGTTCTTATCGCAAACAAAAAAACCAACGATACAACTGTCGAGGCTTGTATAGGTTCGTAAGCAAGTGATAATTTCTACCTCTTCGTTAAAGGCAAATACAGGATCTTTACTAGCCTTTTCACCATGACTGTTGAGGATTTTTATTTCTTCTATTCTCGCTTTACCACTTCCTATTCTTTGGTTTTTCTCCTGAGCATTAGACTTCTCTATTAACACAACACTTGAATCTATATTTTCTTCCGATGACGCATCGGTCACTATAGCATCTAAGTTATTATTGCCGTTACGTTGCTCAATCTCTAGCTCGATTTCAGTCATTAACCTCAAATAGTCAGTTGTAATTTTATTTGGATTTCCAACTCCTTGAATGACTCCGTCATGAATCATAATGGCTGAGTTGCACAGCGTTTTGATTGCACCTGTGTCATGAGAGACAAAAAGTGTTGTCACACCAGAATCCATTAACTTCCTGATGCGTCTCATACAGCGATGCTGAAACGAAACGTCTCCAACCGCAAGAGCTTCGTCTACTATTAATATTTCAGGAGAAACATTGACTGCAACGGCAAAAGCTAGTCGTACGAACATCCCACTTGAATAAGTTTTAACAGGTTGTTCGATAAACTCTCCAATATCTGCAAAGCCAATAATTTCCTCTAGTTTGTCTTCAATCTCTTGTTTGCTTAAGCCGAGCAATTGACCATTGAAAAAAATATTTTCAAGACCAGTGAACTCAGGGTTAAAGCCACTTCCCAATTCCAACAATGCAGAGATCCTACCGTGCACTTGAACAGTTCCTGTAGTAGGTGTTAGGGTTCCTGCAATGATCTGAAGCAGTGTACTTTTTCCTGATCCATTGCGTCCTAAGATGCCAACAGTTTTACCCTTGGGAATTGATAGGTTTATGTCTTTTAATGCCCAAAACTCTTGAGCATGACTGTGATTGGCAAAGAAAAGTTCTTTGAGGCGATCGCTTGGATGATGATATCGTTTAAAGCACTTTGAGATATTCTGAAGTGAAATGGCAATACTTTCATTCATACGATCAATCCTTGAAACCTAAATAAATCGATTTAATTCAGAAAGAACAACCTATAAAACATCTGCAAAGGCTGAACGCAAGTGCTGATAGACTGTGACCCCCAGAAGAAAAACTACAAGAGAAATAGATGAGGCCCAGCACCATTGTGGCCAATTCTCTATTTTTCCACTCAATATTGCTTCACGATAGAACTCGACAATAGGTGCCATTGGATTGAGCCAAGTTATTAGATGTTGCCAAGGTTCAGGAATTTCAGATGCAGGGTAGATGATCGGCGTACCATAAAACCATAAGTTCAGTAAAACTCCTAGGGATTGCGGAATATCTCTCAGAAAAACTGTTAGCGCTGCTGCTAAATAACTGAGACCAGATGTAAACAATAGCTGAGGAATCCAGATCAGGGGGAGTAGAGCTAAGGTAGAATGAAGGGTTTTAGAGGCAATTGCCACAATAATAATGAGAGCGGCTAAACCAACTGAGCTTTCGATGAATGCAGATAGCACTGGAACAAGTGGCAACAGGCCAAGAGGAAAAACTACCTTCTTAACTAGATTAGGATTTGTAATGACTGAGGCCGCAGCTTGTCCAAGCCCTCCTGTAAATGCAAACCAGGGAAGAAGCCCTGCGAATAGCCATAGACCAAAGGTTACTGTATCATTAGCAGCAATTCCTCCAAGACTTAGCTTAACTTTTAGTACGATAGAAAATACATAGGTATAGATGAAAAGCTGGGATAGCTGATTTATTAGGGGCCAAAAGTTACCCAACATAGAACCCTTGTACCTAGATTCGAGGTCTCTGCGGATTAGGGCCCGGAGCAGACCAAATGCTGCCCATTGATGAGTTGTGATAGGCAAAATTTCTCTTAGACGTACTGCCCGAGCCAGCATCTCTATAACTCCAGATTTTTGCATCCTAATCTCCAATCGTATAAAAGTAACAGAATTTAGCGCCTCCTTATATTGCCATTAGGGCAACATAGAAATCGAGGTAGTTATGGTATTTCCGTACTGTCTGACCTGTGTTAAGACAAAGGCGCATATCATAGAGTCTGGAGGAGTGTTTGCTTCGTCTTTGGTCTAATGAGACTTTGTCTGGGATGGTAAGTGCCTCGGTCTACACTCTGTCTGAAGATCAATCACAGGATGTCTCGGTGTATTGAGTTCTTTGTTAATCATGAAAATTTTCATTGCGACCCTACGTGTACTAACTGCGTAATGACAAAATCTCTCCAATGACGACGCCATTGATGTTTTGCATAGAATTAGTTTCTGGAAGACAAGTCTGATGTAATTTGATATACTGAGAAACTGTATCGTCCTATAAGAAAAAATAAAATTCGAGACTATTCTGTAGTATAACCTTACAGATTGATTTCTGAATGTTCGCGAGGGTCTCTCTTCGTCTTTCGTTCGTTCTCAGTAGTATGCATAAAAGCAATTGCTCCAGGCGGCTTACTGGGCTATATATTTCATCAGATTTGACAACTTTAATCAATGCAATACGACCCAGCTTCCACTTCCACTTCTACTCCTAGTCAAGTTGATGGGATAAGTACAAAAGACTCATTGCTGGAATGTGAGATTGGATACATTGACGAAATTTCTGAGTACCACGTGCAGGGTTGGATTCTTGAAAATCGCAATGGGGTTTTTGTCAATCCATTATTAAGGATTAATGGAAAAGTTGTCGCAGAGTTGAATCTTACAAATCTTCGTGATGATGCCTCAATGGTTCACGGACAGAGGGCGGTCGGGATATATCGAAAAATTTCACGCTATCTACAGGATGGCCGAAACCTCGTAGAGGTGATTTTCAAATCTACAAAAGAGATAATCCCTAATGGACTGTGTGAAGTCAACTTCAACAGAGATAAATTGGCAGGAGATCATTGGTCTAAGGAGTATTCAACTTTTGAAAATCTCCAGACGCGTTGGTGGCAAAGTGAACATCTTATTCGGGCTATCAATAAAAGAGTTTGTGGTGAAGATATTCCGGGGCTTTCGGCTGGTTTGTATCGATTGGTTAACCGCCAATTTTTTGATTTATTACCAGTTCAAAAAGCAGTATCAGTCGGTGCTGGATTTGGTGAAAAAGAGATGGACGCGATCGAAGCTGGTCTAGCGACATGTTTTGATCTGTTTGAAGTCTCTGAATATGCAGTAGAGCGTGGTCGTAGCCTTGCGAAGGAAAGAGGCCTAGAGAATCAGGTTTCGTTTTATTTGGCCGATGCATTTGATTTTGTCTCTGGGCGAGATATCTACGATATGGTGTTTTGGAATAACGCATTGCACCATATGCCAGATACAAGAGTTGCTGTGGCTTGGAGTCATCGGGTTCTTAAATCTGGTGGATTGTTTTTAATGGACGATTACGTGGGAGCAACACGGATGCAATTTCCTGAAGAGATGTTGCAAATCAGCACTGAATTTCGGTCACTTCTTCCAGAAAATTACCTAAAGAACCCGTATGAACCATCTAGCTTGCTTGGCGTAAATTGTGTGTCACCAGACGAAGATGATCTATTTGCGATGGATCCTTCAGAATGTGCTGATTCCGCTAATATCCTCTCAGCCATACGCGAGTACTTCCCCAAAGCGCACATATTATTGACAGGAGGCGGTGTTTACCACCTTGGTTTATCAGATATTCTGCACAATATTCTTGAAGCAGATGATCAGTCTACCTTAGATCTTGCGATGGAGTTTGATGATAAATGTATTGAACTGGGACTAACTCAGTATGCTGTTGCCTACTGTCAAAAGTAGTTTTGCAATGCTTGCTTTGCCTCCCCATTTCATCGGTTTAACGATCTGGCAACTGATCTGGGTCTAGACCTAGCGATCGCAAATAACTCGCCATCCTATCCGCCCGATGCGCCTCTGCCTCCGCCGCCGCGCCTCCGCCTCCGCCCGCCGCATCTCTGCCGCTGCTGATTCTTCGGGGGTAGGGACAAGTTCTCCGGATGCTGTAAAGTAGCGCAGCCGGTCTTGCCAGAGACCTAGGAATAGGCCGATTATTTCCGGTTCGTCGCTCAAAAGCTGGCTAGCAGCGGGCATTAATGCCTCGAATTCTTGGCTAGTGAGGTATGAATGGGTGCCGTACATCGAGAGCTCTCCTATCAAGCATAGGTTGTGCATCCTTTAGGTCGCAGAGAAGTCCGAAAAATCAGTTAATCCTCCTAGACGAGCGGGAACAGTGCCAGGGTCGGGTTGTAGGCGTCCGGAAGCAAAGGCCACCATGACAATCAAAACCGCAATTCCGATGGTACTCTCAACAAACGCTGAAAAGACCGGGATGAGGGGAAGCAACGCCAGCGGGAAAACGACTTTCTTCACCAGATTGGCCTGGGCAAGAACCGAAGTTGCGGTTTGGGAAAACCCACTCGAAAACGCTATCCAGGGAAGCAACCCTGCGAAAAGCCAAAGGCCAAAGGTCAGATTCTCATTGACTCCCCCACCACTAATGCTCAGCTTGACTTTCAAAATCACGGAGAAGACGTAGGTGTAAATCAGCATCTGGGCAATTTGGTTGAGGAGTGGCCACAAATTTCCCAGAACCGAGCCTTTATAGCGAGATTCTAGATCGCGTCGAACCAACGTCCGCAGCAAATCAAATTTTGCCCACTGGGCCTCGCGGATGGGTAGAATCTGCCTCAACTGGCTTGCTCGTCCGAGTATTCCTTGAACCACAGGCCTTTACCTTGCTTGATCACTGTACAAAGGTAGCAGAATTTAAGTTCGGTGAAATGTTTTAACGCGGTTTGTCGATCTAAGCCGCGCATGGCTGATAAGACCGTGCCAAGGATTGCGATTGGCTTCGCCCAGATCCGAAGGATCGCCCACCTGCCTAAATCCCTTCTGGCGGCTCAATTCCCTGCTCCCGCAAGAACTGAGCCAAGCGTTCGGCGCGCTGCTCAGCCGCTTCAGCTCGGCGGGCCTCGGATTCAGCTCGCTGCTGTTCCTGGGTCATTTGCTCGGCCTGGGTGGGCAGCCAACCGTTTGCGTCATACCAACGCAGCCAGAGGCCCTCCGTCTCTTGATAGCGCCCTTGCCAGAGGCCAATTCCCCGCTCTAGCTCGTCAAACCACAATCGCCCTGAGCTCATATCCACCGGTTCATAGCGACTTGCGACTAGCCGAAAAACTTGGAAATCATTCCGATAGCGGTCGTAGACCACGTAGTAGGGGATCCCCAAAATCTGTTCGTAGACTTGCCACTTGGTGGGGGGCTGGTTCACCTCCCGCAACCGTCGTCCGAGATCTTCGTCGGCAGTGCTGGGCGAAAGCAGCTCCACCAGGACAAACGGTCGCACCCCCTCCTGCCAAATCACATAGCTCAGGCGCAGTTCCTGCTGGTTGACAAACCGGGGTACCCCGACGACCAAAAACCAGTCCGGTCGCTTGTACCAGAGTGGATGGCGCACGTCGTAGTAGAGATTCAAGTCACTGGCCACCAGGGATTCTGTTGCTGGCTCCAGTACACAGGTCTCGGTTAATAAGTCCGCTTGGATACGATGAAATTCATCTGGCAATCCGGCCTCCCCCACTTGTTCACTGGGTAAGTCGTACATTGTCGGCAAGGTTTCTGAGGCTGGACGCGGTACGCCGCCAGGATGCTCTTCTGAGGCTTTGGAGAGGTCGTAGAGTAGGCTCCAGTCTTTGACGCTATTCTCCGCCATGGCTTTGTCTCCCGGTTTCAGGATCGGTTTGAGCGTTGGGCAGTTGCTCGGGATCTAGGCCGAGCGATCGCAAATACTCCGCCATGCGGTTAGCCCGCTGGAGTTCCGCCTCGGCCCGTTCTTCAGCCAGATCTGCGCGCTGGGCCTCGGCTTCTGCGCGCTGGGCCTCGGCTTCTGCACGCTGGGCCTCGGCTTCTGCGCGCTGAGCCTCGGCTTCCGCGCGCTGGGCCTCGGCTTCCGCAGTTTCCTCTGGCGTCAGAACCCGATCGCCGGTCACGGTGAAATAGCGTAAATGCCTCCCCTCAATGCCCAAATACAGCCCTAACTCCTGACTCCAAAGCCAACCCTGTTCATTGGGCAGGATCCCTTCGTACTGGGCTCTAACCAGGCGAAATCCCTGAAATTCCAGCGTCTCAGGACTAAACCAAAAATACTCCGGTGTGCGGAAGCGATCTTGGTAAAGCGTTTTCTTTAGCCCCCGATCCACCGCCTCCGTTGAGGGAGACAGCAATTCGATGATGACATTGGGATATTGCCCATCCTCTTCCCAAATGACCCAGGAAGGGCGAGGGCGTTTCTCAGTGTCTTTGACCAAAAAGAAATCTGGGCCTCGGTAGTCTCGGCTTTTGAGCTGTTCTCGGCTGAAATAGATCGTCAGATTGGCTCCGATAAAAAAATCTTCGCGATCTCGCCAGAGCCATTCTAAGCAAGTCACCAAAAGCAGCAGCTGCATGTAGTGCAAAGAACTCTCCATTTCCGGTTCATCGCTCAAAAGCTGACTGGCGTCGGGCATCAGGGCCTCGAACTGTTGACTCGTGAGATACATGGGGCATTCCTATTCCCTAGTAGTGCTTTTGTTTCATTTGGGGAATTATTCCACTGTAACGCTCTTGGCCAGGTTCCTTGGCTGATCGACGTCAAGGCCCCGGCGGGCGGCGATGTGGTAGGACAGGAGCTGCAAAGGAATCACCGAGAGAATGGGCGAGAGCAGCTCATCCACTGTGGGAACGGTCAGGAGGTCATCAAAGAAGTCAGCGTCGTTATCTTCGGGCATAATGCCGATGAGACGGGCATCGCGGGCTTTGGCTTCCTGGGCGTTGGAGAGGACTTTGTCGTAGACCGGTCCCGGCATGGCGATCGCCACCACCGGCACCTTGGCATCGAGCAACGCAATGGGACCATGCTTCATTTCACCCGCTGGGTAGCCCTCCGCATGGATATAGCTAATTTCCTTCAACTTCAGCGCCCCTTCTAGGGCAATGGGGAAGTTAATGCCCCGACCGATGAAGATGAAGTCTTGAGTTTCAGTGAATTCGTGGGCGAGGGTTTCAATGGCACTGGCTTGGGTTTCGAGAATATGTTCGATCTGGTGGGGGAGTTTGCGGAGACCTTCCATGACTGGGGTGAGGCGATCGCCCCCAACCCCCTTGGAATGAGCGAGGTCGATCGCCAGCAAATAAAACGCCACCAACTGTGCCAAGAAGGTTTTCGTCGCCGCAACCCCCACCTCAATCCCCGCAGGCGTTGTAATTAAATGGGGCGTGAACTGGGCCAGAGTGCTTTCTGGGCGATTGGTAATCCCTAAAAATCGGGCAGCAAAAGTCGGATCGGCATAGCCTTTGCGGCGTTCCTTTTCCATCTCCAGAGCCGCCAGCGTGTCAGCGGTTTCACCAGACTGGGTCACCCCAATGGTCAGCGTATGGGCCATCATGGGCGGCGGCGCATAGCGAAATTCGGAAGAGTAATGAACGGTCGTTGGAATTCCCGCCAATTGTTCGATTAGGTGACGGCCCACCAAGCTCGCATGCCAACTGGTGCCACAGGCCAAAATTTGGACATGCTGGAGATCCGTATAGAGCGTTTCTGGCAGATTGAGCTGTACCGGGGAGCGATGGGGGGGAACCGCTGGATTTTTTTCAGTGTGGGTGCCCTCAGGCTCTTGGCGCTGGGGCATATAAGCTTCTAGACAAGCCCGCACGACGCCCGGTTGCTCATGGATTTCCTTGAGCATGAAGTGCTTGTAGCCTCCCTTTTCCGCCGTATCGAGGGTGCCGCTGAGGAGGCGAGGCTGTTTGCGCAGGCGACGACCCTTAAAGTCGCTGATCGAAACCCCTAAAGGCGTCAGCGTCGCCATTTCACTATTTTCCAGGGTCAAAACAGCGCGGGTGTGGTTGAGCAGGGCCGGCGTATCCGACGCGCAGAAAAATTCCCCCTGACCAAAGCCGATCACCAGCGGGGCCTGTTGCCGAGCTGCCACCAGCTCATCGGGGTAGTCCACACAGAGAACCACGATCGCAAATCCTCCCTCCAGCCGATTCACCACCCGCCTGGTCGCTTCGGTGAGGGGGGAATCAAAGGCATCAAGTTCGCCTTGGCTCCGCATTTCCGCCAGGGTGCGCTCAATCAGATTCGGAATGACTTCTGTGTCCGTTTCGGAAAAGAACTCGCAGCCACCGCCCTTGAGCTCCTCCCGCAGTTCCCGGTAATTTTCCACAATGCCGTTTTGGACGACCGCCACCCGGCTAGTTATGTCGAAGTGGGGATGCGCGTTATGCTCTTCTGGCTTGCCGTGGGTCGCCCAGCGGGTATGGCCAATGCCGATTTGGGCGGGAGTTTGATGGGTTGCCAGTTTGGCTTCTAGATTGAGGAGCTTGCCCTTGGCCCGAATGCGATTGAGTTTGCCGTCCCAGACCGTGGCAATTCCTGCCGAGTCATAGCCCCGGTATTCCAGCTTACGCAGACCTTCAAGCAGAATGGGGGTCGAGGCTTGAGTTCCGACATAACCGACAATGCCGCACATATGGTCAACTCCCTAGAACGCGGACAAGAACGCAGATCGCTGTTATGGTAGCGCAGCGTTTGGCGATCGATAGACCATGGTGGACTGGTGGGGGCTCATTTGTCGAGCCATATAAAAAACCCATATAAAAAACCCATATAAAAAACCGAGGGAAACAGAGCTTCCCTCGGCCAAATCTAGATAACGAAAAAGTGGCTTAGTATGCCAAGACTGAAGAGGTCAAGGCTTAGTATGCCAATCCCATGCTGCGACTGGTCTCAGCGCCGAGATAAACCCGAACACTCAGGAAATCCGTGGGGCAAGCCGTTTCGCAACGTTTGCAGGCGACGCAATCCTCAGTACGAGGAGACGAGGCAATTTGCCCCGCGCGGCAGCCGTCCCAGGGGACCATTTCCAATACATCCGTCGGACAAGCGCGGACGCACTGGGTGCAGCCAATGCAAGTATCGTAAATTTTGACCTTATGAGACATTGATTGAGTGGCTCCAGACTAAGGATCACCGTGAAATAACAGCTACCCAGAAAAAGCAAACGATACTGAAAAACGCCCATGGGAATCCCTGGAGCGCTAATCTGGTAACGCAGCTTCTGCCTAGGCAGGCTGTCGGCATTGTTATCAGAATTGAATTTCAGTCTACACCTAGGATTTACTGGCCCCGGCGGACTGTAATCAAAACTTCAAGGATTGTAATAATCCGGGCTCCCCTTGGCTAGTGACGGGCTGAAACGGTTGCTGGGGTGAGCTTTGCTAAAACCGATTGAGTGCTCACCCCATGGCGATCGAGCCCTAGGGCTTTGGGTTCCACCCCTAGGGCCAAGGCCACAAGCTGGGAGAGGTGCAGAATCGGAAGGCTGAGCGATCGCCCCACCACCTTTTCCACTTCTGGCTGACGCGAATCTAAATTTAAATGGCAAAGGGGACAGGGGGTAACAATACAGTCGGCTCCGGCATCAAGGGCTGCTTGAATATGGGATCCCGCCATTTTGAACGAAGTCTCCGTGGCGTAGCTCGATAGGGGCCAGCCGCAGCATTGAGTTCTGCCGGGGTAAACCACTGGGGTTGCGCCGAGGGTTTCGAAGAGATTTTCGAGCGATCGCGGATTAAACGGGTCATCAAAGGGCAAATGCTTCTGGGCCCGCAGCAGGTAGCAGCCATAAAACGCCGCGCATTTGAGGCCGCTGAGCCGTCGGGTCACTTTTTCTGCTAGGCGATCGAGGCCATAGTCCCCCACCAAGGCCCAGAGCAAATGCTTCACCTCCGTGGAACCTTGGTAGGGTTGGCAGCCCTGCTGAGCGAGCCAGCCATTGACTTGAGCAACATAGGCTGGATCGTTACCTTGGGCCTCCTTCAACCGCTCATCCACATGGCCAATCACCCCCTGACAGGTACTGCAATGGGTCAGTAGCGGCAAGCCTAGCTGTTCTGCTAGGGTGATATTGCGGGCGTTCACCGTGTCTTCGAGCAACGGGGATTCTTCCTTAAATGTCCCGGAACCGCAGCAGGCGGCCTTTTTGAGTTCGAGCAGTTCGATATCTAGGGCCTGGGCCAAAATGGCCGTGGACTGGTAGAGCTCGCGGCAGGCCCCTTGGGCGACGCAGCCGGGGTAGTAGGCGTAGCGGAGGATGGGCATGGTGGAAATGGGGGTGGAGAGAAGGGTGGGGAAGTGATGGGGTGATGGGGTGATGTTTTTTTATGATGGGGTGGGATAGGGGCGATCGCCCATTTCGCCATGACCCTTAACCTTTCTCCCTAGAATTAAAATCGCTGTCACCCTTTGCCGATAAGATGAAAAAATGCCAAAACGCTGACCGAGCAACTGGTGTTGTGCAGAGGAAAATTCATGAGCAAAGAGGAAATCTTGTCCAAGGTCAAAGGTATCGTCGCTGAGCAGCTCAGTGTCGATATCGCTGAGGTCAAGCCAGAAGCTAGCTTCGCTAATGATCTGGGTGCGGACTCCCTGGATACCGTTGAACTAGTGATGGCACTAGAAGAGGAATTTGATATCGAAATTCCTGATGAAGCTGCGGAAAAAATCACCACCGTCGGTGAAGCTGTGGCCTACATTGAAGAAAAGTCTGCGGCTTAGGGATGTTGCCCTTCGGGGCGATCGCCTGACGCTCAGACTCTTGCTTTATAAGGTTGAAAATGTTGAAAGGGAATGCTAGCCAAAACGTAAAATTGCTTTTTGCAAAATTGCTTTTAAAAAGCGCCCTTCAATCACACAGTTAACCACGCAGTCATAAGCGCGGTCGGAACATTCCGATTCCCTCCGCGTTTTATCGACTCTAGCAGGCGGATTCGCCAACGCCTTGCTTCAAAACCGCATTTATTTCAAGTTTCCTTGATCGGGGGCTTTGCTAATTTTCACCCAGCTTGGCTGAAATCTTATGACTTACTCCACGGGCAGACGGGTTGTCGTCACCGGAATGGGAGCAATTACTCCCATTGGTAATACCCTGACAGATTATTGGGAAGGGCTTTCTTCAGGTCGCAATGGGATCGCGACCATTACGCTCTTTGATGCTTCTCAGCACGCCTGCCGGATCGCGGGGGAAGTCAAGGGCTTTAATCCAGAAGATTTTATGGACCGCAAAGATGCGAAGCGGATGGACCGCTTTTCGCAGTTTGCAGTGGCTGCATCAAAACAGGCCGTGGCGGATTCTGGTCTGGAAATCACGGAATTGAATGCTGACCATATTGGGGTCTTAATCGGCAGCGGCATCGGCGGCATCAAGATTATGGAAGAGCAGCAGACGATCTTTCTGGAGAAGGGTCCGTCTCGCTGTAGTCCCTTTATGATTCCGATGATGATCGCCAATATGGCCGCAGGCTTGACGGCGATTCATCTGGGTGCCAAAGGGCCAAATTCCTGTACCGTAACGGCCTGCGCCGCCGGAGCCAATGCGGTGGGGGATGCCTTTCGATTAATTAAAGGAGGCTACGCCAACGCCATGGTATGTGGGGGAACAGAAGCTGCAATTACGCCCCTGTCGATCGCCGGTTTTTCCGCCTGCCGCGCCCTGTCGTCTCGCAATGACGATCCGGCCCATGCCTGTCGCCCGTTTGATACGGGGCGGGATGGGTTTGTCATGGGTGAAGGCACCGGTATTTTGGTCTTAGAAGCGCTGGAACATGCCCAGGCTAGGGGCGCGAAGATCTACGCCGAAATCGTTGGCTATGGAACGACCTGTGATGCTTACCATATGACGCTGCCGGTTCCCGGTGGATTGGGGGCTGCACGGGCGATCGAGCTCGCGATGAAAGATGCAGGGGTAACACCGGACCAAGTGAGCTATATCAATGCCCACGGCACCAGCACTCCGGCCAATGATTCGACGGAAACCGCTGCGATCAAAAAAGCCCTTGGGGAGAGCGCCCACCGGGTTGCCATCAGCTCCACCAAGTCAATGACGGGACATTTGCTGGGAGGCTCCGGTGGAATTGAGGCGGTGGCAACGGTTATGGCGGTCAACCAGGATCTAATCCCGCCAACGATCAACCTTGAAAATCCGGACCCTGACTGCGATCTCGATTACGTTCCCAATCAATCCCGTCAGCAAGCCGTCGAGGTGGCCTTATCCAATTCCTTCGGATTTGGCGGGCACAACGTTACGCTGGTTTTCCGCAAATATCGGGACCATTAGAACCGACTGTAGATCTCGTCCTTTGCTTAACACTTGTTCATCCTCGCCGTCAATGGGATGATTGAGTATAACTGCTTATTTTTGGTCTCAACTCGTTAACGCACGTTAGGTAGACACCCATGGTTGTTGCAAGCCAATCCCTCGAAGAACTTTGTATTAATTCAGTTCGCTTTCTGGCGATCGATGCCGTTGAGAAAGCAAACTCGGGTCATCCGGGCCTGCCTATGGGTGCGGCTCCCATGGCCTTTGTCCTTTGGGACCAGTTCATGCGCTACAACCCCAAGAATCCGGCTTGGGTGAATCGCGATCGCTTTGTCCTGTCTGCCGGTCACGGTTCAATGCTGCAATATGCGCTGCTTTACCTGACGGGCTATGACAGTGTTAACCTCGACGACATCAAGCAGTTCCGCCAGTGGGGCTCTCGCACTCCTGGTCACCCCGAGAACTTTGAGACCAAAGGGGTTGAAGTGACAACGGGTCCCCTGGGTCAAGGGATTTGTAACGCTGTGGGTCTGGCCATGGCGGAAGCGCATCTGGCGGCGAAGTTTAATAAGCCCGATTGCACGCTGATCGACCATTACACCTACGCCATTATGGGCGACGGCTGCAACATGGAGGGGGTCTCTGGTGAGGCTTGCTCCCTGGCGGGCCACCTGGGTCTGGGCAAGCTGATCGCGCTCTATGACGACAACCACATTTCCATTGATGGTGATACGACGGTTTCCTTCACCGAAGACGTAGGCAAACGCTACGAAGCCTATGGCTGGCATGTGATTGAAGTGCCGAATGGGGATACGGATCTGGGGGCGATCGCCCAGGCTATCGAAGCGGCCAAGGCCGTCACCGACAAGCCCTCACTCCTGAAGATTCGCACCACGATTGGGTTTGGTTCCCCCAACCGGGCGGGGACCGCTGGGATTCACGGCGCGGCCCTCGGGGCAGCGGAAATTGCTGAAACCCGCAAGAACCTGGGGTGGGACCACGAGTCCTTTGTGGTTCCTGAGGATGCGCTGGCCCATTGGCGCAAGGCCGTTGAGCGGGGTGCGGCAGCGGAGTCTGATTGGAACACCACCTGGCAAACCTACAAGGATCAATATCCTGAAGAGGCGGCGGAATTCGATCGCCAAATTAACTATCGTCTGCCTGAGGGTTGGGAAAAGTGTTTGCCCACTTACACCCCGGAAGACAAGCCCGTAGCGACGCGGAAAACTTCGGAGATGACGCTGAATGCGATCGCCGAGGCTGTCCCTGAACTCGTAGGCGGTTCTGCGGATTTGACCCACTCCAACCTCACCTACTTGAAGTGCTCCACGGATTTCCAAAAGGGTAGCTACGCCGGTCGCAATCTCCGTTTCGGTGTGCGGGAGCATGCCATGGGCGCGATTTGTAATGGCATCGCTTTGCACAACACGGGTTTGATTCCGTTCGACGCAACTTTCTTGGTCTTTGCGGACTATATGCGGGCGGCGATTCGTCTGTCGGCCCTGTCCCAGTGCCAGGTGATTCATGTTTTGACCCACGACTCCATCGCCCTCGGTGAAGATGGTCCCACCCACCAGCCCGTTGAGACGATTCCGTCCCTGCGTGCCATTCCCAATCTGTTGGTATTCCGTCCGGCGGATGGCAACGAAACCTCTGGGGCTTATAAGGTCGCGATCGAGCGTCGGAAGCAGTCTTCCATCATGGCGATGAGCCGTCAGAACTTGCCCCAGCTAGAGGGAAGTTCGATTGAAGCGGTCGCAAAAGGTGCTTACATTGCGGTGGATTGTGGCTGCGATAACCCGGATCTGATTCTGTTGGCAACGGGAAGCGAAGTCAGTCTCTGTGTTGAGGCGGCTAAAGCCATGGGCGATAAGAAGATTCGTGTGGTTTCGATGCCCTGTGTGGAGCTCTTTGAAGAACAGGATGAAGCCTACCGCAATTCGATTTTGCCGAAGGGTGTGAAGCGTCTTGTGGTGGAAGCGGCGTCGAGCTTTGGCTGGCACAAGTACATCGGTGACAGTGGCGACATGATTAGTGTTGATACCTTCGGTGCATCGGCTCCCGGCGGCACGATTATGAAGGAGTTTGGTTTCACCGTTGACAATGTGGTGGCTCGGGCTAAAGCGCTCCTGGCATAGGGTGGACTGACGAAATTCTGGGGGAGGCGATCGCGCCTCCCTTTTTCTGCATTTGAATGGGATTCAATTTCAGTCAATCAAAATGTCCTCATCGGCGGTTTCGATAATGGGCTGCTGCCATTCAATCGGAGGCATGTGTTCAAACGCAGCCTTCAGGGCTGTCTCCCAAGCCTTGCGAACCTTCGCCAAATAAGGATCGCCCAACCGCAACTGAAGCTGATTGCGAATGGCGAAGCTATTGGTCTCATACATCACTAAATTGATCGGCGGACCCACGGAAATATTTGATTTCATCGTCGAGTCAATCGATAGTAATGCACAGGTCGCCGCCGCATCCATCGACGTGTTGAAGGTTAGCGTGCGATCGAGAATGGGTTTGCCATACTTGGCCTCGCCAATTTGCAAAAACGGTGTCTCAGGCATGGCCTGGATTGAGTTGCCTTGGCTGTAAATCAAGTGTAGTTGATGCTCTTCGCCCCGAATCTGTCCCCCGACCAGGAAATTGCAGTGATAGTCGAGGCGGTCTTTTTCGAGCCAGGGGCGATCGCGCTCATGCACCTGCCGAATTTTGCTGCCCACATACCGGGCAATATCGTGCATACTGCCGATCGAATGCAGATTTTCGTCGGACTGATGCCGTAAATCCTGATTAATCCCCGTAATCACCGCCTGGGTTACTGACAAATTGCCAGAGCAAACCATCAAGATCACCCGCTCACCCGCCAACGAGAAATCAAACAGTTTGCGATAGGTCGAAATATAGTCAACTCCCGCATTGGTACGAGAATCGGCAGCCATAACCAACCCAAACTGCGTGATGATGCCCAGTCCGTACGTCATAGTCTGCTCAAAGTTAACGTCTCTAGGTCTCTAGAATATACCCAATCCCCGTCATTACGGCTTGGGATGATAGAGCGGTTTTTCGCTTTGCTTTAGATATTCGATCGCCAGGTGAATCACATCGGGGGGACTCTCCGTCGAGTGCAGTAAATATTGGGTAATTTCTTGAATGAGTTGTTTCTCGTAGCGACGTCCCATCCAGAGGGGATGAATCAGCGTGGCTAGATTTAAGGCCAGAATGCAAGGGACGAGTGGAATCCACCAACTGCCTACAAAACAGAGATAGGCGATCGCCACCAACCCTCCCTCTCCCAACAACAGCAATAGCACCATCTGTCGGGGAAAGCGATGGCGGCTACTAATCAGGACACCGATTAGCGTCCATAGGCCAAGCCAAGCCAACTCCAATTCCTCTGGCAAAGTCTGCAACAACGGTCGGCCAGCGATCGCACCTGCCAGGAGTTGTTCCAGGATCTGAGCATGGAGCATGACCCCAGAAGCGTATTCCGGTAAACCGAAAACCCTTTGTCTGTAGGGGATGAGCAGACGGTTGCTCCAGGTGGGATCGATCGATCCGATCAGAACAATGCGATCGCGGAAGGCTTGGGGAGGAACCTGAGCGGCTAAAACTTGAGACAGGGAGAATGTTGGAATCCGCTCCTGGGGGCCTCGATAGTTGAGCAAAACTTGGTAGCCGCCTGCATCTGCTCTAACGTAGGCTCCGTCATAACTTTGGAAGGGTCTTATCCGTAGCTTTCCCAGTTGAATCTGATGATTTTGCAGGGTCTGGAGGGTAATCCCATCGGCCTCAAGATATTCTAGGGCTAAGCGCAGTGCAAAATTGTATTGCACCTCTCCCGCATCATCTTCGACGGAGAGCAGAGCCCGACGCACAGTTCCATCCCCATCGACGATTTGATCTGCAAAACCAAACCGCCCAGTTTTAGCCAAGGCTGGCGCTGGCGGCAGGGGAGATTCTACTACACGGTTGATGCCAATAACATGATTGCTTTCCGCCAAAAACCCCATGAGCGGGTCATGACCCGGTTCTAGGGGCAAATTGCGATACAAATCGAGGCCAATGAGGCGGGGATTCCAGCCTTGAATCTGCTGAAGCGCTTGTAGCACAATGGCATCGCTGACCGGTGCCTGCCCCAACTGTTGGGCATCTGCTTCGTCAATCGTAATCACGGTGATCGGGGCTAAAAACCGATCGTTGGCAACCCGTGGAGGGCTGGCGAAGGCGAGCTTGGGGTCAAGGTTGTGAGTAACGGTGTGCTCCAATGTATCGCCAGCGAGTCGCCGATCATTAGAACGCCATTGAATAAACGCATCTAGCAGCCACCACTCCACTGGCTGCAAGGCCCCTGAATATTGCAGTAATGCAACGCCTATGGTCACTAGGCAGCTCAGGCTCACTAACCAACGTTTTCCTAGGGATCGCTGAGCCATCTTGATTCGCGCCTGTTTTCGGGCCTGACTTAGGAGCTGGTGGGCTTTTTGGGCGGATTGCACTGTCGCTTGAGCCTGCTGCCGCCGTCTTTTTTCTTGAGTAAGTTGATATTCAAGCTGGTACTTTTCCTCGGCCTGACTGGCGTTTAAAAATTGATAGTCAACCTTTCCCAGTTGTCGCTGCTGAGACCAAAGCAGGGCCTGCTGCAAGGCCTCACCCTTCAGCAAATGGGAGGTGTCCTGATAATGGGACTCGACCCAGGCGTTTAAAGATGAAGCATAGGGCCTTAAGGCATCTAAATGGTGAGTGACCCAATCCTGATTAAAGACCGCTTGGTAGATCGGATTTTTAATCTGTAAATGATTCTGAACCGTCGTGACTAAGCCAGATAACCTGAGTTCTGTTTGGCCTTGGCTGTTGTTCGTAACAATCCGTTCTCCTTGGAGAATTTGCTGATAAAGGCTCAGTAATAGATTGACATTGCGCGAATCATGGAGGATGCGATCGCGAATACTACGAAGATGTTCCGGTTCATCATTTTCCATCCAGTTGTCAACTACACAGTGATGCACCAAGTTGGCAATATAATCCGAGTAGTTCCCTATAGGAAAGTCTTGATACTGTAGTTGGAGCGAGGTTGCGGAAGATTTAACTAGGCGTTGTCCGGTTTCAATATCAACAACGAGCTGACAGATCTTTTGGGTTAAAAAGGGTTGCCCTTGGGTCCAGTATAGGATTTCCTTAAGGGCTTGTTCTGGCTCGGGTAACAGGGTCTCTAAACCACTGAGTAAGGGTTGAGCTTCTTGTTTGCTAAAGCCTTGAAGCTCAATCGCTCGGCCCACATTAAAAGGGGTTTGATACTCGTCGGCAATCAGTTCAGCAGGAGAAGCTACCCCCACAATGGCGAAGGTCAAACGCCTCCACTGGGGAGCATCTGCCCGTTGGTTATAACAATGACGAATCAGTGCAAAAAAATCATCACAGGGAAAATCTAACCCCAGAATACTATCAATTTCATCAATGAAAATGACAATGGGCTCTTCAATCTCTCGAAGCAAAATCTGCTCAAAGAAAATTACCATCCGCTGACTTAAAGAGAACTGACTCACTCCATTCCACCAGGAACGAAACTCCTGACGAAATCTATCTAACTTCAGTCTAGTACTCAAGCTGTGAAGCAAGCTGGCATACCACTGTTCCGCTGTGATTCGCTCATTTCCAATACTGGTTAAATCGAGAATTGCACAGCTAATCCCTTGCTGGCGCAACCGCTCTGCGGTTCGAACTTGCAGACTCGATTTTCCCATTTGCCGGGAATTGAGCACATAGCAAAATTCCCCTGCCAGTAATGCATCGTACAGCTCGCTATCCGCTTGACGCTGGACATAGTAGGGAGTGTCGGGGGAAAGACTGCCACCAACCTGATACTGGCTGCCAGAAAAATTAACCGGACGGTGCATTTGTCTTAGCCCAACACTTTCCTGAAATATTGTCGATAAAGTTCACTATTGGGAACGGCCCGATGGCCCTGAAGCTTCACGAGTCCGAGGCTCTCTAGCCGAAATGCCTGGAGGATTTCGACCGTGACTGGGGCATCTGCGGTCATGATCTCTTGGACCAACGGCATCAAATCTGGGTATTGTTGTAGCGATCGCAGTTGTCGTTGCAAATAGTCGTAGTAAAGCCCCTCTGGTTCCATAACATTACTCAGAACCTGCTCCAACGATGCGTTTTCCTGTTGCAACCATTCCAGCGTTAACTCCACAAGACCAGGATGACCGCCCACTAAGTTAACCCATTGATGAACCTGATGGAGCGGAAGCTCCAAGCCATAGGCTTGACCCAATTGTTGAACTTGTAGCTCGGTAAATTCAGGTAGTTTGATAGAAAGTCCAATATTAAAAGGAGATTGATGGTGATGGAGAGGAAGATAGACCTCTGTGGAATGGACGATGATTAAACGAAGCTTTTTCCAGACTTCACCGCTGCCACCGCCGTGTTTGGCCTTCTCGTGCCAAGCTCGTAACAGTTGGAAGAAATTTGTGGCTACCGCCGGATATTGAAACAATCGATCTACATCATCTAAGGCCAGAACCATGGCAGAGGCATCTCTCTGAAGTAAATGGGTCTCAAAATAATGCGTACAGTTGTAACTTTCTCCAAAAATATCATCCCATTCAGACTCGACCTGATTAGGGCAATCTAGCTGATGGCCCACGGTAGCACAGAACCAACGAAAGAAACGATCGACACTGGAAAGAACCGAATCACTGGCCAACCGAAAACTGAGCGTAACAGTTTGAAACTGTTGCTGATGGGCATATTGTAAAATTTGATTCATTAACGCCGTTTTGCCCATCTGGGCCGCAGCTTTAATGCGAATCAGTGAGCCCTCCTTCATTAGGGTTTCACAACAGCGATGTTCAATAGGAGGCCGCTCCTGATAGTAGTCTGATACGCCATCCGCAGACCTTGTGGATGCTGTATTGGAATGAACGGTAGCAATGGAGTGAGTCGTTGATTGTGTAGCGATAGAGACCAGTTTTGCAGAGGGATTAATGGGGCTCAGCATTCGGGTAGAGGGAGCGGTTCCAGGGGAGTTGAATGGACTCGCTGTCGGTTGGATCAGTTGTCGTTGGATGATGACCTTAAAATTGCTTTTTTTGACCTCCTCACCCAATTGCTCTGAGAGAAAACGCCACAACTGCGACCCATTTTTGCGAATGTAGCTAGCGTCGTAGCCCAGTTCTTCGGCAATTTCCTGATAGGTTAAGCCCAGCCAGCAATGGTAGAAAATGGCAGTTTGAACCGTTGTCAGACTGCCTGGAGTATGAAGATTTAAGAGAAAATTGAGGGCGGCTCCATATTCTTCCTCTTGTCTGGGGGACAGGGGCTGAATATGAGTGGGCCAACCGGATAGACCTGCCAGTGCAGGTGATGAGGTGGGATGATTAGATAAGGACTGACTGTGCACAGAGAACCCTCTTGAGCTGACATTCACTGGGAAACGGTGGATGCACCATATTCCCCGAAGACGTTGGCTCAAGGCCGTCGTGATTTCAGGAATAATCAGGATTCAGACAACCAGGCAGAGGTTTTTAAGGAACCGGGCACAGGTTGATATTGTGGCAACTGACTCATTCCAGAATTCCCAGGGAGAGCTATCTATCCGGCAACTTCGCATAACTTTTCATATTCCTTTGGCTTGGGTTGAGTTTTGTGCTCAAGGGTCAGCCCAGGAACAATGTTACTTCAAAAGTTACCATAGATTCTAGAATCAGGAGCATTATTTAGACTTTAACCGCATAGACTTTAGCCAGTTGGGCCAGCAGTTTGTCCATATCGGCTTGTAGTGATTGAAACTGACGTTTGATACGGGGATTTTCACTCCAATCATTAATAATCGGAAGATTGCCTGCAAGAAAAGCTAGACGTGAAGCCCGACGACAAATTTTTCCGCTGAAGGTTTTTGGAAGGGTTCCCGGTTTAAGGAGAGCAACCGCATAGATCTGAAGGTTATGCTCACGTCCTACGGTTTGAGTAATTGCCGCAATAACTGCTTTATCATCGATATGACGGACGAACGAACGCTCCACCTCCTGCAGAATGATCAAATGTTCTTCGCCTTGAACATCGGTCACACTAAACGCAGCACCCGCCCCAGCCGCCAAACTGGGATGACTTTGTTCGGTGGTGAGTTCAATGTCTTGGGGATAGTAATTTTGTCCCCGGATAACAATTAAGTCCTTCAGACGCCCTGTGACGTACAGCTCATTTTTCCACAGGAAGCCTAAATCTCCTGTACGTAAAAAGGGACCTTTCTTCTCCTTCGAGGGCCAAGCCTGAAAGACTGCCTGGGTTTGTTCCGGACGCCCCCAATAGCCCTGGGCAATACTTGACTCTGCGACCCAAATTTCTCCCACAGTACCCTCAGGGCAGACCTCTTCAGACTGTGGATTTACAATCAGCAGTTTTCCGTGGGTTTGGGGGAAACCGGAACTGACCAAGGTGCGACTCCCGACGTTGGGGCGGGTTTTTACGACTACTTTTCCTCGTTCCAGCGCAGCACTGTCCAGATGACAGAGGGTTGGGAGGGTCTGAAGCTCTCCGCCTGTAAGCATCAGCGTAGACTCCGCCATGCCATAGCAAGAGTTGAAGGCTTCGGGCCGGAAACCGCAGGACAAAAAGGTTCGTGCAAAACGCTCTAGGGTTTGAGGGCGAACCGGTTCAGACCCGTTGAATGCAACCGCCCAATGGCTCAAATTCAGGTTTTCTAAATCCTCTGATTTTGCTGTTTTGAGACAAAGCTCGTAGGCAAAGTTGGGTCCGCCGCTGGTCGTGGCTCCGTATCGAGAGATCGCTCGCAACCAGCGCAGAGGATTCCGCAGGAAGTAGATGGGGGGAAATAGTGTGCTGGGGAACTCGCCGTAGAGCGGTTGCAAAATACTGCCGACAAGACCCATACTATCGTACGGAGGCAGCCAGCTCAGGGTATGACTTTGATTGGAATGTCCAAAGAAGCGATAGATGGATTCGGAATTTTGTAAAATATTTCGATGGCTAATCATGACCCCTTTTGGATCTCCAGTTGAGCCTGAGGTGTATTGTAAAAAGGCAATGTCCTCGGGCTGAATGTCCGGTCTGGACCAGAGGTGGGCGGTGGCGGATTCAAGCTCATCCGTAACCACCCCGTACAGATTGAGCTGATTGAGAACGGTGTGGATCGTTGGATTATTTTGGAGTTTACGCCAAACAGCCTCATTGGTCAGCAAGGTGTTCGCTCGACAATTGTGTGCAATGAATTGCAATCGGCTGAGATTTTGGTTGCGTTGAGGCGGAGGGGCTGGAACCGCGATCGCCCCCGCATACAGACATCCCAAAAAGGCGCAGATGTACTCCAATCCAGGGGGATAGAGTAACAGTACAGGTTTTTGGTAGAGCTGAAGATCCTGAAGACAAGCTGCGATCGCCCGAGCCCGCTGATCCAATTCAGCATAGGTCAGAGTGGTCTCTAGGGTCTCTCCGTTCTCCAGAAAACGATAGGCCAACTTATCTGGTGTATTCGCTGCACGAAAAGTTGTGAGATCAATTAGATCTTTCACTTCGCAGGGAACCGTTGTCAAAGTCAAGGGTACCATCTTGGTTCAATATCTCCTGTACGTACAAAAATGCAGAGATCTACTCTGTTGCGCAGAGCTATCGCTTGGGTGCTGCTTTAGTGGTGCTTTAGTGGCCAGAAAAATCCGTAAAAACTGTTGAAAATCTATTGGGTTTTTGATTTTTAAATGTTTCTTTTGGGCAAGCCCTTGCATCGTAAAACAGCCCTCTAAAAACGCCAAGAGGCAATTTGATCCATGCTTAAAGCATAATTAAGGTCCAAAAACCAGTCGTTTTGCTTGAACGTGGATTAAAGTTTTATTCTGTATTTTTTAGACTTAATATTTCTAGAAATCATTGAGCGCTGTCGGCTACTCATTTACTTTCCCAAAGGGGTGAGACTCCCTGTTCCTAGCCTGAGCGCGTTCAACGGTCAGACTATGCCGTTCCTCAAAAAACACAATACTGGCCACAAAAGTATACAGTGCTTCTGCGTATACTCATCTATCTTATATCCAGATGCCTACAAATTTAGAGCAATAATGCAGTCAGAATTGATCCTAAGGTGAAAGTAAGTTGTAATCTGCTGCTGTTTCACGAGCTCTGATTCACGAGCTTCCAGGCACTATGGTTCCCTCGTTTCAGTGAGCTAGGAGTATTTGCTTCTGTTCCGCTTCTTCTCTTCCGATCACATCCGATGGGAATGATTTAGGTTGATAAGATTGAAGTTTTTTGAAGCCACGCAATACTGAGTCCACGGCACAAGATAAAAATAGAAAGAGAAAACCATTCGATTTCTTTCGTATTTTTGAAACTCTATATTTGAATCGCTGTTTTTTATGTTTGTAAGATGTATAAGTTCTCCAAGAGGATGTCTGTTGGGATTAGAGATTGAAGTTGAATAATTAAAAAATCAGTCATGGCTTGTTTGCCTTTAAGGGATAGTCAAGAAAAGCAATCCTCAAATAAAGCTTGTCAATCAGTCTATTATTTATGCCTTAAAAGCAACGGCGGCAATAGCAAATAATAGGGTCAACTAACAGTCCGGATCTGCTGCTTGGGGTTTATATCAAAATTTTTTCTTCACTCTTTGCCCTAGCTTTTTTGTGTTGGATGTCGACTGCCAAGACAGCATTCTTTTCTCTCTTGCTTGGCCATTGGCGTAAATTTCAATGTCTTTTTTTAATTCTCGTGCTAGAGCGATGTTGTCTGAATTGTGTGATCGATGGGCACAAAAGAATACAATTGATTACCAGAAAGTATCAAGTATTCTTGATGCTATTTAGAGCTTTTGTGGCTAATGTGAAACTTAATTAAAGTGTTATAAAAAGATTTTCTGTGAAGTAATTTTTCGTCAAAAATGAATTTTTGTCTGGATTGTAAACTCCTTTGTTTTTGGGGGTTTAGGTGTTCTTTCATTCAAATTCATGGCTTCTTGAAAAGGAGGATGGTGAATTTGACAAGCTGAGTTTGTCTGGTACGATTTCAATATCGCATCAGTAATTGCTTGCATCTCTTGTCGGTGATTTGGATTGTCTTTGGTATGGCGATCGCAAATCCCAAAATTACATTTAACCTACCTCCCGAAAGCTGAGAGTTGAATCTTTGTAGGATTTTTGTAGTGCGTGAGTTGGGTTATGGGCTTATTCGGTGCGTTGTCAATGTTCTCTGGTTAGGACTATTTGCTATGACTTTTTTTTGGAATAATAAGCCCGTCATTAAGAGTAATGGCGGTGGTGATAAGGCCCATGTTGACGTCAACGAAAATACCCGTTTCGTGACCGATGTGGAAACCTCTGGCGCTGTTAGTACCGAGGCCAATGGACGCTTGAGATATAGTATTGTTGGTGGGGCCGATGCCCATCTTTTTGAAATTGATGCGCGCAATGGTCAACTTTTCTTTAAACAGGCTCCAGACTTTGAGAATCCCCGTGATGCTATTTCTCGGGATAGCATCTATGACGTAAAAATTCAGGTTAAGGATGCTGCAGGGTATACCGATAGCCAGCTTCTGTCTGTCAAGGTTAAGAATGTACAGGAGGCTCCGAACGCTCAGAATGATTTGGCTACCGTTATCTCCGGTCAATCTGTCAGCATCAATGTCCTGGGTAATGATAGTGATCCTGATGGTGATGCCTTAGTTATCACATCCCTCAATGGTCAACCCATTGCACCAGGACAAACCATTGCAACTGCAAATGGATCTGTGACTTTACAAGCTAATGGTCAACTGGGTTTCACCCCCAACCCAGGCTTTGTAGGTAGCGCAAACTTTTCTTACCATGTGAGTGATGGTAATGGAGGCGAAGATACAGCTCAGGTTGAGGTTGCTGTTGCACCTCGCCCTAACCAGGCTCCTAATGCCAACAACGATACTGCGAGCACCACGGTTGGAACTCCCGTCACGATCAATGTCCTAGCGAACGATAGCGACCCCAACGGAGACCTGCTGTCCATCACGTCTCTCAATGGTCGGCCCATCGCACCGGGACAAACGGTTGCTACAGCTAATGGTTCTGTGACGCTGCAGCCCAATGGTCAACTGAGTTTTGCCCCCAATACTGGTTTTGTGGGCAATGAAGTCTTTTCCTACCATGTCAACGATGGTAAGGGGGGCGAAGATACTGCCCAGGTGCAGGTGTCTATTAATGCACCGGTTGACCCCAAGACGGGTTTTATCGGCAACCGTGTCTTCTTCGATGCCAACCAAAATGGTGTTCAAGACAACGGCGAAGGAGGTGCTGCTGGCATTCGTGTCACCCTAACCAGTGCTGGACAAGACGGTACAATCGGCACTTTCGATGATGTCACTGTTGGCAGCCAAGTGACGGCTGATGGTGGCTTCTATGGTTTCAACAACCTCGCGGCTGACACCTACAAGGTTACCTTCAGCAACCTTCCTGCTGACCGTGCCTTTACAACTCCTGATGTGGGTGGTGACGAAGCTCGTGATTCCGATGCCAATCCAGCCAACGGTATGACCGCCAACATTAACCTGGTTCCGGGACAATCCCTCAGCTCCGTTGATGCGGGGGTGGTGGCCGTTAACCGCAATCAAGCACCTGATGCGGTCAATGATACCGCTAGCACCACCGTTGGAACACCCGTCACGATCAATGCCCTCGGCAATGACACAGACCCCAATGGTGACCCACTGGCGATTACTTCTTTGAATGGTCAGTCGATTGCACCAGGACAAACAGTTCCGACCGCTAATGGTTCCGTGACGCTGCAACCCAATGGGCAACTGAGTTTTGCACCGAATGCTGGTTTCACTGGCACAGAAACCTTCTCCTACCATGCCAATGATGGGCGCGGTGGCGAAGATACGGCTCAAGTCCAAGTAAGGGTGAATGCTCCTGTCGATCCTAAGACCGGTTTTATCGGCAACCGTGTTTTCTTTGATGCCAACCAAAATGGTGTTCAAGATAACGGTGAAGGCGGTGTAGATGGCGTACGAGTCACTCTAGTCGGGGCAGGATCAGACGGTGCCTTTGGCAGCAGCGACGATGTAGTGCGCACCCAAACCACGGGCAATGGAGGTTTCTACGGTTTCGGTAGCCTAGGGGCAGATCAGTACAAAGTTGGCTTTAGTCAGCTACCCAATGGTCTAAGCTTTACCGCAGCCAAGGTAGGCATCAACAACAACATTGACTCCGATGCGGATCCCACCACTGGTGTAACAGGAATCATTAACCTGGCTCCGGGGCAATCTCTCAGTTCCGTTGATGCGGGTTTGGTGGAAGTCAACCGTAACCAGGCCCCCAATGCGGTCAACGACAGCGCCAGCACCACCGTTGGAACGCCCGTCACGATCAACGCCCTCGCGAACGATACCGACCCGAACGGAGACCCTCTGTCCATCACCTCTTTGAATGGTCGGCCCATTGCTCCAGGACAAACGGTTGCTACGGCCAATGGTGCTGTGACGCTGCGACCCAATGGTCAACTAAGCTTTGCTCCCAATGCTGGCTTTGTGGGTAACGAGGTCTTCTCTTACCACGTCAATGACGGTAACGGTGGCGAAGATACTGCTCAGGTGCAGGTGTCTGTTAATGCACTGGTTGATCCCAAAACGGGTTTTATTGGCAACCGCGTTTTCTTTGATGCCAATGCCAATGGAATTCATGACAATGGCGAAGGTGGCTTTGGCGGCGTGCGCGTGACTCTGACAGGTGGAGGTCAAGACGGCGTCATTGGTACTGGCGATGATGTTAAGGTGGGTAGTCAAGTGGTCGGTGATAATGGCTACTACGGCTTTAGTAACTTGGCTGCTGGTAACTACAAAGTGACTTTTAGCCAAGTGGCACCCGGTTTTGGTTTGACTGCCGCTAATGTGGGGAGCAACGAAGCACTGGATTCTGATGCAGATCCCGTTTCTGGCATGACAGGTGTGATTGCCTTGGCTCCGGCTGAGTTCAATAGCGCTGTGGATGCAGGGATTGTGAAACTGCAGGGCGGTGGCAAGAATGAGATCTTTGGCACTGAGAGAGCCGATTGGCCCCTCAAGGGTACGGATGGAGCTGACTCCATCTTTGGCTTGGGTGGCAATGACAAACTGGAAGGTCTGGGGGGCAACGACCACCTCAGCGGCGGAGCTGGCAATGACCACTTGCTGGGTGGCGCTGGTGACGACACAGTCAATGGTACCAATGATCTGACGCTAGGCCGGTTTGAAGTTGATACGCTAACTGGCGGTGCCGGTCGCGATCGCTTCATCCTCACCAACAACGATACCTCCTACTACTTCGGTGATGAATGGGGTGGCTTTGCCGTCATCAAGGACTTCTCCGTGGGTGAAGATGTTGCGGTTCTCCATGGCCCTGCCAGTCAGTACAGCCTGGAGGTTCACCCAGGACTGGGTTCTACTACCCTCTATTGTTTGAGTGATAGTGCCGGTAAGAGTCGGGATGCGATCGCCGTCTTTGAGGGCAATACCAACTTGAACTTAGCAAGCTCCAGCTTCCAGTTCATTGGTTAGACCGCACAGCATCTTCTATTGATGCAATCCCAGCTCATTTCAGAGAAATTCTGAATTCAGGACCGAAGGCAGCTTGTTGCCTTCGGTTTTTTTGAGTGAGTTGTTCAAGAAACAGAGCGAGGGTCTCAATCCGAATCAAATCGATATCACTCTTCAGGATTGCTATGGGTACTCTTCCAAACTCAGATTATCCCGGATAATACCCTCCCAACCGTTTGACCTTCGGGAAGCGGTGACTTGGATGCAGGATTGGGCATGGGCGGAAACATGGGCAAACACCAGTGAACCAAGCTTTATGGGGCTAAATTTCCTGGCTCATCCAAAAGTTGCTCATCCAAAAGTTGCTCATCCAAAAGTTTAAGCACGTCGTACCAATAGCCCTGTTGACTGAGCGATGGGATGTCCGCCTCCTTAAGCTGTTGCTTGAGCGGGCTCACTTCGACATGTTGCACCCAGCCACTAAGCATCGGATCGCTGGGCTCCAGATAGTCGCCGCAGATAAAGGCCAGGGACCAGCGGTAGTTTTGACCCACCGCCAGTGGACCCAGGGATTCAGGCAGTTGAAACCGCAAAATCCTGGAGGAATTCTTACCGGAGGGAGGCTGGGCTAAGGGATTTTCGGCTGAATCACCACGGGGCAGGGGCAAAATGGCCTGACGATAATCCTCTCCCGTTTCCGTTTGAAAGGCAATAACCACCCGTTGCGCTGAGAGCTGGGAGGCTGCCACAAAAAGAATGGGCCGGGACTGGGTGGTGAGTCCGTAATTCCCCTTGGGCATCAGTGCTGTAATTGTTGGTTCACCCGCCTTGCAGTGAAGTTCGTCGCGGGCGCTGCCATTTTCCGTCGATTTTGGGGCTTTATTTCCCGGTGGAACAAAGGCATCGTTAAAGCCCAGGTCTTCTGCCAAGGTGGGTCCAAGCCGTGACCTGTTGCTGACAAAATTCCTCAGGCGTTGCAGGATAGAATTCCTGGATGATCTGGACTGAGGGCGTTTCTGGGAGCGTTCCTGGGTTGAGGTCTCTTGGGTTTGGGTTTGGGTTTGGGTTTGGGTTTGGGTTTGAGCTTGGGCTGGCCTGAGGCTTTGGGCGGGGATAGTCAGCAGAACGAGAGTGCAGGCGATCGCCATCCTGCGCGGCCACCCAGAAACGGAAGGGGTTGGAGCCGCCATTGCTTGAGGATTTACCATAATCTTTGCCACTTGCCAGTTCCAGTTCTCCCCGTTCTCCCTGTTCATTGCCAGTTTCCAATCAAAACAAACGGTGCCCAGTAGTAGGGATGCTGATATGCCGGATTCTTCAATAAGCTCAATTGGGCACGACGCAGGGCCTCGGCTCGGGAGACATCGGGTTCGATGAGATTTTCGTAGAAGGTGGGCATGGCTAGGGATGTCGAGGTGTCAAAGACGCTCCAAAGACTGGCAACAGTGCTGCGGGCTCCGGAACGAACTGCTACCCCGGCCATGCCTAGGGTGGCTCGCTGATCGCCTTTGGCGGTTTCGCAGGCGCTGAGGACGAGGAGTTCGAGCGATCGCAATGCTCCCGACCCTGCCCCTGACCGTAGCCCTGACCTTAGCCCTGCGCGAGCTTGAGCTGTCCGCCCCTGGGGGGCGAGGAGCGGGTCAAGATCCCTAACGTTGATTCGATCATCCCAGGCCAATACAAAAGTGTCCTCCGCCTTTGAACTGAATTGACCATGGGTGGCTAAATGAAGAATGGATAGATTATTCTTCTCAAGTTGCTGGGTTAAAGCACTGCGGGTAAAGTTCTCATTCAACAAGGCTTTACTGGGTAAACGTTGTTGGATACTGTCCAGTTCTCGCGGAACCGCAGGCAGGGGGAGGAAGCCCTGAATCGATTGAGAAATACCCGCTAGGAGCAGTTGTTCCGGTTTTTGTAGCGTTTGGGCGCTAATCTTGGCTGCATTGAGTAATTGCAAACCGGGGCTGAGGGCCAGGGCATATTTTTCCACGAGGAATTGTTGGCCATCGTGCAGGGCTGCCATGGGAACGCTGCGGAGAAAGCCATCAGCGACAAAAACGAGGGTTTGGATATCCTGCTGGGCCAGTTCGGTCTCTAGGGGGCGTACTAGGATATCGTAAAACCGCTGAGCCGGTTTGAGGACTTGGGTGGCGGGCTGAATGGGATGCAGGGCCGTTTGCATCGTTGCAAACAGTTGTTGTTGCGACTGGCTTGAGATCTGGGTGCTGTAGTGCTTCAGGGGTTGATTGGGGAGGGAGGCGATGACTTCGATGCGATCGCCCAACACAATCGGATACAGCACCGCCGCCTGAGGATCGATGTCCTCAATGGCCTGTTCTTCATAGGTGAGACAGGCGCTGCGGAAATAGTCTTGCAATTCTGCCAGTTGCAGGGCCTCTATCACCTGACGGGCCTGACGCAGTTGCAGTTGCTGTTGGGGCGTAGGGAGGTTATCCAGATCGGTGAGCAGCAGATCGACCAGTTGGCGATAGACCGGCTCTACTTGTTCGCGAAAGCTGAATTGAACCTCGGGGTTCATGGTGACGAGATCGAGCTGGAGGGTTTCGAGACCCTGGAAGGCTTCGGTATAGAGGGCGATCGCCCCTTTGCGATCCCCCTGAGCTGCTAACAAACGACCCAACTGCCATTGCCATTGGGTGAGGGCGCGGGTGAGGGCGTTGGCTTCTTGAGCTTGCTGGGCGAGGGCGATCGCCTGTCGTGTCAGACTGAGGGCATCGCTGGTTTGTCCTTGTTGTTCATACAGATGGCCGAGGTAGCCCAGAGCGTAGGATTCGGCCCTGGGATCGGAGAGGCTGCGGGCTTGCTGGAGGGCATTTTGGAGGAGTTGCGCGATCGCCGCAGCTTGGTGGGGTCTGAGGGCGGAATCGGTGCCTCGGCTGTCCATCAGGGTGTTTGCCAGATTCACCTGGGCGTCAATCCCCCAGCGGCTGGCTGGCAGAGCAATGAGCTGGGCGGCTAAGCCTGGGGCCTGTTGCCAGACTCGATCGGTCTGACGATTTTGACTCCAGAGGCGGAGCTGTTGCAGTTCGGCTTCCCAGGCTGCGGGGGTCGTGGGCTGGTTTTGAAGGGGTTGATGGGACGGTTTTGAGGAGAGCAGATTTGGGACGGGTTGATCTTTGATTTGCTGATACAACGCTTGGGCAGCTTGGCCATTGCCCTGAGCTTCCAGGGTTTTGGCTAGGCTGAGGCGGAGAGCATTGATCTCGGCTTGAGGTAAATTAAGCGATTGGGCGAGTCGCAGGGCGGTTTCGAGGGTGGTTTGGGAGCGTTCCCCCTCCCCGACAGCTCGCAGGGTTACCCCCAGACTTTGCAGGGCTTTCACCTTGAGCCCATCGTCGGGGCGCTGGTGGAGGGTTTGCTGAATCTGCTCTAGCTGGGTTTGGGCTCGGCGATAGAAACCCAGGTTTCGCAGGGCCTGCACTTGGTTGATGCGATTACCCAGCAGGGCTTGCTGCACTTGTTCGGCGGAAACCGTCTCAGGAGAGGTTTGGCCAGGGCGGACCTGTCGATAGGATTGCTCCGCCTGCTGCCAGGTTTCGAGGGCGGCGGCGGCTTGTCCCTGTTGGAGTTGGCCTAGGGCGAGGCTATCCAGGAGTTGGGCTCTCAGCAAGGGGAAGGATTTTGGGGCAAGTTTCTCGATGGCGGGGCTGAGGATCGCATCGGCAAGTGCCCATTGGCCTTGGGATTGGAGGGCGATCGCCGCTTGGTGTTGGTGTTGTCCCCAGGTGGCCCAATCCTTGATTTCGGCTTTGATTTCGGCCTTGATTTCGGCCTGGGCAACAGTTGCGGGAACAGCCGCTGTTTGAACTATCGGAGCGATGCGAGCCTGCACTCGCGCACTGCTGCCCATCCCACTTACCAGAATCAGGCAAAACGTGAGACCGACTAATGCCAGAAAACGCCAGGGTTTAAGCGGAGAAATGTTCATCTTAAAGAGGGGGCTTGGGCTTTGAGCTGACGACAGGTGAGCGGCGGTGCAGAGGCAATTCCAGGGGTCGGTAATCCTGAGGCCGTAGAGTTTCTAGAGGGAACAGTTGCCAGCAGTTGTATGGTTCCATTCATCGTTCTGCGCCAAGCCTGGGCTTCTGTGATGCGGGTCGGGAGCGTTCTTGTTTCGGACCATTCAACCTGGGACGGTTCGGGTTGGGGGAGATTGGCCTGGGCGGTGGGGAGCGTCTGGATCAGAGGTTGGCGGGTGACCAAGACTTGCTCTTCTAGTGCCAGCCCCGGATCGGCGGGAATGCCGCCGCGCCCTGAGACGATAAATTCTGCCTGGGCCTCGGAGGGGCAACTGGCCACGAGGCGATCGCCCTGATCCGCTAAGGTTTCCGGCAATTCCGTACTGCCAGAGGCGGGATCACCCTTGAGTTGATCGATCACGACCGTGCCATTGAGGCCAAACTCGGAGCTAGCGGTAATGTCGCTTTGGGGGGTCAGACGTGGCCGAAATTCAGTTCCCAAAAGACTGGTGGCCGTCACCGTCACATTGCCGCCTTGGCCCTGGATGGCGTTGGCGGTAATATCACTATTTTCGGCGGCGGGGGCGATGAGAAATTGACTGTTGATGGCAATGTTGCCGCCCGTGGCGGAGCCTTGGGCATCGGTGGTAATGCTGCTGCCTTGGCGCAGCAACAGTTGTTCCCCGGTCAGGGTGATGTTGCCGCGATCGCCCACTGAGGTCGAGGCTGTAATCGTTGAACCGTTCAACAGCTCAATCCGGCGGGCTTGGACGGTAATGCTGCCCGCTGGACCCTGCCCCGGCGGGAGATTGTCTTGACTAGAAAAATTACTGGCGCTGATTGTGGCCCCATCCTGGAGGGTGAGGCGATCGCTGCGCACCTGAATATCGCCTCCTGCCCCGGTATCGATCAGTGCATTGGCAAACAGACCACTGCGGCCCTCATCATTGCCCCCCTGGAGCAAGACCTGTTGACTCGCCTGCACCACCAGACTGCCCCCATTGCCCTGACCCTTGGTGCCCACCGCAACCTGAGCTCCGTCCTGGATCTGGATTGTTTGGCTCTTGAGGTCGATGCGACCCCCGTTACCCAAAGCCCCGGTTTCGACCGTGGTAAAAATGCCGGTGGCATCTCCCGCTACTCCGACGAGGTCAATCTGGGTGGCGTCGATGGTAATATTGCCAGCGTCACCTGAGGCAAAGGTGAGACTGTTGATCTCGGCTCCCTGGGCGATCGCCACCCGCTCCGCCTGAATTGTAATATCGCTGCCCCGCCCTAGACTCTCTGCCTCCACCTGGGAAATAATACCGCTAGAAATCCCACTGGGAGAGGCCCCCCTCAGATTTAGATCCCTGGCCTGAATATTAATCGCACCGCCATTCCCTTCGGCCAAAAACAGACTGCTGGAAATCTGGGCACCGTCCAAGAGATTAAGCTGATCGGCCACCAGGTCGATTTGAGCACCGTTGCCCAGGCCACCTTCAACCTGGGCGACAATGCGGCTCGGCCCTAAGCCCGCTGCTCCCCCCAGGAGATCGATTTGATTGGCCTGGAGCCGCAACCGACCGCCATCTCCTAATCCAAAGATATTGGCGGCAATATTGGCTCCGTTGGCGATCGTCAGTTGCTCTGCCAAGAGATCCAGATTGCCTCCATTGCCCTCAGCGAAGAAATCCGCTACATCTAAATAAAAACCACTGGGGCCAAGCTCCACCGTACCGCCAGACAATAACACTTCATCGGCTCGAATCATCAGATCGCCGCCATTGCCAAACCCGAACGTTGAAGTCGAAATTTGAGCGCCGTCACTCACCTCCAAAACGGGGGTTGTGATAGCAATAGTGCCGCCGTTCCCTAGCGCGTCTAGGTCCACTTCCGCAAAGAGGCTGGTGGGAAAGACGGCGATCGCCCCACTCGGATCATAGGCCGCGCCTTGGATGAGGCTACCCGCTGCCGCTGTGAGGGTAATGCCACGACCGGTCTGGTCCCCCGTCGTATTCGCCAGCAGCGTTGATCCTTCCAGCAGATCCACAAACTGACCTACCACTTCGATCTCGCCGCCCCCCGGCCCCGTGGTCACCGCAGAAGCGGCCTGGTCCAACCAGACATCTTCAAACTGGAGCACTTCTTGGTAATCCAATTGCCAACCGAGGTCATCTCTCTGCAATCCCACAAGACTGCCCCCACCGACACCTCCCAGGGCAATGCGCCCGTCCGGAGCCGCTACATTTCCCCCCGCTAGCCAAACAGGGCCTCCCACAAGGGCAAGGGTCTGGCCCGGATTCACCGCCAAGCGAGCTGAGGGCGGATTGACCGGCGCGATAGCTAGGGTGGCTGGATCAATTTCGAGGCCATGGCCCGGACCCTGCACCTGAATCTCGCCAGGTGCTGCCCCATATTGCAATCCCACGGGAAGATTGATGCTCAGCAGGCCCGTTGCCTCGGGAGCCACCGCGCTGAAGGTTGTACCATCAGAAAACTCCACCTGGCTGGCGCTGCTCGCAATGAAGGAGCCACCGACATTGAGCTGGGCGTCTGGGCCGAAGAGAAACCCATGGGGATTGATCAAAAAGAAGTCGGCGTTGCCCTGGGTGGTGAGGGTGCCTTCTAGGGTGGAGCGATCGCCCCCGGTCACCCGACTAAAAATAATCTCTAAATCCAGCTCATTCGCAAACTCAACGATTTCCCCGGTGGGGATGGAGAACTGTTCAAAACTATGGAAGAGATGATTCCCCTGCCGGGTTCCCCCAGTAATGCGCTGCAAACCGGGTGTGCCATCCCCAGAGACCACAGATGGCATCGGCAACGTTGCATCGGGCACGACCTGAGCCTGTGCAGCCAGCCCAAACCCAAGCCACTCTCCAGGGAGAAGCACAAGTGCAGGAACCCAGGACAGCGAAGCAGATGCAACGGGTAAGTAACCATTGGGATGAGTCACGACAATAAGCCAGCAGCCACATCTGTAGCGAAAACCGTAACGAAAGGTGGCAAATGCAAGGACCAGACTCTTCCTACAGCGTTCCCCATCTTAGGGCGTCACTCTCAGTTTTTCTGAATCAAGACAGGAAAAGTATCCAGTAGAAACCGATTAATAGTTAGTAAAGCAACGGAGAATTATCCCTAGATCTAACAATACCTGTGACATACTCGCTACGAGTCGTCATAGATCCCTAGTCAGTGATGCTATCAGTAAAATCATCACTTGTTTTATGAGTCTGGGTTGAATATCCGATTGTGGTTCTTGCTCTCCGTGGTTCCAGGGCCTGCGATCGCCTATCTCAGGGCTGAAACTCTGTGAGACCAAGTTACCTTGGCGATTGTTGTCATGGCAGTTGTTAATTTCACCTTTTTCGACGCACGAACTCAGCCTCAATGCTGGAGGAAGGCAGCCCCAACATCGTCTGTCTTGAGGCAGGGATTATTAGAGAGTGAAGTTGACAGAGAATCATTTTGGGAAATAACCATCAACTAAAACCTGACGTTCTATTTCATTTGATGATGATTTAAATCGACATTGAATTGGAATATCTTAATCTCTTGTGATGCAAAGATTTGTCTTTTATTTTGTTAGGCATAAAATTTGGGACATCTTCTTTTGCCTAAATAATCAAGTTTTTTCAAGTCAAGATAACAAAAAAATCAAAGGAATTGCTGTCAACTCTCCGTGAATATATGGATATATCTTTTCCTGAATTAGTTTCTATGACATGATGCCTATATCTCACAAATTCCAACATCTCCATAGAGTCATTGCCCTGTTCTAAAATTTGAGTTTTGCGAGATTCTAATGGAGTAACTTCTCTTTTTTGATGAAACATTGACGCCTAAGGGATTAATTTCTGTTGTTCTCCAGATAAACTCCCTGACTGTCCCGAGCTTTTTCAGGATCCACCGCATCGACCACTTCAAGTCCCCTTTATTCCCGACACCTTATCGGCTAAGCTCTCAATGGCTGTTGTTAATTTCACATTCTCCCCACAGACCTCCATCCAGCAGATGTTGGCCTTCGAGATGGCTGGGCAACTGTGGTCTAATTATCTCCAGGATGACATTACTGTCGATATTCAAGTTGCCGCGACATCGGCTCTACCGGACAATGTTCTGGGTGGAGCATTACCCACCTATGTGGAAGTAGATGTGGCCCAGGTCAAGGCGGCTCTTGCGGCTGATGCAACATCCGGACGGGATACCACAGCCCTCGCCAATCTTCAGGTTGAGAATGGCTTTTCGGTACTGTTGGAGGATGAAACCTATCTCGGTCAGCGCATCACATTAACGCAGGCTCAAGCAGAGGCTCTAGGCATTTCCTATGCTGATTCCAAGGAGCTAGATGGCCAAATTATCATTAACGACTTGAGCAAGAATAGGCAACTCTCCTGGGATGAGGATTTGCAGCGCAACGGCGAGATGGAACCCAACACCTTAGATTTATTGGGTGTTGCGCTCCATGAAATTGGCCATATTCTCGGCTTCATCAGCGGCGTAGATGCACCCTCTCAAGGGGGACTGTCCCAACAGTTAGCCCAGACAACCCTGCTAGACCTCTTCCGCTATAGCGATCGCAGCCTTGAACAAAACAGTCGAGAATTGACCCGAGGGGCGGCGGCATACTTTTCCTTGGATGGTGGTCAGACCTCCTTGGCTAATTTTTCCACCGGAATTGTTCCCTTGGGTAACTATGCGGATGGTTACCAGGCGAGCCATTGGGGACCAGGCAATGCCGCCGCCGATCGCCGTCTTTCAAACGATCTTAAACTAGAAGGCTCCTCATCCGAGAATTTACAAGCCTTTGTTCAAATTCTGTTTGACCTGTCCTTTGAAGTCAGTGAGGCAGACTGGGTCGATTCTCCCAATCGTTTATTTGCCCCGCCAAACCAGCAAACCACCTCGCAAAGCTCTTTGGGGGAAGGATGCATTTTACTGGGGGGGCTGTTTAATCTCGTGGACGGATTGCTCGGTTCACTTTTGACGGGTCCTTCTTCTGGAGCTCAACAGACCTTAGCTCCCCAGTCCTCGGATGAAGCGGTGAATACGCTAGGCATTATGGATCCGAGTGTAGCGCTGGGCGATCGCTCCAGCATTTCTGACCTTGACCTCAGCGCCTTCGATGCCATTGGCTACGATTTGACCAATGCCTCAACTGCCAATCCCGATTACAGCCAGCTCCGAGCCCAGGCTGAGCTCTCCCTCGCGGCCCGGCTCGGCATTGAAGTAGAGGAATTACGAGACGCATTGCAAGGTAACTTGCCCGAACAGAGCAACTCCAGCCCAGCATCTAGCAACTCACTGCCCTCATCTCTTGAAAATAGTAGGCTGCAAGCCCTCTATAACAGCCTAGCACCATCGGCAAGCACCGGGCTGTACGAACGGCGGCGTGCCGCTGTCAGTAGTAGCTCCGCTTCCTTTTGGCAAGAAGAGGGTTTTGATGTAGCCTCTGTGCAGATCATCAGCAATGGCAGGGGAAACAGCGCTGAGATCATCCTGGATAATCGTTCCCTTAATGTCACCCAAGTACAGGCCATCCCTAGCGTTCCGCTCATTCTGCGGACGCAAAATCTGCGGGGAGATGATGCTAATGATTTGATTCTTCCGGCCTATGACGAAGCACAGACTCTTGAGACGGGGAATGGCAACAATGTTGCGGTGCTGGGACGTCAAGGGGGCCAGATTAATGGGGGTCTGGGCAACGACACGCTAATTGTCCAGGGTGGAAAAACGGTCATCCAGGACCTAGGAGGGGACAATGTAATTTGGACCAAAGGCACGAAGGACGACAATCAATCCATCCGAACCGGTGATGGAAATGACACCATTTACTTTGAACCCTTGGATGGAACGGCCAACTCTGGCTCCTCCAGCTCCCAGTCCGGTGGTCTTTTAGGTTTCCTGAATCTTGGACGACTGCTTCAACCCTCTATTTCCAGTACTTATGAGGTCAATGCCGGGTCGGGCAACAATGTTATCTCCATCCAAGGCTATGACTCTCAGGCCATGGTTGTCACCACGGGCAATGGCAATGACATCATTCGCGCCCAAGGCAAGAATGCCAAAATTACGACGGGAGGCGGCAGTGACATTGTGATTTTGGGTGATGTCAAAGGGGCATATTTCCAAGGCTCAGGCCATGCGACTCTCTCGGATTTTGATAGCTCAGATAAACTTCAACTCTTCGGCAAGGTATCGGATTACAGAATTCAACGTAATCAACTGCTCTATCGTAATGATGTGATTGCTCAATTTGAGAACCAACCGCAATTCTCTTTAAATGGACCGCAGGTGACCTATGTGGGCCTGGGCAACTCCCAAACTCTGGAGGTTGATATTCCTTTCATTGCAGAGTCCCTTAATCATGCGATAGATCGCTACAGCATAGCACCAGAAATCACTTACAGCATCGTAGGAGGACGAGATTCAAATCAATTTCAGCTTGATCCCATTAGCGGACAACTCAACTTTAAGGCGATCGCCAGTACTGGCTCTGATGCGGATCAAGATAATATTTTTGAAGTCACCGTTGCTGCCACCCAATTTGGCTTAGAGGGCCAAGAAAGCATAGATCGCCAAGACCTGAGAATCAGATTTAATGATTTTGGACTTCCTGAAACGAGCAGGGTGACTGGCGAAACGCTTTTGCAATCAGCAGAAGCAGGAAGTTTTCAGAATGCGACTGAAAATGACCCATTGATATCAGCTGTGACTGATGCCTTGGAGATAGAACCTATTGTCAATCCACCTAGCGTATCGTCAAACGCCTTTCCTAACGCTGACGCCGGATTAAGTTCAATCACGAATGCGAATGAATATGGAGCCGCGACTCTAGAGGTTAATCCTCTATTAGAACTAACTCCAGTGCAAACGAATAAAAATAGTTTTGGGTTGCTAGGACTGAGTTCCTGGGTGAGTCCTCTCTTTTCTTATTGAGGGGGATGACTCATCTACTTGTAACCCCATTGCAGATGGACAAGGGCAGTTTTCTCAGGCAGAAACCTGACCATGAAAACCTTAAATCTCTGGTAATAACGGCCTAGCCCTTTTTCTCGCTCCTATTCCAAATTTGGGATAGGAGCTTTTGCTGGGCTGACGCTTTTGGCTTTTGGGAAGAGCACGATCGCCACCTAAATAGAGCATCCCGAAACGATTTAAACTTGATACAGTTTGAGAATTAATGAATTTGCTTTTAGTTGACTATTTTTTGCTTGATACAATACAAGAATAACCACAAAAATGTACAGGAATTTTGCGAAAAATCGTCTATCTTTTGGCTAAGCAGATCGCTTGAAAAGTCTTGTCTAACCCACTGGCAAGTAATTGGTTTTAGCTCCTATGTCTAAGCTCAGTCATTACCCCGTAGTCAACAAATTTAAGGGCTTATAAGCAATCAAAACTCCCCTTAGTTGGGTCGTCAATTGCAGGTTAGTGCATCAACCATGTTCTTAATTAATGGTAAGCCCGATCATGGTTTTAGGAAGTCTTTTCTCTAGTAACAAGCCCCGCATTACGAGTAATGGGGGTGGCGACAGTGCTCATGTCAACGTCAACGAAAATACCCGTTTCGTGACTAATGTGGAAACCTATGATGCCATTAGTACCGAGGCCAATGGTCGCTTGAGATATAGCATTATTGGTGGAGCTGACGCCCATTTCTTTGAAATTGACCAGCTTAGCGGCAAGCTCTTCTTCAAAGAAGCCCCGGACTTTGAAACTCCTCGATCTGTTGTTGCGAACGACAACATCTATGACGTAAAAATCCAAGTCAAAGACGCCGCCGGTTATGCCGATACTCAGATACTTGCCGTTAAGCTTTTGAACCTACAGGAAGCTCCAGAGGCTCAGAATGATGTTGCTTCCGTCACCGCAGGTCAATCCGTTAACCTTAATGTGCTGAGCAATGACCGTGACCCCGATGGAGATGCCCTGAGGATTACCTCCCTCAATGGTTGGCCCATTGCTTCTGGCCAAGCTGTTTCCACCGCCAACGGTTCTGTGACACTGCAACCCAATGGCCAGCTGAGTTTCGTTCCCAATGCAGGCTTTGTGGGTAGCGACGTTTTCTCCTACCACGTCAACGACGGTAAGGGTGGTGAAGATATTGCCCAAGTTCAGGTAACGGTCTCTCCGCAGCGCGACCCAAAAACCGGTTTCATCGGCAACCGTGTCTTCTTCGACGCCAACCAAAATGGTATTCATGACGATGGTGAAGGTGGTTTTGGTGGTGTTCGCGTCACACTCACTGGTGCAGGCCAAGATGGTGTTTTTGGCACAGGGGACGATATTAGCCGCAGTCAAATTGTCAACGCAAGTGGCTATTACGGATTTGCTAATCTTGCAGCGGGCAACTATAAGGTTGGCTTTAGTGGTCTTCCCAATGCCTTTAGCTTCACCGCTGCTAATGTCGGCAATCACGAAACCTTGGATTCGGATGTGGATCCAGTTTCTGGAATGACGGAGATTATTTCCCTTGCCGCTGGCGAATTCAATAGCTCAGTTGATGCAGGTGTGGCTAAGCTGCGAAGCGGTGGCAAGATTGAAATTCTGGGCAGCGAACAAGCGAACTGGCCACTGACGGGTACGAAGGAAGATGATAATATTTTCGGCCTCGGCGGCAACGATAAAATCGAAGCATTGGATGGCGATGACCATTTGACCGGTGGTAGTGGCAACGATCATCTCTATGGTGGTCAGGGCGATGATAGCCTCAACGGGACTGATGATGTCGCTTTGGGCCGGTGGGAAGTAGATAATTTAACGGGTGGGGTTGGAGGCGATCGCTTCATCCTCGGTAACATCAACCAAACTTACTACTTTGGCAATCAATGGGGGGATTTCGCCATTGTCAATGACTTTACCGTCGGTGAGGATTTGGTTGTTCTCCATGGTTCGGCGGATCAGTATGTCATTGAAACAAATCTGGCTCAGAATACAAGTACGCTCTACAGGATGAGCGATGATGTTAGTAAGAATCGGGATGCGATCGCCGTCTTCAACGGCAACACTAATCTCAGCTTTTCCAGCCCCAGCTTTGAGTTTATTAATGATAAAACCGGTGAGTTTGGCTTCCAAAGCGGTTCTTACCCTCCGCTCGTCAGCCGATTGACCCAGGGGCAAACCCCGGCCAACCTAGAGCTCATGGATGCGGGTGCCATCGTGAACTTCTCTAATTCCATCATCATCAACGTTGGCTTTGACCCCACCAATAATGATCCTGCCTTCAGCGCAGAACTTCGTGGAGAAACTCAGTTGCTGTTGGGTGAAGCTGAAGATGCGATCGTTAATAACCCACTCTTAGGTAATTTAGGAACTCTGGATGGACGCTATGACGTGTCAAAGAGCGAAATCATCCGCTCCAGTTCTACGGGACAAACACCGCTTGGTGATGTCATTACCGTCAATATTGGTGATGGCAGTCCTGACCTAGCGTTTAATTCCATTGTTCAAAATCAGCCCCCCCTAATCCTACAAGCTGGGGGAAGTTTCTCCCAAGACGATCCTTTGCTAGGAAGCGCCGGGATTCAGTCGTCTTACCAGATCTTCCTAGAAATTCAGGATGCTCCCAATGGTACGCTTCGGAACCGCGATCCGATTGTTGTAGAGAGTGATTTTGATGACTCGATCTACTCTGGTGATCAGTTGAACCTCAAGTATTCAAGTGGTGCTGTTGTTCCTCTTTATGCGGCTGGACCAGATGGAGCTTTTTGGACGGGAGACGAGTGGGTTGCAGCTAAGTTAGTGCCAGGGAGCAACGGTAATTCGTTGACGGTAAACCTGTCCTCTCAATGAGTGTAGTTGAGAGCCCAGAATAAAAGTTCTGTTATCTAACCCACAGGAGGATTGTAATCAAAGCAATACCCAACGACTAAGCCGTTGGGTATTGCTTGTTGACGGATCTATACCCTATCAACTACCAACCCCACCAGACTGAATAACAATCCTCCTTATCACTAGAAGTATAAGTGACCGTTCCTTCTCGCCAGGAGTCATCATGTTTAGGCTTAGGATCAACTCGCCACTGAACGGTCCAAGAATGCTTCTCCTTCTCTTTTTCGGCAGGTTTGTGGGATTCTGGTTCGACCTTGGTAACCCTTAGCCAACCGCTCCATGACCAGCCCCCTGCAAGAGGAGTTTGCTTATCCATCGAGAGCGTTTCAAGTGTATCGAGATCGGAGATCTTGATATGACTATTGCCCATTGCTTTCTGCTCCAAAGAATAGTGGTTGTGAAGTCTGTAAAGCACCCTATACGTCTTAAATTATTCCATGATAGTTTTCGGTTAAAACTGCCATTTTGGCAAATTTTAATTTGGCTATTTGTCCGACTAAAATTATGGGAAAACCTAAGGTTGTCTCAATCTTTTAAGAAATTTAAGGCTTAGAAGATTTAGGAATGAAAGTGGCTTTTCTCTCCTCTTGATAGTGAACAGTAATGTTAGGGATTTTGGGCTTTTTTATGGGCAAAATTACACCAGTGAATTTGCGTCTTGTCAACAGTAGATAGACGGGGGGAATGAAGTAGAGTGATAGTAGCGTTGCCCATAATACCCCCCCGGCAATCACCACCGCTAACGGCGGCCAGAATGTACCCCCCCCAAGAATCAGGGGTGTAAATCCAACTACAGTTGTGAGAGTTGTTGTCAGCACATGGCGTGTACAATGGATGACCACTTGCTGGATTGCGTGATGATCGCCCTGACTAGCTAAGGGATCTGACTTCAGCGCGGTCAACACCGTAATCGAATCATTGACCGATACCCCAATCAGACCAATAATGCCAATCAGCGGATTAAAACCTAAGGGGAAGCCAAAGATCCACAAGGATAGAAAGCCAAGGCCAGCGGACAGAGCAGCGATGCCCCAAATCACAAGAGAGAGCCGGAACGAGCCGAGAGACAACACCAAGGTCGCCTCCATCAGCACCACTAGCACTGCAATACTCGCCAACAAACCGCCTACTGCCGCACCCCGTTCTTCCGCTTCCCCCCCAAAGGACAGATTGTAGCCTGGAGGAACGACAAGGGATTGGTTGAGCAACTGCTGAAACTCTTTCAGCGCAGAGGCCGGGAGTGCTCCGGCTTGTAAAAATCCTTGTACTGTGTTGATTCGGATACCCTTGCGGCGGGTAATCGCTGAACGCTTGGGTTCTAAACTTAAACGGCCTAATGCATTGAGAGGGGTCGTGTTGAGTTGATTGCCGATAGACGGAGCGGCTACCAGCAAATTGAGGCTGGCGATCTGGTCAAGACTAGCGCGATCGGCATTGGATAAACGGACTCGCACGGGCAGTTCCTCGTTGCCTTCCAGAACAGAGCCGCCAGTCACTCCTTCCAGCGTGGTATTGAGCTGTTGGGCAATCTCCGCTTGACTGAGTCCTCGGCTGCGAGCAGCCGCTTCATCAACCTGTATGGAAAGTTGCGGTAGGCTTTCGCCTAAGAGTGCGCGTGTATGGGTCACCTCTGGCAGTTGTGATAGCAAAGCGCGGGCTTCATCTCCCAGAGTTTGCAAGACATCTAAGTCAGGTCCATAAATGCGCAATTCAATGGGGGCATCAAAGGGTGGACCTTGCTCAAACCCACGTAAGAGAATGCGGGAGCTGGGAAAAGCTGCGTCTAATTCGTGCTGAGTTTCGAGAATCCAGTCATTCGATACAATTTGAGAGAGCTGCAAAATACCGCCAGCATAGCTGGCTTCTCCTGCGCGAATATTCATTTGGTTGTAGTAGATGCGGGGGCTACTTTCACCAATGAACCAATGAAGATCCTGAACTTCAGGATGCTTGAGAAGCTGCGCTCGCACGGCACGTACTGTTGCTTGAGTTTGGGCGATCGCTCCCGTTGTCGGCAACTCAATTTGAATCTGCATTAGATCCCGATCGGCAGCAGGAAAAAACTGTAGATCCAAGGTGGCCACTGCCAAAAAGCCAGATAGGGGAAGCAGCAGTGAGAGAAACACACTCAACAGCGGACGGGCCAATGACCCACGTAAGGTGCCCGTGTACCACCGTAGTAATTTCTCATTAGAAAAGCCCTGGTTGCCCCATCGACCCAAGGATTTAACTCCCCAGATTTGATGCCAATGGTTATACAAATAGCCCATTAAAACTGGCGTAAAGACCAAGGCCACAACCAAGGACGTCAGCACCGCCAAAACCACATTCACGCCCAGGGACCCCATGAACTCGCCAATATTGCCTTTCAGCAGGGCAATGGGCATGAAGGAAAAGACCGTCGTGAGGGTGCCAGCGGTGAGGGGTGAAGTCAGATAAACGACAGTGTCACGGATGGCAATAGAGATCCGTTGTCCCTGGTGTAAGCGACCGTGAATATCGTCCGCTACGATAATTGCGTTGTCGATGAGCATCCCCAAGGACACAATCAATCCCATCACTGACATTTGGTGCAGCGGCATACCCAGGAGAACCATGAGGCCAAAAACAACCAGCACACAGAGCACCAGGGAGAATTGAATCACGAGGGACGCTTGAAAACCCATCATCACGAGGGTGACGAGGAAAAGGAGTCCTGCTCCTTGAATCAGGCCGGAGAAGAGTTGGTTGAGCCGAGCGCTGACGTAGCGATTTTGCTCCAGGAGAACTGTCAGGCCAATGCCGCTAGGTAGTTGTTTCCGGAACTGATTGAGGGTTTTATGGGCGGCAATGGTCCATTGATCCAAGCGAAAATCGGATTTGACATAAACACCAATAACTACGGCAGGGCGATCGCTGACTTGAGCCAAGGCCGAAGGGGGTTCCACAATTCCCTTACGAACTTGGGCCACATCTCCCAACCAGGCAAATTTTCCTGTGGTATTACCAACACCCGATTGCAGTGGAATCCGTCGAATCCGCTCCAGAGAGTCTAGTTCTCCGGCCACTTCCAGAACTAATTCACTGTTACCCCGCAATTGCCCTGCCGATCCTTTGGAATCGCTCTGCTGAATTTGCTGGGCAATTTGCTGGGTGGTTAGGCCAAGGGCGGCAAGCTGCTGGGGGGCAAGTTCTACGGCGATTTCTTCATCCGGTGCCCCAAAGGTATCGACGAACTCAGTGCCTGGAAGCGATCGCAGAGAATCTTCCAATACCTGTGCCCGTCTTTGTAGGATCGCATAATTGGGTGGGTCATTTTGTTCCCAGGTTAATCCCACCAGGAGGGCGTAGGCGCGAACTTCAATTTCATCCAGTTCTGGTTCCGTCGCCCCAGGGGGGAGTAGGGGTTCAGCATTGCGAAGTTTGTCCCGCACCTTCGCCCAGATAGTATCGACCTCCTGAGGGCCAATCGCGTCTTGCAACTCAACAATAATGGTAGATACGCCCGATCGCGAAGTGGACTCGTAGGTCATGACTTCCTTGACCGTGGCAATTTCTGTTTCAATTTTTTCGGTGACCAGAGATTCAACACGATCGGCACTGGCTCCAGGGAAGAAGGTTTGTACAATCGCCGCGCGTGGGGTGAGTTCTGGATCTTCTAGGCGGGGCAATTGCTGAAACGAAGCATAGCCCCAAAGGGAAATTAGAATAAGACAGAGAATCAGAAGTCGAAAATTTCGATAGAGCAGTGTGAGCATAGCCTAAGCTCCAGACACTGGGTGTCCAAACAGTGAGTGACCTATAAATCTGATGTTGCATGGGACACACCTGACCTCTACCCCCATGTCGCCAACCGGGCAACGAGCTAGGAAGACGAGCTAGGAATCGGACTGGACCAGAACGCTTTGACCGGGAACAATGCGCTGGACACCCGATTCAATGATGCGATCGCCCGCTTCTAAGGTTCCTCTGACTAAGACCCGCTCATTCTCCGTATAAAGCACCTCAACATCTCGACGCTCTACAATGCCGACATTTGAACTTTCTTTACTATTTTTTGCACCCACCACTGCGTAGGTAGCCCACAAACCGCTATCCCCCTTGACCAGCGCCGTCACGGGCACCCAATATCCCTCAGTTGCTACTCCCTGCTCCAATCGCAGCCGTGCAATTTGTTGTGGAGCCACAGTCTGCAAGGCCGTTGCTTCCAATTGCAACACCAGTGGACGCGTCCTTGTGGCGGTATCGATTTCGGGTTTCAGTGCCATGATCCTTGCCCGGTAGGTTTGTCCACCAATTTCAACCGTTGCCGAGCTACCGGGGATTAAACTCATTGCTCCATCCTCAGGGATACCAATTTCTACTTCTGGACTGGCTCCTTCAACGAGGCGCACGACCGCTTGGCCAGGATTGAGGACTGTCCCTTCGTCGACGAGGCGATCGCCAATTCTGCCGTTGTAGGGGGCTCGAATCGTTCCTTTGGCGATCGTGATCTCTAGGTCTGCGATTTGAGCATCAATTTGTGAAATGACGGCTTGCTGTGCAGCTACCTGTTCCGGACGCGTACCGGTTTGCAATTCCTGGAGCTGACTGCGAGCCGCCGCGAGGCGATCGCTAAGGGCTTCGGCACCTAAGACCGCTTCGTCAAGAGATTCTTGGGCAATCACGCCCTCTTCATAGAGATACTCTCGGCGCAATTGCTTGGTCCGTTGTAAAACTAGCTGATTTTCAAAGTCATTCACGTTAGAGCGCGCTGCTGCAATGGCCTCTTGCCGAGGTCCATTTTGTAACTCCTGTAAGACTGCGATCGCCTGATCCCTTTGCGCTAACAGCAAACCCCTCTGCGCTTCCAGGTTTTGGGTATCGAGTTGTGCTATCACTTGCCCTGCCGCCACAGTGTCCCCAGTCTGGACCCTCAAAGCAATCAGCTTGCCGGAAAGCTCAAATCCTAGATTACTCGCTCGGGCCGCCTTCACTTCCCCAGTATACTCTCGCTGAATCGTATAGCTGTTAACTGGGATGAGTTCAATCACTTCGACCGGCAGGGGGCGGTCACGGATACCAATCCTTTTGGTCTGCCCTTCAGTGGGTTGAACTTCGGAGCTAGCAGCAGTAAAAGCAGGTCGAGCCACGAGATAACCTCCGGTGTAGCCTACTATGGCGATGAGAGAAATAGCCCACATTTTCAATTGCCTACGACTTAGAGCCTTAGTTTGTCGTGACGAAGCGGATGCTCCAGCCGTCGACTTTGAAGGCATCATTGCTTTCGTTCGCGAGCTAAACGCCGACGTATGGGAGTTAAACCAATCAAACTGCTGGCCATTCATGACATTTTCACCTCGCAGAACTCACGCCCAAACCTCCGAAATCTTAGCCAGGAAAGCTAGACTCAGAAGTTCAGATTCAAAACACCTGACCTTCCCTGAATGCAGGGCCTCAACAACGTTATTGAAAGTCAATATCTCTAGATTATAGACGGGATAATCCAGATTGTAATTTCGTCTTATTAGCTTCACGCTTAAGTGATGTTTTTGTTGTTTGATTTTGTATCTAGATCGGTTGTTTTTTGTTTGCTTGCTACCAGTTTGATCTATCAAATCTATGTCTCGATTGAGCCTAAAAGAACTAAACTTAGTGGAGGTGGTGTTTTAGATCGATCAGTTAAACCCTCCTGTTAGAAGCTGTTTGGCCTGTACCCTCTAAAATTTTGAATCCTAATTTTCAACTTTTACTGGAGAACTTGATAGGTTAGTTTCAGTCGAGTACTTGCTTATTAAGCCCGAGCTAATTTTTAGTATAAGAAGAGATCTAAAAATTCAAAAATTTAGTCAACGTTTAATCAATCCGCTATCATGAAGCAGGGAGCGATCTGCAAGAAGTTAATGAGATTTAAGTGTCATGAAAAATGAGACGATGCTAAAGATAGAAGTAAAACAATATGCTGATCCGGTCGGTGAAATTCCCATTGCTGACGCCTATATGCGATGGGTTCTGAATGCAGCTCAGGAGGTGCTGGGTCAGGAGGCACTCGCGGAAATCTTATCTGCGAGTCAATTGCAACATCTCATTGACCATTATCCTGAAGAAGTTCTTCAGCTTTCTAAAAGCATGAATCTGAATGATTATGCGAATCTCTCTACCTCGATGATCAGTCGATACGGCATTGAAGGAAAGGAGATGATGATTAAAATTGGACGTAGCTCAGCTCAGCCCGCCCTTAAAAATCAAGGCAAGCTAATGAACTTTGCGGCACGTAGAGCTATACGTCTGCTACCGATATCAGTACAAATTAAGACAGTCCTCGATTCAATCAAGTCAGATGTAGAGAAAGTCTATGCCACGGGAGGATACTCTACAGGATTACGGTTGGAAGATCGTGGTAGTAAATGGGCTTATATCGATGAAGGCTGTGCTTGCTGTGCCGGAAAGACTGCCAATCATCCGATATGCTGGCTTTGGAGTGGTACTTTACAGGAGTCTTTAAACTGGTTGACAGGAAAAGAGTTTAGCGTTGAACAAGTTTCCTGTCGAGCAATGGATGATGCTGCCTGTATTTGGGAAGTTGACAAGACACCTCAGTAGATAGCTGTGACATTTAATCTAAAATCTTTGACCTAGTTGTTTGAAATAAACTGTGCAAAAATGGCTTATTTCAATACCCAAAAGATGAACCATTAAAAGATGACCTTTAACAGGTCATCTTTTTTAAAGATGTCTGTCTAATTCTATAGTTTTCTGATATATCCTCATGGAGGCTTGGACCTGAAGTCCGAGTTATTCGTAGGCTAAAGGTTAGCTCCGAAGAGAAGCTTATTGGATTATGATCGTTCGTCCGGCCTTCTGAAATATCCTAAAACGGATTTCTTTAGGCCGGACGAATAGGGACTATGGAGAAACTAATTTCTACCTTTTAACAGTCAGATTTAACGTGATTGACTGTCCCTTGCTTAAATTGAACTGACTTTCGGAAAAGTTTGGCTCTCGAAAGCGGTGACGGATATTGTTTGATACGGCCCAGGGTTCCTGGGGAATCCCGAAAAAGTTACGATCGACAATATTGTTATTGTTTAGATCCTGGAATACCGCCACCGCATAGGAACCTCCAGTGAGTTCACTAAACACACAAGATGCCGTGCCATTGAGCGGCTTCTGCCACATCTGAACCGCATCGGATAGGTCCATCGGAAACCCGCCATCTCCCTTAAAGAGGGCACATCCCACTCGCCCCTTTGCGCTGGCATCGGTTGCTACATTCACCTTGACTTCTGCAGCATATGCAGTTGGCAAGCCAGAAAGTAGGGCTAGTGCACCCACCGCAAACCATTGGCTAGCCCCTAGGGCAAGTTTGTTCATCCAGTAATTACTCATGGCTAATCTCAAGTTCAATGTCTAAAATGGTAATATCTCACTCGGGAATGCTTCACTTGTTCAGACAATTGATATGAACTGAATAGAATGATTTGACATTCGATCTACGAAATCAATAGATCTAAGTCAGTCAGTAGGCCTAATAGATTAAGAGATCTACTGAATTGATGTCAATTTAGCTATTCATATTCTGCTCTGTCCAACTTATTAAGATCTACAGAAAATATCTGAAAAATCGGGAATATCTCTGTTGCTTAATGTGTGCTCATTCAGGTGCTATTGTTGTCAACAAAAATTCAGCGTATGTTTCATTTAAGTTACTTTTGGGATGCTTTGTAAACATTCGACAAAAAAATGGCGAGCGCAATTCTAGGAAATCCTAAAATTCCATAAGCTAGACTAGTTGTTTTAACACCGCCAAACACTGCCCCTAGAATGCCTGATGTAAAGGCATCTCCTCCTGTTAAATATAGGTTCTGAATGGGGGTCTTAGCCTGAGCCAGTCTATTCCTAAAACGATGCGATGTGTAAGGAAGACCATAAATTTCACCCTTTTGGTTGTCAATGAAATGCTTGTAAGTCAAGGGTGTTGCGAGCTCTTGATATTCAATCATGTCCTGAAAACCGGGAAAGTGTTTTTCGACAAACTGGATGAGTGCCTTGGAGATTTTGGACTTGAATTGTTCATAGTCTTGGCCTCGTTTTCTCCAATGCTTATCTTCCCATGAAGAAAAATCATCATACTCTCCACCAATGATAATCTCTGCGGTATGTTTTTGGGCGAGTGGATCCTTGAGGGAAGGGAATGTAATATAGCAGGATGAGAATATATTAGATAGTTCATCCTCTGGTGTCTGGTTAATTAATGAAAAGGCATCTTTGATTTCATGATCGTAGGAGGTGTATAACCAGATGTTTTCACCTTGAAATCCCAACAACTGAGGATTTTCCTTTAAGCCTAGATAAAGCGTCACAATACATGATCCTTTATTAGATGGTTGTACATGCTCTCGCTCTGGAATCTTATGGTGTTTAGGAATAAGTTTGTCGTAGGTGTTGTAGAGCCCTGCGCCAGAGACGATAATGGGTGCCCGGTAGATGGTCTTTTTCCCCTTTGAAGATGCTGTTTTTTGGACTTCCACACCTTGGGCAATGCTGGACTCAATCAGGATTTCTGTGGCTTGTTGTTGGGTGAGGACTCTGCCCCCTGCTTTTTCGATGGTAGGAATGATCGACTGGGCGATCGCTGCTCCTCCTCCCACAGGATACCAAGCTCCATTCAAATAATGACTCACAATCGTACTGTGAATGCCAAAACAACTTTGGGATGGTGTTAGTCCATAGTCTCCCCATTGGGACGTCAAAAGTGCCTTGAGCGTTTTGTCCTTAAAGTTTCGATCTAAATAGCGATCAGTTGATTCTAGAACCAAAGTTCCAAATTTCTGAAATAGTTGCCTAATTAGGGCTTGAGAAAAGGAGGGTAAGACTTCGATCATATTATGTAATACAACCCAAAATGAAGCACGCTTTACGTCTTTGAAGTACTGACGAATTGCTTGTTCCTCTAAGGGATAGGATTGGATTAAATCGTTTAAGTATTGATGAGGATCAGAAGAAACATCAAAACTAAAATCTGGATACACAAATCTTTCAAAGGGATCGGATATTTTTTGCCAATCCAGTCGCCCTTCTGATATATAGTTAAAAACAGATCTTCCAAAGCTACCTGGATTCATTTCCCCTACATAGTGCAGCCCCACATCCCACTGGTAACCACCCTTGCGCTGAAAGGCATGGGTACATCCCCCAGGCATAAAATGTTGTTCTAGCACTAAAACTTTCTTTCGGCCTAGCTTAGCGAGTATCGCTGCAACCGTTAATCCCCCAATGCCTGAGCCGATCACAATGACATCGTATTGGTCTGAAGAAATGGTTGTGTTCATGAATTTTAATGCTAAAAATCTAGAGAAAATGAGTAGTGTTGACCTTAACGCTTAAACCATAGGTAAGCACCTTCAAAATTGATCGTTTTTTCCACCATGTTTTTCTTGTGTAAATGGTTGAGATAGCCAAAAGCTTCTGCAATTAAAAGACTGCGTTCGTCGGGGCGGAGTTTTCGCCGATAAATCACCTCTAGACAATCGAGAACGGTGCGAGGTTGTTGTAAATACTGGAGAAGCCGAGCTAATGCAAGTTGATGACTATGAATTAATTGATGACAACGCTTACCTATGCCATAAAAGGGAAGGTTATGGCCTGGTAAACAGAGCATTTCATCCGATGCCAGTTGAGCAAATCGCTTGCAGCTCTCTATCCATTCAGAGAGGACATCTTCTTCCGGTTCACTGGAAAGAACGCTGATATTGGACGAAATTCCAGGCAACACTTGATCCCCAGTAATCACATGGCCATCGTCAGCCCAAAGTGTGACATGTTCAACGGCATGGCCATAGCCTAGATGAACAGTCCAGGTGCGATCGCCAATGGTTAGACGGTCTCCCTCTGTCAGGCGATGATAAGTGTCTGGCAATGGCAAGACGGTTTGCCGGTAATTGTTATGGGGGCGACGACGAAAGGCTTCAAACTCCAACCCCTGCATCCCGGCTTTCCGTACAAAATGAAGTTCATGTTCCAGGGGACCTGGACGGTCATCGACTGTTAGGAGGCGAGTCTGCATCCAGCAGGTTCGGCTGGTCCAGAGTTCTGCTCCTTGCTGGCACAACCAGCCTGCTAGACCAATGTGATCGGGATGAAAGTGAGTAGAAATTACACGCGTGATGGGAAATTGCTTCAGTGGTTCCCGACTAAAGGCTGATTCCAGTGCCTGACGACAGAGGGGGGTATTAATCCCTGTATCCACCAACGTCCAGCCATCAGCATCAGCCAACACATAGAGATTAACATGGTCTAAGGTTGAGTCCAAGGGAACAGGTAGCAACCACAGACCTGGAGCAATGGCTGACGCTTCTCCCTGGGGTGGTGCGTCAGTCCAATTGAAAATCTGAGGTTTAGGCTTGATGCTTTGAAGGGCTTGCATAAATATGGGGTTGTGTCGATGAGCGTGAGGGGGTGATGACAACTCAATGACCCCCATCCTTGATGTAGAAGCTTTGTTCAGACGGTGCTTGACAGACATCCGACGAACAGCGATTTGCCCCTACATTGGTTTGGGATGATTGGATTTCTGCGCTTTGATGTGGTCTGGGGCAAATTTGGTGTAAACCAAAACTTTTCCTTGACGACCCCGCTCCATAGCCCGTTGAATAGCGGACTTGAGGTCTGACATGGGATAGTAGGAATCGATTTCGATGTTGAGCTTTTGATTCGCAATGAGTTGGGTGAGTTGCCCAAATAAATCATTACGATCTTGATGGGACATGCGATTAACAATTTTGGAAAGCCAAAATCCTTCTAAGGAGATACCCCGAAAGATAATATGTTCCGGTGCTAAAACGCAGCTCTCCCCCGACAACATCCCATAATTGATAATCCGCCCCCCATCAGACAAGCAGTCGGCTAGATGCTGGGTCCCTGGTCCTGCCACTGCATCTAGGGCCAGAGAAATGGGAGCAAGACCAATGAGTGCTTGAACCCGCTGACTTAAATCAGGGCCATCCTCCATCACAACATCACCCCCTCGCTCCATTACTCTTTCCTTAAGTTCTGGACGATGGATAACATTGACTGTTTTGATGCCCCTAGACTGGGCAAGTTGGAGCACAGACTGCCCCACACTGGATAAGGGGGCAGATTGAATAATCCAATCACCTGGTTCGAGTGCTACAAAATCATTGAGTAGCATGTAGGCAGTGGTTGGGTTGACTTTGAGGAGTGACAACTGTGCCACATCAATGTCTTTAGGAACTTTTTGAACGGCATTGAGCGTGACTTTACGACGTTCGGCCCAATTATTATTGGCCAAGATGACAACGCGATCGCCCTCCTCTAAAGCTTGAACGGCATCCCCGCATTGGGAGACCGTCCCAACCGCTTCCATGCCAATGCTTGCAGGGAGTTGTGGGAGCGTTCCATAGTCTCCAGCCAGCATCGCTAAATCGGCCACATTAATGGGAAAGACCTCTACATTGACAATGACCTCCCATGGAGAAGGATCACCAACATCAGCTCCATCCACACAAGAGGCGACTGCAAAGGGTGGACCAAATGTATTGAATTTAACCTGCTTCATGGTCTTGACCGGGACAATATTTGTATCGATTAAAGTCCTTACATTGCACCTGTTGAAGGCGGAGCAACACGAAGGTTTTTGACAATGCAATCGATGGTGAAATGCAGTTGAGCTTGGGTATGGTTCGTATTAATGAAGAATCGCAACCGCGACTGATCTCGGGGAACGATCGGATAAAGCATGGGAAAAGCGCAGATACCTTGGTCGAACAGCGTTACAGAAAGCCAAAGGGCAAGCTCAGAATCTCGAATCATAATGGGTACAACCCCTGAATCTTTGCTGACGTAGGTATCTAACCCTGCGGCCTGGGCTTTCTCAATAAAATACGCTGCATTTTCCTGGACCCGACGAGCCCGTTCCGGTTCATCTCGCATAATTCTGAGAGATTCAAGCCCCGCAGCCGTATTAGCGGGGGTAGGAGCAGCGCCATAGAGCAAGACACCCGGTGCGTAATACTTTAAAATCGCAATGAGGGCTTTAGAACCGGCTACGTAACCCCCGCAAGTTCCGAACGCCTTGCTCATGGAGCCATAGAGAATGTCGATGTCCTGACCCGATACATTAAAGTAATCCGTCACGCCTAAACCATTGGGACCAATCACTCCCATGGAATGGGCCTCATCAACCATCAATAGAGCCTTATACTTCTGCTTAATTTCTATCAGACGAGGGATATCGGGGATGTCCCCATCCATGCTGTAAACTCCTTCTACGAGGATTAAGACACGCTCGTATTTATGGCGCTGCTGTTCCAGAATTTTTTCCAGGGCTTCGTAGTCATTGTGGGGAAACTTAAAGCGTCTTGAGCCCGCTAGCTTGCATCCCGTTAAAGCAGAATTGTGAATCAATTCATCGTAGATGATCAAATCCTGTTCTCGACAGAGATAACCAATCGTAAAGGTATTGGTACTGTATCCTCCTACCGAAACGACGGCATCTTCGGTGCCCAGAACTTCTGAGATTTCCCGCTCAAATGCTTGATGGAGATCAATTTCGCCGGTAATGGAACGCCCGGATCCAGTGCTAGTGCCAAAGGCTTCGACTGCATCTTGAGCTGCCTTCTTGACCCTCGGATCATTAGCCAGTGCTAAGTAGTTATAGCTTGAAAAATTGATCCGCTCTTGCCCTTCTAGATTAACCGTTGCGTCAGATCCGCCTAAATGCTTTTGAAACAGATTTTTGGTGTAATTCTGGCTTTCATAAAACCACTCCATTGTTGCGAATTCTTTGTATTCAGGAAACAGGGATACATCATAATGGTGAGGCTGTATCTCCTTAGGGGTAAATACCTTGATTTGAGATTCTGAAGTTGAAACCTCAGCACTCAAGTTCATCTGTTTCTTGAGTCGTTCTAAGCGGGATTGTACAGTCATGGGGGGTACTCAATCGTTCTGGATAGGTTGACGAACAAAGCCTTTAAGGTTTCTGAATCGCTTCTGAATCGCTAGTCTGAATCGCCAGCCTGAATCGCTAGACCAGGCTGGCTTCTTCTGTGAAGAGTGAGGTTAGTGAACTCCGCGCAAAAGAGCGAATGGTTGTATCTCCAAGAAGTTCCATGATGGAAATGCTGAGTCCTAACTGGGTGTCAATCTGGAGCTGTAGTTCGGTCGCCATTAATGAGTCGACACCCAATTGGCTGACGACCGTATCTAAGGGGATTCCTTCTGGGTCAGACTTGAGAACAGACGCAATAATTTCCAGCAGTAAGGAGCCGAGTAACTCAACTTTTTCTTCCTCTTTAAGACCCCTTAATTCCTCTTTGAGGACCGTGCGCATTGAATGGTCTTTGTCTTGGGTATCACTGGCGATTAGGCTTTGGAAGCGAGGTGAAGTTGCGCCACGCGTTTCATAGCGAGACCAGTCGGCCCAACTGGAAATCATGGAAACGCCAAACTGGGTCACATCTCTGGCTAGGGCAACATCCAGGACATCCAAGGCCTCTGCGGAGCTGATTCCTCTAAGACCGGTGTACCGTAGGAATTGCTCCAGGGTTTCATCCTGGGCAACAACCCCGACATCGGCGATCGCCCCCCAGTTAACGCTAGTTCCCGCCAGCCCCTGCGTCCGACGAAGATGGGCTAAGCCGTTGAGGAATCCATTGGCTGCACTGTAGGCCGCTTGACGGGTGTTCCCGACCAGGTTGGCCACGGAGGAGTACAACACAAAGTGATCAAGGGACAGGGACAGGGACAGGGTGAGCTGGTGCAAGTTCCATGCGCCCAAGGCTTTGCTACGCATCACCTTTTGGTAGATATTGGGGTCAATGGCCTCAATCGGCTGATCTAAGATCAGCGCACCGGAGTGGAAAATGCCCTTGAGCGGCGGACAAGTTGCCTGAATGTCGGCAAACAGTTCGCTGAGAGCTTCCAGATCAGCGGTGTCGCAGGCTACTGCCTTGACCGTTGCACCCAGTTCCCTGAGATGCTGAAGGATGGCCTGGCGCGCTGGGGTGTTTGCTCCCGTACGCCCCGTCAGCACCAGGTGGCGAACGCCTTTGGAAACCAGCCACTCAGCCGTTTTTTGACCAAAGCCGCCAAAACCACCTGTAATGAAATAGGTACCATTGGGATCAAAAACTGCGATGTCTTTCTGGACCACGGGCAACTCTTGACCATGGGTACTAAAGGTCATCACGACAGTCCGAATATCGCTGGACAAGCTAAGCTTTTGCCAAGCAATATCATGAACCGAAACGGTCAGACTTTGTAGTGGTGCCATCTGCTGCTGCTCAAACTGTTCCACGACTTGTGTGAGCATCTGCTGAAGACGAGCAGGGCGCTGCAAATACATCTTCAGATCAGTTCTGGTTAACTGATGCTGTCCTAGGGCGATTGGGGTTGCGTCACTGTCCGTATCAATGATGCTGCCACCCTGCCGCAGGCTACTGAAATCAAAGGTCTGGACCCAACGGCCTAAGGGAGCAACCAACAGATCAAAACCCTTACTTTCTCTGGTTTGTTCAAAGACCTCGTGCAGCTCTTCTGGGCAAAATGACACAACAACGTAGCGCTCCAGAACCTTGAATTCGAGCTTGTCTTGGGCTTCGGAGATGAGGATAACCTTGATCCCTTGCCGATCGAGGATGTCAGCGATGACTAATCCCAGGGGGTCTGTATAGATCAATGCCTGATCATTTTTGCTTAGATCCTGATTGGCGATCGCCAGTTGAGCCCGAGTTGTCAGACCCATCGTACTCACGAGTTTAGCGGCGTTGGTCTCTGGGCGAATGGGAACTAACGCAAATTGCTCCCGAGGACCGGAAATATGACTGGCAATCTCGGTGGGGGCATAGCCACAGACTCGTAGACCCGGTTGCAAATCATTCACCTCAGACCCGACGCCGATGACTTCAGCTACGACTTCAACAACCGGTTGACTTTCGTAGAGGGCCGGCTCTTCAGTGAGTAATTGATAGGGAGCCAAGACTGCTTCGATCCGTAACTGAATGTCATCGGTTCCCAGCGGTGCCGGAGGAGCTGACAAGATTCGAGCCCCGCCGATACTTTCTGTATCAGCCTTGAGGGGACGAACCTTGATGGGATGGGTATCGTCAATGCCGACATATTGAATACGATCTTCAGTCAGAAGGGGACTGTCTGTCAGTTCGCTCACCAACCGTAAGCGACCACGCAGGGCGACTTCGTCGTGGCGGCTATCGCAGAGTAACTCCATAGTTAAGCTATCCCAGATCTCTGGAGAAATCTTGCCAGGGAGGTCAATGGAACTAAAACGAAACCCTTCGAGTTCATTGAACGCCACCCGTACAAAACCATTAATGGCAGACTGACTGGGTTGGATGAGGGTATCGTGCTCCTTGACCGAAAAGGCCCCTTGAGTCACGGTATAGATTCGAGGGCGGTGGCTGTCCGATCGCTGGAGCAGCGCTTGGGAAAAGGCGATGAGTTGTGCGATCGCCCGCTCCCCTGTGGGATCGTCAGAGTTCGGTGTGGCGGCCAAACCGTGAAGAAAAACGATACCGTCCAAGCTGGAATAATGCTCCAACAGGCGAGTTGCATCTGCCGTTGTTTCGACCTGAGCGAGGGCGACTGCCTCTGTCGGGGGATCGCTCCCTAGTGCTTGAGCCCGAAGAACAACCGGAAACGCCTGGATCGCTCCATACTGCTCCAGATTCTTGCTGGTTTTTTGGGTTATTTGAACATCCGCACCCACCACCAACCAATAACCCAAACGCTTGGGCTCGGTCAGGGGCTCACCGTAGGACCAGTTGTAGGTCAAGATTTGGCGCTTTACCGGGTCACCAAACCGATCGACTCGTTCCTGTTTAGCCGCTGCTGTGGAGCACATGCCTCGAATGACGGCCAAACATCGGCCCTCCTCATCCAGAAGCGAAATATTGCACAGAATCTGTCGTTCTGTTTGTTCTATCAGTTCGGTTAAGCACCAGATGCTCTCAGGGAGTTGGGTGCTATAGACACACATTTCCTGAAAACCAGTCGGTAAATAGGTCGTTTCCAGAACCTTCAACAAAGCAATCTGGGTTTGGAAACAAGCATCCAGTAGGGAGGGATGAATCACATAACCGTCTAAGGCTTGAGCGAGGTTTGCATCCATTTCAATGCGTGCGACGACCCGTCGCTCGGTCTGATTGACCTGCATGGCACGAATGCTCTGAAAAGCAGGCCCGTAGCTGAGATTCAGTCGATCCAAACGTTGATAAAACTCGGGAATATCAACCTGATGCTCAGCCGCCGCGAGGAGCGCCTGTAAATCTTGCTGTTTGGGAATGTACGTTTTAGCCCAAGCAAGGTTGGCGGTAATGTGGATTTGCCCCTCTCCCAGTGACCCGTTGGTCAGACTGCGGATCGTTGCCGATTGGGTAAAAGGATCATAAGTTGTCACCGCATCCAGCGCCCGATCGCTAGAGAGCAGCATGGGGGAAAAGATTTTGAGATTCCGGAGGATCAGCGCGGCTTGACTATTAGCCTTCGACATTAACAGCTCCAACAATGCCTCAATATAAGCCGCAGCCGGCAAAATAGGCACGCCAGTGATCACGTGATCCTTAAGATATTTGACACTTTCATGCTCAAAATCGTTTCGCCAAGCAGGGGTTGCCGGGGCTTCTTGCAAACCTAGGATAGGGGCACTCATGACGGCCAACCGATCTTGGGCGGCTCGGTCATTTTCCACCCAGAGCCGTTCCCGTTGCCAGGGGTAGTTCGGTAGCGTGATCCAATGTCCTTGGCCATTGTGAATAGACCAGTTGATTTCACAACCCGATGTATAAACGCTGGCGATCGCCCGATGCAGGCTAGCTAGCTCTGGCATCTTGCGATTTAAGGTAAAAATGGTTCGACAGTCTTTGTCCGAACTGCGGATACAGTCCCGGATAGAATTGGCCAAGACGGGGTGGGGGCCAACCTCAAGAAACGTATTGTATCCGTCCTCTAGTAGTGAGAAAATTGCAGCGGCAAATTCAACAGACTGACGCGTATTGAGTGTCCAGTATTCAGCGTCGTAGGAAATGCCCTCCACCCTTGCCCCCGTTACGGTCGAGTACAGATCGACCTGAGGGTATTGGGGACGGATCTGCGCCATGGCCTCAATCATAGGCTGTAGGATCGGATCCATCATTGGGCTGTGATAGGGGACTTCGACCGTAAGCTGGCGATTGAAGATTCCTTCCTCTGTGAAGACGTTCGCCAACTGTTCTAGGGCCTGGGCATCACCCGCCAATGTCACACTGGAGGGACTATTGACCGCCGCCACCGAAACCCGATCCGAGCAGGGGGCAATTCTTTCCAAGGCCTGCTCCTTACCCAACCCCACTGCAAGCATTCCACCCGTACCGGCTCGGGTCGCCTGAAGACGACTTCGATGGTAGGCCACCGTCATCACATCTTCTAGATTAAGTACACCTGCAGCATAGGCGGAACCCAGTTCTCCCACAGAATGTCCAACCACAGCACCGGGCTCAACCCCTGCGGCTTTCAGCACGGCCAAAAGTCCAATTTGTAAAACTAAGTTAGCCGGTTGAGCAATTTCTGTGCGTGAAATTTGTGAACCCTGCTCATCCTTGAGCATTTCCGCCAGAATTGAAAACCCGGCAACCGCTTGAAAAACGGTATCCGCTTCTTCGACGGCGGCGCGATAGATAGGACTATGTTGATACAACTCGCGCCCCATATCCCAACGCTGAGGTCCCATCCCTGTAAAAACAAACACCGGTTTCCGGTGACCTTTAAAGGGTTCAACCCCCTGGATAACGTCGTCGTTTTCCTCGTTGTTGCTCAGGGTTTCAAGGGCAGCCAGCAGTTCTGTCCGGCTGTTCCCTTTCACCACGGCACGATGGGATAGATGGGTACGCCGCAAAGAAGCCGAATAGAGTAGATCCGCTAAGCAAATGTGATCGTTGCTTAAGAGTTCCCGGTACCGGCTAGCCAGTACTCCAATGGCTTTTGGATTACGGGCAGATAGGGGTAAAAAGAAGGGAAACGGCTTGGCTGGTGAGCTCGTTGACTGATCCCAGGGATATCGATCATGGGACGGCTGGAGGGCTGATTCGAGCTCCTGCTCGTTAGTGGCGATCGGTGCTGTTTGGAGGATCGCATGAGCATTGGTTCCGCCATAGCCAAAGGAATTGACTGCGACGCAGAATGGCTCTTGGTCTTGACTCAACACCATCATTTGGTCGGATAACTGAAGATTCAGATCTTGAAAGGGAATCTTGGAGTTCGGGGTCTGTAGGTTCGCCAGGGGATAGGTCTTGCGATTCATCAAAGTCAGCACAGCCTTAATGACGCCTGCAATTCCTGCGGCGGCCTCTGTGTGACCAATATTGCTCTTGATCGAACCAATGACCACAGGGGCAATCCCCTTGCGCGCCTGACCATAGGTCTCTCCAATGGCCCTTGCTTCAATGGGGTCCCCTGCAGCTGTTCCGGTGCCGTGGCATTCCACATATCGGACCGATGTGGGATCGACCTGGTAACGATCCCACACGTCATAAATTAAGTCACGCTGGGCTTCGCCATTGGGCAAGGAGATACCCGAGGTGTGACCATCTTGGTTAATTCCGGTTCCCAGCACGGTGGCCAAAATTTGATCGCCATCCGCCAGGGCTGCCTCTAAAGGTTTCAATAGAACAATGCCAGCACCCTCCCCCCGACCGTAGCCATCCGCCCGCTCATCAAAGGATTTGCACTCACCGTCACGGGATAAAAACTGACCCTTGCACATGCCGATAGGGTATTCCGGGCGCAGCATGATGTTGACCCCCCCCACAACTGCCATCTGGGTCGTGCCACGCCATAGATCCTGACAGGCATAGTGAAAAGCCACCAAGGAGGAGGAACAAGCGGTGTCAATCGACAGACTGGGTCCCCGAAAATCGAAGACGTGGGAGATACGATTGGACAACATCGTCATCATCATGCCTGTGGCGGTGTGCTGGTTGATGATCGAACGATTGCCAGGGCTCATTTGGTTGATCATGTGATCCAGCATGAATCCCCCCACATATACCCCAACGCTTTTGCTCGCATAGCTCGGGAGAGAGAGGCCAGCATTTTCAAAAGATTCCCATACCACTTCTAACAGCGTCCGCTGCTGAGGGTCCATATTTTCAGCATCACGGGGAGAAATACCAAAAAATGAGGGATCAAACTCAGAAATGTCATGCCTGAGAAACGCCCCTCGACGCATGTAGGATTTCCCACGCGACTTGGAATCTGATGAATGATAAAAATTTGAATTCCAACGATCGGTAGGGACAGCACAGGTTGCATTAATTTTACTTTCGAGAGCATCAGTTAGATCCACAACTGAATCAATGCCACCTGGAAACCGACAGGCCATTCCAACGATCGCCAGCAAACTTTGTTTCACGTTCATTTCTTAGCCTCTCGGAGCCACGCTCAAGCTATATCTAACAGCACCTGACTCGCATGCATTATTGTTGCAAAAGCCGCCTTAAAAGTCAACCTGGCCAATGGATTTTTGTTCGCCAATTAGAGATTTTGTAGAGTTGTTTTTTGTGGTTTTTAGTGATCTAAAAGATAAGTATTCTGTGTTTTTCTTCAATATGAAAAGTCAGGAAATAGGCTCGTAAGGCCTGTCTTTAGAGGGTTCTGCCGTTTTCTTGATTGGATAGAAAAGTCTAAAGCCTAGGCAGGGAGATTCTGAATGGGCTTGAGATTTTTAAGTTTTGCTTTATAAAGGTTGGTCATTGTGTTGCACGACAGAAGATCATTTTGGCGTGAATTCAGGCTTGACGGACATTTTCAAGTGCTATCGGATCAAGCCATTTGAATCTAAACCTCTTGCGCGATCGCGCAAGAGATCCTCTGTCTCCTTTTAGGTCGATCTACCTCCTAGGTCGCAATTATCTAAAAAGATGTCTCTAGTGAGCTAAGAAAATATTGCATAGCCAACCTGATCTCTTCAGGAGCCTCATGGGGGCTGATGTGCCGCCCTGGAACGATGAGCGTCTCCCTGGGAGGTATCCCGACAAAGTCTGACTGACCTATTACAAATAAAATAGGAATTTGTAAATGCTGTAGCAGAGGGGTTGAGTCACCCGCGCCGAGAATCACCGCATCGATAACCTGTGCAATTTCCTGACCTGACCTTACGGCAAGCCGCCCCTGCATCTGTTGTGAGAGTTCAGGGTGAGCCTCTCGACAAGTTTGGGAATACATCGATTTAGCAGCCTGTTGGGCATAGAAGCGTTGAAAACGAGCCACGAACTTTTGCAAGTGAAAGCCAACTCTGCGCATCCCAGTGGCTGCTTGAAAAGGTGTATTAAACAAGCATAGGGCTTTGAATCGTTCAGGATGCTGTGCTGCCGCCCGTAAAGCCGTCATGCCTCCCCAAGAGTGACCAACCGCAATACAGGTTTCGACCTTTAGGGTATCTAGGACTCGGATCAACATAGCTACGCATTCTTCCAGCCTCCAAGGGCGACCCACATCTGAGCTCTGACCGTGGGCAGGCATATCAATATAGATGTGCTGACGGTCTGAAAAGGCTCTGGAGCAGTCAAACCACAACGTCTTGTCTAGAAAAATGCCATGCATAAACACAAGGGGCTGTCCTTTGGCCTGTGGATCGAGGCTGAGTGTGAGACTAACCGAGATCTCTCCCAGCTCTGTGGTTATTGTCTGGGTCTGCATGATGTTGTCCCCTAATCTTCTCTTCAATGTTTGATAGTCATTCTGTTGGATCATTATCGTAACGTTCTGACTCAATTACAGTTAACTTTACGCATACCATGACAGGGAGGAACACGTTCGCTCGTTTATTCGTGTGATTTTGTTTGGTCGCTTGGGTGCGCATCTTTTCTGTTTTGTGCCTCTTTGTGCCTCTTTGTGATCTGTTTTGTATGACTTTGTGAACAAATTGAGGTGGAGATGCTATTGCCTTCTTGGTCTTGAGTAAAAACTTTTTGATCCTTAATTTACCTGTTGTTTGAAGTCCGAGTTCTTCCGGATTTGGTGCTGTGATTTCGTAGTAGTAGCTAGTCGTAAATTAAGTGGCTATACCTTGAGGCTATGCCTTGAGATTCATTCATTCTAGCCTGACTGCTTAATCGAGACTCATTAGGTGATTTTGATTGTCTTTTGGGATGCTTAAAGATGAATGATTCGAGCACTGTTCAAACGCCTGATCTTCAATCGGGTTTCAAAGATTCAAGTCCCAAAATAGCTGTCGTGGGTATGGGGTGCCATTATCCTGGGGCTAGTGATTTGCGATCGCTTTGGGAAAACATTTTATCCAAGCGACAACAGTTTCGTCGGTCCCTTGACATTCGACTTCCCATTGCAGACTATTATGATCCCGATCCTGCTGCGATGGATAAGACTTACGGGGACCGAGCAGCGGTGATTGATGGCTTTGAATTTGATTGGGTAAAGCGGCGCATTCCTAAAACAGCATTTGAATCAACGGATGTTGTGCATTGGCTGGCCTTGGAAACAGCAATGAAAGCATTGGAAGATGCTGGTTACACAAAAGAAACTATTCCAACGGAACGTACTGGTTTTGTCCTAGGAAATACATTGACCGGTGAGCAAACTCGATCGACCACTGTCCGGTTGCGTTGGCCATTTGTAAGACGTGCTCTGCGTGCAGCCGCTGCGGCCAAGGGCATGTCGGATCTCGTCACCGAAGAACTCGTTGCTTTGATGGAGGAGGTTTATAAATCTGCATTCGCACCCATTACTGAAGATTCTTTAGCCGGTGGACTCTCCAATACAATCGCCGGTCGCGTTTGTAACTTCTTTGATTTTAAGGGGGGGGGCTACACCGTTGATGGGGCTTGTTCTTCTTCTCTCATTGCTATCGCAACAGCAGCTAATGCTCTCGTCAACGGCGATTTAGATATTGCTTTGGCCGGGGGCGTAGATATTAGTCTCGATACCTTTGAGCTGATTGGTTTTGCCAAGGTTGGAGCTTTAACCGCCCAAGACATGACCGTTTACGATCGCGTTGCGAGCGGCTTTATCCCTGGGGAAGGCTGTGGCTGTGTGGTGCTGAAGCGCTTAGAAGATGCCCGCCGAGATGGAGATTATGTTTATGCTTTGCTCAATGGCTGGGCCATTTCCTCCGATGGCAAGGGAGGTATCACGGCACCCTCTAAAATCGGTCAGTCGAAGGCCTTGCGACGTGCCTACGAGCGTGCTGGATATAGCAGTCATCAACTTGATTTCATTGAGGGACATGGGACTGGCACTCCCGTGGGCGATCGCACGGAAGTCGAAGCCATTGCCCTAGCCTTAGCTGCGGATGGGGAGCTAGCCCCACGCAAAGTGGGATTGACATCTTTTAAATCATTGGTTGGACATACAAAAGCGGCGGCGGGTGTGGGAGGCTTCATCAAGGCTGTGATGGCGGTCAATCAGCGTATTTTGCCGCCCACCTGTGGTTGTAAAGAGCCCAATCCCATCTTTAATTCGGTGGCCCAGTCTGTTTATCCCATCCTCCAGGGAGAGGTGCGACAACCCAGTGAAGTCTTAACCGCAGGAATCTCCGCCATGGGCTTTGGGGGGATTAACTGTCATGCGACGATTACCTCAGGGGATCCGCCCAGGGATCGATGGAAACCGAGGTTGCCGGAGCGCGCGCTGTTGGTTTCTCATCAGGAAACTGAATTATTTGTTCTAACCGCTGATAGCATTCCTGCTTTGATTGATCGAGTAGCTGCTATTGCTGTTGATGCCAAAGATATCAGTCTAGCGGAAATGGTAGACTTGGCGGCGCACTTAGCTCAACAGGTGAATCCTCACCAGCCGATTCGGGCTGCTGTCATTGCAAATTCGCCCAAGGGTTTGGTACAACGACTGGAGCAATTGCAGGACTTAGCCAAAAAACGGCCCTGCCCACCGGGAACGGTGCTCACAGGGGTACAGGAGCCATTGCCGACAGTTTGGCTTAGTAATGCTATCCGACACGATCGCGTGGCCTTCCTCTTTCCAGGTCAGGGGTCGCAACAACTCAACATGGCGAGGGTCTTGATCGAACGTCATCCCTGGGCGCAGACGTTGCTCCAAGAAGCGGATGGTTGGCTGGCGGAAATTGGCTGTGAGCCCATTAGTGGCTATATGCTACGCCCCATCGACCGCGCGGCAAGTTCGGAAGAGTTAGAGGTTTGGAAGCAGGCCTTGGCCCGTGCTGATATTGCACCCGTTGCCATTTGTTTAGCTTCGCTGTTGTGGTATCGGTATTTAATACAACTGGGAGTCAGGCCTGTCGCTGTGGGGGGGCATAGTTTGGGCGAGTTAGCAGCCTTCTACGCGGCTGGTGCCTATGATGCAAAAACCCTGATTCAGTTCGCGGCCATTCGTGGCAAAGCGACTCTGTTGCCGAAGGATCAAGCGGGGACGATGGTGAGTTTGGGATGCGATCGCTCAACGGCAGAAATGCTGTTGCAACAGGTTCAAGGCTATGCCGTTGTTGCCAATATCAACCATCCTCAGCAGACCGTTGTCTCAGGGCATCACCACAGCCTGGAGCAAGTGATGCAATTGGCCGCAGAACGCAGCATATACGTTCGCCAGCTCGCGGTTTCCAATGGGTTTCACTCTGCACTGGTGCAAGAGGCAGCGGTCCACATCAAGGCTAATGCTCCAATCCCTCTTCAATTACCATCCCTGGATATCCCGATTATTTCTGCCATGACGGGGCAGCCCGTCGAAGCAGGAACTAAGCTGCATGAATACTTCGCTCAGCAACTCACCTCTCAGGTCAATTTTATCGCACTCATCAACACCATGAGTTCCAGGTGTGACCTGATGGTTGAAGTGGGGACAGGGCAAGTATTGTCGAAACTAGTACAGGCCAATACCAATGGCAATCCTCCTGATGCTTTTTCGGTGGAATCAAGAGCCGGAGAAGACCTAAGTTTCAATACGTTCCTTGCCAACATTTTTATCTACGGCGGTGCGATTCAATGGAATAAGGTTTTTGAAAATCGCATGGTTCGTCCATACGTTTCTCCCTCTAAGCTTCTATTCATTGGCAATCCCTGCGAAAACCCTTTACAGGTCCCCGAGACCCAACCCTTTTTCTCCTCTGCCTATGTGGGGCTTACCCCTGTAGAAACATCAGACAAATTGCTGCAACCTACGTCTAATAGACAATTCACCGAAGATGAATTTCTTGATGTCTTGTCGGACTACTTTGCCCGTCGGGGAGATTTTCTAGCTGAAATCATTCAGGCTGATATGAATTTCGTTTCTTTTGCTCAATAGGACCATCATGAAGGATAATCATTTAGATCGAGAGATACTTCAACTACTCTCTCAATACTTTTCGACTAGAGGTGAATTCCTTGCTCAGGTGATTCGCGCCGATTTGCGGACATTGCCCCATCAAAAACTGATTTCCCGTAATCATAGTGATAGTCGTTCTACTGCTATTGAACATCATCATCGCAATGGCAATGCTGTTCCTTGTGACGATTCTAATGGGAGTACAAATGGTGTTAGTAATGGTAACCTCAATGGCCACGGTCATTATTTTAATCAAGGAAATAATAATGGGAACCATGGCGATCGCCATCATGAAAATGGCCGTTTAAAGAGCTCAATTCTTGCAGAACCTGTGACGGCCTTTAAGCCTTCTTCTGTAGACAGTGCAGTATTGTCTCATCAACCTGTTTCTCCTCAGCCTGTTCCCATTCCAGTTCCGACTCAATCTGTTTACGATCAGGTTGTTGCGACTCTCGTGAACCTGATTGTTGACAAGACTGGATATCCTAAGGACAGCATTGGCTTAGACTCACGGCTACTGGATGATTTGAACCTTGATTCCATCAAGGCTGGGGAGGTAGTTGCTTTAACGGCTAAGCAGTTTGGAGTCACAGGAGACTTGGAGCCCGCTGCCCTAGCAAATGCTACGTTGGCTGAGGTGGCAAAAGCCATTTGTGACACCCTCCCAAAGGTTGATGGGGGAGCTGATAGGGGAATTGACGCCCTTCCCCTCGCGAATGTTCCCCCTGGGAAAAACATATCGCAAATGCTGTTGAACTTGGTGGAGGCGAGTACTGGCTTTCCCCAATCATCCCTAACGATGGAGATGCGATTGCTTGATGATTTGAACCTTGATTCGATCAAAGCAGCGGATCTCGTTGCTAGGGCTGCAAAGCAGCTCGGGATTGATGGTCAGCTAGATCCATCCAGCTTGGCGAATGCCACTTTAGCAGATGTGGTAATCGCCTTGGAGGATGCTTCGGCTCTGACTCAGGCGGTGCTTGTTGCGACTTCAAAGGCCAAAAGTAATCTTCAATCTGCCCCATTGAATCGTCCGACATTGGGCCAATGGGTGAGGAACTTTGCAGTTGAATATGTAGAGGCAGCGGTGCCAACTCGATCCGTCGAAAATTGGTCTCAGGCCCAAGTTCGCTTGATTGCAGATACTGCTGATGATCCGTTTGTCGCTGCCCTAGGCTTTCAGATTCGGTCTCTAGGCGGTGAGGTTTCTACCCTGACCTTCGCGGAACTGTTGTCTACTCAAGATGTGGTGCAGCAGGCTAACGATACCCATATTGTGGCTGTTCTTCCGCAGCCTGTTGACTCCAATGCAGAGTTATCGCCTTTGCCCTTGGAGTCGATGATTGCAAGGCTTAAAAGTGTGGCAATACTGGTCAATAATAGCCCAGAGTTTTGTTTGGCCTATGTTCAATTTGGGGGAGGTTATTTTGGTACTCAATGGAGCGATGAGGCGATCGCTCCTTCTCCAGAATCCTGTTGTGCTGCGGCTTTTGCGCGTAGCTTGCACCTAGAACGCCTGTCTTTGCGAGTGAGGGTTATCGACCTGTGTGCTACGCTCTCTCCCACGGTAGGAGCTGAGCTCGTGATGACGGAGCTGTCCGGAGCAGACCCCATCGTCACCGCAGGCTACGATGTCCAGCAGGTCCGTCGAGTCCCTCAATCACAGCTACAACAGCCCGTTGACTATACACCAAGAGAACAGTCTTGGACTAGCGATGATGTCATTCTTGTAACGGGAGGTGCCAAGGGGATCACGGCTGAATGTGCCCTGGCGATCGCCGAATCCACTGGTGCAAAAATGGCCCTCGTTGGTCGTTCCCCTCTACCTACACCAGACCTAGAAACCGGTAAAAGCGAAATTATCAAAACTCTCGATCGATATCGTCAACGGGATCTGTCCGCTCAATACTATTGCTGTGATATTACCAACCTCGCATCCGTTGAAGCCCTGCTCCAGACTATCAAGACAGACCTGGGTCCCGTGACCGGTGTGATCCATGGCGCTGGTTTGAACACGCCCCGTCGCGTTGAGCAAGTTAGCCTAGAATCCGCTCAGGCAGAAGTGAGCCCGAAACTGATCGGAGCTCAGAATCTATTGCAGACAATGGCGGATTGCCCTCCTAAACTCTTTCTGGCCTTCACCTCCATTATTGGTGTCACCGGAATGCCTGGAAACAGTTGGTATGGCTTTGCCAATGAAACCTTAAACTTACTCCTACAACGCTTTGCCCATTTACATCCAGAGACCCAAATCATCTCCTTGGCTTATAGTGTTTGGGATGAAGTGGGCATGGGGGCCCGCATGGGCAGCGTCAAAAATCTGGAACGCATGGGAATTGGTGCCATCTCTCCTCAGGAAGGGATTGAACGCTGTGTCAAACTCTTCCACCGTAACCCCGGCGTCCAACAAGTTGTCATTGCAGCGCCCCTGGGGGGGTTAGACACCTGGTCACCCTTACCTCAGATTGCAACGGATAACCTTCGGTTTATTGAACAGATTCGGTATCTGGAGCCTGGGGTAGAATTGACCGTTCGGACCCATCTGAATTTGGAACGAGATCTATACATCAAGGACCATATCTGGCGAGGTTCCTATCTTTTTCCCACCGTGTTTGGCCTAGAAGCTATGGCTCAAGCGGCGGCAGTAGTGGTTGGTGAGACCGAGCCTGCGATCGCTCGTTTTGAAAACATTTCCCTGCGCCGCCCTGTGGTCGTGGATCCGAACTCCGGCGTAGTCATCGAAATCCACGCAGAAGTGGCTGAACTGAATGCCGAGGGAGAACGCGCCATTAAAGTTGGGATTCGAACTGAACAAACTGGATTTCAAGCCGATCATTTTTCTGCAACCTTGGTCCTCGGAAAACGGCAATCCAGTCAACCCCTAAAACACGAACTGGGTCAAGCATTAGCCATTGAACCCAAACGAGATCTCTATGGAAGTTTGCTGTTCCAGGGTAACTTGTTTCAGCAAATGGATCAGATCTTCTCCCTCAGTCGAGAACAGAGTCTACTGGAATCCCATGCTCAGACTTCAACGGACCTACAAGAAACTGGATTTCCCATCGGTCATGGCAGTGCTTTTCTCCTAGGTGACCCCTATTTTCGGGATGTTCTGCTTCAGTGCATGCAGCTCAATATTCCTCAAGATATTTGTCTCCCTGTTGAAATCAAACGGATCGATTTCTGCCAAAATCCTGCTACAGGAGAAGGCCGACGGCTCATCACCGCTATTCTCAAGGAAAAAATCGACAAGGAATATATTTGTGAAGTCATCGCTACTAATGAACTTGGGGCGATCGTCGAGCATTTGCAGGGATATCGACTGAGAATCTTGGAAGAGCATCCCGAGAATCCGACCGCAGCGGAATTGGCTATGCCAGAGCAGCGAGATCAGATGAATTTGCAACAAGCTCTCAGCATATCCTGCAATCAAATGGGCCTTATTTCCCCTATCATGGCCTTGGGCTATGCTCCCGCCCTAGGCGCACAGAGCAAAAAAAAGCGCCGACAGGTTGAAAAAAGTATTGTTGAACGGGCCATCCAAAAGACTCTTGCCCTTGACTCAGATAAGGCTGACCTTGACTTTGCCATTAGAACCCATCGTTCTGGTCAACCCTATTTGACGGGAAAGGTGTTTCAAGATCTAAAGTTACCGCCCTCACTCTCGCTGTCCCACGATGATCACTACTGTATCTGTAGCGTTGCAGCAACCCCTCAAGGCTGTGATATCGAGTCCATTGAGCATCGTTCCCAAGCGGATTGGGTCGCGTTGTTGAGTCAGGCTCGATCCACAATCGTTAATCAGCTCATTGCATCCGGTGACGATTGTGATGTGGCGGGCACTAGGGTGTGGTCAGCTCTGGAGGCAACTCATAAGGCTTTCAATGGCCTTGAAGTTACCCTCCAGATCGAACAGCGTGAGGGCAGTGTAGTCCTTCTGAAAGCTCAGACCCCCCAAGCGAATTACTACGTCTTAACTCTCCCCTTGCAACTCACCCGTCATCCTAAGCGAATGCTGGCAGTGGTCGTGGAGCAATCTGAGCGTGGACTCGTGCAGGTCAATCCGTTAACCCAAGGAGAAGAGAACTACATCGATCCCTATGGAATCATTCGTCCAGGGGAACATCGAACTCGAATTACGGAAGATGGTCCCCAAAACCAACCCGTCTACGAGAAGCGTTTTCCAGTCACTTTCAAAGAAGGATGTAGCATCAGTCGCAAAGTAACTGTATCCCAGTACATCAGTTGGGTTGGAAAAATTCGGGAATTACCCATGCGAAGCATGGCAGAAAAACTGATTCCCGACTTCCTTAGTGGTCAATTCGGTATGGTAACCAACAGTGTGAGCTTACGGGTCTTAGGAGAAGCCACCACCTACGACACGATCCAAGCCCGGTGTTGGCTGGGTAACCTTGTTAACTCTTCGTTCGCAACCTACATCGAATTTTGTAAAGTATTATCCGATCAAAGCTTAGAGCGGATTGCCATGGCAGAAGTGAATGCCACATGGGTTCGGTTACTCAGCTATGGTATTCCTTCACCAGAAGCGATGCCAGATTACTTGCAAGACTACATGGCTCAGTTCGCAGCGAAATCTCCCGCAGCGATTGATTTGAAAGAATCACCAACGGATACATTACAGGCTTTGCCCTCTAGTTTGACTGAAATTGACTTAGGTCCTATCCATTACCAATCTCCACAAGTACCCTATGGGGATTTGATCTTTACTGAAGTTTTCCAAACTACATTGGAAGAGGCTAACCTAGTTGGAAACGTTTACTACGGTAATTATTTCATTTGGCAAGGTCGGGCCATTGATCTTTTTCTGTACTCGTTGGCACCTCAATATTTTCGAGTCTCAACTGCACAAGGGGAGGTAATACCACTCTATAGCCACATGAACTATATGCGAGAGGCAATGCCCTTTGATAAAGTTCGTGTTCATCTCTATCTTCAGCAGATGACTGAATGTGGTGCTGTATTCAACTTTGAGTTTTTCCGAGAACTGCCCAACCAAGAGCTAGAAAAGCTACACACTGGAGCGCAAGAGGTGATTTGGGCAAATCGTCAAGCCAATGGAACGCCTATACCTGCTCCATGGCCTGAGGCGATCCGTACTGCAATGTTAAAGCAACAACTCTCTACTCCACTGTCATACGCTATTTCTGGGTAGAGGTCTGGAGCCTCCTAGAAACTCATTCCTTCAAAGTCCATGAGTGCTTTCACTCACAGCAGGGGCTTTATGAACTCTGAAAAGAAATTCATGCATAAGCTTTATTCTCCTCGCACCCTCTGTTTCTTTCACAATCAGTACCATGAACCAAACGAAAGGCGGTCTTCGGGCTCAATTACGGATTCTCCATATCTTGGCTTCTGTGGTCTTGGGCATATTTCTTTACTCTCCCTGGCGAACTCATCCAAGCCTGTTAACTATCATGGGGTGTGCTATATTTCCACTGCTTACCCTGTCTGGATTTTGGATGTGGCAGGGGGCACGCATTAGCCGTTGGTTCAAAAATCAACCTAAAATATTTCGGGAAAAGATATGAATTTTCCGAGCGAAACATTTGAACATGATCTTCCCAGATCTTGACTTCTTCAAGCCTTTTAACTTCAACAGAATTAGCGAACAAAACTAAAATGAATAATACTCAATGTTCTGACTCGACTACGGTTCAATCTTCGGAAGTCTATGATGTCGTGATTATGGGCGCAGGCTTTGCAGGTCTTTGTCAGACTAGGCATTTAATGCTCAAGGTTCCTAATATTAAGGTCGCTCTGATTGATCCACGCTCTCAACAAAGAGATCCAAAGAAGGATTTGAAAATTGGAGAATCAACGGTTGAAGTTGCTGCTCTGTTTCTTTCTAAAGAGCTTGGCTTGTATGATTATTTGGTGGAGAAACAGGTCCCTAAATTTGGTCTAAACTTCCACTGGCCTAAGCATTTTAGTAACACCCAAAGTATCAACGATTATTTCCATATTTGGACAAATCGGCAGCCAGAAATTGCTTCGTTTCAGATCGATCGCTCTGAATTTGAGCAAGATTTATTGCAAATGAATCTCACTCAAGGAGCTCATTTTATTCAGGGCCAAGTCGTTGACGTTGATTTAACCCAAGGAGATGCAATCAATACAGTCAAAGTTCGAGTTAGGGGGGGAATCCAAGAATTAAAAGCCAGACATGTGGTTGATGCTGCGGGGCGTCGATTTATTATTGGTCGCAAAACCGATAATTTGCTATTTGGTCCCGAGAACCTTTACGGTTTAAATAATGGAGCATCCTGGGTGAGAGTAAAGAATGTTGATCGCAGTCTATTTCACAATAGTTATGATCCTGATAATTCATCTGTCAGTCATTACTATGCAACCAATCACTATTTTGGGCATGGACATTGGCTTTGGATGATCCCCATTGATATAGAGAATAATCAACTCTCAATTGGTATGATGTATCATCATGATGTCTTGCCCAGCAAGCAGATGAGTACTCAGGAAAAATTTTTGGACTTTCTCAAGGCCAATCACACTGTTCTTTTTAACTTAATTCAAAGTGGAGAAGTAGTTGATTTTCACCATTGGCCTAAAGTTGCTCATAAATCTAAGACGATGTTCTCCGAAGATAATTGGTATGTGATTGGAGATGCTGCTTGTATTTTTGATGCATTTTACTCCCAGGGATCAACTTTAACTACATTTGCGATCGAAAGTACGACAGAGATTATACGTGCTAAGCTGGCCCAAGAGACTAATGCAGAGAAAAAACGGAAAGCTTACAACGATTTTACCGTTGGCTATAACGATATTGTGAATACGTTGTATTACGACCATGCAAAACAGCTAGGCAATGCCAGCATCATGAGTTGGCGCATTTACTTTGAATATATTTGGTGGTTTGGTGTAATTGTGCCACTATACATTGGAAAGTGGCATTTGGACATTGGTTTTTGTGAACGAACGGTCAAGATTTTCAAGGGATTATCTACGCTGTGGTTGGACGTGTATGATCAGTTTAATCAGTTGATTCAGCAAAAGGCTAATTTAGGATTGTTAGATTGCTATCGTGCAGATCAGCTAATTTGGGGTTACACCACAGCCAAGCATTTTGATGACTTTACTCAGAATGCTAAGTATGAGCCATTGCGAGTCAATGTGTTCGCAAGCTTGAGAAATGCTTGTTTTTATGCGATTGTCTGGCTTATCAAGTTTCGACTTCAAGGATTTGGCTGGCGAGGCTTGATGAGTACTCGAACCATAGGCAATATTAGCTGGGTTGCATCCGTTATGCTCTTTGCCACGCTTGGAGAGATTATCTTTCGGATTCAAACCAGAGATGTTCCTGATAACAGTGAAATTGCTCAGATGCGTGAGGAGTTTAAGACATATCAGTTTATTCCAGAACTGCAATCTTTACCTCTACAAGATTTAAAGAGCCAAAAGTGCTCTGATACGCTGCTGTCTGATTCTGAAGAATTTCTCTTGCCTGAGATTGTTAAAGTCTGATCAAATCCAAGCTTCTTTTTGGGATAGGCGATGAGGTTTGATCCATAGAAAGATACAAGAATGATCAAAAATATCTGTTCAAATCAGGTTTTCGGTTTTTTAAATGACTCTAGTTAGCGCTTGCAAAATTTCGTTTTATGATTCTAGTTGAATATGAATCTCACTGAATCTCAATGAATTTAATGTTGGTCAGGTAGAACAATTAATTCAATCCTTTAGCTATTTCGCAGGGCTAAAGTCGATCTGCTTGCTAGAATTCTATCCTTTCGAGTCTCTAGCTTGCTATTTAGATGCCTGCCCATACCATAGATATGTGGAGGTTTTAAAGTGTTCTAGACTGGCCCTTAGAGAAGCTTAAGGATTAAGTATTTCACTTTCAATTTAGGGAGATTTTAACTCATGATTAGCACTCTGACTCACGATGTCTTGACCCAAGATACTTCATCTCATGATTATGATGTGGTCATTATGGGTGCGGGTTTTGCAGGACTTTGCCAAGCTCGTCATTTGATGCTGAAGATTCCTGGTATAACGGTTGCACTAGTTGATCCGCGTCCAGTTGATCGGGGTGACAAGGATCTTAAAATCGGAGAATCAACCATTGAAATTGCTGCCTTGTTTTTAAGTAAAGAGTTAGGTCTTCATGAATACCTGATTGAAAATCATGTTCCTAAAATTGGCCTAAATTTTCATTGGCCTAAAACTGCAAATCAGACAGAAAATTTGGATGATTACTATCATATTTGGTCTAATCGCCAGGTTTCGATCCCTGCATTCCAAATGAATCGAGCTAAGCTAGAGCGCGATTTACTCAAGATGGACCAAGAAATGGGAGTTGCGTTTTACAATGGTCGAGTTGATGATGTTGACTTGACCCCAGGTGATGAAGCTAAGAAGGTCAAAATTAATCTTAAGGGAGAGGTGATTTACCTAACCTGTAAGCATGTGATTGATGCAGCAGGACGCCGATTCATCATTGGGCGGAAGAAAGACAATGTCCTTTCGGGTCCCGAGAATCTGCTCGGATTAAATAATGCTTCCACCTGGATGCGAGTGCGTGGTGTTGATCGTAGTCTTTTCCATAGTGGCTATGATCCCAAGAACTCATCGACCAGTCATTATTATGCTACCAATCATTACTTTGGGCATGGCCATTGGCTGTGGATGATTCCGATCGATACAAAAACCATGGAAGTTTCGATTGGCATGATGCATCATCATGACCAACTACCCTCCGAAGAAGTCAATACTGAGGAGAAGTTCCTCGACTTTTTGAAACGTAACCACCAGTTGCTGTATAACTTGATTGAAAGTGGTGAGAAGATTGATTACCACTATTGGCCTAAGGTTGCCCATAAGAGTAAGCGCATGTTTTCACCAGACAACTGGTATGTCATTGGAGATGCTGCTTACATCTTTGATGCTTTCTACTCTTATGGTACCTCTACTGTGACTCTCGCGATCGAGAGCGTCACTGAAATCATTCGCTCAAAGTTCGTGGGTGAGTCTGATACCGAAGAAAAACGAGAAGCATTTAACCGTTTCAATTTGATTTTTGCTTTGACGGTTAATTACCTCTATCGCGATCATGGCAAGCAGCTAGGTCATGCGAGTGTTATGAGTTGGCGTATTTATTGGGAGTACATGTGGTGGTTTGGAATGATGGTTCCCATGTATGTTGGTAAGTGGCATATCGATCAAACCTTTATTTCAATTTTCTTGGGCATCAACAAGAAAATTGATGGTATGTTTTCCCATGTGAATAAACAATTCAATCAGTTAGTTGAGCGAGATGCCAATCTTGGGCTCATGGACTGTTATCGGGCTGATCAATTGCTTTGGGGATACTATACTCCTAAACAGTTCGATAACTACTTGGCAAATACCAAACTTGAGCCTCTTCACTGCAATGTCTTTGCCTGTATTAAGAATACTTGTTTCTTCGTTGCAGTTTGGTACGTGAAATTCCTTTGGAAAGGGTTTGGAGTCAAGGGTTTCCTAAATTTTGCTAATCTTTACTACCTGTTGGTGCTAATTGGCTTTACTGTGCAATCTGCGATTGGAGAGATGGTGTACAAGTTCAAGACAAGAAATCTCTCGAACAATAGCTACATCGATGAAATGCGTCAGGAGTTCAAGTCTTATCAATATAAGCCTGAACTACAATCTTGGATGACAGAGTTTACTACCCAGAATCCATCAATGACAGAAGATGAATCTATTAAGGAGTATGCCTTCAAATAAGGTTCTTTGAAGGCGGATTAGTCATGCTATTTCCTAGTTATGCTATGCCCCAGCCAAATCTACTGTGATTGATGACCTTAGGATATTCAGCCTGAGCTAAGTAACTTAGGCTGAAGCGGTAATTTACCCTCCTGCGATCGAACCTCACACCTCTAACGCAAACTTACATCTTATTTCCTTTGGAGAGGAGAGAACATGAATACGATACAAGTACTTGAGAAATCTTTCAACTCTGCTGTTTCGCATGATTATGATGTGGTGATCATGGGAGCTGGTTTTGCTGGCGTTTGTCAGGCAAGACACCTAATGCTCAATATCCCGAATATTAGAGTTGCTCTGATTGATTTTCGACCAGAGGAGCGAGAGGTGAAGGATATGAAGATTGGTGAATCAATGGTCGAGGTTGCAGCTTTATTTGTGTGTAAGGAGCTGGGATTACATGAATATATGATTGAAAATCATACACCCAAAGCTGGTCTTAATTTTCACTGGCCTAAACAGGTTGGTAGTACTGAGCAGCTTGATGACTATTACCATGTTTGGTCAAATCGTCAGACTGCGATCGCCTCTTTTCACATGAATCGGGCCAAATTTGAGCGCGATGTACTTGCGATGAATAAGGAGATGGGAGTTATATTCTATAATGGCCGCGTTGTGGATGTGGACCTAACGGAAGGCGATGCAATTAAGACGGTCAAGGTGAAACTGGGTGACGAATTACTTGAGCTTTCTGCGAAGCACGTGGTTGATGCTGCTGGACGCAACTTTATCATTGGCAACAAAACCGACAATGTGATTACCGATCGCGAAAAACTGTACGGTCTGAATACTGGTTCCACTTGGGTTCGCGTTAAAAATGTTGATCGGACATTATTTGACAAAGGCTATGATCCCAATCGTGCAACTACCAGTAGCTATTATGCAACCAATCATTTTTTTGGTCAGGGTCACTGGCTATGGATGATTCCCACAGACCGTGAATCAATGGAGTTATCTATTGGTATTATCCATCACCATGATGTGATTCCTGCGCAGTCGATTAACACCAAGGATAAGTTCTACGCTTTCCTAGAGGCTAACCATAAGATCCTCTACAATTTAGTGAAATCAGGCGACGATATTGATTTCCACTATCGACCTAAAGTGGCCTACAAGAGTAAGGAGATGTTCTCCCCTAATAACTGGTATGTTCTTGGAGATTCTGCCTTCATTTTCGATGCTTTCTATTCCTATGGAACGACAACTATTGCATTTGCCGTTGAGGGGATTACTGAAATTATTCGCGCTAAATTGATGGGCGAAGCAGATGCCGAAACAAAGCGTTCAGCCTATAATCGCTTTAATCTAGCCTATGCAGAGAATGTCAATCATCTGATTCGTTTCCATGACAAGCAGTTAGGTAATGCTAGTGTCATGAGTTGGCGTGTCTATTTTGAGTACATGTGGTGGTTTGGTGTTCATGTTCCCATGTATGTCGGTAAATGGCATCTCAATCTTACCTTTGTCAATAAGTTTTTGAAGTTGCTTCCTGCCAATATGAAAGGCTTGTTTGTTGATGTGTACGAGCAATTTAATCAACTGGTTGAAAGTGGAAAAAATATTGGCTTAATGGATGCTTATCGAGCAGATCAATTGATTGGAGACTATAGTCCTCTGAATCATTTTGATCACTTCCTTGAAAACGCCAAGTTTGAACCACTGCGGTGCAATGTATTTGCGGGAATGAAGCATGCCTACCTGTTTATTGCAATTTGGTACTTGAAATTTCAATGGAAGGGGTTTGGCGTTCGAGGCTTGTTGAATCCTCGCCACATGTATCACTTTTTCCGCTTACTTGTTTTGTCAGGTCAATCGGTCATAGGTGAAAAAATCTATCTGTCAAAAACTAAGCATCTGCCAAAGAACACAGACATGCAGGAAATGCGCATGGAATTTGCTCAATATCAGTACCAGCCCGCTTGGCAGTCTGCAAAACTCTAAGTTCATAGCTTTGCTCAATTATTCATGTCACAACGTCCTGACTTTGCGGAGGTTGCCTCATCTAATTTCTCCGAGAGTCCCCTGCCTCCAGGCATGGGGAGGGATAGGAACGCGACCGTAAGGGAGCAATTCTCGTTTCGCCTCCCCAGAGAGGACCTAAATCTATAGACTCTTTATGAGGCATTGCTTTCAACCCTTCTAGAATGGGGAGCAGTCAATGAGTCTCTCCCCCCTTGGCTTTGAGCGAAGCCGATGCAACTCCAAATACCAGGCTTGCTTGTTCAGCGATGACCCCTTCCGTTGGGTAATTCATGTTTAGATACAGGGGGGGGCTCCTTGCTGGCAAGATTGTGGGTCATGTTCTTGATCCCTTGAACGGCTGCTAAGGTTATCTTCAACTTCACTTGTGCACTGTTTTGACAGGGAGTCTGACAGGGATTTTTCCTTCCCTCCCTACTCCTATTATGATTTTCCAGGAAGCCTTAGTACTTAACCACCTGCCCACTTTTCGACACATACCATGATCTTGTCTAATACGTAACCGTGGTATAAAGATCTCAGATGTGTCGTTTTGGCTTCACCTGTACAGAGCAATACAGATCAAAAAGATAGGACTGTCCCCTTCATGTCGCGAATGGCTTGTGATAGCGGTGAGGTATGTTTATTTCTTTCAGAAGAGACATAACGGTTTTGAAGATCCCGCTGTTACAGTATCAACAGCGTCGATTCTTTGTCCTTTTTATTTATAGCCTAAACCTCTGCAATGGTAGCGACTATCAGTCCCGATCAGATTGACCGCGTGGTGCATAACTATCATCACGATCCCTTTGAGGTATTAGGACCCCATCCCATTGAGCAGGATGGCAAAAGTGCCTGGGTGGTCCGTGCCTATCTACCGACAGCAACAGCCGCTTGGGTCATTCGTCCTGAGCAGCGCCAAGAGCTGCCGATGTCGTCGGTTCACCATCCCCACTTTTTTGAATGCATTATTGAGACCCAGGACCTGGGGAACTATCAGCTCAAAGTCCATGAGGGCGAGCATGAACGTGTCTTTTATGATACCTACGCTTTCAAGTCACCGCTGCTGACAGACTTTGATATTCACCTTTTTGCAGAGGGAAACCATCATCGCATCTACGAAAAGCTAGGGGCACACCTTGTTACCGTCGAGGGCGTTGCCGGAACCTACTTTTCTGTTTGGGCTCCCAACGCTCGCAATGTTTCGGTCCTGGGGGACTTTAACGATTGGGACGGGCGCAAGCACCAAATGCGGAGGCGGGACGGCGGTATTTGGGAGATTTTTATTCCAGAGGTCGGCATTGGAGCGGCCTACAAATACGAAATCAAGAACGCCGAGGGGCACATTTACGAAAAATCGGACCCCTATGGGTTTCAGCAGGAAGTTCGTCCCAAGACCGCTTCCATCGTCGCGGACTTAGAAAGCTATACTTGGCAAGACCAAGACTGGCTAGAGCAGCGCCGCAGTCAGGAACCTCTAACTCGGCCTATTTCGGTTTATGAAGTCCATCTAGGCTCTTGGATGCATGGTTCCAGCGATGAACCCGCCAAGCTTCCGGATGGCAGCTTGCAGCCCCCTGTGGATGTGGCGGAATATAAGCCGGGGGCTCGGTTCTTGACCTATCGGGAAATGGCCGATCGCCTCATTCCCTACGTTAAAGAATTAGGCTTTACCCACATCGAAGTGCTTCCCGTGGCGGAGCACCCCTTTGATGGTTCCTGGGGCTATCAGGTGACTGGCTACTACGCCGCTACCTCTCGATTTGGAACCCCGCAGGATTTCATGTACTTCGTGGACCAGTGCCACCAAAATGACATCGGCGTGATTGTGGACTGGGTTCCCGGTCACTTCCCTAAGGATGGCCATGGTCTGGCATTCTTTGATGGCACTCACCTCTATGAACATGCGGACCCCCGCAAGGGCGAACATAAGGAGTGGGGCACCCTAGTTTTCAATTACAACCGCAATGAAGTGCGCAACTTCCTGGTGGCCAACGCGCTCTTCTGGTTTGACAAATATCACATTGATGGGATGCGGGTGGATGCGGTGGCGTCTATGCTCTACCTCAACTACAACCGCAAGGATGGCGAGTGGGTCGCCAATGACTATGGCGGTTGTGAAAATATTGCAGCGGCAGATTTCCTACGCCAGACGAACCATTTGCTGTTTAGCTATTTTCCTGGGATTCTGTCGATCGCTGAGGAGTCCACTTCCTGGCCCATGGTGTCCTGGCCAACCTATGTGGGGGGCTTGGGCTTCAACCTCAAGTGGAACATGGGCTGGATGCATGACATGTTGGATTACTTTGCCATGGACCCCTGGTTCCGGCAGTTCCATCAAAACAATGTCACGTTCAGTATTTGGTACGCCTTCAGCGAAAACTTTATGCTCGCGCTGTCCCACGACGAAGTCGTCCACGGCAAGCGCAACATGCTGGGCAAGATGCCTGGTGACGAATGGCAGAAGTTTTCTAATATTCGGTGTCTCTACACCTATATGTTCACTCACCCCGGCAAAAAGACCCTCTTCATGAGCATGGAGTATGGTCAGTGGAACGAGTGGAATGTCTGGAATGATCTGGATTGGGATTTGCTTCAGCACAAACCCCACGAACAGCTCAAGCACTTTGTCTCAGCCTTGAACCAGCTCTACCGCAGTGAGCCCTGTTTGTTTACCGATGACTTCTCCAACGAAGGCTTCGAGTGGATTGACTGTAGCGACAATCGCCACAGCGTGATTGCCTTTAGTCGTAAGGAAAAAGGTACCAACAACCGGATGATTGTAGTGTGTAACTTTACGCCCCAACCTCATGCCCATTACCGTATTGGCGTGCCGGAGTTAGGGTTCTACGAAGAGCGATTCAATAGCGATTCCAAAGAATTTGGCGGCAGTAACATGGGTAATCTGGGGGGTAAATGGGCGGAGGAATGGTCCTTCCATGGTCGTCCCTATTCCTTAGATCTGTGCTTGCCCCCCTTGGCAACGCTGGTGTTTAAGCTTGATCGCGAGAAGACTGCTGCTGCCCTAGAAGGGTCTTCCAATTAATCGAGTAATTTTGTGGAAAGCGCCCTGTACCTCTGCCAAAGGTGCAGGGCCTTTTTGATGCTTTGCGTTTCAGCCCGTTGATTGTGGCGAGAATCCAATAAAAAGCCCAGGTTTTTAACCCAGGCTTTATAGAGAGGATGAAATCGGAGCAATGCTTTTACACCAATGCAAGACGTAAATGCAAGCTCGCGGATTAATTTAGAGCAGCCGGTTGATGGCGATCGCCATCCCCGCAGCAAATAACGTAATGCCCAAGGCTAGGAGGGGATTTTGTCCCCGTGCCACAGCAAATGTGGTGGCGACTCCGGCACCCGCAGCGGCAATAATGACTTCGCTAACCCAATCGTGGCCCGAGTCTTTGTTATACATGGTGGTCAATGGGGAGGGTTGTAAATGGGGATGTGACTAAAAGCAGTGTGATGAAAAGCGTATTGCTTGTAACGCTATCATCTCTGCCTCAGCGCTCAACCCATGACCCCCCGAGACCGATATTAAGGTTGATATTCCTCCAAGGTTCTTAATAATCTCTCGCAAACTATTACTGCCCCTTAACAACCTCCAGGTTACCTGCCCTGACCCAGCCTTCAAGATCGCCGTTGGCCACTTTGATTTTTTGCCAACCCTCGGTGCTTTCTAAGATGTAAACCTCGCGGTTGTACTCGATGCCGCCGATTTGCTCCCCCTCGACGGCGGCGCTCGATCGCACAATCAAACCTTCGGGCCAAACCACGACGGCCTTATCTCCCTTGGGGACTGGGGTGGGGCTGGGTTTGGGCGTAGGGGTTGCAGTGGGCTTAGCCGCGCTAGCGGGTTTGGCTTCTGGTGGCGGCTCAGGTGCTCGGGTCTGGAGGGGCTCAAAGGCTTTGCCTTGCTCCTCGGCAAACAGGGGTTTTTCTGGGGCAATACCGTATTTATCTTGGTAGTAGCGGGCGACGGCGTAGAGACCTGCACCGATGAGGGCGATCGCAATAAAAATGCCGAGCATCACTCGGAAACAGCCAGACAGACGCATGGATTGTCACCGCTAAAAGGGGAAGGGGTGTAACGTCTGCCTATGCTACAGCAAGCCGCTAAGAATGGCGCATTTCTGCTTGGGAATCCGGCAAGTGGCTGATTGGATTGCCGAGAAACATCCCTAGAAACGCCTAGAACTCTCCTAGGGTCCCATGCCCTGAATCCGGCTGCTGAGGCTGCTATAGCGCGACGCTGGGCGGGCGCGGCCTCCGGCGGCCCAGGCTTGGAGCGCTTCAATTTGGTCCTGGGCGGTGCGGGCTAGGGGAACGATTTGGCTGGCGGCTTCGAGGACATCGTCGGTGGTGAAGTCGCGGTTTTGGCTAAAGCCAATGTGCATGGCTTCGACGAGGGTCTGTTCGATTTCGGCCCCGGAGAAATCGGGGGTTTCGTAGGCAAGGCGAGCCATATCGTAGGATTTGAGATTGTGGGGCCGAAGCCGCGAGAGATGAACTTCAAAAATGGCCTTGCGCTCATCCTGATTGGGGAGCCCTACAAAGAAAATTTCGTCAAACCGACCTTTGCGTAATAACTCAGCGGGCAGCGACTGGATATTATTGGCTGTTGCTACGACAAAGACTGGGGTTTTCTTTTCGGCAAGCCAGGTGATAAAGGTACCAAATACCCGGTTTGTTGTCCCGGAATCGCCACGGCCATCGAGCCCTGCAAAGGCTTTGTCAATTTCGTCAATCCAGAGAATGCAAGGAGAGAGGGCCTCTGCGAGTTGGATCATTTGGCGGGTGCGGGATTCTGATTCTCCCACCAGTCCGGCAAATAATCGGCCCACATCTAGACGCAGGAGGGGGAGGTGCCAGTGGTGGGCGATCGCCTTCGCCGTCAAGGATTTCCCGGTGCCCTGGACCCCCACGAGCAGGAGTCCCCGAGGATGGGGCAAACCATACTGCCGCGCTTTTTCGGAAAAGGCCCCGCCTCGCCGTAGCAGCCAATCTTTGAGATTATCGAGACCACCAATCTCAGAAATTTGCTCGGTGGCTGGGTAAAAATCGAGAATTTGGGTCTGGCGAATGGTTTGGCGCTTTTCTTCCAGGACCAGATCGAGGTCGTCGGTGTCGAGTTTGCCGTGGGTGGCGATCGCCCGTGCCAAGACTCGCCGAATCCGCTCTAGGGTGAGTCCCTGGCAGGTTCGCACCAGCTCATCGAGGTTTTTGGCCTCTAGCCGTTGCCCCGTCGCCACCACCAGCCGCTCCAACTCCTGGCGAATGGTTGCTCCATCGGGCAGGGGAAATTCGACGACGGTAATCAGTTCGCTCAGCTCCGTTGGGATTTCTAACTCCGCAGCGGTGATCACAATATTCTTCGGTTGGGATTTGAGCTGTCGACCGAGGTTGCGCAGCTTTCGAGAAATGGCGATGTCATTCAAGAAACGATGAAAATCCCGCAGGACAATGATTGCCGAAGCATTAGGATTGAGCTTTTCCAGAAACTCCAGGGCCTGAAGTGGGTTGCGTTTGGCGAGGCCACTGTCGTTGGGATTGCCCTGATAGCCCTCGACAAAATCCCAGGTGTAGACGGGACGGCTGCCGAGGGCCTCGGCGCATTGCTGAATTGCGGTTTCCAGGCGCTCTTCTTCGGTGGTGGGAATATAGAGCAGGGGATAGCGCGATCGCAACAAAAGCTCAAACTCGGTTTTGAAGGCCATGACATTCCCGAAGGTTTCCCTAAGTTTCTCCTACGTTTCCCTAAGCTTCGTTGATTTGGGTCTTAAGCTGGGCCAAGATCGACCAGCGGCTGTCCAAGGCATGGCCGGACTGGGCGTCATCAAGGGCAATGCCTTCGCAGTTTGGATCGCAACGCTTCTGGAGAGGAATAGCCAAGCAAAGCTGCTCGTAGAGCCACTGGGCCGGGTCAAAGGTGCCCTGGGGGTGAAGGGACTCAATTAGGTCATCCATCTCCACTTCCTGCTCTAGCGCCTCTGGGGCTTCATCCACTTGAGCATCCAGCCAGATGATTTCTTGGGTTTCTAGCTCAATGCGATGATTGTACTGACAAAGACAGCGATCGCAACTCAGCGTCACAATGGCTTTGGCCTGAGTGCTCACATCTAAATAATTACCCTTGTGGGCCACCTCTACCAGACCTTGGATCGGCGTAAGGGTTTCTAGATCTGGAAAATAGTCCTGTACCGGCAACGTCACACGCCGTTCCGGAATTTGCAGCAGCTGCGGGATTTGAATGGGTTGCAGCGCTGTGTTTGAGCGTTTTTTCTCCATCATAGATAACCTTCCTGAGTGAACTAGCCGCCTCACTGAACAGGTCGCCTAACGGGGATGCACCACCAAGTAGCGCTCTGGCTCTTTTCCCCGGCTAAAGGTCTCTAGATCCGGGAAGTTTGCCTTGAAGATGGTGTGAACTTGGCGGCGTTCCGCCGAGGAGAGGCCCTGTAATTCATACTCTTGGCCGGTGGTTTGAACTTGGTTGGCGGCGGTGGTGGCGATCGCGACCAGCTCTTCCAAGCGCGTTTCTCGATAGCCATCAATATCGATGACAAACGGCAACTGTCCTTCCTTCTCCACCTGAAAATTGAGCTCCAGGCTCGCCATATACTGAATGGCATCTAGCACCGCTCCCCCTTTCCCGGTCAGGATTTGCACCTGCTCCGCACTGAGCGCCCCTGACCCAATTGTCAGCCAGACCACCTCATCATGATCTTCCTCCGAGGCCGGACTATGGGCCAGGGGCTCCGACAAATCAGCCTCGACCTCCGCCGGAAAGCCCGCTAGGGTTAGCAGCTTTTCGAGCCACTGACTACCCCGTTCTAGCTGGCGCTGGGTTGCATCACTCATGGCTTAGCCCTTCTTCGAACTTTTGTTGGTGGAGCGCTTATCCGTCGAATTTTTGTCCGACCCGGTTTTGTTCGTCGTTCCTTTTGCGGTGGAGCCCTTAGCGGCTGTGCCTTTATTGCTAGCTCCTTTTGCGCTAGAGCCCTTATTCGGAGAAGCTTTTACTGTTTTAGCCGCAGGACTAGTGGGCTTCGCCGAGGTTTCAACTTCTTTGGCCTTTTGCTTCGCCCCTTTGGGTTCAAAGGCTAAGCGATTATTGGCAGCATCTTCCTGTTTCTTCTGGGCATCCAGAATTTGCTGCACATTCTCCGGCAACGGCTCCCGCATCAAGAAAAAGGTTTGTGCAGTCTGGAAAATATTCGCAATCACCATGTACATCAACACCCCAGCCGGCAGCGGGAAGAAGAGGAACATGCCCGAGAACAACACCGGCGTGATTTTATTAATACTTTCCTGCTGAGGATTGCTGGAGCCACCGCCTTGGCCCGTGAGGGTTTGGCTGACATAGAGACTCAGACCAAAGGCCAAGACCATGCCGACGATATCCCAGTTGATGCTGTTATCGGGATTGCGCGCGCCCACGCGTCCTAGCGCTTGAATAAAGAGGAAACCGCGATCCGCTGCCAACCCAGGAATTGTGCCCTGAATCGTGGCATCACCGGGGGCGAGGGCGACGATCGAGCCATCTTCCGTGATCTGAATCTTGTCTGCCCCTTTGGTCACCGTCCACTGGGGTTTGAGGCTAGCGTTGGGGTGCTGCGCCTCTAGGGTGTCAAAGGATTCCCCCTCAACGGTTTGAAATTCAATGTGGCTCCGTTCCCCAACCCCGAGGCGGGTCCCGCTTGGCAGAAGCGCGGCTACCTTAGCGTGGAGCCCTTCATCGATGTAAATATTTTGTGGCTTGGTCGCAAAGGCTTGGGGTGTGACCTGTTCAATTTTTTCCTGGGGCAACACCTGGATATTGGCGGTGTAGTTGGTGTTGGCAAAGGGCGAGCCCCGGAGCGTGGCAAACAGGGCGAACAGAATCGGCATTTGAAAGAGCACGGGTAAGCAGCCCGCTAGGGGATTGCCAAACTCCTTCAGGAGCTTGCCCATCTCCTCCTGCTGCTTGGCAGGGTCATCCTTGTAGCGATCGCGAATCTCCTGCTGGCGCTGCTGCATGATCGGCTGCACCACCTTGGTCTTGCGCATATTGCGAATCGACCCTGCACTCAGCGGGAAGACTGCAAACCGCACCACCAACGTCAACGCGACGATGGCGAGGCCATAGCTTGGTACCAATCCATAGAAAAAATCTAGGATGGGGAGCATGACGTTGTTGGAAAGAAAACCGATACCGAAATCCATTCGTGTTTAGGAGGTGAGGTGAACGATGAAACCGAAACGGTAGAGGCCGTAGACCCGATGAACAGCGACTAGGCCGCCGCCTGGGCCGGTGCAATTTTGGCGCGTTCTTTAATGTACTGCTCGATTTCCCGAAAGCGCGGAACCGCCCGCAGTTCCAAACGAGTGCCATCTTTGAGGGTGATCGCCATGTCCCCCCACAGGCCAATGCCTCGGGGAATTGCAATCACATGGGTCACCTCTCGGTAAATCACATCCCAGCGATCGCGACCCATCCAGCCCCCAGTGACTGAAATTCGACGGTTAGTAATTCTAAACCGCAGCCAGAGCGCACGGACGATCGCACCTACGGTCAAAGGCAGTCCTAGAACCGTAAATCCGACTAAAATATTGAGGATGAGATCGCCAATATGGGGACCTCCCTCGTAGAAAACCTCTTCACGAATGGCCATCGAGCACCTCGGCATTTGCCAACAACTGCTCTAATTCTTGCAAAAATTTGTGATAATCGCACTCCAAAGCGTTTGGTTTTACGGTAATCACTAATAACCAGCCAGCCTTCAGTCGGGGAAGCAGGGTTTGGAGACCCGCCTGAATGCGTCGCCGAATGCGGTTACGGATAACCGCTCGTTTGCTGACCTTTTGACTAACGACCACCGCAACCCGAAGGGCTTCTAGGGAACTTGCCTCAAGGGGGAGAGGGGCCAGCGCCGCTGCTGTTGCCGGTGCTGGCCCTAGAATTCCGCTGGGCAAAAATGCCCTCAACAACAAATGAGAGGCGCTGTAACGCTTACCTCTCCGATAAACCCAATCGAATTCTTGTCGTCGCTTGAGGCGGTGAACTTTAGGAAGCGCCACGCTGAGATTTCATCCAGATCAGGGGACTGGCAAGGGAAGCCGCTGGGGAATGTTCCCTAGACGGACAGCCGTGCCCGACCTCTACGACGGCGGGCTTTGATTACGTTTTGGCCCGTGCGGGTGCGCATCCGGGCACGGAAACCAGAGGTTCGCTTCTGTTTGCGGTTGGTACCGCCAAGGGTTCGCTTCGTCATGGGAGCTTTCTCCAGCTCAGGTTGCTAAAAGTCACAGTTCATCAGTCTAGCGTTGGGGCTGGAGCTTGGGCAAGCGCTTTGTCTAGATTAGGCCATTAGGCCCGCCATTAGGACCAGTAGATCGAGCCCATCGGTCAAAATTAAATTTGATTGTTTGATTGCGAATCTCTGAATCTTTCGATCGATATTGCGTTGATGTTTATTGAGTCGTTGGGTATGTCTACGTTGATCTATGGGGTGTGCGATCGCTATCTGCAAGTCCGGGCCTGGAGTGAAGCGCTCTGTCGGCCCCTGGCGATCGAGGATTATATCGTCCAAAGCATGCCGGATGTTAGCCCGCCGAAGTGGCATTTGGCCCATGTGACCTGGTTTTTCGAGACCTTTTTGCTGGTGCCGTTTTTGCCGGGGTATCAGTGCTTCCATCCTCGGTTTGGCTATTTGTTTAACTCCTACTACGAGGCTGTGGGAGACCGGCATCCTCGCCCCCAGCGTGGCCTGCTGTCTCGCCCGACAGTGGAGGAGGTCTATGGCTATCGGGCCTATGTGGATGAGGCCATGAAAGCCCTGCTGAAGCAGCGAGGGGAAGAACCGCAGATTGCGGCGTTACTGGAACTGGGACTGCACCACGAGCAACAGCATCAGGAATTGTTGGTCACGGATATTAAGCATATTTTGGCGATCAATCCGCTGCGACCGGCCTATCGACAGGATTTGCGGGAAAATCGGGTGGATTCAGCGCTACCCTTGCGGTTTGAGGCGTTTGCCGGGGGGCTCGTAGACATTGGCTGGGCGGGTTCGGGGTCTACGTTTGATAAGTTTGCCTTTGACAACTTTGCCTTTGACAATGAAGGACCTCGCCATCGGACCTATGTGCAGGACTTTGCGATCGCCAACCGCCCCGTCACCAACGGCGAATATCTCGAATTTATCGAAGCGGGGGGATATCAACAGCCCCAGCATTGGCTCTCGGAAGGCTGGCACACCCTGCTGCGGGAAGGCTGGGAGGCTCCGCTCTATTGGGAAAAAATCGAGGGCCAGTGGCAGGTGATGACGCTGGGAGGCATGCGTCCGCTCAATTTGCAGGAACCCGTTTGCCACGTCAGCCTGTTTGAAGCCGATGCCTATGCGAGCTGGGCGGGGAAACGGTTGCCGACGGAAGTGGAATGGGAAGTGGCGGCGCAGACTGGGGCGATCGCCAACCCTCTCGCCGGGACCTTGGCTGGGAACATGACTGGAAACTTTGCCGAAAGCCAAACCTTTCATCCCCAGGCGCAACCCCTGACCGAAAGTGTTTTTGGGCTGCAGCAGTTCTTCGGTGATGTATGGGAATGGACCCAAAGTGCCTATTTGCCCTATCCCGGTTTTAAACCTGCCCCTGGGGCGATCGGCGAATACAACGGCAAGTTTATGTGCAACCAACGGGTGTTACGGGGCGGATCCTGCGCCACTCCCCGGAACCACATTCGCGTCACTTATCGCAATTTCTTTCCACCGGCCAGTCGCTGGCAATTTATGGGCATTCGCTTGGCCCAATAATTCTTAGCCCAATAATTCCTGGCCCAATACCTACCAATACCTCAGGGGGCTTGGGGAAGCAAGGCCCGCAGCCCTGAAGACTCAAGGCCCCTACGCGAAATGGCGGATGAATTTTATCCTCAGCCTGCCTCCAAGGGGAGCAAAACCGTATAATTGACAACAGTCAACTGTGATCTCTGTGACCGCCTCGATTCAACTGTTCGATTTCCATCCCGTGCTTGAAGATTTTCGCTCTGTGGTGCTAAAGGGGCTGGGTCTGGCGGCTAAGCATATTCCTCCGACTTGGCTCTACGACAAAGCGGGGGCAGAGCTGTTTGTTGAGATTACTCGGCAGCCGGAATACTATTTGACCCGTACCGAAATCGAGCTGTTGCGTGCCCATGCAGCCCGTGAGATTGGCGATCGCCTCACCGATGGCATTCTGATCGAGTTTGGCAGCGGCAGTAGCCAGAAGGTCAGAATTTTATTGGATGCGCTCCAGAAAACCGGTGCAAAACTGCCGGTGTATATGGCGTTGGATATTTCTAAGCAGCATTTGCAGGAGTCCTGCGAGCAGTTGGCCCAGGATTATCCCGAGATCGAGGCGATCGCCCTCTGCGCCGACTACACCCAACCCCTCACGCTTCCCGACCTGCCGATCCTACAAAACCGACGCAAAACGGCTTTTTTCCCCGGCTCTACCCTGGGAAATCTGGAACCTCAGGAGGCAGTGCATTTTCTAAAAAATGTGGCGCGGTTGGTCGGTGAGGGGGGCGGTTTGCTCTTGGGTGTGGATCTGAAGAAATCTAAGGCCATACTGGAACCGGCCTACAATGATGCCGCTGGGGTTTCCGCTGCCTTTGCGCTGAATCTATTGGAGCGAATCAATCGAGAGCTGGGGGCTAATTTTGACCTCAAGCGGTTTCGCTATGAGGCGGTGTATAACGAGTCCCTGGGCCGGATTGAAATGTATTTGGTCAGCCTTGCCAACCAGACCGTTGAGATTCTGGATCAGACAATTCGCTTTGCCGCCGGAGAGCATCTGCGGACAGAGCATTCCTATAAGTACAGCCCAGCAGAGCTAGAAGCCTTGGCCCAGCAAGCCGGATTTACCGTCCAAGAGGCTTGGAGCGATGCCAGCGATCTGTTCCAGGTCAGCTACTGGATTGTTCAGCAGGGGCCGGAAACCGCCTAAAGCCGCTAAAGCCGTCATAGCAAACTGCCTAAACGCGGGGCGAGGCCAAGGATGTCCACAGCAGCAGCAGCCAAGGCATATAGACATCGGGAATCCAGGCTTGCTGGTGCCGGAGGCTGGGCATGGCGGTGGGTAAGAGAAATTTGAGCGATCGCAACGAAACCGGTAAGTTACCCTCGCGATCGACGACACCATAGCGTTTGGCCCATTCTGCGACGATGTGAACCCGTCCGGTGCGTTGGAGGACTTGGGGATCCTGGGCGATCGCCGCGATCACCCGTCCCGTCAGCAGGGGCGTTTCCCAATTAAAGCGGTCTTGGATCAAGCGCAGCCGAGGATTTACCCCCAGGGCCTCCGCTTTCCCGGCGTCGACCATTTGGGTGATGAGCTCGGTGCCCACAATACCGGGCCAGAGGGCGATGGAACTAATGCCTTGGGGTTTGAGTTCAAGGGCCATATCGGCGGCGAGGCGATCGCAAGCGGCTTTTCCGGTTCCATAGGCGACGCCAAACAGGGGCGCAAGCCCACCCCAGGAGGAAATGGTGCAAATTAATCCCTGTTGACGCGCACTCATCAGGCGGGCGGCAAAAACGCTGGCGAGGTAGTGACTGCGCAGACCGACCTGATTGCAGGCATCCCAAAAATCCGGCGCAAGCTGCCAAAAGGGTTGTTCTTGGGCTTGACCGAGGGCTTGCACGCCGCCGTAGACGTTGTTGACGAGCAGATCAAGCTGACCGTTTTGTTCGGTTTGGATGCGATCGAAGAGGGCCTGAATCTGTCCATCGTCGCTGTGGTCGACTTGAATGGGGATGCATTGTCCGCCCGCAGCTTCCACTGCGGCTTGGGTCTCGGTCAGGTTTCCTAAATTGTTGTCGGAGGCGTGGCGCGATCGCCCGGTGATATAAACCGTTGCCCCTGCTTCCCCGAGTCCAACTGCAATGCCTTTGCCGAGTCCTCGGGTTGCGCCCGTGACCAGTGCGACTTTACCGTTGAGCGTAGGACTGTTGAGCATAGAGTTGTGCCTGAATTTTTTTCCAAGCAATATCTTGACATTTTCCAATTTTGGAACCAATAGGTTGCAGAAGAGAACAGCTGGGAATCTTGAGTCTGTCTTTTATCGCCGACTTGCGCCATGAATTTCCCCTCTCTCTCCCTAGCAACCGCTAGTGTGGCTGCTAGTTTCATGAACTTAGGTATGCTTAGCGTTCCACAACCGAGCGCTGCCGAGGACTGTCATCCCGCCTATTCTGATCTCTGCGTCTCCCCCAACCGGGGATGGTTGACATCCATTGCGGTTCCGCCGGGTGGAGGTGCGAAAGCCCTCTGCCTAGAACTCGGCACCTGGAAGGGAGAAAACCCGGTTATTTTGGAATGGGATGGAGAATATGCCGCTCGCAAAGTGATGGGCGTGAACGGCAAAAATAATGCGGTTTTTGTGCGAGTGAAATTGAACAAACAAGGCGGAGCCCTCAGGGTCTATTCCCCTGGGTCCTACCGTGTCACGCCCCATTGGAGAACTTGCTCGTCCACCATTGCCAACAATACAGAGCATCTGCAATGGCTGAAGAAGCGTTGACCTAATCTTTAAGAGATCTTTTAAGTAATGCCAGGAGGCGGGCTTGAACCGCCGACACGAGGATTTTCAGTCCTCTGCTCTACCAGCTGAGCTATCCCGGCTTGCGACTGCTTAACTAGAGTAACAAAACCGTTACGCTTGTGCAATGCGATCGCCCAAATTTTTTCTTGTTTTTGGCAATCTTATTTTTCGCAACGCCAAACCCCCTTCCCCCTAGGACGGCTTTAACCGCGTTAGCTTCAGCATAAACGGTCCCCCCTTGGCCCGACCAAAGGCCTGCACCCGGACAATATAGCTGCCCGTTTGGGAAATCCGCATAAACAGCAGCGAATTCGTTCCCCCATCCGGGCCGTCGTCATTTTCACCCAGCGTCGTCCCATTGGGAGCCATCAGCGTCACCAACGTATCAAAGCTATCTGAGACCAAGTCGATCGCGATCTGGTCGCCCTCCTTCAGCTCCACCGTATAGTCCCGCGCAAATCCCCCCTTGCCCGTTGGAATATCCCGTTCCGTCAGCGTATCTTCAATGGCTAGGCTGCTGGGCAAGGGAATAGGATGGTACACATTCCCCGCTGGAGCCAGACTCGGCGGCGTCTCAGCCGCCCAAAGGGCCTGGGGATAGCGGAGTTCGGTACTGAGCCAACCCAGACACCCGAGGGACAGGAGAAACCAGGCACGGAGAAACTTCATAGCGTTGCGTTACATTGTTTTCCAACAGGGCAGTTCTATAATGGCCTGTGTGAATTGGATTTGGGCCTGATCACAGCCATCTCTGGGCGTTTTGAGAGGCAGAAGGTGAAGCATGGAACTCCGGTCGCAAATTAATCGGCAGCGGGTCAAACACATTGTCACGAGCTATGGGCTGGCGGGCATAGAATCGGGCAGGGATGCAGGTACGGATGCAGGCCAAGAGGCAGAGGCTTTTTGGGCGGCCCTAGAGGAGCTGCTGCAATCCTATTCTGCCCCGGCGATCGAGCTAGCTCTGGTAGAACAATTGATTGAAAGCTGGACGCAGTTACCGATCATCCGAGGCATGGCGTTGATGGACCAGGTGCGATCGCGTCTGCAAGCCTGGAAAGCCACCACCGTCTCGATTGGCTTCACCCCCGAACAGTTTCAGCAAATTACCGGACTGGACCCGGAGCCTGTGTTTGGCTCTGCCGAAGTGCCTCCCCCTCATCCTGTGGTGGAGCCGTGCTGAGGGTGTGCTGGTTTCGCTGGGGGTTTCGCAAGGTAATGGGTAGCGCGACAGCGACGACGCCTGCGATTGCAATGCCCCATTCCCTGAGGGGCTGGGCTGCGGCCCGAATCGTTGCACCGGTCGTATAGATATCATCCAGCAGTAAAACGCTTAGGGGCTTGGAGCCCTCTCTGGGGATTCTCCTGCGCTCTAGTTCCGGTCCAAGCTCGAAGGCGGCGGCAAGGTTTTGCTGGCGGGCCTGGGCGGAAAGGGAAAATTGGGGCAGCGTCGCCCGCGATCGCACCAATCCGTCCCGCAACAACGGCAATCGAGTTCGTCGACAAAACTGTTCCGCCAACAAAACCGCCTGATTAAACCCCCGCTCCCGTTCTTTTTCGGCATGCATGGGGATGGGAATGACCGTTGGGCGCGATCGCGCCGTTTGGGGCAAGGTCTGCTGATAGGCCAACCAAGCCTCCCCCAACCCCAGACCGAGGGGCTCTGCTAAGGTCGTTTGGTGGTGATATTTGAACTGGGCGATCGCCCGCTTCAGCGTTCCGGTATATTGTCCCCAGCCCAGGATCATTCCCTCGGGGCAAGGTAGAGCTGGCTCTAACCGTCGGCAATCTAGGAGCTGTTGCTGGCAATCGCGGCAGAGCAGCGTCGAGCTGGTGCGATCGCACAGGGGGCAAGAGCTAGTAAGAAAAACCCGTAGTAGAGAAGAAAACACAGTCAGCAGGGGAGCAAAGGGGCAATACTGCTTTTAGATTGCCCAAGGCAATTTTGAAATTTTGATTTTGAACATCTTCCCCAGGAGAGATATCTTGCAGATTGTTACCGCTATAGGATAGAAAAATGGCTTATTAGGAACGAGGCTTGAATAAAAACTCTGTAGGGGGCGGTATTCCCGACCCTCAGGCCGATGGAGGTGCATCCCAGATTCCTGCATTGGGCGTGGAATGCACACCCCTACAGAGGACAAAATTTCTCTCGATCGAGAATTTCGCTGCGCCTTGGGGTATGACTTCCATCATAGGGAGTTTTTTAGCGCTTTATGTATGCTCCGTATGTCTGATCCGTCCTTTTTGTCTGCCTCAGCTTCATCCGAATCCCTCCTCCCCAAATCCCTGGAAACCGAACAGCGACTGCGCCTGATTCTCGATAGTCTGCTGAGCTTTGTCGGCATTATGACGCCCGACGGCATTTTGATCGAGGCCAACCGCACCGCCCTAGAAGCCGCGTCGCTTCAGCCTGAGGATGTGTTGGGAAAACCCTTTGATCAAACCTATTGGTGGGCCTACGATAGCGACATTCAGGCCCAGCTACGGCAGGCCATTGAGCGGGCGGCCCAGGGCGAGATGGTTCGCTACGATGTGCAGGTGCGGTTGGCGAGCGATCGCTTTTTGATCATCGACTTTTCCCTGGTCCCCATTTTCAACGAAGTCGGTCAGGTGACCCATCTGATTCCCTCGGGGATTGATATTAGCGATCGCAAACAGGCCGAACAGTCCCTCCGCCGCAGTGAAGCAATCGTTCGGGCTCAACTGACGGAAATCGAGTCGATCTACCAAAGTGCGCCCATTGGTCTAGGGGTGTTGGATCGGGATCTGCGGTTTCAACGGATTAATCAAGAGCTGGCGGACATCAACGGTCTGTCGGTGCCAGAACACCTAGGGCGGAGCATCCGCGAGGTGTTGCCCAAGCTGGCGGATGAGGCGGAACCTCTGCTGCGACAGGTCTTGGACAGTGGAAAACCGCTTCTAAACCTAGAAATTGCAGGAGAAACGCCAGCCCAGCCCGGTATCCATCGTATTTGGCTAGAAAACTGGTATCCCCTTCAGGATGCCCAAGGACAAGTGACGGGAATTAGCATTGTTTGCCAAGAAATTACTGAGCGCAAACGCGCTGAGGACCAGCTGCGGCAGAGCGAGGAACGCTATCGTTATCTCACCGAATCGATTCCCCAGTTGGTCTGGACTGCCAGTGCCGAGGGGGACTTGCTGGATGTTAATCAGCGCTGGTTGGACTATACGGGGTTGGGTGCGGAGCAGGCTCGAACGGCGGGTTGGCATAATATTGTGCATCCTGAGGATTTGCCGGCCTTGGAAGCGAACTGGGCGATGGCCCAAACCACCGGTCAACGCTATCAGGCGGAAGGACGACTGCGGCGAGTCACCCAGGGCCAAGCAGAATATCGCTGGCATTTACACCAGGCGGTGCCACTCAAGGATGAAGCGGGGCAAGTGCTCAAATGGTTTGGAACGGCAACGGATATTGAAGACCAAAAACAAATTGAGGCGCAGCGATCGCGTTTGTTGCGTCACGAACAAACAGCTCGGGAAGAGGCGGAACGGGCTAATCGTATTAAGGATGAGTTTTTAGCTGTGTTGTCCCACGAACTGCGCACGCCGCTTAATCCGATCATTGGCTGGACTCAGCTCTTGCGCAGCGGACGCTTGCCGGTGGAAAAAACGGAGCAGGCTTTGGCAACTATCGAGCGTAATGCTCGGTTGCAGGTGCAGCTGATTGATGATTTGCTCGATGTGTCGCGGATTTTGCGGGGCAAGCTGGAGCTGAAGGTTGAGCGGGTTGATTTGGCGACGACCATTCGAGCGGCGAATGAAACGGTGCGACTAGCGGCAGAAGCGAAAGCCATTCAGGTGAGGCTAGAACTGTCTTCAGGGGTAAATCCGGTCATGGGAGATGAGGGGCGATTGCAACAGGTGGTGTGGAATTTGCTCTCGAATGCGGTGAAGTTTACCCCGGCGGAGGGACAGGTAACGGTGAGCTTGATCCAGATCAATCATCAGGCTCAACTGCAAGTCTGCGATACCGGCAAGGGCATTACGCCGGGTTTTTTGCCCTATGTCTTTGACTATTTTCGTCAGGCCGACAGTGCAACGACGCGGCAATTTGGTGGGCTAGGGCTGGGATTGGCGATCGTGCGGCAAATTGTGGAGCTACATGGGGGAACGGTGCAGGCCGAAAGCCCTGGGGAGGGCTGTGGTACGACGTTTACGGTGCTATTGCCGATGGCGCGACCGAAGCCGTCACGGGTGGATCAAGGGAGTTTGTCTGCTGGTGTGCTCTCGGCTGTGCCTACAACTTTGACGGGCTATAGGTTGTTGATCGTGGATGATGAGCCCGATGCCTTGATCTTTGTGACCTTTGTGCTGGAGGCTGTTGGAGCTGAGGTGGTGGCGGTCAGTTCGGCGGCGGCGGCGCTCCAAGCGCTGGAAAATGGTAATTTTGACGGTATGGTGAGTGATATTGGGATGCCGGATATGGATGGCTATGGTCTCTTGCGTCAGATTCGCGCGTTGCCCGAGGCGCAGGGGGGGGGGATTCGGGCGATCGCCCTCACGGCCTACGCCGGGGAGCTAAATGGGCAACAGGCGAAAGCTGCTGGATTTCAGTATCATTTGTCTAAGCCGGTTGATGCAGAGTTGTTGGTTCAGCAAGTTTTCCAGTTACTAAACCAACCCTGAATAATAGACTTCTTGCACGAAATTGTGAATTCAGGAGAGCCAGACTGTTTAGCCCGGATTTCTCACCAGGGCGGATAGAGAGTATCAGGCTTGCCCGAAATGAGATGAGCAGTCTGTTGACTCGAGCAATAGAGGATGCCTGAGGCATCTTTCAGGCTGTCTATGCTGTAAAGGTAGTCATTGTGCTCTAGATATGGGGCTTCAGGCAGATTTTGAGCAGGTCAAAGCAAGGGTGTGTAATCTCACCCTTGGAGAGTCGTTGAATTAAAGTCGGAGCGAAAGGCTAGAGTTCTACTCATCGGTCTATCCTGGCCTAGGGAGTCGTCTGCGCAACTGTTGTGCTGCCGCTTCAAAGAGGGTTTGTATGGGCGAAGCGAAAGTGAATGCGACGAGAATGCGCCTGACAGAGATGCGAACCTGTGCGCCAAGCTTGAGCAGCTTGCGTCGAATGGTGCCCAGAGTCGCATCAGCGAGTTCAGTTTTGGCGAGTGCCTTGAGGCGCAGGGCCTGCATCAAGACATAGGCGAAGGATGAAAACCAGAGTCTGAGCTGATTGCTTTCAAAGTCATGGGTGGAGGTGCGGTCGCTGAAGAGGTCAAGCTGATGCTCCTTGATGCGATTTTCCATCTCTCCTCGCGGACAGTAATAATCGCGGTGAAGGTGAGCGGGATGGGCCTGCTGTGCTGTCAAAGAGGTGACAACGAAATGGCGACGTGGGCCATTGCCATCGTAGGTGAGCTTGCAAATGACGCGACGCTCACAGCTCCAGGATTTAAGCGTGGCATAGCTCAAGGACTGATGCCAAACCTGGGGCGGAACCAAGCGGTTGAGTTCAGCCTCTAGTTCACTTGCACTCTGCTCTAACAGAGGTTCTAAGGTGGCAGCAACCGTTTGGCGCTGGGCCTCATAAACGGCTTTGGCTCGCTGTTCTAACCCCCAAGTCAATTGGCGCAAGCGCTCATTGCTGCTGTGGGCAAAAACAAAGTCCACCTGGGCTTCACCTTCACACCACAGCATGATGTCATCTCGGCTGTAAGCACTATCGCCGCGCACCAGAATCTTCACCTTCGGCCAATGACCTCGAATCTGAGCCACGATGCGTTGGAGTTCTTCTAACGCTCCCGCTGCGGGGTCCACATTGGCCGGTCGCAGTTTTGCACTCAACAAATGGCGACCACTGAAGATGAGCAACGGGGTGTAGCAGTCATGGCGGTAATACCCATTGAACGCTGAACCTTCCTGGGTGCCATGGGTGGGGTCATCGGTGACATCCATGTCCAGGATGATTTGTTTCGGTTCACCTTCGAGTTGTTCGATGAATAGCTCCACCAAGAGCGCCTCGATGGCAGCCGGGTCCAGGCTCAGTTTCACGTAGCGCGAATCTGACAAGTCGCGGGGGACATGCATCGCTTGCTCCAATCGGTTGAGGGTGCTCTTGCCCGCTAACGGTGCACAGCGCGGATGCTGGCTTTCTAACTGACCCAGAACTACCCCAAATAATCGCTCATGCCGAAGGTCGTCATGGTCATTCACGTCCTCGTAGCCTTGCACCAATCCATAAAGCCGTTGCCCGAGCAGCGTTTTCAATTCATGTTGCACCCGGCTGCCATCGCGGTGATCCGTAAAGCACTCGGACAGCCGCTCACTGATTCGATATAGCTGGTCGATTTCTCGAATTAGCAGCAGCCCTCCATCACTGCTGAGCTCACCACCGCTAAAGTTCGCTACTATCTTGCGTTGATTCAGGCGTCCAAACTCGTAGCTTGGCAAGTTACACTCTGTTTGGGTCGGGGCCATCTTTGCAAACCGCTGAATGTCTTGTGGTTATTACATTCTCGCTGGTTGGTGACCCCGATCCCTCGGCACTGGTGAGATATCCGGGTTTAGACTTCCCGAATAAATTTTATTTTTAAAGTCCGGAGTTATTACGATTCTCGTAGTATAAGGAATTGCAGTCATATTGTTGGACTTCAGCGAGGTCACATGGCATACGTTCATGAAATCAAGTTCTTTGAGAAAAACGGCACCCTACAGGCAGCTCTTTTTGACAAGCCACCTTTTTTCTGTAATGAGTTCTGGATCAAAAATGTGAAGGCATCAGAGTTGGGCATTACTCAGTTGCCTGAAAATCTAAAACTAAAAATCAAATATAAGGTTCAAGATCTTGGCCTTCGCCCCTTCCATGCTTCTAAGCCAGAATTTGACTTTATCGATAATGTTGCAAAGGTTGCTTGGAAAACAGGCACAAATCTTGTGATTGGAAGCTTCCCTAAGCCTTTTTGAGTCATTACTCATCCCGAAAGGACAATCCTGATTGGCTTCATTACTACACAAGGCCGACCATCCCGATCCATCTTGTTATGATACCCCTAAAGCGTTTTCGTGATTTCAATGCTGTAGTCTTTGCCCCGATCGTCGGTGGCTTGCATGATCTGAGAAGGACTATTAGCTGGCCAACTCATGACTAGACGCTGAAGTTTTGAAGCATCTACCTGAAGCGATTCAAGATCCTTAGGCAATCGATCTCTCCAGAGATGAATGGACTGGATGATTCGATCGTTTACATGATTGGAAGGATTAAAAGTTCCAGTCAGCCAATCGATTACAATATTCTCGCCTTTGCGATGTATTTTCTTTAAATCATTACGAACGAAGTCTTCGGCAATATAGTTCATGTCACTCATGAAAGAGTGCCCAAAATTGTGAATGGCAGCTCGAATATTCTTGTATTTCACGATTCTAGAAAAAGTAAATAACGTTACCCATCACCCGCCGCAGATAACCTCAAGATCTGTACAGGTAGCTTTTGGGCGATCGGATGCATGGGCATTTTAGATCACGCTTGCGGATATAAAGAGCGAATCCCTGCCTGAAAGACTTTTAACTTGTAGCCCAACGATTCAGAATTGTCAGTTCTTAAACTTTCAATCAATTTATTCAATAGTAAATCAAGTTCGATCAGAGTTTTGTCTTGAAGTATTTTGTAAATATCTTGACCAAGCAAGTAAATATTAGCATCGAGAAATTCAACGATTCCATCAGCAAGTTCTCCTGCTAGTTCAGAATACACACGCTCATCATCTTCATACCTCAATAAAATAAATTCAATATCTTCTAAATCTTTGTTTGTACGTTCTCCACGATCTCCCCATGCAAAGATTTTAAGAACAACAAAAGCTGGCGTGTCAACCACTGGGATTTCCAAATCATCAATAACAGTAGTTTTTGCATGTAAGAGAGCTTCCGTAAAGCCTGAAACATTCATCGAATTACCACTGTCAGACCAGACAATTTTCTGATCTGGCTCGCCAATTTCACCAAACGGAACTATGTCGACCTCGATTTTAGTTTTAATATGTATAAATTTGTGGGAATTCTTTGTTGATTTAAATCGTGGCGAATCACCAGTTGTTAGGAATTCACAGAGTTTTTGATAGGCTCCCCAATCATTTATGGAAATTGCCACGTCCCAGTCTTTTGTTCCTCTTCCTTCTCCAAACCTCTGGTCAAATATCAAAAGCCTAGCTCCTGCGCCAACTAACATCATTGGCAAGTCTAATGAGCTAACAATATAGATTAGATCAGCTAAAACTTGCTTTTCATTAGAGCTAATCATGCCTTTGTGCCAATTCCTCAATATATCTATCGTAGATAAGTTCGGCTGTTTCTTTTAATCGGCTGTTTCCAGTTCGCACTAGTTCTGCATGAATAAACAATGGATTAATTAGAGTCTGTTGAAATTCCCCAATTTCATTTTGGTGATAGTTAAACTTGCCAAAAGTTTGAAGAAATGTGATAACACCATCAGGATCAGGCTTTAGCTTCAAATTGACTGCTAATTCACGACTATCAAAATCATTACTGAGATGTAAAGTTGCACTAATAGGTCGAAGATAATCAGTCATTATTGAAGCGGCAAGCTCGCCACCTATTAGATAACCGTAATTCCTTGCACCTTCTTTGATTTTATTTGCAACTTCTGAAAAACTAATCTTTCCGATGGGAGTGAAAGTTCCAAGAATTAATTTTGCACGTAATCTCTCAGAATATCCTAACTCCCAGCGCTCAAGAAGTTTGACATAATCAACGATTTCATACTTTCCATGCCTGTACGTGATATAATCTAAATCTTGAAGTTTTTTAAGAGTATTCTTCACAGTTTTCGGAGTGACACCGGAAATAGAAGCAACCTCTTCGTCAAAATCATACCCCCTGCCCAAAAAATTTGGTTGACTGAGTAAGGTATGTATGACTTGTAGTGAAGCAGCAGTAATTTCTAAAGATTTACTTGCACTTTCCTTAGAAACTTGCTTGCGAACCAGTACATAAAGCTCTGGGCCATTAAGATAAATATTGCCATCAACATCTATAAACTCTATATTTCTTTTTAAGAGTTGCTCTATAACCAGATTAGATAAACCCCGTGTAACTAGTAAGGGCCTTTCATCGTTCTGTAGTCTTTTTCCTAAACTGGAAAAATATTTAGTTACTTGTTCTACTACATCATTTGTAAGCCCAGTTTTGATCTCACAGACATAGTTAATGCTCTTGTTTGAAGCATTAATTACCAGTTTACCATCAGCTAAAACTTCACTAGAAAAATAGGGTTCTCCTTGAACAACTGCCTTAATACTAGGTAGTTGTTCAAGATAAGAAATACATTTTTGAAAAAGTGGGTTTTTGGGATGCATTGAATGACTGCCCACTTGGCCAGTAGGAGTATTAGCTTTAATTATACACTTTTGATAGGGATTGGAGGAAAGCTTGTGAGTGATTTCTATTCTACGATGCAAGTGCTTCTAATAGAATGCCATAACCAGGTGCTTACTATTGATGCAATCTTGTAACCTGTCCACTTCAAGAGCTCAGTGCATCTAACGACTGAGGCTTTAGCGGTGACAAGGGTCTTCGAGGATTGCCAGAGTGTTAAGGCCATCCGCTACAAGCCCTGGTTTAGGTAGCGCTATACACACTGATAATTTCAAAGAAGAGACTGAGCTAGTTGCTCATAAGTAGGAATATCAGTAGGAAGGAAGGTTTTCAAGTCTTCTCTTGTTGGCTTGGCTAATGCTGCTAAACGGTTACACTGAATAGCAACACAGCGATCAAAAATGTTTCTCACAAATCTACCATTTCCAAGCTCTCCAACTTGATGTTCAAATTGATTGACTAAATGACGCACAGATTCTAGCGTCTTATCTGAGAATAGATAGCCATGCTGTTCACATCTGACTTTGAAAATCTCGGCTAACTCGGAAGGAGAATAGTCTTCAAAATGAACTGATCTTGAAAATCTGGACTTTAGACCAGGATTAGAGTCAATGAATCGAGACATCTCCCCCTTGTATCCTGCAACCACTATCACTAAATCTTCTCTGTGATCTTCCATCATTTTCAAGAGTGTATTGACCGCCTCTTGTCCAAATACATCTCCGCGACCATCTGGCACCAGCGAGTAAGCCTCATCAATAAAAAGTACACCTCCTAACGCAGCTTCAACCACTTTTACTGTTTTGGGTGCTGTTTGTCCTAAGTATTCTGCAACTAAATTGCTTCGGTCTACTTCAATAAAATGTCCTTTTGATAAAACACCAAGATTTTTATAAATTTCGCCAAGAATCCTAGCCACTGTAGTTTTACCTGTTCCAGGATTACCTGTGAATACAAGATGCCTGGTGATTGAAGGAGCTTTAATGCCTGCCTTAACCTGCATCTGAGCTACTTTTGTAATATTGACCAACTCCTGAACGGTAGATTTAACGGCACTCAATCCAGTCAGCAAATGAAGTTGGCCTAAAGATTTCTGAAGTTCATCAGTGATTACGTCACGGTCATCAGCATCAAGATAAGGTTTCTTTCCAATTACCTCAGAAGTGACTTGAGGCTTTTTATTGATTACCTTGCAAACTTCTTCTGCCCACTCATTACCTATTTGTTTAATGTGAGTACCCAACATCTTACGGGCTGTTTTGATTGCAGTTTCTTTAGAGGGTGCTTCAGCGTAGAACAAGCAATCAAGCGATAAATTTTTTTCAGGTTTCTCCAGAAAGGCATAAGCATCCTTAGTACTGTTCCACGCAGCCCATATCCAAGAACCACCTGATACACAGACACTAAAGACAGGAGAATCCCATGACATAAATACACGAGCCTATGAAAATGACATCACTAAAAATTTAAGCTACCTAACAAGTTATTCTTATGCACAATGCCTGATAACTCCCTCTTCCAGGTATTCTCAAGCACCAACGCCGTATACTCCCTGGTCTCAGCCACTTATCCAGGCAATATTGCATGATAACAACCCATTTCAAGGCATTATCCCGGCATAGCCGCCGGATAACATCCTTGAGTAAGTATTATTAGACATGTCTCAGTATAATAACTTTCTTTGAGTCAGCGTAGAAAATTACAAAATCTTCACCATCGAGTCAAGGAATCTAGAGGCTTCATCCTCGGTTTCCATCCAAACTCAGCCACCCAAAACACTGTCTTCTGAAGGCCTGATCAACGAATTTACAGGGTTGAGTGCCTTGAGCTGATAAAGCTTTCAGCACTCATCACTTTTGAGCCGGCCAGATCCCTAAGCCGCAGTTCCCGGATCCCAAGTCAAATAGGGGAGACGCTGCGCCGTTGAGCGAATTTGCTCAGCCTGGGCGACCAGTTGACCACAGGCATCCCAGGTGCCGCTCACGAGCATTTGCTGGGGACCCTCAGGCAGACTCAGGGGGGCCGAAAAATCGCCGCAGCGAACCTGGGGATTGACCACATCGATCTGGAGCTCTACGGTCGGATCGGCGGTTACTCGCCGCTGAAGCTCCGCTAGGGTTTCGGGTGAGCCGACCAGACAGGGAACGCCCATGGCCAGACAGTTGCCAAAGAAGATTTCTGCAAAGCTTTCGCCGATGATGGCATTGATGCCCCAGCGGGCGATCGCCTGGGGCGCATGTTCCCGGCTAGACCCACAGCCAAAGTTGCGATTCACCAGCAAAAGGGTTGCCCCTTGGTACTGGGGTTGGTCAAAGGGATGTTGGCCTTGGGTTTGGGTGCGATCGTCCGCAAAGACATGCTCGCCTAGGCCATCAAATGTGACACAGCGCAGATAGCGGGCGGGGATGATGCGATCGGTGTCGATGTCGTTGCCGACCAGGGGCACGGCGCGGCCTTGGTGGTGGGTGACGGCGCTAGAATTGAGGCTGGAATCTAGGCTGGGATTGGAGGTTGGATTGGTAGGGGGCATGAGTTTGATTTAACTCCGAGAAAATGAAATGAAAACAGGCCGAGAAGGGGATTTGGGCGATCGCCCAGGGCAATCTAAGAGCAAGCTCAACATGGGGTTAACTCAGGTGTTGGGGAACTGAAAACTCAATCAATTCCCCGTCGTTTCAGGCTAGGGACATGGCATTGCCATGTCCCTACAACAACAATTCGCGGACATCGGTGACTTGGCCGGTAATGGCGGCGGCGGCGACCATGGCAGGGCTCATGAGCAGCGTGCGGCCCGAGGCTGATCCTTGACGACCCTTAAAGTTGCGGTTGGAAGAAGAAGCGCTAATTTGTCGCCCTTGCAACTTGTCTGGGTTCATGGCGAGGCACATGGAGCAGCCCGCTTCCCGCCATTCAAACCCGGCAGCTTCAAAGATTTTGTCGAGTCCTTCTGCTTCGGCGGCTTGCTTGACCCGTTCGGAACCGGGTACCACAAAGGCTTTGATGCCGTTGGCCACCTGGCGACCCTGGGCGACCTTGGCCGCTTCCCGCAGATCGCTGAGGCGTCCGTTGGTGCAGCTGCCGATGAAACAGACATCGATGGGGGTGCCTTTGATGGCGCTGCCGGGGGCGAGGTCCATGTAGGCGTAGGCTTCCTGGGCGATGACGCGATCGCTCTCCGCAAAACTCTCCGGCCTAGGTACGCTCTCGCTGACGCCAATCCCCTGGTCCGGCGTAATTCCCCAGGTAATCGTCGGTTCAATGGCAGCGGCCTCAAACACTACGACATCATCGTATTCAGCATCGGCATCGCTGCGCAGGCTCTCCCACCAGGCGACGGCCTTGTCCCAATCGGCCCCTTGGGGGGCAAAGTCGCGGTCTTTGAGATAGTTGTATGTGGTCTGATCAGGATTGACGTAGCCGCAGCGGGCACCGCCTTCGATGGCCATGTTGCACACGGTCATGCGCTCTTCCATGGACATTTGCTCAAAGGTTGTACCAGCAAATTCGTAGGCGTAACCGACGCCGCCTTTGACGCCGAGTTTGCGAATGAGATGCAAAATCACATCTTTGGCATAGACCCCAGGCCGGAGGCTGCCGTTGACTTCGACGCGGCGGACTTTGAGTTTGGCGAGGGCGAGGGTTTGGGAGGCGAGGACGTCGCGGACTTGGCTGGTGCCGATCCCGAAGGCGATCGCCCCAAAGGCCCCATGGGTGGAGGTATGGCTGTCTCCGCAGGCAATGGTCATGCCGGGTTGGGTGAGGCCCTGCTCGGGGGCGATGACATGGACGATGCCTTGGCTCCCGGAGCCGATGTTGTAGAAGCGAATGTTGTGGTCTTGGCAGTTTTGTTCGAGGGTGGCGATCATTTCTTCGGCGAGGCTATCGGCGAAGGGGCGGGCTTGGTTGTCGGTGGGAACGATGTGATCGACGGTGGCGACGGTGCGTTCGGGGAAGAGGACGGGGAGGTGGCGATCGCGCAGCATGGCGAAGGCTTGGGGACTGGTGACTTCGTGGATGAGGTGGAGGCCGATGAAGAGTTGGGTTTGGCCGGAGGGGAGGGTGCTGACGGTGTGGAGGTCCCAGACTTTGTCGAAGAGGGTGCCTGTGCTCATGGTTTGGAGGGGTGAGGTTTTGAAGTTGTGGGTTCTATGATCGATCGGGGGGGACGGTTCTGTCCAATATGAGTTTGGGGGGGGATTGAGATCTTAAAGATCTTAGTCGAGGAAGTTGGGTTGGGGTTTGGTGCTGTTATCCATAGCAAAGCAGCGCTGCTTTGCTAGCGCTTGGGATGTGGCTGAGCGTGAAGGGGTTAAATGAACAAGCTGGATGAAACTTTGAACCGATCCGCGAGGATTTTGGCTTGGGCTTTGCTGATGGTTCGTTTTCCGTTGACGATTTCTGAGACGACGCCGCTAGAGCCGATTATTCCCACTAGGTCAATCTGGCGAGTACCGCTGGCTTCCATGATGTGGCGCAGGATTTCGTCGGGGGAGGATTCTGGGATGGGGTATTGCTCGGCTTCGTAGGTTTCTATGAGTATGACCAGTAGCCTATGCAGTGCGGTTTCTTCGGGGGTGCGATCGCGCTTAAAGGTCAGTTGCTCGACGATTGCTAAGGTTTTTTCATACTCCATCTCTGTCTCGATGATTTTGGGTGTGATTTCCCGTAGAAGATCGCTATAAGCAGTCAGATTAAAAGTAAGGGTCATTTTTCCACCTATTTTTATCGTAATCAGCGTGAGTTAGAAGATATTTGTAGTAGACCGTTTGGCTAGGGTAATCAATACCAACGATTAATCGATACTGATTTCCCTTTAGATTAAAGACAGTGAAGTTTCCGACGGTTTCAGCATCTCGATAAATTATTCTCACGTCCTCTAGATTCTTCCAGTTTGCTTTCTTTACGACTGCGTACCAAGCGTTAATGACTTGGCCTAGATCAGGGTAATGGGCTGCATCACTACGGAGCTTACGGATTGATATGAGGTGCATCAACGATGCCTGCTGGAGTCTATCCCTCATTATACTCTCATTTTGAGAGAATGTGATAGATTGTAGTCTTGGAGGGTCGTAACTTAAGCCGGGAAAACGAGGAGCAGCTTAGGCTCAGCCTGTTGTGATTTATGAGACTGTCGAGGGAGTGGAAGCTCAGAGGATTGTTCAAGCCCCCATTCAAAGAGGTCGGGGAAAGACTGTCCAAGCAATCGCTGAGCGGCGTTAGAGTTAAAGTCATTGGGCTCCAGTTGTTGTTAACCGGAACCCTAGCTGCCTCTGACCTAGGGTTGGAGGCTCTTTTACAATTCCTCAAATTAGGGTCTCTATTTATACTTCGCTCCTCTGCCCCATTCGTCTCGCCTTACGGCGTTACCCCACTTTTGTGATAGGTGGAGAATCTCTCTCTAAATTCCTTGAATGACTAGTTACAATTACAGGCTTTTAATGTTTGACAAGCCGTCTTTTGACTGGTTGGTCTAGCAGGTCGAGAATAAATCAAATCAATGGAGTTTTTCTATTCTGCTCAGCAACCTGCTGTTCTAGAGGGGCTTAGCTCGTTGTTCTTAAAAGAAATTGTAGAAGATAGCCTAATTATGAAACGCCAATTCAAATCTAACTTGCCTTGTGTGTTTGCTGCTTCATTCTTGGGTGGTTTATTGAGTTGCAATATTATTACAGCGACACCAGCTTACTCGGAAACTGTATTCGCTCAAACTACAGAAAATGTTGCTGAACCAAGAGGGCTGTTCGTTAATCTGACGACTGATGAGACATGGACTGCAAGTATGGCCCTCTCTCTGGCCCACAATGCCTTGCGACGCGGACACCAGCCCGTCACTGTCTTTCTAAATGTTCGTGGGGTGTATCTTGCGGATCAGGAGCGACTTCCTGCGACAGAAGGTAACAGCCATTTGAATATTCATCAAAAACTGCAAGCGTTTATTGAGGATGGGGGAAGAGTGATTGCTTGTCCAAGTTGCTCTCGCGAAGCAGGCTTAACTCAGGAGGATTTGATTGAAGGTGTTGTGCTTGGAGAAGAGGGAGGCGCATTACCGCTTCTTTTTGCGCCGAATACGGTAACGATCTCCTATTGACTTGGGAATGAGCTTCTATGAGAGCGATTGGGAGAGGTTGGCTACTCGTGCGATCGCGTTCTGTTCAGATCTGTTCAGATCTGGTCAGATCTGGGAAAGCTCCTTTCCTTTTCCGGAAAGCTGGGAATCGCTGCTGCTTGAAGTCATTCCGGTTACGGAAATTCCGAAGGGGGCTTGGCAGCAAAAAACACAGTGATTGATCAAAATTTTTGATTTTTCAATCCCGATCTCTGTAAATTTTGCCAGAATAGAGAAGTTGGGTCCAATGTGATGCGGGCTCTAACGATGACTGAGCATATGAGTGAGGGGATTGAGCAGATGGATATAAGTACGCTTGAACTAAAGTTTTTGCTGAAGCTGCTGGGATTGCCGGGGTATCGGGGTCCGATGAATGACAAGCTAAGCCCTGGAAAGAGCGCAGCAGATCGGGATAAGGCTTGTAGGGAGTTGGTCAACAAAGGAATTGTCGCCTATCGTACAGAGATTAGGGGATTTGCGATCGCCCCAACAGGCCAAAATCTCCTGAAATTAGATGTCGCCAATCTACCGATCAGCGCTGATGAGTTGAGTGTGCTGGAGGCGGCTAAGGGTGGGCAGCGAGTCACGACGGGGATGGTTAAGAAGGTTGCTAGCGATCGCCGCCAAGCGCTGATTCGCTCGTTGGAGGAGCGGGGCTTTTTGAAGGTGAGCGATCGGGATATCAAGATCGCAGAGGTTTGGCTGACGCCCCAAGGTGAGCAGTTTTTGCGGCATGAGTTTAAGCCGTCTGGGGGAGCGACTGTTAGCCTGAACCTCATGGGGAGCTACGTCAACTTTCTGCGGCAGGCTGCGGATAGCGATGAGGTAGAACCTGAAAATTTTGAGTTCAAGAAGATTCAGGTGTCTAATGCGTCAGAAGTATTGGAGCTAATTGCAAAGCTCGATCGTCAGTACAACACGGATAATTACTTGCCCCTTTTCTATCTTCGTGATCAAGTCGCTCTTGATCGTGACGAGTTAGATCGCATTCTCTATCAACTTCAAAGAGACGACAAAATCGAGCTAACGGCTCTTCATGAGATCAGTCGTTATAGTGAAGCTCAAATTAGAGCAGGTATTCCTCAGGATATTGGCGGCCCTCTGTTTTTCATTCGCCTAAATCCTTAATGTTTCCTCAAAATCAATTTTAAACTCGCTACCGTTCAGGTCTTGAACTCATTTGTTATCGATTCTGGCATCACCATGGCTCCATCAAAAGAATCTACCTCCAAACAACCCATTGAGAAGATCGTTCAACTTAGTGTAAATCCCTTTAATCCAAGTATTAAGGCTGGAAACTTCTGGCAAGATGATTATCAAGACGCATTAGAAGTCAAGTCAATTCATCAAGATGTGATTGAAAGGGTAGAATCCGCTGTCGCTCAGATGGCGCATGATCATGTCACCCGAACCATCCTAATACAAGGCGAAAGTGGATCTGGCAAAAGCTATCTATTAGGCCGAATTAAGCGAGAACTCAACGATCGGGCTTTCTTCGTATATGTTGGTCCTTGTCCTGAGCCACAAAGTTACATCTGGAGGCACACTCTCCGAAATACAGTTGATAGCCTGATGCAAGTTCCAGAAGGAGAGAGTGAATCACAGATCTCGCTTTGGCTTCGCAGTCTTCTCAAACTGCAAAATCAAAAGAAATCGAATTGGCTACAAGAAGGATGTGACAAATTTGTTAACATCATGAAAGCTGCCTACCCTGTTGGCCTCTATCGCGCCAAGGATTTCTTTCGAGCGCTCTACGCCTTGACACAATCTGAAACATTTGACGTCGCTTGTGACTGGTTACGGGGTGACGATTTAGATGAAGATGATCTGAAAAAGCTTAAAATAAGAGGATCTATTGACTCGGAGGATGCGGCGCAAAAAATTCTAAACAATATCGGTCTAATTGCAAGAGAAACACAGCCTATCGTAATTTGCTTTGATCAGATCGATACCACCAAAGGTAACTATCAAGCTGTACTCGATATTAATTCGACTTTTCATAATTCAAGAGTAAAGAACTTTCTAATAATTATTAGTGTAATTACTGATGCTTGGCGTGTCGCCAAAGAGAAAATCCAAACGTCTGATTTGGCGAGTATTGGTCAGACACTAGAACTTAGAAAAATTTCAACAGATCAAGCCGAGGAAATTTGGGCTGCAAATCTCTACCCACTACATCGCTTGGCCAATCCACGCCCGAAAAGCCCGATCGATCCCCTAAAACGAGAGTGGCTAGATGCAAAAGTTCCGGGTGGTAAAACCTTACCGCGCATTGCACTGATGATTGGCGAAACGCTAGTTAATCACTTCAAGCGTCACGGAAAATTACCACCTGTAGTACCAGGAACAGAAACAGAAACAGGACCAACACCCTTATTATCTACCCAGTTCATACTGGTTTGGCAAAAAGAATTCAAAGCCTCCAGGCAACGAGTCTCGCGCATACAGCAGTTTTCTTCACCTGAACTCATTCAGAGACTGCGCGAAGCCCTAGAAGCACTTTCAACAGACCAGATTAAAACCTCGATTCTAGGAAACTCTAGATACTCGGCTAATTCATTAAGTTTCAAGGACTCCGATAAAAGTATTGGTGTTGTATGGAGTGAAGAAAGAAATATGCAAACGTTCTTTCACGTGATGAATGCTTGTAGAAGTGTGAACAACCGAGGTGCTTTTGATAAGCTTATTTTAGTACGGTCAGAGAGTACAGGGGGCGCGAGAAATCGAGGACATCAGCTCTATCAACAACTATTCGATAAAAATACTCATCTTAAACCTAATCTCGATTCTCTCTACTTTCTTGAAACCTATCAGAAGCTCGTCAATGATTCTGGTAGCCGAGAATTAGTAGTCGGTCAAAAAGAGATCAGTCTCAAAGAGTTACGTGCTCTTGTTAGAGAAACTAAAGTACTTGATGATTGTCCAATCTTGAAAGAATTATTTGAAGCTGTGAGAGGTATAGGTCCAGGTCCAGTTCCAGTTCCAGGTCCAGGTCTAAAAAAGGTCGAAGGCTATTTGTATAGCCTGATCGAAACTCAGCATATTTTAGGTCGTACAGTCTTTCTGAAAAATGCAAAGGACCAATTTAGTCATGTAAGTGACTCAGATCTTGAATCAATTCTTGTAAAGATGTGTCAGACAGGTAGGATACGGATCGTAGATCCCAGCGTAAAACCAGAACAGCAGGTCATCTGCCTCGTCCCCTCATGACTTCCTCCCTCAGCGTCACCAAAATCCGCGTCGCCTTCGAGTGCCCCCGCCTCTTCTACCTCGGAGAGAAATTTCCTGGCCCCACGATGTTTCAACCCAAAGACACAGTCACAGGCATTGGCCAAGCCTTCCACAAGCTCTGTGAAACATCCGTCGAACTAATCCTCAAAAACCCTGAATTTCAGGCACTATTCAACCCCCCAAACCTTGACGCTCAGACCACCGCCCAAGAACTAGAGAAACTGCTGTATAAACATGCCTTCTACCCAGAACTCTTGCAAGTTGCGCAGTCAGACCCCAAGAAAGTTGCGGCTTATCAAAAACTTTGGCAAGGGCTCACCGGACTGATTCAGCATTGGGGTAAACTCCTCGCCAGCAACCGCCAATTTTGCAACGCCACCGACGTTGCCTCCCGCACCTTCCTCGCCAAAGAACTCAAACTCGCCCATACCTTCACCCTGCCCAACGGCACACAACAGCTCGTCCAAGGCAAGTTTGATAGCCTGATTTACGACTTCTCCCAACAACGCCTCTGCGTCGCCGACTACAAAACCTACCAAACCCAAGACGCCTCCGCCACCCTCGCCCAAGTTGCCCTATATGGCTACATGCTGCGGCAAAAAGTCGGCGTCCCGATCAACTCCGCCGTTTACAGCGTTCTGCCCGACTGGAAAGAACAAAGTTTCCAATGGGATCAACTAGAATCCACCGTTCATCAGCTCATCCCCCAACGGCTCCAGCAAATGCAAACCTGGCTGCAATGGCAACCCGGCCAGCCCAACCCCGTCCCAGCCACCGCCCAACCCTCCCTCTGCGGCATCTGTCCCAAACGCAGTAAATGCCGAGAAATGTTCGGAGCCACCGCCGCCGACCTCGCTCCAGACCCAATTCCCCAACCCACCAATTCACCCCACCACCCCATCACCCCACTACCCCATCACCCCACCATCCCACCGCCCCCCAACAACAATGTTGCTGATGAAACCGCTAACCAACTGATCCAAGTCCTCAGCGCCTTCAACATCGGCGTAGACTACGCGGGCTCTGCCATCGGCCCTGCGTTTATTCGAGTCAAACTTAAACCTCATCCCGGCATTAAAATCGCCTCGATCCTCAAACTTTCTGACGATTTACGGGTTCAGATGGGACTTCACAACGCGCCGATGATTGCCCCTCAAGCCGGTTATCTTAGCGTAGACTTGCCCCGACCCGATCGCCAAACCGCCCATTTTCAAGACTACATTCAGCGCCAAAACACCCCGCCCACCGAGCCGGTTAAGATTGCGATCGGTGTTAACCTGGATGGCCATCTTGTTGAAGCCGACCTATCCGATCCCAACACCTGTCACTTTTTAGTCGGAGGTACAACTGGAAGCGGTAAAAGCGAGTTTTTGCGATCGCTCCTCCTCAGCCTCCTCACCCGCCACAGTCCCAATCACCTCAAAATTGTCCTCGTCGATCCCAAGCGCGTCACCTTCCCAGAATTTGAAACCATTCCCTGGCTCTATCAACCCATCGTCAAAGATTCCGAAGCCGCGATCGAGCTAATGGAAAGCCTGGTCGATGAAATGGAACGTCGCTATCGTCGCTTTGAACAAGCCCAATGCTCAGACCTTAAAGGTTACAATGCCAAAGCGGAACCGCTCCCAAGAATTGTCTGCATTTTTGACGAATACGCAGACTTCATGGCTGAGAAATCCGTTGCAACAGCCCTAGAACAAAGCATCAAACGACTTGGAGCCATGGCCCGCGCCGCAGGCATTCACCTGATCATCGCCACCCAACGCCCCGAAGCCAAAGTCGTCACCCCCCTGATTCGTTCCAACCTGCCCGGACGTGTAGCCCTGCGAACCGCTAGCTCCGCCGACTCTTCGATCATCCTAGGGGGTAAAGAAGAAGCCGCAGCACAGCTCTTGGGTAAAGGTGATTTACTCTATCTAGGCGGGGGGCAACTGATGCGTTTGCAAAGCTTATTCGCGAGTCAAATCGAAGCCCAGCAAATTCGTAGGTTGGGTTGAGCCCTAGCGAAACCCAACAGAGCTTGTGCAGGTTGACTTGAGCCCTAGCGAAACCCAACAGAGCTTGTGCAGGTTGACTTGAGCCCTAGCGAAACCCAACAGAGCTTGTGCAGGTTGACTTGTGCATGTTGGGTTTCGTGCCTCAACCCAACCTACGCATCTAACAATAACAGCTTCAGAGGATCGAGCTGGACAGGCCAAGGCATCGCTTGATCCTTTAACATCGCCCACTTTTCCTTAAACACTTCCGCCTGTAAATCATAATCCTGAGGCGATCGCGCCGGTCGATTCAGCTTTAAATATAGCGTCACCCGATGGGGTGTTTCACTCACATTGCTCAGCCAACAGGGAAAACAATTCGGTTCCTGGGAAAAATCCGACAAAAACCGAACTTGATGCGCCCGCATACCCACTTGAGCCAGATTTGACGGAATCGGTTCTAAAGTCGTTAAAATACAATCCCAATCTAACGCTCGCAGTTGATGGGGGCCTTGGGCGATCGCCCGCGATAAATTCTTGCATCCCGTAAGTTGAGCCACACTCGCCGTCCGAGGATGCTCAAAAATTTCATACTTACTGGCCTGAGCCGCCACCTGGCCCGACTCAATCACAATCAACTGAGAACAAAGCCGATAGGCCTCTTCCAGATTATGGGTCACCAAGAGTGAAAGGCCCGGATAAGCCTGTAAACTTAACCCCATTTGCTGTTCCATGCGGCTGCGCAAATGCGTATCTAAAGCTGAAAAAGGCTCATCTAAAAGCAATAACTCAGGTTGACTCACTAGCGCACGGGCTAAAGCAACACGCTGCTGTTGCCCCCCCGATAATTGGCGAGGATAGCGGTGAGCCAGGGAAGCGATTTGAAAAGCTTCGAGTTGCAAACGAACCACTTCCTGAAGGGACGACTGCCGTCGTTGTTTTCGGTACCATTTCGCTTGCTGCTCTAACCCAAAGGCAACATTTTGGGCTACAGTTAAATGGGGAAAAAGCGCATAATTTTGGAATAATAGACTGACTTTGCGATCGCGACTCGGCACACAAATGCCCCGTTCCGAATCAAACAGAACCCTACCATTAAGCACAATTTTTCCAGAATCCGGATTTTCGATTCCTGCAATACAGCGAAGAATTAAACTCTTACCCGCACCCGATGTACCCAGTAGGCCTAAATGCTTGTCTGTGGTTGAAAACACCACATTGAGCTCAAAACCAGGCAGTTGTTTCCGCAGTTGAACTTGTAGATCTAGGGGAGTTGTGGTTCGTTGAGCAGCCTCTGCTTCACCGAAGAGCAGTGGTAAAGATATCTTGGCGATCGCACTAGAACTAGCATCCGATAAATCAAGGGAATGACGACGATTTTTGCGAAAAGAATCACCTCGATTCCAATCATTCACCAGTGCAATTCCACCCAGAGAGAGAACCAAGACAATCCCACAGTAAAGAGTTGCAGCCGCAAAATCTCCCGCTTCTACGGAAAAATAAATCGCCATCGGCAGGGTTTGGGTTCGTCCTGGAATATTGCCAGCCAGCATCAGCGTCGCGCCAAATTCACCCAGTGCCCGCGCGAAAGCTAATGTGGTTCCTGCAATAATTCCTGGCAATGCGAGCGGCAGCGTCACTCGCCAAAAAAGCTGTGCTTCAGAAGCCCCAAGCGTCCTAGCCGCCTGTTGTAAATTACGATCGATTTGCTCTAGACCGCCCAAGACCGTCTTATACATTAACGGAAAGGCAACGACCGTTGCCGCAATGACCGCCGCATACCAGGTAAAGATAAGATTCAAACCCCAAGGTTCTAAGAGTTTTCCAATCGGTCCGTTTTTCCCTAAGAGTAACAGCAATAAAAAGCCCAAAACCGTTGGCGGTAAGACCATGGGAGCTAGCAAAAATCCCTCTAGGAGCGATCGCCAGCGTCCTCGATAATGATGCATGCTATGGGCCACAGCAATACCCAGAAAAAAAGTAAATGCGGTGGCGATCGTCGCAATTTTTAGAGAAATCCAGAGGGGGGAAAGATCTAACATAGAAACGGCATAGAAAGCAGAATGAAAAACAAAATTCCCTCAAGATGACCTAAAAGCGACTAAACCCAAACTTTTTGAAAACGGCTTGGGCCGCATCAGTCACCAGAAAATCGATAAATTCTTGAGCCGCCTTAGGATTAGAGCTTCGCTTTAAGACCGCAATGGGATACACAATGGGGTCATGGGAACGTGCAGGAGCAGTGATTAAGACCTTAACTCGATTAGAGAGTGCTGCATCCGTTGCATAAACCATACCAACGTCTGCATTTCCACTTTCAACCGCAGCTAGCACAGTACGGACGTTGTTACCAAAGACAAACTTAGGTTGCAGCGTATTGAGCAAACCAAATTTCTTAAAAACCTGTTCGGCATATTGACCCGCAGGAACACTTCTAAATTCACCAACGGCAAAGTGTTTAATCGGAACATCTTTGAGTTGGGCCAAGTTTGTGATTTTTAAGGAGGAGTTTTTAGGCGCGATTAAAACTAGCTGATTAGTCAGGAGATTGCGACGAGAACTGGGTAGAATCAAGCCTTTTTGGGCGAGAGCATCCATTTGCTTGGACGCGGCAGAGAAAAAGATATCGGCAGGGGCTCCTTGTTCAATCTGCCGTTGCAGTGCACCAGAGGCTCCAAAATTATAATCTACGGATCTCTCGGCATGGGTTTGTCGAAATTGAGGCTCAATGGCTTTCAGTGCGTCTTGCAAACTCGCCGCAGCGGACACAGTGAGATTAATCGGTTTTGCGACAACACTCTCGCTATTGAGCATCCATGATGTTAGGCCACATCCCAAAGCAAGCAGACAGGAGCAGACTCCAATGAGCAGAGAAACTAAAAACCGACGTTTGAGCCTAGACATAGGGAATCTCCTAGGGTTGAGGATAGAGATTAAGCTGATGGGACAATTCTCGGGCAAGAAAGACCAGAAATCTAGCCGCATCAGTATTATCTTGATGGGCAAAATAGCTAGCTGTCTGCATCAAAGATTGAACAAAACCCGCATCTAAAAGCTCACGCGAAGCATCTAGAATCTCAGGCTCTTTGCCGTTGGGGCATTGGAGGAGGCGATCAATTAACTCTAAATAGCTAGCTTGACGGGGAGATATTGAATCTACAGAGGGTTCCATGATTAAGAATGATAACTAAGAAAGACGGTAGAAATCTGCTTTATCTAACCGTCTTTAGATAATCAATATTATCTAGTTTGGTGCGACTTTAAACTGTATCTTTTGCATCCATTTGTCGCTTGTGTGTGATAGCTTATCAACTTTAAGATAGACACAAAGTAAAACTTACTCTTAATTCTTATAGGCTTTTTATTTGTCTGCTATTCAATTTTGATTCAACAGTTTTTGTAGTCCGGATCACTAAAAAAAATACCTATGATTGATAGCTTGTATTTAAGCCAGTTATCAATTTTGTCCACTCATCAAAGCCGAGGATTCTATGAAGATTAGCGCTCGCAATAGTTTTAAGGGAATTATCAAATCAGTTATCATAGGTGCTGTTAATGCAGAGGTGGTCATTGAAATCTCTCCTGGAGTAGAAATTACATCAGTGATCACAAAATCTTCTGCTGAACAGTTGAATTTAGAAGTCAACGGAGAGGCTTTTGCCGTGATCAAAGCTTCAGATGTTATGGTTGCTATTGACTAGACTTTTCGGGCAACAATATTGAAGATATGCCAATGCCTATCTTCTCCCAGAGGTGTCTGACCAGAATGCTCTTCTTCATAAAACCATTCAACGGTTAATGAGGAGAGCAACTGGTCAACATCGGTACGAGTATGGGTTAGAAGATAGGGACGTTCAGACCAATCATCGCGATCGCCAAAGAGATGGCCACAAAATCTTCCACCGGGTTTTAAAGTCGATAAAATTAGATACCAGAGACGTGGAAAGTCCTTAGCAGTACAAAAGGGTAGACAGAAACTGGCGTTAATTAGGTCAGCTCGACGGGATAAAACTAGCTGCTCAAAGGGCTGAATTTGGGTTTCCAGTTGAGTCTTGAGGTAATTTTCTAGGGATGACTCTAGAGGGGTTAAATGGGCGATTTCCTGGTTTAAACGGGCGATCGCTTCTGCCTGTCCATCAATGGCCAAAACTTGCCATCCCCGCCGTAACAGTTCAATCGTGTCTCGCCCGTTTCCGCAGCCTAGGTCGATCGCAAAAGGAGCAGTTTCCCTCAAAGCACAGGCGGAACGATCTGCTGCAAAGAGATCCAAAGCTGTCAGCAGTGTCTCCCGAGGAGGGCGGCCACTGACAGCTTGATAATAGCTTGGCCACCGGTCTTCATGTTTCATCAGAAGTCCAAAACGCAGTTGTCTTAAGCGAGGGCCAAAGGAGCATAGCTATGGCAAGATTTGGGACAGACGCGATCGCAAGCCTGACAGCCAATACAGTTTTCAGCCTGCACAATACTCATAACCTTACGTTCAACCTCATCGTCGTCGTCATCCTCATCGACCACCTCTCCCTCATCGTTCAGGGCAATCAAAGACATGACACCACGACCGCAGGCTTTAAAGCAACGTCCACAACCTAGACAGGTTTCCCAACTAATCTTCTGTAAAAATTGAGGTGTCCAGGTTCCACCACCGAGGGTTGTTCCAGTTAAATAGCTCATTGTTTTCTCCTTTGTCTCTACTCTGCAATCCGCACGTAAATAGCCTGAATCATGGGCTGGCTCAGGGCAAAAGAGCCCTGATGTGTACGTACTAAAAATCGAGGAAATTGCTGCTCGACAGTTAAGCGAGTCCCAGGAATTAGCCCGAGTTTTCTCATTTTTTCGATCATCATTGGATTGACGTTATTGAGTCTAGAAATAACGCCTCGCTCACCGGCTTTGAGTAGCTTAAGTGAGGTTCCAGAAACTGTAAAACTGGCAAACATTTTTGACTCCTTGGCTTTGCAACAGATGTTTCTATTTCTACACTAGATATGCTTCCATATGTGTCTTAATCGTGCAATCTGAACGAGGATAAGCAGAGCATAAAACGACAAACCCTTTGGCCATTTGCTCGTCATCTAAGAAGGATTGATCATCTTGATCGATTTCGCCTTCTACAAGTTTACCTACACAGCTAGAGCAGGCTCCAGAACGACAGGAAAAGGGAAGCTCAATATCGTTATCTTCAGCTGCATCAATGATATAGGTATCGTCTTCTACCGGAATCGTAATATCGATATTGCGCTTTTTGTTGATGAGGCGAACTTGATAGGTAGTCATGGTAAGAAAGAGGTAATGGGGTGATAGGGTAATGGGGTGATAGGGTAGTGGAGTTGAGCAATTGAGCTAAGAATAGGGAACACCTTAAGAACAGGGAACACCGGGAGTACTACAATCTGCGGTTTGGAACGATTTGCCGCAGCCGCAGGTGTCAGTAGCATTAGGATTGGTAAATTTGAAGCCACTTTCAAGCAAGCTATCGACGTAGTCCACGATGATACCGTCTAATAATGGAGCACTATTGGGATCTACAAAAACTCTGAGACTTCCCACTTGGGTGATTTCATCTTCGGCCTGGGGGGCATCTGCAATTTTGATATCGTATTCGTATCCATTGCAGCCTCCATCTTTAACGGCAAGACGAATGCCTCGCTCAGGAGTACCATTAGGAACAGCACGCACAAAGGTTCGTAGGTGTAGTTCAGCAAGTTCGGTTAATGTAACACTCATGACAATTTTCTAGGGGTTAGAGTTGGACGGATAGATTCAGATTTACACTGATTTTTTCGCAGACAAAGCTGAGAACAATTGGAGTTGAAAATCCGATCCTTGTAGGGAGAGCAGGTGGGATAAATGAGGAGGCTAATCAGGATACTCAGGTTGAGTAGCCAGTGGGCCATCACGAGACCACTCATCAAACAAACTAAGGCGATTGAAAGTTGTAAAAAACGAACGATTTCGTCTTTTTGAAATTGACTGTGTCGCCAGAGAACAAGCGCCACGCCAAAGAGTGCTAATGCAATCCAGGTCATAGGTCACCATAGAATTCAATGCTAAAGAGGGATAGGTAATGGATCAGACCGTTTCTGGCGACTTAACGTCCCACAGACCGGACAATCCAAATCATGGTAAGTCCGATGCTTGGCAAATTTGGCCTGTGCGAGATCTAAGGTTAGAAGTTGTCCAAGCAAGGGTTTTCCTAAACCGGTCACGAGCTTGATGGCTTCCAGTGCGGCTAGACAGGCCAAGGTTCCCGAGACTGCGCCTAGGACGCCAAAGCCCCAGCGATCCCACTCCGGCTTTTCAGGAAAAAGACAGGTAAGGCAGGGGGTTTGACCGGGTACGATGGTGGTGAGATAAGCCTCCATCGCATTCATGGCTGCTTCAACCATGGGTTTTTCCCAGCGGATACAGGCGGCGTTGAGCAAATCCCGCTCTTGAAAATCGAAAGCGCAATCCAAGGCAATATCGGATTGTTGGACCAAGGCATCGATGTTTTCTCTGCTTACATACTCACAAACCGCCTCAATTTTGATATCCGGGTTAAGTTGGGTTAGGGTTTCCTGGGCTTTGAAGACCCGAGGTTTTCCAACCCAGTCATCGGTCATCAGAATCTGCCGATTTAGATCATCTCGTTGTAAATTCCCACCTCGAACAAGAATGAGTTTACCCACTCCGGCAACTGCCAAATATAATGCAGCTGTCCCGCCGAGGCCACCCACGCCTGTTACTAAAGCCGTTGTGTTTTTTAGCCGAATCTGGCCGGATTCGCCGATATCGGGCAACATCATTTGCCGACGGTAGCGTTCAATTTCTGTAGGCGTGAGTGAGTTGATCATGGGACTACTCCAGGCCAATTTCCGACAGCATAACGACGTTCTTGGGCTTGTCTTGGAAGACTTTAAAGAGTTTTTGCTGCACCGAGTTAGAGGTTAGAAATAAGTCGTAAGCCATTTGTAAGGCGTTACGATAGATGGTCAGCTTTTGCTCGTCGGTCTCAAGCCCTTGGGTATCCATCGTTTGCACAAGCTGGGAAAACTTGCGAAGAATGTGCAAACGATTAATATTGACCACTTGGGGATCGTAATCTAGCTCGAAAAACTCAAAATAATCTTCGGCATTACGAAGCTGGTTGAATTTGGCGAGGGATCGGGTTGTAGTCATCATGGCTGTTCCTCTAAAGTTTTAAGCTGTTGTTTGAGATTGCGAAGTTGACAAAAAATCTCAAAGGTACGAGCGGCTATGTCAGGTAATTGGTCTAGATCGTTGGGTAATCCTTCTGCAATATCATGCAAGTCCATCTTCATTTGACCTGCTTTGCTGTTGAGTCGTTTAATTTGCTGTCTGAGTTCATCAAGATTGGAGGGATTACTCATGGGCAGATCGGCGGATATCGAGGGAGTCGTCTGAGACATAAGCAGGAGATTGGTTATAGATTAAAGATTACAAACCTCCGGAAATTTATTACCCAGCTCAACGCCTTTTTGTACAAGCTTTTCACCTTCGGCATGAAGTTTCTCTAGGGAATCAAAACCAAAGCGTTGAGCATCGCGCAGTGTCTTAGAGACTAGAATTAAACGACCGGAGAAGATCAAGGCCCAGCCAAAACCTTCATGACTTAAATCAATGACGACCTGGGAAAGTTGACCGGTTTCTTCTTCAATGCGAGCGGCGATCGCCCGATAAAACCCTAAAATTCGTCCTAACGTAATGGGATCGACATCGCCTTCGACAGAAATATCCCGGCGCTCTTTCTTGGATAGGATATAGGGCTTGAGTAGCAAATGGTCAGCCCAATTCCGATAAGTACCATAGGCATCATTCGCACGAATTTGCTGGACTAATGCCTTGAGAAAGAGGGAGCTATCAACTACTAAGGTAGCGGCCAAGGCTTCATTGGGAGTATTGAGAGTGGTAGCGGATGGGGTGGGGGTTTTAACAGGACTCATACTAAAATTTCCTCTTCGATGGTTTCAAACTCAGTTTCAAAGGTGTGGGGTTGGCTTTTGAGCAGGGCCTTGCGTAGCCAAGGAGGGGGACTGCCGTTGAGGGTTTGTACCAGTCGAGTGAGCACATCCTCAATTTCGTCTGCTTCGGATTGGGCCTTGATAGGGGTAATATTTTTCCGAATCAGACGGGCGGCAGCACTGCCTCCGATCGCGGAAACGTAGACAATGGTGCAGTCGGCTAAAGCTTGTAGTTTCGGTTCTAGTTTGTCTTCATTGCCGTCTTCTTTGAGGTCGCCCTGAAACGCTAAAGTTTCTAAAAAGGTGTACCTTTCAGTATCAACGTCATAGACATCAATGCGACTGGCCCAGCCAAAGTGAGCATTAATATGAACAGCATCATTCGTGGCAAAGGCTATTTTCATGGGAATCTCCTTTGGATTCAATAAACAGTAGGTGGGTCAATTGGGTCATTTGAGGGGCTTATTTCAATCCTTGACAAATGGTTTCATTGTCCATCCCGCCAGTGGTGAACCAACTGATGAACTCGTGCTTCATCGGCCTCTAGTAACAAGTTGCCAATGTCAAACAGGAGCTTCATCGTGCCGCGATACCCTACAGTGCACCGTTGGCCATTACCCAGTTGCTCTAGCATGGGAAATCCATGGAGGTAGAGGGGAATATTCAAGCGGTGGGCAAGAGGTCGGGCCTTAGAGTTGGTAATCAATAAATCGGCTCCGGCGGCAAGGTTTTCAAAATCCTCAAAATCACCGATATAGGCTTTTTCCAGCGGCAGGGTTTTGAGTAAGGGAGACTGGATTGGGGTTACGGCAGCCTGAATTTCAGCGCCAGTGCTGTGGATCCACCAGGCAATGTTGTAGAGTAAATCGGGTTCGAGGGCGATCGCAATCCGTTTTCGACCGAAATAAAAGTGGGTATCGAGCATGGCATCTTGCAACTGCCGTCGCTGACGCTGATATTTGGCCGGGACCGGTTGACCACTAAGTTGAGCTAGGGTCTGGAGGAAGCGATCAACGGCTCCTAATCCCGTCACCTGGTCAAGCTGAGCCACAGGCGTCCCAAATCGCTGGGTTAAAATTTCAGCGGCCCCTGCCATACTCCCTCCCAAACTCAGCGTCAGGGCCGAGCGACCTACGGCCCGCAGTTGCTCTACCGTCGTGCCGCCCGTCGGAGTTGTATAGTGGTCTGCATCGTCTAGATGACCATCTAGGGAGGTAGAAAGGTCGGGGACCGCAATGGGGCTTAGGCCAAAGGATTCCACGATTTCCTTGAGCTCCTCCACATCCGCTGGACCTAAGGCAGAACTGGCGAGTAGCGTGACCTGTCGAGGATTGACGTCCCCGGCTTCTGGCAGGGTTTGCACCAAGCTTTCCACCGCAGCCGCAAATCCATCCTGTAAACTTCCTTTGTAGTCCGGTGTAGATGCAAAAACAACTGGCAAATTCACTTCAGGATGCGCTTGATGGAACTCGCGCAAAATTCCCTTCATGTCATCGCCTCGGGTTTCTGTTAAGGCTGTCGTGAAGAGTCCAACCAGTTCCGGTTGGTTTTTCTCAATAATCGTCATGATGCCAATTTCGACATTCTCATCCCCTCCCAGGACTGTGCTGACTTCTCCCATGGCGGTGGTTGCCAGTGGGATTGATTCCTGAAAATGTCCAACCAGCAACACCTTGGCAAAGGCTGTGCAGCCTTGCGAACCATGGAAAAGTGGCATTGCACCCTGGATCCCTAGGAAGGCTAGAGCCGCTCCAAGGGGTTGACTCTGTTTGAGGGGATTGACGGTGACAGCTTTTCTGCGGGCGACTACAGTAGTGGGTGCAACTGAGGATTGCGGTGCTGTGAGACCGGAAGAGGCATCCCAGGGGGCAAGCTGCCTGACTTCACCCCAGACTGGACTATGCAAGGTTTCGTCCAATTCCTTTGCCATCTCCAACAAACCGCCATAACCCGAGTAAGGATTGTGACGCTCTTGGTTGATGTGGAGGAATGGAATTCGGGCTTTGAGGGCGGTGTACTGGTTTCGTCCTCCAGCAATTAACAGATCGGCCTGGGTTTGCTCAATCACTCGCAGCAGTTCCGTCGCGCCTCCCTTATCCATCATTATGCCGTCTTCGCCCAACAGCGTTTTGATGCGTGCTTTGTCCTCTTCCGTGCTCTTGCGAGTGCTGGTAGCAACGACTCGAATCCCTAAGTCTTGAGCCGCAGAGATGATAGACCAACTCTTGACACCACCGGTATAGAGAACTACCCGCTTGTTCTGAAGGCGATCGCGATAGGGTGCAATAGCCTGTTCAAGCTTAGCCGTTTCCTCGGCGATCAAGGTTTCTACCCGTGCCTTTAAGTCTTCATCTCCGAGCTTTGCAGCAATGTTTCGTAAACAACGATTGAGATCTTCTACACCGTAGAAGGATTCTTCAATGTAAGGAACACCATAGCGCTCCTGCATCTTATGGGCCAAATTGATCAGCGCCTTTGAGCAGATCATCACATTGAGTTTAGCTCGATGGGCATAGGCCACTTCCTGATAGCGGGCATCTCCTGTAATTTTGGCTAAAACCCGAATACCAAGTTTTTCAAACAAGGGCAAAACGCCCCATAGTTCACCTGCAATGTTGTACTCTCCAATCAGATTGATATCGTATGGAGTTGTATATTCGGGCTCAGTTGTTCCAATGACATGCTCTAGCAACGCCTCTCCCGCTAGGCGATTGCCTAGATTTTTACTCCCGACAAAACCCGGAGAATGAATGGGAACAACTGGAATCTCAAGCTTCTCCGCTGCTGCCTTACAGACTGCATTCAGATCATCTCCGATCAAGGCTGTGACACAGGTAGAATAGACAAAAACTGCGGCAGGTTGGTAGCGGGCTTGAATATCTTGAATGGCCTGAAAGAGCTTCTTTTCCCCACCAAAAATAATGTCGTTTTCGCTCAGATCGGTTGTAAAGCCCATTTTGTAGAGCATAGGTCCCGAAGACAGGCTCCCTCGTCCACCCCAAGAATTGCCTGAACAGGCGATCGGACCATGTACTAGATGCGCTACATCGGTAATCGGCACCAGCGCAATACTAGCTCCATCAAAAGCACAGCCCCCTTGAGCAGCTCCGGGCTTAGCCTGCTGCTGACAAGCTTTATGATGTCCCTTGCCGTTTTTCTTGTGATTGTGTTCACAACCAGGCTGGGTCAATAATTCATTCATTGTGCCAGGGGTCATTTTCATGGCGATCGCAGGTGAGTGGGAATGCGTTACATCAAGCGTTGGCGAGATAAGCTAATCGCTTCCAGACTGTTCATAGAGAAATTCAGCGGCCCGAAACCGCAAATCCAGCAGTTCGTCATACAGGGGATTGAGTTTGCACAGTGAGGGTAAATGCAAAATCGTATAACCTAGGCATCGTAGGTCATAGCCCCTGGAACAAACATTAGGGACTAGTCGACAAACCCAACGGGCAAACCAACTCTGGTGGACTTCAATTCTATTAATCCAAGCCCTGAAAGGCGCGAGTGGTTGGATACGAAGCGTTGGTAACAAAACTTGGGAAGGAGCCAGAAAACGGGTCATAGGAACCTCAGGGAGAGAATTATTCTTGGGGAATTAAAGGCTGCCGATCTTCCGCAAGTTCGAGTTCTCGACTGAGGCAGCCTACGACATAGTTACTTTCTAGGAAATGGACTGAGTAAATATAGGCCCGTTGCAAGTAGGTACCAATGCCAACGATATAACCAATATCGCCTTTTTTGGCGAGATGAAAGCCAATATCTTTGCCGGGAAAAGTACCATCGTTGCGGATGAGTTTCAAAACTCGGACCCGTTGGCCCATATCAAAATGGGGAGGAGAATCAAGTTCAACTTCTTCACTTAAGCGCATAACCTATTCCTGTGATTACGAGGCAGAGATGTACGGTGTACATCTCTGCGTCTATGAACTAACGAATCAAATCGAACGAGATGTCCGTTTTTGCGGGGATAATCGTATTGCGATCGAGTTCGTCCAGAATCGTATTGATAATCCAGTTGAACTGGTTGATCGCACCTTGGTACCCTAGGGTTGGATAGCGGTGCATGTGATGGCGATCGAAAATCGGATAGCCAATGCGAACCAAGGGAGTACCTGTATCGCGCCAGAGATACTTGCCGTAGGAGTTGCCAATCAATAAATCGACGGGCTCGGTGAACATGAGCGATCGCAAGTGCCACAGATCCTTCTTACCCCACACAGTTGCGCCTTGGCCATAGGGACTGCTCGCTAGCAGCTCACGAGCCTCGGCTTCAAACCCTTCGTTAGAATTGGTGACAACAATGTGAACCGGCTCAGCTCCCATTTCTAGGAGGAAGCGAATCAGACCCATGACCAGGTCGGGATCGCCATAGAGCGCAACACGTTTACCATGAATCCAGGATTGAGAGTCGGTTAGTGCATCAACGGCACGCCCTCGCTCTTGCTGAAGCTCCAGTGGAATTGCCTTACCCGTAATCGCAGACAAAGCCATCAGAAATTCATCAGTGCCCTGAATCCCAAAAGGTCGGAAATTGTAAGTCTTTTGACCCCATTCTTTGACAACGTATTCTTGAGTTTTGGGAGTGGTGTAGGTTTGGAAGAAGAAACTTCCTTCTGCGTTAATAGAATCGGCAGCATCCTCCAGAGTTGTTAACCCATTATACATTTTGAATTCACCTGTGTTGGGAGAATCAAACGTATCGGAGTTGTCTGAAAGAATCGTGTAGTCGATGCCAAAAAGGCTGAGGATTCGCTTCAACTCTCGAATATTACCGATATAGGGATCGAACCCTAAGTTGAAGTTGAACTTTCCATTGCTAGCTTCTGTCTTTTTGCCTGCAGTGAGCGTCTTCAAAATGCTCAAAAGCATGTTGTCATAACCCGTAATATGGGAGCCGACAAAGCTAGGTGTATGAGCCGCAGGTACTGGTAGATCTTGTGGGATTAATTCCTCGTTTTTGGCGGTTTGGATAAAGGAGCTAATGTCGTCTCCAATGACCTCTGCCATACAGGTCGTGCAGAGCGCGATCATCTTGGGATTGTATAGCTTGTAGGCGTTTTCCAATCCTTGCTTGAGGTTGCTCAGTCCACCAAAAACAGCTGCATCTTCTGTCATCGAAGATGAAACCGCTTGGAAGGGTTCTTTGTAGTTGCGAGTTAGGTGGGTCCGGAAATAGGCGACGCAACCTTGGGAGCCATGGCTATAGGGCAACGTCCCTTCAAATCCAGAGGCAACAAAGAGCGATCCGAGCGGCTGGCAGGCTTTAGCTGGGTTGATCGTGAGAGCCTCCCGTGAAAAGTTCTTTTCCCGGTATTCCCAGCCTTTAGTCCATTCAGCAACTTCGGCAACTTTATCGCGGCTGTGAGCGCCTTCAAATTGACGCTTGTACTCGAAAAGATCCTGATAGGTTTGGGTATGGAATAGATCAAAGTGATCTTTCACTTGGCCCAGCTCCGGTGTATTTTCCGGGACCTGGGAATTGGTATTCTCAGTCATGATAGTCTCCTAGTGGGTCGTTACTGTTGCCAGGGAGGATTGATCAGTCCCCAGGTGGGATTGTTAATGGCTAAGTCCATGTCGCGGGCAAAGACTTCAAAGCCGTCGTAACCGTGATAAGGGCCGGAGTAATCCCAGGAGTGCATCTGACGGAAGGGCAGCGCCATTTTCTGGAAGACATACTTTTCCTTGATGCCAGCGGCAATCAGGTCTGGCTGAAGTTTCTTCGCCAGTTCCTCGAATTCAAACCCGCTAACATCGTCATAGATGACAGTGCCTTCATCTACATACTCAGCCGTCCGTTTATAGTCATCACCGTGACCAAATTCATAGCCAGTGCCAATGACTTTCATGCCAAGGTCTTCAAAGGCTGGAATAATGTGGCGAGGACGTAGACCTCCCACCATCATCATGACTTCTTTACCTTCTAAGCGAGGGCGATATTTTTCAACGACCGCATCCATCCGAGCCTGATAACTGGCGATGACCTGCTCTGCCTTTTCTTGGATAGTTTCATCAAACTGAGCGGCAATCTTGCGCAGAGACGTGGCAATTTCGGTAGGACCAAAGAAGTTGTATTCCAACCAACCAATGCCATATTTCTCTTCCATAAACCGACAGATGTAGTTCATGGAACGGTAGCAGTGGATCAAATTTAACTTGGCCAAGGGAGTCATGACGACTTCGTTGAATGTGCCATCACCGGAGAATTGGCAAATCACGCGTAGGCCGATCGCTTCTAGCAGGAGGCGGCTGGGCCAAGCATCTCCCCCAATGTTGTAGTCCCCAATAATGTTGACGTCGTAGGGACTCGGTTTAAAGCCTTCGGGTAATTGGCGGTATTCCTCCGCTTTGGGTAGAACCCAATCTCGCACGGTGTCGTTAGCAATGTGGTGGCCGAGGGATTGAGAAACGCCCCGGAAACCTTCGCAGCGAACCGGTACGACAGGCTTACTGTATTCCTTAGCCTTTTTCTTGGCTACGGCTTCGATGTCATCTCCAATTAGGCCTACAGGGCACTCAGACTCAATGGTCGTGCCTTTGCTGAGGGGGAAGAGATCTTCCAGTTCATCAATCAACTTATCGAGCTTTTTGTCACCTCCAAAGACGATATCTCGCTCTTGGAAGTCGGAGGTAAACTGCATCGTTCCAAAGGTATCTACCCCAGTGGTGCCGATGTAATAGTTGCGGCGTCCAGACCAGGAGTAGTAGCCACAACCTACTGGACCATGGCTGATGTGAATCATGTCTTTGACCGGTCCCCAAACCACACCCTTGGCCCCTGCATAGGCACAGCCACGGGTAGTCATGACGCCAGGAACGGACTTTTTGTTGGACTTAACGCCGCAGTCGGAAGCGCCTTCTTCAGTTACATTGAGGTGCTTGGAACGGCTTTTTTTAGCTTTATCTGGATAGGCGTCCAGGACTTCCTGGAGCAGTGCCTTTTTGTCTTCTACGGTGGCCATAGTGCCCTCTTTAAGTCGGGAGTGATTAATTTAGCTGGGCGAGCGAAGAAGTCGTAGTCTGAGCCGTTACGGGAGATGTCCCTAGGCAAACTCGCAGGTGATTTGGACCCGTACCGATCAGGCTCAGACGACTTGAAACTAAACCGTGGCAAGGGCCTTGTCAGCCGCAAGCGCTTTTTGATACTCTTCATCACCATCGAGAATGCCAAACTCAACGAGGAGCTCCTCTAGTTCGTCCATGGTGATGGGCGTCGGAATCGTTAGGTTTTTGTTCTCTTCGATCTTCTTAGCCAGTGTGCGGTATTCGTTGGCTTGGTTGCAGTCCGGTGCGTACTCAATCACAGTCATACGGCGTAGTTCCGCATGTTGAACCACGTTGTCGCGAGGTACAAAGTGGATCATCTGAGTATTAAGCCGTTCAGCCAGAGTTTCGATCAGTTCGACTTCCCGGTCTACCTGGCGGCTGTTGCAGATCAAACCACCTAGACGTACACCACCGGAGTGAGCGTATTTGAGAATGCCTCGGGCAATATTGTTAGCCGCATACATGGCCATCATTTCACCGGAGGTTACGATGTAAATTTCCTGAGCTTTGCCTTCCCGAATGGGCATGGCAAATCCTCCACAAACAACGTCTCCCAAGACGTCATAGGAAACGAAATCAAGGTCTTCGTATGCGCCTTCTTCTTCGAGGAAGTTAATGGCGGTGATAATGCCCCGACCGGCACAGCCTACACCGGGTTCTGGTCCACCAGATTCAACGCATTTAACCCCTTTGTAGCCTTCGAGGAGCACTTCCTCGAGTTCGAGGTCTTCGACAGCGCCCCGCTCGGCAGCTAGGTGTAGAATCGTGGTTTGGGCTTTACTGTGAAGCATCAAGCGGGTAGAATCTGCTTTCGGGTCACAGCCCACAATCATAATCCGCTGGCCATTTTCAGCCATCCCAGCAATCGTATTCTGGGATGTAGTGGATTTGCCGATGCCGCCTTTTCCGTAAAATGCAATTTGTCGCATGGTATTGAAATCTCCTTAAGGTCGTGTTGCGAATTTAGGTTTTTGTTGAGGCAATAATCTGGATGATGGAGGCGATCGCTCAACGGTAGAAGTCTTGTGCAGCGTGATCATGGGCTAAACAGCGGTGTGAAGGCCGCCTTGAGAAAGAGTTAAAACAAAACTAGAGATGGATCAAAAATACTAAACTGCGACGACCGTTAAGGTCGGGGAAACATGGGCTCTGAGACGAGTTTCGATCGCGCCTTTCAGCGTTGCTGTGCTACTGGCACAGGAGCCACAAGCGCCTTTAAGTTGTACCTGCACGATGTCGCCATTCACGTCGTAGAGTTCAACATCGCCACCGTCAGCAATCAGAATTGGGCGAATTTCCTCGGAGAGGACGGTTTGAATGCGGTTAATCTTTTGAATGGGTGTTAGTGGCGCTGTTGCGACTTCAGCCTCGACACGGGCTGAGAGGGCGGTGCGTTCTTGCCGAATTTCACTGAGAACATCGTCAATGTTGGCTAGACAAGATCCACAACCTCCGCCTGCCTTAATATAATTAGTGACTTGCTCGATGGTGTCAAGATCATTTTCGATAATGACACGACGAATGCGAGGTTCAGTGATGCCAAAGCAAGAGCAAACAATTGTGCCTTCGTCATCCTCATGGTGCTCTACCTCGATGCCTCGATATTTATAAATCGCAGCTTCAAGGGCCTCTTGACCCATGACAGAACAGTGCATTTTGGCTTCTGGCAAGCCTCCGAGATACGCAGCAATATCTTGATTGGTAATTTGCAGGGCTTCGTCAAGGGTTTTACCTTTGACTAATTCAGTTAAAGCGGATGAGGAGGCGATCGCACTCGTACAACCAAAGGTCTGAAATCGGGAATCTAAAATAGTTTCCGTCGATTCCTGAATCTTCAGATGTAGCCGTAAGGCATCACCACAGGAGATACTACCAACCTCACCGTAGACCACTGCAATATCAGGTTCGTTTGGCTCAGCGATCACCCCTTGGTTGATCGGATTATAGAACAGTTCAAGTACTTTTTCGGAATAGTCCCACATGGCTTTTACCGGGGTGATGAAGTGGAGAATCGAGTTAATAAGATTGAGAATTGAGGGAAGATCTATGCAGTTTGTACAGCTAGATCACGGCTTTGTAGCCAATCGGACTCATCATTATTAAAGGGTGAAATAGCTCGTAGTTTTTGGACAAGTTCTGGCATCACAGTGATCACATGCTGGACTTCGGCCTCTGTAGTAAACCGTGACAAACTGAACCGAATCGAGCCGTGCAAAATCGTGTAGGGCAACCCCATTGCCATCAAAACATGGGAGGGATCGAGGGAGCCTGATGTACAGGCAGACCCTGAGGAGGCACAAATTTCATGCTTGTCGAGCATGAGCAGAATTGCTTCTCCTTCGATGTATTTAAAGCCGATACTGCTCGTGTTGGGCAAACGGGAAGTGCCTGCACCATTCACCTCACAATCAGGGATGAGGGAGAGCAGTTGTGTTTCTAACCGATTGCGTAATCTTTCTTCTTGGCCGATCTGAGGCAGATGCTGGTGGGCGAGCTCAGCCGCTTTACCCAAAGCCACAATTCCTGCAACATTCTGGGTGCCCGCTCGTCGTCCTCGTTCTTGGTGCCCTCCTAGGAGGAATGGACGAAAATGGAAACCTCGCCGAATATAGAGTGCCCCAATACCCTTGGGTGCGTGTAATTTATGGCCTGAGAGCGTCAGCAAATCAATGGTACTACATTTTAGATTGATAGGCAACTTTCCGACTGCCTGCACGGCATCAACATGGAAAACGGCACCGTATTCTTTGGCGATCGCCCCAATCTGCTCTACCGGGAAAATGACGCCTGTTTCATTGTTGGCATACATCGTCGTGACCAATGCCGTGCCTCCGGTCATGGCTGCCTCCAGCTCTAGGAGATCGAGCTGACCCCGACGATCCACGGAGAGGTACGTGACGCTGTAGCCTTTTTTCTCTAGCTGTTTACAGACGCTGAGGACGGCAGGATGCTCAACCGCCGTAGTAACAATATGGCGCTTCTTGGGCTGAGCTGCGAGGGCTGCATGGATAGCGGTATTGTTGCTTTCGCTGCCACAACTTGTAAATACAATTTCCGTATCTTCAGCCCCTAAAAGTTCTGCCACTTGAGCTCTGGCATTTTGAATTGCGGCCCCAACCTGTCCTCCAAAGCTGTGCATGGAGGAAGGATTGCCATAGAACGTGCTGAGATAGGGCAACATGGCATCCAGCACAACTGGGTCAATTTGGGTGGTGGCGTTGTTATCGAAATAGATCACCATGGCTTGGGCTCCGCAGGGGGTGTTTGAGGAAAGGGAAGAGATAGAATCTTGCAAATACGGTGAGAAGAAAACAGAAAGTGACTTAGATTGAAACGGATAAATTTGCTGAAGAGTCTTGGGTTTGAAGTGAATGCAGACGTTGTGAATACAAGTTAAACCACTGTTGCCAGTAAGGCGATCGCTGCTTACTTTTCAGTCGAGTCAAAAGCTGTTCGTAGGTGGAAAACCAAGATTCCCAGTAATCTCCGACAGGATGAGTCAGGTAAGTTTCTGTAACGCGGGTTAAGGGAATACAGCCTTCGTTCGTGGGGCAGATAGCCCAGCATTGGGAAAGACCATAGGAGTCTTGGCATTGGTCGCAACGGCTAACTTCAATCCAAAAACGCGAGCCATCGGTTTCAATTGCGCCTTTGGGACAGACGGACAGGCAGCGTTGGCATCCAATACAGTCTTCGGTGATGGTATAGCCCATGGCTCGCTTCCTCCTTAAACGGTTTTGCTGTGAATTTACTGTGAATTTGCTGTAGATTTGCGCTGAGTTGGCTAGCAAACAGATTGAGGCTGAGGCAGTTCGCAGGACAGGGGTTGATTCAAAAACTGCTCGTCATAAACCTGTCGGGCAACGGTTTCAATCACGTCGTAGGCTTCAACGACTTTGAGCCCTGCCGCTTTAAGCTTTTTCTGAGGGCAGGGGCCAATCTTAGCTGCAAGAACAGCAGTACAGTCGGAAATCGTCTCGATAATGCCCTTGAGCATAGCCTCTTCGCCGTAGCCCCCTTGGCAATAATCTGCCACTTTGCGGTGGCTCACAAACTTCGCTTCCATGGCATCGACTTCATAAATCATGAATTCCTTAGCATGGCCAAAATGTTGATTGACCAATCCGCCACCTTTAGATGCAACGGCAACCAAAATTTTGGGAGAGCTGTGACCTGGAAGTTGAACCTGAGCCGTGCTGGCCTGCTTTTTCTCAGCCACTACAGCTTTGGCATGCTCGATACCCAGATGCACGGCTTGACGCTTTTCAAGGTCGTAATCCGCCGTCATTTCCATAAACTTATTTTTGGTGAATTCTTGGCTGCGGTCTTCACCCAATAATCCCACGGCATCTGCCCGACATTGACGACAGTGACGCATCAACTTCATGTTGCCAGAGCACTTATCTTGGACCGCTTTCAGTTCCTTGGGATTGGGTCCGCGTTGACCATTGAGGCCAAAGTAGGTCCCGTGCTCTGGGGCTGAAATCAAGGGCATAATATTGTGAAGGAAAGCTCCGCGATCGCGAATGGCCTTATTCACCTCTGGCATATGTTCATCATTCACACCGGGAATTAGCACTGAATTGACTTTACAGAGAATGTCCGCATCCCGGAGGGCTTCCAATCCTTCCATTTGGCGCTCGTGCAGAATGCGAACCCCTTCGATGCCCCGGTAGCGCTTGCGGCGGTAGTGCACCCAGGGATAGATTTTTTCTCCAATTTCAGGATCAACCATATTAATGGTGATCGTGACATGGTCAACATTGAGCTGTTTGATGCGATCAACATAGTCGGGCAGCATCAAGCCATTGGTAGAGAGGCAAAGTTTAATATCAGGAGCCTGCTCTGCAATCAGCTCAAACGTGCGGAAGGTTCTTTCCGGGTTGGCCAGGGGATCACCCGGTCCGGCGATGCCAAGCACTGTCATTTGAGGGATTTTACCCGCAACCACGAGAACCTTATGGGCGGCTTCTTCAGGGGTTAGGAGTTCACTCACTACACCAGGACGACTTTCATTCGCACAGTCATACTTACGGTTGCAGTAGTTACATTGAATATTGCAGGCAGGAGCCACAGCAACATGCATGCGGGCGTAGTGATGGTGAGCTTCTTCGCTGTAGCAGGGATGCTTATCGATGCGGGCCTGCATGGCTTCACTAATGCCGTTAGGAGCATCGTTTTTTGTGCTACAGCCGCAGTTCTCCGATGTTTTGTCCAATAAAACTGTTTCTTGCGGAGGCGTCATGGGCTTCAGGAGGTGAGGGAGTGCTGGACGTTGAAGACGTTATAGCAACACTATCCCTGGCAGCCTCCTGGCCGGAAGCCGATAGGATTGATTAAATGATTAGCACTGTACTCAGTCCTTGAAACCCTTACAGCCCTAGAATAGGAATTTTTTTTGGGGATTAGGGCACAGGTATTTTCAAGAGAATGAACTAGCTTTTTCTTGCCTTTGTTCGATGATTGTTGTACTCAGCTACTTTCCTTGTTCTGTAAGGGATTTAGGCCACTTTAGCGACTTTTCTCGAAGCCAAATCTTGAGTACTCAAATGAATCAGTTTTGTCACTTTTGATGCAAACTTCATATCAGGATTATTGCTCAAAAACTTCAACCGAGATCTTTCTGTATCGACTACTTCATATTTTAAATTCTTTCGTAACAACCGTCACCGTTTGCTTGTTAAAATCTGTAAAGGTAATCCATCCAGACCCATTTCAAGCTTAAGGCTTGCTAAAGCGTTATCGGGAAAATCTGCCAAATCTGCTACACTTTTAACCATTACTCTCTCCGAGTGCTTGGAAAGATTTTAGTGCTTAGCACTTTGAGTACATCAAAAGCAGGTGTTTGGTTTTGCCTGATTAAGCACTAAAAACCGACGGGAAAGGAAGAGAGGGTTGAGTACAGAATACCTGTCCCCTCCTGCAAAAATACCTGGTCGTAAGCCCTAAAATTCTCGTACCTATCCCCTAGAGAAAAAATCTAAGCCTTATCCTATCAGCGATTGAGGCGGTGAGTACAGCGGTAATCATTCTAGTGAATTCGGATGGGCTTGAGGGAGCGATCGCCCAAATCCCATGGCTGCTATAAGCAAATAAACGCACCTCACCGCCGCCATGTTTCTATCCGCCCATTGTTTTGCGGGTCTACCCCGCGTTAACCTTCGGAATAACTTGATCCGCTTGACCCGTCGCCTAACCCATCAATGTTTAACCTGGGACGATTTCAATATTATCTTCGAGCGGGATCCCGCTGCTCACCATTGGTTAGAAGTACTCTGCTGTTATCCCGGTCTTCATGCCATCACAGCCCATCGCCTAGCCCATTGGCTCCACCAGCGGGGAGTTAGCTTTTTGCCTCGTCTGATTGCTCACGTCAGTCGCCTCTTAACGGGGATCGAAATTCATCCCGCTGCTCAGCTTGGTCGAGGTTTATTTATTGATCACGGCATGGGCGTTGTCATCGGTGAAACGGCGATTGTGGGAGACTACACGCTGATTTACCAAGGCGTTACCCTGGGCGGTACCGGTAAACAAACCGGTAAACGTCATCCTACGGTGGGAAGTCACGTTGTGATTGGTGCTGGAGCCAAAATTCTGGGTAATATTCAGGTCGGCGATCGCGCCCGGATTGGTGCGGGTTCCATTGTCCTCAAAGATATCCCCGCCAACTGCACCGCTGTCGGCGTGCCCAGCCGCAATGTTTGTGGCTGCAACACCCAAAGGACACCGCTAGAGCATGGCCAGCTTCCTGATGTTGAGGCGACAACCCTACGCCAACTAATCGATCGAATCGAAGTCCTCGAACAACAACTCCAAACCCTGACCGAATCCTTTTCCTCCCCCTTGGTGCCATGACAACCTCCTCCTCTATCTCCATCAACGATACCACCCTGCGGGATGGTGAACAGGCCGCAGGTGTTGCCTTTGGGCTTGAAGAAAAGGTTGCGATCGCTCAATTTCTCGATACCCTTGGGGTACAAGAATTAGAAGTCGGCATTCCCATTATGGGACGAGAAGAAGCCGACTCTATTCGAGCCATCGTCGATCTGGGTCTCAATGCTCAACTTTTAGGCTGGAATCGTGCCGTTATTGCAGATGTCGAAGCTTCAATTTACTGTGGGCTCAAACGAGTTCATATTTCAATTCCCGTTTCCGATAGCCAGATTCAAATTAAATTTCAGGGACGTTGGTCTTACATGCTGGAGCAATTGCGAAATGTGATTACCTTTGCACGCGACCATGGCCTTGAAGTCAGTATTGGGGGGGAAGACAGTTCACGCGCAGACGAAAACTTTTTGCTTGACGTGGCTCAGTTTGCCCAGGAGTGGGGAGCATTCCGCTTTCGCTTTTGTGATACCGTCGGCATTTTGGATCCATTCTCCACCTTTAATAAGATTCAAAAGTTGGTGGCCGCGCTGGATATCCCTATCGAAATGCACACGCACAACGACTTGGGTTTAGCTACTGCGAATGCCCTTGCCGGGGTTCGTGCGGGCGCAACTTCAGTGAACACTACGGTTAATGGATTGGGAGAACGGGCCGGAAATGCTGCCCTTGAAGAGGTGGTTATGGGGCTCAAACAGATTTATGGATTGAAAACTGGAATTCGAACGCAACAGTTATTACCTTTATCCCGCTTTGTGGCAAAAATAGTTAATACGCCGGTTCCCCCTTGGAAAGCGATCGTTGGTCAAAACAGCTTTGCCCACGAATCCGGCATCCATACCCATGGTGTTTTGCAATCTCCCGACAGCTACGAACCCTTTGATCCTGAAGAGGTAGGAGGACATCGACGTTTGGTGATTGGTAAACATTCCGGTCGACACCTGCTGGGTTGGGTTTTGCAAGGTTATGGCATTGTCTTAGATAAGGAGGAAAGCCAATCTCTGTTATATGCGGTTCGCGATCGCGCCACCCAGCTCAAACGCGACCTTTCTCTCGATGAGCTTTTGGCTCTGGTGGGCAAGATGGACCGGCAGCAGTCTCTCTGTAGTTAGATACTAAATTCTGGGGCTTAGCATGATTAAGCTACCCGGTATTAACTCAATTGACTTAATTGATTCCATCGATCAAAGATTGTTTGCTTCTCATCGCTTCTTATCTTTATCACTTCGTGATCTGATTACCATGAAAATTACTCTCCATACCAATCGCAGTGGCCAGTTGATGATCTATGTTCCCAAAAAAGATCTAGAAGAAGAAGTGGTGACTCAAGTCCACAGTGGAAATACCCATGTCTTTACACTATCAAATGGCTGGCAATTATCGGTAGATGAGCTGAGCATACCGCTAGAAACGCCTCAAACGGTTCGAGCAAGACGCTTGAACTAAACTGTAACAGCCCTATAATCATCAGCTTTCAGCCCAAGAGTCTATGTTTAGATGCTGCATTTAACTGCTGCGTTTAACTGCCATTTGACTACTACGTTCTGCTTGCGATGCTCGACTCTTAACTAAGCTCAACTCTCCACTTTTTACCTTTATTTCCTAACCATGATATCCTCTTTCCTCCTTGCTTCTCCCCCTGCTGGACTGTTTAATTTAGAAGGAACCTTTCTAGGTTTTTTAGGGCAAAATCTGGACCAGCCTGAGTCCATTGTTTTAGAAATTGAAGAGGAAGAAATTGCGATTGATCTGCCCAAGCGTATCTCTCAACTGTTTCAGGTACCGTTGCGGCAGCAGTTGAAACCGGGCGATCGCATCCATTGTATTGGCCGGAGCCAAGTCAACTTACAGGCTGGAGTTGTCCATCTCAGTGCCTATCAGCTTTTTTCCCTGCCACTCTATCGGGCTTACCTACTAGATTGAGCGTGTTTCTTAGAACGAATCTCTCTAGCTATCTCCGATCAATTGATTGTGAGGCTAATATGTGATGAAAATCAGATTCCGTCGGTTTACCTTTGAGCTATTTCTTTGGCTAGCCTCCGAGATTTTTCTTGGTTGGGTAGGCTTTGATCATCTTGCAGACTACAGTGAATACCTAAGGGATCAAGGCAAAAACTGGATTGTTTATGCTTACGACTGGGAGTTCTAGTTAAATGCGTAGGACTTCAAAGAAGTAACTCTGATGGCTGCGGATAGATCCGAGTTCGTATCATAGCAAAAGATCAACAAAAGTGACAATTCGTTGTTTTTAAATAAATTTTGAAACAATTTAAAAATATTGTTATTTTTTTATAAAAATGTAGCTATTAAGACAAAAAGCAAGATAAAAAGTCCAACTTGAACGCTCTTGAATTGGAAATAAATTAATAATGAATGCCATGACATGCTCTAGGGCTTGTTAATTTTTTGATGAAACGCCTTTTGTCATGACATTCACGATTAAAGATGGTTGTATCGCTTGTGATAGCTGTCGTCCGGCATGTCCTAAGGAGGCAATTCAGCTAGTCGATGACGGTAAAAGTTACTGGATTGACCCAACGCTCTGTGATGATTGTGCTGACTTCACAGAACCTCTGTGTGCAACTATTTGCGATGTCGGGAAGCTGGTTCCACTGCCATCTAGAAAAGGTCGCTGTAAGAGTACCCTACTTCCGGCTGCCATTCCCGATATCTTTCTAAATGGAAAAACAAACCCCTTTGCCTCTTCATTGGTAATCTGGGAGACCTGTAATATTTTGGCACAGCGCCAAACGCTGTCCTGGCAATCGGATCTTGAGGGGCGCTTTTGCTACCATCGCTCAGTCCATCGAGGGCGAGGGTCATTGCAGTTCCGTTTAGCAGAGAATCCGTTTACCTCGGAGCCGATGACGGCAGCGGCAGGACGGGACGCGATCGCCCAGTTTGAATTGCGTGCTGCCTGTGTACATCTGATTTTTGCGGCCTATGCAGTGGGTCGCGATCGCCCCTGGGAAGAACCTTTTCAGTTAACTAGCCAACATTTCGAACAATATTTAGGGCTGGATAAACGCAAAGATTTAACTAAATTGAATAAACTAACCTTAATTAAAGATTTGGTTTATCAGACCTGTCGCTGTTTAGTGACTGTTGACTGGCCACGCCAAGGAAAAGTGAAGCCCTTTCATTTCTCAGAACATGCTATTTGGCAGCTATTCGATACTCAGTATTACTTTGAGGAAGATGCTGAAGGTTGTCGTCATTTGATTGGTTTGAGTTTTGTCATCCAGGCTGGGATCTGGGCGCAGAAGTTTCTGAATCAGCAGGATGCCCATCACCAAAATGCTTTTTATCAATACAGCACACTTCCCCAATCTTTACTGGTGGAAATCTTTAGTCATTGGCAACAGCATGAAGGCTCGGTTCGACTGCTGCTGTGGCTTTTGTTTAAACTGCGTTTGGGCGGCGATCAACGAGTTACGATCCGGACGCTGTTATCTGTTGCCTATGGCAAAGCCAAGCTGGAAGAAGCAACAACGGTGCGAGGCTCTTGTAAGCGTCTCCTTAAGACCTTTGAAAATGATTTGGAAGTGCTATATTATTACGGCATTAAACCTTTGTTTGATCCGCAAACCTATCCCCTTGAAATCCAGCCCCTTTGGGCAAGGGTTGCAGATATCCCTGAGGATGCGGAGGCCGCCCTTGATTTTTGGACAGAGGATGCCAATCAATTACTAAGCCTGACGGGAAATGCACCGCGCAACAAGTGGCAACGTTTGCTCAATGCCCGTTTACAGGGTTTTGATCTGTGTGATGACTGGCAATCTGCGGTTCGTCGTCCACCCAAGCGTCGCCGTACGACCCCTGCCTCCTCTTTCTCAACGCTGCTTTCGGCTCATGAAATCAAAGCAGCCCGTCAACGCCAATCTCTCTCCCAGCGCGCGCTAGCCGAACAACTTAATAAGAGCCAAAGCTGGATTCGAGATGTAGAAAAAGGTCGGTTTATGCCTAGTTCTCAGGATTGTAAGCGTCTCTGCCAGGTTTTGAAGATTAAACTATTAGAATCCTAAATCGGCAGAATCCATAGACAGCATCTGTCGAATCGTTTCTAGGGGAACTTCAATAAAGTATTGCTGACGAAAATAGGATTCCTGTAACGCAGTAAGAAACCGATCCATCGCATTAGAGGAACTCAGCAGCATCTTAGGACGATTACCCATGAAAAATTCGACTGTTTCCAATGGTTTGATTTGTACAGGTTTGATTTGTACAGGTTTGATTTGTACATGTTGGGAGTCTGGATGATAGATTTCTAATCCTAAATCTGCGATCGCCCCCCAGGCCAAGTCCAGTGTTGCCGCATCAAGCTTTAAACGATTTTGCAGTCGTTTGAGGGCGATCGCCTCCTGGGTCCGCACCAAATATTTCACGAGTCCCAACAGCATTTTCCAAGTTTCCTGGGGAGGCAATGGCAAGGCTTGACCATAGGCCAGCGCCAAGGGACGCTGCTGCGCTTGCGCTTGCTTGAGCCAAGGGCGAAAGTCGGACCAGGACTGGGGCGGTTGGGTCATCAGGAGGACGGAGGACGGAGGCTGGAGGGAAGAGGACGGGGGGTGAGTGCGCCAGTCAAGCAACTCATGGATTTTTCCAGCCATCCCCGTAGGGACGAACCGCCGTTCATCCTGCCCTTGCGCCTGCCCTTGCGCCTGCCTCTGCGGTTGATTTTCTATCGATTCTTCATTGCTCGATTCTTCATGGAATGGCTCGGCCACCGATCGCACGGCAATCAGGCGGAATTCGTATTGTTTGGCATAGCTGTCGTAATCCAATTCACCCAAGACATCGCAAAGGCCTAGCGGTAGTTCATCGCGATAGTGACCCCACCAGTGACTCGGAAAGGGTTGAGTCGTGGAAAGATCTCGGAGTTGAAATTGGGTTTTAATATAGCGAACTTTTCCACCTTTGCTGTCTTTAATATTGAAATGACGGGCATTTTCACAACGACAGTTGCGGATCAGTAATTTGGGGACCGGATTGCCGATACCACAGGGTTCTAACAGCTTGAGGGCGCGGAACAGCGGTTGGCCCAAGTCGGCAACGGTCAGGACCAGATCGGCTTGGTGCTTTGACATCGCAGGCATGGTTGCAAGTTGTCGGCGCATCTCTTGATTCAAGCCCTCCGCAAAGAACGTCAGGTTCTCAACGGGTAAGCTAAGGCCAGCGGCATAGGGATGACCGCCGAAGCTTGTGAGTAAATCCTCCTGGGACTGAAGAATGGGGTAAAAATCGATTTGCTGGGTTGAGCGAGCTGAGCCCCGCGTCAAGGGATCTGGGGTTTCATCAATGCTGAGTAGCACCGTGGGTTTGCCGAATTCCTGGGCAATTTGTCCGGCGACGAGACCTAAAACCCCCAGGGGCCAGCCCACTTCGGCGAGGACGATAGCAGCGGTGGTCGAGAGATCTAACCCGGTGAGCCGCGATCGCACCTCCAATTCCAAACTGCGCTGTAAAGCTTTTCGGCGACTATTCAACAACTCCACCTGATCGGCTAGCCCCTGGCAGCGAACGGAATCCCGACTGGTCAACAGTTCAACGCAAAGTCTCGCATCCCCCTGGATCCGGCTGACAGCGTTAATCCGGGGACCGATGCCAAAGGAAATATCTGTGGGGCGATCGCCACTGCGCTGACAGCGCTGGAGCAGCGCTGCCACACCGGGACGCTCCTGGGGCGATCGCGTCAATCTCTGCAACCGTTTCAAACCTTCCTGGGCCAAATAGCGGCTGTCGTTTTTCAGGGCCACCAGATCGGCAATCAGACCAATGGCGACCAGATCTAGAAGAGAGTCGCAGGGATTCGGAGCCAGAGGCTGGGTTTCCTGGAGCGCTTCGATCAGCTTGTAAGCCACAGCGACGCCGGAGAGATCGGCCAAGGGATGGTCGGCGCTGAGGGATCGCGGATTCACTAGGGCCACCACCGGCGGGCGTTCCGGCGCAAGGGTGTGATGATCGGTGACAATCACATCCAGGCCAAGCTGCTGAGCCAAGGCAAGGCGCTCAGTCTCGGTACTGCCTGTGTCGCAGGTGATCAGCAGCGTTGCGCCCCAGGCTGCCAACTGCTGCAATCCTGGCTCAGACAAGCCGTGGGATTCGGTGAGGCGATTGGGAATATAAAATCGCAAATGGGTGGTGCGCTCGACCCAATGGCTCAGACCTTCCCAGAGAACCGCTGTGGCTGTGATGCCGTCCGCATCGAAGTCTCCCCAGATAGCGATTTTTTCCCGTTGGGCGATTGCCCTGTCTATCCGCCGAACCGCCCAAGCCATCTCCTGGCCAAACTCGGTTCCCGGTGCAAAAGCGCTGGTGGGTGAATATTGGGAAGAATCTAAAAAGGCCAGAACAGTCTTGCGATCGCGCAATCCCCGTTGCCAAAGCAGCTGAGCCGCAAATGTTCCTGCTGATTTTCCTGCCGATGGTCCTTTAGGGGGTCCGTCAGAATCTGGGGTATATAGTTGTACAACCTCCGTTAACCAGGGGGGGAGTGAAAACTGGGGTTGAATCGGCCAGTCGTTACTAGGAGGGAAAGACGGTGACATTAGGTCAATGGCTTGGGCTTTTTGCGATCGGGGCAGCCTTCTATATTCTGTGGCAAATTCGCCAACTGCTGCTCCTGTTGTTTACAGCGGTGGTGTTGGCGACAGCGGCCAATGGTTTGGTGCGACGGTTTCAGCGATTTGGCTTCCAGCGGGGATCGGCCCTCTTACTGACGCTAGGCTGTGTCCTGATTTTTGTGGTTTTATTTGTGGCGCTGGTGGTGCCGCCCTTTGTCCAGCAGGTCCAGGAGCTAATTCAGCGGGTGCCCGTGGGGCTGCAGCAAATTCGCCGCGTCATCCCGGATGTGATTGATTATCTGATTCGGTTCGTGCCGCCGGGGACCGAGGGCATCCAGGATTTTCTCGGATTGATTCGGGCCTGGGCGAAAAACGAAATGGTGGGTCCAACCAGCACGCCCAGTCTAACTTGGGACTTTACCTGGCTACCGGACCAAGCAGGGCTGATTGCCAAAAATTTCTTTGCCTTTTTCAACAATGCCCTGGGCGTCGCCCTCCAGATGCTGTTCCTGCTGGTGCTGACGCTGATGCTGTTGGCCAACCCCCAAGCCTATCGCCATGCCTTTTTGGTGCTGTTTCCTTCGTTCTATCGGCGGCGGGCGGATGAGATTTTTAGCGAATGCGAAGCAGCCTTAACCAGTTGGTTCTCGGGGGTGTTGATTAGCTCGACGGCGATCGCCTTCCTCAGCGGCATTGGTCTGTCGATGCTGGGCATTGACCTGGCCCTCGCCCATGCCCTCTTGGCCGGGGTGCTCAACTTTATCCCCAACATTGGTCCGGCCCTGAGCGTGATTTTCCCAATTTCAGTGGCGATTTTGGGACCCCCTTGGAAAGTGGGAGCCGTGGTGATTCTGTATGTGGTCATTCAAAACGTTGAAAGCTACTGGCTGACGCCGACGATTATGGCCCGCCAAGTCTCGCTGCTGCCAGCGCTGACGCTGATTGCCCAATTGTTTTTTGCTAGTGTTTTTGGGGCGTTGGGCCTCCTGTTGGCGCTGCCCCTAACCGTCGTGGCTAAAACCTGGATTCAGGAATGGCTGATCAAAGATGTGCTCGATCGCTGCGATACCCCTGCCCGTCGCTATCACCTTGCCCTGCAACCCGCCGCCGCCCAATCCCTCGAAGCCACTGCGTCATCCCACAATCCAGCCCCTCTCGAAGTTGAAACCGTCCTGCTCAAGGATGATTTGCTCAACGATGATTTGCTCAACGATGATTTGGGTCACAGCGTGGCGATCGCCCCTGCTGATAAGCTTTCCCCATCGGATATTTTGGCCAATCCCCCGGCCTCTGAATAATTTTTTGCGAAGTTCTTCTGAGACTCCGGGTACTCTAAGCCTGGCTGAAGCTAACCTGGCTGAACCATCCAGCGGGTGTCTTTTACAGGGATTTGCGTTCTACTACTATGCAGGCAGCACCATCGGAGACTGCAGGGGGCTCCTCTCCCCAGCAGGTTCGTCAAATTTTCCAGGCCGCCATTCGCTACTCCCAGTGCAGCAGTCGACCGGTGCTGGCGATCGCCCCAGAAGCCCGAGGTGGCATCATTATTCAAAAGGCCCACTACGCAGATTTCATCGGCCCCGGTGCGGCTCTGGTCAACAGCTTTGATCTCCGGGGCAACAAAGTGATTCCGGTGGGCACGATCCGCTTTTGCCCGCTGCGCAACGCTGAAGACCGCCAGCGGGCCTTGGGAAAACGGGTGGAATATTTGCGTACCCTAGAAGAAATTGCGCGATCGCCCGTGCCCCTGCGCCGCAGTTGCCAGATTGTCGAGCGGCTGTGCGAATGGTTGCCAGAGTCTGAAGCGGCGGCCATTTCCCATGAACTGGTGGGGAATTTGGTGGGGGTGATGCCCTTGGCGGTGCAAATGGCTTGGCGCTCCTACCGCAGTCGGTTGAATGATGACACCATGTCCGCCGCCGAAGAGGAGGCGGGCTCAGCAGAGGAGATTGGGTCTGACTTACTGGAATCAGTGGCCCAGGTGAATACGCGATCGCTCCTCCAATCTCGCTTACCATCCCTCAGATCGAGCTAGAAACATCGCTACCCCAGAGCTGCTGCCAGAAGGGGGTGGGTTTTACCTTGGTTCTGAATTTGCTGGGCGATCGCCTCCATCTGCCGCACCTGACGTTGAGACGGACCAATCAATCGGCTCCAAGCCATGGCGAGACTGCGGGTGGTGGTCAAGATCATCGTACTCAGCAGACCGATCGCCGGTAGGGGATGATAAGCCAAGCCGTAGCGAATCGCAGACCAGGTAAAGTAGTCCGTCAAAAGCCCCAACATTTCCCGCAAGCCCCACAGACAAAGGGGGACGAGCACCAGCCAGAGCAGCAGGATCGTTCGCCACCGCTGCCGTTGTCGATACCAATAAAGGCGAACCACGGCCCGTCGCAGCCGTGGTTCAACGGAATCAAAGGCTTGGCGTAGACGCTGGGTCATGACTCACTGAACGAGGAATGCATTCAATCGAAAGTTCTAGTCGAGCGAGTCTGCTGTTTCAGCGGTGAGGAGAGACGCATTGCCCTGCCGTCCCCGCCACCAGCCCAAAAGCGAGCTGGCGATGAAAATACTGGAATAAGCACCCAAAATAAATCCAATAATCAACGCTAGGGCAAAATATTTTAACGTGATTCCTCCGAACAGGAAAATCGCCACGAGGGACAGAAGGGTGGTCAGCGTGGTGTTGATCGAACGGCCTAAGGTCTGATTGACCGCATCATCAATGACCTGGTCGATGGAGTTCTCTGGGTTGAGTTGGAGCGTTTCGCGGACGCGATCATAAATTACAACGGTGTCATTGACGGAAAAGCCAGTAATTGTTAGCAGCGCCACGATGAATAGACTATCCACCTCTAGCCCCATTACTAGACCCAGAACGGAAAAAAAGCCCACAGTGATAAAAACATCGTGGAAAAGGGCGACGATCGCCAGGAGTGCGTAGTCCAGCTTGAACCGGACGCTGAGATAGGCCACGATCCCTGCAAAGGAGACAATCAGCGCCATTAGACCAGAAGCGAGGATCTGGCGGCCTAGGACTGGCCCAACCGTATCAATTTGGGCACTGTTGGCATCGAAGGGACCAATCTTAGCCGCGAGGCGATCGCGTAACTCCGTTCGTTTTTCCCCATCCAAATTGACCGTTCGAATGACAACCCCCTGTTTGTTCTCGCCGATCACCTGAACGCTGCTATTGCCCAAGTTCTGTTCACTTAAGATCGATCGCACCTGAGCCGGGTCAATCGGCTGGGAGCAGTCCGCCTCAGCACAGTTGCGCTCAATCTGAAGTCGGGTTCCCCCAATAAAGTCGAGGCCTGGTCGAATCGGATAACCAAATTTCCCAAAGGAAATAGCCATAGCGGCGATGGAAATCAGGGTTAAAATCCCGGAAATCAACCACCAAAGTTTGCGCTGCTTAGAAATGAGGAGCTTCATGCCATCACGACGGATTGAAGAGGACTAATCTTAAGCGGACTGAACGAGCTAGGAGGATTTAGCAGTTTTGAGCGGTAGGTTCAGCTTGGGAGCGAAAAGCTGGGGCTTTTTCAGACTGGGAATGGTTAGCGCGGTCATGAGCAAGGTGCGGCTACAGGTCAGGGCTGTAAACATACTGATGATTACCCCAATGGCCAACGTTAGCGCAAATCCTTTAACCAATCCGGTTCCTAGCCAAAACAGGGCCGCGCAGGCAATGAGGGTGGTGACATTGCCATCGAGAATGCTGCTAAAGGCTCGGTAGAAGCCAGACTCCACTGACCGATAGAGGCTTTTGCCCGCCCGCAGTTCTTCTCGCGTCCGCTCAAAAATTAAGACGTTGGCATCCACCGCCATGCCAATACTGAGAATAAAACCTGCAATCCCTGGGAGGGTCAAGGTTACGCCGAGAAGATTGAAGGCTGCGAGACAGAGGACGGCATAAACGATGAGGGAGAGATCGGCGATCGCCCCCGGCAACCGATAGTAGACCACCATAAACACCAAGACGAGGGCCAATCCCCCCAAACCGGCATAGAGACTTTTTTGAATACTGTCGCGGCCCAGGGTTGCACCCACCGTGCGGTTTTCCACCACTTCCACCGGTAAAGGTAACGAACCGCCCCGGAGCTGAATGGCGAGGTCGCTGGCTTCCTGGGACGTAAACCGCCCCTCAATCACGGCACCGCCGCCGGTAATCCCGGTTTGGGCATATTGCGCCCCCACAACCGGCGCACTAATCAACTGGTTGTCTAGAAAAATTCCCAGACCTCGACCGGTCCCCGCAATATTTTTAGTCAACTGCGCAAACAGATCGCCGCCCTTGGCCGTGAACCGCAAACTCACGGCCCAGACTTTGCCGGTGCCTGCGGGTTCTGCGACGGCTCCTTGGAGATACTGACCGTTGAGTTCCCCCGGTTCAAACAGCGCGGCAATGGCTGCGTCGCTGCGCTGGAGGGCGGCTTGGGCTTCTTGGAGGGCGGCTTCATCTTTTTGGTCGCGGGCGATCGCCTGCTGGGCCAAAATCTCCCCCCGAGCCGCCGTTTCCGCCGTAATCTGGGCTTCGCTACCCGCCTTCTGCGCCCGGAATTCCAGCTGGGCCGTACCGCCCAACACCCGCTCGGCCTGGAGCGGATCGCTCACACCGGGGAGTTGCACCAAGATTTGATCCTGTCCAACGGTCTGGACGATGGCCTCAGCCACCCCTAAACCGTTGACCCGGTTTTCCAAGACGCGGGTGACATCCTGCAAATTTTGCTCGGAAACCTTGGGAATGTCCTTCGTGGGCTTCACTAAAATTGTGAGCTGAGAACCGCCTTGCAGGTCTAGCCCCAGCCGAGGTGGAACCTTGACCAGAACGATAATCGCCCCAATCAGTAGCGCCAGAATCAGGGCTAGCAGCCCCCGTTGTTTACCCATGGTTTACTCCTGGTTCACGCCAGATTAGATTTGCAGGGCCATCATGTCTTTCACGGCCCCTACGATTTGCTCGGGCTGCACGATGGTGAGGTTCTCCAGGGTGCCATTGTAGGGGGTGGGGATGTCCTGGGAGGACAGACGCACGGGGGGAGCATCGAGTTCGTCAAAGTAGCGATCGGTAATCGAGGCGATCAGTTCTGCTGCAATGCCGCCCGTGCGCATACATTCTTCAACGATGATCACCCGGTGGGTCTTTTGGATCGAAGCGCCGATCATCTCAAAATCAAAGGGTTTGAGGGAGATTAGGTCAATGACTTCGGGGTCGTAGCCTTCCTTCTCCAGCGCCTTGGCCGCCTGGGTGCAGTGGTGGCGCATGCGGGAGTAGGTCAAGATCGTCACGTCTTTGCCTTCGCGCACCAGTTCGGCCTTGTCAAGGGGCTGGATGTAATCGCCCTCGGGCAGATTTTCCTTGAGGTTGTAGAGCAGCACATGCTCAAAGAACAACACTGGATTGTCATCGCGGATGGCCGCCTTGAGCAGCCCCTTGGCATTTTTGGGTGTCGAGCAGGCGACGATCTTGAGACCGGGGACCGCATGAAAATAGGCTTCGAGCCGCTGGGAATGCTCCGCGCCGAGCTGGCGACCGACGCCACCGGGACCGCGAATCACCATGGGAATCTTGAAATTGCCGCCGGAGGTGTAGCGCAGCATGCCAGCATTGTTGGCGATTTGGTTGAAGGCCAGGAGCAAAAAGCCCATGTTCATGCCTTCGATGATCGGGCGCAGGCCAGTCATCGCTGCCCCTACGGCCATGCCTGTAAAACTGTTCTCGGCGATCGGCGTATCGAGTAAGCGAAGATCCCCATATTTTTTGTATAAATCTTTTGTGACCTTATAGGAGCCTCCGTAATGGCCCACATCTTCTCCCATCACCAGGACGCTGGGATCGCGAGCCATTTCTTCATCGGTAGCTTCCCGCAGGGCATTAAACAATAATGTTTCAGCCATGTTGGTTCCCAGTTCCTCTCTATCAAGACGAATTTCAATATAGCGGTTTTTGGCGCGTTATCTGGGGAGCGCTAGACCCGTCCTATCCAGCATTTGCTGAATCTTGACCCAGGCTTCGTATTCTGAGGTCTCTGGGCTGGGGAGGGGGGGATGGCCGGAGCGGTTTGCCAGCCATTGCAATTGGGCTTGGCGGCCTTCGGCTTGGGGGGTGAGGGTGATTAAAAGATACCGTTCGGGTCGATAGGAGAGACGATCGGGCCATTCGATCGCCATGATGCCCGGTTCTACTTCTTCGCCTTCCCAATAGGTTTCTAGATAAAGCGGGTCCACGGCGGCGGGGGTGAGGCGGTAGAGATCAAGGTGGTAGAGCGGCAGGCGGCCTTCGAGGTATTCGCAGATCAGGGTGAACGTGGGGCTGGCGATCGCCTCCCCAATCCCTAACCCAGCCCCAATCCCCTGAACCAAACTGGTTTTACCACTGCCCAGATCCCCTTCGAGCAAGAGGACCGCCCCTGGAGGTAGGGTTTCGCCGAGGATCGAGCCCAGACGATGGGTTGCTGTGGCATCGGGTAGAAAACAGGTCAGCGCTTCCATCATGACTTGACATTTTTGATTGAACGCAGCGATCGAACGCCGCTAAATCGAACGCAGCCTCAGCGCCGCCTAACAATTTTTTTGGTACCAACGCATCAAGATACGCCCCAGCCGCTGGGAATTGTGACGTACGAGGCCATCGGGTTCTTCGTCCATGACATTGGCGAGGACAATGCGGCGGCCCGATAGCAGGATGGCTTCGCGATCGAAGGAAACCGGGTGGGATTTTTCCTGGGCATAGCGCACTAGGGCGACCTCGGAGGGGGGCATGCGCTGGACTAAAACCGCGTCAAATAAGGCTCGACCACAGGATCGGTCGATGGCGGCGATGTGGTCGGCAACGCTATACCCCGTGGTTTCCCCCGGTTGGGTCATGACGTTGGAGACATAAATCCGGGGAGCCTCGGCTCGGTCAATGGCGTCGGCAATGTCCGGGACCAGGAGGTTAGGGATGATGCTGGTGTAGAGACTACCGGGGCCAATGATGATGAAATCGGCGTCGGCGATCGCCTCCAACACCCGAGGCAGGGCCGGAGGATTTTCTGGACTACAGCCAATTTCAACGATTTTCCCCCCGGCCTTAGGAATATTGGATTCCCCTTCGACGATGCGACCATCTTCCAGCTTGGCCCAGAGGCGCACATCACTAAGGGTGGCGGGGAGGACGGTCCCTCGCACGGCCAGGACTTCGGAGGAGGCGGCGATCGCCCGCTCAAAATCCCCGGTGACGTTGGTCATCGCCGTCAAAAACAAGTTGCCAAAGCTATGGCCCGCCAAGCCATCGCCGGTTTCAAACCGATAGCTAAACAGTTCCGTCAGCAGCTTTTCTTCCCGCGCCAAGGCCGTCACACAGTTGCGAATATCTCCCGGTGGCTGAACGCCCATTTCCCGCCGCAGTCGCCCGGAGGACCCGCCATCATCGGCCACGGTGACGATCGCCGTAATATTCGAGCTATAGACCTTGATCCCCCGCAACAGCGTCGATAGACCGGTCCCGCCCCCCACGACTACGATCTTCGGACCGCGATTGAGCCGCCGATGGGTGAGGAGCATGTCCACCAGTTCCTCGTCTCGCTCCGGCATCAGGACATCGCTGATGCTGTCGAATGTGCGGCTTTGGCCCCAAAACACAAAAAGCAAACCGGCTAACAAAACCAAGGGGCCACTGATGCTGCTAGGAATGACACGGGTGATGGTTTCTAGGGCATCGCGGGTAAACCGAATCATGTAGTGGACCGGGCTCAAATTAGCCCAAATCGCTAGTCCCAAGCCGGTTAATAGAACGCCAGAAGCGCTCATAAACATCCAGCGTTTGACGAAAAGGCCCGGCATCAGCCACTTAAACCACTGACCTACCCGGCGAGGGGTCCGCTGGCGGGAAACCCGTCCCAGACCATGGCCTAGGCTATATATAGTGCGTTTGAACAAGCTCATGGTGCTCATTATCCCGTCTCAAACTCCATCGTCGAAAGGGGGGCCGTGGCCAGTGTAGAGTAGGGGGCAAGGTGCCTATCCTACAGACTCTGAGGACGCATGCCCATGGTAGAGGCAACTCAAATTCCCTTGGTGGAATTGCGGGGAGTTTATAAAACTTTCGGAAATCAGACGGTTTTGAAGGGGGTAAATCTCAAGATCTTTGAGGGCGATCGCATCGCCATTATCGGCCCCTCCGGCACGGGAAAATCGACGATTCTGCGGGTGATTGCGGGGTTGTTGATGCCGGATGAGGGGCAGGTGCTGCTGCGGGGGGAGCCCCGACGAAGCCTGATCGAGGATGCGGCGGACCCGTTTCACATTAGCTTAGTGTTTCAGCAGGCGGCGCTGTTTGATTCCCTAACGGTGGGCGAAAATGTTGGCTTTTTTCTCTATCAGCATTCCAAGTTGCCCCATCGTCGAATTCGGGAGTTGGTGTTGGAGAGCTTGGACCGGGTGGGATTAGGAGATATCTGTAATTTGTATCCGGCGGAGTTGTCGGGGGGGATGCGCAAGCGGGTGAGTTTTGCGCGGGCGATTATTGAGGATCCCAATTCTGCCGATCGCACCCAAACGGGGTTAATTCTCTACGATGAGCCAACAGCGGGGTTGGATCCGATCGCTTCAACGATTATTGAAGACTTGATGTGGAATTTGGGCTGTAATGAAGCAAATTGTTCGACCTATGTGGTGGTGACACACCAGGAGAGTACGATCCGTCGGACAGCGGAGCAGGTGGTGATGCTCTATGGGGGGGAGGTGTGCTGGCGGGGGGCTGCTGGGGAGCTGGATGAGACGGAGAATCCCTATGTGCGGCAGTTTTTTAGTGCCAGTGTGGAGGGGCCAATTCAGGCGGTGCATTAATCACGCCTTAGCGATCGCCCAGCTTCAGTTCGCAATCTGCGACTAGAGAAGGAGGTGACCTTTTCAGCAAGCCTCGATTAATTTTGTAATTCTTCCTCCAGCCAGCGAGTTGCATCTTCAATCCCTAGAGGCTTGGAAAAGAAGTAGCCTTGAACCATATCACAATCAAGCGACTTAAGATATTCTGCCTGTTCAGCCGTCTCCACCCCCTCAGCGACAACGTTGAGTTTTAAAGTTCGAGCCAAAGCCGTAATCGTGCGAACAATTTCGAAGCTGGTTAATCCCGGCTCCATGGTTTTGACAAACGAGCGATCAATTTTGAGGGTATTAATAGGAAATCGATGGAGATAGCTCAAGGAAGAATAGCCTGTGCCAAAGTCATCTAGACTGAGTTGGAATCCCCGTTTTTGTAGCTCTTGTAAAAGTTGTAATGTCGCATCACTATTATCCATCAATAGACTTTCTGTAATTTCCAATTTTAAGTTGGCAGGCTGAAGATTAGTCTCAGCAACAATATTCTCCAAAATCTCTAGAAAGTTAGGAAGTTGTAGTTGCTTACTCGATAGGTTAACACTCATCACCAAATGATCAACCGCTGGATACTGAGCTCGCCAGCGGCTCATTTGCAAACAGGCTTCTCGCAAGATGTACTCACCCAGTGGAATAATGAGCCCTGTTTCTTCTGCTAAAGGAATAAACGCATTGGGTGGGATAAAGCCTCGACCCGGATGGTTCCAGCGTACTAAAGCCTCAAATCCCGTAACTTTGTTGCTTAATAGTTTTTTGATCGGCTGATAATGCAAGACAAATTCTTGACGATCAATTGCCAATCGCAGCTCATTTTCTAGCGTGAGTTTTTGAATAGCCTGTTTATACATCTCTTCGCTAAAGAGCTGATGACAAGCCTTGCCTAGATTTTTTGCCTGATACATCGCGATATCAGCATCACGGAGTAACTCGTCTGCGCTTTGATACTTTTCAGAGTCTAGAACAATTCCGATACTCGCACTAACAAATACATTTTGTTCCTCTAGGCAAAATGGTTCTCGGAGTTGCTCTTGAATACGATCGCTAATGGTTACTGCTTCGCGAGATTCATGAATATTCTTGAGTAAAATAGTAAACTCATCTCCGCCTAGACGAGCAACGATATCGGAGGGACGAATGGAGTCTTTAAGAACTTCACTCACCTGAATTAATAATTGATCACCACAGAGATGTCCTAAACTATCATTAACGGTTTTAAAACGATCGAGATCAATAAATAAGATAGCAAATTGATCACTTTTTCGCTGACGAGGATACTGGAGGACATCATTTAATTGCTCCATAAAATACGCCCGATTGGCTAGCCCCGTCAAGCTATCGTGCTGAGCCGTGTAGCGCAATTCATGCTCTGCTTGTTTGCGATCGCTAATGTCATGAACAATTCCATCAAGTCTAAAGCGTTCATCCGCAACCTGAAACCGAATCTGAGCACGGCAATGAAGCCAGCGAGTTTCTCCAGAGTCATTCAGAATTCGATATTCAAAGTCTAAAAATTTATTATTTTCTAGCTGACTCAACAACTGTTGAACTCTATCGCGATCTTCAGGATGAACTAATCGAGACCAAAGGTGAGGATCTACGAAAAAAACATCAGGATGGTGCCCTAAAACCCGCTCAGTAACAGGATTAAGATAGGAAAACTCTAGCGGTTCCAAAAAAGCAGAAAAGACCACTTCCTCCAAGGCGCTGATAATACTATCCAGCCGTTCTTCGCTTTGCCGCAATTGATCCTGGGTACGTTTAAGCTCCAAATGGATCTTAACCCGAGCCAAAACTTCCTGTTCTTGAAACGGCTTAGTAATATAGTCAACGGCTCCAGCTTCTAAGCCCTCCACTTTACTATTGATATCCGCCAAAGCCGTCATAAAAATAATCGGAATTCGGCTAAAACGCGGATCAGCCTTTAGGCGACGACAGGTCTCAAACCCATTAATCCCAGGCATCATAATATCTAAAAGAATTAGATCGGGCTGATCCCGTTGAATCTGTAGCAGGGCTCGCTCTCCGCTGGTGGCGATCGCAGTTTCAAATCCTGCATCGGCCAAGGTTTCTGAAATTACATTTAAATTTGCAGGTGTATCGTCAACAATTAAAATTAGTCCCTGAGTAGAGTAAGCCATAATCTTAAAGCAAATGAGGTGTTTATTCTTCGCTGATTCGAGTGCATGATTGTCCTACTAAGGCTTAAAAGGCAGCAGGACAGGCTTAGGACTTTATTAGATATTCTTGCAGCAAACTCTCAATTTTCTCTAGTTCAAATCGTCGACTAAAAAACCGTAGGCGATCGAGAAATTCAGCATGGCCTAAATTTTGAGAACGGAGTTCCTCCAAAAACTCATTAAACTTTTTAATTCTTCCCCGGCTAATCAACTCAAACAACAGTTGTAAATTATCTTGGGATGGAAGATCCGAGGGTTGCTGAGGATTCGTTGGTGGTGCCAAGGGGGGGGATGAATCTTTGCAATCATCTTTGTAATGCCAGGTCAGAGATAAATGGCTTTGCAACACAATCAACAACTCGTCTAAGCGAATCGGTTTACTTAGAAAATTATTGTCCTCTGCTTGTATACTGTTTTGCCGGTTTGCTTCGCCAACTGAAGCGGAAGAGATAATAACGGGGATAGAAGAAAACTTCTCGTGATTGCGTACTACTTTTAGAAAGGCATAGCCATCAAGTACAGGCATACATAAATCCATAATTACCAGATCCGGCAAATGATGTTGCATTTTTTCGAGCGCCTCTTGGCCCTGTTCCGCTTCAGTCACTGTAAAGCCTATATTTCCCAGAAGCTGCTTGATCACATCTCGATTTTCCCGACGATCATCCACCACCAAAATATGGCGGCGCGGACCCCGATAGCCTGAAATATTTTCACTGGATGATTGGCTGTCAACTGAGCACGCATCCGAAGTAAAAAACGCTAATTCGAAAAAGAAATGGCTGCCCTGATTGAGTTGGCTTTCAACTTGAATCACACCTCCCATGAGGGTAACAAGTCTCTGACTAATTGCAAGCCCTAGGCCTGTCCCTTCAATCTGATGCCGGCCCTCACTGACCTGCTCAAAGGCATGGAAAAGACGACCTAAGTTTTCAGTAGAGATGCCAACGCCTGTATCGTACACACTAAATCTTAAACGGACTTGATGGGGGTCTAGATTGGACTCAAGTTTTTTGATTGCAAAGGTAACACGTCCATGATCGGTAAATTTGATAGCATTTCCGATAATGTTAATTAAAACCTGCCGTAGACGTTTTTCATCAATTTCCAGTCCATGGGAAAGGCTCGGATCTGGCTGATAATAAAATTGAATATTCTTTTGATCGGCACGGACTCGACAGATCTCAACAATTTCCTGAAGAAATGAGGGAAAATGGGTAGGAGCGAGGATTAAATCAAGCTTACGAGCCTCAATTTTAGATAGATCCAATATATCATTAATTAACTGAAGTAAATGTTCGCCACATCGCTGAATCACAGTAATGCCCTCTTTTGATCTGGCTGTAACATCACTAGATCGATATAAAATCTGTGCATAACCCAAAATGCCATTTAGAGGAGTTCTCAGTTCATGACTCATATTAGCCAGAAATTCGCTCTTAGCTTGGCTTGCGTTATCAGCCGCTATTTTTGCTTCTGCCAGTGCCTGATTCATCGCGGCCAATGCAGCCGTCCGCTGAGATACTCGTTCTTCTAATTCTTCATTGATTCGCTGCAGGGTTTGCTCTGCTTTTTTCTGGGATGTAATATCTTGAATGGTGACTAAAATCCCTTTTACATCACCGCAATGGTCTCTAAGAGGAGACTTATTAGTTTCTAGCCAAATTTGTTCGCCTTCTCCTGTCAGGAGTGGTTCTATAATGCCGAGCTCAGCTTGGCCGCTGGTCATCACACGACAATCGCAGTCTATGAAAAACTCTGATTCCTGCGGTTTCCAAGGTAAATCGTAATCCGTCTTACCCATAATCTGTTTGGAAGACTCTAGCCCTGCCATCGTGGCAAAAGCCTGATTGCAACCGAGATAGACAGAATTGTTATCCTTCCAACAAACTTGCTGGGGAATCGTATCCAGGACAAGCTGTAGCAGTTGCTGAGATTGGTAAAGCTGTTGTTCTATGGCTTTATGCTCGCTGACATCCCGAAAACACCAAATCTGTCCCCAAAACTCACCTTTCTCAGATAGGATCGGGCTTGAATATCGCTCAAATACTCGACCATCTTTGAGCCGAACTTCCTCATGTGCTTTAAAGCCTGGATTACTGTAAAGTTCTTGAATTCTTGCAACAAAGCTGGGCAGTTCTTCGACCTGCTCATAAACCCATTGTCTGATGCGATCGGTCTCTTGAGATTGGAAAATCTCTTCTGGGATACCCCAAAGTTCCTGAAATCGGCGATTGCAGCTAATAAACCGATAGTTTTCATCGACGGCTAAAATACCGTCTAGCTCGGCATCTTGCTGGGCTCGAATCAAACTGTTGATATGTTCTAGCCTTGCTGTCTCAGTTTTGACTCGCTCGTATTGCTGCGCATTACTGAAGGCGATCGCCGCCTGAGTACAGAGAAATTGGATGAGGATCTGACTCTCCTCCGTCAACCCTAGGGAATGATCAGATTCGAGGTAAATACTCCCAAAACATTGCCCCTGATGGAGCAGGGGCACACAGAAGCATGATTGGGGAGAATGGGTAGCCCAATGATCTGGATCTAGACTTGCAGCCTCTGCGGAAAAGCCAGACAGGTAAACGGCTTGTCTCGTTCGTTGGACCTGCTCAATCCAATGGATGGGAAGGTCTAATTCAGTTTGCGATGATTGCTCTGCAACGGCTTGAATTTCACTCGGTAAGATCAGAAATAAGCGGTCTGCTTGAGCCAGAAACTGAATCTGTTGACTCACCCGCTCAGCTAGCTCGTTCCATTCGAGGAGCCCCGAGATTTCTTGGGCAGCTTGTAGAATGGTCGCTAGGTTAATGTCATCTGGATGCGTTGTAGACTGTTCTGCTGCCTGGGTGGCCCAATCAGACAGTTTGAGCAAAATATCCCCATGGTTGATGTCCTGCTCCATTTGCCACTGTAGGTCTGGGGTAGGGAATTGGCGGTGAGCCAGATAGCCAAAGGGTTCAAACATGACCTAGACGAGCGGAGTGAAACTCATCCTTTATTATGAGCCGTAATCCCAGAAGAATTCTATGTACAATTCATGTATTTGTTGAGTTTAAAAACTCGGTAGTTGCGCTGAATGCCTTGAATTTAGACTCGGTAAATTGCCCGAGAATGAAATTGGGACCGTCCATAATAAAGAAACTTCAGGCTGAATCAATAGGCGATCGCCCAACGCTCTCAAAGCCGGTAAGACTATCCCATTAAAATCCGTAGACTTCAAAAACAACCCATAAACTAGGCTGTTTTCAACCTCGATCATACTGAAGAGGGTTAGGCCAATCAGCCCAATTAACATGAGTACACGAATATGTCGAAAAGAAACAATAGTTGTACCGTAGAGCGCCAAGCTCAGCACAAATCCTAAAAACAGTTTGATCACTAAGGGAAGATGGGTCAAACTACCCAAAAGAATCAGCCCTAAAAACCCAGATAATACCGTGATCCACTGTTGCTCATGGGCAACAGCCTCCAGAATAGTCAATCGACGAATCATGCGGGTTTCCTCCTGAAATATTTCAGGTGTTGCATTTATTGCAAACTTATTTAAGTCAAAGCATCTAAGTCAAAGCATCCTGTGTTCAGTCCGTAGATCATCACTGAAACGCTCAGTGAAATTCTTTCATCTCTTCTTAACCTTCGGCGGATTCACCCGTAATCCGTTGTTCTCTCTATCTTATTTTTCCGTGAATCTGCTTAATGCGTGACTGACAGGCTCGAACTTCTACGGGGGAGCGGCCAGTCGCAATGCAGTACAAAAATACCAAAAAACCGGCGAGTGAATTGGCAGATTGCCTGCTGCATTTCCCGGTTCATGCTGGATAATAGAAAGCTGCGTATTTATAAACACTAGAGTCTGTAGTCCCCATGAGAACCCACTACTGCGGCGAACTCCGCGCCCAGCATATCGGTGAAGTCGTGACCCTCTGTGGCTGGGTTGATCGCCGCCGTGACCATGGGGGCGTGGTCTTTGTGGATTTGCGCGATCGCCAGGGCATCGTCCAAATTGTCAGCGATCCTGAACGTACGCCCAAATCCTACCCCCAGGCAGAAGCGGTGCGCAGTGAGTATGTCGTTCGCATCACCGGGCGGGTCAGCGCCCGCGAGGGCGGGGCCGTAAATCCCCGGTTGGCCACGGGCGAGATTGAAATTTACGCGGACAGTATCGAACTGCTGAATACGGTCAACAAGCAATTACCGTTCCAGGTCTCGGCGGCGGACGGTGGCGAGTCCGTGAAAGAAGAGTTACGGCTCAAGTATCGTTACCTCGACCTGCGCCGGGAGCGCATGGCTCAGAACTTGCAACTTCGCCATGCTGTGGTTAAGGCGATCCGTCGGTTCTTGGAAGACCAAGAGCAGTTTATGGAGGTGGAAACACCGATCTTGAACAAGTCCACGCCGGAGGGGGCCAGGGACTTTTTGGTCCCGTCACGGGTGAATTTGGGCGAATGGTTTGCGTTGCCCCAGTCTCCTCAGTTGTTCAAGCAATTGTTGATGGTGGCGGGGTGCGATCGCTACTACCAAATCGCCCGCTGTTTCCGGGATGAAGACCTGCGGGCCGATCGCCAGCCGGAATTTACCCAGCTCGACATGGAAATGAGCTTCATGTCCGAGGAGGAAATTATTCAGCTCAACGAAGCGCTGGTTTGCCATATTTTCAAAACCGTCAAGGGGATTGATTTGCCCCGGCCTTTCCCTCGGCTGACGTACAAAGCTTCCATGGCGAAATATGGGTGCGATCGCCCCGATACCCGCTACGGTCTAGAACTGGTTGAGGTGACCGACCTGTTGGCAGATTGCGGCTTTAAGGTCTTTTCAGGCACCGTTGCCAGCGGTGGCATCATCAAAATTCTGCCGATTCCCAACGGTAACGATGCGATTTCCAATGTGCGGATTAAGCCCGGTGGGGATGTCTTCCGGGAAGCTGCCGAAGCGGGTGCCAAGGGTCTTGCCTATATCCGTGTCCGTGAAAATGGGGACATGGACACCATCGGTGCCATCAAAACCGGCCTCAGCGAGGCGCAAAAGGCAGAAATCCTCCAACGCACGGGGGCTGAGGCGGGGACGCTCTTGCTGTTTGGCGCGGCAGATGCGGAGACGGTGAACAAATCCCTCGATCGCGTCCGTCAGTTTGTGGCCCGCGACATGGGGTTGGTGCCTGAGGATCAGCTCAACTTCCTCTGGGTGACGGAGTTTCCGATGTTTGAATACAACGCCGACGAAAAGCGTCTAGAAGCGCTGCATCATCCCTTCACAGCGCCCCATCCCGAGGATATCGACGACCTCAAAACCGCCCGTGCCCAAGCCTATGACCTGGTGCTCAACGGCACGGAAGTCGGCGGCGGCAGTTTGCGCATTTACCAGCGGGAGCTGCAAGAAAAGGTGTTTGAGGCCATCGGCCTGTCCGAGGAAGAAGCCCAGGAAAAATTCGGCTTTTTGCTCAATGCCTTTGAATTTGGTACCCCACCCCATGGTGGCATTGCTTATGGTCTCGATCGCCTGGTGATGCTAATGGCGGGTGAAGATTCGATCCGTGACACGATCGCCTTCCCCAAAACCCAACAGGCTCGCTGTTTAATGACCGATGCTCCGGCCCATGTGGATGAAAAACAGTTGCGGGAACTGGAAGTGAAATCGACGTATAAACCGAAGAAAGAGGAGGGAGCTGCGTCGTAGGTCATCACTAGGAGCGTGCAGTTCACGCCCTTTATGGGTGCTCAGTGCCTAGGGGCGATCGCAGCAATTCTTCAATAGCTCAAAGCCATCTAGTACAGGCATGGCCAAGTCGGTAATCACTAAATCTGACCGGGAGCGGCGCATCTGCACTAGCCCTTCTTGGCCATTGCTTGCTTTCGACCTGACGGTTTTTGTCACCTACCTATTCAAACGCCTGGAATAGTCGGGTCATTTCCAGGGGCAAGATGCCTACACCCGTATCGCTAATCCAGAAGCGAAGAGAATTGACGCTCATCCACCCAATCGCTAGGCGATATGGATGGAGATTCCTGTTTCACAGACTCTTGGCTAGATAACAGCACATTCATGCCGCCACCCCCGCTAGACCGTCTCCACAAGCCTTTTCTTGAACCGTGCGCCCCACGGCCCTTTGCTTAATCACAATCGCGCTGGCAATATCCCGAGGCATTGATGACCCGCAATGGGCACAACTATGCCAACGGTCTGAAAGCTGCTTTTTGACAGCATGACCACAATCAGGACATTGCTGAGAGGTTCCACGGGCATCCACTTTCAGATACCCCTTCCCTCGCTTGAAGCAAACCCAAGGCAAAATCTGATTCAGGAACTGTCCCAATCCAGCATCGAGCATGTGTTTACCCAACATGCCACGGGACAAGCCCACTAGATTCAGATTCTCCACCGCAATCACATCGCCCCGGTCACAGAGCAGATGAGCAATCTTGAAGTGAAAATCCTTGCGAGTGTGGCTGATTCGTTCATGCAGCTTTGCGATCTTGAGTTGAAGTTTTTTCCAGTTCTTCGACCCCAGCACCTTTTTCTTCAACCGGCGTTGCAGCAATTTCAGCTCGCTTTGCAGGTCAACGAAAAACCGAGGACAATGAACTTGCAAGCCATCCGAGGCTGACAGGAAATATTCCAACCCTACATCGACACCCACACACTGACCTACCAATGGCACATCGGGAATGGACAACTCCGCTTGAAAACAGAGCACCACATAAAACCCTGACGCCCGCTTCACTATCCTGGCCTGCTTCACCTGGAAGCCTTCGGGATAGGGCCGAGACTGCCGGATAGCAGTTTTCCCAATACTGGGAAGATTTACCCACCCGTCTCCCAGTGGAGTCTTACCCAATTGAGGAAACAGAAACGACTTCATTTGCCCCGACTTCTTAAACCGAGGAAACCCAAACCCCCGTTCTGCCTTATCCTTGAATGCTTTTTCTAAAGTCTTCAGCACTTGCTGAAGGGATTGAGCATTGACAGACTTGAGGTCAGGATTAGTCTTCTTGGCTTGGGTCAGGGATTTGCACTGGTGAGCAAAACCGGGATAGGGAGCATCCGCCGCCATGATGTACTCACCCCGAATTGAGCAAGCATTGATAGGACACTTTCTTGAAGCAATCCAGTCCTTGCGCTCTTTCAGGGCATAATTCCAGACTTTTCGGCAAACATCCAAGCTATTTTCTAGCTCCTCAATCTGCTGAGCGGTTGGCTTCAGTTTGTACTCATAGGTCAGTGTTAGCATGGTCTTATTCTAGCTTAGTCGCCTACAATGTCGCAACCGTTAAATACACTCCACCACTGCTCCTATAATCTTCAATTCCACTTAGTCGCTTGCACTAAGTACCGACGAAAGTGCATCACAAAACCCATGCTGGACAGAATGCGAGAGATATTCGCGCAGACGCTCGTTAAGTGGGATGGCAACCTGCTTGAGTTTAATGGGGAGGCTGACCATGTTCATCTTCTTATCTCGATCAATCCCAAGGTTCAGCCGTCAAAGTTGGTGAACAACTTAAAAACTGTCTCTAGTCGGTTAATCAGGAAAGAGTTTGGTGAACACCTTAATCAGATCTACCGAGATAAGCCGATCTTTTGGAGTCGTTCCTACTGCATTATTTCTTGTGGCGGAGCCCCTATATCTGTTCTCAGGCAATATATTCAACAGCAGGCCGAGATTGATTAGTTGCTTCCTGCGGTCGCGCTCCGCTTCACCACCCCCTAACCCTTCGGGTATAGGCGGAGCACTGCGGAGATTTCTGGTAGAGCGATCGCCCCAAGCCAACGGTTCGCAGGGAAGCTTCAGGAAAGAAGCCATAGCAAAAAAACCTGTCAACAGAAACAGAAATGGCTAGGTCTGGTTTTAGCGTTCCCCAGATATCGGATGAAGCGATCGGGGGCGAGAGCCAGTCTGTGAGCTGTCCCCAGCTTTCCTCGGGGGGTAGGTGGGTTTCCCCTTGATCTTTCCTGAAATTTCCTAGGAGACAGACATCATATCTAGGTGATTTGTCCTAGACAACTTTCGGTACCGTCGAAAATTTCACTGAAAGAATCACCCTTAGAACAATTTTTTAATCGACATCAAATTTTCAGTGCAGTGCGTAGAAAGTGGCGGGGTTTTGTAGATCTCCACAAGCAAGTCAAACAAGCAAATCAACCAACCCTGCAAGGATAATCATGATGTTTTCTACCCTTCAAACCCGTGTCGCTGTTCTCGCTGTTTTGGCGATCGCCACTCCCCTCAGTTTTTCGATCAACTCCTCGATCAACACCGCTGCTGACAAAAACCCGACCCTCGCCTATCGTGGCACGGGCCGGGTCGAAGCAAAACAAGCAGAACAAACCGTGGCTTACCGAGGTACCGGCAGAGCACAGACCACCCTGGCGGGTCATCGGGGTACGGGCCGCGCTACCGTTGCAACCTATCGGGGCAGCGAGCGTGGCTTCACAACAGCGACCTTGGCCTAGGCGGCTAATATTTTGTGAGGCGCTGACTGGGTTAGGCCGTCGCTTTGGCTGTCACTTTGGCTGTCACTTTGGCTGTAGCTTTGGTCAGCGTCAAAGTTAATAATCCCTGGTGAAAGTCCGCTTGGCTATGCTGCGGGTCAATGCGAGTGGGCAACAAAATCACCCGTTCAAACGGACCGTAGTGAAATTCTGAAGCCAGCACGCAGCCTTTCGAGGAACCATAGGCTGAAAAATGAGCTCCCCGGACCATGACATCGGTGGGGGTTGCCTGAATCTCGATTGCTTCTCGACAAAAGCCCGGTAGTTGCAGTTGCACATAGATCCGATCAGCAGTTTCTTGGAGCTCTAGGGCAGGCTGCCAATCGGGCCGGGGGGCAGTGGCAGCACGAGACGTCTCTAGGCCCGGTGCGACGCTGCGCTGGGCAGTACGGCTTAGGGTTGCGGTTCCGGCGGAGGCGGGTTGCGGAGAATCCAGCGTCATTGGAGGTACCTCTCGGTGAAGTGGGTGAAGTTAGCGGGGCTGACTCAATTTCTCTTCATCGAGGAATAGTTCAGCTAGGATTAGCGTGCCCACGCTGGATAGGAAATGCTTATCACCGCCAAAAGTTAAAGTTATGTAAGGCTTGTGATACAGCGAGGACATTTCTTGACCGATACAAAACCTATTTACCAATACAAAACCGACTGAAAATCCGTTCTAACATCGGCTCTGTCATACCTTCACCTGTGACTTCTCCCAAGGCCTGAATCGCACCCCGCAGATCAATCGTCCAAAAGTCAAAGGGCATTTGCTCCGCAATGGTCTCCTGCACCTGCTCCAAGGCCACTTGGGCTCGCGTCAATGCTGCCGCCTGACGTTGATTGATCGCCCAGTCTAGCTGGGTTGCCTGGGCATCTCCGCTCTGTACTTCCTGCAAAATAGCCTGCTCCAAATCCTCGATGCCCTGATGTTTCGCCGCTGCCGTTTTAACCACCCTGGCTGGTATCGGCAGGTGTGGCAAGGCTTGTCCCGGCTGGAGCAGATCCACCTTATTCAAAACAATAATCAGAGATCGTCCCTGCACTTGCCCATAGATCTCCTGATCCGCCGCTGTCCAGCCCACGGAAGCATCCAGCGTGAGCAAAACCAAGTCTGCCTCCTGGGCCGCCGCTTGCGATCGCGCCACGCCAATCCGTTCCACTTGATCCTCCGTCTCCCGAATCCCCGCCGTATCCAACACCTGCACTGGAATCCCACCCACCACAAGCTGCGACTCCACCACATCCCGCGTCGTGCCCGGTAGATCTGTGACAATGGCGCGATCGCTCCGACTCCAGGCATTGAGCAAACTCGACTTCCCCACATTGGGCTGACCAACGATCGCCACCTTCAAGCCCGATCGCAACAGTTCCCCCCGATCCGCCGTCGCCAAAATCTGATTGAGGTTCGCCAACACCGCCCGCAACTGCCGCCGAATCTCCGTTTCATCCAAGGGGGGCAAGTCATCCTCAAAATCCACCCGCGCTTCGATTTCCGCCAGAATGTCTAAGCAGGTCGATCGCAACTGCCGAATGGGCTGGGCCAGCTTGCCGCGAATTCCCGCCAGTGCAAAGCCTGCGGCCTGGGGCGACTGGGCACCGACCAAATCCGCTACACTTTCCGCTTGGGTCAGGTCAATGCGTCCATTCAAAAACGCCCGCAGCGTAAATTCCCCCGGCTGGGCCAGCCTCGCCCCCGCCGCCACGCAGAGCTGCAGCACCCGCTGCACCACCATAATGCCGCCATGGCAATGGAACTCCACCACATCTTCCTTGGTGTAAGAGCGGGGAGCCCGCATTAACAGGAGCAGAGCTTCGTCAATCGTCTCCTGGGATTTGAAATCCTGAACATAACCATAAAGAATTCTGTGGCTTTCCCAGGGCTGCTGACCTGGAGCCTGGAAGAGACGACGGGCAATGGCGATCGCCTCCGGACCCGACATCCGTACAATTCCCACAGAGCCCTGCTGGGGAACGATAGCAGTGGCGATCGCGACAATAGTGGCAGTCATAGTGAGTTCAATGGGCGTTCGATTGGCATTCGATTAGCGTTCGATTAGCGTTCCGTTTCAGGCCGTTTATTCTCTAGAAAATTTGTCACGTCCCAGGTCCATCGAGATAATGGGGATATCTCCTTAAAAATAGAGTAGTTTCCCGTAGTTTCCCCATGACTGCCCGATCTACCCCGCTCCGTCGTGATCCCCTAGCGCTTAGGTTCCTGAGTCAACCATGCAGCGATCTCCGCTCAATTCAGATTTAACATCCGCGCCCTTGCCCTACCGTTATCCCTTCAAACCAGACAATCAGCCGCGATCGCCCCGACGCGGTTGGAAACGGAGGATGCGCTATTTTTACTATCGCTTTATCCGTCTGCACTCGGATCCAACCTACATCGCCCGAGGCTTGGCGGTGGGGCTGTTTTCGGGATATTTGCCGCTGTTTGGGCTTCAGATCGTCATTGCGATCGCCCTAGCCAGCGTCTTCCGAGGTCACCGAGTAGTCGCCGCTGCCTCCACCTGGATTAGCAATCCCCTCACCTATATCCCCCTCTACAGCCTCGGTTTCCACGTAGGCAAGTGGGTCCTCAACAACGAGACGCAAAGCTTTAGTACCCAGACCTTTCTGAGCACCCAGGCGATGTTGGATCTGGGGGGCCAGTTTGTTGGGACTCTTTTTCTAGGGTGCGCGCTGCTGGGGCTGGTCCTGTCGGTTTTAGGCTACTGGGGCTCTCGATATTTACTTCACCGCGCCCACCGCAAACGCCTGAGGCGTCGGTTACACAAAAAATTTATTGAGCAAGATTAATAAGAATCGTAGGAATCTACCCGTCGGACACTGCGCTGAGGCAACACATAGGTCGTTGGCGGTTGCTGTTGACGGGGACGCTGGGGGGGGTAGGACGGGTAATAGGGAGGTTCTGGCATCCCCTGGGAATGGAGCATGTAAGGCTGAGGGGGCCGCTGCCGCCGGGGCTGTTGCTGACTGGCTAGGACCACCACCACGAGTAGGAGGATGCCACCGCCAATAATGACCAACAAAAAGACGCCCCCCATGGCCCACAGCAAAACCACCTGGGGCGAGGTTTGGTTATTCTGCGCCAGGACTGCGCCGCCGGGCATGCCGCCATTGGGGAGCCCCTGCTGAATCGAGAGGCGATCGACCGAACGCTGTTGATCCTGGAGCTGAGCCACGACGCGATCGGTCTGGTTGCGCTGCTGCTCTAGCTGAGACCGCAATTGCTCGGTCATGGACTCCTGTTGATCGAGCTGAGAGCGGAGTTGGCCGGTGAGCGTCTTTTGTTGTTCGAGCTGCGATCGCAGCAATTCGTTCTGATTTTGTCCCCAAGGATCGGAGGGGGTTGGGGCTGTCGCTGGTGCTGGCGCTGTGCTCAGGGCTGGGGGCAGAGGCGTCGGCTGGGCCGGGGTCAAGCCATAGGGGGACGACGGTTGACCCAAGCCAAATCCACCCTTCAATAAGAGAAGGGCTGAGATTCCTGCTACCGCAGTACCCGCTAAAAATGCCGTCGTCTCGCTCATAGGTTTTCCAGATACTTGCGCCCAAAGTTGGACACATTGGATCGGTTTTAGCACATTCCTGGGGGATGGCAAGCCTAGGGATTGACGCCGTAGGATTACCGATGCTGGGCAGGAGCGGCAATTTGCAGGATTAGGATAGCATCCTCTGCGGCGATCGCCCAGACGCCGCAAGCCAGATCTGGCTTAATTTTTGATGAATTTCGAATAAAAGAACGTTTGGTTTAACTACTGGCCAGTTTGTAAACGCTGTACCAGTTCATTAAAGGGCTCCCAGTCATCGCGTTGGTCGATAGCGGTCCAAAGGGTTTCAATTTCAGGACGGACTAAAATTGTCAGGGGATTGTGTCGTTGGAGACAGGGGGCGACGGTTTCAAACTGCTTTGGAGAGAGCTGATTGAGGGCAAGGTGGTAGCGATCGCGCCATTGCTCCCAGCCTTCTAGCTGAAAGTCCTGGGACTCGTTTTTTGACTCGGCTCCTAACTCGGTTTCCAGGTCGGGTCGAAACAGCTCGACCGGAATCGCCATCCCGTCCTCGCGCCACTGGGGCGAAAATTGCAGCCGCAGCCGTCGGAAGAAATCCCCATAGCCCACCTGGCTTATGGCTAAAAGCTGAACCGTCCAGCGCACCAGGTCATCTGCCCAGCCATCTGCCCAGTCATTCGCCCAGTCACCGGAGCTGGCGGTGGGGCCAAACCCCAGGCGATTGAACATCCGCTGACGATAGGTCGCTTGAAAATGTCCCTCGAAGGCCGTTAAGGCTGCTTCGAGCTCAGCCTTGGGCAAAATCAGACCCAAGGGCGCTTGTAACATTTGTAAGTTGAGATGGCAGATCCCCGGCTGATTACCGTAGCTATAACGCCCGTAGTAGTCAAAATAGGCGGCGGTGAACTTGGGATTATAGGTGGGAATGAACGCGTAGGGACCGTAGTCAAAGCTTTCGCCGGTAATCGCCATGTTGTCGGTATTGAGAACCCCATGGCAAAACCCTACAGAGGTCCACTGGGCCGCGAGTTCAGCAACGCGCAGGACCAGCTCCTGGTAAAACTTCACGCCCGCATCGGGGTCACCCTGGAGATGGGGATAATAGACCGCAATGACGTGGTCTAGCAGCGGTTGGATTAAATCCGGACGGTTGAGGGAGTGGAGGCGCTCAAAGGTGCCAAAGCGAATATGGGATCGACTCAAGCGCACCATCACGGAGGAGCGGGTCGGTGAAGGCTCATCGCCCCGCCAGAGTTTTTCGCCCGTTTCCACAAGGCTGAGGCAGCGGGAGGTCCGAACCCCTTGGGCATGGAGAGCTTCCGCCCCCAAGACTTCACGCACCCCCCCCTTGAGCGTCAGCCGCCCGTCGCCGCCCCGTGAATAGGGCGTTGTCCCCGAGCCCTTAGTGCCAAGGTCATAGAGTTCGCCATCGATGCCCCGCACCTGGCCATAGAGAAAACCGCGACCATCCCCCAGTCGGGAGTTATATTCACCAAACTGATAGCCGTGGTAGCGCATTGCCAGAAACGGCGATCGCCCCCAAAAGGCCCCAAAGGCCTCCGTAAAGTCCGCATCGCTAACCCTGTGCGGATCCAGACCCAGCTGGGGCAAGAGGGCATCGTTGCGAAACCGCAGAATCTGCTCGGGGAACTCGGCAGCGCTGACGCGATCGCCATAGTCTTCCCCCAGAGACTCAAAGGCAGGCTCGTAGGGCAACAGCAAAAACGGATTTTGGGTTTCTAGCACCATGGATTTGATTGAAGAATAGGCCCCAGCACAGACCCGAGATAGAGCCGAAACTAGGCTTTATTCACCCGGCGCACGCTCAACACATCGCTGAGCTGCAACAAATGGGTAAAGACCTGATTCACTTGGCTGTGGTGGGAGACATCAATGGAAAGGTCAATAATGGCGGGCTTATTGGGCCCCGTGGTGACCTTGGCATCGCTAACATTGATGTGGTGGTCGCTGAGGCGAACCAAAATGTCTCGCATGAGGCCAATGCGATCGATGGCTTCCACTTGAATGGGCACCGGATAGGTGGGGGGATGGTTGCCGTTGATTTCTTCGCGGTTCCAGCGGACGGGGATGAGGCGATCGCCCTCCACATCCTTGAGCCGCCCACAGCCCTGACGGTGAATCTTGATCCCCTGCCCGCCGAGGGAAACCACACCGATAATATCTTCACCGGGTAGTGGACTACAGCAACGTGCCAACCGATGCACCAGTCCTTCCACCCCCAAAATCGGTGAACTATCACTGTAGCGACGTTTAGTGGGATGGTGATGGTGGCTACTGGTATTGAAGGATTCAATCACCTCCGCATTGCTGGGGACCGGCAGCTTAGCCTGTTCTTTGGTTTGCTGTTCGCGGGTGGCTTCGTTAATCCGATTGACAATCAAGTTTAGGGTTGTGCCGCCGTGGCCGAGTCCCGCCAACAAATCATCGACGGAATTGTAATTACAGCGTTCCGCCACTCGCTGCATGGGCTCTGACTTCAGCAAAGCATCAAATCCAGACTTGCCCAACTCCCGCTCCAGCATGTCCCGTCCGCGCAGCAGGTTTTCGTCCCGATGGGAGCGCTTAAACCAGTTGCGGATCCGATTCTTGGCACCGGACGTCACCACAAAGTTCATCCAATCCAGACTGGGATGGGCATTTTTCGTGGTGATGATTTCGATGATGTCACCATTATTCAGCACCGTATCTAACGGCACGATGCGTCCATTAATCTTGGCTCCAGCACAGTGATTGCCCACTTCCGAGTGAATCCGATAGGCAAAATCCACGGTCGTTGCCCCCTGGGCTAGGGGTACCACATCCCCCTGGGGCGTAAACACATAGATATCTTCGTCAAACAGATTATTTTTGACGGTTTCGAGATACTCCTCCGCATCCTTCAGATCGCTTTGCCACTCCAAGAGTTGCCGCAGCCAGGTGAACTTCTCGTCCTTGGTATTCATCCGCCCTTGGGAGCCACCGGTTTCCTTGTATTTCCAGTGGGCCGCAATGCCGTATTCCGCCACATGGTGCATTTCTATCGTGCGGATCTGAACCTCCAGGGGTCGCTTCGAGAGACCAATTACCGAGGTATGGAGGGACTGATAGCGGTTGGGCTTGGGTAGGCCAATGTAGTCCTTAAATCGTCCGGGGATCGGCTGAAAAATGTCGTGAACAATGGCCAAGGCCCGATAGCATTCCTCATTGGTCTGCACAATAATGCGAAGCGCCGCAATGTCGTAAATCTCGTGAAACTCTTTTTTCTGGCGCTGCATCTTGCTGTAGATGCTGTAGAGGTGCTTGGGCCGTCCGCTCAGATCCATAATCTGAATGCCCGCTTGGGTGAGGCGATCGCGCAACATCCCAATACTGGTCTCTAGCTGCTCCTCCCGCGCCGTGCGTTTTTCCGCCACGAAGGATTGAATTTCCCGATAGGCATCCGGCTCCAAATACTTAAACGCCAGGTCTTCCAACTCCCACTTCACCCGACCGATCCCTAGCCGATTCGCCAAGGGGGCAAAAATATCGCGAGTTTCCTGAGCCTTCACCCGCCGCTTTGCTTCGGGCATATGCTCCAGCGTCCGCATGTTGTGCAAGCGATCCGCCAGCTTCACCAAAATCACCCGAATATCTTTAGCCATGGCCAAAAACATTCGTCGGAAGTTTTCCGCTTGCTCTTCGGTTTTGCTAGAGAAATTAAATTTAGAGAGTTTGGTGACGCCATCGACTAACTGACGAACTTCAGAACCAAACTTTTCTTCAATTTCCTCGGAGGTAATTGCGGTATCTTCTATTACATCGTGCAAGAAGCCTGCGGCAATGACTGCATCACTTCCCCCTAAGTCGCGTAGCAATTCTGCCACTGCCAGCGGATGTAAAATATAGGGCTCACCGGACTTCCGAAACTGCCCTTCGTGCAGGGTGTAGGCCAACTGAAATGCCCGACACACTAAATCACCGGATCCCCCTTGAGAGACAGCGGCAGGATCGGGGGCGGCTTCACCTTCGAGAAGGGCTGGCGCTTGACTGAGCAAACAACTTTGCAACCATGCCGGGACCGTAATTTCGTAATCCTTCGAGGCTTGAGTTGAAACTTGAGATTCCTCGCCCGGATCAGGGCTAGAACCTGTGCCAGAGTAGCTTGGGGAAGAAGGGGCTTGGGTCGTGGGCAGGGCCGTGGCGATCGCAACGTTCATAGCTCGAAGTCCAAGAAAAGAGAGAGGGGAAACCAATGAGAGATCGGTGTTGATCCCTCAAAAGATGAATCCAATGGGTAATCCAGAATAAGAAGATTTAAATTAAAGCGGAGTCGCTGCTTCAATCACGCCATAACTCTAGGATGACCGCTTCTGCAAAAAATGCGAGGGTAGAAATTCTAGAGTTTTTAGGGGATCTTAACTAACCCTGACGACGTCATCTTCAGCCTGGACGATTATTGGGGCAGTCAGAACATTTGAAAAAAAACGTCAGACTACAGAAAGAAAAGACAGGCTTCAGCGACCTTTTCTTCATCAATAGGTAAAGTTTTCCCAGAGAAATTCTCCGCAGAACTGGAGATTAGGTCCAATAATACCGAAAAATTCCGTTCATTCTTAACATTTCCTTAACGACGTTAACAATTCCGGAATTAATGAACGATTTTTTGTTGCCAGAAATCTATGATTCCGCCCTAGAGGCCTTAGAGCAGGCCCTAGCCGCCATGACCCAGGCCGTGGCGCAGCAGGAGAACCTGGCTCCCGCTTGGGCCGCAGTCCAGCGCCATTACCAACAACAGGTTAAGTCCTGGGAGGGGGCAAGCGCCCCCCGACAAGCCGCCCTTTTACAATCGGTCCAAACGGAAATGCGCAAACAGATGCGGCTCCTCCAGACGGATCTTTTGTTTTTGCAGAGTGCTCGTCAGGCTGCGACTCGTCAACAGCGCTATCAGCAGATTGGCGATCGCCTCCGATTGCTGGCAGACTATTGCCAAGGTCTACGACAAATCCTTTCAGCTGCAACTTCAGACGCAACGCCAGACGCAACGCCAGACGCAGCACTAGATACAACGTCATAATCGCTACCTAAGACCTTGCGATTCAGGGCAAGAATGCTAAAGTACAAAATCAGTCCTTCACTCGGCACTAAAGTGCTTACTGCTAACGGCTTGAAGCTGTATTAGCGGTGTGGTCGCTTGACTTTTCGCTATCCTCACACCTTAGCCTTGAGATCTTGCGAATCCTTTAGCCCCCTGAACCCACGTGCTCTGTCCTAAAGATCGGAAAACCCTCCTGTCTGAGATTTATCTGACGGATCAGCTTCGTGCCCATTATTGTTCTGACTGTAAGGGCCACTGGATTCCCGCAGAGGAATATAAGGTTTGGCAAAAAAGTCAGTCTCAAACTGAGCCCGATCCGGGTCGCTTGCCCGACAGCGTCGACGTGGAGTTTATTCAGCCCCCCTACGACACCAAAGCGGCGCTTTGTCCTGAATGCGGCAGTTATCTCTCGCGGGCGAAGGTGGGGTACCGACCGGTGTTTTACGTTGAGCGCTGTCCTAGCTGTAATGGCATTTGGTGCGATCGCGGCGAGTGGAACATCCTAGAGAAGCTGGGGTTTCATACGGCCATCCATCGGCTGTTCTCGACGGACTGGCAAAACCGAGTGCGCAAAAAGGAGCTGGCGGATCAAGAGCGGCAGGCCATTCTCGACAAACTTGGGCCAGATTTAGCGGAACAGGTGTTCTGGGTTGCGGACTTGCTAGAAAAACATCCCAATGGGGATTTTGGCGTGGCCTATTTGATGGGTCGGTTTGAGCAGGTTCGGAAGGAGCCCTATCGGCGCGATCGCATTTTCTAAGCGTTCAGACAAGCCTCCGGAAAAACACTCATGCTGGGTGTGGATCTTTCCAAGGGAATTTGCCCCGTTGTTGCGGCTCGATGCCAGGGCTGACCATGAAGCTTTTTTTTGCGATTTTTGCCCAGAGTACGTTTTGGCTTTGGAATTTTTTATTCGTTTACATCGTGTATTTGGGGATTTTGCCGACGGTGGGATGGCCGCTGATTCAGGCGATCGCCCTCGGCCAAGTTCCCACCATCTTCGCGATTTCGTTAGCGTTGCTGCTGTTGGTTCCGGTGTGCGCCATCGGGCTGGGCCTGCGCTTCATCAAGCAGCCGCGCAAAATTCTCAGTCTTTTCTATGGGGTTGAAATTCCCCTCTTTCTGCTCTGTCTGGTGCGGCTCTTTGCCCTGCGGGAGCTGAGTCCGGCGGGCAATTGGCTGCTGGGCAGTCTGCTGCTGAGTATGGGTGCCTTTGGGTTGTATTTAATTAGAGGGTATGCGCGGCAGCGGGGGTGGGCGATCGCCCAGGCCATCCTCCACAGCCTCATGCTTTTGATGGGTCTCTATGGCGGCAGTCTACTGCTGTTCTATGCGATCCCCAGCGCCTATGTGCTCCTCGAAGGATTTTTCTCGTTTAGCTGGGTTAGTGTCTTTTGGGATGCCCTGCGCCAGGACGGGGCTGGGCTATTTCTGGCGGCACCGGCAGGCCTGATTCTGCTTTGGCTGAGCGCCACGCTGTTGATCACGGCTCCGGTGATGCTCGTGGGGCTCTATATCCAAACGGGGCAGGAAGGGGCTCGCCAATTGGGTCGACAGTGGGGACGGGGGAAGGCGATCGCCCTCGGTCTGGCAACGCTCGCCACTTGGTGTTTAGTCCTCAATCAGCTCAACCATCAACCCCAAACCCAAGCCTTTGCCCTGCTGAAAACCGCCGCCAGTACGCCCCAACAGGAACAGCAGCTTCTGCGCCAATCCGACAGAATCCGCCAAGGATTGCTCAATGCCTATCTTGCGGATTACCGTTATATCAGTTCTGTCAAAGACAACAATCATATTCAGAACATCTACGAACAAACCTTTCCCGAGAGCGGTGACCTCCCCCAACGGTTACAGTCGCTCTATAGCCAACTGTTTTCGCCGTTTCTCTACCAAAGCCAAGGTCAAAACGACGCTCAAAAAGCCGCCAAACTCTACGCTCAATTTTTTGACCAGCCTATTCAAAAAGCCGAAAGCGTCGCCATCCGCAAGGCCCTCAATGCCACAGCCAATCGAGATCAGGCCAAGGCGGGCTTGCTGAATATTAATCAGGAAAAGGTTTTGCTGGCGCAACAGCGGTTGGATGTCACCGAGCGGGGCGACTGGGCCGAGGTGGAACTCCACGAGGTCTACAAAAATCAAACCAATGATGTTCAGGAAGTCTATTACTCCTTTTCGCTGCCGGAAAGTGCAGTGTTAACGGGGCTGTGGCTGGGCGACACAGCGGATCTGAGCCAACGCTTTCAGCCCCAGGTCTCTCCCCGAGGCGCGGCCCAAAAGGTCTACAATTCCCAGGTACAACGAGTCAATCCCGTGGATCCCGCCCTGCTCGAACAGGTGGGGCCTCGGCACTATCGGCTACGCGCCTTTCCCGTACCGCCTCAGGTACCCGGCTGGGCCGCTGATGGCACGCGCCTAGAAAACCAGCCGACGGAAATGCATCTCTGGATGACCTACCAGGTGATGAAGACGGACCAGGGCTGGCCATTGCCGCAACTGGGGGAGAAGCGCAATATTTTCTGGACTGGCAAAACCCAACGCTGGGTGAATGGGGAAAGGGTGAATGGGGAAAGATTGAGTCCGTCTAGCCAGGGTCAGGATCCGGAACCTTGGCTACCGGCTTTTCTGCTTGCCCAATCCCAAGCCCCTCCTGAGCAGCATCACATTGAACTAGAGGGCTACGGAATCACAGCACAGCCCCTCCAGCCTCAAGATTATGTTCTTCCCCAGGGACAGCGTTGGGCGATCGTCCTCGATCGCTCTCGCAGCATGGCCCAACATCCCCAGGAACTAGCAGAAGCCTTCCAATGGCTGAAGCACCAAGGCTTTGCCGACAATCAGTTCAACAACAACGACGCCGACCTGTTCTTAACGGCTGCTAGCCAAGCCCAACCGGAACGCCTAGACGATCTGCGGCAGTTTAATCCTGCTCAGGTTTCTTTCTACGGCAGCCTAGAGCTCAAAACCATGCTCCAACAGTTTGACCAGCTCAAGGGCAAGACTGCCTACGATGGCATTGTGGTTCTGACCGATGGGGATACCTACGAGCTTTCCACAGAGGGGGGTCAGTTACCGGCAGTGGAAGCACCGCTTTGGATGGTGCATTTGGGGAAACTTCCCCCGGCCTATGATGATGGGGTGCTGAAGCTGATGCAAGACAGTGGCGGGGGAGCCGAACGGGCGATCGCCCCCGTCCTCCAGCGGGCCGCAACCCAAGCCAAACTCAGCGCTCAAACCGTAGTCGATGGTTATGCTTGGTCGGTCCAAGCCCTCGCTAAACCCTCGAATGGGTCGATCGCCCCTGACGTTACCCCGCTCGCCGCCCGACAGTTGATTCAGCACCTGAGCCGTCGCCTAGATACCACCGCAGAAGCCTTAGATGGCATTCATCGGATCGCCAAACAGCACCAAATCGTCACCCCCTACTCATCGATGATTGTCCTGGTCAACGACGAACAGCGTCGCCTCCTCGCCGAGGCAGAAGCCGCAGCGGATCGATTTGACCGCACCGTCGAATCGGGCGAGGAAACCCTAGAAAAACCCTTCAACCCGCTACAGGCAAACACCTCCGTGCCCGAGCCTTCGCCGCTAACCCCGGTACTGACCGCTGGGGTAGTGCTTTGGCTGATGAAAAAACGCAAACCGATGGGTGCCCCGAAAATTCGTGATTCCCGAAACCGTTAATCGTGCACTGACCCATCCGGCATCACCGTTTGGGTCAGGACTGCACCGTCCAAATTGGTGCCGTTGAGAATTGCGTCCTTGAGATTGGCATAGCTCAGGTCCGCTCCGGCCAAGTGCGCTCCCGTCAGGTCTGCCCCGACTAAAAACGCTTGACTGAGCTTGGCTCCCTTGAGCTTGGCTTCAATTAACTTCGCGTGCCAAAAGTTACCAGAATCCAGGTTGGTTTCACTTAAATCTGCCCCCTGAAGGTTCGCCCAACTAAAATTGGTCTGAGGTAAATAAGCACCATTGAGCACAATATTAGCCAGGTGCGTTCCGCTCAGGTTCGCCCCCTCCAGATTAGGGCCTGAGACCACAGGTTGATTATTGCGCATGACCACCCGCGTAAAAACGCGAGTGCCTGCTGCATACTGCTGAAGAAACGTAACGATGCGTTCCTGGAGTTGCTGAGATGACCGCATAGTGGGAGTTGGATCTATCTAGAGGTGTTGCGCTCGGGTGGGAGCCAGAAGATCCAAGAGGGCATCAGACATTGCAGGATGAATAAAAGGAGAGACTAGTTCAGCGAGATGGGGCGTTTCTATCTGAACCCTTATACTGCCCATTTTTTCGAGAACGGTATCATTCCCTAAAAATCTAGTAGAACTTATTGCAAGTATCAGGATTTTATATAGACTCCAGAAACGAGAATTTCTCGATCGCCATTTTCTCGCAAAATCGAAAAGTACAATGCGATCGTCTTTGCACAAATACTTTTATTTTTCTTAAGATTTAACGCTCCATTTTAGCAAGCTATCGACCCTAAATAGAGCCCAAGAACCCCTGATCCCAAAGTCTTAATATAGTTTTAGGTGCAGCCCTAAACAAGTCCTTTACTTTTGTAAAGAACGCTCTCTTGGTCAAAAGAGACCTTTATAGCCAGTGTCTTGGCCAAGTCTGCTAGATCTGCTAGACCATTTGCTAAATCAACAGCAATAAAAAAGATCAACATAGCGACTGGGAGATTCAATTCATCGAAGGAGCTTTTAAAGGAGCTTTTCAACTTAGGTGAGAACTTATCCCAGATCAAGCTCAATTCATAGATGATTTATGGCTCAAAATTACTCCTTCAGATTGTTCATTTCCAGTGATTCGGTTGCGGATCAAAGAGCCCTAGAGAATGTCATTCGCTATTGCGAGCAGCAATTACCTGGCCGTTATCAGCTGACGATTATTGATGTTTTAGAAGAACCGGAGCTTGCAGAAGCCGAAGGCATTTTACTAACGCCGACCCTGCTGCGGGAGTTGCCGCTGCCGCCCCAACGAATGGTGGGGGATTTGTCTGATCTGGGGGCGATCGCCCCAGAACAATACCTCAACGGTACCAACGGTAAATCCTCCAGCTAATCCTCCAGCTAAAGCAGGCCCAGCCCCCAGGCTGTTTTCCGGGCGGAAACCAGGTAGAGTAGAGTCAAGCTCAGCTAACCCCGTTTTGCTCAACCCTACCTCCTATTGCTCCCTATGACTCAGCGAGTCTGGCGACCTGGTGAGGAACTGCTCTGGACGCTAGTTGCTCATAACGCTGATGGAATTTTGGTCGTTAATCAGGAAGGTCGCATCTCCTTTGCTAATCCTGCCGCAGCGGCACTGTTCAACCGTTCCGTCGAGGAGCTTTGTGGGCGAATATTTGGCTATCCCATCGTGGGCAAGGATAAAACAGAGGTTCGCATTCAGCGACCGCCAGAAAAGTCATCAGAAAAATCATCAGAACGATCTTCGCAACAGCTCGCAGAACGAGCCTCAGAGCTACCGCCCTATGTTGCAGAAATGCGCGTCGTCCCGGTGGACTGGGAGGGAGAGCCATCCTATCTGGTCTCCCTGCGCGACATCACCGAGCGGAACCTGCGTCAGCAGGAGCTTGAGGTGCGCACCCACGAGCTAGAACTGATGAACCAGGAAATGGAAGCCTTCTGCCAGACGGTTTCCCATGATCTGTGGGGCTATTCGCGCCACATCGAGAAATATAGCAAGCTGATCCTGGAGCAATTTGACCCCGACCTCGACGGTTCCGGACGGTCCTATCTGAAGCTGTTGCGAACCGCTGCCCAGCGGATGAAAACCCTGGTGGAAGACCTGTTGCAACTCTCGCGGGTGCGCTACCGACCCTTTAGGCCGGTGCGGGTCAATCTGAGCCAATGCGCTACTGCCATTGCAGAATATCTACAGCTCACTCAACCGGAGCGTGAAGCAACCTTCGCGATCGCCCCCAATCTCTGGGTAGAGGGCGATGAGCGTCAGCTTGAGATGGTGCTAGACAATCTTCTGGGCAATGCCTGGAAATATACCCGCTGGTCTCCATCAACGCGGATTGAACTGGGACGTTTACCAGAATTGCAAGTGTTGCCTCATCAACCGATAGTCCCTGTCACCGAGCCTATTTATTTTGTCCGGGATAATGGCATTGGCTTTGATCCTGAGGACGCCAGTCAGCTCTTTGTGCCTTTTCAGCGGTTGCATCACCATCAGCAATACGAAGGCAATGGGGTCGGACTCGCCATCGTTCAGCGCATTATTCACCGCCACAGCGGCAAGATTTGGGCGGAGAGTTGTCCCGGTAAAGGCAGTACTTTTTACTTTACGCTCCAATCCCAGCGGGGGGCGATGCCTAAAGTACAAGCTAACTAGGGTACAAGCTAACTAGGGTACAAACCGAAACGACTGTAGAAATCCCGAAACACTTTGGACCAGATTGCTCTCCAGGGTCTGGGGGACCATCGCCGTAACTTGGTATAAACGGTTTCCCTTGAGATAGACCCGCTGGGTGATACTGTAGGGGCGATCGCCCACCAATGCCTCCAGCTTAAAATGACGACCGGGATTGCCTTCCAGTTGCAAATCGAACTCTTGGACTACGGATCCCTTCAGCCGCGATCGAAACCCTTCCCGCACGCTGTCGAGGGAGGACGCCACCGTTGGTCCCTCTAGGCGATCGCCGGGTAAATCCAGCCAGCCCGCCATATAAATCACCTGGTCGTCTTGCTGAGCCGCCACAAACTGTCGCAGCGTCAGAGGCACCGTTTGGACCTGGAACGAAGCCCCCATGGGCACCGGCTCCCCCGGCATCAGCACGGAAAAGCCCCCACCCACTGGCCGAAATAGCTTCCAAATCGACGGCGGACTGGTGCTAGGGGCGGCTTGGGCCAAGTGCAGCGGTTGAGCTAGGCTAGCCTGAGGAAAGGCGATCGCCCCTCCTCCAAGGCATAATCCTATAGCACACAACAGTTCCAGGGAGCCAAACAGCGTTCGATTCATTGCCCTATTTTTGCATGCAATGTTTGAGTCAAAGTATGAAGATCCAACAAACCCAAGAGATCCAGTCCTTTGCCGAACGGGTATTGCCCTTTTTGGAAGCTCAGCCTGCGGCACACAATCTAATTTTGGCTGTGATCGAGCAGTTGCGCCATCCCTTACCCGGTATTCAGCGATCGGCTCCCGTGTTGATCACCGTAGAAGCCGATGGGGAGGTGCAGGCGATCGCCATCCAAACCGCCGCTCGACCGCTGATGCTCTCCCGTGCCCGTCATCGCCATGGCATTGACGCGATCGCCCATCACATCAAAACTCACTGGAGCAAAGCAGCCGTTCCCTTAGGGAAAACCCTGCCTAGTTTTAGTGGTCCCCAGGCGGAGGCGGCTTGTTTTGCGCGGGCCATGGGGCGCTGGACGGGACTGAACTATCAAATCAAGCTTGCCATGGGCATCCATCAGCTCCAGCAAGTACGGTCGATCCCGCAGCCAGAGGGGAAATTGCGGCAGGCCGTGGCGGGCGATCGCCCATTGCTTATCCACTGGAGCCAAGCCTTTGAGCAGGAGGTGTTTGGGGGATTACAGGGGGATTCGGCCATTTGGGCAGACCACCAGTTGGCCCAGGGGCATTTGTTTCTCTGGGACATCGGCTCAAGGGCAACGCCTCAGCCGGTCTGCTTGGTGGGGGGGAATGCGTTTTGGTCCAACAAGGGTCGTATCGGCCCGGTCTATACGCCGCCCGAGCAGCGAAGACGCGGCTACGCCGCCGCCGCCGTTGCAGCCCTCAGCAATCATTTGCTGGATCAAGGTTGCCAGGTCTGTTATTTATTCACCGAGCTTGCCAATTTAACGTCGAATCACATTTATCAGATGATCGGCTATGAACCCGTCTGTTACTGGGATGAGTACCAACTCCATGGGGATTCAAATTGAGGGAATTGATGGGTTAGAATCCGTATCTTTTTTTCACCTTTTGCGCTTTCTTAATCAGTATTGTGGTTAGTTCCGTTAGGTCCGAGACAGGGTAGGCTAGGGTATGGAGATGCGACGTAAGGTAAGACGAGTGGGGCTGATTGGGGATGTGCATGCAGAAGCGGTTTTGCTGGAGCGGGCGATCGCCTTTCTCCTTGCCCAAGGAGCCGATACGCTTTGCTGCACGGGCGACCTGACGGATGGATTTGGAGATCTGGAGCGCTGCTGTAAGTTGTTGATCGATCATCAGGTTTTGACGGTGGCGGGAAATCATGACCGCTGGTGCATCGCGGGGGAGTTACGCAATCGACCGGAATGTACAGAGTTTACCCAGCTATCGGCGATCGCCCAGCGGTTTTTACGGCAACTGCCCGTCACGCGAGAGCTAATGACGCCCCAAGGGTGTGCCTTGCTCTGCCATGGGGTGGGAGATCATGACATGGGAAAGGTCTTGCCGGAGGATAGTCTTAGCCATGGGCAGGCGAATCCAGAACTTCAGGGGGTGCTTCAGGGCGATCGCTATCGTTATTTGCTCAATGGTCATAGTCATTACCGCATGGTCAAAGCCGTTGGTCAGTGGGGAGAACTCATTGTGATCAACGGGGGAACGCTCAAAAAAGAGCATGAACCCGGTTTTGTATTGATTGATTTCGGCACGGGGCAGGTTCAGGCCTACGACTTTAATCCCTGGGGGCAGATTGTACCAGCGGAATCGTTGCCGTTGCCTTGGCTGAGCGCGGTGTCCTAGGCAAACCAGTTGTGGCCACATCAAGCAGAAGGTAAATTGTAGTTCTGAAGGATCGATTATACTGACAGGTGTCCGTTCCTCGGCTACGTCGGTTAGCCTGATCCCATGACCCTGTCTTCGGTGCAACGCCTAAGCCTTGAAGACTTTCTGGCTTTACCCCAGATTGAAGCGTCTCCGGCTTGGGAATATATTGATGGTCAGATATTACAAAAACCGATGCCGAAAACCCGTCACTCTATTCTCCAAAAGCATCTGCTTCGGGTTGTTGATGCTGCGGGTGAGGTTTATACCGCTTTGCCGGAGTTGCGTTGTACGTTTGGGGGGCGTTCTGTGGTGCCGGATGTGGCGATCGTGGCCTGGGAGCGGATTCCGGTGAATGATTTGGGTGAGCCGGAGGATAATTTTATGGCGGCTCCGGATTGGACGATTGAGATTTTATCGCCGGACCAAAAGGCAACGCGGGTGATTGATAATATTCTTCACTGTTTGGGCCATGGATGTCGGTTGGGCTGGCTGTTGGATCCAGATGATTATTCGGTGTTGGTGTTTCGGCCTGGGCGGGAACCTGTACTGTTGCGCGGGGAGCAAGAGTTGCCGGTTTTGGAGGGTTTGGCGTTGGAGTTGACGGTAGACCAAGTGTTTGGGTGGTTACGGGTGCGGCGGTGATTGGGGGTGGGGCGATCGCTACAGCACACCAGAATCTAGCAAATCGAGATAGATAAATTCGGGCGCTTTAACTCCGGCTGCGGCCCGAATTTGCACCAACTCTGGCGATTCAAAAAATCTTCTTGCGGCACTTGTGGAGGTCCAGGCAGAGAAGTGAACAATTCTGTTCGGTTCGTTCTCATATGTAAGCACTTGGTAAGAACACTCACCTGCTGCTTTTCTTAAATTCGCAGCACCATCAAAAACTTTTTTCCAGGCGGCGTAGGCTTCCACTTCATGAATGATTAAGACATACTGCATGGACTTTTCTCCAATTCCCCGCCAAAAGCAGAGGGTGATAGTGCTGGGTCAGTGACATCAGAGTTTTGGGTCTAATCTAGCCTAGAGTAGGAAGACGTGATGCGTTGAGCTTAAACAGCGTCGAGGGCGTTCGTCCCCGATCGCGCTACTTTATAAAAATAAAAAAGCAAACCGTCGCGATCGCCATGACCCCCACCCCATCTACCACCTCCCAACCCCTCCCCCCCGGCAACTTCGGCCTCCCCCTCCTCGGCGAAACCCTCGCCTTCTTCACCGACCCCAGCTTCGCCAGCAAACGCCACGCCCAACACGGCCCCGTCTTCAAAACCCGCCTCCTCGGTAGCCCCACCATCTTCATCAAAGGCCCCGACGGCAATCGCTTCATCCTCACCCACGAAAACGAATACTTCCGCGTCAGTTGGCCCCCCAGCGTCAAAAAACTCCTCGGTCCCCTCTCCCTCGCCCTCCAGTCCGGCCACACCCACATGGCCCGTCGCAAATTGATGTTCCAGGCTTTTCAGCCCCGTGCCTTGGATGGCTACATTCCGGCGATGGAGGCGATTAGCGATCGCTACTGCCAACGCTGGCTCAACCTAGGCGAACTCACCTGGTACCCAGAGCTACGCAACTACACTCTGGATATTGCCTGTAAGTTGCTGATCGGACTGGACAATGGAGCCGAAACCCGCCTGGGCGAATTGTTTGAAACCTGGTGTGCGGGTCTGTTTACGATTCCCGTCAATTTGCCTTGGACTGCTTTTGGCAAAGCTTGGCGCAATCGCAAGGGGTTGTTAGCGGAGCTCGAACGGCTGATTCGCGATCGCCAAACCTGCTTATCTCAAGCTCCAGCCCAACCCCCCAATCGCCCTGAAACCGACGCCCTTGATATTCTACTCAACGCCCGTGATGAAGAAACGGGCGAACAATTGAGCCTCGAAGAGTTGAAAGATCAAGTGTTGTTGTTGCTATTTGCAGGCCATGAGACCTTGACCTCGGCGATCGCCAGCTTCTGCCTCCTCACCGCCCAAAATCCCGATGTCCTCGCCAAAGCCCGTGCTGAACAACAACAGTTTACTGGACAACCTATCACCCTGGATTTACTCAAGCAAATGACCTATCTCGATCAAGTGATTAAAGAAGTCATGCGGGTGATTCCTCCGGTCGGCGGTGGCTTTCGGGAAGTGCTACAAGACTGCGAGTACGGCGGCTTTCGCATTCCCAAGGGCTGGTCTGCGCTCTACCAAATCAATTCCACCCATAACGACAGCGAAGTCTTTCCCAACCCCGAAACCTTTGACCCCGATCGCTTTAGTCCCGATCGCGCCGAAGAAAAAGTCAAACCCTTCAGCCATTTACCCTTTGGCGGCGGCCTGCGGGAATGCCTCGGCAAAGAATTCGCTCGCCTGGAAATGAAACTCTTCGCCGTAAGACTGCTGCGGGAGTATCAATGGACCCTGTTGCCCAATCAAGACTTGAGTCTCATGATTGTCCCAACCCCCAAACCACGGGACGGACTGAAAGTGAAATTTAGCCAGCGACAAGACTTTTGAGACCCTTATCCCCATGTGTAGAGAACTGCAGTAAAAGTCGTGAAAATCCCCCCGGATGAGGGACTGGGCAAACTGAGAAAAGTATCACAGAATGTAACTATCGTCTCTTTTTGCCGCACTCCCCGCTGCCCGATGCACCCTCCATGACCACCTTCTCACTGCTGTCTCATGCCGCTGTCCAACGCCTAATTCTCCGTCTCACTCCAGCCCTGTCTAACCCCTTGCGTCCTCTCAAGTCGCAACTTAAGACCTATGGCGATCGCCTCCGATCCGCCGAAGGTTTGGGACTCATTTGGGCCTTGGTCATCGGTGCCAGTACGGGTCTCACCGTTGTTCTCTTTCACCATTGCTACCATTTAATCCATCATCTGAGTCACGGTCCTCTCAGCAGTTATCTGTCCGGTTTTGGCTACTGGACCATGGCCCTAATTCCGGCATTGGGTGGGTTGATAGTAGGACTGATGCGCTGGCGCTGGCAGGATTTTGGGCCGGGACTCTCGTCGCTGCAAGAGGCAGACGCCGGTGAGCTACATACTTGGCCCAAGCTGATTGGAGCAGCCGTCTCCCTGGGAACCGGAGCCTCCTTAGGACCTGAAGGGCCAAGCGTTGAGATTGGTGCAAGTTTGGGCGTCCGGTGGGGCAAGCATCTGCGGGTTTCCCAAGAGCGGTTGGGATTAATGCTGAGCGCCGGGGTCGCGGCGGGGCTGGCGGCGGGGTTTAATGCGCCGGTTGCGGGGGTGTTTTTAGCCCTGGAAGTGTTCATGGGGGCGACGTTCAGCAGTGCCTCGGTGAGCTTGGTGCTGTTGGCTGCCGTGATTGCCGCTTGGCTGGCACAGATGGGGATTGGAGCACAACCGGCCCTGGCGCTGCCGGCCTATGAAGTCCGCAGCCCGTTGGAATTGCCCTTATATATTGGTTTGGGAATTCTGGCGAGTGGCATTTCCATCGCCTTTACCCAAGCCACCCAGTTTGCCCAACAGAGCTTTCGGGGGGAAGGGGGCTGGACTTTGCTTGCCCAGATTCCTCGCTGGCTCCAGCCGATGTTTGGAGGGGCGATTGTGGGGATTCTAGCGCTGGAATTTCCCCAGATCCTAGGGGTTGGCTATGAAACTGTCGAGGCGATTTTGCGCAATACGCCCTTTCCGGTTGAGCTCCTCATCAGTTTGTTGGGTCTAAAACTGTTTGTCACCTCCCTCTGTCTAGGCAGTGGTTTAGTGGGAGGCGGCTTTGCGCCAGCAATGTATTTGGGGGCTTGTTTGGGGGCGGTGTATGGGCAGGCGATCGCCCTCCTCTTTCCCTTCCTCCCCGTGGCTGCACCACCAGCCTACGCCATGGTTGGTATGGCCGCAGTCTTGGCCGGAAGTGCCCGTGCGCCGCTGACGGCGATTCTGTTGCTATTTGAGATGACCCGTGATTATCGCATCGTGCTACCGCTAATGGCAGCGGTGGGGCTCAGCGTTTGGCTCGTGGAAAAACTAACAGCGCAACCCAGTACCGACCAGGCTCCGTTGGAACCGATGGGGGTCCAGATGCAGCGCGAACCGCTGCAAGAAATTCTGCAAACCCTGCCCGTGAGCGAAGCCATGACCCATGCCCTGCCGGTGTTGGATGGGGACCTCAGCATTATGGCGGCGGGCCAAGCGTTGCTGCAGCAGCAAAGTCGGAGTGCGTTGATTGTCAATCGTGAAGCCGAAATTATTGGCGTGGTGACACTCAAGGATATCAACCGTGCCCTAGTGAGCGCTGTGGGAACCGAATCCATGGCGAGTCTGCGACCGATTGGGGAAGTCTTTGCGGTGCGGTTGGTCTATGCCCAGGCGTCTGAGGCGATCGCCACGGCCCTCAAACGCATGCACAGCCGAGGTCTGCACCAGTTGCCCGTGCTGAAAGCCGAAGTCGGCATCGACCAACCCATGACCCTCGACCAGGTCTTGGGTAGTTTGGATCAAGCCAGTATTGATTTGGCCTGTGGATTGGCGATCGCCCAAACTGCGATCACAAATCAGCTTGAAGCCTTTCATACCGTTGAGACCGAAGATGTTGTAGAGGCAAGTTTGGGTTTGCGGGTTTAGGGTAGAGGCATATTCTGCTACGCCTCTGTACCCTAAAGTCAACGGCTAAAAGTCAACGGCTAAAAGTCAACGGCTACCAACCCTCATAGGCTTTGAGCAAAGGTTCAGGTTAAACCTCCGCAGCCGCCCGCTCAACTAGTCGCCGAGCCAAGGTTTGAACCCCCGTATGCTCATAGTAATTTGTGCTCACGTCCAAGAATGCGCCAAGGTACTCCAGCTTGTCCTTAGATAGATCTACAAACTTACTCAAACTACCAACAACCCGATCCTGGGTGAGACCCTTATCCGCTGTGAACTTCACCATCCAATCCTGAACTGACTCAAAACTCTCCGTCACAAAGGACAACTTGCCCTTATCACTATCGCCTGGAATCAGTTCCTTGACGCTTTTGAAGGTTTTGTTGTGGTCCAGATCCGAAGCCGTCGAAGCCTTGAGGGTTTGCAACCCCTTTTCAGCATAGGTCGGTCCCAGGGGCACCAAACCGTCATAGCAAATCAGCGCAGCCATGCGCATAAGCGACTCACCGCCATAGTCCTTGACCGCTGCCAGAAAGTCGCCAATGCTATTACCAGGAATTCCGTTAATTTGACAGAATGCGACTAGTTCGACCACCAACTTAACCGTCAGGTCGAAGCTTTGAGCCTTCTCTGGTTTCGGGGTCAACTTGTTGATTAGACCCAGGAACGAAATATTTTCCGTTGCCTTATTCGCCAACATGCCTGCCCCCAAAGCACTGGAGCCCGCATCTACGGTTTGATACAGCCACAGAGCCCGTTGATAGCCTTCCGACTTATCGTTAAACAAAGTCACGGCCCGCTCTCCGATGGACTGAATTAGCGCTTCATCGGTTTCGCCCGTAACCTCGCGAATGGTTTGGTTAAAGCCAACCAAATTGTTCCACTGCCCTGGTACAGCAAAATCTAAGGCCCGCAGCGCCATCACGGTTAAGCCACCAGTGGGCAGCTCATCAACCAGCGTAAAAATCGGTTTTTGACTCACAGTCAGCTCCTGTCAAATGCAAGGAATGGGGATGAACAAAACGGGAAATCGGTAACCCAAAGATCAATGACGATGGGTTTATCCTTTGCTTAACTTTGAGAGTCCTTTAAAATCAAATTTTTGCAGCCAGGCATCACGGTCTTCGGCAGTAAATGAAGCATCGCGGGATTGCACTTTCACTTGGAAGCGATCGCTCACCAATACCCCCGTGCCATTGTTGCCAATGTTGAGCGCTGGATAACCCTGAATCGTTCGCGTACTCGACTGATACTTTTCAGCAGCGGCGGGATTACTAATCGTGTCGTTAATCGACAACATCGCCACATTGGTCCCACTATTATTGACTTTGTACTCTGCAAAGCCTTGCTTTTCTTGAGCCGGTACAATTTCGTAGCCGCTATATCCCGCTACAGAACGGGGGAAAAACGCGTTAAAGCTTGCCCCTTTCTGGGCATCCGCTGCAACCGCATCGGGTGCTTTGCGTCCAGTGGTTTCTTCCTGGACTTGACTAAATTGAGAGGGGGGCTTGGGAGGGGCGATCGCCGCACAACCCGTCGAAACAAAGAGAACTAGACTCAGCAGCAGCAGAGCCAACAGCCGACGCAAGGAGAGCATCACCATAGGATTTTCAACTGAAGACAGAAATATCCCGATCATCTCTCATCCCTGCCAGAGTTGGGGGAGCATTGCTAAAAATCTTTATTTGGACCTCCTGGGTCTGAATTCTATACTCCTATCAACCCATACAGTGGTCAATCCATACAGTGGGGACAATGTTGCCCCGGTTGATAGTGCTCCGAAGCTTGATCAGCGGCAGACAGAGGATAGCCACAGGCTTGGCACATTCCGTAGCTTCCTAGCGCTAAACCGTGCTTAACCGCAACCCGTTCATCAAAAACAAAACACTCGCCCTCCCAAAGGCTTTCATCTTCAGGGATTGATTCTAAGTAGTTCAAAATGCCACCTTGAAGATGGTAAACCTGCTCAAATCCCTGGTGGAGCAAGTAGGCAGAAGCCTTTTCGCAGCGAATCCCTCCCGTACAAAACATCGCCACTTTGTGATGCTGCTGTGGATCTAACGACTGGTCAACATATTGGGCAAATTCTCGAAACGAGGCCGTTTCCGGATTGACTGCCCCACGAAACGTGCCAATCGCGACTTCATAGTGATTGCGAGTATCAACCAGCAAAACCTGAGGATCATTAATCAACTGATTCCAATCCTGGGGTGCAATATAGGTCCCAACCTGTTGACTAGGCTGCACCTTGGGCTGGCCAAACGTGACAATCTCTGATTTGAGCTTCACCTTCAGGCGCTGGAAGGGGGGGTGAGGAACCACTGCGGCTCGGTGACCCAGCATCGCCAACCGAGGATCTTGCTTCAGATAATCCAAAACCGCCGTAACGGCTGAAGTGGTTCCCGCGATCGTCCCATTAATCCCTTCTTCCGCCAACAGGATCGTCCCGCAAACCTCTTGGGCTTGACAATAGCGGAACAGCGGCTCTTGCCATTCCCGGCAATCCGGCAAAGTGACGAACTGATAAAAAGTTGCCACTTGATAGGTCTCAGACTCAGTACTCACTTTTCTCAATGTATTTACGAATATCGTTGAGATCGATATAGCGATCGGTGACATTTCTCAGTTCTCGGGCAATCATCCCCTCCGTTGAAACCACTGTAATGTGGGTGTTTTTGGAGCGCAAAAGCTCGATCGCCCGTTCAAAATCACCATCACCACTAAACAACACCACCGCATCATACTGATTCACGGTGTTGAACATATCAATCACGATTTCAATATCCAGATTCGCCTTTTGGGAATAGCGCCCGGAGTTATCGTCATAATACTCTTTAAGTATTTTGGTTCGCACCGTATAGCCCAGACTGATCAAGGCATCACGAAAGCCACGCTGATCCTGAGGATCCTTGATGCCGGTGTACCAAAAAGCATTCATCAATTCGGTATCAACATTCCGAGCAAAATACTCGAGAACCCGACGCGGGTCAAAAAACCAGCCATTTTTTTGCTGGGCATAGAACATATTGTTGCCATCCACAAAAATGGAAAGGCGGGTCATTCGACCTTCCGTCGCAACATGATGCAGTTTTTGTCGCAGTGGAGCAAGTTTGTCTGGTCTCACAGGGAATATAAAGAGGTGAATTTAGAGAAAATTTAGGAAAATGAAAGCCTAGCCTCAGATTCATCGTGAACCTTGGCCAATACTTCCGCAAAATAAGACACAAAAGGCTAAGCACACCGGTCCTAACAGCGTAGTACGCCGAACCAATGTCCCAAGGGTTCAATGAGCCATGCGGACCGATTTATTCATAAGAGGAATCATATATATCAAGCTTTGGAATAGATATCGAACGGAACAGAAACCAATTAAACACAAAGATAATGATCTTGAACTAAGCAGAATATAGATAGCGACCTCAAGAATAGAACGACGCCCATCGACAACCCTTAAGGTCGCCCCTACATTATCTAGATTCTACAAAGTTCTGGGTGTAACCGGAAAGCTCTGGCTGCCCAATCCGTTGGAAGAATTCGGATCGTCTAGAACAAAATGTATAATTTTAATCAGGTAGGAGAGGGACCATGAATATAGTAGTAATCGTACCCTAGCTTACGAGAGAGGGAGGCGATCGCCAACTAAAAGTGGGATTCCTCATGAAATATTTAAAATAATCATGTAAAAAGGACGATGTTAAACATCGTCCAAGGTAAGTCTATCACGTATTGAAATACACTTTGTTTTTCTGCGTACGGAACTTTAGCGAAGCTTCAGCAAACATTGTGAATTGCAAAGACCTCTGTTGCGACTTGTTGCAAAGCCGCAGAATTCTAGTCGTTAGACTCATGAACGGCTAATTATTCATCCGCTGCTGAGCATATTCGAGATTGCGCTGGTACTCTGAAATCTTTTGCTGTGCCGTTTCGTAGCGTGGGTGGTCGGCGGGAACGGCCTGCATATTTTTCACGGCTTGCTCCCAAAAATCTGCCACTAAACGCCATTCATCTGCGCTGCTCGCCACTTGGGCTAAATTAGCCGCCTGCATCGCCGCATTGACCGCATCTCGAAAGGGTTCAACCGTAACCCCAGGCACAGGCGTCGCCTCGGATGTTGGGGGCTCAGGATTCTCAGGGGCGGTAGAACCCTCTGGGGAATTGCTGGCAGATCCCTCTGTCGTTGGCGGAGAGGCTTTCTGTTGAACAACGGGGGGCGCGTCCGAGTCGGAAGGTGAAGGTTCGGTCTCTTGACCAGAAGATCCATCCTTCGTAGCTAGCAGCGGACCCACCCCTGGCACCTGGGCCAGCCAAGTGGGATTCAGCCAGGCCGCCGCCGCAATACCGCCCACAATTGCTAGCAATCCCAACAGTAGAAGGGGGAGGGCAGAGCGTTGGCGATCGCCCTTGTTCCTCCGACCACTCGGCTCTCCCACCACCATGGGATTATCAGACAAGACCGTGGACTCAGCCTCTTGAGGCGTAGCATTATCCCCTTGCCAAAGGTTTAGATTACCCACCGAAACCTCAGCGGAAGGGTCTTCTAGATCATCCTCTTCCAAGTTGGCGTCGTCCCAGAGGGAAAGCAAAATCTCGCTATCCGCATCCTCATCGCTCAGGGGAGTTTCTAATTCATCCTCTCCCTCATCATTCACGATCAGGGTCGGTTCTAGTAATTCAGGCGAATACTCTTGGGTAAATTCGCCTCCCCAGCCTGCCTCCACTTCACCGTAGGCCGGATCAGAGGGCATGGAAGCCGGTGCAGCACCACTGTAGCCCGCTTCATTTAAGTCAAAATCATCCCAACTCCGAGAATTGGCCGTAGATTCTCCGCGATTGGGAATGACACCGGGGGGGGGCGGCGGCGTTGGTAACGGCTCAATAGACTCGATCGCCGTGGCCTGATCCGACCAATCCACCGAAGCCTTGGTGGGTTCACCCGTGGTTAGCTCTGGCTTGTCAAAGCCCTCGCTCAGCGGCGCATCAATCGAGGACTCAAAGGGATTGCCTGGATCAGGCGAAAACTGATCGGACGAAAACTGATTGATGGGCGCATCAAGATGCTCTTGCCAAGTAATTTTGGTGGTCCCCTGCTGACGCCCATAGATCGTCACGGGGGTATCCACCAGGTCAAGCTTCTCTAGCCCCTGTTGAATGCAACGTACTGAAGCACCTTGACTGGGGGGAGTCTCCGCTTCAAGGAGTACATGGAGCGTCCCCTCCCGCCGGGTGGCCTTGGCCACAATTCCCCGTGCCTGTAGCGAACGGTTGAGTAAATTCGTGAGGGCGCGAGTGTCCCCCTGCTTGGCTAAAGAAATGAGATTGGGCTGTGTCATAACGCAAAGCAGTGAGTGGCAGCGGCTCCGGGGTGCTCTCGGGAAAGATGGCTTTTGGGCTTTTGGGCTTGGGAGCTTTTGGGCTTGGGAGCTTTCGGCCTTTAGAGCTTTAGAGCAACCGATTATGCCCTTGGTTTTTCTCTATTGTAAAGACACCTCGATCGAGTGACCGCTCCAGCAATAGTGGTTTTGGCCGGTTTGTCAAGGATGCTGCTGTAGACTAGCAGTGGATCCTGGGAATAGCAAGATTTTTTAGCGTAGCAAAACGCCCCAGGGCGGATAAAATCCCTAGGGCGCATCATGCTAAGTCGCAGGGAGAGAGCGGTAAAAACCGCCCCCGTCCTAGTCGACAACGTGGATCAAACCACGATGGAGTTGATCGAAAATGCGATCGATCAAAACGCGATCGTCGTGACTGAGGGCTTCTTTGGAAAGAAGCGTAACCATCAACCGCTGCTGATCGCTTCGCGTGATACGCCGACTGGCCAGAATTTGCTCCGTAATCTCCCGAACGGGAGAGTGACTATCGGGAAAGGTCATGGGACGCTGCTCAGGAACAGAGAGGGTTTTGAGGAGCACCGTCTGGGAATAGGCCAAAGCCCTGAGCGGGTCTCGGTTTCGTTCCCGTAACGGGGCTCTTTAGAAGCTACAGACTCCGATGCTGGAATTTCGGAGAACCCTAGGGCGATCGCCCCCCCGCATGAGTCCTATTCTCGTCCCAAGCGCCTAGCTGCTGAAGTGTGACCATTCGTCAAGTGTTTATCGACCCCCAGGGCCACAGGAGTAGCGAGTCGATCGGGGGGAAAGGGTGTCAGCTTTGGGAAGGAGGCTGCCCCCTGTCGGCTCAGACCCCTTCGCTCTATATTGATGGCCGTCAGCGTTTGTGTGAAGAGCGGTATTTGGGTGATACGACCTTGGGTCGGTTGTCCTGATATGATCGCTTTTTCAATCGACAACCGATCGGCTGACAAAGTTCCAAATGTCCATCGAGAGCGGTTGACTGCGCCTGCATGAAGACTCTACTTGAGCATACAGATCGAATGACCCCTGCGATCGCAGCTCCCTACGGTTCTTGGAAATCTCCGATTACCGCAGATCTGATCGTCGCTAGCACCGTCAGCTTAATTGGTACGGCCCTGGAAGCTCAGGATACCTATTGGTTGGAGATGCGTCCAGCAGAGGGCGGACGGAGTGTCCTGTTGCATCAGTGTCCGGATGGATCTGTACGCGAGGTGAATGCGGCCCCGTTCAGTGTTCGTAACTGGGTGCATGAATATGGTGGAGGTTCCTTTGTGATTCACGAAGGGGTGACCTACTTTTCTAATAATGATGATCAGCGACTCTATCGGTTGGCAGCGGGAGAAATGCCTCAGCCCCTGACGCCGGAGCTATCGCTGCGGTTTGCCGATGGCCAAATTGATGCCAAGCGGCGGCGTTGGATTGGGGTTCGGGAAGACCACCGAGCAGAGCAAGAGCCTATTAATACGCTAGTTGCGGTTTCCTGGGAGGGAGACGAAGCAGGGGGCACCGTTTTGGTGAGCGGCGATGATTTTTATGCTGCGCCGCGCCTCAGCCCCGATGGTACCCAACTGGCCTGGGTGAGCTGGAATCATCCCGATATGCCCTGGGACCGGGCCGATCTTTGGGTGGGAACGTTCCAGGTGGATGGTTCGTTGGGCAATATTCAGCACATTGCCGGTGGACCGCAGGAATCGGTGGTGGAGCCGAAGTGGTCGCCGGATGGACAGTTGTATTTTGTGAGCGATCGCGATATGGGCTGGTGGAATTTCTACCGCTGGAACGGTCGCGCGGTGGAAGCACTTTGCCCCATGGCCGCCGAGTTTGGCCTACCCCACTGGGTGTTTTGTATGGACACCTATGCCTTTGCGACGGCAGAACAAATGGTCTGCACCTATACCCAAAATGGCATCTGGTATCTGGCGCTGGTTGATACCCGTACGGGCAAGCTCGAAACCTTAGAGAGCCCCTATACCGAAATCAGCGACATGCAGGCAAATTCGGAACGGGCTGTCTTTATTGCGGGCTCGGCCACGGGACAGACGGAAATTGTTCAGTTGGATCTGGCGACGCGATCGCTCTCGGTTCTCCATTCTTCCAGCGAGCTAACCCTTGACCCTGGCTATCTCTCCCGACCGGAACTGATTACGTTTCCTACCACCGGGGGCCAGGTCGCCCACGGAATTTATTATCCGCCGCAAAATCGTGATTATCTGGCCCAGGATCGCGAACGCCCGCCTCTACTGGTTAAAAGCCACGGCGGACCCACCGCAGCGGCTCGGAGTTGCCTGAACCTTAGCATTCAGTATTGGACCAGTCGAGGCTTTGCGGTGCTAGATGTAAACTATCGCGGCAGTACCGGCTATGGTCGTGCCTATCGGGATGCCCTCAAGGGCCAGTGGGGCGTGGCGGATGTGGAAGACTGTGTCAATGGCGCGCGCTATTTGGTCGAACGGGGGGATGTGGATGGCGATCGCCTCACGATCCACGGCGGCAGCGCAGGCGGCTACACCACCCTTTGTGCCCTGACGTTTTACGACGTCTTCAAAGCTGGGGCCAGCCGCTATGGCGTCAGCGACTTGACGGCGTTGGCGGAAGACACCCACAAATTTGAAGCGCGCTATCTCGATAGCTTGGTGGGTCCTTATCCTGAGAATAAGGCCCTGTATGAGGCGCGATCGCCCATTCACCATGCCGAGCACCTCTCCTGTCCAGTCATTTTCTTCCAGGGTCTGGATGACAAGGTGGTGCCGCCGAACCAAACCGAGCGCATGGTTGAGGTTTTGCAATCAAAAGGACTGCCCGTTGCCTATGTAGCGTTTCCTGGCGAGCAGCACGGCTTTCGCAAGGCTGAAAATATTAAGCGAACCCTGGATGGTGAGCTTTACTTTTATGCCAAAGTCTTTGGCTTTAAGGTTGCCGAAGCGATTGAGCCGGTGGTGATCGCCAATTTACCTTAACCAGGCTCCGGAAGCTGTAGCAGACTCCCACCTCTTCTACAGCTTCCTCTCCCCCTTGTGCACGTGGGGAACACCTGGACGTGAAGACCCTTTCGGATACCTTCGCGTGAACCTGTATATACTATGCCCAATTTTTTTTCAAAACGACACCGGGTAGATCCCTGAGGGGGTCATTCCTGGGGGGCAATTGCCCCCTGGGGGGCCTAAACCCCTTGCAGAGAAAGGGTTATGAATTTCCGGAAAATTTCAATTTTTTTTGCAAATTTAGTCAATGTGGATGGAAATGATTGGGGTGAGTTACACTCGCAAGAGATCCGAGAGTCTCGTAACTAGATGGTGGTCGCAAGGTTCTTCTTGGACAAAGTTTATCCGTGTAAGTCAACTGAAAAGTAGGACACCTTAGTAAAAGACTCTCTTTTTTTGCCCTTTTCCCCAAAGATAAAAACAATAATGAAACGATTCATGGTAACGTCTGCCCTGCTACTCATCTTCTCCCCTACTCTAACCGCCTGTGGCTCATCGCCTGAGAAGAAAACTCAGCAAGTGAAAGAGGCAACCGCTACAGCAAAAAAACAAGAACGAGAGCAACTGATTGGAGCAATTCCTGAAGCCACTCGCCGGGAAATTTTTACCAAGACGCAGGCTTACGAAAGCAAAGCTGGACAACAGGCTGAATCTAAGTATCCCATTCCTAGCGATCCACTTGCTCCTAGCTATAGCGTTGAGCAAGCTCAGAAAATGTCTAAGTTGCAGGGCGACTACAAGTTTGAACTGATTGAAAAGTATCGCAATGAATTATTGGCGGAATACAACATAACCTACGAGCAATGGGCTGCGATTGGCGGTTACGCTTTTGACCAAGGATGGATGAATTAAATCTCTTTCCCTATTTTGTCAATCTTGGGAAATATTTGAATACATCTTCATGATGGCAATCATTCCGCTTATTGCTGCTTGCTGCGTAGCAAAACACGCACAATCAAGGAGCCTTTATAGATTAATGGCGATCGCCTGATTAATCACAGGTTCGATCAATTGGGCCTGACTGTCTGCTTGCTGAAGCTGGGACCGAAAATCCACAGGTCCCCCTTCAACCTGCAAGACTTTTTCAATTAGACCCGCATATTTCACCCCCTCACCCGCAGCGGTGGGCAGGATGTAGCGGGCCTGTAGGGTCTTGAGCAACGCTACAGTGCGCTCGTTGCCGTGGATAAAAGCACCTGCCAGGGGAAGGGCTAAGTTGACAATCGGGGTAATGACCACATCAATGGGGCTGTGCTCAGCGAGGCTGCTCTCACTAAACCCATGGGGTTCGTAGTATAGGGATTGGTGGGTGGTGCGATCGCGCAAAATATAGCCATTTTCAACCTGCGGAACCGGGGCTCCAGCGGTGGCGGTGATGGCGAGGCGATCCTTTCCCTGAACAGTCTGTTCACCGGGTTTGAGGGTCGTGACCTGTGAATATCCCAGCTTTTTCGCGACCTTGGCCGCACTGGCAGAGGCGACGACGGGAATGTGGCGATCGAGCTGTTGGAGCGTGGGCGGATGGCTATGGTCGGGCAGCCCCTGGGAGAGCAAAATTAGGTCGATGGTAGCTGGAATGGTAGGCGGAGCGGTGTGGGTGCCTTCAAAGAACCAGCCTTGGCCGCCAAAGGTGAGGGTTTCAACGAGCCAAGGGTCAATGAGGATGCAGAGGTCGGCAAATTCGAGCAGCCAACTGTTGGCCCCAAAATAGGTAAGTTTCATGGTTTGGCCCCCCAATCTAAAATATTTACTCTAGACCCACTACTTTAGACCCATTACTCTAGACCCAATTCCCGGCGCAGGAGGCTGATGGAGGTGGCGCTGATGAAATTCTCGCAGCAGACCAGTTTGGGATGACGAATTAAATCCTGCTCGACCGCTTGGACACCCGTTCTAACGGTGTCATAGCTGGCCCGATCGCAAAGAATAATCGAGGCACTGCGGGCGATCGCTCGTAACTTATAGCTGTCGTTGGGCTGGGTGCTCATGAGCAGGAGGCGATCGCCCATCAAACTGCGAATCACCACATCAGCCCCTCGCAATAACCCTGGACTGAGGCTGACGATACCCACACAGGTCCCCGGTTTGAGCTGATTGAGGAGCTGGATCTCGCTGGTGTAGTCGTAGACATCCACGGGAATCACGCGGACGGATTTGGGAGAGGCGATCGCCTCAGCCTGACTCATAAAATAGCGGCTGGTGACGACGGTGCCCGAGCGGGTCTGATTCAAAATTATTTCTAGCTCCTCTAAGGGCACAAGCTGCACCGGGATATTCAGCGCCTGCTCTAGTTCCTGCACCATGAGCTGGCCTGCCCCCAGATCTTCTTGGGGAACAGTGACGAGCACCTGAGCGCTACACCGTAGCCGCCAGTCAATTTCCGCCAAAAATAAATCCCGCGCCTCGTTGAGCGAGCAGCCCTGTTTGAGCAGCGTATCCAGCACATGGCGAATGTCTCGGTAGGCTTCAGGATATTGCTCCACCAAGGGCGTTCGGCGGCTGATGACTTCGTCTTCGCCCTGCTGCCGCACGTAGATACCAGAGCCCGCTTGAGCTTCGACCAAGCCATCGTCTTCGAGCTGGCGATAAACCTTGCTGATCGTGTTGCGGTGCAGTCCCGTTTGCATGGCCAGTTGCCGGGTGCTGGGAAGCTTTTGCCCCGGTGGATATTGGCGCGAGGCGATCGCAAACATCATTTGGTTGTAGAGCTGATTGGATGCGGGAATTTCGCTCTCGGGCTGGATGTGAAACTTAACCATGACGCTAGGGGTAACCGGAAGGGCTAGACAGAAACGACTCGTTCAAACGACAGGCAGGGCGGCTGAAGATCACACCGCTCCAGTCAAACCGACGTTCACTGAGGTTGAAAAGATGCAGTCCCGCGATGGAGGTGATTCTCCCAAATTTTAGACAGCCAGAGACAATTCGTCCCTGGGGCGATGCCCTGCCCCATGTTTTTCTAGTCAAGTCGAGATATTCTATGGGGGTCGAAATTTCCTATAGGGTCCTGCCTATGGCGCTGCGCACCGCTGCTGTTCAAATTCCCAACGGCGATTTGCTCATTGATGCCTACTTGGCCGAACCAGAGGGCCAGGGTCCCTGCCCTGCCATTATTGTCATTCAAGAAGTCTTTGGGGTGAATGGCCATATCCGAGAGGTGACGGAGCGGATTGCCCAGGAAGGCTATATTGCCATTGCCCCCGCTATTTATCAGCGCACCGCCCCTAGTTTTGAAGTGGGCTACGATGAGGCCGGATTGGCGGCAGGCCGTAAGTATAAGGAATTAACAACGGCAGAGGAATTACTGAGTGATGTCCAGGGGGCGATCGCCTTCCTACAAAATCGCTTTGGCACTCGACTCCAATCCCGCTCAAACGGCAGTCCAGCCATCGGGACCATCGGCTTTTGTTTCGGTGGACATGTGGTATATCTAGCGGCGACCTTGCCCGAGGTCCAGGCCACGGCTTCGTTTTATGGGGCTGGCATTACAACCCTAACGCCAGGGGGAGGAGCACCAACCCTCCACCGAACCAGGGAGATTCAGGGTACGGTCTACGCGTTCTTTGGCGATGAAGATCCGTTGATTCCCAATGAGCAGGTGGATGCGATCGAGCAGGCGCTCCAGCAAAATGGTGAACGGCATCGGGTGTTTCGCTACGAGCGGGCAGGGCATGGGTTCTTTTGCGATCGCCGCGACACCTACCGACCCGAAGCCGCCACCGCTGCCTGGAACCAGGTCAAAGGGTTATTCAAAGACGTCCTGTGCAGCAACCATGAGGCGTAGAGCAGTTTGAAATTTTCGAGGGACCAAGGACTAGGCAAATGGGCGCTGCGGCTTTGGGCCGCTTGTCTGCTCGGCGGTCAAGTGCTGTTGCACCTTGTTCAAGGCCGTATTCACCACCGCAACACGGTGGACCAAATGGCCGCAGCGGGTCCAGCCTCACTCTTAATTATTTCCGTAGCCTCGTTTTTTGTGGGCGCTGTCTTTACGATTCAGGTCGCGCGGGAGTTTGTCCGGTTCGGAGCCGGGGCGGTGGTGGGGGGCGTCTTGGCCCTGTCCCTGGTGCGGGAGCTTGCGCCGGTGCTCACAGCCATTCTGCTGGCCGGTCGGATGGGCTCCGCCTTTGCCGCTGAAATCGGCACGATGCGCGTCACCGAGCAAATCGATGCCCTCTACGTTCTGCGCACTGATCCCGTCGACTACCTGGTCGTCCCCCGCGTCCTGGCCTGTTGCATCATGACCCCAATTCTGGCGCTACTGTTCGCCTTGGTCGGTCTATTCGGGGGTTGGCTGGTGGCCATGGGGTCCTACGAAATCAGCACCTCGGTGTTTATCGACTCGATTCGAAGCTTTTTAGGCGTTTGGGACCTGGTGACCGCCTTGATTAAATCCTTTGTGTTTGGGGCACTCGTGGCCATTATTGGCTCAAGCTGGGGGCTGACGACAACGGGCGGCGCAAAAGGCGTCGGCGAATCCACGACAGCAGCGGTGGTCACCACGCTCCTGGCCATTTTTGTGGTCAACTTTTTCCTCTCAGGCATTTTGTTTCAGGGCCAGGGCACCGCCCTCAAGCTCTAGGAAATTTTTGCGGTTGGTCAGTCCTAGAACAGGTTCGATAGAATCAATGTACCGTTGCCTTCGGCGAAGAGGTTCTTGCCATGACCCTTGCCCGCTCTATAACTCCAGCCTTTCCAACCCATCAAGATTTACCTGAAACTGATGGTACGTTTGTGAAGAATTTTCAAGAGCATCCCCAAAGCCTGCTATTGACCGATTCTCTTCAGCCGGTTCTACAACGCCTGCACCCCGACGGACAGTACTGCATTGGTCAAGACTGCGGTATCTATTGGCGAATCACAGATCCCCCGGAAAAGGGTGCTGAAGCGCCGGACTGGTTTTATGTGCCTAACGTGCCCCCCACCCTAGACGGACAGGTTCGTCGCTCCTATGTGCTCTGGCAAGAAATCATTCCGCCTCTGGTCGTGATTGAGTTTGTCTCTGGGGACGGTGCTGAAGAACGGGACAATCAGCCCTGGAGCGGTAAGTTTTGGGTTTACGAACAGGTGATTCGGCCTGCCTACTATGCCATCTACGAAGTCAAAAAGGCGGCTGTTTTGGTCTATCAGTTAGTGGGGAACCGATATCATCTGCTCCAGCCCAACGATCGCGGTCGTTATCCCCTTGAGCCCTTGGGTATTGAGCTGGGGATCTGGATGGGCCGGTACCAAAATATGGAGCTGCCTTGGCTACGTTGTTGGGAAATCGACGGTTCTTTGTTGCCCACCGGCGGTGAGCGAGCGGAACAGGAGCATCAACGGGCGGAACAGGAGTATCAACGGGCGGAACAGGAGCGTCAAGCACGTCTGGATGCGATCGCCCGCCTCCAAACCCTGGGTCTTTCCATCCCACAAATTGCCGAAACCTTAGGCTTTACGGAAGCGGAAGTTCGCTCCCATCTCTGACCCGCTGTGCCCCTAGGGGCGATCGCCCTAGACCCCTACCCCCGAATTTGTCGAAAAAATCCTAGAATGGAAGCGATTTCTGGTAACCAAAATTTAGGGAACCGAGATGACCTCTGCAGCCTCCACCACGAGCTCAAATACCGTTGAACTGGCTCCCAGCTACTGGGTGCCGCTGGGGATGTTGGCGATCGCCCTCCTCGTGGCCTGGTTCAATCTTTGGGTAGCCCTTCCCGTAGCTCTATTTGGATTGTTCTTGACCTATCAGGCGGCAACTTTAAAATTGCGGTTTACGCCGACGGCCTTGGAGGTTGCACGGGGGGATCAGCCGCCGTTTAAGTCATTTCCCTACACTGAATGGAAAAATTGGCGCATCTACTGGCAACCAGTGCCGATTTTGTTTTATTTCAACGAAGTCAAAAATTTTCACTTTCTCCCGATTTTGTTTGACCCGAATCAGCTCGAAACCTGCTTAACTGAACGGTGCTGCCGAATCGACTAGCAGGACCGCTGATCCTTCAGCCTAATCGCTCAACCTTTGTTGCCCTCTTGACTTTGATGATGAATCCTGACGAGCTGCAAACCCCTGACCCTTGCCCCGAGAATTCTGTCCAGAATTCTGCCCAGAATCCGGCCCAGAATCCGGCGGAACTTCCGGCGGGGATTCCAGCGGATGCAATTCCGTTAAACCTTGGGCCTGTCCCCAGCCAGCAGAATCCCCCAGGGGACCATCGCCAGGGAGAAGCCTACGCAGATTCGGCCATGGGAGCGGTGGAGGCGATCGCAAATAGTCCAGATTCGGGTAGTCCAGATTCAGACAATCTAGCACCATCGGAAGAGCCTGCGGACGCAGCCAATGGTCTTACCATAAGCTCTATCCTTAGCCCTACCCTTGACACTGATACCACCATTGAAACCATTAATTCTGCTGCCACGCCACTAGAAGTTCGCAGCCTAGAAGTTCGTAGCCTAGAAGCAGAAATTGCGGCCCTGACCCAAAAGCGGGACAAGCTAGAGCAGGACTTGGAATCAAAGCAGGCAATCTTGGAAGCGGCCTTTGACCAAACCCTGCGGGAGTTGAGCGATCGCCAACAAAAACTCCGGCTCAATGTTGAGCAGCTCGAACGTCGCCGCGACAGCATCCGCAAGGAAATGCGTGAAAATTTCGCCGGAGTTTCCCAGGATTTAGCCGTCCGGGTGCAGGGCTTCAAAGATTATCTGGTCGGCAGCTTGCAGGATTTGGTCAGCGTTACGGAACAGATGGATCTGGGAACACAGCTTACGGTTCAGGCGAAAAGTTCTGAGGTGGACAACAAGCCTGCCGAGAAACAACCGCTGCCATTGCCCAAATTTGCAGAACAGGATGCCCAAGCCCAAGAAAGGGAAATTCGGGCTATTCTCGATCGCTACCGCAGTCAGCCGGATTATTACGGTCCACCGTGGCAGCTCCGCCGAACCTTTGAGGCCATCCATGAGGAACGAGTCCATCAGTGGTTCTTTGAGCGGGGGGGGCGGGGTGCGGTGCGGACCCTAGGCAGCCGCCTACAGAATATTTTAGTGGCCTCGGCGGCGATTTCGGTTTTGAATGAGCTGTATGGCGATCGCGTCTGTGCCCTGATCCTTGCCAACACCCCCGAACGGCTTGGGGACTGGCGACGCGGTATTCAGGAATGTCTTGGGATTTCCCGCAGCGACTTTGGCCCCAATGAGGGCATTGTGCTTTGCGAAGCCCCGGAGCCCCTCGTTCAGCGGGCCGAGCGCATGCTGCAAGCGGGGGATTTGCCCTTGGTGATTTTGGACGAAACGGAAGAGCTAATCGACGTGTCGCTGCTTCAGTTCCCCCTATTAATTGCTTTTTCGCGGGATCCTCTCAGCCAGCCTAAGGCCAGCTTGGAGGACCGGTCTCGGGAACGGGAACCGAAAGGCTTTTTGGATCGAGTCACGGACAGCCTTGACCGGGTGACCGATCGCCTGATTGGGGAAGAACGCTACGAAGACGATCGCTATGCCCCGGATCCCTACGGTCGTCGCCCAGAGCCCAATTATGGCCGGGACGATCGCTATGGTCAGCGCAACGAAAGTTGGTTCGATCAGGCAACCCGCAATGATCAGGTTCGGGGCAATCAGTATGACGATCGCTACGATGATCGCTATGACGATCGCTACGACGATCGCTATGACCCACGGGGCAGCACCCCCCGCAGCAGCAGTCCTCCTCCTCCCATCAGTGGGCGCAGCAATCCACCACCACCGGCACGGGACACAAGCCGTCGCAGTCGCATGATTGAGCGTCCCTACGAGGATCGTCCAAGCGAGGATGATGATTGGATCTAACCCCCGCGCCATGGCATGATGGGACCACAAATTTTTGAGATTTTTTAGATCCCCATGCTGACCGCGATCGCCTCTGTCCTCGGTTTGCTGCTTTTGGCCTATGTGCTCGGCTCGATTCCCACGGGGTATCTGGCGGGCCGCTGGATTGGGGGATTTGATATTCGCGAGCGGGGTTCCGGTGGCACCGGGGCGACGAATGTGTTGCGGAATCTGGGAAAGGGTCCGGCGGCAGGTGTCTTGGCCGTGGATGTGTTCAAGGGGGTGGCGGCGGTGGTTTTAGTGCGATCGCTCTTCCCCCTCCTCAACCTAGATGTTGCTCCCCTCTCCCCTGAACTTGCCTCCGCTTGGCTGGTGTCCGGAGCCGCTTTGGCGGCGCTTTTGGGTCATAGCTGGCCTGTCTGGCTGGGCTTTCGGGGCGGAAAATCCGTGGCGACTGGGCTTGGCGTTCTCTTGGCTATGGTTTGGCCCGTGGGATTAGGTGCATTGGGCACGTTTGCGCTAGTGTTGGCGATGTCGCGGATTGTCTCCCTTTCGTCGATCAGCGCCGCCATTGTCATTAGCCTCTTGATGCTCATGACCGGGGCTCCATTGCCCTATCTGCTGTTTGGCTTAGCAGGCGGCCTTTACGTGATTATTCGACACCGCAGCAATATGCAGCGAATTTTAGCGGGCACCGAGCCCCGCATCGGTCAATCTGCTCCCCAAGCAGCAACCCAAACCCCAGCGCCATAGATTTAGACACTAGATTGGCGATTGGGTTAAGCGGTTGAGGGGATCGGGAGGGTCTGTCAGGATGGGGTCAACGGGAAATCAACAAATCGGTTTCGATCGGTTCTAGGGGATTTACGACAGTTTGGGCCGCGATCGCCGCTGCCAGCGCTGACCGCTCCGCCTCTTCCTTCGCCTTAATCGCGTCCAATTGATTCCAGACTTCCTGCAACAACGGCTGAAGACCCGTTTGGGTCGCGGCGGAAATTGCAAACACCGGACTGCCACTCGCCTGGGACAGTTCCGCTTGCAAATACTCGATTAATTCTTCGTCGCAGGCATCGGTTTTGTTGAGGGCGACAATTTGGGGGCGATCGCTCAGACCCCGCCCATAGGAACTTAGCTCTTCCTGAATGGTTTGATAATTCAGCAAAACATTGTCATCGGTCACATCAATGAGATGCACCAAAATCCGCGTCCGCTCCACATGGCGCAAAAAGTCATGGCCCAACCCAATTCCCACATGGGCTCCCTCGATTAAACCGGGAATATCCGCAAACACCGTGCCATCGCCGGACTCACGACGCACAACGCCCAAATTCGGGACCAGCGTCGTGAAGGGATAATCCGCAATTTTGGGCCGAGCTGCCGAGAGGACCGAAATTAACGTCGATTTACCGGCATTGGGGACACCAATAATGCCGACCTCAGCAATGAGTTTGAGTTCCAGTCGCAGGACCCGAGCTTCACCGGGAAGACCAGGTAAAGCCTTCTCGGGGGCACGGTTGTGATTGCTGAGAAAATGTTGATTTCCCAAACCGCCTTTTCCCCCTTGAGCCACACAAAGCGCTTGCCCCGGTTCGATCAAGTCACCGATTAATTCATCGGTCTCGCCGTTATACACCGATGTTCCACAGGGAACTTCTAGGCGCAGATCTTCTCCCTGGGCTCCAGTCATACCCTTGGGACCGCCTCTGGTGCCGGGTTCTGCTTTAAAAATATGCCGATATTTAAAGTCCAGGAGGGTTTGGAGCTGTTCCGTGGCGACCAAAATGACGGAGCCCCCCCGTCCGCCATTGCCCCCCGAAGGGCCGCCTGTCGGGACATATTTCTCCCGCCGAAAGGCGACAATCCCGTCGCCCCCATCACCGGCAAGAACTTGAACCTGGACCTGATCGATAAATTGCATAGCCTCTGGCACGCTTCACGCGCTTTTAGTCATCTAATTGTAAGCTGTTCGTAATTCTTCTGCTGGCGAACTGTGGGCCAGGACTGTCATCGTGGCTAAGGTAGTTTTTGAAGACGTCTACAAAAGTTTTCCGGCACGTCAGGGGCGTCGCAAGGCGGAGACCTCGGCTCCCAGTCGGGTGAGCGTGCTGCGACGGATTAATCTGGCGATCGAAGATGGCGAATTTATGGTTCTCGTCGGTCCCTCGGGCTGTGGCAAAAGTACGCTACTGCGGCTCATTGCAGGGTTGGAAGAATTAACCGGCGGTAATATTTGGGTGGGCGATCGCCTCATCAATGACCTCCCCCCCAAGGCCCGCGACATCGCCATGGTGTTTCAAAACTATGCTCTTTATCCTCATCTGACAGTCTATGACAATTTGGCCTTTGGTTTGCGACGCATGGCAGCAGCAGCGGCGGAACCCGTAAATCCTAATTTGCCAGACTGGGCGGATCGGCTGTTGGTGAGTAGCACGCGATCGCTCCCTAAATCCCTGCGCTATCGACCGGAGCAGGAGCAGGTGATTAAGGAACATATTTCTCGCGTGGCCCAAATGTTGCAGATTGATGGCTTGTTGCATCGATTACCCAAACAGCTTTCGGGGGGGCAAAAGCAGCGGGTGGCCTTGGGTCGGGCGATCGCCCGCAACCCTCAAGTCTTTTTGATGGATGAACCCCTGTCCAACCTTGATGCCAAACTGCGAGCAGAAACACGGGCACAAATTGTCAGCCTCCAGCGGCAGTTGGGCACAACGACGATTTATGTGACTCACGATCAAATCGAAGCCATGACCATGGGCCAGCGCATTGCGGTGATGGCAGAGGGACAAATTCAGCAGGTCGGGCCGCCCCTAGAGCTCTATGAACGTCCGGTGAACCAGTTTGTGGCCTCGTTCATTGGTTCACCACCGATGAACTTTATTCCGATTCAAATCAAAACACCCCGCATGGCCATCCATGAGCAGTTCCGCATGACGCTGCCCGATGCATGGACCTATGTCTTGGAAGACTACGACGGCAAGACGGTGTTGCTGGGGATTCGTCCGGAGCATTTGCAGTTCGGGCCTCCAGCGACGAAAAATTTGCCGGTGCGGGTTCACCAAGTGGAGGCGATCGGCAGTGAAACCTATGTAGCAGGAACGCTATTAGATTCGACAGAGCTGATTCAGGCTCGGCTGGCCCCAGACCAACCGGTGAAGCCCGGAGAAATTCTTTGGCTGACGATTCGTTCTGAAAAAATTCATTTGTTCCAACCGGGAACGGGTCTGGCAATTTTTCCAGGACCCTCTGCGTAAAGCGAGGCTGCGTAAATACAAATTCCGATCAATTGGCGTTCCATTCCAGAAAAACCATAGGGACGCTCTGCTGAACGTCCCTACGGGGTCCCTACGGAGGTAAACGGTTTACCGTTCTTTAGAGGGATAGATGCGTTTCCTATCGGATGTATTCTTTCAGGACGCTGTTGCGGTTGGGATGGCGCAGCTTGCGCAGGGCTTTCGCTTCGATTTGGCGAATACGCTCGCGGGTCACGTTGAAGATCTGGCCGATTTCTTCCAGGGTCTTCATGCGGCCATCATCCAGTCCGTAGCGCAAACGCAGGACATCGCGTTCGCGGGGGCTGAGGGTGCTGAGGACGCTTTCGAGGTCTTCCCGCAGTAGACTCTTGGACACCTGGTCTTCCGGCGTTTCGCCATCGGACTCAATAAAGTCGCCCAAACGAGAATCCTCTTCCTTACCAATTGGCGTTTCCAAGGAAATTGGCAACTGGGCAGACTTGGCGATAAACCGCAGCTTCTCGATGGTCATTTCCATGCGAGTGGCGATTTCTTCCTCCGTCGGCTTGCGGCCCATTTCCTGGGAGAGCAGCTTGGTGGTTTTTTTGATTCGAGAAATGGTTTCGTAAAGGTGAACCGGTAGGCGGATAGTGCGGGACTGGTCTGCGATCGCCCGCGTAATCGCCTGACGAATCCACCAAGTCGCATAGGTCGAGAACTTATAACCCTTTTCATGGTCAAATTTCTCAGCGGCCCGAATCAGACCCAAACTGCCTTCCTGGATCAAATCCTGGAACGACAGACCCCGGTTCATATATTTCTTGGCAATCGACACCACCAACCGCAGGTTCGACTGCACCATCTTTTCCTTGGCTTTGCGGCCTTGGTACAGACGACGCTGGAAGGCAGGCAGCGCCATATCAACGGCCTCAGCCCATTCCGCATCGCGGGGTTCACGTTCTAGGCGATCGCCCAAACTCTCCCGAATTCGCTCCAGCTCCAGCAAATCGGCAATTTTCCGCGCCAGCTCAATTTCCTCATCCGCACGCAGCAAACGGATGCGGCCAATTTCTTGCAGATAAAGACGAATGGAGTCTTCGGTATAGTGCTTCTTTTTCGCCTGGGTTTTTCGACGGGAAGACTTATTCTTACCAGTTTTATCATCTTCAGCGAGCTGATTATCAAAGCCTGGTTCTTCGTCGAGATCTCCATCATCATCGACCTCGATCTCAATTAGATCTGAAGGTTTTGCTGTAGATGAAGGACCTGACGAGAAGGACTCAGTTACATCAGTCTCAGGTTGAATCAGGGAAGCCAGTAAATTATTGGCCTGGGTCATGCTGCGTTCCTCGTTCTCCTTAAATAGATAGAAGACTTAAGACTAAATGCCAGGAGTGGAAACCAGACAATCGTGTCGTGCGACAAAATGCTCCTGGATTTCGGTTGAATACCGTAAATCTAATGAGCCTTTAAGCCTTAGGACACATTTATTTGTTCTGGACCTCTGTGTATTCACGTTTGACGTTCAGACGGTTTTTTGATTGTAGCTTTTCTGACAAAAGTTGCACGCCTAGGGGGGATGCATTTCGCAAGAAAACTACAATTGCGTGAGTTTTTGGCACTCAGAATTAGAACGTTTGACCTGCTCTGATTTCAAATAAAAATTAGACAAGTTCAAAAGTTCTACAAGCCTTCTGCTTCGTTCTGGGTTATCACTCGATGGGCCAATTGCCCTTGGCCCTTATATAAGGTAAAGCAAGCTTGCAGAAAGTGGGGGGCCCTTTCCGGGTGACATTAAAAGGTTCTTCAAAGAATGATGAAATAGGGGTCAGACGTGAAATGACTTGACTCTGTGGGGGCTGTCAAGTGTAAGAGGTTGTGAATTCTCAGCACCGCAAAATCGCGGGAGTGATTGCCACGGCGACCCTTGAGCGATGGCTCGGGCAAAGATCTTGAGTAATTCACTTTCATCCTGACGGTAATGTATGATTCCCGTCAGGTATCCCGAATTACTCAAATTTTGTCAAAGAATTCGCAAATTTCCGATCCCCACCGGTCTGATTACCTCGACAGTAGTCTATGGTTTTCGCAGAATAAATTGACAAAAACTATGGTTTTGAGGGGATTGTGTAACAAGCTTGCTTATTCGCAGCGCCCTAGAGAAAAATAATCGCGATTCTTTCAGGATGCGTCTGCAACTAATTACAAGACCTAATTGTCAATCAAGGCTCACGGGTCTAGCGAGGATGTTTTGCGATCAACAGGCGGACCTGCTCCGCATGGTAGGAGCTGCGAGTCAGGGGGGAGGCAATGACTTGCAAAAAGCCGATGGATTCTCCATAGTCGCGCCAGGCATCAAATTCCTCGGGACGAATAAAGCGATCGACGCCTAAATGTTTTTGGGTGGGCTGAAGATATTGCCCCAGGGTAAGGATATCGCAGTTCACTGCGCGTAGGTCTCGCATGACAGCCCGAATCTCTTCGTCGGTTTCACCGAGACCTGTCATGATGCCAGATTTGGTATAACTTTGGGGAGCCAATTCGTGGGAGCGGCGGAGGAGTTCGAGCGATCGCCCATAGTCTCCCTGGGGTCGAGTCCGCCGATAGAGCCGGGGCACGGTTTCAGTGTTGTGATTCATGACCTCAGGATGGGCTGCCAAAATGATGGCCAGGGCGTCCCAGTTACCGCAAAGGTCAGGAATCAGAACTTCGATGGTCGTACCGGGCGAAGCGGCACGCACGGCAGTAATGCAAGCCGCGAACTGGTGGGCTCCCCCATCGGGCAAATCATCACGGTTCACCGAGGTAATCACCACATGGTTGAGCTGCATCCGGCGTACGGCTTCGGCGAGACGGGTCGGCTCGGTGGGGTCAAGGGCCTGGGGTTTTTTCTCGAAATTAATATCGCAGTAGGGACAGGCGCGGGTGCAGGCCGGTCCCATGATCAAAAACGTCGCCGTGCCGTTGTTAAAGCATTCGCCAATGTTGGGACAGGAGGCTTCCTCACAAACGGTGTTGAGATCGAGATCTCGCAAAATGTCCTTGACAGTGCCCACTCGTTCCCATTGGGGCGCTTTGACCCGTAACCAATCTGGCTTAACCGTCACGCTGATTTTCCTCGGTACTGAATCCTGGCTCTATTATTTCAGATTGTTTCGAGGGTCGCTGGGAGCAGCAGGGATTTTGGTTCCGCAAACCTTAACGCTGGGCTGCGGTTTCCCCGGCGATTTCCTCTGGGGGTTGGGCTGCAATGGCATGCCGCTGGCGATCGCCCATTTCTAAGTCTATCCAACCTGCAATAATCGCATCGACTGAAAATAGTCCGGCTCCAGCGATTAAAAAGTACTGGAAACAAGCGGCGTAAAGCGCAGACAGTTCGAGATAGGGAATACTCAAACCGGCGACTTTGATATGATGGTACATGGCTACTACCATCGTAGCAAACAGTCCCAGGGCTGCGGGCCGGGTCAGGAAGCCGATCGCCAGTAGAGGAGCTGCCAGCAGTTCGGTAAAGGCAGCCACGTAGGTAAAGAAAATCGGGAAGGGCAGCCCAATGACCGCCACATAGGCTGCCGCGAAGCTTTCCACATTGCCCAGTTTGTCAAGACCATTGTGAACCATGACAATACCGGCAACGACGCGCAGGAGGGCGATCGAGAGCTGAACGGTGCGGTTAGAGGAGAGTTGGCTAGGGCGAAAGACTTGGGCGATCGCAGAAAGCAAGGTTTGACTGGTGAGCATGGCGATAGCCGAAACAAATATGAGTCATTACATTAACAAGTGTAACGAATCTATAAGTTTCTGGGCTCCCCCCGCTCACTTTTTTGTCAGGGTTGCATTACAGCCCGTCCTAGGCCGCCGCCAGCTTGCGCTCCAAGTCGAATAAAAATCCGTGGATATATTCCTCGGTCCATTCCGGTCCATAAAATCGGGTCAACATGCCCCGTGCCGGATCCTTTTCCGCCCGATAGTGCAAATAGGCCAGATGGGATTGCTGAATCGCGTCCCATTCGGATTCCGGAGCCGGTTTTGCCCCTTGGACATAGGCAATATATTGGTCGAGATAGGCCTTAAAGGCTTCAAATACTGTCGTCTCAACGGTCTCGGTTGCACTAGGCCGGGTCCATAGAAAGGCAGGCGAGAAAAAGGGCTGGGCCTCTTCAGGAAAATCCCCCCCCCAGGGCAAATCCTTTTGATAGTGCTTAAACGTCTCCCAGAGGGGTTCGGTGTACTTGGCCTTGTAAGCCTCCGTATGAAAGAGCGGTTGCATATCCAGAGCAATCAAATGACCACCAGGCAGCGTCACTAAATCCGCCCCAAAAAAGGGTAAATCGTATTCTAGATGGGGAAAAATCACAAAATTGAGCACCTGCAAACCGCTCCCCCCTTCCACATGGGCTGCGCGGATTTGCCGCAGCTTAGGAGAGGCGTAGGCATGGCTGGTGGTCACGACTTCCTGAGGATTATTTTTAGGTCCTGTGGTGCCAACTTTCCTTTCAAATCCCGCAGGAATGGGATAGGGAGAAAGATCGAGCTGGGCTTGGAGGGTGGCGATCGCGTGGTCTAAAAAGGGTTGATAAATAGTCATAGACTAATGGCTCACCGCCAAGGGCACTGCATCTGCAAACAAGAATTCATAGAGGAAGCGATCGGCCCATTCGCTGCCAAAATAACTGCTAAATAACCCATGGGCTGGATCCCGTTCAGCGCTGTATTGGTCGTAGTCTTTTTGGGCTTTGACAACGCGTTGAATATCTGAAGGATCTGTTAATCGATCGGCCTGTTGAAGCAGCATCCAGTACTGATTCACATAATCACAAAATGCCGGAAAAACCCGACTTTCAACGGTCTCTGCATCGGTTTTAGCAAACAGCAAATAGTTGGAAAAATACTGATTGGCATCGTAGAATTTCATGCCCAAATTCTGCGCCAAATCCGTATAGCGTTCATACATTTCTCGCATTGGTGCGACGTATTTCGCTTGGTATACAGCATCCCGAAATAGGGGCTGAAAATCGATTACCACCAGAATTTTCTTTTTGCCAAAGGAAAGTAGATCAATACCAAGCAACGGTGCATCATAACAATGAGCCGGATAGATCACGCTGTTAAACACCTGCGCGGCCTCACCCGCATCGATATAGGTATAGCGGATCTTGCGAAGTTCTGGGGAGCTATAACACCAGCTTTGGATCGTTGCAGGACTTTTGCCCCGATCAGAAACATTGCGATCGAGTCCGACCGGAATCGGCTCCGACTGCAAATCAAAATTCTCGAACAGGGACTGCTCTAAATACTGTTGGAAAGGTTTATACATGAGTGGCCAGCTCAAGGGTTCAAATGACAGAGTCGAGCATAGGAGATTGCTCGGAGGGCTGTCCCGCTGAAGATTAAACAAAGTAATAATCCGTAACACAACATTGAACCCTGGGCTTTGGGGATTGGGGCCATGCTAGCCCTGGCTTGCAAGCCTACGGTTACGGGCCACCATGGCTTCTAGGGCCTGATCCGAAATGCAGCGAAACTCGGAACAGTAGGTCATGAGGTTGACGCCCCCCATCATGCGCACCGTACTGACCCGCACCCGAAAATCATCGGAAACAAACCAGCAGCGCTCTTGCCCTTGGCTGTTTTCATAATCCGTTGAAATGGTCAGCAGGCCATCTTCGGCAAAACGATAACGGCTAATCACAGGCATACTTTCCACATAGCCCTGGTCCCGAAACAGTTTGCCGCTGCGACCGTTTTCATCGTCAGGGAGGTCAATCAAAACCGCTGCGTATTTATCATTAGGGGGCGCATCGGACAAAACTGATTGCCAAGAAAACCTTGCACCACCGGAAAATTTTCCAGCGTCTAAGCCTCGCTGTGCTGCGATTTCCTGCACCTTTTCTGCATCGGTTTCTAACACTTGAATGATTAAATTCGATTCACCGGATTCGTCATCGGTGGAATCAAAATGATGAACCGTTCGTTGAATAAACCAGGTTCCTTCACTTTTGCGAAAGAAGTCTATCATCGTCATGGGCGGGATGAAGCGTACCATGGGAAATTACAGATTTACAGGATGAATCCACAGGACTTAGTTTAATTTCTTTTTGGATTTCTTTTTTGAGGTGGTATGACTGGAACGGACTTAGCGGGACAGGATCTCTACGAGGCCAATTTCAACGGTGCGGATTTAGCGGGAGCAAATCTGCAACAGGCCACGCTGACCCATGCAGATTTGAGCGAAGCCAATTTGACGGGGGCCGATCTAACAGAAGCCGATTTGCGGGGGGCCGATTTGAGGGGGGCAAATTTGCAAAACGCCAATTTCAGCGGTGCCGTCTTGAATCGGGCCAATTTCCAAGGAGCTAATTTGACGGGGGCTCAACTCGAAGGCGCAAATCTCAAAGTTGCTCAGTACGATCGCCACACCCAATGGCCCGAGGGCTTTGAGTACCAAAAATCGGGAGCCGTCGGCCCCGGCGCTCAATTGATGGGAGCCTATCTCAACGGCGCAAATTTGCGGGGGGCGGATCTGGAAGGGGCCAATTTTCTCGGGGCCTATCTCAGCGGTGCCGATTTTACCGAGGCAAATCTAACCAATGCCTCGCTGAGTGGTGCCGATTTGCGCCGGGTGACGTTTGTGGGAGCTTGTCTGCGTCAGGCGCGGCTGAATGGAGCGCAGATCCAACGAGTGGATTTTCGAGCCGCAGACCTAACGGACGCTGAATTTAATCACATTCCCAACTTAGCGGGAGCCGATTTTTCCATGGCCCAAGGGCTTTCGGAGGCTGCACGGGCCAACTTGCTCTATCAACCGCCCGAAGATCTCAATACCTGGAACACGTTCACCCGCCGAACTACCCGCGATAGTTTGGGACCTTTGGTGATTCCAGAAGAAGACTGCTAGGGGTCAACGAGTAGGTTGTCAACTGAGGGCAGGCGATCGCAAGCAATTTGTCATGAAGTTTTGTTCTAACCTCTCAGATTTTGGAGACCGCTTAAAGGATTGACCAAAACTCACCTAAACCATAGATAAGCTCTGAAGTCCTTAGCCAATCGAATCAGGCACTCTCAATGGTAAGAGCAATTTTTTAGAGAAAGGGGAGAAGGCGATCGCCCTGCCCCTTATCTCTATCTGAGAGTAGATGACTTTTTATATCGTTGTGTGCAGACCCTGGCACATTTGCCTATGCTAAATGTCGCCAGGGGGAAAATTGAGTATATGTGCTTAGTTTTACCCTGGCAATCAGTCTTGACCCTTCCACATTAAGACTGATTTGAGGCCAATTTTAGATTTTTTTAAGCCAATTGCTTTTACCGTTAACCACTTTTTATCGAAGAGGAGTTTAATGATGTCCCTCCCTTTATTGGATTATCCCCTGAACGCTCAAAACGTTCGGGTGCAAGGTTTTGAAGTACCCGGAGATGAGCATCTTTATCAGTATTCAATGGAAGCGTTACGGTCTGCCAACGAGGTCGATGACCTGATCTGGGCAGCCTATCGCCAAGTTTTCCATGAGCAGCAAATGCTCAAACAAAACCGCCAAACCTACCTCGAATCCCAGCTACGCAGGGGCCAAATCACGGTGCGAGAGTTCATTCGTGGTTTAGCCACGTCCTATCCCTTCCGGGCCAACAACTACGACTGCAACAGCAATTATCGGTTTGTTCAGCTCTGTGTTCAACGCCTCTTGGGCCGCGACATTCACAACGCGCGGGAAGCTCAGGCTTGGTCGATTGTGCTTGCAACCCAAGGCCTCAACGGCTTTGTGGATGCGCTCCTCAACAGCGAAGAGTATGCAACCAGCTTTGGAGATGACACAGTTCCCTATCAGCGACGTCGGGTTTTGCCCCAGCGGGCTATAGGGGAAGTTTCCTTTGAGCATATGCCGCGCTATACCGCAGAATATCGGGTCAAACTCGAAGATCTGGGCTACCTGCAAGGATTGAGCCGAATTCCAGGCGCAACCCGTTGGGCTTGGCAGAACAATCCGCCAAAGGAATTGGCTCAGGTCGGAGCCGCGATTACCTACACAGGCGCAGCGCTTCTGGCTGCATTGGTGGGGGCGATCGCCCTGTCCGCCTTCGGCCTCATACCGCTCTAAATCCCACTCTGATGCGGATCTAACCCCTAAGCAGATCAAGCCCCCCAACCCCAGGAATTCAAGAAAAGTTACTAGAGAGAAACAAAAAGGTTACATTTCTTAAGCTTTCTGGGGTTAATAAGTCCCTATTATGAGAGCTAACCAGGGTTTGCACAGTTACTGCACAAACCCTGGTGGAGTTCCAAAAATCAGTTTGCCGTTTTCTCCTTTGATCTTCATCGAGGCGTAGAGGTTAGCTGAGTTGACAGGCTCACTTTAGAATCAAAAAGAGACTTGCAATTTTCTTTCTTAGAAGAGCTTTTCTCTTTATTCAATAAACTTGTGTTAATACCCGATTAGGAGACAGTTTCAATGCCATTTGGACCTGCATCCCAACTGGGGGTCGCTCGTTTTGATGAGACACCCCCCGTGGAGTTGCTCCCCGGTTATTCCCCTGACGAAGCAGAAACCGTCATTCAGGCCGTCTATCGTCAGGTCCTAGGCAATGCCTATGTGATGGAAAGTGAGCGGCTTTCTATCCCTGAATCGCAGTTCAAAAGCGGTGAAATCAGCGTTCGTGAATTTGTGCGTCAGGTGGCTCAGTCGGCGCTCTATCGTTCCCGTTTTTTTGAGAGTTGTGCTCGCTACCGCTATATCGAGTTAGCGTTCCGTCATCTCCTCGGTCGTGCCCCTTACGATCTAGAAGAAATGCGCGCTCACAGCACCATTTTGGATGCCCAAGGGTTTGAATCGGATATAGATTCCTATATTGATAGCGCTGAATACCAGGACACCTTTGGCGAAAATACGGTTCCCTATCTACGGGGGTATAAGACAGAAGCCTGCACCAGTATGGTTCAGTTTACCCATTTCTTTGAGTTAGTTCGCGGCTCTTCGAGCAGCAGCCTCAAGGGCAATTTGTCGGGTAAGAAGCCTCGGTTAAATGGTCTTGTGATCAACGGCAAAGCCACAACGATCAAATCGCCCGCCAGTGCTGGCGCTTTGTTTCAATCACCACCGCTGGGTGCCGCAACTCGTCAAGGCTTTGGGGCCAGCTCCAATGGCAAGGTTTATCGGGTTGAAGTCACCTCCTACCGCGCTAATGTGGTCAATCGGGTTTCTAAATTCCGCCGTAGCAACAAAGTTTATCTAGTTCCCTTTGACCAGTTGTCTGCGACCTATCAGCGCGTGCATCGGGAAGGTGGCGTGATTGCTAGCGTGACACCTGTTTCCTAGGACTGTTTCTAGGACTAGTGTCCTCAGCGATTCATTCATCAAGCTGACCTATTCATGGGTTCTGCTCTGTTCTAGGTAGGTTTAAGTCCGTCTGAGTGAGGTTGAAATACGAAGCCTGTCAGGGTGATGCAAGTGCCTCCAAGCTTGCGGCTCGTGGCTCAACCTCTTTTCTCCTTATCAAAATCATCAAAAAACATAAAAACGAAAGGTTTTAAGCATGGTTAGTACTGCACCCGCCGTTCGATTCGGCATTGATGCATTTGCTGATACTCGTTTTGAGCTTTGGCCGAGCAGCAGCAATGAAGACCAAGAAGCGGTAATTCGAGCAGCCTATCGCCAGGTATTGGGGAATGCCCATTTGATGGAAAGTGAGCGGCTGACAAGTGCTGAGTCGCAGCTTAAAAATGGTTCGCTGTCGGTGCGGGAATTTGTGCGGGCGATCGCCAAGTCTGATTTTTACAAAACGCGCTTTTTTTCCAGCTCCGCACCCTACCGGTTTGTGGAGCTGAATTTTAAACACCTCCTCGGTCGCGCGCCATTATCCCAGGAAGAAACGTCGGCACATATCCGCTGTTGCATTGAAGCGGGCTACGACGCAGAAATTGATTCCTATCTCGATAGCGACGAATATCAGCAAGCCTTTGGCGAAAACACCGTGCCGTTCTATCGCGGAATTCAAAGCCAAGTCGGCCAAAAACAATCGGGCTACAACCGCATGTTTACCCTCTTCCGGGGACCGGCGGAAACTGATAAGGCGGTGAAGGGATCGAAGCTGGTGTCGGCGATCGCCAGCAATACTGCCCCCCAAATCCGTGCTCCGCGCTCCGGCGGCGTTGGCGGTGCGGTTGATGCCCCGAGCAAGCGCTTCAAGATTGTGGTAACCGGTCAGCGCAACGGCAGCCGCCGCCGCTTGGCCACCACTACCTACACTGTCGACGGCGACAACATGACGCCACAACTGAAGCAAATTCACCGTACTTCCGGTCGAATTGTCAGTATTACGGAAGTGGCTTAGTTTTTGATGTTTTCGATTTGGATGTTTTTGATTTAGATCGTTTTGATTTGAGGGAAGGGCGATCGCCCCTTCCGGTCATTTGCCTTCGGGCCTGCATGGGGTAATCAGCAGAACAGTGCTGGTAACCCCAACTCTCTGTTTTGCATACACCAAATTTAAAAAGGAGATTACTTTCATGTCCCTATGGGTAAGTGCCCCCGAGCGGGTCGAACTTTGGCCAAATGCTACGGAAGACGATCTACAAAATGTGATTCGGGCGGTTTATCGCCAGGTTTTGGGCAATGCCCATTTGCTGGAGAGCGATCGCCTCAACAATGCAGAATCCCAACTGCGCAACCGTGACATTACCGTACGCGAATTTGTCCGTCAGGTAGCCTTGTCTGACCTGTATCGTCGCAAGTTTTTTGAATCTTCTTCTCAATACCGCTTTATTGAGCTGAATTTTAAACATTTTCTGGGTCGTGCCCCCGAAGACCAAAGCGAAATTGCAGAGCATGTGTTGATCTACAACACCCATGGCTATGAGGCAGAAATTTCTTCCTATCTCGATAGCCCTGAATACAATCGCAACTTTGGCGAAAATGTGGTGCCCCATGTTCGTTCCACTCAAACCCAAGTGGGACTGAAAAACGTGACGTTTAATCGCTCTTTTGCCCTGGTTCGCGGGGATGCAACTAGCGATGCCAGTGGCAAGGCCCGTCTCATCGGCGATTTGGCAGGCAATCGCGCCACCAAAATCTCGGCTCCCGCTCGCCGAGGCTCAGGGGCAGGCTCTAGTACCGGCAAGCGTTTTCGGATTACGGTGGCCTCGGGTGGGGGCGATCGCGTGCGTCGTTCAAACACCACCTACGAGGTCAGCTACAACCAAATGTCCAACCGCATGCGGAGCATTCAGCGCAGTGGTGGGCGAATTCTCAGCATTACTGAGGTTGGTTAGGGAATCGGTCCTAGGGAATCGGTCCTAGGGAATTTGGGATTATCTCAATCCTATTCTCCGTAGGTTGGTGTTGAGCACAGCGCAACCCAGCCTACGCAAACCTAATCTGGGCAAACCTAATCTGGGCAAACCTAGCCTAGACATTTTATCGGGCGGGGATGTCATGAACATCGAAACTTTTGTGGAGCGTTCTTTGGGGCGCTGGCGATCGCAACGCAGCAGTCACAACCTCGCGTTTCAACATTCCGAGGAAGTTCTGTCGACCATCGATATCACAGCGGTTACCGCGACAGATCCGACGGTGGCTGAGCTTTGCACGGCCCACGGTTTTGATCCCGCCACTGCAGTGGTTCCCTTTCATATGGCTTGGGAGGGGGAGTCGGATTGGGACGATAACGAAACAGTTGCGGGAAGCTGTTTGTTGGTGCCAATTCCGACGTTAGATCCGGAAACCGGCAACATCCTCAATCGTGGCAAATTGCTGCGCTCGACGGGGTATGCCGAAACCATGCCTGCGGTGGGGGAATACCACTTTATGGAAGATGGCACGTTTGTCTTGCTGACGAGTTACGATCGCGCCGCCGCCGAGGAACGCATTTGGTTTGGCACCCCCCATGTGCGGTTTCGGGTGTCTCTGATTCGCACCAGTAGCGGTAAGGGAGTCGTCACCGCCTCTTTTGCTTCAGAAGTCCGCACAACCGGGGAGGATGCCTAGTGTCCAGCTCCGATGTACAGAGCCTACAGACCCTTCCCAGTGCTGATCCCATGGCGTTGCAGACCCTGGCCCACTGGATGGCCGGGGAATTTACCAACTGGCAGCAGGCCCAGGCCGAACCATCCAAGTTTGCCCAAATTCATATTTATTTCCGGCCCCTTCCCTTTGCCTTTTTTAACGCTGTAGGGTTCTACTCCGAGCAAGCCTACGACTACGACCTCTGGTCCCCCTACCGTCAAGGGGTGCATCGTTTGGTTGCCCAACCCGATGGCAGTATTTTCATTGAAAACTATGGTCTTAAAGACGCCATGCTCTACGCCGGAGCGAGTCGAGAAGACCAGATTCTGGCTGCGATTACGCCAGCGGTTTTAGTGCGGCGATGTCACTGCGCCATGATTTTTCGACGGGATACGATCCCTACGGAATTGGGGGAAGGCGATCGCTTTATCGGAGCCGTAGAACCGGGCAACCGCTGCATTATTCCCCGCAATGGCCATCAAACCTATTTGGTCAGCGAAGTGGAATTAACCGAATTCACCTGGGTGAGTCGCGATCGCGGCTTTGATCTCGACACCCACGAACACATCTGGGGTTCTGACCTCGGCCCTCTGCGGTTTACCAAGGTCCGCAGCTACGCCCATGAGCTTTCTCCAGACTATTCGTGACCGCTATTCATGACCGTTATCCATTAACCCTACCGATTCGCACCCGAGGCGAAGTCGTCATGTATCCCATTCAAGCCGAAAAAAAATTGCGCGCTTGGATCCGCAGTCATCACCTGGTTTGCTCCGGTAGTTTTTTCTGGTTTGAAACCGTTGAATCGTCAACCCTCGATCGCTTCACCGAATGTGTCGAAGCCCTGGGCGGTGTTTTAATCTCGGTGGATTCGGTCAAAAAGCTGTGGATGGGCAAGCACCGCCAGGTGATCCTCTATCGCGCCAAGGTTAGCCTCAATACCCCCCACCATGCCCTCCAAACCTATTGGAGCAAATATGGCAGTTTTTACAGCCGTTTTGATGAACGGGGCTAGGCTATTTTTTCTGTGCGGGATCCCTTTTTCTTAATGTTTTGAAACAAATGGGGCGATCGCAACAGAACCCAGAGCATCGGGTCAAGAAACCCCAAAAACCCCATTCCTCTACCCCCATGACGCCAGCTCAGGGTAACAAAACTTAATGGCCAAGCGCAAACAGGCGCTCTCTGGCATTGTATAAAGGTAACTAGAAGGGTTAAAGCAACAGGTGAAAGTGAACTACCGCCAATACGCTTGAGTCTCTAAACTTCTGAGAGCGTAGGCTAAGAATTCTCAGTTTTCTGTAGCGGATGGATCTTGTGGTCGTTCAAGGCAGATTTTCTGGGGTTTATTGTCTAGCAGTGTCAGGAGCGAGCTCATAGTTGCGGGAAGGCCTCAGCCTGTTTGTGTAATCCTAAGTCGCTGACCAGCGGGTTAAGCTAACTGGATTACGACTGGTTTTTAGTCAAGCGAAATCGAGATTAGGAGATTTAGTCAATGTTTGACGCTTTTACCAAAGTGGTCGCTCAAGCCGATGCACGCGGTGAGTTCCTGAGCGGTTCTCAAATCGATGCTCTGAACGCCATGGTTTCCGATGGCAGCAAGCGGATGGACTGTGTTAACCGGATGACCGGCAACGCTTCCGCAATTGTTGCTAACGCGGCTCGTGCTCTGTTTGCTGAGCAACCTGGTTTGATTGCACCCGGTGGTAATGCCTACACCAACCGTCGCATGGCTGCTTGTCTGCGCGACATGGAAATCATCCTGCGCTACGTGACCTATGCAACCTTTGCCGGTGACGCTTCCGTTCTGGAAGACCGCTGCCTCAATGGTCTGCGTGAGACCTATTTGGCTCTGGGCGTTCCTGGTGCTTCCGTGTCCGAGGCTGTTCGCAAGATGAAGTCTGCGGCAATGGACCTTGTTAACGATCGCAACGGTATCACCCCCGGCGATTGTAGCGCTCTGGCTTCCGAAATCGGTGGCTACTTCGATCGCGCTGCGGCTGCTGTTGCTTAATTCAGGTCCCCTTTCATCTGACCTTTGTTTAAGCGCTTTTTGTTAATCAATTCTTGCAAAATTTTTGGGAGATCCGTTCAATGAAAACTCCTCTTACCGAAGCGGTTGCTGCTGCTGATTCCCAGGGCCGTTTCCTGAGCAGCACCGAAATGCAGGCTGCCTTTGGCCGTTTTCGCCAAGCCACGTCTGGTCTGCAAGCCGCTAAAGCACTGAGCGACAAGGCTGACTCCTTGGTCAACGGCGCAGCTCAAGCCGTTTATGGCAAGTTCCCCTACACCACCCAAATGCAGGGCAACAACTTCGCAGCGTCTTCGGAAGGCAAAGCGAAGTGCGCTCGTGACATCGGTTACTACCTCCGCATGGTCACCTACTGCCTCGTTGCAGGCGGCACTGGCCCCATGGATGAGTACCTGCTTGCCGGTCTCGACGAGATCAACAAGACCTTTGATCTCTCCCCCAGCTGGTATGTTGAAGCGCTGAAGTACATCAAAGCAAACCATGGTTTGTCTGGTGACCCCGCTGTTGAAGCGAACTCCTACCTCGACTACGCCATCAACGCACTGAGCTAATTGCTGATTGCGGCTTTGCCGAGCTTAATTTGAAGCCTAGGCTAAAAGGTTATTGCTGGATTTCTCAGGGATTTTATTTCCAAGGGACTTTTAGTGGATAGCCTTCTGTCTAGGCTTTAGCATTGGTAACCCCGACTGACCCCAATGACTGACCCCAATAGCTAACCTCAATGACTGAAATTTCCGCTGAATCCCTCACCTTGGAACAGGCGATCGCCAACCTCCAACAAACGGAAGACCCCGATCTGCGCTACTACGCAGCTTGGTGGCTGGGTCGGTTTCGGGTGGATCTGCCGGAGGTGATCGATTTATTAATCGCGGCCCTGAGTGACGAGGACAATCGCTCGCCCGATGGAGGATATCCGCTGCGGCGCAATGCGGCGAGAGCATTGGGGAAATTGGGCGATCGCAAAGCGGTACCGCCCCTTCTCCTCTGTCTAGATTGCGAAGATTACTACGTGCGAGGAGCCGCAAGCGAATCCCTAGGGGAATTGGGAGATCTCAGTGCCGTCAGACCCTTGATGGCGCTTCTAAACGGGGGGGTCGAAGCGGCGACGATGTTGCCCGGTAAACCCCATTTGTGCCAACCCTACGATTTGATTTTAGAAGCGCTAGGCAGTTTGCGGGCGACGGAAGCAGTTCCGTTGATTGAGCCATTTTTAGAGCACTTTATGGAAAAGGTGCAGTATGCAGCGGCGCGATCGCTTTACCAGCTCACGGGTCAGGCCCAGTATGGCGAACGATTGGTTCAAGCCCTAGAGGCTCCGGATCTGCAACTCCGGCGAGCTGCGTTAATGGATATTGGGGCGGTGGGGTATATGCCGGGAGCGACGGCGATCGCCAAGACCCTAGCGGAAAATAGCCTCAAGCTCATCGCCATGAAGGGCTTACTCGAAACTCATTTAACCCAGATAGGGACAAACCCAACCCGCGATGGCCAACCCCAGGGGGCGATCGCCCTTTCAGAGGCTGACATTCGAGCCATGGATCTGATGGATAGTCTTTTGTGAGGGGACAAGGGAAAACAAATTATTAAGATCAGTGCGGATTTTGGGATTTTAGCCTGCATATTGGTGTAACTAAGATTGCACTGCCTTTGTTTATCTCATTCTTTGTTGCTCTCATCTACAGCTATGAAATCTGTCTTATCTTGCGCAGCGATGCTCCTGATCGGAACTTTGGCGCAGCCCACGCTTGCGCAGGATTTGGGACCTGCTTCGACGCAACAGTTCGCTCAACAACCCACGAGCAAAACCTTCCTCAGCCAGAGTCAGCAAGGCTCCGCCGCCCCTATTTCAGCAGAGAAAGAGCAGCTCATTCGGGAATATCTCGCCGTGACGCAAGCCACGGCCACGGCCACGCAAATGGTAGCCCCGTTAATTCCGCTTTTTCAAGACGCCTATCCTCAGGTCCCGGCTGTTTTTTTCGAGAAATTACTCGCCGAGATTGATGAGAATGCACTCGTTGAGGCACTGATTCCGGTTTTTGCAAAAAATTTAACGGATGCGGAACTGACAGCGGCGATCGCCTTTTACAAAACCCCTGAAGGCGCAGCCTTAATTCAAAAAACGCCTGTCCTGATTCAAGAATCTCAAGCTGCCGGTGAGGCTTGGGGGACTCAGTTGGGTGAGCGGATTATACGAGAGTTGCAAGAGCAAGGCTATACCTCTGAAACCTAGGGTGAGGATGTAAAACTGAGCAATCCGGCCCAAGGCATGTTGGGTTTACGAAGCAGGTTGACGAAGCAGATGTGTCTGACCTCTGGACTAAGTATGCTGAGCTTTGGCAAACGGACGCTGCTGACGCGATCGCAGGGCAACCGGTCAAATTAACGCCAAAATCTTATCTACAAACTCCTGTTGGTCCACCACGGGCTTTGAAATATAGTCGTTTGCCCCGCTTTGGTTGAGAAAATTCTCGCGATCGCCCCGCATGGCATGGGCCGTCACCAGAATAATCGGTAGATTTTGCGTTTCCGGCTTCGACTTCAGCAGTTGCGTAATTTTAATGCCATCGATCGATTTACCTTGATAGGTACTGCGCGATAGCGCCACATCCATCAAAATCAAATCAATCTCACCCGATTCGGCCAACTGGACCACCTCCTCCACATCTTCCGTGGCTCGAACCTCCAGTCCAGCGCGTTTTTTGAGAATTTTTGAGAAGACGAGAATATTCGCCTTGTCGTCTTCAACAATAAGAACCGTAGCCATGGTGCTGTCCGTTTAGGGTCATGGGGCTACCACCGATTGCCAATGGGTCGGCAAAAAGCAGGAGCTACTGGCTTCTATTTTTAACCGAAAACGCCATGCTCACTGCACAGAAAAGGTATCATTCGCTATGCTAGGCCACGAGATAACCCTTGAAGTTCCTCTCCCTGGGGACTTCTGTGCGAATTTCTGCGCTAATCTTGGTGCCAATCTCGGTACCAATCTCTGTGGCGGCCTTTGCGGTGATCGCTGCGGCGATCGCCAAGAATCTGATACTTCAGTACTATAAAACTAAACAGAACGCTCCCCTGCGGATAGAACACCCATGGCTGACCAGTTAAACCTCCTAGGCAATGAACGGGTAGTGCCCATTGCCCTGCACCAAGAAATGCAGCGCTCTTACCTGGAGTACGCCATGAGTGTCATCGTAGGGCGGGCGCTACCGGATGTGCGCGATGGTCTCAAGCCGGTCCAGCGGCGGATTCTCTACGCCATGCATGAGCTGGGTTTGACACCGGATCGGCCCTACCGCAAATGCGCCCGCGTGGTCGGGGATGTGTTGGGTAAGTATCATCCCCATGGCGATCAGTCGGTTTACGATGCGCTGGTGCGGTTGGTTCAAGATTTTAACTGTCGCTATCCACTCCTGGGCGGCCATGGCAACTTTGGCTCCGTGGATAATGATCCGCCGGCGGCCATGCGCTACACCGAAACGCGGCTGGCTCCCATTAGCCATGAGGGAATGCTGGGAGAAATTGGGGAAGACACGGTCGAATTCACCGACAACTTTGACAATTCCCAGCAGGAGCCCGTGGTGCTTCCGGCCCAGCTACCGTTTTTGCTGCTGAATGGCTGTTCGGGCATTGCCGTGGGGATGGCGACGAATATTCCGCCCCACAATTTGGGGGAAATTGTCGATGGCTTGATTGCGTTGATCGATCGTCCCGATCTGACCGATGCGGCCTTGATGAAGATCGTTCCGGGGCCAGACTTTCCAACCGGTGGCGAGATTATCGGCCTGGAGGGCGTCGTCAGTACCTACACCCAAGGGCGGGGAAGTATTACGATTCGTGGTGTAGCCACGGTGGAAGAGGTTCAGCCCGGTCGGGGTCGCCATCGTCGTCCGGCGATTATCATTACCGAGCTGCCCTACCAGGTGAATAAGGCCGCTTGGATCGAAAAAGTGGCGGAGCTGGTCAACCACGGGAAACTGGAAGGGATTGCGGATATTCGAGATGAAAGCGATCGCGATGGCATGCGGGTCGTGATCGAAGTCAAGCGCGAGGGCAACCCCGCCCAAATTTTGCAGGCGCTCTATCAAAAAACAGCTTTGCAGTCTAACTTTGGCTCTATTTTGCTGACCTTGGTGGATGGCCAGCCGGTGCAGCTCACGCTCAAGGCAATTTTGGAGGAGTTTCTCAAGTTTCGCGAAGCCACGCTCACCCGGCGCTATACCTACGCGATGAACCAGGCCGCAGACCGCTTGGAAATCGTGGATGGGATACTGAAAGCCCTGGGGGATCTTGATCGCCTGATCGAAATCCTGCGGGATGCCCCCGATGCCCCCACGGCCAAGGCTCAGTTCCAGGTGGAATTTGACCTCAATGATCGCCAATCCGATGCGATTTTGGCGATGCCCATGCGACGAATCACGGGCATTGAACAACAAAAGCTGCGGGATGAACAGGATGAACTAGAAACGGAAATTGCGCGGCTGGAAAAGCTCTTGGGCGATCGCCACGAACTCCTCAAATCCCTCAAAAAGGATCTACGAGCGCTCAAGCGTCAGTACGACACCCCCCGCCGCACCCGCATCCAAACCAAAGAAGCCGCTGCCCAGCAGGTCCAAGAAATTGCGGAAACCTTTGTGGAAGGCGGACAGGTTGAAGACCCCACCGCCCTAGAGCTGAGTCATCGCAGCTATTTGCGACGGCTGACGCTGCGCAGCTACAAACGCCAGGGTCTGCCGGAAGCCAACGCCACCTTAGAAGCCGCCGAAGATTTTACGGCTCAGCTAGAAATTGCCCAGCCGGAGCAAGCGATTTTGGCCTTTACCCGCGATGGCAAGGCGTATTCTTTCGGGGTGGATGAGGTCATGCTGGTCAAGCGCAAGGGTCGGGGGGATCCGCTGGTGACCTTCTTGCCGGAAGCGTTGCATGGTGAACCTGAGGCGATCATTGCGAGTTTCCTGTTGCCCGAAGACGTTGAGGATCAAGACCTGATCTTGGTCACCCAGAAGGGACGAGTTAAGCGCTTGCCCTTGACCGACTGTGCCAATTTGACGGGACGGGGATTGACCTTGACCAAGCTCAAGGATGGGGATGAGGTGCAGTTTGTGGCGATCGCCCAAGCTGGCCAATCCCTCGTACTCGCCACCTCCGGCGGGCGTATCTTGCGGTTCACTATTGATGATCACCAATTACCCCAAGCCAATCGCAATAACCAAGGGGTGAAGGGCATTCGCATGCGATCAACGGAAGCCATCGTGGGCTGTGCGGTGGTCAGCAGTAGCGATGAGTTGTTGCTGGTTTCGGCCAAGGGCTATATGAAACGTATGCCGGTGGGATTGCTCTCACCTGGCAATTGCGGAGACTTGGGCAATTCAGGCTTTAAGTTTGCGCTCAAGAGTGATAGCCTTGCAGCCCTGAGGCGTTCGGCAGCAGTGGATAGTGCTGCAGCGATCGTCACGGTGATGACTAACCAAGAGCGAGTCGCCCATATTGGCCTAGAGCAAATCGAAATCTACGGCAAGGATAGCAGCGGCACGCGGTTAGTCCAGCCGGATCGTAGTGAACAAATTGTCTGGGTCTCGGTCTTGGAACTTCAGGAGGATTAAGCGATTTTCGAGCGTTGATAGTAATGCGATCGCCCGGACAATTCCCAAACTTTATCTCCTGGGGCGATCGCCTACACAACTCAGACAACACTATCGAATTGCTAATCACGTTTATCGCGTTTAATCGCTTCTTCAATGCCTACCCGGCTCAAGCCAGACAAGCCGCCAAATCAGCATCTGGTGTCGTAATTGGTTTGAGATTGTACTGCTCCGATAGCAATTTCAAAACATTGGGAGAAATAAAGGCAGGCAGGGTTGGACCTAGCCGAATATTTTGGATACCCAGATGGAATAGCGTTAGCAAAATGGCGACGGCTTTCTGTTCGTACCAAGACAGAATCATCGACAGCGGCAATTGATTGATATCCACTTCAAAGGCATGGGCGAGGGCGATCGCAATCTGAATCGCAGAGTAGGCATCGTTGCATTGTCCTAAATCCAGCAGGCGAGGAATGCCTCCAATATGGCCCAAATCCTGGTCAAAGAAGCGGAATTTGCCGCAGGCTAAGGTTAGAACGATGCAATCTTCCGGTACTTTTTCCACGAGTTCAGTATAGTAATTGCGATCGGGTTTTGCTCCATCACAACCGCCAATGAGGAAGAAGTGGCGAATTTTGCCAGCTTTCACGGCCTCAATAATTGAATCTGCAACCCCCAAAACCGCATTGCGGGCAAAGCCAGTTGTTACTTGACGGGAGGATTCGTCAGCGATAAATCCAGACAATTCCAAGGCCTTGCGAATTACGGGTGCTAGATCGAGCGTTCCATCATCTGCCGTGGAAATATAGTTCAATCCTGGATAGCCCACAGGACCAATGCTAAAGAGTTTGTCAGTGTAATGTTCATGGGGTGGCATCAAACAGTTCGTGGTGATCACAATCGCCCCTGGAAACTTAGCGAAATCTTTGGTTTGATTTTGCCAAGCGGTACCGTAATGGCCATACAAATGGGAATAGGTTTGCTTGAGGCGTGGATAGCCATGGGCTGGGAGCAATTCGCCGTGGGTATAGACCGTAATACCGGTATGTGCAGTTTGTTTGAGTACCGTTTCGAGCTGGGGAATATCATGTCCTGAGACGAGGATTGCTTTACCCATGCGAGGATTTAACGGGACAGGCGTCGGCACTGGATGGTCATAGGTTTTGGTATGCCCTGCATCGAGGAGTTCCATCGTCAACAGATTAATTTCACCGACTTTGAGGGCGAGATTGACCCACTCCTCTAACGTCAAATCTTGACGATCTAAGGCGGCAAAGGATTCATAGACAAATTGATAAACCCGATTGTCTGTCTGGCCTAGTTCTTGGGCATGGAAGGCATAGGATGCTACCCCTTTCATGCCATACAAAACCGTTAGTTTGAGTGAAAAAATGTCAAGATTTCCGCCGGCTTTACTAAGGAATTGCAAGGCTAAATCTTGCCCTTGTGCTGGCAAACTTTCTTCGAAATTGGGTACATAGCAGGCGATCGCCTCCCAGTCTTCCGCCGCTCCCGTCTTGTCCTGAATTTGCGCTTTAAACTGCTCGCGATAGGCGATCGCCCGCTGAATATAATCCGTAAACCGCTTCTGATCAAAGTTGACATTGGTCATCGTGGCAAAGATGGCTTCGCAGGTAAAGCGATCTGCTGCATCTGTTGAAAGCCCTAGGGATCGTGCCCGCAGTGCCACCGGGGCCAAACCGCGCAGGAGATAAATCAACAAATCCTGAATTGCATTGACTTCCGGGCTTTTGCCGCAGGCTCCCCACTGATGACAGCCTTGGCCACTGGCGGTTTGTTCACATTGTTCGCAAAACACAGCTCGATCCTCTCAAACGGTCGTTGGCTCTACTGTAGACAACAGCCGGATGGTAACCTTTGACTTAAGTCAAAGGCCCAGAGATTTCCCCGTAAGTTTAAGCTTTTCTTCCACTTCTTCCCTACAGAACCCCCTAGGCTAGACGTAGGAATTGTCTTCGCGATTGCCCCTATTGAGCTTGAGTAGACCCATGGCCGCTTCTTCCCCATCGACCGTAATTGCGCTGGCCCAGTTCTTGGGTGAAACGATGATGTTTGAGGGATTACCGGCTGAACAGTTGCAGGAGTTAGCCCAGGTGGCGATCGCTCAGTCGTACCACAAAGGTGAAATGATTTTCCATCAGGGCGATGATGGGAATGGATTTTTTCTGGTTCAATCGGGTCGAGTCAAAGTTTTCAAGCTATCCACCGATGGTCGAGAACAAATTTTACATATTTTTGCAGAGGGAGACCATTTTGCTGAGGTTCCCGCGCTGGATGGAGACTGTTTTCCAGCCTCTGCTGCCGCCCTAGAAACTACAACGGTGCTGTTCTTTCCCCGTCAAGCGTTCTTGAATTTGCTGGAGCAGCGTCCTACCTTAGCGATCAATTTGCTCAAAAGTTTTGCTCGCCATCTACGCCACTTTTCTCATTTGGTCGATAGCTTAGTGTTGCGTGAAATTCCAGCTCGCTTGGCAACCTATTTGCTCGATTTGAGTGAACAGGCCAACCAGGCCAACACCGTAGAGTTGGATTTACCCAAGGGCCAACTAGCCGCCCGCTTAGGAACGATTCCTGAAACCCTATCGCGGGTATTGGCTAAGCTGAGTCGGGAGGGGTTGATTCAGGTAGAAGGGGCTAAGGTGAAATTGTGCGATCGCGATCGCCTCACCCAATTGGCAGGCCTCTAATTCCCCCACTGACTGTTGAGAATTGCCGACCTTGAATCGTTCTTTAGGCATTCTCCGTAACCTGGCAACGCCCTGCATCATTGCAATTGGCTAACCGTTGTTCCCGTTGTGCCACCAGGGTAACCAAATCCGATCGCCCCGTTAGTTTCAGTCGCCAATCCGCCCAAACCCCGTAAACCCAATCCACCCAGGGTCCGATCAGTGGCCATTGGGTTGCAGCATAAATCCAGCCCATCCCCAAAATTTCGTAAATCCGTCGAAACACCTCAACGTTCTTGACCGTTGAACCGTCGGGTAAAACCGCGTGAATTCGCCCCATCGCTGTGGCATAGTCAACACCGCCGTTGGCCTCAGGATCATAATCATCCGCCGCAATATCGACAAACTGAACGAGTCCTCGGCCTGCATCTTTTCGGGTCAAAAAATTGACTTCCCGCAGACAAAGGGGACATTCGCCATCGTAGAGCAACTTGATTTTCCAATCTGTCATGGTGCTGTAGAAAGGATGCTGTAGGAAGGGGGTGATCGAATCGGGATAATAGAACTAACTAGCGGGCAATCTTCGGGCAAGCTGGGGCTTTGGGAGTGGCGATCGCACAGGGATTCGCCAAATCCCGATTGGCCAAGCAAGGCTGATGATAACAATCTTCATCTTCGAGTCGGGGTGGTTGCTGGCCGAAGACCATCTCACAGCTCAAATCCTCAAAGTTGGGCGTCATCGTCAAGGGAATGCCAAAGCTTTCAGTAAAAAAAGTTTGCGTCGGGACCTTGCAGAGATTGATACAGGTGCCTACACAGCCACTTTCTTCTAGGTAGCGGCATTTTTGAATATGGACGCCGCTGCGGTGCGATCGCCCCGTCCCATCCGGCTGTGTCACCTCCGCTTCGACCCAATCACAAGGTCCCACTAACCATTCAAACAACTGACAGGCAAACCAAGCATTTCCTTCACAAACCCACCGAGTCGGAGAAAATAGCGTTCGCACAAACCACAGTGCCGGAGCCGGAATCAGCGACTTGAGGACCACCGCCACGATCGCCCGCTGTTCTTGGGCATTGCGTCCTTCCATAATCTGTTGGGACAGATCGACAAAGCCATCGTAGCCCTCATAACGGGTATCGCTTCCAAGGGCCTTGGCCATTTTGTGGGAGAACAGCCGAATGACCAGGCGCTCGAGCCAGTTATCGCGATAGACCGTTCTTTGAACCGGGGAAGTATGCACTGCGTTGCCCATGGCCTAATTCTCCAGATTGCCTTCTAAGGCCGCTGCGACGACCTGATGATGATCATCTTGGCGCAGTTTTGCTAAAAGTGCCTTGGCCTGTGGATCAGTTGAACGGCTTAAGGCCGTAGCTGCACGCCAGCGGTTACGCCAGTTGGGATCTGTGGTGAGGCGGGTGAGGTGGATGAGGGCTTCAGGGGCGCGATCGCCCTCCAGCAATTTCCCCAATGCCAAAATTCCCGTCTCAACCACCGACTGCTCCGAATCTTCAAGGGCCATCTGGACCAGAGGCAGCAGCATCTCGTCATAGGCTTCTCCTTCCATCAAAATCGCAATAACGCTCTGACGCAGCAACCAATCAGGATGGTGCTGAAACAGGTCCGCCAAAATCGGCAACGCGGGATTGTTGGAGCCACTGGCGATAGATTCACCAATTTCAAACAGCGAATTGGCTATTTCACCCAAAACATTTGCATCTTTCTCCTCCGTCGAGAGCGCCTCAAGCGCCTGAAAGGAAGCAACTGTCCGATGGCTCCCTAGGCCCATTACCGCAAAGCGGCGGCGTAAAAATTCTCCATCTTTCGCAATTCTAAGAAACAACGGTACAGCCTGCTCCGCAGAACATGCAGTCAGTGCATCCAATGCCTCTTTACAAAGATTGACTGGACCAGAGCGGAGATCCGTTTCCAGTTGTTTGAGCCGTTCGTCCGAGAAATCAGAACTCATCATGCGGAAATTTAGAGCAATTTAGAACTGGAATGCAGGAAATGGAATGCAGGAATCGAATCACCCAAAGAAAGCGCCCCAGCCGGAGCCAGGGCGCTTTCCCTTAGGATGATGAGATGAGATGACTCGATTAGTCGAGGTCAGGCATCGTCAGCACCGGCTCAGATTCCCGGTCAATCCCTCTCTCAAAGCCTGCTGCCGCTGCACGAGCGCGGCCTGCATGCCAGAGGTGACCGACGAGGAAGAAGAAGCCCAGGATAAAGTGAGATCCTGCAAGCCACTGGCGCAAGTTAACGAAGTTAACCGAGTTAGGCTCAGTGATGACGCCGCCCACCGAGTTAATCGAAGCCAGAGGCGCATGGGTCATATACTCAGACGCGCGGCGAATCTGCCAAGGCTGAATATCGTTTTGTAGTTTGTCCAAGTCTAGACCATTGGGACCCCGTAGAGGCTCCAACCAGGGACCCCGGAAGTCCCAAAAACGCATGGTCTCACCCCCAAAGATGATCTCACCCGTGGGAGAACGCATCAGATATTTACCCAGACCCGTTGGGCCTTGAGCGGAGCCGATGGTTGCACCTAAGCGTTGGTCACGAACTAAGAATACAAAGGCTTGGGACTGAGAGGCTTCGGCACCCGTAGGACCGTAGAACTCAGAAGGATAAACCGTGTTGTTATACCAAACCATCGTAGACGCGATGAACCCCATCAGAGAGAGGGCACCGAGACTGTAGGAGAGATAGGCTTCACCATTCCAGATGAGCGCGCGACGGGCCCAACCAAACGGTCTGGTTAGAATGTGCCAAACGCCACCGGCGATGCAGATCAGGCCGATCCAGATGTGACCGCCAATCACGTCTTCCATGTTGTTGACGCTGATGATCCAGCCTTCACCCCCAAAGGGCGCTTTGGTCAGATAGCCAAAGATGACGGCAGGATTGAGCGTTGGGTTGGTAATGACGCGAACGTCACCGCCGCCCGGTGCCCAGGTGTCATAGACTCCACCAAAGAACATGGCCTTAAAGACCAACAGGAAGGCACCGCAACCGAGCAGAATCAGGTGATAACCAATAATATTGGTCATCTGATTCTTGTCGCTCCAGTCTTGGCTAAAGAAGTTGGAGTACTCTTCTAGGGTTTCAGGTCCGCGCAGCGCATGGTACAGGCCGCCTAAACCGAGAACCGCAGAAGAGATCAGGTGAAGAACACCCACCACAAAATAGGGAAAAGTGCTAACCACTTCACCACCAGGGCCAACGCCGTAGCCAAGGGTTGCCAAGTGAGGAAGCAGAATAAAACCTTGTTCGTAAAGCGGTCTTTCAGGGATGAAGTGGGAGACCTCAAACAGGGTCATCGCACCGGCCCAGAAAACAATCAAGCCAGCGTGGGCAACGTGGGCACCCAGCAGCTTACCAGAGAGGTTGATCAGACGGGCATTTCCGGCCCACCAGGCATAGCCGGTGGATTCAATATCGCGCCCGCCTCCAACAAAATTATTAGAGAGCGTTACCACGGGGCAGAACCTCCTCAGGGAAGACAAATTTTTCGTGGGGCTGGTCTTGGGACGCCATCCAAGCGCGCATGCCCTCGTTTAACAAGATGTTCTTGGTGTAGAACGTCTCAAACTCAGGGTCCTCAGCAGCACGCAACTCCTGGGACACAAAGTCATAGGCCCGCAGGTTCAGCGCAATACCCACAATGCCAATGGAGGCCATCCAAAGACCTGTCACCGGCACAAACAGCATGAAAAAGTGCAGCCAACGCTTGTTGCTGAACGCGATTCCAAAAATCTGCGACCAGAAGCGGTTCGCCGTCACCATCGAGTAGGTCTCTTCTGCCTGGGTCGGCTCGAAGGCCCGGAAGGTGTTCGCCTGCTCCGAATCTTCGAAGAGGGTGTTTTCCACCGTCGCCCCGTGAATCGCACAGAGCAGCGCGCCCCCCAACACCCCGGCCACGCCCATCATGTGGAACGGGTTCAAGGTGAAGTTGTGGAAGCCCTGCACAAACAGGATGAAGCGGAAAATACCCGCCACCCCGAAGCTCGGTGCGAAGAACCAGGAGGACTGGCCCAGGGGATACATGAAGAAAACGCTGACAAACACCGCAATCGGTGCGGAGAACGCGAGGGCGTTGTAGGGACGGACGCCCACCAGACGGGCGATTTCGAACTGACGCAGCATGAAGCCGATCAGACCAAAGGCACCGTGGAGGGCGACGAAGGGCCAGAGTCCTCCGAGCTGAACCCAGCGAACGAAGTCGCCTTGGGCTTCGGGACCCCAGAGGAGCAGCAGGGAGTGACCCAGGGCATCGGCAGGGGTGGAAACCGCAACGGTGAGGAAGTTACAGCCTTCCAGATAGGAAGACGCCAAGCCGTGGGTGTACCAGGAGGTGGCGAAGGTGGTGCCGGTGAGCCAGCCGCCCAGTGCCATGTAGGCACAGGGGAACAGCAGCAGACCTGACCACCCGATGAAGACAAAGCGATCGCGCTTGAGCCAGTCGTCGAGGACGTCGAACCATCCCCGCTGCTCGCCCATGCGCCCTAATGCGATGGTCATTGAATAAAACCTCTTGCCTTAAATGAAATTGCAAGCATTGCAGCAGGTTGTCGTTTTTAATATGATACGGCCTTCACAAAATGTTGCAAGCAAGGGGAATGCCTTAGAATTTGCAAGTTTTCGCAAGGAATGGGCGATCGCCCAAGGGCTCCCCCCAAAACCGCCTCAAGACTCCGGCCTGAAGGGTGAAAAATGAGCAAAATTACTCATGCTTTGTCCTCGGAGGCAGTCGGGATCGTAAAACTGGAGGCCAAGGCCATCGCAACTTGAATGAATGCTTGAAACAATCGTTAACATTTTCGAGGGGTGATCTTGCGTTTGCGCATCGGAAGGCACTCTATGCTGATTAAAATCTAGGAATAGATTCAGAACAAACGCATACAAACGCAAAATCAATTTAGGAAACCAGACATGACTGCCCAAGTGACCGTGACCGATCGCCTCTTGCGCCAGCCCGTTTTGGGCTCCCGCAGACTCAGCAATCTCTTTTGGGCCGTTGTCATTACCTTAGGGGGCGTCGGCTTTTTGCTGGCTGGCATTTCAAGCTACTTGAATGTCAATCTGTTGCTGTTTTCTGATGCGACTCAGCTTGTTTTTATTCCCCAGGGAATTGTCATGGGGTTTTATGGCGTTGCGGCGATTCTATTGGCGACCTATTTGTGGTTGTTGATGCTGTGGGATATTGGGGGCGGCTACAACGCCTTTGACCGCGAGGCCCAAAAGATCACCATTTTCCGCAATGGCTACCCCGGTAAAAATAGACGGGTTGAGCTTTCCTATGGCTTGGATGAGGCCCAATCGGTGAAAGTCGAAATTCGGGAGGGTCTCAATCCGAAGCGAGCGCTGTATTTGAAGGTACGTCAGCGGGGTGATATTCCCTTGACCCGTGTGGGTCAACCCATTGCTTTAACGGAGCTTGAGAATCAAGGGGCAGAGCTGGCTCGGTTTTTGGGTGTCCCGCTGGAAGGCTTGTAGGCGCAGCTTGACTACGCCTAGACCGATGGGGATTGGTCCGATGAGAGTTGGGCCGGTTGGAATTGGGCTGATGCGGCGACGGCTGGGCGCAGTTGCCCCTGGTGCTGGTCCAAAAGGGCTTGGCTTTGGGGGCGATCGCATCCCGTCCAGTGCATCATCAGAGCCAGTTTGACCGAGCGATCGCTCTTCTCCAGCAGCAGCGCAGAAGCTTCGCGGTCTAACCCTGCTAAATCCTCCAAAATTCTCAGGGCTCGGTCTTCCAGCTTTTGGTTGGTGACCGCCACATCCACCATGCGATTGCCATAGACTTTACCCAAACGCACCATGGCTCCAGTTGAAAGAATGTTTAAGGCAAGCTTCGTCACCGTTCCTGCCTTAAGGCGCGTTGACCCCGCGAGAACTTCCGGCCCCACCAACAGACGAATATCTACATCAACCGCTGCATTCACCTGTTCTGAGGGGACACAGGCCATAAAAACGGTTTTTGCGCCCCGCTCCCGCGCAGCGGCCAGAGCACCATGGACATAGGGCGTTGTGCCCCCTGCCGTAATCCCAACCACAACATCTTGAGCTCCGACTTGATGGGCTGCCATGGCGGCGGCACCGTCCTCAGCGATGTCCTCCAATCCCTCCGAACTGCGGAGGAGAGCCGCTGCGCCCCCGGCCAAAATTCCCTGAACGAGTTCGGGCGGTGTACAAAAAGTTGGGGGGCATTCCGCTGCGTCTAGAACACCAAGACGTCCGCTCGTGCCGGCCCCAATATAAAACAATCGCCCCCCCGAACGGAGGGCCTGGGCTGCCAAATCGATAGCCGCAGCGAGTTCGACCTTGGCCTGGGCGATCGCCTCAATCGTTCGTGCATCTTCCCGATTAAAAATCTCAACAATTTCTAACGCCGAGCATTGGTCTAGAGTCTGACTAGCCGGGTTGCTTTGTTCTGTGAGTAAATGGCCGCGATTGACTAAACTCACAGCAAGCCCTCCAGACGTCGGCGGATATCGTCTAGTTCAGTGCGTGAAAACTCTGCTGCTGTCTCTGCGTCAACCTCGGCAGCTTCTGGGTGAGGGCGATCGCCAGGATGGTCTGGATTCTCTTCCCAATTGGTTTGCTCCAAATTGCGCTGGGGTGGGGCAATCAACAGCCGATCAAACTCGCTTTCCGGCACAAACCCCTTCGGCACCAGCCTGCACTCATAATTGGCATTCTGACAGAATTCCTCCACCTCGGCTCGATCGATCGATTCAACGATAGGAGTCATAAAATCCTGGGCTTCCAGGAGTAAGGAATAACGAGTAGCATCGTCCTCATCCTCAAACATGAGAACAATATTTTGCTCCCCAATATTCAACGTATGAATGCCCTCGTTGTCAGTTCCCGCATTAAAGAGAAGCACAAAGACTCGCATGTCAGTTCTCGTCAAGACTTGGTTTGAAAAGCAGGGTGATTCATTAATGCATCCATGACCCTGACCCCTCGTAACTGGTTGGAAAGGGGTAAATGTCCTCGGGGGGCAGAGAGATCCCAGACAAAGCCCCCCGGATAGCGGGTCCAAGTGGTTCCTGTTTTCCAGCCAATTTTGGGCCAAAGGTTCTCCCACACCTGGCCAGCCCCTAACCAAAGCTCTCGCTGCACCGCAAACCCAAACTTGCCCTCAGAATAAACCTGCCAGAGCAAATCGATGGTTTTTAAATCCGCGATCGGAAACTGGTCAACATCGGAAAAATAAATCCACTTGCGTTTTTCGGCGAGAGGCCCCGCCAATTCGCAGAGTTTTTGATTGGTGTGGCGATCGGCCTCTTCAAAGTCCTCGGCAATCAGCAAGGCTTGCAGCTTGCCATAATCAACGCCCCGTTCAGACAGAGGCGTGACCACGCCGTCTGGAAAAAATTCATCTAGAAAAGCGATAACCGATTCATCAGCCTGGGTCAAGAGCCCTCGATAAATGCTGCCGGAAAGCCAGGTGAGGCTCCCTCGCTGTTCTTCTTGCAACATCTCTTGCAGAATCGCCCAACCGGCTTTGCTCTGCGCTAATAACTGGGTCAGCGAAGACTTACGAGTCTTGTCAAAGCGAGACGTGAGCTGCTCGCGCAGCTTGGACAAGTCATCCTTCGGAGAAATAGAGGCGGACTGGGTCATCGGGGTAGATGGAGGTAGGAATCACCTACGATTCGGCACCTTAATACTATCAGGATCCTTTACCGTACTCCGACCAGAGATGATGCCAACTCGCGAGGGGCCTAGCCCAAAGATTGTCCCAGAATTGCTTCAAAACTTTTGAATAGGCTTCTAGCAGGTGAATCGGCTTCTAGCAGGCTTCCTCTGCTGGATTGGGGTCGCCCACCCGTGACGAAGTCGGAGGCTGATAGCCCCGTTCATAGGCATAGCGGACGAGCTGGGCTCGGTTGTCCAAATTGAGCTTGCTGAGAATGTTGCTGAGATGGGTCTGAACCGTACGCGGGCTAATGAAGAGACGTTCGCCAATTTGACGGTTGGTGTAGCCTTGGACCACTTCCCAAAACACCTTCTCTTCGGCGGGGGTCAGCGGTAAGGGTTTGGGGGGTGGGGTGGGGCTTGCGGTTGCCACAGGGGTCTGTTGCAAAAGCCGCTGCATTTCGGCGTGAATCCGACGCGATCGCTCCAACTGCCCTTCAATCTTGGCCAATAACTCACGGGGCTCAAAGGGCTTAATGAGATAATCATCTGCGCCAATGGAGTGACCTTGGATCCGGTCTTCGATATCCCCTCGACTGGACAGAAAAATAAACGGTACGAGCTGCCCTTCCTGGATCGAGCGTAGCTGCCGACAAAATTCAAACCCGTCCATACCAGGCATGATGATGTCAGAAACCACTAAGTCCGGAGGAGAGGAGCGAAAACGCTCCAGCCCTTCTTCCCCTGAACCAGCGTCAAACACGACAAACTGCCGATTCATGAGATAGCGCGACAGCGCCGCCCGTAAAGTAATGTCATCGTCAACGACTAAAATCTTGCTCATGATCGCCACAATCTCGCTATGCCGCTCGTAACCCCAAACTTCATCAGGTACCAGTGTGGCACGGAAGCGAGTTCAGCGGCTCTAGTGTGTAGCACGGATGTCTCTCCGAGCGGCGGCTTCGGGAACAATATAAACGTTCACCCCGAAGCTTCGGGATGAATTGAACCAATCGTAATCTTTCTTCCAGTGGTCAACGTGGAATTGTGAGGCTAAGATCGCAGTTCCGGACCTGCCTTCAAGCAATAGAGGAAAACTGCCGTGGACGCCGAAAAACAGCGAGTTTTAGGGTTTTTCATTGAAGGGGCGCGGGAGCACCTAGACACGATTGAACGAGGGTTGCTCAATCTTCAAGCCGCCTTAGCAGATCCGGAACAGGTGAATGAGCTGTTTCGAGCCGCCCACTCGGTTAAGGGGGATGCGGCCATGCTCAGCCTTAACAGTATTCATAAGGTCGCCCATCGTTTGGAAGATTGCTTCAAGCTGCTGCAAGAGGCCCCGGTGCGGGTTGATCAACAGGTGGAATCCCTGTTTTTGCGGGGTTTTGATACGCTCCATGAGCTCGTGGAAAAGCTGCAAGGGCCGAATGGGTTGCCTGAGGAGGAAGCCCAAAAAACGGTGCAGGAAGTAGAGCCGGTCTTTCTTCAGCTCCAGGACTATCTGCGTCAGCTCGCTGGGGGAGGCAGTGGCGTGATTCCGCCGCGCTTTGCCAGCCAGGTTACCGCCTGTCTTAAGCAGATGCTGCAAATTTTTCGACAGCCGGATAGCACCCAGGGACGAGAGCAGTTGCATCAATATTGCGCCCAACTGGCCCAGCTTGATCCGGGGGTCGAGGCTTGGCCACTGCTGTTAAAAACGGCCCAGCGTGCGATTCAAAATCCAGCGGCATCCTATCGAGAACTGGCTCCCGTCATCATTAAGGAAATTAAGGAGGCGAGCGATCTCATTGTGGCCAATAAGGGGCATTCTGTGCTGCCCTCGGCGACCTTGAGCAAGCTAGCTGGGCCTGAACCGAGCCCCGCACCTGCATCCGCACCTGCATCCGCACCTGTACCTGTGGCCACTGTAGTGGCGACCCCTGCCCAGGCTGTTTTGCCGGAGGATCCAACGGCGATCGCCAAACATTTGATCGAAACCCTAGACCGCAAACAACTCGTACAACTTGCTCAAATTCTCGTCCGATTTATTAAGGGCGCTTGAAAAAGCAGGGAATAATAGACCTAGAGACCATTGCGGGAGTCCAGATCCCAATCCTTGAATTCATTCTCCGATTTGGCTAAGGTTTCCCTTGGGCTCGCCCATGATTATTCAGTGCGGTGCATGTTGCAGTCTATTCAACAAACTTGGCTCAGTCTTAGCAGTTACAGTGACATGCGACCGGACTTTAAGCTCCGGAGTCATATCAACCGAACGCTGCTGCAATCTCGTCCTACGTTTCACCCGGAAGCGTGGTTTGAACAGTTTTGGCGACGCCAAGGCATAGCGCTGCCTGTGGTTCGGTTTGTCCAGGGTCACCTGACGGACTATTCGGGTCTGTGGTGGGAGCGGATTGTGCCGGGCGATCGCCTCCTAGAGGATTTGCATTTGCCCTTGGTTTGTTGGTTTGACTGGGAGCTGCAACTGCAAGCGGATTTGCAGCAGGACTTGGGCTTGGCGATGGAAGAGCCCATTCTGCTGTTTGAAGGTACTACGGTGCAGGACTTTGTGGGACGCTTGAACGAGCAGTATTTGGCGATCGCCTAAGCAGCCATGGCTTCCGTTCTGGAGTTTGATGCATTTTCCGCTGCGCCGGGGCCGATTCTGGATGTCCGTAGTCCGGGGGAATATCATCAAGCCCATATTCCCGGCGCGGTGAATTTGCCGCTGTTTAGCGATCGGGAGCGGGCCGCTGTGGGCACTTGCTATCAGCAGCAGGGGAGAGAAGCGGCGGTAGAGTTGGGATTGGGTTTCGTCGGACCCAAATTGGCTGATTTTGTGCAGCAGGCTAAGGGGTTAACCGCTGAGCTGGGGGGGGGGCGATCGCTACGGTTGCACTGCTGGCGAGGCGGCATGCGCAGCAGCAGTATGGCCTGGCTGATGGAAACAGCGGGGTTTGAGTCGGTGCTGTTGGTGGGGGGCTACAAGGCCTTTCGGGGCTGGGTTCGTCGTGTCTTGGCGGAACCGCGATCGCTGCTGATTTTGGGCGGTATGACGGGCACGGGAAAAACGGAAATTTTGCAGGCGCTGCAAGCCCAAGGGGAGCAGGTACTCGATTTGGAGGGACTAGCCAACCATCGGGGCAGTAGCTATGGCAATTTAGGGCTTCCCCCCCAGCCCAGCACCGAGCAGTACGAAAATTTAATTGCCTGGACTTGGCAGCATTTTTCCCCGGAGCGGCCCATTTGGATTGAGGCGGAGAGCGCCCAGGTAGGACGTTGCCGGATTCCCCCAGAGATTTGGCAGCAGATGGGGCGATCGCCCATCTGGGAAATTCAGCGATCCCTGGGGGAACGGATTCAGCTCTTGGCGCAGCTCTATGGGGAAGCAGGAGGAGAAGCCTTAATTGTGGCGACTGAACGCATTCGTAAGCGTCTTGGACCGCAACGAACTCAGGCGGCCATCGATTGGATTCGTCAAGGGCGGCTGGAACCGGCGATCGCCATTGTTTTGGATTATTACGATCGAACCTATCGGTACGACTTGGCCCGTCGCTCGGAGCCCTTACGGTCCTTAGATATCAGCAAACTATCCCCTCAAGCAGCGGCTCAACGGCTACTGGATGAGCTACAACGGACGTCTGCTTAAATTCTAGGCGGCGTCGCAATTATCGGCGGCATCGCAATTCTAGGCGGCGTCGCGAGAAACCGTCTGCAGTGCGCGCTGGCGACTAAACCGCCAGCCCGTGAGGGATTCTACCTCAGCCTCTAGATTACGAATTTGTTCGCGATTGCCAATGGCGTAGGCCAACTGCAATTTACGTTCGAGCGATTGATAGAGCCGATCTAAGTCCGTGCCCCGATCCGCTTCAAAGGAGTAGTTTCCGGAAACAGCAGAGGAACGAGTGAATAAAGACGTGAAAAGCATGGCACAGGTTTGGCAAGCAGCCCCAGAGAGTGGATCCACGGACACAATTGTTTTCGTAGCTAGGGCGATCGTCCTTCATTGAGGGAGACAACTCGCACCGAACTGAATCAGGAAAATAAAAATCTTTAAATTTCCCTGGCATAGAAATACTGGATTGGCCTAGTGCGAACAATGGGGATAGGGGCCTCAGGGGTATGACCCCTTTATCTTTTCTACATATTTCGACTTAGCTTTCTACAAATTGATACTTTGGAGCTGAGAATACTTGCCATCCCCTTTCATGGACGCCAATCTCTAGAACCTTGCGATGGTAGTCCCGCAGGCTAGGTCGATGGCCAACACTGATGTAAAGAATCTCAAGGCTTTGTAGCAATTGGTAAAGGCGACGCTCATTGACCACATCAAGTGCGCTGGTGGCTTCGTCGAGCATGACGTATTTGGGTTGGTTGAGTAGAATCCGGGCGAAGGCTAGCCGCTGCTGTTCCCCTAAGGACAAGACCGAGGGCCAGTCCCGTTCGATTTCAAGGCCACCGACTCGCTCCGGTAGGGCTTCGAGGTTGACTAGCTTTAGGGCCTCTTGGATCTCGGACTCGGGGATGTGCGATCGCATATTCGGATACACCAACTGCTCCCGCAAGGTCCCGAGCAGCATGTAGGGTTTTTGAGGCAAAAACAGAATTTCGCTGTTATCGGGCCGTTCGATGGTGCCACTGCCGTTTTTCCATAACCCGGCGAGGGCTCGCATAAATGAGCTTTTGCCGCAGCCGCTGGGTCCGACGATCAAGAGCTGTTCCTGGGAATCCAACATCAAACTCAGGTTCTCGAAGAGTGTTTGCTCGTTGTTGGGCGTGCGCAACGTCAGGTCTTGGATGCGAAATTGCGGGGCTAGGTGAGTTTGGATTCGCTGTTGGCTGCCACTGTCCCGCGTTCCTTGGGTGTTGTCTTGCAAATGCTCGTACAGTTTCCCGACCCGTTCGATACTGGCCGCAAAGGCTGAAATATCTTGAATGCGGTTCGTAATTAAAGAGAGCGCACTCAAAACCATCTGAAAGGCAAAAACCCCTTGGCCAATGACTCCAAACTGAATTTGATTGCTAAAGAATAAGGGGGCTAAAAGTGCGTAGGGCACTAAGCGCGCAAAGTAATTGTAAGCGCGTTGAAAAACGCCCAAGTAGGCCAGCCAAATAATCTTGAGATCGTAGTTGCGAATGGCAGACAGCAGACGTTCTGAGACTTGTTTTTGTTCGAGCTCTTCACCGCGATAGAACGCAATGGATTCAGCATTGTCGCGGACGTGAACCATGCCGTATCGAAAATCACCTTCTAGCCGAAGCTGGTTGAAATTGATTTTGATCAGGCGGGTTCCAATGACAATCGCCAGAATGGTCCCCATCGAAACATAGCCAGCTAAGCCAAGGGTTAGCTGCTTAGAAATGCCGTAGAGAATGCCGGTAAAGGCAATGAGATCAAGGAGAGATCCGAGAATGTCGAGGAGTAAATCTAGAACGGTAATCGTAAAGGCATTAATGTCTTCGGTGATTCGCTGATCAGGATTGTCAATTTCAGTGTTTGCGGCGTTGGAATCCAGTTCGTAATAGGAGCGATGATCAAAGTATTCACCCAGGAATTTGTGGGTCAACCATTTTCGCCAAAACAGCGCTAGCTTTTGACGCAGATAAACATAGCCGATCAAAATTGGAATGGCCACCAGCAAAATAATGCCGTAGACCCCCAGAAATTGCCAGAACTCCGATTGGGCAATCCCCTGTGCTGCCGCGTCGCCTTTTCCTTCAGCAAATTTGACAAAGGAGTTGTCAATAAAGCGAAAGGCATAGCTAATGATAACGTTTAGACCGCTGACCACAAAGGCCAAAAACAGCAAAATTCCCAGCAAGAACCACTGCAGCCAGCGATGTTTGAGCTTGCGGCGCACCACGAAAAAGCCACCGCTTCCCAGGAACAATGCGCCCAACGCCCAATAAAAAATAGAACTTTTGACTAGACCTTGGAGAATTTGTCCAATCAGCGCCCGTCCTGAAATATTTGTCAACGTGGCCAGCATCAGCTCCCCATCGGGATTGGGATTTGGGCTAGTCACGAACCCTTTAAGGAACTCCAGGAAGTTGACATCGTCAATCATCCGTTTGAAAAACTCTGGGAAGAATTGCAGCCCTAGCAAGGCCAATCCGACCACCAGAAAAAACGTGAAGCCCATGACAAAAAGCAGCTGAAGCCCCACCAGCACCAGAAAGCGGCGGGTGCTATAGGCCTCGATCGGATAGAAATAGGGTTGCGCAACTTCAATAAATTGCTGCCAAAGCCGTTTGTCAAAGCGGAACTTTTTAGGGGCTTGCTCCGGCGGGACGATCGCGGTCATGAGTGCATCATTAACAACAGTTGAGCCCTCACCTTAGCAGAGGAACAGGGATCCTGATGTACCGCCAAAACACCCAATTAAGTCTTGAGTCTTGAGGCTTGAGCCTTAAGTCTCTAGGCCGATTCAACCGCGTGGGCGATCGCCGCTGGCAAAATCAGATGCTCCTGTTCCTGGACGCGTTGGTGCAAACTGGTGGCATCATCGTCCGCCAGAATCGGCACTGCCGCCTGCATCAAAATGGGGCCACTGTCCATATCCAGCGTCACCAGATGCACCGTACATCCCGTGATCTTGACCCCACTGTCGAGGGCTTGCTCGATCGCCCGAATGCCCTTGAAGCTCGGCAATAGACTGGGATGGATATTAATCATCCGCAGGGGAAAGGCATCTAGCAGCGTCTGGGTGACGATGCGCATCCAGCCCGCCATAATCACCCAATCCACCTGGTAATGCTGGAGCGTCTTCGCAATCTCGGTATCTAGGGCCTCACGATTTTCAAAGGCTCGATGGTTGAGCAGAACCGCAGGAACATTCCAGCGCTGGGCTCGCTCAGCCGCCTTGGCCTCGGGATTGTTGTAAATCAAAACTTGGATTTGGGCATTGAGCTGACCTGAGGCGATCGCCTCAGCAACGGCCTCAAAGTTGCTGCCATTCCCAGATGCCAAAATTCCTAGCCGGACCGGATCTCCCGCTGGCCCAATTTGGAGGGGAGGCGCAATCAGCGCAGATAAAGCAGATACACTCGATGGGGCAGACCCCGATACGGACCCTGAATCAGACATCGATCCCACAGACACAGACCGAAAATATCATACCGCTCTCTTTCGCTCCACTAACCAGTAGCCCAGGGCAATCCCTAAACCACTACAGACCAAATCCAGGGCATCTAGCGTCCGGTAGGGAGACAAACCTTGCAGGAGCTCTTCCGTCACGGTAAAGCAGCCAAAGAGAGCGGGAAATAGGGGCAACCGCCAGCGGTGCAATTGGAGGTAGCGCGATCGCAATAACCGATGGCCGAGATAGGTCGCGATCGCGTACAGGCTGACGTGGCCGATCTTGTCGTAATAGGGAATGTCTCGAAACCAGTCGGGCAACTGGTTGGTATAGGCCAGCCAGAGTGTCAGGCCAAAAAGCGTAGCGTAGATGCCCGCTGAGATCAGCCACAAAGATTGGGGGCGATCGCCCGTCGATGGGTTCAGGGCCAGATTGCCAGATTTAAACGTCATGGTCACGATTCCAGTCGGAGTGCTTGAGTGAGAACATCACCGTACAATCGCGGATTTCCTAAAGGGAGGCTCAGTCCCTCGTTCAATCCGGCTGAGTCTTAATCTAGATGAAGCTTCGATAAATTCTCTCGTCCTTGACCCGATGGCAAAAACTTTTCTTCGCCAAACTGTTAAGTTTTTATGTATCAATCTTTTTCAAGATGTAAATCCGTTTGCCCTTGGGCCGACGGAGTCCTTCCGCTAACCGATCGCTGCTAACCGATCGCTGTATCCTCCCGCTCGACCTTCGCTAAATCCGTACTGCAAATCCCTACCGCATCCCTCCCAGCGAATCCATTGCGATTCGATCCCTCAGCGGCAATCCCTGGGCAACCTAGGGATGGAATCTTGCTTGCAGGTGACCCGTCGAAGGCTCGACTTGGTTCTCAGGGGCCTTGCGCGAGTTCTAGGAGGCTCAGCCCCCGATTCGTCCCTGCTCGGGGCGACCACTTTGCCACTATTCCAATTAAACATTCGAATCACTATGCGAATCCTAGTTACAGGCGGTGCCGGTTTTATTGGTTCTCACCTGATCGATCGCCTGATGAACGAAGGACATGATGTCCTCTGCGTTGATAATTTTTATACCGGTCATAAACGAAACATCGTTAAATGGATTAATCATCCTTATTTTGAGATGATTCGCCATGACATCACCGAACCGATTCGGTTGGAAGTAGATCAAATTTACCACTTGGCCTGTCCGGCGTCACCGGTTCACTATCAATACAACCCGGTGAAAACCATCAAGACCAATGTGATGGGAACGCTCAATATGTTGGGTTTGGCGAAACGGGTCAAGGCTAGAATTCTTTTAGCTTCTACGTCAGAAGTTTATGGGGATCCGGAAGTTCATCCCCAATCTGAAGAGTATCGCGGCAACGTCAATCCGATTGGAATTCGCTCTTGCTATGACGAAGGCAAGCGAGTGGCGGAGACGTTGTGCTTTGATTATCACCGCCAAAACAACGTTGATATTCGAGTGGCGCGAATTTTCAATACCTATGGCCCTCGGATGTTGGAAAACGATGGCCGCGTGGTCAGCAATTTTGTGGCCCAAGCCTTGCGGGGTGAACCCCTAACCGTTTATGGCGATGGCTCTCAAACCCGCAGTTTCTGTTATGTCGCGGATTTGGTGGATGGTCTAATGCGCCTAATGAACGGCGATCATCTGGGACCGATTAATTTGGGGAACCCTGGAGAGTACACAATTCTGGAACTGGCTCAGATGATCCAAGGCAAGATCAATCCTGGCTTGGAGATTCACTATAAGCCCATGCCCCAGGACGACCCTAAGCGACGTAAACCGGATATCACCAAAGCCAAGAGTCTTTTGGGCTGGGAGCCTCAGGTTCCGGTACAAGAGGGCTTAGAGACAATGATTGCGGATTTTCGGGCTCGCTTGACCGCTGAAGAAGGCAAAACCGAACTCTCTTCGGTGGCCTAGGGGTTGGTAACGGTTGGATTTGAGAAATGCTTTGCTTTGTTCTATCGACTTTTGAGGATGACTGTCCATGCGTGTTTGTGTAATTGGCACCGGTTACGTGGGTTTGGTGACAGGGGCTTGCTTATCCCATGCAGGCCATGAAGTAATCTGTATCGACAACAATGAAGAAAAAGTAAAGTTGATGCAGTCTGGTCAGTCTCCGATTTATGAGCCGGGTCTGTCGGAAATCATGAAGTCTTCCATGCAGGAAGGCCGTTTGCAATTTTCCAGCGATCTAGGGGCTGGGGTTGCCCATGGCGATATCCTTTTTATTGCAGTGGGAACTCCTGCACTGCCCACCGGGGAAAGCGACACTCGCTATGTCGAAGCCGTGGCCAAGGGCATTGGCTCTCACCTTGATGGCAGCAGCTATAAGGTCATCGTTAATAAATCCACCGTGCCCATTGGTTCCGGGGACTGGGTTCGGATGATTGTGATGGATGGGGCTAAGGAACGGCAGAAGGAGCTTGTTCCTGCGGGCGGCGGTGCAGGTTCGGACAATGAGCTGAAAGTTGCCTTCGATGTGGTGAGTAACCCTGAATTTTTGCGGGAAGGCTCGGCGGTTTACGATACGTTTAATCCCGATCGCATTGTTCTAGGCAGCAATAGCTCTCGGGCGATCGCCATGATGGAAGAACTCTACGAACCCATTGTCAACCGCCAGTTTGCAGAACAGCAAAGTGAGCCCAAGGTTCCCGTCGTGGTCACGGACCTGAACTCGGCGGAAATGATCAAGTACGCGGCCAATGCGTTTTTGGCGACGAAGATTAGCTTCATTAACGAAGTGGCGAATATTTGCGATCGCGTCGGTGCCGACGTCACCCAAGTGGCCAAGGGGATTGGTCTCGATTCCCGCATTGGTGACAAGTTCCTCAATGCGGGCATTGGCTGGGGGGGGTCCTGCTTCCCCAAAGATGTGTCTGCATTGGTTCACACTGCCGATGACTACGGCTATGAGGCTGAACTGCTCAAGGCAACGATTGATGTCAACAGCCGTCAGCGTTTGGTAGCCCTGGAAAAACTCCAGCATGAGCTCAAAATCCTCAAAGGGAAAACCGTGGGTCTTTTGGGTCTAACTTTCAAAGCGGACACCGACGACATGCGCGATGCCCCTGCGCTGATTATGATCGAGCACCTCAATCGCTTGGGCGCGAAGGTCAAAGCCTTTGACCCAATTGTGTCTCAGTCGGGTCTACGCCATGGCCTGTCCGGTGTGATTGTCGAAACCGATCCTGAGCGTTTGGCAGATAGTTGCGATGCGCTGGTGCTGGTGACCGAGTGGCAGCAGTTCCAAGGGTTGGACTATGGCAAGATGGCCAAGCTGATGAATAATCCTGTGATGATCGATGGTCGCAACTTCCTACACCGGGAAGTGATGGAGAAGGCCGGTTTCCATTACATTGGCGTGGGTCGTTAATTCCCAAGGCTTGAGGGGGCTGGTGCTGTTATCCTTCACTTTCGGGGGATTCGAGCTCGGCGTTGCGGGCTTTGAGCCAGTCGGGGGTGGGGCGATCGCTACTCCATCCCCACCAACTGGTGCCGCAATTGCATTGATAAAATTCTTGCCACTTGCGGCGATAGAGGCCTTCGATGTAGACGGGCGATCGCCGATTAATCCAAACAGCGTTAGCTTCCTGGCTTGTGCCATGACAGCGGGGACAATGGAATCCGGTGGCGTGCTGGGCCTCTTGTGCCCAGGCGGGAGGCGTAGCGCTGAAGGGACTATTTTCCATATCAATACCACCGGGATGAAGCAAGGATAAGCCAGGAATAATCAGGCTTTGGCGTTATCGTAGCTCAGGTTTCTGGCCTGTGCGTGAGCTGCTTCGGGGAACTTGATGTTTTTGCACCGACGTTTCTTGGGCTAGAGATTTCTTGGACTAGAGATTTAAGGATGCCCAGCTTTTCTCCTTCAGTGCTTGGGCAAGGCCCTGAGCATCTTCAATCCCAAGATGGCTGATATCAAAGTACTGTTTGCTGCCCATCATGCCGCCAGGGGTTGTTTTCTGGAAGTCGGTTTCGTGAAGCTCACCCAGCAGGAAAATTCGAGCAGGATACCAATTTTCATTGAGGTGCGATCGCCGATCGCGCGCAGTCTTGACAAGCTCAGGGTCAGTCCAGGATGAGTTATTCCACTTGATCGTCTGTTCGTCTTCTGACTCCAAATCCAAAACTGCTTGGATCTGTGCAATTCGTTCTACTCGCTTGTTGCGATAGGTGCCAAAGTATAAGCTACGACGATGGTTGTACTGTCCACCCGCAGCGGGGCAGATATAGATTTGATGAGTTACAACATGATCAAAACTCAGTTTACAGTTAACGACATCAAGTCGATATTTCCAGGATGGTAGAAGGTTTTCTTCATCGAAATATTCTCGGAGATCAGCGATCGCATCCGCCAAATTCTTAGGCAAATAGTCAAGCTGAATAGCCTGCAAAAACTGCTCAAAACTTACTGCACAGAAGGCAACTTTATGGGTTCGAGCTTTCTCGTAAATTTCTGAAAAGGCAGGTTCATTCGAGGCATCGTCTCGCTCGAAATTTCCCAGAGCAATTAGCACTCGCTCTTCTCCTTGACGTTTTGCGAGTGCTTCAAGATGGGCTAAAAGTTGAGCTTGCCTAAAATCTTGGCCTCGCTTCGTTTCAATCAAAATTGAAAAGGGTTGCTGACTAATTTCTCCATCTGGAATACAGCCTTGGGAACGAACCTGTTGAGTAAATTGCACGCCGACTGAACCAGCAAATTTATCTTCGAGTAAATTGCTTAAGGCTTCTGATAAGAACTTTGGATTTTCCTCGTAAAGCATTTTGAGAATCAGTAGGCAATGATTGGTTGTCTGATTCTCTTTTTGGGAGTAGGTCGGGAAAAGTCTGACGTTACGGCTCATATAAGTTTTCTATATAGTCAAAGTATAATAGGAGGAAGTTTTGACTTCGGGAAAGTTTTTTGGAAGTTCCACTGCTAGATTGTCCACAAAATGCTCCCTAATATCTTGTTTCATATCCTTTATACAGTCTTCAATTACAGCATCTACATCATCTACATACTCCTCGGCTAGCTCGCTGGCAAGGTTATAGGTGATTGAATGGGTATCGTTGAACATTACCCAATCCTCAAAATTATTCTCTCTTGCTCGTACATACATTTGAAACAAGTTAGGCAAATGAAGTTGAAGCTTCTCTAGGATATCGAGAGGGATATTCCATACACTAAAAGTATCAAACTCATCAAACTCATTGTAGTCCTCTCCTAACTCACCCTCTTCCAAAACAATACGACAACATTTATCAAATCTGTCTTGATCTTCCCAGTCGATTGGACCTTCTGCTTTAGCCCAGGTACTACTCATGTAATATCCCTGAGATTGACAGGGCAGAATATACTCAAAACAAACGAGTGCACCATCAAAGCACCCAAATAACTTCTCAAATAACAATGGGCCAGGATTTTCTGCCTCAATCCCATAACAGCCATAGCCATTTGAAGTAAAAAAGACAGATGTTCCATCGATTACTACATCATAGATAGGAGCAGTCTTTTCCTCTAATCCGTCATCTTCAAAGGTCTCCTGACTGATGGCCTCAATGAGTGACTTGATGTGCTCAGCTTCGGTAGTTGCAATTTCTGCGTATGATCGCCAAAAAACGCCCATTTCTTTTTGTCCAACTCTAGAATCATGCTAACGACAAGAGATGGAGATTGTTTGCGTAGAAATACGGATTTAGTCTCACCAGAACGATCGCAAATCCAAAGCCAATCCCGGCATCAACTCCCCAATGCTCACCGATTCAGGAGCATCCAAAACCTGCATAGCCTCTCCCACTCGATAAACCTCCACCTGCCGCTCCTGGGGATTAATCAACAGGCCGACTTGTAAACCACTGTCCAAATATTCCCGCATCTTCTCCTGCAATGGCTTCAGCCGATCCGTGCGCGATCGCAACTCAATCACAAAATCAGGGCAAATCGGCGGAAATCCTTCCTGCTCTTCCACCGTCAAGGCATCCCAGCGATCCTGGCGCACCCACGCTACGTCAGGAGAGCGATCGCCTCCCCCCGGCAAGCTAAAAATCGTAGAAGAACTAAACACCTCGCCTAGGCTCGTGCGTTCATTCCAACTACCCACTTGAACAATCAAGCTCGCCTCGCGCTTACCCCTGCCTCCGCCCACCGGTGACAGAATGACTAACTCTCCATCCGGCGTACGTTCCAGTTGAGCATCAGGGTTCGCCTCGCAAAGGGCAACAAACGCTTCACGGGTTAAAAGGGTCAACGGTTCAAGTTGGAGCGTGATTGCTGTCATGGGATTGGCCCCTCAAAATGGTCTCTTCATCATAGGCTGTCCTAAAGCTTGCCAAACCGACGATGGCGCTGCTGGTAGTTCGACAACGCCTGATGAAACTCATCCCGATCAAAATCCGGCCAGAGCGTATCCGTCACATACATTTCCGCATAGGCCAACTGCCACAGCAGAAAATTGCTGATGCGCATCTCACCACTTGTCCGAATCAGCAAATCTGGATCGCCCAGCCCTTGGGTGTATAGGTGCTGCTCAAAAATAGACTCGTCGATATCATCCGGATTGAGCTGGCCCGCTTGGACCTGGTGGGCGATCGCCTGACAAGCCTGCACAATTTCCTGCCGCCCGCCATAGTTCGTCGCCACCGTAAACTGAATGCCCTGATTATTTTGGGTCTCCAGCATCGCCCCCTCGATCTCCGCTTGCAGCGAAGGCGGTAACGCCTTGAGATTACCGACAAAGCGAATCCGCACATTCTCCGCCATCAGTTCCTTGAGCTCCTGCCGCAGGACCCGCTCAAACAGCATCATCAAAAAATCCACCTCATCACTGGGACGGCCCCAGTTCTCCGTCGAAAAAGCATAGGCCGTCAGCGCCTGAATTCCCCAATCATCAGAACAACGCAGCAGGGTTTTGAGGGTATCGACCCCCCGCCGATGCCCCATAATGCGCGGCAACCCCCGCCGTTTTGCCCAGCGTCCATTGCCATCCATAATCACCGCCACATGCTTCGGCAGGCGATCGACCTGCAAATCCGCAGGAAGCTGGTGCGGAGCCGTCGTCAGCTTAGCAATCATTTTTTCTCCCGAGACGCCGATGGACTGAGAAAACTAAAGGCCTTCGCCATCCATCTCAGCCACTGCTCAAATAACTTGCGGCTAAGGTTGCGAAGGTCCGGAGCCACCGTTTCCAATTCAACCGATTGGGACAGGCGATCCTGCAAAATTTCCCTCAGCTTGCTGCTTGTGAGGGGACGATTAAGAATACCGCGTTCCGCGAGGGAAATGGATCCCGTCTCTTCAGAAACCACAATACACAAACAATTTTCGACCCGTTCAGTAATGCCCATGGCCGCCCGATGGCGAGTACCCAAACGCCGCGCCGCCGATCGCTCTGAAATGGGCAAAATCACACTAGCTGCCATAATGCGCGATCCCCGAATCAACACCGCTCCGTCATGGAGCAAGGTCGAAGTCTGAAAAATAGTTTGCAGTAACTCCTTGGAAACCTCAGCATTGATGCGCACACCGGGCACCGAAAAATCCCGTTCATCGAGGGGATCCCCGGTTTCAAGCATCAATAATGCACCGGTCCGATTTTGAGAGAGTTCTTTGACCGAATCAACGATTTCGTCAATCACATCCGATCGCGCCGCTTGGGGTTTACGAACCGAAAACAGTTGCAGAATCTGGCCTCGCCCCAATTGCTCTAGAAACCGACGAAATTCGGACTGAAGCACGATCGACATGGCCACCGCCGCTCCCAACACCAAGTAGCCCAGGAGAAAGCTGAGTAAACTCAAACCCAGGCGACGGCTCAACACTAAGGCCAGCATCAGAATGACAAACCCTCGAACCATCCAGAGGGTCTGCCGTTCTCCAATCACAATCAGAAGGAGGTAGGTCACCAGGACAACCAAACCGACATCAATCGCATTGACAAACCAGGGTTGCCCCCCGGACGTCTTGCTCAGCCATAGTTGCCACAAATCCGCCATCAACCTGGATTGATCCTGTTAACTCAGTCCGAGCGCGATCGCACTAGCTGTCCGTCGCCAGTCGGGTCGGTAGACAATCGAAGCGTACCAGATCCGCATAGGTCTCGCGCTGAAGAATCAGCTCTGCTTGCCCCCCCTGCACCAAAACCCCCGCAGGGCGGGTCAATCGATTGTAGTTGGAAGACATACTGTAGTTGTACGCTCCGGTCCCCATGACGACTAGGGTATCCCCCGGTTCCGTAGGCGGCAAGAGGGCGTCTTTGATCAAGACATCTCCCGATTCGCAGTGTTTACCGGCGATCGTCACCGTTTCTGAGGCAGTCGCCGACATACGATTGGCTAGGACCGCGCGATAGAGAGACTGATAGGTAATCGGGCGCGGGTTGTCGGACATGCCGCCATCGACGGTAATGTATTTGCGAATGCCGGGGACCTCTTTTTGACTGCCCACGGTGTAGGCCGTCACGCAGGCGGAGCCAATGAGCGATCGCCCCGGTTCACAAATCAACTTTGGCAACGCAACCCCATGGGCTTCACAAGCATTCATCAGCGCCGTCGCCACCCGCTCCACCCAAGTGGCAATGCTCGGTGGATCATCCGATTCGGTATAGCGAATGCCGAGTCCCCCACCCACGTTTAATTCATCCACGGGCAATCCATGGGTTTGGGCTGCTTTGTAGGCTCGCACCAACACATCGGCGAGGTCCTGATGGGGCTGTAGTTCAAAAATTTGAGACCCAATGTGGGCATGGATACCGATACAGCGGAGCTCTGGTTGTGCACTTACATATTGGAACACCTCCTCTTGCTGCTCGGGGTCAAACCCAAACTTACTGTCCAAATGACCGGTGCGAATGTATTCGTGGGTGTGGCATTCAATCCCCGGCGTAAACCGAAGCATCACCGCAATGGGCTCTGATGCGCCTGTTTCTTGGCTCAGGGCCACCAAGGTTTGAAGCTCTAGCCAGTTATCCGCCACGATCTTGCAGCCTGCGGCGATCGCCTCTGCCAGCTCCTGACGAGATTTATTATTGCCATGAAAATAGATATGGCTCGGCGAAAAACCCGCCTTCAGCGCCGTGTAAAGCTCTCCCCCCGAAACCACATCGATCCCTAGGGCCTCATCCCGCACAATGGCATCCACCGCCAAACAGTTCCAAGCTTTTGAGGCATAAATTGCCAGGGTAGGACCCCCATAGAACTGCTGGAGAGACTCGCGATACTGACGGCAAGCGGCTCGCAGCGTTGCTTCATCCAAGACGTAGAGGGGAGAACCAAACTGCTCCACCAAATCCTTGAGATCACACCCTCCGATCTCCAGATGATCATGTTCATTCACCTGGGCTGTGAGCGGCAGGAGTGCCTGATTGGGGGAGCGGCTTGTGTCGTCCCCCTCAGCAACCTGAAGATAAGCAAAACCGGAATGGGAGGGGGGAGCAGCTTGTGTCGATTCCATGGCCTACGGTTGAGTCCTAAACTGTGGGTCCTAGTTTAATGGCGCGCAAAAAATTGGTTGCGCAAAAAATTTGAGAAACTGACGGAGTGGGAACCGCTGTCCCCCATTGGCCATAATCATTGGCCAGAATCATCCCCTTAGTGTACTGGTTTGTAGTGTACTGGTTTCTCCCATCCTCCCGCGCAACCCTGCTGGATCCGCTCTATGGCTGCTCTCCCGTCTCTGCAACTGACCTCTTTGACCTGTGATTTACTGCCCCAGGCGATCGCCCTAGATCAACGGGCTCTAGGGGGGCTCTGGACCGAAGCAGGGTATCAACGGGAGATCGATAGCCCCAATAGCGATTTACTCATCCTGCGCCGCGATCCCCCAGCCACACCTGGCACCCCGCAGCAGCCTTCAAGTCCTGAAATTTTAGGTGTAGGGTGTTTGTGGGCGATTTTAGAAGAAGCGCACATTACCCTTCTGGCCGTTGATCCCGACTATCAGCGCCAAGGGCTCGGGCAAACCCTGCTTTGGGGGCTGCTTCACTGCGCCCGCTCACGGGGGTTGGAATGGGCCACCCTAGAAGTTCGTGCAGGCAATAGGCCAGCCCTAGCCCTATATGATAAGCTCGGTTTTTGTACGGTCGGTGAGCGTCGCCACTACTATCCCGACGGCGAAAATGCCCTCATCTTGTGGCATAAGGGACTGCAGGAACCCGCCTGTGGCACCCTGTTAGACGCCCTTTACCAGCAATGTTGCGATCGCCTAGGAGCTTCCTACGGTGCATTCGCCATCATTCCTTCCCTCACGCCGGACTTCGCCTCACTTTCGTAAAAGTCGTGAAAACCACACCCCTGTTACTGTTTCCTGCGAGACAGTAGCAACCTTTTGCTGTGCTAGAATCAGCGTACCGGCTCGCAGCAGGTGATGGGAAAACATCATGTTTGAACGCTTCACAGAGAAAGCTATTAAGGTCATTATGTTGGCCCAAGAGGAAGCCAGACGGCTTGGCCACAATTTCGTCGGGACCGAGCAAATCCTGCTTGGCCTCATTGGCGAAGGGACCGGAGTAGCTGCCAAAGTCCTCAAATCTATGGGAGTCAACCTCAAAGACGCCCGCATAGAAGTAGAAAAAATAATCGGTCGAGGGTCGGGGTTCGTCGCTGTGGAGATCCCGTTCACGCCGCGTGCCAAACGTGTGCTTGAGCTCTCCCTCGAGGAAGCTCGCCAGCTCGGTCATAACTATATCGGTACAGAACACCTTTTGCTGGGTTTAATTCGGGAAGGCGAAGGCGTTGCTGCCCGCGTTCTTGAAAACCTGGGTGTTGATTTGTCGAAGGTACGCACTCAGGTGATTCGTCAGCTTGGGGAAACTGCCGAGGTGACTACAGGCGGGGGACAAGGTCGAACCAAAACCCCTACCTTGGATGAGTTCGGCTCGAACCTGACCCAAATGGCGGCGGAGGGCAAGCTTGATCCCGTCGTTGGACGTCAGAAAGAGATTGAGCGGGTCATTCAGATCCTAGGTCGCCGGACCAAAAACAATCCGGTTTTGATTGGGGAACCCGGTGTTGGTAAGACGGCGATCGCCGAAGGGCTAGCCCAGCGCATCGCCAACAACGATATCCCCGACATTCTTGAAGACAAGCGCGTGGTCACGCTGGATATTGGTCTGCTGGTTGCAGGAACCAAATATCGGGGTGAATTTGAAGAGCGCCTCAAGAAAATCATGGATGAAATCCGCTCCGCCGGAAATATCATCCTGGTGATTGACGAAGTTCATACACTGATTGGTGCAGGAGCCGCCGAAGGGGCGATCGATGCAGCCAATATTCTCAAACCCGCTCTGGCGCGGGGTGAGCTTCAGTGTATAGGCGCAACTACTCTGGACGAATACCGCAAACACATCGAACGGGATGCGGCCCTAGAACGTCGCTTCCAGCCGGTGATGGTGGGTGAGCCCAGTGTTGAGGAAACCATCGAAATTCTCCATGGTTTGCGGGAGCGCTATGAGCAACACCACAAACTCAAGATTTCTGACGAGGCCCTCGAAGCCGCTGCCCAGTTGGCCGATCGCTATATTAGCGATCGCTTCTTGCCCGATAAGGCCATCGACTTGATCGACGAAGCGGGATCCCGTGTTCGGCTGATCAATTCCCAGTTGCCCCCTGCTGCCAAGGAGCTTGATCGGGAGCTGCGCCAGGTTCTGCGGGAAAAGGATGATGCGGTGCGATCCCAAGACTTTGATAAGGCTGGGGAATTGCGCGATCGCGAAATGGAAATCAAGGCCCAAATCCGCTCGATCGCCCAAACCAAAAAGGCCGAATCCCAAGAAGCTGGAGTTCCCGAAGATTCCCCTGTGGTCACCGAGGAGGACATTGCCCAAATCGTTGCTTCCTGGACTGGCGTACCGGTGAACAAGCTCACCGAGTCTGAGTCCGAGAAACTTCTGAACATGGAAGACACACTTCATGGTCGCCTGATTGGTCAAGATGAAGCCGTGAAAGCGGTTTCGCGAGCCATTCGCCGAGCCAGAGTGGGTCTGAAGAATCCCAATCGTCCGATCGCCAGCTTTATTTTCTCCGGTCCAACCGGCGTGGGTAAAACCGAGCTGACCAAAGCCCTCGCCGCCTACTTCTTTGGTTCCGAAGAGGCGATGATTCGTCTTGACATGTCGGAGTTCATGGAGCGTCATACCGTTTCCAAGCTGATCGGTTCGCCTCCGGGTTACGTCGGCTACAGCGAAGGGGGACAGCTCACCGAAGCTGTTCGTCGTCGGCCCTATACCGTCGTCCTGTTTGACGAAATTGAGAAAGCTCATCCCGATGTCTTCAATCTGCTTTTGCAAATCCTAGAAGATGGTCGACTGACCGATTCGAAGGGACGCACGGTGGATTTCAAGAACACCTTAATCATCATGACCTCGAACATCGGTTCTAAGGTGATTGAGAAGGGTGGCGGTGGCCTAGGCTTCGACTTCTCCGGCAACGACATGGCAGAATCTCAATACAATCGGATTCGCTCGCTGGTCAACGAAGAACTCAAGCAATACTTCCGTCCTGAATTCTTGAACCGACTCGACGAAATTATCGTCTTCCGTCAGCTCACCAAGGATGAAGTGAAGCACATTGCTGAGATCATGCTGCGTGAGGTCTTTGGTCGCTTAACGGAGCGGGGCATATCCCTAGATGTGACCAGCGCCTTTAAAGAGCGGCTGATTGAAGAAGGCTACAATCCGAGCTACGGTGCGCGTCCCCTGCGTCGGGCGATTATGCGACTCCTAGAAGATTCCTTAGCAGAAGAAATTCTCTCGGGGCGTCTCCAAGATGGTGATGCTGCAGTCGTCGATGTTGATACAGATGGAAAAGTTCAAATACGTCCTAGTGAACGGCGTGAGCTGCTTCCCAGTGCGGACTAGTCAGTAGTTGACTAGAGTAGGGCTTATGGTATAGAGGGGCCATTAACCCCTCTAGCTAACGCTCTAGCCAGATCTTTGTTTCTGAAAAAGGAGGGGTAAAACCCTCCTTTTCTTTGGATGCTTATCAGGTTTTTGAATTCTGATTAACGGCTGATCTGTCGTCCTATGTGATTTAATTTGCTTTGATTTGCTCTGACTTGGCTTCGTTTTCCTTTGTTTTGTTTTCTTCTTTAAGAACCAATCTCAGCAAATAAAATAATCTGGACGTTTTGGGTTGGTTATAGTAGAGCTTAAAAGTTTCTTTATCGTTGCATTACGTATTAATTTTTCTATGACTAAGAAGTTCTAAAAACGACATAAATATCCGGATACTTCCCACGATTTTTACTTCTGCCTAACTTAAGCATTAAGTTTGCACGAATATCTTTAACCGACCTAGAAACTCTTGAGTTGAATACCGTACATTTACAGAAGCTCAACTCAGGTGTGTTTAAGGTATCTTTACGATTGTGGTTGTTACCTCTCAACTCTTGACAAATCCGTCAGGAACGAAGTGGTCTGAGCTATTGCCCCCTATTTCTGTTCCACAAAGATTTTCTACGAAGGAAATTGAAGAGGGCTTCTGCGAGGACAATTTAACCCCGCTCCATCCCTCCGTTCACAATCGGACTAAGCGATTGCTGGATATCGGAGGAGCGTTGGTTGGACTTACGTTAACTGCTGTGATTATCTTGCCAATAGCCCTTGCTATTCGGCTCAATAGCTCCGGTCCAATTTTGTATAGTCAGATTCGGTGCGGGCTTCAAGGAAAAACCTTTCGAATTTGGAAGTTCCGCACCATGGTGATTGAGGCAGATTCACTCAAGCACTTGGTCAAAAATGAAGCCAATGGCAATCTCTTTAAGAATGCTCAAGATCCTCGGATAACAGCGGTTGGTCGCTTTTTGAGGCGGACGAGTCTTGATGAACTGCCCCAGTTTTGGAATATTCTTCGAGGGGAAATGAGTTTAGTCGGGACTCGTCCTCCAACCTTAGATGAGGTTGTGGGCTATCGGTACCACCATTGGGCTCGACTGAATGTTCGTCCAGGTTTGACTGGGGAATGGCAGGTCAGTGGCCGATCCCATGTCATGGATTTTGAACAAGTAGTGGCCTTAGATCTGCGCTATCAGAAACGTTGGTCGATTCGCTACGACCTATATCTTCTTTTCAGAACCTTGATTGCGGTTGTGGATCGACGGGGAGCTATGTAACGGGCTATTGCTTGAAAGCCCATCTCGATCCATGGACTTCTGGCGCAGTCAGTACTCCTGTATCTACCTATTTTTTTAGCGTGAACTGACGGTTATGGAACAGCTCAATATCCTGAACGTCTCCATTGACAATCTTTCCTGTAAGGAGCTGTTGAAACGATTGGGGAATGGTGGTGGGGTTGTATACACTCCAAATGTTTACCATGTCATTCGTCTTCAGCAGGATCCTGAGTTTTATCAGGTTTATCAGGAGGCCGACTATCGTGTGTGTGATAGCCAAATTCTCTTTTATGTTTCGCGATTTTTAGGCTGCCCGATTCGCGAGAAGATTTCTGGCTCGGACCTTTTTCCAGCGTTCTATCACTATTATCGTCATGATCATAGCGTGACTATTTTTCTGCTGGGAGCTGGAGAGGGGGTTGGCGATCGCGCCCGTTGGAATGTCAATTGTCAGGTTCAGCGAGAAATGGTAATTGATACCTATTCTCCGCCTTTTGGATTTGAAACGGACGAGGCAGAATGTCGTCGCATTATTGACCGAATCCGGCAGTCTGGGGCCACCGTGGTGGCGGTAGGTCTTGGGGCTCCAAAACAAGAGAAATGGATTCAGAAATATCGAGCTGAATTGCCCCAGGTCAAGACCTTTTTGGCAATTGGGGCGACCATTGATTTTGAAGCAGGTCAGGTGAGGCGATCGCCCAAATGGGTCAGCCAAGCCGGTTTGGAATGGCTGTATCGTATTTTGATGGAGCCACGCCGTTTATGGAAGCGGTACTGGATGGATGCAGTTCCCTTTGTGGGATTAGTGATTAGTCAGCGCTTAGGTCTATACCGGGATCCCTTTGTCCAACGTGGCTTTTTGAAGGAAACCGTTTATTCCGCTCAGCGTTCAGTATCATAGGCATTGGCCAAACGTTTGCGATCGCCATGCACCTTTCTGCGCTTCCCCTACCAAGTCCTGTTGAGCCATCCGCTCAAGGACTTGTTGTTTTGCTCCATGGCTGGGGAGCGAATGCCCAAGATCTCATGGATTTATCCCCTGCTTTTGGGCTGTCAGGGGTTCAATATTATTTTCCCAATGGTCCTCTGCCTCATCCCTACAATCCTACGGGACGGATGTGGTATGACCTCGAAAGCCCTACTTGGGATGGTTTAGACACCGCTCGTTCTGCCTTGGGAGATTGGCTGGATTGCTGCATTACGGAGATGAATATTGCACCCGAGCGAGTGATCCTGGGTGGATTTTCCCAGGGCGGGGCCATGGCCTTGGAGGTGGGATTGGAGCGATCCCTGGGCGGCATTGTGGTTTTCAGCGGTTACTTACATCCTCACCTAGCGACCCATTGGCAACAGACGCAAACACCACCAGTTTCACCGATCTTAGTCCTGCATGGTCGCCAGGATCTGATTGTTCCCTTTGATGCAGCGCTCACCACTCAAAGCGTGCTAGAAAAATGTGGAGCCGAATTTCAGTTCGAAGCCTTTGAGATGGGTCACGAAATTTCCCAAGCGTCCCTCGACCAGGCTAGAAAATTTATTCAATCGATTCTGGCCCCTATCATGACTTAATGCTCAATAGTGGTCAAGCAATTGCAGTCAAGCAATTTCGGTCAATGGAAAGGGCCAAAGCCGAATCGACTTTAGCCCTTTCTTTTGCGAAGCAATGGTGACACCCTATGTCAAAATGGAATGGTAAAACCTCAGCTCAAGTCCAAACTCAAGCTTAATGAATCTGCATTCAATCTTGGACAATAGAGTCCCAGTCAATGGAGTCCCGGACGATGAAGTCGAATTAGCCGATCGCGCTCGCGGTCAGCACTTCTTCCTCGTCCTCACTATCTTCCGCAACCCGAAGGCTAGGGAATAAAAAGTGGTTTTCTTCCACATATTGAGCACCAAACAAGCCTTTCTCTGCCCAGAAATATCGATCTGTAGTGTGCTCATTGCGCTTGACCAATAGCAATGCGGGTGGCACAATACCCTCTGCGTGAATGTATTTCCTAGCGGCAGTTACCGGTTTGTCTTCCCCACAGTCGATACTGTACTGTGGCACATGCTCTAGGATCTTCCGTCCTTCAAGACGACGGCGGCTCTTTCTCTTACGTCTTCTAGCCAACCTCTCCTACCTCCTGTATGAACCTGCATCTCGTTAAAGCGCAGTTACAAAACCGTAGTCGAGTATACTAGTTCCTCCCAAAGATTTCAACTTCTTGGTGGTAGTTTTTCCGGATTGTGCCCCCCGAGATGAGATAATAGCGAGATTCTTGCAACCTGCTGGGGCCAAGCTACCCTCCCAAAATGAGTTCATTGGCGAGTTCAGAGTTTGTCGCCCTCAGTCAAGGGCAGTTGAGGCTTTTGGCGCGTGGAGTCGGGGCAACGCTTAGCGTGGTTTACGTTGCAGAGGAATGGCTTGGGGGGAATAGTGCCAATTTAATTCCCATTGCGGTCTATCCTGATGCGGCGTTAGAGATGCTGCAAAGTCAGCCTTTGCAGTTGCCGAGCGAATGGACAGGAGATGGGCCTCGGGAGACTGGTGTATCTACAGCGCGCCCGATGGCCCAAGATTCTACAGATTTCTCTAGAGATTTGGGTTTGCTCAATCCCTCCCGCTGGCGCAAATCTGCAACTCACGTGAGACAATCTAGCCAGACAAAACAGGGAAACTCATCCAAGCGGGCGGGTCAGGTTAAACGGGGAGATGCTGAGGTGGGGTTGCCAGCGCTGCCCAGCAACAACAGCTTGCATCAGGCGGTACAGCCGCTTTACTACGAAAATAAAGCGATCGGTTTACTGGTGATTGCGCGGGAAGGACAGGATTGGCAGGATGAGGATTATGGGCAACTGGAGCAGGTGGCCTATACCCTTTCTGCGGCCTGTGTGATGGAGCGTCGGTTGCAATGGTTGCAGGCTCGATTTCGGCAGCAGGAAATTGCCCAAGAGCAGCGCCAAGATATTCTGGACAATTTAATTCACCAGTTTCGCAATCCGCTGACCGCCCTACGAACTTTCGGTAAGCTTTTGGTACGTCGTCTGTCGACGGAGGATCCCAACCATCGGGTGGCTGAAGGCATTATTCGCGAGAGCGATCGCCTCCAAGAACTCCTGGTTCAACTCAATGCCGCCGTTGACGAATCGCCTTTGATTTTGTCGGAAGCCGAGATTGTGGATGAGGATTGGGAGCGGGTGCCCCAGGCTTTGCCGAGTTCTGTGCTCCTGCCTGGTGCGAGTCCCCTGGGGGGAGAGCCCCTTGTCCTCGAAGCCTGCGATATTTTGGCAATTTTGCAGCCGTTGCTGGATTCCTTTGAGGCGATCGCCCAGGAGCAAAACCAAAGCCTCCGCTTCCTCTGTCCTCCAACGCCGCTGCCGCCGATCCAAGGCAGTCCTATGGCGTTGCGAGAAATTTTGAGTAATTTAATCGATAACGCCTTGAAATATGGTCGAGCGAACGGCACCGTGGTGGTATTGGTCCAGAGCATGGTTCAGGAAAATCAGGTGCCAGATACAGTTTGCATCATTATTAGTGATGATGGTCCAGGAATCCCTGCCGCCGATTTACCGCGACTGTTTGAACGTCATTATCGAGGCATCCAGGCCCAGGGTGGTAAACCTGGTACAGGATTAGGGTTGGCGATCGCCCGCAGCCTCGTGGAGCAAATGGGAGGTCATTTAGAGGTGATGAGTCCGGCGGGTCCTTTGCATCCTCAGGCACTCCTCACACTTCGCCTCTCGTCCTCGGCACCCAGTAGTCCCCCCAGTGTGGAGACCGAGGGACCTGGCAGCGCTTTTCTCGTGAGTCTGTCTCCCTGGCACCTTGAGAAATGATGATAGTTACAAAAGATACTCTTTCAGCCGAGCAGGGTAAGAACCGCATACTGGGATACAGCTTCTAAGGGGCGAGAACGCTATTCTTGCCAATAAAATCTTCTATATTTGAGGAAAACTGTAATTCCGGGAATGTTACGACGCCTCAAACCCAATTGAGGTGTTTTAATGGGTATTGGTGCCTGCTTGGGGGTTACGGCAAATTTAGTTTGAAAATGATAAACAAATGTTGACGATTCTATTCACTCGAATGTAGTGCCAAATCATACCCATAACGATGGCTAATTAATTAAGAATTCGTAGGACTTGCCGTTCCAACTGCTTCGCTTTTTGTATTTTTATGAAATCAACTCAGGATTCTCTCTCAGTTACTCTACCGCCAGCAAGCTCCCAGTCATTAACGGTGGAGGCTCTGGGATGTGCAGAGCATGCGGACCACAATGACGAAAAATTTGATTTGCTAGAGCACCAAGTCAAGCAGATTTTTCGCGACATGAATATTCCAGTTTTGCCTTCTCAACTGATTCATTCTGCGCCGGATTTAAAGAAGCTGGCGCTAGATTATCCGGTTGTTTTGAAAGCTCAGGTCCATGCGGGCAATCGCAAGGCCGAAGGCGGGATTCGGAAGGTGACGAATCGCATTGATGCGATCGCCAATGCCCATAGCTTATTTGATTCTGCGATTCAAGGAGAATATCCTGAGTATTTATTGGCCGAAGCCTTTTATCCCATCAGTCATTCAATTGGAATTTCGATGCAGCTTAATCCCTCTTTAGGGATATATCGAGTTAAGGCTTGGCATCATTCGGCAGATTCCAATCCATCGGTCAGCGATCAGTCCGTCATTCGTGAGGACATAGAAACAAGCTCAGCGAATTTGGAGGCGATCGGCTCCGCCAAGCTCCAAGTGATTGCGCAACAACTCAGCCAGTCCCTGCAGTTGCAACCGCTTCATCAGGAAGCCTTTCATCAGATGTTTGAGCAGATGTATGGACTGATGACGGGATTAGATCTGGAATTTTTAGAAATTGATCCGCTGGCTTTGGGCTCGGAAGGACAAATTATTGCCATTGACGGCAAAGTTCGCTTTACGGCGGCGGCTTTGGCACAACAGCCTCAGCTCAAAAAGCTGTTCTCGCCCAAACCGGAAGTGGAAGCGCCGATTGTCCAATTAGAGGGCAACATTGGTGTTTTAAGCAATGGCATTGGGCTTGCTATGGCAACTGTTGAGTCGATTAAGCAGGCGGGTGGCAAAGCGGCGGCCTTCGTCTCTCTCAAAGAAACGACTAGCAAAGTTGCCAGACAGTCGTTATCGTTGTCGAGAAAACAGCACCGTCAGCAGGAAAATGTGGGCCGTGCCCTAGAGGGGCTCTCGCGATTGCGGGACGTGAAGCTAATTTTAATCAACTGGACTGCCCTAGCTAATTCTTGTCAGGACATCGCCGAAACCATCGCCGAATATTTTTATACGGCAAGTCAGCATATCCACTTGAGAGGAATGCGACAGCCTGTGCCCATTGTGGTGTATTTGTCGGGACCGGAGGCGGAGGCGGGACGGCAGCTTTTGCAGGACATGGGAATTTTTGCCGTTGATAGTTTGGAGGAGGCGATCGCCCAAGGGATAGGGCTCGCCAAGATGCGATCGCTCTCCTAGGATAAGGAACCGTCTTTGGTTTACCTATGCCGTCTGGTCGCACCCACGATCGAATTACGCTCTGGAGTTTTCCCTGGTTGACCGGTGCGGTTTTGCTGGTGACTCGGAATCCAGCCCAGAGTTTGTTGTTTGCCGGGGGGTATCTTCTGGGAGGGCTGTTACTTAGCCCGGACCTGGATATTCATTCGCGTCCCTACCGGCGTTGGGGTCCCCTTCGCTGGATTTGGTTGCCCTATCGTCGAGCTATGAACCATCGTTCGATGCTTTCCCATGGCCCGATTTTGGGAACGGTGTTTCGGTTGGTTTATCTTGCGGCTTGGATCCTGCTGTTTGCCTTTGTTTGGGCAATCGCCCTAGCCCAGCTCGCGTCGCCAGAAAACTGGTGGCCGTTGAGCTTGCAGCAGTTGAATACAGCCCTTGAAATCTTGCAGCGTTTTGCCCTCCAGCATCCCATCGAAGGCTTGGTGCTCTATCTGGGCCTCGAACTGGGCGCAATGAGCCATTCCCTCAGCGACTGGACGGGGAGTTGGATTAAACGGAATCGGCGCAAACAGGCGATCGCCAAACGACGTCGGCGCAAGCGGTAGGATAGATGCGTCCGTTGCGCTCTCACCCCCCATGACTGTCTCTTTATCCATGCCGTTACCCCCTGTTGACCCTGAAGTTTTGGTCGCGCTCAAACACCTCGTCGCAGTGGTAGCAAAACTCCGGGATCCTGAAGGGGGCTGTCCCTGGGACTTGGTCCAGACGCCCCAAAGCCTGATTCCTTACATTATCGAAGAAGCCTACGAAACCATTGATGCCCTAGAACGGGGAGAACCCGCAGACATCGCGGAGGAATTGGGAGATCTGTTGCTTCAGGTGGTTTTGCAGGCCCAAATGGCGGCGGACTTGGGTCAGTTTACCCTACAAGATATCGCTCAAAGTATCAGTGAAAAATTGATTCGTCGTCATCCCCATGTCTTTGGCGATGCATCTGCAACCGACCCGGAAGCCGTACGGGTCAATTGGCAAACGATGAAACAACAGGAGCGGGTTCAGAAAGGGCTTCCTGCCGTTGCTACATTGAGCGAAAAGCTGCATAAAGAAAGTCGCAGTAATCCTCCCCTCGCGGGGGCAATGAAGATTTCCCAAAAAGCAGGGGCAGCAGGATTTGAATGGAACTGCATCGAAGAGGTTTGGGCTAAATTTGAGGAGGAATTGGGGGAATTTAAGGAGGCGATCGCCACCCCCAACAAGACCCATCAACAGGAAGAACTGGGCGATTTGCTATTCACAATCGTCAACTTGGCTCGCTGGTATGGGCTAGATCCCGAAGCTGGGTTACGAGGGACCAATGAACGATTTGTCCAACGCTTTGAACAGGTCGAAGCCGCTTTAGAACGACCTATTAGCGACTATAGCGTGGAAGAACTAGAGCAGTTTTGGCAAGCGGCCAAGGTCAAATTGGCTGAGGCTTAACCCATAAGCCGCCGATCGGTTGAAAAAACTGCATGGCAATCGAACAACTACGGCTGGCAACACAGCAGTAGCACCTACTCAACAGCCATAAGATTCGAGGCTTCTGTCAACTCCATGAGGTCAAGTTTAAGGTCGTGTTCTAAGCTTGCCGAGCCAGAAGGGGCGCTGCACCCAGGAGCTTTTTCGTATAGGGATGTTGAGGGGTTTCAAACAGTTGTTGGGTTGGACCAATCTCGACAATTTGTCCACCCTTCATAACGGCGATGCGATCGCAAAAAAAACGCGCCACCCACAAATCATGGGTAATAAACAAATAGGTTAATTCAAACTCTCGCTTCAGTGCCAACATCAAATCCAGCACCTGAGCCTGGACCGTCGCATCGAGCATGCTGACGGGTTCGTCGCAGATCAGCAGCTTGGGTTGAGTGATCAGGGCACGGGCGATCGCCACTCGCTGCTGTTGTCCCCCGGAGAGTTGCTTAGGGAACCGATTGTAGTACGCTTCCGCAGGTGTAAGACCGACTCGTTCGAGCATGTCTAGGACTCGCGGCTTAGCCGTTTGGGGATTGGCGAGACGGTGGATCAAAAGTGGATCGGCAATGCTTTGGCCCACAGTCATCAGGGGGTTAAGGCAAGCATTGGGATCCTGAAAAATCATTTGGATATTCCGCCGTTGCCGTTGCATTGCTGGACGCGAGAGCCCCGCCAGGTTTTCGCCCAAAAATTCAACGGTACCCGCTGTGGGTTTGAGCAATTGCAGGATCGTCCGCGAAAGAGTGCTCTTGCCGCAACCAGATTCGCCCACGAGCCCGAGTGTTTCACCCGGCATGAGCGCAAAGCTAACCCCATCAACGGCCTTGATGGTGTGGTTGCGGGTCTTGGCTGAAAACAAGCGCTCTAGGGGATTGCCACCGAGGCTAAAATGTTGTTTGACCTGATTTAATTGCAAAATCGGCCCTGTTTTTTGTACGGATTCATCTGATTGATCGAGTGCGTCTGGGCGATTTTCTACCGCCGATTGTTGTAGATGCAGAGCAGAATTCAGCAGCGATCGCGTATAGTCATGGTGTGGGCTACGCAACAGTTTTTCGGTTTTGTCCAGTTCTACCAGTTTGCCGTTGTACATGACGGCGATGCGATCGCAATATTCTCCTACCATCGCTAAATCGTGGGAAATCAACAGCAATCCCATATCCCGCTCCGCGCAAAGGCGGGTGAGTTCATCAAGGATTTGGGCAGAAACGGTGATATCAAGACTGGTCGTGGGTTCGTCGGCGACGATTAGTTTGGGATTGAGCAGGAGGGCAAGGGCGATCGCCACCCGTTGGCGCATGCCGCCGCTAAATTCGTGGGGATATTGATTCCAGCGATCGGCGGGAATATTGACGGCAGCCAGGGTTTCGAGCGATCGCACCTTGGCTTGCTTGGCCGTCATCTGGGAGCGATGGGCCAGGAGGGTTTCCAGGCAGTGGTTACCGATGGTCATGAGCGGGTTGAGCCGGGTCATGGGGTCCTGGAAGACCAGACCGACCGCTTCTCCGCGAAATTGTCGCAGTTGTTCGGGATTCAGGTTAGGAATGGATTGGCCGTTGAGCAAGAGCTGGCCTTCAACGCGGCTGCCTGCGGGCAGAAGACGGAGAATGGCTTTGCCGAGGGTGCTTTTGCCGCAGCCAGATTCGCCCACGAGGCCGAGGCGTTGGCCGGGGCGGAGGTCGAGGGAAATGCCGTCTAGGGACCAGGGGGGTTGGGTGAGATCCGTTTGGTCGGATCGTTGCGGGTAGGCGACTTTAAGCTGTTCGATGTGGAGCAGAATCGGGTCGGGACTGGACACGGCAAGATTCCCTAACGGATTCGTTTTATCGTACCAGTGGACAGGCTTGGAGCTGGATTGAATCTGGATTCCTGCACCTAATTTCGCTGCCCAATTCCTGCCCTTAATACCTACCCCTAATGCCTCTCCCTATAAAATCTGCGACAGGAACTGCTTCGAGCGCTCCGCTTGGGGATTATTGAAAAATTCTTCCGGCGTTGCTTCTTCCACCAAAAGCCCATCCGCCATCAGCACCACCCGGTCCGCCACCTCCCGCGCAAACCCCACCTCGTGGGTTACCACCACCATGGTCATGCCGCTGTCCTTAGCCAAGGTCTGCATGACGTCCAGGACTTCGCGCACCATTTCTGGGTCCAAGGCCGAGGTCGGTTCGTCGAAGAGCATGATTTTGGGTTCCATGGCGAGGGCACGGGCGATCGCCACCCGTTGCTGTTGTCCCCCGGAAAGCTGCCCCGGAAATTTCTGAGCCTGCTCCAAAATACCCACCCGTTCGAGCAACTGCATGGCTTTTTCTTCCGCCTTGGCCTTAGGCCAGCGACGCACCCAAATGGGAGCCAGCGTGATATTTTGCAGAACGCTCAGATGGGGAAACAAATTGAACTGTTGAAAGACCATCCCTACTTCCCGGCGAATGGCTTCGATATTTTTGAGGTCGTGGGAGAGCTCAATACCATCGACTAAAATGCGACCTTTTTGGTAGGGCTCCAGGGCATTAAACGTGCGGATAAAGGTGGATTTGCCCGACCCCGATGGCCCCATAATCACCACCACTTCACCCTTGCTCACCGTCAAGCTGACGCCACGCAGGACGTGGAAGCTGTTGGTGTACCACTTTTCCACTTGCTCGGCAATGATCATGGGCTCATCGCTGAGGCGATCGCGAGGGGCAGGTTCAATGTGGGGCCGAAGATTCGATTGGGTCATCGGTGCAGTCCTGTTCTTTGCTTTTGTCTTTGTGCGTTTATCTTTATCACAGCTTACTTTCGAGAATACGCAATCGTGGCGATCGCCCAAGAATCTTTCTCAAAGCTCCCTTAAAGCTTGAACCCCCACGGGAACACCACTTGAACCTCAGCTTCAATGACTGCGCCCTTAAGGTTGCGCTCACTAGTTTGATTACCATATCCAACGCCTCAAAACCGTGCCCTTTGAACCTCTGGTGGTGGTGGGATGGATGGGAGTGGGTGGGATGGGAGTGGGTGGCCCCCATAGGGGTTGATCGCCGCGATGGGTCAATCCTTAAGCAGAGTCGCGCTCGGGTTTGTTACCGTGCCCCTAGGCGCACCTGTGCCAGATCAAAAACTGGTCACGATTAAATTTCTGCTGCCTAAAAATAACGTCCCAAACTTCATCCCAAAACCTTGCGTAAATCTCCAGGTGCCCCGTGATGAGAAACAGTAGTCTCCCCAATTCTCGCCGGAAACCTCCCATGAAACGCCCTGTGGGCCTTGCGCTCCTCCTGACTGCTGCGCTGATGTGGGTGGCGGAACCGCCGGATACTCCATCCCCCCAGCAAGCCGTTCGCACCCAGGAGATGAGCCCCTCGCCGCCGCCCCAGGTTCAGCCTAGCCCCGCCCCAACCTCCGAAATGCCACCTCGAATTGCCAGCTTAGTGGCCCGTGTTGAGCGTCTTCTCCAACCGGCGACTCCCGAGTGACATTACATAGCAGAAACTCCAATAAATTAAACCGATAAAGAAATACACCTCCGCATAGCGACCGACAAACTGCGGATTAGACAAAATTGACCGACTCATGCCGAGTAAATCAAACAGACCCAAGATGGCCACAAGGGAGGTTTCTTGCACCATTTGGATAAACACGCCCACCAGAGCAGGGATAGAAATTTTTAGGGCCTGGGGAAGGACGACCAAGCCGAGGGTGAGGGGGGTATTGAGACCGAGGGCTTGGGCGGCTTCCGACTGTCCCCGAGGAATGGCTTGCAGGCCGCCTCGAATGGTTTCCGCCGTATAGGAGGCGCAAAAGAGCGTCAGCACGACCATGGCCCGGAAGATGCGGTCGAGGTTCCAACTGCTGGGCAAAATAATGGGCAGCATGACATCGCCGATAAACAAAAACATCGTCAGGGGCGAGCCCCGCGTCAGTTCGATAATCGTGACGGCCATCCCTTTAAGGACAGGCAATTTGCTTTGGCGGCTCAAGGCCAGCACCAGGGCCAGCGGAAACCCGGCCAAAATACTGATCACCGCCATAAATAGCGTCAGGAGCAATCCGCCCCATTTGCTCGTGCCCACGTAGGGGATACCGATGCCGCCCAACAGCAACCAAAGGGCCACAAAAAAGGATACCGTCCAAGCCGCAGGGAGCCACTGGGCCAGTTTCGGCTGGGTGCGGCTGAGTCGCCGTCCGCCCCAGGCTCCCGCTAAGACGAGGATTTCAAATCCTAGGAGCAGCAAACGATTGGGGAGGGAAGTTGGGACCCACATCGTGAACAGGGCGATCGCCCCCGCCCCAAACAGCACCGATGGTCCAAATAGCCGAGGCACATTCCGGGCCAAGACGCCCCAGGTTAACCCCGCTAGTCCGCAGATCATCCCCAGCAAAGCCCAGACCCGCCAAAGCTGCTCCACGGGAAACAGGCCCGTCATATAGAGCTTGAGGTTTTCGGGGATGACCGCCCAACGGGCCGCATGCAAGGCCCAGTCGAGGGTGCTGATTAAGGTTCTGCCGATTAAAAATAGCAGGACCACCGTAATAATGCCGTTGTACCAGGTGCTAAAGAGATTTTCTTTGAGCCAGGCGATCGGGGTGGGTTGGGCGATCGCCGGAGGGGCACTGGTGCGGGAAGGGGTTGCAGGAGTCATAGAATATCAGGCTTCAGCGCTCTTGGATTTGAACCAGCGTATTAATGCGGTTCATGATCAACGAGGTCAAAAAGTTCAAGATCAAAAATACAATCGTCACGAGAAGCAAAATTTCTACCGCCCGTCCCGTCTGATTGAGCGTGGTTTGAGAGATAGAAAAGATTTCGGGATAGCCGATCGCCAGGGCCAAACTGGAGTTTTTGTTGAGCGTGATGTACTGACTATTCAACGACGGCACAATCACCCGTAGGGATTGGGGTAAGACCACCAGGCGCATCACCTGGGTATTGCCCAGCCCCATGGCTCGGGCCGCTTCCCACTGGCCCTTAGAGACCGACTGGATGCCCCCCCGAACCACCTCGGCGATAAAAGCTCCGGTGTGGGCGGCTAACGCCATCAACATCGCGCTGTACTCCAGCGTCGCCTTGAGGCCCCGATCGACATTGGTCCCCTCCACTTGAGGAATTTGCCAGCCCAAACCGAAGAAAAAGATCAAAAGACCCACCACGCCCATGCCCAATAGGCCATAGAGCTGAGGCTGACCCGAGACGGCTTGCTCGGTCATGATTTTGATTCGCCAGCGCCAGAGTAGGGTTGCGGCGATCGCCAAGGCAACCAACACCAGCGCCCACAGCCCCGCATTGGGACTCGCAGGCCAGGGCACCCAAATCCCCTTTTTACTAATTGCCAAGGCACTGGAGAGCTGGGTTACTGCGTCCTTTTCGGAGAGCCCAAAAAAGACGACAAAATACCAAATGAAGAGCACAAGCAGAATGGGAAGATTCCGCATGACCTCAACGTAGAGCAGGCTGAGCTTGCGCAGTAGCCAGTTGCTAGAGAAACTCGCCACCCCTGCAATGACGCCGAAGACCGTCGCGAGGGGAATGGCCAGCAAGATCAGCCGAATCGTGTTGATGAGCCCGACGGCAAATCCCCACCAATAGGGGTCATCGCGGGTAAAGGGCACGATCGCCTCACCAATATTAAATCCCGCCGCATTGCCCAAAAAGCCGAACTCAAAGCTACGGCCTTGCTGAGCGAGGTTGCGATTGAGGTTGGTGATGGCGATCGCTAAGAGACTGCCTACAATCACCACCGCCAAAACCTGGAAGAGGATTTTCCAAAAGCGCTCATCACGCCAGAGCGGTGGCTTTGCAGACCGCAAAGCATGGGGTTGCCAACGGTCAGCGGGATCGTCCGGTGCTGTCATGGATTCGGTCCTGAACGCTCTAAAACAAGCAAGCTGAGGCGTAATGGACTCAGCAATGCACTAAGCAATGTACTGAGTAATCTACTACGCGATCGCCCAGGGGACGGCTCAGGTTGAGCAAAAAGAGGGGCCTTGCATGCAAAGCCCCTCTGGTTGAAGCGATCGCTTTTAACGGGCGATCGCGCCACCAATTTTTAGCGGAACGGCGGAGAATACATCAAGCCGCCATCGGTCCAGAGCTTATTCTGACCCCGATCGATGCTGAGAACTTCTCCGATGTTGCGATCGTAAACCTCACCGTAGTTCCCCACAGCTTTCACCGCATTGACCATGAAGTTGGCCGGCAGACCCAACTGCTTGCCCAAGTCCCCCTCACTGCCCAAGAAGAGCTTGACATCTGGACTCTTATCGCTAACCTTTTCCTCGACGTTGGCCTGGGTGATGCCAAACTCTTCGGCTTGGATCAGGCCATAGGTGACCCACTTGACCACGTCAAACCAAGCGGAATCGTTGTTAATCGTTACAGGACCGAGGGGCTCCTTCGAGAGCACGTCATCTAGCAGCACATGGTCATCGGGATTAGACAAGCCCGTCCGCTTCGCTGCAAGTTGGGAGCGGTCAGAAGTAATCGCCTCGCAACGACCCTCTTCGTAGGCGGCAAACGTAGCATTGGAATCTTGGAACTTGACCTCGCTTACCGTAATCCCCAGCTCAGTACTGCGGGTGGCAAGGTTAAGCTCCGTGGTTGTCCCGGTTTCCACGCAGATGGACTTGCCCTCCATATCCTTGAGCGAAGTGACGCCACTGTCTTTGCGGGCCAAAATCCCTTGGCCGTCATAGAACGTCGTGGGCACAAACTCCAGACCATTGCCGCCGGACGCATCGCGACTCAGGGTCCAAGTCGTGTTCCGGGCCAGCACGTCTACTTCGCCATTTTGCAGTGCTGGGAAACGGGCGGTGGAATCTAGGTTGCGGTATTCAATTTTGCTGTCAATATCTTCAGCGGTGCCAAATACTGCGGCGGCAACCGCCCGACAGGTGTCCACATCGAGCCCGGAATACTTACCGTCGGTGTCGACAAAGCTAAAGCCCGGAATGGTGCCCTCAACACCGCAGAGCAGCTTGCCCCGATTTTTGACCGTTTCCAAACGGCTTGGTCCATTAGCAGTGGCTGCCCCTGGGCCTGAATTGCTGCTGTCACCACTGGGGGCCGTGGTACAGGCCACCAAGGGTGTTACCAGCATCAATGCTGTGATCAACCGTAAACTCCTCTTACCCATAGAACCCCGCACACTCTATTTGCTATGACAATTCAGGAAGAATGCTACGCCTTTTCTGCATAGGAAATCAAGATTAATTAAGATTTAACTCGGCTTGAAATCCGCTCGATCCTTCTTCCCTCCTGCAAGAAACCATGGGCATTTGAGGTTCACTGTTACAGCAGCTACAAAATATAAAAAAATATTAAGATAGGAGTTTTACCCATGAGCAGCCTGGCTTTATAGTCGTTATGACGCTAGATTGATTCTTCAATGATTTCCCTCAATGATTTCCCTAGGAATAACGATTGATTAATTGTTGGTCAAAGTATTTAGTAAAAGTATTTTTAGTCAAAGTATTCTAGTCAAAGGTATTTAGCCCAAGAATTGAATAAAAAAAAGCCCCGTTTTTAACAGGACAGGGATGCAGAAATCTAGCCTAGAGCGAAGGGAAAAACTGAGGAGAAGAAACGTACTGATAGGAACTCTTTAGGGGTTGAGAGCTGATGGTTTGAACACCATTTCCCCAAGGAAGACGTTTGAGAGGTTAGTCTTGTCAGATATTGTAGTCTTGTCAGATTCAGATATGGAGACAGGCTGGCTATGTAGAGATGCTTGAACTTTGTGGGTTGCGAATCAGGGCAGCCTTCAGTGATGCCGTCTTCGAGCTGAGGTGCTAAGAGCACTATCCCGACCTAGCAGCTGCCCAGTCGAGCCTGAGCCAGATCACGCACGAGGGTGAGTTTGTTTTGAATGTAGCAATTGATAACTATTTCTTCGTTGCCGTTTAGGGGCATTTCAGTGGCGAGCTGATCTAGGAGCCAAGAGGAAAGGCTTAGATCGTCGAGTTGGAGCAGCAGGGTGGCTTGTGAACTTTCAACGAGGGACCAAAACTGACGAAGGATGGAAGGGTTCATGGTTGACCTTAATTTTTTCTTTAGATTTCTGCCTACGCACTACCATAGCGAATTCCCACTGGAAAGCAACGAAAAACGCGACATAATTGTTTTCTTCGCAATAATCTTTCATATAAGGCAAGATAAATTCTATTAAAGTCATCAATTCTTTGCGTTCCCTTGCAAAACGCTATGGTTTGATGCTTGTGCCGTGACTTTTGCCTGTTCTAGGAGTATTAGGCCCTCGTCGAGGGAGTCCATGCGAGAGAGCTTTTGGCGCAAATCCCCTGAGCCGCTAAAGCCTTTGACATACCAGGTCATGTGTTTGCGGGCTTGGAAGAGTCCTCGCTGACCTTTGTAGGCCCAGAGCGATCGCAAGTGTTCTTCCGCACAGTCCAATTGTTCCGCCAGGGTCGGGGCAGGCCGTTTGTGGCCCGTTTTGAGGGCGTGGTCGATGTCTCCCACTAGGAAGGGGTTGCCGAGGGTGGCGCGGGAGCACATGACCCCGTCGGCTTGGGTTTGGTGGAGACAGGCGATCGCCGCCTCCACAGAATCAATATCCCCATTGGCAATCACCGGAATCCCAACGGTTTCCTTAACGGTCTTGATCCATTCCCACCGCGCCGAACCGGTATACCCCTGAGCACGGGTACGGGCGTGGATTGTCAGCATCTGGGCTCCGGCGGCTTCTAGGCGTTGGGCAAAGTCGACAATATTGATTTCGTCATCATCCCAGCCGATGCGGGTTTTGACGGTGACGGGCACAGCAACCGCTTGGACCACCGCTCGAACAATGGCTTCAGCCACCTCAGGCTGCCGCAACAGCGAGGAGCCCCCGCCCTTACGGGTAATTTTATTGACGGGACAGCCCATGTTGAGGTCGATGGTGAGTGCTCCCTCCGCAACGGCTTTTTCGGCGGCTTCGGCCATGAAGTCCGGGCGGCAATCGAAGAGCTGAATGCTGATGGGCTGTTCGTCGGGGTCGATATCCATGACCTTGTCCAGCTTGCGGGCTGAGCAGATGCCCGAGGCATGGACCATTTCGGTGTAGGTCATGGAGTCGGGGGCATAGCGACGCACCAGACGACGAAAAACCAGGTCAGTGACGCCGGAGAGGGGGGACTGAAGGACACGACTCTGGACCTGGACGTTGCCGATGGTCAGGGGAGATTGGAGATGGGGGTGAGGAAGGGGGGGGGGATTTGGGCGATCGCCAGAGCGCATCGTAGTCAAGGCATTCTCCAAAAAAAAGTGAGACTTGATGGTCGCTGCAAAGACTGGTATGGGCTTACTAAAGTAGAGCAGCGGTTCCTCTACTAAATGATAAATTCAGAGAGGTTCTTCGTTCCCTATGTTTACTGCTCAGATGCCCGCATCGCTTCCCCTTGCCTTTCCCACCCTTGAGCATGCTCTGAAGCATTTTTATGGCTACGAGCAGTTTCGACCGGGACAACAGCAAATTATTGAAGCGGCGCTGAACAATCAGGATTCCCTGGTGATCATGCCCACGGGGGGCGGTAAATCCCTATGTTTTCAGCTACCCGCGCTGCTCAAATCGGGGCTGATGGTGGTGGTGTCGCCGCTAATCGCCCTGATGCAGGACCAGGTGGAGCAGCTACAGCGCAATGGGATTGCGGCGACGTTTTTGAATAGCAGCTTGAGTGGAGAGGAGGCGCGATCGCGCCAAAACGATCTGCGCGACGGCAAAATCAAACTGCTCTACGTTGCCCCTGAGCGCTTGCTCAATCAAAACTTCCTTCCCTTCCTCGATGAAATTCACGACAGCATCGGCCTCTCCGCCTTCGCCATCGACGAAGCCCACTGTCTTTCCGAATGGGGCCACGACTTCCGACCCGAGTATCGCCAACTGGCCCAGCTACGCCAACGCTACCCCTATGTGCCCTGTCTTGCCCTCACCGCCACCGCCACCGAGCGCGTCCGGGAAGATATCTGTCAGCAACTCCAGCTCCGGGACCCGTTTGTCCATGTTGCCAGCTTCAACCGCACCAATCTCTACTATGAAGTTCTGCCCAAGGCCCAGAACGCCTTTGCCGATGTCCTCCGGTTGATTCGCCAGCAGGACGGTGGGTCGGGGATTGTTTATTGCCTCAGTCGCAAGCGGGTTGAAGAAACCGCCGATCGCCTACAGCAAAGCGGTATCTCTGCCCTGCCCTACCATGCGGGATTGAGCGATACTGTCCGCACCGAAAACCAGCGGCGATTTATCCGCGACGATGTGCAGGTGATGGTCGCCACCGTGGCCTTTGGCATGGGGATCAATAAGCCCGACGTCCGGTTTGTGATTCACTATGATTTGCCTCGCAATATCGAAGGCTATTACCAAGAATCAGGCCGTGCCGGACGGGATAATGACCCAGCTCGCTGCACGCTGTTTTTTAATCCCGGCGACATCAAACGAATTGAATGGATTATTGACCAAAAGGTTGATCCGCAAACCGGTGATCCTTTGGAGCATGAACAGCGCATCGCCCGCCAGCAGCTCCGCCAGGTCGTAGACTACGCCGAAAGTTCTAGCTGCCGCCGCACGATTCAGCTCGGCTATTTTGGCGAACGCTTTACGGTGAACTGCGGTCAGTGCGACAACTGCGTCAATCCACCGCCGATGGAAGACTGGACTATCGAGGCCCAGAAATTCCTTTCCTGTGTGGCCCGCTGCAAAGAGCGATTTGGCATGGCCCATATTATCGACGTTTTGCGGGGCTCCAAAAAGCAGCGCATCAAAGAACTCGGCCATGACCAGCTTTCCACCCACGGGATTGGCAAGGACAGGACCGTAGACCAGTGGCGGTTGCTGGGGCGATCGCTCCTCCACCAAAACCTCCTCAGCGAAACCCAAGACGGCTATCCGGTCCTCAAACTCAACGAAGGCAGTTGGGAAGTCCTGCGCAAACAGCGGTCTGTCCAAGTTGCGATTCCCAATCACCTCGACAGTGCCGATGGACCCACCGTCAGCAGTACTCAGATCGAAATCGAACAATTGTTTGAACGGTTACGAAAGCTGCGCAAACAAATTGCCAACGAACAAAATGTGGCCCCCTATGTGGTTTTCTCGGATTCTAGCCTGCGCCTCATGGCCCAGCAGCGGCCCCAAACCCTCAATGCCTTTGGCCGAATTTCAGGGGTGGGGAGTCATAAGTTGGAGCAGTATGGCGATCGCTTCATCGCTGAAATCCGCCAGTATTGCCGGGATATGGGCCTGGATCCCACACCGCCCACGCTGGACGCTGGCCCAGCCGTAGAAATCCGGCGCGCCCATGTGACCCACACTCACCTCCAAACCCTTGCGCTCTTCCAGGAAGGCTATAGCCCCGCCGAAATTGCAGCCCATCGGGAAATTAGACCCGAAACCGTGGCCAATCACCTAGCGTTGCTGATCGAAAATCGGCGCATTGCCAATCTTGAAGGCTTGGTGAAGCCCGAAGCCCAGGCGGAGATTAATCAGGCGATCGAAACCGTCGGTCTGGCTTCCCTAGGAAATCTCTGGGAACACCTGGGAAAACGCTATAGCTATGACGAAATCAAGCTGGTTCGGGCCTTGCAACGCCAAGACCGTACTAAATAAGTCATATCTAGATGGCATCCGTAAAACTTCGGAAGATTGGGGGAAATTTATAAAGTTTTCCGGATCTTCCTATTTTCCTTGAGGATATAAAAACCGTACAAACACTTAGGGCAGGAGCTGAGGATAAAGCAGTGATGTTCAAAAACTTCCTAGGGACTGTCGGGTTTCCGCGAGACGCTTTAGTACACTGAGAAGAGGAAAAGTTGGCGAGGCAGTTGCGGGCTGGGCGGCATCGCTGACCCAGTCTGAGGAAAGTCCGGGCTCCCGAAAGACCAAACTTGCTGGGTAACGCCCAGTGCGGGTGACCGTGAGGAGAGTGCCACAGAAACATACCGCCGATGGAAGTCTAGACTTCACAGGTAAGGGTGCAAAGGTGCGGTAAGAGCGCACCAGCAGCATTGAGAGGTGCTGGCTCGGTAAACCCCGGTTGGGAGCAAGGTCGTTGGAACAAGGGTTGGTCTTTTGCCTGTTCCGTCATGAGAGCACCGCTTGAGGCGTCGGGTAACCGCTGTCCCAGATAGATAACTGCCCTCCGTTTTCTTCGGAAAGCGGGGAACAGAACCCGGCTTATGTCCGACTTTTCCATTCCATTATTTAGTTTGAATCATTACCCATCCGGCTCTAGATGAGGGGGTGGTGCGGGTTCGCTCTCCTCAGGGGCCAAAGACCTTCGCCAGCCCTGCGATCGCATTCTAGAATAGGCCACCAATAGACCGTACTTGTAACAAGAGAAACACAGTGTACGGTTACCATGGAGGGGTGATGGATGCGTAGAAAACTCGGGAACAATGCGATTAGCGGTTTATCGTTTTTTCAGATAGCCAGGATTAATCGTGTAGATTCCGCGAAGACTGGGTCCTGATCCCTTTTAAAAGCAGGTTGCCCTGTTTTAGTAGTTAGGAGTTCAGATCCTTCTTGCATCAGGGGCGTCGGAGCAATGCGTTTCTCGATTCGTGAGTTCTGACGATAGCCATATAAAGAACTGTGTACCAAGAATCCCCCTTTACAGCCCTGAGTGCCCAGCGCCGCAATGGCCTAATTCTCTGCAAGACTTACCATGCTGAGTTTGCAGGTCCCGGTGCGGCGGTTGGGCGGCCCTGCGATTTTGATTGTCAACAGGCGATCGCCATTGGCAACAAGTGGGAACTGGTGACGTTAGAGTCTGCTGAAGATCAGCAAGCCGCCTATCGGCGGCGGATCCAGTGGATGTATTGGCTCAAGAAGGTGACGGAGAAAGCCCGACCGACTGGGCGCGCCGAAGCTTTGTTGTCGAGCTTTGATGCCTTTTTTGAGCCCAAGGCGGTGGCATCCTTGCCCCTAGAGGTCTTGGCCAAGCTGGTGGGGGTATTTCCCCAAACCATGGCAGTGGTCCATCGTCAGCACTACGACGCTCTCGGGATTCAAATTCCTGAAGAAATTCAAGGCAGCGAATATTGGAGCTATGTCCAATTTGCCCATCTGGCGGCTCCGGAGCCCCAGCCACTGCCGCTGACCCCGAAGGTGATTCCTCATTTCTTCCAGGGCAGCCGGTCGTCGCTCATTGCCCTGTAATGACCCTGGTATGACCCTGATATGACCTTTTGATTCCTCGCCAGCTACCCCGGTATGATGACAGGGGTTTTCATGGAGTTGGCGTGACGTGATTGACCCTCGACGGCAAAAACAACTGCAAGGTCTTCTTCAAAAGCTGGGTCTTTCGGATCCGCAGGACGTGCAGTGGGGATTGCTGGATCAGGCGCTGACCCATCCAACGGCTTCCCAGACGTCAAACTATGAGCATCTGGAGTTTGTGGGGGATGCGGTAGTGCGGTTGGCCTGCGCCCAATATTTGACGACGACCTATGGCTCGGCAGCGGTGGGCGAACTGGCGGCGTTACGGTCGATTTTGGTGAGCGATCGCATCCTGGCCCAAATTGCCAAAACCTACAGCCTAGAGCGATATCTACTCATGGCCCCCAGTGCGGCGAGCGATCGCGCGGGCACCACCAGCCGTTTGGCAGACGCTCTGGAAGCGGTCATGGGGGCTTTGTTTCTGAGCAGTCAGGATCTTCGCTACGTTTCCCCCTGGCTCGATACCCACCTAAAACCTTTGTCTGAGGAAATTCGCCGAGATCCTGCCCGACAAAACTACAAAGCGGCGCTGCAAGAGTGGAGCCAGGGGCAATACAAGGAACTCCCGGAATATCGTACGGAGGAATCGAGCCTGATCCATGACGATGGGGAACGCTTTAGGTCAGAGGTTTGGCTGCGGGGCCAGTGCTTGGGGTCTGGTAAGGGACGTTCGATTAAAGCGGCTCAGCAGGCTGCGGCCCAGGCGGCCTATGAATCCCTGGATCTCTAAAGCCCTGGATCTCTAAGGCCCTAGTCCTCTAAAACTTTGAATGGAGGGAATGGGAACCTATGGCGATCGGCATTGGTATTTTAGGGGCGGGCCGCTGGGGAAGTCATTTGATTCGTAAATTTTTAGCGGATCCCCGTGCCCAGGTACGGGCGATCGCCGATCCCTCGGTGGCGATGCTGGAACGGGTTCAACAGCACATGACGCTGCCCACTGATGTCCAATTAACCTCCGATTGGCAGGAACTCCTGCGGTTGCCCGGTCTTGATGCCCTGGTGGTAGCGACGCCTGCAGTGACCCATTATCCCGTGGTTTCAGCGGCGTTCCAGCGGGGGTTGTCGGTCTTGGTGGAGAAACCGCTAACCCTCACTCCTGAGGAATCCTATGGTCTCTGCCACCAAGCTCAAACCCAGGGCTGTGTCCTGGTGGTGGACCACACCTATTTATTTAACCCAGCGGTGGAGGCAGCCCGAGGGGTGATTCAGTCGGGAGCCCTAGGAGAGCTGCGCTATGGCTATGCCAGCCGGACCCATCTTTGTCCGGTTCGCCAGGATGTTGATGCCCTTTGGGATTTAGCGATTCACGACATTGCAATTTTTAACCACTGGCTCGGAGAACGACCCGTCCAGGTTCAGGCTCAGGGAAGCACCTGGCTCCAGCCCCACTTGCAAACGCCCCTGTCGCCTCGGGGGCTTGCGGATACGGTTTGGGCGCAGTTGGCCTATCCTGGCGGGGTGCCGGTGCAAATGCATTTCTCTTGGCTGAACCCTGATAAGCAGCGGCGGATTGGCTTGGTGGGCGATCGCGGAACGCTAATTTTTGACGAACTCGCCCCTAATCCCCTGGTTTTGCTGCAGGGCCATCTGGATGAAGAGAACGGGGGGTATAACCCCGGCGGTTTGGCCCAAGAAGTGATTTCGATTCCGGCGGGCGAACCCCTCCAGCGGGTCTGTGCCCATTTCCTAGACTGCGTGATTGCCCAGCAAGGGTCTGAGCGCTCCTCCGGCTGGGTTGGAGCTCAGTTGGTTGAGGTGCTCACGGCCTTGAGCCAGTCCATGGTTGCGGGCCATCCCGTGGGGCTGTAGCTGTCAGTCTATGGTCAAATCCCGAGAGGTCGCAGGATCTGAGGCTAAAGGATCTGAGGCTAAAGGATCTGAGGTCGAAGGATCTGCGTTGCGATTGCCGGGGGGTTGAGTGTGGATGGGAAGACGGATCTCGACGCGGGTGCCTTGGCCGAGCCCTGGGCTCGAAAGCTGGATTTGGCCGCCCATGCCTTCCAGGAGCGATCGCGAAATCACCAACCCTAGCCCGGTTCCCTCAAATTGCCGGGTCGGGGTATTGCTAACGCGGGAAAAAGGCTGAAACAGGGCTTTTTGCTGTTTGGGATCAACGCCAATGCCCGTATCGGTAATCCGCAAAATGGCCACCCCAGTAGGCGGAGTCTCGGCGGAGCTCTCCTCGGTTGGTGAATCGGGCATAGACGCTGCACTGGGGATCGCGACTTGAAGCGTAATGGTGATACGCCCTCGATCCGTAAACTTAATCGCATTTTGGAGAATATTGAGCAGAACCTGTCTGAGTTTGGCGCGATCGCCCCAAATCCACACTGGCTGGGACACCACTCCCAGTTCCAGAGCCAGCTCTTTTTGCTCTAGGCTGGGTCGCTGGAGCTTGATCACCTCTTGCAGTGGGCCATGGAGATCCAGCCGCTCCCAATTGAGTTCAAACTCACCCGCTTCAATGCGAGCAATATCCAGCAGCTCATTCAAAACATGCAGCAAATGCAGCGCTGCCTGGTTGGCTTGGGCCAAGCATTCCAACTCTTCTTCCCGATTGTCGCAACAGCCGTCTTGGATGAGGTGAATATGGCCGATCAGCGCATTGAGCGGTGTGCGCAGTTCATGAGAGGTTGCCGCCAGAAACTGACTCTTCATCTGGCAAGCCGACGTGGCCTCCCGCGAGGCCAAGGCGAGGGCGGTTGTCCGTTGTTCTAAGCATTCGGCCAACTGATTAAAGGTGGTTGCCAATTGCTGAAACTCGCGGATCTTGAGGGATTGAAGGGGAAGGGGCTCCACCTGTAAATCAGGGGACGTATTCTCCAACTGACGCTGCACCGCCCGCATTTGATTGCGCAACGTCTCGACCGGATGGGCTAATTCTCTGGATAAATAAATTGCCAACGCTGTCACAGTGGCCATCGTAAACGCGGTGGTCCCCCCCAACAGCCAAGCAATCTCGCTGAGCGCAGTATCGCGATCGCGATGGGACGAAGGTGTGATTACCGGCATTGTGGTTGAGCCGATCGCAGGGGGGGCTGAAGAGGACGCCGGAGCAAGGGTGGTATTTCCTAAAACGAAACGCACTTTCGCATAGGCCATCCAGCCACTCAACCCCAGGACAGGAAGCAGCAAGAGCAAAATACGAGAGCAGAGGATGCTACGGAAGGAAGAAGGTGGCATACGCAAACGTGCAAAAATTTGGCAGCGCAGAGAGCTGGGTGCAGCGAGAGGCAATGCCAGGCAGGAAAGCTGCGGAGGCTGAAGCAGCGGGAAGCAATCAAAGGCTGACTCACCAACGAATCGGTCTCAGTCATCTCCCTATCGGATCATAAACAGTCCAAACAACCAAAATTATTTATCTCTGAGAAAATAAAAACAAATTAAGCCATTTGCAGGATCGATTTGTATCCCCAGTGAACTAATAATCCTTGTCTTTTGAGACTAGAGGAGCTCCAGCTCAAATGAATAGCGGTTCGGTTTTCCATAGTTTTCTATCGCGCTCAGCATAGATTGGCAGATGCCTAGTCTGAATGGGCGGTGGCTAAGGGCCGACAAGGTTAGGGGGCTAAATTACTTTGAAAAAGGCATAAATTTTACCGACCCATTGTGATAACTCCTTTGTAAAATACGGCAGAAAGTCGAGTTCCGTAAAGCTACTGCAAGCACTTTTGATGATTTTAAATTCTTTGTAATTACTCTGTATAAATGCTGACAATTTCCGGATGACCATGTGCTCGATTCAAACCACGGTGATTTTGGCGATGAGTGCGGATGGCAAGATTGCCGATCAGGCGCGATCGCCCGCTCGTTTTGGCTCCCCGATGGACCAAGCTCAATTAGAACGGCAGGTTGCCGAGGCCGATGTGGTGGTTTTTGGGGCTGGAACGTTGCGGGCCTATGGCACGACGATGTCGGTGCGATCGCCCGCACTTTTGGCTCAGCGCCAATCCCGAGGCCAATGCCCGCAGCCGGTCCAAATGGTTTGTTCGCGATCGGGGCAGTTGGACCCAGCCTCGCGGTTTTTTCGGCAGCCCGTGCCCCGGTGGTTGCTCACGACGAAAACAGGGGCGCAGGGGTGGGTGGATGGGGCTTCTGAGGCATCCGCCTTTGAGCAGATTTGGATTGCACCGGAGCGATCCGGGACCTGGGACTGGGCGGCAATTTGGCAACGGTTGGCGGCGGCTGGATTTGCCCGCGTGGCTGTTTTAGGGGGAGGCTCGCTGGTGGCGGCCCTCTTTGAAGCGGGTCTTGTACAGTGGTTAAACCTGACCGTTTGTCCATTGATTTTGGGCGGAGCTACGGCTCCAACCCCTGTGGATGGCTTGGGTTTTACCCCAGAGACAGCGCCACGACTCGCGCTGCATTCCGTGGAGGCCCTTGGAGATGAGCTATTTTTGCAGTATCAGGTTGGGCGATGATACGGATCTCAGATTTTCAGATGCTGGTACATCTATGGCGAGACGGGTGAAAGCAGTTAAGCGAATGCGGATCGAATTGGGATCGCCATCCCCGCCCGGTTCGCTCCTGTGTTACCCTCTGGCAACAGCCTTCCCCTAAGCCTCGTATGTTTCTCCTGGATGATCCTCTCCCCCTCATTGCCCAAGCGGCCCAAACCGGCGCGACGGAATTAGATTTGTCAAGTTTGGGGCTGACGGAGCTCCCTCGCGAGGTTTTGGCCTTGACCCAGCTCGAAAGTCTCAATCTCAGCGATAACCAGCTACAGGATTTGCCCCTGGCCTTAGGACAATTGCGAGGTCTCAAACGTTTGGATTTGATGCTGAATGGCTTTGCAGTGGTGCCAGCGGTGGTGTTTGAATTGGCGGGATTGCAGGAGCTTTATCTGGGAGATAATCAGGTTGCGGTGTTGCCGGGAGCGATCGCCCGTCTCCTCGATTTGCGCTGGTTGTCGCTCGGGTTTAATCAACTCACAGAATTGCCCCAGGCGATCGGCCAATTGCAACAACTCACCCATCTAAATCTTAACTGCAACCGTCTCAGCGCCTTGCCCGATGCCCTAGCCGGATTAACCCAATTGGAAGTCCTTTCGGCCAGTGGCAATCAACTGACGGTATTGCCCACGCTGCTCACCTATTTGCCCAAACTCCAACGCCTAGATTTAAGTTGTAATGAGATTGCCCGAGTTCCTACTGAATTGGCTCAGTTACAGCAGCTTGAATGGCTAAATTTGAGTCACAATCGTTTGGAATGTTTGCCGGGGGCGATCGCCCGTTTATCCAATCTTTGTGAGCTCTACGTTTCGGATAATTATTTTACAGGATTGCCGCCGGTCTTGCGCTGCTTAAAACGATTAGTGATGTTAAATATGGCTGATAATCCCTTACCTATCCCCACGGAAATCCTAGAGAAAATTTATGATCCTCGGGCGATTTTGCGCTATGCCAACTAGCGATGAATGAGGGGCCTGAGAGGATGTATGCATGGTCAGAAATAAGCCTTAGAGGAGCCCTGAGTTTTTCGGATTGTAAGCCTCGGTATTGAGGCTATGGCTACTTCATGCAAGGGTAACGACGCCTCCATTGGCCTCCAATCGGGGTTTCTTTACTGACAATACATGAGCTAGCGATACAATGGTGATAGACTTTCCGAACACTTTTTGCTCGATTGTCCTTGCAGTGCCGTCTAGCAACGAGCCCCAAGTTCTATGGTTCAGCAGCCGCGTGCGCCCTTTGCCCCAATTGAATATCCAGAAACGGATGGTCAGCCCATGACGGAAAGTGATGCAACACGAAATTACATGGTGTACTGCATTGCGGCGTTACAACTATTTTTTCAGAGTCGGCCACGGGTTTATGTCTCTGGAAATTTGTTTATCTACTATGAGCAAGGACAACCGAGTCAGACTATCTCGCCCGATGTCTTTGTCATTTTTGGGGTGAATAATCGGGAGCGGCGAAGCTATAAGGCTTGGCAGGAGGGTGGCAAGCTACCGTCGTTCATTTTGGAGCTGACATCTAAAAGTACGAAGAAGCAGGATGAAGAGACAAAGCCAGAGTTATATCGTCAGCTCGGGGTTCAAGAATATTTTCAGTATGATCCGACGGGGGACTATCTTCAGCCGCAGCTTAAGGGGCAAAGGCTGTCAGTAAATGGGGAGTCGGTTAATGGGGGGTATGAGCCGATCGAGGCCCATACTTTAGCGGATGGGACGGTGTCTTTGTCGAGCCGGGTTTTGGGTCTGGATCTTCGATTGCTGCCGCCTTCTACCACTTCGTTTTTGCCGTCACCGATAGGTCCGCTAACGCGGGAGTTGCGATTGTTTGATCCCGCTACGGGAGCGCAGTTGTTAACCTATGCGGAGTCGGAGCAGTTGCGATCGCAGGCGGAGCAGGTGGCAGCGGAGGAGCGGCAGCGGGCGGAGCGGTTGGCAGAGCATCTGCGTAGCCTCGGTGTCGATCCAGACACAATCCTCTGAGCCAAGTAGGGAAGGCCCGTAGAAGCTAAAATGAAGTGACTAACGCCTGCTGCGAAAAACTTGCTGCAACCCTTTGACGTTGGAAGGAATGGGTCAAACGATGAAAATTACGCTTGAAATTCCTGATGAGATTGCCCAAAGAAATGCAGTCTGCTTGGGGTGGTGCTGGGGGCACTCTGGAGCGCCAGTGTTTGGAGCTTTTGCTGATTCATGCTTACCAAAATGCATTGCTGAGTGCAGGGCGATTGAAGGAGTTGTTGGTTTAGCATGATGTTGGAATTGGATGCTTTTTTGCAAGCTGCGGGGGGTGAGCTGCTCTATGACGAAACGGATTTTGCGCGCGATCGCCGAACGCTCCAATCCCTTGATGCAGACCAATGCTTGACTGCATGATCGTCATCTCTGATACGTCGCCGCAGTGGACCACCATACAATGCTCGTATACCCATGAGGGATTGATGATGACCATGGTACCGATCGCGCAACCAGAAACGACTGAACATCTCAGTCCGATCGTGGCCCGTATGATTCTGGTGGCTTTGCCGGAGCCGATTCGGGCAGCGTTTGAGCGGCGAGCGGCTGAAATTGATTATCCAGTTGAGGCGGTGTTGGAGATGGCGTTGGCCGGGTTTTTAGAGGGTGAGGCCCTGAGTTTTTCGGATTGTAAGCCTCGGTATTGAGGCTGCGGCGACTTTAGACGAGGGTGACGCCGCCTCCGTTAGTTTCTTCTTTGATGAGGCCAGGGAGGTCGGTGGCGGTGATGCTGCTGCTGAGGCCGTCGGCGTTGAGGGTGAAGGTGCCGTCGAGGATTTCGGTGAGGTTTGAATCGTTAAATATACTTGATACTTGCGTAGATTGTTGTATGAAAAACAGGAAGATTCTTTCTGTCCTCCAAAAAGTTCACATAAATTCTCACGATAAGCAAAAATAAAACTATCGCGCCACATTTCTGTCCCGATCTCAAGAAAACGGATTCTCCTGTCAAAATAGAAAGGACATTCCGGTGGTATTTCGGTGACATCTCCCATGGGTAAACGTTCTTTCTGGGTGGCGCTTTGTCTGAGTTTGCTTCTCACCTTAAGCAGTAGCCTAGTTTTCACGCCCCTTTGGGCGGCTGATCCCCCGACCGAGATAGAAGTTCGAGCAGAGGAAACGGATACGGCCCGCGAAGCAGCGGATGAGGAAGATAAAGCCTCACCGGAAGTCGATTTTGCCACGGCGACCCAAAAACTGGAGGTCGTGGATGGCTTTTTGAAGCTGTATCGCGATCGCAAAAAAAACAAACTCCTCGCCGAAATCCAGCCCGACCAACTCAACCGCTACTATTTGATGGCCACCACCCTAGGCAGCGGTGTGGGGGAATTTGGCCTCTATCGGGGTATGCCGCTCCAGGACTTTCCCTTCACGTTGCGTAACGTCAACAATACGGTCCAGGTGGTTGTGCCCAACCTCTATTTTCGGAGTAACCCGGACGACCCCCTCCAGAAATTTCTCAAGGATTCGTTTAGTGATTCGGTGCTCTACAGCTTGCCCATTATTGCCACCCATCCTGAACGTCAAAGCTTGTTGGTGGATGTGAGCCCGCTATTTTTGCGGGAGCCTGTAGCTCTAAGTGCGCTTATGCCTGTGCTACAGGCCACCGGCTACGCGCCGGATCAGGAGCAGTTTTATCTCAAGGGGATTCAGAACCTACCGCACAATCTGGAGTTGGATGCTAGCTATAACTTTAAGGGCGGCAGTCGGGAAAGTTGGCTCCAGTTTTCGTCATTGCCGGATAGCAGCGCCCTGACCCTAGGGGTTCACTACAGTCTGTCGCAATTGCCTTGGAACAACGGCTACCAGCCCCGTTTGGCGGATGAGCGGATTGGCTATTTTATTACAGCCTACCGAGATGTTTCCGCGCGGGAACAGCGAGATCCCTTTGTTCGCTATATCAACCGTTGGAGGCTAGAAAAGGCTGAGCCCAGTGCCGCCCTGTCTCCCCCCAAACAACCGATTGTGCTTTGGATTGAAAACACCGTTCCCCAGGAGTATCGTGCTGCCTTTCGGGATGGAGCCTTGATGTGGAATCGGGCCTTTGAAAAAATTGGCTTTAAGGACGCCATCGAAGTCCGACAAATGCCCGACAATGCCGATTGGGACCCGGCAGATATTCGCTACAACACCATTCGCTGGTTTGACGCGGTGGAGGGCGGTTTTGCCCTGGGGCCGTCTCGAGTTGATCCCTTTAATGGGCAAATTTTAGACGGTGATATTTTGGTGGGAGCAAATTTGGTGCGCTATACCCGCCAGGAGTTTGACACACTGCATCCTTCTGCCTTTGGTCAACTTCTGTGGCAACGCCTGGGCGGAAAAAATGATGATTACTGCCCTTCAACCTTTGATTTCCAGGGGCTGCGGGAGGGAAAACAATCGCCTCGTCTTCAAACTAGATCGGAAGAAAGTCAGTTTCGAGAGGGCGATCGCTGTCTCGGTCCCCTCTCCACCCAACAGCTCGCCTATGGCTCCCTTGCCCTCTCCACCTTCCAACAGGTCTTGCCCAGTAGCGATGCGGCAAAAACCTATATGCATCAGTTTCTGTCGAGTTTAATTGCCCACGAAGTCGGCCATTTGCTCGGACTGCGGCACAATTTCCAGGGCAGTACCTGGCTTTCGCCGGAGGAACTGCAAAATCCTGAGATTGTGGCCCAGAAGGGCATGGTGGCCTCGGTGATGGACTATGTACCGGTGAACCTTGCGCCCGAGGGTGGGCAACAGGGAGATTACTTTCCTCAGAGAATTGGTCCCTATGATGAATGGGCGATCGAATACGGTTACAAACCCTTACAGGACTCTCCCCTCGCCCAGCGCCGGGAGCTAGAACAGATTGCAAGCCGTGCTGCCGAGCCAGGCTTGGCCTATGCCACCGATGAAGATGCCATGGCTGGCGTTGATCCTCGCATCAATCGCTTTGATCTCAGCAGCGACCTGCTCACCTACAATCAAACTCGTCTGACTCAAACCCGTGAGTTGTGGGAAAAACTCAATCTTCGAGGGCCTGGAGTGGGCAAAAGCTACAGCGATCTGCGCCAGCAATTTGATTTGTTGCTCGACCACTACATTCAAAATGCGGTGGTGCTGAATAACTATATTGGTGGGCGTCAGTTTAACCGCTACCGCGCCGGAGATGCACCAGGACAGTTGCCCCTGGGACCGGTCCCGTTGGAGCAGCAGCGCCAAGCGCTTCAGGCACTTAAAACCCATGTGTTTAATGCATCGGCGTTCGAGTTGCCATCTCAACTGCTTAATAAGTTGCCCTCGGCTCGCTGGTATCACTGGGGACAATATCCCAGCTTGGAAGTGGATTATCCCTTCTATGACCAGATTTTGCTGTTCCAAACCTACATGCTGAGTGATCTGCTCTCGGGCGATCGCCTCGCGCGTCTACGGGATGATGAACTGCGGCAATCCCAGCGTGAAACGCTGACGCTAGAAGAGCTGTTTACCACGCTCCACGACACGATTTGGACCAGCACCCTAGAGGGCCGTCCCCAGATCTCAGCCTTGCAGCGTGGTCTGCAACGTCAGCACTTGGCCATCCTCAGCAACATGACCCTGCGCAATAAAACCGCAGCCCAGGAGGCGGTGAGCTTAGCCGATTGGTTATCGGCGATGTTGACGATGAATGCACCGGAGGATGCGAGGGCCTTGGCGCGATCGCAACTCCAGCAGCTACGGAGCGAAGTCCAAACGGCAGCGCGCCGAACTCAGGATCGCACCACCCTAGCCCATTGCGAAGATATTGTAGTCCGGATCGAAAAGGTCCTGAACGCGCCTTTACTGGGGAGTTGAGCTTCACTCCTGGACCTCAGTAGCGGATTTATCCTGGGTTTGACAACTGTGCTGATTGGGGAGTGGCTAGCTCCCCTAGAGACACGGGTTTTGAATTTCCTTGAAAATACGGGATTTCTTAGACTTGACTAGAGATTTTCCAGACTTTGAAGTTTTGTATAGAACCTCTTAGTAAGAGATGTGATTGTTGGAGTTGAAACCAACCTTGACGATCTACCTACTTCAAGCGGGAGCCGTTTGGTGATGTTACTGCTACAAGAAACCCAGATCGAACCTTGTCGGGTGATGCGTCACAATATTTTTGATGAGATGGTTCTCAATGGGGTGAGCTATCAAGATAAGCTTTTTTTTCAAGTGGCAAGTTATTCGCTGGAGCGGGAGGCGAATGCTCGGCAGACCGCTTTGCAGAAACTCAAAGAAACGAAGGAAAACCTGCTGGTTTTGATTGTGCGTTGCCGAACCCAATGGACAGTGTGGCAGGAGGATCCAGAATTGACTCCATGTAGTCAAGAACGGTTCCAGCGGCTTCAGATTGCCCAGATTAACCTAGAACGGCTCTCGCAGGATTTGCATCTTTCAAGGGACTTTCGGATTGGCGATCGCCGCCAGGGTCTCAAGCGCTACAAGTCCTGTTTTCAGGGCCATGATCTGCTCGCTTGGCTCCAGCGACATTACCAATTGACCCCAGAAGAATCCCAGGCCCTGGCCCAGCGCCTCATCGATGAAAAGCTAATGTATCAGCTTCACCATCAAGAAACCTTTACAGCGGATCATCAGCTTTATCGGTTTTATTTGGATGAGCTTTGAAGAGATCCTTATGGTCAAAAGGTAGTCAAATGATTTAGGGCTGAAGCTGAACCCGAAAAAGCAAGAGCTGAGTCTTCTCAAAGGATTTGAAATTGTCATCGCTAATCATCAGCAGCGATCGGCTACCGTCGGCGAGCTGCGGTCCCCAGGCCATGCCTTCTAAATTGTCGAGGGTAATCCCCAGGTCGCTGAGATTGAGTAGGAGCTGTTTTTGCATGGGCTGAACGCCCCGCAGATTTTCGCGCAGGCTGGGTCGGGTTGAAATGTCGCTGGCCCCTGCGAGGCTGATTTGGAACAGTTTAATTTGGAAGCCAAGGGGAGTGAGCGATCGCTCCAACGCCAAAAAATGCCCGTTATCATCTAGCGCTAGCAGCTCACTCAGCCCATGAATCATAGCTCCAGGAGCCGTATCCAGTTGATAAAGATGCTCTGCCAACAACAGCGGCGGACCTTCCCCGAGGTAGTAATGCAGGAAACGGTTGCGGGGCGTACTATTGATACTCCCTGCGGTTTTGTCTTGCACGAGGGGGCCTTCCGTTGCTGTGAATAGGCGAATGGGTTCATGGGCGGCAGTTCCCGTAAAACCCAGGGTGAGCGATTCAAATCCCTGATTGGTTTGAACTCCTGCGGTTTGCCTGGGTTTAGGGAGAGGAGTGGGTTCAGGGGGTGTAGGTGTTGTATCGGTAGCGGTAACCTCGGGCTCCGACGGTGTTTCAAATTGGGGCTGAAACTTGCTGGGCACCGGTAAAGCCCGGAGTTGTCGACCCGTTTTCAGATCAAATTCTGTCAATCCTGGAGCCAAACCCGCTGCGGGTGAGCCTTCACTGGCAACATAGAGCGTGCCCTGGGGCGTCAGCGCCATGCCTTCGGGGTCAAAGGTGCCGCCGTAGCGGTTTCCCGTCTCATCGGTCAAAAACGTTACCCCTTCTACCGTAACCGCGCCAATCTTGGGCCGTTCGCCGGATTCATCCAGTTGCAGATCCAACGTGTAAAAATGAGTTTCAGCGCCGCCATGCTCATCAGAGAGGGCATAGAGCTTGCCTAGGGTGCGGTCGTAGGCGATCGCCGACAGCCCCCCAACGGTTGTCCCCTCAACCTCCTGGACTGGAATAATCCATTCATCCAAATATTCTAGACAAAGGGTCTGGGCAAATCGCCGATCGGTCTCCGCCCAGGCCGGGGAAACCCCTGCACAAACTAAAATGCCAATGAGCAAGAGACTGAAGCAGGCAGCAAGAAAACGCATGGACGGGGCCAAAAAATCGCACGACCTCATCATAGCGAGTGACGAACCGAACTATTGGTATGAAGGGGTTTGTCCTCAAACGGGCAAATTGCTGCGGCTGCCTCGGACGGCGGAAGGGGAAGCGATCGCCCAAAACCTCATGGCCGAACTCGCCCAGGACCCCATGTTCCAGCGCGAAGGCAAAATGTATGGGATTTTGCTGGCAGAAACGGCAACGGGCGATCGCCAAGTTCTCAAAGCCTTTTCAGGCTTGCTGGCGGGCGAAGCCGAGCGCCCCGGCTGGGTACCGCCGATTCCGGGACGCGATCGCGTGGCCCCAGCGGAAGCCGAGACATTGGCACAACTGGACCAGCTCAAGCAAGCGCTAATTGGACTGAAACAAATTCCTGAGCGAGAGCAATTTGCAAGCCTGTCCGCTGAATTTGAGCACCGACTCCAGACAATGGGCGATCGCCACCGACAGCGCAAAGCCCACCGCGCCGCCTGCCGCGCCGCCCAAACCCGGCCCCTTGAACAATTAGAGGAAGAAAGCCGTCGCGATGGCATGGAACGCCGTAACCTCAAGCGGGAACGGGAGGTGATTTTGGGACCCCTGCGGCAGGCGATCGCCCAGGCCGACGACCAAATCCGCCAAATGAAGCAACAGCGCAAAGCCCTCTCCCGCCAGCTCCAAACCCAAATGCACGCGGCCTACTCCCTCACCAATTTTGGGGGCCAATCCATTGCCCTGGCCCAGCTCATGCCCCAGGGATTGCCGACGGGAACAGGGGACTGCTGTGCGCCGAAGCTGTTGCATTACGCTGCGACCCAGGGGTGGAACGCGATCGCCCTCGCCGAGTTCTGGTGGGGTCCCAGTTTGAGCGACAAAATCCAGGGAGAATTTTACGGAGCCTGCGAAGAACGCTGTCAGCCCCTGATGGGATTTTTGCTCAGTGGGCTTCCTGGGCTTCCAACGATCCATTCCCTCACGCTTCCCATCCTCTACGAAGACGAGTTTTGCCTCGCCATTGACAAGCCTGCGGGGTTGCTTTCTGTCCCAGGACGGACGAGCGATCGCCAAGACAGTGCCCTCAGCCGCCTGCGCCAATATTATGGTTCCAACCCCAGTGCTAACCCCAGCCCTAACCCCAGCCCTAACCCCAGTCCTACCCTCCTTCCCGTCCATCGCCTCGACCAAGCCACCTCCGGAATCCTCCTGTTCGCCAAGGATCCCCAAACCCATCGCCAGCTTAGCCAACAGTTTCAGCAGCGCCAAGTGCAAAAAGTTTACGAAGCGATCGTCGTCGGTTCGGTCTTGCTCGACGAAGGCGAAATCAACCTTCCCCTCTGGGGCGATCCCCAGGACCGGCCCCGCCAAACCGTTGATTGGAACCGAGGCAAACCTAGTCTCACCCGGTTTCGTGTGCTCGATCGCTGGCCTGGATTGACTCGTCTGGAGCTAGTTCCAGTGACGGGACGCACCCATCAACTGCGGGTTCATTGCCTGGAAGGGTTAGGTTGTGCCATTGGGGGCGATCGCCTCTACGGATTGTCCCATGCTGATTTCCACCCTAATTCCCCCTCCGATCCCCACCTGGATTCCGCCCCGCCCCGCCTCCTGCTCCACGCCAAAACCCTAAGCTTTCAGCCCCCCCCTCACTCCCTCACCCCCTCATCCCCCCTCACCTTCCACTCCCCCACGCCCTTCTAATGCCGTATGCTGGAGGGATGCTAAAAATAGGCAGACCAGACATTTCAGACATTCATGGGGACTGACGGTATGGCCAGTGCATCGCCGCAGCAAACGTTAGAACGGGCTCCAGGCCAGCTCGATCTCAAGACAATCAACCAAACCTACGCCGATGCAGACGCGGCGACGTTGGTGGATTGGGGCTATCAGACGTTTGGCGATCGCATGGTCCTGAGTACCAGCTTTGGCATCCAGTCGGCGGTCATGCTCCACTTGGCCACCCAGGTTAATCCCAACATCCCAATTATCTGGGTCGACACCGGTTATCTTCCCGCCGAAACCTATCGCTTTGCCGACGAAATGACGGCGCGGCTCAACCTCAACCTCAAGGTCTACCAATCGCCTATAAGTCCGGCCCACATGGAAGCCCGCTACGGACGGCTGTGGGAAATGGGCACGGTGGAAGCCCTAAACGAATACGACCAGATTCGCAAGGTTGAGCCCATGCAGCGGGCGTTGCGGGAGCTGAATGCGGCGGCTTGGTTGGCGGGGTTGCGATCGAATCAGACCGATCACCGCAAAACCTTGGATCGTATTGGGATGCAGGGCGATCGCTACAAACTTCTGCCGATTCTCAACTGGCACTCCCGCGATATTTATCAATACTTAATGAAGTACGATTTGCCCTATCACCCCTATTTCGATAAGGGCTATGTGACCGTAGGGGATTGGCATTCGAGCCGTCCGCTGTCGATGGATGATGACGACGAACGGGATACACGTTTCCAGGGGCTGAAGCAGGAATGTGGCATTCACCTGCCGCAAACGCCGGAGGAGGCAGAGAGTTTGGATTCTAGCGCGCTGTAGCGATCGCGTTAAGATCAGCTTGCAGATTAATTTGCAGATCAACTGGGTAACCTATTAAATTCCTGAGCTTGTGGACCGACCATGCTCTCTTCTTCTCTTTCCGTAAAATTTCCCACGTCCCTGCGGATGACGGAGCAACAATTTTTTGAGTTTTGTCAGGAAAACTCGGAACTGCGGATTGAGCGCGATCGCCATGGAGTCATTTCAATTATGTCCCCTGTTGGTTCAGAATCCGGTCATCGCGAAGCAGGAATCATTGGGCCGCTATGGGCCTGGGCAGAACAAGACGGAACTGGAATTGTATTTAGCTCTAGTGCCGGATTTAAACTTTCAACGGGCGCAGACCGTTCTCCCGATGCGGCTTGGATAACGCTGGAGCGTTGGCATAGTGTGGAGCCGGAGTTGCGATCGCGATTTGCTCCTATCTGTCCCGATTTTGTTGTGGAACTGCGGTCCCCGTCGGATAATCTCAAGCCTTTGCAAGAAAAGATGGAGGAGTATTTAGCGGAACCGGGTTGTCGGTTGGGGTTTTTAATCGATCGAAAACATTACAATGTGTATGTCTATCGTCCAGGGCAGAATGTGGTCTGCCTTCAGAAACCGGATCAGGTCAGCGCAGAGCCGGAGTTGCCAGGGTTTGTTTTGAACTTGCAGAGAATTTGGTAACTTAGAGACCCTAATCTGCGTTTACGATATCTAACCAGAGTGGCATATCTAATTAACGCCGTGCAGAAAGAATTTGAGCGGCAGTGAGGATTAGCTCTGGAAAAATGTCAGACCGAAGGGGTTCGTCCCCCACGAACCGTCGATTCGTATAGCCTCCATCCTCAAACACACAAACCGTCACTACTTCATCCAACGGGTCAATCATCCAATATTCCGGAATCTCCAACACGCCGTATTCCGCATGCTTGGCCCGATAGTCTTCAGCCTTCGTAGATTCGCTCACCACCTCCACTACCAAAGTCGGTACAGGCTGATCTAGCGTAATCACTGCCTGCTTCGACAAAAGTGTTTCCCATTGTTCTATCGGTAAGACTGTTACATCGGGGATACGACAGGTCTCCCAACGGCGGCCCCGAGGAGACTGAATCGCAACGGCAGCTTGCTTCGATGTCCAGGGTCGCTGTAATCGTCGGATTTCATTGCGAAATTCATCATTGATAAACTCTATGATGGCTCCATGCAAGCCTGTCCCTATGGCCATCTGTTGTAACTCCCCCTCTACCAGTTCATAGCGATTGTCAGTCCCATCCTGATAATCTAGGAACTCCGCTAGGGTTAGTTTTTGTCTGGCGATCGCTGATGAAGGCGAAGAGGCAATTGCCATAAACGCATCTCCAGAATATCAAAGTGTAGGCCCTGCAACAGTCTTAGCATAACCTGATTGTGATGGAACGGGGGAAGCCCCATGAGCGGCCCAAAAAAATAACGGTCACGCTCACTGGACGCAGATAAGTTTAATGCCTAAGCAACTATTCTTGGAGTTGTTTGGGGGTGAGCTAGGGGGGCGGTGGCGTTGAGGGCGCTAATGGATGGATTGAAGATGTCGGACAAGAGTCATGGGCGAAAGTTGACTTGCTGGCTGGGGCTGGGGGCTTGGGGGGGGAGCTCGTTCTAGCCTAAATGATAGGATAGAAGTGCTATAACTCGCTCCCAAAGGCGTTTGGAGGTTATATGACCATGGTTACGGCTCCGACATCATCGGTTGATGCGCTGTTACTCAATGTTAGCCATGTCAAGCTCACTGTAACCCCAGAATACTTTGACCAGCTTTGCTTGGATAATCCTGAGTTGCGCCTGGAATTAACAAAAGATGGAGAGTTGATTGTCATGCCTCCTACGGGTGGTGAAAGTGGCAAAAGAAATATGAGTCTAGGAACTGATGTTGAGATTTGGAATCGCCAAACTAATCTGGGCGAAACATTTGACTCATCGACGGGCTATGATTTTATCGCGGGCGGGGGCGGGAAGATGTCGCCGGATGTGTCTTGGATTGAGAAGTCACGACTGGCGGGCGTGGACATTGTTGGGTTTATTCCGGTTGTGCCGGATTTTGTGATTGAGTTGCGGTCGGCGACGGATAATTTGAAATTGTTGCAGGAGAAGATGGCGGAGTATCGACGGCTGGGGGTGAGATTGGGGCTGTTAATCGATCCTCAGAGTCAACAGGTTGAGATTTATCGCCCTGGACAGGATGCGGTGGTGTTGGAGTCACCCAGTTCGATCGATTGTGGTGAGGTGATGCCGGGATTTGTTCTGGGTCTGGATCGAATTTGGTAATGAGCTGTTTTCATTCCTGCCGAATTTTGTCGTTACAGTGGAATCAAACCAGGGAGGTTTGAACGTCTTGCCAATAACAGTAAGCATACGCTGATGGTGTAGGTGGTCATCGACTTGATGACGCTCAAGATTCTGTGCACGGTTTATGGAAAAGGACGGCAACAGGACTTTGGATTTGGCTTTCGCTTTAACCTGATTGCTTCCCTCTACAATTTGGAACTCGACCAGAACGCTGTTTAGCATTCATGCAAGAGGTCTAATGAGTGTCTGATTGCGCCCTGCTCCCAGCTTCGACCTCCCGAATTCCGAGTCGGGTCATCGTGGGTAGATCAGGAGTCACATCCGAGTTTGATGGAAGGGACTTTCACCCTCATCAAGAGGACAGTTCAGCTCTTGAGAGTGCTTCATGTTTGGAAGCCAAGCTGGCAGAGTTATTTACGGGCTTGCACCGTTATTCATCTGCAACGAATCGCATTCCCTATCCCGATTATGCCGCTTTGAATCCAAAGTAGTAAACATCTTCATAGCATTATAATTAAATATTACTGTGGCAAAGGTGAAACCCTTGGTGTTGGATTAACTATTGTCGGATTCGTAACGCCTGTTAACTGCTCAAAGAAGGAAGTCCCAGTATATCCAACAAGAAAACCAATCAATAGCCCACCCCAAAAATCCTCTACTGATACAAATGATTGCGCTTCTGACTTCCTTGCCATAAACACAACTGCAATGCCACTGAGTATTACTGCAACCGTAACAGCAATCAAAGAAGTAAAAGTATCTACGTTTGAAAATGCTTGCCACTTCTCTATAGGCGTAATTTGAAGCAAGCGAGCAACGGAACCTGTAAAGCCTCCTAAACCTGCTCCAATAATTACCGAATAAACTGAAGGTCTGATTGATATTTCATGAGCCACTGTGTTTGTAAATATTCCTTCCTCTCCCTCCTCATAACTACCTCGAGAAGTCGTTTCCTCTAACAAACCCTTCTTTTTGGAATGAAAACTATAATTAACATTAAATTGCAAGCGATAATGTGACGGGGTAAAAATAAGAGATTTTTCAACATACAAAACTGCTGTATAAACGGCAGTGCTGCCGGGTTGTAAAGCTGTATTCCTTGGAAGAGAACTCTCTAAAGCTACTGTTCTTGCTTGGGCAGACACCTCTTGGAAAGATTCAGGATCGTAGACATCAAGATAAGAAACGGCTGAAGCATTATCAATATAAATTCTGGGTCGCCTAGAAACAACCTTAAAGTTGCTTACAGCCGCTTTGCCATCAATATAAATTCTTGCCTCATCTGCTTCATTCAGGGATTCCAACTCCTGCTTTACTTCTGCTAACCGTGACTCTATTTTGTATAAAAAGTTTTTATCTGATTCTTCTAGAGATTTACTACTCTCTAAACCTTTAACTACTTTCTTGATTTCTTGATTTAGAAGATTGATCTTAGCTTCTAGTCGAACTCTTTTCTCTTCCCTCAACCTTTCCAGATTTTTTCTTGTTTCATTTTTACGTTTAGAGTTCTTGCTCTGCTTTTCTAGAAAATTTGCCAATTTAAGTTCACTAGGTAAACTTACATGTACTTGGCGTATCCAAACTGGTTTATCAAAAGGATTTTTAACTAAAACAAAGATTGCAAATTGATTACCAGCGGTAATATCACGGGTTGAGAGTACAACAGATAGATCTAATAAGCCCCTCTCTACCGAGGACTGGTTCCAATAGTTTCTCTGGTTTTCATCTATTCCGTCAACCATTCTTGTCCCTAAATCAATAACTTTTCAGTATTTTAGCTCTGGCTACTAGAAGATAAGCCTTAAGAACTGCCCCCACCAAGGACTTGCGGCATAACGTTCCCAATCACCCGCCACAAATAACTTTGAACTCTAACCGATAATCTCTCGGCGGTCGGTGTGCATTGGGTTTGTTAGCCTGTGCTTTGTAACGATCTTCTCTTTCAATTGCATACCTACGTTGCCTTCAATTATCTCCAAGGTGTGTCAAATTACACGCAGTAACTATCTAGCACTTACCCAATATTCTTGCTGGATCGCCTCTAAAATATAAGCCATCAGTAAAGACAAACCTGAACTCTCAATACCATATTTTCTTCTTTCTCTTCCCTCCATACCTGACGCAGCATCGCTTAAAGCATTTAGAAGTCCATCTCGCTGCTCAAGGGAAGCTCCCTCGTTACGTTCAAGGAAAAGACTGAGATCTAAAACTCCAGGAAGCTTTTCGTCTAACAGTTCAAACAAATTTCTTTCTTCTAAGCCCTTGTAAATGTCATGGAATGAAATTTTATTTCCATGCCCTTTTTCGATAGCTGCATTCACCTGAAATCCTAATAAGGACAGCATAGAAAGCCAAGGCTTCTGTTCTGACATACATTACACCGCCAATACAAAAATTGATTAAACAGCCTGATTTTAGCCTAATTGCTCTAACTATTCATCTAAAACTACTTCAACATTTGCAAGAAAGCTAGCAGAAGCATTCCTACAAATGGCTATCAAGCTAACAACTTATTCTCATGCACGATGCCTGATAACTCCCTCCTTCCGGTATTTTCAAGCGCCAACGCCGTATAATCCCTAGTCACAGCAAGTTATCCAGGCAATCATGCTGAATAACACCCCCTGTTGGGTATTATCAGGCAAAGCTGCATGATAACAACCCGTTTCCAGGTATTATCCCAGCAGCGACGCCCGATAACACCCCTGTTCAGGTATTATCAGGCATGTCTCAGTATAATATTATTCTCTTCGACCCAGCGTAGAAAATTACAAAATCTTCACCAACGCCTCAGCGCTCTAAACTCTGAAGAAAACGCTGACAATTTTCTGGTTCTCGCGTTAGACCATTTGATGAGTAGGTGAATTGGCAGAAGGGTGGGCGATCGCCCCATCTGGATTTGATTGACCAGTACCGAAGTCAGTCAATTGGCGAACTTCAGGTTCGTGGAAGGCGAGCACTGTCTTCTGAAGGCGTGATCAACGAATTTACGGTGTTGAGTGCCTTGAGTTTATAAAGCTTTCAGCACCCATCACCCTTTAGCCGGTCAGCGCCGCTAACCGCGACTTCTCTCCATCAACAGCATCATCATCAAACTCAAAAGTACCTGTGCTTCTTCCTGATTGACCAACTCGTCGACCTGCTTGACCAGAAAAATGCGAGAAAAGAAAGCAGGCTTCTTTTCCAAACGCATGACCACTTTGCCATCGGGGCGACTGACCAAGTAGGTGGGATTGAAGACAAAACCAGTAAATAAGCCCGCAATGGGAATTTGAGCAAAAAGAGAATCAACAACCTTTACCCAAGGATCCTTTTCCGTAATCGTAAAGGCTACGGCATCGCCCTGGAAAATGTCATAATGTGCCCGCCAAATGGAGCGCAATCCCCGGCGTTTGACTGCGCCAATGACGCGACCGTTGGCATCTGAGAAATTATAACGAGCAGAAAAATCAATAATGCGATCGGCTTTAATTTCGTATCTAAGCTGGGTTCGTTTTTCATCGGCAAAAACGCCGATCGCTTCCTTCAGCTTAAACATTTTCTGGCGTACAAAAAAGACGAGTTTTCCCGTCTCATCCGTTACTTCGATCTGGGTCGAGAGAGACCACTTGAATTTCAGTTGCAGAGGGTATTTCATAAAGCCCAGGCATTATAGAGAGTAACGCTCATGATTTCAGTAATCCCGAAATCCAAGGAAAATCACAAACCGCACCATGAAAGACATAAAGCGTGATGTTTTTCAGGGGGGGTGCGCCAGCGCAGGTTTCAATACCTTGCGATCGCCCCACCCACGGTTGGAACTCCCCAAGCCGCTGTTTAGAATAGATCTAATGCCCTCCTGCCTGTCCCATGACCCAAGTGCCCGCTGACAATCTGCCCCAGCCGCCTGATCTGCCCGATTATCGGGTAAAGCACGAGGTCAAATACGACAACTCTCGTGCCGTGGACTGGGATTTGCTCACCCCCAGTATGCGCCACTATGTCGAGACCAAGGCACAGAACCCCAGTGCGTTGCTGCTGTATCGCATGGGAGATTTTTATGAGTGCTTCTTTGAAGACGCAATTACCATTTCGCGGGAGCTAGAGCTGGTCCTGACCGCCAAGGCCGCAGGCAAAGCGGTGGGCAAGGTGCCCATGTCCGGGATTCCTTACCATGCCCTCGATCGCTATGCCGCTCAGCTCGTGGAAAAGGGCTATGCCGTGGCAATTTGTGACCAGGTGGAAGAGGCCTCCCAGGCTCAGGGCCTCGTGCGGCGAGAGATTACGCGGGTGATCACGCCGGGAACGGTGCTAGAAGACGGCATGCTCAATGCCCGACGCAATAATTTTTTAGCGGCGGTTGTGGTTGAAAAAAAACATTGGGGGTTAGCCTACGCCGATATTTCTACGGGAGAGTTTTTGACGGTCCAAGCCTCGGATTTAGAACAGCTTTCCCAGGAACTCTTGCGGCTACAACCTTCCGAAGTGTTGTTTCCCATTGATGCGCCGGATCTGGTGGGATTGTTGCGCCCCGGTGAAAAGCAAATTGCAGGGCGAGCGGATCTTCCCGATTGTTTACCCACGCAGTTTTGCTATACCTTTCGGCCCCAGTCGCGGTTTTTGTTGGCGGAGGCGCGATCGCGTCTACTCAATCGCTTCAAACTCCGCTCCCTGGAAGGTTTAGGCTGCGACCATCTGCCCTTAGCCGTGCGGGCGGCGGGGGGCTTGCTCGACTACCTAGAAGATACCCAGCGAGAAATAACGGTGCAGCTACAACCGCTGCATACCTATCAACTGACGGAGTTTCTCATCCTTGATCATCAAACCCGCCGCAATCTTGAAATTACCCAAACCGTGCGGGATGGGACGTTCTTTGGTTCGCTCCTGTGGGCACTAGACCAAACCATGACCACCATGGGCGGACGGGCGCTGCGGCGGTGGTTGCTTCAGCCCCTGCTCGATCGTCGGGGCATTCTGGCGCGTCAGGAAACCATTCAAGAATTGGTGAGCAAGGGCAGTTTGCGACAGGCTCTGCGGAGCCTCCTGCGGGAGATTTACGATTTAGAGCGACTCACGGGACGAGCGGGCTCGGGCACGGCCAATGCGAGGGATTTAGTAGCCTTGGCCGATTCCCTCGCCCGCTTACCGGAGCTGGCCCAGTTGGTGAGTCAATGCACCTCGCCCTATCTCAAGCATCTCCAGCAGGTGCCATCTGTTTTGGAGCAGCTCGGTCAGAAATTGCATCAGCATCTGGTGGATTCGCCACCGCTTTTGTTGACGGAAGGAGGACTGATTCGACCGGGGATTAATACTAATTTAGATGACTTTCGGGCGCAGGTGGAGGGCGATCGCCAATGGATCGCCAATCTCGAAACCACGGAACGAGAACGAACGGGTGTCTCTTCGCTCAAGGTCGGCTATAACAAAACCTTTGGCTATTACATCAGCATCACCCGAGCCAAAAGTATCCAGGTTCAGATTCCCGAGGACTACATTCGTAAGCAAACGTTAACGAATGAAGAGCGTTATATTACGCCGGATTTGAAGGACCGGGAAAACCGCATTCTCAATGCCCAAGATACGCTCAATCAAATTGAATACGATATTTTTGTGGGGTTACGGGAAGAGGTAGGATTGCGTAGCGAACTGATTCGTGGCGTGGCGCAAGCGGTGGCGGCGGCGGATGTGTTGGCAGCCCTGGCGGAGGTTGCGGTTTACCAAGGGTATTGCCGTCCTGAAATGACTGAAAATCGGGCGATCGCGATTATCGATGGCCGCCACCCCGTGGTTGAAAAATCCATGCCCACCGGATTCTTTGTACCCAATTCGACTCGCTTGGGATATGCCTTGGACCGAGACGAACGGGATGAGAACGCCCCGGATTTGATTGTGTTGACGGGGCCAAATGCTAGCGGCAAAAGCTGTTATCTGCGTCAAACGGGGTTGATTCAGTTGATGGCTCAAGTGGGAAGCTTTGTCCCGGCGAAGTCGGCTCGGTTGGGGATTTGCGATCGCATTTTCACCCGCGTCGGTGCGGTCGATGATCTGGCCACGGGCCAATCCACGTTTATGGTGGAAATGAATGAAACTGCCAATATTCTCAACCACGCTACGGCGCGTTCCCTGGTGTTACTCGACGAAATTGGGCGGGGTACGGCGACGTTTGATGGATTATCGATTGCTTGGTCCGTGGCAGAATACATTGCGACGGAATTGCGATCGCGCACGATCTTCGCCACCCACTATCACGAGATGAATGAAATCGCCTCCATCCTGCCCAATGTGGCTAATTTTCAAGTGGTGGTCAAAGAGCTGGATGACCAAATCATCTTTTTGCACCAGGTTCAACCGGGGGGCGCGGATAAATCCTACGGTATCGAAGCGGCTCGCTTAGCGGGTTTACCCAAGTCTGTGATTCAGCGGGCGCGACAGGTGATGGCGCGCATTGAAAAGCACAGCAAAATTGCGGTGGGCCTACGCAAGGATGAAGGGCATTCTGGTAAGCCAAAAAGTAGTAGAGTTCAGGAGGATGGAATAGAACAATTGGGTTTCTTCGGGGAAAAGAATATGATTTAGGATTAAATAGAAAAGGCAATCGCTCCTCCCTCCTTCACAATTCAACCCACCGCATACGTACCATGGTCACCACCCCTATTCGACCTTCTCCAAATCCACCTCAGAACCTACAGCACGAACAATCTCAATCCTTGTCTCTAAAGGACTTTCTGGAAAACCCGCCTGAAGGGATGGAATGGGTGAATGGGGAACTGATCGAAAAAAACGGTATGACACTTCGACACAGCAAAGTTCAGGGCAACATTGTCACCGCTTGGAATCGATACATTACCGACAGTGGCCAAGGCGGTAATGCCTATACCGAAGCTCCCTGCCGAACCCAGACGCAAGGTCGTCGTCCAGATGTTGCCTACCTTACCCCTGAATTGGTTCAGCAATTTGGATCTGTTGCAACGTTGCCCCAAAGCTTTCCATTAATTGCAGAGATAGCTTCCCCCGACGATAGCGCTGAAATGCTATTTGCCAAAGCCGACGAATATCTTGCTTCGGGTTGTGAAGAGGTGTGGATTGTTTTTCCAGAGTCTCAATTTATTTTGGTAAAAACTGATGGGGCCTGGATGGTGTTTAATCCAGAGCAAACCCTTTGTACCCAGAAAGTTCTGTTAGGATTTAGCTCGTCTGTAGCTGATTTGTTGGCGTAGCAGCTAATCAAAAAGGCTGGCCTTCCGCCGACAAAACTAACCTTGATGCCGATAACCTTGATGCTGAGGTCGTTCACCCGTTTCTCGATAGCGACGGTAATCGCTCAGAATGCGATCGTGATCAAAGCAGAGATTGGCAGGCAATTGATCGAGGGTGAAGAGGGCAAAGTTCTTGGCATCGTCTCCAGCTTGGGGTTGGCCTTGGGCGATCGCCAAAAAAACAATGCTAATCGTGTGCTGACGTGCATCCCTTGCCGGGTCTGAATAGACCTGAAACTGCTCAGTGAGCTGGATGTCCAGACCAATCTCTTCCTTGGCCTCCCGCAAGGCTGCGAGTCTCGACTGTTTCGCCATAATCTATAAAGCCGCCGGGAATTGCCCAGCCTAGGGGCTCGTGCAATCGCTCGATCAAAATAATCGGGCGTTGGGGTTGATCAATCAGTTCGATGATGATATCGACGGTGGGAACAGGATTACGGTAAGTCATGACAGGGTTTACAAAGAAAGATTTATGGGGCAAACGCGCTGACTTCAACCTAGGGCAGTATGATTTGCGAGGATAGCTAGACTACGCTATCAGCCAGACTCCGTTTGTCAAAGTTTGATTATGTCCTTTCCCCGTGTCAGTGGCGTTTTATTGCACCCCACCTGTTTCCCGAGTCGCTTTGGGGTCGGAGATCTTGGGTCTGCTGCCTATGAGTTTATTGATTTTTTAGCGGATAGTCGTCAGAGTCTTTGGCAAATTTTGCCCCTGGGTACGCCTGGTTACGGAAATTCGCCTTATCTGGCCTATTCAGCCATGGCGGGGAATCCGCTGCTGATCAGTCCCGACCTGCTGATCGAACAGGATTTACTTCATGTAGAGGACTGCCAGGGCTTACCGGATTTTCCAGCGGATCGGACAGAGTTTGATGCCGTCCTCGCGACCAAAATGCCGCTGCTTCTAATGGCCTTTGAACGGTTTCGCGACCAAGCGACGGATTCTGATCGACAGGATTTTGAGCAATTTTGCCAAACACGAGCCGATTGGCTCGATGACTATGCGCTGTTTATGGCCATTCGCGAAAATCGCGGTAATCAGTGTTGGAATGACTGGGATCCGGAGTTGCGTCAACGGGACCCTGGGGCGATCGCCGACTGGCGGGACAAGCTGCATTTTCAAATTGAGTTTCACCAATTTCTGCAATTTGTTTTCTTTCGGCAGTGGTCGGCACTCAAGTCCTACGCCAACGAGCGAGGCATTCAGATCATTGGGGATATTCCCATCTATGTTGCCCACGACAGTGCCGACGTTTGGGCCTGTCCCCAGAACTTTCGTCTCAATCCAGAAACGGGAAATCCCGAGCTGATGGCGGGCGTTCCGCCGGACTACTTTAGCGCCACGGGACAGCTTTGGGGCAATCCGGTATATGACTGGGACTATCTTCAGAAAACGGGATTTGATTGGTGGATTCGTCGGTTTAAAACCCTCCTGGATTACGTTGACATTGTTCGGATTGATCATTTTCGGGGGTTGCGGGCCTACTGGGCTGTGCCTGAAGGTGAAACCACGGCGATGAACGGAGAATGGATCCAGGCTCCGGGGGACGAGTTGTTTGAGACGATCCGGGCTCACTTAGGGGATTTGCCGGTGGTGGCGGAAGATTTGGGCATCATCACGCCGGATGTGGAAGAACTGCGCGATCGCTTTGATTTCCCCGGCATGAAAATTTTGCTCTTTGCCTTTGATTCGGGTCCTGACAATCCCTATCTTCCTTTCAATTACGAGGGTCGTAACTGGATGGTCTACAGCGGCACCCACGACAATAACACCACCGTCGGCTGGTTCAATGAGCGTTCCGACGAAGCTAAGACCCATGTCGCCAACTATCTCGGTCAGATGAGTTCAGAAGGGATCCATTGGGATTTGATTCGCTTAGCCTCTAGCAGCACGGCTAACCAGGCAATTTTTCCCCTCCAGGATTTGCTGGGCTTAGGGAGCGAGGCGCGGATGAATTTTCCGGGGGTTGCTGAGGGCAACTGGCAGTGGCGCTATCGTTCTGAGATGTTACAGCGGGAGGTGAGCGATCGCTTCCGCCTCGTCACCGAACTCTATGGGCGCGTACCCCGATAAAATCGTCGGCACAAAAATGTGTTCCACACAAATACTGGGACATGTACTGCCATGTCCCAGGGTAAGGTTGAGGATTGTCTCTAAGGTTTTCGATGGATCTGTTGGCAGCCTTAGAAACTCTTCCAAATCGAGGCTTGCAGAATCGAGGCCCGAGTCGTGGACTTACCCAAGGCGACTTTGTTCGAACCATAGGTGACTTCTTCCACCGAACCGGGCGCACCCATGGGTTTAGGCGGCTGATTATTCAGAGCCACCATCACCCCGCCCGCATTTCCCGCCCGCACGACAACGGCTTCATTGGCTTCCCAGCTTCGCTGGTCCCCCTCCGAAAGCATGCCTTCATAGGCGGTCTTGCCATCGACCATGACCCGCAACCAAGACTGGGACGTCAAGGTCAGCTTGATTTGAACGGGCTTATTCGACTTTTTTTCCTGAGCTGTTTTTTGGGGCGCTGCGGCGATCGCCTGCTTGCTCAATTGCTCCGCCAGTTGTTGGGGTGAGCTCCGATCGGGAGCTGCCGCCAGGGGAAACGCTTGACGCATCGGACCCAGTTTGGAAGACCCCATGCCCGCCGCTGCTGCTGATGCCTGAGCCACCGCCTGTTCGAGCTGCGTCGCCTGTTCCGTACGGGTGTCGTCTGCCGCCCGCGCAATGGAACGGTTCATCAGCCAAGACAAACTGTGGACTGAAGCTGCAATCATGAGTAAGTAGGCAACGTACAGATGGACGGGCCGAAGCTGGGCATTGGGTAACTGTCGCCAAAAGGAATGGGAGACCTTTTGAAATACTTGCGTCGGAAACGCCTCTGCGACCTGTTCGCTATCAAGCCCGAGGGCGCTCGCATAGCGACGAATAAAACCTTGAATATAGACAGGCTCCGGCAGGCGTTCAAGATTGCCCCCTTCAATGTCGGTCAAAATAGATTGACGCACAAGCGTCCTCTGAGCGACATCGGACAAAGAAAGCTGCTGAGACTCACGGTGTTGACGAAGGTAAACACCAACTTCCCTGAGCTGTTGCTGCTGGAGCTCTGCTAATTGAAGGGATTGGGGTGTACCCGCTCTTCTCTTCATAAACCTTCTAGTTTCCAGATATGCCAATCAAGTAACCGACTTTTGCTTGCTTAGACTACCATTTCAAGCGCGCCATCGTGGATCATACTGAACACTCTCTAGAAGGGATTTCAGTATTTATACGAGGCTGGCCCAAGTAACTTTTTAGCTTGTGCTCTTCGACTCATCTGTCTTGAGCGCGCGGACTTCCTCGGGGGCGAGGGAGCGGCATTGGCCTCGGGGGAGGTTGCCGAGGTTGACCGAGCCGATGGCGATGCGATGCAGTTGCAGCACCGGATAACCCAACTGCTGGGCCATTTTACGAATTTGTCGATTGCGACCTTCTTTTAATACCACTTCAAGGAGTGTATTTTCGTCGCGTTGCCGTAACCGTTTAACGGTTGCGGGGTGGGTTTTCTTCCCCTCTAGCAGAATGCCCTGACGCCATTGCTGGAGTACCGCTTCTCTCGGTTGACCTCGAACCCAAACCCGATAGGTTTTGGCGATATGGTGCCGAGGATGGGTGAGTTTGAAGGTGAACTCGCCGTCGTTGGTGAGGAGGAGCGCCCCGCTTGAATCTAGATCCAGACGACCCACAGGATGCAATCCTTGATCCCGCTGGAGGACGGGGGGGAGCAGTTGCAGCACGGTACGACGTCCTTGGGGATCGTCGCAGGTTGAAACTACACCCAGAGGTTTGTGCAGCAGCAGGTAGTGAAACTGGGGGCGTTGATGGGCGTTAATCAGCACCCCATCAACTTCGATGCGATCGCGCTCAGGATCGGCAGATTGCCCGATTTGGGCAATTTCGCCATTGAGCTGGACCCGCCCGGCTTGAATGAGGGTTTCTGCGCCTCTGCGGGAGGACACTCCCCATTGGGATAGCACTTTTTGGAGGCGATCGCCCATGGTGATCAGAACGTTATCACAACCTGTTTAAGAACGTTAAGCGGAAGTCAGGATTCAGTTGACAAGCCAATCTTACCGCACTTGTGAGAGCCCTTGGAGATTGCTGCTGGGTCTATCCCCTTGTGGGTTATGAGCCTTGAGGGGTCTGAACCCCTTGTTTTTGGCGGCGAAAGGGGCAGTGCTAAAGTGCTGATGCGGTGATGGGTAGGGGGAGCTTCACCTGGATCCAGGCACCGTGGGTGTCTGGATGGTTCTGGGCGGTTACTTTGCCTGCGTGGGCTTCGATGATTTGCCAGACGATGGCGAGACCCAGGCCACAACTGGCGATGGAGGTGAGGTTGGCAGAGCTGGATTCTGCGGCTTGGCCGAGGGTTGAGGCGGTGCGGGCGCGGGCGGGATCAGCGCGGTAAAAGCGTTCGAAGACGTGGGCGATCGCCTCTTCCGGGAAGCCGGGACCGGAATCAATCACATCCAGACAAACCTCTTGGTCCGTTTGGGCGAGCTGGATTTGGATGGTGCTGCTGGGGGGGCTGTACTTTGTCGCGTTATCGAGCAGGTTGAGGACCACCCGGTAAAGCCGAGACTGATCCGCCTCGATCGCCAGCCGTTGGGGTCCTTGGTAGATCATTTGAATGTCCTTGGCTGCCGTAATCGGTTCCAGGGTTTGCCAAGCACTTTCGATGAGGCTGGGCAACTGTACAGAACTGAGACTCAGGCTTTGGGCCGCGCGTCGCTCCAGCCGACTAAGGTCGAGTAGGTCATGGACCAGGTTGCTGAGGTGAATGACCTCTCCTAAAAGTCGCTCCACCCAAGGTTTGAGCATGGGATCCACTCGGGACTCGATCATTTCGGCGACGAGCCGAATCGAAGTCAGGGGGGTTTTGAGTTCGTGGGCCACATCCGAAACCCAGCGATCGCGCTGTTGAGCGATCTGCATGACCTCTTGCCGGTTTTCTAGGAAAACACCCACTTGGCCATCGGGCAGGGGAATGCCATATCCCAATAAATACAAGGTCTGGCGCGGAGCCGGATTGAGGGGATCAGGATTGAGCGGATGGAGAACCCATTGACGCTGGCAAATTTGCTGCTGTTGGCGGGTGAGTTCGATGAGTTGATCGAGGTCGTAGGAGCGCACCTGTTCGAGCAAAAGCCGAGGGGTGGTGGGGCTGGGATCGGCGATCGCCACCAGTTCAGAGGCCGCCTGATTGCACCAGAGCAAATGATTATCGGGATCGATCTGGAGATAGGCGATCGGGGCGTAGTTAATTAACTGGCGCAAACTGGCCAGGATCGATTGCAAATCCTGTTGGCGCTGACGTTGTTGGGCGGCAGCAACCAGGAGCCGAGAGGTTTGGCTGAAGTAGGGCGGCAGGGACTCTTCGTCGAAGTAAGCCAGCAACTGTCGTAACTGCTTGCTGAGGGCAACACGTTGCCAGGCCAAGAGCAGCAGACCGATCGCCAATCCCAGAAAAAATTCAGCCATTACAGCAAGATACAGGGGTTAAGGGAAAAAGAGGGGACAGAAAAGTACTGAGAGCATCCTTCATCTTAGGGTGAGATTTTGGTGTCTGTAGGTGATCCAGGATGCATGTCCTAGCACCGTTCTGTGCCCTGCGGTTTGCCATTCGACCCCCAAATTGTCTAACCGAACCGATAGCCAAAGCCCCGCACGGTTTTGAGATATTCGGGGCGGCTGGGCTCTGATTCTAGCTTTTCTCGCAGCCAGCGAATATGAACATCAACGGTTTTGCTATCCCCCATAAAATCGGGTCCCCAAACTCGTTCCAACAGCTGCTCTCGGGACCAAACTCGTTTGGGGTTTTGGATAAAGAGTTCCATCATGCGGAATTCTTTGGGAGAAAGATTAACCTCTTCGTTGCGCAAGAGAATCCGGCATTGTTGCGGGTAAAGCGTAATCTCCTTAAAGGAAATGGCGTCCTCCTGCTGCGACTCGCGGTTTTGCTGCGAACGGCGCAGCAGGGCACGACAGCGGGCGATCAGTTCCCGCATGCCAAAGGGTTTGGTGAGATAGTCATCCGCGCCGACTTCGAGACCCACGACCCGATCGGTTTCGGTGCCTTTGGCGCTCAAAATCAAAATGGGAATGGTACTGCCCTGCCGCCGAACAAACCGACACAGATCCAGACCATTCACATGGGGCAGCATCAGGTCCAGAACAATTAGAGCCGGTAGGGTGTCTGCCCCGCCCTCCTGCTCAAAGCTGCGATAAAACAGGTCGAGGGCGGCGCGACCATCGGCTACGACTTCGACGTCGTACCCTTCATCCCGGAGTGCCAAGACGATAGTCTCCCGAATTAACGCTTCATCCTCAACCACTAAAATTTTGATGGGCGCTGCCAGAGATTCTGAAGAGACGCTCTCCGAGATTGCGATCGCCTCAGGGGATTTGGCCGCTAGTATTCCAGCCAAAACAATTACCTGCCTAGTTTGTGCAAAGACTTACTCTGTAACTGTTATCACATTTTTCAACGGTTCCGGCGATCCTTTTCTTTTCATTGCGGAAACCCTAAAGAGCAAAAAGATCAATGGCGGCCCTGCCGATCTCTTCTATGTTAATTCAGCGTCCGGCTCAAACCCTGACTTTATAGGCTTTTAAGCCCTATGGCCAGGGGATGAAACCTCCAATTTGACTAAGTCTGAATAAACACAAACTTTTTGCAATGAATGCCCACGGCCCCTAGGGTTCTTCGCTTTAATGCGAGGGTAGGCAGCTAACTTTTCCCCGCTGAGGCCATAGGTTATGAATAGCGAATCCGAGTATGGTGTTGCAAATCAATTTCGGCGGGAATGCTCAGTTCGACGCACGCTGGAGGTGTTAGATGTAAAGCATCGCCGGATCGAGGAGGATTTGCAGCAGTTTATTCAGCATCTCAAGTTGTTGGTTCCAGCGATCGAACTATCGCCGGAGTCGCAGATTAGCGAATTGGAAATTCTGGAAGAGGCCCTAGGGCGCTTGGGTGATGATGCCTTTGCGGATTTGGTGTTACGCATTCTGGAGCGGGTTTACTAGACTGCTCAATCGGCAGCTCAATCGGCTCAGGGCGGAATTTGTCCTTGGGCTTACTCATCCTTGGTCTTAGGCTAATCAGCCTAATTAACCTAATCAGTTGAGTCACCCGCTTCTTCGGCGGTCGGCAATTCCTCGGGGCTCAGTTCGGGATGGAGGGGAGCCTCGGCGCTGGAGATCGCCGACGGGGCTTGGGTGAGCTGCTCCAGCATCTGTCGCCGCAAGCTCATATTGGCCTGTCGGACGCTGGTACGACTCATCTCGGGGAGCGCGTCGGCCATGTCCTCCACCAGATTCTCCCGTACGGTCATCATGCGCAGCGCCAGTTCGGGTTTCTCTTGGTATAACGCTTGCAGATAGTCCCCGGAGTGCTGGAATGAGTGCTGAGCTGAAAAATGCTGGAGCCAAATATAGAGCGAAGGGTTAGTTTCCTGGAGTTGACTTAAGATCACCCGGTAGGCTTGGTAGGTCAGATAGTTCACCAGGATGTCGCAGGTTTCCCGAGCAATATGGCGCAAATCCATCAGCCGTGCTCCAAACGCTTTCCCGCCATCGTAAGCGAATCTTTCGGTTCCAGGTACTGCCTCGGTGACGGAATTGCTCCTGCTCTGGGATCATCCTAGGCCATTCAGCTTGTCTGAGGTTCGTCAATAGGTAAAAATATTTAAGCAATCAGTGATGTCAGCATTTCGGGGCAATTATTCCGCTGAATTCCCCTGATGGAGTTCTGCTGACGGATATTCTGCATTTCGTTTCGGCAAAACCTCAGAGCACTCTGAATGACTGGCTTCCTTTTAGATCGGGTTTGGTTAATTCCGCTTTATGGTCTCGTTGGTGCCGCCTTCTCTTTGCCTTGGTCCATAGGCTTGGTGAGGCGTAATGGTCAGCGTCCGGCGGCCTATTTTAATATTCTGACTTCGTTTTTGGCGTTGGTGCATGGGGCGATCGCCTTTCGAGGCTTGAACATGCAGCCATTCCAGCATCTCTCCATGCCCTGGCTCCAGGTGGCGGGGCTAGAGATCAACATCAGTCTAGAAATTTCAACGATTACCCTCGGGGCTGTGACGTTGATCTCGCTGGTAATGTTGATGACCCAGCTCTATGGCTTGGGCTATCTGGAAAAGGAATGGTCCTTGGCCCGGTTCTATGGGCTTTTGGGCTTTTTTGAAGCGGCGCTGTCGGGGTTGGCGCTGAGCGATTCTATTGTCCTGAGCTACGGTCTGCTGGAGTTGCTGACCCTCTCGACCTATTTGCTGGTGGGGTTTTGGTATGCCCAACCCTTGGTGGTGACGGCGGCACGCGATGCCTTTTTGACCAAACGGGTTGGGGATGTGGTTCTGCTGATGGGCCTAGTGGCGTTGATTTCCTACGCACCGGGACTGACCTTTTCGGAGCTCTCGAACTGGGCCATGCACAAGCCGGTGTCGGGCTGGCAGGCGACGCTGTTGGGGTTGGCGCTGATTGCAGGGCCGGTGGGCAAATGTGCCCAGTTTCCCCTGAATCTTTGGCTTGATGAAGCCATGGAGGGGCCAAGTCCGGCGTCGATTTTGCGGAACTCGGTGGTGCTGTCCGCTGGGGCCTATGTCTTGTTGAAATTGCAGCCACTGCTGACGCTCTCGCCGGTGGCTTCACAGGCATTGATGCTGTTGGGGGTGATTACGGCGGTGGGGGGATCTTTGGTGGCGATCGCCCAAATCGATCTCAAACGAGCCCTCTCCCATTCCAGCAGCGCCTACCTCGGGCTTGTCTTTATCGCTGTGGGCTTCCAGCGCACCGACGTTGCCCTGCTGTTGATTCTCACCCATGGCACTGCCCGAGCGCTGCTGGTCATGAGTGCTGGCGCGATTTCTCTGGTAACAACCTCCCAGGACATCACCGAAATGGGAGGGTTGGGGTCCCGGATGCCGGTCACGACGCTGGCGTTTTTAGTGGGGTCCTTAGGGGTCGTTGGCGTTCTACCCCTGGGGTTATTTTGGACCTGGCAACGCTGGGTGAGTGGTAGTTATTCCTCGCCCCTTTGGGTGGTAGTGATCTTGGCGATCGTCAATGGACTAACGGCGCTCAACCTGACACGACTGTTCCGACTGATTTTCTGTGGCGAACCGCAGCTCAAAACCCGGCGAACGCCCGAGGTGGGCTGGCCCATGGTGTTGCCCATGGTGTCGTTGAGTATCGTGACGCTGCTCCTACCTTGGATTGCGCCCAACTGGCTGCTGTCGGGGATTAGCTCAGTCACTGCAATTTTGCCCATGGCTGCGATTACGGCCACCGGAGTCGTGGGCTGTGCGGTGGGAGCTGCCCTACCCCTCTCTCGACAGCGGGCGCGTCCCCTCAGCCGCAGTCTGCGGTTTGCCCAGGATCTTTTGGCCTACGATTTTTATCTCGATCGCCTCTACGGTCTTGTGGTGGTAGCCCCCGTGCGGTTGGCCTCGCAGTTGTTTGCCTGGTTCGATCGCTATATCGTCGATGGTTTGGTCAATGCAGTCGGACTCGTCACGGTGTTGGGAGGGCAAACGCTGCGCTATAGCGCGTCTGGTCAGTCCCAGCTCTATGTGGTGACGATTTTGCTGGGTGTGGGTGCTCTGCTCGTCTTCATCGCGAGCTGGACCCATCTTTGGGATGATGTCACCACTGCGCTGCAACTGTTGCAGACGGCGGTTTGGAAGGCTTAGGGGGAAATCATGACTGCGAGTATTGAACAAAATCCGGCTCATCCTTTGGATGCCTATATCGATCGCCTGATTGCCGGGGAGTCGATGTTGCCGGATTCTCCAGAGAATCTGCTGGAGGTGGTTGGCGTTTTAGATAGCTACGGTATCGTCCTGGATGCCTATTCCAAAAATCTCAAGTACATTGCCGACCATCAGTGTTTGGTGTTCTTTCCCTTTTTCAAATATTTTGACGGTGAAGTTTCGGTGCAAAAGCTCTTGCGCCATCTTTGGCACGATCGCCTTTATTTTGAATACGCAGAATACTGTATGCGAGCGATGCTCTGGCATGGGGACAGTGTCTTGATGCCGTTTCTGGAAACCCCAGAGTTTGAGCAATTGGCCGAAGCCGCAACCCAGGTCAAGATCAAGGGCCGTCCTGATTTAGCACTCCTTCATCGTCTCTTTCCCAACTTCTTTGCTGAGCAACTGCGGTTGATGGTCTACTACAGTGCCCTAGGGCAGTTTTGGACGATCATGGCTGATATTTTCAATACCTTGGCCCTACGCTATCGCCAGGGAGAAATCACGTCGATTCCAGCGGTCACAGCCCATATTCGGGAAGGCTTGGTGCGGGATGCGGCAATGCCCATTACCTATGCCCCCACGATTCGGGGACAGGTGTGTGAGCTGATTCCGGCGGACAAAGAATTTGTATTTATTTCGGCAACGGCAGTTCCCTATGTCGAAGCTGTTTTCTTCCGGGGGGCTCCGTTTATGGGCACCGTTTCTTACAATGCCCAAGCCTTCCAAATTCCCTTGGACCCTCAGGATTTTAGCTATGGAGCACTCTATGCGGATCCCTTGCCCGTGGGTGGTTCAGGCATTCCGCCGACGCTGCTGATGCAGGATATGAGTCGACACCTGCCGGACTATCTGGAACCCTATTACAAGACCAGCAAACGCCAGGGACGGGATGTGCGTGTGCAGTTGGCGATTAGCTTTCAAAAGTCGATGTTTTGTGTGACTTCTGCGGCGATTCAGGGCCTCGCGCCCCACCCGTTCAATACCGCTGACCCCCAGGAGCAGCGGGTCAACCGTCAGTATTTTCGACAATGGATGAGCCGGATGGCGGGTACTCGTTTGGAGCAAGTCAATTAAATCTAGGGGGGCCAGCTAGGGGAGCCAGGGATATTGGCGGAAGTTGGGTTTGCGCTTTTCAAGGAAGGCTTGTTTGCCTTCTGCCCCTTCTTCCGTCATGTAGTACAGCAGGGTGGCGTTGCCTGCGAGTTCCTGGATTCCGGCTTGACCATCGCAGTCAGCATTAAAGGCGGCCTTGAGACAGCGGATGGCGATCGGACTTTTTTCTAAAATTTCCCTAGCCCAGAGAATTCCTTCTGCCTCTAGCTCCTCTATCGGGACGACCTTGTTCACTAGTCCCATGTCTAGTGCTGCTTGGGCGTCATATTGGCGGCAGAGATACCAAATTTCTCGGGCTTTCTTTTGGCCCACAATTCGCGCCAGATAGCTGGAGCCAAAACCACCATCAAAACTGCCCACCTTGGGGCCGGTTTGGCCAAAGATGGCGTTGTCTGCAGCCAGGGTTAAGTCGCAAAGAATATGCAGTACATGGCCCCCGCCAATGGCATAGCCGGCCACCAGCGCAATCACGACCTTCGGCATGGTTCGAATCAGACGCTGAAGGTCGAGTACATTGAGACGGGGGGTTCCTTCCTCATCGAGATAGCCCCCTTGCCCCCGAACGCTTTGGTCGCCCCCGGCACAGAAGGCATATTTGCCATCGCTGTGGGGACCCGCGCCCGTAAACAAAACCACACCAATGCGTGGGTCTTCCCGTGCATTGCTAAAGGCGTCGTAGAGTTCTACAACGGTTTTGGGTCGAAAGGCGTTACGTTTGTGAGGTCGATTGATCGTGATCTTGGCAATTCCGTCCTCACATTTGTGATACAAAATATCTTCGTAGGCCTTGACCGAATGCCAGTCGACCTCGGGGATTGCTGCTGAATTTCCCATGAATGTCGCTTAGTCGAGATAGCCCATGAGGATGGCGGGATCTTCGTCTACCACGTCGTTGGGGGCGATGGGGCGATCGCCAAAGGCCCGTTCAATCCGAGAAATGGGAAGCTGGCTCTTCATGATGGGACGATTGCCGGAGTGATTTTCCATTTTGGCAATTTCAAAGGTATCTGCCGTTACCGGGCGCACTTCTGGATCGCGGAAGGTGTGAACCACATGGATTTCGCTAGCACCGATGGGGCGCTGGAAGTTGCCACCATAGGTATCGGCCACTTCGATGGCGCTGGGACCGATGGGTCGATGTTCGGGCAAGGGTGAGGCTTGATAAACGGTCAAACTCGAGACTGACGGTGTGGAAGCCGCCTGGGTTGTGCTTGTGGTCGAGCTGGCTTTGCGGGTTGTAGCTCGGCTGTTGCTGGGTTTACGGCTGGTTGAGTTGCTTTTCGCAGGCATAGAAAGCTCCGGAGTAGAAGGTGAAGAAACGTTGGGGGCTGATGAGGAGCTGCTTTTGCTCTTGGCTTGGCGGCGGCTAGAAGTAGCAGCTTTGGGCTCGATTTTGGGTTCAGCTTTGGGTTCAGCTTTGGGTTCAGCCTTAGATTTTGGGACGGTTGCGGCTTTGGGGCTTGCCGATTTGTCCTGAGATTTGGCCTGTGTTTTAGGCTGTGTTTTAGCGTTTTGCCGACGGCTGGTAGTCTTTGCCGTTTTTTGATTAATTTCTTGGGTGATTTCCTGAATGAGACTTTGGGCGATCGCCGCCCCTGTCTCATCTGTATCCGACTTATTCGACTTATCCGAACCGGATGTTGACGCTTGGGTCGCGGCTTCAGGCTCTGGCTCTGGAGCCAAATCAGCAGCGACCGCTTCCACGAGTGCTACGGCTGCTTCAGCAACGGACTCAGTTTGAGGTTCAGACTCAGTTTTCGGCTCAGAGGCAGATTCAATTTCCATATCCCAGGGATTAGTTGCCGATAAATCTGATGAACGAGCTGGGGTGACTTCAGCTTCTCCCTGAGCGGAACTTCGCTTCCGGGTTCTGCTGCTTGTGCGTGTTGCAGTGCGGCGTGGCGGCATCCGCTTCCTCCGACCGGTAAAGATAAGGGTGGACACCCACTCTTTAACATTTGTTGGAGTAGGCTTAAGAAATTTGTCAATTTCCTACTTAAAACTCTATCACTCCCCTTGCCTTTCCTTAATGGAGCCAATGATTTAGTTCCTTTATGCACCGGGTTGGGCTTGGCTTAACCGTTCAGGGGGATTTCTCGACCCAGATTGAGCAGTTGCGATCGCCAAACGCTATCAGCCTTGCGGTCAGTTCGCAATTCTAAGAGTCGGATGCCTTGCTGGGGTAAGGATTGCAAATTCTGGGCGAATGCCTCCCAGGTTTGAATGGCGTGATACTCGATGCCGTAGGTCTGACAGAGTTGAGCAAACTGGATGGGATGGGGGGTGGCAAAAAATTCTTCGAAGGGGGGGTCAAACTGCGCAATGGGCAAGAGCTCAAAAATGCCGCCGCCATTGTTGTTAATCAAAATAATGGTGAGCGAACCCCGAAGTTTGCCGCTGCGCTGCGCGCCCAAGGCCAGCAAAAAGCCGTTGGTGTCGTGCAAGAGGGCAAGGTCACCCGTTAGCAGGACGCTGGCGCGGTTGGCGGCATGGGCTAGTCCTAGGGCGGTGGAGAGGGTGCCGTCGATGCCGTTGGCTCCGCGATTGAAGTAGGGCTGGATATGGCGATCGCCCTTTTGCCAAAACCACTCCAGATCCCTGACCGGGGTACTGTTGGCCACGAAGAGCAGCGTTTCTGGCGGTAGTGTTTGGGAGAGAAACCAGGCAATTTTGGGTTCTCGCAGGTCTGAGGTAGCGGTGAATTGGGCCGTTAGGCGTTGAGCGATTTGCTGGTCGAGATGTTGCCAGGTTTTGAGGTGGGAGTGGGGGAGTGGGGGAGTGGGGGAGTGGGGAAAACTGTCGAGTAAGGTTTCAAGGGGGGTCCGCAGGTGCAGGGTTTTGCTGTGGAGGGGGTCAAAATTTTCGGCGCTGGTGCTAAGAACCCATTGGGGCACGTCGAGCTGGCTCAACCATTGCCGCAGGGTTTTGCTGGTGGGCAGTTCGCCCAGGCGAATCACACCGTCGGGCTGAAGGCTTTGGGCTGCATCGGGCGATCGCAAAATTAGGTCGTAATGGTCAATCAGATAGGGGTTTAAGCTCGCAAAGTTGCGCAGGGGATTGAGGGCGTCGGCGAGGACGGGCCAGCCGAGGGACTGGGCGAGTTGGGCGATCGCCTCGCAATACCGTTGGGGCTGGGCGGGTTGGGCCAAGCCAACCACCAAAATGCCGGTCTCAAGGCGATGCCAGTCGGGCAACCGCTCGGGCAGACGATGGGTGGGGAGGGCAATCGGTTCGGGGGGCAAAGCTGGCGGCAAGAGATGCTGAAAAAATTGCGCCGGATCGAGGTCGGCGACGGACGATTGTTCCTCAGGCCAGTTTTCTGCCAGCGGGGCGAGGGGGTCGCGGAAGGGGAGATTGAGATGAACGGGGCCAGGGGTAGGAAATTGCGATCGCTCCCAGGCATAAACCAAGGTTTGCCGCAAATAGGCCAAAACATCGAGATTGGCTTCCGGCAGGCCCAATTCCGTTTGCCATTGGGGATATTGTCCAAATAGACGAACTTGGTCGATGGCCTGTCCCGCGTGGCAGTGGCGCAGTTCTGGCGGGCGATCGGCGGTGAAAATCAGCAGCGGCACGCCGCTTTCACGGGCCTCAATCACGGCGGGATAAAAATTGGCCCCGGCGGTTCCTGAGGTGCAGACCAAGGCCACCGGTTGGTGCAGTCGCCGAGCCATACCCAGGGCAAAAAAACTGGCCGATCGCTCATCCAAGACGGGAATAGCTTTGAGCTGGGGATGTTGAGCAAAGGCTAGGGTGAGCGGGGCTGAACGGGAGCCGGGGCAAAGAATGGCTGTCTGAAGACCGAGGCGGTAGAGCGTTTCCACCAGCACCGATGCCCAGAGGGTATTGGTATTGCGAAAGTCGAGGGGCATGGTGAGGGAGAAATGAGGCCAAAGGCCAAGATATCAAACAACATCCAACAGCTTGCAATCCACATCCTTGGCAAGAAGGCTTATGCTGCATGGAGGTATCACGATAAACCTGGGTATGACCTCCGATAAAACTTTGCAGCCAGCCAACTCACAATCTGCAACCCCACAACCCATAACTTCACCCCCTGATTCCCCAAAGCCTAACGACCCAAAGCCTAACGACCCAAAGCCTAACGACCCAATCCCCCGAAGTTTTTGGCGGAAGCAGCGGGAGAATATCATTTTGCTTTCGGTGGCGTTGATCTTGGCGTTGCTGATCCGAGTTTTTGTGGCAGAGCCTCGGTTTATTCCCTCAGATTCGATGGTGCCGACGTTGTGGGTGGGCGATCGCCTCGTCGTCGAAAAGATCTCTTACCGATTCCATCCCCCCCGCCCCGGTGATGTGATTATCTTCGAACCGCCCCAACTGCTTCAGGACTATGGTTACGCTCGGCAACAGGTCTTTATTAAACGGGTCATTGGCGTTGCGGGCCAGGTGATTGCCATTCGGGAAGGGACGGTGTTTGTGGACGATCGCCCCCTCGCCGAGCCCTATATTGCCGAACCCCCTGCCTACGATTGGGGTCCCTATCGCGTGCCGGAATCAGCCATTTTTGTCATGGGGGACAATCGTAACAATAGCAACGACTCCCATGTGTGGGGCTTTTTGCCCACCGCCAATGTGCGGGGTCACGCCCTATTCCGGTTTTGGCCCTTTGACCGAGCGGGTTGGGTCTGACCGGTTTGAGTGGAGCCTGACGGCCTTGGGCGTGACTAGGGCAGAGGCTAAACCACTGCAAGCTCTCGTGCGGCATTTTTTTGATACCACTCAATGGTTCGCTGCAGCCCTTCCCTGAAGTCCATCTCGGCGGTGAACCCAAAGGCAGCCTTAGCTTTCTGGGTATCCAAACAGCGGCGCGGTTGACCGTTGGGCTGTTCGGTTTCCCAAATGAGCTCGCCGTCGTATTGCATCAGTTCGCAGATCAGCGTAATCAGATCGCGAATCGAGATTTCGGAGCCTGTGCCCAAGTTGATCGGGTCTTCGCCGCTGTAGGACTGGGTACCCATGACGATGCCTCGGGCTGCATCGGTGGAGTAGAGAAATTCGCGGGTCGGGCTGCCGTCTCCCCAGACGGGGATGGTGCGATCGCCCCGTTCCTTCGCTTCATGCACCTTGCGAATCAGCGCCGGAATCACATGGGAACTGCGCGGATCAAAATTATCTTCAGGGCCGTAAAGATTCACCGGCAGCAAATAAATCCCATCAAAGCCATACTGTTGACGATAGGCTTGGAGCTGGACGAGCAGCGCTTTCTTGGCAATGCCGTAGGGGGCATTAGTTTCTTCGGGATAGCCGCTCCAAAGGTCTTCTTCTTTGAACGGAACCGGCGTGAATTTGGGATAGGCGCAGATCGTGCCAACGCAGGTAAATTTTTCAACGCCTGCTTGGTAGGCCGCATGGATGAGCTGGGTGCCCATCATCAGGTTGTCGTAGAACAGTTCAGCGGGCTTTTCGCGGTTGAGGCCGATACCGCCGACGTGGGCGGCGAGGTGAATGACGATATCTTGACCGGCGACAGCGCGCTGGCAGGCGGCCATTTCACAGAGGTTGGTGTCGCGCGATCGCGGTACCGAAATATTTTCCGCCTGGGCTCCGGCTTGCATCAGTTGAGCCACCACCTGCTTGCCCAGGAAGCCTGCGCCTCCGGTAACCAAAATTTTCTTGCTGTTCAAGTCCATCGCTGATGACATCTGTTACTCCATATCCGAAATAGGGGGGACGGTGGCACCCTCTGCTCAACGAAAAATCGAGGTTAAAAAATTAGGAAAATATTCAAGGAAATATTCAAGAAAATACTCATCGAATGCCGTGCCGGGATTTTGAGGATGGGGTTTGGCCGATGGCTTGAATAATCTAAGAATCATCTCAAGAATTATCTCAAGAATTATCCGCCAAACCCTTCCCTACAGACGAATTGAAAGGATTTCCGCTTCCTCGATTCCTAACCCATGCTACTGGCTGCAGCGACCGCGCGAACTGTAGCAACGTCGCTCACAGGGGAAGGCTGACTGCCGTTCAGGGGAATCAGTCCGAGGGCGCGCAGGTCTGCATCCACCATCAGTTTCACCAGGCCCTCAAAAGTTACCGAAGGCTCCCAGCCCAGTTTTTGCTTGGCTTTCGTCGGGTCGCCGATCAGCAGCTCGACTTCTGCGGGTCGCAGATAACGCTCATCGAAGGCGACGTAGTCTTCCCAGTTGAGGTTGACATGGTTGAAGGCAATTTGCAGAAACTCTCGGACGGAGTAGGTTTCACCCGTGGCGACGACGTAGTCATCCGCCTCTTGCTGTTGTAGCATCAGCCACATGGCCTTGACGTAGTCCTTGGCGTAGCCCCAGTCCCGCTTGGCGTCCAAGTTGCCCATGTAAAGCTGCTTTTGGGTGCCTGCGATGATGCGAGCGATCGCCCGCGTCACTTTGCGGGTGACAAATGTTTCCCCCCGGCGAGGCGATTCATGGTTAAACAAAATACCGTTGCAGGCAAACATACCGTAGGACTCGCGGTAGTTGACCGTTTGCCAATGGCCATAGACCTTAGCGCAGGCGTAGGGACTACGAGGATAGAAGGGGGTCTTTTCGGATTGAGGGACTTCCTGGACCTTACCGTACATTTCCGAAGAGCCTGCTTGGTAGAAGCGGACTTCGTTACCGATGCGTTGCTGGTAGTCTCGAATGGCTTCGAGAACGCGTAATGTACCCATGCCGACGGCATCCACGGTATATTCCGGCGCATCGAAGCTGACGCGAACGTGGGACTGAGCCCCTAGGTTATAGACTTCATTCGGCTGGACTTCTTCGATAATTCGGCGGAGCGTTGTGCCGTCGGTCAAATCCCCGTAGTGCAGGAAAAGCTTGGCATTTTCCATGTGGGGATCGACATAGATGTGATCGATGCGATCGGTGTTGAACGTTGAGGTCCGTCGAATGATGCCATGAACTTCATAGCCCTTTTCTAGGAGCAGCTCGCTCAGATAGGACCCATCCTGACCTGTAATCCCTGTGATTAGGGCGCGCTTTGCTTGCGTCATGCTTGCCTCTTCTCGTCTGTGGAAACGTTGTGCTTAAAACATCCGGCTAAGGACACCGCTCAAAACATCGTCGGCTGAGGCCGTTTAGGAATACTGAATGATGTTTCAAGAACCTCAATCTACAGACTGCCCAAATAGCCCAGTTGCCAACCGAGATAGCGTAATTTTTCTGCTACGTGTTTTTAGATTGCCTCTGTATCCTAGGGGATATCCTAGGCGATCGCCCATCCTTTCAGCCCATGGGAACTCTCAGGAACTGTCTTAGTAAGCCCCGTTATTTTTGGGAAACAGGACGACGCGGATGGTTTTGAGAATAATCCAGAGATCCATCTGGAACGTGTGAAAGCGGCTGTAGGAGGCGTCAATTTGAATGCGGCGATCGTAGGGAATATCATTACGCCCAGAGACTTGCCAGAGCCCAGTAATGCCGGGTTTGACCTGAAGCACCGTGTGAATCGCACCGCCGTAGCGGGGCAGTTCCTCACTCACTAGGGGACGGGGACCAACGACACTCATATCGCCCCAGAAGACATTCCAAAATTGGGGAAATTCATCGAGGCTCGTAACCCGGAGAAACCGACCGATGGGGGTAATCCGAGGATCGACTTTGAGCTTGAAGTTATCGGCAAATTCCTGTTGTAAGTCGGGGGATTGGCGGATGAGCTCGCTGAGGAGCACATCGGCATTAACCACCATCGTGCGGAATTTGATGCAGGTAAAATGGCGTCCGTTGCGACCCACCCGTTCTTGAAAGTAAAACACCGGGCCGGGGGAACTGACTTTGATCAAAAGGGCGATTAGTGTATAAATCGGAGCGCAGAGGGTTAAGACGGCACTGGCAAACAAAATATCAAAGAGGCGCTTGGTGATCGGTCCGTCCAACAGGCGCAAAAGTCCTTGGCTGCGGCGACGAGACGGGAAAAACAGCGGCGCGGCGCTGGCCTTCCGTTCAGGCGATCGCAATCGTTCTTCAGCAATAGCTTGCCGGTTCCCAGTCATGAGCCCTCACTTCCGTTCACACCACATGGACATCCTAGGATGAAGCTGTCGCTACAGCCCACGGGGCTAGGCCACCCTCAAAAAAGTCACAACACCACAGCGAATGTAGGGATCATAGCTTTCCTTTAGGATTTTCCGAAGGGGAAAACTAGAATTCCGGATCATTTCGGTTGTCAGGGGAGTCTGTTTGCCTGGACCATTGGGTGCCGGTTGCGGCTTGATCTGAGGCTTGACCTGCGGCTTGATCTTGGAATTGTTCCCAGCAGTGGTGAATAAATTGCAGGTAGCGATCGCCAAACACCTCCTGGCTAAATTGCTCGGCATGGCGACGAATCACCTCTGGGTGAAACTGACGTTGGTTTTGCTCAAATTGTTCGACGGCTGCGATCAAACTGGCTTCGGTTTGCTGCTCAAACCAGAGGCCGGTCGGGTTTTCGGGATGAACCTGTAGGTCTCGCACGGTTTCAAGGGCACCGCCTCCGCCATAGGCAATCACGGGGGTTCCACAGGCTTGGGCTTCGACCAGGCTAATGCCAAAATCTTCGCAGGCTCCATAAACAAAGGCTTTAGCCTTGGCCATGTACTGCTCGACGACGGCGTTAGGCTGAGGACCAAGGATTTGGATATTGCCCTTGGGGGCGGTTTTGGCGATTTGCTCGACCTCCGAAAATTCCGTGCCTTCGCCAATGACAACGAGCGGTAATCCCAGTTGAGCAAAGGCTCGCACAATCAGCGGCACCCGTTTGTAGCTGACGAGACGGGCGACGACGAGATAGAAATCTTCTTTGTCTGGATGGAGGGGGAAGCGATCGAGATTCACGGGAGGATAAATCACTTCTGCTCTACGACGGTAACAGCGCCAAATCCGACGGGCGGTATGGTGAGAATTGGCAATAAAAAAATCCACCCGGTTAGCAGAAATTACATCCCACTGGCGCAGCCGATGGAGGAGGTAGCGGGTTGCGATACCAGGCAATCCCTGCCCCGCCCGACTGCGTTCGAGATAGTCAAACGTCAAATCCCAGGCGTAGCGCATGGGGCTGTGGCAATAGCAAATGTGCAATTGCTGGGGAGCCGCTAACACGCCCTTGGCCACCGCATGGGATGAGGAGAGAATGACGTCATAACCCCGGAGATCGAGCTGTTCGATCGCCAAGGGCAAAAAGGGCAAATATTTCTGTACGCCCCGCTCAGCTTGGGGAAAATGCTGGAGGAAGGTGGTGGCGATCGCCCGCTGATACAAATAACTCTCGGGATTACGAGACTCAAAATCAATCAACGCAAACAGATCTGCCTCCACATGGCGCAAAATTTCCTGCACCACCCATTCCGAGCCGCCCGTTGCCTTGGGGGTCAGCCATTCGTGGACGAGGGCGTATTTCATCGGGTCTAGGAGCTCAAATCGCTACGCAGCGGTCGATCCAGTCAATTTGCTATTCTTCAACGGAGAGGGGGGGATTCGAACCCCCGATAGGTTTCCCTATACTTGATTTCGAGTCAAGCGCATTCAACCGCTCTGCCACCTCTCCAAGCTGGCACGATTAATACTATAGCCCCTTTAGGTTTGAGATTAAAGGGGATCGGTCTCCACCTCTAGAACCTCGCGCGTGGGTTGGACATCCTTGGGCGGTATCCACTGCACTGCGCCATCGCGTCCGGTCCAATAAACTGGGATTTCTTGGGTTAAAAGGAGACGAAGCGTATCAGGGGTAAGGGTTTTGGAAGATGCGATCGCCACCTCCGGTTTAATTTGCTCAATCAGCTCCTGGGCCAAATCTTCCCCGGACCACCACAACACATCCACATCTTCTAACCCCTGAGACCCTACCTGACGGATCAGTGCCTCTTGCCGACCCCGGTCTAAGTTAAACATCCAGAGCCAGCGTTGTTGGCCCCGTTGGTAGTGCCAGATATTGGCACTTTGACGATCAATCGCGATCGTGCTGCGTCCCACACCCAGGGTTTGACCGGGCTGCAAAATGCCATAGATCGCCTCTTGGCTGTTGAGAACGGCTTGGAGGGCTGAATTCATCCAGGCTTCGGGGGCTGTGACAGGGGCTGCCGGAGCGGGAATTGGGGCTGTGTCCGGATTGGGTGTGATGCCTGGATTGGGTGTGTTTCCTGGATTCGGCGTATTGCCTAATCCCTGACCTCCGATTGTCGTAGACAGTTCGTAGAATTGCTCAACCGGAATGGTTTGCAAAAGCTGTAACCAGCCGCGACGCATCTCGTTATCCAGGCTCGTAGCCACGCCCCAGGTGAGTCGATTAATACCTTGGTGCTGCAAAAATGGAATCACTACATTACGAACTTGGTCCGCATCACCACTGTTGACTAGCCCGGTTTGGTTGCGATCCTGAATCACCAAGACTGGCGGCTTAGCGGCGAGGACCGTGACCTGAAGCCGAGGCAGGGCATAGCCTTGTAGAGGCAGTGTTGTGATAAAAACCAAGCCAATGAGAATGAGCCAAAGGCGGCGTTGCCAGAGCGATCGCGCCAAAAACAACAGCAAAACACCATACAAGCTCACCAACTGGGGAATCGTCAGTTTGCCGATCGCATACTGAGTTCCCGGAAAATGGGCAAAACTTTGGGCAATGCCCAACAGCCCAGCCATGGGATAGCCCATCAGCATCGCTATGAACTCCCCTGCCGGTTGCCACAACCCCGCCAATGCCGCACTCAAAAATCCCCCCAGCGTACAAACCGTGACAAAAGGCGTGGTCAGTAAATTGACCAAAATGCTGTACGGCGAGGTCAGGCCAAAGTGAAACAGTTGTAGCGGAATGGTCCAGAGGGTGGCGGCAATGGGGACGGCGATCGCCCCTGCGATCGGCAACGGTAACCAATCCAACCCGCGTGTCAATCCCGGCACCGTCACCACTAACCCAAACGTCGCCAGAAAACTGAGCTGAAATCCCAGATCCCAAATCCACAGCGGATTAATCAGCAGCAATAATCCGGCGGTCAGCAACAGTGCCCCTAGGGGTTTGGTCCGCCGCCGCAAAATCAAGGCAATCAAAGCCCCCTGAGCCATCAGCACCGCCCGGAGAACGGATGGCTGAAATCCGGTCAGAGCAAGAATCCCCAGCAATAGGGCCGTGCCGAGTCCAAACTGGACTTGGGCCGATCGCCGCCGAGTCAGCATCAACACACATCCCAACACCAGTGAGACGTGAAACCCCGACACGGCAATCACATGGGAGAGCCCCACCTGTCGAAATAAATCCTGAATGTCGTAGGGCAAATCCACGCTGCGTCGTCCCAGTACCATGGCGCTGAGCAGCGGTCCCCGAGGACTCCCCAAGGCGCGCGTCTGGGTTTGAATAATCCTGCGGCGTAAGCGCCAAGTCTGAGGAGAGCGGGTGTCTTGCCCGGTATCGCTGGCCTGATTCGCACTCAAGCCTGAAAAGCCCCCCTGTCGTGCTAGATAAACCGAAAAATCAAAGGCACCCGGATAGCTGGCCGTTTGGGGCTTATACAAAATTCCCGTGACATCCACACTTTGCCCTGGATAGAGGCCCGTGCCCTGCAACAAAGGCACGGTGACATAAACTTTGCCGGTGGTGTTATCGGCGCTTTGTTCTGTGGTGGTTTTGCCAGTGATTTCTAACAGGCGCTGGGTTTGGAGCCAAAACTGGACGCGATCGCTCCGGGTCAATTTGGGCGCACTGGCGATTGTCCCCCGCAGCGTCACAATGGGCAACGACTGGCCTTCCCCTTCCGGTGGAATTAACCGACTAACGTCCTGAGGACCCGGTTGGGGCATGCGCCAGTTCAGATAAAAGCCAGCCACCAGGGCAATCAGACCGGCGAGGAAGAGAATGCGCGATCGCGGACTTTTCCACCAAACACGCGGTAAAACAAAAGCTGCCAACAAGCCAATGGCAAACAATATCAGCTCCGGCAACGGAAGACTGCGAAACTGCCAATTCAGCCCGGTCGCGAGTAACCCTGCAAGATAGGCGAATAGGAGTAGCCAGCCTTCCGTTGGGCTCATGGCAAACCTAGATCCTCAGACCCAATTGCAGCCCCAAAAAGGCATGGACAAATAGTAGAACCAGCGCCACGCTACCCAGATAAGCATGAACGGTCCGGAGCTGAGATTGTCCTCCCCCAAATTTCGTTGCGGAAATCAAACCATTGAGCGCCAGCAGCCCAAGGACAATTGAACCAGTCCAAAAATGAGGACTCTCAAAAATCGGCTGCTTTTGCATCACCAGGGACAGCACGCCCCCCGTATAGCCCAACGCAATAAATAGATAGAACAACGGTGCCAGCTTCTTGTGCTCTGCTTTATTGTTTGTGGCCTCTTCTGTCTCTGTCGCTGTTCTACCCTTCCAGCCCGCATAGGCCGTATAGGTTCCCAGGACAAAGACGACAATGCCCATCATCGCGGGATGACCCCAGTGGGTAATGGGTTCGGGAATGCCTAAACCGCGAAACCAGGCCCCCAAGGGTTCCAGGACCTCACTGATGGTTCCATTTATGTTCATGATCTACTCCAAGCGTGCGTCTTCATCCGCTTAGCATTCTAAAGCTGAATTCTCTGGGTTTTGGGGTAAATCCGGAGCGGAGGGCCAGTCTAAAAACAGCGACTAAGCCATAGCTTCCGCATTCTGCTTGAGTAGCGGAAATCCCAAAGCCTCCCGCTGCTCCAACTGAAGCTGAGCCACCTGCCGCGCCAAACCTCGCACCCGACCGATATAGCGAGTCCGCTCCGTTACCGAAATAACCCCCCGCGCCTCCAGCAAATTAAACGTATGAGAGCACTTCAATACCTGTTCATAGGCCGGGATCACCAGCTTGCGCTCCATAAGCTGCTTGGCCTCCTGTTCGTAAAGCTGGAACAGCGTAAACAACAGTTCTGGATTTGAAGCCTCAAAGTTGTAGGTTGAGTTCTCGATTTCGCTCTGTAGAAAGATATCACCGTAGGTCAAGCTGTCATTCCACTGCAAATCAAAAATGGAATTAACCCCCTGCAAATAAATCGCCAGTCGCTCTAAACCGTAGGTGATTTCGATGGACACCGGATTGCAGTCCAAACCGCCACATTGCTGGAAATAGGTAAACTGCGTTACCTCCATCCCGTCCAGCCAGACTTCCCAGCCCACTCCCCAGGCCCCCACCGCTGCATCTTCCCAATTGTCTTCCACAAACCGAATGTCATGATCTTCGGGATGGATACCGAGGGCACGCAATGAATCCAGATAGATTTCCTGAATATTGTCTGGTGAAGGCTTGATCAGTACCTGGTATTGGTAGTAGTGCTGTCCTCTATTTGGATTCTCCCCATAGCGACCATCTGCAGGTCGGCGGCAGGGTTCTACGTAAGCCACTGACCAAGGCTCTGGGCCGATCGCTCGCAAAAACGTATGGGGACTCTTTGTCCCAGCCCCCTTTTCGGTGTCGTAGGGCTGGGCAATCAAACAGCCTCGCTCCGACCAAAATTGGTTCAGGGTGGCAATAACAGACTGAAAGTTCACGCTAGGTCTCTCCAGAATTGCTTTGATACCCGAGCATTTCGAGCATCCCTAATGTCCTATTCCTCAAAACAGGCTACCTCACAGAACAACTCCATCCGCAAAATGCAGGCAAACCGTGAGGTAAAAGTTTTTTTGAGAAAAGTATTGACAGATTGAAAAGGAACGAGTTACCTTAGTAAAGCGCTGAGGGGAGCGGAGCTCACCGGAAAGTGCCAGAACCTAGACAGAGAAATAGATTGAGAGCTTTATAAGCCAGAAGTCCTCGTCAAGAAAAAGAAGAGCTTTGGCAATTAATGTCAGAGTTTTGGGACAAGGACCGGATAGAGAATATCTGGTGCCGGATTGAGAAGGTGAGTTCTATTTTAGCGAATAGGGTTTGCTGAGCTTTTCGAGCTGAGTTGAGTGGATGTAGTTGAGAGACTGTGTTCACGGGACTTAAGTTTACAATGGAGAGTTTGATCCTGGCTCAGGATGAACGCTGGCGGCGTGCTTAACACATGCAAGTCGAACGGACCTTTTCGGAGGTTAGTGGCGGACGGGTGAGTAACGCGTGAGAATCTGCCCATGGGAGGGGGATAACTATTGGAAACGATAGCTAAGACCCCATATGCCGAGAGGTGAAAGTATTAATTTAGCCTATGGATGAGCTCGCGTCTGATTAGCTAGTTGGAGGAGTAAGAGCCCCCCAAGGCGACGATCAGTAGCTGTTCTGAGAGGATGATCAGCCACACTGGGACTGAGACACGGCCCAGACTCCTACGGGAGGCAGCAGTGGGGAATTTTCCGCAATGGGCGAAAGCCTGACGGAGCAACGCCGCGTGAGGGAGGAAGGTCTTTGGATTGTAAACCTCTTTTCTCAAGGAAGATGATGACGGTACTTGAGGAATCAGCATCGGCTAACTCCGTGCCAGCAGCCGCGGTAATACGGGGGATGCAAGCGTTATCCGGAATTATTGGGCGTAAAGCGTCCGTAGGCGGTTTATCAAGTCTGCTGTTAAAGAGTGCAGCTTAACTGCATAGAGGCGGTGGAAACTGATGAACTGGAGTGAGGTAGGGGTAGAGGGAATTCCCGGTGTAGCGGTGAAATGCGTAGATATCGGGAAGAACACCAGTGGCGAAGGCGCTCTACTGGGCCTTAACTGACGCTGATGGACGAAAGCTAGGGGAGCGAAAGGGATTAGATACCCCTGTAGTCCTAGCCGTAAACGATGAACACTAGGTGTTGTCTGTATCGACCCAGACAGTGCCGTAGCCAACGCGTTAAGTGTTCCGCCTGGGGAGTACGCACGCAAGTGTGAAACTCAAAGGAATTGACGGGGGCCCGCACAAGCGGTGGAGTATGTGGTTTAATTCGATGCAACGCGAAGAACCTTACCAGGACTTGACATCCCAAGAATATTCTGGAAACAGGATAGTGCCTTCGGGAACTTGGAGACAGGTGGTGCATGGCTGTCGTCAGCTCGTGTCGTGAGATGTTGGGTTAAGTCCCGCAACGAGCGCAACCCACGTTTTTAGTTGCCAGCATTAAGTTGGGCACTCTAGAGAGACTGCCGGTGACAAACCGGAGGAAGGTGTGGACGACGTCAAGTCATCATGCCCCTTACGTTCTGGGCTACACACGTACTACAATGCTATGGACAGAGAGAAGCCAGCCAGCGATGGTGAGCAAATCTCGTAAACCGTGGCACAGTTCAGATTGCAGGCTGCAACTCGCCTGCATGAAGTAGGAATCGCTAGTAATCGCAGGTCAGCATACTGCGGTGAATACGTTCCCGGGCCTTGTACACACCGCCCGTCACACCATGGAAGTTGGCCACGCCCGAAGTCGTTACTCTAACCTTTCGAGGGGGAGGGCGCCGAAGGCAGGGCTGATGACTGGGGTGAAGTCGTAACAAGGTAGCCGTACCGGAAGGTGTGGCTGGATCACCTCCTTTAAGGGAGACCTAGCCCTTATGACATCGGCGCAATAGTATTGCCGAGTTGTGAGAGGTCACTCTAAGGTCGTTCGAGGATTTCGGCCATTCAGAGTTCATTGTATTGAGAGATAGGATGAGTGATGAGTGGGGCGAGTAAAGCTTTCAGATCTGTTTAGGGACTGATTTTATCTAGAGATGAGTCATGAGCTAATTGAGAGATCAAGGTAGTGAGTGATAGTTGTATAGATAAGAGTTAAGGGCTATTAGCTCAGGTGGTTAGAGCGCACCCCTGATAAGGGTGAGGTCCCTGGTTCAAGTCCAGGATGGCCCACCTTCTCCAAAGGTGTTTGGGGGTTTAGCTCAGTTGGTAGAGCGCCTGCTTTGCAAGCAGGATGTCAGCGGTTCAAGTCCGCTAACCTCCACTGAGAGGGATTAGAGTTTAGCACCTAGATTGCGAAGAGTAGTTTGATGAGCAACAGGCTATTGTATGTATAGTTTGTGTTGAGCATGAAGTGAAAGGTAGCAATGAGGATGCTGGGCAATTAGTCCAGTGAAAGAACCTAGAAAACTGCATAGAGAAAGAGATGAATGGGTAGTATCGAACTCATTTAGCGTTGCTAATTCATCAGAGGTTGAGTGTAAGAGCGAGACCAGAGAAGAAGAAGAAGCGAGGATGAGAGATACACAGACACCAAGAGACTGAAGTCAATGATGACTGGAAGCTATGAGATGTGTGGATTTGAGTTGAGCAACAGATTTTTCTAGAGAATATTTAGGGAAGTTGGTTGTGTAGATGAGAGTGAAGCATGTGAGTAGTGAAAGGGAGTGATTGAGAAGAGGTCAAGCTACAAAGGGCTCACGGTGGATACCTAGGCACACAGAGGCGAAGAAGGACGTGGTTACCGACGAAACGCAACGGGGAGCTGGAAACGAGCAATGATCCGTTGGTATCCGAATGGGGCAACCCTTAAGATGGCCACCTGAATATATAGGGTGGAACAAGCCAACCCAGTGAACTGAAACATCTAAGTAGCTGGAGGAAGAGAAAGCAAAAGCGATTCCCTGAGTAGCGGCGAGCGGAAGGGGAGAAGCCTAAACCAACGACTAAGGTTGTTGGGGTTGTGGGACAGCGACATGTATTTCGGAAGTTAAACGAAGCAGTTGAAAGCTGCACCAGAGAGGGTGAAAGTCC
>OY970368.1:2500-3872500 GCA_963718615.1 uncultured cyanobacterium | reverse complement strand
CAGTACTAATAGACCGAGGGCTTGTCCTCAATCAGTGGAGAGGGTGTTGAAGATGTGGTGATGTTAAGAACCGCATGCCCATTCATTTCGTTAAAGATTCTCTATGCAGCCTTCTGGGTTCTGGCCAACAGACCCAACAGCATTCCTGGTGTCAATGGCGATGTGGAACCACTCCGACCCATCCCGAACTCGGTTGTGAAACACATCTGCGGCGAAAATAGTGAGCGGGTGACTGCTTGTGAATCTAGCTCGATGCCAGGGCAATACTACGCAAAAGACCTCGGAATACTAACTTCTGGGGTCTTTTGCTTTTTCGTATTGTAAAGCTGCTAATAGAACTTGTGGGGAGTATTCGCTGATTTGCTCAGCGTCATCCGTAATTTTTTTAGTCTTAAAGTTCTTTTTGTTTTCTCAGAAACAAAAGTTCAGTATTTCTCCATCCTGCCTAACTTTGATTGACTTGTAAAGAAAATTATGAGTCTCTTTGGAGGAAGGTAAGATGGCTAGACAGAATAATTTTGATGACAGGGGTTTCACTCTTAGTGAAATGTTGGTTTCACTTGTCATTTCGGGGCTTTTGATGGCGATCGCCTCCCCCAGTTTTATCGCTTTTCAACGAACTCAAACGCTCAATACTGCTCGTTCCGAAGCTTTAGATGTTATGAGGGAGGCCCAGGCAAAGGCAATCCAGCATCGACGTAAATGGCAGGCGAGTTTTCGAGTGAAAGAGGGTTGGGTACAGTGGGCAACGCATCCGGCTGGAATGTTGCCGTCGGACGGTGTCTGGAAAAATTTTCCATTGGGTGTGCAACTAGATGCGGAAACTACGCTATCAAAATCCGGTGAAATTCGGAGAATTCAGTTCAATCATTTGGGGCAAGTGAATGGTCAGCTAGGACGATTAACATTTTCTATGCCGAATGGTGGTTCTACTAAGCGTTGCGTGATTGTTTCTACGCTTTTGGGTGCATTAAGAACGGGAGAGAACCATCGTACGCTTGATAATGGCAAATCCTGTTGGTAAGTTTTGAAGCTTGTATTGACATTGATTGGGATACTTAAGCGCCTGTTAGTGATTTTGTTGTGACTGTAGCTGTTGCTGTTGCTGAAGCTGTTGAATTTTGAGCCAACCCCAGGGTGTAGAAAGGGCAATACTGAACCAAAGAATAAAACTTTGAGTTTGAAATGTGTCTAAGGCCCAACCTCCTAAAGGAGGTCCTAAAAAGTAGCCGATCGCCCAGCATTGAGAGTTAATAGAGAGATAAATGCCGCGTAAATGTGCTGGGGCTAGGGCGGCGACAAAAGCTGATGCTGCTGGTAGATAGCAGACGGTTCCAAGGGAAAGAAACAATAGGCTTAAAAAACTCCAGAATTTGATAAAGCCTGGATTAATACCACTAGAAAAGAGGCCTAGAGCCGCTAGAGAAAGAAAGCCTAAACCCCAACAGAAAATCGAGACTTTTAGCATGGAAAGATGACCTCGTCGTCTAAAGAAACGAGCAACAGGGAGCTGTAAAACAGCAGTTAGAAATACATAAATCGTAAATAGACTGCTGAGAAAAGCACTGGATAAGGAACCTTGGATCTTGATAAACGTTTGACTTAGAAAGAGAGGAAGCGTGCTTTGGACTTGGGAGAGATACAGCGTAAAAAGAATGTTAATAAAGATGAATTGTTGCAGAGTGCGATCGCCCAAGGCCTGTTTCCAACCCTGCCGTTGAGATTGGAAAACAAGATCAGTTTTTTCTGCAACGGTCTCTCGCACAAAACCGGAAACTAAGCCCGCAAAGACGATAAAGGAAACCCCATCGGCCCAGAAAAGCCAAGCATAGGGAATTTTGCTCACCATCAGCCAGCCACCGCAGATGACCCCCAACCCGAGACCGAGATTGTCGCCGAGGCGGCTAAGGGCAAAGGCTTCGTTGCGATCGCCCTCAGTGGTTAAATCGGCAACGGCTGCTTCCATGGCGGGCCAATACAGTCCAATGCCAAATCCCATCAGTAAATTGCCCATTAAAAAGAGGGACCAACCCTGGGCCGTCGCAAAACACAGATCGGCCAAGGCAGAAATCCCTGCGGATGCCAGCAAAATGGGTTTGCGCCCAATTCGAGGACGATCGGCCAGGGTTCCGCTGAAGATCCGTCCTGCGACCCCCATGAGTGATCCGAGTCCAAGTCCGAGGCCAATTAGACCGCTGGACAACCCAAGATCTTGGGAAAAGAAGATGGGTGCTGAAAATAGTGTGAAGCCGGTGCCAATTTGGGAGAGTAGACGACCAATTGTGAGGATCCAAACGGGAAGACTTAAAGCAGGAAACCCATATAGCCGCGATCGCCGCCTTGAGGATGCAGCCTTAGGGGAATTATTCATAGTGTCTCGGGCAGGCTCTCTAGGGATGGTGCGCATCTTCTGCTTTTCCGTTCGTCCTGTCCAGGGTCTCCGGAAGTTTAGGACCAGACATTGAAAAAAGAATCAGCAAAAGCGTCTGTGGCCTTAATATTCTGTGGCCTTGATACTCAGGGTATATGAACTCATATCCCAGAAAAGTCCCCCTGAAGCTGGAGTCACCCCATAAACTGGGAAAAGTGGAGATAGTGCTAACCGATTAGTCTAAAAGCCATCATGGTTGTTTCGGATTCGTCTCGTCTTGGGTCGGTTCAGCGACCCGTGAAAGCGTTCTTGAAGATTTCTCCTCGACTGTGGCAAGGGTGGCGATCGCCCTTCCCCTGGGGGATTGGTCTGCTGTCTATGTTTGCGGCCATTCCGGCTCTTAGTGCTGAGGTTATGACCATTGTTTACGGTCCCATCAAGTTTGCGGTGCCGGTTCAAGAGCTAGAAAACTATGCCAAAACCGGCAAGTTGCAGGGCGAGTTGTCTCGCTATGGGGGGTTGGTCTCGGCGGAACAGTTGGATAGTTTACGAGAGGCCTTGCAGCAAAGGGTCGAAATGAGTCCAACACTCGTGTCTCAGTTGGCTTACTCTAAAACCGGTGCGGTGATGTTGCGCCGTTTGGGGGGGGTGATTAAAAGCAGCGGGAGCGAAAATGGTGCGACAGCCCTGCGGGCAACGGTTGTGCAGGCGGCGGCTTCTCCCGAAGGACTGACCTTGCTCAACCTGCTGCGAAAGTTTCCGACGCGGGAAGTGCAGGTGGATGTCAATGCCGGGATGGGGATTGCCCAGGAAGTGGAGGCGCTGTTTGCGGAGGGCGATCGCCTCGCGCTGGCCGTTGAGGCCGAAGCCCAGCGGGAAGCGACCCAGGTTGCCGCTCCCAATTTTCAGGCGTTGGAAAATCTGCAGTTGCCCGGATCGAGCCAGTGGCAGAGCTATGAGGTGGATTGGCAGGATGAATCGCGCGATCGCCCGATCCCGGTAGATTTTTATATTCCAGAGGGCTCCACGCCTGCGCCCTTGGTCTTGATTTCCCACGGAATTGCCTCGAATCGCCACACCCTCGCCTATTTGGCCAAACATTTGGTGTCCCATGGCATTGCGGTGGCGGTGCCAGAACATGTGGGGAGTAATAATGTTAAGTTTCAACAGTTTTTTGATGGAGTTGCAGGCCCACCGGAACCCCGAGAAGCGCTCGATCGCCCGCTGGATGCTCAGTTTATCTTGAACCGGCTGACGCAGCTCGAGCCGACGGATCCTCACTTTAAGGGAAAAATTAACCTCGATCACGTCACCGTTATCGGTCAATCCTTTGGGGGCTATACGGCCTTGGCGTTGGGGGGGGCCGAGCTGAATTTTTCAGCCCTCAACCAAGCCTGCATCAATGGAGAACCGCGCTCCTTTTTGAATCTTTCTCTCTTGCTGCAATGTCAGGTGGGCGAACTGCGTTCGGCTTCGGTGCCCTTGGCCGATCCCCGCATTAAGGCTGTTTTGGCGGTCAATCCACTGACGAGCAAGGTGTTTAATCAGGCGGGACTGGCAAAAGTCAAGGTGCCAACGATGATTGTATCAGGCAGTGCAGATTTTGTTGTGCCGCCCTCCGAAGAGCAACTGCGGCCCTTTACTTGGTTGATGGTGCGCGATCGCTATCTCGTCTTAATGCGCAACGCCACCCATTTTTCCACTCTGGCAGAACCCGGACCCAACGAGAAGGCTCTACCCATTCCTTCGGGGTTAGCGGGGCCTGATCCCAAGCTGACCCAGCGTTACCTGGCGGCGCTGAGTGTGGCCTTTGTCAAAGCCTATGGGGCAGAGCAAGCTCAGTACAAAGACTACCTGAACGCAGCCTATGCCCAGTATCTGAGTCAGCCCGCAGTGCCCTTGAGCTTAGTCCGGGAATTTGCACCCAACTAGTGTGTTAGTGCTTAGCTGTATATCGTGGCTGTGGATTATATTTAAGCGATTTAAGCGGCTTTACGCTCAGGAAACCGATCAATTTGCGCGGTGCCATAAAACGTCAGCTGATTGTCCCGGACCCGCACCTGGTCAATGCGGAGCTGCGTCCCATCCAGCGCAAATTTATCCAGATCCATCAAATGGTTGACATGGCCCACTAGGGCTTGACCTAGGGCGATCGCTTTCTCGCAGCCCCCGTACTTGACCTCTGTGAACTGAATGCGCCGTCGTTCCTCAACGGCAACTTTGGCATTGATATCCAGCGCTACCGGCTCCTCCTCCCCCACTTGAATCGTGGAATTGATTTGCAGCGTCCGGTCATCTTGGACGTTCATCGTGGTTTGCCGCAATTGCAGACTTTGGCCTTCAATTTCCAGTTTCTGAAGCTTTTGAACGACGAACGGCGTATTGAACGAAGTCGTGAGGTCCGTCTCCGTGAGCAAAACCCGTAGCCGAGCTTCCGTGGGACGCCGCAGCTTAATGCGACCGCTCAAAATTGCGCCAAAGTCGATCGCCACGGCCTCGACGTACAGTTCCATGGCTTCGATGCGAAGCCCGTTGTACATCAGCAAGCCTTTCCCGACAAAATCAAATCCATCGATACTTCCCTGGAGAAGCTTAGACACAGGCTCTGCCCGCACCGTCGCGTCGATTTTGTCGGTTCGTTTGAAAAGCGCTGCGATCGCCGCACTGACAGCTTTACTGACCAGCTGATCGCCGCCTTGATTAATGGAGGGTAAACCGCCTAACAAAGTTGCCACCATTTGGGAGGAAGGTCAGATTACAAACCCGATCTTAACATTACGAAATGTAAACTGCGGGTCTAGCTAAGGAGATAGATGGGGAAAAGTGCCTGAAAACGGTCGAAATTGGCTAAAAAGCTGACTAGGCTGGGGCTCAAAGTTGGGGTTTCAATGGCCTGCGATGGCCTGCGATGGCCTGCGATCGCCCCTACTTTGCCATTGTCCTTCGCAATTGCCCTGAATTGTCTGGCATTGATCCCCGATTTTTCTGACGAAATCCTGATTTTTCCTGAGCCGATTTGAGGATCTGTCTTCTACCGTGGTAATGCGCGGTAGCCTATGTTACCTATCGCCATTGGACTTGTGGGCAAGAAACATGGGATCAAGTGCAGGAACGGCAGAGGTATGGGCAGAGGTAGGGGGATCGGCCTTAGGGATCGGTGGACCCACGGCTCTAGATAGCTATGGCCTAGAGGGCTATGGCCTCATGGTCGCGCTGCCGGTTCATGCGGATACGGCTGCCTATGTGCCCCAGGATTTTAACCAGGACGGAAAAGCGGATGTCGTGGTGCGCAATCCGACCACGGGTAAGGCGAATATCTGGCTGATGGATCAGGCGCAGCTCTTGGCGCAACCGGCCCTAGCGCCGCTGATCCAGGATCCAAACTGGCAGCTCCAGGCCAGTGGCAATTTCAACGGCGATGCCAGTTCCGATTTGGTGTGGCGTAACCAGCGCACGGGGCAGAATTTAGTGTGGTTGATGAATGGGACTTCACCCCAACAGGCGATCGCCCTCCCCAGCGTTACCGATACAGATTGGGAAATTCGCGGTGTAGGAGATTTTGACCAAGACAGTCAGTGGGATGATCTGCTCTGGTACGACCGTCAAACGGGTGAGCGGTTGATTTGGTACCTGTCAGGAACGAACCGCCAGGGCACCGCGATGATTGAGCCCAATGTGGATATGACGGGGCGATCGCTCCTCGGGTCTGGGGATTTTGATGGCAATGGCTCCTGGGATTTGCTCTGGCGCGATACGACTACTGGACAGGCCAGGATTTGGCTGATGACCGGAGCCCAGCGAAGCCAAGAGCTGGCGATCGACGTGATCCCCGACCTCGATTGGAAGCTTTGCGGCATTGGCGACTATACCGCTGATGGGCGAGCGGATTTGATCTGGGAAACCGAGAGTTTTGGGCAAAGCGCCCTCTGGGAAATGCAGGGGGCGACCCGTCAGGCAGAAACGCTATTCTATAGTGACTCGCCCTTTAATATTGAATTTGACTATCGATTTGACACCCAAGGCTGGTTCACGCCGGAGCGCAAGGCAGTGTTAGAAGCCGCAGCACGGGTTTGGGAACGAATTATTGTGGATGAGTTTGCAGAGGTGCCTGCGGGAACAGCCACGCCCTTTGTGCGCAATCCAGAGACGGACGAAACCTATCTCACCTCGCCAGGGCAAGCCAGCGATATTTATGTGACGGATCGGGCGATCGACGATGTCTTAGTCTTTGTGGGCACCCAAAGTCTAGGCACCGGCGGTACCTTAGGTTTTGCTGGGGCGTCAGGATTCTTTTCCAATGAAACGCGCTATGTCGGGGATGATTTTGAACCCTGGCTGGGATCGCTGACATTTAATCGGGATGCGAACTGGTTCTTTGATACGACACCGGCAACGAGCAACGATATTCCCTTTAATCAAAGTGACTTTTTGTCGACAGCAGTTCATGAACTGGGTCACATTTTAGGGTTTAGCGACCAGATCAACGCCTTTGCTCAGTATCTAGTCTCCAATAGCTTTGTGGGACCCAATGCGTTAGCTCAGAATGGTGGACAACCGATTCTGCTGGAGGACGATCACTCTCATATTCTCGATGGCTACGAATTCGGGGGATCGGGGGAAACGGTGATGGACCCGGTGAGTGTCACTGGGCGACGCCAGTTGCCGACCCTTTTGGACCTGGCGATTTTGGATGATATTGGCTACGAAATCAACTATGCTGCTGCAACGCAAAATGCCTCGGCAAGCTAAGGAAAGAAGCCAAGGGAAGACGCTAAAAGAAGAACGCCAGTCGTCCGGTGATGGTGGATAATTAAAAAAATCTTAAAATCTATCCATCCCTGCTGGGTTCTTCCCCCTGCTTCGTAAGGGGCTTCTGGGAATCCTAAAGGGGAATCAGCGCAACCATCGTCATGCCCAGCAGCCTTCCTGATCTGCATCAGCAGCTTGATCGCTATTATCAGCCCATCAAGCAGGTGATTCTGAGTCGGCAAAATCCCATTAGCGGTTTGCTCCCTGCCAGTACTGCCGTCACGACCCATGGGGACTATACCGATGCCTGGGTCCGGGATAATGTGTATAGCATTTTGGCGGTGTGGGGATTGGCGATCGCCTACCGCAAATACAACACCGACCCCGGACGCACCTTTGAATTAGAGCACAGCGTCATCAAGCTGATGCGAGGGTTGCTGTTCGCCATGATGAAACAGGCGGAGAAGGTTGAACGGTTTAAGGACACCCAGCACCCGCTGGACTCGCTCCATGCCAAGTACGATACCCGTACGGGGGATACGGTGGTTGGCGATGATCAGTGGGGTCATCTACAGCTCGATGCCACATCACTGTTTGTCCTGATGCTGGCGCAGATGACGGCGTCGGGGTTATCCATTGCCTATACGCTGGATGAAGTTAACTTTGTTCAAAACCTGGTCTATTACATTGGCCGCACCTACCGCACGCCGGACTATGGCATTTGGGAGCGGGGCAATAAGATTAACCACGGCAATCCAGAGCTGAATGCCAGTTCCGTGGGCATGGCCAAGGCGGCGCTGGAGGCGATCAGCGGTTTGAATTTGTTTGGGATTAATGGTGGTCAGTCGTCGGTGATTCACGTCCTACCCGACGAAATCGCCCGTGCCCGTGCCACGCTACTCTCGCTTTTGCCCCGCGAATCGGGCTCGAAGGAAGTCGATGCGGCCACCCTCAGCGCCATTAGTTACCCGGCCTTTGCCGTGGAAGACGAAGCCTTGGTGACCCGGACGCGCAACGAAATTATTACAAAACTCCAGGGCCGCTACGGCTGCAAACGCTTTTTGCGTGATGGTCACCAAACCGCCATTGAAGACACCCGCCGGTTGCATTACGAACCTTGGGAATTGCAGCAGTTTGAACAGATTGAATGTGAGTGGCCGCTGTTTTATACCTATCTATTGTTGGATGGGATTTTTCGGGGGGATGGGGCGCAGGTGGCGGAGTATCGCGATCGCCTCGCCTTTGTCGAAGTCAAGCGCAACGGCGTTGCCCTCCTGCCCGAGCTTTACTACGTCCCCGAAGGCCAGGTTGAAGCGGAACGACAAAAGCCCCAGAGCCAAGCCCGACTTCCCAACGAAAATATTCCCCTTGTCTGGGCGCAAAGCCTTTACTACCTGGGCCAAATGCTCCTGGAGGGGCTGCTGAGTCCTGGTGATATTGATCCCCTCGGTCGCCATCGCAAACTGGGCAATCCGCGTCGTCCCGTTGTGCAAGTGGCGCTGCTCAGCGAGGACGCTACGCTGCAAGCGGAATTGGAAGCGCTCGGTATCGCCACGCAAACGCCGGGGGATCTCCAACCCCTACAGCTCCACTCGGCCCAAGAACTGGCGGCGTTGTATCACCACATTGGCTCCAACGCGGCCTTGGGGCTAACAGGGCGACCCCTGCGGCGCTTACGGAGCTTAACGACCTCCCGGCTGTTTCGTATTCGGGGGGAAGCGATCGCCTTTTTACCCGCATTTTTGGATCTGGATCAGTTTTATCTGACGCTGGATGAGCATTTTCTCGTCGCGCAAATTAAAAGTGAACTGTCCTATCTCTATCGCCATTGGCGTCAGTTGGGTCAACCTGTGATGACGCTGTTGATTACGAGACGGATGTTTGCCAGCGGACAAACTGCATTTCTGGAGTTGATTCAAGAACTCAATAGTGGCCATTGTGACGGGGTGCCGATTAAGGTGGGTCCCTTGCAACAACTCCTGTTGACGGCGGGTCTGGAGCGGATTGATGATCCCCATAATTTTCGCTTCGAAGCCTCCAGTTTACGCGGGCCGTCGATTAAAATTGCTCGGCTCAAGTTGGACCCAGCTCAGAATATTGCCCTCAGCAATGTGCAAGAGTTTCAGATTGAAAGTGAGACTGATCTAGAAACAGTCTTTGGACGATTGCAACAGTCGGAAAATCTCTATGAGCAAATCGAACTGCTGCAAACCCTACGGAATTTAGAAGGACTTGAATTGCGGGTCCCGATGGGGGAAGAGCGGATTTCGGTGCAGGAGTTGCTAGACGAAGTTTATGATAAGGCCAGTCAGCTTCGTCTTTGGGCTTTGGTGCGGCGGGCAGCGGGGTTGCTCGATAAAGTGGATATTGGTCTTTCCGATGCGGTCACGGAAATGCTGGTGCGGCGCAAGCAAATTGCGGTGGGTCGTGCCTATAGCGAAGCTTCGTTGATCACGCAACCGCTGTCTAATCCGGAGTTGTTGGAAAAACTGACGGAGTTTTGTCGGGAAGATATTCGCGATCGCGTCCTCTCCCAGGAGATCCTCCTCTACCTCGGCGTCCTCATGCGGGCCGACCCTGAGCTGTTCCAAGGTTTTCTCACCCTTCGCGTAGGCTATCTGATCCTGCTGTTGACCAGCCAACTAGGGCAAGAACAGCATCTCACCCAGGATGAAGCCTACGAAGCCCTGATGGGGCTAAGCCCCTTCGAAATCAAAACGCGGTTGCAGTCCGTTTTGGCGGAACGGGACCATGTGAGTGAGATGTTGCGGCAACAGGAGTCGCTCCACGTCGCCACGGTTAAACAGCCGATCGCCTGGATCATCCGCCCTGACTCCGAAGGCCAAGAACCCCCACCCAAGGACTGGCGACAGCGCCGTCAGCTAGAAGGATCGCTGAATCGTATTCCCAAGGACTTTTACAAAGGGGTGTGGCAGTTGCTCAACCAATGTAAGGGCATTGTGATTGGCGACAAGCTGGAACGGCGCAATCGTCTGGATAGCTATCCCCTGGTCCTAGAAATGACGCCGGGAGAAACCAATTTTGCGTTGAGAATCGAGCATTTGCTTAACAAGATTCAGGTGCCTGAGTATCGTCGGTTGAATATTGAAGCGCTGTTGGAACTGACGGCGATCGCCCAGGGTAACCCCGAGCTCCGCATCGAAGACCACATTGTTTTGGATGTTCTGATTGGTCATGCTGTCCGAATCGCTTGGCTCCAGGACCATGCTGAACAAACTGATGACTACGCGCCCCATACGGCTGCGGCTTGGGGTCGGTTTTATCAGTCTCCGCCCCAGCGTTGTGCTGAGGCGATCGCCCAAGCGTTCCGGTATCTGATTGAGTCGGGCTACCGCAGCGAACAGGATTTGCCCCAGGACGAACCCCCGGATGGTTTGCCGGAGCCCATGGCGGAACCCTCGCCGGAAACCGGTTTGCCGGTCTCTTAGCCCCGTGATTCAGTCTGCGAATGCCTACGCCAAAATCTATGCCGTGGTGCGTCAAATTCCTCGGGGAAAAGTCGCGACCTATGGCCAAGTTGCAGCACTAGCGGGGTTAGCGGGAAAACCTCGGGTGGTGGGGTATGCGCTATTTCGCGTGGCGGAGCCGGAGCCGGAGATCCCCTGGCAGCGGGTGGTGAATGCCAAGGGGGAGGTGTCCTATGCGATCGTCCGTAATGGTTCGGACTATGTGCAGCGAGCCTTGCTGGAGGATGAGGGGATTGAATTTAAGCCTAATGGCAAGATTGACCTAGCCGTATATTTGTGGCGTCCTGACCCAGAAAGTCTTACAGAACCTGGATTGGGGGGATAACCCGTTGTTGATTCGGAGAAGCTTGGGGCACCATGGGAGGGTCAGTGGTGCTCAATCATGATCATGCAGCTCAATTCTACACAGTCGCAGTCTAAACGACGCTCCGGGATCTTTGCGATCGCCCACATCGGTCCCTACAAAATCTACGTGGGTGAAACCTCGCAGCTCAAACAGCGTTGGGCTGGACTCATGCACCTGCTAGACCGAGGCCACTATCCCGATGCGGCGGTGCAGCAGGCTTGGACGGAGCAGCAGGGCGATCGTCATTTCTCGTTCCGAACGGCCCAGGATATTGCGCGAAATCCGGATGTGATTGGTTTAGGGCAGTTTGTGGATGATCTCTGCGAGGAGGAACTGCGGTCTCAGCCTTTGATGTCGTTGAACCAGCGTGATTGAGATTAGCTAGGTTGGGCAAGCGCTATGATAAAGCCAAGCCGTCAATGGGATGCCCGAGGTGTTTGCGGATGACCCTCTCCTTAGAAAGACCCCAGAAAATCTCACGGTACCTCCAGCGCGATGGTGCAACCTGGCAGGATTACGTTGCGTTGCGCGATGACGTGGGGTGTGACTGGAACAAGATTGCGTTTGATCAAGGCTGGCTCTGGGTAGATATGGGCAAAGAAGGACCGAATCACGCTTCCTTGAGCGATCTGGTGACTGCGATTTTCTTTGTATGGGCGTTTTTGCATCCGGATGTTCCGTTGCAGTCCTACGGGCGCTGTCTGATTGAAAGCCCGATGGCTCGGGCCTGTGCACCGGATCTCGTGCTTTACCGGGGGGATGATATCCCGAAGTGGCAGCCGAAGGAGCCCCGTCGCATTAGTACGGAGCGTCATCGCTTGCCTGATTTGGTGGGGGAGATTGGGGATACAACTTTGACGGTTGACCTGGATGAGCAGAAGCAGCTTTATGCCAAGTTAGGAATTTCTGAGTATTGGGTGATTGATGTGAAGGGCAGGCGGTTGTTTGGGTTTGGTTTGACGGAGCAGGGGAGGTATGAGGCCATTACGATTTCTGGTGTTCTCCCTGGGCTTTCCCTGGACCTAGTGGAGCAGGCTTTGGAGCGTTCAGAGACGGAAACCAATACGGCTGCTGCGAATTGGCTGATGCGGCAGTTGCAGGATCAAGTTTAGTTCCTGTGGGGAAGCTATATCTAAAAATTATGGTCTAGCGGGCTGCGATCGCCTCGTCCGCCGCGATTGAGGACATGGGTGTAGATCATGGTTGTCTTAACATCTTTGTGGCCCAACAGTTCTTGGACGGTGCGGATGTCGTATGCCCCATAAAAACAAATCAATGCAGCAGGTGGGTGGCGAAGCTGTGGCGGAAGGTGTGGCAACTGACTTTCTTGTGAATACCAGCAGAACCAACGGCATCCTGAAGGGCACGAGGCTTGATGATGCGATCGGGCAGCGGTGTTACCCGGCCCTTTTGCCCCTTAGAATCTCGCACAACAATCTGGTGCTGACCAAAATCTACGTCTTTAACTCTGAGTCGAAGTGCTTCACTAATCCGCAATCCACTTCCGTAGAGAATTTGAATCACGAGGCGACATTCACCGGAAAGATGTCGCATGATTTGGCGGACTTCTTCGGGAGTCAGTACCGTAGGTAGATAGCGCGAAGGCTTTGCTCGGAGAGCCTGAACATTTTCGAAGGGTTGTTGAAGAATTTCACGATAGAGGAAGAGCAAGGCGCTAAAGGCAACGTTTTGCGTGCAGGCAGCAACCCGTTCTTGAACCGCGAGATGGGTCAAGAAGGCTTCCACTTCGGTCACGCCCATGTCCTTGGGATGGCGCTTGTTGTGAAACAGAATGTAACGCCGAATCCACTGAACGTAAGTTTGCTCTGTTTTGCAGGAATAGTGCTTGAGTCGTAGGGCCACACGGACTTGATCTAGAAGCTTGGGGGGCTGGGTTTGCATGGGAGCCGAGGATGAAACATCTGGGTTCCCTGACTCGGGGGTGAAGATTTTGTAATTTTCTACGCTGACTCAAAGGGGGTGATTATACTGAGACATGCCTGATAATACCTGTGTAGGGATGTTATCCGGCAGCGATGCCGGGATAACGCCTAGAAATGGGTTGTTATCATGCACCTTTGCCTGATAATACCCAACTAGGTATGTTATCCAGCATGATTGCCTGGATAACTGGCTGAGACTGGGGATTATACGGCGTTGGCGCTTGAGAATACCCGGAGGAGGGAGTTATCAGGCATCGTGCATGAGAATAAGTTGTTAGGGACTCGCTTGAAAATGTTATACCAGGCAACCCGCAAGCCTGTTTGGGCTTTAGGGCAGAAGTTGGTATTTTATTAACGGGCGGATCCCATATGCCGCTTAGTCGTCGGTGGGGACGGTACTTCAAGATATACTGCTAGTTTCTACGGTTCTTCATGATGCGAGAGTTCCTCGAAACGTACAATCAAGCCATCAACTTAGATGACAACTCTTACAATCAATATTTTCCTCAAGGAAGAGGGCGCTCTGATTTTTTGTTGTTTGATGGTCAAGTTGTCTGTGAGTTTAAGGAGGTTCAAAATATCCAGATCCCAAATAAGGTGGAGAAATTATCTAAAAAGGAAAATATTTCAGAGCAAAACTTGAAGCGAGATCTATATAATTCAATTGAGAATGCTCTGAGCAAAGCCAACAAGCAAATAGAAGATACTAAAATAGCTCTGAATCTTCCAGATGCTCTAGGTCTAATCATTCTAGAAAATCAAATAGCTAGTGATCTGTCTGTACTATCTCTCATAGATGCAGCAAATAGGAAAATGATGGTTCCTGAAGGTTTAATACATACCGATTGTGTTCTATGCCTAGATTTTGTAAATACGTTTTCTGGGGCAGACAGCAAGTCTGTTAGACCTGCACAAGTGGTTTCACGAGATACTGTGTCAGCAGCAAAACTAAGTAATCTTTTAAGTCAGCTAATGAAAGAATTTTGTGAGTACTCAGAAACCCCACTTTTTGAAGATTGGGTCATCGAGAAAGGCGATCAAGATTGGCTTACTGATGTAAGTGGTAAGTACAAATCCTACACTGCAAAAGTGGACTATAAATCACCTGATATGAAGGTGGAGGACAATTGGATATATCGAGTAACCCAATTCTTAAATCGATGGTGGTGGGTTATTCCTTTACCGTTTATTTGTTACAACTGGTTTATACGCTAGAAGGCGATCGCACCATAACAACCCCGCTGAACCGTAACGAAGTCAAGTTAAAGTTATCGGTGAGATGCAAAGGTTATCTGCGTCCGGTTAGCGGGAACGTTAGGCAGCTTCGTTCATAGACATACAGAATCTGCAAAAAGCTATCTGCTAATCTTCAAGATGTAACAAGGAAGCTCATAAAACGAAGAAATATTCGAATAAAATTTTAGTAATTACAATTGAATTCAGCACGGGAAACATGAATACCAAAACAATTACCTCATTTGAAGCTGATGAATTCTCAATAAGAGAAGAATCTCATTTTTTTGACAGAAAAGCTGCTCAAATTAAGGGAGCGAAAGTACAAAAGGCAGCCGTAGCTTTTGCAAATGCAGATGGCGGAGAGCTTATTATTGGTATCGCAGATGATGAAGATGAGACTGATCCAGGAAGAAGATGGCAAGGGGTATCAAAAATCGAAGAATTGAACAGCCATTTGCAGGCAATTTTCGACATCACCCCTCCATTGGATTTGAGATATGAAATATTGAGGTGTGAAGGCAAATCCGGATATATCTTAAGGATAATGATTGAGAAAAGTTCCGAAGTCCACAAAACTGCTGATGGAACAGTCTATCAAAGACAGGGTGCTCAATCCCTACCTGTCAAAGATCCAGAAAGAATTACGCAACTGTCATTTGCAAAGGGTGCTACATCCTTTGAAGATCAGTTAATCAAGGATATTCCTGCTGAGCAAGTTGCGGAGTCTGAGGAGTTGACCTCCTTTTTAGGTGATTATTCCCCTAAAACTGATCCTTTAGAATTTTGCATAAATCAAAACTTATTCGATTACAAAACCTGGGAAGTGAGGGTAGCAGCAGCACTATTATTTCATCCCTGTCCTAGTGCAGTTGTGCCTAGAAAATGTGCAGTAAAAATTACCAGGTATGAAACAAAAGAAGATGATCCTGAGCGCGATCATTTAGCAGAGCAGGTTTCGGTTGAAGGTCCGCTCTACAGTCTGATCAAGGATACTGTCACTGCCGTCGAAAGCATAATGTCATCCGTGAAAGTCTGGACTTCCGACGGTCTTAAGAACCTTAATTATCCTCCCGAAGCAGTATGGGAAGTAATTGTGAATTCAATCATTCATCGAGATTATTCAATATCAGATGATACTCGAATTTTAATATATAACAATAGAATTGAGATTCTAAGTCCAGGACGTCTTCCCGGATACGTTACTATTGAAAACATATTGGATGCACGTTATGCAAGAAATGCCAAAATTGTTAGAACTCTTAATAGATACAAAGAGGCTCCGAACAAGGATTTAGGCGAAGGGCTCAACACTACCTTTCAAAAGATGAAAGAGTGGGGACTGAAATCGCCTGAGATCACTGAGGATGGAAACTATGTCAAAGTTACCCTTCCTCATATACCTCTTGCAGTACCAGCAGAGGCGATTCTCAGTTTTCTTCGATCAAATCTAACAATTACTAACCAACAAGCAAGAGACATTACAGGCATCAGATCCGAGAATCTGGTTAAGGTCGAATTTTATAAACTTAGAGATAATGGGTATCAAGTGTCAAGACATTTGCCTGTCGCGACAATTAGAAGGCGGGGAGCCCACTGAATTGGCAAAAGGAAATGAGAAGCGGCAATCTCAGGTCAAGACGACAATCTAAGATCGCTTCTGGTGTGTCGATGTTTGGGAGTCAGATTCAGAGGATTTTGCCGGGAGTGCCTTCAAGTTCTCAGAGCGCTGGTGAGCGGAGCGTTTACGAAAACTGTCCGCCTTGATTTCGAGAATGACCGCATGGTGAATGAGGCGGTCAACGGCGGCGACGGTCATCATGGAATCACCAAAGATGGAGTTCCACTCACTGAACGGCTGATTGGCAGTGACCATGATGCTTTTGCGCTCATAGCGATAGGCAATGAGTTCAAAGAGAACGGAGGTTTCTGCCTCGGATTTTTGGACATAGCCGAGGTCATCAATGATCACGAGGTCAAAGCGGTCGAGCTTTTTCAGGGCAGGCTGAAGCTGGAGATGAAGCTTTTCTTTTTGGAGATACTGCACCAGGGTGGTGGCACAGAAGAATTTGACGCGCTTGCCCGCTTCCAGGGCGGCACGAGCGATGCCAGCGGCCAGATGGGTTTTGCCGACCCCAGAAGGTCCGAAGAAGAGACAGTTTTGGGCGTCATCAATCCACTGGGGTTCAGTGGCGAGTTTTTGAATCGGGAGAGGGTTAACCAGGGGCAGGTGTGTCCAATCGAAATTGGAAACCGTTTTGGCGTTGGGCAGTTGAGCTTCGGTGATGGCTCTTTGGAGGCGCAAAGCCTTGCGGCGGTCTGTTTCGAGTTGGCACAGGGCCAAGAGAAATTGCGCGTAGGACCAGGTCTCTCGCATGGCTTGCTGCTCCAAGGTCTCCCAGTGGTTGAGCATATGGGATAAGCGCAGGTGCTTGAGCTGAGCGCTGAGGCTTTGGTAAGGGCTCAGCTCCGGTTGAGACGAGCTCTGGTTCTGCATCTGGGATGACGCTGCTGTGGGTGAACAGAAGGGCATCGTAGTCGTTGAGGTCATGTTGTTGGACATTCACGGTGGGGAATTCGAGTTTGGTGAGCAACTGAAAATGGAGTCTGAGCCTTGAGAGGGTGAGGGTTTTGGCCTCAATCTCTGGGAAGAGGTAGTCAGCGACCGCCGCTTCCTTGTTTTGGGTCGCCGCAATATAGAGGGCTTCGACCATGAGCACGGCGGCAGAATCAAGCTCAAAGCCAGCCTGGAGCTGTTTCCAGAGTTGGTGATAGCGCTCATTGGGCAGGAGGTCCTCTCGCCAGGTGCTGTGGAGGAAGGCCAAGGGCTTTTTGCGCAACCCTTCGATGACATGGTGATAGTCCACCGAGCGGGCGCGCCGCTTGTCCTTGTCAGTAGAACGAATCCGTTTCAACCTGAACACTTCATGGCCTTCGAGGTAGCCCATCAGGCGGTTGTGGTGCAGATGCACTTCCAGGGACCGGCCAATTAAGCGAGACGGCACGCTGTAGAGCATGCAGCGGATATCAATCGTGCTGTTGCTGCTCACCTTGGCGGTGAGGAGTTCGTAGTCCGCAGCCCGGTATTTGGGCAACGCCTGGAGATGCGCTTTCTCATGCTCATACTTATCCTGATGCTGGGCATTGAGCTTGGCCACACAGTCATTGAGCAGGTCTTGATAGTCGCTGACGCTAGCGAAGTCGGTGCTGCCGCGCAGGTACATCGCTTGGACAATGCGGTTCTTCAGATGACCGTGGGGGCCTTCAATAGAACCGTTCTCGTGGGCGATTCCCCGGTTGTTTCGCGTCGGTTGCAACCGATAGTGCTCACACAGGTCGTCATACAAGCGCGTCAGCGGTTTGGTCTTCTTCCCACCCAGATTTCGATAGGCCGCACTCAGGCTATCGGTGCGATGCTGCTTTGGAGCCCCGCCGCAGGCAAACAGGGCATTCTGCAATCCTTCGGATAGGGCGACAAAGCTTTCACCCCCCTCGATTAACTCCGCGTAGGACCAGCCGCTGTAGCCCAAGCGGTAGTGATAAATCAAGTGCTCATAGGGCTTTCCATTTATCGTCACCACCGTCCCTTTGAGTTCGGTGAAGTCGGAAAATCCTTGCACCCCCGGCTCGTGACGCAGCTCAAACATCACCTCGGGAGCTGGACCATACAGTGCTTTCCAGGTTCTCACTCGCCGCTGAAGCGTCCTGAGCACTTGCGGATATTGACCCGGATATTTGTCCTGCAAATGCTCAAATAACGTCGTCGGTTTCAGTCTTGGCTCAGCTCGCAGCATCGCCTCTAGTTCGGCTTCCCAAAGACCGTTGAGTGGATCTGGCCGGGTCCGCACCCCGGTGCCCTCTCCACTCCCCTGCTGCCACTCGTTGGCATCCATTCGTTGCGCGGTTCGCACCGAAAATTCCGCCACCGCTGCCGCATCTTGCTGCGACAGGCCATGCTCCTTTGCATTCATGTACACTCGCTGTTGATACATTATTACTCTCGACACTCGTTAGAGTCCTTTCTTTCCAGGGGGACCCTATGAGTGTCTTTTTTTGTCGATCGCCACGCCAGTGAGCTGTCAAAGTCTCACGTCTGTCTCACGATCCAAGCCACGCTTTCGCGACAACTCCCGCCAGGAAATGTCGAGCAGCCGCCAATGCTATTGTCGTCTAACAAATGGGCTTCTGGAAAGAGTACCAGAACTTAGGGGTTCAAAGTCAGCATGGCAATTGACAGAAGCAGGGAAAATTGAAGCTAGTCAAATAAAATAGGTTTCAAGTAGAAAAAAGTAGTCTGGCTGCATGCTCAACCCCCTGCTTATGATGAACTCCTATGCTTTCAGATCTTGGCTAACTTATGTTGTCAGTTGTTTGTAGATGTAGTGCCTAACATAGGCCCTGAGCCGGACGGGGTCAATAGAGAAGATACAACATAACTCTGATGTAATATCCGAGCGAATTGAAGCCAGCGCAAACCCCCTTATAGTCAGTTTTGAGTATCAGCCGAACTGAGCTATCAGAGCCATCTTCGTATTTTTCGTATTCGATTGGTTCAAAACCTAAAGCAGTTCAATCGAGCAACAAGATAGAGAACTAATCCGGTAAAAGAGCGACCAAAGGAGAGTTTTTGCGCCGGAGAGCAGCGAGATACTTTTCCTCATCATAAGGAGTCCTATCCTGCCAACATCGCCAAAGAATCCGACCCCCTTTATACGCCAAAGCACGAATAGCCTTTTGATGGGATTTACCCGCCAGTCGTTGTTGTTGATAAAATGCCTGTGACCAGACCGAACGAGACCGAGCATGGGTAACCCACTCGACAAAAATTTGCCTCAGAAAGATAGGACAAGACCAACGCCAATGGACCCAACGTTGCTTGCCAATTTCCTCCGCCTGAGGGGTGGCCTGAATAGTGGATTGTGCCCAGATCTCATTCTGGCAATCGTAGAGAGCAATATCATGTTTGCGGTCTGCCCAATCAATGCCGATATAGGCAGCATAAACGGTTGTGCTGAGGTTGAGTTTCATTGTGCTAGATTGAGGGTGTTTTGTTGGATGGAGAGTCTGCCCCCGCTCGCAAAGCGAAGAGATTATGGAAAGAGTCTTTCCCTACTCCCTGAGGATTCGTCGGTACGCGATTGGATTGGCTGGACGGGCGATTCGATATGTTAGTAGTCATCTTCTGACTGGCGCTGCATAGTCGTCCCGACTAGCTGGCAGATTCTCTCCTTTCTTGACTTTATGCGGTTCTGTCAAATTCGCGAATGGGAGAGGGATGAGCGATTCGGTATGTTAGTAGACATCCTCTGTGTCGTCCAATGCATAGTCGTCTCTTCCTGTTTCTTCTCCCCCGTCCCCCCATAAACGCCCATGCACACCGACCGCCGAAAATTGATCGGTTTGATGCAGGTGTGATTGGCGGCGGGTGAGGGGCAACGTTAGGCTTAACTCCCGACAGAGGGTAACATTGACTGATGCCTAACGATTTTAAGCCCAGTACCCAAGAGCTTTTCAAATTGCTTGGATGGTATGACCGACACCATTTTCGAGATGAAAATGATGAGGTTGGCCGCGTTTATGAGGTTTGCATAGAGCTTTCAAATCGCGCGTATAAAGTACATAGCGAAGACATCTATAAGCATGGAACCTGGGCAGCAGACCAAAATCTTGTCAATGCTTTAAGAGATGCTTTAGTGGATCATCCCACTGACTATGCTGGGCACTTTCTGGCCTATACCCTGCTGAAATATGGTTGTAGAAGACCTGAAACACTAGCGCAATCGCATCCTTGGCATCGTCTAATGTTTAGGTGGCATGAAGAGGGGCATATAGCTACTCATGTTTCGCAAATGCTGCAAGTAGCTGGAATCGTTGAGCAATGGACAGCAGAGTCTATCGAAATAATTAACTCGTGGATTCAGAACCCAGCCTTAATACTGCATGACCATATCAACATCATTTATGAACTATTCGGGCAACGGGTGGTCTATGCAAGCCTACGTGATATAGGTTTTGAACCTCGGCATGATGAGCTTTTCAGGGATCTTGCTAAATCAACAAATTCTCCTATTTGTCTGAATAGTATTTCACAATTTATAGGAGAAGAAAAGCGGTTTAAGAATGTGAGCGGGACGACTGAACTCTCCATGCGAAATCCTGACGGAACAACGACGCAATTCTTGATCTCCGATCAACGCTCTGAAGGAATTGGCGTTTTCAGCGATCTGGATTCTCATTGGGTTGTGCAGTACATGCTTAATGGCGAAACGTATCAGTTTGGAGCAGATTGCAGAGGCACCTGGATGGATGTCGAGGCAGTAATTAATCACTTCAATCAGTTAATGGACAGAATCGATCGACGAGAGCAAGCCTTCCGCTTTGGCACGGGTTATCACGAAAATGGGGAATATGGGTTTTTCATCGTGGCAGATCGTGACCGATTCCCAGAACTCGCTCGACGACTCTATATTCCCCTGCACCTTCCATCCTAAGTTATGTACTACCATAGACATCTTTAGAAAACATAACTATGAGCTTTCTCGTGTCTTCTTGAGACTGCCTAACCACCGCTTGCACAGGACGTTCTTTAGGGCTATCGGTTATTCTTGCCGCCGAGTTACAGTTAAGTTGCTCCAAAGACAAAGTTTTAAGTTGATATGGTTTTCTAGACATGTGGAGATAAGGGAGCCTTTGGACAGGTTATTTCTCCTCAATCGACGTATGCTTTTAGAACTTCTACTTTGCCCAAATTGTAATGGGGATGATGTAGTCAAGCCCGATTGCTCTGGGGCAGGTAAACAGCGGTACCAAGGTCGCCTCCACAGGTCTAAAACGCGCTACCCTAGTTTTGTTTAAGCTTCGCGTTGAGCTGGAGCTTTGCCCTGTTTAAAAGGATCTGCGATGTACTCAAAGTTCTCATCGGAATTCCAGGGACCACGCTCATCTTTCTCTCCATTAGAGGACAAGTTGAAGTAAAGATTAACGGTCTCGTCAGGTTGAATATTGCCGAAAAATGGCTCGTCCAATTTGCCCAACGACTCCAAAGCTTTCATGAACATCTTGGTGTGAGAAATTTCCCGCGTTAACAGATGAACTAACGTTTGTTTGGTTCCTTCATCAGTAGCTAACTTGATCAGTTCTTCGTAAGTCTGGCGTGCCCCGGCTTCTGCGGCAATGTTTGCTCTGAGGTCGCGCACAACATCACCTCCCTCATTCAGATAGCTTGCAGTCCACGCACTGCCCTGGCTGTCTAGAAAATGAGGGCCGGCTCCCCGCACAGCAAATAGTGTGCTTTTGAATGCTTCTGTTTGATCAACATTCTTGGTATGCCCTTCGATGAGTTTGCCCACCATTTCGAGATGGCTAAATTCTTCGATCGCAATGTCTTGTAGCATATCGCGTATCCCTGCATTCTCAACATGGAAGGACTGCACCCAATATTGCAATGCCGCAGAAAGCTCTCCTGTAGCGCCACCAAACTGTTCTAGCAGCAGTTGAGCATATCGAGGATTTGCTTCCTTAATCTCAACCTTGTGGATGAGTTCTTTTTTGTGAAAAAACATAGTCTATTCTCCCTGCGAATTATTACCACTAACCCATTTTCAAAATGTTGCAAAATAGTGTTCATTTTAACTATAGAGAGAAGGGTGGGGAAAAACATGGGTCTACAGGTTGAGATAGGCTGATCTAAAGTAGGAGTGAAGTGCGATTGTTCGCCTGTAGGTTGGGTTGACGAAAGAAACCCAACCACATAATCTGCCGCCGCTGATTTGAGTCACTATATCAAATTATTGATTCGGATTTGGTAGAGGCAAGGTTTGGTTTGGTTGAGGGCGATCGCCACCCTAAGCTCAAACAGTTACCAGATGGGTTACGTTAAAATACGATGCCATTGAATGGCGGGCTATGGCTGGAATACCCGATCGATTGATTCATAACTACTTCGGTGTAGACTATGGCATTGTTTGGGATACGGAATCAAGCCCATGAGTGATGAAGCTTGGAAGCTATGAAATAGAGAGCTGTGTTTTACAGAGCCGTCATTATCTTTAGCAACTCTGTAGATAAATCCGGTCTAGAGCGGTTTCTCTCTTGGAATAATACACCGGCAAGAAAGTAGATGTTTTTAGAATAAAATGCCTTACGTTGAGTGCGAAGCTCTGCGATCGCGTCTCTCACTTTGGGTTCACGGCTATAGTAACCAAATTGTAGAGGTGAAACCATGAAATCCGTCACTTGATAGCCTTCAGCAGCAGCATACTCGATTGTTTCAATGGGATTAGAATATGCCGAGACCATCAGCAGTAGGCTTTCACATCCTACTGATAATAGTCTTTTGGTAATCGTTGCACCGTCAGTTCCACCATGCAAAGTAGGCATGTAAAGGTCGTCATCAGGTGCAGGAAGGTAAGGGGGATTTGCAATCAGGTAATTTGCATAAACAGAGAAATTGTTGAAGAAACACTTGTTATGAACTTTATACTTGTGCTTTAGCTGATACTGTTCGATTCTAGAATTTGCCAGCTCACAAGCAGCAGGATTTAGCTCATAGCCTTGAATGAACGCATCAAATTTAGTTTTCAACAAGCAGTTGATCACTGGGCTACCTTCTCCAGCACCAAACTCAACTACTGAGTCAGCGGGGGTGCAATGATAAGCAACCATTTTCTCAATGCATTGAGAATAAAACTGAGATTCTTCGGGGCAGAGAAACACTTGGTTGGGTGAATAGGCTGTGGCTGCATTACCAGCGCTCAGTAAAGCTTCTTTCATAAGAAAAGTCCAGTTTTAGGAATGAAGAAATGAGGAGGACCATCAGCGCCTCCGGAGACAAAGCAAATAAACTCAGGAAGAGTGCTCAGCTTGTTGAATCATTTGAAAGATCGCTTTGCCAGCACGATCGCCCATCCATTTATCTTGCTCATAGCCCAGTACGAGCTCCCAAGCCTGCTCTGGATACTGATCTGCCAGAGCTAGCGCAACATCGTGAAGCATCCATTGTCCGTGTCGTTCATCTTCCCGAATGTGTAGCTCCCAATATCCCATTGCGGTATCTGAAAGATTTAACCGCTGAGCCGCTTTCATGTAGTCTCGATAGATAGACGGCCCGACAATTTCAAAGTAGGTAAATCCGCCAATGTAGCGTAGGAAATGGCGCTTGCGTTCGGTTAGTAGGAAGTTGTGGTTAATACAAGCCAAAACTTGCCAGGGAACGAGATCCAAATAGGTTTCAGGTTCAGAATGCAGCTCTAGTTCCCTCATCATTTGAGCAAAGAAGGTGGAATGCTTTCGGGGCAAGCGTCCATTCCCATACTCTTCGATCAGCACTCGAATCAGCGTTGCCTGAATTTCGTTACTGGCACCTCCTAAAATGTTGCAAAGGCGGCTAGATTCTACTAGTCCATCTAGAGAAGCGATCGCGATCAGGTGGCGATATCCTTCTAGCGTCATCTGCTCTTGAATGTAGCGTTTGCTTTCGGACAAAGGAGGCTGCAAATCAGCTTCGCAGCGATCGATCAACGCTTGTTTGACATCCAGTTTTTGCAGCTGCTCAACATTGAGTTGGGCTAGTTCCCAGGGTTGCCACACGGCTTCAATGCTGTCGCGTACCTGTTGCAAATAGGAAGAACGCTCATTTTCGTACTGCAACAAGTCGCTATACCAAAAAAAGTTAAGCCGATTAATTTGGTAGAGAATACGTTGCAGAAATAGCTGTGCGGACTCTACAGCATCAGATGTTGAGGACTCTGAGTAAGCAATTGCTAAAGCATCGGTAAGCGTTGCTGAAAAATCGCCAGTTAGCTCAGGTTGGGAGTTCACCCGTTGATCTAGGTTTTTAGTTCTCAGAAGCTGAATAAATTGCTCTTCTGCCTTGGTGTAATGGGCAGTTTGAGCAGAAGACTGCAACATTTTTGAGATCCCAGTGATCGGGCGATCGAGAATCAAAGCTATAGTCATACCAATATGCCTGAAATCATGCCTGAAATCCTTGCGTGAGAATAGCTGAGTTAAATGCTGACTAAACATAAAGCGATACGACGATCGATAAATTGGGTATGTCAGCTAAAAGAACTCTAAAAAGTCAGCCCTCTCAGACCGTCCATCTTTAGATAGAACCTAAAGTTCATCCTGAACAAATCTGTCTTGAGGCGCGGAGATGATGCATTCAGATGAACTGTCTTTAGAAGGGGCGATCGTTCTTTTTGAGAGAAGGAGGACGATCGAGGAGTGAATTCGAACGTCCTTAGCGATGAGTAGATCCTCATTCAGCATTGCCCTTCTCGACAGAGATAAATAAACGCATTAGGTATTCAAAAATACACGCAGTTATTTCCATAAGAAACCTGAAAACATGCCGAAAGATTCTGGCTATTCGGCTTGAGCGGTGTGTTATGAGAAAAGATTCTATCTAAGTACCGAATTTGGGAGTGTTATGCCGAATCATTCTGCCTATTCACCTCGTGAAAATCCCCCAGGAACTGTTACCATGATTACCTTGAGTTAATAGGTTGATCATGAATCGACGATCACTGATTCAATTTATGGCAGGTTGTTCAGGAGCGATGATCGTGCACAATGTTTTGGGTTGTAGTGACTCTGAAGCCGTGGGAACACAGGAAACGACTTGGTTGATGCCTGACGAATCAGAGCCTCATGATCGTACTTGGATGGCTTTTGGTGCAAGTCGTGCCATTTGGGGACAAAAGTTGCTTTCTGAAGTGCAAAACAATCTAGCAACTATTGCTAAAGCGATCGCTCGCTATGAGCCTGTATCCATGCTAGTTCGACAAGAAGATTACGAGATAGCTGTCCGAAAATGCGGTTCATCTGTAGATATGGTTGTTTCGGCTTTAGATGACCTGTGGATACGTGATACTGGTCCTGTTTTTGTGAAAGATAGTCGTGGATATTTAGGTGGAATTGATTTTAACTTCAATGGTTGGGGTCAGAAGCAAGATCATGACCATGATGCAAAAGTCGCTGAATTTGTCATTCAGAAATCTAGTGTTCAGGCTATTAATACTAAGTTAGTCCTAGAAGGTGGTGGGATTGAAGTGGATGGTAAGGGGACAGCAATCATCACCGAAAGCTGTGTCCTCAACGAAAATCGTAATCCTGGAATGGCTAAAGCTGAGTGTGAAACACTACTCAAGCCACTTCTGGGACTCCGCAAGATCATTTGGTTACCTGGTATCCGAGGGCAAGATATTACAGATGGTCATACTGACTTTTATTCCCGCTTTGCGCGTCCAGGGACTGTCATTGCTGGATATGATCCCGATCCAGCCTCGTTCGACCATGCTGTTACTCAAAAGCACCTAGAGATTCTGCGGTCTGAGACGGATGCGGATGGTCATAAACTAGAAGTGGCTGTCCTTGAAAGTCCCACCAGCATTCGTCCCAAGTTTAAAAGTGCTGATTTTGCCGCAGGTTATATCAATTTCTATGTGGTCAATGGCGCTGTCATCGCGCCAGAGTTTGGCAATGTCATCGCTGATGAAAAAGCAAAAGCGACTTTGCAAGATCTATTCCCTGATCGCGATGTTGTCCAGCTAAATATTGATGCGATCGCTGCTGGCGGTGGTGGCATACACTGCACCACACAACAACAGCCCCGTGCCTAACATAGGCCTTGAGGCGGACGGGGTCAATAGAGAATATCAAAAATAACTCTGATGTAATATCTGAGCGAATTGAAGCCAGCGCAAACCCCCTAATAGTCAGTTTTGAGTCTCAGCCGAACTGGTCTATCAGAGCCATCTGCGTATTTTTTGTATTCGATTGGTTCAAAACCTAAAGCAGTTCAATCGAGCAACAAGATAGAGAACTAATCCGGTAAAAGAGCGACCAAAGGAGAGTTTTTGCGCCGGAGAGCAGCGAGATACTTTTCCTCATCATAAGGAGTCCTATCCTGCCAACATCGCCAAAGAATCTGACCCCCTTTATATGCCAAAGCACGAATAGCCTTTTGATGGGATTTACCCGCCAGTCGTTGTTGTTGATAAAATGCCTGTGACCAGACCGAACGAGACCGAGCATGGGTAACCCACTCGACAAAAATTTGCCTCAGAAAGATAGGACAAGACCAACGCCAATGGACCCAACGTTGCTTGCCAATTTCCTCCGCCTGAGGGGTGGCCTGAATAGTGGATTGTGCCCAGATCTCATTCTGGCAATCGTAGAGAGCAATATCATGTTTGCGGTCTGCCCAATCAATGCCGATATAGGCAGCATAAACGGTTGTGCTGAGGTTGAGTTTCATTGTGTTAGATTGGGGGTATTTTGTTGGATGGAGAGTCTGCCACCCACGCAAAGCGAAGAGATTAGGTCAAGGGTCTTTCCCTGCTCCCTGAGGATTCGTTGGTATGCGATTGGATTGGCTGGACGGGCAATTCGATAGGTTAGTAGTCATCTTCTGACTAACGTTGCATAGTCGTCCCGACAAGCTGGCAGATGCTCTCCTTTTTTGACTTTATGCGCTTCTGTCAAATTCGCGCATGGGAGAGGGATGAGCGATTCGGTATGTTAGTAGACATCCTCTGTGTCGTCCAATGCATAGTCGTCTCTTCCTGTTTCTTCTCCCCTGTCCCCCCATAATTGCGTGGCACGCCGACCGTATTAAGTTGGCCGTTAAGACCGCAAGGCTTCTGCGGCGGGTGAACGGGGCCGTTATGCGGCTTCGGTTACTGGTGAAGGCGCAGACGAGAGCTATCTGTGAGGCAATCAGAATCAAGTGCTGTTAAGTTGACTACCCCAGCCTCAAAGTAAATCGCTTATAATTTTGCTGCTATAAGAGGTGGAGGTCTGAATGCGAAATATTTGGGCGTTTGCTTGGGGTGCTTTGGTTGGAGTTCTTGGTGGACTAATTGGTTTGGGCGGTGCAGAGTTTCGCCTACCCATTCTAGTCAGCGTTTTTAACTATCGAACTTTACAGTCAATTATCATCAACCTCATTGTCAGTCTTGTCACAGTGACATTTTCATTCATTTTTCGGAACGGCATTGTGGGACTAGAAAATATTGCTGCGAACTGGACAGTGATTGTTAACATTCTGGCAGGCTCTCTAATTGGCTCTTATGTTGGAGTTCATTATGCAACTCGAATCAACGAACGAGTATTGAACAGAGTCGTTGTAGTTTTTCTGGTTTTTTTGAGCGTTGTCTTGATAGGACATAATCTCACTTTCAGTCTTGAGAGTTTGCAATTACCATATCTTTTAAGAGTCAGCTTGGGATTTTTAGCAGGAATTATCATTGGTATATTCAGTAGTATGTTGGGTGTGGCAGGTGGAGAGTTGATTATCCCAACAGTTATTTTGCTGTTTTCAGTTGATATTAAGCTGGCAGGAAGTTTGAGCCTTGCGATCAGCATTCCAACAATTTTGATGGGTCTGTTTAAATACAGAAGTCAACAAAGACTTAAGGAAGTTAAACCAGAGCAGAAATTTATCATTTCAATGGCATCTGGTTCAATTTTGGGAGCATTTGTTGGCAGTAATCTTTTAAGGTATGTATCAAGTTCTCTGTTGTATCTAATATTGGGTACGATCCTGCTGTTATCGGCGTTGAAGTTGGCGAAGCACAAGCCAGCCTCACAATCGGGATAGGGAGTGCGATTCGTTGCAGATGAATAACGGTGCAAGCCCGTAAATAACTCTGCCAGCTTGGCTTCCAAACATGAAGCACTCTCAAGAGCTGAACTGTCCTCTTGATGAGGGTGAAAGTCCCTTCCATCAAACTCGGATGTGACTCCTGATCTGCCCACGATGACCCGACTCGGAATTCGGAAGGTCGAAGCGGCGTTGCTGAATTAAGGGATGAATCGTGGTGGTAGGGGCAACTCCCAGAACTGGAGGTAGTGAATCAACAGACGTATCGAATGTTCCAGCATGTCCAGGGACTTCGAATAGCACAATGTCTTGCGATGTAAGCGTAAGCGAGCGAGATAGTGTCGTAACCGACAATTCTCTCCTTCTACCCGAGTCATGTATGTCTTGCTCACAATCTGGTCTTCGTCAGGAATGTAGTTGGGGTAAACCTTGTACCCATCGGTAACGTAGAAGAAGCACTTCCACGCACCGACGATTTCCCACAAAGGTTCAAAGGTTTGGGCATGTGGTCTCCCACCACCCAAGCGAAGAGCCCAGGCTGGAAGTGGTTTACAGCTGTCCAGAGCCAGACTTTGTTTTTTTTTGGCCCACAAAAGTCTGAAGCTCATCGAGTTCACCGACCTCTGGGCTCTCCTCAGGGTCATAAGTCTCTGGAAGCAGCTCTCCAACCTGCTTGACCCAGGTGATCACAGTCGTGTGATGAACTCCTTTGACTCGTTCGATCGCCCGAAACCCCAACCCATTGGTGTACATCTTGAGGCACTCTTGTCGGACTTCGTCACTATAGCCACGATAAGTTTGAGGAGTCTCGACGAATTGTCGTCCGCAATCGACACACATGTGATTTTGTTTGCCTCGCCTCTTCCTATTTTTACGGATATGACTAGACTGGCATTCTGGGCAATTCATCGTTTTCTTACTCTTGCATCATCCCTCAATTATGCAACGCCGACTTCACCAATAACCCAGCCAGATCATAGGAGAACAATGCCTCAAGAGTCATTTACCCATCAGGGTACTCCTAAATCCTCGCTCGGTTTGATTATATTGGAGCAGAAGGACGCTACCGACTTTTGGAGTAAGCGATGACTTGGTTAAAATTAACGAGAAATGGCCTCTACCTAATGAAAAGTGGAGATGGCTGTTTTCTCGAAAAGATGATAGTTTCGCCAACCGGTCGCCGTCCGACGGAATATCGGCTCAATATTCCTCCAAGCTGGTTTACCCGTGCCGATGCCCCTAGAGGCATGATTGTTGATTTGGAAAGTGCAGAGCCGGAAAGCTGTGCGATCGCCAGCTCCAACGCCCTAACCGGCAAACGCATTATCCTCGACCCTGGCCATGGCGAAGTGGAGCGAGGGGTGAACGATCCAGGGGCGATCGCCCCCAACGGTGCAACGGAGCGGGATCTGGTGCGGAGACAAGCCACGCTGATCAAAGCAAGGCTGGAAGCCCAAGGTGCAAGGGTCACGCTGATTGAAAATGGCACAGGCATGAGCCTGACCCAAATTGGAGCCTTGGGCCGTGGTGCGGATTGCTTTGTCTCGTTACATCTGAATGTTTTTAATCGACAGGCTCAAGGCCATGAAGTGTTGATTGATTCTCAAGGAAGTGCAGCGGATGAGCGATTAGCGCGGTTGATTAATGAAGAACTCGATCGCGAATTTGAGATTCAAAATCGAGGGATTAAACGACAGGGACTTGCGGTTTTACGAGGCGTACCGCAGTCGGTTCCGGCGGTGCTGACGGAATCATTTTTTATTGATTCGGTGAACAATGGGGCAACGTTGAATGCTTGGATTGTGCGGGCGGCGGATGCGATCGCTAATGGAATTACAAGATTTTTAAAATAGCCGGTTACAATTCTTCTAGGTAAAAATAATACGAATGTATAGAGTATTCTGACTCTAGCTAACATGATTTTGAAGAGATTTTGGAGCGCAATCATGGCAAATTTCAGCGTCAATGCTCAGCGATTTGATCCCTATAAAGCTAATAAGTTCCGAGTTAAGTGGGATGGCAAGTATATCGCTGGAATTTCCTATGTGAGTCCCCTGCGTCGTTCGACTGAAGCGATCTCGAATCGAGAAGGTGGAGACCCCAGTAGTTTGCGCTATTCCCCTGGAGAGACAATATTTTCGCCCATTACATTGGTTCGAGGGAAAACTCACGATAAAGATTTTGAACAATGGGCTAACAAAGTTTGGAATTATGGCTCTGGTTTAGGCGCTGAAGTTTCGCTGAAAGACTATCGAAAAGATTTGATTATTGAGCTCATGAATGAAGCCGGGCAAGTCGCAATTGCCTATAAGGTTTTTCGTTGCTGGCCCATTGATTATGTTGCATTGCCGACGCTCGATGCCAATCATCGCTGTACCATTGCAACCGAATCGCTGACGCTACAAAACGAAGGTTGGGAACGGGATTACGATGTCGCTGAGCCCACTGAACCAAGCCTCTTAGAACCGGTCTAACGAACGTCTTCTGAAGATCAGGAGAGACTTGACTAATTTTCGATTGCTTCTGGGATTGACGAAATATTCTCAGGCTTCGCCAACCGATTGCTTAGCCTTACCCATTGCTCCAGCGATAGTTCTTCCCCCCGTGCCTCTGGCTTAGAGCCGAGGCTGACGAGAATCTCCGTGAGGCGATCGCGCTCCACTATCCCCTTCAGGTTATTGCGCAACATCTTCCGTTTCGTCGCAAACCCCACCTTGACCAAGCTTTCCAACTGTTTTGGGTCCGTCGCCGCAACGCTACAGGGACGGGGCCGCAGCCGGATCACCGCCGAATCTACCTTGGGAGGTGGATAAAAATCCTTGGAGGGAACTGCACAAATGAGTTCGCAAGTTGCCAAATACTGAACCCGCACTGTCAGCGCCCCAAAACTCTTCGACCCTGGCTGGGCGCAAACCCGCTCGGCGACCTCCCGCTGGACCAGAAGCACAATATTGTCAAAGGCCGGTTGACGGGGTGCAGAAATCTTGCCCAAGAGGCGTTCCAAAATGGGTCCAGTAATGTTGTAGGGAATATTGGCGACGATCTTATTGACCGCCTTGCCGGAGGGAGAAATTAAGGGCTGGGTGCGATCGCGCTCCAAAAAGTCCCCCTCTTCCAAAAGAAAATTTGTTGCTGCGCCAAACTGCTTACGTAATCCGACGCATAGATCGCGATCGATTTCCACCGCAATCACCTCACCGCTTTGCGTCAGTAATTCCCGAGTGAGTACTCCCTGACCCGGACCAATCTCTAAAACACAATCCTCCGCCTTCAGCTCAGCGGCAGCCAAAATGGATTGCAGAGCGGCAGGGCTGCGTAGCCAGTGCTGGCCGAATTGCTTGCGTGGACGTGAGTGCATGCTACTCCTTGACCTCAATGATTCTTATTTATTCAAAAGGATGAATTTCATAGAAGATTTATGTAGTTAAAGAGTCATTTTTTCGTTTGCCGTAGCGAATTTTAACAAACCATAATTGGCTATCAACACCCCTGAGAAATTACGGCAGGGAAATTACGGCAGAGAAATCACGGCAGAGAAATCACGGGGTTTGTCCCGCCGCCCTGCGTCAGCGAGGTGAACACATGGTCGATGTTAAGCGCGACGAAAGCACAGTCATGGATTACTTGTACTTTTTCTCAAATGCTAGCCTGACGATGCGAGTGGTGGAGTATCTACGCGATCGCCCCTACTGGCCCGTTCAGTCGCTGACGGTGGTGCATCAAATTGACGGGTGGATTGTCCAAGTCAAATTGCGCTACCCCCTTTCGATTTCCGAGGACGGAGATTTCCGCGCGGTCCTGCGGGAATACGGTGGCCCGGTAAAGCCGAGCGCCAGATTACAGCGGGCGTTACAGTCCCTGGAATCCGGCTATTCTGCGGTAGAAGTGATGCGCTTTCACCAAGTCGCCATTGTCTCCCATGGACGGCCCGATTGCAGCGAAATTGAAGAATTCCGTCGCCAATTTGTCAAAGGTTTAGGCTACTGCCCTGAAACCCTGGCCTAGAAACCCTGGCCTAATCCAATCGAAACGCATCGATCAAATAATGCTGAATCGTGAGGCTGTAGGCTCCGCGCAGACAAGGTTGGCCCAAGATTGGAGCCAAAGGTAAGGGCTCAGCTAAAGGCTCAGCCGTTGAGGCATTGCGCACTGCTTGGCTTTTCACTAGGGCCAGATCAAAGCGGCAGGGTAATGTCCCATAGGCAGGGTGGCTGGCCAAAAAGGCGCGGGCGCTATGCCAAAGTTTTTGCTGTTTGCTGGGCGTGAGGGCGAGTAGGCCATTTTCGTCCCAGTTGCCGCGACTGCGGGTTTTGACTTCCACAAAGGCAAGGCCAGCGGTTTGTCCTAATCCTTGGGGACTAAATCCAATGGGGCTGAAAGCCGGGAGGTAGACGACTAGGTCGAGCTCTCCCCGGCGCGTGTGCCATCGCTGACTGAGAATGTTGCCCCCTTGGGTATTCAGCCAATCTGCCACTAGGGTTTCGCCCAGTTGACCAAGGGTGAGGCTAGCTGTGCGATCGCGCATGGGGCAAAATGAAAGGGCAAACCGCAGCCACCATCGGCGGTCGCGTTTGAGTATCGCAGTTGAGTATCGCGTTTGGGCAATGAGAAGTTGCTGGTGAGCGCCTAGAGAGCTTCTGGGCTCTTTCTAGTTCTATCGTTCCCTCGCAAGCCTTCTCGATCCCATCCTCGATCGTCTTGCAACTGTGGTTGAAGATCTATGGCCCTCTTGAATTTTCCTCAAACCATGAAGATTTCCTCTCATCGGCTGGCCCGTCAGGCTACTGCATTCCTGTTTGCGGTATTGATGGCGATCGCAACTTGGATGCTGCTGCCGGGGGGGGCGATCGCCTACAACTACAACCGCGCCCTGATGGATGGTGAAAGCCACCCTGGCGAAGTCTTCGAGGGATCCAATTTCAGCATGGCGAAGCTGCGGCGCACGAATTTGCAGGGTGCTAATTTCCGCAATGCCGATTTGTTTGGAGCCCACCTCGAAGAGGCCGACCTTACGGGAGCTGATTTGCGCTCCGCGACGCTCGATTCGGCGCTCTTGAAACGCACGAACCTCACCCAGGCCAACCTAGAAGGGGCCTATGCATTCAACGCGGTGTTTCGCAATGTGACCATTGATGGCGCAGATTTTACGGATGTTTTGCTCCTGGATGAAGTCTTGAATGAGCTCTGTCCCGTTGCCCAGGGCACCAATCAGGTCACCGGTCGCAAGACGCGGGAAACGCTGCGGTGTGACGATCTGGGGCTTTAGGGACTGGACTTTAGCTGGACTTTAGACACTGGACTTTAAGCAGACCCAGGCGGCTGGCATTCGAGGATGTCGTAACTGCCCAGGACGCGCAGATTTTCGGTGATATCGACGGTGGAGGCGATCGCCGCTTGCAGGGCAGGACTCTCGGCACTGTCTTCGATGTCAATAAAAAATAAATAGTCCCCCAGGGAGCGTTTGGTGGGTCGGGATTCGATCCGGCTCATGTTTAGGCCGCGATCGGCAAAGGCTTGCAGCGCCTTGACCAAGGCTCCTGGCACATTGGCATAGAGACTAAAGCCCATGGACGTATGACTGCCCCCAACCAGGGGATCGCGGTTGATTACCCAAAAGCGGGTGCAGTTGCCGTCGAAATCATTAATGGGATAGGCCCGCACAGGGATGTTGTGAAGTTCTGCGGCGCGGCAGGAGGCGATCGCCGCCAAACCCATATCCTCAGGCAGTTGCTGGAGGGCTTCAGTAGTTGAGTTCATCGGCACCCGCGTCGCCTGGGGCAGATTCACGTCTAGCCACCGCTGACACTGGGCCAGGGCCTGGGGATGGGAAGCAACAGTTTGAATCTGGCTCAGGTCGGTATTGTAGGTCAGCAGACCGTGGGCAATGGGCAAAATCAGTGCGTACTGGATGGTCAACGATTCCAAGCCCCAGAGGGTATCGAGGGTCATGGGAACACTGCCCCCAATCGAATTTTCGACGGGAACCACGGCCCAATCGGCTTTGCCCTCCGCCACCCAGTGCAGGGTTTCGGCGATGGTGGCGCAGGGATGGCAGGTCATGTCTGGGTGCCCTTGCTGTCCTAGCACTCGCGCAAAATCCAGCGCTGCCATTTCCGTATAAGTTCCTGCCGGACCCAAATGTGCAATTGAGCTTGCCATAATGTAGGTATAAAGCTTTTCGCCGTTTACTAGACTCAGGGGCGGGACGGTGTAGGATACAAGCACCCGCAGACCTGCTGCCTTCTGCTTTCCCATGCAAACTCAGTTTACTGCGTCGCAAAGCGTTGCGATTCCCGTCACCGAGCTTGGCGCATCCATTGATGACTATCTCCAGGACCCCAGTCGTGTGGTCTATGGTTTAACCGACCCTAGTCAGGTGCAAGTCCTCGGACCCGAGCGATTTCGGTTTAGCCTCCGCCCCCTGCGGTTTTTGTCGCTTCAGATTCAGCCCACCGCAGATTTGCGGGTCTGGAACTCGGAGCCCGGAGAGGTGCGTATTCAATCCCTTGACTGTTGGTTAGAAGGGGCAGAGCATCTCAATCAGCATTTTTCGTTGGCCATGGAGGGAGACCTCACGGTTCATCGCCAAGCTAAACAGGTGAGCGTTCGCGGTCAAGCCCATTTACGGGTGACGTTGGATCTGCCTCCCCCCTTTAGTCTGACGCCCAAGCCGATTCTGGAGGGGACGGGCAATGCGCTACTCAAAAGCATTCTCAGCACGATCCAGCGTCGTCTAAAACGCCAGCTTATTCAGGACTATCAGGCTTGGGCAGACTGCTTGAGAGCTGCTTCCATTAGGATGACTTGAGCCGCACGGTCACGCTCATTTTTGCCGGGAGCTCGGCGGAGGTATTGCCCATCGGGTTGCAGTTCCCAGGCTTGAACATTGTCCGAAAGCATGATCGCCAGGATCTCTTGTAAATCTGCGGCCAGTTTGGGGTCCTGAACCTGAACCACTGCTTCGACCCGACGGTTGAGGTTGCGGGGCATCCAGTCGGCGCTGCCAATAAAGACTTCGCTCTCCCCGGCATTGTGAAAGTAAAAGACGCGAGAATGTTCCAGCAATCGCCCCACAATGCTGAGCACGCGGATATTGTCGCTGACGCCTGGTTCTCCCGGTTTGAGACAGCAGATGCCCCGAATAATCAGATCAATCGAGACGCCTGCCTGGGAGGCTTGGTAGAGCATACGAATCATTTCGGAGTCCACCAGGGAGTTCATTTTGGCGACAATGCGACCCTCTTGACCGGATTGGGCATAGTCGATTTCCCGGCGAATCAGGGCTAGCATTTGCGATCGCAAGTTCACCGGGGCCACCAACAGTCGCCGATAGGACTGCTGCCGAGAATAGCCCGTGAGGTAATTAAATAAATCCGTCAAGTCTGCCCCTAATTCCTCCCGACTACTGAGTAGGCCGAGGTCAGTGTAAAGCCGGGCGGTTTTGGGGTTATAGTTGCCGGTGCCAACATGGACATAGCGCCGAATTTTCTGCTCTTCGCGACGCACTACGAGGGTGATTTTGGTATGGGTTTTGAGCCCCATTAAGCCATAGACCACATGGACCCCAGCCGCTTCGAGCTGTCTAGCCCAGTTAATATTATTGGCCTCATCAAACCGCGCCTTGAGTTCCACCAGGACCACCACCTGTTTGCCATTTTCCGCAGCGGCCACGAGGGCCTGGATAATGGGTGAATCGCCGGAGGTTCGGTAAAGCGTCATTTTGATCGCCAGAACCGCTGGATCCTGGGCTGCCTGGGTGATAAACCGCTGGACGGTGGACGAAAATGCTTCGTAGGGGTGATGAACCAGCACGTCTTGTTTGCGGAGCAGGCTAAAAATATCAACTCGCTCTTTGCCATCCAAGGCATTGACTGACTCGGTCGAACGCAGAAAAACTGAGGGCGTGACCGGCGTCCAAGGGGGATCCTTCAACTCCGGCAGGGGTAGCCCCAGGAATGACATCAGGTCATGGAGCCCTAGCATTCCCTCTAGGGAGTAAACATCCTCCTGTTGAAGATCGAGCTCCTGCATGAGGCGATCGCGAATCCCCTCCGACATATCGGACAGCACCTCCAGCCGAACCACCGAACCGCCCAACCGTCGTCGTCGCAATTCCTCTTCGATCGCTAACATCAGATCATCGGCTTCCTCTTCTTCTAGTTCGAGATCGGCATTGCGCGTCACCCGGAACGGATGGCATTCGAGCACCTGCATGCCCGGAAACAGAGACTCTAGATTTTGGGCAATCAACTGTTCGAGGGGCACCCCGGCCCATAGGGGTGAGGTCTCAGGACTAGAGGAACCACTAGCCGGATATAGATCCTTCGGTAAGGGCACAAACCGGGGCAAGACTTGGGGAACTTTAATCCGTGCGAAGTGCTGTTCTTCGGTGTCGGTTTCCTGGACGACCACTGCTAAATTGAGGCTCAAATTTGAGATCATCGGGAAGGGATGTCCCGGATCCACGGCCAAGGGCGTCAGCACCGGGAAAATCTGTTCCTCAAAGCAGCTTTGGAGATAGAGTCGCTGTTTGGAGGTCAGCGTATCGTAGTCGAGCAGGTGAATGCCCTGGTGTTTGAGGTCGAGGCGAAGGGTTTGGTCAAAGTGCTGGTGCTGGGACTGAACCAAGGGGGCCAAAAGCGTCCGCAGGGCTTGTAGCTGTTCTTCGGGGGTACGTCCATCGGGCGATCGCGTCCTCACCGCAGCGGCGACCTGCTGTTTAAGGCCCGCCACTCGCACCATAAAAAACTCATCGAGATTATTGCTAAAAATCCCCAGAAACTTGGCCCGCTCCAGCAGCGGCGTGCGGCTGTCCATTCCCTCAGCTAGCACCCGACGGTTGAACTCGATCCAGCTCAGTTCTCGGTTGAAGTAGTAGCGGGAATGGCTCAAGTCTGGCAACTGTGCTGAAGGCTGCTCCGGCTTTTTCCCTGGCTTTTTCTCTGGGGGGATAGCGGGACTGGTTTCGCTCCGTTTGCTTCTAGGCATGGCTTTGGATCACGATTTTGGGATCACAATTGGGATTACTGCTCAAGGTCAACGCTCAAGCTTAATGCTCAAGGTAAGTACTTCTGAACGACACTCCAGCCCGTCCAGCTTACCCAGGTCAAGGCTAGGAGGAGTATGCCATTAAGCGTGACATGAAGCGGTCGCGCCCAAAACGTCCGCTGAATTTGGCTTGCACTCCAGGCCGAAGCCAGAACCAAACCGACAACCGTTGACCCAGCCCAAAGATGGCCCGAATGACCGAGGGAGCCGTAGTGACCTAGGGTGCCGACGATGCCGATGGCTAAGAGCAACAGGACTAGTCCCACTAAGATGACGCCAGTGGCGATGTGGAGCGATCGCATCCATCCATGCCAAAGGGGCAGGCGATCGCGGGAAGTCCGCAGCAAGATGGCAGTCAAGGCTTGCAGTCCATAGGCCAGCAGCGTAAATCCCATCGCCCAAGCGGCGATGCGCCATAACCACAAAAAAGAAGGAAGATTCACAGAAGACCAGACCCAGTTCAAGCTGCATGCCAACAGGCTAGCGCTATCTTGAGGTTTTTTACCCCGTAGTCGGGGAAATCGTGTACCCACCGGGTCAAAAAAAAAGAAGGAGCACTTGGCTCCTTTCCTTCTAGAGAAAGCATCCTAGAGAAAGCATCCTAGAGAAAGCATCTGGACCAGACTTTCCCGCATTCGGTACAGAAGAAAAACTCCTGTGCCCTAGGCCACCTGCTCTAGGGCTTCATGGGTCAACTCGACGGCGGGCGGCACCTCGATGGCTGCCTCGACCCGCAACTGCTCACAAGGGATACGGTCTGACAAAATTGCGCTGGCCATCATGCCGGTATGAATCTCAAGCAGAGCTTCCGGGAACGCCTCAAACATCAGGTGCTGCCCCGGAAACACAACTTTCTCAAAATACCAGTTGGGAATGTTGGTGATTCGAGCAATCTGAATCCGACTGGTCGCATTTAAGTAGTTACAAAGAACTGCTCTAGAAGATTGGTCTGAAGGAACGGGATCAAGGGTTTGTGCCATTATTGGTGCCATCATTTTATGCTGCGAGAAAAATCAATTTAAGTTTAGTCCCGATATATCGTTAAGGCTAACATCTGAGCCTCGGCATCGTTGTAAATCTCACTACCATCTGCTTTGAATTGATCCCAAGCTTTTTGCAATAGCAGATTAAAGGAGTCCGAGCCAGCGAAAAATCTCTAGGACTAAGGTGTTCACCGGGTTTTAGCTTTATAAAGATAGATTTTGAGATGCCCTATAAAGGCTTCAGCTTTTCAGCTCAAAGCGTACAGAATCGCGACATATTTTTGTCTTTGATTCTTGATGTTAAGAAAATTTTAATAATCCTCTAACGGCTATAAGTCTGCCTTTCGAAGGAAAGAAGGTCAACAAAACACGGATCACAAAAAGCAATTTGAAGTCGCAATAAATGCATACATTCTCAATCAGACTCTAAGAGTGGCCGAAGACCCATCGCGTTGACTCACGGTCTCAGCTTCCACCGCTTCAGCGCTTCAGTGCTATTGTGAACTTATATAAACACTCCCCTCAGATTTGCCATTATGCCTGATTTTTTAGGGAATGGGGCGATCGCGAGCGGTTCCTTTATCTCAGTCCGCTGACCTTAGGATGCAGAACGAGTGCCATGGCAGAGCGAATTCTTTATGTCCGCCTTCCCTGTAACCCCATTTTTCCCATTGGGGTGGTGTATCTGGCGGATCATCTCCACAAGGTTGTTCCGGAGGCGGAGCAGCGCATCTTTGACCTAGGGGCGGTACCGCCGTTGGATTATCGTCAAGCCTTGGATGACTGTATCGATCGGTTTCAGCCCACAATCCTTGTCTTTTCTTGGCGCGACATTCAGATTTATGCGCCGGTAGGCGGCAGAGGGGGCAATCCGCTGCAAAATGCCTTTGAGTTTTACTATGCCCGCAATCCGCTCTTGAGGCTACGAGGCGCATGGGGTGGACTGCGCATGGCTTCCACCTATCTCACGGAGCTGTGGCGCAATACGGGGTTGATTAAGCGGGGACTCCGGCGGGCTCAATCCCATCAACCCCAGGTCAAGCTGATTGTGGGAGGCGGTGCTGTCAGCGTTTTCTATGAGCAGGTTAAATCCATGCTGCCCCAGGGGACGATTGTTTCTGTGGGGGAAGGGGAAATGTTGCTGGAGCGGGTGTTGCAGGGCAAGGATTTTTCAGATCAGCGCTGCTATATCGTGGGTGAAACCCAGCCCCGTCCCCGCCTGATCCATGAGGAACCGGCACCCATCGAAAAAAGTGCCTGCGACTACGACTACATTGAGCAGATTTGGCCCGAATTTGACTACTATCTGCGAGATACCGACTTTTACATTGGCGTCCAGACCAAGCGGGGCTGTCCCCACAACTGCTGCTACTGCGTCTATACCGTGGTGGAAGGCAAGCAGGTGCGGATTAATCCTGCTGATGAGGTGGTCAAGGAAATGCGCCAGCTCTACGATCGCGGCGTGCGCAACTTTTGGTTCACCGATGCTCAATTCATCCCGGCTCGACGCTACATGGAGGATGCCAAGGAGCTTCTGCAAAGGATCCTGGATTCGGGCATGACCGATATTCACTGGGCAGCCTATATCCGCGCCGATAACATCACGCCGGATCTGGCCGAGCTGATGGTCAAGACGGGCATGAACTATTTTGAAATCGGCATTACTAGCGGCTCCCAGGAGCTCGTTCGCAAAATGCGTATGGGCTATAACCTGCGCACGGTGCTGCAAAACTGTCGAGATCTGAAAGCAGCCGGGTTCAACGACCTGGTTTCCGTCAACTATTCGTTTAATGTGATCGACGAAACCGAGGACACCATTCGCCAAACCCTCGCCTATCACCGGGAGCTAGAGACGATCTTCGGTGCAGACAAGGTAGAACCGGCGATTTTCTTTATTGGGCTACAACCCCACACCCACTTGGAACAGTACGCCTTTGAGCAAAATATTCTCAAACCGGATTACGATCCGCTCGCCATGCATTTGCCCTGGGTGTCGCGCAAATTGCTCTGGAATCCAGAGCCTCTTGGCTCTTTCTTGGGTGAAGTTTGCATGGAAGCCTGGAAACGCAACGGCGATGATTTTGGTCGCGAGGTGATGCAGATTTTGGAAGAACGGTTAGGGCTGGCTCCCCTGGAGGACGCTTTGTCTGCACCGATTGTGGAACGGAAAAGCCATCCAGGGCGCGATTACCAACCCCGTCCCCTCGTTACCAATCCCTAACCGGAATTCCGAGAACCTCCTAGCCTGCGCAGGGCGATCGCCAATCCCGCCAAAAATCCCAACCCCACCAATCCCGCCAGCGGATTATTATCCACCCCGGTCACCCAGGCTGGGGCTGTTTTCGTTAAGGCGATCAACCCGCCGACATTGATCAGGTAGTAGCCCCAAACCAAACCCCCGTGGAGCCCCATGGGGAGACCGAGGCGATCGCCCATCAGCCGCTTCCCATAGCCTAAACAGAGTCCGAGCAAAATTAACCCCGGAAACTGAGGCCAGGTGCGGAGAATTTCCGACCAGGGTTTGAGGAAATGGAGAACGGCGAAAATGCTGGCGGTGCCGAAGAGGGCAGATTGGGGGCGATCGCGCGCCAGCTCATCCCACATCCAACCCCGAAACAAAAGCTCCTCTGCAAAGCCAATGCCTAGGCCAACCCCTAGACCTTCTAGGGCAATCCGGCCAAAATTCGCAGGGGGCAAAGTCCAATTGGCCCAGCCCAAGGCTGCCTCCAGGGCAAACATGACAAAGACCAAACTAACGCCCAGCCAGAGCCCCACGGCCTGTTCTTGAAAAAGCCGCTGGCGTCCCCGCAACCCAAACCGCACTAAACTCGCCGACTCCCCATGGGCCACGCGGCCCCAGCGCTGGATTAGCCAGAGAAACAGGAGATAAAGCACGATTAGGGTTGTGATGCTGCGCCAGTTGGGATCGGCGATCGCCCCCGTCAACCCCAGCAAAAACGGCAGCCAGAGCAGCGCCAGCGTCAGCAACACTAAGAAGAGGCGCAGGGGGGCAGGCAGGGGGGCGATCGCCCTCAGCCACCGATCTAACCCCTGACCCAACCCTTTTCCTACAGCCAACTCCCCTACCCCATCACCCCGTTATATGGCCTAATCCGCAGGCTCAATCGTACTCACCAACCCATGACTCTTTAGCGTTTCGCTATAGAACTCCGCAGGTTCCATCGCACAGGTAATTACCAAGGCTAAACCATTCGTGTGGGCCTCCATCATGATATCCACCGCCTGGGGCTGGGAAAGGCTCGGCACCGTTTGCATCAGCGTTTTGACCACATGCTCCATGCTATTGAAATCGTCATTGTGGAGCAAAACCCGATACTGGGGCGCATGTTTGCGCACCACACTGGTGTCCCGCTTTTCAACCACCTGAGTAGACATACGAATGTCCATCATCCGGGGGGGCATAGAACCTCCTGCTAAAACATCGAGCAACTAAAATCAAAAAGGGAAAACTTAAACGGAAGCACCTCCACCGTTCAAGCCTTCGGCATCTATATACAGATTTTGTAGCATGACCTTCATGCCAGACCCAACCTCCTCAACGTTTCAGCGCCATCAGATCATTTGTTTAGAAGACGACGATGGACGCCTCTATGGAGAAGTGATCGATGTCATTTCCCAACGGCAGTTGCTTTGGGCGAGGCCCTTGGTGCTTGTGCAGGGATTGATAGCGGCAGACTGGGAGCATGCCTGGGAGAGCCATGAGCTCCACAAGCACCTCACGGATTTGCGAGAGGCCGCCCATTTGTTGCTTCCGCTCCATCTGTTTCGCCCAGCCCTGGATATGGAAGTGCTTCCCCTTCTAGGGTACCTTGCGCAAACCGAGGAGCTGAGCACCACGAAACCGCCAGAGGCTCCAGCGGCTTCGCAAATGCGTCAGTTTATCGACCAGGTTTGGCAACATCAGATGGGCGAGCCCAAGCTGTGAGCTCAATCTGCGACCTCAATCACTAGAGATTGAGCTGAGCAATCCGGTCCATGGCTTCATTGACATTTTTGCGGCTATTAAACGCCGAAATCCGGAAATAACCTTCACCGGCTGCACCGAACCCTGAACCGGGGGTGCCGACGACATTGGCCCCTTGGAGGAGTTTGTCAAAAAAGTCCCAGCTTGATAGTCCATTGGGGGTTTTGACCCAGACGTAGGGGGCGTTGACACCGCCGTAAACCTGGAGTCCTACTTGGGAAAGGCGATCGCAAATAATCTGGGCATTGTCCAGATAAAACGCAATCAGCGCCTGGGTCTGGGCAATACCGTCCTCGGAGTAAACTGCCTCTGCCCCCCGCTGAACAATGTAGGAAACGCCATTGAACTTGGTAGATTGCCGCCGATTCCAGAGTTTCCAAACCTCTACCTCAGATCCATCCGCCGCTTTAGCGTTTAAGGTTTTGGGCACCACCGTAAAGGCACAGCGGGTCCCCGTGAAACCGGCATTTTTGGAGAACGAGCGAAATTCGATGGCACAGTCCCGCGCTCCGTCAATTTCAAAAATCGAGTGGGGTAGGCTGGGATCCGTGATGAAGGCTTCGTAGGCGGCATCAAACAGGATCAGCGATCCCTGGGCTTTGGCATAGTCCACCCAAGCTTGCAGATGCTCCTTCGTCGCCACGGCCCCGGTGGGGTTATTGGGGAAGCACAAGTAGATCAGATCAACCTTTTGGCTAGGGATCTCCGCCGTGAAGTTGTTCTCCGCCGAGATGGGTAGGTAAACCAAACCGCCATACTTGCCCGATTCATCCGCCGGACCTGTGTGGCCTGCCATCACGTTGGTATCGACGTAAACCGGATAGACCGGATCCGTCACCGCAATGGTGTTGTCCTTGCCAAAAATATCAAGAATGTTGCCGCAATCGCACTTGGAGCCGTCTGAAATGAAAATCTCCGTAGCGTCGATGTCGCAGCCCCGCGCTTGGAAATCCTGGGCCGCAATCTTTTCCCGTAGCCAGCCGTAGCCCTGTTCGGGTCCATAGCCGTGGAAGGTGGCGCGATCGCCCATGTCCTCCACTGCCCGAATCATCGCCGTTCGGCAAGCCTCAGGCAAGGGCTCCGTCACATCCCCAATGCCCAGCTTAATAATCGCCGCCTCAGGGTTAGCCTCTGCAAAGGCACTCACGCGGCGGGCAATTTCCGGAAATAGATAGCCCGCTTTCAGCTTTAAATAATTGTCGTTGATCGTGACCATTGTGGGTTGTCGTTAAGCTGATCGCCAGTTCAACTAGCCAGTTTAACGCCTGCCGGATCACTTTAAGGACTAGGAACCAACCGAATTCGCCCCGCGTCCATCTCGGACATTAAAAGCTCCAGCGCTTCATAATCCACATCTGAGATATACCCCAGACGGGTTAGCTCATAGTTAATTTCGTTTTCGATCTCGGGGGTCAGCTCTTTCAAATAGATTGCTCTTTCAACGAGCCGACGAATAGCAACTCTTGCATCCATGGCTAAACGCTTTGATTGAATTAACGACAGAATCAAGCCACGACCAATCCGCTCCGCTCTGGGGCAAAAGACTTAACATTTCGAGTGCCCGTCCCCATCGTCAAAGGCCTATGGGCTAAGCCTTGACGCTGATCTCGCGATACCTGAAGGTTAAGGTTTTGAACCACCCTTTTTTATCTCTGGTCAATGTATCTTACGCAACATATATGGATTTGAATAGCGTGATAGTGCTGTAAAAAGTCATAGTTTGGAACGCTTTTGAGCTAAGGGTAAAATCATAATTCCGTAAAAATGCTTACTCAAAGCTTTAATTGCTTTGCCAGATTCTATGAAGATTCCAAAATGATGCAGAACGTCTCTGGTCATTTTTAGAATTTGCCGATTATGGTCATTAAAGCCTTGTAGACCCTTTTGAATCCAAACCGCTAAATCCAAACTGCACTGTTTCCCTCAAAGGCCTCCCTGGGCAGTGCATCAAGTCCGGGCCGCGCACCGAGCCAATGGCAGAGCGCTGCTCTGGACGTCATGTTTGATTTTGAGCTGCTTTGCTTTTCTAAAGGATAAGTTCGAAACATCCTTTTAGAACACAGTCTTAAAGCAGAGTTTCGAGCGATAGTCTTCGAGGAAAGGCTGCAGTGCCTCCGTCCAGCGATTTAACGCTGGTGCAAAGTCGCTGTCATCCCCTTTCTCCCTAATCAGTTCAGTGCAGAGTCGTGTAGGAGGATCCCCATGCAGTTGAGTGTGACGCAAGCGAAAGAGATTGTGCTTCGTCCCGCCGGTCGTCTAGACGCTAGTTTTGGCCTAGAGCTGGAGCATCGTTTGCAAGCGCTGATTAGCGCAGGCCAAACCGTTCGATTATTGGTGAGTTTGGAGGCGTTGGAGAGCATCGATAGTGATGGGCTGATGACGCTGATTGAGGCCTTTCGTTTGGCTCAACGCCACAACCAACTGCTTCGGTTTTGTGCCATTCCGCCGGAGCTTCGCATCGTATTTGAACTGACTCAACTCGATCGGGTGTTTTTTGCGGAGGACATCGAGCCTCAGGGGTTGCCGCTCGCGGCCTAGCCTGGAATGCCACAGACAATCTGGCGACGGCATAGAATGGCTAATGCCGTTGCCCACGTCCTCAAGGCGTCCTCTGACCGTGCCTGTTTCCATCGAAACCTTAGTAACCTCCGACGTCAATCGCCCTGCTCGCTATTTGGGGAACGAGTTGGGGGCGATCCATAAGCCCTGGCAAGAGGCAGAAATTCGTTGGGCGTTGACCTATCCGGAAATCTATGAGGTGGGCTCCTCGAATTTAGGGCATATCATTCTCTACAACGTGATTAATGCTCAGCCCCGTCAACTGTGCGATCGCGCCTACCTCCCTGCTGCTGATCTGGCCCAAAAGCTGCGTGATACCGATACGCCGCTGTTTGGAGTGGAGACGCGGCGATCGCTCCAAACCTTCGACATCCTTGGCTTCAGTCTCAGTTACGAACTTGGAGCAACCAATATTCTCGAAATGCTCTCCCTCTGTCAAATTCCCTTGACAGGGGCAGAACGGACAGTAACCGATGCCGCCCCTTGGCAACCCGGAGGCCTGCCGTTGATTTTTGCGGGGGGACAAACGGCGACGTCGAACCCGGAGCCCTACGCGGTGTTTTTTGACTTTATTGCCCTGGGGGACGGGGAAGAGCTGCTGCCGGAAATTGGCTTGGTTTTGGAAGAGGCAAAGCGGGCTGGGTTGGGCCGGGACGCAACGCTGCTGGATCTGGCCCAGGTGCCGGGGGTCTATGTGCCTCGGTTCTATGACATGGCTGCCGATGGTTCAGTCCACCGTAACCGAGAGGATGTGCCTCGCCGGGTCCTGCGCCGGGTGGCGACCCCGATTCCCGCCTACTCCATTGGTTTGGTGCCCTATATCGAAACGGTCCACGATCGCCTCACCGTTGAAATTCGCCGGGGCTGCACGCGAGGCTGTCGGTTTTGCCAGCCGGGGATGCTCACCCGCCCGGCCCATGATGTTGCGCCTGACCAAGTGATTGAAGCGATCGAAACGGGGATGCGGGCTACAGGCTATAACGAGTTTTCGTTGCTGTCCCTGAGCTGTTCAGATTATTTGGCACTCCCTGCGGTGGGGGTAGAGATTAAAAACCGCCTCAAAGACGAAAATATTTCCCTATCCTTGCCCAGTCAGCGGGTCGATCGCTTCGACGAAAATATTGCCCACATCATCGGCGGCACCCGCCAAACCGGCATTACCTTTGCGCCGGAGGCCGGGACCCAGCGGATGCGGGACATTATCAACAAGGGCCTCACTAACGAGGAACTCCTGCGCGGCGTTAAAACCGCCTACGAACAGGGTTGGAACAAGGTCAAGCTCTATTTCATGATTGGGCTCCCCGGCGAAACCGATGCAGATGTCCTGGGGATTGCCGAAACGGTCCGCTGGCTCCAGCGGGAGTGCCAGGGCCGCAAAAAACGCCTGGGCTTCACAATTACGATTTCCAATTTCACCCCCAAACCCCACACGCCGTTCCAGTGGCATTCCGTCTCCACCAGCGAGTTTTTACGCAAACAGACCCTGCTGCGGGAAGAGTTCCGCACGATTCGTGGCATCAAGTCGAACTTTACCGATGTGCGGATTTCTGCGATGGAAGACTTTGTGGGACGGGGCGATCGCCGTCTGGCCCAGGTCGTCCGCCGCGCCTGGGAGCTGGGAGCGGGGATGGATTCCTGGTGGGAAAGTCTGGAAAATGCCTACAAGGCCTGGTCCCAGGCCATTAACGAAGCGGGCCTCTCCTGGAAATATCGCCAGGTGGAATCCGGTGAGTGGAATATTTTTGCAGCGGCATCCCCTGACAAAACCGCGAGTCAGAACGCCGTGGACCAGCAGTTGGCCTTAGATGTACCGCTGCCCTGGGACCATTTAGATACAGGAATCGACAAACGCTGGCTCCAGGAAGATTTGCAAAAGGCGCTGGCAGCGGCGACGGTGCCCGATTGTTCCTTTGAAGGCTGCTCCCACTGCGGCGTTTGTGGGCTGGACTTTGGCCACAACATCGTCGTGCCGCCTTTGCCGATTCCTCAAATTGCGGGAGACTTCAAGCCCAAATCGAATCGAGCCCAGCGGTTACGGTTACGGTTTGGCAAACTGGGGAGCCTGACGCTGATTAGCCACCTGGACTTGGTTCGCCTGTTCGATCGCGCCCTGCGTCGTGCCTCGTTGCCCATTTCCTTTACCGGCGGTTACCACCCCGGCCCCCGCCTGTCTCCGGCCAATGCCCTCCCCTTGGGGATGAGTAGCACTGGGGAACTGGTGGATTTCGAACTGACCGAACCCCTGGATCCCGAAGCCTTTCGCCAGCGATTGGCCGCAGCCCTGCCGCAGGATCTGCCCCTTTACGACATCGAAGAAGTTGACCTCAAAGCGCCCTCGGTGACCCAAGCCTTGGACCTGGCGGAATATGTGCTGCAGGTGACCCCTTCTGGAGGCAGAATCGGTGTCCAATTTGACCGCAGCCAGCCTAGTGGAGCAGGTCCTCAGTCACCCTGAGATTGAGCTGGAAAAGGTAACTAAATCTGGCAAAACTCAGCGGTTCAATGGGCGCGATCGCCTCCAAACCCTCGAAGCCATTGCCGATTTGGCTGCGCTGAACTTACCCATCTCCGTTCAAGCCGAAGGCTTAGCCCTCCGCTATAGTGGGAGCTGCCGCAACGACGGGACCCTCCTGCGCCCTGAGCAGCTCGTGCAAATGCTCGAAAACGTCACCGGTCAGCCCTTCCAGCTTTTGCAAGCCCACCGCTGTCAACTCATTTTGGCCAGTGCCGAGGGACAATACTAGAAATCCCTCTGGAAATCTCTCTAGAAATCCCTCTAGGGGATCAGCGTTAGACAAGGTTCAACGGATATGCTAGTGTTTAAGCGCACTAGGCTTATGTCAGCGGTGCTCTTAACCTCAGTTTGGGTTAGGCGTGGTGCTCGATCCGCATCCAAGTCCTGAGTGGAAGCAAAGCTTTACCCCAGTTAACGAATTGCGTCTCAGCGGGACTTTGACTAGCACCTCGCGCTTTCAGCGCTTTTCCCCACCTAGCGATGGCTACGGATGACTTTGGACTTCCTTCTAGCTGTTGTTCAGATGAGCTTGCAACTAGCAGCGAAGCGTTGTTAAGGGAGTTACTTCTTGTATTAGTCTGGTGACCTCAGCGATCGCCCCAGACCTTATCCTTAGGGTTAACAGGGTTAATTCCTGAGAGGGATCTTGTTCGTCCGCAATTGTTTGTTGTTTTTGGAGCCAGTTGATAACCCTTGTGAAATAAATCTTGATTCATGCACCCGCTGTAAGGGGGTTAGGATTAATCCCAGGTGAGTAGCCTTCGACGTTAGCTACCCACACCCTCGAAATTCAACATTTCGAAAACTTGACCGTTAAGGCCTAGCGAGCAGGTCTTCAGAATTTTTCTCACTTAAACATCATCCTCTGCGCCACATCATTGAGGCACTTAAATTGAATGGCAAAGCAAATCATTATCGCTGAACAACACCGCGTTGCGGCAGTTTTCGCAGACGACCAAATCCAAGAACTGATTGTTGCAAAGGGAACTCAGCAGGTCAGCGACATTTACGTGGGTGTGGTCGAAAACGTCCTTCCGAGTATCGACGCGGCCTTTGTGAATATTGGCGACTCGGAACGCAACGGGTTTATCCACATGGGCGACTTGGGTCCTCTACGGCTGCGCCGAACGGGGGGAACCATTACCGAGCTTTTGGCTCCCCAGCAGAAAGTGCTGGTTCAAGTGATGAAGGAGCCTACGGGCAATAAGGGGCCTCGTTTAACGGGCAGTATTTCTCTGCCGGGCCGCTATTTGGTCCTTATGCCCTTTGGGCGAGGGGTGAATCTCTCCCGTCGAATCACGAGCGAAAGCGAGCGCAGCCGTCTACGCGCCTTGGCGATTTTTGTCAAACCTGCGGGAATGGGGTTACTGGTCCGCACCGAGGCAGAAGGGGTCGACGAAGAGGCCATCATTGAGGACTTGGAATTTCTTTCCCGCCAGTGGGAGAACGTTTTGCTAGAGGCCGAGTCGACCCGCCCCCCTGCGCTGCTCAACCGGGATGATGATTTTATCCAGCGGGTGCTGCGGGATGTCTACAGCGCTGATGTCAATCGCATTGTGGTGGACTCCCACACGGGATTGAAGCGCGTCAAGCAGCACTTGATGAACTGGAGTGGGGGGAAGGTACCCCAGGGGCTGCTGATCGATCAGCACCGCGAAGCGACTTCGGTTTTGGAATATTTCCGGGTCCATGCTGCCATCCGTGAGGCACTGAAGCCCCGTGTGGACTTGCCCTCTGGCGGATACATCATCATTGAGCCGACGGAAGCGCTAACGGTGATTGACGTTAACTCGGGTTCGTTTACGCGATCGGCCACTTCGCGAGAAACCGTCCTGTGGACCAACTTTGAAGCGGCCACTGAAATTGCCCGACAATTACGGCTGCGAAATCTGGCTGGGGTGATCGTTGTTGACTTCATTGATATGGAGCCCCGTCGGGACCAGCTTCAAGTCCTAGAGCATTTCACCAAAGAACTCAAAGCGGATAAGGCCCGACCACAGATTGCTCAGCTTTCTGAGCTAGGCCTGGTAGAGCTGACCCGCAAACGTCAGGGCCAGAACATTTACGAACTCTTTGGGCGACCCTGTCCCACCTGTAATGGTTTGGGGCATTTGGTGCATTTACCAGGAGAGGTCATCTCCGCCGAAGCGGATGCTGTGGAGGCTAGTAGCGTCGCTTTGCCGGGACAACGCCTATCCACGGTGCGTTCCAGCGATATGCGTCCTCGCCGAGGCGTTGCGCCACGCCCGACTGAGTCCTATGTCACCCCCCCATCAGGGGGGAATAGTTGGCCCAGTCCTAGCAAGCCTGCGGTGGAGGAAGAGAGTGGCGAAGGGGATGCCTATCGGAACCGCCGCCGCCGTCGCACTGAGGGTCCTGAACGGGCCGAAGTTCCCAAGCCGATTGTCAATCGCCTGGGGGATTCCCTGGGTCGCAGTACTGTGCCAGCTTCCCTGGAGCCGGAGCCGGAAGACAATGAGCCAGAGACCGAGGCACCGAGTCGAGATCTGCGGGGTGGCCGGGGGCGTCGGGGACGGGGACTCGATCGCCCGGTGGAGCATGTCACGGTAGAAATGACCCAGGATGAGCAAGATGTCTACGCTTGGCTGGGGATTTCTCCGCTTGTTCTCAAGGATGTTGAGGTTGCAGATCCGCGTTCAACCGTTGTCACGGTGACGTTGCCGGGGGAAGCGCCGCCGGAGGACTCTAGCTTTGATGAGCCAGGGTCGGATAGCGATGGCGATGGTGAGGATGACTTTGATTTGCCTCAGGCGGATCTGGGCGATCGCGAGTTCAGTTCAGACTCCTCCTACTCAGACTCCTCCTATTCAGCAGGCAATGATGAAGACGCTCCTGTGGGGGCTCGTGCTCGACCTTTGACGGTACGTCGCCGTCGTCGCTCAACGGTCTCGTCCTTTGGCCAGGACGAAAGCGACTCTCCTGCGCCGCCGATTCCTGCGCCGTCAATCTCTTCCCGGCGTGAGTCGGTGACCATCCCAGACCTAGAGAACGATGCCGAGACTGATGCTGGGGACTCTAGCGACGCTGGCGACTCGAATGATTCTCCGGTGCGTCGTCGTCGTCGTCGTTCCTCTGCCCGTCGGGGTGAATAGTCGCTCACTGGGAGGGATGATTGATTCGTCGGGCGCGATCGCCGGGGTAGATGAAGTGGGGCGGGGCTGTTTATTTGGTCCCGTTGTCGCCGCTGCCGTGATTCTGCCCGCCAGTGCGGTTGCGCCCTTGGTGGATGCTGGATTGACCGACAGCAAAAAGCTCAAGCCCGCTCAGCGGGATCGGTTGGATTGCCAAATTCGCCAGGTGGCCCTCACCTACGGTTTAGGGCTGAGCAGCGTCGCGGAAATCGACCGACTTAATATTTTGCAAGCCTCGCTGTTAGCGATGCGGCGAGCGGTGCGCAAGCTACACCCGATGCCTAGGCTTTGCCTGGTAGATGGGAATCAGTCCATTCCTCACTTGTTTTGCGAGCAGCAAACGGTGATTGAAGGCGATCGCCTCGAACCCAGGATCGCGGCGGCGAGTATTTTGGCGAAGGTTTGGCGCGATCGCCTGATCCAACGCTTGGCCGAGCAGTATCCCGGCTACGCCCTGGACTGCAACAAAGGCTACGGCACCCCGGTCCATCGTGCAGGACTGTTAGAACAGGGACCGAGTCTTTTACATCGTCGTTCCTTTAGTCCTTGTCAAATTGCGCCTGCTCCGCAGCCTGACACCACTCAGCTTGAACTGCTCGACAACGGGCTTTGAGGGAGGGCAGCAGTTTTTCAATGTGTCGCTCATGAACGGGTAAACGGGGCACGAGTTCATACCCGGCTGCCGCTAACTGTTGCTTAAGCAGAGCAATGAGGGGATGGGCATAGTCAGGATTGACTTCATCTTTGGGACCGATGCCTCCCAGATCCGAGGCCCCTGCCTTGAGGCAAACCCAGAGCAACTCGGGGGTTTGGATGAGATTAGGAGGAATTTGCAGGGCAATCGTCGCCGGCAAAATCTCCCGAGCTAGCCGAATCGTCTCGATAAACTCCACTGGCGCACAGGCCCCTAAAACTGTCTGTTGCCTTTTGCCGGGGCTATGGGGTTGAAGGATAACTTCTTGGATGTGGTCCCATTGGTCGTGGACTTGGGCGATCGCCTCTAGAGTTTCAATCCGATCGGCACGGGTCTCTCCAATCCCTAGGAGCAGCCCGGTTGTAAACGGAATTTTCAACTGTCCCGCCCAAGATAATTGCTCCAGACGCAAAGCGGGTTGCTTACTGGGGGCATGGCGATGAACCGTTTCCAACAGTTTGGGCGTCATCTGCTCTAGCATCAGCCCCATGGAGACGTTCACTCTTTTGAGATGCTCCATTTCCCCAAAGCTGAGGGGACCGGCATTGGTGTGAGGGAGAAATCCCAAACTTAGGGCCAGTTCGGCAAGGTCATAGATGCGTTGGACCCAGGCGGAGCGGCGATCGCTTTGGGGATGGACTTCGCCGCTGAGGAGCAGGATCTCGCTGACCTGAGGAAGAAATACGGATGGATTGGAGAGATTGGACATTCTAGGCGAAGGCGCTTTCGTCAAGTTTTTGTTACGAAGCGAGCGTAACTGCTCTCCCGCTCCCGCTAAGCTCAGCCAGTCCCCTTGACCCGGATCTTGACGAAAATTGCAGTAACCGCAGCGATTAAAACATTCATAGGTCGGCACCAAAGTTAAGGCTGGACTGTAAAAGACCCTTCTTCGCATCGCTGCTGTTCGCTCCAGGGGCATCACTTCTCTACATTATGAGAGATTCTTCGTTACAAGCCTTTACAAAACCTGGGAGCTGACTTAATATATAGACACAGAGACGAAAGCCTCTGCTCATACATCCTTAAACTTTCTTCGGAATCATAAGAAATGACTACCACGATTCAACGTCGCGAAAGCGCGTCGGTGTGGCAGCAGTTTTGTGAGTGGGTCACCAGCACGAATAACCGGGTCTACATCGGTTGGTTCGGCGTCCTGATGATCCCCACGCTGCTCGCAGCGACCGTCTGCTTCATCGTCGCCTTTGTTGCAGCTCCCCCCGTCGACATTGACGGCATCCGTGAGCCTGTTGCTGGCTCCTTGCTCTACGGCAACAACATCATCTCTGGTGCGGTTGTGCCCTCTTCTAATGCCATTGGCCTGCACTTCTACCCCATCTGGGAAGCAGCTTCTCTAGATGAGTGGTTGTACAACGGCGGCCCTTACCAATTGGTGGTGTTCCACTTCCTCATCGGCATCTTTGCCTACATGGGTCGTGAGTGGGAACTCTCCTACCGCCTCGGCATGCGTCCTTGGATTTGTGTAGCTTACTCTGCACCTGTAGCAGCAGCGAGTGCCGTTTTCCTCGTGTACCCCATTGGTCAAGGTTCGTTCTCTGACGGCATGCCCCTGGGTATTTCCGGTACGTTCAACTTCATGTTCGTGTTCCAGGCTGAGCACAACATTCTGATGCACCCCTTCCACATGCTCGGTGTGGCTGGCGTTTTCGGTGGAAGCTTGTTCTCCGCGATGCACGGTTCGTTGGTGACTTCTTCCTTGGTTCGTGAGACCACTGAAGTAGAATCTCAGAACTACGGCTACAAGTTTGGACAAGAAGAAGAGACCTACAACATCGTTGCCGCGCACGGTTACTTTGGTCGTCTGATTTTCCAATACGCTTCGTTCAACAACAGCCGTTCGCTGCACTTCTTCTTGGCAGCCTGGCCTGTGGTGGGTATTTGGATGACCTCGTTGGGAGTCTCGACGATGGCGTTCAACCTGAACGGGTTTAACTTCAACCAGTCGATCATTGACAGCCAAGGGCGTGTGGTGTCGACTTGGGCGGACATTCTGAACCGTGCGAACCTGGGTATGGAAGTGATGCACGAGCGCAATGCTCACAACTTCCCCTTGGACCTCGCTTCCGGTGATGCTGCTCCTGTGGCTCTGACTGCTCCTGCTATCAACGGTTAATCACTGACAATGCGTGAGTTTGAGTCTTCGGACTCAGGTCTGAATTAGGTCACATCGAAAAGGACTGTACAGATTCTGTACAGTCCTTTTCACTTTTGGAGAGATTCCTATTCAAAAAAGAGCCGCTGACACAAGTTAAGATTTCCGTAACCCTACCGATGTCATCTCAACATTTTTCTTGAAAATAAATATCAACTTTAGGCGGTATCAGGCTGTATATAGATGTTGTTACCCTACACCAATTCTCCGGACTTAGGGCTATCCTGACTGAAGAGTTGAATAGCGGTCGAAATCCTTAAAAAAGTGTAAAATAGATTTTAGAGTGGAGGAGTCACGTGTTTGCACGTCTTGCCTATCAGCATAGTGAGTTTGTTCGAGATTTGGTGATGAGCCTTCAGGCCCTAGCCCAAGCCCTAGAACATCAGAATTATCCCGCCTCCTGCTATACCTGCGGGGGAGAGATGAATAGCGCTTCGTTTATGGTGAGTCTTGGCGAAGGCCATCTCATTCGATTTCTTGTTTCGGACTACGGTATCACCTGGACTGAAATGCGGGACGATCGTGAACTGATGAAATTGGAAGGTTCGGAAGCCATCAGTCAGCTTCAAGAATTGGCGACATTGGTTAAGTATCAAATTAAGCCTTCAGATTGTACTTTGCTTTCCTGTCGCTAGCGGAGCCTAGGACGGGGGGAAGTACAGCTTTCTGCATTTTGGGCTATTGGGGGATTGATCTTGGGGACGGTTAAGCTGGTTTTAACGGCGATCACCTTACTTTTATAGTCGAATTTATTAATATTTATTCCCTTCTTCAATGTTTCGTTAGATTGCTGTGACCACTGTCGATGGGCTGTATTCTATTTGTGAATGGATTGATTTAACTCAATGACCCCAGCAAATGTCCTGTCCTGGCGTCATGAATTTGTGGAGACCAACAATATTCGTCTTCACTGCGTGACTCAGGGGGAAGGGGAACTCGTAATTCTCCTCCATGGTTTTTTGGAGTTTTGGTACTCCTGGCGACACCAAATTCCACAGCTTGCTCGACACTTTAAGGTGGTAGCCCCTGACCTTCGAGGTTATAACGACTCAGACAAGCCCTCTAATGGATATGATCTGGAGACCTTAGGGCGTGACATTCATGGGTTGATCGGGGCCTTAGGATATCAGCGGGCTCGGGTGGTTGGCCATGGTTGGGGAGGGGCGATCGCCTGGCAGCTAGCAGAACAATTTCCTGACTCGATCGAAGCTCTAGTCTTGATGGCGGCTCCTCACCCCCAGCGTTTTATTCGCCAAACCCTAGGCAATCTGGATCAGTTTCTACAAAGTTGGTATATCTGGGCCGCCCAAATCCCGAACTTGCCCGAAGCGATTTTGCAATCGAATTTGCGGCAGTTAGTGCGTGAGTTGTTTCAAGGGCAGTCCGTGCGGAAAGGCGCGTTTTCTGCGGAGGATGCGGCTCTGTATCAGGCGGCGCTCTCCAAACCCGGTGTGCTCACGGCAGCTTTAAATTACTATCGCCAATTTTTGATCCCCAATCGGATAGCGCGCCTGTGGACTCCGCCTGTGCCGCCCTTGAGCTTGCCAACCCTTGTCCTTTGGGGGAAGGATGATACGTTGTTCAGCGCTAAGCTCTCTCAGGGAATGGAGCGATTAGTCTCGGGTCCCTTCAAAATTAAACTCATCTCAGATTGCGGCCACTGGATTAACCAAGAGGTCCCGCAAACTGTCAACCGGGAATTAATGGCATTTCTGCGCAAGCATCCGCGTTAACAGTTAACTAGTGCGCTGTGTCACTGCGCGCAATTACGGATTCATTTACCGTATGATCCCTGTCTACATTAGGCAGGGGCTTCTTCATAATGAAATACGGACTATATTTATTCGCTCCTGAGCGCTAAACCAATCCCTATTTTGCTACAGCCGCGTGTTTTAGGGTGACAGCGGTCTTCAGATGATTCCGTGAAACGTGATTTTGTGACGCACAACCCATCAATTGGCTGTTTAAGTTCCTATGGATTTTAATTCTGCTCTTTTCCAAGCTGCGCAGCAGCTGAATGTTTCCTCTGAGGATACGGACTTGGAAAAACGCTTAGTGCTTTACCAGGTGTTTTGTCGGTTATACGAGAATAACCGTCATTTATTGGATGAAATTTTAGAACTTGAAAATCTGGAAACCACTCCCAGTCAGGGTGGGGGAAAATCTGTGCCTCGCTATATTGTGGGGATGGTGCAGCAGGGACAGCCTTATTTGTTGACCAATCTCCTGGGCGATCGCAGTCAAAATCTCTATCAACCAGAATGTTGTTGGTTAATTGGGCGATCGCCTGATGCCACCCTTTCCTTTGCCGATCGGCGACTATCTCGCTTTCACGCGGTGATTCAGTATGTGAAGAACGATGGATTTTATCTGATCGATCTACAAAGCACTAATGGTTCGTTTGTGAATGGAGAAGCAGTGCGCTATCGGCGGCGTTTGGTGGAGGGCGATCGCATTCGGGTGGGGAGTCTTTCCATTCAGTTCTATGCTTCTCCGGAAGCCCAGCGGTTGCCCATTTTACCCGAGGATGTGCGGACGAGATTGGGTTTACAGGATTTAGCGATGAATTTTGACGGGGATGAGCCCGAGCTGGAAGCGAGCCGCCCGGAGGATACTCTGACGTTTCTACACCCTGAAGAGCCTGAAACGGAAAAATGTCGTGGGATTGCTTACCAACAATCTACGGTGCTCGATCGCCTCAACGCTGATTCTCACTAGCTGATTCTTGCTAAAGGAATGGGTATGGAGTGATGGAGGAGCGACGGGGGCGAAATATGCACCCCTATGGTCGCTTTCTTACGGTTGCGTTCTCGATGTATCCGCAGATTAAGACAGACTAAGACTTGCTACGGCCTCGGCGCTTAGTGGTTCGCGCGACGGGTGCCTCCTCTTCGATGGTCTCGTCTTCTTCGAGAGCGTCGCTGTTCTCCATTGACACAACCTCTTCAACCCCATCGTTGGTGTCTTCAGAGGCTTCCACGGTGCTACTGGGCTGTCCCACGGTATTGGCTGAAACGGTAGCCCCCATTTCTAGCTTTTCGCGCACCAGTTGTTCAATGGTTTCTGCGATGGCGGGATTTTCTTGCAGATAGACAATGGTGTTATCCCGGCCTTGACCGACATTGTCCCCTTCATAGCTGTACCAAGCTCCCTTGCGCACCACTACGCCGGTTTCTTCGGCCAGGTCGAGCAGGCAACCTAGGCTAGAGATGCCGGAACCAAAGAGAATATCGAATTCCGCAATGCGGAACGGCGGCGCAACCTTGTTTTTGGCGACTTTGACCTTGGCGCGAATGCCAAATTCTTGCGTGCCTTTCTTCAAAGTCTGAATTCTGCGAATATCGAGGCGAACCGAGGCGTAAAACTTGAGGGCATTGCCGCCGGTTGTGGTCTCTGGGTTGCCATAGGTAACGCCGATTTTTTGGCGGAGCTGGTTGAGAAAAATCACCGTGCAGCCGGATTTGCCAATATTACCAGTGATTTTACGCATGGCTTGGCTCATCAAGCGGGCCTGACTGCCCACCTGGACATCGCCCATTTCTCCCTCAATCTCCGCCCGAGGTGTGAGTGCTGCCACCGAGTCGATAACCACAATATCGACCGCTGCCGACCGAACCAGTTGATCAACTACTTCTAACCCCATTTCCCCGGTATCCGGCTGGGACACGAGCAGGTTTTCGACGTCAACTCCAAGGGCTGCGGCATAGACTGGATCAAGGGCATGCTCTGCGTCCACAAATGCGGCAATCCCGCCCCGCTTTTGTACCTCCGCGACGGCATGCAGGGCGAGGGTGGTTTTACCTGAGCTTTCGGGTCCATAAATCTCAACAATTCGGCCCTTGGGAAGCCCTCCGCCCAAGGCTAGGTCTAGGGTTAGTGCCCCCGTTGAAACGGTTTCAACCCGCATGCGGGTGACATCGCCCAGCCGCATGATCGAGCCCTTGCCAAAGTTCCGCTCGATATTGCTGAGAACTAGATTGAGCGCTTGTTCTTTTTGCTTCTTGTCATTGCTATGGGTAGCCATGGTATTTGTAGCCATGCGAGTCTTGGGGATGAAGGGGCGGGATAGGATGCATCCATCGACAGTGATATTGACCGCGATGGAGCACCTTCAGCGTTTAGCGTTTAAAGTTGACAGAGTTTGCTAGCCGAATTTAAAACTGACAGATTTTTGAGGGAAACGCTAGCGCATTCTGTCTTAAGCGGTTTACTTGAGCAGTCTACCTTACACTATAGATCATCAGTATTATCTTATGCCAACCCTGTTATAACTTTGCAATCCTGTTGATTGAGGCTTGCGATCGCCCTCCCCATGCCCATGACTTCCCGCACGACCCCCCAAGCTTTTCCAGAAACCGTCATTTCCGTGGCGGGGGTGACTCAATATATCCGCACCCTTTTGGAAGAGGATGGCTTGCTTCACCAAATCTGGTTGATCGGTGAAGTCTCTAGTGCGAAGCAGCATAGCAAGGGCATTTTTTTTACGCTCCAGGACCCTGAAGAAGCGGCGGCAATCAATGCGGTGGTGTGGAGTAGTCAGCTGACAAAACTGGCGACCCTGCCGGAAAGTGGCGAACGGGTTGTAGTTTTGGGTCAGGTGCGGGTCTATCCAGGACGGGGGCAATATCAGCTCACGGTTTGGCAATGTTTACCGGCGGGGGAAGGTCTGGCGGCGTTGCGGTATCGGCAATTGCGTCAGCGGCTGGAGGCGGAGGGGGTGTTTGACCGCGATCGCAAGCAGCCCCTGCCTCCCCATCCCCAAACCATTGCCGTTGTGACCTCTCCCCAAGCGGCGGCCTGGGGCGATATTCAGCGGACACTGCTGAGCCGCTATCCGGGGCTAAAGGTGCTGTTGTCTCCGGCGACGGTGCAGGGAGACCAGGCTCCAGTCAGTATTGCCAGGGCGATCGCGCGGGTGGTTCAGGATGGTCGGGCGGAAGTCGTTATTTTGGCGCGGGGGGGCGGTGCAACGGAGGATTTGGCTTGTTTTAATGATGAACGGGTGGTGCGGGCGATCGCCGATTGTCCGATTCCACTGGTGGCGGGAATTGGCCATGAGCGGGATCAGTCCCTGGCGGATCTAACCGCAGATGTAGCGGCTCATACGCCCACGGCAGCGGCGGCGATGGCGGTGCCCAATTTGGCAGATTTTTGGTTCGATCAAGAGGCCTTGGTTCTGCGCCTCCGGCAGGCGATCGCCACTCGGTTGCTCGATCAACAGGAGCAGGTGCAGTCCCTCCGGCGTAGGCTTGAGGTTTACGGTATTGGCAAGCAGTTGCGGCAGGAGCAGCAGCAGACCGTTTGGCTCCGTCAACGCTTGGTGCAAGGGATTCAGCGGCGGTTATCAGCGGCGCAGCAGCGGCAAAAAGCATTGGTGCAAACCCTGGAGGCGTTGGATCCAAAGGCCGTTTTGCGGCGGGGCTATGGGTTGGTGCGTCAGGCCAATGGTGAGGTGGTCCGGGAGGGGCGATCGCTCTCCATCGGCGATGAGGTGACGGTGCAACTGGGAAAAGGTCGGGTGCGGGCGATCGTGACGGAGGTGGAACCAGAATAAATTCCAGAATTGAGCCCTCAAACTTGAAGCGGCAAACCTGAAGCGGCAAACTTGAACCGTCAAACTTGAAAGAGAGTGAAATCCAATGCCTAGAAAACCAAAGTCACCAGCGGTTGCAGGTTCTGCCCCAGCGGCTGAAGCGCTGATTCCTCCCGATTGGCATTATGAAACCACAGTCGAAGCGGTTGAAGCGATCGTGGCTCGACTGGAAACCGGGGAATTGGAGTTGGGAGAGGTGTTTGAACAATTTGGCCAAGCCGTGACTTATCTCAAGCAGTGCGAGCAGTTTTTGCAGGGCAAGCAGGAGCAGTTGGGCTTGTTAATTGAGACCTTGGAGGAGACGGAGTTCTAAACCTACTCAACAGGAGGAAATGGGGTTTGCCTCTCCTTTCCGGACGATCGCCCAAATCCTGAGCAATAATGTCACAGAACCCCACGATTTTTATCGCTAACCCCCACGACAGACGCTATGACCCTCCGCCGGATTGTTGATTGCCTCCGCCACGGCCAGCCCGATGAAACCGTTAAAATTCAGGGCTGGGTCCGCACCAAGCGCGCACAGAAAGAATTTACCTTTGCGGAAATCAACGACGGCTCATCGCTTAAGGGCATTCAGGTGGTGATGGATGCTCATTTGCCCAACTATGGGGAGGCGATCGCCGCCCTCAATACCGGAGCCTCGGTTGCCGTTAGCGGTGTCCTCACCCCCTCTCCCGGCAAGGGACAAGCGATCGAAATCAAAGCAACTGCGGTTGAAGTCTTTGGCACCGCTGGGCCGGATTATCCGCTGCAAAAAAAACGTCACTCCTTTGAATTTCTGCGCACCATCGCCCATCTTCGTCCCCGCACCAATACGCTTGGGGCTGTGATGCGGGTGCGCAATGCCTGCGCCAGTGCGATTCATGAATTTTTCCAGGAGCGGGGGTTTCTCTGGATTCATAGCCCGATCATTACCGCTAGCGATTGCGAAGGGGCAGGGGAGATGTTTGGCGTCACGACGTTTGACCTGACCCAAGTGCCGAGGACGCCGGAGGGGAAACCTGACTATTCCCAGGACTTTTTCGGTAAGCCTGCCTATTTGACCGTTAGCGGTCAGCTCGAAGCTGAAATTATGGCGACGGCCTTCAGCAATGTCTACACCTTTGGTCCCACGTTCCGCGCTGAAAACTCCAACACCTCGCGACACTTGGCGGAGTTTTGGATGGTGGAGCCTGAAATGGCGTTTTGTAACCTCGACGGCAATATGGATTTGGCCGAAGAATTTCTCAAATTTGTCTTCCAGCGGGTGCTCGAATGCTGCCCTGAAGACATGGAATTTTTCAACGAACGAATTGATCAGGAGGTGCTGGCGCGGGCGCAGACGATGATTAACAGCAACTTTGAACGGATTACCTATACCGAGGCGGTGGCGCTGTTGGAGAAGAGCGATCGCACCTTCGATTACCCCGTCGAGTGGGGCATCGATCTCCAATCCGAACATGAACGCTACTTAGCCGAAGAACTGTTCAAAAAGCCGCTCATCGTTACCGATTACCCCACGCAAATCAAAGCCTTCTACATGCGCCTCAGCGACGACGGCAAAACCGTTCGCGCCATGGATGTTCTCGCTCCCGGCATCGGTGAAATCATTGGCGGTTCCCAGCGGGAAGAACGTCTTGATATTCTGGAACGTCGGATTGAGGAAATGGGCTTACCCAAGGAAGATTACTGGTGGTACACCGACCTGCGTCGCTATGGCACAGTACCCCATGCGGGTTTTGGCCTAGGCTTTGAGCGACTGGTTCAATTTATGACGGGTATGGGGAATATTCGCGACGTGATTCCCTTTCCGCGATCGCCCCTCAATGCCGATTTCTGATTGATTGTCTAATAATTGATTTCCCTAAGCGTCGCTAGTGGTTGCTAATCGTCACGGGTGGCGTCTGAAAAGGTGTCCTTCAGAACCGTACGAGCCGCCAGTTGACTCCGAGTCATGCTGAGAATTTCCAGCTCTCGTTCTAGCCGAGCCTGGGTGTCCTGGGTCTCTAACAAAGCCTGCTGCTCCTCGGACGCTCCATTCAACGTGTGGGCAACCCAAAACGATAGCTCTCGCGGTAGCGTCGGCAATTCATCCGGCAAGGTCATTTCTTGTCCCGACAACTTGCCGTAAAGATGGACAACATCCCGTAAGATTTGCTCCACATCCCGTGCTAAAGGACGTAAATCCTGCGGCGGTGTCTGGTCTTCAATCCACTCCACTAGCCCCACCCGATAGGGTTTTTCCCGCACATATTCTAAGACTCGAAACCGCTGCTGACCCAGGGTCAAGACATTCATGTGGTCATCGGGTAGGCGCTCATACTGAAGCACTTCGGCACAGCAACCCACCTTCGCCGGTTCATTTGTTTCTGAGTCCCACATTAAGACGCCAAAGCGCCGATCGGTTTCCAGGATGGTATTCATCATCATCCGGTACCGGTATTCAAAAATATGCAGCGGCAGCGGACGGCCCGGAAAGAGAACCAGTTCAGGCAAGGGAAAGAGAGGCAATTCTCGAACTGAGACAGAAGAAAAGGAGGAGGACATTAAAATCTAAAAATGCAGCACATTGCTTTCTCCAATGTACTGCATTCCCCGAAATAAAAGATATTGGGCGATCGCTCTTAAAGCTTCACTTCAATATCAACCCCAGCGGGTAGATCCAACTTCATCAATGCGTCGATCGTCTTAGACGAAGGCTGATAAATATCAACAATACGACGGTGAGTACGGCTCTCGAAATGCTCCCGAGAATCTTTATCCACGTGGGGAGAACGGAGAACGCAGTAAATGCGACGTTTAGTCGGCAGCGGGATCGGGCCGATGGCAGTCGCATTGGTGCGATTTGCAGTATCGACAATCTTTTCGCAGGACGTATCCAGCAAACGGCGATCGAATGCCTTCAATCGAATTCGAATCTTCTGTTGTTGCAGCGTTGCCATGAGTAGTTTCCAAACCAGAGCTTCAAAAAGCTCCAGCAGTCAGCGTCGGCCAACTGCTGAAGCCAAAGTTATATATTCAACAAGCGCAATTACTTGAGAATCTTAGACACAACACCTGCACCGATGGTGCGACCGCCTTCGCGAATTGCGAAGCGCATCCCTTGTTCGATGGCGATCGGGTTGATCAATTGAACGGTCATCTTGATGCGGTCACCGGGCATGACCATTTCAGCGATGGTACCGTCATCAGCGGTGAATGCGCTGATTGTGCCAGTGACGTCGGTGGTCCGAACGTAGAACTGGGGACGATAGCCCGAGAAGAACGGTGTATGACGGCCACCCTCTTCTTTCTTCAGAACATACACCTCAGACTCAAACTCGGTGTGAGGCGTAATGGACTTGGGCTTCGCCAACACCATCCCGCGCTCGATATCTTCCTTCTGAACGCCACGAAGCAGCAGACCGACGTTGTCACCGGCCATACCAGAATCCAGAGTTTTCTGGAACATCTCCACACCGGTCACAGTTGTGGTGCTGGTGTCACGGATACCGACGATTTCAACAGTCTCACCGACTTTAACGGTACCCCGCTCAATTCGGCCCGTAGCCACCGTACCTCGACCGGTAATCGAGAAGACGTCCTCAACAGCCATCAGGAATGGCTTGTCCACATCCCGCTCAGGAGTCGGGATATAGGCATCAACCTCTTCCATCAGCTTGAGGATCTTATCGACCCATTCATTGTCGCCCTTCACGCCTGACGCGCCACCTTGGATGGCCTCAAGGGCCTGGAGAGCAGAACCGGCAACAATGGGAATGTCATCGCCAGGGAAATCGTAGGAGCTCAGCAGCTCACGAACTTCAAGCTCAACGAGCTCTAGAAGCTCCTCGTCATCAACCATGTCTTCCTTATTGAGGAACACGACGATGTGAGGAACACCCACCTGCTTCGCCAGCAGAATATGTTCGCGGGTTTGGGGCATGGGACCATCAGCAGCGGAGACGACCAAAATGGCACCATCCATCTGAGCCGCACCCGTGATCATGTTTTTCACATAATCCGCGTGACCGGGGCAGTCCACGTGAGCATAGTGACGAGCTTCGGTCTCATACTCAACGTGAGCAGTGTTGATCGTGATCCCCCGCGCCTTCTCTTCAGGAGCTGCGTCAATCTCGTCATAAGCACGAGCCTTCGAGTTACCAGCTTTCGCCAAAACGGTGGTGATTGCTGCCGTCAGCGTGGTTTTGCCATGGTCAACGTGACCGATGGTGCCGATGTTGACGTGGGGCTTGTTTCTTTCAAACTTTGCGCGTGCCATTTGCTATTTCTTCCTCTGTCTTGACTAATTATGCGTTCCCTTTGTTCTTCGCGATGATGGTTTCCGCAACGTTTTTCGGAACATCCTCGTAGCTGTTGAACTCCATGGAAAATATGCCACGACCCTGAGTCATGGACCGGATGTCGGTGGCATACCCGAACATCTCTGCCAAGGGCACCTTGGTGATGACCTTCGCAGTGGCATTCTCGGTGACTTGGCCTTCGATTTGACCTCGGCGAGAAATCAAATCCCCCATGACATTGCCCAAGAAATCTTCAGGGGCCTCCACCTCGACTTTCATCATAGGCTCCATCAGCACGGCGTCAGCTTTTTTAACGGCTGCTTTGAGTGCCATAGAACCCGCAATTTTGAAAGCCATTTCGGAGGAGTCTACATCATGGAAAGAACCATCCACTAAGGTCACCTTGACATCGATCAGCGGATATCCGGCTAGAACTCCTGACTCGCAGGTTTCCTTAATGCCTTGCTCCGCAGGACCGATGTATTCCTTAGGAATGCTTCCCCCCACAATCTTAGAAACAAATTCAAACCCAGAACCAGCTTCACCGGGTTCAAGCTCAATCACAACGTGACCATATTGACCCTTACCGCCGCTCTGACGAATAAATTTGCCCTCTGCCTGGGCTGCCTTGCGAATCGTTTCTCGATAAGCCACCTGGGGCGCACCGATATTTGCCTCCACCTTGAATTCTCGCTTCATGCGGTCCACGAGAATATCTAGGTGTAATTCCCCCATTCCTGCAATCACCGTTTGATTGGTTTCGGGATCAACCGAAACACGGAAAGTTGGGTCTTCTTGAGCAAGGGACTGAAGTGCTTTTGAAAGCTTCTCCATATCCTGCTTGGTTTTGGGTTCGACCGCCACAGAGATGACGGGTTCTGGGACAAATAGAGACTCCAAAATAATGGGTTTCTGGTCGTCACAGAGCGTATCTCCGGTGAAGGTGTCTTTGAGGCCCAAAACTGCGCCCAAATCTCCTGCCCGTAACTCATCCACCTCAAGCCGTTCATCTGCTTTGAGGATGATGAGGCGAGACACGCGTTCTTTCTTACCCTTTGAAGAATTGTAAACGTAGCTGCCCTTTTCGAGGACTCCCGAATACATCCGGATAAATGTTAACCGGCCATAGGGGTCAGACATGACCTTAAAGGCCAAGGCTGAGAAGGGTTCTTCATCGGAAGAATGGCGAACGGCTGGTTCTCCATTGGGTAGTGTGCCTTGGATGGCGAGCACATCTGTTGGGGCAGGGAGATAGTCAATCACGGCATCCAGCAGGGGCTGAATGCCTTTATTTTTGAAGGCAGAGCCACAGAGCATGGGCATCATGGTGCCTGCGATCGTGGCTTTACGAATGGCCGTGCGCAGTTCTGCTTCGCTCAGGGGTTCCCCTTCTAAATATTTCTCCATCAAGATGTCATCTGTTTCGGCAGCCGCTTCTATCAGCAGCGTCCGAAACTCTTCGACCTGCTCTTGCATCTCTTCTGGAATATCGCTGACCTGAATATCCGTGCCCAGATCGTTGGTGTAGACGTAGGCTTTCAGTCGTATGAGATCAACGACACCTTTGAAGTCATTCTCTGCGCCAATGGGAAGCTGAATCGGGACTGCATTGGTTTTGAGACGATCTTTGATCTGGCTGTAAACCTTGTAAAAATCTGCTCCCGTACGGTCCATCTTGTTGACGAACGCAAATCGGGGAACATGGTAGCGATTGGCCTGACGCCAAACGGTTTCAGACTGCGGCTGAACACCCCCAACTGAACAGAAAACGGCGATAACCCCATCGAGTACCCGCATGGAGCGCTCGACTTCGATGGTGAAATCAACGTGTCCTGGTGTGTCAATGATATTGATGCGATGCTCTAGAGCATCGGCTTGGGCTTCGGTCGGTTGCTCTGCATCTCGGCGTTTCCAGGAGGTGCTGATGGCCGCTGCAGTGATAGTGATACCTCGCTCGCGTTCTTGCTCCATCCAATCGGTCACAGCATTACCGTCATGCACTTCACCAATTTTGTGCACAACGCCGGAGTAGAACAGAATACGCTCTGTCGTAGTGGTTTTGCCTGCATCTATATGCGCCGCAATACCGATGTTGCGGACTCTTTCAAGCGGGAATTCACGTGCCACAGCTTCCTCCTTCAAAGTTGCGGTTAAGCCTATCGAGATGAGCTCAACACGCGGGCGAACGACCGAGAACACCGATAGGGGTAAAGGCCCAATATTGTGCCCTGTCTTAAGGTGTCTCGGTCAGGGGCCTTAGTAACGATAGTGAGCAAATGCCTTGTTGGCCTCTGCCATCCGGTGAGTTTCTTCGCGACGGCGAATGGCGTTACCAGTTTCATTGGCGGCATCCATGAGTTCGTTGGCTAGGCGGATCGCCATGCTTTTACCGGGACGCTGGCGGGAGAACTGGACTAACCAACGTAGGGCCATCGCTGTGCCCCGTTCGGGTCTCACTTCCATGGGGACTTGGTAGGTGGCACCACCTACGCGACGGGCTCGAACTTCTACGAGGGGGGTTGCGTTCCGAACGGCTTTTTCAAAAATTTCTACGGGTTCGCCGCCTGTCCGTTCCTCAATCAGTTTGAAGGCGTCATAGAGAATATGAAACGCGATCGAACGCTTGCCGCTCTTCATAAGGCGAGCCACAATCATGCTGGCAAGGCGGCTGCCGTAGACGGGATCGGGTTGGACCTGTCGCTTGGGTGCACGGGTACGGCGAGACATAACAAAAAGTTCCTAAGGTAACAGTCAATTGTTGAGTTTTTGGGCAGACTGTGGGAGAGCATTGATGAGGGTGGTGTGCTTGGGCGATCGCCCACTGCACCCATCCCCTAGAAGCCCTGCCCACTAAAGCTGTAATCGAGCTGCAATCAAAGCTTTGAGGGGGATTCCTGAAGCGGCCTATGGCGTTGTGCAACACTGCCGATCCCGATAGGCTGAGGGGCTCAGATACGTCTGGTTTGCGTCGTCTGGTTTGTGTCGAAGGATTAATGCCTGACGAACCCCTATTGTTTAGGCCGTTTAGCCCCGTACTTCGAACGACCTTGACGGCGATCCTTTACGCCAGCGGTGTCAAGTGTGCCGCGAATAATATGGTAACGAACCCCAGGAAGATCCTTGACCCGACCCCCGCGAATCATCACAACAGAGTGTTCTTGTAGATTATGACCAATGCCAGGGATATAGGCAGTGACTTCAAATCCAGAGGTCAAACGGACACGCGCCACTTTCCGAAGCGCTGAATTGGGTTTCTTCGGCGTCGTTGTGTAAACGCGAGTACACACTCCGCGACGCTGAGGACAACTTTTCAGGGCTGGGGATTTGGTCTTTTTAGTTAGGCTTTGGCGCTCGTCTCGAATGAGCTGCTGAATAGTAGGCATTGGTTAGGGTAAGAATAACTGGCGTTTTGGCTCAAATTTCCAATCTCTAGGTGTATCGTATCAAGCGCTCATCTGTCAATGATTTGCTGAAACGGTTCCTGTTGTGGAATGGGATTGGGATAGAGGGGTATCGAGGTGAAGTCTCCTAGGGGAAGCTCTCCTAGGGAAGCGTAAAGGACTGACCACAGCTACAGGCCGCAGGCAGCTTGGCATTCACGAATCGAAAGTTGCCCCCCATCAGATCTTCACTATAGTCAAGAATAACGGTTTCTAGCCAGTCCCAATCTTTGGGATGTACAAGAATTTGTAGTGCTGTCTTAGATGAGTTTCTAGAGGAAGATGTTTTAGGAGAGGGTTGGTAAATCGTGACGTGGTCTTCGGGCTGAGGCTGGACGCCGATGTCGAGTTGGTATTGGTGACCTTTGCAGCCTCCAGGGGCGATCGCCAAGCGAACGGGGGCGATCGCAATATCGAGAGAAGCATCGCGTTGCGCCAGCTTGCGTCGGCAAAGGCGCAGTAATTCTTGTTGAGCTGCTGGGCTAACCTGGACCACGGTGTTTCTTGCGTTGATTATGGTGAGTAAGAGAGCAATCAGGCCCTTGCATCATAAAGCCTGGACCGTGCCTAAACCAATGTCCTCATCAACCTAAAAATCCACGAGTTGGCTACGGACTGTAACCGATTCGTGGACAAGAAAAGGCAGAAAGATTTCTAAAACACCCCAGGGATCAACTCATGGCTCAACTCATGGCTCAACTTTTTCCCTAGGGGCTAAAGAGGATTTACTCCCGAGAATAATCATCTTGATAGCGAACGATGTCATCTTCCCCCAAATATTCTCCGTTTTGGACCTCGATCAGAATGAGGGGCAGAACGCCTGGATTCTCAAGGCGATGGGGCGTGCAAGCGGGAACATAGGTGGATTGGTTGCTACTCAGCAACTTGTTCTCATCGCCACAGGTGACCCGTGCGGTCCCTGAGACAACAATCCAATGCTCGCTGCGGTGGTGATGCATTTGCAAGCTGAGGCGATGTCCAGGCTTCACTTCAATACGCTTGATTTTATAGCCGCGTCCTTCTTCCAAAATGGTGAATGAGCCCCAGGGGCGCAGCTCGGTGGCTGCGATCGTGCCCGGTGCAACAGCAGGGAGAACCAGCTTGGGAGAGGTCGGAACGGTTTGCGCTTGAACCACGGAAGGACTCCTTAGTAAGGTCTGTATGAGCAAGAATAAAGGTGAGAAAGCAGGTTTGGGATGACTGATGTGGGTGCCGTCAGGCTCAACCTGCTTCCCCGCTATTGTGGCCTTCTTGATGGGGAGATGAAACGGCAAAACCCCTAACTGTACTGACTCTTTACCAAACTGCTCAAACACTTCAAGGACTCTTAACCCAATTCCGTGAAAACTAGTATCTAAATTTTCCGAAATGTTTTCTCTCCCCTGGGCGTTAAGCAGTTTACGGGAGAGCCTCGGAGGGGACTGTCTGGGGCAAGAACACACCGAGTCCGTTGTGAACGCGTGCGGCAGTGCTAGGAGGGCGATTGATCATTTGGCCTCCCAGAATCAGTTGGGTTGAGCTGCCCCCATCCAGATTGAGGGCCTGTACGGCTCCCATGGCTTGCAGAAGACGAGCTAACTCGGCCAAGGTTGGTCCTTTACCTCCAATGCGTTCATGAACGGTGATTAGGGAAAAACGTCCATTGGGAAAGACTGCGGCAACGCTGCGGGGGGCCTGTTCACGGATGAACGCTGGACTAAAGCCTTCGGCCTTGGCATCTAGAACCACCCGTCGGTTTTGGAGGAGAAGGGGACCTGCTCCCAAAATTTCAGGAAACCGGCTGAGATGGCTAGAAGAGAGCTGCTGGCTGAGTTGAACCGTGGTGCCTATGGGGAATTGGGCGGCTCCGGTGCGATTGGAGCGGGCTACGAGGAGATAGCCTTGACCGCTCTGGGAGAGGGTTCTGGACAAGGTGCTCGACAAAATGGGGAAGCTTTCGGTTCCGGCTTTGCCGGTGAGACGTTGTTCCACGACGCGACCGAGGCGATCGCCCTCTCCCTCCGTCTCGACATAAATCAGCACTTCATTGTCTGTCAAAGGCGTATAGGTCTTGCCCCAGAGCGGTGTGTACCGAGAAAAACCGGCTTTGACATAGCCGCTGTTGAGGGCAATGCTTGCAAAGGTTCCCGTTGGTGTGGTGAGGGTTTCTTGCAAAATGAGCCGGTCCATGACGATTTGGCCTGCTGCATTCCATCCCATTACCCCCCGGTTGAGGACTGGACCGGAAACCCACTCTCCGTCTCGACGAATCGCCCCAAGCGGTGTTTTGTTGTTGCGATTAAAAAAGCCTCCATTAATCCCGACGGCGGCCTCCTGCTGTGCAACCGTGGCATCCAATCGGCTAATTCCCACTAGATTGGCTTCATCTGACCAAATAGGCCGAAGTTGCAGTCCTGGCTCCTGGAGGTCGATCTGGACTTGTGTGACCGGAAACTCGGCTCCACCGACCCGCTGATAGCTCTGGATCCATTGCAGGCCCTTAGCCCAGGTAATTTGGCGAGGGCTAAAGGACGGGCGCTGAGAATGACCGGGTAAAAGATTGACGGTGTGCAAAATTGAGGGCGTCTGAATTTGCAGCAGGTTGCCCTGGCGCTGAAGGGTCCAACCGGCCTGATCGATGAGGGGCTGAAGATTGAGATAGCGAACTTGGCCCGTTTGCTCTGCCGGAAGCTCCAAAAAGAGTCCATTTTCCTGAAATAGGCCACTTTTCCAGATAATCGGCTGAATAGCTGGATCATCGCTGTTGAGTAATTCAATGCCGCCGAGCTGTTCTATGCCCGTGTCGCTCAGGCCCCAGAACTTGCTCCCTCCCTGGGTCCAGGGAATCGCAAAGCGAATACCATTGACCACCACCTGATTGCTGTTGCTGCCTGGGGTTGGCGTCAAGGGTCGCAACGGAAAGGTCAGGGGTGGTTTGGCAGGCGGGGAAGAAGCGTCAGGACTCGAAGAATTAGACGGAGACAAAGTGGAATCCGGAGCCGAATCGGGTTGCGATTGCCCCCAAGCGGCTAAGGGGAGGCTTGCAAAGATCGCCGAAACGATGCCAAAACCAAAACGCACCATACGGTATCTCACTAGCGGTAAACGAGCATTCCTGGACAGAGACCCCTGGCAGGAGCGTTCAATGTAGTCGACTGGACTGAAATCTTCTATGGGGCGAATCAAAGTCTTGTCTGTAGGGTTTCGTACCATTGCCAATGTCAAAGCTACGGAGGGCTGTTTCGGGATGACGACGCTCAAGCCCTGAAAGTTCTTAGGCACGGGATTCACCCCATTGCTTTGTGATATCTCCGTGGGATTTTGCCGCATTGTCAGCCGCAGGAATTTCCGATATGATTTTTTCCCTTACGTCAATCGAAAACCCGTTGAAAAATATTAGAGTCCGAGGTCAATCCTGAAGCAAAATAGCCCGGCTCAGGTTGTTTTGTCTATGATTGAAAGAGAGATCTAAAATCCTCAATTTGCCCATCGCTAATATTTTGCCCAACTGGTTTGACCAACTGGATTCTTGGGTTGCCAGCGCTGCCGCGATCGCCCGACGGCATCACTTTTGTGTCGTTTTTTGTATCGCCGCTTTTGGCCTCAACGGTCGGGATTGATGCGGAAGTGCTTACTGGCCTAGCTTACAGTGAGGTCGAGCGCCCAGTTTAATACTCAAGAGGGGCGTATTGCTGACTCATTTCAGTCAGTACTCATTCAGGACCGGTTCAGTACCGTTTGTATCCTAATCGCTGGTTTGAGCCTTGGGTGGATTTTTTAAGAAAGATCTCAGAAGATCTCCCATCGTTGGCTTTTCCAAAAAATCGATAGGCTTCTTGTTCCTTTTTAGCTTCTTTCTAGACCTAAGACTAGAAGGTTTATTACCTAGAAAATCACATTGTTTCGGACCATCCCATGGTGAAGAAAAGCATGAATGACAGCCGGGTTCATCACAAGAGTTCAGCAGCAGGCTATGGCGGTCAGCGGTGGCTGGTGGAAGAGCGGGATGCCTGCGGGGTCGGATTTATTGCCGATCAGCAGGGCCGTGCTAGCCACGATCTGGTGCAAAAAACCCTGATTGCACTGTCTTGCATGGAACACCGGGGGGGCTGTAGCGCGGATCAGGATTCGGGGGATGGGGCCGGGATTATGACGGCCTTGCCCTGGACGCTGCTGGGGGATTGGGCGGTGGCGGCGGGGGTGACGCTGAACCCCGAAACAGTGGGGGTTGGGATGGTCTTTTTGCCCCAGGATGATGCAGCGATGGCCCTGGCGAAGCAAATTGTCGCGGATGAGGTCCAGGCGTTGGGGATGACGCTGTTGGGTTGGCGATCGCTCCCCACCAACCCGGAAGTCCTGGGCATTCAAGCCCGTGAAAACCTGCCCCAAATTGAGCAAGTCATTGTCGATGCAGCGGCGTTGGGGGTGACGGGGGATGAGCTGGAGCGATCGCTCTATCAACTGCGCAAGCACATCGAGAAGGGCGCACGCGATCGCTGTCCCGCAGACGGCTGTGATGACTTCTTGCAAGATTTCTATTTTTGCTCCTTCTCCAGTCGCACGATTGTCTATAAGGGCATGGTGCGATCGGCGGTCCTGGGCGAGTTTTATCTGGATTTGCAGAACCCCCACTACACCAGTGCCTATGCGGTCTATCACCGTCGCTTTAGCACGAACACGATGCCCAAGTGGCCCTTAGCTCAGCCCATGCGGTTGTTGGGGCACAACGGTGAAATTAATACGCTCCTGGGCAATATCAACTGGATGACGGCGCGGCAGGCGGATCTGGCCCATTCCTGTTGGGGCGATCGCATTCAAGAATTGCTGCCCATCGTCAATGCCGAGAGTAGCGATTCGGCCAATCTAGACAATTCCCTGGAACTCTTGGTGCGATCGGGTCGGAGTCCGGTAGAGTCGTTGATGATTTTGGTCCCTGAGGCGTTTCGCAATCAGCCGGATTTAGCGAATTACCCCGAAATCACTGATTTTTACGAGTATTACAGTGGGCTACAGGAGGCCTGGGATGGTCCCGCCTTGCTGTCGTTCTGCGATGGCAAAATCGTTGGGGCGACGCTAGATCGCAATGGTTTGCGTCCGGCTCGCTACAGCATTACCCGCGATGGCTATATTTCCGTGGGGTCTGAGGCTGGGGTCGTCGATTTGCCCCATAGCGAAATCATCGAAAAGGGTCGTTTGGGACCGGGGCAGATGATTGCCTTTGATCTGACGACTTGCCAAGTCCTGCGCAATTGGGATGTGAAACAGCAGGTGGCGGCGGCGCAGCCCTATGGGGAATGGCTGCGGTTGGGACGCAAGAGTCTGGTCACTCAGGGATTTGCGGGAGAGCGCCAACTGGCTGAAACCGAACTCCTGCGCCAACAAACCGCCTTTGGCTTTACCGCTGAAGATGTGGACATGGTGATTAATTCTATGGCGGAGAGTGGTAAGGAGCCGACGTTCTGCATGGGGGATGACATTCCCCTGGCGGTACTCTCGACGAAGCCGCGTCTGCTCTACGACTATTTCAAACAGCGGTTTGCCCAGGTGACGAATCCACCGATTGACCCCCTGCGGGAAAGTCTGGTGATGTCCTTGGAGATGAGCCTAGGCCGACGGCATAATCTGCTGGAAATGGGACCGGAAGATGCCCGGTTGCTCAAGCTAGAGACGCCGTTTTTGAACGAGGCAGAGTTGCTTCAGCTCCGCCAGTCTGGATTTGCGGTGGCCAATCTGTCGACGATTTATACCCTCACCCAGGGGACCGCTGGGTTACAAAAGGCCGTTGCAGCGCTCTGTGCCTCGGCGGTGGCGGCGGTGAAAGCGGGTCAGGAAATTTTGATTTTGAGCGATCGCCACGACACCCGCGTCGGCGCAGACGAAACCTACATTCCCCCGCTGCTCGCCGTTGGCGCAGTCCACCACCATCTGATCCAGCAGGGGCTACGGATGAAAACCTCCCTCGTGGTCGAAACGGCCCAGGCTTGGAGCACCCATCACTTTGCCTGTTTGATTGGCTACGGTGCGAGCGCCGTCTGTCCTTATCTGGCCCTAGAAAGTGTTCGCCACTGGTGGCACAGCAAGAAAACCCAAACGGCGCTGGAAAACGGCACCCTGGGGGTTGCGACGCTGGAAGGTGCCCAATACAACTTCAAGAAATCCGTCGAAGCGGGCTTGCTCAAGATTCTCTCGAAAATGGGGATTTCACTCTTGGCCAGCTATCAGGCGGCGCAGATTTTTGAGGCCATCGGCATTGGCCCTGATTTGCTAGAGCTGGGCTTCCGGGGGACGGCCTCTCGTCTGGGCGGACTGAGCATCGCCGACTTAGCCCAGGAAACCCTGCAATTCCACGCCCGCGCCTTCCCGGAACTGGAGCAGAAAAAGCTGGAGAACTTTGGCTTTGTCCAGTACAAAAAAGGCGGCGAGTATCACATGAACTCTGGCCCCATGGCCAAGGCGCTCCACAAGGCGGTGGAAAACCCCAGTAATGCAGACCACTACGAGATTTATAAGAATTACTTGGTAGGTCGGACACCCACGGCCCTGCGGGATTTGCTGGAGTTTGAGAGCGATCGCCCCCCCCTTCCCCTAGAAGAAGTCGAATCCGTCGCGGATATTGTCAAGCGTTTCTGTACCGGCGGGATGTCCCTCGGTTCCCTCTCGCGGGAGGCCCATGAGGTGTTGGCGATCGCCATGAATCGTCTCGGCGGCAAATCCAACTCCGGCGAAGGCGGCGAGGACCCGGTGCGGTTCCAAGTGCTCCATGACGTAGACAGCGAAGGTCACTCCCCCGCGCTGCCCCACCTTAATGGCTTGAAAGTAGGCGATACCGCCAGCTCGGCGATTAAACAAATTGCCTCGGGACGGTTTGGCGTCACGCCGGAATACCTGATGAGTGCCCGACAGCTAGAAATCAAAATCGCCCAAGGGGCCAAACCCGGCGAAGGGGGGCAACTTCCTGGCATTAAAGTCAGCGACTACATTGCCTACCTGCGCAACTCTAAGCCCGGTGTCACGCTGATTTCGCCGCCGCCCCACCACGACATTTACTCCATCGAAGATCTGGCCCAATTGATCTTTGATTTGCACCAGATCAATCCCAAGGCAGCGGTTTCAGTCAAACTCGTCTCGGAAATTGGCATCGGTACCGTCGCCGCTGGCGTCGCCAAGGCGAACGCCGATGTCATCCAGATTTCCGGTCACGATGGCGGTACCGGTGCGTCACCGCTGAGCTCGATTAAACATGCGGGGGGTCCCTGGGAATTGGGTCTGACGGAAGTCCATCGAGTGTTGATGACCAATGGTCTGCGCGATCGCGTCCTGCTGCGGGTCGATGGCGGTTTCAAAACCGGCTGGGACGTAGTGATGGGGGCGCTTATGGGTGCAGAGGAATTTGGCTTTGGATCGATCGCGATGATCGCCGAAGGCTGCATCATGGCCCGCGTCTGTCACATGAACACCTGCCCGGTTGGGGTCGCAACCCAGCGGGAAGATCTACGCAAACGCTTCCCTGGCATTCCCGATCGCGTGGTCAACTTCTTCCTGTTTATTGGTCAAGAAGTCCGGCAACTTCTCGCCACCCTGGGCTATCACAACCTAGAAGACATCATCGGTCGCGCCGATCTGCTGGTACCCCGTGCTGAGGTAGAGCTCAGCAAAACGGCGATGCTCAATCTTGATTGCATGACCACTCACATGCCCGATTCTACAACGAACCGGAGCTGGCTCTCCCATCCGGGGGTTCACAGCAACGGGCCGGTGTTGGATGACGACCTGTTGGCGGATGCGGAGATTCAGGCGGCAATTGGGGGACAGGGGGCGATCGCCAAAACCTACAAAATCATCAACACTGACCGAACCACAGGTGCCCGCGTCGCAGGGGTCATTGCCCAACGCTATGGCAATACTGGATTCCAAGGCAAACTCGACCTGACGTTTACAGGTGCTGCGGGTCAAAGCTTTGGTGCCTTCAACTTGGCTGGCATGACCCTGACCCTAGTGGGTGAGGCCAATGACTACGTGGGCAAGGGGATGAACGGCGGCGAAATCGTCATCAAGCCCTTTGTTGATGCAGGCTACGCGGCAGCGGATAACGTCATCGTCGGCAATACCTGCCTCTACGGTGCCACGGGGGGTAAGCTCTTTGCCAATGGTCGGGCCGGCGAGCGCTTTGCGGTGCGAAATTCCAAGGGCGAAGCGGTTGTAGAAGGAACCGGCGACCACTGTTGCGAATACATGACCGGTGGCACCATTGTGGTTCTAGGCCGAGTGGGTCGCAATGTAGGGGCTGGGATGACCGGCGGTTTGGCCTACTTCTTAGATGAGGATGGCTCCTTCCAAACCAAGGTGAATCCTGAAATTGTCAAGGTGCAGCGGGTGATTACAGCAGCAGGCGAGGTGCAGCTCAAGGAGTTGATCACGCAGCATGCAGCCCATACAGGTAGCTTGAAGGCGAAGCAGATCCTAACCAACTGGAGTAACTATTTGCCCCAGTTCTGGCAGGTGGTTCCCCCTTCGGAAGCTGAATCAGCTTATGCCAATGCCGAGGTGGCGAAGGTGATGGCGTCGGCTTAAGGGCTGAACGATTAGCCTGATCTCGTCTGAACTAACCTGTCTAAACTAACCTGGAATAAATTGCGATCGGGATGGGCAAGCGCTCGTCCCTTTTTTTGTGCAGCATTCCTTCACGGGTAACCAGGAGACTAGGATGCTGTCACAACTGCTAAGCTTACGGTGATAAGTTGAATTTGGAAAAGTCAATTCAATGAAAGCTATTGTCCAAACCCAATATGGCCCGCCGGATGTCTTGAGATTAGAGGAAGTCGATCAACCCGTCGTTCAGGATAATCAGGTGCTGGTGCGCGTCCATGGGACTGCCATCCATGCCGGTGACTGGCATCTTATGCGGGGAGAACCGTTTCTCATTCGTTTGATCTTCGGAGGATTGCTCAAACCCAAAATCCAGATCCTTGGCACTGATATGGCCGGACGGGTTGAAGCCGTTGGGAAAGATGTGACACAGTTTCGACCCGGCGATGAGGTCTTTGGGGACCTGTCCGAAGTGGGTTTTGGGGCGTTTGCCGAATATGTTTCTGTACCTGAAAAAGCCTTGGCCTATAAGCCAACCACCCTCACCTTCGAGGAAGCGGCAACGGTTCCGGTGTCTGCCCTTGCAGCTCTCCAGGGCCTGCGGGATCTGGGGCAAATTCAGTCTGGGCAAAAGGTGTTGATCCACGGTGCCGCTGGCGGGGTGGGCTCCTTTGCAGTGCAAATTGCGAAAGCGTTTGGGGCTGAGGTGACGGGCGTTTGCAGGACCCAGAAAGTGGAAAGGGTGCGATCGCTCGGTGCAGACCACGTCATTGATTCCACCCAGGTTGACTGCACCCAAACGGGGCAGCAGTATGACCTGATTCTGGATACTGCCGCCTATCGTTCCTGCGCTGATTTTCTGCCTGCCTTGACACCGGAGGGGACCTACGTCGTGGTCGGAGGGTCTACGGTGCGGCTTTTTCAAGCGATGTTGTTTGGAGCCTGGATGACTCGGAAGAGTCAACGTCGTGTCAAGTCTTTGGTCTCAAAACCCAACCCAGCGGATTTGATGACGTTAAAAGCTCTGATTGAAACCGGTAAAATTACCCCCTGCATCGACCGCTACTATTCCCTGGGTGAAGTTCCCGCCGCCATTCGCTATCTGGAACAGCGCCAAGTGCAAGGAAAAGTCGCCATCAGCGTCTGAGCGTCTGAGCCACTGCGGCTAGTGAAGAACTGCTAAAAGACTCTAATCGTACAGCCCCTGAAAGGGCTGAAGCCAACCCTGCCGTAGGCTAAAGTCTAGGACTAATCGGGCGATCGCAAACAAAACCCAACTTTCCCCCAGCAATAGCGCGATCGCCCCCCCCTGTCGCCAATCCATCAGCCCCGCCAGCCCCGCTAATTCCAAGCCATTCAACTCTGAGCCATTCAACCCCGAGCCATTCAACCCCGAGAGGCTTATCGCTCCCTGATCTTCCACTTGGGCCAAGCCGCGTACCAGGCCAAAGGCCAACACCGCCCCGGACTTTAAATGGGTACTGTCATCCTGGCGAATAATGTAGCGATAGGTCACCCCAAAGAGAAATCCTGAGGCGATCGCAATCCCCAACCGCAGCACCAGCGGCAATCCTGCTGTTACGCCAATGCCAACGCCACCGGGAAACAGATGGGCCATGGTTCCCTCCAAAACACCAAAAGCCGTCCCTGTGGCGATCGCCCCCAGGAGTCCGGCTTTCAGTGATTCAATTCTCTCAGTCCAGCGCATAGATGCAGGGGCTAATCGCGGCAATCCGTTGGATTATACCTGCCCAATGGAGGCTGTAACATGTCGCTGCTGACGATATCGCCGCTTGAGGAGGCGGAGCGATCGCAACCACCAGCGGGCCGGTCCATCATAGAACGTAAAAATATCACCAAAGGCTAGGTTAGCGTTCTCGTGGTGCATCCAGTGACGTTCCGGCGTCGTGATCCAGCAGGCTGTGCACAACCGTTGCACCCAGCCCGGTGTCATCCACCCCAGCGCCGTAATATGTCGCCACACCACATGAAATTCTCCCAGCGCCAAACCAATCAGCGTTCCGATGGGAGAAAGTTGCCAGAGCCAGGGGATAAAAATGAAATAGGGCAAGGCCCCCAGAAAGCCATCTAGCACCACAACTGGGTTGCGGGTGAGGACAGCATAGTGAATAAAACTACGATTTTTGCCGTGATGAACGAGGCTATGAAACTTACCGAAAACATGCTCAGGAACGTGATAGAGAAAAGTTGAAATAAAATCCCCGAGCACCAGCAACAAGAGTGCCGCCAGGATTCCGTGCCAGCTCTCTAAGCGTACGGTTAACCAAATTGTATTCAAAGGAATTTCCTAACCCGTCGGAAGCAGACTAGCAAGTGGATGTTAAGAGGTCTTTAATCTCAGCTTTAGATTTCCTTGTCAAGGGGTTAAGGTTTTTCTTGGCTAACAAGATATCAAGGTTCTGTCAAGATTCCGTCTAGAGATGGACTGTCACAGTGGGTCTTAGTGTTAGACTTGGGTTGAATTTGGTGATGTTGATGAAAATTAGGGAATGATCGAGATGCATTCTATAAAAAAGTGGTCGGATTTCGTTCGTCCAAACTGTGCTCGATTTTCATAGAACAATCGGCATGGTGCAGCAATTTTCTGCTCGATAAATTTCATTCTTCTTGTAGAAGATCGAGTCAGTTTTTAGAGTCTATAGACTGTATTGTTCTGCCTAGTTTGTATAAAAAAGAAACTTTAACTTAGGTTCGCATAACCTGCATTTAGCTTAAAAAGTTACCCGTGTTTCGTGTTTTTAGGAAAGGCATTAATTTCGATTTGTAGGATGTTAGTAATCCAAGTTCGGACGAATGCACCAGGTTCTTGTGGCAAATTCTCCTTTTAGTCCGCAGCCGACCTCTTCCTGGGCTGCGTTGCTCCCTCCACATCTTTTGTCGCCTCGGCGCGGCTCGGAGAAGAGCTGGGTTGGCCAAGCGTTTATCCGAGCGTTTGGTTCCCCCCATCCTTCAACCCTAAGCTGGGGTAAACGTTTGATCGATGTTCTGGGTGCGTTGCTAGGGTTGGGGTTGGTGGCCTTGATGTTTATTCCTGTGGCGATCGCCATTTCCTGGGATAGTTCTGGCCCCATTTTCTACAGCCAAATCCGCTGTGGCCTCAATGGAAAACCCTTCCGAATCTGGAAATTTAGAACCATGGTCGCTGGAGCCGATCGCCTGAAAGCGAAGGTTCCCAACTGTGCTCAGGGTCTCATCTTTAAGAATGCTGACGATCCCCGTATTACCCCTGTGGGCGCTTTTTTGCGGCGCACGAGCCTAGATGAATTTCCCCAGTTTTGGAATGTTCTCCGGGGGGAAATGAGCTTGGTGGGAACCCGTCCGCCGATGCTGGATGAAGTGATTCATTACGAACGCCATCACTGGCAGCGGTTGCGGGTCAAACCTGGAATTACCGGGGAATGGCAAGCCCGAGGCCGTTCTGAGATTAGCGAATTTGAGGCGATCGTTGCCCTGGATCTACGCTATCAAGACCGCTGGACTTGCGCCTATGACCTCTGGCTCCTGCTGCTCACGATTGGGTCTGTCTTGCAACGAAAAGGAGCTTGCTGAATGGGGCAAGCTCTAGACCCTGTGGAAATTGCCATTGTGTTTTGTAGAAGCCAAGGGCTAGGTTGGGGAAAGCTGGCCCTTGGGGTCGGGTCTGATTGCTAGTCGGACTATCTTCTCGTTCGACGATTTTCTAGTTGGATCCTTTATTTCAAACTGCATTGGGATTTCCCGAATTCCATGACTCAATTGACAGACTTTGTTCGCCAAGCCTACGAGGCTCAGTTCCAACAATTCTTTGCGGATCAAGATGAAGCGGCTGCCCCTGACCTGCTGCTGTTTCAGGTGGGAGGGCCGTTGGAACCCTTCGCGATGCCCAACCTGCAAGCGTCGGAAAATCGAGAAGGGATGCCTTTAGAGATGTTGGCTGCCTATGATTTCTACGCGGCTCAAGATGTCCTGGCTGCCGCTGGGGCAGACTCCCTCTATGGTGCGACGCTGCTGGTGGGAGAACATATCACGTTTGCGGTCTATGCCCAGCTCGATCCAGGGGAAGGCTGTTTAGAAGTCTATGACATTGAAGGAAATCTCCTGGGGGCAGCCCATACCCAGCGGGAGCGGCTGTGCTGGGAGGCCGTGGAGGCGGTGCGCGATCGCCTCAAAACACTGGCTCCCCTTTAACTGTAGCGAGACCCCGCAGGACCTGACCGGCGATCGCGGTGGGGGGATAGCCAGAGGTGGCAAATTCTAGGATGACGTCTTCGGGGCGATCGCGAACTTGGGTGCCCACGACCAAATCTCGCCAGCCTTGGGTGTATTGATCGCTGACCACGATGGGCTCGCGCACATGGTCGGTGCGCGAGAGAAATTCAAAATAACCACCGGGTAAACCCCGAAAGACCAGCAGTGTGCACCCCCCAATACTGCACCAGTCAAGCCCTTGCATCAAAACCAGGGCCTCCGCAGGGGCGTCCCGATTGAGTTCGACGTAGGCCACCTCAAAGGAATTGTCTTCAGCCAGACTGTGCTCCCGGAGATAGTCGTTGAGGGCTGGGGTCACGCCACCTTGGTCAGGGATTACCGCATCTGGAGGAGGCTCTGGGGGGCGATCGCACCCCCCTAAAAGCAGCGCCAACAATAGCAGCACTAAACCTATCGTCCATCCCCCAGACCATCCCGCAGATGGAGTCAACAGGAACCTAATCCCCAAGACAGATTCCCAGCCCCCGCGCGGTTTTGACCAAGGTGCCCTGGGGATCGACTGCACCATATTCGCCAATGGCTTCCTCAATGGATACATCCTTTACCTGCCGGTTCTGCCAGGTTACCATCCGGTCATAGCGGCCTTGGGCGAGGAGATCAACCGCCGCAACACCAAAGGCTGATGCCGTCAGGCGATCGAAGGGAGACGGCGTACCGCCCCGCTGCAAATGCCCGAGCACCGTGACGCGGGTTTCGGCTCCAGTGAGTTCAAAGATGCGATCGGCCATCACTTCACCAATTCCCCCTAGGCGGTTTTGGCCTCGGCTATGGTGAGAGACCACCAGTTCATTCTGTTCATTCCGCACGGCTTCCGCCACGACCACCAGGGAATAATTTTTGCCCTGGTTATGATTTCGCCGCAGCGCCGCCGCAATTTTGTCCATTTGGTAGGGGATTTCCGGAATCAAGATCACATCTGCTCCGCCCGCAATGCCTGCACTAATGGCAATATGTCCCGCATCTCGCCCCATCACTTCCAAGATCATGACGCGGCTGTGACTGGCGGCGGTGAAGTGTAGACGATCGACCGCTTCGGTGGCAATATTGACCGCTGTAGAAAATCCAATGGATCGCTCGGTCATCCCCACATCGTTATCAATGGTTTTGGGAATACCCACAAAGGGAATATTCCCCAGGAGGGCGAGCTTGCGCAAAATACCTAAGCTGCCGTCGCCACCAATGCCAATTAAGCCTGATAAATTTAGCTGTTGATAGCCCGCCAAAATCTGGTCTGAAATATCCACCAGACTGCCATCGGATTGCGGACAGGCAAAGGGACTACCATAGTTGGCGGTGCCTAGGATGGTGCCTCCATCTGTCAGGATATGGCTGACTGCTTTAAGGTCCAGGGGATGGGCTTTGACAGGACGACTACTCAGGCCGTGGGTGGACTGTTCGATTCCGACCACTTCCCATTCATAGGTGGTGACGGCCCGATGAACAATGGCACGAATCGCGGCGTTAAGGCCAGCACAGTCGCCGCCACTGGTCAGGACTCCAATACGACGACCGGGGGAAGAAGAGAGGCCCATGGGGGAGTTTTACCGGGAGGATTGCAGAGCGTTGCCTTGATACTACTGGTAGCCTTTGGGTCAGCGGCTGACCTGTTTGTAAAGCTCATCACTTTGCAATGGGATGCAATAAAAACAGTCATCAAAGTTCATTGCGCGATCGCCCTCTCCCCTGGGCAACCTAAACAGAGCGCGCGGAAAGCTTTCTGTCAGCGGTTGTGAGTTTATGTTGGAGATGACTGCACCTGGGGCTCATCCCCTCGAATGGCTGCAAGCGGATGATCGATGTGAAATTTATCGAACGCAATCCGCTCAAGGCCCCTGTTTGCTTAAAATTCTCCGAAGACCTGAAAATCTCCAGGATCAAGCTTGGCTACGTCAAGACTACGTGATTATGCGTAGCCTAGACCTGCCGGTTCTGTTTCGCCCGTTGGTTTTGGAAGGGAAAGGCGATCGCTGGCAGTTAGATTTGAGGGATGAGGGGCTGATCCCGCTGGCCTCGGAACAGGGCCAGAATGCAGGCCAGAATGCAGGCCAGAATCCAGAACGCTTGTCCCACAAGTGGCAGCAAACCGCCGAGGCCATGAAGCGCGACCCCCGCTGGCCGATTGCCTTGGCCCTGGCGTTGGCCCAAGGGCTCCAGTCGGTGCACCAGGCCCGATTGTTCCATGGACAGTTGCGATCGTCCTCAGTGTGGTTCCATCCCCCCGCCCCCGCCCCCGGTACCCGGCCCTCCCCAACGGAAATGTCCGAGGATTTTGGAGCTGAGTTGCAAGGGGTCGATCTCCAGCCTTGGCGAGTCAAACTGATGGATTGGGGTCAGGCCCATTTGGTGCCGCCGGGAGAAGATACGGCCCTTTGGGTGCAGCGGGATCTCCAGGGGCTCGGGGCAATTTTGCAAGGGTTAGAAGCATGTTCTCCCTGGGGCACGGAGCAAGAGCTGAGCTTACCGATCCAGCTTCGGCCTCGGTTTCGGCGTATTTGGCAAGCGTTGCTTGATCCAGGGGGCGATCGCTATCCGACGGCGGCGGCGGTGGCAGCGGATCTGCTCGAACTTTATCCAGAACAAACGACGGTGCCGCCCTCATCGCTGGGATTAAATGCCATTGCGGAACGGTCTGCGGAACGGCCTTTGGTCTTGCCCAACCGCATCTATGGTCGGGATGATGAAATACAACTCCTGTTGGAGGCCCATGGACGGGTGGCTCAGGAGGGGGCGGAGCTCTTTTTGTTGACGGGGGGCTCGGGAACGGGCAAGACGGCGTTGGTGGAGGCGGTTCAGCAATATCTACAGACCCAAGACAGGGTCGTTGCTGCCTATGGGTCCCTTTCTTCAGCCCCCCAATTTATTACCTGCAAGTTTGAACAATTTAAAGCAGCTTCTCCTTTGCAGGCGATTTTGCAAGGGATGCGGCGGGCATTTAATAATCCGGAATTTGAGGCGGCGATCGCCGCTGTGATTCAAGACTCCGCTGCCTCCGATGTAGATCCCGATATCTTGCCCGCCTTTTTGGTGCGCTGGTTGCAGCAAGTGGCGCTCACGGTTCCCAACCTACCCTGGATTCTCTTTCTCGATGATCTTCACTGGGCCGATCCTGCTTCGCTCCGCTTTTTGCAGCGGGTTTTAATCCAAGGCAGTAATCTGCCCCTTTTGGTGATTGGCGTTTATCGGGAACGGGAAGTCAGTCCGAATCATGCCCTCTGCTATACCCTAGAGCTGCTGCGCCAGTCCCAGGTGAGCTTGCAAACCCTCAATTTGAACCCCCTTAACTCCACCTATTTTCGGATTTGGATTGAGGCTATTTTGGGGGGCACCTCGCCCGAGACAGCGGATTTAATCGAGCGCCTAGAACTACAAACCCAAGGCAATCCGTTTTTTGTACGGCAGCTCTTGTTGGCTTTACATCAGCAGGGGGAGCTGGTTTATGATCCCTTGGCCCAGCAATGGTCCTGTCTTTCTAATCCTCGGGCCATGAGTTTCGAGGCAGAAGACATTGTTGAGTTTTTGGCCCGTCGTCTAGCGACGTTGCCGGAGGAAACACAGTTGGTGTTGCAATTGGCGGCCTGTTTGGGCAACCAGTTTCGTCTGGATCAGTTGGCGCGTCTTTATCATTCAACGGCTCAGCCGAGTGGGGCGGAATTTCTAGAACCGGGGTTGCTGGAAACTGAAATTGCCCTCTGGCCTGCGCTGCACCAAGGCTTTCTGTCGCGCCTAGAGGATGCCTCCGGCTATCGATTCTTTCACGATCGCATCCAGCAAGCGGCCTGTTTACTCTTACCAGGCCCTCACCATCCTGGACGGGATTGGGCGATCGCCCAGGTGCTCTTGGGAAATTTATCGATCGCCGGTCGAGATTCCCAGATTTTTGAAATCATCGAACAGCTCGATCCCGCCTTGCATCCGGTGCAAGATCCCCAACGACGGGCACAGTTGGCCCAGCTCAATTTGGTGGCCGGTCGACGGGCCAGCATGAACCAAGATCCGGCGGCAGCGATTCGCTATTTTACGCGGGGTTTGGAATGGTTGCCGGAGCGGGCTTGGGAGGTGCACTATGCCCTAACGCTCAACCTCCATGAGGCCGCAGCGGAGGCAGAATATCGCCATACCAATTTTTACCGGGCGGCGAGTCTGGCGGAAAATGTAGTGACCCATGCCCAACCGGGCTGGGACCAGGCCCAGGCGGAGGAAATTCGCATTCGGCTCAAGATTGCCGCCGGTCAGTTTGAAGAGGCCTTGGCGATCGCCTTTGCCTTTTTAGAGCAGGTGGGAACCCCGTGGGTCACCGAGCCCGTAGAGCCGCTCTCCCAAATGCTGCTGGCCCAACTGCCGATTATGACCAATCGGGAAACCCTGTTGGTTTTGCGGCTGCTGTCGCTGCTGCCCCTGGCCTGCGGCATGGCTCGCCCCCAGCATTTGCCGACGCTGGCTGCAACGATGCTTGACCTCACCCATCGGTTTGGGGTGTCTCAATATGGAGCTGTGGCCTATAGTTTGCTGGCGATTCAGCGGCGGGACCCGGCGATCGCCCAGCAGGCCCTTTGGATGATCAACCGCCTCCAGGTTCAGGAGATGCGGGGGCAGGTGCTCCTAGGGGTCTATGCCCAGGTCTATGTCTGGCAGGTTTCCCTGGTGGATGTCCATGAGGCCCTAGTGGAGGCGGTTCAGGTTTCCCTAGAGGAAGGGGAGCTAGAAACCGCAGCCCAGGCGGCTTGGTATGCCTGTAGCTATCGGTTTTGGAGCGGCATCGATTTGGCGGAGGTGGCGGCGGACTATGAGCGCTACCAAGACATGTTGGAAATGCTGCAACAGGCGTTTCCCTGGGGAATTAACCGGATTTTGCAACGGGCGATCGCCGCTTTGCAAACCACGACCCTAGAGCGGCTGATTCCGACCCAGCCCATGACCGCCTGGTGGGAACTGCCGGATCTGTCGGCGCTGGTGGCGACGTTACCGGGGGACTCGGACGCCCAACTGGATCAGCTCGCCCCAGTGCGTTTTTTCTATGCCTTAGCCCAGGGACTGCTGCGATTGTTGGGGGGGCAACCCCGTGCAGCCTTGGCGGCCTTGGCCCAAGCGACGAAACATCAGCCGTCGATTAAGGGACTTTTGCCCCAGGCGACGTTGGTTTATCTCAGCGCCCTGACTCTCCTAGATCTTTACGACACCCTCTCGCCTGTCCAGCGACAGGATGCCTGGCTCAAAATCGATCGCTATCAGGTGCAGCTCCAGACCTGGGCTGAACAGGCACCGCTGACGTTTGGGGCCCAGTGGGAGTTGGTGGCGGCTGAGCAAGCGCGAATACAGGGACAGCAAACCGAGGCGATCGAGTTTTATGACCGGGCGATCGCCAGCGCCGAAGCCCAAGGGCAGGGACGAGATTTAGCTTTGGCCTGTGAGCGAGCGGCTCGATTCTATCGGCAGTGGAACAAAGGCCAGTTGGCCCAGGCCTATCTCCGCCAAGCCCATCGGGCCTACCAGAACTGGGGAGCAACGGCTAAGGCACTGACGCTGGTTCAGACCTATCCCGAAATTTTGCAGGTGCCCGATCCGAGTGCGGGAGGGCGGCGGCGACAGCCCCTCTCGCTGATGCCAGGGGGTCATCAAAATCCATTGGCGATGATTTTGCAAGCGGCCCAGCGACTTAGCACTGCTTCCGATTGGGAGGCTTTGGTCAAAACCTTGCTCCAGGTTGCGGCAGAACTCACCCCGGCCCAACGGTTGGTTTTGCTGGTACCGACCTCGGATATCCCCGAGACTTATCCGGGAGATCTGAGCTTGGAGTCGGTGTGGCGCATTGAAGCCCAAGCCCAACGTCAGGTGCAGCAGCAACCCGATACGCTGATGTTTGAACGATTAGAAGCGGATGACACGGGAACTTGGACGCGATCGCTCTCCCTTAAGTTAATCCAGACGGTGTTGCGGCGTCAGTCGCCAGTGCTGATTCCCGCTGCAAAACTGGCTCAGGCCCAGGGCCGGCAGCGGTTAACCAGTGTCTTGGCGTTACCCCTGGGCGGAGCCCATCCCGTGGCGGTTCTGTATCTAGAAACCCAGGGACCCAAAACCCTCACGGCTCTCCATCAGCAACATCTAGAATTGCTGGGTCAACAGGCGGCGATCGCCCTCATCCAGGCGCGAACCCAGCAATCCTTAGAGCAAATTGTCGAAGCCCGCACCCAAGATCTGCGTCAGGAAATCCAAGAACGCCGGATTGCGGAGATGCAGCTCGAACATCAGCTCAAACGAGCCACCCTCTTGGCCCAAATCACCCGCGAAATTCGCCAGAATTTACAACCCCAGGAGATGTTTCAGGCGGCGGCTCAAGCCATCGGCATGGCCTTTCAGGTGAGTCGCTGTGTGATCCATTGCTATCAGCCAGAGCCTCAGCCCCAGGTGATTCGGTTGGCGGAATATGCGGGGGCCAGTCAGATGCTGCTGGGGAGTCCGGAACTCCCCTTAGAGCGCAATCCAGACCTCCAACAGCTCTTAACCCACGATGAAGTGGTGGCCGTAACCAATGTCTATGCCCGTCCCCTCTCCGATGAAGCGCGGGTCTATTGTCTACGGACTGAACTGAAATCGCTACTGGCTGTGCGCACGTCCTACAAAGACCAGGCCAATGGGGTGATTGCCCTGCACCAATGCAATCGATTCCGAGAATGGCGAGCGGAGGAAATCAGCCTGCTGGCCGCCTTGGCGGATCAGGTGGGATTGGCTTTGGCCCAGGCGCAGCTTCTGGAAACCGAGCAGCGCCAGCGCCGGGATTTAGAGCAGGCCAAGGCCGAAGCGGAGGCGGTTAGCCGTTCGAAGGGAGAATTTATTGCCAGCTTGGGCCATGAGCTGCGGACCCCGTTGACGGCGATCTTAGGGTTTAGTCGCTTAATGGCCCAGGATACGGCCTTGAAACCGGAACATCACCGTATGCTCACCACGATTAACGAAAGCGGTGAACATTTGCTCAAGCTGATTGAAGATGTGATGACCATGGCTAAGCTGGAGGCGGGACGGGCGACGCTGGCGCTACAAACGGTGGATTTGGAGGCGTTGATGCGATCGCTGCAAGATATTTTCTTTTTACAAATTCGCCTCAAGGGTCTGACGTTTCAGCTGGAATTTGATCCCCAAGTGCCGCGCTATGTCCAAGCCGATGAAGGGAAGTTGAGGCAGGTTTTGATGAATTTGTTGGGCAATGCGGTGAAATTCACGGAGCAAGGGACGATTACGGTGCGGGTGCGGTCTGCGGGGGAAGCGCGATCGCTCGATCGCACCGACGAACGCTGGGTCTCGCTTTGTTTTGAGATCGAAGATACGGGTCCTGGGATTGCGCCAGCGGAACTGGATCGGCTCTTTCAGGAATTTGAGCAAACGGAGGTGGGCCGCCGAGCACCGGGCGGAACCGGCTTGGGGCTTTCCATCAGCCGCAAATTGGTGGAGCTCATGGGGGGCTCAATTGCGGTGGAATCCCAACCTGAGCAGCGCACCTGTTTTCGGTTTCAGATCTGGGCGGAGCAGACCTTGGAGGCACCGCTTCACTCCACCCAGCTCGGGGCTTCCCTTGGGGCTTCAGGAGAGGGCCGCCGCCCGGTGGCGAGTTTGACTGCGGAAAGTCTGCGGGTGATGTCGAGGGATTGGATTGAACGCCTGAATGCGGCGACGACCTTATTGGACCAGGAGGTGATTTTTCAGGTTCTGGACGAAATGCCAGAAGCCCATCGGGGACTCCGGGATGCCATTGCCCAGCTCGCCCACCAGTTTGCCTATGAAACGCTGATTGACCTGACCCGCACCAGCTTGACGGTGCCTGCGGCCCTAGCCTAAAGCGCCAAAGCCCAAGGGAGGCCAAGTGGTCCAGATAAAAATACCAACTGCCACCAGGGCCAGGGCTACCTCCAGCAAATTGCCCACCAGGGACCCGACGGCGATCGCCACACTCACCTTGAGCGAAAGCTGGAGCCGTTCTACAAAACCTAGATCTCGGCGGTGGATAAACTCTCCCAGAAAAGCGCCCAAAACGGCACCAAACAAAATACCCAGCAGCGGCCCACCCAGGGGCAGCGCAGGCAGGAGGCCAAAGAAGCCTAGCGTCATGCCAACAATCGAACCTATTTGGCCCCATTTGCTAGCCCCGACTTGACGAGCGCCCCAGTAGGCGGCAAACCACTCCACCCCGGCACTGAGAATCAGGGCAACAAAGATGACGATCAGAGGCCAACCGGCGATCGCAAATTTCGTCACAATACACCAGACCAAAATGGCCACCAAGATTAGGCTCGGCCCCGGAATCCCCGGTAGAACGGCCCCTGCTACCCCGATTAGCATCGCGGCAATTAACACCCAGTAGAGAATCGTCAAATTCATGCCAGCGGCTCCTAACGTAAGCGGGGTCGGACAATTTGGCTAAACCGGGCGGCTCCATCTTCGAGATTGCCGGGAATGCCATCGGGAAAGACCTGAGCAATCAGCGCTGTTAAGGTTTCCGAGCGGTTGCCTGGGTTGGGGTGGGTGCTCAAAAATTCTGGGGGTGCACCGCTGCTGCGACTGGCATTGAGAATCTCCATCAGTTCGACAATGCCGCGCGGGTCGTAGCCTGCTTCGATGAGAAATTGCAGACCGAGGCGATCGCTCTCCAGTTCGTCTTCCCGACCATACTTTAAACTGACCAACTGGTTGACCGCTTGGGCGATCGCCGCTGCATTGCGACCATTACCATATTCATCACTCGTGGCAATGCCCACCGCATTCACCAGGGATACCCCTAACTGCTGTTTGGCCATATGCTCGGCCCCGTGGCGACCGATGACATGACCGGCTTCGTGGCCCAGGACTCCGGCCAGTTGGGCCTCTGTGTCCAATTGATTGAGCAGGGCCGCCGTCAAAAACACCTGGCCACCGGGAAGTGCAAAGGCATTAATCGTTTGCGGGTCACGCAGCAAATGAAATTCAAAGGGATAGGGCGCATCCTTGGCGGATGACTGCTCGACCACCCGTTTGCCCACCTCATCCACGTACCGCTGAAGTGTCGCGTCGGGGTACAAACCACCATGCTGGGCCGCCATCTCTTCGCGAGCTTGAAGACCCAGAACGACCTCCTGTTGAGGACTGAGCTGGACCCGCTGTTTCTCGCCAGTCACAGGATTAACGTTGGTATTGCCGTAATAGCTAAAGAGGCCAAAAAGCGCAAAAATTCCGCCAATGATCAACCGAAATAGGAGCTTCCTCACAGCTTTCGATGTCCTGAGTAATAAGACGTCTGCCTAGGCCAACCCTTGGCCCATCCTTAGACCCATCATCGCATACCCCCTAGAACGAAATTACATGTCCCCTTCGAGATATTGCCGCCCTCGCCGTTTCCGTGCTTCCATCGCCCGTTCTAAAACCGACAATAACCCTGGGGCCTCGGTTTGCAGCGCCAGCAGCAGCCGTTCCCCTTCATCTTCGTCGATGGAGTCAAAGCCGGTATCCATGACGTGGCGCAGCCGGGGAATAATTTCGTCGATGAGCTGGACGAGACCATGGAGACAGCGGTTAAACTGTCGCTCGGTCATGGCCGCATCTTCTAGGGGAAATTCGATAATGGCGCGAATTTCACCATCAGAGGGGTCATATTCCCACTGGAGCATTTTGGTCTCCCAGGAAATGCTCAGCATGGTTTGCAGGATAGCGGACTTGTGGATATGGTCCTGGATATCCGAGAGCACCTGGGGGGCATACACCGAAAAGAACTCTCCTTCTTCCTCCAGCTCAATGATGATCAAGAGATGCTCAAAATTTTCTCCCTTCACGCCGGTGTAGATGCGGCATTCCGTTTCATCGAGACGGTATTTCCATCCCTTGTGATCGAGATAAATGGCGAGCTGCTGGAGTGATGTGGCCATGGTCTGCCCGTGAATAAAGCGGATGAATGGGGTGGATTGAAGCCTGGACGTACAGAGAACTGTCAGAGAACTGTCAGAGCACTATCGAGGCTCAATTTACCCCATTTCCTTGCACTTTTCGGGGATCGGATTTCTCCCAAACCTAGGGACGGTTGGGGCGAGTTCCTCTTGTGAGGGGGTCGGTTGAGGGGGGGGGATTGGAGGCGATCGCCAGGGTCATCCCCAACATGGCGCGTAGCCGTTGAACCTGGTGCTCGATCTGCTGATGGAGGGCTTCAGGGGTGGTGGTGTTCTGCAAAACGACGTCGGCGCGATCGCATTTCTCCGACAAAGGCATTTGGGCCTGCATTCGGGCTTCCGCCTGGTCGCGGCTGAGACCATCGCGCTGCATCAGCCGTTCGAGCTGTTGTTCCGGGGGGCAAGTCACGACCCAGATCTCGGTGACGCGATCTTCGAGATGGGCTTCGTACAACAGGGGAACGACCAGAATCAGAATGGGTTCATCGGGCAGTGCTGCGACGGTATCGGTAAAGCATTGTTCGACGTAGGGATGAATTTGGGATTCAAGCCATTGGCGTTCAGCGGCGTCGTTAAAGACAATCTCGCCCAGACGTTTCCGATTGAGGCGTTTACCGGGCAAAATGACCTCGGGGCCATAGCGTTCGGCAATGCGGGCAAGGATGAGGGAGCGGGGCTGAACGGCTTCGCGGGCGTAGCGATCGGCATCAAGAATCGGCAGTTGATGGACCGTGGCTAGGTAGTTTGCGACGGTACTTTTGCCGGTGGCGATGCCGCCTGTGATCCCAATTCGCTGCTGAGCTAGGGGTTGCTGCAAGGTTTCCATCGGCCAATTGCCTCCTGCAAGTTTTTCACCGTTTCTAAGATAGCGGTGTGCTAGGCCTGGGTTGATGAGGAATTGTCAACAAGTCCCTGGGCGACCCCTGAGAGACTGAGCGGTGCTTAAAATTCTTTGGGAAGACCGGCTTGTTTTAGGACTGCATTGGCCGTATGTCGTGACTTAATCGCTTGGTCAACCACAAAACGCTGTTTCGTTAGTGGACTGTACCAAATCTCATGGTCTCCCTTTCCCTTACGATCAAAGGTACATCCTGCTTGTTTAAGGATTTTCTTGAGTTCCGGAGTGAAGGAGCGAGGCATTTAGGCTGCACTGAGTTCAATTAGCTCTTGTCTATGGCTAATGAGCTCAATCGCAACTGTACCCACCGAATGTTCTGGCAAGATTTGATTGAGCTGAAGTAACTCTGGGACTATATTCCGTAGCTTCTGTGCCAATGTTTCAAGCGTATCTGCTTCGGTGGCAAGTCCTGGAATATCAGGGCTTGTTGCAATCCAGACCTGAGCTTCTACATCCCAAATAGCTTCAACCTTGCAATGAATTTGATGCATGGTCTTGTTCCGGGTATAGGCTGTTTCTAGTCTAAACGCTAGCAAAATAATCCACAATCGCTGCTGTCAATCCCTCCAGCGTATATTCAGTCGCTTCAATGTCCACCCGGCCAAACTGCTGGCGGCACTCTGTTGAGGTTTGGGGACCAATGGAGGCGATCGCCACCCCTGTCAAGGCATTCAACCAAGCCTCACCCCAGCCTCCCTGAAGCAACTGCACAAAATGGCGAACGGTTTTAGAACTGGCAAACGTAATCGCCGCAACGGAGCCTGACTGCAACGCGGCTAATGCCGCTGCATCTGCAACCTGAGGACAGCCCGACTCATAGGCCGCAACCTCCTCAACCCTTGCGCCTGCGGTGCGAAAGGCGTTCACTAAGAGATCGCGACCACCACTTTCCACCCGAGGAAACAGCAGGTTCAAACCGGACAACGGGTCTGGGAAATGCTCCACTAGGGAATCTGCGACGAAATCCGGGGGGACAAAGTCAGGACGGTAGCCGTATTGGCGCAGGACTGCCGCCGTTTTTTTACCGACCACTGCCAGTTTGAGTCCCCGTAGATTTGCAGGACTGCCCTCAGCCAATCGGCTGAGGTGGGTCTGAAGCCGTTCAAAAAAGAACTCCACCCCATTGGCTGAGGTCAGGATCAACCAGTCAAACTCCGCTAGACGGGCGATCGCCCCATCCAAAGCAGCCCAGCTAGACGGGGGACCAATTTCCAGCGTTGGCATCTCAATCACCTCTGCCCCTTGAGCCTGGAGCAAATCGCTAAAGCTACTGACTTGGCTGGCCGCGCGGGTGATCAGCAGGGTTCGATGGGCAAGGGGCAGCATGGGCAGTCGGGGAAAATCAGACCTTCAGCCTACCGGATTGGGTCGCAAAAACTCCCGTAGACCCACCACTTCGCCAATCACCATGACACAGGGAGAGAGCGATCGCCCCTGGACCCGCGCCTCAATATCACTCAGGGTTCCGGTCCAGATTTCCTGCTCCGGCTGACTGGCCCAGCGGATGAGGGCGATGGGAGTATAGGGCGATCGCCCCTGACGGCGCAGCCGCTGCACGATTTCTCCCAAATGCCTTGCGCCCATGAGCAAGACTAGGGTCGGTAACTGGGCCAGCGCTTCCCAATTGAGGGCATCCAGATCATGGGCCGTGAACACCCCAAACCCCGCACTCATCACCGGATCCGTCAGGGGAATTCCCGCCAAAAGCGGGGCGACTAGCGCCGAAGAAAGCCCTGGAATCACCTCAAACCTACAGCCCGCTGCTTTGAGCGCCTGGATTTCAGCCGCCGCCCGCCCAAAAATAAATGGGTCACCGCTCTTGAGTCGAACCACCTGCCGACCCGCTTGACAATGGTCAATCAAGCAGCGATTGATTTCCGCTTGGGGCGTACTGGTTTGCCCCCCCCGTTTGCCCACATCGATCAGGCTGCAAGGGGATGGGAGCAGCGATCGCAACCGTTCATCACTGAGGGCATCGTAAACCAAAACCTCGCAACGCTCTAGACAGGCCAATCCCTGCTGCGTCAGATAGTCCACCGCCCCTGGACCTGCTCCCAGGAGATAGACTTTGCCCTGGCTGGGCTGATCATCGGTTTGAGTACCAGCTTGAGTACCAGTTTGATCCTGGGGTACGATCGACATTGACTTCCTCCCTGAGCAGAGTTCTTCGGTTAGTTTTGCGGGATTCTCGGAGATTGAGGGGAGTTGTAAGCGGAAATTTACAGATAGACCGGGCCTTTGAATTCCTCATTGCTCGGGAGGTAAGCAGCGCGATCGCTCATCATAATAGAACCAAGCGCGATGCAAGCTAACTGAAAATAGCCTGTTCGCCTTCGCAATCAGGATGACGGCGAACCTAGCAGTGAGTCCAGAACGGCAAGCGTTTGCTTTGCCTGCAATCCCAACGAATTCTTGGCGTTTGCAGAGAGTTCCAAACGATTTGCTTCTAGGTTCTTTCTTTCTCCAGAATGCGGGCCTGGCTCGGGATGATTGCATTGTTCGATGAATACTTAGATCTCAACAGTGATCTCAACAGTCGCTGGCCAAAACAGTCTCTTGCTGTTATCTAAGTGCGCCATTTAGCACTTTACTGCGTAGCTTCTGGCCTCTATGAGTGCACCAAAAACTATCCTTGTCGTTGATGACAACCCTTCTAATCTTCACCTCCTTTTTGACTTATTAAGTGAAACAGGGTTTCAGGTTGCGATCGCAGAAAGCGGAGACATGGCGCTGGAAACGTTGGAGCTGATTGTTCCAGATTTAATCCTATTAGATATCAATATGCCGGGCTTAGATGGGTTTGCAACCTGTCAGCAGCTAAAGCGACGGCCTGAATTTCGTGACGTTCCGGTTATCTTTATGTCGGCCCTTGCCGAATCGGTCAATAAAATTCAAGGGTTTTCCGTTGGTGCAGTAGACTATATCACCAAGCCCTTTGATACCCAGGAAACCCTGGCGCGGGTTAAAAATCACCTAGCCCTGCGGGAAGCTCAAGCCGAACGGGATCAGCTCAATCGAGAATTAGAACGGCGGGTGCAGGAACGCACAGCGGAGCTTGAAGCTTTAAACCAACAGCTCCTGGCAGAGGTCGAAGAACGCAAACGCACAGAAATTGCCCTACGGGAAAGTGAATCTCAGTTTCGGTTAATGTTTGAACAGGCTCCTATTGGGATGGTGGTAACGGATGGTTCGGGGCAATGGGTCGAAGGCAATTTTGCCCTAGCCCAACTGCTCAATTATTCTGGAGGCGCGTTGTGTGGCCACCATTGGCGTCATTTAGTCCGCGAGGCAGATTGGCCGGTTTTAGAACGGCACTATGAAGCTGCTGTAAAGGGTGAAAAAAATTATTTTCATCAGGAGGTTGCTTGTCAAACGAGAGCTGGAAAGCATATCCACGGCGTCTTGCATGCAGTGGTGTTGCGGGGAGGGGCTCACTCCCCCACCTATTTGCTCTGTCAGTTTATGGATTTGACCCAGCGCAAAACGGTTGAAGCTGAGTTACGCCATAATGCCTGCCATGATGCCCTGACCCAACTGCCCAATCGGGCCATGTTGACGCAGCAATTGGATATTACCTTGGCCAAGGCACGCCAAAATCCCTTCCATAAGTTTGCAGTTCTCTTTCTCGATTTGAATCGCTTCAAATTGGTCAATGATAGCTTGGGTCACCAGGTAGGAGATCAGCTCTTGGTGGCGATCGCCCGTCGCCTAGAAACCGTGATTCGGGATTCGGATATGATCGCTCGATTAGGCGGTGACGAATTTGTAGTTTTGCTCAATGGTATTGGCTCACAGAATGTGGCGATTCATGTTGCTGATCGCATTGAGTCAGTCTTGAAAGTTCCCTTTGAATTGGGTGAGCATTCTCTCTTTATTACCGCCAGTATTGGCATTGCCCTGGGCCATACTGGGTATGAAAAAGGGGCAGATCTGCTGCGTGACGCAGATATCGCCATGTATTCGGCGAAGTCGAACAAGGCGAAGGAGAAAAAGACCTATGAGCTCTTTGAACCGGGAATGTTTACCCGTGTCTCTGGGCAACTTCAGTTAGAAAGCGAATTGCATCAGGCCCTAGAGCGGGATGAATTTCAGCTTTATTATCAACCGATTGTTTCACTCAGTACAGGCCGAATTCAAGGATTTGAAGCATTACTGCGCTGGTTTAACCCTCATCGAGGCATTGTTTCACCGGTTGAGTTCATTCCCATTGCAGAGGAAACAGGTCTGATTATTCCCATGGGAGAATGGGTGCTCAAAACGGCCTACGAACAATTGATCCAGTGGCGAGAGCAGTTTGAGATTGCTCAAAACTTAAAGATGAGTGTGAACATTTCGACGCCCCAGTTGAAGGATCCTAATTTTCTGCTGCGCTTGGATGACATTTTGATGCAGGCTGGCTGGAATGGCAAAGGGCTTCAGCTAGAACTGACCGAAAGTATTTGTATGGACAATAGCGATGCCATTGTTGAGGTGCTTCAGCAGCTTAAAACCCGAGGTATTGAGCTTTGTATCGATGATTTTGGCACGGGCTATTCATCCTTGAGCTACCTACATCGGTTCCCCATTGATCACCTTAAGATTGACCGAGCCTTTGTCAAACGTATTCAGGTTGCAGGGGAGCAGCGAGAAATTGCTCAAACTGTGATTACCCTCGCCCATCACTTGGGCATGGATACGATTGCGGAGGGCGTCGAGTTGCCCCATCAATTGGCGCAGCTGCGCGCTATGGAATGCGAGGCGGCTCAGGGATATTTCTTTGCCAAACCGCTGAATCGGGAGGCAGCGGAGGCCTTGCTCGCGGAGCATACCCATTACCCCCTAGGGACTTGGGATAAAGCCCAATTTTAGTAGCTGCTGTTGGAGCTGTTGGCCTTGGGCGGGGGACTGGTGGGCGTAGAGGGCGATCGCCCGGTCAAAGGCTTGATGGCTGCGCTCAATCAGCCCCGCCTGGAGCAGCGCAACGCCCAGATTTTGATGGATTTCGGGCTTATCCGGGTTGAGGTGCAGGGCGGTTTCGTAGGCGGCGATCGCCCCAGCCAAATCTCCCTGTTGGCGTTTGAGCATGCCGAGGTTGTAGTAGCCGGTGGCAAACTGGGGATCGATGGCGATCGCGGTTTCATACAGCTCAAGGGCGGCGACACCAAAGCCCTCTGCTTGAAGTAAACGAGCCAGATTGTTGTAAGCCCCGAGTTTGAGGATAGGCAAAAGGGGCTGTTCAAGGGCCTGTTGATAATGGTCGGCGGCAGCGTCGGTTTGGCCGAGGCGGCTTTGGGCGAGGGCCAGATGATAATGCAACTCGTAACGGTTGTGGGGGTCGGTATGACAAGGCATTTGTTGGGCTTGGGCCAGTCCCCGCTCTAGGAGCGCAATGCCCTGTTGCCAATGGCCCATTTCGATGTAAAGTGCGCCTAATTTCCCCGCATCATAGGTGTCGTCAGGGTGAGTAGCCAGGTATTGTTCCATGGCCAACTGGGCTCGCTCAAATTTTTGTCGAGCGGCGATCGCCCCTGGTTGATAGCCTTCGTGACGAATCACGATGTCAGAAACTGTCAGGATTTGCCAATGGGGTTCCTGCTGTTGTAACGCCAAAACGCTATCGTCGATCAGGGCATGGTAGGGACGGCTGAATTGGATGGCGGGATGACGGCGGAACAGTCGGGAGACTAAGGAGTAGGGCGATTGGGCTGCGCCGACTTCCTGGCGGAGCAGATTGATCACCAACAGATCGGGCCGACTCAATTGCGATCGCAGGGCTTCTAGGGCCTCGGGCACCAGAATCTCATCGGCATCCAAAACCAAAATCCAGTCCCCCTGGGCGTAGCTGAGGCTGACGTTGCGGGCCGCAGAAAAATCATCTGCCCAGGTATAGGAAAAGACCTGAGCTCCAAAGGAACGGGCGATCGCCCCACTCTCATCCGTTGAGCCGGTATCGAGCACAATCATCTCATCCACTTGGTCCTGAACGCTGGCTAGACAACGGGGCAGCGCTTCGGCCTCATTTTTGATGATCATGCATAGGCTAAGAGAGGGACGAGACATGGGCGTGGGGCGGTAATGGAGAGCGAGGAAGGAGAAATCCCAAGCTAATTCTAGACCACCCTTTCAGTCCCTCCCGACTTTCTTTCCCAAATTTCTTCTGGTTAAATTTTTAGCCCACTGAGTTAAATTTTTAGCTCACTACTACCACAGTCGCGTAATTTCACTAGAGTGGGAATGATAAACCAGCATGTACTGCTTTCTTGCTCCCCGGAATGACTCAGCCTAGACCCCCCATGCAAGACCTGGAGCTCCGCATCATTCAGCGGCAACGCGTCCAGCAGACGATCGCCATCGCCGCGATCGCCGCCTTGCTGTTAACCAGTTGTGGTTCCAGCCCCAGCCCAAGCGCCAACGAAAAAGTTGATGCCGTCTTTTACGAAAACACCCCGCAATGCGAAGCCGATGTCAAAAAACAACAGGCAGAATATCAGGTTCTCTTAGCAGCGCAGAAAAAAGGCGACCTCAAGCAATCCCCCACGCCGCCGACCATGAAGGCTGAGGACTGCGCCCCGCAAATGCTAGCAGCCCAGCAGGAGCACGAACGCACAGCCCCTGTCTATGGCACAGAACAAGATTGCCGTGCCGAAGGCGTGCAGTGCGAATCGGTAACGACCGGCTCTAGCTCAGGCTATCGTCCGGTATATGGGGGCACCTATTTCTATCCCTACCACTCCCCCAGCTATGTCTACGTCAACTATGGGGGCAGCCAACACCGAGTCTATGAGACGCGCCCGGTTTATGCCAGTTCAACCCCAGGCGAAGTCGTTACGCCCCATGGCCAGACGGTCTCAAAAACCACCCCAGGCCGAGTGACGGCACCGCGTCACACCACCGTGCTTGCCCCCCCACGTCCGACGGGCACTGCGGCTCGGGGAACCATCTCAGGACGCAGTAGCCAGGGATTTGGCTCCACCTATAAAAGCACTGGCAGCGGGGGCAAATAAGCAGCATGAGAGCCCTAAAAATTCAGCGGCGGCAAAACTGGAAACAGCATATTCGGGACAATGCTTATCAGGCCGATGTCTTGAGTGATGCTCAGCAAAAGTATTGGGTTGAGGCTTTACCCCAGCCCTTTGTGATTCAGTTTGATACTCGGGAGGAAACGGCGATCGCCCAAGCCACTGAAAAGCTTTGGGAAATGTGCATTGCATTTTTGGATTGGTTTTTTACGGAAGAAGAGGCCGGTTCTGTTGATCAGCGTTTGGCTCAGCTCAAGATTCGGCCTGAATATTGGAGCGCAATCAAAAACAGTTGGGATCGCGTTGAACCCGTCGAAGATTTGACTTTGATGACCCGGTTCGATCTGGTTGTAACGGAAGCTGGAACGATCAAGCTGATTGAAATCAATGGTGAGACGCCGTTACTGGGAGCTGAAACCATCTATCAGTGGAATTGGTTTGTCGATTATCGTCGTAATTATCAAAAGGGTTTGCACCCCTTACCTAGCGATGCTAGCCAGTTTAACGAATTTTGGGATCTGACCGCAGGGCAATGGCGCTGGATTGCGGAATCCTATGATTTGAAGAAAACCGGCATCTCATTTCTAGTGGATGAAAATCTGGAAGAAGATCTAGAAATGGCGATGCAGTTGATTCAGATTCTGCAAGATGATGTGGATTCAGAAATCTATACACAAGTGGTTTATTTGCAGGACTTAGAAGATGATAAGGGTGATCTCGTTCAGCGGGGTTTGGGATTGGATGAAGAGGGCTATTTTGTGGATCATGTGAACGATCGCATCCCCGTCCTCTGGAAGATGTATGACTGGTCAGATATCCAAAATGATATCGCCAATGCCGGTTGTACGGAAGCTCTAGCAAAGCGCTTGGAAGTGGGGGATATGAAGGTTTTAGAGCCCCTTTGGAAACAGATATTATCGAATAAAGGTGCGATGGCGTTGATGTGGGATTGCTTCAAAGACTCGGACTATCGCCCCTATCTTCTAGAAACCTACTTAGACCGTGATATTTCCCCGGAAGCGACGAAACTCATGCTCGATGTGCATGTGAAAAAGCCCTTACTAGGACTAGAAGGGGTAGGAATTTCCATTGAAGCAGGGGTTGGAGCCCTAGAGAAACGCGATGCCATGGGCTATGGTGGGGAGGGCTATATTTATCAGGAATATATCGAATTGCCTCAGGCATGGGGCTATCACTACATGGTGGGCAGTTGGGTGATTAATGATGAACCAGCAGGCATTGTTTTGAGAGGTGATACTTCTCGGATTACGGGACGACACTGTTTAATTATTCCGCACATCGTCTCCAATGACGGATTGTATATTCCAGATTCTGATTAGGTCAAATTCTGATTAGGATGGAGCTAGATTTAGGTGAGTTTATGCAGTTAACCTCCTCACGATTAAACGGTACTCAACCCAAGCAAAATCAATGGAGTCTGGATCATGTAATCCGTTTAGATCATGAGGTTGCATCGAAGTATTTTGACCAAGCCTCGCCTCAATTGCTAGAAAATTTTCGGTTGCTATTAGCAAGAGATGTTTATTCGGAAGGGGATGCTAAGGCTCTCTATGATTACATTTGGGCTAGAAAAACAGAAATGTCAGCATCGTTTTTGGAGATGTTAGAACTCTGGCTTGAGGATGAATCAAAGCACTACGAGGCATTGCGCCGGACTTACCGTTGTATTGCAGGGGTAGAGTTTGCGGAAATGAACCGCTGTTTCGATGCTCGGGTCCATGAAACCCAGCCCATTGAACGGGTCCTCGAAGATGAATTCACGATCTTGGTCACGTTGATGTTTGATGAAATCAGCTCAGTGTATTCCTATCGGCGAGATTTGCGAGAATATTACTGCCATTTTGGAGCTGCGGTGCAGCGCGTAGGGCAATATCTGGTGCAGGATGAAGGGGTGCATTTTCAGAATGCGGCTCAGGTCTTACTCCGGGAGCATGCTCACCGTTTGACTGAGGTGAAGCCCTTACTTTGGGAAATTTCTCATCTTACAAAGAGCCTACAGCATTATTGTAAAACGTTCTTTTTAGATCATGCCCAAGAGCAATTCCGGTTTCCGAGTCATTTTAATCAGGTGATTATTCAGGTGATTTTGGCCCAGTTGGGATTGGGCGATCGCCCCTCCTCCGATGAGCTGCGATCGCTTTGGCAATGGGTGCCTGAAGGATATGATTTAGTGCCCATTATCGATGATCGGGAGGAGCCTCTGGGCGATCGCCACGTTTCAGAAAGGCTTTCTCCTCGCGATCGAGTGCCTGCTTCGCTTTGAACAACACCTTCAGCCGAGTGATCTCGCTGTTCCAAGCAGAGCGAGGCAGTAATGGGATCTGTTCCATCGGGGGATTGGAAAGTGGGGGATTGGAATTCGCTGGTTCTTCAGTAGCCATGGCGTTGGGCGTTAATGAAATTCTGTTTATTGGGCGATCGCTTCCACTTTCGGGTCTACCTTCGGCTCGACAAACCAGCCTGCTGGCCACTGGATGCGATCGCTCGTAAAATGTAATTCATCGGCTTCCGGCCAAGGGGCCTCTAGGGGCTCTTCGACCATGGCAAACTCCCCATTATCAAAGGGCAATCCCGGCGCAATGGTTTTGGGTACAACCCGTTCGCGGAGGCCCTGCTCTGCCTGGGCCAATGCCCGGTGGTGGCAGTAGGGATTATTGCCCCGGCGATTGAAAAAGACATGGGATGTCCAGGTGCAGCCGCCTCGGCAAAGTTCGGCGTATTCACAGGTTTGGCAAAAGCCCCAAAGATGAGCTGTACCCTCGGGGGTGCCTGCACCCAGATTGAACCGGAGTTCTTCGGTTTCTTCGATGATGCTGCGGAGATTGCGATCGCGAATGTTCCCCCCTGTATAGGCCGCTGTCGGCAACGAAGGACAGCCCTTAATCGCGCCATCGGCCTCAATCCCCAGTGTCGCTAGACCCGCCGCACAACCCTGCCAAAACACCCAATCATCAGGTTTGCCCCGCCCCCGCAGGAGCCGTTCGTAGGGACCGTAGTAGCCAATGTTATTACCAGGTTGGAGTTGAACCCCCTCCGTCTGGGACCGCCGCGCCACTTCGGCAATCATGGGATAGAGCTCTAGTAATTCAGCCGGTTGCAGAAGCATCTCTGCATTGTCTGCCGCATTGCCCATGGGAACCGTGAGCTGAATTTGCCAAGCTCTAGCTCCGGCATCGCGGATGCATTCGTAAATCCGGGGAAACTCCGGAGCAGACCAACGATTGAGCTGGGTATTGCAGCCAAAGGGAATGCCCACTTCGCGCAAATGGCCCATTGTGCGAAAGGCCGAATCCCAGGAGCCGGGACGACCCCGCAGGCGATCGTGGGTAGTTGCTAAGCCATCAATGGAAACAGAAACGGTGGCAATCCCCGCCGCCTTCATTCGTCGGGCCAAGTCCAGGGAAATGCCAAATCCACCGGTCGTCATCGTGCAGCGCATGCCCGCTTGGTTGATTGCCTCGGCGATCTGCAACCAGTCCGATCGCAAAAACGCCTCACCGCCAATGAGTGTCACCTCTTTGATCCCCACCTCCGCCATCTGACGAACCAGATCGAGGGCTTCTTCGGTGGAGAGTTCGTCGTGACGCGCCTGACCCGCTCGCGAACCACAATGGCTACAGGCTAAGTTGCATTTGAGCGTAATCTCCCAAACGGCATAGCTGACGCGACGATAGGCCATGGCGCATTACTCCATTGATGGAATTGTAAGGATTCAGTTGATGCAGCGGTGACTAAAACGAGGTATCGATAATCACGCCATACATGGGCTGAATATCAATGGGCGGCTCAATCACGACACCGTACATGGGCTGGACAATTGGGTCGATGGGAACTGGAGCCGGTGTCGGATCGATGGGCGGTTTCCAGGGACGAGGTCTGGGCCGTCGGCCAATGGGCGGATCAATAATCACACCATACATGGGCTGAATGATTGGATAACGCAGGAGGAGTCCCCCTACGGCACCGGTCAATTCTTCGCTAGTCAGCTCGTGAAATTCGCCCCGTTCCTTCAGGTCTAGAATTTCAATTGTGGCGGATTCTAGCTCCTCTTTGGTGAAGCTGTAGCCGAGGGATTCTAGGGTTTGCTGAACGGTATCGGGGGGGGTGCCTTGAAGCTGGGTGACAAAGGCTTGATCTTTGACCAAACGAACCAAAAACTCTTTAACTTTTTCGAAGAGGGCGATCGGTAGATTAGGCTGCATGAGCTTCTCCTCCAGGGTCTACCCTATTGAAGGACAAGGGTTATGGAAGAAGATGCCAAAATGGCATTTTTTAGAAAACCTGCAATATTTCTTTACAGCTTCCCTGCTTTGTTTCACGGTCCGCCAGTGATTGACCTAGACATTGACCTTGTAATTCAAGGCATGCTCATCGCCAGGTAAGCCTCGAAAGCCCCAGTTGTGCTGAGGTGTTTCAAAAATAGTAATTTCTAAATCCTGGGGTGTAATTCCTAAGGATTGAACTTGCTCAAACAGGAGTCGAATCAGTTGTTTTTTAGCGGCGGTGGTGCGACCTTCAAACATGCTAAATTCTAGGATTGTATAGCGATCGCTCCGCCCAGCCGGATAGAAAAAATCCTCAGATTCAAGGGGAAAGAAACGATGGGCGCGTTTATCCGACGGGTACTGAAGCGCTGTGACGACACAGGCGTGAATGATTTCAGAAAGCTGTGCTTTAATGGGGTTGAGCTGGGCTTTTAGCCCGTAGATTTTGACTTGGGTCATGGGAAGGGGCAATCGCAAACAATACCGCAATTTTAAATCATGACTTTGAGCTCTACTATTCCTTTGCGTTCTCCATTTCTATGATCGGTTTTCTCCAAGGCACCGTCGCAGGCGTTCAGCGCCTCAATAATCGCGTTATTTTGTTGCTCAATGTCAGCGGGGTCGGCTACGAAATCCAAATTGTGCCGCGCCTCATGCCCGAGATTCCCGCTGCGGGGCAGGAGTGTCAACTGTTTATCCACCTCCAGGTGCGGGAAGACCAGTGGACGCTCTATGGCTTTGGCTCGATCGCGGAGCGTGACTTGTTTCGGCAACTGATTAGCGTTAGCGGCATTGGGGCGCAGTCGGGGATTGCACTGCTCAACACATTGGAATTGAAGGAGCTGGTCCAGGCGATCGTCTCCAATAATGTACGGCTTCTATCCCAAGCTCCCGGCGTCGGCAAAAAGACTGCTGAGCGAATTTCTCTAGAGTTGCGGGCCAAACTGGCGGAATGGCGAGAATCGGTGGGGTTGCTGACGTCTCCGGGGGCAGGGCCGGTGTCTGAGATTCAGGAGGATGTGGAAATGACGCTGTTGGCGTTGGGGTATAGCAGTCGAGAGATTATGGAGGCGATCGCTACGGTTGGTCAGCAAACTAGTCTGGCAAAAAATGCTGATGTGGAGGATTGGATTCGGGAGGCGATCGCCTATCTCAGTCAACAATAGGGGGCAATAGGGGTGACTCGACTGTTTGGCGACTGGGCACAGTCCCACGATATAGTAATAGTAAAGGTGGGTGTTGAAGAACGAAGGATGGATTCAATGGTACAAACTCCTATCAAACCGCTGTCCCTAGAAGCATTCTTGCAGATGCCAGAGACAAAGCCTGCTAGCGAATACATTGATGGTCAAATCATTCAGAAGCCCATGCCCCAGGGAAAACACAGCCGCCTCCAAAAACGACTCATTTATAAAATTGAATCCATTGTCCTCCCTGCCGCAACGGCTGAAGCGTTTCCAGAGCTTCGCTGCACGTTTGGGGGTCGCTCAGTTGTTCCAGATATTGTGGTGCTGCAACAGAAGAATGTTCCTTTAGATGAGTCTGGTGAAATTGCCAATGCGGTGCTGAGGGCTCCTGACTGGACGATCGAGATTTTGTCGCCGAATCAAGACTACAAGAAGGTCGCTAAGAATATCCTCCATTGTCTCGACCATGGATGTCAGATGGGCTGGTTGTTGGACCCGGAGGAAAGGTCGGTGGTGGCTTCGCCTCAGGATGGGCGATCGCGCAGTTTTGAACAGTCGGGCGATCGCCTGCCGGTTCCCGATTGGGCGTCGGGTTTAGAGCTGACGGTGGAAGAATTATTTGGCTGGCTGTTGGCTTAGACTGAATATGCACCTCAGCGAGAATCAAGGTCTTGATCAATTTTCGTCAGCAACCCACAGCTAACCTGTGAAGTGGGTAGTGGTTTAGTCTCTTGATCCATAAGAACGACCTCGCCCATGGCATTTTGTTGCCAGCGATCGGCCTCAACGGGAGACGTGCGATCGGGGTGAGATCCTGATGTGAGAACTGGCAATACGGAAGAGACTGGAGTTACGCTAAAAGAACCGGGTAATGGAACCCATCCCACCTGTGTCGAGAGAGGAGAGGGGGGATCGTCGGGACTGAGTGGTAGGCCGCTACGTCCAGTCAGGACAAAACGATTGTTTGCTATGGTTTGGTTGGAACAGGTTCGATCAACGGTGCTGGTGAGCGGAGGGGATAGGCGAATCTGGGATGTTCCTTGGCTCGGATCAACATTGAGTCCAGCAAGGTTGAGCAGGCCACTATTGCCCAGTTGGGAGCTGGCGCTGATATCGTTGGTGAGATTACGTCTCAAGGCTTCAATGTTCGGTTCGCTTTGCAACTGAAAGTTAAGAATGGCTTCCGAGTCGATAGTAATGTTGCCTCCTGTGCCACTAAAGGCATTAGCAAGGATATCGCTATTGTTGTTGGGGAAACTTAGTACAAAGGGAGCATTGATTGTAATGTTCCCCCCGTTACCAGAACCTTGGGCACGACCGGCTGTTGCACTGATTAAGCTATCCTTTTCCATCATCAAGGCTTGGTCGAGGTTGAGGTTGAGGTTGCCACCAGTGGTTGTGTTGGAATCGGCGATGAGTTGGCCGCGATCGCCCAGGATGAGAATTGGAGTATTCAGAGCCAAATCCCCAGCGGCTCCGGTACCGGTGGAGCGGACAGCGATCGTGCTCTCAGGCAAGTAGAACAGTGAGATACGGCTATCGAGCTGCGCCCGGTTGGCAAAGGTTGGATCCGTCCCAGCGATGGTAATTCCCTCTGTGGCGGTGATCTGGATGCTGCCAGCAGGGCCAGAACCACCATCTGAATTATTGGCGATTTGGCCGCCATTCAGTAGGTCTAGGCGACCCAGGGCGAGGATGATCTCGCCACCCGGCTGACTATTCGAGGTGCTTGTCTCAACAACCCCGCCATCGGTTACAGTGAGTTGGGGGGTCGTGATTTGGAGGCTGCCCGCTTTTCCAGTCGATAACCGCGAATTAGACCCACCAGCAATCGAGGGTAAACCCAGGCGATCGCTCCCAGCGATCAAAATCCGCTCACTGACATTCAGCCGCATCGTCCCCGCATCCCCCTGGCCAAAGGTACTCACGCCCAATGCGGCACCCGTTAGCACTTCCAAAACTGGTGTTTCCACAACGAGATCTCCGCCCTGACCTGTCGCAGCTTCTTCGACAGAACTAAAGGCCCCGCTGGGAAATCCATCGAAGCTAATCCCATCAAATCGCGCAGACTTGCGAGCGGTAATCTCGATATTGCCTGCATTGCCTTGGCCAAAGGTGATTGCTCCGATCTGGCCACCGTCGAGTACCTCAAGAATTGAGGTATCGATCTGCAAGCTTCCCCCATTGCCTTGGGCCTCGGATGAGACGTTTGCTGAAATCGTGGTTTGCTGGGTTGCTAGATCGCGGCTGCCCTGGAGGAGGATGCGATCGCTCGCCCGAATCTTCAAATTCCCCGCATCACCAATCCCTTGGGTAAATGCAGAAATTTGTCCTCCCTCCAAGACCTCTAGCACCCCGGTATCAATCTCTACTTCTCCCCCTGTCCCCCGCCCCGCTTCTTGAACGCTACTGGAAATCAGGCTGGAATTGTCATTCGCCCGATTCCTTCCCTGGACGCGAACCCGCCCCGCTTGGTCAAAACCGGCAGAGGCACCGGTCCGAATTCTAAGCTGGCCTGCATTACCTACTCCAAAAGTCGAAGCGGAAATGGTAGCCCCATCCAACACCTCTAGCAGTGGGGTTTCGATCAAGACTTCGCCCCCTGCCCCCTGTGCGCCCACTTGGACATCGCTGCCAATCCCACTGTTGCTACTACCATCCAGTAGCTCACCCTGCAAACGAACGGAATTGCTCGCCCGAATGTTCACCGCCCCGGCATTGCCAATGCCAATCGTAGAGGCCGAAATTTGCCCGCCATCCAGCAATTCCAGCACGGCTGTGCGGATACGCACATCGCTTCCGGTCCCCTGGCCGCTGGGCTGGATGGCGGTGCTAATCGAGCTGGCGCTAGTCCCATCCAACGCTTCACCTTGTACAAGAATGCGATCGGCGGTGATTTCAACATCTCCAGCCTGGCCTTTGCCAAAGAGCAGTGACCCAATCTGAGCCCCATCTAGGACTTCTAGGCTTGCAGTGTTGAAGCTGAGATTGCCGCCGTTCCCCTCCGCATCACGACCCACTTGGCTGCCAATACTGGTGGGAAGATTGGCACGTCCCTGCCCCTGCAACACAATCGAATCACTCGCCGTAATTTGAATATCCCCCGCATCTCCTGCACCCGTCGTCTGTGTAAAAAATTGGGCACCCTCCAAAACTTCCAACTTGGAGGTTCCAATCACAATATTGCTAGATTTGCCGCCAGCGCCTGAAAAGAGGCTTCTAATGCTACTGGATGTCAGCCCATCTGCCCTAAGCCCTTGCAGCCGCACCCCTTCCGTGGCTGTAATTCTGATTTCACCAGGCTGGCCCGAACTCACATTACTCGTCAAGATTTGACTACCCCCCTGCAGGTCCAAAAAGCCTGTTATCACTCGGATTCCTCCCGAGGGGGCATTGCCTTCTAAGGTCGTATCGCTCACCACAGAATTGGCAACTAGGACGATCGCCTCTGACGCATCCAGCCGAATCGCATCCAGCGGATTCTCAGGGACTGCAATGCCTGAAAAGCGGCCTGTGATGAAAGTTACGCCATTGAGATCAATGCGTTGAGCGGTTACCTCCAAGTCTCTTTCCCCATCCCCAAGGAGGATGATTCGGGAGTTCTGGATGGCGACATTGCTACGTTGGGCGCTATCTGGGAGAGACAGTCTACCGTCGAGGTCCAGGTTGACGTTGCCGAAGGGGGCGATCGCCGCGATCGCCACCTCTCCACCCAACCCCCAAATCTGTCCATTCTCGATATCCACCTTGCCACCGACCAAGGCCAGGTTTTTGTACGTGAACCCGACTAGATTGCGATCGCCCCCCAACCAATCCACCGCCTCCAGCCGCACATCCCCCGCTTGCGCCCCCATCTGTAATCCCATCGGCGAACTCACCGTCAACAGCGGCGCTCCCTGGGCCACCTGCCCTGCCGAAAACACCGCCCCATCCGCAAACTGCATTCGCTCCGCCGTTGTAGCTAAAACCGAGCCTCCCATCTCCAACTTTGAGGCCGGTCCAAACACGATGCCATTAGGATTGATAAAAAATAAATTCACCGGTTGGCTTTGCATCAACCCACCGTCTACCGCCTGGATCGTGCCATTGATATTAGAAACAAAATCAGCCCCAAGGCCCGTTACCCGCACCAGCAGATTTTGCGTTGTGGGCTCGACCACAAACTGCGTCGTATCACCCCCAGCCAATGAAAACTGTCGAAAACTCTGGAAGAGGTTGGGTCCATTTTGAGGATTAGCCCCCCCCGTGACCGTACAGACCCCCAAGCAAGCCTCCGTGAGTGAATTATTAACCAACGTCCCTAGGGAGCCGTCGCTTTGAACCTGAGCGAATCCAATCTGCCCTTCCAGCAACGTTGCTGCTAGCCCTAAGCCTACAGACAAAGGCATTTTAGCCCGCAGCCATGATTTCCCGACATTACCGACCATTGCTGCTCCTGTGAGGCAAATACTTCCGCAATTTTACGGGAAAACTTCAGAAATATCAGGCTGCAAGCAATACATTGGCAATCAGTGCAGACAACTGCTGAAAAGAGCTCTAGAGGGATAAATCATGTGTTTACCCCTTTACGCCTACCCTAGATGCTGCACCATCTCCCCCCGCGCAAACCGCACCTTCGCCAAAGACGCATAGGGATCATCCGCCGCCCGATAGCCCACGGGACAAATCACCAGCGAGGCATAGCCCATCTGATCGAGCCCTAGGATTTCATCGTATTTCGCAGGCGTAAAGCCCTCCATCGGACAAGCATCCACCCCCAGCATCGCCGCTGTCGTCAGCAACTGACCCAGGGCAATATAAACCTGGCGTCTGGCCCAGGCATCCGTATCCCGTTGGGGGTCCGCCAAAAAGCCCTTCATTAAATTGCCAAAGTCTTCCAACGCCTCGATGGGGGTCTGGCGAATTTGAGCTATGGATTGGATATAGCGATCGACATCCCCAGCACCCAAATTTTGTTTCACCGCCAACACCACCAAATGAGACGCATCCACCACCTGGGTTTGATTGGAAGAATGGGGCAGCAACTGATTCCGCAATTCAGCATTGCGAATCACAAAAAATTTCCAGGGTTGTAGACCAAATGAAGAAGGGCTTAAGACCAAAGCCGCTTCGATCGCATCCCAAAGGCCATCGGGAATTTTCTGGGTCGGGTCAAACTGCTTGACCGCATAACGCCACTGGAGACGGGCAATCACCTGATCGGGAGCTGCAAAGCTAAGGGTCATGGGGCTGCTGGGGACGATAAGGATTGAACTTGTACAAACCGCCCTCATCTTAACGAAAAATCCCTAATATAAAACTTTGAACTAGACCGCCCTTGCACCATGAACTTCCCCCAGGCCCTGATCTTCGATGTGGATGGTACCCTCGCCGACAACGAACGGGATGGCCACCGCGTTGCCTTTAATCAAGCCTTCGCCGCAGCGGGGCTCGACTGGGTTTGGTCCGAAAGTCGCTACGGTCAACTGCTCGCTATTGGCGGTGGCAAAGAGCGCATCCGTCACTATATCCACAGCGCTCAGCCCTCCCTTCCTCCAGGGCTCGACCCCGAGGCTCCCGCACTCGACGCCTTCATCCGCCAACTGCACCAATCCAAAACCCAGTTCTATCAGCAACGCATTGACCAAGGTGACATTCCACCCCGTCCCGGTGTGTTGCGACTCTTGCAGGACTGTCGCGCAGCGGGGATACGATTGGCGATCGCTACCACCAGCGCCCTCCCCAACGCCCTCGCCCTCATCCATACCCTCGCCCCCGATGCAGCCCAGTGGTTTGAAGTCATTGCCGCTGGCGACATTGTTCCCGCCAAAAAGCCTGCCCCGGATATTTATCAATACGTTCTTCAGCAACTCGATTTACCCGCCGCCGCCTGTCTCGCCATCGAAGATTCCAAACCCGGCCTACAAGCGGCCCGCGCCGCCGGTTTGACGACGCTGATTACCGTGAATGGCTATACCCAACATGAGGATTTTGCCGCTGCGGTCTTAGTCGTGAACCATTTGGGAGAGGGCGATCGCCCCTGCAAAATCCTCGGAGGAACCGCTGCTGGCCTTGGGCTCGAAGATTGGCCCCATCCTTGGCCCCATCCTTGGCCCCATCCCTGGGTAGACGTAGCCCTCATCCGCCGTCTTGCCGTTCCTTTCCCCCTGTCGGACCGCTCTCCGGTAGGATTTGAGTAGTTCTTTAGCCTTTCCATGGGGCGATCGCCCCTCCCTGACCATGAAAGCCCTTGGCGTTTACCAATCCCGACCTACCCCTGACCCCGATTGTTTCTCCGAGTTTGAGGTGGAGATTCCCGAGCCCCAAGGCCGAGAACTGCGGGTCCGGGTGAAGGCGGTGGCGGTAAATCCCATTGACTATAAGGTGCGATCGTCCCTGCGAGCGCTTCAGGAGATTCCTCGTATTCTCGGCTGGGATGCCGCTGGTATCGTGGAAGCGGTTGGTCCCTCAACTTTGCTGTTTCAGGTGGGGGATGCAGTGTTCTATGCGGGCAGCGTGACTCGCCCCGGCTGCAATGCTGAGCTACAGCTCGTGGATGAACGCATTGTCGGTCGTAAACCGGAAAGTTTAAGCTTTGAGCAGGCGGCGGCGTTACCCCTGACCAGCATTACAGCCTGGGAAGCGTTGTTTGAGCGATTGCGGATTGAACCGAACAAAACCCCTGAGCAGCGGAACCGCTGGCTGTTGATCATCAACGGAGCAGGCGGTGTAGGATCCATTGCGATTCAGTTGGCGAAACAAGTTGCAGGGCTTCAGGTGATTGCCACGGCTTCCCGTCCCGAGACGATCGCCTGGTGCAAACGTCTGGGGGCTGACGAATGCATTAACCACCATGAACCCCTCGCCGAGCAGCTCCGCAAATTGCAGCTTCCCTGGGTCGATTACATCTTTTGTTGTGGCAGCACCGATCAGCATTGGCAAAACCTGGCGGATTGCATCAAACCCCAGGGACAGATTTGCTCGATTGTGGGCAATAAAGACCCCCTCAATCTGGATTTACTCAAAAACAAAAGCGCGACGTTTGCCTGGGAGTTTATGTTTACTAAGGCGATGTATGAAACAGAGGATATGGAATCGCAACATGACTTACTCAATCAAATTGCAGACCTAGCCGATCGCGGTACAATTCGCACAACGTTGACGGAGCATTTAGGACCCTTGAACCCCACGAATTTAGCGCGGGCTCATGCCAAATTAGAAGCAGGCGATACCATTGGCAAACTGGTGTTATCTGGCCTTTAAATGACATTAGAGCTTGCAAAACGACCTATAGCTGCATTCAAAATTTTCAGATCAACATAAGTTCGCACAGCCGTAAAAATCAACGAAAGCTCTTGTAACGTTGTGCTTCCTTCTGGACTGAGAACTTTGCGCAGGCGATCGCTGTCAATCTTGGTCTTTTCTGCAAGAATATCTAGGCCCATCAGGCCATTTACCACATCACGGAGCAGTAGGCGAGCCGTATCAGGTTCTCCGGATGCAATCAAATTAAGCGCTTCATTTAAAAGTGTTGTAGCCAGCTCTGGATCGGCGGCCACAAGCTCCCCTCCGGTTGTTTCAGTTTCTTTCATCAGAACCTCATTGTTTGTTTTAGCCTTTGACTGTATAAGTTTTAAATAAAATGAGAATACAAGATTTAGAAATTGCATACTACTTGACTAAAGTTCTCCAGTTTGCTTTCTCACCTTATACTCAATCTTTAGTTGCTTTGCTTTGCCGATATCCTTAGACTAAGATTTCTTTGTTCCTTCTCCTAGCAAAATAATGAGTTCGTCTCCATCCTGAATCAAATAAATTCGATAGCCTGGACCCCAATTGATTTTAAGCTCCCCCAGTCCATCAAACCACTTGATGTTAGACATGTTGCCCAGCTCAAGACGAGCCTTGGCTACCAGTACTTTTGCTTTTGCTTGTCTATCGAGCTCAGAAATCCACTTAAGAAAAGGTACGGAGCCATCTTAAGGATTCATATTCTACAATTCTCATCTGTTATCAAAATAACCTATTATCCGTGAAGCTTCAATCGTCCTATTGTTACTTCAGATGGGCAGGTTCAGGAGTAAAAGTCTGATTATAGAATAGGAAAGCTCTTAATTAGGCCGATTCCTCCCGTCGATCGCCCATCCCCCTATCCTCATCCCTATGCGTTCCTTTGTCATTTTCCTGTTGCTGGCCCTACTGGGTGCGATCGCCACCCTCCTCCTCAGCAACACCCCATCCATTGCCCTCACCTTTTTGGGAATGCAGTCCATCACCCTCCCCCTGGCGATTTGGATGCTGGGAGCCTTGCTGGCAGGCGTTGCAACGGGTTTATGGTTTGTGATTCTATTTCGGCTGGCGGCGCGCCGGGGAGCCGCAGCCGAACGGCGCTATCGGCGATCGGAGTTTGGGCCAGAGGACTTTGCCGTGGTCGATGACTATCCAGCAGCGACCTATGGTTCACCCGGACAGGCGTTTGAACGGGATGACTATCGAGACTTTGAGCGAGAGACCTACCGAGAAGATCCTCTGCCCGAACCGATTGAAGACCGACCCCGATCCCGCCCCTATGCTCCTCCTGTGGATCTCGAAAGTGTTTATGATGCTGACTATCGGGTGATTCAGCCTCCGGGGGATGACCGCCGCTACGGGGTCAATGATCAGGGTAATGATCAGGCTGATGAGATGGATGAGGGTGAACCCGATTACCGGTCTGAGCCCGTCGCCCGTGAGGTGCGCTATCGGGAGGCGGAGCGAGCCGTTCAGTATGAACCCTCCGCTCAGGACAGTCGCGATCGCGCTCAAAATCGCTCCCCATCCCAAAAACCCCCCCGATCCAGCGACGATTGGGATGAGATGGAAGACGATCTAGATTGGTGATCCCGATGGACTAGAAAGGGACTGGAGATGTACTGGAAAGGGCTCAATCTAGAGCAGACCGACGGTATGCAAAAGCCCTCGGCCACTGACAATCTCGATCAAAATGGCAAGAAATCCAAGCATCGCCAAACGACCATTCCAAACCTCTGCCGCCGTAGTTAGGCCCCATTCCCAGCGCTCCGGCGGATAAAGCTTGGTCCGCTCCGGGGGATGGAAAACATCCTTGAGTTTAATTTGCGGTCCACTGAGGGATTCCTGCACCAGCGTTGCCAAGTCCTCGATAAAGGCTGGGTTTGTATCTAGGGCAGGGACTCGATGAAAACCGTGAATGCCCGCTTCTTCGGCCAATTCCCGATATTCCATATCGATTTCCTCTAGGGTTTCGATATGCTCCGAGACAAAGCTAATCGGCACCACCACCAAGTCTTTTACCTGCTGCTCCGCCAGTTGACGGATGGCATCTTCGGTATAGGGCTGGAGCCACTCAATCGGGCCGACCCGGCTTTGGTAGGCCAAGGTGTAGGGATTGGAGCGACCGAGGGTCTGCATAATTTTAGCAACGCAGTCCTCCATTTCCTTTTGGTAGGGATCCCCGGCTTCTTCGACGTAGCTCACCGGTACCCCGTGGGCGCTGAAGAAAATGTGGGCCTCCTGGGGCTGAGGCAGCTGGTCGAGCTGGTGGGCAATTTGACTGGCGATCGCCCCCAAATATCCTGGTCGGTGATACCAAGACGGCACCACCGTATAGTCGATTTTGGCAAACTCCGGGTCATCCACCTGGATCCGCTCCAACAGCCGGAAGCTGGACCCACTGGTACTAATGGAAAACTGCGGATATAGCGGCAACACCACTAGCTTTTCGACCTGGTCTCGCTTGATCGCGTCCACCGCTTCCTCTGTGAACGGATACCAGTAGCGCATACCGATGTAGATATTTGCATCGACGCCCCGCTCTTGGAGCTTGGCCTTGAGTGCTTTGGCCTGCTCCTCGGTAATACGGCGCAAAGGCGAACCGCCTCCGATCTGCTTGTAGCCTTCTTGAGACTTTTTCGCACGCAACGATGAGATCAGCCAAGCTAATGGCTTCTGTAACAGCGGCGATGGCAGCCGAATGATCTCTGGATCGGCGAACAGATTGAACAGGAAAGGACGCACGTCCTCCAGCTTCTCTGGCCCACCGAGATTTAAGAGTAAAACCCCTACTCTGCCCATACCGCTTTTTTCGACTCCAGCGTCCTCAGCTTGTTCACTGATGTTAACAATATAAGGTTCCGGTCAATCAGTCTGACCTACGAAAATCTCGCGATCGCCTTCTGATACAACCTAATACAGTCCAATGCAATCCAATACAGGCGCGTCTGGTCGGTTTTTACCGTCTTTCAGCTCAGATAATGAATGAAGATGACAATATTTATTTCATTACATTACGTTCTATCACAGTTCTTTGGAACTTGCGGTAGCGATCGCGCCAATCTCTTACCTCAGAAGTAGTCCGCTGATGGTGTCCCCCATGTCTAAGCCCTCCGCCCCCCCTCGTCTTGATGCCCAATTGGCCCAGGTCAACCAACGCCTCAAGCTCGGTCAGTTGGGGCTCCAAATTGAGATTCGCGGCCAGCATCTAGCCCTGCGCGGCACGCTGCCGCCGAAACCGGGCAGCACCAAAACCAAACCCCACCAGCAGCGCATTAGCCTCAAGCTGCCGCTCACCGCTGGGGGGCTGAAGCAGGCGGAGCGAGAGGCCAAGGTGGTGGCTGCCCAGCTCATTACCGAAAGTTTTGACTGGGAGCAGTACCAGGTGTGGCGCGGACGAGAGCGGCTGGATGCGGAGTCCCTCAGGCAACAAATGCGGGACTTTGAACGCTATTTTTTTCAACAGCCCGAGCGTCAGGCGGCGTTGGCGTCGGCTCAGAGTACCTGGGAGGGAGCCTATGCGCCCTATTTGAAGAAACTGGAGGCGATCGCCCAGGCCAGCCCTAAGCTCACCCTGGTTGAAGCCATGGAAACCACCATTGAATCCTTTGGACGACAAAGTCGCAGCCGCCAAATTTGCGGTACGGCATTGGTGGCCTTGGCGGAGTTTCTGAAGCTGGAGCTACCCGAGAGCTTTAAACATCGGGGCGGCACCTATAGCCCTAGCAAGGTCAAACGACGGGATTTGCCCAGCGACGATGAGATTTTGGCGGCCTACGAACTGATTCCCAATCCGACCTGGCGATTTGTCTATGGGGTGATGGCGACCTATGGGCTGCGCAACCATGAGGTATTTTTTTGCAATTATTCACAGCTCAAATCTTCACAGCTCAAAGCTCAGCCATCTGACTACGAAATTGCCAGTGGACGAGACACCCTCGAAGTTTTAGAAACCACCAAAACCGGGGAGCATGAGGTTTGGCCGTTTTATCCGGAATGGGTCGATCGCTTTAATCTTCGTCAGGTCATCTTGCCGCCGGTCCAAACGGATTTGAGTCAAACCACGCTTCAGCGGATCGGCCAACAGGTCACGCGCCAGTTTAAACGCTATGGGATTCCGTTTTCGCCCTACGACTTGCGCCATGCTTGGGCGGTGCGAACGATTCACTTTGGCATTCCCGATACGGTCGCAGCCAAGATGATGGGTCACTCCGTGGCGATTCACACGCGCACCTACCACAAATGGATTACGCGGCGGGACCAGCAGGCGGCGGTGGAAAATGCCATGCGTCGTTATAGTGTCCCATTGAGATAGTGTCCCATGGCGTTCGGTATGAGGGAGAGAGCCTTGCCTAGACCAAAGATAAGCCTGATTCTGGACTAAACCAATGGAGTGATTTGTGAGGCAAGGCTAATTCCAGGGCTTCGCCAATCAAATACTGATGCTCAACTGGCAAGAGTCCCCGTAACGTCATGGCCTGATGACCAAATCCCCCCAATCGCACACTCACTAGCTTCGACATGCCTAGGTTTTCGACTAAAAAGACCTCGCCCCGAATCGTCGAAACCTGGGCTAAATTCTGGGCCAAATTCTGGGCCAAATCCTGAGCCAACTCCTGAGGCAACATCACGTTTTCTGGGCGAATTCCCAAGGTGACCAAATTCGTTTTTACATTGATCGAATCCGGCATCGGAATTTTAGTTTCACCTAAAAGAGCGTAGGGACCTTGGCTGGGCAAGGTCAAAAAGTTCATTTGAGGACTGCCAATAAACCCAGCCACAAACTGATTAGCGGGGTGGCTATAAATTTGCTGGGGCGTATCCAGTTGCTGCAATTCACCCCCATTGAGCACCGCAACTCGGGTGGACAGTGTCATCGCTTCCGTTTGGTCGTGGGTGACATAAACCACGGGCACATTTTGACTAGAAAACAGTTGCTTGAGCTCCGCCCGTACCTGCTCCCGTAACAGGGCATCTAGATTACTCAACGGTTCATCGAGCAAAAACAGATCCGGCTCCCGCACCAGCGCCCGAGCCACGGCCACCCGCTGGCGCTGCCCCCCCGATAGCTGACCGGGTTTACGGTCCATGAGATCATTGAGGCCCAAAAAGTCGGAGACAGTGGCGATCCGCTGGCGAATTTGGGCTGCGGGAATTTTCCGCAGTTTGAGACCCGAGGCAATATTTTGATAGACGGTCATGTGGGGGTAGAGGGCATAGCTTTGGAACACCATGGCGATGTTGCGATCGCCCGGACTCAACCGATTGACATTCTGCCCATTAATCACAATCTCCCCCTCGCTGGGTGGTTCTAGCCCCGCAATTAAGCGCAAAATCGTTGATTTACCGCAGCCGGAAGGACCCAGGAGCGTGAGAAATTCACCATCTTCGACCGTAAGGCTCACATCCTTAACCGGAATGACGGTGCTGGTATAGGCTTTGCGAAGATTTTTGAGTTCGAGGGTAGACATAGGAATTATCCTTTAACGGCTCCAGCGGTAAGACCTTGAACAATGCGTTTTTGGAAGAACAACACTAGTAAAACGAGGGGTAAGGTACCAATAACCGTGGCGGCAGCGATCGGCCCAAAGGGAATTTCAAAGGCAGAGGCACCGCCCAGTTGAGAGGAGGCAACGGGAATGGTTTTGAGGTCTTCGCGGGTAATAAACGTGAGGGCAAAAATGAACTCGTTCCAGGCAAAGATAAAGGCCAAAATCCCAGTGGTGACCAGGGCTGGCAGGGTCATGGGAAGAACGATTTGGGTGAGGCTTTGCCAAATGTTGTAGCCATCGACCTTGGCCGCATCTTCGAGGTCCTTGGGCAACTGCTGAAAGAAGCTGCGCATGACCAGAATCGTCAGGGGCAAATTGATGGCGGTGTAGGGAATGATCAGGGCGAGATAGTTATTGGCAAGGTGGAGTTTTTGAATAATTTCCAGCAGCCCCAAAAACAGCAAAATGTAGGGAAAGAGCGTGACAATCAGTACGCCACCCAGAATAATCTGCTCGCCGGGAAGCTTGAGTCGGGCCAGGGCATAGGCCGCCGGTGAACCGATCGCCAGGGCCAAAACCGTAGAAATGACGGAGACGATCGCACTATTGAGGATGTAATTCAAAAACGGTCGTCTCGTAAATAGCGCCACGTAATTTTGCAGCGTTAACTGGCTGGGGCTGGGAAAGTAAACATTGGGAACGGCTGAAATCGCCGCATTGGTCTTAAACGACGTCAGGACCTGCCAGAGGATGGGAGCAAGACAAAACAGGATGACAAACGCCACGGCAAGGCCAAAGAAAAGGCTGCCCCAGCGGAATTTTGCTGGCGTTGATGCAGGGGATGGGGTTGAGGGGGGTCTAGGGGCGGGTGTAGTAGAACTCATGAAAATCAAATTAGGCTTGGACTCGGAGACGCCGGAGCAAGAGGGAGGAGACTCCCACCGTCGCAATCAATAAAACAAACGTCACCACTACCAAGGCCGCACCATAGCCAAAGTCTAAATAGCGCATGACGGTGGCATAGACATACAGGGAGACGGTTTCCGTGGCCCCACCGGGGCCACCGCCAGTCATGACGGCAACGAGGTCAAAAATCCCAAAGGACTGGGCGAATCGAAACAACGAGGCAATCAAAATTTGCGGCAATAAAAGGGGCAACGTAATTTGACGAAAGCTTTGCCAAGGGGTTGCGCCTTCTAGGGAATGGGCTTCGTACAAATCACCCGAAATTGACTGCAGCCCCGCCAGGAGCAAAATACTAATAAAGGGCGTTGTTTTCCAAACATCCGCCACAATCAGCGCCACCATGGCCAGTCCAGGACTGCCTAACCAAGCGATCCCGGTGTCAATCAGCCCGAGGCGCAACAAAATATCGTTGACGATGCCAAATTGGTCATTAAAAATCCAGGCCCAACCCAAGGCGATCAGGGCTGTGGGCAAGGCCCAAGGGAGAATTGCAATCGTGCGCACGAGGCCACGACCGCGAAAGGGATGATTGAGAATCAAGGCGATCGCCATCCCCAAAATCAGCTCAATCCCCACAGAAATAACGGTAAACACCGTCGTATTCCCCAGGCTTTGCCAAAAGCGTCCGTCTTGCACCATACGAACGTAATTGCTCAACCCTGAAAAGACAGGCTCTAGTTCCGTGCCGAGATTGCGGGTGAACAGGCTTTGCCAGCAGGCTCGACCAATGGGATAGGCAAAGACCAGGAACAGCAGCAGCAGCGCTGGAAAAACCAGCAGCCAGCCCGTCTGCTGTTCGCGAGTTTGAAGGGGAGAGGCCATGGCAGCAGGACAAAAGACGAGGACAGAAAGCGTGCAGCGATGGAGGACCGCTGTGTCCTAGCCTAGAAAAGAATCACACCGAAATTCCAGTCTGGAGGCCAAGAATGATGGAAAACGATGAAAAAATTATTGTTTCGACGCGAGACTTTGGGTCTATAGGCGTCAATGCATAAAAAAATGGCGACCCTAAAGCACCTAGGTGGGTCGCCATGTCTTCCTTCAATGCTGGAAACTCGGCGGGGTTAGGACCGAGCTTGCCCTGATGTCGGGGTTACTTGAGTCCTATCTTAATTGACGTCCTAAGGAATGGGATGAGGGTGCAGACCCCTCACAAGTTATACAGAAAAATGCGTATATATACGGAGGACGAATGGCGATCGCTCTGTCTATCGCGTTTGCCCCCGTGACCCCATGGAAAATGACGAGAGACGGGCCGATGGCGCTAAGCTTAAACGGTACGTGCTGCCTTTGTCATCCGCTTCCATGAGCATTTTCACGCTGCAATCCGTTTCCAAGGACTTTGGCATTAAGCCGATTTTGAATGATGTCAGCTTTAGCCTCGGCCACCAAGACCGGATTGGTCTGATCGGTACAAATGGTTCGGGCAAATCGACGCTGCTCAAAATTATTGCGGGGTTGGAGCCGGTGGATGCGGGCGATCGCCTGGTTAATCCCTCTGTGCGCATTGTCTATTTACCCCAGGAACCGGATTTAGACGAAGGCAAAACTGTTTTGGAGCAGGTTTTTGCCGATAGCGGCGAGCAGATGGAATTGGTTAAAGCCTATGAAGCGGTGTCCCATCAGTTGGCCCAGGCGCACAAATCGACCGAGACCAAGACCGAGGTGCTCTTGGCAGAGCTATCGCGGCTGACGGAACGCATGGACGCCATTGGGGCTTGGAATCTGGAGGCAAAGGCCAAGATTGTCTTGACGAAGCTGGGCATCGAGGATTTTGAGGCGCGGATTGGTTCCCTGTCTGGGGGCTATCGCAAGCGCATTGCTCTGGCAACGGCGCTGCTGGCGGAGCCCGAAGTACTGTTAATGGATGAGCCCACTAACCATCTGGATGCGCTGTCGGTGGAGTGGTTGCAGAGTTATTTGAATCGCTATAGTGGCGCACTGTTGCTGATTACCCACGATCGCTATTTTCTCGATCGCGTTACCAACCGCATTTTGGAGCTAGACCGGGGCGATCTGAGCAGTTTTGAAGGCAACTACTCCTACTATTTGCAAAAAAAGGCGGAACTGGAAGAATCTGCTGCCAGCACCCAGCAAAAGCATCGAGGCGTGTTGCGGCGGGAGTTGGAATGGCTGAAGCGGGGTCCTAAGGCCCGCAGCACCAAGCAGAAAGCACGGATTCAACGCATTGAGGAAATGCGTAATCGTGAGTTTAAGGCAGCCGTGGGTAAGGTGGAAATCTCGACGGTGGGGCGACGAATTGGCAAAAAGGTGATTGAGCTGGAGGGGGTGAGTAAGGGCTATGGCGATCGCCTCCTCATCGACAATTTCACCCATTCCTTTAGCCCCATGGATCGAATTGGCATCATTGGCAGCAATGGTGCGGGGAAATCGACGTTGATGGATATCATTACGGGGCGACTAGAACCCGACGGGGGCAAGGTAGAAATTGGCGCAACGATCCACATGGGTTACTTTGATCAGTACTCCAATGATTTGCTGGAAGCAGCGGATGAAAATCAGCGGGTGATTGACTACATTAAGGAAGTCGCGGAGCTGGTCAAAACCGCTGACGGCAGCACTATTACAGCGTCGCAAATGCTGGAGCGATTTTTGTTTCCGCCCAGTCAACAGTATGCCCCCTTGGCCAAGCTGTCTGGAGGAGAGCGACGGCGATTGTTTTTGCTGCGGGTGTTGATGGGTGCGCCCAATGTGTTGATTTTGGATGAACCCACCAATGATTTGGACGTGCAAACCCTCTCGATTTTAGAGGACTACTTGGAAGATTTTAACGGTTGTGTGATTACGGTGTCGCACGATCGCTATTTTCTCGATCGCACCGTCGATTCAATTTTCGCCCTGGAACCCGGTGGCAAGATTCGCCAATATCCCGGCAACTATTCGGTTTATTTGGATTATAAGCAGAACGAAGAAAAGGAAAAAGAGGAAATTAAAGTCGTCTCTGAAGCCGCCAAGCCTGAAGCGGCTGCATCCTCTAGTAAGGCCAAAGCTAGCAGCGGTTCTGGCGATCGCCCCCGACGGCTCTCCTACAAGGAAAAACGGGAGTTGGAACAATTAGAAACCCAAATTCCAGCCATGGAAGCGGAGAAAGAAGCCTTGGAAAAAGTCCTCTATCAAAATCCACCTTCCGGCTTCACGGACCTGGAAAAACTATCCGCTAGACTTGCTGAACTCACGGAAGCCATTGAAACCGGAACCGAGCGGTGGCTGGCGCTCTCAGAAATTGCTGAAAGTTAATCAATCCCCTCAACCCAGCTGACGTAACTGACCAAACTGCTGCCATTGACTCGGGGGTGGAGTGAGGAATTCGTAGGAACCCGCTACTTCTCCTGCGATCGCCGTCATGACAATATCAAAGGACAGGGAAATCCGAGGAATCTCTGTATGGTTGAGCGTCACGGCATGGCGTTGCTTCGAGGGAAAGAGCAACAGTCGTCCCTCTACAGGTTCATACATGGCTTGATCCTGATTCAGCTCATTCCAGGTGGCAATAATATCGGTATTCTCGCTTCCTAAACCGGGGCTAACTTCATTGGGACGGGCATGATCAAAAAACACTAAACAACCCGATTCATCACTCCCGGAATTGGGCACTGAAAGGTAATACACTGCGCTAATATGCGAAGTATTATGACAATGGGCTCCCACCTCCTGCTGATGGCGAGAGATCACGGGCCAGCCCCGTTGAATATACAGCTCAATCTTTTCTAAATCGACCCCAAGCTGATCTAGATAGTTCAGCGTATGGGCCTCTACCTGTTCAATCACCCAGGAAAACCGGGGATCTCGATGGATGCGCTCTACCCCGTGCAAATCCCCCGTCCAAGCCATTTCGGGAAAGTTGCGCGGCTCATGGCCATCCGCTTCAAGCTGCAAAACCGCATCGATCAAGGCTGCTTTATGCTGACGGGCCTCCGGTAAATCTTCGTAGTAAATCGCAAGGGGAAACCAAGTATCAAGGGGCATAGGGGCGATCGCAAAAACCGTCTTTGATTGTAAAGCAACTACTGTACAGGTGAAAGGCTTGGTGCCAAGGCGGCGCATCGTCGCGGGAAATCAAAGCATCCGCCGTGGAGAGTTCAATCTGGGCTGAAATTTGGCGCAGAAACTCCTCTTGTTCCAAGACCGTATCCGCAAAGCTCACAAAGCGATCGCTCCCCACAATTTCCGGCACCTGCGGCTGGATCGACTGCTTAAATTGGCTCCACAACTGAGGCGTCGTGGCATAGCGAGAATCCAGCGAATCGGGATCGCGGGGATAGTGATAGGTGCGATCGCAGAACCGTACAATCACCTGTGCAGACAGATGTAGATCCAACATTTTCGTATAGTCCTTCACCTGCTCCTTTCGGACGATGGGCGTTTTAGAGGAGGGACCACGATCGATCACCGACTCAAACCAGGGCAATGCTCCCTCTACACAGGCTCGCACCTCCCGAGGAAAAAACTCAAAATTGGCTGCGGTTTCCGAGGCCAACTGGGGAATGACCCAGCGATCGCCCAAACGCTTTAGATCCCGCGCCTGAATCACTGGAATCCGAGCGACATCTGCGAGGGCGACACAAAAGGCCGGAACGCCAATCTCCCGCAGCGATTGCGCATACACCTCCAATTCGCCAATTTTGCCCGTGCGATAGAAGCGCCAATTGCGACTGGGTAACAGCAATCGGGCGGTGTAAGCCTCTAGCTGCATCAGTCGCGCAAAGGCTGGCACCACCGCTGTTTTAGCCTCATTCGATAAGGGTTCGAGGATTAATCCCCCTAGGCCCGTGCGCTGGGAATCTGTGGTGGCTTGGGCGATCGCCCGCTGGCGGGCCTCCCGTTCACGGGCTTCAAGGCGCAGCAGCCCTTCCCGCGCCTGCTTAATCAGTTTGGGGTTGGTCGAAACCTTGAGCAATTTGCGATAGAGGGTCTCCGCTTTTTCGGCCTGGTTCGTCCCTTCATGGACCCTCGCCACATAAAACTGCACCCAAGGATCCTTGGGATTTTGCTGAATCAGCGGTTTGAGCAACTGAGCCGCCGTTCGATAGTCTTGGCGCTCCAACGCCTGGGCAATGGGTTCCAGCATAGTGACCTAAAAAATCAGTAAACGCACCCGTTAGCTTTTACTATAAACCGCCTGAATCAGCGCGATCGCCGCCAAGGGGGCCGTCACGGCGCGCAGAATGGTAGAGCCAAGGGAAACGGGCTGAAACTGGTGGGCAATGGCAGTTTCTATCTCCCCTGGAGTCCAGCCCCCCTCGGGACCCACTGCCAGCGCAATCCTTGAATTTTGAGCCTTGTGACTCCTCTGTACCGTCTGCCAGAGCGGGGCCGAGGCTCCTCGGGCGGCGCAGAGAAACCGCCCCGTGACCGGAATCTCTGTGATGACAGGCTGGGTCAGCACCTGCACCCAAGACAGCGGGTCTGCAATTGCAGGAACCTCGGCTCGCTCACATTGTTCTGTGGCCTCCTGGGCAATCCGTCGCCAGCGCTCCAATTTTTGGGGACTGGGCTTGAGCAGCGTCCGTTCGCTGATGACCGGCATAATTTGTCCGACCCCCAATTCTGTCGCCTGACGAACCACCTCGTCAAATCCGGTTTTGGGCAGTGCCGCCAGCAGGTAAATCTCGACCGGCAGGGGTGGGGGGCCAGAACGTTGTTCGAGCAGGTGTGCTTCCCCGGTTGGGTCAGCCAGGGGCAACTGAGCCAGCCACAGGTTGCCCTGCCCCGTGGTCGCCAAAAAGCGATCGCCCCCCTTCAACCGCAGCACCCGCCGCAGATAATGTTGCTGTTCAGAGGTGAGGATGAGGCGATCGCCCTGGAGTTGATCCGGGGTGATCACCAGTCGTTGCAAAGAAGCCAAAAGAATACACGGAGTTCAATAGATTCAGCATCCAGCATAGCGTCTGAATTTCCCTAGAACAGGTATGAATCGAGGAACCCTTGCAGGAGAGTTGCAGGCGAAACGCCCTGTTGTCTTAAAGTCCACAGGGCTGTGGATCGATCGCGTTTCGCCAAGCGTTTGCCTTGGGCATCTCGCAGGAGGGGGCAATGGTAAAACGCCGGACAAGGCCAGCCGAGGGTTTGATAGAGCAAGATCTGTTTGGCGGTGGAGAGCAGCAGATCTTCGCCCCGTACGACCTCAGAAATGGCCATGGCATGGTCATCGGCCACGACGGCGAGTTCGTAGCTGGGAAACCCGTCTTTGCGCCACACGATGAAGTCTCCAAAATCTACGCCAGCGGTAAAGGCAACGTCGCCGAGGCGTTGGTCTTGAAAGCGAATAACGACGCCATCGGGAACCTGAAAACGCCAGTTGACGCTGCCGGGTTGTTCTGCAAAGGGCCAATCTGAGGGGCGAAGCTGGGGGGGAACAGGATTTCGCGATCGCCCTCATGGGGGGCACTTAGGGCATGGGCAACGTCCCGGCGGGAGTGGGGACTGGGATAAATGGCACGGGCTTGATTGAGCTGCTGCCAAGTCTGTTGGTAAGTCAACAATCTTTGTTGTTGATTATAAGGATGGTGAGGTCCTCCTAGGTCTGGGCCTTCTTGCCATTGCAACCCTAGCCATTGTAAATCTTCGATCAGGTCCTGTTGGTAATGGGGCTTACAGCGGGCTTGGTCGAGGTCTTCGATGCGGAGGATGAGGTGGCCTTGGGCGGCGATCGCCCGCTGCTGGGCAAGCCAAAAGGTACACCCATGGCCCAAATGCAAATGGCCGGAGGGGGTTGGGGCAAGGCGTCCGCGATAGGGATGAGGAGAGGCAGTTGGAGTGATCATTTCGGCCAATTCACGGTCTGCGATGACGGCTAGATCGGGCGGGTCTATTGTAGTTTCTACAGACTATGTGGGAGGGGTCGATCAAGATTCACGACGACAGTCAGGGCTTTAGCCTCTGATCCTGGAGTGTGTTGCCAGTTATATGCATGTAAACTGGAGGAAGTATGTGTTTAGGAGAATGGTGATGACAACGCTTCAACTAGAGGTTCAGCTATCTCCGACGGATCTCGTGCGGGCGATGGATGAGTTTTCGGTCCCTGAGTTACAGCAGTTTATTGCGCAATTACTGGTAATTTTGGCGCAGAAACAGGTTTCTACGCCGAGTGCAGTTGTGACGGAAGTGTTGCCGTGGGTGGCGGATCAGGAGCGGCGCTTGCAAGAGTTACGGGGCATGATTTCGGCGGGAGCGGCTGAGTTGGAGGCGGGCCAAGGAGTAGATGGGGAAGTGGTTTTTGAGGCACTCCAAACTCGGATTGCTCGGATTGCGGCGGAGCAGCATCAGGTTTAGGCTTTTGTATGGGCATCTATCGTTTCTCGCCACTGGCTGTACAGGATTTGACGACTGTGTGTGATTCTATCGCGATGGAGAATCCTGATGCTGCGAGTGAGTTGTTCGATGTGATTCGCAAGAAGTGTAGGCTAGTTGCCCAATTTCCAAATATGGGGAAGCGGTATGAGCGGTTGAGACAAGGTTTGCGGGGATTTGTGGTTGCGGACTACATTGTTTTTTATGTCCCTTTGGTAGATGGAATTGAGGTGTTGCGGGTTGTGAGTGGGTATCGAGATTTAGAGGCTTTGTTCATAGAGCAGTAGCTCTTGTAAGATTTGTGCAGTTTTGCTGGGGAGCATGGGGGGGGATACGATCGAGGAGTTTATTGAGTCTGGGTACAGCTAATGGAATTAAGCGGTGCTATGGCGCTTGGACTGGGTGGGTTGGCCTTGGTAGCGGGGCCAGGGTTGGCGCAGCTACCTGTACCAGATGCGACGTTATATTTATCCTATGACGCGAAGACAACGCGCTGGATCATTGGATCGATGCCGATCAACCCATCCTCCAGGGGACAATTTCCATAGGCAACATTTGGCAGTTCGGCCAATTCGATCGCCAATCTCGCCAAGCAACCTAAGATCTCAACCTATCGCTTCGGATCTGTCCCGTACTTGTTATCGCCAAGGTCTCCTTCAGTGATCGAGAAAATGAAGTTGGCTATCGGGACTAAGAGCCACCAACCACTGCGGTTGACATCGTGCATCCGTCGAACTCCAACAGCCAGACTGGGCAATAAGACAGCAAGCTGATAGATTGTGCTCAGTACACTCTGGTCTGTTGCGGTTGCACCCCCCAAGATGTGCTCGAGAAACCGTAGAGCGAAGCTAATCAAGAGATTGAATAGCACAAACATCCAGTATTCTTTTCGACGAGCACGGCCTTCGAAGACAGCGTAGTTTTTGAGAACTCTTGAATAGTAGTGCATGAGAACTTGTATCTCCTAACTGACTCATATCAGGACTATCCGAACGAGCCGTTAGTGTTATTCATAAAAAATTCACGCTGCCGAATCCTGAGAATTCCCACCCCATATATTCGTTTCTGTGTAGCAAAACCTGGCCCCCTCACCAATTCCCCTTCTCAATCTCATGAGATGATGGGCGATCGCCCCGGCATCAGCCTACAATCGTGTATCGCATTGAATATTTATCCAGTTATCCAGCGGGAGTAGGTTTCGTGGAGTCTCGTTACAACCCAGCCGACATCGAGAAAAAATGGCAAGCCGCATGGGCCGACCAAGGTCTAGACCAGACCTCTGAAGACTCAGAAAAGCCCAAATACTATGCCCTCTCCATGTTCCCGTACCCCTCCGGCAACCTGCACATGGGCCATGTGCGCAACTACACGATTACCGACGTGATTGCCCGCGTGCGGCGGATGCAGGGCTTCCGCGTACTGCACCCCATGGGCTGGGATGCCTTTGGTTTACCGGCAGAGAACGCCGCCATTCAACGAGGCGTGCCCCCAGCGGATTGGACACTGAAAAATATTGACCAAATGCGCGACCAATTGCGAGCCCTGGGCCTCTCCTACGACTGGGACCGCGAAGTCGCCACCTGCCTGCCCAATTACTACCGCTGGACCCAGTGGATTTTCCTACAGTTCTTCGAAGCGGGCTTGGCCTACCAAAAGGAAGCAGCGGTAAACTGGGACCCCATCGATCAAACCGTCTTGGCCAATGAGCAGGTAGACAGCGAAGGCCGCTCCTGGCGCTCCGGTGCCAAGGTGGAACGTAAGTTGCTGAAGCAGTGGTTCTTTAAGATCACCGACTATGCGGACCAGTTGCTCAAGGATTTGGACCAGCTCGACGGCTGGCCCGATCGCGTCAAAACCATGCAGGCCAACTGGATTGGCAAGTCTACCGGAGCCCAGGTAACGTTTCATACGGAGGCTGGGGATGATTTGGTGGTTTATACAACTCGCCCCGATACCCTTTGGGGGGCGACGTTTATGGTGATTTCGCCGGAGCATCCGTTGATTGACAAGCTGACGACGAAAACGCAGAAAAAGGCGATCGCCACCTACCAAAAAGCCGCCGCCAACATGAGCACGATCGATCGCACGGCAGAAGGCCGTGAAAAAACCGGCGTCTGGACCGGCAGCTATGCCATTAACCCGGTCAACGATGCCAAAATCCCCATCTGGACCGCAGACTACGTGATGATGGACTACGGCACGGGCGCGATCATGGCCGTACCCGCCCACGACCAGCGGGACTTTGACTTTGCCCGTAAGTTTGAGCTGCCGATCAAAGCCGTGGTGCAGCCGGACGGGGCAAGCCTCGATAGCGAAACCATGACCGAAGCCTATCCCGGTGATGGGGTGATGGTGAATTCGGGGCCGTTGGACGGCGTCAAGGCGGGGAAGGGGAAAGGTCAGTCTGTGGGGGTGGCGATCGCCTACCTCGAAGAAAAGCAGATCGGCCACGGCACCACTAACTACCGCCTGCGCGACTGGCTCGTCTCCCGCCAACGTTACTGGGGTGCGCCGATTCCGATTATCCACTGTGAGGACTGCGGTGCGGTGCCGGTGCCCGATGGGGATTTGCCGGTGCAACTGCCCCAGAACGTAGAATTCACGGGCAAGGGAGCGTCACCGCTGTCGAAAATGGAGGACTGGATTAATGTACCCTGTCCGAGTTGTGGCAAGCCTGCTCAGCGGGAGACGGACACGATGGATACGTTTTTGGATTCGTCTTGGTACTTCCTGCGCTATCCCGATGCGGGCAATGAGGAGCAGGTTTTTTCCCCGGAGAAGGTGAATGACTGGTTGCCGGTGGACCAGTATGTGGGAGGGATTGAGCACGCGATTTTGCATTTGTTGTATTCGCGATTCTTTACGAAGGTGTTGCGCGATCGCGGTCTACTCAACTTCGACGAACCCTTCAAAAAGTTGCTGACCCAAGGCATGGTCCAAGCCATGGCCTACAAGAACCCGACCACCGGCAAATACCTCGCCCCGGAGGACTTGGCGGACGTGAACAATCCAGTTGATCCGGAAACCGGTGAAGCGCTGGTGACCACCTACGAAAAAATGTCCAAGTCCAAGTTCAACGGCGTTGCACCCGGCGATGTGGTGGACAAGTATGGGGCAGACACGGCGCGTATGTTCATTTTGTTCAAGGCTCCGCCGGAGAAGGATCTGGAGTGGGATGATGCCGACGTGGAAGGCCAATTCCGGTTTTTGAACCGCGTCTGGCGCACGGCGACGGCTCACGCCGAAAACACAGCCCCCCCCGTAGGGACGAACAGCCGTTCGTCCGCAGCCGATGCCCTAACTAAACCCGAAAAAGAATTGCGTCGCGCCATCCACATAGCAATTCAGGCGATCACCGAGGATCTGGAGGATGACTACCAGTTCAATACGGCGGTGTCGGAGCTGATGAAGCTGAACAACGCCCTAGGCGATGCCAAGGAGATTGCCGACAGTGCGATCTACAACGAAGGGGTGGAAACGTTGCTGAAGCTGTTGGCTCCGTTCTCGCCTCACCTCGCAGAAGATCTCTGGCATGGCTTGGGCCATGAATCTTCGATTCACTTAGAGGCTTGGCCACAGTTTGATCCCCAGGCATTAGTTGCGGATGAGATTACTTTGGTTATCCAGATTATGGGCAAAACTCGGGGAACCCTTCAGGTGCCTGCGAGTTCCGATAAGGCAACGCTAGAGCAGTTGGCGCGGGAGTCAGATGTGGCGCAGAAGTTTATTGAGGGCAAGACGGTGAAGAAGGTGATTGTGGTGCCGGGGAAACTGGTGAATTTTGTGGTGGTTTAGTTCTTTTCTATTTTGTCACGGCGCTCAGCCCAGTTGGTTATGATGGAGTCATAGGGCGCTGTACGTAATCACTGGGCATGAGGCGATCGCTATGACAGCCGCAACAGAGCAACGCATGAGCCTTGAGGAGTTCCTGAGCTACGACGATGGAACCGATCGGCGCTATGAATTAGTGGATGGGGTATTGGTGGAGATGGGTGCGGAGAGTCGAGCCAATATCAAGATTGCGTTGTTTCTGATTCAGGCGTTTCTCCAGCTTGTGGACTACGACCGCCTGGGGATTAAGGAAAAAATTGAGGTGGAGAGCCGGTATGTGACGGCGCGTGACCCGGATTTGATTGTGCATTCTGAGGCATCGGCAGGGGCAATATCGGGTCGTTCAGAAGCCTGCCTCAAGCGTTATGACCCGAATCCGGTACTGGTCATTGAGGTCGTGAGCCCAGGAGATAAATTTTCGGATAATTACAAGCGCGATTATGAGCAGAAGCCAGCGGAGTATGCAAAGCGAGGTATTGCTGAATACTGGATTACTGATCCGATGAGAGGTGTGATTCGGGTGGGTTGTCTGGTCGGGCAATCTTACGATTACACAGAGTTTCAGAATGGTGATGTGATGATGTCTCCAGCATTCCCAAACTGGCATTTGACAGCGGCTGAAGTTCTTATCTCTGGTCAATAACGGAGACATCGTAAATGATAGATGCTTCTACCACCTCCATGAATTTTGAAGAGTATCTGTCCTATGACGATGGGACGGATAAGCGCTATATTGAGTGACATCGCTAAGACAGCCCTCGCTCAACAGATCCTCAGCAACTTTGACGGATTGCCTGACAGTGAGCAAATCCAGGTTGCGCTGGAGATCCTGAGACGGCTCATCCACCTTGAATTTCCTCCCCTGACCGATGAGGATTTGGTCCTCAATGCCGAAGAACTTTTCTTAACCCTCGACGAAGAAGAGGCCAGCTATGAGTAGCCCCGAGCGTAGCGCAGTCTGGCTCGTCGATTTGGGGTACGTGTTGCAAACTTAGGAGCTGGAGACTTTTGCAGAGGGCGATTCCTCCGAGAACTCTTGAATCTGCTGCTCAAACGCCATCATCTTGTCATAAAGACTATCCACAGACTCCCCCGCGAAAAGCTGCATCCTAATCTGAAGATAATCTCCCTGCCCCAATCCAGAAGCCGCCCAAAACCGAATCACCTTAGATAGATCCAGATTTGCCATCAAAACCTGCAACGCCTCATGAATCACCTGTTGCTCATTCAATACTTGAATCGTCATCATCCACCTCCACAACAAAATCAGTTGGATTTATTACTCGCAACGTCAAACTCTGGCAGCGATTGATCAAGCGGCGATCGCAAGTCAGCAAATAATCGCAGCCTGCTGCTTCTGCTGAAGCCACATGTAAAGCATCCAAAGCCTGGACTCCCTGAGCTTCAAGCTCCTTTGCCCGTAAGCGAATCGAATCATCCAAAACTTGATATACCGAAGCAAGTGCTAAGTAACACTCTGTTGCCTTTTGCCGATCTGCATAAGGATTACGACTATTTTCATATGCCAACGCCGTAGAACTAACCAGCTCAGCCGCACCAGACTCAACCATTTGCAAAACAATCACAACGGCCTGCGTCTCCAGAAAGATTTTAGGCTGGCTCTGATCATCGAAAGGGCGGTTGTAAAGGCTGGTGTCCAAATAAAGCCGAACCAAGGTACCTCCAGATTATTCCTTATGTCTATGCCTAGAATAACCTGAGTAGATAGCAGACGATAGCGAATTTCGTGCCAGGTCACCGACTCGATGGCGATTTCATCGGTGTATAGCTCAAACCGTTCCAAAACCGAGGATTTCGGCTGAGGCTTCAGTGGTTCAGAAAGAATATTGGTATCAACTAAAAATCGGCTTACAGATTTAACAGTCAGCGTACAGAATTACCTCACGACCAGTGGATCGATCGCTTCGCAAGCTTCCGCAGGAATCGCGCACATCTCCCCACACCTCATCCACATCGATCCAACTCCCCTCAGCTTCCATCTCTGCCCGTAGACTCGCCACCCCAGCCCAAAACGCCTGCTTTCGGCCCACAGGCTGCTGATGCTGAAGCTCATTGGCAATCGCCCGAATCACAAATCGCGGCAAGACACACAGCTAAATTCTACCCAGCTAAAGAATCCGCTGGCGTCATAGCTGCAACCGACGACTCCCGAAAATCAGCAACATTGCGCGTCAAAATCACCTCCGCTCCAACCAAGACTGCCGCCGCACTCGTCACCGCATCCTCAAAATCGCTCATCGAACTCGCCAACGCCTGACGAATCCCCTCATCCGTCACACTCGCCACCCGCAAATGCTGTAGCAAACTGAGCAACAACGCTCGTGCTTGCTCACTTCCAACCGATCGCCGCAAAATGTAAAAAAGATTCGTCACCGCATGACCTGACAAGTATCCCTCAACGCTGCCCGAAATTGCTCTATCCAAAGCCTTCGTCGAAGCAACAAAGAAAGGTTGTCGCTGCATCAACACATCCAGCAACACATCGCTATCGAAAACCACTCGTCTCAACGGTATTTCTCCTCCAGATAATCCACAGAGCTCTCTGTCGGCTCATCCTGAACAGGAACAATGCCAATTAAGCTTTGGGTCAGCGGGTGCAAATCTTTAACCCACTCGGGCGTTGTTTCTTGGGAGAGGATAGGAGCAGGTGAGATTTCTTGCTGGAGTGACTGGATGACCGACTGGATGAGAATGAGGCGATCGCCCACATCCAAAGCCAAAACCTGCCTTTGCAATTCTTGAAGCGTCATTACCACCTCCATGACCATGCGTATACCTATTCTAGCGCTCGGCTCACAGGCTGCTGAGGCACTGACCTGCTAAAGAGTGATGGGTGTTGAAAGCCTTATAAACTCAAGACACTCAACAACGTAAATTCATTGATCACTCCTTTAGAAGACAGTGCCCTGTACTTAGCCCCCGCCTATCCCCCAACATCCAATCAATAGGTCAATTAGCGAATCGCTACAACCTTTAAACTCGCTGGTTGAGCCGCATTGCCTTGCAGCTTCACACTGCGCCCATTCGCATCCAAATGCCGCAAAATCTTATACAGTGTCTCAACCTGATCCGCCGCCCCCAGTTTCTCCGCCAACTCTGCCAACGTCAACGCAGTTGTAGACCCCTGAACCAACTCAACCACTTGTTGCTGCAACTCCAATACTGCTGCCGCTGCCTTCTTGCCCGCTTCCACCCCCGGCTGATGGTAAGCATTGATATTGACCAACGACGCATAGAGCCCCACAGCCCGCTCATAGAGCGCAATCAAGGCCCCCACCGTACGGCCATTAACCTGGGGAATAGTCACCGTAATTGAATCCCGGCCATTTTCATAGAGCGCTTCGCGAGTCCCCAACAAAAAGCCCGAGAGAAAGTCTCCACTCGTTGCCCCCGACTCCACTTCGATGGAGGGGCCTTGCCGATCTTCTAAAACTTCAATCAGCGTTGCAAAGAAATTGGGAATCCCCTCCCGCAACTGCTGAACATAGGCATGTTGATCCGTCGAGCCCTTGTTGCCATAAACCGCGAGGCCCTGGTAGACCTTGTTCCCAGCTAGATCTTCTTCCTTGCCCAAAGACTCCATTACCAACTGCTGAAGGTAACGACTAAACAGCAGTAGACTGTCCTTATAGGGCAACACCACCATGTCCTTCTCGCCCTTGCCGTTGCCCGCGTAGTACCAGGACAGGGCCAACAACGCCGCCGGATTGGTTTTCAGCTCCGCTACCCGCGTGGCATCGTCCATGTCCTTGGCTCCCGCCAGCATCCCGTCGATATCGATGCCCAACAGCGCCGCCGACAGCAGCCCCACCGCCGACAATTCCGACGTCCGGCCTCCGACCCAGTCTTCCATAGGGAAACTGCCCAGCCAATTTTCGCCCTGGGCTACTTGGTCTAGCTTGCTGTCCGTGCCCGTGACGGCTACCGCATGTTGAGCAAAGGTCAGTCCGTGGGCTTCGTAGGCTTGCTTGGCTTCGAGCATGCCGTTGCGGGTTTCGGGGGTGCCGCCAGATTTGGAGATGACGATCGCTAGGGTTGTGGAGAGGCGATCGCCAATCTCCCCCAAGACCCGATCCATCCCCGCTGGATCCGAATTATCAAAAAAATGAATCTTCAGCATGGCATCCGCCGGAGTCAGGGCCTCCGCCACAAACTGGGGACCCAACGCCGACCCGCCAATGCCGATGGACAAAATATCCGTAAACCGAGATCCCGAAGGGGGACGCACCGCACCGCTGTGGACCTGCTGGGCAAAGTCCTTGATTTGGCTCAGGGTTGTGATAATTGACTGCTTTAGCTCCGGTGTCGGTGCCAGCTCCGGGTTGCGCAGCCAGTAGTGGCCGACCATCCGGTTTTCGTCTGGGTTGGCGATCGCCCCCCCCTCCAACGCCGCCATCGCCGCAAAAGCCTGCTCAAACTTCGGCTTCAGCTTGTCCACAAACGCCTCATCAAACCCCATTCGGCTGACATCTAAATACAGGCCCAGCCCTTCGTGGTAGTAAAGCCAGTCTTGGTAGCGTTGCCACAGCGCAGCTGCATTCATAGGGGTCTCTAGGGGGTCTAACAGAACGTTGGATAAAACCAGAATACGGAAATGTGGGTCAGTCCAAGGTGACCTGACTCAATCCTTCATACCAGCCTAGCCCAGCCGTGAGACCCCTCAAAGCTAAAAAAGGCACAAATTTACACCAGAACCCATGCATAATCCATGCAGCCAATTGTTAAAAAAGTGCATATCCTACATAAAAATTAATGATCAAGCAGTTTTTGTTAGATTAAGTCAAGCCGGATTGAGTCAGAATTAGACCATCAGAATCGAAGCAAGTGAATCAAGGCATTAAACCCATAGATTGAATCCGTGGCTTAAACGGAGTTGTCCAGTTATGACGATTGCTGCTGCTATCCCCCCATCCACGCAACGCTATACCGCTGAAGAGTATTTGGCCTTAGAGGTAGAGTCACCCGTGCGCAGTGAATTTCGCAATGGAGAAATCCTAGAGATGACCGGTGGCACCCCTGCCCATAACCAGCTTACGAGTGCGTTCAACGCCTTGCTGTGGTTTGGTTTACGTCGGCAACCCTACAGCGTTTTTGTGACGGATCAGCGGCTGTGGATTCCAGCCGTCAATTTGTACACCTATCCCGATGTTATGGTGATCGTAAATCCGGTAACGCTCAAGCCCGATCGCAAGGATACCGTAATAAATCCAGTGCTGATTGTTGAGGTGCTGTCGGATTCGACCCAGAGCTATGACCGGGGGGATAAGTTTGCCCATTACCGGACGATCGCCACCTTTCAGGAATATCTGCTCATCGACCAGCGTTGTGCCTATGTAGAGCATTACGCGAAGCAGGAAGAGCATCAGTGGCTGTTGACGGAATATCAGGGCTTGGAGGCGGCGATTGAGTTGGTTTCGGTGCCAGTGCAGATTGCCTTGGCCGATCTGTATGAGGCGGTTGAGTTTGAGGGCGAAGTTCACGAATCCAGCGGCAGAGAGACCCCAAAGCAGCTCCCTTGATGGAGTTCACTTTTCACGCTTAGACGACCTCGATGTCGCTGAACAATGGCCTCGGCAATGGCCAATCCTAAGCCTGTGCCGCCGGTTTGGCGGGAGCGATCGCCATCCACACGATAAAAACGCTCAAAAATCCGAGCTTGATTCTCAGGCGCAATGCCAATGCCCGTATCTTGGACCGTAATCCAAGCATAGCGTTCGGCACGTTGCAAGCGAACCCTCACTTGACCGGCTTGGGGAGTGTATTGTAGGGCGTTGGCCATCAGATTCGAGACCAGACGATAGAGTTGCGACTCGTTCCCCCGGACCGCGATGGATTCGGTCGTGATCTCAGCGGCTAAGTCAATTTCAGCGGCGATCGCCAGTTCCAAAAATTCCTCGACCAAATCGCTAACCAAGTCATTGAGGCAGCAGGATTGAGACTGATGCTCGGCAGGTTGACCTTCCAGACGGGTGAGCAGGAGGAGATCTGTGATCAGAACACTGAGGCGTCGTCCTTGGCGCTCAACGGTGTGGAGCATGGACTGTAGCTCCTGGGCGTTGTTCGGGGGGAGGCGTAGGATGGCTTCAATGGTGGCTAGCTGACTGGCTAAGGGCGATCGCGATTCATGGGCCGCATTGGCGGTGAACTGCTGCTGTTGTTGATAGGACTTGTAGATGGGAAGCATCGCTAACCCTGCCAATCCCCAGCTAGCAGCCGCAACCAAACCCAAAACGACCGGGAATCCAATCAACAGAATCCACTGCATTCGCTGAACTTCACCATCGAAAGCCGCTAAGGTTCGACCCAACTGCAAATATCCCCAAGAATGATGCAGGGACTCCGCTTGGCCAGAGGATCGTTTTGATAGATGGGTACCGTGAAGAATGAGGGTGAATTGACGATAGCGCTTGCCGTCTTTGCCGTTGAGGGTTTGCCAAGGGTTCGCATCAGAGGCAGGATGCCATAGGGCTGAGCTGGATTCGGGCGAGAATCCCTCGGGTTGGTTGGGCGAGTAGGCAAGGAGTTGGCTTTGATGGTTGTAAAGGCGGAGATAGAAGGTGGTGCGATCGCTAATGCCCGTTGTATGCCGCTGGATCAAGCTGGGATTCGGATTGCAGGGGTGTTGGGCCAAGCAAAGTTCAGGCAAAATCTGCTGCAAAACTCCGGTGGGATTTTCTTCAGCAGGAAGCATGGGTTCTAGACTATCGTGTAGGGTTCCGGCGATCGCCTCCAACTCCCGGTCTAGGGCTACCCAGTTGGCCTGCACTAACAATCGATACATAGCCAGCCCCGAAAGGCTCCAGATCAGCCCCATGACCAAGGCATACCACAGGGCCAAACGGAGACGGCTGTGGCGAAAAAGCGGTTGGCTGTTGAGCGGTTGACGACTCATTGACTCTCATCAACCCATCAACAAGCACTGGTCGTAAAACGATATCCCTGACCCGGAACCGTTTCGATCGGGCATTCACACCCGTACTGGGCAAATTTACGCCGCAACAGTCGAATCTGGGCCGCGACCACATTGCTCATGGGTTCTGCCTCTAAATCCCAAAGTTGATGCCGAATTTTGCTGCTGGAGAGGATGCGATCGGGATTTTGCATCAGGTAAGCCAGAATTTGAAATTCCTTAACGGTGAGGGGGATCGTTTGGGGCGGCTGGTGTTGGTGGTGTTGGAGGGCGGTGTTGGCATAGTCGAGGGTGAGGCATCCCACAGAGAGGGCCGGGGGAGAGAGATGGGGCGATCGCCGCTGTAAGGCCCGCAACCGGGCCAACAATTCTTCCATCACAAACGGTTTGACCAAATAGTCATCTGCCCCGGCGTCCAGTCCCTCAATTCGATGCTCTGGCTGTCCTAGGGCGGTCAGCATCAACACAGGGAGGGGGTTTTGATTGAGTCGCAGTCGTTGGCAGAGTTCGAGACCCGAAAGTCCGGGTAGCAGCCAATCGACGATCGCCACTGTATAGTCCGTCCAAGCTGGATCTAAACATTGCCAAGCCTGTGCCCCATCAGTCACCCAATCGACCACATACTTTTCGCTGATGAGGACTTGTTTAATAGCCTGTCCCAAATCCGCTTCATCTTCCACGAGCAAGATCCGCATAAAGGACTTAATTCCCTCTCAGTCTTGAGCCATGGGCTTGATTTTACTGAACCCAGGCTGATTTCATCCGAATTTCATCCCCCCTCTGGCAGACTATGGCAGTCAATTGAAACATTTCGTAAATCTACGTGAACTTTATCGAGGGGTGAACCATGCGTCGCGATTGTCCATTATTCCTTGAAACCCTGTTGATCCTGGGCATCGTCTTGTCTTTTCCAGCGATCGCCACCGCCCACGTCGGTCATGGTGACGAATTCCAAGCAGAAGGCGGCATTGAGCGAGTTCAAGTCAATTCGGAAACCGATTCCCTCATGGGAATTGTCGTGGAGCCGATCCAACCGGCAGCGGATGGGAGTGGTGCAGTTTTCATTCCCAGCAGCGCCTTGGTTGAGTCCGATGGCAAACAGTTGGTGTTTGTGCAATACGAAAATTTCTATGAGCCTGTGCCAGTGATGCTTGGGGCAACTCAGGGGGAAAGGATTGAAGTGATAGATGGACTTTCTTTGGGTGAACAGTTGGTGACCCAAGGCAGCCTCTCGCTCTATGCAGAATCGCGCAAAACCCAAACGGCTGAAGCCCCGGTAGACAATGCTGCTCCGCCAACCCGCGATGTTAGCCATGCCCAAGCCGATGCCCAGGGCATTCCCCACAGCCACGATGTCTCAGGCAACCTGGTTGCGGGAGAGGATACTGCGCCTTCTGGAGGCTTTTCTACGAGTTTGTTGGCAGCTCTGGGGGGCGGGGTAGCCCTGCTGATCGGTGGAATTGTTTTCGTAAGTACCCGTAAGAAGTAATCCAGCAATCATGTTGAACTCCCTACTCAATCAAACGCTGAAAAATTCGATCGTGCAGCGTTGGTTTATCGTGATTGCAGCGATCCTGGTGACCGCTTGGGGGGCTTTGAGTGTGAGCCAAATGCCCCTGGATGTCTTTCCCGAGTTTGCGCCGCCTCAGGTGGATATCCATACTGAAGCAACAGGTCTCGCACCGGAAGAGGTGGAAACCCAAATTACTGTTCCCATTGAAACTGCCGTGAATGGTTTGCCCGGTGTGACGACGGTGCGATCGTCTTCCAAGGTGGGTCTTTCCATGGTCAATGTGGTGTTTGACCAGAATGCCGACATTTACAGAGCGCGGCAGGTGGTAACCGAACGGCTTCAACAGGTGGTAGCACAACTCCCTGAGGGAACCCATACTCCAGAAATTTCGCCGTTGGTGTCGCCGCTGGGAACGATTTTGCAGTATGCCTTCACGGTGAACGGCCAAGGTCAAACGTCATTGATGGATTTGCGTCGCTTGGTGGAATCCACGATCCGGAACCCGATTCTTTCGGTGCCGGGGGTGTCCCAGGTAACGGTTTATGGCGGAGAAGAGCGGCAGGAACAGGTGCTGGTGGATCCGCAGAAATTGCGCGATCGCAACTTCTCTCTCTCCGAAGTCACCGCAGCAGTCCAAGGCGCAAATTCCAACGCGCCCGGTGGTTTCCTCATCGGTGGAGGTCAAGAACTCCTCGTGCGCGGCCTGGGCCAAGTCCAGTCCCTCGAAGACTTGCGACAATCTGTGATCAAGGTTCAGGGTGATCAACCTATCCTGTTGAGTGATGTGGCTGAGATCAAAACCGGCGCAGCCCTGAAACGGGGGGATGCAAGTTTTAATGGCCAGCCCGCCGTGGTCTTGATGATCAACAAACAGCCAGATATTGATACACCCACGGTCACAAAAGCCGTTGAAGCGGTCATGGACTCGCTTAAAGCCAGTTTTCCGGAGGATGTGAAGCTGGTTCGGACTTTTCGTCAGGCCAATTTCATCGATTCTGCCATCGGTAATGTCAGTACCTCTTTAATCCAGGGTATTGCCATTGTTTCGGTGATCATGCTGCTGTTTTTGATGAATTGGCGCACGGCCATCATTACACTCAGTGCGATTCCCTTGTCGCTGTTAATAGGTCTAATGCTAATGAAAGCCTTCGGCCTAGGCATCAATACCATGACACTCGGGGGGCTTGTCGTTGCCATTGGCTCGGTCGTGGATGATTCGATTGTAGATATGGAGAATTGCTATCGCGGTTTACGCCGCAACCAAGCTGAAGGCAGTCCTAAACATCCTTTCCAAGTGGTTTATGATACCTCTGTGGAGGTGCGCTTGGCAGTGATTTTTTCAACGGTGATTATCATCGTTGTGTTTGCACCGATCTTTAGTTTGACGGGGGTGGAAGGACGAATTTTTGCACCTATGGGGTTGGCCTATCTCCTGTCGATCGCCGCTTCCACCCTTGTGGCTATGACGCTTTCGCCTGCTCTCTGCGCGATTCTTTTGGCAAATCAACCGCTTCCCCAAGAGGAGACCTTCATTTCTCGCTGGGCCGAGCGACTGTATCGACCTTTGCTCAATCTTGCCTTGCGTGCCCCTCAAATTATTTTGAGCTGTGCGCTGGCTGCATTGGTGGCGGCGATCGCCATCATTCCTTCCCTTGGCCGCGTTTTTCTGCCAGAGTTCCAGGAAAAATCTATGGTCAATTCCATGGTTCTATTTCCCGGCGTTTCTCTGGACATGACCAACCGAGCGGGGATGGCCTTGTCTAAATCCTTGCAAGATAGTCCGCTCTTCGACTGGGTGCAGGTGCGAGCCGGTCGGGCTCCTGGCGATGCTGATGGTGCAGGGGTGAGCATGGCCCATGTCGATGTGGAACTGAGTGACGCGGCGCTTAAGGACCGCGAAGCCAGCATTCAACAGTTGCGTCAAGCCTTTCTCAAATTGCCCGGTGTTGCCCCGAATATTGGTGGTTTTATTTCCCACCGGATGGACGAAGTGTTGTCGGGGGTGAGAAGTGCGATCGCCATCAAAATCTTTGGCCCAGACCTGGCTGAACTGCGCCAACTGGGTGAACAGGTGCGGGACGTGATTGAACCGATTCCTGGCTTAGTGGATCTACAACTGGAACCCCAACTGCCCATCCGTCAAGTCCAGATCCGGTACGATCGCGTCGCTGCTGCCCGCTACGGCCTGCGCATGGCCGATATTTCTGCTGCTGTGGAGACGGCCCTCAACGGTCAGGTGGTTTCCCAAGTCCCAGACAATCAGCAACTCTTGGACGTGGTGGTGATGCTGCCAGAATCAGTTCGTAACAATCTGGATGCCATCCGTAACCTTCCCCTTACCTCCCCCACCGGACAAATGATTGCCTTGGGCAGCGTAGCGAAGGTGGACTACGGCATGGGAGCCAATGGAGTCAACCGGGAGGATGTATCCCGTCTCATCGTCGTTTCCACGAATGTTGCGGGTCGTGATCTGGGTAGTGTGGTGCATGATATCCAACGGAAAATTCGTCAGGAAATCCAGTTACCTGCTGGTTACTTTATTCAGTATGGCGGCCAGTTTGAAGCAGAACAAAATGCAACCCATAATTTGCTGATCTATAGCATTTTGGCTGCGATTGCGATCGCAATTTTGATGTTCTTTTCGGTCAAGTCTTTACCCGCTACGATCGTGATCATGCTCAATTTACCCCTCGCTTTAGTGGGTGGTATTGTCTCGATCGCCCTAACCGGAGGTGTGATTTCTATTGCCTCGTTGATTGGGTTTATTACCCTATTTGGTGTAGCAGTACGCAATGGTTTGTTGCTCGTTGACAACTACAACAGCAAGTTTGCCCGAGGCATGTACCTCCAAGATGTGATCACTCAAGGTTCCCTAGAGCGGGTCAATGCCATTTTGATGACGGCACTGACTTCGGCGTTGGGGATGCTGCCCTTGGCGATCGCCAGTGGAGCCGGAAACGAAATTTTGCAGCCTTTGGCGATCGTTGTCTTGGGTGGGCTTTGTACATCCACTGCACTGACTCTGCTCGTGATTCCAGCCCTCTATGCCAAATTCGGCCCTTGGCTGATGCCCCGCAAACAACCGGATTCGGTGAAGATGGCGTTTCCATCACTAAACTGAACTTTGAACCAGACATCAACTATCCCCGACATACGCTCAAAAAGGATTACGAGGCTCAAGCATTTATGAATCCAAGACATCGGCGATCGCTTCGTCAACCGTCAAGCTTATTTCTGTTCTCATTGGCCCTAGCAACTACCCTCTCAGCCTGTACTCAACTGACCCAGCAACCATTACCGTCGAATCCCGCAAATGCCCCGCTGGATCACACCATGGGAAACCACGGTATGAACCACAATATGGATTTGGGACCAGCGGATGAGAACTATGACTTGCGCTTTATCGATGCCATGATTCCCCATCATGAAGGGGCACTCATCATGGCCCAAGACTTGGCCACTAAAACCCAACGTCCAGAGCTCAAGCTGTTGGCCCAGGGAATCATCAGCGCCCAGGAAAAAGAGATTGCCCAGATGCGTCAGTGGCGCAAAACTTGGTATCCTCAAGCCTCCGAAACCCCCATGGCTTGGCAGGCCAGCATGAACCACATGATGACGATGTCTCCTGAACAAATTGCTGCCATGCGCATGGATGTTGATTTGGGTCCAGCAAATGAGGAATATGATTTGCGATTTTTGCAAGCGATGATCCCACACCACGAAGCCGCAGTTGTCATGGCCAAGGATTTAGCTCAGAAAACTCAGAGGGCTGAACTCAAAACTTTGGCTCAAACAATTATGACGTCCCAGCAAGCTGAGATTGACCAGATGAAACAATGGGAAAATCAATGGTATCCGAACCCATGAATCCCATCAAAAAAATGTCAATTGTACGATTCAATCTAGGGATACGATTCGAAAATTGTGCCTGATGCTGATTCCCATGAAAGACGCCACAGCTTTAGAGCTTGAGCAACCAGTTTATTCTTTCAGACAGTCAACACATTACTTTCTAACGCTAGGCAAACTGAATAGCTGAGCCAGAGTTTGCTACGCTAAAGGGTGGCCCAGCAAGCGTCACTCCTCCTATGAAGCTCACTATTTCCGTTGACGGCGATCCGGCGGCGATCGAAGGCGTCCTCGCCCGCATCCAGGAGCACATGCGCCATGGTGAGGCCGTGAGCTTCAAATCCGCCATCCAGCCCGAAAGCAACATGGGGGTTGAAGGCTTTATCGAAATGCGGGCCTCCACCGAAGAGCTAGAAGCTTGGTTTGAAGGCATTGGCCTACTACGCCACGGTCAGCGGGCGCTCAAATTAGAGGGGCAGGCGCTGATCGATTGGCTCAAAACCCAGGTCAAAGCCATGGATGTCTTGGATGAGAAAAAGCTACCGATCTTTGCTCAGCTCTACACCATGGTCAAAGAAGCCGAACAGCGCCGCCAGGAAGAAGAAGAGGATCGATTGTCTTACTCTTAGAACCAGCCCCTACACTCAGGAATTCAGGATTTAGGACTCGGCATTCCGGACTCCATCGGCTATAGTAAACAAGGGTCAAAAATGGCCAACCCCCCCTGGAGAGGTGGCAGAGTGGTCGAATGCGCTCGACTTGAAATCGAGTGTGGCGAAAGTCACCGTGGGTTCGAATCCCACCCTCTCCGTTGAATTCTCAAATGAATTCTCAAATTTATTTCTCACCCTACTCAGACCTGCTGCTGTGAGCGTTGTCCTGTGAAAATTGCGACTTGGAATGTCAACTCCCTGCGATCGCGCCTAGAACACGTTAAAGGCTGGCTACAAGACAATCCCGTCGATGCCCTTTGTCTCCAGGAAACCAAAGTCACCGATGATCTATTTCCGCGAGAGCCCCTAGAAGCCTTGGGGTATCACTGTCAGTTTTCCGGGCAAAAGTCCTACAACGGTGTGGCAATTCTCAGCAAGGCCCCCCTAGAACAGGTCGCGATCGGGTTTGGTGGCATTCTTGATGCTGAAACGGTTGCGGATTTAGACGATCAGAAACGGGTGCTGAGTGGCGTCTTGAACGGCGTGCGGCTGGTGAATTTGTATGTGCCCAACGGGTCGGCGATCGCCAGCGAAAAATACGCCTACAAACTTCGCTGGCTCAAGCTCCTGCGCACCTATCTAGCAACCCTACTCCAAACCGAAGCCGACATCTTGGTCTGTGGCGATTTCAACATTGCCCTGGAAAACCGCGACATTTACAAAGACCCCGACGACAAAACCATTGATAAGCACATCATGTCTTCCCCGGAAGAACGCGAAGCCCTGCGGGACAATGTCTTGGCCCTAGGATTTACCGATGCCTTCCGCAAATTTACGGAGGAATCGGGCCACTATAGCTGGTGGGACTATCGGGCGGCCTCCTTCCGTCGCAACATGGGCTGGCGCATTGACCATCATTATTTGTCACCGAGTTTGGGCGATCGCGCCCTGAGCTGCACCATCGACCCCGCCCCCCGCAAACTCGAAAAGCCCAGTGACCACACGCCGGTCATCGTGGAGTTGTCGAGCGAGTCCAGTGAGCCAGTCCAGTGAGCCAGTCCAGTGAGCCAGTCCAGGCGGTCAATCTAGGGCTGTCAACCTAGAAAAGGCGCAAAAACAGGTAATGCATTCACAAAACTTTGAACAATTAAAAAAATCTAAATAATCTCGTTTCTGCCTCCCTTGTGACGTTTGATGTGGTGTGGCCGGAGTTCCGCGCTGCTCTGTTGAGCATTCACTGAAATATTTGCTGAAACGTTCGCTGAATCACAACAGACTTTATCTCAAGAGGAGAATTGACCATGAAACGCTTAACCTCAATCTTTACCCTCAGTCTGGCTGCCTCCCTCGCCCTCAGCGCTTGCGGCGCTAAGGATGCAGTCGATCAAGCTGCGGGTACGGTTCAGAATGGCGCTACGGGAGCAATCGATGCAGCTGGTAATGCCGCAAGCAGCGCTACCGATGCAGCGACAAAGGCGGCTAGTGCCACGGGCGATGCCGTGAAAGATGCAGCGGGCGGCGCTGTGGGGGGCGTCATGGCGCTGAAGGATGGCGTCATGGGAATGACTGGAGCCATTACCTCCACCGTGGATGCCGTCAAAACGGGCGATTTTGCAGCAGCCAAGACCTCCTTCGCCACCGTTGAGTCCTCCTGGAACAACCTCAAAAGCGTGGTTCCTGCGGATGCAGTGGGGGGTATTCAGGAGAAAATCACTGAAGTGGGGACCGGTCTAAACGCTGCCTCGCCGGATAAAGATGCGCTGCTGTCTTCCCTGGGCGGTTTGACGGACCTTGTGGGTGGGCTTACCCAATAGGTAAATCTTCAAACACCGGGTGTCTGACGCAGATTAGGGTCAATCCTGAAATTCTTGCGAGACACCCGGTGTTTTGCGTTTGCGGTTAGCGGCGGCGGGAGGCGAGTTTGGCGTAGACATCGCGCAGATCGACCTGGTGATGGGCGATCGCCACCAAAGCGTGATAAAACAAATCCGCCACCTCCCCCGCAATCTCATCTGGCCGATCATCCTTACAGGCCATCACCACCTCCGCCGCTTCCTCACCAATTTTCTTGAGAATTTTGTTATCTCCCCCGGCCAAAAGCTTGCAGGTATAGGATTCCGGATTCGGATTGTCCCGTCGGTCTTTGATCACCGCAAACACCTGGCTGAGCATATCCCCCGGCGGCGCTTGGATAGAGCCCTCCACCTGGTGAAAGCAACTGCGCTCGCCGGTATGGCAAGCAATGTTGCCCTTCTGGTCAATTGTCAGCAGCAGCGCATCGCTATCACAGTCGTAGCGAATCCCCAACACCTGCTGAAAATGCCCTGAAGTTGCACCCTTATGCCAGAGTTCTTGGCGGGAGCGACTCCAGTAATGGGCTTCGCCAGTTTCTAGGGTTTTTTGCAGCGATTCTGCATTCATCCAGGCCATCATCAGGACAGTGCCGTCGAGGTGATCCTGGGCGATCGCAGGCACCAATCCCTGCTCGTTATAGCGAATGTTCTCCACAGGCACCGCCAGCCTCAGGCCAGTATCTGAAGAGTCGGCGGACGCAAAATCAGTAGCAGAAGACGGCATATCAAGCGCAACCCGTTGCAAATTGTTTACGTTGCGGAGTGTTAACGCAAGAATCACTCCCCCCCTAGGATAATGAAAGAAATCGCAAGAACAAAACCGGATTAGAGGAGATTGCGTTGGTTACTACGCCTTTAAACACAAGCCGTTCAGAAGAAATCTTTGCTGCCGCCCAAACCCTCATGCCCGGTGGCGTTAGCTCCCCGGTGCGGGCGTTCAAATCCGTCGGCGGTCAGCCCATTGTCTTTGACCGGGTCAAGGGTGCCTATGCTTGGGACGTAGACGACAACCAGTACATCGACTATGTCGGCACCTGGGGTCCCGCAATTTGCGGCCATGCCCACCCGGATGTGATCAAAGCCATCCAAGAAACCGCTGAAAAAGGCACCAGCTTTGGCGCACCCTGCGCCCTAGAAAATGTCCTGGCCGAAATGGTGATCGACGCGGTGCCCTGCATCGAAATGGTTCGCTTTGTCAATTCCGGCACCGAAGCCTGCATGGCCGTTCTGCGGCTGATGCGGGCCTACACCAACCGAGAAAAGGTGATCAAGTTCGAAGGCTGCTATCACGGCCACGCGGATATGTTCCTGGTCAAAGCCGGTTCTGGTGTTGCAACCCTGGGCTTACCCGACTCTCCCGGCGTTCCCAAGAGCACTACAGCCAATACCCTGACGGCCCCCTACAACGATCTTGAAGCCGTTAAAAAACTGTTTGAAGAAAATCCTGGCGAAATTTCAGGGGTGATTCTAGAGGCGATCGTCGGCAATGCGGGCTTTATCGTTCCCGATGCGGGCTTTCTCGAAGGATTGCGGGAACTGACCCAGGAGCACGGTGCACTGCTCGTGTTTGACGAAGTCATGACCGGCTTCCGCATTGCCTACGGCGGTGTCCAAGAAAAATTTGGCGTCACCCCAGACCTCACGACCCTAGGCAAAATCATCGGCGGCGGCCTGCCTGTTGGAGCCTACGGCGGCAAGAAAGAAATCATGGCGATGGTCGCCCCAGCCGGTCCGATGTACCAAGCCGGGACGCTTTCAGGCAATCCGCTGGCCATGACCGCCGGGATCAAAACCCTAGAGCTGCTGCGCAAGCCCGGTACCTACGAATACTTAGACCAAATCACCGCTCGTCTAATCAATGGCCTACTGACTGCCGCACGGGAAACCGGCCATGCGGTCTGTGGCGGCCATGTGAGCGGCATGTTCGGAATGTTCTTTACCGCAGGTCCGGTCCACAGCTACGAAGATGCGAAGCAGGCCGATCTGCAAAAGTTCAGCCGTTTCCACCGGGGCATGTTAGAGCGGGGGATTTACCTTGCACCTTCGCAGTTTGAGGCGGGCTTTACGTCGATCGCCCATACGGAGGCCGATATTGACAAGACGATCGCCGCTGCTCGTGAGGTGTTGTCGGGGTTATAGAGCCAGTTGTCGCAACAGTTGTAGTACAATCTGCCCTTTCTTCAAATTCATGACAGCGGGCTAATGATAGAAAAAGGGGAAGTCAATCTTCCCCTTTGCTGTTTGACGACGCGATCGCTAATGGCCTCATTTAATTCTCGTTCCTAAGTCCAGAGAACTGAATTTTCCACATCCCGCGACGGTTCTGATGCTTTATCCGTTGCAGGTGTTTGATAGAGGCGATTAACGCCAATCCTATCTTGGCCCCGAATCATCAGCCCTCCCCACTTGGATAGGTCATAGCCTTTTTCTAAATAGGCCACAGTGTGGATCAGTTCATCGTCATAAACCTTTACTTCTGGCTTGATCGTTCGAAAGGTCATTCCCCAGCGGCGGCGATCGGAAATGTTAGGAGGAGAACCATGAATCACACGTTCAGAAAAAATTATAAACTGACCTGCTTTCATTTCTGCGCTAAAAACCGTCTTTGGATCGATTTCAACATCTAGCTTGATCTTCGCATTGACAAAACCCTGAGAATCTTTGCCACCCAAACTCATCGTATTGATCTTGTAATGAGTTCCAGGTATAAATTGAAGACAACCATTTTCAAGATCTGTATCATCAAAAGCGATCCAAGTCGTTAGCTGAAAAAGCTCATTACAACTTGGAGGAAAAAGCGTCGGCTTATAAATTTCTTCCATCAAGTATGTGTTTGCTTGATGCCAAGTGACCTCTGGAGCTCCTGGCTCTTTACAAACAACTTGCGATCGCCAAATGCAAAGATCTGCACCCAATAATTGAGCAAGGCTTTCAGCGATCTTAGGGCGCATAATGAGATCCTGTACAGCCTTACAGTCTAGATGTCGATCTCGTCCGCAAACATGGCCATAGAGATCAGAGACAGTCGTAATTTGGCGATGGACTTCCTCACGTAGCCCAGCCATTTCTTTGGGAGAACAAAGTGTGAAAGGACCGAGAAAACCATTTTCATAAAAGCTACGAATCTGGTCTTCACTCAGACGATACTTTTCATCTGTTTCCACTAAAGGCTTATAATGGGTAGGAACTGGAAGTGTTCCACGCTGGTCAATATATGCTCTTTTACCCAGCGATCCAACATAGGTTACGAGCATTGTCATATCCCAAGATTTTAAAAAAGATTGCATCTTTTTACTAGGAAAAAATCGATAAAGACCTGGAAAAGGCTTTAGAGAAATGGCGACAACTGCTGCGATATAGCGAATAAAATCTTCAAGAAACTTTAGTGTCTTTGCTGAGTTCATAACTACTTCTATTGCAAAAAAGATAAGTAGGATCTGAAGGAAAATTTTGATTAAAACCAAATCTTTTAGCGCTGTGCCATCGGATGATTTTGTCTTAATCAAATGATCGAAAACAATCCTCGGACTGTTTTTTTATGGCTTCCACGCCAAGGTGTACAATCTATTCGAAGCTTTCCATTGAGGGCCTAGAGTCAAAGCTCTAACGCTCGAAGCTCTAGTGCCTGATTGATCACACAACTGCCTCTGATTAGAAATATACAAAGAATAGGGCTGCTGTCTATTAGATGTTGCTCATTTAACTCCAGAATACTGGAATGAGGCTTCCTAGCAGAATAGAGCTTCCACGAAGCGATTGGTGAACACAGAACCTTTTATTCATGGAAACTTCATTTTGAAGCTTCATTTTACTAATTGAGTCAAGATGACGGATGGCGATACCTAGAATAGTCCATAAACCTTACAATTTAGAATTGCTTGGCTGATTGCTTGACTGATTGCTTAACCTTGAGTATTATTGCTGACTCTTAACCTGACACAATGGTATTCTAGCATGCTTCTTCTTTCCAGGACCTCAACCTTTTTTAAGGGAACGGAATCGACGTTTTCAAGTTAGAGCTAAACGCTCAAACGCGTTGCTGTGCAGGCAACTAGAGTCTGACTTGTGCCGCAACCCAAAAGTATGATTGCGGTGGATTGCCACAGGTTCATCGTCAATTGCTCTTCAGGTTCAAAGCCAATGTTTAGGATAAGCCCTACCAGGAGCGGCGCTGCTAAACACAACGGTGCAGAGAACAATCATGACGGATCCGGCTAATACAGGTGTAAAAATGTATTGCCAGGTGGCATGACTCAAAACGCCTAACAGCGCTACGGCTCCGGCGGGAGGATGGACGACGCGGAGGATTTGGGTGAGTTTGATCGTCGTGGCGACAGCGATCGCCATCACCCAAGGGGCAGTGCCCAATAACGCCACACAAAGTACACAGATCAAGGCCGCAATCAAATTGCCACCGATGACATTGCGGGGCTGGGCTAAGGGACTATCGGGAACACCAAAAACTAAGACCGCAGTTGCACCAAAGGGAGCAGCAATGAAAGGATAGGGGGTTTGGGCCGTTAAATACGCGAGGGTAGCAATACCCATAAAAGCGCCCAGCCAAGACAACAGAATGTGCTGAAGGGAGAACTGAGGCTGGTACTCGTTAGCCTTTCCCTCTAGCATTCGTCGCCATTGCGCTGTGCTGATGCGCCTGAGTCCGATGCGCCTGAGTCTGACCCATCGCCGTCTAGAACGTCGATGAGCAAGCCGCAACTGATGCAAAAGTGGGTTGGAACGCTGCATTGCAATACCTACATGCCAGAGTAAATGCGTTAGGGCAAAATGGCTGCGATTGAGGTTCGAACTGAGGTCAGGATATCTTGACGTAATCGACAAGTCAAACTAAATCGTATTTTTTAATACAGAAATATAAGTTAAATCTATGAATGGTTTGGACCCTTGAAAAGGGAAGGGTGGGGCTGTCCTACAATAAATGACGTTCAACCGTCGTTATCCACTCCTGCGCAATGGCCCTCCAGCTCTACAACACCCTGACCCGCCAAAAAGAAGACTTCATGCCTCTCCAGCCCGGTCAGGTCAAGATGTACTGCTGCGGCGTCACGGTCTATGACTACTGCCACCTCGGCCATGCCCGCTCCTACATTGCCTGGGATACGCTGCGACGCTACCTGCTGTGGCGCGGCTACGCCGTTCGCTATGTGCAGAACTTTACCGACATTGACGACAAAATCCTCAAGCGCGCCCGCCAGGAAAATTCCTCCATGGACGCGGTTTCCGAAAAATATATTGCTGCCTACTTTGAGGACATGGCCCGACTCAATATCTTGGAGGCCGACGAATATCCCCGCGCCACCCACACCCTCGACGGTATCAAGCGGCTGATCCACGAGCTCGAACAAAAAGGCATGGCCTATGCCTCGGAGGGCGATGTGTACTTCAGCGTGCGTGACTTTGAGGGCTATGGCAAACTCTCGGGCCGCAAGCTCGACGAGATGGAAGCCGGACGCAGCGGTCGGGTGGAGGCCCCGTCCTCTGGCGAAACCGAGACGACGAAGAAAAGGGATCCCTTTGATTTTGCCCTGTGGAAAGCCGCTAAGCCTGATGAGCCGTTCTGGGAATCGGATTGGGGCCAGGGTCGTCCCGGTTGGCATATTGAATGTTCGGCTATGGTGCGCGATCGCCTCGGGGACACCATCGACATCCACATGGGCGGCGCAGACCTACAGTTTCCCCACCACGAAAACGAAATCGCCCAATCGGAAGCCGCCACTGGTCATCCCTTAGCCCACTACTGGCTCCACAACGGTATGGTCAACGTGGGCGGTGAAAAAATGTCTAAATCCCTGGGCAACTTTACGACGATTCGTCAAATGCTCGATGAGGGCGGCATTGACCCGATGGTGTTGCGGCTGTTTGTGTTGCAGGGGCAGTATCGTAAACCCATTGATTTTACCGAGGAGGCGATCGCCTCCGCCAGCAACGGTTGGGCGACGTTGAAAGAGGGGTTATTCTTTGGGGATCAGTTTGGGGGACAACTGGGATGGGGTGATAGGGTGATGGGTGATGGGGTGATGGGTGATGGGGTGATGGGTGGTTTGGAACGGGGGGTGTGCGATCGCTTTAATGCTGCTCTGGATGATGATCTGAATACGCCCGGAGCGCTTGCGGTGCTCTACGAATTGGCGAAGAACTTGCGGCGGGTTGGGAATATTTTAGTCCATGGGGACACAGTAGATGTTAAGACAACCGATTTGCGGCAGCAGTGGCAAACGTTGGTGGCGTTGGCTCGGGTTTTGGGGTTAGAAGCGGTTGCCGTTGGGGAAGCGGCGATCGCCTCCGGTCCTAGCGAGGACGAGATTGAAGCCTTGATTGCCGCCCGAGCAACGGCTAAGCAAGCCAAAAATTATGCGGAGGCCGATCGCATTCGCCATGGGCTCCAAGATCAGGGGATTACCCTGATTGACAAACCGGGGGGTATTACGATTTGGACGAGGGGATAGGCGTAAGGAGAGGGCTTTTGCAAAGCAGTCATGAAGGAATTTGGTAAGTCTCTGTATAATCCCGTAAACGATCCGGGTTTATAGGGTTTTGCCGGTAGTTTGAATATATGGCGATCGCCTTCCCCAGGCGGCCTCAACTGCGCGTTACTCAGGAAGAAGCATTCATGACGTCGTTGCCCTTGGTGAGTATTCTCATCAATAACTATAACTACGCCCGTTTTTTGCCCGAATCGATCGAGAGTGCGCTGAATCAAACCTATCCCAAGATTGAAGTCGTCGTTGTGGATGATGGGTCCACCGATCCCTCTCGCGAAATTATTCTGCGCTACGGCGAACTAGCCAACCGCGAGGAGTCTGGCCGATTGGTGCCCGTGCTGAAGGACAATGGAGGGCAGGCTTCGGCCTTTAATGCGGGGATCGCCGCTAGCCGAGGCGAGATCCTCTGTTTTTTGGATGCGGACGACTATTTTGCTCCGGATAAGGTTGAGAAAATCGTGGCTCACTTCCTGGATCATCCCGGCGCGGGCTGGCTGTTTCATGAACTTGACGATGTGGATGCGGCTGGATCTCTGCTCCCGCCAGACGGACGCTCCACGGTCACTCAGTTTGAGGCGGTGGACTTTCGGCTGGCGTTGAAGACTGGCGATTGCTTACCCCATTTGCCTGCTACGACGGGGCTTTGCTTCCGACGAGAAACCTTGTTGCAGGTGCAGCAGATTCCCCCTGAAATTCGCATTGCTTCGGATAATTTTCTGCGGCTTTCGTCCGCTTGTGTGGCCCCAGGTTTGTTGGTGCCGGAACGGCTAGCGGTCCACCGAATGCATGGCAAAAATCTCTACGAGCGTCGCACCGATGTGCAGTGGCTCCATGCGGAAACGGATATGAAAACGGCGTACCATTTGCGACGGCAGTTTCCCCAGGCCCAGCGATTTTGCGATCGTCTCTTTGCCCATGCCTTTGGACAGTTGGTGGGTCGCGACGGTCTTCAGCCGGTATTCCAAGTCCCGGAAGCTAAGGCCTATCTTCAGCGATTCCTCGGACTCGGCAATGGTCCTAGCTTCGGTCTGCGCATTGCCTACAATTATCTGCGTGCCACCAAGGCTGCGGCCTAAAGAAGGCCTAAGGAAGGCGCATTTATTCCTAGGGGCGCGGACTTCGCGCCCAATGCAGGATACGTGATCCGCCTCAAAATAGCAGGTCAATGGGAGTGCCCCAACCCAGGGCATAACGACCTGCTAAGACGATGCTGAGGCTCACCAGGTACAGAGCGGTCATCTGGATATCTTGAGCCAAAAACAATAACCGTTCCCGCCATAGTCCGTAGTACAACGTTAGGTGGGCTGCTACGTCACTGAGGGCAATACCTACCACAGCCCCGACAATCCCAGAAATGTGATACCCCACCTGGAGTCCTAGGGTGACCATGATCAACCGGCCTAGATTACCGTAGGCGCTATAGCCCGGTTTACCAATCGCCAAAAGGGCAGGCGTTGCCGTATAGAACAAGGCTGAGAACCACACCCCCACCGCCAAAATCGGTAGCATCCAAGTGGCGGCTACATAGCGCTCGTCATAGAGCCAGCGGATCGCCTCATCACCCAATCCAGTTAAAAAAGCTAAGCCCAGGGCCGTTCCCAGCAGGATAAAGAAGCGCTGTCGCAACGTAATCTGACGCATTTCCTGGCGAGGTAACTCTGCATGTTTAGCCGCCGTGGGAAACAAGACTCGATAACTCAAATTTCGCAGGATTTCGCGGGGTAATGTTGCCATGGTGTAGGCAATGGTATAAACCCCTAACATCTCAAACGAAACCAGTTTGGCTAACAGAAAGCGATCGGCTTGATCCGCTAAGAACATTAGCGCCGAAACAAAAAACATGCCCTGACCAAAGACAAAGATAGCCTCTGCGGCTTCTCGATCCCAGGCGAAGCGATTGCGTTGTCCTGGCAGCAGAAAGTGGCTAGCAACGCTTTGCAAGATTGCCCCTGAGAGTCCACCGATACTGAGCGCCCAAATGCTCGGACTCAACCAGGACCAAATCATTAGAACTGCCAAGTTAAATACTTGGATGAACCACTCAAAAATGACAAATCGCCCCAACTCCATCCGGCGGTTGAGCGTGGCGATCGCCGTCGAGGAAAACCCTTCCAAAATCGTTGTCAATCCCACGATCGGGACAATTAGCCGTAGGCGATCGTCCTCATACCAATGGGCCACGGGCATCGTAATCGCCAAACAGATAAACCAAAGCAAAACGCCCCGAATGATTTTTAGCGTCCAAGCCGTATTCAAAAAGGCAGGTTCGTCCCCCCGTTTGTTTTGAATAATGCTCTGTTCGATGCCGAGATCTGCCATCAGCTCCAGACCAATGCGCAGCGTATTCGCCAGCGCCATCAGACCAAAGTATTCCGGAATCAACAACCGGGTCAGAATCAGATTGCTCGCAAAGCGAAGGGATTGACTGACCCCATAGCTGGCGATGATCCACACCGCACCACGAACCGCAGGTTTTTTGAGCGCTTGCATAGATGGGGAATGATTAATCTTTTTGGGTTTGAGCAAACAGGGCGGCCAGCCGCTGGGCTTCGAGGGTGATGTTGTGGCGTTGGGCGATCGCCTCATGTCCCGCCAACCCCATGGCCCAACGCTTCTCGCGAGGCGTCGCCAACAGGGTTTCCAGCCCCTGAACTAACGCCTCCATTGAACCCGCCGGAACCAGCCAGCCATTCACCCCCGGTTCCACCAGTTCAGGAATTCCCGCCACGTAGGTACTCAGGACCGGACGGCCTAGGGCAAGGGCTTCCATCAACACGACGGGCAGACCTTCGGCAAAGCTCGGCAGGACGAGGGCCTGGGCGGATAGAAGCTGCGATCGCACCTGCTCGGAACTGGCCCAGCCGGTAATTTGAATTTGGTCTTGAAGATTATATTGTGCAATCAACTGTTCCAGAGGCGATCGCAACGGCCCATCGCCCACGAGCACCAGATCGACAAAATGACCCCGCTGTTTTAGGTGCTGAATGGCCTCGACCAGCAGCAGTTGGCCTTTTTGTTCGCAGAGACGACCCACACAAACCAGTCGAGGCCGGTCCGGCGGATAGACCATCGGAGGCGGTAGCGTTGGCGGCTGCAAAAAGGGCTGATCGACACCGCAATGAACCCGGTGGATTTTGGACCACTGCTCATAGTCGCACTGGCGATAGAGCTGACTGCGCCCATAGGAGCTAATAGCGACTACAAAAGCGGCCTGGGCAATTTTGGGCCTGAGGGCCAAACCGGAGGCGCGATCGAACTCTTCAGGACCATGGACCGTAAAACTGTAGGAAGGACCCCCCAGTTGGCGACAGAGCATCGCGACCATCGTCGAGTTGGTGCCGAAATGGACGTGGAGATGATTGACCGAGGCCAGGGCACAGCAGCGACGCAGCAAGCAAGCTTCGGCAAAATAGGCCACATGCTTGACCCTGCCCGTATCGCTTTGGCCTCCCAGTTGGAGACTCCAGAGCAGCGTGCGCAGCCAGCCCAGGGGAGTGTGGAGAAAGACGAGGGCGATCGCCACCACCCAGTCCCAGATCCACCCCAGGTTCCCCAGCCAACCCCCAGGCTGGGGCTGAAACAAAACACGGGTTTTCTGCAATTCTTCCTGGTCCAACGGATCGATCAGTTCGTCCTGACAGGTGCGAATTGAAAAGCGCACGACCGATATGCCCTCGGTTTCAAGGGCAGCGATTTCGCGGCGAATAAAACTGTGGCTGACTTTGGGATATTGATTCACCAAGTAACCTAATCGGAGCTGAACCGACGAACAAGCCTGGTTTTGGCTGTTCTGAGCTTGTATAACCTGCATCTGCATGCCCTGCATCTGCATATATCGGCCCCTGAGAAAAATAATAAGGAGGAAAACACCTGCAACAGGTCTCGTTTCAAATTACAAAGGTTTTGAGGTTAACCCGTAGGCTCTGGAATAAAGTCTCTGCAAAGATTGGGCCTACTGAGTTAATAAGGTCACCATGCGTAAAAATTATCAAACTGAATGGGCACATTTTCACGGCAATTCACTCACGGCTGTCCAGCAAAATAGCCCCAGGCATAGGCCACCGGTGCAAGGGTTTCTGCCACCGTAAATTCGGTCACTGCCGGGAACAAATAAACATCAAAATAGGCTTCGGTAACGGGCCATTTTGCTAAGGCTGGATAGACTTGGGGCGCAATTTGTTGGGCATGCCAATCGTCGGGAAACGTCTGCACATCCAGGGGACCATAAACGGTGATACCGGGGGGGGAGATTGGCCGAGCGATCGCTGATCAATCACCAGGGGATTCTGAGGAAAACGCTGACCCAATCCGGTTGTAAATGTCATATTCAGGGGATTGGCTCCGGTGCCAAACTGGGCCGATTGAAGAGCCGTCTTTAAATAATTTTCATCTTGGGTTAATACATGGGCACGAATTAAGGTCGTCACCTGGGGATTGCCAAAGCTGCCGCCCCAGCCAATGGGCTGCTGGGGATCCATTTTGGTCCAGCCAAAGCCGGTGCGTTGACTGAGGCCCATAGACTCTTGGGCTTCGCGCAGCAGTGCCGTTCTGGCCTGGGTTTGAACCTTGGAATTCACTAAAGTTTGTGGCAGCCGCGCATAGACAAAGGCCGCATCCCGCTGGTCCTGCTGCCCCCAGCGATACAGGGGCTGGCTCGGGTCCGTGAAAACGGTGGTTTCCAGAAAAATGCGGTGCCAGCGGGCCTCACGGGTAAGGCGCAGCAGCTCGACAGCGGCAAGATTACGGGCATCCCGCAGGGCGTAGGCAAAGTCTGGCGGGGCATCGGTGGTTTGGCGGTGGGCTTCGGCGTAGGCCATGGCCTTGAGGGCGCTTTGCTGGTACCGCTGGGCGCGCTCGGGAAACCGAGGCTGGAGCCAAGCCGCCGCCTGCGCCGCCACCCCTGCATAGACATAGCTCGACCAAGCATCCGGCGCGTAGGCCATGACCGGATGGGACTCCTGCCAGCTCGTCTCGCCCCACTTGGGATGTTCCGCCGACTCAATGCCCCCCCGAATCCCGCCATCGGGCAATTGCAGCCGATAGAAAAAGTCCAGTCCCCAAAGGGCTTCGTCAATCAAGTCCGGCAGATCGTTTTTAGACTCCGGCAGATTAAACGTCTCCTGGGTCAATTTCGGCGCAATCTCCGCCAGTTCAAACAGCAGCCGCGCCACTTCCAGATGCTGAATCCGCCGATCCCAATCCCCCGCGTCAAAATAGCCCCCCCAGGCTTTGATCGACAACGCGGTTTTGCCTGCAACCAGGGCTTTGAAATTGTCTAGCCGATAATCCAACCCATTCCCCGTGGCAATCAACGGCGTGGAAGACTGATAGATCGCCAGCCCATCCGCCGGATGAAACGGGCGTGGCCGCCGCACCGTCGTGAAGGGAGGCTCCAGGGCAATGCCGCTGCGCTGGTGATAAAACCCGCGAAAGGCCAGCCGAAAGGGAGCCTGCCAGACCTGGGGCTGAATCGGAAAGGGCTGCGAACAGCCTACGGTTTTGACACAGACCCGATAGGTACCGGGACGCCGGAACTCGTCGAAGGTCAGGCTGTAAACCGGCGTTTGGTTATAGTTGCGGTTGTCCACTTCGGTCTCCTGGGCTCGCCGCCGCAAGCGCACCTGACCCTGGTATTGCGATCGCCCCGTCCCCTCCTCAATTAGCTCAAACCCCAGCCCTTCCCGCTGTTTCTGGGATGGCTCCTCAAGATAATCCACCCCACCCCCATCCCCCATCCAAGTGGATAAAAAGGCGACCTTGGGGTCCTGGGGTCGAAATCCCACCTGGGAGACATGGACCGCTTCGCTGGTTTGGCGATCGGGCTGGTAGTCAAAGGCCAGCTTCGTCGGCTGTTCACGGGGATTGGCGGGCAAGAGCGTCAGTTGATACCGCTGCCCCGGCTGGAGGGGTTGGGGCCATTGCAGGTAGAGCGTATGGCTTTGGGGCCAGACGGTGCTGTCCGGGCCAGTTTGGGCCATATTGGTGGGTCGAGTTTTGCGGAAGACCTGATGGGGCTGAAGGCCCTGGCGGTAGGCCGGATCAGTGGCTGAGCTGAGCTGATAGGTTTTGGGACTAGTTGCCCAACGCAGATCCAAGGGCTGTCCATCCAGGCGATCGAACCGGCGCAGAATGTTTTGCTGAGGTCCCACCAGCGCTCCGATCGCTTGCCCCCGACGCCAGAGCCAGGGGTTCCCTTGGGAATCAGAACTGGTGCGATCGCCCGGTTCCCCTCGATAGGATTCTTGCCGCCCCAAAATTGTTTTTCCAGCATCAATCCGGATTGCCAAAATCTGCCCTTGAACGGTGTAGAGATCCTGTATTTGAATCGGTCCCTTTAAGACGGCTAAAACTGCATGATCTTGGGCTTTTTTACCAAGTAAGTCAGTAGCAAAACAGACTATCAGTCCTGCCGTAACGAAGGCCAAAAACCAGCGAAAAAACCAGCGATGATTTCGATTCATATGCATCTTCTCAAAACCGCAGGTTCTTAAAACCGTAGGCCATGCTTCTTGGGTCAATAGTCTTTCTTTCTCAAATTTTGTGCCCGGTCCCGATGATTTTGAAGTTTGGCGATCGCCCTTTCCATCACCCCCTATGACTGCATTTCTTTGGTTTGAGCGAGCCTTTGCGATTGTTGGGCTGCTTTTTTTCATCTCGCCGATTGGTGTCCCGCCGATTTTGCCGTCTCCTGTGCTCACCCTCTGGCGCTATGGAGTCTGGGGCCTGTCCGTTGTATTAATTGGCATGAGGTATAAACATGCACTCTACACGGCGACTCGGGATCCGTGGCTCTGGGGCGTGGTCGGGTTAGAAGCCATTTCCTTTGTCTGGTCTCACTATCCTGAGATCTCTAAGGACGGCACGCGAGAGGTCCTACAAATGGCCTCCTTTGGCCTCTACATGGCAACTCGATTTTCATTGCGCGAACAGCTCAAACTGGTGGCAACGGCCTTTGGTATTGGCAGTATTTTGTCCTTTGTAGCGGGCATTGTGTTACCTCAGGTGGCGATTGATTCCACGGAACATATTGGCGCTTGGCGCGGTTTATTTGATTACAAAAACACCCTCGGGAGCTACATGGTGGTGGGAATTATGAGTAGCTTTCTCTTGGCCACAGACCGAGTGAGAAAAGTGCCTTGGGCTTGGGGGGGAGTGGGGCTGAGTGTGTTGCTGTTGCTCCTTTCTACGTCTAAAACCGCCCTGGTGGTTTCAATTTTGGTGATGTCGCTGATCTATTTTTGCCGTGAGTTTAAACTCAAAGGGCGGGTGGCGGTCATTGCCTTAGATTTGACCTTGCTAGTGGTCGGCTGCCTTTTAGTCTTTGCCATCAGCCAGTGGGTGCCCTTGCTCACCAGTTTGGGCAAAGACCCAACGCTAACGGGCCGAACGCCCATGTGGGGAGTGGCCCTAACGCGGATTCAGGACAGTCCAATCCTGGGATTTGGCCGCGCGGCCTTCTGGGCACCGGGCAGTCCCTATGCGCTGGAGGCGGGGCTAGCCGTGGCCCCTGGCTATACGCCCCCCCATGTTCACAATGGTTTGATTGACTTGGCTTTGGATGTGGGCTTGCCGGGGGTGTTATTTTTCTTGATCAGTTTGTTTACGGCCTTGGGGCGGGCGATCGCCCGAGCCTCCCTCGGACGCCACAGTGGTGACCTCTGGCCTATTGGGCTGTTGGCCTTTGTGACGCTCAACAACGTCACCGAAAGCTATTTGCTGCGGCTGAGTAATATTTATTGGGTGATGTACATGATGGTGGCCTTGTCCTTGCCGAAACTACAAAATCGCTTCTTCGAGCCCCGCCATCTCCCCTAGTCCCAGCATCAGGTTCATGTTCTGGACCGCCGCCCCGGAGGCACCTTTGCCCAGGTTATCCAGCCGCGCCACGAGCAACGCTTCCTGGGTCGCGTCGTTGGCAAAGACAAAGACCTGGACTTGGTTCGTGCCGTTGGCAGATTGAATATCCAAGAAATTCCCGCCCCGCAAGGCCTCCTGGTCATTCAAAGGTGCAACCTGAATAAACCGTTGGCCAGCATAGTAATCCTGCAAACATTGGTGTAGGTCAGCACCTGAAGGTGGTGTTGGCAGGGACCAAAGGGGCAGCGGAATTTGCACCAGCATCCCCTGGACAAAGTCTCCAACAGACGGCACAAACAGCGGCGGGTGCTCCAGTTTGGAATAGCGATACATTTCCTTCACATGCTTATGGCCAAACCCAAGGCCGTAGGGAGCGTAGGGATAAATGGAGGGTTGCCCCGCGAACTCACCGCTGTGGGTCGCTTCGTAGGTATCGATCAGTTTGTTGCCGCCGCCAGAATAACCAGAAACGGCGTTGACGGTGATGGGCATGGCGCGAGGGATTAAGCCTGCGCTTACGAGGGGACGGATACAGGCGAGAAAACCGGTGGGGTAGCAGCCGGGGTTGCTGACGCGGGAGGATTGGGCGATGCGATCGCGCCCCCCCGGTTCCAATTCCGCAAACCCATAGACCCAGCCCTCTGCGGTGCGGTAAGCGGTACTGGCATCCAAAATTTTAACGTCAGGATGGGTAACGAGGCTGACGGATTCCTTGGCAGCATCATCGGGGAGACAGAGGATAGCGAGATCGACGCTGTTGAGCAATTTTGCCCGTTCTTCTGTGGATTTTCGCAGCTCGGGAGCAATCTGCACCAAGGTAAGATCGTTACGGGTTGCAAGGCGTTGGTAAATTTGCAATCCGGTAGTGCCTGCTTCGCCGTCGATAAAAACTCTGGGTGTGGTGCTCATGCCCAATCGTTGCCTGTGGTTCGTGAGTAGATAGATGCATTATCTCACCCTTGAACTCTTCCTCTTGATGGAGGGGCAGCTCAAAACAGATTTTTAGACTGGGGCTAACGCTCAGAATTCTTGAGCAACTTTAACCCTATTTCCAGGAGGTCAGCCATGGCTGAGTCCAAACCCCAAGAAGAAGAAAAAGAAACTCCGACCGCTCCCGGTGGCAAGCAAACTCCCTTGAACGAAGCCAGTCGGAAGACGGGTCAGGAGACCAACATGGACACCCGTGAGGGAGCCGCCCCAGAAGCACCCGGTGCACGGAGCAAAATCGAAGGTTCACCCAACCAAGGCACCGAATCGCGTTAGGACATTCACCGAGTCCGCTCTTTGAGCATCCCTACTCTCCTAGGGGTGCTTTGTTTTAAGACGCAGTAGCAGAGTATTCCATCCCATGACTATTTCAGCCGATCAAATTCCCGCTCAAAGCCAAAGTCGCCAACCGGCTCTAGAGTCAGAAATGACACCCAAACCGCAATACGATGATCCAGACTACTCAGGTAGCAACAAACTTAAAAATAAAATTGCCTTGATTACTGGAGGAGACAGCGGCATTGGACGAGCCGTGGCCGTCTACTTCGCCAAGGAAGGTGCCAACGTGACTGTTTCCTATTTGGATGAACACCAAGACGCTGCCGAGACCCAACAGGCGGTTGAATCCTATGGTCGCCAGTGTTTACTCTTACCCGGCGACATCAGCAGCGAAGAGTTCTGTCAACAACTGGTTCAAAAAACTGTTGAGCGATACGGCAGAATTGATATTCTGGTCAACAACGCTGCAGAGCAATATCTAGAAGATGCGCAGACCTTAACTGACATTGATACCGAACGGCTAAACAGCATTTTCAGTACCAATGTCTTCGCAATGTTCTATCTCACCAAGGCGGCCATTCCCCATATGCCGAAGGGGAGCAAGATCATCAATACAACTTCGATTAATGCCTATAAAGGCAATGCGCAATTGCTAAGTTATTCCACGACGAAGGGGGCAATTTTGGCGTTTACGCGATCGCTTTCCCAATCCCTCATCGAGAAAGATATCCGCGTCAATGGCGTTGCCCCTGGCCCCATCTGGACTCCCTTTATTCCCGACGCCTTCACCGCAGACATGGTCGAAGGCTTTGGCAAGCAAGTGCCCATGCAGCGTCCGGGACAACCGAAGGAAGTGGCGACCAGTTTTGTGTTCTTGGCTTCTGAGGATTCGTCTTATATGACAGGTCAAGTTCTCCATCCCAACGGTGGAGTCGTCGTGAACGCCTAAATGCCCTAGAGGCGAGAAAAATCTAGCGGCAATCATCTAAGGACAATAAAGCCTCTGTTTGAGGAAAAACAGAGGCTACAAAAGTATGACGGTACCGATATCTAGATATCGGCGAAGGATACTTAGCGTTTAGACCTTTCTGGAGTAATACTCGACCACGAGTAGTTCCTTGATACTAATAGCGACCCATTCCCGCTCAATCACGCCATTGACCTTGCCTTCCATCTTGTTCTTATCAAACTCCAGATGGCTCGGAACGTTGGAGAGACCGGGATATTGCAAGTTGTTTTCAACCAACTTGCGGGAGGCATCGCGATCGCGCACTGCCACCACATCGCCGGGGCGACACTGATAGCTGGGAATATCCAAAACGCGACCATTGATCGTCACGTGACCATGGTTCACAAGCTGACGAGCAGCCGGAATCGTCGGAGCCATACCCAGGCGGAATACCGTGTTGTCCAACCGCATTTCCAGCAATTGCAGCAACACTTGCCCAGTAGAACCTTGGACGCGACGCGCCTTTTTCATGTAACGGACGAGCTGACGCTCGCTGACGCCGTAGTTGTAGCGCAGCTTTTGCTTTTCTTCGAGCCGCACGGCGTACTCGGAGCGCTTACGACGGGCCTGACCATGCTGCCCCGGCGGATATTGACGCCGAGCAGACTTACGAGTCAAACCGGGCAGATCCCCGAGACGACGGGTGATCTTGAGGCGGGGACCTCTGTATCGAGACATGGGCTATCCTCTATTGTGTATCCTTCACAAACTCCACATTATACCAATGGAAGGACCGGATGAGCCAGATTTTTCTAGGCCCGACTGAGGGACTGCTTGAGGAACTGGGTGAGTTGAGCCATCTGGAGCTTGACCTGCTTCATCTCGGCGCGCAGATCGGCATTTTGTTGCCGTAGATCTTGGACCTCGTTTTGGAGTTTTTGCAGGATGGTGGTGGCATCTAGGGCGACGGTGGCGGCCATGGTGGTGGTGGCGCTGGTCTCTAGGGTGGCGGTTGAGGGGAGCTCGGGGGGAGGGGCGATCGCCTCTTCATGATTCTGCCGCTGCTTGGCCTTAGCCATCGCGCCTTTAATGGCTTTGATCAACAGATTTTTATCAAAGGGCTTGCCCAAAAACTCAAAGTAGCTAAAGAGTCCCGGCGCATTCTCCTGAACATCGTCCTCCCGACCTGACATCAAGACCACTGGGATTTTTTGCAATTCCGGGTAGGAGAGCATTTTGTTGACCACTTGCCAGCCATTCATCTTGGGCATGAAGCAGTCCAGGATGATCAGATGGGGATTTTCCTGAAAAATTCGCTCCAACCCCTCTGCGCCATCAGCCGCTTCAACGACCGTCATATTGCTCGGCAACATCTCACGCACTTGCAAGCGCATCAGTTTGCTATCGTCTACGATCAAAACTTTTTGAGCAGCCATGGTTGATTTCTCTTCAGCAGCTTAAGGTACACTGCCGAAGCAGTGCTTAGAAAGAACAGTTGAACCTTCGTTGAACCTTGCAAAAGGCAAAAACACCTGGGGATTGCCCGGTGGGGTTGACGTTCCTCGATGGGTCTAACTTAGTGTGCCCATTTAATAAGTCACCTCAGTGACTACATCGATTTCTTCAGGCGAATTCAAGGGCTTTTGGGTATGGAACTTATTCTCTATAGCAAACCGGGCTGTCATCTTTGCGAAGGATTAAAGCTAAAGCTAGACCAGGTCAGCGGTTTACCGATTCACCTGGAGGTCCGGGATATTACCACCCAGCCGGAGTGGTTTGCGGCCTATCAGTATGAAATACCGGTTCTCTATTATGTGACTCCGACCGGGAGCCAACGTCTGCCTCGTCTTTCCCCGCGCGCCTCTGTGGCACAGTTGGAGCGAATGCTACAGCAGCAGATCCAAGATCCGGCAGAATAGGCGATGATCCCGTGTTGATTCGCTGTCTGTATCCCTCGTATCTATCCCCAATGCATTCGATGAGGTCTTATTTATGAACCTGCGATCGCTCCTCGCCGCCATTCCCGGTCTGACACTGCCGGACCACCCTGCTCTAGATCAGGAAGTCAAAGGTCTGAGCACCAATTCCCATGGGGTGACAGCGGGCGATGTGTTTTTAGGGATGCCGGGAACCCGTGTGGATGGGGGGGAGTTTTGGCCGAGTGCCTTGGGGGGTGGGGCGATCGCCGCTGTGATTTCCCCTCAAGCCCTGGCCCAACGGCCCCTGAGTCTCGAAGATCCTGCCCCCAATCTGAATCCCTGCCTCATCATTGCCGCAGATATGGTTGCGGCCTGTGCCCAGATTGCCGCAGGGTTCTATGGCAATCCCGCTGCTCAGCTTAACTTGGTGGGCATCACGGGGACCAATGGCAAAACGACAACGACTCACTTGGTGGAATTTTGGCTGAATGGGCTAGGGGTTCCGGCGGCGCTGTTTGGCACGCTCTATGCCCGCTGGCCGGGGTATCAAAAAACAGCGGCCCACACAACGCCCTTTGCCGCAGACCTACAGGAGCAATTGGCCGGAGCCGTAGCGGCGGGCTGTCAAGCCGGGGTGATGGAGGTCAGTTCCCACGCCCTAGAGCAGCGGCGGGTGTTGGGTTGTCCCTTTGAGGTGGCGGTGTTTACGAACCTGACCCAGGATCACCTGGATTATCACCCGACGATGGAGGATTACTTTGAGGCCAAGGCGTTGCTGTTTAGCGAGGCTTATCTCAAGGGTCGAGCGGTGATCAATCGGGATGATCCCTATGGGCAGAAATTGCTCGATCGCCTCGGTCATCCATCCAGCCGTGAAAGAGCCTGGTCCTATAGCGTTGCCCCAGATGCAGCGACAGTCTCAGACCCAAAAGTCCCAGACCAAGCCGATCTCTGGACCAGCGACCTCCGCTATGGTCCCGCAGGCGTTAGCGGCATAGTCCATACGCCCAAAGGCTCGGGAGAATTTCAGCTGCCGTTGGTCGGTCAATTTAATCTTGCCAATTTCCTCGGGGCGCTGGGGGCCGGACTGCATTTAGGCTTGGATCTGGGCAAAATGCTAGAGATCTTGCCCCAATTCCAAGGGGTACCGGGGCGGATGGAGCGGGTACAGCTCAGCCCGGACCAGGAGATCAGCGTCATCGTGGACTATGCCCATACACCCGATAGTTTGGAGAATTTGCTGAAGGCGTCTCGTCCGTTTATTCCGGGGCGGATGATTTGTGTGTTTGGCTGTGGGGGCGATCGCGATCGCACCAAACGTCCCCTCATGGGCGGCATCGCCGCCCGCCTGGCCGATGTGGTCTATGTGACTTCAGACAATCCCCGTACGGAGGATCCGCAAAAAATTCTGGCGGATGTGCTGGCAGGGATTCCGGCAGAGGCCCATCCTGTGGTGACGGCGGATCGGGCGGAGGCGATTCGGCGGGCCATTCTGGATGCAAAACCCGGTGATGGGGTCTTGATTGCGGGTAAGGGCCATGAGGATTATCAGATCCTTGGGACCGAGAAAATCCACTTTGATGATCGCGAACAGGCCCGTGAGGCATTGGCGTTGCGGGCGGGGTAACCGCAGCCGTTGCTGAGACACCGGCGATTTGCTCAATCCATTGCTCAATCCATTGCCAACGGCTTGGCCCATGGCAATGGATTCACCCCGACTACAATAGGGAAAAACACCTTGGAAAAATACTTGGTGTCTGGGAGACGAGGAACTTGATATGGTGCGATCGCCCATCCTAGATCCAGCAGCAACCTACACATTCAGCAAGTATGCAGAAATGCCCTTTGACACGTCAGATATTCTGGCGGAACTGGATGTAACCTTGCAGAATGTGTCGTTGGCTCTGCCTCAACAGTTGCCCATTGACCTTGGACCCTTGCGGCAGGAGCTCTTAGAAAATCTCGCGTTGGTGAGTCCATCCTCTGAAATGGCTCGGCGGGAATGTTTGATTTTCCCAATCCTGAAAACGATTTGCCGAGCGCTGAAGGTGCCGCTCAAAATTGAATATCCTGTGCGGGTTAGCCCTTGGCTACGGGGAAACTTTGATTACTTCGTACCGACAACCAGCAATTTGTTGGTGATCGAGGCGAAAAATTCTGATTTGGCCCGAGGGTTTACGCAGCTTGCGGTGGAGTTAATTGCCCTAGATCAGTGGGTGGAGTCGGAGGCGGCTGTGTTGTACGGGGCTGTGACGACGGGGGATACCTGGAAGTTTGGGGTGTTTGATCGCGGAGCACGCCGGGTGGATAAGGATATCAATACCTATGCGGTGCCGTCTGACCTGGAGTTAGTGATGTCGTTTTTGTTTGGGATTGGCTTGACTGAATTGTCGCCCCGGCTCTAGCGACTTGCGACTTGTGGGAAGAATAAAGGGGTCTATGCCAGAATGGCGGGCGTGTCAGTATTTCGTGCGCGTTTGGGGGGTCCTGCAATGGTTTGGGCGAGAGGTCATAAAATTCAAGGTGGCAAGTATGTCATCCGAGAAACCTTGGGTGAAGGTGGGTTTGGGGTGACCTATCGCGCTTACCATACGTTGCTAGAGCAACAGCTTGTGATCAAGACGCCCAACGATAAGCTCCGCAAGGAGCCAGACTATGAGAAATATGTGGAGAAGTTTATTGGTGAGGCTCGGGTGCTCGCAAGGCTGAGTCAGAAGCGACATCCCCATATTGTGGCGGTTCAGGATGTTTGTTTTGAAGCCTGTTTTGGAACAAAGCTACCCTGTCTGGTAATGGAATATGTGCAGGGGCAGAATTTATTTGATGTGGTGCTAACCCAAGGTCCCTTGTCGGAAAAGGCAGCGGTTGCCTATATTCGGCAAATTGGCGATGCGTTGAGGGTGGTCCATGGGGAAGGGTTGGTCCATCGGGATGCCCATCCGGGGAATATGATGCTGACGGACCGAAGGCAGGCGATGCTGATTGATTTTGGTTTGGCGCGGGAGGTGATGCCCAATGCTTCTACCCAGTCGCTAAATGTGGCGTTTGCGCCTTGGGAGCAGATGACGGGGGTTGTGGGGCCAACGCTGGATATCTATACGGTGGCGGCGTCGCTGTATTTTTTGGTGACGGGGCAGCCGCCGACCCCCTGTCTCAATCGCAAGATGATGAATCAAAAGCTGGTTGATCCTCGACAGCATGTGCTGCAGTTGAGCGGATGGCTGAATAAGGCGATTGTGCGGGGAATGGCGCTGGAGCCGGAGCAGCGGCCTCAAACGATGGCTGAATTTTTGCAATTATTAAATGCCCCAATCCCCCAACCCCAACCGCCCCAATCGCCGTCGCCCCGTAATTCACCGCCACCCCAACAACCCCGCAGGGACGAACCGCCGTTCGTCCAGCCCCCAGCCCCCGCCAACGGCCTCAACCTTGTTCGGTTTGGATTTAAGACAGTGCGGATGGATGAACGGGGCCAGATCACCGAGCGCGAGACCCGGTCGGCGGAGCAGTTTATCGAAGATTTGGGTAATGGGGTTGTGCTGGAGATGGTGTACATCCCTGGCGGTGAGTTTTGGATGGGAGCAGCGGATGGAGAGGAAAGCGCCAGTAGCGATGAGCGGCCACGCCATCGGGTGCAGGTGCCCGAGTTTTGCCTAGGGAAGTATGCAGTGACCCAGGCGCAGTATGAAGCGGTGAGGGGGGGGAATCCGTCACGCTTCAAAGGCGAGAAGCGTCCGGTGAAGAGTGTGAGCTGGAACGATGCCCAGGAGTTTTGTAAAAAGCTGAGTGAGCAGACGGGGCGAGCGTATCGGTTGCCGAGCGAAGCGGAATGGGAATATGCCTGTCGGGCGGGGACGACAACGCCGTTTTACTTTGGCGAAACGATCACATCGGGCCACGTGAATTACGACGGCACCTGCACCTACGGCAAAGGCAGCAGGGGCCAGTTTCGAGAACAGACCACTGAGGTGGGCAGTTTTCTACCCAATGGCTTTGGGTTGTATGACATGCATGGAAATGTGTGGGAATGGTGCGCTGATCGATGGCATGGCAGCTATAATGGAGCGCCAACGGATGGTTCAGCTTGGATGACTGGGGATCAAGAGTTGTATGTGCTACGCGGCGGCTCCTGGTTCGGCGGTCCGGGGTACTGCCGCTCCGCGCGGCGCAACGGGAACGCGCCCCCCGGCCTCCGCCTCAACGACTTCGGTTTTCGGGTGGTGTGGGCCGCCCCGAGGACTTAGCCCTTTGCTCTCTTGCCTTTTTGCCCTCTGTGCAATTTTTAGTTGAAAATACAACTTGTTAAGGTGTTCTCGCCCTCGCGCGCAGCGCGATCGAATTTTTTTGCAAAATCCATCCGACAATGCCCCATTGGTTATCAATCAACCGTAGGGACGAACCGTAGGGACGAACAGCCGTTCGTCCTGTCCAGGTGTATGGCGCAATTCCAAATGTCGCAATGGTGTGATGGGATCAATTGGGATGTGCGATCGTTTGGGACGTGCGATTGTTTTGGTGTGGGCGTGGGTGTGGGCGTGGGTGTGGGCGTTGGCGGACGAACGCGGTTCGTCCCTACGGGGGGGTTGGGTTTTTGGATGTGCGATTGTGTGGGCGTTGACGTGGGTGTTGGTGTTGGCGTTGGTGTCGGCGTTGGCGGACGAACGCGGTTCGTCCCTACGTTTTTCATGGGTGGCGGTGGGGCATTCTGGGAATGTGGGAATTATCAAAAAATTCAATGCCATACAACCCCGATCGCCATCAACGTCGTTCCATGCGGTTGTCGGGCCACGATTACAGCAGCGCCGGATTCTATTTCATCACCACCTGCGCCTACCAACGGCAAAACCTGTTTGGAACGATCAAAAATGCCGAAATGCATCTCACCCCGTGGGGTGAAATTGTTGTGGAGGAATGGTTGCGATCGAAACAAATTCGACCCACGTTCAAATTCCATGAATGGGTCATCATGCCCAACCATTTCCACGCCCTGATCGAAATCCAACCCCCAACCGTAGGGACGAACAGCCGTTCGTCCGCGCAGGCCGTAGGAACAACCAACCATTCATCCGTACCAACCGTAGGGACGGACAGCCATTCGTCCGCGCAGGCCCATGCGATCGCCCAAGGCAGGACGAACGCAGTTCGTCCCTACGGGGTAACCATGCGGCCCAAATCGATTTCTTCGCTGATGGCCGGTTTCAAATCCACCACCACCAGACGCATTAACCACCTACGCCAGACCCCTGGGGTTCCCGTCTGGCAACGCCGATTTTACGACCATATCATTCGTAACGAGGCCGCAATGACGCGGATTCGTCGATATATCCTGGACAATCCCAAAACCTGGAAACAAGACCAACTCCATCCAGATAATCCTTCTCGTTGGTAAGACAGTTCTTCGGAAGAACAGCCCTGTTTTGGCGATCGGGGTAACCGGATCCAAAAATCAACCGCCAGCAGCCATGCTGGTAAATTCGGTGAACGTCTGGCTGCTGGCCCTCCACCGACACACTCTAGAATAAGCAAAACGCTAAACTGAAACAAACAATAGACCAGTAAAGGAGCCTCTAGGTCAGCCCTTGTTAGACCTGACCCCACCAACACCATGACAACCTCCCCCCCATTTCGCTGCTTATCCACCATTCAGCTTGATCTACCCGAGAAAAAACTCATCACCTTCTGCCAAAAGTGGCAAATCACTCGCCTTGCTCTCTTTGGCTCAGTTCTTCGTACCGACTTCAACCCAACAACCAGCGATATCGATATCCTCGTTGACTTCAGCGACACCGCCCGCCACACTCTCCTCGACTTCACTGAAATGCAAGACCAACTCACCCAAATTTTTCAGCGAAAAGTCGATCTCGTGAGCAGAAAAGGCCTCGAAACCAGTAGAAACCTAGAACGTAAACAGCAGATCTTGACCTTCGCCCAAACCATCTATGACACGAGACAGACAGCACCTCAGAGATATTATGAGCAATATCGTCATTCATCAATATGATGCAGTTGATCTGGATTTGGTCTGGCAGACTGTGTAGGAATTTTTCCCAGTTTTAGTCGAGATGCTAGAAAAGATTTTGGGGCGTGATCAAATCGATTTTCAGGAATATAGCGTTTCTCCAATGAGTAGCCTAGACTAAAGATGGGGAGCCCCGTAGAACCCAGAGGAACCATAAATGAAAGCCTACTCGTTGGACTTGCGTGAGCGGATTGTTGCAGCGTATGAGGAAGGGAGCGTCTCCCAACCTCAGATTGCCAAGCGCTTTCAAGTCAGTGCGAGTATGGTGCATCGTTTACTCAAGCGTTACCGAGAATCGGGTAGCTGTGAGTCCAGAGCTCATGGAGGAGGAGCGAGAGCAAAACTCAATGCAGCTCAAATGTTGCAAGTAGCTCAAATGATTGAAGCCAACAACGATGCAACCTTAGAAGAGTTGTGTGAGCAAGTTGTGCAAAAGCTAGAGGTGAAGGTGAGTCGAGCAACGATGGGGCGAATCACCCAACGACTGAATCTAACGCGAAAAAAAAGACTCTCCACGCCAGTGAACGGCAGAGCGAACGAGTCCAACAACTCAGAGCTGAATTTTGGACTGAGCTCGGGGAAGTCAAGCTTGAAGACCTAGTTTTTGTGGACGAGGCTGGCGTGAATCTGGCCATGACCCGTCACCATGCCCGTTCTCCCAAGGGCGAACGCGCCTATGGAAAAACCCCTGTCAACAAAGGACGGAATGTCACTTTAGTGGGGGCATTATCCATCGAAGGCATTATTGCCGCCTTCAGTTTTCAAGGAGGCAATGACAAGCACGCCTTCACGACCTATGTGCAACAGATCCTGGTGCCCAATCTCTGGAAGGGAGCCTGCGTAGTAATGGATAATTTCAGCTCTCACAAGGTCGAAGGGATTCGCGAAGCCATTGAGGCCGCGGGTGCGCGACTGGTTTATCTGCCTCCCTATTCTCCTGATTTCAATCCCATTGAGAACGGCTGGTCCAAGGTCAAAGAGTTCTTACGTACCCAGGAGGCTCGCACCTATGAAGCCCTTGACCTCGCCATTACGGAGGCACTCGACGCGATCACACCTGAAGACTGTGTGGGGTGGTTTACCCATGGCTGTTACTATCAGCCATCCAACTGAGAAACGCTATAGCTCAGCCACATCTTGTAGAGCTTCTTTGTTTCCCTAACACCCTGCTGTCGCCATGAATCTTCCCTCCATTCCAGGCTACCAGTCCCTCGAACTCCTCGGGAAAAGCGCCTTCGGCTACAGCATCAAAGCCATAGACTCAAAAGACCAAAAGGTCTACGCCTTCAAACTCTTCACCCCCCGCAGCTTTGCCCACCCCCAAGAATTTGAAACCGCCAAAGCTGCCCTTAAAGCCGAAGCCCTTCGCCTCATTGCCCTCGACCACCCCCAGATTGCCCGATACCGTACCTACTTCAAAATCACCCCAGGACAACATCCCCAACGCATCCTCGTCCAAACATGGATCAACGGCAGCAGCTACCAAAGCCACCTCCAACGACCCTTCGCAGAAATTCAAGTCCACCAGTTCCTCAAAGACATTCTCCCGGTTCTCGACTATCTCCATACCCGCAAAATTACTCACGGTGATATTTGCCCCGATAACTTAATCTTCTGCGCAGAAACCGCAAAGCCTGTCCTCATTAACTTCGGTGGCCCTAAGCGCGCTCTCGCCAAAACTGCCACAACGCCCCAGATCAAGGCCCTTGGCCAACATCCCGGCTATAGCCCATCCGAGCAAGAAAACGGACAGGCCGAACCCGCAAGCGACATTTATGCCCTCGGCGTCACCCTTCTTGTTCTACTGAGTGGTCAGACCAACGATTTCTCTGTTACCCAACTGACCCAACCCACCTCTCCCCAACTCAACTCTGACTGGTTCAACAAAACCGCTGCTCAACCTCATCCCTGGCAACAAGCCCTAGAGATTAGTCCCAGTTTCCGAGATCTCTTGACGATGATGCTCCAACCCAATCCCCAAGAGCGGCCCTCCGCGTCAGAACTGCTGACTCTGTGCAAGACGCTACAAGCTCCCTTACCCCGCTGGGAGAAGCCCAAAACCCCCTATGGTGCGATCGCAGACAATCAGCCCTTAGCGCTTACAGAACCCTCAAACGCTCCCTCAACAATCCCTATCAACCAAATCCCTATCAACCAAATCCCTAATAGCCAAGCCGCCACAATTGCTATTGGACGCAAAGCGATCGAAACTCATTCATCTTCCAGCGATAGCCGCAACCATCAAGACATCTGGCCTATCTGGGTTCGTCCGTTAAAAGCATCTGAACCCCTGCTCAAGTTCATTCTTCTTTACCTACTTTTTCCAACGGTCGCAATTTTAGGCACTCTGGGATTGGGTAGACAAGCCCTATCGCGTTGGCAAACGCAACTAACCGGAGTAGCCCTTCCTCGCATCTCGACTCCAGTATCGCAGCCCCCCATCAGTGCAGCTAACAACTCAGAAGAAAAAACTGGAGACTGCCGCGATACCATTCTGGTTCGAGGTGAGACCTTGCAAATCGAATCCTGGCAACCTGTGGATGAAAAATTTCAGGCCACCTATCCCGAAGTCAGCACGATCGACCCCCTCAATCCAGAGCATCGTCCCTATGTGCAAGCTTGGTGTGATCTGGCAGAGGATTGGCTGGATCAGAGACAATAGCTATATCAGACAACAGTAGATTTGTTAGGCTTAGGCTGTCTGCTCCCGTCACTTTTAGGTCTGTTCCATGACACAGCGTGCTGCCCAAAACGCAATTCCCCAGCTAGAACTGCTGCCTAACGTTGACGATTTGGTGATCGAGGACAATACCCCAGTGGATAACTTCTTCTCAGCTAAGCTACAGCGGTTTTTAGTGGAGGTGCTGTATAGCTCTTGGGTGAGTTGGGGCATGAAGCGTTCCTTTGTGGCAGATGCGGATATTGGGATTTTTTCGTCGGTGAACCGTCCGCCAATTGTGCCGGATGTATTTGTGAGTTTGGATGTAGAGGCTCCCCAGGATTTTCGAGAGAAGAAGAATCGGACGTATTTTGTTTGGGAATTTGGTAAATCGCCGGATGTGGCGATCGAAATTGTTTCGAATCGGGAAGGGAATGAGCTGGGCAGTAAGCTCAGAGATTATGCGTTTCTGGGGGTAACCTATTACGTCGTGTTTGATCCGTTGCAACAACTTGGAGATGAGCCGTTGCGGGTGTTTGGGCTGCGGGAAGGTGAATATGTGGCGTTGGAGGAGCCCTGGTTGGCTCAGGTGGGGTTGGGGCTGACGTTGTGGGAGGGAAGGTTTGAAGGCGTGGAGACGACTTGGCTGCGGTGGTGCGATCGCGATGGCAAGATCTTGCCGACGGGGGCGGAGCGGGCGGCAGCGGCAGAGGCAAAGGCCGCTCGGCTAACGGAGAAATTGCTAGCGTTGGGGATTGATCCAGAGGCGTTGGCCTAGCAAAAACACAAAACCCAGGAAATATCTGGGTTTCAAAAAATGGGCGATACTGGATTTGAACCAGTGACCCCTTCCGTGTGAAGGAAGTGCGCTACCACTGTGCTAATCGCCCCGGTCGTTTGATGATTTTAGCAAAGGTTGTTCCATTCCCGCAAATCTTGCCAAAATCCTAAAATCCCAGATTTCCTCACGACCCCATCACCGATACTCCCAACCCCAAACTATAGGGTTCTTCCAGCGTTTGTTGCGTGTGGGCTGTTACCTTGGCCCAATAATCGAGAAAGCGCTGACGCTGCTCCTGATCAATTTGGAAACTTTGGGCCGAAATCTGACGAAACAAGGGCTTCATCTGGAGGGATTGATAGTCCGCATTGCGACGGGACGCCCAGATATCTGCGGGTTCCGGGACAAGTCCCGACGGAATTTGCCCCTGCAAAATTGCCAACACCCTGGGCTTGCAGGCATGGGTATTAATGCCCAACGTTTCTAAATGTCCCAGAATCTCGTCGAGGGTCAAGGCTTCGAGGGGGAGCGATCGCAACAGTTCCATCAGCAAGAAGTAATCGCTATACTGCTGCGTATTTCGATCCAACACTTGAGGATAGAGGGGCAGGCTCACTAGACCATAGGCAATTCGATGGTCGATCAGCTTTTCCATTTGCCGTTCTGACTGGATGAATCGAGCCTGGGGAAGTTTTTGCTTGAGCCACTGCCCAATGGCAGGCTGGGTGATACCGTTGCCGGTACAAATGACCTGGGTGATGCCTTCTGCCACTACACCGGCTTCACTAAAGAGCCGATTCAGTTCGCGGTTTAGGCGAATGACAAAGGGTTGAGTCACCTTGGTATCCATTGCTTTTTGGGAGAACGTACAGGCATAGGGACCAAACTCAAAGGTGATCCGCTCTTGGCGTTGCAACACTTGCTGGAGATAGGCGCTGCCCTCTAGGAGCATCAGACCGGCGGGGGATTGATAGAGCTGGCGCTGGAGTTGCGATCGCACCGTACAATCTGGCTCCCCTGGAATTGGCAAAACGGTCATATCTAGTCCCAAATGGGGTTCTGGAATGAACGGAGCCAAGAGCTGACAGGCAATATCCTGCTGCAAAGCCATCGCACCATACTCAAAACGACGCAGCTTAAAATCTTCATGGGTGAGATTGTGCAGCGTGTTCGGCAAACAAACCAAACCGAGTTCAGTGGCGCTAGTTCCGGCATGGACAACCAGCGTTGCCCCTTGCCAATCGGTCGAGACAAAACGGTGTCCCCAATCGGGATTGAACTCGGCTAGGAGGGCGGCGATCGGCACCTCCAAAAAAGTTATTTGTTCTGGCTGGGTCACGAGTTCAGCCGTCAGCACAGCCTCGCGCAGGTTAAACCGATAGGCTTCATTACAAGCCGCAGGACAACTGATAATGACGCCTTCCAGACTGCCGAGGGACTGGGCCGTTTGGGCTGCGGTTAATCCTTCCGCGCCACAGGACCAAGTGCCCATCTGGGGCAGGGTGCGTTCGGGCTGGAGGGTGCTCAGCAACTGGGTCAACACCTTGAGCGCCAAGGTCAAAGAAATAGCCGCTTGCGGAGTTAGGGTCCGCTGGGGCTGAGCCGCCTGAAAATACCAGTCTAGCTGGGGTTCCCAATCGTGCGTGCTGTCGGAAATATAGGGAAGACCCACTTCAAAGGCCGCCTTGAGATCGCACAGCAACACGCCATCGGGAGCCGGTAAACCGGTTAGGGGGAGCTGAATATCAACCGCTTCTGGGTTACTGCTAAAACTGGAGGGGAGATGGGCGATCGCCGCCAATTGCCACACCGGCTCCGTCAGGCGATTAGCCGCCACCATGCCTTGCCAAAACAGGGGATAGCTCGTCCCCGTCACCGGGTTACACAGAACAGCCCGCAACCCTTGGGTCGAAAACTCCAGTCCAAGATACCAGCCCGCCGTGGTACCCATCAGAAGATCAGGCTGGACGGGCTGATGCGGTTGACTAGGCGGTTCTAGGAGCGCGGAGCTGTTTTTTTTTTGGCGTCAACCATGACACCAGAGCCCAGCGGGGTAGGGGAAGCTTGAACGGCGGCAGCTCGCATCGCCGTGGCGGTATTGCCGGGACTGCCCAGCAAATTAAGACTCTCTAAATCCCGAAAGGTCCGATCGATCAGCTCATTCAAAGAACGAATCGTTTGGGCTTCCGGGGGGTGAGTCGGGGTTGTCGTGACGCTCCTATTCACCGTTCTGCTGACCGGCGTAGTCCTGGAGGGAGTAGCGGCTGGTACTGGAATGGCTGGTGCTGGAGTGACGATCGCCTGAGTCTCTCCTGGGATTAACCAAAACTGCTCCCCTTCGGGCAGATGGCCAAACAGAGCTTCTTCTAAACTGCCGTAGGATTCTGGTTGAGCTGCGAGATCCGCCGTGCGGGCGATCGCCGGACTAGGTAAGACCTCGCGAGGGGTTGCAACAGCGACTTCAGTGGCCGTCGCCGAACCTACCGAATCTACTGAACTGGCCGAATCTGCGGAGACCGAGGCTGCGGCTGAAGCCGCAAAGCTGGCGTAAAAATCATCTAAACTACCGGCGTTCGGATTGGCCTTAGAACTGGCGTTCCGATTGGCGCTGTCTGGCGTGGCACGGGCTGTCGGCGGTAGGGCAGGCTCCCCAGTCGCTTCCGTCGTCCCAGGATTCGTTGTCCCAGGAACAGGGATTGGGGTCCGGCTGGCAATGCCCGTACTCGACATGGATTGGAAACCTGCTGTCGCCGGTAAATTGCGTGTTGGAGCTGGACTTTGGAGATAGCGAGCCGTCTGGGTTTCCATTTGGTCCGCCAGGCGGTCCACCAGCGTCGACATCATCACTTCCCCTTGACGCCCCATGCTGTGCATTCGCTCCAGACCCGTCGCCAACGACTGCTGGTAGGTTTGGATATTTTGTTCAAGGGTTTGAGAAAAGATTTGCAGCGTCGAATCCAGATTGCCCAGCAGGGCATTGGCCCGCTGCTGGAGCTGTTGAATCCGCTGAATTTCTTCCGCAGGCAGCGCGGCCCCTGTCTGACTGGCGAGAATTTGCGGCAGCATCTGTTGCAGAATGGTGGAAATCTGCTTCACCATCCGCTCCTGCAAGCGCCCCATCAACGTTTGGAGGAATTCTTGTAGCAACTTCTCCTGGAAGGGCGATTGCTGTTGAGCACGCCGAATTTCCAGCTGCGTTACTTCCTGCTGCAACTGCTGGCGCTGGAGCTGCAACCGCTGGACCTCAGCCTTGAGCGGGCCAATGAGGCTATCGCGCAGCTGGGTCAGCTCGTCGCTGAGCTGTTGAAGGAGCTGATCTGAATCTTGGTAACTCAGGGGACGAACTTCCAGTTCAGGGGTCTCCTTTATCCTATCGGACTCCGCCAAAGGATGGATCCGGGTGGCTTGATCCTCTGCTGGGGAAACAGCGTCGAGCGGGCCTGGAATGGCAAAGGGATTGAGGGCCTTTGGACCATGGGGATGGATACTGCTGGTCTTGGGCTTGGCTTGCAGCAGCATCGGCAAATCGTCAGAACCCGCTGGGAGATTGCGAATTCTGGCTTTGCGAATGGCATTTTGCAGCGTTGAGAGATAACGGCGCAAATGCTGGAGCGTTTCCTGATGTCGAGCGCGATCGCCCGAAAGAGTCCAGAACAGATTGCGGGAGCTACCGTGCAATAGCTCATCAATCTCTAAAATAAGGGAGCGAATTTGGTCGCTGTGGGAGTTCACGCCAGCACCTCATGTGGATGGCTAAAGGTCTTCTTTCCACCCAGCTAAATTGGCCAATGATACTGGGTAGAGGCTGTGGCTGCCACGAAAGGGTTAACCATCAAGATCTTGCTTTCGTGCCTAGCTTAACACCGGGTGTTAGATTTATCGCACCCCCATTTGCGTATGCCAAAGCCCCTGTTGGAGCTGCGGGAGCTGCCCCTTAGGGGGCGGTTGCCCCTAAGACATCAGGGCATCTAAACCCTGGTTTGGGATTTCGATCTGGACCTTCAAACCGGGAATACCGGGAATATCTTAAAACTGGAAATATCTTAGGGGCTGAGGTGACCGATGCAAGCCTTTGGGATCGGTCTTATTTTGGGAATGCCGAGTGCCTTGCCCTGTCCATCGGTCCAGGGATTGACGTATGATGACGATGAAATTCCTCTGCCCAGAGTTTACGTGTGAATGGCTTACCGGCATGGCTCCCTCGACGCTGATTGGCGACCGATCTTGCTGAAGCACTGCAATTTATTTAAGGGATTACCCGTGGAATCAGTGGAGCGTGCGATCGCTCACCCGGTTCTCCGGAGCTATCCGGCCAACCATGTCATTGTCTTTGAGAATGATGGGGGAGCCTCGATCCATTTTATTTTGGAGGGTTGGGTTAAAGTCAGGACCCACAATCTCGATGGTAAGGAAATCACGCTCAATCTTTTAACCAACGGCGATCTATTTGGCGAAATGGCGGCGTTGGATGCCATTCCCCGGTCCACGGATGTGATTACGCTGTTGGATACGCATATCTGTAGTATTCCGGCCCAGGATTTTCTGGACTTGCTGCATACGGAACCTTTAGCGGGGGTGCATCTGTCTCAGCTCTTAGCCTCTCGGCTGCGGCAGGTCAATCGGCGACTGCGACTGCGGGAAGCAGACAGTACGGCGCGGTTGGTGGATGTGCTGCTGTTTTTGGTGGATGGCCAAGGCAGACCCGAGGGCTCCGGCTGGGTGATTCCTGCCTTTCCTCACCGGGAACTCAGCAGCCTCAGCGGTCTGGCGCGTGAAACGGTGACGCGGGTGCTGCGTAAGCTAGAGAAGAAGGGATTGGTGGTGCGCGATCGCGACATCATGCAAATCCCGGATCTGGCCGCCCTAGAGGCGTTAGTTGGATAATTTGTGTTTAACCTTTGCCCATGTCCAAACCCGCTGCTTCAAATTCCCACGATCCCCAATCCGCCGCGCCGGAGTCGGGGCCTCTGGAGGCCGGTTCCGCCGACCGTCCTATGGACAGTAACAGCGATAGCTGGCAGGAGTGGGTCGATGGAGCTATTCCCTCTGGAGAGACCTGGAGTCCCCCGGCGGCCCCGATGGTTCCCTTACTCCGCCCCACAACCTTAGTGCAGCCCCCCGTTGCCCTAGTCGAAACGGCGTTTTTGGCTAGCACAACCAGTTTGCTGTGGCTGATCAATTTTTATTTTCCCCTGGGGCCAATTTGGCGGATCTGTTTTCCCATCCCGATTGCCCTAGTCTATCTCCGCTGGAATCTGCGGGCGGCCTGGATGGCGACCGTGGTCTCCAGTTTGCTGTTAACGGTGTTTATGGGACCCGTACGGAGTCTGTTTTTTCTAATGCCGTCAGGATTATTGGGGGTGTTATTTGGCTGTTGCTGGCGACGGGGTGCGGGCTGGGGTCTGTCTATTTTTCTCGGCACGATTATTAACACCATTGGATTTTTCTTTCGGGTGGCGCTCACTTCGGTGCTCCTGGGCGAAGACCTCTGGATTTATGTCACCACCCAAGTCACCAAGCTGATTAGCTGGGTCTCGATTCGGTTGGGGTTATTAATCCAACCCGATTTGCAGGTGGTGCAGATCTTGGCCGTGGTTCTGGTGGTGATCAATGGCTTGATTTATCTGTTTGCGGTTCACCTGGCAGCTTGGTTTTTGCTCAAGCGGCTGGGGCTGCGGGTGCCCGATCCCCCGAATTGGGTTCAGGTCATGCTGGAACTAGAAACCGAATAGGGTAATGTCAATCCAAATCTATACCGAACGGCAGCGGGGCGAGGCTTGGCTAGCTCGGTTTCGAGGACAGCCTTGGTCCCTCGGTTGTGTTTTGGGATTTACGGAAACGGCTTTGATCCCTGGCATTTCGGCAGCGGGTCAGACGCCGAGCGATCGCCGCTGGACTGCCCTTGCCGACGCAGAGTTTTTAGCCCAGGGGCTCAGCGGCCCCCCCCGTTATCCCTTGCCGCCCTTGACCGCAGGGGTGTCGCCAGTCCTCATTACCCGTGCCCTCGTGGAGCAGGGACAGATTCCGGTAACCCTCTTGGATGCGGGCTTGCCGGTGCCCTTGTCACTCCCCCCCTGCCCCGGCGTTTTACAAGTGGATCTGCAAGGCCAAGTTGCCCGTTGTGTGAGCACGGGAGCCGCCTTGCCCTTGGACAGGGCGCACCATCTCTTGCAAGCGGGGTTAGCCTGGGGAACTGCCCAGGCGGCGCGATCGCCCTCAGGTTCCTATTGGGTGCTAGGAGAATGTGTCGTGGGGGGAACCACGAGTGCCCTGGCGGTGCTCTTGGGTCTTGGGGTTGCGGCCCAGGGGCGGGTAAATAGCAGTCATCCGCACTGTAACCATGGCCAAAAGGCTGCGATCGCCCACCAGGGATTAAAACAAGCCCTGGGTGACCCACCTCGGGGACAGAAAAATGCCGTTGAAATTACGGCGGCAGTGGGGGATCCGATGCAGCTTGTGGTGGCAGGAATGGCAATTGCCCTCAGCCCAACCCACGGCGTTCTCTTGGCCGGCGGTACGCAAATGCTAGCGGTGTACGCCATTGCCGCAGCCCTGATGACGCTGTCGCCTCAGACTCATTCATCCCTTCAAAAAAAACATTGGAACCCAGACAACATCGCCATTGGTACGACCCGCTGGGTTGCCGCCGATCCCTCGGGCGATACCCCAGGTTTGGCGCGGGCCATTGGCGATCGCTTTTCCAACCCACCCCCGCCCATTCTCCTGGCGACGGACTTAGACTTCTCCCGCTCTCGCCATAGAGCCCTACGGGCCTACGAAGCCGGTTTTGTGAAAGAAGGGGTTGCCGCCGGGGGGAGTGCGATCGCCACCAGCCTCGCGACGGGTTGTTCCCTCGCGCAGCTACAGGAGGATTTGGATGAGTTTTGCGATCGCTACTATCTTTGGCGAAGGGCCGTAAACTGAGAGTCCAACTGAAAAGACTCTGTTCAATCACTGTCTGTTCAATCACTGTCTGTTCAATCACCGTTCAATCACCGTTCAATCACTCCATGCCTTCCGAGCCCCAGCCCCGCACCCTCTACGTTGTCGCCACCCCCATTGGCAATTTGGAGGACATGACGTTTCGAGCGGTGCGAATTCTCAAAGCTGTGGACTGGATTGCCGCAGAGGACACCCGCCACACGGGCAAACTGCTCCAGGCTTTTCAAATCGAAACCCCCCAACTTAGCTATCACGAGCACAACCGCAGTCGTCGGATCCCCGATTTGCTGACGCGATTAGAAGCAGGAGCGGCGATCGCCCTCGTCAGTGATGCGGGAATTCCTGTAATCTCCGACCCCGGTGCGGATCTGGTGAGGGCCTGCATTGCCGCCCAAATTCCCGTCGTGCCGATCCCAGGCGTCAGCGCTGTAACCACTGCCCTCTGTGCCGCCGGAATCGCAACGGAACGGTTTACGTTTGAAGGATTTTTACCCGCCAAATCCAAAGCGCGACGCCAGACCCTTGATCAGCTCAAAACCGATCCGCGCACGCTGGTATTCTACGAATCTCCCCATCGACTGCGGGCAACTTTGGTGGATTTGGGCGATCGCTTTGGTCCCGACCGACCTATGGTTCTTGCCCGTGAATTAACCAAGCTGCATGAAGAATTTTGGCGGGGCACGGTGGGAGAGGCGATCGCCCACACCGAAACTCGCCCTCCCCAAGGAGAATATACGCTGATCGTTGCCGGAGCGATCCTAGAAACGCTTCAACTCTCCGATGCAGCCATCAAAACCGAGTTGACCCAACTTTTGAGCCAAGGGCTGTCTCGCTCCAGCGCCAGCCGCCAACTGGCCGACCAGCTCGCCCTGCCCCGGCGACAAATTTATCAGCTAGCATTGTCCATACCGGACTGATATCAAGCCTGGATTGAACCCTATGAAAAATTTACTGCCGTTGCTGGCGACTGTCACCTGTGCGTTGTGGGTGGGGGCGATCGCCATCCTCGCCATCCAGAATTACACCCCCATCTCACTCCAGTTTTTGGCCTTCCCGTTGATCAATTTACCCGTAGGCATCCTGCTCGCTTTTTGTGCCATGGCTGGAATGGTGGGGGCGGTGGCCGTTCAGGGTCTTGTGAATCGCTGAGCGGCTGAGCTTAGGAGTTGAGGTCCAGCGCGTAAACCTGGCCATCCAGTAAAAATCGCGTGATACCTTTGGCTTCTAGCCAGGGCGCAGTCTTCGCCAACAGCCGTCCATCTGGGACTTTGATAACGCGCTGATTACGCTTCGAAAATCGGCGGGCAATCCGATGGTTGTCAAACACCGGCAGGGTTTGCCGCGTCTCTTCGTCCGCTGGCACCTGGCCTAGATCATTGAACTCTTGCATCGGGCAAGTCACCAAATCCGCTGTGCGATCGACGACCAGATAAAGCATCCGAGCCAGATCGGCCTCCCCTAGTGGCAACACTTGGAGCAATTCCGCCGCCGAGCCTGGGCGTCGGGTTAAAAGGCCAACCTGATCTTCATCTTCATCCTCGTCGTCCTCGTCCTCATCAAAGTCATCATCAAAGTCGTCATCGTCTTCGATCTCGTCCTCTAGATCCTCATCATCTAAGTCCTCTAGATTCTCAGCGAGATCTTCGTCCAAGGGTTCGTCCAAAGGTTCGTTCAAATCCTCATCCAAATCTTCATCCAAATCCTCATCCAGCGTCTCGGCTAGAGCGAAGGGGGTAGGAGGCTCCTCGGCTTGCGCCACTGGACTAGAAAGCAAATCTAGCTGGGCAATATTCTCAGTGTCTTCTTCCGATTGAGAGCGACGACGACGGCGACGGGTTGAAGCTAGCACCGGTTTGGGTCGCGCGGGCGGATTGTTCACCACCGGAGCTTCTACGACTTCAATGATTTCAGGCAGGTCAGGCTTAGGGGTCTCAGCTCTGACAATTTCAGGTCTAGCAATTTCAGGCTTAGAGAGCTCAGATTCAGCCATCTCCGGCTCAGAGAAGTCCAGCTCACCGCCTTTTGGCCCCAATAGCTCAGTCTTGGGAGGTTCCGGCTTGGGTCGCTCCCGCTTGGTGGGGCGCTTCGACCTAACGACCTTAGTGGCAACGACCTCCGGCACTTCAGTGACCTTTGGCATCGCCACGGGCTCTACATCTAGATCTTCTGAATCTAGGTCTAAATCTAAGTCTTCCGGCTCAGACTCGCTCACCGATCTTTTCTTGACCGTCCTGCCTGCCGTTGCAGATTTTTTAACGGTTGAAGCCTTTTTGATTGTTCGACGCGATCGCACCGTGGATCTTCTACCTTTTTCACTAGATGGACCGATTGGATCATCGGATTCAGCGGTAACCTCGCTTTCCTCCTCTTTGTTACTCCCACCGCTCCGCTTTTCGCGAACCAGGGCTTCGTATTCCCCCGAGGGCAGCTCAACCTTGAGCAGCCGACTAATGGTGCTAACGCTCACCCCATATCTCTCAGAGACTGTCCCTGTGGTTTCACCGGGCTGTCGATAGAGCTCAACAATGGCAACCTTGTCGTCATCAGACAATTTTCTCGGAGGCATAGTCAGCGAAGCCTAGAAATGAACAGGAATGGGTTGGAAGGCGGGTGCGACAAAAATCCGTAGCATTGCGATTCTCTTCCCCTTCAACGGTAACACGGGGAACTCTCCCTAATCGGCGTTGAGAGCGGATTTATCGGGTTTTCTCTGGCGGTTTCCCTGGGGATTGTGCACGGTGCGTTTGACCGAGGTTTAATGCAGCGTTTGACGGGTTCGATGCCATCAGGGGACAGAGTTCCTAAGAGTTTGCTACGATAGCGGCACCCGCTCCAGTAGCTCAGCGGATAGAGCAACTGCCTTCTAAGCAGTCGGTCGATGGTTCGAGTCCATCCTGGGGCGCTTGTTGGTCAAGCTCCGTTCCTCCATCGCGCCCGGTGCGAATCCATTGGCGCTGGGGACGGATGAGAAATTGAAGATAGATGGGTAATTTCCAGAGAATAAACAGCGGAATTTGGCATAACTGCCGAGCGGGCAGATCCTGACGCCCAAAGCGGCTCCAGCTCAATCCTGTGGCGAGGACGAGGAATCCCAGGGCAAGGCTGGCGATCGCCAGCGCTTCCCGCAGCCCCCAGACCCAGGCCAACACCAGCGCTAGGCTCCAAACTCCAAAAACCATCACCGTCAGCAAAGAAAGCGGCAAAACGCAGAGGTCGAGCGCCAAGACCAAGGGTCCCAGTCGTCGCTGGGCGATCGCCGCCACCACCAGTCGAGGCAAATAATCTCGCATCAACGTCAACCGCCCATGTTCCCAGCGGGTGCGCTGACTATGGGCTGCGGCTTGACAAGCCGGTAGCGCACTGGTGACCTGAGCTGCGCCACAAAACTGGGGCTTATATCCCGCTAACAGCAAATCTAGACCCAGTTTCATGTCTTCTACCAGGTGTCCGCTGGCTAAATCGACCTTTTGAAGCACCGACCAAGGAAAAGCCATCCCGGTCCCGGTCAGCAAAACTGGCAGATGGAGCTGAGCCAAGCCTTGCAAGCGCACTCGGTTTTTGACCTGCATGGCAAACCGCGTCACCTGATCCTTGAGGGATGCGGTTTCGGTCGTAATACCAGGGGGCAGTGTCAGGGTGTAGGCACTTTGAACCGGCTGCTGGGTGCGCCAGGCCATGGCCGCCAGGAGCCCTAGGGCTTGAGGCTGAACCCAACAATCCGCATCCACCATAATGACCACATCAGGGGGCTGAGGGGATTGGGCCAGCGCCCGTAGACCATAGTCCAGGGCATAGCCCTTGCCCCGCTCCGTCTCGCTGTGACGTTCTAGGACAAGAATTTGGGTAGAGGCTTGGGTTTCTCCCAGTTGACGAGCGATCGCCGCAGTTGCATCGCTGCAATTATCAGCCACCACCACCAGCCGATCGGTAGAATTCAGTTGGGGAATCATCTGAATTAAGGTCTGCTCAATGCCTGACGCCTCATTGTGGGCTGGCACGAGCACCGCCACGCTGGGCCGAGGGGATAATGGCCGAGGTTGACGATGGCCCAACGTATTACTTCTTCCTAAGCCCGCTGAACCTGCCACCGAATCAACCGGTAAATCAGTCGCAAAAGCAATCGCAAAATCAGCCACAGAATTAGAGGACCACCAAGCTGCCACACATTCCAACAGCAAAAAGGCAGTTAACACCAAAAGCACAACGGCCCAAAGCAGCACGAGGCCGTAGGGCACGAGCAAAAAAAATGAGGCAACCATGCAGGCTCTCGTAAGGGGATGCAGACCAGCGCTAAAGGGCTGAGTTGACAATCCTCTTTACAGGAGAGACCTCAGGGATCCTGAGCTTCCACCATAAAGATTCGGTGAATCTACCGGAAATTTCTCACGGGGTAAAAACCATCAAAAAAACTATCAATGATTTAGACTGATGATTCAGTCAAGACGGAATCGCCAGTCTTCAGAAGCCCGTGACGAGACTTGAACTCGTGACCTCACCCTTACCAAGGGTGTGCTCTACCACTGAGCTACACGGGCAGACGTGGATGGGCCGAGCTGGATTTGAACCAGCGTAGGCAGTGCCAGCGGATTTACAGTCCGCCCCCATTAACCACTCGGGCATCGACCCTCGCTATCCACGGTTATGAATCGTAGCACAGGTTTTGACCAGGTCATCACTTTTGCATAAAAAAATTTGACTCAGCCATTTGGCTGGGGAGCCTCAGTGATTTTGAGGGGCTCTCCATGGTCTCTAGGGCAGGAATCTGCGTAATACCCTTGTCCAATTCGGCGAGGATTCGCTATGATCTCCCATACATGAAAGAAACGTGACTAAACTCATGTCCCCCCATTCTTTTGTCTTACGTGCATCACAATCGATGGGCGCATTCACAGGTTTGGGATGTCGAGCAAGGAGTTCTCCAGTTCATGGATTATATTGATAAGATTTTGGAAAAGCTCAAGGAATGGGCTCGCCGCTTGGTGGAGGCTCTCCTTGGACCCGATGTGGAACCCGAACCGGAGCTGATTCCGATTCCTGTAGATGATCGGCGATATCGCTAGGCGATCGCGTGAGTTCATTTCCCCATCGTTCACCTCCCCATCCCAGTATTTTGGTTATCCACGGACCCAACCTAAACCTGTTGGGTCAACGGGAGCCAGGCATTTACGGCAAGACTACGCTTGCAGCGGTTGATGATGATCTCCGGGAGTTAGCAATTTCCCTCGGAGTTTCTGTCGATTTTCTTCAATCCAACCACGAGGGCGTGCTCTTGGATGCTATTCATGGTGCTGTGGGTCAATATCAAGGGCTGTTGATTAATGCAGGGGCCTACACCCATACCAGCGTGGCGCTGCGGGATGCGATCGCCGGTGTAGGGATTCCCACGGTCGAAGTCCATCTCAGCAATCTCTACAAGCGAGAGGAATTCCGACATCATTCTTTTATCGCCCCAGTGGCAGTGGGCCAAATTAGCGGATTTGGGGCCAATAGCTATCGACTTGGGTTACAAGCGTTGGTCTGGCATCTTCAGCCTCAGTCCTAGTCGGGCTATTCTGGATCTGAGACCCAACTCAAGGTATGCAGAACGGTTTCAGCATTTCCTATTTAGAATTTCCTATGCCCGCCGCTAGCATCAAGTTTTTGCAGTCTCCCACCCAGGTGGCTTGGATTGACCAATCCCTGGGGAATTTGGACGAGATTTTGCTGGACCATTCCCACTGCGAGCGCAAGGCTGCCGGGGTGGCACTGAATTTGATGTTTCGGTATCCCTCCCACGGACCGTTGATTAAGGCACTGACGGCGATCGCCCGCGAAGAACTCGACCACTTTGACCAGGTCAACCAAATCCTAGAAGAACGCCAGATCCCCCTGCGACCGCTAGTGCCCTCACCCTACGGCAGTAAGCTCAAGGCCGAAATTCGTCGCCAAGAGCCAGAACGGTTTCTGGACTCGCTGCTGGTTGCCGCCCTGATCGAAGCCCGCAGCCACGAACGTTTGGGTCTCTTAGCGGAGCATTGCCCAGACCAAAAGCTCGCCAGCTTTTACAGGGCGCTCATGGCCTCGGAGGCCCGGCATTATGGAGCCTACTGGATTTTGGCGACCCAAGCCTCTCCTCAATGGGAGGTTGAACAGCGTTTATGGGAGCTGGCAACGGTGGAAAGCCAGCTTTTGGCAACGCTGCACCCTGCCCCCAGAATCCATAGCTAACGGTCAGGGGTTAACGGTCAGGAGTTAACGGTCAGGAGATATTGGCAATGGCTTATCAATACCGTGATTTTTGGATTCGAGACTGGGAGCCCCGCGATCGCCACCCCGCCGCTCAACTGATTGCCCAAGTCTTGGCAGAATTCCGACTCTGCTGCGATCCGGACGGGGTCGATCGCGATGTCCTTGACGTTGAACGGGCCTATTGGCAAACCGGGGGAGCCTTTTGGGTGGCAGAACAGGCCGGAATGGTCGTGGGAACCATTGGGTTTTATCCCATTTCTAGAGGTCACAAGGCCGTCGAATTGCGCAAAATGTACCTCCATCCCAGCGTTCGTGGTCAGGGTCTAGGCCGCTATCTGTTGCAAACCCTCGAAGCTGAAATTCGCCAGCGGGGCTTTGCACAAATTTGGCTGGAAACCGCTACCGTTCTTGCTGGAGCCGTCGCGCTCTACGAAGCCAGCGGCTACCAGCAACGGGATCCCAGTGAAATCGAAACCGCTCGATGCGATCGCCTTTATCAAAAATCGCTATCCTAAAAAATAAGCCTGTTATCCCCCTAGGAGCATCGACCTATCGAGACTGTCTACGGCAACCTCAAGGGCCTCAAGCCCAACCAGCTCAAGCAACTCCAGCGGCTTTATCAGCAGCGACTACCGGGCGATCGCCTCACCACCCCAGAATTTGCCCAGCGGATCGCCGCGCTCAGCACGGATCTGAGTCAGCCGGTCTCGGTCTATCTCAATCGCCGGGGCCAGGTCATTCGGGTGGGGGTTGGTACGGTTCGCCAAACCCAAATTTCGCCCCTGGAACTGCCGCGCTACGGTGCGGAACGGCTCTGCGGAATTCGTTGCATCACCACGGAACTCAAACCGACGCCCCCCAATGAAGCCCAGCTTACGGCCATGGCGCTGCAGCGGCTTGATGCCTTGGTGACCCTAGCATTGACAGGACAGGGTTTTACGCGACGCGGCGGCGGAGCGACGGGTTATGTCGACAGCGTCTATTTGGCCCACTTGATTCCCCATCCGGAGGCCCGTTGGAGTATTTCGCCGCCGCAACCGCTGGAGGACCTCGCCGAACAGGATTTTCTCGATCTGGTTGAAGGCTTAGAAGCAGAGTTTCGCCGCCAAGCCCAAGCCCAGGAAGTCGAACCGGGTCACGATCGCGTCCTCATTGTCGGGCTACAGACGAATCGAGACGATCGCCTTCAGTTTCAAGACACCCTCGCCGAACTCAAACGCTTGGTCGAATCGGCGGGCGGAGATGTGCTGGATGTGGTGAAGCAGAAGCGATCGCAACCCCACCCCCAAACCGTTGTCGGCGACGGCAAGATCGAAGAAATTGCCCTGGCCGCTCAAACCGTGGGAGCCAGTTTGATTGTCTTTAACCGCGATTTATCCCCCATGCAAGTGCGCAACCTGGAGCGACGCATTGGACTGCGGGTAGTCGATCGCACGGAAGTCATTCTCGATATTTTTGCCCAGCGAGCCAAGACCGGAGCCGGTAAACTCCAGGTGGAGCTGGCTCAGTTGGAATACCAATTGCCTCGGCTAGCGGGTCGAGGCTTGGCCATGTCTCGGTTGGGCGGTGGTATCGGCACCCGTGGTCCAGGGGAAACCAAGCTCGAAACCGAACGTCGGGCCATCCAGCGTCGGATTTCTCGGCTTCAACAGCAGGTGGATGAACTTCAGGCTCACCGGGCCAGACTGCGGCAACACCGTCAGCGCCAGTCGGTCCCGTCCATTGCCTTGGTCGGCTATACCAATGCAGGGAAGTCAACACTGCTTAATACGTTGACCCATTCCGATGTCTATGCAGCCGACCAGCTTTTTGCAACGCTCGACCCCACAACGCGAAAGCTCAGGATTTCGGATACTGAGGCGGAGAATCACCGGACAATTCTACTGACTGATACTGTGGGATTTATCCACGAGCTTCCCCCCTCCTTGGTGGATGCTTTCCGTGCAACCCTGGAGGAAGTGACCGAGGCGGATGCCTTGTTGCATTTGGTGGACCTTTCCCATCCCGCTTGGCAAAGTCAAATTCGGGCGGTGATGTCGATTTTATCCGATATGCCCGTGACGCCGGGACCTATTTTACTCGTGTTAAATAAAGTCGACTTGGTGGATCTCGATCGTTTGGAAGAAGCCAAAGAAGAATATCCCCAAGCGCTATTTGTCTCTGCCCGCGATCGCCTGGGTCTCGAAACTTTACGCCAGCGCTTAGGCCAATTAGTTCAGTATGCCATAGCCGAGTAAAAATCTAGTTTGAGCCCTTGGTTATGCGCCTCAGTCATAGGATTGAGGTGCAATTTTTGGGCTTCTCTGAGGGCAATCTAAGGGAGGGCGCAAGGGCGATCGCTCTTTTTCCGCACAAATTTCGTATATGAAATACATTCAGCCATTCCTACTCCGTGAAAATCCTTAATTTTTCACCCTTGAAGTTTTGAGAAAAAGCAATTGATTTGGACTTTAGATAGACTGCCAGTCTTTGCCTATTTCTCATAAAATCAGGTCGGTTCTATACCGCTTTGCCATGACCCCGTGCCAGGATGTTGCACGTAAGCGACACATAACAGTCACTCTGAGTCGCGAAACAACGTCTACTTAAAAACCTGTGCATCTACCGCTGCATTTTGCTCAGATGTATTCCACGGCGGTGAAAATTATGAACGTACTCAACTCCAAAGCGATCAAGTCCATCAGAACCCTATTGCTCGTTGCTTCTGCATTAGGCTGTGCCGTGGTTGCACCCCAAGCAGCTCAGGCTGGTGAAATCTTTAACGGCTGGAACTACTCCATTGATTCCTTTAAGGATGGAACTGAAGGTAGTGTGATTGGTAATAAGAGCGCCTTTGAATTTTATGGCTTAGCCTTTCGGGAATACGACGACAAAGTGGTCTTTGCTGTAAATAGTAATTTGTCGCTGGATGGTTATTTATCTAAGGGCGCTCGGGGGGGCAGCATTGGTTATGGCGATCTCTTCATTAACTTTGCTGATACGGATAACTTCGCCAATGCGGAAGGGTCTAGTGATCTCTATGCAGTGAAATTTGCCCAGAACGATACAACCCAATCGATAGGATTGTATAGCGATGTGACGTCTCAAAGTCTAACGACGGTCAATCAAGGCTATTCCAGTATCAAGCAAAATACCAATACTGTGAGTGGCCTCAAGGTTTCTAAAAATGAAAAAGGCGAAGCTTCGTTTGGAGACCTGGAAGCCAATACAACCTATTTCAATCAAAATGCTGCCGCTCGCACCAACATGAAATCTGGTACCTATGCCAGTAGTGTTACGATGCTAGACAGCTTTGATTCCGATTTAGATTTCGGTAACTTTGGGGCTGTGGGCAAATATACTTTCGGATTCAGCGTCGAGAAGTCTAGTCTGCAAATTGGTAACTTTGTAGCTCACCTGTTTGCAGAATGCGGTAACGATGGCGTCGTCCTTGATGGTCAAATTCTGGGGAACGTCAAGAGCGCTCAGCCCGTGCCGGAATCCTCACCGGTCGCAGGTCTTGCCGTTGTCGGCATGATGAGCGGTCTCGCTTGGCGCAAGCGGAAGCAGGCCAAGGTCGTTGTGGAAGCTTAGGAGGGCGACGTAACGCCATGACATAACGCCATAATGACCGAATCAAGTTAGGAAATTTGGGCCTCTGTTGACGCAGAGGCCTTTTGATCTGGATAAAATGGAGTCGGACATATTCCTTAACAATTGGGTCGTTTTGCCACCCACCGAGTGACAGACCGACTGAATATTCTGCGCAAAAGAGGTATCCCATGCACAAAGCCAACGTTGAAATTTACACCTGGAGAACTTGTCCCTTTTGCATCCGCGCCAAGGCGCTGCTCGCTAAGAAGGGAGTCGAATATACCGAATACGTTATTGATGGTGACGAAGCGGCTCGGAGCAAAATGTCAGAGCGGGCTGCTGGACGCCGTAGTGTTCCCCAGATTTTTATTGATGATCAACATGTGGGGGGCTGTGATGATATTCATGCGCTCGATCGCAATGGCAAACTGGATTCCTTGCTGCAAGCCGCTTAGCCTAACTTAAGCCAATGGGGACATGGTATGGCCATAGTATTGCTGTGGTATTGCCATGTCCTCGTCTCTGATGCCATTTCCATCCACGCTATTGTGAGACCTTTGCTGTGAAAGTTGCCTTTATTATTGACCCGATCGATCGCCTTGACCCTGGCCATGATTCCAGCGTTGCCATGATGGAAGCCGCCCAGCAAGGGGGCCACGAAGTCTGGATCGGTCAACTTGGCCAACTCAGCGTCATCCAGGGCAAAGCTTGGGCAAGGCTGCAACCGGTTCAGCTCATTCCCGTGACCCTGGGCGAGGAGCGGTGGCAGGCGGCATCTCCTTGGTATCAGCTAGGGGAGTCGGTGTTTTTGCCGCTGGAAGACATGCAGGCTGTTTTCATGCGCAAGGATCCGCCAGCGGATGCGGCCTACTTTTACGCGACCTACATTTTGGATTATGTAGACCCGGAAAAAACCTTGGTGATCAATTCACCCAATGGTCTGCGCAAGGCTAATGAAAAAATGTATGCCTTACAATTTCAGTCGGTAATCCCGACCACCCAAGTCAGTACAGGGATGTCGGAGATTCTAAAATTTGTTGAGGAGCACCAGAAGGCAGTGCTCAAGCCCCTAGATGGTAAGGCGGGGGAAGGGATTTTGTTTTTGGAATGGGGCGATCGCAATCTCAAATCCATGATCGAAATCAGCACCCATCGAGGCCGATTTCCAGTCATGGTGCAGACCTATTTACCGGCGGCACGGGAGGGAGACAAGCGGATTATTCTGCTTGAGGGTGAACCCTTGGGCGCAGTCAACCGGGTGCCAGCGGCGGACGAGTTTCGCGGCAATATGGCGGTGGGGGGGCGTGCAGACGCAACTGTGATGACCGATCGCGATCTGGAAATTTGTCGACAGGTGGCACCGGCTCTTCAGCGGGATGGGTTGTATTTTGTTGGGATTGATGTAATTGGCGGGTTGCTCACGGAGGTGAATGTCACGAGCCCCACGGGGATTCGCGAAATCGATCGGTTGAGCAATGTGCGGTTGGGTGAGCGGGTGATGAATTGGCTGGTGAGCCAGCGGGGATGAACGGTTTGGCCTCTGATTCAGCTATTTTCTAGCGGTCATCGTTCAACGCTCTAAAACTCTCCCCGTTCTGCCAGGGCCGTCTTCAGCCGTTCCAAGACCTCTGCCACCGTCAGCTCCCCCAATTCTCCAGACCTGCGGGTGCGAATATTGAGCGCATTATTTTCCACTTCCTTCGCGCCGACTACGGCCATGACGGGGATTTTGGTTTTTTCGGCATTGCGGATCATTTTTCCGAGGCGATCGCCCCCCCGATCCACGGCAACCCGGACGCCGAGCGATCGCATTTGATTTGCCACATTCTCACAGAAGGGCAAAAAGTCCTCCGTCACGGCCAGCAGCCGCACCTGCTCGGGAGCCAGCCAAAGCGGAAAATCTCCCGCATATTGCTCGATCAAAATGCCAATCAAGCGCTCCAAGGAGCCAAAGGGAGCCCGGTGGATCATCACGGGACGCTGGCGGCTGCCGTCTTCAGCGACATACTCCAGGTCAAATCGCTCCGGTAGGTTGTAATCCACCTGCACGGTCCCCAGTTGCCACTCCCGTTCCAGGACATCCGTAAAGATAAAGTCCAGCTTGGGACCGTAAAATGCCGCTTCGCCAATGCCCTCGAAATGTTCCATGCCCAGCTTTTCCACAGCCCGGCGGATGGCATTTTGGGATTTTTCCCAGACATCGTCGGTGCCGATGTACTTGTCCGATTCGGGGTCGCGGAAACTGAGGCGGGCCTTGAAGTTCTTGAGCTGCAAACTCTTAAAGACTTCTAGAATCAAATCCACCACGCTGAGAAATTCTTCGTCGAGCTGCTCTGGTGTCACAAACAGATGGGAGTCATCCACGGTAAAGCCCCGGACGCGGGTCAAGCCCCCCAACTCACCGGACTGCTCATAGCGATAGACCGTGCCAAACTCCGCCAAACGCATGGGCAATTCTTTGTAAGACCGCAGTTCGTTCTTATAGATTTGGATGTGGAACGGGCAGTTCATCGGCTTCATCACAAAGCCCTGTTCCTGCAAGCGAGCGGCCTCATTTTCCGCCATCATCGGAAACATGTCCTCGCTGTATTTTTGCCAGTGCCCGGAGGTTTTAAACAAATCGACACGGGCAATGTGGGGCGTTACCACCGGCAGATAGCCCCGCTTCGTTTGCTCCTGCTTGAGGAAGTCTTCTAGGGTGCTGCGCAGTATCGTGCCCTTGGGAGTCCAGAGGGGCAAACCGGGTCCAACGATATCCGTGAATAAAAACAGACCGAGTTCCTTACCCAGCTTGCGGTGGTCCCGCTTCAGGGCTTCTTCCTTGCGGCGCTGATATTCCGCCAGTTGATCCGGCGTTTCCCAAGCAGTGCCGTAGATGCGCTGGAGTTGAGCTTTGGTTTCATCGCCGCGCCAGTAGGCTCCCGCGACAGATTCTAGGGCGATCGCCTTCGGATTCAGCTCCGCCGTGCTCTCCACATGGGGACCGGCACACAAATCCCACCACTCCTCACCCAAGTGATAGAGCGTAATGGGCTCCTGAATTCCAGCGAGAATTTCCAGCTTGTAGGGCTCCCCTAGGGCCTTAATTCGGATTTCTGCCTCCTCGCGGCTCACTTCTTCGCGAATCACCGGCAGTTTTTTATGGATGATCTTGACCATCTCCTTTTTGATGGCCTTCAGATCCTTTTCCGTAAAGGCATCCGGCGTATCAAAGTCATAATAAAATCCATTTTCCGTCCAAGGACCAATGGTCACTTGAGCCTTGGGAAACAGCTTTTGCACCGCCATGGCCATCACATGGGAGGTGGTGTGGCGAATCTTCTTTAGCTGTTCAGACTCACTGGTCTTGGATAAACGGATGGGTTCTGCGGCGGAGGCGGGGGGCATAACTTGAGAAATGAATGAAACGAAACGAATTGGGTGGCGATCGCCAGCAGCACATTTTACTGGACCGCCGTCCATTGTCTTATCTTAGCGGTTGCTCGCAAACCGGTGCCGACCCCAGACCCCCAAGCTGATAAGTAAACCTAAAGAAGGTTCATTACGCCCAGTAAATCACGTTAATATTTAGAGCAACAGGCATGGAGAACCCTTGACCTCAGTCCACCTCAGTCCTGTTGTTTATATTGGCTCAACTGTGCTGTCATGCTCAACCCTTCAGTCTCTGAACCCGAATTACTCAAAGCAGTGCTCCAACCCCTGCTCGAAGATTTTCAATTTTGGTTTGGACGGACGCGTCGGCTACTGGAAACAGAAGAGGTTAATGTTCTAGAGGCCCAAGAGCAGGCCCAATTGCTAGCCCGGATTCAACAGACTCAGAAAGAAGTGAGTTCCGCCCAGGCCCTCCTCAATGCGACCGGCGGCAAAGCAGGCATTGAAACGTCGATTCTTGTCCCTTGGCACCAACTGGTGTTGGAGTGTTGGCAAGTCGGCATGACTGTACAGCACCGCTCAACTTCCTCTCAGAGCTAAACAAATTTTGCTAAACGAATTTTGTAAACCGGGCGTCAATCCAGCTAGTTTTTTAATCATTCTTTAATCAGTTTTGAACGAATTTTGAACCCATTGGAGCCCCCCCATAGCATCAAGTTAAGTTTTTTAGTTTTTAGTTAACCCGTTGACCGCTTCCCCTGAGGATATTGAAATGATTGGAGGATCTTCCATGCTGCATCTGCTTTATATGCTGGTATTCACCGTCCTGGCAGTGCTGGCTGTGGGGAACTTAATTCGCAATATGTTTGTTCTGGGGCGCGATTCTCAGCGGGGCATGCCCGCCCAAGGACTCGACCCTCAATCCCCCGAGCCGCCCAGACCTCAGCGAACGCCCCATCCGGAGCTATTTAATAATGCGGGAGAATTGCTCAATGAGCCGCTTTTGGTGATGCGATCGCTTCCCATCGACGAAGTGCGCAGCAAACTAGATGCACTCTACAATTCATCCCCAAGCGAAAAAACTACAGATTCCTCTGAAGAAGCCTAGAGGTTTTCAGCTCCCTTCGGGAGCAAGCCAGATAGAACCCTAGCGGTAGCAGGGTGAGCGCAGTAGAAAGAATATTCTTTCTACGACGTTTTTTGGTGTATTGATTCGCCTCACCATAATCCGGGCACTCTAAACCTAATTGGACCTAAATTGTCCTTGCGCAATTACCACCCGTGCAAGTTCAGACGTGCAGCCACAACCCATTCCCCTTCATGTTTTAGGTTGTTGAGAAGTCAGGGCAAAAGGGGTACAACCAGACAATCCCTCGAATTATGGCGACAGCAGAACGCATATATCCAGTCAAAAACGGTCTCACCGCCCTAAACCTAGCGGGTACGATTCAACAAATCATCCAAAGTGAAGGTCAAGGCAAGCTCGGCATCAAAACGGATGTGGAGCAGGAATGGAGTCTTTACTTTGCCTCGGGCAGAGTAGTTTGGGCTTCAGGGGGAAATCATCGCTGGCGACGCTGGTATCGACAGTTGCGACAGTTGCGCATTCCGCCCAAATCAATCGAATTCTCCATCGAAGGGGAGCCAGTTCAGCTAGAGCATTACATCTTGACCCAGCTATACGAGCAGCGGCGGATTACGCGGAAATCGATGCAATTTGCCATCGACAACACGGTAAATGAGGTCCTATTTGATGCGTTTTTAGCAGCTTCTAGTATTGTTGAGGTCAGTTGCGACACCGAAGAACAGGAGATGCCAGAGTCGCCTGTGACCGTTCTGGGCTCCTATGATGAGTCCATTGCGCGAGCGCATGCGAGCTTCCGGGCTTGGCAAGTGACGGAACTGGGACTGCAATCTCCTAACTGCGCTCCTCAAATTAATGAGGAAGGGATGCGTCAGCATGGGCGCTCCATCCCACCTACCCACGAACGATTTCTGACGGTACTCAACGGCAAGCGTTCCGTGCGGGATTTAGCGGTCAAAATGCAGAAAGATTTGACCACCCTGGCCCGACTGCTAGCGGTTTATAAAGACCAAGACATTATTACCCTAGAGCAAGTCCCCGACTTGCCCGAACCCCAGCTTGGCCGGACAGGAACGGTCCCCCAAACTACCACCCGAGCTTCCTCTTCGGGTCCATCCAGACCAGGGTCCTCAGCCGCCTCAGTCGGAAAAAACAGAGGGAAAACGATTCTCTGTGTGGATGATAGTCCACAAATTTGCTATCTCATGGAGCAAATGCTGACGGAAGCAGGCTATCAAGTCATTTGTGTGCAGGAGGCTGTTGAGGCGGTCGCGACCATTTTGCGTCAAAAACCCGCACTGATCTTTTTAGATTTGGTTATGCCTGTCGCCAATGGCTATGAGCTGTGTAAGCAAATTCGGCGGGTTTCAGCCTTTAGAGAGGTGCCCATTGTAATTTTGACCGGCAATGATGGGGTGATTGATCGAGTCCGGGCCAAGATGGTGGGAGCCACTGATTTTGTCGGAAAACCCGTGAAGGCTGACAAAATCTTGCCCTTGGTCGATCGCTATCTTTCGGGGGCCCTAGAGGCGACGGCTTCTGCCAGTGAGGTCTAGGCAAACTCTAAGCGAGCTATCAGCAAACTCTAGGCATTCCGCTCATAAATCAAACCAAAAACCGACGTATAGCCATGTAGATAAGTATTTCGGCCAATGGGACCAATTTCTCCATTGCTAAAGAACCCACCGACCGCTACAGGCGGAAGGTAGCGCAGCAAAATACTGGAGTCGACATTTTCGGCATCGTAGAGATCAGCTCCACGGCCAATACAGGAAAACATTAAAGCCCCTAAGGGCAACTGGTTTCCCATAGCCTTACTATGCTGTTCGAGACAACGCTCCAGATCTCGGGTTGCGGCTTCAGCATCTCGCAAATGGAACTGAATGCGTTGTCCTGGTCGAACGCGATCGCCAATGGCCACAGCCCCCACCCGAGGGTCAATGCCCACGAGACTGCGGATCAAAAAATTCCCCTGTTCTAAATGGGTCTGAAATTCGCTATAGGCTACGCCCACAAATAAAGAATGTTGGGCCAGCTCGCGATCGTCTTCGGTGAGTTCCCGCAATAGACCTTGGAGAGCTTCTAGGGGAGAGGCATCGAGGGGGCGATCGCCCAATTCTTCCTCTATCTGCAAAATAATGTTGCGTTCTCCCTCAATCACCCGGAAGATTGGCCCGACCGGGCGGCAACCTTGGGCCACCACCGCCTTGATCGTGATGTTGCCACTCAACGCCACGCCCACCGTACCTTCTTCATAATATTGGTCATTGCAAAAGAGACCATTAGCGCGATTCGCGGTGCCGCCACTGGCCATGCCTCCCACCTTGATTGAAGCAGGATAGGCAAAATCTAACCCCTGGAGCAAATCACTAATCTGTGATGTAAAGGGATCCGCAATCAAAATAAATTCTGGTCTGGTCTCAGGCGGGACTCCCACATAATCGACCCAAGCCTGGGGCGGAGAATCCAAATCCGGCAATTCTTCTTCATCGAGCCAAAACGCCTTCACAGAGACGCCCGGTAAGGACGCCAAGCAAAGCGCCAACGCCGGTTCATCTTCAATTTCTGAAATCTGCTCTGGGTCCAGAGGTATCTTGCCGATTTGCTCAATCCGATTCCCCACAATCCCCCCAGCTCCGCAGCCAATCAGCGCCGCCACGGGCAATCGCTCCTGGAGTAGCGGTAGGAGTCGGGGATATTCACTGGCAAAGGTTGATGAGATAAAGACCAAGGCTAAATCTGCGGGAGCCCCAAGGTCTGCTTGAGTTGCCGCGATCACCTCGTCCACCGCAGCCTCTAGGGACGGGCGGGTGGATAGGGCGCTCGCCCACTTCATTGAACTTGGGGGGGATGGCTCAACCATCGCGTCTTGAACCTAACTGCTAGATCTTTGTACCGTGGCTTGTGGAAGCTTCAGAAGCCCCACGGCCAAACGACCGGGAGCGGAGCGCAACCCAATCAGAACGCTGTTGTAGGAAATCAGTTTCCCACGATTACGTCCCACAGTTCACGACAGCCTCGACAAACCCCTCGATCCTAGAGGCGATCGCCTCTGCGATCGCAACGGGTTACCCCCGCGTAATTGGAGGACTGTGCTAGTTTTGATGCGGAGAGGGAATCCTCTTCAAAAGAGACTGAACCCCAGATGATGCCTTGATTGGCAAGGTGCTCCAGAACCAGCGACAGCTCTGCCCCAGGCAAGCCTATACGCGGTTGATCACCCGAAAATGGTGAACCAGGCTACAATACCTGCCGTAGGTCATTGGTATGGTCTTCAAGGGGTTCATGATCGCTAAACGCTGCTCCGGTATAGTTTTCTAGGGAGTCCCGTTGTTACCGGAAATATTTCACTTCCGGTAGAAGATAGGAGCTCTGACCTATGGGACTGCTAATATCGGGGTAACGCCCGAAACGGTAACGATGTATTGTCTTAGAAGTTCATTTAGGTGGACAAAATTATGACCGACCTCCAGAAAGAAATCGAAAAGGAACGTGACCAAGCGCGTCAGGCCTGTGATGTCAACGGTGCTAACTCCCCCGAGTGTGCCGCTGCCTGGGATGCGGTAGAAGAGCTGCAAGCTGAAGCTTCCCACCAAAAACAGGAACCCGAGCAAACCTCTTTCCAGCGCTATTGTGAAGAGAATCCTGAAGCGGTCGAATGCCGCGTTTATGAAGACTAATATCGGCGGCATGGGTTGAACCTGATGCGTTGAATTGAATGCGTTGAACCTAGCTCTCTTAGGGATTCAGTATCAGAGCGTCGGACCTTCTCTAGAGGTCCGATTTTCTTTGTCTAATTTTCTTTGTCTAATTTTCGTTGTTTGATTTTTAAGGGCTGGGATAACTGTGGACAGCCTGCGGCAAGGGCGTACAATATGCGACGGCAGGGTTCCTGTCCCTTTTTGTTTTCTCCTCAGCAGGTCCTATGACTGAAGCGTTTCTTCGCCCCCTGGTTTGGCTAGATTACCGGCTAGCCTTGCTCTTCACGGTTCTGATTCCGCTGATTCTGTCAATCTGGGCGTTTGTCCAACGATTTGAAGCGATTCAACGGCTGATGGTGATTTACTGGCGGGTGTCGAGTTTGCTGGCGATTACGGTGTACTTGATGATCGCAGCATTACCGATTAGCTTTATTTCGGCGACGATCGCGCGGCTGTTGATTCCGGTTGCCCTTTGGTTCTGGGCAGACCTGAATGAAGATATTGCCGATATGCGGGCTTGGCGGCCCCTACGGGTAGCGCTCAATACCTGGCGTTGGGCAGTGACGTTCTACTGTGGGCTCGGAACGGTCTTTAGCCTTGTCTTCCTGCGCTGTGCCTTTGTGGATAAAGCAGCATTACTCAATAGCCAACCCCTCTGCAAACTCTGGCTGGATCCCCCTTGGGGCTTTAAGCAGATGTTCCATGGGGGAGCCACACCGGGATTTCTAGGATTTGTGGGAATTGTGGGGCTAGTGCTTTATGTGTTGTACTTTGCCTATTTTGTCTTGGTCCGGCTTGGTCGCCATGGGCGCTCGGCGGCGAGCTACTAGAGGTGAGCGACTAGAGGTGAGCGACTGGGGAAATGCCATAGAGGGGTAGGATGAAAAACCGAGGACTCCAACTAGAGCAGTACACGCTGAAGCATCCCCAAGAGGTTTTATTGGTCGATGCGGTGGTGGAGGGGGAATTGGATCAGGTGATGGTCTATCGGGGGTTTTCGAGTTCGCTGATGCGATCGACTCAGTTTGACCCGGATGTGCCTGTGTTGCCGGATGCTGCGGAGATTTTGGCGATCGCCCGTCTCCAAGGCCCCTACCAACCCCACAATCCCCAAGTGTTGGAGGAGGGGCTGAGTTGGGAGGGGTTTTCGTCTCGGTTGAACTCGCAAGGGGTTTAGGGTTGTGGAACAATACAGAATAAGCGTATATAGAACAAGGGTATTATTCGGTTCTGGTTGCCCATGCAGAAACGCGATCGCCAACTTCTCTATTCTCCCCGTGACTTGATTCAGTTCGTCCAAAGCGAATTTGCGATCTGGATGGAGCGCTACGCCCTTGAATATCCGGAAATGGCCCTTCCGAAACCGGCACCGGATGAGATGATGCGGATCCTCCAACAGTTGGGGGAAGACCACGAACGCTCCTATGTGGAATCCCTGCGGCGAGTCGGAGCAGAGATTTATGAAATTGATAGTCGAGGTGGGTTTCAGGCCACGTTAGCGGCGATGGCGGCGGGAAAACCGCTGATTTATCAGGGGGCGATCGCCCACCAAAATTGGTTAGGCTATGCCGATTTTCTCGTGCGGGTGGAGGGGCGATCGCGATGGGGCAGTTGGCACTACCTGCCTCTGGAGTGCAAGTTGGCGCTACATCCGAAGCCCTATTTTGTCCTACAATCCTGTGCCTATTGTGATTTGCTAGAACGGATTCAAGAGGTTCGTCCGGCTGAGTTTGAACTGGTTTTAGGAACGGGCGAACGGCAATGCTTTCGAACAGACGATTATTTTCACTATTATCGTCAGGTGAAACAGGCCTTTTTGGCCATGATGTCGAAATTTGATCATCAGCAACCGCCGGTTCCACAACTGGGTGATCATGGGATTTGGGCAGAGGCGGCACGGGAGCGATTGCTGGCGTTAGACCATTTGAGTCAAGTGGCCCAGATTACCCAAACTCAAATCAAGCGATTGGAAGCCGCAGGCATTCGAACAGTCCAAGATCTGGCAGTTGCGGATTCAATTCAAAAGATCCCTAAGCTGGCTCGTCCCACCTATGAAAAATTGGTGCGTCAAGCGCGGCTGCAGCGGAACCGAGCAGGCGATCGCCCCCCCTATGAAATCCTCTATCCTCCTGCCGATCAACCCCGTAGTGGTCTTGCGCTCTTACCCCCACCCAGCCCTGGGGATGTGTTTTTTGATTTGGAAGGTTATCCCTTGGCGGAGGGGGGAGCAGGGCTGGAATATCTTTGGGGTGTGACTTTTATGGATGAGCAGGGGCAACGACAGTTTCGGGATTGGTGGGCCCATCATGCTGCTGCGGAACGGCAAGCTTTTGAAGGATTTATCGATTGGATTTGGATGCGTCGACAACAGAATCCGATGATGCATGTCTACCACTATGCGCCCTATGAAATTACCGCGCTAAAACGCTTGATGGGGCGTTATGGCACCCGTGAGGAGGAGCTCGATGCGCTGCTACGCGCGGAGGTTTTTGTGGATTTGTATCGCGTTGTTCGCCAGGGATTGTGTGTGGGTGAACCGTCCTATTCCATTAAGAACTTGGAGCATCTTTACTGGCATGCCCGTGGCGGTGAGGTGAAAAATGCCCAGGCTTCAGTGGTTCAATATTTTCAATGGCAATGGCGATGGCAACGGGGAGAAGCGGGAGAAACGCCGGAAGATTCCAACATTCTGCGGGAAATTCGAGATTACAATCGGGATGATTGTGATTCAACTCAAGCCTTAGCAGATTGGTTGCGATCGCTCCAATCCCAGTCCGGCATTCGCTATTGTCCCAATCGAGAGACTGAAACACAAGCCACCCTTGAAAATTCAAATCTTGAAAACTCGAAGACTCCTACACCCGCAGCCCAGCTAGCATTAGAATTGTTGCACTCGTCAGAAGCTGAAATCGAGCCTAAAATACCTCTAGAAAAGTCCCAAACTCAACTCAGTCAATCCACTCAAGCTTTATTAGCCCATTTACTCCAATTCCACCGTCGCGAGGCCAAGCCTTTTTGGTGGCAGCGGTTTACCTGGCTCACCCAAGACGAAGATGAGTTGTATGAGGAACTCGATTGTTTGGCAGGGCTAGAGCGAACAGCAACCCCTCCCTTTCGCCCCACCCCTCGTAGCCGCTCCTGGGCCTACGAGTATCAATTTAATCCTGACCAAGAAACCCGGCTCCGGGACAAAACAGCCTGTTGGTTTACCCCCAATACAGAATTACTCAAGGACTGTACCCTGGCTGAGCTAGACACAGTTAGAGGTCGAGCGATTCTAACCCTGAGTGATACAAAGCTGAAGACCGTGCGTGAACAGTCCCCAAACTGGGAGCCACCGGCACGATTGAGCGTGCTAGATGTTACCGTAATTCCGACAAATTATATTGCCGAAGCTATCCTAGAAACGGTTCAGCAGTGGCAAGCCACAGGACAGCTTCAGCCTGCCTTGGCTGATTTTTTAGAGCGGCGATCGCCCCGCATTCACCACCATCGAGGAGGACCTATCTTGGTCGATGGGGAGGATTTATTGACGGGAAGCTTGCGGGCGATCGCCCAGCTCGATCGCAGTACGTTATGTATTCAAGGCCCCCCCGGCAGTGGCAAAACATTCACCGCTGCTCATATCATTTTGAACCTGATTCAGCAGGGCAAATCGGTGGCGATTTCAGCCAATAGTCATGATGTGATTCTCAATTTGTTAGTTCGCGTTCAACGCTATTTCCAGACGGAGACAAAATCCAGTTGTAAAATTGCTAAAGTTGGTGGGGAACGGCAGACGGGCGATCGCTATACCGGAATTGAATTCAAAGCTAAAATCAGCGAAGCCTTACCGCCTAATTATGGCCTCGTGGGTGCTACGGTTTTTCAGCTTTGTCGAACCGATGCGATCGCCCAATTTGATTATTTATTTGTAGATGAAGCTGGACAGGTTGCGTTGGCAAATTTAATTGCCATGGCCCGTTGTGCAGACAATCTAGTTTTGATTGGTGACCCGATGCAGCTCGAACAACCAATCCAAGGAAGCCATCCCGGCGAAAGCGGTGGCTCGGCGTTGGGGTATTGGCTGCGAGACAAAGCGACGATTCCGCCCGATCTGGGCATTTTTCTAGGCCTTAGCTATCGCATGGAGCCTCAAATTTGTCGCTTTATTTCAGGATCGGTTTACGAAAATCGACTGGACCATCATCCCGAAACCCAGCATCATGGTCTCCATTTTTCACAACTTCAGGGTCACAATTGGCGTTTAAATCGGTCTCGGGGGCTGGCGTTTCTGCCGGTGCCCCATGAGGACAATACCCAGGTCAGTCTTGAAGAGGTTGAAGTTATTGCAGCCCTGGTTCAGCAACTATTGGGGATTCCTTATGTTAGCGATCGCGGTCAGCTTCAAGGTCGCCTTACCCCCCAAGATATTTTGATTGTTGCTCCTTACAATTTGCAGGTTCGTAAACTTCAAGATCGACTGGGAGAGTCTGCTCGCATCGGCACGGTTGATAAGTTTCAAGGACAAGAAGCGCCAGTTGTAATTGTTTCCATGACCGCCAGTCGCACCGAAGATGCTCCCCGTGGAATTGAATTTCTGCTCAATCGCAATCGACTCAATGTTGCGGTTTCGCGGGCACAGTGTTTAGCCATCGTGGTGGCGAGTCCGGCGATCGCCACGGCGCACTGCACCACCCTAGATCAGATGGTGCAGCTTAACTTATTTTGCAAACTGATGCAGCAAGGGATGGCCTAAAGCGCTTGGACAAATGAGGGATCGACAAAGCGATCGCCCGCAGCGGCTTGACTAATCTTTCCCGCACCCACAAGAATCGGTGCAGCCACATCAATACTCTTGGCTACCTTCAAAGGACTATTCGCCCCAAAGGCGATCGATTGATTAGCCTTCAGGTCAAACAGATCAATCTTCGGCAGCAATGCTGCGACCTCTTGAGACGTAATCCCGACCCACTTTGCTACAATTTCATTAGCTTCTTCGGGGTTCGTCTTCCAAAATTCGACCGCCCGGTTCAGTGCCCGCAGATAGGCGAGAACATCCTCTCGACGCTCTTTTAGCAGATCGCCATGTCCAGCCAAACCATTGACAATAATGTTGGTTCCTTTAGGAGAAAACAAGACCTGAGTCTCTGGATTTTCCTTAAGAGCATTGCTTAAAAAAGGCTCATAGGTTGCCACAGCATCAACATTACCCGCAATCAGAGCGGTTGTCCCATCGGGCGTGCTCAACGGTAAGATTTGTACATCCTTTTCCGTTAAGCCCAATGATTCTAGGTACTTCCCTAGAAATACAATTTCATAGGGAACATCTTCCCGCGCAAATTTTCGAGTTTTGGCCTCTTCCGCTCCGGCAATCGGACGACCCACCACACTATCCACATCCCCTGAATAGTCTGAGGTCCAAATGAATTTGAGATTCTGAGCCTGTGCAGACAGCACAATCAGATCTGCTGCAACCAACCAAGCGAGATCCATTTTCTTGGCGACAAAGGCGGTATTGACCTCGCTCACCGTTTGAAAAACGGTTTGTTCTACAGCAATACCTTCAGTTTCAAAAAAGCCTTTGACTTGGGCGATCTGAGCCTGACCCCAGCCAATCCAAGGAACTAATGCCACCTGTAAAGGTTTCTGGGATGTCGCGGTAGACTTTGATGGATTGCCTGATTGGGACGTGGAGGCATTTTGACAACTACTTAGGCCAAAAGCAGATAAGGTGCCCAGGGCCAGTAGAGCTGAAGACTGAATAACGGTTCTTCTACGCATATTGAAAATGTCCTGAGTTGATCGAGCCGAGAGAAAGAAAAGGAGAAGGATTCGCTCAGAATCTCAACCTGTGTTTCGCACTGAATTATTCAGGGGCTCTCGGATTTTAGGTGCAGTGAATTGGGTTGAATTCTACAATAGAAATGCCACTGAAGCCAATCTAATTTAAAGTTTTTTGTATGAGGTTTTGTCCCTAAGCTTTATATGTCTGTATTCAGACTGTGCCGATCAGCATTTATCCTAGCGAGAATCAGACCAAGGCGTAATAAGCCGTGAAAGCTGTTTCAACAGAAGATCGGTTAATATTCCAATCAGGCCAATCGTTGCAATGCAAAATAAAACTTTATCGGTTTGCAGATAGCGCTGAGATTGAATAATCCGAAAGCCTAAGCCTGTCTGAGCGGCAATGAGTTCAGCTAAGACTAAAAAATTCCAGGCCCCTGCAATATTAACCCGCAGGGTGTCTAAGATACTGGGAAGTGCCGCTGGTAAAATCACCTTAAACAGTAGCACGCGTCGGTTTGCCCCTAGAGTATAGGCTGCATTGAGAATCTCATCGGGAATAAACTTGACTGCGTCTGCCACCATGATAGCGTTATACAACACAATTCCCATAAAGACGATCGCAATCTTCGCCGGTTCTCCAAGTCCCACCCAAATCACAACTAGCGGTACAAAAGCCGCTACCGGCATATAGCGAACGGCCCCAACAATCGGGCTAAATAAACCTTCCATACTGTGAAAGGTACCCATCAAAATTCCCATGGGAATTCCAACTAGGGCTGCGGCCAAAAAACCGAGCAAAACGCGGCTCATACTGGCCAAAATATCAGTCAGTAATTCCCCTTCCGTTAGCAACGTCCAGCCGGTTTGTAGAACCTGTGTAGGAGCAGGTAAAAAAATCGGTGAAACGGAACTGCTATAGCTCAGAATTGACCACAGAAGCAGGGGAATGCCTGCACCAATCAAGGGCATGAGAATCTTGAGCCAGAGCGGAATCCCTCGACGAATGCTCCAGAAGGTGGAGGTTCGCAACCGACGGTGTTGAACAGCGGTGGAAGGGGATAAAGCAGGGGGAGAGACAACGTCGGTTTTCATGGGGCTAAGAAAGAGAGACCGGAGCGTTAATGGGAAATCAATTGTGTAATTTGTCGTTTAATTTGCATAAAAGAGATCTCGGATTTGAGTGCGAGTTCCCGATGTTCAGGGAGGGGAATTGAGATCTCTTGCTTAATTCGACCGGGATGGGTATCCATTACATAGACCCGATGAGACAAAAAAATAGCCTCTTCAATATCGTGGGTGACCATCAAGATACTCATCTGGGTGCGCTCCCAAATGGCTTGCATAAACTGCTGCATTTGCTCTTTGGTTTGGGCATCCAAGGCTCCAAAAGGTTCATCCATCAGTAACACTTCCGGTTCATTGGCTAGGGCGCGGGCGATCGCCGCCCGCTGCTTCATGCCACCGGACAATTGTTTTGGGTAAGCATCCGCAAAGTGGCTTAAACCCACAACATCTAAATAGTAAGCAATTCGTTCTCGCCGCTCTGCTTTTGAAAGGCGTTGTAACTTTAGGCCAAAATCAATATTTTTAGCAACCGTCAACCAGGGAAATAAGGAGTAGCTTTGAAATACCATGCCTCGGTCTGCACCAGGACCTGAAACCGTATGCTCATCGACCCAAACCTCACCCCCAGAAGGCAAAACTAGCCCTGCAATAATGTTTAGCAGGGTCGATTTTCCACAACCGGAAGGTCCCACTAAACATACGAATTCATTCGGGTATAAATTGAGATCAATCGATTCCAGAACGGTTAATCGTTTAGTTCGATAATCAAAGACTTTTGAGAGTTGGGCAACTCGTAATTTTGCGGGAGACATGGCTTCTGGGAGATCAAAACCTACATTACTAAGCGCTTTTAGTCCGGAACTTGAAGCCGCATATCTAGCCAAGACTATCATGTTCACGCGATAGGTACTAACTCCCTAAAGAAAAACCCATAGCCTAGGACCAGGACTACGATGCTGGTATTTCAGGTGCTTTACCCTTAATTTTTGTAGCCCTGGGTCTCCCACCCCAGGTAGATTTTGTAGGGTTTGACACAGCAGTTTTGTTAAGCGGTGTTACATTAGAAAGAAGAATCCTTGCGAAAGCTTGCGATCGCGCACGCTCTTTGCATTGAACTATCTTTAGCCTTGACTTGCCTCTATGAAGCCATCTTTAGCGATCGCCAATCCCAGCGTAGAAGACCAAGCGATTCAGTTTTTTCGGGATTCTGTGGGGCAGTGGCGCTCGGAGCGTCGCTACTACACGCTCAAAAATGGAGTGATTCAGGAGGTTGTCAGTGACCTCACCATTCGATTTTTGGATGCCGATACCCCAGAGCTTCAGGCCCTATCTAGTGCCCATGGATTGCCCGTCAATCAGGCGCTTCCCTTTGGTGTGAGTATTACCTGGGACAGTCATTACGCAGGTCCTAGCCAGAAGACGGTCAACGGCTCTACGGTGTTTGGTGTGCAGGGGCAGGTGTTGTATCGCGATCGCGGTTTTGCCACCCCCCAACCGGTTACGGCTCAGTACGATTTTCCGAATCCGCGTACCATGGTTTTACGGACAGAATACGATAACTCTTTGTTTGAGGAAGAGATTAAGCTCGTAAACCGGGATTATCGGACACGCCAGACGATCATTTCGCGGGCTGGAGAAGAGCAGATGATTGGCCAATATCTGGAGCGCCGAGTTGCTTAGGAAAGAGAGTTTAAGAACCTCAAGCCAATTGAGGTGCATCATAGATCCTGCTTTGGGGGGGAGTGCACGCCCCTGCCATTCAATCTGAATTAATTCTCGTTCCTAAGGGCTTGATTGCCGCTGATGGTAACCATCAGCGGTTCTCGTCTGGTTTGATTTTTGAACCCTTCCCTGGGATCCTTGCGCTCCTCAAGAAAAAAGCCTCCTGAGGGAGGCTACAAAAACTTGCTTAACAGACAAAGAAATTCAATTCCAACAAACTCAATCCAAAGAAACTTAACGATTCGATAGTATTCGCCAATACAACTTTGTATGTCTAGGCGCTACGCATCATGTCTCGAAACAGGTTTTCCTGGGCCATCTTTTGACGGACAATTTCGATGAATAAATCCTCTAATTCTTCGCGGCTTACCCCCTTTACTTGGGCTTGATATTTGCGCAGGCTAAATTCCTGCTCCATGCTCAAGGACAGCTTCTTTTCACTTGACATTGTGGATCATCCTCCTCTGTACACTTCACAGGACCAGATGGATCGCCTTTCCTAGAAGCCTGCTCTAGGATGACTCTTCATGGCGCTGTGAACAGACCCTTTTCAACGACTCTATCCGCCTCAAGCCAAACCTGCTATAAGCGCTCAAGCTGTTTTGTGGGTCGGGGTGTTTATATAAAAAAAGATAACACGGGGTTGACAGGGTGGTCAACCTTTGCATCCACTTCTCAGGGAGTGTGAAGAAACTTAAGTCAAATGGTCCTGAAATGGCTAAATTGGATACAGAACAAGGGGTTTGGCGATCGCTTTCTGAGAAAAACCCGCTTAGCTTTCATTTTAATTCCTAGCATGATTTTGCCGTTAATCGAGCTAGTCTCTCTCATTTATCCCGAGAAGAAAGTAGCTTTTGTGACTTTCTTGCAACATTCAAAAGGCTGAGGGCCTTGCCACGAATCAGCCAGTCTGTTGCATTGGTATGACGATGGAGGGGGGGTGTTTGTTCAAGTTGGTGCAGCGCCACAAGGCAAGCATATTTAAGGGACCAAAGGGTGGTGGTGTAGAGGGTGGTTTCTAAAAACGGCACCGCTGAATGCTGTTGAGCGTGGCCTAGGGCGATCGCCGCTGCCAGCCGCTGCGGTAGGGTTTGGGGTTGGTCGCGATCGAGCAATTCAATGTGATGCTCGTAAGCCTGTTGCTGTTGGCTGGGAGAGAGAGGGCTGGGGGAAAGATGAGTGGAGGGCGGAGTGCTATAGGTGCTAGCAATTTCATCAAAGACTTGGTCAAACCCCTGTTCCACATCGACGAGGGTCAGACTCCCCGTTGCAAATCCTGCGTCAGCCAGACATCGCATGCGCTCCAGTCGCAGCAAGGGGGGGAGCAATAGAGATTGGGTTTGGGCTAAATAGCTCAGTGCAGGGGTATATTTTGCGAGGCAGAGGTCTTCGAGGGCGGCTCGGCGGATGGTTTCATCGTTGTGATGTAGATTGTGGATCAGCCGATCCATGCCTGCTGGGTCGCCCGTTAAACGGTGGTGAACGGCGATCGCCACACTCACGATGGTTTCATCTGCATCCACGAGCAAGTTTGGCAGCACAGCATGCAGCGCATCTGTTAAGCTGCTGGCCGTGTCTGCGCCAACCTGCTCCAGCAGACTGACTAGGGTATAGAGAATAACGCGGCGACTCTGCTGTGTATCTTCGAGCAGCAGCAAGATGCGAGCCAGCAGGGGCCGAGACTGACACCCCAATTCCCCCAGGGCACGCACGGCGGCTTCAATAATGGTGGGATCTTCGACCTCCTCTAAGCAACGGCCCAGGGGCTCAACGCTCTGGGACCATCCCAGGCGACCCATATCCTTGATGGCGCTGAGGCGCTGAAGGCGATGCTCGGGCAACCGACAGGGGTCGAGGGCTTGGTCTAGCAATTGTTGCCACACTTGCTCTAAATCCTGACGCTGCTGAGCCTGTAACTGATGAGATTGAGCCATGGGAAACGATGCCTCCGGTGACCGATGGGGCGGACGCAAAGCGGGAAGATGGAAAAGGGAGGTCTGCTGATGGATTTTATGCTGATGGGCTTTATGCTGATGGGCCTGACGCTGCAAGCCAACCGTGGGCATCCTGAGCATTCCGCTGTCCTTCCTGGGTAAATGAGGGAATAGAACTATTCGTCTCTACCGTCAGAATCCGAAACATCAGCACAGTCTAATCAGGTTCTGTGGAGTTTTAAGGTTTTATACAAGGTTGTTGATAACCGCTCAGGGGTTTGCCTGCGGGGTCGAAAATCTGAGAAGATCGAAAGACTAGAGGCTTGATTCATCTAGCTTTTTTTGAATTAACCTCTGAATTAACCTCATTTCAATTCAAGACGACCCATGACTCAACCGCCTGATTCCGCAACCCCTAATGGGGCGACCCTGCCGACATTGGAAGAAATTAACGAGCTAATTACTGAGTTTGAACAGTATCGCGATCGCCTAGTCAACGATACCCTCGCTGTGGCAAAACGGGCCAAAATGCCCAAGAGCAGCGTTATGTCTCAACTAGAACCTGAACTCGCCCACATTGACGCCACCTTAGAAAGCCTCAAGCAACAGCAGGCGACCCTGAGCGCCGCGACCTAAAATTGCGTCTTTTTTGCTTGGTTCAAATCGTTCCCATACTGCCATGATTCCATTGCCCAACCCCGAAGCAGAGACGGATGCCCTCATCGCCCGAGTCAATGGCCAGCAGGCAGAGCAATGCTTTGATGCAAACGATACGGCTACCCTTGAAGCCTTAGTGGAGAGCTTTTCCGATCCTCGGGGCGTCGTCCGGTTGCGCATTGCCGAAACCCTGGGGGAAATTGGTCAACCTGCCGCGCCGGTTTTGATGGCGGCCTTGGCGGAACATGCCAATCCGGTGGTGCGTCGGGCCTGTGCCAAGACGCTGACGTTGATTAAAGATCCCCGCTCGGTTCCAACATTGGTTCAGGCACTGCTCAAGGATGAAGATACGGTGGTTCATGGCTCCGCAGCGGGAGCCCTTGCTCAAATTGGGGGCGCAGCCGTACCGCCGTTGCTGGCTGTTTTAGCCTCACCGGATTATCCAGAAACGACGAAAGGCCATGCGGCTTGGGCGCTTGCTTTTATTGGGGCTGAAGCCAAGGACGCTTTTTATGAGGTGGCGGATTCTCCGGTGCCTGAGGTGCGATCGGCGGTGATTGGGGCGATCGCCAAGATTGCCCAGGAAGACCCGGAGGAGCGAGCCTTTGAGCTGCTGATTCAAGCATTAAACGACGATATCGAAGACGTGCGCAGCGAAGCAGCGGCGGTCCTGGGCAATTTGGCCTACCGACCAGCGGTTGAGCCCCTGCTGGGTTTGCTTCAGCATGACAGTTCAGAAACCCGTAAAGCCGCCGCTTTAGCGTTGATGAAAATTGGCGATCCAGCCGCCCTGATACCGCTCAAAACCGCTTTGGCTCAAGCCACGGGCACGGCACTCCAGCCCATCCTAGACCTGGCCATTGGCCAACTGGAAAATACCTGAGGCAGAGAGAGTGGGAGCCCACCAAGTCTGAAATCGTGGCCTAAGGCCGTGAAGCTATGGGCATCCTAAGGGACAAGCCCTGAAAATGGATTCCGGCTGATTTCGAACTGGTGTTGCCTGAGGAGCGAAGGCGATGAAAAGTCTGGTTGCGTCTGTTCTGAAGTTTTTAAATCTGGGCTACTGGATTATTGTAGTGACCAATGAAACCCAAGGGATTTACCACTTTGGTCCTTTTATCAATCCCATTGAGGCGGCGGAAGCCAAACCCCACTGTTATCAAAAAGTAGCGCAGCGACTGGCGGACAACCAACAGATTCTTTGTGTGCGCATTGCGGCAAACCGGGAGTTGACCTGTTCTCTGACCTGTCAGATCGCCTCCCAGTGCAGCAAACTAGCTAACGACGAAAATTTTTGACCAATTCCAGTCGAGACAGGGCGCTAATGGCTGATTCCTGGAGATAGGTATCTGCGGTTTCGTCGTTGGCGATCGCGGCCAACACCACTGCCGATCGCTCATCGGTAATGGCACCCAGGGCATTAATGACAGCAACAGCCATGCCTAGATTTTCGGTGTTTTGAACCGCTTCAATTAAAATTTCCACCGCAGGCACGCCTACTTCCCCTAGGGCCATGGCCGAGGCAATATGAACCACCGGATTGAGATCTTCTAAAGCCTGCTGGAGGCCCAGTAACCCTTCGTGGGGAAAGGGCTCATCGGGATGATTAACTGCAACCTGGGCTAGGGCCTTAGCACAACTGCCCCGCACGGTCACATTGTCGCTGTGGAGCAACCCCTCCACCAGGGCTGGAACCGCATCCGAGCCAATCGCACCGAGCGCCTTCACCGAGGCTCGACGGAACACCACGTCCTCTTCATCCAATACCGCCATCAAACGGGGAATCGTTTGTTCATCCCGCATATCAGCCAGTTCCAAAATCGCCCGTTCGCGCAGGTTGGGATTGGGATGTTTTAATTGCTCGAACAATACGTCAATACTCATAAGAGGACTCTAGAAATTGAAACAAGTGGCATGGGTCGCACGGGCCTGAATGAGCCAATCGGGATCTTGGGCTGCGATCCCATGACCGCTCCGGTCTCCCAACTGTTCTAGGGCGAGAAGTGCTGCATATTTTAAGGTCCAGAGAGGGGAGGTTAGACAGTCTTTTAGGTTAGGAATCGCCTCAGGATTACCTAACTCACCGAGGGCGATCGCCGCTGCAAACCGCGACTTTTGAAACTGGGGTTGCGGATGATTTAAGCCCTCTTGAAGCAGCAAATCAAACGCCGATTCAGCCTTAAGCCACCCCAGCAGTTTCATCACATGGTAATGTCCCCCATAATCCCCATAGGCTTGCTCTCGATAGGCGACCAATAAAGCATCCGGTGCAATTTTACGGTGGTCATTCAGCAAGGTTTGGCTGGCTAAATAACAGCGGCCAAAATCGGTTTGATAGAGCTCATTGAGCAAAAACTCAAGGGTGGGCGGTTGATCATATTCATGCACCAGCTTCAGGTCCTGGGGATGATCGCGAATCGTGCGATCGAGCCAGGGTTGGATATCCTGCGTAAAATCCAAGGCATCCACCGCTCTCCCGGCATCCGCCAAGAGCCGGATGCCTCGTAGCCGAAACACCACAGAAACGGGAGATTGAGCAATCTCTGGAATGGCTGCATAATGCTGGGCGTCTGCTAGATCTTGGATACACAAACGGCGGGTATAAACATTGGGATGAAACAGCAGCTCGACAACACGATCGAGGGAGGTGCGATCGCCCGTCAGCCGTGCTAAGGCGGTGATCGCTGCGCTGGCGATCGCCTGATCTTCATGGCCGACAAACGCTTGAATGCGGCTGACCGCCGGGTGATAGTTCAACTTTGCCAACGTGTGAATAATCACTCGATAGGTTTGCTCGGGTCGGGTCAGTAACTGCGCAATTTCATCCAAAATCGCCGCATCTTGGGTGCCAATTTCGCCAATGGCCCAAACAGCATTTTCGACGGTGTAGCAATCCTCATCAGCGAGACAGGCTCGAATCAACGGCAGGGCCTGAACCGCACTGAGCCGCCCAAGGGTTTCCACAGACTTGCGGCGAACAATGCGATTTTCTAGATCCGCATGGGTGTTTTGCACGGCCCGCATCAGCGCCTGGATCGACTGCTCTGAAGGGAAATTGACCAACTCACAGGCAGCCACATAGCGCGACTCTCCTGCTTGTAGTTGATCTAAGGGAGTATCGAGCAACGCAATGGACTCTGCTTCGGAGAGCCCAAACATGCTAAAAAAACGCTTATCCATAGTTCTGATGAGGCAAACAGAAGCTGGGGACCCTAAGCCAGCTACAGGTCTTGTTGACCTAGCCTTGACCTAGAATCCCCAGAAGGGTAGAGCTATGTTTGATTAGCTCCAGTCCATGACGATAACGTCAGCACCCTACGAGAGGGAGTTGATCGCGTAGTCGAGCAGTGCGTTGTACTCGGTCAATGCTTGAGCAGACATGTCGCGAGGAGCACAACCACGATTCCGAGCGAAGCTCAGCGCTTCAACGTAGGGAGCGGTGGGTAGGTTCAGGGCACGATACACTTCACGAGCACCGGCAATGCCCCACTCGTCCAGAGGACCGGTACCGCCGACGACGAGGCAGTACTGGATGAGGCGCATGTAGTGCTTGATATCGCGCTGGCACTTAGCCTTGAAGGTGTCGGTGGAGTTCGCTTCACCTTGGTTGTTCAGATAGGGATACTTCTTGATGCAAGCATCGTAAGCTTCCTTTGCAACGTTATCGATGTTGCCAGCGAGCTTCTCAGCAGCTTCCATCCGAGCAGCAGCGCGCTGGATAGAACCTTGAACGGACTCTAGGTCAGAGGAGCTGGGAAAACGACCCGCAGCATCAGCGGCGGTTACAACGGTGGTAACGACAGATTTCATGATCTTTAGATCTCCAGATTTAAGTTGATCGAATGTTGATTTCAGAAGGCTAGAGCGATTTCAAACGAATCTAGCCAAAAGCCAAAAGCCAAGGAAATGCCGCAGCAATTCAATTAGCTGAGGGCGGAAATAACGCGATCAAAGTAGCTAGATGCTTCAGCAACCAGGCTAGCGCAACGGTCTTCAACAACCGGAGTGCCCATTTTGCGGAGGCGGCTGCCCGCGAGTGCTTCGCTGGGGGTGTCCTTGATGTGAGCAGCGGCCTGAGCCTTCATGATCTGCACGGCACGCACAGTCGAAGTTGCAGGAACGCCCAGAGCAGCGTAGGTTTCCTTGAGGCCATTCAAGCAGCGATCATCCAGAACGGATGCGTCGCCAGCCAGCAGCGCGTAGGAAACATAGCGGAGGATGATTTCAGCATCGCGGAGGCAAGCAGCCATGCGACGGTTGGGGTAGCAATTACCACCGGCTTGGATGAGGCCTTGGTTTTCGCAGATCATGCCAGCAACGGCGTCGGAAACCATGCAGCTTGCGTTGGAGGCGATCGCGTTGACTGCGTCAAGACGACGGTTACCACCGGCAATATAAGCCTTGAGGCTGCTGAGATCGCTGACGACGGAGGTGCTAGCGTCTGCGCTGACTACCGCTCTGGAAAATGCATCAAGCATCTTTTTAAAACTCCTTGTCTGTAAAGCAAGATTTCGTGAGACGGACAATGACTACGGGCAATGGCTGCGGTCCGCAAGCGTTCCGGTAAGCCAGCTCCGGGGGCCGCCGTCTGTATTTCACTAGAAACGACAGTAGTGGATGACTGCGGGCTCTGTCTCCAGGATTAAAAACTAAGCAACATTTTGTTACGTTTGCGATAACGAAGCTGAAAAACCTTGTCTAGGAGAGATTTACAGGGCTATCCAGGGCTGGAAACAGTGCTTTAATGAAAGAGAGGATATCTCTGGATACAGACCGGTTAGGCTGAGTTGTGCGTTTTGGTTGCGCTGTTTTAGTTATTCGTTTGGGATTTGCGCTATGACCTTCCAATTAAGCGATCGCGCCAAAGAACTGATTCCCAAGGCGCGGATTGTAAAGACCGAGGGACTATCGGAGAGGGAGGAGGCAATGGCCTCGATCAAGGCTGCCGATGATGGGGGCCGCTACCTCACCGATGACGAATTGGCGGAATTTGACCAGACCTCGCTCACCCAAGCGGCTCAGCAATTGCGAGAGGGGGCCAGCGAGATTGTTACGGCGGCCCGAGAGCAGGTTTTGGTGAAGTATCCAGGCATTACGGCAGCGGGCGGTGCGCTTTATCCAGAACTCCGGGCGGAGGCCTGTTGGCGAGATTTTTGGCATTTTCTTCGCTGTGTTACCTATGGGTTGGCTAGCGGCAGCGTTGAGTTTACGAGCGCCGAAGGCTTGCATTACATGCAGGTACTCTATGAAGAGCTCCAGGTGCCGCTGCCTGCTATGGTGACGGGGCTAGAGGCGTTGAAGGTAGAGAGTTTGAAGCAGGTGTCGGGGGAGGCGGAGGCGATCGCCCCCTATTTCGATCATCTGATTGAAAAAATGCGAGCCTTTGTCTAACAAGCTAAGCTCTAACGATCTCAAGCTGAAGGCGCACAGTTGCGCGCAGTGGGGCATTCTAGGACGGACGCGAGTTGGAGCGTTTTGCCGTGCCTGCTTCCCCGGATGATCTAATGCCGATTTTGCTGCAAGAACTGCGCCAAGCGGGTTTTGACGCGCAGCTTTGTATCAAGAACCAACAGTTGCACATTGGCTTAAAGGTTCACCAAGCCCCCAAGGGTGCCAAAGCAGCGGCTCAGATTTATAAACTGCTAGAGCAGTTGAATCCTCAACATCCCCAGGTCGCAGCGATTGAAACCGTTTATATTTATGGTCTGCATGCGCCCAAACAAGCTGCTTGGACCCAGAAACTACTGATGCCTCGGCATCATTTGACGAAGGAAGATACGGATTTATGTTCCTTTAATAATCGCATTGCCAACGCGATTGTGTTGCCGGGATTGGGGGCGATCGCGCTCCTGCTCAACGCGATGCCTATCCCCCGTATGCTGCTCAACGGCATCAATATTTGGTGGCATGAATTTGGCCATGCGATCGTGGCTTGGCTATCAGGACGGAAGGCAATTCCATTGCCGATTGGCTGGACCAATGTGGAACCGGAGCGATCGCTGTTTGTCTATTTTGGTATTTTGGTTTTGCTCGGGCTTTTGGGTTGGAGTGGATACAAAGAACGACAGCGCTGGCCCATGGTTCTGGCGATTGGCTTGGCCTTGCTACAGGTTTATATGACCTGGTGGATGTCTGCGGATCGGTTTGAAATGTGGCTGGCCTTTGGCGGCATTGGCGGAGAGTTTTATCTCTGTACGCTGATGATGGTGAGTTTCTATTTCCCCCTACCGGCCTATTGGCGCTGGGATTTTTACCGTTATCCGGTGGTTCTAGGGGCTGCTTTTACATTCTTTGGCAAGCTTTCCTCCTGGCGGCAGATTCGTCGGGGCGTCGAGTCAATTCCCTGGGGATCGCTCTGGGGCGGTGCGGACCATGCCGGGGGAGATATGAATATATTGAGCGACCAGTTTGGCTGGAGCGATCAGCTCATTATTGATACCTATAACGGCATCGGTGGATGGTGTTTATTAATGATTCTGTCGGTTTACTTCTATTTCTTAGTGCAACAGAATCATCGTCTTTTATTTGCCTGGTGGCAGCATTGGATGGCACGGGCTTAGCGACGGTTAAACTCAATTTCATCAGGCAAGATATGCAAGTCATAGTCGCCGAAAAAACTCTGACCTAAAAAACCAACCGCATCCCATTCCGCCACTACAATCCTGACAAAATGGGCGATCGCTCCCCCCACCTGAATCTTTTGCACATAACCCGCCTCTGCCTGTTCGACCTGCCCATCTAAGCCTTGACACCAAACCATACCCGTTGGGGTGAAATCTAGTTGAGCAATCAGCGATCGCGGCAACACCGTAAAGGTTGACGATGTAGCAATGGTTAACTCAATGGAATGGCGATCATTCACTAGGGCCGCGACCACTGGAGCCCCCTGACGACGGTACAAAATCGGCACCCGAATCTGTCGTGCTTGGGCTGCTGCTTTTTCTGCTTCCTGGGCCGCATGGGCTTGGCGGAGTTGGTCGATGCGTTCGAGAAGCTGCTGATAGCGATCGCCCGCACCGCGATTGAGCCACAGCGTTGCCGCCTGGGTGTAGTCCTCGATCGCCCCCTCCAAATCCCGCGTTTCCCAACGAACTTCCGCTCGCCCCTGATACAGCGCCGGTTCATCCACCCCAGCACCCAACCCATTAGAATAATCCTTAAAGGCATCGTCCCAGTGGCCCAGCTGCTGATGGGCTCGTCCGCGATGCAGAAAAATTTGGGTATTGGGCTGATCGGGCTCCATGAGGGCGGTGAGTTCTGCGATCGCCCCCTGAGCATCCCCCAGAGTCATCCGCAGACAGGCCCGACGCAATTTGAGTTCGCGACTATCGGGATCCAGCTTCAGCACCTGAGCCATATCCCTCACGGCATCGTTCTTACGACCTAGTTGTCCAGACACCTCTGCTCGACGGCAGAGAGCTTCCAAATTGCTAGGCTCAAACTGGAGGAGCCAATTGAGATCGATTAAGGCCGCCGCTAGATCTCCTTGTTCCATCCGGGCGATCGCCCGTTGCAGATAAGCCTCCGGTGACAGGGAGGGATCAATCGTTACCGCCAGATTAGGACGCTCCAGTCGTTGTTGAAGCTGTTCGGCTTGGGTAATGCAGGTTTGGGCACGAACTTTGTCCGGCGGCGTTGCGGCCAGGTATTGATGGACCGCTTGTTTGTAGGCGGCGATCGCCTGAGCGCTATTCCCCAACTGGGACTGGGCCTTGCCCATCAGCTCGTAGGCCGCAGCTAGGCCGGGCTGGAGCTGAGCTGCCCGCTGGGCATCGGCAATGGCAGCACGAACCAAACCCAGGTGAAACTGGGCGATCGCCCGTCCCAAGAAGCCCGGCGCAAATGTTGGCTCTAGCTTCAGGACCTGATTAAATCCCGTCAGCGCGGCCTGAAAATTCTTGGCCTTGAGGTCGGCCATGGCTTGGGGATAAAGGAGCGATGGGTGGGCAGGAGATGAATCAAACATTTAGGGTTATGGCTCTCCCTTCGCGACTCTTTTCGTGACTTTCGCAACTATGGGTTTATCGCCCGACTCCAAGCCCATTATTCCCCTCGATCAAGAACCCAGATTAATAACCCAGATTAGTAATCCAGGCTAATAACCACCATCCTCATATTCGGGTTCAGGCTGGGGCTGTTTCTCCGGAATCTCCAGTTTTTTCGGCTTGTAGGCCGAGTTGTCGTCAGCCCAAGCATCTCCCAGGGGCTCAGCGGGACGGCCCGGGGGATTGTAGGCAGGGTCATCCTCATAACCGTAGTCATCCGTGTAGATTTCCCGATTGCCCGAAGCTTCACTCCACCCCGACTCTGGCTCTGCCTCCGCTTCTAAATAGCGACGCTGGGGCTCTTGACGGGGCAGTTCGCGGGGAATAGGTTCGGGCTCCCGCTCCCAATTATCATCATCCCAGGAATCATCCGCTGGAGCCCGGTAGGGCTTACCGTAGGATTGTTGACCATAGCTACTATTGGTTTGGGGTTGAGAAGCTTGGGTAGGTAATCCAGTCCCCAACTGATTTTCCGCTGGAACTGTGGGCAAAACATAGCTGTCTTCGGCATCCCGCTCCCAAGGCGGCGAGCCAATGCCTAACCGTTCGAGCACCCCCACAGTGATTTGCTGCAACCGTTCCTCAGCGCCTTCAAAGACAATGATGCGATCGGGACCACTGCTGACAATTTCATCAATGGGTAACTCGTAGGTACTTAGAACCCCCTCTGGCACAAAGGGTAATCCCAGGGAGGCAATCACCAATGACTTTAGCGTTCCGTTCTCGATATTGAACTGGAACCCCCGCACCCGCCCCAAGGGTTCACCCGATTCCGTAATGACCTCGCTATTGACCATCAGGCTGTAGGGACTAATATCAATGTCCTCAATGGCCTCATCAGAATCCACCAAGACCACATCCCCGACCTGACGGATGCTAGATAAATATAGATAGCGGGGCACCCCCGGCACGACCCGAGACAAAATATTGTCCCGCAAGCCTAGGGCGATGACTTCCCGACGGTCGACATCTACCAAAATTTCGGCGACCACCCCTAGGCGTTTTCCCGTGTCACGGGTGATAACCTGGGTTCCCATGAGCTCAGAACGTTGCCAAAGTTTTTCAGATGCCATTCGTCGAATCCTACTCCCGCATAAGTGAGTAATGGGTGGGCCAAGGGGGTCAGCGACGGCGCATTAAAATTTTGCCGTAACCGATACTCAGGCCAGCGTATCTTAAGTTTAAGCGACTGCAAACCGGTAGGGGGTACGTTTAACCGGACTTTTGCCGACGGATTTGACGGCCTTGGGCCAGACTTCCGCTTAAAACTTTCACAAATTAGGGCTAGACAATTCCTGTAGTATCCGAGTAGTATCTAGAATAATCAGTTTTTCCAGGGCTGTTGTTTTAATGGCTTAGGGAAAACAGCTAGTTTAGGGAAAATAGCCCAGATACAATAGCTTTAGAGAAAAACTTCAGTCCCATTGATTATTTGTTGATTATTTGATCACCCTTTTCAGTCTTTTAATCCCTTCAAACTTCCAACGCGCCATGAAACGCAGTTTACCCGTCACCTTCCTTCAGCCTACCTGCCGCCTGCTCGGCACGGGTGTGCTTAAGGCGCTGTGCACGGGTCTTTTCTATGGCTGTGCCATGCCGAATTCGATCCCACAGGACTCATTCGAGATGGAGTGGTCTAGCGATCGCCTCGCTCCCAAAGCGACCCAAATTAATCGTTTTAGATTCATAGCTCTCGTCCTTGAACGCCATCTCAAAATCCCCAGAAGCGGATCTCAGCGTCAGCCCCTTTGGCCTAGCCCGGCTACGTTGAGTTAACTGGAAACCTTAGCGTTTCTGCCCCCGCTTCTGACTCACCAGAAGCGGGGGTTTTTAGTATTAGGAGCTTATCCATAATGTTGAAATTGACCTATGCCGATAGCGAGTTGCAGTTAGAACGGCTAGCGGACTCCCTGGAAACCCTGGTTGCCCAGCGGGCTGTGCTAGCCGTACGACTCGGACAAAATCTGCGGGTAGAAACCAGCAGTGCGTCGTTTTTACTGCCTCGGGATATCCCCGGTTTAGCGGCGCTAGAAATCGAAATCTGTCGGGAGCAGGCCCAGCATTGCCCCGATGGCCTAGCCGCAGGGGTTGACCTTTATCCCGTGGATGAGACCTCCTACGAAGTCTGCTTGCGCGGGGTGTGGTTAGCGGCGGATGTGGATGCCCATGAGGGGATGTTTTTGGCGGTGGTGAGCGATCGCATCGAGCGTCTTCTCCACAAACTCTGGGCCATGACTCAATCTCAAGTCTTTCTATCGGGTTAGAAAATCTCAGCACGGTTCCACTGCTCCCCTTGACGCTCTGTAGTACGTTGTGTAGTATATATTTAGGCAGGCAAAGAGAGATGCAAGTTACCTCAAAGCCAGCCCAAAAGATTTTGATAACTAGCCTCGATGAGGGATGTGGCGATCGCATCCAACCCTGAATCTTGAAACCTTAGAATTTTATTAGTTTGTTCAGAGTGTATGTAGAGATGGTGTGACAACAACACTTCGGTCTCCAAAACCGATGTTCTAGGCTGTACTTTTAATTTGGGAATGTAGTGGAATTGGAAAACACATTGGTCTACGAAACCAAAGATTGCAGGTTCGACTCCTGCCATTCTCGTAGGGTTGTGCCGGAAGGATTTGATTCATCTTCTTCCGGCGAGATACCCTCCCTTAAAAACCCTTACGCAGGTCTGTATCCGATCACTTTCCGCGCCTCCAGCCAAGCGGCAACCCGGAGCAGCTTGGCCTCCTGATAGGGTGCGCCGATCAACTGTACCCCCAGCGGCAAGGTCGCCCCCTCTAACCAAACCGGTACCGAAATCACCGGCAAACCAATCAAGGAAAGGGGTTGTGTGTACAATCCTAGATGAGGCCGAACCGCGATTTCTTGGCCTGCAATTTCTACGAGTGCTTGACCAATGGGGGTTGCAAAACAGGGTGTTGTGGGAGCGATGATCACATCGACCGTTTTGAACAGCTCGTGAACGCGATCGCCATACCAGCGTCTAAACTTTTGGGCTTGCAAATACCAAGCATTGGGCACCAGAGCCCCTGCGAGGAAGCGATCGCGCGTTGCCGGATCAAACGCCATGGGACAGCGCCGTAAATTTTCTAGATGTACCTGTCCCCCCTCGCTCGCCGTAATCACAAACGCTGCGGCCCTAGCGCTGGCTGCTTCGGGGATGATAACTTCCTGTTGTACGCCCAACGATTGGGCCACCTGCTGGACTGCGGCCAGGGCTTCTGGCATCGCGCCCTGCTGGAAATAATCTGTTGCTATGGCTATCCTCAATCCCTCAAGGCCCTTGCCCAAATGCTCTAAACACCCTTCAGGATCTCGTTCAGTACAGACCGGATCGCGATCGTCTGGTCCCTGCAAAAGATCAAATATTAGCGCCAAATCCCGAACCGACCGGGCAAACGGCCCAATGTGATCCAAACTCGTCGAGAGGGGAAACGTGCCCGCCCGTGACAAGCGGCCATAGGTCGGCTTCAAACCCAAAATACCGCAGAGTGCCGCCGGAACCCGAATCGAACCGTTGGTATCGCTGCCCAAGCTCAAGGGCACCAGCCCTCCCGCGACCGCCGCCGCCGATCCCCCCGAGGAGCCCCCAGCGATTAACTTCAAATCATGGGGATTGTGGGTGGGGCCGAAGTGGGCATTTTCCGTGACGAAACCGTAGGCATACTCATCCATATTGAGCGTGCCGACTAAAATCGCGCCTGCTGCCTTGAGACGGGCGATCGCCGTCGCATCTTCCAGCGCACCTGGGTTGGCCGCGTTAATCTGAGACCCTGCCAGGGTGGGCAGCCCTGCTACGTCAAACAGGTTTTTGACCCCAAAGGGAACCCCTGCCAAGGGGCCGAGCGCTTGCCCTGCGGCTCGTTGGGCATCGACGGCCTGGGCCGCCGCCAAGGCGGAGTCTGCTAACACTGCGGTAAAGGCATTGATGGCAGGATTTTTGGCGGTAAGCTGAGCCAGCGTCACTTCCATCACCGCTTCCGCCGTCAGCTCGCCTGTCCGAATGGCCTGAGCCAATTGATGGGCATCGAGAAACTGGATATCCAAAACCTGGGCATCGGAAAAGGGCCAATTCAGCATGGATCTGGCTCCTGGGGCGTGAATCTCGGAGCGGGATCTAGGGTTTGGGGGATGGGAAACGCCAGGAGGGGTTGGGCGATCGCCGCCAAGTTGCCCCATTGTTCCACAACACCGGGTAGACAGGTCGCAGGAATCGACAATCCCAGACTTGCACTCCAAGTTTCCAAGGTGAGGGCGATCGCCGCTGCATCGCTGGCGGAGGCCATGGATGAGGACGCATCTGCGTCGGTCGCAACCGGAACTAAATCATTGAAGGATTCTGGCATCGACAGACCACTGTTTCAGGACAACTGTGAGGGCGAACTAGCGGGGGGACGAGGAGAAGTTAAGAAGAATCTTTTGAGATTCTAGCGTAGAGCCCTATTTCTCCAGCCTCCTGCCCATGCCATTGGCTCTAGAGCAAGGTGATCTTGATCACACGAATTTTGTCTCAAAGTCTGAAGCCGTCGCTATTTTCTCTCCGTAACAAATTTCAGAAGCAAGTATTAAGCATTCTTTATGGAAACCATCCCTTCGAGAGAATCACCGCGTAATTACTCAAGTCTAAGCAGGTCGGGGGATTCAGGGATATTTGCGTATGCTCCGTAGATTTTCTGGATATTTTTTTTGCAAAGAACGCAGAAACCTATTGCCAAGGGTAATATTTTGTACATAATAGATATAGATGCACCCTGAGTTGACCCCCAGCGATGAGCTGGGGTTTTTTCTTTCCCTACGTGTGGATTGCGTCTCGCACCGATGACATGAATCTCGACTCCGTACTTCCCATGAGAAGGCGTCTTGAGATTGGGTGCGATCGCATCATCCCCATCCATAAAATACAGAACCGCTGCTTAAATCTCTGGGAGGGGATTGCCAGGCCGGGCGTCAACCCCCATACTCGGATTGACATTTTCCTCAGGACTATGCCGCTGCGAAAAGCGCCCCGCATCCATCCCCTGATCCTCTGGACCGAGCGTTTGCTAGCGCTGTTGGTCGCCTTTAACTATGCCCTAGCCCTCTTCGATCTGAGCTATGTGCCCTGGCGCAATTTTTGGCTCCACGGCACGTTGCAAATCGCCAATCAGCCGATCCAGCTACCGCTCCCGCCGATTACGACTTTTTACGATCGCTTCAAAGGCATCACCCCCAATCGATTCACCACCGACTATCTCAACCGAGTCAATACACTGGAGCAAGATCTGCGCGATCCTGAGGCCGGTCCCAGTTCACCCAAAGTGCGTCAGGACTTAGAAATCCTAAGAAATTTGAGTCGCGAAATGGTGGATGAAAATCCCTTCGCGGTGGCGGGTAAGTCGGGAACCTTGGAAAGAATCAAAAATCGGGTGCGCGATCGCTACGAAGCAGAATCCGCTAAGGTCGCCTTTGCCCAGCTTTGGAGTCCTACGACGCTGACCCCCCAACGCTGGCCTGAAGAACTGGCCTTTTTTAATGAGAAAATTCGTCCGCTGATTGAGACCAACTACTATCGCACCATTGGTGAAAACGGGGAATGGCGCGATCGCTTTTGGAGACTGGACCTACCCTTCCAGATTTTCTTCGGTCTAGAACTGCTGATTCGGATCTATAGGATTCGCCGCCGACACCCCAGCCTCAGCTGGCGAGAGGCCCTGCTGTGGCGTTGGTATGATTTGCTGCTGCTCCTACCCTTTCTACGCTGGTTGCGCATCATTCCCCTATCCCTGCGGCTCCAGTCCGCTCGTCTAATCGACCTCGAACCCTTGCGGAGTCAGATTAGTCGCGGCTTTATCAGTGTCTTTGCGGGAGAGCTGCTTGAGGTGATTGCAGTTCAAAGCATCAATCAAGCTCAACAGAGCATTCGGCGCGGTGATCTCAAATCGCTCCTCAACCTTAGCCAAACCCCCTATGTCGATCTCAACGATACCAATGAAATCGAGGTGCTGGCCCGACGACTCTCAGAACTGTTGGTTTACCAAGTGCTCCCTCGGGTGCAGCCCGACCTAGAAGCCTTACTTCAGCACAATCTGCTCTACACGCTACAGCGCCTGCCCGCCTACCAACTGCTGCAAAATTTGCCCGGTTTTAGCTTTGTTCCCCAACAGCTGACCCAGCAGCTCGCCTCTGGCGTCTCCCAGGCGATCACCACCGTTTCTCAAGGCACCTACAGCACCCTCACCCTGCCGGATCCCAATGGGGCTGACCTGATGGAGCAACTGGTGCGCCATTTCACAGTGGCGTTCACCGATGCCCTTTCTGACCACAATACCCTTCAGGAAATCCAGACCTTACTCTGCGATCTGCTCGAAGAATTCAAATTTAATTATGTCAGCCGTATTTCCGAAGCTGACTTTGAAGCCGTGCTAGAAGAAGCACAGCAGCTCAGTCGCCAAGCCGGATTTCCGCCAACGGTTGAGTCCTTGTCTCAAAGGCGGAATAACTGAGCTATAATAGCGCGAGTAGATGGATAGGCAAATGGTATAGGTCAAGTAAAATTGCCTAGAAGTCCCTGTCGATCTGACACATCCTAATAGTGCTTAGGAAGTGGGTTGCGGCCCGCTTTTTTTATTGAAATCCTGTCTTTTTTGATCTTTCCCCGCTCCGGTTTATGGCCCATCCGCTCATACCTCAAATTCTCGAAATTGCAGCTCCCCTGGCAGACTCGTTGCAGTTGGAGGTAGTGCATGCGGTTTTTCAAACCAATCAATCCCCGCCGGTCCTCCGGTTAGATGTGCGAAACCTCACCCAAGACACAAGTCTGGAGGATTGCGAGCGCATGAGCCGTGCCCTGGAAGCGGCCTTAGATGAAAGCGAGATCGTTCCGGACGCCTACGTCCTGGAGATTTCCAGTCCAGGGATCTCGAAAACCCTGGGAACCGATCGGGATTTTGTTTCGTTTAAGGGGTTTCCGGTTTCCGTGCAAACAACCGAGACCTTTAAGGGGCAGAGTTTTTGGCAAGGGAGTTTAATTCGTCGCGATGAGGACTACGTTCATCTCAATCAGAAGGGTCGTGCGGTTAAGATTCCGCGATCGCTCATCGCCCAAGTCCAACTGATGGATGCGGAATAGGCACCCGAACCCATATTTATTGGACCGCTTTGGACCGCTTTGGACCGCTTTGAATTTCTTTGGACCTCAAATCCACTTCACCTAAAGGATGCTCCGTTATGACGCTCTTGACTTTACCGGATCTGAAGCTGATGATCGACGCCATCAGCGAACAGAAAAAACTTCCCCCCACAGTGGTCGAAGCCGCCATCCAAGAAGCTTTACTGAAAGGTTATGAACGCTATCGCCGCACTCAGCGCATGGGCGAAGACATTGGCTTTGACGAAGAATATTTCCAAAATTTCAGCGTCGAACTCGATGTTGATGAAGAAGGATTCCGGATCCTAGCCGCCAAAACCATTGTCGAAGAGCTGCAAAATATTGACCACGAAATAGCCTTAGAAGTGGTGCGTGAAGTCGCGCCTGAAGCCCAGTTGGGCGATACAGTCGTGGTCGATGTCACCCCTGAAAAGGAGGATTTTGGACGGATGGCCGCCATCCAAACCAAGCAGGTCCTGGCCCAAAAACTGCGGGACTTTCAGCGGCGGATGATCCAAGAAGAATTTCAAGATGTCGAAGACCCTGTCCTCAATGCCAAGGTGCTACGGTTTGAGCGCCAGTCCGTGATCATGGAAGTCAGCAGTGGCTTTGGCCGCCCGCCCGTGGAGGCGGAATTACCCCGCCGTGAGCAGTTGCCCAACGATAACTACCGGGCCAATGCAACCTTTAGAGTCTTTTTGAAAGAAGTTGCGGAGACCCCCCGTCGTGGCCCCCAAATTATTGTCTCTCGGGCCAATGCCGGACTGGTGGTTTACCTGTTTGAAAACGAAGTCCCCGAAATTCAGGATGAAGTTGTCCGGATTGTCGCGGTTGCTCGGGAAGCGAATCCTCCCTCCCGCCATGTTGGTCCTCGCACCAAGATTGCAGTCGATACCCTAGAGCGAGATGTAGACCCGGTCGGGGCCTGCATTGGTGCAAGGGGATCACGGATTCAGGTGGTGGTCAACGAACTGCGTGGCGAAAAAATTGACGTGATTCGCTGGTCACCAGACCCAGCAACTTATATTGCCAATGCCCTCAGCCCGGCACGGGTCGATATGGTACGCCTCGTTGACCCGGAAGCGCGTCAGGCCCATGTACTCGTTGCCGAAGATCAGCTCAGTCTCGCCATTGGCAAAGAAGGCCAAAATGTCCGTCTTGCAGCTCGCCTCACCGGCTGGAAAATTGACATCAAAGATATTGCGAAATATGACTTTAACGCCTACGTCATTCCTGACATGGTGGTTGTCGCAGAAGACGACGACGATTATCCTGATGAAGCCTTTGAAGAGCAGGAAGAAGAAGTAGGAGCCTCCGATCGCTCGTCTCGATCTGACTTCACACCGAACGCAGAGACAGATGAACGAGGTCTCGATGAATCTGAAGACATCGACGGGGATGAGCTCGATGCAGGAGATCAGGTGAGCAGAGCCCTGTCCCAAGACGGGAAAAACAGCGAGTTTGATGAGGATGAATTTGGCGATGACTTCGATGAAGAGGAGTTCGAAGACGACGAGGACGACGAGTTTGAGGACGACATGAAGGCAGCGGCAGAAGAAGAGTAGAGCCACGCAGTCAGCCATTTAGCCAAGATGGGAGGCAAGGTCGGGGAAAAGTTGTAAAGGCGATCGCAATTCAGGCCGACGTTCCTGAGCGAACACGATAAACTAGGAGAGGGCAATTCTTGCCGCCCATGACAGACTTTAATTCTCTTCAGCATAGGGCTCTCGGAGAAATCTAGAAGCCCTCTGCTGTAGAATGCTTGCCTGTTTTGGGTTAACCCCCTATCGTTATTAGCGGGCCAGCACAGTTACCTGCGCTACCAATTGCCCCGTTTGGTTCCAGTCTATTGTTGTTAATCGAAGGCGGTAGACCGTTATGGGACGTTAACAAAAACACACCGGATCACAGAGGAAATCGTGGATGAACAACGGCAAAGTCAGGATATACGAGTTATCAAAGGAACTGAATCTGGAGAATAGAGACATACTAACCGCCTGCGAACAACTGGGCATTGCGGTTAAAAGCCATAGCAGTACGATTAGTGATGACGAGGCCGATAAGATTCGTGCCCAAGCGCCCAAGCTAGCTAGCGCCCGTTCCTCAACCCCTCGTAGTTCTGCCAAGCCCTCCTCGACGCCCGCCTTGTCCTCAGACCGGAAGCCTAAGCCTAAACCTGCCGTGAAAAAGCAGCAGATTCTTGAAATTCGCCGCCATGCAACCCCAGCCGAGTCCTCAGAGTCAGTCTCCCAAGAGCTGAGAACGGATGGATCCAGCGCGTCCGAACGCCCCGCTGAACTCAAAGCGCCGGTGCCCCCCGCGACCTCCTCGCAGACCGACAACCTACCGGAAGAGCCGCAGTCTTCCCCATCTCCTGATCGCTCTGTGGCGCTCCGGCCCGAAGCCGAGGCGTCTTCCCCCATGCGACCTGAAGCAGTGCGTCCAGACACCAAGCGTCCTGAAGCGACCCGACCGGAGGGGACTCGCCCCGAAGGCGGTAATGGCCGGGTTGAATCGGGAACTGCGATCGCGGCCCATGCTTCAAATGATGGCAATGATGGAAGCTCCAGCAACAGGGGTTCCTCAACTTCACGCCGCCCCCAACGGTCTGCGAGTAGCGCTCCTGCCCCTGCTCGACCCAAACCCCCTTCGCTGGTTCCACCCTCGCGGCCCATGGGGTCTTCTTCTAAGGCCAGTGAACCACGAGCAGTTCCTGCGGGAGAGGGGGGCCGACCGGAGGCCAAAAAGCCTGAAATCATTAAACCTGAAGTCGTCAAACCCGAAATCATCAGACCGAATTCAGGCCAGGGTGAGGCTGCTAGAACGGAGTCTCGCGAACCCAGAAAGATTGTCCAGCGGCCTGCAGCGGTCCGTCCAGACGGAGGGCCAACCTCACCGGGTACGGGTGCGCCTGGGCCTCAAGGAGGTACTCAAGGCGGAGGACCAGGGGCCTCATCAGATAAGCCACGTCCCAGTCGTCCATCTGCTCCTTCGCGACCGGTCAAGGCCAAGGATATGGGAGGCGATCGCAATCAGCGCTCAGCCCCTCCTCAAATCGTTGAACTTCAGCGGCCTAAGTTAGTTCGGCCTCCTTCTCGGCCTGAGAAAGGCAAGGTCAGCGGCAACGAGTCCGAAGAGAACGAAGATATCGAAGTTGCAGCCATCCCACCGGTTCTGCCGGATCTGGAGCGGCCTCGTCGTCCTGCACCACCTGCGAAGCCGAGTCGCCGGGGCAAGGTTGGAGGACGCGAAGAGTTTGATGATGGTGAATCGCCCAAAAAAGCGGCGACCAAGCCGAAACGGCGAGTTCACATCATTGGAGACGATGATGATGATCTGCTCGACGATCTGATGGGAGCGGATGACGAACTCTCAGCCGCCATGAGCATTTCTTTGGCTCGACCTCCCAAACCCAAGGGAGCTCCAACCGGTGCTCCGACGGTCAAGCCCACCGCTGCAACCAAAGGCAAGCGCCGAGTCACTAGCGCTGACCGCCGTCGAGAACGTCAGCGGGCGCGGGATGAAAAGCCCCAGCGACCAGAAATGATCACCATTAGTGGTGGGATGACGGTTCAGGAGATGTCGGATGTTTTGGCTACGCCAGAAACGGATATCATCCGCATCCTCTTCTTTAAGGGGATTGCGGCTACGATTACGCAAACTCTGGATGTGCCGACCATTGAGCTGGTCTGCGAAGAGCTAGGAGTATTGGTTGACGTTGAAGAGCGTAAGGCCGATGCTCGCAAGACGACTGAAGTCTTGGATGCTTCGGACATGGAAAAATTGCAGCGTCGTCCCCCTGTGGTTACGATCATGGGCCACGTCGACCACGGCAAAACCACCCTGCTCGACTCGATCCGCAAAACCAAAGTTGCCCAAGGCGAAGCCGGTGGTATTACCCAACACATTGGGGCTTACCACGTTGATATTGAACACAACGGTGAGCCCAGCCAAATTGTCTTCTTAGATACACCGGGCCACGAAGCCTTCACCGCCATGCGGGCTCGGGGAACCAAGGTGACTGACATTGCGGTTCTGGTGGTCGCCGCTGATGACGGGGTTCGTCCTCAAACCATTGAGGCGATTAGCCACGCCAAGGCAGCGAAAGTTCCTTTGATTGTTGCCATCAACAAAATTGACAAGGAAGGTGCACAGCCCGATCGCGTCAAGCAAGAACTCACCGAACATGGTCTAGTTGCGGAGGAATGGGGCGGCGACACCATCACCGTTCCTGTTAGTGCTCTCCAGGGTGAAAATCTTGATCAGCTGCTTGAAATGATTCTGCTGGTTGCGGATGTCGAAGAGCTCTCAGCGAACCCCGATCGGACGGCGAAGGGAACGGTGATTGAAGCCAACTTGGATAAGGCACGAGGCCCAGTGGCTACGTTCCTCATCCAAAACGGTACGCTCAAGGTCGGAGATGTCCTGGTCGCCGGGGCTGTCCTCGGTCGGGTTCGGGCCATGATTGATGATCGGGGTAACCGCGTTAATAGTGCTGGTCCGTCCTTCGCGGTTGAGGTTCTCGGTCTCAGCGATGTTCCCGCTGCTGGGGATGAGTTTGCGGTCTATACCGACGAAAAAGAAGCGCGGTCCCTGGCCGGTGAACGGGCAACCCAGGAGCGCAACTCTCGACTTCAGCAGGCCATGGCCTCCCGTCGGGTCACTCTTAACTCCCTTTCGGCGCGGGCGCAGGAAGGCGATCTGAAGGAGCTCAATCTGCTGATCAAGTCCGATGTTCAAGGTTCTCTGGAGGCTATTCTTAAGTCCTTGGGGCAACTGCCTCAGGATGAGATTCAGCTTCGTGTTCTGCTGGCTTCTCCCGGTGAGATCACAGAAACGGATGTTGACTTGGCCGCAGCGAGTGATGCCGTTATCTTGGGCTTCAACACAACCCTTGCCAGCGGTGCCAAACGGGCTGCCGATGAGGCCGGTGTGGATGTGCGGGAATACGACATTATCTACAAGCTCCTCGAAGATGTTCAAGGAGCTATGGAAGGTCTGCTAGAACCAGAAATGGTCGAGGAGCCTTTGGGCCAAATAGAAGTTCGGGCGGTCTTCCCGGTGGGACGCAGTGCCGTTGCCGGGTGTTATGTGCAGTCGGGTAAAGCTATCCGTAACTGCAATATCCGGGTTCACCGAGGCAGTCAGATCGTCTATACGGGGACTTTGGGGTCTCTCCGCCGCGTGCGTGAGGATGTTAAAGAGGTCAATGCGGGCTATGAATGCGGTATTGGTCTTGACAACTTCAACGACTGGAAGGAAGGAGACATCATTGAAACCTACAAGATGGTGAGTAAGCGCCGGACGCTCAATGTCTAGAAGAACCAATGTCTAGAAGAGCCAATGTCTAATCAGCGGGGTGAGGTAATACTTCACCCCGCTGTTATTCTTTAGTAAAAATAGTTGGCTAGCGTAGGAGAGTCGAGAACATATGCGTGGCGAGCCCTTTCTTTGGATTCACTTGGCGGGCCTAGCCGCAGTGCCCCTATTGGCAGTGCTTTGCCTCTTGGGGCTTGCGGTGGGCGATCCGGTTTTGCCTGCGTTTCTCGAAATTTTGTTAGTGGGTGCGGTGGGAATTGCACCGATCTTGTGGATGCAGCTTTCTGCGCCATTTTGCATTTTTGCGCTGCTCTTGGTAGCTCTGGAGCCAGAACAGTTAACCGAAGATCAGCGACGGTTACTGGTGTGGTTTCGGACTCCGGTGAACAAAGGGGTGGCGATCGCCCTCTCAATCCTCCTATTCTTCTTCCTCTGGCAGCTATACCGCATTGCACCGATCGCTGCCGATATCACCCCGTTTCGAGGGTTAGGTCACGGGGGGGGGCTGGGGCTGGCGGCGATCGCCTTTATGGCCATTAACCTCTTCACCCAGGTTCCCGCCAGCGTAGCGCTGGTGTTACGGATTTCGGAGGCCAAGTTGGCTCAAACCCCTCCAATGTCTGTGGAAGACGTGGCGGCTTCGATGACTCTGTTGGGAGTTCCTGTCCGACAGATCTTGCCCCGTTGGCTCACCACGGCAGAGTGAATGGTAACGGCTTAGGCGATCGCGTCACAAATCGAGCGCTGTCTAGTCCTGACTCTTGGATCGGTCCCATTTCAGCAATCCAACCATGGCCGCGACGAGTCCGATTTGGAGAAATAGGTTCGGGATAGTTTCTCCCAAATTTTGACCCGCGATCAGCTTGAGCAGAAAAATAAAGGCTCCTAGCCCCCCCGACGCGGCAAAGGCGACGTAGATGAAGCGGCGCAAACCGCGATAGGGAGCCTTGAGTTCTGCTTGCAGGCGAGCATATTTTTCGGGGCTAATATTCTGGGGACGACGCGGTGGGGTTGGGGAGCTATTGTTCGAGCCACTAGGGTTTGGCATGGGTTCAGGGATAACGTTCTTAGGAAAGCGTAAGAGTCGGACTGCTGTGATTTTAGAGGCTCTGCGGGTCTATTTGCCCGAACCCAGATGTTCTCCGATTTTCCCCAGGAGCTCACCAATCTCCATTGGCTTTTGCTATACTATGCAAGGCCAATCGCGCCTTTCCAATTTCTGCCGGTGTAGCTCAGTGGTAGAGCACTCGATTCGTAATCGAGCGGTCGTGCGTTCAAATCGCATCACCGGCTTTCAGTAAAGATTCAACCAGTGGCTGTTCAATCACTGACCGTTCAATCAAGGGCGATTGGATCAGCGGATAATTTGTAGCAGTTCGCGGGCCTCGGCAAAATCCGGTGTGATGGCTAGGGCTGCGTCAACCTCGCCACGGGCGGCTTCGACTTGGCCCTGCCGTCCGAGGACAATGGCGCGGTTGTAGTGGGCCATGGTGTGGATACTGGCGGGGGTGGAGGGGCGATCGCTCAGTTTCAATACCTCATCCAGCGCCGCCATGGCCTCATCGAGCTGTCCGAGCTGAATCCGAGCCAACGAAAGATTAATATAAGACTCGCGATGCTCAGGGTTGAGCACGGTTGCCGTTAGGTAGGCATGGGCTGCGGCTTCGATGTCGAACTGCTGATGGAGGGCCAAACCCAGCCGGTAGGAAATTTCCGCTGAGTCTGGCCATTGCAGCGCCAACTGCCGCCAAAGTTCCGCCGCTTCCCCATAGCGCTCTTGCCGCTGGGCGGTCTGGGCCTGCTGAAGTAGGCTGGGCTCCTGGGCTTGGGCCACAGGCGTGGGCAGCCCAAGGCTGAGGGTCAAGGCCAATCCCCCCAACCCAGCCCACAATGGTCTTGAGAATTCAGTATCCATGGCAGGTGTTCTTCGCAGGTGTTCTCCCTGTCGCGATCGCTCTAGAATTCTAAAACCTCACCCGCCATCTCTGGACAAGAATTTCTAGGCAAGTTCCGCTGTAAATTCCTCTTTAAGGTGATCAGCCAGACGCAGCCCCAGCGCTACCATCGTCAGTGTCGGATTGGCATAGCCGCCCGTCGGGAAGACGGAGCTACCGGCAATAAAGAGATTGGTCGTACCGTGAACTTGGCAGTTGGCATCGACAACCCCTTGCCGGGGATCGCTGTGCATGCGCGTTGCGCCCATGAGGTGATGGGACGAAGGCGCAAAAATCACCGGTTTCCCCCCTGGACTTTTCTGAATATGCAGTTGACCTAGCCCTGCACAGGCCAGTTCCTCTTGGAGAATGAGCTGAGCCCGCTGAACATGCTGAATATCCAGGTCACGCCACTGCCACTGCAAGCGCACTTGGGGACAACCCAAGGCATCTAAGGACCGATCCAGCAGAATCCGGTTTTCGGGATGGGGGGCTTGCTCGGTTTGACTGTAGACGTGAAAGGAACGCAGCTTGCGGGCTTTATCGGACCAATCAGACCATCCCCCAACGGCAAATTCAGCCGGTACGGGCGGACGAAGTTTTCGGGCTAGCTTTTGGAAGAGGTATTTTCCAATCTTGGGTAAATCTGTCAGGACAAGCTTGACGCGTTTCAGGACACTGCCCGCCTGACCGGATCGGAGCTCACGAAGTGCCTCTAACCCTTGCGGATAAATGCTGTAGGGGGGAAACAGAAATGCCTGCAATCCATTTTGGGGATAAGACTCATAGCGCGGGAATAAAACAAAACTCATATTCATCACCTGTTCTGCCCGAATCACCTCATCGGTTAGGGCCAGCTTTGCCATGACGACCGTATCCTTAACCCGTCGCTTGTCATATAAAGCCGTCTTATTAAACAAATTTCGATCGGCAGGCACAAATACGCCGGTAAAAACCAGCGGGTGGTCCATGTAGTATCGACCCACTTGGTCCCATTGGTTGCCCAATCCATGGGCCTGTACCTGATTGGAAAGTAAAAGGATTCGGGCGTTTTCAATGCCTCCCATGGCTAGGATAAATCGCTTAGCTTTTACTTTAAAACGATTGCCGTTTAAACAGGCAACTTGGACCGTTTGAACCGTTTGGCCGTCGGCATCGGTTTCGAGGGCGATCGCATTGGCATGAAAATAAAAATCAATATTAGAAGCGCTCGACACTTGCTGAGGTAATTCTTTGATAAAAACCGAGCGTGGCCCAAACTGAAACATAGTGGTTTTGAGGCGATCGCCCACCAGCGGTAACTGCCGATTTTCGTCGTCTTCCCAAATTTCTGGGCCATAGTCAAAGGGTCCTAGTCGACAGACTTGTTGTGCCCGCCTAAAAAAGGGAGTTAATTCTTCCAACGTGACACACCAACCGCTATAGGGTAGCCAATCCCGTGGCTCAAAATCCACCGCATCCAATTGACCATAGCGAACCCCAATAATGGGCTCAGGTGGCAGTTCAACACACCACTGATTGGCCGTTCCACCAATTTGTCGGCTACGCACGACATCTAGTTTTAAATAGGGATCTCCGCTGGTTTTCCCTTGATCGAGCGATCGCGTCTGAGGATCGGCCTCAAAATCGCCACTTTCTAAAACACAAATCTTCAGCGGAGAATTAATAAATTCCTGTGCGAGTGCTAACCCAGTTGGGCCAGCACCAATGATACAAATATCGGTTTTGACAATAGAACGTGTAGACACATCAAATGCGTCGATTAGCATAATCGAGAAACTCTCCCAAAATTTACGTATGGCAACCGAGTGAACAGCTCTGTGACTAGCTGCTCAGGGTCCACTCATTCTTTAAATTATTTTTAAATTAGAGGACCCCAATGGAGGCAGAAGAAAGGCGCGAGGCTTTTGCTGCCATTGGGATGCTCGCTAAACTATTTCGCCGAACTATTTCGCCGAACCTATGCACCAAATGAGGAGGAACACTATGCACCGAAGAGGGACACAAACGAGCGCACAAGCCAGGAACAAGTCACAGAATTTTGAGCTGAGGCTTTAGTTTAACGCTAGAGGCTAAGCTCTGGGAATTCAAAACTAAGATTTGATCGATTGAAAGTCGAACCTAGGACATGAACGAAGCCAGGGATCTATTCAATCATCTTTGGATAGCTATCTAATAATACTACCTCTAGGCAATCTCTACAATCCGTTAGGTAGCGGAAATCTTTTTAAATTCCAGGCATAATGCCTGAATGTTTGCTTCTTCTCCCATTCTTCTCCCTAAATCTGGCTGGTCCCTCGATCGCCGCGATCCTCAGACGATCCGCCAACTCCTGCCCCTTTGGGAATGGTTTTACGAGCATTATTTTCGGGTGCAAACCCAAGGCTGGGAAAATATCCCCCAGGACCAGAACGTCCTCTTCGTGGGCTCCCACAACGGAGGTCTGGCCTCTCCAGACACGATTATGGTGATGGTGGATTGGTTTCGTCGCTTTGGACTAGATCGTCCGATCTATGGACTGATGCACCAAAAGGTTTGGCAGGCTGCGCCCGCCTTAGGGGAATTTGGCGAGAAATTTGGGGCGATCGCCGCCCATCCGAAAATGGCGATCGCCGCCCTCCACAGCGGGGCCAGTGTCTTGGTTTATCCCGGCGGCAGTCGCGATGTGTTTCGCCCCCACCGGCTACGACACAAAATTGTGTTTGCAGGCAGTCAGGGCTTTGTCAAAGTTGCGTTGCGGCAGCAGGTCCCGATTGTGCCGGTGATTTCGACCGGAGCCCACGACACGCTGATTATTCTTGAGGATCTCTATCCCATTGCCAAGCGCTTGCACGAATGGGGAATTCCCTGGTTGCTGGGCATTGATCCAGAGGTGTTTCCGATTTATCTCGGCTTGCCCTGGGGCCTTGGCATTGGACCTGTGCCGAATTTTCCCTTGCCGGTACCGATGAAGACCAAGGTCTGTGCTCCCATCGAGTTTGAACGGTATGGCCGGGAGGCGGCTCGCGATCGCCCCTACGTGGAAGCCTGTGTCGAACGGGTCCGTCAAGCCATGCAGGCGGATTTGGATCGGCTTGTAGCTGAGGCTTAAAGGATCTAGGAATCTTGGCCAAGGTCAATGCGGGGATCGGCGATCGCCAACAAAATATCCGCCAGCAAATTCCCCACAATCAGCATCACTGCCCCCATCATCAGCGAAGCCATCACCAGGTACAAATCCTGAGCAAACACCGCCTGGAGTGTCAGTCGTCCCAAACCGGGCCAGTTGAAAAAATACTCCGCAATAAATGCACCGCTGAGCAAACTGGCAAACTCAAACCCCAGGAGCGTAATCAGTGGGTTAATGGCATTCCGGAGGGCATGGCGATAGACCACCCGATTTTCCGGCAAGCCCTTGGCCCGCGCCGTGCGGATATAGTCCTGGCGCATCACCTCCAGCATTTGTCCCCGCGTGATCCGCTGTAATCCGGCAAAACTGGCAATACTCAAGGCCGTTGTCGGCAAAATCAAATGCCAGCCCAGGTCTAGGGCCTTGCCCAGCCAGGAGCGATCGGCAAAATCAATACTCGTCATGTCTCCCACCGGCAACAGGGGCGTCAGGGCCTGGGCCAAAATCAGCAGAAACAGTGCCGTGATAAAGCTCGGAAACCCCTGACCCAAGTAGCTGAGGATACGGAGGATGCGATCGCCCCACTTATTTTGATGGACCGCGCCATAAATGCCTAGGGGAACAGCGATCGCCCAAGTAACGACTAGGGAAGCGATCGCCATCAGCAACGTTGCCGGCACCCGCTCCAGCAACAACGAGGTGACCGATCGCTTAAACGTAAAGCTATCGCCAAAATCTCCGTAACGAACAATGCGCCACAACCAGAGAAAATACTGCTCGATCCAGGAGCGGTCTAGGCCAAACTTTTGTTCTAATTCTTTCACGTACTCAGGGCTAATCTGCGGGTTTTCCCGGACAACATCCAAGTAATCTCCGGGTGCAAGCTGAATAATGATGAAACTGAGGAAGGATGCAATCAGCAAGGTTAAGAGCGCTTGTAGGAAGCGTTTCACCAGGAACGCCGTCATGGGGCCAAACAGAAGCCCTCGTAACCCCTTGCCCAAACCGGAGAACCGACGATTGGATGTCCCTGGAGAAAGTCTGCCTGACATGAGTCGAGAACCTACAAAATTGCAATTGAGCGAATTCAGCGAACGCGGTGGGCGATCGGAGGAGTTAGGGCGTATGATACAGCCAGTTTGGCCGTTACACATTGCAAGGAAAACTGCCGTGAACCGTCGCCCTTTGAAACGCTTGGTGAAGCGTCCTCTGAAGCGGCTATCAAAGCAACTGCTAAGCCTGGGTTTGGGACTGGTGACAACCCTGGGTCTGTTTTTCTTTACTCAGATTTCGTTTCAACCCGCGTGGGATTCCGCTTCATCCGGTTCGACCGAGCTCCCCAACTGGCCCCAGCTCGAACTTCAGTTTGGCCTGCCCCCCGCCAGTGCTCAGGCGGTCAGTACCCGCAGCGCCCTGCGCATGGCCTCATTCCCAGTGGAGAATTTTCAGACCTACACCTCGCCCTTTGGCTACCGTCGTGCGGCGACGGGCGGACCCTCCACGGAGTTTCACTACGGCCTCGACATGGCGGCTCCCGAGGGCAGCTACATCCGCAACTGGTGGCAAGGGCAAGTGGTCGAAGTTTCTGACGATAGCCGCTGCGGAACGTCCATCGCGGTTCAATCGGGCACCTGGGAACATATCTATTGCCACATGAATGGTCGTGTTGAGGTGATTGACGGACAGCGGTATATGGTCGATCGCAAGGGCGGGATCCAAATTCGCGAAGGCCAAACCTTACTGACAGGGGTGAGAATTGGCCGAGTCGGCATGACCGGACGGACCACGGGTCCCCACCTTCATTGGGGTCTGAAAAATCAAGGCAACTGGGTTGACCCCGGCGAAGTGCTACGGATGATGCAAGCGTCTTGGCTGTCCTAAAGGAACGGACGAACGGTATGAACGGACGAACGGCAATCATTCTTGTTTGTCCAGGTATGCATTCTCCGGTGCTGACTGCGGCTTTTTTGGAGGCCCTGCAACCCACTCTAGACCCCAATCTCCTCTGGTGGGTTTTGCCGTACCCCACGCCACCCTACTCTCCCCAAGCGGTCCTCGATTTCCTCGAATCTCACTGGCCCCCAACGCCATCACCCCATCACCCTGTTCCCCTCATCTGGCTGAGCTTCAGCGCCGGAGTGGTTGGGGCGATCGCTGCTGCCCGCACCTGGAGACGCCAAGGCCATCCCGTCACTGCCTTCATTGCCCTAGATGGTTGGGGGGTGCCCCTGGCTGGGGATTTCCCGATTTTTCGCCTGAGTCACGATCGCTTCACGGCCTACACTTCGGAATGGCCCCAGAGAAGTGCAGGGTTTTTCTATGCGGAGCCGGGGGTTGAACATTTAGAGTTGTGGCGATCGCCCCAAACCGTCTCAGGGATTTGGATTCATTCCCAGGGAGCCGTTCAGGAACAAATTCAGAAAATTACAGCAGCGGCTGTCTTACGGGAGATCTTGCGATCGCTGCCCTGCCAGGACAACTGCGCTCACGGGCCAGCGCAGCCAAATGCGGTTCGCCCCGACGTGGAGATTTCCTAACTTTTTCGTCATCACGGCTAGCTTCTCCTGGAATAAGGGTGTCAGAATAGGACAATTGCATTCTGGAATACAGTTCTGGCTCTATGACCCTCATGCCAACTGCCCCAGTCTGTCTGTAAGCTTTTCCGAGTAAGCTTTTTCTAATCTGTCCATTCCCCTTGGTAACCTGCCATGCGGTCTCCCCTCGAAACCTCAGAAGCCGTGCAGACGCAGCGCGTCACCGGAGCCTATGCGCTCATCGATAGTCTCAAACGTCACGGTGTTCAACATATCTTTGGCTATCCCGGTGGTGCCATCCTACCCATTTACGATGCGCTTTACGAAGCTGAAGCGGTGGGAGGCATTCAGCATATTCTCGTCCGCCATGAGCAGGGAGGCAGCCACGCCGCCGATGCCTACTCCCGTGCTACGGGGCAGGTGGGGGTTTGCTTTGGCACTTCTGGTCCCGGTGCGACTAATCTTGTGACGGGCATCGCTACCGCTCAGATGGACTCGATCCCCATGGTCGTGATTACAGGGCAGGTTGCCCGCAATTACATCGGGACCGATGCCTTCCAGGAAACGGATATTTTTGGCATTACGCTGCCCATCGTCAAACATTCTTACGTCGTGCGCGATCCCCGCGATATGGCTCGGATTGTGGCCGAAGCCTTCTACATTGCCCGCACGGGTCGGCCCGGTCCGGTTTTGATCGATGTGCCCAAGGATGTGGGTCTTGAAGAGTTTGACTACGAGCCCATTGAACCGGGCGAGGTTCATATTCTGGGATATAAGCCAACGGTCAAGGGCAATCCTCGGCAAATTCAGCAGGCGATTCAATTATTGCAGGGGGCGGAGCGTCCGCTGCTCTATGTGGGAGGTGGAGCGATCGCCGCTGGAGCCCACGAAGAGGTCAAAGAATTAGCAGAAATGTTCCAGATCCCCGTCACTACGACGCTGATGGGTAAAGGCTGTTTTGACGAAAAGCATCCCTTAGCCGTGGGCATGTTGGGTATGCATGGCACCGCCTACGCCAACTTTGCCGTGAGCGAGTGCGATCTGCTGATCGCCGTAGGCGCTCGGTTTGATGACCGGGTAACCGGCAAACTCGATGCCTTTGCCTCAAAAGCCAAAGTCATTCACATTGACATTGATCCGGCGGAAGTGGGCAAAAATCGCAAACCTGAGGTGCCCATTGTTGGCGATGTGCGCAATGTCTTGGTGGATCTGCTCCAGCGGGTGCGGGAACTGAATGGTGTTGTTGAGGGGTCCAAGACCCAGGCTTGGCGCGATCGCATCCAGACCTGGAAGACCAAATACCCCCTCGTGGTACCCAGCTATCCCGACAGCATCGCCCCCCAGGAAGTCATCCACGCCCTGGCCCAACAGGCCCCCGACGCCTACTACACCACCGATGTGGGCCAGCACCAAATGTGGGCAGCTCAGTTTCTCAAAAACGGCCCGCGCCGCTGGATCTCCAGCGCCGGTCTCGGGACCATGGGATTCGGTATGCCTGCTGCCCTCGGCGTTCAGGTCGCCTTACCCGATGAGCAGGTGATTTGCGTGGCCGGAGACGCCAGCATTTTGATGAATATTCAAGAGCTTGCCACCCTCGCCCAGTACCACATCAAGGCCAAGGTGGTGATTGTCAACAACGGCTGGCAGGGCATGGTGCGCCAGTGGCAGGAGGCATTTTATGGGGAGCGCTATTCGTCGTCGAATATGCAGCCGGGAATGCCCGATTTTGTCAAACTGGCAGAAGGCTTTGGGGTGAAGGGGATGGTGGTGACAGAGCGATCGCAGCTCGAAGGGGCGATCGCCGAAATGCTTGCCCACGACGGTCCAGTCCTGCTCGATGTCCATGTCAAACGGGACGAAAACTGCTATCCCATGGTCGCACCGGGCAAATCTAACGCCGAAATGTTAGGACTTCCGGATGTAGCCGACTGACCTTAGAAACAAGCTATACCATAATCAGCCCATTGGAATTTGAAAGACAGGTTTTGCGACCTGTCTTTTTTATCTTTACTGTTTCTCTTTCTAGCTTGATTGATCTTGATGATTGTCTTTTGGCCATGGCCTTCCTACCCAGCCCTAGGCGGCTTGGGTAATCCAGGCAGCAGCTTGGGATGCCGGTAAGGCCATGGCAAAATAGCTCCCCTGGGCCTTGTCGCATCCGATCGATCGCAAATAGGCCAACTGCTGCGGTGTGGCAATGCCCTCGGCGACGGTATCTAGCCCCAAACTTTGCGCCATCGCCACGATCGCCCGAACAATTTCGCCCCGCTCTCCCCGTTTGCCCATGCGCTGGATAAACGAACGGTCGATCTTGAGCGTATTCACCGGCAGACGATCGAGATAACTCAGCGACGAATACCCGGTGCCAAAGTCATCCATACTAATCCCGATCTGGCGTTGGCGCAGCGCCTTGAGCACCGCTCGGCCTTGGGGAATATCCGCCATCAGCATCGTTTCCGTCAGTTCTAACCGGAGATTCTTGGGGGTCAGGCCCGTCTGCTGCAGAACCTGTTCCACTTGAGTTACGAGATTGAGCTGGTGGAGTTGGCGGGGAGACAAATTGACACTCATAATCAAATTCTTTGCTCCAGGCCAATGGCTTTGCCACTCCCGTAACTGGGCACAAGCCTGCTGCAACACCCACTGCCCTAAGGGCAAAATCAGCCCGGTCTCCTCCGCCAGCGGAATAAATTCCGTTGGGAAAATTAGACCCTGCTCTGGATGCTGCCAGCGTACTAGAGCCTCGAATCCCTCTAGCCGTCCATTCCCCAAATTGACAATGGGCTGATAGTGCAACACCAACTCATGCTTGGCGATCGCCCGACGCAGCCCCGCCTCCATCACCAACCGCTGCATCAAGGCTTGATGATGAGCCGGGTCAAAACACCGACAGCGACCATCGCCCTCTGTTTTTGCCTGTTCTAGCGCTTCCTCGGCGTACTGCACCAAGGTGGCGGGAGTCAGGGGAGCCGGGGCCGATTGCCCCGTGACCAGCCCCATGCAGGCCGTGGCTACCAGGGTGCGATCGCCCAGCCGAAAGGGCGATCGTAATTGTTCCTGGAGGCGATACATCCAATCCTGAGCCGCCTTACCGCTAGGCAAAGCCGTCAACATCACCGCCAAGACATCACTATTCCAACGGCTCAGACAATCGGACGGACGCAGCAGCGGCTGGATGCGCTGCCCCATGGCCTGGAGGAGGCGATCGCCCGTCTCATGGCCAAAACGATTATTGATCGTCCGAAATTCGTCAATATCGATCAGCAAGAGCGCAAAGGTTTCTCCCCCCTCCCTCTGGGCTGAATGGGCCTCTAGCTGAGTCGTCAAACGCTGCAAGAGCAAATCCCGATTAGGCAACCCCGTCAACCCATCAAAATAATGGGCCTGATAAAGCTGATTTTGGGCCTGATATTGGTCCGTCACATCCTCAACGGTACCGACCACCCGACTGCCGGTGCCGCTGGGCATTGCCCCGATTACCGTTTCCCGAAAACGAAACCATCGCCAATCACCTTGGGCATGGAGCAGACGACAATCTAGCTGCAAAGGTGGGGACGCTTGTTTCGTCTGGGCGATCGCCGCCATCTGCCGACAATGCTGATCACAGCGATCCCGATCCGCCGGGTGCAAACGCAAGTCCCATTCCACACCATGGAAAATCCCCAGGACGGGCCTAGGTTCTGTCGTTGCGACTACACCCAAGCGATCCAGCAGCGAATCTTGCAAATAATGGGTAACCGGTATCGCGGTCTCGGCTTGATAATCTCGCACATAGAGGATTTGGGGCAAAAGTCTCGCAATCTGCCCCAAAAACTCTGGCGACAAATCAGCCGCCTGACCACTGCCCCCATCCGAACCCAAGCCCGTATTCAACAAAGCCATCGATTGCATCGGGAACACCGGGGGCCCCGCATAGGTCTGGTTAACGGTTCCCCCGGCCCTGTTGAACCCCAAGGGGGTAGACTCCGTCAAGGGATCCCATAGTCGCAAGGACCACTGTCCTAGGCGAAACAGCGGTGAGTTATCGAAATTAAAAGATTCAAGCCACTCCGTCATCTTGCAGCCGTGAACAATAGTAGTTCCTAAGTCGCGTTCCGATTGCTGTGAGCCCTGAGTGAGGTTGATCTGCCCTAACCCAATCTCCGCAGGAATGCGGTGACTGAGGCCATGCCTGAGCCACTAGGGGCCACTGGGGCAGGGATTTCAAGGAGAGAATATTTATTGTAGGGAGAAATGGACAACTTGTATCTGCGCTGGATCACCGAAGCACGATCATAAAAACCCCTCTGTAAAGGAGATAAAAGCGAAAATTTTCTGAATTTTTGAGCGGATTTCCTTGGGTCTCCCTTGAGGTACTCCGTAAAATCTGGTGAATCTCACTGATTCTAAATAGGGCTCTCACAACCTTTCTCCTGGGATTCACGGAGAGTTTAGGAAAATTTAAGCATCCCTGGCGCTCAAAATTTTCTGACATTGCATCAATTCCTTAAGAAAACGCAATGAAACTTGGGGCGATTTACCCAGAAACGTTAAATGATTCGTAAGTATTGGTAAGGCTGAAGAACTGCTGTTTAGCATGATGACAGTGCACTTGGAGCGGATTAAATTGACTGGTATTTCGTGACGATCTTTCGTAACGACGTTGGTAAGGCGGAACAACGAGAGGAGTGACGATGAGGTCGATGCTGGTGTTCGGTGAGGTTTGGGATCTGGCAACGGTTGCGTAGCCAATCCTCTTCAAGTTGCAGCAGCCGTTTATCTTGGGATCACTCTCTTAGGGTCACTCTTTTGGGATCACTGACTCGAAAGTGCCAATCCAGCGAATCATTAAGATTTAGCGAAAAGATTTAGCGAATTGAATTAGTCGACGGAAATGCGTCAGGCTCAGGCCACTGGGTCACTTGCCGAAGCTTTAAAGGGAGATTCCAATGAGTTCAGAACAAATTAAAATTGAGGCCGTTGAGAGCAAACTCAATGCGATCTCCGAAGCGGTCGATCGCCTCACGCTCTCCATGGGTGAAGTGGTGACGAGCCTGAGTGATCTCAAGAAAAAGAGCAATGGACTGGAATCTGCGGCGTTAAATGGGGTGACGGGCAATTTTGAGCATCGTTTTCGCTCCCATGCGCTTTTGCGAGATAGCAATGGCCATCACCATAAGGATATTTTAGAAGATGATGGTGAGTTCAATAGCGATTCATCGGCGGAAGTCCGAGCCCTAGCGCCAGAAATTCAGGTACAGCGGCTCACGGCACAGCTTACGGCTGCCTATAGTCGGATTGCAGCTTTGGAGGAGCAGTTGCTGGCTCGCCGAATGTCTTAGGCTGCCTTGGGTTGCTTTGGGATGCGCCCCTCTCCAGATTATTTTTCGAAGTCTTGGCTGCGGTTTAACGTGGACAGGGGCAAGGACTGGTCGAGCTGGCGGTGGGCAAATTGGCCGGTGCCCCGGAGCAAATCGAGAAATAAAAAGACGGCGGGGGAGTGGAGGACATTGCTAAAGATTGCCGCTCCGATACTGCGCTCTAGGGTGATGGGTAAACGACGCACTTGGACCCCCTCGGGAATGGGCATGGCGGCAAGCCTGGGCAAAATCGCTGCGCCGAGATCCTGGGACACCATGCTGACAATCGTCGAATCGCCGCGAATCCCGTGAGATTCCTTGATTGTCCGCCCCCACTTGGCCCAATGCTCTCGCACTGCCGAGGTGCATTCTGCATAGTTGAGCAAAATAAAATCGCAGTTTTCGATATCTTCCCAGGTGGGATGCTGGGGCGTCTGCACCATCGATGGCGGCAAGAGCAGCACATATTCATCCCGCGCAATTTCCCAGGTTTCTAAATCCTCTGCCGGACGGGGCAGCGGAATAATGCCAATATCCACCTTGCCTTCCCGCAGGGCCTGCTCAATATCCGTGGGATCGTCCTCCAGGAGCGACACATCCACCAGCGGAAAAGCCCGACGAAACTGAGCAATCAGCGGCGGTAGCACATGGGTCGCGGCACTGCGGAAGGAAGCCACCCGCACCCGACCTCCATAGAGGCTTTTTTCCCGGTTAATTTCCGCATCCATGCGATCGCGCGCCTGCAAAACCTGCTGAGCCATAGGCAAAATTCGCTCTCCCATGGGGGTGAGGTAGGCTCCAAAGCGTCCTCGGGAGAGCAGCGAGACATTGAGTTCTTCTTCTAGGGCGGCGATCGCCCGACTCACCGCCGACTGGGAAATCTGCAAAACATCCGCTGCCATGGAAAAACTCTTGTGCTCGACCACAGCTAAGAAAATATGCAGGTGGTAAATGTTCATGGATGACATCCATCCAAGTTTCGCATGGATGTGGACCGTAATCTGTGTTGTTTGTCAAGAATGCCCGAGCTAATTTGTGTAGACACCCATCAAATCCATGAGCAAGTTTGCTCTCCCCACTGCATTTCCAGGACCTCTCTATGTTTGAACTCATTTCCTACGAAAAATTTAGAGATACCCCCAACGTTCGATTTTTTGATATTACAATCCCCAATTCGAATGCGAGGGATTTGGTTTATCACGACGGCCCAGCAGTCAGCCCCAATAATTCCAAGACCGGCCATTGGCAGTTTTATCTACACCCCAATCAGGAAGACAACCTGCTGGCCCTGAGTGGGGGACGGACGTTTTATCTGGTGAATTTGTCCTGGGACGTGCCTTTTCACATTGTTCGCCTAGAGGCTAATGGCGATATTTTGCGGATTCCGCCGGGAACGTTCCATCGCTCGGTTTCTGACCCCAAGGGCTCCCTGGTGATCAATCAAGCGGTGCGAACTGCTGAGGCGACGGTCGAAAGTGAGTTTCGAGTGTATAACAGCGGTGAAATTCCTCGGCTGTTGGAAGCGACCTCTGATTTTTCTCCCCCGCCTCAGCTTCACGGCCTCAGCCGCCGAGAGCGACGAGCTGCCTAGCCTCCCCCTACCCAAAATGTCGCATAAAAGAATTAACCTTCTGGCGTATGTCGGGAGGTTTTGCCATTTTTCTGTCCGGAATGCTTGCGGCACGAAAGTAATAACTTAGTCAGATGTTATACGTGTTATACGTAGCCGCCGACTATGGTTTTTGCTCGCTCTCCGCTGCGTACTGCTCTCACAGTTCCACTGACGCTGGTTGGGGCTTGGGGCGATTATGGGGTGGCAAGGAGTCAAGAGGAAAGCTATGGGGGTGCGGAGCTGAAGTCGACGATCGAGACGGTGGAAACGGTGAACGAGGACTTGCCGTTTCAGCAGGCGGTGCAGGATTTGGCGTTGGGCGCGATTCCGACACCGCCTGAAGCTTCGGTGGTGGTCTTGCCCGAGTGGTCTGAGGCTGAAGCATTGCAACGGGATGAAGGGCAGCCTGGTAAGCCCACGGCGGAAAAACTGGAGCCGGAGGAATTCAGCTCGAACAGGCAGCCGGACGAACTGCCGTTCGTCCCTACTGGGGTGGATTCTCGGTCTTTGACGCCTTGGCAATTTCAGGTGCCGCTTCAAGCGAACGGGAAAACGCAGATCGTCGGACGTTACCAGTGGATGCCAGCGGAGGACGAGGACTGGGATTTCAATACCCTAGCGGATGGCCAGCGGCTGACTTCAGGGACGGCTTGGACTGAGCAGGTTGCGGTTGGGCTGAAGCAGCGTTGGCAACCGATGCCGAGGCTGGATGTGGAAATGAGCTATGAGCGAATTTTTGGTGGGGTGCTGCAACGCAAATTGCCGAGCTTGGACAGCGCTTCAGGAGATAAATTTGTGGCGGCACTGCAATACCAACTGCGGCCTCAGTGGAAAACCGAGGTTCAGCTCGAACACCGCACCGGACAGGGCGACGACTATCGCACCAAAGCCTTGGCGCGCCTTGGAGGACCGATTACCTCTGACGTCAAGCTTCAGATTCAGGGACAATATCGCCGGGAAAGCGAGCAGGATCCCCGCAGCCGAGTGCAGATCGCGCTTAATTATGCCCCAGCCCAAAAACCGGTTTCGGGACAGTTGGTATATGAATACCGCGATCGCGATCGCCACAACGAAAACCGCGCCCACCTCCTCAAGGCCAACGCTATCTATGAACCCCATTGGCGCTGGCAGGTTTCTAGCCAACTGGCCCTGCATCAATCTGACCAAGGCCATGCCGTGTTGGGTCAGGCGGGTTTGACCCATGTATTTCCCAATCGCCTGGATCTGCACGGCGATCTGCGCTGGGTTCAGCAATCGCAGCACCAAGGTCAACGTGACAACAACAGTGGTTTAGGCGCAACGATGGAAGTGGGGTATCATCTCAACTCATCGCTGCGGCTCTCGGCGGGCTATGCCTTCGGCCAAACCCGCTATCGATTGTTTCAGGATGCTCAGTCCAGCGGTCCCTATGTAAATTTGAGCGTCAAATAACGATCAAAACGATGAATGCGGGATGTTAAACGGGGAGTTAAATAGGGAAGTCCGCTTTGCCATCGCCCCCATGCCCCAGTCCTCTTTCCCCCAGTCTGCTAACCCCTGGCAATTTATCGAAATAGCCCTGGCTGAGCGCGATCGCCACCATCGTCGTCGCCAACTCCCCTGTTTCACACCGATCGATTCGATTTATGTACGTCAGTGTTGTAACGGGGGTGATTCTTCCCCGTCTGGCGAAGTCCCTCGCCTTTTGCTCAACTTCAGTGCCAATGATTACCTTGGCTTGGCCAAGCACCCTCAGGTGATTGCCCAGGCCGTGGACTATACCCAACGCTACGGCACCGGCGCGACGGCTTCGCGGTTGGTGGCCGGGGGGTTTGATATCCATCGGCAGCTAGAAGAGCAGCTCGCCCAAGCCCTCGGGAAAGAAGCGGTGCTGCTGTTTGGGACGGGATTTCAGGCCAATGCCACGGTGTTGCCGACGTTGTTGGATGGAGATGCGCTGGTGCTGTGCGATCGCCTCATTCACAACAGCTTGATTCAAGGAATTCGAGCTAGCCAAGCCCGGTTTATGCGCTATCCCCACAACGATTTGGACGCCCTAGAACGACAGCTAAAAACGGCGCAAACAAAGTCCTATAGCCGGGTGATGATCGTGAGTGAGACGGTATTTAGTATGGATGGCGATCGCGCGGATGTATCGGCATTAGTGGCGTTGGGCGATCGCTACGGGGCGTTACTCTATCTCGATGATGCCCATGGGTTCGGCGTCCTCGGTCCCCAGGGTATGGGGTTGGCTGCGCAACAGGAAGGGATCGACATCGTAGTGGGAACCTTTGGAAAAGCCTGCGGATCCTCGGGGGCCTTTGTAGCTTGCTCGATAGCGGTGCGAGATTATCTGATTAATTTTTGTCCCGGCGTAATCTATACCACGGCATTGCCACCAGGAGTTGTAGGAGCGGCGATGGCGGCTTTGGCGTTGTTTCCGCAACTTGGGGCTGAGCGCGCACATTTACAGGGGGAAGCGGAGTGGTTGCGATCGCAACTTAAATCCCTGGGATACAACACCGCTGGCTCAGCCTCCCAGATTGTCCCGGCAATTGTCGGTGCTGAGGAGGCCACCCTCGCCCTCTCGGTCCAGTTAGAGGCAGCAGGAATTTTGGCAACGGCAATTCGACCGCCGACCGTAGCCTCAGGGACTTCACGGCTTCGGTTTGCGCTATCCAGTCAGCATCAGCGCTCCCATGTGGAGCAGCTTGTGGCTGCACTTCAAGGAACTCATCTAGCTTGCCGATTTGTTTTCTAAGGATCGTGAATTTAATAACCTACGTAGATTACGTAGATTGGGTTTCGTGCCTCAATAAATACATAATTGTTACCAGATGCGCATTTCCCTTTATCCGGACAAAACTGCCGAAATTCATTTACTATTCACAGAAATCACTAGAAATTGACTCAGAATCGCTGAAAATTGAGTTTTTGATGTTTTTTGGCAATTTAAGGAAACAACGCTTGACCGTACATAAGGAAATGTGAGAATCTTCACGTAACAAAGGATACGTAGATCTTGAGTGACATTCGTGATTTTTCGTGAGCCTGTCTCAGGCAAGCACTACTTTTGCTGCGGAGAAAATCTCGTCTCAAACAATAATTTCTCAGTCTATTAGGCCATTTTAGATTCGTAGATTTGCTTGAAATTGCTCTTTTAGTGTGTGACCGTTAGTTTGAAGGGTGCATTTTCATGGCGATTTCAAGGATTTTTTAATCCTGCGGCAAAGCAAATTAGACCGGTAACTCTATTGTAGTCATTCTCGTCAGCGTACGACTCACCAATCAGCTTCTTATCCGTTAGGTTGCTCTGCCATGGCTTTATGTCTTGATGTTCCACTAACCCAAGAGTTCTTGTTAGAATGAAAAATGCATTAAATACAGCCGTAATCGGCTTGTCTGTCGTTGGCTTCTCCGTGATTGGGTCTGCTGCCCAAGCCGCTAATCTCGTCAAGAATGGCGGTTTTTCCACCAACAGTCTCACAACACAGTCAGCCTATCTAGGCAGCCAGCAGGAGACTATCGCAGACTGGGATCTAAGCCAAATCGGCTATAGCTTCTTGATTGGAGATGGCAGCAATGCCACAACAAATATCAATCTGGAAGGCAACGGTCCCGATCCCAATGGTGTAGGTCTTGCAGGCCCTGGCAACATACCAGTATCATTTTATTCCGCTGGACAGACTGTTAATAGCGCTGACGGATCGGGCTGGTTTCTCGCGAGTGATGGGGCTTATGGTCCCGCTTCGCCAACCGCTGCGATTAGTCAACAATTGACCGGTCTCACAGCAGGGAAGAACTATACCGTGAGTTTTTTCCAGGCATCCGCGCAGCAACAGGGCTTTAATGGTGATGTGACCGCAGGATGGAATGTGAGTTTCGGTGGCAATAGCCAGCTCTCCACCGTGATGAATCATGCGAGTCAAGCTCCTGTGAGTGCTTGGCAGAAACAAACTCTAGAGTTCACCGCCGATTCTTCCACTCAATTGCTGAGTTTCTTGGCTACAGGCTCTCCGGTTGGCCAGCCGCCCTTTTCGCTGTTATCGGGTATCTCTGTAGAAGAAACACCCCCACCGACAGCCGTCCCAACCCCCGCACTACTGCCAGGGTTACTGGGCTTCGGGATGACTATTTTACGCAAGCGCAAAGGCAACTCAGCAGAGTAATCTGCGACTGCTTAAAAATGAATGGTTTGAACAGTTGAACATGCTCAAACCACCTTTGAACCTTGGCATCTTGACGCTTGATTAACGTCCCTGATGCCTAACTCACTTGTTAGGTCAACTACCTATGCTGCCTTAGTCGCTAGCATAGGTAGTTCTACTATATCTGTACGCCAAACAATAGGTTAGTTAATCTACCCAAAAAACATGATCTCATCACTCCTTGTAGATGCCCTGAGACTATCGGTTTGGTTAGGCCTGTTGCTGCTCATTTTTGTGCCCCTGGAAAGGCTCAGCCCTCAGCACAAACAAAAAGTATTCCGTCAAGAATTTCTAATCGATTTACTCTATTATTTCCTAAACAGTCTTTTACCTAAATTCCTCTTAGTCCTGCCACTATCAATCCTTGCCTGGGCCGTTCATCGCCTTGAACCCACTGGCCTATACGCGGGGGTTGCAAGCCTATCGGTCGGGACGCGCTTTCTCCTAGCCATTATCGTGGGTGAATTTGGGGCCTATTGGGGACATCGCTGGATGCACGAGTTTCCCTTCCTATGGCGATTCCATGCAATCCACCATAGCGCCAAGGCAATGGACTGGCTCGTCAATACCCGCGCCCATCCTTTAGACATGTTTTTTATTCGACTTTGTGGCTTGGTGCCGCTCTATCTAATGGGTTTGGCACAGCCCACGGCGGATACAGCGGATATCATCCCATTACTCTATATGGTCTTTGGGACAATTTGGAGTTTCTTCGTCCATGCCAATGTTCGCTGGCGTTTTGGTTGGTTGGAGAGATTGGTTGCAACCCCCGCTTTTCACCATTGGCATCACACCAATGATGATCCAGAGTATTTTGACAAGAACTATGCTGCTATTTTCCCTTGGATAGACAAGATGTTTGGTACATTCTATCTACCCAAGCACCGGTGGCCTAGCAAATACGGGATTGATGAATTAGTCTCTTCATCTTTAGTGGGACAACTTCTGCACCCCTTAGCTCAGCCAAACAAGAGCACCAAGTCCTGTGCCTACAGGGAGGAGCATCAGGATGCCAATGCCTAATACCCACAGCCCTTGCTCGCCCTAGGATAGAAGCGGCATCCAAGGCCAACCTGTGGCCCATCTTAGACAAATCACTCCCATAGCCCCTATAGTAGCTGTCTATTTCCAACCGGAAGAGTGACTTCAGAGAAGAAGCCATCTCGAACTATTGCCTTTGCAGCATGTCAGCAACGGGAGGCGCATGAGCGAGCTTGATTTGAGCGGGTTCAGCTTGAAGTAAGGCTTGCTGAAAAAGTCTCCTCTAGCCAAACATGGCTTGAAACCCTTATAGGCTCCTTCCCAAAATCTATTTTTTTAAGGGCCTTAGATTTCCAAACGCAAGGCTAAATCGGCTGAAACGTCGAGGATGCGTAAATTGACCTCGCACTTACTGATGCTTTTATTGGTTGTAAGGACGGTATATCAATAGACCTCTTGCATAAATCATGAAACTTAACGAATTCAATAGGGTTTCAATCCTCAAGATGGCATCCGTGCAAGAGGTCTATTGATTTTGTTTTTTCAGCAAGCTCTTTTCAATCCTTGTTCCTAAGGATAAATTTTCCAAAGGTAAATTGATGATAATACCGCCCATCACCTCTCCCATTTTAAAGACTTTATCGGGATAACGCGCTTTGTGAATGGGGTGATTGTTGTGGCAAGTGATACAGGATTCAGCGATCGCCTGATCTGGATAGAGTACCGAGAAATATGGCTTGCCTCCAATTTCTTGATAATCCTTGAAGGGTTCACCCGTTTCAATGACTGTTTGCATCGCCGTTTTTTCAAACTCGTTTTTTGGCGATTGGTTATCGTTGATATTCCAAGGCGAAATTAGACCATACGTGAAGGTTCCATCCTCGGACGCAATTTCAGCTCCCAATCGAAACATTTGAGCTGGGAGTGGAATTCCATCCACTTGTTGCCAAGCTTCAGCTACATTGGTGTTTATAACTCCATTCGTTTGTTTTTGGCCTTCTAGCTGTTTAGCGCGATTCACTACGTGCTGGCTATAGGCGGTGCGATCCGCTGCTAAAACCGCATGAATATAGTCTGCTACCTGCTGAGGTGCAATGCCCGCAGCCGCAGTAACGGTTGTTTTTGGCTCTGTCTTCGTACAGGAAACGGCTAAGAAACCAATCGCGATCGCCACCGCGATGAAGAGAATTCTCCTTCGGATAAAATCGCTTAAACGAGTCGAGGAATGATATGCAAGCATAGTCAATGTTCCTTTTCAGCCAACCCAGATGAACAACTGACCCAATGGTTTATACAATCAATGGGTCATAAAAAAGAGGTGAGGAAAAATCCCGCACCTCTCTTGAATCCTTTCGTTGGTCAGGCTAACTAGCCCAAACCGGCTTCAGCCAGCACCCGCTCTGCTTCGTCGGGATGAATCCCTAAACGGGTCAGATTAATCCGGTTACGGCTGTCGATTTCTCGAACCTTGATGACGACAGAATCTCCCACGGAGACCTCATCCTCAACCTTGCCAACGCGGTGTTCGGCCAACTGAGAAATGTGGATCATGCCTTCTTTGCCAGGAAGGAACTCCACAAACGCCCCAATCGGAATAATCCGTGTGACCTTACCCGCGTAGACATCCCCGGCGCTGACGCGCTTGGTCATCCCTTCGATAATGGCACGGGCTTGTTTTGCCCCCGCCCCATCGATGGAAGAAATCACAACGGTGCCGTCGTCTGCGATATCCACCTTGGCCCCTGTCCGTTCGGTAATGCCTTTAATGGTTTTACCGCCCGGTCCAATCACCAAGCCGATCAAATCCGGATCGATCTTGATCGTCATCAGACGGGGTGCATAGGGCGAGATTTCCGTTGAGGGAACGTCAATCGCTTCCAACATTTTGTTGAGGATGTGCAGCCGTGCCGGACGGGCTTGATTAATCGCAATGGCGATCGTCTCAACCGGCAGTCCATGGATTTTCATGTCCATTTGCAGCGCTGTGATACCGTCGTCGGTTCCGGCTACTTTGAAATCCATGTCGCCCAGGAAGTCTTCGAGCCCCTGAATGTCAGTCAGGATACGAACCTCTTCTCCCTCTTTGATCAGCCCCATGGCCGCGCCGCTCACCGGCTTGATAATGGGGACCCCTGCATGCATCAGCGAGAGGGTTGAACCACACACTGACCCCATGGAGGTAGAGCCGTCCGAGGAGAGCACCTCAGACACCACCCGAATGACGTAGGGGAAATCCTTTTGGGGGGGGAGGACAGGGATGATGGCACGCTCCGCTAAGGCCCCGTGGCCCACCTCGCGACGACCGGGCGATCGCATCGGTCGTGCTTCCCCAACAGAATAGGGAGGGAAATTATAGTGGTGGAGATAACGCTTCTCCGTATCGGGGTGGAGATCGTCCATCATCTGAGCATCTCCAGGGGTTCCCAGCGTCGTAATCGACATTACCTGGGTGAGACCCCGCTGGAATAGACCGCAGCCATGGACCCGAGCAGGCAGTAATCCCGTTCGGCAGGAAATTGGACGAACTTCATCCAGTTTGCGCCCATCAACCCGGATCCCTTCGTCCAACACCCGCTGACGCATGAGCTGCTTGGTCAGAGCCTTAAAGCTGTTGGCAAAGACTTTGCTGTCTGTGTCCACCGCCACCCGCACAGGCTCATCCTCAGCCATAGCAGTGATTTCGGCAGCAACCTCGTCTTTGAGCTCATCTAGGGCCGCATCACGGGTGGTCTTGTCCGCCTGGGCCGCCAGGATCTTAGTAATGCCTTTCTTCCCCTTCTGGGTGACGAAGTCCATCACCGTGTTGTCTTCTTCGGGGGGGACGGGCATGACTTGGGTCAGACCCAGTTCGTCTAATAGCTCCCGCTGGGCCTGGATCAGATCTTGAACGGCCTCGTAGCCAAACTCGATCGCCTCAATGACATCCTGCTCGGGCAGTTGGTTGGCCCCAGCTTCCACCATGATGATGCCTTCGGGCGACCCTGCGACGACTAAGTCGAGGTCCCCATTGTCGACTTCATCGTAGGTGGGGTTGATGATGAAGTCGTCGCCCACTAGACCCACGCGGACCGCAGCCATCGGTCCATAGAAGGGAATTTGAGCAATTAACGTGGCGATCGAAGCCCCGGTTACCGCCAAAACATCCGGTGGTACGCTTTCGTCGAGGGACAATGTCGTAGCCACAATCTGGATATCGTCTCGGATCCACTGGGGAAAGAGCGGTCGCATCGGGCGATCGATCAATCGACTTACCAAAATTGCCTTTTCCGGAGGTCGTCCTTCTCGCCGTAGAAAACCGCCAGGAATCCGACCTGCGGCATAGAGACGTTCTTCGTAATCTACAACCAGGGGTAAAAAATCAATGCCGTCTCGGCCTTTACCTCGGGTCGCCGTGACCAGAACCGCCGTTTCTCCCGACTGAATGAGCACACAACCACCGGCCTGTGGAGCGAGTAGGCCTGCCTTCAGTCTGATATCCCTACCGTCGAAGGATATCGACTTATCGATTTCTTGCATCTACTTCTTTTCTTCCTTCTTTATCCTTCTTGTATCTGTGGCAATCCTAGCACCGTCGACCTCCCGCTGTTCCAAAAAGCACGAAGAATCGTAATCTTTGGACGATTTGGCGATCGCCCAGTCCTGCTTGCTTTGCATTTCGCAATGGTTGCGCCCCGGCTGCAATCTAGGGCTCTCAGCTGTCTCTCAGCTATCTCTGAACCGATCTCTAACCGATTGCTAAATTTTCTAAATGGAGCTGCTGGCTTAGCTGACGGTCCGCCAATGCCCGCAGAAATAGGGCATTGGAGATTGCCTGTTCCACGGGCCAAACCCCTGGTTTTTGCAGTCGTCCGGTGAGTATAGCGGTTGCGATCGCCCCGGTTCCGACCCCGGCAGCCCCGGCGGTGTGGGGATGACAAAACGTAACTTGATGGGTCGAGGGTCGAGGTGGATCTTGTGGACTATCGACGAGCTGGGCATCCCCGATCTGGGCATCCCCGAGGAGAATCCCTGTAACACGAGCCTGCATGGCAAGACCGACACCGCTGAAGCGATCGCTCACCTGGGTCATGGCATAGCTCACCCGCGCCAATCGTTCAACTGCCCAGGGTTGGTTTAACAGGGCCCGCCAAGGCGCTCGGGTCATGGCAGCGGTGAGGCGGTTATACGCCTGGGGCAGCGATCCAAATTTGGTGATCACCGTCTGGGCCGCAAAACTTTTGGGCAGCGTAGCGGCTTCGCTGGTGTTAAACCAGTAAACGGGGACGGTGCCGTAGGGGGCGGGAAAGGTCACGGGCTCTGGCTGACTGTAAGGCTGGACCGTTTGCCAGCGACCTTCGAGCCAAGCTTCAAAAGGGTGCTGCAACTCCAAAAAGGTGGTTCGCAGAACCGTCAGCCCTGCTCCGCCCGATCCGGCAACGGCATAGTTGAGTTGGATTTGGTCAATGCGCTCAAAGGGTTCAGCTGCCAAACGCACCATGCTGTTGGAAATACCAGGAAAGACCCCCGTGCTGACGATGGCGGTCACCCCCGCTGCCGCTGCTGCCTTGCGGAGTGCCAGGGCCGATCGCACATAGTCCGACGAATCCGCCACATCCAGATAGGGCACCCGCGCCGCAATACAGCCTTGCAAAACCCGCAGATCGCGATGGCGGAAAGGACCAGCGCAGTGAATGACCAACTGAACTGAGGCGATCGCCCTTTGCAATGCCTCTGCCTGCTCCAAATTCAACGCTAAGCGCTCCACCCGTCCGGTCGCCTCAACCGCTGTGAGCGAGGCAGGGAGACGAGACTGACGGCTTGCCAGGATCAGATGGGCTTCACTATATCGCAGCAAATCCAGGGCCACCGCTGTCCCAATCCGTCCCGTTCCCCCTAGGATCAAAACCCGAGGGGCAATGCCCGTGCTCATTGAGCTGGTTTGAAGGAAGCTACCTTGGCCGGATTGGTCGCCGACAGCTCTGAAAGCTTGCCAAAGGGCTGCATTGGCGCACCGTCAACCGAAAGCTGAACGATATCAGGCCGCGCGGTGGCGAACTGAATTTCCCGTTGACCTGTCCAAGTTTGCTTAAAGCCTGGTTGCTGATTGCCTTCAAGCTTCAGTTCACCATCTACATAAACTTCTATCCAGGCTTCCTCCCCGCCTAAATTTTTGATATCTACCGCCAGGGAAACCTGACCGGCCTTGGGACGGGCTGAAGGGGTTGGTTTAGGTTGGGTCGGTGAGGCTGACGCTGTTGCAGCAACTGGGCTAGAGGGATTCGCGGCTGCGTCCTTAGGGGATGTTGTGGAACCCGTGGTTGTGGAACCCGTGGTCGTGGAACCCGTGGTCGTGGAACCATTGGGAGTTGTAGTGGGTTGGGGCGTGCGGTTTCCTAGACTCGCGGCGATTGCCAAGCCCAATCCCAACAGCACCATCCCTAGGGCCAACAGAGGTAGCGGCAAACCCGAGCGTGACTCTTCCTCTTCCCGTAATGGCACAGCCACGGGCGGGGGTGGCAGCATTGTAGCGGCTGGGGCCAAGGGCACCGGGGCAGGGGTCACGGGTTCCGAGAATGGGTTTGGAGCGGGTGTATTTGGAACGGATGGGTTGGAAGTGGGGGGAACCACCGGAGGCACAACCGTGATGGGTTCTGGTATGGGTTCTGGTATGGGTTCTGGCGCTGGCTGGCTAAACTCTAGCGATTCTTCAGGGGGCTCAGGAGGGGATAGGGGGGGCTGTGTAAGGGGGAGCTGTGTAAAGGGGTCTAGAGGAAGTTCAGGACGGCTGTCAAAGGATCTAGGCTGAATCGGTTCAGTGGGTATGGGTAAGGGGATGGGTAAAGCTTCAGTTTGAACTGACTCAGTTTGAACTAACTCGGCTGGACTAGAAGCTGAAACAGACTCTGAGGGGATAGAATCATCCGCGTTAAACTCAGCCCGATCCAAGAGCAGCTCCGTTTCTAGTTCTGCTTCCAACTCTGCATTGTCTTCGGGTAAAACTTCGTCGGGTAAAACTTCGTCGGGTAAAACCGGATCCGGTTCTACCACGCGGGCCTGCGCTCGGGGGAAGGGCGATCGCTTCGGTCCCTCATCCACCGTAGCTGCCGTCGTCACACCCGTTGCCACAAAGGCCGCCGGAACAAAGCCGGAGGGCTCCCAGGGAAAACTATCGGACAGGGCAACGCCTGATAATCCTAAAAGATCGCCATAGCGACGAATAAAACCTTTGAGATAAACCGGCTCGGGCAATGGACGGGCATCGGCGGCCTCAATCGCCTTCAAAATGGCAGGCCGAATCAGCGTTTGAGCCGAAACATCTTCCAAATCTAAGCCTTGTCTTTCTCGTTCCCGTTGGAGAAGCGCACCAATCTCACGCAATTTCTCCAACTGAATCGGCTCTAGAGCACTCACTATGCTTCCCCCTGCTAGATGGCTCCTGGGCTAGCGAAGGATAAAAATGCCTTGCACCAGCTTCTCAATCAGGCTATGTCGGAACATAAAACATTTTAGAGGGGAATGCAATCTTCGCTTACTTCAGAACGTACTGAGGCTAGAGCCGATCTCTACATCGTTACGGGGAATTTTGAGCACCCTAGGCATCTCGGCTCCTCAATTTGTAAAACCTCGCCTGCAAAACCGCTTGTTTATCTCACGGAACTTAAAGAAACCCACCCGGTAGGTAAACTTTGATATCGGAAGGCTGCGCCGCAATCGGGGCTCCTGCTATTGATGGAGTATCCGGTTGAACGGGGATGGACGATATGAAGAAATACGCTTATCAATGGATTCAAGATTGGTGCGATCAGCATGGCTGGACCGATTTGTTTTTAGAGCGCTATCATTACTGGGCTTTTCCGCCCGGAGCGGTGTTGCCCCAGCCAATTCCCGGAGATGTCCTGCAAGCCATTAAGCAAGAGAAAGGACTAAGCCCGACGGAGCGGACCTGGTACGGGGCGGGATTGGCGATCGCCACTCTAGCGAGTCTCTGCGCCTATCTTTGGAATACCCCCATGCCGCTCGTCTTGGCCTTTGGTCTCTGCGCCCTAACCGTTGCTTATCTAGAAGACGAATAGAACTCACTGAATACCCACCCCTCAAGACCCACCTCTCAAGACCCACCCCTCACGAGTCGACTTTATCTTGCGTGATCCCCTGCGCCAGCTCCGTCAACTGCCCTGGGCAGCGGCTTTTGCCTCTGCCTGTCTCGCGGTATTTCTCATTACCGTTCTTGAAGCAATTCTGGTCTTTGTTCTCCTGCCACTTCCCAGTCTCTCGGGGGTTTGGGAACTCCTCTTCAGCGGACCGCTTTGGCAGATTTTGCGTTTGGTGATTGCGGCCCTAGTGGGGGCTTTGGCGGTGTTGTTGTTTGAGCGACTTTACGGTTGGATTACACTCCAAACGGGGATCCTCTGGGCCTTGGTCGGTTGTTTAATGGTGGTTTTGTTTGGGCGATCGCTCTTTGGAAGCATAATTCCAGGCCTATTTACCTCCAGCTCCCTTGATTACCTCTTGGGGGTGATCATTGGCGTGTTCTGGAAAGGTCGACCTTATTGGTAAAAGTAGATTTAGCTGTAGACCTAATAGACTTGGCGGGCTTTGTTCTGGGTGTGCCTAGTCCATCTGCTTCATCACGCGATCCAAATCCAGATTTTCTAAAACCTTCTTTGCTAAATTGTCCAGCAGTTGCTCTCGCTGGTTGCGATAATTTGAAATCCCGGTCGGTAAGGCTTTCAGGCCTCGCTGCTGGCGGAGACGATTGAGCCAAGCCCGTCGCCAAGGTCCGTTATCAAAAATGCCATGGAGATAGGTGCCCCAAATCGACAGCGTGTCGTCCACAAAACCTAGATTGGGGTCATCAAACAGCGGGTGATATTCACCAAATTTCTGTACCGAATCAGCATCCAACAGTTGGCTCCGACCATGGTGGAGTTCATACCCCACCACCGGCAATCCGGCCTGGGGATAGTTGGAACTGACCATGCGCTGGCGGGCAATCTTCGCCCCTGCAATCAGCGTTCGCATGGGCAGCAAATCGAGACCCTGGAACCGGCCTTCTTGTCCCTCAATGCCCTCCGGATCCGCCAAAATGCGACCCATCATTTGAAAACCGCCGCAAATCCCCAGCACGGTTCCCCCGGAAGCGGCGTAGTTTTTGATTTCTTCGGCGAGACCTGTTTTTTGAATCGAGAGCAGATCCGCGATCGTGGTTTTGGAGCCGGGTAAAATCAGCGCATCGGGATAACCAATCGAGTCACGGGGGCTAATATAGTTGACCGCAACCGAGGGCTCCGCCTCTAGGGGATCAAAGTCGGTGAAGTTGGCAATGCGGGGAAAACGCACCACACTTACATTCAAATCTGCCTGCTTGGCCCGACCTCGACGCTCCATCAAATCCAAAGAATCTTCGGCAGGGAAAACATCTTCCATCCAGGGAATCACTCCCACCACCGGAATGCCTGTCCGTTCCTCTAACCAATCAATACCTGACTGTAGGAGCGATCGCTGACCGCGAAATTTGTTGATGACAATGCCTTTGATCAGCGATCGCTCATCCTCATCCAGCAATTCCAACGTCCCGACCACATGGGCAAAGGCCCCTCCCCGATCAATATCCACCACCAGCAGCGTCGTGGCATTGAGATGCTTGGCCACCCGCATGTTCGTCAAATCGCGGTGTTTGAGATTAATTTCTGCTGGGCTACCTGCCCCCTCGCACACCACCACATCAAACTCCGCCGCCAGCCGTCGCAGGGACTCCTCGATCGCCTGCCAACCGGGCTCAAAATACTGTTCGTAGTAATCTTGGGCTGTTGTCTTGCCCACGACCCGTCCCCCCAACACCACCTGAGAGGTCATATCCCCCTGAGGCTTGAGCAAAATCGGATTCATCTCAATCCGAGGTGCAATTCCTGCGGCCCAAGCTTGCAGCGCTTGAGCATAACCAATCTCCCCACCACTGGCGGTGACATAGGAGTTCAGCGCCATGTTTTGCCCCTTAAACGGCGTGACCCGCCAACCTTGGCGTGCCAAAATTCGACAAATCGCTGCGGTGAGTAGGGATTTCCCGGCATGGGACGTGGTACCAACGACCATCAATGCTTTCATAGCAAACTTAACTCTTCAGGGGGGGCTTCAAGGGTCTCAAGCTCAGGGGTCTCAAGCTCAGGGGTCTCAAGCTCAGGGGTCTCAAAATGTGGGACAAGCAGGGCTAAAACCGGAAGGCTGATCCACAGGTGGAAATACAGGTTCAGAAAGCAAAAACAAGAAGACCAAAACACTAGATTGGCAGCCGAATCCAGCGCTGCCAAGCATTATAAAGACGATCCCAGAGAGAAACCTGAGGGAATTTACCGTCATGGGAGGATTGGTCCACTAGCCAGCGGCCTAAGGGGGTCAGTCGAAAGCTATCGGTAATGCCTTGGCCATCGACCTCCCGTCGCAGCACCCCTACCTGAATCAGCCACACCAGTTGACTTTCGGCAATCAGCTCGGGCAACAGTCGTCGGCTATAGCCTCGACGCAAACCCGAGCTACCTTGAATCTCTCGCAGGGGGACGCTTTGGGTTTGCATCGCAACAAATAAGTCAGGCCGAAAAGGCGCACAGTAGAGGGCTCGTCTTGCTCGCTGGACGGTTTTGCGAGAATAGCGGGAGATCACGGGGTCAGAGACAGAATAGCTCGCGGCCATAGCGATTCGGGAAGATTCACGGTAAGGCGGGTCGCGATCGCGACCGAACCCAACCATTGTGGCACAGGACGCCGAGGGGGCTTTTAATCTCCCCACACACCATGCTCATGGGTCTTGGGCGTCAGACCCGCCACCGGACGTCCCCGCAAATCCACAGCCACTGGTTTTCCTTGTTGATCGAGGGCCACGGGCTGATGGGGCGGTAACCCCATGACACTGACGACCGACTGCATAATTTCTTTCACGATCGGTGCAGCCACCGTCGAACCATAGGCATTTTCACCCTGGGGTTCATCCACCACCGCCACCACCACATACCGAGGCGCTTCCACGGGCAAAATTCCGACAAAACTGGTAATCCGAGCCCCTGGAATATAGACGCCGTTCTCTGCCTTTTGGGCTGTTCCGGTCTTGCCGCCAATGCGATAGCCCGGAATGGCAGCGGGTTTGCCGGATCCCTCGGAGACCACTGTTTCCATCATTTCAACCACGGTCTGGGCCGTCTGGGGTGAAAAGACCGCTTTGGGGTCTGGATGTTCGGGCTGCCATTGGTAGTGACCTTGGCTGTCGACTAGTCCTTTGACCACATGGGGGCTGACGAGCTTACCCCCATTGGCTAGGGTGCCATGGAGCTGCGCCAGTTGTAAGGGCGTTAGGGAAAGGCCCTGGCCAAAGGCAGCGGTGGCGGGCTCAATGGGAGAAATTTCAAATTCCTTCCGGGATTTGAGCTCTCCGACGGGAGCGGAGGGCAAGTCTGTCTGTACGGTTTTGCCGAGCCCTAGCTTTTCGAGCCAGTCATGATAGAGTCCAGGGGCCAGCTTTTGGACAATGCCCACCATGCCGATGTTGCTGGAAAACTGCAAAATTTGAGGAATACTAATCGCCCCGCGCCCGCCCACGGAACTAAAGTCATGGTTTTGGACGATATGCTCGGAAATCACGAGCTGACCGGCATCATAGATATAGTCTGTGGGTTTGAGGGCTCCAGATTCGAGGGCGATCGCCACATTCACCGGCTTAAAGGTTGACCCCGGTTCATAGAGATCCGTCACCGCCCAATTGCGAAATAATTCAATATCAAAATCGTAAAACCGGTTGGGGTCATAGGTGGGAGACACCACCAATGAAAGCAAGGATCCATCTCTGGCATCCATCACCAACGCGGCTCCCCGTTTGGCACTGAAATTTTTGATTTGGCGATCGAGGGCCACCCGCGTCGCGCGCTGAATTCGTCGATCGAGGGTCAACTGCATGCGGAGATCGTCTTGATGCAGGAGTCCGGCGGGCAAATCGGTCGGAAGGGCACCGCCATCCCCCATCCGGCGAATTTCCATGGCTTTGCCGGAACGGGCCAATTGCTCCTCTTGGCTCAGCTCCAGACCCGCTTGGGCCTTACCATCATGATCGACATACCCCAAGATCGAACCGAAGAGATCGTTCTGGGGATAGAAGCGTTGAGAATGCTCGATTAGGTCTAAGCCATCAATATAGAGATCTCGCAGTCGTCTAGCTGTGTTGTCTGAAATCCCATCCGCCACTTCGATGCCGGTATCGCCGCTGCGCAGCTTTTTGAGGACATCTGCGTCTGGCAAATTTAAGGTCTCAGCCAAGGCACTTGCGACTTCATCCAAAGGCTGAGTAAACAGAGCCGGGTGAGCATAGAGAATATAAACCGAATTATCAACGGCTAGCACATCTCCAGAGCGGTCAATAACTGGACGGCGGGGCACAAAGGAGCGTAACGCCAAGGTCTGCTGAGCCTTCGCCGATTGGGAGAGTTCAGGACCTTGAAGGATTTGTAAATTGACCAGGCGCAACGCCAAGCCACCAAGGGCACTGGTTAAAACCAGCCAAGCTAACAACAATCGAACCGGGCGAGTTTCAAGGGCCTGCCGCAGTCGACGCTGACGCTGAGCCCAAGGGGATAGGGAAGCGGGAGAGGCCAGAGGCTTGGGGCGGCGGCGCTGGGGGCTGGGGGGAGGCAGCGTTCGAGCCATGCTGAAAATTAAAAGAAAGGGGGAAGCCAAGCAGTCGGTCGACTCAGGAGAAGGGGTCTGGTTCAGGTCGCTAGCGTTAAATCAAGCCGAATCAAATTGATGGAATCTAAACCCAGGGCTGAGCGAGCGAGTTGAGCGCATTGCTCAGTCTTAATAACTCAGGGGCAGTTCGCTGCCGCTGGGGGGCGGAGCAGGGGGGTCGGGCACGACTTGAGCTGGACGGGGTTGCGCGGGCTCTAGATAAAACATGTGAGCGGGCGTTGGCTCGATCAATCCAGAATTTTCGGACTCGGCCTGCTGAGCCAAATTTTCCTTGAGCACTTCATTAGCACGCGTCAGTTGCGGCTCATCCCGGCGGAGCAGCGAGAGCTGACTGTAGGCTCGGCTCCAGGAGCGCTGGGAATGTACGGTCCAGCTATAGGCCAACAGCGTTAGACCCCCCATCATCAGTAAGGCCAGCGCCGAACCCCGTTGCACAATCATCAATTGACGCAACCAGAAGGGCAGGGGCTCCCGCTGCCGCAGGGGGCGGACTTGGGGCTTAGGAGACGCGATCGCCCGAGGCGAAACACGACGAGACACCCGGCGTTGCTGGAGCGGTGGGGCTGGCAGTTCGTATTCAATTGCGGCGGGTCTTGCGGCCATGGGTCTTTACAGAATGATGCTAGGATTCCGGACTGCGAGCAACTCACCGACCTGAATGATAGGGGACGACCTGTCAAGAATTGAGAGCTAGTTTATCCCGGATTTAGCGGGACATCTCAAAAAAATCCTGAAGACTTCTTCAAAAAGGTCTCAATTTTAAGAACAGACCTGAGATTACAGGGAAAGAAGATGCACCCCTGCAAGAGGTTTTCATTGGCCGGAGAATTAGCTTAGGTGATTTATATCTGAAATGTTTTGGGCATGACCTACGGGGAAGCACGGAATCTAAAATAGCGTCGATCGCCCACGGGACAAGAGTTCTGTGGTTACGACATTGGAGGGGCCGCAGGGCCAAGCAAGCACAGGGTGAGGATCCTGAGGGGCTTGACCCCCTACGATCCTCTTAAATTATCCCCGCAAGGCGCTGCCAAAGAGTAAAAGGCTGACTAAGGTGCCACTATTCCATAGCCCATGGAGCAGGATCGAGGCGAGGAGATTGCGCGATCGCCCATAGACAAATCCCAGCATTGCGCCCAGGGTCATGAGGGGCAAGAGTTCAGACAAACTCAGGTGAGCCGCTGCAAAGATAAAGGCGCTGACTAAAATCGCTCCCCAACCGGGCATAAACCGGGTGAGGGAGGCCATCAGAAAGCCGCGAAAGAAAATTTCCTCAAACAGGGGAGCGGCGATCGCCGCCGTCACCAAAAACAGCACCAGGGCAATATTGTCTTGATTTTCCAGGGCCAGGGTCAGTAACGGATTGCTGCCGCCTTGGCCATCCCAAAGGTGTTGATTTAAGACCGACACGAGCAGGACCAGGGGATAGGCCGCAAAGTAGCCCCCGAGCCCCCAGGCAAACCAATGGCCCTCCCGTAGATTGAGCCGAAACCAACTGGGCGGCAACGGGCGATAGGGACGTAACAGGGTGGACAAAAAGAAGAGGACGGCGATCGCCATCAGGCTATAGACCCCAAAAACCCCCAGCGCCTGGGCTCGAATGGGACTGCCGAGGGGGAGCTGTTGGGCGATCGCCAAAATGATGCTGCCAACCAGGCTGCTCATAATAATTTGGCCCACCAGGAAAAACCCACCCAAGACGCCGATCGCGAGGATTGCTCCATCCCAGGGCACTGACCAAGCCTCCACGGTGAAGGGATTCATTTTTTTCTCCTGACGCTGTTTCCAGGCTTGTACCAGCCGGATCAAAATCAGGATTGTGCCGACGATCGCCCCCACCAACGGGATCAAAATGACCAGGGCGAGTTTGGCGATCGCCTCCTGGGCGCGGATTTGACGCTGGGCATTCAAGGTTTGCAATTCATCCTGACGCTGGTCGAGGGTATAGAGTCGCGCCAGGGCCTCATCCTCAAACCAGCCCCGTAACCCCTGTTTGAGCATGCTGTCGGTCTCCGGCAAGAGGCGCGGGGGGTCACTCCACAGTCCGGCCAAAACCGCAGCGGTGTCTTGGGCGGGCAAGGGTTGTAGAAGCGCAACGCCAGATCTTGGCTCAGCTCCGGGACCCGAGCCAAGACTAGATCCCGATTCAGCACTGGGTTGAGACCGTTGCACCGCTTGCCAAAGGCTTTGGGCTTCCGGCAGTTCCCCCTGAACCGCATGCAAAATTCCGGCTTCGGTTTGCAGCTCCATCAGCAGCGATGCTTGTTTTTGTCGCTGGGCCTGGAGCGTGGCGATTTGGCTTTGCACCGCATCTGCCGACGCAGCGGTCTCGGCCCCCGATGCAGCAGCTTCAGACTGGGACAGTTGCCCCTCAAGGTTGGTTAACCCCGTCGTCACGGTCTTGAGCAGCGGCTGATATTGTTCCAGGGCATTTTGGTAAGGGTCATTGCCCAGCAGGGCCTCAGTAAAACTGTCCTTCTCCGACTGCCTTGGACTGTCGACCCCTAACTCCGATGATTGCAGCACTAAATAGGTTTGGGCGATCGCCAAGCGATCCTGCACCTGGGGTTGGCTCCAGCTTTGTAAGAGGCTAAACCCGACAAACAGCGCCACCCCCAAAGACAGCAAAAAGACCAGCGATCGCTTTAACGACGAGGACATCTCAAAAATCATTCAACCCTTCCTGCTGCTTGTTTCCAGCTTTCATCCACCTGTTGAAACCAGGGGGGGATACCCCCCAGCGGTCCGCAGACGTGTAGAATCCGTTGTGGCAATTCTTTAAGATTCTCGCCCATTCGCGATCGTCTGCGTAACGCGAATGTCTCCATCCCAGCTCTCAGTCCCAGTCCATGACTCCATCCCAGCCTACGCGCATGATTTTGGTCCGCCATGGCCAAAGCAGCTATAACGCCCAAGAGCGGATTCAAGGCCGCATCGACGAATCGGTTTTGACGGAACGGGGGATGGCCGATGCCAAGCGGGTGAGCCAAGCCCTCCAGGGCATTGCCTTCGACGCCATCTACAGCAGCCCCTTGCAGCGGGCGAAGCGGACCGCAGAACTGATTGCCGAAGACCTCACCGGGGCTCCGACGGTCCAAACCGCTAATGACCTACTGGAAATAGACCTGCCCCTCTGGGCCGGGATGGAGCGGGCTGTGGTTCAGCAGCAGGATCCCGAAGCCTACCGGGTCTGGTCCCAGCAGCCGGATCAGTTTTGTATGGAGCTGCCTGGTACAGCCGATCAACCGCCGCGCCAGCATTTTCCCGTGGTGTCTCTGTTTGCCCAGGCCCGACAGTTTTGGCAAACCTGTTTGCAGGACCATCGGGGTCAAACGGTGTTGATTGTGGGCCATAACGGCATTTTGCGATCGCTCATCAGCACCGCCGTCGGCATGGGTCCTGCTCAGTACCAAGTCCTGCGTCAATCCAACTGCTGCATCAATGTTTTGAATTTTGCCGGCGGACCCGACGACGGCGTTCAGCTCGAATCCCTCAATCTCACGGCTCACTTGGGCGACCGCTTACCCGATCGCCGCTCTCGGGCAGGCTGTCGGCTCCTGCTCGTGCGCCATGGTGAAACCGACTGGAACCGTCAATCCCGTTTCCAGGGCCAAATTGACATTCCCCTCAACGAAAATGGCAAAGCTCAAGCCCAAAAAGCTGCCGATTTCCTCAAGGATGTGGCCATCGACTTTGCTGTCACTAGCCCCCTCTCCCGCCCTAGGGAAACCGCCGAGATTATCCTGCAACACCATCCGCACCTCACCTTGGCAGAAGACCCAGGTCTGAAGGAAATTGGCCACGGTCTTTGGGAGGGCAAACTCGAAGCAGAAATCCAGGCCGAATTTGGCGATACTCTCCAGCAGTGGAAAGTTGCGCCAGAAACCGTACAGATGCCCGAAGGTGAAAATCTTCAGCAGGTGTGGGACCGTTCGGTGGCCGCCTGGGAGGCGATCGTGCAAAATGCCCCCGATCAGAGCACGGGCATGGTGGTGGCCCATGATGCCGTTAATAAATGTATCCTCTGCCATGTCCTGGGGCTGGAGCCGAAAGACATTTGGGCGATCAAACAGGGCAATGGAGCGGTCACCGTCATTGACTATCCCAAGGGACTCAAGGGGAAACCCGTGGTTCAGGCCCTAAATATCACCACCCACTTTGGGACGGGGGTTTTGGATACAACCGCCGCAGGAGCGCTGTAAATCAAAAAAATCGATATGCCACAGGAGCTTTTGCAACAGGTTCGCGTTCTTGACCCAACCACCGCAACCGATCAGGTGGCCGATGTACTTTTGGAGGGGGGGCAGATTTGCGCGATCGCCCCCCAACTCGAAGCCCCAGCCCACGCCACCCGGCGGGATGCCCGAGGCTGGGTGCTTGGGCCGGGATTGGTTGACCTCTACAGCACCTCTGGTGAACCGGGGTTTGAGGAGCGGGAAACGCTGGCATCCTTGAGCCAAGCGGCCTTGGCCGGTGGTTTTACCCGCGTGACCCTGCTACCCAATACCCATCCCGTGCTGGATACCCCAGCAACCCTTGCCCAGCTCGAAAATCTGATTCAGCACCTAGACCCCCACCCACCCCTGCGGATTCAGTTTTGGGGAGCACTCACCCAGGCAACCCAAGGCCAGCAAATGAGCGAATTGCTCGAACTCGCCGCCGCCGGGGTCGCAGGCTTTGCGGACGGATTACCCCTCGGCAAACTCGCCTTAGTTCGGCGTCTGCTCGAATATTTGCAGCCGCTGAATTTACCCATCGCCCTCTGGCCCTGCGATCGCGCCCTCAGCGGCAGCGGCATTGCCCGCGAAGGCAGCATTTCACTCCAGTTGGGTCTCCCCGGTAGCCCCGCCATGGCCGAAACGACCGCTTTGGCAGCGCTGTTGGAATGTTTGCGCGATCTCGGACCTGGCTATCCCCCGGTGCATTGTATGCGCCTGTCCACTGCCCGCAGTGTGGCCCTGATCCAGCAAGCCAAGAGCGAAGCGATCGCGATCACGGCCAGCACCCCCTGGCATCATCTACTCTTGAACAGTGCTGATTTAGCGGGCTATGACCCCAATCTGCGTCTCGATCCGCCCTTGGGCAACCCTGCTGACCAAGCTGCCCTGCTAGAAGCGGTGCGGACCGGGGTGATTGATGCGATCGCCATCGACCATAGTCCCTGGACCTACGAGGAAAAAACCGTCGCCTTTGGCGAGGCTCCGTCTGGGGCCATCGGCCTAGAATTGGCCTTGCCCTTGTTGTGGCAACGTTTAGTCATCAGCGGTCAATGGAGTGCCCTCGACCTGTGGCGAGCCCTTAGCAGTGCACCGGCCCATTGTCTTCAGCAACAGCCGCCTAGTCTTGCCATTGAGCAAGGCACCGAAGCCATTTTGTTTGACCCCCAGTCTCGCTGGAGCGTTGTTCCTGGAGCCTTGCGATCGCTAGCTTGCAATACCCCCTGGCTTGGTAAAGAGATTTGCGGGAGAGTACTTAGAGTCTACGGCTCGTAACGATTTCTAAAGCGACGTTAAGCATTGCCCTGATTGGTGTGCGTAATTTTCCGGATACTCTCTTCATCCCTGTGAAGCTTGTGTAAAAATTACGCCGCTGACCAGTTTTTCTATCGGAGAACAATTTTTTTCTGGGGATACTGGAGAAAGCAGCACCCCCCCTCTGCCATGCCTTCTGATTTAGATGCTTCCCATCCGTTAGAGCCTGCTCTCGCCGATGCTCCCTTCGTTGCACAAGTCCTTGCGAGCGACGTTTCGGGAGACCTTGAGTTTGGGTTGCCCTTTGCACTAGACGGGAGTTTTGCGATCGCCCGCCTCCAGATCCAAGGCCCCCTGCCAGATCCTTCGATCCTAGCGGCTTCATCCGCAGCCCTGCCGATTCTGTGGTTGGGTTTTCCGAGTTTGAATACCAATACCAACCTAGGCAACACCGTTGGGATGGCTAGCGATCGCCCGATCGGATTGAACGCAGCGCTGAAAATGGAATCGGCTCAAATTTTGGGAACCACCTTGGCTACGCCTCAAAACCTGGGCGCACCCACCTTTAGCCTCAACGATGCGGTCAGTGGCTCTAATCGTCAGGATTTCTTCCAATTTACAGCGACGCAATCTGGCGTTTTTACGGCGACGCTGAAGGGCTTAACCGGGGATGCCGACGTTCAGCTCATTCAAGACAAAAATCAAAATGGCAAGGTTGATCCAGGCGAAATCCTCGCTTGGCAGTGGGAACGCGGCACCCAAACAGAATCGATTCGGAGCTTTCTCTCACCCGGTAATTATGTCGTTCGGGTTGAAAGCCATCAAGGACAAACGGCTCAGTATGAATTGGCCAGTCAATTTAACGCTACGCTCCAGGATGACCGAAGCTTTTCCATGGATTTGGTCTATAAGTCTGGCCTAGAGGGGCTAAGTCAGGCCAGCAAAGACGCCATTCAGCGAGCCGCAGACTATTGGGAGCGGATCATTGCCTATAGCAGCCTTAATGGTTCCCAGAGCCTGACCGTTGGGGTCTATGGCTCACGCAATGAAACAGATCCCTTTTTAGCCTATGCCGGTCCCCAGGGCTATCAGAAAACCCTGAGCGATCGCCTAGTTCCCGTTCGGGGGGTTGCTGTGGTTAACACCTTGTATCTAGATCAATACAACAGCAATCCGACCTATCTAGAAGAGGTCATGCGTCACGAGTTTGGCCATGTTTTAGGGTTTGGTCTGTCTTGGAATCAAGTGGGTAATAATTTGGTCGATTCCTCCCAGCAGGTTTATCGCGCCAATACCTACGCAGGCTTGGCTTATGGGGAGTTATTGGGGTCGAACCAAGGCGTAGCAATTCCCCTAGATGACGAGAAGACCCACTGGAGTGAAGCGATTTTTGACCGAGAACTAATGACCCCACGGGCAGAAACGGTAGGGTCTTCGATGCCCCTGAGCCAAATGTCGATCGCTTCGCTGCGGGATTTGGGCTGGAATGTTAATTATGGCGCGGCGGATATTTTTACCGTTTAATGCCCAAAACTAACGCCCAAGTTTAAACGGAGTCGCCTGAAAATCAAGATTCTGTAAAATCATCTGCTTGGTGCTAAGAATTGGACAAAATTCTGATTAGCTAAGGTCAGTAAATCTAACGACCATGGCTAATTCTTTTAATTCCTATATTAGTGATTTCAACGGCGATCAATCAACCGATTTGCTGTGGCGGAATTACGCGACAGGGGAGAATGAGCTGTGGTATATGAATGGTGTTACGCTGCAACAGCGCACTGCTTTACCTCCTCAGCTAGACCCGAACTGGCAGCTAGCAGGCAGTGGTGATTTTGATGGCGATCAACAAACTGATCTGATTTGGCGACATGAGATCACGGGGCAAAATGCGCTGTGGTTGATGAACGGAGCGAAGGTCTCCCAGTCCCTATCGATGCTTTCGATTGGTGATGAAAATTGGCACATTGAGGGGGTGGGGGATTTTAATGGCGATCGCAAAGCCGATTTAATTTGGCGCAATGCCAACACGGGGCAAAATCTGCTTTGGTACATGGATGGTGCAGCCCCTCTGCGTGCTGATCCTCTGATTGCCGTCACCAATCGCGACTGGCATATTGAAGGCGTTGGAGATTTTAATCGCGATGGTCAAGCTGACATTTTGTGGCAAGACTATGCCAGCGGCAGCAATGTTTTATGGTTGATGAATGGCTCGACTCGTTTACAGAGCACCTCGCTCTCTACCCAGGCCAGTATAGATTGGAAAATTCAGGGGGTAGGCGATTTCAACCGTGATGGCAATGCGGACATTCTGTTGCGGAATTATGGGTTAGGCGCAGAGCAAGGACAGGCGATCGCTTGGCTGATGAATGGTTCAACCGTAACCCAAACTCAATCGGTCAGCTTGACCGCCAGCAATGCGGCCTCAGCGGTTCAACTTACAACACCATCCGTAGCGACGGATCCCACCAATTTGTCTTGGCAGGCGGTTACGAATGGTTCGGCTGACTTGTCGTCGTTTAAGACAATTCTGCCCCCTGTTCCGATTGTGCCTCAGCCTCAGCCCCAGCCTCAGGCCGATCTGGATATTGACATTCAACTCTTTGACCCTGAACAGGCGTTTTCTCCCACCCAGTGGCAAGCCATCAATATTGCAGCAGAAAATTGGGAGCGCATCATTACCCGCGACAAAGATCCAGATGCCGTCCCCTTCAAAGTAGTGGTTACCCAACGGTCACAAACCGTTGAGGGCGATAGCTGGGACGCAACTTTTTCGGAAGGGCTGGCGGAAGCCTATGTGGATAGCGCGGTGGGCGATCGCACCAATTTCTCTGAAAATGTGGACCTCAATGGCGTGGACTATGACAATCGGGTGAATTGGAATCCTGGGGCGATCGCGAAGATGGACCCTAGCAAAATCTTGGTAGTTATGATGCATGAACTCGGCCATGCGCTGGGTCTACCCCACGAATTATTGCCGTTAAATAGCCTGATGAATCCCTTTGCGAATGAAGCACCTTTCGTATCTGAAAAAACTTTAAATCGCCTAGAGACCCTTGGCTATGAAGTTGATCGCAGTGCTCTGGGTCAGGTCATTTGGAGACCTTGATCGATCTATGATCTATTTTATCGATTCCCTGATTCGTCGATGAATGGATTTCTGATCAATTACTGAGGGACAAGATCAAGGGACTGAACTAAAGCTACAAAATTAGATAGAACGATGGCCTTATTCTCGCAATGGTACATCAACGAGATCTGTCGAATTAAATTTAAATCGCTGATATCCCGATATACCACACCTTGCCGTTGTAGGCTCAAGACATTGCTCGGCAAGATGGCAATGCCAACCCCTGCGGCGACTAGACTCAGCAGTGTCAGCATCCAAGTCGCCGTTTTATTCTGCACGAGTTTGGGCTGAAACCCGACTTCTAGACAGCGATCCAAGAAGCTTTGATAAAAGGGAAAGGCCTGAAGCGAAGGCAAGATTAGCAGTTCCTGAGCTAAATCTGTGAGTGAGATCTGAGCCAATTGTAAATGGGGATGATCCTCAGGAAATACCGCGACGAGGGACTCATGCACCAGTGGTATTTGCACCAATGCAGCGTCTGAGTGGGTTTTAGCTGGAAAAACCTCGATGCCTAGGTCTAAACGGCGATCGCGCAAAGCTTGAACCTGCTGGTCAGCGGTTAGCTCTCGCAACTCTAGTTCAACCTGGGGATAGCGATCGCCATAGGCCCGCAAAATCTCCGGCAGGATACCGTTAGCAACGGAACTCGCGACGCCGATGGACAGATGACCGACTTCGCCCTGTTCGGCCCGCTGCGCTTGGGCGATCGCGCTCTGAAATTGCTCTAGGGCCAATCGAACCTCCCGCGCAAAGATCTCCCCGGCTGCCGTCAGCTGCAAGGGTCTTCGCCTACGGTCGAAAAGTTGAATTTTCAACTTCTTTTCGAGGGTACGAATCCGCTGACTCAGGGGTGGCTGTTCGATATACAAGCGTTCTGCGGCTCGGCTAAAGTTGTTGCCGTTGTCTACGATGGTCAGAAAGTAGCAGATCTGGCGTAGTTCAAGGGCACTGAGGAAATTGAGGTCCATGCTGACTCTACTAGATCGCTAACGATATCTTAGGTTAAGTGAAATGCCATTGAAAGTCTATTGACTTCTTCTTACACTACACTGAGTCGTTTGATAACTCACGAAAAGATCGCTTGATCCTTCTACACTCCTGACATGAAATCTCCTCAACGCTGGCAATTTTGGATCGATCGGGGCGGCACGTTTACCGATATCGTGGCCCAGAAGCCCGATGGTCAGTTTGTTGTGCATAAACTCCTGTCGGAAAACCCCGATCGCTATGCCGATGCACCGCTGCAAGGCATTCGTGATCTGATGGACATTGAGCCTGATCAGCCCATCCCGGCAGAGCACATTGCAATGGTCAAAATGGGAACCACCGTAGCGACAAATGCATTATTGGAGCGCAAGGGCGATCGCACCCTGTTCATCACCACCCAAGGATTTCGCGATGTCCTGCGCATTGGCTATCAAAACCGACCTGACATTTTTGCGCGGGAGATTGTTCTGCCAGATATGCTGTATGAGCAGGTAATTGAAGTGACTGAGCGCCTGTCGGCGCAGGGTGAGGTGCTCATACCGTTGAGTCAACAGTCCCAGGCAGACCTATTACGATCGCTGCAATCCGCCTACGACAGGGGGATTCGGGCTTGTGCGATCGCCTTTCTCCACGGCTATCGCTATCCCCAGCACGAACAGCAGGTTGCTGTGTTGGCTCAGCAAGTGGGCTTTACCCAAATCTCGGTTTCCCATCGGGTTAGTCCTTTAATCAAACTGGTGAGTCGAGGCGATACGACCGTTGTGGATGCCTATCTTTCTCCAATTTTGCGTCGGTATGTCGATCGCATCGAAGCTGAACTGAATCCGCCTGACAACACAGCAGGACAAGTCTCCGCCCCCCAACTGATGTTTATGCAATCCAATGGGGGACTGACGCCAGCCAGGTTTTTTCAGGGCAAAGACAGCATTCTTTCAGGACCGGCTGGGGGAATTGTGGGTGCCGTGCAAACTAGCCTCAAGGCCGGATTCGAGAAGATCATCACATTTGATATGGGCGGGACTTCCACGGATGTAGCCCACTACAACCACTCCATTGGCACCTACGAACGTACCCTTGAAACCGAAGTTGCCGGAGTCCGCCTGCGAGCACCGATGATGGCGATTCACACCGTTGCTGCGGGGGGCGGTTCAATTTTGAGTTTTGATGGAGCTCGTTATCGCGTCGGTCCTGCCTCTGCGGGGGCCTACCCTGGACCCACTTGCTACCGCAACGGTGGCCCCCTGACGGTCACAGACTGCAATGTGATGGTGGGCAAAATTCAGCCTCAGTTTTTCCCCCAGGTGTTTGGTCCCCATGGGAATCAGCCCCTTGATCGAGAAGCCGTGCGATCGCAATTTACCCAGCTCGCTAAAACCATTTTCCAGGCTCAGGCGACCGACAATCAACCCAGCCCAGAACAGGTCGCAGAGGGATTCCTGGCGATCGCCATCGACAACATGGCCAACGCCATCAAAAAAATCTCCGTCCAGCGAGGGTACGATATCGGTGACTATGCCCTCTGCTGTTTTGGTGCGGCGGGTGGCCAACATGCCTGCCGGTTGGCGGAATCTTTGGGGATGAAAACAATTTTGATCCATCCCTATGCAGGGGTTTTGTCAGCCTACGGGATGGGCTTAGCCGATCGCCGTGTCCTGCGGGAACAGTCTGTGGAGATGATATTGCAACCGGAAGCGATCGCCCCCCTCCGCGCCCAACTCCAGCAGCTAGCCCACACCGCGCAAGCTGAGCTAGAACAGCAGGACTGTCAAGACTTAGAGCGCATTGAAGTGCTTCAGCAACTGTATCTGCGCTATGATGGCACTGATGCGAGTTTGGCCATTGAGCTGAGTACTTTGGCGGCTCTTGAGGATTGGATGGGGTTGCGATCGCAATTTGAGCAAGTCTATCAGCAGCGCTTTGGGATGACGCTGCCCAGGAAAGCGGTTGTTGTGTCAGCCCTTGCTGTCGAAGCCATTGGAAAAACCCCTGTTCCCGCTACAACTTCAACCACGGTTTTAACCTCACCCTCCCGTAACGGTCCCTTAGGGGCGATCGCCACGGTGCCGATTTTTTCTGGCGATCGCTGGCACGATACCCCTGTCTTTCAGCGAGCAGATTTGCAACCCGGTGTCCCTATCCCTGGCCCTGCAATGATCCTAGAACCCACCGGCACCAACATCATCGAACCCGGTTGGTCCGCCCAGATCGCCAGCGGCGGCGAATTGCTTATCCATCAAATCCCCACCGTCGCAACATCCCGTAGAGACGAACTGCCGCTCGTCCACCCTGACCCAGTCCCGAGTCTAGCCCCCGACCCGGTACGCTTGGAGATTTTCAATAATTTATTTCAGGCGATCGCCGAACAAATGGGCTTCACGCTGCAAAACACCAGCTCCTCGGTCAATATCAAAGAACGCCTCGATTTCTCCTGCGCGATTTTTGATGCCCAAGGCCAACTGGTTGCCAATGCACCCCATATTCCCGTCCACCTCGGTTCCATGAGCGAAAGTGTCGCGGCCTTGATCACAGCGCAAACGCAACCGTTCCAGCGGGGAGATGTGTTTGTGTCTAACAACCCCTACAACGGCGGTACTCACTTGCCCGACATCACGGTGATAACACCAGTCTTTGTAGATATTCAAACCAGCGCTGAACCCAAGCCCCTATTTTTCGTCGCCTCCCGAGGCCACCATGCGGACATTGGCGGCATTAGTCCCGGCTCGATGCCGCCGCATAGTACCCATCTCGACCAGGAGGGGATTTTATTTGATAATTTCAAACTGGTGGAGCAAGGGCATTTTCAAGAAGATGAGTTGCGATCTCATCTGACTGCAGGACTTTACCCCGCTCGCAACCCCGACCAAAATCTCGCAGATCTCCAAGCTCAAATTGCAGCCAATAACAAAGGCGTTCAAGAACTCCAACGCATGGTCGAGCAGTTTGGCTTGACGACGGTTCAGGCCTATATGCAACATGTTCAGGACAATGCAGAAGCGGCGGTTCGACAGGTGATTGCACAACTCTGTCGGCGGCGACGGGAACAGGGCGAAGCATTGATTTCTGCATTCACGGTCCCCCTGGACAACGGCGCACAGATCCAGCTTCAGGTGCAGCTCCATCCCGAGACCCGAAGCGCGACGCTAAATTTTACCGGAACTTCGCCCCAACAGCCCAATAATTTCAATGCTCCCCTGGCCATTTGCAAAGCGGTTCTCCTCTACGGATTTCGGACGTTAGTGGATGATCAGATTCCCCTGAATGCGGGTTGTATGAAGCCCTTAGAAATTATCGTACCGGAAGGTTGCCTGCTCAACCCTGCCTATCCAGCCGCTGTGGTGGCGGGTAATGTGGAAACGTCCCAGGCGATCGCCGATGCCCTCTACGGAGCCCTAGACGTGATGGCGGCCTCCCAAGGAACCATGAATAATTTTACCTTTGGCACGGATCGCTACCAATATTATGAAACCATTTGCGGTGGCTCGGGTGCAGGACCCACCTTTCATGGCACAGATGCCGTACAAACTCACATGACAAATTCCCGTTTGACGGATCCAGAGGTCTTGGAATGGCGGTTCCCAGTCCTGGTGGAAGAATTTTCCATTCGCCAGGGGAGTGGCGGTGAAGGTCGGTATCGGGGGGGCAATGGAGTGGTGCGGCAAATTCGATTCCGCGAGGCGATGACCGCAGGAATTTTGGCAGGGCGGCGGCGGGTAGTGCCCTTTGGTTTGCAGGGAGGCAAGCCGGGGGCGCTAGGCAAAACAACCGTTGTGCGTCAATCAGGGAAAGTGCAGGAATTGGCACCGACGGATCGAGTGGAGATGGAGGGGGGCGATCGCCTGGTCATCGAAACACCGGGAGGGGGAGGCTATGGTCTTTAGAAGCCCTTAATTTATTTCTTCACGACTATATCGGAGCTTTGCCTAAGGGGGCGATCGCCAGTGTTACATTTACGGGTATCAGTGAAATTCGCTATACCAATAAGCGATTTTATATTCCGTAGATTCCTGTAGATTTCTTCACTCTGGCTATGCATTCACAATCCTTCGCTCAAGGCATTTATATTCTCGGCAATGATCTTGTCTTGGATCAGCTCATGGCCTTGGTCGAGCGGCTAGAATGCAATGCCTCGCAACCGCGACCCATTTGTATTATTCCCTATGACGAAAATCTCAAACAGACGCGGCAATGGATTGCAGAACATGGGCATTTAAGTCTGTTTGAAAATCGGGAGGCGATCGCCAAATGGGAAACCTTTGCTCAAGAGGTTTGGACCTCCCATCGGGTCATCGATCGCATGAGCCAACAATATGCCAAGCATTATGGCCAATGCCATGGGGCTCGCAAGTTTTGTGCCTTTGAGGGGCCGTTTGAGCAGTTTGTCTTTTACGATGCCCATAGCCTTGGGATGCATTCCCTGGATGAGGTGTTTGAGCAGCTCAATTTAGTGGATTTGATCGTCGATGATCAAGAACCTTTTCAACCCGAACCCATCGCAACCTTAGACTTGCCCTATGTGATGGATGTTTTCAATTGGAGCGAAGCGCAGCTACGGGGCTGTCTCCATGGTGCGCGTTTTTTCGCAGCCAAAGCAGGATTGATTCAAGACGAGGATCTGATGCGATTGCGTTGGCATTTGATTGGCAACGGTGAAGCTCGCTGGATGAATTCTCTGCGCTGGTGGGATGATGCGGCGCTCTTTAGCTATATGACCCTGCGTTTGGGCCTAGCGCCGAGGCAATATTCTTGCCTAAGTCGTACCTCAACGGAATGCGCTGCCGATACAGTCACTTCTCTTCGCACCATTCGCTTCCCAAGCGATCTGCTAAATCCAGGGATCATCGCCTTTTAGATCATCGGGATCAATTTGGGCCAGGACCGCTTCATCAAAGTCAAAGGCTTCATCCAAATCTTCGTCTAAATCTTCGTCTAAATCTTTGTCTAAATCTTCAGACAATTGCGAATACCCCCAAGGATTTTCGCGCGTGACGAAGCGTTCTTCGCTCCAGCCCGTATCCTCAACGTCGTCTCCAAATTCATCATCCTGAACTGAATCCTGAACTGAATCCTGAACTGAATCTTGAACTGGGTTCGACCTAGATCTGGGGGGAAGCGCGCCAGCCTCGTCTACCCAAGTCACCTCCTGGGGGGGCTCCACCATGGGAATCGGTCCCCATTCTCCTGTTTGCAGCTCAGACACTTGGGAGGCGATCGCCTGGGCCTGTTCGGTGAAGCGCTGCTGCCAGGTTTGAGCCCGTTGTGCTGCCTGCTGTTTCAGGTTGGCGGCTCGTTCGGCGGCTTCCTCGGCGGCCCGCTGCTGGGTCGTCAGTAATTCCTCGGTAATTTGTTCGTATTCTGCCTTCGCCTGGTCGCGCAAATTGCTCCAGGTTTCCCGCAAGCCGGGACGTTCACGCCGCAGCCGCTGAACGGTTTGTTCGGTCACCAAAACCCGTCCATTGCCAAAACTGCGCATTTCCGCTGGAGAAAGGGTCAGCGGTTCGCTCACCAGTCGTCGCAGTCGATTATCAACCCACAGATATTGGGTAATCCCGCCGGTTTTGCGGTTGAAGATACAATCGGTAATAAGGCCGAGGCGATCGCCCCCATCCACCCAAACCTCATGGTTAATCAGTGATTCAAGGCGCTTGATTTGCTCTCCTGTCGTTTCCGTTGGTGCACCATTGACCCAAAGATTGCCCTTGCCCAGGGCATCAACCTGGGGCAATTTATACACCCAGCGTTTGCCGCCAAACCGACCGACTCGACAGACAATGCCCATGACGCGATGGGCTTGGGGATACATCCAGAGTTGCTCAATCCGGCCCATTTCCTGCATCGTGTCCCGCTCAATCACGAGGCGGTTGAGCAGTTCACTGTGACGGAGAATGACAGGATTATCCATGGACGTGCCGAAAGTGCCTATGCGCTTGTGAATCTATTTATAAATCTAGACCAAGAACTCTAGAAGCTGCTTCTTTTCTGCCATTTCGCTAATCTAGACGACCCCCTCCTAGAACGCCATGGGCTTTTCCAATCCTCGACCCCCCTCTCCCAGCCGTTTTCCTGCCCTGCCGCCCAAGCTGCTGGATTTTTGTCTCCTGACGCTGTTTAGCGCTTTGACCGTTGGCACGCTGCATCTTTGGGGCAAGGTGATCCAGCGGTTTGAACAGCCCTTGGACCCCTTAAACCCGGACCCTTGGACCTTCCCCTCACTGCCTAGCCTGCCCCTGCCCCTGTCGGCGCTGATGCTAATCGCCGTTTCTGGCCTTGGCATTCTACTGCTCCATCGCTTCACGAGCCGTCCCCCGAAACCCCAGACCCCTCAGGCTCCAATCTCCCGCCAGGACCAGCGACGTGCTCGGCTGGAGCAGATGATTCACTACCACCCTGAACAGGTCTATGCTTGGTTGGAACGGGGGTCGCTGTTGGAACAGTCCCGCCATTATCGGGAGGCGATCGCCAACTACAGCGAAGGGCTTCAATACCACCCCCAAAATGCTTCGCTCTGGCTGGCCCACGGGTTGGCCCAGGCGCGATCGGGGGATTTTCGCCGCGCGCTAGACAGCTACACCACAGCCCTGCGCTATCGTCCCTGCGACCCCGAAATCTGGCATGCCCATGGGGATGCCCTGCTGGAACTGGAGCAGTTTGAAGAAGCGCTAAATTCCTTGGGTAGGGTGTTACGCTATTCTCCGAATTTTGGGCATATTTTGGGCGATCGCGGCTATGCCCTCTGCCAGCTCGGGCGCTACGACGAAGCCGCCACGGAATTAGCCAAGGCAACCCAAGCCGACCCCCATGATGAACGGGGTTGGTATCGCCGGGGGGAGGTCCTCATTGCCTTGGGCCAATGGCCAGAGGCGCTAAAAAACAGTCAACAGGCGCTCCGCCGTCACCGTCAGAGCGAAATTCTGCTGCGTCAGCAAAAACACATTCGAGCCCAACTGGGGGTCTAAACTCGGGGGGCGTTCGCGATGTGAATCCACTAAGCTGAGTAAAGATACGGAAAATCTTGGAATACAATTTTCACACTGGGAATTTCACACTGGGAATTTCACACTGGGAAAATCCTCGGATATCAGTTTGATATCTGGTCATTCTCCATCTTTTAGATATTGCCGGTTATGCCCGTACTGATTGATCAATCACTGCCAAAGGTCGTGACCAAGCTGGCAGCGAATGAGGCTAAGCAAGTCTGGTCGTTTCTGAGCAAGTTTTTGGAGAACCCGTCCCATCCGAGCTTGAGCTTGGAGCGGGTGACTAAAACGAAGAACCCAAACCTTTGGTCAGCCCGGATTTCCCAGGAGCTAAGGGCGATCGTCTACAAGGATGGTGAGACTTGGACGGTCCTCCATGCGGACCACCATGATGCGGCTTACCACTGGGCGACGACCAAGCAGATTGCTCGACATTCCAAAACTGGAGCCCTGCAAATTGTGGCCTCACCCGAGGTTGTGGAGCAGCAGGTGCAGGACTGGGGAAGCGGGAGCTCGAAGATTCCCGGTCTCTTTGATGAACATAAAGACGACTATCTGGTGAGCTTGGGGTTGCCAGAAACCTGGTTGCCGACGATACGTAAGATCAAGACCGAAGCGGTGCTACTGGATGTGGTGTTCGATTTGCCAGAGGATGTGGGCGATCGCCTCCTTAATCTCGCGGCTGGCGAACTCGTCACGCCCCCGATCCCCCTCTTGCCGGATCAGCCTTTAACGGAGAGCCAAGACACCCAACGCCGCTTCTTTGTCCTAGATGACAATGCCGACTTGATGCGGATGCTGGAGGCACCGCTGGAGACCTGGATTGCTTTCTTACATCCCTCTCAGCAGCAGCTGGCAACCGGTGATTTTTCGGGACCGTTGAAGATTACAGGAGGGGCTGGCACGGGAAAAACCGTGGTTGCGCTCCATCGAGCCCGGCATTTGGCGCGACAGGGCAAGCGGGTCTTGCTGACGAGCTATGTTAAGACGCTCTGCGAAAACCTAGATCGCAGTCTGGATCTACTTTGCACGGCTGGAGAAAAGAAACTGATCACAGTCAGTACGGTCTATAAGCAGGCACTCAGTCTGGCGACAGGGCGGGGGCAAAAGCTACAGGCTGTTGAGCGCTCTGCGCTCCAAGCCCTTTTTGAACAAGCCCATTTCCCCAGCTGCCCCCTAGACCCGACGATGCTGCTGACGGAGTGGGACACGATCATTCAAGACCAGGGCATTACGACCTGGGAGCAATACAAAAGTGCGAGTCGAACTGGGAGAGGGTTTCCCCTGTCCACGACGGGCAGGGAGCAAGTCTGGCCAATCTTCGAGCGAATTCTCAAAACACTTCAGGCCCAGGGGCAGGCGGATTGGTCGGGAATCTGTCGCCAGGCCAGGGAGTTTCTGGAGTCCGGCATTGTAGAGAGCCCGTTTGATGCGGTGGTGGTGGATGAGCTGCAAGATTTGCGGCCCCAGGAGATCCAGCTATTGGGGGCGATCGCCGGTCCAGCTCCCAATGCCCTAACCCTGGTGGGGGATGGCGGCCAGCGTATCTATGGCGGTCGCTTTAGCCTCAAGGGATTGGGGGTGAACGTGCAGGGGCGCTCCCACATCCTGCGGATCAACTACCGCACCACCGAAGAAATCCGCCGCTTTGCCGACCGTCTTTTAGGTGACACAGGGGATGACATGGATGGCGGCAGCGAGAAGCGCAAGGGCACCAAGAGCTTGCTGAAAGGCCCCTACCCCACCCTGCATCAAGCCAAGACGCCTGCCCAGCAGTGGAAATATGTCAGTGGCGAAATTAAGCGGATGAAGAAGGAGGGCCTGAGCCTGAATGAGATAGCTGTCTTTAGCCGGACCAATGGTGAATTGGAACCGCTCCAGGCTGCCCTGACGCGCAATAGGGTGAAGAGTCAACTGCTGAGTAAAACCGGAGCCGAGGGTGAGGGGGTTCGGGTAGGGACGCTACACCGGGCCAAGGGGCTAGAGTTTAAGGCGGTGTTTGTGGTCAATGTCTCTGATGAGCAGTTGCCGCTGCGGTCGGTGTTGCAAAACGTTCAGGACCAGCAATTGCGGACGGACATTCTGGAGCGGGAACGGCAATTGCTCTATGTGGGGCTGACGCGGGCGCGGGATGAGGCCCTGCTGACTTGGACGGGCTATCCCAGTCGATTTTTAGAGGATATTTTGACGGATCCGGAGTTGGAAGCCCTGGAAGCAGCAGCAGAGGAGGATTAGGACTATGGCGATCTCTATGACCGGGGCAATTGGGACAGCAGCGACAGCAGGGGCAGATTCGGATGGACTCAAGCCAGGACGACTGGTGCGGGTGCGATCGCGTCAATATCTCGTGGAGAATGTATCGCCCCCGGCGGATGCTGAGGGGGATACCCTCGTCAGCCTGGCCTGCGTCGAAGACGATGCCCAGGGCGAGAAGCTGGAGGTGTTTTGGGAGCGGGAGATTGATGCGCAGTTGCTGAGTGCTGCGACTTGGGATTCGGTGGTGAGCCGTGGGTTTGATGACCCCCGCTATTTCTCGGCCTATTTCCACACGCTGCGCTGGAACTGTGTGACCTCGACCGATGCTCGCCTGTTTCAAGCACCCTACCGGGCTGGGATTGAGGTTAAGGCTTACCAGTTGGAGCCCCTGCGCAAGGCGCTGCGGATGCCCAGGGTGAATCTGTTCATTGCCGATGATGTGGGCCTGGGCAAGACGATTGAGGCGGGGTTGATTCTGCGGGAGATGCTGCTGCGGCAAAAGATTAAGCGGGTGGTGATTTTCTGTCCGCCGTCTGTGGTGCAGCAGTGGAAGGATGAAATGGAGAGCCGCTTTGGCTTGACGTTCACGATTTATGACCGGGCCTTTGTGGCGGCGCGGCGGCGGGAGCGGGGCTATGGTATCAATCCCTGGAAGACCCATAACCGTTTCATCATTTCCCATGCGCTGCTGCGCAATGAGAGCTATGCGGCACCCCTGCGGGATTGGCTGACCGAGGGGGGGCAGCAGCTTTCGGCGGGGTCGATGCTGATTTTGGATGAGGCCCACAATGCGGCTCCGGCCAGCAGTTCTAAATATGCGGTGGATTCCCAGCTAACGCGGACGGTGCGGGAGCTGGCTCCGATGTTTGAGCATCGGCTGTTTCTATCGGCGACGCCCCACAATGGCCATTCCAATAGCTTTGCAGCGCTGCTGGAGATTTTGGACCCCCAGCGGTTTTGTCGAGGGGTGCCGGTGCGCAGTAAGGCGCTGCTGGATGGGGTGATGGTGCGGCGGCTGAAGCAGGATTTGCGGGAAATTAAGAATGCGGACTTCCCGAAGCGGGAGGTGATTGCGGTGCGGATTGATAACCTGCCTGAGGATGCGCCGGAGCTAGTGTTATCGCGGCTGTTGCAGGAGTATCGCAATTGTCGAGAAGCCAGGCTCAAGGATGCCACAACGTCTTCTCGGGCAGCGGCGATGCTAGTGATGTTGTCGTTGCAGAAACGACTGCTGTCGTCGATTGAAGCGTTTTCGCGGACGCTGCGGGTACATCGCCAGGCAATGAAGCGCCAGGCGGTAGAGCGACCGGCTCAGGCCATGGCCGCTCCTGGGTTGGTCCAGGGAAGGCTCTCGCTATTGGCGGAGGCGGCGGGGAACGATGACGATCGCGCGGATCTCGATGAAGCCGATATCGAACAGGAAGAAGATGCCCAGATGTCAGCGGCGACTCAGTTTAGCGGCGGCGGTGTGACCGAACGAGAGCTGGAACTGCTGGAGGAGATGACCCAGATTGCGATCGCAGCACGACACCAAGCCGATGGCCGCATTGCCTATCTCAAGGCTTGGTTGAAGGCGAATCTTTGCCCTAACCTGGGTGAGACGGGAGCCCAGTGGAATCACCAGCGGGTCTTATTTTTCACGGAGTACACCGACAGCAAGCGCTATTTGCAGCAGCAACTGGAGGCGTTAATCCAAGGCTCCGATGATGCGGATAATCGCATTGGCACCTTCCATGGCGGTATGGGGGATGAACGGCGGGAGCAGATCAAAGCGGCCTTTAATGCGGACCCGGCCAAGCATCCCCTGCGGATTTTGATTGCCACGGATGCGGCGCGGGAGGGGGTGAACCTTCAGAACTATTGCTCGGAGTTGTTCCACTTCGATGTGCCCTGGAACCCCAGCCGGATGGAGCAGCGCAATGGCCGCATTGACCGGAAGTTGCAGAAGGCCAAGGTGGTTCACTGCCATTATTTTGTCTATCCCCAGCGGGCGGAGGACCGGGTGCTGGATGTGCTGGTGGAGAAAACCAAGACCATCCATGAGGAGCTAGGCAGTCTGTCGCCTGTGGTGGAGAAGACTGTTTCGAAGCTGTTGAAAAACGGCATTCGGGCGGAGGATGAGGCGAGGCTGTCAGATGCGCTGCGCCAGGCGGATCAGGCGGATGGGGATTCGCTGGATAAGGGACAGGTGATCAGTGAAGAACTGGATGTCATGCGCGATCGCCACCAGGCCCTTCTAGAGCAAGAGAAGCAACTGCAAAACATCCTCGACAGCTCCCACAAATGGCTGGGGTTCAAGGACAGCTTTTTTCGCGATGCCCTCTCAGCCTCGCTGGAAGTGCTAGGTGCTCAACCATTGGCACCGATGTCGAGCCAGGAGGCATTGGACAATCCAGACCTGGCTCGTTGGGAGATTCCGGCCTTGGATGAGCGCCTGGGCAATGACCCCACCTGGGCGGCGACCCTGGATACGCTGCGGGCTCCGCGTCAGCGGGGGCAGAAGCTGTGGGAATGGCGTAAAGAAGCTTCCATTCGTCCGGTGATTTTTCGCGATTCCGGCACGCTGGATGGGGAGGCGGTGCATTTGCATCTGGAGCAGCGGCTGGTGCAGCGGCTGCTGGGGCGCTTCCTGTCCCAGGGCTTTGTCCATGATGATTTGACGCGGGCCTGTGTTTGCTTGACCGATACGGCGATTCCTCGGGTGATTATGCTGGGGCGGCTGTCGCTCTATGGCGATGGGGCAGCGCGGCTCCATGATGAGGTGGTGTCGGTGGTGGCGCGGTGGAGGTCGCCGGAGGCGCGGGAGGGCTTGCAGGTCTTGGGCGATCGCACCACGCGAGAAGTCCTTCAAATCCTGGAAGAGTCCTTAGCCAATCCTCGTTTGCGGGATGTGCCGGAGACTGTTCGGCAGCGGCTGCAACAGTCGGCCCCCCAGGATGTGAAGGATTTGGCCTCTCATCTGGATGACATGGTTAAGACGCTGACGGCGGAGGCCGAGAAGAAGCTGGCGGAGCGGGGCGATCGCGAAGCCAAGGAGATGAAGCAGTTGCTGGAGGAGCAGCGCGATCGCATTCGTCGCCAGCAGCAGAAGACGGACCAGGATTCTCAACAGATGACTTTGGCCTTTGCGGAATCGGAGAAGCGTCAGCTCGCCTCGGACCGACGGCACTGGGAGAAGCGCTTGGAAATGTTGGCGCAAGAAATTGAGACGGAGCCGGAGCGGATTCGCAAGGCTTACCAGGTCAAAGCAACGCGGGTGGAGCCGGTGGGACTGGTCTATCTCTGGCCGGTGACGAGTTAGGAGCTGAATCAGTGCCAAACCGATTCAGGAGCTACACCGATAGAATTTTGAGGTGTCAGTTGAGTTTCAACGAGTTGATTCAACGAACAGGGGATTAATCATGGTTGTCGCAAAAGAAAAGTTTCCCAAATTAACGCCCGAGGAATATTTCGCTTGGGAGGAACAGCAGCTCCATCGCCATGAATATCTCAACGGTGAAGTCTATGCCATGAGCGGCGGAACGATTAATCACAGTGAAATCTCGATCAACTTCGGCGCTGTGCTAAAAGCCCACATGCGAGGCAGCGGCTGCAAGGTTCTCAATTCCGATGCTAGGGTCAGCATTTTGAATTCAACTGACTATGTTTACCCTGACCTCAGCGTCACCTGTGATCCGCGTGATAAAACAACGAAGCAGTTCATTACCTATCCCTGCCTAGTGATTGAAGTGCTCTCGCCTTCGACGGAGGCCTATGACCGAGGCGATAAGTTCAGAATGTATCGACAAAATCCGAATCTGCAAGAGTACGTTTTGGTGAATTCAGAAGCGATCTCAATCGAAATCTTTCGCAGAACGGCTCAGGATGCTTGGCAAATTCTCAACTATCAAGCTGGTGATTCGGTTGAGCTTCAGTCGGTTGATTTAACGTTTCCCATCGAAGCCATTTACGAAGACATTGTGTTTGACTCAGCCTCAAACGAACCGAGCTGAGCGAATTCTGCTGAATGCTGACCGAGTTTCCCTGACAAGTTCCCCGAATCATCACCATGGCCTACGACAACGAGCAATATCTACATCGCGAATGGCTGGGGCTGTTGCAGCCGGAGGGTCTTGTGGTGTCGCCTCCGGCGTTGGCGGATAAGCAGGCCTTTGTGGATAAGAGCAGTGCGTTGCGGTTGCAGCCGGTGTTGCAGGGGTTGGTGCAGCAGGAGCTGTTGCCTGGGCTTCAGGCGGCAGAGGTTCAGCGAGATGGCAAGGAGCAGAGCCCCATAACGTACGTGCCGGAGTTTCTGCCCTTTGCGGAGCAGGTGCTGGAGTGGGAGGCGGCAGATGTGGTGGCGGAGGCGGATTTGCCTGCCTCGCTGGAGGTGAATCTGTCGGATTATGGCGAGGTGCTGCGGCCCCAGTATGGGGTGGTGGACCTGGATAGTGAGGGCTATTTGCTGCTGGTGAAGGTGGTGCCCCTGGGGCGGGATTTGGATGGGGAAGATCCGAATGCGGGGAGCCAGGGTGGATCAGGCGGCTGGAAGGCGAGTCCGCAGCAGAAGTTTGAGCGGCTGTTGAAGGGGGTGAATGTTCCCATTGGGATCTTGTGGAATGGGGTTGCTTTGCGGTTGGTTTATGCGCCCAGTGGGGAGTCGAGCGGGCATATTACGTTCCCGATTGAGGCGATGACGGAGGTGCCGGGGCGGCTGATTTTGGGGGCGCTGGAGATGTTGCTGGGGGCGGATCGGCTGTGGAATGCGCCGAGGGAGCGGACGTTGCCGAAGTTGCTAGAGGCGAGTCGGGCTTACCAGGCGAATGTTTCGACGCAGTTGGCGGAGCAGGTGTTGGATGCGCTGTGGGAGTTGTTGCGGGGCTTTCAGGCGGCGGATGCCAAGCGGGATGATCGGCAGGGTGAGGCTCAGGTCAGTGAACTGAAGGCTTTAGCCGAGGCCAATCCGCAGCATGTCTATGGCGGGCTGTTGACGACGCTGATGCGGCTGGTGTTTTTGCTGTATGCGGAGGACCAGGGGCTGATGCCGGATGATGCGGTGTATCAGGGGAATTATTCGGTTTCGGGGTTGTATGAAAAACTGCGCGATGACGATGGTGCTTTCCACGACACGATGGAAGATCGCTATGGGGCTTGGGCTTGGCTGTTGAGTTTGTTTCGGCTGGTGTATGACGGGGGTGGGAGCTATGAGGCTTATTTGCCTGCGCGGCATGGGCAATTGTTTGATCCGGCGGAGTATGCGTTTTTGGAGGGGAATGGAGAGATTCCTCGCATTGCTGACGGCGTCATCTACCGGATGCTCCAGAAGCTGCTGATTTTGAATGGGGAGCGGCTGAGTTATCGGGCGTTGGATGTGGAGCAGATCGGCTCGGTGTATGAGGCGATTATGGGTTATGAGGTGGAGATTGCTAAGGCGCAGTCCATTGCGGTGAAGCCGAAGGATGTGGTGATTAATCTGGAGGATTTGCTGGCCCAGAAGCCGAAGGACCGGGCGAAGTGGTTGAAGGAGGCGGGGGAGCTGACGCTGTCGGGGAAGGGGGCGACGGCGTTGAAGGAGGCGGAGACTGTTGCGGATATTCTGGCGGCGCTGGAGCGGCGGGTGTCGGAGCGGACATTGCAGGTGTTGATGCCGGGGGCGTTGTATTTGCAGCCGGGGGAGGAGCGGCGGCGGACGGGGTCGCATTATACGCCGCGTAAGTTGACGCAGCCGATTGTGGAGACGACGTTGCGGCCTATTTTTGAGCGGTTGGGGGCGCAGCCGACGGCGGAGCAGATTTTGGAGCTGAAGGTTTGTGATTTGGCGATGGGGTCGGCTGCCTTTTTGGTGGAGGTTTGTCGGCAGTTGGCGGAGCGGTTGGTGGCGGCTTGGGATTATCACGGGATGCCGGGGGATGTGCCGGATGCGGTGGAACCGTTGTTGTATGCGCGGCGGTTGGTGGCGCAGCGTTGTTTGTATGGGGTGGATAAGAATCCCTTTGCGGTGAATTTGGCGAAGTTGTCACTGTGGTTGGTGACGTTGGCGCGGGATTTGCCGTTTACGTTTGTGGATCACTCGCTAAAGTGTGGCGATTCGTTGGTGGGGTTGACGCGGAAGGAGATTGTGGCCTTTGGGCGCGATCCGGTTCAGGATTTGCCGTTGATGAAGTATGGGCAGGAGCAGATTTTGGCGGCGACGGTGTTGAGGTCGCAGATTCAGTCGGGGGATACGTTGTCGGATGGGGATGCGGATTTGAAGTATCGGCAGTGGCAGGATGCGGAGGCGAAGTTGTTGCAGGTGCGGATGCAGGGGGATGTGGCGATCGCGGCAACGTTTGATGGTTTTGGCAAGAGTAAGAAGGATCGGGAATTGTTGGTGGCGGAGTATAGCCAGGTGGTGCGATCGCAGCCGGAGCGGATGGTGGCGATCGCGGGGCAGTTGCGGGAGCGGGAGAAGCCGGTGGTTCCGTTTAGTTGGGAGGTGGAGTTTCCGGAGGTGTTTGCTCGGGAGAATGGCGGGTTTGATGCGATCGTGGGGAATCCGCCGTTTGCAGGAAAGAACACAACCATCAATGGCAACGCGGAAGGCTATTTGGACTATTTGAAGGAAGGCTATCCAGAGTCCCATGGCAATGCGGATTTGGTGGCTTATTTCTTTCGGCGGGCCTTTGAGATTATTCGGGTGGGTGGAGCCTATGGATTGATTGCGACGAATACGATCGCCCAGGGCGACACGCGCAGCACGGGGTTACGGTTTGTCTGCCAAAATGGGGGGATAATTTACAATGCGACCCGGCGCTACAAGTGGCCGGGGTTAGCAGCGGTGGTGGTGAGTGTGGTGCATGTGTTCAAGGAGGGAAATTAGCGCGTATGAGTACGAAATTTGCGGAATCGCTAGCTGAGGCTGTAGTGGCTTTGCCCAAAGAAGACTATGACTTATTCCAAGAGACACTTACCAATAAATTGATTCGTAAAACGCCGGGTGTTGTCGGCGGTGTTGCCTGCATTCGGAATACGCGAATTGCGGTATGGTTGCTGATTTCTTTTATAAATCAGGGGATGGACGATGCAGAGCTACTGCAAAATTATCCCGACTTAACTCGCTTCGATCTTTTAGCCATGCGAGCTTACTATCAGGCGAATAAAGCTGAAATTGATGCAGAGATTGTCAGTCAGCACAATGACGACTGGGATGAACTGGATCAGCCTAATCAATCGTATCGGCAGGCCGGAAGTGCTGCTGGAAAAATCTGGATGTCTCCCGATTTTGATGAGCCTCTAGAGGATTTTAAGGACTACATGTGATGAGCGTATTAATAGACACTCATATTTTCCTATGGTTTATTGCCCGCAGCCCGCAGCTAGACTCTACCACCAGAAGGCTATTGGAATCTGAGGTTGATATTTTGCTAAGCATTGCGAGTATATGGGAAATTGCAATTAAGGTGAGCGTTGGAAAGTTATCTTTAGAAGAAGAGTTTCAACCGTTTTTGAACGAGCAAATTAGGATAAACAAAATCACTCTATTACCCATTGAAATAAAGCATCTAAAGACAGTATCAGCGTTACCTTTCCATCATCGCGATCCATTTGACCGCTTGATCATTGCTCAGGCGATGGTTGAAGATATCGGACTTGTGAGTGTGGATAAGGTCTTCGATCAGTATGACGTAAAGCTAATTAGATGATTTCAATGCCATATCAACCCGAAATTATTCTCGACGGCCAACCCGTCGAAAAAATCACCGCGTTTCTGTTTCCCAAGGGCGGTCACGAAAACCCGAAAGTGCTGCTGGCCAATGCGGAAAAGAGTTTTCAAGACAGCATTGTCTTAGGCATGGGATTTACGTTTGATGATACGAATCCGGAAGCGACAAGCCTCGCCGAAATGGAGCGATTGATTGCGGAAAATCCTAAGAATCAGGAACGCATTTTCCCTTACATTGGTGGTTCTGAGGTAAATGGTAGTCCAACCCACGAGCATCGACGCTATGTAATTAACTTTGGCGAGATGAGTGAGGAGGAGGCGCGGGGATGGCCGGAGTTGATGGCGATCGTAGAAGCGAAAGTTAAGCCTCAAAGATTACTAGATAAACGAGAAATATATCGTCGTCTTTGGTGGCATTTTTGCGAGAAACGAATTGCTTTGTATAGAGCGATCGCAACTTGCGATCGGGTATTAGTCATCTCTCGCCATCAGCCAAATTGGGGACTGACCTTTGTGCTCCCAAATATGGTTTTTTCTGAAGCTCTGATCGTTTGCGCTCTCGACACATATTCAGCCTTCTGCGCCCTACAATCCCGCCCCCACGAAATCTGGACACGCTTCTTTGGCTCATCCCTGGAAGATCGACTCCGCTACACCCCCTCCGACTGCTTCGAAACCTTCCCCTTCCCCGAAAACTGGGAAACCGACCCCACCCTCGAAACCATCGGCAAAGCCTACTACGACTACCGCGCCGCCCTCATGATCCGCAACAACCAGGGTCTCACCGACACCTACAACCGCTTCCACGACCCCCAAGAAACCGACCCCGAAATCCACCACCTCCGCGACCTCCACAGCCAAATGGACCAAGCCGTCCTCACCGCCTACGGCTGGACCGAACATCTCGAAACCGACGACCAAGGCCACATCCCCTGCGGCTTCGCCCTCGATTACCTCGACATCGAAACCGACAACCTCCCCCCCAACCTCCAAGACCGCATCGCATCCGGCGATCTCCACTGGGCCGACCCCGCCGAAGCCGCCACCTTCGACAACCAGATTCAAGCCAGCCTCAAAAAACGCAAAAAACTCCCCTGGCGCTACCGCTGGCCCGAAGCCATCCACGACGAAATCCTCGCCCGCCTCCTCGACCTCAACCAAACCCGCCACGAGGAAGAGGTGCTCGGGCACAAGGCGGCGAAGAAGGTTTCTCAAAAAGGAACATCCACCAAGAGCAAAACTAAGCGGACTAAATCAGCCCCCGACCCTGACTTTCCGACTATTCCAGGATTACTTGACCATGACTAGAATACGTCCAACGATCCCCCTCCAAACCCGCCTCCGTAGATTCATCAGCAGCTCAGATCTTAACTCTAGCTAAATCTTTTCTGCTATGCAACTTCCCTATAATTGAGGCCATAGGCAGTCCCTCCCAACCCGTAGCATGTCAAACAAGTTGTACACGATTGGTCATTCCAATCATGATATTGACACTTTCATTGCCCTGCTCAAGCAGCATGAGGTAACCGCTCTAGCGGATGTTCGGTCTACCCCCTATAGCCGCTACATGCCTCACTTCTGCCAAAAGCCTTTGAAAGATGCTCTCCAAAAAGCTGGCATTCGTTACGTGTTTCTTGGGCGCGAGCTGGGAGCCCGTCCTGATGATGAAAGCTGCTATGTAGATGGGAAAGCGTTATATGAGCGCATCGCCGCTACTGGTGCCTTTGCTCAAGGTATTGATCGTGTCATCAGTGGTAGCCAAAAGTTCGATGTAGCGCTCATGTGTGCGGAAAAAGATCCGCTTACTTGCCATCGCGCTGTTTTAGTTTGCCAACATCTAAAGCCCTTCTCCCTAGACATCAACCATATCTGGCACAATGGCGAGCTAGAGACACATCAGCATTTAGAAGAACGTCTGCTCCGAGCAAATGGGTTGGCAGATGCCCTCGGTCAACCTATTGAAGCACCAGAACCAGCCCAACTGAGTTTGTTTCATAGCTCTACCAGCAATTCGATATCCGATCATTCTGTCGCTGTCCTCAAACCGCTCTCTCTAGCAGAGGCCATCCAAGAGGCTTACACCCGTCAGGGCGATCGTATTGCCTACGTTGAACGCAACCATGACTCAACCCATTGACCTATTCACGATTGGCTTTACCCAAAAAACAGCCCAACAGTTTTTTGAGCTGCTACTCAAGTCTGGGGTTCGTCGCGTAATTGATACGCGCTTGAATAACGTTTCCCAGCTCGCAGGTTTCTCTAAGCGCGACGACCTCGCTTATTTTCTAAAAGAAATTGGGAATATTGAGTATGTCCATATTCCCGAGTTAGCCCCTACTAAAGATATCCTTGACACCTTTAAGAAGCAGAAAGGTGAATGGCAAATATATGAGAGCCAATTCATTGATCTGATGAACAAACGTGAAATTGAAAAAGTTTTGTCACCCGATTTAGTGGATAGTAGCTGCTTACTTTGTAGCGAGGCCAAGCCGCATCACTGCCACAGACGCCTGGTTGCCGAGTATTTGAATGAGAAATGGGGATGCATCGATATTCATCATCTCTAAGTTTGGTATTAAATCATGGGCCTTACTCAAATTATTTGCTTGGCCAATTCCGCCAAGTACAGCGAACGATGCGTTGCTGGCATTGAACCTGCATCAGGGCAATGGATTCGACCTGTTTCTGATGAACATCCTGAAGACGGTAGAGTCCCTAGTGCGACGCCCGTAATTGATGATGGCAATATGCTCACGCTTGTTGAAGTTGAATTACTGGATGTGTTGGAAATCCCATTAGATACAACAGGGCCAGACTTTGACTTTGAATGTGAAAATCGCTCAATTCTGACTGGTGATTGGACATTCGTGCGAAAAGCAAGTGTTGACGATGTTGTCGAATTTATAAACTTCGGCTCACCAATTCTCCACAACTCCTATAAATATGTTCCGATTGCTGATCTGCAAGCCTTATCATTTCCTGACCGTAAGACTTTAGAACTTGTATATACGGATAAACTCGAAATTATTTCTTCCCGAAGACGCAATGGTGGGACGCAATGGAAAGGATCTTTTTCTATGAGAAATGGCTTGTCTTTTAATAAACTCACCCTCACTGATACTATCTTGTTGCATCAGTTGGATCAGGGTTCTGTTCCAGAAGGCCCCTGCCTAATTACCCTGAGCCTGAGCCTGCCACATGAATTTGATGACTGGACTGGCCCTCCTAAACCCTGCTGGAAACTCATTGCTGGTGTGATTGAGTTGTCACTTAATGCGCAAATTCGGATTGAAATGAAGCTTGCAGGCTGGGATATTCCACAGGCACAACAGCATATTCAGCAAACCTATCAGAAGAATAGTCGTCGGGAGATGACTGATGAAGAAAAGATTGCTTTTATCAATTATCTCAGGCAGCTAAACGGAGGAAATTAGCCGCTTAACTTCTCTGAAGCAGATAGCGATCGCCTCCTTTGTTCTCAACTTAAAGCCCATGAACACCAAAGTCGTAGAATCCCTTGTCGAAGCGGTGCAGTCCTTACCGCCAGAGGACTACCGCCATTTACATTTATGGACCATGCATTTAAGTGTGTGGATTTGTTGGTGGGGCTGACGCGGAAGAAGATTGTGGCTTTTGGGCGGGACCCGATTCAGGATTTGCCGTTGATGAAGTATGGGCAGGAGCAGATTTTGGCGGCGACGGTGTTGAGGTCGAAGATTCAGTCGGGGGATACGTTGTCGGATGGGGATGCGGATTTGAAGTATCGGCAGTGGCAGGATGCGGAAGCGAAGTTGTTGCAGGTGCGGATGCAGGGGGATGTGGCGATCGCGGCAACCTTCGATGGTTTTGGCAAGAGTAAGAAGGATCGGGAATTGTTGGTGTCGGAGTATAGCCAGGTGGTGCGATCGCAGCCGGAGCGGATGGTGGCGATCGCGGGGCAGTTGCGGGAGCGGGAGAAGCCGGTGGTTCCGTTTAGTTGGGAGGTGGAGTTTCCGGAGGTGTTTGCTCGGGAGAATGGCGGGTTTGATGCGATCGTGGGGAATCCGCCGTTTGCAGGAAAGAACACAACCATCAATGGCAACGCGGAAGGCTATTTGGACTATTTGAAGGAAGGCTATCCAGAGTCCCATGGCAATGCGGATTTGGTGGCTTATTTCTTTCGGCGGGCCTTTGAGATTATTCGGGTAGGCGGAGCCTATGGGTTGATTGCCACGAATACGATCGCCCAGGGAGACACGCGCAGCACGGGGTTACGGTTTGTCTGCCAAAATGGGGGGACGATCTACAATGCGACGCGGCGCTATAAATGGCCCGGTTTGGCGGCGGTGGTGGTGAGTGTGGTGCATATTTTTAAGCAAGGAACTTCGGGAGGGAAACGGCGATGAATCCGAAACTGGTGGAGTCTTTGGTCGATGCGGTGGTTGCTTTGCCCCAGGATGACTATGCTTTATTTCAAGAGGTCATTATCAATCATATGATTCGCAAAACGCCGGGTGTGGCGGGCGGATATGCTTGTTTGCGCAATACGCGAGTTGCGGTTTGGACGTTGGTTTCTTTGGTTCAGCAAGGTATGGATGAGGACGAATTGCTTGAAAATTTTCCAGGGTTAACTCCGTTTGATCTGTTTGCGGTGCAAGCCTATTATCGATCCCACAAAACGGAGATTGATTCAGTGATTGCTTGGCATCATGATGATGAGTCCAGTGAAGATGCTGACGAAGATGATGCTTTGAGTCAGAGATTGAACCAGCAATCTCGGCCTTTAGATCTAGAGGGATTGGCGTTTGTGGGAATGTGGAAAGATCGCCCAGAGCTAGAGGATAGTACAGCTTGGGTTAGGCAGTTAAGAGAACAGCAGTGGCGGTAATGACATGATCCAAACGCTCGTGGATACCGATATCTTGATTGATATTTCTAATGATGACAATACCGCTAAGCAACGGGTGATGCAGGAGAGTGAAGTCTCGACTTTGGCTGTGTCGGTCATTACTGTGATGGAGCTGATGGTGGGTTGCCGAAACAAGGCTGAGCTCAGGGAGTTGGAACGGTTTGTTGAGCGGTTTCAGGTGATCCACCTGACGGAGCCCATCAGTGCTCGTGCTCAGGAATTGCTTCAGCGCTATGTTTTGAGTCATGGGTTACTTATCCCAGATGCCCTGATTGCGGCGACTGCTATGGAGGCTCAGATGGCACTGTTGAGTAAAAATCAACGGGATTTTCGCTTTATCGACAATCTAAACTTACTCACTTATCCATAGAAGTTTTATGTCAAGCAACCTCTCCTTTGCACTGCCACCCTCTATTCCCATTCTCCTAGACGGCAAACCCGTCGAAAAAATCACGGCATTTCTGTTTCCCAAGGGCGGTCACGAAAACCCGAAAGTGCTGCTGGCCAATGCGGAAAAGAGTTTTGTCGGCAGCTATGTTTTAGGCATGGGATTTACGTTTGATGATACGGCCCCTGAGGCAACATCCCTGGCCGAAATGCAGCGATTGATTGCCGAGAATCCCAAGAATCAGGAACGCATTTTCCCCTATATTGGTGGCTCTGAAGTCAACAGTAGCCCGACCCATGAGCATCATCGCTATGTGATTAATTTTGGGGAGATGAGCGAGGAGGAAGCGCGGGAATGGCCGGAGTTGATGGCGATCGTTGAGGAGAAGATTAAGCCCGCAAGACTCAAGCAAAATCGGGAAATTCGAGCACGTTATTGGTGGCAATTTGGGGAGACCACGCCTGCTTTGTTTAGAGCGATCGCAACTTGCGATCGGGTATTAGTAGTTGCTCGTGTCGGTCAACATGGATCATTCACATTTCTGTCAGCAGGAACGGTCTATTCTGAGCAGCTTATCGTAATTGCAATTTCCACCTATTCAGCCTTCTGCGCCCTCCAATCCCGACCCCACGAAATCTGGACACGCTTCTTCGGCTCATCCCTGGAAGATCGACTCCGCTACACCCCCTCCGACTGCTTCGAAACCTTCCCCTTCCCCGAAAACTGGGAAACCGACCCCACCCTCGAAACCATCGGCAAAGCCTACTACGACTACCGCGCCGCCCTCATGATCCGCAACAACCAGGGTCTCACCGACACCTACAACCGCTTCCACGACCCCCAAGAAACCGACCCCGAAATCCACCACCTCCGCGACCTCCACAGCCAAATGGACCAAGCCGTCCTCACCGCCTACGGCTGGACCGAACATCTTGAAACCGACGACCAAGGCCACATCCCCTGCGGCTTCGCCCTCGACTACCTCGACATCGAAACCGACAACCTCCCCCCCAACCTCCAAGACCGCATCGCATCCGGCGACCTCCACTGGGCCGACCCCGCCCAAGCCGCCGCCTTCGACAACCAAATCCAAGCCAGCCTCAAAAAACGCAAAAAACTCCCCTGGCGCTACCGCTGGCCCGAAGCCATCCACGACGAAATCCTCGCCCGCCTCCTCGACCTCAACCAAACCCGCTACGAAGCAGAAATACGCGGCGGCCTCCACGGCAAAAAGAAAACCGGCAAAGCCAAAGCCAAAGCCAAACCCCCCGCCAAAGCCAAACCCAGCAAAAACACCAGCCCCAAGCCCAGCAAACAGCTCAACCTCATCCCCCCCGCCATCGAACAACTCGACCTGCTGGATTAGCCCCTAAAATCGAGTCATGGCAGCCAAAGACCACATCGTCCTCGCCTTCCATCCCCCCCACGTTCGGCCCCACACCGGCTACGCCGTCGCCTAACCGCTCATGAAAGTCAAAAGGGGCAAAACCATCCTGACCGATCGCTTTCTCTACCGCTATGCTTTAGATAGATTTACTGGTCTGATTTAGCACCCATGGCGCTAGAAACCTCCGCAGAAGTGCGGTCATCTCTCATCAATGCCCTCAAGCTCGACCTCATCGGTCCTGAGCCCGACAGCGCCCATGCCGATGAAATTATCCCCCAGGCCCCCTCCAAGTGGTACCTGTCCGGCTTCCTTGTCCCCTACGAAGCCAAACTCCAGGACCGCTCCGACCCCGACAGCGACGACAGCTTCGACTCTCAGGTTGAAAAAACAACCAGCGGCGACGACGACGAAAAGCCCGAAGCCGCCTCCGCCCGCAAAGGCATCTTCCCCTCCTCCTTTGGCCTCAGCTTCCTCATCAGCGCCGAGACAACGGAAATTGACGTGGACTGCGCCTGGGGTGACTACCACCCCTTACCCGAAGCTGAGAGCGAAGCCGAAACCCGCCTCCAAGCCAGCACCAGCCGCCCCTGGCAACGCACCCCCCGCCAATCTGCCCTCTGCATCTCCCTTTCCCAAGCCAGCGACGACCCTGAGCAAATCAGCCTGCTCGGCAACGACCCCATCCCTGGCATCACTCAACTGGACCTGCCCGCCACCGAAGGGATTCGCAAAACCATCCCCGTTCCCGGCAGCAACGGCCTAGAACTCTCCCTCTCCATTCGCCCCATCAACAACGGCTGCGGCCTTCCCAGCGGCACCCGCTCCGTCTCCCTCTTCCTCGTCAACAAACGCGCCCCCGCCGCCCTCAGCGCCGAGCGAGACTGCGCCTACATCTTCCAAGTCCAACTCACCGCCAGCTCAAAACTGCCCTTTGTTCCCCGCCCCGACCTGCGCACCCAAGCCCTCGACGACGAAGACGGACGCATCGCCGACCTCCAATATCGCCACGACGTCGAATACGCCGTCGGCCATAACGTTTCTGCCACAGCCATCGTCTCCGCCACAGCCCCAGGTGAAGCAGACCAGCCCCAGTGCTACCAAGCCAGCACCAACTGGATGCCCCAGGCCGATGTCGAGAAAGTTCTCCATAACGAAGAAATTCCTAAAGTTGATTTAAGAATTGAAGCCCTAGGTGATGCGGTTGATGCAGATGCAATTCGCGGTATGGTCGGCGGCATCGTCACAGCCTACAGCACTTGGATTACTCAACAGCAAGCCAATGCACCCACGAGCCCACAGCAACGTGCTGAAGTCTCTAAAGACCTTCTAGAGAAAGCTGCCCACGTTAATCAACGTATTGAAGCTGGGTTAAAGGCTCTCGATAAACCCGATGTTCTAGAAGCCTTCCAAATTGCTAATCGTGCTGTGGCAAGGAGCATGAGGCAGCGTGCAACTCATGATCGAGATGACTTATTGCCAGAGAATGCCAGAACACCTATTTGGCGGCCTTTTCAAATAGCATTTCTACTCATGAATATCGTCAGTATCGACGATCCGGAAAATCAAGATCGAGAGACAGTTGAGCTTATCTTCTTCCCCACTGGCGGCGGCAAAACCGAAGCCTACCTGGGCCTCGCCGCCTTCACCCTCGTCCTGCGCCGCCTGCGCAACCCCGGCCTCGAATCCGCAGGCCTCAGCGTCCTCATGCGCTACACCCTGCGCCTACTCACCCTCGACCAACTGGGCCGCGCCGCCACCCTCATCTGCGCCCTAGAACTAGAGCGCCAGCAGAACGTTGAAAAGCTTGGCCCCTGGCCCTTCGAGATAGGCCTCTGGGTGGGCCAAGCCGCCACCGCCAACCGCATGGGCAGCAAAAAAGACAAGGACCGCACCAGCGCCCGCGCCCGCACCATCGCCTACCAAAACGAAACCACCCCAGACTGCCCTATTCCTCTGGAAAACTGCCCCTGGTGTGGCACCCAATTTGGAGCCAAGTCCTTTCAACTCCTCCCCACCACGGACCAGCCCAAAGACCTGCGCATCACCTGCCTCAATAAGAAAAAGCGCCCGGATGGCAAACCCGTCTGCGTCTTTCGCCGGGACCAATCCCTGCCCATCGTCACCGTGGATGAACCCATTTATCGCCGTCTACCCTGCTTCCTCATTGCCACCGTGGATAAATTTGCCAACCTGCCCTGGATTGGCGAAACCGCAGGCCTCTTCGGCAAGGTGAAGCGCTACGACCAAGACGGCTTCTACGGTGCCGCCCAACCCAACCAAGGGGGAGCCTTAACCAAGCCCCTACTGCCCCCAGACCTGATCATCCAAGACGAGCTGCATTTGATTTCCGGTCCCCTCGGCACCATGGTGGGGCTGTATGAAACGGCGATCGATGCCCTCTCGACCTACCAAACCGCAGACGGTCAAACCATCCGCCCCAAAATCGTCGCCTCCACCGCCACCGTCCGCCGCGCCACCAGTCAAATCCGCGCCCTTTTTGGCCGCGACACCGTCGAAGTCTTCCCGCCCCCCGGCCCAGACCGCCGCGACTCCTTCTTTGCCAAAACCGTCCCCGTGACGGAGAAGCATGGCCGCAGCTACCTCGGCGTTGCTGCCCAGGGCCGCAGTCTTAAGGTCGTTCTACTGCGCACCTACCTCGCCATGCTCGGCGCGAGCAAAAAAGCCTGGGAAGAAGCCGGAGGCCGTCGCAACAAGGACAACCCAGCCGACCCCTACATGACCCTGATGGGCTACTTCAACTCCCTGCGGGAGCTGGGGGGCAGCCGCCGCATCGTTGAGGATGAAGTGCAGTCGCGGTTGGAGACCTATGGCGATCGCCATCGCCAGGACGAAGACCTCGGCCTGTTCCTCAGCCGCAAAATCAACGAACCCCTGGAGCTAACCTCACGGGTCAACACCACTAAAGTTGCCGAAGCCAAAAGCCGTTTGGAAGCCACCTTCCATCACCCCGAAGACTTCAAAAAAGCCGTAGATGTTGTCCTGGCAACCAATATGATTTCCGTCGGTCTCGACATCACCCGTCTCGGCCTCATGGTCGTGCTCGGTCAGCCCAAGACCGCCTCGGAATACATTCAGGCCACCAGCCGCGTGGGCCGAGATGATGAACGTCCGGGGTTGGTCATCACCTTGTTAAACATTCATCGCCCCAGAGACCGTTCCCACTACGAACGCTTCCAAGCCTGGCACAACACCTTCTACCGAGCTGTCGAAGCCACCAGCGTTACCCCCTTCTCTCCCCGCGCCTTAGATCGAGGTCTGCCCGGCGTCGTTGTCGCCCTCGCCCGCCTAGGCCATGACAAACTGACCCAGCCCTTGGGTGCAGGAGCCATTCTCGCCCATCGCACCGAGCTTGATTTTGTCGTCGAGGCGCTGTCTAAACGAGCAGAAATGCACGACAAGAATTTTGATGCTGACCAAGCGGAAGCGCTCCGGCTCAAAGTGCAAGGCATCGTCAGAGACCTCTTGGATAGTTGGGACAGCGTCGCCAAAGAGCAGGAAGGAGACCTGCAATACCAACGGGAAGTGGGCAAGGCACCACCACTGCTGTTCACCCCGCTCGACCCAGACCGACCCAAGGTGGGTCCAGCCAAAAAGTTCAAAGCCCAACGCAGTCTGCGGGATGTCGAACCCACGGTTCACCTGTGGTTGCATGACCCCAATGGCAATGAAATGGAGTTGAAGTCATGAGTCAAAACAAAGGTAAGAAGCCCCCTGCGGGTGAAATTCGCCAAAGCCAGATCCTGTCCAGCTTTGGCCCCGGTTCCATGGTCGATCTGCCCGAAACCTCCATCCTCATGGGCGGCCTCAACCATTGGAACTATGGCAAAACCGAGATTCCTCGTATCTATGAGCCTCGCTTGGAGCAGTACCTCCAGCAGAAATTCGGCCAGCCCAATATCTCCCTACGCGAGCCCCCCGCCAGCTCCCAAGATCCCATCGGGCCAAGAACCGGCATCCAAAGCTTCATGTTTCCAGGCTGGTTTGTGGCCCAGGTGGATGAAGAATTCCTGGCTCCCAGCGGGAAACGCTACCGCACTCGCCCCCTGCTCCCCTGGAAGAAGCTTGCCCCCCATGGTGGCAAGTATTTTGACAAGGATAAAAAGAAGCGTTCTGTGGTTCCCGTGCGCTTCGTCCAAGCCTGCGTCCATGGCCATATCAGCGATATTAACTGGCGCTACTTTGTTCATAGAGGCGAGAGTTGTGTTGGTGAGCTTTGGCTCGATGAGGGCGGCACGGGTAATGATTTTGCCGACATCTTTGTGCGCTGTGAATCCTGTGAGAAGCGGCGTCCGCTTTCGGATGCGACGCTACCAAAATCAAAGGAGCTGGGCATTTGTCAGGGAAATCGCCCTTGGCTCGGCCCCCATGCTCGCGAGGAATGCGGCATTGACGAAGATAACCGTCGCGTCTACAACAAGCTTCTAGTGCGCTCCGCCAGTAACGCCTACTTTGCCCAAACCTCCACCGTCATTTCCCTGCCCAGCAGTGATGCCGCCATTAAAGAGGCGGTGAATCTGGTGTACGAGGACTTTTTGCAATATGCCGAGGATGCTGATGACATCGCCCGTGAGCGCAAAAAGCAGCGCGTCTCTGAAGCCCTGGGGGAGTTCTCCAATGACCAGGTTTGGGCCGAGGTGACACAGCGTAAAAGTGGCGCGAAGCCAGAGTCGAAAAAAATTAAACAGGTCGAGATCGAGACGCTGCTATCCCAGCCCGATGAGATGGGTGAAGACCTGCCCGACAAGGATTTCTACGCTCGCAACCGCAGCCTGGATAACCTGCCCGACTCCCTCAGGGCCTCCGTAGACCGAATTGTTCTGGTCCATCGCCTGCGGGAAGTGCGAGCCCAGGTCAGTTTCACCCGCTTTGAAGCACCCTTCTCAGATATTGACGGTGAGTTGCAGCTCGACGTTGCGCCCGCCGCTTTGGGCTTAGAAACCGACTGGTTTCCGGCCATTGAGACCAAGGGAGAAGGTATTTTTATCGCCTTTAAGCCTGAAGCGATCGCCACCTGGCTCCAGCGCGATGCGGTTAAGAAACGCGGTGATGAACTTCAGCAGGGATTTGACCAATGGCTCCAGCGTCGGGAGATCAAAACCGATAATGCCACCCAGGAGCAGCCGTTTAAGTTTCCAGGACTGCCCTACATCATGCTTCATAGCCTGTCCCATTTGCTGATCACATCGATTTCATTGGAATGCGGCTATTCGGCCAGCGCCATTCGAGAGCGAGTCTATGCTGGACCCTCGGGTTATGGGATTTTGCTCTACACCGGCTCCTCCGGTTCCGAAGGAACCCTGGGCGGCCTGATTCAGGTCAGGCGAAAAATTGAGCAGCACATCGCCAAGGCCATCGACTCCGGTCGCCTCTGCTCCAACGATCCCGTTTGTGCCCAGCACAAGCCCTACGAACCCTACGAGGAACGCTTCCGCCACGGCGCAGCTTGCCATGGTTGCCTGCTCATCTCCGAGACCTCTTGCGAGCAGGGCAATGAGTTTCTGGATCGGGCCTTAGTCGTCGAGACCGTTGAAAACAATGGTGCGGCGGCATTCTTCCCATCCTCCCTGTAGGCCATGGTGAAGACGACTTCGGCCTTTCACCAATTAAGTCGGCCTGGTTTGGAAGGCCTGGCAGATGCGATCGCCCAGGGGCGTATCCCGCTCCCCTGCCAACCCAGCAGCTTGACCAATGTGGTGCCCACCTCGCTCATGACGGCGATCGCCACCGAGCTAAACCAGCTCAGCGGCGACGGCATGAAAGCTGTGCATCTGGCCTACCTGCTCAATCTGCTGGCCCAAGCGCGAAAGCAAGCCCAGGAACAACGCAACGGAATCGACCTCGTCTGGACCGGCGAAGAAGTCCTCGGAACTGAAAGCCGCGACACGCGAGTCGTGGTGCAGGAGCTATTCCACAGCGCCCAAAAGAGCGTCTTAATTTCTAGCTACGCCCTGGACACAGGCAAGAAAGCCAAAGCGCTATTCCAGCCCCTAGCTGAGCGTATGGTGACCATTCCTGAGCTGAAGGTTCGGATTTTTATGAACATCAAGCGGCCCTATGGCGATCGCAAAACCTCAGATGCGGCATTGCTGCGCAAATTTTCTGAAAGCTTCCGCAATGAGATTTGGCCCGGCGATCGCCTACCGGAGGTGTTCTACGACCCCCAGTCGCTTTCAACGGCGATTGGGCCTCGCGCCTGCCTCCATGCCAAGTGCGTCGTGGTGGATGATGAAAAGCTATTTGTCACTTCTGCCAACTTCACCGAGGCGGCCCATCAGCGCAATATTGAAGCAGGGGTTTTACTCTCAGATACCCTCTCAGCCAAAGCCATGCGTGCCCAGTTTGAGAGGTTAGTGAGTCGCGATCTGTTGTGCCGGATCCCTGGCCTCTAGAGGGAGCAAGCGGGTCTGCTAGGATCTATCTCTAGTACCGGTCTCGATTCCCTCCGGGTGAGTGCATGATTCAATCCCCATCAGCTGAGATGATCGCCTACCACGGCTGGGGGTTCGATCGCCAATTCTGGCAACCCTGGCAAGCTCGTTTGGCTAAGCATGGTATTCCGTTTTATGGCTTTGATCGGGGCTATTTTGGATCACCCGTGCGGCCTAGTTTTACGGACCCCTACAGTCGCAAAATTATCTTTGCCCATTCCTACGGTTTGCATTTGTGCCCCCCCCAGCAGTTGCGCATTGCGGATCTAATCGTTGTGTTTGCAAGCTTTGTTAATTTTCATCCGGTGGACCGTCGGGCAAAACGGCGATCGCAACGGGTTCTCCAACAGATGATCGAGCAGTTTCAATTACAACCCAAGGTTGTGCTCCAAGCCTTTTGGCAGAACTGTGGATTGCAGAGCTATGGGGTACAAAACTGTGGGTTGGAGCAAGCTGCGATCGCCCCAGATTCAGTTAATGTTCTGTGCAATCTCCCGCTCCTTCTCAACGATCTTCAGGATCTCGACCATTCCACCCTTTGTATCGAATTTCTCGCTCGTCGGCCCAAAATCCTAGTGCTGCAAGGCCAACAGGATCAAATTGTCGCACCGGAACGCGCCAGCGAATTAGCGCAAGCCCTGTTTAACAATGCCGAATGCCATTGGCTAGAAGGTCCCCATAGTCTACCCGTGAGCCAGTTTGAGGATTGCTGGACAAGGTTGCGATCGCAGCTTCTCCCGGAGCCTCTTTCCGAGGGTGATCTTTCCAGGGACAATGAACAGTCCGGGATAGTTTGAGTTGTATTCTCATTGATGTCTGATTGATGTCTGAACCTGCTTTCGACAAAGCCCAGATTAAAGCCCAGATTGCTGCTGCGTTTGGGCGATCGCACACCACCTACGACGACCAAGCAAGGGTTCAAGCCCGCTGCGCGCGGATGCTTCTACGAATCTTGGATGACCAAATTGGGGAGTTACCGCCGGGGCCGGTGCTGGAGTTGGGCTGCGGTACAGGGTTTTTGAGCCAGGGCCTGTGGGAACGCTTTGGCCGTTGGCATCCTCTGGAAATTACGGATGTGTCGGAGGCAATGTTGGGTCGTTGCCAGGTCCGGCTTGGCTCAATGCTTGGCTCGACGCTGGGTCCGGCTAAAGCAAAGTTCTATTTATTAGATGGTGAAGCGATACCGCCCAAGGCCGGCCCCTATGCACTCATTGCTAGCAACTTTGCGGTGCAGTGGTTTCAGGATCCTCAGGGGAGTGTAGTGAAGTTACTGCAATCACTTCAGCCCGGTGGTTGGCTGCTCTTGTCGTTTCCTAGCTGCCATAGTTTTCGCCAGTGGCGGCAGCAGTGCGAGCAGTTGGCGTTGCCCTATCCTGCCAATCCTTTACCCAACCCAACGCCGATGATTGCAGCCCTGTGGGGACAGGCCCAGGACTTTATGTTTGAGCAGCATTTTTTGCCGTTGGTGTATCCGAGTGCGATCGCCTTCCTCCAGCATTTTAAGGCGATCGGCGCAGCCACCCCCGTCACCGCAACCGTTCCCTCCAACCGTCTCTCTCCTCGCCAACTGCGTCAGTTAATTCGCACCTGGGATCAGCAAAGTCCTGGCCAGATCGAGGTGGATTATCATGCGGTGTTGCTCGCCATCCAAAGGTAGCCATCCAAAGGTAGCCATTCAAAATAAAGCGCCAACCGTTCAGGAGTTGCACCCTTGCCATGTTTACCTTTCCTCCCGCCTTTTTTGTCACCGGCACCGACACCGACGTGGGCAAAACGGTCGTCTCAGCCCTGTTAACCCTGGGCCTAGGGGCCGCCTACTGGAAACCCATCCAATCGGGCCTCACCCCCCCCACCGATACCGAGTTTGTCCGCCAAATCACCGGCCTCGATGCCAGCCATTTTCTCCCCGAACGCTATCGGCTGAGTCAGCCCCTGTCCCCCCATGCGGCGGCGGCGATCGATGGCCTCTCCCTTCAGCTCAGCGATTTCCAGCGTCCTGCGTCAGACAAACCCCACCTCATCGTCGAGGGAGCCGGGGGGCTAATGGTCCCGATTAATGCCCAAGACTACATCATTGATCTGATCAAAACCCTCGATCTTCCCGTTCTCCTCGTCGCCCGCAGTACCCTGGGCACGATTAATCACACCTTGCTCTCCCTGGCGCAACTGCGCTGTGCCGGGATTCCGATCCTGGGGGTCGTGCTTAACGGTCCTCGCAATCCTGGTAATCGAGACGCGATCGCCACCTACGGACAAGTTTCCATCCTGGGCGAATTAGAACCCCTCGCAGAACCTGTCGATCGATGGGATCGCGATCGCCTCCTGCTTGCCTTTCAAAGCACTTTCCAAGGCCCTTGCCCCAATCCTGCTGCTGCTTTCCCAGACAACTCTCTCTAGACTCGCCACGCAACCGTATCGGCTGATACAGAAAAGCCTTGCTGTATCCAGTCACTTTCTACGCTGTCCATCCTGAAAGCAGGATATTACCGCTGAAGAAGTAATCACCTCACGATTCCCAAGGATGAGCGCTAGATTCACGTAAGGTTAGTGACTAAAATTTAGTTACGAAAATAACCCTATGCTGGATTTATCGTCTCAGCAGCCCGGCTTGTTAAACTCGATTTTTCAAATTCGATTTATCAAGCCCGATCAGTCAAGTGGCTCAGGAGTCCATTGCTCCTGCCAAGGGGGTCTGACGTGAAGGAGGATAGGGTTGTCCGCCACCTTCACAGGTTTAGATTCTCCCCAGAAACTATATATACCCGTGGCCACCCTTCTCGAACTTCCATCCTCTAGCCGTCGTCATCTCGATGGTCTTCCCATGAGCGACTCTGCCGCCCAGTTAGCATCTCCCTATAATCAGCAAGTCTATCAGCGCTTAAAAACCTCGCTGAGTCTTGATTTGCGGCGTCAGTTGTTCATTGCGGTCTGTGATGATCTGAATTTGCGCAATCGGCTAGCCGGACAGCTTCACCGGGAACTTGCGCGGGGAATGATGCCCACCGCAGAGGAGCATGGCCATACAGGGAATGGACATGCAGGCAACGGGCATGCAGGCAATGGGCATGCGGGTAATGGGTATGGCGTTCAGGCCCCCAGAACTGGGGCTGATGGAGCCCTGGAGACCCGCGATCTGCTGGTGAGCCTCAAGCTGGATTTGGCCGATCCCAATCCGATGGCGCAGGTGTCCCATTGGTTACGCAAACAGGTGGCAACGGAGGGGCGATCGCGTCACACTCCCTCCTTTGATCTCTCCATGCCAGGTTTCCAAATTCTCGGCATTGAGCAACTCACCCGTCAACCAGCGGCAGTCCAGCGGCTGTTCCTGAGCTATCTGCGCACCATCGAGCGTCACCTGCCTGCGCTCAACTCTTCACTGGTCCTCTGGGTGACCCACCCCTGGTATCACAATATTCGTCAGTCTGCGCCGGAATGCTGGCAGTGGTGCAGCGGTGTGTTTGAATTTGTCAGTGAACCCCTACCCCTGTTTGCCAACGAGGATGTGCCCCAGCACAGCGGCATTGAGACGGGAGGCCCGCTGGTTGCCCCAGTCGAACCGGTAGAAAAAGCCCCGCAAAACCTCGTCCTGCTCCACGGTCAGCATGCGTCGGAGACGCCTCCGGTCCCCACAAGCCAAGCCTTAACCCCATTAGCCCCCGTAACCCCGGCTCCCCGGTCCGATGCTGCTCTCGCGCCAACTGCTGAACCAGCCGCTGCACCAGCCGCTGCACAAACGGCACAGCCTCCCCAGGAGAAAGCGGCACAGCCCACAACGGCAGGACAGTCTCAGGATAGTTTCGTGGCCGCTGCGGATCAGCAGGAAGCCCAGCTTCTCGCCGCGATCGAAGATCTGCGCACCCAGGGCAATACCTCGGAAGCGTTGGCCTTGGCCTATTTAGAGCTAGGCCGGTTCTATCGCCACCGCATGGAGAAGGGGGATACGTCCCAGGACTTTATCCGTTATGCGATCGTGGCCTATGAGCAAGTTCTCGAATGGTTGTGTTTCAACGATCCTAGCGCGGACAATAGCCGAATTTCTTGGCCTGACACCCTCAACGACTTGGGCACGCTTTACTGGATGGCCTCTCGCCAACCGGAGTCAGCGGAAATGGGCCAGTCCTATCTGCGTCTGGCCATTCAAACCTACCGCTTGGGTTTGAAAAATACCAATCCGGAAACCCAGTCTCGCTCCTACGCGATGCTGCAAAATAATTTGGGCACGGTCCATAGTGACCAAGCCCATCAGCAGGATCCCATCGAAAATCTGCAGCAGGCGGTTGAAGCCTATAAAGAAGCCCTGCGCTTCCGACAGCCGGATCAGTCGCCCCAAAAGTATGCCTCCACGCAAAATAATCTGGGAACGGCCTATTGGCACTTGGCCCAACATGAAACACCGGCGGAGCATTTGAAATGTGCGATCGCCGCCTATTCCCAAGCGGCCCAATACTACAATCCCGATGAGCAACCCGACAGCTACGCCATGATCCAAAATAATTTGGGCACGGCGTACTGGAATCTGGCCCAGCATGCTCCCGCCATCGACACCCAAGATACCAACGGCTCCGCTGGCTTTATGGCCCAGGATTGGCTGCTCTTGGCAGTGAATGCCTACAACAACGCCCTGCGATTTCGGACGTTGGAGGTGGCCCCCAGCAGCTATGCCGCCACCCAAAACAATCTCGGGACGGCTTATTGGCAATTGGCCAACCAATGCCAGGGCAACGAAGCCGCCGCCCAGGAGTATTTGCAGCTCAGCATTCGCGCCTATGATGCGGCACTCAAGGCGGTGAAATTCCTGCAAGACCAGGGGGCTGCTCAATCCCTCAGCTTTGACCTCAACTCAACCCATAGCAATCTGGGCCTGGTTCACTATCAACTGGCGACCGACTATGGCGAAACCCTAGACCGCGATCGCCAAGAGGAGCATTTGGACGATGCCCTGATCCACCAAACCCAGGCGATGGAAGGCTGGAAAGATAAACCGGAGTTGCGCGAGGCGGCCATGGAAATTTTGACGCAGACCGTGCGCAAGTATTACGAGATCTGGGGCAGCCAGGGCCAAAATCGGGCGCTTTCCCAAGTGCCTGGTAGCTTGCTGCCACAACTTTTACCGAAGCTCTAGACTTTGGCGCACTTGTTCCGCCGTCATTCCTGGAGCGATCGCCGGGTCATAGAGCAACTGAATCACCGCCCGATCCAGCGTTGAAAACTGCTCCGTGGCCGTCCAGCCTTGATAAAAAATACTGTTGGCATCGTCCCAGGTATCCTGCATCAGGCCGAGGGACTGGGTGAGCTCCTCCCGGATGAGGTGCGATCGCTCACCTTGGGTAATGCCTTCCGTCGAGATCAAAATCGTGGCGCGGGTAATGCGGTCTTGGTCCCACCACGTCCAGAAAAAGCCCTTGTTGCCCGGAACATAGGTTGACAGGACCTGGGAGAACTCTCCATCCGGTCCAAAGTGCAGCGTGATATTGCTAGAGTCAGGACGGTCGGCTAGGGCGATCGCCATGCCCGTGATGGCCTGTAATTCGGTCATCACCGCTGTCAGGGTTTGGCGATCGCGCTCCGTGGGCATACCGGTCACCCAAATCCGCACCCCTTGAGCCGCATCCCACTTGTGAATCCGTCCGCCAGCGTCGCCATATTCGCTCCCCAGAGCAATCTTCATGAAATATTCTAATTCTGTCCCGCTGTAAGACCGGGCTTCTAGCGGTAAATCTGGGCGATCGCCCCCAATAAGGGTTCCAATAGACTGGAGAGACGAGGAAGGATTGGGTAAGATTTCTTGCTGATTTGACTCCGTAAATCCCCCATTAACTCGAGCCGTTTTGACTTCCAGTTGTGACCAGGCTTGCTTCTCATAGAGGTTCGAAAGAGCAGAAAGGCTGAGGGCGATCGCCAGGAAAGAAACCACAAAGTTATGCATTAAAAAATACACTCATACACGCAAGTTGCTACTATCCTACTTCCAGAGTATTTACCGGCGTCAAGTTTTAAATTTTTGTCGTTTTCTATCGTTCGCTTGTCGTTCTAGAGAAAAAAACGATAGGGTGAGAATTAGCAAGACATCGAGTATTGAACGTTACTCTCCCTATGTCTGTGCTTTCCCTGCAATCTGCTTGGTCGCGTTCTAAGCTCTGAGAACGCGGATGCTTTTATTGAGTCATTCAAGGGTTATCATGCTATGGAAAGCCTTGCCATTGCGGCGATCGCACAGGATCGTCCGGATTTAGCTGAATTACCGCTCCAGTCTTTTGAAACATCTCTCGAAACCTTAGGCCAATCCGTCGCAACGACCGTGGTGCTGACGAGCATGGTTGCAACCTCAACTCTGATCGACCCCGGTGTGGCAGAAGCCGTCATACGTCGGACCGAAGCTTGCCCTGCCAGCACGATTCGCAATCTCCAAACGGCTCTGGTCAATCGAGGCTATGCCGTCGGACCGGTCGATGGTCTCTTTGGGGGCAAGACGGAGTTTGCCGTGGTTCGGTTCCAACAGGATCGACGCCTCACCGCCAACGGCATTGTGGAGTCGGGTACGCTCAGCGCTCTCGGCTTGAATCCCCTGTTAGATTGTCAGCAGGGCGGCAGCGGCGGCGGCTGGCCGCCGGGGACAGCGGTGCGGGTCAATACCAACGGGGGAGATCTCTATCTGCGCAATGCGCCGAGGGGAGCCGTGATTGGCAGTTTTGCCAATGGCACGCCGTTAACGGTTTTGGAAACTCGGGAGGAATGGATTCGGGTGGCTCAAGGATGGGTCGCGACGGCCTGGTTAGTGCAGACCAATGGAAATAATCCAACACCAGGAAGTCCAAATCAAGTGGAAGGGACAGGAAATATTCCCTGTACTCCTACCACAAAAAGAGGGAGAGTGCGATCGCCCCTAGGACTCAATGCCCGCAGCGCACCTAATGGCGAGATTGTAGAGATTCTAGCCAATGAGACTGAGGTGTGTTTGACCGGAGAGCTCCAGGCAGCGGGCAATTTGTTCTGGGCCAAAATCGGCGAGGCTCGCTGGGTCGCGGTGGACTATATTGAACCCCTCGGTTCATAGGTAACAGGCAGTAGGAACATGGCACTGCCATGTTCCTACCTAGCTCAAGACTATGGACGATTTTAAGGGGTCGCCGTAGGGCTGGGCGAGGTCGCAGCGTTTGGTGCTGGGCTGTTCGTTGCCGCAGACGGCGGGGGGGTAGTCGGAGCGCTGGAGGGCGCACTGGTCGACATTTGATTCAACTGAGTTTGCAAATTAGCAACCCGTTCATTCAGTTGCGTAATATCAGTGGTTAAGGCGTCAGCATTTTGACTATTGGTTCGGAGTTGTTCAACTTGTCCCGAAAGGGTATTCACCGATGCTTGGGTCTGGGAAAGTTGAGTACTCAAACCCTCAGGCACCCGCTGTTCTAGCTGTTGCAGATTCTCATCCAAGGATTGCAGTCGTGCAAAATCAACCGAATCAGAGGTGGCTGAAATGATTGCAGCTTGCCGTTCTGCAATCTTGGACTGCTGGATGGACTGATAAACGCTCCATCCCAGCAGACCCAAAACGGCAACGAGAGTCCCTATCGACAACGCCATCAGCGTGTTGTAGCGATCCTGTAGGGCATTAACACGACGGTATAGCAGCTCGGCTTCCCCCTCAGCGACGGTCGTAACGGGAACCCCTTTTTCGACGGGGTATTGAGCCGTGCCAGGGTCAGTGGGATAATTAGAAGAAGTCATGGATAAAGTGCCTCTAGAAAGATCGAATTCTGATAGATGCAAACATAGGGGGCTTGTCTTGCAGTCGGTTTTGAACCAGTTGGTTTTGAACCAGTCAGTTTTTAGCCAGTTTTTAGCCAGTTTTTACTGTGCAGGTTGCCTGTAGCCCCTATTCAAGCGGATTGACGGTTATTTCCCATCCCTCTGTAGGCCCAGCCCTGTTGCCGCCCCGTCCTTCGGGAGTTAGATTTGAGCTATCCGATTGATTGATCCATGGCCACTGTCTTGTCTCAGTCGTTTTTCTCGAAGCGATCGCCCCGCATCCGCATCGCCGTGGAGTCTCACATAGATCCCGCAGAACTCAATCAATTTTGGGTACAGGCGGGGCTGCCTGCGCGGGAGTTGACGAAGCTTCAAGTTGCTCTTCAGCACTCACTGTTTTGCGTGACGGCTCGAACGATTAGCGATCGCACCCTCATTGGCTTCGCCCGAGCCAGTGGAGATGGGGTGTTCAATATCGCGATCCTAGATTTTATAGCGATGCCGACGCTGAATAATCCTGAGGCGGTGAAGCGACAAATTTTGGAGCGGTTCAAACAGGAAACCAAGCGCGGCCTATCCCAATGTGCTTTGTCTATTTTCGCAACTCTAGAGAATCAAGCTCTGCTGCGGCGATCGGATTTTGAGGAAGATCCGAATGGCATTAAGGCCATGGTGTTGCCGATGGGATTGCCAGAGCTGGAGGAATACTCCTAAGGCCGAGATAACGCCGAGATCCCGTCACGGAGCGCCGATGTTTTGACAGCTTGGACAAAAATGGGCCGATCGCCCTGCTAGCTTGGTGCGCTCAATCAAACTTCCACAGGTTCGACAGGGCTCTCCCGTGCGGTTATACACCCAAGCCGCCGCTCCGTAGTTGCCATTGATCCCCTCAACGCTGCGGAAATCGCTAAAGGTGGTACCGCCTGCACCGATGCTGTCCCGTAGAACCTGGATGATGGCTTCGCGTAGTTTGGCTACCTTGGCCGCGCTGAGGCGATCGCTCGGGCAGGTCGGACGAATTCCGCTGAGGAACAGGGATTCATCGGCATAGATATTGCCCACTCCGGCAACGAGGCGTTGGTCGAGCAGGGCGTTTTTGATCGGGCGATGGGTGAGTTTGAGGCGATCGCGCAAATACCCCACCGAAAAGTCCTCAGAAAATGGCTCCGGCCCTAACTTTTGCAATCCCGTCACCACCGTTTCCCGCGCTTGGGTGGGCGGTACCCACCACATTTGGCCAAAGGTGCGCGTATCCACAAACCTCAGTTCAAACTGGGCCTGGGCCGGGTCCTGGAACCAAACCCGCACCCGCGTATGCTTGTGCACGGGCTCTTGGGGGGAGACCCAGAGGAGCTGCCCCGTCATACGCAGATGCACGCCCCACCAGCCGCCGGACGCTAGAGTTGTGAGCGCATCCGCTTTACGCAGTTCTGCAAGCAAATATTTGCCCCGCCGTTCCCAGTTATGGATCACGCAACCCATTAATCCTGGAATAAAGCCTGTGGCCTCTGGGGGAAAGGCGATGGTCCGACCCAGCAAAACCTCACCCCCCACAATTTTCGGGCCACAGGTCACCTGATTAAGACCCAGGCGGACCGTTTCAACTTCTGGTAATTCCGGCACAGTCTTTGGCGTTTGCTAACGAGTCCCTCACGAGTTTAACCACTGGGTGCGCACAAAGTGAGCGGGCTTGCCCCAAAAATCTAGCGTTTCGCTCACCTGAATGATCCTCAGATTCTCAGGGAGAGCCGTCGTCAGGTGCTCCTGGCACCAGTGGCCGAGGTCTGGCGTCAAGAGCTTGGCGGCGGCAGCGGCTAACCCCAATCCCGCCCATTGCTCTAGCGGTCGCTTGGGCATGAGGCTTGATACCCCTACTGCCAGCCCTGTGGTTACCAGCAGATGCACTAGCAAGTTTGTGCCACAGCGAGGATGCTGAGCTAGGTGAACATCACCCGCTAGCAGCCGGTCCAGTGCCGCATTGGCCGCCCATTTAATGCGGGCGGTACTGACAGGGCCGTAGAGATAAAAACCATAGTGGGTAGACAGTCCACTGAGGCGACCATCGTCTTGCAAGGGGATAACCGTGCGCTGGCCTACTCTAGAGGCTGAGGCATAGCCCAACACCTCTGGATGATTGCTCAACACCCAAACGGTGGCATGTTCTAGGGCATGAACCTGACGCAGCGCCAGGATTTCTTGAGCCCCTGGCCATTGCTGCGCCCATTCTTGGGGGTTCAAAAGGGGATTCAAAAGGGGATTCAAAACCGCCTCAACCTCTTCTGACTTCCACTGCGGTGGCCAAGGGAAGGGCAATGGGGAAGAAGCCGAAGCTGGCGTCGAGTCAGGCGCAGAAGACGAATAGGCCATGGCTACAGCCATCCTGAAGGCAATAATTCAATACTTGCATTATCTGAGGACGCCTCTCCCTTAGGGGCAGGGTTGATACACAATTAAACGATTCCCTTGGGGATCATAGGCATAAAACTCTTGGCCGTGGGAGGCGATCGCCCCTTCTCCCACCCCAGCCCCCAACGCCACCAACACCTCCCGCGCTGCCGCTAAATCCGTTACCGTGAGACAAAGACTGAGAGGACTTTGAGCTGGGCTAGAAAATTCAGCCTGGTGGTCAGGCTTGGGGCGAAATAGGGCTAGACGCAAACCGGGAAGCTGAAACTCGGCATAGCGATCGCCCTGAAACGGCAAAGGCGTTTGCCCCAGCAAGGCTTGATAAAAATTGACCATTTCGTCAAAATTAGCCGTGGCGATCGCCAGACAAGCCGTTTGCGGAAACAAAGCCATAAAGATATCCAAAAGATCCAAACCATAAACCCCGTCCCCCTCAACAGGCAATTGTAAAACTGTCTACTCAAACAGAGCGGTTTTGCAAACGGCTATGGCAAGGTGAAAGGAGACTCTGTCGATCGATCTACGGATCTCGGGGAATTATGGCTGCGGATAAGTTTCGTCGCCAATTGCGCCAGGAAATGGACCAGTGGCGCAAGGATGGCTTGATTGATACAACGGTCTATGAGGCCCTGGCCCAACGGTACCGGATTGCGGGCTTAGAGCAGGAGGCCAGCAACAGCTTTATCATGATTTTGCTCGGTCTCGGAGCGGTGCTCCTGGGGCTAGGGGTCATTACCTTTGTGGCGGCGAACTGGCAGGGCTGGACGCGGCTTTTCAAGGTAGCGGTGTTGCTGGGCGGCTTTATCGGCACCGGGGTAACAGGGTTTTATCTCTGGCGATCGCCTCGCACCAGTCCCAGCCGCTGGGGGCACGCGCTGTTACTCCTCTCTATGCTCATCCTCGGGGCCAATCTGGGTTTGCTCCCCCAGATGTTTCACCAGTCGGGACCGGTTTACGTTTTGTTTCTGGTTTGGGGATTTTGCGTTGCGCTAATGGCCTACGGGCTGCGGTTAACGTCATTGGCGATTCTGTCGCTGATTTTGTTGGTCTGCGGCTACGGCAGTGGGTTCAATGGCTTTTGGGGCTATGGCTCCCATGAGGGCTTTTGGGCTGCGATCGTTCAATTCATGCCGCTGGTGTTGATTGGGCTGTTTTTGCCCTTGGCCTACTGGTGTCGATCGCGGGTGTTGTTTGGGCTGGGGGCGATCGCGCTGGTGATGAGCTTTAACAGCAATCTCCTGGGCAATGGCTATCTCTTACCAAACTGGTTTGTGGGGAGTTTTATCTTTTTGTGTCCGGCCTTGCTTTGGGTCTATGATCGTCAGTCTTGGCAACTGACTGGGGTTTGGCGCGATCGCCGTTCTTCTCGTCCTGAAGGCCAAATCTCCCCCGTTCAACATCCTCCATTTCTAGACGGTTCTAGCACTGATTTGCCCTTCGCTCTCAATCATTCATTTCGACAAATTTCACGGGTCATTGCATTAATTTTGTTAGGCATTAATCTCTATGGATTTGCGTTTCATGGTCTTTGGCGACCTCCCCTAGGGAATGACTCTGGGACTGCCAATGGTCTACGCAATCTCTGGCCTATTTTGCTGCAAGCACCTCTCTTGCTCGTTGTCGCGAAGCTGGGCTGGATGTCGCTGATGCGTCAGTTTCCGGGATTTCGGCGCTTCCAACTGCGGGCGCTCAATAGCGGTATGGTGGCGCTTCTGATTACGATTCCTGTGGCGCTGTATCTGGTTCATCAAGTTTTTGTACCGCTGCCCCTGGTGGGTCCTTGGATCCTCAATATTTTATTGGGATTGATGGCGATCGCCCTCATCCGAGATGGTCTAGCCGGAGGCAATCGCAGTTGTTTTTGGGGCGGTATGGTGTTGCTGGTTGTGGATATTCTCACCCGCATGTTTGAGTACGATACGGGCTTAATGCTCAAGGCATTGGTGTTTGTTCTCTGTGGCATTGGCGTTTTAATTGCAGGCATTGGGTTCGAGCGCAAAGCCCAGCGTCCACCCTTACCGGATTCTTTAGGCTCTGCCATTGCTTCGTAACAATTAAGGATGTTTCATCGGGATTTTTCATTATGACTGTTTCCATTCCCACTTCGTCCCCACCCCAGCGATCGCCCATTCCAAGCTGGCGGTTTTGGTTTCCTTTGATGTTACAACTGCTGTTGATCTTGCCTGTTCCTCTACGAAATGCCTACGTTGCAGTGGCAGGCCAAAGCATTGTGCTCGAAACCATGGCCGTGGATCCCTACGACATTTTTCGAGGCCATTCTCAAACTCTGCTGTACAAAATTTCTGACCCTGAAACCTTTGAAAAACTGCCGGGATATGACCTCATCCAACAGCAAGTTCAAGCCGCCGAAAACCCCGAGGGCTGGCGCGATCGCCCTCAGACCCAAGCCGTTTACGTCGTTCTTAATGCCCCGAGTGGCAAGATTGATCTCTCCGCCGAACAATCTCCTACCGTTTGGCAGCCGGTTCGTTTGGAGCGCGATCGCCCCCAGGATCTCTCCCCTGACCAAATCGCACTACGGGCCACCAGTGACGGCGATCGCATTCTCTACAACCTAGAGCAATACTATATGCCCGAAGATCGCCGCAACGAGATCAACGACACCATTCAAGAGCTTCAGCGGAGCGATATTGGCGACGTTAAATTAGAAGCCAAAGTAGATCGGTCAGGCAAGGCAATTCCGGTGGCGCTGTGGTTGGGCGATCGCCGCTACCAATTTTAGGATCGACTCTGGAGCAATCTGGACCCATCCTGGAGCAATTCTGAGGATCTCAACCCGTATTCCGCATTCCCGCAGCAATGCCATTGATGGTGAGCAGTGCCCCCCGCAAGAGCTCACCTTTGCTGTAGCGCGATCGCGAGATCCCCGTGCGATTTTGGGCCTGGTGCTGCCGCAACCGTTTCAGCAACGACACCTGCAAAAAGCCCAGTGGTACGATCGTGCCGTTGCGCAACTGCACCGAACGCTGCAAATTCGGGTCACCATCCAGGAGCTTGCCATGGCGTGCAATCTTGAGAATCAAGCCACGCGTTAGGTGGTACTCCTCTGCAATTTGGTCAAACACCCGTTGGAGGCGATCGCGATCCTCCGGATGTCCCAACTCCTTCATATAGTGAGCCGCAATTTGTAGATCCACCTTGGCTAACGTCATTTCTACTTTGGAAATAACCATCTTAAAAAACGGCCATTTAGCATAGAAATAGCGTAGCAGCCGCAGATTATGTTCCGGACGTTCATCGACAAAACTCTGCAGCGCACTGCCAACGCCATACCAAGAGGGCAGCAAAAATCGGCTCTGGGTCCAGCTAAACACCCAAGGAATAGCCCGCAAACTGCTTAAGTCCTTTTTACCTGATTTGCGTCTTGCGGGACGGGAACTAATTTGTAATTGGCTAATCTCTTCAATCGGCGTCACTTGATGAAAGAAATCTAGCAAATCCGGCTGTTCATAAATCAGCGCTCGATAATGGGTTCGCGACTTCACCGCGAGATCTTCCATAATGCTATTCCAGGGCTGAATATCATCAAAGCCACTGCTCAAAATACTCGACTGAATCACTGCGGTGGTAATGGTTTCCAAGTTATAGAGCGCCAGCTCCGGCAAGGAATATTTAGACGCCAAAACTTCGCCTTGCTCGGTGATTTTGATTCGGCCATCAATACTATGGCTGGGCTGGGCCAAAATGGCTTCATAGGCTGGACCGCCCCCCCGACCGACCGAGCCCCCCCGACCATGGAAAATACGCAATGCAACACCGTGGCGCGTTGCCACTGCCTTCAAAGCCTTTTGAGCCTTATGGATTTCCCAGTTGCTGCTGAGAAAACCTGAGTCCTTATTGCTGTCTGAATAGCCCAGCATGACCTCTTGTAGAGGCAACACTTGCCCCTCAACGGGGATATCAGATGCCCGTCCTCCATCTAATAATGCCTTGTACAGGGGCAGCGAGAACAGCGCCTCCATTACCTGCGGTGCTCGGCGCAAGTCTTCCACCGTCTCAAACAGCGGCACAATCTGCAAACCGCCTTTTCCGGTAACAGGGTCATAGAGACCGGCTTCCTGGGAGAGGAGCAACACCTCCAGTACATCGCTGACATCCCGGCTCATGCTGATGATGTAGGTTTGACAGGCCTCCGGGTCAAATTCCTGCTGCAGATTGCGGACAACTCGAAAGGTTTCGAGCGTTTCGCGGGTGCCTTGAGAAAAGGGCAGTTCCGCAGGAGCCAAAGGCCGCCGATTGGAGAGTTCCGTCACCAACCATTGCGTGCGCTCGGCTTCGCTCATATCGTCGTAGCGCTTGGGCAAGATTTGCAGATATTCGGTAATTTCGGTAATGGCATCCGAGTGACGGGTACTTTCCTGACGGATATCGAGCATTGCCAGATTGAAACCAAAAATTTCTACCTGACAGATCAAGCTATCCAATTCGTAACAGCTCAGCCCCGTTTCTTTGATGCTGCGCTGAATAAGCTGCACTTCTGCCAAAAACTCTTGGCCTGAATGGTAAACCATCCCCGGACGACGCTCCGGCAAGTCCTGGTCTAAGATATCCACCACCTGGAGCCGTGCGTTGCGCTCTAGGGTATTCTGCAAGCGCTGCTTGATATAGGCCAGTTTGAGGCGATAGGGCTCTTGCCGATAGCGGATTGCCAGTTGCTCATACACTTCTGGCATTTGAGCCTGTTCCTGCTCTAGGGATTCCAGCAGTTCCGGCAGAACCTCGCTCCAGTGGAGGGATTGGCTCAGCAGATTTTGCAGTTGGGTAATGGCGGTGATGTAGCGCTGTAAGACAATGCTGCGCTGATAGCAGGCGGTCTGCCAGGTGACCTGGGGGGTGACGGAGGGGTTACCATCGCGATCGGACCCGACCCAGGAGCCAAATCGGCAAAAGTTGCGGCGCGGGGGCAGAAGGTTTTGAGGAAGGGTTTTGAGCGAATCCTGACAGCGCTGATAGAGCTGGGGAATGACATCAAACAGAACTTCTTGGAAGTAGTGCAACGCGTAGTCAACTTCATCTAGGACCGTAGGCTTGAACTGGTGTAGTTCATCCGTGCGCCACCAGAGCCGAATTTCTTCGGTCATCCGTCGTCGCAGCATGTCTACTTCCCAGGTTTTGCCGAGGGCAACGGCTTCATTGCCCTGTTCGATGCGATCGAGTTTGCGCAAAATCCCCACGATGCGTCGCTGCTTATCGCGAATGGTGTGTCGCACGATTTCGGTGGGGTGGGCCGTAAAGACCAAGCGGATGTCGAGCTTATCGAGCAAATCTTGAATTTGCTGCGGGGGAACATTGAGGGTTTGGAGCTTGGGGAAGAGCGTTTTGAAGGTTTCTGGGGGAGGAGCTGGCGTGGGGTCAACGGCATTGTTGTCATCTAACCAGTCGGTTTCCGATTCCCCCGGAGCTGCCTGTCCCAGGGGATAAAACCGTTCCAAGATCGAACCGGGCGCTTCACTCTCCCCGGAGTTGGCGCTTTCGTAAGCTGCTCGATACTGCTGCTGTTCGTAGTGCTGCTCGACAATATTAATGAGCTGAAAATACAGCGCGAAGGCCCGAGCCGCTCGAATGGCATTGTCTAGGTCCAGATTTTCGACCACATGCAGCAGCTCATGTTCCACGGCCTTGGGCGCTTGGCCCTCAGGAGAACAAAGCTTGCGCAATCGCGTCAGAATCGCTACCAGGTCCGGTCCACACTCCTGCGCCAAAACAGATTCCCAGAGATCTTCAACGATTTTGATCCGGTGTCTGAGGGCAAGATCCGCCGGAGAAGTCACGGAAAGGGTCACTGTATTCTCTGGGTAAGGGTCTAAAAGTGTATTGCTCTGGGAGGCGTCGTCGGAGGATTGCAAACTGGGACTCATTAGAGGGGTGCTCGATCCGGCTGTACTACCTGAATTTTAGAGGATGGTGGACGGGGTCACCTGTACAGCAGGAACAGTGGGGGAAGAGTTGGGGGAAACAGCAGCGGAATTGGGGCTGGATTGCTTGAGGAGCGGGAGGCGATCGCCCCGAAAAATTTCTATGCTGGCGTCGCCCACTTGTTCAACCCAGGTCATCCACCAGCGGGTTGCCACCAAACTGGCCAATAGCGGAGCCGTCGCCATGCCCAGGACGAGGGACAGACCCGAGGCAGAAATCCCGGAGGATGGGTGGTCTGCTGAATTGGGCTCACGGGGAGGGGAGACAAAGGGAGAGGCGGAAACCATGGTGAGGAAAGGGGGAATGAAATGAAAAAATGTTGCCGTAGACGGACCTTCTTGTGGTACATCCTTGCAAAACGTGATTTACTCTTGATTTTACGGTACGCTTAACGCGCTTTCGCTGCCGCCTGTGCGGTGTTAAAAGCAGTTTTTCCTATTCTGTACTGCGTCGCCCTTACGCAATGGCCCAGTCTACCCTGTCCAAGCCTGTCTCCCGCACCCAAGCCTCGTTGTTTACGGCTCGCTGGTTTTTTAACCAGTTGGAGCAGGCAGGTGTCTCTACCGATTTGAAGGTGAAGACCCAGCAGCGGGGGAATACGTTGCATTTGCTCCTAGAGGGCTCCGTGTGCCCAGCGGCAGTGGCGGTGCTGGAAGCGCTGCTCCATAGCCTGTCGCAGCCCCTGGTAGCGGGGCGTCTCAAGCTCTCAACGCCGCCCATTTATCGAGTTTTGGTCTATGGCCGCAGTCGGGGCGATCGCCATGCCCAATGGAGTCAGCCTCTGGATCCGCAGCAGTTGGATCAGGTCAAGCACTGGTTAAAACAGCAGCGCCAGACTCAACAACAGGCTCAGGTCCAGCATCCCATCCCGCACAAGGCCCAGCCCCAAAATTCGGCGCAACCGGGATCAGACCCGGAGTCTTTGACCGCAGCGGCGCTTTTGGCCTCTCCCTTTGCACCGTTGGCCAAGGCCCTGGAGACGCCATCGTCGATACCGACTCCCCCTGAGCGAACTCCCCCCGAGCAAATTCCAGCCGCACACACTCCAACCGCACAAACCGCCAAAGGGGTTGGCTCATTGCGCTTGTCGAGCCGCAACCGAGCCCAGCAGGGGGAACCGGAGGCGATCGCCCGCTATCTCAGCGAAATGCTCAGCGACCTGGGGATTTCGGTGCGAGTGGCGGTGAAGTCGGCGAGTTCCGATGGGGCGGTTTCCTTGGGGGATGCCCAGCGCCTTTGGGTGTTGTGTGAATCGAGCTATAGCCTGGATCCGGCCATCGTAGCGGATTGGGTGGTGACACACTTGCGATCCCTCGACCTCGATGGATTCCAGGATGCGGCAGTGTTTAGTCAGGTGCGAGGCGAACCCCAACCGGATTGGGCACTGCGGATTGATCTGACCCCCAAGCAGGAGTTACTGCGCCAGTGGGCGCGGTGGGGGGACGGGGAGGCGATCGAGCGTTTGCTAGAACCCGTTCTCCAAGACCTGGGGGGAACGGTGACGGTGCAGGCGAAACAAAAGGCTCTGCAAATTTTTTGTCGTGCCACGACGCAAACCCCCTTGGATTCAAACCAGGTGCGTGGGGCGATCGCCCCAGTCCTAGAAGAACTGGCCCCTCAAGGACTCCATGCGGCGACGATCTACGGCTGTGAGGGATCTGGGGTTGAGAAACCGGCGGTGGGCGATCGCCACCAATGGGTCGAGTGGCTGGCGTTACCGGGGGCGGATCACCCCGAATTGGCAGAACCCACGCTGGAATTGGCGGAGCGGGGCGATCTGGCCGCTGCCACATTTTTACTCAGTCGGGTGCTTAATGCCGATCTAGACCGGCAGCTTCAAACCGGGGGCATCCGGGTGCAGCTTTTGCGCCGAGGGGATCTCCTCCATGTCATGTGCGATGCGCCCCTCTGTCCGCGTCGCAAGACCGTGGGTCGTCCGATCGCCAAATATATCCGCCAACTGCGGTTGCCCAAGGTCTCAGGGGTGCGTATCTACGGACGACGGGCCGGTCAGGTACAGCCCCGCTGGCAATATGGCCGAGATTTTGTGCCTCGGCAGACCGATGGGGGGGATGCGGTGCCCCAGTTTGCGGTGACAGAGGCGCGGGGCCATGATCTGTTAACCCAAGATGGGGCGGAGATTGGCGCGGAGCGATCGCCCTGGCCGATGACGCGATCGCTGGCGGGGTCGGGCCAAGGGGTTGGATTTGGGCTAAAGAGCTTCGTAGAAAATAGTCGACAGCTATTGCTCAAAACCCAGCTCTTTGCCCCAGCAGCATCCCTGCTGCCGCCCCTGGAAGATGCGGCTGTTCCCGACCCCTCCCGCCCCGGCTGGTTTTCCCCTGGCAAAGTGGCTCTCATTTGGGCCAGTCTTGGACTTCTGGCGGCGGTTAGTACCGACCTGGTAGGCGGGCAGACCTTGCATCATCTGACGGGAACCGACCCTGCCGTGATCGATTTAGCGGCCAATCCCGACGCCCTCGGCGATGCCCTGTTGCAAAAATCAGAAACGGGGTCTGCCTTCAGCTCAACAAAGTTTACCCAGGGCTCCCTGCGAGCGGCTCAGACTCAGCAAGTCCTAGCGCTTCAGCGGGAATATCCCAGTTTTAACAATTCGCTATTTGACGAAAAGCTCGCTCTCTATCGTCAGCGGGTCATGACCGAAGGTCCCCCCGACATCCTGATTTTGGGCAGTTCGCGGGCGCTACGGGGCATTGACCCCAGTACCCTGGCAGCGGGGCTCACCAAGCTGGGTCACCCGGATCTGAAAATCTTTAACTTCAGTATTAATGGGTCCACGGCTCAGGTGGTCGAGCTCCAATTGCTGCTGTTGCTCGACCCAGACTATCGTCCAGGTTTAGTCCTCTGGGCCGACGGGGCGCGGGCTTTTAATAGCGGTCGCTCCGATGCCACCTATGAAGCCATTCAAGATTCCCCCGCCTTTCGCAAATTGGAAAAGGGCAAGCTTCCCGCCCTGTTTGGGGAAGGGGTCGCCAACCAACTGCGGTTAGCCCCTGAAGCCGATGGACCAAAACTGTCGTGGCTGACCCAGCGGTTTAATAGCCAGGACCTCGATGATTGGCTGGATGAACAGATGGGGGGATTGTCTTCTGTCCATGGTCAGCGCGATCGCATCCAAGAGGCCCTCTCCGCCCGGTTTGCCCGCAGCCTCTCGGATTTACAAAAAAATGCCGGTCTCGGTCCCTTTAACCATGCCGAGATGGTGCCCGATGCGCCCGAGGGAGAAGGCATTATCGACTTCGATGGCTTTATGTCCCTGTCAGTTCGGTTTAATCCTGCCACCTACTATCAGCGCTATTCTCGCGTTAGCGGTGCCTATGATGGGGATTACCAAGACTTTCGCTTGGATGGGGGGCAAATGTCGGCCCTTGAGAATATTGTGCAAATTACGCGCTCGCAAAATATTCCCCTGGTATTTGTCAATTTGCCCCTAACCACGGACTATCTGGATCCGGTGCGATCGCGCTACGAGCGCCTATTTCAGCGCCATATGTTCCAGCGGATGACCCAGCAACAGCTCACCTTCCGCGACCTCTCCCAGCTTTGGCCGGATGCCTTTGGAAATTTCTCGGATCCGAGCCATCTCAACCGCTATGGCGCTAGAGACGTTTCTAACCACCTGGCGGAAGACCCGATGATTCCCTGGCCTCAACTGGTACGCAATTAGCCCCGTTTAGGTCTATGCTCATTTACGACTTTGACTTCCGCGATCCATGACACAGCCTCGTATTCTCTCTGGGGTTCAGCCCACCGGCAATTTGCACCTGGGCAATTATTTGGGTGCAATTCGCAACTGGGTCCAGCTTCAGGCGGACTATGACTGTTATCTCTTCATGGCTGATTTGCATGCGATCACGGTGCCCCACGATCCGGCCCAGCTCGCTGATAATGTTCGCCAGGTTGCCGCGACCTATATTGCCTGTGGGATTGACCCGACGCGATCGACCATTTTTGTCCAATCGCAGCTCTCCGCCCACAGCGAATTGGCCTGGTTGTTTAACTGCATTACGCCGCTCAACTGGCTAGAGCGGATGATTCAGTTTAAGGAAAAAGCCATCAAACAGGGAGAAAACGTCAGCGTGGGGCTCCAGGGCTATCCCATCCTCCAGGCTGCCGATATTTTGCTCTACGAACCCGATGTCGTCCCCGTGGGAGAAGACCAAAAGCAGCACCTAGAGCTGACGCGGGATATTGCCAATCGGGTCAATTTTCTCTTTGGTCAACCGGACACGCCGCTCCTCAAGGTGCCTGAGCCCTTGATCCAAAAAGCGGGGGCCAGGGTCATGAGCTTGAGCGATGGCACAAAGAAAATGTCTAAATCCGATCCGTCGGAACTGAGCCGCATCGACCTGACGGATTCCCCGGAGCTGATCCAAAAGAAAATCAAGAAATGCAAGACCGACCCCCAGCGGGGCCTCGAATTTGACAATCCCGATCGCCCGGAATGTCATAATTTACTCAGCCTCTACCAGTTGTTCTCGGGCCAGTCTCGGGATGCCGTTGCTGCTGAATGTGCGGAGATGGGTTGGGGACAATTTAAACCCCTGCTCACCGAAACGCTGATCAGTGCTCTGGCTCCTATTCAGGAAAAATATCAAACGGTCATGGGCGATCGCCCCTACTTAGACGGGGTTCTCCGAGACGGACGAGAACGGGCCAATGCCGTCGCCAGTGTCACCCTAGAACGAGTCAAAACCGCCATGGGCTTTATGAAGCCGCTCTAAACTTACGGGAGCGATCGCTATAATCCGTATCAATTTTCTGCAAGTCAGCGACCCCCTAAGCGGCGATCGCCCTATCCTCGACCTACACTGACAAAAGATCTTTGCCGATTTAACTCGCAAAGGACTTTAGCAGAACGCTCTATTGCCAATTGATTAACGCGAATTAACCCTCTAACTTTCTATTTATGACCTTACCGATTCCCCAGCGCTTGCGACAGGCGATTCAGCAGGGTGATTTTCTGCTCACCGCCGAAGTTGCTCCCCCCAAAGGCGGCAACCCCGCCCATATGTTGGACATGGCGCTGCGACTCAAGGACCGGGTCCATGCGGTCAATGTCACCGATGGTAGTCGCGCCGTCCTGCGGATGTCTTCGCTGGCGTCCTGTCTGTTGCTCCAGCACAATGGGGTGGAGGCGATTTGCCAGGTGACTTGTCGCGATCGCAATCGCATTGCCCTCCAGGCGGATCTGCTCGGAGCCCATGCCCTGGGATTGCGCAATATTTTGGCGCTCACGGGTGACCCGGTCAAAGCCGGAGACCAGCCCGATGCAAGGGCCGTGTTCGAGCTAGAGTCTGTGCGGCTGCTACAGCTCATCCGCAAGCTCAATGGGGGCAGCGACTGGAGTGATCAACCCCTGACCGATGGAGCCACGGATCTGCTCGCAGGCGCAGCCGTGGATCCGCAACTGGCCAGTTTTTCCTCGCTTCAGCGCCGGTTTGAGCGCAAAATTGCGGCGGGTGCCCAGTTTTTCCAGAGCCAGATGATTACGGATTTCGATCGCCTGGAAGCCTTTATGACCCAAGTGGCTCAGCCCGCAGGCCAACCCATTTTGGCGGGAATTTTTCTGCTGAAATCTGCTAAAAATGCCCAATTTATTAATCGCTATGTGCCCGGTGTCAATATTCCGGACTCCCTGATCAACCGGTTGGCCCAGGCCAAGGATCCCCTGGCGGAGGGGGTGGCGATCGCTGCCGAGCAGGTCCGTTTCGCCAAAGATCTCTGTCAAGGGGTTCACCTGATGGCGGTCAAACGAGAGGATCTCATTCCCGCCATTCTGGACCAGGCCGGCATTGCGCCTCTCATCCCAGCACCGCCTCGACGGGAAGCCTCCCGTTCTGCGGATCTAAGGCCCCCAACGCCGAGCTTAGTCTAAGCCAGCGCCCAGAATCCGCCACTAGCCAGTACCATTGAAATCCGTTGAAATCCGTCGAGTTCAGGGAAGATCAATGGTCGTTTATAGCCCCACGGATGAATTGTTTGACCCTCGTCTTTGGGAGAGCTGGGCCATGGTGCTGAGTGTTGTGGCGATGGGCGGACTGGGTTATTTTGTGGCCCGTCGGGAGGATCGCGATCGCACCCGTCGTCGCCAACAACGCCTGCAGCGGCGGCAGCAACCGTCCCAGCGTTCCCCTCAACGGGCGGTGAGTTACCAGGTCCAAGACGCCTTGCCCAGTCCCCAGCGACGCCAATTCTGAGCGGTGATTGTAACAATCTGTAATTTTTTACGATTCTTAATGCTAAGCGTTCTCAAATCGTTTTACGTTAACAGACTAGGTGGTTTTTAAATTCGGATTCGTTTCTGAACTTTCTTAGTTTCTGAGATTGGGATTTTAATATGAGCGTTAATTTGGCGACGATGCTTCGGGAAGGGACAAAAAAATCCCACACGATGGCAGAAAATACGGGGTTTGTGGCCTGCTTTTTGAAAGGTACGGTTGAGAAGAATTCCTATCGCACTTTGGTAACTAATCTCTACTTTGTCTATTCGGCAATGGAGGAAGAGTTTGAGCGGCTAAAGGAGCACCCGGTCATTGCCAAGCTTTATTTTCCTGTGCTCAATCGAAAAGCGAGTTTAGAGCGGGATCTGCAATATTATTTCGGTAATCATTGGCAAAGTCAGGTGAAGCCTTCTCCGGCGGCTCAAGCCTATGTCAATCGCATTCATCAGGTGGCCCAGGAATCTCCTGAGTTACTTGTTGCCCATGCCTATACCCGGTATTTGGGTGACCTATCTGGGGGACAAATCCTCAAGAAGATTGCTCAGAACGGCATGAATTTGAGCGATGGCAACGGGACGGCGTTTTACGAATTTGAAGCGATCGACGACGAGAAGGCGTTTAAAAATACCTATCGTGCGGCAATGAATGAATTGCCGATTGATCAAGCGACCGCAGAGCGCATTGTGGATGAGGCCAATGATGCCTTTGGCATGAACATGACCATGTTCAAGGAGCTTGAGGGCAATTTGATCAAAGCCATTGGCGTTGCTGTGTTCAATGCATTGACCCGTCGTCGGGGTCAGGGCAGTACCGAGCAGCCTGCGGCTACGGCTAGCTAATTGTTTTACCGAGCGTAATCTAGCGCAACAGGAGGGACAGGGTACGCCATGTCCCTCCCAAGTATTTAAGCGGCTTCACGAAGCGTTTATCCTAAAGCCGTATCTAAGATTGAGATTATGTAAATTCACCTCAATACAGAGGTCAGTCATTATACGCAGCACGTAAGCTCAGGAAAGAATTGAAAGACTCACTCCGTTCTTGAGTCTCCTACCCTTTTCTATGCGTTGAGGTTGATATGGGAAGTCTTGCGCCTGTTCTTCTTGCTGCTGTTTTTGTGACTCTCTTCTCGCTTGATTTAACCAAATCTGCTAAGCCTGCTCCCGAGAAAAAAGCAGAAGGTAGCATTAGCTTAGTCGTTGATAAAAACCTCACCATTAAAATTAGTGAAGATAAAAAATCTTAACCCTGCGCTTTCCGGAACTTAATCAGTTGCCAAACTGTCACCCCGACGATAGTCAGTTCCCCGAACGATAACGCATCCTAAGGCAACTTCCTCGCTCGCGGAGAATTGCCCATGGCCTCTCCCCTCGACCGAACAATTGCCATCACCGTTCATGCCCGTGCCTCTGATCCTCATCTCCTGGAGGGCTTGGATGCTTGGGTTAAGTTGGGCCTAATTTCTGACTTTCTCGTCCAAAAAATCGCTCAAGAACAGCTCAGTTGCCCGTTGCCAGAACAGGAAGTTCAGGAGATCGTTCCTGTAGTTGTCTCCAAAGTCGTTTCCGAGCCAATCGCTCTAGCGCCTTCTCTGCCCCGGCCCGTCGCACCGCTGAATCGCTGGCTGCAATCCTTGATGGAAGAAGTCAGCGTACTGTGGTTGCTGTTTCTAGGGGTTTTTCTGGTTGTTGTGTCCTCAGCGGTCTTGGCCGCCAGCCAGTGGCAAAATTTCTCCGCTGTGGGGCAATATCTAGTTCTGCTGACCTATACCCTGGCCTTTTGGGGGGCGGGACTCTGGGCCGGACGACAGGCTAATCTGGTGCTAACGGCCAAAATGCTCCAGCGGGTGACGTTGTTGCTGGTGCCGATTAACTTTTGGGCCATGGATGGATTTGGACTTTGGCGCTGGCCCCTGGGCTGGGTCGTTGCGGGCGTAGGGGCGATCGCCCTCACACTTGTCCTGCTGAAACTATTGCGCCCGCGACTTCACCAAACCCCTTATCCCAAGCTAGTCTTGACGAATGCGATCGCCCTCAGTCTGCTCCATTGGGGCTGGGCGGTGGCGATTTGGCCCCTGTTGGCGACCTATACGGGCATGGTGGGAACGGCGATCGCCACGGTCTATGCTGACTCGGAAGCGGAGGCCCAGGGGGAATCGGCAGATCCGCAGGGGGCCAATTCAGCCGTTAACTCAGGTTCTACCCCTTCGTTTGTCACCTTAAATTTGTTGTTTGGCGCATTGTTGCTGGTGGGACGGGCGCTGCTGGCAGCTCAGATCCCCCTCTGGCAGTTGGGATTAGCCCTGGGCCTCTGTGGTGCGGTGTTGGCTTGGCGCGCACGTCGTCAACCCACCCAAGGTTTGTGGTTGGCAGCAGGATACGGCTTAATGGTTTTGGGCTGGGCGGTGTCGCTGAGGGTGGATCCGCCGGGGCAGCCGGTGGTCGTGACGGTGCTGGCGTTGGGATTGTTGGGCGATCGCCTAAAACGGTTGCGGCTACCGCTGGATCTGACGCTGATCTTTTTGGTGGGCTTGCAAGGGATTTGGTTGGCGCGACGATTTGTGCCACTGACGGTGCGGGATGGCTGGGTCGAGAAGATTGGGGCGATCGCGGGAGATGCAGGCATGCCGTTTGCGATCGTGGGTGTGACGGTGTTCCCCTATTTGATCCTGTTTGCCCTTTGGAGTCGACGATTACGGCGACAAAACTTGATTCAACTGGCAACCCAAGCTGATTTTCTTGCCTTTGTCTTGGGTTGTGGGCTGACCCTTTTTAGCGTTGCTAATCCGTTGATTCGCGCCCTCAATCTGACGCTTTCTGCGATCCTGTTAGGCGTTTCAATTCGACGGCGGCCAGCGGTTCCGAATTGGGTTGTCTATCTCATTCAAGCCTTGGTCTGGGGCGCTATTTTTAGCTGGATTCATATCGGTTGGTCAGGGCTCCCTCGCCTAATTTGGGGATTCATTGCCCTCGGTGCCATGGCGATAGAATGGAGCTTCAGTGTGTTGCCGGAGTCCATATTTGAGGTGCTGTTCGCGGACCGGTTCGAGACGGTAACGGCAAGACCTGTTCTCTGGCGACGCAGTGCCTGGGTCTTCGGTTTTATCTTTGCAGGCTTGAGCTATGTTTTGTTGCTAGTCGAACCATTGGCTTCGCCGAGGTCAGCCCTGGGAATGGCCTGGTGGATTGCACCCGCCTTTATGGTTTTAATGGCTCGATCCCCTCGTTGCTTGAGCCCTCGCACGACGCAAACCCTTGCAGTGTTTGCCGTGATTTTTGCCCAGGTCATGAGCATAGGATTATCCCCCTACCGCATTGTGGGCTATGGGCTGGGAGCCCTTTTAACCGGAATCAACAGTTTACAATTGCGCAAACTTCCCGTGGCGGCGATCGCCATCGGGTTTGGATTAGCCACCGGTTGGTATGGGGTGGAGCGGAGCCTTGCGCTGGGTGGGAATGGGGAATCGCTGCTTTTGTTGATGGCCATTGAAACCGCTGGACTGTGGTTCTTTTGGACCGCAATGCAAACTCGCCAATCTGAACTGATTGGCCTCTATCGACGGGCTGCTAATGGTTGGGCGATCGCCCTCTTTATCCCGCTTCAATTGGGTTTGCTCATCTTCAATCTGTTTGCCTATTTTGACAGTTCATTCTTTGGCTTTTTTGAGGAGGATACGCTTTATTTTGGGGTGGCGTTTTTGCCTACCCTGGCTTTAGCTTTAAGTTGTTGGCGAGCTCCGAATAATTGGAATGCCCATGGAGGGGCGATCGCCTTAGCTTCACTCATGGCCGTCGTTGTACACCTTGCAGGACAAGGGGCGACTGGATTGGCGATCGCCTATCTCAGCTTTGCGGTGCTCTTGCAACGCTTAGGTGATTTTTGGCTGGGTGATTTTTGGCAGGCCCGAATCCAGCGCCATTCGCGTCCCGATTGTCCACAGCCCGCGTTTCTAGGCGCTGGGCACAGTGTGCCGATCCTCTATGCCATTCTGGGAGGACTCATCGGTCATCACCATTTCACGGCTACCACAGGCTTGTTGACCCTAGCGGCTGCGGCTGTTGGCGTGGGCGTCGGTCGGCGGCGACCGACGCTCAAACCCTTTAGTTACATTGGCCTCATTCTCAGCTCGATTGGGTTCTACGAACTCTTGATCTACCAACTCTCCCGATCTCCTGGAGGTGCTGCGGGCGATGGGGTCATGTTGTTAGCACTACTGGCGGTGGGAATTGCCTGGGGCGATCGCCTCTGCTCCCGCTGGCTTCGTCCCTACCTGCGCTGGGAAACAGGAGAACTGCGGGTCTTTGCCCAGATTCACTGGGGGATCGGCAGCGGCTTGGCCCTGCTGGCCCTGCTGTTGCCCTTGAGTGGAACGGGGGGCCTGCTTTGGATGGGAGGATTGGTGCTGCTTGGACTCCATGCCCTAGGGCAGGCCAGGCAGGCGGGCTCCGGCTGGACGGATCTGGGGATTATACAACTGCTATCCGCCTTAGGCTACGGGATCCATTTAGGGTGTCCTTGGCCGGTCCTATTGGCATGGGCCGGGGCGATCGCCTGCCCGATCGCGGCGTTGCTTTACGGGTTGCCGTGGCAACGCCTCGGTTGGAATCTGCGCCCCTGGCGACGCTGGGCGATGTTGTTGCCGATGATCACCGTCTTACTGACAAGCTGGGATATTAGAATTCAGGCATTACTCATTGTCGCCGCTTTCTACGCAGGCTTGGCAACGCACCGCCGTCAGGTCCGGCTGAGCTACCTCAGCATTGTGTTGCTCGACTGGGCCATGCTGCGAATTTTGCATCAATTTAGCATCACAGAACCCTTGGTTTACGCACTCCTAGGCGGCGGTAGTTTGCTCTACTTTGCTCAGGTTGAACCTCAACTCCAGGCGCAATCCGATCGCCAGCAGCGTCACTGGCTCCGGGTTTTGGGAACCAGTATTGTTTGCTTTACGGCTATGTATCAGGCAGAAATTGGCCTAGGAAACTTGAGTCCCTTTGGGGCGGGGTTAGGGGCGATCGCCTTTAGCCTCCTGTTCATCTTTGCGGGGCTTGCCCTTCGCATTCGCGCCTTTTTGTACATCGGTACTTTCACGTTTATGCTTAGGGTTTTGATTCAGGTTTGGCGATTTGTTCAGGATTATTCGCTATTTTTGTGGGCCATTGGCATTGTTTTAGGATTGCTATTAATTTGGATCGCTGCGACTTTTGAAGCTAGGCGATCCCAGGTTATTGCCTTACTCAATTATTGGGTCAATGCTCTAGATGCCTGGGAATAGGGTTGAGGCTGTCTGTTACGGCATAGAGACACGCTCTTTTATCTGCCAAAACTTGCGATCGCAGGCTTCTTTGGCCGCCCCAGAGATTTCTGCTAAATCTTTGTCGATATTTGCACTTTCCTGAGAGTCACTCATTAGCTGATGATTCTCTAAACGTTCGCAAGCCATTTTGGACCACTGAGACCAGTGACTCGGCCATCTACGCAAGGTGAGATCTGCGCTGGCGCTGACAATAGACTTTCCATCTGGCATAAACTGAACAGACCATATACTTTCTAAATGGCCTATAAGGGGTGGTCCATAAGGTTTTACCTGTTCAATGTTTTGGATATCCCATAGGCGTATGGTTTTATCAAAGCTTCCGCTAGCAATTTGTTTACCCGTTGGGCTAAATGCGACAGTCGAAATATCATTCGTGTGACCCTTGAGTTCTTTCCCTATCTGTTGGCCTTTTTCTATCTGCCAAAGTCGCAGCGTGTCGTCCTTGCCGCCGCTAACCAACAATTTTCCATCCGGGCTGAATGCGATCGCCCAAATATCTTGAGTATGTCCGCGAAAACGCTGTATCACCTCTCCTGTATGCATATCCAGCAGCGTAATAATGTGATCAGCACCAGCACTCGCAATATATTTTCCATCGGGACTCACTGCAACAGAAAGAATAGGGCTTTTTGCATTGGCTGCAATCCATTCAACTTTCTGATCGCCAGTACTTACGTCCCATATTCTTAGTTTTCCATCTCTGCCGCCGCTGACAACGGTTTTACCATCTGGCGCAAACGCTACAGTATAAATATCTCGCTGGTTACGGGTAAGACTTGGATTAGACTTTGTTCTCCAAATGCTGTTTTTTTGAGCGGTTGCATCCCACAACTTTAGGGTGCCGTCGCTGCTAGCAGTGACAAACTTTGCTTCTGTTGGGCTAAAAGCAACTGATTGAATGGGCGCATCATGAACGTTTTGCATTTTCCAGAGAAGCTTTTGAGTGTAGACATCCCACATCATTAGCTTGGTATCTTCACCCACGCTAACGATTCGATCACCATCACGACTGATCGCAATCGACAAAATATCTTTCGTGTGAGGCGTTCGCTGGGGTTGACCTAGTGGTAAATCGTTGTTGATATCCCACAGCCGAATTTTTTTATCAGATCCGACGCTCGCCATTTCCTTGCCGTTATTCATTAAAGCAAGTCCCCAGATTAAGCTACTATGGGCTTCTACAATTTTGCCCGTTTCTGTTGCAGTTTCAGGATGCCAAAAACGAATGGTGCGATCGCTGCCCGTACTTACAATAGTCTGATTATTGGGCATAAATGCCACAGAATATATTTTACCATCGTGGCCGAGTAGCGGAAATCCAATGGGAGCTCCGGTTCGGGCATCCCACACCCGAATACTTCTGTCCCCACTGCCGCTGACAATGCGTTTGCTGTCCGGGCTAAAAGCAATAGAAAATATGCTATCTTCATGCGCAAATGGGATTGTAAACGTTAGCTCTCCGGTCTTTCCATCCCAGACTTTAATCGCTCTATCAACACTTCCACTGGCAATCTGCGTACCATCAGGGCTAATGGCTACGGCCCAAACAATACTTGTATGCCCTCTCATTCGTTCACCAATCGGCTTACCTGACTTAACGTTCCAGAGTTGTAATGTTTGATCATCACTGGCACTGACAAAACGATCGCCCTCAGGACTAAATGCAACCGCACGTATTGGCTGAGTATGGCCTCCCTGAATACGGTTTCTCAACGAGAGCTTAATCGAGTCAAGAGTCTGCCTATTAGCTAGGCTATCGCCATCGCTCGGCTCAATCGTCCAAACGTTCAATGTTTTGTCTTTTCCAGCGCTCACGAGATGTTTTCCATCCTGACTAAACACAACGGTGTAGATTGCATCATCGTGTGCCTTTACTCTGGCTGTTAACAGTTTTCCTGTTTTAGCATCCCAAACTTTTAAGCTATTGTCCTCACCTCCAGTAACAATGTAGTCATTTTTAGAATCGTAGGCAATCGCCTTTACGCTGTTTTCGTGCCCTTCCAAAACATTCTTCTCACGGGCACGTTGTACAGCATCTATCACTGACTCTTGGGCATTTAGCTCAACCTCAGGTGGATACTGATCATTCTCAACACTTTGACTGAGTGTCCCCAAAGACAACATTAGACCCGGTGCAGACTTACCCTCAGAAATCCAGCTAGAAGCTCTCGCCGACTGTTCCTTTAGCTGAGCGATCTGTTTGCCTATCTCAGCAATTCCTTTCTGTTCAACAGCGACTTTTTGCTGTCGGCAAGCAAAAACAGAAACACCCGCCAGCAGCACAGCAACGCCTGTCACCCCGATCGTATACGCTCTAGACTTTCTTAACTGCGCTTGTTGTGATTTCTCTACACATTCTGCTTCTGCATCGTTTAAAAAGCCAAGGCGTCCTAGCTCCTTGGCTGCATCCAGTGTTTTTTGTTGAGAAATCAGATCTTCTGCTCGACATTTATTCTTTCTCCAATGCCTGACGTCTTCGCTAAGTTTTTCTCTACGTTGATAGTAACTTCGGTTTTCTTCTAGCCATTGGCTTAGCTTGGACCAGTCGTGGATCAAAGCTTTGTGAGCCATTACGACTTCTTGCACATCACTGCCGATTTTATGATTACTACCCTCTTGCGACATCTCTATACGAACTAACCGCACCGCGTCTCCGGCTAAGTTATTCACAAGTGCTTGGGTTTGAACCAGGCTCTTTTCCGGGTCACCTTCGGCCAGCACTAATTCCGACAAAGCAACTCGCCGATGCCGGGTATCTTGACTATCTTTTCCCGTTGTAGCATCGGGATCTAGGCGCGTCAGGCGAATAAAAATATTTTTCATTCGCGCTTGCTCTCCTTCAGAGAGCTTTTCATAGAAATTATCAGCAGTGCTCGCGATCGCTTTTTTAACACCTCCAAATTTTTGATATTCGCTGTTGATGAGCCACTGCCCATGACGCTTCTGCCACAACAGATTCAACGCATGTTGCAAAAGCGGCATTGAGCCAGGCTCTTCCTCTATATCATCTAAAATAGTATTGCTCAGGCCAACCTCAAATTTAAGGCCAACCTTTGCAGCCTGTTGTTCCATAGCCAGTCGCAGCTCTGCCGCAGTCATTGGCTCAATTTTCTCAACGGATATCTGTCTGTTTGATAGAGTGTTGTGGTGAATACTGTCAGTCAAAAATTCTCTTCTCACCGTAAATACAACTTTAGGCTGTGACTGATGCGAATCAACAACCTCTAGCAGTCTTTCGATAAACTCTTTCTGTTTTTCGGGAGCTAGAGAAAGCGTAGATAGCAACTCGAACGCCTCTAGGACTAATATAAAAGGGAGGTCTTTCACCTCTGAAAGACAATCTTCTAGCTGCTGGAGTGGATTGCTACGCAAGACTATATAAATCAATTTTAAGTTAGGTTGAGCTTTCTGTAAGGCTGGAACCAGGCCTGCCAATACCAGCGATGACTTACCGCTTCCAGAGGGGCCTACTAATACTAAAAAGGGAGACTTCTCCAGTTTTGTTTTTAAGCTATCGACCAGCGCTTCACGCCCGCAGAAGAATTCTTTATCTTGCAGTGTGAAAGGGCTTAAACCAGGAAACGGACAGCGCGGATCGTATTGCGATACTTTTTTGTTTAGGGCAACAGCATTAAAGCTGATACCCACTACTTCACCACAGATTTTATTCAGTTCGTCTAGAGCGGCCTGTGCTTTATTGCGAGCAGACTCATTCAGCGAGGATATCTCTATTACCCCATTATCTTCTGCTCTTAGCGCCTTTTGCTGCATATCAAACTCTTCAATTAGCACAGGTGCTCGCTCTTCTAGTAGACGTTTCAAGCGTTTTAACCCGTTATCAATTTCTCGCGGTGTCAGTAAGCGATTAAGGGTATCGCTAAACAAGGGCCGTCCGCCCAGACGGCTGAACAAAGCAGGTACCAACACATCATCTCGGCTACTGACTGAAGCGGTTGCTTGATCTAAGGCTAAATCAACTTCGCCATTTTCTATCAACCGTTGATAGAACGCCTGGACTAACCTCTTGGCTGTACGGACAGTTATTTTCTCCGTCATCGCCACCACTGCAGGCATTCCCAAATCTCTGACTAACTGCCCTGCGAACCCACCAAAGGCACCATCATCATCAACTTTGGCGCTTTCACAGGTGCAAAGGAACGTCAAGTGAGGCAGACCTTCTATATCTTTCAGCTTTTCAATTAACTCTTTGCCCTTGACATACGTAACCTGGTTATGTTCATCTGATAAAAAAAGACTGACATCCTCTCGTTGTCGCCCGTGACAAACAATATGGAGAAACGTATAGGTTTCTTTCGTAAGATGGGTCATGAGGTTGCCTATGGTGGGCAGTCCGAGTGCACCATCAACATCAGCTAATACATCACAGTGAACACTTCCCAAAGAGGCGCAAACACTTGCAACCGTCTCCTCAACGTCGAAAGCAGCGAGTCCATATGCTTCTGAATTTTCGGGCGAGGCCACTAACACTAGCGCCCTTAAACCATATCGGCCAATAGGCGGAAACCGACGAGCTGCCAGAGAAGGTACATAAATCGAATAGGGAACTCGCTGATCGCACCTTAGGAAATTCCATTCATTGCCATCTCCACGAGCACATAGACGCTCCCATCGCAGCGTCTGTAGCTCAGATTCTTTAGTTTCAAGAAACAGCAACAGGCGCAAACACTCTGGACTTCTTGCTCTGGCGCTTGCGAAAGCATTGCCAATACTATCTTTAAAGAGTAATTGCCCTAAATAAGTTCCATACTCTCTGGGTTGGCCTATCAGGCTGAAGAGATGGTCATGGTCTGTTTGAGAAAGTCGCAGCTTCCCTTCTGACCAGACAGGTAAAAATTCGACAGGCTCATCTGGACGACTACTGTATTTTGCGACAATAGGATAGTAGTCTGCTACTTTACGCTGAATGGTAATCTCAAATACGGACATCTAAACGCGGCTCCCTTACGAATTGATTTTGAGATTTCATACAGATTTTTATACAAGAAAGCTCAGAACCACAAAGTGCCCTGAACTTTCTCTGTTAACGGTATATCAAATCATATTTTTAGAGCTGTTCATTTAGAGCTTCTAGAAGTTTGATAGTCGCTGATAGTGCTTGCTGTAGCACGCTGCGCTCTACAGGACCTTGTTGAATTGCGCTAATCACGGGATCGAGGGTTTGGTTCAGATCGTTTCGTGCTTGTTCGACGGAGGAAAGCGATTCACTGGGTTGAGTCGGTGTTATGATCGCACCCGAGAAATCTTGCGGTGAAGGTCCTATTATTGGACGTACAGAGCGTTCGCCTACAGAACTATCCTCTGTAGAGCCACCCATAGGAAGCTTTACAGCCGGATCGCCGATAATCGCATAGCCCCGAGCATCATTGTTAGCGGTCCACATACTCGATAAGGCTGAGGCTTCAAACGTCTTACCATATCTAATTTCTTCTAACTCACTACTCAAATCAGAAGATAATTCTGCATAGCGCTCGTTGAAATACTCAACCGCTGAGCCTACGGTGTGACCTTCGAGTAACCGCTTTAAGGTACTCTCAAAAACAGCTAACTGAGCGCCAGTATCTTCCCACACAAACGAACATCCCCAAGCTCGTTCAATGTGACCAATCACCGCGAGGGCACCACCTTGAGGATGACTCAACAACCGCTTTGACAAAGCTGAAATAAAGGCGTGTGGTGCGATTTCTGGCCGTTGTTCTGACGCTTCTCTATGGGAAAATTCATCGAACTGAGGCGTTCCGGCACTATAGCAAGCAAAGTGAAAAGAGATGAGCCCCAAAAGACGGGCATTATCACTAATATCATTGCAAGAAAAGTAATAATCTTCGGGGATAGGTCTAGTCTCCCACGCCTTAGGCCCTGGCCAATCCTGACAAAGAATAGCCCCCTGCTTGGAGATCTGTCGGCGATCTCCGTTACTAAACCCCATGCCATGACTCGCTGTAAACAGCAGTGCTGGCGTCTGTGATCCGCCCAATAGCGTTTCTAAGGTCTCCTTTGTCGCCGCTTTACCTAGTGTAGTTTCTACGCTCCAATTGCTTCCACCTTGATCCTCAATCATCCACTGTGCAAGTGGCTGTACTAGTTTTTGAGCGCTGAGCTGAGTTGCTGGATCATCTTCTGTTTGCACCCCAAAGAAATGCGCTCGACGAGCCAAAACAACATTTTCCGTTTCTACTTTGACAACACTGCGGGCATACTGAGCATATTCAGCTGGGGTATCAAAATGGATACGCCCTACTGCATATTGCACATCTAGCTGATGCTGAAAGCGAAAGGGAATCGTGTCTGGATCACCTACAATCAGCAAATAATAGGGCATTTTATCTGGGTCAGCCGGCCCAGGGCCAACCTTGTGCCGAGCTAAAAACTGATTTTTTGATTCGCCAGGTCGATATCCTTTAACCCCGACATATTCTTGATAGTAGTGATCATGTCTCTGAGTAGCCTGTCTCTTACGATGATCCAAAAGCACTTGAAGCGCTTGTTTAATGGCCGGATCTGAATCATAAGAGAAAATGACGCCCCACCCTGTTTGGGCAAGGTCTTTAGGATCTATTCCTTCTTTAGGGGCGAAATCAACCTCAAGACCTTTGACCCGCCGGTTCTTTTGTTTTAACTCTGTGATTTCTGAAGATTCAAATTCTTCACCTCTCGCAACTTGCGCAAGCTGCTCGGCAGTCAGCGGGGGAAATAGGTATTCGCCTGTGCTGCCATTGATTCCGTTGAAATAAATTTTCTCTTCAACCATAGCTAGTTCTGGAGAAAGATGGACATCAAATGGATATTTTTCGACTCGATACTTTTTGCCTAGATACTTGCTGGCAAGATGAAGCTAAACGCTAAATGCAGCGGACCAGACAGCATGTGCGACTTCGGGCTTAGCGATAGCACAGTGAGCATCTTTTGTTCCATCCTGAATAAAGTTGTCACTATTCAAGTTGTAAATAAAACCGGGCTTGAATCGATAGGCTTTGTCTTGGGACTTCATTAGGATATCTTCAACGTCTAGTAGACCGTTGCCTTGAATACCATAAGTTCCGATTCCACCTACGATAGGATAGGCTGAATCACCAAAGTTCACGTCAAAGTCAATGTCTGCTCCGCCTAGTAAGCCAGCATGACTAGCGAGAGGATACATGAGTCTTACCGCTTTATCATATTTTGAGAGTGTTGTGATAATAGGGCCTGCAACTTTCTTATCGCGAATGATAGAGTAAAAATAGCCCTCAAGATTATCCCTTTTAGGAATTTGAGGACAATACGACCACAGGGATACGGCTCCCTGTATCAGACTAAGCGAGTTGACCGGGCGTACAAGCTGACTGTCTTTTTCGGGGCCTCTAAGCATCGAGGACACAACAATGGTGCCAAAACTGTGTCCTATAAGATGAAAACGTACCTTCTCGTTCGCTTTTTGCTGAAGCTTTTGCAACAAGTCAAACCCACCGCTTTGGCCTATGGTACGGGCCAAGTTTTTCATCTTCCAGTAAGAAGCCATTCGCGGTAGTTTTAGAAGAGCATCTTTGAAATCGAAGTCTGAGATGGCATCCATGAAGTTGTCTTCCAGACCAAAAGCTACATCATCCCCCAAACTTACGTTGCTTTTGCTGGCGTTGTCTCGAGTTTTTGATAGTTGTGCGTTTTTTAGCAAAGGCTCGGCCTGTTCCCACTCTTCTGAATGGTTAGCACCATCACTCGCGTAAGCTTCACGAAGGATTGTTTGGTAAGCATGTCGCAGCTTGTTTTCTGCGGCAATAATCTCTTTAAATGCATCCCGAGTAGCCTGTGTGTCTGAGACTTCAGTTGCATAGTTTTCGATCATGTCATTGGCTTGTGGTTCTGCCAAATCAAACGAAAAAGATGCATTTAAGTCTTCATTTCCATAGGGTTTACTAGGCCAGTGAAGACCGATCATCAAGGGCTTAAAGTCAGGATGTGATGCTTTTACTTTTTGAGCATCTTCACTGTCTACCATTGCTCTGATCCATTCGTTATATTGTCTCTTCGCTGCAGGCACATCTCCTAGCCAACCATGACTAATCAAAAACACATCCGTGATGGGCTCACTCACCAAAACATCCAATATCTGTTGGCACAGGAAGCCATCCGACTCAGATCGCTCTTTTCCGTCTTTGTCGAAAGCGATCAGATAATAGGAGAGTGAAGCTTCAGGCACTTTTACAACTGGCATTTTAGACTCCTTCAGATTCGTTTAGATTTTGTATCTAAGAGCAATGGTATTCAACCTAATCCTTCAAGAAAAAAATTCTTCGCAGGTTGTTAGAAGTAAATACCAATAGTCGTTGGATAAAGGGATAGGTTTCATATATAGCCTCCCCTCTCTCCTTAGAACCGCGCGTACAACTTGTACTGTACACAAATCAAGCAAAATTTATGGCTCAACGATGCAATTGTTGATGGCAAACTCGATGGAGTGCCATAAAATTGGAAGCATGCTTAGTCCCTCCTAGACGACGCGGCAGATTGTGATGAACATGCAGCAGTTCTCTGTTGAAAAGAGACTCCCACATAGCTGACATTGTCCTTGTCGCAAGCGGATAATCTGCTGATTCTTCCCTCTCATTACTAGTTGAACATTCCGAGGTGGACATCCGATTGAACACTAGCTGGGAAAGAATTTTGGAGTTCTTTCCAGCTCCCCCGAACGACTTCGAATCGCGCATACAATGGTTAATTAAACTGAATTAATTCTGTCTAATTCCTTGAGATGGGGCATTATATAGGATCTGTCCGGCCTATTTATCCAAAACAGCCATTAGATGGAATCGGATTCTGCATAATACCCAACACAGAAGATTATGCAGAAACCCAATTCCGCATAATCCCGAATGAGGGAGATGAGACGGAACACTATTCTGCATAATATCCGTAATTCCCTGGATAGGAAGACCTAGAATGCTTTTTCTTCAGAAATCTTTGCACGGATTTCCGTTTAACCCTGTTGACGGCATTAGAGGCAGCCTTAGGTCAGCGTCAAGCCTCACCCATTGGTTTTCTCTCCCCCTGTTCAATTTGAGGCGCAATACTGGCTCTCTCTCAATCAATCCGTCGCAGCTTAACTTCTCTGTCTACTTCTTGAGGGGAAGATCAATCTATTTTGACACAAAAGCACTACCAACTTATAAACTTGGATCAGACGAGGCAAGAGGCATTTTGTAAAGCTGCCCAGTAACCGGCTAGAGCTGCCGTGCAGCCCGAAGAAAAGACCAGGGCAAACAGCCACCAGGCCGCGATCGCCGCCAAATGTCGAACAGCTTCAGCTTGGGCGATCGCCTGGGTTTGTAACTGCTGCGCTTGAGTTTCCAGACCGGCCTGGGCTTGCTCAATCTGCCTGACGATTTGGGACTGGGTTTGAGTCAGCATCGTTTGCAATTGTTCGGCAGCCGCTTGGGGCAAATGGGGAAGATTTTGTAGCTCTGCCAGGGTGCCTCCGAGTAAGCTTTGGACCTGGTTTTGCAGTTGATGAAGCGGATGTTCTGGCAAATGACTTAAAAGTGCAGTCGATTCTTGAGCTGTGGCTTTAAGCTGATCTTCTAAGGTTTGAACCGCACCCTGTGCTGTTTGGGTCCAATGGTGGAGCGATCGCCCCCAGCGTTCTTGCAAAATTTCTAGATCTAGATTTTCAGCCTCGAAACTTTCAGAAGAAAATTCCCACAGCACACTTTGCACCTCAGCCCAGGACAGTTGACTGACCTCTACGCCCAAATCTAAGTCTTGAAACAGCGATTGCAGAGTTTCTACAACTGGATGCAGCGTGTTGGCTTTGAACGCTGTGAGCGCTTTGGGTTCTTTGAGCGCTTTGGACTCGATTGCCGTCCCTGGCTCCGGGACAGGGGCCGTTTGATTCGCCTTGAGAGGTTGTTCCTGTTGCAATGGAGCGAGGAGTTTCTGGACTCGGCGGGGCGACAGGCTATTACGATGGGTCAAAATTGTTTTGAGTGCTGCTTGATCGATGGCGCTTATGGCGCTGCGGGCGATCGCTAAGTTATCCGTGAAGTTATCCGGGAAGTTATCCGTGGCAATCCAAGGCGTCAAGACCACTTCTAGCTTTTGGGTCACGCCCTCGGGGGTTAACTTTTTACGGTTGGTATATCGAAAGTAACTTTGGAGCTGGGTATTAACATCGGCAATGGCCGCGTCAGACAGGCGAGGCGAATCTGGTTTTGGGCTCTCTGGTTCTGGGCTCTCTGGTTCTGAATCCTCTAGTTTGCCTGGGGAGCGCATCTGCTGCCACAGCGTTGCTAAATCCCAGTCGGAGGGATCGATTTCAGCGAGGGCTTCTTGCAGCTTCGCCTTGAGATCAAAATCCAGGTTGTCTAAAACAGTCGTCAACTTTTCTCGTAGTTGGGGCAAGAGTGCATCGGATGCAGGATCTGGTTGCGATGCGCTGGTCGACAGGTCTGGTGAAATTTGCGGTGATGAAATTTGTGGCGATGAAATTTGTGGCGATGCAATGGGGTGGAGCGAATCCCGCATTTGAGCTTGCATCTCCTCCAACTGATGGAGTGCCCTGTTGAGCTGGTTTTGGATTTGATTGAGGCGATCGCCATCGCTCTTTTCAGTATCGCTCTTTTCAGTATCGCTCTTGTCATCCAGATCCTTCGGGGTTTGCCGAACCCAACGGAGTAGCTTACGAATCCCTGCTGTCGTCCCCCCTAGCAACACCTCCAGTGTAGACCCGACCGCTGTAGTACTCACCCAAAATAACAGCAGCAGATGGGCTGCCCAGGTAATCAGACCCAGCGTTGCACCCAACACGGGTGCCTGCAAAAAGCTCAACCGCACGGTCAGGAAACAAGAGGCAAACAAAACCATATCCAGACCCAAACAAAGGCCGAGTCCCGCCCATGCCCCTAGACCGGCTAAACCGTTATCTGGAGACTGAGACTCTGGAGCACGAGAGCCACGGGACTGAGATGTGCTAGACGGGGATTCCGGCTGGGCAGAGGCCAAATCAAGGGCTGGCTTCGCCAGGGTTAACCCTACGGCTAGCCCCAAATTTGCAAGAAGAAGCTGAAAGGCGATCGACAGCAGCAGGCTCGCAACGATGGCCAGGAAGAGCAGGCTACCGGACGGCACAAAAGAAGTCACAGGCGGATTCAAGCACCCTCAGCGATGAACCGCCTGATCCTAGCGGTAGCTCCCAGAGCCGAGCATCTATCAAAATGCAGAAGCCGAAACGTAGCGGGTCACCCATGGCGGGCAACAGGCAGCAGTGCTTCAATCAGCATTCAGTTAGCACTTCAATCCTTTTTAGCTTTAGCCTCGCGGGCCTCGCGCCAAGCGCCCCTCAAGCGACTAAAGTTTAAGGCAAATTCCTGGGCTCCCAGGGCTGTTCCGGAGACCTCTTCTTCCCAGGAAGCGGAGAGGACCCCATAACTCAAACCAACCACGCCCAGGCCGAAGAAAAGCATGCTGGTGGAGACCACAAACACGTTGGGAATTTCAAAAATTCCTTGGGTGATGACAAAATAAGCCGCGAAAAAGGTCGCAACACCGAGAAAAGTCGGGATCCCAGAAAATAAGGCCATGCGCGTGATCATCCGCTTGCCCACGGCATCTGGAATGCGAGTCTCCTCCAGAGATTTGGGGCGATTGGATGCCCGCGAAGCACTGCGCCGACTGGCCTTGTCTTCAGGACTGCCTCGCCGGGGCTCCGCCTTGGGTTTATGAGCCTGAGTCGCCTCCTTCTTTTTACGGCCCTTGCTGGGCTCAAAGGGGAGGCGCTCCTGCTCATCACTGAGAGATTTGGGGTCCGCCATGGGTTTAACCGCGAATGCCGAGCTTCTGAATCAACGACCGGTAACGCTCGACGTCATGCTTTTGGATATAGCCCAGCAGACGCTTACGGCGACCAATCATCTTCAGCAGCCCTTGGCGAGAAGCGTAGTCTTTTTTGTTCTTCTGGAGGTGCTCACTGAGCTGCTTAATGCGGTGCGAGAGCATCGCAACCTGCAAGTCTGCCGAACCAGTGTCCGTCTCGTGGACCTGGTAGTCGCTCATGAGTTCTTGCTTCTGCTGTTGGGTGAGAGCCATGGATATAAACGCGGGTTTGAGATCGTTCAGTAAGTCACGATCGCTAATCGTAGCATAGAAATGGAGGGTATCGAGGTGGACGCGATGGAATTCCGGTGAAATGGTGGAATCTCCCGGCAGCTTGAGCCGTCTATCTTGCCTCAAACCACATTTTTCCGGCCCTTTTCCGGTTCCTCCCCTATGGTCGCGCTCCCGAAATTTCCGTCTTTTACTGGGGCTTTTTTCAAGCTCTCCGCTGCCAATATTCTCTCCAACTTGCTTGTGCCCCTCGCCGGTCTAATTGATACCGCCTTTCTGGGACATCTCAGTGATATCAGGTATCTGGCTGGGGTTGCTCTAGCAACTGTCTTGTTTAACTACCTCTACTGGACCTTTGGCTTTCTGCGCATGGGAACCACTGGCATGACGGCCCAGGTGTTGGGTAGTGGCGAAGATCGGCAGGGTCAGCTTTTGTTGATTTTGGTGCGGAATGGGGCGATCGCTCTGATCGCCGGGTTTGGGATTCTCCTATTTCAAATCCCCCTACGCCAACTGGGCTTTGCGTTGCTTGGCGGCAGCGATGCCGTGCAGCAGGCGGGCATTGCCTTCTTCCATAGCCGCGTCTGGGATGCTCCGGCAACGCTGCTGAATTTTGTTTTGCTGGGCTGGTTTTTAGGACAGGGACAGGGACGGCGGGTCTTAATCCTATCGGCGATCGCCAATGGAGCTAATATCATTCTGGACTATGGTTTTGTCGTTCGGCTGGGTTGGGCCAGCGCTGGGGCCGGGGCAGCAACAGCCCTCAGCCAGTACCTGATGCTGGGAGCGGGTTTAGGCTTTCTCTGGGGTGAGTTGCGCGATCAAAACTGGCCAGTTCTACGCAAACAGCTCCTCGACTGGCCCGCCCTCAAAGCCCTGTTCCAGCTCAACCGCGATATTTTGATTCGCACCTTTGTGCTGGTTTCGGCCTTTAGCAGTTTCACCCGTCTCGGTGCAGGCATGGGGACCGAAATTCTGGCGGCGAACAGTTTACTTATTCAGGGGGTGGGGCTTGCCTCCTACTGGATCGACGGGTTTGCCTTTGCCACAGAAACGTTCGCCGGTCGGTTTTGGGGCGAGGGTGGCGCGCAAGCCCAGCTCCGCCAGCTCCTAGGACTGTCCGGTGGGGTCAGCGTGGTAACGGGGGTCTTGTTTGCGATCGCCTTTATCCAATTTCCCAGTCTCTTCCAATTGCTAACCTCCCACACCGATGTTTTGGCAACCGTTGCCCAGTTTTCGGGATGGTTACTGCCTGTGTTAGGGATTGGGGCGATCGCCTTCACCCTAGACGGCTATTTTCTGGGTTTAACGGCGGGGCGAGTCCTGCGCAATGCCTCGCTGGTGTCAGTCTTGGGATTCTATGGGCCAGTGGCGATCGCGGCAGGGCAGCGCCAAAGTCCGACGCTCCTGTGGCTGGCGATGGTGATGCTCATGGTGGGCCGGGCCGCAACGCTGGCTTGGGCTATGCCTCGGTATTCAGGTTCTCGGCATTCAAGTTCTCGGCATGCAAGTTCTCGGCATGCAAGTTCTCGGCATTGAGCTTGGCAAAGGCACATTCCACCGTCACCTTCAGATTGCTTTCTGCCGTGCCCTTGGTGATGTACGGAATGCCCGCTTCACCGCTGATTTTGACCCCGAATTCCAGTGTGACTTTGTTGATGTTCCCCGTGGCGACTTGCTGGACTGCCTGGACGGCGGAGCGGGTGTAGGACTGGATAGTGGTTTCCAAGGAGGCTAGGCGATTCGTTGCGGCGGTACGGCTGGCTGTTGGCTGGTTACTGGTGTGCTGGTTACTGGTTTGATGGCTACTGTTCCAGCCTTTGGCTGCGCCGCCACCGTCACCTCGGGTGGGTTCGGGAGTGAGGGGCTCAGAAGGGGAGGCGATCGCCAGGGGTTCAGCAATCATTGCTTCGGCTTCGATATAAATCATCGTGCCGTCTTCAAGTTGGAGGGGAGCAAGCTGAGCCATAAAACCTGAATGGGGATTCCGCGATTTTGAACGGCCATGACTCTAGCCGTGTTTTGGGGAAATGGCAAAGGCTGAAAAGTACCCTTACGGGTGAGGCCAAACTCCGTGGAATTGACGACAATGGAATGGAAAAGGATAAAGTCCTCTCTCAGGAGTGAAACCCATGGCAGTCATCACAATCACCGTCCTCAAGCAAGGCTCCCGTGGCCCTGAAGTGTTTGATTTACAGCATTTGCTCCTGGCCAGAGCCGGGGCGGATCTGGACGAACTGGGAGCTGTCGATGGTATTTTTGGACCGCTGACTGAGATCGCAGTGCTGAATTTCCAGGCCCATCAACCCGTTGAAGCCGATGGCATCGTCAACCCAGATACGTGGCGGGCTTTGGCTGCCGAGTGGGAATGGCCCGATCGCCAGCCAGGTCGGTTTTTGCGCCAGGGCGATCGCGGCAAAAGCGTCCGTCAACTCCAGCAGGGCCTCCAGCGTCAGCGGTTGTATCATGGGGCGATCGACGGTCTCTTTGGTCCCCGCACCCGCGAAGCGGTAATTTTGCTCCAGCGGACGGGCAAGCCGGTTTCCAATGTGAATGGCGTGGTCGGACCGTTGACCTTTAGGGCAAGCGTTGAGGCAACAACTCGGCAAAATTAAACAAGTTAATATCCGCCAAATGGGACGGCGTAACGTTTTGCAAACTGCGAAATAGGCTATCAATCCGGCCTGGGGTCTCCGCCTCCCAAGCCTGAAGCATTTGCTTGATTTGCACCCGCTGGAGATTCTCCTGGGAGCCACAGAGGTTGCAGGGAATGATCGGAAATTCACGGTAGCGGGCGTAGCGGGCAATGTCCTTTTCGGCGCAATAGGCGAGGGGCCGAATCACGATGTGTTGGCCGTCGTCGGTGCGGAGCTTAGGGGGCATGGCTTTCATCCGCCCCCCGTGGAACATATTTAGAAAAAGGGTTTCGACGATGTCATCGCGATGGTGACCCAAGGCGATTTTGGTGGCACCCTCCTCAGCCGCCACGCGGTAGAGCACGCCCCGACGCAGTCTGGAACAGAGCCCACACAGGGTTTGCCCCGCCGGAATAATGCGGGTAACGGTGCTGTAGGTATCTTGTTCGACGATGCGGTAGGGCACGCCGACGGCTTTGAAATAATTGGGCAGGACGTCCGTGGGAAAACCGGGCTGCTTTTGATTGAGGTTGACCGCTAAGAGTTCAAAGTCAACTGGGGCACGACGTTGTAGCGACATCAACAGCGAGAGCAAGGTATAGGAATCCTTGCCGCCGGAAAGACAGACCATGACGCGATCGCCCGCCTCGATCATGCGATAATCTTCGATTGCCCGACCCACAAGACCCCGGAGCTGGGCCTCTAGTTTTTTGGCGTTTTTGGAGGGCAGAGCAGGAGGAGCGGGGAGGGTGACGTCCATGGTGGGGAAAGGCGATCGCCCAAGGGGATCGGCAAATTTTTCAGCAAAGTTGACGGATGGCTATTCTATCGGGTTTTGTGGGGCCTGTGTTTTTTCGCGATCGCCCCATCACCCCCTGCTGATTTTGGGAACAATCAAAGGGTCGGGGTTACGTTACTTGCACCTATTCACTAGCACCTATTCACTGGCACCTGTTCTTTCTTCCTTCCCTGTCCTTTGCCCAGCCACCGTCCTATGAACGTTTTGATGCTCTCCGCCAAATTTCCCTACCCCGCCACCCGTGGAGGTACTGAGATTCGCACGTTCTATTGTCTTGAAGCGTTGCGGGCGCAGCATCGGATCACGCTGCTGGCGTTTCAGGAGCCCTATGTCACGGACGAAGAGATTGCGGCGTTGCGACAACATGTGGATGAGCTGGTTTTGTTTGAACCGCCTCAGACGGCCTCGGCGGGGTTATCCGCTAAACTACAACGCCTCGGCGACTATCTCCTGACCGGGACGCCGCCCAATGTGCAGCACTATTACGCTCCTGAAGTTCAGGCTTGGTTGGATGAGGCGATCGCCCAAAACCGTTTCGAGGCCATCACCTGTGAGCACAGCGTCAATGCGCTCTATATTCGACCCGAATGGAAGGGTAAAGTTCGCACAATTATCAATGTCCATAGCTCGGACTATTGCACCAAGCTGAGCAATTTGGATTTGGGAATTACGGATAATGTTTGGCGCGATCGCCTCACGCTCCCCCTTTTGCGTCGCTATGAGCAGCAGTCCTACCAAAAGTTTTCCGCTGCTGCTGTTACAACCCCAGAAGATCAATCCCAAATTTTGCAGATGGTTTCAGAGCTCGATTCGGAAGTGATTCCCAACGGTGTAGACCTCAACGAATTTACCTATCGTACTCAGGAACCTGAGCGGCCTCAGCTCATTTTTACGGGTACGTTTGACTATTCGATTAATATCGATACGGCTCTACATTTGGCCCAGGATATTTTTCCCCAGATTCAGACCCGTTATCCTGAATTGACGTTAGCGATTGTCGGCAATCGGCCTCATGAATCGGTGAAATCCTTAGCCAACCATCCGGGGGTTATTGTCACGGGACGGGTGCCTTCTTTGGCGGATGCGTTGCATGAATCGACGTTATTTGTTGCACCCATGCGGGCAGGGTTTGGGATTAAAAACAAGACGCTGGAAGCCATGGCGGCGGGGGTACCGGTGGTGGGGAGCGATCGCGCCCTAGAGGGTCTAGCCATGGATGGGGAAGGGGTTCCTCTGCGAGCCTTGCGGGCAAATACGGCGGAGGAGACGATTGCAGCGGTGTTTCGGCTGTTGGGCGATGGGGAGTTGCGGCAAACTTTGGCGCGGAATGCGCGGACCTATATTGAGGAATCGTTTACTTGGCCGGAGTTGGGCGATCGATATCGGCAGTTGGTGACGGGCTAACCGATACATTCGTGCAAACCGATGCATTTGTGCAAAGGGATGTAGGATGCCCCGTTGCGCTCCTCAAATGCTGGAGGGACGGTCACCCCTCGACCAAACTTCCAAGAATCACCCTGCGCTAAAATAAATCTATCATTCCCGAGACCATCCCCGAAATAAGACCCCATGACGCTTGTTACACCAACAACTATCCCCAACAAAGTTACTGTGACGTTGATGCTTGAATCTCAGGATTCGGGGCGGTTTGTGGCCTCGGTGATGGAGTTTCCGGCCTGTCGGGTGGAAGCTGAAACCAAGGAAGCAGCGATCGCCCTAGTGCATCAACAATGGCAAGCCCAAATTGCTCGGGTTGAGTTTATGCCGCTGAGTTTGCCTCTAACCATGACCCCCACTGCAGCAAGCCCTTGGAGTAAGCTATTTGGGCTATACAAGGATGATGCTGACTTTGCCGCAATCGCGACAGCTATTCGGGCCGAACGCAACGTTGATGATGATTCTGAGGTTGATCCGTCAGTCTACCAGCAGTAATAGTTTAAGATGACACGGTTTATTCTGGACTCCGATCATGTTTCCTTACTGCTAGAAGGTAATACACTCATCCAGCGCAACATTCAGTTGTTCGAGCCACAAGTTGTAACGAATATTGTCACTGTGCAAGAAGTGTTTAATGGCTGGGTTTCTCTGATTAATGCGCGAGCCAATATCCAAAATCCAGTGCCGCTCTATACAAAATTCTGGCATACAGTTGAATATTTTAAAGGTATCCCGATTGTTAATTTTGATGATGCAGCCCATCAGATATATCAACAGCTATTGAGGGAAAATCCACCGTTACGGAAGACTCGATTGCAAAAGGACATGAGAATTGCCGCGATCGCCCTTTCTTTAGGAGCAACGATAGTGACTCGGAATCGAAAAGATTTTGAGCAGGTGCCGGGGTTGGCGATCGTAGATTTGTCAATCTGAATCCATCGGTAATTAGGAAAAGCTCTACAGCTAGTTAAGTTATTTTGCATTTCCGAAACTTTACCGATTTCTCGAAAAAGTCCTGATATTGTCCAATGGCAGCCTGTGACTTCGTGACCAAAATCACGTTCAATGCACAACGCTATATCAGTGCTGTATCAGTGTTTGGTCTCCCTTGTGTTCCCTATCCATTCTAGATTGAGACCTGAATTGAACACATGATCCAAACCATGAGCTGGGTGAATTGATGGAAGAACAACAGCCTCAAGCGGGTTTAGGTAGCTTTATCCGGGAAGAAAATGGCAAACTCTCCTCCTCGCGATTGCTAATGATGCTTTGGGGAGGGGGAATTTTTGTGGTTTGGGCGATCGCCAGCCTCAAAGGCGAAGCCCTCCAAGCCATTCCCGATTCAGTCCTTACCGTGATCGGAATCTTCGTGGGTGGCAAAACCGTTCAGCGATTTGGGGAGTAAACCAAGCCTATGTTTCCTTATCAGGATCCAACCGAAACTAACTTTTTGATTAAACCCGGTGCCCTAGCCGCTTATCGTAGTAAACTCGATATTCGCTATCAAAAAGCGGCCCAAGAGCCGGGAACCCAATTTATCACGCTGCAACGCTTGAATCAGCTCAAGCCCAATGTGCAAATCCAGGTCGCAACGATCCCTTGGAATGCCTTTCCCCGTAAGCGCACGGCGGTCTCTCCGAAACAGATTGATGGCGATCGCCTCACGCTCCAAGAGGAATACATCGAGTGGCGCACGGAGTTTGATAGTCAGAAACGACTGACCCAGGTGACCTTTACCACCGAGTTTCCGGAATGCTGGCAAGCGTTGGCAGATGTCAGTGTGGAAGCTCTCATCGCCGGGATCAAAAGCGTGATTCCCGGTGCCAATCCAACCGTGCAGGAATTGCTGGGAACCGCTCAATCTCCGCCTGCCCTGGGTGTCGATGGTGTTGTGGGTCCTGCAACCTGGACCGTTCTCGATCGCGTCGTTGACCACGGGGCCGAACCCGAATTTCTTCAGCCCGTGCTGCGTCTGGGAGCCAGGGGAGACTCGGTGCGTCGCTTGCAGCAGCGGCTACAATGGCTGGATTTGCTGAAGACGGCGGATGGTGACTTTGGGCCGATCACGCAAACGGCGGTTATTAATTTTCAGAAAACCTATCGAGGTGCGGGTCAACTTTTCCGTCAGAATTTGGCGAATAATCCCTGGAACAATGGGCGAAAAGGGATTTTGTGTCTGACTCAGCAGTTTAATACATTGCTGTTTTTGTTTAACCTTGTCTCCCAGTGCAGTGTTCCCCAGCGGCAACTGCGACCCCAGGAAGTTTGTCGGCTGGGAAGAGTGAACTCGGGACGCGTTGACTGTGTCCCTGAACGTAGCTCTGACCCGAATGTTTGCGCCGCTGCTCAAAACCAAGCTATTCAAGGCAATTTTCTCAGTTTGGAGGATCCGACTAGACTGCGGTTGTTGGAGATGCAAGGCATTTGGGCACTCAATGGCAACCGTATTGATATTAACAATCCCGATCGCAATTCTGGCGTATGGACCGTGAGTCGTGGCGGTCAGCGGGGGATCTTGCGCAATCAACCAGGATTAACCCTAGAGGGTATGGCCATTACCTCAGGGGCGCAGGTTGCCCAAAAGCTTCAGTTAGGAGCCAATGTCATCATTGCCCGCGAAACCAATCGTTGATTAGGGGTTGATTGGGGCCAAAATCTAATTGTTTTTGATTCATCATTTGGGAGCTTGATTTTATGGGGTTTTATCGCCAGTCGATCGGCCTGATTCGGTTTGTTTGGATGAGTGTTTGGGTCAGTGTTTTGGTTTTGTGTCTAATTCTTATGCCGATTTCGTCGGCTTGGGCCCAAACTCAGGCTTTGTTGCTTAAACAGGAGACTGATCAGGGGGAAATCCGGCCTTTGAGTGAGCAGGAGCGATCGCAACTTAACGATCCGATGTTTAACTTAGTTCTGAAGGACCATGCAGAGACAACTAGTCTGACAAAAATTCAACAATTGCTTAAGTCTAGTGATCAAAGTTTATTTGCGGTAGATGAACATATTGTTGATGCTGCCACGAAGGTCAATAATCGAGCAGCAGTTCGTCGAGCTGTTTTAACCCTTCGGGACGATCGCGATGATTCCCCCGAAACCGATCTGGATCAAAACGTGTTTTTCTCGCTGCTTTTCAATCCAGAGACCTTGCCACTGCCTGGGTTTCTAGAAGCGATGGGCTGGGACGAATCGCAAGGGCAATTTAACTACTATAAACTCGATCAAGGCAGGGGTGAAACGGCACCCACTTGGAAGTTTCGAGGGAGCTCTGCCGGGGCCGATCTGCTCTCTAGCTCTGCTCGTCAAGGGACCTGTATGGAATGCCATATTAATGGTGGCCCTGTGATGAAGGAACTGCTGTTACCCTGGAATAACTGGCATTCCTTTAGTGCCGAAGTGACCTACCTATCCGGTGGGAAGAATAGTTGGCCGATCGCCCAAGGACAAAACTCACCCTTCCGCAATTTGCAGGGTGCAGAAACCTTGGAAGGATCAGACATTTTCCCGACCATTTCTCGGTTTAACGATCGCCGAATCCAGGCCCTACTCAGTGCCGATGGTAAAACGATAACGGATGCTTTACGACTTCTCAAACCTCTCTTTGTGACGACTGAATTTAATATCATCAGTAGCGACACGCTATCAGGATTACATCCCTTTGGCCAATCCTCTGGTGCGACGGCCCAAACCGTTTCAATCCCCAGTAGTACGTTTCTCAATGCCAATTTAATTTCTAGTACCTTGGGATTATTTGATGCCCAAAACTTCTCGGGATTTGCATCGCTGACGGGGCGAGAATACGATGATTTGGTTCGTCGCTCAGATACCCAGTTCAATGGCCAAAAACCAGCAGATACCCACTTTGCTTGGTTTGCGCCAGAACCGAGCTTTATAGATACAGATTTCGTGTCCCAGTTGGTGCAACGGGACTTGGTTCCGGCGAAGTTTGTGGCAGCGGTCTTGGCCTTGGACCTGGAAACACCTGTGTTGTCGCCAGTGCGGGCGAAGCTCTGGAGTAGCAAAGTTATACCCTCCCAGTTTAAGGTTGGCGAAAATAGTGATTTGATTCCCCAAGTGATCAAGAATTTGGAACGCCTCAATCCTGCTGCGAATACTGCCGAGGCTCTGTTTTTAGCGGTCTTACGCAGTCCTGATCCCGTGGCGACGCTACAAAATCGCATTAACCAATATGTTAGTCGAGAGCAAAAGGCCCTGGGTGCAAGCGGTGCAGTGCGCACCAACGAACTGCGTCGGCTATACCGGCGGTTGTTGGACCAACGGCAAGCAGTCCTGGCCAATGCGAATTTCAAACATCTGGATGAAACCGGCGGGAAGTTGCTCTTTCCCAGTGGGAATGGGGCTCTGCTTAAGGCTGATCCCGTGGATCAACGTCCTACGCTTCGGCAGGGCGATCGCGGAGATGCTGTCGTCCAGCTCCAGCGCCGTCTCAAGGATTTAGGATTCCTTTCCGGTGCGGCGGACGGAGACTTTGGCTTGGGGACGCAGCGGGCTGTGATTGCGGCCCAGCAAAAGTTGGGATTGACGGCAGATGGAGTTGTAGGACCGACGACCTGGGCTGCCCTGGATAAGGCGACGCCTGCTCAACCGACCCAGCCAACCCAACCGACTCTGCGTCAAGGCGATCGCGGAGATGCTGTCGTCCAGCTCCAGCAGCGGCTGCGGGCCTTTGGGTTCCTCACGGCTCCCGCCGATGGCGATTTTGGCCCCTTGACCCGATCGGCGGTCATAGCCGCTCAGCGACGCTTTGGGCTTGATCCAGATGGTGTGGTAGGACCCTCGACTTGGGCAGCCCTTAGTCGTGGATGACCCGCTCTAGATGGTCTGAGAAATTCATGAAAACCAATGGGGGGTGAAGGTCGAGCGATCGCAAGGTCTAATCCCCCATCGCCGAGAGGCGATCGCCAAGGAACTATAGGGCCAATCTTTGGTGCATTTTGTTTGGAGGCCCCCTGTGAATTCCTCTATTAATCGGTGTTTTGTTCCCACCTTGCTTTCCTGTGCTTTGTTGCTTGGCGCGAATTCCAGCAGTGCGAATTCCAGCAGTGCAAATCCTAGCGGAACAAGCCCAGCGGCGATCGCTGTTAAACCCGCTTCCCCCAATGCCTCGGTTTGGAATGCCTTTGAAGTCAATGATGGCGGGTTTAGCATTCTGATGCCGGGAACGGTCGATCGCCAGGTCAATATCCTTCAGGTAGAAGGCAAACCCGTTGAGCAAACGCTCCTGCTGGCAACCCAAACCCAGCATGATGCGTTTTATATGGTGGCTTGGTCTGATATTTCCGTCGATCGGAACCTGACGGAGGCGAGTCGGGCTCAAATTTTGGAGCATACCAAGCAGAGTTTTTTGCAGAGCTTTAAGGGCAAGCTGACGGCGGAATCCAGTATTCAACTGGCGGGCTCTACTGGTAAACAGTTTACGATGACCAGCCAAGTCCGAGGCAATGCTTTTACGGTCACCAGTCGGAGCTATTTGATTGGTTCACGGCTCTATCACATTCTGGCGGCGGTGCCCCAACGGATAGAACCCTATTTGACTGGGAGCACCCAGGGATTCTTGAAATCCTTTCAGCTCCGCCCCATTGCCCCTGGCGATGCCCCCAATAACCCGACCCATAACCTGACTAATAACCCAGCCAATGACCCGACGAATAAAGTAGACTCCTGAATCTCTAGCGGACGAACGGGCACCCTAAAGATATCGCGTCAAACCGCAGAGTGAGTTAGCTGTGCACTGCTTTAAACCATTGGCTTGGGGGAAGGGATATACCTTTCCCATGATCTTGTTTCTGGGCGTCGGGACTGTCTTGGTGGGGGCGATCGCCACGCCCCCCTCAGTCTTGGCCCAATTTTGGGAAGAACCGCAGCCTTCTGTTTGGCAGTCGGTCTATGTCCAGGATGGGCATTTCCGCTTACTGCTGCCGGGAGCGGGCGATCGCCAAACGGAGTCGGTCGAATTACTCGGTCAGTCTGTCCAGCGCCTCGGGCTCGTCGCTGAGCAATCCCAGCACGGCGCTGAATATTACGTGAGCTGGATTGAGCTGCCGCCGGAGCTTTCTCTTCGGCACCAACAACAGCGAACGCTGGCGTTTGAAACCTTGCTCAGCAACTGGGCGGACCGTTGGCAGGGGCAATTGCTCCAGGAAACGAACCTGACGCTGGCGGGGTATCCCGGTAAGCAATATCGGCTGCGGGGCGATCGCGATCGCCAAACCTACATCCTGACGGGCCGCACGTTTCTGATGGGATCACGGGTGTTTCAGCTTTGGGCAGTGGTTCCGGCTGGGGTCGAGCCTGATCTTCAGCACAGTACAAAGGGGTTTTTACAGTCGTTTCAACTGCGGTAATCGAATTACAAATGGCCTAGATATCAATTGCTGAGCCAACTGAGTTAATTCCTTTTGCCAGAAAGGCTTTTGGCTGTTTCACAAGACTTTTCTCCGGGCAAACTAAAGAGGAATCCGGTCTTGTGGTGAGGTTCTCAGCCGTGCATCTAACAAAATCTTTAGCCATGATGGTGGCACTCTCGACCCTAGGGGGGAGCGGCTTGGGGCTGCCTGCGATCGCCCAAACTCAAGCCTCAAATCCCGGCCTTAACCCCGGCCTCAATGGGTTTCAATATTGGCAGCAGCGTACGGTGTGGCGGACCGTACAGGCCCCAGATGGGGGGTTTAGCATTCTGATGCCGAATACGCCTCGCTATCTAGCCCAGGGCACGAGCGATCGCTCCGCACCAGAGCAGCATTTTATGACGGCGACTGAACCGAGCTTTGAAGCGCTCTACATGGTGGGTTGGACGGATGCGACCAACATCGCCAATGGAGACACAGACACCCAGTCACAAATGTTTGCGCGGGAGCGGGAGGCGCTGCTCCAGGGCTTCCAGGGGCAGATACTGCAAGAGAACCGTCTCTCCTTTCAGGACTATCCCGGTCGTCAGTATAAAATAACCAGTCAGCTAGATGGACAGGCGGTGATCATTACCCATCGCTCCTATCTGATTGGGTCACGACTGTATCAAATGACCGTGGCGGTCCCGGAACGGCTGGAACCTGGCTTTGTGGGTATGGCGGAAGGGTTCATGCAGTCGTTCCGGGTGACGGGATGAGCGGGTGATAGGGTGGGCGGGTAATGGGTCTGGGTTAGATATCGAGATCATCTAGGCCGAGTTGGGGTCCATAGGTTTCGATGAACTCGCGGCGGGGGGCAACGCGATCGCCCATCAACACCGTAAAGATGCGATCGGCCTCCGCTGCGTCTTCGATCTCAACCCGTTTCATCATCCGGGTTTCCGGGTTCATGGTGGTGTCCCAGAGTTGCTGAGGCATCATTTCACCCAAACCCTTAAATCGCTGGATGGTGTAGTTGGCGTTGGGCGGGAAGCCTGCGATGCGCTCTTGCAGTTCCCGTTCGTTGTAGCAGTAGTAGTGGTTGCGTCCCCGCTCTAGTTTGTAGAGGGGAGGGCAGGCAATGTAGATATAGCCTTGGTCCACAAGATCCCGCTGATAACGATAGAAGAACGTTAGCAGCAGCGTTCGGATGTGCGCCCCGTCCACATCCGCGTCAGTCATGATTGTGATGCGATGGTAACGCAATTGCGAGACATCAAATTCTTCTCCTTTGATGCCCAGGCCGAGGGCAGTAATCAGGGCCTGAATCTCACTGTTTTTGTAAATTTTGGCGTCGTCGGTTTTCTCGATGTTGAGGATTTTGCCTCGAAGGGGCAGGATGGCTTGGAAGCGGCGATCGCGTCCTTGTTTAGCGCTCCCGCCGGCAGAATCGCCTTCCACGATGAAGATTTCCGACTCACTGGGGTCGCGGGAGCTACAGTCTGCCAACTTACCCGGTAGCGTCGAGGATTCCAATACCGACTTCCGGCGGACCAGCTCCCTTGCTCGGCGAGCCGCTTCTGCCGCGTTAAAGGCTTGAATCGCTTTTTCGAGAACCGCATCCGAGACATTGGGACGAAACTCCAGATATTCCGTCAATACCTCACCCACCAGGGAATCCACAATGCCGCGAACCTCGGTATTGCCGAGCTTCGTCTTGGTTTGGCCTTCAAACTCCGGCTCCGGCACCTTCACCGAAATCACCGCCGTTAAGCCTTCGCGAATGTTCTCGCCGCTGAGGTTAGCATCACTTTCCTTCAGCTTTTTGCGCTTGCGGGCCATGGCATTGAGCGTGCGCGTCAAGACGGTTTTGAGCCCCTCTAAATGGGTGCCCCCGTCGATCGTCCGAATATTGTTGGCAAAACCCAGGAGATTATCCGAATAGGCATCAATACACCATTGCAACGCAACCTCAACCGTCACGCCCTTGCGTTCGCCCTGGACATAGATAATCTCTTCGTGAATGGGCTGTTTGTCCGTGTTGATGTACTCTACGTATTCGCGAATGCCGCCTTCATAGAAATAGGTTTCGACATGGGGCTCATCTTTCTTGATGATGTCCAGCCGATAGTCCGTGAAGCTAATTTTGACCCCCCCATTGAGGTAAGCCAGCTCGCGCAAGCGTCCCGAAAGGGTTTTGTAGTCAAACGTCGTTGTTTCCGTAAAAATGAGGGGATCTGCCTTAAAGCGCACAAAGGTGCCCGTGCCCTTTTCCTTGCTGGGCATAACGGCCAGCTCGCCCAGAGCCTTGCCGCGCTCAAAGCGAAGATTATGCTTTTTCTGATTGCGGAAAACATCCACTTCCACCCATTCCGACAGGGCGTTGACCACCGAAATGCCAACCCCGTGCAATCCCCCAGAAACCTTGTAGCCCCCGCCACCAAACTTGCCCCCCGCATGGAGGACCGTCATGACCGTTTCCAGGGCCGATCGCCCGGTTTTGGGATGTTTGTCCGTGGGGATCCCGCGACCGTCATCTCGGACCGAAACCGAGCCATCTTCGTGCAAAGCGACGGTAATTTCGGTACAGTATCCAGCGAGCGCTTCATCAACCGAGTTGTCCACCACCTCATAGACCAAGTGGTGTAGGCCCCGAGGTCCGGTGGTGCCAATGTACATCCCCGGTCGCTTCCGGACCGGCTCTAGTCCTTCCAGTACCTGAATCTGATCGGCACCGTATTCAGTCGTCATGAAGAAGCGCTCCGATAATCGCTCAAGAACGGGGTGAAACCTACTGCCCCTCAAAATCAGCCTGAATTCTAACACAAAAGGATTGCGAGGGATTTTAGGGGGATTCTAGGCAAACTTTGAGGACGGGATGTAGGGCGATCGCCTCAGTACATCTTTTCTATTCTAACGTTGGGTGTCAGGAGCTGGGGTGATTCAGAGTGATTCAGGGTGATTCAGAGTGATGCAGCGGCAAGCAGGACTCATCGTCATTTGTGGACCGACCGCTTCTGGCAAGTCGGGGTTGGCGCTAACGCTGGCTGAGCGATTGGGTAGCGTCATCCTGACGGCGGATTCGCGCCAAGTGTATCGCGGATTTAACATTGGCACCGCCAAGCCCAGCGAGGCCGAGCAGCAGCGGGTGCCCCATTATTTGCTGGATCTCTGTGAGCCGACGGCAACCTTAACCCTAGGTGACTATCAGCAGCAAGCCCAGGAGCTTGTGGCCCAGTTTCAGCAGCAAGCAACCTCGGGACCCCATGGCACTCCGCTGCTCGTGGGAGGAACGGGTCTTTATATAAAATCCGTGGTGCGTGGGCTAAAAATTCCTCGGGTGCCCCCTCAGGAGGATTTGCGATCGCAGCTCACCACCCTCGGCCAACCCCATTGCTACGCCCTCCTCCAATCCCTCGATCCCCAGGCCAGCCAACGGATCCATCCCAATGATGCGGTTCGAACTCTCCGAGCCCTAGAGGTTTTTTACGTCACCGGCCAGCCGATTTCTAGTCAGCAGGGGGAAGATCCGCCGGATTATCCAATTTTGCAGATTGGTTTAGATTGCCAGGGGCGATCGCCCGACAAGGGCCTAGACCTCCGCATCCGCCAACGGACCCAGGCCATGGTCGCAGCAGGATTTGTGGAAGAAGTGCAGGGATTACGCGATCGCTATGGCGACGGGCTCCCCCTGCTCAACACCCTGGGCTACCAAGAAATCAGCCAGTATCTGCGGGGCGAGGTTGACCTAGAAACCGCCCAAGACCTCACTATTTTGCACACCCGGCAGTTTGCCAAACGCCAGCGCACCTGGTTTCGCGCCATCCCCGAGATTCAGTGGTTTGAAGCCGATGCCTCGGATTTGCTCGACCAAGTCTGGCAAACCATCCAAACGGCCTGCTTTGCGTGACCCAACTGTCTCCAGGTCTAGGGATCAACGCGCACCGTAGCCCCCTGGGCAATTAGCTCAAACATGCTCTGGATGTGGGAATTTTTCATCCGAATACAGCCATGGGAAACCGCCTGACCCACCAAATTTTCATTGGGCGTTCCGTGAAATCCGATCACATTGGTTCCGTCCGTCCAAAAGCCGATCCAGCGACGGCCTAGGGGATTATCAGGACCCGGTGGCACAATCTCGCCGGTCCAGGGATGCTGCCAACTGGGATCTTGAATCATCTGGAAAACCTCCCAGTCCCCCGTCGGCGTTTCCCAACCCTGCTTGCCCACGGCGATTGGATAGCTGACCATCAAATGGTCCTGTTCATAGACATAGACCCGACGCTGGCTCAGGCGAATCACCAAGCTCCGCTGGGCCTTTCGCTGCGCGGGCGTGGCGATCGCTGTCTGCACCCCCTCCCCCAAAGCCTTGAGCTCCTTGGCATCTGGCGGTGTAACAAAAGCCGCTGGGGAGGTTACACCGGAGCCAACAGTCGAAACTGTCGTTTGAGCAAGCACCGGCTGGATTGGCCCGAGCCCTGTCAGCAAACAAACCAGCCCGCTCCCCGGCAAGCCCATCATCAGCCTTCGCATTAACCCTCGCATCCCATCCGCAGGACTCAACATAGGCACAAACATTCCAAAGCTATTCCTCACCCCACACGACTCCTCAAAAATAACGAAGTTTCTGCCAAAGGGGGAGAAACTTCCGCAAACGGTTCCCGAGATTTCCTGGCAGCCTTGGGGTAACTCTCGGGCACTCTAGGGCAGGGACTGGCTAGCCCCAGCCAATTTTGAGCTATTCTCCAATCACAACCGCACAATTGCTGAATCATGAAGACATTCAATGTCTATCGGTCTCCTGAAATTCTCACAAGTTTCTGATGGTGTTTTAAAGACCATATTTAGTTCAGGACATAGATAAAAAGATGGCCTATTTTCTCCTCGAAATCGCTTAGCTTTTTCGATATTTTTATGTTTCGGTCTCCGCATTTTTCCCACTTTTGAAGTCTCAATAAAGGATTAACAAAGAAGTTGAAATTGCGGATGCCGTTCTAGTCAATCAACAGGGAAAATACCCACATAGCACCGAAGAATTACGACCTGTTTTTTTCCTTCCTTTCTTCAATCTTTCACGGTCGGAGAAATTTCTAAATTCTCCTTTTTTGTTCTTGTATCTTGTTTGCATCAGAGTCAAGGGTTCAACGCGCCATGAAAATCTATGTCAACGTAATGGAACTGCTGATTGAGCAGGAGATCGTTCGTTCTCTCAAGAAGAAAGAATACAAACATCTGCGTGGCGAAATCGTGGCACTCATGACCTATGCCCTAAATCGCGTTCCACCACTTTACGCTTGCTCGCTGGAGGGGCTCAAAAGTCAGATCAACCGGGGAAAGCAGGATTATTCCAGCCACATTGAAAATGCAGTGCGCTGGTCCTTCAGTGCGGTGAATAAGGCCCCTCGTCAAGGTAGCATTGCCTTGACGCGCGAACTCTATCAGCGCGTTCTGGCCGAAACCCGCACAGCCCAGCGGAACCATGAGCTTAGCCCCGTTGATCTGCCAGAAATGATCGATTCCATGGTGGCCCGTGGAGTAGACCCAGACGCGTCAAGCCCAGACTCGGTTGACTCAGAAGAGGACGAAAGCACAGAATTAGCGGTCAGTGGCGCAACGGGGAAGCCTACAGTTCTTGAACCGGAACTTGTGGCGGCTTCCGAGGCGGCCTAGGGGCATCAGGATTTGCTCAGGATTTTCTGTGATCTCCTGGTTCTCACGGCATAATTTTCACAGCATAGAAAGCTGGGCTCCCGGTGGAGGCTCATAGCCCAAATGTTTCCAAGCCGCTGGAGTCGCAACCCGGCCTCGCGGGGTGCGTTGAAGATAGCCAATTTGTAAGAGGTAGGGCTCGTAAACATCTTCAATGGTCTGAGCATCTTCCCCGGTGGCCGCCGCCAGGGTATCAAGACCCACTGGGCCGCCGTTAAAGTTTTCAATCATCAGACTCAAGAGGCGGCGATCGGTCCAATCTAACCCACAGGGATCCACGTTATACAGTTCTAGGGCTTCAGCGGCGATCGCCTGATTCACCGTTCCTTTTTGCTTTACCGCCACATAGTCCCGCACCCGCTTGAGCAGACGGTTGGCAATGCGGGGGGTGCCGCGCGATCGCCGAGCAATTTCTTCGGCTCCATCGGGTTCCACCGCCACCGACAAGATTTGAGCCGTCCGCAACACAATGGCCGTGAGCTCATCCAGTTCGTAGAATCGCAGTCGCTGGATCAGACCGAAGCGATCCCGGAGGGGCGAAGTCAAGGCTCCCACCTGGGTTGTTGCGCCCACTAGGGTAAAGGGCTTGAGCGGAATACTGCGTGTGCGGGCACTCTGACCTTTGCCAATGGTCACATCAATCCGGAAGTCTTCCATGGCGGGGTAGAGAATTTCTTCGGTGACCTTGGAGAGCCGGTGAATTTCGTCAATAAACAGTAAATCCCCCGGCTGTAGATTAATCAACAGCCCGACAATATCCCGAGGCCGCTCTAGGGCTGGAGCTGTAGTGATTTTGCAGTTGACATTCATCTCCGCCGCCAACACCAGCGACATGGTCGTTTTGCCCAGCCCCGGCGGCCCGTAGAGCAGCAAATGGTCGAGACTTTCCCGCCGCACCTTGGCTGCGGCGATGGCGATGCCCAGGACCTCTTTCAGGGCTCGCTGACCCACATAATCCTGGAGGGTTTGCGGGCGCAGGGATTCCTCGGGTTTTCCGGCCTCATCAGGGCGAGCCTCTGGCGTGAGTTCCGACTGGTTCGAGGACGCCTGAGCCTTCGAAGAGACCTGAGCCTTCGAGGAGGCTTCAGAACCGGAAGGGCGAGGTTCTGGGGATTTGGAAGAAATAATCGCCATCGAACTCACGACCCAATGCAAAACAACGTTAACTTGGTACGGGCGTTCCTGAAGGTCACTGTAGCGGTTTTTGAGGACGTTTGTCGTGGGTCAGCTATCGGCCTCTCCCCGTAAATCTACGCAAATAGCTTGATTTTTTGTCATTTCTTCCTGACGTCCTGGTCAAAACGCCCTAAAGCCTTTCCAGGGAACGACTCAATCGAGAATTATGCCGTGCCAAGGCTCCTTCCTGGTTATCCCCTGCTCCGCTAAAAATCCGTTAGACTGCGGATGCCCTGGGGCTGCAAATCACCTTAGTCCGGTAATTGTGCCCGAATTGCCTTAACCGCTCAGCATTCTAAGATCCCGAAATGTTCTGATGCTTTGGGATTATTCGATCGCCCAAGATTAAATCGCTCAAGATTAAATTGCCTAGGATAAATGCCAGATCACAGCTCCCCCCTGTGAAATCTCTACCGACGAAGTCCCTACCGATGGAGTCCCTGTCAGGTCTGTGAGGTCAATGTGATGCCAGCCCGTGTTGTTGTGACACAAAAGCCATTTTGTGTTGCCTGCTTGGCCTTTTCAACTTTTTTGTTATGCAACTCCAATTCACCGGCTGGGGCACGACTGCCCTAATTGTGCTCCTCAGTCTCACCAGCTTAGGGTTTCCCAGTGAGGCATTTCCCGCCCCCGTAGTTCGCAAAGTGGGTAAACCCTATTCCCAAGAACGGTTTCAGCCGCCCAAAAGCATTGCCAAAGTTCAGCTCCAGACCTGGGGCGATCGCCCCGCTGCGACCCTCTCTGTGCGAGAGGTTCCTGTTTTTACCTTCCTCGATAGTCGTGCGGCTGCGGTGATCCCAGTCTCAGGTTCAGCTAAAACCTACGCCACTAAATCCCCTGACACTAATAAGGTCGCAACCTCCCCCCTCAGCGCCCTCAGCCGAGCGACGACCGCCGCCGCCGAAATCAATCAGCTCTATCAACGGGGTGCGACCGGTGAATCGATTACCCCAACCTGGGACGCACAGCAGGGGGTTTATGGAATCAAGGTGGGCGATCGCCCCCTCCTCACCCTCGATCGCAATACCCAGTTTGCGGGTCAGGTCCAGACCGCTGAGGAAGAAATTCTCCAAGGGATCAACCGACTGCGGCAGATTTTGGGAGATGCTGAGCCGCTGAAGCCGGAGGCGATCGCCCGACTCCGCCCTGGAGCTATGCCTGAGCCCAGTGCCAGCATCGGCATGGGTGCCATTCGTCAATTTTTCACCGAGGGACTCGCCTCTTGGTATGGGCCAGGATTTCAGGGCCGACGAACTGCGAATGGCGAAATCTTTGACCCCAATGCTATGACCGCTGCCCATAAATCTTTACCCTTTGGCACTTGGGTTCGAGTGACCAATTTAGACAATGGTCGGTCGGCTTTGGTACGGATTAACGATCGCGGTCCTTTTATCCGAGGTCGAGAAATTGATTTGTCTGCGGGAGCGGCTCAGTCCCTCGGCACGATTCAGTCTGGCGTTGCCCCAGTCCGTTTGGAGATTGTACGCTAGGGGCTGGAAACCGTAGAGTCACCGCAGGGAGGGGACGGCGATCGCCCTATCTGACCGATAAAAACGGGTTTGGGCTTTCCCTTACAATAGAAGCGCTGGCTTTTTTGGAAGTGTGTCTTTTTCCATGCAATTCAAGTCCCTATTGTGTCGGCCTCTGCTTTATAACCTGGGTGCTCGGCTGCGTCGCACGGCGATCTTCTCCCTTTGCCTGGGCCTGTGTCTTACGACGATCGCCTGTGGCAGTCCCAATCTGGCAAGCAATCCAAACGAGTCGGCGATCGCCGCCCCCACGGCCACGGTGCAGTCCCAGGCTCCGCTCCCGGATGGCCAATATCCCGTCCAGCAGGCCAGCTATGACGATGGCGATGGCCGCTATTCGCTGATGTTGCTGAATACACCGCCGGGGATGTCTGCACTCTATACCGTTGAGAATTTGGCGATGGCTCGTCTCACTGAGGCGGAAGTTCAGGCGAAGCAAGACAGCTATCTCCAGGTGGAAAACGGACAGCCCTCGTTCCATCTGACGCCCGAGTTTCGGATTGAATATACCCATAATGTGGCGGAGGTCCAGGAAAATTCCCAGACGGGGGTGAAGGAGACGGTGATTGTGCGGCGGGAGTCGAGTTTTTGGACGCCGTTTGCGGGGGCGATCGCCGGTCAAATGGTTGCCAATGCACTATTTACGCCCCATTACTATGTCCCCCCTGTCTATGGCGGCGGTCCGCTGGTGGGTTATGGCGGCTATGGTCGAACCTATGATGGTGCGGTGAGCCAATATCGTCAGCGGTACAACGAAGCACCGATCGCCGAACGCAACCGTCAAACCTTTCGCACCACAGGCCGCATTCGCCGAGAGGGTGCAACGGCAACTAATCGCAAGCCAGTGAAGGCCACTAATCAATCCAACGCTCGCAGCAAGGCTTCGGGGTCAGGGTTTGGTACCAGCACCCTGCGCCGCGACAAGGCTCAACCCAAGGCAGGCGGTGCAACGATGCGTCGTCCTTCGAATAATTCCTTTGGCAGTAGTCGGTCTGTGCGTCGGCCTGCAACGCGGTCCTTCAGTCGAGGGCGTCGCCGTTAATGCATTGGCGAGGACGGGTACACCGCCCTCGCTGCGAATTGTACGTCGTCTTCGAGGATGAGGCGTTGAATGGCGGCCATGGGATAGAGTCTGTGACGAATCTAGATCATCTTACTGTTTGTTGTTCGGATTGCCATTGTTGCATGAGCCACTGCCCGACTTCCGATTGCCCCGATTCCCAACTGCGCTGCATGGCGGTTTCGAGCAAGTCTAATTCCAATCCTGGCAAAACTTCAGAACTGCGGAGGCGACGGCTGCTGCAATCGGGGCCAATGGCGAAGGCGATGACCTGTCGGGTTTGTACGTTCCAGACCCAATATTCAGGGATACCCAGTTCTTCGTACTGTAATCGTTTTTCGCCCAGGTCGTCTTGAAGGGTGGTGTCAGCGACTTCAATGATGAGGTCGGGCAGGGGATATTGATCAATATCAATGATGCGGGTGCCCTGGGGGATTTGATTGGCATTACCGCCGATGTAGTAGGCGATATCGGGCTGAAATTCTATCTGACCTACTTTGCGAAATGTGCAGTTGTCTCGGCCATCCAGCGCAATGTTGTGAATGATGCCAAATAGCATAATGATCATGATCAGGGTCAGATGTTCTTTGGCATGGTCTGAACCTGTGGGCATGGTTTCAATCCTCATTTTATGGTTGTGGTAGTAGGCTTTAGCATTTTGGTATTGGGGTTGTTCGGTCAATTGGATGAATTGATCCCAAGTCGTTGTCACCCATTCATCGGTGATCGGCTTGGCGATGGTTTTGAACTCAGGGGGGGACGTTTGGGAAACCATGGGATTTGTCTCTGATAGGGTTCAGAAAAGATAGCTCTACTATAGCGGGCGGGTCTTTAGCGGGTGGGTCTTTGGGACTGGCCAAGTTATGATGAGGGCTGGTCTCATTGCCAGCGGATTTTGCTATGTCAGAGAGGGAAAGGAACGACTGATGGCTCGCTATGCGCTGGTGATTGGGATTGGGGAGAATCGATCGCCCTTGAGTTCGATTTCCCAGGCGGATGCGGATGCGGAGGCCATGGCGAAGCTGCTGGAGGCCCATGGCAATTTTCGGGTGACGCTGTTGCGGGGGCGGGTGAGTAAGGCGGAGTTAGCCCAAGCGTTTAAGCAATTTTGGCAGCAGGCGACGAATGCGGAGGCGCTGATTTTTTATAGCGGTCATGGGTTGCAGATTTTTGATGAGTTTGACCCACCGGAGGTAGTGCTGGCGGCGTCGGATTGTGGGATCAAAACCCAAGGGAGACAGATTGTTGGTCATGAGAATGGCTTGAAGCTGAATAGCCTCAATCGGAATTTGGCGGAGGCGCGGTTTAGCAATTTGGTGATGTTGTTGGATTGTTGTCACAGCGGTTACTTGCTGGAGAAGGAACCGCTGCGGCAGATGTTTGCGGCGTTTCAAGATCGGGACTATGTGTTGCTGACGGCTTGTCGGAGCCATGAGCAAGCTTGGGCGATGAACAATGCGACCAACAGTGTGTTTACCGAGGCGGTGTTGGAGGGGTTGGCGGAGGCCCAGGCGGATGCTCAGGGGATGGTGACGGCGGAGCGGTTGATTGCGTTTGTGAAGGAGCAACTGCGACAGGGACCGCAGGAGCCGGTTAGTCTGGGTGTGGGGCGGGAGTTGCCGATTGTGCAATATCGGCGGGGGGTGCAGCCCGTTCTGGATGAGTCGGTTTGTCCGTATCAGGGGTTGAATGCCTTTATGCCGGAGACGAAGCAGTTTTTCTTTGGGCGGGATGGGGTGGTGTTGGAGCTGTTGCGCAAGTTGCAGGATTGCAATTTTGTGCTGGTGATTGGGCCGAGTGGGATTGGTAAGTCGTCGATTGTGCGGGCGGGGGTGGTGCCGCGTTTGCTGGAGCAGGGTTGGCGGATTTTGGGGCCGATTAAGCCGGGGCCGGAGCCGATGGGGGAGTTGAAGCGGGCCTTTCGGGCGGTGTTTGGGGAGCGGGAGATTGCTGAGGTGTATCGGCAAATTGAGGAGGAGGGGTTGTGGCCGGTTGTGGAACGGTTGCAGGCCCTGGCCGATGGGGCGGCGGGGCAGCGGTTTTTGTTGGTGATTGATCAGTTTGAGGAGGTGTTTACGGTTTGCATCAACCCAGAACAACGCCAACGATTTATCGCCCAATTGGTGACCGTAGGGACGAACCGCGTTCGTCCTCCGGGTGCAGATTCCCCAGCAGCGTCCGTATTGTCGATCGTCACGACGATGCGTTCTGATTTTGTCAATGATTGGTTGGCGACGGGGCAACCGACCCAGGTGATCCAGGAGCAAACGGTGTATGTGGGGCCGTTGCAGGGGCAGGGGTTGCGGGATGCCATTGTCAAACCGGCGGAGCGGTTGGGCTATGGCTTTGGGGCGGGATTGCTGGAGCTGATTTTGGCGGATGTGGAGTCGGAGCGGAATTGTTTGCCGCTGTTGGAGTTTGCGCTCTCCGAGTTGTGGGCGCAGCGGGACCGGCAGAAGCGGTTGCTGACTGCCGCTGCCTATCAGCAAATGGGGCGGTTGCAGGGGGCGTTGGATGCGCGGGTGGAGGCGGTGTATGGCTCGCTGAATGAGGTGGAGCGGGATTGGGCGCGGCGGGTGTGTTTGCAACTGGTGCGGATTGGGAAGGGGGAAACGGATACGCGGCAGCGGCAACTGAAGGGGAATTTGCTCAAGTTGGCGAGTGGGAATGGGGTGCAGGAGCGGCAGATTGTGGATGTGATGGGGGAGTTGGTGCGGGGGCGGTTGCTTGTCAGTGATGGGGCGGTGAGTAGTGATGGAGAGGATGGGGGAGCGACGATTGATTTGGCCCATGAGGCGTTGATGGGGGGCTGGGGGCGGTTTGTGGAGTGGCGGCAGCAGGATCGGGACCGGCTGCGGCTGCGGCAGAAGGTGGAGGATGCGCTGGAGGAGTGGGAGGAGCGGGGGCGGAATGAGAAGTATTTGATCCAGGGGGGACTGTTGGCTGAGTTGCAGGCTTTGGAGGGAGACGAACGCGCCCAGGTGTTGGTGACGGCTGACCTGCGCGACTTTTTTAAGCTCAGCGACGAAGCGGAACAAAAAAGTGCCGCCGCCCTCAAGCAAGCTTTAGCCATTGCCAATTTGCGTGAAGCCCGCACAAGGATTTTGAGCCTTCCTCCGGCCAAAGTCGTTGACCAAACTTTAATGGCGATTGCGACGGTGGGCGAGAGCCTTGAGCAGCTCCAGGAGGCAATTACGCCGGTACAAGATGCGCTCAACCAAGCTTGGTCAAAAATTCAGGAGCGGCTGAAGCTGGAGGGACACAAAAGCGCAGTGACCTGCGTCGCCTTTAGCCCCCAGGGGGATCGGATTATTTCCGGCAGCCCGGATAATACCCTGCGGCTGTGGGATTTGGAGGGCAGAACGATCGGGGAGCCGTTTCAGGGCCATACGAATTTGGTGTTGGCCGTGGCCTTTAGCCCCCAGGGGGATCGGATTATTTCCGGCAGCCGGGATAATACCCTGCGGCTGTGGGATTTGGAGGGCAGAACAATCGGGGAGCCGTTTCAGGGCCATACGAATTTGGTGTTGGCCGTGGCCTTTAGCCCCCAGGGGGATCGGATTATTTCCGGCAGCGGGGATAATACTCTGCGGCTATGGGATTTAGAGGGCAGAACGATTACCCTCGGAAGTGGCTCCGCCAACGGGGAGCCGTTTCAGGGCCATACGAATTCGGTGTATGCCGTGGCCTTTAGTCCCCAGGGGGATCGAATTATTTCCGGCAGCCGGGATAATACCCTGCGGCTGTGGGATTTGGAGGGAAGAACGATTGGGGAGCCGTTTCAGGGCCATTCCGATGGGGTGTGGGCCGTGGCCTTTAGCCCCACGGGGAATCGGATTATTTCCGGCAGCGGGGATAATACTCTGCGGTTGTGGGATTTAGAGGGCAGAACGATCGGGGAGCCGTTTCAGGGCCATTCGGGTTCGGTGTTGGCCGTGGCCTTTAGCCCCACGGGGAATCGGATTATTTCCAGCAGCGGGGATAATACTCTGCGGTTGTGGGATTTAGAGGGCAGAACGATCGGGGAGCCGTTTCAGGGCCATTCGGGTTCGGTGTTGGCCGTGGCCTTTAGCCCGACAGGGGATCGGATTATTTCTGGCAGCGACGATCATACCCTGCGGTTGTGGGATTTAGAGGGCAGAACGATCGGGGAGCCATTCCAGGGCCATTCGGATTCGGTGACGGCGGTGGCCTTTAGCCCGACGGGGGATCGGATTATTTCTGGCAGCGACGATCATACCCTGCGGCTGTGGGATTTAGAGGGCAGAACGATCGGGGAGCCGTTTCAGGGCCATTCCGATGGGGTGTGGGCCGTGGCCTTTAGCCCTACGGGGGATCGGATTATTTCTGGCAGCGAGGATAATACTCTGCGGCTGTGGGATTTAGAGGGCAGAACGATTACCCTCGGAAGTGGCTCCGCCAACGGGGAGCCGTTTCAGGGCCATTCCGATGGGGTGTGGGCCGTGGCCTTTAGCCCAACGGGGGATCGGATTATTTCTGGCAGCCGGGATAGCACCCTGCGGCTGTGGGATTTAGAGGGCAGAACGATCGGGGAGCCGTTCCAGGGCCATTCCGATTGGGTGTGGGCCGTGGCCTTTAGCCCAACGGGGGATCGGATTATTTCCGGCAGCCGGGATAGCACCCTGCGGCTGTGGGATTTAGAGGGCAGAACGATTACCTGGGGAAGTGGCTCTGCCAACGGGGAGGCGTTTCAGGGTCATTCGGATTCAGTTAGGGCCGTCGCTTTTAGCCCTACGGGGGATCGGATTGTCTCCGGCAGCAATGACGGAACCTTGCGGCTGTGGGATTTAGAGGGCAGAACGATCGGGGAGCCGTTCCAGGGCCATTCGGGTTCGGTGTGGGCCGTGGCCTTTAGCCCCACGGGGGATCGGATTATTTCTGGCAGCGAGGATAATACCCTGCGGCTGTGGGATTTAGAGGGCAGAACGATCGGGGAGCCGTTCCAGGGCCATTCCGATTGGGTGTGGGCCGTGGCCTTTAGCCCCACGGGGGATCGGATTATTTCTGGCAGCAGGGATAATACCCTGCGGCTCTGGCGCGGCGGCACCTGGCAAGACTGGCTGCGGGACTGCTGCAACCAACTCATGTTCCACAGCGACCTAGTTGTACCCAAAACCGACTACGCCCACCAAGCCTGCGAAGTCTGCAAAACTCACGCCTGGACCCGCCCCGAAACCGCCCGCTTCCTCCGCGCCCAGGCCCACCACCTCCAGCGCCAAGGCAACACCGCCGAAGCCACTACTAAACTCGCCGAAGCCGAGCGGCTGGAAAGAAAGGATCAGGGATAATAGAACCATGTCTGAAACGCCCGACTTCACCGATCCCTATGAAGCCATCCTCTACGATCGCTACTCCCCCCAAGAAGCCGACGAGATTCAGCAGCTCATCCAAGCCTGGGACAAAGCTACCTATCCCACCCTTCCCGCCAGCATCGTCAAACACGCCCAAAAACATGGTTTTGAAGACGACTACCTACGCTACCTCCGCAAAGCCGCCAATTTCAACAAAAAGGGAGCCCGTAAGAAATATCTCCCGGATGGTGCCACCCGTTGGAATAAAGGGGATGAATTCCTAATTGAACGTAACGGCAAAATCGTAACCTATGGAGTGAATGACTAAACCATGAAAGCTATAAATCCAGCCATTACTCACATGCAATTGCTGTCTGCTCAAATGGACGATCTATATCGCCAAATGAAAGACGAACGCAAAGCCTTATCTCAATGGGAAGAGGACCTAGAATTTTCAATTCTCGGCACCCTTGAACTATTTTCGGGTGACATTCAGGGGTATGTAGAGACGATCTCCCTCAATCCACCATTACATCCCAACGATGAAACCCTCAACCACCTACGCAAACTCAACGCTTTTCAAATCGACTACTTCACGGCCTGGTACTTTGAAAACTGGCCAACCTACCCTCAAACCAAGCAATACATCGAACAACTCGACCACCTGCGCCTCCTCCTCATTGAACACTTCGACGCCAGAGTCCCCATTGCCGCCTAGTTCTGGCTACTCAAGGCCACCCCGAAGCCGCCGCCGCCAGACTCACCGAAGCCCAACGGCTCGCCCCCGAGCCCAGCCCATGACCCGCTAAAATAGACGACAAGCCCGATCCGACCCAGAACCCGCCATGAGTAAAACCGAAGTTCTCGACGCCCTGCGCCACTTCTCCCTCGAAGAAATCCTAGAAGTCATCGAAGTCGCCTCCCAGCATCTGCGCAAACTCATCCTGCCCACCCCAAAACCAGCCGCCGCCCTACGCCCCCGCATCCCCGGCCAAGACAAGGGTAAAGTCTTCGTCGCAGCAGACTTCAACGATCCCCTCCCAGACAGCATCCTGAATGACTTCCTCAATCCCTTGTAATCCAATGCTTCATCCTGATGAACATCCTTCTGGATACCCATGCCTTCCTCTGGTGGGTCACAGATAATGCACAACTATCAGCAGTTGCCAGAGCGGCAATTACCAACCCTGAAAACACCATTATCTTCAGTGTCGTGAGCGCTTGGGAAATCACGATCAAACAAGGAACCGGAAAATTAACACTGCCAGAACCCGCCCAAACCTACATTCCCTCTCGTCTTGAAGCCAATCAGTTTTCCATTCTGCCAGTCAACTTGTCCCATGTACTTCAGATCGCCTTCCTGCCTGATTTACATCGAGACCCCTTCGATCGTCTCTTGGTGGCACAGAGCCAAGTTGAAGCAATCCCCATCATTAGCATTGATCAGTTCGTCATCCAGTATCCAGTCACTGTGATTTGGTAGTAGCGCGACTCGCTCCACGACTGCTGCACCAAACTCATGTTCCACAGCGATCTCGTCAACCCTAAAACCGACTTTGCCCGCCGAGCCTGCGAGGTCTGCAAAACCCACGCCTGGACCCGCCCCGAAACCGCCCAATTCTTTCTCGCTCAAGCCCATGCCCTAGCGTGCCAAGGCAAAACCGCAGAAGCCGCCGCCAAACTCGCCGAAGCCGAACGGCTGGAACCCCAAAAAAATGACCCGTTAAAATAGAACATCACAGACCACCAAACCCACCGCCACCCTCCCCCATGACCCTCACCCCCACCCCAGACACTTCTGGATCAGCACAATCCATGAACAAAGCTGAAGTCCTCGCCGCCCTCCGCCACTTCTCCCTGGAAGATATTCTAGAAGTCATCGAAGTCGCCTCCCAATTGTTACGCCGAGCCCTGGCCCCCAAAGCCCCATCCGCAACCCTGGCCGAAGCCGTTGCTCAGATGCAACCTTTCTATGAAGCAAACAGCGAACTAACCCAATGGACCGACGAGGATCCTGAAGCTATTCAGGACTATGCAGACTATGCGTAGAGGTGAAATCTGGCTCTACAATGCCAACCCCACCTTGGGTGACGAAATCGGCAAAACCCGACCCGCAATCATTGTCAACAATGACGAAATCGGTAAACTCCGCCTCAAAGTCATCGTTCCCATCACAGGCTGGAATGGGGCATTCTCCCAGGTGCCCTGGATGGTTCGGCTAGACCCATCTCCAGAAAATCAACTGACTAAAGTTTCAGCAGCCGATGCTTTTCAGGTACGCTCTGTCTCACAGCAGCGATTAATCCGACAACTGGGAGTGATCAGTCCTAAGACAATGACTCAGGTAACCCAGGCTCTCGCGATCGTTCTAGACATCAATTGATTGGTTTTTGGCAAAACTGGCTGCGGGACTGCTGCAACAAACTCATGTTCCACAGCGATCTAGTTGTACCCAAAACCGACTACGCCCACCAAGCCTACGAAGTCTGCAAAACCCAAGCCTGGAGCCGCCCCGAAACCGCCCAATTCCTTCACGCCCAAGCCCAAGCCCTAGGGCACCAAGGCAAAACCGCAGAAGCCGCCGCCAAACTCGCCGAAGCCGAGCGACTGGAAATGGCGTTTTCGCCTCTATCCTTCCCCATCAATCCCCGATTGCTCCCGGACCGTTCGGGCGATCGCCGACACATCCTCATCCCCAAATCCCCGGTTAATCAAACCATTTTCGATCTGCTCCACAAACGCCGCCATCGGCACTGTCACCCCCAACTCCCGCGCCGCCTCCAGGGCAATCCCTAAATCCTTACGGTGGAACCGCATTCGGAACCCCAGGGGATAGTCATTGTTGAGCATATTGCCCGAGCGATGGGTCAGCCCCCAGGAGCCCGCCGCTCCGCCCCCCACCGCCTGAACCACTTTTTCCATGTCCAACCCCGCCTTCATTCCCAGGGCCAGCCCCTCCGCTACCCCCCAGTAAGTCCCGGCAATAATAATTTGGTTGATGGCCTTGGTGAGCTGCCCTGCCCCAATCGGCCCCACGTGGGTAATGGTTTTCCCCATCGCCTCCAAAACTGGCATTGCTGTTGTTAAAGCAACCGCATCACCCCCCACCATAATCGAAAGCGTCCCATTTTTAGCCCCCTCCGAGCCCCCGGAAACCGGTGCATCTAGCATCGCAATTTGCTTCTCAGCCAGGGCTGCCGCAATGCGGCGGGTGGCACTGGGGCTAATGGTTGACATGTCAACCACCACGGAGCCAGGGGCTGCACTCTGAATCACACCCGTTTCACCCAGAATAACCGCTTCCACATCAGTTGTATCACTCACACAGGTAATAATGACCGCTGCCCCCATCGCCGCCGCTTGGGGAGAATCCGCTCGGTTTGCTCCCGCTGCAACCAAGGGAAGTTCGCGATCGCGCCTGCGATTATGCACCGTCACCCCATGCCCCGCCTTGAGCACATTAAGCGCCATTGCAGCCCCCATCGTTCCCATGCCAATCATTGCGACGTTCATTCTGTTGGTTCCCTAGGACGAATCTCCACCCTTATGATTTTAGTGATTTTGGTAATTTTTAGATTTTAGGTCGATTGGATATTTTTCAATTCCACAAGCTGACGCTTTAGATCAGCGTTGTGCAACCAACCCACATAGCCTGCGAACAGACAATCCCCGGCGGCATCTGCCAGAAAGACATGCTCAATCTGGGCCGAGTTCTTCCAGGTACGCAGCGTTAAGCCCTGGTCCCAAGTGTGCCAGATTTTGGCACGGGGAAAGTTGCGATAGGAAGCATCTGTCATGCCGGGGATGGCATAGAGCTGTTCGAGGAGGCGATCGCCCAAATCCTGCTGACCCCGCACGACAAACGAAGGATGGGCCCAAAACTGCTGAATTGCCTCGCCCACCTTGGGATGGACTTTCATCGTCGCGTGGGGAATATTCGGCAACAGCACAAACTGAGCACCAGGAATTTTAGTGCATTCTACGGTCACCATGCCGTCAGTCCCCTCCCCAATATCTGCGGCAATAACAAGCATCGGTATGTGCTGGGCCAACTCCGCCGCCAAGGCGCGGCGACCGAGGCCCAGATCCCGCGCAATGCCAATACCGAGACCCAGGGGATCAATCAAGCGCGCAAGATCAGAGCCCCCAATGGGAGACCCGACGAGAATAAAGGATTCAATCCGGGGCCACCATTCAGGATGGCGATGCAACAGCTCAGTCCAGATCAGGCCCCCCATGGAATGCCCTACAACGCGAATGGGAATTTTGGGATAGGCGGCGATCGCCTCTGCCACAATCGCTTCTTTCTGGCGAATTAGGGGCTCAATGCGCAGCCAAGTGGTCCAAAAATCGAGGCTAGGGGCAATGACTTTACCGTTGGACGGAGCGAGCGATCGCACCAACCCTTCCAGATCCTGGGCTGTATCAGACCAGCCATGCTGGGCGAAAATGAGCAGTTCCGGCGAATCGATCATGGTCAATCTAGGCTGATGTCATGATCCATTAAAGCTTGGTTTTCAACCGCTGGACGAGCTGCTCAGTGCGCAACACCCCTTCAATGCGATCGCAGGGCTGACCCTGTTTAAATAACACCAGGGTGGGTAGGGCTTCGATGCGATGCTGAGTGGCGATGGCGGGATAGTTGTCTGTATTAATTTTGACAACCTGGAGGCGATCGCCCAATTGCTGTTTCACCTGCTCCAAAATTCCCGCCATCATCTGGCAAGGACCGCACCAAGGGGCGTAAAAATCCACCAACACCGGCTTGTCTGAACTCGCCAGCATCTCGTCAAAACTTGCAAACTGTTGTTTGGTTGCCATAGGTCCACCGCAAAAGGCAGTCCTTAGATTCTAGCGATAATTTTGGCAACCTGCCGACCGAGGACATCTCTCATCCCTCTCCTGCCTCATCCCCCAGAGAATTGCCATGATGATATTGCAACTCAATGCGTTTAAGGCTCCCGGTTGCCCCCAAGTGTACTGACAGCAGAGTCGTATAGAAATTTTCAAGATCTCCAAAACTGCATTACTTAAATCCTGAAATCGCATTGCCCAAGGACTTTAGTAGCCTTGAATACGCTTTCAGAGGTTCGATATCCATACAGTCATCACAGTCATGACTGCGATGTGCATGCGGCAAGTGCTTATCTGTCCAGATGCCGGGTCTGCTTTAACAAGATTGAGAAAGTTGAGGATCGTTGATTTATGGCTAAAGTTTCTAGACGTCGTTTTTTGTGGACTACTGGGGCAACTGCAACAGCCGCCGTTTTGCTCAACAGTTGTAGTTCAGGTGGTGAGAACGCTGCTGCGCCGGTAACAGGCACAGCAGATGCCACGAATTCAACGGCCTCCGCTCCCAGTGGGAGTATTACTCCAGAGGTCACGACAGCTAAGCTTGGTTTTATCGCTTTAACCGACTCTGCTCCACTGATTGTTGCCAAGGAAAAAGGAATTTTTGCAAAATATGGAATGCCTGATGTAGAGGTGAGCAAACAGGCTTCTTGGGGGGCAACTCGCGATAATTTGGTACTGGGTTCCGGCGGAGGGGGCATCGATGGGGCTCATATCTTAACCCCTATGCCTTACCTATTGACAACAGGTAAAGTTACAGATGGGAAACCTGTCCCGATGTATATTTTGGCCCGATTAAATGTGAATGGCCAAGGAATTCAACTGGCAAACACTTACAAAGATCTGAATGTCTCTACGGATGCAAGTCCCTTAAAAGAAGCCTTTTCTAAGGCAAAGAGTGAAGGAAAAGACGTGAAGGTTGCAGTCACTTTTCCGGGTGGTACCCATGATTTGTGGATGCGCTATTGGCTAGCAGCGGCAGGCATCGATCCAGATAAAGATGTCTCTACTATTGTCGTTCCACCGCCGCAGATGGTGGCAAACATGAAAACTAATACCATGGAGGCATTTTGTGTGGGTGAGCCTTGGCCCCTGCAAACCGTCAATCAACAGGTCGGATTTGGTGCACTCACCACAGGCGAAATCTGGAAAGACCATCCCGAAAAGTCTTTTGCCATGCGTGCAGACTGGGTAGATGCAAACCCTCAAGCGGCCCAAGCATTAACGATGGCGGTTCAAGAAGCCCAAATCTGGTGTGACAAGCCTGAAAATAAAGAAGAGATGTGTAACATCTTGGCTAAACGGGAGTGGTTTAAAGTACCTGTAACCGATATTCTCGATCGGTCAAAAGGCTTATTTGATTTCGGCAATAGCCGTACTCTGAATGATACAACTTTGATGCAAACTTACTGGGAGCGAAATGCCTCTTATCCCTTTAAGAGTCACGATTTATGGTTCTTAACTGAAGACATTCGCTGGGGATACTTCGAACCGGATCTAGATACCCAAGCTTTAATTGACCAAGTCAATCGTGAAGACATCTGGCAAGCCGCTGCTAAAGCCATTGGCCAGGAGGCTGCTATTCCGAAAAGTACCTCTCGGGGAATAGAAACCTTCTTTGATGGGGTGAAGTTTGATCCTGAAAATCCCAAGGCTTATCTTGAGAGTTTGAAAATCAAAAAGATCTAAGTCGTTTATTGCCGCGTAATTCTAAGCATGACCGTTATTTCTCCAAACAATCGAGTGCAATCGCCCCAGACCTCCATATTTTCTGAGTGGTTTCAGAATCAGGGGCGACGTTGGTTAACCTCTGCGATCGCCATTTTCATTTTGCTTGCGATCTGGCAAGTTCTGTGCAGCAGTCCAACGGCAAATTTACCCTCACCGACCAAGGTATTGACAGAGACTTGGGACCTAATCATTGATCCCTTCTTTGACAATGGAGGGACTGATGTTGGGCTATTCTGGCAAATTCTAGCTAGCCTGAAGCGAGTTTTAATTGGATTTAGCATTTCAGCTATCGTTGGAATCTTTCTTGGCATGTTGATTGGCAACTTTAGCATTGTCTATGATGCCCTAGATCCCATTTTCCAGGTCTTAAGAACCGTTCCTCCTCTAGCTTGGTTACCCCTTTCTCTCGCAGCTTTTCAAGCTAGTGAGCCCTCTGCCATTTTCGTTATCTTTATTACAGCGATCTGGCCCATCATCATTAACACAGCCGTTGGAGTTCACCAGGTTCCTCAGGACTATAAAAACGTTGCGAAGGTGCTCCAGCTTTCCCAATTCAACTATTTTAAGGAAATTCTCTTTCCAGCTACGGTTCCCTATGTATTCACCGGCTTGAGAATCGGAATTGGTTTGTCTTGGCTCGCGATCGTTGCAGCAGAAATGTTAATCGGGGGCGTTGGCATTGGCTTCTTTATTTGGGATGCCTGGAACAGCTCATTGATTAGCGAGATTATCTTAGCCCTGATCTATGTGGGCTTAGTTGGACTTCTACTCGACAAGATCGTAGGGTTTCTCGGTAGTCTCGTCATTCCCGGTGGAGGACAAAGTAAATCATGAGTGCTTTTATCGAAATTGATGGAGTCGATAAAGTTTTTCCACTACCGAATGGCGATCGCTATATCGCACTCAAAGGGATTGATCTGACGATTAAAAAAGGCGAATTTGTTTCGCTGATTGGTCACTCAGGTTGTGGGAAATCAACACTCCTCAACATTGTAGCGGGATTAGACCGAGCCACCGTTGGCGGGGCTGTATTGGAAGGACGGGAAATCAAGTCTCCGGGGCCAGACCGGATGGTTGTTTTTCAAAATTATTCACTTTTGCCGTGGAAAACGGTTTACCAAAACATAGCCCTCGCCGTTGACACGGTTCATAAAACAGCGGGCCTGACTGAGTGTCGTAACATTATTGAACACCACATTGATCTGGTTGGCTTACGCCATGCCCGCGATAAGTTTCCCCATGAATTGTCCGGAGGCATGAAACAACGGGTGGCGATCGCCCGTGCCCTGGCAACACGGCCTAAGCTCCTACTCTTAGATGAACCCTTTGGAGCTCTAGATGCTTTAACCAGAGGGAATTTGCAAGAGCGCCTTATGCAGATTTGCCAAGAGAGCCAAGTCACAGCCATCATGGTTACCCATGATGTTGATGAAGCACTCTTACTCTCGGATCGAGTGGTCATGCTGACTAATGGACCCGAAGCCCATATTGGTCAGATTTTGGAGGTCCCGATCGAGCGACCTCGGCATCGTCTAGAGGTGGTTAACCATCCAGATTACTATCATTTGCGAAGCCAAATACTCTATTTTCTTAATCAACAAAAGCGGGCAGCCAGACAGCGTCAAAAAACAACTCTCTCAACCCTAGCTGGCTACAGCAAAGCTCCAGAAAGCAAAACCGTTAATATTGGTTTTGTCCCTTCGGCCAATAGTCTGCCGCTGATCGTGGCCCAAGAGAAGGGCCTCTTTGAGAAACATGGTATCTCTGTAAAGCTGAGCTTGGAAAGTAACTGGTCTAGGCTCTCCGAGAGAATGGCTCAAGGACATTTGGATGCGGCCCAGATGCTAGCTTGTATGCCATTGGCGATGACAACTGGATTGGGAGGTAACCCACCTCTTCCTGTCGTCACCGCCCTAGTTCTGAGTCGGAATGGAAATGCGATTACCCTACACCGCCGTTTTCAGGAAATAGGCGTAAACTCACTCCAGGATCTGGCAGAAGAGATTCGACAAAGGCCGGGGCAAAAGCTTACGTTTGGGGTTCCCCATGGGGCATCCATGCAGAACCTAATCCTACGATATTGGTTAGCCGCAGAAGGCATTGATCCGGATGAATCCGTTCAGATTCAAGTCCTACCGCCAGCTCAATTGTTAGAGGAACTGGCTAATGGCACCTTGGCAGGGATGTGTGTGGGCGAACCCTGGAATAGTGAAGCCATTCACCAGGGAACAGGCTATGTGTTGGCCACGGATCTTGATATTTGGCAGGGTCATCCTGAAAAAGTGCTTGGCATATCGGAAGCTTGGGTTAATCGTAATCCTCACGCTCATATTGCGATCGTTAAAGCCTTACTAGAAGCCTGTTCCCTCTGTGATGATCTCCGCCAGCGTAAGGACTATATCGCGTGGCTCAGCCGTCCTGAGTACGGCGGGCTAAACTTAGAGGGACTGAGGCCCAGTTTAGTTGGTCCCTTTGACTATGGTAATGGCCAATCCCCTGTTTCGCTCTTGAGATTTCATCAATTTCAAGTTGGGCAAGCTAATTCCCCGGCTCGGATTGAAGCCCTGTGGATACTCACCCAATTTGCCCGTTGGGGAATGATGCCCTTTCCTAAAAATTGGCTAGAGATTGTAGAACGGGTACGCCGTGTTGATCTCTATGGAGAAGCTGCTCGTCAATTGGGGTTACCAGATATTGACCCTAGTAGTCGTTTGCCCTTTGCTCTGTTTGATGGACTCATCTTTGATCCCGATCGCCCCCTAGAATATCTCGAAAATTTAGAGATCCATCGCGAGCTCAAAATTAGCGAAATTTCGCTTACGACCCCCTTCAAGGCTGCATAGCAGCCCTGTCCAAGCCCTGTTCTAGAGACAGGGCTCAATCTAAATAGCGCCACGCGAAGCCCATGCAAAACCTCAATACTGTTACGCCCCAATCCCCCCTTACAACTACCACAACTCCTTTTTTGTTTTTACACAACGTTTCTAAGGTCTATGAAACACCGAAAGGCCCCTATTCCGTTATTGAAAATATCAATCTCACGGTCGACGAAGGTGAATTTATTTGTGTCATTGGTCATTCCGGTTGTGGCAAGAGTACCTTGCTCAATATGATCTCGGGGTTTACGCCACCGAGCAGTGGCGATGTCTATCTCCATGAACGGCGGATTAGCAAGCCGGGACCAGACCGAATGGTGGTGTTCCAAAACTATTCTCTCCTACCTTGGAAAACCGCTGCTGACAATATTCAACTAGCGGTTGCCTCGGTTTACCCTGAAATATCCAAGGTTCAACAGCGACAAATTGTGTATGAACATCTAGAGATGGTCGGCCTTTCTGCGGCGGCGAAGAAGTATCCTCATCAACTCTCCGGTGGCATGAAGCAACGGGTTGCCATTGCACGAGCTTTGGCGATTCGTCCTGAAGTTCTGGTACTGGACGAGCCCTTTGGTGCATTGGATGCCATTACGCGGGAAGAGCTGCAAGAAGAATTATTAACGATTTGGCAAGATCATCGCTGTACGGTGTTGATGATTACCCATGATATTGATGAAGCCCTGCTATTGGCCGATCGCGTCGTCATGATGACCAATGGGCCGGCTGCAACTATTGGTGAAATTCTAGAAATTCCCTTTGAGCGACCTCGCGATCGCGAACAACTGGCTGAAAATCCTCGCTATATTGAGCTGCGCAATGAGGCCCTAGATTTTCTCTTCCGTCGCTTCAGCCATGATGAGTAGACACTTCTTAGAGCAATTAAGCCTACCTAATAGATTCTAAATAAAAGAAGAGCCTGGTTTTACCCAGGCTCCAGGAGAGACTCGGGAGACCCATTAAGGCTTCCAGTCTCTTGACTGAACGATTGACAGTTAAAAAAACAAAATTTATAATCGCGAAACCCCAAATCCTGGTCTATTGTTTGATACATTCAGGGCGGGGTAATTTATTGCGCTCAAATTATTTATGGTCAGATATATTCCGTAAGGTTTGACACTCAGCAGACTTGTTTGGACTCTCAATTTAAACAACAAATTTATAATAAATTTTAGGATTATTCACCATGCTAGTGGACATGCGCTCGTTGCGTGTGAAACAGTTAACAACAGATTGGTGGCAACTCCAATATTTGGTCCATCAAAATTCGTGAAGGTCAGCGTGGGGTACGTTACGCTCCGTTTGACGAGATTGATTTTGAAAAGCGTGATTGGCTTCCCTACAGCGGCTGGCCCTTTGACCGAGCCCATCTGCAGCCTTATTATGAGCGTGCCCAGAAGGTTTGTCAGGCAGGTCTCTATGCCTACAATGCTGAACAATGGAGCCATGAATCCGTCCAGCCTTGGCCTTTAGATTCACAAACCCTCGAAACGGGAATCTTCCAATTTGGTGCAGCCAATGCTTTTTATCACCAGGCAAAAGTGCAGTTAGAAGCTGCTGCCAATATCACGGTCTATACCCATGCAACGGCCACAGAGATTCAAGTCAATTCGAGCGGAAAGTCAGTTAAATCTGTACGGTTTACCATGCTAGACGGAACCGAAATTTGGGTTTCAGCTCGGGTTTTCATTCTGGCCTGTGGCGGTTTTCAAAATGCAAGATTGTTGTTGCTGTCCAATCAGCAGCAACCCGCAGGTCTAGGCAATCTGCATGACGTGGTGGGCCGATACTATCATGATCATCCCCAGGCCCCAGGGGGTTATTTTATACCCCGCGATCGCCAACTCTTAAATCAATCTGCTCTCTACGATCTGCACCTAGTTGAAAATACACCCGTGATGGGATTTCTGCGCCTGGCTCGATCGGTGCTAGAACGGGAAAAATTGCTTAATTTGAGCGCCCTCTTGTTTCCTAGACCGAATCCACGGCAAACGAATGCGATCGCCGCCCTCAAAACCCTTGGTGAATCCATTTTAGGATCAGGAATGCCCCAGCGATCGCTCCCCGCCCTGGCAGACCAAAAGCCCCGGTCATCGACCCAAGCCTTGCTGAAACAGGGACAACAGATTTTAGGGGGACTCGATTACATTCTCCCGGCGATTTACCGAGCCAAAACCCAGCGGCAGTCGCTCATGCCCAATCTGGGACGGGGGGGATGGTCTGCGCTGGCAGAGAATCGGCAGCGGTTTTCGCGCTTTGAAGTCTGGCATCAGCTAGAACAATCGCCGGACCCCGAGAACCGAGTCGTGCTGAGTCGCGATCGCGATGCCCTAAATTTCCAAAACTTAAAGTCTGCTGGCCTTGGAGTTCAGACGATGCAGCTAACGTTGTTCGGGCGCGGGCAGTTCAACTTTTCCCACGGGCGGCTATGTTAATCCGATCCTGACGATTGTGGCTATAGCCCTGCGTTTGGCCGATTTCCTCAAAACCCACTCCCTCTAGGCAACTTGCAGTCCCTCCAAACAGGGTGACAGGAACAAACAAAAAGGACCTAGGTTATTCGCCTAGGCCCCTCCCATACCCTAGAGCTTAGTACAGCTCTTCTTCCATGTGGGTTGTAATGGTGCAGTCAGAGGTGGGGTAAGCCACGCAGGTCAGCACAAAACCAGCTTCGATTTGGTCATCATCGAGGAAAGACTGGTCAGACTGGTCAACGGTACCCGAGGTGATCTTGCCTGCGCAGGTGGAGCAAGCACCGGCACGGCAGGAGTAGGGCAGGTCAATGCCTTGCTCTTCAGCTGCGTCCAGAATGTACTGATCTTCGGGCACTTCAATCGTGGTATTCAGTCCTTCAGCTTCGCTAACCAGCGTTACTTTGTAGCTTGCCATTTGTGATCCTCTCCAAAAAGGTAAAAAGCGGCATGTGCCTAGGACTGGGCTGATGGCTCAACTCCACTCAACGCAAGTCGCTGAGCTGTCCCGTCTTCTAGAGCAGAAATTCTCAGGTTTGGCCCGAGGTTTTGTCTAGATTCCATTTTTGATACTAAGCAAAAACTTGAGCTGAATCCTGAGCATTAAGAATGACTTTGTTGTAGCCCCAATCAATAAGCTTAACTTATTAATCCGGGACACTTTGAGCGACAGGGGGATTTAAGCCGCAAAGTCTAGAGCCGTCAGTGTTTTGGCATCATTGCGGCCTCCTTGTTTGGGGATTGCAGCATTTTGTCAGCTGCAACACCAAAACAACGAAATTTCGAGTTTCTATGCACAGGGTTCGACAATCTCTATTAATTGAAAAATCAGGAGCTTGCGGTCTTTGCGATTAGATTTACTTATGGCTGAGGTGAAGGCTACTCGAACAGCCAACGACCTACGACCCCATCATCCAGATCCACGTAATAAAGCGCCCCATCGGGACCTTGAACGATTTGCACGACTACATTTGCCCCCGTGGTGAAGGTTTCTACCGTGGTGACATTGCCTGCGACGTCAAAGCTGACATTGCGGACAATACCTTGGCCCAGGTCGTTGAAGAACAGATCGCCCTGGTAGGATTCTGGGAAGAGGCTGCCGTTATAGACATCACCCATGACGATCGCGTTGATTCCGGTGCCGGAGTGGCTGAGGGCAAACAGCGAAGGGGTTGCGACTTGACCACTGGCGTAGAAGGCGATCGCTTCAGGCAGATCCCGGTACCCCGTGGTTTTGAGGTTAGCGCCACTGCCGCCTTCGTAGTAGGGCCAGCCAAAGTTGGCTCCTGGCGCACCCGCATTAATCTCTTCCCACCTGGTCCAGCCAACATCGCCGATGTAGACCTTGCCGGTGGCGTCATCCACGCTGATCCGGAAAGGATTGCGTAGACCATATTGGTAGACCTTAGAGCGGTTGGCAGCGGCATCCCCATTAAAGAAGGGGTTGTTGGCTAGCCCCTCGCCCGTGATCGGGTCAATGCGCAGGATTTTGCCCGAGAGGTTGTCGATGTCCTGTACCCGGATGCCTCGGGGATCCATGCGATTGTAGGAAGCGCCATCACCATTGCTGACGTAGAGTGCGCCATCGGGGCCAAATTTAACGGAGCCAATGGAGTGGGATTCGCTGTCTGTGGCCAGGAAATCTTGCAGATTGGTGCCGTCGGGTAGGATACCTGCAGCCGGTTCGTTGAAGTCAAACGTGCTGTTGGCAAAGGCATTGAAGTTGTCCCAGGTGCTGTTGGTGCCGAGCAGAACGACTTCACTACCGGGAATGGCGGTGCTATAGCCTGTGCTGGCGTTGGCGGTAACCCGAATCAGCCGCGAGGCTCGGTTGCCGTTTTGATCAGGACCGGCGAGGGGATCGCCCGTATGCTGATAAACCTCCGGGGGATCGTAGGTGAATAGCAGGTAGACGTAGGGATGATTGGCAAAGTCGGGATGGACCGCGATATCGAGGAGGCCGCGATCGCGCGTATCGTTCACCTGGGTCGAAATATCGATAAAGGGCGTTGCCGCCAGCACCCCATTTTCAAACAGCTTGACCACGCCGCTTTTCTCCGCCACAAACATCTTGGAACCATCGGGGGTCCAGTCGATCGCGGTGGGCAGAACCAGGTTGCTCACGACGGTTTCGCTGACAAGGGTTGGGTTGGGTCCCAGGGGATCCGAATAGAGCTGGGTTTGGGGAATAATTTCCAGGGTTTGGCTGGGGCTGGACCAGGCGAGTTGGGCGAGGGCGTTGCCGGTGTTTTCAAAATAGTCCAGGCGAATATCGTATTTTTGGCCCGCTTCTAGGGTGATGCTGCCCGTGTGGCTGGTGGTCGCCTGATTGACCAGTTTGTCGATGATCAGTTGATTATTGACCCACAGTCGTACGCCATCGTCGCTGGTGGTTTTGAACTGGTAGGTTTCCGAGTAGAGGGGCTGCACTTGGCCCGTCCAGCGCACTGAGAATGTATCGACGCCCATGGAGAGCAAGGGCGCGGCGGATCCCCAGTTAAAGTCCACGGTGGCATCGGTCTGGCTGAGGGTGGGGTTGGTGAAGTCGCGGTTGTCGTAGTAATCGGCGCGGAGGCCGTTGCCCGTGCCGATGACCGGGCCGGGGTCCGTAATTTCGATCAGTCCCCGATATTTCGCGAGGCCATTGGCATCGTTCCATTGTTTCGTCGTGCGGAAATTGAGCGTGCCGTAGTCTTCGCCGCCCACGGGCTGATAGTCGTCGGGCTGGCCCGGTGCCCAGTGGGTATAGGTGACCGCTTCGCCGCTGATCCACTTAAACTGGCCCTCAACCTCTTCGTCGGTCAGTCCGGTCCAGAGAACTTCGGTGGTGCCAAAGGTTTGCTCTAGCCAAGCCTGCTCCGTGGCGTCATTGATCGTGACCAGGTTCCCCCCGAGGGTGAGGGCTTCGGCCTGGGCATCGTCCCAGGTTTTAGCTCCCTGGGTGAGTCGATAGATTTTGCCGTTGTGGGAAACGCTGGATTCGTCGTCCCGTAGAGTGATCTGGGCGGTGCGTGGGGCCAGGAGGGTTGCACCACCGGTGGGGCGATCGATCACAAATCCAAACGCCTCATCCCCCTCCAGCAGCATGTCATTCAGCAGTGGAATCACCACAGATTTTTCCACTTCCCCGGTTTCAAAGGTGAGGGTACCGGTTTGGCTGACAAAATCTTCTCCGGCGATCGCATCTTCCTCGACGGTGCTGTAGTCGATCGTAACCGTGCCGCTCGCGCCCTGGGTGCGCAGAACCTTAACGGTGACGGACTGTTCACCCTCATTGACGACAAAATTGCTGGTAGCCAGACCGATGACGCCGGGATTGCCTGCGCCGGGGGTAATTTCAATCACCCCGCGAAACTTATTCGAGCCATGGGCATCATTCCATTGCCGGGTTGCGCGGAAATTGAGCGTACCGTAGTCTTCGCCGCCCACGGGCTGATAGTCATCGGGCTGGCCCGGTGCCCAGTGGGTGTAGGTGACGGCCTCACCGCTGATCCATTGAAACTGCCCTTCGACGGCTTGGTCCGTCATGCCATTCCACAGGACTTCGGTGGTGCCAAAGGTTTGCTGCAACCAAGCCTGTTCCGCCCCATCGTTGACCGTGACTAAGTTACCCCCCAGGGTCTGAGCCTCCGCCTGGGCTTCGGCCCAGGTTTTGGTCCCCTGGGTCAAGCGATAGGTCTTGCCGTTGTAGGAAAAACTGGATTCGTCATCTCGCAGTGTGATTTGGGTCGTAATCTGGGTCGTGGGCTGACCGTTGGAATTAGGGGTGAGCGTCGCACCGCCCGTGGGGTTGCTGAGTTCCAGCGTGAAGGCTTCGTCGCCTTCCTGAAGGGTGTCGTTGAGCAGCGTCAGTTGAATCGATTTTTGGGTTTCGCCGGGGGCAAAGGTGAGGGTGCCGGATTGGGCGGTGTAATCCTGGGAGGCGATCGCCGTTCCTGCCACCGTTGCGTAATCCACCGTCACCGTACCTGTAATGCCCTGGGTTCGGTTGACTGTCAATGTCGCCGTCTTTTCTCCCTCGTTAAAAACCCAATCGCTCTGACTGAATCCGAGGACGCCCGCATTGTTATTGGGGGTGTTGAGTTCAATGATGCCGCGATATTTTTGGGTGCTGCTGGCGTCGTTCCACTTTTGCGTGGTTCTGAAATTGAGCGCAACGTAATCTTCGCCCCCCGCCAGTAGATAGTTATCGGGTTGGCCCGGAGCCCAGTTGGTGTAGCCTAAAGCTTCGCCGCTCACCCATTGGAACTGCCCTTCTACCGCTTCGTCAGTTAAGCCAATCCAGAAGCTTTCCGTCGTGCCGAAGGTCTGCTGCAGCCAAGCCTCCTCCGCCCCATCGTTAACGGTTACCAAATTTCCCCCCAGGGCAATGGCCTCTGCTTGGGCCTCAACCCAGGTTTTGCTGGCGTTGGTCAATAGGTATTCATGGCCGTTATAGGTTGCCAGGGTGCCGCGATAGTTGACCTGCGTGGTTAAATTCAAAACCGTCTGCGCTTCGATCTGCCCTGTGGCTACTTCTAGTTGCCAATCGCCGCCGTTGCCCGTGAGGTCGTTGGAAGCCATTACATCCGCCTGGGTAAGCTGGCTTACCTGCTGAACAAACGCTTGTCCTAAATTGCCAGCGGCAACATTGCAACCATAGAGTAATAAATCGCCAGTGGGATTTAAGGCTTGTCCCCATTGCTGGAGCAACGTTCCATAGGTATTTAAATTACTGGCATCGAGTTGAGCATTACCAAGTTGCAATGCGCCAACATCGCCATGGGAAAAAATCTGAACACTACCGAGATTTTGCTTTTGTGAGAGCGTTTCTGTGATTTGTACAAGGCCGTTGCGATCGCCCGCTAAAACAATAACTTCTGCATCCTCTATCCCCTCAACAAGCTCCTGATAATTTTGCAACTGGCTATCAACAAAGACTAACGTTCCACCGGATGACTGTAGCGATGGCATTTCTCCCAATAGCTGTTTTTCCAGTCCTAATTCTACTGTGGAAAGTCCATGGGAAGCTTGGCCACCAAAGCTGCTAACCTGAAATGAATTCATTGGAGTATTATCCCCGAGTTCTAAAATTCGTTCACCGCTGGCAATTTCAGCAATGAGCTCAGACTCGGCAGATGCAAGCTAAAGCTGATCTCCTGATCTCTATATGCACACGTCAAGCAAGTTGCGTGTAATTACTAGATTGGACTTTATCACCTGTAATCAAGTATTTCTAGAATGACATCCGTGTATTTACGCTTACTTGTTAAATCCCTAAAGTTTAAGCAAATTTTCTATCAACAAAAGGTTCCGTATTTGCTTTACTGAAACATGCTAAATGCCCTGATAAATCTGAGAACAGATTCACTTTGATTAAAGGTTTTGCGTTAATTTACTCAGTCAGCATATTTTTGGCATCTACAAAATATCGGAAGCGCAAAAATCTGACCCGCATCTACAGAAATTGGCTGAGTCTCTGCCTGTAAAAAACCCTGATTTTACGGAAAAAAGAAGTCATCAGCAAAATTTTCTAGTCTTAAAAAAAGCTGAGATAGCCATATAAAAATCGTTTTATCAAGCTTAGACCTGTTGAGCCTCAATTTTGGAATTGAGCCGTTAGGGTAATGAGGTAGTTAAGAGCGGTGCAAAACGGTTCACCCACCGACACCCACCACCGCTGTACAACTCATCCATTGATTTAAGAGAACTATGAACGCTATCTCCAAGCAGCTCGGCTTTAACGTTATTTCCGCATTGGCCTTTGGGGCGATCGCCATCCTCGGCGCAACTAATCCCGCCCAAGCCTTCACCTTCAAAATGACCTCTGGGATTGCCGGTTCCAATGGAGAAACCAACCAAGGCGCGTTTTCCGAGTTCTACGATTTAGACGGAACCACCACGATCGACTTCAACGATGGCAAACTGCCCACCGCCACAGATGCATTTGCCCAGTATTCGTTTTCTAATGGCAGCAGCAACAGCAGTGTTCGGGCCGATATGTGGGCACCGACGGGAGCTGAAGGCGAGAAAAATACTTCTAATTATCTCGCAGTTTTCCAAGGCAATAACGTCATTATTGACCTGCAAGAAAATCTCAACTATTTCGGCATTAATTGGGGCGCAGCCCATGCCGGTAACACCTATTCCTTCTATCAAGGTGATACTCTACTTCAGAGCTTTAACACTCAAGACATTGAAGATGCAGGTGGTTTTTATCTCTACTCCAATCTCCATCCCGGCAGTGGCCTAGGCTCGGAAAATGGCGGCCAAGGCAATGGCTACGCCCACTTCTATGCTGAAGGTGAAAATGAACTCTTTAACCGCATTGTCATTTCCCAGGTTGGGGGCGGTGGCTTTGAAACCGATAACCACTCGTTCCATGTGGGTGATGGGCGGTTCACGGGCTTTGATCCGGAGGTCAGCTCCACCTCCGTACCTGAGCCAGGTATGGTTTTGGGTCTCGCGAGTGTTGTGGGTGGCACAATTTTGAAGCGTCGCCGCAAGGGAAATGCAGCCTAGGCTGATCTAATCCAGGGCTATAGAACCCAGAGCTATAGGTTGGATTGAGCGCTTTAGTTGGGACATGGCATCGCCATGTCCCTTTTAAGGTTTTCGTATTAAGGGTTTTGCCGTGGGACAGCAGGCGAGTGGGGCATTGGCAACACTGCTGAACTAAGATCAAGGGGGTCTGCTTTGATGCAGAAGCCTGTTTACGTTTGAGTCTGCTGGAGTCTGAAAATATGTCCCATGAACACAGTTCACATCATTCGCCATCCCATCACGACCCAACGCCTCATAACCATAGTCATAACCGTAATCATGATTCTGGACATGATCACGGGCATCATCATGGACATCATCATGGACATCATCACCCAGCTCCCGCTAACTACAATCGTGCTTTTATCATTGGATTACTGCTCAACAGCAGTTTTGTGATCATTGAGTTTGTTGCTGGGTTATTCGCCAATTCGGTGGTGCTCGTGGCAGATGCCGGTCACAATCTCAGCGATGTTTTGGGCCTATTGCTAGCCTGGATTGCCACTGTCTTGGTTCAACGGCAGCCCTCTGCTCGATACACCTATGGATGGCGGAAATCTTCCATCTTGGCGGCTTTTCTCAATGCGGGTTTTCTGCTGGTTGCTACCGGCGGTATTATTTGGGAATCCCTACAGCGGCTCACCCATCTGGATGAAGTTCAAGGAACGATCATTATTAGCGTTGCCCTTGTTGGTATTTTGGTTAATACAGGAACCGCTTTAATGTTTCTTTCCGGTCGCGAAGCTGATCTAAACATCCGAGCGGCCTTTCAACATATGATGGCAGATGCGTTGGTTTCGGTCGGCGTTGTTTTGGCGGGGATCGGCATTCTCCTGACCCAGTGGCTCTGGCTCGATCCAGCCTTCAGTTTAGTCATTAGCTTATTCATTATTTTCAGCACTTGGCAACTCTTAAAAGACTCTTTTCATCTCGCGATCGATGGCGTTCCTGAGAACTTAGATGAGCGAGCCGTTCGCACCTATCTGGCGGAGTGTCCAGGCGTGACCGAGGTGCATGATTTACATATCTGGAGTCTCAGCACCGTAGAAATTGCGCTCACAGCCCATCTCGTGATGCCAGCCGGACATCCAGGGGATGAATTCATTGCCCAAGTCAATCAAGGATTACAGGAAAATTTCCAGATTCAACACACCACCTTGCAAATCGAACTGGATGACTCCGATGCGGCTTGTGCCCTTGCGCTAAAATGTAAACCGTCCTAGGAAAGCAATGCACCATGACTCAAACGCCATGACTTAAATGCCATGACTCAAACGCTCCCAACGGCTCCTCTGACAGATCCTGCTCAGCTCTTGCGTATTGGTCAACTTCAGCAACAGAGCCAAGTTCCCATCAAAACCATTCGCTATTATGAGGAGTTGGGGCTGATTCCGGTGGCCCAGCGGACGGAGGGAGGTTTTAGGCTGTTTAAACCAGCTGTGTTGAAACGCTTGGCTTTTATTCGGCGATCGCAAAAACTCGGTCTCAGTCTCCAGGAAATTGGCGAAATTTTACAAATTCATGATCGCGGCCAACTTCCCTGTGACAACGTTCGTCATAAGTTAAACGATAAAATCTCAGCTATTGATGAGCAAATTCGACAGCTTTCTATCCTAAGGGAAGAACTGGTTGAGCTCATGGCTGTGGACCCAAATAGCCCTCAGTTCTCTCAACCCAATATCATTTGTCCCATCATTGAAAATCAGCAGTACTGACCCAGAAACTGAATTTCTAGGTCAAGTTTCTGGGTCAAGTTTCTGGGTCAAGTTTCTGGGCCGAAGCTGAATTAGCCTTGGGTATTGCCGCTTTGTTGACCGTTTTGGCGATTTTGACGTCCGCCTTGGCGATTGCCATGCTTACGATCTCCCCACTGGGCTTTCATCGCGTCCAGCTTTTGCACTTGATCAGCACTCAGAACCCCTTTGATCGAAGCTTGCATTTGCTCATGCAGGGCCTTCATTTTGTCGCGAATAGGCTGCATTTGCTCTTTAGTTGCACCGCTATCTTTGAGTGCTTTTGCTTCTGTGCGCAGGCTCTCAAACTGAGGCTTGAAAGAAGCCCGAATCCCTTCGATTTGAGAAACTTGAGCATCGCTCAGGCCCAGAGTTTCTTTCATTTTGGCAGTCATTTTCGCTTCCCGCTCTGCCTGTTTAGCAGCGCGCTGCTCGGGAGTCAAATTGCTATCACCCCGTTGAGCCAACTTTTGGGGACGAGCACCCGTTGTATTCGCAGCGGCAATCGTATTATTGCGGCGAACGCCTCGGGCTTGAGCCGCATCGACGTTGAGAACAAGACTGCCCAGGGGCATGAGAGTGACAGCGGCGAGTAAAGCGATAGAGAGGCGTTTCATGAATGGATCTCCTTGAATGGGGGAGGCGGTAAGAACCGCAACCCGAATGTTTTGATATTTACATCTTAGGGAATTTTTTTAAGGACCACATGGATCTAGATGACTGTCTTTGAAGACTGATCGCAAGGGCTTTAGTACCAAGCATCCTAGTCCTTTAGGACCACGTAGATCCACGTAGATTCCTAGCCTGGAGGATGTAAGCTCAAATTATCTAAGGTTTGATTGAGCTGTTTGCTCGCAGATTCTAGCTGTTCCCCAGCGGTTTTGAGCAACTGGACACAGCCGATGATGGGCAATGCCCCCGTGGCGGCAGCGATCGCCCCCTCTGAAGCACGACCGCTCGCGATAATACCAATCCCGGTCAAACTAATCAAAACACTGGCACTCGTTGCCGCGAGCGCCAATCGATAGTTATGTTTCGCGAGGGCAAAGCTTTCTCGGGCTTGCAGCAGAATTTCGGCCAAAATTTGGGCGTTAATGTGCGTATGCAGCGGGGAAGTGAGGTCGGACATGGCAAGAATGGGAAGTATCGTGGGTGTGCATTGCCCCGATTGCCCCTAAGTTGAATTTTGTGCTGAATTTCGTGTCGAATTTCAGGCCGAATTGCATTGAGATGCCAATGCAAGAGCGCAGAAGGAAGGCCTGCGGTACACATAAACTGGTAAATGATCCTGAGCGTGCTGAGTAACAGTGAAAGAATCAAAGTATGGCGGGCAATAGCGCAATGACTACGCAATTTCCAGAGCCACCCTAAAATTTATCAATATGAGAAGCTTAATAAACGTTCAGGAAGTTTGGCCAGATACAGGTAGCCTCTGACGGTGAGATTGCCCGCAAGATTGCCCGTAAGATTATCAGTCAGATCTAGGTGCTAAGGGTTTCCGACGAACCGGGTTTGGAAGAGTGCCCGCGATGACGATGACGATTTTGTAATGCTTGCTGTAACGTTTGTTTTGTAAGGCTGACTGGGGAATTTCTAGGGCTGCTGACCAACGGCCATTCAACGCTAATATAACTCATACTTCATCAGTTGACAGGCGATACCGCCATTGTCCACGGGAAGGCGCTGGGCTGATTTGAGGCGAATGGCGCTGGCCAATTCTTTATTTCCGCTGAGGATATAAGCCGTCCATCCCTTAAACCGCTGTTTGAGCACATCGCCTAACAATTTATACAAATCTCCCAATTCTTCCCGGTTGCCAATGCGATCGCCATAGGGCGGATTGCACAGAAGTACACCACTTTGGGCAGGCGCTTCGATGGCACTGAGGTCCTGGCATTGAAACTGCACCTGCCGATCGACGGCGCAGTTGCGCGCGTTAGATCGCGCTTGTTCAACCACCTCTTCACTGCTATCGCTGCCCCCAATCCAGGCGGGGGTGACTTCTCGCTGTTGGGCTTCCGCTTCGGCGATGAGTTGGTCGAGCAGCGGGGCGTCAAAATCGGGCCAGGTTTCAAACCCGAAGCGATCGCGAAATAATCCCGGTGCAATCCGCAGGGCCACCAAGCTGGCCTCCAGGGGCAAGGTGCCGGAGCCACAGAGGGGATCAAAAAAGGCCTGGTCTGGCGTCCAATCGGTCAGTTGGATTAGGGCCGCAGCCAAGGATTCTTTCAGCGGGGCTGCGCCCATGGCAGGCCGGTACCCCCGACGATGCAGACTTTCTCCCGAACTATCCAGACTGACGGTACAGCGGTCATGGCGAATGTGAATATTAATCCGCACATCGGGCTCAAAGGTATCGACGGTTGAGCGTCTGCCCCAGCGTTCCTGCTGCTGATCAACAATGGCGTTCTTGACCTGTAGCGCGGTGAAGTGGCTGTGGTTTAGCTGGGCATTTTTCCCCGTTGCGTCCACCGCTAGGGTTTGCTCAGGGGTGAGATAGGGTTCCCAATCGATCCGCTGGATCCCGGCGTATAGATCCCCCGAGTCGCGACAGGAAAACTCATCCAGCTTGACTAAAATGCGGAAAGGCAACCGAGCCCAGAGATTGACGCGATAGAGGAGCGATCGCTCTCCCTCAAAGGCCACCCCGCAAAACCCCGGCGTGACGGCTTGGGCACCCAAGGATTTGAGTTCCTGGGCGGCAAGGGGTTCTAGGCCCCGAGCCACGGTTGCAAAATACTGGGCCATCTGAAGGTGGGGTGCGAAGTCGCCAGCGAAAAGACTTCTGTATTATCCCATGAGGAGCGATCGCCGCTTCCGAGGCGACGAGGCTGAGGGGGTTGCGGTTTTGTGAGTGGGAGGGGTGTTGCGATCGCGACTGTAATAATAAAAATGCCCATCCCCGTTTTGTTTGAGGTTGACCCCATTGGCCACTAATCCCAACACGTTGGGCGCTGAGCGTTCGAGAATTTGCTTGGCAATTTTTGCACTATCCACATTCACCACACCGGGCTGAGCCACGAGCAAGAGCCCATCCACCATCGTACCCAGCACCGCTGCATCCGCCATGCCTGCCAAGGGCGGCGTATCAAAAATGATGTAGTCATACTGCTTTGCCAGAAGCTTGAGGATTTGGGCCATGCGATTGGAATCTAGCAAAGCTATAGGATTAGGTGGTACTACGCCTGCGGTCAGCACCGATAGACGATTGGTTACGGTCTGGATGGCATGCTCTAGTTTTTCCTGGCCGACGATGACATTACTCAACCCCACCGCATTCATCAAACCCCAGAGATGATGCTGGGTAGGGCTGCGCAGATCCGCATCAATTAGCAGCACCCGTCGCCCCATTTGGGCCATGGCTGCGGCCAGATTGGCAGAGACTTCGGACTTGCCTTCTCCCGGCACGGCACTGGTAATCACGAGACTTTGAATCGGATGATCAGTGCTCGCAAACTTGAGATTGGCCCGCAGCATTTGATAGGACTCGTTGACCATGGAGCGGGGGGAATTGGCCACCACGATCCGGGGAGAAATCCCCTCGAAATGCTCTTCCTCCCCTTGGCCATGGAGCGCAACGGTTTTGTAATGGGGGATTAAACCGAGCAGTGGATACCCCAGGAGTGCTTGGGCATCGGCCACGGTACGCACAGAGCGATCGAGCAGATCCGCCAAAAAAGCAGCGGCAATGCCCAAGGTCAGGCCCATAAATCCGCCGCCACCGAGCAGGAGCGGGGCCAGCTTTGAACTCGATGTACGCGGGACCTTTGCGGCTTGAATAATGCGGGCATTCCCCACATTTTGGTTTTCCGCAACCCGAATTTCCTGCAGTTTTTTCAGCAGCGATTCATAGATGCCCTGGGCCGCATTGAGCTTGCGCTCCAGCTCTTCCTGACGCTTTTGCAACGCGGGAATCAGGGTTGCCTTGTTGCGATAAAGCTCTCGCACTTCGAGCAACGCCCGGAGCTGCTGTTCGAGCCCTTGACGGGTCACCTGATTTTCCACGAGCTTGGAGGCCAGACTTTGCTGCAAAGGACCCAATTGCAAAAGCCCCGGCGTCACCCCGGCGCTGGTCCCTACGATTTCGGTAACCCGTTGGGAGAGGAGCGATCGCAGCGCCGTCTCTTCATCCCGCAGTGCCGCCACCTTCGGATTATTATCCGTGTACAGCGTCCGGGCCTGGGCTAGTCGCTGTTGGGCTGATTGCAGTTGTCCCAGCACCTCCTGCACCCCTTTAGACTGATTCAGGGCATTCAGCGGCACGGCCTGATCGGCGGGAAGCCCCGCTTGGCGGTTGAGCTCTTGGATCTGGGCATTGAGATCCAGTAACTGGGCCTGGGCTCCATTAATTTTAGAATCCAATTCGCTCATCAGCGAGACCAAACGACCGGACTCCGCTTGCAGGGAAACAATTTGATTTTGCTCCAGAAACTGACGCAGCGCTTCTGCCGCCTGGTCCACCGCCTGTTCCGTGGTGGGCAGTTGACTGGTAATAAACTCTCGGGCCGCCCGTGATTCGGCTCGGTTATTGAGAATGTCATTGGCCAAATAAGCCTGCATGACGTGATTGACCAAACTGGCCGCTAGCTCTGGGTTCTTGGCCTTGTAGGACACCTTCAAGACATCTGTGCCGACGACTGTTTCAACCGTGAGGTTCTCTAGAATATCTTTCGGTTCTAGGCGCTTGCCTTTGTCATTGCGCAGCTTCAGCTCATCAATCGCAGTTTCTAAAATGGGAGCCGACTGCAAAATTACGGCCTGGGTATTGAGCGGACTCGTTTTGGCATTGAGCGATTTGAGCTGCTCAAGACTGCTGTTAACTTCCAAGAGGGAAGAGGTGCGGTTCAGTTCAAATAGCAAATTGCCTTCGGCTTTGTAGCTAGGAGCCTGCAAACTGGCGGCAACGCTGGCTAGGCCCAGGGATGTTCCGAAAATAACTAGCGCAATGGGCCAACGACGACGAAGAACATCAAAATATTTTTGAATGTTGACTTCTTCGGGATGGTACTGGGAGGGGCTGTACTGAGATTCCATGCAGGATTTAGTCGCGGATGATCGCCTGAGTGGTTGGGTGACTCTAGAAATCGCTGGAAAAATCCAGAATCCCCAGAGAACCTCAAAATATGAGAAAGCTGGAGACCTTACCTACAGTTTTTCGATCGCCCCCCTTGGCATCAGGAAAAAGCTTTGGAAGGGGTTTTTATGAAATTAAATAAAAGAAAATGGTTCTGTATAAATTAATTAATTTATTGCCGAATAGTGCTGTGAAATCGCGGATTTGCCTGGGTTACGTGAGAGTGGGCGATCGCCTCAAACGCTACATTCTTGCAGTTTCTAAACACAGGCTTTTGAACTGGCTTTTCTAGGGGTAAAACAATGAAATTATAAGTAAATTACGGCTGTCTTGATGATTGTGATTAACCCTCAGACAATCCGTGAACATGGAAATTTAGTATCAAAAAAATGGGATAAGCCCAGCAGACTCGTCCCATTAGTAAAAAACTGAATTGATTTAACCGTAACGAAAGCAACCTTGAAAATTAGGCAAGTAATTCACCTCCCCCAGCCTAGGCCGTCACTGCTTCCGGCAAAGCCGCCTGTTTCAGCCAAGTTTGCAGCTCATCACCTTCAATCACTTCAGTTTCCAGGATCTTCTGGGAGATTTGCTCCAGCAGATCGCGATTCTCCTTCAGGATTGACCGCGCTTGGTCATGGGCTCTTTCGACGATCTCCTTGACCTCAGCATCGATCGCCTGGGCCGTGTCATCGCTGACCATGCGACGAGGGTTCATCATCATGCCGTCTTGCCCTAGGAAGGCGTTTTGGCTGCCTTTCTCGTAGGCCAAGGGTCCTAGAACTTTACTCATTCCATAGGTGGTGACCATGCGCTCGGCCAGGTCCGTGGCCCGCTGCAAGTCGTTGGCGGCTCCAGTGGTGATGCTGCCAAAGACAATCTCTTCGGCGGTGCGACCCCCCAGGAGCGTGGCAATTTGTCCGCGCAGTTCCTCCTCACTCATGAGAAAACGATCTTCCGTCGGCAGTTGGAGGGTATAGCCCAGGGCCGCCATGCCCCGAGGCACGATGGAGATCTTGGCGACTTTGCTTCCCCCCGGCATCAGCGAACCGACGAGGGCATGGCCGACTTCGTGGTAGGCGACGATGGTTTTTTCCTTTTCGTTGAGGACGCGGCTCTTTTTCTCTAGACCCGCAACGACCCGCTCGATCGCCTCATTAAAGTCCGCTTGGGCCACCTTGAGCCGTTGGGCACGGGCCGCCAGAAGAGCGGCTTCATTCACCAGGTTAGCTAGGTCAGCTCCGGCGAAACCGGGGGTGCGGGTGGCGATCGCATGGAGATCCACTTCCGGCTCCAGCTTCACCTTCTGAGCATAGATCTTGAGAATTTCTTCCCGACCTGAGAGATCCGGGCGATCCACCAGCACCTGCCGATCAAATCGGCCCGGTCGTAGCAGTGCCGCGTCTAGGGATTCTGGTCGGTTGGTCGCGGCCAACACAATCACCGTGGCCCCGCCTGCGGCAAAGCCATCCATTTCGGTCAACAACTGGTTGAGGGTTTGCTCCCGCTCATCGTTGCCGCCGAACATACCGTTGCTGGCGCGGGATTTACCAATGGCATCCAGCTCGTCAATAAAGATGATACAGGGGGCTTTTTTCTTGGCCTGCTCAAACAGATCCCGCACCCGTGCCGCACCGGCTCCCACAAACAGTTCGACAAACTCCGAACCGGAAATTGAGAAAAACGGCACCCCGGCTTCCCCGGCCACGGCTTTGGCCAGGAGAGTTTTGCCGGTTCCCGGCGGGCCAACCAAAAGCACCCCTTTAGGAATGCGCGCGCCAATCTCCAAAAAGCGTTGGGGCGATTTCAAAAACTCGACGATTTCCGTCAACTCAACCTTGGCCTCTTCGACCCCGGCTACATCCTTAAAGGTGGTCTTGGTGTCGCTGCCTTCCACATAGACCTTGGCCTTACTGCGCATAAACGACAGCGCTCCCTGCTGACCTCCCATGCCCCCCCGACGCGCGGCGAAGAACTGGAAAATCGCCACAAAGATCACGGGCGGCAGAACCCAGCCCAGGAGCGTTGTGAACCAGCGGTTTTGGGGCGGCGGCGGCGCGGCAAATTCCACACCGTGGTCTTCGAGGCGCTGAGGCAGTTCTAGGTCAAAAATCGGCGTGGTGCTAAAGACCTGAGGCGCGTCTTCGCTATTTTCGGTCTTGAGTTGATAACGGATTTCTTCCTGACTCACCGAGGCCCGCGTTACCTTGCCGTCATTGACCTGGTCAATAAACATGCTGTAGGGCACCCGAGGAATCGCAGGTCCCAGAATACTCGGCAAAACAATGTTGGCCACGAGAATCAAGCCCGACAATAGCAGGAGCAGATTGCCGAGTTGGAACCGACGGGGTTTTTGAGAATCGTCTTTGATTGGCATATGCTTCCGTTCAAGGCTCGACTAGGCTGTAATGCCTTTATCTTAAAATCTGGTTCGGATTCAGGGTCTGCCCTCAGAGGCGGAGATTTCCCTCTCTTGACTGAGTTTGGCCATCGGAGATCAGCCCTTGACAGATTCCCTCGAACCGGGTGAATGTAACGGATTGCAACGAAAAGACAAGAGTGTTAGATTCAAGAGAATTTAACTGAACTTTGCTATGCAAACTGCCTATTCCCCCGCCTTTGCGTCGCCGGTTCCGCCCTTGGTGCAGCCGCCCAAGCTGATTGCCCTGGGCGATAGCACGGTCTATGGCTACGGCGATCCGGAGAATGGTGGCTGGGTAGAGGGCTTGCGCCGTCGCTGGATGGGGGCCGATGGCCCGGTGATTTACAATCTTGGCGTGCGCGGGGATGGGGTGAAGCAGGTGACCCAACGACTAGAGGCCGAATTTTCCCGCCGAGGCGAATTACGTAACCGTCTGCCGGAGGCGATTTTGCTTTCTGTGGGGACTAACGACTCTGCCCGGTTGGGCCATAGCGGTGGACGAAATTTTACAGGATTTGAAGCATTTGAAGCTGCGATCGCCCATCTGATCGAACAGGCCCAACGCCTAGCAACCCAGGTTTACTTTATCGGCATGACCCCCGTAGATGAGGCCAAAATGCCGTTTTTAGATTGCCTTTACTACAACCACGCCGACCAAGAACACTACAAAGAAGCCACCCGTTTGGCTTGTGCCGCGCGGCAGGTGCCCTATTTGGATATTTTTGCGGCTTGGATGAGCCATGATCCTGAGTGGATTGGCGATCGCCTCTGCGCCGATGGTCTCCATCCCAATTCCCTGGGCTACGCCACAATCCTCGACGAAGTATTGCTGTGGGAACCCCTACGGAACTGGGCGTTAGCGAATTCTAGTTTACTGGCTTAGTTTATCGGCTGAGTCTGCTGGCCTAAGGACAGCCCAAGCTATCGCGAGTGCTCACGCCCGTCACCGGGTTTGTCCCCTGGGCACGCTCACAGAGCTTTGCAGTTTGGTAGCGATCGAGAATCGCATCGCTAAAATCAGCCCCCGCGATTTCGACCTGATAAAAACTCGTGCTGGTGGCCGTCATTCCCGTCAAAATCGCATTCGTTAAATTACTGCCTTCCCAGGTGACGCGATCAGCTAGGGTATTGCTCAAATCCGCCCCAGTAAAATCTGCTTCGGGAAAGATCCCCTGGGTCAAAATGGCACTCTGTAAATTGGCATTGTGGAAGCTTGCCCGTCGAGCATTGGCCCCGGCAAAACTAGCCGCGTGCAGATCCTGATTGTCAAAGACCTGGTCGGCAAGGTCAGCGTAGGTATAATCCAACGTCCAACTTGTGGCGATCGCGGGTTGGGTAGCCAGCAACACCCAAAGCCCCGCCAGCAGCAAAACGAGGAAAAGATGTGACAGGTGACGGCGCAAACGCCCTAGGGAATCCGGGGGGGAAAATTCAAGCACAATCAGCGACCAGTCTATGGGAGGTAGAGAGCCTTAAGGCAATTCTAAACGGATTCGCAGAAAACAAAGGCAGATCACGCCAAGGGAGACTCTCGTATCGATAGAGCAAGCAATGGGCAACGACTGCTGAACCATAGATACTGGCCTATCCCAAGAATAGTCAATTATTTTTTGCTTTTTGTTGCATTTATTTGCATAAGTTTACAGTAGGCAATATGCTGAAAGAGCAAACGTTGAGTATCAGGCCATGAGGTTCTAACTATGCCGTTTACCATCGAATCTGCTCGTGGCATTTTTCCCGATACCCTATCGGCAGATGTTGTCCCCGCAACTATCGCTCGTTTTAGCCAGCTCAATACCGAAGATCAGCTCGCCTTAATCTGGTTTGCCTACCTGGAAATGGGAACTAGCATTACCATCGCTGCACCGGGAGCTGCCAGTATGCAGTTTGCAGAAGGCGTCCTCAATCAGATCAAAGCAATGCCCTTTGGGGAGCAAACCCAGGTCATGTGCGACTTGGCTAACCATACCGATACTGAAATTTGTCGCACCTACGCTATTTGGTCTGCCAATATCAAACTGGGATTCTGGTACCAACTGGGGGTTTGGATGGATCAGGGTTTGGTTGCCCCGATTCCTACGGGGTATAGCCTTTCCGCCAATGCGACGGCGGTGTTGGCCGCGATTCGTGAGTTGGATCCGGGTCAGCAAATCACCGTGCTGCGCAATGCTGTCGTCGATATGGGCTACGACCCTGCCAAATTGGATGGGGCTCAGCGGGTGTCTGAGCCCGTGGTCGTTCCTGTAGATATGGCACAACGGACAAGTGTATCGATCCAAGATATCGATAACCCGACGGTGATTAGCTATATGAACTATCTCAACGCTAATGACTTCGACGAATTGATCAAGCTGTTTACCCCCGATGGCGCACTCCAGCCCCCCTTTCAGCGCCCCATTGTGGGAACCGATGCGGTTTTGCGCTTCTTCCGGGAAGACTGCCAGAACCTCAAGCTTATTCCGGAACGGGGAGTAGCAGAAGAGGTTGACGATGGGTTTACTCAGATCAAAGTCACGGGTCGGGTCCAAACGCCTTGGTTTGGCGCTGGAGTGGGCATGAATATGGCTTGGCGCTTTCTCTTGACGCCAGACAATAAGATCTTCTTCGTGGCGATCGACCTGTTGGCTTCTCCTAAGGAACTCCTCAAGTTGGTGCGCTAATCTGCTCTTCTCCCATCGGCCGCGTTGATTTTATTCCGTTGGACGGGGATCGTGCTTAAGCATTGCGATCGCCCTCGTCTCCACTGTAAGGCGCTCTCCGAGAGGGCGCTTTCTATATGGTTGTGTCACCATCACGCTCTTCGCCCCGAAAATTACCTGGAAACACATTCCAGAATTCATCTCAGTCCTCACGACTCAAGAGTGCTTGGGGCGCATGCTTGGTATTGCTGTTGATTGCCAGTTGGGGCATTACCTGGGTCTGCTGCCTGGGCTGGACTTTGCCCCCCGGCTTGCCTCGAACTTGGCAGCAAGGGCTCCAGTGGGGGGATATTTTCCTGGCAATTCTGGGTCGTACCCTCGTCCAAACGGGCCTGTTTGTCTTGGCCCATGACGCCATGCATGGCAGCCTGATTCCCCAGGACAAGCGCCTTAACCATCACCTCGGTCAGCTTTTGGTGGGTCTGTATGCCGGATTGAACTATCACCTCTGTTGTGTCAACCACAGCCAACATCACCGGACCCCGGCCCAGGTGGGTGATCCAGATTTTCATCCTGGAGACCCTGGACAGCCCTTCGGCTGGTATCTCCATTTTTTGGGAAACTACTGGTCCTGGCGCAATGGTCTGGGGTTTGGGCTGACCTGGGGTAGTCTCCTGCTGTTCGGACCTTATCTATTTCAGCTTTCGCGCTTCAATCTCTTGTTGTTTGGACTACTGCCATTGGCGTTGAGCTCCATTCAACTCTTTTGGTTTGGCACCTATTTGCCCCACCGAGGGCCACTTTTGCAGCCTGGCGATCGCCCTCCCCCCAATGCTTTACAACAGATCTGTTCAGTCCTCAGTTGCTATCACCTGGGTGAATACCATTGGGAGCACCACACCTTTCCCCAAACCCCCTGGTATTTACTCCCTCAACAGCGCACAAGGGGAGCACGCAGGGGAGCACGCAAGGGTATTGAGAGTCCCTCCAAGTGAACTCAGTCGTTAACTCAATAAATTATGAGAAAATTCTAGGTTTCTGAGACAAAACTTATTATAATTTTAAGAATATGGATTATTTCCCAGAAATCGTCCCTGTTCTGAACGTTGGCAGAAAACATGCAAGTGACAAGTATTGAATGGTCTGAGACGGAACAGCAGGTGGCCAAAATCGCTTTTGAGCAAGCCTATGAGCGCGAAGTGCAAGCCCTGATTGCAGAGGTACAAGGCAAGGTTGGGGAGCTACGCTTGGTGGATGACCTGTGGAAACTTCATGATTTTCTTAGTATTCAGCGCCATGGCTTGGATGGGAAATACGATGGTCGAGAATCAGCTCTGTTGTTTGTTTTTGCTCAGTTGGTTCAAGAGGGATGGCTGAGTTTAGCCGATCTAGAAGGCTTGAGTCACGAGAAAATCAAGAAAATATCAGCGCTGACCCGAATGTAATATTCCCGAATGTAATATTCCTGAATGTAATATCAACGGTTAAGCCTGATGATGGTACTAAGGGAGTCTCCAGAAAAATATCAAGCACAGTCACGGGATAGGTGTTTCGATGGCCCTAGGCCAAGGCTACCGGATTGGCTAGGAATAGGAGACTCCCTGACCAACAGCGATGCAGATTGGCGCAATTCAACTTTTATACAATTCAATACAAATCCAATTCAATTCAGACATTCTTTGACTGCCTACACATTCATAAATTTTGTTTGCTAATAGTTGACTAACAATAAAGTTCCTAAATGCGCGATATCGCACAAAGCCATAACATCAAACCTTACTTTCTAGAGCAAAGAAGCGTTTCAATTCTCCTTGATTAAAACAGGCCATAATAGCTGAAGACCTTATTGTGCCGTGATCGATCGCGATGATTCCCTGGGGCTAAACGGGAAACTACGGAAGCAAAAAACTGGATAGTCTTCGCTGAAGACAAAAGAGGGTTATTATAGGGGAGAAAAGAGTATGAAATCCTGACGGTTATAAAAGTTTAACTTTTGAGTCTTCCATGATGAGCTTTTTGTTTTATGGTCAAGCGATCTCTTCAAGCCTCTCCCGCTGGTATTCAACGGGCTAAACGAGCTTTCTCGCTTAAGGGATGGACTCAAGACAATCTGGCGGGAGAAGTCAATCTCAAGACCCGTCAACCCATTTGGCGACTGTTTACAGGACGACCGGTCGATCGCCAGGTGTTCATAGAAGTTTGTTCCATTCTAGATTTGGATTGGCGAGAGATTGCGGAGCATCCACCTGCGGAATTTCCTGAACCTGGAGAGGCGGTTAACACCGCTCATCTCAGTCTTGATGCGTTGGTTGAACAGGTGCGATCGCAACACCGAGAGACCATTCAAAACCAGTGCGGCATTTTACAACTGCTGGACATCAGCCACCCAGTCAGCCTAGATGACATCTATGTAGATGTGAACATTTTAGAAGAAATTGCTAGTCAACAATGGTTGGAAATTGCTGATTTACAAAATTTAGAACCCACTGAGTTCGACCGCGTTGGCCTCGGAGCGATTGAGCAGAAACAAATCCCAGGGATTGAGGCCGTTGAAACTTACTCAAAGTTGAGAATTCTTGGAAAACCTGGTGTAGGGAAAACTACATTTCTACAACATCTTGCCATTCAATGTAATCAGGGTAAATTTGCAGCCGATCAAGTCGTTTTCTTTATCCGGTTGCGAGAGTTTGCAGAAGAGTGTGGTTCTCTGGGTGAATTTAGTCTTTTTAAGACCATTCATCAAATGTTAGTTTTCTCAGGGGAGACTGACTCATCCGTACTGGAAACCCTCCTGCAAGCCGGTCGAGTCCTTCTTTTACTGGACGGCATGGATGAAGTATTGAGTCAGCATAGTGGGGCGGTGAACCGAGAAGTTCGCAAGTTTTCAGAAAAGTATCACCGCAATCGATTTGTAGTTTCCTGTCGTACTGCAGCCCAAAAACTTCAGTTGCGAGGCTTTACCGATGTAGAAATTGCGCCCTTTACCCAGGCCCAAATCGCCACGTTTGCGCAAAAGTGGTTTGTGGCATTAACTAAAAGCACAACCCTTAAAACCACGGTATCTAAAAACATAATATCTAAAACCACAGTACAGCCAAATTTATCTGATCAATTTATACAGAAATTGAATTTGCCCGAAAATTGGCAGTTTCGCCAATTAGTTGTCACTCCTTTATTTTTACATTTAGCCTGTTGGGTATTTGATAGCCAAGGCAAGTTTCCAACGAAACGAACTGACTTTTACAAACAGGGGTTAGATTTACTGCTCGGCAAATGGGATGAGGCGAGAGGGGTTGAACGAGATGATGTCTATCGAGGATTTTTATTACCCCAAAAGCTGAGGCTGCTCAGCCAGCTAGCGGCGGTTACCTTTGAGCAGGGACAGTATTTTTTTGAGCAACGGACGATTGAGCAATATATTGGCGATTACTTACAAAATTTACCCGGCACAGTTTTAGAGCCCGAGGAACTGCAACTGGAAAGTGAAGCGATTCTCAAAGCGATCGAGGCTCAGCATGGTTTTCTAATTGAACGAGCACGAGGCATTTTCTCATTTTCCTATCTTGTATTCCAAGAATACTTCACCGCTCGCAAGATTGTTGCCAGCCATAACCTTCGGGCCTTAGAGCAAGCCCTAGGTGGACTCGTCAGTCACATCACCGATCCCCATTGGCATGAAGTCTTCTTGCTAACTGCATCAATGCTTCGGAGCGCAGACTCGCTGGTACAGTTAATGAAACAACAGATTGATGCTTTGGTTTCTCAAGATCCCTATCTACAGGAATTCTTGAGGTGGGCTAACCAAAAATCACAACAGGTTCCGGATGAAATTAAAATCGAAACAAGGCGAGCCTTCTATTTAGGCCTGGTTAAAAACCCGAATACCGCAGCTCATTTTACCTTGGCCTGTACCCTTGATCAAGGAATGCTTTTAGATGTTGCCCTAGAGAAGCTGCTCTTAGATTGCACTATCGAGCACAGTCAGGACTTTGCCCATGCAAATGCTTGTGGTTCGGCCTTGAGTAATATTCTGATTATGGTTCTAGATGCTGGCTTTTATCAGTCATTACAGCAATTGAAAGATCAAATACCTCTAGCTAGCCAGAATCATGAGCAATTTAAGACTTGGTGGAATATTAAGTATTTTGCTTGGTTAGAGCAGCTCAAAGAGGCGATCGCCAACTATCGCAATCTCCACCATTCCTGGCAGTTTAGTCCTGAGCAGCAACAAACGCTACAGCGCTACTACGATGCCAATCAATTGTTGCTCGATTGTTTGAATAGTAACTGTGAAGTAACCACAGCAATTCGCCAAGAAATCGAAACTACGCTCCTCCTCTCCCAAAAAGAACTGGAGGATCGCGAATGGCAACGAGATTAAATTTTGTATCGTTCTTCATCAATTAATCTAAAGTCAATCAATTCACTCAGGAAATCAACTGGCCATCCATTAATATAATCCGAGTAGCAAGAGAATTTTTTCTAGTCCTAGATAAACAGTCGTACAACTTTAGCAGTCAAACAGGGTTACTGCTATTGAGTTTCAGAAATACTCTCATCACAATTGGGGCAATCAAGATGACGGCTATTAATGAAATCTCCTTGACTCCTGACGTTCTTAAAAACGTTCATGTGCTCGTAGTTGATAACGATCAAGGTAGCCAGGAATTATATACGTTTGTACTGAAAACCTATGGTGCAAACGTAACCGCGATCGGTTCAGTTAAAGAAGCCCTAGACTTTTTAGATTGGTACATACCCACCGTTTTGATTTGTGAAATGAGATTTTTGGGCGAAACCGTTTATCCCTTAATTCAGCGAGTGAGACATCTTGCTCTTGGGGATAGCAGAACGATTCCTGTCATGGTGATCTCAACCTGCCCCTCTACTTGCCTCACTGATCAGCTTCAGCTCAAAATTGAGGCTTATTTAATCAAGCCCATTGATCTAGATCAGTTTATTCGTGAAGTCTGGAATCTTGCACAGCTTTCCATCATTACGATTCTGCCTATTTTCCAAGGCCGATTGATGGAGGCAAAGACAAAACAGCTATCCCGTTGTTCAAAAGTTTATTCCCTAAGTTAAAACAGTTTCGTAGAGATTATAGCGAATCCATATCATCTATGGAATTTAGATAGATTTTCACAGATATCTTGAAGCCGCTTATAATAGGAACAGACATCAAGCGAACACGCTACACGTTGCGAGGCAACCGAACAGGGATGCCACTAAAGTTCCGACAGAATTGACAAAAAACTACAGCCCTATGCACAGGTTGAGCCACTAGTGGTCTTCCTGACTGCAATGAATGACATTTAGTCTGGAGAATTCCCATGTCCAAACAACGCAAAGGCAATCGAGAATCCAAAAAGCCTAAAGCAGTTTCAAATGGAAACAAAAAACAGAAGAAACTTCCAAAAACCTATGGAGATACAGTAGTCGAGCTGTTTGGTCCATCAAAGTAGTTTGAAGTGACCCCCAAAACCTGAACAGAGGCGAGAGAGAGTAAGCTAAAGTCTAGGAGGCAAAAGGGTCATGGCAAAAAGACAGAGAAATTACAGCAGCGAGTTCAAGGCCAAGGTGGTACTGGAAATGGTCAGCGGCCAGCGGTCGCCGACGGAGGCAAGTCGAGCTCATAAGGTCCATCTATCAGTGCTATGCCGGTGGAAGAATGAATTTCTCAAGCAGGCCCATCGAGCATTTGAAGGGAAAGAATCAAATGACGAAGCCTCAGAGAGAATAAGCGAATTAGAAAGAATGATAGGTCGATTGACAATGGAGCTGGAAGTGTCAAAAAAAGCTTCGGATGTGTGGAACCTGAGCGGAAACGGAAAATGATAGAGGAGTTCAAGGAAGACTATCCCATTCAAATTATTTGCGATGTGATTGGATACAGTCGAAGCCGATATTACTACAAGCCGAAGTCAGAGAAAGAAGATGAAGACGAAAAGCTCAGAGTAGCGATTATCGAAGTTGCAGGAAGATATCCGACTTACGGTTACAGACGGATAACGAAACAACTTCAGCGAGAAGGATGGAGTGTCAACCATAAGCGAGTGAGTCGTCTGATGAGGCAGTTAGGTCTACTAGCTCAAAAGCGGGTGAGGCGGAAGCGAACGACGAACAGTGTGCATGGCTATCGGCGTTATCCAAATCTGGAGAAAGGGCTGTTGGTAATGCGTCCTGAGCAGGTGTGGGTGGCGGACATCACCTATATCCGCTTGAAGGAGGAGTTTGTCTATCTGGCAGTGGTGATGGATGTATTCACCCGCAGTATACGAGGATGGTACCTGGATAAGACAATGGAGAAGAGCTTGATGATAACAGCACTGGAGAAGGGATTGATGAAAGCAATTCCCGAGATACATCATTCAGATCAAGGGGTGCAATATGCAGCGAATGACTATGTAAAAATGTTGGAAGAACACAACGTTAAGATTAGTATGGCAGCTATCGGGAAAGCCTGGGAGAATGGATATGCGGAAAGATTAATGAGGACGATCAAAGAAGAGGAAGTAGACCTATCAGAATACCGAAACTTTAGTGAGGTCTATGAGCGAATAGAAGAGTTTCTAGAGGAAGTGTATATGAAGAAAAGAATCCACTCGTCATTGAGCTATTTGACACCGGCTGAATTTGAAGAAAAGTGGATGCGCGAGCAACAGAATGCAGAAGTGTGATAAAAGTAAAATAACTCTCGCTTAGGCCAGATCTTTCTGTCCAAAGGAAGGGGTTCACTTCACATGGGTTTGCCACAATACTCTCGTGAACAGATTCAATCATGAGTAAAACAAATGTCTGACATCGTTGATACAGCCGTTAATTCTGGTTCCTTTGGTACTTTGGTTTCCGCAGTCAAAGCTGCAGGTTTAGTCGAAACCCTGAAGGGTAAGGGTCCTTTTACGCTCTTTGCACCTACAGACGAAGCCTTCGCCAAGTTACCCAAAGGGACCGTTGAAAAGCTCCTGAAAGATGTTCCCCAACTTAAAAAGATCCTGACCTATCACGTCCTTTCGGGCAAGACGATGGAGGCTGAGATCATGGGGTTAAAGTCAGCGAAAACGGTTGAGGGTGAAGATGTAAAAATTGATACCTCTCACGGCGTCAAAATTAACAATGCCATGGTTACAACCTCTGATGTAGCTGCTGACAACGGCGTTATTCACATCATTGATACTGTGTTGATGCCTGCATAATCCGCCAAGGCTAATCTAAACCTTGGTTGACACGTTTGCTGAAGCCTTTGTTAGAGGGATGGGTGCACCCACTGTTCTAACAAAGGCAATTGGCGTAGCGGGCGATCGCCCCCAATTTTTCCCTGCACCGTGCCCACACCCCTCTTCTCGGGCTTTGGTCAATCATGGTAGGGTTAGAGCATCATTGACCTTAAACCTTAAATTTTCCCCAGCGCTAATCTCCGAGTCATTTGCATCCCCCTCCAGACCGAGCCTGCCTTCAGCTAGTTCTCCTATGCAACCGCGTTTCGACTACCTGCTGAGTCAAATGACTCAGGATTTTGACTTCGAAGTCCAGCTTGCTCAGCGATCGCTCGACCCGGAGATGATTCTCAAGCGGGTACTCACTTGGACCGATGGACAGCCCGTCTTGACCGAGCATGTTTGCAGAATGCTGCTCTCTGCATCCCGGACAAGCAGCAACCCCTGTTCTGATCCGAGCCTTGACCATTGGGTGGATACCTTTATTCAAACCTACTGTATCGATCGCTGCGTTAATCCAGAGTTGCGTCAGCACATTCGCAGTATTTGTCGCAGTATTTTAACCGATGGGCGCAGTCAGTCCCTGCTGAGGCTGTATCAAACGGTTTTAGCGGGGAAACCACAGGATGTGAATCTCCAAAATCCTGTGCAGCAGAGACTTCTACAGCTTGGGTTGGTTCAGCGGCATCAGGGCCAACTGATCTTAGGCAATCGCATTTACCACTCGATTTTTGATGCCGCTTGGGTAGATCGAGCCTTTCGGACCTTGTCCCAGCGACCCACCCCAAAGCCACTGCCTCCCCCGCCTCCCCCTCTCCTTCCGGCTAACCCATTGAACGCATTGACCCCGCAAGCCCGAGGAACGACGGTCCATTCCTCGCAACTCCCGACGATGCACATTCAGCCGACGACCATTCAGCCTCAGCACACTGCTCGCTTACTGCCGTCGCGTCGGCCAACCCACCGGGTCAAGCCAGAAACCCCCTCCCTTTGGACCCAGCCGTCACTGCGTTGGCTGGGCTTTGCCTTTCTGGCCTGTGTTCTGGGGGCCGTTGTGATTCTGGGGTTAACGCTTACGAACCGGGACGACGATACTCCAGTTCCGCTCGGTCTTTCGGCACCCCCGCAGTCAACACTTCGTTCCCCGTCGAAGTAACAAGTACATCATCTTCAATCCGGATGCCGATACCGCGCCAGCGCTCGGGAATGGGGGGCTGGCCCTCCGGGGCTTCGATGGTGGGGCTAATATAAACTCCCGGTTCGACGGTAACAACCTGGTTAGCCTGGAACTGTCGCCAGTCGTCCTTGTTGTGTTTGTAGGAGCCAACATCATGGACATCGAGACCCAGCCAGTGGCCAGTTCGATGCATGTACAAGTGTTTGTATTTTTCCTCTTTGATAATTTCTTCCTTTTCGCCTTGTAATAACCCCAGTTCTAAAAAACCATCGACCAGAACGCTGACGGCGGCGTCATGGGATTGATTAAATGTATTGCCCGGTTGGACGGCGGCGATCGCCTGCTGCTGCGCCTCCAGAACCAAATCGTAGAGAATCGCCTGTTCCGTTGTAAACCCATCCCCCACCGGAAATGTGCGCGTGATATCCGAGTTGTAATAATCCACCGAGCAACCGGCATCGATCAACAGCAACTCATTGGCTTGGATCTGACGGTTATTTTCGACATAATGCAAGATACAGGCATTGGGACCCGAGGCGACAATGGAAGGATAGGCCGGACCCAGCGCTCCCTGTTTGCGGAACAGGTATTCCATCTCCGCCTGGATTTGGTATTCGTAATGACCCACCTGGGCAAAGTCTAGGGCGAGGTTGTGGGCTTCGGTGGCGATCGCCACTGCCCGCCGAATCAAGGCCAGTTCCGCTTCGCTTTTGACCAACCGTAGTGGATCCAGCAACTGTCCAGAATGCTCCAGCGCTAACGGTCCGGTACCATGCCGTTGGAAGCCGCGCATTTGCTTGCGCCAGTGACAAATTACCTTGGAATTAAAGGCTTCATCGGCCCCAAACCGATAGTAAATGCGGTCCGCCTGTTTGAGATAGTCGGGGAGTTTTTCATCGAGTTCGGCAATGGGAAACACTGCATCCGCTCCATGCAGTTCCTTCGCCAGATCCACTCCGGTGCGATAGCCGCTCCAGGTTTCCGCCAAGGCATCCTTGGGCCGCACGAACAGAATAAATTTGTGTTCTTCATGGTGGGGAGCGAAGACGGCAACGGCATCCGGTTCATTGAAGCCGGTGAGGTAGTAAAAGTCGCTGTCCTGGCGGAAGTTGTATTCCACGTCGTTGTGCATGATGGCCTGGGGGGCACTGCGGAAGATGGCGGTGCTGTTGCCCAGTTTGCGGAGGAGGCGATCGCGACGATGGCGATATTCGGTTTGCATGGGGAAAGAAACGTTACGGTCTATGGCGAAATTGATTCGTTTTTATCTTACTGTGCTTCATCCTGTCCTTAAGGCTACAATTTCCTCATCAGGAGCCCGTGAGAGATATCCCATGCAGCTAACAGATAGAGAGGCGATCGCCCCCCCAAAGCGCTACACGCTGGAAGAATATCTGGCGTTGGAAGAGCAGGCTGAATTCAAGAGCGAGTTTCATGATGGAGAAGTCGTGCCGATGGCAGGTGGGTCGTTTAATCACAATACGCTGGCGCTGAATATTGCAGCTTTTTTGAAATATGCTCTGCGTGGTAAGGGCTATAAGCTATTTAGTGGGGATGTCAAGGTTTGGATTGCGAAGTATCAGAAAATGACCTACCCAGATGTCATGGCGATCGCAGGAGAACCGATTCCCTATAACAACCGAACGGATACGCTAACCAATCCCTGTTTGATTGTGGAGATTTTGTCGCAGTCCACAGAGGCCTATGATCGCACGGACAAGTTCCGGCTCTATCGCGCCTTGGATAGTCTGCAAGAGTATGTGATGGTCGATCAGTACAGTTTGGAAGTGCAACATTACATCAAGACGGATCAAGGATTTTGGCAATATCGGGTTTATGAAAGTCTGGAAGATGTAATTGCCTTTGGTTCTATTGATATTGAGATGGGGCTTGGAGAGATTTACGAGGGGATTTCTTGGGACGCCTGAAGGCTGATGCACAGAGGCGAAGTTAATCGGTTTCTTCCGGGGGAAGCGCCACATCTTCGTAGAGATCGGCGATCGCACAACTCACCCCCACGCTGACCAATTCCACGACCTCATCCGTTTGATAGGCCTGCAACTCCCAGCGTCCTGCGGCATTGCGTCGGTAAACCTCAACATTCATCCGGTCCTGGGAGATCAACACGTATTCTTCTAGGGACTCTGAACGACGATAGTCCTCAAATTTACGTCCCCGGTCAAAGGCTTCCGTCGATTCAGATAAGACTTCAATAATCAGTTTGTAATACTGTTTGACGTAGCGATCGCCCCGATCACGTTCGTCGCAGGTCACCATCAAATCGGGATAATAATAGCGGCTGCTCCGAAAAACCTTAGCCTTCACATCTGCCAAGGGCCGACAGTTGCTTCCTCGCAGTTTCCCCTTCAAAATTGCCGCTAAATTCAAAACGATCGTGGCATGGTCATCACTCGACCCCGCCATCGCAAAGATTTCCCCATCAATATACTCATGCTTAATCGGGCTGGCCAGTTCCATCGCGAGATATTCTTCGGGAGAGATGGAGGTGTCGGCTTGGCTTGCAAACATGGCAGTCTCCTGTAACGCAGCTTGCTTTCATTGACATCCGTTTCGATGATAACGCTTGGCGTAGGTCGGGGTTCGCGATCGCATTGACAATGCCCCATTGCCCATTGCCCATTGCCCATTGCCAGTCCAGTTTGACGGCAGCATCAAAAACAAAAAAATGGGAGACCCTGACCAGAGCCCCCCATTTTGAAAGTGATTAAACAAAGTGATCAAAGAACGATAACTATCTAGAACATCATCCTAGAAATTCATCTCAGCCGCTTGGACTTTCTCCACCTGCTTCTTCTTCAGTACCAGCATGATTTGCACCAGCATCACACCGGCAAAGAAGACCAACATACCGGCAATGCGCCCGCTACTTTGGAGCACGATCTCCGTGTCCATTTGGCCAAAGCCACCGACGTTAGGGTCGTTGCTGAGGAGCGTGCCCACGGCAACGTCATCGCCTTCAGCAACCGCTACGGTCAGACCCGCCGGAATATCAACGGATTCAGAGCCATTTTCGGTGCTGAGGGTAACGGTCGAGCCAGAATCGCTGGAGGCGATCGCCGTCACAGTCCCAGCAGTCTTGGCCTTGATGACATTGTTATTGCTGTTTTCACCGGTCGGATAGACCTGACCCCGACCCCGGTTACCGCCGAGATGGACAGAATATTTACCAAAGTGAACGCTCTTGTCAGTACTGGGATCCGGTGAGAGCACGGGGAAAACGATCTCGCGGTTATCATCACCGGGTAAGGGACCGACGATAATCACGTTCTCTTGATCCGCGCTGTAGGTCTGATAGAAAACGCCTTGGGTCTCTTCTTGCAGTTCTTCAGACAGACGATCCGCCGGAGCAAGCTTGAAGCCCTCGGGCAACATCAGCACCGCACCGACATTGAGACCGCCCTTGCTGCCATCTGCTTGGATTTGCTGTAGGCCATCTTCGTAGGGAATTTCGACCACGGCCTTAAAGACCGTATCCGGCAGCACCGCCTGGGGCACTTCCACTTTTACCGCCTTTTTGGCCAGGTGGCAGTTGGCACAGACAATGCGACCCGTGGCTTCCCGAGGAGAAGCATATTTGTCTTGGGCCCAGAAGGGATAAGCCGCAGCGGACTGAGGGGCCAGTAGATCGCTGCTAAAGAAGAGGGCGATCGCCAGCAAGACGACCACGGTAGAGCGAGAGGCCCAGCTAAGAGCACGCCGTAAGCGAGGGGTTAAAAAAAGGTTTCTCATCTTAAAGGGTTTAGGATTCGCCAACACATTAAAGGGTGTAAAAACGCAGGCCCAAAACACAGGCCCAAAACACAGGTCCAAAACACAGGCCTAAAACAGACGCCGCTACGACCAATAGGGCTCGTCACCCGTCCGGAAGTCGGTTTCGGTCCAAGTCGTTAGACTGACCTTGTCATCATTGACCTCGACATGGGCCAGGGCCAAAGACAACGGAGCAGGTCCGCGTACCACCTTGCCGGTGCTGTCGTACTGGGACCCATGGCAAGGACAAATAAATTTATTTTCGCTGGCGTTCCAGGGAACAACGCAGCCCAAGTGGGTGCAGATGGCACTGATGCCATAATCCTGAATGGCCTCAGGCCCCTCAACCACGAGGTAGGTCGGGTCACCCTTAAGACCTTGAACGAGAACGCGATCGCCCACCGGATGTTCTACCAAAAAAGCACTAGCAACCACATCGTTACCGAGGGCATCCTTGGCCGTGACCCCTCCCCCTCCGCTACCGGACGAGGGCGGAATAAAGTACCGCACAACGGGATATAGACCACCTAGCACCACGCCAGTGGTCGTCCCCCAGGTCAATAAATTCATGAATTGGCGACGCCCCATACTGGGGACATCGGAGGCTCCGGATGCTTGAGTCATATCTACAGTGATGTAATGTCCTGCGAAGGGATGGGTCAGAGGGACAGGTACCAACAGCGCTAGCTCTAACCTCCGAACTTCCTCTAAGATTCCCTCTAAACTCCTAAGGAATGGTCCGAATGAAGGCTACAAACTGGCCTTAAGTATTATTACACCGTAGGTCTCCCCCCGCTTCACCCTGGCTAAGAAACATTTCTTTACATTATTTTCCCAGGGTGAGGCAGTGGGGCGAAGCCGCTGACGATTGAGAGCTGACCATTGAGAAAAGAGCCATGACCGGACAAGCGTTTCAAGCAATGCTACAGGCCAAATGGGGTCGCTCCTACGATGTGCAACTGCGACGGACCCAGGGCAAGATTTTTGTGCTGATTATGTGGCGCTATTTGGAGCAGGCTTCGTTTCCCATGACACCGGAACAGTACTTGGAGCATCTGCAAGAGGTGGGAAGCTATTTGCAGGCGCTGGGGGCGGTCGAGCAGTTGCAGGGGGCGATCGCCCAGGAAAAAAGCCGCCCCCGTGTGGGCAAGGCCATTAGCATTCCGCTGAATTTGGATTTGGGCGATCGCGCCTCGGAATGGATGCTGGATCCTTAAAGATTTGTAAAGGTTTCTAAGCCCTGAGCGGACGCTTAATCAGGGCCACCATGCCAATCCCCCCGAAATATAACCCCGTCACCGCCCCGGCCAGCAAACATTGGGTAAAAGGATCCGCCGAAGGGGTCAGCACCGCCCCCAGTACCGCTGCGCCCAAAACCACATAGCGCCAGGCCGCAAGCATCTGCTTGGCCGTGACTAGGTTCAGTGACCCCAAGATCATTTGCAAAACCGGAATTTGAAACGCCAGCCCCGTACTAAACATCAGCAGCAAAATAAACTCAAAGTAACGCTCAATCGACCACTGCTGCTCAACGACATCCGCACCATAGTTGACAAAAAACTTGAGCGCAGCGGGAATCAAAGCGTAGTAGGAAAAGGCTAGACCCAGGACAAACAGAACCGTTGAGCCCAAAACCGCCGGAGCCAGCAAACGCCGCTCTTGGCGGGTTAGCCCCGGCAGGACAAACTGGACAATCTGATAGAGGACCCAGGGACTGGCCAGCACTAAACCGCTGTAGGCCGCCACCTTGAGCGACACAAAAAAGAACTCGCCAGGGGATAGCTGGACAAAATGGGCGCTCCCTGCGGGGACTTGGAGAAACCGAACGATCGGCTTGACCGCAAAAAAGCACCCGACCACCCCAATCATTACCCCCCCTAGGGAATAGAAAATCCGCATCCGCAATTCTTCGAGGTGGTCGAAGAGGGACATTTCCACATCTCCTGGGGCTTCGTTCCAGTCCAGACCTGATGCCCGGTCCGAGGCCTGATTCGCTGCCGGAGCTAGAGAGGTGGCGATCGCGTTTTGCTCGGTCTCCCCAGGGACCGTGACGGTTTCCAGTTCGCTGGGCGCTGTCATAGGGTTTAGACCTTGTAGATTCAGATTCTTGAGTTCAGGCTTTGCTGACCATTTTGACCCAATCTGGAGCGGGCGACAAAAAGAGAGCCAGCCGTGGCAGGGCTGACTCTCTTCCATTAACAAAATTGCTAATGTTGTGGTTTCTCAATTTCGGAAAATCCCTAGGTAAGATCCCAACTTACCTTTGAATTTCTGTATTAGTCGATTCAATTCCCAGTCAGATTGTAACTGGAAATACCGAAAACCCGTTATAAAACTTTACGTTTTTCAGTGAGTGGGACATAAGCACAGCTAATCAGTCCCATGAACCGGTTCTCTAGAGCTCACGAACGCTGGGTTGACCGTCCTTGACTTCGCCAATCAGAATGACATCTGCCACGCCAACGAAGAGACCGTTCTCCAGCACACCAGGAATATTGTTGATTTCCTTTTCCAGACCCGCCGGATCCGGAATGCTGTCGAATTTCACATCAATAATTAAATTGCCTTGGTCGCTGACCACCGGACCAGCCTTTTTGACCCCCATGCGCAATTGCGGTTTGCCACCGAGCTTTGCTAGGGCTTGGGTCACCGGCGTCATGGCCATGGGCAGGACTTCCACCGGCAACAGGAAGGTTGAACCTAAATGGTCCACGAGTTTGCCGCTATCCACCACCACGATAAACAAATCTGCGAGGGAATCGACGATCTTTTCCTGGGTATGGGCCGCGCCACCGCCCTTGATCAGGTTTTTCTGGGGATCAACTTCGTCAGCGCCGTCGATCGCCACATCCATGTGATCCACTTCATCCAGGGTTGTCAGCGGAATGCCGTACTGTTTGGCCAGCACCCGAGCTTGGAATGAGGTGGGAATCCCCTTGATATTTTCAATTTCGCCCGACTGAAGGCGTTCGCCGATGTACTGGATGGCATAGGCTGTAGTGGATCCAGTCCCAAGACCCACAATGGAATTGGACTGAACCCGCTGAGCGGCGGCACGGCCCACTTCTTGTTTCATTAGCGTAACGGGGTCGGACATGGCGATCGCTCCTCTTGCATCAACAGCGTGATCAACTGCGAAACCATCATAGGGGAGCGTGGTCTCTGGCGGAATCGGCTCGGGAAATCTGCAAATCAAGACCAATCGGGCCTGATCAAGTCCAATCAAGGTCATTGGCCCCGGTTACGAAAATCCTCCGTGAGGGTAAATTCAGGAGGTAGGTTTTTTACCCATCTTTTGCCGCTTCCTAAAGCCGCTTTCCAACTTTCATGCGCTATTGGCAGGAAACCTGGGCTGTTGCCCAGCGAATTTTGACCGAGCTGGTGCGTCGTCGCCGCAGCTTGCTGTTTTGGGCCATTTTTCCCGCAACGATTTTGTATTTGAATAGCCTGATTTTGGCGGAGCGGGCTCATATCCCAACGGCTCAGGCCTATGAATCGGCGGCTCCGGGTGCCCTCGTGGGAGCGGCACTGTTTTTTAGCTGTCTGGGGGGCAGCGTAGCCACGGTGGTGGCGGAGCGGGAGCAGCGCACGCTGAAGCGGCTGTTTATGTCGCCCTTGAGCGGGTTGTCCTATTTCCTCGGGATTTTTGTTGCCCATGGCTTTATTGCCTTGGGGCAGACGCTGATTGTGGTGGCGATCGCCCTCTTCTCCGGGGCCGAATTCCAAGAATTAATTTTGGGGGCGCTGATTATCTTTCTCAGCGTCATGGCCTATGTGGGGGTCGGCTTTATTTTGGGGACCCAGTTTGCTCGCCGCACCGAGGATGTTAATGCGCTGGTGGCGGCCTTTGGCGTACCGCTCTTGATTCTGGGCGGTGTCTTTTTGCCCGCGCAGTTTTTTCCCCAGGTCTTAATCGACTTGGCCCGGTTTAATCCCGTTTACCACATGAATGAAGCCCTTTCAGGGACGGTTGCTGAGGGCAAAACCCTGAGCGAAATTAGCGACCACTTTAGCTTTCTGGCGATCTTTGCCCTGGGGGTCACCCTCATGGGTTGGTTGTCCTATCGTCGGATGTTGCAGGTAGAACGGAGGCTGTAGAGGATGCTGCGGATTAAGAACCTGACCAAGAAATATGGCGATCGCCTCGCCCTCGACCAGCTCACCTTGCAAATTCCACCGGGCCAGGTCTATGGTCTTTTGGGTCCCAACGGGGCGGGCAAAAGTACGACGATTAATTTGATTTGTAATTTGCTGCAACCCGATGGCGGGAGCGTCTCGATTGCAGGACAACCGGCCTCCCATCGGACGAAGTCTCTGGTCGGCGTCGCACCCCAGGAAAACTTGCTTTATCCCAGCTTGAGTTGTGCCGAAAACCTAAACTTTTTTGGCCAGATCTATGGTCTCTCCCGTGCGGTACGGCGAGAGCGGGTGGAACGCTGTCTGGCACGGGTCCAGTTGCTAGACCGAGCGCACAGTCCCGCCGAAACCCTGAGTGGGGGAATGCAGCGGCGGTTGAGTATGGCGATCGCCCTCATCCACCATCCCAAGCTCGTCATCCTGGATGAACCCACCACCGGCCTTGACATCGAAGCCCGCTACGAAATTTGGGAACTGATTCGTCAACTCCAAGGGGAAGGGGTCACCGTGCTGCTCACTACTCACCTGCTCGAAGAGGCCGAACGGCTCTGTCAGCGGATTGGCATGATTCGTCAAGGCAAGCTCTTAGCCGAGGGCACTCAGGCAGAACTGCGGCGCTGGGTGAAGGCGGAGCAAATTGCAGTCCTTGAAACAACTCAGCCGAGGCAGGCGATCGCCCGCGCCCAGGCGTTGGGATATACGACCCGAAAGTATGGGAGCGACGTGGGGCTGTGGTTACCTCAGGCGATGAATTTGCGATCGCTGCTCGACGCCTTTGAGGGCATCCCCTTAGATGGGGCAGCGCTCCACCCAGTACGCCTAGAGCATGTTTATCTAGAAATCACCCGCCAGACACGACCCGTTCTACCCGTTCATTAAAATTGCCCCCATTACCCATGACCCATTAAATTTGCTCAGCAGTAAGGGGCAACGTCACCGCAAAGGTCGTGCGTCCAGGAATCGAATCAATGGCGATCGTCCCACAATGTTTCTCGATGATTTTTCGCACAATATCGAGCCCTAAACCGCTGCCTTCGCCAGGGGGTTTAGTCGTGAAAAAGGGTTTGAAAATATGCTGACGGACTTCTTCCGGAATCCCACAGCCCGAATCTGTGACGCAGACTTCGATCGCATGCCTCAAATTGCGGACTTCTAAAAGCAACCGACCTTTGCCATTCATCGCCTGCAGCGCATTGTGAATTAAATTGGTCCAAACTTGAGTGAGTTCGTCGGGATAGCACAGCAGCATTGGCAAATCATCGCCATAGTTACGCACTAGCTCTACCCCGCTTTTGAACTTATTTTGATAGAGCGTCAGCACTGCTTCCAGTCCATCCAAAACATTGACTTCAATTTGGGTGCCGGTGTGATCGTAGTGGGAGTAGGTTTTGAGCGCAAACACCACCTTCGAGGCCCGTTCAGCGGCGAGGGCAATATCCCGAGAGCTGCCGTAAAGCCCCAAGATACATTGCATCATCTCCAAAAACTCTTGGCCATCCGCCTCTTCCTGCAAAATGGGCAGAAACAAATCCGGTTGCTCATAAATTCCCAAATCAATCAGCAAATCGGCTAAACCATGGGCCTCCGCAATGCCTTGATCCTCCAATTTCTTCGTCAGCTTGCGACGCACCTGTCGCCGTTCTCGGTTGGATAAAAAGGGTTCGGGGCGGCGTAGTTTTTGAATTAGTTCAATAAACAGTTGACGACGTTGATCCGAGAGGGCGTGAAAGAAATCCGGCAGTTTCTCTAGGTCCTGAGCCAGAAAGTCACTGATGTACTCTACGGATGAACAAATCGCGCCCAGCGGTGTGTTGATTTCATGGGCCACGCCCGCCACTAACTGACCTAGGGCTGCCATTTTTTCAGATAAAACCAGTTCGTTCTGGGTGGCCTTGAGCTGCCGTAGGGTTTTGGCGAGCTGCTCGTTTTTGTGGCGCAGGGCTTCTTCGGCTTTTTTCTGCTGAACGACGGTTCCCAGTTGGGCGGCCACCGCTGAGATGAGCTTGATCAAACGTTTGCTTTGCTCCCGTAGTTCTGGCAGCAAAAACACCAGAATCGCCAAGACTTTGGGCTTGCCGGTGCTGGAGGCGATCGCCTCGGTCTCCCCCTCCCCCATCAGGCCCACCGCCTGAGGGCTCAAAATTGGCACTCCCACGGCTCCGTACAGGCCAAATTGACGACTCCAGCGGGCTCGTCCGGTTTGCCAGACCTGCCCCAAAAAGCCCTCATCGATTTCAAAGGTGGTCTGTTCGGTATAACAGCGAAATTGCTTGAGTGCTCCCCCCTGTTCCGGTGTGAGGCGGTTCTCTTCCAAATGCCAGATGGGGCTGCATTTGAGCTGGGTGACAGCGGCATTGGGCCACCACAGTTCGCCGTAGGGCCAACCCGTGACCTGACAAAGCTGTTGCAGCGCACATTTGAGCGCACTCTCTAGATTGGGGGCTTGATTAATCACCTGACTGATGGATAACAACAGCCGCACCTCCTGCTCCGCCCGCTGTCGCTCGGTAATTTCGGCCTCCAGGAGGCGGGTCGTTTCCTCCAAAATCTTGGATTTTTGCTCAATCACCCAGTTTTTTTGAACCGTTTGGCTGACCTCTGCCAGCATGTCAATGACCGCTGCGGCACCGCTAAATTCGCTTTCTTCAACCCCTAACCAGGGCAACGGTTTAATCGGGTCCGGGCTGTTATAGACGATTTTGAACTGTCCATCCGGCTGTACACAGCCAATTCGACAATATTTCCAGGCATGGTGGTTCGGTTCTAGGGTTAAGACTCCCCCTGGCCCAGCAAAGCTTTCCCCGTAGGCTGCCACCCGCACTTCATCCACATCAAAGGACTGAGCTGCCTCCACCGCTTCCTTCCAGAGATACACCTGGCTGTAGGCGGTTTCAATCGGATCCGACGTCACCCGTGCCAGACCGTGCCGAGCCTTGAACCGCTGAACAAAGGCTTGATTGGCCGAGGTCTCTAAACTTTGAAAATAGTTCCAAACGGCGTAGTGACCGATCGCCGCTGCCCCCAGAAAATTGAGGTCCGTTTCCGAAAAATTGACGGAGAGAATCGGCAACTTCTCGGCGGTGATACCCGCTTCATAGAACTGTCGATAGAAGGCAAGGTTGCTCTCGCCGCTGAGGGTATTAAAAACCACAGCGGGCTTGCTCCGCTGGATCTCCTCGATGATGTCTTGAAAATCGAGGGTTCCCACAGGCAGATAGCGATCGCCCACCACCCGCCCCCCCTGTTGAACCAACCGAGAGCGAATAATTTTATGAATTGTCCGGGGGAAAACGTCATCGGAGCCTAGCAAATAAAACTGGCTCCCCCGATGTTGAGTAAACCAATCCACCGCAGGTTCAATTTTCTGGTTAGGACAGGACCCCGTATAAAAAATATTGCGCGAGGCCTCCAAACCTTCATGCTGTAGGGGATACCAGAGGAGCCCATTCGCCTCCTCCAACAGGGGCAGAAGCGCTTTGCGAGTATCCGAGCTCCAGCAACCAAATAGCGTAGTCACACGCTGTTCATGCATAAGATAACGGGCTTGAGCTGTAAATCCCGTTGGAGAAGACGCACCGTTGCCGATCACCGGATGAATCGGACGATGCAAAATTCCACCGGCCTGATTGATTTCTTCGATCGCCATCAGCGCGGCATCAATCAGCGGCATCTCGCTCACCGCCATCGACCCCGTTTGGGAATGCAGAATGCCAACTTTGAAAATGGGCGCAGGAGCGTGGGGCAATAGCACAGCTAGAGTCAGGATGAGGAATCTTAACGGTGGACGGGACTTTGTCGTGGGCGATCGCCTATCCCGGCTCGATAGGCAGCAGGTTGCCTGCTTCTAGGTGGGCTAAACCGGACTGAATAGAATCAATTAACTCTTGAGCATCCCAAGGCTTAGCTAGACATTGGTGGAGTTCGGCCTCACTGCGGGCGCGGCTAATGGCGGCATCATCCGCCTGACCCGTTAGCAAAATTTTGAGCACATGGGGAAACTGCTGATGCACCAACGACAAAAACTCATCCCCTTTCATTCCGGGCATCAGCCAGTCAGAAACAATGACAATAACGTGGGCTCCCTCTTCTTCTAACTCTTCAATAATTTCTAGGGCTTCGTCAGCGCTTTCGGCGCTTTCGTAAAGATATTGGTCTCGAAACGCTTGCTTGAGCTGACGCTTGAGACTACTCAGAATAATGGACTCGTCATCTACGCAGAGAATCGTCGGTTTAGACATAGGAGAAGCAGAGGGAACGTAATGGAGTTAGTCCGTCCTTAGGGTTCAAGCACCCTGTTGCAGGCCCTAGCAATGCAGTGTTAGTGCTATATCGATGACAATTCCCTGACTACCTTCTTCAGAATGCCCATTTTTATAACCTGCTGCTCAGTCAGAAACGCAAGAAAAAAGCCCCTAAACTCCCTGCCGGTGTACATCACCCAGCGGGGTTTAGGGACTGAATCTTTTCAAAGAAGAAAGAGTCTCTTGCAACTCGACCTAGCCGCAGCGTTTCATCACTTCCACCAAGTGGTCATTTTCAAGGATCCAGCCTTCTCGCTCAATTTTTTCGGAGATGGCCTCCCGCAGCCAGTCAGACTTACTGGGTTTAGCTCGCACATACTGGTCCATCTCATGATGAACCAAAACGCTCAAAGGCGCTTGTTTATGGCGAGTTCCAAGACCCCGACCTTTGAAACGGGTGTGGTGATTATCCGGATTTGCACGTGTTCCCATGTTTTGTTTCCTAATAACGCTAAAACAATGGGCCCTGAGATGAGCCCCCAGCGACTGCCGCTCTGCTCTGCCGGAAAGCGGTAAACAGAGCGAACACCGGTTGATTTAGCGTCATGATGTTCACTAGTCTGAATTGCTACAACGGGGTCATGCCAATGGTGTCTAAGCAACTTCAATTTCTAGGGGGAACAGCCCTTCTGGGTAGGTTGCGTCGGATCTCCGGACGTACGCAGGGCTGAGAGAATGAGGGCGTGATTTTAAGCTCAAAAGTTCAATGGTTCTACGCAACGCGACGATGGAGCAGTTGCGCTATAAACCAGGGCTCTATTGGGAAAAGGGCTCTATCGGGAAGGGGAATTTGTGTTAGGGCTCAGGCCGATTGGCGCTGGGCCGAGACTTGGCCGACCGCAAAGAGGCTGCCCACAACCCCAACCCCGCCGCCAAAGCCCAAGAGAATCAAGGGCAAACGGAAGTGCTGTTGGGGATCGAGCTGGAGCCCCCCCACAAGGGTTTGAATAAATTCAGGTTGGTCGCTGACCTGTTGCAGCAGAAAATGTTGGGCAAGCTGGATCAGTCCCCAGCCGATCGCCCCACCGCAGAGCCCAAACAGGAGCCCTTGCAAAATAAACGGCAACGCGATCCAGAGGGAGGTGGCTCCCACGAGCTGCATAATTTCAATTTCTCGGCGACGGGCAACCACAATCAGACGAATGGTGGTGGTGATGACCGCCAGGGCGGTGAGGGTGAGTAAGGAAACGACCCCTAGACCCAGCCAATTGAGCCCTTGGTTAAGCTGTCGCAAACGCTGGAGGACTTCGGGCAGGTATTGAACCTCATCAACCCCGTTGAGGTCCCGCAGTTGTTCGACCAGTTTAGGTAGGGCTTCGGGCGATCGCGCCTTTACCCGAATCTCATCCACCAGCGGATTACCATTGAGCTGTTCCGTTGCGCCCTGGACATCCTTGAGCCCCAACTCCTGGACCATGTCGGCCCAGGCGGTTTCCTTGGAGATGGTTTCCAAGGCTGTTACCCCCGAAAATTGACGGACATAGGGGGTCAAGCGACTGGCTTCCACGCCGCTTTTGAGAAAGGCGCTGACTTCGAGCTGACTGCCAAATTGATTGACGAGGCGTTCGATTTGCCAAGTGGTTTGCAGCCCTAACCCCAGCAAAAATAAGAGGACTGTGACCGTACTGATCGCAGCCCAATTCATCCAGCCCCCTCGCCGCAACCCAATCCAGGTTTCGCGAATGAGATATTGAAGACGGGTCAACACAGGTACCTTCTATGCAGAAACACGGCAGAAATACGGCAAAAACACAGCCGAGACAAACTAAGACAGACGAAGCTGAAGGGGTAATTCGACGGTGAAGGTCGTCCAGGTTTCGTTGCTCGTGACGGAAATTTTACCTTGAAGTAAGCGCACCAGACGCTGCACCAGCGCCAGCCCCAAACCGCTGCCCCCTTGTTTGCGGCGATCGCCCTCGGGCACGCGATAAAACTTCTCAAACAGCCGAGGCAGCGCCTGGGGCGGAATCGGCGCTGAATTGCGCACCTGCAAACTCAGACGCGGTTTCCCCAGGCCCACGGTTTGAGCCACCAGCTCGATCGTGCCGCCCTCAGGGGTGTATTTACAGGCATTGTTGACCAGCTCTGCCAGCAGTCGTTCTAATTTTTGGCGATTGGACCAGAGGGGAGGCAAGTCTTCAGCAACGCGCAGGGCTAGGCGCTGCTGAGCAGAATCCGCTCGTAGCTGAAACCGTTGGGCCAGCTCACCCAGCAACGTAACGACATCAATCGATTCGGGCTGGAGCCGCTCTCCCTGATCTTCCAACTGCTGCAGTTCCAGGAGGTTGTCGACCAACTCGGTTTCCCGCAGACATTCTTGTTTGAGGATGTTGAGATAATGCTCTCGTTGGGGGGAATCGGGTTTGATTTGCAGCATTTCGATCGCCAGCTTCATGGTCATCAGGGGCGATCGCATGTCGTGGGATACCGAACTAATCAGATCATCCTTGAGAATATTCAACCGTTGCAAGGCTTGGAGCTGCTGTTGCAGCTTTGTCACCTGATGATGACGACGAATGCGAACCTTGACCGCCTCCAATAATTCTCGATGGCTAAACGGTTTAGTCAGGTAATCATCCGCACCTAAATTCATGCCCTGGCGCAGATCTGAACGGGCGGTTTTAGCAGTAACAAAAATGAGCGGAATCATGGAGGTGTCGGGCCGCGTCCGCAATTGCTCTAGAACGCCATAGCCATCCAAATCCGCCATCATTACATCACAAAGAATCAGATCCGGCTTAAGCGCCAAGGCCAGCGCCACCCCCTGTTGACCCCCGGCGGCTCCAACGGCATCAAAGCCCTCAGCCTCCAACAATTCCAAAATGTTGAAGCGTACGGACTCTTCATCTTCAATCACCAAAACCTTCGCCATAGAGGACATTGCCCCTTCCTGAGTCTGCACGGGTGTAGGAAGCCGAACGCTGTTCATGCCAATCAAGCGCGTGTAATACGTAACCCTATGGTACGCAATATCCCGCAGTAAAATTGTTTAGATTTAGTGTAGCCAGCAGTAATTTTACTGAAGCTTCTTTAATGCAGATGCCCAAGGCGATGACCCTTTATCCATGATAAAAGATTTTCCTCCGAGAATACGCGCAAATTTAGCGGGACTTGGTCATCGGCTGATGGGAGAAGGGTTCTGGGGGCCGAGGGCCACAGGTGCAAAAGGCTCCCATTGCAGCCTGCCTCGCAAGACCTCGTTATGATGGGGGAGAGGTTAAGTTGTGTAAAGCGGCGTGACAGCAACGATCGATAAACGAGACGGCAAGCTCAATCCTAAGACCTGGCATAGTCTCACACCGCTGTGGGAAGGGGGAGAGGCAGTAGTTCAGCAGGGGCTGCCCCACGAGAAACTGGCTCCGGCCTGGCAGATGTTGCTCTTGGGCGATGGCTCACCCACCCGGCACCTGCAGCTCTTGACCGGAGAGCGGACGGAGGTGGATGTCATTGATATGTCGCGGGTCGAGGAGGCCGGGGATGGGGCACCGGAGCGGGTCCAGGTGGTACCCGGCCCAAGGGTGCGGCGGCAGGTGTGGTTGCGCACGGCCTCGGGGCAGCGATTGGCCTATGCGACATCCTGGTGGGAGGCGTCCCATGTGGATGAGTATTTACAGAATCGATCGCTGCCCATTTGGCTGAGTCTGGCGCGGCTGCGCACGGAGCTCTATCGCGATGTCCAAGGCATTCATTATGGTCATTCCCAATCCCTTGAAAAAGCCTTTAGTCAGTCAGGCCCGTTTTGGGGACGGCACTATTTGTTTTGGCACCATGGCCAACCGTTGACGTTGATTTACGAAGTGTTTTCCCCGTATCTGGAACGATATTTAGGGCCTAGTACAGACCTCAGTTCCTCTCGTGAACAACCGGATGGTAACCCATTTGGTAACCGAGCCATTGGATTGTAAACCTTGACTTAGGTTGGAAACATCCCATCGGGCGAATGCTTCATAAAAACGGAGTAACGCTCATTTATCTTGCAAGGTCACTCTCTATATGGCTTCTCTGCGTTCTGTCAGTGTGTTGGTGAGTTTGGTGGTGTTGGGGAGTGGAATGGCTGCGATCGCAGCCCCCCAACTCTCTCCTGTATCCCCTTCTCCTGTATCCCCTTCTGTCAAGTCCCAGGTTCTGAGTCAGGCCACTGGCTCTAGGATTCCTTTTGCCCTCGCGCGGCGCATGCAGCGAGACTTAAGCAATCGGCTCAATGTTGCCCCAGAAACTCTCCAGATTGTTCAAGCAACCCCTAGTATTTGGCCGGACCAATGTTTGGGCTTGGGTCGTCCTAACGAGCGATGCAAAGGTGGAACGGTTGAAGGCTGGCGAGTACAGATAGCGAGTCGCCAACAGCAGTGGTTTTACCGGAGCGATCGCAATGGCCAACAGCTACTCCGCCTCGAACCCCTAGACGGGGCTGCTGATTTTGCCCGAGGAGAATTTACCCAAGAAGTCAGCCAACGATTGCTTAAAAAGGCTGCCCAGGACCTCAAGCAGCCGGTTAGACGCTTACAAATTCTGGAGGTTCAGCCTGCGGTTTGGGACGGTTGTCTAGGCATCTTTGAACCCGATCGCTTTTGTACACAACAGGCAGTAGCCGGGTTTCGAGTGATCCTCACCCCTGGACAATCGCAGTGGGTTTATCATCTGAGTGAAGATGGCTCCCGCCTTGCCCAAAACCGAACCGCGAGCGGTGGCGGTAGCCAGCTATTAACCTCGTTTTTCCCGTTAGGCAATCCCTCGCCCGATCTCGAACCCCAAATTCTTTTCCAGAGCCAGCTCAGTGGCGATCTCACAGGGTCGGTACAAAAGACGATCTTGGCCACCGATGGGACTCTCTATCGCGAACAGTTTCGACCGGGGACTCCAGGCAATCAGCCCACTCGCACGGTGTTGCGCAAACTGTCCCAGCGGGAAGTCGATGATTTTCAGAGTCTCTTGCAGACACAACGGTTTCTCAATCTGAACCGCATGCGCTATCTCACCCAAGCCGCCTTTGCCGATTATCCCACGACGCGCCTAGAGACTTCCGGTGCGGCTGTTGAGTACATTGACTTGGCACAGGACCGCCTGCCCCAGGCTTTGCAAGCGGTGATTAAGGCCTGGAATCGCCTAGAAAAGTAAGCCTAGAAAGGTAAATGAAGAAACATGAGCATCGGCCCTAGCTCTGTCCAGCCGGTTTAGGAGATGGAGGGGCGATCGCCCCAAGAGCTAGACCCCACAGGGGTTTAGCTCTGTAAAACTTTTGGAAGAACGACGGAGACAGTCGAGTCTCCTACGACACCACGCTTTTACACTATTCAGAATTATTAAGCTCGATAGGAATGTAGCACAAAATACAAAAATCAAGGGGTGTTTTGTTGTCTTTGGTAAGGTTAGCTATACAAAATTGATGCCTGAACATCCCCTGTAGGGTTGTCTCGTTTCGAACACAACCACGTCAGTATGCTGCTTCTATGCAGTCAGTCTGCGGGTAAAACTAGTCTTCGATGACTCGTTGGATACCTTTCCTGTGCATGGCTTGGGCGGAACTATCGGTGCTCTATTAACAGGAGTCTTTGCTCAAAAGGCCATCAATGAGTTTGGAGACAACGGCCTTTTGTTTGGCAATCCTGCCCAGCTATGGGAACAGTTTGTGGGCGTCGTAGCAACCTATATCTTTGCAGCGGTGGGAACTTTTATCATCATTAAGGGCCTCAGTTTAGTGATGGATTTACGAGTTAGCCCCCAAGCAGAGAACGAAGGCTTGGATATCAGTGAGCATGGAGAAGAAGCCTATAGTGAAGAGTTTGCCAGTGGGTTGAGCTACACCAAAAAGGCTTAGCTTTCTAGGAATCGTTAGAACCATTTGTGTTGTTTGAATTGGGTGCATTGGTTTTGCAAGGCTCGATCGCAAACCCTGGATTCTCCCCAACCTCGACGTTGCAGGTGGAACGGATGGTACCGCTGCCTTGGTTTTGGTCAACCGTATTTTCTTGCCCCCCTGCACTGCCGATGACTCGAATGTCACCCTGGAAACGATTGTGTTCGATCGCCACTTGCTCCAATCGACCCGGTTGATGATTCGTATCTGCACTGACAAACAAGGCTTCACCGTCAGCCTCAACCCTATTCTCTCGAATTTGAACGTTCTGAATTTGGGGCACTTTATAAAGGCCAATGTAGCCATTCCCTCGATTGCGCAGGAGTTTTAGACCCTGGACACTGGTGCCACCGCAGCATTCTTGAATCAGAATCCCTTCGCCATCAACGCTAAAATAGGGCGTATCCATGATTTTGTGGCGATAGACTTCGTAGAGATTATTGGCAATCACAACCTCATGACCCGACCAGTCGATCGCCCGATTTTCCAAGGTGACTGAACCCTGGGGCTGTTTGAGTCCCGTTGGGTCTGTCCAGGTTTGTTTGTCGGGCTGGTCTTGAATCACATTGCCTTGAATCCGCAGACCCTGGCCAGAGGCTTGAATGCCTACTCGCATTGTGTGGTAAACCCAGTTGTCTAAAATCACAATGCCAGGGCGAAATAGACTGGGTTCTTGAGCAGGTTCACTAGCATACCGAAAGCCACCGGCCTTCGATCGGTTGACCACAATGCCATAGTGATTGCCATAATCAAAGGGCACGCGATCGCCGTCGCGATAAGTCACAGTTCCATCTCCCTTCAAGGCCTTAACCACATATCCCGGTTGGTCGTAGCTATCGGTAATGGCATCATTGAGACGATTATTTGCGACCAAAATCTGACCCGTCGCTTGAAGCCGCACATTGGCGGCAAAGCGATAGCTGTATCGCAAACTCGCCGGTTGAAAGCTCAAATCCGGAACCTTAGGGTCAGGCTCAGCAACATTGTTACTGCGAATACCCAAGACTAGCAAATTGCGATTGGTCCCCCGGTCTGCATCGGCCACCCACTCAATTCCCGCGCGATTAATGTCCAAGTCAACTAAGCCGAGATTGCTATCTGTATCTGGCGACTCGGTGCGAATTTTTTTAAACGCCGTGGTGTTGGCGGTCCCGGTTCCCGTGGCACTGGGCTCATAGCGAGGAAACTGAAATTCCGTTAACGGTTTGTAGGCTGCTGCTTTGGCATCCGGCTGTCGCGAGGCTTCTCCCCGCAGAACAATGCCCTGGGCCAAAACCAAATCTTCCGTGAATTGATAGACCCCTGCGGGGAAGTAAATGACACCACCGCCTTGGGCGATCGCCGCAGTTTTCGCCGCTTGATAGCGATCGCCATCGGTTTTACCCTCAAAATCCTCAATGTTGTAGACACAGCCCCAGGGAAGGGTTTGGGTCCAGGCCAACGCCCCTGGAATCTCCTGGGGATACCGTTGAGCCACCGGGTTTTGGCGAGGACCCCCGCTAGGGCTACCGCAGTCCGGCGATACAGACGATACAGGCGAGCCTGGAACCGATGACGATACAGGCGCAGGCATCGAGCGTTGACAGCCCCAAATCCCAACCCCTAGGCTCAACCCGAGCCCTAAACCTAGACTCCACCGCCATCGAGGTGACTGGAGTCGTTGGGGTCCTTGGCAGTATTGCGGCATATATCCATTCCCTTGCTGATCAACAGAGGTCTGCTACAGTCATAGCAAGAGATGTGGCAGTATGCATGAAGATTCTTCACGGTACTTGGATTCCAGATTTTACCAATGATTTCCACCAGGGTGGGGGATTTTATCTCTGGGTTGAAACCGATCAGCCACGCCGTTGGAAAGACGATCGGCATCCCCGCCATTTACCCCAGGCCGATCTGGCTGATTGTTTGAGCCAAGACCTGGGGTTTCGCGTTTCACCCCATCGCCAGCTTAAGGATTTCATCGTCAGCCGTTTTTTCCTGTTACCTAGTGCGGAAAAGGTACCACTGCCCTCTCTCGAATTATCGCGCTATCTCGAAGCCGAACTGCCTGACACCTTTGATTGGCAATATTGGCGAATTGATTGTTATCAGGTGGGGACCTATGCCAAAGGGAGCAAAGACTATCGCGATCGCCTCGCCTATTTATTTCAACTCTTGCCCGAACTCCATTTTATTGCACAGCATCAACTGGCAGAAATTCAGTTAGGGGCAGACCTGCTATTTTGGCTTAACTATAGTCAAAGCTTCAAAACCGTTATTCTCAAAGATCAATATATTCCAGCGCTGAAATACCGCAAACTGAAAGGCAAGTCTAGCCAAGGTAAGTCTAGCCAAGGCAAGTTCGAGATTTATCCCACCTGGGAAATCGTGAGTCGTCAGTACGATGAGGCTTTAGAACAGGCGATCGCCGCCATGCCCCGAATTTGTGGGGCAGGATTTTCAGACCGTCCTGCAACCCCTCAACTGTACGACGGCGAAACCCTGTTACGCCATTTTTCGGAATATCTGCTCAGCCACTTGGTCACCTCAACGGAACTTCCCATCAGTTTTCAGAAAAAGATCGAAGGCTCTTTAATTGAACAATGTCGTTCTCCCAAATCTCCCCTTCTGGCCAATGTCTCCCCTGAAAAGCTCGAAACCTATCAACAGTGGCAGGCTTGGCGCGATCGCATCACCCGCACCCAAACCAACCTACCTTTTTGGCTCTATTTTGTCTTGCAAGAACCCGCTCAAGCGGAATCTCCCTGGCAGCTGATTTTTCAGGTAGCCCCCAAATCCGATCCCTCCTTAAAGTTGACATTGTTCGATTATTGGCGATTACGCAAAAATCAGCAAAAAGCCATGCGGCAACAGTTTGGTGAGGCGTTTGAACAACATCTTTTGCTCAATTTGGGCTATGCAGCTCGAATCTATCCCAAAGTTTGGGAAGCCCTCAAAACTGATCAGCCCCACGGAATTCCACTGGATTTAACAACAGCCTTCGAGTTTTTGCAAGAGGCCGCGTGGGTCCTGGAAGATGCAGGCTATAAAGTGATTGTTCCTGCTTGGTGGACCCCAGAAGGACGGCGACGGGCCAAGATTAAACTCCGTGCCCAGGGACAATCCGCAAAAGCAGGACAAGGGGCGAAAAGCTATTTTTCAGTCGATAAGCTGATTAGCTATCAGTATGAGCTTTCGATCGGTGGTGAGCCGGTGAGCCAAGCAGAATGGAATCAACTGGTCAACGCTAAGGCTCCGCTGGTACATTTTCGGGGGCAGTGGATGCAGCTCGATCCTAACAAAATGCAGGAGATGTTGAACTTTTGGCAGGAGCATCAAAAAAAGCATCCCGCCATGAGTTTGATGGATTTTATGAAACTGACAGCGGAGGCGGGAGATGATATTGAAGTGGATGTCTCGCGCGATCGCAAGCTGCAAGAGATGCTGAGCAAACTCCACGACAGCAGTCAGATGGAATTAATTGAAGATCCGGATCAGTTTGAAGGTAATCTACGGGACTACCAAAAGCGGGGTGTTGCCTGGCTCAACTATCTAGAACAATTGGGATTCAATGGTTGTTTGGCAGATGATATGGGCTTGGGTAAAACCGTGCAGGTCATTGCTCGACTGGTACAGGAGCGAGAGCAGGCCAAGGCGGAAATTGCGCCAACGCTGCTGATCGCACCCACCTCTGTTGTGGGCAACTGGCTGCGGGAAATCAAGAAGTTTGCGCCGCAACTGCGGGCGATGATTCACCATGGGGGCGATCGCCTTCAGGACGCCAAGGAATTTCAAAGCGCTTGCCAATCGATGGATGTCGTGATCACCTCGTTTACCCTGGCCAGAAAAGACGCCAAGTTTTTTCAATCTGCAATCTGGCAACGCATTGTTCTAGACGAAGCTCAAAACATCAAAAATCCGCAGGCGGCGCAAACCAAAGCGATTCTAAAACTCCAAGCCCAACATCGTTTAGCTTTAACCGGCACGCCAGTGGAAAACCGACTCCTAGATCTGTGGTCCATTTTCAATTTTCTCAATCCTGGTTATTTGGGCAAAGAAAATCAGTTTCGCCGCAACTTTGAACGGCCAGTCCAGCGCTATAACGATCCGATCAAATCAGCGACGCTCAAACAACTCGTTGAACCCTTTATTCTGCGTCGCGTTAAAACCGATCCAACCATCATCAAAGATTTACCTGACAAGGTCGAGCAAAAGGTCTTTTGCCATCTCACCCAGGAACAGGCATCCCTCTACGAAGCCACTGTTAAAGAACTGGAAGGCAGCTTAAATAACCTAGATGACGGCATCAAACGCAAAGGTTTAATTCTGGCCACTTTGACCAAGCTCAAACAAATTTGTAATCATCCAGCCCAGTTTTTACATGATGGTAGTGAATTTGGGGTGGAGCGATCGCACAAGTTCCAACGTCTAACGGAAATGATTGATGAGGTGATGGAAGAGGGCGAAAGCCTCTTAATCTTCACCCAGTTTCGTGAAATGGGCGATGCCCTAGAACATCATTTCCGCCATAGCGGTCATTACAACACCTACTATATCCATGGGGGTGTAAATCGTGACAAGCGGGAGCAGATGATAGCGGAGTTCCAAAATCCAGAGACTGAACCTTCCATTTTTGTCTTATCGCTCAAAGCAGGGGGGGTTGGGATTACCCTGACCAAGGCAAACCATGTCTTTCATTTCGATCGCTGGTGGAACCCGGCGGTGGAGGATCAGGCAACGGATCGAGCTTTCCGCATTGGTCAAAAGAAGAATGTTTTTGTGCATAAATTTGTGGCGATCGGCACGCTAGAAGAACGTATCGATCAAATGATCGAAGACAAGAAGAAACTAGCAGGCGTCGTTGTGGGGAATGATGAGTCTTGGTTAACAGAATTAGACAATGAGGCCCTCAAACGGTTGATCATTCTGAATAAAAATGCAGTTTTGGATTAGAGAAATTAATTTAGATAATCAATTCAGCTAATCAATCAAGATAATCATCAAAATAATCATCAAAATAATTGGAAAACGACCATGGCTACAAAAATTCGGACTTGGTGGGAAAAGCAATTTTTAGAAGCCCTAGAAAGCTTCACCGATGCAGGACGTTTGGCCCGAGGGCGAGCCTACTCTAGCAATTATCGATTGAAGGAATTCGAAATAGAACGGGATGGTCTGGTTTTTGCACGGGTTAGGGGCAACAAAAATCCCTATTATGGCGTGTATGAAGAACCGACCTATACGACCACAATCGAATTTCAGCCCATTAGTCGATCGCGCTGGAATGCCATCATTGCGCATATTGCCCTGCAGGCGGGCACGATTTCCAAGCTGATGATGAATGAGATTCCAGACGACATTGAAGAAAGCTTTATCCAACTAGGACTCAATCTTTTGCCTCGGGGACGACAAGACTGTATTACGAGCTGCACTTGTCCGGACTATAGCAATCCTTGTAAGCATGTGGCTGGAGTGTACTATCGGGTGGCCCAGGAACTCGATCGCGATCCATTTTTACTGTTTGAACTCCGGGGACTATCGCGGGATGAACTGAAAGAAGAGCTCGCTAAATCGCCTTTAGGTCAAGCCCTAACCCAAGAAATGGGCATGACCCAAACCCTTGCGGAACCCGTTGAAGCCTTGTTTACCCGCCCTCAAGTTCATCCTCCCGCATCCACATCAGAAGCCATCAGTTTGCGCAGCTTTTGGCAGGGGGAGAAACGATTCAAGGCTCCCCTAGTATCGGGAAGTAGTGCTATTGTCCCTGGGATTTTAATCAAAAAACAGGGAGATTTTCCCGCCTTTTGGAGCCGCGAGAATTCCTTTATTGAAGCGATGGAAGAGTTTTACAATCGGGTGCGGACTAAAAATCAGGATGTTTTGGAATGATGTTTTGGAATCATCAGACATGTCCTCAGGCAATTTATTCTAGAGAACGACTCCGCAAAATCAACTCTTTTCCCCGCTGCGGATTGCCCCAAATGACCCGTTCTTTTTTATAAATCACCATCCCCGGCTGGGCTCCTTTCGGTTTATAGACATTAGCCGGCTCCGTATAGACCACTGGAGCCTGTTCGCTTTCCCGTGCCCGACTGTGATAGGCCACAATATCCGCCGCCCATTGCAACTCTGTTTCATCTGCCACTGAACCTGGCTCTAGCCGCAGCAGTCCATGACTCCCCGGAATTTCCTGGGTGTGGAACCAGAGATCGTAATCCGTGGCTTGGCGAAACGTGAGCTGGTCATTTTGGCGATTGTTGCGACCCACCAGCAGCATTACCCCTTGGGGCGATCGATACTGATAAAAATCAATTTTCGACTCTTCCGCCCCTCGACGCAGCCGCCCCTCGGGATCAGGCAAATAGCCCTGCTGAACCAACTCATCACGAATTTCCAGCAACGCCAACAAATCGCTCGGGTCCCGGAACTGGCTCAGCTCCGCCAGACTGGTCTCCACCTGTTCGAGATAGCGAATTTCCTGATTCACCGCTACTAGCAAGGGCTCCACCGCCGCGCGAGCTCGTTTCAGTTTCTGGTGCTGCTTATACAGTGCTTGGGCATTTTGGACTGCACTTTTCTCAGGATTGAGGGCAATTTTTACCGGCTGCCCCGTTTCAAAGTCCGCCAGGTTTAAAACCTTCAACCCCGGTGTCCATTCATGCAAATGGGCCATAAGCAAATCGGCCTGAGCCCGATACTGGTCCGCCCCATCGGACTGCTGAAGCCTCAGGGCAAAACCGCTGGCCTTTTGCCGCAGCTTACCTAGCCCATTCATCAACTTCTGGGCAATCTGGTGACGAATTTGGTCAAACTGTTGGCGATCGCGTGCCCCCCCATAATACCGATCCAACATCACCTGCACATCCGCCGCTGCTTCAACCTGCCCCAAGCCCAGCACCGTATACCCCGAGGCCGTCCAACCGGGCTGAAACATTTCGGTTTCTAAGGATCGCAGCCAAAACTGCCATTGCTCAAACAGGGCCTGCCATTGAGAGGTGGTGAGGCGATCGCTATTCTCCTGGGGATCCAGCCCCGCCGCCTGGACCAATGACAGAGCCAAGGCCGAACTCACACCGCGATAGACCTGGATTAAATTCTTAGCGATCGGTCCCGGCACCAGCGCCACCCGTTCCTGCCAACGGGCCTGGGTTTCCTGCACTGATGGAATCGCATCCCGGAGCCCAGGCGGCGGCTCATAGACCTGGCCCGTTTGGATTTGCCGCACCCGCGACTGCTGGGCATTGACCTGCTGGGCCGCCGTTACCACCCGATGGTCTTCATTCACCAGCAAGACATTGCTGTATTTACCCATGATCTCCACATAAAGATGCCAAAGTACCGCCTCCCCTGGACGCCGCGCAAACTGTAAATCCAACGCCCGCTCCCAGGGGGTAAGCGGCTGGATCGCACTCAGCGCCAAGCCCTTGAGCTGAGACTGAATTTGCTGACTAAACGTAAACGTATCCGGGTCACGGGGCGGTGGAGCCCCCATGTGAATCCGGGCCGCCTGGGGATGCCAGGAAATCACCAGCCAGCCGCGTCCCTGGAGCGTGCGCAGAGCAAGATAGAGGGTGTGGCGATCGCGCTGATATACAGATTCCAACCGAGCTGGCAGCCAAGCCTGATACAAATCAGCACAAACAGCAGATTGAGTGGTGAAATCAAAGGGTTGCACAGGCTAATTTGTTAAGAAAGGATAACAGCACGATTAGGCGAGAAGACGCCAAAAATAGTCAAGAATCGATGAAAACATAATTTTTTGTGATTAACTGCGCTGATTAGGATGTTGAAATCTGCGGCTTTGTAAAGATTTTCAAAGAATCAATACCAATACCTGCGGTCGCGATGGGATGGGGATACGGCTGGATAGGATAAATATAAGTTTTTCTAAAGATTCTTTGGTGGCATTATACGCTATGGATGAATCTCAGACCTATGGACATTAGACTCATAAATATCGGCTTTGGCAATATCGTGTCCGCTAACCGGGTCATTGCGATTGTGAGTCCTGAGTCAGCTCCAATTAAGCGTATCATCAGCGATGCACGGGAGCGGGGTCAGCTCATTGATGCGACCTATGGTCGTCGAACGAGGGCAGTCATTGTGATGGACTCAGGTCACGCCATTCTTTCCGCCATTCAGCCGGAAACGGTGGCGAATCGTTTTGTACTGAACAAAGATGGAATAGATAGCAATTCTAAGGTTGTTACTCACTAGCCTGCGGCGCTATTGTCAAGATAACTAGGTTTTATAACTAGGTTTCAACACTAGGCTTCTCAGGGAGTCAGGAACACTGGTTACAGGACTGCTGGTCACAGGACCGCTTGTCAATTGTTCCTCCGCATTGGACCATGAAAACCCGAGTTATCGTGTGAGTGTCGCTTATGGGCTTAGGACAAGTGATCGTGTTTACGGGACCCAGTGGTGTAGGCAAGGGAACCTTGCTGCGATCGCTCCTCCCGCAACATCCTGATCTACATCTGTCAATTTCAGCGACCACGCGATCGCCTCGTCTAGGGGAAATCGATGGTCAGGACTATTACTTCATGGGCCGAGAAAAGTTTCTGTCCTTGGTGAACCAAGGGGAGTTTTTGGAATGGGCTGAGTTCGCCGGAAATCTCTACGGAACCCCTCGGGAAGCCGTGTTGCAGAAGGTTCGAGACGGCAAGCTCGTCATTCTCGAAATCGAGCTGGAAGGGGCGCGACAGGTGCGGCAAACGTTCCCAGAAGCACTACAGATTTTTGTCATGCCCCCCTCCTTGGAGGAACTCGAAGACCGAATTCGGAAACGGGGCCAGGATCCAGAGGCGGCGATCGCCCGTCGACTCCAGCGGGCTCGCATTGAGGTCAATGCAGCGGATGAGTTTGATATTCAAATCGTCAACGACAATCTGCAAGATGCCCTGCGACGCCTAGAATCCGCCCTGTTTGCCGCAGCGGTCTAACTTCCAAATTTCATTTCCTTCCCAATCATTTCATCCCCACTCATTTCACCCCTAATAACAACCTAAAAGGGAGCCCGTAAAGGGCTCCCTTTTTAAGCTTTACGACCCCAAGACCTACATCGGGTGGAAGAGTAAGTCAGGGAAAAAGCGATTGAATTCAATCACAATGCCAGCGGTCATAAATAACCAAAGGGTGAGGACCACCGGGGCGGTCGACAGGTATCGCATCATAGCGGATCAGCTCCAATTTCTAAAATGAAATCAAATCGTCCAAATGAGAATTTAGGACATGCAAAGGGAGATTCGCGGGGGGAAATTAGCGGGGGGAAACCGTAATTTCGCTTTCCTTCGCTAGCAATTTGCCACTCGCAAACTCACCAAAGGCAGCCAAAGGCCAAAGGGCCGCACCCGCGAAGCAGCCAATGGCGCGAGGAATATCAATAATGATCTCCTCCATCGCCGGATCCTTCTTGGAGCGGGAACCGATAATGTACAAGCGACCTGCCCAGCCAATGCAGCCTGCAATATACAGGAACATCACGGCGGGAATAGTAAAGTCGCCTGCATGGCTCAGACGGCCATCCACGATCAGGTGGGGCAGACCTTCTTCACCACAAACAGCCTGGGAGTAGCGTTCGAACCGGGCCTTAGCCTGGTCTGTGGTGGCCGCTTTAGCGCGCTCAACAAAGCGAGGGGATTCGCTGCAGGGGGTTAGTCCCGCGACATCGGCAGAAGCCGTTGGCGCAAAACTAAACCACAGACAAACTGCTAGCACCAACGCAAACAATCGTCTCATGGAAACTTTTCCTTGTTATTTCAAGCAGTGTTCTATAGGGAGCGTGCTGGCCTACAAGCAGAGAGTAAGCTCCACCGGTAAACCCAGAAAATCAGATAGGCACGCCATTTCCTAAAATGAAGGACCCTAGAATATTAAGTCATAGACCTATTCTCTAGGTTCCCAGAACAGTACCTAATTCTTTACGACGGGTTTAAGGTTCTACACATTTCTGCCTAGCCTCCATCAACGGTATCAGCCTCATGACAGCAGTTCTCGCGATCGAAACAAGTTGTGACGAAACCGCCGTGGCGATTGTTAAAAATCGTCAAGTTTTAAGCAGTATCGTCAGTTCTCAAATAGAGCTGCACCGAACCTACGGGGGGGTGGTGCCGGAGTTGGCGTCTCGGCAACATTTGGAAATGGTCAATCCGGCGATCGCCCAAGCCCTCACCGAGTCGGGACTCACCTGGGCTGACCTGGATGGCATTGCCGCAACGGTGGCTCCAGGGCTGGTCGGCGCGTTGCTGGTGGGTGCCATGGCAGGTAAAACCCTAGCGATGCTCTATGACAAGCCGTTTTTAGGAATTCATCACCTAGAGGGACATATCTGCGCGACCTATTTGGACCAGCCTCAACTCCAGCCCCCATTTCTATGTTTGCTGGTGTCGGGTGGCCACACCAGTTTGATCTATGTGAAAGATTGTGGCCACTATGAAACCCTTGGCCAAACCCGTGATGATGCGGCGGGTGAAGCGTTTGATAAGGTGGCTCGGCTTTTGGGCTTGGGGTATCCTGGTGGCCCGGTGATTGATCAATGGGCCCAGGAGGGGAATAGCGCGGCGTTTGCCCTGCCGGAAGGCAAAATTTCTCTGCCCAGCGGAGGTTATCATCCCTACGATTCCAGCTTTAGTGGCCTCAAAACAGCGATGCTGCGGCTAACAGAGAAGCTGCGAGCGGCGGGCGAGCTGCCCGTGGCCGATCTATCGGCAAGCTTTCAAGCCACGGTGGCGCGGGCCTTGACGAAGCGGGCGATCGCCTGCGCCCAGGATTTTGGCCTCAAGACAATCGCCGTTGGGGGAGGGGTCGCGGCGAATCGAGGATTGCGAGCTCAGCTCACCCAAGCCGCCATTCCCCTAGGCATTCAGGTGCTGTTTCCACCGATGAAGTTTTGCACGGACAATGCAGCGATGATCGCCTGTGCCGCCAGCGAACACCTGAGCAGAGGCCGCACCTCAGCACTGACGCTTGGGGTCCAGTCTCGGCTGCCTTTGGAACAAGTCCTAGGACTTTATCAGCGGTAATATCAGAGTGATATTGGTGATATTAGGGTGATACCAGGAAGACGTCGAGCGAATCATAGGGGCGTGCATTCCACGCCCAACGCAGGATTCGTGATGCACCCCTTAGCGAACGTAAACAAAATAAGTCACCATCGGAACAACGGTCGCTACGATCAGCAAGATAATCACGATCACGGTGGCGTTACTATCCTGGGTTTCTTCCGCTGACGCAAAGGTGCCTTCCACCCGAATCCCGTCTTCTACCGCCGGAGGACCCGGATCCGCTTCGCCGGCCAGAACGGCAGCCAGACGATCGCTCGCATCAAACAGCGACTGATTGTAGCGATCGCCCTTACGAATCGGGGCCATCATGGTTTCTTGGGTGATGCTTTCGCCGATTTCAGCGGTCAGCCGATCCTGCACCTCGTTTCCCGCCCGCAAGGCGATTTGATTGGTGAGGGTGTCAAACGCAATCAGTACCTGATTGGCCTGTACATCTTCCGTGGGAAACCAAGCGTCAAAGAGTTTTTCCGTGAAACTCTCAATTGTATCGCCGTAGTCCAATCGACGAAACAGGACAAAATGAACGTCTGCACCGGTCTTTTCGCGAATTTGGTCCAGCCGACTGTTCAGTTGACCCGCATTAAAACGGCTCAGAACATCTGACTGATCAATGACCCCGGTCTTTTCCCCAGGACCGATCGCCGGAATCTCGTTCACTCCGGTTGCTGTTGCCGGCGAGAGCCAGGGGCTCCCAAATGTGAGCAGTAAGACGGCAGAACAGGCGATCGCCACCCTCAGGAGCGATCGGAGCGGGCGCTGCACAGCAGCAAACCCAGAAAGCAGCAGATCCATAAGCAAAACCGACAAAGTACAACAGTTGGTACTTAGTTTACCGCTCTGCCTTCAAGGGGCACAGATTAGGACGCAGCAGGATGGCGTCCAGACCGGACCGAATCAGCCGCAAGGCCCCCTTCCAGACTCACTACTTCCATGGAGCGGACGGTATAGGTGGGAACCGGCTGGGGCACAGACCGGAGCGGGACCAATCGCTGCGGACCAGAAGGGCGATACGTCGGTGCCTCCGGGCCTCCCCGATTCAGATTGACTTGGAGTTGTTCCATCTTGATGGAGAGGGAGCGGATTTGTTCGCGCATTTGCTCAAGCTGCTTGAGGGCCTCTAGCTCTGCTTGCAAATCGCGGTTAGCCTGAACCGAGTGGAGCGTCTCACCCAAGGGCGATCGCGCAAAACTCATATAGGTCTGTGCGGCAGGCAAATGCGGCATCGCCATCCGAGCCTTGGCAGTCCCCCGAACCGTCGGTGGCGTTACAGACGGAGCCATGGGAATGACCCGTCCTGCAGCCTGAGGTCCAGTAGCATGGACCTGCACAGAAACCACCTGGTTAGAGGCAGCAGCAATCCCAGGTGAAGGATTAGACTGCGGGAAGGACGCACGATGATGCGGCAAGGGGGATAATTGAGACTGGATCACCGCATCCAACCCATCGGGAGACTGGCTATTATCCAAAAAAAAGTCGAGGCCTGACGCCTGCAACTGATCTAAAGTTAGTTTTTCTTCTAATTCTTTAGCTCGGAGTTGCAGCATTTCATCCGTAGAATCAGCTACAGCCTTGCCTGATGCCTTAGTCCGAGCACGCTGCCGCCAGCCATGACCGGCAAGACCGACAGCAAGGCTGAGCGCCGCAGTGGTACCGAGATAGGAAGTAGCAACTTCTTCTAAACTACCAGAAAATACGGTGCGGTTTTGAAGCTCCACCTCCACTGGACGAGCCCCAAAGGCTGCCAACGGAACCGTTAAGATCGCAAAAACTGAACCCGCCAACAAAATGGACGGAACAAAAGATAGCCCTTTATAAACCTGAGTCATACGAAGCGTCCCAGAGTCAGAACAGTAAGAAGTTGCACCTCACGCTCTCAGGGAAATCAAGTAAGCTGATGACCAAAATAAGCGCCTGCAGTCCCTGTTCCTAAGGATATGCCGAAGTTCTGGGTCGTTTAGTAAAGTTTCAGTGAAAATAGCTGACCCTCTCACTAAATATCTAGTGAAATAAGAATCAGCCAAAAACTAACGCATCTGACAGGGCTTCTGGCGCTAGAGATTAGGATTAGATAAAACTTGGAAAGGGGGACGCAGACTCACTCAATAGGTTATACAGAGGCTAACGCTGGGACGCTAAACACATTCCTATTTATCCATAGAGCTAGCGCTAGAAAAATCGTAAAATCACGGGTTTTCTGGATGTAGAAAGAATGAAGCTTGTCGCAAAACCATAAAGGAAATATAAAGACAAACCCATGCCCGCCAAATAGATGGAGTCAGGGAAGTCAGTGGAATTCGGGACAATTACAGCCGGAGAAGGCTAAAAAGCCAGAGTTCAAGGCTTACACGGCTTGCAAAATTTGATCATCAAGAGAAAAGTCAATTTCGTGGCTAGGGTTGGCTTGCCGCTGGTAGTCATTTTGAAAAGAATCTTTCAGGCCCTCAATCAGACTATATTGGGGCGACCAGTGCAGTTCGGTTTGTGCTTTGTGGATATCGGCGAAGAAATGCTGAAGACGCAAGGGAAAGGCTTTGCGTTTGCCAAAGTCAAAGGCTTTTGGCTCGTAATGAACAATATCTAGAGAGTCCGGGGATTGGCCTGCGGCGATCGCGCAGGCTCGCGCCAATCCATCAAAGGTGACGTAGCGATCGCCCGCCAAATTATAAATCTGTCCCTTGGCCTGTTCATTTCCCAGTGCCGCGACCATGGCAGCCGCCAGATCTTGCACATGACCGAGCTGGGTAATATGCAAGCCGTTGCCCGGAATGGGAACGGGCCGTTGATGAACAATCCGGTCAAAAAACCAGGCTTCTAAGGGGTTGTAATTTTGTGGCCCATAGATATAAACCGGGCGAAAGGCCGTGAACGGGACTTTTTGTTCCTGTAGATAAGCTTCCGTTTCAAATTTGCCGCGATGACGACTTTTGGGATCAACGGGGTCCGTTTCCCGCAGGGGCAGTTCATCGGATTTTTGATAAACCCCAGCCGAACTGACGTAGATTAGCTGCTGCAGGCTGTCTTGACAAAGCTCAACCAGGGGCTGGGTATCGCTCCGTTCACGACCATTGTTGTCAAAAATGACATCAAAGGACTGACCCGCAAGGGCGGTTTTGAGCTGCTCGGGGTCTTGGCGATCGCCCCGAATCTGCGCCACACCCGCCGGAGCTTCACGATTGCCCCGATTAAATAACACCACCTCATGACCCTGTTCCAGTAGCAACCGGGTGAGAAAGACGCCAATGAAGCGCGTGCCGCCCATGACCAAAATGCGCATACTCAATCTCGCCCCTTGTGATGGTGTTGTAATGGTTGTAATGGTTTTTCGGTCCGTTCGAGAACCTTTCTCATCCTAGGAAGAGAGGTGCGTGATCGCAATGGCTCCGCTAAAACAAACCGCCACATCAGTACCGGGGGCAGCGGGGCGATCGCCGTACCGACCAACATACACAAACTCCGTTAGGGAGTCTAAGCCATCATCCGAGCCATCATCCGAGCGATGAGCCAGACCACCCTCTGACCCCTGGCGCTGATAGACCAACGGCAGCGGATCCCGTGAGGGTTTACAAAACACCAGGTCCGGGAGCGCTTCGACGGTGGCATCCGGTCCGGGCCAGGGCAAATTAACATTCCAGAAATGGCCCGGTTCCGGCGGATGCTTGAGCAGATGGGCCATGACTTTGCCGGCCCAGGCTTGGGTAATCGTCCAGTTGAGCGGCTGACGTCCCTGGAGATATTGGGAAAGGGCAATGCCAGGAATCCCTTGATAGGCCGCTTCGCGGACGGCGGCTACGGTTCCAGAGGTATAGACATCGACGCCAAGATTGCCCCCCGGATTAATGCCCGACAGAACCCAGTGGGGCGCTTCGGGGCAGAGTTGGGCGATCGCCAACCGCGTACAGTCGGCGGGGGTGCCATGAACGGCGTAGCGGCGAGATCCAAAGACTTCGAGCGACAGGGGGCGCTGGGTCGTGACCTGATGTCCACAGCCAGAATGGGGATGGCGGGGAGCCACAATCCAATGGGGCAAATCAGCCATGAGCTCAGCCAGTGCCGCCAGCCCCGGCGCATCGATGCCATCATCATTGGTTAAGAGAAAAGTCATAATCACGAGCGGGAAGGGCGATCAGGATTCTCGCTCAAAGGGGTCCAGTTGCGCGACCAATTCCTCGGGATGGAAGGGCGTAAACACATAGGCATCTACCCCCCCCGGCTCTGGCACTGTGGCCGCAGAAATTCCAACCACCTCTCGGGGCAAGAGGCCGATGATGCGGGGTATTGGAGCTAAAGCAATCTGGCGGACATGGCGCACCAACTCTTCACCGCTGCTCCCTTGAAACTGAAGATTCACAATGACCGCGACGGGATGCAGCATCTGAATCTGCTCTAGGGCCGTCGAGCTGTCGACCAGCCAAAACACCTTGTAGCCCGCCGCCGTCAGCAACTCGCAAATCAGCGTTGCCGAAGACTCATCTTCTTCGAGCAAAACCACCTCCCCCTGGGGGATCGGAGCTTTGTGGGGCCGGGGGGGAATGGCTTGTTCGGGCAACCAAACCACAAAGCGTGAGCCTTGGCCAGGGTTGGATTCAATTTCGATTTTGCCCCCATGTAAATCCACCAACTGCTTGGTGAGGGCAAGTCCCAGCCCTGTACCGCCAAACCGTCGGCGATGGGAGGCTTCGAGCTGCTGGAAGGTTTGGAAGAGGCGATCGCGATCGCGCTGATCAATCCCAATACCTGTATCTTCCACCCGGAGCAAGAGGGCTCGGTCCTCGCGGCTGATCCGCACTCGTACGGTGCCGCCAATCTCGGTAAATTTAATCGCGTTATCGAGCAAATTAATCAAAATTTGGCGCAGTCGCTGAACATCCCCAATAAAGACATCATCTTCTGGCGTCACCAGGCTGCTGGAGGTTCGCAGCTCAATGCCCCGTTCAAAGGCAGTTTCCTGAAAGAGCTGAACACAATACTTAATGGTGTGGCGCAGGGAGAGGGGGTGGATATTGAGTGCCGTTTTTCCCGAAGCGGCTTGGGACAGCTCTAAAATGCTGTCGATAATTTGCATGAGGTGATTGCCGCTGTCGTGAATGGTTTGCAGACAATTCCGTTGGCGATCGCTCAGCGGACCAAAGGACCAGCGCAGCATCGTTGCAGACATACCAATTACACAGGTCAGCGGCGTCCGCAGTTCATGACTCATCAATGCCATAAACTCTTCCTTCGCCCGTTCAGCCGTACGCACTGCATCCCAAGCTTCTTGGAGTTCGGGCAACAATTCCGTTTGGCGGAGCGGTCTTGATTCTGGCGGTTGGAAGGCCGCGAGCAAAAATTGGCTGTGATCATCCGCATCGTTTGGCGGCCAAACCTGTTCAAGCTTGACCCGTAAGCGTTTGAGGAGGTCAGGTTCAACAAAGTCTAGGTTGAACAACCCTTCTGCAAACCGGCGAATCACATCGGGTTGAAAATTGACGCCAAGCCCTGGCTCTAGATAGGACGATTGCTGGAGCAGGCAATTAAACTGAGGGGAGAGAAAGAGGCAAAAGGTTTGGGCCTGGGAATTGTGGGCCTGGGAATTGTGGGCTTGGGTTGTGCTAGCAGTTTGATGCAAAGACCCTGGCCGGATGAGCAATGCCTCTGCACGTTCCTCCGACCATCGCAGCAAGGTAGCCTCTAAACAGCGATAGGTATGAATTGAAAACTCTCGCGAATGAACCACCTCTGAATCCTGCATGGGGCAGCAATAGCCTGAAACAGCCGAATAAAGCCAAGGGAGCGAGGCTACGGGCCAGAATGCCAAACTTTCTGGGCGTTTGCCATGGTTTTTCCATCTTAATCGGTTCCTAGGAACTCACTCCTTCTAACAACAAGGTTATTTTTTTGTAAACCGGATGCCCCGACTTCGATGTTGGTAAGCTGGCAGGGATTAGATCGGCCTACCCAGGGTTATTGAAGGCGATTGAGGGTTATTGAGGATTTAAGATGCATCGTCTTGCGGCCACACCCGGTGGTTGGACACCGGATACCGAGGGGGTGATTTTTGTGGAGCAAGCCCCGGCTCCCATTGTCTTTTTGACCGCAGCGGACACGGAAATCCAAACCCTCTCGCGGGTCTGTGGGGTGTTGCCCGAGAATTTTCCGGCAGTGCGAGCGGCGAATTTACTGCAGCTCCAGCAGCAGTTGACGGTTGATACCTATGCCGAAGACGTGCTGAGTCAGGCCCAAGTGATCATTGTCCGCTTGTTGGGGGGACAGTCCTATTGGTCCTACGGTTTAGAAGTGGTGCAGAACCTGGCAGCGGATCAGGGCATCCAGCTCTTACTGCTACCGGGGGACGATCGCCCGGACCCAGACCTGATCAGCCGTTCAACGGTTCCCTTGGCGATCGCCAATCGCTTCTGGCGCTATTGCTGCGAGGGGGGCCTAGCCAATCTGCACCAAGGCTTTCTCTTCCTGGGTCAACAATTTTTTAATCGCTTAGAACGCCCCCACCCCCCCACCCCCGTCCCCGCTGTCGGAGCCTACGACTGGCAAGGAACAGGTGTCTCCGTCTCCGTCTCTGTCTCTCCCGCCTCTGCCGCCTCTGCCGCCCCCACCTCTGCCGCCCCCACCGCCCAAACCCCAGCCACGGTCGGAATCCTGTTTTACCGGGCGCACTATTTAGCGGGTAATACGGCTCCCATTGATGCGCTGTGTAAGGCGATCGCCCAGCAAGGTCTCCACCCCTTGCCCCTTTATATTTCGTCATTACGGGAAGCAGCCATTCAAGCTGAAGTGTTGGCACGGTTGGGCAAGGCTGGGGCTGATATTCAGGTTTTGATCAATACAACGGGGTTTGCGATCGATTCGGCGCAAACGTTTGCGGATTCGGAGCATTCATTTTGGCGATCGCTCAATGTCCCCGTTCTCCAAGCCATTTGCAGCGGTGGCACCGAAGAGCGCTGGCGGTCGGGCTGGCAGGGTCTTTCCCCGGCGGACATGGCAATGAATGTGGCGCTGCCGGAGGTCGATGGACGGATTATTACGCGGGCCATTTCCTTTAAGGCGGTGCAGGCACGGGATGAGCGGCTGGAAACGGAGGTGGTGTCCTATGAGCCCGTGGGCGATCGCATTGCTTTCGTTGCGGAACTGGCCGCCCGCTGGGTTCAACTGCGGCAAACCCCGATCGCCCAGCGTCGCATTGCACTGGTTCTGGCCAACTACCCCACCCGCGATGGTCGCTTGGCCAATGGCGTCGGCCTGGATACACCGGAAAGCTGTGTGCGCATTCTGCGGGCCATGCAGGCGGCGGGGTACGAGCTGACGCGAATTCCCCCGTCGGGGCAGGCGCTGATCGAATGGCTAACGGCGGGAATAACGAACGACCCGGAAGGCCAAGGCATTCGACCAATCCTCCAAGGCCTGTCTTTGGAAGACTACAAAGACTATTTTTTGCAATTACCGGCAGCCGTCCGGCAAGGCATTGAACAGCGCTGGGGAGTGCCTCAGGTTGAATCACCATCGCCCACCGACCTGCAATTTCCTGTGGTGGGACTGGATTTGGGCGCGGTCTTCGTGGGCATTCAGCCTTCGCGGGGCTACGACCAGGATCCATCGCTCAACTACCATGCGCCCGACTTAGAGCCAACCCATACCTACCTGGCGTTTTATCGATGGTTGCGATCGCAATTTCAAGCCCAGGCCATCGTCCACGTCGGCAAACACGGCAACCTGGAATGGCTCCCCGGCAAAAGCATCGCCCTCTCCGAAGCTTGTTACCCCGAAGTTGCCCTTGGCCCCCTGCCCCACCTCTATCCCTTCATCGTCAACGACCCCGGCGAAGGCTCCCAGGCCAAACGCCGCGCCCAGGCCGTCATCCTCGACCACCTGACGCCCCCCCTGACCCGCGCCGAACTCTACGGACCCCTCAGCCAAATTGAAAGCTTAGTCGATGAATATTACGACGCCCAGCGGCTCGATCCCAAGCGGGTCAGCGTTATTCGCGATCGCCTCCTCACCGCCCTCCATGACGCCCATTTACAAACAGACCTAGGGATCGAATTACCCGCCAATCTGCTCCATGCCCCATTAACCAACGCTTTTGAAACCACCGTCCTCCCGCCCCTGGATACCTACCTCTGCGAACTTAAAGAAGCCCAAATCCGCGACGGCCTCCACATTTTTGGCCAATGCCCCGAAGGCCCCCAGTTGCGAGACCTCGCCATCGCCATCGCCCGCCTCCCCGACCCAGGCCGCTTGGGATTAACTCGGGCGATCGCCCTGGATTGGAACCTAGAGTTCGATCCCCTCACCGCCGAAATGGGTAAACCTTTAAGCGAGGGCGATCGCGACCAATTACACCGCCAATTACACCGCCAAGGTATCCACGGACCCCTACGAACCCTCGGGGATGGCATCGAAGCCCTCGAACAACAAGCCATCGCCTGGGTCAACCCATTCATCCCCACCCCCAATTCCACGCCCAACACCCCACCCCCCGACCCCATCCCCCCATCCCTCCATCACAGCCCTACCCCCGGTCCCCAAACCCAACGCGAACTCACCTGGATTCGCCACAACCTCCTCCCCCGCCTCCGCCAAACCGATCGCGAACTCCACAACCTCCTGCGCGGCCTCGATGGCCAATACATCCCCAGCGGCCCCTCCGGAGCCCCCACCCGAGGCCGTAGTGACGTTTTACCCACTGGGCGAAACTTCTATTCCGTCGATACCCGCGCCCTGCCGACCGAAAGCGCCTGGGATGTGGGCCGCCGTGCTGCCGAAGCGGTCATCGAACGCTACACCCAGGACCAGGGCGACTATCCCCGTACCCTTGGCCTATCGCTATGGGGGACGGCGACGATGCGAACCGGTGGCGATGATTTGGCTGAAGCCCTTGCGCTCCTCGGCGTTCGCCCCGTTTGGGAAGGCCCCGCCCGTCGCGTCGTCGATTTTGAAATTTTGCCCCTATCAATTTTGGGTCGTCCTCGGGTTGACGTGACCTTGCGAATTTCCGGGTTTTTCCGCGATGCCTTTCCCAATCTGATCGATTTATTTGACCAGGCCGTGATCGCCGTTGCACAACTCGACGAATCGCCCGAGCAAAATCCCCTGGCCGCTCACGTTCGCCAAGAAACCCAAGATTGGCAAGGGCAAGGGTTATCCCCGGACCAGGCCCAGCGGCGATCGCAATACCGCATCTTCGGTTCCAAACCCGGTGCCTATGGAGCCGGACTGCAAGGACTGATTGAAGCGCAGAACTGGGAGAGCGATCGCGACCTCGCCCAGGCCTACATCAACTGGAGCAGCTACGCCTACGGGTCTGGTTCTGGTTCTGGAGCCTCCCCAGGCCACGCCGCCCCAGAAGCCTTCCAGCAGCGCCTCAAAACCCTGCAAATTGTCCTCCACAACCAGGACAATCGCGAACATGACCTGCTGGATTCCGACGACTACTACCAATTTCAAGGGGGGCTCACCGCCGCTGTGCGCACGGTTCAAGGTCAAAATCCTACGGTCTACTTCGGTGATCATGCCCGACCTGAAAATCCCAAAGTTCGCCCACTCTCCGAAGAGATTGCCCGAGTCTATCGCTCCCGCGTCGTCAATCCCAAATGGATCACCGGAGTGATGCGCCACGGTTACAAAGGAGCCTTTGAACTGGCTGCTACTGTCGATTACCTCTTCGCCTACGACGCTACGACCCACTGCGTCGAAGACCATATGTACGCAGGCGTGGCCCAGACCTATCTCCTCGATCCAACGGTTCAAGCCTTTGTCCAGCAACATAATCCCTGGGCCTTGCGGGATATGGCCGAGCGCTTGCTTGAAGCGGGTCAGCGGGGGCTGTGGAAAAACCCGGATGGGGAACTCATAGAAAAACTGCGGGCGATCGCCCTCCAAGCCGAAGAGCAGATCGAAACCCGCAGTTTAAATTAGTCCACCGAAACGCTAAAAAAACGAAACGCTAAAAAATTGTCTGGTTGATTGTTTGGTTGCTAAACCTTGCTGAACCGTTGTCGGTCTAACGCAATCACCTGTCCCTACTTACGGACGTCCTTCGCCATCTTACGGAACATGTCCAGATTAGTATCCAAACGCCGAGGCTGAGGCGCTGCCCCATTACTCTTGGCCGTATTAGCCGTATTGCTGGCCCCGGAGCTTGCCCCAGATCCAGGCTGCGCAGGTTTCGCCTTAACGCCACCGGCACTCAAAATTGTTCCTGAGGACTTCACAATTTGTTTGTCCATGGCCGAAACATCCTGAATCAGTTCCTTCTTGTCCGGGCTGCTTAGACTCTTGGGGAAGGTTCTGCGAATGGTTTGGGCCTTGCGCATGTATTTCGCATTCCCTAAAGACTGCGCTTCATCTTGATCGAGATAAAAGACATCTCCGTTTTGAGCGTTGTTCTTGTTGCCACCACCAAAGAGGCCACGAATAAATCCAGTCATTGCTTGTCCGTTGCTGAGGGAGAGTAACTATTCCTTAAATAAGCTTAACTTATCTTAAGAATTAAAAGGAGTCCTAGGCTACGGATTTAAAGTAGATGGGCGTTGGCTTTAAGCCCTTTTTAAGCCTGCTGAAAGGCCCAGTTTTATGAGAAGGGGCGATCGCAGCAATGACTCTCTCGATTGCGTTGATCCCTAACGTTTAATCGCGAAACCGCAATCTTGGTGAAGCTTTGGGAGAGCGATCGCTATCGTTACAGATAGACACAGTCGGATACAGTTTGTGAATTTCTTCTCAGATTTCTGTCCGATCGCCTCTACATCACGCCCATTCCTGAGGGAATCACACCATGAACATTTCAAAAACCCCTGGCAATCTCATCAGCTTAGTGCTCGGATTACTCATCGTCAGCATCGGGCTCCTAACCCTAATGACCATGGCATCCGGTGTTCTGTGAAGATCGTTCAACGCGCTAGAAGAGACCTAGATCCGCTTGAGTAAGCTCTTACCGTGGGTATCTGTCCCACAACTACTCAAGAGGTGGTACTGCTTCGCTAGGCGGCAGACCTCTGCCGTCTGTTCCTCGCTAGAGCGCCAGGGCGAAGGATTGTCATAGGCGTAGTAGGCCTCCACGCCATCAATGCCACACTCTACAGCGGCAGCAATGAGTTTGGGGAGCGGGCGTCGATAGCGAGCGGGATGGGCCAAGATGGCAATGCCACCGGCCTGCTGAATCGCTTCAACCACCACTGGAGCCCGGTGACAAATGCCTTTAGAAACCCGACTTTGAAGATAAGGACGGAGTGATAGACCCTCCGGATCAAAGGCATAGCCGAGAATATGGACCTCTGCGCTACAAAGTTCAGCATTGATTTCAACGCCCGTCCAGAGTTTTGGGGGCTTGACCCGATTTCCCCATTTCCAGCGCAAATTTTGCACCCATCGATCTGCCGCCCAATAGCCCTCGATGCTGTGATGATCCGTAATCGCCATGCCGTGCAGGCCAATTTCCATGGCTTGCTCCATCACCTCCTGGGGGTGAAGCTGACCATCGGAATGGACCGTATGCATGTGAAAGTTATAGACTCGCGGACAGCTCTCCGCCTCAATTCCCTCGAAAACTTGCCACAGCTTCTTAGCCTGTGGAGTTAAAGGAGATTGTCGAGGCGCAAAATCAAGGCTTAAGCGAGTCACGATTCTTTAAGGGAAATGCAAAGCGACGGGAACGGGCTCTGACCAACAGTCTAACCAAGCGCATTCAAACCCATAGAACAAACCAACAGGATTCAAAAGGTTGGAAAAGCAGGTAACGACCGAATAGAAGATCCATTGTAGCGAATCTCAACAAATCGCCCACTTTCAAGCCTACAGTTTCAAGGTCCAGGGTTTCGAAAATTACATTTCGAAAATTACGCCATGACCCATTGCAATCCATTGCCCTAAGTTAAGCGATCGCCCCCCAACAAACTGTCTCCCATGAACCAACACCAAAGGCAGGTCATGAGGCATTTTCGAGGGTCGTAGCGGGACTGGCCGCCTGCTGTTCGCGATCGAGACGACGCTTGCGGGCATAGAGCTGAATCACGGCAGCCATGGCCACAATCATGGCAAAAATACTCCAACTGGCTGCACTGGTGGGAAAGTTACCTTTAAAGACCGCCAGCATCACCACAATCACAAAAAAGACTGTGGGAAACTCATTAAACCAGCGAAATTGCTGACCGGTCATGGCACATTCATTAGCCGCCAGTTTTTTCATGATGCGACCGCAGTAATGGTGGTAGCCCAGCAAAATTGCCACGCAGGTCAGCTTCACATGGAGCCAGGTATCGTGCAGCAAACCCGGCTCGGTGACAATCAGGCTCACCCCCATGGCCACGGTAAGCAGCATGGCCGGTGTCATGATGATCCGATAGAGCCGCTTTTCCATAATTTGGTATTGGCTTTTGAGAATGCTCTGGGCCGGTTCTGGCTGCTCGGAGGCTTCCGCGTGATAGACAAACAGCCGAGGCAAATAAAACATTCCTGCAAACCAGGAAACGATGCCAACTAGGTGAAACGCCTTAAACCAGTAATAAGCCATGGAATTAATCGAAGAAATATCTTATAAAACAGCAAAAAACACACGGTGACGGACGCGCCGCCCACATCATCCGTCGAAATCCATCGAAATCCATCGAAAAAAATTGTGAATGGTATCCAAGATACTGGATGGACTGGAGCCCTGGGCGATCGCCCCACCCCAATGCTGACAGAAAGGCTCACAGAAATTAATCAGTTTGAAATTTTTGCAACGAATGGGTTTAATTTATGGCCTTTTCAAAGATAACCATGCTCCCCCAAAAAATCCGCTGTAATTCCCTGGGGTCTAGCCATCGGAGCATTACCATCCAAGGCATCACCATCAAAGCCACCAGCCGATGTACCTCCTGAAGACAAAGGCCACTGGAGTAGCCGATGCACATACTTGCCTAGCAGATCCGCTTCCAAATTGACCGGACTGTCGGGGCTGAGGCAGTGCAGATTCGTTAAGGCGTAGGTATGGGGAATCACGGCCACCGTAAACCACTCACCCCTGGGAGCGCAGGTGGCGATCGTCAAACTCACCCCATTCACCGCGATACTCCCCTTTTCGAGCAAATAGGGACGCAGGGCTGGACTCACCTGAGTAAACCGCATCTCCCAAGAGGTTGCCGTCGATTGCGCACTGGCCAACGTCGCTTGACCATCCACGTGGCCCGAAACAAAATGTCCCCCCAGCTTACTCCCCACCCGTAAAGACGTTTCTAGGTTGACCGGCAGTCCAGCGGGATTTTCACCCAAGGTTGTGCGGCGCAAAGTTTCGGGCGAAATGGAGACAATAAACCCTCGCGGCAAAATTTTCTCCACCGTCAAACAGGCCCCATTAACCGCCACGCTATCCCCAAGGGCCAAATCCACCAAAATCAGCGCGGCTGATTGCTCCGGTTGATCAGCGCAGTCGATCTGCAACTGGTAAGCATTTAACGCTTTGAGATAGCCTAAGCCCTGAATCAAACCCGTAAACATGGCCCCATCCTCCCGCTAGATTTTCGAGATTTCATAAAAGAATTACCAAATTGCATCAAACCGGGGGCAATGGCCGTCATAATGAAGACGTTGCCTTTCTTTAGCTCTTGGGAGTTCAGAGGCGGAGCCATGATTGAGATGAAAGTTGACGGGATCGCTTTTGATGCCGCAACCATGAGCCCCATCGTCATGTTGATCGATACAGAGGGGCGTCGAGCATTGCCTATCTGGATCAGCCAAGAGCAGGCCAAGGCGATTAAGCTTGCCATTGAGCAGCAAACATCCGTGCGTCCTTTGACCCATGATCTCATGGTGAAGATCCTGGAGGAATGGGAGCTGGTCGTTGAACGCATTGTGATTCATTCCCTGCAAGATAATACCTACTTTGCGGTTCTGCAGGTACAAAAGGATAAGGCCAAGAAAGATATTGACGCCCGTCCCAGTGATGCCATTGTCCTGGCGCTGCGCACCAATGCGCCGATTTGGGTGATGGAAGAGGTGATTGCCGATGCCTCAATTCCGGCGGATCGGGATGCAGATGAGGAAGAGCGGCGAGCGTTCCGCCAGTTTCTCGATACCATTAGCCCAGGTGATTTTGCCCAGTTTTAGTCGATGAGGTCGACCCTTGAGGCCATGCGATATCGACGGTTTGGCCGCACCCATCTCCAGCTCTCGGTTTTTTCCCTAGGGACGATGCGTTTGGCCTCAGCCCAGGCCGCTCAGGTGACGCTCGCCCAGGCCCTACGGTCAGGCATTAATCACCTCGAAACTGCGCGGGGCTATGGAGAGAGCGAACGCTTTATCGGCCAAGCCTTGCAATCCCTGCAAGTGCCCCGTGAGTCAGTCGTGATTACAACCAAGCTCTCACCAACGGCAAATGCGGCTCAAACCCGCCAAACCCTTGAAGAATCCTTGAATCGCCTGCAAATCGATGGGGTGGACTGTGTGGCGTTGCACGGCATCAATTTAGACAGCCATTTGCAGGCTGCCCTCGCACCGGATGGAGCCTTGGCTGCCCTTGAGCAGGCCCGGAGAGAGGGACTGGTGCGACATCTTGGGTTTTCGACCCATGGCAGCTTGGCCTTAATTCTGGATGCGATCCAAACGAATCGCTTTGATTTCGTGAATTTGCACTACTATCTCTTCTTTCAACGCCATGCTCCGGCGATCGCCCTCGCCCAAAACCTCGATCTGGGAATTTTCATCATCTCCCCCACCGATAAAGGGGGCCAACTCTACGCCCCCCCCGAGCAGTTGCGAACCCTCTGCGCTCCTTTTTCCCCGCAACAGCTCAACTATCGATTCTTACTCAGCGACCCCCGCATTACCACCCTCAGCCTCGGGGCCGCCCACCCCGCAGAACTGGACGCCGCCTTGGCGATCGCCGATCACGACGGCCCCCTCACTGCCACCGAACAAATGGTCCTCGATCGCCTCGATCGCCAGCGCCAAACCGCCCTTGGCCTAGAGCAATGCAGTCAATGCTATGCCTGCTTACCCTGCCCCGAGGCGATTCAGATTCCTGAAGTGCTGCGGCTGCGCAACTTGGCGATCGCCTACGACATGACCCCGTTTGGCCAATACCGCTACCGCATGTTTGAGCAGGCGGGCCATTGGTTTCCGGGCCGCAAAGCCCAGCACTGCACCGATTGCGGAGATTGTTTACCCCGGTGTCCAGAAGCGCTCAATATTCCCCAACTGCTCAGAGATACCCATGAACGCCTCAATGGCCCCGATCGCCGACGGTTGTGGGGATAGATCATAATTTCACCCAACATTCCCTTCAGTAACGAGTTTCCTGACCCCCTCTGTATAGGGTGTAAAAGTTAACAGAACAACCCCCGTTCTCCACTACTTCACAACACCCATATGAGCTGCTGAGGTACGCAGTACTTCAGCAGCCTTTCTTCTCCACTGCCATGATCAATCCGCCCTCCAAAACCTACCGCAACGCGATGGAACCTTTGGTCGTGCAGGAAGTGCAGCGACAGATGCAGCAAATCTCGCCCAGCGTAGCTCAGATGGTTAACGCTGATGATGTGATTGCCTACGCGCTCAATTCTCTGCCCTCCCTCTATGCCACCACAGAAGCAGGGTGGCAGTGGCAACAGACCCGTGCCCAAAAAGAATTAGCCCCTCAAATTGCCAATGCCGTTTGCCAAGGGATGATGGTGGTTCACCAAGCGCCCGATCGCCACGATAATCGGCTCTGTTCCCCAGACTCTAATTTGTTCGATGCCCAACGAGCCCTAACGGAGCTTTCAACGTTTCTGGGTTACTCCAATCTGAACTGGACTAATCTGGTGCCAGCGGTTAAGCATGCCCTCGCCCAGGTTGCAGCTCGCCACCGCAAAACGGCTTAGAGATCTCCGGGCGTAGATCCTCTCTCCAGATAGATTTTGACCCTTTCGACAAACGTTCACCAGTTTTCTGTGAAGCCTGCTTGAACCCTCAGCGCTTTTGCCCATAGGGAGAAGGACAACCTGGTATAAAGAGCTAGAAGCCTCCAAGCATTCCTGGTGAAAACCGCTATATTTGGACTAGAGCATCATCAGGGTGACTTTTTTTCGTGACCGAGTTCTTTCTATGAGCGATCGCGCAAAATGGATCCTCTATCCACGACCCGTTTATTTACAAGATTGCAGGGTATTCCATGAAAAAAGTCTCAACCCAACCCACATGGATCAATGTGATGGAGAGGCTGGTGAGCGAAGAGGTGGAGCGTCAGCTAGGGCTGGTCACGGCGAAAAAGCTCGCTTTCCTCAAGCCTGAGCAGGTGATTACCTACGCACTGAACCGCTTGTCTCCGCTCTATGCCAACAGCGCGAAAGGCTACGAATTTCAGGAGCACAAGGCGCGTCACGAACTGGCTAAGGACATTCAGGTCGCCGTCCGTCAGGGAATTGCAGCAGTGGAGCGTGACCCCCTCAGACATGCAGTGCCCCTTGATATTCAGGTGGACGATAAAGCCCAACGCGCCTTGCGGGCAATGCGGAGAATTTTGCAGCAGCCAGAGCTCGATTGGGATAATCTTCCGGATGTGTTGGAAACCGTTTTGGAAGATGCTAGTCAAGGAAAACGGTCCTGGCAAAGCCGTTCCCAGGATCGGCCTGCAGGGCAATTTGATTTGAGAACAGGCCGCATCCGCTCAAGCTGGTAGTTCAACACCGTCGTTCACCGATTTTCAATATGTCTTTTTCTGTTGTCAGCGCTGCCCGCACCTTGCTTCCCAGCGGCTTGGGCCTTTTGGGCGGTCTGTTGGTTGGTCAGTCCTTTGTAGGGGCACAGGAAAAACTAGCCATCCAGCCTCTCTCTCCCAATCTCTCCGGTGAACCAGCGGAGCTAACGATGGTTTGTGCGGCGACGGCGGCGGACTATCCTGCCGGAACAAGATTTACGGCTGACACCGTCTGCCAGCAGGGATTGACCCCCCCGAGTCTGTGGTGGACCCAAGAGGAACTGGCCTCCCAACTGAAAAACAAGAAACTGGTCAATAACTGGATCGCAACCCGTGAAGTTGCTGGGGAAGCAGGCAAGGTTCAGCTAATTGTCAATCCCCAGGCTTGGAGCCTTCTGGATTATTTTACGCGCTATGAGTTTGTCAATTCCTTTGGTCTAGCGGCGCGGGACTTTGGCTATGGAACAGAGATTTTTGATACCCGTGGTGCTGCCTTAGCGAGCTATCGTTGCAACTTTGTCTCAGCAGAACCGTTAATTAAGGCGACCGGCTGTCGGATTGACCTAGGGCGATCGCAAATGGGGTTCCGGTCCAGCAGTCGCCGGAATGGTTTGTTTTAGCCCCCTGGCAATGGTTGCTGTATGTCTTTTTCCCGTCGCCACTTTTTAGCATTAACCACAGCCGCTGCGGGGGTTTGGGGTTTGGGGTTGGGGCAGCAGCGATTACAGGGCCAAGTCTACCCAGACCAGCCGTCCGATAGACAGCCAAAAACGCGGTCTAAAACGCAGATCGCGGTGATTAGCGATCTCAACAGTCAGTATGGCTCCACCGATTACGAACCCGAAGTTGACCAGGCGGTCCAGCTCATTCTGAAATGGCAGCCGGATTTGGTCCTTTGTGGGGGTGACATGGTGGCGGGGCAAAAACAAAGCCTTAGCGATGCTCAGGTTCAGGCTATGTGGGCTGGGTTTGAGGCCCATATTCGCAAACCTTTAGCGCAAGCCCAAATTCCCCTCGGCTTTACCCTGGGCAACCATGATGGTTCTGGGGCTCGCAGCGGTGGCAGATATACCTTCGAGCGCGATCGCCACCTCGCCCAAGCCTACTGGACAGATCCAGCCCATGACCCCGGATTGGCCTTTCTCGATCGCAGTCATTTTCCGTTCTATTACACCTTTGCCCAGGATGAAATTTTTTATTTGGTTTGGGACGCCTCGACGGCGCAGCTAGACACCGAGCAGCTAGCCTGGGTTGAGGCCCAGTTACAAAGCCCCGCCGCTCGCAAGGCGCGGCTGCGGATCGTCATTGGCCATTTGCCGCTGTATCCCGTTGCTGTCAATCGCGATCGCCCCGGTGAATTTTTGGATGAGGGCGATGGGTTGCGATCGCTCCTCGAACGGTATCAGGTTCATACCTACATCAGCGGTCATCACCACGCTTACTATCCCGGCCATCGAGGGGGCTTGGAGCTTTTATATACCGGGGCGATCGGTAGCGGCCCTCGGCAACTGCTCGGGAGTGATTTGGCCGCTCGAAAAACCTTGACCGTCATTGAGGTGGATGCCCTGGCTGCACCACCCCAGACGCTCTATACCACCTATGTTTTGCCGAGCTTGGAGATCTTGGCGCAAGCCAAGCTGCCTCGAATCATTCAGAGCCCCCATGGCTGGGTGCTGCGGCGAGATTTGGCTGAAACCGATTTGCGCTCCCCAGAGCAACCCCGTTAAGCGCCCTTGCCAAGGGGCAATCCCTAGCCAAAACGCAGGGTCATAAACACAAAGCGGGCGACAAAAATAGCCGCAACAATCCAAGTCGCCAGGGGCACTTCTTGGGCTTTACCCTGAAAAGACTTAATTAATGGATAGGCAATGAATCCAACTGCTAAGCCTTCGGCGATCGAGTAGGTCAACGGAATCATAAAGATGACCAGAAACGCCGGAATCGCCTCCCCCAGATCGCCCCAGCGAATATTCAAAATATTGGACATCATCAAGACACCCACTAGAACCAACGCTGGTGCAGTGGCGTAGGCAGGAATTGCCGAAAACAGCGGAATCAAAAACATTGAAAGCAGAAACAACACGCCTGCAATGACAGCCGTAAAACCGGTTCTTCCCCCTTCCGCAATGCCAGAAGCGGATTCGACAAACGTGGTAACGGACGAAGTTCCAAAGATTGCGCCGGTGGTGGTGGCGATCGCATCCGCTAAAAGGGCTTGATTGGCCCGAGGCAGTTCACCCTTTTCATCGATATAACCGGCCCGCTTACCTACACCACTTAAGGTTCCAATCGTATCAAAAATATCGACAAATAAGAAGACAAAGAGCGCCGCAATAAAGTTGACCCAGTTGGCACCATTGAGTTGACTTAAGCCCGTAATCGCTTGGCCAAACAAATCCTGAAACCCTGGTGGCATCTGAACAATCCCTGTGGGCCAAGGCGTCACACCTAGGATCCAGCCAAGCAACGCCGTTGCCAAAATGCCCCAGAGCAATGCGCCCTTTACCCGCCGGACTAAAAACGCAGCGGTAATCAGTAGCCCAACCACGGCCATCATCGTTGGCATGGATTTCAAACTGCCAAAGGCCGTTTTCGTCGCTGGATTCGCAACAATCAATCCTGCACCGCCTAGATCCGGATTGCCAGAGAGTCCAATATAGGCAATAAAGAGGCCAATTCCGGCCCCTGTAGCACTCTTCAAACTATCTGGAATCGCCTTGATAATATGCCGCCGGATATCTGTCAGCGTCAGGGCAATAAAAATTAGACCCTCCACAAAAACGCAGCCCAAGGCCAATCGCCAATCGATGCCCAAACCAATGACAACGGAATAGGTAAAAAAGGCATTAATGCCCATTCCCGGTGCGAGGCAAAAGGGATAGTTCGCGGCCAAAGCCATCACCAAGGTGCCCACCGCCGCAGAAATCGATGTCGCAACAACTAACTCTGGAAACAGGTCACCGGACTGATTTAAAAAGATGGCCTCCGACAGAATGGCAGGATTGACGACCAGGATATAAGCCATGGTCATAAACGTCGTGAACCCTGCCAGAATTTCCGTGCGAAGCGTAGTGCCATTTTGCGCAAACTTAAACCAACGGGCGATCGCCCCCTGATCCATCTCCATCACCGCTTCCGGACTGGGCCGAACTTGTCCCTGCATCTCTTCATGCATACCCAATTTACTCCTTAAAACGCCCTAATAGGGATGGACCTCATCCTAAGGCAGAGATTTCGGGAAAATCGTTCAGCTTGGTCAATTTACCTCTAATCTCCCTCCACGGGTAGTTCCAAATCTCTAGAAAATCCATGGGAACCGGTATTTTCTCGGAAGAAGATACAGAATACGCATCATTAGAAACGCTGTTTTTTATGATATAGAGTTAATTTACCGTGGTTGAGATGAGGCGGCTGAATCGGAGACTCGTTGCGTTCGCCCATGAACCATCCCCCACCATCCCCGAATGGTCCACTTCGCTTAAACCGCTATGCAACTGACTCATCCCTCGCCGAGTTCTGGTCCCACGCCGCTGTTGTACTTCCAGCATGCACGGCAATATCAAGCCTTGAATCAGTTGGGACAAGGGGCGATCGCCAGCACTTCCCTCAGCGAGCTGTACCAGGAGGCCGTTCAGGAAATTGCAGAGGCCCTGGGCATCTCCCATTGTCGACTTTGGCAATTGCGGTCCGATCGCAGTCTTTGGCTCAGCAGCAGCACCCCCGCCTTTCCGCCCCCGCCGAACCGAGTCTTGCCGCTGACGGCCCATCACAATTGGAGCGAAGCGCTGCTGCGAGGGACGAACCCCCTGTGGCTGGGTCTATCGGCACAACTGCCATCCGCCTTTTGGCAAACTTTGTCTCCCCCCTCGGACAGCACACAGACGTTACTCTTTGCCTTTCCGGCCAGCCAGCCCCTGGCGCTCCTAGAACTCCACACTGTGGCCCATCGGCCCTTTCAACGGGACGATCTACAATTTCTGCAATCGATTGCCCATCTGTTGGCAATGGCAATGGAACGTCATCGGTCCGAGGGCTTACTGCGTGCCCAAAGTGCAGTGCTCGAACAGCTTGCCCTCGGTGCCCCCCTGGCAGAGGTTCTCACCAGTCTCTGTTTGTTGATCGAAGAACAAACCCCCAGCGCTCTGTGCTCAATTATGCTGCTGGACGAATCGGGCACCAAAATGCAGCCAGTGGCGGCTCCCCACTTTCCCGAAGCCTGGGGAAAAGCGGTAGAGGGGTTGACGATCGGCGAAGGGGTTGCCTCCTGCGGGACAGCGCTCTATCGTCGGGAACCGGTGTTTGTGGAGAATATTGCGACGGATCCCCTATGGCTGCCGTTTCGGGATTTCGCCCTGAGCCATAATATCCAAGCCTGTTGGGCCACACCTTTTTTTAGCCAGTCGGGTCAGGCCCTGGGAAGCTTTGCGCTCTCTCACCATGCACCTTGTCAGCCGCTGCCCTACCATGCTCAGGTGATCATGACGGCGACCCATCTGGCGGCGATCGCCACCGAAAATCACCGCAATCTCATCACCCTCCGCACCCAAGCACAACAGGATCGATTAACCGGTCTCTATAACCGGGCTGCTTTTGTCGAGATTCTGCAACGCCATTTAGAGGTGGCCCATTTGGAGGCGACTCGCTTGGAGGAAGCCACAACGCCGCCGTTTGCGGTGCTCTATTTAGATTTGGATGATTTCAAGCTGGTGAATGATAGTTGGGGCCATGGGGTGGGGGATCAGCTATTGGTGGCGATTGCCGAGCGACTTCGGCCCTGTCTGGCTCCGACGGATTGTTTTGCGCGGTTGGGGGGAGATGAGTTTGCGATTTTGTGCGATCGCCGGTCTGCCCCAGAGCCCCTGATTGCCTTGGCTGAACGCTTGCGGAAGCAACTGATTTTACCCTTTTCGATCGAGGATCGAGAAATTTTTGCGTCGGTTAGCATTGGCATGACGGAGGGACCGGGTCTCTATCAACAGGCAACGGAAATGTTGCGGGATGCGGATATTGCCATGTATCGCGCCAAGGCGGAGGGCCACTCCCACATTATGGTGTTTGACCCGGATATGCATGATTCGGTGCGATCGCGGCTCAAGCTGGAAACGGAGCTTCGGTGTGCGGTGCAGCAAGTGGCTCGGGGGGAGGCGAGTCCGTTTCGGGTGTATTATCAACCGGTTGTGGCGATCGCCACGGAAAAGATTGTGGGGTTTGAGGCGTTGGTGCGTTGGCAACATCCCCAAGAGGGCCTGATTTCACCGCTTGAGTTTATTCCGGTGGCGGAGGAGACGGGTTTGATTGTGCCGATTGGCTTGTGGGTTTTGCGGTCTGCTTGTCGGCAGGCGGCGACTTGGCAAGGGGAAAAGCATGAGCCGATTTTGATGAGTGTGAATGTGTCGAGTCGTCAGTTTTTGCAGCCGGATTTTGTGGAGACGGTGCGGGCTGTTTTGCGGGAGACGGGGTTTCCGGCTGAGCAGCTTAAGCTTGAGATTACGGAGACGGTGTTGATGGATTCGGCGCGGGTGGTGACGGAGCGTCTGGAGGCGTTGCGGGGGTTGGGCGTTCAGATCAGTTTGGATGATTTTGGGACGGGTTATTCTTCTCTGAGCTATTTACATCGTTTTCCGGTGGATGTACTGAAGATTGATCGGGCGTTTGTGCAGCAGTTGGGGGGGCCGCAGCATCAGATTACGGAGGCGATTGTGCGGTTGTGTCAGGGGTTGGGGTTGGTGGCGATCGCGGAGGGCATTGAAACCAGGGAACAGCTTCGTTTGTTGCGAGCGTTGGGGTGTGATTATGGGCAGGGTTTTCTGTTCTCGCCGCCGGTTCCGGCGGAGGTGGCGGAAACGCTCTAGGTACATACTGGCAATATTGATACAAGATAGAAAGAGTAACCTTCCGACATAAAGTCCAACTAGTTTTATGTGTGACAAGGCACTAAATGGACTTTCTGGATTTACCGGTCTCTCATGTCTCTTGTTCCCTAAAGGTCATTTTATCTGTCTTAATCCTCTAAAGTTAAGCATGACAAATTTATGGCCATTATTTTTTGCGGTCAATATTTGATGAAGTTCTATTAAAGACGGACTGTCTACTCTTGTCTTTGTCGAGAGATTAAAGTGTAATATAAATCACATTCAATGTGCTTTGATAACTAGTGCCTATGGGGCTGCTTGCACTAAGACTCTAAAGAAAGAAAATGCATTGAAGAGATAGATCGTCAGGTTCTAGTGAGTAGGGTTCTCTACCAAAATAAAGCAATTGCCTCAGATCCATGGGTCTGAGTGGCTATGGTGCATGTTTCTAGTTGTCTGAACAAGTGAGCCTTGTTTGACAATGACTCTTTATTTATGGAACGTTGAGACTTAATGACAATTCCAAGTCCCGAAGCAATTCTAATTACTGAGATTGAACCTAAGCCAGCTAATACTGGAAATGACACAGCTCAGTGGGTTGAAATTCAAAATAGTGGTTCTAATTCCATTTCTCTCAATAATACTCAGATCAATTTAGGCGGCACAACAGTTACGGTTAGTACTAGTGTCAGTCTTGACCCTGGCGAGTTCGCCGTTTTCTATCAAAGCGGCTTATCTTTTTCTGGTTCTTCCGGTAGTACCGCAATTCCAGTACCAGGCTGGACTAATCTACCCACGGGAGGCAATGATACTAGTCGTACCGTTACCATTACGATCCCTAGTTTGGATCCCGTTAGTGAAACCTACAGCAATGGCGGTGGCGATCCTGCTAATACTTGGGATGCTGTTAACGATACATATGCCAATGCTACACCTGTCGTTTGCTTCCTCGCAGGCACCCATATCCTCACCGCTGAGGGCGAAAAACCAGTTGAAACGCTGAAAATCGGTGATTTGGTTCGTACCGGCGACGGCGAACTTGCTCCCATCAAATGGATTGGCATTGAAACCATCGCCACCGCCAACCTCCACCCTCTCCGGTCCTACCCCGTGCAAATCAAAGCCGGTTCCCTCGGCAATGGCTTGCCCCATCGGGATCTATGCGTCTCCCCAGACCATGCCATGTTTTTCAACGGTTTGTTGATCAACGCAGGTGCGCTGGCCAACGGCATTTCGATTGTGCAAACCCCACCCACCGATGAAACCTTTGTCTATTACCACGTTGAGCTAGAGCAGCATAGCCTGATCGTAGCTGAGGGTGCGCCCACGGAAAGCTATTTGCCGAATACCTACGATCGCGAAAACTTCGACAACGTTGAAGAATTTGAAGCGCTCTATCCCGACGATAGCCGCAAGATCCACATCCCCATGAGCTTCCCCCGCGTCAGCAGCAAACGCCAACTGCCTCGTTTTGTGCAGAAGCAGTTGCTGGAAGTCGCTGAAACGCTGATGCCGGAGCAGGCATTGCAACTGGCCTAGAGTCATTAGTTATAGCGTCTCAGACTTGATCCATCATTAACCCTAAACGCTCTTTGAGCTGTTCACTCATTTTCAAGGGTGGGCAGCTTTTTCCGTTTTTTATGGATTTGTGGCGATCGCCCACGTCCCTACAGAATTCATACCCACAATCAGCTATACCAAATTTTTAGTTCAATAGAGAGTTTTGTAAGTGTTAGGGGAATTATAGGACTAGCGGCTGTAGCAGTAGGAGTCATGGGATCGCTTAATGGACGCCCCCTTGACCTTCACTAAATACGGTCGCAGAGTCAGGGTCTTTGAAGATTCCCCTATTCAAGACTCGGAGTACAAAAGATGGCTGCCAATCTGCAAGGCATTGTAATCAACGAAATTCTGGCCGATCCCACGGGTGGGACACAGGAAGTTGACGTTAATGGAGATGGTCAAGTCAGCGCGGCTGATGAATTTGTTGAGCTATACAACAGTAGTAATTTACCTGTAGATATCAGTGGCTGGACCCTGGATGACGGGGACGGTGCTAATCACACTGTTCCAGCAAACACGATTCTCCAGCCGGGTGAATACTATCTGGCAGAAACAGGCTTCAGTTCCTCACTGAATGATACTGGAGATGAAGTGATTCTGACCGATACTCAGGGTAACTCCATTGCTGCGATCTACAACGGAGGGCAAGACCCAAATGACCTGATTGGCATTACTGAAGTTGATGATTTTGGTAGCGATCAAGATGGGCTCTCCATTCAGCGGCTTCCGGATGGTGGCGATAATTTTTCTGTTGCTGCGGCTACTCCTGGTGCAATCAATGAGTGTTTCCTCACGGGAACTCTTCTCTTGACACAGCAAGACGAGGTTGCGGTTGAAACTTTGGAAATTGGAGACCTAGTCCAAACCGCTCAAGGCGATCTCGTTACCATCAAATGGATTGGCCACCAAACCGTCAATCCCAAAGCCCCTCACCACCCCTTCCGCTCCCTCCCCATCCAAATCAAAGCCGGAGCCCTCGGCGACAACCTCCCCACCCGCGACCTCTTCGTCTCCCCCGACCACGCCCTCCTCGTCGACGGTCTGCTGATCAACGCCGGAGCCCTAGAAAACGGGGTTTCCATCCTCGCCACCCAACCCGAAGAAACCTTCACCTACTACCACATCGAACTCGAAAACCACAGCCTGCTGATCGCCGAAGGCACCTACGCCGAAAGCTACCTGCCCCAAAACCAAGGTCGGGAAACCTTCGACAACGGCGACGAATACGAAACCCTCTACCCCAACCACAACATCCTCTCGCTTTTGCCCATGAGCTTCCCCCGCGTCAGCAGCAAACGCCAACTGCCCCGCTGCGTTGCCAAGCGCCTGCTGGAAGTTGCGGAGACCTTGCCCGAGGTTGAGGTGGGGGCGATGGTCGCCTAAATTCCCCCTATCCAGGCAATCCACAAAACAGTCAACAAAACAATCCACAAAATCCGCCTCTGCTCTCATCCTTTGCACAGGCGGATTTTACTTTTAGCCCCTCAGTAGAGCGCTTGAGTTTTTAGCCTTTAGCCCCTACTGATCCCAATCCATTCCTAATGCATTTAACTGACGATTATAGGGTTCAAAAAACGCGCGCAACTGCTCCTCCAACGCCGACGAAATTTTGGGATACTCCCTTGCTTTGTGCCGCTGATACTCCGGCAACGGGTAATTAGACAGTCCCAAATAATCAAACACCCGCCCCATCGTTTCCACGGGTCGATGTTCCAGCGCATTCATCGGCACAATCAGCAACTGCTCCCGAGGGAAATAGTGCAGCCAGCGTTGTAAATAGTAAAAATAGAGACCATTCCCCAAGTAGGCACAGTGCCCCATGACCTCCCACGGCTCAGCGGATTTTGCAAAGGCGGTTTCTAACTGCTGCAACTCCCGTATCAAAACCGACTCAATCGCCTCCGGTCTGCGATCGTTCTTCGGCAAAAAGTAGTAATGGGAAAGCGCTCGTTCGATCGGATCCCGCAACACTACAATCAGCTTTGTCGTGGGCAAACTCTTTTGAATTCGCTCCGGCGCAGCCTCACAATATAAATAATTTGGCGTCGCTTCTCCCGTCATTAAGCCCATATTCTCAGGCAACGCCGGAAAATGCGAAAGATACCAATCCAAACCCTGCTCAAATTCACGGTCAAAGAAATCCAGCTCCTTCTCCAAGGCCGGTACAATCTGCGGATGAGCCGTTAAATATTGATAGAGCGAAGTCGTCGCACATTTGAACCCACCCAAAATGATGAAACTCGGCTGACTCGGCAGAGCAGATTGCCAGAGCGTATCTGCAATTTGCGGCTTCATAATGCGGGACTTGCGGCGGCTTGCCTCCTGGAAATGGGCGATCGCCTCTCCCCCCAACCCCTGCTTTGTCAACGCATAGCCCAGCAAACTGTTGATCTTCACCCAACCTCCATTCTTCGCCAAGATTTGCCGACAGGATGCCACAATTTCTGCCATGATCTCCGATCCCGGAACCGCCTCATAGCGCAAAAAGTTGTAGCGCAACCAAACATAGGGCTCCGAGGCATTCGGATGGATCATCAAGGCTTGCATGGCATAATGGGCCGCTAGGTTAAGCTCCCGTCTTTGCTTGCAGGATTGGCTCAATGCCAGATAAGCCTCCAGCGTCGTTGTTGGACTGAGGGCGATCGCCTTCAAAAAACAGCGTTCGGCTTCCTCCTCCTGGCCCAAATGATTGAAACACAACCCCAACCCCTCATGGGCCTTCGCCAAAGTTTTATCTAGACTAATCGCTCGACGGTAGTAGGGCTCTGCGGTGGACCACTGTTGCTGAGCCAGCCAAACATCCGCGATCGCCAAGGCATAGGTGGCTTCCTGGGGCGCGAAGGCAAGCGCTTGCAGATAGCAGGCGATCGCCTCTGAAGGCTTAGACAACTGTAGCAACCCATTGCCCACTGCATAATGTCCAGTAGCATTGGCCAATTTCGGATTGAGTTTGAGAGCCGTATATTGGGCTTCAATGGCCGCTGCTCCCTGGTTGGTGCGACGCAGTACTTGAGCCAGTCGTAGATAAAACTGGGGTTGTTGGGGCTGATGTTCAATCGCTTGTTGATAGAGGGCGATCGCTTCCCGCCATTGTTCAGTTCGTTCATAAATTCGACCCAGTTTTGCAATCACCCAGGGTAGGTTAGGCTGAAGCACCAGCGCCGCACGATAGGCTGCCTGAGCGGAGGACAAGTCTCCTTGCTGACTTAAAACATCCCCTTTGGCATCATACATTTCAATCTGAACTCGTTCCAGATTGCTCAGCTTTAGTTCCGATGAATGATCAGATGGCTGAGACGAAGATGCTTGAAGAGTCTGTGGGACTGAATTTTCTATTGAATCTTGAATCGAATGTTGCGCTAAACCTTCTCCTACGTTCTCCGTAACCGTCTCTAAAGCTTTAGCCTCTGAAGCTTGAGCAGCAGTCACCAAAAGATGTTGATTACAATGGTCAATAATCGTCTGACAAGTGACGATCAGCACCGACCACTGCTGCTGCTCACAGGCAGTCTGAGCCTCTTGTAAAGAGTCAGCAATCATTGCCATCGACTGAGTTTGTTGAACTGAAGACTGGGCTGAAGACGGGGCTGAAGATAAAGCCTCGGTCAATATGGTTTTGGACATCAAATTTTCGTGTTAGATTTTTGAATAATTAATTGATGGCTTTGGTAGAGCAGCTTATATTCCCCAGGGATCGTCTGTAAAAAGCGATCAATCCCGGCCTTAGGCGAATGGATTGCGCCCTCGGGATGGGGCCACAAGTAATCTTTGACAATCATAATGCCCCCGACTTTGAGTAGAGGCCAAGTCAAAGATACATCTTTATGGAGGTGATCGGCTTTTTTGCATCGGTCTTGAATCAGGGCCAAATCATAGACATTCTGATCCAGCTCTGCCAGTAGCCGAGGCGGAGGACCTTGATGGCAACTCACTTTATCTGATGCACCCGATCGCTCAATATTATCTAAAAATAGCGCTGAAAAATCCTGGTCTAAACAGACTAATTGATCTGTTGATCGCACAAGCACTTGATCCAGCAGCCAACAGCTAATCATCCCTTCAGAACAGCCAATTTCTAAGACTTTTAATGGAATTTTAGAGGTCGATTCCCGCTGCATTAAGGACGCTAACAACTTAGACCAAAGCTCAATTTGATGGGTAAACGTATCCCGTGAAAACTGATAGTTCTGCGATTCAGCCTGGGGCCACTGAGATAAGGCACAGACCTTCTGATAACAGCAACTGGCTTCAGCCCCATTCCCAATAGCAGTAAAAGCTTTAGCCATCTGACTATAGGCCCAGGGCAACTCTCCCACGAAGTGCAGCGTTGCTTTGCAGGTGGCGATCGCCTCCTCCCATTGTTCCAAAGCCATCCAGCATTTGACCAGACCCAGATAGGGCCAAACAAACGTCGGTTCCAGTTGCGTTGCTCGCCGAAATAAATCAATTGCCTGGGCCGGTTGGTTTTGCTCCAGCAAGGCCATGCCCAGCTTTTGTAATGCCTCTGTTTGATTATGATCTTGGGTTAACAATCGCTGATAGCAACGAATTGCAGCATCGGCTTGATTTGCTTGGATCAAGAAATCTGCCAATCGATAATAGGCGGTCCAATGTTTGGGATTATTTTCGATCGCCCAACGGTAGCATTGAATCGCCCGTTCGCTTTGCCCCCGTTTAGCCAGCGCTTGACCCAGTGCCTCACATTCTTCCGCTGTGGGCTGCTCCGGTCGCAGAGATGTAAAGCGATAGAGGTATTCGATGCTCGTGTCCGCTTGACCAATGCTGCGGTGAATCTGGGATAAATTGAAGTAGGCGATCGCCAGATTTCCCTTGACAGCTAAGGCTTTATGATGCTGGGCGATCGCCTCTTTCCAGTTTTTAATCTGGGCATACAACAAACCTGCCTGGAGATGATAGCGAACACGGCTGGGCTGATTTTGTCGAGCCATGGTTTGCCAGAGATAGGCATCTTGATTAAGCCCTGAACTGGCCAGAAGATTACTCAAGATGGCACAGGACGAAAACCATCGTTCTGGTCGTTCTAAAGCCTGTTCACAGGCTATTAGAGCTTCATTTACATAGGGAGAAAGGCTAGGATTAATCATACAATTGCCTAAGTTTGAATGAGCCGCAAAGCCGAACGCAATGCACCTAGATCAATCCAGAGATCTTCCATGAGCGAACTAGGATACATCAATCGTCGTAGGGCCGTACAGGCCAAAGACTTCCCAACAATGTAGAAATGCTGCAACTTTAACGTTTGGCTAACCATCCAGTAATCAGTCCTGAGGTAGTGAGGTGAAAAAAGTTCAATGATTTGAGCGCCGGACTGACAAAAAACTAAATTGGTTAATCCAGAACCATGGGGAGAAATGATTACCTCTGCTTGGGCAAAAAGCTCAGCCTGTTCCTGAACGGTTAAGCTTTCTAAGGTGACGACTTTAAATCCTAAAGGTTTCAAAACGGCGATAATTTCTGCTTCATTCAAGACCCGGCGATAACGAGCCTTCGCTCGACTGATATAAATTTTGAGGTGGGATTTCGGTTGAGCTCGGGAATGCTCTGCTCCAAAAATCCGTCGTAAAAACTCGATGGTATGGGGAGGAATCCAGTCTAAATGCCCTGGAAACGAGGGAACGATGAGCTGTTCGGCTTGAATGTGGGGGGTGCGATCGCTCTCAATCACCTTTTCAAGGGGAATCCCAAGTTTTTGCAGCGTTTCTCGCTGAAACGAATGGCGCAAGCTATTCACCACAAATCGATCAATTTGATTGAAGTCTACACCGGCGAGCTTTAAGAGGTGAAGACGGGGCAAAAGGTCAATCATCCAATGGTAATAGATATGACTCGAAAGGGTTGAAAGCAGTACAACAGAACCCTTTAAATATTGAATAGGAGGCAAGGTTGTGCGCTCTGAGATTCTGCCAGACTGCGATTGAGGTCGCTGAGGACAGGGCGGCAGTTTCCAGGGATAGGAGCGCGACAAATCACTCAGCAATGACTGGTCTGGTGTCATCACAGCTACTTCGTGACAGGCGACCCAATCACTTTCATAGGGAGCAACCCAGGCCCGTCCCAAGGGAATAGTTGCCCAGAACAAAGCAGGATTGGGCAAGATAGGAGCAGCTTGGAGATTACATTGAAACACACCAGCAGCAAGCTGTTGCGGTCGAAAGCTTTGCACCAGTTGTTCCATACAGCGATGGCAAGTCACGCCACCGCAGGCATTTCCGGGTTCAGTTTGGCCAGTCGAGGAATCAGCCGAGGGAGTTTCCCAGACTGGAAGAGGGCTAGCATTGAGGACGCGAATCAAGGAATTTTGCGATCGACTTAACCACTGCTCAACCTGAAAATTCAGCGATTCATAGACAGGCGCTTGGGAGAAACGTTCCGGTTTGTGAGGCAATGATTGAGCAACCCACTCGGCTGTGGTTAACGCCGGATAAACAGAGGGTTTAGGGTGAGGAGAATCTATCCTTGGGGTTTCAGGCTGTAGGCTTGCTTGATGCTTTTGTATCCCAGAAGTCGTCAAGGTATTAGCAAGTTGCACAACCGTTTGGGCTGCGACCCAACGCCCTTGCTGAGCTAAACAGTCGGAAATTTTGCGATAGAGGGCTTGGGCCTGGGGCTCGATTTGCACAGCCATTTGATAACATTGTGCGGCCCTAGCATAGGCTTTGGATTCAAAGGCGATCGCCCCCAATCCACAATAAACTTGAAACAACCTGTGACTGGCAGACGGCAAGGAGTCGCCCTGCTGAAGAGACTGAATGAACAATGAGCAAGCACGCTGGGTCTGAGTTAGCAAATTATCAGACTTTTTCTGTTCTAAGGTTATCTGGCAGTAACGAGCGAGGGGTTCAGGATGCAAATCTATCGACTGTTTAATGGCAGCTAGGGCCGTCTCTAGATCCCCCTGTTCTAGGGCAACGGCGGCACAGTCGCTGAGGGCGTGGTTGGGATTGGGAGAAAAGGCGATCGCTTGCTTAAGATAATGAATGGCTTTCGCATAATCCTGATGTTGAAGCCATAAACACCCCAGGTTTTCGTACACTTTAGCCAAGCCTGGAGCGAGCCCTAGGGCTGTTTCGTACTGGGTTAGGGCGATCGCAAATTCCCCCTGTTTTTGATAGAGTTGGCCCAGGTTATTGTGCAGGGAAGCCTGTTGGGGAAAACGGGCGATCGCCTCTCGATAAAGTATCGTCGCCTGCCCGTAGGCTTCCTGCTGAACCCAAAGGGCTCCTAAGTTTAAATAGGCATTCAAATAATTGGGCTGTTGGGCGATGGCCTGTTGATAGTAGGCGATGGCCTCGCTAGGGCGCTGCTGGTCAGCTTTCAAAACCCCCAAGTTAAAGTAGGCATGGGGATAATGGGGCTGTTGCTGAAGTGCAGTTTGATAGTGAGTTTCTGCTAGATCCCACTCGCCCCAATGATGAAATACCACTGCGAGGTTGTAGTGAATTTCAGGTGCATGGGGTTGCAGCTGCAATGCCTGCTGATAGTGGCAACAGGCTTTTGAGAATAGAGACTTTTGACTATAGTGTTGGCCTAGGTTGACGTGATTTTCAAATTCTTCATAACGGGATGCTGGAGTGGACGGGATTGAACGACTAGAACTTGGGTTCACAATTTTGCTTTCGCGGTCTTCGGTATCGATCTGCCTGAATACTGCCCGGAACTGGCTGAGTAGGTAGAGAGATCTTCAGACCTATACAGCCAGTAACAGGAAGACTAAACCACCGATTTTTAGGGAACACAGCAGGAAACACAGGATAGCGCGATCGCGCCTTCGGCAATCATAGGATCAGAGGCTTAAAACAGCTCAAAATCGGTTTGAGGATTAAGGGTCAGATTTGTGTCAAGCTTGAAGATGGCTTGACCATTAACCGAGACAACACCGTTATTGGCGTTGTAGGTAACGCTGTTGGGATCTGTAACACCCAAGATCCGAATCACGTCTTCAGCTTGGCTGTAGTCGAGTACTTGGTCGACACCCGTTTCGCTGACATCAAAGATGAAGGTATCTTTACCTGCGCCACCCTCAAGGATGTCGCTATTTGCACCCCCTATCAGAACGTCATCGCCTTCACCACCTTTCAGCCAGTCTTGACCCCCACCCCCACTGAGGAAGTCGTTGCCAAGGCCTCCATCCAGAATGTCATCGCCAGCATCGCCGTAGAGAGAGTCATTTCCGGCATCGCCAAAGAGAGCATCATCACCAAAGCCACCGCGAAGGAAGTCTTTGTCATCTCCACCGGACAACTTATCGTTACCCGTGCCGCCCTCTAGCAAATCTCGGCCCGCTCCCCCGCTCAGCAGGTCGTCACCAGCACCGCCAAACAGCAGGTCGTTACCTCCCTCACCTAAAATCTCATCGTCACCTAGACCGCCATCAACCTGATCAGTATTACTACCTCCAATGTAGTTATCGTCACCAGTTGAGCCGTTGATGCGGTTGATTTCTCCTGCTTTGCCAGTAATCGTCTGGCCGCCTGCATCATTACCGACAGAAGACTGTGGCGTAGTTTCATTGACTACAATTGACATTGTACTTGGGTTCTCCCTTAGGTTTCACAATCAACTTGCGATAGAAATGCCCATGACTCAGAGAGAACCGCACCTCAAGTCCCTAGCGATTCAGCCAAGGAACGGGAATGCGGCGATACTTACTTGCGCACAAAATTAGATAGTGGCTGAGGTGCCTGTCAGTTAAGATACTTTACGGCCAGAGGAATCGCAAGGGGAGTCTCCGATAATATCCCTTCTGTGAGCGTAATTTTACTGTTTCTTAAAGCTTTCGTGAGTGCCATAATCGTCACATGGTCTTGGAGCTGAGGCCCATGTTATGCTGCTGTGCAGAGTTTAATGGGACGCCAGCCATAAGGGGTCTCGTTTGGTGTGCTACCGTACATAGGTTTTGTCAGGTTTCTTGTAGTCAGCGGTTTTGAGAAGAACGCGAATCATTGGTTTACTTACGATGGCGACGGTTGTTGAGGTGTATAGGAAAAGCTTGCGCACAACAATGACTTTCCTGGATCGGTGCTTTCGTAAGTCAGATGCTCGCGTTGCTATTTCAATCTGCTGGCCTGATTTTTGTCTGTGCGTTTTAGCTAGCTGAGGATTGTTTTCGATGAAAATAGCTGCAAAAGCGGTATTTACCGTCGTTGTTGGGGCCACGGTGGCCTATGGGACTTTGAGTGTTGGTAGTGCAGAGGCTGCCAGCGTCATCAATTTCTCCTACGAGTACAATAATGATTTCAAAGCACCTGATCTGGGTCAAAGACTCCTAATCTCGGGAACGGTAACTGGTGATATTGTTGATGGCAATCGCGTTGCGAACCTCACTAATCTTTCGGCTCTTCTGCAAGATTTAAGTGGCAGTGTTGGGGGAAGTCCTTTTTCACTGAAGCTGATCAATAATCCAATTACGTCAGCCATTTTTACGCTGGATGGAACTGGCCTAGATCTAAGTTTTCAGGGCATGTTTGACCCCAATATTACGGCTGCACTCAACTTCAATGGTCCTATTTTCGCCCAAGCGACTTTACCAGGTGGATCTTCCTTTGTTGAAGACGATGTATTCGGAAATTGGCAAACTAGCATTCAACCCGCAACGGCAGTTCCTACGCCTGCACTGTTGCCCGGTGTAATTGCCATGGGTGGTGCCATGCGTCGTCGTCTGCGCCGCAAGCAAGAGCAAGCCGCCTAACTTTCTAGGATCTGTGGTTTCCTCTCAAGGAACCTTTGGCTGCTTTTGAACGTCTTTAAAGACAAAGACTAGGCTTGCGAGGGCAAACTGTCTTGGCAAGCCTAGTCTGCTGTTCAACCCTGTTGTTTAATCCTGTTGTTCCATTCTCACTATTTCTAAACTCGCAGTGATTGCATCTGCACCCGACATCAGTGTCATTATTCCAGTCCATAACTGTAAACTCTATATTGAAACGGCGATCGCCAGCGTTCTCTCCCAACAAAACTGCTCCTTTGAACTCATTGTGATTGACGATGGTTCAACGGATGGAACAGCTCAGGCGATTCAACCCTACGCTCAAAACCTGCGGTATATCCGTCAGCAAAATCAAGGGGTTTCTGCGGCTCGCAATCATGGAATTCAAGTCGCCAGGGGACGGTTTATTGCATTTTTAGATGCCGATGATTATTACCTACCCAACAAGCTAGCGAACCAGCTTCAGGTCTTTCAAACCTATCCAGACACAGGGCTAGTTCATAGCGGTTGGCAACGGGTGAATGCCCAAGGCCAACATCTCACGGAGGTCAAGCCTTGGGAAGATTACCCCGTTTTAGATCTAAACACCTGGTTGCAATTTAAGCCTGTTCTGCCCAGTGCCATGATGTTTCGGCGAGATCAGCTCTTGCAGGTTGGAGGATTTGATCCCCGGTTTGCAGCGGCGGAAGATGTGGATTTGGTGTTGCGATTGGCGATCGCCGGTTGCCAAAGTCGCTGGCTCACCCAGATCACCACCGCCTATCGACAGCACGGCAGCAGCGCCATGGGCAATGGCTTAGTTCAGGCCCAATGTCTGGCCCAACTCCTAGACAAAACCTTTAACCACCCCAACCTACCCGTCGCAGCCCGACTCATCGAAAAACGGATTCGCTACGGCACACTCACCTGGGCCGCTTGGTATCTCTATCGCACGGGACATCCGTCTGCCATGGTGAATTATCTCCAGCAGGCCTATGGTTTTTCCCACCGTTCCCCCCTTGCAACGTTGATGGATTGGGCCGAATGCTTTGCCCAGTTTTCCGCAGCTTGCCAGGATCCCCTCGATCTCGATGCCCTGCTTCAGGGGCAGGCTTGGCAGTCCCTTAGCCGTTGGCTGTTGGCCCAGGGGCAGTATTTCCCTGACGTTCAAGCGCCAACTGCACCAATCGATCGACCAAGGCCGGAAAGGATACCCCAGTTGCTTGCCACAGTTGGGGATACATACTCAAGGCGGTGAATCCGGGCAGGGTGTTGATCTCGTTGATAAAAACTTCACCTGTGGATTCTAGATAGAAAAAGTCCACCCGGCTAAGGCCAGCGGCATCGACGGCTTTGAACGCGGCGATCGCCATCTCCTGGATTTTCTGCACCAGGGCCGGAGGCAAATCCGCTGGAATAATCAGTTGGGCACGACCATCGGTGTATTTGGTTTCATAATCGTAAAACTCGGCATCGTAAGTAATCTCACCAATCACCGACGCCTTGGGAAAATCATTACCGAGGACCGCACATTCCACTTCGCGAATCCCCTGGAGTCCGGCTTCGACCATGAGACGGCGATCATAACTAGCAGCGCTATCGAGGGCGGCTTCCAGCTCTTTTTGGGTTTTGGCCTTGGCAATCCCCACCGAAGATCCCAAGTTTGCCGGTTTGACAAAGCAGGGATACCCCAGTTTTGCTTCGATCTGCTCAATCAGATGGGTATAGCGGCAAGGGTCGGACCAGACTTCGGCGCGATCCACATCCAAATAGTTCACCTGGGGCAACCCGGCCTGGGCAAAAATCATCCGCATTGTCGTTTTGTCCATACCTGCCGAGGATCCGAGGACCCCGGAACCGACAAAGGGAACCTGCATCAGTTGCAACAATCCCTGAATCGTACCGTCTTCCCCATTGGGGCCATGCAAAATCGGAAACCAGAGGTCAACGTCAGCCACCGCAGCCGGAAACTGCCAGAGTTGAGCCGGGTTAGCGGGGCGATCATCGCAGGCAACTGGCTGGCCGGAATCCAGAACCGCTTGGGCCGCTGCCCCGGCCAGCCAAACGCCGTCTTTGCGAATATAGAACGGGTGAAGTTCATATTTTTCGGCATTGCTGGGGCTACCTTCGCGGGGGTCGGTGAGGGCGGTGGCGATCGCCCGTGCCGATGTAATGGAAACCTCGTGTTCTCCGGAACGACCGCCGAAGAGAAGCCCAACCCGCTGCTTTGCCATGGTTTTTTGTCCTATTACCCGATGATTCAACAAAAGGAATCTTCAAAGTGTATAGGTAAAGTCTTCCACTAGCATCCCCGGCGTCCAAGTTCCGCCCAGATCCCGATGGTCATAGGTATCGACCGCAGGCACCAGTTCCTGCTGACGGGTCAGGGCGATCAGGTTATCCCCCCAAAAGTTAAACAGGCTGTCGTCAAAGCGGAGATCTTCAATGGGGGCGACGATTTCGCCCTTTTCGACCCAGAAACAGGCGTAGCGGGTCATACCGGTGATGCGGCCTGCGGGGCGATCGCTCCAATTGAGATAGTGCAAATTCGATAAATATAATCCAGTGTCGAGGGCCTGGAGAATCTCCCTAGGATCCAGGGTTCCAGCATCCACCTCAGCGGCGCGCAAATCCTCGCTGCCAATGGCTCCGTTGGACTGCAGCCCGTATTCCTGAGCCGTGCGGCCATTAATCGGCGTATTCACCAGTCGTCCCTGTGCAATCAGCGGCAAGTTATCTGGAGCCATGTCGCCATCGCCATTAAACTGGGGCACCAGCCCTCGGCTAAAGTTCTCCCGCAGCGTAAACAGGGGCGAAAGCGCTCGGCGTCCGGTTCGCAGGTGCTCTATGGGGCTGCCCCCCTGGCGAATGGCGGCTTCGCTGAGGCCACTCCAGGAGAGCATCAAAATCAATTCTGAAACCGCTGCCGGAGCCAGATAGGTGCGGTATTTCCCCTTGGAAACCACTTTGATCGGTCGGTTGAGCAGGGCAAGCTGTTCTCGCGATCGCGTCACATTGGCCCGGTAGGCTTTACCATCCCAGGTGCGATCGGCAAACGTCCCTTTCACCGCCCGATTTTGTTCATTAAACAGCGAATAATCCAGCGTAAAGGACTCGGTGGCAAACCAATGGCGTTGCCCTGCCGAATCCGCCTGGGCTCGAACCGAAAGCCCTGCGGCATAAATTCCGGCAAAATCCAAGCCTTGCACCGGACCGAGGAGTTCGGCGATCGCCCGTTTCTGGGGCAGCAACTTCCCCAGGTAGACCGCCCGACTCTGGGCCTGACCCTGGGGCAACACCAAATAGGGGTCCTCGGGCAGTTCCAACACTTCCTGCCGCAATCGGGCTAGGGCCTGCTGAACCCAGTCCCAGTCCTGCTCCCACTCGCCGCTAAAGGGAATGGATTCGCTACAGGTGCGTTGATTGCAGATCCAGGTAAGCTTGAGGGTGCCGCCACAGACATTACCCGTCTGGCGGACGCGGGCTTGGTTAAACCGAGTAAATTGACTGTCTTCGGCAGTGAGCGCCAGGGTGAACGCTTCGCCCGCAGCACAGGCCTCTTGAAGCGCATCGCTGAGGCGATAGAAGGTTTTTTCCCATCGCTCCAAAATTTTCGCATTCATGGGAAACGAACGTTCAAGGGGCAATGCAGCCGAGACAGGAGACAGGTCAGGGGATCCAGTATTGAGCACGGGAGTTCTTACAACAGAGAGTGCTAGGTGAAGGAAGGAAATGGCCAGAAGGGAATGGCCAGAAGGGAATAGCCAGAAGACGAAAGCGAACCGACGAAGCAAAAAGACGAAAAACGGAGAGACACGACAGAGGACCGGAGCCGAAGGGATCCGGGCTCAGCCGAATTATCCGCCGCCAAACACTTCAATCTGCTCAAAGGCGCAGACGGGGGCCGCGTGGCCAACCCAGATAATTTGGTTGGGTTCCCCTTTGCCGCACATAGGGGTTCCGAAGACTTCCCAGGTGTCGCGATTGCCCACCTGCACCAGACTGCGCCAAAAGTCAGGCGTAGTTGAGCGGTAGTTGGGATTGCGAACGGTTTGGGTGATTTCGCCATTTTCAATCAGTTGGCCATATTCGCAGCCAAACTGGAATTTATAGCGCTGATCATCAATGGACCAAGAGCGATTCGATTGCATGAGGACACCGCGTTTAACCCCGCCAATCAGATCCGCTAAGCAGGTCTCCCCCGGCTCAATATTGAGATTAGCCATGCGATCGATGGGGGGACGATTCCAGGAGGAGGCTCGGGCACAGGCCACACCGGGTAAGTTGCTGCGGGTCTGACTTTCGAGGCCCCCCAACCCCCGTTGCAAAATGCCATTGCGAATCAGATATTGGCGCTCCGCTGCGGCTCCGGTATCGTCAAATCGGTAGCTGGCCAATTCTCCCGGTACCGTGGGGTCAAACGTCACATTCATCAGCGCCGAACCATAGGCCAGTTGACCAAAATCCGCCGGTTTGACAAAGCTGCCCCCGGCGTAGTTGCGTTCGTCACCCAGAATGCGATCGAGCTCTAGGGGATGACCGATGCTTTCATGAATTTGCAGCATCATCTGATCCGGAGCCAGCACCAGCGTCAGGGTTTCATCGGGACATTCCGGCGCGCTCAACAGCTCAACGGCCTGTTCGCCCACCTGCTGAACCTGGTCCCAGAGTGCGTCGTTGATCAGCCGCTCCCACCCCCCTTGATAGGCCCGCGCAAACCAACCATTGGCGCTGCGTTTCTGGGTAATCAATCCTGCTGTGGCGGTGGCATCGTAATCCGTGGTCACGGAGGTAAAATGCTGATAGATATCTGAACCATTGCTGCTCACAAACCAGGTTTCTCGCTCGGTGGCGATCGCCGTGGCGCTGGTTTGAACAATTTTGTCCGAGACCTTGAGGCCGTAACAGACCCGCATCAGCAGTTCGTTAATCTCCCGAGGGCTGAGACCTTTTAATCCCTGCCCCACCTCCGAGACAAACTGTCCAACTACCCGAGGTCGCACCTGGGGGGTAAAGGGAGCCAAGGACCACTGATAGGCTGATTCGGCTTGGAGCTTGGCGGTCACCGCAGCAGCTTGGATCGCCTCTGGCGAGAGCGAGCTCGTGGCACCGTAGCCCATTTGTCCTCGATGGAGAACCTCAACCATGGCACCGTAGCCCATCCGCCGACTATTGTCCTGGGGCTTGCCATCTCGAACGCGCCGTCGGGTTTCTGTGGTTTTAACGACCCGCAGTCCAACCCAATCAGCAGAAACATTAATCTGATCTAAAAGTCTATGGGGATCGGGAGCGATCGTTTTAGAAAGGGATAGCATGTCCTGACTCTTGGCACAAAGAACAAAGCAGCGAATAGGACGCCAGCAACGTCATACACGGGGCCACGATTGAAGTGTGCCCTAGCTTCATCGTTTTGGAACGACCCAAAACCCCGAAGTTAAATGATTACACCGGCTAATCGCCGCTCAATCATCCCAACGGGATGCGTTCCAACGCACCGAAAAACTTGAGCCACAAAAGTAACTCTAGCTTTGCGTAGTGCCCTTCAATGTACCGCGAAGGATATTAATTTGGCCAAAGATTAATAGGAATAGGCGACAAACCCACTGAATCATCTATCCGGTGGGTTTATGAGGGTAAATCGAGACTAAATGCATCCGCAAAATGTCATATTTTACACTCTATGCGATTGTATACAATTGCCCCATGTCAAGGTTTCCGGTGTCAGCAAATTCCACGACTTAATAACCCCTGGGGTTGCAATAGGGCGAGTGTCATGGCCTCATTAAGCGTATCACTGATGTTAAGCGCAACAAGGGAGCGAGCCGTCATGGGTCAAACAAGGGAGCGGGTCTGGCGCAAATGGGGTCGGCGGTTGAGCCGGGGCATGGGACTGGGCCTCTGGCTGACGGGCTGGCTGGGGGTCTGCTTTGGGATATGGATAGGTCTAAGCCTGGGGCTGGATTTAGGGGTTGAAGCGGCGGAGCTGGCCCATCCGCACGATAATCCGCACGATAACGGCGCAGTCCTATTTGATCTGCACTGTTCCGGTTGTCATCCCGGTGGGGGCAATATTATTCGGCGGGGTAAAACCCTCAAACTCAAGGCGCTTCAGCGCTATCAGGTGGATTCTTTAGAGACGATGATACCGTTGATCACCCAGGGAAAAGGGATTATGTCGGCCTTTGGCGATCGCCTCTCCCCGGAGGACATCAAAACCGTGGCCCAATACGTCCTCGATCAGGCGGATCAAGGGTGGCATTAGCAGGAGCATGACACTATAAGGATCCTGAAAAATGACACTCAAATCTCAATCGCCGAGGGATTGGCGCGATCGCCTCACCCACAATCTCGGCATTACCCCCGTCCGCAAAGCAGAGCTCTATACAGACCTGATCCAATCGGTGACGCTGACAGATGTGAGCTACTGGCTGCAGGTGTTGTTTGCGGCGGGGATTGCCACGCTGGGATTATTGCTCAACAGTCCGGCGGTGATTATCGGGGCGATGCTGATTTCACCGCTGATGGGGCCGATTTTGGCCAACGGTATGGCCTTTGCGGCGGGGGATGTGGTCTTGGCCCTGCGGGCGATCGCCAGTTTGGCCGCAAGCTGTGTTGTGGCAGTGCTGTTTGCCATGCTGCTGATTGCGGTAATGCCGTTTAAGGAACAAACCGCTGAAATTTTGGCGCGGACGCAACCCAATGCGTTGGATTTGGTCATTGCGCTATTTTCCGGAGCACTGGGCTCGGTGGCCACTTGCAAGGAGCCTAAGGGCGTAGTGACTTCAATTCCAGGGGTGGCGATCGCCGTCGCCCTGATGCCGCCCCTCTGTGTCACAGGGTATGGGCTGGGCTTTGCCCTCAGCATTAATCCGGTGGAAGGCTGGCCGATCGCCCGAGGGGGGGCTTTATTATTTGTCACCAATTTGGCTGCGATTACGTTTATGGCCATGGTGGTGTTTTCGATTTTGCATATTGCTACGCCAGAGGTGAAGAAAGAAATCAAGGAAATCCATTTGCGGGATGACCAAAGCCGCTGGATGCTGTCGTTTTTGCGACGGATTCCCGCGTCGGGGCGGCTGCGGATTGTGGGAAGTTTGCCCAGTCGCTTTTTGGCGATCGCGCTGCCCCTCGTGATTTTGCTCGTGCCGCTGTACCAGTCCCTCGGACGGTTACAAAAGGATATTTTGGCCCGCCAGGAAAACAATCAGGTGCGCAGAGTAGCCACTGACATTTGGCAGAATAGCTTTGCCAACACGGCCAATGGTGAGCCTCGGGCCTATTTGAGTCAGCTTTCAACCCAAATTGAACCGAAGCAACTGATTTTGCAAATGACGGTGTTTACCAGTCGAGACTATTCACCGGAGGAAAAAGCGGTCTTTACCCAGCAGGTTGCCGAGCGACTACGCCGTCCCTCAGAGTCGGTGCTGCTGCAATTGATTGAAATTCCTACCACCTCCAATGAGCTGATCCAACGCACCATTCAGGCTCCGCCGGAACCCGTGGTTGAGACCTTGCCCTCTGTGACTGAAAGTCAGCAGCAGTTGCTGAATGCTGTGGAAACGGCGTTGAGTGGTTTGAGTTTGCCGGAACCCGCTCAACTGTTGCGCTATGACGTGATCACCAGTCCAGCACAACCGCTGACCGTGGCGTTGGTTTATCTCAGTCCCCGCGCGATTGACCCCGATGCCCGACTGCTGCTAACGGAAGAGTTGCTGCGACGACTGCAATTTCCCGAAGCCCAGGTTCGGTTTGAGCGAATTCCGGCGATCGCCGGACGGCTAACGTTTGACCTAGATGGCGTGGAGCTTTCCGAGGAGAGTAAGACGGCGCTCGATCGCTTAGGCACGTTATTGCAAGACCATCCCCAGCTGCAAACGATCTGTGAAATCAATGTGGAACGTCAGGAACCGGAGGCGATCGCCATCCAGCGTTATAGAGCCATTCGCCAGTATCTGGTCGATCGCTGGCAGATTTCCCCCAATCGGTTGGCCTACCAAAAGGCTAAAACCTTACCGGATAGTACGCCCCCGATCACTGAGCTGCGGATGAACTACCCTAAACCAATGCGGTAAGTCCTGAACCCTGAAGTATTTCCCATAGAACATTTTTTCTATTCCTGTTCTATACTCGGAAACAGCGCTTGAGAAATAGCGCCCTATCCTGTTTATCTCCGATCGCCATGTATTTGGATTACCCCCTTGGCGTTGTCGTACAAGGTTCGCTGAGCAAAGGGTTAGAGATTCGCCTCAACCCGGATATCTCGGTGGAAGAGTTGCGGGTGGGAAAGTTTTTGGTGGTGCAGGGGCGGCGATCGCGTTTTTTTTGTATGCTCACGGATGTTAGTTTAGGCACCAGCAGTCCGAGAATTTTAGCGGATCCGCCGGACCCGGCTAATCTGTTTTTGCAGGAGGTGTTGGCCGGGTCTGCAACCTACGGGATGGCGGAGCTGGCTCCGATGCTGATGTTTACGCCCAAGGATGGCATGGCGCTGGGGGATCAGGAGCTAGAACTGCTGCCGGTGAAAACAATTCCGAGCCATTTTAGTCAGGTTTATGAGGCGAGCGAACGCGATTTTCGAGCCGTCTTTGGCTGGGAAGATGACCCCCATCGCTGCAATTTTGCCGTGGGTCGTCCGATTGATATGGATGTGCCGATTTGTTTGGATCTTGACCGTTTTGTCGAGCGCAGCAACGGGATTTTTGGTAAATCCGGCACGGGCAAATCGTTTCTAACCCGACTCTTGCTTTCAGGAATTATTCGCAAACAGGCGGCGGTGAATTTGATTTTTGATATGCACTCGGAGTATGGCTGGGAGGCCACGAGTGAAGGGGGCGATCGCCATCGGGTTGCCATGGTTAAGGGGCTGCGCCAACTGTTTCCAGATCAGGTACAAATCTACACCCTAGATCCGGAATCCACCCAGCGACGTGGCGTCCGCGATGCCCAAGAGTTGTATATCGGCTATGACCAGATTTCGGTGGAGGATTTAGCCCTCGTGCGCCAGGAGCTCAACCTATCCGATGCGAGTTTGGAAAATGCGATTATCCTGCGCAATGAGTTTGGCAAGTCCTGGATTCAGCGGTTACTGACGATGACCAATGGCGAAATTCAGGAATTTTGTGAAGTCAAAATGGGCAGTAAGGCGTCGATTATGGCGTTGCAGCGCAAGCTCACCCGATTGGATGATCTCAAATATATTCAAAACTCCTGCAAGCGCAACTATATTGGCCAAATTTTAGATGCTTTAGAGGCCGGGAAGCATGTGGTCATCGAGTTTGGTTCCCAGTCGAATATGTTGTCCTATATGCTGGCCACGAATCTCATTTCTCGCCGGATTCATGAAGCCTATGTGCGCAAAGCCGATCGTTTTTTGCAGTCGAAGAACCCGAGCGATCGCCCCCGGCAACTGGTTATTACCATTGAAGAAGCCCACCGATTTTTAGATTCAGCCACGGTGCGTCAGACGATTTTCGGGACGATCGCTCGCGAAATGCGCAAGTATTTTGTCACACTGCTGGTGGTAGACCAACGCCCTTCGGGGATTGATCCGGAGGTGATGTCCCAGGTAGGCACCAGAATTACGGCGTTGCTCAATGATGATAAGGATATCGAAGCGATTTTTACCGGGGTTTCAGGAGGACAGAGTTTGCGATCGGTTCTGTCAAAACTGGATTCTAAACAACAGGCGTTGCTTTTGGGTCATGCTGTGCCCATGCCCGTGGTCGTGCAAACCCGAGCCTATGATTCGCAATTTTATCGGGATATTGGGGCGATGGACTGGGACACCATGGCCACAGCGGACTTGCTCGAAGCCGCCGCCGCCGCTAAGGCTGATCTGGGGTTCTAAAAGCAGGTCGCGCGACTCGGGAAAGGAAGAAGAAAGGTTTGCCATTCAATAGGACTCATTTGTCGATCGCAAAGCGATTTTTGACATTTACTGCCAGAGAGTCAATGGAAAGCGCTTCATCGTTTTCCTGAGGGCTAGACCCAGGCGATCGCCCCATCCCCCGGCACAAATCCCCATTGATCCGCCTGCCAAACACCATCGACTTCATGGGCCACAATAACCCCTTCATGGGCCGTTGCACGGGGATTGCGATAGCGCCCGCCCCGATTACCAAACCAATTGTTGCTATAGCCAGAAAACATCAACTGATCCTGTTGTAGCAAGCTGGAAAATACTTCAACTACGCCCCCGTGATACTCCAAAGCCGTAAAGGCAAACCAGCGGGGATCTTCAAACTGCACAATAAACGAAGCCTGGGCCGTTGCCGCTTGGTTATTGTCCCCAGCAATTCCACCCCGTTCATCGGAGGCCACAAAGGCGATCGATCGCGTAGCTGCCAAGTTGAAATTCGTAATCTTTTGCTGTCCTGGCTCATTGCCATTGATGTCATAGTTTTGGGCGGGAAAGGCTGGATCCAAGGCCACTAATGCATTTACTTGGTTCAACAAGCGGCCAATTTCGGCCCCCACATAGGAGCCTAAACTATGGCCAAATATACTGATTTGATCGGCACTTAATCCTAAAGATTCTAACGTAGCCTTGGCCCACAGTGCCACAGGCTGAATGGCCTGAGCCGATTCCAGCGGGACCAAGTCCTTGCCGTTGGCCGCAGGTTTTTTCCAGTCTAGCGCTAGCACTTGATAGGCAGGATAGGCCGTCGCTGCCTGCTTGGCGAGGGACTCAATTTGGGTGTCTTCGCGGAGGCTCCGGCCATCGGGATTATTGCCATGGATAACCAGGATTGTATTTTGGTTGGTAGCGATCGCCTCATTACCCACCCCCTGTTCAATTTGGCCTTGGGCATCGTAACGCCAGAAACTAACGCCATCGGGATAGGTGCGATCGCCCACCTGCAAATCGCTCTCCAGCGACACCAAACGCAATTCGTAATCCGTTGCGGGCAACGTCAGTGGAAAGGTTTGAGGTGCTTCCCAAATCACTCGCGCATAGTAGAACCCAGTCTGCTCAACCCGATAGGTAATGGCCTCTGTCGCGGTTCCCCAACGGTTAGATTGAAGCAATACATTGCCTTGAGCATCCAAAATCTCTAAATCGGCATCGGCACTCAGATAGTCCAAGGTCAAGTTAATGCGCGATGGCTCTTCAATTTGAAATTGGAAATAATCCTGGGTATCCAGTCCTAAAAATTCGGCTTCTCCCAGGCTGCCTTGGAGAACAATCGAGTCTTCTAAGATTCCTAAGGATTGGGCTGTGGTGAGCGTATTATTGGTGTCGTGACTAGGCCAAAACGTGAGCGATTCCTGGGTGGGATCCAGGGTGATCGAGTCTTGGGCGATCGCCCCGCTCAACCGCTCCAACTCCTCTCGTGGCGTCTCTGCTCCAATTCCAATTCCAATTCCAATCCCAGCCCCAGTCCCAGCCAGCATTCCGAGCCCGACCCCAATCCCCTCCCAGGATTCAATCCCCTGGGGGTCTGAGAAAACACCTAACGCAGTCTCTGAGCGCAACCCGAACCCAGCAACAATCTCCATTGATATGAGGCTCCATTTCCCAGCCATGCATGATATGGCTGATGCTAGCCGATTTTTAAGCGCTCACCCACGGAGGCAAACGTGCCCTTGACAGGGCCTTATTTCACAAATCCCTGGGAGAATCTGGAGAAGAGGATTGCCGGGAATGCGGGTATCACGGCAGACTGAAGGATAGCAAGATCAGTAGGATTTCGAAGATAATAGCAAGCATGGATTTTCAAGCAACTTCTACTTCCGCGTTGAGTTGGACCGGTGATGCCCTAGCGTTGGGGCTCTGCGAGACGGATATTCAAGAGGATGGGACGGTTTCAAGCAATTGGAGCGCGTTGGATGAGCGCTTGGAGGGCGCTCTTTCGGATGCGATCGCTGATGCCAAGTTCACAGGCAAAAGCAATAGCAGTACGGTTCTACGGGTCGGGCGGGACAGTCCCGTTAAAAAGCTCATCCTGGTGGGCTTAGGGGCCTCAGAAACGTTGACGCTGGAGGGTCTGCGACGCGCAGCGGCCACCGCCGCCAAGGCGGCTCAAAAACAGCGGTGCCAGACGTTGGCATTGAGTTTGCCTTGCTGGAGCGGCGATCCGGCAGCCACCACGCAAGCTTTGGTGGAAGGGGTCTTGTTAGCACTGTACGAAGATCATCGCTTTAAGTCGAAACCAGACGATGAGAATCCTTCGGAAATTCAGAGAGTAAGCTTACTCGATCTGGACCAGCAAGAGGCGGCGATCGCCCAAGCCGAAAAAATTGTTTCCGGTGTAGTTTTAGCAAGGCAGTTGGTCGCGGCACCACCGAACCGGATTGATCCCCCGGCCATGGCAGACATTGCTCAGCAACTGGCCAATGATTATGGCTTAAGCTTGGAAATATTAGAAAAAGAGGCTTGTGAGGCCCGAGGTATGGGCGCATTCCTGGGCGTTGCCCAGGCGTCTGATTTACCCCCTAAGTTTATTCATTTGATCTATCGTCCCGAGGGGTCCCCGCGCAAAAAGCTGGCGATCGTCGGCAAAGGATTAACTTTTGATTCCGGAGGACTCAATCTCAAGGGGCCGGGGAGTGGTATTGAGACGATGAAAATGGATATGGGGGGAGCGGCTGCGACGCTGGGTGCGGCTAAGGCGATCGCCCAACTTAAACCCGATGTGGAGGTTCATTTTATCAGCGCTGTGACGGAGAATATGATTAGTGGTCATGCCATGCGCCCCGGCGACATTCTGACCGCGTCCAACGGCAAAACCATTGAAGTGAACAACACCGACGCAGAAGGACGGCTCACGCTAGCAGATGCTTTGGTCTATGCTGATCAGCTGGGAGTGGATGCGATCGTTGACCTAGCAACCTTGACAGGAGCCTGTGTCGTGGCCTTGGGCAATGACATTGCGGGGCTCTGGAGCATTGATGATGATCTTGCAACTTCCCTCAAGGCAGCAGCGGATTTGGCGGGTGAAAAACTTTGGCAAATGCCCCTAGAAGATCGGTATTTTGAAGGCATCAAATCCCCGATCGCTGACATGAAAAACACAGGTCCACGGGCAGGGGGGTCGATCACTGCGGCTTTATTCCTACGGGAATTTGTCAAAGAAACCTCCGCTTGGGCACATCTCGACGTTGCAGGACCCGTCTGGGCTGACAAAGAGCATGGTTACAGTCCGGCTGGAGCAACTGGTTATGGGGTTCGGACGCTAGTCAACTGGGTATTGTCCTAGGAGTTTCTGTCTTAGAATTCTTGTCTTAGAATTCTTGTCTTAAAATTTCCTGTTGAGTCTCTCAAGGATGGCAACCTAAGCACGAGATTGCGTTGCCATCCTTAGTTTTCAGAAAACTCTGGCTTTAAACGAATGACGTTGGCAGAGTATCCCTTAACAGTTGCATAGAGTACAGGTGTGCCTAATCGATGAAAGACAGGAGACATGGACAGCCTTGGGCGATTACTGCTCTGGAGTAGGTGCTGAGTTTGTTCTACCTCCGGCGGACAAGCCGCTGCATCGGGCTGGCTACTAACCACTAAGCCAACGATGCCAAAGACGACCAAAAGTGTTGAAAAGACTTTAAAGAAATTGACCGTTTCGTGGAAGAATACAGCCCCTAAAACAGCCACTAAAAAGATTGCAGAGCCAGTCCAAACCGGATAAGCCACGCTGACATCGAGTGTTTTGATCGAAAAGGTCAACGCTGTAAATGATAAACAATAGGCCCCAATAGTAATGAGTGATGGAATCAGTGTTGTAAACCCATTCGCATATTTTGCAGCAAATGTGCCCAGAACATCCAAACAAACTGCAAAAGCCAAGAAGATCCAGCCCAACATAGAAATAAAGCAATGAAGATAAGCAAGAAATAACCGTGATAGCCATCTCTATTTCCATCTTCCTAGTTCATAGATACAATCCGAACTTTTTATGAATAAAACAAAAGCAATATCAGACTAAGTAGCCTAAAATTTCAAATTTATTTGAAAACATTCAAGCTTAAGTAAATTACACAGCATTGGGTTATTGATCAAATTAAATATCGAAAAAGCCTGCAACTCATAAAAAAAATCGCAGGCAATCAGTTAACTTGTTTTTATCCACTCGATCATTGGAATGATGGAAGCATGCTTAGTTAAGCTTGATGATGGCTATGCGATCGCCAAATTAGGAACCGATTTAAGATCGGGTTGAACCATTAGATTAACTTGTTCCGCAGAGCGAATGACTTGGCGAGCCATCAAAATTGCCTTCATACTCACAAACCAATCAGCACCCAGGTTATAACGCCAAAAGCAATCTAGAATTTCACTATTGATCACATCAGAATTTTCAAGCAACATTCGATGGCAAAGCTCTGGTTCAAGATTTGCCAAGGCAATGAGATAGCCATCACAACCAGGGGGGACTTGCAAAAGATGTTCAAATCCCTGTAGAACCGAAAGACGGAGCTGCGCTTGAGTTCTCAAATTACAAAGGAGCTTAAAAAATTCTTCATTCATGGAAGAATCCTTAATAGCAATGATTTGAGGTAAGCTCTCCAGTTGCCTTAAACCATCTAGTGATTGAATAGAATGGCTTTCCGTATTATAGATAACAATGGGTAGGGCGATCGCAGCGGTAATTTGATTGAAGTAACCAACGGTAACCCTATCATCTGAGACAGGTACCGGCACAATAATGGCATCACAACCCAACTGTTGTGCCAGTTTACCTAACGCTATTGTCTCTTGTAGAGTTTCACGTTTGATCCCCGCAATAACTACCTTCTGAGTATATTGACGCGTTGCCTGGATAACATTCTGCCAAGTTGAGAGGGAAAGAAACTGACCTTCGCCAGAACTCAAACAGGGTACAAATCCCTCTGCAAAGGGCTCAATCGTATCCATCAGGCGATAGAGTGAGTCTTGATCAAACTGTCCCTTATAAAAGGGCGTTACTAGGGGAGCATAAATCCCGCTGAGTTTTCTGAGCGGAGAGGAAAACTTCGTATTGGTCAACAGCATCTCGAAGGGCTCGTACGGCAGGTTCGAAAGTTTCAGTATTACGCGCTAAAGCCAAGCGAATAAAGCGTTCGCCGCGCTGGGGTGAATTCCAGAAAAAGAAAGTTCCAGGTAAAATGTGAATGTCAAATTCTGTCAAGTAAGTCTTGAGCTGACTAGATTGAATCTGTTCACTGTTGATTCGACACCACATCACACTAACATTCACCAAAGGAGTCATTGGTTCTAAAATAGAATCTTTGAGAATTCCTTCAGCGATCGCACGATTGCGGCTCAGCAAACCGTGCACTGATGCAAATTTATCTTTTTCAGAATCAAGAATATACTGAGTTACGATATTCAGTATAAAAGGTGATACGTTCAGAAGATAAGCAGTATAAAGATTGTAGATATCCGCGTAAAGATCAGCACTGCTTTTAAGCATAGCAACCTTAGCATCTTGTAGCGGCCAAGTCTTACCCGTATCCTCCATCGCAATATAGCTTACACCAGAAGTCTCCAACATTTCATAAATGTCGAAGAGCTGTAGATTTTTGTTATTCAGCATGAAAGCTGCAAAGCAAAAGTCAAAAATCAGCAACTTTTTGTTTTCTTTCGCAAACCGGATTAGCTCTTGCCAACCGACTATTCCTTGCTGATATAGCGTAAATCCAGATGGATTGTTAGGATCAACCAAGAAGATAGCGTCACTCTTGACATTCTTTTCGAGATTCTCATAGATCATTTCGGGATCATACAGCCATTCCTCTTCAAGTGCTTGAAGTGGAACCTGCATGTTTTTCATCAGATCGACCAAGTTGTCAAAACATGGATGAATTAAACTTACAGTCAGCTTTTTCTTAAGCAGGTAGTTTGCAGTAATTGCCATTGCAATTGAAGCTGAATAGACCAGCATAGGAAGCTTATTTTTAAGCGCCCAAGGTCGTCCCTGTACCCGAAAGAAATTTTCTAAGAAGCATTGCTCTAACTCATGTTGTCGCTTATTCTCTGCGTCAAACCAAAGCTGTGGTAGACGCTCTACAATTTTCCTCTGGCTTGGAGACTGAGATTGATGTGTATGAGCATCAGACATATTATATTCATGTTTGAGTGCCTCAATTTCATGCTGGGTAATGTCATTCAGCCTATGCACAGAGGATTTCATTGTGTTCAAAACTCTACAACGTACAAGAATGATGGATGAGAATGGCGACGTACTAATTGAGTGTACCAACTTGATGAATCAACTGAGTGATCAACGCTAGATAGCAATCAAGATGGAAAACGACAAGACGGATAACATTTAAGCAGACAGCTTCTAAGTAATAGAGATGAAGCCCATAGACAAGATCTACATATCTAGCATAGATAACCCTGACTAAGGAGAATTGAGTAAAAACACGGTTTCCTAGAGAATCATGACTCAAGTGCTTCCTAGGTTTTACGGACTAATCAAATTTTGTCGGTTTTAAAATCTCGCTGGGCATACTGAAGGACATCCTATCCAAAGCCGTAGATAAACCGCTTTTCTATAAAACAGAGACGGAGTTAAAGGCGATTAATGGGTCAAAAGGATAATGAGTCAATTTCCAGCAGTTTGTTGGGTAAGTAAAGGTGATGCGCCGTTCTCTACCACTTAGATCAATTAGATTGATCAATAGAATATATTCCGCTTGGCGATCGCCGGTTCCCAAAAAACATCGCTTCAAGACGCTTTTGGTTGGACTCATTAGCGCTATTAGTCTAGCCTTTGTGAGTTGCACCTCGAATGCAGCTCCTCTCAGAATTGGAACAACTACTGGCCTTTCTTATAACAACGTTTATCTTGCTCAACGTTTAGGCTATTACGATCAACAAGATATTAGGCTGATTAATTATCCTACCGTTGAAGATAAAAATCGTGCCTTTCGCAATCAGCAACTTGACGGATTACTGCTTTCATTGGGAGATGCTTTGCTTCTTTCAGATACAGATCCGCATCTCAAAATTGTCTTGATCTTGAGTAGTTCCTGTGGGGCAGATGCTGTTATTACTCGAAATCCTATAAAATCTCTCTATGAATTAAAAAAACAAACTGTTGCTATAGAAGCTTCGAGCCGGGGAACCTTAATGCTCACACGTCTACTCGATCTGGCAGGACTGACGATAGAGGATATTCAGGTTGTTCCCCTTGATCTGAATGATCAAATTAATTCATTCCGTCAGTCATCAGTTTCTACGATTATCACCTATGAACCAATTCTTTCTCAGCTAATAGCAGAAGGAGCTCAAGAAGTCTTTAGTAGTCATCAAATGCTGAACGAGATCGTTGATGTTTTGTTGGTTCGAGATGATTCAATAGAAAGCTATAAATTAGCTCTTCAAGAGCTCATAAACGGTTGGTTTAAAGCACAAGAATACTACAGAAACAAGCCTCAAGATGCGGCTAAAATAATTTTTGCTCGCAATAAGCTAATGAGTAAAGAACTTTTCAAAGCAATGCAAGGAATTCATGAATATACTTTAGAGGAAAATGCAAGGATGCTCTCTCTCAAAGAATCATGGTTAGAAAAATGTGTACATAAGCTTCAAGAAGAATTGGCACAAAGTCACCATCTTCAAAAGATTTATCCACTAGAAGAATTGATTGACAATCATCTTATTGAAGCACTAGCGTCTAACCAATAGGTTTCATTAATAAACCAATATAGTTTTTCTCTTTATTTTTGAGGTATTGAGTCATGGATCTAAGTCTCTTGAAAGCAAAAACTTTGTCTTGTATCAAGTTGTTTGCTTCTCAATTGAAAGTTCAATGGATTTCCCTTCTTCTCGTTTCTTTGTTCTGTACCGTTTCTTTGCCGTCCTGTATTCAAATTGGAGAAAATCCTATCAGGATAGGTGTTGTTGTTTGGCCAGGATATGCAAGCTTTTATCTTGCAAAGGACTTAAAGTATTACGATTCTAATGTTGCCAACCTAACAACCTATTCTTCCAATAGTGCAATGTTCAAAGCCTTTCGAAATGGTGAACTTGACGCCGTTGCATTGACGATGAACGATGCAATGCCAATCGCTGAGGTCATGCAGGATATGCGCTTTGTCTTAGTTATTGACAGCTCCCATGGAGCCGATGCGATTTTAGGCAAGCCTGACATTTCCAGTTTAAAGGAACTATCAGGGAAGCGAGTCGGCGTTGAATCATCAGGATTAGGTGCGTTTCTTCTAACCCGAGCTCTAGAAACCGTAAATCTTTCAACTAAGGATTTGCAAATCGTCCCTTTGGCAACCTTCGAACATGGTCAAGCCTTTAAAAAAGACAAGGTTGATGGATTAGTGACCTATGAACCGATGAGCTCTCGACTGGTTACGGAAGGTGCAAATCACCTATTTGATAGTAGCCAGATTCCTGGAGAGATTGTCGATGTTCTGGGTGTGCATACAGAGACGCTCAAAAATCAACATCGTAATCTAAAACACCTACTGGAAGGATGGTTTAAGGCTCAAGAATATCTAGAAGCAAATCCTCAAAAATCTGCTGAACTCTTGGCTGCTGATTACAATATGTCGTCTACAGACTTCTTAGCATCCTTAAAAGGAGTAAGAGTCCCGAGTCTAGAAGAAAATAAAACTCTATTAGGAAGTCAAGAATCTACTTTAGTACAAAGCTCAAAACATCTTGTAACAATTATGAAACAGAACGGTTTATTGAAAAAGACAGTTGATCCAACTCTACTGATGGACGACAGCGTCATCAAAAGTATTCGTCCTTAGTCAAACAACGATTGTTGTTTGTCCTTTCTTAGGAGCTGATGATGTCAAAGCGGTTTCCACCACCCCTACGCCTTTCAATTCCGTTAATTTTACTAATCTTAGGTAGTTTTTCTAGCTTTTACTCATTTCGGCGTGAAGTATACCTCGCTCATCGTCGCAATGAGCAAAATGTAAGCAACTACGTCAGATTTATGGGCGACCATACCTCTGGTATCTTGGAATACTTGTATCGTCGCGTCAGCGGGGATGGTGCTGCTCTTATGATCAGTCAGTTAGAAGACGAAGTTGAATTAAAGTCTGCGATTCTCTTCGATGATCAAAATAAGGTACTTCTAACGACATCTCAGCTTCTCAAGGGTCTTTCAATTGAAGAAACTCCCGCAGATCAACTCCATGTAAAGATAGAAAAAATTCGTCAAATGCAGGCAGGTGAAGTTTTAATCAGTCCAGATCATCAATCTATTCAAGCCCTATATCCAGTTGCTTTCAAGTCAGATCCAGGCGAAATATTACCCTCAAAAATTGGTATTTTGTTCCTAGATTATGACTTAAAGCGCCTACGCCAACAGACCTATGGAGATGCTTTAAAGCGATCGCTAGAATCCACCTTTGTTCTTACCCTTCTTTGTATAGCAGTTTGGTTCTTTTTTGAAGAGGTCTTAACTCGACGTGCTGCCAGGTTAGTCTCAGCCAGTAACTTATTATCAGAGGGAATCTTAAGTGTGCGTGCTCAGCTCAAGGGGTCTGATGAACTCGCAACAATTTCCCGTGCGTTTGATCAAATGGCTAGCATGATTCAAAATAAAACAGAAGCTCTAGAAAGTAGCCAAATTGACTTGGAAAAGGCAAAAGAAGATTTAGCAGACTATAATCGAACTCTAGAACAGAAGGTCATTCAGCGAACTACAGAGTTAGCGGATAGCATTGAAGAAGCTCGTGAGGCAAAAGCCGCTGCAGAAGAGGCAAATCAGGCGAAGAGTATGTTTCTTGCCAATATGAGTCATGAGCTACGAACACCACTTAATGCAATTATTGGATACAGTGAGATGCTGCATGAAGAGGCGCTTGATTTAGGCGAAGAAGATTTTGTCCCAGATTTAGTTAAAATTCATAGTGCGGGAAAGCATTTGCTAGGTCTGATCAACGATATTTTAGATTTATCTAAAATAGAAGCAGGCCGAATGGAAGTTTACTTAGAAACTTTTTCAATTCAAGATTTAATAGAGGACGTCGTTACAACAGTACATCCATTAATAGATAAACAGCAAAATCAGTTGATTATAGAATGTGCTGTCGATATTGGCGAAATGTATGCTGATCTAACTAAAATTCGCCAATGCTTACTAAACTTACTGAGCAATGCAAGTAAGTTTACAAGTTGTGGAAAAATTTATTTAGAAATCGTCGAGGATCAAGATAGTGATCAAAACTTGATTCTATTTAAAGTTCGAGATACGGGTATTGGAATGACGATTGAGCAGCAAAATAAGTTATTTCAAGCATTTTCTCAAGCAGATGCTTCTACTACCCGTAAGTATGGAGGAACAGGACTTGGATTAGCAATTACTAAGGAGTTCTGTTTAATGATGGGAGGAAGCATTAAAGTAGACAGTCAATTGAGAGAGGGTTCCACATTTATAATTCAACTACCTAGAAAGGTTGATATCCATAAAAATAATTTAAGTGTTGTCCAGGAAAACGAAGACTTTTCAAAGCCTAACTTACAAAAAACGATATTAGTCATAGATGATGATCTAGCCGTTCACGACATTATGCGTCGTTTTCTTGTTAAACAGGGATTTGCTGTACAAACTGTTACGACAGGAAGTGAGGGCCTACGATTAGCTCGGGAAATCCGTCCTCAGGCAATTACCTTGGATGTAATTTTGCCTGATATTGATGGTTGGTCTGTTTTAAGTCAGATTAAGAGCGACTCAGAACTAGCTGAGGTTCCTGTTATTATGATGAGTTTTGTAAACGATCAGAGTCGAGGATATGCGCTCGGTGCCTCAGAATATTTAACAAAGCCAATAGATCGTCAAAGACTATATGAGGTTTTACAACGCTGTTGTCAAGAGGGAGAAAATCGAGAAATCCTGCTCATTGATGACGATCCTATCATTCGAGACTTATTAACGCATCAACTTGAACCAGCAGGTTGGATAGTCAAAACGGCTGAAAATGGTATAGAAGGTCTTCATCTATTAAATTCAGGTTTCTATCCTAATTTAATTATATTAGATCTTTTGATGCCTAAAATGAATGGTTTTGAGTTTTTACAGGCTTTACGGCAGGATAGTCTCTATGATGCAATCCCAGTTATCTTAATGACTGCTAAAGATCTAACTTTCATTGAACGTCAAAGTTTGCAAGGACAAGTTGAGGAAATTTTAATTAAAGATTTATGCGAAAGCAAGATTCTCCTTTCAACATTAAAAGATCTATTATTAAAAGCAATAGAAAGACAGGAAAGGTTAAAAGAAAACTCTCAATTACTAATACCATATATATCTTAGTTGGAGATTTAAACTTTTGCCTATTTCCCTAATCTTTTTAAGAATTTTGACCTTTAAATTTATGGTAAAGCTACTTCTGGTTGAAGACAACGAAATGAATCAAGATATGCTGTCTCGACGATTAAGTCGACGTGGCTACGAGGTTGCAATTGCTTCCGATGGGGCCCAAGGTGTGACAATGAGTATTGCAGAAAAACCTGACTTAGTCTTAATGGATATGAGCTTACCTATTTTAGATGGATGGGAAGCAACGCGTTATATTAAATTTAATCCTCAAACTCAATCTATTCCGATTATTGCATTAACTGCTCATGCAATGTCAGGCGATCGCGAAAAGGCACTAGAAGCCGGTTGTGATGACTATGATACTAAGCCAGTAGATCTAAAACGCCTGATTAGTAAAATCGAAGCATTGCTCAAAAAAACGCAGCCCTATTCAAACGAGTAGCTATGAATGTGTCTCAAGCATTAGATGCTGAACTAATAGACTATAGCTCATGGATTGCTCATTTTAGACATGAGCTTTATACGCCTTTAAATGCAATTCAAGGCTACAGTGAGCTATTAATAGAGGAGTTGGAAGAATCAGTTGATCTGCAAGATATCCAAATCCTATCGTCACAGTTACATGAGATCTCACTAAAGAACAAACATTTAGTATCCTATATTGGTCGCGGTTTAACGATAGAATCATTGCAAGATGAGTTTGTCATTGACGAAAATATAGCTTTTGAGATATCGAATTGTGCAAAACATTGGGTTCGAGCACGGTTGCAGCCTTTGGCTCAGCCATTGCTGGAAAAGTGCCAAAATCTTAAACCTTTAGCACCTAAATCCTTCAGGGCTGATGTTGAGAAAATAGAAGTTGCAGCTTGTCTCTTTCAAGACTTGATCCAACAAAGCTCAGTTACAATGCCATTAAAGTTTTCGACTCAAAAGCAACAAGAAAATATTTCAGACTTCTCGCCTTCTCTATCCGACTACAGACAAGAAATAAACTGTCATTCTAAGAATAAAGATACTGAACACAAGTCTGATCTAAGTTATAAATCTCATATTTTGATTGTTGATAACAACGCTGTCAATCGAGATTTACTAAGTCGATATGTTCAGCGACAAGGGCATCAGAAAACAGAAGTTTCGAGTGGATTAGAAGCAATTCAAGCAATTACGTCAGGCAGCTTTGATTTAGTGTTGCTCGATGTTATTATGCCAGAGATTAATGGATATCAGGTATTAAAATGGCTAAGAAACAGCGATTGGCGATATTTACCTGTAATTATGATTTCATCTTTAGACGAAATTGATAGTGTCGTTAAATGCATTGAAATGGGGGCAGAAGACTATCTAGCAAAGCCCTTTAATCCAGTTTTACTCAAAGCACGTGTAGATGCTTGTCTTGAGAAGAAAAGATTACGAGATCAAGAAACTTCATATCTCGACCAACTTGCACAAGCTAATCATGAAATTACAACATTAAATCAAAAGCTAGAACAAGAAAATACACGACTAAATGCTGAATTAGAAATCACACAAAAGTTACAGCAAATGATCCTTCCAAAAGAAAAAGAGCTTGCCAAAATTGAGGATCTGGAAATTGCAGGATTTATGACGCCTGCGGAAGAAGTTGGAGGAGATTATTATGACGTGATTTGCTATGGAGACTCTATTCGGATTGGTATAGGAGACGTAACGGGACACGGCCTAGAAAGTGGCGTGTTAATGTTAATGGTCCAGACCACAATTCGAACATTGATTGAGAATGGAGAAACGGAACAAAATCGAATTCTTGATGTTGTTAATCGAACCATATTTCACAACATTAAGAGGATGGAAACTGATAAAAATCTGACGTTGATGCTAGTTGACTATAATGAGGGGCGTTTAAAGATAAGTGGACAGCATGAGGAAGTATTAATCTTTACTCAATCTGGAAAAATTAATCAAATTAGTACAGTTGATTTGGGTTTTCCCATTGGACTTGAAGAGGAGATTCTTGATTTTATTGATCAAACCGAGGTTTATATTCATCCAGGAGACGTTATTGTTCTTTATACTGATGGTGTTACAGAAGCGGAGAGTAAAGAGGGAAAGTTGTATGGTCTGGAACGAATGTGCGATCGCATCAATCAATGCCGTCATCAATCAGCTTTAGAAATTAAGGATACTGTAATTAAGGACTTATACGATCATATCGACAATAGTAAAATTTACGATGACATTACACTTTTAGTTATTAAACGTAAAAACTGAAACTAATTAACTACTCCGAGGAAAAACAATGACTATCAGAAATATAATACCAACAGCTACAACGTTTGGTGATTTTATTGATGCCTTACCTCCTTGCAGAGAGCAGCTAGTTTTGCATTTCACACCTAGTAGTGCTCCTCCTAGGAAAAGATGGCGCAATAATGGTATATCTGCTGATTTCCTCGCTGATTATCTTGTAACTTGTTTACCAATTAAGGACGAAGATCTTGCGGCTCAGAAAAAACAAGCTGAAATTAAAGATGCAGTAAGCTTCATTGCCAACGAGCTATTGGAAAATGCGATGAAGTTTAGTTATAAAAACCAAGTAGACTATACGCAAATTCGTCTCTGCTTTGATGTCGACAAAATTATCTTCTTTATCAAAAACAGTATCAATCCGCATTCAGTTTTAAGTTTCCAACGCTATATTGAAGAGGTTGTCAATTCAGATCCAGAAGAGCTTTATATTCGTCAGCTCGAAAGAAATGCTGAAAATCATATTGATTCTGGGCTGGGTCTACTTACTATGCTAAATGACTATTCGGCAAAGTTAGGCTGGAAGTTTGAATATGAGTCGACTAGTCAGGATAGTATAACGGTTACGACTATGGTACAACTAGCTATTTAGACTTATAGGACTACTGTTCGATTTGGTCATCTTTAAAGCTGTTAACGATCCTTTCTGCTTCACATTTTTTGAATATCATGCCTAGTTCTCAATCTCCATTCAAAGAAGTATTACATATGAAAATTTCCCATGAAAAATATTGTGTCTTTTACGATTCTAATCAAGCAACTATCCGACTGGAAGGCTCGATGAGATTTCAAGGCAGTGAGCCTGATTATCAACAAATTATCTCTATGTTAGAAGCCATGGCAGACCAAGAGTCGTCTCTAATTATAATTGACTTACGCTCGCTCCAGTTCCTAAATAGCTTGGGAATTAGCTTATTATCTAAGTTTGTAATCAACATTAGGAAGCGTAAAACAGTTCAATTAACTGTGCTAGGTAACGAAGAGATTCCTTGGCAGGGTAAATCTCTAAAGAATTTACAACGTTTGATGCCAAGCCTGAAACTAGAAATACAATAAAAGTTTTTTCTTCTCTTTATTGGCTGTTTAGAATATTTGGGAGGTTGTCGAGTCTATGCTTTTTGGAGGTAAGACATTGCTAATGCCTTGCCAATGCCTTGTGAGCCTATAAATCTAGTTTTTTCTTTTTAAATTCTCGATATATTCGCACCAGTAGATGTCGTTCATCAGACCCAAAGGCATTGATTAATAATTGTCTGTAGAGAAGTAAATAGCTTTCTCAATTTTTAATGATTTAGTTTTGCACTCATACAGTCCATCAAAATGTTATTAAAAGGTATCTCTTTGAAAAGATAGTTTTACTAATTTAGCTTGAAAATAAGATAAACCGATCACGCCCTTGAGACTTAGCTTCATAGAGTGCGCGATCAGCTAAGTCAATCAGTGCATTTGGTTTGCCCGTTGCGGTTGGTACTAAACTAACAATACCAAGACTGACTGTAACATGTTCACCAACTAGAGATCCGGCATGAGAAATTTGGCGAGATTTTAATGTGATGCGGATTTGCTCAGCAGTTCTAATTGCACTTCCTGCCCCTGTATTAGGCATAATCACTGCGAATTCTTCGCCACCATATCGAGCCGTTAAATCCTGAGAACTTTTGACAGATTGCATCATCACTTGGGCAACTTGAATGAGGCAGTTATCTCCAGCTTGATGTCCATAATGGTCGTTATAATTTTTAAAGTAGTCAACATCCAAAAGAATAAGCGAGAGTGGCTTGTTTTGTTGACCTAAGATATCCCATTGTTCTCTGATATATTCATCAAAACGACGGCGATTTGCCAACTGAGTTAGGCTATCTAGGCTAGATAAATTTTCTAGTTCACGATTGGCTTTTTGAAGAGCCTCTTCGTTTTTCTGATAGTCGAAAATCTCTTGCTCTAATTCTAGTTCGACAATGCTCGCATGTTCTGTGGCTGTTTCCAATAAAATTTCAAGATCGACTTTCTCTTGCTTAATTTCGTTTAATTCCTGTTGAAGGCTTTCGATTTGTAGAAGTAGTTGTTCTCGAGATCGCAGTTCTTCAACCGACATCTCAAGATCGGAATAACGATTACTTCCAACTTTTGCAAGCTCAGAAATAATAAACCCTTCAGCAGATTGAGAGTCTAATGCTTTAGCAAAGAAATGTCCCTGACCATAGCCACACTTTAAAACTTTGAGCTGAGCCAGATGTCCCATAGTTTCAACACCCTCAGCAATGACATTCATATCTAAATTGCTTGACATGTTAATAATGGAACGAACAATGCCTAGTTTTTTCCTAGACCCTTCCATGCTCTTAATAAATGATCGATCAATTTTAAGCGTATTAAATGGAAAATCTAAGAGATAGCTCATCGAAGAATATCCAGTGCCAAAGTCATCCATTGCAAGCTGAATACCAATTGATTGAAGCTGTTTTAGGATATAAGTAACCTCTTGATTACTATTTAGTAAAACACTCTCAGTAATTTCCAGCTTTAGGTTTTTAGAAGAGAGATTTGTGTCAGCTAAGATATGCTTTACATGCTCCACAAAGTGTGGCTTCATCAACTGACGACCGGAGATGTTGACGCTGATTGTCCATTGGTGCGCCTCAGGAAACTGAAGTTGCCAGACTTTCATCTGCCAACAGCTTTCCTGTAAAACCCAAAGTCCTAGGGGAATGATTAAACCTGTTTCTTCTGCAACGGGAATAAATTCTGAGGGAGGAATAAATCCTTGTTGAGGATGTCGCCAGCGAGCTAACGCTTCAAATCCTGCAATTTCCTCGCTGTGCAGTGAGATGATCGGTTGGTAGTGAACTTGAAATTCCTTCCGATCAACTGCTCGACGAATATCGTTTTCAAGCTGAAGCAGCTTGACTGCATCGATATGCATCGCTTTATCAAAGAACTGATAACAGGATTTTCCCAGTTCTTTAGCATGGTGCATTGCAATGTCTGCATCCCGCAAAATTTCTTCTGGTTTTTCATACCCCTGGGCACCAGTCGCAATGCCAATACTGACATCCGCGAACACTTCATGTCCATTCAGATTAAAGGGTAAGACTAGCTCTTGGTTGACTCGATCAGCAACCTGCTGACTATAGTTGATATCTTTGATATCATTCAACAAAATTGCAAATTCGTCACCGCCTAAGCGCACAATTATATCTTCTACCCTTAGGCAACGTTTCAGTCGTTGTGCTACTGCAATCAGTAGTTGGTCTCCAACTATGGGACCAAGGCTATCATTAATGACCTTAAACCGATCAAGATCTAAAAATAAAACAGAAAATTGATATTTAGAGGATTGTTGAGTAGTGGCGATCGCCCGTTCCAACTGCTTGAGTAGTAGATTGCGATTGGGCAATCCCGTTAGCTTGTCATGGAAAGCATCATGTAACAGCTTTTCCTCAACCCGCTTATGTTCACTGATATCACGGCAAATAATTAAACTGCCAAGCAACTGCTGTTGAGGATTATGGAGAGGACGTTCAACAACTGTGATCCATTGCTCGGGCTCATCCGTGCTATAAATTTTAAAGACTCTAGGTTTTGCCTCTGAAAGGGAGGAAGAATCTGTAGACTCTAGAAAAGATTGAGCAGACAAAGAGATTGGGGCAGACTTTTGGGCTCCATAGAGCTCGCTTAACCTAATTGCCCAATCTTGTTGCACAAAGCTATGCACCCCATCTCCTAAAAGATGATTAGCGGCTGAGTTGACAAAGAGGAGTGCTCTCTGAGCATTAAGCAAAACAATGGCATCATCCATACTCTCCAAGACGAGTTTAAGCTGAGAAAAGCCATCGCTTTCATTCAGCGTTAGGAACAGATGCTGAAACTCAGACCAACCTGAAGACATCGGGTCGGTCGGGTGAGAATTGGATGCAGCATCCCGACCTGGCTGGCTCCTAGGAGATGCTAGATCGGAAACATGGCCGTAACTCATGAGACACAGTCCTGGTAGACTTTCCTGACGGGAGTACAGCAAATGCAACCCTGATAAAGATCCTCGATTTTCCGAGAAACAGAAAATTAAATCGTGTAGTGCTTAGCTTCTAGTTTTCCCAATTTATCGATAAAGCTGTCTCAAATACGTAAGAAAGCTGTTGGTAAAATGATCACGAATAACTTTAGACAATATTAATTTACTGGGCCAAGAACTGTATTGGAGTCAAGGTCGAGAGCAATCATTAGGCCCACAAAGTCAATGCTATAAAATTGGAACATTGACTCTTCTTAGGATGCGATAATCAAATTATTTTTGCTCTGGGTGAGCTTCACCTAGGGACTTGACACCCAATCGATTCACTTCTGCAATCAGTTGATAAAGACGTCCCGTATCTCGCTGATTATAGTGAAACTTAAGGCGCGGCATGCCAACGGTTTCATCGGCGGCCTCTTCCGGCAGGGCTTGAGTTTTTTCAATCCGATCGGTGACTAAAATATCTTTGAATGAATGATTCAGAAACTCTACATCTTCATCCGTTAGTTCAGCCTTGAGCCGCATGATAAACAAGGGTCCAACATAGCGACTAGAATGGTAAACACGATAGAAATCAGAGATAACTCGACAGGCAACTTCGACTTGATCCGTAATCGTATATAGGCAAGGATCTTCAGGACTAATGAGTCCTTTTAGAAGAAGCTGATCCTTACTAAATTTCTCCCACTCCTGCCAATAATCTCCACCCGGTCGATCAACCAAAATGAGCGGTGCTGGTCCAAATTTTCCCGTTTGCACCAGGGTTAAACATTCATAGAGTTCATCCATGGTGCCATAACCACCAGGGAAGGCCGCGACTGCATCGGTTTCCCGCAGAAAAAAGAGTTTGCGGGTGAAAAAGTATTTAAATTGCAGAAGCTTATTATCCCCTTTGATAAAGGGATTGGCGCTTTGCTCGAAGGGGAGTTGGACATTGAGCCCAAAGGATTGCGATCGCCCCGCCCCTTCATTCGCTGCCTCCATGATCCCCCCCCCTGCACCCGTCATAATCATGAAGCCTTGCTCCGCCATCCGGCGAGAAAACTCAACCGCCATCGGATAATCCGGGTCCGTCTTTGGCGTTCGCGCTGAACCAAACACCGCAATTTTGCGAATATGTCGATAGGGCGAAAACAGCGTGAAGGCTCGCTCCATGTCTTGCAAAGAGCCCAGCAAAATTTTCCAATCCAGGCGTTCTAGGTCTTCCTGGGCCATCACCAAGAGGCTTTCTAGAACACGCTTAATCAGCTTGCCATGTTCTAAGGACGGTAATTGAGCAATAAGGGTAGAGAGTTCTGACTGAAGGGTTTCCAGCGCTGCCGTCGGATTGGATGAGCCCATAGGTGATGCTTACGAATTGGACTCTCATTGTACCCAATGACTTCTCAGGGAATGAAGCGCAGACGCCACAAAATCAGACTAGCAAAAGCGAGGCCCCGTCCTGAGACCTCGCTCGTCAATCTGTTTTTGGCCTAATGCCGAAAACGGGCTTAGGGAGACCTTAGAGATATTTTTCGAGGGTATTGGCCAATGTTGCTTTGGGGACAGCACCCACAACCATATCGACCCGCTGCCCTCCCTTGAAGACCATTAGAGTCGGAATGCTCCGAATGCCATACTGGCTGGCCACGCTTGGACTCTCGTCCGTATTGACCTTGACCACTTTGACTTGACCTTCGTACTGTTGGGCGATTTCATCGACAACCGGTGCAACCATCCGACAGGGGCCACACCAAGGAGCCCAAAAGTCCACGAGTACGGGAAGCTCACTTTCCAACACTTCCGACTTGAAATTGGCATCCGTCACCGAAGCGGCTGCTGACATGCTTAAAACCCTTGGTTAATGAATCATTATCCTCAATTTCCTACAATAGCGAACTCTGAGAATTTTGATAATAGGACCGACATACTTGGATACAGAAAACGAGGGGACAAATAAAAGAAGAAACGCCTGAACTTCCGTCCAGGCGAAGTGTGGTGTGAGGAGTGAACGGAAACATGCGTCTCCGCTCACTTTATTGTAGTTGCCTCGTCTCAATTTATCAGTGCAATATCACGCAATATCACAAGGAAATGAGCGGAAAAGCGTTGAAAGATAAACAGTTGCGGGGTTTTGCAACATTTCTTTACGACGCCATGACGCTCCCTACTTACCCATTCCCAACTGCTGGGCCTTTTGGTAAACCTTGCCTTCCGTCAGCAAAGAAGGGGCAATGACCACCTCAACCTGCTGCATTTCCTTGATGTCCTTGGCTCCCAAGGTTCCCATGCTGGTTTGCAGAGCCCCGAGGAAGTTATGGGTGCCATCGTCCAGTTGGGCCGGACCGCGCAAAATTTGTTCCAGTGTTCCGGTTGTTCCGACCCGGATACGGGTGCCCCGTGGTAGTACAGGGCTAGGGGTCGCCATGCCCCAGTGGAAGCCCCGTCCAGGAGCTTCCTGTGCTCGCGCAAAGGGAGAGCCAATCATGACGCCATCGGCTCCACAGGCAATACATTTGCAAATATCCCCCCCTGTCACCAACCCACCATCGGCAATGATCGGGACGTATCGTCCGGTCTCCTTGAAATAGTCATCCCGAGCTGCGGCGCAGTCAGCGACCGCCGTTGCTTGAGGAATTCCGACGCCGAGGACCCCACGGGATGTGCAGGCAGCACCGGGACCAATGCCAACCAAAACTGCGGCTGCGCCCGTTTTCATTAGATTCAGGGTAACGTCATAGGTCACACAGTTACCCAAGACGACGGGCATGGACATTTCCGCGCAAAACTGAGCTAAGTCTAGGGGTGTAATGGCCTCAGGAGAGAGATGATCGGTAGAAACGACTGTGGCCTGAATAAAGAGCAGATCGGCTCCGGCTTCGGCGATCGCCCCTCCATATTTCAGCGCGCCCACAGGCGTCACGCTCACCGCAGCAATGCCCCCCTGGTCCTTGACTTGCCGAATTCTTCGTTGAATCAGCTCCGGCTGAACCGGCTTGGCATAGAGTTCCTGCATCAAGGGCACAAACTCGTCCTTACCCACCGCCGCAATGCGATCTAGAATGGGCTCCGGATCTTCGTAGCGGGCCTGAATCCCCTCCAAATTAATCACACCCATACTGCCCAACTGAGCGAGGCGGACCGCCATTTTCACATCCACGACGCCATCCATCGCGCTCGCAATAATTGGGATTTCCCGCTCGATGCCACCAATGCTCCAGCGAGTATCCGCCAGACTGGGATCTAACGTACGCGGGCCAGGAACCAGCGCAATTTCGTCAATTCCATAGGCTCTACGGGCAGCCTTACCCCTTCCCAGTTGGATATCCACGCGTCAACCTTCCAAGACTATCTAAGCTAGGTTAGCAAAGTCTGGGAAATCCTGGAATTCATGCACAAAACAGACCTGCCTGATCACTCGCAAGCAAGTCTTCATCGAGCTGCAACCCGGCCCAATGGTAAACGAGAATTTTAGAGGGGCAAAGTAAACGATCGATCTGGTTAACATTTGTTTGTGTTGTCTTCAGTTTTAGAATGGGGCGACAGCATTCGGTTCAATCATTCGGTGCAATCTGCCATGGCATCTTTCATTCAATCTGGATCACTGCGTCAGATTCGGGGTCTATTTGGACCCAGTTTGTCGGCGCGGCTGACGGGGGTGGGCTTGCTGATGACCTTGGCCTTTATCTTGCTCGCGCTGCTCGCGCCCCTGTTCCAAGGGTTGGGCTGGGTGCAGGATCCCACAGCATCCCTAATCAATCCGATCCATGAGCCTCCGTCAGCGGCCCACTGGTTTGGCACTAGCCAAGAGGGGTATGACGTGTTTTCGCGGACGCTGTTTGGGACCCAGGCCGCGCTCAAGGTGGTTGTTTTAGCGACGTTGCTCAGTTTGCTGATCGGTGTTCCCCTTGGGCTGGTCAGCGGCTATTTGGGGGGCGGGTTGGATCGGATCCTGCTGTTTTTGATGGATACGCTGTACACCTTGCCGGGGTTGTTGCTATCGATTACGCTGGCCTTTGTGGTAGGGCGAGGGTTGCTCAATGCGGCGCTGGCCCTCTGTGTTGCCTATGTGCCCCAGTACTATCGGGTCGTGCGTAACCAGACCGTCAGCGTCAAGGCCGAGCTGTTTGTGGAAGCGGCCCAGGCCATGGGCGCGTCGACCTGGAAAATTATCAGTCGATATTTATTTTTGAATGTGATTCCCAGCGTACCGGTGCTGTTTACGCTCAATGCGGCGGATGCGGTGTTGGTTCTGGGAGGCTTAGGATTTTTAGGCTTGGGCTTACCCCCCACTACACCGGAATGGGGGCAGGATTTGCAACAGGCTCTGGGGGCGTTGCCCACAGGAATTTGGTGGACAGCGCTGTTTCCGGGACTGGCCTTGACCACGTTAGTGGTGAGCCTCTCGCTGCTGGGTGAGGGATTGAATGAATGGCTGAACCCTAAGGGAGATTTGAAGCTTTAAGTCTTTTTTCCAGCCGGCGTCTTTGTCGGGTCATGCCGTTCCGTGAAATTTGAGCCATTCTCTGAGACAGGTCATCAAATTGGGTACTCATAAAGATATGAGCTACCGAATGTCATGACCTACTGCTCCAACGCCGCCTGTTCTAAGCCACAAAACCCTCCCACAGCAAGATTTTGTCACCATTGTGGTAGCCCCCTCCTGATTGTGAATCGCTTTCGTCCGCTACAACCCTTGGGGGCACTGGGCCAATCGCTGATTGTGCGGGATGAGCATTTACCGTCCCAGCCCCAAGGGGTGGCCTTGCGGCTGGGAGACGAAACCCAATCGATCCCCTATTGGGAACCGTCGGCACTGCTGCGTTTGGAGCAACTGAGTCACCAGCGGGCCCTGCCCCGAATTTTGGCCGTGGTTGAGCAATTAGGTCCCTCTGGAGGTACCTATCGAGGAGCCCAGTTTTTAATTCATCAGTGGATTGAAGGGGAAAACCTCGCCCAGCGTCTGGATCGCCAAGGGCTGTTGTCTGAGGCAGAAGTTCGCGCGGTCATGACGACCGTTTTGAGCGCTTTGGATGAACTCCATCAGGCCCAGATTATTCATGGAGATTTGCGACCGCTGACGCTGGTGGACGGCGGGGCTCAGGTGGGGCTTAAGTTGGTCAGCTATCGGGCGATCGCCCTCCCCAAGCAAGTGGGCCATCCTTCCCAGGGCTATGTCACCCCGGCCCCCGAACGCATCCAGGATTTGCAGCAATTGCGCTATCGTGCCCCGGAATGCCTCCTGGGCAATCTGGTTTTGTCTAGCGATTTGTATAGCCTTGGGGTAACGGCGATTCAGCTCTTAACCGGCAAGCATCCTGAAAAGCTGTGGGATTTGGAAGAGGACTGTTGGCGCTGGGAAGAAGACTGCGCGATCGCCATCAGTGAAGGGCTCAAAGCGATTTTAAATCGACTCTTGCAGCGCGCCACCCGTCAACGCTACCGCCAAGCCTCTGAAGCCCTAGCTGCATTGCAAGCGCTGGAAACTGCTCAGCCGATGGTGTTAGCCGCAGTTGCTGTTCCACCCGATCCCGATGCGTTTACGGATTTGGAAACCTACACAGATTTAAAGCCCAATGCGGAATGGAGGGCCACCACCGAAGAGAACCTAGAGAATCTAGAAGACCCAGAAGAGCTAGAGAATTTAGAGGAGATTGGGGAGCTAGAAGCCCCAGAAGCTACCGCCTTCCAGCTAGAAGCAGAAGCCCCCACCCAATCCCCTCCAGATGTCGGTTCCGAGGCAACCAACCGGACAGAGCAGAGTCTTGCCCAAGGCGATTTGGCCCAGCTTGGGGCCTCCGATCTGGTGGCGGCTCTGATCAATCAACCCACACAGATTCCCCTCGGTAAACTCATCGAAAAACTGGCACAACTACAGCCCGGTGGGGGCTCGGTAGCCTATCCGCCATTGATGATCTGGGAACAATTGGACGCGACCCATACCGACGCACCCCCTCCCGCCAGCCAAGTGGCTTCGGGGTTGTTGAACCTGGCTGATTTCTATCGCGAACGGGTCAATCAAGGGCAGCGCAATTTGATGCATATTGTGATTGCCATTGCCGCCTATGAACAAGCCCTTCCCTATCTGGATCGCGACGCCTCACTCAACCCCAAAACCTATGATGATTTGGGCTATCTGTACTGGACTTTGAGTCGACAACAGCCCAACCATCGCCTCAGAAGTTTGCATCGAGCGGTGCAAACCTACCGCAAAGGTATCCAGCGCTGTCAGGTGCACCCCTTCTCTAGTGCCTGGATTGAGTTGCATGACCATTTAGGCGAAGCCTACGGCAGTCTTGCCACGCTGGAGAATCCCAAAAATAGCTGGCGATTGGCCGTGCGTGCCTACGAAGTGGCCTGGACTGCCTGTCAAAAAGCCCAGTTGGCCAAAGCTGAGGACGATAACGATGACATCGCCCCCGACGAACGCTCTCTCTCCCAACCCACTGCGATGCTAGCCGCAGCGATTCCTAATAATTTGGGGACGGCCTATTGGAACTTGGCCCAACAGGAAATGGGCGATCGCGCCGCAAACTGTCTGCAACAGGCGATCGCAGCCTATACCGCAGCGGCAGCAGCCAATGACCCCGAAACGGATCCCCTCCGGTACGGCATGATCCAGAACAACCTAGGAACGGCCTATCTACATCTGGGCCAAATGGAGCGATCCCTGGACCTCTTGCGTTTGGCCGTCGGCACCTATCAAATTGCGCTGCTGTACCGGACCCGTACAGAAGCCCCCCTGTCCCACGCGGCCACCCAAAACAATCTCGGGGCATCGCTCCTGCATCTGGCGAGCCATCCCTATGCCGATCCACAAACCACCCAAGAATCCCTAGAGCAAAGCGTGATTGCCTATGATGCCGCCCTCCAGATGGTGCGGGAGCTGACGGCTGTAGGGGCAACCTCCTTTGGGTTTGATCCGGTGGCCACTCGGCTCAATCTGGGATTGGTACATCAACGCCTAGGGATGTTGCCCCAGTCCAGCCACAATTCCAATGTGACGTTTGCCCATTTAGAAATGGCGACCCAGACCTATGTGTCGCTGCTCAAGGAACAGCCCGAGGGGGTTGAAGTGCATCAACGGGCTTCGGATTATTTGCATCAAGTGGCGCAGTATTTGTCTGAGGAAATGGGATTAGCTGCCGATCATCCGCTCTTTCAACAATTGCCTCAGGATTGGACTCCCCCCAAGGCTGAACTGAGTTTACAAGCAACATAGGGGACCAACGGCTTAGACCGTCAAGGGGCTGAGGAGGCCTAGCGAGCCGCCCGCACCAGCAGACCTGTGCCCACGCCAAACCCAATGAGGATGGGTAAAAATGCGGCAACCAAGGGCGGTAGCGCGCCACGAATGCCGATCGCCCCACAAATGAAATCGGTAATGTAGTAGGCAAAAATAATCAACACACTCAGGCCAAACCCCGTGGCTTTGCTGGTGCGCTGATTGGGCACAATGCCCAGGGCTGCGCCAATCAGGCCAAAGATTAAGCAAACAAAGGGAAAGGCGTATTTTTGGGCAATGCGGACCTCTAGCTTTTGGGCCTTTTTGCGATCGCCCCCCTGCTCCAACAACGCTAAATATTCTTTGGATTCTGCAATATTCATCTCCGTCGAATCTCGTCTACGCTGGCTCAAGTCGATGGGGGTTTTGGCCAAATTGAGCTGATGCTGCTGGAACGTCACAATATTGCGATAGGAACCATCCGGCGCAACCAAATAGATAGAACCATCAAAAAAGTCCCAGGTATTGGCGGACATATTCCAGAGGCCCGAATCGGCGGTCAAAATTTGGCTGAGGCTCCCCCGTGAAAAATCCAAAATTGTCAGACCATGCATCCGCTCGCCGTCATAGCTCTGGGCATAAAACAAGCGGTTAAGGACATTAATTCTGTCGCCTTCTGGCGTCCGCACTCGCTCGTATTGTTCGTAGAGAATATTTTGGTCCTGGAACATGGGGCGATCGCCCTCCAGTGCCATTTTCAGCGTCTCATTCGCCTGGGTGGTTGCAGCGGGAACCACGGCTTCGTTAAAGACAAACGTCAGCCCCGTAACCATAACGCTGAGCAAAATCGCCGGAATCACAAACCGATAGGCGCTAATGCCACAACTGCGCAGCGCCGTCAGCTCACTATCACTGGACAAGCGACTGTAGGCCATGAGCGTGGCCAGCAGCATCGACATCGGAAACGCCAACACCACAAACGACGGCATTTTTAGCAAGAAAACTTCCAGCGCAATCCCCAACGGTAGCCCTGATTCGGTGACTTTACGTACCAGGTCAAAGACAACCCCAATGGAGAGCGCCACGGAGGAAAAAATGCCTACCCCAAACAAAAATGGCCCCAGGAGCTGCATAAAAATGTAGCGATCCATAATCGGTAGCCAACCCCAAAGCGATCGCCAAGACTGGGAGCGACCAAGGGATTTAGCAAGGCTAGGGGTAATAGAGGCCATTGAAGATCTGGGCGTAAATCAAAGAAGAGTGGACTAAAGCTGAAAATTTTCGCCGAGGTAATATTGGCGAACCAAGGGATTACCGTAGAGTTCCTCGGGGCTCCCGGCTGCGAGGATTTCGCCATCCCGGAGAATATAGGCGCGATCGGTAATACTCAACGTCTCGCGCACATTATGGTCTGTGATGAGGATACCAATTTGCTTGCGACGAAGCTGTTCGATAATCTCCTGAATTTCCGCCACGGAAATCGGATCAATCCCCGCAAAGGGCTCATCCAAGAGCAAAAACTTAGGCCCAGCGCTTCCGGTTGCTAGGGCTCGGGCAATTTCCGTCCGTCGTCGCTCTCCCCCGGACACCTGAATCCCTAGGGTGTGGGCCACCCGCTGGAGCCGAAACTCTTTCATCAGTTGGTTCAGGCGCTCCGCTTGCTCAGTTCTGGACAGCGCACTCTGTTGGAGGACGAGGCGAAGATTGTCTTCGACACTCAGATGCCGGAAAATACTAGCTTCCTGAGCCAAATAGCCCACCCCCAGACGAGCGCGATGGGTCATGGAGAGCCGAGTAATGTCGTGGTCATCGAGCCACACCCGTCCGTGATCGGGTTTTTCAATGCCGGTAGCCATATAAAACGTCGTTGTCTTGCCTGCGCCATTGGGTCCCAAAAGCCCGACAATTTCCCCCTGGGAGATCGAGAGATTGACTCGACGCACAATGGGCTTTTTGCCATAACTCTTTTGGACGTTTTCAAGCAGAATCTTCAAGGACAACTCCTGAGCTGAACGGGAATAGGCTGAACGGGACGCTAAAGAGGTATCTAGTGGACTCTTCGGTTGAATTGCTTCGCTTTATGCAGTGAAACCAAAGGCTGTAAGACCAAAGGCTGTAAGACTAAAGGCTGTAAGACCAACCCAAGGTTCGGCTTACTGCCCAGCGGGGACCGGGTTTGGGTCATTAATCGTATAGACCGATCGCACCTGCTGAGTTTGCTTGGGCAAGGCCACAAACCGACCTTCATCAATCAAATAGGTCACCACTTCGCCGCGAATGCTATTGGTCCCGGATTGAATGACATTGACATTGCCCGTCATGACAATGCGGCGCTCTTGGCTAAAGTATTGGGCTTGGGCAGCTGTAGCTTGGATTTGGCGTGCAGGATAGACAATTCGTACGTTGCCTCGGGCGGTCACTACGCCGGTTTTGGCGTTGGCTTCCTGCACATCCGCATCGAGCGTGATGGCATTGGGGGAACCCGTTTGGGCTTGGGCGCGATCGCCCCCCGTCAGACTCGGCCCAACGATGGACCCTAGCCCCCCGACGCAGACCGCCACTAATCCCGCCACCAGAGCGGTTTTACGAGATCCGCCTTGCCCTAAAAACATTCGAGGAGTTTTGAAGAACGCCACCATGATTGCCACCAACACCAGAAATTACTTCACCCAACCAAGAACTGAGTCACAATGGATTCACTCAGACCGACTTCGGCCCAGAGCCATCCATGTCAGCCTCTATGATCTAGGGACTGTGCAATCGGGCTCAAGGTTGCCTGCTTTCGTGATCTTAGCTTACGGCTACTAACGACCGGACGGGCTGCCCAGGGCGTGCTCGCTATTAGTTTTCCCAGAAATTTTTTATTTCCCCAGGACAAAGCCATCGGACAATGCCGTGATTCGGTTAATTGTTCGATTAATGATCGATTCAATAAAGGTCTATCAAAGGATTGAAGCTTCGTCGAGGGGATAAATCTGAGGTAATGTCAGCCGAGCCGGCTCTCCCCCAGGCTGTAATCCAACGGCTTCGGCGCAGGGTTTAATCTGATCGGGGCCTTCGGTTTGCAGCAATTCCAAAATCGCTTGAGCCGCCTCGCGCACGGGGGTGACCTGAACGCCTTCGTAGTCCGGCTCATAGCCCCGCAGCCGACCGCTGCCGCTGCCGAGGAGGGTAACGGCTCCCTGCCAGTTGAGGTTGCTGAGGTGATATAGACCGACGGCGATTTGCAGTAGACCCTGATAAAAGGTGCGATCGGGATCTAGGGTTTCCATCCAAAGGGCTTCGAAGGTGTCGTGACAGGCGTAAAACTCGCTTTGATTGAACTGGTCAGCACCTTGCCAAAATTCGGGGGGCAGCATAGAGAAAAGAAGAAAAAGAGAGAAGAAAGAAGGATTTCTAGAATTGCAGCTGGAATTGGAGGGGTTGAGGGGGATCTAGGGTCAGTCCCTTGGTATTCAAGGATTGAAGAGGGATCGCAGGATGAGGCCAAAGGAGCCAGCGGCTGCCGGGAGGAAGTTGACTGAGGGTGTTGGGGGTTTGGGTCAGCCAGATGAGCGGTTGCTGGGGGCGATCGCTAGGAGAACGAATGGTTTGGGGCGTGGGGGCAGGGGGCTGAATGCCGGCGAGGGCTTCGAGGATGGGGCGATCGCCTCGAAGCAACCCATGGGTTTGGGTCCAGAGGGCAACTCGGCTCTGATAACGGCTCGCGTAACGATACAGGGACGCGAGGGCGACGACGGCTTGCTCGAAGCTATTGATCGCCTGGGGGCGAAGCTGGCCTAGGCCGGTAAGGTTCAGTTCGGGGATGGCAAACCAAGGATGTTGGTCGTCCAGGGCAAAAACAATGTCTTCCCCGGCTTGGAGGGTTTCTAGTTCGCGGACGCGCAGTTCGCCATAACGGGCGCTGGTTCGCCAATGGACCATGCGGATGGGGTCGCCCCAGCGATAGGGTCGCAGGGCGCGGGTGAGGCCTTCGTTGGCGGTTTGCGATCGCTGAATCTTCAGGAGGTTGGGGTTTTGCTCCTGTCCAAGACTATCCACCAGGGAACAGCGATCAAGGGGCAAAATCGGGGGAGAGACGACGGCTTTGAAGGGAGCCTCTAGGGTCCGACGGTGCCAGAGCAACCCTAGGGGCGCGGCACTGCGCAGTGTCAAGGTTTCCCAGCGAAGAATGCCTCGGGGTTGGCCTGGGAGGCTGTAGCGCAGGGGCAAGCGATCGCGGGCGGGGATCAGGGCGATCGCCTGTCGATAGCAGCTCTCGACCGCAAGCGGTGGACCCTCTTGGAGTTCCAGAAGGGTTTTGGGCTGACTTGTAGAATTTTCGATCGCGAGGCTCAGGGGAATCGGCTGATCGGTGCTGACAAAGGCGGCGCGATCGCTCCGAGTCACGGTCAATCCTTTCAGACTGCGCCGAGCCAGGTAGGTGGCGATCGCCAACAGCGCCACGGTCACCCCACTCATCACGTAGAGCCAACCCGCCATGGTGTTGCTCGCCGCCAAAAAGAAAAACGCCCCTAGTCCTATCAACACCCAACCGCTATAGGAGGGGTTGACCCAGCGGATTTCGAGCCCGTGGGTGAGGCGATCGCGCTGGAGCAGCCAAGGTTTGGGGGTGAGCCACCGAAGGGGCGATCGCGAGGCAGAAGGGTCATGGGGAGGAGTCATGGGAAGGCTCAAAACGGTCTGGGCTAGCGCAATTGCTCAATGCGCTCTAGTTCGCGCTCCATTTCTTCGGTGAGCGTGCGGTTATGGGGCACGACACGCAGGGCTTTTCTCAAGTAGACCCGAGCCTTGTCGAATTGCCGCTCGCTAATCAAATGACGCGCCCAATACTGATAGGTGATGGCCTGCCACTGGCGCACTTCCGCATCCTGGGGCAAACGCTGGGCCAAACCTTCAACCAACGCCACAGCACGGGGAAAGCGTTGATTTTGCAAGGTCATCTGAAGCTTGCCATAGATGTCTTGCTTGAGCTTGTTCTCCCGCGCCAGGGTTTGAGGACTGGTCTCCGCCGGAGAGGGACTCGGTGGCCCCAGCAGATCGTTATAAATACCCGTAAAATTCCGTGCTTCCAGCGGCGAAATCTGTTGCGATAAATGCTGGTAGGCTTGGGCAACCCGTACAAACTTGGCGTGAGCGTCATCATTACCCGGATTGGCATCGGGGTGATACTGCCGTGCCAGACGGCGATAGGACGCCTTAATATCCTCGTAGGAAGCGCCCTCACGGAGTCCTAGGATGCGGTAGCAGTCGGGCAACTTCATTCCCTGGCGATCGCGATAGGTGAGTCATCAGATACAAAATTACCCTGAAGATACCGAATCGTCACAAATTTCTAAAGATTCACGAGGGCAAAGATTTACGAGGGCGTGGAATTCACGCCCCCACCGTCAGGCTGGCCGCCAGGGTCATGCCCTAGGCATCTTCGATCACCCGATCAATCAACCCATATTCCTTGGCTTCGGCAGCGGAGAGGAAATAGTCGCGATCGGTATCCTTTTCAATTTTGGCCAAGCTTTGACCCGAGCGCTGGGCCAAAATCTCGTTGAGGTTGTGTTTAATCCGTAGGATTTCCCGCGCCTCAATCTCAATATCCGTCGCCTGCCGACGGCCTGTTCCCCCCAGGGGCTGGTGGATCATAATCCGAGCATGGGGCAAGGCCAACCGCTTACCCGGCGCACCGGCGGCGAGCAAAAAGGCTCCCATGGACGCAGCCAACCCCACACAGATCGTCACTACGGGGGACTTGATGTATTGCATGGTGTCATAGATCGCCATGCCTGCTGTGACGGAGCCACCGGGAGAATTGATATACAGGTTGATGGGCTTGGTATTGTCCTCGGAGTCGAGATAGAGCATCACCGCCACAATATTGTTGGCGAGGGAATCCGTGACCTCTTGGCCCAGAAAAATAATGCGCTCTTGACTCAAACGGGTATAGATATCAATCCAGCGCTCGTAAGGACTACCCGGTAGGCGATAGGGAACGCTAGGAACACCAATAGGCATAGAAGTTCAGGAAAAAACGACAAAAATTCAACAAAGATTCAACAAAAATTCCCAACCAATGGGTTAGCCCAACTCTGGGCCCTAGCCAATCCCTGCCGCAACGGGCGGGACAGGCAAGTCCTTGGTACTTTCCAGAACTCGATCAATGATGCCGTATTCCTTTGCCACGTCAGGGGTGAGATAGAAGGTGCGATCGGTATCCTTTACAAGCTTTTCAATAGGCTGGCCGGTGTTCTTCGAGAGAATCTCCATCATGGTGTGCTTGTTGTCCAACACTTCCTGGGCCCGAATCTGAATATCCGTAGCTTGCCCTTGGCCTGCGCCGGTTCGAGGCTGATTGAGCACGATGGTGGCGTGGGGCAAGCTGGCCCGACAGCCTTTGGTGCCAGCGGACAAAATTACCGCAGCGGTGCCCATGGCCTGACCAATGCAAATGGTATGGACCGGTGGCTTGATGTAGCTGAGGGTATCGCAAATCGCAAAGGCCTCGGTTTCATATCCCACAGAGGCCCCGTCATACCAGGAGGTGCCCGTCGAGTTGATGTAGAAGTAAATCGGCTTTTCAGGGCTATCAAACTGCAAGTACAGCAGTTGAGCAATGATCAACTCAGTGACATCAACCCCCACCTGACGTTTAACGTTGTCGTCAGAGAAGAGGGGCAGGCCCAAATAAACAATCCGCTCCTTCAGTAATAGTGAAGGGAGATCGGGCGGCGGAGTGCGATAGTAGGCGTCTCCGTAGGAAGCCGCTTGAACAGCTTTGATCGGTCCACTCATAAATTGGTCTTGCCTAGGCTTTGCGCGTTACCAGTACCATACTAGCGCTCGGTTTGACGAGACGGCTGCGGTTGATCAGCCCTAAATTTTTTCTGCAATTCTTTTTAACTCCATTTGGGCAAACTGAAAGCGAGTGAGGGGCCACAGGGCCGAAATCTTAGGTCAGAATAGAGAACAAGACCCCCGTTCGGTCGCTGAGTTGAAGCAGTTGGAACGAATGACCTGTCGGAAAGGAAAAGGCGAATGCAAGTTGGTTTAAACGGTACGCTGAGTGACCCCCAGGTGGCGATCGCCCAACCCCAGAGTCAACGACAGCTCGCGGTCTCGATCAGTGCCTTGGCGGCAGGGGCAGGCCGTGCGCCGCTAAATCTTTGCCTCATGCTGGACCAGAGCGGCTCCATGGGGGGCCGTCCCCTCGAAACGGTGAAACAGGCGGCCTTGCGGTTGCTGGAAAAACTAACACCGGGCGATCGCCTGTCGGTCGTCAGCTTTGACCATCGGGCGCGGCTGTTAATTCCCAACCAGGTGATCGACAATCCGGCGACAATTCGGGGGGCGATCGCCCAACTGGAGGCGGGCGGGGGCACCGCCATTGACGAAGGACTCCGGCTCGGCATTGAAGAATTGGCTAAGGGCAAGGGCGAGGCGGTGTCCCAGGCGCTGCTACTCACCGATGGCGAAAATGAACATGGCAGCAATGAGCGCTGTTTGAAATTTGCGAAACTGGCGGCGGATTTTGGCCTAACGGTGAATACGCTGGGGTTTGGCGACCACTGGAACCAAAATATCCTGGAACAAATCGCCGACGTGGGCGGCGGCAGCCTCACCTACATTGAACGGTCTGAAGAGGTTCTAGGAGAATTTAGCCGCCTCTTTCAGCGGATGCAAACCGTGGGGTTGACCAATGCCCAGCTCCTGCTAGAACTGGATCCTCGGGTGACGTTGGCCAACACCAAGCCCCTGGCCCAGGTCAGCCCAGATGTCATTGAGCTACAGCCCCTCGTCGAAGGCAACCGCATTGAGGCCAGACTGGGAGACCTGATGGTGGATTTTCCCCGGCAGGTGTTGGTCAATCTCTATATTCAGCAGTTGCCTGAGGGTCGCCACGACATTGCTCAGCTTCGGGTTCGTTACGATGATCCGGCTTCGGGGAAAACCGGCCTGCTGTCTGAGCCGGTGGCGATCGCCGTCGAAGCGGTGGCGGATCATGCGGCCCAGGTGGATGCCGATGTCCAACAGCAAGTCTTGACGCTAGCCAAATATCGACAAACCCAGATCGCCGAGGCGAAACTTCAGGCGGGCGATCGCACAGGGGCCGCCACCATGCTGCAAACGGCTGCGCAAACGGCGTTGCAAATGGGCGACCAGCGAGCGGCAACGGTGTTGCAGGAAAATGCGACGCGGTTACAGTCGGGAGAGGAGTTATCGGAGAGCGATCGCAAAAAGACCCGCATCGTCTCGAAAACCATACTCCAGGCATCGCCATCGCCGGATGATGCTTCCTCCTAAGCGACCTTTCTGCATAACCCATATGTCTTCTCCCCAGCTATCCTTTACCGCTCAAATCGCCCAAGAACTTGACATTCACCCGGCTCAGGTCCAAAGCGCCCTAGACCTCTTCGCCGAAGGCGCAACCATTCCCTTCATTGCCCGCTACCGCAAAGAGCGCACTGGCGAATTGGACGAAACCCAACTGCGGCAGATTCAAGAGCGCCATGGCTACCTGAGCGAACTGAGCGATCGCAAACAAACCATCCTTAAGGCGATCGCCGACCAAGGCAAACTCACCCTCGAACTCCAGGCCAAAATCGCAGCCTGCAGCCAAAAAACCGATCTCGAAGACCTCTATCTGCCCTACAAGCCCAAACGCCGCACCCGCGCCACCATGGCCCGAGAAAAGGGTTTAGCACCCTTAGCAGATTGGCTTGAATCCCTCAATACCCCCCAATCCCCCAAGGCCGACCTTGGGGCAGAAGCTTCGCAATATGTAGATCCAGAAAAAGGCGTTGCCACGGCTGAAGATGCCCTCCAGGGAGCCGCCGATATCTTGGCAGAAGGCATTGCAGAACGGGCAGAACTGCGGGCTTGGGTACGGGAGTTTCTGCTCAAAACCGGAATCTTCACGTCCAAAATCAAAGCTGAGTTTCCTGAAGGCAGCACCAAATTCGAGACCTATCGCAACTATCAAATTTCCATCAAGGCGATCGCCCCCCACAATCTCCTGGCCCTGCTGCGGGGCCAAAGTGAAGGGATTCTGGGAATGAATCTTGAGTTTGAAGAAGATGTGGTGATTGACTATCTAGAGTCCTGCATTCTGCGCAGCCAATCTCCGCAACTGCGTCAGTTTTATCAAACCCTGATTCGAGATGCCTTTGGCCGTCTGATGAAAACCTCGCTGGTCACTGGGGTGATTGGCGAGAAGAAAGAATGGGCCGATATTGAGTCGATTAAAACCTTTGAGGCCAATCTGCGGGATTTGCTTTTGACTGCGCCTGCGGGCATGAAGCCCACATTGGCCATCGACCCCGGTTTTCGCACGGGCTGCAAAGTCGCTGTCATTGATCAGACCGGCAAATATCTTAACTATCAAGCGGTGTTTCCCCACACGGGAGCCGGCAAGCGCGAACAGGCTGCTCAAACGATTCAACAGTTAATTGAACAGTACAAAATTGAGCTCGTGGCCATTGGCAATGGCACCGCCAGTCGCGAGACTGAAGCCTTTGTAGGGGAAGTGTTTCAATGCCTTAAGCAACCGCCCATTAAGGTCATGGTGAATGAGGCGGGGGCGTCGATTTATTCAGCGAGTGAGGTGGCGATCGCCGAATTTCCCGATTTAGATATCACCGTTCGAGGTGCTATCAGCATTGGTCGTCGCTTGCAAGACCCCCTGGCTGAGTTGGTGAAAATCGACCCAAAATCCATTGGTGTAGGTCAATATCAGCATGATGTCGATCAGAAATTGCTCAAACAAAAGCTGGCAGAAACGGTTGAAAGCTGTGTGAACTATGTGGGGGTTGACCTTAATACCGCTTCAAAAGAATTGCTGATGTATGTGTCGGGAATTACTGGGGCGATCGCCAACAATATCGTTAGCTACCGCAATGAGAATGGGGCCTTTGGCGATCGCAAACAGTTGCTCAAAGTGCCTAAACTAGGACCCAAAGCCTTTGAACAATGTGCAGGGTTTTTGCGGATTCGCGGGGGCAAAAACCCCCTGGATAATACTGCCGTTCACCCGGAAAGCTATGGCATTGTATCAAGCATTTTGAGCGATGCTCAGGTCGATACAATATCCCCCAATTTTCTGAAGAATCTAGAAATTAATCGGATTGACCTCAAACGTTATGTGACTGATACGGTGGGCGAACCAACGCTGCGAGACATTCTTCAAGAACTCGAAAAACCAGGTCGTGACCCCCGTGCCCAGTTTACCTATGCCCAGTTCCGGGAAGATATCAACGAAATGAGTGACCTCAAGGAAGGCATGGAGCTAGAAGGAATTGTCACTAATGTGGCAAATTTTGGCGCTTTTGTCGATATCGGCGTGCACCAAGATGGTTTGGTTCATATTTCTCAATTGGCTAACCAATTTGTTCAAGATCCCAAGGATGTGGTGAAGGTGGGTCAGGTGGTCAAGGTTCGGGTCATGGAGGTGAACGAAAAGCTCAAACGCATTGGCCTTTCGATGAAAGCCGTGAGCGGTGGGGCTCAGCCTGGGGCAGAAATACTGTCTGCTACTCCCAGCACCAGTCGACCGAGCAAGCCAAATCCTGTGCATCAAAAGCTTTCCGGCGCACCGCAAAATCCAGCGACCCAGCGGCCTCGCCAGACTCACTCGACCTCGGGCAATTCCCTGGATGAACTCAAGCGCAAGTTTGGCCGCAAGCTTTAGTCCTTGTGTTGGGGCGCGCATTCCGCGCCCGATAATTGAGCTTAAAACGAGCTCGCACAAAAAATATGCAAATCAAAAGCGCTCCCCGAAGAGAGCGCCTTTTTAAGCCTGCTAAATCAGAGTCCCGAAAATCGGTCAATGATTAGCTCTTTCAGATTACTCTTAGCCGTTGATCGCAGGAGCAGTCAGGGCAACGGGAGTAGCTTCACCCGAAGCGAGATCCAAGGGGAAGTTGTGAGCATTGCGCTCGTGCATCACTTCCATACCCAGGTTCGCACGGTTGAGGACATCGGCCCAGGTTGCAACAACGCGACCTTGGCTATCAATCACAGACTGGTTGAAGTTAAAGCCATTGAGGTTGAATGCCATGGTACTGATGCCCATTGCGGTCAACCAAATGCCTACAACCGGCCATGCACCCAAGAAGAAGTGCAGTGCACGACTGTTGTTGAACGAAGCGTATTGGAAAATCAGACGACCGAAGTAGCCGTGGGCTGCAACGATGTTGTAGGTTTCCTCTTCTTGTCCAAACTTGTAGCCGTAGTTCTGGGATTCTACTTCAGTGGTCTCACGCACCAAGGAAGAAGTCACCAACGAACCGTGCATTGCGGAGAACAAGCTTCCACCGAAGACGCCAGCCACACCGAGCATGTGGAAGGGGTGCATCAGAATGTTGTGCTCAGCCTGGAACACGAACATGAAGTTGAATGTACCGGAGATACCCAGGGGCATACCATCGGAGAACGAACCTTGGCCGATCGGGTAGATCAGGAAAACTGAGGTTGCTGCTGCTACAGGTGCAGAGTAAGCCACACAAATCCAAGGACGCATGCCGAGGCGGTAGGAGAGTTCCCACTGACGACCCATCCAGCAGAAAATGCCGATGAGGAAGTGGAAGCAAACCAATTGGTAAGGGCCGCCGTTGTACAACCACTCATCGAGGGAAGCTGCTTCCCAGATGGGGTAGAAGTGCAGGCCAATGGCGTTGGAAGAGGGCACAACCGCGCCAGACATGATGTTGTTGCCGTAGAGCAAGGAGCCAGCCACAGGCTCACGGATGCCATCGATATCGACGGGAGGTGCTGCGATAAACGCAATAATGAAGCAAATCGTGGCAGTAAGCAGGCAAGGGATCATCAGAACGCCAAACCAACCCACATAAATGCGGTTGTTGGTGCTTGTGATCCAAGCGCAAAAGCGCTCCCACGTACTGGCACTTTCGCGTCCGCGAAGTGTAGTCGTCATGGTGATTTATGAATTGCGAGAAATGTACAGATAAAGACTGACAATCCCGGCTAAAGCCATTTAGACAAATTGCCTGTAAGCTTTTAACTAGGAATGCGAATTATGAAAAGACAGTCAACTTTCGTTGCAATGCCTTAATTAAAGGCTACAAGACTTTCAAAAACCTTGCCATTAACTTATTTGTAGTTTGTTTGAGTATTTGCTCAAGCTTTGTTTATTTTTGTAAAGTGAAAGCATGTCTAAAACCATTTGGGTAAATGAACAGGTGGATCCGGCTGGGATTCTCTATGCCTGTATCGCTTGTTGCAATGAAGAGCAAGCCAGGGAATGTTATGTTTCCTTTCAGGAAAATTTAAGCGATGCTCAAAAAGCTCAGGGATGGACCGTTCGGATGTATAGGGTTTCCTCCTGGGATGAGGTTCCGGTTGCAGCGCTCAAGCTCAATTAGGACACGCCATCGAAATTGTGCGGAGATTAAGCCGAAGGTCCGGTCAACTTTTGGGTTGCAAGCAATTTTAAGGAATTTTACTGATTGCGGGGCAAACGCGGCATGGTCGAGCCCAGGGGGATCAGAATTTTGATGAGCGTTCGGAGTTGTTCTGCTGTTCCCATGCAAATCAGCAAATCGCCATCCAGCAAGCGAGTTTCTCCGGTAGGCCCTGGAATTAGCTCCCCCTCGGTGCGACGAATCGCCAGGATGAGAGCGCTGCTGCGCGATCGCAAATCCGTCTCCCGCAATTCCTGATTCACATAGGGACAGTCCTGGGCGTGAATCACGACCTCCTCTAGATAAAAGGAGCGATCGCCTCCCAATCCAATGCCATCTACAAAATCCATCACCTGAGGGCGTAGTGCTGCTGCGGCCAACCGTTTTCCCCCCGTAATATAAGGAGAGATCACCGCATCGGCCCCCGCTCGCTGCATCTTGATGACGGCTTCTTCGGTATTGGCGCGGGCGATCGTCCGTAAACCTGGTCGCAGGGCTTTGGCGGAAAGCACGGTGTAAAGATTGTCCGAGTCCGAAGGCATCGCCGCCACAATGCAATTGGCATCCTGGATTCCCACTGCAATCAGGGTTTGATCAAGGGTCGCATCTCCCTGGTAGGTAAGGTAGCCACGCTGTTTTGCATCCAGAATTGCTTCGGGCTGCGGATCGACGACGATAAACGGTACCTGCTCCTCGGCAAATTCATGGGCCACATGGCGACCGGCCCTGCCATAGCCACATAAAATATAGTGATTGCGTAGTTTCTTGATCACACGTCGTTTCCGGCGAGAACGCAGGCTATCTTGAAAGTAGCCCTGGACAATAGCCTCTGTAAATCGATTGACAATATAGCCAATGCTCAAAAGGCCCATCAAAATCAGCGAAATTGTAAAGAGTCTTCCTGGGGGGCTGAGGGGCTGGATTTCGCCGAACCCTACGCTGCTTAGGGTAATAATGGTCATATAAGCGGAGTCCAGCAAGCTCCATCGCTCAATCGTCCGATATCCTGCCGTGCCGATCAGCAGAACCCCCAAGAAGAGCAAGATGGCGGCAATAAGCTCGCGGCGAATTTGACGTTCACGGGATTCCACCACGACTTCACTAAACAGTTTCAGCGAATCTGTTACGTAAGTTAACGATTTTAGCGTAGCAGCTCTCCCTAGGAAGCGTGCAGAGGAATCAAGATTTATCGCAGCGTGATCCCCAGACCCGGCTTTCGTGGGAAAATCGAGGGCTAACTCAAATTCTTAAACATCGTCAACCTTTTCCTCCGAGAGATGTCTCCGGCTGTCTTTGTGTATGAGCATCGCTACGATCGTTCTGTTAGTTGCGGGTCTTGCACTATTGGTGGTTGGCGCGGATGCGCTGGTACGGGGAGCCTCAAACTTAGCCACGAGTCTGGGCATTTCGCCGTTAATTATTGGATTGACGATTGTTGCCTACGGAACGAGTGCGCCGGAGCTGGCGGTGAGTATTCAGTCGAGCCTTACGGGCCAGATTGATATCGCCGTGGGCAATGTCGTGGGGAGCAATATTTTTAATGTCTTGCTGATTTTGGGATTGTCTGCCCTTGCGGCCCCCCTTGTCGTCGCCCAACAGCTGGTTCGGATTGATGTGCCAGTGATGATCGGGGTCTCGATTCTGATGCTGGTTCTGGGTGCTGATGGTCGCCTGACGTTGCCCGATGGGCTGCTCCTGAGCGCAGGTGGTATTGGCTATACGGCCTTTCAGATTATCCAATCCCGCCGAGAGCAAAATGAAGCCGTGCGGGCGGAATATGCGCAGGAATATGGAGGCGGAGACCAGAGCAATCAGAAAATGACGCTAAAGACATGGGCCATTAACCTAGGCTGGATTGGTTTGGGCGTTGGGTTGTTGCTTTTGGGGTCTCGGTGGTTAGTGACTTCTGCGATCGCGATCGCCCAAGCCATCGGGGTGAGTGAACTGGTGATTGGCTTGACCATTGTGGCCGCCGGAACATCGCTGCCGGAGCTGGCAACCTCGATCGTGGCGACGCTGAAGGGCGAACGGGATATTGCCGTGGGCAATGTGGTTGGCAGCAATATTTTTAATATTTTGGTGGTTTTGGGTCTTTCCAGTTTGTTTTCTCCGGCGGGGTTGGCGGTATCCTCCGCAGCGGTCCGGTTTGATATTCCGATTATGATTGCGGTGGCGATCGCCTGTCTGCCGATTTTCTTTACGGGAAATGTCATTAGCCGCTGGGAAGGGCTGGTGTTTGTGGGCTATTACGCGGCCTACGTTGCCTATTTGGTGCTGCGAACTATGGACCATGCGGTCCTAGGTCCCTTTAGTGGAGCGATGATTCTATTTGTGATTCCGCTGTCGGTGGTGACGCTGTTAGCGGTTTGGCTGAATCAATGGCAATCGTCCCGAGGCAATCGCTTACCCAAGGATTAGGTTAACTCAAACTCCAATGGGCCGATGCTCCCAAATCTCCCGCAGGGTTCAAGTGATGGGCCGACAGCCGCTGACCGCTCTGCATCAACCAAGCCACTGCGGCCCCGGTCTGGGCATTTTGCCAGAGTAGGTCTGATCCACCATCTTGATTTAAATCTCGGGTCCCCACCAGTTGCCAGTCTAGATTGGATACGGATGGGAGCGGTAAGGCCGCCATGGGGCTTCCGGCTTGCATGAGCCAAAGCAAAGTTTGCCCTGTTTTAAGATTGCGCCAAATTAGATCGCTGTAGGCATCCTGATTAAATTGTCCTGTGCCGACGATCTGCCAATGGGAGTCGGCGATCGCCATCAATGGCTGACGCTGACGCAGCGCATTACCGTTCAAATACCAAATATAATTTTGCCCTGTTTGGGAATTTCGCCAAATCAAATCGGTTTGAGCATCGCCATCAAAATCACCTAATCCTACCAACTGTCCTTCGTTTTGGTTCGCAGTCCAAGTCACCGTTTCGGCCAAGGCATTGCCATTCATCAGCCACAGTTGGGTCTCGCCCGTTTGAGCATTTCGCCCGACCAAATCCGTCTGATCATCCCCATTAAATTGGCCGAGGCCGACCCATTCCCAGTTAGCATCCAATCCTGCCGTGAGCGCAATTGTTTCAACTCGATCGAGTCCGGCCATCCGCCAAAGGAGATTTTCGCCTGTGGTGGGATTGCGCCACAACAAATCCCTAACAGCGCTAAAACTTCCGGTTTCCGGTTGGTCCTGGAGTGTGAGGGCGATCGCCACCGTCGTTTGTTCGCCACTGTCATCTTGGGCGGTTAGCCGCAGCGTTGTGGTTCCAGCTCGATTGGGTTGGGGCATGAGGTTGAGGGTTCGATCGGCCCCGGTTCCAGTGAGTTCGAGGGTCACGAGATCGGGATGATCGACCGTTGCGGTGAGGGCCAAAGTCTCCAGATCGTCACTGCCCAGAGCATCGAGATCGCTGAACGTCAAGGCGATCGCAGTGGGTTCAATCGCTTCCATGAGGGCAATGGTCGCTGGCAAACCGGTCACCGCGATCGGGTTATTGAGATTGTAAGAACCGCTCCCTTGATGAATTGCATCTATTAGCGCTGGGGGAACCGTTCCGCTCAGTTGGTTATTGGCCAATTGCAAGGTTTTAAGGTTGGGCCAACTGCCCCAAGTCTCCGGGATTTCACCCCTGAATTGGTTGTCTGCAAGAGAGAGGTAAATCAGCTCTTCCAGATCGGCAAATTCTGTCGGTAGCACCCCTTGTAAACGATTGTTGTTCAGATAAAGATATTGTAAATTAGCAAGATTTCCCAGGTTTGAAGGCAATGCTCCATCCAGTTGATTACCACTCAATGCTAGGTGATTAAGCTGGCTCAAATTTCCCAGGGATTCCGGGATAACACCGGTTAACTGATTACCATAAAGATAGAGCGTTTTGAGGTCGGAGAGTTGGCCTAAGGCCGTTGGTAAGTTGCCCTTCAGTCGATTGCTGCCGAGGGAGAGAGTGGTGATGCGATCGCCACTCAAACTGACTCCAAACCAGCCATTCATGACCGACAGTTCGGGTGGTGTTGGGCTTAAAAAATCCCAATCTTGCCAACCTTGATTATTTTTCCACTGCTCACCATCCGTGTTAATATACAACGCCTGAAGCGCAGCATAATCACTCTCGTTGAGCAAGGAAACAGGGTTACCCAACTCTACCGGGGTCAGCTCAGCCATGGAAAAACTCTGCCTTTTCAATTCAAAATTTAAAAGTTGCTAGAATGCCCCACTGAAACTCATTTTTAACCTTCTTTCGAAACCTCTTTTCAGCCTAGATTGGGTTTCGTCAATTAACCCAATCTAGACTTTTAAGCATCCACCCTTTTCTCCAGGAGGAGAAGCAAGCTCAACACCTTAGAAGATAAAGTTGCTGCTATCTAAGGTACTGGCATTAACATTGAGCAGCATGGCAACCTGTTGCATACCGGAGCCTGTATTGGCAAGAATCAGCGAATGCAGACCGAGCTGTTGCGCTTGCACATTGCTACCTAGGGCCGCATTACCGTTGAAAATGCCTTGGAGATCGATGCGATCGCGCACAATCTCAAAATCAAGAATCGTATCGCCGAATTCGCTCAGGGATTCGTAGACAAAGCGATCATCTCCTTGACCACCAAACAACAGATCGGAACCATCGCCGCCTACCAGCATGTCATTGCCCGTAGAGCCACGAATAATGTCACTGCCTGCACCGCCATAGATCAGGTCATCTCCACTGCCGCCATTGAGGATGTCATTCCCGAGACCACCATAGAGTGTATCCAGACCGCTACCGCCGTTCATGATATCGTCACCGTCATCCCCAGCAATGAGGTCATTACCACTGCCGCCGTTCGCGATGTCATTGCCATCGCCGCCATTGACTTGGTCACCATCGCTACCGCCGTTAACAATATCGTTGCCGCTTCCCCCAACAGTCGTATCTTGGTCGCTGCCGCCATTGATCACATCATCGCCTGCACCACCGTCCAAAACGTCGTCGTCGCTGAGACCATTGATAATATCGCCCCCAGCACCGCCATTAATCACATCGCTACCGCCAGTGCCTTGGCTGCCGGAGCCCGTGTTGCTGCCGGGTTGGAGGAAATCGGGAATACCATCACCATTGCTATCCGGTGCAGTGCCATCGCCCGAGTCGCCAAAGCCGAGGGACGGATCGACCCGATCAGGAATGCCATCCCCATCGGCATCTGGCCCGTCAATGCGACCATCCCCATCAGCATCGGCAGCCGCATTTCCACCTTCGACAATATCTTTGACGCCATCATTGTCAGAATCTAAATCCCGATAATTTTCGATGCCATCGCCATCCGTATCCAGCACAGGAACAGGACTTCCCCCTTGGGACGGATCAATGACATCCAAAATGCCATCTCGGTCCACATCCACAATCGGACCACCGCCGTGGATCGTCCCGTCTCCATCGGGGTCTTGGCCACCCCCTTCAATCACATCATTGATACCGTCGTTGTCGGAATCGAGGTCTTTGAAGTCCTCAATGCCATCCCCATCGGTATCCAACACCGTATAGCTAGGAATGCCACTGTCGGGAGTCGATTCAACGGTATCTGGCAGTCCGTTATTACCGACAGGACCATCAACCCGTCCATCTCCATCGATATCGGCTTGACTATGGCCCGCTTCTTCCACATCAAGGATACCGTCGTTATCCGTATCTAGGTCGCGGGAATCAACAATTCCGTCGCCATCGGTATCAATCTTGCCGTTGCCTTCATCGCTGTCAAGAATGCCATCGTTGTCATCGTCTAGGTCACGGCTGTCAGGCACGCCATCCCCATCCGTGTCCGTTGCGGGCAGACCGCCAAAGCTTTGAGGATCGGTTTCTGCGGGGTTTGCATCGACCATACCATCGCTGTCAGAGTCATCAATGATGTCGGCAATGCCATCGTTATCGTTATCGGTGACATCGTCGATTTCACCGTCGTTGTTGAGATCTAGATCGGGATTGATGTCATTGAGGCCATTTTCGTTGTTGGTGCGATCGCGATAATCCGGCGAATCTGGATCCGTAGCACTATCGCCATCGGGCAATGCCGGACTGCCGCTATCTCCATAGGCATTGGGTGTGCCATCAACCGAATCAGGAATACCATCCTTGTCTGTATCTGGTCCATCAATTACGCCATTATCGTCAGCATCAAATCCGCCATTGAACAGCGCACCTCCTTCGAGGAAATCAGAGAGACCATCGTTATCCGCATCCAAATCCTGGAAATCTGGCTGAGCATCACTGTCGCTGTTGACAGGAGCATCCACAATCCCACTATCCGGTGAGGATTCAACAGCATCATCCACGCCATTGGCCCCCACTGGGCCATCGAGCATACCATCGCCATCGGTATCGGTGACGCCATGACCCGCTTCGATGACATCGTTGATGCCGTCGTTGTCAGAATCAAGGTCGAGGCGATCCGGAATGCCATCTCCATCCGTATCCCTGGTTGGGTCTCCCGCTTCTTCAATGCTGTCTAAAATGCCATCGTTGTCATCGTCGAGATCTGCATCGTTGGCAATGCCATCCCCATCTGCATCCGGTGCAGGCCCCCCTAAACCGCCAAAGGCTGCATTCGGTGTCGTGTCTACTGCATCAGGTGTGCCATCGTTGTCAGAATCGTCAATGACATCGGCGATGCCGTCTCCATCCAGATCTGTGGCATTATCGATGACTCCATCCCCATTGCCATCTAAAACACCGTTGCCGGTTTCGAGGATGTCATGAGTGCCATCATTGTTGCTGTCTGGGTCGATGTAGTTGGGTGTTGTGTCTGCATCATCATTGGGGACCGCAGGACTGCCGCTATCCCCAAAACTATTGGGTGTACCATCCACACTATCTTGGATACCATCTCCATCGGTGTCGGGCCCATCCACCACGCCATCGTTGTTGGCATCTGCACCATTGCTGCCGCCTTCAATCAGATCGCTAATGCTGTCATTATCAGCATCAAGATCTTGAAAATCGGGATTGGCATCGTTGTCGCTATTACGAGGTGCAAAATTCGCTTCGCCGGAATCGGGAGTGGTCTCTAGAATATCCACATAACCATTGGCTCCGACATTGCCATCCACCAAGCCATCGCCATTAGCATCGATGGCACCATGTCCAGCTTCAATCAAGTCATTGATGCCGTCGTTATCGGCGTCTAGATCCAAACGATCTAGAATGCCATCGCCATCGGTATCTCGATCCGGATTCCCTGCCTCTTCAACAGTATCCAGAATGCCATCGTTGTCGTCATCCAGGTCTGCAATATCAGCAACGCCATCACCATCCGTGTCCACAAGACCCAGACCACCAAAGCCAGCATTGGGCGTGGTATCAGTTTTATCAGGCGTGCCATCTAAATCGGAGTCATCAATGACATCGGGAACACCATCTCCATCGGCATCAGCAAGGTCATCAATCTCGCCATCGTTATTGACATCTAAACCACCATTGCTAGCTTCATCGATGTCATTGACCCCATCACCATCGCTGTCGGGGTCAATGTAGTTCGGGGCTAGGTCATTATCAGCGTTGGGCAGCGCAGGACTTCCCGCATCCCCATAGGTTGCAGGCACACCATCTACTGCGTCGAGAATGCCATCGCCGTCACTATCAATCCCGTCAACGACGCCATCATTGTTGGCATCGGGGCCACCGCTCCCGCCTTCGTAGAGGTCGCTGAGGCTGTCGTTGTCAGAGTCGAGGTCTTGGAAATCGGGGATGGGGTCGCTGTCACTGTTGGCAGGTAAACCGTAGTTCACGGTGCCATCATTGGGTGAAGCCTGCACTGAATCGGGAATACCATCGCTTCCAACGGGACCATCGAGGATGCCGTCGCCATTGGCGTCAGGTGCTCCGTGACCCGCTTCGAGCACATCGTTGATGCCGTCGTTATCGCTGTCGAGATCCAAACGGTCTAGAATGCCATCGCCATCGGTGTCGCGATCGATATCTCCAGCTTCTTCAACGGTATCCAGAATCCCATCATTATCATCATCCAAATCCTCCGAGTTGAGAATGCCATCGCCATCGGTGTCGGCCTTACCTAGCCCGCCAAAGCTTTGGGGATCACTATCGGAAATATCAGGAATCCCATCTTGATCGGAATCGTCAATAACATCAGCAATGCCGTCGTTATCGTTATCGGTAATGTCATCGATTCTGCCATCGTTATTCCCGTCGAGAATTGTACTTCCGGCCTGGTCAATATCATCAACGCCATTTCCGTCACTATCAATATCGATGTAATCCGGATTTGGATCGCTATCGCTGTTTTGCGGTGCGAAATTTCCTCCATCCCCATAGAGACCTGGGTTACCATCGACGGAATCTTGAATTCCATCTTTGTCGGTATCGGGACCATCGACGACGCCATCGCCATCGCTATCATTACCTCCGCTGCCGCCTTCAACTAAGTCACTAAGGCTATCGTTATCAGAATCAAGGTCTTGGAAGTCGGGCTGGCCATCACCATCGGTATTCGCCAGAGCATAGTTGACGATGCCACTATTCGGACTAGATTGAACGGCATCGGGAATCCCATCGCTACCGATAGGCCCATCGAGCATACCATCGCCATCGGTATCGGTTACGCCATGACCCGCTTCGATGACATCGTTGATGCCATCGTTGTCAGAATCAAGGTCGAGGCGATCCGGAATGCCATCTCCATCCGTATCCCTGGTTGGGTCTCCCGCTTCTTCAATGCTGTCTAAAATGCCATCGTTGTCATCGTCGAGATCTGCATCGTTGGCAATGCCATCCCCATCTGCATCCGGTGCAGGCCCCCCTAAACCGCCAAAGGCTGCATTCGGTGTCGTGTCTACTGCATCAGGTGTGCCATCGTTGTCAGAATCATCAATGACATCAGCAATGCCGTCTCCATCCAGATCTGTGGCATTATCGATGACCCCATCCCCATTGCCATCTAGAACACCGTTGCCGGTTTCGAGGATGTCATGAGTGCCATCATTGTTGCTGTCTGGGTCGATGTAGTTGGGTGTTGTGTCTGCATCATCATTGGGGACCGCAGGACTGCCGCTATCCCCAAAACTATTGGGTGTGCCATCCACACTATCTTGGATACCATCTCCATCGGTGTCGGGTCCATCCACCACGCCATCGTTGTTGGCGTCTGCACCATTGCTGCCGCCTTCAATCAGATCGCTAATGCTGTCATTATCAGCATCAAGATCTTGAAAATCGGGATTGGCATCGTTGTCGCTATTACGAGGTGCAAAATTCGCTTCGCCGGAATCGGGAGTGGTCTCTAGAATATCCACATAACCATTGGCTCCGACATTGCCATCCACCAAGCCATCGCCATTGGCATCAATGGCACCATGTCCAGCTTCAATCAAGTCATTGATGCCGTCATTATCGGCGTCTAGATCCAAACGATCTAGAATGCTATCGCCATCAGTATCTCGATCCGGATTCCCTGCCTCTTCAACAGTATCCAGAATGCCATCGTTGTCGTCATCCAGGTCTGCAATATCAGCAACGCCATCGCCATCCGTGTCCACAAGACCCAGACCACCAAAGCCAGCATTGGGCGTGGTATCAGTTTTATCAGGCGTGCCATCTAAATCGGAGTCATCAATGACATCGGGAACACCATCCCCATCGGCATCAGCAAGGTCATCTATCTCGCCATCGTTATTGACATCTAAACTACCATTGCTAGCTTCATCGATGTCATTGACCCCATCACTATCGCTGTCGGGGTCAATGTAGTTCGGGACTAGGTCATTATCAGCGTTGGGCAGTGCAGGACTTCCCGCATCCCCATAGGTTGCAGGCACACCATCTACTGCGTCGAGAATGCCATCGCCGTCACTATCAATCCCGTCAACGACGCCATCATTGTTGGCATCGGGGCCACCGCTCCCGCCTTCGTAGAGGTCGCTGAGGCTGTCGTTGTCAGAGTCGAGGTCTTGGAAGTCGGGGATGGGGTCGCTGTCACTGTTGGCAGGTAAACCGTAGTTCACGGTGCCATCATTGGGTGAAGCCTGGACTGAATCGGGAATACCATCACTTCCAACGGGACCATCGAGGATGCCGTCGCCATTGGCATCCGGTGCTCCGTGGCCCGCTTCGAGCACATCGTTGATGCCGTCGTTATCAGAGTCTAGGTCTAGGCGATCGAGAATTCCATCGCCATCGGTGTCGCGAATGGCGTTTCCTGCTTCTTCAACCGCATCTAAAATTCCATCATTGTCGTCGTCGAGGTCATCAACGTTTGCAATGCCATCCCCATCGCTATCGGGCTCTCCCAGCCCCCCGAAAGCTGGATTGGGTGTGCCATCAACGGCGTCAGGAATTCCATCGAGATCGGAATCGTCGACGACGTCGGGAATGCCGTCTTTGTCATTGTCGGTGATGTTATCGATCGCCCCATCCCCATTGGGATCGAGAATGCCATTGCCCGCTTCAGCGATGTCGTTGATTCCGTTGTTGTTGCTATCAACATCGATATAGTCGGGGGTATTGGGATTGGCTGCACTATCGGCATCGGGCAGTGCAGGACTGGCTCCATCACCATAGGTCGTAGGTGTTGCATCAACTGAATCCTGGATGCCATCGCCATCGGTATCGGGACCATCCACTACGCCATCGTTATTTGCATCGGCTCCGCCACTGCCGCCTTCGATCAGGTCGGAGAGACTATCATTATCGGAGTCGAGGTCTTGGAAGTCAGGCTGACCATCACCATCGGTATTCGCCAGAGCATAGTTGACGATGCCACTATTCGGACTAGATTGAACGGCATCGGGAATCCCATCGCTACCGACAGGCCCATCGAGCATACCATCGCCATCGGTATCGGTGACGCCATGACCCGCTTCGATGACATCGTTGATGCCGTCGTTGTCAGAATCAAGGTCGAGGCGATCCGGAATGCCATCTCCATCGGTGTCACCATTCGCAGGAGCAGTGGCAGCTTCAACCGTGTCGAGGATGCCATCGTTGTCGTCGTCTAGGTCAATGATGTCAGGAACATTGTCGCCATCGGTATCCGCCAGAATCGTTACTGTCGAAGCGTTTTGGGCGAGGTTAATGGAAACATCGCTATCCCCACTGGTTATGGCTATTAGGGTAACCGTGACGGCTTCATCGAGCTCACTAAGGCTGTCATCTAGAACCGATACGTTGATGGTGGCGCTGGTATTACCTGCCAGAATGGTGACCGTTCCGGTAAGGGGCGTATAGTCACTGCCGGGGGTTGCATCTCCCCCGATGCTGTAGCTGATGACGGTATCAACATCGCTGGGATTCGTGAGGCTAACGGTAAATTGCCCATTGTTGATATCTTCTGCCGCGATCGCATCCGTAGCACTGATAGACACTAAAGCCGTATCTGTATCAGTGATGTTGACCGTTGCAGTATTTTCACTTCCTAGCGTCACAGTGCCCTTGGGGTTGGTGGCACTGGTAAGGGTTAGGATGACGGTTTCATCCTGCTCCACTAAGGGATCATCCGTAACAGCGATATTGATGGGCGCGGAAGTGGCACCAGCAGGAATTATGACCGAGCCGGTCAGGGTTGTGTAGTCTGTGCCATTGCTGGCCGTTCCACTAATGCTGTAGTTGACGGTGGTGTCGCTACTGAAGGGCTGGTTTAGGGTGACGGTGAATTGACCGTTGTCGGCGGCTTCAGCCGCGTTAGCATCGTTAGCGGTGATCGAAACTTCGGTGCTGTTGTCGCGATAGTCGAGATCATTAGATCGGGCAATGGCATCGCTGCCATCAGAGAGGACATCGTTATCAGTATCGGCGAGATTAAAAGTCGTGCCCGTCAGGTTGTCACCGTTGACGTCGAAGCCATCGTTGGGCGTACCTCCTTCGAAAACGTCGAACAGACCATCGCCGTCAGCATCGGTGGTCGCGTCGGAGAGTCCCGTTGCATTCGTTGTGGGTCCACCGGTTCCACGCTCGGCAGCATCGCTGATGCCGTCGTTATCAGAATCTGAGTCCAGATAGTCGACGGCATCCGTGCCGTCGGTGTTGACCGGAGTCAGCCCCTGGTTACCCGCGCCCTCATAGGCATCATCGAGACCGTCACCATCGTTATCGGTGCCGGTCGGCGCAATATAGTCGGCTGTCGTTTGCGCCTCGACATTGTCGGTAATACCGTCGTTATCGGAGTCGAGGTCCAGATAATCCTGAATACCATCACCGTCGGTATCCTCCCCCTGTTTAAAGCTAGCCCCAAAGGCAAAGTTTACATATGTCTCGTCTGCTAGATATTGAAAATCAATGACATCAAACAGGCCGTTAAATCGAACGATCGCAAACCCTTCTGCTCCTGTGATACTAGTGGGGCTATTAATCGTTACATCTTGAGACCAGAGAATTTCAACTGGCGCTCCAAACTCAATTGGCACAGGAGTCAAAGGATTGCCAATCGACGAAAAAACCAGCACTGGATTGAGCATTGGCTGCTCAAATACCAATTGATTCGTTGAGGCTTGGTCATTGCGAATGGTGGGATTTACATTGGGAACATCGTACTCAGATGGGAAAGTCCCATGGTTATACATTGAGTTTGTAATGTTGAGGACAGTCTGAGTCGTTGTGTAGGTAAAATTAATCCCGTTAATCTGACCACTAGCCTGCTGCTCACCAACATTAGTGAAAGCCGCATAAACAAATTGATCGACAAATTGCTCATTAAGATCAAGGATGCCATCGTTGTCATCATCAAGGTCTAGGGTGTCGGCGATACCATCGTCATCGGTGTCGTAGTTGATGGTTGTTGTGGCGGTGGCGGTGGCATTGGGGGTGCCGGTGCCGTCGTTGACGGTGATGGTGATGGTGCGATCGCTCCGATCCGAGGCCATATCGCTGTTGTTGTACCGAATTGCCTCCAAAACGGCTTGGTACTCTGCATCCGTCGGAGTTTCAGAACCACTGGGAGCAATGCTGATGCCTGACGTAATAGGGGTTATGCTGAGCGAACCTGGAATTGTAAACCCAGGCTGAAGACTGAAGGTTTCAGAAGCCCCGTCTAGAGGGTTATCCAAGACGATGGAGATGGTTAGCGTATCCCCATCAATATCTGTAATAAGGCTGCCCCCCGCTTCAGCAATACTGACTGGGGTACCCGGTTGATACAGAGTGGCATAGTCTACATCTCCACTCACACCATCATTGTCTAAATCTAGATTCGGCTGATCGTTTTCTCCCGTGATCGTGACGGTAACAGTGGCCGTATCGGTACCGCCGTTGCCATCGCTGACTGTGTAGGTGAAGGTATCTGTTGCAGTGTCACCCACGGCCAAATTATTAAACACTCCATTGGGATTGTAGGTGACGCCTTCCCCATCAGGATTGATGCTAACCAAACCTAGGGTTCCAAGGGTTCCAACGGACGTGACTTCTAAGTCATCGCTTCCGTCAGGGTCCGTATCGTTACCTGTGAGGTTAATACTGGTGGTTCCATCTTCCGCCACGGTGCCTGCATCAAAATTGGCGGTGGGCTGATCGTTTTCTCCTATAATCGTGACAGTAACTGTGGCCGTGTTAGTGCCGCCGTTGCCATCGTTGACGGTGTAGGTGAAGCTATCCGTTGTGGTTTCACCCACAGCCAAACTATTAAACGCTCCATTGGGATTGTAGGTGACGCCTTCTCCATCAGGATTGATGCTGGCAAGCCCTTTAATGCCAGTAGTATTCAGTGCTGTAACTTCTAGATCAGTACCAGCATCTGGATCAGTATCATTATTTGTTAAGTTAATGGTAGCAGCAGATTTCTCTGCCACAGCAGCTATATCCGCGTTAGCCTTGGGTGATTCATTGACATTAATTACGGTGATCTGAATAGCCCGAAGATCGCTTAATCCCCCTGAATCCGTAACATTAACAGTGACATCGTAGACGTTGTTAGTTCCATTATCTTGAGGGTTTTCAAAATTTGGAGCCACCTTAAAAGACAAATTACCATTGCTATCAATTACAAACAATGATGAATCTGTACCACTTAAGGAATAGGTCAAGTTAGTTTCAGCACCATCTTCTGCATCACTCGCATTAACATTAACAACAGTGACTGTGTTTTCTAAAACATTTAGCGTTGCCGGAGATCCTAATGGCGTTGAGATTACAGGATTATTATCATTAACATTAGCAACTATAATCCTGATATCTTGAGTATCTGTTGCACCTTCAGTATCTGTTACAGTTACTGTAAAATCATAGCTATTATTAGCTCCGGAGTCCAGCGGGGATTCAAAGTCAGGTGCAGCCTTAAAAGTTAGACGGCCATTGGAATCAATATTAAACCGTGATGCATCAACTCCACTTAAAGAGTAGGTAAGATTTGTTTCAGCACCATCTTCTGCATCACTAGAGTTCACATCTGCAAGAATTGTTGCAATGCTCGTATTTTCCACCACTGTGAAACTGGCTGGACTACCAGTAGGCGAAGCAATCACGGGAGAAGCATTGGCCGTATTAATAATGTCATTTCCAGAAGAATTAATTAATCTTCCTTCAAAATTTGAGATCCTAATTTTATGCTCATTTTTTGCACCACCAGTTGAAGCAGCAAATCCAAAATAAATTAATTTTTCTCCGCCAAAGTCTTGATTAATAACATCACGAACAACGGAGCCTCTTTGAACACTATCTAATGTATAAGAAAGGGTTTTTGTTGTGGCATTCCAGGTGACAATAACATTATGATATTGACCATCTTCGATATTACTTAAGCTCTCAATTGTAGTGAGACGATCAAGACCTGTCGTGTCAGGTAAAAGGATAGATGTGTGGTCAGCGACTGGATCTCCATACTCTGGATTTTGCCAAGTATCGAATTCAATACCAATAGATTTTTGGATATTAAGAATACCCAAACCACCACCGAATTCACCTGTTACGCTTGATCCGCGAGGATCGTTATGTAGCACAAATCCGATACCATCTGCACCCCCATCGGAAACGCCCAAATAAACGGCAAAATTAAAAGTCCAATCGTAATTAAAATCAATTCGGGCTGTGGAGAATGCAGAGCCTGATTGGCTAAAGGCATCTGGGGTGAGCCGAATTTCATCATCGTCAATTTTTGATGCATTTCCATTGATACTAAAGATAGTGTCAACGGCAGGTAGTGTAGGAAGAATATAAGGATAATTATTGCGAGATTCGCTTGAGAATGGGAGTTTTGACTCCACTCCCTCTGTGGTACAATAATCTAGATGCCAGTTGCCATTCAGCAGACTACTACCTAGTGGAGAACTTGATGCAAGAATTGTAGCTTGAGTGATCTGACCAATTTTTTCTATAAACTCTTTTCCTATATCTCCCGTAGCAACATTACAAGCGCAAAATGATAACGAATTATATTGCGTGTTTTCGTGATTAAACCAACTCTGTAGGTCTTTCTCGTATTGGCTCAGAGATGATAAGTTAAAATCCGATTTTGCAAGTCGAACGCCACCCGAATAGCCATGAGTTAACAAAAATATTGAAGTCGATTCAATATTTGCTGCCTTTTGCCTAATATTGTCTAAAATCTTCGAGATTTGTTCTATACCATCTTGATTATTGTCTAAAACAAAGCACTGAATGCCTGAATCTAATTCGTGAAGAAGATTTTGATAATCTTGAACACTAGGATCAACGAAAAGAACTTGAAGATCACGAGTAAGCACAGTATTCATTGTCAAGAAATTCTCAAGAAAGTTTGCAGAGACGCCAAAAGTACTAATCGAAATGCAGAGATAATATTCTGATAGCCCACTGGAAGCGATGCGGGCTTAAGAATCTAGCTGAGAGTCATAGAACAACGAAGCTATTGAATACAGCCACCCGTTTCATTGCTAAATGGAGCAGTGTCTGGTGTCGTTACAGTACCCAAAAGATTCGAAGAAAAGACCACTGGAGTTCCATTATTTAAATTAGATAGACTGAGCAAATCCTGAACTTGGAAGGTCGGTAGCCCACCCGATAACACCGTTGAGACCCCAGTCAGGCGAATTGCTCCCCCCAAACGATTGCCAGAAATTACAGCACAAGCCGTTGGCGTTCCTGGAGAACTTGGGGTAGAGGTGGTGGCGATCGCCACATCCGGCGATCCCCCCCCCGAAATCTCATTATTCACCACACTCACAATCGGCAAGATAGCCAAATCTTGGGCATTAATGGCGATCGCCTCACCCCCATTTCCCGTGATCGTATTCTCATTAATCCCCGCATCTCCTGTCGCAGAATCCGTCCGCCATTCCTGAATCGCAACGTTCCGAGCGATCGAGTTAATGCCCCCCCCAGCATTGTTAGTAATTTGATTCCCTCGAATGACTAATTCCTGACTGCTCGCATCGCCTACCGCCACATCAATGCCCGCGCCTCCATTGTTGTCAATTCTGTTATTGCGAATGATCAGTTCTTGGGATGCTGCGGTTACCGTGGCCCCCGCTGGCGGCGTTCCGTTGACGATTTGAATGCCCGCACCGCCGTTGTTGGCGATCGCACTATTCCTCACATTAACTTCCTGAACATGGGCACCGACATTGGCCAAAACGCTTAAACCGGCACCACCACTCCCATCAATCGTGCCTTGGTCAAACGTGAATTCCTGGGTTGCACTCGTGAGTAAGGCATCCCCTGTAGCCTGGACAAGAATCCCTTCATCCGTGCTGTTCAAGACAGAATTGGTGAGCGCTGTACCACCGGGTAAACCGCTGCTGGTATTGATGCTAAGACTCGGGCCGATGGCAATAATTTGAGCAGGCACCTGAGGTCCTGTGGTGCTAGCAATCGCTGCAAACTCCATCCCCACTCGGTTGTTATTGAGGTCGTAGCCTGCGATCGCAACATCCAAAGATTGATTGGTTTGGGTATTGCGGGCAAAAATACCGCGATCGCCCGACCCCGTAACCGTGTTATCAAACAGCGTCGCGCTACCCCCCACATCATCCAAAAAGATGCCGTTCCCCCCAGAACCAGAAATCGCATTATTGCGTAGCTCTACGTTGTTGACATTGGATGCCGTAACGCCATGTTGGGATGCATTTTGAATTTGGAAACCCGCCAGAACCGTGCTATTACCAAGTGTAACTAAATCCGCATTTGCTCCTCCCGTAATCACAGGAAAAACATTATCTCCAGAATCGGGTAACAACACCGCTACGCCATTCGCCTTAGGGGCGCTATTATTCGGTATATTGAAATTGGCTTGTGCTGAAAAGGGTAAACGCGTCGGGGTCGTGGGGAAGCCGGGAAAAGACATGCCCGCAATCGTTTGTTGGGGTCCTTGGGAGAGGATACTGACGCGATCGGGGAGGACAAATCCAGGAATCGTCGTGCTTAGAGCAGATTCACCATCGACGTAGACGATCGTATTACCATCGCTATAGGTATTGGGGTTGCTGTTGATTAGGGCGATCGCCGCCTCCACTGTACCCAATGGATTTTCATAGGTCCCATCCCCTGCAACCGCTCCCTTCGCAAGGTCTACATGAAGAAATCGATACTCCTGTTCTTCTTCAGGGTTTTTAAGGGCTGCCGTTGTCGATTCAAAGGAGATTTCAGACTTATTGCGGCTTTGAACTGCGACGGTTGAACGACGATGAAGGGGATCTCTTAAACGAATAGCAACTTCATTTTCGGTTTGAAATTTCTGCTCTTCCTGTTTTTGAAATCGCAGATTGGGCAGACTTGCCCCGAGAGAAACCACAAGATTAGTGCCAAAAATGCCGTCATGCTGAACGGCAACTCCCGCATTAAAGTTAGATTTGAAGTTCGCCGATAGACGCAGTTGGCCACCGAGGCTAGTCTCTTCGCCCGTTAGCAAATAGCCGCCGATCGCTCCCGTCAGTTCTCCCCCATTCCAGCGACTGAGTTTTGTACCTACTTCCGCATCAAAACCCCCGAGGGCTTCTTCTTCTTGAAGAATTCGCTGACGTTCACGAATTGCAGAAAGAACCAATTGATTCGATTGAAAGGCCGTCGAAGTTTGTAAACCACTGTCGAAGTTAACATCTCGGATCGTATTGGTGGTTTCGCCAATGGGCAAATAGCCATTGAATCGCACATCCCACTGATCGCCTAGGCTTTCATAACCGGCTGCAAGTTGATAAAAGGTACTTTCATCCGTTGAACGGCCATCAATGCCGATATGGCCGCCGCGCACGCGATTTTCCTGAGAACTATAGCCGCGATGACCCAAGCTTAGACTCCAACCAAGGTTTGCACCATTATCCAGTAAGACATCGCCCTCTATAAAGGTAATATGAGCACCAGATAACTGTTCTAGAGGAATAAAGCCACTCAGACTGGTCAAACCGTCAAATCCAGCGCTAGAACTGCTGTGCTGAATGCTAAGTCGTGAGGGAATTTTTAAGGTTTGTGCTCCGGTCTCTAGTACAACTGAGTCTTGCTGAACTGAGTCTTGCTGAGTAGATTCCTGTGCCCAAGCAGGATTAAGATTACCCCAGGCGAATGGAAAGGCAGACCCTAAAAGAAGCAGTAAATGAACAGACTTTAAAGCAAGGGGCTTAAGGCTTAGCTGAAACATTGAAAGAAGTTCTCCCCACAAGTAATCTAATGCACGAACTCATCTCCAATCTCTAATCAGAGACCGTAGCTGCAAAACCCTGATTTTTAGCAATGGCTCAAACTGTCTCCAGCATGATCCCGTTCTGAGAGAGCAGGACGAGAGCAGGACGAAGCGATCGCCAAACTTACTCTAAATTCTAATTTCCAACGATTAGCTAAGGCTCCGAGAGAGCGATGAACTTACGATTGCCCCACTCCCCGTTTTTCTATCGAGTGTCTACGGCTCTAAAATAGTCAGAGGTTGTGATTGACCTCAACATGATTGCGGAGGAAATCTGTACAAAATGCCTGGTAATCACTGAGCATGAATAGATCTGTCAAAAGCCCTATGACAACTGGCTTTAATCTCAATTTTTAGCTAAACTTCTAGACTAAAGTGCATCAAATCGTATCGGCGCATCAGATACGCTCGCTCAAAACTTGAAAAAATGAGTTTAACTACTGAATGAATTGGAGTACCATCTCTGAAATCTGCCGGAGAAGCTTCGGTTTTTGCTCCGTGGAATTACAGGCCCCGCACTCTGTGGCGTTTGAGCGTGGCATGGATGATCTAGCGGTTTTTCTGGAGGTTTAGGGAGGGGGAGAGTAGGGGCGATCGCCCACAACCCCCATAAGGCATCTAGGCACCCACAAGGCATCTAACGCCTCTAGGCTCAAACTAAATCTTAGACTCTCACTAAACTTCAACCCGATCGCTCGATTTTCCTGAAGTTCTCAGCTTTCCTTCAGGTTTCATCGCTAGGATGAACAAGAACTGCAAGATCTGCTGGCACGTCTTGCAGGTCGCCTCTTAATTTATCGCATTTTCATCGTTAATTGCATGGACTACTACAAGCGCGAACATTTGCCCCAGTTTAGCCAAATCGGCGAAGGCAGCCCGGAGCTCGCCAAAAAGTTCTTTGATTATTACCAATCCGTCTTTGACGACGGAGCCTTGTCTAAACGGGAAAAAGCCTTGATTGCCCTCGCGGTTGCCCATACAGTGCAATGTCCCTACTGCATCGAAGCCTATACCAAAGAATCACTCCAGCAGGGCTCAGATCTAGAAGAAATGACCGAAGCCGTCCACGTTGCCACAGCAATTCGAGGCGGAGCTTCCCTCATCCACGGGCTACAAATGATGGACCAAGCCCAGCAGATGTCCATGTAACCCCCAGCGGTTCACCCATCACCCCATCATCATTCCATGACCCCATCACTCTCCCCATCACTCCATTCAAGCCTCATTAAACCTGTCCTTTTTTGAACCGATGCCTGATACCACACCCCTCGACCTCGCCGATCTCGATCGCCCTGAATTTGGCGCGAAACCCACGCGATCGCTTCACCGTCGCCATTCTCCCCTCGCAGACCCCCAACAACAGCTTGCGGATCTGAACGCCTTGAATTTAGCTGATTTGCCCCAGGGGGGTGAGTTTGCAGCGGCGATCGCCGCTACGGGCCAGACAGCCTTACAACCAGCCCCGCTCGAAATTTTTCAGATCAACATCGGCAAACTTTGCAACATGACCTGCCGCCATTGCCATGTGGACGCTGGGCCGGATCGCACCCAGGAAAACATGGACCGGGCCACCATTGATGCCTGTCTGCAAGCCTTGGATCAGACCTCGGCCCACACCGTCGATATTACCGGCGGTGCACCGGAACTCAATCCCCATTTTCGCTATCTGGTTGATGAATGTGTGAACCGGGGGAAGCAGGTGATCGATCGCTGTAACCTCACGGTTTTACTGTTGCCGGGACGAGAAGATTTGCCCGAATGGCTAGCGGAACGGGGCGTTGAGGTCGTATGCTCCCTGCCTCACTACCGTCAACGTAACACCGATGCCCAGCGCGGTGACGGTACCTACGAAAAATCCATCGAAGCGCTGCATCGCCTCAATGGCGCAGGCTATGGCCAGGGAGATCCCAAACGACGGTTAACACTGATGACCAATCCCGTCGGTGCATTTTTGGCGGGGAACCAGGGTAAAGCCGAGCAGGAGTGGAAACGGGGGCTCCAGCGCAACCATGGCGTCACCTTCGATCGCCTCATTGCCCTCAATAATATGCCCATCTCCCGTTACCTGGAATGGCTAGAAGCCTCCGGTAATCTGGAAAGCTACATGACGCTGTTGGTCAATGCCTTTAACCCGGCGACGCTCGATGGGCTGATGTGTCGCAATACGCTTTCCATCGGCTGGGACGGGCGGATTTTTGACTGTGACTTTAATCAAATGCTCGATCTGGAAGCCCAATATCCCGATGGTTCACCGATCACGCTACAGAATTTTCGCCCCGAGGACTTTGCCCAGCGAAGCGTCGTGACAGGGCGACACTGCTATGGTTGCACCGCAGGATCGGGGAGTTCCTGTGGTGGGGCGATCGACGCCTAGGTCGACTCTCAGAGAGTGCTCAAATGTACTGACCAAAGGGAGAATCACGGATATCTCTCCCAACGGTTTGACCCCCATTCGGTCCAAGTATCCGAAACTTTACAGATTTACCCGTAGGTCTTCACCGTTTCTTGTTCCACAAGCCTAGGGGGACGGTTATAGTAAGGACATCGCCGAAGGGTTAAGTGCCAATTAGCACCAGCCACTGAAGCCACTAAGGCTCGGTGGATTTCCCCAGGCACTATCTTCGACCCTCTATCTGCACTTCGGTGCGACTCTCTATCTCTAGACTCCTAATTCTAAACCTCTAACGGACTGCGGGGATTTTATTTTCATTCCCAAAGTCTTAAAATTTAAGTCACTTTCCTTTTGGCTCTGGGTGCAATGCTTCGGCAAACACAGAGCCTTTTAACTTGTCTATGGAATTTGACGGGGTCACGATCAAGATTTGGAATTGGAATTGGAATTGGGCTCACGATTGGACGAACGATTGGGTTTGGGATGCAGGGGCGGCGGCTCTGTCGCTGGCGATCGCCCTTTCCTGGTTACGCTTGATCAACGGGCTGGCCCAGCGAAATTTTCTGGAGCCCAAGCTCAGCCGCAAAATTATTCACATTGGCACGGGGCCGCTGTTTGTCCTAACCTGGGTGCTGTTTAGCGATCGCCCCGAAGCCCGCTATTTCGCAGTTTGCGTCCCGCTGCTGATTGTTCTTCAGTTTGTTGCAATCGGCCTGGGATTCCTCCAGGATCCGGCTGCTGTCCAAGCCATGACCCGCAGCGGCAATCCTCGGGAGATTTTGCGAGGGCCGTTATTTTACGGCTTGGTTTTTATGGTCTGTACGCTGGTGTTTTGGCGATCGTCCCCGGTGGGGGTAGTGGCGCTGATGATGATGTGTGGGGGCGATGGTCTGGCGGATATTATAGGGCGACGGTTTGGCCGGGTGAAATTGCCCCTGAGCACGGAGAAAAGTTGGGCCGGTTCAGCGGCGATGTTTGCAGGGGGCGTGGGGCTGAGCGGGGTGATGCTCGCGGGGTTGAATGGGTTGGGCTATTTTCAGCCGGGGTTGAGGCTGGGGGAGACGGCGATCGCCCTACTGCTCATTGGCATAGCCACGACGCTGGTGGAGGCTTTACCCTTTCGAGATATTGATAATTTGACGCTGACGGGGGTGGCGATCGCCCTTGGGCGCTATCTACTTTAGGGAGTGGGTCTCCCCTTTTTGTCATATTCCTGAAACACGAAGCGATCGCCCATCCATGCAAAATTCCCCAACCCACTCGTCCCAGGTCCAGGAACTATCCTGCATCAAAGTTTTTGTCTACGGCACCTTGAAACCCGGAGAACGCTATCACAATGCCTATTGCGCCGACACCTTAATCGCCGCAGAACCTGCTTGGGCCCAGGGATCCCTCTATCATCTCAATCTGGGCTACCCTGCCATGACAACAGGTACAGAAACGGTGCAAGGGTATGTCTTAACCCTCGCGTCCACCGCTCTCGCCCAGCTCGATGAACTAGAGGATTATCATCCTGACGATCAGGCTGCGGATAATCTCTACGAACGGCGTCAAATTGAAGTTTGGCTCGACGTTGGGCCTGAAGATTGGCGCGATCGCCCTCCCCTCAGCCTCCCACCCTCGGCAACGGTATGGGTCTACTGGATGAGTCCCAGCAAAATCCAAGTCTACGCAGGCCAGCATGTGCCAGACGGCTGCTGGCACGAGTCTCACTGGCATTAAAACTGGCGTTAACGGGCAAGCATCAATTGACGTCTGCACCAGGGGAGGGCAACGGCGAGCCCCCGGCTGGAGACCCCGTATCATCGCCCATGGATAGGATCGGTTGGTCGATGGCGATCATCAACGCATCGCTGGACACGTCGCTGGACATATCGCTGGAGCCATCACCAGACGCCCCATTGGGCACCGTTGCGGGGAGTTGCACCGCGATGGGAGATTCTAGGGCGGGATCCAAACTGGCAGAAGACCCCGGTACCGGCTGCTTGGCGAACTGAGGGCTGAGCGGACCTCCCATCAAGCTACTGAGGGCTGCAACCACTGCTGCAGCGATCGCCCCTCCCCCCAAGGCCATCAGTCGACGAGAGGGACGCCGAGGCTGATCAAGTCGCCCCATCACTTGGGCTACCGTATCATCCACTGGCTGGGAAGCATACAGCGGCATGCCTTGGAACCCTTCCCGCAGTTTGAGGAGGCGATCATACAATCGGCGGGTGGGTTCATCATGGTTGAGCCATTCTTCCACCTGACGACGTTCGGTGGCTGTGACTTCGCCATCCAGGTAGGCACTCAAGAGTTCAAATCGATCGCGCTGTAACATAGCCGTTTGCCTGTCCGTAATATACAAAGAATCGCTCTCGAAAAAGGAATGGGAATCGAGCTAACGACAGATTTGGAAAAGGTTAGGAGGAGACGTGGGGTACAACATGCGGCTGCTAGATCGTGCCAACGCGTCAGCCCCAAGGACCCAGTCCTAAGGATCAAACCCTAAAGATCAAGATAGGGCTGAAGCTGACTCTGTAATCGCTGTCTTGCTCTTGCAATCCGTGATTTTACAGTACCCAGCGAGGCATCGGTCATCTCAGCAATTTCTTCATAGGAAAGTCCTTCAATCTCACGCAGAATAATTGTCGTGCGGAACGCTTCGGGCAAGTCTGCGATCGCCGTCTGGAGCTGGGAATAAAATTCCCGCGTGCTCAAATTCTCCGAAGGACCCGGCTCATCGGAGGGGATGTCCCAGTCCATTTCGTCACCGTTGAGGACATAGGGGGCATCCAGAGAGAGCGGACGGCGATGGCGCTTGCGCTTGCGCAGCTCATCGTAAAAGAGGTTCGTGACAATCCGACTGAGCCACCCCCGAAATTTATTAGGCTCTTGCAGCCGCTTAATATTTCGATAAACCCGGATCCACACTTCCTGGGCCAGATCAGAGCGATCCTGCCAGTCGGGAGCCAGGTGATAGAGTAGCCGATCAACGTGGCTCTGATAACGGCGCACGAGTTCTGCGAAGGCCGAGCGGTTGGGTTTGAACCCGGTCTGGCATTCGAGAATAAGGTCTGTGTTTGAGAGTTTATCGGCGCGCACAGGCGTCTGGGCTGCGTTGAGCTCGACCGTTAACCAGGATACCGACAGAGAGGCACTCATGGGCAGCTTTTACTCCAAAACTGTCTGTTCCCTAGAGACGCGCTCTCCTGTATTAGGTTCCTTGACCTTCAAGAATACTCAATATTGGGCGAAAAAATTGAACTGAAGCGGGCATTTGCGCTGAGTTGAGGGAAATCTTTATACACTGGAAGAGAGACTGGAAAGAGATAAGGGGTTTTGAGTGACAGCGCATGCAACGATCTCTGCCGGTTCACCACAGTTTAATGCTGATGTGCCTGGGGCTCTCGCTATGGATCATGGTGCAGAGCTGGATGCAGGGGACTGAGGGCGATCGCCTTAGCAGCGTAACTGCAATGAACTCGGGCCAAATGAACTCGGGCCGAATGAACTCGGACCGAATGAACTTGAATTGGATGAAAAGTGGGTCCCAGACCGCTGTCCTACCGGCCTTTTCTCCCCTTTGGACCCTGGGCGGTGTGCTCTGGGCGGCGGAGCCTGCGATGGAGCCCCGAGGTTTGCCGAATCCCCAGGGACGGATCGTGGTGGATCTGAGCGATCGCAAACTTTATCTATACAAAAAGAAAAAACTGGCCGCCGAATACCCCGTCGCCATCGGCCACGAAGTCTGGCAAACCCCCCAGGGGCGTTACTTAATTGGAGATATGCAGCGAAATCCGGCCTGGGAGCATCCGCTGACGGGTCGCATCGTGCCACCGGGTCCAGACAATCCCTTAGGCGCAGCCTGGATTAGCTTTTGGTCAAACGGGGGCTACAGCTTTGGTCTCCATGGAACGACCAATGAAGCGCTGATCGGCGAAGCGGTGTCCCATGGCTGTGTGCGTTTGCGCAATGCGGATATTTTGGCCCTGTATGACGTGGTCAAGCCGGGATGGTTATTGGAGGTGCAGCCCTAACCCATGCCAGCGTCCTGTTCAAGCTTTGTCGCTTGATGAAACCTTGCATTCAGGGTCATCGCCGAAATAGAGCCTGAGCCCTCAGGCCCTATCCCAGTAAACGAGATTGACGATCAAGTCTCACGACAAAGGACGCTAACCCCTGGGGCGATTAGCCGATGGCGATGGGTTGCCCTTTACCCGCCTGTTCATCGAGATCAGGGGCGTAGGTTCGCAGCAAGGCGGTCACCTGTTCTAGAATCGAGCCACTGGTCACGCCTTTATTAAGGGCTTGACGCTCGGGGAAGAATTCGGGACGGTTGAGGCTGTGGGAAATGGCCTCTTCCACCTGTTGTCCAATCAGTTCCCGTAGCCGCTCTTGGGCGCGTTCCCGCTGGAAGCGAGCGCCTTCCTCGGTGGTTGCGTAAAGGGGAGGGAGACGATTCAGGGCATAAGCTGCGATATCGCCGAGGTCTAGGGTCTGGTCGCTGTTGGATTCGATTTCACCCACGCGGGCGATCGCCTCCGTTAGGACCAGCTCTTCCATCACATTAATGAACTGCTTACGGGGAACCGCAACCACTTCACCGGTCAACAGCGCGCCCATCAGACGGTCAAGGGCCATGTACTCTTCGATGGAAAGCTCAGAGGCGGTATCGCAGATGCGACCCACTTCGGCTTCCATAGCGGGAGTCAGGTAACCATCTTGAATGGCTTGCTGAACGATTTTTTCAATACTGTTCATAGTGGCTTCCTGTATCATCCTTCAGGTCGTGAGCCTTAGGCTTATCGTTCCCCATCACGTTAACAATCATGCAGAGGCGTCAACATCAGAAAACATCCTGATATAGGATTCAAATTTGTCGCCGTAATCTCCACAAAACTCTAGGTAAGGCCCCTCTTATAAACCCTTTTAATCCTGTTGAAAAAGGCAAAATAGGAATGGCTGAGAGGCTAGGGTATTCTCTTGGCTTATTTTACTTCGACAAACAAAACTCAGAATCTATAGGAACTCTAGGGTTTTCTAAAACCGTATAGATCGAGCTTTTTATTCTCGATTCGAGATTTTTAAGCATTTTTATGATTTTGAAGTTAGTGTGAATTTAGTGTTTGACCGAATATTTTTATTGACCTTTGAAAGGGTTGAATCTGGAGCGATCGCCAACCCTTCAGCTATTCCTGATTTGGAGACTTGATCAAGGTCTGAGGTCAACCCTTTTGTCGACTTGATTTATCTCTTTTTGAAGCAAATAAATGTGGTTTTTAGATTGCCCAAAAGCAGAAAGCGGATCGCGATCGCCCAGGCCATACCCAGGCCAAAATTCTCGCATCCGCATTGCTGACGAGGCACACGGAACCGCTACGGACGTAGGATTAACCGTCCGCTGGCTAGAACAGCTCCGAGATTTGCCCAGGAAAAGGGAGATACGGCAGCCCTATTCGACGCCGTCATACCGCCAAGCGACGGGGTCTACGGCTTGACCATTGACATAGAGTCCCCAGTGGAGATGGGGGCCGGTGGCTGCGCCCGTGGAGCCGATCGCCCCAATTTGCTGACCGGCCTGGACCATTTGCCCTTCTTGCACATCAATCCGGCTGAGATGAATCATGATACTCAGCACGCCTTGACCATGGTCAAGGCCGACGCAGTTGCCGTGAATTTCAAAGCCATCCCGCTCACGGCCAATCAAGGCAATCCGGCCTGCGGCGGGGGCGTAAACCGGCGCACCGGTGCCGCCGCCATAGTCAACGCCGCGATGATAATAGTCATCGGCAAAGACACCGTTGTAGTAGCGCTTGACACCAAAGACCGTTGTGACCTCCGCATTCGCTGGGCGCTTAAAGGGTCCATTCCAAAACTTCTGGGGTGTCACGAGGGCTTTGAAGGCATCGACTTTGTCAAATTCGTAGTCCGAGCCATTCAATTCCGCTTTGCCGGGGGGGAGCCAAATGCTCTGGGTGGGGAAACTGCGATCACCCACCTGCACGGCCAGCGACTGCTGCGCCTGCCCATCACTGACTTGAACCGTTTCCCGCGCCGGTTTATCCAAGGGCGTTGTTGGCAGCAGCGCCCGAAAGCGACCGTTGCCCAGGGGAAAAGCGGGATAGGCTTTGTTGCGGAACGTGACCGTAGGCTCAGTGTCTGGGGCAACATCGGTCACCACAACGGAAATCGTATCGCCCAGTTTCGGGCTGCTGGGGCTAAGGCGGGCTTCAAGGGCACTAGCCGGGATCGCCCAGATCATCAGGAGGCCAACGATAAAAAACGGGGTCAATCGCCCCAGGCGAGACCCGAGCAAAGACTTCAGCTTCATAACCATGGATGGTGGAGGAGGATGCAAATGCTGCATGACTCTGAAGAATACCACCCCATCACTTCGTCACTCTAGTTCTTCGGCTGGATGAAGGCGATCGCCTGTTTCCACACCGTAATCGTCTGATCGCCAGACAGTTTGAGGCACAGACAATCGGTATCTTGCCAAAACAGGGTTCCAGATAATAGATCGCCAGTCAGAAGCTTGATCTCTAAGGGCTGTTTTTCGCGAATGTAACCCTGGAGCTGGCGTAGGCTGGGGGTCGGAGATTCGACCACTGCTTTGACGGGAATGTTCATAGGGACGATATAAGGCGTGACGATGATTGGGGACCGAATAGCCTCAGTAGCGACTGTAGTACTAGCGACTGTAACACTATTGTCTCTCTCTAGAGAATGCCCAGACCTGGGGCTTTTGCCTTCATTTGCCGCTTGGTCTCTTGATTGGTCTCCTGCCTTGTCTTTAGTTAGATTCTGACACCAGAGGTCTAAAGCCCATAATATTTTTATATAGAGTGCCAAGAGAGCAAAATTTAGCAATCCACCATGAGCATCGCCTTTAGCAAGTACCACGGGCTGGGAAACGACTTCATCCTGATCGACAATCGCGAGAGCAATGAACCTCAGCTATCGCCAGAAGAGGCGGTGCAGTGGTGCGATCGCAATTTTGGCATTGGTGCAGACGGCGTGATTTTTGCCTTGCCCGGTCAGAACGGCACCGATTACACGATGCGCATTTTCAACTCCGATGGCTCAGAGCCGGAGATGTGTGGCAATGGCATTCGCTGCATGGCCCGGTTTATTGCAGACCTAGAAGGCATTCCTGTAGGCACGGAAAAGCAATATCGCATCCATACCCTAGCGGGACTAATCGTACCGACGCTTCAGGCAGATGGGCGGGTTCGCGTCGATATGGGTGAGCCTCGATTGGCCGCAGCGGAAATTCCCACCACGCTGCCTGAGCGTGCGCATCAGGTTGTGGCTCAGCCCTTGGAGGTGGACGGCAAAACCTGGGCGATGACCTGCGTGAGTATGGGCAATCCCCACGCAATTACGTTTGTGGAGGATGCTGAAGTCATTGATCTAGCGGCCCTTGGCCCCAAATTTGAGAACCATCCGGTTTTCCCGGCCCGGACCAATACCGAATTTATTCAGGTCGTGAGCCGCGATTATCTTAAGATGCGGGTTTGGGAACGGGGCGCGGGGGCAACGCTGGCCTGTGGGACGGGGGCCTGTGCCTCGCTCGTGGCGGCGGTGTTGAATGATTTGAGCGATCGCCAAGCCACCCTAGAACTCCCCGGCGGCAATCTGATCATCGAATGGTCGGCAGCCAATAATCATCTGTATATGACAGGACCGGCTCAGTTGGTTTTTTCGGGGGCCATGGGCAGTAGGGTCCAGCCAGGTGCGAGCACAACCGCTCAGAATCTATCGATTCAACCGATTCATCCCGCGACGGGGCAGACGATTGACTGTGCGATCGCCTGTGTGAATGGCTGCATTCTGGGGGACCAATGTCCGAGCAAGGATGAACAGGCCAAGGCCGCAGCGTTTATTGAAACGACCTCGTTGGATAAGATGCTGGAGTTGGCGGCGATCGCCGTGGAGCGGCGCAACGCGGAGCGGGCTGAAAAGGCACGCACGGAAACACCAAAATGGGTGATTCCGGAAGGAGGCATCGATCCCAATAATCTGTAGGGTCTTGGACAATTAGTCCTTGAACAATTAAATTCTTGTCTTGGAAAATTCCATGATTCAAGCGCGTCTTCCAGCCTTAACGTTCGATGAATATCTAGAGAGCTATCCCGAAGATGGCGGAATTTACGAACTTATTAACGGGGAGCGAGTTGAGGTGAATCCAACGGGGGATCATGAGGAAATCATTGCCTATCTGGTGGCGGAGCTCAATTTTGAGATTCGCCGCCTTAATTTGCCCTACCTCTTGCCACGCACCTGCACGGTGAAACCTAAAACACCGTTTATGGGCTACAAACCAGATTTAGTGGTGCTAGACAAACGCCAGCTTGATCAAGAACCGCTCTGGAAAAAAGCCTCAACGATTACTCAGGGAACTTCAGCTCCGCTAGTCGTTGAGGTCGTTAGCAGCAATTGGGGCGATGACTATGGCCACAAGCTGACTGATTATGAGGCGATGGGAATTCAGGAATATTTGATCGTTGATTATCTCGGTTTGGGAGGACGGCGGCATATCGGTTTTCCCAAGCAACCCACCATTAGTCTTTGTCAATGGGGAGAGGGCGAGTATCAGATCAGATTATTGCGCGGAGAACAACCGATCGATCTGAAAACGTTTCCCGAGCTAAATTTAACTGCTAAGGCCTTGTTAGCTGCGGGTCAGGTTCATTAGCACTCGAAGCCAAAGCGCCCAGCAAGAAACCCCAAATCGTTTATGCTAGCGTTCTGCAACGCTCTTTTTCCTAGACCCATGACGGCAATCCTTGGCATCTCCGCGTACTACCACGACAGCGCCGCCGCTCTGGTCATTGATGGCAACATTGTTGCCGCTGCCCAGGAAGAGCGGTTTAGCCGCAAAAAGCACGATGCTCGCTTCCCCGCCCAGGCTATTCGCTACTGTCTTGCGGCAGCGGGCTTGAGTCTGACGGATTTAGAGGAAGTCGTCTTTTACGAAAAGCCGTTGGTGACGTTTGAGCGCTTGCTGGAGACCTATATTGCCTACGCACCTCGGGGCTTGCGATCGTTCACCATGGCGATGCCCGTTTGGCTAAAGGAAAAGCTCTACCTTAAAACCGTCCTCAAAAAAGAGCTACGCCAAGTCGGCCAATGCCAGCGGGATGACCTGCCCAAACTGCTCTTCACCGAGCATCACCAGGCCCACGCTGCCGCTGCCTTTTTCCCCAGCCCGTTTCAGCAAGCGGCGGTTCTCTGTCTGGATGCTGTAGGGGAATGGGCCACTGCCTCCGTCTGGCTCGGGCAAGATAATCAACTCACCCCTCAATGGGAGCTCGATTTTCCTCATTCCTTGGGGATGCTCTATTCCGCCTTTACCTACTACACCGGCTTTAAGGTAAATTCGGGGGAATATAAAGTCATGGGATTGGCCCCCTATGGCGAACCTAAATATGTAGATCTGATCCTGGAACATCTGCTCGATCTTAAGGCTGATGGCACCTTCCGGTTGAACATGGACTATTTCAACTATGCCGCCGGATTGACCATGACCCACTCGCGATTCGATCGCCTTTTCGGCGCACCCCCTCGCCAACCGGAAACGCCACTCAGCCAGCGAGAGATGGATTTAGCCGCTTCTGTTCAAAGGGTGACGGAGGAAATCGTGTTGCGCCTAGGTCGGACAGTCCATCGCGAAACCCAACAGCCCTATCTCTGTTTAGCCGGAGGCGTAGCGCTCAATTGTGTGGCCAACGGGCGGTTATTGCGAGAGGGGCCGTTTGAAGATATCTGGATTCAACCCGCTTCTGGGGATGCAGGCAGTGCTGTGGGCGCGGCCCTCGCCGCCTGGTATCAGTACCGTGACCAACCTCGACAGGCAGGTACAGGCGATGCCATGACCGGAGGCTATTTGGGTCCAGCCTTTAGCAATGAAGAGATTGAAGCCTATTTACAATCGATTCATGCACCCTATGAGCGGCTTGCCGATGAGCAGCTTTTGCCCCAAGTCGCAGCGTTGATTGCCGCAGAACATGTCATCGGTTGGTTCCAAGGACGAATGGAATTTGGCCCCCGCGCCCTGGGCGGACGTTCGATTATTGGCGATGCCCGTAGTCCAAAAATGCAGTCGGTTATGAATCTCAAAATCAAATACCGCGAATCTTTTCGACCCTTTGCTCCCTCGGTTTTGCACGAGCGCGTTGCGGATTATTTTCAGATCGATCGCCCCAGTCCCTATATGCTTTTGGTCGCTGAAGTGCAGGAAGGATTGCGCTTGCCAATCACACCAGAACAGTCGCAGGCGTTTGGAGTTGAGAAGTTGAAGATGGAGCGATCGCAACTCCCCGCAATCACCCATGTTGACTATTCCGCTCGAATTCAAACGGTCCATCCTGAAACGAATCCACGTTACTATCGATTGATTCAGGAATTTGAAAAAAAGACCGGCAGCGCTGTAATTGTCAATACGTCGTTTAATGTGCGCGGTGAACCTATTGTTTGCACACCGGAAGATGCCTATCGGTGCTTTATGCGTACGGAAATGGATTATCTGGTGCTCGAAAATTGTCTATTGAAAAAGACTGGGCAGCCAGCCGTTCCCAAGGATGAATCCTGGCAACAGGAATTTGAGTTGGATTAAGTTCGATTGAGTCCGATGAGTTGATAAGTACTGTGAATTGATCATCATGTTTCACGAAATTCCACCGGCTAATCGCAAACGGTTGCGCGAATTTGGGTTTGTTACGGGTATTGGCTTGATTCTCATCTTTGGTTTATTCCTGCCTTGGATTAAGGGCCATAGTGCGCCTACTTTTCTATGGGTTCTTTCGGCGATTTTGATTGCGTTGGGGGCGATCGCCCCCATGACGCTCCGTCCGGCTTACTATCTTTGGATGCGGTTTGGAGCCATTTTGGGCTGGATTAACTCCCGCATTATTTTGGGGATTGTTTTCTATGGCCTTGTGTTTCCCATTGGCCTCCTATTTAAGGCAATGAAGAAAGATCCCATGGAGCGACAATTCGATCGCCAGCGCTCCAGCTATCGAAAAAAGTCTGCACTCCTCCCCCCTAGCCGGATGGAAAATCCTTACTAAAGACAAGCGTTCTAAGCAAACGGTGTTGAGAAATAGTCTAAGGAGAGAGAGTAGTTCGTAGCCGTGCTGCTGTATTGATAGACCTGGAGAATATAGTTACCAGAAAAATCGATACCATTAATTGATTCCGACGAGGTACCGGCTTGCGTCGAACTTCCAATTACCTCTCCGCTATCAACAATACCATTATTGTTTGTATCCTCAATGAGTCGGATATCCGCATCCGCACTCAAACCACTCAATGAAATATTAACTCCTCCATAAAATCCCAAGGAAAATGCATAGGAGTCAACGGTATTGCTGTTGTTTAGGGAACCCGAGCGATGGAGATCGCTGGAAATTGTTCCCAGCGTTATTTCGCCTCCTACCAAATTACTTTCTCGATTCGTGGTTGCCGATAGATCAAGGTCATAATTGACTGCTCCATTGCTGCCATTGGCATAGCGAGCTACCTCAACAAAATAGGTTCCCGCTGTGGCATAATAATCAATTAAATCATCCTGATGACCTGAATTGGATGAGCTTGCCACAATAGTATCATGGGAATCAAAAATACCATTGCCATTGTCACGATAAAGACGTAGATCCGCATCGTCCCCTGAACTAATGTTGTTCAGATTTAGATGAATGGTTCGATTCCCGGAAATATCAAATTCAAAGACATCTTTGGGGTCAGTGGCATTGAGATGATAGCTAGTTCGGCTCACGGGACTATTGGACAAACTTCCCAGATCATAGGTTGCCGAAAAATCCAGATCGTACTGAATAGAACCACCACTAAAGTTGACAACTTGTGCAAAATAAGTTCCCGAAGAAGTGGTTGAATAGTCAATGACGTCATTCTGGCTTCCGCTTCTTATTGATGCAGCAACAAGGGTGTCGTTCCCATCTAAAAAACCATTGTTGTTGCTGTCAAAATATAGATAGAGATCAGCATCGCCATTCATGTCGTGAAGGTTCAGATTGATCTGCTGACCAGAGTTGAACAGATCAAACTCAAAAACATCCTGGGGATCACTTTGAGTGACAGAGTAGTCATCCCGCGAAGTAATCTCACTCGAAATTTGACCAAGATCGTAATAAGTCATGGGACAGTGTGAAGAATAAAGAGTGAAAAGAAGAAAATCCTGCAAAATGCATTTTTCCTTCCCTGACTGTTTGTCTGTCAGAGGTCTAAAAATTATTCGTTCATATCTTTTGAGCTCTGGTAGGGTCTGTATTGATGGGATCCTGATTAGGCAGTGAAAACGATAGAACTGTTGCGCAGCCCTAGGGGGAAGCGGAGTCCTGAGAATCTGCGTTAAGCTGAAAGCCATAGGAGTCCCCATGGTTCGTTCTATGGCCTCTTCCTCTCTTTCTAGGCCGGAGATTCCGGTAGCCTCCCATGCCTCCACAGCAGCAGCGACGGCAATTTCTCAAGTACTGGATTGGTGGTGCTTTGGGTTCGATCGCCCTAGGTTTTCTAAGACCTCTAGCCGGACAAAGCCGTGCGGTCGATTTAGAGACCCTGTGCAGCGCTTCTCCGCTCAACACGCGTTGCAAAGATTATCTGCCGGGGGTGGCCGCTCGCGATCGCAATAATGCTCCCTTTTTGGCCCAGCAACTTCTCACCACAGCAAAACCTGGAATTCCCATCTTTTCCCAGGGGTTACCGAAGAAACAGCCCGCCTATCTTATTATTACCCAGGGTCCCAAGCTAGCGGAATATGCGATTCGCCCAGTCTGTACCCATTTAGGTTGTACGGTGAATTGGGATACCGATAAAAATCGTTTTATCTGTCCTTGCCATGGTTCACAGTTTGATAACCAGGGAATTGCTGTAAAAGGACCTGCCAAGCGTCCTTTGCCTTTAATTACTGTAGTTGTTAAACAGAATCAGGTGCGGTTAATTGATCGAGCTCCTGCTCACAATTCTCTTAGACAATAAAGAAACCGATATGCGGGCTTTTTTCGACTCTTTAATTCGATTTTGGCTAACCAAGATTTATCCTCGAATCGAATCACTGATAGCCTTCCTAGGGATAGCATGGCTAGGCTTGTGTCTACTCGCTATTTTTTTGTTTGCAAAACTCTCTGATAATGTTCTAGAGCAGGAAGCGTTCAACTTTGACAAAACTATTCTGATCTGGATTCACCAATTTGCGAATCCTGTTCTAGATAGAGTCATGCTCAGCTTTACTCGTCTTGGCAATCCTAGTACTGTGGTCCCCCTTACAATTTTAGTCTTTTCTATCCTTTGGTGGCGGTATTATCAAACAGAGGCCAAAATATTTGCCCTAAACTGCTTGGGAGGAAGCATCTTGAATACGGGCTTGAAATTAGCATTTAATAAGCCTCGACCTCAACTGTGGCCACAGTTAATCTCGGAAACAACCTTTAGCTATCCCAGTGGCCATGCCCTAGGCTCCATGGTGCTCTACGGGTTTTTAGGCTATCTTCTCGCGACCCATATGCCCCAATATGCCGGGGCCTTCTATAGCGCGGCAGGTATTTTGATTATCGCCGTTGGCATAAGCCGCCTTTATTTAGGCGTTCATTGGCCTACAGATATTTTAGCAGGCTACAGCGTTGGTTTTTTATGGGTTTTGGTTTGCATTACGCTATTGCGTTTACATCGCCTTAATCGTCATCGATCCCGAGCAAAAAGCCAAAACTAAAAAATTCTAAATCCAGCAGCTCTAGAAAAATCCAATTTGAAACTGTTTCAATGCTGCATAGAGCAAGGAAGATCTTTGCGACGAATTGGGTAAAACATCAGGTGAAGACCGGGGCAGCGTCGGCGTCGCTCGTACTAGCAAAAGTGGCAGACTGACAATTCCCAAAATTGCGACAACGCCTGTCATCAGCCAAACAGCCCAGCGATTGGGTCGAAAATTAGCTTGCTCAATTTGCCAAAATACCTGGTTGTATCGCCAGGCTGCGAGAACAATAACTATCACCCCTAAGATCACCAAACAGACACCGAGGGTTTCAGAATGGGCTACCGGATGGAGTGGTCCAGGTTCTCCAGTCACGACTGCTCCAATTTGTCGCAGAAAAAGGCCAAAGCGGGCGATCGCAAACCCAAATCCAATCAGCGAAATGGAGGTTCGTAACCAAGCCAAAAACGTCCGTTCATTCGCTTGATGTTCCCGCTGCCGATCGACCGGCGATGGCTTGGTCATAAATCCTCAAACTGGTCTACTAAAAATTAGGCAACTGAAAATTAAGCCTTTGCCCGTATCAGCATAGTATGACCATTGGGGTCTTTTACCCAAATTCCCCCATAGGATTCCAACGAATTCTGAGAGGAGCGCAGCTCAAAGGCTGTCCAAGCCAGATCCTGTTGCTGGAGCATATGCTTCGCCTCCTCTAGGTCTTTAACCCACAGTTCGACATGCATATGTGCAAGGTCATGGGGAGTCCAATCGGGGGGAAAAGGCCGACCCGAGCTCGGTTCAAGATAGTCAAGCAGTTCAATTCCAATGCCGCCTTGGTCCGCCTCTAGAGTTGTTACATTAACCTTGGCATTCGGCAAATGATCGAGCAACGACTGAACGGTTTGGTCATTAAAACTGCTCCCTGCTACCTGTAGGCCCCATAAATCCCGATAGAATTTAAGGCTAGATTCCGTTTGAGCGACGGCGATCGCACTATGGTCAATTCCCAAAAACAAACGGTCCGTTTGACGATGCCACTTCTCTTTTCCTTTGTCTGGTGGAAATTCTATCACTTCTAGATTATGGCGATCGCGATCCTTAAACTTAAAGGCTCGAATATGGGCGGAAGCTTTATTTTCGGCGGGGAATCTCTGGGGGCCGGAGGAGATGGGTTCAAATGCCAATTTTTGGAGATGGGCATAGGCCAAATTCATATCCCGCACAACAATCGCAAAGTGTTGAAACCAAAGATCGTTGCTTTGAGAATCTGTAGGAATGGGTTGACTTGTTAGGTCAGGATAATGCATCAGATCGATGGATTCATCACCCAAGCAAAGCGTTACGATACGAACCTGAATATTACAATGGAATTGAGATTGAGGATTGCGATCGCCCACCTGCAAAACGAACCTCTGGTCTGAAACCGGTTCAAACCCAAGGGCATGGCAGTAGAAGTCCGTGGCTGGCTCAATTTCGGCAACGGTTAAACCAATCTTACCTGTACGCCGGATCTGCCATTGTTGAACGGATGTATGGGATTGAGATTCCCTTGCATTTTCAGAGACTTGGCCGAGGACTAGTTTTCTGCTATCAAGATTGTCTGGCACAGCGATCATCCTACAATCGTCTACGATGCCCTTTTAAAGTATGAAATGCTCAAGCTACGGAGATCCACCAAATGGAGGAAACAGCTATCTCAAACTACTCTAGACGAGACAATCTGGGTAGCTACGAATTTCGTCAGTGTCTATTGTAGCGACGACCATAACGAAAGCAAATGGTAGGGGCGCGAATTCCACGCCCCATGGCCTAGGGACTCAACCGATTCTTTCTTAGCCGATAGTGGGTAAACCCAGCGTAGCCTATTCGTACAACCAAGGCGTCGCAACCGGCGTCCAGCTCACCAATTCGCTATCGGAGAACCACAGACCAATTTCGTGATTGGCGGTTTCGATCGCGTCCGAGCCATGAATAATATTGCGGCCAATGCTGACGCCAAAATCTCCACGAATCGTACCGGGGTCAGCCGTCAAAGGATTCGTTGCACCAATCATCAGACGAGCAGCAGCCACCACCCCGTCGCCTTCCCAGACCATCGCCACCAGCGGACCGGAAGTAATAAATTCAACCAGGCCCTTAAAAAAAGGACGCTCCTTGTGAACGGCATAGTGCTGTTCCGCTAATTCAACGCTGGGTTTGATCAGCTTCAAACCGGCCAGGGTAAAGCCCTTGGCTTCAAACCGGCCCACAATTTCGCCCACGAGATTGCGTTGGACACCATCGGGCTTAATGGCAATAAACGTGCGTTCCACTACTGTTGTCTCCTACTGTCGTTGCTACGGTCGTTTTTACGGTCGTTTGGTTATCGGTTTGATTTTTGACCTTTCCCATTCTCTAGGGCGTCAGGCCAAAAGAAAAGGAAACCGGTAAAGTGGGGATTTGGCAGTGCTGGACTGTGTCCGTTTCACCCCACCTCTCTATGCCTTCTCCGTTCCGCCGTTGGCGACAGCAGGATGTTTTGCTCGATTGGGCCTGGATCCTGGCCTTTACCGGGCTAGCCCTGATTTTGTTTACGGTGAATTTGGGGGGACCGATCCTGCGGGATTGGGATGAGGGGACTGTGGCCCAGGTGGCGCGGGAGATTTGGCGATCGCCCGGTCTCTCCGGCTGGCTCCACCCCACGGTCTTTGGCACCCCCTACGCCAACAAACCTCCCCTGCTTCACGGTCTCATTGCCTTGGCCTACCATTTTGGCGGGGTGAATGAATGGACCGCAAGACTTCCTGGAGCCCTACTCACGGCTGTATCTGTACCGATCCTCTATGGGATTGGGCGTCAGCTCTGGCCGACGCGGCTGCCCGCAATTTTTAGCACGACGGTGTATTTGACGCTCCTCCCCGTGGTTCGCCATGGCCGGATGGCGATGCTGGATGGGGCGATTTTGTGCTTTTTTCTGGGGACGGCTTGGGCAGCGGTGCGATCGCGTCGAGACACCCGCTGGGCCTTGGGCATTGGCCTGGGGATGGGGCTGATGTGCCTGACCAAGGGGATTTTGGGATTGCTCCTGGGGGGATTGTTGCTGGTGTTTTTGCTGTGGGACACGCCGAGGTTGGGGCGATCGCCCTATCTCTGGGGGGGCATTCTCCTGGGGTTGGCTCCGGCGGAAGCCTGGTATGTTAACCAGATTTTGAACCAAGCCGAAGGGTTTTTTCAGGCCAGTCTAATCGACCAGTCGCTCAAGCGGGTTTGGAGCCCCGTCGAAGACCATCGTCAGCCGCCCTATTACTACCTGTTGGAATTGCTGGAATGGGCTTGGCCCTGGCTATTGTTTTGGCCCTGGGGACTGCGGCAGGCTTGGCAGGAGCGCTGGCAAAGCTGGAGCAAACTGGTTTTGGTCTGGACCGTAGGCTATTTGGGTGCAATCACGCTGATGCAAACTAAATTGCCCTGGTACATCATGCCCCTCTATCCGGCGATGGCCTTGGCGATCGGACCCGTTCTAGCAGACGCTTGGCATCGCGGTGGTGGCTTTAGCATCAAACCCTATACGCCGGGGCGTTATCCGCGAGGTTGGGGTTGGGGGTTGGGGGTGATGGCGATCGCCGCCCTCAGCGGCCTGCTCTACCTCAATTTCTGGGACGCAAACCCAACCCCCGCCTACAACTGGCCCCTCGCCGCTGTCGGGATTGGCACAGCCATGGCCCTAGGATTGCTAGGGCGACAGGATCCTCAGTTTATTCCGGTGCTGGCCTGGAGCTGGCTGATCGGCATTGCCCTGCTCATGGCCTCGCCCCACTGGGTGCTTGAACTCAATGGTTGGCCTGGGGCAAAGCCCATGGGCGAGATGGTGCAGCAAGTTCCAGCAGGGGCTGTAGTTTACACGACGGATCGGATTGATCGACCTTCGGTCAATTTTTATGGCGATCGCCCGGTCATCCCCCTCTGCTCACTCCAGTTAGCCACCCATCCCTTTTTGCCGGACACCTATGTCTTGCGGCGGTTAGACCGGGGAGAGGCTTGGCCGGGGGTAACGGTGAAGGCGATCGCTGCAACAGAGGGGTGGCAATTGGTCAACGTCCAGGGGACCGCAAAAGCTTTCCGACGACAGGCCCAGCAACGCTGCAATTCTCCAGAGTCTAAGTAGGAGAGGAGTACAGCTTCTTTCTCAAAACACCAACACCGCCTGCTGCCAAAGCATCACCACGCCGCTAAAGGCCACAAATGCCACAACGGCCTGCTTAAACTGGACCGGATTCATCCGGCTCAAAACCCGCTGGCCTAGCCAATTTCCCGGTAAGGCTGCGGCCCCAATCACCAAACCATAGCCCCAATGTTCGGGTTGGAGAATTCCAAAATAAACATAGGCCACGAGCTTAATCAGATGCAGGACCATGTTGTGGAACGCCTTGGTCGCGATCAGATCTTCCTTAACCAGACCATAGTTCAGATAGAGCGGGTTCAAAATGGGGCCAGTGCTGCCAATAAAGGCCGAGGCGATCGCATTCAAAAAACCCAAGGGCAAAAAATACCAAGCCCGAATCTTAACCTGAATCTCTCCCTTCCCCAGCCATTGATTCAACGCCATGGCAATCAGCCCCAACGCCAAAATCCACTGGAGCCAGTCCCACTGAATTCGGCTAAAACCATAGGCTCCTAGCACCGCCCCACAGGCCATGCCTGGAAGATACCAGCCCGTCATCGTCCAGTTGATCTGCCGCCAGAGCATGAGCGATCGCTGCCCGTTTCCTAGCAGCATCCCCAGGGTAATCACCGGAGCCACCGCCCCTGCGCCACATAATACATTTACCAAGGGAATCAGCACCAGCGGACTGCCCGCCCCTGCCAACAAACTCATAAACCAGGAAACAAAGCTAACCAGTCCTAGTAGCAGAAGCCCCATCGCGTCAGGTTAAGAAAAGACTAAGATCTATAAACTTATCTTAACCTGCTGGTCGATTCTTAGAACGGAATGTTAAAGCTGTGTGGTCGTCAAGGTTTACGTTCTGGTCAGAGTTCGCGTTGCACTCAAAAGAGAGACATCTAGACAGAACTCGCCTCTGCTCCACTTCGGAACAGATGGTGATGGTCGGGGTTGTAGAGACGCGATCGCACTTCCCCGTCGCCCCCATTCCCGCTCTGCTGGGCAGCCAAGGCTGGACTAATTACATACATCGTCGTGCGAATCAGATGCTCTCGCTGGGTCAGCGCCGCCATTTCCCGCAGCGGCACCTGCCAAATCCGTTCATCGGGCCAGCCAATGCGAAAACAAACTGCTACCGGGGTTTCTGGATCGTAATGGGCCAGCAGTTTTTCCTGGGCCTGGTCCACATGGCGAGCGCTCAGGTAGAGGCACAGACTCGCCCGGTGGGCCGCCAAACTTGAGAGTTCCTCCGCGTCCGGCACCTGGGTCCGCCCGCTCATTCGGGTCAGAATGATTGTCTGCACCAATCCCGGCACCGTCAGTTCTAGGCCCAGTTTGGCCGCCGCCGCCTGGTAAGCACTAATCCCCGGAATGATTTCAAAGGGAATTTCTGCCTGAGCCAGGGCCTGAATTTGCTCATGAATCGCGCCATATAGGCTCGGGTCGCCATCGTGGAGCCGCACAACCACTTTGCCCGCCTGCACCGCTGCTATCATGGGCGGCAAAATCTCTTCTAGGGTTTTGTTGGCTGTTCGGATGGTTTCCACATCGGTACGACAGCCCTGAAGCATTTGGCGCGGTACCAAAGAGTCTGCGTAGACAATCAAATCTGCCTCTGCTAGCAGGCGAGCAGCCTTCACCGTCAGCAGTTCGGGATCGCCAGGACCTGCTCCGACAATATAGACAGCCGGGGCCGTGCGGTGGGTGGGTTGGGGCGCGATCGCATCCATGGACTGGTTCATGGACTGCTCAATAGACTGAGGCTGAACAGAAGAAAGGGACATGGCTCAAAAGAGATTTTGAAAAAGTTCCGGAAGAGAACGGGCTGCGGAGAAGACTTAATTGGTAGATGCACCCTGACTCAATACCCGCGCCACTCGTTGGCAGCGGGTTTTTTGTTGGTAATTTTTTTATTCGCCAGGTTTGTCTGCCGAGCCCTAGGTTGACGATTCTTCGATGGCGTGAGGGACTACGTCGGGTAATTCGCGCTTGAGGCCATAGAGCCAGAAGAGACCCAAACCGCCGATCGCCATGGCAACCAAGCTCACCACTTGGGCAATGCGCAACGGTCCTAGCATCAAACTGTCCATCCGCAAGCCTTCGATCCAGAGTCGACCCAAACCATAGCCGATGAAATAGGTTAGGGCGATGGTTCCTAGCTTGAGGGGGGGACGGTGCTTAAGTCCCTGAAAAAATAAAAACAGCAGTATCCCAAAAACGCCCAGATTCCAAAGCGATTCATAGAGAAACGTGGGGTGGAAATAGTCCACATTGGCAAACTGGACCGGTCGCGGAAAAAAGGTTTGGCCATGGACCACGACTTCCTGAGGGATATAAAGCTTCCAAGGCAAATTCGTCGGAGCGCCAAAGGCCTCGGAATTGAAAAAATTTCCCCAACGCCCGATCGCCTGCCCCAAAATTAAGGCCGGAGCCACCAGATCCCAAAGCTGCCAAAAGGCAATTTTGTTGAGCTTGGCAAAAATCAGCCCCGCCAGAGTCCCCCCCAGGATCGCACCATGGATCGCAATCCCCCCCTGCCAAATGGCAAAGGCCCGCAGGGGTTCATCGGCATACTGCCTCCACTCGAATAGGACGTAATAGAGTCGGGCCGCCGGAATTGCTGCAATCACCATCCAGAGGGCCAAATCGGTCATCAGGTCAGGGTCAACCCCGCGTCGTTTCGCCAAACCACGGGAAACCGACAGTCCTAAAATGACCGCAGACGCAATCAGGAGACCATACCAACGTACCGAGAAGGGTCCCAGGTCAAAGATGACGGGACCAGGGGAGGTAAATTGAGAGGCGAGGGGAAGCAGCATAGAGTTTCAGAGCACTGCCTTCATCCTACGATAGTCAACCCCCCGTCATCACCCCTTCGTCGAATAGCGCCTCGTGCCCTTCTCGCTCCACAGAAAAAGCGAGAACTGATGTCCTCGCTTTTCTTAAGCTTTATCTTTGCTGTTTGTTGGACCTTGAAAGCCCATTGCGCAGCGTCCTAAACCGCAGCCAGCTCCCGCTCTACCGGACGCTTGCTATTGCGGATGCCCTCGATCGCCTCTGCATAATCCGGCGCATTAAACACCGCCGAACCCGCCACGATCGCATTAGCACCCACTTCAAGCACCTGCCAAGTGTTATTGACCTTCAGGCCCCCGTCCACTTCAATCCAAGGATCCAAACCGCGCTCATCACACATCTGACGCAGTTGCGCAATCTTCGTCACCATGGTCGGGATAAAGCTTTGGCCGCCAAAGCCAGGGTTCACACTCATGATCAAAATCAGATCGCAAAGATCCAAGACATTTTCAATCAGAGCAAGCGGCGTGCCAGGATTGAGCACCACCCCTGCTTGCTTACCCAACTCTTTAATTTGCCCCAGGGTGCGGTGCAAATGAGGAGAAGCATTATGCTCAGCATGAACCGAAATAATATCTGCACCCGCCTTCGCAAAATCTGCCACATATTTTTCCGGCTCGACGATCATCAAATGAACATCTAGCGGCTTTTGGGTATAGGGACGAATCGCATCGACGATCAGGGGACCAATCGTGATATTCGGAACGAAACGGCCATCCATTACATCAACGTGGATCCAATCCGCCCCGGCTTGATCCACCGCGCGAATTTCCTCGCCTAAACGACTAAAATCAGCCGATAGAATCGAAGGGGAGATAACAGTGGACTTTTTCGATTGGGTCATGGCGGGTGTTCCTCTTATTGCCTGCATCCTGCAATACAAATCAGTCTAACAAAATGTGTAGGTATCTTTACCGGGTTGATGGTTTCTTTATCCTGACAATTCGGCTTGGGGCTGCATCGGTCTTGGCATTACCTGGCTTGCTGGGTCCTCAGGTCGCGCCGGCACAGGCTTTTCCGTTGGATGAGGCTGTCGAAAGCTCCTTCGAAGATTCGATTGGGCCAGAGGGCATCGATGCCCTAGCCTTGCAAAAGGCTCCCTACCGGCTTTCGGGCCGTAAGATTGCCATTGGTCAAGTGGAGCCGGGTCGTCCGGCCCTATTTGGTTTTGACAAAAAAGTTGCGCCGGGGGAATTGGGGCTGCCGTTGGCCGGATTGTTTTACCAAAATAAAGCGGCCCTAGAAAATAATAATGTCGATGTCCATGCCCACAACGTCGCATCGCTCATGGTTGGCAATGCTAAAGCCCGTTTGGGCATCGCCCCGGAGGCGCGGCTCTATTCTGCGGCCTTGGGCTCTCGGCGCACGGGTAGTGGTCAACCGGAACAATGTCTAACGCTCAATCATGTGGCGTTGCAAAATGGCACTGATGTGCGAGCCATCAATCTCAGCTTTGGTGAATCGCTGCGCCAGGATGGGCGTCTCAATCCTTTGCTGGATGGCAATGCGCTGCTGACCCAATGCGTTGATTGGTCTGCCCGCGTCCACGATACGCTTTATACCGTAGCGGGAAACCAGGGGGATGGGGGAATTCCGATTCCGACGGACCAATACAATGGTCTGACAGTTGCCTACACAAGAAAAAGCAAAGGCATTTTTAGCAAAGTGGACTTTGCCAATTTAGGCGATGAACTGGTGGGCGTGGCCTATCGATTTGCGGGGCGGGAGCGGAATGTGGGCGATCGCAACTCCGTCAGTCTCGTCGCCCCCGGCAACAAGGTCCAGGTCCTCAATCCCGATGGCAAGCTTTCGACCATGAGTGGCACGAGTTTTGCAGCTCCCCATGTCACGGCAACGGTGGCGCTGTTGCAGGAATATGGCGATAGCGCCAAGTTTGGGCCAGCGGGGCGTCGCCATGAGGTGATGAAAGCGGTTTTGCTCAATGCTGCGGACAAGCTTCAGGATGGCGGCAATGGCAGGCTCTTGGGCATGGCGAAAACGATACAGGCCCAAGATAACCATGATTGGAGCCGCTCACCTGCATTCCGGTCCCAGACATTGCCCCTAGATCCACTCATGGGAGCAGGCCAGCTCAATGCCCTGCGGGCCTATCAGCAGTTTAGTGCCGGTCGGTTTACGCCCCAAACTACCGTGGCAGTTCGGGGGTGGGACTATGGCCAAGTGGGGATTGCTTCTCAGGATCCTACGCTAGGACGCCAACCTCCGGTGACCTATGCGGATTATGTCCTAGAAAAACCGTTGCGGGCGGGAGACTATATGGCTGCAACGCTGGTCTGGGATCGGCGAGTGGAGCTGATCGACGAAAACAGCAATGACGCCTATGACCTAGGGGAGAAATTTCGCGATCGCGGTCTCAATAATCTTGATTTATACCTCATGCGTGCCGAAGATACCGATAGTTCTCGCAGCATTTGGTCATCCCGCAGCAGCGTCGACAGCGTGGAGCATATTTTTCATCCTATTCCCGTCACGGGTCGGTACAAGCTGCGCGTTCAATATCAGCAGCAACGTCATCAACCGACCCAATCCTATGGTCTAGCCTGGTGGGCACCGCCCCGTCAGAGCCCTCAGCCCTAGCGATTTTTGCCCATGGTGCGCACATCCTGGATCGAACTGCCCACGCCTTGAATAATGCCTCGGCCAATCAGACCAATGCCGCGACCCACAATTTGCGTCAAGACATAGACCATGCCGCTGCCAACCCACCCGGCCAAAAACTTAAGTTGCGGGGCGACCGCGTCCCGGACTTCGAGCATGAGCGTGACGGATTGCTGCAAGGGGGTCAGGGTAGTGAGGTCTTGGCGTCGGGGGGCGTAGATGGTGCATTTTTCGATGCCGCGATCGCTAAACCCCAGCAGTCCATACCGACTTTCATAAATATCCTGGGCTTCCCGAAAGAGATGGGCCACGCGATATTTCCAAGAAAGATTATTGCGAAACTTTTCAATTTCTCGGGTGGAGAGGAGGCGGCGATCGTAAAATCCTTCGCGAATCGCATCTACTTCGGCAAAATGATTGAGCAGCGGCTGGACAACGGCATTGGCCACTGTAATTAATAAATTTTCCATCAGCAATCCCAAACGCTCTAGGGCTTCCGGCGAGGTCGGTCGGTAGGGCGTGCCATCGATTGTCACGGGCTGGCTAAAGAGCAATGCCCCCACGAGCATCTCAACCCCTGGAATCGGTCGCAAAATTGAACGTTCTACGGCCACCTGTTCCTGGAGGAGTACCGGCAACAGTTCCACCATATTTCCTTCCAGCGTCAGCGTCGAATAGCGGCCCAAAAAGTCGCTGAGGGATGCTTGCCAGAGGTCTAAAAGCAGTTCCGATCGCTTCTCACCCATAAAACGGCCAAAGCCTTCCGGGGGTAAATTGGACAGTCGGACGTCTACCAGGAGCTCTCCCCAACACCGCAACACCGTGCTCAGCAGTTCCTGACGGCGGGAGGCGTTGAGAATGTCGATTTCTTGGGGCTCTTCGGTGTAGTTCACCAGCCCTGGCGGCATGCGCAAACTGATTTGATCGAACAGCAGGGTTTGTAGCTCTCGGCCTCCGGGATTCAGGCGGGGGGAGAGGTTTTCGCGAGGGAACTGGGACATCCCTGAGCCTGGGGTGACAGACCCTGGAGTCCTTGTCCCTGGGTGAACCCGTTCTGGAGTCTTCAGGTCCTGGCGATCCTTTTGAAGTCTGAGCGGTACCGATGAGCCATTTTCCAATTCCCAACCCTGAGGTTCAGTCTTTCCTCCAAGCGGTTGGCCCCCCAGTCGTTGCAATAGCCACCGGCTGGCGCGAAGCTCTCGCTGCCAGCCCGCCAACCAAAGCTGATCCAACACAAAGGTCTGGGGATCTTGCCGTTGCTGCTCCAAGGCTTGGATGTTGGTCTCAATTTGGGCCATGCCTGACGCTAGGGTGCGGCTCCAGGGATTGAGCGATCGCCTCTGATACTGAACAGTGGCTGCTCCCCGCGCTTCCCCTTCCTGAGGCGATCCTCGGGAAACCGTAGGCTGGGAAACCGTAGACTGGGAAACCGTAGACAAGGTCCAAACCCGTTGCCCCCGCTGAAGCTGCTGTATCGCCTCAACTAGCTCATCCACAGAGCGACTGCGGGTCCAATATCCTTCCAAGGCAATCCGCTCGGCCCACCGGGCCAGGGCAGGTGGTCGGCTGTATTCCAAGCCTAGCAGCGGAACCCCAGGGAGCCGCTGGCGCAACTCAAACACTGCCCGCTCCAGCCGCTCTAAGCCTTCATCCTGGGACAGACTGAGGAGATTGAGCAGGACTACATCCGGTCGTTCAATATCCGGTTGTTCAATGGGCGTTTCATCGGCAACCGCCTGAGGTGTGTCCAGACGGCCCAGCGCACCCAGACGATCCAGATTGAGAGCAGACTGAACCGCGATCGCCCCAATGGCAGTATGGCTCTGTAAGGCGGTTTGGAGCCCCAGTCGCACAATTGCATCGCTATCAATCAGGAGAAGTTTGAGGGGGCGATCGGCCATAGTCCCAGCAGAGAGGCGCGGCAGGGGAAATTTTCTCCCCACACCTTATCACCAGAGTTTAGCCTCGGATCCCTAAACCCAAGAAAATTCAGACCGTAGAGAATTCGGGTTGGGCCAGATGGGGTTTGGCGATCGCCGGTCGTTCTAAGCCAATCATCATCGGCATGGGTAAACGGGATCGAGGAATCTCCGGATGGGAGCGGGAATCTGCCCCAGAGCGAGGGTCAGAAAAAAACTGGGCTAAGGGCTGCCTCGTTGAATCCCCCACTGCGGCCTGACGTTCTTCAATCAGCAGCGGCAACTCATGCAAACCCTGCCGTTTCCAGTAATCATTATCCAGCTTTGCTAGAGCCTTGGCATGGTCCAGTGCCTGGGTCCAGTCTTGTGCCCGAATGGCGGATTGGGCAAGGTCGTAAAGGTTTTCGCCCTGGGTCCGAATCTCACGCCACAATCCCAAACGGTCTTGTACCTGGGTCCACAGGGGTAACTGCGCAGGAATTTCCGCCACCAGTTGCGCTGATGTCTCCCATTCACCCGACTCAAACTCAAGCTGGGCCTGACTCCAGGCCACCAAACTCCAATCCTCTAGCAACCGCTGAGAAACCCCGTACATCGGGCTATCTTCCGGCCAAGCTTTTAACTGACGAATTCCAGCCAAGACCTGGCGGGACTGACCGGACTTCATTTTTTGTTGAATGCAGTCTAGGCGATCGAGATCGGCCTGGGACCACTGTGGAACATGACAATTAGGCACATTAGGAACCGCTGTCAGCCATTGATAGGCTAACGCTCCCCCGCTCCAAGGAAGCGCTAACAGTAAGAGACTCAGCTTCAATCGAGCCCAGTCTTCCGGAGACGGCAGGGGGCCAATTTGCGCCTCCACCTCTTGTTTCAACTGTTGCCACTGCTTCACGGAGCCCTGGACCCACGGTAAAGCCAAGACGCGATTCAGGTTTTCCCGATGCCGATCCAAATTGATTAAAGGCTGATGCAGCATACCCTTTTCCTCCCCCCAAACGAGCGCATAAGATTCGACTCGACCGACCTATGGCCACAGGCAAGCGTTGCCATAAAAGGCTCTTCTACAAAAAGCTTGTGTGAAGCACTAGCCCTTTGTTTGAGTAAACTTCAACTTTTTCCGGGCCGAATCGGGATAAACCAGGAAATCCTTTACACCCATTCATCTTGTTAATTTCTCCTGAAATTTCCGTAGAGAGATGTAGTAGAGATCGAGTTTGGATAGCGAGATACGATTTAAGGCGGATCCGTGATCTTGCCGGTAGAAAAGATTAATAGATGCGTTTTTGACACTCTAGCGGTGACCCCTATGGGCTTGAGTATTTGCCATTGGCTCAGAACCTATGGCAGTTCGCTTGGGTTGACCTTGCCCAGCAACAGTAGCGAACTGATTTCTACCTCTGCTCCCTTCTGGCAGGTGCCTGAGCAGACCACTTTGCTGCGGGGCATTGCGGCCCGCATTACCCAGGAAATGGGTTTGAGTCAGTGCACCATTTTTGACATTGCTGTTTTGGCCGAGGTATTAGAGCTACCCTTTACCCAAGCCTGGCCAATGCTCCAGCCTCTGGCGATGGTGACGTCTCAATTGCTACGGCAGCTCAGCCGCAAACGTCCCTTGAGACGCAATGAAGGCACTTGGCTAAGTTTTCAGATTGCCTATTTGCGGGCCTTGGACGAACTCTTGACCCAGGAGGCCAGTCTCCACCGCCCCTGGCTCGATGCCGCTCAGATTTCCCTTACCGCAGCCCAAACCCTATCGGAAGAAACCTTGGCCCAGACGCCCCTAACTCCACTCATTGCCAGTTTACGACCCCAGCGGCTGACGGATACCCAGGCGGAGCAGGCGCTGGTTTCGGGTTCCCAGTCGTTGTTGGTTCAGCAAATTCGGCAGGTCATGGTGACTTGGCTGACGTTTAATGGGGCAGAGGAGCGGGAGGCTCAACTGTTGATCCAGCGGTTGGAGCATGGACTGGTGGGGCATTTACTGGCGACGATCGCGGAAAATGCCACCCCTCTGGCCCAACTCCAAAAATTTGTACGATTGGGACATCTGGCCACCTGGAGCCGACCTACCCAGCCGGACCGCGATTATGAGCTGATTGATGAAGGCCGGTCTTCCCACATCACCATTGAGCCCCAGCAAGAGCTCTATCGGGCACAGCTCCTGCAAAGCCTGAATGGGCCGCTGTTGGGCCAGGTGTTTTGTCTACGGGATCTTTATATTCCGCCTCGGGGGCTGCTCAAGACCGGTGACTCCGCTGGGTTGGGTGCGACCCATCGCCCTGATAGTTCTCTGGCGAAGGCCTCCCTGCCAGCAGAGCCCCTTGAGGATGCCTTGGACTGGGCCACAGAACAGTTGGTGAAGCCGGGTGAAATTCCGATTTTGGAAGCTGAAGCGGGCCAGGGCAAGACTTGTTTTTGCCAAATGTTTGCGGTGCGGTTGGCCCAGGATTTTTATCCCAATTGGATGCCCATTGTGATCTCGCTACGGGGCCTGCTCCTGGGCGCGACGCTGGAAGAAACCTTGGCTCCGGCCCTTCCTAGCGGTTTGTTTACGGAGCGAGAAAGCTGGCTCGCTGCCCACAATCCCCCCTGTGTGCTGATTCTGGATGGTCTAGAAGAATTGCCCCTCGGTCCGGATGGAGAAGGTCAGCTCTCGCGGTTTCTGCGGCAGATTCAAGCTTTTCAGGATCGCTATCGCAATGAGAAAGGCGTGCCACGTCACCGTATTTTGCTCACCAGCCAGCCAGAACTGTTTGCTACGCTGCTCAAAACCCATCCCGAAATGCAGTGGGAACAGTCCTACCCTCGGCTTCAGATTCAACCGATGGATCAAGCGGATCTGAAGCTCTGGTTCCGCCACTGGGCAATTTTGCAAACCAAGGCGATCGCCCAATCCTATTTCAACTTTCTCAAAAAAGGCGGAGCCTTTCGCGGTCAGTCCCATTCGGCGGTCAAGGAGCTGGCCCATTGGCCCTCAACCTTGTTGCTCATGGCCTTGCTGCATCGGGACGGATTTTTGGATGAGCGCATTTTTTCCCTTTCCGTCGAGGCACTCCAGTTTGAAATTTTCGAGCGGCTTCAGACCTGGCTCTTGGGAGCAGCCACCGATGCCTATCCCCAGCCCGGTCTGCTGGCGGATCTGTCCCGCAATGGACCAGCCCATGCCAGCCGCTCCACTGATGGGGTGGCGAATTTGCTGGCGGGGCGATCGCCCCGTCAAGTGCGGCAGCAAATTCAAGGGGCGGCCCTCCGAATCCTCCAGAGTGGGCGTGGCCAATGGGCAGAGGAAGCGGTTCTCCCAGAGGATAATCTTTTGCCAGAGTCCGGTGGTGAACTGGCTGGGGGGAGTTGGGAGCAGCCCTTACCAAACTTTTATTTCCGGGAACAGAGCCTTGCTTCCAAGCAGCGGGGCTGGGTTTTTCGCCATTCCTTTTTGGGGGATTACAGCGGAGCGGAGGCGATCGCCCTCGCCCTCCAAACGGTCACCCAACGGATCCAAACCCCCTACGGTGAAGCCTTTGCCCTAGAAAGTGCCGAACAGGTGGCACTCCATCTCTATCGACTGTTGGGCCATGCCCCCCTCTCCCCGCGTCTGGTCAACTTTATTTTGGAGCGGTTGCGGCGGGAACAGCAGCGGGAATCGCCGGGGGTTTCTTTGGAGATTTTGAGCGATCGCCTCCACGAGTTTTATCGTTACTACTGCCGAGGCCGTTGGCTGGATGAGGGCATTCCCCAAACGGCGCACCAGATGCTCCGGGTTCTCCACAATCCCTTCAGCATGCTTCAAGTGGATGCCGCTGTGGGGCTAAATGTCTTTACGCTGCTGTGCAGAATCGCCCAGGAATCGACCTTTGGCTTCTGTCCCTGCGGTGACAGTCAGCGCTCCTCGGACTATAACCCCAACCGTCTGAGTCAATTTATCGGTCGCACCAGCATTCTGTCTCCCTTTGCCTTCTGGGTCTATGCCCGTCAACATTTGGCCCAGCTCCATTTGCCCAAAGCCCATCTCAACCAAGTCATGCTGGCCGGAGCCAATTTGCAGGGCATTCAAGCAGAAGATGCCGCTTGGCTCGGCAGCAACTTGGAAGGGGCCGATTTGACCGATGCCTACCTCGTTGGCTGCAACCTTCAGCGGGCGAATCTGCGCCATAGTCTTTTGTGTCGCACCAATCTCCAGGGTGCGGACTTACGCTATGCCGACTTAACGGGGGCGACGCTGGTGGGGGTCAATCTGAGCAATGCCTGCGTTGCCCATGCCCACTTGGATGCAGCGGCGATCGCCATCGCCCAGCAATCCGGGGCCTTTTTCTCGATGACGGAATATCAGGTCTATCAGCAATTAGTCCAGGAGGAAGCCGCCAGCCTACCGCGATCCACGACGCCCGACCGACCCCTCGCCACCCATGCTTCAGAGGAGGAGGCCACACTCTCCGCAGAACAGCCCCCAGCATCGGCGCTGGATACGACCAGTAGCTATCGCTTTGATGAAGAGGAAACCACTACGGCAACCCTCCCTGCACCTCAAGCCAGGGCTGAACCTCCGGCGAACGGCTGGACCGCTTCCCAGGAACCCGTAGAGGCGGGGCTGGCCAGTGAGGATGAAACCATCGCTCTATAGCTCCGGTAAAGCATTTGCCGGAGTTTCCGACAAACCCTCAGAAGTCTCCGGGGTATCTGCCGGCAACGCCTTAGGGTCCGACGTTGGCGGGGTTTGCTGATAGCCAAAAAAGTCAATGCGATAGTCCACGATCTTAACCCCCGTCCGCGCTTCGATGTCTTGGAGGATTGCCTCTGGCAAGGCAATATGAATATCCAAAATTTGCTGGGTATCGAGACAGTTCACATGGCTGTGGGAATCGCTGACGCTGCCATAGAGCCGTCCGTCGGCGCGATCGATACATTCAACAATATTTTGAGACGACAACGCTTCTAAATTCTGATAAACCGACGTGTGGCCAATATCGCACCCTTGGCGATTGAGGCGATCATAAATTTCTCTCGCGGATAAATGCTCGCGCGTTTGCCAAAGCAATTCCAGAATGTAGCGACGCTGACGGCTCATCCGCATGCCTAGGGCCTGACATTTGGCCACCGCTTCCTCCAAACCCTGAACCGGAGAGGATTGAGCTGCGGAGACACAGTCAGGAGCAAGGTCTGATGCTGTCGATTGTCGTTCCATCACTTTATCGACCTCTAAATCTCCAAACTTTTTGTATCTCTGACCACCGATCCCTGAAAAAGCTTCACAAGACTTGATGAAGTTTTTCCCTAGATGGCCCAGACAAAGCAGAAACCAACCGGGTATCCGCTGAATAAAATTAAGCTAAAGCGGAATCATTTCCACTTTAGCAATCCCACTGTAGCGCAAGGGCTTGGCTTTAGACCAACCTCTAATAGTTCCGGCTTTGTACTGTAGGAGCTGCATCCAGCCATCCGTTCAGCCATCGTTCAGCCATCGCCTATTCAACGTTCTTGCGCAGGACACCTTGACAGTGTTTTGGGCTGGCTGACCTTATTTCCGTTTTGGCTGTAAAATCTGGCTGTTCTTGTTAAGAAAACGTTACGGAAAAGCCTTTCCGTAAATTTTGATAAACGTTTGATGAAATCCCAGGAGTTGCTCCCTATACTGAAGGTCCTACACCCATCCGGCGTTACGCTAGTCTTCTCTCTTACCTAAAATATCTTCCCTTTTCCCAGGGTGAATAGCCTAGGCTGTTTGCAGAGAAACCCCGTAACAAAAGATGATTTCCCGGCAAGGAGCGATGGTCATGGCCTATTTAGAGAGTTCAACATTTGATCGAGGCAGCCAATTAATTTGGTTGAAAAGTTTCTTGATGTGGGTTTTTGCCCTGACCGTTTGTATGGTCGTGATTGGCTTTCCCCTGTTGATTCTTGTGGTCACGGTGAGCGCTTTGGCGGCGATCGCCCTCCAGTCTGTTCTGCCCATGAGTGCAGTTCTGGTTGTGAGTGGCGCGATCCTCGGTTCTCATCTTCTTGGCATTATCATGGCCTCCGCTGTCCTCACCTTCCGAGGCATTCATCCCCAGGATGTTAGCTGGCTGACTTGGCTCAACGGTAAGGCTGCACTCAAGAGCCAATCCGTTTACGCCTCTTGCCCGCTCACCTGCGAAGTCAATTCGGGTCTGTAGAGACTTAAATTATTTGAATCTTTTTGAATTTATCAAGGGTAGGGATATGGCATTGCCATGTCCCTATCTTTCGTTAGGATGGGAATCGGCCTTCACCATGGTTGATTTATGTCCGGTTTGTCGCCGTCCCAGCCAATTCGGGTTTGCATTACGCTCGGTACCCGACCTGAAGCGATTAAGCTTGCCCCTGTAATTCAACAATTTCGGCAGGATCCGGCTTTCGAGACCCAAGTTGTGTTGACTGGCCAACATCGGGAAATGGTCACCCAAGTTATGGATTGGTTTGGCCTGAATGCCGACCGTGACTTGGCGATTATGCAAGCGGGGCAAACGCTAACCGACATTACCTGCCGCAGTCTCCAGGGGCTCGAAAAGCTGTTTCAAGAGCTGGCTCCTCAGATTGTCTTGGTTCAGGGCGATACCACCACTGCCTTCGCGGCGGCCCTGGCGGCGTTCTATCAAAAAATTCCGGTGGGCCATGTGGAAGCGGGCCTGCGCACCGATCATTTATTTAATCCCTATCCCGAAGAAGCCAATCGCCGCTTGGTTTCGCAAATTGCCCAGCTGCATTTTGCCCCAACGGCGTTGTCCGTGGACAATCTGAAAAAGTCGGGTTTGGTTGAACATCTCTACCAAACCGGTAACACGGTGATTGATGCATTGCTAACGGTTGCGGCCCAAACCCCTGACTGTTCGATCGCCGGATTGGACTGGGAGCAACATCGGGTGATTCTTTCAACCGTTCATCGTCGTGAAAACTGGGGAGAACCTTTGGCGGCGATCGCCACCAGCTTTCTCCAAATCCTCGACAAAGTCCCCGACACTGCTCTGCTGCTGCCCTTGCATCGCAATCCTTTGGTGCGCGAACCCTTACAAGTAGCCCTGGGAGAACATCCCCGCGTCTTTTTGACCGAGCCCCTAGACTATCCTGCCCTCGTCGGTGCCATGCAGCGATGTACGCTCCTGCTGACAGATTCCGGCGGCATTCAAGAAGAAGCCCCTGGTCTTGGCAAACCGGTCTTAGTGCTGCGAGAGACGACAGAGCGTCCTGAAGCGGTGATGGCAGGCACCGCAAAATTAGTAGGCACTGACCCTGCCAGGGTGGTGCCTGCCGCCTTGGAACTGCTGAGCGATCCAGAGGCCTACCGGGCCATGGCCAATGCAACGAATCCCTTTGGTGATGGCCTAGCCACCCAGCGAATTCTCCAAATCGTCAAGGACTATTTCAGCGTTTCCTCTTGATCCGTTCAGGATTCGGGCAATTCAGGCGTCTCTGGAGGGGCTTGATCCAGTAATTCTTTTTTTGAGTTCTTCAGCATTTTCCACAGAAGCTTGATCTGGGTGTAGGCATCTTCAGTGGAAATTTTTCCGCCCGTTTCCAAACCGCAGAGCAGCGAAACCCGTTGCGCAAACTCTTGGAGATTGGCATTAAACGTCAATTGCTGGGGCGTAAAAGGGCCCTGATAACTGGTTGTGGGATAGAGAAAGTCATCCCGTAGCTTTTCGTTTTTTTCGCGATCGCCCATAACCCTCTCCTTACTGCTATCCTGCAATGGACCTAAAGCCAGTGTGACAGGTGCTTGACATTGATGAAGGCTTGAATAGCCTAGTTCAATTATGGCCTGGATTTATGGAACAGCGGCAGACCGGTCGTGGATTAGCGCTTGAGGAGATGGCGCTGGACAAAATGCAGTGAAATAACGAGGGCAACCCGAGGCATTCCCTGTTAAACTTTACGCGCCTACATGCTTTAAGCGCCACATATAATAAGCGCCTACATGAACAGCAGGTAAGCATTAACACAGCTTCGAAAGAGAAACGCTATTCTTAAGGTCAGAGGAGATTGTGGGGGAGCCACGATGAAAAAACATTCGGCGATCGCATTGGCCAGTCTCATCGTCCTAACGCTCACGGGCTGTAATCGTACACCCGAGGAGCCGACGGCCATTGAACCAGCAACACCGGGGACGGAAGTGGCAACGCCCCCTACAACGGAGGCAACTCAACCGCAGGATGCGCCCCCCTCACAGGTCTTTACAACCCCTGATGGCGTGGTCGTTACCCAGGCAGAAACCCAGGTACCCGGACTGATCCCTTCCACCAATGCCAATTTGCGGATCAAGGCTGTGGGCAGCGGTCGTCAAGATCCGTTTAGTGGTCCCAGCGTAGTGCTAGTGCGTCCGGTTCCTCCTGAGCCTGATGCCGTCAGTGCTACGGGATTTAACGTTCCTCTAGGCAACGCCTCCTCGACCGGGGGGCAGCGTTTCCCTGGTGGTGTTGGCAGTAATCCAGGTCGTGCTAGCGGCAATCAAACTCGGTCCGTGGGAGCTAATGCCGGTGGCAGTTCGAGCAGTGTCAGCCGCTCTGGCGGTGCCGCTGGTTCTTCTGGCTCAACCTCCTCTGGTGGGCAGCCTGTGGCAGGTACTGCTGGGGGCGCTAAAACAACTAGCACCGGCAGCAGTTCTAGAGGCAGCGGTGCCAGTGCCAGTGGCCCGATTGCCAAGGCTCCAGACCTACCGGATCTCTCCCCCCGCGACCCGGTTCCCGATCCGGCTCTAGCCAGGGCAGTAGAAGTCACAGGTGTCATTCAGATTGGCTCTCGCTATCAGGCGATCGTCAAGGCTCCTGAGGAACCCACTAGCCGATATGTCATGGCGGGACAGCGGCTTTCCAACGGTCGCGTTTTGGTCAAGCGCATTGAAATGAATGGCTCGGAGCCGGTGGTGATTTTAGAAGAATCCGGCGTGGAAGTTGTTCGGGCGATCGGTGCTCCGGCAGAAGGAAGTGCGGCTAACGAAACAGCGGCAGCCTTGCCTCAACTGACGCCGAGAAGCTAGGGACTCTAAGATCTAAAAAACTCAGATCTAAATAACAAAAAGAGGGACATGGTACGCTATGTCCCTCTTTTTTAATTTTCAAGAAGATTCAGAACCAGATTAAACCAAAGACAACTGGGGATTGTCGCTCCGGAAACGGCCTGCGGCGACGTCGGCCTTAAACTGTTCGAGCTTTTCTTCCAGTTGGCAAGTTTTGCTTTCGATCAAGGCATCGGCACTGAGCTGGGGATTGCCGTGCTTCATGATGCTTTCCATCTGAATTTTGGCCTGCTGTTTTTTGAGCCAACGGGTGGCTGACTTGCGCAAGGCTGTGCGGCTGCCTTGGAGACCCCGAATATTTTTGAGTGCATACTCGGGTTGGATGGGTTCTAATCCAGTGATGGGATGGGGCTGGAACTGCATATCTAGGGACATGGTCCAGTCAATCCATTTGGACGGCAAAATCCACTGGCTGGTCTGGATGGGAATCCAAGGCGTGCGCAGGGCATCGGCAATAATGGCACCATGCATGGCTTCCGCCAAGAGCACTTCGGTTTCGCAGAGATCCTGGAGCACCCGCTCAATCGGCCAGCGAGCGTCGATGTAGTGAATTCCAAGCTCGGCACAAATTTCCTCCCAGTCTTCTCCAGCAATAATCGACTGGGTGAAGTGGGGAATGTAGGAAAACTTGTGAAGCTTCCGGCCTTCTGGTTTGTAAACTCGGCGAATCAATGCGGCTCCATCGGTAATCGCGATTTTAGGATCTAAGCCCAGCTTCAACGCCGAGAGAGGTCCTCGCAAACAATAAATTGTCCAGGCATCATCCACTTGGGGCAGACCCCGGTTGTATCCCACGCCAGTGCCTAGGGCGACAATTTGCTTGGCATTGGGAACGCGCTCCCGCACCAGATTGTTGAGCAAGGTGCCAATGCCAAAGAAGGCTGCGGATTCATCTTCGTCGAGTATTCCGGGCATAATTTTGTCCCAGAGCCAGAGATTGAGCTCATCGCCAAAGTTGGGCTGGTCGTCACTGCGTCGGTAAAAGAAAAGCTTCATGATGGGTTCTGGTTAGTTCTGATTCAAAGCGCAACAGTTGCGTAGATGGGGGCGATCGCCTAGGAAGCCGCCCCAACCGGATGAGGGGCCGGAGGCAGTTCCTCGCACTGGGCAGGTGCGGGATGGAGATGGCGATCGACCACCTGCTCAAACTCCGCCATAAACCGTTCCGTCGAAAAAAGGGTTTTTTGGGTGTCCATGGCGTCCCGCAGATGACCCTGGAGGGCTTCATCGCCCAAAACCCGAACGATCTTTTCAACCGCTTCGTCGGGGTCAAAGAAGAACAGGTCTTGATTCTGTTCACCCACAATCTCGACCTGTCCGCCAAAACTCCGCACAAAGGGAATTGCTCCGGCTTTGATCATTTCGGCGATGGAAATCCCAAAGGGCTCGGTTTTGTAGTGAATGCCATACCGACATTTTGACAACACCGAGACATAGTCGGCATAGCTGAGGTTTTCGTAAAGCGTGATCCAGTCTCCATGCTCCTGGGCCAGCTTCCGAATGCGGTTGCGGTATTGCCAAGCATAGACGCCGCCGCCGCCAGCGGTCATGTGGAGTTTGATGTTAAAACCGCGATCGCGCACCCGTCGCAAAATTTCGATGACTTTGTGGGGTTCCTTGGCGAGGGTCAACCGGCCACTGCAAATAAAGGCATGTTCCTTTTCTTCCCAGGGTACATCCTGGACATCAATAACCACGGGCGGATAAACCAGTTCCGGCGTCGTGCCATAAACCGTCTGGATTCGCTCAGCAACCATTTTTGAGTTGGCCAGGTTGCAATACTGTTTGATTCTGGCGGGGTCGGTCTCGGAAATTAAGTTGTAGAACCGACTGCTGTCGAGAACATTGACCCAGTGAATATAGTTAATCCCTTGACTGGGGCAATCCTTAAAGCCGTAGTCAACGGCATTGTAGGCCGAAACGCAGGTATCGTACTGAGATTGCTGTGCCTTGAGCTGGCGAATTAAGGTGTGAAACAATAGCATGCGAATATGCCAGTTGTTTGCAATACAAGCGTTGACGAAGCCAGCACGGGAGCGGGGAAAGAGGGCCTTGACCTGGATGGTGCGATCGCACAAATGGGTCCCATACATGGCATTGAGCCGCTCAAAGGCAATTCCCGCGACGGTGAAGAGCGTGACCTCATATTTATCTTTGAGGGCTTCTAAGATCCAAAGCCCAACGGCTTCCGCTCCACCCCCCAAAAACGCAGGATAGAGTACGGCGATTTTTTTTCGACTCGATATCTGCATGCTGTCTTTCAATCAAAATGATGGGCAATGGGATAGGCAATGGGATGCAACCCAGGGGGTTAACCTTGAGGCGGCTTGACTCAAAAGCAGTCTCGAAAGCAGTCTTGAAAACATGCTTGAAAACATTCATAGGGCCTTAGGGCTGGCCTTAGGGTTAGCGTTCCCAGTTCTCGAAAGCAATGCACCTCTGATTTTTCCTTCAGACAAAGCCTAGGGACCTTCCGGAAAATACAAGACCTTAATCTCTTTTATCTTTCATAATTCTTTCATTTTGGTCCGCTATACTGATTTCATAATCTTTTCATTTTGTCGGCATCTATGGCAGCTCCTTCCTCGGCCTTACTTCAGGGATTACCTAGCGCTCGCGATCGCCTCCTTCAGGTCAACCATCTCACGGTGGCCTATCGAGAGGTCCGGGCCCTGGAGGATATTACTGTGGCGATCGCCCCCGGACGGTTAACTGGTGTCATTGGTCCCAATGGGGCAGGCAAAAGTACATTGATGAAAGCCCTGTTGGGATTGGTGCCCAGCCAAGGATCGGCGGTTTGGGCGGGGAAAGCGCTGTTGGAGCAACGCGATCGCCTTGCCTACCTGCCCCAACGGGCGCAGATCGATTGGACCTATCCGGCAACGGCGTGGGATGTGGTGATGATGGGGCGAGTGGCCCAGACCGGATGGCTACGGAGGTTTTCAGCAGCGAGTCGGGCCAGTGCCCAGGCGGCGTTGGCACGGGTGGAAATGTTGGAGTTGGCCCGACGACCCATTGGCCAGCTTTCCGGGGGCCAGCAGCAGCGGGTCTTTTTGGCACGGGCGTTGACCCAGAATGCTGATCTATTGTTTTTGGATGAGCCCTTTACGGGGGTCGATCAGAAAACCGAGGCGATTCTGTTTGACATTTTGCAGGAGTTGGCCCAGTCCGGCAAAATCGTGGTCGTGGTCCACCATGACCTGGGCGCGGCCATTCAAAACTTTGATGACCTGATTTTGCTCAATCGCCATCTGATTGCCAGTGGTCCCCGTCAGCGGGTGCTGAGAGATGCGCCCATGGAGCAGGCCTATGGCGGCTATGTCAATTTTCTGCGGGGTGCGGCCTAGGCATGCTGGATTTATTATGGGAGCCGCTGCAATATGGCTTCATGCAGCGGGCGTTAGTCGTCGCCATCTTGGTTGGCCTGATTTGCTCGGTGGTCGGCAGCTATCTGTTGGTACAGCGGCTGGCGTTGTTGGGCGATGCCATTAGCCACTCGGTTTTGCCGGGGCTGGCCTTGGCCTACTGGTGGGATCTCAATCTATTTTTCGGGGCCTTTGTCAGCGGCATGTTGGGCACTGTGTTGATCAACTGGATTCGGACGCGATCGCCCATCAAAGAAGATGCCGCCATGGGCATTGTTCTATCTACTTTTTTCGCTTTGGGTGTGACGCTGATCACGCTCATTCAAAAAAACAACAAAATTGATCTGAATCACTTTCTCTTCGGCAATATTCTCGGTGTTACCGCCGCTGATGTCCGCGATACCTCGATCATTGCCTTAATTGTGATTTCAGTCATTTGGCTGTTGTATAAGGAACTCTTGTTTTACACCTTTGATCCTGAAGGGGCCAAGGTCGCTGGCTTGCCGGTGGATGCCTTGGGCTTTGGGTTAATGTCGTTGATCGCGCTGACGGTGGTGGCTAGCCTCAAAGCCGTGGGCGTGGTCCTCGTGTTAGCGCTGTTGATTACTCCCGGTGCCACGGCCTATTTGCTAGTCACTCGGCTGCATCAGGTGATGTTAGTGGGGGCTGCCGTGGGGATCGCGTCGAGTTTAACCGGCATGTACTTGAGCGCCTGGTTTAATTTGCCCTCGGGTCCGGCGATCGCCCTCGTCACTGCGGCATTTTTTAGTTTGGCACTCATCTTTAGTCCGCAACACGGCTTACTCCGACGACGGCACTGATGTCATAAGGCGACCATAATGGTAGCAAATTTAACTCTTTCTCTTCACAGAGACTAATCTTAGGTTTTTGTAAAACTTACAAAAGATACATAAAGGCTGCGTGGTTTTGCTCTAAAAAGACAAAACTATGAATTTTCCCCCCGGAGAGTTTTTCCTGGTTTCATGAAGCTTTGATGAAGCCTGCGTGGGGCTTCGAGGTGTCACTCTGGTTTCAAGATAGTATTCAGTTAACGGCTAACTGAGGCGGCGAGATCCGTACTTAGCTTGCCTTCGTTTAGGGTTCTCCTATGCTCGAGCCAACGCTGAGACAACACAGCTCTAGGCTTTGGCATAGCGCAACTCCCAACCTCGGCCTAGCTAATAGATTTTGCCTTGTCCTCACGTATTACGTAGCGAGTTAGGGTCTAGGGTGTACCGGTTAAGGTGAATCAACTCAGGGATTTTTGACTCAGGGACTCTATAGTCTGGGCAACTGTGCAGGTGCTCTAGATTTATCTATCTACTTGTTGCCCTTGCTTTCACGCTTGAGCTTTTAGGCTTGAGCAATTGAGTGCACTCTTCTTCCGGGAATTAGCTACGTCATCCCTGTTCAGGCATAGGAAAGTTGACGCAATGTTCCCCCAATTTCAGGTCGGCCCACTGCTGGAGAATCCTCAAAAGCAGTCAATCCGGATTTCTTCTACCACAACTTCTTCTACCCGTTGGAATACGCGTGATCTGCGTGCTGCAACTCAGCTTGCAGTCGGTCAAGGCTTCAAGTTTTCGGTTCTGCGACAGTGCAGTTTGTTTTTGATTGATTCCGCTTGTTTAGGAATCGCTTGGCTGTTGACCGGATGCTTAGGTGTTTTATCTCCCGTTGTTATTTTTCTTTGTTTAAGTCTTAATATTGCTCCGCTGTGGTTGCGAGGACTGTATGGGGCCGGACCGGCTCGGCGAGATTATGGGGCATTGCTTCAGTCCCAAGGGGTGAGCTGGCTGCTGATTGGTTTATTGCTAGAACAGGGTGCGGCCAATGGGCTCGTGAGCGAGGTGCAACCGGCCTATGGGTTTGTAGCCAGTGCGACGGCGTTGCTGGTAGGACGTTTGGGGTTTGACCGAATAACCCACGGTTTACGTCAGCGTCAGATTGCCTGCCATCGCGTTGTGGTTTTTTCCCAACCGGGCCATGCTAAGCAGCTCAAAGCGTTTATCGCCCAGTCCTCCCATTACAAGGTTGTGCGCTCCTACAGGCTGGATCGTTTAGATGATCCCTGCTTGCCGGAGCTCTTGGCGCGCCTCAGTCAGTTGCGGGTTTCCCAGGTCTTTATTGAGGCAGCGGAGAGCGATCGCCAACTACTGTCAACCTACTGGTCATTGCGCAATACTGGGATTCGGGTTCATTGCTGTCAGTGCCTTGCTCCGGAACTGGAGGAAGACATTGATGCGGAACGGGAAGCCGATCCCCAACGGCCTTTAATTTCTCGCTGGGTGATTGAAGATCCCTCGCCTTCGGTGATTGTGCAAACCCTGTTTCCGCCAGCGCTGTCGGGTTTTGAATTTGGCATCAAACGCACAATGGATGGGTTAGCTGCTTTTTTCTTTTTGCTCTTGATGTCGCCGGTTTATGGTGCGATCGCCCTCTGGATCCGCCTAGACTCGTCGGGGCCGATTTTCTATCGTCAACTTCGGATTGGGCTGAATAACCGACCGTTCTATGTGTGGAAATTCCGCACGATGGTGACCAATGCGGATCAGCTTCAGAAGGAGCTAGAAGCACAGAATGAAACCAAGGACGGCGTCCTATTCAAAATTAAAAATGATCCCCGAATTACGAAAGCAGGTCATCTTTTGCGACGCTATAGTCTCGATGAATTGCCTCAAGTTATTAATGTTTTGTTAGGGGAAATGAGTTTTGTGGGACCCCGCCCGCTCCCCCTACGAGATGTGGAAAAGTTCTCGGATCTGCATTTTATTCGCCACGAAGTCTTGCCGGGAATTACGGGACTTTGGCAGGTGTCTGGGCGCTCTGATATTGATAACTTCGAAGATGTGGTCAATCTGGATTTGGCCTACATGAAATATTGGTCGCTGTGGCTGGATCTGAAAATTTTGCTGCGCACCGTAGGCGTGGTGTTACAAAAGTCTGGAGCCTATTAAATTTCTGCTAAATTTCCGCTAAATTTCAGCGGAAATTTGGGTTTTGGCCTGGTCGAAACTTTGGGCGATCGCCCGCCAAGCCAGTTTTCGCTGTAAGTGCCGGTCTAGGGGTAATCCTCGGACCGGCTTTTGGTCGTCTCGGGGGGCATAGTTGCTCAGCCAGGTGTAGCGATCGCTCAGTCCCCAGGTCAAAATGGCAATCACGGCGGGTTCATCGAGTACCACATCGAGAAAGTCTTGGTAAGTCGCGGCGACGATGCGATCGCGCTGGGTGAAATTGGCGGGGAGATGGCGATCGCTCACATCCAGTTCGGTAATCAAAATCTTGAGCCCTAGGTCAGCTACATCCCGCAGAAACTGTCGAAAAACCTTAGGGTTGAACCGAGGGTCTGCCGCATTCAAATGGGCCTGGATGCCCAGGGCTTGGACTGGCACCTGGCGCGCCCGCAGCGATTCCAACAGCCGCAAAACCGCTGGGCGACAGCGTTGGCCTTCGGCATTGTCGTACTCCAGTCGGGCGTCGTTGTAGACCCGCAGGGCGCTGGGGTCAGCTTCGGCAGCGGTCCAGAAGGCCAACGCAATATAGTCGGGACCCAGTAGGTCTAGCCAAGGTGACCATTGCAAACCGTTAGCCTGCTGCGGTTGACCATTGACCGCTTCGTTGACGACATCCCAGGAATGAAATTTGCCTCGGTAGCGACCGGCAACGGTGTGAATATGTTTGATTAAAACCTGTTCGGCATTGCTGCGATCGACCCGCTCTTTAAACCAATCGGGAATGGCCTGATTCCACACCAGGGTATGACCGCGCATCAATAGCTTGTGGCGCTGGGCAAAGGCCAAAAGGCGATCCGCCGGACCAAATTCATAGCGATCCGGTGCGGGACAGAGGCTTTGCCATTTCAGCTCATTTTCCGGAACCAGGATGCCGCATTCCCGCTGAAACGCCTGGGCAAATGCAGCATCCTGCAAACCCACGCTCCCCAGCGCCGCACCGTAAAGCAGACCCCGACGTTCCGCGCGCTGGCGTAGGCTTTCTGAACCCTGTACTGTAAAGCGTCGATCCTGGGCGGCAAGCCACTGCTGGATTCGGTCTAAGTCTTGCTGCGTTTGGGGTCGTGGGAACGTTTTTTGATATTGGGCCAAACAGCGATGGCTAAACAGGGGTAGGGCGATCGCCCCCGTTGCGATCGCCCCCACTTGTCGAAGAAATTGCCGACGATTCCAGTGACCCATGCCATCCTCTGGTGATGGAAGTTTTGGGAAAATTTTAAGGAAATTTTAGCGAGAACGACCCAGTTTTTGAGCAACGTTCTGCCAAACGACTCGACTCAAAAAAACGGTATTCCCGACCAAATAGCGATCCCACAACCGCTGGGGTTCCGTAAACAACCGACTGAGCCATTCTAGACCGCGATCAGTCATCCATTGGGGTCCGCGATAGACCGTGCCCGTATAAAAATCGAGGCAAGCCCCCAAGGGTAGAAAAACCCTTGTATTAATCCGCGAGAAATTGTTTGCAATCCACTGCTCCTGGAGCGGCATGCCAAACCCGACATAGAGCACATCCGGATTAAATTGGTTGATTTGCTCGATTATTTGATCATTTTCTGAACCGGTTTTAGCAAAAAAACCATGGTGTCCAGCGATGCGGAGATTGGGGGCGATCGCCTGTAGTTTGGCAATAGCCTGATCGGTCACCCCTGGCTTCCCGGCCAGCAAATATAGAGAAACACCACCCTGTTCGCAGGCTTTGGCAAGGGCTTCAATATAGTCCGGGCAGGTCATGCGGTGGCAGGATTCTAGTTGACAGCCACAGAGCTTCGCCCCGAGCAACACGCCAAAGCCATCGCAAAAAACCAAATCGGCTTGGTTGATAAATTCGCGATACCAGGACAATCTTTGGGCAAAGTTCATGGCATGGACATTGACATTGGCCACGAGGGTTTTGCGATCGCCCTGACCCGCTGCGACGATAAACCGAATCAAATCCTGGACCCGCAGCTTATGAAATCGCGTGCCAAGAATTTCAATTGCTTCAAAGGGAACGGATTGAGTTGAAGAGACGGGGCTTGGGGAAGAGGGCATGGTCCTGAGGGAAGGGAGGGAAAGGATAAAAGAGAGATTGGTAAAAGAGATATTAGTGAAAGAGAGATTGATAAAAGAAATATTGGCAAACAGACGCTCATCCCGCCTTGACTAGCGTTAGAGACGGGGCCTCAATCTCTAGATCCGAAAAAATTGCTTGGGCAAATTTGCTGGCAGTATTTTGCTCGGCGAAGGCGGCCATAGCGTCTGGATTGCCGATGCCGCAGGGATGAACGCCGGTGGTGGTGGATTGCAGGAATTGGAGCAGGGCCGAGGCGATCGCCTCGGCTTGGGTCGAATCCACGGCCAAACCCAACTGATGGCGCTGCACCATTTGACCCATGAGGCCAAAATCCGAACTCAACACCGGCTTTTGCGCCGCTGCCGCCCGAACCAGGATGGCGCTCATGCCGACGTGGCGTTGATAAGGAGCCAAAATGACGTCCGCCAGTTCGAAGTAGTTCTGAATATCTTCATCGCGAACAAACGTGACCGCGAGCCGAATCTGGGCTGGGCTGGTTTGCTGGAGCTCCGCGATGCGGGCTTCGAGGTTGGCTCGGTCTTCGGGCTGGGCTGGACCCACCAAGAGAAGACAGAGTTTTTGAGCTTGGGTGGGGGGGAGTTGGGCGATCGCCTCCAGCACCTGATTGACCCCCTTGCGTTCAGTCAAAACGCCAAACAGGAGAAAGACTTGGCGATCGCCCGGCACCTGAAGCTGGGTCGTTAGCTCCGCTACTCGAGCCAAATTGCTGGGATAAATTTGGACCGGATCAGGGAGGGGCAGGGCTTTGGTGCTGTTGTAGGTGGTGTTGATATAGTCCGCCGCGAAGGGATCGAGGCAAAAGAGGGTCTGGAGTTGGGGATGGCGTAGGAGGGGGGGAAGGCAGCGGCGATCGCGCCATTGCCAGAGGGCCTCTCTGCCCTGGGGCTGGTACTGGGGAAAGCTGGGATAGTGCAGCAGGGGCCGAAAATAAATCGCCGAGAGGGGGCAAGGTAACGATCCGCCGAAGGCAAACCGCAACAGCAAGGTGTCCAGGTACATCAAAAAGGCCACATCGGCTTGTAACGCCTTGGCGTATCGACGCAGCAACTTCCATTCCTGAAACGCCCGCACAATCCGGCCCTTGAACGAGCCCTCTAGCGCGGCGCTATCAAACAGCAGGGCTTCTTCCTCATCCCGCAGGCCGACAAATCGAACATTGCCCTGGGGAGCCTGCTCGGCCAGCACCACAATATTGGCATGCTGTTGCAAAAAGGCTTGGCTCACCAAAATATCGAGTTGCCCAGTCAGATTTTTTTCGTTCCAATACTTCACCAAATGCTGGAGATAGCCGGGATGATGGCCTCGGGTATCCAGTTCAAACAGCAGAATCCGTCGAGCAGGGGATGAAGTCATGGGCACTGAAAAAAGAAATCGGATTAAACGGCAACGCTAAGGCGAGCGGCTTCAGCTTCGATCATTTCCTCAAAAATCGTGCGCAGGCTGCGCGTGATTCCCCAGTCCGGGAAATCTGTCTTTAACCGCGTCAAATCGGAAATGTAGCAAATGTGGTCGCCGATCCGATTTTGATCGACATACACCCAGTTCACTGTTTTGCCGCTAATTTCTTCGATGAGGGCAAAGGCTTCCAAAATCGAAACGCTGTTGTCCCGTCCGCCACCGAGGTTATAGACGCCACCGGGCTGGGGATTGCGGCGAAAGGCTTCAAAGGCTTGGATGACATCGTAGCTGTGGATATTATCCCGCACCTGCTTGCCCTTGTAGCCAAACACCTTGTAGGTGCCACCGCTCAAGGCCACCTTCACCAGGTACGAGAGAAACCCGTGGAGCTCCACACCCGAGTGGGACGGCCCGGTCAAACAGCCCCCCCGAAACACCCCCACATTCATATTGAAATAGCGACCATATTCCTGCGCCACCACATCCGCTGCGGTTTTTGAGGCACCAAAGAGGGAATGGAGACATTGGTCAATGGAAAAGGTTTCTGCAATGCCATTAAAGTCTTCGGGGCGAGCGTATTCGTAGCGGGTGTCTTGCTCCACTAAAGGCAAATGGTTGGGGCCGTCGCCGTAGACCTTGTTGGTGCTCATGTGGATGAACACAGCTTCTGGGCAAAACTGCCTTGTGGTCTCTAGCAAATTGATTGTGCCGAGGGCATTGACCTCAAAATCTTGGAGCGGAATCTGGCAGGCTTTGTCGTGGGAAGGCTGGGCGGCACAGTGAATGATCAGGTCAAACTTGTGATTTTGGAAGAGCTCAGAGAGGCCGTCGCGATCGCGAATGTCAATGCTATAGGACTTAAATTGCTGCGTGCTGTCCTTAAGGCGTTGCAGATTCCACAGGGTATCGCCATTGCTGCCAAAGAACTCGGCCCGCATGTTGTTATCGACACCAATAACCTCATGACCCTCTTGGTCGTAATAGGTCACCGCTTCAGAGCCGATCAATCCACTGGAACCTGTTACTAAAACCTTCATCAGAGAATTCCCTCTTCTTCTAAGCCTTAACAAAGCCAGCCTTATTTCTACGGGATATCACGGTTGTGAATCAAGGCCATTCTGGCTGATTTTACCGTCTCTTTATGAAATTATTAACAAGTTGGGGCAGATAGCTGCGATAGGGCGTTTTGGACGTCCCGTAGAAATTGCTGTTGGCGATCGCGATCCCAAGTGCGAGCACTGGCCTTCCAGGCTGCGGGCAAACTGGGCTGATGGACAGCCTCTTGCAGCGCTTTGGCAAAATCCTCAGGATCGTCGGCTAAGCGAACCGTATCCGGCGGGTTGGGGATGCCGCGCAGGGCGATGCCGGTGCCGACTATTAGGGAACCTGTAGCGATCGCATCCAGGGTCTTAATTTGAATCCCACCGCCGCTCAGGGTGGGAATTGCAACGACTTTCGCCGAGGCCATGAAATCCTGGGCACTGGGGACAAAGCCGCGATAGGTGACGTTGGGGTAGCGATGATGCAGCCAATCGGCACCGCGTCCTGCCACTTGAATCGACAGGCTTTGGGGCAAATGGGGATAAACTTCATCGAGAAACCAGCGCAGGCCCTCTTCATTGGGTTTCCAGGGCCAACTGCCGATGAGGCCGATATCAAACTGGGGCTCGGGCCGTTTGGGCAAGGGATCTAAGGGGTCTGGGGTTGAGTTCAGCGTTGATCGGTCTAGCCCAGACGGCAGGCTCAGGGCGTAGGCCTGCGTCCGAGGAGCCACCTGGGAAAAATATTGGGCATCGTGGTCGGTGAGCGTCCAAACCTGGTTGACGCCCTGGGCCAATTGGTCCTCCAGCTGCTGAATAGTCCGGGCTTCTCGGCCATAGACCCAGCGGCTCAAGGGATTACTCGCGCTGTGCTGGTGTTGGCGGTAGATCTCGTGCTCGATGTTATGGGCGCTAAAAATGAGCGGGGGAGGCTGGATGGCAAGGCGCTTCGCGGTGGAGCGAATCAGCGGCAGCAGCCAGCCCAATTGGGAATGGTCGATGACGATGGCATCAAAACCCTGGGGGGAGAGACGCGATCGCACCTGCTCCACATAGTCGGTGGTGTAATACTTGGCCGCAGAATAGGGCAATCGCCACATCAAGCTCTGGGCAAACCACAATGCCGCTTTGTATTTCACCTGCTTGGTTTCTACGGCACGTTCCGCCACCAGCACTTCTCCGGGCGCGATTTCGAGCTCACCATCTTCCTGGCGACCATAGCCCAAGACTTCGACGTCACAACCGGCTTGGCCCAAGGCATCAATAATATTTTGGGAAGCAATTTCGCTACCGTGAAGCTTGCGGCTGGGCAAGACAGTGGTTAGAAATAAAATTTTCATGGCGGGGCTCAAAACAGGTCAACACAAGAAAAAACGCAGCAGAGGTGGCACAGCCAGGTCCGTATAATCTGGGGGCAATCTTCCGTTACTCCATCCTAGGAGCGGGGAAGGGTTGGCCCATGTCACGGGGAGATGCCCTCAAGAGGGGCTCATCAACATTAGCGCCAACTCCAGGTCTCCGCTCGGCCTTTCGCAGCTGCTGGTATTCCACAGCCGTAATTACCGCACAGGCCACATAGAGGCTCCAATGGCTGCCGCTGGAGGCAATACTCAAACTATCGGCCAAATTCACCAGAAAGATTGCAAAGAGCGTCAGCAAAATCCAGAAAAACTCGATGGCCTGGGTGGCCACCAATAGCCGCAAGGCTTGCCAAACCGTGCGGATAAAGCTGAGAAAAAAGCAAGCGAGTCCCACAAATCCGAGCTGTAGGAATAAATCGATGTAACCATTGTGGGCATTAAACCGCAGCCCCGCAGACCTAGCTCCGGCGGCCCAGGTGTGGGTCAGAATATAGTCGGACGCATGGGATGTCCAAAAGGCCGTATAGCCATAGCCCAGCCAAAACCGTTCCATGCCCTTTTCCAGCATCAGCGTCCAGATGGGTAAACGACCGTTAAATTCAAGGTTTTTGCCCAGAAAATCGACCACGATCAGCTCAAGATTCAAATAACCGACCAGGGTCACCATCAAGGTCACCAGTAGCCCAGTCACTAGCAGCAGACCCCGAAGTTTGAGTTGCTGTCGAATAAAGAAATAGAGGGGCAATAAATACAGAACCAGCGCCAAACTGGCCATGGCGGTTTTGCCTCGGCTCAGGACCAGTAGCAACAGCGACAGTGCCGTCAATCCCCAGTAGCGCCACTGTCGTAATCCCAAGGCCAGTAAGACAAATAAGACACAGGAGAGGACCATCTGGGAAGCAAAAAGGTTCTTAAAAATAAAAACACCTTTCCAAGACCCTGCCCATTCGTCGGTAAGGTGAACCCCATAGCTGGGTAGGGCTGCACCCGCCAGGAAACTGGCGATCGCCCCCACCATAAATGGCCAGCGAATCAACTGAATTGTGCCTGCCAAACCAAACCGCACCGCCAAATACACCCCAAACAGTCCCGCTCGAATCAGTGTCTTCGATTCATCCCCCGTAAACTCAGGTGCGGCAGACCAAAGAATCGAGCCGAAGCCCAGGAGATGGAGCAAGAGTAGGGGCAGATCCACGGTGAGCGTGCTGAGCACCTGCCGCCAACAGCTCCCTAGCAAAACCAAGATCACAGGATAACTCAGGGCATTGAGCGCAGACACCGCAAAGGGCGGCACGTTGACTCCCAGAAAATAGAAAAAGAAGATGCCCGCCACCCAAGGTTCAAGGCGGCGCAAGGTGCGCATCAGGAGGGCAAACGTTGTCATGACGGCTCCTCCTGATGAGATTCAGACAGACGAGATTCAGACAAAAGATAGCGAAAAAGCTGTTTGTAAGCCTGGGCCTGGCGGGCTTGGGTGAATTCTTCCAGGACTTTTTCGCGGCTGCGGGCGGAGAGCCGATGCCGCCGCGCGGGATCGCTCAATACCCAGGCCAATCCCTGGGCCAAATCCTTAATGTCGTAGGGCTGGGCCAAATAGCCATTGCGCTCATGCTCGATTAAGTCCGGCATGCCGCCCACCTTAAAGGCCACGCAGGGCGTCCCGCAGGCGAGGGCTTCCATGATCGTGTTGGCTAAATTTTCTTCCAGGGAGGGTAAGACAAACAAATCCGCTGCTGCATAGACCAAGGCCAGGGACAAATCGTCTCGGAAACTGCCCAGATAGTGAACCTGCGTGCCAAAATCCGGCGGATCGGCGGGTTGCTCGGACCCAAACACCACAAGCTCTAGGCGATCGCGCCATTCCTCAGCCCGACACAACCGCTGCAACGCAGGCTGCAACAGATGAAATCCCTTGCGGCGATCGCCCGTCGCCGAAACCGCCCCAAACAAAATCAGCGCCTTATCCTGGGGCAATTGCAACAACTGCCTTGCCCACTGCCGGTCAATGGGTCGATAGAGCTCGGTATCAATGCCGTTGGCAATCACTTCGATCGGTCGCGGGCCAAACAACGAACTGCGCCGGGCACAGTCGGCAAGCCAGTGGCTGACGGTGACAACGGTGAGATCAAGATTTTTCCAGGTTTGGGCTTTGCGTTGCCAGATTTGGTGCGAGAGATCCTGGGGGCGATCGCTCCCTAATTGGGGGCATTGGCCGCACTGTTCGGTGTAGCGATCGCAATCAAAGGCGTAGTGACAGCCGCCGGTAAAGGGCCACATATCGTGGAGCGTCCAGACCAGGGGACGATGCCATTGGGCCAAGGACTCCAGCCGCACAAAGGCTTCGTTGATCCAGTGGAGATTGATCACGTCGGGCTGCCATTGGGCGATCGCCGGTGCAAGCTGATCCGGCACCCACTGGACCGAAAAGGTTTGGTCTTGACGCTGGGGATAACGCTTGAGCGGCAGGGCATCAAGACTCAGACGGGCTTGGGCCACCCCCTGGGCAAACCGGGTTTTGGGGCCGCGCACCTGGGGATTTTGACCGGTGCGGGACTGTACCCACATTTGACAGTCCAGTCCTTGATGATCCAGTCCTTGATGCAGCCGCTGGGCCGCCCGTGCTGCGCCCCCGTCGCGATCGGCAGTATTGAGCAGTAAAACCTTCATGATGACTGAGAGGACCCTGAAGCCAGGGGATTGGGAACCATGTGCAGTCGCTGGTGAGCGCGAATCATAAAATAACTCCCCCGGATAACCATGCTGAGGCTCGTCGCCAACGCCGCCCCGGCCAGTCCCCAGCGGGGAATCAGCAGCGCATTAAAAATCACATTGAGTGTCGCGGTCATGCCGGTGCCGATCGCCGTTTCCCGTTCATGACCACTCATGAGCAGCAATAAACCGGCTAGCTCTAGCGGTGCGCTCATCAAGTAACCACAGCCCAAAATAATCAGTGCGGGATAGCCCGCCACAAATTCAGGCCCGAAAATCGCCAAAAACCAGCGGCCCAAAAGCATGAGGGTGAGGGCGATCGCCAGGGTAGACCCCAGCAACAGCCGCGAACTATTGGTCAAGACTTGCTTGAGCTGCGACCAGTCCTCCCGACTGACTAAACCGGCCAGCGTCGGCCCCGTCGCCGAGCTAATCGCCATTAGCGCAAACTGAATCAGCTGCGTGCCGCGACCCACCACGGTGTAAATGCCAGCAGCATCGGTCCCCTGCAACAACCCCAGCATCATGACATCTGTCTGCTGATTGACCACAAACATGGCCACGATTAGCAAAAACGGCAGCGTCGCCCGGAACCACAGCCCCGGCATCTGGCGGGATTCAACCCGATGCACCGCCTCCGGCAAACTGCGGTACAGGAGCCAAGCCCCAACCCCAAAGGCCAGGGCAACGGTGACCCCATAAATTCCCATGACCCACACGGCGGTAAGCCTTTGCCCCAAAAGCAAAATGCCCAAACCGACCAGTCCGAGAAAGAGCGTAGGACGCACCAGCAGTTCTGGAAAATCGCCAACCACCACGCGGTTGAGCCCCTTCATCGTGCCCTGGCGCAACCCCGTGAGCGAAGCCAAGGGCATCACCAACAACATCAGCCAAAAAATCAGGCGCAGTTGTGGGGACAAATCTAAAGCGGCGATCACCGCAGCGGCGATCGCCCCAGTCCCCAGGGACAACACCAGGACCAGGCCATTGGCCCAATGCAGCAGCCCGCGCAGATGGCTCCAATCTTCCTTCGCGCGATAAATTGCTACCTCTCGAATCAAATACTCAGGTAATCCTAAACTGGCCGGAATCCCCAAAAACGTAATCCAGGCCAGGGCATAGACATAGGCTCCATAGTCCGTTGCACCGAGCTGACGGGCCAGCACCACATTGGTTACAAACGAGATTCCAAGGGAAACCACTTTGAGCCCAAAAGACCCAGCCGCACCCTTGGCAATTCCACTTTTCAACACGGTACGAACGCGTGTTGCAATTCCTCCACCGCCCACAGATCAACGCCCCTTACACAAAGAACCGTTCACAGTCATCGTTCACAGTAATTTCGTTGCGTCTAAAAATAGTCCGCAACCATCGGCGCGCTATATCCCTATTTATTCCTGCCTATTGTAGAGGGCCGGGTTTATCTTGCTAAAAGGACTATCCGTATTTACAGAAACTTCTTGAAATTTTTATGAATCCGTCCGTAATTTCCCTAGAAATTTCCCCAGATCAACCCTTCAAGCGGCATGGGAATTGCTGGGAAGAGTGCTGAGATTCGTCGATAGAGCAGCGTTTTCTAACGATGTAGCCATGCGATTGAGTTTTTCAAGGCGCGCCAGCAGCGCTGCCAGGGGCGGCATGTCGAGGGTTTCTAAGAGCGATCGCCAACGATAGGCCCAGTCATGGCGGCGCAAGGACTGGATCACATTGCGGTGTTGGATCGCGGCTAAGCGCTCCGGCTCCGCATCTAGCCGTCGCAACACCTGCTCGATTTGCGGTTCATCAAAGGCCATGGGAATCACCGCATCTTCCCAGCCAAACTGCTCCTGGAAGCGTTCGGTGGTAGGGGCCATGCCAATGAGAACCGCTCCGGCTGCCGCCCCTTCATAGAACCGAGCTGCAATTTCCTGGTATCGAGGCTGGTTGTGATTTTCGTTAATGCGACTGTAGTTGCAAATAAAATACTGACTGCGCTTGAGCAAATTGGCATACATCGACCGATGCTCTTCGTGGTCGACAAAGTGGAGATTATAAGCGGTGTCGTAATAGTAAAAAATATTTTGCGATCGCGCCCAATCCAACAGCGCTCGGTGGGTGATGTCTGAGCGTCGTCCCAGGGAAGAAACCTTAATGGGTCGGGCCTGGGCCTCGCGGCCATCGGGTCGATGGCCTTTGCCGTAGGGATAAAAGCTTAAGGCATCGACCCCCAAGGGCAAATAGGAACAGGGGCGTCCGGTAACGGCCTGCACTGCTGCAACCGCGTTTTCATTCCCTAGAAAAATATGATCAAAGGGCTTCAGCCACTCAAATAGCGATCGCCGATCCTCCAGCCAGTGGGGTTTATCCCAAGCTTCCATCAAAATACAAACCGCTTGACGGGAGCGATCGCGCCAATTCTTCAGCGAGCTCAACGCCGCCACTTCAAAAATATTCCTCAGGACCACTACAAAGAGATCGTAATCCTGCTCCAAGGATTGGACAGGACCCACCGACGGAGTCACCCACTGGGCCAAGGTATGGGAGCGAACCCACTGATGGGTCAGGGCATACACTTGACGGGCGCGATCGGGGGACCCGTTATAGGTCAACAGATCTACTTGATCCATTGCTGCGACGCAGTTCTCAAACTCATAGATCATGGCATCTGAAACGTGATGCCGAACCTGACGCCCGGACAGTAGCGCGACTCTTGCGGGTCGATTCAAGGGCCAATTGGTTACCGATGTCTGCGCCATAGTATTTGATCTCAATCCGTCGGTTTTATTAAGAATGCAACCCGGCAAAAACGGCTAACGATTTTATGCAACAGAGAACTCAATTCAACAGAGAATTTCAGTATCTTTCACGGGTCTGCGTCGCGATCGGAAAACGCTGGTATTTCTCCAGGAGAAAAGCTCAAATCACGATAATAGACCGGGTTCTCCGCAACTCTAGGATACATTTTCTAGGGTGAGAGTTCAGTGACGACACGCTATCTTCAGCATTTCCTTTATGATTTGATTGAAGTTCAGCAAGTCACTTCCGTAATTTTTGCATCTACTTATTCTCTCGTCAGGTCGGTAATAACGCTGAGACTTTCCGTAGTGTATTTCGAAATCCTATGGCGGCTTCGTAAAGTTTGCATTGAGAAACTCAATGTTTTTGTGAAGAGTCCGCAAACCTTCCGGACTTTTTGGCCTCGGCCTGCTGCCGCATAGTCTATATGCTTGATGCAGTAGTCCGTCTGTGGTGCTAGGGTCGGGGGTGATCGTTAGGGCTTCTCTATATAAGTGTGACCGTTCGATGACTGAAAGGTGGGGTTAGCAAATGCAGTCAATTAATCAAGTTCGTCTCCCCCAAGCGGAACCTGAGTCCCTTGGCGATTTGGCCGCCTATGGCATGGTGTTGCGTCGCCGATGGTTGCCTGCGGTGCTTGTCGGGATGGGGGTTATTGCCGGGGCTCTGTTTTTGGCCTCTCGCCAGCAGCCTTACTATGTGGCGGAGGGCCAATTGCTGGTCAAAAAGCGAGACGAAGCCCTGTCACTCTTGACCCAGGGGAATCCGGGGCGAAATCCGGGGGAGCTGGAGGGGCTAAATGCGCTCAATACGCCGCTCGATACGGAAGCTGAGGTTGTGCGTAGCACTCCCCTTTTACAAGCGGTGATTGCCCAGCTCGATCTGCGGGCAGAGGACGGAACGCCGCTCCAGGCTAGCGCGGTGGCGGAGGCCCTGGAGGTTAAGCCGATTAAAGGGGCAGATATTCTCAGCGTCACCTACGAATCGGGGGATCCTGAGCAGGCGGCTCGTTTGGTCAACCAGCTCATGCAGCTTTACATCGAGAAAAATATTCAGATCAACCGCGAGGAAGCAGCGGCGGCACGAGGATTTATTGGTCAAAAGCTGCCCCAGGTAGCGGAGCAGCTACGCAAGGCCGAAGCCAATCTTCAGCTTTTTCAAGAGCAAAATTCGGTGGTGGAGCTGCAAAAGGAAGCGGAGAGCGCAGTCACCAATATTAGCGATTTGGATAAACAGATGTCCCAGGTACAAACCGCATTGTCGGGGAGTGTGGCTCAGTCTGCGAGTTTGCAGCAGAAGCTGGGGATTTCGGAGCAACAGGCGATCGCCCTCAACGCTCTGGGAGAATCCAAATCTGTTCAAGATGCCTTAACCCAGTATGAGACAGTACAGCAGCAGCTAGCCCTTCAACGGGCGGTTTACACCGAGACGAGTCCTAATGTCACGTTGCTGAAGGACCAGGAGCGTTCCCTGCGTTTGCTGCTCCAGTCTCGTGTGGCGAGGGTTTTGGGCGAACAGGGGGTAGCCATCAGCAATTTTCAGCTGGATACCATTAAGGCCAAATTGCTCCAGGATCTCGTTGATGTTGAAGTTAATCGTCAGAGCCTGCAAAATCAGTTTTTGACGCTGCGACAGATTCGCCAAGCCTACCAGCAGCGGGCCAATAGCTTGCCGCGTTTGAATCAGCTCCAGCGCCAGCTAGAACGCCAGGTCGAACTCACCCAGAACAATTACAAAAATTTGGTCGATCGGCTGCAAGAGGTTCAAATTGCCGAAAATCAAAACCTGGGCAATGTGCGGGTTCTGTCTCCGGCGATCACACCGACCGATCCGACGATCTCGAAAAAACAGTTGCTCCTGCCAGTGGCGGGCGTTCTGGGAGCCGGACTGCTGGGGCTGGCGACGGCACTGCTGTTGGACTTGCTGGATTCTTCGGTGCAAACCGCTAAGGATGTGCGCGATCGCTTTCCCTATCCCTTGCTGGGAATCGTTCCTGCCACTAAACTAGCGCGCCGGGGCAGTGCGGAAGCTTTTTTGCCTCAACTCTCGGTGCGGGATGAGCCCAGTACCCTGAGCAGCGAAGCCTATCGGATGCTCCAGGCGAAACTCAAGTTTCTCAGTCCCGATAGCCAGTTAAAGTCGGTGGCGATTACGAGTTTTGTTCCTCAGGAAGGAAAATCTACTGTTTCGGCGAATTTGGCGATCGCCCTCGCCGAACTCGGTCATCGTGTTTTGCTGATTGATGCAGATTTACGCTATCCCGTCCAGCACTGGGTTTGGGGGCTGGGTCCCAGCAGCGGTCTCTCGGATCTGATCATCGGCCAGATTGACCCCCAAACTGCCATGCATCAGGTGCTGCCCAATCTAACCGTGATTCCCGCTGGAACGATTCCGCCCAATCCCCTAGCCTTGCTGGATTCGGACCGGATGCGATCGCTCCTCCGTCATTTTGAAGAGCATTTCGACTTTGTCCTGCTCGACACCGCGCCTCTCACCCTGGTGGCTGACACATTGCCCCTGGGCCATGCGACGGATGGGCTATTATTGGTGACAAGGCCTGGGGTATTGGATGTGGCCAGTGCCAATAGCGGCAAGGAGTTGCTGCATCAGTCGGCTCAGTCGGTGTTGGGCATCGTGATCAACGGGGTACAGGGCAAGCGGGAATCGCGCCAATACTTTACCCAGACCGCAGCCTATCACCAAGGACGAAGTTTGCCCGCCAGTTTAAGCTTTAATGCCAATCCTGCAAACCAGGAGGCTTCATCTCGATCCCATTTCCGTCAGTAACGTGGCCAAACAAGCTTCTCTCAAACCGCATCCGTCTGGACCCAGTTTGTCTGGACCCAGTTTGTCTGGGCACAGGGTCGCTTGGGCGATCGCCTCACTCCTCGTGGGGACTTTAACCCTGGGAGCCCTCGGCTGCATGGCCCAAGGGCTGAGCCCGAATCCTGGCCCGAATCCTGGCCCGAATCCTTCGCGTCTAGAACAGCCCCCATCCCCCCCGGCCTCCGCCGCCGCAATCCTCCAGCAGCTTCAGTCAGTTCAAATTGTTTATCTGGGCGAAACTCACAGCAGCGAGGCGGATCATCGGGCTCAGCTCAAAATTCTGGAACAGCTTCACGGGGCTAATCCTCAACTGGCGATCGCCTTTGAAATGTTCCAGCGACCGTTTCAACCGGTGCTCGATCGCTATGGAGCCGGTGAAATCAGCGAGGCCGATCTGATTGCCCAAACCGAATACGAAACGCGCTGGGGGTTTCCCTGGGCGTTCTATGGGCCAATTTTGCGGTTTGGCCAGGCTCAGAAATTGCCGCTCTTAGCCCTCAATACACCGACTGAAATCACCAAAAAAGTGGCGCGTCAAGGTTTAGCGAGCTTAACCCCAGAAGACCAAGCCCTAATTCCGCCCCTGGCAGCCATCGACCTCAGCGAAAACGCAATCAACCGCCGCTATCGCAAATTTGTCCAAGGGGCGTTTGCCCATCACCACGGCAGTCACTCCAGCACCATGGACTTTGAGAACTTTTTTGCGGCTCAAGTTCTCTGGGATGAAACCATGGCGGAGGCGATCGCCCAGTTTGCCCAGGCCCATCCGGATTATCAAATCGTGGTCCTCGCGGGTCAGGGTCACGTCATTTACAACTATGGTATTCCCAGCCGAGTCGCGCGACGGCTTGGCCCCACGGTTCGTCAGGCAACGGTTCTGCTCAATCCCAGCGAGGCAACGCTTGCCGAGGAGAACGCGAATTCAGCGGACGATAAAATTGCGGATTTTCTATGGATGGACTGATCGTGGGTGCGCTGACAGGGGATGCATTGACAACCGGCATCTCAGCGGGATTGGCTGATGCTGGCTTGATTGTGGCAGCGATCCTCGGGCTCTATTTGGCCTTTAACCTGGGGGCCAACGATGTCGCCAATGCCATGGGCACGTCCGTCGGTGCGAAGGCGATTACGTTGGTCCAAGCGATTGTCCTGGCTGGCATTCTGGAGTTTACCGGCGCGGTGTTGCTGGGCCACGAAGTCTCGGCCCGTTTGGTCAATGGCATTATCACCCCCAGTGCCTGGGATGCGGCTCCTCAGGATTGGCTGTTGGCCATGCTATCGGTGCTGCTCTCTGCCGGGGTTTGGCTCAATCTCGCCACCCTCAGCGGTTTACCGGTTTCCGCTTCTCATACGGTTGTGGGCGCATTAGCGGGGGTGGGCCTGGTTGCCGCAGGCGCAGATGTTGTGAACTGGGGCGCATTGGGGCAGATTTCCCTGGCTTGGATCGTCACGCCCTTGGTGAGTGGGGCGATCGCCGCCGGATTTTATAGCTTGGTGCGGCACTGGATTTTGATGCAAGCGCAACCGCTGAGACAGTTGTGGGAGTGGATTCCTTGGCTAGCGGTGTTGTTGTTTGGTGTATTTGGAGCGATCGCCTTTCCCGCCCTAGAACGAACGCCGCTGGCAAATTTGCCGATCCCCCAGCAGGATCTAGGCTTACTGTTAGGCGGAATCGGGGTCGCGGGACTGAGTTGGAATGCTTGGAAGGAATTGCAAAACCATCCCATTGAGCGAATTTTTGCGCGGTTTCAGGTGGTTAGCGCCTGTTTTGTCGCCTTTGCCCATGGGGCTAATGATGTGGGCAATGCGGTGGCTCCGGTGGGGGCGATCGCCTATTTTTTGCAAACCCAAGAGCTACCGGGCGATCGCTTTGAAATGCCCCTAGAAATTTTGATTTTGGGGGGTGTTGGGATTGTCTTAGGGTTGGCAATTTTAGGGCATCGGGTGATTAAAACCATTGGCGAATCGATTATTGCACTTCAGCCCAGCAGCGGGTTTTGCGCAGAATTAGCCACGGCAACAACGGTACTGGCTGCCTCCCGTTGGGGTCTTCCCGTTTCTACCTCCCATGCTTTGGTGGGGGCAGTTGTAGGCGTAGGTTGGGTGCAGCTGCGGGATTGGCGCAAGTTGCAATGGGGAACGTTGCGATCGATTTTATTAACCTGGATCGTTACTCTTCCCGCAGCGGCCAGTTTAGCGGCACTGGTGTTTTTAGGAATGCGTTGGATCGTTGGGCAATCTTTCTGAGATCTCAGTTTTAGCCTAAGGTTTGGCCTAAGTTTTGATCTAAATAGAAAAGAAAGACTACGCTTGTCAGCGCAAACGCAATCCACAAAAATGCTTTTGAAGTCATAGATTTCCCGAGTTGCCGAGAACGTTGCTGAGAACTATTCCTAGGGCGATCGCCACCCCCGCCCCAATTAATGTATTAATCACATTGACCCATTCATTGGAGAGCCAGTCTAGACGATTCTGGAGCGTGGCCCCGATGACGCTTTCGAGGTTGGTGGCGATGAAGGCGGCGATCGCACAAATCCCAATTCCCCCCACGGAAATTAAGCCCAAACGCCAAGCCAATGCCGCAATTACAATCGAAGCCCCCAGTCCCGCTAAGGTCCCCTCCAAACTCACGGCTCCCTCCGTGCCACGGGCCACAGGTTGCAATGTTGTAATCAAAAAGGTGCGTTTGCCGTAGGCTTTGCCCACTTCGCTGGCGGTGGTATCGGAGAGTTTGGTGGCGAAACTGGCCACATAGCCCAGGACCAGCAGTCGATAGGCCAAAACCATGGCGTCCGAGGCGTCCGAATCTATCCGAGGGGCCAAAAAACCCGCCCCCACAGCGCAGAGAATGGCCACCGCAGCGGACCCCCAAACGTTCTCCGGGCCGCGCGCCCCGCCCCGTTTTTCCGCAATGCCTGCGGCTTCTTTCTCAGCGATGCCAATGCGAGTTACGGCGGACCCCACTAAAAAATAAAACATCACCACCGCGTAACCACGCCAGCCCAACGTGCCCCAGAGGGTGACGCCTAAAACCCAGGCATGGGCAACGCCCAAGGGCGTCAGCAGCTTTTTGGGCGCAAGCAGCGCGGGGAGGAGTAGGACGGTGTTGAGCAGAAGGGCGATCAGCCAGGGGTTAGCCAGGAGTTGATTCAGCATCTTTTGACAAGGGATTCTTTCGACAAGGGAGGATGGGCTAAAAACTGAGATCTGGGGAGACGTTTAGCGTGCAGATTTTCCATATCCTACGGGAGATCCGGAAGCAACGGGCGATCGCCTCGGAAAAATTCGGTTTCTGGGGCAAGATGGAAGCAGGCCAAAAGCCAGTCTTAAGCGTTGGAGAGTCCCATGGTTAGCGAACTCCGCCAGACAACCGCCGAAATTGAATATCCAGCGAGTGATGGTCAGCCCATGGCAGACAATACCAAACAGTTTGAATGGATTGTTTACATCAAAAAGGGACTTGACTTACTATTCGAGGCAAATGAACAGGTTTTTGTGGCTGGTGACCTGTTGTGGTATCCGGTTGAAGGTAACAACAAAATCCGTCAAGCGCCTGATGTGATGGTTGTTTTAGGGAGACCAAAGGGGCATCGCAGCAGCTATATTCAGCACCGAGAGGATGGCGTTGTCCCTCAAGTGGTTTTTGAGATCATTTCCCCTGGTAATACGGTGATTGAAATGAATCGAAAATTTCAGTTTTATGAACGCTATGGGATCAACGAATATTACCTCTATGATCCAGAACAACAGGTGCTGGGCGGCTTTGTACGGCAAGGCAACTATTTGGAGCACATTCCTGACGTGCAGGGGTGGGTTAGTCCAGCACTAGGCATTCGATTTGAGCAAAATGAAGTCGGAAATCTTGTGTTGTACCGGTCGACGGGAGAACCCTTTATGACCTACGAGGAAATTGCAGCGTTAGCCGCAAAAGCTCAGGAACGGGCGGAGGCCGCAGAAGCGCGGGCGCTACGGCTGGCGGAGAAGCTGCGAGCGTTAGGTGTTGATCCTGAGCAACTTTAGAACAGTCCATAGAACATTTCTATAGCCCCTGAATCAGCCATTATCTGAATTCCGATGAACCTCATCCTTTATCCCGAAATCCTCGAAATCCAGCTCACCGGCCCCGAACGCCTGTGGAGTTGCCATCTCAGCCCTGCGATCGCCCTGCCCCTGAGCCAAATCCTGCGGGTATCGGGCGATCGCCCCATCACCACCTGGCGAGAAATCCGAGCCCCCGGCACCTTTGTTCCCGGCCTCATCAAGGCAGGCACCTACTACACCGAGCGAGGCCGAGAGTTTTGGTACACCACCCGAGAACCCAACACCCTTTTGATTGACCTCAAGGACCACTACTACAAGCGAGTGGGTCTGGCGCTCTCCGATGCGGCCCTATGGCGTGAACAGATTCAGGCTGCCATCGGCGGGGGAGCAGTGGGCAATTCCTAGGCAGAAAAGCTACGCTGGAGCTGGTGACTCACTCCGCACAGACCGTCCATGACCACCGACGACTTTCACACAATCTCCCATTCTCCCAAACCACAGCCCAGCGCCATTACGCGGGTGAAGCAAAACTTTTTTCTGCCGTTGCAAATCTTAGCGATTCCCTGGGCGCAGGAAATGATCGACCAGGTTGTCTTTCGCGGGCGCTGGAATTTGCCTGTGCATCCGCGCAGTTTGGATGGCATTCCAGGGATTCTGCTCTCGGCTTTTTCCCATGCCAATTTTGCCCACCTGATTGGCAATAGTATCGGGTTTGCCCTGTTTAGCTGGCTGATTTTAGCCAAAAGCCGGAAGGATTATTGGACCACAGTTCTAATCGGTTGGATTGGCGGCGGATTTGCCAATTGGTTGCTGGGGCCACAAAGTGCCCATGGCTTGAGCGGGGTCGTTTATACGTTGTTTGGCTATTTGTTGGTGATTGGTTGCCTGGAGCGGCGCTTTATTCCGCTGATGCTTTCGGTTGTGGTCTTGCTCAACTACAGCTATTTTCTCTGGGGCGTTTTGCCGGTGCAAATGGGGGTCGCTTGGTGGGGCCATTTGTTTGGCTTTTTGTTAGGAATGTTCTCGGCCTACGGCGTCTATCGAGAACCGCACTCGCTCCGCCATGATTAAACTTCTGCACCTCTCCGATATCCATCTCGGCAGCGGCTTTGCCCAGGGTCACATCAATCCGGAAACGGGTTTGAATACTCGATTTGAAGACTTTGTCGCGGCCTTGAGTCACTGCATCGACTATGCCTTGGGCCTTAGACCCTCAGAATCAGGCTCGGGTGAGCCCGTCGATTTAGTCCTCTTTGGAGGCGATGCCTTTCCCGATGCCACGCCCGCGCCCTATATCCAAGAAGCCTTTGCCGGTCAGTTTCGGCGGCTGGTGGATGCAGAGATTCCAGTGGTGTTGCTCGTGGGTAACCATGACCAATATTCCCAGGGCCAAGGCGGTGCGAGTTTAGCGATTTACCGGACCTTGGCGGTGCCGGGGGTGATCGTCGGAGATGCTTTGGCAACTCATTGCATTGAAACCCGTAATGGCCCGGTTCAGATCATTACGCTGCCCTGGCTGACCCGATCGACCCTGCTGACGCGCCCGGAAACGGAAGGACTATCCCTGGCGGAAGTGAGCGATCGCCTGCGCGATCGCCTCCGAATTGCCCTAGAGGGAGAACTGCGCCAACTCAACCCAGCCCTCCCCAGCGTTCTCCTAGCCCACGCCATGCTCGACACTGCCATGTACGGAGCCGAACGCTTTCTCGCTGTAGGGAAGGGCTTTACATTGCCGATGTCGCTGCTCACGCGGGATTGTCTGGACTACGTTGCCCTTGGTCATGTTCATCGCCATCAGGTTCTGTGCGAATCGCCGCCCGTGGTGTATCCCGGCAGTATTGAGCGGGTGGATTTTAGTGAGGAAAAGGAAGAAAAAGGCTTTGTTTGGGTCAATTTAGAACGGGGAAAGGCGACATTTCAGTTTCAGGCGCTGCCCGTGCGACCCTTTAAGACCATTCGGGTTAATTTGGAAAAGGCAAAGGATCCCCAGGCCGCGTTGATGAAAGCGATCGCCCGCCACGAGATCCCCGAAGCGATCGTGCGGTTGCTCTACCAAGTGAAGCCGGAGCAACTGGCACTCATCGACGATAAAGCTCTTCACGAGGCCCTACAGATCGCCCACCAGTATACCATTCAAGCCGAGTTAACCAGCCAACTGGCCAGACCCCGATTGCCGGAACTCAATGCCGATAGCGGCCTCAATCCCCTGGAAGCCTTGAAGACGTTTATTCAGCATCGAGACGATCTGCAAGCCAGAGAAACCGATTTGCTGGCGGCGGCGGAAGCGTTGATTGAGGGGGAAGCGTGGGAGGTGGAGGAGTCGGAGGAGTGGGGCGATCGCCTCCGCGAACCCGCCGCCCCCTATATCACCGACCCCCCGGCGCAAACCCAATTGCGGTTGTTATAACACCTGATGGGTGTAGGCATGTTGTTTGACGTTGTCGTCCTGGCCGACGATGTTGTCTGCATTCAGCACCCGCTTGCGCTCGGTGGAATGGTTGAGGCGATCGTAGGTGGTGCCAGGGGGAATTTGGGTGGCGAATTCGGGGTTGCGCTGGTAGGTGCGGGCGGCGCTGATGGCGCGGAAGGCAAAGTTTTCGGCCAGCATGGCTTCGGCGGGGAATTCGGGGCGCGGTTTGACTTGCTCACCCTCTAACAGCTCGCCGAGGGTGAGGCCAAAGACCTTTTGATAGGATGTGGTTGTCCCGGCTAAAAGCGTCGCTAGGGTGGAAGAGGGAATCGGTTCTAGCACCTGAACTTGCTTGACTTCGCCTTCTTCCTTGGTAAAGCAAAGGGCGAGGCCCACGGGCAGATAGCTGTCGGTGGAGAGGTCGGAGGCGTTGGGATAGGCGATCGCAGAACTCATAAGCGGCGTTTTTCTAGCGGAATTGGAATGAAATTTAAGCAATGCTCCGATCCTAGCGATCTCTTTGAATCTCCCTCGGTTCCTGAAGCAGAGCGAAACACTGCGCAATATTGCGATACATTAGCGATCGCACCCATCGCCAATACCAAATTTGTGAAGCGCCCTAGACCCCTGAGGGTCGGGAATGCCGACCCCTACCCTAATCGTTTTGGGCGGAATCCATGGATTTTCGGTAGGGGCGCGAATCCCGCGCCCAATGCAGGATTTGTGATGCCTCCCTGGAGATTTTGGGTTTAGGTGAAAAATGGGCATTCTGAACCTATGGGGTTTTGGTCAATGATTTTGATGGAACGTTACGACCCAGCACGACATCACCGCAGATCGATCCGTTTGCGCGGGTATAATTACCGTCAACCCGGCTCCTATTTTGTGACTATTTGTGTTCAACATCGTGAATGTTTATTCGGTAAGGTTTTGGGAGCAACTGTTCAGCTCAGCCAATTTGGTGTTTTGGTAGAAAAGCAGTTAGAGCATTTCGCGGCAGGTAATGAGGGAGTGGCGATCGCATCCTATATCATCATGCCAAACCACATTCATTTCATTCTGGATATTCTACCTTCCGACCAGTGCAATTCTTTCCAGAAGCGAGCGACATTAGGGCAACTGATCCAAACATTTAAATACGAAACCACAAAGCAAATTAACGTGCAGCGCAATACCCCAGGCATCAAAGTTTGGCAGCGAAACTATTACGAACACATCATTCGAGACAACTCCTCGCGTCAGAAGTTACAAAGCTACATCCAGGAAAACCCTCTGCGCTGGACAATCGACCAATTGCATCCCCAAAATCCATCCAAATGGTGACACTGGCAGATCATTGGGTCATTGATATCAGAAAAACACTAGGGGCGCGAATCCCGCGCCCAATACAACATTTGTAGAACCTATCCAACATGCATGGGTGAAAAAGTCTGTCCCAACAGCACCCCATAATGGACAACATAAAGCAGCCCGATCGCCCCCAAAACCCCCCTTATCCAGCGCGATCGCCAGCACCGCCACAACACCACACTTGCAGCCACAACCAAAATCGCCTCCAGCCCCGCGCCCCAAAGCCCATAATGGTCCGGATCCCAATAGGACACCGGACTCACAAACCGAAACTGACTCAACGGTAAAAAATGTCGATGGGCATCATCATGGTGCAGCGGCAAATCGCAAAGACAGTGGAGGACAATGCTGAAGAAAAACAGGGCGATCGCCTGCTTGCGAAAATACAGCCCAATGCCTGTCCCAACCAATGCCAATGGAATCGAATTAAACACATCAAATAGAGCCTGCCAACCTGGTAAAAAATAGGTGGTTCTCCAGATCTCTCCGTCAGGCAATCCCTGCACAACCTTCGTCCAAAAATAAAACCCAAACATCGCTGCATCCGGCAAAAATGCCCCGATGGCAATGGGCCAGTTCCACTGGGGATGCGATCGCCGTCCTAAAACCCCCAAATTCAAAATCACATGTCCCGGTGTTTGCATGGATAATGCCTAATGGATCACTGCTTCAGCCTCTATCTTCCCAGCCTTCATGTCCACCCCTTCGATTCAATGGTATCCCGGTCACATTGCCAAGGCCGAACGCCTCCTCCTCGACCAACTCAAGCGCGTTGACGTGGTCTTGGAGGTGCGCGATGCCCGGATTCCCTTCGCCACTCACCATCCCCGCGTTGAAGAATGGGTCGGGAGCAAAGAACGCGTCCTGGTCCTCAATCGGGTGGACATGATTCCCCAACAGCTCCAAGACCAATGGCACGCCTGGTTTGCGGCCCAGGGCAAACCCGTTTGCTTTACCGATGCCCAGCATGGCAAAGGCATCCGGGAACTGGCCAAGGCCGCCCAGGAGGCAGGCTTTGCCATGAACGAACGGCGGCGGAAGCGGGGGATGAAGCCTCGGGCGGTGCGGGCGGTGATGATTGGCTTTCCCAATGTGGGTAAGTCGGCGTTGATCAATCGCCTCGTGGACAAACGCGCCGTTGAAAGTGCCCGAAAACCGGGGGTGACCCGCGCGCTGCGCTGGGTGCGGGTGGGCAAAGACCTAGATCTACTCGATGCCCCTGGCGTCCTCCCGGCCAAACTCAACGACCAAGCCGCTGCGATTAAGCTGGCCCTCTGCGATGACATTGGCCAAGCCGCCTACGATAACCAGCGGGTTGCCGCTGAGCTGATCGAGCAGGTCAAAGCCTTGCAGGATCTCGATCGCCCCCCTGTGCCTCGGAGTTTGTTGTGCGATCGCTACGGCGTCGATGAATGGGTTCATACGGGCGAGGACTATTTGTTTGCGGTGGCGGAAGCACGGTTTAGTGGCGATCGCGAACGCACCGCCCGTCATTTTCTCGATGATTTTCGCAAGGGGTTGTTGGGCAAGATTCCGCTGGAGTTGCCACCGCCGGATTAGGGGAGGGGCGATCGCCCTCCGTCTACCATCGTCCCCCGTCTACAATGGGTCGTGAGAATCACGGAAATCTCTCCTTTGCAAGATGACAAACGATTACATTTGGCTCATCACCGACGAAGTCACGGTGGCTGACGCTCAATATTCTGAGGGCAGTCGAGACTGGAATCTGGGGTCTAGTCCCTACGAGACCTTGCCCCAGCGCACGCCCCAGCGCACGTCCAAGGACGGCGGCATCGTAACCACTGCGGAGCCCCGGCGGGTGGCAGTGAGTGCGGAAAAATTGGAGCAGGGGCTGACGGATTTTTTGCAGGTGACGGGGCGGGTGTTGCGCCATGCGCTGGAGAGTGCAGGGGATGTGGCGGGGATGGAGTTGGAGGCGATCGAGCTGACGGTGGAGGTGAATGGGGAGGGTCAGGTGAGTTTGATGGGGTCTGGGATCAAAACGGGCGGAAAAGGAGCGATGACGCTGAAATTTAAGAAAGCCAGTCCACCATTATCCCCAGAATCCCCGTAGGGACGAACAGCTGTTCGTCCCTACGGTTGCCGGAAACCTGTCACCGCATCAAATCCATGTCACGCAATTGGGCCTTTGTCATTGGCATCAATGATTATGTACCGACGAACTTCCCGCCGCTGCGCTATGCCAAGCGGGATGCGGAGGCGGTGCGGGATTTTTTTGCCCAGGAGGCGGGGTTTGAGGGGGTGTGGCTGTTTACGGATGATTCTCCGTCCCAGGTGTTGCCCAATGGGAACGAGCTTTCGACTCGCCCGACGGTGGGAAATCTAATTTCGTTGCTGGAGGATCGGTTTGCTAGTCCTTTTCTGGAGAAGGGGGATAACTGTTGGTTTTTCTTTGCGGGCCATGGGGGGCAGCATCAGAATCAGGATTTTTTGATGCCTCAAGATGCGAATCCGAGAGTGATCGACCGCACGGCCATTCCGGTGAACTATATCCGGGAGCGGCTCTGTCGCTGTGGGGCGGACAATGTGATTTTGCTCTTGGATGCCTGCCGGACGGAGGGGGCGAGGGATGGGGGTGGCGTTGGGGCGGAGGCGCAGCCGGGGATTATTACGATTTCGTCCTGTGGACCGACGCAGAAGTCTTGGGAGATTGAGGCGTTGGAGCATGGGGCGTTTACCTATAGCTTGCTGGAGGCGTTGCGGCTGAATGGGGAGCGCAATTGTGCGACGGTGGAGCGGTTGGGCCAGTATTTGCGCGATCGGGTGCCGGGGCTGTGTCGGCAGCACGGCAAGTTTCCGGAACAAATGCCTCGGACGGCGGCGGATCCGGCGGAGAAGCTGCATTTTATTTTGCAGCCGCGCTGTGCGACGTTGACGGATATTGCGGTGCTCAAGAACGATGCGTACCGGATGATGTTTCAGGGAGACTGGGACCTAGCGGAGCAGATTTGGATTCGGGTGTTGGTGGTGGCCCAGGGGCGGGATATGGAGGCAATCCGGGCATTGCAGCAATTGCCAGAGTTGCGGGCCAGAGGCAGTGGCACCCGACCTGACCCACCGAAGCCCCAGCCAATCCCCCAAGGATCCCGATCATCCCCCACCCCCCGTAGGGACGAACCGCCGTTCGTCCAGCCCCCAGCCAACGGCCTCAACCTCATCCGGTTTGAGTTTGAGACGGTGCAGGTGGATGAGCGGGGCAAGATCAGCCAGCGCGAGACCCGGTCGGCGGAGCAGTTTGTCGAAGACCTGGGCAATGGCGTTGTGCTGGAGATGGTGCGGATTCCAGGTGGGGAGTTTGTGATGGGATCGCCGGAAAACGAAGAAGGGCGAGATTGGTATAAGAACTGGCGAGAAGCGCTAGGCAATGTCAATGTTGAGCAACAGCATCGGGTCAGAGTGCCAGAGTTTTTCTTCGGCAAGTTTGCGGTCACTCAGGAACAGTGGAAGCGGGTTGCAGCCCTGCCGAAGGTGCAGCGAGATCTGGAGCCAGACCCGGCGAATTTTAAAGGACCCAAACGCCCCATTGAGTGCATTAGTTGGGACGATGCCCAGGAGTTTTGTGCGCGGCTGAGCAAGGCGACGGGCAAAACCTATCGGTTACCGAGCGAAGCGGAGTGGGAGTATGCCTGTCGGGCAGGGACGACAACGCCGTTTTATTTTGGAGAAACGATTACGCCAGACCTGGTGAATTACAACGGCAACTCTACCTACGGCAAGGGAAGCAAGGGGAAGTATCGAGAACAAACGACTGATGTTGGCAGCTTTCCACCCAACGCCTTTGGGCTGTATGACATGCATGGGAATGTGTGGGAATGGTGCGAGGACGAGTGGCACGACAGCTACGAGGGGGCACCGACAGATGGAAGTGCATGGAAAAGTTTACAAAAGGGTGAGCAATCACTCCGGCTCCTGCGGGGGGGCTCCTGGATGCGCGGTCCTAGGAACTGCCGCTCCGCCAATCGCGACTGGCTCGATCGCGGCCGCCTCAACCGCTTCAGCGGGTTCCGCGTCGCCTGCTTGCCGCCGAGGACGTAACCCTTTATACTTCTTAATCTTTTACCCTCTACCCTTCAGTCTTTTCCCTCTTTCCTCCCTGGCGCGAAGCGCCTTTTTTAAAATTTTTGAATTAATTATGTCCTTTGAAACAGGAATCTCCGACCATACCCGTCAAAGTTGGGGGGAGAGCGTCAAGCAATAGTCCTAAGCAAGAGCCCGAGACTCTGACGAAAACCTCCGGTGTCTCCGCTGCCGCTGCCCAAGCCGCTAAAAGCCATAGCGCTTACCCCGCCTTCGATAACTCCCAACGCTCCATATCCAGCAATAACCCCCGCCGCTCAAAATAAGAGGGCAAATTGATCTGCACAAACAAATCCCTCAACTCCTCCGCAACCTCAGCAGGCGGATCACCCGCCAACGCTACCGCCAACAACCGTTCCGCCTCCTTCACCTGACCCACCTCTACGGCCAACGACGCTGCACTGCGATGAATAATCGAGCGAGTTGGCTCAGCATCTGTCTTCGGCGCGATCTCATCCGCCGCCGCAATTGCCTTCTCCAACGCCTGCACCAGCAGTTCACGACACCGTCCCAGTTCACCCCGTAGCTTGGCCACATCCGCCAACTCCGCTAAGTCCATGGCTTCTTCGTGGAGTGTCTTGACTGTACTCATTTGCGAACTACCTGTGCGAGAGGACCGCTGAACTCAACCACAATAAAGACAGTGCTGCGCGGACGATTATTGCGCGCTCAGGATGCGATCGCTAGTTAAATCCAAGGCGGGGAAGAGAGTGGAGCGGAGGCGATCGCCCAATCCATAAACTTGTTCCTCATACAACCCTTCGACCCATTCCAGCAGGGTGATTTGCTGGGCGATCGGGTCTACAATCCAATACTCCACAATGCCCCGCGCGCCATACTCCGTGCGTTTGTAGCGGTAGTCTCGTTTTTCCTGGCCAGCGCTGACAACTTCGACCACAAGCTGGGGGGGCGGCATGTCGAGGAGAACGATGGAGCGACTCGCGCCTTCTAAAGCCGTTGCGCCTTCTTCTGACAAAATCATCAGGTCTGGGATTCGAACGGATACTCGGGTACTGGTGACCGCAACTTCAGTTTTCAGGGTCAGACGTGCTGGCGAAATTCCCAGTTGGCTGAAGTAAATCAAGAGAAAGACGGCGATTCGACGATTAATTTCGCTCTCCGCAGGCATGGCAATCAGTTCTCCGTTTTCTAGCTCGTAACGGGTGTCTGTGCCATCGTCGTAGGCCAGAAACTCTTCGAGGGTCATTTTTTTTGAGGTTGCGAGGGTCATGGGCCTAGCCTCCTGCTCAGGGGTAGCCTGCATTTTAACACGGTAAAAAAGCTGGATTTCTTGCTGGTTCTGGGTTTCCGGCCCTGAGAATCTCAAGGTTCAGTATTTAAAACGCCAAGGTTCTGTCGCTAAAGCTCTAAGATTACCCTCTACCCTTCAGTCTGTTCCCTCTTTCCTCTCTTAGCGCACAGCGCCTTGTTTAAAATTTTTTGAACCTATTAGGTCTTTTTTTGACATTGCTGATACTGGGCATCAATCCTGTTGGGACAGGGCATTGCCCTGTCCCGACCCCCCCGCCCTGTCCCTCCCCACCCCGCGTACAATGCAGAATATGGGTCATAACACCAGCCCACCTTTTAACCCTTCTGCGGGGAATTGCTTTGCATGTCCGACCAGCGGTTTACGATTTCCCTGCCTTCCATCTTGGTTTTAGGGGCGATCGCCCTCAGCACCGTCCTCCTCTGGCAAATCCGCAGCCTTTTACTCATCGTCATGACAGCGGTGATTTTGGCGGCGTCCATTGCCCCAGTCGTGGATCAGCTCGAAGTCTGGCGCTTTCCCCGCTGGCTAGCGACGCTGGTGTCCTACGTGGCGCTGATTTTGGTCCTGGTGGGCGCTGGCTTGGTGATTGGGCCGACGGTGTTACAGCAAATCGAAACCCTGATTCGGCGGTTACCGACATTTGTCGAAGCCTTTCGGGGCCTGGTTGAAGAAAATGCCCTGCGCCTCGGCGAAACCCAGGCGGAGCTCATCCGTCAGTTTCTCGATCCCCAGGCGATCGGGCGGTGGGTCATCGGCTCGACCCAAAACCTACTCCTGAGATCCTATGGCCTGACCCGTAATATCCTGGGCAGCCTGCTCAGCATTGTTCTCGCTATTCTCATTTCCGGCTATATGGTCGCCGACAGCCGCGCCCTGCTGCGGGGACTCTTGCAGTTGTTTCCCCAACCCTGGGAAGACCGCCTAGCTTCCCAGGTTCGCCCGGTGGGAGGCCGTATGGGGGGCTATATTCGTGGACGACTGTTGGTGTCGGTGGTGTTGGGTATTGGGATTACGGTGGGGTTGAGCTTGCTGGGGATGAAGGAATATGCGATTGGCTTGGGGGCGATCGCTGGTCTCACCAACCTCATTCCATTCCTAGGGCCACTTCTGGGGGCAATTCCAGCCCTGCTAGTCTCGTTTTCTGTTGGGGGCTGGGTGCCCCTCTGGGTCTTGATTTTGTTTGTGGTTGTGCAAAATCTGGAGACCTACGTTTTGGATCCGCTGCTGGTGGGCTCTTCCGTCGGCGTGCATCCGCTCTATCAGCTTTTGGCGGTGTTGGGAGGAGCGCAACTCTTGGGCATTGTCGGGGCACTGATCGTACCGCCTTGGTTTGCAGGGGCGTCGGTGTTGGTGGAAAATTTGTATCTGCGACCCAAGCTGATTGCTGAGCGACGGCAGGTGATTTTGACCCAAACCACCGCAACAGATTTGCAACCCGATACCCCCTTGCATTCTTAAACGTCTAAAAACCCTTTCACCGTGAACATCTATGACCCTGGTTTCCCCCCGTCGCCGCGAAAATGATTGGCAGCTCATCAAGCGGCTTGTTCCCTATGCCAAGCAAAATGGCCAACTGCTGACGATTTCGTTGATTTTGCTCGTGCCGGTGGCGATCGCCGGGGCTATCCAACCGATTATTTTGGGTCAGGCCATTTCGCTAATTCAGTGCCAGGAAAATGCCAGCGTTTGCGATGATTTGATGTTTTCCTTTCTGGACCGCGCTGCCCTCGCGCAGGGCCTGAACTGGCTCTCCCTCATGCTGCTGGGGACGATTTTGCTACGGCTGGCGTTTCGGGGCTGGCAGGGCTATCTCGTCCAGGAAGTGGGTCAGCGGGTCACAGCGGCGATTCGGGCGGATCTGTTTGAGCATGTCACGTCCTTAGCCGTGCGCTTCTTTGACCGCACGCCTGTGGGGCGATTGATTACGCGATTGACCAGTGATGTTGAGGCCCTGGGGGATGTGTTTTCGACGGGGGCGATCGGCATTGTCAGCGATCTCTTTTCGCTGATTACCATTGTCGTCATGATGTTTTTGCTGCAATGGCAGTTGGCGCTGATGCTGACGGTGATGCTCTTGCCCGTGACGGCGCTGATTGTGTTCTTTCAGCAGCGCTACCGCAAGGCTAACTACAAGGCGCGGGAGGAACTGTCGGTGCTCAACTCGATGCTCCAGGAAAATGTCCTGGGGATTAATGTAGTGCAGATTTTTCGGCGGGAGCGATTCAATAGCGAAATCTTTCGGGCGACCAACCAGCGCTACATTCGCGAAGTCGATAAGACGATTTTTAATGATTCGGCCATTTCTGCCACGTTGGAGTGGATTTCTCTGGCGGCGATCGCCGGGGTCCTCTATGTGGGTGGGTTGCTAGTGCTGGAAGGGCCACTGGGTCTGGGTAAATTGGCATCGTTCATTTTGTTTGCTCAGCGGTTATTTGATCCCCTGCGTCAACTTGCGGAAAAGTTTACGTCGATTCAGGCGGGTCTGACTGCGGTTGAACGGATTAGCGATTTGCTGAATGAGCCGATTGATATTCGCGATCGCCTCGATAATCTCGCCCAGCTTCCCCCAGATGATGGTCATCAACAAGGGTCAATTCGGTTTGAGCGGGTTTGGTTTGGGTATAAGCCGGATGAGTATGTACTGAAGGACCTAGATTTTGAAATTAAGCCCGGTGAAAAAATTGCGCTAGTGGGACCCACGGGAGCGGGGAAAAGTTCAATTATTCGATTGCTTTGTCGTCTGTATGAACCGAGTCGAGGCCGCATTTTAGTCGATGGTATTGATATTCGGGATTTACCCCAGCAGGAGCTGCGCCGTCACATTGGTGTGATTTTGCAAGATGGCTTTCTGTTTGCGGGGGATGTGAAAAGCAATATTTCCCTGGGAGAATCCTATCCCTTTGAAGCGATTCAATCGGCTGCGGAACGGACGAATGTTGCCTCGTTCATTGAGCAATTACCCCAGGGCTATGATACGGAATTACGCCAGCGGGGCTCGAATCTTTCGGGGGGACAAAAGCAGCTTTTGGCCTTTGCTCGGGTGGCGATTCGCAATCCAAGTATTTTGGTGTTAGATGAGGCAACCTCGAATCTGGATGTGGGGACGGAGGCTGATATTCAAGCGGCTTTAGAAACGCTTTTAGTCGATCGAACAGCGATTATTATTGCCCACCGTCTGTCCACGATTCGCAATGTAGATCGGATTCTGGTCTTGAAGCAGGGACAGCTTGTGGAATCGGGTTCCCATGAAGAATTGCTCGATCAGCAGGGGCTCTACGCCAGTTTGTATCAGCTTCAGTTGCTCGGGCAATGATTTCACGCTAGGGCATTCTAGGGGAAGTGCAGTAAGGTGGGAGGCAGTAGCGCGAAGGGGATTTAAGGACCTACGTTAGGCTTCAGACTCGGCCTGAAAAAAGTGCAACGCAGCCGATAACCTCAACAGAGACATCTTTAAATCTCTGATTAAGGATACTCTTCAAGTCTTTGAGGGTGTCGTTTTGGTTTGAAAAGATTCCTTTTTGGTTGTAAGCAGCCATCAAATGCTTGGCGAACCCATTGACGGGCACGTCACCCTGTAAAATGGTTGAACCAAAAAGAACTGCACCAGGATTCATCAAAGCCTTGAGATAATCGATAGCAGCCGACTTTGTCTCAAGGGTGCCCGGAATGCAATGGAGTAGGTAGTTGATTCCTACCGAATCAAACTTTTCCGTATCTAAGTTAATAGGCTCTAAAACATTTTGACGATAGGTTTTGGGGTTATATCGCGCAATACGCTGGGAAGCAAACTCTAGTGTATTCTGATTGAGGTCCATCAATGTAATACGCGGCGTAGGGGAGGGAAACTGGCACTGATCAAGAAAGTAGCCTGTCCCTACTCCAACATCTAGATGATTGGCTGTCACGAGTTGGTCGTAGTGCTTCACAAGCCGTTGAGTCGGGCATTGCCAAACAAATTGGTTTGAAAGACCAAGTACGATGAAGTCGTAGACAGCCAGTGTCTGCTGGGTGTACACCGCTTGTCCAGCTTCTACTTGGGTACTTTTAGTGTTCATTAAATTCCCATTTATTCTCTACTGCTAAAAAATTTACACCGATCGATCAAGGCACTGATTGAGCAAGTGGCGATCGCAAATCTCAAACCCATCAACCCCAGCACCTGCCTCCTCATCTTAATGAGACTTTGTTCCCAAGCGCACCAAGCCGGGTTGTCACTTGACAACCTGACTCCCAGAAGGCTAGCCTGTGCCAGTAGGAGATGACCCAAGCCCCGATGCTCCTACCCATCACCCGCCAGAAACCACACTTGAGGCAGAGTCATAAACCATGGCCAGATACGACTTTACCCTAAAGTTCAACCTCAACAATCGTCAGGCTGATCCCGAAAGTTACATCGAGTTATTATACAGAGAAGGCTGTGACGATGCTCTCATCAGCATGGGCAAGCCGGGATTTATTTTCCTCCACTTCACCCGTGAAGCCCCGTCGGCCTATGAGGCGATATCGAGTGCGATCGCAACTATCAAAGCCGTCCTTCCCCAAGCAACCTTAGCCGAAGCAACCCCTGATCTCGTCGGTCTGACAGACGTTGCCAAACTGTTAGGATGCACCCGACAAAATATTAGAAAACTAGTCGTTACCAACGACCCCGGAGCTCCACAGCCTGTTTATGAAGGCACACCCTCCATCTGGCATCTGGCGGAAATCTTAACTTGGTTGAAGCAGGCGAAAGCCTACGTCTTTGATGAAACGCTGTTGGAAATCGCCAAAACAAATATGGACGCTAACATCACCCGAAATTGGCAAAAAGTTGAATCTAACCTCCAAGATCACTTCAGAAACTTGGTTGCTTAAACTTGGTTGCTTAGGCATCACAGCAAAATCGTCCTCCCCCCAGAACTCTTATGTTGACCCTTGCCCAAGTCGGTGGTGTTTTTCTGATTTTTGTACTTTGTCCGATTCTGGGGGCCTTGCCGCTCACCGGCTGGATCGTGGAGGCGATCGCCCACAAAAAGCTCTCCCAGATCGGCACCGGCAACGTCGGCGTCTCCGCCGCTTTCTACCACGGCGGCAAAACCGCAGGTATTCTGGCTGTCCTCGCGGAAGCGGGCAAAGGCGTTGTAACAGTCCTATTGGTACGCCAATTTTTTCCCCTGGGTTCCTCCTGGGAGATCATTGGTCTGATGGCGTTGGTCATGGGCCGTTACTGGGGCGGGCGCGGGGCCGGAACGACGAATGCCTTTTGGGGCTTTTTTGTCCATGACTGGGTGGCGACGGCGATCGCCTTCTTCCTCAGCGGCATCAGCTTTACGATTTTTCGCCAGCGCCAGCAGGGCCGTGTTGTTGCCCTGCTGCTCATGCCCCTGATGCTGTTTTTGCTGCATCCCCAGTCCGGGCGCGGGCTGGCGGCGGCGTTACTGTGCGGGTTACTCTACTGGATTTTGAACCAAATGCCTGACGATCTTGACCTCAAGCCGGACAGTGCCTCAGGGCAAAGTCTGTTTACATTTTTTCGGGGGGAGCGATCGCTCATCGCCCTAGACAAACCCCTCTCCCCCCAAAAGGTGGGCGGCAAAGCCGCGACCTTGGCACAACTGCAAGCCTGGGGCTATCCGGTGCCGGGGGGCTGGGTGTTGCCGCCGGGGGATGACCCGGAGATTTTGATCCAGGCGGTGCCGATTTCGGAGCAGGAGCCCTATGCGGTTCGGTCTTCAGCGATTGGGGAAGACTCGGCCCAGGCTTCAGCGGCGGGGCAGTATTTGAGCGTGTTGCAGTTGACCAGTCGGTATCAGTTGGCGGAGGCGATCGCCCGCTGTTTCGCCTCCTACAATGCCGCTACTGCCCGACAGTACCGGGAGGATCGGGGTCTGGAGGAGGAAGCCATGGCGGTCATCGTCCAGCGACAGGTCCAGGGGGTTTATTCCGGTGTGGCCTTTAGTCGGGATCCCGTGACCCAGGAGCCTGGGGTGGTGGTGATTGAGGCGATCGCCGGACCCACGAGCGCGGTGGTATCTGGCAAAATTACGCCGGAGCAATACCGGGCTCAGCTGCCAGAGCAACTGGATTGGCAACTGGCTGAAGCGGAGAGTTGGAAGCTCCCCCCAGAAACAACCGTGACAGTTCGGAGCGCTACAACGTCAGGCGATGTTCCAGGCTGGTTGCTAGAGCAAGTTGCCTATCTAGCACGACATTTGGAAGCCCGTTACCACGGTATCCCGCAAGATATTGAATGGACCTACGATGGCGAGCAGTTGTGGTTGCTACAGGCGCGACCCATCACGACAATGCTGCCGATTTGGACGCGCAAAATTGCGGCGGAGGTGATTCCAGGGGCAATTCGTCCGCTCACTTGGTCAATTAATCAGCCCTTAACCTGTGGGGTGTGGGGGGAGTTGTTTACGTTGGTCTTGGGCGATCGCGCCACCGACCTAAACTTTGACCAGACTGCAACCCTACACCACGCCCATGCCTATTTCAATGCTTCGCTGTTGGGCGAAATCTTTTTGCGCATGGGGTTGCCGCCGGAGAGTTTAGAATTTTTGACGCGGGGGGCGAAGTTCTCAAAACCGCCGTTAAAATCGACCTTAAAAAGTGCGCCGGGTTTATGGCGCTTGCTGCGGCGGGAGGGGTCACTGGAAAAGGATTTTGCGCGGGATCAGCAAGCCTTGTTTGGACCGGTGTTGCGATCGCTCCCCTCCCAACCCCCAGAGACCCTGACCCCCCTGGAGATCTGGTCTCGGATTGAGCTGCTTTTACAACAGCTAGAGAAGGCGACCTATTACAGCATTTTGGCTCCCCTGAGTGCAGCGATTCGCCAAGGCATCTTTAAGGTTGCAGATGAAGATTTGGACTATGCCGCTTCGCCGGAGATTGCGGCGCTAGCGGCATTGCGCGCTCAGCCCCAACCCACCCTAGACGACTTTCTCAAGGAATACGGCTACCTAAGCCAAGTGGGCACCGATATCGCCGTTCCCACTTGGCGCGAAGACCCCCGCCCCATTGAAGCACTGCTCCGGCAGCCCCAACCTCGACAGGAACCGACAGTTGTCCCCACCTCCGGCCCCAACTCGGGCAAACGCCAAAGATCCGCCCCCAAGTCCGTCCAAAATCGCGTTGATCTCAAAGGCCGTGTTACCGAAACCTACAGCCGTTTGCTCGCCGAGCTGCGCTGGAGCTTTGTGGCCCTAGAACAGCAATGGCTAGCGCTGGGTTGGCTAGAAGACCCCGGTGATATCTTCTTTTTAGAACGGGCTGAAATTGAAGCTCAGATCCAGGCGATCGGTGCAGTCCCGCAACGCCTTGAAGGCCTAACAGCCGAGGATTTGGAGACCCTGAAACCGGCTTGGCGCTCGGTCCTCCAAACCCGCAAAACTCAATTTTCCATAGACCAAACCGAATCCGTCGCCACCCTGGTGTATGGCCAAGAACCCCCTCGTCCCAGCGCTAGCCTCGACCCAATCACGGCTTCCGCCAACCAACTCCAGGGGATTGGAGCCAGTGCAGGCCAAGTGGAAGGCACCATCCGCATCTTTCGCCAAGTGACGGGCAGTGAAGCCATTCCCCCCCAGACGATTATTGTGGTTCCTTACACGGACTCGGGTTGGGCTCCGTTGTTGGCCCAGGCTGCGGGGGTGATTGCAGAGGTGGGGGGGCGGTTATCCCATGGGGCGATCGTGGCGCGGGAATATGGAATTCCAGCGGTGATGGACCTTACCCAGGCAACCCAAAGGCTTCGGGAGGGACAGCGGGTGAGGCTCGATGGAACCACAGGAACCGTGACGATCGTAAAGAGTTAGCCCCAGCCCCTAAGCCCCTCGCTAAAAGGGCAGCAACTGCGGAGCCTCCGTGCCAATCCCCAACCGCCCCGCCAATCCCGGCGACAGGGGTAGCAACACCGTCAACATCAAAAACAAGGCCAATAAACACAATGCCGCTCGGGTATCATCCGGTTCCGTCAGCTCATTTTGGCTGGGCCGCTCCGGTTGCCGCTGCAAGAACAACACCACAATCGACCAGTACAGCGCCACCGGATTGGCCAAGGAAAAAATCGCTAATCCCACCAAACTCACAAAGGTGGTGCGGCCCGCCATCTTCCGCCCATAGACGGCCTGAATCAAACGCCCGCCATCCAGTTGACCGGCGGGAATCAGATTGAGTGCCGTAATCACCAAGCCTAACCAACCCACCACTACAAAGGGATGAATTTGAATCGTCAAGTCTTGCAAATTGTGGCCCAAAATCGTGCGAGCTAACGTTCCGACCAGCAATGATCCCTGGAGAACCTCCGAAGGCAGCGGCACGCTCCCGGCCTGGGGAGAGAGAAACAGACCCACCACCAGAAACAGCAGAGACAGCAAACCGCCCGCCGCTGGCCCCGCAAAGGCAATATCAAAAAGCGCCGTGCGATTGGCTAGGACCGACTCAATGCGAGTAATGGCTCCAAAGGACCCCAACTGCCAAGCCGGAATCAAAAACGAAGGCCCTAACCGTGCCCCATGCCGACGGGCCATCCACCAATGGCCTGCTTCGTGAGCGGCGAGGACGAGGAGAAGACAGAGACCAATCGGCAGGGTTTCAGCCCAGCGGCTGGGTTGTTCAAAAATTTCAAAGTTGTATTGGAGACCCGCCCGCTCCAGCGCGGTTACCACCGTCGCCAAGGCAAGCGCCCCCGCAAGGACCCATTGGCCAAGGGTTGCGGGTTTGGGCTCGCTGCGGGTGGGCAGGATGACGACGACCGGACGGTCTTCAGGGCCATGAATCAGATAGAGACGATAGCGATCCTGAAGGCGGTCCTGCAAGCTTTTTTCTAGGCGAGCGAGGGTTTCTTCGGGTTCGCCTCGGAGATTCCCTTTAAAGATGGCCCCTTCTTGGTAGGGAATGGTTTCTGTGGCAAAAAAGGTATCAATTCCAAAGATGCCTTGAATGGCTTTGAGATCTTCGCTGGGAATGGGATGGACCTCAGGCAGGTCGAAGCTGCGGCCTGAGTCTCGGCCTGGGTCTGAGGAAGCATCACCGGGGGTGGAACTGCCGTTCTCTGTCCCTGAGGTTTCATTGGATTGCTCCAACATGCGTTCTAAGCGTTGGCGAATCAGCTCGTTTTGACCCAGATCTCGCATTTTTCGGCCCAGGTAGATATAAACCCCCGTGGCCACGACAAACAGTAGCAGAACCGCCACGAAATTGAGATAAATGCCAAGAGCAAACAAACCGAAAAACAGCAGCCAGGGAGCCATCAATAAAACGGATTGAAGCCAAGCTAGCATCCCCAGTTTGCCAAAGGCGCGGCTACGGAAATAGCCCCAGACAAGGGTGCCGAGGGCAATCAGACTGATTAAGAGCGTGGTTACGTTCTCTGCCGCCATAGGATTGTGGGTAAAACGAGTGATGTTCTGAAAACGTCCAAGGACGCCCCCTTTTCACTTTAACGGATTCCCTTCAGGAGCTTTAACGAATTCTAGAGGCGATTACGACGCTTGATGCGCAGATATTCATCCACCAGCCGATTGCTGATCGAGGAGGCAGGTGCATCTAAAACCAAAACCCCTTGCTGCTTGAGCTGAGCAAAGGCAAGCTGTCGTTGGTTGAGTAAATCTAAGGCGACGGAACGGCGAAACGCTTGGTCAATTTCTGTTGCCCTGGTTTCGTCTTGGCGTGCCGCCAATCGATCCAGTTGGGGATCCCGCAAGGTGACACAAAACGGTAAATAGCGGGGGCTGAGACGACCGAGGGCTCCGAGCAATTCCCCCGAGGCGGTGACATCGACGATATCGGTAATCAGAACCACCAGGGCTCGTCGGGTCTGTTGGCGGATGAGGGTGCCAACGGCTCCCAAATAGTCGGGTTCTTGAAGAACAGGCTGAATGGGACTGAGCCGCTCTAGGATCTGCGGCAAATGTTGGGTGCCTCGATCGGGGGGGATCCAGAGGTGCATTTTGCGATCGAAGACCCCTAAACCGACGCGATCGCCCCGATGCAACGCCGCCAACGCCAAGGATAATGCCGCATTCACCCCCCAATCAAATCGCTGGAGCCCCATGACCTGGGCTGTCATTAAACGACCGCGATCGAGCAAAATTAAAACTGACTGCTCCTGCTCGGGTTCTAGCACCCGCACCAAGGGACGCCCCCGACGGGCCGTGGCTTTCCAGTCAATCAGGCGAGGATCGTCGCCGCTGGCATATTCGCGCAATTCGGAAAATTCGGTTCCCATACCCCGGCGGAGTTTGGTGCGGAGGGAGCCGGAGGACTCCAGGGCCAAACGGATGGTGAGTTCTCGCAGGGCGACCAAATCAGGATAGACCTTGGTGGTTTGGGGTTGGTCAATGGACCAGGGATGCCAAGCCAACTGCCATGGCCCCAACTGACGGACCTGAATATGGCCCCAGGAGAGTTCGCAGCGAACGCGGGGCGTCACGCTATAGGAGACAAGCTCTAGGCTCTGGGCAGGGATTGCCAGCCGCAGGGGAAGGGCAGTGGCGGCAATATCCCTGGGATGGTGATCGGCCAATTGAATGATCGCTGGCGTTTTCCCCGTTTTCACCTGGAGCGTGACGGTGTTTTCTCGACCAATGGAGAGCCGGGGCTCCAGAAGACGAGTGACGTCAACCCGCTGGACCCGGCGGCTATCGAGAAGCGTCAGCAGGGCGATCGCCAGATCCCAAAGCACCAAGAACGCTAGCGCCAAGGACAGGGAGCCGGATACTAGCGTCGCCAAGAGGAGGGCGATCGCCATCCCCAATCCCAGAAGCCCATAGAACCGCTGGGCGGGAATTGGGATCATGGGGAGACCTCCGGTGCATCCGTCTGGCTGGCCTGGATGAGGCGATCGAGATTGAGCTGGACGGTGGCTTGGAGCTTGTCGGTGAGCTGCTGAACGGTACCGGAGCGATCGCCCTGATAGGCTTCAAACCAATCCACCAGATTCATCGGTTCTCCCACTTTCACCTCGGCACGGCGCAATCCCTTGGGGGGGGGTTGATCAATCTGAAAAACCTCCCGCTGGAGCCGAGCCAAGGTGTCGAGATAGCGCTCGGGGGTGGGGTTTTCCGCCACATAGCCGTCGTAAATCGTATCGAAGTTGAGCAGCCGCTCAACGGAGGCTCGCAGGAGCGGGGTTTTCTCATGGGGCTCCTGCTCTCCCAAGGCAGCCTGAATGCGGTAGGCGCGATCGCGCAGGGGTTGATTGTGATTGTGGGGCAACCCCAAATGCTGTTCGCAGGTTTCCAGTAGTGTGCGTTTGAGCAGGGCGATGCGCTCGTTCCAGTTTTGCTCCTCCGGGGGCAGATCCGTGGCGAGGGGTGGGATGTCGTAATCCGCTTCCATGCGACGGAGAACGGTGTCGGCTAATAATCGGAGGCGTTTGTAGCGATCGCCCGGTTGAGGATCGGCTAGGGTTGGCACCTCTAAAGCCGCTTCTAAGTCCGCCAAAGTTGAGTCAACAACTGTTTCGATGGGACGTAAATAGCGATAGTGAATCGTAATCGGAACCGCGTAGAGTGGCGGCAGGGGAGTGCCAGGGGGAAGGCTTTTGGCCTGTTTATTCAGCGCCTGGAACGCAAGCTGGATGCCGCCGGTTTGGAAGGGCATGAGGCGATCGCTTTGAAAGGTGCAACGTCCTTCCGAAAAGACGACCCAATGGCTATGGGGCTGTTGCAGCAGATTGACGGTGTATTGAATACTTTCGCGATCGACCAACCCTCGGCGAATGGAATAAACCCCAATGCCTTGAAAAAACCAGCGCATAGGACCGCGAAACAGCTCGTAGGCCGCCAAATAATAAAACCGCTGCCGCAATCGGGCCGAGAGCATGAACAGCAACACCGGCTCATGAAACGTCGGATGATTGGGAAAGAGAATCACTCGCGACTGGCCCAGTTGTTTGAGCACCTGCAAATCCGCTGGGCTGATCGAGAGCTTAACCCTAGACTGCCACCGACCGATCCATTGCGAGAGCCCTTGTATCAGGAGGATTAAGGCGGAATTGGGCTGGGGGGGATAAAACTTTGCCGACATGTTTACGATCCAACTAGACCAGAAGGGCGTGAATATAGACCTTAGCGAGACACCTTAACGGAACACCTCAACGGGGAACAGAAACTTGCCCGAGTAAACCAGAAATAATCCCATCGGGTTTCAAGCCATCCAGCTGAGCTTCCGGACGCAAAATCAATCGATGTCGTAACAGCGGTACCGCGACAAACTTCAAATCGTCCGGGGTGACATAATCGCGATCGGCCAACCAAGCCTTTGCCTTTGCCGCTTGCAGCCAAGCGATCGCCGCCCGAGGAGAGGCCCCAATTAACAGATCACTGTGCTGGCGAGTGCGCTCCACCAAGGCCAATAGGTAATCCAAGAGGTTGTCCTCTACCTTGACCGTTTGCAACCTTTGGCGCGCCGCGAGGACTTGTTCGGTCGTTGCCACGGGAGAGAGGCGATCGAGATCCATCTGTTTAGCGCGGAATCCAGCCTGATGATTGAGCAACATTTGCTTTTCGGCGGACCGCTCAGGATAGTCCACCCAGAGCTTGAAGAAAAAGCGATCGAGCTGAGCCTCCGGTAAGGGATAGGTGCCTTCAAATTCCAAGGGGTTCTGGGTCGCCACCACCCAAAACAAAGGCGGCAGGGCCATGGTCTTGCCATCCAGCGTTACCTGCTGTTCCTCCATGGCCTCTAGCAGTGCAGCCTGGGTCTTGGGAGGGGTGCGATTGATTTCATCCGCCAGCAAAATCTCCGTAAAGATCGGTCCCGGCTTGAGCACAAATGTTTTGCGATTGAGATCAAAAATGTTAGTGCCCAAAATATCCGAAGGCAACACGTCCGGAGTCAACTGAATGCGCCGAAACTCTCCCTGAATCAATTGAGACAATACCTTAACCAGGAGCGTTTTGCCCGTACCGGGGACCCCCTCCAAAATCACATGGCCCCCCGCCAAAAACGCTACCAGTATCTGCCCGGTCAGCGCGCTTTGGCCCACAATGATGCGATCGAGGGCTTGGTGAAGACGGCTAAAAACAGCCCGCAGCTCAGTCATGGGAGGGAGAAAGAGATTTAGCAAATCCATTGTAGGGGGGATGTTGTCTGTGGAGGTTATCTGCGGAGGTCTAGGGTTCACCGATGGCCCAGTACCCCCCTCCATCCGGCGGAAATCCCTGGGCTCCCAGGATACTGTCAGTTCCGTAGGAGCACGTATGCAGCAAAACTGTTCGAAAAATCTCAGGAATGTCAAGCCCGATTAGAAAAAACTCATTTTTTGTTGTAAATCTCTGGATTTTTTTAATCCTTAAATTTTGAACTGCTTTTTTATTGAGCAATCCACAAGCTTTCCACATAAAGCCCCCTACTTTTCCACAAACCCAGGGTAGGTTTTCCACAGTTTTTCCACAGGCCCAAACGAGACCTTAAGCTTTACTGGCCCTGTGTGGGACTCTAGGCAAGCATTGGCTCACGCTAGCAAAAATGAGAGAATTACAACGCAATGTAACGAAAATGCCCCTAAAAGCCCGATTGCTTCGTACGCGATCGCTTTCGCTCTCATTGGCTAGCGCGATTTGACGGATTGACAGTCCCCCCATAACTGCGATGAAATGATTCGGCACGTCCTTGAAAGCACGCAGAAATCCAGTCCGCAAAATCGCTTATTTGCGGAGGGGGAGCCCATCCATTTATCCCCTTTATCCCCAAAACCCAACTAGGAGACTCGCTCCCGAGGCTCACCCCTGTTCCCCTGTGTCATCTTCCTTGCTTTCACTACCGATGCGCGAAACTCGTCCATTGACCGCCCAGGAGGTTCCGCATGATGGCTAAGACTGTCAGTCTTCAAGTCGAAATTCCAGAAGACCTACATGATTGCCTCAAGCAGTTTCTTGAACATCGTCCAATGTGGGACCAAGACCGTACGTTTAGTGCGGCCCTGTCCTTGTTCTTGCTGCAAAATAGCGATCGCGACCAACGCGCCAGCCGGATTTATCTGGACACCATGTTCCAGCCCGCTAGCGCCTAGGCTTGCTACTTAATCTAGGGCCGCAGGTTGGGGAGGCATTTTGCGCCTAATCTGCGGCCTATTTTCATCATTTTTAGCGTTGACGCTGCACTAGGGATCAAGCCATTAGTCATCAAACAAAATCGTGGGGCGATCGCCATCGACTTCCAGCTCATCTTCAGGGGTCAGCACAATGATTTCGTTGGTTCGCAGCGTATCCTCATCCCAATCGTCTTCGGCAACCTGTTTGCGCATAGTGGCCCATTTTTTGCGGTAGACCGTAACGACATATTCCCCCGCCGTGGTTTCGATCACGGCCCCCTGTTCTTCCAGTTCTTCGCCTTCATTGGCTCCCATGGGCAAGGTGCTAATGGAATGCACATACAGCCGTCCTGTGGGCAATTGTAAATAGCCCTGTTGATAGGGATACCAATCGCCTCCGGTCGTTTCTGCGGCGCTGAGGGGCTGGCCAATCAGCACTTCCGCGTCAATGTCACCATCATCTTCCATGGCGTAGAGGAGCAACAGCCCTTCCTCCACCGCTTCTTGGGTTGCATCATCTTCAGCACTGTCGTTCTCGTAACCATGAATGACCGAGGGTTCAAGCTCTCGGATTTGGTTTTCGCTACCCGCATCATACAAATAGGCAAGGGTTCCTTCGCTGTAGACATGCACAATCTCAGCGCCTGGGCGAATGGGTCCGTTTAAGATCGGCAGGGGAATGGCCATGAAGCAAGAAAAAACACAATCTCCATAAATATAAAGCCCTAGGTTTTGATTAGACCAATTTGCCTAAAGCTTTATTTAAATTCCAGGCGGCACTGATCAGGGCCAAATGGGTAAAAGCCTGAGGAAAATTGCCGAGGGCTTCGCCGCTGGAACCCGTTTCCTCGCCATAGAGCCCCAAATGGTTGGCGTAGCCTAACATCCCCTCAAACATCAGTCGGGCTTGATCTAAGGCTGCGGGATCCCGGCGACCGGCGCGGGTGAGAGCTTCGACCAGCCAAAACGTACACATATTAAAGGTGCCTTCCTCGCCCTGCAAGCCATCCTGGGTTTCCTGGGTGTTGTAGCGATAAACTAAATGATTGGAGACGAGCCCACCGTTTTGGGGCGATCGCTGAATCGCTTCCAAGGTCTTCATCATGCGGGGATCATTGGGGGCCAAAAATAGCACCATGGGCATGATCAAATTGCTCGCATCCAGGGCCGTGCTGCCGTAGTACTGCACAAAAATTTGCAATTCTGTGTTCCAGCCTTGGGTCATGATTTCCTCATAAATTTGATCGCGAATGCCTAGCCAGCGATCGCGATCCGCCGGAAAGGATCGCTTTTCGGCGAGGCGTAATCCCCGATCCAACGCAACCCAACACATCAGTTTGGAGTAGACGAACTGCTGTTGGCCGCTGCGCACTTCCCAAATGCCTTCGTCGGAATCTTGCCAATGAGCACAGACCCAATTGATCAACCGTCGCAGATTGACCCAAAGATCGTAGGAAATCAGTGCGCCGTATTTGTTATATAGATAAACGGAATCAAGCAATTCACCGTAAATATCAAGCTGAAGCTGTTGATAGGCCCCATTGCCAATGCGCACGGGTCGGGACCCCATATAACCCTGCCAATGGTCTAGGTCGGTTTCGGGGAGTTCATGGCGTCCGTCGATACCGTACATAATTTGTAGGGATCCATCCGGATTCAGTTCTTGACAACGATGCTCAATCCAATCCATAAATCCGGCGGCTTCTTCGGTAAAGCCAATGCGCAGCAAGGCGTACAGTGTAAAAGCAGCATCCCGAATCCAGGTATAGCGATAGTCCCAATTGCGCTCTCCGCCTAATTCCTCGGGCAGGCTACAGGTGGGCGAAGCGATAATGGCCCCCGTGGGTTCAAAGGTCAGAAGCTTCAGCACCAGCGCTGACCGTTCTACCATTTCTTGCCAGCGTCCTTGATAGGTACATTGGGAGAGCCAATTGCGCCAATAGGCAACGGTATGTTTGAACAGTTGCGTTGCCTGGGATGGGTCGATGGGCAGGCCACAGCTTTGACCGCTGGCAACGCCCTGGAGAACAAAAACCGCGCTTTCATCGGCCTTTAGGGAAAACTTGGCTTCGACGCCATGGTTCGACTTGGGCTGGAGCGGAGTCTCTGTGGCTAAGCCCAAGCTCATCTGGGCGCTGTAGAAGCAAACGCCCTTAGGCGTAATATCGGTTGTGTGCTCATCTCTGCCGTAATTAAAGGCGGGGTAACAGTCAAGATGAAACTGCATTTCGCCCCGCACGACTCGGACTTGACGAATCAGCGTATGGTAGCCAATCTCATCGGGGCCAAGCCCGACGGGCATAAAATCAATGATTTCACCTACCCCTTCGGGAGTCAGAAAACGGGTGATCAGCACGTTCGTACCAGGCCAATAAAGCTGTTTTCGCGTCAGACGCAAATAGGGATTAAACCGATCTTGCAACGTCGGAGCGAGTTTGAAATGTCCACCTTTTTGCGAGTCTAGAATTGCGGCAAAAATGCTAGGTGAATCGTGATGTGGAAAACAAAACCAATCAATGGTTCCATCTAGACCGATGAGGGCCGTCGTGTACATATTGCCGATAATACCGTGGTTTTCGATGGGCGGATAGGCCATGGTTGCACTGTATTGTTTAAGGCATTTTACTGGGCAGAGAGACCCTCGGGATGGCGATCGCGCCTAAACGATAGAATACGTTTAGTACCCATCAATTACTGCAAAACGATCTGAGCAATCTAAGTGTGAAACAACAACTTCGGGTGGGATTAGTCGGAACAGGCTACGCGGCTAAACTGCGGGCCGAGGCTCTTAGGGCCGATCCGCGTGCCAACTGGGTGGCGATCGCGGGCCAAGATCCCCAGCGTACCCGTACCTTTGCCCAGCCCTTTGGGGTGATTGTGGAAGCGGATTGGCGATCGCTCATTGCCCGCTCCGATCTCGATTTAATTGTAATTGCCACCATCAACCGCGACCATGGACCCATCGCCGCAGCGGCTCTCCAAGCGGGGAAACATGTCGTTGTCGAATATCCCCTCTCCCTCGACCTCGCCCAAGCGGAAGCCCTTGTCTCCTTAGCCCAAGCGAAAGGACTTCTGCTCCACGTCGAACATATCGAGATCCTGGGCGGCTTACACCAGTCTCTGTTAGAAAATCTAGAACGAATCGGCACACCCCATCACGTTCGCTACGCAACCATTGCCCCCAAATCCCCTGCTCCTCGCCGCTGGAGCTTTCACTATCAAGACCTGGGGTTTCCCCTCGTGGCTGCGCTCTCACGGGTGCATCGCCTCACCCATGCCTTTGGACCCGTGGCCTCGGTCAGTTGTCAGGCGAAGTTTTGGTCCGCCCCCGATGATCCCAATTATTTTTTAAGTTGTTTATGCAATGCTCAGCTCTTTTTTACCAGTGGTGTTTTGGGAACGCTAACCTATGGCAAAGGTGAAGCGTTTTGGCGGGCGGAGCGGTTGTTTGAGGTGAGTGGCGATCGCGGTGCCCTACGATTTGAGCAAGACCAGGGCGTTTTTCTCAGCCACGATGGCGAAATTCCCTTAGAAGTCGGGGGGAAGCGAGGCTTATTTGCCAAGGATACGGCGATGGTTTTGGATTATTTGGGCAGTTCTGCAACGATGAGTCAGACCGAAATGAGTCAGGCCGAAATAAACCAGGCCGATCGCCCTCCGCTCTACGTATCAATCACAGAAAGTCTATATGCCCTCCGCGTAGCAGATGCCATGCGGCGGGCGGCTGAGACTGGACAGACGATTCCTGTGATCGCTTAATCTAGGGTTCAACCGTAACCAGCATCCCTTCTTCCGCCCACTCAAACAGCGCTGCCACATCAGCATTTTTCATGCGAACGCAGCCATGGGAAACCGCCTGACCAATCAAGGATTCATCGATGGTTCCATGAAATCCAATCATATTTCGTCCATCGCTCCAGAAGCCAATCCAACGTCGGCCTAGGGGATTGCTTGGACCTGGACTCACTAAATTTCCGTTCCAGGGGTGTCGCCATACTGGATCTGGAATTTTGTTTAACACCTTGAACTGACCCACTGGCGTTTCCCAGCCGGCTTTGCCGATGGCGACGGGGTAGCTGACTAGGGGGCGATCGCCCTGGACCACATACACCCGCCGTTCCCGCAATCTCAAAACCAACCGAGTTGGATCTTCCTGGGTTTGTGTTTGCGGTGCATCGGCATTTTCCATCGAGCTGGCTGGCTCAGGGGCCTCAGTCCTATCGGTTTCTGGCTCAGTTTCTCCCTTAACCTCTAACTCAGTCTCTGATTGGACCTCTAATTGAACCTCCGACTGAACCTCTGATTCAATCGGTTGATTTTTGACTTCACTTGGCTCGTCTTGCGTAGGCTCTGGGTCTGAGTCGGGCAAATCGAGCTCTAGGGTGACCGATGAAAAATCTTCTAGAAGTTTTGGCTCGGCTTGAGCAGGAGAGACTAGGCTGCTTCCTAAAACAAGGTTGAGTGTAATCGGCAAACTGAGGACGGTGAGGAATCTAGAAAAAGTCATGGATGTTGAGGATTAGACAGCACACGGGGCCTGATGCAGGATTAAGGTTGAATCTTGAATCTCTTGATCTTCTTGAATCTCAATCTCTATTAATAGGTTTCCCGATGTTTTTGGGGTGTTATGACAGTATTTTTTCTGAATTTTATAAATTAATTTTGATGATTCAATCTAATCTTTATTGTCTTACTTTGCTCTCGCCTGGGAATGTGTAGGTTTACGTTTTTGATGGGCACCTTAGCAGAAGAAGCATATCGATACGAACTTGAACCCGGTGTTTAAATCTAGGGTTTAGTCTAGTGTTTAGTAACTGGGTTGACCTCAAGGCAGGTCGATCGATAGTGCATTTCTATCCTGTTTATCTCAAAACAAAGGCAAACGTTCCATGATTAAGCTTGCAAAGTCTGTTGCTTTTCTCGCTCTTGCTGTAACAACCCTAGGGTCTATTGCACCCGCATCTGCGAATAGCTTTATTGATAGCGATCCCGGCTGCCGTCGCATTATCACCAACGTGGGTGGCCCTGATCAGCCCCGTGCCGTTTCCGGTCTCGACAACAATCAAGTGCCTGTTTACAGCGATCCTTCTGACGTGTACGGTGGTACCCCAACGAATGTCAAGTCTTTAGGGTCCAAAGTGATCCTGGCCTATCCCCAAGAAAAGCAGCTAGCAGTCAATCCTAGCGATATGAACCAAGGTACGTTTATGATTGCGGTGCGCGACGACAATGGCGCTAAAGTTTGGATGCCGTTGTCTGATGCTCGTCCCGCTGGTGGTGCGGGTCAAGGCGTTGCCCTGGGTCAGAGCAACCTTGGCTACTGCTCCGTTCAAGGCATGTGGTAAATTCTGAATACGCAGAATATGGGGGATAAGTCCCCTTTATTCATGACTGCGGTTGATGACTTTAAGTAGAGGCGGTGAGCACCTGTTGAGTGCCCACCGCTTTTTCGTGAGAAAGAAAGACTGGAAGGTCTAAACATCAGATTCAGAAGTCATAGTGGTTACTTCTTTGGCTGAAGAGGCCGCTAATTTACCTACTTCTTTATCAATTAAGAACAGCCCTTGGCCTTCGGTTCCAATTAATTTAATTTTGTCCAAAATCCCTTTAAACAGAAACTCCTCTTGATGTTGTTCTGCGACATACCATTGCAGGAACTGCAAGGTTGAGTAATCGGGTTCTGTATTCGCTAAATGCACTAGATCATTAATGTTTGTTGTGATGAATAACTCATGCTCATAGATTTTCTCAAACAGTGCAGTTAATGACTCAAATTGCGTGGGTGGTGCTTCCATTCCACCCAAAATGACAAATGCTCCAGTCTCATGCATGTAATTCAGCAGACGGTTCATATGACCCGATTCTTCCTCGGCATGGAGACGCAAGAATTCGGCACAGCCATCTAAAGATTTATAGGCGCACCAGGAACTCGTTTGTAGGTAGAGATGGGAGGAGTACATTTCTAGATTGATTTGTTGGTTGAGGCGATCGCTCAGAGCTTGAGATAGCATGATGTTCTCTGATGTAATGGGTTCGGGCTCATCAATTGGCAGTCTTTCTTATCTATGCCCTCTATTATTGCGAATTGGAAGCAGAAAAACAACCGGCTTAACCAGGCAGTGACTGGAAGCTCGAAAAATCAATAGTAGCCTCAGTGCTACGCAAATACTAATATTTCAGACTGTTTCAACTTGTAATTCAAAATACAATTCTTGTTTTAGCGGGCAGACATATTATCTAGAGACAACATCTCCTGTTACAGCACTTGAAATTTTAATGACAATAAAAGTCAATTAAGCTTGAACTGGACTGATCTCACTCTCTACGCCTTGGATCAAATATTTGCTGAGTGTATTTGCCCTAGGTAGCGTTATGGATACTTTACCAAGTCTAAAACTTTCCACTGGCTAGCAAGTGTATGCCCTCTCAAAGAAAATCAAAGCATTATTATCTAGACATTTTCTCAAAAAAATTAGGATTATGGTATTCTGCTTTGATTTTATTTTGAAATTTCTTTCTGAAAAAAGAGTGAAAAGTCTAGAGGCTAAGGTCTTTATATAAAAAGGGATTTAGCAAATTTCCCTTGTTTTGAGAAATTTTAGCGCTGTTGGCGGAAATATATCTGCTGAAAAGAAACTGATGAAATAAATTTATTCACAAACTTGAACGAGTATATAAATCCATAAAAGATAATTAATCTGTTAATAAATCAGTAAGATCTCGGGTGATTTCAAGTTGAGTCGGGGCATTATTTAATTGAGAGCGAAAGACTAAACTGCCTTGTTGCTCCTCTCCCGAAAAGGCTGTTTCACCCTTTTCGTGTCTCCGTTAGATGTAGTAATGGATTTAGCCAACATGAAATTCTCGGTAAAACTGTCTGCTTTGCTCGGTCTTGGTTTAGCGATGCTGCTGCCCACTGCGGCGAAAGCGGCTGATAATCTGACGCTGATCAATGGTGCACTGCATCAGTCCGTGACCCTGGATGAATTGAATCTGCTAGTGGATGAAGGCATCTCCGATGGGGTTCTCCATCTCGTACTCTCCGAAACCAATGTGGAACCGGAAGAGGCCCGTGGCTTTTTGTCGCAAACGGTGAACTACGACCTAGCGGCTGCCAGATGCCCTGTTCAACTCCGGTGAAGGCGAAGCTCTGCTGGATGATCTGGCTCAAGTGATCATGCCGCGCAGCACCAGCAAAGATGCTAAGCAAGCGCTGCGGGCTGCGATCATCAACTCCCTGAAAGATGACAACGCTCTGACTCCGCTAGAAATTGTTGCGAACTATCCGGTGGATGCCCAGGTGGATGTCATTGAACTGCGCCGCCGTGGGTCGACCTATGCTGGGATTGATGAAGTGGTGAGCATGCTCAAATCCACCCAAGCAAAGTCCAAAGCTCAAATGGCACATGAAATGCTGAGCTCCCGCTTCGCTGCGGTTGAGGCCCGTCGTCAGGATCGGATGCAAGCCATGTGGGCTGGCAATGCCTCGGCTAGCCGTCAGGTGGCGGTGAAGCAAAATGTTCAATCGGTTAACGTTGAGCCGATTCAGGGCATGTGGTAAATCAGGCTGGCAGGGCTAGGGGCTGTAATTCATAGCAAAAGCGGGTCTAGGCAAAGCACAGACCCGCTTTTTTTGTACTTAGGCCTAGGGCTAGAAGCTCTAGGGCTAGAAGTTGTAGCCCACACCCACGATAAAGTCGAAGTTCGTATCATTGATAAAGGAGACATTCAACGACCCATTGGCGGTCCAACGCTCCGTAATCCGATAGTCCACACCACCGGTTACCAAGGCACCAAAGTTATCATCACCGTCCGTTTCAATCCGAACCCCTGCACCTGCGAAGGGCAGAAGATTGGCTTCACCGGCTTCAACCTGAGCGAAGTCGTAGGTAACCGGAACGAGGAACGTTGCGTCGTCAAAGTCGTAGTTCAAAATCGCCGCAGGCCGAATCGAAAACTGGGGCGTGATTTGAGCCTTGCCATTGATCACGAGACCCTCGTCGCTCACACCACCGCCGATATAGTTGTAGCTACTGGTCGCGGATTGGGCTTGAGCGGTAGTCGCGGTGGTCGCGATCGCTACACTTGCCAAGCCCAAAATGAATCCATTACGCAGATTAAACACCGTTCATCTCTCCTCAAGCAACATTGCCACAGTTAACCATGGCGTTAACCAATCTCAACATTGAGATTCACCATAATTTAGAATGACAAAATTATTTTGCCTCTAGGGAGAGGAATGTGCCAGTTCCCAAAGCGATAGGGTGAAGGGGGTCTGCCCCCCTCCATCGATAGAGATCGCTGGCTGGACGAGACGGATTGCCTAGGAAGCCGTATAAACCTGGTTGTAATAGGCTTGATACTCGGCGGAAAGCAGTGGCTGCCACCAATCTTGATGGGTGAGATACCAAGTGACAGTTTTGCGTAAGCCTGTTTCCAGGGTTTCTTCGGGGAACCAGCCGAGGTCTCGCTGGATCTTAGTCGCGTCGATGGCATAACGGCGATCGTGGCCGGGGCGGTCTCTGACGAAAGTAATTAAGTTTTGGGGAGGACGGACGGGCAGATCTGGATCCAGTTCCTGGACTAGACCACAAAGCGTTTGGACTAGATCCAAGTTTTTGACTTCGTTGTTGCCGCCAACGTTGTAGGTTTCGCCCGGTGTCCCGGCTGCGAGGACGCGATCGATCGCCCGACAATGATCCCTGACATAGAGCCAGTCGCGAATATTTTGACCATCCCCATAAACGGGCAGGGCTTTGCCCTGGAGGATGTTGATGATCATCAAGGGAATCAGCTTTTCGGGGAAATGGTAGGGGCCGTAGTTGTTGGAGCAATTGGTGATCAGCGTGGGCAGACCATAGGTGTGGAAGTAGGCCCGGACAAGGTGATCGCTCCCGGCCTTGGAGGCGGAGTAGGGGCTGTTGGGGGCGAAGGGGGTAGTTTCGCGAAAGCCGGGGTCGTGGGGGCCGAGGCTGCCGTAGACTTCGTCGGTCGAGACATGCAAAAACCGATAGGCGTCCGGCTGGGATTGGGCGAGCCAGTACTGTCGGAACTGTTCTAACAGCGTGAATGTACCGACGACATTGGTTTGAATAAAGGCAGCAGGACCGAGAATGGAGCGATCGACATGGGACTCAGCGGCAAAGTGGACGACGCGATCGACCTTTTCTTCTTGCAGCAGTTGAGCCACCAGGGATCCATCGCAAATGTCTCCTTGGACAAAGCGGAGGTTGGCTGAGTCTTGGAGATCCGCTAGATTGGCGCGGTTTCCGGCGTAGGTGAGGGCGTCGAGGACAACGAGGCGATCGCCCGGATGCGTTTCCGCCCAGTGATGCACAAAATTAGAACCAATAAAGCCAGCACCGCCGGTAATCAGAAGACGGTGTGAGAGAGGAGGGGCTTGAATCATCGTGAAATATGTTTTAGCTACGGCGGATATTAAAGCAGCACCATTCCTTGCGTTTCCAGAGGGTGGCGACAATCCAGCCTTCCTGCTCCAGGATGTCGGCGACGGTTTTGGCTTGGCTGGTGAGGATACCGCTGAGGATGGCCCAGGTTTTGTTGTGGGCGATGGCCGAAAAGGTCGGCACCAAATCCACAATCACTTCAGCCAAAATATTGCAGACAATGCCATCAAACTGAATCCCGGAGTCGGCCAAGGCTTTAATCCGATCGGCGCTGCCCAATTCAGAGGTAATCCTCTGATCGGAAATCTGGTTGAGATCCCGATTTTCCTCCGTGGCTTTGACCGCCAGGGGATCCGTATCCACTGCATAGACCCGCTGCGCCCCCAGCAGAACAGCCCCAATGGATAAAATCCCCGACCCACAGCCCACATCAGCCAGGGTAATCGGTGTATCCCCCAGCTCCGTCAGCCGCATCTCTAGGGATTCTAGACAGAGCTGAGTGGTGGGGTGGGCTCCGGTGCCAAAGGCGACACCGGGATCGAGTGTGAGCACGAGCCGATCCGTTGCCGGTGGCTCAATCCAGGCCGGACAGATGAGGAAGCGATCGCCCAGTTCCTCAGGTTTCCAGTGCTGTTTCCAACTGCTGGACCAGTCCTCTTCGTCGATGCGCTGCCAGGTGACCCGAGGGGGCATTTGTTCAACGGCGATCGCATCCTGTTTCAGCCACAGCGCCAGTGCCCCCAGATCCAAAATCTGAACTTGACTTTGGGGAATGTAACTCTTGATCAGATAGGAAATGCCCTGAACTTCGCGGGCAGACCCCCGGCAACCAAATTTATCGAGCCGCCAGGTGACGATTTCCTCCAGGAGAGGCTCGCACAGAATCTGAATTTCCCACCACCCTTGTGCCAAGACCCATTCCCCCTAAGTTCGATTCGGCAGTTTAATGCAGCAGTTCGATGCAGCAGTTCGCAAGAGGGCTAGAGTTTGACCGTATAGGCGTCGCGGATACCGTCGATTTTGACGATTTCCGTCAAGACCCCATCGGGCAACGGATCATCCAAGCTCAAGACCATCACCGCATCGCCTCGGACAATTTTGCGTCCCACTTGCATACTGGCAATGTTGACATTAAAGCTGCCCAAGAGCGACCCGATTTTGCCAATGATCCCCGGCATGTCCCGGTGGCGGGTAAACAGCATATATTTGCTGGGCGACACATTGATCGGAAACTCATCAACGCTGGTAATAAACACCTCGCTATCCCCCAACAATGCCCCGGTCACCGCATGTTCACCCTGGGCTCCGATGGCCGAGAGATAGAGCGAACCGCCGGAATAGTCGCTGGTGGCTTCGTCGCGGGTTTCGATTACCCGAATGCCCCGTTCCTTGGCTTCGATGGACGCATTGACATAGTTGACCCGCTCCCGCAGGGCCTGGGAAAGTAAACCCTTGAGCGAAGCAATCACCACCGGCTTGCTATCCCGCTGGGCCAGTTCGCCTTGAAGCCGCACATCGAGCTGATGAATCCGGCCCCCGGCCAGTTGACTGAGCAAATTGCCCAGGGTTTCGGCCAGCTCCAGATAGGGCCGCATTTTTTCCATGACGCTGGGATGGAGCCCCGGAATATTCACCGCCGATCGCGCCGGTAAACCCAGCAACACATCCCGAATTTGCTCGGCCACATCCATGGCCACGTTCACCTGAGCCTCAGCGGTGGAGGCCCCCAGGTGGGGCGTTAAAATGACGTTCTTGCCCAGTTTTCGTAGGGGCGAATCGGCCTCTAGGGGCTCGTTGTCAAAGACATCCAGGGCGGCTCCTGCAATCTGTCCCGACTCGATCGCCTCCGCCAGGGCCGCTTCATCAATGACCCCCCCCCGTGAGCAGTTGATAATCCGCACCGTGGGTTTCATCAGGGCGATCGTCCGGGGACCGATCAGATTCGTTGTCTCTGGGGTCTTAGGCACATGGAGCGTAATGTAGTCCGACTCCCGGAAGAGCATATCCAGTTCGACCAAACGACAGCCGATTTGCTCCGCCCGCTCAACGGAAATAAACGGGTCATAGGCCAGAAGTTTCATGCCCATGGCCTTGGCCACCGTGGCCACATGGGCTCCAATTTTGCCGAGGCCGACTACCCCTAGGGTTTTCTTGTAGACCTCTGCACCAATGAAGGTTTTGCGATCCCAGCCGCCGCTTTTGGTGGACTGGTTGGCATCGGGGACGTAGCGTGACAACGACATCATCATGGTGATCGCATGTTCCGCCGCCGCGATCGTGTTCCCTTCCGGGGAATTCACCACCACAATCCCTTTGCGGGTAGCGGCAGGCACATTAACGTTGTCTACCCCCACCCCGGCACGGCCAATAATCTTGAGGGGTTTGCTGGCCTCAATTACCGCCTCGGTCACCTGGGTGCCGGAGCGAATCATCAGGGCATCGTATTCAGGGATAATTTCCACCAGTTCTGCTTCAGAGAGACCGGGTCTAAGATCAACCTGAGCAACCTGGGACAGAATTTCAATCCCGATGGGATCGATGGGATCGGAGACAAGAACCTTGGGCATGGTAACGCAGCTGATCGAAGAACGTTGAGCAACATGAACCGGTGGGCAGAGATTGCCCCAGTAGGCCATTCTAGGACAAAGATGGGGATTCTTCTTTCATTGACATTACTTTCCTCCAATTGTCCAAAAGCAACTGACAAAGCAGTCTCATCTCCAGAAGCGTTCGACTCCAAAAGCCAAGTTCCCGTATGCCCTAAGGTACTTGATCAAACATGGGTTCGATCGGATGGGAGATTAAGGATTACCGAAAAATTACCTTTTCCTGATCTGAATAAAAATTCTTTTCGCAACCGATAATCTTAGATAACCTGAGCCGTACCTAGATCTGTGTCTAGGCACTCGGACGTTCGGTAGGAGAGGTTAGGGGTTGTGGCACCTGTCAAAGTTATTTTGTTTGAGACAACTGAAGGTAGCTTCGAGCAAGGCTTTGCGGTCTCTATGCATTTGAGTATTGCAGGCCAAGCCGCCCATCAAACGGTTGACGGCAGACTGCCGCCTGCGCCCCAGATTCCCGAGATTTATCGGCAGTGGCAATCGATTTATCGCGAAGGAACCCGCATTATTCTTCCGCCTGGGCAGGTTCACAATGTCGCCAGTTTAGAAGAGCAGCGCACCGCTGGCGATGCCCTGACGGATGCGATGCAAACCTGGCTGAATCAGAGTAGTGCGCGGGAGCTAGAATTTGCGCTGCGGGAAGAGTTACGCCCCGAGGAATCGGCTCAGGTGATCCTCAAAACATCGGATGAGTTGTTGCAGCGCTTGCCCTGGCATCGCTGGTCGCTGTTTAGCCGCTACAGGAATCTGACGATGGCGTTGCATATGCCCTATCCGCCCTATTCGGCTCAGGGCAAGGCAATGGTCTGGCCGGTGCGAATTTTGGCGGTTTTGGGTAACGATGATCAAATTAGTCTGGAGACAGATCAAGCGCTGATTCGGCAGTTGGTGCCTAGGCCCATAGAGAACGTTGAGTTTTTGTCCAAGCCGTCCCGGCAAGCGCTGAGCGATCGCCTCCATGACCCCAAAGGCTGGGATATTTTGTTTTTTGCGGGCCATAGCCACAGCCTCGACGGATGCCCTAGCCAACCCGATGGCGTGATTGAGATCAACGACCAAGATTCCCTCTCGCTCAGGGAACTCAGCCTGGGTCTGAAGGCGGCGGCCCAACGAGGGCTACAGCTAGTGATTTTGAATTCCTGCGATGGCCTAGGCATTGCCCGCAGCATCGCGGAGGTGCGGATTCCCTACACGGTGGTGATGCGCGAACTTGTGCCCGACCCGGTGGCCCATGCCTTTTTGCGCTATTTTTTGGAGAGCTTTGTCCGGGGGGAGGCGCTGCACCGATCGCTGCGGATTGCCCGCGATCGCCTCGACGAGGGCCTGCGCGATAGATTCCCCACCGCCTCCTGGTTGCCAGTGGTGTGTCAGCATCCCTCGGCTCCGGTGCTGTGCTGGCCCCGTGGCCTGAGCCGAGCGCGGAAGGGGGCGATCGCCCTGGGCCTTGTAGGTCTTGTAGGTCTTGTGAGTTTGACGGGATGGGCGCTGTGGCCCAAGGCACCGAAACCGTCAGCCACTGAACCCTTTCCCCCACCCGCCCTCAGCGAAGGCGAGAAAATTCTGCCGGAGGCCACCCCCCCCTCGCAGGAGAAAAGTCCAGCACAAGAGAAAAGTCCAGCACAAAAGAAAAAGGAAGCGGGGGTGAAAGCCTTTGAAAACAAAGAATTTAAGGAGGCGATCGACCTATTTGACGAAGTCCTAGACGAAAAACCCAACGATCCAGAAACCCGCATCTACAAAAACAACGCCCAGAACCTGCTGGAAAAAGCTGACACCATCACCATCGCCGTGCCCTTGCCCATGGGTATGGGTAAGGATTTGTCTGCATCCCTCGAAATTCTGCGCGGCGTCGCCCAGGCCCAGGAAGAAATCAATCAGGCTGGGGGAATACAAGGTCTAAAAATCCAGATCCTCTTGGCGGAAGACAGCAATGACGAAGCCACAGCCGTGAATATTGCCAAAACCTTGAGCGCCAGACCCGAGGTGGTGGGTGTGATCTGTTGCAATACGAGTGATCTATCGTTGGCCACGGTGAATGAATATACTGCGGGCAAGCTGCCCATGATCTCCTCGGTGAGCACGTCCGTGGACTTGAGCGGCAAAAGTGAATATTTCTTCCGCACTGTGCCCCATGACAGCGTCACCGCCCAGGGACTGGCTCAGTATGCCTCCAAATGGCCGCGCGCAGCAGTTTATTACGACTCTACAAGCAACTACAGCAACTCGCTGCTTAAATCCTTTGAAAAAGAGTACGGTGGTGAGATTGTCTACCGCGTCGATTTGGCTGACAGCGTCAGCCCTTCTGAGGTGCGGAGCGGTGTGACTTTTAATGCGCGGAACAGTGTGGATAGCGCCAAAGACAAGCAAGCCAATGTGCTAGTTCTGTTCCCGAACAGTGACACCTTTCCTCAAGCGCTCAATGTGGTGCTGGAGAATCAAACGCAGTTGCCTGTCTTGGGAGGGGACGACTTGTACAGCTCGTTCACGACCGCTAAGCGCACGACCGATGGAAACAGCGCCCTTGAGATGGTGGTGAGTGTGCCTTGGCACAGGGAAAGTTCGCAAGATTCAAATTTCCCCGAGCAGGCGAAGCAGCTGTGGCACGGGCCGGTGAGTTGGCGCACGGCTCTAAGCTACGACGCGGTGCAGGTGATCGCCAAAGCGGTGCGCAATCGCAATCCAGACGGCAAAGGCAGCTTTAGCCGCAGCGACTTGGAGAAAGCGCTCTCGGATCGTGATTTTAAGGCGGAGGGCGCATCGGGGATGATTACATTTTCGGCGGAGGGCGATCGCCAAGAACCCATCCGGCAGCTGGTTCAAGTTGTCCGGGATAGTGCCACTGACGAACTTCGCTTTGTACCCCTGCCGAAAGACGCTCAGGGGGGGGGTGAGCATGGGGACGGGGCGACGAAATAGTCTTTGCTCAGCCAACGATAGCGGTTACACCAGCCCAAGGTTCGCTCTACAACCCACCGCTTTTTGAGCAGCGCCAATCCCTTCGATGCCTCTGGGCGTAACACCGTCCAAATCACCCAGTGCAGGGCATCGATTACCCACTCACCCTCTTATATCCTTATCCTTATTAGAACTGCCACAATTTTTCCATTAGGGGCCTTGCATGACTTACCTGGTAGCGGTACTGAGCGATCGCATCAAAGCCGAAGAAGCCTACTCCGCCCTAGAGCGGGAATCGTTCCCCATGGCCAACATTGCTATTTTGGGCCGAGGCTATCAATCGGTTGAAGAATTTGGCCTGGAGGAGCCGACGCAAAAAGCCGCGAAACAGGCCAAGCGCATGGCCATTTGGCTGATTCCCTTTGGATTTATCGGCGGCGTGGGGTTTAGCCTGACAACCCAGCTCGATACCTTCGCCTGGGCAGGGGAAATTGGCAATCACATTGTCGGCGGACTGCTGGGCGCGATCGGTGGGGCCATGGGGGGCTTTTTCATTGGCGGCGGTCCAGCGCTGGTCCTGCCACAAAAGGATGAGAGTTCCTATGGCGATCGCATCGCCGCCGGTCAATACCTGCTTGCGGTCCGGGGCACAGAAATGCTCATTGGCCAAGTGGGGCTGATTATGCGGCGGTTTCAGCCGGAAACGTTGGAGGTATTTGATTAGGACGCTGAGGAAACTTTGGATGAGGAAACGCTATGTTGCCTAAAGACGATTTACTCAAAGGGGTCGAGAATCGGGAGGCGATCGCCCGTGTTCTCGACCAAGCGGAACAGGCGATTAAAACCTGGGACATTGTGGTGACGGATTTTCTGTCGCCGCCGGAGTTGGCGGAGGCTCTGAATTTGTTTCAGCGGTTAACCGAGGTTCATTGTCTGGCCTGGGGTGGCTATCCCCAGGCGGAACGGCAGCGGGTGGCGATCGCCCGTGTCGATCTGCCCCTGGATCCATCCCAAGTCACTGTTGCCGCCCTAGAAATTGCCGGTAACTTTCTGTTTGATTCGGCCACTCATCGGGATTTTCTTGGCTCGCTCCTGGGCACGGGCTTGGTTCGAGAAAAAGTCGGAGACATTCTTGTCTTGGGAGAGCGGGGGGCGCAGGCGATCGTGGTGCCCGAGCTGGCGGAATTTTTGGAGATGAATTTAACCCAGGTGCGATCGGTCAAGGTCAAAACTCGGGCGCTGGAATTGGACCTGCTGCGGGTGCGAGAGCCCAAAATGAAGGAACTGACCACCGTAGAAGCATCCATGCGCTTAGATGCAATTGCTTCCGCCGGATTTGGGATGTCCCGCAGCAAAATGGTGGATTTAATTAACAGCGGCGATGTGCGGGTCAACTGGAAGACCGTCAGTCAGCCCAGTCATCTCCTACAAGCGGAAGATCTGGTTGCCATTCGCGGCAAGGGACGCCTCAGTATTGGTGAGGTTTCTGTGACCAAAAAGGAACGATATCGGGTTCAACTCAAGCGTTTTGTATAACGTTTAACCCATTTTGTTAAGCTTTGTAAGACTCTCCGAAATCCCCTGTCCATCGTCTTTTTTTTTGGGCATCTTTGAATATCAGGTAGTTGTTTCAATCCTTTTGGAGATAGGGCCATGGTGATGATCGTAGAGCGGACTCAGCAACGGCAAATCTCCCGTGCTGTGGAGAGGAGTTCTACCGTTGCCTTGCACGAGGTGAGTCGTCGCCAGTCTCCTCTGCCTATTGAGGTCCATCTTCCTTGGACTGCTCCCCATCCCCAAGCAGGACAGCATGGCTTTCAGAGTCTCGAAGCCATGGCTCAGGTTTGGCTCCTCCATGGGGGAGATCCCACCCAACTGCCGAAGGTCAATTTTGATCAGTCGATGGCGATCGCCATCTTCGCGGGAGAAGGTTGTTTCCGCGAGATTCCCAGTATCGATCGGGTCAAATTTACGACTGATGAAGTATTGGTTTATGTCAGCCATTTTATTCGCCCTTGGAGCACGCTGAATCCGATGGCCGTGATTCAGGTTCCTCGACTGGATTTACCGATTCGCTTTGTTGCGGTTATTTAATTTGAACATTAATCAATTTGAACATTAAACCGATAGGTATAGCCGCGAAAATCGGAGTCCAACTCCAAAATATAATCCCCATCCTCGGGTAACTTGCCAGACCAAGACTCCGGATCCCCGGCCTGCGGGCCTGAAAACAGAACGGTCTCTTGGGGGCTTGTGAGGATGGGCATGGGGCCTTCGTTGCTGGTTAGGGTGATCGTTTGGTTGCGGTTGGCCCGTAGCTTGTATTGATGGATGCCCGTGCCCACAAAGGTGCCCGTTAACTCGACCCCTTTTTTCCCCCGAGGAAATTCTACGCGGGCGATTTTCGTATTGCAACCATAGGCGGTGTATCCACGGGGAATCCATCCCTGCACGGGGTTGCTGATGGAAAACCAGTCCCCTTGAGAACCGTTCACATCAATAATTTCGTCATTGGCGATTTCCCCAATCACGTTGCCTTGGGGGGTGGGGCGATCGCGAATACTCAAGGGCGGCTGAGGATCCTGCACCTGAGCCATGGTGATTTTGCAGCTTTCAACGGTGATATTCCCTGACTCGGTCGGCTGAGAGGGCGTGAGGGCTGAACGGGAATTGTTGATGTCTTCGCTGGCCCGAGCGGTTGCCGCTGGGCGGGGCTGAAACGGCTGGCGCTGCTTGCGGGCGAGCTCTGCCCCTGTCCAAATCGAAAAGCCAGTGGCGACTAGGAAGGCGACCATCAAAGGCCATTTGTAGGAAGATGCCATAGTCCTCAGGTTGACGGGTCAGATGAACAGCCGAGTCCCTAACGGCAAGGGAACTGCAAGGGAATGGGGACGAAACTCAAGATAACCGGATTCTGTATGCATTTCTGCGTCTTTTGAGAGAATAGAGATTGTTCTTCTCACAAGCAAGCATTCTCGATTTTGTCTTCTGTTTCTTCTGCGGAGGCCGACCTGCTGCTCTCCAGCTATGACTACGATTTGCCCGAGGGCCATATCGCCCAAAACCCGATGGTCCCTCGCGATCGCGCCCGTCTCTTGGTGGTAGATTCGGTCACGACCCATCAGCATCGCATTTTCCACGAGCTGCCGGAGCTGCTACAGCCGGGGGATTTGTTGGTGATGAATAATACGCGGGTTTTGCCCGCTCGGCTCTATGGCCATAAGCTCAATGTCACCCTAGGCGGTTCCTACCAACAGGGGGCAAGGGTGGAAGTGTTATTGCTGGAGGAACAGGGGCCGGAGCGTTGGTTGGCTTTGGTGAAGCCGGGGCGGCGGTTGAAACCGGGGGCGGCGATCGCCTTCGAGTCTCCAGGGACAACATCCGATGCCTTTGAAGCGCCTGAAGCTTCGCTGCAAGCCCAGGTGCTCAGCCATGATCCGGCAACGGGGGGTCGAGTCTTGCAATTTGTTGTGCCGCCGGGGGAGTCGTTTTGGTCCTGTCTCGATCGTTGGGGTCAGGTGCCGTTGCCTCCCTATATTGAGAATTCGCAAGCGGAGGCGGAACAGTATCAAACAGTTTACAGTTCAACTTTAGGTGCAGTTGCTGCGCCGACAGCGGGGCTGCACTTTACGCCAGAATTGCTGGAAACACTTAAGGCAAAGGGCATTGACCAAGCTTTTGTGACGCTGCATGTGGGGGTTGGCACGTTCCGTCCGGTGGAGGCGGAGCGGATTACGGATCATCAAATGCATGGGGAATGGGTAGAGGTTTCGCCGGCAACGGTGGCGCAGATTGAGGCGACGAAGGCGAGGGGGGGGCGGGTGATTGCGGTGGGGACGACGGCGGTGCGATCGCTAGAGGGTGCTGCCCAATCTGGGGGTTTGCAATCGATTCGAGAGAAGGTGAATTTGTTTATTTATCCGGGTTATGACTGGCGGGTTGTAGATGGTTTGATTACCAATTTTCACTTGCCGAAGTCGAGTTTGATGATGTTGGTGAGTGCGTTGACGGGGCGGGAGCGGTTGTTGGGGTTGTATGGGGAGGCGATCGCCCAGAATTACCGTTTCTATTCTTTTGGTGATGCGATGCTGATTTTGCCGGAGGGCCGAGAAAATCATTGACCATGACCCTAGCAAGCGGTATAGGGCCGCCGCCCTCAATATTGATTTTTGTCTGTACAATTAGTATTATGGGTGAGATAGGCTGTCTCTTTAGCCTTGTCTAGCAGCGTTTTTGGAGGTTCTGCGGAGCAGTTATGATAGACCGAAAAATTTCAGCGGATCAGCCGATATTGGGATGATAGGCGGAAAGATTCGGCTTTTGCCCTGGGGCTATACAGAAAACTTCTGCCTAGCTCCCTTGCTGGGGGTAATATACGGAAAAATTCTATAGAGTTGTTGGGTTATAAGCTCAAAAAACCTTGAGACCTTTTCCTGGTAAGACTTTCAGCTTTTTTTTGATTAAAATGGCTAAAACTCAACCCTGGTACGCGTTTCAGCGATTTCTTCTGTTAAAATCCAACAGGTCTTATACACTAACTTGTTATGCCGTAAAATTTGTTTAATGAGAAAACTTTGCTATTTGATAAACAGAGTGATGATGCCTACAACGGCACTGATGAAACCTATTAAACCAACCAATGCGCTGATGATAGGATTTTCTTTGATGATTTCAATAACTGCGGCTGGGTATCCTCCATAAATATCCTTCCAAGTTGAATTTGTTTTGAGTGAGCCATCAGCAGCGCGTTCAACTATATTTGAAAGGACATCTACTTTCCTTAAAGTTGACTGGTGAAGTTTGACATATTGTTTGTCGGTAAAGGCATCTGCTTCAGCCTTTCCTACTAAAAGATCTCTATGTGTTATCTGATTGTTTTCCACTAAACTTGTTAGCCGAGGATGCTGAATATAATCAGCACTGTAAATCGAAATTAGTAAACGGGACAAATCAACTAACTTGGACTCATTTACGTCTTCAGGTTTGCCCTGAAGAACTTTGAAACGGTGGGCTATTGCTGGAAAACCATAATTGATGTCTCTCATATTCCAATGCAGCCAAATATGCGAACTATGGCGACTTACAAAATCATAAAACTCTTCTAGCATAAGCTTTTCAAGTTCATTGTAGTGCTGTTCCAATGCAATCGCAGAATATCCGTTCCTTTCTGCAATTTGATGGATTGAGAAAGAAGTGGTTTGACCGGAATCCAGATTGCGGACAGCAATAGAGGTAATCCTTGGAGATGACCCATCAGGTCTATCATAGAAACTCTCGCAAGAATAATGGATAACGATTACCTGATCAGACTTGCTCATTAGCTCAGACAATTTTGCTTTTGCTTGCCTGCGTTTTTGGACTTTATTCCAAGCTTCACCCATTAAAGAACTTCCTACATATAGATTTATCACTAACCAGGTAAATTAGATGCCGCCAAATGGACTTTCTAAGAGCCCAACTTGAGCCTAACTTAACCAGAGTAATTGACTCTGAGGAGATTATATCGTGTAAGCGAGGATCTGGATTAGACGAAGAGGGGCATGTAAGTCGTCGAAAGCTACGGCATAACAAGCCTAAGGCAGACAAACTCACAAGATTGATCTATAATAGCGAGACGTGGATTGGAGCCGCTGCTTGGGATCGTTATCAAGTAATAATGCCTGATAAAAGTAGCAGAAGAGTGTTATTAGACATAGTGCATAAAAGCTAATAGTTATGCATACAAATTGCTATGATAAAAATATTTTCAAAAACAGACTTTATGAAAATGGCAATTGAGGAACACCTCAAATGTACGAAATATCCTCGGGTGGGGGCTGTGATCGCGAAAAGCGGAGAACTTCTTGCAACTGGCTATCGTGGTGAACGGGGTAATGACCATGCCGAACGTGTAGCAATAGAGAAAATATGTGCCGATCAACTTCGTGGCTCAACTATCTACACAACTTTAGAGCCGTGCGTTAAACTATTTGATGACCAAGATATTCAATCTTGTGCAGAGTTAATAATCAACTCAGGAATAACTGAAGTTGTTATAGGTGTCTTAGATCCTAACGGAACGATTTATTCACAAGGATTTAGGAAATTGTTAGAAAACAATATAAGCGTGAGTTTTTTTAATAGGAAGTTACGAGCTGCTGTTGAGGAAGAAGCGTTTGAATATGGAGAAATACACAAAATCTACGGTAATGGCAAGAGACGTGTTCCAGTAGTTCACAGTGGGATAAGTATTGAAGTGCATTTCAGTAAAACAGATTTACGAAGCATCCCTATAAAATGGGTTACTTTACAGCCAACTCATGGATCTGTAGATCTTTCGAGTAATAATGGCGCTGTAAGAGTGGCTGCGGGAGCAAGCAGCTTTGGAGACATCACTGATCCAATGGTTTTTAGGTTTCCTAGTCACTTCGCGAGAATGGAAAAAGGAATGATTGCAATCATACAACCAGTCGGATCGACTTTTTTCGTACTCATTAAATTAATCGATATATTTGAAAATGATATAATATTTCAATGGGAAGTGAGAAATCAAAACTAGTCTATTTAAATTGTATTGTCTGACAATTCTCTTCAAGCAATAATACGCAGAAAAAGTTGCTGCACTAGAACGCCGCAAGCTGGTTGTTTAAAACTGTCAAGGTTATCTGCGTCCGGTGAACTTGGTCATTTTATGCAATCCAATTGGACAAAATGATTGTGGCGGGATGGAGTTAACGCAACGGTGAAGCTTATCAAATTTCTTAACTTTTGCGTGGCATTATGTTTGCTACTGGTCTTTTGACGGGTATTCAGGCTTTTATTAATACTGACGGCAATCGCACGAGGATCGCAATTCTTGATAAAGATTCTGCACCTCCAGATGAACAAGAACCTAGAGAGCGAAAAGAGTTTTCGGCATCTCTGTGAAGGGATATGATGAATGCGCATTTGCTGGCTGGATTAGTTGCTGGTCTTGCATATTGGTAGTTCTTTTGAATCTCTGGAAAATGATGAACGCTTAATGGTGCGCTGTTGCACATACGCTTCGCCAGGGGTTACAGATTTCACAGGTTTAGGACAAGCATTAGGTCACCTCAAAGACGTAATTATCAAGCTAATTGATGTCAAGACTGCATCTCGTGAAAGAAACATAAGAAATCAGATATTGGAAGAAGAGTTACAAGCAACCGCACTAAGAAGCGTGCGTGAAAAGATAGCGATATTAAAGGAACTTGGCTACACAGAGGCAGATTTGCGGTCAATAGTTGCTGCCTTAAGTCCTTCCGTTCTGACTTTAGAGAAGTTTGTGGATCGGGGCATGATAACGTCTGCACAGATCCAAGATAATAATCACGGTTAGTGGCTTCGGCACTCAGGTCCTACAGGAGCTTGCAGCGAAATAGAGTGATATAGGAGAGGAGGGTTGAGTTTCAAAATTTGCCTCGTCTGCCGATAATCAAGCAGTAACTGTTAGACGACAATAGCATTGGCGGCTGCTCGACATTTCCTGGCGGGAGTTGTCGCGAAAGCGTGGCTTGGATCGTGAGACAGACGTGAGACTTTGACAGCTCACTGGCGTGGCGATCGACAAAAAAAGACACTCATAGGGTCCCCCTGGAAAGAAAGGACTCTAACGAGTGTCGAGAGTAATAATGTATCAACAGCGAGTGTACATGAATGCAAAGGAGCATGGCCTGTCGCAGCAAGATGCGGCAGCGGTGGCGGAATTTTCGGTGCGAACCGCGCAACGAATGGATGCCAACGAGTGGCAGCAGGGGAGTGGAGAGGGCACCGGGGTGCGGACCCGGCCAGATCCACTCAACGGTCTTTGGGAAGCCGAACTAGAGGCGATGCTGCGAGCTGAGCCAAGACTGAAACCGACGACGTTATTTGAGCATTTGCAGGACAAATATCCGGGTCAATATCCGCAAGTGCTCAGGACGCTTCAGCGGCGAGTGAGAACCTGGAAAGCACTGTATGGTCCAGCTCCCGAGGTGATGTTTGAGCTGCGTCACGAGCCGGGGGTGCAAGGATTTTCCGACTTCACCGAACTCAAAGGGACGGTGGTGACGATAAATGGAAAGCCCTATGAGCACTTGATTTATCACTACCGCTTGGGCTACAGCGGCTGGTCCTACGCGGAGTTAATCGAGGGGGGTGAAAGCTTTGTCGCCCTATCCGAAGGATTGCAGAATGCCCTGTTTGCCTGCGGCGGGGCTCCAAAGCAGCATCGCACCGATAGCCTGAGTGCGGCCTATCGAAATCTGGGTGGGAAGAAGACCAAACCGCTGACGCGCTTGTATGACGACCTGTGTGAGCACTATCGGTTGCAACCGACGCGAAACAACCGGGGAATCGCCCACGAGAACGGTTCTATTGAAGGCCCCCACGGTCATCTGAAGAACCGCATTGTCCAAGCGATGTACCTGCGCGGCAGCACCGACTTCGCTAGCGTCAGCGACTATCAAGACCTGCTCAATGACTGTGTGGCCAAGCTCAATGCCCAGCATCAGGATAAGTATGAGCATGAGAAAGCGCATCTCCAGGCGTTGCCCAAATACCGGGCTGCGGACTACGAACTCCTCACCGCTAAGGTGAGCAGCAACAGCACGATTGATATCCGCTGCATGCTCTACAGCGTGCCGTCTCGCTTAATTGGCCGGTCCCTGGAAGTGCATCTGCACCACAACCGCCTGATGGGCTACCTCGAAGGCCATGAAGTGTTCAGGTTGAAACGGATTCGTTCTACTGACAAGGACAAGCGGCGCGCCCGCTCGGTGGACTATCACCATGTCATCGAAGGGTTGCGCAAAAAGCCCTTGGCCTTCCTCCACAGCACCTGGCGAGAGGACCTCCTGCCCAATGAGCGCTATCACCAACTCTGGAAACAGCTCCAGGCTGGCTTTGAGCTTGATTCTGCCGCCGTGCTCATGGTCGAAGCCCTCTATATTGCGGCGACCCAAAACAAGGAAGCGGCGGTCGCTGACTACCTCTTCCCAGAGATTGAGGCCAAAACCCTCACCCTCTCAAGGCTCAGACTCCATTTTCAGTTGCTCACCAAACTCGAATTCCCCACCGTGAATGTCCAACAACATGACCTCAACGACTACGATGCCCTTCTGTTCACCCACAGCAGCGTCATCCCAGATGCAGAACCAGAGCTCGTCTCAACCGGAGCTGAGCCCTTACCAAAGCCTCAGCGCTCAGCTCAAGCACCTGCGCTTATCCCATATGCTCAACCACTGGGAGACCTTGGAGCAGCAAGCCATGCGAGAGACCTGGTCCTACGCGCAATTTCTCTTGGCCCTGTGCCAACTCGAAACAGACCGCCGCAAGGCTTTGCGCCTCCAAAGAGCCATCACCGAAGCTCAACTGCCCAACGCCAAAACGGTTTCCAATTTCGATTGGACACACCTGCCCCTGGTTAACCCTCTCCCGATTCAAAAACTCGCCACTGAACCCCAGTGGATTGATGACGCCCAAAACTGTCTCTTCTTCGGACCTTCTGGGGTCGGCAAAACCCATCTGGCCGCTGGCATCGCTCGTGCCGCCCTGGAAGCGGGCAAGCGCGTCAAATTCTTCTGTGCCACCACCCTGGTGCAGTATCTCCAAAAAGAAAAGCTTCATCTCCAGCTTCAGCCTGCCCTGAAAAAGCTCGACCGCTTTGACCTCGTGATCATTGATGACCTCGGCTATGTCCAAAAATCCGAGGCAGAAACCTCCGTTCTCTTTGAACTCATTGCCTATCGCTATGAGCGCAAAAGCATCATGGTCACTGCCAATCAGCCGTTCAGTGAGTGGAACTCCATCTTTGGTGATTCCATGATGACCGTCGCCGCCGTTGACCGCCTCATTCACCATGCGGTCATTCTCGAAATCAAGGCGGACAGTTTTCGTAAACGCTCCGCTCACCAGCGCTCTGAGAACTTGAAGGCACTCCCGGCAAAATCCTCTGAATCTGACTCCCAAACATCGACACACCAGAAGCGATCTTAGATTGTCGTCTTGACCTGAGATTGCCGCTTCTCATTTCCTTTTGCCAATTCAGTGGGCTCCCCGCCTTCTAATTGTCGCGACAGGCAAATGTCTTGACACTTGATAAGTAACAATTCTTGTTTGAGCCTGAGATTCTAGTCTAGGTTTGGGAGTAACTCGAATTTCCACATCGCTGCCAAGAGCATTCAAGAATCTAAACAGACGGTCAGTTGAGAATCCAGAGAGTTTTCCGTTTAAGAGAGCAGAGACTTTAGGTTGGTCTATCCCAAGAAGCTTTGCTGCTTCAGTTTGAGTCAAGTTCTTAGCGTCAATCAAATTACTGATTTGTCGGACAAGTTCTGCCTTAATCCATAATTCATCAGAATTTACAAGTCCTAGATCTGCAAACACGTTGCCACTGCTAGGTTGCACCTTAATTTCCTCGGTCATCATCTTTATTCTCCTCTAAACGCTCTTTGTAGTACCGATCGTAATGCTCTTTTGCACGCTTTAGGCATATCTCACTAAGTTCAATTCACTTACTTGATGTCGTCGCACTCACCATTGATCTGCCACAGGATAATCTATGGCGCGGTCAAGTGGGAACCGTCGTTGAAATTCTTGCAGAGGGTGCAGCGTTTGAGGTAGAATTTGGCGATCGGCATGGTCGAGTTTATGAGTCATTAGGATTGCAGCCAGAGCAGATTATGGTTTTGCAGTTTGAGCCGTCATTTACTGAAGCGAAGACTGCTAGTGAGGTTATGGACTGTGCATAAAGAGTGCCTTGAACTGGATCATTTTTTTATTTGGGTAGCTCCAGATGCACCTGAAAAGGAAGTACTCGTGAAGGCTGGTTTCAAGCTTGATGAGGAAGTCAATATCCATCATGGTCAGGGAACTGCTTCGATCACGCTTTCCTTTGAGAATACTTACATCGAGTTGGTCTGGGTCACTGATAAAGATGTTGCAGCAAGAGCTGGGCAGGCAATTAATACAAATCTGCTTGCCCGCGCACATTGGACTGATACCGGTGCTTGTCCCTTTGGAATTGCCCTACGGAAAAAGAACGGATCTACTGCGGCGTTACCTTTTGCAGTTCGTCCTTTTCATGCTGAGTGGATGGGGCCAAACCATACGATTCTGTACGCCGAAAGTGCATCCGATCTCAGAACACCTCTCATTTTCGTTATTCCGCCTGCGATGGATTGGGCTGCGGCAGTTGAAGGAGATGCAAATCTCCGCGATTCGATATGCCACCCGATTGGTTCACGTCAACTTACACTTACGCAAGTGACGATCGCTAGCGCAACATCTGAAATTGAAGCATTAGGGACACATACTAATGCACTGCAATTTGAAGTCGGATTGGCACCCTTGATTTCTCTTACCCTGGATCATGGCAGACAAAGACAAGCAATTAGCTTTGAACCGAAGCTCCCGCTCAAGATTCAGCTATAGATGAACCAATGACGACGGACTGATCTATGGATATACGGTCACTCTTCACACAATTCCCGACGCTGACGACCCAGCGTTTGATGTTGCGCGCATTGCGACAGACTGATCTACAAGACCTGTTTGACTATGCATCGGATCCTGAGATCGATCGGTACATAGGCCCTGAGGCGGACGGGCTAGAAATTCGCTTTAGAATAAAGTAAGCCTTTATAGTAGGTAGCGGTTTCACAGGCGAATCTAATTATGGTTATGAGACCTGATTCTGGTTGGGACTTGTCAGTTGACAACTGTAACGGTCAACGGGTTCTTGTCATTGAAGTCAAGCGCAAAACTAATGTATCGCCGGAGTGGGCAGCAAAGCTACGTCGAAATATCCTTGCCCACGGAACTTTCCCGAAAGCTCCGCATTTTTTGATGGCTTTTCCAGATAAATTTTACCTATGGTCCAATGCTGAGGCTTATCAGGATCAGAGCGAACCTACCTATACTATTGATGCATCCCCAATTCTTCAACCCTACTTTGAGAGGGCAGGAGTAACGGCTGATCAAATTGGTGGAGCTAGTCTAGAACTCGTCATTACATCTTGGCTTGGAGAGATAATTCATTCAGATCAACGGCCTGAGAACATTGATGCTTCTCAACAATGGTTAATTGAGTCAGGACTTTATGCTGCCTTAGCTGGAGGGAAGTTTGATCATGAGGTCGCTGCGTGAATATTTATGTTGAGACAAACTTTGTTCTAGAACTAACCTTTGAGCAAGAGCAATATTTAAGTTGTGAACAGATTTTGCAACTCTGTGAAGCAGGAAAAGCAAAACTCGTCATACCAGCTTACAGTCTTGCTGAGCCTCATGAAAAACTAAGCCGTCAAGCACGAAATCGCCGAGAACTACAACAGTCATTAGATACTGAGTTACAAGCTCTATCTGCTCAAGAACGGTAAGGGAGTGGGTCATGCGCTTTCATCAAGGCACACCATACCAGCCATAGCAAAAGCAGCACGACATCTTTGCGATAGCAGATTGCCGAGATAGATCAGCCCAGGAGACACCATTCCCCCCCTAGGAATCCGTATCCAAAACCAACCGCCCCAAACTCGTATTGGGATAGTAATAGCCCAAAATTTGCAGATAGTTATAGCCCTGCTGGGACAGATCCCGAGCCCCGAGCTGGCTCATCCCGCCCCCCTTAAACGCCTCCATCACAATCTCATCCGACGCCGCATAGAGCGACTCCACAATCCCCCCTTGATAGCTGATAAATTCTCCAGCAGTCTCGTGAACCGCCTGCATTACCCGGCTGTCCTCCGATTCAATCCCCTTATACACCTGATACGACTCCGAGTCGCCCATATGGAAATGCTCCGTAGCGGGGCGGAAGTGATAGGTCAGGGCATAGGAACGCGCCGCAACTGCTTGGGCCTTGAGCGCCGCGATCGGCCAACTGGCAGAGACTTCACTGCCCACCACGCTGTAGAGATAGTGCTGCAAATCAATATGGTTCACTGCGAGGACCGTATTGCCCTGACAGAAAAACTGGATGCGGCCTCGGTATCTGCGATCGCGCACATAATTCACCCCATTACCCGCCGGAGCCATCATCACCGTGCTAGGCAAGTTTTGTTGCTGATCCAACACAAGATTTTGACCCTTGCAGGAGAGGGCATGACTCCCCGCCCCCAGTTGCAACAACCCTTGACCTTGGGGGGTAAAGACAACCCCGCCATCACTCGTGCCCATACTGAGATTGGTATCTCCCTCGGCGATCGCCACCTGCATCGTAATCACCTGATCCACCGCCGGATTCACCACCGTTTGGGGATCGGGAGCCGGAGGTAAGGCCGCTTGGGGCTGGGCTGGGGCCGTGGGTTTGCTGACCGCAGCGGGGGGAGCCGGAGGTTTGGTCGTCGCTTTGGCCGACGCCGTCGATGGGGTCGCAGGCGCTGGGGGTTCGCTCCCAAGCTTTGCCGCTTCGGCAACGAGTTCAGCGTCGGTCTTCGGTTTTGCAGGGGTTGAGGCGGCTGAGGTGGCGGATGCGGATGCTGCTGCGATCGCGCCCTTAGGCTGCGGACCATAGTCCCCAAAGGCTGGACCCAGGGCCGTGGGCTCCTGTTTGGCAATGCGGGCAAAGGGCGCTAAATTCTCTGAAGTCGTCGTCACCAAGCCCTCAGGAACCAAATGGGCCGAAACGGGGGATTCTAAAAGATGATCGACGGATTTCTGCGGTGTGGTGGGCTGAAGCCAAAGCCAGCTGCCCAGAATTCCCAAACCGAGGGGCGACAGCCAAAGACCGGGATAGGCCCGCAACCATCGCACCAATAACTGTTGAATTTCCATAAAAGTCTTAATAAAGAAGCACTTGCTCAATACAAATTCAGAACAGATTTAGAACGAATTCAGAGTCTTAATCGGCAGATGCTTGATTGTCCCGTTTTTGCAGCAGGCCCCATTTTTGCAGCAGGGTTTGTATGCCCAACCCCAGAAGACCCAGGGCTGCAATACTAAAGACGGCGGTTGCCAACACGAGGCTCCCAACCACGAGGGTTCGGGTCGCGATCGAAATGTTAACCGCTACATAGTTCGACGAACGAAAGGGATGAGCCGCAAAGTTTTGGGCAACTTTGTGGGTGAGCGAATAAGCACCCCAGCTTAAGAGCGATGCTAGCCCTGCGCCATTGAGACACTGGAAGACACTGGGGGGTTGGCGCACAGCAGCGGTACCCGTGGTCTCTGGACTGGCCGTTTTTGGACTGGCCGTTTTTGGACTAACTATTTTTGGACTGGACGTTTCGCTCATAGCACAACCCCGTAGGTCCATCTGTTATTCCCAATCCATTCTACAGATTTGAGCCCCAACTGACTAACGATTGGCCAAACAGACCCCCATGGGGCTGAGGGCGGTGACCCAAAGGTCAAGATCCGGATGATCCAGTGCCGCTGCCACGGCGGTTTTGATCTGTTCGGCTCCGGCCTGGGTGGCGCTGAGGGCAAAGACCGTGGGGCCGGAGCCGGACATCATGGCACCGAGGGTTTCAGGCTGGCGCTTACAGGCATCGCGTAGGGCTTGCACCTGGGGATATTGGGGCAACACGACTTTTTCCAGATCGTTGTAGAGGCGCTGGGCAATGGTGGGACCATCCTGTTGGGCGATCGCCGCCACCATCGGCCCCGAATGCACCCGCTCCCGCCGCGCCAACAGACTTCCCGGCTCCCGCACATAGCCCGATTCAAACTGGCTGCGGTAGGTTTTGTAAGCCCAGGGGGTCGAGACGGAAAGGCTACGGTATTTGCCCAGAACCACAAACAGACCCTGCAAATCCGGTAAGGGCGCAAGCTGTTCTCCCCGACCGGTGGCGATCGCCGTTCCCCCCGAAATACAAAAGGGCACATCAGACCCCAGCTCGGCCCCCAAGGCTTGCAATTCTACCCGCGTCAGCCCCAGCTTCCACATCAGGTCAATCCCCACCAAAACCGCCGCCGCATCCGTTGAGCCGCCGGCCAGTCCTGCACCCACGGGAATGTGCTTTTCGATGTCAATGCCGACACCGCCATAGCGGGCAAAGGCTTGGGAGAATTTTTGCCGCATCAGGTCTGCGGCGCGATAGGCCAAGTTGGTTTCGTCGCTGGGGACTTCGGGGTGGTCGCAGTGAATCCGGATCGTGTCGGTGCTGAGGTTCGAGAGGGTGATGCGATCGCTCAGCGCCACCGTTTGCATGACCATGGCCAGTTCGTGGAAACCGTCGGGGCGATCGCCAATGATTTCCAGATACAGATTGATTTTGGCAGGGGCAAGCAGCACGTAGCGATCCATAGGGCCTCTTCGGGAATGGGCATCCAACAAAATACCCTATCGGGGCTCGCAGGGATCACCCCCTAGACCCAACTGCTAACCTTTCCCTGAAACCCTGTAGCCTTGCAGCGCAGAGTTGTCTAGAAACTAAAATCGCGCTGGTAAACTTCCTCCGTCAGCGGCTGCTCAATGACTAAGCCCTCACCCCCCAACACCTCTAGCAACTTGCCCTCTACCGATAGCCAGAGTTTTGCATTGGGTTGCACCGCTGTTGTTGTATAAACTACCTGGCCCAATCGAGCGGCCATGGAGGTACTGCCGCCCCCGCTGGTAAATTCCTTCGACAGATTGAGACGCACATCATCCCCCGAAACCGTCACCCCCAAGAGTTTGGTATTGGTCGGAATGGCTGTGGTTTTTTCGCCACTGAGGAGCTCTGCAAAGGCCGTCTCTAGGGCAATATCCGGGGCTGTATCGGGCTTGATGGCGATCGGCTCAGGCTCAAACTGAATCTGATTGTTATCCGCTCCAACCCAATACACCGCCGCCCCTGCTGTGACGGGAGACGCCGCCGGGGGTACGGGGTCACTGGGTCCACCGATGCCGTTCCCTGGCGTTGTTGCCGTGGGGGCGGGGGTCGGTTGTGGGGCCGTGGGCGATTCGTTAAGACGAGAACTTGGGTCGGCGATCGCCGTTTCCGTGGGTTGAGGGGTCACAGCGGTGGAATCCGGCTGATTGTTGAACCAGACTGCGCCCCCGGTTGCCGCCAACATGGCCGCGACTGCCCCCGCCGTCGCTAGGACAATGGGTCGTGTTTTAGACTTCGGTGTCGTCTCTGGGGCTCCCGGTTTCACGGTGCTGAGATTGACGGTTTCTGGATTCGGATCCCTGGATTCAAAATTGTCGTTCATGGATGTTTCCCCACAACGGAAAGGCCAAAAGCGTCGGAGATGCCGTCGCCTCCCTCTAACTTCAGTCTACACCGGGGCTTTTTCAGCTTTTAGGAGGTTTTTCCCCGGAACAACGCCGGTAAACCGCCCATCTGCTGATTACCATAGTGATAGACCAATCATAGACCGCTTCATTGTTCTAGACGTGGCGATCGCCCATTTGTTCACCCTCTGTCATTCCCAATGCAACCCAATTCTTTTGGCTCTTCCAATCGGGCTTCGGATAGTGCTTCAAGGAGTGCTTCGGATAGTTCTTTAGAGGGCAGTCCAGAGCGTCTTGCCGCCGCAACCACCCTGATTCGTCCCACCGTTCAGCTCGAAAATGTTACTAAAGTTTATGGTATGGGCGAAACTACGGTTCATGCCTTGGCCGGGGTGAACTTAACGGTTGAGCAGGGGGACTATTGCGCCATTATGGGGGCCTCCGGTTCGGGCAAGTCAACGGCGATGAATGTGATTGGCTGTCTCGATCGCCCCACTAGCGGTCGCTACTATCTGGATGGTCAAGATGTGGCCCAAATGGATGACGATGCCCTGGCCCATATTCGGAACCGCAAGCTGGGGTTTGTGTTTCAGCAGTTCCATTTGTTACCGCAGCTCACGGCAACGGAGAACGTCATGTTGCCAATGATTTATGCCAGCATCTCAAAAGAAGAGCGATTGGAACGGTCTAAGGCTGCGCTGTTGCGGGTGGGGTTGGGCGATCGCCTCAACAATAAACCCACTCAGTTGTCTGGTGGACAACAGCAGCGGGTGGCGATCGCCCGTGCCATCGTCAACCGTCCGGTCTTGCTGCTCGCGGATGAGCCAACGGGGGCTTTAGATTCTCATACAACTCAGGACGTGTTGAATATTTTTGATGAGCTGCATCAGAGTGGTATGACGATCATTGTGGTGACCCACGAAAAGGATGTGGGCGATCGGGCCAAGCGAGTCATTTGGTTCCGGGATGGCAAGGTGATGGATGGCGATCGCCTGTAGCCTCCCGGACAGGGGTGAAACATCCAGTTCCTCTGTACGACTCACCCCTCCCGCAACACATAGCCCACACCCCGTACTGTCTGAATCAGCCGAGATTCGCCCTGGTCTTCTAATTTCAGCCGCAGATAACGCACGTAGACCTCAATAATATTGGAATCTCCCATAAAATCGTAGCCCCAAACCTTCTCTAGGATTTGGTCACGGGTAATCACTTGGCGAGGGTGTGCCAGCAAGTATTCCAGTAAATCAAACTCCTTGACCGTGAGTTCGATGAGGCGATCGCCCCGCCAGACTTCCCGCGTCTTTCGATCCAAGCGCAAATCGCTAAACTCTAGACGTTCTGCTTCGTTAGGCTGGACTCGACGCAAATTTGATCGCACCCGTGCCAGCAATTCTTCCAAACTAAAGGGCTTGACCACATAATCATCGGCCCCCGCATCTAACCCTTCGACGCGGGCGGAAACTTCGTCCTTTGCAGTGAGCAAAATGATTGGGGTTTTAATCCCGGTCGATCGCAATCTGCGGCAAATTTCCACACCCGAAATTCCCGGCAACATCCAGTCCAAAATCAGCAAATCGGGGTTGCTGTCACGGGCACTGGTTAAGCCCGATAAGCCATCATTGGCCACCGTCACCTCGTAGCCTTCCTCGACTAATTCTAGCTCTAGGAGTCGGGCGAGTTTGATTTCATCTTCAACGACGAGAATGTGGGTGTTCATGGGGGGAGGTAATGGGGTGATGGGGTGGGGGCGTTAGGGATGGGGGAGGGTTAGGGTGAAGGTGGAGCCTTGGTTGAGTTGAGATTGGACGGTGATTTGGCCCCCCATGGCTTCAACCAGAGCTTTGACGAGGGCAAGGCCGAGGCCAGTGCCGCCTTGGCGATGGCGGGCTTCATCGGCGCGGTAGAAGCGCTCGAAGATGTGGGCTTGTTGTTCGGGAGAGATGCCGATACCGCGATCGCGCACGGCAATCACAGCGCCATACTCTTGCTGACTCAACTCAATCTGCACTGAAGCTTCGGAGTACTGAATGGCATTCTCCAGTAAGTTGCGCAGGACCTGCCGTAGATGCATGGCGTCACTCAAGGCGACAATAGGATCTGAGGGTAATTCTAAAACGATCGTCCGCTGATGGTGCACCTCGGCGGCGGCGGCGGCTTCTTTGAGTAGGGGCTGAAGCGTGATGGGTTCCATCTGTATGGCCAACTCTCCATTTTCAGATCGAGCCAGGTCTAGCATTTCCTGGAGAAGCTGAATTGTGCGTTCGGCCTCTTCGGCGGCGGTTTCGAGGCTTTCGACTTGGCGGGGGGTAAGATTGCTGGGGCGTCGCAGCACGCTCTGGACATAGCCTTGAACGATCGCCAACGGGGTTCGCAGCTCATGGGAGGCGTCGTTGACAAATTGCCGCTGTTTGCCCCAGGCGATCGCCAACCGTTCCAACATGGCATTAAAGGCTTCGACTAACCCAACAATTTCCGCTGGCGCTTGGGCCAGTTCCAGCCGGGTTTCGCCTAGATTTCTCGCGGAGATGGCGCTTGCAGTCTGGCTAATGATTTGGAGCGGTTGGGTGGCTTGGCGAATACTGTAGGCGATCGCGCCAATCAATCCCAAAAATACCAGCACTGCTGCCAGCACTAAATTACGGGCTCCGGTTAATAATCTTTCCTGTTCTTCCGTTACATCCAGGACCAAATAGAGCTGACCCAGGGCGGCATTTTGAGGCATCAAGCGACGACCGCAAATGAGCAAATAGCGATCGCCCAAGTGCAACAGGCGCGATCGTGACGCCATCGTGACGTAGGGAAAGAGTTCATCCAGTGTCAGTGTGTCCGCCGAAGCCTTGGCAGAGCGGGCCAGCACCTGGCCTTGGTCATTGGCGATCCAGACCATGAGGCGATCGCTCGAAATCCGTTCGACGGCCTGGGTCAACTCTACTTCAACGGCTTGGCTTCCCCCGTGGGCCGCCATGGCATTTTCTAACTGGGCTGGAAAACGCTCGGCCACATAGTCCAACGTCTGTTGATGGGACCCCACAAGGATCTGTTGCATTTGCCAAATGGCCCAGCCGGTAATGCCGCTCAGCCCTAAGGCCGACAGAATAGCCACCTGAACAGTCAGCTTTGTCCCCAGCGAAGGGGCTGGGGAATTGCTTTTCTGGCGGGGAACTTGACCAGGCATCAACAGCGGTTGCGGAACATTAGACCAAACAAGAGCACCAGTGGGCTGCTCCCTAAAACAATTGAGCGGCTCCGGTTTCGGGGTCGTATTCGAAGCGACGATCGAACTCAGTCTCACCATATAGATTAAAACTAATCACCGGCTCATTCCCCAGGGCCTCAACCTGATGAATTGCGTCGGGCATAAACGTTATGACATCACCGGGGGAGAGAATGCGATCGCCCGCCGGTTCGAGGCTACCGGTTTGGGGCGATCGCCGCCAGAACGTATTTTTTTCTTGACCACTGAGGATCGCCACCAAACCCCAGGCGGCATGGTTATGAATCGGTGACACCATCCCCGGCATCCAACTGACGAGCTGAATGGTCAAGGGATAATCCGGTTCGTCATAGAGCATCGTGACAGACCAGCCGGTTTCCGGGTCAGGGGGCAAAAATTGCAGTTCAATCCAGGGGGAATTGTCGAGCAAATGCCGCACCAGGGGGCTGATTTTTTGGAGCCGAATCCCATCGTCCGTATCCCGCAGCAAAATTTCTTCGAGATCGGTCAAAAAGCGATAGAGCCGATAGGGCACAATCGGCTCTGGCACCAGGACCTCGGGGCTGGGTTTGATGCATTCGCTGTTGTTGGTTACATGCCAGTCTTGGTTGCTCATGGTGGAGCGCCGTCGTAGAACTTCTTTCACAATCTTGCCCTCTAAATAGCTCATTCAACCTGTTCTGATTCATACCTTGAGTGGCGATCGCCAGACCTGGGGTTACCATTCTGGCAACGAACCATAGGTTTTTGTGCCCAGCCCTCAGCCCTCTGTCCTATCTGTCACCCAGACTGGCAGAAGAGGCTGATGTCCCACTGACAAAAAGCTGAAATTTACCTGAGAAAAATGGCCCTGCCCCACCCCACCGGTTTCTCAGCGGTTTGATCTCCAGTTCTTAACCCTGTATTAGGCCATTCTCAGCAAAAACTCAGCCACCCTTGTCTCAATAGGGGAGTGACCGAAACCCATTCTTTGAGTAAATCGAGAACTACAACCATGCGCGTTAAATATTGGGCCACCCTCGCTGCGTTTTCTGTTTTGAGTCTTGGCGTCGGCGGCTTAGCCACAGGCTGTTCCAGTGCCAATCCCTGTGCAGGTGTCAAATCTGGCGAAGGCACAACGCCCGCGACCACTCAGGTGAAGGAAAATCCCTGCGCTGCAAAAAATAATCCCTGTGCGGGCAAGGAAAATCCCTGCGCCGCCAAGAGCAATCCCTGCGCCGGTAAAGTCAATCCCTGCGCCGCCAAGGCAAATCCCTGTGCGGGTAAGGCAAACCCCTGTGCGGCCAAAGGTAACCCTTGCGCGGGCAAGTAACCGAGCAACCTTGAGTGATTGGACCGATGGATAACCCCATTGGTCTTTTTTCGGGCTAGAGATTTAGGGTTAGAGACCCACGAAGTGATACACAATCACCCCGGTTTCCAAATCGTTATCTATGGAAGCGTAGCCCTTGCGGTGCATTTCCCTTAGGAGGTCTTCAATTTCATCAAAGCTGAGCTGAGTATCCATGACGGCTTGGGGAACCGTAAGTCGGCCTTGGCGCGATCGCGCCGCCTGCAATAACTGCACCATCAACTGCTCCCGCGTCGGCTTCTCCAAGGGCTGGGTCGCTACTGCCCTAGGGACCCCCACGGCACCGGGCTGGAGCAATCCAGCCCGACGCAATAGCTGCATTCGTCGGGCATCGACCATATCGGGAATCAGAAACAAATCGATAATTTGCCCAACCCCGAACAGTCCCCAGGTACAAAGCCACAAAACCCCTGTAAAAATCTTGCCGTTGTAAAGCCGATGGAGCCCCCCAAAGCCCGTCAAAAACATCAGCCAAAAAATATAGCTCGCCGTCACCCGGTTATCGCTTTGCGTCATCAAAGCTCCAGCAGCCTGGGCCTGAGCGCTGGTGAGGCCGTTGCCAGAGGGAGAGGGACGATACTGTCCTGAATGACGCTGCCCCGGATTACCCTGCCCCGGATTATTTTGCTGATTATTCAAGCTTGCCATCGCCAGCATTGCCATTGCGATACCTCATGGTTGCCATTTTAGCCTTGGCGAATCTGAGGCTGCTAGGTTCCCAGAATTAAAGTACGGTTTCCTCGACTCCATAACCCAATCCACAGCCCCAGTTTGTCTCCGAAAATCGTCCCGAAGTATTACAGACCGTGACAAACCGTTGCAACTCTTCACCTCCGGTCTACCGTAGGTTAAGCCGACCTTGGTAGACTAAGGCTCAGGTAGCGCGATCAACCCCTTAAATACTCCTATGGTAGATTCTCTTAAAAAGCCAGCATCAGCCACCTTTGAGGAGCTGCGACCTGGGGTCAAAGCCCCGGTTAAGGACACCATTCTGACGCCTCGGTTCTACACCACCGACTTCGAGGCCATGGCGAAGATGGATCTGTCGCCAAACGAAGATGAGCTCCAAGCCATCTTGGAGGAATTTCGGGCTGACTATAACCGCCACCATTTTGTGCGAACGCCTGAATTTGACGGTTCGACGGAAGGGCTCGATCCAGAAACCAAGAAGGTTTTTGTTGAATTCCTAGAGCAGTCTTGCACCTCTGAGTTTTCTGGCTTCCTGCTCTACAAGGAACTCAGCCGCAAAATCAAAGACCGCAACCCGGTGTTGGCGGAGTGCTTTGCGCTGATGTCCCGCGATGAGGCTCGCCATGCAGGCTTTTTGAATAAGTCCATGAGCGACTTCGGCATGCAGCTGGACCTCGGTTTCCTGACTGCAAACAAGAAATACACTTTCTTTAAGCCGGAGTACATTTTCTACGCGACCTATCTGTCGGAGAAAATTGGCTACTGGCGCTACATCACGATCTATCGCCATCTGGAAAAGCATCCCGAGAAGCGGCTCTACCCGATCTTCAAGTTCTTTGAAAACTGGTGTCAGGACGAAAACCGCCACGGTGATTTCTTTGATGCGGTGATGCAAGCCGTGCCCTCGACGGTCAATGGCCTGAAGGCGCGGCTCTGGTGCCGGTTCTTCCTGCTGGCGGTGTTTGCCACGATGTACATCCGCGATGTCCAGCGCACGGAGTTCTACGAAGCCCTGGGCTTGGATACCCGCGAGTATGACAAGCATGTGATTCGGGAAACCAATCTGACGGCTGGACGGGTATTCCCGGTGATTCTTGATACGGAAAATCCGGTGTTCTATGAGCGGCTGGAGCGTTGTGTGGAGAATAATCAGCAGTTGCAGAAGATTGCGGAGGGTGGGGCGATCGCTCCCATTCAACTCCTGCAAAAACTGCCCTACTACGTCTCCAACGGTGTGCAGTTTGCCGCGCTGTTCTTGATGAAGCCCTTTAAATCTACAGAAGCCTTGCCTGCGGTGATGTAGGAAAAGGGTCAATGAGGGCGAGATACATTGATTGTAGGGGTCGGCATCCCCGACCCTCAGGGTTATAGACGATCATCCCCAGGGGCGCGGAATGCGCGCCCCTACGGAAGGGATGATTTTTTATAGGTTTAGGGTTTTGTACATGACGTAGGCGTCTACGTAGCCAAGGCGGGGGTGAGCAAAGGCTCCAGGGAGGGTTCCGGCGATCGCAAACCCCAATTTCTGCCACAACCGCACCGCCACCGTATTCGTCGAAACCACAAAATTAAACTGCATCGCCCGAAACCCCAACCGCCGCGCCTCCGCCTGGGAATGCTCACACAGAGCCGTCGCAACTCCCTGTCCCCGAGCACAGCTAGCCACCATATAGCCACAGTTGCACACATGGGAGCCGAGACCGGGCTGATTGGGTTTGAGATAATAGGTGCCGAGAATTTCCCCGTTTCGCTCTGCCACGTAGGTTTGTTGGGGTTGCTCCATCCAGAGTTGACGAGCCTCTAAACGCGAGGTCTCGGGGGCATAGACATAGGTTTCGCCCTCGGAGACAACCCCATGAAAAATAGTCCAAATGTCAGGCTCATCGGCTAAAGTAGCAGCGCGGATTTCAATCATGGCGACGGGATTGGGATTAAGAAAGGCTGTAATGATTTCAAAGGTTTTGAGGTTTTGAGGGTTTCAACTTGAGGGGCTCGAATTGAGTTGCTCAAACATCTTGTAGAGGGTTTCCTCCATGCCTAACTGGCGATAGGTTTCCTGGGCAATCTGATTATTGCGTTCGACATAGAGCCGAAAACCACAGACATTGCCTTGCTCTTGGGCCAGTTGTTGCACAAACCGATAGAGCGATCGATACAGTCCTTGCCGCCGAAACTCAGGCCGCACATAGACGCTCTGAATCCACCAAAATAGACCATTGCGCCAGTCGCTCCATTCCTTTGTAATCATCAGACACCCCGCAACGGCTTCATGCTGTTCAGCAATTAAATAAAATCCCAGGGTCGGATCCGACAGCAACGCTTCGACGCCTCGCCGCAAAATGGTTGGGTCTAGCTGTTTTTCCTCGGTCTCTTGGGCCATGGCTTGATTGAACTGGGTAATCCAGGAGGCATCCTCCCAATGGGCAAGGCGAATCAAGGGGAGGGAAGACATAGGAATTCACTGGAAATGGGCATTCGATCTATCCTAACAATAGGCAATAATAGAGTGTTAAATGCTTGAGCCTGATAGGACTGTTTGCCTTGACTCACATTTCTCCCCAGATCTCTGCGCTGTCTACGCCCCGACGCGATCGCGATTGGACTTGGCCCTATTGGCCCGTGGTACCGCTCTATCCCTATGGCCAACGCTGGACGATTCGGCGAGAGATTATTCCGGAGCAGATCTGGACGTTTGAGCAGGTTCAGGGCATTTTTTATGTGATTGTGCCGGTGCGCATGACCGTGATCCGGCTACAGGCCGGGGGCTTGCTAGTCTATGCGCCTGTGGCCCCCACCCGTGAATGTTTGCGGCTGATGCAGGAGCTGGTGCAGCGCCATGGCGAGGTGAAATACATCATTTTGCCGACGGTTTCTGCCATTGAACACAAGGCTCCCGCCGCTGCCTTTGCGCGCCAGTTCACCCAGGCACAAGTGTTTGTCGCACCCCACCAGTGGAGTTTTCCGCTTAATTTACCCCTGAGTTGGCTGGGGTTTCCCATGGGGCGCACCCAGGTGTTGCCGGACCAAAGCTGCGATGCTCCCTTTGGCGATGAGTTTGATTATCGAACCCTTGGCCCCATTTCCCTCAGCTTGGGTCCCTTTGAAGAAACTGCGTTTCTCCACCGGGCGACGGGTACGTTGCTGGTGACCGATACGGTGATGTCGATTCCGGCAGAACCGCCGGAGGTGGTGAATGCCCAGCCCTATCCGCTGCTGTTCCATGCCCGCGAGACGCCCTTTGAGGCGATCGCCGACTCCCCCGCCCAGCGTCGCAAGGGTTGGCAACGCATCTCTCTGTTTGCCTTTTATTTTCGACCCAGTGCGCTGAGCATCCTTCCTTGGGGAGAAACCTTGCAAGCGGCCAAGGATGCGAGCGATCGCTCCCGCCGTGCCTATTTTGGCCTATTTCCCTTTCGCTGGAAGGCCAACTGGAAAACCTCCTTTGAAGTTTTGCGCGATAGTGGACGGCTGTTAGTGGCACCGATTTTACAGCGCTTGATTTTGAATCGTGCCCCTGTCCAAGTTTTGGCCTGGGCGGATCAGGTGGCAAGCTGGAACTTTCAGCGGATTATTCCGGCTCATTTTGATGCGCCTGTGGTAGCCAATGGCCAAGACTTTAGGGCTGCGTTTCGATTTTTGGAAGGCGATCGCTCCCGGCAAGGCGGAGGATTACCGGAAGCCGATTTTATGCTGATTGATCAACTCGACCAACAGTTGCAAAAAATCATACCGCTCCCTTTGTCCACCCAGCAAGATTAGGGCAAGATTAGGCTAAGGCCGGTTCAGGGGGATTGCTAGAGGGTTGAGATAAGGGTTGAGATGAAATATGGGCTGCTAATTCGTAGATCTCGCTACTGGGGGTCTGCTTAAAGAGCGGGTTCATTTTCTTAACGATGGCTTGATGGGTGGCATCGCGCTGTTGCTCATCCATGTGCTCAACACTGTCCCAAATGATGATCGAAAGGCCGCGATCGCTCCCCGGTTCCCGCAGCAAATAGGCTTCCCGAAATCCATCACGATAGGTCGAAACGGCCTCTTCGTATAATCCTTGAGCTTCGGCGAACATTCCCGGCTTAAACTCGCCGAAAACCACATGGACCTGTTCCCTTGTTAGAAAATCATGAAAATCGCTCATGCGGATTTCCTCATGCGAAATGGAGGCTACGGATCTGATTGTCCGTGAGGAAACTCGAGTTGCACCAAAACCGTTAAACAGCTTAACGAGGTTGCAACAAATCGTCTAATTCTTGGTAGTCAGGCAGCGTGGTGTCGATGGCGCGACCTTGGCGCAGGACAATGCGATCATGCTGCGATCGCGCCAGCAACTCACTAAATCCTCGACCCCGAAATAGAATTAAATCTGCCGGTAACCCCACGCCGATCCGTCCGACATCCGTCAAACCCATAAAATCCGCAGGTGTGCGGGCGACGGACCGGGGCCAGTTTTCGTAGGGACGATCGAGATGACCCATCCGCACCGCCTCGCGCCAGACTTCTAGCATGTCATGGTCTCCAAATCCAAAGAAGGGATCGCGGCAGTTGTCGCTGGCAAAACTAACCGGTACGCCTGCTGCCTTGAGCTCCCGCACCGCCGTGATCCCACGCTGTCGCGGCGTACGCCCAGACTGTCGATCCTGCAAATAAAGATTGCACATAGGCAGGCTCACAATGTGAATTTGGGCTGCTTTGACCTGCTGAATAATTTCATCGCGGTGGCGATCGCCCTGCACCACCAAACTACAACAATGGTCGCAAACCAACGTCCCTGAAAATCCATGATTCATCGCGGCCTGCGCTACCTTGGGCAACATTTGATCTGCCGGATCTAGACTTTCATCCACATGCAAATCCAGATCTAGATTGCGGGCGATCGCCAGTTCAAAGGTGCGATTAATTTGCGTAGTCAAAGCCGGGGTTTCATCGCCAACTCCACCCAAGATCCCACCGGACTCTGCCACCAGATCGGCTAATGCTTCTCCTGCTGGGGTGAGAAAATAATCTAAAGAAACTAGGCAAACCGCTTGGAGAATGAGGCGATCGCGCCATTTTTCCCGCAGCTCCCGAAACACCCGAAAAGCCAACTCTCCCTGAGTTCCCTCTGCATCTAAATGGGTGCGAATCGCTTTGGTGCCGTGGGCATAGCTACACTTGAGGGCAAACTCAAAGCGACGATAGAGATCTTCGTAGGTGTTGTATTGGGCCACATCGGTGGCGATGGTCGTCAGCGCGCTAGCAAATGTACCGTCGGGATTGGGCGATCGCGGCCAAATGTGTCCCTTATCAAAGTGGGTATGGCAATCGACCAAGCAGGGCCAAACCTGTCCTTGGTTGAGGTCGACGTGGAGCGCGTGGGGGGGAACAGAACCAGCGGGAAGAATCTGCTGGAGATGACCGCCAACAATTTCGAGATCCACAGGGACAAGCTGATCCGCATTGGCGCGATCGCCCAAATCCTGATTGGGATCCTGCAACAGCGACAGGGGAATTTGGGCATTGCTCAGCCAATAACGTTGGGCATCGGTGAGGATTTTGATGGCGGTGTCGGAGAGCATGGAGGCGGGGAGGAAGGGAATAGGGAAGTAAGGGGTCGGAAATCGGGAGGAGAAAAGGGTTAGGAGGTGATTTTACAGGCGGTGAGGCGATCGCTCATCCGTTGTTGATGTTTCCACCAGTCGCTACCGCTAATCCATTGGCTAGAGGGAAGGTGGCCTCGGGGGGCATCGAGCGTAAAGTTGAGGGAGTGAATGCCCTGATAGCTCATTTTCCAGCCGACTTGCTGACAAAACTGGCCGTAATCCCCCGCTTGGGCGAAGATTTCCGCTTGAATGCTGAGGCCAAAGTGGTTGCCGCTGTATTTGCGCCAGAGAATATCAACCCTTTCTAGGTCGCCGCAGGGAATACGGCCAATGTCGTGGAGGCTGACAAATCGACCGGATTTACCGAGGGATTGGGCAAGGCTTTCCCAGGTGAGGATGTCGGCTTCTTGCCAGCGGTGTGCCTGGAGCAGGTCTTTGAGGGGCCGATAGTCAACGGTGGTGAGGTATTCCCCCCAATTGTCGGGATCACTCTGGATGGGGGGAAGGCTGAGGGCCGGGGAGACGGCGGCGGTGGATCGCGGCGCATCGCGGTAGGTATACACTGCCATGCCCAGGGCCTTGGCGGAGGAGAAGCGCCTGCTGATGGGGGTTTGGAGGAGGCGATCGAGGGTTTCTGCGAGGCGATCGCTCACCCCTCGCCCAGGGGGCAACCCCTCTCGCCAAAACCAGGTATCGTCGGCGGGGCTATAGAAACTCAGGGGGGCTTTGAGCGTGAGGAGATAAACGCAAGTCATTCCTAAACTATAAAGGTCGCTGGCGGGGGCAATGTGGCCTCGGGTTTGTTCGGGGGCCATGTATTCGGGGCTGCCGACCATGGTTAGCGTGCGGTTGAGGCTGGTTTGGCTGAGTAGTTTGGCGATGCCAAAGTCGATCAGGATGAGCTTGCCATCGGCCCGGCGGCGCATGATGTTGGTGGGTTTGAGGTCGCGGTGAATGATATTTTGCTGGTGAATATAGGTCAAAACGGTGGCCAGATCGCCCAGGACTTGCCAAATCTGACGTTCTTGAAAGGGACCCGCGTGATGCACTTCATCCCCGAGGTTATCGCCTTCGACGTATTCCTGAATAAGGTAGTGGTCGTCTTGGTCTTCGAAGTGGGCCAGGAGTTTGGGAATTTGAGGATGCTCCCCTAGCTTTTCTAACCGTATGGCTTCCTGGCGAAAGAGCCGCAGTGCCTGCTGGTTAAAACGCTCGTTGGGGGTTTGGCAGAGCTGCTTGATGACACAAAAGGGCTGAGAAGGAATATCCATATCCCGTGCCACAAAGGTACGGCCAAACCCTCCCTGACCCAGAAGACGCAAGGGGCGGTAGCGCAGTTTGAGCAGTAGGGGCCGACCGCAATTTTGGCAATAGCGATCGCGATCGCTATTGCCACTAAAGTTACAGTGAGGAGCAATGCAGAGAGTCATAGCCCTCTTAACTTACATTAGCTAGATCTTCTCTGCACTGTAGATGTAAAAGGTCTTCAATACACCAACGGCCTTGACTTCGTAGCTGGGCACGAGGCCGCTGGGGATGAAGGGCAACAGGGATTCGATGGCGAGGTCGGTCTTGTAGAGGCTGAAGAGCAAAAAGTTTTGGCGCTCAGTGTTGTTGCTGATCAGGCCCTGGAGTTGGGGTTGAGCCGCTTCAGAGCCAAGAAACTGAATACATTCATCGGCGAGGGAGGTGCCGACTAGGGGTAAGGGCTCGGGGCAGACTTCGGCCTTGAGGTAGTCGCGCGCTTGGGCCACGGCAAAATCTTCGTACTGGGCTTCGCCGGGGTTTGTGACGCCAAGGGCAGCGGCAGCGCCAAGACCGAGGAGGCTGGCTCCTAGGAAGGGTTTGGAGACCATAGAGAAAGAGGGGATGGAGGAGGAGGGTAGAAAATTTTGCGAGATTTTGCGAATTCAATTGAACTTTGATCTATTGCTATGTTATATTAGGCAACGCGCGGCGAGCGTAGCCAAGTGGTTAAGGCAGTGGATTGTGATTCCACCATTCGGGGGTTCAAGTCCCCTCGTTCGCCCTTGTATTCCATAAAATATGCCCTGCTCCAGAATGACGATCTTCGGAATGAACTCCATAGGGATATGGCATTGTCATGTCCCTGTGTTGGTGATCGCCTCCACTACCCAAGGCGGCTATTCTGCAAGGCAATCCGTTAAGGCAATCCGTTGCTAATTCGGCCTAAGTACTGACGTTCAAACGTAATCTGCACAACAGCTTGGTCTGTCTATGGGCGGCGGATTATGCTTAGGGCAGCAATCAACGCGATCCCTAACGTCCTTAAACCAAGGCCCTTCGTTTCACCATGCACGAATTCCTCCGCGCCGCCCGCGACAGCCGCAAATCCTTCGAACTCCCCGGCGCATATCCCCACTACAACCCCGATCGCCCCGGCCAAGTGGAGCATGTTTTCCTCGACCTCGATTTGGATCTTCCCAACCAGCGCTGCCAGGGCACCTGCACCATTCGCCTCAAACCCGTACGCAGCGGGATCGAGAGCCTAGAATTAGATGCCGTGAGCATGGAAATTCTTGGGATTCAGATTGGCAAGACGGAACAAGATTTTGAGCATGATGGCGAACGACTCAAGGTGAAGCTGAGCCAGCCGACGGCAGCGGCACAAATTTTAGAGTTGGCGATCGCCTACAGCCTCGACCATCCCCAACGGGGCATTTACTTCATCCAACCCGACGAACATTATCCGAATAAACCCACCCAAGTCTGGACCCAGGGCGAAGACGAAGACTCCCGCTTTTGGTTCCCTTGTTTTGACTATCCAGGACAGTTAGCAACCTCAGAAATTCGAGTGCGGGTGCCAAAGCCATTTTCTGCTTTATCGAATGGCGAATTGATTGAAAAAATTGAGGAGAAAACAACAACAATCTTCCACTGGAAACAACAGGAAGTTCATCCAACCTATTTAATGACCCTAGCCGTTGGCGACTTTGCAGAAATCCGGGATGAGGTCAAGCTTCCAGGTCGAGAGCAGCCTGTACCCTGCCCCTATTATGTGGAAAAGGGACGGGAAGAAGAGGCTAAACGAGCCATGGGCAAAACGCCTCAGATGATTGCGTTTTTTAGCGAGATCTTTGGCTATCCCTATCCGTTTCCGAAATACGCGCAGGTTTGCGTCGATGACTTCATTTTTGGCGGCATGGAGAACACGTCCACCACGCTGTTAACCGATCGCGTGTTGCTGGACGAACGTTCGCAACTGGATAGCCGCCGCACCGAAACCCTTGTGGCCCATGAGCTGGCTCATCAGTGGTTTGGCGATTTAGTCGTGATTAAGCATTGGTCCCATGCTTGGTTGAAGGAAGGCATGGCGACCTACGCCGAAGCCCTTTGGTTAACCCATGAATATGGTGAGGCGATCGGGCATTACGCTCGATTAGAGGCACAGCGAGAGTATTTGTCAGAGGATTCGACGCGGTATCGACGTCCGATTGTCACCCATGTGTATCGCGAACCGATTGAGCTTTACGATCGCCATCTCTACGAAAAAGCCTCCTGCGTCTACCACATGCTCCGCGCGGAGTTGGGGGACGAACTCTTTTGGCAGGCCATCCAAATCTTTGTCCAAGACAATGCCCATCAAACGGTGGAAACCATTGACCTGCTCAGGGCGATCGAAAAGGCAACCGGTCGCAATTTGATGTTTTTGTTTGACCAATATGTCTTTCGGGGAGGCCATCCCGATTATCAGGTGACATATAAATGGGAGAGCGAAAGCAGTATGGCCAAGGTTACTATTACCCAAACTCAAGCCTCAGCCGATGGCAACGGTAAGGATTTGTTTGATCTAAAAATTCCCTTTGGATTTGGCTATATTGCCCAAGGAAATGAGCCTGCGATCGCCCAAATCAAATCTTTCACCGTGCGGATCCACGAGCGGGAACAAAGCTTTTACTTTCCCTTAGAACAAAAACCAGATTTTTTGAGTTTTGATGCTGGCAATCATCATCTCAAAACTGTTGAGCTAGCCTATCCCTTAGCAGAGTTGAAAGCTCAACTTCAGTTTGATCCAGATCCGATCGCACGGATTTTTGCAGCGGGGGCGATCGCCAAACAGGGTAGCTTAGACGCGGTCAAAGTTTTGGGGACAGCCCTGACCCAGGACCCTTGCTGGGCTGTGCGGATGGAGGTGGCTAACGCCCTAGCGACGGCGCAGTTAGACCAGGCTCAGCTCGCGCTGCTAGAAGGGCTGAAAGACGACAATGCCCATGTGCGTCGGGCGGTGGTGAATGGTTTAGCGAAGTTTAGAACAATCGCTAGCTACAAAGCGATCAAGGCGATCGCAGAAAAAGGCGACCCAGCCTACAGCGTCGAAGCCTCGGCCTTGCGGGCCTTAGGGCGTTTGGCAAAGCTCGCCATCGAAGGCCAAAACAAGGAAAAGCCGGTGCTCAAATTGCTCAAAGCGGTGCTGAAGGAGCGGGCCGGCTGGAATGAACTGGTGCGCGGCGGAGCCATTGGGGCGCTCTGTCAACTCAAAACCTCTGAGGAAGCCCTGGATTTGATTTTGGAATACACCGCCCTAGGCACACCCCAGCCCTTGCGTCTAGCCGCCATTCGAGGGTTGGGGGCGATCGCCAGTGGTCAAACACCGCAGAATCTCGATCGTATTCTCAATCGCCTAGAGGAAATTTCCCGCGAGAGCTTCTTTTTGACCCAAGTAGCGGTGGTAAGTGCCCTGGGCCGTTTGGAAACCGGGAACGCGATCGCCCTCCTGCGCAATTTAGCCCGCCAGTCCCCCGATGGTCGCGTTAAGCAGCGGGCAGAGGAAGCCATCCAGTCGGTTCAAGGCCGCATCGGTTCAGACAAGGCCGTCAAACAGTTGCAGGACGAAGTCGAACAATTGAAAAAATCGAACCAGGAATTGAAGAGTCGACTCGAAGATTTGGAGGCAAAAGCCAAGTCAAGCAAATCCAAAGACCCGAGCCATCCATAGAACAGCTATCCCCCCACTCCATGACTCCACCACTCCACCCCCCCATAACCTTTTATGCTGGTAAACGCTCCTGCCTACCCCCTTGGCAGCAGCCCAGATTGAATTAGGAGAGAGAACCCCATGGGACGGCTTGCACTGCTGAGCGTTTCGGATAAAACCGGCATCGTTGAACTGGCTCAGCGCCTGGTTCAAGAGTTTGACTTTTCAATTATCAGCAGCGGCGGCACAGCTCAGGTGCTCAAAGCGGCGGGCCTTCCGGTCACTAAGGTTTCGGACTATACCGGGTCCCCGGAGATTTTAGGCGGGCGGGTCAAAACCTTGCATCCCCGTATCCATGGGGGGATCCTGTCTCGACCCGATATGCCTGAGGATCAAGCGGATCTCACGGCCAATGACATTCAGCCGATTGATTTGGTCGTGGTCAATCTCTATCCCTTTGAGCAGACCGTGGCCAAACCCGATGTGACGCTGGACATAGCGATCGAAAACATCGACATTGGTGGGCCGACGATGGTGCGGGCAGCGGCCAAAAACCATGCCTATCTCACCATTTTGTGTAAACCCAGCCAGTATGCATCCTATTTGCAAGCCCTGGTGGACCACAACGGCACCGTGCCCCTGGCCTTCCGGCGAGACTGTGCGCTGGCGGCGTTTGAGCATACGGCGGCTTACGATGGGGCGATCGTGCGGTATTTGGCCCAAAATCTGGCCCAGCAGAACCCTGACTCGCTCCCCCAGGCGGCTCCCCCATCCTCCGAAACCGTCAGCCTGCCCCAAGCCTGGAGCCTCAGTGGTCAGCAAATCCAGCCCCTGCGCTACGGCGAAAACCCCCACCAAGCCGCAGCCTGGTATCAAACCGGTGCAACCCCTAGGGGCTGGGCGGTGGCTCAACAACTCCAGGGCAAAGCGTTGAGCTACAACAATCTAGTGGACCTCGAAGCCGCCCGGCAAATCATTGCCGAATTTGCGGATACCAGCGAATCTCCCGCAGCAGCGGTCCTGAAGCACAACAACCCCTGTGGTGTGGCCCTGGGAGATAGCTTGGTTCAAGCCTATCAAGCAGCCTTTGAGGCCGATTCGGTCTCAGCCTTTGGCGGGATTGTTGCTGTTAATCGTCTCCTCGACGCCGCCACGGCCCAGGCCATGACCCAAACGTTCCTGGAATGTATTGTGGCCCCCGGCTGTAGCGATGAAGCCCTAGAAATTTTCAAAACCAAGAAAAATCTGCGGGTTTTGGTGCTCCCCGATTTGCTGAGCGGTCCTCGGGAAACCGTCAAGGCGATCGCCGGGGGATTTCTCGCCCAAGCCGCCGATGACCTTGCGGCCACCCCTGCCGACTGGAAAATTGTCACCGATCAACAACCTGACGATGCCTTGCTGGCCGAGCTGCTCTTTGCCTGGAAAGTGGTTCGCCATGTGAAATCCAATGCGATCGTCGTGACCCACCACCGCGCTACCCTCGGCATTGGCGCAGGCCAAATGAATCGAGTCGGTTCCGTCAAGATTGCGCTCGAACAGGCCGGAACCCAGGCCCAGGGGGCGATTTTAGCCAGTGATGGGTTCTTCCCCTTCGACGACTCAGTGCAGACGGCGGCGGCAGCGGGAATTCGGGCGATCGTTCAGCCCGGCGGCAGTTTGCGGGACCAGGATTCCATTGATGCCGCCAATCAACTGGGGCTGGTGATGGCCATGACCGGCGTACGGCATTTCTTGCACTAGCGGTTTCTTCCCTATAATTGGGTTAACTTTTGTAAATTTTGGGGCGATGTCTGTTGATGGGTGATGCCTGTTGATGGGCGATCGCCCCAAAACCCCCGCGCAGTTTCAGAGAGAAACCCCATGAGCTTCGACCTGCCTTCCGACGTCAAATTTGGCCTTAATTTTTTCCATCCAGCCCTGATGTGGGTGTTGTTTGGTTTGACCCTCTATGCGGCCTACCAAGGATTTCAGTGGCGACGCACCCGCACCGCCGAAGGCGACCTTAAAAAAGAGTTGCTCAAGGGCCGCTATAACCAAAAACACTACGTTACCGGCTCAATCCTCTTGGCGTTGATGGTATTGGGAACCATTGGCGGCATGAGTGTGACTTATATCAATAATGGCAAGCTATTTGTCGGCCCTCACCTGTTGGCAGGTTTAGGCATGACTGGCTTGATTGCCACCTCCGCTGCGCTCTCGCCCTTTATGCAAAAAGGTGCAGAATGGGCACGCTATACCCATATCACGCTCAACACCGTACTTGTTGGGATCTTTGGTTGGCAAGCGGTCAGCGGATTGCAAATCCTACAGCGGATTATCAGCAATCACTAGGCCATGAACCCACTCACCCCCTGCATGCTACAGTGAGGAGCGCAAAACGAGGAAGGTTGAGTCGCAAACTCGTCGCAAACTTGTTGCAAAATGAGGGCTTGACGATGGAGTATGAGGATTCAGTTTTCTTTCGGATGTCGTACTGCTGAAGTTTTGTAGAATGCAGCTTGGTGAAACTCCATTGAAAATTGTCCTGGCCTCTTCGTTAGGTCTTGGACAATGGTTCAGGATTTACCTTTCCGTCCCCCAGGATCTCGCCGCTTTATGAGTGCCTCCGTGAGCGTCACGCCCCCTCCTTCTTCTTCTCTATCGGTGCCGGTTGCCCTCGAAGGCTTACCGGATATTCCGATGAACCAGGATGCTTGTCCCCGGCGGGCACGGCAACAACTTGATTTGATTCTTTTGGCCATTGAAGCGCTTGATCTTGGGGGCTCAGAAGCCCTACTGATTGTGGCGGATGAGCTGGGATTGGATGACATCATCAAAAATCGCGTTCACCTTTGGCAATTGCGGGGAACGAATCCCTTGCGTCGGTTCAGCCAGCGTCGCCCCCTACGCCAAATTGAAGCCAAGGCCTTGGTGGCAATCACCTGTTATATTGCCCGTCGTCTTACCGTTGTGATTCGCCAGCTCTTGTTGACGGAGCAGCAGATCAAGGCCAAGGGACTGCCCCTAGAGAGTCACTTTCGCCTCTCTGAGTATTTACTGCGGTTTCGCGCCCATTTTCGGCAGCGGATGAATCCCCGACGCGCTGGCGTGATGATCTATAGCGAAGACGACAAGCTCAATGCTTTGGCCCTAGAGCTTTTGGAGCAGCTGCTGTTTTGTACGGGAACCGCCGGTGCCCAGCGGCTGTGGGTCAGTTTGTTTGACGGAGAGGTATAGCCCCTATGCAGCAGCTTCAACGAAGTTATAATTTGCCGAACTGCACCCTGCTTCTAGAGGGGATGAGTGATCCGGGGGCAGAATCGTCCACGGCGGGCTCGATGGCAATTTTGGTCAATGCGGTTTGCCGGTTTTTGGGGCAGGAGCAAGAACTGTCCGGGGGCAGCGAATTTTTTGCCAATTTGACGCGGACGGTGAGTCGATATGCCCAGGAGCGGTTGAGTGGATTGCGCGATCGCGACCTCCAGTCCGGCTTAGTCCAAATTCACCCCACTGAAGAAGGACTCCATCAGCTGACCGTTTCCCCAGAGGCCGACGCAGCAAGCTCGGGCACGACCCCGCAGCAGGTGACGCTAACCACGGTTCAGTTGTTTGATTTAGTGGAAGCCATTGATCAATGTCTGGCCGATCGCCTGACCTTGCCCCATCTGCAATTGGCTCTCCAACCCCTCTCCAAGCGTAATACCCCATCTCAGACTTCTGTGGGACAGCGGGTTGTGGTACCGGCCATTGGTGCTGCCGGATTGGCGACTGCCGCCGCTGCCTTGTTTACCTTGGGCATTCCTGAAGTTCGGCGACCCATCACGCCAGGGGGCTCTGAGACTGCGACCAGCGTTAAGAACTCTGACAGTACCTCAGTCCCTGGAACCTCAGCCTCCGAAACCTCGGCCCCCGAAACTTCACCATCAGCGACTCAAGCGGATGCAGACCGTCCCGATCCGGCGCAGGTTACCGATGTTCAAGTTCAGCCTCCCACAATTACCGATGCCACGGAAATAGAGGCGATCGGTGCGGAGTTAGAAATCTCGATCAATGATGCTTGGAACGAGTATCCCTATCCGACGTTTTCTGAGAATGCGGTTTATCGCGTTAGTGCGAGCGCAGCGGGTGAGATTGTTGGCTATCGGGGGGTGGATGCCTTTGCGGATAGCGTTGTCGGCGAGTTACCCCTGGCGCGATTGCTCTATCGTCCGCCCAGTGAAGCTGCACTCCAAAACGAACCCCTAGCTCAGTTTCGTGTGACCTTTGCTCCGGATGGACAGTTACAGGTTGAGCCCTGGGAAGGATCCGATGCAGCAGCCTCTGAAACCGGTGCCTCAGCCTCGACAGCCTCGGCCTCGACAGCCTCGGAAACGGTAGTCTCGACCGATGCCCCTGGGACGACATCAACGACCCTTGCCCAGCCTGAAAGCCAGCCTGAAAGCCAGCCTGAAAGCCAGTCTGAAAGCTCCGCCCAGTCTCAGCGGTCAGCCGTGACTTCGTCAACGCCGATTGACGATCCTGACCGGATTGAAACCTTAAATACTGAGCTCTACGACGCCCTCGATCAGAACTGGACAGAAGAGCCGACCTTTGATGGCGCTTTGGAATTCCGCGTCACGCTGGATGAGCAGGGCAAGGTCGTGGGCTTCGAGCCGCTGAACGATGCCGCCAAGGATTATCAAAAGGAAATTCCCTTGCCCAGCCTGAAAACGAGCAGCGGTGCAACCGCTGGTCAAGGTGCGGTAGCAGAATTCAAGACCGTGTTTCGCTCGAATGGTGCCCTAGAGGTTAGCCCCTGGCAGGGATTCTAGTCGAACTTGCTTAGCGAGGCCCCGCCTGGGGACCCGCCAGGATATCGCTCACCATCTGCCCAAACAGCCTCGGCTCATCTGCCGGTGCGGGTTCGGTATAGCCATGGGCATTGATGCGATAGCGATCGCGCCCTGCCCGTCCCATCATCACGGTTTCAAATAACACCGAGTCAGGTTCCACATCACTCCAGCCCAGAAGAATGCCATAGTCATGGTCAATCTGAGGGGTATAGGTGCGGCTAAAATGCTGCTGTCCGTCCCAAATGACCGCGTGGTCGGTGACGAAGGAGCTACAAAAGATGCCCTCAAACTCCCGTGCCAGAAGCTTGGTTCCGGCTTGGTTCCAGGCAATGGGGATTAGCATGGCGATCGCCCCATGCATGACACCTGTCTCCGTATCTACCCCTCCCTGCTCTTGCCAAAACTGCTGGGCCAGGGGAGAGCTGGCGGTAATCGCCTGCAACGTTCCTGTTTCTAGATTCTCTACAAATAAAATGCTGCTCACCCGACTGCGATGCAACACGGGGTCCACCTCAAAGCAAATACGGCTATAGGCAGTCCAGTGGGGGAGATGGGTGGGACTGGACTGGGGCGATCGCAACGACGCCGAGCGGTAGTAATGCACTTGGCGTTGGCCCGCCTCCGCAGCAGCGGCGTGGGTGGCGAGAATCCAGCTCCAGGGAACGGGATGGGGACTATTGAGAGGATCCATCTGCATGGTGATGACCTGGAGCGCAATGACAAACCCTGTACGCTCTCCAAAAGCGCACCGAGAATAAAATCTTGTCTCAGAATAATCAGCGTCAGGGGGAAGTTGAGAACCCGAAGGTTGCGGAATTATTCGTGAGCCAGAAGAACCTTGCAACGGTGCTTACGTGCTTCTACCCAACCGTGACGGGGTTCGACTGGACGGATTTAAGGACGGATGTATGGGCTAATTCTGTGATAACAAGAATTGCCACGCTTTAGGTCATCATTTGCTGATGTTGTTAGGAGAATTTACGGATTGACACGGTTTGTGACTTAGAACACGTTTTCGGGGGCATGAGCGGCGGAAGTCATGGTTCAGGGTCATCCGTGGATACCTGAATTTGATTCGGTGGAATCCAGGGCGGTTGCCCTGAGCGCACATGGAGATCCCGCTGAGGAAAGGGAATCGAAATGTCCCGACGTCGAAACGCAGCATCAATTTTGAAATTAAGATGACTTTTGATTTGGGCGTGCTGCTGGGGTCGGGCAATCCAGACCAAGAGTTCAAAGTCTAGGGAACTGTCCCCAAAGCCTTTGAAAAACACCTGGGGTTCGGGGGTCTTGAGCACATTGGGGTTCGCCTGGGCTGCTTCGAGTAAGGCTGCTTGTACCTTCTCCAGGTCAGAACCATAGGCAACGCCAACGGGAATGTGGATGCGGGAGGAGGTGCGACGATGGCTCCAGTTGGTCACTTCGTCTTCTAGGAACCGAGAATTGGGGATAAAAATGTAGAGATTGTCGAGGGTGCGGATCATTGTGCTGCGGGCTCCCAGCTTTTCGATGGTGCCAATGTATTGACCGACTTCGACAAAATCCCCCACTTGGATAGGTCGCTCAAAAACCAAGACTAAGCCGCTGCCAAAATTTTTGGCAATATCCTGGAATCCAAACCCAATACCCACCCCGAGAGCACTGGCCAAAATCGTCAGAGAGCTCAGGTCTAGTCCCCAGATTTGCAGCAGAATAATGGCCCCGAGGACGATCATGCTGTATTTGAAAACCGTGGCGATCGCCTCCTGGACCCCCCGATCGAGACCCAGCGCCCCCAGAAATCGAATCTTGAGAAAATCCGTCAGCGTACCGGAGACAATCACCAATCCCACGAGCAACAAGCCCAAGAGCACAAAGGCCACAATGGAATAGCGTTCGCTGCCGATGGGAATCATCGGGTTGGTTAATCCACCCAAGAGGCGATCGCGCAGGGTATAGCTTAACTGCCGCGTTACGGGAAAGAGATTCGCGAGATAAAAAGTGACCGATAGCCAAAGGCCCACGCCGATCGTGCCAAACGTGGACCAAAATAGAAAATTGACCAAGCGGGGAGAGTAGGGATTGGCCGAATTGTGCTCCCCCATCCATCGCTCTAGCCGTTGACGACACCAGCGCCAGAGGTGGCTCACCGCCACTTGAGCCCCCAGGGCCAGGGCCAACACCCCCAGGGCCTGGACCATCTTTTCGCGGCGGGCTGCATCGCTGCGTTCGGTCTGGGCTTGGCGGAGGCTGCTGCGCAGATCATCTGCCCAGAGTTCGGCCTGGGCCTTGGGGGAGAGGTCTGGAGCCGTGGTATCTGCCGAGGTGACGCTCACCAGCAGCTCACTGGTGCCTGTGCCTGCTTCTTGCAGCCGAATTTCAGCCAGTTCTGAATGGGTAGAACGGACCTGAACCTGGGGCAGGGTATCGGAGGCGATCGCCGCTTGCAGTTGGAGATTGGCAATGCGGGCGCGATCGGCGGCGGTTTTTTCGTCGATGGGAGCGAGTTCAAAAATAGGTCGACCATTGACAAACACAGGGGCTTTGGGCAAGCTTTCCGGGGGCAAGGATTGGGCTTGGTTCAGTTGCTCCTGCAAGATTATGGCCCAGTCTGCCGCCTGTTGCGCGGGCGTTTTGGGCGCGTCGGTATCCTGGGCCTGTACCGTTAGTAGATATTCGTCATTGACCAGTAAAATGGGCCTGTTTTGACGTTCTTCGACGGTCACTTTGGCTCCAGACTTGGACTGTACGATGTCCTTGAGCTGCAGGTTGATGAGCTTGGCCCGTTCTGTGGCGGTCCGCTCGGGCGTGGCGGCAACCTTGAACAGGGTTGCTTCGTTGATCTGAACGGGAACCCGCTCAACCGGGGCCCCCAGAACCGGATCTCCCGGAACGGGAACCTGAGGACTGGCAGGGGTTTGCGCCAGGACCGCCTGTCCCCCAGGGCTAGCCCATCCCGCAATCCCTGGTAACCCGAGGAAAGAGGACAGATGTACAATGTTGAGGGAGAGCCCCAGGATCCAGCCTAAGCAACAGGCTAGAACAAGCCGGAGGAGACGAGGCGATCGCAAAGTGGACAACAGGGGAACGGTCACGGTAGATCCTTTAGTCTGCCTGCAAAATCTGCTGGAGCATGGGAGCTAATTCCCGGTTAAGCCGACCTGCTTGGACAAACTCCGCGTAGGTATCAGCCTCAACGGCCAAAAGTTCCTCTCGCAACTGCTCGGTCGTAAAGCTTTGCAAATTGGGATAATCTCGGTGCAGTTGACGGATATCTTCGCTGATGCGGTTGAGTTCGCCCTTAACCAGGGTCGTTTGGTACCGGAAAAACTCCGGATCGACACCGGGCCGTTCATCCATCTGATCCAAATATTCTAAAACTCGCTTCAGTGCCGCCTGTCGTGCCAGCAACTCAGTATATTCTTGGCGCAGAGGCTGATCACCCAGCAAATCCAGTGTTTTGAGCAGAGGCTGAATTGTCAATCCCTGAACCAAAAGCGTGAATAAAACTACCCCAAACACCGTGGCGATGATGTCTTGCCGTTCGCCCAGGACTACGGGGACGCTGAGGGCAAGGGCGATCGAGACTGATCCCCGTAACCCCCCCCACCAAAGAATCGTTTGGCCCGGTAGGGAAATATCGGAATCGGTGGTGATGTTGCTGAACCAACCTAGACCGTAGACGGCGATCGCCCGCGTCACCACCATCAGCGCAACGGTCATGGCAATAATCGGCAGATTTTCCCCCAGGGCCGCAAACCGCACCTGGTCACCGATCAGCAAAAAGACGATGGAATTAACAAAAAAAGCCAGAAACTCCCAAAACTCGCTGACAATCACCCGCGTTCGGGGGTTCATGCCAATATTGGAGCCAAAGTTACCGAGAATCAGCCCCGTGGTGACCACGCCAATCACACCGGAGCCGCCCAAATCTTCTGTCAACAAATAGGCTGCATAGGCCGAAACCAACGTCAGGGACTGCTCGACCAAGGGTAAATCAAACCGCTGGGTCAAGAAGGAAATCCCAAAGCCCATCAGTCCACCAATGCCCAGACCAATGCCAATGACCTGGATCAGCTCCAGTAAAACCGGCTGGAGGCCCAAAGTGGTGGTTCCCAGGGGCAGTCCCACCAAAAAGCTAAAGGCTACCACCGCCATGCCGTCATTAAATAGGCTTTCCCCTTCCATCAGCGTGCCGAGGCGTTTGTCGACGCCCAGCTCCCGAAACAGGGCCGTGACGGAGACCGGGTCTGTGGCCGAAAGGATTGCACCCATCAGCAGGGCAGTGGTGAGGGGAAGGCCTACGGTGGCGCTGAGGCCGAAGGCAATCCCAATAATTGAAATTAAGACACCCAAAACAGCGTAGAGGCAGATGGGCACCAGGTCTTTGCGCAGGGCCGTCCATTTGAGATTCCAGGCCGCCTCAAATAAGAGCGGCGGTAAAAAGATCGATAGAATCAGCCCCGGCGACAAATTCACCAACCGCACATCCACGAGCGCCAGTCCGAGGCCCGCAATCACTAGTAGCAACGTATAGGGAATTTTGCGAAACCAGCTAAAAACTTGAGGGAGGGTCGCGACGCTGAGGGAAACCGAAAGCACCAGCAAAAATTGCTTGAGATTTTCCTCGATGGCCGCTTCGCCCATTGCAGATTCCAGAGCCATGGCACATTGGGTTCAGTACGCAGTCCATCATACTTTAGCGATAAAATCAGCGATCGCCCGCCTCTTCAGGACTAGGGTCCGTCGGCTGCTCGTCAGGGGTTTCCAATCGTTGAGTCAGTCTCGCCAATTCCTGGGTTAGTTTAATGGACTCCACATTGAGCTGAGCATTTGTTGCCGCCATTTGCTTGGCTTGAGAGGGCGTCAGCGGTTGACCGGACAGGGACTGTGTAAAGGCAATTTGTTGCTCCAGTTGTTGGGTGGAAGACACTAAGCCACTGAGGCCATTGACCAGCCGCAAAAGATTCTGGCGAAAGCCTGGATCTCCCGTCAATTGGTCTAAATCCGAGGTGATTTTTTGGGCATTTTGAAAAGTCACCCGCGCGGAATCAAGGGTTTGTTGCAACATTAAAATGCTTTGGGGATCATTGAGCGCCGCCGATGCAACTCGTAAATTGGCCGATGCAATCCGAATATTTTGGGTGAGTTGCTCGGTATTGCGAACAATATCGCTTTCGCGGACGCTGGTGAGCGTTGGCTGTAGCTCTTGCAGCGTACTGCGCAAACTGTTACTCGCCAGTCCAATGTTATTTAAAGTGTCCGCCAATGCCACCCGGTTCTCTTCGATCAAGCCACTGGCTTGATCCGCCAATCGCCCAGCCTTCGTTGCCACCGTGCCAAACTCATTGGCCGCACTATTAATCGATTGGGCTGCTACTTCCGCTGAGTTAGCCGCCCGTCCCGCAGACTTGAGCGTCGTCGAGAGATTTCCCACTTCTCCCTGCACTGAACTGCTGAGTTTTGAGAGATCCTGGGTTAAATCCGTAATGCCCGCAGTGGCCTTAGAGGCATTAACCGCCGTTGTTTTAATGCTGTCGACCAGCGCCGGATCTCCCAAAATATTCGAGAGCTTCTCCATTGAAATGATCAAATCCGTGAGGCTGGCGATCGCATCTCCCCGAATGCGCGATCCATCACACAAAATCAAATTGTCATTACAATCTTCGCTCAGCGGCCCCGGAATGGATGCTGATGCAATTTGGACCAAGGGTTCAATATCCAGAACGGCATCGCCGATTAAAGCTGAAGTTTGTGCTGAAACAAACGAATCCTTCGGAATCTTTAAATCTAACCGTTTAATTTCGACCAAGGCACTCGCAACTTGATCATTGACATCCACCCGCGTCACCTTACCCACCGGCACGCCGCGAAAAGTCACAGGGGTGCCTTCTTCTAATCCTGCCACATCTTCAAATTCAATCCACACCTGATAAGAAGTGCGGCCTAGGCTAAAGTCTCGGAGCCAAGCCACAAGGCCCGCAAAGAGACCAACGCCGACGATGATCAATAGACCAACGGATCCTTCTCGCAGGGCTCGCGATCGCAGCATGAAACCTTTGATTCTCCTTCTTGCGCCTGAGAGCCGGGGGGCTCAGCTAAACCACTGTAGCCTCTCCGTTGAGAATCGGCGACCGAGAGGCTTAGATTCTCGAAAAATGCTTTGGCCTGGTGTGTGCCTCTTAGATTTTGGGGAATATAAATTCGGGGTCTCTGCCAATCTGCTGTCCTTGATGCCCCTGGGTGAGCGTTGCGATCGCCATGAATTCCCGCCAGAGTTTTCTAAAACCCCTGCTCTTGAAGCCTTCTATCCCATCGACTTGGCACCGTCCGCTGGGTCTTGGCCTGCTAGTCCTGGGGATTCTTGCCCTGGGTTTTGCCTTGCGGCCCCGTCACACCACCGTTTCTACCCCCACGCTCCCGCCCCTGCCCCAAGATCCGGATATTCAGGTGTATTTCAACCAAGCAGAAAGCCAGACCTACCCAGAGCCCTACCGGGATTTGGTGAGAGCGGGGGATGATTTAGAAGCTTTGTTGTTGGAGGCGATCGCCTCAGCCCAGTCTCAAATTGACATTGCGGTCCAGGAATTGCGATTGCCTCGGGTGGCTCAGGCCCTAGTGGAACGGCAGCAGGCGGGGGTAAAGGTGCGTTTAGTGTTGGAAAATCAATACAACCAAACCCTGGCAGAATGGGCAACGCAACCGATGGAAGGGCGGGAACAGGAGCGCTATGGGCATTTGCGACTGTTTGTGGATACCGATGGAGATGGGCAGGTGTCGGCGGCGGAAGTGGGGGAGCGGGATGCGATCGCCATCCTCCGTCAGGCCAAAATTCCCATCCTGGACGATCGTGCTGATGGTTCCCAGGGCAGCGGCTTGATGCACCACAAATTCGCCATCATCGACGGCAAAACCCTCGTCACCGGCTCGGCCAACTGGACCGTTTCCGATATTCACCAGGAACCTGGCATCGACGAGAGCCGGGGCAATGCTAACCATATGCTGCGCATCACCAGCCCAGCCCTCGCCCAGCCCTTCAGTGAAGAATTTAAGATGCTCTGGGGCGACGGTCCCGGCGGGAAACCCGACAGCCGCTTTGGCGTCCAAAAGCCGGTGCGCCCGGCCCGACAGGTCGTGGTGGGAGCCTCGTCTGTTGTCGTCCAGTTTTCGCCCACGGGTCGCAAGCAGCCCTGGACAAGCAGCACCAATGGCCTGATTGCCCAGGTGCTCTCCAAGGCAAAAACGCGGGTGGATTTGGCCTTATTCGTGTTTTCGGAGCAGGGGATTGTGGATGCGATCGCCCAAACCGGCGTCCCCATCCGCGCCCTGATTGACCCCGGCTTTGCCTTTCGCGACTATAGCGAAGCGCTAGACATGCTGGGCGTCGCCAAACTTCGCAAAAACTGCACCGTCGAGCCCAATAATCGTCCCTGGAGCCCCCCCGCAACCACCGTCGGCGTTCCCCAACTTCCCGAGGGCGATTCCCTGCACCACAAGTTTGCCATTCTTGATGGACAGGCAGTGATTACGGGGTCCCACAATTGGAGTAAGGCCGCCAATGAACAGAATGATGAGACGTTGTTGGTGATTGAGAATGGGGCGATCGCCGCCCATTTTAACCGGGAATTTGAACGACTTTATCGCGATGCTTCGTTGGGATTGCCGGTGGCGGTGCAGGAGCAGATCGCGGCGGATGAAGCGCGGTGTCGGTCAGCGCCATGAGATCGATGCAATTGCTCGTTTGAGTCAATTATTTTAGTGACGAAGTTCTTGTGTTTTCAGATATTGATCTATCCACCGGAGTTCTTCCTGTGGCCAGGTAGGTTCTGGATCTTGTTGATAATTGATCTCTAAATCATACCCTGATAGATCATAGGTTTCGCTCAAAAGACTTTGTAGATTGACTGCTATTTGTGACTCCTCAGAACGCAACGGTAAGAGAAAGATCGGTAACGAATTTTGTAAATTAAAAGGATAGAGACAAGCGTTGGGTCGAGTCTGGCTAGGGCTAACAAGAATGCGATAGTGGCTGGGGCAATCGCCCTGGGCAATCGGCATGGGATTGTACTGATGCAAGAGATCAATCTCAACAAGATGGGTAGCACTTTCTAGGATTTCAAGGCGTTTGTTTTCATATTTTTGGCGACCACTTCCATGCCGTTTATTCACAGGAGAAAGAATTTCAATCACTGTAATGACTTCACTGGTTTGGATACTTCTAATTTCCAGATAACGATGGCGAATCGTTGCAGGCATCGGCAGCGTAACCGTCACTGGTAGGGGTTCTGCAACGGCAAGATTGCTATGATTTCCCTGAATTGTAGAAGCCGTTTGGCGTATTGAGACATCTGGAACACCAATCAAAACCGTCCCGTTGGGAGCATCGTTTTTATAAACGGCTTCTTCTACAACAACACGGTAGGTGGGCCGCAGTTGAGGGCCGAGAAAGTTGGCGATCGCCACAATTAAACGACTGTGCACATTGGGCCAAGTTGCCGGATTTTCAAGATAGGGATCCATCCCTGGAAACGGCGAAGCCATTACTTTTCCTCCGAGGAGATTGATTGAATTGTCGCTGCTGTTAACGATGCTCCGGTTTCAGTTGAGTCTGCTACGGCTCCCGGCAATGCCCCCTGCATTTTTCCGAGCCAATCGATCAGATTATCAAGTTGCTGCCCCACGGCCATCATGCCGAGCCCTCGCACGACAACCTTATTGCCACTATACATAAAGCGTGAGTGCAAATGTTTGGGCAAATTCTCCTTAAGCAACTTCCAGGCGGGTTCCTCCATGGGGGTTTCCAAAATCACATTTTGTTGCCCCTCGGGTTTGATGCGGGAGAAGCCAATTTTCTTGGCCAGTTGCTTCAGTTCCATGACCCGCAAAAGCTGTTGGGATGCGGTGGGAATGGGGCCATAGCGATCGCTCCAATCCGCCGCAATTTCCACCAAATCTTTCTTGTCCGTTGCTGCCGCAACCGCCCGGTAGGCACTCATCTTTTCATCCAAATCGGGAATGTAATCCGCCGGAATAAACGCCGTCAAGCTCAGATCCACCTGGGTATCGTCCACCTGGGGAATTTCCTGGCCCCGAATTTCTTGCAGCGCCTCCTGAAGCATTTCCATGTAGAGGTCAAAGCCGATGGCCTCCATCTGCCCGGACTGCTCCACACCGAGCAAGTTGCCCACGCCCCGAATTTCCATGTCTCGCATGGCCAACTGATAGCCCGAACCCAGTTGAGTAAACTCCTGAATGGCTCGCAATCGCTGCCGTGCCTTTTCCGAGAGGGAGGACTTGTTGGGATAGAACAGCCAAGCATGGGCTTGGATTCCGGCACGACCGACGCGGCCCCGAAGCTGATACAACTGGGAGAGGCCAAACTTGTGAGCGTCGCGAATCAGAATCGTATTCACACGGGGAATATCGAGCCCCGATTCGACAATGGTTGTGCAGACCATCAGATCCGCATCGCCATTGCTAAAGGTCAGCATCGTGGCTTCTAGTTCGCCTTCTTGCATTTGACCGTGGGCGATCGCAATCCGAATACTCGGAATCATCTCCCGCACCTGGGCTGCAATTTCTTCGATGCCTTCGACGCGGGGCACGACGTAGAAAATCTGCCCCCCCCGATCGAGTTCCTGGCAAATGGCCGATCGCACCATCTCCAAATCAAAGGGAGCCAAATGGGTTTTAATCGGGCGGCGAGAGGGCGGTGGTGTCGTAATCAAACTCATTTCCCGCACACCGGAAAGGGCCATATAGAGCGTGCGGGGAATCGGCGTGGCGCTGAGTGTTAGCACGTCCACTTGGGTTTTTAGGGCTTTGATTTTTTCCTTTTGATTGACGCCAAAGCGCTGCTCTTCGTCCACCACCAGCAACCCCAATTCCCGAAAATCCACCCCTTTGCCCAGCAACTGATGAGTGCCGACGACGATATCTAACTCGCCGGTTTTGAGCCGCTGCAAAATCTCCTTGCGCTCGTTGGCGGAGCGGAAGCGGTTGAGCAAACCGACTTGGACTGGGTAGGGAGAAAACCGTTCTTTCAGGGTGTGATAATGCTGTTGAGTAAGGATAGTTGTGGGCGCAAGTAGGGCTGCCTGTTTGCCTGCGGTCACCGCCTTGAAAATCGTCCGAATCGCCACCTCGGTTTTACCAAAGCCGACATCGCCGCAGACCAGCCGGTCCATGGGGCGCGGGCTTTCCATGTCCTGTTTGACATCCTGGGTGGCCTTGAGCTGATCCGGTGTGGGTTGGTAGGGGAACGAATCTTCTAACTCCTGCTGCCAGGGATTGTCCTCGGGATAGGCATAGCCTTCGTCCTTAGCCCGCTGGGCATACAACTGGAGCAAATCCACTGCAACTTTTTTAATCGTTTTACGGACTTTACTCTTGGTCTTTTCCCAAGCCTTGCCCGTCATTTTATTGAGCGTCGGTGCTTCGCCCTTGGTGCCTCGGAACCGGGATAGCGCCCCGACCTGATCCGCCGCCACACGCAACAAACCATCCTCGTAGCGCAAGACCAGGTATTCCCGTGTTTCTCGATTGACCGTTAGGGTTTCCAGCTTTTCAAACCGGCCAATGCCGTGGTTGCGGTGGACGACAAAATCACCAGGGCGGAGCTTATTGGGGTCAACGGTTTTGGAAACGGCGCGACGGCGTTTGCGCACGTAGCTGGGGGTAGCGAGGCTGTGCTGACCGAAGAACTCGCGATCGGTAATGACAACGGTGCGAAAAGTGGGTAATACAAACCCTTGCAACTCCGCTAAGCCCGAATACTTGAGCCCAACGGCAACCTTGGCCCGATTGAGCTTTTCGATCGCCGGATAGTCCCGAGGGTTGGGGATAAACTGGGCTGGACAATCATGCTCCTGCAACAGAGCAACGGATCGCGAGGGCTGGGCCGAAACTAACCAGACCGTAAAACCGCGATCGCGCTCCTCTCCAATAATTTCCGCCAATTTTCCAAACTGGTGCGGAATCGCCGCCACGGGCCGACTGGCCAAATTAAGTGTAGCCTTGCCGGTCTCACTCTTGCTGGTCTCACTGCTGGTTTCGTGGAGTTGACTCAGTTCAATGCGCTTAAAGGATTGGAGTTGCTGAAGCGACGCTGCAAAGGTTCGGTGAATGGCCGGTAACGGTGCCGCTGCGGTGGTTTGCTCCTGCCAGTGGTCCTGGACATGCTCGACCCAGCGATCGCCATGGGCCGCACATTGATCCGGCTCATCTAGGGCCACCAGCGTATGTTCGGGTAAATAGTCCAGCAAGGTCGCAGGCGCAAACGCCAACCCCATCAGCCGCCGCATGCCTTCCACGGGCTGACCTTCGATAAACTTTTCGGTGTCCGCTTCGGAAAAATAAACCGAAGGATCAAATTCCGGTTGTTCTTCCAACTGGGTGCGGATGATTGGGCTGTAACTGGTGGGGGTGAGCAAGAGTTCGGTTAGGGGATCCAGGGATCGCTGGGTGCTGGGGTCCAGTTCCCGCAGACGCTCTAGCTCATCGCCAAAGAGCTCCAGTCGCACGGGCAACTCTGAGGAGACGGGAAAAATATCGACAATGTCTCCCCGCTGGCTCCACTGGCCTTCGGATTCTACCGTTGTGACTCGGTCATAGCCTAACCGTGTTAGGGTTGCAGCCAATTCCTTGAGGGAGAGTTCCATACCCGGTTGGAGGGTGAGCAACTGTGCTTGGAGGAGGGCGACGGGGGGGAGATGGGGTTGGAGCGATCGCTCGGTCGCCACCAGGGCAAAGGGCCCAGGATTACGCACCAGTTCGGCGAGCACCTGCAATTGCCCCCAAACCATCTCGGATTCAGGGTCGAAGGGTTCGTAGGGGGAGGATTCGGAGGTGGGGTAGAAGTGAACGGTTTTCCAGCCCATGGCGTCGAGTTGGGCGGCCCAGCGTCCGGCTTCTTCCTGGGTGGGGGTGATGACCACGAGCGATCGCCCCTGCACCTGAGCCAAAGCAGTGGTCACGAAGCCCTGGGGCAAGGTGGGTGCGCCGCTGAGCCGTAGGATGCCTTGGTGGTCGAGCTTTTGCGAAAGCTCTTGGGTGAGGAGGGATTGGGTGAGGGTGCGGACGATGGACGAGAAAGCCATGAGTCGGGGCCGATGCGGTGGACAGAAACAGGTGAACGAAAAAGGGGTTGTTCCAACTTTAGCTGCTCTAGGGGCGGATGGGCGGCAGGTCGAGCCCACTCTGTAATCCAACAGGGAGCGACGAACTAGAGAGCTAAGGTCTTAAGATAAGAACTGAACCGGTTGGGTGATGACCAGGATGACTGAGTTTCCGAATGACCGCGCCTTTTGGCGCAAGCTATACAAGGCGTTTGATCCCTTTCGTCCCTTGCAGGCAGGGGATCCGGCTTGGGTAGATTGCGCATCGGTGCGCGGCGATGAGGATGTACTACGGTTGGGTCTGGAAATTGAGCGTTGTCCAGAGGTCACTTGTCAGCTCTATGCTGGGCATCGGGGAGCGGGCAAATCAACGGAATTGCTGCGGTTGCAAGACTCCTTGCAAAAGAAAAATTTTCGGGTGGTGTATTTCGCTGTTGATGATGGAGATCTAGAACCTGAGGATACCCAGTACAGCGATATTTTGGTGGCCTGCGCTCGACAGTTGATTACGAAGCTGAGACCCCAGGGCGGCCCAATGGACAACAGCAAGCTCAAGGCTTGGATGGATCGGCTGTTTCGAGATCTGCGGGAGTTGGGTCTGATGGAGTTGTCTCTGGAGGAAATGAGCCTGGAGTCGCCGGACCTGCCTTTAGGCAAAATTTCGGCCACGATCAAAACGAATGTGAGCCAAAAGCAGAAAATTCGCCAGGTGATTGAGAATCGGGCCGACTCGTTAATCGAGATTTTGAATGAGCTGATTACCCAGGCGCTGGGGGAACGGAGCCCGGAGGATCTGGTGCTGATTGTGGACAATCTGGATCGGATCGTGGAGCGTTATGAGGGTGAGAATCAGCCGAGTAATTATGAGCAGATTTTTGTCAATCACAGCGAGCAGTTGGTGGCGCTAAACTGTCATGTGATCTACACAATTCCGATCTCATTGGCCTATTCTCAGCACTTGACGGCAATGGAGGAGCGCTATAAGCCTGTAGAAGTGTTGCCGATGATTATGATCAAGACACCGGAGGGCGACCCTTGCGAGCAGGGCCTGAAGCTACTCAAGCAAATCTTGAGCAATCGGTTTCGGTCAGCGAGTGTTCAGTTTTCCTTGGAGGAGGCATTTGAAACAGCGGAGGGGCTAGAGCAACTTTGTTTGATGAGCGGGGGGCATGCCCGTAACTTGATGAATTTGATGAAGGCAGCACTGCAACATACAGATAAATTACCCATCCCTGACCGAGCCGTGCGACGGGCGATTTCGGAATTGCGGGATACCTATCGCAAGGTGATCGATGAGGGGGAGTGGGACCTTTTGGCGGAGGTGGCTCGGGAGCGGATGATTGTGGAGAATAACGCTCAGTTTCGCAGTCTGCTGTTTCGTCGCTGTATTTTAGAATATCGCTATCTCAATGGAGAGGGCGAGGTGAAGGTGTGGCACGATGTGCATCCCCTGATTCGGGGGTTGGAAGGGTTCCGGCGGGTCGTAGGAGAACAGGAGAATGCTTCAGGATCTGACGGTTTGGGATGAGGATGTCTCGGTCGGGGCTGAGGACAGCTATGCGGCGCTGTTGCGTGGAATTCGCCGTTCGGAGGGGTTTGAGCTGTTTTTTGTGCGCTGTGATGAGGGGGAGCGACCGGAGCTGGTGGAGCGGTTGCGGCGAGATCTGTCTGGGCAGCGGGTGGAGCGGTTGGTTTTGGCGGAGGAGCTGCCCGATGGCAATTTGTATGATCGGGTGGCGGCGTTGCCGAGTCGGGATGAGATTCGGGTGCTCTGTATTGAGGGGATTGAGAGGTCGTTAGTGCCCTATGTGGGGGAGGGGTTTGGGGGGCAAGGGGATTATTATAAGCTTGATCGGGTGCCGCGTATTTTGGGGCATTTGAATTTGCAGCGGGAGCGATTTCGGGATGATTTCCCGTTTTGTTTTGTGTTTTTTGTTTCGCTGTTTGGTTTGAAATATGTGATGCGGCGGGCGGCGGACTTTTTTGATTGGCGATCGGGGATGTATGAGTTTGTGCCAGATCAGAAGTTGCTGGAGCAAAGGCTGGTGCAGATGTGTGATGGGGATTGGAACGAATATCGAGAGTGGAGTCACAAACAAAGATTAGACCAAATCCGAGAGCTACAATCCCTCATTGAGGAGAACTGGGAAATTCCGCAGAAAAAAGCAAGACTATTGCGGGAACAAGGACGTTTGTTTAGTGCAGATGAACAAGACTTAATGGCTTTGATGAGTTATGAAAAAGCGATTGATCTGGATTCTCAATATGAAAAAGCCTGGAACAACCGGGGCATTTCACTCGATAACTTAGGCCGAGAAGAGGAAGCGCTCGCCAGCTTTGACAAAGCCATCGAAATCAAACCGGACAAGCACGAAGCCTGGAACAACCGGGGCATTTCACTCCGTAAATTAGGCCGATATGAGGAAGCGATCGCCAGCTACGACAAAGCCATCGAAATCAAACCGGACAAGCACGAAGCCTGGAACAACCGGGGCATTTCACTCGGTAAATTAGGCCGATATGAGGAAGCGATCGCCAGCTACGACAAAGCCATCGAAATCAAACCGGACAAGCACGAAGCCTGGAACAACCGGGGCAATTCACTCGATGATTTAGGCCGATATGAGGAAGCGATCGCCAGCTACGACAAAGCCATCGAAATCAAACCGGACGATCACGAAGCCTGGAACAACCGGGGCAATTCACTCGTTAACTTAGGCCGATATGAGGAAGCGATCGCCAGCTACGACAAAGCCATCGAAATCAAACCGGACGATCACGAAGCCTGGAACAACCGGGGCAATTCACTCGATGATTTAGGCCGATATGAGGAAGCGCTCGCCAGCTATGACAAAGCTCTCGAAGTCAAACCGGACTATCACTATGCCTGGTACAGCCGGGGCATTTCACTCCGTAACTTAGGCCGAAAAGAGGAAGCGATCGCCAGCTACGACAAAGCCATCGAAATCAAACCGGACTATCACGAAGCCTGGTTCAACCGGGGCGTTTCACTCGGAAACCTAGGCCGGTATGAGGAAGCGCTCGCCAGCTACGACAAAGCTCTCGAAGTCAAATCGAACTATCACTATGCTTGGCATAATCGAGGTGATTCACTACATAATTTGGGGCGGCATGAGGAGGCGATCGACAGCTACCAAAAAGCTGTAGAGATTCAGCCCGACTACCGATTTTCTTGGCACGACATGGGCCTTGCACTTATAAATTCAAAGCATTATGAGGAAGCGATCGCCAGCTTCGACAAAGCCCTCGAAGTGAAACCCGATTACGATTCTGCCTTCTACAACAAAGCCTGCGCCTACGCCCTCACCGACCAACCCACCCCCGCCCTCAAAAACCTGCAACAAGCCATCCAGCTCAATCCCGACCACTACCGCACCCTCGCCCAAACCGACAGCGACCTCGACAGCCTGCGCCAAGACGAGCAGTTTCTAGCATTATTGCGAGAGGACTACCAAAGCTCCACAGACAGTCCTTGAACTTGGGAAAAATGCTGATCTCGTGACACCAGTACGAGTTGGTATTGCTGGGCGATCGCCCCAATCCAAAGATCATTTTCCGGAATCGGACGGCCCAACATCTTCAACCCGGATATCTCACCAGTGCCGAGGGATCGGGGTCACCAACCAGCGAGAATGTAATAACCACAAGACATTCAGCGGTTTGCAAAGATGGCCCCGACCCAAACAGAGTGTAACTTGCCAAGCTACGAGTTTGGACGCCTGAATCAACGCAAGATAGTAGCGAACTTTAGCGGTGGTGAGCTCAGCAGTGATGGAGGGCTGCTGCTAATTCGAGAAATCGACCAGCTATATCGAATCAGTGAGCGGCTGTCCGAGTGCTTTACGGATCACCGCGATGGCAGCCGGGTGCAACATGAATTGAAAACGCTGCTCGGGCAACGGCTTTATGGATTGGTGCAAGGCTACGAGGACGTGAATGACCATGACGACCTTCGGCATGAGCGATTATTTGGGGTAGTTCTGGGTCAGTTAGAAAGCCAGCATCCGCGCTGTGCACCGTTAGCGGGCAAGAGCACCCTCAACCGATTGGAGCAAGCGATGCATGTCCCCCGCGACTTGTCAGATTCGCGCTACGTGAAACTGAGCCTGGACCCGGCTGCCATCGAGGCGCTCTTGGTGGAGCTATTCATCGAACAACTCGAAGGTGAACCGAAACAAATCATCCTGGACATGGATGTCACCGATGACCCCACCCATGGCACCCAGGAAGGTTCAGCGTTCAATGGGTATTACCGCCATGACTGCTACACCCCGTTGCTCATCTTCAGTGGTCGCCATTTGTTGAGTGCAAAACTGCGACCGGCCAATGTGGACCCCGCAGCGGGAGCGTTAGAAGAACTCCAACGCATCGTGGCTCAGATTCGAGGTCATTGGCCGAAGGTGAAGATTCTGGTGCGCGGCGATAGTGCTTACAGCCGAGATGACATCATGCTGTGGTGTGAAGGTGAAGCCCAGGTGGACTTTGTTTTTGCCCACAGCAGCAATGAGCGCTTGCGCCAATTGACTTGGGGGTTAGAACAGCGAGCCAAAGCCGTTTATGAGGCCCAGCGCCAAACGGTTGCTGCCACCTTAGAACCTCTGTTAGAGCAGAGTGCAAGTGAACTAGAGGCTGAACTCAACCGCTTGGTTCCGCCCCAGGTTTGGCATCAGTCCTTGAGCTATGCCACGCTTAAATCCTGGAGCTGTGAGCGTCGCGTCATTTGCAAGCTCACCTACGATGGCAATGGCCCACGTCGCCATTTCGTTGTCACCTCTTTGACAGCACAGCAGGCCCATCCCGCTCACCTTCACCGCGATTATTACTGTCCGCGAGGAGAGATGGAAAATCGCATCAAGGAGCATCAGCTTGACCTCTTCAGCGACCGCACCTCCACCCATGACTTTGAAAGCAATCAGCTCAGACTCTGGTTTTCATCCTTCGCCTATGTCTTGATGCAGGCCCTGCGCCTCAAGGCACTCGCCAAAACTGAACTCGCTGATGCGACTCTGGGCACCATTCGACGCAAGCTGCTCAAGCTTGGCGCACAGGTTCGCATCTCTGTCAGGCGCATTCTCGTCGCATTCACTTTCGCTTCGCCCATACAAACCCTCTTTGAAGCGGCAGCACAACAGTTGCGCAGACGACTCCCTAGGCCAGGATAGACCGATGAGTAGAACTCTAGCCTTTCGCTCCGACTTTAATTCAACGACTCTCCAAGGGTGAGATTACACACCCTTGCTTTGACCTGCTCAAAATCTGCCTGAAGCCCCATATCTAGAGCACAATGACTACCTTTACAGCATAGACAGCCTGAAAGATGCCTCAGGCATCCTCTATTGCTCGAGTCAACAGACTGCTCATCTCATTTCGGGCAAGCCTGATACTCTCTATCCGCCCTGGTGAGAAATCCGGGTTCAACCCTTGCTTCATCTGACCATAGAACTTAGCAGTAACCGCATCCGGGCAGAGAACCTCCATCTCCCTGACAAATTCCTCCAATCGCTCAACATTGGCTGCCACACGACCCGACTTGTAGGCCCCATAGTAAAGTTCACCCACCACCGTACTCGACAGAAATACCTCACTAGCTGAGCCTAAATGCTCAACAACTACCGCCTCGGATCGAAAGAGGGCAATGACAATATTGGTATCTAGCAGATATCTACCATTCATCGAGATCCACCCGTCCACAGCCCTCTTCGATCGCCCGACTCATCTCATCCAAAGCCTCTTCAGGCATCCAACCCGCAAACCGCAACAGCCGTTTTCCCGACGTTCCAGCAGGCTGGCGGAACCGACTCACCAATAACTGTACAAACCGCAAAACATCCTCCAGAAGGGGTTCTGGTAGGAACTGCAATTGTTCAAGAATGCGATCGCGAGTGGAATACATAGGCCAAAAGCCACTCCAAAGAATTTTACCTAAGCTAACACAAGTCATCCTCGCCCCCGCAAACCCCACCCTCGCCCAAGTTGCCCTTACCGAGCGATATCCCCAGAAACCTGCTAGCATCAAATTAGATGCGAATAAAGTGCAACCCATGTTAGACCTCAGCCGCGACATCCACCCCCTCTCCAGCTTCAAACGCAACACCCCCGACTTCATCGCCCAACTCAAACAGACCGGAGCCCCTGTCGTCCTCACCATCAACGGCAAAGCCGAAGTCATTGTCCAAGACGCCGCCGCCTATCAGAAGCTCCTCGACCTCATCGCCGAACTCGAAACCATCACCGGCATCAAACGCGGCCTCGAAGACGTCAAGGCCGGACTCACCCGCCCTCTATCTGACTTTGCCCAAGATATGCAGCAAAAGTATGGTCTTTCAAGTTAGATTGACGCGAAATGCAGAGACTCAAATTGAAGCAGCCTATCTGTGGCTTCGAGAGCAAAACTCTGCCTTTGCCGATCAATGGCTTCGAGAATTAATGGATGAGATTGCCAAGCTCCAAGATAAACCTCGGCGCTTTCCCATGGCCTTAGAACGGGATATTTTCGAGGTAGAAGTTCGCCAGTTTCCCTATGGCAAAGGACGGAGTCGATATCGTGTGCTGTTTTCAGTTGAACAAACAACAGTCTATATTCTCTATCTCCGTCATGCATCCCAGTCCTTACTTACTCTTGAGGATCTAGACCCTAATGAAAGATAAATTGCCAACTACTATATTCCCCAGCGCGGTAAGGCAATGCAAAACCACGCTGGGGAAAGACCAAGAGGGAAGAGATTACTTAATTAGCGTGGCGCGAATTTGAAAATCCTTGCCCTGGATCGTCTGTCCTGTTGTAACTTGCAGTGGGTTCATCCAACTACTGGGTGCAAGATTCACAACATTTATAGGGGTACTCCAGGCATCAGGGGCAATCGCAATCAAGTGCACAGACTGCTTCAGCGCTTGGCCACTGAGATTGAGGGAATAGGTACAACCTGCGGCTGCACTGCCTCCGGATATCGTTGCTAGACCACCAACCTGTTTGTAAGTGGGAATCACAATCTCATCTCCACTGGGCGTTGGAACGGTTTGGAGAGCAGCATAGAGCTTAATTTGGTTGCAGTTAAAGCTGGGCTGACCCCCGTTATTGCTGCCGCCATTCGTAATTTTGCCACTCACGGTAGCGATTTGCAGCGGTTTGAGAATTGGTGTGGTGGAGACGGTGCCGGGGCGAGGTTGAAGCGTCGGGCGGGCGGGATTGGCGATCGCCCCCGTGGGCAGAAGGTTGAGGGCAACGAGGGTAGACAACACAGCCGTGGAGATAGCTTTCATGAAAAGGATACCGTTTAAGAGAGAATGAACTGGTCGGTTTTGTGTTCGACAGTTCTTTCTAGGGAGCATCGTTGGGGTTTATGCAGGCAGATCCCTCGATTAAACAAATGTTGCCTGACGCTGGTCATACTCAACCTTGCCATAATCCAACTTAATCACCCGATCAGCCAGGTTAAAATAGCGATCGTCATGGCTAATAGCCAACACCAGCTTTCCCTGCTGACGCAACTGGGGCAAAATCTCCTCATAGAACACCGCCCGAAAGGTTGGGTCCTGGTCTGCGGCCCATTCGTCAAAGAGATAAATGGGGCGATCGTCCAGATAGGCCGTCAGCAGCGCCAAGCGTTTGCGTTGTCCCTGGGAGAGGGAAGTCGTTGAAAGTTCACCCTGTTCGATGCGGACCTTGTGGTCGAGACGGAGTTCTTCGAGATAATGCTGGGCCTTGCGATCGAGATCCGGGCGATCGTACCCCAGCAACTGCTTAAACAAATAGAAATCCGAAAACACCGTCGTAAAATGTTGACGATACCACTCTAGGCGCTCCAACGTCACCCGCTCCCCATTCAGCCGTAGCGCTCCCGATTCCGGCCAGTAAAGCCCTGTGAGGATCTTCGCCAGGGTAGATTTACCGCTGCCGTTGCCACCAACAATAAAGACCACCTCCCCCGGTTCAAACCGCAGATTGACCGGGCCAAGAGTGAAGCGATCTTCCGGGAGGTCACCGTTGTAGGTATGAAAAATCTCCTCAAGCTCCAAGCTGCGAAAGGGGGCTAGGGGTTCTACGGAGCCATTTCCCAAGGGTTCTGCTTGGGCATCTAAACTCAATCCCAAATCTTCGATTTTCCGTAGCGAAACACCGGTTTTAATCAAAATCGGTAGCCGTTCCATCAAGTTTTTGAACGGCACCATCAGGTAGGTCATCGTTAACACAAACCCCGACAACACCAGCGGTTCAATCGTGAGGAGACGGGGTAAGACTAAAATTAAAACCCCCACCATGAAGAAAAACAGCAAACTCCCCCAGCTAGAAGCCACAGCAAACACCGTCAGCGCAGCGGTGGTATAGCGCCGGGAGGCTTGGGCACTGACCGCAAGTTGTTGATCAAGATAATCCTGGCGGCGACGGGCGTGGAGTTTGAGTTCTTTAATGCCTTCGGTAATGGCTTGAAAATGTTTGAAAAGATTGTCCTGTTCGTTGCGCGATCGCTTCAAATCCACCCGCGCCTGATTCAACAAAAACTGGGTCGTCCCCACCCCAAACCCAATCATGACCAGCGTGAATAGAAATACCGAACTCGACAACAGCCCCAAATAGACTAAACAGCCCACAATAATCGCGAGGTCAATGCAGAGAAAGGGAATCACAAAGACCGCATTGGACAGATTTGCCACATCGTCCGTCAGGGTTGCCAATAAACGGTTGATCCCTTGAATTTCTAACTGGGCTAAGGGCGCAGCTAGAATTCGGCGGCTGAGGCGCATGCGCAGTCGGTATACAGCCCCTTGGGAGAGCCGAATCAGCAAATACTGGGCAATGGGCGCGGTTAGAAGTACAACGAGCGTCAAACTGACAAACTGAAAAATCAGCCCCGGCTGACGCGGATCGCTGACGGCATTGTTGATCAGCGCGATCAGCCTTGCGCTACAGCCCCCACTGATGAGTCCACTGGCGATCGCCAGGACCACTTGCCACCAGGATTCTCTCAGCAGAAGCGTAACAAGATTCATAGATGCTCCGCAGGGCCTAAAACAGGGTTGATAGAAGGGAAAAAGGGAAACGCGATCGCCAGGGTGTTAATTTCTGATTTTAGCTTGCCCCCGCAAAGCTGCTTTGCAGCAAAAGAAAACCGCACAGGTCTCTACCCCGTGCGGTCACTGTGTTTCTCAGGTTCCTATCCTATGTGTCTCCGGTTGATCGCCTGTTTGTCCCAAACCAGGCTGAAATTAAGCTTAAACTACGCTTAAATCCGCACTGAACCGCCGTCAAACAGGGGCACAGTCATCGAGAAGTTCTCGCCGTAGGTCAGCTTTTGCTCTTCTAGAATGCCGAGGGCGATTTGCTCACCCAAGCGGATGGACTCGACATAGTCGCTGTAGTAGTGAACCCCAGCCCAGTTACGGCCAATGGCGATATTCGCCGCAACCTTATTGAGTTCACCTTCAACCGTCAGCGGACGAGCCAGTTCGACTTTCTTGAGGCTGCATCCTGTGGTGCTGGGTTCGTAGCAGAAGGGCAGCTCGTAGCCATGGTCAAAGAAGGCTTTGAGGATGGTGACACAAGCCCCAGCCACCGTCGCGTGCCCTGCACCGTAGGAGGGGTGCATGGGAGATCCTTCGGGGAAGGCCATGGGCAGCAGGTAGGAGTTGGGGGCACCGCCGTTGGCATCACCGGAGCGATCGCTCTGGGAGTTTTGGCGGGCGTTGTGGGCGGCGATCGCCTGCTGCAATCCCCCTTCTAGGCCATCGGCCAGGGACTCAATCGCCTGGATATCACGCACATCATCCCCATTGAGCTGCAAATCCCGGTTGAGATAGCGGTGAATGAGTCCCCCTAGGGCCTCGGGCCGCGCCCGACGATGGACGTTGAACTTCTGATAACGCACTGCCTTGAGGGCACGGGTGGCCACTTCAGTCACCAAGGAAAGAATGTGGGGACCCCCAAAGTGGGCAAAGCCCTGTTGCTTATCGATCGTGTCTTCGAGCTGGAAGGGCAGACCGGGATCAAAAGGAACCCGCAAACTCAGCATAATCAGGCAGGCGTTCAGATAGGCTTCGTAGAGTGCATCGAAGTGGACGTAGGTAGCCAGGTCGCGGGGAGTGCTCATGAAACGATACTTCTCCGTGTAGGAGTCGTAGCTTTCAAGACCCCGCAGGTCTGCGCCGTTTTGAGCATCCACCCAGGCTTCCCAGGTGGTCATGTAATCCTTGAACTGCTCAGCAACGCGCACCCGTTGGTCAATGCGAATAGAGCCGTATTGAATCAGGCCATCGGCAAAGTCGTGGGGCGGAACCGTTCCCCGTTGAGCAATGCCGGTATTGCCCACCAGCAGAAACTGGGAGAGGTAAGGCCCTTGGGCATCCCCCGGTGTCATGCCTCGGAAGAGGGTTTGCAGCGTCAGACCCTTGGCCCGAGGCTCATCCAGCCGGTTGAGCCGCATCAGGGCATCCTTGACTTCCTGTTTCTCGTTAAACAGGGCAAAGGGCACGTCCCGCAGCAGCGCCATGGAGTACATTTCCACCATTTCCGTCAGCAGTGCCGGACTATTGAGCGTCGGGGCCGGGGGCATGGTGACCGCCTGGGCATCGGGACCTTCTAGGTCAAAAACACGACCTGCACCCATACTTTCCCAAGCCCGCACAGGCACAGGACCAGGGTTTTGGGCATTGCCAGCACGGGCAATTTGGGATTCCCAGCGGGGCTGACCTTGGTCATTGCGCTCCGGTCCGAGGGGGAGGTTTCTAAAGTCACGCACGTCGCCGGAGTCAATGCTGAGGACAAAGTCCTGATAGTTCTGGGCTCGGAGCAGAGCACCCGTTTGGGGGTTGTGGGGCAAACCCTTAGTAAAGTTGGCGATGTGGCTGGGAACGTTCCGTTCCTGTTGGGTTGCAGCGTCGACTTCGGTTTTCCGATATTGTTGCTCTTCTCCATTATTTCTGTGGGTGGGATGGGGGCGCTGTCTAGCTAGTTCAGCGGCGGCTTGGCGAAGTTCGAAGGCAGATTGTTGACGACTTTCCATCAGATTGTTCCTTGCAAAATCGAGGGTTGAAGATCAGAGATTTTGTTCGATCTAGGTCACAGCGAAAGACTAGATTTAGGGATAAATAGAGCGGGAAATCAGATTAACTGCCGCCTGCTTCCTCGAAACAAATTGCTTTCTGTGTGATGACTTCATTATGCCGAAGGGATTAGGTCTTTACAGGACCCTTGAGGGTACTTCGTGGGCGTTAAGATTAGGCAAGAAAGGTTAGGCAAGAATGGCTAATCTGGTAGGGAGAAGGAGGCGATCGCCAAAAAACGGCCTAGAAAGCAACATCTAGGCCGAACTCAAGAATTGATTTACAGATGTTAAGCTTGAGGCAAAATTTCGCTTGCATTGGTCACCGGAGAAGCATCTAACGAACGCGACGACTGGGTCGAACGGACGCGCACAAGATAGTTGATCAAGGACTGTGGAAAATAGCCGTTGGGTAAGGCTTGAGACCGAGACTGTTCCGTCTGAAACTGGGCTAAATTCCCCAGCACTTCGAGTCGTACCTTGAGGCTTTCATGGATGCCATAGACAGCCGTTAGTCCATCTTCAGGACAGCTTTGGTTTTGATACTCGGGGCGAGGATGGGTTTGACCTTTGCGCAGTGTTTCCGCAGTGCAACCGAGTTGGCGAGCTAACCACTCTAGATCCTTTCCGTCCTGCACCTGTGGGATTTGGCGGGCAAAATTTCGACTCCAAATCGACAACGCTTTCCAAAATAACTGGAGAATTGAATCCTCGCCACTGGCTAGGGGAGCCAAGGGATTGACGGGCAACCGTCCAGCGGGAGTAAGGGTTTCGCCGATTTGTGCCAGGTTAATTTCGAGGCCGAGGGAGAGGTGGGCGATCGCATCCACCACCCACTGCAAAGCCCCATTCGACAGCGGCGCATTCTCCAACGTTCCGCCCCCGACACAGCCATGGCCCCCCGGAAACAGCATTTGTTCCAGATGATTCGGGTCGTTTTTTTGACGATTCATCGGCGTGACATCAAAGATTTTGCGACGCTCGTCGATCGCCACCGCATGGAGGGCATGCTTGACCTTCGGCGACAGTTTGCAATCATGGAACCGATATCGGTTGCCCAGGGTCAGCCCTGGAATCAGCCGAGGAATGCCCAACGCTCCCACCGTATCCCAGCAACAGAGCAGCTTGATCTCCACGGGGCCATAGTTACCGGGTGCCTGCCGAAAGGCTTCGGCGAGCAGGTGACGCTCGGCGCTGTCGTCCGCCCGATAGAGTTGATAGGCGGCTTCGAGCTGATTTTGGGGTGGTTTGTGCTCGCCTAGTCCGGGCTGCCGAGGGAGTTGACGGAGCTGCTCGGGATGGAGCAATCCAGCAGTACTGATGAATCCGGCCAGACTACGCACGGTGTAGGCTCCTCGGCTAAAACCAAACAGATAAATTTCATCGCCGGGATGATAATTCATCGACAGAAAAATATAGGCATCCTGGATTTCCTGGTCAATGCCAACGCCGAAAGCCCCTCCCAGCCAGCGATCGAGCCCATCCCCACTACCCAAACCGCGAGCATAGTAAACCACCTGGGGCATCCCGGTTTGATCCTGGGCCGGAATCGACTGCGCTAGTTTAAAGACATTGGTCGGATGCTGACTGGTAGGGGAATCGGTGGGTTCGTTCCAGGTGCCATCGCAGCAGACCACAAGGCGTTTGTGGGTATGACAGGGAGCGGTTGAGGCGATCGCATCGTGATACATAGTAAATTGCATGGATATTCCCTTGATCTCGGTTAGTGAATTCAATTAAGCGGTGAGCAATCCAGTGGTCAACAATCGGTTTCAACCCCCCGATACATCATCCGTACCGCGCTTAGAAGACACACTTTTAAGGTGCTTCTTTACAGTATTCCTACTGATGTAGAGCCGATCCGCAATTTCATCGTAGGAATATCCCTGACGCCGCAGCAGCCACACCTCCGCTTCACGGGCGGTGAGATTGTAACGGTGGGCATCCCAGCAGGCCAGATTGCGCAGCATTTCCATCTGATCTTCCAGGGTCACTAAGATGTAGGGCTCATCGGCATCGGAGAGTTCGAGCCAGCGAGCATTCACCTTGAGGTGTGCAATATCACCTAGGTCAATCTCTTCCTCTGGAATCACGACCATATCGGGGAATTCCTGACGGCTGGATAATAATACGCGGCAAAGATTCCAAATGGATTCGGGGATCCGGGCTGCGGATTGTTGAGCGAGACGACTGGTTGTCCCTAGCTGTTGATTGAGCAACTTGCAGAGTTCAAGGGCACGGGCATTCGCCTGAACCAGTTCCCGTTTTTGATTCAGAATCAGAACGCCTTGCATCAGACTGTTAAAGATGGCTTGAAACAACAACGACGACTGTCCCGGTGCAGATTCCGAAGGCGAGGGCTGGAATCCGTCGATCACCTGAAGCGTTAGCATGGGGCTTGGCATTGCAGAGGTAAGTGGTAACACCCGTAACTCTCCTTCCTACGATGGAAATTGGTGAGGTATGCAAAGGGTAAGCGGGACAGCCTAGGGACGAACCCTGAGAGATTCGGATGGGAAGCGGCCTTCGCGCCCTTTGGCGTAAGCTGTTTGGCTTAGCGATGTTGCCACTATGTCATCTCTATACGAGTAGTGACGATGAGGTCGCAGTAGGGAAGGTGAGGGCTAGGAAGTGAAGGGTGAGAGCCAGGAATCAGCCCGTAGAAGGTTGGAGAGATCTGAAGGAGGGTGAAGTTTTTGGGAACAAGGGCGTCAGTGGGGGGTGCCGAATGTGGCATTTATTGCAACAATCAGGAAGAGTCATGGGACGATAGCACAGGGTCTCAGGGTTATCTACCGATGGTTGATAAGATTCATCCCGCTGATTTGAGCCGTTGGTTTTCGCCGGATCAACAGGCTCGCTATGTGAAGCTTCTGCTCGGACAGCATGGTTTGACGCGACGGCAGGCGCAATGTTTTGTGCGCTTGTGGGCCTACGGACTGATTAAGCAGCGGGGTCAGTTGCTCACCGCCCCCTTGGAAAAGCTGGAGCCTTTGCAAGGACCCATGGCCTGTTCCCAGCGGGAGGCGTCTTATTTGTTTTATGCCGAAACCGACCGGGGAAGCGATCGCGCCGCCGGACTGATGATCAACCAGTTGGCGGAAAAGAGGCTGCTCAAAAAAGAGTTCGATGGTAACATCACCCATCTGAGTCTGCGTCCCCCGGCGAATCTTTGTGACGATGACGACTGTCTGTCGATTCCACTCTATACCGATGACTTTAATCCCCGACTGGATGTGGTGTCTGTGGCCAAGTTTTTGTCCAAGAACTACAACTGGATGATTGAAGAGACCCAAACGAGTACCCATCAAATTACCCAGAGTCTGCGCCAGTGGGCTCAACTGTATCCTGAAGGGATGCGGGTCCTGCGCCGCCAGGATAATCACCATCCTGTGGGCTTTTACATGCTGTTTCCCACCCACAGCGAATCGGAGCAAAACTTTTTTCTGCCTCCGACGATGAGCCTGTATTTGAGTTCGATTGAGACGGAGGATCCGGTTAAATTGGCGGCGGTGGGCGATCGCAACTGCTACTCGGTCTATATTCGCAGCTTCCAGGTTGATCCGCCCTATCAACAAATCTCGTCCATGACCCAACTGTTGCGGGATGCCCAGGCAACGCTGCGCACGATGCAAGGCAATTTTCCCAATTTGTGCGAACTCTATGCACCCAACATTTATCCCGAGGGGGAAGCCTTGTCGTTGGCTTTGGGCTTTGAAATGATGGCCACGGATCCGAAGGTTTCGCTGTGTTGGATGCATTTAGCGCTCGACCGCTTTTTGGCCCTGGACGACATTGAGGCCAGTATTGCCCACCTATTTTCCTAGCTAAATCACCCGACCGGGTACTTCCCCCAGCCCTCATCCTCCAGAACACTGGAGTCAAGAAAGAGGTGCCTGCTATGTCTACCCAAGCCACGTCTACCCAAGACACGTCTACCCCAATCACATCTGCCAAAACCACTGAACAAAGATTCCATCTGGTCCGCTGGGGCCTAGCGATTGGATGGCTGGTGCTGATTGCTTCCTTATTCTATGACCCCATTTCTGCCTTTTGGACTGATCCCCAAAACCAGGGCAGCCCGATGCGAGATATGGTAATTGCCCAGGCCTTGGATCCGGCTACCTGTGTGAAAGTTCAGAATGTTTGCCTAGAACAAGCTCCCTATCCCATTGCCACTCGAATTTTTTGGGGTATGGTTATTCCCAGTGGCCTTTTTATTGTCTTGGTGTTTGGGCATGAAGTTTGGCGGCGTATCTGTCCCCTCTATTTCATGTCTCAGATTCCGCGTGCTTTAGGGCTCAAACCGCTGTTGGATATCCATCGGAATCAATGGCTCCAGCGCAATCATTTCTATGTGCAATTTGGCCTGTTTTTTTTAGGGCTAAATGTCAGAATTTTGCTAGTTAATTCTAACCGGGTTGCCCTAGGAAGCTTTCTGGTATTGACGATTCTAGGGGCGATCGCCATGGTTATCCTTTACGGTGGACGAAGCTGGTGCCACTACATCTGTCCCTTTGGCATGGTACAAACCGTTTTTACAGGACCCCGAGGCCTTTTGGGCAGTGAGGCCCATCTGGCACCCGCTGGGAGTCTCACCCAGTCGATGTGCCGTACGGTAACGGCGGACACGGTTCAAAGTGCTTGTATTGGTTGCAAGTCCCCTTGCTTAGATATTGACTCTGAAAAGACCTACTGGCAAGCACTCAATCACCCCGGACGACGGCTGGTGCAGTATGGTTACTTGGGATTAGTAGTGGGATATCTGTTGTACTACTATCTTTATGCAGGGAACTGGAAATACTACTTTTCAGGCGCATGGAGCCATGAGGCTGATCCGCTGTCAACCCTGCTCCATCCTGGCTTTTATCTGGCGGGTCAAAGCCTCAATATTCCCAAGGTTTTAGCAGCACCGTTAACCCTCGCTGGATTTGCAGGGTTAGGTTATGCTTTAGGAATTAATGGGGAAATGATTTATCGGCAATGGCGACAGCGATCGGCTCCCTATTTAAGCCGAGAAGTACTGCGTCATCAGATGTTTTCGATCAGTACCTTTTTGGCCTTCAATATTTTCTTTATTTACGGTGGAAGGCCCGAAGTTCTACGGTGGTCGATGCCTGTTCAACTAGGGTTTCAAGCTATCCTTGCTAGTGTGAGTATCCTTTGGCTCTGTCGGGTCTGGCATCGCAATCCCGAGCGTTATGAGCAAGAGAGTTTAGCCGATAAACTGCGTCGTCAACTGCAAAAGCTTAACCTTGATTTTAGCGATATTCTGGGTCAGCGATCGCTAGCCCATCTGAGTCCCGCAGAGGTTCATGTTCTGGCAAAAACCTTGCCCTTGGCGACCCAGCGCGATCGCCTGCAAATCTATCGGGGGGTTCTTCAAGATGCCCTTGCCAGCGGTCTTGCCAATTCCAGAACTAGCCTAAAGTTGCTCGAACAGCTTCGGGCCAGTTTAGAGATTTCCGAACTGCAACATAGTCAAATTCTAGGCGAGATCCAGGCCATTGAGCCGTTGACTATGGCCCCCTTCTTTTTCGCACCAGCTGCCCTAGCCCAAACTGAAATTCGTGTGCCTCGGGCGGGAGCCGAGCAATTTCCAGCGACTCAAATTCGAGCGAGACGCGGCGATCGCTAGCGGTTTTTCTGAGCGGTTTCCCTGTTGAATCTATCTGGTTAAATCTATCTGACTGAGTCGTGTGATCTACCCCCGGTGAATGCTCATGTTAATGCTTAAAGTCATCAACTACGAAACCCACGAAGTTTTTGAGAAGGTTCTCGATTTTTCTCCCCAAAGATTGGGCCAGAAATTGGGCCAGAAATTGGGAGAATGTATGATTGGTCGAACGCCTGGTTGTGATCTGATTTTGAATAGCCCGGATGTGAGTCGCGTCCATGCCCGAATCCTCTATCGGGAGGGTCAGTACTGGTTTACGGATTTAGGCAGCACCGATGGTTCGCGGCTGCATAATGAGGTCTTGCTGCCAACACAGGATGTTTTGCTTAAGCCAGATGATATCCTGCGAATTTGCAATTTTGTACTCGTCGTGGAGTCAATTCAATTAGAACCGATAGAACCCAGTGACTTGAGTCTCCCTACTTTGGCTCTCGCGGAGTTGCAACCCAGTCAACGCCTACGACCCTGGACGGAGAGTAGTTTAGAGGTTCGCTGCGTGCAAATCATTTCTGAAACGAGTCAGGTCAAAACCTTTCGATTTGTCGCAGAACCAGCGGTTTGGTTTGACTATCAACCGGGGCAATTTGTCACCCTACATCTCACCATTCACGGTCAGCCGGTGGTTCGCTCCTATTCAATTTCTTCCTCACCGTCACGGCCCTATCTCTTGGAAATTAGTGTGAAGCGCGTTCCCGCACCGCCCGAGTCTCCCGATGCTCCCGCAGGCTTGGTTTCCAATTGGCTCCATGACCATTTTAAGGTGGGGGATTCCCTGAAAATCAGCGGACCCTTTGGCGAGTTTAGCTGTACACAAACCCCGCCAGAAAAGCTGTTGCTCATTGCCGCAGGAAGTGGCATTACTCCCATGATGTCCATGACCCGTTGGATTCTCGACAATGCCCTGACCACTGACATTGTGTTTGTCTACAGCGCCCGTGATCCCCAAGATATTGTCTATCGCCAGGAGTTAGAGCAGTTTGCTGCACAACAGTCTCGATTTAAGTTGGCGATTACGCTGACGCGATCGCCCTCCGGCCAGTCTTGGTTTGGCTATCAAGGACGACTCGATGCGGCGATGCTGCGGGCGATCGCGCCGGATTTTGGCGATCGCGAAGTCTACGTCTGTGGTCCGAATGGCTTCATGGCCGCAACCAAAAGACTGTTGGAAGACCTACAATTGCCAATGGCTCAGTATCACGAAGAGTCCTTTGGTGGCCCATCGGTTAAGGCTCAAAATGCTCAATCTTCCCTCGTAACCAATGGTGGTCAATCCGATCTAGAGGTCCCCAATGCGGGTGCCATCATTGTGTTTTCTGCCTCCGAGCAGGAAATCCATTGTTCGGGAGAAGATTCGATTTTGGAAGTAGCCGAAGCAGCGGCGATCGCGATTCCCAATGCCTGTCGTTCTGGCGTTTGTGGCGTCTGCAAACAAACCCTCTGCTCTGGCAGCGTGACCTATCGCAATGAACCGCGCGCGCTCAGCGAAACAGACCAAGCCAATGGGGTAATTTTGCCCTGCATTGCTCGGCCTGTTGATCGGGTGGTGTTGGAGGTTTAAGAAAGAAGTTTAGGGTGAGGATTTAGGGCGAGGGAGACAAGGCCACGACCAAACTCGCCAAGGCGTTTCTGAGCTGCTGTAGTTCACTGCTCTTGACAGCACTGATCACTTGGTCGTTACTGAGGGCATCGACGAGCCCATTGAAGGCATCCACTCCGGCGGCGAGCTGTGCTCCATTAATCGTCGTCCCTGTCGTTAGTCCTTGAAGACTGAGCGCTACCTGGGCTACCGCCGCCGCCACGGTGGGGGACGCATCGCTCCCCAGGACTGCCACCATCCCTGTGGCAAGGGCAACAGTAGCTTCACTTCCCCCATTCGTTGTGATGGTGGTTGCTAGATCACCTCCCTTTTTGATTGCCGCAACCGTGTTGGAAATCTGGTTTTTTGAAGCCGGAGGTGTACTAAAGGCTTTTTGAGCTGCCGCGCCTAAATCACTACCATTCAACGCTTCAGCAAAGGTGCTTAGCGCACTTTGAACTGCTGCCTCCCCTTCCCTTCCCTCTCTTGATGGGGTTGAAGCATCTGGCCCAAAATCAAACGTACCCGACGAAGAAGAATCTCCGGCCTGGACTGGATCGGTTCCGGCCCAGGCCGGAGTTGTAAAGCTATTGGGGAGCAGACCATTGCATAAACTACAAACCGTACTGCTGAGGGTCATTACCCCAATCAAACGGCCCAGCGAAGGCAGATCAAAAGAGAATTGATTCATGGTATTAGACACCCTTAAAATTTGACCGAATAGCCCACATTAAACAAAAAGCGAGGTCCCCCAGAAGTGTTGTTTGTCACGTCAGAAACCCCTAAGCTAAACACCATCGGTAATTGCCGAACCGGAGCTGTAGAAACGCCTAGATTAAGTTGATTTCCGGTCCAGTTGGAAATCAGGGATAGTTCAGGAATGACTTTGAGACCGGCACTGGCAAAAACATTAGCGGCGTTGTCCCGAGCGGCGATCGCCCCCTTCGAGCGAAATCCCCCTGTGCCAATCCCCATCGAAATTGTCAAGGGCAATTCATTGTCTGCCTGAGGTCGTAAACGAAATTGCTGGGTGGCAACGCCATAAATCGTATCCTTAGCCTTCTCTGCATCCCCCCATCTCAAGGCATTGGACCAGCCAACCGCAAGGCCCAAATTTCCCGCTTCGGGGATTACCTTATGCACTTTAAAGCCCACAGCGCCACTGTCGGCAAAGGCATTGGCTAAACTGATAATGCCAACATTTACCTCTAACCCTAGGCTTTCAACCGGGTCTCCAAAACCCATCCCAATCACACTTGAGCCATCGGCCTTATCAACATTATCTGGTTGAGAAGCATAGGAAATCCCCGCAAACGCCGTTCCCCATCTTGCCCCAAAGGCACTAGGACTCCCTAAAGACGAACCAGGAGAAGCCGCACGCGGAGGCTGAAACACCACTGGAGGCAGCAAAAGTTCCTGGCGCAACTGCTCAACCTGGCTGGGATTTAAGGTATCACCAACGGTATTGGAAGAATCCGGCAAAGAGGTTTGACCCAGGACTTCCACCGGAAAAGCTAGGGCTCCGGGCACCTCATCTGGCAACGCCTGCGCCATGCTGGGTAACAGCAACGGCAGAAAAAAGCTCGGGACTAAACGAAATGATCGCATCGGTAAACTGCACCCACTCATGTGTGGCATTGGAAATCCTCACGATTTTAAGAACATAGAACGTTATTGAACGAAGCTGAATCGAACAACCGATCGAGGTGAAGGTTTGGCCCTTGCCTTAACTCTGTCGAGAGCGAGGGTTGGCTTTAGGGAGTGCGGGGGGCTCGGTGGACTGGGGCGATCGCAACGCCTCAGCCGGTGCAACGGCATGCTGACGATAGTAATAGGAATGCTGATACAGATAATTCTCTGAATCGTTATCCGAACGGGTTGCATTAGCCACAATTCCCAACACATTTTGAGAAGCTTGCTGAAGCAAGTTCTTCATATTGGCTGCGGCTTTAGTCTCGATCGTTCCCGGTCGAACCACGGGTAAGACCCCCCCAGCTTCTTTCCCTAGCTTGAGAGCATCCGGGAAAAACGTGACGGGAGGTGTATCAATCAAGACGCAGTCGTAGCGCTGCTTCCACTCCAGCATCAGTTCCGCCATGCGATGGGATCCCAGCAAGGCCGAGGGGTTGGGTGGAATGGTGCCACAACAGAGTAAATCAACATTGACCAGGACTTCACGGACTGCGGTGCTAAATTCTGCTCGACCGACCAGCACATCACTGAGCCCAACAAAGTTGGAAACCTTCCAAATTTGGTGTTGGCGGGGGCGACGCATATCCGCATCTACCAGCAAGACCCGCCGCCCCATCTGGGCCATCGCCACCGCCAAGTTCGCTGAAACCGACGACTTGCCTTCACCGGGAACTGCACTGGTCACCACAATTTGTTTGAGGGGTTGATCTGGCAACGCAAAATCTAGCGTTGCCTGTAGCATTTCGTAGGCAGCACTGGCGGGTGAATAGGGGTTATCCCGCACCGGTAATTCTTGCACCGTCGCACCTGTCGCAACGGGGGGTAACTCAGGAATGCGACCTAGCAAGGTGTATCCCAGGGCGCGCTCCGCTTCCTCAACGGTTTTCACCGAAGTGTCCCGAGCATCGAGCAGCAGTGCGGCTCCTGCTCCTAGTGTGAGCCCTAAAAAGCCGCCCAAAGCTAAATTTCGAGCTTTTTGGGGGGTGATCGCTCCCTCCGGTGCAACCGCCTGAGCCATGATGCGGGCATTTCCCACATTCTGATTTTCAACCACCTGAACTTCCTGAAGTTTAGTCAGCAACTGCTCGTAGGTGGACTGAGAGGCTTTGAGTTCTCGTTCTAGCTGACGCTGGGTTTGCTCTAGTTGTGGCACCACTTTAAGGCGATCGCGATAGGCCTGATACACTCGGGATAAGGCACCAACGCGATCGGCTAAACCGAGCCGCTCCGCTTCCGTTCTGACTAAGTCTTGAGCCAACTGCTGTTTGGTCGCCCCCATTTGCAAATAGGGTTCTGCCGAGCCTGGAGCTGCACCCACCACCTGAGCCACCCGTTCCTGCAACTGTTGCTGGAGGACCGCTTCTTTACGAACGAGATGTTGGATGGCTGGATGAGTATCCTGGAACCGTAAGCGTTCCACAGCCAGCTCATCTTGCACCTGCCGATATTCTGCTAATGTCTTTTGGACGCCTTCAGATTGATTGAGATTACTCAGTTCAACTGCGGCTCGGGAGTTCATGCCCACCTGTTGTTGCAAGACGGCGGCGCGACGACTGGCATCGGCGAGGGCCGATTGAGCCTGGGTGAGCTGATTTTCAATACTGGCAATGACTCCAATGGCAGATTTGGCTTCCTCATCCAGTGCCACAATGCCATGCTTTTCCTGAAACTGGCGTAGATTCACTTCAGCGGCAACGACTCGCTTTTCAACTGCCGGAAGTTCTTGATTAATAAAGTTTCGGGCAGCTTTGGCTTCAGCCCGGTTGGTAATGATATCGTTATCCAAATACAGTGACATTAATGTATTGATTACCGCAGCCGCTTGTTTGGGATCATCGCTACGATAGGACAAACTCAAGACATCTGTACCGCGTACGGTCTTAATCTTTAAATTGTTCAGAAACGCCTCAGAACGGATGAGTTGACCTTGGCGATCGACCAATTTGAGACTGTCAATCGTTCGCTTGACCAAAGGAACAGAACGAATCACTTCTGCCTGGGTATCGAGCGGACTGCTTTGCTGCGTGAGGCCACTGAGCTCTGAAGCCTCTTGGCTGAGACCTGCTAAAGACGAGGTTCGGTTATTTTTATTAAATAGCAGCTTTCCTTCTGCTTCATAGATGGGGATCTGTAGAGAGGTTATACCTCCAACAATGGCAGTGACCGCTCCAAACACGCAGATTGCGGGTAACCAACGACGCTTGAGGGCCTTCCAGCATTGATTCAAATCGATGTAATCTGAGCTGGAATCCACAGATTGAAAGCTTTGCATAGCAATCCGTTCGGCAAATGTAATGGGCTTAGCATACAGACGCTGTATCAAATATCCACAGGGAGATCTGTCCCTAGAGAAATTAGGGAATGGCCTCCCTCGCAAAAATACGGAGATTTGCTGAGGATGAGCAGCGTGATGGGTAGGCATCCTGCTATAAATTTATTTTTCCCATAAGACTAGAAAAACTATAGACGTCCGCCAGATCCATTAGAGACCCGTGAACTTAGTTCTATATTCGTAGATACCTATAGGACATCCACTGTAGAGATTGCTGAAGGTAGCTCTGTAGGAATTGGTAAATCTTACGGATTTAAGCTCTCAGTAGATCCCGATTTTCAGTATTTTCTCTCCTTAGATCAAAGAAAAAGTTTTGCTAGGCTTCAAAGAGACTGAGACTCTGATTACCTAATCGGACTCATGCCATTCCTATCTACCTTAGGGTTTGATTAAGTTCATAGATTGAAACGAATCAGAATGCCTCTACTAAAAGGTTTTCTGTTTCTCTATTTGTTCTCATTTCAATCTATCTGCTGTATTGAGCCGAATCTCTGAACCACAGAAAAACACAGCCAATTGTGTAATTGCATTGCAGGGAAATCGATATGACACAGCCAATTGTGAACTGGCTTGGGGCTTCGTCTTGGAGTCTCAATGCTTCCATTGCTCGATTTAAGCTTCTTTTGGGAGATTTAGGTATCTGGTTTTTGAGTATTTTAGTTTCGCTTATTCTGTTTCATCCGATTCATCCGAATGTCAGCCCGACAGTCCTAGCTGGGCTTTCTTGGCCAATTCTCATTATTTTTGCCTTTTTATATCTATTTGATACCTATCGCTTCGATAGTCCCTTATTAGGCCTATCGCTACAATATCGGACCTTGCTTGGCTCAGTCTTTGGAGGTCTGATGAGCTGGCTGCTGCTGCAAGCAATAGTATCTGACGCGATTGTTAGCTATTTGTTTGTGTTAGCAATGTCGGTGTTTGTGGCTGGGGCGATGACGATGCGATCGCTCCTATCCCAATGGCAGGCCAATGCAGCCCGTCAATCGCGTTGGCTGGTTTTATCCGATGCTAAGCATCTTTCACAATTTGGCACCGCCTTTTCCCGCTGGAATCCGGAAGCGCAGCTTTCTTGGTTTGTGGATCATCCGCAAACGATGCCTGAGCCAGAAGATGCGGGTCTCAATGATGCAGGTCTCAATGATGCAGGCCTCAATTCCGTTAGGCCGTTTCCAAAAGTGGAAAACTTACACCATTGTGCGACTATCAATCGCTCTTGGACCGGTATTTTAGTCAGCCCAACGGTAACGCTCTCCTCTGAACAGGAACAGCAATTAATGCGTACTCGTCTCAAGGGAGGAGCAATCTATAGTTTGGCAGATTTTTGCGAACGCTTTTGGCGGAAGATTCCCCCCGGTTTAGTCGAGGCGGATTGGTTTGCCTTTCGGTCTGGGTTTCAGTTGGCTCATAGTCGTTTGGCAACGGCAACGAAACGCGTTTTTGATTTGGGAATGGCAGCAACTTTATTGCTGTTGGCGCTGCCGCTGATGGGTGGGGTGGCGATCGCCATCAAGCTCGATAGCCCTGGTCCTATATTTTACAGCCAACTCCGCAACGGCCTCAACGGTAAACCCTTTCTGGTTTATAAGTTTCGCTCCATGCACCAAGATGCTGAGAAACGCGGAGCCCAATGGGCCAGTGAGCGAGATCCTCGGATTACCCGAGTGGGGCATTGGTTGAGAATTCTACGGATTGATGAGTTACCTCAAATTTGGAACGTTTTGAAAGGCGAAATGAGCCTGATTGGTCCCCGTCCAGAACGGCCTGAATTTGATGAAAAACTAGCTCAGCAAATTCCCCACTATCAGGCACGCTACAGCGTTAAACCTGGCATTACCGGCTGGGCTCAGGTGATGTATCCCTACGGTGCATCCCTTGAAGATGCCTATGAAAAGGTGTCCTACGACCTGTATTACATCAAAAACTATTCGCTTTGGCTTGACCTAGTCATTGTCATCAAAACGATCCGAGTTGTTCTTTTGGGAAAAGGTCGATGAGCAAAACAGTTTTAGTAACGGGTGGCGCAGGTTATATCGGCTCCCATGTTGTTCGACAACTGGGTGAAGCGGGCTACGATATTATAGTTTACGACAATTGTTCAACAGGGCTTGCAGAATCAGTTCTCTATGGAAAATTGATTCGAGGGGATCTGGCCGATTTGCATCGGCTTTATCAAACGTTTGCGCAATATCAGTTCAATACGGTTCTGCATTTTGCCGCTAGTTTAGTCGCGCCAGAATCAGTACAATATCCCTTAGATTACTACGGTAATAACACGCGCAATACGCTAAATCTGCTGCGATGTTGTGAGGTTTTTGGGGTGAAGCAATTCATCTTCTCTAGCACAGCCGCAGTTTACGGCGAACCTCAGACAAATCCGGTAACCGAAGAAACGCCAACGGTTCCGATCAATCCCTATGGCAAGTCGAAGTTGGCCAGTGAGTGGATTCTGCGGGATTTAGCCCAGGCTTCTTCGCTACGCTATGTGATTCTGCGCTACTTCAATGTCGCGGGAGCCGATCCAGAGCAGCGTCTGGGTCAAATGACCCCCAATGCTAGCCATTTAATCCGGGTCGCCTGCGATGCGGCACTGGGGCGTCGGCCAGGGGTGCGAGTGTTTGGCACGGATTTTGCGACGCCGGACGGTACGGGGATTCGGGACTATATCCATGTAGAGGACTTGGCTACGGCCCATTTGGATGCTTTGCGTTATTTGGAAGCAGGTCAATCCAGTCAGGTTCTGAACTGCGGCTATGGACAAGGCTATAGCGTACGGCAGGTGATTGAGCGGGTGAAGGCGATCGCAGACCTCGATTTTCCGGTCATTGAAACCGAGCGACGTTTGGGTGATCCGGCTTGCGTAATTGCCTCGGGGCAAAAAATCCGTGAAATCCTAGGATGGCAGCCTCAGTATGATCAGCTAGATACGATTGTTCACTCGACGTTGAATTGGGAGAGGCTGAAGAGGGATAGATTAGTGCTGGAAACAGAGATTTCTAGAAGCTTAGAAAGACCTGGGGCGATCGCGGCTCCGCAGGTACCCCGACAGCAATCTTCAGTGGTTTCGCCCTTAGGATAGACAAGTTGACCGGTTTGATTGCGGCATACGGCGGCAGTCTGGTATAAGTTCCACAATTTTCAATCGCTTTCCCAAGAGGTGGTCTCAGACCACCTCTTTTCGTGTTTGAAGCGATCGCTTCTGTGGACACAAATCTCTTCCTTCAAGAGATATTTTGTTACACCTTCATCCTAGAGATGGTTTGTGATGAAGACGCGCTAAATAAACCCTAAATACGTAGAAGCCCTCGAATTGGTAGTGCTAAAAATTACTTAAGAGACAACACGGAGCACGGAAGATGTCTCCGCAACCCTAACTACCTCGAAGCCCCCCGAGCGTAAGTCTACGAATATTCACAATCTTAAGTACAGATTCTATCTAATAAGGCTTGTCGAACTATGGCTATTTCTAACTTAATTACACGTACTTTGTCTGTCGCTACTGTAACAGTTGGTTGTATCGTCGGACAAATGGTCAAGGCTGAAGCAAGCTTCGCTGCCAACTTTTCAATTAATTTTAATGACCTAACCGCCGGTGACGTTGTTACAAACCAATATGCTTCTCAAGGCGTAAGTTTCTCAACTTCTAACAGTTTTGGTGGTCCGATTGCAGCGGCGATCTCGTCTGCTACGTATCCTGGTGCTTCTGGTATTGCCTTGCGTCCTGAAAACGCATTACCCTTTAACTCTACACATTTATTTTCAGATATCGAAATTTCCTTTGCGGAAGCGATTAATTACTTTTCAATCCTCTCTCTTGACTCAGATGAACCTCTAACTGTTCGAGGCTTTTATCAAGGTAACGAAGTCGCTAGTCTAACCATCGGTGCTGGTTCAGATTTGCAAGTGAGAGAATTTATTCTGGATGGAATGAGTGGTTCCTATAAGCTAGATAAAGTACGACTAGATCTCGTTGAAGGACAGCTTGGCAATGCAAGTGGCGGTCCGGAGTTCTTTGATAATCTGAAGTACCACACCGTTCCTGAACCCGGTGCAGTGGGTGGATTACTTGCGTTAGGTTTGATGGGTATTAAAACGCTCAAGTCTCGTAAAGCTGTTAAATTCTAGAGAACAAGTAACCTATAACCTAATTTTAGATTTAGGTTATATAGATTTGCAGTCTTGTCGTATTGTCAATGATACGTCAAGACTGCAAAGCTGATTGAGCTATGCTGGCACTAAAGATTCAGTAACTTTTTCTGAGTAATAGTTACTGTACCAACTAACAAACTTTTTCATGCCTTCTTCGATGGAAGTATTGGGGCTAAATCCAATGTCTTGACTAAGTTCAGAAATGTCTGCATATGTGACTGGAACGTCACCAGGTTGCATCGGCATATAGTTTTTCTTGGCCTCTTTACCCACAGCAAATTCAATGGCCTGAATAAACCTAAGCAAGGAAATAGCATTATTATTACCAATGTTATAAATTTTGTAATTAGCGTGATTATAACTTGACTCATTAACGCATCTTTGCCGTACTGGCTTCTTAATCAATCGATAGATCCCTTCTACAATATCGTCAATATAAGTGAAATCTCGTTTCATGTCTCCAGAGTTATAAACATCAATGGGTGTTCCTTCTTGAATAGCTTTGACAAATTTAAAGTAGGCCATATCAGGTCTTCCCCAAGGGCCATAAACTGTGAAAAATCGAAGACCTGTAACAGGAAAACCATAAAGATGACTATAGGCATGGGCCATCAGCTCGTTTGATTTTTTACTTGCTGCATATAATGAAACGGGAGAATCGACGATATCGGTAGTAGAAAAGGGAATTTTTGTGTTTGTTCCATAGACAGAGCTAGAAGAAGCAAAAATAAAATGTTTCAGCGTTTTTTGCTGATTTCTACATCCTTCCAAGAGGTTAAGAAAACCAGTTATATTACTATCGATGTATGCATATGGATTTTCTAAGGAGTAACGGACACCAGCTTGGGCTGCGAGGTTTATCACTTGACTAAATGTATGTTCTCGGAAAAGTTGAGAGACTTTGTGGCGATCGCTCAGGTCTATAAGCTGAAACTCAAAGTTATCACAAGCAATAAGCTGAGCAAGGCGATCTTGCTTAAGACCCACGTCATAGTAATCATTTAGATTATCGATACCTACGACAGTGTATCCTTTTTCCAAAAGGCACTTTGACAAGTGATATCCAATAAATCCAGCAACACCTGTAACGAGTAGCTTCATGATGATTATTATTCCCTACAATTCAGTATGACTCTTGCTCTGCTGGCATCTAAAGGAATAGATAGCCAGTGGAGCTTAGACGGTATTAAAGTTTGCTTCTAAGCAATGTTGTGACTCTAATAAAGTCTGTGGCTCTATAATGCCCAGATCCGTATAAAATTTCCGAAGGCGCTCAAAAACAATTCTTTCGTCAAACTCTGCTTCTACTCTGGCTCGACCAGCTAGGCCATACTCTTTAATAAGTTTGGGGTTTTCAATTAGTTGTCGAAATGCTTGAGCAAGTGCATCGCTATCTCTAGGAGAAACAATTAGACCTGTCTTGCCGTGAATGACTTCTTCTCGACACCCACGGATGTTAGTGGCTACCACCGGCAACTCCATTGCCATGGCTTCAAGAATGGAACGGGGCATTCCCTCATGGGTAAAGGTTGGGAGAGTAAAAACATCTAGCAGACTCAGAAGCTCAGGCGTATCCTGTCGATAACCAGTGAGAGTGATATTTTCTTCTAACCCATAGTCGCGAACTTTTTGGAGGAGATGTGTTTGGAATGGTGCGGGATCTCCCTTAACCTCACCACCGATGATTATCGTGTGAAGATTTGGATAATCCTTTTTGAGCTCTGCAATGGCTTCTACAAGAAAACTACTACCTTTTTTGTATGTTAGTCTTCCAATAGTACCTATGATGAAGTCTACAGAAGATGGAATTCCTAGAGATGTACGAAGAGACTTCTGACGAGAAAGATCTAAATATTTGCGACTAAAGCGATTGACATCAACACCATTTCCTAGATATGCGATTTTTCCTGGGTGGCAAAGTCCTTTGTTTCGAGCTGTTGTAATATCCTCGTTGCTTTGGCTCAAAATTTTATCAGACAACAGACCAAAAAACTTTTCAACATTAAAATAGAATTGATATTGAAAAAATGAAGATTGATCATGAAATGGAAAACCATGTGCTGTATATATGATCTTGGGAACTTTAGCCAGCTTTGCTGCTATTCTTCCGAGTACAGCAGCAATTGGTGTATGGACATGAACTAAATCATAGTGCTGAGCCTTCATTAAGTTCTGAAGCTCTAGAACATTCTTGAAGTTAGAGTATGGATTAATTTCTCTCTTGATGGGTAAGCAGTGCATTTTATAACCTTGCTCCCGAAGAATATCTACATCCTTTCCGGGCGAGCAAACTATTTCAACCTCAAATCCCTGCGATTGTAAATAGTTAATTTGAGGAATAAGTAAATTTCTAACAGTGAATCCAACAGCACAAAGTTGTAAGATTTTCATTTTCTTGACTGAATTAGAGTTAACTAAATATTTTCTTGGGTGGTTCTAATTTCCGGATGACTCGTGCTGGGTTTCCCGCAACAATTGTGTTTTCAGGGACATCCTTAGTAACCACGGCCCCTGCACCAATGATAGCGAAGGAACCAACTTTTTTTACCTTGGGTAGGACTGTTGCATTAGTACCGATCCAAACACCATTGCCAATTTCTAAAGGAGAGACCAAGAAAACTTCACCTGCTCTTCTACCAGTTTTATCAACTTGATCAATACGATGTGTCCTTGTTAGAAGGTTGACATTTCGAGAAATGCTGCAGCATGAGCCGATCTTGATATCTCCATCAATATAAGAATTTGAACCGATAAAACTTCTATTACCTATTGTAACGTTTTCACCAATTGTTACTCCCTCAGAAAGTATGACTTTTTTCCCAAGACAAACAGTCCTAATAGCTTTAAATTTGACTTTTCCAAGGACGAGTGGGAACTTCACCTCTCCTAAAAAAGGCATAACCAAACATCCTCTTACTGCTCTAATTCCTAATTTAATTTTGGGGCTAAGCATAGTGATGATTGACCTTTTTACTAACCATATTCTTGTATAGCGATAAGGTCTCAATAGTCATTCTCTCTAGAGAAAATAGAGACTTAACTCGTTCGATACCTTCTTTGGATAGTTGCTTACGTTCCTCCGAGCTTTCGAGCAACTTGAAAGCCATAGCCAGCTCTTGGGCATTACCAGGTCTAAAAAGGATTCCAGTTTTTCGATCTTCGATCACTTCTGGTATTGCACTGATTCTACTCGCCACAACTGGTGTTCCAGCTGACATTGCTTCTAAAAGAACTAGGCCAAGACCTTCAAATTTAGATGTTAATGCAAATATATCTATTGTATTCATAACAATGGGAATGTCTTCCCGGAAGCCCGCCCAAATGATGTCATCTTGAATTCCTAAGTCAATAGATTGTTTCTTTAATTCTTGTTCTAAAGGACCAACTCCGATGATAACTAGCTTAGAGCGCGAGCTAGAAATATCTTGATAGAGCTTAAATCCTTCTAAGAGCGTATGCAGTGATTTTTGAGGAATGAGTCGAGCCACTACTCCTATTAAATATATGTCATGGTCTATCTGCCATTCTTGACGTAATGCATCAATCTCCTTTTTTTTGACCTGTTCATAAGGAGTTGGATCTATTCCATATCTAACAACACTAATTTTTTTTGAAGGTATGCATAGATTTTTGATACAGTTGTTTACCTTGACGGATTGAGAAATAGCAATAATTTTGTTAGCTCTTCGTGCAACCCAATTACCCAATAAGCTCTGACCTATAAAATTATAAAACTTAGAGTCATTATGCTTTGTAATGATTAAAAATATATCATCTAAGCCTCGCTTAAGAAGTGCTAGTCGTGTAAAGAGCTCTGCAGGAGTGAGATGTGCATGCACTAAATCTGGCTTTAAATCCTGAATTAGCTTTGATAATTTGAATATTGCAAACATATTGAGATAGCTAGATATATTTAGGTGTATTACACGCACCCCATCCTTCTCAAGTTTTTCTTTCCAGTAATCTCCTTTCTTAAGACAAATGATAGTAACATAATGCCCTTTCTGTGCTTGATTTCTAGAAAGGTCGTATAGGTGGTTCTCTGCCCCACCTCGTTTGATAGCTGTAATGATGTGAAGAATGTTCATGTCAGGATGAAAAAATCAAGATGAAAAATTGAATTACTTCTATCAGGACTAAATGATCAATTCATTTTCTAATTTTTGAGGCTGCTCCTGCTCATATTGTTTTCCTGTAAATCCATAGATTTTTACAGTCGCAGCTGCCATAGCAAGAAAAATCCAATAAAGAGAACTAATAAATGATGAAGGCAGCATCCAAGAAGCTCCTACATTTCCAAAAATCTGAGACAGGAGCCAAATACGAACGGCTATAAATAACGCTTTTTGCTCTCTCGGTGCAACATTCCCAGCATATTTTAATAAGTTTAAACTAGCGATCATAAGTCCAACAAAGAGAATTAATCCGAAAATTCCAGCATCAGTTGCAAACTGGAGGAATTGATTGTTAGTTGTTGCAATTGCATTTTGAGCATCAATATAGTTTGGAATTAATTGATACTCAGGCTCATTGAGAGCAATATGCTTAAAGCCTGTATAGCCAACGCCAGTAAAGAAATTATTCATAAATATACTTGTAGCCATCGATAGTGTTATACTTCTTTGGGTAAGTCCAGACTCGCCTATTGAAGAGTCGATAAATCTTGATATAACAACGTTAAAAGTTTGAAATACGCTGTTTAGCATTTCATTCCCGATACTGCTAAAAGAAAGAAAGGCAATTGATACTACTAGTAAATAAAAAGACAGAAATATTTTTTTAGATACTTTAGCAGAAATTCGAAACTTGAGTCTTCTTTTTTGTTCAAGTGTAAGAAAAAGAAAACCAATTACTAATGCTAAAATCGCACCTCTTGTGGCTGTCATGGCGACAGCAAATCCAGATAGTAACGCAAGATTAATATTGGATTTAAGCGTGAAATAGAAACAAAAGAGACTGACAATAAAGCCTAATTGATCCCCCAGAGGTCCAAAAAATCGTAATGTTTGGCTTGTTTCTTGAACTTCACCAAATTGAATGCCAAATAGTGTGTACAGTGCAAAACTAATAAAAGCACTTCCAACGACAAGAAATCCCAGGATTAAAAACTTTCTATGACATTCTTTTAATGTAATTTCTGAACCTATAAGAGCAGATACTATAAAAAATAAGGATGCTTGAATCGTAAATCTTGTCAGAGGAGTGATCTCGAGAGCAAAGATGGTGAAGTCATATCTGAGTCCCGCTATTACTGTCGCTGTATACAAAATAGCAAGAAGTAGTATTAGGGTACTAGATGTTGCTTGTATAACTTTTTCGTTTTTAAGTCTTTCTTTGTCGTTCTTGTTAGCTATCGTTTTTAATTTTCTCATTCCATATCTGGCAGCAAGAGCAATAGTGAGCATATCTTCCATTCGTATAGAGACTCCCCCAATTGAAAATAAATCACCTATGATGCCTGTATTAGACAAAGCAATTGCTAATGGGATTAGGACTAGAGAAAAGAGACTGATAGACACGGTTATACGATTTCAAACTTAAATATTTATGAGACAACTAGCAACTCACTTTTGATAACTTAGATAGCTATCAGAACTAGTCCTTTTCGAATTGGTATCTATCAAGAACAATGTCCAGGATAATAGACTAGAAACTAGGTATGATAAACTCATAACTGTTGCCATATTAGTTGCTGAATTTACTCCAAATATATAGCCAAGAAACAGGCTAAGACTGAGGAATAATACCGAATTTATTGTTCCTAAAGTATTAAATTTACTAATGACAATCCAAAATTTAAACCACCCTGTTAATGCACCTAAAGCTGTGTTTCCAATCAGAAGAATAAGAAATGGCTGTGTTGCAGAAGCATAGATATTGCCATAAATATTTATGAATAGTTGATCGGCTATTAGCAATAAAACAATAAAGCTTGGAATAGAGAAAGCTAACATTAGAAATGATGGGATACCAATGATTTTTCTAAGTCTGTTATATTCTTTTTTATGATAGCTTTCTATGATTTTAGGTCTTGTAGCATTCCAGATTGGTCCAATGACACGAATAGGTAATGAGGCCAATGATTTAGCAATTTTATAAACTGCTACTGCTTCCGCACCTCTTAGGCTAAGGAGTAGTACATCTACCTGACCTGAGCTATGGTTAAATATGTTTCTAATAATTGAATGAAAAGAAAAATATAACCAAGATTTTGAATTTATGATGTTGCTGTGATACTCCTTAGAACTAAGTAGTTTGTGGTCTATATCTCCCCACCATTTCCTTGTAATCCAGTAACTTATTAAATTTTTCACTAACGCTAAAATTGGATAAGAAAATAGTAGCCCGTAAATCCCGATTTGGATTATAGATATGGAGCAAACTACTAGTTGAAAGGTTGAAAATACAATTTCTACAATGGCTTGCTGCTTTACTTTAGATGCACAGACAAAGATAGATTTATAAACTCCATATCCAATTTGTGATGGAATTTGAAGGATGAGTATTAAGATATAAAAAGGATTAAAGTTAAGTATCTTTCCTAAAATTAGAGATATGAATGAAACTATAATAGTGATTGAGACATTAGTAGCTAAATCAATTTTTATAATTCTATTTGCACAGATCTTAGCAGCTGTAAAATCGTTAGAGATCCAATATTTGCCAAGATATTGAAATGCTAGTTCTGAGCTTTTTGATATAAAAACGACTTCAATAATGCTTTCTATGGTATTGGCGATAACAAAATCTCCAAAATCCTTAACTGATGTATGTCGAACTGCTAAGACTTGAACTAAAATGAGTGAAATTGCATAAATGAGCTGAGATGCTCCTGTAAAAGAAGCATCTGAGATTAATTTTCTCATTGAAGAGTTGAAAAAAATCATAAGAAAATAAATCTCATTATAATAAAAACTTACTGGATTCTTGTGTGATGGAATGAGTTAGAAACTAAACAGCAACGGAAGCCTTGTTACTTAAGTATAGCTATCTATCTTAAGAGACAGGCCGACAAACTTTCTACTCCATTCCTTGGTTGAAAAATGATGATTTTTATTTTTTTCTTAGAATTGCAACATATGCATATTTTCTGGACTCAGGTACGATGTTAGTCCAGGCTTGAGAAAGTAAAAAAATAATTTTATTCTTGAAGTATTTACCTTGGTAATAAACATGTAGTATTTCTAACTCGTTGAGATGATTGTCTTTGGGTCTGACAAAATCTTCTGTTTCTTTAGTGAGTAATTTTTGGATTGCTGATGGAGGATAAGGGCGAATGTGTGAAAAAGTATCCCAAACGCTTTCGCCCAAAGGTGAACGAATTATTGCAACTCCTCCACTCTCTAGTACTCGGCCAAATTCATTGATCATCACCGCTGCAACATCTGGTGTCAGATGCTCAATTACATTGTCGCAATTAATTGCCTTGATACTACTGTCGTCGAATGGAATTCTATCAGCCTGTCCTAGAACTGCATTGAATCCTTTCTGCTTACATTCAGCAACTAAGTTTTCAGAGATATCTACACCTATATATTTTTTTGGATTTCGTTTTAAAAATTTACCATTACCACAACCAATGTCGATGACCGCATTATCTCTAAAATAGTAATAAATATAAGGATCTCCATGCTTTACCCAAAGTAAAATAAGCTCTATAAATGCAAGTTTCTTCATGATAGATATACAACTCTTGGAACTAGTGACGTTGTCGTTAATAGTGATAGACTGCATGGCTTTCTATTACTTTGATGTACTTAACTTTCTGATTTTTATAGTAGATAAAAATCAGACTTGATTCATTATAAGTATACGGAGACTGAAAGCATTACTGAGCGTGTTCAGGATTGTTCGAAAATCAAGTTAGATGGCTAGAACAAAGTGATTGTAGTAGATTAACAATGTTGCTCGAAAGGTTTTTCAAACTATGTAGTTTAATTACCTGATCTCGTAAATAATATCCAATCCTCTCTCTTTCTAATTGAGTAAGACTTAGAATTTTATGCATTTTCTTCGCAAGATCATTACTGTTTTGATATTGGAATAAAAGAGGTTCTTCATATCGACCTAATGTTTCTTTAAATCCTTCATTTGCAACTATACATGGTTTACCACAACTCATTGCTTCCCACGCGACTTTGTCTCCAAAGCCTTTTGGCGTCAGGTTGATATGTATGTCACACTGTTGATACCAGAATGGTAACTCATTCATTGGAACACCATCAATAAATTCGACTTTCTCACCTAGGTCAAGTTTTTTGATTAACTGACCAAGCTCTTGTTTATACCTCTTCCCTTCTTCATTTGGTGTCCCACCAAGGATAATAATTCGAAAAGAGGTGTCTGTTATTTCTCTTAACTTAGCAGCTGCTCTTAGTAGAGTGGAATGATCTTTTATTGGCGAAAGACGACCTGCACATAAGATAGTTTTCTCTTGGTTTTCTATGAGTTCGTTCCTAGGCTTAAAAATATTAGTATCTATCCCTTGACCAACAACAACAAATTTGTCTTTCTTATATGGGTAAGCACTAGAAATACTTGCTACCATTCGATCAGATAATTTATGGGCAAGCTTTAGCTTAGTCGTAATACTGGGATGAGCGTACCATGTGACAATTGGAATTCCCTTTGCTTTTAGTAGGGGGGCTGCAAGGACAGTAAAGAGTGGGTTCATATGGGAAAAACAGGCATCTACTTTTTCGGAACTTAGAATATGAGTTAAATGCTTGTAAAACTCAACTAAACGTCTAGCCTTGCTATAGCCTTTTTCTTGTCCCACTGAGTAGACATTGACAGAATCTAAAACGCCAAGACTACCTGCTGTCATAGTAATAACATTGACATGCTCTACCTTTGTGGCTATAGCATTGACCCATGAGGTTGTAAAGCCGAGAATGGAGTGGTCTAAATCTGTTGCAAGATTAAATAGTAAAATTCTCATGATTTTCTTTAATGAATTTTATCTGAAAGACAACTCTCAGCCCAACAATCAACAAGTTTTTCAGCTAACTTTACGCTAGAAAAGTTGTTTGATACAAAATCGTATCCATGCTGAGCCATTTCTCTGGCTAGTTCTGGCTCTTTTAGCATTTTGATAACTGCCGAAGAAAGAGCGTTTATATCTCCCTTTCCCGTCAAAATACCACTGATATCCGGTAGAATCAGGTCTTCTGGCCCCGTACAGGCCGTTGAAACTACCGGAATTCGAGATAAGTATGCTTCAAGGACAACTCGTCCATAGCCTTCATAGTGTGAAGTTAAGAGAAATACGTCGGCTGCTGCATAAATCTCGGGTAACTTTTCATACCCTACTTTCCCTAGAAATATGATCTCTTCACTGAGACCTTGCTCTTGTACCAAATCTTCTATTGACTTGCGGGCTTCCCCATCTCCTGCAATGAGAAATTTTGTGTGTTTCACTTTCTGCTTAATGTTTTTTGCAACTCGAACCCAATCCTGGAGGTTTTTTTGATCACACAGTCGACCAACAAAAAGAACTACAGGACAATCTTTGAGTTTAGAATCAATCTTTTCTTTATAAATGTTTTTTTTCTGTAGAGAATCTAACGGATTGAAATTTACTCCTACGGGAATGATGGGTAAAACCTCTCTTTTTAAGTTTAAATGTTCAACCATTTTTTCCTGAAGTTTATTAGAGACAACTCTAGTTCTATCTGCTCTCGAAAAAACGAACTTTGAAATTGCCAAATATATCCTATTTGTGATTTTTTCTCGTAGCCACTCCGTTGAGAAAATATCAAAATGTAGCTGTAGTAAGGATTTACAACCTATAATTTTGCTGATTAAGCAAGCAAATATACCCTCTTCCCAAGGGGTTTGAACAGTAATTAAGTCTGGTTTCCAACCTTTCAGTATTTTCGGACTTAATCGAACTAGGTCCAAAAGAAAAGTTTCCCTTAGAAAAGAGCTACTGGGATAAATAGTAATACCTTCATCTAATTGAAGAACGTCATAATTTTTTTTACGTGGACTATAGCTAATCATTTTGATTTCGCTCTTATCGCCGCATTTCTCTCTTAAGAGCCTTGAGTATAGTAGATGTCGCTTTCTTGTGTCTCCAAGAACATCTGTAGAATTTTCAAATATTGTTGAATCTTTTCCAATAATTAAAACGTTCACGGCCTTCCTCGCTTATTGATGAGCTGCAGTACGATTTTTTATTAATTTTGCTGGGTTGCCTACCACAATAGCTCCATCAGGGACATCTTTAGTGACAACTGCTCCTGCTCCTACAACTGCACCCTTCCCGATGTATCGAACTTGAGGAAGGATAATTGCTCGATATCCTATCCAAGCTCCTTTCCCAATAACCTTGTCCCCAAGTGAATATAGTTTACCGGCTCTATGCCCACAGTCATCATGTTGATGTGTTTCACCTAAAATGCAGACATAATCTGCTAAGGTCGCTCTTTCCTCAATGGTGACATCTGAGCCTATGTCACAAAATCGACCTATAAATACTCCATCTTTTAGTGTGACTCGATTGAGGATTTGTGTACCTTCTTTGATTTGAACTTTATTCCCAAGTAGTATGCTACTTTTATCTCTAAACTTTACTCCTCTGCCAATAACGACAGGAAATCCACAGTCTTTTAGTTCAGCTTTCTTAATAAGTCCTCGGACACCACCTAGAAACTTTTGAAAAGAAATATCTTTCACAGAGAGTTGATTCTCTGAAATGCTTTGACTTATCATTGCTGCTGTAGTCCTACTTTGTAGTTGCTATACTTGGGAAAATACTTGTATTGACTCCTTCAACATATTCTCTAATGAGAATTTTTCATTCACATCATTATAAGCTTGATTAGCTAGCTGTTGAGCGTACTTAGGTTCTGCAAGTATCTTCTGAATGCATTCCTTAAGTTTCTCTTCATTTCCTACGGACACTAATAGTCCATTCTCACGATCTTGTATAACCTCTGAGGTCCCTCCTGCATCAGTAGCAACTACAGGAGTCCCAGCTTTCATAGCCTCAAGCACAACATGAGGTAGACCTTCATAGGTAGAATTAAGAACGAATAAATCAGCTTTCTCTAAGCAGTAAGTAACTTGAGATTTTGAAAGAGCCCCCATAAATGTTACTCGATCTTCCAGATTAAGTTTATGGCACAGAATTTCTAGTTCATTACGGAGAGGACCTTCACCTATGATAACAAGATGGCAATCTTTGATCTGAGATAGAACGTTTAAAATTCCATCCACACCTTTCCAAGGAACCAATCTTCCTACCGTTACAATCGCTTTCCCAGATACCTTTGGAAAAATCAAATCTGTTTGAGGATTTGGAATGTCGATAGCATTATAGATAACTCTTAGTTTTTTTGAACTAATGCCCCATCCAATAACTATTTTTTTAAGGTATTTGCTTGGGACAATAATTGAGTGTGACTTTCTGAGTGGTGCTGTCCTGATAAAGTCTAGAACCTTCAATTTTAAATTCTTCTTTGTTGTCTGATATTCATCTAATGTGCCAGTAAAATGCCGCCAGAGCTGTGCTCTTTCCCACGCATAGTCTCCAACAACCTTATGAATAGTTGGCTTCTTGGAAATTAGAGCGGCAATCATTGATTCTAGACTTAGACCGTTTACGTATATAAGATTTGCGTTTTTAGCGCTTCTGCAAATAGCATGGATTATTTCAATACTACGCCTATATTTTGGTAAAGAACGCTGAATTCTTGTTACCTTGAAGGGATAGTCATTCAAATCATCATGCGCTAGTGAATCGCTGAGACAAACTATTTCAGCGCTGTGCCCTTGTTCAATTAATGTATTAGCGATTTTAGGAACGTAGCTGGCTGGCCCTCCAATATCTGGCGGGAAGATGCCACTCACTATACAGATGTCCATTTCAGTTGGTGTGCTCCTACACAGAAAGAACCTACACAAGCTGTGGCTTAGAGAAATCGAGCAACTGCAATAAATACAGAACTAGACAAGCACTAAGCCATCTCTAATACAAGATAGACGTTACTGCGGATTTGGCAGGAGGAAGATAGCCCCTCGTTTTCGGTGCAGTCCTTCAGCTATTGACAAAGTGAGACCTCTATGATTTTTAGCGAAGATTCGATAGAGTAGCACCCGTACAACGATAGGTAGACTGTGAGGAAACGTCTGACAGCAGAAAGTATCATCTAGGCCACGACTAGGTCACGACTCGATTGTCTCCTGCTCGACTTCCTTGATTAATTGCTACTTATCGTGAGCTGACTCTATTGTTCCCATTCCCAAGAGAAAATTATCGGACTCAAATATCGAGAATTTATTGCACTCTCGTATCTTTATCTATATCCAACAGATATTAACGACGATATTAAGATTACAGGGGGCACGTTCCCCTTAGTCTAAGGGGTTCACGGATATCTACTTCAATGTCGTGTAAAGAAGAAACTGCACAAAGACAAATAGTCCTTCCTAATCAGGGCTTTGCATCGTTCCTCCGTAAATTCCAGAATTTCTACCCCCAGTGGGATTCCGACACTTGTCGGGTTGATGTTATGGTTTTGAGCCAATACAAGATCAGTGGATTTACCAGCTCGGGCCGCTCGTCGTGGGGACAATGGCCAGTGCGGGGTAGGGAAATAAACGTCGTGTTGCGGTTTTGAGCATGGTCTTGGGCACGGTCTTGGAAAATTTGGCTGCCCTTAACCGGCGTCCAGGGGTCATCTTCGCCCCAGAGCACGAGCATCGGTTTTTCCAGTTTCGGCAAGAGAGTTTCGATGGTTGGTCCGGGGGGAGCGGTCAGGATCGAAGCGAAGACGCTTTGGGCATTGGGGTCGCAGGAGGGTTCGTAGAGCATGTCCACCAGCTCATCGGTAACGGAGCCAGGTTTACGATACACCTGTTGTAATGCCCGACGAATCTGGGGTTTGCGGCGCACCAAATTGAACATCAGCGGACCCAACTGATTGGAATTTACCAGTGTGTTAAAGGTTCCCATGACAACCCGCAGCGGTGGGGGCAGTTCCTCGGGGCGATGGCTGAGTCCCCCAGCGCAGTTAAGCAAAATGATGCCGCTGACTTGGTCGGGATGATTCACCGCCATCATCAAACTGAGTAGCGCACCAATGGAGTTGCCAATGAAGACCGCCGGTTGGCCAATCAACTCTGCTGAAAACTCTGCCAGCAGGTCCTCCCAAAGTTCTAGGCTGTAGTCCGTCAAGGGCTTTTCGGAGGCCCCAAACCCCAGCAGATCCAGCGTAAAGACCTGGTAGCCCGCAGCAGCCCAGACGGGAATATTTTTCTTCCAATGGCCAATCGATGCTCCAAAACCATGGATCAAGACCAGCGGCGTTCCGGTTCCGGCGACGGCGTACTGAATTTGGTAGCCTCGCCAGGTCCAATGGTGCAAGGCATAGGGTGCAGGCGTTGCGGAAGAGGATGCAGAAGCAGGAGCAGAAGAAACGGAGGGAGGGGCGATCGCCATGGCAGCTCGTCAAGATAGCGGATTCAACAGCGGTTCATATTTCTTCATGATAGAGCAATCCACCCAAGAGCGCTGGGCCTCAAGCTCCGCGCCCTAGCCGTCGCTGAATCTTGCGCCAGGTTTGCTTGGCCCATAGCTGCCGCAAGCGTAGTGGCGTCAGCCCCGGAATGTTGGCGCTATGGCTGGCCTGATGATCAAAAAATGGGTTGATCTCCGCCAAGATGATCTCTAGGCGCGCCACCAGGCGATCGCTCCGATACTCCCCTAACAAGGCTTCTGGAACCGGGGGAGCGGGCTGAGCGATCGCCCCCAAAATCCGCTCCAGGTCGTATTCTAAGGAATAGACACCAATTTTCTGGCCATTAAACCCCGGATCCAAAAAATCCGATAAGCCATGGTTGACACTCGAAAATACCCGACAACCACAGGCGATCGCCTCCAGCGGCGGCAACCCAAACCCTTCCGTCACGCCGCTCACGGCCCAGTAGTCCGCAGAATCGTAGAGATAGACCTTGGCCCGATTGAACAGCACCGATAAATCTTCCACAAATCCATCCAGCACAACCACCCGACAACGGGATTGCAACGCCGGGATCAGGGACTGCAGCAAATAATCTGAGGATTTGCGGGCTTGGACCAAGACATCAATGTCGCGATCGCCCCCCAAATCTCGAAACTCTGGCGAGATCTCATTGGGTAAGTAGTAAATCAGATTGTTATTGGCCCATTGCCCCCAATAGCCCATGGTGTTCCGGCTAACGGTGATAATCGGCACCCGAGCCGGTAGACGAAACCCGTAGCCTGCGCTATGGGCATGGTAGATCAGGGGAAAGTTGCCGATGCGCTTGAGCAGTTTGGGAACGTCAAATCCCCAGCCCAATACAAAGGCACAGGACTGAGGCGATGCGGTTTGGAGCAGATCATCGAGGAAAGGGTGGTCCGGTTCCCGTTGGCGATAGGTGGCGATCGCCGCTTCACAGACTTGCTGGGCCAAAGCCAAAGTCTTGAGCTCCGCGAACAGTCCCCCGCTCTTGAATTGACCGGTTGTCCCTGGAACTAGAAAATAGAGTTTGCGCATATCAACCGTCGTGACTAAGCCGCAACCAGTTGTCGGGTCAACGCTTCAAATAGTGCCAAACCATCTGTACCGCCGGTTCGGGGATCCGAGGCCCGCTCCGGATGGGGCATCAGGCCCAGGACATTGCCTGCACGGTTACAAATTCCGGCGATGCGGTTCACCGAACCATTGGGATTGTTCACATAGCGGAAAACGATTTGATTGTGGTCTTCCAGTTCCTTGAGCAGCTCCTCATCCGCGTGGTAGCGGCCCTCGCCGTGGGCAATGGGAATCGTAATCTGTTGACCTGGCTGGTAGCCGCTGGTAAAGAGCAAGTCGTTGCGTTCGACGGTGAGGGGCGATCGCTCGCAGATAAAATGCAAATGGGCATTGCGCACCAGTGCCCCTGGCAACAATCCCGACTCCGTCAAAATCTGGAAGCCATTGCAAATTCCCAAGACCGGCTTACCGGCTTTGGCGTGCTCGACGGTGGAGCGCATGGCGGGAGAGAAGCGGGCGATCGCCCCACAACGCAAATAGTCCCCGTAACTAAACCCGCCGGGAATGACAACGATATCGATATCTGACAAATCGCTGTCTTCGTGCCACACCATCCGCGTGGGCTGGTTCAAGATCCCCTGGGTGACCCAGAGGACATCGCGATCGCAGTTCGATCCCGGAAAGACAATCACCCCAAACTTCATCTGCCCCTCCTAATATTGCCAACTTGATTCATCCAACGTTCTCAAGAGGACGAACGCGGTTCGTCCCTACGGGTGTCTATCCCACGGGTTCTAATTCGAAGCGGTAATTCTCGATTACCGGGTTCGCCAAGAGCTGGTCACAGACCTGGTCGAGCTGTTCCTGGGCAGCGCTTTCGCTTTCCGCAGAGACCTTGAGCTCCACGTATTTGCCGATGCGAACGCCTTCGATGTCGCCGTAGCCCATATGTTTGAGGCCCGATTCCACAGCAGTCCCAGCAGGATCTAACACCGAGGGGCGGAGGGTTACGTAAATTTTGGCTTGGTAGGTGGTCACGGATTCTGTCGCAATACCATTGAGCCTCCCTATTCTATCCTTGCTCAGGAACTAAATCGGCGATCTGAATCCTGAGATGGCTGGGATGACGACGAGTCATGGCATTAGAGACGTAGGAGGTCCGGGTGGATAGCCCCATTTGCTTGAGCAAACGATTAATATGGCGATCGCTCACAGACACCCCCATTTCTTCATAGAGGCGCTGATTGAGCCAACGGGCGGTCCAACGTCGGAAGGAATAACCAAACTCACGCGGATCATGGCTCACTAATTCTTTCAAACGCTGCAGATAGGCATCGCTCACGGTCCTGGGCCGACCAACTGCGTTTGAGCGTCTCGATATCCCACGGGGAATCTCAGGTGAATAGCTCACTGAGGCAACTCCTTGCTGAATTCATCAATTTGGCAGATCCCTAAAACACACAAATTGAAGCTAGTCACAACCGAGAAACACCGCTCTGGCGCACTCTCGTAATGGACTAGCACTTTCCCCTCTCATCCAGGCAAATCTTGGTATCCCGGAAGGCCATTCAAGATTACAAAGGCATAGAAAAAGACTCAATACGTATCTGTAAGTAGGAAAAAACAACCATCACTGATTTTTCAAGCAAGGAAAACTAGGCCGCACATATCCAGGGCAATCATTGACCCATCAAGCAGAAAGGCATACAAAAACTGCCAATCAATCTGCGTTTTTTTCGCAATTTGATGGCAGCAAAGTAACCAATGAAACAGATCTTTGAACGTCGTATAAACAACGAATCTTTACAAACCAAGATCAGGCTTCAACAAAAATTCATATACGCCTATCGAGTACGAAACGCTGACGCAAGCCCGCTGACACGAGCCTACAGATTGGCTTGGCACATCTTGAGAATGCGCAAATCATTGTCATTCAGTTCTGCAATGCGATGCATCCCTTCCAAACCCACTTCTAGGGGAACCGTTTCTAAATCTCGTGAAGCTAATAGGGCGGTTGATTGGGTCAATCCCAGACTGTAGGTATAGGATTCCTGGGTGTAGGTATCGCTCACCCGCAGCGCTAACTGTTGATTCGCAAAGCGGCCATCAATACAGTTAAAGTTTGATTGCGGCCAGTACACTGCGCCTTCGACTTTGCCTTCACTCACTTCAAACACCATGTAGGCACGGTTAAGTTGGTCGCGTTCTTGGGCCTCACCGTAGAGATAAACGCCATCCGCCAATTGTGGTCCCACGGGTTTCGGCAGCGGTACTGCGTCGATCGCTGCCCAGGCCGGAGCCACTGCGGTCTTGGTTAGCATTGTCCCCGTCAACATCAGTCCTAGGGACAAGAGCGCAGTCAGATTGACCGCGCGGGCGGCGCGATCGCAAGTGGTTGTGAAGCAATTCTGAAGACTACGCTGAATCATGGTTATCCCCCCCTGGAACCGACATGGACGAGCCCCTTGCTCTTGAATGGCTCTTACGGGTCGTCTACAAATAGCTTCGGTAGAATTCCAGATGGATTCATCTTGCCTTAGGCCAGTTTTCAAATCGGCTAAGGGATAGATTGCCTGTAAATCCTATCTAGATGAGTTCCGAAGGCTGGTCTGACCTCAATTTCCATCCTTAATTTCCATAATTTTCATTGTCATCCGCAGGTGGCACTCCCTTGGAATCCCAAAGTAATAGCGTTGCAAAAAGCAATATTTAGTTACAGAAAAGTCTGCTGGTGTAGGGGCCCAAAGGCGCTCGATTAGCGCGGAATGGCGATATAGGCAGAGGGCAATGGCGCGACTCGTCCTTGGGTCAAGAGACCTTGATAAATCATCGCCGCCACCTCTGCACGGGTGGCTTCGCGGTTGGGGCTGAGCTGATTGGGGTCTGGATAATTCACGACAATGCGGTTTTGGAGGGCGGTGGCTACGGCTTCACGAGCATAATTAGGCACATCGGTTTGATCGGGCATGCGATTGACCAAACCCAGGTGACCGCCGGTGAGCTTCAAGCCACTGACGAGGGAAAGCAAAATCTGCACCCGAGAAATGGCGCGATCGGGCTGAAACTGACTGTTGGAATAACCGGACAAATAGCCGCCACGGGTCGCGCTAATAATCGCAGGGTTGGCCCAAAAGTCCGAGGCTAAATCCTGAAAATTCGGCTGGGGATTGACGGCGGGGGGATTGAAGGCTTTGGCAATCATGACCGCATATTCGGCTCGGCTCACCGGCGCATTGGGGTGGAAGCTGCCATCGGGGAAGCCAGTGAGCAAATTTTGGTTAACCAAATTGCGGACAAAGGGTTCCGCCCAATGGCCATTGAGGTCGGTGAGGGCCGTGAGGACTTGGGGTTGAGGAATATAGGGGGATTCGATCACCGTGGCCTGACGCAGAACCACGAGGGCCTGGTAGACCATGACGGCGATTTCGGCACGGGAGATAGGGCGCAGGGGGTCTAGGAGATTGAGCTGCGGATAGTTAACGATGATGCGGTGTTGGGTGGCGGTGGCGATCGCATTGGTGGCATAACTGGGGATTTGGGCGCGATCGCTATACACCCCCAAGAGGCCCGGACTGCCGCCGCTCAGGCTCAAGCCACTCACCAAGGCGACGATTGCTTGAACTCGCGTGAGCTGCTGGTTGGCCCGAAAGGTGCCGTCGGGGAACCCGGCGATAAAGGCCATGCGGCTGGCTTTTTCGATGGCGCTGGCTCCCCAGAAATTGCTGGGCACGTCGGGAAAGCGCAAGGCGGGACGCACCAGGGGCTGATTAAAGGCTTTGGCAATCAGGGCGGCGTATTCTGCACGGGTGAGGGAGTTTTGTGGACGGAATGTACTGTCCGGAAAGCCGCTGAGGATTTCGCGATCGATCAGGGCTTGAATAAAATCGTTGGCCCAATGGCCTTGAATGTCGCTGAGACTAACAGGACCGCCCGTAATCGGCGTGGGCGAGCTGCCGCCGCTCCCCTGGGGCAAGGGCACGACTTCCGGTTCGGGTAGGGGGGGCGCAGTGGGCGCTTCGCTGGCCTGAAAGGTAATGGGACCGCGATTGAGCTGGGGATTGACCTGATTGCCGACGGACACCAAGGTTTTGCCCGTTTCGTTGTTGAGATCGAATCGCTGGTTGTTGCGAAAGACATTGCCGGCTGGGGCTTGAGCATTGCCGAGGTCGGGAATGGCTTGTTCCTTGAGCGTTAGGCCAATGTCGGTACTGCTTTCAATGACGTTATTGCGCAGGACTGGACGGGCCGTTCCGGCGATCGCCATCCCCGTCTGGTTTGCAGACAGCGTATTTTTGGCGACCAAGGGCGCACTTTCATCCCCAAGGGCCAAGCCGATGGGGCATTGAGAGCAGAGGTTGCCCCAAATTTCGCCCTTGCCGTTGCGCAGGATCGCCAGACCGCTCACCTGGTTGCTCTCGAAGCGATTATCACGGATCAGCGGATTGGCTGTGCCGGTGGCCACCAGCCCTTCGCGACCGCAGTTGATCAGTGTGCAGTTTTGCACCACCGGGCGGGTTGACTCGATCCAAATTCCGGTTCCTTTCTGGGCTGGGTTACTAATGGTAATGCCCCGCACTTGGGCGTCGTTGGCCAGCAAGAGCGTCACCGTTTGCGCGCCCAGCGTTGGGCTGCTGTAGAGTCCTCCCCCTTGGATCAAAATGCCTTGGCCCTTGGTGGTTTCATTTCCCAGCAAGACCACCCCAGGGGGCACCGTCAGCGGAAACTGTTCCCCCGAAGCGGCATTATAGGTGCCGGGAGAAAGCTGAATAATCATCCCCGCCTGGGCCTGTTTCAGCGCATCGGTCAAGGTCCGAAACGGTTCCGTGGTACTGCCTAGGGCGCGATCGCTCTGGGCACCAACCTGAAATTTCACAAGGATAGGGGATTGAACCATAGCGGCTATGCGCAACGAAGATGAGCACCCAGGGTTAAACGGGAAGCAGGCTTTAGGGCTGCTCTAGGGAGAATACCCTCTGTAGAGAATAAAGTCCCCATCCCATGGCCTACCATCAATGGCCCATAATCAAGGTCCTATCATCCATAGGCCCATAATCAAGGGTTCAAGATACATCACAGTATGCCTTGCCGGGTGATAATCGTCACAAACCCAAATGGCCCTGTAAAACCCGTCGCATCGTAGCCACGGGCACCTGCTCCTGTCCTGTCCAGATCCGCAGGGCTGCGGCACCCTGTTGAACCAGCATCTCTAGACCGTCGAGGGCGATCGCCCCCTGGTCCTGGGCCAATTGCAAAAACCGGGTCGGATTGGGCACATAGATCAGATCGTAGGCAATCGTACCTGGTGCGAGCAACGCGATTTGCTCTGGCGTCAGCGGACAAGCCTCAACCTGGGGAGCCATCCCGAGCGGCGTTGTATTCACCAATAATCCGGTTTGGGGCAAGAGATCTGTCAGCGTGGTCCAAGAAGCCACCCGCAATCGATGGGTCAACGTCGGTAAGCCCGTTGCTGATCCCGCCAAGGGTCCGAACCCGCTAGCGGCAAAAGCCGCGAGTTTGGCCTGATCCCGACCCACCACATGGATTTCCTGACAGCCCAAAAGCGCACAACCGGCCACCACCGCCCGCGCAGCCCCGCCATTGCCCAACACCACCGCCACGGTCTCCGACCAATCGCGATCGAGGGCTTGCAGCGGAGCCAAAAACCCCTCCACGTCGGTATTGGTTCCCGCCCAGCCTGCTCCAGCACCTAGTCCAGCCTCTGCAGGCAATCGCCACATAGTATTCACCGCTCCCACCGCCTGGGCCACTTCGGAGACCTGGGAAAGAAACGGCAAGACCGCCTGCTTGTGGGGAATCGTAATATTGAATCCAACGAGACCGATCGTCTCGAAACCGGCGATCGCCTGGGCCAAGTTTTCCCCTTGGACCGGCAACGGAATATAGACGAAATCTAGCCCAAGTTCGGCGATTGCCGCATTCTGCATCAGTGGCGAAAGCGAGTGTTTTACGGGATTGCCAAGAATACCGAGGAGTTGAGTGGTCCCTGTAATGCGCATTTTTGCTTATTGGTTCCCCTGGAAAGGTGAATCGTTTTTGTGGGTTTTGATGGATTATATTCGGTAGCGTTCTGGGAACTGTGGGCATTCTAGCGGCAGAAGCTGAGGCTAAAGCTTCAAGCCTTGAATTACGCCCCACGCGCCCCGTTATTCCCAGCATCCACTGCCTCAATCCAGCTAGGGAAAGGCTTATAGACCCAGGCATTGGTTTTTAAGATGACTGTGCTAACCGCAACTGCTTTCGAACAAATGTCCGCTATGGTCTCGATCTACAACGCTGTAGGTCAGACAGTATTACAAAATCCGGCAGCGATCGCCTTCTACGGAAATGCCGCAGAGCACGATCACAATTTTGCTGCGTGCTTTCCGAATCCTGCGATCGCAGATGAGCTGCGGCAAAAGCTGGCCCAAGCCCCCCCTGAAGATCATCTTGAAATTTGCGAAGAGGTTCAAGTGCAGAGCCTAATTTGGCCTGAACGTCGTTGGCATGAAATGAAGCTTCAGCCGTTAGCCGATCCGAGCACAGGAGAATTATTAATGCTAGTAGAAGAACGAGATATCAGCGAACGAAAACACAGCGAAACTCTATTACATCGTCAATGGAAATTTTTTTCCCAGTTTGCCCGCAAAGAATCCCTGGCGGAGATGTTGCAAACGCTGGTGCAAATGACCGAGTCCCAACGCCCTGGTCTCAAAGGTGCAATCTTTTTGCTGGACGAAGAAACAGAGGCTGGACCCAAACTTTGCTGTGCTGCCGCGCCCAAAATGCCCCAGAGCTATCTCGATTGGTTAACGGCACTTTCGCTCACCGAACATCCCACTGTGGAGGGGCAAGCGGTGCTGCAAAAAGGCACTGTAATTTTAGAGAATCTGGATCACTCCAAGAGCACGGACGAGCTGTGGTTGCCCCATCATGCCTTTGCCAAACAACACCAGTTTGCCGCGACTTGGGCCTTACCTATTCTCTCTTCTCGACAAACGGTACTCGGGATTTTAGCCTGTTATTTTACGGTTCCCAGTCAGCCCCAGGAACGGGATTGGCAATTGTTGGATGTGGCGGTTTCGTTGGCGGCGATCGCCCTAGAGCACCACCAAACCGAAACGATTTTACTCGAAAGCGAAGCTAGATTTCGCAAGCTGTTTGAAGAAATTCCCAAAATTCCAGTGCAAGGCTATGACCGGGAACGACGCGTCATTTTCTGGAACCGGGCCAGCGAAGAGCTCTATGGTTACAAAGCCGAAGAAATTATGGGACGGCGGCTGGAGGACTTGATTATTCCCTTTGGCATTCGAGACTATATCGTCAGCCTGATTGATGCTTGGATTCAAGGCGGACCAGCCATTCCCGCCAGTGAGATGTTCTTGCAACACAAAGAGGGTCATCTCGTGCCGGTCTTTTCTAGCCATGTGATTTTGAAGAATATTCAAGGCCAACCGGAGATGTACTGCGTAGATCTCGATTTACGGGAGCGCAAACAGGCAGAAGCCACAATTCGAGACAGCGAGGCTAAATACCGCAGCATTTTCGAGAACATTACTCAAGGCATTTTCCAGATCTCGCCCGAAGGCCGTTATTTGAGCGTGAATCCATTTTTGGTTCAGCTTTTAGGCTATGACTCCGCCGGAGCCTTAATGCATCAGCTCACCGACTTTGGTAAGGCCATCTATGTCGATCCCGATCGCCACCAGGAAATTCAGCAAGCCTTAAAAGCCAGCGGCAAAATCGAAGACTATGAATCCCAGATTTACCAGTACAATGGCCAAAAAATTTGGATTTCTGAAACCCAACATGCGGTGTATGACGCTGAGGGAGAGCTACTCTACTACGAGGGTCGGCTCGAAGATGTCACCATGCGCCGCTGTGCCGAAGAGCAGCTTCGCCATGATGCCATGCATGACAAGCTCACGGGTCTCTATAATCGCAGTTACTTGACTGAGCAACTGGACTGTGCGATCGCGGCTCAGCAGCAGCGAACCAGAGATTTTGCCTTGCTGTTTATTGACTTAGATCGGTTTAAGGTGATTAATGATAGTCTGGGGCATCTTGTGGGCGATAAAATTCTGCAAGTCGTGGCCAAACGCCTGCAAACCTCTATTCGGAATCAGGATATTCTGGCACGGTTTGGCGGCGATGAATTTGTCATTCTTTTACGGGGGTTGTCCCATGCTTCAGAAGCTCTGGCGATCGCTAAACGACTGGTCAGCCTGCTGCAAAATCCCCTCTGGCTCGATCACGAAGTCTTTAGCGTCGGAGCCAGCGTTGGCATTGCCTTAGGAGAAGCGCACTATCAGCGTTCTGACGAGCTGTTACGGGATGCAGATATCGCCATGTATCGCGCCAAAGCTGCCGGGGGAGGCCATTACGTTTGCTTTGAAAAAGACATGCATCCTCGGGCCTTAGCCCGCTTGCAGCTTGAACATGATCTCCAGCAAGCCCTCCAGCGTCAAGAACTTCAGTTGTTCTATCAACCCATTATTGATCTAGGCACTGGACAACTGAGCGGCTTTGAAGCCCTGTTGCGCTGGCACCATGCCCAGCGCGGCTGGATTTCCCCGGCGGACTTTGTCCCCATTGCCGAAGAAACTGGACTGATCGAACCCTTAAGCTGGTGGGTGTTTCGGGAAGCGGCGGCGACCTTGCAGCGTTGGCGGCAGCAGTTTGCCCAGGCCCAAGCTCTGACGATGAGCGTGAATCTCTCGGTGGTGCAACTCAAGCAGGAAAACCTCGTCGCGCAAATGCAAGAGCTGTTGTGTACCTATCAGTTGCCGAGCGATCGCCTCAAGCTAGAGGTCACCGAAACCAATTTTCTGGAAGCTTCCGATTACAGCATGCGGATTTTCCACGAACTCAAAGCGTTGGGTTTAGGGCTCTGCATCGATGACTTTGGCACGGGCTACTCCTCCCTCAGTCGGTTGCATCAGCTACCCCTAGATGTGCTCAAAATCGACCGCGCCTTTGTGGATGGTCTGGAAACCGATCGCAAAAAAGAGGCGATCGCCCACAGTATTATCCTCCTAGCCCATGGCCTCAATGCTAAAGTCGTAGCCGAAGGCATCGAAACCGAACCCCAGCGGGACAAACTGCGCGAACTAGGTTGCGAATTTGGTCAGGGCTATTGGCTCAGTCGACCGCTCAATGGCCAAGCCGCCACCGAATGCATTCGCCAGATCTCGGATCCAGACCCGGCATGTCCCCCAACTCTGACCCAAATCCGAGGATCCGACAAAAAATGTTTTCTAGAATACATAGATAAAAACCAATTTTTATCATAGAAAATCTCTAAAAGTAGCAGATTTTGAGCCAAGTTGATGGGGAACGATCCCCTTGGGGTCCAAAGGTCTTAGGGGAGACTCACCCTAGGGGTCAAAGCCACTTGATCGGGGAGGGCGATCGCCGTAGCCTCGCCTTCAAGTCAGGTTTCTGACGCTTTTCCTCACGGATCATCACCCGATATTCATGGCTTCTTTTTCCGTTCCCTCTGGACAGATTGCCGAGGCTTTACCTGAGCGTTTGTCCGAGTTTGAGTTGCAGGCGATCGCCTCTCCCAGTGCCACCTCTAAGACTACTCATCCCAGCATAACTACGGATGATTGTCAGCAATCATCCGTTAAATCGATAACGACTGCCTCCCGCCTGACGTTAAACAATTTACGGGAGCTGTTTGCAGGCAAGACCTTAGCGATTCACATTTCCAATTTCTATCCTCAGGTCGAAGCGCAACGGCTCAGCCAGCAGCTCATCGACCATGCCCAGTTTGAACGCTATTTTCGTGCCCCAGACATTGGCGTTCGGCGTACCGGCATGACCTTTTTTGAAACCAACGGCAGTACCGAGCAGTTGCTGCGTTATTACGACGAGGCTCAGCCCGCGACCCATGCCCTGCGGGGGGCCTGTGCTCCCTTGCTCTCTCCGGTGGATAAGCTGCGGTTAGAATTAGGAGATCTTTGGCTCGATGGCGTGCGTAGCGAAAACGCCCATGGCCGCCCGATGCTAGCTGGCATTGGCCGCGTCTTCGAAAACGGCTTTGAGCTGCCGCCCCACCAAGACATTCTGGCTCGCGATCTGCAAGATGCAACCCTGCCGCCGCTCAACGACCATCAATCGCTCCTGCGCCAGCTATCGGCCAACATCTATTTGCGTCCGGCCCACCAAGGCGGTCAGCTAGAAATCTGGCATCTCAGCCCCTCATTGCAAGAACAGCAGGCCATCCGCGACAACGAATTCCAATACGAAGGGATTGTCGATCGCCAGAATCTGCCCGACCCCGATGTGATCCTCACCCCTCAGAGCGGTGACCTCGTCCTTTTTGACTCCGGCCATGTCCATGCTGTACGTGCTTGTGAAGGGGGGCCCCGCGTTTCGATGTCGCTGTTTATTGGCTATCGCGGTCCCAATCAACCCCTCACCTATTGGAATTGAGGATTGGACCTGATGGCCCATGAAGCCCAGAGCTAGTGCCCCTACCCCTTGTTGTTCGGTAACCTCCCCTTCTTAGGGGAGTCACATAGGCCGGAATATAGACGAGACTGTTTTTGTAAAGACAGAGTTTTGTTCAGGCCCAGTGGAAGAGCCGGGAGACTTGCCAAGCAAGCTTCCTGGGGAATCGCAAGCCTGAACTTGGACGCAATAGTTGAGGCAAAGCGAACGTAACCACCATGGGAAAAGTCGTCGGAATTGATTTAGGAACTACCAACTCCTGTGTCGCGGTAATGGAAGGCGGCAAGCCTACCGTGATTGCCAACGCCGAGGGTCTCCGGACTACGCCTTCGGTGGTGGCGTTTGACCCCAAGACCAAGGAAACCCGCGTGGGGCAAATCGCCAAACGTCAGGCGGTGATGAACCCCACCAACACCTTTTATTCGGTGAAGCGGTTTATTGGTCGTCGGTTTGACGAAGTAAATAACGAAACCACCGAAGTCGCTTATAAGGTCACAAACGACGGGAACAACGTCCGGTTGGACTGCCCGGCGGAAGGCAAAAAGTTTGCACCGGAAGAGATTTCTGCCAAGGTGCTGCGGAAGCTGGCAGCCGATGCGGAGAAGTACCTCGGTCAGCCAGTGACCCAAGCGGTCATCACTGTCCCCGCTTACTTCAATGACTCCCAGCGTCAGGCCACCAAGGATGCCGGTAAGATTGCCGGTCTGGAAGTGCTGCGGATTATCAACGAGCCCACCGCTGCTTCGCTGGCCTATGGCCTGGACAAGAAGAGCAACGAAACCATTCTGGTATTTGACTTAGGGGGCGGGACCTTCGACGTGTCTGTCCTGGAAGTGGGCGATGGCGTGTTTGAAGTGCTCTCCACCTCCGGGGATACCCACCTGGGTGGTGACGATTTCGACAAGAAAATTGTCGACTTCCTCGCGGAAGAATTCATGCGCAACGAAGGCATTGACCTGCGCAAGGACAGCCAAGCGCTCCAACGCCTGACGGAAGCGGCAGAAAAGGCCAAGATTGAGCTCTCAAGCTTGACCCAAGCAGAAATCAACCTGCCGTTTATCACGGCAACCCAGGATGGCCCTAAGCACCTGGATATCACGATGACCCGCGCCAAGTTTGAAGAGCTATGTGCTGATTTAATCGATCGTTGCCGCATTCCGGTTGAGCAAGCGCTCAAGGATGCCAAGCTGAGCAAGGAAAACATTGACGAAGTTGTTCTGGTGGGGGGTTCCACTCGGATTCCGGCAGTCCAGGAAGTCGTCAAAAAGGTATTGGGCAAAGACCCTAACCAAACCGTTAACCCAGACGAGGTGGTGGCGATTGGTGCGGCGATTCAGGCCGGTGTCTTGGCGGGTGAAGTCAAGGATATTCTGCTCCTCGACGTGACTCCCCTATCTCTGGGGGTTGAAACCCTAGGGGGCGTCATGACTAAGCTGATTCCCCGGAACACCACGATTCCCACCAAAAAGTCTGAAACCTTCTCCACGGCGGTGGATGGTCAGACCAACGTGGAAATCCATGTTCTCCAAGGGGAACGGGAAATGTCTGGCGACAACAAAAGCCTGGGAACCTTCCGGCTCGATGGCATTCCTCCGGCTCAACGGGGTGTCCCCCAAATCGAGGTCACCTTCGATATTGATGCGAACGGCATCTTGACCGTGAGTGCGAAGGACAAAGGCACTGGCAAGGAGCAATCCATCAGTATTACCGGCGCTTCGACCCTCTCCGACAGCGAAGTCGAGAAGATGGTCAAGGATGCAGAGTCCAATGCCGATGCGGACCGGGAGCGTCGCGAGAAGATTGACTTGATGAACCAGGCTGACCAGATCATCTATCAGTCGGAGAAGCAGGTTCAGGAACTGGGCGACAAAGTTCCAGCGGATGCCAAGGAAAAGGTCGAAGGCTTCGTGGTCCAACTGAAAGAAGCCAAGGCCAGCGAGGACGTCGAAAAGATCAAGTCGATTATCAATGACCTCCAGCAGGCGCTCTATAGCGTAGGCAGCAGCATCTACGGCCAAGATGCCGCCGCTGGTGCACCCAGCGATAGCGGTGCTGCGGATGCAGAGCCTTCGGACGGTGGCGATGATGTGATTGATGCAGAGTTCTCCGAAAGCAAGTAGGTTGCTCCTGCAATGACGGTGCTGCAATAACAGTGCTGCAATACTTCAAGCCCTGGTGACCATCACTAGGGCTTTTTCTATGCCTGGACCACTCTCTCTAGAGCTTCTCTACCCTCAAGGAAGAAGAAACGATTGATACATAGCCTTAGACATGCGAGACCTTTGAGCGAGGACGACAAATTTTTGCAAAAGCCTATATCCACAACATTGAATCTTTAAAGTCCGGCTTTAGCCCTGGGCTATGATCGTCTGTGTATTCCCTGTCTTTCTTTAAAGAAGAGCACTCAGTAATTAGACGGTAATCAGGTGTTCATCAGACAGTAATCCGATGACGCTTCAGCCCTTTCAATTCTTTTTGCAGGATTGACACAGAGATGACGGTCAGAATGCTCCTGCGGGCACCCAAGCAACTGCTAGATGCTTGGCTCCGACACTACCAAATTCAACGACACCATCCCAGTTTGGTTTTGGCGTTTCCTGTGGCGTTGCAATACGACACTCCCAACGCGTTTGATATTGGGCGAGATGTGGTGATTGGTGCGTTTTCAGAGATTTGTGTCCATCGGCGATCGCCCTACAGCGCAGTCCCCGGCGGCTTACACATTGGCGATCGCACCATCATCGGCACCCATGCCAACCTCCGGGCCGCCGGAGGAGAAATTTGGATCGGGGCAGACTGTGCGATCGCCCAGGGTGTCTCGCTCATCGCCTCCAGCCACCAAATTGAGCCGGATCAGATTTACCATGATCAGCCCTGGGATGAAACCAAAACGGGGGTTTATCTGGGGAATAACGTCTGGCTAGGGGCGGGGGTAACCGTATTGCCCGGTTGTCGCCTTGGGGCCAATGCAGTGGTTGGGGCAGGCAGTGTCGTGACCCGCAATATTCCGGCCAATGAGGTTTGGGCCGGGGTCCCGGCACGGCGACTCCGCCGGATTGAGGCCCGTGAGGCCGAAGTGCAAACTTCTCCGGTTCCCTTGCCCAACAGCCGGTCGTCATACCTCTAAAATGGATGAGCACCCGCATCCTCGCACTGATCGTCCCGAATGAGCACAAGCCTGACCTCCGCTGAACTGCAACAAGAAATCGATCGCCGTCGCAATTTTGCGATCATCTCCCACCCCGACGCCGGTAAAACGACGTTGACGGAGAAGCTGCTGCTTTACGGGGGGGCTATTCAAGAGGCAGGGGCGGTGAAGGCAAAGCGAGCACAGCGTCAAGCCACCTCCGACTGGATGGAAATGGAGCAACAGCGGGGAATTTCGATTACGTCCACCGTGCTCCAGTTTGATTACCAAAACTATCAGATCAATCTGCTGGACACCCCTGGTCACCAGGACTTTAGCGAAGACACCTATCGCACCCTAGCCGCCGCTGACAATGCTGTGATGCTAGAGGATTCAGCCAAAGGTCTAGAACCCCAGACCCGCAAGCTGTTTGAAGTTTGCCAAATGCGGAAGATTCCGATCTTTACGTTTTTCAATAAAATGGACCGCCCCGGTCGCGAACCCTTGGAACTGCTGGATGAAATTGAGCAGGAATTAGGCTTGCAAACCTACCCGATCAACTGGCCGATTGGTACGGGCGATCGCTTCAAAGGGGTTTACGATCGCCGTACCCAGGAAATCCATCTGTTTGAGCGCAGCGCCCACGGTAAGCGCCAAGCGGAGGAAATGGTGATTCACATTAGTGACCCGCGTATTGAGGCGTTGCTCGAACAGGATTTGTACTATCAACTCAAGGAAGACATTGAGCTGCTAGATGAAGCGGGAACGGACTTTGATCTAGAGAAAGTCCATGGGGGAACACAAACGCCGGTCTTCTTTGGCAGTGCGATGACCAACTTTGGCGTGGAGTTGTTTCTTCAAGCCTTTTTGGAATATGGCCTCAAACCCGGCCCCCACAACAGTACTAAAGGGGATATTGAGCCGGTCTATCCCGAATTTACGGGGTTTGTCTTTAAGCTCCAGGCGAATATGGACCCGAAACATCGCGATCGCGTCGCCTTTGTCCGGGTCTGTTCCGGTCGATTTGAGAAGGACATGAATGTCCAGCATGCTCGCACGGGCAAAACGGTTCGGCTGTCGCGCCCGCAAAAGTTGTTTGCCCAAGGTCGGGAGTCCATGGAAGAAGCCTATCCAGGGGATGTGATTGGTTTGAATAACCCAGGGGCGTTTGCCATCGGCGACACGATTTACACCGGCAAGAAGCTGGAATACGAAGGCATCCCCTGTTTTTCACCGGAGATCTTTGCGACGCTGCGCAATCCTAATCCGTCCAAGTTTAAGTCCTTTAATAAGGGCGTTTCAGAGCTGCGGGAAGAGGGCGCGGTACAGATTATGTATTCCGTCGATGAATCAAAACGGGAACCGATTTTGGCAGCGGTTGGCCAACTGCAATTAGAGGTCGTTCAGTTTCGGTTGGAAAATGAATACGGCGTTGAAACGCGCTTGGAACCCTTGCCATTTCAGGTGGCTCGCTGGGTGGAAGGGGGCTGGGAAACCCTGGAAAAGTTGGGTCGTCTGTTTAATACGGTGACGGTGAAGGATAGCTGGGGGAGACCCGTTTTGCTGTTCCGCAATGAGTGGAATGTCAATCAGTTATTGGCGGATCATAAGGATTTGCAGCTGCGATCGATCGCGCCGGTCATTTCCGGGCAAGAGCCGATCGCTCTTTAGGGGTCTAGGGGGCGCTAAGACGTTTACTGGCCATTTACTGCCGCACGGCCTTAAACATCCCAAACCGGCACAAACCAGCCCCAAAGGCCAAGCGCATGAGCAAAATCGTCGGCACCTCACGCACAGATTTAATCAAGCCCGAAGCGCCGTACTGCATCCAGCCCTGGGGTTGTACAATTCCCTGCCAAATCGTCTCGAACCAGGAAGGTAGCGTTTCCTGGGTCCAATCTGCGGTTTCTACTGGGCCTTGGGTGAGGCCCGTGGCTTCGAGCAGTTCGGCGAATCCTTCGATGCTAGAAAATTGCGGGTGTGCCCACTGATCCAAGAGTTGCTGCATGACTGGCTTTTCCCAGAGATTGAGCGGCACTTGGCGATCGTCCCGCTGATTCCAGTCCGCCACAACCAAAATACCACCGGGCTTCAGCACTCGCAGGAGCTCCCGCGCAAACTGGGCTTTGTCTGGCATGTGGGGACCGGCTTCCACGGACCAGACTACATCAAAACTAGCATCAGCAAAGGAGAGGGCAAGGGCGTCGTCGACCTTAAACTTCGCTGTGACCCCTGCTGGGGTGAGTTCCGTGGCCCGCTTGACCTGCTGGGGACTGATGGTGACGCCAATGGCGTCGAAGCCGTATTCCTGGGCGAGGGTGCGGGTGCTGCCTCCAATGCCGCAGCCGACATCAATCAGGGTGGACCCTGGGGGTAGGCGATCGAGACCGCCCCAGCGCACCATTTCGTGAACAAAGTCATATTTGGCCTGGATGAAATCCTTCTGGCGAGGCGGCGAACCGTAGTGCCCCAGGTGAATATGCTCGCCCCAGTAATATTCCAGGATACCGTCTTCGGTCCATTGGTCGTAGGAATCCGCCACGGTGTCCGAGGACTGATAGCGGCGGGCGCTGAGCAAATAGAGAACAATCCCTGCCGCAGGCAGAGCGAGGAAGAGCAAAAGCAGGAGAGATGCACCCATTGCGTCAGGCTTTACGTTTTGTAATGATTTAGCCTTGATTTTAGCAAGCTTCGGCACGGGCACCGATGGCTCACGGTTACGGAGAGGGCGATCGCCCGGATTGAAGGCTTGAGACAGAGGTCGAAGATGTTTGCGTTGGTTAGGTTGGCGATCGCAGTTGTTTTTCATCAACTATGAAAGAACATCGCCAATCCCAAGCAGGTCGCTTTTTGCACATTAGTGTATTGACTTTTCTGACACTCATCCTCTGCTTTTTCGGTCTACCGGCAATTTTGCTGTTGCTTCAGATTCCTTCCTTTAAGCTTCAGTGGGGCTTGCTGGAGCTCATGCGCTGGCAGAACAATGTCGAGGGATCAGCCATTCATTTTAATCTTCTTCCCTTACTCGTCATCGCCTTGGGAGCAGGATTCCTGGGATTATTCCTGCACTCGGCTGTTCAAAATCGCACCAAATCGCACCACGCTAAGAATGCTGTTGACGCTCAGCAAAGACAGAATGCTGCCCGCACTGAGGAAACTTAAAATACTGCCCGCACTGCAAATGCTAAGAATGCTACCAACGCTTCCCACACTAAGAATGCTTCCGGCACTGCCGATGCTGAGGATACTGCCGACGCTGCCGATGCTGAGAATGCTGTGGTAGCTGCCTTTGCTGAGGATGCCCTCGGGGGGGAGGGAAAGGGGGTTGAGCATGGTCATCGCCAACAATAGGGAACAATTTTTACGTTCATAGCAATATTACCGGTGACAGACACCTCCCCCCAATGGCATTATCCCGATCCCAAGCTGAGATAACCTATGGCAGAATAAGCTCGATTCAGCTCGGGGAAGCAACGCGATGAGTCTGTCCACCACGAGGCGAGCCTCCATGAAACCGGCCCTGCAATCGGCGAAGAAACTGGCTGTGAAACCAGCTATGAAACTGGCGAAAAGACCGGTGAAGAAACCGGCTAAGCCTAACCATCCTCGGGCGATCGCGACCCTCATGGCCCGCTCCCTCCGAGCCAAAGGCATTCAGGTGCGGGTCCAGCGCCGGGGCTCGATTTTGCTGGTCGATCTCAGCAGCCGTCTGACCCCACCGAAGGCTGAGCTGTTGGCTTGGATGAAACGCTTTTGCCACAATCTCAATTTGGCACAAAATTTGGCTCAGATTAGGGCGATTCAGGTGCGGGGCTATCGTGCCCAGGCGACCCTCCCCAGTTGGACGGGGCAAATTGTTCTGCGCCAGTCCGCAGCCCCTAAGTCCACAGTTCCGAGGCGGTTTGTCTATACCTGGAAGAGTAGTGCGGCGTTTGTGGCGATCGTGGTCACCGTCGGCGCAATTTTGCTCAGCCTCTCCCCCAAAGCGCCTGCGCCCATGGCCTCTTCTGCTCACTCAACTCCTGCCTCAACATCTGCTTCCTCAACACCTGTTTCTGCCTCAGCGGTCGCGCCCCCCCCTGCTACTGCTATCCCAGCGGCGGCTTTCCTCTCTGCCGATACGCCGATGCTCACCATTGCCAATCTGCCTCCCCATCGTTTGAGCGAGGAAAAGATCTTTGATGGCAAGGTGATTCAGGCGGATACGAATAATCCGGCCTTAACCCATGAGCAATGTGAGGCATTGGCGGCCTATTATATCGATGCTGCTGGCGGTAGCGATGGGCAGATTGTGGTGACGAAGCCCAATGGAAAGAAGCCTTGGAATGGCAAAAACGCGCCGTTCTGCATGAATAATCTGGATGGGGAAGGGACGTTTTTTCTGGATGAGTATTTTGATTAGGGGGAGATTGTGAACTGAGGCACGGGGCTGAAGGCGGGTTATTTTTGGTCTAAATTGTCCAGGGTTTGGTTGAGTTGCTGGCTGGCGGACTGGAGTTGTTTTCCGGCGTTGTTAATGAATTGAACGCAGAGGAAGGCAATGACCAGGGAAGCATTGTAGTGGCTTTTGGCGAGGCGGCTGTGTTCTTCGGCATGGTGCAGGATGGCGCGGATGATTTCAAGAGTGAGTTGGTTTCTCATGACAAGTCTCCGCTGCGCTGGCAGTAGTACTTTTATGTCACTCGCCTAGCGGTTTTGGTCAGAGAAATTACGTCTGCGTTGGCACAGAAAGAAAAATCCGTAGGTTGGTGTTGAGTGCAACGAAACCCAACGAAGCAGATGCTCAGGCTAAAGTCATGCGCTAGGCTCATCTTTTTGCAGGGATCGCGCATGACTGTAATCGAGAGAATAATCGGATTTCATAGATGAGCTGTGTGAGCAACCTCTGGGTTTGCCATGGCACTGTGGAGAATCATGCAAAGATAGTCATTTTGAAGTGACCCCCTCAAACTGGACAGAGGGTAGAGAGAGTAAGCTGAAGTCCAGGAGGGAAAGAGGTCATGACAAAAAGCAAAGAAATTATAGCAGCGAGTTCAAGGCAAAAGTGGTGCTGGAACTGCTGAGTGGTCAGCGTTTGCCAACAGAAGCAAGACGAGCCCACAAAGTCCATATGTCAGTGCTGTGCCGCTGGAAGAATGAATTTCTCAAGCAGGCGCATCGAGCATTTGAGGTGAAAGAATCGAATGATGAAGTTGCCGAGAGAATTGCAGAAGCGCTCTGGTTAGGTGTCCTTTGGTCGTGCATACAAATCTGCTGTGTGGTGGGACTCCCGAACAAGTCGAATGCGCTCCAATCGGGATATCGCAATGACACCGACAAAAACAAGAACGCCACACACCCATAAATCCACATACTGCCTGACTAATGCGACAAGAAAAATAAACCACAGAGCAGACAAGCCTGCGTATAACCAACGCCTACCAGAATCGAAACGTAACTCACTGCTACAAGACTCGCATCGCCACCGAGCCCAAATCCATGCGCGCAGATGCAGGCGCGACCAACTAACCCGATGGCCGCAGTTCGGACAACTATGACGATGGTATTGTGGTTTCATACGCGTGAACGCCTAAAACGGTGCCCATCACCCGCCGCAGACAACCTCTGAATCATAACCGATCAACTCTCGGCGGTCGGTGTGCATGGGCGTTTGTTATCTGACCAACCCATTAACCACCACCTCGTGATACTTTGAGCAGGAATAACGCTAGAGATTCCATGCGATATACGATTGCCTGAAGTTGAGGTTGCGTGAGCTTGGACTCGATCGCGTGTGTACCAGCATTGAGCGAATCTACCAGAGTGAGCGCAGCCTGAACATCATGTTCGATGAACTTTGTAAGGGGATCGCACGAGAAAGTTCGGCAGATGAAGAGCAAGCGTGTACGACGTGTCGGGCGACCGTTGTGATAATAAGAGGCGTCAGTTGTCCATTGGTTTATTTCGTGGTCGGGGGCGAGTTCGTGAAGAATATGAGTAAAAAACTCACGAACCGACGTTGTAACGTGACGAGCCTTTTCTGGGTTATCTGAATCCAACGACTGTCTTGCACCTTTCAGAAGAGCGAGAAGACGTTCATCAAATGATGCCAGTTCGTCGTCAACTGACGGTAGCGGTTCGAGGTCTTGAGCTTCGTCGTCTTCAACTGTAATACCTTCAATGACATCAAGTTCAAGGGCGTATTCAATCGGTGCATACGTTGCAACAAACGGAACTAACTGCTTGGAAATCTTTGGGATAGACTCGATCACATCGCGATACGAACTGGTAAGTTTACTGAATGTCGCCGCGAGGTCATTGGTAAATAAATTTGTTGCGCCAATTAAGTTCCCGAAAGAATGCGTCTCCAAGTCAAGAAGCCGAACCTGACTGCTGAGCGAAGTGTAGAGTAAGCGACTGGTATCAAATGATGCCAAAGGCTCGGTTGTCGAACGAAGAGAGGCGATTGAAGCCAATGATTTTCGCAGTACGTTGTGCTCAGCAAAAATCTTAGACATCGCTGAGTCGGCAATTGACGCCTGTGAGACAATGTCGGTCAGTGTCTTGTTAGCGGAAACTAGATCGCGAATGTTACTTGTGTAATCGGGGAGATTTACTGTGGCGAGAGCTGATGTCGCTGATGCGAGAAGGCTACGGTCAAGTGCTCTTTGGGCGGCTAGAGACTCTTGAATCGCGTTAATGCCTGATGTCGATGACAGAATCTGATCCGTGAAGCTCTTGTACACTGAGCGCGACCGATTGAGATCATCAATGATGCCCTGGATATCGCGAAATGAATGTGACATAAGTGTATATCAACAAGAGATTTACTAGATAACTATTGTTTAGGCTGAACTGAGTTAGCCTATTCACCCCTTTAGGGGTGTTATACCGAATTGTGTTTCGCCTATCCACCCAAATCCGGATGTTATGCCGATTCAATTCCGCTTAACACCTCGAATATAGAGTGTTATACCGAAATCCGTCAGCTTAACTCCCCAGATTATAGCGTTAGGCCGATTCAAACCGCACATCAGATCCCCCAGTAGAGCCTTAGGCAAAACGGACCTTAATTGCTCCTGTGCGTGCGTTGCCAGAATTCTGCCTAATACACCCATACTGGCAATTCGGCAGAACGCTCCGTAATTTCCGTGAACCATTCTCCCAAACCTCGTAAACGCCTCAACCCAACCCAGGCTGACAGCTTCGGGTTAAGGACCTAGGCATTGATCAGCCAAGAAGTCTAATGGGTATCCGTCACTCGCCAACTGAGTTTGAAATTAATCCAGAAATTCCAGACCGTGGTGAGGGCGATCGCCACCAAATTCGCCAGATACTTGTGGGGCAAAATCGTATGAACCAGTAAATTCAAAATCAACACATTCAAGACCAAGCCCAGACCACAGACCAAGTTAAACTTCAAAAACCGTTGGCCTCGTTTCCGCCAGCCCCGTTGATGGCTACTCAAGTCTCGAAACGTCCAAGCATCGTTCCAAATAAAATTGTTAACCATGGCGGCTTCTGCGGCCAAAATCTTGCTAAGGCTCAGCCCCCAGCCTAATCCAGCGGTACTGCTGAGGCCATAGAAAAGCGCCATATCCACACAGACACCGCTCAGCCCAACCAAGCCAAAGCGCAAAAATCGCTGCCCTGGAAAGAGGCTCAGCCGCAGCCGCAAAAGATGGAGAAGATAATCACTGTATTGACGTAGACTGACTTTGCTCTGGCCCTGGTGGCGCGATCGAAAGATATATCCCACCTCCGCAATGGCACCAGCCTGACCTCGGGCGAGAACCTCTAGCAAAATTTTGTAGCTGTGGGGATAGAGCGGAGAATGGGCGATCGCCCCTCTGCGCACCAAAAAGAAACCACTCATGGGATCCGACACACGACCCACGACCCCCGGTAAAAGGATCAGCCCCAGAATTTGTGCCCCCCGCGAGAGAAATCGGCGACTAAAACTCCAGTTGCTCACGCCCCCCCCTTCGATGTGACGGCTGGCGATCGCCAAATCGGCCCCCCCTTGGATCTGCTGAAGCAGAGGCAAGAGGGTTTGGGGAGGATGCTGTAAATCCGCATCAATGACGCCGAGAATCTTCCCCCGTGAGACTTGCCAGCCCCGGACTACCGCACTGGCAAGTCCCTGTTCTCGCTGTCGTCGCATGACCCAGAGCTGAGGATATTGGCTCATCAAGTCCAGAGCAAGTTCCCAGGTGCGATCGGGGCTATTGTCGTCCACCACAATGATTTCATAATCCCCCGGAACCACAGACTCCAGCAGCGCCACTAGCTCCGCTAGGAGTTGGGGCAGATTTTCTCGCTCATTGTAGGTTGGGATAATTAGCGAAAACTCTACCGGAGTAGCGTCTAAGGCTAGCGCCGCAACCTGGGGGATGCCAGCGGGGACAGGCAAGAGCGAATGGAAAAGATGCACGGTCATAGGGGGCGTTTGAAGGTCCTCTCGGGGAGAAAAACGGAGCGTGAACGGTGGACTGAACGGTGGACTGAGCTGTAAACGGTTCGTATCATATCTTATTCGCTAGGAAAAAAATCCAGACCTCAGGTTGAACTAAATTTATTGAATACAAAAATTTTATTGAAGTCTACACAATTAAAATACCTACATTCCGACATTTGAAGGATTTTGAATCAAAAGAAATAGGGCAAAGTAGAGATAGCAGGTCGCTCGTTCTCTACCTAAAGAATTAATGACAATGTGGCTTTTGTTTGTAGCGATTTTATTGTTTATTTTTATTTCATCTACGTTTTATTTAATTATTTTTCAGCGTTTAATTCGTCTCGGTATCCAGCCCATTCAATATGAGTTGCGACGGGCTAATGATGCAGATCCCAATGATGTTCAGGGGGTTCCGGCGGCCCTGGTGCCTCTGTTTCAAGTGCCGCTTCAGCATCTACAAGCCCAAGGCTTTGAACCCATGGGGGCCTTGGCGGTGCAGCCCTTGATTCATGGGGGACCGAGGAAGGAGTGGGAACTGCTGTTGTTTCATCCCCAATGGCAAACCTATGCCCATATCAGTTTGCGGCATCCCATTGAACCTGCGCTCTGGTATCACGTTGCGTTTTATTCTTTTTTTCAAGACCGAACGCTACTTTTAACCCTCAATGGCGCAGCCCATTCGCTGATTGGTACCTTGCCCCAAACCCAGGTTCAGGACTTTTATACGGCTGATCTGGCGGCTCAATGGCGAGGCCATCAACAGCGCCTAGAGTCCTGGTCCCAGCTCCCGGTTAAAATTCCCAAACCCCTCTATGTGGATGTCCTGAATGATCATTACGATCGCTATCTCAAACACCTGTGGGACCAAGGACAGATTATTGCGGCTCCCCAGCAGGCGCTTCATAAGCTCAGTCTCCCCACGGCAATGGCGGTTACTTGGCGGATTGCACGGGGCCATCGCCAGACGGTGCAACTGCTCAAAGCCTATGTCGCTCGCGCTCAACAGGAACCCGATGGCCAGATCGAGATCCCGATTGAGCTAGAGGTTGAGAATTTTGAACGCATGGGCCAGATGGAGGCAGGGGCGGTGCGTCGTTCGGCGGGCTCCTCCTGGGCCTTTGGGGTAAGTTTGGCGTTGTTGGGGTTGTCGCTGCGGGCCTTTGGGGATGGCTGGGGACTGTTGATGCTGGTGGGGGCGATCGCCCTCCATGAGCTGGGCCATTTTCTCGCCATGGGGCTCCTGGGCTATCGGGAAACTGCGATCTTTTTTCTACCGTTTTTGGGAGGTGTTGCCACGGGTCATAAAGCCCATGCCTCTTTGAGTGAAAAAATTATCGTTCTACTGTCGGGTCCCCTGCCAGGGCTGGCTCTCGGTCTGGGCGGGCTCCTCTGGCAAACCTTGGGGAGTCTGCAATCCAGTCCGCAATCCCCTTGGCTCTGGGAAGGCAGCATCATTTTGGTTGGCTTCAACCTGTTTAATTTGCTGCCGATCTATCCGCTGGATGGTGGCAAGATTGCGTACCTGCTGCTGTTTTCCCGCTATCCTTGGGCCGATGTGGGGTTTAAGCTGGGGGCGATCGCCGCATTATCTGCCCTATCCTGGTTTAGCCCGTTGCTTTTGCTCCTTGCCGTCGGTGTGGGTCTCAGTATTCCCCACAGTTTCCGCAGCGCTAAATTGCAAAGTTCCCTGAAAAATTCCCTGAAGACTTCCGAGGGAGCTTCTCTGCCAGAAACCTGGAAAAGCCAAGGGGCCAATCGTCCCCTAGAGGGTCTCGATCGGCCTTATCTTCAAGCCATTTTTCAGACCTTGCGGGACTCTGGCTATGGAAAGCGGTCCTTTGAACAGCGGTATGCGATCGCCAAGGATGTCTGGGAGCGACAGCGAGAAGCCCAAGCTTCGGGCCGGACACGGCTGGTTTTGGGCTTGGTCTATCTGTTTTGTTTGGTGGGTCTGCCGATGGGGGCGATCGCCCATTTCCCGATGTTTTCGGCCTTGGCCTCAGCCTCGTCTCCTGTGTATTCAGCCCTGCGCGGTCCTGGCGGATCTTGAGCGGTTCCTGTGCTTGGGGTGTTGCCCTCAGGACTTTCACTGTAGCCTGGGACAGAGAACCTGCCGTTTCGATTCTTTGTGCTTTCGATGGTGTCTGCGATCGCCGACTTGCCCCTGGTCTACCATCCTGAATATGTTGCGCCGCTGCCGGAGCACCACCGTTTTCCCATGAGTAAATTCTCGCTACTGCGAGAGTTGCTACTGCGAGATCGGGTGGTTCACCCCCATCAGTTTCACGCACCGGATTTTCCCAGCGATACGCTCCTACAACTGGTTCATAGTCCGGAGTATATTCGGGCCTATCAAACTGGAACCCTTGACCCTCGCGCCCAGCGTCGCATTGGCTTGCCCTGGTCGCCAGTCTTGGTGCGGCGCACCTGTCGAGCGGTGGCGGGAACCATTTTGACGGCACAACTGGCCCTAGAGCGAGGTTTGGCTTGCAATACGGCGGGGGGCACCCACCATGCGTTTCCGGACTATGGTTCGGGGTTTTGCATTTTTAATGATTTTGCGGTGGCGGCGCGATCGCTCCTCCAAAACAACCAAGCCCAGCAAATCCTCATCGTCGATCTGGATGTTCACCAAGGGGACGGCACTGCCTGGATTTTTCGCAATGATCCTCGGGTGTTTACCTTTTCGATCCACTGCGGCATTAACTTTCCCCTGCGCAAACAGCAAAGCGATCTGGATCTGCCCCTCGGAGAAGGGACTGAGGATGATGAGTATCTCCAGGCGTTGGCGCAGCATCTGCCCGATCTATTGAGCCAAGTAAAGCCGGATATTGTGTTTTACAATGCGGGGGTGGATCCCCATGTGGGCGATCGCCTCGGCAAACTGGCCCTCACGGATCAAGGTCTATTCCGTCGCGATATGCAGGTTTTGAGCACATGCGTCAGTGCAGGCTATCCGGTAGCCTGTGTGATCGGTGGGGGCTATTGCGATGATCTAAATGCCTTGGTCTTTCGCCATTCGCTCCTCCATCGGGCCGCCAGCGATGTGTTTCGGCAATATCGGTTGTAGCAGACTTCTCATCCCCAGTCTAAATTTTTAGCGAGAGTTAACCCGATTCAGATCGCTGTTTTCATGTACTGTGTAAAAAGCGTTTTGCAAGTAAATAAAGTTGCCGATAAATGAGTTATTTATCAGTGATAACACTTGCACAGATCCCGCATCATCACCTAAAGTAAAGCCATCGCATCTTTTTTGAATCGGGTCATTTACCTACTCACTTTGTAGGTTAACAACGTTCTATGACTTCATTCACGACCAGCTCTTCTCTCTTTCAGAATATTGAAAGCAATCAAAGCTCAGAACTGACTCTTCTTCCCCTCGGTTTTATTGGCAACCGTGTCTTCTTCGACGAAAATGGCAATGGCCTGCACGAAGCCAATGAAAGCGGCTTTGCTGGAGCCCAAGTCACGCTACAGAGCGCTGGAGCAGACGGAATCTTCAATACTGATGATGATATTCTTCGAACCCAAAATACAAACTCCCAAGGCTTTTATGGTTTCGGCGATCTCGCGGGTGGACAATACAAAATCTCTATCCATAATCTGCCCGAAGGGTTTCAGCTAACCCATGCAAAGGTGGGCAATAACAACACGATTGATTCTGACATTGATCCGCTCACAGGTGAGACAGAGATTATCAACTTAGCGGATAATCAAGTCCGGGTTGATATTGATGCGGGTGTCGTCCAACAGACAGGTCCACTAGTCGATCCTAAGACTGGTTTCATCGGCAACCGAGTCTTTTTGGATAAAAACGGCAATGGTCTTTTTGATGAGAACGAAGAAGGCTTTGGAGGCGCACAGGTAACCCTGCGGGGTGCGGGTGCCGATGGTCTGTTTGAAACGGCGGATGATGTCATTCGGACCCAAACCACAGGTCAGCAGGGCTTTTATGGGTTTGACAATCTGGCGGCGGGGCAATATACCATTTCCCTTGACAACTTACCCGAAGGCTTCCAACTAACCCAAGCTAATGTGGGCAACAACGATGCCTTTGATTCGGATGTTGATCCGAACAGTGGCTTGACAGATGTGATCACACTCTCGGCGGGCCAGTTTCGCGCAGATATCGATGCAGGCGTTGTGACCACTCCGGAAAAGATTGATCCTAAGACCGGTTTCATCGGCAACCGGGTTTTTCTGGATGCCAATGCCAACGGTCTTTTGGATACGGACGAAGGCGGTTTTGCCGGAGCACGGGTAACCCTACGGGGCGCTGGTGCTGATGGTTTATTCAACACCAATGACGATTTAGTTCGGAGCCAAACGACCGGGGCTGAGGGATTCTATGGTTTTGGCGATCTGGCTGCTGGTCAATATCAAATTGCGATTGATAATTTGCCGGAAGAGGTTCAACTGACCCAAGCCAATGTGGGCGGCAATGATGCGATCGATTCTGACTTTAACCCCAGTAGCGGTATCAGTGAACAAATTACGCTGGAAGTTGGAGAATTTCGAGCCGATATTGATGCCGGTGTTGTCCAACAGGCAGGACCTGCCGTAGATCCCAAAACGGGTTTCATCGGCAACCGGGTCTTTTTCGATGCCAATGGCAATGGTCTTTATGACGGCAATGAAGAGGGATTTGCAGGGGCAAGGGTAACTCTGCGGGGCGCTGGAACGGATAATCTCTTTGACACGGAAGACGATATTGTCCAGACCCAAACCACAGCGCAAAAAGGGTTTTACGGATTCAGCGATCTGGCTGCGGGACAATACAAAATCTCTATCGACAGCCTGCCGGAAGGCTTTCAGCTCACCTATGCCAATGTGGGCAATAACGACGCCCTGGATTCAGACGTTGATCCCAACAGTGGCATGACAGAGCCGATCACCCTGTCAGCCGGTCAGTTTCGTGCCGATATTGATGCGGGCGTGGTCTCCACACCGGGTAAGGTTGATCCCAAAACGGGTTTTATCGGCAACCGTGTCTTTTTCGATGAAAATGGCAATGGCCTGCACGATGTCAATGAAGGCGGTTTTGCGGGCGCGCAGGTCACGCTGCGCGGGGCTGGGGCAGATGCACAATTCAATACTGCTGATGATCTCATTCGGACCCAAACGACGGGCGCTGAGGGCTTCTATGGCTTTAGCAACCTTGCTGCAGGGCAATACAGGGTTGCGATCGAGGGATTGCCTGCAGGATACGAGCTTACCCAGGCCAATGTGGGCGTTAATGACGCGATCGATTCTGATTTCGATCCAAGCACTGGTACAACCGATGATATCTTCCTGTTGGCTGGCCAGTTCCGTGCGAATTTTGATGGTGGTGTAATGCTCACACAACCGCTGATCGATAGTCGTTATGACCGTGCGGTGGAGGTAGAGATTCAGGGAAACAGTTTAGGCGGACAGGCAATCCTGTCATCGACCGCTGACTCTGACTTGGCAGGAATTGATGGTTCTTTCTGGGTCACTGATCCAGGACTCAATCCCCTGGGCTAATTGAGCAGAATAGCAGAATAGGTGAGGACTGGGCGCTGTTGCTTCTTCGGGAGTAAGGCGTCCTTTTTTGGCGATCGCCCATCACTCTAGAATTCCAACCAAACTTAAAACAAACCCCGGCATCAGTTCTTCTGCGGAAAGGGTTTCTGGATGGCTCAAAATTTCAACGGCTTGATCGGCTCGATACAGTTCTACGATTTGGCTCTCTGGGTCGATTAACCAACCCAATTGCAAGCCATTTTCGAGATATTCCCGCATCTTGATCCGCAAGTCTTCAATGTCATCGGAAGGGGACTTCAATTCCACGGCAAAATCAGGACAAAGCGGCACCCAGCGTTGACGTTGTTGAGGGGTGAGGGCTTCCCAGCGAGGTTGGCTGATCCAGGCGGCATCGGGCGAGCGAATGGCTCCGTTGGGTAACCGAAAGCCTGTGGAGGAGTCATAGATGTGACCAAGACGGGCTTGGCGATTCCAAAGCCACAGTTGGCCGTTGATCTCAGCATTACGTTCGCCAGTCTCGCCCCCTGTTAAGGACATAATGACCAATCCTCCTTTGGCGGTGCGCTCAAATTTTAGGTCACGATTTTGGTGGCAGATCTGTTCGAACTGCACGTCGGTTAACTCAAGGGTTGGCTGGAGGTTGATGGTGACGACCATGGATGGAGTCTCCTGGGGTGGAAAGCCATAGCGGAGGAGCCATGGCTACAGTGTAACGTCTCGGACGTGATCCATGTCTCACCTTGCATCATCCAAAGCACGCATAATATCAGTGCTGCGTAATATCCTCAGATTTGTCTTGGCGCTATGAGTGATCTTAAGTTTTGGACCCCTGTCTATCAGCTCTTTAAGCCCGATGAACCGTTGATAGACAGAGAGTTACGAGATTTTTATGTACGTCGAGAGGATAGTCCAGTCGATAGTCTCATAGAACTTCTGGCAATGGATGATGGAGCGGCAAAGTTTCTGCTGGCGGGTCATCGGGGAGGTGGAAAAACGACAGAGCTACGGCGACTCGAACAAAAATGTGTCTCAGACTACACCGTTGTCTGGGTGGACACTGACACAGCTCTAGACAAATACAATATTGGTTATGCGGAAGTAGTTGTTCTGATTGGGTTACAAATTGTCCAACAGCTCACAAAGCTTGGGTGGAGGCTACCTCGGAAGCTAGAGCAGGAATTACTAACGAGTCTAGCGCGTATCACCTATCAAGACAAAGTTACTGGTGGTGGACAGCTAGAATTGCCAAAGCTTTTTAAAGACTTAGGACTGCTGTTAAAGGTTGGGTTTCAACGAGAAACAACAGCGACTCGTGAAGTTCGTCCAGCAATAGGTGAAATTGTTGCGAAGGTTAACGAAATCATTGCGGTGGCAGAGCAGAATAAGCCAAAGCTCTTGGTGATTGTAGATGGTTTGGATAGAAAAGATTTTGGGATTGCACTAGAGATGTTCTCTAGTTCTTTGATGACTGATCTAAACTGTCATATCGTTTATGCAATTCCGATCTCATTACGTTATTCCTCGGCATTTAGGCAGCCAATGCAGAGCTTTGATAAATGCCTAGACTTATCTAATATCCCGGTTTTTAAATGTGATGATCACGCACGACCAACCCATGAGTCAGATCGAGTTGGACGACATATTCTAACAACGGTGATTCAGAAGAGGTTGGGAACGCTGGAGCCGACCTTCAGAAACCTGTTCCATCCTGATGCCTTGAATCTGCTTTGTGAGACAAGTGGGGGGGTAATGCGCGATCTGGTCCGTCTGGCACGAACCTCTGGAGAAGTGGCCCTACGTAAAAAAAGTAGCGAAATCAGCCTCGCCCTAGCCCAAGATGCTGTACGAGAGGAGCGGCAAGGCTATACGGTTGAAGATTATCAGTTTCCGGAGCTGAATACGGTCAAAAAAACAGGGCAATTGACCACGAATTCCTTTGATTCCCCTAAATATGGCAAGGTTGTGATCTGCGATGAACTTCTGCACAATAAGTTAGTCTTGGGGTATCAGGATCCTGAGCAAGGCCGATGGTTTGATATTAATCCAATTTTGGCTATCGATTTGGAACGCTGGCGCTCTATGAATGGGGAGAACTGATGATGACTCAATCGGAAAATCATCTACATCTTCTTGATGCCGAAGAACGGGACGAGTTGGCTAAATTAGTCAATGCTGTAGCCATGAGCGAGCGGAGCTTGACGCTGTTTGCAATTACACCGGATAGTGCTCCAGATCATCCTGTTTCCCAGGCGTTTAAGATAGAGATCCAGCAGTTAGAAAATGAATTTCATTTTTTGACGTTTCATTACAGCGAGGATTCATTATTTAACTTTCTACATCAATTGCCAGCCGATTCAGCAAAGACTAACCCGACACGCCGAATTGTGATGGCCTTTGGCTTAGAGCAGCTCCGGCCTGATTTGCTTCGGCAGGAAATGGAACAGCTCAATTTGGGGAGAGAGCGAATTTTTGAGCAGGGTTTGATTTTGGTCTTTTGGCTGAATCGAGAGTCTTTTTTAGAGGAGTTTCGGCGACGGGCTGCAGACTTTTGGGATTGGCGGGGCAAAGTCGCGATCTTTACGACACGTCCTCAGCTTGATCCGTTGCTATATCCCTATTTGGAATGGCTAATCTCAGAAAACTCACGGCTGAGGGTCAGTGGGGTCATGCAGGTCAATCGGCAGGTTGATATTTCCCTAGATCAAATTTATGTATCACTACAGGGCTCCTGGGAGGAAAAGCGAAGCCAGTCTTTCAAAGAACAGATTGTTGCAGTAGAGTCGCCCGTGAATCTGAGCCCGATAAATGGGGCTGTGGGTTCAGGGGCAAGTGAATGGGAAGAGAGTTTAGAGCCAGGTAGAAAATCACCGCTTAAGCTCGTTGGAGCATTGAAACAGGAAATAACGCTTGAGCGTCCTGTTGAGTCTGATACTCGGCAACAGCGAGTGACGAAGGTGGTGGATCTGGCGGAGGCGGTGCGTAAGCACACCTATTGCGTGATTTTGGGTGATCCGGGGGCTGGGAAAACGACGTTGCTGCGCTACTTAGCAAGGCATTTTGCCTTGGCTCAGCGGGATCGTCTCTCCACCGTGGTAGGGGGGAAAGAAGAAGAACTGGGAGATATGCGGTTGCCCATTCTGTTTCGGATTGCGGACTATGCGGAACGGTTGACTGATACGCCAGAGTTGAGCCTGGTAGATTATCTCCAGCAATTTTATCGCCAGTGGGAGCACCGTTTTGAGGCTACGGATGGGGATTCTGTGGCGAATCTGCTGCTGAACCGAATGGCGACAGGGGATTGTTTGGTTTTGCTGGATGGATTGGATGAGGTGTTTGATCAAGACAATCGGGTGCAGGTTGTTCAACACATTAATCGATTGGTTGATGAGTATCGTAATAACAAGTTTGTGGTTACAAGTCGGATTGCGGGGTACAAGCAGGCTGCGTTGGGAAGCCGGTTTCGAGAATTTACGATTACGCCCATGGGGGATGAACAGATTGAGCAATTCCTGAGGCGTTGGTGTTTGGCGGTCGAAATCGCGCAGCGGCCAGAGGTTGAGGCGGAGCGACAACAGCGGGATGCGGATCGGGAAGCCCAAGAGATTGTGCAGGAAATTTCGAGCAATCAAGGGGTGAGGCGATTTGCAGCGAATCCTTTGCTTTTGACGATTTTGGCGCTGATCCATCGCAATGGTACGCGGTTGCCCCAGCGTCGGGTGGAGCTCTATCAATTGGCGGCAAAGACGTTGATTGAGGATTGGCAGCTTGGCCGCAATATTCCTTATCAGGCTAGACATCGGCAGTTGATGTTGGTGGAGGAAGAGGTAACGGCGCTTTTGGCTCCGCTGGCGCTGCGGATGCATGAGGAGAAGCCTTCGGGGATTGTGGCCCAGGGGGAGGTTGAGCGATGGCTGACGCCGCACATGATGGAATTGCAGGGGGTGGATGAGCAGGCTGCGCTGGAGTTAGTGCGGCAGTTTTTGCGGAAGGTGCGGGAGACGACGGGGCTATTTGTGGAGCGGGCTCCGGAGATGTATGGGTTTATGCATCTGACGTTTGAGGAGTATTTTGCGGCTCGGCAGATTGCGGATAATGAGATTAGTGAAATTTTGGAGATTATTGGTCCCTATCGCAATCAGGCCCGGTGGAATGAGCCGATTTTGTTGGCGCTCGGGTATTTAAGTGCTGACCAGAAACGAACCAATCGCCTTTTGGAGCAGTTATTTCGTAATTTATCAGAGTATCAGCCGAATATTTTAGGGCAAGAGATTCGCCTTCAGAATTCTGGGAGCGATAATCCGATTCTATTGTGGTATTCGCAATCAGAAAGTGCGATACGGGAGTCGGAGGGGCTGTGGCAAGATTTGCTGTTTGTGGGACAGATATTGGCTGAAGTGCGGGTGTTGTCAACGTTTTGTGCTAGGCAGGTTGACAGGTTGGTGTTGACTTATTTGGGGTTAGATGAGGGATTTAGTAAAGAGCCCGTTAAGCAACTCTTGCAGCGATTGCGGGGGATTGAAGCTTTTAATCATCAGGTTTGGGGGCGATTGCAGCAGGCGGTGGAGAACCGACAGCTTTCGACTGAGCAGCGGAACCGAGCTTGGGTAGCGATGTTGTATGTGGCTTGTGGTAATTCGGAAGAATTGTTGGCAGAACGAGTTGTGGAGGTTATGCAGCACCTTACGCCTTCATTGTTTGGTGATATACGAGACTTGATGGCAGAATTGGGTGCGGAGATGAGCCCGGTGCTGGAGCGAGCATTAGATTTAGGGTATTTTGATTCTGATGATCGTCGATGCTTGGTGTTTGTAGCCTCCCTATCGTATTTGAGGGCAGATCATTATGATCGGGCGCTGGAGCGGTTGGAATTGCTGGTGGATGAGGATAATTGCTATTTTGGTGGATTTGTAGAGTGGGCAATTGCGATTGCCTATGAGAAGAAAGATGATTATGATCAAGGCTTGCAATATTATCAGCAATGTTCGGATAAATTGAATGTTGATTCGGATTCTGCTGAGCAGTTAATTTTATGGAGATATCGGGGTGTTTGTTACAGATCTCATGGTAGATACGCAGAATCCCTACAGTGCTTTCAGCAGGCTATTGCTATTGCTCAACAAGCTCAGAACCTTAAGGCTGAGGCTTATCTCTTTTGGCACCTTGCCCGAAGCTATCAAGCCTGGAGTAAGTATGAAGAGGCAGTCACCCACTACACCCAAAGTCGAGACCTCTACCAGCAATTAGGCAAAGATTCTAATGTTGCTAACCAGTGGTATTGGATATCAGATAGCTATCGAGACTGGGGTAAGTATGAGCAAGCATTGGATGCACAGCAGCAAGAATTAGCAATTCGTCAACGGCTGGATGATTCTTCTGAAATTGCTAGTGTTTATCGACAAATTGGACAAATCTATCAAGCCTGGAGCAAGTATGAAGAAGCGATCGCCCACCACACCCAAAGTCGAGACCTCTATCAGCAGTTAGGCAAAGATTCTGATGTTGCTAATCTATGGGGTTGGATATCAGCTTGCTATCGAGATTGGGGTAAGTATGAGCAAGCTTTGGAAGCAGAACAGCAGGATTTAGCAATTCGTCAACGGCTGGAAGACTCCTCTGGAATTGCTACTGCTTATTGGCAATTGGGAAGCATCTATCAAGCCTGGAATAAGTATGAAGAGGCGATCGCCCACTACACCCAAAGTCGAGACCTCTATCAGCAGTTAGGCAAAGACTCTAATGTTGCAGATCTCTGGTATTGGATATCGGATAGTTATCGAGACTGGGGCAAGTATGAGCAAGCTTTGGAAGCAGAACAGCAGGAGTTAGCAATTCGTCAACGGCTGGAAGACTCCTTCTGGAATTGCTACTGCTTATTGGCGATTGGGAAGAATCTATCAAGCCTGGAGTAAGTATGAAGAGGCAATCGCTTACCACACCCAAAGTCGAGACCTCTATCAGCAATTAGGCAAAGATTCTAATGTTGCTAACCTGTGGTGTTTGATATCGGATAGCTATCGAGACTGGGGTAAGTATGAGCAAGCATTGGATGCACAGCAGCAGGAGTTAGCAATTCGTCAACGGCTGGAAGACTCCTTCTGGAATTGCTACTGCTTATTGGCGATTGGGAAGAATCTATCAAGCCTGGAGTAAGTATGAAGAGGCAATCGCTTACCACACCCAAAGTCGAGACCTCTATCAGCAATTAGGCAAAGATTCTAATGTTGCTAACCTGTGGTGTTTGATATCGGATAGCTATCGAGACTGGGGTAAGTATGAGCAAGCATTGGATGCACAGCAGCAGGAGTTAGCAATTCGTCAACGGCTGGATGATTCTTCTGAAATTGCTAGTGTTTATCGACAAATTGGACAAATCTATCAAGCCTGGAGCAAGTATGAAGAGGCGATCGCCCACCACACCCAAAGTCGAGACCTCTATCAGCAATTAGGCAAAGATTCTAATGTTGCTAATCAGTGGTATTGGATATCAGATTGCTATCGAGACTGGGGTAAGTATGAGCAAGCATTGGATGCACAGCAGCAAGAATTAGCAATTCGTCAACGGCTGGATGATTCCTTCTGGAATTGCTACTGCTTATTGGCGATTGGGAAGAATCTACCAAGAGTGGAGCAAGTATGAAGAAGCGATCGCCCACCACACCCAAAGTCGAGACCTCTATCAGCAATTAGGCAAAGATTCTAATGTTGCGAATCAGTGGGCTTGGATATCAGATTGCTATCGAGATTGGGGTAAGTATGAGCAGGCTGTGGAAACAAGGCAGCAATGTTTAGCGATTCGTCAAAGTCTAGATAATTCTTCTGGGGTTGCTGGAGCTTACTATGCCTTGGGAAAAATCTATCAAGCCTGGAGCAAGTATGAAGAGGCGATCGCCCACCACACTCAAAGCCGAGACCTCTATGAGCAGTTAGGCAAAGACTCTGATGTTGCTAATATGTGGGGTTGGATATCGGATAGCTATCGAGACTGGGGTAAGTATGAGCAAGCATTGGAAGCAGAGCAGCAGGATTCAGCGATTCGTCAACGGCTGGATGATTCCTTCTGGAGTTGCCCTTGCTTATTTGCGATTGGGAAGAATCTACCAAGAGTGGAGTAAGTATGAAGAGGCGATCGGCCACTACATCCAAAGCCGAGACCTCTATGAGCAGTTAGGCAAAGACTCTGATGTTGCTAATATGTGGGGTTGGATATCGGATAGCTATCGAGACTGGGGCAAGTATGAGCAAGCCTTAGAAGCACAGCAGGAGTTAGCAATTCGTCAGCGGCTGGATGATTCATCTGGGGTTGCTACTGCTTATTGGCGATTAGGAAGAATCTACCAAGCGTGGAGCAAGTATGAAGAGGCGATCGCCCACCACACCCAAAGTCGAGACCTCTATCAGCAGTTAGGCAAAGATTCTAATGTTGCTACTCAGTGGTATTGGATATCAGATAGCTATCGAGACTGGGGTAGGTATGAGCAAGCTTTGGAAGCAATGCAGCGATATCTAGCGATTCATCAAAGTCTAGATGATTCTTCTGGAGTTGCTAGAGCTTACTATGCCTTGGGAAGAATCTATCAAGCCTGGAGTAAGTATGAAGAGGCGATCGCCCACCACATCCAAAGCCGAGATCTCTATCAGCAATTAGGCAAAGATTCTAATGTTGCTAATCAGTGGTATTGGATATCGGATAGCTATCGAGATTGGGGTAAGTATGAGCAAGCCTTAGAAGCACAGCAGCAGGATTTAGCGATTCGTCAACGGCTGGATGATTCCTCTGGAATTGCCCTTGCTTATTGGCGATTGGGAAGAATCTATCAATCCTGGAGCAAGTATGAAGAGGCGATCGCCCACCACATCCAAAGCCGAGATCTCTATCAGCAATTAGGCAAAGATTCTAATGTTGCTAATCAGTGGTATTGGATATCGGATAGCTATCGAGATTGGGGTAAGTATGAGCAAGCCTTAGAAGCACAGCAGCAGGAGTTAGCGATTCGTCAACGGCTGGATGATTCTTCTGAAATTGCTGCTGTTTATTGGCAATTGGGAAGAATCTATCAAGCCTGGAGTAAGTATGAAGAGGCGATCGGCCACTACATCCAAAGCCGAGACCTTTATCAGCAGTTAAGCAAAGATTCTGATGTTGCTAACCAGTGGTATCGGATATCAGTTTGCTATCGAGATTGGGGTAAGTATGAGCAAGCCTTAGAAGCACAGCAGCAGGAGTTAGCGATTCGTCAACGGCTGGATGATTCTTCTGAAATTGCTGCTGTTTATTGGCAATTGGGAAGAATCTATCAAGCCTGGAGTAAGTATGGAGAGGCGATCACTCAATACATCCAAAGCCGAGATCTCTATCAGCAGTTAGGAAAAGATTCTAAGGTTGCTAACCAGTGGTATTGGATATCGGATAGCTATCGAGACTGGGGTAAGTATGAGCAAGCTTTGGAAGCAGCACAACAAGACTTGGCTCTTCGTCAAAAGCTAGACGAGAAGCTAGACATTGCCGATTCGTATCGACAGCAAGGGAGTATCTACTCCGCACAAAAACAATACGATACAGCAGCCCAGTATCATCAACAAAGTTACGACATCTATAAAAAACTCGACCACTCAGAAAACCTCGCCCGCCAACTCAGACGCCTCGCCAACACCCAACGCCAACAAGCCCACCAAACCCCCGACCCAAACACCGCCCTCATCCAACTCACCCAAGCCCAACAAAACCTCCAACAAGCCCTCCAAATCAACACCCAAAAACAATACACCGAAAACCTCGCCTACGACCACATCGTCCTCAGCCTCCTCCAAGCCGAACAACTCCGCCACCGCCCCCCCAACGACCCCAACCCACCAACCCTCATCAGCCAATTCAAAACCAGCTATACCCAAGCCCTAAACCTCTTCTCCAGCCTCAACCAAACCCTCATCGCCGCCGAAGAAACCCTCGATATCGCCCGAGCCCACCTCGAAACCCCCGCCCTCCTAGACCTCCCACAAGCCACCACCCTCACCCAAAAATCCCTCCAAACCTTCCAAACCTACAACCGCCAAAAACACCAAGCCGACGCCCTCAAACTCCTCGGCGAAATCTATCAACATCCCAACCAAACCGACCCCAACGCCCCCCAAACCGCCCGCCAATACCTGAGCCAAAGCCTAGCCCTTTATCAACACCTAGACCTCACCGAAAAAGCCAACGAAGTCCAAGCCCTCATCACATCCTAGGGATTCGAACCCATCCCCTGATCCAAAATCTCCATCATCTCCCGATAAAACCTCAACCCCCTCCCGCGACTCTCCCCCGCCGTCGCCACCCCCCGCAACAGGTCAATCAACGCATCCTCCATCGCATTAGCAACCAACTCCAGCATCGGCTCCAAATCAGAAGCCTGCTGCGCTGCCACCAACGCCTCAATATAAGCCTGCCGAACCCGATTGCTAATCACCACAATCGGATACCCCGATCGCAACAGCAACAAATTCATGAATAACCGGCCTGTTCGCCCATTACCCTCCCGAAATGGATGAATCGACACAAACTTTACATGGGCCACCGTCGCGCGCCAAACCGGATGCATCGTCCGAACCATTTCAGACCCTAACCATTCCACAAACTCCGCCATCAACTCAGACACAGCATAATGGGGCGGATACACATATTCCGTTCCTGCTGCTCTGACATCAAGCTGTCGATAGCAGCCCGCTTCCTCTGGGGCAATCTTGCGCAGAATCAAACTATGGATTTGCCGAATCTCCCATTCTCCAATCGCTGTCTCCTGCCGTGCCAAGGCTTCGATATAGTCGATCGCCTCCTTATGGCCAACCACCTCCAAATGCTCCGTCAGACTCTTCCCACCCACCGTAATCCCCCGCTCCAACACAAGCTGAGTCTCACTTTGGGTTAACGTGTTTCCCTCGATCGCATTAGAGGTGTACGTAAACCGCACATCATACAGGGCTTTCAACTCCGCTACGACCGACGCAGGGAGTGGGCGAAAGGCATCGAGCCAGCCCTTGAGGCGATCGATTTGAGCCAGTTTTTCCGAGAGTGTCATGGGGACCGACCGCTGCAAAACTTGGCGAATCAGAATCGCGCTATCCCAAATTCTCTGCGCTTTGAGATAGGCGATAAATTCATCGTAGCCACTGCGCTGGGATGAAGAAAGCACAACATTAAAGCATGACGTGAAAGCACCATAGTAGCTCAGGGCTAGATCAGGATTAGCTCAGTCGCAGTTCAGCTATTCGAACAGCCCAGAGATTCGCGCGTATCAACGCCAGTTTTAGGATTCACACCGCTCGCCGTCTTACACAAAATCGATAGCTGAACCCCATCAATCACCGCAAATGAAAAGTCCGTATTCGTGACATTGGCCCCATCAAAATAGGATTGTAGCAACAGCGCCGAGTTCAGCACCGCGTCGGACAAATCCGCATTTCTAAAACTGGTGGAATAGGAAATACCATCGGTAAAATCAGCCCCGTGAAAATTGGCCTCCCGCACATTGGAGCCATTGAACACAGCGCCCCGCAGATCCGCATTGCTAAAATCTGCCCCCTGAAGCTTCAAATTGACAAACTCGACCTGAATCAAATTTTGACCCGCAAAATCCGTTTGCCCATCCTCAATGCGAGAAGACTTGAGCGTACTAGAGCTAGCGGCCCAAGCGCTCCCTGGCAAGAGCAAGACAATGGCCAAGAGACTGGCGATCGCCACAGTTCCCAACCGACTCCACAAAACCCGACCGGACCACAACCGAGAAATACCCATGGCAAAGATTTTTGGTAAAACGGCAGTAAAATGAATAGCTGTAACCTAACTTAACATTGTGCGCCCCAAAACCAGCACCTCTAAACCCGCAGCCCTAAAATAGAGAAGGCTACCCCATAGCCTCATCCTCAACTCAGCACACAATACTCAGCCCATAACGCTTCGACATCATGCAGGTCAAAATGCAGGTCAAACGACTCGGCCACGTCGCCATCAAAGTAGAAAATATCGAACGGGCTGCCCAGTTTTACCAAGACTTAGGCCTGGAGCTCGCTTGGAAAGATACAGACTGGGCCTATCTCAAAGCAGGCAAAGATGGCCTCGCACTTTTGGGACCCGGCTATGCCCAGGCCGGTCCCCATTTTGGCTTTGTGTTTGACAACCGAGCCGCCGTGGATGAAGCCTTTGAACGCCTCAGCCAAACCGAAATTAAACTCACCCCAGTCCACGAACACCGCGATGGCACGGCTTCGTTTTATGGTCGTGACCCCGATGGTAACTGGTTTGAATACCTCTACGAGCCCGCGTGATTCAAGACGAAACCTTAAACCTGCTCGAATGGCCGCGTCTGTGCCAGCATGTCGCTACGTTTGCGGCGACAAAGTTGGGGGCGATCGCCACCGGTCAACTGCGCATCCCCCAAACCCAAGCCGAAAGCGAACATCTGCTCACCCAAACCACCGAGATCTATGACCTAGAGTCTCGGCTGACCCCCTCGCTTTCCTTTGACGGCATCGAGGACATTAGCGCTGCCCTAGAGCGGGCGGGCCATGGGGGCATTCTCTCCGGCGAAGAGTTGCTGTCCGTAGCGACGACCCTAGCCGGAGTGCGCAACCTCCGTCGACTCATTGATGCCCATGAGGACGACCTGCCCACACTCGTGGGCCTAGTGGCGGACCTGCGGACCTATCCAGAGCTAGAACAGCAGATCCATCACTGCATCGACGATCGCGGCAAAGTCACCGATCGCGCCAGCGAAACCCTTGGAGCCCTGCGAACCAAGCTCAAATCCCAGCGGGACGAAGTCTATCGCAAACTTCAGCGGATTATGCAGGTCAAGGCCAGCGCCATTCAAGAGGCGGTGGTGACCCAGCGGGACAACCGGTTTGTCATTCCGGTCAAGGCCTCCCACAAAGATGTCATTCCCGGCATTGTCCACGACAGTTCATCGAGTGGCGCAACCCTCTACGTTGAGCCCAGCAGCGTGGTGAATGGCAACAATCAGCTTAGACAGTTGCTGCGTCAAGAGCAGGTTGAAGAAGAACGGGTGCGTCGCCGGTTGTCGGAGCAAATCGCCGAAGTCCTAGAGGATTTGGAGCATCTGCTGGCCGTTGCCACGACCCTTGATCTGGCGGCGGCCCGTGCTCGCTATAGCTACTGGCTCGAAGGCAATCCGCCCCGTTTTCTGGCCAGCGAAACGCCAGAATCAACGACGCTGCGAGAGTTGCGCCATCCGCTGTTGATCTGGCAAGAGCGCCACGAACAAGGCAATGGCGTTGTTCCAACCCACCTACGCATTGACCCCAATCTGCGGGTCGTCGCGATTACTGGTCCCAATACCGGGGGCAAAACCGTGACGCTCAAAACCTTGGGGCTCGCGGCTCTGATGGCGAAGGCAGGTCTGTTTGTTCCGGCCCGCGAACCGGTCGAGCTGCCTTGGTTTGACCAAGTCCTGGCGGATATTGGCGATGAACAGTCGCTCCAGCAGAGCTTGTCCACATTCTCCGGCCATATTAAACGGATTGGGCGGATCCTGGAGGCCTTGGAAAACCACCCCAACTCCCTTGTGCTGTTGGATGAAGTGGGGGCGGGGACCGATCCTTCTGAAGGTAGCGCCTTGGCGATCGCCCTCCTCAAACACCTAGCCGATACCACCCGTCTTACCGTCGCCACCACCCACTTTGGCGAACTCAAGGCGCTGAAATATAGCGATGAACGGTTTGAAAATGCCTCGGTGGAATTTGATGTCCAGACGCTTTCGCCCACCTACCGACTGCTCTGGGGAATTCCGGGACGGTCCAATGCCTTGGCGATCGCCCAGCGTCTGGGTCTCAAGTCCGACATCATCGAATCCGCCCGCGATTTTGTCAGCCCTGGAGCTTCCACAGAAGTCAATGAAGTGATTGCAGGATTAGAAGCCCAGCGACGAGTCCAGGAAGAAAAGGCGGCGGAGGCGGCAAAGCTGGTGGCAGAGGCAGAGAAGTTCTATGCCCAAGTGTCTCGCAAAGCAGCGGAGCTACAGGCGCGGGAGCAGGAACTCAAGGCGCAGCAGGAACAGGCGGTCCAGGCGGCGATCGCCCAAGCTAAGGGCGAAATTGCCCAGGTGATCCGGCAACTCCAAAGGGGTCCCCAGGATTCCCAGCAGCGGGCGAAGCGGGCACAGCAGGCGACGGAGGCAGTGGAGGCGATCGCTGCCCAGTTGCCTTCCCAACAGAAACGAAAACCGAAACCGGGCTATCAGCCCCAGGTGGGTGAGCGGGTGCGTTTACCTCGCCTGGGGGGGCAGGTTGCAGAGGTCTTGACCGTGGCGACGCCGGAAGGTGAGTTACAGGTGCGGTTTGGTTTGATGAAAATGATGGTGACCCTGGCGGATGTGGAGTCGCTCCAGGGAGAGAAGGGACAGATGCCGGAGGCCAAGGCGAAGATCAAAGTGCTGGAGTCCTTTAGGTCAGACCCGAAGGTGGAGGAGGGCGATCGCCCAGCAGCCCCCGCCATCCGAACCTCCCGCAATACGCTAGATCTGCGGGGCAGCAAGGTGAGCGATGCGGAAATCGAGGTCGATCGGTTTATTGCCGAGGCCGCAGGACCCATTTGGATTATCCATGGCCACGGCACGGGTAAGCTACGGCGCGGGGTGCAGGATTTTCTCAAGCAGCATCCCCAGGTGGAGCGATTTGAGGCGGCGGAGCAGGCGGATGGGGGAACGGGGGTGACGGTGGTGTATTTGAAGATATAAGGTTGATGAGGAAATTTGGCAGGCGTTGAAACAGCACAGACCGTTGAAGGGTTTTCGGTCGATGACAAAGGGACAATGTGCTCAAACTCAAATGTTGTAGCCGTCAAAGATTCTGCTGTTCGGCAGTAGGCACAGCAACCATAAAACTGCCCTCGCACCCTGCGCTGTAACTCAACAGGTACGTAAACACTCATGGCATAGACGGTGTATACAACTGCTCAATCGTATACCTCGCACGAGCCTTAAGAATATTTAGGCGATCGACCTGATCCAACAAATCATCTAGACGATCAGCCTCCGACTCCGACACCTGCCCCTCTTGGTTCCTTGCCAAAAGCTCACTCATTTCCTGTTGCAACTCAGCAGCCAAACTCACATTGGCCAAAATCGACAACTCCTCTGCGCCCAATCCTGGCAATAACTCAGGATCCTGAACCTCACGATGCACAAGCCTTTGGTAGGTCGTCCAATCCAGTACAACACCTACCCGTTTACCTGCTTCATCCGTAATAAACTGAGTGACCATAACGCTAGCTCTGCAAAAAAGTCCAGCCCCCCATTGTCGCACATCCTCTCGTTAGCCCATTCACCAACATAAACCCATGAACCCAGCCGCTAGACCCGATAAGCCCAGGCCACTCTAAACATAACTTTGAGGACTTTGCCAGTGATATTTTCCTTGGTAATTTTCTGACGATTGTTCTGGTGGTTGTTCTGGCGATCGCGAGGGTGGCGCTCCCTTATCCCCGATTAATGGACCAGACTTTATATCAGTTCTCCCTTCCGCATCGCCAACCACAATGCTTGATACTCATCCAAACTCTCTTGGGGCAAGGGCTGAATAAACTCACTGCGGCTGAGGGCTTCCCCGTCCGGTAATAACACCTCTCGGTGCTGAATCGTTTGGGTCCAAGCAGCTGCAACGGTCCCTGTTAACGCCCTCGGTGACACCGCATCTGTAAACCGAGAGAGCAACTCCGCAATCTCAGGCTGCCAGCAAAAATTAATCCAGTCATTCGCCGACATACTCAAGGGCTTAGCACTGCGCGGTTGTACCCACAAATCGGCCCAGAGGGCTGTGCCCGATCGCGGATAGACTAGGACCAGATTGCGATCGCGCTGCAACAACGGCAACAAATCTCCCGACCACCCCACCGCCACCCAAGTATCTTCCAACATCAACGGTTGCAGGTAGTTGTCGGACGAATAGACCTTAACTTGTTGGTGCAACGCACCTAACTTCGCCTTGAGCCCAGCAACCCCCGCCAACTTTTCCGTATTGTAAGACCCACCCAACTGCTTCAGCGCCAGTCCTAGGACCTCACGGGGGTCATTGAGCAACGAAATTTGTCCCTTCAGGGCCGGATTCCACAGATCGGACCAGTCTTGAATCTTGAAGCCCAAGGGCTTAAGGCGGTTTTTGCGATAGGCAATCACCGTGCTACCCCAACGATAGGGAGCCCCCCAAGTTTGCCCCTCCGCTGTCGGGAAGCCTTGAGCATCTCGCTGTACGATCTGCTGAAATTGGGACGGAAGCTCGGACCAGGCGCTCCAAGCGTTAGCATCCAGAGGCTGAATCAACTGTTGGCGAATCGCACCCGTCAGCCAGGCATCTCCCAAAGAAATTAAATCGACCGGTTCCTTTCCCGCTCGAAACGGTAGCTTAATCAGCCCCCGTTGGTAGGCATTGAGGCCCCGCTGCCAATATTGCAAAATGGTGAAAATCTCTTTGGGCGTGGTGACCGGGACAAATTTGAGTTTGCCTTGGCCCTTCACTTGGCTGCGAAATCGACTGAGCAATTGTACCGGAATCGTACCGTCCAAAATCTGAACCTTGAAATGGGGAGGCTGCCAAAAGGGCAGGGCGGCACAGCCGGTGGCGAGCTGTCCGGCGGCGATCGCAGCAGTACCGGTTAAAAATTGGCGTCGAGTAACGGTCACAGAGACAGGGGCATCATGACTAAAGTATCCTTCAATACTTTAGCGCACTAGCCTTCGCATCCGGCAGAGGGGCAAGGGCCGGGGGGAGGGAGCGATTTAGGCAGCGCAGGCGGTTTCGGCACTGTAGGCGGTGAGCGATCGCCAAGCCGCCTCGCGGTCATACTCAAAGGGACGCTTGAGCGGTTGATAGTCCTTGGGATGAGAATCGCCGTGGCGCAGGACTGCATTCACGACAAAACAGGGTTCATCGCTAAAGTTAATCGCCCCATGGGGGACACCGGGCGGAATTTTCACCATTTGCCGGTCATCGGCCTGCATCGGTACGTAGCGATAGCGCCGATTTTCTAGGACCACCAGGACAAATCTGCCGCGCACCACGAATAACTGATCGGTTTGGTAGCGATGCACGAACAAATCATCCTGGGCATGGGGCGGTAGCTCCACCAACATCGTTTCATCACTGGCTTGAGGTGTATAGAACTGAGCCATTCCCCCTTGAACTGTTTCCAGGGCATAGGTTTCAATCTGTCTGGCGAGTGCCATGGCGAAAGCCTCCGGGATTGATTTAACAATCAATAATCCAACAATCAGTCATCCAGTAATCAGTCATCCAGCAATCCTGTGAGCCCTGGGTTGTTCGATTCTGCTCCCAGGACCTTACGCTTCCTCACTAGTCCTATGGTAGCAAAAATAATTGTAAAAGTATGTTGCCAAAAATACCCTTGCCTGCATTGGGGTTTTCTGGAAGCTTCTGCTTTAATTCCCTTGGTCTTCTAGCCACTGATTCGCAAGAAAACACCATTCCTGCAAATAAAACGCATGGTCGGGATTACGAGCTTCAATCGGCCCCGGAAATCCGGGAAAGGCAGCGGCAAACCGTTGATCCACTTCAGTCCAACTGGGCTGAGATAAATTCAGATAGCGCTGAGCTAGGTTGGTGTGGCAACTTTCCAGGTCACCATCGGGCAAATAGGTCGAGCGGATCACCGCCGGAGCCGCCGTCACCGCCTGGATAGCGGGATCTTGCTTGAGCCGGTGAACCAGCCGCAGTCCGGCATAGCCACTGAGCCCCAAAAACCCTAGGATGCTGCCCCAGAACAGGAGACCCAGCAGGCCATTCAGGGCTTTGTCGGGGGGGATTTGTTTGAGTTTTAGGAGCTGCGATCGCACCCCCACCCCACTGCGCTGCAGCCCAGCCGCCACCCAGGTGCCGCCCTGGTGAATGGTCCCCTGAAGCTGTTGGGCGGTTGTGGTCAGGGTTGTCGTGAAGCCTGTGGCGAGGGTGGCGTTGAGCGTCGTGAGCGTCGGAGCCGGGGGTAAAAGATAGGGAGCGGTGGCGGTAGTACCCAAGGATGTAGAGCCTAGGGATGCAGAGCCTAGGGATTGAGTTGGGCTGGATAACAGCACCACCGCTTCAGGCACCGGGACTGGCCGACGGCTATGAATGGCTGCCAAGGCTTCCTGGACATCCGCCACGGAGGGATAGCGAAGATTGGGATCGGCCTGAAGCATTCGGTCTAGGACCACGACGAAACCCACACTCACTGCCACATGTTTGGCCCAGCGCCATTCTCGCCGTTTGGCATCATAAAACTCTCGCGGATCCGGACAGCCCGTGAGCAGCGTCAGCACTGTCACCGCCAAGGCATAGAGATCCGTCGAGGGACTCAGATGACCGCGAAACTGCTCCGGCGGACGATACAGCCGCAGCCTTGGCGACACCGGGTCACCAAAGGGATCGGCAATCTGGGCGGCAATATGTTTGAACGTGCCAAAGTTAATCAAGATGGGCTTGTCCATCTCGCTGCTGTGTAAAATCGTCTCCGGCGAGAGGTTGCCATGAATCACCGGTGGATCCTGCTGGTGCAAATAATGCAGCGCTGGAAACACCTCCTGCAAAAACCGTAGGACTTCCTCCTCACGGTAGGGACGGCTTTTGACCAAGTCGAGATAGCTCATGCCTTCAAGCCATTCCTGCACCACGATCCAGCGATGCAGCCCAGCGAATTCACATTCCAGCATCTCGCCAAAGGCGGGCAATTGCGGATGCTCCAGGTCTCGCAGCAGCGACACCTCTTGCTCAAACCGCCGCCGCCCCTCCGCCAACATCCGAGGGTTGAGTAGGCGAGGCACAATTTCCTTGAGTACACACCAGCGATTCTTGTGGTGCCAATCTTCCGCTAAGTAGGTACGTTCAACCTCACCTCGCCCGAGCTGACAGAGGATTTGATAGCGTTTGTTGATCACCGCCCGGTTGGGTAAGACCAGGGGCAGGGGTTCTAGCATTCCGAGCCGCCAGCGATGAAACTGTTGCAGAAGCGATGATGAAGCCATGGAACCCCCTAACCCAATCCTAAAACAGCTTGATATTAGTATCAAAGCTAATCCCCAAGAGGGTATTGTCAAAATCAACGCCCTGACTCGACGATTCCCCTTGAGCCCAGGCGGCAAACAATCCAAGCTTGGTATTGTCTGCCAGTTTATAGGTCAGGCGGCCCAGAACTTGACCATAGAGGTCCTGGCGATCGCGCTGGGTATATTGCGTCCAAACCCCCAGTCCCGTGATCGAAAGATTGATCTGCCGGGTAACGTCGTAATTTAAGGTAGAACCCAAAATCTGCACCACTCGGCTGCTGGTCTGTGGCTCGGCAAATCCTGCCCGCAGTCGGTAAAAGCTATCTACATAGACTTTTTCCATGAGGGGATCACGGCGGGAGATCCCCAGGCTCAAAGCCTGTTCGTTGAGGAAGCGATCGCCATTCTCCCGAAAATACAGCTGCCGATTGCTCCAGCTCAGTTCTCCCACCACCCGAGGAAACAACACCCGTCGGGCTCCCACTTGCAGCCGCAATTCGTTGTAGTCGAGGCGAGAGAGTTCACCGTAACGATACACACTACCCTGCACCGAGCCAAACAGAAAGGTTTTGCGGTTCAAAATCGGCGAAACCGTCAACGCGGTTGTTGTACGGAATAGGCGATCGTCCAGAAAGTTTTCGCTGGCCAGGGTGTTGCTGGTGCTGAGGTAGCTGCTGTCAAGTGAAAAATAAACCGGAATCCGGATCGGAGGTCGCTGTAGCGACAGCTCCCGTTCCTTCAGTCGAAGCGTGCCCAGATCGGGATCACCCCCTGAATCGCTGCTCCCCATGTCGCCATCGGTCTCTTCTCCAGCTTCGCCTTCGGGTGTACTGTTTTCCGCCCCAGGACTAGGCTCCGTTGGATTCTCTCCCTCCGGGGCCAGCTCTTCCGGCGGCTCAATCGACTCTGGAAACGAGGGCGTGAGTGGGTCTTCTAGGGGGTCCGTAGGAACACTGTCGGTTACGGTGTCTGCGGTTTGAGCCTGGGACTCTGGGGTGGGTGCATCTGGACTGGAAGGATTGAGCAGGGGCTCATCCAAGCCAATTTCTAACGCCGTGTCACTGAATTGAATCTCATGATCTCGACAGGTATCCTCTTGATGGACATCAAGGAGAACGGTAGATAAGCATGGGATGGGATCAGGTTTAGAAATCGGCTCCGTGGCGATCGCCGGAAGAGACAACCAATCAATCCCCAGGCACAACCCAACTAGGAACCATAAGCGATGGTGGTTTAAGAAATCTCGTCTCAACGAATCCCCCTCCAGGGCCAAGTGAAACCGAGCGCGCTACAGCCTCAGGCAGTTTAGCGCAAAGAGACAAGGACAAAAAGCCATTTTGTCCTTGTTTTTGTTCTCATTTTTGTCCTCTGTGTTCGAGCCGTTTTCAGTGGGGATCAGAGGACATCGATCAAAATATCCGTAGGATCTACAGGAGTTTCCGGTGGGACTGTGGGGGTCTCTGGAACTTCAGGAACTGTAGGAGTCTCTGGAGCTTCAGGGGTCGTCGGCTCCTCGGGGACAAAAGGGGGAGAAACCTCCGGCACTTCTGGAGTTTCAGGCGTTTCAGGCACCTCGGGCACTTCTGGCGTCTCAGGGACTTCCGGTACCTCAGGGACTTCCGGCACCTCGGGGACCTCCGGGGTAATAGGAGTTTCAGGAACTTCTGGGACCTCCGGCACTTCCGGCGTCACTGGCGTTTCGGGGACTTCCGGCACTTCTGGCGTCTCAGGGACTTCCGGTACCTCAGGGACTTCCGGCACTTCGGGGACCTCCGGGGTAATAGGAGTTTCAGGAACTTCTGGGACCTCAGGCATTTCTGGCGTCACTGGCGTTTCGGGGACTTCCGGCACCTCAGGCATTTCTGGCGTCACTGACGTTTCGGGGACTTCCGGAACTTCTGGAACTTCTGGAACCTCCGGTGCTGAGGCTTCTACTTCGGGGGGGGTTAAACCCGACAAACCCTCAGGTCCTGGGGGAACCTCTGGAAAAGCCACCACTTCGGGCGTAGAGGGAATCCCGGTATCAACGGGAACCTCGGGGATCTGCTGAACAACTTCAGGTAAGGGCGTTGTGGGCAGTTCGACCACTGGTATTGGTGGCGGCGTAACGACCGCAGGGACTTCAGGAACGACCCCAGGAACTGTAGGGGGTTCGTAGCCCGAGTTACTACCATTGCCCGCGCTAGGCATCGTCGACCCAGGCTGCATCCCTGCATCCCAAACCGGGAAGTTGGGCTGGGTTTGGGTTAGGGTATCCTGACCGGGCAATGCCACTGGAACACCGTTCACACCAGGCAGTGAAGGTTGACCCAGAGCGGAGCCATTGGGCACGGGGATCGCAGGCGTAGCCGTCAGGGAAACAAATTCAGGATTAACCAAAATGGGGCCTGTTGCCGTCTCCGTGGCAAATTCACTTTGCTGTGCGATACCAGCGAGAGTCTCTTCCCGCACTTGAGCGATCGCCTCATCTTCACTGTTCACTGGTGTTAATTGATTGAGTTCTAGTCCATCCACGAGGGGACTGGTGTTATAAAACACTTCTAAGTCAAAGTCGTAGAGACCGACAATGCGATCGCCCACCGCCATCGCCACCTGGCCCGCTTTTAACACCTGACGCTGACTGCCATCGGCATTACTGACCTCAATGCCGCTATCGGTCAAAGCTCCTACCAAGGTTTTCTGGGTCGCCGCATCATAACGAACGAAGAGTGCCGAGCCCCGAATCCCTGCTGTGACGTTGGGGGTGCGGATCTGGGTATGCCCTTGACCGGGGGGAATCAGTAGCAAGACTGTTCCATTGGACAGGCGAAAGCTCCGGGACTGGGGCACAAAGCGAAAGACCGCCTGCTCCCCCATCCGCGCGAGAGAACCATCATTAAACCGCAGCTCCGCCAACGAGGAACGAGCCGTGGCTAAACCATCCCCTGGCACCATCACGTCCGAAAGCTGGGCGCTTCTGGCGGGTCGTCCTTGGGGCAGAAACTTCACCCGATTGCGGAGCGAAGAAACAATCGCCCGCGTCAGCGGGGTTTGGGCCTGGGCTGGGGTAGCAATGGTCGCGATCGCCCCGGCCCAAAGCAAGATAATACTGGCTGAAATGGATTGACGAAGCATGGGGGAACCCTAACCCTACAATTCAACGTCTCCAATCGAACGACCGCGAGCGGCTATCGATTGTGAACGAACTTTGTAAACAAACTTTTTGTAAACGAACTTTATGAACGGACTATAAACTAACACCGGAAACCCTGGAACAGCCTTGGAAAAACTCTGAGGGTAAGCTGGAATGTAGACGCAAGCTGAAATCACCCTTTGGATCTTAAGTCTTGCCTAGAAGTTCTATAGCGAGACTGCATGAATGTTGATCCGTTAAAACTCGTAGGAAACTTGCCAGTCAAACCCTGATTCTCTCTGTAACCTAAGTTGAGCTTACACAATACAACCCGATTTTCTCTAGGTTCTTCATGTTTTCCCTACACTTTTACTTTACACAATTCTTACAGTTGTGACCAATGATTCAGGTCACACGGGGTTGAAAACTGAATGTTTGGACCTTGACTGTTTGAACCTTGAGTATTCGGCTTCTAGCCCAGGGCTCTAACTCAGGGCTCCTCCCGCTGCCAGATTTGGGTATCCGCTGACGCATCTTCGGTCTCATCTTCAAAACTTTGGAACAGTCGATTAACCGTTCCTGTGGGTATGACCTGGGGACGCTCTTCCTTGAGCAACGCAAACTCAGGCACCTGTTGTAGCGCGAGCAGAGCCTCCTGGGCGGAGGGATAACGCTGGGTGTAGTCCGCTCGGACAAGGCGCTGGAGAAACCCTTGCAGCTCATCGCTGATAAAGTCCGCGCGATGGGTCCAGGAAATTTCCCCTTCCTCATCAAATTGGAACTGTCGGGGAATTAGTCCGGTCAGCGCCTCGATGGTGGTGACGCCGAGGGAATAGAGATCGCTGGCAAAATTGGGCTTGCCTGCAATTTGCTCGCGGGAAATGTAGCCTTGGGTCCCGATGGCGACGGTGAGCTGGGTGCGGGTATCGGTTTGCAAGCGATCGGACAGTTTTTTGGCGACGCCAAAGTCAATCAGGACAAACTGGCTATCCTGGCTGCGGCGAATCAGATTATGGGGTTTGATATCCCGGTGGATAATTTGATGCCCATGGACAAAGTCCAAAACCACTAAGACATCGTAAAGCAACTGCATGATGGCGTAGAGCGGCAACCTGGCTTTGCGAATCAGCTCATCGTGGAGCGACTGGCCTTCGATTAGCTCTTGGACTAGATAGAATTCATAATCCTCTTCAAAGTAGGCCAACAGTTGAGGGATCTGGCTATGCTGTCCCAATCGCTCCAGGGTTTCCGCTTCAAGCAAAAACAGACGGCGGACGAGCTCGATCTTGCCGGGTTTTCCCTGCACCAAGCGCAGTTGCTTGACAACACAGGTGGGATCGCCGGGACGATGGGTATCTTGCGCAACATAGGTTTCACTAAAGCCCCCGGTCCCGAGGACTTTGGCAATGCGATAGCGATTATTGAGAATTTTTCCGATGACTTCTGCTTCCCGTTCCTGAATCAGGTCAATCAGATCTAAGTCCTCTTGCCGAATAATTTGCTGGACCGCAGGGACAGAGGCATGGGCTTTGAGGGCTTGGCGCAGCTTTTTTCGCTGTCGCTGTTCTCGGAGGAGTGCGCTGACAAAGTGGGTGCTGCCAAGACCCACCAAGGCCAGGATCGGTAACGCAGTGGGCACAATGATTCGTCCTAGAGCCAAGACTCCAAATCCGACCAATCCCCATGCAGTTGCTAGGACAAAACCACCCCCTAGACGTAGCAGGGGCTGACGCGGTCGTCGGAGCAGTTGGCTGGCTCCTATCCCTAAGAGGGCAAGAAGAAGGCCTCGTCCCCAGGGCTGGTGGAGGAAGGGATCGGCGATCGCCCCCCTTTCCTGAAGAGAGGCGATGGCATTGGCCTGAATTTCCACCCCAAACAACTGCTGTTGATAGAGACCCGTATGGCCAAAGGGCGCTGGGTGAAAGTCCTGCTGGAGCGGTGCGGTGGAGCCAATCAGTACAATTTTGTCTTTGAATTGTTGCTGGAACTGCGCTCCGCCACCATTGACGGCATTCCAACTGGTGTTGTCTAGGACTTGCCAAAAGGGAATTTGAGTAAAGCTGTTGTTGGGACCGTAGAACTGAATGTGGTGCTGAGCGGTTTCGGGAGATTGGGTCGCCTGAGCGGCTTGGAGCGTTGCGGTGGCAAAGGACGGGGTGACGGTCTCGTCCTCTAGAAGTAAGCGAAAGAGCGGATCCTGACGCTGAATCTGGTCGAGAAATGCCAGACCAAACCGATGGACTTGGCTATCGGGCTCTAGCATCAGGTTGATGAACCCCGTTGTCGCTCCAGCGGTTTGAAAATCCTCTAGGGGCATATCCCGTTGGAACAGACTCCCCTGGAGCAAATTGTCGGTAGAGACAAACTGTTCCGCCAGGACAACGCGTCCGGTATGGCGCTGTAAGACCTGGGCCAAAGCCTCATCGTCCTGGGGACCATAGCTGCTAGGCGCTGACAGAACTAAATCGAGGGACACACTTTTGGCCCCGGCGGCAAAGAGACGCTCAATCACCTCGGCATAGGCTTGGCGTCGCCAGGGCCAGGACTGAATCGGCTCCAGATCGGCAAAGCGGACGGGATCCTGTGCGTAAATATCTGCTTGGCTCAGGGAGGAGTCATCGATGGCCAGGATGACAATATTGTCAGGGGAGGCGATCGGTCCCCGCAGTTCGAGAAAAAGACTTTGGGTTTGGCGGTCTAGGATCTGAACAAAATTGGGATTAAAGGCGGCGATCGCCCCCAGCGCCAGCGCTCCCAATCCCCGAAAGGCCAGTTTCAGCCGCTGGCGACGCGGGTTCCCTTGGGTTTGGGAATGAGAGCCACTTTGGGTGCGGCGTTTTGAAACTTGGGCAGGCAGGGTATGGGTGAGCTCAGCGGTTTCCAGATCGTTGGAATATTGCCGTCCGGTGGTTTTTTGAATTCGGCTCATCGCTCGGACCTCCGCTAAGTCGCCTTTATTTTAGTCTTCTTCCTTCGACTTCTGTGATGTTGTCTAAGTTGCAGGGTCCTCCGGGGAATTATTGTAGGAAAAGCAAAATACGGGTTGAATTCGCGCCCCCATTGCAGGAGATATGGCAGGACATAGTAAGTGGGCTAACATCAAGCGCCAAAAGGCGGTGGTCGATGCCAAAAAAGGAAAAGTTTTTACCAAAATTGCCCGTGAAATTATTGTGGCGGCCCGCACGGGATTGCCAGATCCGGAAGGCAATTTTCAATTGCGGTCGGCGATCGAAAAAGCCAAGGCCGCTGGAATTCCCAATGACAATATTGAACGGGCGATCGCCAAAGGAGCGGGCACCTACGAAGAAGAAGGCAACCGCTTTGAGGCGATTCGCTACGAGGGCTATGGGCCAGGGGGCGTGGCCATTTTAATCGAAGCCCTAACCGACAACCGCAACCGCACCGCTGCTGACCTACGGGTGGCCTTTAGTAAAAATGGCGGCAACCTCGGGGAAACTGGCTGCGTGAGCTGGATGTTTTCCCATAAAGGCGTGGTGGTGGTGACTGGACCCATCGATGAAGAAGCCTTGCTGGAGGCATCCCTCGAAGGGGGAGCGGAATCCTATGACCTCTTTGAAGCGGAAGCAGAAACCGGGGCAGAGGTGTTGACAGCGGTGAGCAATCTCGAAACCCTCAGCCAAGTGCTCAAGGCCAAGCGGTATCAGGTCCGCGAGGCTGAGCTGCGCTGGATTCCGGGCAATGCTGTGGAGATCACGTCGTTGGATCAAGCAAAGCCACTGCTGAAGCTGATGAATGCCCTGGATGATTTGGACGATGTCCAAACCGTGACCGCCAATTTTGAGATCTCAGAGGAGCTGCTCCAGGCGGTGATGCTTTAGGGGCCGCTTGCTGATTGGGTTTAGGGTCTAGTTTGGGGTCTAGTTTGGGGTCTAGTTTGGGGTGAGCTGAGTCTGGCGCTGAGCCTGGGCTTCCAGATCTTGGGTTGTCTTTAGCGCCAGGTAAACCTCAAGGGTGGAGCGATCCGCCTGTTCCCAACTGGAGGCTAGGCCAAGGCCTTGAATCGAACTGAGGACTTCGATCGTCTGGCCATTGGCCACTAAGCTGGCGAAGGGAGACCGTTGGGCTGTGGCGATCGCCTGCTCAAAGTTCACAAAGCCATACCCCATGCCCTTCGATGGCAGTTTGGCCATCACCGTCTGATAAACCGGATTAGCCAACAGACTTTGCTGGGGCGGTTTGGCCAAGGTTTCCACCAAGGGCTGACCTAGGGCAATAAATACCGAATCGGCATCCAGCCAGCCGTGACCCACTAGGGCTTCCGGCTGGGGCGTGGGGGCCAACCATTCGGTGATCTGCGTGGAGCCCACCTGGCGCTGGCTGAGTTTGAGTGTATTTTTTGCTGCCAAGCGATCGAGTTTGGTGAGTGTTGCTTCGGTGGTGGGGCGATCGCCACTATCCAACACCAGCGCCGTACCAATTCCCACTTGACCCACTACCCCCTGATCCACCGGCACGATACCCACGGCAAATTCCCCCGTCATCCAACTGACCACCTCGCGATCCAGGTCGAGATTGGCCTGGGTTGCACTATTGCGGAGCAGATTGAGGACCAGAGCACTTTCAGGCAAGGTACTGGATTGCGTTGCCATTTTGTCCCAAGATTGGCTAAGGCCCGAACCGTTGAAGAAGGCGATGGTATTTACGGGGAATCGAGCCTGGGCCTGATTGGAGCTGGGCTGATAGTTGGCCGGACGTAGGCTCGGATCGACCGCCGCCACGGTTTTGAGATGGAGTCCTTCCCCCTCTACCCCCAGCCCGAGATGAATGGCACCAACTTGCTCAAGTTGTTTTCGCATCTGAGGAGATAGGGGTGCGGCGTCGGGAGAAGCGGTCATGAGCTGACCGACAAATTGGCTGTAGTCGGGTACATAGAGATGGGCGAGGGGCGTTTTTAATTGCAATGTATCTTGCAGCGCCGCCGACACGCCCGGTAGGTCGGCAAAGGATGGATCCCCCTGGGAAGCTTCGATCGCCATTTCAATCGGACGGCGGGTGGGCGCAATCACCAACTGTCGCTTGACCATGGCGGCATAGAGGGGATTGGCGGGAGAGCCCGACGGCGTTTTTCCCTGGGGAAGCAGCTCAGAAATTTTGACGCCTTGATGGTCCAGGGTTTTGATTTTAACCTCAGAATTTTGGCCCAGCTTCTGCATCAATCCCAGGGCTTTGGCTGGGTTTTTGATGCCCACCACCGCTAAAAACTCAGGGCCTGACGCCGACTGGACCTCTGTCGCGGCCAGCATTGCCAACGTCACGCCATCGACCCAAGGCAATACATCCTTTTCGAGGGAAATCCCCGAATGGGTCAGCAGTTGCTGCTCCCAGGTTTGAGCCTGGGCGGTCAACTGACGCTTGATCTGGGGACTGCCAAAGGGTTGGAGCTGTCCCCACCGTTGAGGATCCGTGGAAACATGCAGGGCTAGGGTTGCATCATCGGGAATCACTTGGGCGTAGGCGCTGGAGGGGCGATCGCCCCAAGGCCACCCATTGCGATACACATAGGCACCCGCTCCTGCGGCCACCACGGTTGTCAGGCCCAGGGCTAGGGCAGTATTGCGTATAACGCTCATAAAGACTTCTCACAGGGCGGACAGGATTCGAAAGGATTTGGGGCAAAGGTAGTCCTGCAATCTGCCTGACTGAATAAAGCTAACCAGAGGAACGCTAACCGGAGGTTGCCCATCTCTAGCTCTCTTCTAGCAAATTTTTCTAACCTCAGCAGCCTATCCGCCCTGGTTGAAAGCTCTGTCTCCGGGCAATGGCCAAACCTCCTCCCTAGAACTCCCGATTATGGTCCGATTCGAAACAAAGATTATTTTTCCACTGACGGGTGCGACCGATGCAATCTGCCGGGGTTTGAATCCAGGGTAACGCTGTGGGATAGATCTCTTGCTGGGAAAGCGCCAGCGAAGTAGAGTTTTTGCGGGACAGCACCTGAAGCGTTACACATAGAGAAATAAGCGACAGCAGGGTAATCCAAGCGGTTCGCACGAGATAAAAGCGCTTCATTTAGATATTGCATATAGACAGCAAGGCATCGGCTAGGCAGTGTCGGATACAGCGACACCCCCCGTTGATGATGCTGGGCGATCGCCCATCTCCACCTCAAGCCAGGGCGCTAAACGCCTCAGGTTTTGGCGGGACGGGGGCAATATCTGGGGGCTGAGGGATATTTGCGGATTAGTGCTATTTGCGACTATGCAGGCAGAGTAATCACCCAGAGTTCAAATATATTTTGAATCAAGGATGGGAAAATTACTGAGGCGGTTCTTTATTGAGTCTTTACCGCAATATTGAAAGCGCAAGAACTCGCGGATAAACGGATGCCACAACGAGGTTCTTGCGCTATTCAGGGGGATTTTGCTTGACATGGATCTTAGGCTGGGACGACTGCTATCGCATCCATCCGACGGATAACCTGGTGGAGATCGAGGAGAAAAATACTGAGGCGTCCGCTGGGTTGTGGCCCTAATGCCAAATGGCCAGCCATCAGCCCAGGGGTTGATCCTTCGGTTTTGGCCGCTGTCTTGCTGGCTTTGGTGAGGTCAAGCGTGACCATTTGCCGTGCTAAACCTTGGAGCGTGCGGCTGTAGGTAGCAGGAATTTCGCAAACCTCGGTCAGGGGCAACTCCATCATCACGGGCGGATTATCGACGGCGATCGCCAGCCGTCTTTGGTTTACTTCCACCAGAACAAAAAACGGTTGCGCCACAGGAGCGTGAGCTGCGGAAATAGGCGAGAGAAGGCGATTGAAATAGACTTGCTCCAGCGGTTGGTTCTCAAAATAAACCAAGTCTGGAACTTGCGGATCCTGCTGCAAGAGCGATTCGTGAAGGATGCGGGCGATCGCATTCAACGGCAGCGCAAATCGGTAACCTGCGGTCATCAGGACCACTGCTTTACAGGTTTGGGGGAGCGCCCCAGGGGCAGAAGTTTGCATGGATGATATCCGAACGTGAACAGGATTTAGCGGACCGTTGCTAGCGGACAGCCGCCGGTTTTTGGGTCTGAATCAATTCAGCAACTTGGTTGAGCAACTCGTAATCGGTATAGGGTTTGCTCAAGAACGCCGCCGCTCCCAGCCCGAGGGCAAGCTGTCGATATTTGCTGCCGCCGCGAGAGGTCAAAATAATCACGGGAATTTGGGCGTTTTGACTCAAGCCGTGTTTCTGGCTCAAAAACTCAAAGCCATTCATCCGAGGCATTTCCAAATCGCAAACGATGAGATCAAATCCCGTTTCCTGCTTCAAGCGAATCAAGGCTTCGAGACCATCTTCCGCCTGCTCCACCTCGTAGCCCACGGTGACCAAGGTGCGTTCGAGCGTCCGGCGCTGGGTGAGAGAATCATCCACAATCAAAACCCGAGGCGCTTGGGGACCGTTCGGCTGTCGTCGCAGTCCGCTCTTCGCGCTTTGCAACCCAATAGCAATGGTCCGCGCCTGGGCCGCTTCGTAGGTTTGGGCGAGCAGTGTCTGAGGCTCGATCGCCAGGGCCAAATTGTTATCTCCCAGAACCGTACAGCCTTGAATACAGGGAGGGGGGGCGATCGCCGTTCCCAAGCTGCGGATCGACACCTCCTGTTCTCCAATGACCTGATCCACCTGAATGCCGCGCAATCCTTCTGGACAAGCGATGAGCAAAATCGGAGATTTCTCGGCCATGGCGGGCGCTGAGTGCTGTCCGCTGCCTTCGGCATAACGAATTAGATGGGCCAGGGGCTGAACCGGAATCGGGATTTCGGTCTCTGCTTGACGATAATTGAGGACCAACCGACCGTCTCCCAGGGTGCGAAGCTGACCGGGGCGGGGTAAGAGAACTTGCTGGACAGAGTCGGCGGCGATCGCATAGGAGTTGCCGTTGCTCAAACAAATGAGCTGTTTGGTAATCGTCACCGAAAGGGGCAGATAGAGGAGGAACGTGGTGCCTTTCCCTTCCTCTGAGCGAACCGAGAGCGAGCCTTCGAGTTTTTCGATTTGCGATCGCACCACATCCAGCCCCACCCCACGACCGGATAAATCACTGACCTGGGAAGCGGTGGAAAAGCCCGAATGAAAAAGAAATTCCAGCAACTCGGCTTCTGAAATTTGGTCTGTGGCCGTGGCATCGAGCAGCCCTTGGCTAATGGCTTTTTCCGCAATGCGTTGCAGATTCACCCCTTGACCATCGTCACGAATTTCAATCACTGTGCGATTGCCTTGATGGTAGGCACAAAGTTCGATTTGGCCGACGGCTGGTTTACCCTGGGCCAAGCGCTTTTCGGGGTCTTCGATGCCATGGTCAAAGGCATTACGCACCAAGTGCAACAGCGAATCGTAGAGCGAATCTAGGGTGACTTTATCCACCAAAACATGGGAACCCGTCAGGGTCAGATTGACCGGTTTGCCATAGGTGGTACAAAGCTGTTGCAAGACGCGGGGAAAGCGATTGAAGAGTTCGCTAATGGGTTTGAGGCGCACCGCTGCTAAGCCATCGCGCAGTTGCTGGAACAAGCGCTGGCGAGAGTCGCGGGTTTGGCGGGTGCGTTTGGTGAGTTGATCAACGGCTTCGATCACGATTTCAAGCTGGACGGCTTCGTTGAGTGCCTTTTGGGTAAAGATATGCAGATCGCTATAGCGATCCATTTCTAGGGCATCAAACTGAGCGCTGAGGGGAAGTTGGGGGATGGCGATCCGGCTAGAAACCTTTGGACTCTCGGTGGGTTTGGGAATTAAGCGGCGATCGAGCTCCCATTCATCCAAGCCGATTTGTTGGGCACAGCTTTGCAGATCACCCAAGGTCCGGCGATGGTGCCGCAGTTGCTCCAGCAGCTCTCGAATTCCGGCCCGAAGCTGTTCGTCTTCTTCGGTGGTTTGAATTTGATTGGTGAGCAGTTCACCCACCCAGTGATCCAGTTGCAGAACCTGCTCTAGTCCCACCCGGACATTGACTTGAGCCCCCTTGCGATGGGCCGTATCAGCGGATGAGGCGATGGGAACAGCGGCTTTGGTGCTTACGGATCGAGAACTGGATACAGAAGCTACGGGTACGGAGAGCGCTTGGATTGCCGGTGTCGGTGCTGTTGGCGCTGATGATGTCGGTACTGATGCTGTTGGCGTCGATTGCGTTAGATCAATCGGTGCCAAATCAACGACCTTAGGCTCTGAAGTTAAAGCTTCCGAAGTTAACGCTTCCAAAGTTAAAGCTTCCGAAACTAAAAACTCTGGCAGGGGTTCCAATCGGGCAATCGCTTGGGCAGTTGCCTCTACCTCCGCTTCTACCTCTACTTCTTCTTCCGCTGTGGCTTCACCCAGCGTCCCTGTCATTGGCAAAATAGGGGACAGGGCCAGTTCAAACCCCATCGCTAGATCCTCAGGATTTACGGCCCCAAAGAGCTGGTCTAAATTGCCAAAAGCAGCTTCCATTCCCTGCTCTTCCGCTGCTTCCTCCATCCCTTCTTCAAAGGCGAGATCCAGCACGGGACCTTCGCCAAACAGAGCATCAAGACTCGCGCCGATGTCGAGAGGCAGGGGCTGTGAGCTAGTCTGCGAACTGGGCTGTGAGCTGGGCTGTGAAACGGACTGCGTATCCGGCTTGCTCATCTCCGATTGAGGCTCAGAGTCAACCAATCCCTGGGCCAACTGTTCCAGCCGCGCCGAAGCCTGCCCCCCTTGGGTGCGATCGCCCGTCAGTACTGCCTGCTGGGCAGCCCGAAGATCGCCATAGGCTACCTCGATCACCTGCCGCTGTTCCCCTGGATTGGCCTCCAGAGCTTCTAAACTGAGCTGTGCAATCCGCCCAAAACCCGGCAGTTGCAGCGATTCTGCTAAGCCCCAGAACACTTCAGCCATGGTTTTCAGTTGAACCATCATCTCCTCTGGAGATGCCGTCTCCAGCATGGCCGCCAGGGTATTGAGCCGCTGTTCGACTCCCACTTCAAACATCGACTGCACCACATCAAAGCCCAACTCCTCAGAGGTCGGGATCGGGGTTTCGCGGTCAAACAAATCGCCGAGCTTGTCCTGAAGTCGCGAAATAATCGCCGCCGCCCGGTTGAAAATATCCGACTCATCCACCGGACTGCCGTGGATTTCGGCCATCAGGGGCGATCGCAAACAGTCATAGCCCTCAAACAGCAGGGCTTCAACTTCGTCGTCAATGTCAATGTCAGGGTTGTAAAGCGCCCGAAAAACATCTTCAAGCACATGGGCCACATGCTTAACCGTTTCTAAGCCCACCGTTGCCGCTGCCCCTTTGAGGGTGTGGGCTGAGCGCATCAGGCTATGAATCTTCGCTGAGGTTCGGTCTTCCCGCAAACTCAGCAAATCCTGTTCGATGTTTTGCAACAGGTCGTTTGCTTCGCTCACAAAGTAAGGAAACGCTTCTTCGCGGACAGTCGGATCAGTGGCCATGACAGGGAGACGTGAGTGGGACGGGCGATCGCAAATCAATCCAAGGAATACGAATTTAATCAAGCTCAGGAGGAGCCGGTAGGGGCAGGTTTTGACCTGAAGACGAGGGAGTAGACCCAAGCCCTTGGCCAAACCTGCCTTTCACCAGAGATCCGGGTTTCAACCGTAGGTCCGCTAGACTTTGAATTTGCCGACGGTCGCTTGGAGGGATTCCGCCGTCGCCAGCAGTTCCTGGAAGGACTCGGAGATTTCTAGGGAATCTTCGGAGGTCTTGGTGGCCAACCGGGTGACGCCGGTCATGACTTCGGCTACGGATTGGAACTGTTGATTCTGGGTGGCGGCGGAGGCAGTGATGCCTTCGACAAATTCGCTGATCTTGGCCGTGGCTTCGACGATTTCCGTCAAGCTGGAGCGGGTTTCGTTGACCAAATTCGTACCGCTGACCACCTGGTCAATGCCCGTGTCCATGGCCTCGGTCACGGAGCTGGTTTCCGCCTGGATTTCCTGGACGAGTTTTTCGATTTCCGTCGTCGCTTCTGCGGATTGGCGAGCCAGGGAACGCACTTCGTCGGCCACCACGGCAAAGCCCCGACCATATTCGCCCGCGCGGGTAGCTTCGATCGCTGCATTCAGCGCCAAGAGCTGGGTTTGGGTCGTGAAATCCCCAATCAGACTGACCACGCGGGAGATCTTCTGGGACGATTCGCTCAGGCGCTTGATCTTCTTGCTGGTTTCCGACACCGTTGCCCGAATCGCCAGGATACCATCGACGGTGCGATTCATCGCCGCATCCCCTCGGGTCACTACCTGGTTAGCCTGTTGGACCGCCGCCTCAACTTTCTCCGCCTCCGTCGTGACTGCCTGGGTGGCGCTGCGCATGCTCTGAATTTCCGTCAGGGCCTGTTCAATCACCTGCTTTTCCTGTTGGGATTGTTGGGAGAGTTGGGCGATCGCCTCGCTGTTGGTTTTCGAGGTACTCCCCACCTGGGTCGCCACGTCTTTCACCTGAACCACAATTTGCCGCAGGGCGTGAATCGTGTTGTTGTAGGCATCCGCCACAGTTCCCACCGCATCTTCGGTAATGGGCGCGCGCACGGTCAAGTCGCCGCTCAGCGCCGGACGCACGGCCTTAAGCAACTGCACCACCTGCTGCTGCAACTGCTCCTTGGCTGCTTTGTCGCGATCGGCAGACTCTTGTAGTTTCCGTGTCTGGTCTTCAAGCTGCTCTAGGTATTCGGACTGTTGGAGAGCCAAGCCAATCTGGGGGGCGATTTGCAACAGTAGATTGATGTCTGCCTCTTGCCATTCGCGGGGGCTGTCGTTTTGGTAAGCGGCCATCAATCCCCAAAGCTTTGCCCCTTGGAAAATCGGAACGTTGATGTAGGCTTTGCACTGGAATTTCTCCAGGGTTTGGGCGTAGCACAGCGGGAAGTTCATGGCTTTGACATCATCGACCCGACGGAACCGTGCCCCTTTGGCATATTCACCGCCCCGAGTATCACGCAGGTAGGTATCTTGTTGGTAAAATTTCTCATCCCGGACCGTGGCATCGTCGTAATACTTGACCACACAAGTATCCGAAGACATCAGCTCTTGACGGATTGAAACATCCTGGCTTTGGAGTTGTAGCAAGGGCATCCAGCCGCCCCCCACGGATTCAGCAACCACTTCGCCGCTCCAATCTTCGTTGAACCGATAGATGACGGTGCGATCACAACTCAGCAATCGGCGAACTTCCTGGGTCGCCGTGCGGAACACCCAATCGGTTTTTTGATTTTCGCGAATGCGGTTAATCAAACTAGTGACCGACTGTTCCCGTTCTGCTGCCTCTTGCAGTTTTTCGGACTGCTGTTTCAGTTTTTCAACCGCTTCCGCTTGCTGAAGTGCTAAGCCGCACTGGCTGGCAATTTGGGCCATGAGTTGGCGATCGCCCTCCTGCCAAGGGTAGGGACGACTGTGATACACCGCCAGCATGCCCCAAAGGCGATCGTCAACAAAAATACCGGACATCAAATAGGCCCGTGCCCCAATCATCTCCATCTGGTCGAGAAAATCGCCGGGGAGATCGTAGGCTTCGACATCATCCAGGAAGAAACCGCTGCGGTTGTAATCGCGACCATGCTCCCGGCTATAGTCCGCAATTCTCGGGTCCCGACTATCCAGGGGTACACCACCGGGATAGAGGCTAGTGAGGCTGTGGCAGTTGCCCATTTCCGCACTAAAACCTTTGCCCAGAATTGAGTTGAGGCGAGAACCCACCGATTCGGCGATGAATTCACCGCTCCAATCTTCGTTAAACCGATAGACTACGGCGCGATCGCACTTCAAAAAGCGGCGCACTTCCTGGGTTGTCGTCTTAAACACTTGGCCCACATCCAAGGACTGGTGAATCCGATTGACCATGCTGCTGACCAATTGCTCCCGCTTGGCTGCCTCAAACAGTTGCCGGGTTTGCTCCTGCATTTGTTGGACGGTTCGAGCTTGCTGGAGGGCCGTATTCAGCGGGGTCGTCAGATTGACCAACAGATTGACTTCTCCCATCGTCCATTGACGCGGGCCATCGTTTTGATAGGCGCAAAGAATCCCCCAAAGTTTGCCATCTTGGAAAATCGGTGCATGGATATAGGCTCGACACTGGAACTTCTCCATACACATTTGTAAATAGCATTCCGAGAAGCCCATGGCGTAAACATCATCAATCTTGCGGAAGGGAACGCCTTGGTTAAACTGACCGCCACCACTGTCGCGTAGCAGCGCATCTTCCTGCTCAAAGGTAATGATTTGCTGATCACCGGGATAGAGATTCACAAACGTGCAATCCTCCGGCATCAAATCCGCGTAGGTCTGGGAATCACGGGCCTGTTCCTTCAAGAGGGATAACCATCCGGCACCGACCGATTCCGCCAGAACTTCGCCAGTCCAGTCTTCGTTAAAGCGATAGATGGCGGTGCGATCGCAATTCAAAGCCTTGCGCAATTCCGCCGTGGCTGTCCGAAAAATGCCTTCAACATCCGTGGCCTGCTGAATTTTTTGAATCACCTTTACCAGGGCCGCGCCATGGTCAACCTGGTGCTTAAATTCCTGTTCAAATTCCAGCGCTTGTAGCTTCAGCCGAATTTCAGTCACCACTTGATAGATCAGGTCAATTTCTGTTTCTCGCCACTGGCGATACTGACCACATTGATGGGTTACTAAAAAACCCCAAGGTTTTTCATTCAAGATCACTGGCAGCGCCAAGCTGGCCTTCACTTGATACTGTTCAAACAGTTGAATTTGGTAGGGTGAAAACTCTAGGCTTTGGCTACGTGTAAAGGCATAGACATGGCCATTTTGATAATCTTCAAGGGTTTCTCCCCCAAAAAACAACACCGGCAAATATTGCCCCTGGGTCGGTGTCCAGCCCGTTGCCAAGGATTCTGCTTCAACGATGCCTTGCTCCGGAGCTGTGCAGCGACAAAAAAGGACGCGATCGCTCTTCAGGGCCTCCCGTAAAGCCATGACCGCTGCCTTCAGCACCGTTTCCCGATCATTGGCTTTGCGAATCGCTGCGGCAATGGTTTGAAGCTGCTGACGACCTTGCTTCAATTCCTCTTGACTCGCCACCATGACGTTGTGACGCACCTGTTGCTCCACCGCCGTAATCACCGCCTCATTCAGTGCACCCTCTCCGGAGGCTGAGGCCGTACCCGCAGGACCATGGTCACGTCCAGCTTCACCGGGCAAGAGGGAATAGGGAGTTGCCATTGATGATTGACCGTTATAGTTGCCGCTTGCCATGACGGGATATCCTGAATGAGTTGAATCGGTGTTTGAATCGGCATTAGAAGGGCGATCGCCCTGCATCTCTGCTTCTGGACTTCCCCCGCTTAGCCGCAGGGACTCCACATAGGTTCGAACCGGAGGCTCTATCGAAGCTCGCCCTTCTGTCTGGATGGCATTGGCGGGGATTGAGGCATTTCCCATGGGCCGCGTTGCAAGGATTTCAGAGGCTTCATCCTCTTCATAGATAAAGACTTCCTTGAGGCTGAGATCCGCCTTTGCAGTGGGAGGGTGGCCTCCAGATGGCAGAGCAGATGAAGCGGAGGGGAGAGATTTTGGGAGAGATTTGGAACGAGAGTCACTGTCCTCAGGAGCGTGGGCACGTTTGCGGTTGAAAATATTCATGACAGAGTGTGAGTCGTAAAAATCTTAAATGGGCTCTTAAATGGGCTGCATTTGTAAGGTTTCAAGCACCGCCCTTGCACTGAGGACAGGGCTTCCAGAGCTCAGCAGAGACCCCTCAAGAAAGGGCAGAAGATGGGTTGGGACCAATTCGGCAGTGGCAGGATGGATTTGTCGAGGATCGTAGGACTCTAGATCTAGGACCAAAGGCACCACCAATCCCACACTTTGACTCTCTGCCGTAATCGTGATGGTGTGCAGAAACGGGGCAACCGTTGGTAGGGCTCTTAAGGTTGTAGACGGGTCGGTTGGCAATGTTGGCGAAGACTCAACACCTAACAGCCGAGGGAGATCCACTAACCACAACAGGGCACCACGACAATTGGCAACGCCCAGAACCGCAGGAGCCACCTCCGGGACCGGCAGCACCCCGCGCCGGGGAATTTGCGAAACTTCTTGAATGCTTTTGAGGGAAAGCAGCGCCGTCTCATCCGCGTTCAGATGAAACCGCAAGAACCGCTCCTCCTCTAGGGGTAGATCCTCTCGAACCGCTGGGGTGAGGGGCTGATCCGTACCCTGACTAAGCCATTGCCAAAGGGCATTACTAGAATCGATGGAGGGTGAAGGAGAGGAAAGCATTGGCTTAAACCTGAACCAATTGGCGGACAATCGTTTCAAATTGCTGAGGATCGACGGGCTTGGGACAATAGGCATCAGCCCCTAACATGTCACCCCAAAGCTTGTCCGCCTCAGTGTTTTTGGTGGAGCAAATCATGACCGGAATGGTATCCGTTTGAGGGTTGCTTTTTAGCTCCCGGCAGAGTTCAAACCCACTTTGTCCCGGCAAAATCACATCTAAAATGATCAAGTCGGGGCGTTCTTGGGTCAGGCAAGCCTTGGCCTCTTCACAACTGCCAGCTCGCACCACCTTCAAGCCAATCTGCTTGAGATAGCGTGTGATGATTTCGACTTCGGTAATGCTGTCTTCAACAAGAAGGGCGGTATTCATAGGAATGGCGTTTCAAGAAAGTCAGTTTGACAACGTTAAGGGGAGAATTTGAGGGGGCTAGTGGCAATTTCCAGTACCTATTTCCAGTACCTATTCCCAGTGCCTATACGCCCATCGCAGCCGCTGGAACCCGATCGGGGATATAGCGGCGAATCGTAGATAGGACTTTTTGTACATCCAGGGGTTTTGAAATAAAGTCCGTTGATCCCGATGCCTTGGCTCGAATGCGATCGACGATGCCGTCATTGCCCGTCAAAATGACAATGGGGGTATCTTTAAAGGTTGAAATGCGGCGAATTTGGGTACAGACCTCGTAGCCACTGGCCACGGGCATGACCAAATCTAAAAAGATCAAATCGGGTTTTTCCTCCAGTAAAACGGGCAAGGCTTGGAGTGAATCTTGAACGCTGGCATATCGATAGCCTGCACTCATCAGGATTTTGCCGAGCATTTCACAAACCTTGGGATTGTCATCAATGCAGCAGATCAGCGGTGCATCAGAGACTGCGTCGGCGACAAAGTTTATGGTTCCCGCTGAGGTCGCAGCAGTGTTTCCCACCACTGAGGGCGTTGATGGGATAGCTGCTGGATTTGCCGTAGAATTTGCCGTGGAATTGAGGCGTGACGTGGCGGGGGCTGGCAGGTCGGCGATCGCCTCCAGCCCAATCAAATCCCATTGGGCATAGGCCACCAAGGTCTGGGTCAGCATTTGCAGATCCTGTTTCATAAAGACGGCCAAATCCCGCAGCGTACATTGGCCATTTAACAAACTCACCAAGGTCTGGTAGGTCTGCGGTGAGGTCCGCTGTTGCAGCGCATCGGCATTACGAACCACTGGCGCAAGATTCGGCCCATAGGCCGATAGCCCCGCAGCAGACCAAGCTTGCCAAGTTTGCAAGGCCGTATTGAGAAGTGTTAATCCATTGACACTGCCTTCCAGGACTCGGCTGCCGACCGCGATCGGTTCTTCCTGGAGCTGAATGGTCATCCGGCTGACCAGTGCTGCTGCTTGAAAAATATCAAATAGCCCCTCCAGCAGGCTCGCTTGCACTAATCCTCGGGCCGCCTCAGGAGCCAGGGATTGCCGCTGAACCCAACGCTCTAGCATGGCCAACTCCCAAGACAACGCCTCTAAAACAGACGAGCCTGAAAACAACGTTCCCGCTTGAGCTGCATCGTCCGGGAAAGGGTCTAAGCCAAGACAATGTTGCCTGACCAACCGCTTCCAGCGCTTCCAGCGGTGCTCTCCGCCCGTAGTCCAGAGCAGATAGCCCTGCTGAAACCACAAACAGCCAATTTCCTCCCCTGTGGCATTGGTAAGCGCAACGGAACCGCGAGGCGCGGCTCTCAATACCTCTTGGAGTCGCAGAGACAACTGCTCAGCTGTCAAAGTCTCTAAAATAGCGTGGTGACCGGCAACAATCGGCATAGGCTTTGCCCAACGAAATTAATACAAGCGACCTCAATCGAAAAAGCAAGGTCAAATCTGAAAATGGGAGAAGTTTTAGCTGGGGGTATGTGTATAGTGCCCATCGGGAAGTCTGGGAACACAAGCCGAGCCGCATATTTTCAGGAGAAAGATAATCTATCTATGGATAGATGACGATGCCTTTTTTGGGGCTATGGTATTGGTCAACGAACGGCGCAAATGGCATGGAAAACTGCATGGAAAATTCCATGAAAGAAAATGGGCATCCTGAGGCTGAGACAGGTCCCTACCCGATATTCGGCTATCCTCCGCTGAGTTGCCCCCATGATGAAAATTTTCTTCCTTGTTGTCGGTCTAAGTCTCGGACTGCTATTTTTGCTGGAGCTAGGTTTGCGCCTGGGCTTTGGCTTTGGAACACCGCTGCTATACGTGGGTGATCCTCAAATCGGCTATTTACTCAAGCCCAATCAGCGGGTGAAACGATTTGGCAATCGTATTCAAGTCAATGAATATTCGATGCGAACAGCACCGATTTCACCGCAGCCCTTAGACTCAACGCGACGCATTTTTCTAATTGGAGACTCCATTGTCAATGGGGGTTGGTGGACGGACCAAGGGCAAATTCTTTCGTCTCTCCTAGAAAAGCAGCTCAATCGAGACAGGGCGACGACTCAGGTGATCAATGCCTCCGCCAACTCCTGGGGACCCCGCAACGAGTTGGCCTATCTGGAACGGTTTAGCTGTTTTGGCGCGGAGACGTTGGTATTGGTAATCAATACCGATGATTTGTTCGCGGTTGCGCCTACAGCGATTCCCGTTGGACGCGATCGCAACTATCCCGATCGCCCTCCCTTTTCTGCCCTCACGGAACTCCTCGGTCGCTATCTGATTCGCCCTAAATCCGATCCTATTTTGGAACAGTCCCGCCAGGAAGAAGGCGATCGCGTTGAGCGCAACCTTGCAGCCATTGCCCAAATCCAGGCGATCGCCCAGGCCAATCAAGCCCAGTTCCTCCTGCTGATGACTCCCCTCAAACGGGAACTCAGCGTCAATGGCGGTCCCTTAGACTACGAGCAGAAAGAACGACAACGTCTCCTGGCGTTTGTACAGGCCCAGGAGATTCGGTTTGTCGATGTTTTGCCCCAATTTAACCAGCAGATCGAGCAGGGTAAAGCCACAGGAGAGTCACTCTACCGAGACCATATTCATCTCAGTCCAGCGGGGAACGAGATAGTGGTGGATTTGATCAGGGGCAAGCTGTCTTAGCTGAGGGAAGTGTCTTAGCTGGCGGCGGCGATCGCCACCAATTCCGCAGCCTCCTCCAGCACATCCGACAGGTCCTCACCCTTCTCCTGGGCGGTCCAAGCCATACTCTCCAGCGCCATTTGCTCAATGGAGCTAGCCAGCCGTAACGCCTTGAGCGCCTGCTCACCCCCCACGGAGGGCTGACTGCCCCCACGCACACAGCCGACAAAATGCTCAAGTTCGGCATTCAGCGGTTCAATATTGCTCGTATAGACCTGCTCAACCAAACCATCTTGGCGATACAGCACTTGACCATAATTGGTTGAATAATTGCCCGTAACTTGGCGATGAATCAGAATTTCGTTATTAAGAAAATCGGCTTCCGTTAACGAGTTACGACAATGGGCCGCAATCCGACGAATCTTGCGATGAGTTACTTTACTCGCAGTGAGCGTCGCCACGATGCCATTGGTAAACCCGATCGTCGCCGTTACATAATCTAGATAACCGGAATCTGAAGCCCGACTCCCGCTCGCCGTCAGTTTCGAGACCGGAGCCTTGGCCAGCTCCAACATCAAATCGATATCATGGATCATCAAATCCAAGACCACCGAAACATCATTGGCGCGATCAGCATGGGGACTCATGCGATGGGCCTCTAGAGCCAGCAGTTGCTCCGTCTGCAAAACCTTGCTCAGCTCTTGAAACGCTGGATTAAAGCGCTCAATATGGCCCACCTGCAAAATACACTGCTGCTCTGCCGCTGCATTGACCAGCAGTTCCGCTTCGTGAATCGTCGAGGCGATCGGCTTTTCAATCAGCACATGCACCCCCGCCTTCAGGCAGGACATGCCCACGGGAAAGTGATGCCGCGTTGGCACCGCAATACAGACCGCATCTACATAGGGCAACAGGTCTCGATAATCCTCAAAAAACCGCACGCCATACTTGGCCGCAGTATCAAGGCCCCGCTCTAGAGAGACATCAGAAACTCCCACCAACTCCACATCCTTCAGCAGGCTCAGCACACGGGTATGGTGTTGGCCCATATTGCCGACCCCAATTACTCCCACCCGAACCGGGATAGGGCAATGGGGATAACTAGAAAACTGCGTCGAAAAATCAGCTTGTCTCGCGGACATGCGCTTTTATACTCCGATTCACTCCTCAACCACGGTCGGAATAATCCTAGAGACCCTCCATGCTGGGCTGGGTTTACCCCATACCAATCCAAACCTAGGCTTAAGCTCGGACAAGATCATCCAGATACTAACATGGTGTCTCTATTTGTGAAGAATTCCAACGTTCCAGCAATCTTTCTGGCCCATCCTCCGATCCACAATTTTCTGTAGCCAATTTTCTGCAACCTATTCTCTGTCGCCTATTCTGGTCGAGTTCTAGAACGAGGCGGCTCTGTTTGGGGAGAACGGGCAGATCCAGGCGTGGTCAAACGCTCCCAGGGCTCAAGGCGGCGAATTTGGATAAAGTTCAGACGCGGCCCCTCACTCGACAATACCTTCAGCTCTAAATCTTCATAAACAGCAACTTGACCGGGCTCTGGTACCTGCTGAAGTAAATCAATTAAAAAACCTCCTAGGGTGGTGTAGTCCATCGACAGGGGAAGCCGAATATCCAGACGTTCATTGACCTCGCGCACCTCCATTTGAGCTTGCAATTGATAGGTCGCCGCATCGATTTGCTGAAAACGGGGATCCGATTGAATCGCCTCACTGCCAAGGGGGTGGTCCAAAATTTCGTTAACGATATCTGCCTGTGTAACCAGACCTGCGGTGCCACCATATTCATCGACCACAATGACCGCTTCGGCTTGAAGTTTCTGCATCAAAATATGCAGCTCTTGCAGCAGCATTTGCTCGGGCACGAACTGCACCGGCTGGATCCAAGGCAACAGGGAATCTTGCAGCCCCAGGGTGCCCTGCAGTAGTGGTTCTGCCAACAGTTTGAGCTGAATGATACCCAGGACTTGATCCACTGAATCCGCCACCACAGGATAGCTGCGATAGCCTGTGGTCTGGACGGCTTGCAGCAAATCAGCCAGCGTCAAGGTTTCAGGCAGCGTTAGTAATTGGGACCGGGGAACCATCACATCCCCGACGGCGATCGCTGAAAAGTCAAAGACATTGCTGAGGAGCTGTTGCGCTTCGGCTTCAAGATCCGTAGGGCTTTGAGTGCGAATAATAAATTGCAATTCAGCAGTACTCAACCGTCCTGGAAACTCAGCGGCACCATAACGAATTCCCCCTAGACGAAGCAGACAACGAGTGGAGTGGTTGAGTAGGCTAATGAGCGGCTGAAAAGAGCGGGCAATACTCCAGCTAAAGGGACCTAGGGCGCGTGCCATTTGTTCGGGGTAGAGTAGCGCCAAGGCCTTAGGACAGAGCTCTCCCAAAACAATTTGCCAATAAGCCACCAGTAAAAAGGCAAGGGGCAGGGAGATGGACTGAAGCTCAGACTGAGTCCAGCGATATCCCATCGGCAAATAAGACAATCCCCAGGCGACGACGCCTCCAATGGTGCTTTCCCCGATCCAGCCCAAGGCGAGGCTCGATAATGTGATGCCAATTTGCGTTGTAGAAAGCAATCGTTCCATGCGCTGCTGTAAGCGCTGCACCGAGCGGGCATTGATATCCCCTTGTTGCACCAGTTGGCTAATTCGAGATTGTCGAACCGCAACGATGGAAAACTCTGCCGCGACAAAGAATGCATTGAGTAAAATCAGCGCCAGGACCGCGACTAACCGTTCTGCGGCCTTAGAGACCGTCATGATTTCAGCCTGAATCATTCAGTATGGAACTCGGACTACTCCGTTTTTAGCACGGGAACTCCGGACAGTTTGAGTTGAATCTTTTGATCTGGATAATCCGTGAGGGAAATGACCAACGTATTGACGCCCTCTACAAGGGCCTGGGGAATCCGGATAGTGCCGGAGAAGGTATCGCTAAGGGGTTGCAGCTCACCGGGTAACCCCTCTGCAGTGGCACTCAAGGTTCGATTACGATCGTCGGTCACATCCAAAAAGCTATAAAGGAAGCGTACTGGTTTCGTGCCTTCATTGCGCAAATTCACATCTAGGATGAAGGACCCATTGTCGGGCCGCGCTCCTACCACTTCCATCAACACGCCGCCATCCTTGCTCACAATTGGAAAGCCGATCTGTTGAGGCCGCTGCTCATCTTTCTGGTTGGCTTCAACTTCCGCCTCCGCCTTGGCTACGGCGGCTGCAACGGGATCTTTGCCTTTGCTGGCAACCCGCTCTTTGACTTGTTTGAGAATCTCTGCTTCTGACAAAAACGCGGTTTCCTGACCGGGCTCAGCCAAGCCTGATTCTTCTTCTTCGGGAATCGTTCGACTACTCAAACCAAAATCCGGTTGGGTCACTCCCTTTAGCGCCTCACGCCCTAGGGCTGTGCCCAGGGTCATCCCAACGATCCCCGCGACAATCATCAAAAACAGCATCGCCAGGGTGTAAACGAACGATGCTCTCAAACGCATATATTCAGTAGATGAGCTTACAGAAGATGCTCGTGCAGACATAGTTCTCTGGAGACGTTGTTCTTTGGGGACGTTGTTCTCTGGGGACGTTTTGGGGGTGCGGTTCGGGGGTGGGCGTTGGAGACCAGTATCCGTGGGACACTTCAGGATGCGTTCCCAGGGCAAGCATAGCCTAGATTTGAGTTTCTACAAGGGGAGGAAAGCACCGATTTTGGGCTAGGCTAGGACAATCCCAAACGGCCTAGGTTAAGGTAGAACTATCAGGGTGCTTTTCAATACTCTTTTGAGCCCCTATGATAAACACCGGATATTGTTTTCGGATCCAGTTCGGATAGAATTTCCTGGATTTCGCGATCGAGGTCTCTCACTTCCAGGGTTGGCCGAGCGGTTTAGGCAGCGAACTCATAATTCGCCCCAGACAGGTTCAATTCCTGTACCCTGGACTGACAACTAGAACCGAACGGTGGACTAGCAGTGTAGCCCACCGTTGTTTTCTGTTCCTGTCAACAGAACTTATCCGTAGAACTTAACGAATGGGCGATCGCTCATAGACAAATTCTGTCCCAGCACTCTGATTGCTATAGAGGGACGGTTGCACCAGCAGAGAAGTTTCAAAGGGATTGGGCAGATCCACAACCCGAATGGTCGGATCGCTCGCGACCTGCTCCTGGAGCATCTGCTGATAAACTTGATTGACGCGTTCAGCATCCCGTTCCACGTTGATTTCGGCGTAATTACCGCGACGGAAAATGCTGCGACCGGTGCCCAGGACGGTTCTCAGCTGCCGGAGGGTGCTTTGGTTGTCGTAGAAGGTTTTGGAATCGTCAAAAAATGCGTCTTGTAACGCATCGCGCCAAGCCGTTGTACCAGGAATTTCCTGGGCTTGAACCAGGGGGACATGGGCGACCGTACTGGCGGCGACTGCCAACCCGACGACAAGCGATTTGAATCCTAGCCTGATCATGTGCTAACTCCTCAAGGTGACTCTAATCAAGGGGATAACCGGGTCCAATTGGAACAGGTCTGTAGCCTAACAGACCCGTACAATAACAGTGCACAGCTTTCCCAAAAGAATTAAGCCACTACCGTAGCATCGAACGCATGATAAGCAATCCTGATTCCGCTCGCTGGTTGACAGAAGACCCTGAAACCCTGCGGCACAGCCTGCTTGACCTTCTCTGTGAACTGGCCTATCGCGAGGGGGATTTTGTCCTATCCTCGGGCCAGCAGAGTGACTATTACATTAATGGTAAACAGGTGACGCTCCATCCCCAGGGCGCAGTGGCGGTGGGTCGCCTACTTTTGCGCTGGCTTCCGGACAATACCGCTGCGGTCGCGGGGCTGACCTTGGGGGCCGATCCCATGGTTACTGCGGTCAGCGTGGTGGGGATGTATGAGGGTCGGGCGATCGCCCCCTTAATTATCCGCAAGGAGGCCAAAGGCCATGGTACCCAAGCCTATATTGAAGGACTGCCGCTACCGGCACAGAGTCCCGTGGTGGTCCTTGAAGATGTGGTCACGACGGGACAGTCTGCCCTAAAAGCCGTGGAGCGGTTGCAGGCGGCAGGCTATCAGGTTCAAGAGATTTTGGCCTTGGTGGATCGAGAGCAAGGGGGGGCAGAGCTCTATGTCGAGCAGGGCTTGAAGTTTAAGGCGCTCTATCAGATTGGGGCGCTGCGCGATCGCTGGCGTCAGCTGCATGCTTAACCCTCAATCCTGTCTTACCCCTCAATCAGGAGACTGAGGCGAGACCGAATAGTCTGCATCAGTCTCTTTTACTAAATCTTCATAAATAGTTTCTAGGGCAAAAATCTGATCCTCAAGCAATGCAAATGCACTATTTGGGACCCATCGGAGGAGAATGTCAGTCAGAATACTTAAGGGTAAATACTTATTTGAGTTGAATTAATATTTACTTAGTTTAGGGTTGGTGGCTCTCTGTGTAAAACTTCCATGAAGCGGCAGCAAAAGCCTTACCGAAGTCTGTCAATGGCTTTAGCGGCTAGGGGTTAGAGCCTCTTCCTCCACAATCCAGCAGGTGCCAGAATCAACAGGGAATTGTCCTGAGTTCTGCAACTCATCTTTGTAATAGGAACTTAGGGATCACGCTGACAACTTTTTATCCCCCCTAAGAAGCCGTTTTTACCCAAAACGGGAGTGCATAAGTGCCATGGTCCAGGAGTTTCATCTATCGGTTACCCCCATTCGCGGCGACGATTTCTATGTCCGCGTGGAATGGGTTGAGCAGGGCGTTCCCTTGGCGGAAGAGCAAGTCACTTGGCCTGTGGATGAGTGGCTAGCCCAAGCGCGTCAAGTTTTTACAGATCCCCTCTCGGAATTCTTTCAAAGCAGTCCCTACGACCCCTATGAAATGATTCCGGTGGACCCGCTCTCGGCGGCAACGGTCCTGCCGACGGAACCGGCTCTGATTGCCCTGGGCCAGGATCTCTATAATCATCTGTTCCAAGGGACGGTGCGGGATAGTTGGGTGACGGCCCAGGGGGTGGCCCAAAATCGTCAGGAGCGGCTGCGGCTACGGTTGGGGCTGAAGGGCGATCGCCTCCCTCGCCTGCCCTGGGAAGTCCTCCATGCGGGGAACCGACCCATTGCCGCGACGACCGATATTATTTTCTCCCGCTATCAAGGCACCCTGGGAACGCTGCCCACCGCTTCGACGGTTCGCGATCGCCTCAAGGCAGACCAGCATTTGCCCACCTCGCTCCACATTTTGATGGTGCTAGCGGCCCCCACGGACCAAGCCAACCTTGAATTACGACGGGAAGCCCTTCAGCTCAAAGAGGAGTTGCAAAGTCACCGCAGCAGCGATAGCCAAGGAGCACTGCCCGATATTCAGCTCACCTTGTTGGAACATCCGGGCCGCGAAGAGCTCACCCAAACCCTCGAACAAAATTCCTATCAAGTCTTTCATTTTGCCGGCCACAGCAGTCCAGGTCCCTCGGGGGGACGGCTACATCTGGTGAATTCCAGTACGGGTCTGAGCGAAACCCTCAACGGCGATGATTTAGCCGGACTATTGGCCAATAACGAAATTCAGTTGGCGGTGCTCAACTCCTGTTTGGGCACCCAAGCAGCCACTAGCGATGAATTTGACCTCCAGGGCGAACGGACCTTGGCGGAGGCCCTGATTCGTCGGGGAATTCCTGGGGTTTTGGCCATGGCCGAGCGGATTCCGGATCAGGTGGCCTTAACGCTCAGTCGCCTCTTCTATCGCAATCTCAAATTTGGTCAGCCCCTAGATCTCAGCCTTTGTCGCGCACGTCAAGGCTTGATCTCAGCCTATGGCTCGAATCAACTCTACTGGGCGTTGCCGATTCTCTATCTCCATAGCGAATTTAAGGGACGGCTGGTCCGCCCCGATCAACAATGGAGCGAAGGTTCAGAACTGTTCGTCGAGGGTCACGAGTCAATGCCGGTGGGCGAAGGGGCCTATCGGGGGGGCAGCACCGTCGTCGAGCCCAGTCTCCTCAACCCTGTTCCTCCTCTGTTCAATCCGGATGACGCTGCTTTTAAGGCCGAACTGCAACGTCTAGAGGCGGAAAATGCAGCGGAGCAGTCATCCTCGCCGTCCCAGGCTGCCGCAAATACATCTGAAGCCACAGCACTCACCCCCCAACGTCGCGATCTGGCGCTGCGGTCGGGTCAAACCGCTGCTCTCAGTTCTCCTCTCGCGTCCTCTGGAGATTTGGCCCCACCGGCCATTGCTCCAACGCCAGAAACCCTGGTTCACCCTCAAAACCTTAATCCCCAACGGGAAAAACGGGTGGCCTGGTTGATTGCCGGGGCGACAGGACTCTTACTCCTGGGAGCAGGACTGTGGGGCGTGAGCCAACCCCCAACGGGCACGCCAGGACGGGAGGGTCCGGCGGTAGTTGCGGGCAATGCCACGGTTGATGATCTCTCCAACCAGGCGATTACAGCGTTTGATAGCGGCAATTTTGTGGGGGCGATCACCAAGATCGACCAGTTGCTAGACCGAGGAGCCCTGGAGCAAGCCCAAGAGGTGTTTGCCCTCATGAGTCAAACAAAACTCAATCAAACCTCGAAGGAAGACAACAACGCCATTAACTTTCTACGGGGCCGCCTGAGTTGGCAGCAATATAGCCAAATGCTATCCAGCCAAAATGCATTTGATGCCAAAGGGGTCTCTGCTGAAGAACATTTGACCAACGCCAAACTGCAATGGTCGACGGTCGCTGAGCAAGAACCTAATAATACTCAATATGCCAATGCCTTGGGCTTTGCCCTTTATGCGGAGGGCAATGTTTTAGAAGCTCAGCAACGATTCAAAGCAACCTACAATCGGGTCGCCAATCTTAAAGACCAGGATCAGTCTTTGCTCCTCCAAACCGAAGCAGGATTGGCCTTGGCTTCTCGGAAGTTAGCCGAGACCCAAACTGCCCAATCCGCCGAGCTGTGGAAAGACGCAACGACGTTTTATGAGCGGGTCATGCGACAAAATGCCACGGCATACCATCCCAACGCCCTGGGCAAAGATTTCGATCGCCATTGGATCTGGACTCGGAATCTGATCCAGGACTGGGCCGCGATCGCAGCAGCGGCCCGTTAGTCCTTGATTTTTAGATCAGAACTTTTTAGATCAGCTAGAGCAGCGAGGTCAAGGGTTGTTGCTGACGCACATCCAAACTCACTAACCAGTCGGGTAATCCTGTTGAGGGGGGGGCGATCGCCGCTTCTGTCAACGATGGGGGCTGGGCAAGATTCGGGACAGGCGTTTGAACGTGAGTTTGGGCGGGCTTCCGAGCTGAATTTTTCGCCAGGTTACGAGGTCGGTTCTGGGAAACTGGCTGAGAAACTGGCTGAGATGTTTGCAGGGACGCTGGCTGGGAGGTTTGCTGCTGGGCAGGGAGCATTGCACCCCCAGGAGCAAAGCCCAACCCGTTAGTCGGTGCAGCCCAACCCGTGGGCCGGTTTGTAGGACGGAGCGCCGAGCGATCGGGAAGCAAGCTCAAGGCTGTCACCCCTTGGGCCTCTGGATAGAGCGCGCTCATCGGCACAATTCTGCGAATACGGTTCCGAGCAACGTTAACAGGCTCTGGTTTGACTGCCAGTTTGACCGCCAACGGATGGGCCGGTAACACTTCGACGGGTACCGAAGCCAAGCGCTCTCCTAAGGGCTGGCGGCGTTTTGGCCAAACGGGCAAATGGGGAGCCAATCGTCCTAGGACGAGCATGGCCCCTGCTGCACCCAGAGCATAGGTGAGCAACTGGGTATTGCGTTCAGTCATGGCTTCGGCAAGCTGGGGCTGAAACTCAGCAGGTGCAACGATCGTTGCCAAGGGATGGGCAGAAGGTTCAAGATTCGCACCTCCTCCCTGCACAATTTCAATTTTTAACGGCCCCCGGAAGCCTCGGATTGCCTTACCCACCGCAGAGAAACCTCCTTCCGGTAAAGAACCAGGCTTCAATAAAGAGACCGGTGTTAGCTGTTGGCCTACATTCGGATTGACTAACACCGTCATCGCTGCACCGGTAATCAAACAGGTGCTTGCAATCATGCCGCTGAACAGGCTGATTTCCAGTTGATATTCCCGGACCTTTGCCACAGCTAAAGACCAATGCTGCCAAGCCACTTCGGATGAACGCATGAGTCAGCTTCTACTACTTCGCTAAACAGAATTGGCCTGCAATATATCACCTCTTGGCGGAAATAACCGACAATTTGTCAAGGGGGTTAGCTAAGGGCGTTGGCTAAGGGGAGTGTCAAGTTGGAAGAAGCTCAGCTTAAGGTCAAGTCAGAAAAATCTGAACTTTTCCTCAGATTTTCTCCAGATAGGACCTGTAAGTTATGCTAAAGTGGTCCTGCGATGCGGGTGTAGTTTAGTGGTAAAACCTCAGCCTTCCAAGCTGATGATGCGGGTTCGATTCCCGCCACCCGCTTAATTGATCAGTCTCTTCTTGATTCTTGAATTCTTATTTTCAGATTTGGGAGATTCAGGCATCGGCAGTGAGTTTCTGGCCTAACGGGCTTGCCAAGTCGGGTCTTCCGGCTTCAATTAGGGCGCGATCGCGAATCCGGCAAGAATCACAGCGTCCACAGGGCTCCAGCTCTCCCTGATAGCAAGACCAAGTCAGGGCGATCGGAACCCCCAAGGCCAAAGCCCGTTGGACAATCTCAACTTTGCTCAGCTGAATTAGCGGTGCGACCAGTCGCGGTGCTCGACCCTCCAGCCCTGCCTTCGAAGACAAGGTGGCGAGGGTTTGATAAGCCTCTAAAAACTCCGGGCGACAATCGGGATACCCCGAGTAATCCACCGCATTCAGCCCCAGATAAATCGCTTCAGCCCCTGCGGACTCCGCTAACGATAGCGCTAAGGCAATAAAAACTGTATTTCGTCCCGGCACATAGGTCACGGGGATAACGTCCGGTTGAACCCCCGACAGGGGAACGCCTTGAGACAAATCGGTCAACGCCGACCCCCCCCAGAGGGAAAGATTGACGTCCACCACAAAATGTTGATGAATCCCGAGAGACATCGCCACTTGCTGCGCCGATTGCAATTCCCGTTCGTGGCGCTGTCCATACCGACAGGAAAGGGCAATGACCTCGTACCCCTCTGCCTGAGCCTGAGCCGCAGCGGTAGCAGAATCTAGTCCACCCGATAAAAGGACGACCGCTTTGGGCAGAGCAACGGCAGCAAGATCAGGGGAGTCCGAGCCCGGAGCATTCGGAGCAGGCATCACTTAATGAATTCCTAGGTACTTATGAGTTTGCAGGCTCACCTGCCACTCTGGATGATTAAGTACATACTGGCACACGAGTGCTGCACTCTTCGCCTGGGAGACGGTCCATTCTGGCTGCAATAGCTTGATGACCTGAGGGGCAACCCACTTGGCCTGCTCCTCCGCCCAGGCCAAGTCCGAGGTATCCGCAATGATGACTTTCAACTCATCGGCTTGGTCATAGAGGCTGGGATCGGGGGGCAGGGTGCGCTTGGGAGAAAGGGTAATCCAGTCAAACCTGCCGCTCAAAAGATAGGCTCCCGATGTCTCTAGGTGGACCCGCAGTCCCGCGTCGGCGATCGCCTGGGTCAATTCAGTGAGATCGTGCATTAGCGGCTCCCCCCCTGTAATCACCACCATACGAGGTCGCACAGCGAGCGCCGCCGCCACCAAGTCTGCAATCGAACGCTGGGGATGCCGGTCCTGGGGCCAGGATTCTTTGGTATCACACCAGGGACACCCGACATTACAGCCCGCTAATCGAATGAAAAAGGCACTGTAACCCGACCAGCGACCCTCCCCCTGGATGGAGTGAAAGGTCTCTACGACAGGCAAAACCCCTGGCATAGTCTGCGCCCGCCGCAGAATCACTGGTTCTGTAACTTGCTCCTTAAGCTGCTGCTGCCTGGACAGCTTCCGCCGCTCTAGCCGTGCAATGACCATTCCCGTCGAGACGCCCTGAATAAATCGATGTAGGTAGACCATCGCCAACTCTGACACTGCATCACTCATGGGTGGCAAGGCCAGCGCCCTTTTAAAATGAACGCTGGGTGCTCTAAAAGAGTCCCTATCGCACCAGGTGAGGCTGAAATCAAAGACTTAGCAAAATGCCCTTGGTCAGCGATAAAGAGGAAACTGATGACAAATTTGAGAATTTAAGGGTTTTAGGTTAACAATTTCCTTGGACCAGGGGTTAATTGCATCGCGATGTACTTTCAATAATCTAACCCATATCCTCGGAAACTCATACGGATTTCTAAATTTCTAAATTCTTTGGGGGGTACGATCTGAATCGTTCGGTAAATGAACGAAAGATTTTGCCAGGTCTGAGTTTGAGGATTGCGAAAAAGACAAAATTGTCAACCTTGGGAGGGGAATAGAATTATGGCGAAGGGGCCGGCCATGGAGCGATCGCAGACCCCTTGGGTCGACCTCGGGAACAACAGTAAAACTCCGAGGTTCCTGTATCATTCGTGGGTAGCTAAAGTTGAACGCTTGACCTAAAAATCTGCACAATCTCTTTTTCAAAAGTGATGTTTTTAACTCACGACTCCGAAAAATCTAGTCGCTTTTAAGCTGGCTCAAATGGGACAGGTCATTAAAGGCTCGGATGGTCCAAAGACAAGGATTGAAACGATTGATATCTTGACGATCGAGACGATCACGATTGAGTGAAAAGGCAAACAAAGCTGTGGGGTCTAGGGCTATGCCCCAGGTGCGATCGCAGCCCAGTAGGACCGCCAACAGATGGGGCATGATTCCAGCATGGGTGATGATCCATACGCGATCGGATTCAGTGCAATTGCGCAATTGCGTTTGGCAAAATGCAGTGGCGCGATCGCGGCAGTCCTGGGGGGATTCGGCACCGGGGATGGGGAGCCAATCCAATTGCTGTAAGAGGCGATCGCACAAATTGGGAAACTGGTTTTGGGCCTCGGGCCAGGTCAAACCGGAAAAAATGCCGAGCTCAATTTCCATGAGTCTGGGCTCCCACTCGGTCGGGCAAGCATCTGGCCCCGGCCAAGCAGTGGGCCAAATGGCCTGAATCTCCGCTAGGGTTGCCTGGGCACGCACCAGCGGGCTGCAATAAATCCGACTCGGAGGCCCGCAGACCCGAGCTAAATGCTGGCCGAGGGCTTGGGCTTGGTGTTGGCCAAGGGGGGTCAGTTCTGTGGGCTGGCTGGGGCTGAGGACGAGGTTTTGCTGGCTTTGCATCCGACCCTGGCGATTGGCCCAGGTTTCCGCATGACGAAACAGCCAGACCTCCATGGCTAATGCTCCGTTTTGAGCGGCAAAAAGACCGTCACCATTTCTCCCTTCTGGGCACGGTCCTTAATCAGCAGCTTGCCCCCCAGGGCTTGAAACAAACTTTTGGTAACATCTAGGTTCAAACTCAGGCTGCCAGTGGCCGGTTGAAACGAGAGTAAATGTCCTAAGGATTTGGGTCGGGGCTGACCGTTGCTGGCTTCTGCCAGGGAGGTCGGAATGGGATTGCCGTCCCCATCTTGAGCACTAAATTGCAGTTTGAGTTGACTCCCGGCCAGAGAGACCTTCAGATCTAACTGACTTCCACTGGGCAATTGTCGAGTAAAACGATCGATCAACCCCGTCAAGGCCTGGTCCAACATATGGGGATCGCTGACCACCAACGGCATCTGTTCTAAGAGACCCAGCTTAAGTGTCAACCCCCGACGGCTAGCCTGGGTTTGCCAACGGGACATCCCCTCTTGAAACATTTGGTCTAGGGGAACCGCTGCCAGCCGTTGCTGCCCCCAATTGGGACTCTGCCCCAGCTCTGCCGCCTGAAAAATCAGCCCAAAGCGATCGATTTGTTCGGTACATTCCTGGTCAATAATTCCCAGCCGTTTGAGCACATCTGGGGCTAAATCCTTGCGACGCAGAAGTAGACGGGTTAAGGTCCGAATCGTGGCCAGGGGTGTGCGCACTTCGTGGGCGATCGCCTTCAGCAGTTCCACATCCAATCCTTCCCCATCCAAGCCTTCCGCCAAGCTTTCCGCCGTCGCCGCCACAGACGCTGCACAGGTGGGTAAAGGCGACTGAGGAGATGGGGCACTGGAACCGCCCAAGCTCGCCGCTTGTTCAACAGTCAGCTCCAATTGGGCATCGGCCAGATGGGCCATCGAACGGGCCGTAAATTGACTAACCCAACAATAATCCGGCACACCGGGGGCAAATAACTGAAACAGGCGATTGAGCTGCAGCGCATAGCTGGCATTGCTCAGCCGCACCCGCAGCAAGAGCGCCTGCCAGCACATCTGGGTAATTTTAGGATCAAAGGAAAACTGAAAACAGGGGTGACCCTGGCCATCCTGGCCCAAAACCAGAACCAAACTATAGTCCGGCGTAAGCACTAAGCAAAACTGCTCTGACGCGAGGGAATCCTGATTGAGGATCGGCACCGAGGTCATGGCCACGGGAGTCAGAGCATCCGCCTGATTGACATCGGCACTGAGCTGGAGCGACAGCCCATAGGGAGCACCCAAGGCATCCGAGACAAACACCCAGGTCGCCAGATGCTGATTGAGCATGGGATCACTCAACACCGGAAACGGCCCACAGAGCACCACCCCCTGGGTCGAATCCTGTCCCTCTGGATTCATGGAGGTGGTGAGTAAATCCTGGATGGCCGCGATCGCCCCCCGCCACTGTAGCTCTGCCCGCAACTGCTGTTGCACCAGGGATTTGCGACCGGCGCTGCCCTCCGTACCCCAACGAGTGTCTGGCCCAGTTGTCTGCGGCACAACGTCCGACGCTGGCCTACCCTCAGGTGTTACCGTGGCCGCGCGCTGAAAAATTGCACTTAATGATGGCAGTAACCAATCGGACACCGCCTTACCCCCTCTTCCACCGACTTACTGACTGTCTTACCATAGCGAGTTCTCGTCATGGCCTCTAGGCGATCGCCGAACCCGATTAGGGGGAAATTACCGCTAAAAGCGGAATCGCTGACGCTGATTGGCAACGGATTCGGCTAAACCAATCCCAATAAAATTGGTGAGGAGGGCCGATCGCCCATAGCTCAAGAAGGGCAACGGAATCCCCGTAACCGGCGAAACCCCAATGGTCATGCCAATGTTAATCATGGCCTGAAAGACAATCATGGCTAAAACACCGATGGCAATCAGCGAGCCAAAATTATCCTTGGCGTTCTGGGCAATAATCAGCAGCCGCAGACAGATCAGCCAATAAATCAGCAGAACTAGAATTCCCCCAACGAACCCTAATTCTTCTCCAATGGCCGAAAAAATAAAGTCTGTGTGCTGCTCAGGGATAAATTCAAGCTGTGTTTGGGAGCCCTGATTGAGCCCCCGCCCCCAAAACCGGCCAGAGCCGATGGCAATACTGGACTGGATCAAGTGATAACCAGACCCAAGGGGATCCCGATTGGGATCCAAAAACGAGGTCAACCGCGCGCGCTGGTGATCTCGAAGCACATGGGACCAGGCCCATTGACCCAAGCTACCGGCCATGGAGTTCATCACCACCGCGCCAAACGCACCAAATCGCGGCCAGGGTAGGCTTTTCCAGGCAATAATCCCAATAAAAACCAGCCAGCCAAACCAGAGGGAGAAAAACGCGGTTTCATTCGTACCCATGCCATAGAAAATCGCGGACAGGAGCGGTGAGAGCATCAAAATAATCCAGCCCGGTTTGGCGTTGGCCCAGTAGAGCATGCCTAGGGCGATCGCCCCAAACACCAGCGAAGTTCCCAAATCCGGCTGAATAAACACCAGCCCCCAAGGCACCGCCAAAATCATCAGCGCCCGAATGAGCGCGGGAATGGTTGAAGCTTCCTCCGCCCCTAAGACTGCTGCCAGAACAATAATCACGCCGATTTTGGCAAACTCTGACGGTTGAATATAAAGACCACCGACCGCCAACCAACTCTGGGCTCCTAAGGCACTCGTCCCTGCTAGCTTAACGACGAGTAGCGAGAGATTCGTGATGATATAGATTATCCAAGGCCACTGTTGCAGCTTTTCGTAGCGAAATCGAGCTAAGCCCAAAAGCAAACAAAGCCCAATTCCCCCTGTAATCCAATGCTGAAACCAACTGACTTCAACCCCCACAACCCTCACATGGAGTTGGGTGCTACGAATCAGCAATCCGCCCAAAAGGGTCAGGCCCACCGTTGCTCCCAGTAACCAGCCATCCATGTCCTCCCAAGGATTTAACCAGGACTTAAAGGGAAACTGTTTGAAGGAGCGGGTTAGCATTTAGGAACCTCCTAAGGCCAAAACTGAAACCCGTGCGGCAATTTGCTGGGCGATCGCCGTCAATGCCTTTGCCGAAGCGGATTCTGGATCTGCAACGACGATCGGGATGCCGCGATCGCCCCCTTCCCGCACCGGGATTTCTAAAGGGACACAACCCAGCAGCGGAAGTTCCAGCTCCGTTGCCGTGGTTTCGCCGCCCTTGGAGCCAAAAATGTCGTAGGACTTGTCCGGCGCATCGGGGGGAACAAAATAGCTCATGTTCTCGGCAATGCCCAAAATCGGTACACCCAACTGCTGGAACATCCGCAACCCCCGGCGAGCATCCAACAGCGCTACGGTCTGGGGAGTTGTGACGATGACCGCACCGGCCATGGGAACCGCCTGGGCGAGGGTGAGCTGGGCATCGCCCGTACCGGGGGGCATATCCACAATCAGATAGTCCAACTCGCCCCAGTTCACCTGGTACAAAAACTTGCGAATAATGCCATTGAGCATGGGGCCACGCCAGATCACCGGCTGGTCCGGGTCGATCAAAAACGCCATGGACACCAGCTTAACGCCGTAATTAAACGCTGGTTCGAGAATTTCACTCCCTTCGGTCTGTTGAACATTTACTGCCGCATCGGCTAGGCCCAGCATGTTCGGCGTGTTGGGACCATAAATATCCGCATCTAGCAGACCCACCTTTGCCCCCATTTGCGCCAGGGCCACCGCCACATTGACCGACACTGTGCTTTTGCCAACGCCGCCTTTGCCGCTGGAAATCGCAATAATATTTTTAACGCCACCAATCCCTTGGCGATCTGGCAGACTGGGAGCCGCAGGGGTTTCTGCCGTCACCTCCACGTCCACCTGCTCCACACCGGGCAGCGCCAAAACCGCTTTTTTACAATCTTCGACAATAAATTCCCGCAGGGGGCAAGCAGGCGTCGTCAGCACCAGGGTGAACCGTACCTGCCCCCCATTGACCTGCACATTGCGAATCATATTAAGCTCGACCAAACTGCGACGCAGCTCCGGATCTTGCACCGGACGAAGCGCATCAAGTACGGCTGTGGTTTCCAAAAGGGCAGGCATGGAATTTCCTCTGCGATCGCCTAAATAGATGCAAACAGACTCGCAAAACCACCCCGAACCTCAGGGCCGTTACTTGCGTTCATGTATCTTCACATCATAGAGGCATCCCGTCATCCCATCGAAACTGACAGATCTCCCTCAAGCTCAAGCAGAATAGGCGTCACCCTTTGGCCCTCGTTGCTCCCCTTCCCCCAGGGAATTGCAAACGAATATTACGATTGTGCAACGTCCATTTTCCTGGGACTCCCTAACCTGGTATCTCAAATAAAGGCTTAAAGTAAAACTTAGCCTTTTGAAAGGCTCCTTAGCCCTGGGGAGTTTCAGGTTTCAAATAAAAAACGCTCACGATTTATAAAACGGGTACTTTATGACTGCTGCCATTCCTGCGACCCAAACGGCTAAAAACCAGGTCGAAGAAACGTCTCTACCCCCCAAAAGCGAACTCTCGCTGCCGCCTCAGGATTCTCGGGAACGGGTGAAGGCGTTTATGACCGAGATTCAGGATGAAATCTGCCAGGGGCTAGAGCAGGCGGATGGCAAGGCGAAGTTTCAGGAAGATGCCTGGACAAGGGAAGAAGGCGGCGGTGGCCGTTCGCGGGTGATTCAAAACGGCAATTTGTTTGAAAAGGGCGGCGTTAATTTTTCGGAAGTCTGGGGCAAACAGTTACCGCCCTCGATTTTGAACCAATGCCCGGAAGCTGCCGGTCATGATTTCTTTGCCACCGGCACATCGATGGTGCTGCATCCCGAAAACCCCTATGTCCCGACGGTTCACCTCAACTACCGTTACTTTGAAGCCGGTCCCGTTTGGTGGTTTGGCGGCGGCATTGACTTGACCCCCTACTATCCCTTTGCGGAAGATGCAGCCCATTTCCACAAGACGCTGAAAGCGGCCTGCGACAAGCATCATCCCGAGTATTACAACGCTTTCAAGCTTTGGTGTGATGAGTATTTTTACCTCAAGCACCGCAACGAAACCCGTGGTGTTGGCGGTATTTTCTTTGATTACCAAAACGACCAGGGTGTTCTCTGCAAGGGGCCGATGCTGGAAAGCAAGGCTGCGGCCTATAGCGATCAGGTGGGCAAGGTAGAGCGGAGCTGGGAGGAAATGTTTGCCTTTATCCAGAGCTGTGGTCGTGCGTTTCTCGATGCCTACGTTCCCATTACAGAACGTCGGAAGGGGATGGAGTATGGCGATCGCGAGCGCGATTTTCAACTCTATCGCCGGGGCCGCTACGTTGAGTTCAACTTGGTCTATGACCGGGGAACGATCTTTGGGTTGCAAACCAATGGCCGCACGGAGTCGATTCTGATGTCGTTGCCGCCGATTGTGCGCTGGGAGTATGACTACCATCCCGAGCCGGGTACGCCGGAAGCGGAATTGTACGATATCTTCCTCAAACCCCAGGATTGGGCGAATTGGAAAGGTTAAGGACTGTGCGAGGGCCTGGGGAGTGGTGGGGAGAAGTGAACCACTGCTCAGGCCATTCGTTGGGACAAAGGGGGCGGCGATCAGCCCTCGAATCGCACTTGCCGATAGAGGGCCTCCACGGACAGGGGCAAATCGACGGTTTCGAGCCGCAGCTCATCCTCGGCCTCGTAACTGTGCAGCACCCAGAGGCCAGCCTCGTTTTTGCGAAAGCAGTCCACGCCCTTTTGATCGGCTTGGATCAGCACATATTCCTGAAGGGATTCCGCTTGGCGGTAGCACCGAAATTTTTGGCCCCGATCGATCGCCTCAGTTGACGGCGAGAGGACTTCTGCGATTAGGCAGGGATGACAGATGAGTTGGTTTGTATTTCGGTCACGCGGGTCGCAGCTCACGACCACATCGGGATAATGGTAAGGCCCCTTCGCCGTGACCTGAACCTTAACATCCGCGATATAAACCTCACAGCGTCCGCCTAAGTGCCGATCCAGCTCAGACGCTAGGTTGAAAGCAATACGATTATGGGGCTTCGTGCCTCCGGTCATGGCGAAGACTTCGCCGTCGATGTACTCGTAGCGGCAGTCCTGGAGCGGTTCCCAGGCCAAGTAGGCTTCGGGGCTCATGAAGGGGCGTTGGGGCGATGCAACCATGGGAGTAGATCTCCAGGGCTTGGGTGGCCTGACTCTAGTCTAAAGGGCCAAGACCCAAGCCTGCCGCTGCTATTGAAAGCTGCCAGTCGCCGTTGAGATGCTATAGTCAGCGCCGTTATAATTCACAACACAGTTGCCAACAGTACAAGTCGCCGAGGCCGCTTGTGGCGGAGCGGTCAGCACGGCAGTTACTCAAGGACTAGATGGAGAGGCGATCGCAATGACCACAACCCTTCCAACTCCCACCCCACGTGACCACCCGTAAGCTTCTTACCATCGTTCGGGGTCACTTTCTCGATACAAGCCGATCATCACCCCATAGCAAACCCAAAGATCAATGACCGGATGCAGATGTTTTAATGGGAGGTATGACACTCAAGGCTGTAATCTTCGATTTCAACGGCGTTATCATTAACGATGAACCGATTCACGATCGCCTAGTGCGCGATCTGCTTTTGAGTGAAAATTTGCGCCCCAATGAGGATGAGCTACGGGAGTGCTGTCTAGGGCGGAGCGATCGCGCCTGTCTCAGCGATATTTTTGCGCGGCGGGAGCGACCCTTGATCGATCGCGATCTAGAACGCCTCCTCCACCAAAAAGCCGCAGCCTATCTAACGACCCTCGAACAGCTAGATCCGCTGCCGATTTATCCGGGCGTTGAAGATTTAATTTATAAATTTCGTCTGGCAAATTTACCCTTGGCCGTGGTTAGCGGTGCCCGTCGCGCGGAAATTGAACTGGTTTTAGAACGGGCCAACCTAAAGTCTTATTTTTCTGTCGTGGTTGCGGGTGACGATATTCTGACCAGTAAGCCGGATCCGACCGGGTATTTGCTAGCTGTGGAGCAGTTGCGATCGCACTGCCCTGAGCTTCAGCCCGGAGATTGTCTGGCGATCGAAGACACCTTTGCCGGTATCGAAGCGGCGAAACGGGCCGGAATCACCGTCGTGGGCGTGGCCCATACCTATCCGTTTCATATGATTCAGCGTCAGGCCAACTGGGCGATCGACCACCTCAATGACTTAGAACTGCCTCGGATTCAGCATGTGTTGGCGGGATTGGGCGATCGCGTCGACATTGAAGAACTTGCACTTTAGTCCAGATTCAAGACAGCCATAAAATACGACGGTACAAGACGACTGTACAACCCCCCTAGAACCGGGAACGATACAATCGGTACAGATTTTATTTCTGTACATTTTATACAGTAAAACCCCTGGGGGATGTTGTGAAACCAACGGTTTTGGTGACAGGCGGAGCAGGCTATATTGGCTCCCATGCAGTGCTTTCGCTGCTACAAAACGGCTATGGCGTGGTGATTTTAGACAATCTTTCCGGTGGCCACAAGGATTTGGTGGAGTCCGTCTTGGGGGTGGAGTTGATTGTAGGGGATACGGGCGATCGCGCCCTTCTCGACCAACTCTTCCAAACCCACAAAATTGACGCCGTCATGCACTTTGCGGCATTTATTGCCGTGGGTGAGTCGGTGCAGGATCCAGGAAAATATTACGCAAATAACGTGGGGGGGACCTTGACACTCCTAGAGGCCATGGTCGCCGCTGGGGTCAAAACCCTGGTCTTTTCCTCCACCTGCGCTATTTACGGCCCCCCGGACGAAGTCCCCATTCCTGAAACCCATCCCAAGCGACCCATCAGCCCCTACGCCCGTAGTAAGTGGATGGTCGAACAAATCCTTGAAGACTTTGATACGGCCTTTGGGCTCAAGTCCGTATGTTTCCGTTACTTCAACGCCGCCGGAGCGGAGCCTAACGGCAAGTTGGGTGAAGACCACTATCCCGAAACCCACTTGATTCCCCTGATTATCCAAGCAGCCTTGGGCCACCGGGACTCGATTTCGATTTTTGGCACCGACTACGATACCCCCGACGGGACCTGCATCCGCGACTATATCCACATTCTCGACATTGCCCAAGCCCACTTACTCGGCCTGGAGTATTTGCTTCAGGGAGGTCACAGCGATGCCTTTAATCTAGGCAATGGCAAGGGCTTTTCCGTGCGAGAAGTGATTGAACTGGCCCAGACCGTCACCGATCGCAAAATTCAGGTGATTGAACAGCCTCGCCGCCCCGGCGATCCGCCGATGCTGGTGGGTACGGGCGATCGCGCCAAACAAGTCCTTGGCTGGAATCCCCAATATGGCGACCTGAGGGAAATCATTAGCCACGCTTGGGCTTGGCATCAAGGGCGTCATGGTGAGGGAATGGGTTGATGGAGTTATGGGGGAGTTATGGGGTGATGGGGTACGGGGGGTGGGGTACGGGTCTGGGCCATGGCTAACAGACGCTGGGCGATCGCCTCCTCCACCGGCATCACCGAAAGGCGATTGCCCCGGCGCACCACCCCCAACTTCTCGGGCTGAAATTCAGCCTTGAGCTGATCCAGCGTCAGCATCTGCTGGAAGGTTTCTACATATTGCACCTTCACCGTTCGCCAGCGGGGATTGCTCTCGGGAGATTTGGGATCGTAATACTTGTGGGCCGGATCAAATTGGCTGGGATCGACGATATCGGCTTCGGCGATCGTCATCAGCCCGACAATCCCCGGTGGCTTCGTATTGGAATGATAAAAAAACGCTAAGTCCCCCACCGCCATCGATCGCAAAAAATTGCGCGCCTGATAATTACGCACCCCATCCCAGATCTCCGTCTGGTCCCGCCTTAAATCGTCGATGCCATACAAATCAGGCTCCGACTTCATCAACCAATACTTCATATTCTGTTCTACCAGAAATCTCCGCAGTGCTCCGCCTATACCCGAAGGGTTAGGGGGTGGTGAAGCGGAGCGCGACCGCAGGAAGCAACTAATCAATCTCGGCCTGCTGTTGAATATATTGCCTGAGAACAGATATAGGGGCTCCGCCACAAGAAATAATGCAGTAGGAACGACTCCAAAAAATCGGCTTATCTTGGTAGATCTGATTAAGGTGTTCACCAAACTCTTTCCTGAGTAACCGACTAGAGACAGTTTTTAAGTTGTTCACCAACTTTGACGGCTGAACCTTGGGATTGATCGAGATAAGAAGATGAACATGGTCAGCCTCCCCATTAAACTCAAGCAGGTTGCCATCCCACTTAACGAGCGTCTGCGCGAATATCTCTCGCATCCTTTCCAGCATGGGTTTTGTGATGCACTTTCGTCGGTACTTAGTGCAAGCGACTAAGTGGAACTGAAGATTATAGGAGCAGTGGTGGAGGGTATTTAACGGTTGTGACATTGTAGGCGACTAAGCTAGCATAAGACCATGCTAACACTGACCTATGAGTACAAACTGAAGCCAACCGCTCAGCAGATTGAGGAGCTAGAAAATAGCTTAGATGTCTGCCGAAAGGTTTGGAATTATGCCCTCAAAGAGCGCAAGGACTGGATTGCTTCAAGAAAGTGTCCTATCAATGCATGCTCAATTCGGGGTGAGTACATCATGGCGGCGGATGCTCCCTATCCCGGTTTTGCTCACCAGTGCAAATCCCTGACCCAAGCCAAGAAGACTAATCCTGACCTCAAGTCTGTCAATGCTCAATCCCTTCAGCAAGTGCTGAAGACTTTAGAAAAAGCATTCAAGGATAGGGCAGAGCGGGGTTTTGGGTTTCCTCGGTTTAAGAAGTCGGGGCAAATGAAGTCGTTTCTGTTTCCTCAATTGGGCAAGACTCCACTGGGAGACGGGTGGGTAAATCTTCCCAGTATTGGGAAAATTGCTATCCGGCAGTCTCGGCCCTATCCCGAAGGCTTCCAGGTGAAGCAGGCCAGGATAGTGAAGCGGGCGTCAGGGTTTTATGTGATGCTCTGTTTTCAAGCGGAGTTGTCCATTCCCGATGTGCCATTGGTAGGTCAGTGTGTGGGTGTCGATGTGGGGTTGGAATATTTCCTGTCAGCCTCGGATGGGCTGCAAGTTCATCGTCCTCGGTTTTTCGTTGACCTGCAAAGCGAGCTGAAATTGCTGCAACGCCGGTTGAAGAAAAAGGTGCTGGGGTCGAAGAACTGGAAAAAACTTCAGCTTAAGATCGCAAAACTGCATGAACGAATCAGCAACACTCGCAAGGATTTTCACTTCAAGATTGCTCATTTGCTCTGTGATCGGGGCGATGTGATTGTGGTGGAGAATCTGAATCTAGTGGGCTTGTCCCGTGGCATGTTGGGTAAACACATGCTCGATGCTGGCTTGGGACAGTTCCTGAATCAGATTTTGCCCTGGGTGTGTTTTAAGCGAGGGAAGGGGTATCTAAAAGTGGATGCCCGTGGAACCTCTCAGCAATGCCCTGATTGTGGTCATGCTGTCAAAAAGACGCTTTCAGACCGTTGGCATAATTGTCCCCATTGCGGGTCATCGATGCCTCGGGATATTGCCAGCGCAATTGTAATCAAACAAAGAGCCGTGGGGCGCACGGTTCAAGAAAAGGCTTGTGGAGACGGTCTGGCGGGGTGGCGGCATGAATGTGCTGCTATCTAGCCAAGAGTCTGTGAAACAGGAATCTCCATCCATATCGCCTAGCGATTGGGTGGATGAGCGTCAACCAACCCCATCACCCCATCACCCCGTCACCCAATTACCTATGACGCATCACCCCAAAATCCCTAAGCCTCACTCCGCCCCCCTCCCGGCAAATTCAAATCTTCCTGGGCTACCAATTCCGACAACGCCTCGGTTAGCTTGCTGGGATCCATAAATAGAATCTTGGAGTTGGGGCTTTCGCCAATCTTCTGGCTGGCATCCATATAGCGCTGGGCCACCAAAAACTTGATGATGTCCTGGAGGGCCTGCTTTTGCTCAGCTTCCACAGTACTGTTGTTCGAGATGATCTTGACCGCCTCCATGAGGCCTTGGGCTTCGGCGATCGCCGCTTCCCGGCGGCTCTGAGCCTCTTCCACCGCTGCCTGACGCTTACCCTGGGCTTCTAGAATCGCCGACTGCTTGCGTTCCTCTGCAATCCGGCGCTCTTCCATACTTTTCAGCACGTCTTCGTTAAACGTGACATCTTTCACGTCAACCCGGCGGATGCTGACCCCCCAGCCATCGGTGACCACGTTCAAGTCTGCCAGCAGCGAAGCGCTCAAATCCGAGCGAGCGGAGAGAACCTGCATCATGGTCATTTGGCTGATGGCCGTCCGTAGACTAGTGAGCACAAAGTTTTCGATCGCTGCTTTAATGTCGTCCACTTCATAGTGGACCTTGTAAAGGTCATTGATCTGCCAAAACACTACGGCATCAGCCTTCAGGGAAACCCCCTCGTTCGTCACCGCATCCTGGGCTGGAACATCAAATACCTGCTCACGGGTTGTATCAATGATGACTGAATCCACCATCGGTAGGGTAAAGTTGAGACCGGGCGATAGGGTGCGACGATAGCGGCCAAACCGCTCAACCAGGGCAGCTTCCCCTTCATTAACGATTTTGACGGAGCCAGCCACATAGGCTGCAATCATAAAGACAGCAGAGGCGAGGGGGGCAATCAGCGGTTCCATAGACTGTTCACCGAAGAAGACTTGCAGAAGACTTGCACAAACTAAGGGGACAAACGCAGGTCAGAATGACCTAAATTGGGTCACGATGCAACCCAGGCCCAGCTTGCACAGACAATTTAGCTTGTTCTTCGCCAAATCGTCTTGTAAATCACTAGGTTTGGCTCAAGTCTACTGAGGATTGCTCAGATTGCAAGAGGGGTTATCCGGTCCACCTAGAGCGGGGCGGATCTCTATTGGATTTCCCAGTGGATTCTCCATGACCCAATCCCATCCAGATTCCCGCCAGAATTACAATGCTATTCTCTTCCAGAGCTTGCTGATATGGACCTTCATCCAACCGATGCACAACGCTTCAACGCCCTAGAACAGGAGCTGGGTTCCCGAGACGTCGCTCCGGCGGTTTACGAGATGATCCGTCGAATGGTCTCGGTGACCGGGGATTTTGGCTATGGGTCGCGGCTCAATTGCCCGGAGGAAGCCTTGCGGTCTGGTGCTGCCGCGTTGGCTGCTCGCAACACAGTCATTGTTGATATTCCAGCGGTTCAAGTGGCGCTGATGCCCGTTTTTCAAGCCAGCTTTGCCAATCCGATTTACTGCTGCCAGGAAGCCATCATGCGTCCGCAGCGCGAGAAAACGCGCACTGCTTGGGGGCTAGAGACCCTAGCGCAGCGCTACCCCAACGGTATTTTTGTCATCGGTCAGGAAGTCAGTGCCCTCGCCAGCTTAGTGCGATTGATCCAACAGCAGAGCCTCCATCCGGCTTTAGTCATTGCGACGCCACCCCTGCTTGCTCCAGACTTGGATTGGATTAAGCAACTCCACCAGAGCAATTGTCCCGTTATTAGCTTGAGCGATCGCCCCGGTAACGCCATGGTTGCTGTAGCGCTGCTAACGGCGCTGGTTGAAATGACCTGGGAGGCCTATGGACCGACCCCTCTAGCCAATCAGGCGGGTTAGCAGTGGACTCCAGGAGTAAATTCACGGACCGCGAAAAAGCCGCCCAGAGCAAGATACGTGGATGCGCCATGGTTGCCCTAGGGGTGGGGCGGGCACAATCAAACTAGCCAAGAGGAACGCAGATTGGAGATTTCGCCCCTGAGCCTAGCTCGCGGAGCACTTCTCGATGAAGCAAACTGTCCTTGCAGGTGATTCGCCTAGCTCTGGGGGCTTTAGAGAGCTAGGCGATTTTTTATTTTAATTTTCTATTCAGAAAAAATTAATTAGGGCAGCCGCAGGACAGGACACTGCGGCTTTTTCATGGCCCGTCATGAGCTTTTCCAAGAATTAATCCTCAACCGCCCAAAACTGACTTTTGCGCTAGAGAGGATTCTGAGAATTTTTCCACCACAAGTTATAGGTAAATCAACGAATCTTGACTTAGGAGGAATTTTCAAGATACGTAGATGTGCCATGGCTAGAGGCAGTACAAAATTGACACAATACTATCAGCCAAGAGGAAAGCAACTCAGCGGGTCACAGGCCAAAGATTCATTCCTGAACCTGCGACCGCTCTGAGAAGCTAACTGTCCTTGCAGGTGATTCGCCTGGTTCTGGGGGCTTTATAGAGCCAGGCGATTTTTTCACACAAACAGCTACTAATAAGGTACTAGAAGTTCAACGAAATTACTGATAAAAATTTCTTTTTTGAGATTGATTTTATACAAACTTTTCTTATTTTCCGTACTGTTTTTTCAATCGATTGGGTCACGACTGGCTCTATCGATTCACCCACCTCTATTCACCGCAAGGGCTTTATCCAACTGGACGAAGCCCTTTTTTCCTTTTTTGTGCTTATGGGCCTCAAAGAAAAAATAGGCCAATGCATTGCATTGGCCTGACTCAGAATTTGCTCAGAACGGATTAAGACTTGGCTAACCTAACAGCGGGTGCTCTAGCGGCACTAGAAGCGTTCACCGATACCAAATTGGAATCGCTGATCACCATCGTCGCTGAGGACTGTATAGTCAGCCCGAATAGGTCCTAGGGGCGATCGCACCCGCACCCCTAAACCCACACCATAGCCACTGCCCGGTTTCTCGCGGACCCCTGCGGGGTTACCCGGTACATTGTCACCTGTCCCCAAATCTGTTCCGAAATCGGCAAACAGCGCACCCCCCACAAACGAAAAGAGCGGGAACCGATATTCCGCTGTGGCTTGCAAGAAACTGCGACCACTGCCCACTTCCCCTTCGCCATAGCCTCGAATTGAGTTTGCCCCCCCCAAGGAGAAGGCTTCGTAGGGCGGTAGGTCACCCAAGATCGTCCCGGCCTGGACATTAAAGGCCAAGGTTTGGGGACATTCATCGGGGCTCGGGCTGTCCTTACGGCAGCCATCGGTAAAGCGTAGATAGCGCACCGGCAGATATTGGCTGTGATTAACCCGCAGCCGGTTCATGAAAATACTGCCGCTGCCCACGGGCACCGATTGTTCGATATTGAAACGAGTGATGCTTCCTTGGGTAGGCTGTATGGGACTGTTGCGGCGATCGCGCGCCAAGCCCAACTGGAAGGTGACCAAATCATCAAAGTCATCGCCACTGAAGGTTAGATCATTGCCCAACTCATCCACAGAAACCGAGTCACCATCCTCATCGCGAATATACACGCGCTGATACTGCAACCCGAGGGAGGCATTCCACTCAGCGGGTTCAAAAAGATTTTGGGATAAAGGACGGGAGAAGCGCACACCGCCACCAATTCTGAGAATCCGAGGGGTATCCCCGTTGGGCAGGTCAATATCGCGATCGCCCCCTGAATAATTGAGCGAAATCGATCGCCGACGGAACGCGTTCACCGTGTAGGACGTTCGGTAGGGATCCCCCTTGATCCAAGGATCGGTAAAGCCCACGTCAAACAGAAAATCCCGTTGCCCTAACGTGACCTCAGACCGCAGCTTTTGGTTACGGCCACGGAAGTTGTCCTGTCCCAAACTCACAGAACCAAACAAGCCGCTGGAGGAGCTAATCCCGCCCGTCGCACCGATATTGCCGGTACGGGATTCAATAACATTCGCCACCACCACTACTTTGCGTGGGTCTTCGGGGGCCGGGTCCAGGGAAAGACGGACATCTTGAAAGATGCCAAGGCCAAACACCCGCTGCAAGTCACGCTCAGCCTGCTGCCGATTAAAGACATCACCTGGCTTGAGCGAAAATTCGCGCGTGACGATATAGGGCTTCGTCCGTCCGCGAACCGGCTCGCCATTGGCATCGGTAGGATTGCCATCCGCATCCAAAAAGCGGACATCTAGGCTATCCACAACGCCTTCCGCCACCGCCAGCGAAACCTGGCCATCCTCAGAAATTTGCGTGGCGTCAACCACCTGGGCCAGCACATAGCCATTGTCTTGGTACCAAGCGTTAATTCGCTTGACGCCACTTTGCAAATCGTTAAAGTTCAAGGTCTTGCCGTACTGGGGCTCAAAGATGTTTTGAACCACTTCCGCCGGAAGGACCTGGGTATCGGCAGTGGTGACACTTTGCAAGATCGGGTTAGGATCCACAATAAAGACCACCCGCACCCCCAAAGGTGTATCTTCCGGGCGGAAATTGACATTGGAAAAATAACCTGTCGCAAAGATGGCGTTGAGATCCGCCTGTAGTTGCGAGCTCGTCGTGGTTTGTCCAGGCTGGGTGCGAATTGCCCCATAAACCGCATCTTCGAGTAACTCCTGCTCTGGACTTCCTTGAGTCCCTTCAACGGTCACTTCTGCAACCAACACCCGAGGTTCGTTGGCCGGGGCTGGACTGGCCTCGCTTCCAGGCGCGGTTGGAGCTGGAGCCGCCGGGGCGGGTGCGGTTGGTGCGGCTGGCGGTGTCGTGCTTGGCATCTGCTGCGCAATGGGCTGATCCGCAACCGGCTGATCCGCAACTGGCTGATCCGCCATGAACTCCGCGCCCTCTGGGGAAAATTCAGGCGGAGGGGTTGGGCTGACTTCCAGGGAGGTCTCTAAAGTAGGTTCAACGGCAGGTTCGCTTACAAAAGGCTCAAAGGCAGGTTCAAGGGCAGGTTCAAGGGCAGGTTCAAGGGGCGCGGCAGGCTCGGGAAACGCCAAATTAATCGGGGTTTCATTAATCGAGGTTTCAACGGTGACGGGCAATTGAGATTGCCCTGCGTCGGACTCCGCCCCAGGCATGGCCCAACCCGGAGCAGCAGAGGCTGCGATCGCGGCAAGGACCGTCGAATATAGATAGAAGTTACGATTCAATTTGCGACTCACAGTTTTATGCACATCTCCACACCACAGCAACCAACCCTTTCAGAGCATTGAGTACCATACGGCTTTCGTACAATACCCTCAGCCCGATATAGCCGGTCCGTCAAATCGGAATCATCTTAACCCATCCCACAGCCAGCACTAACAGTGGGCCAGAACCCGCTCTAAAACGCGCTGATAAGCCTCTTCCACCTGTCCGAGATCCTTGCGAAACCGATCCTTATCCATCACACGACGCTCTGGATCCGGTTCTTGCAAGTCCCAGAGACGGCAGGTGTCGGGACTGATTTCGTCTGCTAGAAGAATTTGGCCCGAAGTATCCAGGCCATACTCCAGCTTGAAATCGACGAGCGTAATGTCACAGTCTCGGAAAAATTGGCTGAGCTGCTGGTTCACGGTCAAGGACATTTGCGTCAGTTGATCCACCTGTGTTGGTGTTGCCACCTGCAGCAGTTGGATCCGGGCTGGGGTTAAGAGGGGATCCCCAAGCGCATCATCCTTGTAATAGAAATCCACGAGGGGCGTCTCCAAAACCGTACCGAAGGGAATACCTGTTTGTTGACAGAGACTCCCCGCTGCAATGTTCCTGACAACCACCTCTAGAGGAATAATTTTGACCGCGCTGACCAGCATTTCTCGCTCAGAGGGCTGTCCCTGCCAATGGGTTGAAATGCCTGCGGCGGCGAGGGTTTGGAAGAGATAGCTAGAAACCGTACAGTTGATTGCACCTTTGCCTGTGATGGTGCCGCGCTTTTGGGCGTTGAAGGCCGTGGCATCGTCTTTGTAATAGGCCCGCAGGACCTGGGGATCATCCGTGGGATAAATAATTTTGGCCTTGCCTTCGTAAAGCGGCTGAGGGGACGTCATCGTTGAGCACCAAAATGATTCGCTTTCCAATCTTATCGGTCCTGGAACCCCCATAAACCGAAGCCCACAAACCGAAGCCCACGAACCGAAGCCCAAAAACCAAAGAGAAAATGGGGAAAGTACTTTCCTGTACTTGAATCCTCAAGATCAGGAAGGAAAGTTTTAAAAAAAGCTAAAAATCAACAATCTGTGGCGAGTGAGACTGGCGTTTAGGTTAAGCCTGGGTTAAGGTAAGGTTAATTTGCGCATCGCAATCTGTGGCAATTTCGGGGGGGACTCGATGACAACCGCCAACGACTTTCTCTATCCATACCGCTCCTATCAGGGCGCAGCAACGCCTCAAGGCATTGTTTTTGATGCCAATTTGCAGGAATTTGCCCAGCGCGTTAGCTACATCGCTGGGTTAGAAAACGGAGGTAAGCTTTCGCCGGAGGAATCTTTTCAGGCGATCGAATCCCTCTGGAAACAACTTTCAAAAAGCCGCAACCAGCTGGGAATTGGCTAGTCGCACAGGCTTGTCGCCTATTCTTTTAAGCTATTTTTTACCCTGTCTATTCTTCTGTAGGCAGGGCTGCTAGCTTTTGGGCGACTTCGGCTTCTCGATAATTGAGCTGACGGGCGAGGTGGAGGGCCTGTTGGAGGGCTTGGCGCGCCTGGGGTAAATTTCCTTGGCTTTCGTAAATGTTGGCCATTTGCTCATGGGTGGTCATAAGGCCAAACAGGTCGTAGGAGAGCTCGTCCACCCGACGCAAGACGTTGTACACCGTTAAGGCATCCTCCACCTGGTTTTGCCGCTGGTAGAGCTGGCCGAGGCGGGCTAGGGCTTCGTGGGAAACGCCGAACTGGAGGAGGGCCTGGGCGGCTTTATAGGCGTCTTGGTAGGTTTGGCTGGCGGCGGTGAGCTGACCGGCTTTTTCTTGGTTTGTGGCGATCGCCACCATCAAAGCAGGCCGCTTGGGCAATTCCAGGACCGGATCCTGATAGCGGCTGAGCAAGGATTGCTGGGTGGCGATCGCCGCTTCCCACTGACGGTTTTGCTCCTGGATATAGGCCAATTGCTGAAGTAGTCGGGTTTCTTCGGCAGAGGTTGCGGGCTGTTTTTGCACAAAGGGGGGCTGGCGACGCAGAACGGCAAGCTGGTCTTGGGTGTAGGCTTCGGCGTCGGGATAGCGGAAGCGATCGAGATTGAGCTGAGCCAGTTTGCCGGTCCAGCGGGCTTGGTCCTCGTCTCGTTTGAGTTCGCGGGAACGGGCCAAGAGGTATTCGTAGCGAGCGATCGCTGGATCGATCGCCCCCACCTGTTCATGGGCAAAGGCCAATTTTTCCTGGGTTATGAGGGTTTGCTCCAACAGCTCAGTCGTCGGGGCTGCGGCTTTGGTTTGGGGGTTGACTTGGGCGTCGAGGATGAGAAGACGCTGGGCGATCGCCTGGGATTCTGGGGCTAGCCCCTCAGCCCAAGCCTTTTCTCCCACCCGACCGAGGGCGACGATTTCTTCATTGACGTCACCGCTGTATTGAAGCAACCGCAGGGCGCGGAACCAAAGTTGGTAAGCCTTGGGGCGATCGCCTTGGGCATAGGCCGTTTGGGCTTCCTGGTCGAGCTGGGCCGCCGCTAGCCTTACCCGTTGCTGACCCTCGGGGGCCAACGGTCCCTTGCCGGTCTTAGGCGGCAGGAGGGGATCCTTGGGGTCGGGGGTGAGGGTGTTGGGTTCCCGTTTGACGGGTTTAGGGATAGCCTCGGGAATTGCGACATCTGGCGGTCCGACCTCGGTGGGAAGGGTTGGAATATTGGGAGGAGGAGGGGCGATCGCCGGAGCTTCCTGGGCCAACAGCCGCATACCTGGCCATCCAGCCAAGCCCAAAACCCAAATCCAAGCCAAACTTTTCATATCGATGTTTCGCTCTGTTTTCAACTTCTTAAGCCGCCATAAGGTTGCCCAGGCCCTCCGAAAGACTATGGGATAATGACGCTATTTCCCATTTTCTCTACAAAGGCAAACTCAGCGTGAACGTTTTAGTGGTTGGAAACGGCGGGCGGGAACATGCCCTCGCCTGGTCCCTGTTGCGATCTCCCCAAGTCAAACAAGTCTTTTGCGCTCCCGGCAATGGGGGGACAGCCACGCTGCCACGCTGCACCAACTGGAACATTGGCGTGACGGAGTTTGAGGCGATCGCCCAAACCGCTAAGGATCATGACGTCGCCTTAGTCGTTGTGGGTCCCGAAGTCCCCCTTGCCCAGGGCATTACCGATTTCCTCCAGGAACGGGGTTTAGCAGTGTTCGGTCCCAGCCGAGCCGGAGCCCAAATCGAAGCCAGCAAAGCCTGGGCCAAGGCCCTGATGATGGAAGCCCAGGTCCCCACCGCTGCCTCCAAGGTGTTTCAGGTGGCCCAGGCCGCCAAATCCTACGTGCGCGAACAGGGCGCGCCCATTGTGATCAAAGCCGATGGCCTAGCGGCTGGCAAGGGCGTCACCGTCGCTGCCACTATTGAAGAAGCCGAAGCGGCTATCGACGCTGCCTTTTCTGGAATTTTCGGCACAGCCGGTCAACTCGTGGTGATCGAAGACTGTCTCCAGGGGGCTGAGGCCTCTGTCCTAGCGTTTACCGATGGCAAAACCATTCGCCCCCTCGCCCCAGCCCAGGACCACAAACGCATTGGCGAAGGGGACACGGGACCCAATACGGGTGGCATGGGAGCCTATGCCCCGGCCCCGTTGGTGACGCCAGCATTGCTCCAGCGGATTCAAACCGAAGTCTTGGAACCCACGATCGCCACCCTCAAACAACGGGGTATCGACTATCGGGGCATCCTCTACGCCGGACTGATGATCACCCCCGAGGGCGACCCCCAAGTGATTGAATTCAACTGCCGGTTTGGCGATCCGGAAACCCAAGCCCTGTTGCCATTATTGGAAACCCCCTTAGTTGAGGTGCTCTTGGCCTGTGTAGACCAGTGCCTTGGAGAAATGCCCCCCCTAGAATGGAAGCCTGGGGTCTCGGCCTGTGTCGTTGCTGCCGCCGGGGGCTATCCCGGTGACTATCGCAAGGGTGATGCAATTCAGGGCATTGCCGCCGCTGAAGCCCAAGGGGCTCAGGTGTTTCATGCCGGAACCCAGGAAGACAAGGGCCAAATCTTGACGGCAGGCGGTCGGGTCTTAGCCGTGACCCAAGTGGCGGAGACCTTTGACCAGGCCTTTGATGCAGCCTATGGGGCGATCGCCCAAATCCAGTTTGACGACTGCTACTATCGCCGCGATATTGGCTATCAAGTCCGAGTTGCTCAATAATGCGGGAAACGGAAATGCGGGAAACGACAAGGATTCAGAAGCAATTGGGACTCCTGGCATGCTAGCGCTCCTGAGACAGCTCAAAGCTCGGTTTGACCGCTGGTGGTCGGAATTTACGCTGCAAACCAAGCTCATGGTTCTGGCGACGCTCATTGTTTCGCTCATGACCACTGGGCTAACGTTTTGGGCCGTGAACAGCATCCAGCAGGATGCCCGCATGAACGACACCCGCTTTGGTCGTGACCTAGGGCTTCTGCTCTCTACAAACGTAGCCCCTCTGCTCGCGGAAGAGGATCTGGCCGAAGTCGCCAAGTTTTCCTATCGGTTCTACAACAACACCACCAGCATTCGCTATCTCATCTATGCGGACGAAGATGGGGAAATTTTTCTGGGAATTCCCTTTTCTCGCTCTGAGGTCCAAAACTCGTTAACCATTGAACGCCGGATTCAGCTACCAGAAAATTTCCAGAAGAACACCGATATTCCCATGGTGCGGCAACACAAAACCCCCTACGGTGAAGTCACGGATGTGTTTGTGCCGCTAATTCACGAGGGCAAGTATCTTGGAATTTTAGCCATTGGCATCAACCCCAATGCCATTGTTGTCACCTCCTCCCACATCACTCGCGACGTGACGATCGCCGTCTTCATCGCCATTTGGGCCATGGTGATTCTCGGTGCGGTCATCAATGCCCTGACCATTACCCGACCGATCAAGGAACTGTCCGAGGGGGTCAAAAGTATTGCGGAGGGGAATTTCAAGCAGCGGATTAATTTGCCCTTTGGCGGAGAGCTGGGGGAGCTGATTCGCAGTTTTAATGAGATGGGCGATCGCCTCGAATGCTACGACGCCCAAAATATCGAAGAGCTCACCGCCGAAAAAGCCAAGCTCGAAACCCTCATGAGCACCATTGCCGACGGTGCCGTTCTAGTCGACACCGATCTCCGAGTCTTACTCGCCAACCCCACGGCTCGGCGACTGTTTAACTGGCAAGGCATTGAGGTTTCTGGAGAAAGCCTCCTGCCGAATTTGCCCCATAGCCTGCGGCTAGAACTTAGCGAACCCCTCGCGCGGCTCTTGCAAGAGGGGCTTTCCCCGGAAGGCATGGATGCGATCGCCCCCTCCCTCGCCCTCACCTCCACATCCGCGCCATCCGCCGTCGAATTAAGCGGTTTTGAAGCCAGTAGCGCTAGGTTTGACAACCGTCATCATGTTGATATCGATACCCAGCTTCACCTGCTGAACCCAGCCAGCGCCAGCGAACTGCTGGAGACATCCCGCGAAGCCACCGAGCTTCGTCTCAGCCTCGAAGAACCCATTCGCCGGACGCTGCGAATTTTGTTATCCAAGGTGTCTGACCAAAACCTATCGACCGTCAAAGGCATCGCCATTACGGTTCAAGATGTCACCCGCGAGGCGGAACTCAACGAAGCGAAAAGCCAGTTTATTAGCAACGTCTCCCACGAACTGCGGACCCCCCTGTTTAATATCAAGTCCTTCATTGAGACGCTCCATGACTACGGGGATGAATTGTCGGATACCGAACGACAGGAGTTTTTAGCGACTGCCAACAGCGAAACCGACCGCCTCGCTCGTCTCGTCAACGATGTTCTTGACCTATCCCGCCTAGAGTCTAACCGCAGCTATCATTTTGATGCCGTTGATATTGGCCAAGCCATCGACCAAACCCTGCGGACCCACCGGCTCAATGCCAAGGATAAAGGCATTGAAATGACCCACGAAGCTGCCGATCAGCTGCCGTTGGTTTATGGCAACTACGATTTGATTTTGCAAGTCCTCACGAACCTGGTAGGCAACTCCCTCAAATTCACCAGCGCAGGCGGGCGGGTCGTGCTGCGCGCCTATTCCCTCGCCCCCCAAATTTTCACCTTACAGGGGCATGCGGCCTCTAGCGTAGAACTGCAAAAGGTGCGGATCGAGATTTCTGATACCGGCATTGGCATCGACCCCGAAGACCAAGAAGCCATTTTCGATCGCTTCTTTCGGGTTGAGAACCGCGTCCATACCTTGGAAGGCACGGGACTGGGTCTTTCGATCGTGCGCAATATTGTCGATCGCCACCGCAGCAAAATGCATTTGGTCAGCGAAGTCGGCGTGGGAACAACGTTCTGGCTTGACCTTGATGTTTTCCAGGAACAGGTTCACAGTGCTCTCACCCCTGCCGAAGCAGCAATGAATGACCACCCCCAAAAAGAGCACCCAAAAGAGCAAATCCATCCAGACACCTGACCCTTTTTGAGCTATCATGGAAAACGCTGTCTAAACGAACTACTAAGGGACCGGGGCAATTCATGGCCAAGAAATCCATGATCGCACGGGACGAGAAGCGTAAAGAACTTGTCGCCCGGTATGCGGATAAGCGCAAAGCGCTAAAGGAAGAGTTTGAAAACGCAACGAATCAAAAGGAAAAGCTGGAGATTCACCGGAAGCTTCAGCAGCTTCCCCGGAACAGCTCGCCCACGCGAGTTAGAAATCGCTGCTGGGCAACGGGTCGTCCCCGTGGCTACTACCGGGATTTTGGTCTGTGTCGCAACCAGCTTCGGGAAAAGGCCCACGCCGGTTTGCTGCCTGGCGTAGTCAAATCGAGCTGGTAATTGGCTTGAACGTTGAGGGGGGTTGGGTTTCTAGCTCCCCTTAGTCTTTACCTTTGCCTTTGCCATTAACCTTCGCAACAGGGCTGAATTCCCAAGCGATCCATCAGCAATTCGCTGACCGAGTTGGCTACAGAAAATTCGCCAAAAAAGCTATTGGAAAAATCGAAGGATCGCATCTCTACGACTATGGCGATCACGATTGAACCTAAGTCATCTTCCCCTTCCATCCGCTGCCGCACATAGACTTGGGAAGCGCGTTGGGCAATTTTGCGGTTCACGTCCTCGGGGATAAACTGACGATCGAGCCAGCGTTGTAGCGCATCTGTTAACCATGCCCCTTCTTGAAGCAGATCCTCTGAGGGGGGCAAGGTCACTGGCGGGATCGGTTCTGCCATGAACAGAAAACTCCTTAGACACAGCGTGCTGCTCTTTACAATTGCTACTATTTTAGCCTGAAGATTCAGCGGGACTAAGTTCCCTTGGCTACGCTTAATCCTCTGCAACGGGTGGCTATTTTGTACCGTTCCAGCGCAAAATAGACGCAATACGGAACAGATTGGATTGCACTGGGGGGCTCCCCCAATTTTTGACCGGTTTTCCCTTGTCTCATGTGGATTGCATGGCAGTTACATGCCGATTCCATGCCAAGGGCCAGGATGCTGATCCAGACTGCCTAGACCTCCTAAACACTAACCGTGATAGAGACCAGCGCAACCCAAATTATTGAAGGCTATGCCCAGGGATACTTTCTCATGGCCGATGAAGAAGATGGCAGCCTGGGTTGGTATACCAGCCGTAAACGCGCCATTATTCCCTTGGACGATCGCTTTCGCTATCCGAAATCCCTCCAGAGGGTCCTCAACCAACAGCGGTTTGAGGTGGCTATTAACCGTGATTTTGAAGCGGTGGTGGAGGGCTGTGCCAATCGAGAAGTCACTTGGATCTCAGAGGAACTCAAGGCTATTTATCATTTGCTCTACCGAGAGGGCTGGGCCTATAGTTTTGAAACCTGGCAGGGCGATCGCCTAGCAGGCGGTATTTTGGGCATTGTCATCGGCGGGGCTTTTATTGGGGAGTCGATGTTTTTTAGCGTTCCTGAGGGGTCTAAGGTAGCCATGGTCGAGCTGGTCAATCGTCTACGGGCTCAGGATTTTGTGCTCTTTGATGCTCAGATGACCAATCCCCACCTGGAGCGATTTGGGGCCTATGTCATTAGCGATCGTGAATATGCCGTCCTTTTACGGGAAGCGCTCACCCAAGACTGCAGCCTAGAAATAGACAACTTGGACCAGGTTGTTTAGCGACCGGTAGTTCTCAAAAAATCTCGCTAAGCTTAAAGAAGGTCCCTTAACCCAGACGCGAATTCCTATGTTTTTTCCATTCTTTCCCTGCGGCTGTTCCGAAACACCCTCTCGCAAACAGCAGCAAGAGCGTAAGCTTTCCTTTCTAAAAATGATGCGGGATAACCTTGAAACCCGTTTGGCGGCGTTGAATGCGGCGATCAATACGGTAGAAAGCCAACTGACGCAAATGGAAGAATAAATTCAGGCTTAAACCTAAGCGATCGCCCCATCAGTGAATAGACTGTTTTTGTTATGGACTGTTTTGATCGCAGTGCCCAGACTGGGCGATCGCTTTTCTCCCTGTCGGCTCTATTTCCTTAACCGTAGTCACGCAATGTAGCAGAACAATCCTGATTCTTCTTAAAAAGTGTGAAATCACTGAAGGGGCTGGAGCCATCGGCCAGTCTGCTTATCGTCGATTGAATCTTTTTAGAGAATTTGTGAATCCATCCTCCAAAATTCTGAGTGTGGGCATGGGTTGGTTTCCAGAGCAACCGGGGGGACTCAACCGCTATGTTTATGAACTCACCCATCAACTCGCTCCGATCTCAGAACAAGTTGAGTTGTGTTATGCCCACCATCAACAGCCGCTTGAATCGACTGAATTTTGGCTGACCTCCCTGGCTTGCGCGACCAGTCCGTTGGTCCAACGCCTTTGGCAGACCCATCAACAGTTTCAACATCGTCATATTCAGCACCCCGATGCTGTCAATCTTCATTTATCTCTGTATAGCTGGCCGATTCTGAATCAGATCCCCGAAGGCATCCCGATCACGTTTACATTCCATGGGCCTTGGGCGTCTGAAGGCCAGCGGGAAGCTCAAAACTCGTTGGGGGTGCAGGCCAAACGTTGGTTTGAGCAACAGGTCTATGGCAAATGCCATCGTTTTATTGTCCTCAGCCAAGCCTTTGGCCAGATCCTCCATTGCGAATACGGCGTTCCCTGGCACAAAATCCATGTTATCCCTGGGGGCATTAACACGCGCCATTTTCAAGCTAATCTCTCCCGTGCAGAGGCCCGTGCTCGAATGCAGTTTCCGAGCGATCGCCTCATTCTGTTTACCCCACGACGTCTTGTCCAACGCATGGGAATCGATAAACTGCTTGAAGCCCTAGTGGGTGTGAAGCAAGAAATTCCCGATATCTGGTTGGCGATCGCCGGCAAAGGCCCTCAACGCCACAGGTTAGAGCAACAGGTTGAAGCACTGGGATTGAATCAACAAGTTCGATTCTTAGGCTATGTGCCGGACGAAGATCTGCCCCTCTGCTATCAAGCCGCAGATTTGACGGTAGTCCCGAGTCAATCCCTTGAAGGTTTTGGATTAATTCTGCTGGAATCCCTAGCCAGTGGCACGCCGGTTCTCTCCACGCCAGTCGGTGGAATGCCAGAGGTTTTGCGACCATTTGATGTTAATTTAGTTACAGAGAATAAGGGTGTGAAAGGCATTGGCGATCGCCTGATTCAATTACTGCTCCATCCCGACCAGCTACCCTCTCGGGCGGATTGTCGAACCTATGCCGTAGAACACTTTGATTGGCACCTGATCGCACCAAGGATCCAAAAGGTCTTGTTGCAGCCAGTTTCATCGTGAATACCAAGAGGCTTATCTTTGCTGCGCAAAGGAGTCCGGATAGTCAGTTGATCCCCAGAAGGAAAAGTCAGGCCATCTAAGCGTGTTTCCACGCATACAAAAGCAACAAAGGTTACTTCAGTTTCCGAAAGAGGTTATGTTTCCATAGCGATGCGAATTCTCTTCCTGGATCAAAGTGCAAGTCCAGGGGGGGCAGAGCTCTGCCTCCTGGATATTGCGAAAGCTTACCGCGAGCAATCCCTGGTCTGCTTGTTTGAGGATGGACCGATGCATCTCTCCTTGCAAGCAGAAGGCATTGCCGTGAAAATTTTAGGAGCTCAAGACATCTCCGTCAAAAAGTCGAGCGGTTGGGTTCAAGGCCTCGGTTCGTTTCGCCAGATTTTGCCCTTAGCCAAGCAAATCGCGACGTTGAGTCAGCACTATGACTTGATTTATGCCAATACACCTAAAGCGTTAGTCGTTGGCGCATTAGCCAGTCATCTGGGTCGTTGCCCCTTGGTTTATCATCTTCATGACATACTCTGCAAGCAGCATTTTAGCCCGTTTAATCAACAGCTTTTAGTCGTGTTAGCCAATCAGAGCGCCACAAAAGTAATTGCTAATTCTCAGGCGACCGCTCAGGCTTTTATTACAGCGGGCGGACGGGCAGAGCTTTTGGACGTGGTCTATAACGGCTTTGATCTAGAACAATATCGCTATCTTCCCCAGCCAAGCCCTTTACAAGCGTTAATCTCCACCCCCAGCTCCGCCGAATCTTATTTTAGAATCGGCAATTTTAGCCGGATTGCCGATTGGAAGGGACAACATGTTTTGATCGAAGCACTTCAGTATTGCCCCAATAACGTGATTGCGATTTTAGTCGGGGATGTTTTATTTGGTGAACAGGCTTATTTTCAAGCCTTACAAGCAAAAATTGCGGCGCTCCATCTTCAGCATCGGGTGCATTGGGCCGGATTTCAATCCGATATTGTACCTTTGATGTCCGCCTGCCAACTGATTGTGCATACGCCCACTGCCCCTGAGCCCTTTGGGCGTGTGGTCGCTGAAGCCATGCTATGCAAAATTCCCGTGATTGCAGCAGCAGCAGGGGGGCCGCTAGAGTTTGTCAAACCGGGACAAACCGGTTGGCTGGTGCCCCCTAATAATCCCCAGGAACTAGCAGCAGCTATTCATCATTGTTATCAACATTACGACGCAGCGCGGGCGATCGCTCACCAGGGCTATTGCATCGCCAGAGAAACGTTTGATTTACACAAGACGAACCAGGAAATTCAGCAGATTTTGCAATCGGTGGTGACGCCAGCCTCAGAAACGGCCCTGAGTCACCTGCTTTGTTATGGAAACGGAAACCCCAAACGATGATGCTCAGATCTTCACTCGATCGCTGCTATCAACTGGCCGATCGCTGTCTTCAGCAAGGACTCAGTCTGCCTTCCGATTTGGCTTTTGCCATTGCCAACTGGGACACCGTTGAGCGAGGCATTCTCTATCCTCGCTATCAAGCCTTTTTGCAGCGTTATGGTTCTCATCTTCCCCTCCTTGCTCCAGATGAACTCAACATCGTAGAAGCCATACGTCACACGGGCGTCGCCGTTACTTCCTTAGCGGCCCTCCAAATCGAACAAACCCCAGCGTTTTTAGCGGCAGCCCTCGCGGTGTCTCAGGAACTGGCCGAACAAGCCACTTGGCCCCGTTATGCAGGCAAACACACGCTCACGGCAACGGCCCAGCAACTGTTACAACATCCAGTTCTTTTGCACTGGGGAGCCTCTGAAAAAATCTTAAAAATTGCCGAAGCCTATCTGGGTTTGCCGGTGGCCTACGATGGCCTCTCGTTCTATCACAGTGTTGCCGATTGCCGGGAAGCGGGACCCCGAAAATGGCATCGCGACAAAGAAGACTGGAAGATGCTCAAGGTGTGTGTTTATCTCCATGAAGTCACTCCAGCGGGAGGACCCTTTGAATGTGTGCATCCTGCGATCAATGAGGAAATTTTGCAAAAGGCCCAACAAAAGTATCAAGTTTTTCGAACTTCGGAACTTCAAACCCTATTAGGGCGGGAAGATCACAATTGGTACCATTCCTATTCAGGCGTCCAAGGGACGGTTCTCTTTTTAGACCCAGCAACGTTTTATCATCGCGGCTGCCCCCCCCGGCAGCAGGATCGCTCGGCGATCTTTTTTGGTTATTTTAGCCGTCGTCCTAAGCATCCTTTTTTTGGAGGGCGATCGCCCCTTTCTCAACAGCAGCTTGCTAATTTTGCCCAAGAATTACCTGAGTCGGTCCGAGATTGTGTAACCTGGAGGGAGCAGCTTAAGGGTTTAGGTCGCTACATTCCGAAAAACTATCTCAGGGTATAGTTCAACGGTGCTTTCCCCATGCGTATTTTATTTCTAGACCAAAGTGGGAAATTAGGGGGAGCTGAACTGTCCCTGCTAGATCTAGCTGATTTTTACAAAAACGATTGTCTTGTGGGGCTCTTTCAAGATGGTCCCTTTCGCGATCGCCTAGAAGCCCAGAACATTCCAGTTCGGGTTTTGGCGCAAGGCCCGTTACAGGTACAAAAGTCTAGCAGTTTCATTCAGAGCCTTTTCGGAAGTGCCACTCGCTTGTTACCGTTGGTTTGGCAAGTGCTTCAGCTAAGCCGCCAGTATGATTTGATTTATAGCAATACACAAAAAGCATTTGTGGTGGGCGCACTAGCAAAGGCGATCGCTCGCAAGCCTCTAATTCACCATCAGCGAGATATTTTATCAACCGACCATTTTAGTTTGACCAATCTACGACTAGCTGTTTTTCTAGCCAATCACTTTACAGATTTAATTATTGCCAATTCCAAGGCCACTCGGGCCGCCTTTATTGCCGCTGGAGGGAAACCAGAACTGTGTCAAGTCGTTTATAACGGTTTTGATCCTCAACAATACCTTACAGAGGCTGAACAGTGCCAGCAATTGCGCGAAACTTTAGGCATCGCTGATCAACAGTTTGTGATTGGCCACTTTAGTCGGCTTTCTCCTTGGAAAGGGCAACATATTTTGCTAGAAGCATTGGCCACTTGTCCCTCTCATTTCATAGTACTCCTCGTCGGAGAAGCGCTGTTCGGAGAAGAAGAATACGTAATCCAACTCAAACAGCAAATTGAGCAGCTTGACTTGCAAACACGGGTCAAGCTTCTAGGGTTTCGCTCTGATATTCCCACGTTAATGACAATCTGCGATGTTGTCGTTCATTCTTCTACTGCTCCAGAGCCCTTTGGCCGAGTGATTATCGAAGCCATGCTATGTGGGAAACCCGTTATTGCAGCGGCAGCAGGGGGTGCAGTTGAATTAATTGAACCAGGAATTACCGGTTGGCTAACTCAACCCAGCAACGTTGCTGAGCTGTCTCAGGCTCTGCAACAATGTCAAGCTGAACTCAGCAAAACACAACGGATGGCAGAGACTGGACGAAAAAAAGCCCAAATGCTATTTTCTCTGTCTCAGACCCAGAAAGCGATTCAGACGTTGCTCAAACAGCGCTTCAAACCTCTCTAAGCGTTGACGTCTGGATGGATAAATGCTGGCGCGATCGCTGAAACAACGAACCCAGAGAACTTGTTTCAAGAAATACCATAAACGCTCTATAAAGCCTCCGTGAAGCTAGGCAAGATCAATTGCCGTTCTCCGTAGGATTGAATACTATACTTTTAGGACAGAATTCTGAGGCTTACTAGTCTATCGCTCTAGGGCTGGTTGACAAAGACCACTCTGTGAGATGTTTTGTTCCTCATCATCCTTCCGAGTCGGGATTCAGCTTTTCATCATCTACCTCCTGGTATCTCTAAGTGTTTACGGCTTTCTCCTAGTCGCAATTGCTGAGATCCAGTCGCTACTGTCTTACGACCCCATGTAGGTAGAATAATGAACACAACAACCAAATTTTGGACATCTGCGCTCGCTGCCGCCGCCGTGACAAGCGCAATGAGCCTCGCTCATGTTGCTCCCGCCAATGCCCTGAGCTTAACCTTCAAACCCACCGGTACATCGTTGGATGGAGATTCCATCAAAGACTTGGCAGTTAATCTCGGAGATACAATCAAGTTTGATATCTTTCTAGAAACTTTTGGTCTTGCGGATGACGATAAGTTGGGTGAAGTCGAGTACAAGGTTTCCTGGGATTCTGGGCTAGAGTTGGGACTCAGCAGTTTTTCTGCAACGGCTGGCTTTACTGGGATTATTCCAACTGCAGCAACTTCAACCTCGTTGACCTTTAAGCAAACGGGTGCAGCCATCGCACCTGATTCATTTAGTGTTCCAATTGCTTCTTATCTGTTTAACGTAAAGGCTCTTCAAAACGATGGGTTGGCCGATTTTGATTTGACATTCTTGAGCGCTGCCGACACATTAGGCAACGCTTTTACGAGTGTTAGCGGAACTCAAAATCAAAATGTTGAGGTCCAGGCTGTGCCAACACCTGCGTTGCTTCCCGGTGTAATTGGCATGGGCTTAGCGCTCCTGCGCAAGCGTCGCGAAGAGTTGGAAAACGCAGCTTAAGCTTAGGGAAACAGCATCGGCTCAATCAGCCAAATGACTCTTAACCATTCAGTAGGGTACGAGGTTTCTCTACCCTGCTTAATTTTGAGAAAAAATTACCTGGTTTAGGGTAACGTTTGGCTTCCCTAGTCTCAAGTATTGGCAGCTTCTCTTTTCCCGTATCATCTTAGATTTTTACTCTAAGTCTATCCGGATTAAGACTCTTTCTCCTTGAATATACTGAACGAAATCACTTTTTATAGTGACTTTTACAAGTTACAAATAATCCTATGGCCACTATTTCCGCGCCCACAACAACAACTAACTACAGCGGCAAAGCCCTTTGCAGGCTCATTGGCATTGCTTGCCTTGCAGGCTTTGCGGTTGATCTATTTGTATTGAGCTACCCCATTAATTTTGGTGCGCTGGAATGGCGCGTGAGTTTCTTTCAACAGGTGGGCGATCGCAGCATTATTCTCCTCTTCGGTTTAGCCCTACTGATGTATGGCTTTATGGAGTTTCGCAACTGGCGCAGACGTTTTGCCGCTTTCTGTTTAGCCCTAGGCGTGATCTTTCAGCTTTCTTGCATTTTGGTCATTCGAGACAGCAGCACACTGCAAAAACAAACCCTGAGCCGGATTACCACCCAGGCGACTCAGCTAGAAACCCAAATTCAACAGGCGCGGTCCAATCCTGAACTCAGTGGCCAAGTGACGCCGGAACAGTTAGAAACGGCCTTGCAGCAGCTTTCTCAACGATCGGACAGTCTGCAACAAAATGCTAAAACCGGTATCTTTCGCGCAGGCATTGCCAGTGTGGGCAATCTAGCGGTTGTGGGTCTAGCATTGCTAGGCTTGGGTCGGTATGGCATGAAGCCCCCTAAGGATCGAGTCTAGGGCGATCGCGCTTGAGTCCTTACTGAGCCTGACTACAATTGCCTGTGGGTTGAGTTGTGCTGAATTGTGCTGAATTTAGGCAATTGAACCCAACCCACCCCGTCTTCTAGGAATCAGCCATGACCTTGAATACGCTACCTACTGTATTCCTCCGTTATCTTCGTTCTAGTTTTACCAGCCCTCACCGTTTTTTAATCCTGCTCGGCAGCATGGTTGGGCTTGCTTTTCTACCCACTTGGTTGGGCACAATTTTTCGCCAAATTCATGAGGGTGCCTCCGATTGCATTATTAATTTTGGCTTTATTGCCTTGGCGGCGCAGGCGTTCTGGAATGATCGCGATCGCCTCACCCGCTGGTCCGCCAACGAAGAAGATGAGCTTTTAGGGCATCTTTTAATTGTGGGTGGTGTTTTAGTTTTTCCCTTTATTTATAATTCGGTTTCGTTTCAAGCCCTGGTATTTGCTTGGGTTTTGATGGGCATGACGCTGAGTACCTGGGGGCTGAAGTTTTTTAAGCGCCATGGATTTCACGCGCTCTTGGTTTTAATTAGCATTTATCCTAATTTACAATTTATTGCTATCCGAATTTTTCGCCTGGTAACGCCCCATGAATCTTTAGAGAGGCTGATGGCTTGGACCGGCAGTTTAGGCCTGCAAGCCATAGGTCAAGCCGCGACTTCGCAATCGGCCTATGTGAACTTACCTGAAGGTTCAGTCTTGGTCGCACCGGGCTGCAATGGTTTTGCCATGGCGTTTACATTGGCGGGGACAGGGTTGATTTTAGGGCTGTTTATGAAGCTGAAAGGCTCGCAAACGGCTCAGCTCATTCTTTCGGGTATTGCAATCTCGCTAATTTTCAATATTCCTCGCATCATGCTGTTAGCCAATGCAGCGGTCTATTGGGGTGAAAAATCCTTTGAGTTTTGGCATGGTGCTTGGGGCGGACAGATTTTTGCTAGCGTTATGTTTACGGTTTATTACTACGTTGCCATGGCGATTATCGACCAGGACGCGAAGAAAAAGTCGGTGTGAGCCGCTCGCCTGGACAATCCCCTGGCATTGCGTTTGAAATAACGCCTGGAATAATCTCTATACTGAACAGTAGCCTCAATGCCTAGTTTTAGGTGGCGATCGCCTTCTGCCCGCTTATTTCAACGCTCATGTCTGATTCTCTCGCTCCCATTCATGTGATTGGTGCTGGTCTAGCTGGAACTGAAGCCGCATGGCAAATTGCCCAGGCGGGGCTTCCGGTTATCCTGCACGAAATGCGTCCGCTGCGCCAAAGCCCAGCCCATCATACGGAATACTTCGCCGAGCTGGTCTGTAGCAATTCTTTTGGGGCCATGGCGACGGATCGGGCGGCGGGGTTGCTCCATGAAGAACTGCGGCAGTTGGGTTCAATCGTAATCGCCAAAGCCCAGGAACATGCGGTGCCTGCGGGCGGTGCATTGGCAGTGGATCGGGGTGTTTTCAGTCAGGAACTTACGGAGACGGTCTCTGGTCATCCGTTGGTGACCCTACGACGGGAGGAAGTTCTGCAAATTCCGGCGGAAGGTATTGTTGTTCTGACAACCGGTCCCCTCACCAGTCCAGCCCTGGCGGAAGACCTGCAAGCCTTGACGGGCCAGGACTATTGCAGTTTTTTTGACGCGGCCAGCCCAATTGTCGTTGGTGAGTCGATTAATCAGGAGATTGCCTTTCGGGCCTCTCGCTATGATCGCGGAGAAGCTGCCTATCTCAACTGCCCCATGGACCGGGAGCAATATCTGCGCTTTTGGCAGGCCCTTTGTGAAGCGGAACAGGCGGAGCTAAAGGATTTTGAGCGGGAAACGGCGAAGTTTTTTGAAGGTTGCTTGCCGATTGAAGAACAGGCCCGGCGGGGCGAAGACACCATGCGCTATGGACCCCTCAAGCCCGTGGGGTTGTTTGATGCGCGACTGGGGGATTTTCGGGCTCCAGAGAACAAGAGCAAAAAGCCCTATGCTGTGGTTCAGCTCCGGCAGGAAGATAAAGCCGGACAGCTTTGGAATTTGGTGGGGTTCCAGACGAATTTACGCTGGGGCGAGCAGGCGCGGGTATTTCGGATGATTCCGGGCCTGGAACATGCGGAGTTTGTGCGCATGGGTGTCATGCATCGCAATACGTTCATCAATGCGCCGGAATTGCTCAAACCCACGCTGCAATTTCACAAACGACCGACGCTCCTCGCCGCTGGTCAATTGGTGGGTACCGAAGGCTACACCGCAGCCACCGCAGGCGGCTGGCTCGCCGGGACGAATGCGGCAAGGCTAGCCCGAGGCTTAGAGCCTGTGGTGTTGCCCGGAACGCTAATGTCTGGGGCGCTGTTTGAATTTATTAGCTCGGCGTCGCCCAAGCATTTTCAGCCCATGCCGCCTAATTTTGGCATTTTGCCTGAATTAGCGAAGAAAGTTCGCGACAAGCGAGAACGCTATGGACAGTATCGCGATCGCGCCCTCGCCGACCTGCAAACCTGGCATCAAACCGAGCTTCAGCCAACCCCCCAGTTCCCCCAAGTCCCCCAGGTCCTCGCCCTCACCTAAAACCCTCGTTGATAGAGGGGATGGCTATCCCAATCAAAGGAATCCTCCTCCTGTTCTGTGGCCAGCACTGCTAGGGCTTCCCGCTGGGCTGGATTCATGGCCTCCAGTTGTCGCCGCGCCGCTTGTCCAGCTTTTGCCTTCGACACAATCATGCGCACGGTGGGCACTAAGTTATACCAGGTGAGTGCGGGCTGTCTAAGCAGGCGCTGGAGCTGGCCTAGGGCGGCATCCGCCGCATCCGGAGCACAGCTTTCCAGGGGACTCATGGCCCGTAGCGGGTCTCGCTGCACCGCGATGATCCCCTGGCGAACTGCTGTTTTGATTTCCTTTGCCAAGCGGCTTTGGCCCTGATTCCACTGACGTTCCCAGCCTTTTTCGCTGGTCACATAGAGTCCCGGTAAGCGATTGAGGGCGTAGGCCATAATCTGAGGAGCTTTAACCGTCGCCCGCTCTTTAGGCGACAAATGCTCAAGCTGGGCTTCAATTTCGGATTCAACCAGCACTTCCATCACATTTTTGGGAGCCTGCTCCGCTTCAGCGCTTTTGGCGATGGCAGCAGCCCGTGAGGCCGCTCGCTCTGAGGCTTTGAGCTCAGCCCGTTTGCGTAGGGCGATCGCCTGCTCCCGCACAAAGGGGCTGCTATAGGAAACTTGGGAAGACCTAGAACCGGACACCATAACTCAACTTCTCCTCAAAATGCCGATGCTTGGAGTGTCGTAGCGATAAATACAGAGTCTAGCCTTGCAATTTCGGTCAAAATTGATCGACTACAATCCGTATTCTCGCGCGTCCAAAGCTTGAATAGGTGCTTTATTGCGATGGACCTAGCTTGTCATGGCACCGTGGCGATCGCCAGTTTTACTGTCAATAAATACACTTTCTTCTCAGTATTTACAGCGAGAAGCAAAGACAGATGAATTCTTTCTCATCCCTAGAAAAACCAGGAGATTTGACGTACGTAGTTTTACTGGATTTGGTGAGGAATATCGGCACCTGCGCCTAACGCTCCGTCAATCGGCGGACGGAATTTCATAGCTCATAAAGTCGTGGGCCAACAGCGTGTTGGGAAAAATCGCCTGGGCTTCTTCCCGCAGATTGTCCAACGTCAGCGCGTTGCCAGGGGCGTAGCGAGGACTGAAGTGGGTCATGATCAATTGCTTAACGCCTGCGGCGAGGGCCACTTGGGCCGCCATCGTCGAAGTGGAGTGGAGCCGCTGAAAGGCCAGTTCTGCATCCTGGTGAGCAAACGTCGCCTCGTGGATCAGCACATCTGCCCCCTGGGCCAGCTCAACCGCCTCCTCACAAAAAACCGTGTCCGTACAGTAAACCAGCGTCCGACCTGGGCGGATTGGTCCGCAGAGTTCCGTGCCCCGAATCATTCGACCGTCCTCTAGCGTGACCGTTTTACCGGCTTTGAGCTCCCCGTAAACCGGTCCAGGCGGAATTCCGAGGGCCTGAGCCTTGGCCAAGTCAAACCGCCCCGGTTTGTCCTTCTCTTCTACCCGATAACCAAAAGCTGGAACCCGGTGTTTGAGCGGGCCACAATGTACCCGATAATCTTCATCCTCAAATAACAGCCCTGGCTTCACGCCATGGACCTTAAGTGGATAGGAAAAATAGGTTTGGGAATGGAGTCCACAGGCTTTGAGATAGTCATTGAGGGGGCGAGGGCCATAGATATCGATCCGCTCGGGATTGCCTGCCAAACCGCAGCTTGCCAAGAGACCCATTAATCCAAATGTGTGGTCTCCATGCATATGGGTCACGAAAATCCGGCGCAGTTGGCCCACTCGCAAATCGCTGCGTAAAAACTGGTGCTGGGTTCCCTCGCCGCAGTCAAACAGCCAGACCTCTGCCCGTTGGGGAAGTCGCAGGGCGATCGCCGAGACATTGCGGGCGCGGGTTGGTACCCCTGAACTGGTTCCTAAAAACGTGAGCTGCACAGCAAATGTCCCGAGCGAGCGAATGGTCTTGGCGTTTTATCTGGGCGTTTTATCTGGGCGTTTTGCCTTGGCATTTTTCGGGTCTAGGCCCAAGACTGCCCAACCCTTGACCATCCTAACCTGTTCGTCCCGAGCTTGTTCGTCCCGAGCTTGTTTAGGGCTTGTTTATTCCCAGGCCGTACCCCATAAAGATTTGGTGAATTGCCCTAGGGGCAACATTGCAATATTCTCCCTAGGCGATAATCTAGTCTCCCAGGGGCATTCTGATCCTGAGCCGAGCAAGTTTTAGGGTAGTGTGGTTACTCGTGCGATCGCGAACTATACAAATCCGATATGCCATCCGATATGCAAATCCTCAACAGGAGTGGAACTGAACTTGCAACTTCTGCGTCCGCTAGAACAGGGTAACGCAAACAACTGTAGCGCTTGAATCGCTGCATTCCAGACTCAGCGTCAAGCTGTTGAACTGCGTTAACGCCAAGTTTTTCCTGTCTTTTTTGCGTCTTTCTATAGGGAGATTCTATGACCGCTGCAACTGCAATGGCGGGTTCCGTTGGTCAGGGACACCGTCTGCTTTCACTCCTGTTTCAATCCTCCGCGTTCTCTAAACTGCGTTGGCTCGGTGTACTCGTTTTTCTGCTCGTTGCAGCTCCAGCCCAAGCCCTGGATATGCGGGTCGCGGTCGAAGAAAATGCCAGCCAGGTTCAGGTCGGTGCTTCCACAACCGCCATCATCAAGAACACCTCGGGCCAGGTCCTCGGTCGACTCCAGGCTATGACCGGCAATAATGCTCAGGTACAGCGGGGGCAAGTGACCCTTGGACCTTGGAATGGTAGCCAGGTCTGGGTGGAGCCTAGTGGAGATGGGCTGATTTGGATTGGCGATCGCTGGTATCGCGGCAAGGTCCTCCTGACGCCCAAGGGCCAAGGGCTGACCGCTGTTAACTATGTCGATGTCGAAGAATATCTTTACAGTGTTGTCGCCAGCGAAATGCCGCCGAGTTGGCCCCAGGAAGCCCTCAAATCCCAAGCAGTTGCGGCGCGTTCCTATGCCCTTAAGAAACGGGATACCAAAACCGGTAGTCTATTTGACGTGAGCGACACAACGGCCTCCCAGGTGTATAAAGGCGCAGCCGCAGAAACCGACTCAACCCGAACCGCAGTCAAGAGCACAGCGGGCCAGATCTTGACCTACAGCGGTCAGGTGATCGAAGCGGTTTTTCACTCCTCTTCCGGGGGGCACACGGAAAACTCTGAAGATGTTTGGTCTTCGCCGCTGCCCTATCTGCGCGGTGTTCCCGACTATGACCAAGAGGCTCCGGTGTTTAGCTGGAGCAAACAGTTTACGGGCCAACAGCTCACGAGTAAGATTGCATCTTACTTGGGTTCTGAAGTCTCTGGGATTGGCAATATTGTTGCGATCGCCCCTGCTGTCACGAGTCCTACAGGACGACTAAAAACAGTCCGGATTCAGGGTGAGCAAGGCAGCCGAACGGTTTCAGCAACCAAAGTGCGCCAAGCCCTAGATCTGCGCAGCACTTTGTTTAGCGTCGTGCCCCAAGGGGGTACCAAAGCCAGCAATACGACGTTTGTGTTTCAAGGTCGGGGGTTTGGTCACGGCATCGGCATGAGCCAGTACGGAGCGCTGGGTATGGCCAAACAGGGGCAATCCTATCAGCAAATTTTGGGGTACTACTACCAAAACACTGCACTGGCCCAAATGAGCCTAGCTCAGTAGTAATGAGAAGGGTCCGTTGAGACCCTTCTGTTTTGGTCATCAATTTTGATGATCAAGAACACCTGCTTTAAGACCTATATCAAGACCTATCACGGTTAGAGGAACGTTTATGGCGCGCTACGATGTCTACGGCCTTGGCAATGCCCTACTCGATATTGAATGCGAGGTGACTCCCGAATGGCTTCAGGAGCTGGGAATTGATAAGGGCGTCATGACCCTCCTGGATGAGGAGAGCCAAAACAACATTCTGGCGCGACTCTCAGACCATTCCACCAAGCGCTCTTCCGGGGGCTCGGCGGCGAATACGATTATTGCGGTTAGCCAGTTTGGCGGCAAAGCCTACTACTCCTGCAAAGTCGCCAATGATGAGCCGGGTCAATTTTATTTTGATGATTTGGTTCGTTGCGGCGTTGGGACGAATCTCCAAACCCACGAACCAGAATCCGGCATTACGGGCAAGTGCCTGGTGTTTGTGACGCCGGATGCCGATCGCACGATGAATACGTTCCTAGGAATTTCCGGTGGATTTTCTGAACAGGAACTGGTGCCGGAGGCGATCGCCGATTCCACCTACACCTATATCGAAGGCTACCTCGTTACTGGAGAGGCTGCCCGTCAAGCCGCGATCAAAGCCCGCGAAATGGCCCAAGCTGCGGGTCAAAAAGCTGCATTGACGCTGTCGGATTTCAATATGACCAAGTTCTTTAAGGAAGGACTCTTGGAGATGATTGGGCCGGGGGTAGATTTGCTGTTTGCCAATGAGAGCGAGGCACTGGAAATGGCAGGAACAACGGATTTGAAGGAGGCGATCGCCGCCCTCAAACCCCTGGCGAAAACCTTTGCCATTACCCGTGGTGCCCAGGGGTCCGTGATCTTTGACGGAGAAAACCTGATTGAAATCGCGCCGCACCCGGTCAAGGCTATTGACACGGTGGGAGCCGGAGATATGTACGCTGGAGCCGTGCTCTACGGCATTACCAATGGATTGAGCTGGGCCGATGCAGGACGATTGGGGTCTTTGGCCGCAGCGAAGCTGGTGACCCATCTAGGTGCACGCATGGCTACAGCGGATACCAAAGCGTTGTTGCAAGCGCTGTAGAGAACCCCTGCCTCAGACAACCCTCGAATGAAAAGAGCGATCGCCCCCGAATGAAGCGATCGCTCTTTGGTTTGTTGGCCCAATTATTGGCCTATTGGCCCGATTATTGGTCCGATTCTAGGCGCGACGGTCCAACATCCCTTGAAGTTGTCCTAGAGCAGCTTTACCGATATTGAAAACAGCCCAGCCGCCAGCGAGGAGGATGGGTGCAAGCACAAGCAGAACGCGCCAGTCCATTGGTTTTCCCTCAGATATTTTGTTAAAGAGGTTTCTGTTGGTCCCCATTTTACCGAATGGCGTCACGATGGGGAAGCAGTTGGTGCTTCAGTTAGGGATTATCCAGAGATTATAGAGTGGTGTCATGCCTTGCCCTATGTCACTCCAGATGTCACTCCAGATCCAGATCGCCAACTATGCCACTGAGGCCGCTGCCATCCAAAGCATCCGTCGCCGCGTTTTTTCGCAAGAGCAAAACGTGCCGGAATCGCTCGATATTGATGGCCAGGATCCAACCGCTCAGCATTTACTGGCCTATGTCGATCAGCAGGCTGTCGCGACGCTGCGCCTCCGTTGCCTTGATGGAACCCTTGCTAAAATCGAGCGTCTTGCGGTCCTAGCCGCCTACCGTCGCCAAGGCATTGCTCATCAATTAATGGTTGTAGCTCTAGAAGAATTGCGATCGCAAGGGATCCAAACCGTCATCGTCCACGCCCAACGCTATATTCAACCCCTGTACGACCGCCTCGACTTCATCCCCCAGGGGGAACCCTTTTGGGAAGCAGGAATCGAACATCTCAAGATGCAGCGATCGCTCGAAGCGGTAGAGTGATTTTTGCATTCTCCCCTCATTGGCTAGGGGCATCTACGAGACTCGGGAAGTGGGCCTGTGAGTAAAGTGACACGGCAAGAAACTCGGCGATGGTTCGCCCAACCCCTTTGGATTTTGCTGGGACTTTGGTTGCTCAGCGCCCTGGGCGATCGCCTGTGGCTGGCGTTAGATCAGTCGATGCCCGCCTGGGATCAAGCGGACTACCTCAATGGGGCACTGGAATATTGGCGGTTGTGGGGCTTGGGCGATCGGTTCAGCCCTGACTGGTGGCAGCAGTTTTGGTCGGCTGCCCCGAAGATTCCCCCCTTGACCTATGGGCTGACGCTGCCGTTTTTTCAACTCTTTGGCCCCAGTCCCGATACCGCCATGCTGGTCCAGCTCATTTACAGTGCGCTGCTCTTAAGTGGGGTTTACGGGTTAGGGAAAATTCTCTTTAGTCGCTCTGTGGGACTGTGGGCAGCGGCGATCTGTGCAGTTTTACCAGGACTGTATCCGCTACGGCTGGAATATTTACTGGACTATCCCGTCGCGGCCATGGTGACGTTTACGTTTTTGCTGATGACGAGCTGGGCACGCAGCCGAGATTGGCGCTGGGCTTGGCCTCGGGCGATCGCCACGGGATTATGTCTGGGTCTCTCGATTTTGACTAAGCAGACAGCGCTGCTGTTTTTGCTGGTCCCGCTGCTGGCCATGGGATTAAAAGCGCTTTGGCAGTTGAACGGGCAGCGGCTGTTGCAGGGACTGGCCTGTGGGATTACGGCTTTGCTGGTGATTCGCCCCTGGGTGATGACCAACTGGCTGTTGATTTTGACCTCTAGTAAGCGGGCCACGGTGGATTCGGCGATCAAGGAGGGTGATCCGTCGCTGTGGAGTCCGGCGGCTTGGTTGTATTACCTACAACAATTACCTCAGCAGGTGACTTGGCCTATTGGGTTGGCGGCGATCGCCGGGGTTTTGTTTTGGCTGATTCGAGCCATCCTCCGTCGCTGGCAGGCAAAGACGGTGACGAAAACAGTGCCGAAGACGGTGCCGAAGACGGTGCCGACAACGGCTAACAAGCAATCCATCCTTCCCGCAGTTCTTTGGTTGTTGCTGTTTATCCTGGGGGCCTACGTCTTCTGTAGCCTCAATCCCAATAAGGATGCACGCTATATCGTGCCCTATTTACCCGCGATCTCGCTGCTCTTGGCCGCAGGACTAAACCTCTGGTCTTGGCGGCTGCGTTGGATTCCCCTGGGGGCGATCGTCCTTTCCCTATTGTTGTTATTCATTCCTAATCCGCTGGGAGCAGCCCTGGGTTCCCGACTCGGTCCTGCCCAACCTCCATGGCCCCAGATTGGCCAGACTTGGCCCCATCGTCAAATCATCGAAACCATCGTTACCACCGAACCCAATCTCCGGTCGACCCTCGGCGTTTTACCCTCAACACCAGCGGTCAACCAACATAATCTCAGCCTCTACGGCAATTTGGCGAATTTCCGAGTAGCCGGACGGCAAGTGGGGACCCAGGAAGAATTTGTCGAGCAGGATGGGCGGTCCCTCGAATGGTTTCTGACCAAAACCGGTGGCCAGGGCTCCATCCCCGACTCCCAGCCACTCATGGTTTATACCGTCGAAACCAGTCCTGAGTTTGCCGTCGCTGGCCAGTGGCCCTTGCCCGATAGCAGTACCGTCAAGCTTTGGCACCGGACTCAGCCTCCGTTCACCCTTGAACCGGCCCCAGCCAATACGCCCTCAGGGGTTCAGTTGCTGTCGGTGAATGTGCCTGCCCAGGTACCGCCCAATCAGCCCGTGGCGGTGACCTATCGCTGGTCGGGTTCGCTGCGGGCTTTGCAAAACGGTATTTTGGCTCTGAGCTGGCAGTCGGGGCGGGGCGATCGCTGGATTCATGACCACGCTCCAGCCCTGGGGCAACTGCTGGTTGCGCCGGACCAATCTCCAGATGAAGTGGTGATCTTGACCGAGCGCCTAGCGATGCTACCGGAAGGACCTTTGGGCGAATATCAGCTATGGGCTGCCTATCTCGATCGCAACAATGGTCAAACGCAGCTCCTGACGATTCCTAAAACAACGCTGACCTTGAATCCTGCGGCTCCTGCAAGCGTCGCCCCCGAACTGGATTGGCTGACCCAACTCCGCACTTGGGCAAAGTCAATGCCGGGGGGGCCTGCCGTCTTTGGCCCTACGTTCGAGGCAATTTCTCGGGTGAACCAAATCGTTCCCAGCCCGGATTATTTGAAACAGGCGGAACTTTCGCTGCGGTATCGCCTAACCCAAGACCCTAATCATCTCAACAATGCCTATGCCTTAGCCTTGGCTCAGATTTTACAGCAGGATATTCCAGGGGCGATCGCCGCTCTCGAAAGGGTTACCCAATTGGATCCCGATAACCCCTTTGCCCATGCCTATCTCGCCTTTGTGCATCTCTACGGTTTTCAACCGAGGGCGGCAGCGCGAGCCTTGGAGCCTGCCCAGGCGATCGCCCCCCAGCAATTCGAAATTCGAGTCTTGGATGGTGTTATTGGTCTAATGCAAGGCAACCTGCTCAGGGCATGGAATACCATCCAGTTTCTCAGTCAACGAAATCGCTAAAAAGGGGACAGAATCACATCCTGTCCCCCAATCTATGAACTAGAGTTTTTGGTCATCCGGTACTAAACGACCGGTCTGAGGCGTTAATGCCTGAGCGAGAGCCTGTACCTTGTCCTCTTGAAAATCAAATCCCGAGGTCAAGTTATTCGCAATGGCAGGACTGTCGGATAGGGCAACGGCTGTCGTCGTTTCCGGCAGAGCTGCATTCACATCACCATCAACCACTGCAATCACATGACGTTGATAGTCCACAAATCCATGCATCGGAGCCAGAAGGCGATCGGCAGATTGGGCAGTCATGCGCCAAAGCTGCTGATAGTCCGTCGCGTTGAGCGATAAAACCCGAAATTGGGCGAGTTGATTGCTAGAACGCAGGGCTTCTTGGGCGACTTCCTGGGTGAGCGGATAGGATTTGGGGATCGACGATGAACTTTGGGCCAAGGTGATTAGCTGTTGAAGGCTTTGAACCAGACCTGCCGGTTCAGCGATCCCTTGGGCCTGAAGCAAATCCTCATCCTCATTCGTAGGATTCTCTTCCATGATGGGCTGAATAACCGGGGTCTGAACCGCTGGTGCCGGAGGGGCAACGGGCAACGGCTGAGCCTGCAGGCTAGGTTGAGTCGCTGTAGGGGTCTGACCATCTACCGAAACCAGGAGAAGCCCAGCCACTGGTTTCGCAATCGCTTGGGTGAGCTTTTGCTTTTGTTCCTCGGCCCGTTGCATCGCAGCTGCTGAGACCGGATTCGTTTCCGGTGCCGCGAGGAGTCCAGAATTAGCATAGCTCGGAGTGCTCGTTGCGGCGATCGCCTCCGGTTGCTGAACCCGAACATTAGACGGGGGAAGCTGTACGGGATCTGCTACATAGGTCCGCTTGGGCAGGTCAGGACGCCAGGGGCTGACCGCTGCGCTCAGGGTATAGGGATCTGAGGTAGAGGCACTAGCCACATCCGCTGAGGCAATGGATGCATTGTTAGCGTTACGGATGGCGGCCATCCGCGCGGCTAAACGGCGCTGCTCTTCTGCCACGGCAGCAGCTGGACCAGGGGCACCCGGTCGCTGGCCCAGGGAGATGGGAGGCAGCGAACTCATGGAGACCACCTGATAGTTCGGTCGGGCTGCTGAGGTGGCAGAGGCCACAGGAGCTAGATAGGGATTGCTTGCTCCCACCGGTGTTGCAGCCCCTGAGACTCCCCAAGTGGAGGCCATGGCGGCAGCACCCAGGGGATTCGCGGTCGGTTTTGTAGCGGTTTTAACCTGGGCCTCTAACTTCGTCGCTGCGCTAGAAATCTTGTCGGCGGACGCAGCAGTCAACAAGCTATCGGTTTTTGAAGACCCGGCCTTGGTTGCTAATGTTTTGTTGGGCGAAGACCAATCTGGCTTACCGGCTTCGGGTGCAGTGGTGGCAACCTTGGCCGCCGCCGTGAGCTCCTTGCCGCCAATGGGGCGTTGCTCGGCATCATCGTTTGCAACCTTGGCCTCGGAGCCCCGATTCGTCATTTCTGCGACCAAGAGGCCTACTCCAAAGGTAGCGGCGAGAACGCCAACCCCTACCGCGCCAGCGGAGAGAAATGGACGAGGGGAAATTCCCGCTTCGCGATCGCCCATGCCATAGTAGTCGGTGCCGTTTTCCTCGTCGTCCAAGTAATAACGGAAGTAGGTAAGAGAGCCTTCTTGATAGACCTCGTAGGAGCGCTCCTGACCGGATTCGTCCAGCACTTCAACCTCCATTACTTCCCCGATGGTGTCAACCGTCCCCTCGGTAGGTTCCGAGGATTCGTGAAGATCGTCAGCGGTATTTGTAGCAGAGGTCTCAGTGGGTTCCCCAGCGTCCCCCAAAAAGTCTTCATTCAGCGGGTCGTGGTCGGATGGGTGTTGAAAGTCCTTCATTACAGATTGCAGCTCCTGCAGTCAGCCATTGCGACGGAGAAGAAACTGGCGAGGGCAAAGGTGCCCGACGACACAGGTTGTCTCCTTAGCTAGAAACTCGTCTTAATGATTACTTCAGGACTTCTGAGCAAGATCCGCAAGTTTGCAGAATAAAAAATCCGGAACTCAACCTGACTCGGAGAAGTCATAGGCAGACTAGTGTCAGGAGGCTTCGATTGGGTTTGGGAAATGGTCTGGATGAGGAACAACAGGAAGATTGAGCGATCGCCCCACCGGCTTATCCTCGGTCTCAGAGCTCGGTGGACTCTCTGAGTTACCGACCGGGTCTCGATAACTTTTGTTGGTCCATTCAGAAATTTTGCGGACGCTGTCCTCAGCGATGTGTCTAATCCAGGCCAGAGCCATGGCATTTTCTCTAGAAGACCGCTTACACTGGGATTCGTAAAATGAGTACGGATGAAAAATGCTACTGAAAAATATTGCCACCTCAGTGTAACGGGCGGATTGCTTGGGTTCTATAGGAAAGAGACCAATTCTTTATGGAGATAATAGAGGCTGGGGCGTTAACTGTTCGCTCAAGGTTTGTCCAGTCGCGATTCAATCAAATTGACGACCCGTGGGATTGTGGGAGAGCTTCAAAATTACACTATGAAATCTAAATACATGAGTGCTTCTAAAGAAATCGTTGTCTCGGTTCAGGAGACAGGCAAAACTGCTGTGGAGAGAGGCGATCAGAGCCGCAGAAACCGACGGAGTCTTCGCTATCCGGCATTATTGTCTGCTTTGCTACTCGGGGCGATTCAACCTGCTGTCTTGGCTCAGTCTTTTCCCAATCAAGCCCCTCTGCCTCAGTTGAGTGGTGCAGGGGTGGGCGCTGTTTCTGAGGATTATTTGCTGGGTGCGGGCGATCGCGTGCGGATCGACTTTTTTAATGTGCCAGAACTCAGCGGTGAATTTCAGGTCCTGCCCAATGGCACCGTGAATGTTCCCCAAATCGGGTCTGTTTCCGTCCGAGGTCGCACCCTGAGCCAAGCGGAAAATCTGATTGGCGGCAAGGCTGCTGCGCTGCTGCGCTACCCCGTGGTGACGGTCAGCCTGGTTGCAGCACGCCCAATTAACATTGCAGTGGCTGGGGAAGTTAACCAAGCCGGTTCCTACAATTTAGCCAGTGAAAATGCAGCGGCGGGCGGCAATGTGACCCCAACGGTGACCCGGATGCTGCGCCTCGCCCAGGGGGTAACCCTCGCTGCGGATTTACGCAATGTTCAAATTCGTCGTCCCCTCGCCTCCGCCCAGGGACAACCTCAAATCATCACCGTGGATTTATGGGATTTGCTGCAGCGAGGCGATATTAGCCAGGATTTACGCTTGCGGGATGGCGACAGCATTTATGTCCCCTCCACCCAAGAAATCGACGTGGATCGGTCCTGGCTGTTGGCTAAGGCTCCCTTTGCCACCTCCCCCAATCAGCCTTTGACGGTTTCTATTGTGGGTGAGGTCAACCGACCCGGTCCTTACACATTAACCGGGGAACCTTTCCGCGATCGCGATGGCAACACCGTTACCATCAGTGCTCCCACGGTCACCAAAGCGATTCAGCAGGCGGGCGGCATTACCCAACAAGCAGATGTGCGGTCTATCCAAATCCGCCGAACCACTCGCAGCGGCAACACTCAAGAAACCACGCTGAATTTCTGGGATTTGCTTAAATCCGGTGAATTCCGTCAAGATCTGCCCCTGCAAGATGGTGACACAATTGTCATTGCTAAAGCCGATACCCTCAACGAGGCTGATCTGACGGACATTGCAACAGCAAGCTTCTCTCCCAACAGTATTTTGGTCAATGTTGCGGGTGAAGTCGTGAAACCCGGTCCCGTTGAACTGAAGCCCAATGCGCCACTCAATCAGGCATTATTGTCGGCTGGCGGCTACAATGATCGCGCCCAAACGGGTCAGGTCACGCTGCTTCGCCTCAATCCCAATGGGTCTGTAGAGAAACGAGAAATCAATATTGATTTGGCTGCTGCCGTCAATTCAAACCAAAATCCCCCATTGCGCAATGGCGATACGCTGGTGATTGCTCGATCTCGATTTAGCACCGCCACAGATATTTTTGGTAAGGTCCTCAATCCAGTCGTAGGCGGTTTTGGCTTCTTCAATCTCATCCGCAATCTGTTTTTTGGGGGTAACAACTAGTTAATCCCTTAGCAGTGTTAGGTTGAATTTTACCTTGCTTCATCCAACCGACAACAGAGTTGAGTGGGTATCAGATCCCAGGGACAAACGCGGTTTGTCCCTGGGATAGGGGTTGCCTCTTGATTCATTTTGAAGTTTCAAATCGGCAATTATTATTCCATTTCAAAAGCTTTCTGGTGTGAAGTCAAAGACATCCAGAAAGTTTTTTTGACTGCATTCATATCTCATTAAAAACGTTTTCCGACCTAAAATCGAGCCTTGATCACAACAGTATCGCGCCCACAAAAATGTGATTTAAGTCACAGAGAGGAATGTCTGGGATCACGAAATAGCAGCATTTCACCAAGAATCAGTGAGAGGTCTATGCTTTTTGATACTGCCTATATGAAATTAGGCAATTTACGTCAGGATAGGATAAAGTAATCACTAAGCGACAATATTTACTCTTAGATCGTCAATAATACGATCAGTCAGGCTGCCTACCTCCAAGTCCAGATTCATTAAAGGGCTGAGGTGTTCTACGGATGCTTCATCGGTGGAATGCCTTAACTGATGTGGAGGCATAGTTTTATTCCATGAAAGTTGCACTGGTGCACGACTACCTCACCCAGCCGGGTGGGGCAGAGCGGGTCTTTGAGCTGCTTTGTCAGCGGTATCCAACGGCAGATATTTTTACCTCTCTCTATAACCCGAGTCAGACGGTTAATTTTCAGCATCGGACCATCAACACGACCTGGCTTCAGCATATTCCAGGTGCAAAACAGCATTTTCGCCTGATGGCTCCGCTTTACTTTCCTGCCTTTCGATCCCTTGATTTGCAAGCTTACGATTTGATTATCAGCAGCTCGACCAGCTTTGCCAAATCCGTTCGGAAACGGCCTGATGCGAAGCACATCTGCTTTTGTCATAATGTCACCCGTTTTCTGTGGGATACGGATACCTATTTGCGCGAGTTTAGCGGGTTTAAATTGCTCAAACCTGCCCTGGAGGCAATTTTTCAACCGATGCGAGCGCTAGACCTCAAGTACTCCCAAGAACCTGACCTTTATATTGCCAACTCTACGACCGTCGCCGAGCGGATTCGCCGCGTCTATGGCCAAGATGCCCTAGTCATTAACTATCCTATTGATGACCGGCAATTTGCCTTTTCGGAGATTAAAGAAGAGTTTTATCTGGTTTCAGCTCGACTCCTGAGCTATAAGCGGATCGATGTCATTATCGAAGCGTTTAATTGGCTGGGATGGCCCCTATATATCACTGGGGATGGTCCCGAGCGCGATCGCCTAGAACGTCAGGCGCTGCCCAATGTCAAGTTTTTAGGACATGTGAGTGATGCAGAACGGCGATCGCTCATGGCCAATGCCAAAGCCGTGATTGTCGCGGCCTTAGAGGACTATGGTCTGGTTCCCATTGAAGCCAATGCCAGCGGAACACCGGTCGTTGCCTACGGTGCGGGAGGGGTGTTAGATACGCAAGTCCATGGCAAAACCGGATTGTTATTTGAACGCCAGAGTCCAGAGTCCTTGCTAGCGGCCTTAAGCGAGTTTAGGGGCCGAGCCTGGAACTACCAGATGATCCGAGACCATGCGGTGAATCAGTTTTCGCAACGGGCCTTTTTTAGTCAGGTTGATCAAATTTTGTCTCCCTATCTCGCCCTGGCTTAGGAACAATCTAAGCCACGGGCCTGTATTTACCTCTATTTAAAGATTGCGTCAAGAATTGAGGTTTAGAGGAATCTATCCGGACTCCAAGGAAAAATGCTCGGAATCTCAAATAGTGAGTCTTTTGGCGCTTAGAGATTGAATTATTGTTGACCGTTATCGATGACCATCGGGAGCCTGCATGACCGCAACAAACATGCCATTTCAAACCCTCAATCAAAACCTAGACACAGACAATGATCTAGGCTATGGGCAGCTTTTTGCCATTTTGGTACGCCGCAAGTTTTGGGTCTTGGGGGCAGTGGTAGCGGCTTTGGCGATCGCCGTCGTTCATACCGTTCGCCAGGATCCGGTGTACATCAGCTCCATGCAGCTCCTGGTGGAATCGAACTATCAGAGCAAGAAGAATGATGCCGGGGGCGATATCATTGATGTCAATATCCAAAGCGATATGGCCACCCAACTGAGTTTGATGCAAAGCTCCAGCTTGATTCAGCGGGCGATGCTAGCGCTCAAAGAGAACTATCCCGACGAGTTTAATCCCCAAGATCCGGCTTCGTTTATTGCCTTTCGCAAATCCCTCAAGCTTAGCCAAGTCGGCAGCGGCGACAAGAAAGCCGGAAGCGCAACGAAAATTTTTCAGGTGGACTACGTCGACAACGATCCCATCAAAACCCAGCAGGTTCTTCAGGCGGTTCAAAAGGTCTATCAGGACTACAACCTAGAACAGCAAGAGGAGCGTTTGGTTAAAGGATTAGATTTTATTAACAAACAGCTACCAGAAGCACGAGATCAGGTGACCCAGGCCGAAACGGCTCTGGAGCGGTTTCGCCAGAACCAGGGCGTGATTGACCCGGAGCAACAGGCCCAGGCCCATGTGGCGATGATCAATACCGTGGATCAGGATCTGCGGGTGAATGACTCGCAGCTACGGGAACTCAACACCCGCTACCAGGGGCTATTACAACAGGTGGGAATGTCACCGGAGCAAGCCCTGTTGGCCTCTCGCTTGACCCAATCCTCCCGCTATCAAGCCATCCTTAACCAAATCCAGGAAACGGAACTGGCAATTATCCAGCAAAAACTGCGCTTTACCGAACTCACACCCCAGGTTCAACAATTGAGTGAGCAACGGCAGCAACAGCTAGGCCAGCTCGCTATGGAAATGGGCCGTGCGCTCAATACGGAAGTGGGCGGGGGAAATGGGGAAGGATTGTTATTTCAAGGGCAGCTTTCGGCCTCCGATGTGGATGCGATTAATGAATTAATCGGAGCTCGACTCAACCTTGATACCGCAGTGGCGCGTCAGCAGAGCCTACTCCGGGCTCGTCAACAACTGGTGTCAGAAATTCGTCGCTATCCGTCTTTATTGGCCGAGTATGGACGACTGTTACCCGAAATTGTGACCAATCGGGAAACCCTCCAGCTTTTACTCAAAGCCCAGCAAGAGTTGGGGTTGGAAATTGCCAAAGGGGGGTTTGATTGGAAAGTCGTTGAAGAACCGCTCTATGGCTACAAGATTGGTCCCGACTTTAAGAAGAATCTGCTCCTAGGCGCTGTGGCTGGGTTCATGGTGGGCGGTATGGCAGCGTTTGGCCGAGAAGCCCTAGACGACTTGGTCCACACCTCAGCGGATTTACAAAAACAGGTGCCGATTCCCCTCTTGGGGATGGTGCCAGTCATTCGGGTTGAAGGCAGCGATTTTGGGCGATCGCCCCGCCACCTAGGGGCAGAAGATGCAGCCCTCGCGCCCGCAATGAAATCGATTCTGCGCTGGCAGGGCTTCCGGGAAGCCATGGATTTGGTTTACCAAAATATTCACTTGGTCAATGCCAGCGGTGCGCTCAAATCATTGGTTGTGACCTCGGCCTTACCTGGTGAAGGTAAATCGACTCTGGCTCTGGGATTGGCCTTTAGTGCAGCGCGTCTTCATCGTCGAGTGCTCCTGATTGATGGGGATCTCAGGCGTCCCAGTCTCCACAAGCTGATGAATCTGCCCAATCAAGAGGGTCTTTCAACCTTTTTGACCGAAGACGGCAAACTGCCGCCTCATCTACTGCCCGTAACGGCGGAGGAAGCGGGGCGTACCGGGGTTTCGGTTCTCACCGCAGGACCCATTCCGGGGGATCCCGCCAAGCTGCTCAGCTCCCGTCGCATGCGGGAGATGATGGAGTCGTTCGAGCAGTATTACGATTTGGTGATTGTGGATGCGCCTCCGGCTTCGGGAATGGTGGATGCAATCGTGACAGCTACCCATTGTGATGGCGTTTTGATGGTGGGCCGCATGGATCGCCTGACGAAAACAGAACTTACTCAGTCCCTCGAAAATCTCAGGCATTTGAATGTGATTGGGGTGGTGGCCAATGGCGTGTCTCGCTTGCGCCAGCAATACGCCTATGTCGCTAATGCCTAAGGTGTAATGCCCAAGGTGTAATTGAGGTGTGAGATTGTGATTCCTGTTGATGTTCTCATCGAAATGCGAAGGCATTTGGAGTTATGGATGAGCTAGTAATCGATAGAGCGTTGGCGCAGCGCAACGTAACGAATTATGGATGTCGTGTCCTCTCCTTTTTCCCTTGTGGCTGCTGAAGCAGCGCTCCCCCGCGTTCGTCGCCGCTATGCCTTGAGGTGGCGGCGACACTGGCTGATCGTTGAATCGGTCCTAGAGCACTGCAACCCAAATCGCTCTTGGGTGGTTGAGGATGAAGATGATCGCATTCGTCAATGTTTGGCGCGATCGCCTGCTCAAGGGGTTTTGCTAGACCCTCAGCTTGCCGAGACCGATTTACAATTTTGGGCCGAGCTGTGCCAGCAAACCGGTAAGACCGCCTATCTCCGCCTGCCCTCAATGCCAGGGTTGCCCCAACGCTCCCAACCTTGGGCCTGGTGGCTGAAGGGAAGCATTGATCGGGGATTGGCCGCGTTGTTGCTGGCGCTATTAGGGCCGGTGTTTTGGGCGATCGCGCTCTTAATCCTCTTCACAACTCCAGGGCCGATTTTTTTACGGCAGTGGTGTGTGGGTCAACGGGGTCAACTGTTTCAAGGCTTAAAATTTCGCAGCGTGGCGGTGGCAGAGGCGATGACGTTTGCTGCGAGTCCCCGCTCAACGTCCCAGCTTACCCCTCTGGGGCAATGGCTTTTGCGCTATGGCTTAGATGCACTGCCGCAGCTCATCAATGTCCTGCGCGGAGACATGAGCCTCGTGGGTCCACAGCCTTGGGCCTTGGCGGATGTGGCCCGGATTGAGCCGGAACAGCTCCCATGGCTGAATGCATTGCCAGGGATGATTGGTTTAGTGCCTCTGCGGGGGCGATCGCTGAGTCCGCTCGCTGATGGTTCTGCGGTTCTTGAGTTAGAAAGCGTCAGACAACTCGACCCGCGCTATTTCAAGCAATGGTCTCTCTTTAGGGACTTGAACTGTTTGCTAAGAAGCATTCCCAGGGCTTTCTCTGAGTTTGAAGTTTATTAAAGAAGTTGATTGCAAGAGACAAGGAGACTCCGCTCCTCCCTACCGGAAATTTCCGCAGTGCTCCGCCTATACCCGAAGGGTTAGGGGGTGGTGAAGCGGAGCGCGACCGCAGGAAGCAACTAATCAATCTCGGCCTGCTGTTGAATATATTGCCTGAGAACAGATATAGGGGCTCCGCCACAAGAAATAATGCAGTAGGAACGACTCCAAAAAATCGGCTTATCTCGGTAGATCTGATTAAGGTGTTCACCAAACTCTTTCCTGAGTAACCGACTAGAGACAGTTTTTAAGTTGTTCACCAACTTTGACGGCTGAACCTTGGGATTGATCGAGATAAGAAGATGAACATGGTCAGCCTCCCCATTAAACTCAAGCAGGTTGCCATCCCACTTAACGAGCGTCTGCGCGAATATCTCTCGCATCCTTTCCAGCATGGGTTTTGTGATGCACTTTCGTCGGTACTTAGTGCAAGCGACTAAGTGGAACTGAAGATTATAGGAGCAGTGGTGGAGGTATTTAACGGTTGCGACATTGTAGGCGACTAAGCTAGCATAAGACCATGCTAACACTGACCTATGAGTACAAGCTGAAGCCAACCACTCAGCAGATTGAGGAGCTAGAAAATAGCTTGGATGTCTGCCGAAAGGTTTGGAATTATGCCCTGAAAGAGCGCAAGGACTGGATTGCTTCAAGAAAGTGTCCTATCAATGCATGCTCAATTCGGGGTGAGTACATCATGGCGGCGGATGCTCCCTATCCCGGTTTTGCTCACCAGTGCAAATCCCTGACCCAAGCCAAGAAGACTAATCCTGACCTCAAGTCTGTCAATGCTCAATCCCTTCAGCAAGTGCTGAAGACTTTAGAAAAAGCATTCAAGGATAGGGCAGAGCGGGGTTTTGGGTTTCCTCGGTTTAAGAAGCCCGGTCAGATGAAGTCGTTTCTGTTTCCTCAATTGGGTAAGACTCCACTGGGAGACGGGTGGGTAAATCTTCCCAGTATTGGGAAAACTGCTATCCGGCAGTCTCGGCCCTATCCCGAAGGCTTCCAGGTGAAGCAGGCCAGGATAGTGAAGCGGGCGTCAGGGTTTTATGTGGTGCTCTGTTTTCAAGCGGAGTTGTCCATTCCCGATGTGCCATTGGTAGGTCAGTGTGTGGGTGTCGATGTAGGGTTGGAATATTTCCTGTCAGCCTCGGATGGCTTGCAAGTTCATTGTCCTCGGTTTTTCGTTGACCTGCAAAGCGAGCTGAAATTGCTGCAACGCAGACTCAAGAAAAAGGTGCTGGGGTCGAAGAACTGGAAAAAGCTTCAGCTTAAGATCGCAAAACTGCATGAACGAATCAGCAACACTCGCAAGGATTTCCACTTCAAGATTGCTCATCTGCTCTGTGACCGGAGCGATGTGATTGTGGTGGAGAATCTGAATCTAGTGGGCTTGTCCCGTGGCATTTTAGGCAAACACATGCTCGATGCTGGCTTGGGACAGTTCCTGAATCAGATTTTGCCCTGGGTGTGTTTTAAGCGAGGGAAGGGGTATCTAAAAGTGGATGCCCGTGGAACCTCTCAGCAATGCCCTGATTGTGGTCATGCTGTCAAAAAGACGCTTTCAGACCGTTGGCATAATTGTCCCCATTGCGGGTCATCGATGCCTCGGGACATTGCGAGTGCAATTGTAATCAAACAAAGAGCCGTGGGGCGCACGGTTCAAGAAAAGGCTTGTGGAGACGGTCTAGCGGGGGTGGCGGCATGAAGGTGCTGTTATCTAGCCAAGAGTCTGTGAAACAGGAATCTCCATCCATATCGCCTAGCGATTGGGTGGATGAGCGTCAATCCCTACAATGGGGAGGCTAATTCATTGCCTCTTGACCAGCCATGGGACTTCGCGATCGCTTCAACGCATTCACTGGCAAAACCCGCCTCGTCGTGGCGCGGCTCATCCTGCATTTGGCGGGAGACGAGGTTGCCCCTCTCCTGGGTGTGCTCAACCAAGCGGCGTTCCGTGCCCTAGAGGCCGAGGGGGAGCTTGCTACGGTGGGGGAAGGTCTGGTAGAAATTGCCCAGTCGCTGCTGCACCATGAAATTTACTGGCAGGCCGCAGCCAACGAGGGGGATGTCTGCTGGAGTGAGGCCGATGCGGACGACCTATTCACCGAGCTCTTTACGGACTCCGGCGAACGCTATCTCAGTGGGGATACGCTGGCAGGGGAGGACCCCAGCCCAGAGGATTTTCAAATTCCCATTACCCAAAACCTAGTGGTGATGATCACGGTAGCCTACGAAGGAGAGGAAACGGCCCTAGAAACCAACCTAGCGGATCTAGGAGCCTTGAGGCAGGGCTTGAAAACGCTGATCAACTTGAATTACCAAGAGCGCCTGCGAGCCATTCAGGTCCATTTTTCACCGGCGGCTTTGGGAGAATCTCTGGCGGCGGATCAAGTGCTGGAAAATTTTCCGGAGTTGATACCGCTTTAGGGACTGGACTTGGCCGAGGATAGGGAAAATTTCTAGACTATCCCTCGATCAACCATGGCAAACGCTCCCTCCCTCCCTCCCCAGTTGCGCCGCCGAGCTTTAGGCGAACTCGCCCAGATCTTTCTCAAATTGGGCACTATCGGCTTTGGCGGCCCCCAAGCCCACATGGCGCTAATGAACGATGAACTGGTGGTGCGGCGGCAGTGGTTTAGCCCGGAGGAATTTAGCGAAGGTCTCGCCCTGTGCGAAATGCTACCCGGACCCGCCTCCACCCAACTGGGGATTTATAGCGGCTACCTGCGCGCAGGGCAGATGGGGGCTCTGGTGGCTGGGTTTTGTTTCATTGCGCCTGCCTTTGGGATTGTGGTCGTTTTGAGCTGGGGGTATTTCCGCTTTCAAGACTTGCCCCAACTGGATGCCCTGTTTTTTGGGATCTCCCCCGTGGTTGTGGCGATCGTCCTGGCGTTTTGTTGGAAGCTGGGTAAAAAATCGATTCGCAGTGGTTGGGATGGGGCGATCGCCCTCACCCTCTTCCTCCTCACCCTCCTAACGCCCCTCAGCCTCATCCTACAATTCCTGCTCGCAGGACTCATCGGTATCCTGCGCCACCGCCCCAAAACCACCACCGCCCTTATCCCGCTGGTTGCCAGTCCTGCCATGTTCCGGCTACCGCTTGCGCCGATACTTCTGACCCTTCCCCCTGAAACCCTTTCCCTCGCAAGCTTTTGGGGCACCGAGCGCCTTGCCCAATTCGCCCTGCCCCTGGCGCTATTTTTCCTCAAAGTGGGCAGCTTTATCTTCGGCGGTGGCCTGGTGATTATTCCCCTGCTCGAAGCCGAAATTGTGCACACCCTCCACTGGCTTACGCCCCAGGAATTTATCAACGGCGTTGCCATTGGGCAGCTTTCTCCGGGGCCTGTGGTCCTGACCGCCGCCTTTGTGGGGTATAAAGTGGCTGGTTTTTGGGGAGCCTTGGTTGCGGCGATCGCCATCTTCACCCCCTCCTTCGCCTTCATCATGGTGGCGGCACCGCTCCTACGCCGCCTGCGGCAGAATACCTGGGTTCGAGCCTTTGTTCAGGGCGTGACACCGGGGGTATTGGGGGCGATCGCCGCTGCAACGTTCCCACTGATCAAAACCGCTGTGGGATTACCAACCCTGGGGCAATCGGCGATCGCGGTCTGTATGGGTCTGGCTGCGCTCATCGGGCTGATACGCTACAAACTCCCCACTTGGCAACTGGTACCGTTGGGGGCGATCGCAGGACTACTGATCGATTGTGTTTTACAAATGGAGTTTTAATTCGACTTCCCGTTTATTAAAGGGCATTTCATGATTGATCGCTTCGATTTCCTGCATTTCTAACTCATTCACCTGCAATAAATGGTTGCGCAAAATTGAGCCCAGTTTAGAGTCATAAAACCGATGTAGACTGTGGTGGGGGGTTGCAGGAAAGCCCCGGCGTTTTTTGTGGCTGCCCCCTGCTCCCGGATCAAATACCTGAATCCCCTGGGCAATGCCCCACTCAATCGGCTTGTAATAACAGGCGTTGAAATGGAGACAATCGTACTCTTGAAAACAGCCCCAGTAGCGACCGTAGAGGCGATCGCCCTTATACACACAAAAGGACATCCCCACGGGTTTAGTGGGTTCCTCTTCGGTCACTGCCGCGACCAAAAGCAGTCGATGGCGAAAGTCTGCATGCAGTTGCTCAAAAAACTGTTTGGTGAGATATTTGCTGCCCCACCAACCAAACTTTTCACAATGATGGCTATAAAACCGATACATGCGCTGCATCAGGTCCGGGGAAATATCCTCTCCCGTAAACGTGGTCATCTTTAGCCCGGTCTGCGTCACCGCCTGCATTTCCCGCTTGATATTGCGCCGCTGATTGGCGTTGAACATTTTGAGATAATCGTCGTAGGTTTGAAAGCCTTGGTTATGCCAAACAGAATTATGGTGCAGCCAGGGAGTAAAACCGCAGCGTTCCACTAGGGGTTTCCAATCAGGATCGACGTAGAGGAAGTTGCAACTGAGGATATTGTTGCGATCGCAAAACTGGTCGATCGCCGCCATCATCACCTCGGTCATCGCACGGTCGTCTTCACCGGGTGCAATTAAAAAGCGATAGCCCACCGCTGGCGTAAAGGGTGACATCCCCAGAAGCTTGGGATAGTAGGACAACCCGAGATGATTGGCCAGGTCCGCCCACTGGTGGTCAAAGACAAATTCCCCATAGCTGTGGCCCTTGACGTAGAGTGGTGCTGCCGCAACTAAATCAGCACCTTGCCAAACCGTCAGGTGAATCGGCTGCCAGCCGGTCTGGGCCGTTGCGCTCTTAGAGGCTTCTAGGTTGTGCAGCCAGTCCCATTCAAAAAATGGGGTTTTCAGCGGCTGGGCAAGGGCGTCCCAGGCGTCGCGGGGAATGTCGCTGATGCGGTCAATCCATCGAATGCGATAGTCCGGTCCAGCAGTCTGCGCAGTGGAGGATTGGTGCATGGGGCTTCTGAGGTCTTTTCTTAAGAATAGTAAAGCCCACGCCTTTTGGGGACGAACAGCCTAAATTTTGCCTAACGCTTGCGACCTCGACAGGATTATTCCTGTACGTTATTCTGTACATACTGTCCTGATCGCCCCGTTTGCTATGGAAGCGATTTCTTACACTGCCGCCCGCGAGAACTTGGCGCAAACCATGGCTCAGGTTTGCAACGACCATGCGCCGATCATCATCACCCGCAAGCGTGAACAGTCCGTGGTGTTGATTTCACTGGAAGATTTTCATGCGTTGCAAGAAACCGCCTATTTGCTCCGGAGTCCCCAGAATGCCCGACGTTTGTTAGATGCGATCGCCCAGCTCGAAGCAGAGGGTGGCCAAGTCCGAGCGCTCCAAGACAACAACGATGCATGAGGTTTATTTTCTCGGAACAAGCTTGGGAAGATTACCAGTACTGGGTTGCCCATGACCGCAAGACCCTGAAGCGAGTCAATCAACTGCTCAAGGAAATTGCGAGGACGCCCTTTGAAGGAGTGGGCAAACCAGAAGCGCTCAAACATGCCCTCAGCGGTTACTGGAGCCGCCGGATTAATGATGAACATCGGTTGGTGTATCAGGTTCGGGGCCAAGATTTGCTCATCGCGCAATGCCGGTATCACTATTGAGGGTGAGATTGATCTCGGGATTTCAGTTCACGGTCTTGGCTCAATGCCGCTTGAACCAGGTCATACCAATAGCCGTTTTGGCCGTACCACTGCATCTGCTCTGCTAGCGTTTTTTTCTGGAGTTCCTGATGAATCCCCGATGCAGGCGGCATCGGTCGAATCCAACCGGTAAAGAGGGGATCATCGGGCTGGGGCGTTTGGCCACACACGACCACCAGGGACCAACGGTAAAGCTGGCCGGGTTCCAACACCACCATGGATGCGGGAGGCTGAAAATTGACCCAGCCCGAGGCGGAATCCGGAATCGGCAACATTGTTCGTTTGTAAAAGCTGCCGGACTCATTTTGCAGGACTATGGCTACCCGCGTTGCGCTGGCCTGACCCATATAGAGGGATAGAGTCGGCGGCTGTCCTAGGGTCAAACTGTAATTGCCGGGGGGCGTTAGGGCGGCGATCGCTGGTTCTTCAGCCTGACAGCGCAAACCATTCCGAGTTCCTGTACCTGCGGTTGAGCGGGGCGCATCGTTCTTGGGCGGGGTGAACTGGGTTTGCAGCCGCTTCAGCCAATAAAATGGGGAGATCTCTGGGCTATCCGCAAGTGCCTTAGATTGTAAGTTAGCTTGCAAGCCAACCCAGGGCAGCGGCGAGGCGAGTCCAGCGGGGGAACAGGCCAGGAGCAAAATCCCAGCGAAGCAAAGACGTTGGGGGAGTTGATTCGTTAGCGATCGCAACAGGTTCATCACAAAACCTCCAAAAAACAACAGGAAGGGATTGGAACTCGTTCACACAGTAAATGAGTTCACGTCGCAAATGAGCTCACACAAACTTCTCATAAATCTATTTTCTAACGCTCAAAATTTAATAAGGACAGATGCGAAACCCTTGATGAAAAGTTTATGAAATCAACACAGGAAATCATTTTACACAGTGAGGGTTCTAGGATTTATTGCTTAGGATTTATTGCTTAGGATTTATTGCCTACGATTTATTACCTAAGGTTTATTCCCTAGAACCTATTGCCAATTCCCCACCAAAACAAAGGGAGCCCAATAGTAAGGATGGGCATAGGAGCCTTTCATTAAACTGAGCTGGGCTTGACGCAGGGCTTCGCCTCGATCCATACCCGCCTGGAGTAAATTGTGATAGAACACCGCCATCAAATCCGCTGTGGATTGATCTTGCACTGCCCAGAGGGTGGCGATCGCACTGCGAGCCCCCGATCGCACCACCATCCCCGCCAGACCCAGCCCAGCCCTGGCATCGCCTTTGGCGGTCTGGCAAGCGCTCAACACGAGGAGTTCGACAGACGTTTGCTGTCCGGTCTGCAAGGCTGTTAACTGCAAATCCAGCCAATTTTCTAAATCCTGAACTCCGAGCCGCTCCTGCCAAGTCAGCAAAAACGTATCTTGGGCGCGGGAGCTAAACTGGCCATGGGTCGCTAGGTGAATGATGGAAAAAGGCTTTTTTTGGACGGTTTGAGCCAGATTGGTTTGAATGAAATCCTGATTGAGCAGTACTTTAGTGTGCGGGTTTTGGGCGATCGCCTCGACTTCCTGGGACACTCCAGGCAAGGCCGAAAATCCTTGGCGAGCTTCTGTTAATCCTCCGACTAAAAGCGAATTTTGGGTAGATGAAATGGGGGTAGATTCAAACAGTTGTAGTCCCGGAGTGAGGGCAATTTGGTAGGTTTCGATCAAGTAGCGATCGCCATCATGCAACACCGCCATGGGAATCGTCCGCAAAAAGTCATCCAGGACAAACACCAGGGTTTTAATCGACTGGGTTTGCAAAGTGGGTTGCGCCGGTCGAATCAGTGCGTCGTAAAGCTTTTGGGCCGCAGGTAAACCTTCCTCGGGCAAAAAGGCGGGATTGAGGGATTGACGCACCTGAGCGGCCAGTTCTGTGGCTGCGTCGGCGGTTAAGGCGGTTCCGTAGTGCTGGAGGGGTTGGTGAGGGGCGGAGAGGATCACTTCTAGGCGATCGCCCACAACGATGGAATAAATGACCGCTGCCTCCGGATCAATTTGGTCAATGGACTGAGCCTCATAGGTTTCGCAGGCTTCCCGGAAAAAGTTTTGCAGCTCCGCCAGTTGCAGGGCTTCGATGGTTTGTCGGGATTCTTCTAGGCGGCCTTGTTGTTCTGAACTCGGTAACCGGTCTACCTCCGTGAGTAGGATCTGAGCCAATTGCCGATAGATCGGTTCCACTTGGTCGCGGAAGCTAAACTGCACATCGGGAGCCATGGCGACGAGGTCTTGGCGGAGGGTTTGTAGCAGCTTGACGGCGGCTCGGTAGGGGGCGATCGCCTCGGATAATTTTCCCTGAGCTTTGAGAATCCGGCCTTCCTGCCACAGCCAAGACACCGCAATCTCTTCGGCCTGAATGGCGGTAGCCTGCTGGTAGGCTTGGCGGGTCAATTGCAGCGCTTCGGTCCAGTGGCCCTGGGTTTCGTAGAGGCTACCCAGTTGCCCCAGCACATAAGATTCGGCGCGCTGATCGCCGAGGGTTTGGGCTTGGCGCAGGACGGGGGTGAGGTGGGCGATCGCCTCCTGGGTCTGACCCCGCAACCGCAGGCTTTCCGCAAAATTGACCTGGGCATAGATGCCCCCGTGGGTCGGCGGCAGGGTTTTGAGCAGGGGGGGAATGCTCTGGAGCAGCGTCTGGAGGGTTGGCGATGGGGTGCCTTTCTGGAGCGCCAGCAACCGGAGCTGTTTGAGCTGGGCGTCGAGCTGAACTTGCGGGTTGACGGCAAAGGTTTGGGCCTGTTGGTAGGTGGCGATCGCCCCCGCCGAATTTTCCCGCGCTAGTTCCAAATCTCCCAGAAGCAACAGCGTCGGGGCCAGCTCGGCCACCGCCCCCAGTTGCCCGAATTGCTTGAGACTCTCCTGGAGATGGGTCTCGGCTTCAGTCAGATTCCCGAGAGATTGGGCGATCGCCCCTAACTGCCGCGAAGTCTGGGCTTGAATCGATTGGCGCTGGACCGAGAGATCTTGGGGGGATGCCTCAATTTCTTGGGTCAAATCCTGACGCAGCTTGAGCAGTAGGGTCTGGGCTCGGCTATAAAATCCGAGGGACTGGAGGACTTGGGATTGGTTGAGTTGGCTGAGGGAAACCCCTAGGCGATCGCCCTGGCTGGCGTAGCGTTTCTCGGCCTCTTGATAGGTGCTGTGGGCGGTTTCAAATTGGCCTTGGGCTTGGTAGAGAGAGGCTTGGGTTCCTAAGAGTTGAGCCTGAAACAGAAAAGCCGTTGGCGCAAGGGTTTGGGCTTGAGTGAGGGCTTTTTGGGCGGCGGAGAATTGACCGAGGTCTTGGTGGGCGATCGCCAGATACCGCAGGACTTGGGCCTGTTGTTCGGGTTGGTGTTGCTGGGCGAATTGATTGGCGGCGTTTTGCCAGAGGGCGATCGCTTCTTCTAGGCGACCGGCATCGTAAAGTTGTTTGCCTTGGGTGACTAAATCTGGGGTTGGGACGGTTGGTGGGACGGCGGGCTGGGCGGCTGGGGTCTGAATCCGAGCAGCGGCGATCGAGGTGGCATGGGCGGTGGCATGGGCGGGAGCAAGGGTGAGCAAAAGCCAGCAACTCATCCAGGCTAGGAGCCAATATTTTGCCCGTCGGGGGTGTTTCAGGGTGGGCCAGCTCATGGGTGTTGCTCCTGGAGAATTTGACAATTTAGCGACTGGCTAGACAGGGTTTGAGGAAGATGGGAAATGAGCCGGACTTGCCCCTGGGGGCTGATGGTAAGGCTCTGGGCTTCGAGGGAGGGCTGGGTGAAAGAGGGAAAAGAGGGAGATGAAGTTGAAACAGACGACCCTGGGGATGAGGCAAGCAGTCCATTGCGCCAATCCTGCTGGGCTGAGGCAGAGGTTAGGGTTTGGCGAGGGTCGCTAGGGAGTCCATTACGACCGCTAACGATAAATTTAGAGGGGAACGTTTGCCGACAGGCGTTTGTGATTGCATCGCTGGAGTTCAGAAGCGCAATCGGTAGTTCAACTAAGCCGGGGTTAGGGTCGATGGCCAACAGCGCGATATTGACGGTGCCCTTCAGTCCCGTATCAGAGCTGGCGGTGATGTCGCTTTGGGGGGTGGGGCGATCACGAAACTCAATCCCAAACAGACCCTGGGTTTGAATGCTGATCTTGCCCCCTTGCCCTCGCATCGCATTGGCGGTGATATCGCTGTTTTCGTGGGCAGGGGCGACGATGAAGCCAGCAGCAATGTTGATATTGCCGCCAGTACTATCGGCTCCAGCATTGGTTGTGATGGCACCACTCCGGCGCAGCAACAGCCAATCAGCCCCCGTAATGGCAATCCCGCCCTGTTCTCCGATCTCTGTATTGGCTTGCAGTGACCCCCCATCCAAAAGGACTTGGTTGGCCCCAATCGCTAAGTTGCCCGCCGGTCCGGTCCCTTTGCTGCTGACGCTGATCAGTCCTTGGTCTTGTACTTTTAACAGGGGCGTTTGTAAGCTAATTTGTCGGGCCGCGCCAGACCCAAAGGAACGGACGGCGATCGCACTCTCTTCACTTTCCGGTGAGTTAGAGAGGGAGTTGCCAAACTGGGCCAACTGCTCGGCATAGATCGGGTCTTGACCGGCGATCGCGATCGCCTCAGCCGCTGTAATCTCAATCGTGCCGCTATCCCCCTGATTGAACGCCGAAGCCTGAATTTGAGATCCACTCAACAGTTCTAGGCGATCGAGGTCTAAAACCACGTTCCCCCCGGCCCCGTCACTACGACTTTTAGCGGCGATGACCGCTCCCTGTTCCAGCCGCAACAGCGGCGTTTGAATCCGCAGCGATCCCCCCTGGCCCCCAGCGGTGGGGGGAAATCCGAAAGCCGCCAAGATTTCTGTGTCCGTACTACTGGAAATGGCACTCGATAAGCCATTTTGAGGATTGCGCCCCTGGAGCACAATGCGGTCCCTGGCTTGGATCTCCAGCGTCGCAGCCTGTCCTGGGCCAAAGGTGTTGGTTTGGATGGCAGCTCCCTCGGTCAAACGCAGAGAATCCGTGGTGATCCGCAAGGCATCCCCATTACCCGAGGCACCGGGCTCCACCGTTACAAAGAATCCCGTTGGGAAAGGGCCGCCCGTAGCGGTGCCTTGTAAATCAATCCGGGTGGCATTGACCTCTAACCGTCCCGTATTTCCCTGGCTAAGGGTACTGGAAGCAACCTGTGCTCCCCTCGTCAAGCGAATATCCTCCGCCCACAGTTGCACATTGCCCCCATTCCCCAGGGCTCCTGGGGAAACCGTGGAGATGAGTCCAGCCGGTGAGATATTGGGGGGATTCAGCTGATCTTCAGCTTCAAACTGCTGGGCCTCAACCCGGATATCTCCCGCCTTGCCCAGCCCAAGGGTCACCGTCGCAATCTGGCCTCCGGCAAGCAATCGGACGCGATCGGCGACAAGGTCTACCGATCCGCCATGGCCTTCCGCACCGGGCAGTACGATTGACGTAATCCTGCTGGTAAGGGTGTTAGTCGTCGTGCCGATGACCTCAACTTGCTCAGCACTGACTGTAATGTTGCCTGCATTGCTGGTGCTGAGCGTCGATGAACCGATCTGACTGCCGTTCTCCAAGGCCAACCGAGGCGTCTTAATCCAAACGTGACCGCCGCCGCCTGTAGCCCCCGATGCTACAGCGGAGAAAATCAAGCTAGAAAACTCATCAGGAGAGTCCAGACTAGCGGTTGTCGTCCCACTCAGGGTTAGGGAGTCTGCGCTTTTCAGCCAAATATCTCCTGCATCTCCCTGCCCTTCGGTCAAAGTCCCAATTTGCCCGCCGGTTTCTAAGGCAATCATCGGAGCTTCGATCGTGATATCACCGCCCCGTCCCGTTGCCTCCGGCAGAACATCGGTTATCAACAAACTGGGAATGGCAGAACCGATGAGCTTGACCGCTTCCGTGGCTCGAATCTGAATTGCTCCCCCCGGCTGATCACCAATGGCAGCCGTGGCAAATTCCGCTTCTTCCAATGTAATCGTTCGGCCTTGGAAAGCAGCGTCCAGGCCATTGACAGCTCCCGGATCGAGAATGACAGTTTGCAAGAGCTGAATATCTTGAAATCCCTTGACCTGGGTATAGTCCAGCCCATAGCCTCGATCGACCGGCAGCAAAGCCACGACACTCTCCGGGCCAACGGCTCCTAGTTCTAGGCGTCCTCCGGCCAGATTTCCGAAGGCGTTACCGGCTAGGGTAATATCGCCGCCGAGGAGGGTAAGCGATCGCCCCAGTGCAACGGACAACCCTGCCCCAAACTCCGCTGATTCCTGGACGATTGGCCCCGGCCTTGCGCCCATCTGCAACCCCACTGGCACACCAATACTGAGCAATGGCGGCGGTAAATCAGGGGAAGCCGCAGTAAAGTTGTAATTTTCAAACTGGACCCGCTCGGCACTGGTTAAAAACAATGAACCCAAGACCAGCGATCGCGCTCTCGGCCCTAACACTATCCCACCCGGATTGAGCAAAAATAAATCCGCCCCCGTCAGCGCCCCCGTCGCCAAATCCACCACGCCAAATTCCCCATCGATCTGCGAAGGACTCCCCCCAATTACCTTGCTAAAAATCCGTTTGATTCCCCCCGGATCTCCAAATAAGACGAGTTCTCCCGTCCCAATATTAAATTCTTCAAAACTATGAAACAAATTGTCTCCCCGCAGTGCACCCCCACCAATCAGTGTTTCACCATTGCCCAGGGGGATGAGTTGTGAAGCCTCAGTCTCAAGGGGATTATTGGGGATGATTTGAGCACAAACGATTTGGGGACTGATACTCAAGGGCCATAGGAAAAGGGCATAAAACAGATTCTTTTTCATGGGCCATCACCGGTATGGGACTTTGAATAATCCAAAAAATGATAAACCCCAGAAACTTTTGTCAGCTGTTTATGGGTTCGGGGTTAAACAACTCATATTTATGGAATTATACTGAGTTAATTTAAGTATATTTTGCACTCACTGGATTTGCCTGTCCGGACGCTTTTTCCTGTCACCGACCTCCACTAGAGAAGCGTCAGCAGATCATTCAGTCTTTGGGTAACTCAGGCCCTGGATCTGATCCTCTAATTCTGGCTGATCTGATTTTGGCTGGTTTGCTTGCTCGATCATTGAGCAGGAGAGCCTTGCCGTTGCTGGGATTTGGGGCCGTTGGCTGACGAGTTGGATGCGGCCTTGGCGATCGCGTCTCAGGGCCTGGGCTTCAATCGGTCGGTGCAAGATCATAGAACCACCGTAGGGACGAACCGCCGTTCGTCCAGCCCCAGTGCCAGCGCTAGCCCCGTTCTCTAGCCCTCGCCAATCCTGAAGGAGCATTTGTCCCTGCAACTGCTGACGAGGATCCGCCGGAATGCCACCTCGCCCTGTCAAAACGAAACGAGATTGAGCCGTACTTTTGCATTCGTTGGCCACCTGCTGAGATTCATTCAGCAAGGCAATGGGTAATTCCACCAAGCCGGAATCTGGCTGGGGTGCCAGTACATCAACAGTAACCTGACCCCTGACCCCCAGTTCTGAGCTGGCGGTGATGTCACTGCGAGGGGTGGCGCGATCGCGCGGTTCTGCCCCCAAGAGGGTGTTTGTCTGAATGGTGACGTTTCCACCACTCCCCTCAAAGGCATTGGCACTGATATCGGTATCTTCATTGGGCGGCGCTACGATAAATCCAGCTTTAATGTTAATGTTGCCGCCGTCTCCCCCGGCTCCATCAATGCCAGCGGTGGCGGTGATCCGTCCCTGGCGGCGAAGATAGAGAACGTCGGTGAGGGAAAGGTTGATATTGCCGCCATCCCCCTGGCGGGATTGGGTGCTAGCCTGGGCGCGATCGCGAATCGTCAACTGATCCGCCGTCACCTTCAACGTTCCAGCAGCCCCCATGCCATTGGATTCTGCCGCCAGCAAACTGGGTATACCGCTCGGACCCGTGCCCCTCACTTCGACGGTTTTGGCAGTAATCTCAACGTTACCCGCATCGCCCTTGCTGTTGGTGCTGGCCAAGATTTGGGCCCCATCGAAGACTTGCAGTTGGTTGGCATTGAGGATGAGTTGGCCGCCTTTGCCGGTGGCGATCGCCGGATCCAACAGGCCAAAGCCCGTCCCCACATCCGTCCGCAGTGCCGAGGGGAAAATCCCATCCGCTGATGTCCCTGCCACAGTTACGGTATCTGCATTCACGATTAAATTCCCCCCTGCTCCTGGGGTATCGGTTCCCGCACTCAAAAATGAACCCTTTAGAACATTCAGCTCCCTGACATCGACTCGCAGTTCCCCCGCATCGCCACTTCCCGCCAGGGTATTTACGCCAATACTATTGACACTCATCACCGCCCCATCGTTGAGGCTGAGGCGATCGCCCCGGATCGTCACATCCCCCGCATCGGTTGCGCCTAAAGTTAAGGATCCAATCACCGCCAGCCCTTGTAGCTGGGTCTCTCGGGCGGCGATCGTCACATTGCCCTCTTGGCCTCGGGCGGTGGCAAAAATTCCCGGCACAATCCCAAGGGCAACACCATCCCGCATGAGCAAGCGATCGGTCTCGATCGTGATGTTGCCCGACTGACCAGCCCCAAAGGCCGAAGAGGTAATCGTCGTGCCTGCCTGTGCCAAGTCAATCAGCTCAGCAGCCCGAAAAGCCACTGCATTAAAGGGACCCGGAAGACTCCCCACCAACTCAATCGAGTCCGAAGCATCAAGGGTAATATTTCCCGCATTACCAGGGGTCAAAAGATCTGTTGTTGATGCGATAGAAGAGCGCTGACCCGAGGAGCCATCCAGCTGAAGCCGGCGGGCTTGAATCGTGATACCTCCCGCATTTCCCAAACTCCCCGCAGACACAAAAGTAAGAATAATTGATCCCTGAAGCACGACGGTATCCTGCACCTGAATCACGAGATTGGCTCCGTCTCCAAGGCCATAGATAAAGCCGGACAATTCAGTGTTATCCAGCATCAAATTATTTGCTTGGATCGTCGTTAAAGAGGGCGGATTTGAACGCTGATCCCCAACCGTATCATTGGGCAATGCGGCATTCTGCAAGCGCACATCGCCCCCTGCCTGAATCGTCAATTGGTGGGGTTGAGCGCCATTCAGCTTGAGTGTATCGGTGATACTGATATCTCGGCCACTGATCAGCGTTACATCCCCTGCGAGTATTCGATTACCAGGTGTTAGGAACAGGTCATTGCCCGCCTGTAAGGTGAGAGGTGAGGAAACGGTGCTTGATAGGGGACCGGCTAAGGTCAAATCGCCTGCGGCTTCGATCACCACACTATTGCTCAGAAGGGCTTGGGCGATCGCCCCATTCGTCAGCGGTCCCGTCGGTTTAATCTGCAAATCCAGAGGCGAAATCAGTCGCAACGCTCCCGCTTTTCCTAGGCTATCTCGGGTATCAATGCTCCCCGTTAAGCTAAAGGTTTCACCCTGCAACGTCACCGTTCCGCCCGGTGCCAGGATTGTTCCCGTCTGATCGATTTGCCCCGCCATGAAGGAGAGCGATCGCCCCGCTTCTACGGCCAAGGAGCCTTGATTTTGAAGGCGTGAATCACTCGCCACAGCCCCCCACTGCAACCCTGGCTGCACCGACAGATTCAACAATGGCGGGAATGGCGGGGCCGAGGGAGAAACCGCACTAAACTCCAGTCCTCCGATCTTCACACTCGTCGCCGTCGTTGCGGTAAAACTCCCGCTCAAATCCAACCGCGCATTCGGCCCAAATAACACCCCATTGGGGTTGAGCAAATACAGATCAGCATTGCCGAGAACGCCGAGGGTGCCGTTGATCTTGGACGGACTGCTGCCGGTAACGCGGCTGAAGATTTGGCTGATGCCGCTGGGGTGGGTGAAATAGAGCGATCGCCCCTCCCCCACATTCAATTCAGAAAAACTATGAAACAGAACCTTTCCCCGCACAGCCCCGCCCGTGACCAGTTCCCGCTCCGGCTGTGCTGCAAAACCATTAACCCCGGAACCATTGACCCCGGAGAGTTCCGAACCCAGCGTGGTATCTGGCACAGCTTGACTCCAGGCTGGCTGCACACCGAGAAAAATATTGATCACATTGAGATAGAGCCCTAACAGTTGGCACCTGCGCTTATCCATAGGTTTCCGTGAGACCGCTTATGGCATGGGAGTCAAACAACTCATATTTATGTGGTTATACTGACTCGCCATGGATATATTTTGCATCAGTACGTTTTGGCCATCCGGATTTTTTACTGATCCGATCGCCTAAAATAAATGACCTTTCCCCAAGAAAGTGGGCATTCCCAATGAGTCGCCAATGAAGGAGAATGTTCAAATGACAAACTATTTTCTCGTTGAGTAGTGGGTTGGTCCATGGCAGACCACATACGTACCGAGCTAGTTCTGACGGCATTGAAAGCAGCCTTAGGCCAGCGTCAAGCCTCACCCAAAGGATTGATATTTCATTCTGACCGAGGCAGTCAATCGGCCACTGTCTAGTTAAATAAATTTAAAATAAAATTGTCTTACGACAATGGAAAGCTTCCGCATAGTTGCTCGGTGAGTTAGATTCAATGCCTCGCAATCGCATAATTGAACAGAAAGTATCTTCATCAAACCAAGTTCGATTTTTCTGGGTCGAGAAAAATTGCATCAAATACGAAATTTTGCGATCGCAAATGGAAGCACTTAAATGAGTAAAGGTATTAGGTTGACCTAAATCACCATCATATTTTGGGATTTCATATTCTAAGATCCAGTGATCGCGAAAGGTATTCCAGGTCAGCTCTGCGATCAGGCGATGGTCTTGATGGGCATCATGACGATAATGGGTGAAAATCAAATCCGGAGAAATCTCTTGTTTTAATTGTTCGAAAGTTTCTTTAATATCAATGCCAGAATAAGGGAAAAAACCATCTCGGAATTCCTTGACGATGACCTTACTGTGCTTAGCATCCTTCAAAAAGGTTTGGGCACTGGCGATCGCTTCTGCTTCGCGAGCACCCGATGCCCCAAAAACAACCCAATAAAAACTTAGATCAGGAAACTGTTCAATGAGTTTTAGGATCGTTCCTCCACAGCCGATCTCAATATCGTCACTGTGTGCTCCTAAGCAAAGCACACAGCGAAGAGACCTGGGGGCTTGGGAAGAGGACAAGAGTTGAATCATGGGAACTAAGCTGGAAACTAAGCATCAATGAAAATCTATACATTGGCATGCTGCTGGCGGTGAGTTTCACCCAGCGTTGCCCCAGGATAACGATGTAGTTGACGCTCCTTTTCCCAAAGCGCCCAAGGCGTCTTGCCTGATGCATACATTTCATCAAGCATCATTTTCTCCTTAAACGTATCCATGCAGGCCCAAAAGCCAGGATTACGATAGGCGATTAGCTCTTTTCGTTGAATCAATCGTTGAAAAGGTTCTAGAACTAACTCCTCACCCGGTTTAATATAGTCAAATATCGCTTGCTTAAATGCAAAGAATCCTCCATTAATCCACAGATCAGAAGCACCAACAGGTTGGATCTTATCTACCTGAGATTCACCATTGAGGGAGACAACGTGAAATGATTGGGAGGGCTGTACTGCCAGAAAACTTGCAACCCTATCTTGTGCATCAAAATGATCAAGGTAAAGATCCAGATCTAGATCGCTGAGACCATCTGCATAGTTAGCGAGAAAAACTTCTTCATCTTTAAGATAAGGTTTTACAGCCATCAAGCGCTGACCAATATTAGATTGAAGACCCGTATCAACGAATGAAATCGTCCAATCCTCAATATCGCTGGAATGTAGCTCAATACTTCTGCCGCCCTTGGAGAGCGTAAAGTTATTAGAGAGACATTCATTGTAATGGAGAAAATATTCCTTAATATAATCACCTTTGTAACCTAAGCACAGAATGAAGTCCTTATGACCAAAGTATGCATAATATCGCATCAAATGCCAGATTATAGGTCGATAGCCGATCTCTACCATGGGCTTAGGAATCGTTTCAGAATATTCTCGCAGCCTTGTTCCAAGGCCACCACAAAATAGAACAACTTTCATTTTAAATTTTCCTCCAAAACAGATGAATTTGAGTAGATTAATAGCCCAGAGCGGTACAATGTCTGAGCAGCCGCTTGAAGTTGTGCAAATTTTAGACCAGAACGCTCAGCAATATCGAGCAGTGAATGCTTACCATCCGAAAGGTTTAAAATCCAAAGAATCGCCATCTCTTGACTTTTCTTTTCCTGTTCTCCACCCACAGAACCATACAATCCCCGTTTGCCTAGCTGAGGTTCACAATAAGGATGGGTATTAATGTATATAAAATTGTTTTCTAATAGATCAAGAACATTTACAATATTTAGATAAGAGGCTTCGAGTGATTCAGCTTTTACAAAATTAAGATTATCGGCGGACGTATGATACTCAGGATATTGACCAAAGGGAGTTCGGCTAAAACGACCCACGGGTAAGTTAAATCCTGGTGAGCAATATTGCCGTTCATCATATCCATAGGGAGAAAACTGCTCAATCTGATAGGTCATCTCTGTATCCTTCAAGATCTGTATAGCAGCCCGATCGATTTCAGCATTGCCTCGACGACTTTTTTTATAGGTGATCGTTCCAGAATCACCGACGCCTGAAATTACTAAGCCATGTTTAATGTACTGAGTTTTCTGTTGATTAAGACACAGCCAGGTGATAGAGCCGATGGTTCCCGGAATAAACAAGAAGCGATAAGAATACTGCCGTTCTGTAAGCGTAGTCAAATAACGAGCCACAAAGGCTGTAACCGCCATTCCAGACAAATTATCATTGCAAAGCGAAGGATGGCAATGATGGCAAGATAGGATAATTTCGTCTTGATGTTGTCCTGGTAGATAATATTCTCCATAGGTCAGCGAGCCCTTCTCTAAGGATGAATCAATAAAAACTTCATACTCATCTTCTTCTAAAGATTGAAGCTCATGATGGCTGAGGCAAAAGCCCCAGTTCTCTCGATAATAGGAGGTACGATAGGGAATCCATTCTGGATGTTCAGGAATACTAAAGAGATGCTCTTTTAGTTCCTGCAATGACACTTTTTGGTGAATCGGTATGCTGTAGTTTAGAACATGTAGATTAGATTTTCTAAAGTCAATAATCTTTTCTCCCTGACTATTTTTCACATATGCCTCACGAATGTTCCATTCCTGAGGAACAATCCAATCAAACACCGGTGTACCACTTGGCACTTCAAACATCTTGACAGGAATGTGGTTTTGGAGGATTTTAAGGGATTCTCGAACGCCGTTCCCCGTAATACTACGGCAAATGGGATATAGCTCTGTGATGAGTTCGTGCAGATCTAAGCCGATAGATGGTGAGTCATCGAGATGTAAAGTATTGATCGTTAAAGGCATAGATTTTATCATTCAATCTTACTTCCCTTCTAAAGGAGTCAATAAAATCATTGAGCATTAAGAATAGACAGTAAGCTCTGGAATAGGCACCAAAAACTGACCACCCCAGGTACGAATCGAACTCATTTGCTCCATGATTTCTTCTTTGAAATTCCAAGGCAAAATTAGGACATAGTCAGGCTTAGTTTCTAGAATTTTGTGAGGTGCGTAAATAGGGATATGGGTTCCCGGCAAAAACTTACCATGCTTATAAGGATTGCGATCGACCGTATAATCTAAAAAATCTGTACGAATACCACAGTAATTTAATAGTGTGTTACCCTTGCCGGGAGCACCATATCCTGCAATGCGTTTCCCCGCTCGTTTAGCCTGAATCAAAAACTCAATGAGCTTACGTTTCGTTTCTCGAACCTGCTCATCAAAGTTAACGTAACGTTCTAGGCAGGTGAATCCCTCGTCCTGTTCTCGCTGTTTGAGATGGACTAGGCGATCGCTCAGGGCTTTAGACTGATCTTCTAGATGTCTCGCATAGATTCGTAATGAGCCTCCATGGGTCGGCAATTCTTCCACATCAAATAGAGTCAAGCCATGGGCTGAAAAGATAGTTTCTAGCGTTGTCAACGTATGGTAACAAAAGTGCTCATGGTAAATCGTATCAAACTGATTAGAGGCCATTAAGCGCAACAAATGTTGAATCTCTCCGGTCGCAACCCCTTGAGGTTTCAGCAGTGTCTTAATTCCTGCGACAAAATCGTTCAAATCAGGAACATGGGCGAGGACATTGTTGGCGACGATGAGATTTGCTTGTTGTCCTTGCTGTACAAGGGTTTGGGCTAAGGTCTTACCAAAAAAGGCGTTGAGTGTAGGAATATTTTTGGCGATCGCCACCTTCGCAATGTTGCTAGCAGGTTCAATGCCCAATACCGGAATCTGACGTTCGATAAAGTACTGAAGTAAATAACCGTCATTACTCGCCAGTTCAATCACCTGACTGTTTTGACCGAGCTGAAATCGCTCAATAATCATATCTGTGTAGGCTTGGCAATGCTTAAGCCAAGTATCTGCATAGGATGAAAAATAAGCATACTCCGTAAAAATTTCTTCCGGGCTTACATAAGCTTCTAGCTGAACCAAGAAACAATGATGACATACGCGGACATGAAGCGGATAAAAAGGCTCCATTTGATTGAGTTGATCAACACTGATGTAGCTTTCGCACAAAGGAGACATGCCTAAGTCGACAAACGTATGCTGCAGTGGCGTGTGGCAAAACTGGCACTGAGAAACTTTGTTTAGGCCAATTGTATCTCGGGATAAGGAGGGGGTTAAGGAATGAGCTGTCATGAATTTTGAGCAAGAAAAAGATTTAAATTTGGCAGAAGATCAACTTTTCCGCAGAAACTGAGCAATAGTTTCCAGACTGACTTGCCGCATATTTTCTTGGGCTCGATATGCTTTAGTCCAGGAAATGATCTGATCTAGAGAGTCTTCTAAGGAAAGCTGAGGCCGCCAGTTCAGCTTGAATCGTGCCTTTGAACTATCTAGGCTCAAGGCAATTTGCTCATGAAAATATTGAGTTTGATTCGCTTGCCAACTGCTACCCTCACCCCAACTCGTAAGCATTTGTTCGACAATCCAACCGACAGGTTTAACAAAAGATTCATAGGGACCAAAGTTCCAAGCCCCCGTAAAAGCAATGCCTTGGCAGTAAAGTCTTTCTGCAAGAGTAAGATACCCCTCTAGGGCATTCAAGACATGCTGCCAAGGACGGGTTGAATAGGGATTGCGAATTTGAACAATCTGGTTTTGTAGCAGCGCACGGACAATATCTGCAATTAATCCATCCGCAGTCCAATCGCCGCCAGCAATGACGTTTCCAGCTCGGGCTGTGGCGATCGCCACACCATGTTCAGCGTAGTCATTGGGATTAAAAAAAGAATTGCGATAGGCAGCGGTAACGAGTTCAGCACAGGCTTTGCTGCTGCTGTAAGGATCATAGCCCCCTAGCGTATCTGTTTCTCGATAGCCCCAAACCCATTCTCGGTTTTCATAGCATTTATCTGAAGTCACAATGACAACCGAGCGAACGCTGGGAACTTGGCGAATCGCTTCGAGCAGATAGATAGTCCCCATCACATTTGAATGATAGGTAGTAACTGGATCTAAATAGGACGTGTGAACAACGGACTGAGCTGCAAGATGTAGCACTATTTCCGGCTGAAACTCAGCCAATACCGAATGCAAATGCTGAGCGTCTCCGACATCTCCAAGAATTGAGGTCATCCCTTCTGCAACGCTTGCCACTTCAAAGAGACTAGGATTTGTCGGAGGCTGCAAAGCATACCCTAACAATTCGACCCCCATGGATTGTAACCACAGCGACAGCCAACTGCCCTTAAAACCAGTATGCCCAGTGACTAAAACCCGTTTTCCTTGCCAAAAATTAATATTCATTGCAGACGACCTTTATCCAATTCTAAATCTATAAGTCTAGGCAGAAATTCTGACTGAATTAACGATTGATCAGTCTGGGTTAGCCAGTCAAAGAACCGAGAGACTGAGGTTGGAGATTGATCAATTTTGAATGTTTCTTGAACGAGTCTCCAAGCATTTTCTGTCATTCCGGCCTGAAGCGGAATTGATGCAAGCTTCAAACAGTAAGCAACGTAGTACTGGCGCGACTTTTCGGTTACATATTCATTACACTCAGCAGGAAGATATCCCGTAGATATCTCGATCGCCTGTCGAATCGAATCCACCTGAGCACCACTGAGAAAAAGCTCCGAAGTCTTACTTTGACGATGTTCACGATACCGCGCCAAAATTCCAGGCTCATGCCACCAATCATAAAAAGAGGCGATCCGCTTGTACAGCTCCCAATCGCTGGTATAGGTCAGTTGAGGATGATATCCCCCAAGCTGCTCATGGACCGAACGACGGATGACAACGGCAGGCATATTTAAAGGATTAGAAACGCCAATGGTTTGAAGCCAATTTTGCACAATACCCTGGGAATCCCCATAACTACGGGTAAAGATTGTCTTTCCTGCTTCATCAATATTTTCGTAACCCGTAAATGCAGCACCGACAGAAACTGGAGCATCTTCTAAGCTCTTCTGGAGATGGTTATAGAATCCGGGAAGTACATAATCATCATCATGCAACACATGAATCCATTGACCCCGACTATGCAAAAGTCCACAATTCCAATTACCGGGTAAACCTTGACGCTGGGCATTGCGAAAATAACGCACCCGGCCTTTTCCTAAGGAGCTGACTAGAGCATGAATTGTCTCCGATAATTCCAGACTAGCGTCGTCCATGACTAGAATTTCCATTCTGTCTGCTCCAGGATCCTGGGAAAGCACACTGTTCAGACATTCGGATAGATAATCAATCCGATTATAGACCGGAATAATAACGCTCCAAAAGGGTCGTTCAACCGCAATGGTGGGTAGGGGAGGAATTGCCGGAAACTGAGTATTGCCAATCGTTATGGACTGAGAACTAGATGAAAAAGTTGATTGATTAGCGGCACAGGAAAGCAAAGGATTTTGGGATAATTCTACTCTGCTCGATTTTTCAGTCTCGCTATTTAGGGAGAATAGTTGAGAGAAAATGAGTTCGCGTATCGGCTCTGCTTGCTTTTCCTTCAACCAAGTCAAGAGCTTGGCGATCGCTGCCGTCGACTGATCAATCTTGAGAACCTCTCGCAAAATTCGCAGGGCACCGGCCTGATTGCCCATTTCTAACGGAATAGATAACCGACTCAGGCAATAGTTAAAATTATGACGACGTGCACTGAGCGAAATCGCCTGACGCTGCGCTTCTGGAAAATAGCTATCAGACACTTCGATCGCCAAGCGAATTGATTCTGCGATGGTTCCCGTGCGCCAATTCTCCGGCGTCATTTTTCGCGTATGTTCACGATAACGGGCTAAAATTCCTGGCTCGTACCACCAATCATAAAAGGACGCATAACGCTTAAAGATTTCCCAGTCCGCAATTTCTGGCAACGCCGGATAGTACCCACCCAAATGTTCATGGGTTGCGCGACGCACCACCATGGCAGGAATCGTCACCAAACCACAGACTCCAATCCGAGCTAGCCAATCTTGCATGATCCCCCGATTGGAACCGTAGATTGAACTGACTTCGCCAGTCTCTAAAGCATTGCCCATCTCATCAAAATATTCAAAGCCAGTGCAGGCAACTCCAACAGAGTCCGGACAAGACTCTAAACTCGCTTGAAGATTCTGATAGAATCCGGGCAAAACACAATCATCATCATGCAGAACGTGAATCCATTGCCCTCGACTCAGAGCAATGCCTAGGTTAGAGTTGTTGACTACACCCACATTTTGAGAATTACGATAGTAACGAATAATTCCTTGACCGAGCTGATTTACCCATTCGAACAGAGGTGGATCGCTGGCATTATCCATTACCAAAATTTCCATAGCTGCTGGGCCAGGCCATTGCCTGAGCACACTGGCGATCGCCTCCAATACATAATCCGTACGACGATAAACCGGAATTACAACAGACCAAAAAGGTCGAGAGGTTTCCAAGTCTTGAACCGCAGGAATTGCAGGAAATAGATAGTCTCCCACCCTCACTTCTCCGAGTGAAATAGAAGGTGTCGTGGGAACGTCGGTCACCAATTCGCTAGCATGAGCAGGCTGGGCTGCGATCGCTTGAGCATAGTGAGGATTCGCCAGAATCAGCCCCTGCCGATACATCACAACGGCATTCTTCAGTTGACGTTGATATTGGTAGAGCTGACCGAGTTTAAAATAGGTTTTAATCTCTTGAGTCTGGCGTTGTTCAGATTGAATCTGAGGTTTCTGAGGTTGAGGTTGGGTTGGAGCTTGGACTTGAGTTTGGGCCTGAGACTGAGCGCCAAGCAGGACCAGAGCCTTTTCTAAGGATAGGATCGCTTCATCCAACTTGCACTGTTCTTGCAATAGTTGACCCAGAGAGAGATAAAAATCAATTACGGTAGGATCTAGAGCGATCGCCCGTCGATAATAAACTTCCGCAGTTGCTTTATCTCCCCTCTGATGCCGATGAACACCCAACCGATAATTGAGCGCTCCATAATAGGCCTGTTGTTCTGAAGAGAGCTCTCCCTGTGCCTGTAATGTGTGACCGAGATTAGCCTCGGTTTCGACACTGGTCGGTTGAAGTTTTAGAGCCGTTTGGTAACAGACAATAGCTTCATCAAGTCGAGTCTGTTGATGAAGCACATAACCTAAATTATTGTAGAGAACTCCCTGCTGTGGCTGAAGCACAAGGGCTTGACGGTAGGCCATTTCAGCAGCCTGTAAATCTCCTTCAGCCTGATAGAGATTGCCTAAGCTAAACCAGGCTTTAAGCGAATGGGAGTTGACATTCAAAAGCCTTTGCCACCATTGCATAGCCTCTTTCGGCTGACCCTGGCGCTGGGCTAAATGACCGAGGCGATAAAGAACATCCTGATGATGGGGCTGTGCCGTTAGTATACGATGATAGAGTTGTTGGGCTTGGTCAATATCCTGCGGCTCTACTGCGATCGCCTGTTGCAAAAGCTCATCAATAGGAGTTGTTGACACAAGAGGTAGGTCTAATCGACCTAGTCGAAGAACATAGGCTTGCTGGTTTTGAATTTCTGAACTTTTCTGAAGCAAAGCCGCTAGGTCATCTGTTGCATGAAGATATCGCCCTGACAAAGCGTCGTACTGACCCGAAGCTAGACGTAGTATCACATCAGCAACCCGTTGCAGGGAAACGTCTTGATTCTGCCCAAAGGCTTGATTACACCAGGGAATCCACTGTTGCGCTTCAGGGGAATGCCGAATATCGGTCATCGTCGTTCGAACGGCTCCAGGATCCAGTGCAAAAATGTAGACGTTGTGGGTCGCAGCCTCTAAAGCCAAGGTTTCACTCAAGCGAATTAGCGCCGTTTTGCTAACCCCATAGGATGAACAGTAAGGAATTCCTAAGAGACCTGCCTCACTCACCACATTAATAATGCGACCCTGTTGACGAGCCACCATTGACGATAGAATGGCATGGCTATATAGAAAGGAGCCTTTAAGATTGACTTCAAGGGTTTGCCACCAATCCTGGGGCGAAGTCTGCCACAGTGGACCAATGGGCGTAAACACACCGGCATTGTTAATCAGCAGGTCAATCGGCCCTAGCTGATCCTGAATTTGAGCGATCGCCTGCTCGCAGGTTTTCGGCTCCGTGACATCAGCAGGAATAGCGATCGCCTGCCCACCTAAAGTTTGAATAGCGTTAACAGTGTCTTCAAGCTGTTGGAAAGAACGAGCAATCACCGCAACTTTTGCACCCGATGTGGCTAAGGCTAAGGCATAGGCTTGACCCAGACCCCTTCCTCCTCCAGTCACTACAGCAACTTGATGATTCAGCACAACTGTATCCATGGAAAAAGCTGCATTATGCCTAAGCTGATTCATCGTTCTTAAGCTCCAGAGGAGGTTGCAGAAATCGAGAAGGAGTTGGAGGAAGAACCGTTATGGTCGGTATAGGTAAACCCAAAGGCTTCAGCCAGAGTGTTCTTACCAAAAGCCGTTGCGCCTGCTTCCGCCGTAGACAAATTACCCTGGAGCAAAAGAACAGCCTTGAGATTTTTACCAATTAAGACATTTTCTGCTATGTTAACTTCAATTCCAATTTTTTTAGATTCCCCAACATAAAACCCACCATAGGTCGGTCGGTCATCAGCATTTTCAAAATAGTTTAGATCAGCAATAATCATGAGAGTCTCTCTTCAAAAGCTCAGTTAAACAGACACGAAGAATAGCCGTTTAGAGTTATGGTCTTCGAAGTAGAGCAATCTCGACTCAAAATTCTTAATCGGTAAAACAACAGCAATAATTGCCATTTAATGTCTTCCCGTCAACCCAAATATCCGAGGCCCGAAGGCCTCGGATTGACTAATTAATTAGTCGTTGGTAGCGGAAACGGAGAAGGCGTTAGCAGCAGAGCTACCAGCATCCGTGTAGGTGAAGCCAAAGGCTTCAGCAATAGTGTTGTTGCCGAAAGCAGTTGCGCCAGACTCAGCTGTTGCGAGATTGCCGCTGATGCTTACAACGGAGGTAACATTTTTGTCGATGTTGATGGTTTCGTTGACGCCGATGCTGATGTCGACATTCTTGTTAGCACTAAACGAAAAACCACCCACAACTTGCTCTTCAGCAACGTTATCCAGGTAGGAAAGATCAGAAATAATCATTGGAGTTCTCCTTCAAGTGGAAATTAAGGGAATAAAAGAATGGCAATCTGTTTTTCAAACCTGCCATAATGACCAAACAATTCCGAGGACCGAAGACCTCGGAATGACTAATTAATTAGTCGTTGGTAGCGGAAACGGAGAAGGCGTTAGCAGCAGAGCTACCAGCATCCGTGTAGGTGAAACCAAAGGCTTCAGCAATGGTGTTGTTGCCGAAAGCAGTTGCGCCAGACTCAGCCGTTGCGAGGTTGCCGCTGATGTTCACAGCAGAGTTGACATTCTTGTTGATGTTGATGGTTTCGTTAACACCGATGCTGATGTCGACATTCTTGTTAGCACTAAACGAAAAACCACCCACAACTTGCTCTTCAGCAACGTTATCCAGGTAGGAAAGATCAGAAATAATCATTGGAGTTTCTCCCGTTGATGTAGGAACTTAAGCCAGGAATCTGTTCGATTCACTGCAACCAATATACGAATCTTCTATCACGCTATGTTGCCATTTTGGCATCTTCTTTTCGCGATCAAAACAATATCTAATTTGATTATTTTTCTAAAGAAAAAATAAAATTACAAACATATCTTTTTGGATAAGACTAGGGCGGTCAGCGTATTGAAATCTTATGACGATTCGACGCTTGGCAAAATTGACTCTATACTTGTTCGACTGATTCTAACAAAAAGGCTTCTAGAGCCTGAATCGCTTCAAGATCCCAATAAAGTCGATGCCTATTCATAGCAATTTTTTGGGCGATGGACATCCGATACACCGGATCTAGCCCAAGTCTGATCGCGATCCTGATATATTCTGACTTGTCATAGGCGATCGCCTCCTCAAGCTCCATCATTTTCAATATTGCCAAGGTATGACGACTACGCATCAGTTCTCCAGGACAAGTCACAATTGGCGTCTGGTGGGCCAAAGACTCAAAACTTGAATTGCACCCTGACCAGCCTAAGCTATCCAAAAAAACATCAGCGATCGCAGCAACGCCCGCAAAGCGATTAACCTTCATCTCAGGTAAAAATATGCAATAGGTTTCATGATCAAGACCTTCCGCTTGAAAAGCAAGATGTAATCGCTTTCGAAAAACTTCATTTACCGGATCGCTATGATGAGCGATAAACACAAAGCGAGCATGATCGACTTGCTTTGCAATACGTGGAAATATATCATCATGCTGGGGTAGATATTTGTAAAGTGATTGACAACACCAATAGAGAGTCTGTTGTTCTTCAAGACCAATATCTGCTTTAGAAATCCTGTCTATGGAAAGCGCTAAAGGTTCATAATAAATGGACAGATTTGGCAGCCGGACAAGATTTTCTGTGTAATATTCTTGCCCCTGGGGTGGTTCCATCAAGTCACTACTGAGGCAATAGTCAATCGTCGGCAAACCACTCGTTTCTGGATGTCCCCAGGACGTCACTTGCGTGGGAGAAAGTCGTAAACATCCCAACTGCAAGGTTGTCATATCCATGCCAAATTCAGGAAAAATTAAGACATCAAGCTGATCTGCCTGAATTAACTTCGCCCATTCTTCTAGTGCCAAAGGCCCCTGAATAAAGGAATCAAAGGACTGGGCTGCGATCGCTGTCTCTTCATCTTGTCTTGCACGGGTATAGTATCCCCACAGCTCAAAGCGATCGCGATCTAGCTGTTGTACCCACCCCTTAATCGGAATTTTCCAATTGGAATGATTATGAAAGAAACCAGAAACGATGCCAACCCGAATCTTCTCATGGGATTGAACCTTACGTTTTGCCAACGGTTGACTCCATTGAGGAAAACGGCAGGCCATTAGCTGAGTCATGAGCTGACCGTATAGAGCCTGGAGTTCTCGATCATTTTGTCCTTGATAAGTGAGATAAAAGGGCTGGACTAGGCCAATATCGCGCGCCGCCTCAGCCCGTTCCTGAGGTAGCGCTTTTTGGTAATAGTCAAAAAGCGCCTGTAACTGTTGATGATATTGTCCACGCCGCTCTTCAACCTCTGCTGCACTTTCATAGATAATTGGCAGTTGACTGATGCACAAGCCCAATCGAGCCTGGAACAAACTCGGCTGTAGCACAAGCGCTTGGCCATAGGCTTTCATCGCTTCCGTTAGGCGATTTTGGCTTTTGAGGATAGCCCCCAAATTAGCATAACCTCTGGCGTAGTTGGGCTGACACTTAAGCGCCTGCTGAAAGGCCTGAATTGCGAGATCAAACCGCCCCGCTTCCTGGAGAAGCGTCCCTAGATTATTATGGGCTTCAAAATAATCTGGATTGCAGCGCAAGGCTTGTACATAGGCTTGAATTGCGGCTGATGAATTTCCCAGAGCTTTTAAAGTAACCCCTAGACTATAGTGAGCCTTAGCATCTTGAGGATCAATCTGAATCACTTTCTCATAGGCATTTTGTGCCTCTTCCAAGCGATGCTGTTCATAACAAAGATGACCCAATGCCTTCTGAACTTCGACGTCATCAGGACGATAGTTTAGTCCCTGTCGATAGGTCTGCTCAGCCTCTAACAGCAATCCCTGTTGATGATAAAGCCGACCTAAGTTGTAATACACTTCAATATAATCTGGCTGAAGCTGCACCGCCTCCTGATAGGCCAGGATAGCTGCTGAAGATCGCTCCTGCGCCTGCAGCACAGTCCCTAAATTGAAGTAAGCCTCAACCAAGGTGGGCATTTCCTCCATCGCCCTGCGATAAGCCCCGGCAGCCTCTTGCCATTTGTTTTGCTGCTGGAGGGTAATTCCCAGATTATTATAAGCTTCTGCCCGCTGTTGGCGATCGCAGGACGGATGTTGGAGAACCCTTTGATAGAGCTTCTCCGCCTGAATAAGCTGTCCTGCGCGATGCTGCTCGATCGCCGCTTTCAAGCAAGTCTTCACCTCTGGCTCAGAACGCGTCTCAGAATGCTGTCCTGCAGTCATGACCAAACCCCGAGATATTGAGGGTAATCCTGCTTTAGCAAGAATCATCGGCTCCATCAAAGCAGAAATGCACCGAGCCCGGTTGCCATTCTGGCAGAAATCTAGGCAGGGCAGTTGCCAAAATGGCCACACGCAGGTCGAACTTAGAGATATCCTAAGTTTAATATTTTGTTGAATACGTTTGACTCGTCCTAAAACGCAGCCTTCCTACCTATGACAAATCCGTTAGAAAAGTTGGTGAGCCAAGACCAAATTGTGAGTTTCCTAAAGCGAAATATCCAATTTAAATCCGTTTGCCATCACATTTTGTCAAAACGGATTGTGGAAGAGAAAGCCTCTAGTCATGAATTGGCCATTGATGAGAAGGAGATTCAGGCCGAAGTCGACCAGCTTCGTCGTCAAATGAAGCTAGAAAAAGCATCGGACACGTTTGACTGGCTGGAGAGCGAAGGAATTAGTCCTAATGACTGGGAAGAGGGAATTCGCGATCGCCTTCTTATCCAAAAGCTCAAGGAAACGCTGTTTGAAAAAGATGTCGAAAAATTCTTTTATGAAAATCGAATTACCTTTGATAAAGTGCTGCTCTATCAAATTATCGTCCCCTATGAGCAACTCGCCCAGGAGCTATTTTATCAAGTCGAAGAAGAAGAGATTAGCTTCTATGAGGCAGCTCATATTTATGATGTCAATGAAGAACGGCGGTCTCGCTGCGGCTATGAAGGTTTAGTCCAGCGCAATGCCTTACCGGCAGCCCTAGCCGCTGCCGTTTTTGGCGCAAATCCTAACGAACTAATCTATCCGATTCAAACGGAACATGGCTATCATTTGCTTTTACCAGAATCTTTTCTACTGGCGGAACTAACAGATGACGTTCGCCAGGGTATCCTAGAGCAGCTCTTCCAAGAGTGGCTACAACGAGAACTGAGTCACTATGTCCATTATGAAAAAGATGAAATTATTGCAGATCCGAATCTAGTCCGCCAATCTTCTAGTCGATCTATGGGCGCAGCAAAAAATGAAAATCACCGCATCGCCCATCGTTAAAATCTGATTTTTTTGTCGATCGCTCTATCTTGATAAGATAATATTTTAAATTGCCAATTTGGCAGTCTTTACACTCTTAAAGCGAGTATTATTTTTGGAGAATGGCTAATTTAATAGCCAAAAGAGAAAAATCAAATTAGTGCTGGAGAATTATACCTATGAAGATTGCCGATTTAGACTACATCGACAGGCTTTCTCAGACTCATCTCGGTGCCAAGATGAAGGGAGCCGCAGGCTATCGCCTTTTGTCTGTTGGCAGCAGCAGCAGTTTTACCACCTTGATCAACACTCCACTAGCAGGCAGTAATAGTGCAGCCGCGACTGGCAGCGCGGAAGCCATTAACAATACCAGTCTACCTACTTTTTCCTTTACTCGGGGTGATTCAGTTGCGCTAGCTACATTCCTTGGTGGTTCTTACTCCGCCAGTGCTTCTGTTGCTGTGATTAATTTAGCGAAATAAATCTTGGGGTTCGGCGTCAACGGTTAGTCTTTCGACGCATCATTATGTTATCTCTGGGGCAAGCCTTAAAAGTTCTCCCAGAGATCACCCACCGCTGAACCCAGCCTTAAATCTGTCGAATAATCCTTGCGATCGCTAAGATATTTCAGCGACTGGAGACCTATGAAGATTCAAGATTTGAAGTTCTGCAATCCAGCGGCGTCGGCCAAACTTCAGGGTGCAGCTGGACCTCAAGCAACCGCCGATGGCAATGTGGCAGTGGGTTATGGTTATGGTCTTGCCGATGCATCCTCCTTGGCCCTAGGAACGGTGAGCTTTGCGGGGGCGGATACTCGTACTAGAGCAGTCCTAGGCGCGCAATATGCCACGAGCAGCGCCCGAGCCCGAGGCGATGCCTTTGCCCAATCCCAGGGAATAACCGTTTCTGCGGGCTATTACGGGGCTGGCAACTTTACCGGATTAGTGGGTAGTGCCACAACGTTAACCGTTGAGCTATGGACCGGTAGATAGGCGCTACTGTAGAGGCGTAGTTAGAGGCATAGGACGGGACGATTGGCCTAGCCTCTTGCCTGTCCAACGCCTCCACAGGCCACGAACCTGCTGATTAAGCCATCCTTTTACTCATCAAATTACTCATCAACGCTAATGTCAGGATCCGCAGGACGAGCCGATGATTTGTGTCCGAAGCGAAACCCACCGAAGGCGAGCAGTAGCAGAAAGCTAAGAGAGCTGGTACTTTCTGGCGTCTTCTGAACCTGGGCTGCAACAAACTGGGATTTGACCAGGGTAATCCAAAGGGGCGTATCAAAATTGCGTTCGTAGGAGCCTGTAAGATGGGCTAAGGCCGATTCTGTATTGCCACCATCGTTTTGCTGCAGGCAAGCCAGGGGCTCGATGGCATTACAATCCTCTGGTGCTAGAGAAATATGAGAGCTATAGCCTACTGCTAAGGCATCGCCGAAACTGGTCGAGGAAATCTCACCATCGAGGGAAAAGAAATCAATCAAGACAGGTTGGCTATCGGGACTTTCGGATCCATAGAGTGAAAACAGCGTGCTGCCCGTAGCCCAGATGGATTCATAATGCGGATCGTCAAGGCTCGTCAACAGTTCCAGATCCGACGTGAAATCGAAGGAAAACAGACCCTCCACCCAAAAGAGCCCCAAGGCTTCTGCTGTGCCATCAGCGGAACCGAAATACGAGGTTGGTCCATCGCCTTGGGAAATTCCGATTGACTGAGCCTGAGCGACAGGAGGATCGACTTGAAAGGTTGCAGTTGCATCGCTCACGCTAACAACGGACGATTCTCCACCAATGACCAGCGTATGGGTATCTGTTGCGGTATCCGTTGAAAGGGGCAACGTGGTCACCCCATTGAGCATAAAGTTAAATAATTCGGACTGACTACTGGCACCGGCCAGGGTAGCCGCCTGGGCGGGTAGCGACACTATTGCCGTCATAACGACGAGAGGCAAGCCTTTACCGAACATAGCTTGAGCCGTATTCCTATTCATCATGAAAAACTCCTGAGGATCTAGCACGAAGGGCCGAAGGCAGATATTGCCCCCTGACTCAATGGAATGTCCTTCGCAAGGATTGATGGGTACGATCCCCTGGACTCAATAGGGTAGAAGCGATAGGGTAAGCGATCGCCAATCTCACGCTTCCTGCTTGATACTCATAACCATAAACAAAAACCCAGGATTCATCCGTAAAAACTCGGCAAAATGATGGCGATATTTGTAAATGCTAGACGAGTTTTTTGTCCGCAAGAGTAAGTAATGGGTCTAAAAGCAAGGTTTTGCGTCGATCAATTTAAATTGTTTAAATAGAGAAATCAAGATAATCGGTCGAAGAAAAAACGCATCCCAGAAGGACGCATTAATTCGTTGAGCAAAATGTCTGAGCAAAATGGCTGAAAAGATTCGGTTCTCAGCATTTGTCCAGTATCAACCGCCTGTAAAAAACGATTGCAAAAAAACGATTGTAAAAAAAGGATGGTTCCATCACGGTATATTTTAGGAACACAGCAAAACCCTCTGTCTAGCAATCAGTCCCCAAACTTATGAAATCTAGCGATTTTCGCATTAAGCCCGGAACCTCCGTTTCGCTCAAGGATCACAACCCCGCCTACACCGGCAATCTGCACAACAAACAGGAAGCTAAAGATAAGCTGACCGCAGGCGTGGAAGCCCTTAGCCAATATCAAGACGTCCTCTATGCCCAGAATACCTATTCACTCCTATTGATCTTTCAGGCGATGGATGCAGCCGGTAAAGATAGCACGATCAAACATGTCATGTCAGGCGTTAATCCCCAGGGCTGTCAGGTCTTTAGCTTCAAGGCTCCGTCGGAGGAAGAGCGAGATCATGACTATTTGTGGCGAAATATGAAGGCTCTTCCGGAGCGAGGTCGGATTGGCATTTTCAATCGCTCCTACTATGAAGAAGTCCTTGTGGTTCGGGTTCATCCGGAGATTCTACAACACCAACAGCTACCAGAGCCCATCAAGAAAAATCCCAAGATTTGGCAACAACGGTTTGAAGAAATTAATCACTTTGAAAAATATCTCTATGACAACGGTACAATCGTCATAAAGTTTTTTCTATATGTTTCTAAAGAAGAACAAAAGCAACGTTTTCTCGATCGCATTCAGCGCCCCGAAAAAAACTGGAAATTTTCCGCAGCAGATGTGCGAGAACGAGCCTTTTGGAATGACTACATGGCGGCTTACGAAGATATGCTTAGCCACACCAGTACCGATCATGCGCCCTGGTATGTGATTCCAGCGGACCACAAATGGTTTACCCGCTGGGCTGTTGCCGATATCATTGGCAATACCTTAAAAAACTTGAAATTGCACTATCCAGAGCTCAGCGAAACCCAACGGCAAGAATTGCAAGCAGCCCAACAGGCCCTAGAGGCGGAAACCAAAACAAGCCGGTAAATGGGATGAAACCCTTCCATCGATGATTTTTAAGATGCCTGCTGATCGAAAATTTACTGAAGTAACCACGCTAGTCCTAGGGCACTACTAAAGAGAATTGTGATTAGCTTGATTGCTAGAGTGCTATGGCAACTGTTTCAGTAATTATTCCGGCTTACAATGCCGCCGCAACCCTGGGAGAAACGCTCCAGTCCGTTCTGGCGCAAACCTTCTCTGATTTTGAAATCATTGTTGTGGATGATGGCTCTAGCGATGAAACTGGCGCAATTGTGCAGCAGACCCAAGATCAGCGGATTCGGCTATTGACTACGACCAATGGAGGCGCAGCGATCGCCCGCAATCGAGGTATCGAACAGGCCACCGGTGAATTGATTACCTTTCTGGACGCCGATGACCTGTGGACAGCCGAGAAACTCCAGGACCAAGTCGCCGCCCTCCAAGCCCATCCTGAAGCGGATGTGGTCTATAGCTGGACGGACTATATCGATCCGTCGGGTCAGCGGCTCTATGGCGGAGCCTACACGCGCCACCAGGGCAATGTTTATGCCGCGCTGTTCCAACAAAATTTTATTGAAAACGGCTCGAACTTGATGGTCCGGGCCACTGCACTCCAGCGCGTCGGTCTGTTTGACCCCGATCTAGCCTCAGTCCATGATTGGGATCTCTGGCTGCGACTAGCGTTACAGTCCGTCTTCGTCGTCGTGCCCAAGCCCCAGATTCTCTATCGCGTGATGCCCCAATCCATTTCCAGCAATTTTGTGCGGCAGGAGTGTAACACCCTTAAGGTGATCCAGGGGGCGGTGGCGCGATCGCCCGAACAGCTCACCCCTCACCTCAACGCCAGCCTCAGCCACCTCTACCAATACCTCACCTTTCGTTCCCTCAGCCTAGGCCACACCCGCCGCCAGTACCTCGATAGCCTACGGTTTTGGCTCCTGGCCATTCGCTACCGGCCCCAACTACTGCGCCAGCGCACCAAACTCATGGCGATCACCCTGGCTAAAACGCTCCTGGGTCTGCTGATTTCCCCCCGCCGACTGCACTCGCGATTACACCGGCAATCAAACCCGCAATCAAACCCGCAATCGCAACCGGCCTAAGGCATATCAAACAGCATTTGGGTCATGTAGCGTTCTGCCCAGGCATCGCCAAAGGCTTTTTCTAGAACCCGACGGGTCTTGTCATTTTCCTGCTGTTTTTGGCAGTAGTACCGCTGGGCTGCGAGCAGTTCTGCCTCTTCCTCAGGGGTATGAACGGGCTCGGTGCGAATCGCATGTTGACAGTGAATGGTCAAAAATGACTCCACCCGTGCCAGAAAATCTAGCTCCTCGTCCTCATCGGCAGGGCGCACAAAAACGCAGTAGGGCGAGAAAATATCACCCCAGCCGGGTAAATCCCGATGTTGAGAAAACTTGTCTTGGGGAAGGGCCGCGAGTTTGCGATCGTAATTCTCCGCCAGTTTGCGCTCCCCATTCACCGGCGAGAGATCTACAATCGCCGCACTAATACCGGCACGACTGCCCACGAGGTCGGCCCCAAACATGGGTAAGGGATAGCGCGATCGCGGAAACATAACGCAATGCAAAATATCCAGCCCTGGACCAACCTTGGCCAGTTCCAAATGCAGCTTGCGAAACTCAGGCGTTTGAAAACAGCGATTCTCGATGGCAACCTTCTCGCCCTCAAGTCGCCCTTCCACATAGCCCAGGTCCTCGGGCATTTCGTAGGGGGTCAGCGTCAGGTACTGCGCCCAGATCGTTTCAATTCGGTCAGCCAGTCGACGAATGAGCGGATGCTGTTGCTGTCGCAGGGAGGAGGCCGTCGTGGGCTGTGTCGTGGGCTGTGTCGTGGGCTGCCGTGTGTGGGTCATAGACTACAAGCAATGGGCGCTGGAGTTCACTTTAGCGGATTGCCGCTGCTCGACTAAAGCCCAACCCAACTGCTCTACGAATTGTTACATTTGAAGGACCGTCACGCCATGGTCTGAAGCCAAGAGGTTGCGATGCCAGATAAAAACTATTCATGGAAGGGCAGTCCCAACGCAGGAAAGGTCCTGCTCATCGGGGCTGGCCTCCTGGGGGTATTGATTCTGCTCTCAGGATTTATTGGCCAATAGGTCAGCACAGGTCGGGTGAAAGGGCGGGTAAAAGTTCAGTAAACCCCCCTCAAGGTTTCTGAGAAACCCGAATCGCGCTTTAATATATCTAAACAGTAGTCGCCGGAAAAATTACCGGAGCTCGACTGGGGCAAGCAGGAGTTTTTCAATGAATATCGGTTGGGTTGAAGTTGCCCTCGTAGTAGGGGTGGCTCTAATTGTCTTTGGTCCTAAGAAAATTCCACAACTGGGCAGCGCCTTTGGCAAAACGCTCCGAGGGTTCAAGGAAGAACTTCAAGGAACAGAGACTGCTGAGGTGCAAACCCAGCTCGATTCATCAAAGCCTGAGCCCAAGATTATCGATCGCTAAGTCAACGGACTTTTTTCGCAACGGAATTTACGCCTGTGTCATTTCTCGAAGGTTTGGAAGGAACGGGGACAGATTGGCTATTAACGGTGGGTTTAGTCGTCTTTGTTGTACCGAAGGTGGTGTTGGCCTCCTTGGCCATGCTGTTGGTCACGGCGGAACGCGTGCCCTTGCTGGACCGCTTGTTTGGCGATCGCATCCGTTCGCTCAAGCAAGGACTGCGTCAGCTACTGCCCAAGCCCTTCAGGGCTGCGAGCTCTATCTTGCCCGTTCGCGGTGATAAAAACCCAAAAACCTAGCCAAAAGCTTAACCAGAAACTTAACTAGAAACCTAATGCGATTCAGCCAGAAATGTCTGCCTCAGAGGAGTTAGAACGGGCGATCCAGGACATTCGCGATCGCCTCCGTACGGGTCAACAGCAAATGGCTGATTGGCAAGGGGGAGAGCTGGCGGTCTCGGCAGTACCGGGGGCCGGAAAATCGACGGGGATGGCGGGGGCAGCGGCGATCGCCATCGCCCGCAATCGCTTGACCCTACGCCGACAATTGGTTTTAGTCACCTTTACCCGTTCGGCGGCGGCCAACCTCAAACTCAAAATTCGCGATTTATTACGGACTCTCTCGCTACCGGTGACGGGGTTTTCGGTTCATACACTCCACGGATTGGCCCTGTCGATCGCCAGCCGTCACCCGGAACAATCGGGGCTCAACCTAGAAGACCAGGCACTCATTACCCCGGCTCGCAATCACCGTCTCCTGCGAGCCTGCGTAGACCAATGGATTGCGGATTTTCCGGCGCTCTATCAAACCCTGATTTCAGGCCGCAGCTTCGATGGTGAAGACACCGAACGGCTACGACGACAGGGGGTCCTACGGACGGAAGTGCTGCCAACTCTCGCCAATACGGTGATTCATGAGGCTAAAAGTTCAGGCCTACGGCCCCAGGATCTGTGGGCATTGCAGGCTGAAACGGAAGGGTCGGCAGCGGATTCGACGGACGCCGGGGCAATGGGCTCGACCGAATATGCGGTCTTGGCGATCGCCGCTGGTCTCTACGAACGCTACCAGGCCCTTCTGCAAAAACGGGGCCTGATCGACTACGACGACATGATTTTGGCGGCGTTGCGGGTGTTAGACAATGCTGAAATTCGCGCCCTTTGGCAACGCCAAACCTTCGCCGTATTTGAAGACGAAGCCCAGGATTCAACGCCGCTACAGTCGCGCCTGCTCGATATTCTTGGTCGTGATGCCGACCGCCCCACTGCCCCCCCCAATCTCCTGCGCGTTGGTGACCCCAATCAAGCGATTAATTCCACCTTTACCCCGGCGGACCCCATTTTCTTTCGGGAGTTTTGCGATCGCTGCCAAACCCAAAACCGCCTCGTCACCATGGACCGCGCCGGTCGCAGCAGCCCGATTATTCTCGATGCTGCCAATTTTGTCCTGGACTGGGTCAACCGCAACTATCCCAACGAACCCTTCCGACCCCAGCATATTCAGCCCGTTCCCAAGGGTGACCCCCAACCCCAGGCCAATCCAGCCCCCCAGGGTCGAGGGCTAGAGCTCTGGTTTCCGGAAACGACCGTGGACACCGTTGCCATGCTTCGCCAGAGGCTGATTAAGCTCTTTAGCCAAGATGACCAAACCCAGGCGGCAATTTTAGTTCGCGAAAACAAACAGGGACGATTTTTGGCCCAGAGGCTCGAAGCCCTTGAGAAAACCCATGGGATTCCCATCTACGAAGTGGGGCAACGCGATCGCCGCTCCCATATCCCCAGCGAAATTTTAATCCTGCTGCAATTTATCCAGCGACCCCATTCTCCCGATTTGCTTAAGGGGGCGCTGACTGTGCTGATGAAGCGACAGCTCATTCCCAGCCAGGATCTCAATGCCCTGGCGATCGCCCCGGAGCAATTTCTCTATCCCAGCGCCCTAGAGCCGCCCCAAGCCCATGTCGTACGCGAGGCCCGCCGCTACTGCAAAGGCTTACTCCAGGCACGCTTGGCGCTGCCACCGCTCCAGCTCATTGCATTTTTAGCGCTGACGCTCAATTACGACGCCCCGGAGCTGGCCACCGCCGACAAGCTCCTAGAACAGGTCGCCCGTCGGGCCAGCGGTGATTTGTCCCTTGGCATGATTGTGGTGACGCTGAGCGAAATTGTCAGCGCCGAACGGTTTGAGGGGGTTGATTTAGAAGACTCTGAATCCCGCTATACTCGCCCTGGCCAAGTCACGATTATTACGATGCACAAAGCCAAAGGGCTGGATTGGGACCATGTCTTTTTGCCCTTTTTACAGGCCCAAACGATTCCGGGACAAAGTTGGGTGCCCCCGCAGAGTCAGTTTCTGGGGGATTTTACGTTGGCAGAGGTGGCCCGCGCCCAGATCCGCACCCACTTACAGAATGGGGTTTTACAGAATGGGGTGGTTTTAGGAGGCGATCGCGAGCAACCCCAGGCAATCTTGCCCGATCTAGACAGCGCTTGGAGAAAAGCCAGCCAGCTCAAACAGGCGGAAGAATTTCGTCTGCTCTACGTCGCCATGACCCGTGCCAAGCGATTACTCTGGCTGGCCGCCGCCAAACAGGCCCCCTTTAGCTGGAACAAACCCGAAAACCTGGACAGCAAACCCGCCTGCCCCGCACTCACGGCCTTAGCACAGCGGTTTCCAACCCAGGTGATGAACGGTTAGATAGCGGATGATTAGAGATCTGTCGGTTATTAGAGGTCTGTGACGCCATACCCCCGCCAAACGCCCACCAGCACCCCCTGAATCTCTAAATTTTCGGTAGATACTTCAATGGGGTCGTAATTACTGTTGGCCGGTTTGAGAATCGCTTTCTTACCCTGATAGTGAAGATATTTAAGCGTTGTTTGGCTCTCTACCCGAGCGGCTACGATGGTGCCATCCTTGACCCGCGACGGATCCTTGACCTTCTGCATGATGACAATATCGCCGCTATCAATGTGGGCTTCGATCATGCTGTCGCCGCGCACCCGCAGAGCGTAGCAGTCCGGATTTTGGAAGACATCCGATAAATCCAAGCGCTCCACGCTGTCGGGAAAGACATCGATCAGACTACCGGCAGCGATCGCCCCCTCCAGGGGAATTCCCTTCTCCGTCAACACCCGAATCGTGCGGGCACGGCCCTCATTCCAGTCGATATAGCCCTTTTTCTGCAAATGCTTGAGGCGGCTTTGGACAGGGGCGGGCGATCGCAAATCCATCGCTCGCATCATTTGCCGAATCGAAGGCGGATGCTGATTTTCGCGGATATAGAGCAGGAGCCAATCAAACAGCTCTTGCTGGGCCTCGGTAAGCTTTTCCATGATCGGGGTCAGACAAATATGTCGGACAGTGAATGGGCACAAAAATACACAACAGAACCTGAGCGACCCCAAGGGGATGCCCAAAAGTCTGGGTGAGAATGATTCAGGCCTGATTCACGGAGACTCCAGAACATTTGTATCGCATACGCTGACAAATGTCCATACTCCTGTACTATGTTTTGACTGTACTCTGTTTGGGTCAAGCTTTTGGGTCAAACTGGCGGCCATCCTAAACTAGGCCCAATAGGCTTACGAGCAGGGCTTTTTGCGCATGGAGCCGGTTTTCGGCTTGATCCCAAAGGCGCGATCGCGGTCCTTCCATCACCGCTTCGGTAATTTCTTCCCCTCGGTGGGCAGGGAGGCAATGGAGGACGATCGCCTCAGGATCTGCCAACGCCAATAATGCTTCATTCACCTGATAGGGCTGAAACACCGGTAGGCGAGAATCCGCTTCATCCTCTTGACCCATACTGGCCCAAACATCCGTATAGACCACATGGGCACCCTTCGCCGCAAGCTCCGGGTCGGTCGTGACGAGCACCTCGCTGGTGCCACCGCTGAGGTCCTGGGCTTTTGCGACAATTTCAGGCAGCGGGCTATAGTCCTCTGGGGAAGCAATGCGAACGTTCATGCCACTCAGCGCGCAGCCCAGCATTAGTGAATGGGCCATGTTATTGCCATCGCCGCAATAGCACAGGGTTAGCCCTTGCAAATCTTGAAAGTTTTCTCGGATGGTTTGCAGATCCGCCAAAATCTGGCAGGGATGATAGAGATCCGTCAGGGCATTAATGACCGGGATATCGGCGTATTGAGCATAGGTTTCAAGATCCGTTTGCTCAAACGTGCGGATGGCCAAAACATCGAGATAGCGACTCAGAACCCTGGCCGTATCGGCGATCGGCTCGCCCCGTCCTACCTGGGTGACCAGCGGGTTGAGGTCCAACACCTGCCCCCCAATCTGGTACATCGCGGCGGAAAAACTAACGCGGGTTCGGGTAGAAGCCTTGGAAAAAATGAGGCCCAGGGTTCGATTGGCCTGGGGTTTAAGTTTTCCGGTTTTCAGATCCGCCGCTAAGCCGAGCAACTCCCGGAGCTGCGCTGCGGTGATATCGGCCAATGTTAAAAAGTCTTTCCCCTGGAGAGCCCCCATCATGCCTCACTCCCAATAATTGCGGTAGATGATGTTACTTGGTGCCAAATTAATTTGCGCCAAGCTTGCGCTAAGAAAGTTCAATCCTACCGCTGCCGTGCCGATTTGACGGCAAAATTGGCTGCGAAATTGCGAAACTGCGAAATCGTGCAAGATGCTTCGCGGCATCCTCGAACCGATGGCCTAACCGATTTCCTAACCGATTTCCTAACCAATTCTTCAAGCAGTTCTCCGGTCGATTATTCAATACATTTGTATTGATCTTTGTTTTTATGGTACAAGTGTATTGAAGTTAGAGTTTGTCGCCATGCAGGATTTCATTTCAGGTTCACCCGATGGGACTGCGCCTGCTTTTCCCACGCAGCCGCTCACCATTCGAGACTTTGCCCACTATTACGACCACCCGGAGGCCGAGGTTCGGCAGGCCATGCGCCAGCTCTCGATCCAGAGTCAATCCCAGGGTCGGGGAAAGCCGGTGCTGTTGTTGCCTGAAGACCAGGAGCAGATTTTGGACTATCTAGAGGGACCGTTAGAAGAAGAGGCTCAATCGACTCCCCCACAATCGGCTCCTTTACAATCGGCTCCTTCACAATCGGCTCCCCCACAGCCTACTCTGCAACCCTTTCCCGTACCCGGTCCCCGGCCCATCCAGCCGGTTCCCCAACCCTCCGTGCCGTCTGCACCCGCCACCGTGCAAAATCCTTGGCGAGGTGAAATTGAAATTTCTACGGGTAATCACCGCCGCACCCTGGAAACTCCTTCGATGCCCCATGCCTATGATTTGGCCAAGTTTCGGGGGGAAGAGGCGATCGCCAGCTACAACGATCCCGGTGCCGTCGTATCCCAAGCCATGAATGCGATCGAAGCCCTCGTCGCGGGGATGGACGCCGATATTCGCCAGCAGCGCCACCAGCTTCAGGAAACCCAAGAAGCGGCCCAAGCCCTGAGGCTCAAAGCCAAGCAACTCCAGGACAAAAAACTGGAATATATGATTCACTCCGCCAATCTGGGCCAAGCCCAGCAGCGCACCACCGCCGAACTCCAGGAAGCCCTGCGGGAGATTCAGGTCTTGGGAAAGTCTCCAGCCAACGGGCAAGAACCGCAGTCCTCGTAGCGCTGCTGGCTCTGTTTATTGGGATGGGAGGATTTTTGATGGCAGCCACCCAAAGCCTCAAACCGGACGGTTCCGTAGATTATGGGGAGCCCCTATGAATCGGAAGGTGTGACTGGAGATATTTGTCACAAAAATTGCGATCGCGGTCACTGATCCCCCCGCCCAAATATGGGAATGTCTTCTCTAGACGCAACACACCCATAAAACTCAGGTCGCATTCATCATCGAGACGCTTTTAGCGTGAACCTAGTTGCCCCCCGCTTGCTCCCAGTGGGGGGTTTGTTTCTGGCTGTGGCCTAGACGCCAAAAGCTGAGCCGTAATTGCCTCTAATTGTTGCAAAGCTTGCAGGGAGCCTCGGATTAACCGCACCGCCGCCCTCGGCTGACGCAGAAAGGCAATCGCCATTTTTCCCCCCTGCAACTGCCCATCGGCCCCTGTCGCCTGACTCAAATCCGGCAAATCCCCCTGGGCATCGTCACTAATCACCCGCACGGTGGCGATCGCAATCCCCAAGGGCACGAGGATCTGAGCGATCGCCGCTGCTTCCATATCCACGACCTGGGCTCCGGTTTGGGCTTGGAGCGCCTGTTTTGCTGGGGCTTGGTGGATGAGGCGATCGCAACTCACCGCCTTCACCGGTTGAAGCTGGGGCACCTGGGCCATGAGCCGGGAAACGCCCAACGCCATTTCCCCCGCTTCTCCCAGCGGAATCTCCTCCCCATCAGGCCCCACAACACTTTGATACACCACCCCATCCCCGACCCTGAGCTGAGCCGTCAGACTCCCCGCCACCCCCAAAACCAAAAGTCGTTGGCGATCGCCCAGCCATCCCTGTCGAAGGGCTGCCTTCAAACGTCTGCGCGTGGCCTCTGACCCCATAGCCAGCGGCAAAATCTCGATGTTAGCTTGGGCTCGCCGCATCCCTCGCCGGACTGCCTGTTCCTCTGCGCCCTGGGGCACCAAAATTCCGTCAAACGCCCTTGGCATTGTGATTGCGTCTCTTTCCAACATTCTCTCAACGGTCTATCAAACGTTTTGTCTTGATTCTGGGCTGTGCTGATTTGTTCTTTTTGTTAATCCTTATCGATAAAATCATAGGAGTAAAAAGTTTTTGAATAGAGAATTTAGGAAGTCATGGACAGTTAGATTTTTGGGGAATCATAAATTAAGAGGAGCGATCGCCCAATCTGCCCCCCGCGATTCCTCCCGCTTTTGCCAATTTTTTGCCCCCCTAACCTCTCCCTCCCGCGCATCCACAAAAATTTTGGCTCTCGTGGCTGCGGTCTGTGGTCCCCTGCATGAAGGCTTATTGTTCAACGAAGTTGAGGCTCTAGATTCCGAAGCTGAGAACCTGAAACCTGCATAATGGCACTTTTTCAGACGAAGTTCAGTAATATCTCAGGTTCCTCCTGTGGACTTGAGGTAGGGCACCTTTCGCTTCGTGAACAGTCATAGGAATCCCATATAGAGCTGATTGGGAAGCAACTTGGCCTGCCCATCTTCTTGTACGCCCATCTTCCTTTAGGATCGAGAGAGACTCGCAATGTCTTTAGCGAAAAAATTTTCGATGGTGCCGCCATACCGGAATAATGCTGACCTCCGGCAACACCTAAACCTATCTCGGTTAGCCCTTTCCTACCCCTGGCTGACCATCGGGTTTTGGATCGCTGTTTCGGTGGCGGGCCTGCTGGCCTTTAGCTCTCTCAAGTATGCGCTGTTCCCAGATATTACCTTCCCCGTGGTCGTGGTCGATGCCCAGGCTCCCCTGGAAACGGTCCTAGACACAGAACAACGGCTGGCCATTCCGCTAGAAAATCGCCTAGAACAACTGGATGGCTTGGATGGCCTCAAGACATCGAGCTATAAAGGTCGCGCCGCGCTGACCCTCTCGTTTGAAGTGGGCTCAAATCTGAAAAAGTCAGAAGCAGCGGTGGAAGCAGCGCTGTCTGGGGTTAAGCTACCCGAGGGCTCCAGATTTAAGGTCCTGCCCTTCAACTTGAACGAGTCGGCGGCGGTCAGCTATGCGGTCTATGGCGAGGGCAAATCAGCGGAGTCGTTGTTGCCGACGGTGCGCGATCGCCTCCTTCCCAAGCTTGAAGAGCTTCCGGGGGTCCTGCGAGTTGAACTCCGGGGCGATGGGGATACAAGGGTGCGGTTCAATGACCAGGATGCCTTGGCCCTGGAGGTGATCAAAACCAGCGAGGCCAATACCCTAGAAGTGGTGGCCCAATCGGACCGGGCCGTGGCCCAATTGCGTAAGGCTCTACCGGACCTGACGATTCGTCAGGCGGCGACCCAAGCCAAATTTATTAAGGAAGCTACCCGCTCAACCCTAGAGGATCTGTTTCTGGCCATGGGACTGGCGGTCCTGATTATTTTTCCATTCCTCTGGAGCTGGCGAGCCACGATTATTGCGGCCTTGGCCATTCCCATTTCCCTGCTGGGAACGTTTATTGTCATGGCGATCGCCGGGTTTAACCTAGAAACCATCACGCTCCTGGCCCTGGCCCTGGTGATTGGCATTATCATTGACGACGCCATTGTTGATGTAGAAAATATTACGCGCCACATCGAAAACGGCGAGTCTCCTAAACGGGCGGCCCACAAAGCCACGAGCGAAATTGGCCTGACGGTTGCGGCGGCAACGCTAACCATTGTGGCGGTGTTCTTGCCCATTGGTTTAATGGGGGGAACCATAGGCCAGTTTTTCAAGCCCTTCGGGATTACGGTGTCGGCGGCGGTGCTGATTTCACTACTGGTCTCGCGCACATTGTCCCCTGTGTTGGCGTCGCTCTGGCTGCGCCGCGCCGATCCAGAAGCGGTCCAACGTGCCCAAATCCGAGAGCAGCAGGGCACTGGCTTCTGGAATGGGGTGATGAAACGCTATCGGCAGTTGTTGAACTGGTCCTTGGGCCATCGCTGGCTGGTGGTGTCGCTGGCGGTGCTGAGCTTGGTGGCAGGGATTGCGCTGGTGCCGCTGATTCCTAAGGGGTTTATTCCCAAGCTCGATCGCGGTACGTTTAATGTGACCTATGCGATCGCCAGTCAGCGACTCGAATCCAGTCTGTCGGAACAGTTTCAGGCAAAACTCTTTGAGCCCTACAGGGTTCAGCCCGGAGATACATTCGAGGCGATCGCCATCCAACGATTAGGCTCCCCCGTTGCCGCCGGACAAATTGCTCAGATCAACCAGATTGATCCCCGCAGCCCATTGCAGCCGGGTCAAACCCTGCGGTTGCCTAGTGCAGCCTCGCTAGCGGCGGCCCAGTCGGGACAGCAGCCCCAGCCGACGCCCGCAGAGGTCACCCAATTCTCCCTAGCAGAATCCAAAACTATTGCCGCTGAGCTAGAAGCGAAGATCCGTGAAAATCCCAATGTGGAGTCGGTGTTTGCAGTCTTAGGAGAGCGGGGCGCGGTCAATCAGGGGCGGCTGTTTGTACAACTCAAAGAGGACCGCACGGCCCATACGGCTAAGATTCAAGACCAGGTACGACAGGCTTTACCGACGTTGGATAATACAACGGTCAGCGTCGAAGACATTCAGTTTGTTGATACGGGCGGTGAAAAACCTTTGCAGGTGGCGCTGCAAGGCAATGATCTGAAAGCGTTGCTGGAGACTGGGGAGAAGATTGGCGATCGCGTCCGCGCCAAAGGGTTCGTTGATGTCACGGTGACGAGCGAAGGCCAGTCTGTGGCGAATGTTCAGGAAATTCAGCGCCAGGACGGCCAACGTACGGTCTACGTCACAGCTAATCTGAGCCAAGGCCAAGCCCTGGGCGATGCCACGAATGTGGTGATCGCCGAAGCCCAAGGTCTTCTACCCGCTGGGGTAACACTCAATTTGGGGGGAGATTCGGCCCGCAGCAATCAGGTTTTGAGCAGCTTTGGCCTGACGCTGGCTATGTCGATCGGCTGTATGTTGCTGGTGTTGGTGGCGCTGTTCCGGCGGTTGCTCGATCCCTTTGTGGTCTTGCTGTCGTTGCCCTTGGCCATCGTCGGGGCTATGCTGGGCCTCGTGGTGACCCAAAGCGACTTTGGCATGATTGCGGTAATTGGCATTATTTTGCTGATGGGCCTGGTCGATAAAAGCGCGATTCTGATTGTGGATTACATCAATCAATTGCGGGATCAAGGGGTCTCGAAGCTGGAGGCGATTTTACAGGCGGGTCCTATCCGCTTACGCCCGATTTTGATGACGGCGCTCTCGACTATTTTAGGGATGATGCCGATTGCCTTTGGCCTCGGAGCCGGAGCGGAGCTGCGTCAGCCTTTAGCCGTGGCGGCGATCGGTGGTCTTGCGACTTCAACCCTGTTGAGCCTGATCGTCGTGCCGGTGGTCTATTCGCTGTTTGATGAAGCCCAGGAGCGGTTGAGCAAGTTTGCCTTGCGGTTCTGGTAAGCCTGATGTCGAAAAGGGCTTCGGTGGGTTCAGCGGTTCAAGGACGGTTGGAAGGACGATTGGGTAGCCATTGTTTGTATAACCTTTGCACTACCGCCTCCCCGTCGTACCGGCTCCGCTACCGCTGTTAGCCGCCCATCAGGCCGCAGGACAATTCCAGTTGCCGCGCCAATTTCGGCAGTGGATTGGAGCTGATGGCCCCTGGCCATTAGTTTTTTCCCCAGATCAGTTTGTTCAAAGCCTGCCTCTACGAAGGTTATGCCACTGTTGCGTTGGGAAATTCGGGGTGCGGCGATCGCCTCCTCCAACCCCATGCCAAAGTCCATCAGATTCACCGCCATCCCCAACACCGTCGTAATAATCGTCGAGCCTCCAGGGGAACCAAAGGCAAGAACTGTGCCGTCGGGGGCGATGGCGATGGTTGGGGCCATGCTGCTACGGGGGCGTTTGCCGGGTTCGGGGGTATTGGGGTGGGGGATGATGGGGTCGAAGTCGGTGAGTTCGTTGTTGAGGAGAAAGCCATAACCGGGAACGACAATGCCTGAACCGCCGGTTGATTCGATGGTCATCGTGTAGGAGACGGCCATGCCGTTGCCATCGATCACCGTTAGATGGGTGGTGGATAGACCTTCGGTGTCAGGGCGTTGAGCCAAGGTCGACGACAGCGTTAAGCTAGGGCTCGGATCCTGTTGATAGGGCAACGGATTACCTGATACAGCCCGATAATTCGCTCCGTTTGCCGGGGGTGTTTTGGGGAGATCGGTGCGGCGCTGACGGATGTAGGTCGAACTGAGCAGTCCAGCGAGGGGGACATCGACGAATTCTGGATCGCCCAGGTAAGCATTGCGATCGCCAAAGGCCAGTCTTTCCGCTTCAATCAGCCAGTGCAACGCTTCAGCTCGATCCATTCTCCCGAGGTTATAACCCTCCAGCAGGTTTAGGGTTTGTGCCACGGTAATGCCACCGCTGCTGGGCAACCCCATGCCATAGATTTGATAGCCTCGGTATCGGCTAGAAACCGCAGGCCGGATGCGAACTTCGTAGCGATCGAGATCGGCTGTAGTCATCCGACCGGGCCAAACTTTGAAGGGGGGCTGCGCGATGATCGGCGGCTGTTGGACAGTTTGGGCGATCGCCTCACCGATCTCCCCCCGATAAAAGGCATTCATGCCCTGCTCTGCAAGGATACGATAGGTTTTGGCAAGGTCAGGGTTGCGAAAACGACTGCCCGGTTCAGGGGCTTTGCCCTGGGGGAGGTAGAGCGATCGCGTACTGGAAAAGGCTTCAAACCGCGTTTGGTTGCTGCGAATTTGTTCAGCGAAGGTGGCGTCTACCGGAAAACCGGTTTGGGCGAGGGCGATCGCCGGTTCCAGCACTTCTGCCAAGGACTTTGTGCCATAGCGCTCCAGGGCAGTTTGCCAATGCAACGGAGTGCCGGGTACGCCAACGGACAGCCCGCTGCTGACGCGGTTGGGCATGAAGGGCAGTAGGTCTGCCGGGCTATCAGGGTCTCGGAATTGATCGGTTGTAGTGGCAGCAGGGGCGGTTTCGCGACTGTCGAGAGTGATGACTGTTTGACCGTTCGGGGTCTTGTGGTCCGATTGAGCGATGACCATGAACCCACCACCGCCAATGCCACCAGAAAAGGGAGTCACAACACCCAAGGCAGCAGCAGTTGCAATCGCAGCATCGACAGCATTTCCGCCAGAGCGCAGGACTTCTAGGCCAATCTGCGTGGCGAGGGGGTCTTCGCTGGCGACGGCTCCACCGGTTCCCGTGGCGATGTAGTCGGGCTGGGGGGCCGTAGTTTGGGATTCGGCAGATTGGGGATTCGTGGATTGGGGGTTCGTAGATTGGGAAATTGCCGAAGGGCTTTGGAGGAGGGTAGAGACGATCGCAAGACAGCAGGAGAGACTGATTAAAAGCAAACGACGATTCATGGGAGCACCCTCAATGGATTCAGATTTCAGATGAGTTGCATTACAACATCAGCCAACCAAACACCTCGGCTACGGTCAAACTCAACCCTAATTCTGGCAAGGTCGGCACCCTCGCCTCTCCCTGCACAATTCGCACCCGCTGAGCTTCATCCACCACCAAAATCATCTCCTCCTCCGCATCTAACAACCAACCTAACTCCGTCCCCTGCTCCGAACAATGGAGCAAATTTTCCAATACTTTGGTTTGCCGCTGTCCCGGTGACAAAATTTCGATCGCCCAATCTGGATGACTCAAAAAACGATTCGCCACTCGCCCCGTCTCCGTCCGAGGAATGCGATCCCAGCGAAACACCGACACATCCGGAACGAGCGATCGCCCCCCAAACGAGCAGCGTAACTCCGAAAAAGCATAGGCAATTTGAGCCGGTTGGCCGACTTGGTTCAATACTCTACACAACTCAACCTGTAAACAGCTATGTTCTCCTTGAGGCATCGGTTTCTGCCAAATTTCACCCTTGCCAAACTCCGAAGCAGGTTTCGTCTCCGGCAGGGTCAGAAACTCCTCTAACGTCAATCGCTGTTGAACGGCACGGGGGGTCATGCGGGTTTATCCTTGCGCGCCCTACCCCTCCATTCTGACACGAATTCAAGGGCCACAGAATGCCTCTACAGGGAACACCCTACCAGGGCAACTCGCTGCCATCCCAAGAAAAAAACTTACCCGTATCACCGGGCTGAAGCTGCCGCAAGACCCCCAGCAACTGCCCCACCGTTCGCTCTACGGGAAACAACTTTTCCGGGGACACATTGCGCTGAAACGGCTTAGAAAGATCCGTGTCTGTCGTGCCGGGATGGAGCACTACTACCCGAGTATTGGGGCAACGTCGCTCATACTCCAACGCCGTAGTTTTCATCAACATATTCAGCGCCGCCTTCGAGGCCCGATAACCATACCAACCGCCTAGCCGATTATCGCCAATACTCCCAACTTTCGCCGAAATCGCGGCAAACGTACTGGGTTCCTTGTGCCTGAGAACCGTCATCAAATGCTTCGCCAACAGGGCTGCGCCGATGGCATTCACCTCAAAATAATGGAGGAGTTGCTCCCGGTTGAGCGATCGCAAACTCTTCTCCGGCTGCATCTCCCCCCCATGCAAAACGCCCACGCAATAAATAGTGAGATGCAGCGGCAACCCAGCAGCTTTGATCTGTTCAATTCCGGAGGCAATCTGGTCCTCATCCGTGACATCCATTTTGAGCAAAACCAGGCGATCGCCCTGCCACTGGGACAGCGCCATCAATGCCTGGGCCGACTCTGGGCTGCGATAGGTTGCATAGACACAGGCCACCTGGGGATCATCCAACAACTGCTGAACAAACCCCAAGCCAATCCCACGACTCGCGCCGACCACTAAAGCTCTCACGAATGGCCTTCAACCAACGCCTGATAGGCCGCCGCATCCATCGCCCCTTCCACCGAGCCCTCCAGCTTCACCTTAATCAACCAACCGGCCCCATAGGGATCTTCCACCAAACTTTCCGGTGCTTCAATGGCAGCTTCGTTGCGCTCCAACACCTCACCCGAAATCGGCGCATACAAATCTTCCACCGCTTTCACCGATTCCACCGTGCCAAAGGTTTCCCCCTGGGTCAGTGAATCTCCTACCTCAGGCAACTCTAGAAACACCACATCCCCCAACTGGTCAATCGCAAAGGCTGTAATGCCAATCGTTGCCGTATCCCCCTCAATCCGAAGGTACTCGTGGGAATCCAGATACTGAAGATCAGCGGGATACTCCATAGCCATGCGCGATCGCCCTCTCAGGTCAAAAAGACAGATTGCCTCAATCCTAAATCAAAACGGCAGCGAGAAAACCGTCCAATCTGGCTCATTTCGCAATTTTACCCCCATCTAACCCCCAAAACTTGGGAATTCTAAACCCAGTCAGGCCCATCACCCCATCACCCCATACCCTATCCCCTCATCACCCCCATGCCCCTGACTGACGATCGCCCCTACTGGCTAGCTTGGCAACAGATGCCCCGCGTTGGCCCTGTGCTGATTCGCCGTTTGCATCAGGAATTTGGCAGTCTCGAAGCAGCTTGGATGGCCCCGAAAACTCAGTTGGGCCGGGTGGAGGGGTTTGGGCCGAAACTGTTGGCCTTGGTGAGTGAAGCGCGATCGCAACTGAATCCCCAGGAATTTTTCGAGAATCATTGCCAAGCCAATCCGCAGTTTTGGATTCCCACGGACCCGGACTATCCGGCGCTCCTGCGCGAACTGCCGGGACCACCGCCGTTGTTATATTACCGGGGGGCAGTGGATCGAGCGGAAATGCGGGGGGAGCCGGTGGCGATCGCCATCGTCGGCACGCGCAATCCCACGGAATATGGTCGCCGCTGGGCGAGACGGCTGAGCACAGCATTGACGAAAAACGGCTTTACGGTGGTGTCAGGATTGGCAGAAGGAATCGATGGAGAAGCGCACAGCAGTTGCCTCCAGGCGGGCGGGCGGACGATCGCGGTTTTGGGCACCGGGGTTGATGTGGTTTATCCCTGGCGTAACCGGGCGCTGCATCAGGATATTGCTCAGCGGGGGCTGATTCTGAGCGAATTTCCGGCGGGGACCCAGCCCGATCGCACCCATTTCCCCCAGCGCAATCGGATTGTGGCGGGGCTTTGTCGGGCGGTGATTGTCGTGGAGGCTCCGCCGCGATCGGGGGCTTTGATTACGGCGAATGTGGCCAATGAATTTTGCCGGGATGTCTATGTGGTACCGGGGACGTTGGACAACCGCAATGCGCGGGGGTGTTTGGAACTGATTGGCCAAGGGGCGCAGGTGATTTTGGATGAGGAGCATTTGCTGGGCCTCTTGGGGACAATGCCGCCGCTGGATGGGGCAGTTGCTGAGTCATCGTTGCGACCAGAACCGCCACCCAATTTACCGGAGGCGTTGAGACCTGTGTTTGAGGCGATCGCCCCAGAAACCTGTTCTTTCGATCGCATTGTTCACACGACCCAACTGCCCGCTGGTAACGTTTCGAGTGCGCTGGTTCAACTTGAGCTATTGGGTTTGATTACAGAGTTGCCAGGAAAACAATATCAGCGTCTGGGATAAGCGGTCGATTGTGGTTGAGCCGCGTGAAACCCAAGAAAATAGCAGGCTAAAATAGCAGCCTCTCCCAGCCTTCGGTTAGGATCGGGCTATGGCCATCCAGTCCCTGCCCACCGAAACCATCCACCGCATTGCCGCCGGAGAAGTCATCGACTCCCTGGCTGCTGTCGTGCGCGAACTGGTTGAGAACAGCATTGATGCAGGTGCAACCCGAATTTATCTCTCCGTCTGGCCCGACCATTGGCAAGTGCGCGTCACCGACAACGGTAGTGGCATCTCCCTCGCTGACCTCCACTGCGCCGCCCAACCTCACAGCACCAGCAAAATTCACACCAGCGACGACCTCTGGCAAATTCGCAGCCTTGGCTTTCGCGGAGAAGCCTTGCATAGCTTGGCCCAACTGGCTCAGCTCGAAATTTGTAGCCGCGTCGAGACTGAACAGGGCTGGAAAGTGATCTATACCGCTGAAGGAGAAGCCCAAGACCCCCAGGCTGTGGCGATCGCCCCCGGCACCACCGTCACCGTCACCGACCTCTTCGCCCACTGGCCCGCCCGCCGCCAATCCCTCCCCAATCCCAGCCAACAACTCCGCGCCATCCAGCTCACGATCCAGCAAATCGCCCTCTGCCATCCCCAGATCACCTGGAACATCGAACAAACCGACAAACCCTGGTTTTCCCTTTGGCCCAGCTCATCCGCTCAAGCCCTTTTGCCCCAAATCCTGCGAGGCGTTACGGAATCAGACTTGCGAGAAGTCACCGTCGGAGGCAACCCAACCCAATCCCAATTCACCTTGGCCCTCCCCGATCGCTGCCATCGCCGCCGCCCTGACTGGGTCAAAATCGCCATCAACGGTCGCTGCGTCCATCTCCCCGAACTCGAACACACCATCCTCGGAACCCTGCGCCGCAGTCTGCCCCGCGATCGCTTCCCCATCGCCTTCCTGCGTCTACAACTCCACCCTAGTGAAGTGGACTGGAACCGCCATCCCGCCAAAACCGAGGTCTATCTCCGCAACCTCAGCACCTGGCAGGCCGCCATCCAAGAGGCGATCGCCCAAGCCCTCACCCTTGCCCCCGCCGACAGCCCGCTCAACCCCAACAACCAGCGCGTTAGCCAACTGCTCAAAACCGCCGAAGCCCAAGCCTCCTACCTCACCTCCCGCCAAATCACCCCATCACCCCCGACCCCCCTTACCCCCCTCAAAGCCATCGCCCAAGTCCACAACACCTACATCGCCGCCGAACATCCCACCGGCCTCTGGTTGGTTGAGCAACATATCGCCCATGAACGGGTTTTGTATGAACAGATTTGCGATCGCTGGACCTGCATTCCCCTCAAGCCACCGCTCATCCTCAACCAGCTCAGCGAAGCTCAGCTCGAACAACTCCAGCGGTTACAAATTGAAGCGGAACCCTTTGGGGAAGGGCTCTGGGCCATTCGCACGGCTCCGGCGCTGCTGGCTGAGCGGGAAGATTGTGGGGAGGCGATCGCAGAACTCAGTCTCGGGGGAGACCTCCAAACCGCCCAAGTGGCCACCGCCTGCCGCAGCGCCATTCGCAACGGCATGCCCTTGTCCCTGGAAGCCATGCAAACCCTCTTGGATCAATGGCAACAAACCCGCCATCCCCAAACCTGTCCCCACGGTCGCCCGATTTACATGGCGCTGGAGGAAACCAGCCTAGCGCGCTTTTTCCGACGGCATTGGGTGATTGGCAAAAGTCACGGGCTCTAAGTCACGGCTTTTAATTCATGGGTTTTAAGTCACGGGCTTGAGAATTAAGCGAGCTGCCGTCTCAGGAGTGAAAGCGTTCCCAGCTTCCAGCCGACTTGTTCCATATGAGCTGAGCGATAATCATGCTGGCCAAACCAAACCTGGTACAGATCGCCGAGGCTGAAGTTAAACCCCTGCTTTGTGGCAAAACTCAGAATTTGGGTCTCATCCCACTGACGAGCGAGCTCGACCCGTCCGGCGGGGGCATTCAGCGCACGCTGATAGCTGCAGTGGCTGAGATACTGAGCGTAGAGAATCGGATCGGTGATGAGGGCACGGTAAAACGCGTTAGCTTGCTCTAGAGACATGGGTTCCAGGAAGATTCAGATCACTACCTGTAGCTGCACCACAGATGCTCGGGGACTCTCCCAAGGTTCTAGGAGAAGAACTGTATGGTTAGAATGACCCAGATGGTTGTTTTTCTAACAGTTGGCCGAATTTTATCGGCGTTGACAAATCAATCCTCAGCTCAAGGTCTGGTCCTGCCTGCTTCTGTCTGGTTCTGTTAAGAACTTTCACTGCCAGGATGCATCGTCTCGGCAGCCTGCCATAATAAGCCCAGATTACTCATTTGCCGAGTTAACATTTCAGAACCCAAGCCCTGCGCCGGACTGCCAATCCCGTAGTGTAACTGGGTTAATGATCGCAAACTCCGGGTTGGTTGTTTGCGATCGCACTAAGGTTTGCCAGCCTGAATGCGATCGCCCTTTTTCGCTTAGACCTATTCACCTAGACCTACGCACCGACCCACAGGAGAACGCACCCATGAAACTGGCCTACTGGATGTATGCTGGCCCCGCTCACATTGGCACGCTGCGTGTTGCCAGCTCGTTCAAAAACGTCCATGCCATCATGCATGCCCCACTGGGGGACGATTATTTTAATGTCATGCGATCGATGCTAGAACGGGAACGGGACTTCACCCCTGTGACTACGAGTGTTGTCGATCGCAATGTTTTGGCGCGAGGTTCCCAGGAAAAAGTGGTGGATAACATCACCCGCAAGGATGGTGAAGAACATCCCGATTTGATTGTCCTAACCCCCACCTGTACCTCCAGCATTCTCCAAGAAGACCTCGCCAATTTCGTCGAACGGGCGCAGATGGACGCCAAGGCGGATGTCTTGCTGGCGGATGTCAATCACTACCGGGTGAATGAGATTCAAGCAGCCGATCGCACCCTCGAACAAATTGTTCAGTTCTACATTGCCAAAGCCCGCAAGCAAGGCACCCTAGCCACGGAGAAAACCGAGCAACCCTCCGTCAATATCATTGGAATTTCAACCCTAGGATTTCATAACAATCATGATCGCAAAGAGCTGATCAAGCTCATGACCGATCTCGGTATTACGGTTAATCTCGTCCTGCCGGATCAAGCTTCTGTGGAAGAGCTCAAACAGCTGCCCAGAGCTTGGTTTAACCTCATCCCCTACCGCGAATTAGGACCCCGTACGGCCCAGTATTTAGAGCAGGAATTCGGCACGCCCTCCGTAGACATTACCCCCATGGGAATTGTGGATACAGCCCGCTGTATTCGCAAGATTCAGCAGGTCTTAAATGCCCAAGGGGCGGCGGTTGACTACGAATCCTTTATCGACACCCAAACCCGCTACATTTCCCAAGCGGCTTGGTTTTCCCGCTCCATCGACTGCCAAAACCTTACGGGTAAACGAGCCGTCGTCTTTGGCGACAATACCCATGCCGCAGCGATTACCAAGGTACTCGCGCGTGAGATGGGAATTCGTGTAGTGATGGCGGGAACCTACTGCAAATATGATGCGGATTGGTTCCGGGAACAGGTGAGTGAATATTGTGATGAAGTCTTGATTAGCGAAGATCATGCGGAGATTGCCAATGCGATCGCCCGTCTAGAACCCGCCGCAATTTTTGGCACTCAAATGGAGCGCCATGTGGGCAAACGTCTAGACATTCCCTGTGGTGTAATTGCCGCACCGATCCACATTCAAAACTTCCCCGTGGGCTATCGTCCCTTTGTCGGCTATGAAGGCGCTAACCAACTGGTTGATTTGATCTACAACTCCTTTACCCTAGGCATGGAAGATCATCTCCTGGAAATCTTTGGTGGCCATGACACTGTGGAAGTGGTCACGAAGGAAGTGCAGCTCAATGCCGATTTGAACTGGAGTGCTGATGGTCTGGTGGAGCTGAAACGAGTGCCAGGGTTTGTGCGGGGTAAGGTCAAGCGCAACACCGAGAAGTTTGCGCGCAAGCAGGGTATTGACACGATTACGGCAGAGGTTCTTTACGCGGCCAAGGAGGCAGTGGGCGCTTAGCAGACCCATCTAGGCAAACGTAGAGAACAGAAATGCGACAGATCCCCTGGTGGTGCGATCGCCGCCATACTGGTCTGTCGCTAAAATGAGGCCAGAATGCTGTGGAGGCCGCCGTGATGACTGACGCGATGACTGCCGCTTTAGCCAAGCCAACGAAACCTGATTCGTCACCTGATTCCTCTGCTGAGGCACCCACGGAGACGCGAATTCTGCTGGAGGGAGTGAGCTGGGAAACTTATGAGCGATTGTTGGCGGAGACGGGCTGCGATCGCCATCAGCGTTTTGCCTACAAAGATGGATTTTTAGAAATTATGGTTCCATTGCCCGATCACGAGCGCCCGACGCGTTTATTTGAGCATTTTGTCGGGGTGATGGTGGATGCGCTGGGGCTAGAGCTATTGAGTTTGGGGTCGCTGACGATGAAGCAACCGGAGCAGCGGAAAGGTTTGGAGCCAGATTGCTGCTTTTATATTCAGAATGAGGCGGCGGTGCGGGAGCTGGATCGGCTGGATTTTGAAATTCATCCGCCACCGGATTTAGTGGTGGAGGTCGATAACAGTAGTGGTTCGCTGGATAAATTCCCGATTTATGTGGCGTTGAAGGTACCAGAGATTTGGCGATTGCGAGGCGACGTGTTGTCGATTCATCTGTTGAATGCGGAACAGACGGGCTATGGGGAGGCAGAAGAAAGTCTGGCGTTTCCGCAATTGCCGGTGCGGGAGTTGCCGTCGTTTATTGCGCGGGCGAAGCTGATTGGGCAGCGGGCTGCGGTGCGGGAATTGGCGGCGCGGGTTCAGCAGGTGCTGGGCGATCGCTAAACGATACGCCCATTAGCTCACTGCGAAATCACCATGAAATCACCCTACTGACGCAGCAGGGGCGCATGGTAGGCCCGCACAATGTCCGCCTTCGGAATCCCTAGCTCTACGAGTGCATTGGCACTTCCAACTTTCCTGTTCTAGCAGACCATCGATCGCATGGCCTCTGCATCTACGGGCTTGAGCCAGAAAATAGCCCATAGATGCCCGAAAATACCTAACTGAAGGGGAAGCTTCCGCAGGCGTTTTAGCCAATTCGGTGCATTGGACTTATCGATCGCCAAAATCTTCAAATTCAGTGCTGAACAACGGTGCATCCGCTCAAAAAAGGCAGGATTATCCACATCCAAAACCATAGGAAAGGCCCGTGCCGCAGTTGCATTGGTTTCTCGCACAACATCTGTATCAAATTCGGTGGGATCCAGACCCAGAGAATGATAAAAGTTGGCTCGTTCATGGACCGTTAAGGTGTGGGTGGCAAAGACTGTCAACAAGAAGAAGCGGCTCCAAAAGCGAGCTTTCCAACCTTTCCAAAGGGAGGGTTGAGAGCGCAACAGTGCTTTAAAGATATCCCCATGACGGTTCTCATCCTGGCACCAGGGCTCAAAATAGCGGAAGAGTGGGTAAAACTGGTTTTCAGGGTGCTTTTCCAGATGACGATGGATTAGGATGTAGCGCCAATAACCGATTTTTTCTGACAAATAGACGGTGTAGATCACCCACTCAATGGGGAAAAACGTGTAGGTGCGTTGTTTGGTCAGACGGCCTAGGTCTAGCGATCGCCCAAAATCCGCCATTGCCTTATTCAAAAAACCCGCATGACGCGCCTCATCCCGTGCCATAAGCTGAAAGATCTCTGCTAGCAGAGAGCTATCGGTCTTCAGTTTGCGCGACAGTTCCTTAAATAACAAAAAGCCCGAAAACTCTGAAACGCAGGACCGCTCTAGATAATCAATGAACGCCTGCCGAGCAACCCCATCAATATGCTCCCAGGATTGCTCGAACGACGCATCCCGGACAAAGTGATGACGGTTGTAATCGGCCTGCATCTCCGCCAGCATAGCCCGCAATTCGGTGTCTTGAGAGGACAAATCCAGCCCCGCTGCGACCTCAAAGTTGGTGGTATAGAAGCGCGGGGTCAGCAAGCTTTCTTGCAGCTTGGCGACCTTGTCAGACTGGAGCGGCGGTAAAGAAGGGGTGGCAACCATGTAAAGACTCGCTGGATTTCTATGACTGTTAAGTTATGAAAACTGTGTCTATTAAAGCCTTTAATCGCTATATAGTGATTGAACGTTCATAGAAGTTTACGGAAAACGGAGTTTAGCCATGGGTGAGTTAGCAACACGACTGCGGGAAGGTACGCAGCAGTCCCATACCGCCGCAGAGAATACTGCTTTTATGAAGTGCTTTCTCAAGGGCATTGTTGAAAGAGAGCCCCTGCGCAAGCTTTTGGCCGATCTGTACTGGGTCTATAGCACCCTTGAAGCAGCGTTGCAGGCGCATCAAGCCAATCCGGTTGTGGGTCCCATGATTTTTCCTCAGCTAGAGCGGCGCGACAATTTAGCTGCTGATCTCGCCTTTTACTATGGTCCAGACTGGTCCAACTTAATTGCCCCCTCTGCCGCTGGCCAGCGGTATGTCGCCCGTCTCCAGGAAATCGCAGCTAACCAGCCTGAATTGTTAGTGGCCCATGCCTATGTGCGCTACATGGGGGATTTGTCGGGAGGACAGGGATTGCGGGCGATCGCGCGCTCTGCCCTCAATTTACCCGAAGGGGAGGGAACCCGTCTACATGAGTTTGAGCAAATGCAGACTCCGGAAGCCCGCCGTGCCTTTAAATTTCACTATCGGGATGCGCTGAATGCGCTGCCGGTTGATGAGGCAATCACTCAGGCGATCGTTGATGAGGCCAACCTTGCATTTCAGCTCAATCGCGATGTGATGCATGAGCTGGAAGCGGATGTGCGTACTGCTATCGGAGAACATGTGTTTGATTTGGTGACTCGTCAAGATCGACCGGGGAGCACAGAGCATCATCAGGGTCATGGAGAGGCTTCCATTCAACTGGTTGCTGCGGAATGATATTGAGCAAGTTTTAATTTTTGAATATCCTTGAAAATTGATTGAAGATGCCTTTAACAACGTCGCCCACAACATCGCTCCCAACTCCATTGTCCGCTACGGTTCAGTCTGCTGCGGTTCAGTCTGCCACGGTTCAGTTTGATGCTGACCTAATCAAAAAATACGATCGCCCCCTGCCGCGATATACCAGCTACCCTCCAGCAACGCAGCTCACACCTGAATTTGATGAACGAAATTTTCGAGCTGCGATCGCTCTGGGAAACTATCAAGATCGTCCACTTTCGCTCTATTGCCACATTCCTTTTTGCGAAACGCCCTGCTACTTTTGTGGTTGTAATACCGTTATTACTCAGCGTAAATCCCTAGCGGATCCATACCTTAATTATTTGATCCGCCATATCGAACGCACCGCAGATTTAGTAAAGGTCGATCGTTCGGTTCAGCAACTTCATTGGGGTGGCGGTACCCCAAACTATTTGAGCTTGAATCAGATGGAACTCCTGTGGCAAACGCTTCAGGATAATTTTCAGATTGCCCCGGATGCGGAGCTCTCGATTGAGGTCAATCCACGTTATTTGGATGCCACTCTGGTTCAGGGTATCCGAGACCTCGGCTTTAATCGTATTAGCTTTGGGATTCAAGATTTTCATCCCACCGTTCAAGAGGCGATTAATCGGATTCAGCCCGAGGAGCTGCTCTTCAACGGTATGGACTGGATGCGTCAGGCTGATTTTGAAAGCGTCAATGTCGATCTGATTTATGGGTTGCCCTTTCAAACCCTAGAAACCTTCCGAGAGACTATTCGCAAGACGATCGCTCTCGATCCGGATCGCATCGCCGTCTTTAATTTTGCCTATGTACCTTGGATTAAACCGATTCAGAAGCGAATGCCTGTAGAGGCTATGCCGTCCGGTGCAGAAAAATTGGAAATTCTGCGCATGACGATCGAAGAACTCACGAGCAATGGCTATGAGTTTATTGGCATGGACCATTTTGCTAAACCGAATGACGAATTGGCGATCGCCCAACGTCAAGGCCAACTCCACCGCAATTTTCAGGGCTATACGATTAAGCCAGAATCAGATTTGCTAGGGTTTGGCATGACTTCAATTAGTATGCTAAACGAAGTTTATGTGCAACATCAGAAGCGAATTAAAGACTTTTATCAAGCCATTGACGACGAGGGGTTGGCGATCGAACGAGGCGTAAGTCTGAGTCGAGATGATCAGATTCGGCGAGCTGTGATTATGGAGCTGATGTGTCAGTTCCAGTTATCCAAGGGGGCGATTGAGGAAAAATATCATCTTAGTTTCTCTGGAGATTTTGATGATTACTTTGCCCCAGAGCATAAAGCCCTAGAACGTCTTGAAGTGGATGGATTGGTTCGTCTCTCGCCTAATCATATTGAGATTACGCCAGTGGGTCGATTGCTGATTCGTAATATTGTTTCGGTCTTTGATACGTATCTCAATCCAGAGGCTAGTCAAGGATTTTCTCGCTCGGTTTAACCGTTGAAAATCTCACTAGAAGTCTCGGTTTGAATCTAGCTTGTGAATTGATTTGTGAATTGAATTAAATTGAGTTGAATCGGTGGCGAAGGAGAACAAGATGAGTTTGGAAGCATCTGAGGTTGCAAAACCCACAGAGGCATTACATCTAGATCGATGGTCAGTGCTGTTTTTTGCCATTGTTCATGGGATAGCACTGTTAGCGCCTTGGTTTTTTTCTTGGTCAGCACTGGGGGTCGCTCTGTTCCTCCATTGGCTTTTGGGGAGTATTGGTATTTGTTTGGGTTACCATCGCCTCTTGAGCCATCGCAGTTTGCGGGTTCCGAAGCCGGTGGAATATGCGATCGCCCTCATTGGCACAGCCGCACTCCAGGGCGGTCCTATTTTCTGGGTGGCGGGGCACCGATTACACCATGCCCATACGGAGGATATTGACCAAGATCCTTACTCCGCAAAACGGGGATTTTGGTGGAGTCATATGCTCTGGATTTTTTATCCCCAGCCGGACTTTTTTGAATACGAACGGTATCGCCGGTTTGCAACGGATCTCGACCGCGATCCCTACTACCGTTGGCTCAATCGTTATCATGTGTTTCTGCAACTGCCGATCGCGATCCTGCTGTATGTGCTAGGCGGTTGGTCCTGGGTGATTTATGGCGTTTTTGTGCGTGCCGTGTTGCTTTGGCATAGCACTTGGTTTATCAATTCTGTCACCCATCTTTGGGGCTACCGCCGGTTTGAAACGACGGATAATTCCCGCAACCTTTGGTGGGCAGCGTTGCTGACCTATGGGGAAGGATGGCACAATAATCATCATGCCTACCCCAATGTTGCGAAGGCTGGATGGCGATGGTGGGAAGTGGATGTGACCTGGTGGGCGATCGCCCTTCTCCAGCGTCTTGGCATTGCTCAACGGGTGATTATGCCCCCTAATCTCTGAGGATTGATTGATCATGAATTTGCAACCCACAACCCAGTCTGTTCTATCCTCTCAACGGCCTGAGATTCCAGAAGGTTATCTCAATTTGATGGGCTACGTGGACGAGTCCGAAGTCAATGGTCCGGGGTATCGGGCTGTGTTGTGGGTGCAAGGCTGTGGTCGTCACTGCCCGAGTTGCTTCAATCCGTCCTCTTGGTCCTTTGAAATCAACCAATTGCTTTCCATTGACGAAGTGGTTGAACGAATCTTGGCGAATCCTCGCAATCAAGGCGTGACGTTCTCAGGCGGCGAGCCCTTTACCCAAGCTCCGGCTCTCGCAGAAGTGGCTCGCCGGGTTAAAGCCAAGGGATTGAATATCATGTCCTTTACGGGATTTTTGTTGGGACAGTTGATGGGGCGACAGGCTCCTGTCGGGAGTCAAGCATTACTGGAGCAGCTAGATATTTTGGTGGATGGTCCGTTTGTCGACTATTTGGCGGTTAATGACCCTAAATCGCCTGTTTCATCCAGCAATCAAAGCGTACATATTTTTAATCCCGTGCTGCGAGACAGCATCTCCTGGGCCAGCGACCAGGTGGAGATTCACATTCTTAAGGATGGGAGTCGAATTGTGACTGGTTATCGGGGTCAGTTGGTGGTCGATGAATAATTCTAATCGGGTAGTTCTAATCGGAAAGGCTTGACTGCTGATGCAATTGATCGAGAACCAAGGCCGTGGCGGGGGCGCATTGATAGCGATCGCCATAACCAAACCAGGCAATTTCTTCGATTTCGGCACTAGGCTGGATCTCTCCGCGAAATTCAGCTTGATAACAGGCCAAAATCACACGGGTGGTTGCTGTGTAGCCGTGGGCTGGAGCGTTAAAGGTTGCAAAGGGCTGAAAGCTTTGAAGATCTAGCTCCACCTGAAGTTCTTCACGGACCTCACGGGCGATTGCCTGCCAGTCAGACTCGCCAGATTCGCGTTTGCCACCCGGTAAGTAAAAAGCGTCCTTACCCCGACTGCGAACACAGAGGAGTTGGCGATTCCGTACATGAACCCAACCCAAAGCATCAATAACTAGGGCTGGGCTCTGTCCTAAAGGCTGCGAATTTTGATTTTCTGAATCCGCCCTGGTCATATCGGCTGGCAGTATCTAAGCAATCGACTAAGACGGATTTAGCATAGCGTGTTATTGCTCCCAACTTGCAGGTGAGTTAGGGTGCTCTAGGGTGAGCTAGGCGGCAAACGCAATCAGGATTGTAGAGAGAACTACGAGCATGGCGATCGCCCCTTGCTGCATATAGTTGCGTTGCTGCTCTGGAGAGGGATAGGCGGCAAAGTAGAGCTTAGGCTCGACTGCGTAGTTGTTCATGATGCCGTCTTCGTTGTAAGTGGTGTACATCGGGAACTCCGCGCTTAATATGTCTTTATGTAAACGAATGTAACCGTTTATTTACAAAGTGGCAAGTTTTTTGTGATTGTGCTTATCGATGTTGCCTATGAGTACGGCCTATGATTCGCACGTCTCTTGCCATTAGCCTGGGGGCGATCGCAGGTGCCTTGAGCCGCTATTACTTGACGCTGCTGGCCTTCCGGCTATTGGGGGCTGGATTTCCGTTCGGTACGTTCTTTATTAATCTCAGTGGTTGTTTCATGATGGGATTTTGTGTCACGCTGTTTACAGGACGGCTGATCGAGGTCTCGCCGGAATGGAAGCTGCTGGTAACGACGGGATTCCTGGGAGCCTACACGACGTTTTCTACCTATGGTCTAGACTCTCTCAATTTGTTTAAGCATAATACGGCTCCGCTTTCGCTGATGTATTGGCTGGGGAGTGCCGCGTTGGGAGTTTTAGGGGTGCAGATGGGGGTGCAGATGGGAGCGGGGGTGGCGCGATGGCTGTAACGATCCGTCTGCCCCAAACCTCGGATTTGCCGAGTTTGGTTGAGCTTTATAATACGTATATTTCTACAACCCCAATTACGTTTGATCTGGAGCCTTACTCCCTAGAAGCACGACGCCGAAGTTGGTATAACCACTATGCTAGCAAAGGACCCTATCAGCTGTGGATTGCAGATCTGGAGGGACAAGCTGTAGGCTACACAACTAGTAGCCCCTTTGCCCCAAAAGCTGCCTACCAAACCTCGGTAGAAGTCAGTATTTATTTAGCGTCCGAGGCCCAAGGGCAAGGAATTGGCTCAAAGTTGTATGAGCGTCTATTTGCTGCGCTTCAGCTTGAAGATGTGCACCGCGCCTATGCGGGGATTACGCTACCTAATCCGGCCTCGATCGCGCTGCATCGCAAATTCGGATTTCAACCGGTTGGCATTTATCGTGAGGTGGGGCGAAAGTTTGGTCGCTACTGGGACGTGGAATGGTATGAGAAGGCCTTGTGAATTGGAGATCGTCAAAAACAGAGAATAGTTCGACTTTGCGCTTGAGCGTGAATAAAAATTTCCTGTCTGACCGATAGTCGTTGAGCGGCTAACCGATTGTTCTCGCCGCGCAAACTTTACGACTGGGAGACTCTGTTTATGGCGATTCTGAACGGCGATAGCATTGACAATATTTTGGTCGGCACAAATGGTAGTGATACCCTTGCAGGACTGGGAGGCGATGATGTGTTGGCGGGAGGTCTGGGAGATGACCGACTCGAAGGGGGAAATGGGGATGATGTTTTGGGTGGAGGAGATGGCGATGATGAACTAGTGGGTGGTACTGGCCAGGATGTGATGGTTGGTGGCAATGGGAATGACCTCTACTATGTCGATCATTCTGGAGACATGGTGGTTGAAACCGATAGTGATGGGGGGATTGATATTGTTATTTCCAGTGTCAGCCACACCTTAGGTGACCATGTAGAGGGCATTATTCTTTCGGGTAATGCAAATCTCAATGCCAATGGTAATAGTCTCGATAATGGCCTAATGGGAAACGCCGGCGATAATCAAATGTTTGGCCTAGGCGGCAATGATTTGTTTTTTGCCTCCCTAGGCAATGATTTGATGAATGGTGGAATGGGTCAAGATACAGTGGACTACAGTGACATGTCCCAATCGATTACACTCAGCGCCCAGGGTGTTATTAATAAGGGTAATGGCATGGGAACGGATCAAGTCCAAGATGTTGAAGTTATCATTGGTGCAGCAAATCAATTTAATTTGATTGATGCCTCTAGTAGCTTTAATAGTCCTGTTTCAATTCGGGTGAATCTAGCTCAAGAAAGCCTTATCGTTCAAGGTATTCCCCAAACTTCTGATCAATCTTTTCAAGTGGTTAATTTTGTTGATGTTATTGGGACTTCTCAGGCTGACGATATTGTGGGTGATAGTGCAGACAATTGGTTGTGGGGTGCTGGAGGCAACGATTTCTTGAGTGGTGGGACTGGTAATGATAGTCTCTATGGCGGCTTAGGCGATGATACGTTATCTGGTGGTAGTGGTAGTGATTACCTGGTGGGCTATGACTTTAGCTTTGGAGGTGAAATCGATTATCTGACGGGGGGAACTGGAACTGATTATTTTGTTTTAGGTGATTCGTTAAATGGCAGCTATTACCTAGAGTCACTTTCCGGAAATCTCGATTATTCCTATGCGGTCATCACCGATTGGAACTCATCTGCCGATTATGTTCAATTAAGCAGTGGTTTCCAGTACACGTTGTCATTCCAGTCCTACAGCGGGATTGGATCAAATGCAACTGATGCGGCGATTTTGCTCAATGGTAATATCGTTGCAATTTTGGCAGATTCAACCAGCTTTAACTTCAATTCAGACGTGCTGTGGGTGTAGCCGTGCGCAGAGACTCGGGGTCCAAACTCAAGCTGAGTGACTCTAGCCCTCGATCTAATCGCAAGGGTGCATCTTCCAAAAGACAGTAGGGGCGACTGTAGCTGAGGGGGAGTTCGAGGTGATGCTGTTCTAGAAAAACGCGATCGCTCAATACTTCCGCTGTCGGAGCATCTCGCAAAACTTTTCCCTGTCCTAGGACAATGGTGCGATCGCACAATTCCAAAGCCAAATCTAAGTCGTGGGTTGCAATCAGTTGCGTGAGCGGTAGTCCTCGCAGAAGATCAATGAGTTGCCGACGCGATCGCGGATCCAGTTGAGCTGAGGGTTCATCCAAAACCAAAATTTGAGGCTGCATCGCTAGCACTCCAGCAATGGTTACGCGCCGTTTTTCACCGCCAGAAAGATTGCCAGGATGACGCGGGCCATAATGTTCAGGATCTAGCCCAACGGCATGGAGGCAATGGCGACAGCGGTGCTGAAGTATGTCATTCTCAACACCTTGATTAAGGGGGCCGAAGGTGACATCTTCCCACACCGTTGGCATAAATAACTGATCATCGGGATTTTGAAAAACTAGGCCAACAAAATTGCGAATTGCTTCCAAGTATTGGGCTTCCATGGGGTATTCACCCACGGTAATGCAACCGCTTTGGGGCATTAAAATGCCATTTAAATGGAGCAGCAAGGTGGATTTTCCAGAACCATTGGCACCGACTAAAGCGACCCGTTCCGTCGCCCGAATTTCCAAATTAATTTTTCTAAGCGCCTGCATCCCGTCGGGATAGGTGTGACTGAGATTTTGAATCGAAATCGGATTGTGGTGCATAGAAACTTGTAAACGGAACAGAAAATTAAAACGTCGTCGATCTAGCTAATGTCTATGGCCTTGGGCTGATTTCATTGGATCATTTCATAGAGTTAAGCCCCCTTTACCCAGCCACCAACCCATGAATAAAAATATCAAGATGCCACTGAGGGCGAAGCAATCGCGTCGAGGCAAATGAATAGAAGATGATTGCGCTTTGGGGCCTTTATAGCCTCGGGCAAGCATGGCTTGATGGATGCGATCGCCCCGTTCATAGGTGCGAATAAACAAAGCTCCCATCATATTGCCGAGTAGCTGCCGCTGTCGTTGGCGTTGACTGAGGAGATTCCGTGCCGTTGCCGCCCGTCGCATCCGATTAAATTCATCCGTGAGCAGACTGATATAGCGCATCATTGAAGCTAAGATAGCGACTAAAAGTGGCGGCATCTTGAGGGCGGTGAGTGCCTCTAGTAGCTCAGGCAACGGTGTGGTCAACACTAAAAGATTGAGCATTAACAAACACAAAATTGCCTTGAAGCTAACGCTGCCTAACACTATTAAACCCACAGTCGTAATCTTGAAGATTCCCCATTGCCAGAGCGTTTCACCGCCACTGCGAAAGAGGGTTCCCAGAAGAATGGTTCCGACAAAAGTTGCTTCAAGGGCGACTCTTTTACCCAGAACCAGCCAGTCTATTCGACTGATCCCAAGCACCATTAAAATCCCTAAGCCATACCAAACCCAAGTCCACCATTGCCCATTGGGAATCAATGTAGTTGCAAAAACAAAAAGCAACGCACAAAGGACACGGGTTTGGGGAATCAGCCGATGCCACAGGGTGGCCGTCGCTGGGTTAGCCGCCAAGGCCATCGCGCTGATATGGAGCAAGAGCATAGGGATTATTCAGAATGGGAACTTGACTTTTTCACGAGCAGGCGACCTGTGCCCCAGGCTAGGCCAAAGGTGGTCAGCGTGCCCACTAATCCCGCCAAGGGGGTAGCTAGGCGATCTGGCACCCCCCTAAGGGAATATTCGTCAAAAACTTGGGCAAAGGGGAGTTGTGTCGCAGGGGCATTCTCTAGGGCCTTGGTCTCAAAGCCTTCGTCCTGGGCTACCCGGTCAAGGCCATCTGGATTGGGGCTGGCGAAGGGGGAAAGTAAACCGGCGATCGCCAAGGCACTCCCTATCCCCACCCAAAAAAACGTTGTTTTGCGACTATGTTGACTAGAACGATGGATAGAAGAACGGTCCATTATCAAACTCCTGATCAAGCTTCCTAATTGTCTTTTATGGGGTTAACGGGGAAAGGAATCCGAAATGAAGGCCGGATCCCGCGCCAGGGTCTTTTGCGGCGGATCGTAAAGTAAATCTGGACGGGTTCGCCAGATATAGCTGACTGCAACGATCGTAATCAAGGCTTCACCCACACCGATGATCAAATGCCAAGACAGCATGGAAATGAGGGCAACGTTGAGCGGTACAGTGCCGGACAGAGCCAGTTGGAGAGCGCAAAGAAGTGAGCCTGCTACCACGCTGGTCCAAGCGGTGACCGTTGTTGAAACTAACATACCGCGCCAGCTATTGAAGCCAAAGAGCGATCGCAGGGCTTTGTACAGAAAATATCCGCCAAAGGTACCCACCAATCCCATGTTGACAATATTGGCCCCTAAAACCGTCAGCCCACCGTCTTGAAACAGGACGCTTTGCACAATAAACACGACGGTCATGACCAGGGATCCGGCCCAAGGTCCTAACAGCACACCGGCTAATGTTCCCCCTAATAAATGCCCCGAAGTTCCACCGGGGATCGGAAAGTTGATCATTTGAGCCGCGAAAATGAAGGCCGCACAGACGCCCATCAGCGGGACGGCTCGGTCTTGATATTCGCTTTGAACCTGCTTGAGGGAGGCGGCAATAAGGGTAAGCGCGATTAACCAAGTGATAGCACTAACCGGCAGGCTCAAAAAGCCATCAGGTAAATGCAGGGCCAGATAAAGTGCCCTTGACCCATCCTGGAGTAAATTCTGTCCCAGGATCCATGACAGAGAAGATGAAATCATGAACTCAATACCAAGATCGAAACGGCGAAAATCTTTGCAATTGATCTTTGTAATTGCAATCGTAGCGCATAGCTATGCTAGACAATCTTAGGGTTGACGAAACTCGATAAATGAAAACATTGGGAATTGTCAAGCCTTGGAAGCGGTCAATTGACTGAATCTACGGGATGATTTAGATCGATGTTGGCTGACAAACGCAAATTGTCCCTGCAAGATTGCCATCAGAAACCGAGGATTCTCAAGAACTTTTCCTAGCTTAATTGATCCATGATGATGAGGCTGCTCCTGTTCACTAACCTTTAATTTATTTTGCTATTATGCATCTGAGTAAAAATCGCTCAAAATTGCAATCCCCCTAGGGGGGGTTAATCAAAAATCAATTACAATCTGGAGCCGCTGGCCTTAAACTAGGCAAGGTCATGCTTTGTCAGGAGCTGTACGGGATGGGCATTCAGTCTCCGCTTCGATCTCTGCTTCGATCCCAGCGTCGCCAGTGGTTCATTTCCCTTGCGGGCTTGACCCTGCTTTTTGTGGCGCTCTTGCCCACCCATCCTGCGCTCGCTCATCTAGGGCATGATAGTTTTTGGGTTGAACGTCTCACCCAGGCGAGCCTCTCACCCGCTTTCAAGCTGGCCGGTATCGGGATTGCGATGGTTGCCGGGGCCGGGCACGCCTTTTCGCCGGGTCATGGCAAAACCATGGTGGCAGCCTACCTCATCGGCTCACGGGGAACGCCCAAGCATGCTTTGTTCTTGGGCTTAGTAACAACCATCACCCATACCCTGGGTGTTTTTCTCTTGGGGCTGCTGGCGCTGTTTGCCTCCCAGTATGTGTTGCCCGAACAACTTTACCCTGTGCTGAGCTTATTGAGTGGATTGATGATCTGTGTCGTGGGGTTTTGGCTCCTGGATCGTCAGCTACGGCCTAAGCTCGCCCAACCCCACGGTGATGACCATAATCACCATGGTCATCATAGCCATGGTCATCATAGCCATGGTCATCACAGCCATGGTCATAGCCCCGGTCATAGCCACAGTCACGTTCCGGCCAGTCTGACAGGGCGATCGCTCCTCACCCTAGGGATCGCTGGGGGACTGGTGCCTTGCCCGTCCGCTTTGGTACTGTTGCTGAGTGCGATCGCCCTACATCAAGCGGCCTACGGTCTTGTCCTTGTGACTGCCTTTAGCGGTGGCTTAGCGATTGTGCTGGTGTCCATTGGACTGATGGTGATTTATGCCCAGAACTGGCTAAAGGACTGGTCCTGGCTGGAGCCGGTGCAACGGGTTTTACCCACAATGAGTGCGATCGCGGTGATCGCCATTGGTCTGTTAATGATGGGGTTGGCCACGTTCTAAACCTGAGCTAGACCTTGGGTGACTGGCGACGACGCTTGAAGACCCAAACGCCACCCACGATCAGCGTGCCAAAGGCCGCCAAAGGTCCCGTAGCATAGTGCATATGAACGCCCATGGCTTCGCTGATTTCGTCAACTTCCACACCCTTGTCGTCCACGGGAACGGTCAAAATATCGGCATGGCCTTGGTCTTTGATGGAGACTTCCCAATCCCCTGGAATTTTGCTGTCGGGCTTAAAGGTAAACTTGCCATTCTCGTCGGTTTTGCCCTCCAGCCAGGGGGTCTGGGAATTGCCAGGAGCATAAACCCGCACCGTTGCGCCCTGGAGCGGTTCGCCCGTACTAAAAACCGTTTCCAGCTCTAGCTGCTTGTTGATATCGACCAAATAGTTGGTTTCAACGGAGTGAGCCAGGGCCTGAGTGGGAATGGCCAGGGCCGTGAGCAATGCCAAGGGGAGTAAGAAAGGCTTGTTCATAGTGTAATGATTTCGCAGATTGGCACCATGTTAACCGATCGCTTCGGTCTAGGATTAGCGTAGGGCCTGTTTGGCTCAACTGTCGGTTCCCTCAAGGTTTGACATGCACTGGTTTCTCGATCCGCTGCAATTTGAGTTTATGCGCAATGCCTTAGTGGCGGGGATTTTGGTAGGAATTCTCTGTCCTGCGGTGGGAGCCTACCTCGTGGTCCAGCGGATGGCCATGTTGGGGGATGTGGTGGCCCATGCGGTGTTGCCAGGGTTGGCCCTGGCTCATTTTTGGGGCATCAATTTACTGATTGGGGCCTTTGTTTCTGGTATTTTGAGCACGACGATCGTCGCCTGGGTGCGAACACAATCACGGGTCAAGGCCGATGGCATTATGGCGCTGTGTCTATCGAGCTTTTTTGCCCTTGGAGTGGTGCTACTGACGAAGCTAAAAAATTATCTTTCCTTAGAAGATCTGCTGTTTGGCAATATTCTCAGCGTGAGCCGTGCGGATGTTTGGCAAATGGCCGGGATCACGCTGTTTGTGCTGTGTGCCATTAAGCTGTTTTACCGACCGCTGCTTTGCTTTACCTTTGATCGACGAGGGGCTGAAGCCTTAGGGCTCCCGGTCCACGGGATTAATCTAGCCCTCATGGGGGCGATGACGCTGGCGATTATTACCGGGATGAAAGCCGTTGGTGCGATTTTGGTCATGGCGCTGATGGTGGGACCGGCGATCGCCGCCTACCTGCTCGTCAAGGAGCTCCACTGGATGATTATTCTAGGGTCTGGCCTAGGCGCTTTGGCGAGTGTGATTGGGCTGTACTTGAGCTACTATCTTGATCTGCCTTCGGGACCAGCGATCGCGCTTACTGTCTTTGTCCTTTTCTTTCTAACGCTCCTCTTTAGCCCCAGCCAAGGATTGCTCATTCCGGGCAAAACGACCTCAGAAAATTATCCCAAAATCCCAAACAAAAGCCCTGACCGCTAAGGCCAGGGCTTTGCATCAAAAGCTAGGAGCTAGTGAGGGATTCCTGCTTACCAGGAATTACGACGATAGTTACCACCGCCACCGCCGCCGCCACCGAACGAACCGGAGCCAGACTCGGTGCGGGGCTTTGCTTTATTGACTCGCATTTCGCGACCCATCCACTCAGCGCCGTCAAGGGCTTCGATTACAGCGGTTTCTTCCGCATCAGCGGACATATCCACAAAGGCAAAGCCCCGAGGACGACCGGTTTCGCGATCCATGGGCAAGCTGAGGCGCTTGACCTTGCCATACTCAGCAAATACCTCTTCAAGGGATTCACTGGTCACTTCGTAGGACAAATTACCAACATAAATAGACATGAGGACATCTCCTTAGTCAACAACAACGTAGCGAGTTGGACGGAGATGAACTTGAAACAGCCGAAAATGAAACAAGATTAGTCTTCCGAATACGAACTCTTTGCTAGCACCTTAAGGATAGCACAGGGATCGCCGCGATCGCCACCCGCAAGATTACGGAGGAAGATTAATAATAGGGGCAGGAATTTTGAACCTTATTTCTGTTACTGTTGCCATGATTGTTTCTTCCCAATTCGTTTCTGCTCAATCCTTTGCCTTAGATCAAATCTTGGACCGGATTTTAGATCCTGCTTGCCCGGAGGATCACGCCTTGACCGTTGCGGAGGGCGTTTGGTTGTTGGAACAACGGGAAGCGGGGGCGATCGCCCAGATCCAGCAGGCGGCAGATCGATTGCGAAAACAACTGGTTGGTGAAACGGTGACCTATGTGGTCAATCGCAATATCAATTTCACCAATATTTGCGAACAGCATTGCAGTTTTTGTGCTTTTCGACGGGATGAGGATGCTGCCGGAGCTTATGAACTGGGTTGGGAGCAAATTTTAGAAAAAACAGCGGATGCCGTGGCCCGAGGGGCAACAGAAATTTGTATGCAGGGAGGGCTAAATCCAGCGGCAAAATTGGCGGGAAAATCCCTCTCGTTTTATCTCAAATTAATCAAAACTATTAAACAGGCTTTCCCTGCCATTCATCTCCATGCGTTTTCGCCCCAGGAAGTGCAATTTATCGCACGGCAGGATGGTCTGAGTTATGAAACTGTGATTGCAGCGTTGCAGGAGGCTGGGGTCGGGTCAATGCCAGGGACCGCAGCGGAGGTGTTGGATGATCAGGTGCGGCGGGTACTGTGCCCCGAAAAGATTGACACAGCCACTTGGCTAGAGATTGTGGAAACGGCTCACCGCTTGGGATTGCCGACGACGAGCACGATGCTCTCGGGCCATATTGAAACGCCGCTGCAGCAGATGGAGCATTTGGCCCAGTTGCGATCGCTCCAACAAACCGCCGAACACAAAGCCTATCCAGCTCGCATCAGCGAATTTATTCTGTTGCCCTTTGTCGGTCTCCATGCCCCCCAACCGCTCCGGCGACGGGTGGGCCGGGACCAGCCAGTTTTGGCCGATGCGCTGCGATTGACAGCGGTGAGTCGGCTCTTTTTGGGTCGCTGGATCCAAAACCATCAGCCCAGCTGGGTCAAGCTGGGGTTGGCGGGGGCGACGACGGCGTTGCGTTGGGGCTGTAATGACCTTGGGGGAACCCTGATGGAGGAGCACATTACCAGTATGGCTGGAGCCCAGGGGGGAACTTGTCAGACCGTGGAGGTTTTGGAGGGGGCGATCGCCTCCCTCGGACGTCCTGCCGCCCAGCGCGATACGTTGTATCAATTGATCCAGCCGTCAGTGGTTAATTCAGCAATTGTCAATTCGGCAATGGCCAATCCAGTCGCGCTTAATCAATCCCCTCAGCCTTCAGATCCCGTGCCATCAAGGCTTGGATCGCTTGCTGGGGCGTAATTTTGCCTTCCAAGAGCAGATAGACCAATCGCGAAATCGGCACCGGAATTTGCTCCCGCGCTGCCAGGGGAATCAACACCCGCGTTGTATTGATGCCTTCCGCCGTGCCCTGCAGTTCGGTGAGAATTTGCGCCAGGGTTTTGCCCTGGGCTAGGCCATAGCCCACGCGATAGTTGCGGCTGAGGGCACTGCTACAGGTGGCGAGTAAATCCCCCAGCCCCGACAACCCAAAGAAAGTCTCGGTCTGACCGCCAAGGTGGGTGCCAATGCGGATAATTTCCGGCAGAGCCCTGGTAATTAGGGCAGACTTGGCATTGGTGCCCAGATTAAGGCCATCACAGACTCCAACGGCGATCGCAATCACATTTTTGAGCGTTCCCCCCAGTTCCGTTCCAATGGGATCGCTGTTGGTATAGACCCGAAACCGATCGGAGGCGAAAAGCTGCTGCACCTGCTCCGCTGCCCTTTGATCGGTACTGGCAACGGCGGTTGCGCCGGGGAGTCCCTGGCGAATTTCTTCAGAAAGATTGGGACCAGAGAGAATCACAAAGGGATTATGCGGAAAAGCAGCTTGCCAAATTTGAGACGGGGTTTGCAGGGTTGCGGCGTCTAGTCCCTTGGTGGCGCTGGCCAGGATGATGTGGCGCGGCAACTGCAAGGCTTTGAGCCTTTCCAAGGTTTCGGGAACGCCCTTCATGGAAATGGCCGACAAAATGATATCTGCGTTCTCCACTGCTTCCGCCAAGCTCAGCGAACCTCGCCGCGACCAGAGTCGCACCGGATGATGATTTTCGGCGGCTAAACCGGCTAGGGCCGAGCCCCAAACCCCGGCCCCTAGGATCGTGAGGTTGAGGAGGGAGGGCTCCATGGGGGTGGTAGATTGGGTCTCATGGGTCATGATAAAAAACTTGAAATTACTCTAACGACAGAGGAGCTCCCCAGGTGTTTTGAGGCATGAAGGTGCGGTCCGTGGGGAGTGGGGCGATCGCCTCAGTCAAGGTAAACTCACCGGTGACAATGGCCTGCTTGAGGGCGATCGCCACCTGCTGAGATAAATAACCACTGGCCAAGGGCGCAACGCGCACGGTTTTTCCTTCAATTTTGATCCGACCGGATTTGAGCTGGGCGTAGGTGACGAGCCCAAACGTCGGTCGGACCCGGCGGGGAATCGAAAAATCGATCACCGGTGCCACCACATCTTCATCCTGGACTGCACAGCGCTCGACTACCGCCTGATCTAAAACGGGCAACGGTACCCCTACGCCGAGCATGAGGGAAGGACCATAGCCTCGAAAATAGCAGCCGCGCACCCAGCGAGGGTCCATTAACTTGGCATCGCCAATCAGCGCCAGGGTTGCCGCCGGACCCATAGGAGTGCCATTGGCCAAGCGCCTTTGCAGCGGAAAATGCTGGGTTCCCTCCCAGGCCACATAGCCAATGCCGCCCCCCAACCAAATCCGCGTGCCAATCCCGATCAGCCGCAATTCCGGATCATTCAGCAGGGGAGATAGGGCTCCCAGATTAGCATAGACGGCGTTGCCGAGTTGGGGCTGAAGGGGGCCGAGATAGGTATGGAGAGGGCGATCGCCTCCATTCACACCCACAATAAAGTTCTGGTAGAGATTACGCGGATTAAACAGATAAAACTGGTTGATCGTCTCTTTGCTAATCGTTGTCTCTAGGCCCATGCGCGGATAGCAATCGGTTCCCTGACCCACCGCCCGCAGTGTCACTGGCTTGCCCGCAATCAGATCCGCAATCACATGGCCCCCGCCCCGCTCCACCTCCGGCTCCTCGGTCATTTGAGACGCGCCCAAATACAAATCCACCGCCCCAAAGGCGCTATAGGCTAAAACCTCATTCAGCCAGGCTTGACGAAATTTGATCGGGGGATCCGTATGACCCAGGTTGATCATGGCCCCCGAACCTTCCATGGGCTCAAACGTCCCCGTGACGATCACATCAACGGTTTTCGCCGCCTGCACCACGCCAATTTGGGCAATCCGGGCCTTGGCTTCCGCTAGGGTCCAAACCGTGACTTGGCCGGTGCGGATTTTGTCATTGATGTCGGCGATCGTCCGCATGGGAAATTCCGATAATTCAATAAAAAGCCTGTCCCACAACAAAAAGCGTGTCTCACAACAGTGCGACACGCCCAGGTTAGCTAGAATCTAGCGATAAAACAGCAATGAACCGACAGAGGGACGGGTAACCGCCAAGGGGTATCAATCCGCTGCCAGACCACGCAAAAGTTCTTAGCGAGAACCGCTTAGCGGAAGCCCACCGCTGCTTGCCAAACAAAGGCCAACAGCAGGAAGAAGACCGGAATTACCGGCAGAATGTCCACCATGGGACCAAACATCCGATAGGCTTCGGGAAGTTTTGCTAAAAGAATGACTGCATCCATTTAAATAATTGTCCTTTTGAAAATGGTGTATTGGATTCTTCAGGTTTCTAAATATTACCATTGCTCCGCAGACCCGGAAGGGCATTTCTGAGGACCCTTTTGAATATGCTTGTGAGTGTGCCCGTGAATGCGCTTGACGTTTGGTTCGCAAAGATGGATGGTGTGGCTAACCCTTGATGCGATCGCTCCCCCGAGAGACCCATGTCCCTCCCGCCCCGTCGGCTCCTGTCGAATATTTCCCCCAATCCTGTGACTCAGGCGACTTCCCAGACTGGCCCCAAAACTGGCCCTCAAACTGGCCTCCAGGCGGCCTCCGTTTTGGGTCTGCCGATCCAGCTTTTAGATGATTATGCCGGTTGGTTGGGCGATCGCCTCGAAGCCCAAGACAGTATCCACGTGGTGACGCTCAATGCAGAAATGGCCATCCAAGCCGAAAAGGATCCCATTTTGGACCAGGTGATCCGTCAGGCCGATTTAGTCATTCCTGACGGGGCGGGGGTGGTGCTTTACCTCAAGCTACGGCGCAAGCGAGTCCAGCGTTGTCCCGGCATTGAGCTCGCGGAGACGATGATTCAGCGGGCGGCCCAGCGCGGTTGGTCTGTATTTTTCTATGGGGGTGCGCCGGAGGTGATCTCCGCAGCGGCGGAGCAATGGCAGCAGCGGGCACCGGGGCTCAATTTGGTCGGGGTCGAAAATGGCTATATCAAGGATGATGCTGAAGCGGATCTCCTCAACCGGTTGCGGTTGCTTCAGCCCCAGTTGATTTTGGTGGGTCTTGGGGTGCCACGCCAGGAGCGTTGGATCCAGGCCTATCGGCAGGTTTGTCCCCATGCGATCTGGATTGGCGTTGGCGGTAGTTTTGATATTTGGTCTGGTCTAAAACAGCGGGCACCGGGCTGGCTGCGCAACAATAATTTGGAATGGGTTTATCGCCTCTATCAGGAGCCTTGGCGCTGGCGACGGATGTTGGCGCTGCCGGTGTTTGCTTGGAAGGCTCTGATTCATCGGGGCTGAGCGTTAGCATAGGGGGAGATGCAGTCGATGCAAGGGGGGGTATGGTGCGATCGCGAACCCTATTATTTCTGACCGTTTTGGGCGGTTTATGGCCCTATGGGCTAGGCGCTCCAGTCAAAGCAGTGGAATTTTCCGATGGCAGTCGTCATTTCGTCGGCGTTCCTCGGTTGGAAAAAGTCTCTACGACCCATGACCGGGCTAGATCCTGGGGCGGTCGCTACTATTTCACTTTGCAAATTCCTGAGGATGCCAGTGAACCCCTAGGACGAATTGAGATTCAGCAGCAGGAAGGGGCGGATCGGTTTGAGCGGTTTGATTGGTCGAAGACGGTTGCCTATTTGAATGGCGATCGCAAATTATCGGTCAAAGCGGAGGTGGTGGCGTTGGATCAGCAGGCGCGATCGGTGGCGATCGCCTTTGATCCCCCGGTTGCACCAGGAACTCAGCTAACCCTATCGCTTTCTCCCATTCAAACGCCGAGTGCAGGCATCTATCTCTTTGGGGTGACGGTGTTTCCGGCGGGAGAACAAGGCGTGGGTCAATTCGTAGGGTATGGTCGTCTACATTTTTACGACAATCGCGACTGGGGACCGTTGTGGCGATAATTACTTAGGTAGACGTGTGTAAGCTCAGCAAGAACTTTAGGATTTGTGTGACTTGATAGAGCTGATTTCCTTGACGGGTTGAAAGGGTAAACTTATCTGAAATATCATATTGTCTTGAGGATAAATCGAGTTTGACCAAGAGATAATCCTCGCCCGTTGTAATTAAACCAAAACTTGGAGAAGACCCGGCACTAGCCATATAGGCCAAGGTTTGGGGCAAAGCTTGGAGAACGCTAAAGCCGTAGCGTTTTGTTTCCAGTAAGACAAGCCAAAAAGTATCCTGAATCACTAAATAGTCAATTAATCCCTCTAGCACCTGTGCCCCATTCTCAATTTCAATCTTGACGTACTTTTCTCCTTTTACTTTGTAAGGGGGATCACAAAGACCTAGATATTCCAGCAGAGGCGCAACTAAAATTAAGCTGACTGTACTTTCGGTGATCAATCCATCTGCTTGATAATAACGATAACGGCTTTTAAGCCGATCTAAGAAAGTTCGATCTGCTGCTGACAAATCTTCAAACTCGCCTTGCCATTCTGCGAAGAAATCGGGATTAGCCGCTGGGTGCAAATTTAAGCGCTCGTGGGCTACATTAAGGTTGGTAATTGCTTTTGTAACACCGATGGTCGCAATCATGATATAGAGGCTGAGAGAAAGGAGCTGAATCCCAGCAAAATCCTATCGAAAAAACAGCCGAAGTGCCATCAAACGGGAGTCCGGTTCATGAAACTTATGCCGAATAGGGTAGGGCCATCGCATTGCGATGGCCCTACAAGGGGTTTTGGAGGTAATGGGGTTTACTGGAAAAAGCGTGAGGTTTAGGAGGCGATCGCTTCCTGCTCCTTGGCCAAAAACTTCTCTAATTCCATCAACGCCTCGGCATCTACTTTGGTCTGCATCGGGCAGAACTTAGGGCCACACATCGAGCAAAACTCAGCGGTTTTGTAAATATCTGCTGGTAGGGTTTCATCGTGATATTCTCGAGCGCGATCGGGGTCGAGGCTGAGCGCAAACTGTTGATTCCAGTCGAAATTGTAGCGAGCCTTAGAGAGTGCATCATCGCGATCGCGTGCCCCTGGGCGATGACGAGCAATATCCGCTGCATGGGCCGCAATTTTATAGGCAATTAGGCCATTGCGCACGTCCTCTGCATTGGGTAACCCCAAGTGCTCCTTCGGTGTTACATAACAAAGCATCGCTGTCCCATACCAACCCGCCATGGCCGCCCCAATGGCTGAGGTAATGTGGTCATATCCCGGTGCAATATCGGTTACCAATGGCCCCAGCACATAGAAGGGGGCTTCTGAGCATTCCTCCATTTGTTTGCGTACATTAAACTCAATTTGATCCATGGGAACATGGCCTGGACCTTCAACCATCACCTGCACATCCTGCTCCCAGGCCCGACGGGTGAGCTGGCCGAGGGTTTTGAGCTCTGAAAGTTGAGCCGCATCGGAGGCATCATGTTGACAGCCCGGTCGTAGGGAATCGCCCAGACTGAAGGAAACGTCATATCTTTTGAAGATTTCGATGATGTCATCAAAATGAGTGTAAAGGGGATTTTGCTTGTGATGATGCAACATCCATTTGGCAATGATGCCGCCCCCTCGGGACACAATGCCGGTGATGCGGGTTTTGACCAAAGGTAAATATTCGATCAGCAAGCCTGCATGGATTGTCATATAGTCCACGCCTTGCTGGGCATGTTTTTCAATGATATGCAGGAAGTCATCGGGCGTTAAATTCTCAATATTGCCATGGACGCTTTCTACCGCTTGATAAATGGGAACTGTGCCGATGGGAACGGGAGAGGCCTTGATAATTGCGGTGCGGATTTCATCAAGATTACCGCCCCCCGTCGACAGATCCATCACGGTATCCGCCCCGTATTTGACGGCGAGATTTAGTTTTTCTAACTCCTCTTTGATGTCGGAGGAATTGGGTGACGCACCTAAGTTGGCATTGACTTTACATTTGCTGGCAATGCCGATCGCCATTGGTTCTAAATTGGGATGGTTGATATTGGCCGGAATAATCATTCGCCCCCGCGCCACCTCTTCGCGAATGAGCTCTGCTGACAGGTTTTCTCGCTGGGCAACATAGGCCATTTCCTCGGTGATCACGCCTTGACGCGCATAGTGCATTTGGGTCACATGGGTGTGGCCTTGGCGCTTAGCAATCCATGGACTTCGCATAATGAATCGTTGGAAATTGATACAACTGGATGGCAATAGACAGAAATTACAGAAATTACTGAATTGTGGCAGGCGGTTGGGAATGCAGGATGGCTGGGTCTTCATATCCCTGAACGTCGTCCTGTAATCGCTGAAAATCAAAGCGATAACGACTGCCGGGTTTGCTGAGGAATGGGGCGATCGCCTCCCATCCCAAACAGCTTACAACCGACGCAATCAAAGCTGCAGCAAAACTGACAAGCAAATCCCCCGCCCCCGGCAATCCTGCGATCAAAGGACTAAAATCCGGTTTTGGGAAAAACAGCACCCCAACGACAATGCCAATGAGAGAACTCACCAGAGCATTGAGACCGCTGACATGGCGAGAATAGAGACCATACAGAACCGGAAAAACGACCCCGGCGCAAATCAAGTCCGCAATCAAAAAGATGTACAGAACGCTGTACCCTTGAGCGGCAATCCACACTGCGGGTAACCCCACAAGCACAGTCAACACACGGGAAAGAGTCAGAACCTGTTGCGGATTAAACCGAGGGATTAAACCTGTCTTGAGATGCACTAAATCGAGCGTAAAGAGACTAGCAATACCGTTGAGCAACGTATCCATGCTGCTCATGACTAAGGCCACGGCGAGCACCATGACGATCGCCAACAGCCAACCCGGAACCGCCAGTTGTTGCAGCAGCGCAAAGAAAGCGGTATCGCCTGCAATACCAAATTGAACGGCAAATACACCGAGCAATCCAGCGAGGATAACCATGGGCAAGATAAACAGGAACGCAGACCCTAGGAAAGCTTTACGCAGAACGCGATCGCTCTTGCAGGCATAAACTCTCTGCCAATTTCCTTGGTTAAACAGCTCGGCAGCAACAATGGCAATGACCAATGTCCAGCCAAACCGAATTCCATCTCCATTGCCCAGATTCGCAACCTCCGGCGCTGCGGCAATCACCGGGGCCGTTGCCGATTCCCAGCCTCCGAGGCCAACCACCGCAGCCACAAAGGCTAACAGTAACAGCGGCACAATCACAAAAAACTGGAGGCGATCGGTGTAAATCGTCGCCTGAAGACCGCCGTAGGTGGTGTAGATAAATACGGCGGTAATGATGACTAAGGCGGTAATTCCTAGGGGCACATCGGCGAGCAGTTGGAGGGCTTTGGCGATCGCCGTCAACTCCGCCGCCAAATAAACAAACATATACAACACCATCACCCCTTCGGTCAGCCAATACATCGGCCAGCCATAGCGATGGCGTGCATATTCCGTCAGCGAATGTCCCTTCGGCATGAGGCGACGCAAACGGGGTCCCAAAATCGCAAAGCTAGCCACTGCAAGGGCGGAGGCAATGCCGTAGCCTAAAATGGCACTGACCCCTCCAAACGCGGATCCGGCCTCCGGGGGGCTAAATAAAATCCAAGCTCCCATGGCCGAAGCCACCATCGTTGCAGTTGTGGCACGAACGCCGAACTGGTTTCGACTCGTGGTGTATTCCTCTAAACTCAACTGCTGACGACTGACGTAAAGCACTGCCAGCAATGTAAAAACAGCAGCAGTGGCGACGGTGACTAGCACCGCTACAGCACCCATGGACATGTTTTCTGTACCTCTAATTAACGCTTCCCTCCGCTGGTGCTAACCAGTCTCAGGTTCTCAGGGTGTAATCTCAGCTCAGTTCGAAGAATTGTTAAGCGTCACGGCCCGAAACCACACAGTCTGCGGCAAGGTTGACGTTTAGCGCCTCCGAATTGAGCACCCCTAGCTTGTTGGCGATCGTATCATTAAACTGAGGTTGTGCTAAATCCGATTTAGATGACCGTTGTGGAATCCCCGTCTGTTGTTTTGATTGGCTAATTTTCTCCTATGCGCCCTCGGCAAGACCTCGTTGATCTCTTTTCAACGTTCCTTCAGCTCGAAGCCGGGACCGCCAGCCGGTGGAGCCGGGATCCAATGCTCAAACGGAAAATGGTACAAGCGTTGCAGCTCCAACCCCAACAAACTGCCAAAATCGCCTGGGAGCATTACTGGTATAAGCAGTATCGGCAGCAGATCCAGTCTTCATCCCCCGCTACCCCATCCCCCGTCACGCCATCCCAACATCTGCTCGCCTATGTTCAAGAGTCCTGCTACTGGGCTAGCTATCGGTTTCATCAAAAAATGGCACAGTTTGTAACGGTTTCGTATCAAACCCTAGCGGACTATTTTCAGATTGCTCAATCCCAGTTTCCGAAAGTTCTTGCGGGGTTTTCACCGGATCGGGGTGCCAATTTAGAGACCTATGCCGAGCTGGCATTTACCCATCGACTTAAGGATGCGGTGCGACAGCAAAAGGCCTTAGATGTTTGTAGCGACTGGTCCCTATTGCGACGAACGAGCCGCAAACGGTTGCAAGAAACCTTCAATCAACAATCTCTTTCTCCCAGTCTTCAACAGCGTTATCTGTGGGCTTGGCTCTGCTTCCGAGAGGGGTGGGTGATTGGACCGGGACCGGGAGGAACAAAACGGCAGGTAGCTCCCGCTCCAGAAGATTGGCAGGCGATCGCCCAAGCCTACAACCAAACCCAATCCCCCGAGCAACCCCGAGCAACGCCCCAGCAACTCGAACAATGGCTAGCCCAAACGGCCCGTTGGTTGCGGAACTATCTTTATCCTCCGGTTCAATCGCTCAATCAAATGCAGTTTGGCGAGGAGGGAGAAGAGCGTTTGGAGCGGGTCGCGGATCCCGCTCGCAGCATTCCCCCTGGAAGGATCTATGGGGAGTCCTTCGTTGTTAACGAATTTGATTGCTCAGGAGGAGCTGAACGAACGACGGCAGCAGCGATCGCAGCTCTATCAAGTCCTAGAACAGGCTATTCCCACCCTTAAACCCGACTGGAAAAGGGTACTGGAGCTGTACTATCGTCAGGGTTTAATTCAATCTCAGATCGCCAAGCAGATGGGCTGTTCTCAACCCTCGGTGGCGCGCTATTTGCTCCGGGCCAGGGAAGCGTTGCTAAGCGCACTTGTGGTTTGGAGTCAGCAGTCATTGAATATTGTCCCGGACCCAGATCGTATACGTCAGCAAGGTGACGCGATCGAGGCTTGGTTAATGCTGCACTATGGCTCACACCAGGGTTCAAACGAGGATTCAAACGAGGATTCAAACGAGAGGGAATGAGGGGGATTTATGGCGCTGTTGGCGGAGTTATTGGCTGATGTCCGAAATTGGTGGATTCCCCTGGATTCCGCCCTAGTCCAGGCCAGTTGGCAGCAAAGCCAACGCCATTGCCAGCCAGGACGGTGCTGGGATGATTATCTAGGTCAGTTGTGTTTGGTGGGGTTGGTGCCGGGGTTGGCGGAGCTCAAGGTGGGGGGGATGGGGGCAGTTCGGCCCGGTTTACCGCTGTCGGATTGGCCTGCGGTTTGGGAGGGGGTTGGGGGTTGTGTGGTGCAGGTTTTGGGTGATGGGGTCGCAGGTGATGGGGTGCGCCTGGTGGTGATTCCTAGTGATGAGATTGATTCAGAGACGTTGGTTGTGCCTCAGGAATGGGTGGATTTGCCGGATTGGATGGGTCACTATTATCTGGCGGTTCAGGTCTGCAGTGAAACCGAGGAAGGAGAGGAGTCTTACGGACTGAGGGTTTGGGGCTATGGGAGCCACCGGCAGTTGAAGGAATGGGGCGATTATGACCCGGAAACGCGAACCTATTCCCTGGCTCGGCCCAATTTGGTGGAGGATATGACGACGTTGAGCACCACGCTGCGCTTTTGCGGGATTCGAGACAGTCAGACGGCGCTAGAGGCTTTGCCAAGGTTGTCGGACATACAGCAGGACAATTTACTCGAACGCTTAGGAGATCCGACGCTGGTGTTTCCTCGCTTGAGCCTGCCGTTCGCCCAGTGGGGGGCTTTGATACAGGATAGAGACTGGCGCGATCGATTGTATCAGCGACGCTGCCAGAGTTGGCTTGGCCAAGTGGATGCTCAGATGACGCGGTTAAGTCGTTGGTTTGAGGGACAGTTTGAAGCGGGGTGGCGATCGCTAGCAGACGTATTGGGTCCAGAGTTAACCTTCGCTTCTCAGTTGCGTAGCGGTGGGGGCGATCGTCCATCCAATCTTGTGCCTCTACAACGGGCAAAACGCATTTTTCTAGGCGAAACTGACAATATCACAACCTTGGTCCTATTAGTTTCTGTTGTTCGCGAAACTGCTCTGGATATCCTTGAGGATGCTCCTCTTCTGCGGGTACAGATTCAACTTCATCCCCTTCAAGCTCAACATCTTCCTGCGGGAATTCAGCTAATTTTGCACGATCCGAATCAGGCGATCGACTTGCAAGCGATCAAAAGTGGGACAGCAGATACCTATCTGCAACTCACGCCGCTGACAGGCAGTGCTGGAGAATCCTTTCAAGTGCGAGTTGAGTGGCAGTCTCCAGAAGCTCACGGGGATATTGACGGGGATATTGACGGGGACATTGACGGAGATAGTCAAACTGCTCAGATGCCGGAGCAAGAGACTCAACTCACTTTCATCGAAGAGTTTTGTTTGTGATGGAGAGCCGAATGCCTGCCACCCTTCAAGAGAAACAGGTCATTCTCACCTTGTCCGGGGGAGACTTGGAGCAAGGGTTTCTGGCGGTAACGATGCAGACTAGCTTAGATCAGCATCTCTCCCAACGACTGAAGGCTAGCGGCACGCTGCCTCCGGCTCCCCAGCTTGATCAAAACTATCGCGACTGGCAGGCCCATTACCTCGCGCTCCAGGACCGGTTAAGAATTCAGCTTGTGACTGAAAATACTCTGAATCAGGTGTCGCGGGAACGGTTTGAACAGTTGTCGGAGCAGTTAAGTCGGGATCTCAATCAGTGGCTGGGTATGCCGGGTTTCCAGCGGATTGACCAACAGTTACGGCTCTACCTCAACCCGGAAGATCCGATTCGGCTCATTCTCGAAACCGATTGTCCAAACACAAGGCGGTTGCCCTGGCATCTATGGCTGTTTTTCCGCGATTATCCCCAGGCTGAGTTCGCCCTGGGGAGTCTCAACTATCGGCCTGTGGGTATGTCAGAACCCGTTGCTCGTGCCGGTACGGTGAGAATCTTAGCGATATTGGGTAATTCTGTCGGCATTGATGTGGCAGGCGATCGCACCCTCCTCTCCCAACTGCCCCAGGCGGATACCCAATTCCTGGTGGAACCCTCGCGATCGCAGCTTCACGAGGCGCTCTGGGCTGAGTCAGGCTGGGATATTCTCTTCTTCGCGGGGCACAGTCAAAGTCACCTGGGGGATGCCACGGGGCAAATTGCCATTAACTCGACCGAATCGCTAACGATTGAGCAGTTGGACTATGCCCTCGGTGCTGCGATCGCCCGAGGTCTGCAATTAGCGATTTTTAACTCCTGTGATGGTCTTGGGCTAGCCCGTGGTTTAGCAACGCTCAATCTGCCTCAGCTCATCGTCATGCGGGAGCCTGTGCCAGATCCGGTGGCCCAAGCGTTCCTGAAGCATTTTTTACGGGCCTTTGCCGGAGGGCAGCCCTTTTACAAGGCGGTGCGGGAAGCACGGGAAAAGCTTCAGGCCCTGGAAGATCAGTTTCTCTGTGCCTCTTGGCTACCGGTGATTCATCAAAATCCAGCGGCGATGTCGCTGACTTGGCAGGTACTGACCCGATTGCGTCCAAGTTCAGGACCCGTGATTTTGTCACCGACAGAGCCAACACGGACAGAGTCAGCGCTCACTTCTGTACGGACTGCTTTTCCCTGGCGGTTCACTCCTGCTCTTGTACGAGGAGCGATCGCCACGCTCCTCCTCTTGGGTTTACGGTTTCTAGGTTTCCTACAGCCCTTCGAACTCTTTGCCTATGATTTGCTGCTGCGCCAGCGCCCTGCCGAAACAACAGATCCTCACATCTTAGTCGTCGAAGTGACTCAAGCGGATACTCTCCGTTACGGCTATCCTCTAGAAGATAAGCTCTTGGCCCAGTTGCTGAAAAAACTGTACAGTGATCAGCCCCGAGCGGTTGGCCTAGACATGCATCGAGCTCAGCCTCGGGGAGAAGGTCGAGCAGAATTACTGGAACAGTTTCGACTGCATCCCAGTTTGAGCACCGTTTGCTGGAGTGGGGGGAGCGACCCTAACTTTGCGACGCCCCCTGAATTTGATTCCACCCAACAAACCCAACAACTTGCGTTTAGCGATTTACAGGAGGACTTCCCTGCCCTTTCCTGGCTCACTCCCGATAGGATTCGTCGTCAACTCCTATCTGTTGATCCCAATCTAGGCGAACTCTCAGACTGTACAGCGATTCAAGGGCTAAGTTTGCGGTTAGCCCACGAGTTTTTGGGGGCTGAAGATCGAAAGATTAGCCTCGATGATCGAGAAAACTGGGTGTTGGATCAAACCGTTTTGCCGAGCCTACCCCGCCGCTTTGGGGCCTATCAACAGCTTGAGGGGCTAAGCAGTCAAATTTTAATCAACTATCGTGGGGCACAGCCAGGGCAAGGGGTGAGTTTGGAAACAGTCTTGTCAGGGCAACTGCCTGCGGGAGCCGTGGGCGATCGCATCGTCCTGATCGGCACCACAGCCCCCGTGGGCCAAGATATTCTGTCCACGCCCCTCGGAGAAATGCCGGGGGTTTGGGTCCATGCCCATCAGCTCAGCCAGTTGCTGAGCGCAGTTCTCGATCGCCGTCCGCTGATCTGGACCTTGCCCCAGTGGAATGATTGGCAATGGGGAGATGGGCTGTGGATTATGGCTTGGACCTTCCTCGGCAGTGGTTTGGGCCAGGGTTTGCAGCGTGACCCGAAACAAAATCCACCCCGGTTTCAGTCATTACTCTGGGGGAGTGGTGTGGGTGGTGTGATGGTGTTGTATGGCGTCAGTTTAGGGGCGATCGCCCAGGGCCTCTGGTTGCCCCTAGTGCCCTCTGTCCTGGGCTGGATGCTGGGCTATGGCCTAGGTATGCACTCTGGCTTGCGTTCAAATTTACGTTCAGATTTACGTTCCCATTTAAAGGTTCAGGAGGCTAATCATGAATAGGATGAGAGGGCTGAAGAAGTTAGGGCTTGTGGCTTTAATGGCTAGTGTATGGTCTTATCCTGGACTATCAGTTATTGCACAAACCGTACACCCTAGAACATCGCAATCCAGAACATCTAAGATTGGCCAGTCTACGCCCACCCGCCAGCGAACCGTGATCCCGAAACCTCGAAGCCAGCGACCTAACCAAACCCGAGCTGGGGGATCCTTAAGTGAATCCTGCAAAAACTCCGAACAGGTCCTATCGGCATTGGTCCCGGCCCAAAATCCGCTGACGACTCACAGCCCTCAGCCGAAGATTTGGGTGTATGTTCCTGGGGCTCAAGCCGAAATGCGGCAAGCCGAATTTGTGGTGAATGCCGGAATCGATGAAAAAGAGCGGTTGTATCGACAGGCGATCGCCCTACCTCCGAGCCCAGGGTTTATCCGTCTGACCCTACCTCCTGAGGTGAGCCTACAACCTGGCATACCCTACCGTTGGTATCTGACGGTGCAGTGTGTTGCCGAAAACTCCACGGTTCAACTTAGTGTGGATGCGGGAATTGAGCGGATGCAATCCGGAGCGGAAGGGGCGGCTTGGTATGATGAGGTGGACGCGATTGTCCAGCAGTTGCAGGACCAGCCGGAGAATGGGGAAGTGCGCGATCGCTGGCATCAACTATTAGAACAACTAGGGTTAGTCGAGCAGTTCAATGCACCATTTTATAATCCTTAAGTTTTGACGATTGGGTAGACGATTTTACCATTGCAATCCAGCAGTTTTGTCGACGTTCAAGCCAATTTCTTGGCCGTAGGAGAGCTCTAGCGTATGACCATCTGGATCACGCAAAAAAGCCCAATAGCCGATGGGATAACCAGACTCCTTGGGCGCTTGAATCAGAACACCTTCTTGCTGTGCCCTCGCGCAAAGTGCATCCATTTGTTCCCGACTCTCGCACCCAATTCCGAGATGGCCTAGGGGCGACAAAATCGGATGGACGGGGTTGGCTTGAATCAGAACAATGACGAAGGGGCGGGTGCGATCGCAAAGCCACACCACAGCCACCCCTGTTTCTGAATCGACGCGACGATGAATGACCTGCATTGATGCATAGGCCGCATAAAATTGAACACTCTTGTCAACATCAGCAACCGGAAGCGCAAGGTGCGTGAGGCCAATATCGATCGTTGTTGCGATCGGCGGTTCGGCCTGCACGACACTGCTATGGCCAGCAACCACCTGCCATGCACCGTTTTGCGACAAACACCAAGTGCGTGTGTATCGCAGGTTATCCATAAACGGGACCTCGTTGTATAGACCCGATACCTGCATACGAACTGAAACAACTGCGATAGGTAGATTGATTTTGATCTGTCTTTCTGAGGGCTCAAGCCTATGAAAGGTCAGGATTCCAGAGTGATGCAGAGCGAGATCATCCTGTTTGCTCAGCACTTGTCCTAGGTGATTGGTGAAGATGAGTTCAGCGGCAATCAACTCGTCAAGAGCATTGATGTCTGAAGTAAGCATCGCGTTCTGAAGACGCTCTTCGGCTACAAGGATCTGTTGTTCAATATTAGTTGCCATAGGGACTGCTGGATAATGTGGTAATGGACTTTATCAACGGTAATGATCAGCGGTAATGAAAGAACTAATGAGGCACTTGTTCTGATTCAATCTTGACTGAGCAACTTGCAGTGATTAACTTTTGCTGGAGCAGCCGTTTGAGCCGCAAGCATAACTTTGCCTTGGGCGTTGATTTCCCAGTGGGTGGCTTCGGTAATGGGGCGTGAAGTGGAGGCAGCGGTCGGAATTACTTCTGTCACCGCGAACTCGGATGGCACACGTAGGTCGTCGAGAATGGTGTTGCTGCTGAGGGCATCGCTGGGACTGGGGGGAAGGCCACCGCGTCCGGTGGTGAAGAATTCGGCTGAGGTGGCTTGGCCGGTGCTAGCGGTTTGGCAGCCTTGGCTGGGTTGGGTGCTGCTGACGGTGCTGGGGAGTTGGCTAATGCCTCGGGTGGGATCTACGTTGAGTCCAGCAAGGTTGAGGGTGCCGTTGCTGCCGAATTGGGAGCTGGCACTGATATCGTTAGTGGATTGCTGACGCAATTGCTCGAAGGATTTCTTGTCTTCGTTGAGACTAAAGTTCAGGATGGCGTCGGCGTTGATCGTAATGTTGCCCCCTGTACCACTAAAAGCGTTTGCGATGATGTCGCTATTTTCATCAGGAAGAGAGAGTACAAAGGGGACGCTGATCGTAATATTGCCCCCGTCGCCTCCACCCTCGCTGCGTCCTGCAGTAGCGGAGATGAGACTATTGTTGCGCATTACCAAAGATTGCGCCAAATTTAGGCTGATATCGCCACCCGTTACTGCATTAGAGTCAGCAACGATCTCACCGTCGTCAAGCAATAGAAGTCGTGGTAATGTGCCAAGGTTTGGGTCGCCGATGATAACCTGACCAGCAGCTCCAGTGTCGGTGGAGCGAACGTAGATGCCGCTGTTGGCGGAGATGGAAGCAACGGCACTGCCGAACTGAGCACGGCGGTCGGTGTAAATGGGGTCGCTGCCTGTAATTCGGAGAGCATTGGTAGCATTGATGCGGACAGTGCCTGCGGGACCGCTCCCGTCACTGGTGCTGAGAAGTTGTCCACCATCGATAAGAGTTAGGTCATCCACATTAAGGGTGATATCACCCCCTGGTCCATCATTAACAGTTCGAGAATCAATCACAGCTCCATTAGTAATCTGGAGTTGAGGGGTTGTAATAGAAATATCTCCACCGCTCCTTATACTTTTACTAGGATTGGGATTAGCATTACTTGTAAGAATGCCGCTGGAAAACCCTTGAATGGGGTCTGTACCCTCAATACGTAAACGGTCGCGCACTGCGAGACTGATATTCCCTGCATCACCTTCACCTTGGGTTGTCGCAATTAGTTGAGCCCCCCTAAGAATTTCGAGAGTACCCGTGACAATTATAATATCACCACCATTACCATTTCCTATGCTATTGACATTGCTCAATGCAGCTGTGTTGCTTCCTTCAAACAGAACACGATCTCTCACTATCAATTTTATATTTCCTGCGTTCCCCTGTCCTTTCGTTTCAGCGGTTAGTTGAGCCCCATTTTTTACTTCTAGAATGTTTGTATTGATTACAATGTCTCCACCTTTTCCTATGCCCGTCTTTTCCACACTACTAAATGCATCACTACCAAATCGTCCATCAATTGTACGTCCTTCAAAAATGACGAAATCGCGAGCATTAATCAGGATATTCCCTGCGTTTCCAATGCCCTCGGTGCTAGCAATGAGCTGAGCTCCATTGCGAACTTCTAATTCAGTGGTATTAATTACGATGTTACCACCACTTCCAGAACCTGTTTCCCCAACATTACTGAAAGCATCGCCATTCTGGAACAGGACATGACCTGTTTTCATCGGTTCTGTTGAATCAATAGTATTAATGAAAATATTTCCTGCATTTCCTACGCCAAGAGTTGATGCAACGAGTTGAGAACCATCACGAACCTCTAGTGCTCCTGTGTTGATTGTGATACCCCCTCCCTTTCCCTCTCCATCTTTTCCAACCAGACTAAATGCAGTACTGTTATCCTTGAAAAGGACTTGATCGCGAGCATTAATGAAAATATTTCCTGCATCCCCTTGACCGTTGGTGCTAGCATCTATTTGAGCAGTATCAATCACCTTTAGCTCAGAGGTTTCAATAATTACATTTCCTCCCTTACCTTCTCCTAGTGTTTCCACACTGCTGGTAATACCAACCGGAAATTGTCCATTTGTACTGCCTTGAAGAAGTACAAGATCTCTAGTTTTGATCTGAACATTCCCAGCAACTCCCGTTCCAAATAAGATCGTGCTTAATCGTGAACCATTTCCTTGAACGATTAAATTTCGTGCAATGATCTCAATATTTCCTCCTTTTCCGCTTGCTCCGGTTCTAACATCATTCACGACTTGACTAAAGTTCCCAGTAACGCTCACTGTTCCTGTCGCATCTACTTTTATGTCTCCAGCTTGACTGAAATCTGTTCCTAAGTTTCTGGCGATGCCTGCCCTTAATATACTTCCCTCTAACACGTTGATATCCTTGCCAATGACTTGGATATCCCCTTTGTCTTCACTCGTTACATCTACTAGAGCACCATTGTTAAACTGCACATCTCCACGCTCAAATTGATCCGTGAATTGAAAACTTCCGTTCTGATTGATTGAGACTGTTCCCAAGTTGTTTGTAGAGCCGAGTCCTACTCTCCCAGACGGTGCAATCAGAAGTGCTCCATCTACGTTAATTCCTCCCCCTAAGAAACGCAAATCTTGATTCTTATAAACTTGTAAAAAACTTCCTTCTAAAGCAATTTCTGCCATCCGCCGCTGAGAGCCTAGGAAGCCACTCGGATCCCCCACAATTTTCAACAATGCCTCTGCTCCATCTGGATTCACCGCATCAAATCGATTGTCGTCTGACCATACAAGCGCATCTAAGGTTGTCGCGGTGAAATCCCCTCTTGTTGTTCCACCAATGTCAAGTTGAGCATTTGGTCCAAATATAATTCCTGATGGATTAATCAAAAAGAAATTGACGGCTGGACTTTCAGTAAATATCAATCCATCAATCGATGAAGTCGAACCACCTGTTACTCTAGTCAGTATGTTTTGAATGGTCGGCGTGCTTTGGAACGAGGCTTTCTCACCAACACTTAAATTGAATTGACCAAAACTATGAAACAAATTTTCCCCAACCGTCGTTCCATCCGCTTGCTGAATTTCATAGACCGGACCATTTCCTAAGTCTCTAACAGGTCCTAAAGATCCATCTAATGTGATGTTTTGTGCAGTTACTGGCGCTCCCAGACAAATTTCTGTTCCGGCTAGCAGTCCAGAGAGAAGGCTTTTTAATACCTTTTGGGTCATGTGTATGGAGGTGCGATCGCGTATCATTTTGAATCTCCCCAAACAACAAGCCGAAGAAACAGGATGGGAAAATCCCATCCTGCACTCATTCTAGACACCCTGACTACCGACTACAAACTAAACAAACAAAAAGTCACGGTTGATGCTGATATTGGTCGTGTCCTGAACAATACCAATCCGGTCTTTTACGCCATTGCTGCTCGTAAAGTAGATCTCCGTATCCTTCGCACTAGAGCCAACGCCGCCGAGTTCCTTAAACTCTAAACTGTAGGTGCCCAAGCCTCCTTTTACCTGGATTTTGTCTCTGGAATAATCAAAGTTTTGGATCGTGGCATAGCCATCGCCACTCTCAAAGTAGGAAACACCCCAAGTTCCACCAAGAACAAACGTATCGTATCCGATGCCACCGATCAGTGTATCGAACTCTCCCGGATCAAAGTAATTGCTTGCGACGGTGGCAGAGCCATTGAGCATCGCGGAGCCTGAGCCTTCAGATCCGACCAGAGTATCATTGCCGGACTCACCCAAGAGAACGTCGGTCCCTGTCCCCGCAACGAGGTAGTCATTGCCACCGCCACCGTACAGCACATCATGACCAGCGCCTCCATAGAGCTGGTCTGCATCGTAAGATCCATACAAGAGATCATTGCCGTCATCGCCATAGAGAACATCACTGCCAGCACCGCCAATTAGGATATCGTTTCCTCCCCGGCCAAAGATAGTATCATTGCCATCCATACCGTAGAGTTCATTGCCAGTAGCGTTGCCATACATTGTGTTAGCGAGATAGTTGCCGAAAAAGCTTCCACCATTGGAGAACGGCGAAACAACCAAATTCTCGACATTAGCCGCTAGGTTATAGCCACTCAGGCTGGTTTCAACGGTGTCGAGACCAAAACCGCTGAGTTCAATGATTTTGTCATTGAAAGAATCAACGTAATAGTAGTCGTTGCCAGAGCCCCCATCCATATAATCGTTGCCTGCTCCTCCTTCAAGCACATCATTGCCATCCGAACCAGAGAGCGAGTCATCCCCGCTGCCCCCGTATAGGCGATCGTCACCGGCTTGACCAAAAAGCAAATCATTTCCTGCTAAACCAAAGATGGTATCGTCACCCAATCCTCCAAAAATCGTGTCGTTTTTTTCACCTCCCGTTAGCGTGTTATTGCGAGCATTGCCAGTAATTGTCCAAGGTTTCCAGACTTTGCTGGGATAAGGAAAGTAATCCCACTCTTTAGATGCTGAAAAATTGTAGTCATTAGGTCCAAGAACTTTAGTTCCCATGATATTTGCTCCTGTGGGGTAATCGGTTGAATCAAAGGAGAAAAACTGTAGAGATGTGGTTCTCGTTCAGCAGCGCGCTACACTCTCCTCTGCAACCTCCTACGAAGCACTCAACAGGTTTATTCAGATAGAGATGGAATTTTGATAAATAAGCCGCTTTAGGAAGACTAAGCGTGAAGCTCAGCAAGCATTCGGGAAAAGATCAAATGCTTGAACGACTCCAGTCATCGCAGTAATTTTGAGTGATTTTGTCCGTTTGATCTGAATAATTTCTATTGGAGAGCCGTAGGAGACTTCTACAGGGCAATACAGCAATCTCTGAATCTGTTGCCCTTGATCTCTAGTACTATCACAACAGCCAGGAAAAGCAGTCATGATTCTGAAATATCGTGGAATCAGCTACGAAATCAACCCAGCCGGAGTCGCCGTTGCTTCACCCCCAATTGAGCTGAAATTCTTAGGTCATTCGTATTACCCCGATCGCCAACCTCAGTCAAGTATCTATCGCGATCGCCTTCAATTTTTAGGACAAAGCTATATCCATGAACTCGCACTGAGGGGCGTAAACCCGTAATCTAGCCAGGAGAAGGCATATCTATTACACTGGATCGCACTTATAGCCAATTGCCCACCAACACGTAGGTTGCCCAAACATGGGGCGTTGTATAGCCCTCTTCCAGCAACGACAACTGTGCCGATCGCAACGCCTCCGCCCGACTCACCGCTGGATTTTTCAACGCCTCATAAAAGCGCAGCATCAACGCTGTATTTGGCACATCCTGCGCTTCCCATAATGTCGAAACTACACTCTGCGCCCCCGCTTGGACAGCCAATCCGGCCATTCCTAAGACCGCCCGATTATCGCCCTGGGCCGTAGAACAGGCGCTCAATACCAGGAGTTCCACTGGACTGAGCGTTCCTGCTTTGGTTTCTCGTCCCCGCAGCAACTGCCCTAGCTCTTGCCCCGTGAGCAAGCCTTCATAGGCGACCACAAAGGTTTCTTCAGGGTCTGAGCTAAAGATGCCGTGGGTTTTGAGATGAATGGCTGAAAAGGATTGACTGGATAACGATTGAGTGAGCTGAGGTTTGGTGAAAGATTCGTTGAGTAAAGGTTGAGGAGTGGAAAAGAGATCGCGGATACCGTCTAATTCGGGTTCTAGGTTGGCGATCGCCGGAAAACTCCGCCCAGCCAAATCCTGAGGCTTACCAACGCCCCCGAGAAATACCGACAGATTGCGCGATCGCTGTCTCGGATCAAACAACTGCAATCGAGGTGACAGGGCCACGGCATAGCGACTAATTAAATAATCCTCACCGTCATAGAGGGCCGCCATGGGGATATTGCGCAGATCCCCATCCAAGACAAACACCAAGGTTTCGGCATTCTGGGCTGTCAGTTGGGCTTCAAAGGGTTGGATGAGCCATTGGTAGACGGTGGTGAGTCCTGCGATCGCCTCTGGTGTCCGTCCCGGTGCCGCCAAATCTTGCCGAAGCTGTTGTAGTTGCTGCTGCACTATCAGGCGTTCTACACGAATTTCATGGTACTGCAACGGTTGTTGTCCGGGGGGTTCAAGGATAATGGCTAGGCGATCGTCCAGAATCAAGGGGTAAAGCTTAGCCGCCTTTGGATCAGCGGTAACCGCTCCGAGCGCTACGGTTCGAGCCAGTTTGCAACCTAGAAAATTCTCCAATTCTGCGAGCTGCAATGCGTCAACCTGCTGAATGGCTTGCTTAAGCACGGACTGGCTGGGAGCACCGTCCTTGGCCTTGGACTCGTCGAGTAGTAGACCCACCAACTCACGATAGACTGGTTCTACATCATCTCGAAAGGAAAATTGGAGTTCTGGATTAATAGACAGCAAATCTCCCCGCACCGCTTCGAGACTAGTGACCGCGTCTTGGTAGGCGGCGATCGCCCCCGGTAGATTCCGTTGCTGTCGCAGCAACCGCCCGAGCTGCCACTCCCAGCGATATCGTAAACTCGGCACTTGGACTGGATCAAGTGTTACCAGGGCTTGCTCTGTCCAATATTGAGCCTGAGCCCATTGCTGTTGCTGCTCCAACCAAGCGCCCCGCTGCCCAAGGGCATAGGAAATTGCTGTGGAATCCGCTAGGGTTTTGGCTTGAATCAGGGTGGATTGAATGAGAGGCTCCGGATTTTGTCCGAGGTCAATGAGGCGGTCTGCCAAATTGAGCTGGGCTTGGACCGTTGCATGGCTGGGAGGCTGGGTTGCGAGAAAGGCTGGGAGCTGGGTTTGGAGGGTGGAGGCGATCGCGATCGCCTGCGAATTATCCGTATCCACGAGGAGCGCCAGCCGATTTAATCGACTTTGCCATTGCACCAGCGGCTCCGTTGCGAGGGTTTCCGCTTGCTGATAAAACTGTAAAGCTTGCTGTGTCGCTGCTTGCGAGTCTGTCCGTTTCCCCAGGGTTTTCAAGCGAGTGCCTAAAACCTGTTCGCCATTCCCCAGTTCCAAAAGGGTTTTAGCCTGCTGATTTACTGCTGTAGGGGGCGTGATGCTGAGACTTTCTTGCAGGATCTGTTGCGATCGCTGAGGCTGACCCACCTGCCGCAAGACGATGCCCAGCAATTGCAGTCCTGTGGCGCTCAGATTAGGGTTATCGGGGGCATAACGTTGTAATTGCTGATAGCTCTGGCTCAGTTGAACCTCTGCTTGGTGATTAAATCCCAAGGCCATCAACGCCTGCGCTCGGTTGAGTGTTGCTAGCAGTTGACCTTCCGGATCTTCAGCGATGCCATAGGCCTCCTGGGCAGCTTGCCAGGTCGCTTGAGCCAACTCAATCTGACCTTGCGACCAATATAATCGACCTTGGGTATTGAGAAGACGGGATTGAATAGAGGCCGTTTGATGTTGATCGAAGCCGTGGGGCAATTCACCGTCGAGCTCACCGTCGAGCAGGGTTTTCGCATGGATTAAAGCGCTCTGGGCTTGTTGGACTTGTCCAAGCTGTTGATAGGCCAACGCTAGGTAATTGAGCAGCAGAGCCTGCTGATAGGGTTGTGCCGTTTCTGCAAGGGCCTGTTTCCACATATCAATTGCCGCTTGAGTCTGTCCGGCTTGATAGCGCTGGATGCCGTTTTGCAGCAGGGCGTTGGAGAAGCGCTTCGTGGGCTGCTCAGAGGGCTGCTCAGAGGGCTGATCCTTGGAGTGCTCAGAGGGCTCCTCAGTCGCCAGCACGAGGCCGTTGCTTAAACTGTACAATAAGCAAAACAGGAGACTGAGGCAACGTCCCATGGCTTTTCAACTCTTCTAAAGTGGATGAAGTTGATAGATATTAAGCTGCAAACTTACTTGCAATTGTATCACCCCTGTATGATCGAGTATCAAGCCTAATCGGTCTCGGTAAAGGTCTCAATCTATCAAGGTCGCAATCCATCGCTATGAAGCCCCAAATTAACGATGTAAAAACTTGGCACCAAGCTGAGCTTCTCATGCAGCCAGCCTTTATCCGTCTGTTGGATAACTTTCGTAAAGTGCTATCCGAGTCGGATTGGCAGAGCCACTACGAAGATATCGCGACTTGGCCTGAGGGAACCACATTGGAGCAACAGCAGCAGCGGGATGTCATTCTGCAACAGCTCGATCGCGCCCGTCCTGATGAAGTGCCCGCATTAGAAGCTGCTTTAGCCGCATTGCCGGAGCCTGCGATGGCGTATCGATTGAACTTGAGCCGAGATGATCAGCTTGTACAGTTTGATCTCTGGCAGTTGTGCTATCAAGTCTGTTTTCAAAATTATGTACCGGGGTCATCGGAAGCAACTGGCTCAGAAGCAACTGATGAGGTTGAAATTGACGAAACCTTGTTAGATGACTATGGTGAAGTAGACTGGGGTGCTTTGGATATTAAGGTTCAGCAGGTTGTTGGTCAATTGATGGACCGTTTGCCCAGCTGAAATAAACTCGGTTCGATTTAAATCCAATGGATGTCAAATCAATGGACGGGCAGGATGCAGCATGATGTTGTGATTGTTGGACCATTGGGAGACGCATTAAAAGTCAATATCCGATTCAGCTTGCCACTCTGGAATCCTTCCAGATCCAGCGTCACAAACAAAAAGCCATAGTCCTGAAACGCAGCGACTAACTCTGGCAGCGAAGTCTGGGCGACAAATTCACCAATCTGCTCCGGCGGCAGCTCAATCCGCGCCGTGTCTCCTTCCGACCGCACCCGCACCGTGCTCCAACCCCGCCGCCGCAGATGCTGCTCAGCTTGGCCCACTCGCTGGAGCTTCTCGACGGTAATCAGTTCCCCGTAGGGAAATCGCGAGGACAAGCAGGGCTGGGCCGGTTTATTCCACCAGGGTAGGCCGAGTTCCTGGGAGAGTTGACGCACTTCTAATTTGCTCAGTCCCACCTCCGCTAGGGGCGATCGCGCGCCCCGTTCCTTCGCCGCCTGAATCCCAGGACGATAATCCCGCAGGTCGTCCCCATTGACGCCATCTAATACATAGGGATAGCCCCGTTCCAGGGCCAGGGGTTTGAGCGTATCGTGGAGTTCGCTTTTGCAAAAGTAACAGCGATTTACCGGATTACTCGTGTAGTTCGGATTATCCATCTCGTGGGTGTGGACCAGCTCATGGCGAATGCCAATGGCCTGGGCTTGGGCCTGGGCTTCCTCCAGATCCTCCGGCATCAGCGAAGGGGAAACGGCGGTGATTGCTAGGGCGCGATCGCCCAACTGGTCATAGGCCAACTTAGCCACCAGCGTGCTGTCGATGCCTCCTGAATAGGCAATGAGCGCCCGGTCCAGGTCTGCAAACATCGCTTCGAGCTGCGATCGCTTCTCCGCCAATCCCATAATTGTTGCCCTGTGCTGTTCCAAATCTCGTGCTTCTTCAACATAACCTAATTTCCCAAACCCCATTGGCCTTAACGTCCACCGACTATTTTTTGGCGAAAACGGGAATCCTGAGCCTATGGCAAAGCTTCATCGCACAATAGAGAGTGTAGAAAGAAGCTATTAACCTACGTGCTAATACCGTATTTATGAGCCATGCTGGAATCAGGTTTGAGAGAATCAATTCGTTGGGTTTGATTTTGCATCTATCACTACTCAAGCCAAAACTTGAGTCCTGGCTTTTTACAGCTTGCACCATTGGCCATTGAATTCAGATGCAATCATCGGCTCCGGACATCCTTAATTTTACTGTGGCTATCCGGGCATACAATGCGGCGGACCGGCTACCGACTCTCCTAGAGGCCATTCTGACTCAAACGGGCCTGGACGGTTTGACCTGGGAAACCGTCATTATCGACAATTGCAGTACGGACGACACCGCCGCTGTGGTTCAGCGCTATCAAGCCAACTGGCCCAAGGGTTGGACGCTCCGGTATTATCAAGAGCCTCAGCAAGGGGCTGTCTTTGCCCGCTGGCGAGCGATTCGGGAAGCCCAGGGCGAATGGATTGGATTTCTGGATGACGATAATATCCCCGAGGCGGATTGGGTGGCCGCTGCTTACACCTTTGGGCAGGCCCATCCGCGCGCAGGAGCCTGTGGTAGTCAGATCCATGGTCATTTTGAAGTGGAGCCGCCGGAGCATTTTCAGCGCATTGCCCATTTTTTGCCGGTGATTGAGCGCGATCGCCCGGTCTGTTTTACCACCGGGATCTATGCCCGCAAACAGGTGCTACCGCCGGGAGCCGGTCTGATGATTCGGCGGCAGGCTTGGCTTGAAACGGTGCCCGAGCAGTTGGTGCTCAGTGGTCCGGTGGGGGAGGGGTTGGCGGCGAAGGGGGAGGACATTGAAGCCCTCAGCTATCTCAAGCAGGCGGGCTGGGAAATTTGGTTTAACCCAGAGATGCACATTGTCCATTGGATTCCGCAATGGCGATTTGAGCGGGAATATCTCTGTCGCTTTTTTCGCGGCATTGGGTTAGGGCGCTACTATACCCGCATGGTGGTTTTTCCCCGCTGGCAGCGGTTCCCGATGACGCTGTTTTATTTGATCAATGATCTGCGCAAACTGCTGATGCATTGTTGGCACTATCGCCATCTTGAGTCCCTAGATGTGGTCACCCAATGTGAGCGTGAACTCTTTCAAACCAGTGTGCTGAGCCCGTTTTATCACCTGCTGCGTCGTTGGAAAGCTCTTTATGTTGGATAGCGTTTCTGATCGTCCTGTTTTGATCTATCGCGATCGCCTCCTCGCCTATTCTGAAACCTTTATCCCAGCCCAAGCGGAATCCCTCCAGCGCTACCAAGGCTACTACGTGGGGGTTTCGCGTCAGTCGGGGTGGGAGGCCCTACCGGGCGATCGCTTCTGTCTGCTCGAAGACCAGGTCCGGTGGCCTGCTTGGGGGAAGGCCCAGCTTAAGTTGCTTCAGCATCCGCCTCGGGCTTTTTTGCGGCTCTTGCAAGGGCGATCGCCCCAGTTGCTTCATGCTCACTTCGGCCCCGATGCTGTCCAGGCGTTACCGATCGCCCGCCGCCTCGGAATTCCCCTCGTAGTTACGTTCCACGGTTATGATGCGGCACTCCAGCTTCCCGCCCAACGACGAACTCCCTGGGGAGATCTCCATCAGTTGCTCTACCATCGAGGTACCTATTACAAATATCGCTATATTCGTCAGCGACAACAGCTCTTTGCCGAAGCGGCTCAGGTGATTGCCGTCTCGGATTGCATTCGATCGCATTTGCTTGCCCAGGGTTGTCCACCGGAAAAAGTCACAACCCATTACATCGGCATTGATCTCCAGCAATTTCAGCCGGAGCCGTTGTTACCCCGTGAGCCGGTGGTGTTATTTGTCGGACGATTGGTGGAGAAAAAGGGCTGTACCTATTTGCTCCAGGCTATGGAGGCGGTTCAGCAGCGATATCCGGATGTGAAGGTGGTGATCATTGGGGAGGGAAAGTTGCGATCGCAACTCGAAAAGCAAGCTCAGCAAAGCGGAGTACAAGCCGAGTTTCTCGGACGTCAGCCCGCCTCGGCGGTGCGTTACTGGATGAACCGAGCGGCCCTCTTCTGTGTGCCCAGCGTGACAACGCCCCAGGGGGATCTGGAGGGGTTAGGAATGGTATTTGCCGAGGCCCAGGCCATGGAGCTGCCGGTGGTGAGCTTCGCCTCCGGAGGAATTCGCGAAGTGGTTCGTCATCACGAAACGGGATTGCTGGTTCCCGAACGGGCGGTGGCAGAACTGAGTCGGGCGATCGAGCGACTGTTGGCCCAGCCAGAGCTTAGGCGCTCCATGGGATTAGCCGGACGTGTCCATGTCACCCAGCGCTTTGACTTGGCGATCAATACCGCCCACCTGGAAGAGATCTATGATCAAATCCTCGATCCAATCCTCAAGGTTGAATCTATCTCTTCCTCGCAGCCGATGAGAACAGCAGTCGCGCCCTAGTCACAGCCTAGTCGCACTAGGGCATCCACTTGGGTCGCAACCCCTGAAGCGGCAAGGATACCGCCTCTGGCGTCTCCACCGAGGTGTCCGCTACTCCATTCAAAACCGGCGAGAGCAGCGGTAGCACCCACAGCCGACTTTCTGCGATCGCCCGACCATCACTCCCCCGCACACCGGTTTCCTGCTGACCCTGGGCTGATTTCACCTGGTCAAAGATCAGCGCCAAACCATCGGGGGCAAGATTAAGCGTGACATCCCGCTGATTAACCGGTAATTCATAGAGCGTCTTCGGGGCTGTCAAGCCCTTAGCGGCTTTAGCTTTTTCTAAATCCAACACGGCGACAAAGGGTTGCTCTTGATAAATCTCGCCGGGAATCCGCTTGGAGAATAAACAGTAGAGCCGCGTTTGGGTCCGGTCAAACTGGGCCTGTAGCACGGCACCATCGAGCCTCCAGAGTTCCTTTTGAATCCCCTGATTCGTCACCCAAAACAGCGACGCCGTATAGTCCCCATTAAATTTGACCATGGTTGCCTGGGTGCCATCGGGCGAAAAATCGAGCACCTGACCAAATTTGGGCAAAAAATCAATCGGCTTGGCCCCCGACTCCAAGGGCAGCACGGCAATGCCTTCCCCCTGGGCCATGACCAGGGATTGACTATCGGGCGTAATCAAAAATTCGCCCCCCGGTGCAGTCTCAAAGGGCTTAGCCGCCTGATTCCCCTGAATAATCCATAACCCAAAACTCGCGCCTGGATTTTGCTTCTCCGCCCGTTCCACCAACAGTGTCTTGCCGTTGGGAGCCAAGTCAAAGCCTAAATTGAGATAGTTTTGACTATCGAGGATCTGCACGACTTCCCCCGCTGATTGGGGTTTCTGGTCTGGATTGGAGCCATCACTCAGCCCCGTGGTGACCTGATAAATCTGTTGGTCGGGCAAACCCTGGAGAAACGATTGGCGATCGCTCGCTGAAAACACAATGCGATCGCCCTCGGGCGCAGGCTCAAAATCCGACACAACTAAATTTTCTGGCGTCAGGACCGTAGCCCCCTGCTGGGTCAGGTTATACAGAATTAATCGGCCCGCCTCTTCTCCGTCCACACCAATATAGACAAAGGCGCGATCGCGACTCCGGAATCGTCCCACAAACGGCTCCATCTCACGAGCGCCAGCGCCGCCCAGGGCATCCTTCGCCCCGGTTATCGCCACCCTATATTCCTGATCTCCATAGGGCAGCGGTACATCTAGCGTATAGGCCATCCGCCGTCTCGCCCAGCTAAACTTACCGGGAAGCGGTGGCTCCAACTTAAAGCCCTGTTCCACGGTCTCTCGATCCATGGGACGGCTAAAGTTAAAGATCATCGCTTGGTCCATGGAACCCACCTGGCGACCTTCCCAATTAAACCCCCTCACCCGAGGCAGGCTATGGTCGCCGCTTCCCCAAAGCAACGCCGTCAGTAAAGCCAGAATTGCCATGAGGGCGATCGCCCAGCGATCGAGGGGTTGCCATCCTGTGCGCCGAGAAGCTGCCCGAACCATGCTCTAAATCCTTCCACCCATCCGGAACAGCCCCATTCTACAAAATGTCCTTAACAATACAATGTCTTTAACGATCACCGCTCTCACCCCTGATATCTTTTTGCTGCAATCTTTGATTACTCCCAGCCTCTGTGACCACCTCATCCAGCTCACCCAGTTCTATCAGCCCGAACCCGCTGGGGTTGAGCTAGGCCGCGTCGAGGCCGAAGTCCGCAGTAATACCAAGCTGCTGCTGGAGGGCGATCCGGTTTTGACCTCAACTAATGAGCTCCTGCTCGAACAGGTGGGCTATGTGCAGGACTGGCTCCATGCCGAATACGGTATTCGCTTTACTCGTGCTGAAGCCTGTTCGATTTTGCGCTACGAAACGGGCGAATTTTACCAGCGCCATGTGGATAATTTGCTTATGCCCAGCCGCCTAGAAGAATCCCAGCGGGGTGTACCGACGCGGGATGTGAGTGTGGTGGGCTATTTGAATGATGACTTTGAAGGGGGAGAAACCTATTTCGATCGCCAATTACTCAAGGTCAAACCCCAACGAGGCGCGGTCCTGGTTTTTCCGTCGTTTTATGCCTATCCCCACCAATCCTTACCCGTTCTCACAGGTACCAAATATGCTTGGACAACTTGGCTCTATTTCTAGAATCTCCCCCCAAATGCCAAAAAACGGAAAAAAGACGGGGACATTGCACTGCAATGTCCCCGTGCCCCTATCGGTCTAGGCTGTTCGGCTCAACTTGCGATTAACCCCGATCCGGGACCTGAGCCGCCGGGACATTGAGCTGTGTCAAATTGCCGTTTTGGTAGCTTGAATGACCATTCGCGTGACCGTTACCATTGCCGTTGGCATGATGGGCATTTCCATTGCGGTGACCATTCGTCTGATTGGCCAGACGTGGCTGAATGACGCCAAATCCACCATGATTGCGTTTGTAGATAACGTTGATTTCCTCCGTATCCCGGTTGTGGAACATAAAGAAATCATGGCCAACCAACTGCAACTGCTCCAGCGCTTCCTCCACATTCATCGGCGGCATGGGGAAGTACTTCATCCGCACGACATCCGTCGGCAGAACGGGTTCACCCTTGGTAATCAGCTCTTGCAGAGCATCGGGTGTGAGTCCAGCGCTCTCTTCCAAAACCTCCGGCGGAACGGCTTTTACAGAGGTGTGGTCTCGCTTGCTTTGTCGTTTTTCTTTGTACTTGCGGAGGCGACGGCTGATCTTGTCCGCCACCATATCGATGCTGGCATACAGATCCTCGCTTTGTTCTTCTGCACGGATCACCGCACCATTGGCATAGATGGTAACTTCTGCAACTTGCTGCTGCAAAGCTATCCGAGGGTTGCGAGCAACGGACAGATGTACATCCACTTCCATCGTGAGGTGTTGGTAATGGCTCACCGCCTTCTCAATTTTTTGATGGACATAATTGCGAATCGAATCCGTGATCTCAATGTTTTTACCCTGGATAACAAGCTTCATAGGAGCTTCCTCCCCCAATAGGCAGAACCGGACCCACAACTTTCCAGAAGCGCTAAGAGAGCGTTTGTTTGGAGACGCTATACTTCTGAAGCTTTGTCATAAGGTCCGGATGGACTAGTTGTTTGTCTTTGATCCCACCCTAGCAAACTCGCAGTCAGACCTGAAGGAGCTTTAAGATCCTTTGCATGGCTTGATATTTCTTGACCCGACTTTCTACAATCGAAAATGACAAACGTAAACAATTGGTGTATTGAGATACTCTGCCCACCTCTATTCACTCCGTATCATTCCCTACAAAACCGCCTGGGAATGGCAGCGATCGCTACTTTCTGCCAGAAAACTCAATTCCAACTTGCCCGACGTTCTTCTGCTTTTACAACATCCGCCGGTTTACACCTTGGGTCAGGGCGCAACCCTGGAATTTCTCAAATTTGACCCCCATCATCCCGACTATGAACTCCATCGTGTGGAACGTGGTGGTGAAGTTACGTACCACTGTCCCGGCCAACTGGTCGGCTATCCCATTTTGAATCTCAGCCGTCATCGTCAAGACCTGCACTGGTATTTGCGGCAGCTTGAAACCGTCCTGATCTCGGTTTTGGACCAGTACGGGTTGGTGGGAGAACGGATTGAGGGATTAACCGGGGTTTGGGTGGAAGGGCGCAAGGTGGCGGCGATCGGCATCAAGGCCAGCCGCTGGATCACCATGCATGGCTTTGCGCTCAATGTTTGTCCGGATTTAAGCGGGTTTGAGCGGATTGTGCCCTGTGGCATTGGCGATCGCCCGGTGGGGAGCCTCGCGCAGTTTATCCCCGACATTGAGTTTGAGGCCGTGCGCGATCGCGTTGCCGTAACCTTCGCCGACCAGTTTGGCCTGAGCTGGATCCCCCAGCCCAGCCCTCCCTTCGCTTCAACGGCTTCTCCTATTCCACTTTGACCCCTTTCCAAAAGGCAATGTAGCCCTTGATATTGCTGGCCGCCGCTTTGGGCTCGGGATAATACCAAGCAGCGTTGGCATTGACCTCGCCCTCGACGACTACGTTGTAGTAGCTGGCGAGGCCCTTCCAGGAGCAGGTGGTGTGGTGGTCGCTGGGTTGAAAATACTCGGCGTTGAGGGCTTCGGGCGGGAAGTAAATATTCCCTTCAACGGTTTCGTAGCGATCGCTTTGGGCAATCACTGTTTCTTTCCAAATTGCTTTGGGCATAATTTAATTGCTTCTTTCGCTCAGGGCTTGGTGATAGTGCTGTATCGCAGAACAACATTATAAGGTGCGGCTTTGTGGGACAACTGTCTACAATGAGTGCTGCTCGGTATAGTTAACCGTGTGTGAGGAGACTGAATTTATGAACCTTCGGAAGGATGCCCTTGCGGTCTTGCAGGCGACCAGTCGGACCTTTTTTATTCCCATTAGTCGTTTGCCAGAGGGCCTGCAAGAAGCGGTGGCTTCGGGGTATCTTTGCATGCGGGCGATCGACGAAGTCGAAGACCACCCGGACTTGGACAATGTCACCAAGGCCAAAATCCTGCGCAACATGAGCTTGGCTTTGCAAGGGTTTCCAGCGGCCTGTGGACCTGAGGATTGGGCCAGGGGTATGGAATCGGCGATGCATTTGCTCCCCGAGGTCAGCTTGCGATTGCAGGACTGGGCACAGCTCGCGCCAGGGGAAATTGCGCCCCGCGTTTGGGATGCCACGGCTGCCATGGCAGACCGCATGGCCCATTGGGCAGAGCAGGATTGGGTCGTTAGCAGTGAAACCGATCTGGATCGATATACGTTTAGCGTGGCGGGTGCTGTGGGGTTACTGCTCTCGGACCTTTGGGCCTGGTACGACGGTACCCAGACCAATCGCGCTGAGGCGATCGGGTTCGGTCGGGGTCTCCAGGCGGTGAATATTTTGCGCAATCATCAGGAAGATCTTCAACGAGGGGCTGATTTTTATCCCATGGGTTGGACAGATAGCCAAATGCATGAATATGCCCGTCGCAATTTGCTGTTAGCGGACGCCTATACGGATGCGCTGCATCCGGGGCCTGTGAAGGAATTTTGCAAATTGCCCCTGGTTTTAGCCCACGGGACCCTAGATGCCATGATGAAAGGCAAGGAAAAATTGAGCCGTGCCCAGGTGATTTTGCTGGTACAACAGGCACTCCAGCAGGCAGCGGTTTAGCCGCAACAGTTGGCATACAGTATCTGGTAGGGACAGGCTCAAGCGCTGTCCCTCTTTTTTTGGAAGAGACGAACATTTGCGCCATAGAAATCTCGACGATTGACGACATCATAGCGACGGTTCAAAAATGCTTCTAAGCGAGTGCAGCCTAGATCAATCTCCCAAATTTGACAGGCTTTTTTCCCCGTGCCATCTAAGACATAACTGGGGGCTTTGACAAGCCAGAGTTGTTGGGGCAGGGGCTTTTCGGGTTGGCTGGAACCGGCGATCGCCTCCTGAATTTCTGAGTCGTTTTGCAGGGCAAACCGTCGTAAATCATATTGACCTCCAGGTACCTGACGGGGTACACCTCGTAACGAATTCACACCTTGATAATAGTAATTTAGCGGCAATAAACCCTCTGCCGAAAAGACTAACACCGGCTGTTTGGGCGTTTCTTGGGCCGTAATATAGGCTGCAACCCGTTGCCAGTCGCCATCTTTTGCGAGGGGGGCATAGGTTACTATTAGGGAGGTTGCATAGAGAACAACGATGATCACACTCCACAATTCCAGCCCTTTGCGCCTTGAGTGCTCGGGAACGAGCGAAAAAACGGTTAATCCCCCCAGCAACGTCAAAATAAAGAGGGGATAACTGTAGCGGCTGGTTAATTTGGCATTCTCGGTTAAATCTAGTAAAAGAGTAAGGGTTCCTGTGGCGACTAAAAACGTTATGAATGTGGCCAAGGCTCGTGGCTCTATGACCTGTCGATAGAGGACTATTAAGCCCCCTAAAACCAGCATAAAGCAATAGCGATAAATGCTAAAAAACTGACCTGAAAGGCCCTGAAAATCGCTGGGTAAAATGTAAAGGGTGAGGCGACCTAGCATGGTTCGCACACTTTCTAGGACTGTATCCGCATGGTTCGTCATGGCTGCACCCTGACCCGCCAGATGATGTCCCAAGACCAACAGGAGAGGCGAAAACGTAAAGCCAACACCGACCAAAACGAGACTATGAAAAATGGCATCTCGCCAACGACGGAGCAGCCAGAGGGTGACCCAATGGGCAAAGAGAATACAGGCTAAAAAATAATGGGTATAGAGGGCGGCGATCGCCAAAAACCCATAAACCACCCTAGCATTTTTCTGAGGCTGCTCGGCAAGATAGCCATCGAAAAAAAGCAGGAGCAGCAGCATTGAAAGTAAGACCGCAAAGCCATAGGTGCGAATTTCGAGGGCGGTCCAAATGGCGTAGGGATGCAGGGCGATCGCCCCCACGAACCAAGCGGGACTAATCCGGTTGAGATATCGTTGAGAAACTTTTGCTGCGAAGAAAAGAGTGAGGCTAAGGCAGAGACAAGAAAACAGTCGAGCGAAGAAAATAGAGCCGTTGAGATTTCGCCAGAGATGCAATAGTAAAAAATAGAGAGGGGGTTGGTTTTCGAAGGCGATCGCCGCTCGGATCGTCTCAAAGAAACCACCCCCGGTTGTATTCAAAGAATAGGCTTCATCAATCCAAATATTCAGTTTGGCAGCGAGAGGTACTGTAATACAAAGATTGAGAAGAATAAACGCAGCGGTTAGGGGATGAGATTTGAGCTGCATGGGTCAAGGCTCTGATAAGGCTTAAAATAATCTCTCAGCGCTGTAAGATTAGCGTTGATTTAGATCGCTCTTTTCAGTCTTTCCCTAGTTTGTTTTATCTACCGGATTTTCTCTGATCTATAGGAGTTCTGTAGCGACTAAAAACCGTATTGCTACGGAGGCGTTAATTCTACTATGGGTCATCAGGAATTCCAAAAACATTAGCTAATATTTTAGTCAACAATCCTTTAGCCAATACTTTGGCTAGAAACATTTTCCCAAAGCATTTGCCCAAAAGATTAATCTGAGTTTAAAGTGTGTTTCAAGCGGGTGATACCTGCTTCGAGGTTGTGATACAACTCGGTCCGCTCGGCTTCGGGCAGTGTTGCTAGCTCCGCCTCGCTGAGCATATGTTGGCCGAGCTGTACGAGTAGGGCTGCACTGTGGAGGCGATCGCGGGGCGTCAGGGTCAGAATCTTTTTGATTTCTGTGATGCGCTCGGCCAGGGAGAGGCGGTCAGACATGGCTACTGATAGGAGAGAATGGCAAACTTTTGTGGCTAATCTACCCCCGAAATGACGGCAACGCAATACTAAACCGTGTTCCCTGGTTTACCTGGCTCCGCACCTTAATTCGTCCCTGGTGAATATCCACACATTTTTTCACGATGGACAGTCCTAGGCCCGTTCCCGGAATGGTTCCCACATTTCCTGCTCGACGAAAAGAATCAAAGAGCTTACCCTGTTCTTCCTCTGGAATGCCAATGCCCCGGTCTTCGATGACCAACTGGAGCTCATCGTTCACATAGCGAATATTGATTTCAATCTGACAACCCTGGGGCGAATATTTAACTGCATTGGAAAAGAGATTCGTGACAATTTGCCGCAGCAATCGCTCATCTAATGACAGAATCGGACGCCCCTCCGGGTACATAACCCGCAGCGAATGGACACAGTTTTCCTGGGCGAAAAAGGCATCCTGAATTTCCGGTAACAGCTTTTGGAAAAATCCCACCACGTCTAGCGGCGCTGGGTTAAAGTCGAGGCGATCGGCCTCGGCTCGATTGAGAAATAAAACATCATTCACCAACTCCGTCAGATGGTTTACCGAGTTTTGAATGCGCTCAAAATGGGTTCGCCGCCGCTCATCGGTCCAGCGATCGCCATAATGCTCCAACAACTCTGCCGATGAATAAATCACCGTCAACGGCGTTCGATACTCATGGGAAATCATCGAAATTACCCGCGACTTCAGCTCATTGAGTTCCCGTTCTTTGGCCAGGGCCTTGAGGACTTCGACTTCACCTTGTTTGCGATCGCTAATATCCTGCAATACCCCAATGTCATACTTCATCTCCCCGCCATCGTCATAGACCCCAGAGACCGTCAGCGCAGCCCACTGGAGCCCTTGATCTTTGCGAATAAAGCACTTTTCTAGGGAAAAGGACTGGATTTCGCCATTGAGCAAGCGATGATATTGATTGAGATCCGCTTCGAGATGGTGAGGGTCCGTAATTTGCTGAAACGTCATCGTCATCAGCTCTGCCTGGGAATATCCCAAGAGGGAACAGAATTTTTGGTTGACGGCAATAAACTTTCCTTCTGGGCTGACTAAACTAATCCCCACCGCTGCCTGCTCAAAGATAGCGCGGAACAATTCCTGGCTCTTTTGTAACTCCGCCTCAGCAATTTTGAAGGCACTGATATCGCGAGCCGCGCTGACCAGGGCATAAACCTCCCCTTCCGGTGTTCGCAGCGGCACTTTCGTCGTATCCAAATGCAGTAGCGATGCCCAGTTCCCGAGGACTAAACTCTCTTCAATTTGGAGCGGCAGCCCTGTGGCGAAAACCTGCTCGTTTTGCTGAGCAGAATACTCGGCCTGAGCTGCGGGGAAACATTCGTAAATCGTTTTCCCTTCGAGGGCTTGACGATTGGGGGCATTGAGCGCTTCAACGAAGGCAGCATTGCAGTAGTCAATCCGCATGTCAGGCCGCGTGACCACGCAAATTTGGTCAGGGATGGCATCGATAATGGCTCGCAGCTCGTCGGTGCGCTGGGCAATGCGCTGCTCAAGGGTTTGGTTTTGCTGGGTGATCTGGGCAAAGAGGCGATCGCACTCCTCTTCCGCCTGCCGCTGTTCCGTAATATCTTCCGCAACGCCAATGAATCGATAAATTTGTCCCGTACTATCCAGGAGCGGAAAACTGCGATCGTGAATCCAGCGAACCTCTCCATTGGGCTGAACAATCCGATATTCCAAATCGCTACAAGCCGCCTGGTTGGCTCCGGTCAAAACCGTGTGCTGGGTGTCATCTAAAACGGTGCGGACATAATCTTGGTCCTCCGGGTGGATGGCGGCATGGAGGGAGCTAGGGTCTTGATATAAGCTGTCACAGGACCGTCCCCAAACCCGCTCATAGGAAGGGCTGACATAGAGCTGCTGATGGGCAAGGGGGTCATAGATCCAAAACACATCCCGAAGGGTTTCGGCCAACTGCAAAAATTCATCCCGATATTCAAAGCCCTGGGGCTCTGACATTTTTTGTTCGGTAATGTCTTGGACCCAAGCATAGACAATGGAGCGGCTCGGGCTGGCCAGCACCAAACGCCACATGAGCCAACGATAGCTGCCATCGCGGTGGCGAAATCGACAGTCAAAGCGATATTGCTGTTTGCGGTTACTGCGCTGGTTGAGCAGGCTATTGAGCTGCAGTAACGCATGCTGCATATCCTGGGGGTGCACCCATTCCCCCCAATAATGCCCCTGGAGTTCGTCCTCGCGCCATCCGAGGGTTTGTAACCAGCTAAAGCTTGCTGCCTGGAATTTGCCTTCCCGATTGAGACAGCACAATAGGTCCAGCGGGGCATCAAAAAAGGTCTGGAGCTGGACTTGAGCCTGATTAAATTGGTCAAACACCTCCCGCAGTGAAAGGGAGGATTGTACGGCGGTTTGATAACCCATCAAGTTGACGTTACGCCACAGCAAGGGACTTTCAATCGATCTAACTGATCTTGCTTAACTTCGGTATAGATGCGGTTGCCGAATGGACAGAGTTTGAAGAGGCACAGAAACCGAGGAGAATCGAAACCAATGCGTCGCAACCGGTAGATCCTGACCCTTTTACTCTAGCTTGTGCAAGGAGATTCCCAAGCGTCTAATGCTACAAAATTTACGGGAAAAGCGACTGGGAAAAGCGACTGGGGAAAGCTACTGGGGAAATTCAATTTGGGTCAACTGGTCAATCAACAGCACTTCCTGCTGGCGATCGCCCAGGGCCTGGGCCAGCACTAGCGCCCGCTGATAGAAGTTTTTGGCTGCATTGGGGTTTCCTTGCCCTTGATAGAACTCGGCAAGGGATCGAACCGTCACAAATTGCTGCTGCAAATTGTCTTGGCTTCGGGCGATTTGTAGACGCTTGTCGAGCAGATCTAGGGCTCGGGCATCCCGCCCCGCATCGCGGTGGGCAATCACTAAGCCATCAATGGCGCGAAATTGGTTATTGTCGTCCGAAGCGAGTCGTGCGAGATTCAGTGCTGCGCCGTAGGCCCCGATCGCATCAGGGTAGAGATTGAGCACCTGATAGGAATCCCCCAAATTATTCAGCGTGTTGGCCTCGCCAACGGAATCACGGGTTTGGCGACGGTAGGCCAGAGCGCTTTCATAGAGCTTGACGGCTCGGCCATGCTGTCCTTGGCGAGCGGAGGCTAGGCCCAGATTGCTCAGGGACAACCCTTGACCCTCAATATGCTTGATGTCTCCGGCAATTTGACGCGCTTCTTGGAAGGATTTCTCCGCTTGGGGCGCAAACCCGCGCTGGAGCAGCACCGTACCGACATTGTTCAGGGCATACACCTGACTGCGAAAATCCCCTTGATCGCGGGCGATCGCCAACCGACGCCGCAGCGCATCTTCCGCCGGGACCATCAGCCCCAAATCCGCATAGGCCAAACCCACATATTCTAGGGCCATGCCCATACCCTGACTATCTCCGGCCTTGCGGTACCGATCGTAGGCTTGCTCCCAGAGGGCGATCGCCTTGCGCTGAAAACCTTGTCGGGCCTGTCCTGCGGCCTCTGTCATAAAGATATCGGCGCGATCGCGCTCTTGGCCCCGAGTACCATTGTTGACTTGGACCTGAAGCTGTTGATCCAGATTGGGGCGCAGCGGGGCCTGTAGGGGATCAGACGGCAAAAACTGAGCCAACGCCGCCCCTGGGGTGAGTAGGCCAAGGAGGCCGGGGGCCAGGAGGCCGGTCAGCAGCGTTTTGGGCGACATAGAATTCTCCATGGTGTTCGGGGCTTAAATCGATTGGGCTAATCTTCAAAGCAGGAGGATTGTGTCATTTGTACAACCTACCCCAAGCGCTCTGCAATGTCTCCCACTGTTCCCAATTCTTCGTGCTCGGGCAGGGGCTCATCAAAGTAAACGGTCCGCAAGTCCGACGGAAGAGCAGTTTCGAGCTGTTGATAGGCATCTTTCAGGGCTCCCTGAATTTCCTTGGGTGAGAGATTTTCGCCTTCTGCTTGGAGATAGGCCGCAATACGGGTCTCGCTCCAGTGATAGGTTTGGGCCATAATCGTAATTAACCGCTGCCGAGGGGGCAGGCGATCGAGCGCTTGTTCCACATAGCACCAGAGCGGCGGCGGTGCGGCTTGCATCGAGTACTGAATTTCTTCAACCGGTGGTAGCGAGATATGGTTAATACATTGCGCCGCGAGATTGATCAGCCATCCCTGCAGGGTTGCAGGTGCACCGCCGCTTGAATCATCAGTGCGCAGATCCAATCCCCCCATTTCATAGAAGATATGTCGCCAAGTCAGGGCAAAGAGATATTCCGCCTGCACCGCCGAGCGGGTTGAGTGCCAAATCAGCGTATAGACAATCGGGGTATAACGGCACAGAATGGCTGTAAAGTAGCGCCCCTGATCGGGATGCCGCTGAAAGAGAGTCAGCAGATCGCGATCGCTCATCTGCGTTAGGGGCTGAATGAGCGGATGCTGGGCCTCAGGGAAACGGGGGATTTGCACGTTACTCATGGGTGACGGTGCGACGACAGGGAGCGAAATGAACCTGAGTTTAGCTTATTAAAGAGAAATATATGAGCCGTCGGAGTTTGGGGGGGCGATCGCCAAGACTTTATAGAAGGATGTAAAAATAATGATTACAATCTCTTAATACGTAAACCTCAATATCCAATAGCCTCAATCTGTAAAAAGCTCCCAAGAACCGCCCAAAAGCTCCCAGGCCAACCCAAAACCTCTTTCCCCAGGCTCTGGGAGCTGTTATAGGTTTCTGTTTTATTCCTCAAATTCTATTTCTACCGCGTCCCCTATGGGTTCTCCAATCCGCTTCACCAAATCTCCCGGCCTCATTATCGCCGGTCTGACGGTGCTTTCTTTGGGCATCGTTGGCTTTGGGACCTACCTTATGCTTCGGGCTGCGCCGACAGAAGCAACTAGTCAGTCGGACAATTCGACAGAGGTGGCTAAACCCGTCGTGGATCGCAGGGTGACGGCGCTAGGGCGGATTGAGCCGGAAGGGGGCGTTTACAATGTTGCACCGCCCTCGGGCCGCAACGGCAGTAACTCCCGTGTCCTCAAGATCTTGGTGAAAAAAGGGATGGTCGTTAAACAGGGACAACCCCTGGCGGTGATGGATTCCTACGACAGCCTCCGGGCAGATGCCATCAAGGCGGAGGCGAATGTTCGCCAAGTCCAGGCCCAGCTTGCCCAGGTTAAGGCCGGGTCGAAGCCGGGGGATATTGGGGCTCAGGTGGCGGATGCCCAAGCGAAGGCCGCAGCCGTTGAGGGGCAGCGGGCGGCGGTGGCCTCCCAATCTGCTCAGGCGGCGTCGGTCGAGGCCCAGGTCTCCCGCTTAGAGGTGGAGGTGATTAAGGCCAGACGGGACTTTGAGCGCTATCGTAAACTGGCCCAGGAAGGGGCGATCGCCGCCGCCGAACTCGACTCCTACGAGCTGGCCCTCGCGACCAAATTGCGTGAACTGGAGCAGGCCCGCCGACAACTCCAAAGCGCCCGTTCCCAGGAAGCCCAGGCTCAGCAGCGGCTGCGGGAAAGCGAACAGCAATTGCTGCAATCTCGGCAAAAAGTGAACAGTGTGGCCCAAGTCCGACCGGAGGATATTAAGGAGGCTGAAGCCCAGGTTCAAGTAGCCCTCGCCACACTCCAACAGGCCAAGGTAGAGCTCAACACCGCCGCCGTCACGGCTCCCATCGATGGACAGGTGCTGGAAGTGCATGCTGAAGATGGGGAAGCTGTGGGCAGCAAGGGCATTTTGGACCTTGGCCAAACCCAGCTCATGAATGTCAAAGCCGAGGTTTATGAAACGGATATTGGCAAGGTTCGCCCCGGCCAAGCCGCGATTATTACCAGCCCGGTCCTGGCCAGTCCCCTCTCCGGACGGGTGGTGGAAGTGGGTCTTCAAATTAATAAAAAAGATGTGCTGAATTCTGATCCGGTTGCCGATACCGATGCTCGGGTGGTTGAGGTCAAAATCCGTTTAGAGGATGGCAAGCCCGTTGCAGGACTAACCAACCTCCAGGTCAGCGTCACCATCGATACCTAACAATCGATACCTGAGATCTTCAGACCTTTCATATCCTACAGATCTTTCAGATCACGACCTGCCGAAAATCTCCATCGCCAAACGCTCAACGCTCCCATACCCCTTCTCCCCTTCCCCATTGCCATGTTTGCGATTCCTCTCGCTTGGCTTCAGCTCATCCGCGAACGAATCCGCCTTTTGGTGGCGTTGGCGGGGATTGGCTTTGCCGTGATTTTGATGTTGATCCAGCTCGGATTTCGCGATGCCTTGTTTGAAAGTGCGGTGCGGATTCACCAGGCTTTTGAAGGGGATGTTTTTCTGGTGAGTCCCCAGTCCTCCTCGTTGATTGCGATGGATAGCTTTAGTCGTCGTCGGCTCTTCCAGGCTGAGGGGGTAGAGGGAGTCGCTTCAGTGACCCCGATTTACATGAACTTTGGTCTGTGGAAGGATCCTGACGCCCAGGGCACTCGCGGCATCTTTGTCATGGGGTTTGAACCGACGGAACGAGTCTTTCCAGCGGCGATGCTGCCGGATTTAGAGCCGATTAAAAAGGCAGATGTGGTTTTGTTCGACCGTGACTCTCGGGATGAATTCGGTCCGGTCGCCACGCTGTACGATTCCGGGGCTCCTGTTGTCACGGAGCTCAATTCCCGGCGCATTACTGTGGGCGGCTTGTTTGCCCTCGGTGCATCCTTTGGGGCCGATGGCAATGTCATCACCAGTGATTTGAATTTTCAACGCATTTTTGATCGCGATTTAGGCAAAATTGAAGTGGGCCTGATTCGGCTGGAGCCAGGAGCCAATCTGGAGGCGGTGCTCGAAACGATTCGCACGGAGATTGCTGGGCCGAGCCAAGACGTTAAGGTGTTTTCCAAGGAAGAGTTTGTCGCCTTTGAGCGTCACTATTGGCAAAGTAGCACCGCCATTGGTTTTATTTTCAACCTGGGAGCGATGATTGGCTGGGTCGTTGGCTGCATCATTGTCTATCAGATCCTCTATACCGACGTTGCCGACCACATGGCGGAATATGCGACGCTCAAGGCGATGGGATATCGCAATCGCTATTTGCTCTCGGTGGTTTTTCAAGAGGCAGTGATTCTAGCGGTGATTGGCTATGTTCCGGCTTTCTTTCTGGGGATTGGACTCTACAAGATGACCTATAACGCCACTGCCTTGCCCATCTATATGACCCCCACCCGAGGCGTTATTGTGTTTTGTTTGACTGTAGTGATGTGTGTGGTGTCGGGGGCGATCGCCGTCCGTAAGGTTCAAGAGGCTGATCCGGCTGATATTTTCTAGCAACTTTGATTAGTAAATATGATGAGTAACCATGATTTGAGCAACCATGATTAGTGACTATGTACGCATCAACTGCTGATCCCATGCTGAACGCGACCCCAGAACCCATTATTGCCATTAACCATGTCAATCATTACTTTGGCAGTGGTCGCTTGCGCAAACAGGTACTGTTTGATGTCACAGCGAAGGTAGAACCCGGAGAAGTTGTCATTTTGATGGGGCCTTCTGGCTCGGGAAAAACCACCCTGCTGACGCTGATTGGGGCGCTGCGCTCCACCCATGAAGGCAGTCTCAAGCTGCTGGGTGAGGAGCTCTACCAAGCCCGCCAAGGGCAGTTGGTCAAACTGCGGCGCAATATTGGCTATATTTTCCAGGCCCACAACTTGTTGAATGCGCTCACGGCCTGTCAGAACGTGCAGATGACCCTGGACCTTCAGCCCAATTTGACTGCGAAGGAGAAAAAGCTGCGCTCCCTGGATATGCTAGAGGCCGTTGGGCTGCGGGACTGGGCTAAGAATTATCCCAATCAGCTTTCGGGGGGACAAAAACAGCGGGTGGCGATCGCCCGCGCCCTCGTGGGTCAACCCAAGGTGGTGCTGGCCGACGAACCCACAGCAGCGCTCGACAAAAAATCCGGTCGGGAGGTGGTTGAAATTATGCGCCGTCTGGCTCGCCAGCAGGGATCGGCGGTTTTGCTAGTCACCCATGACAACCGAATTTTAGATGTGGCCGATCGCATCCTTTACATGGAAGATGGTCGACTCTCGGAAATGGATCGTCAGCAGGGATCCGACATGGCAGGAGCCATTGGGTGATCGGTTTGTTGGGGGAGTATGGAATTAGGTTCAGTCTTTTTAAATAAACGCTTTCTAGAAAGATGTGCAATTATGTATCCCTAGCGGACCTATTTTTATTCACCGCAAAAGATAAGGAAGCTATGTCTCAGAAGCTCGTTCGTGCCCTGCTGCTGTTAGGTCTGGGAGCACTGTTCTCGACCACGGTGGTTGCCTGTGGAAGTAGCCCTAGCACCGCTCCTGACGCACCTCCGGCTGAGGAAACTCCCCCCGCAGCGACGCCCTAGTCATCGTGGGGGTTAGCCCACCTATTGGCCTTAAGCTGCTGGGTTTTGGCTCAGCAGCTTTCTGCATAATTTATTTTGAGCTAATGGTTTTGTGCAATGCCGCTGTCGCCCAGACCTTGCCCCAGCCTCAGGAAGTGGCAGAAGAAGGCATGAAAGGAGTTGTGGAAGATGTTCCAGAAGAAGTATTGCGCACAGAAATGATTTTGGAGGGGCGATCGCCCCTAGACGGCAGTCTGATGACACCGGAAGCATACGCGCTGCTCGAAGAGGCTTTAAGACACAACCAAATCCATCCCCTCGAAATTGATTCAGAATTACAATCCCTTGTATTTCAGCTCAAGCTTTTGAATCTTTTGAAGACGATTTTGCCGGTTTTTTAAGTCTTTATATGAAAATTGGAACAAGAGTTTTTTGAAAAGGGTTTTTTGAAAAGGATTTTGTGCAAAAGAACCACAGTCATTGGAGCTACCGGGCCAAGGCCTGTTCGATCGCTTCTTGTAATTGACCTGAATCGGGCGTCACACTGCTTTTGTACCGGCCAATCACATCGCCCTGTTTATTAATCAAGAACTTTTCAAAATTCCAGCCAACGGCTTCTCCTGCCTCAGGGCCAAACTCAATTAATCTAGCGTAGAGCGGCGCTTGTTGAGGGCCTTTGGCATGCAGCTTATCAAAAATCGGGAAACTAATGCCGTATTGGGTCTCACAAAACTGGGCAATTTCTTCATTACTGCCCGGCTCTTGGGCTCCAAAATCATTGCAGGGAAAAGCCAGAATCTCGAACCCCTGGTCTTTGTACTTTTGATAGAGATTTTCTAAGCCGCGATACTGGCTGGTGTAGCCGCAGTAGGAGGCAACGTTGACAATCAGCAAGACTTTCCCAACATAGTCTGCTAGGGCTTGTGCTTCACCCGCGATGGTGGTAACGGTGAGATCCGTAATCGTGGTCATCTGAAAACGCCAAAAAGTGATGGAAAGCTGTTGTGGGACGATCCTCCCACGGAGATTAGGTCGAAAAAAGTATCCTAGAAACGTTGTTCTGACTTCATCACCGTGCTAGTCAGCGGATATTACTGATCTCTAGTTGAAAACTATGACACAAGGTGCGATCGCCACAGGCCATCCTGTCACTGCTGCCGCCGGTCGTGCAGCACTCGAAGCGGGAGGCAATGCCTTTGATGCGGCGGTTGCTGCAACCCTTGCGGCTTGCGTGGCCGAGCCCATGCTCACCTCCCTTGGAGGGGGCGGCTTTTTGTTGGCCCATCCTGCCCAAGGGGAGCCGGTTCTGTTTGACTTTTTCTCACAGACCCCCAGCCAGGTTTTACCCGCCTCGCAGCTCGATTTTTATCCCATTCACGTTAACTTTGGGGATGCGGTTCAGGAATTTCATGTGGGGCTCGGCTCCATCGCGGTGCCTGGTACCGTCGCCGGCATGTTTCAGGTCCACGATCGCCTGGGTCGTTTGCCCCGAGAGGTGGTCTTTGGTCCGGCCATCGCCCTGGCCCAATCCGGTGTGGAGCTCAATGATTTTCAGGCTTACTGTATCAAAATTCTCCAGCCCATTTTGGCCCTGACTGCAGCGGGACGGGAGATTTATCAACCCCAGGGAAAGGGGTTAGGGATGGGCGATCGCCTCTATCTTCCTCACCTAGCAGAAACCCTAACCCAGTTGTGTCAAGCCGGTCCCGATTGGTTTTATCACGGTGAGTTTGCGCAACAACTGATTCGGGATAGTCAGGCCCAAGGAGGTGGGTTGACGGCGGCGGATTTGAGCCAATATCGGGTGATTGAGCGATCGCCCCTCAGCTTTCAGTATCGAGGCCATACCTTGCTTACCAATCCGCTTCCCAGTGCCGGTGGTGCCCTGATTGCCCTATCGCTGGAGCTGCTGGCGGAGATGGATTTAGGACCGCAGTTTGGCACGACTCAGCATTTGACCACGCTGGTTGAGGCTATGCGACAAACCAATCTCGCGCGGGAAAAGGGGTATCTGAACAAGCTTGGCAGTACAACCCATATCAGCGTCATCGATCGCGAAGGCAATGCAGCGAGTGTCACCTCTTCCAATGGCGAAGGCTGTGGTTATCTCGTTCCCGGTACCGGCGTCATGCTCAACAATATGCTGGGCGAAGCCGATCTCAATCCCCAAGGATTTCATCAATGGCAACCGAATCAGCGGCTTTCATCCATGATGGCTCCGACCTTAGTGCTGCGAGAGGGGCAACCGGTATGGGCGCTCGGTTCTGGGGGGTCCAATCGCATTCGCACGGCCATTTTGCAGGTGCTTTGTAATCTTTTGGACTTTCAGCTTCCTCTCCTAGAAGCGGTTAGCGCACCCCGCCTCCATTGGGAAGAGGGGCGTTTAAATTGGGAACCAGGCTTCGTGAATGCGCGAATTCAAGCCTGCGTAAACCCAGGGGAAACAACCCTTGCTTGGTCTGACACCAACATGTTTTTTGGTGGGGTTCACACGGTTCAGCGGTTGGCCACGGGTGAGCTTAGGGGCATGGGTGATCCAAGGCGTAGCGGGGCTTTTGAACAGGTGTAAGCTCAATTTTGGTCAGTTTTAGGGGTGGCGATGGGGCTGCCCTTTTTAATTTAGGGTTGACTCCTCTGTAAAAGCACGGAAGCTGATTTAGAAATTGGCTACTAATAATAGACGCGCCTGCTTTACAAGATGGCGCAATGGGCAATTCAATGGGCAATTTTCTAATTTCAACAACTCGTTCAACCCGTTCAACAGCAGCCGCAACCGCAACCTCATCGGCGACAGCTTGTGACTTAAATCATTTCTATTCCAATCCCTTTCCCCATAGCACCTTCAAATTTCATTGTCAGAGTCGACAGTATCAGTCCGAAACAGCCTTGGCCCTCGCGAAAATTGCAGAACTCACCTACTGCTCCCCACGGGTCATTCAATCCATCGCCCTCAAGAGCTGGGGCTTCACGACCCTAGAAGTCTTTCCCATGGGCTGTACCGAGGCCATTTTATTGGCCCATGATCAAGCTATTATTGTGGCCTTTCGAGGCTCAGACGATCCCCAGGATTGGATCAAAAACCTCAATTTGGACTTAGTGCAAGGCCCCTTGAGGGGAAAAACCCACGAAGGTTTTCTCCAAATCCTGGGCCAAACTTGGGAAGATATTCGGCTCAGTATTTGCTGCCTCAAAGCCCAAGCCCGGTGGCGAGGTCATCATCCGGCGGTTTGGTTCACGGGGCATAGTTTAGGCGGAGCCTTGGCAACACTGACAGCAGCGCATTTTTACGAACAGGATGAGCAGTTAAACGGTCTCTATACCTTTGGCTCTCCTCGGGTGGGCGATCGCCAATTTGCCCGTTGTTTTAATACCCATTTTGGCTTCCGAACCCTTCGTATTATTAACAAGAACGATCCAATTCCCAGCCTACCGCCGCGCTGGTTATCCTATGCCCATGTGGGTCAGCTTTATTACTTCAATGGCAAAGGACAGCTGCAGCTACGCTCCTCCGCTGGGTCACGACTTCTAGATGGTTTTAAGGTGACTCTGAGTGACTTGTTTGACTGGGATCTGTCTGCGGTGGAAAACCACAATATCAATACCTACGTCCGTGCAGTGCACCAACGGGCTCAAGCCGAGCAGATCATTCGCCTCCGGCAGGAGCATCAACCCCTATGATGGAAAGACTGCCCTGAACGCTGTTCTAGACTAGTGCCATGGTTTTGGAAGATATGGCTTTGGAAGATATGGCTTTGGAAAAATTTGAGCTTTGCGATCGCGATCTCTCCGACCCCCTGTTAGCTCACTATCTCCAGGCCAAGGCGATCGCCGTGGACACCGAAACCATGGGACTCAATCCCCATCGCGATCGCCTATGCTTGGTCCAGCTCTGCGACCCATCGGGGCGAGCCTCAGCCCTGCGAATTGAGCGGGGCCAAACGGCAGCCCCCAATCTCAAACGGCTGATGGAAGCCCCAGAAATTACCAAGATTTTCCACTTTGCCCGGTTTGATATCGCAGCCCTCAAATATCATCTCGACATTACGGTTAGCCCGGTCTTTTGCACCAAAATTGCCAGTAAATTAGCCCGCACCTATACCAGCAGCCATGGCCTCAAGGCAGTGGTGCAGGAGTTGGTTGGGGTAGAACTCGACAAATCTTCCCAATGCTCCGACTGGGGCAACGTCATGGCCTTGACCCAGGAGCAGTTAGCCTATGCGGCCAATGATGTGCGCTATTTGATCGAGGTCTGTCAAACCCTAACCCAAATGCTAGAGCGGGAGGAGCGCTGGACGTTGGCGCAGCACTGTTTTGCCTGTTTACCGACGATTGTGGAGCTGGATTTGCAGCAGTTTGGCAACGTATTCGAGCATTAATAGTTGAACATTAATATTTGAGCATTCATAACAGGAGGGAGACAACCATGAAAAACCGATGGGATGACACGGTTGCCCAGACATGGGTCAACGATCCATTGGCCATGCGCGTCTACAGTTCACGCCTCCTGGGTCAGGAACCCGATTTAGTCCTCCATGGTGGCGGTAATACCTCCGTTAAAGCCACTGTCCCTAATTTTTTTGGTGATCCGGAAGAAGTTCTCTACGTCAAAGGCAGCGGCTGGGACCTGGCCACCATCGAAGCCCCTGGATTTGCCCCGGTGCGGCTAAAGGTGTTGCAGCGATTGGCCCAGCGAGAACAGCTCAGCGATGCCGACATGGTGACCCAGCAACGGGCGGCGATGCTCGACCCCCACGCCCCCAACCCCTCCGTGGAAGCGATTTTGCACGCTATTATCCCCTTTGCCTATGTGGATCACACCCATGCGGATGCGGTGGTGACCATCACTAATGCGCCGAATGGAGCAGATCGGATTCGGGAGTTGTATGGCGATCGCCTCCTCCTCATCCCCTACGTCATGCCCGGTTTCGTCCTCGCTCGCAAAATCTGGGAAATGACCCACGATCTCGACTGGGCTAACTACGACGGCATGATCCTCATGAACCACGGCATTTTCACCTTTGCCAACGAGGCTCGGGATGCCTATGGCCAGATGATCCACTGGGTCAGTCAAGCCGAAGCTTATCTCGCCGCTGAAGGGATGGGAATTGCCGCAACGGCCCCTGCCACCGACCCTGATTGGGTCACCCTGGCCACCATCCGCAAAACCCTCTCCCAGGTGCGGGGCAAACCGATGTTGGCTCAACTGAATCAGAGCCCTGAGGCGGTGGGCTTTTCGAAGCTAGGGAATGTTGGGGCGATCGCCACCCGAGGCCCCATCACCCCTGATCATGTCATCCGCACCAAGCCAATTCCCGTAATTCTCGGCGAAGCACCGGAGCGCGAGATTCACGCCTATGCTGATCAATATCAGGCCTATTTTGACCGCAATTGTAGCCGCAAATCCGGTGACGCCTTGACCTGCTTGGATCCAGCCCCTCGCTGGGCGGTGTGGCCCGGTTATGGCACGCTGAGTTTCGATCGCACCCTTCAATCGGCTCAGATCACCACCGACATTGTGGAACACACCCTGCGCGCCATTCAGGGGGGTGAAGCCCTAGGGGGCTGGACGGCTTTACCGGAGCAGGATCTGTTCGACATGGAATATTGGGAACTGGAACAGGCCAAGCTGGGAAAGACCAAAGCTGAGCCGGAATTTCAAGGAAAAGTGGCCCTCGTCACCGGAGCGGCTAGCGGCATTGGGCGAGCCTGTGCGGTGCATTTGCGCGCCCTGGGGGCTGCCGTCGTGGGATTGGATCTCAATCCAGAGATCACCAACGCCATGGACCAACCCGATTTCCTGGGCATACAAGGCGATGTCACCGATACCCAGGCGCTTCAGCAGGCTGTGACGGAGGCCGTTCGCCGGTTTGGGGGCCTCGATATTTTGGTGTCTAACGCCGGGATTTTTCCCCATGGCCAACCGATTGAGGCGATCGCCCCCGATATCTGGGAGCAGAGTTTGGCCATCAACCTCACCAGTCATCAGCGCCTGCTACAAGCCTGTATTCCGGTGTTGAAACAGGGACTGGAGCCCGCGATCGTGATTATCGCCACCCGCAATGTCCTCGCCCCTGGTCCGGGAGCCGCTGCCTATTCCGTCGCCAAGGCGGGACTCACGCAACTGGCACGCATCGCAGCCTTAGAGCTGGCTCCCTTTGGCATTCGGGTCAATATGGTCCATCCCGATTGTGTCTATGACACAGGAATCTGGAGCGAAGCCGTTCTAGCCAACCGCGCGGCCCGCTATGGACTGACGGTAGAGGCTTACAAAACTCGTAATCTGCTCAAAACGGAAGTGACGTCTCCAGAAGTGGCCCGGATGGTGGCGGCGATGGCGGGTCAGACCTTTGCGAAAACGACGGGCGCGCAGGTACCGATTGATGGGGGGAGCGATCGCGTTATTTAGCAAATCAAATCAAACGCCCCACCCGATGGGGGAGGAGCGTCTGAGGATTGTAGACAAAGCGTTTGGACATTTCCGGAGGCTAAGGGGTCTAGGTGCTAGGGCACATTAGATGCATTAGACAAAGATCGCATCACGATAAAGATTCACATTGGTTGTGTCTTGGAAAACGGCGATCAAATTGCCTTGATAGTAAAGTTGCGTATCTTGGAACCCATTGGAATTGAAATCGCTGTAGCCCAAGGAGTATTGAGAAGCACTCCCCACCAATTCAACGAAGTCTTGAGTGTAATCCCAATCTGTGATGGTGGCGTATCCCCAATCGGCGTAAGACACTCCCCAAGCACCACCCAGGACAAAGGTATCACTACCAGTACCGCCGGTGAGTGTATCATATTCAACACCAGAGGTTGCATAACCATCGATGCGGTCATTCCCTGCACCACCATAAATTGTGTCATCCCCACTGCCACCGAGTAATAGGTCATTGCCATTGCCACCGATGAGTGTGTCATTCCCAGCACCACCACTTAGGGTCGCATTGCCGTAGTAATAGCTGCTCGGGCTCCCACTGTCGAGGAAATCATTGCCATTGCCGCCGTAGAGATAATCATTGCCGCCGTAGCCATAGATTGTGTCGTTGTTGTTGGTTCCAAAAAGGCTGTCGGCTCCGTAAGTACCAGTGATGTATGTCATGATCGTTCTCCTTATCTGGGTAGATGCTCTAGTTAGTAGATGCTCTAGCAAAGGGAACAACCCATCTGGTGTTATCGGTTAGCTGTGTTTCCTTTGCTATGAATTTATGGGTTGGAAACCAAAATTTTATTCAACGGGGGCCAAAAATTTTTCAGCGTTGACTAAAGCGCCATGGTCCCAGGCGCAGCGCTTGCCGTGAAATCATCGCAGTGGCAGACGATATGATAAAAGCAACTATCTCAGCTCGTTTAGTCCTATGGCGTCTCCCTTTCCGGGTATGGATCCGTATCTAGTTGAGATTGATTTGTTGAGGGCAAATCGACCCATGCCTTGGGCGGGGGGAACCATCAAGGATTACTCTGTAGTGGTCAGCCGAAGTGAGCAGCGGCCTGAGGCAGAGCTTTACAGTTTTTCGATTCAGGACGAGATACCAACAGTGGTCATCCCGCTGAAGCTTAAAGAATCGGTTACGTTAGCGTTGCAGGCAGTGTTTTTGGAGTTGATGGGACGGGCGCATTATGATGCTCGGATCAACTATGCTCAGCCACTGCCTCCGCCGACATTATCGCCCGAGGTACAGGCAAAGAAAAGGGACTCTGCCCAGCAAAGTCCCTCTGAAACTCTGAATTAGAAAACACCTAGGAAAGCGTCGGCGGGAGGATCACGCGTTTCGCCAAACCCACTGTTTCCAAAACCTTAATCGCCCACCAGGTCACATCCACTTCCCACCATTTCCAACCGGCCTTTGCCACCTTCGGATAAGCATGGTGGTTGTTGTGCCAACCTTCGCCATAGGTCAAGATCGCCGCCCACCAAAGATTTCGGGACGAATCATTACACTCATGGGTGCGGTAACCATACATATGGGAGGCAGAATTAATCAACCAAGTAGAATGCCAGAGCAACACCGCCCGCAGGAATAAACCGTAGATGACGAAGGACCATCCGCCAATCCCATAAAGCACAATTGCAACCGGCACTTGCAGGAGGAGAAAGTTGCGATCGAGCCATTGATAGTAGCGATCGCGAGCCAGATCCGGTGCGTATTTGAAGTAGGTCTCCCGATCAAAGAACGGTTCTTGATGGTAGAGCAACCAGAGAAAATGGCTCCACCAGAATCCTTTACGGGCAGAATAGGGATCTTTTTCCAAATCCTCTGTAAACGCATGGTGTTGACGATGGCCACCCACCCAAAAAATTGGACCCCCTTGCAGCGCCATGGCCCCGATCGTGGCGAGAACATACTCCAACCAGCGCGGCACCTGCAAACTGCGGTGCGAAAGCAAGCGGTGATAGCCCAAGCAAATGCCAATACTGCCAAACAGCCAGTGGAGCAAGACCATCACGCCCAGCGCCGACCAAGAAAAACAGAATACAGACAACAGCGCCAGGGTGTGGAACGCTATAAAAAACAATAGAGAAGGCCAGTCGAGCTGGAGCTGCGATCGCTGGGGGGAAGCTGGGAGGGTGATGTGGCTCATGAAAAATCCTTTATTACTTGCTACAGTAGATGCAAGTGTCACTTACATTCCTTCAAGCTTAACAAGCAAGTTTCAAAAATGCAAGTAGCACTTGCTGATCGGCAAGCAGCGCTTGCGCCCTTTGTTTTAGGACTTCATGGCAGCCAAACGTTCTCCTTCCCGCCAAAAACTGATTGATGCAGCCTTAGACCTTTTTGCATCCCAAGGCATTACAGATACGACCACTCGACAAATTGCGGAGCGTGCAGGGGTCAATGAGGTTACCTTGTTTCGTCAATTTGGCAACAAGCATGGTCTGTTGCTCTCCGCACTCGAAGAAACCGAGGTGTTTACAGGACTTGCCCGTGCCTTGGCCCAGGAAGCAGCCCAGGTCAGTAGCTTAGAGCAGGCCTTGCGGGACTACGCCGATGGCCGTCTTCATGCCCTTGAGGCTATGCCAGAATTTGTGCGATCGCTCGTAGGCGAATCGGGCCAGTACCCACCGGAAAATCGCCAGTCCCTCGGGCGCGAGCTGACCCAGGCCAACCGCCTAGTGGCCCAGTATTTGGAGGCCGTGATGTTGCGAGGTCAGTTCAAAACACGGCTACCGGTGGAAAAGCTCTCCAGTTTTCTCAACAGTTTGCTCTTGGGCTATGCCGTGCTGGAATTTACCAGCGAATTTCACCAGCTTTGGGACGATCGCCAGGACTTTTTGAATTGTTTGGTCGCACTCTTTCTCTATGGGGGTGTCCAGCACGATAGCAGTAGCACTAGTAACAGCACCAGTGGCAGCCCCCGTCCCTGCGATTTTGTTGGAGGGGAAACGCTTACATTGGAACCGAGCTTGGCTTCCCGAGGGATTGAACTTCCTCAACCGCTGGTTCACGATATTCTCAAAGCCGCTCGCGCCCAAGGGCCGCAGGATTATGCGCTGGTCTATGTGATGTTTGCGGCGGGACTTTCACTGGAAGAGATTGCCCAGCTTGAGCGGTATCACCAGATTTGCGATCGCACCCAGCACCTCATCCAAGTTCCTCCCAATCTCACCCGCATGGTGCCCGTCAACCAGTGGATTTTGGGCAAGCGCTACGGCTCCTATCTCAAAAATCCCCTGACCCAATGGCTCAAAACTCGCAAGGATCACGAAGCCGCCATCTTTCTCAATGTTCAGGGGGCTCCCACCACAGCGGCTGAGCTCGCAGATCGTTGGCAACGCTGTACTGCCGAACTCTTGGTCCCCGGTCGGGCCGCTCCCGGACCTGAACGAGCCCAGGACACCTGGCGGGTGGAAATGCTTATGCGGGGGATGAGCGCGGAGAATCTCAGTTTGCTGACAGGCATCAGCCATGAGAGGCTGGAACCCTACTTGCAACGGGCTCAGGTCAAGCGAGCCCTAGAGCAGGCCCTTGGGCTCGATCGCCAGAATCCCAGTAGTCCAGATTTGGAAGATTTATCTCCCAGCTAGCTCACATTCTCCCAGCTAGTTCACAAACTGAAAATCCAGCACCTGCATATGGGTCAGCAATCCCGCATCCTGGATAGGCAAGACGATGGCATCGGTTTCCGACTCGTTGTGATGGGAATGCCAGTAACCAGGGGGGGTGACAAACAGACAGCCCGGAATCCAAGGGGCTTTAATCGGGTCGATGATCTGCCCGTTGTCATCCAGTTCCCTGCCGATCAGCGTGTAGGTATCCGGTCCCGCCGCCACGCAATAATCCAAGGCAACGGAATTGTGGCGATGGGGTTTTTGGGTTAGGCCAGCGGGCAAGGCGTTGTAGAGCGACCAGAGCGTATGGGTTAGCGTCCTCGTCTGGGGAAAATGGGGATTAGACAGCAAAACCCCGCTGCGGTTGGCCTGACCATGTTCTTGCCGCGCAACCTGCAATGCTGCATCCAGCCGCTCTCGGCTATACAGCACGGGCTCAAATCGAGTTTTGGTGGGGGTGACGCCGAGGTATTGCAACAGGGGTGAATCGCACACCCAGTACAGCGCCGCATCTTCGCTAGCGCAATGGCGAATTTGGCCTACCCCTGGCAGGGTCAGGAGATCCCCGGTTTTCCAGGCGATCGCCCCAAACTCGCTGTGGGTCTCCCCCCGTCCACGAATAACGTAGAACATATGCGAAGTCGCAGGGGTTGCTAAGGCCACTGACTCCCCGGCATTAATGCGTACAAAGCTCGCCAACAGATTCGGACTGGTGCAGGGATAGGGCGTCTGTAAGGCCCCCGAGAGATCGAGCGGAATAACCCGACTTTCACCGGCAGCGTAGAGCGTCTGCGGAAAGACCTCAACCCCAATTTCCGGCATAACCGGATTCACCGCCGACATGTAGTCCTGAAACTCAGCCTGAGCTTCCCAGCGTTGGGAGGTTCTCGGTGCAGCGAATACCATCGTTTTCCCCTAAGTGATGCCTTGTGGTTTAGGCGTTGTATTTTTTGTTATACCCCATTTACTTTGTATCGTTTTGTTTAGGATTTAACTTTTTGATGAGATTTTCTGATTGGTATCTTTAGCTAACGCTGCTTCAAAAGACTGTAGCGCCCATCTTCAACTCGAACGGCCTCGACCCAAAGGCGATCGCAATAGAGAAAAACTTCGCCCGCAAGAGCGTTGGCCAGCGCATCAAATTCCAATCCATTCCTGTAGGTCCCGCCATACCGTTCCAGATGGAGCAACAGGGTTCGGGTCGCCCGATTTAGGGCCGCGTAGCCTGCGGGGGCGATCGCCTGGTTAAATTGCTCCAAACAGCGCTGGCTCGGCGACACCGCTGACGCCGACGCCGAATCATTGGCCGATACCGAGGTTTCCAACAGCCCCGTGACCGCTGCGTCTTGTCTCAAACTGGTCTGGAGCAGCGGATTGCCAGGGGGAGACGTATGCTGAGCAAAGAACTCCGACACCCCTAGGGTTGTCCACCCCAGGCCGATCAAGAGCGACGCGACCAATCCGGCCCCGGCCACTCGCCGTTGGGAGAGGGAGGGTTTAGCTTGAGCCTCTTCCAGCGTTTCCCGGCGCTGGACCGGGAGGAAATAGGCCAAAATAATTTCGAGGCTATCCAGGTCTTCCACGCTGAAATAGAGATCGTGGACGGTCGTCCGGCAGTGTAGCCGCAGACCATTCGGGGCCAACTCGACTCGCTTTAGCTCCTCCCACAGCAGGGCCAACCCCTGCATGGAGGGGCGGCCTAAGAGCGAAGTGGGTCCAGCACACAGCAACCGTTGATCAGTCAGGACAAGGCTACAGGTCCGACGCTGATAACGCACTGGGAAAATGTCCAAAAGCTGCTCCTTCGGCGAAAGGCAGCGGTTGAGCAGCTTGGCCATTTCGAGGATGCGTGCCTGCTGACTGGTTTTGGCAAAGCGATGAAGCCGAGGATTTTGCTTTACGGCCTGGGTAAACCAGCTACTCTGCTCGGTGATGAAGTCGCTCAGGGAGGTCACCGTATGGGGGGCGATCGCAGGCATCAATGGCGCAGGGTCCGCAAACGCTTGAACATTCATAAACCCAATCCAAGTGGGTTTTGAGCTGTCCGGGCCATAGCCACAGAAACTCACCCGCTGGAGGCGATCGCCCGGTAGCTTCGCCAAATCCTGTCCCAGATGGGTCATCATCAGGAGCGGATCTGGACAAACCTGAGCCTGAAGATTGAGATGGGCCGCTTGACGATCCACCTGGACTTGGGCCAAGATTTGCTGCCCATCCAGCCGCTGCTCCACCACAGCTTCAAGAATCTCGGGATGAATGGCTTGGGTAGAAGACCCAAGAGATGAGCGAACCTCTTGCATGTCTTTGGAAAAAATGAGCGCCGGAGATAAGGGACAATGAAGTGCCTCTACGTTTGAGTTATTCCGTAGATTCTGGGAATTCCCGGACAGTTCGAAGTAAGGTTTGCCATGGAATCTCTGAGTAAGGGGTCTAGGGGTTGGGGAAATGCCTTAGACTAGCGATCGCATACCTGACTTATCTCAATGGTATTCAATTAATTCCCTTGAGGTTTTCAATGGTTATGCGCCGGGGTGAGGTGAAGGGAATAAGGTCATGGATGTGCTGCAAAAACTCGTGCGATTTCTTAGCTATGCGGCTAGCGATGCAGGCTTTCGTCAGGTGGTGGGAACCTTTGAGAGTCTGATTGCCAAGGTCTTGGCGCTGGCCATGATTGGGGTCATTTTGATCTCCGTACGGGACTTAGGGATCGTGCTCGTGCAAGATGTGCTCACGACCGCTCGACCGTTTCTCAACTCCACGCTGTTGGAGATTTTTGGGCTGTTTTTAACGATTTTGATCGCCTTAGAACTGCTGCAAAATATCACCGCCTATTTACGCCAGCACTCTGTCCAGCTAGAGCTGGTGGTTGTCACCTCGCTGACGGCAGTGGCCCGAAAAATTATTTTATTGGATCTGGAAAAGGTTGATGGGTCGCAACTGCTAGGTCTCGGAGTAGCAGTTTTGACCCTATCCGTTAGCTATTGGATTGTCCGCAGTCCCAGGAACTTGGACTGAGCAATCTGATGGGTTTATCCTCGTTTTAAAGGCGACAAAATCAAATGCGACAGAACTTACGATTGGTATCGTTCTGTGGCTGCTGCCAAGAATAGGCAAAGTGACTCACCGTATCAATCCGGTTTGAGAACTGTCGCAGATCGGCCATTTGTTGTTCCAAGGAAGGACGATTGCCTTCAGAGCGGCCCCAGGCCCCAGCCAGAGCGGGCTGTACCGGAATGCTGAAGCCTGACTTTTGTACCACCGTTTGGATCTCCTCGACAATACAGCGGCTATCCCCACAGGTGGAATAGGCCATGGGATGTCGTTCGATCCAGTCTGCAAAGCGGTCCCAGGGTTGCATGCGGGAATCAAAGCCCTGCCGCCCAACGGTTTGGTTACCGCCGGGGAAAAAGACAGCACCGGCTGCAATACCGGCCTGCCGGACAGGCCGCGCCGCCATATTGAGAAAATCGACAACCCCTTGATAGGCATGGGCCACACTCAGAAGCCAAAGCTCCTGCTGAAGCTGAACTTGCTGGATTTTGAGCGAATCGTTTTTATTAGTGCTGGGAATGCGCCCCTGCCACTGAGGCTCCCCTTCGAGGGGATATTGCTGATTGATCGCTTTTATATCGCTATCGGAGAGAAAGCCTTGGCTGAGAAAACGGCTAATCAGCTCCCGGCCCTTGCGGTTGGTGGCGCGGTCGATCAAGGCCTGACGGGAAGCAGGAGAATAAACCAATAAATCCTTGACAATCCCGACGGCAGAGTCAGCTCCCGAGCCCCGAGGATAGCGAATATAGTCAAATAACACGCCATCGGGACGCCGCTTCACCACCGCCTGGACCAGATCGTAGTAGTCCTTGATCGCCAAGGGATTGTACGGATCGATAAAGGTTTGGGTGGTATTGGGGATGATCTCCCGGCTGCTCTGTCCACGACCATTGCGAGCAAGGGTAAGGCGTCGATCATTGCGCTGGCCATAGGAATGGCCAAAGTTCATGGTGTACATCCAAGCGTAAATTTGGAGGCCACGCTCTCGTCCCTTGGTCAAGGATTGAGCAAACAGATCGGTATTGGCTTGGTCAGGCGTATTGAGCACCGAAGGCCAAGCGGTGCGGTTTTCGCTTTGGGGCAGGAGCACCCGGCCATCGTAGAACACTTCGACATAGACCTGGTTGTAGCCCATGTTGACGGCCTGGTCGAGCACTTGCTCTAAGACGCCCGGTTTGACATCGCAGGGATAAAGCCGCAGCCAAACCGCTTGATTCTTAGGCCAGTTTTTGCGGCGACAGTCCTGGAGAAAGTCACGATGTTTTTTGAGCTGTTCTTCGTAGCGCCGTTGGGATTTGCGATCGCCCCCCACCGCTGCCCGCAGCAGATCGCTTTTTTCATTGACTTCGTTGGCGGCAATGCTACAGCTCATCCCCAATTGCGCTTGGGCTGGGGGAGGCGTTAGGGAGGGCAAACCCAGGCTTATCCCCAGGGCTAGAGCGAGGCTACGTCGTAGGGAGCGATGAGTTCGCTGGGACGAGGCAAGCTGAGTTGAGCCGAGCAAAGACAATGCCGGTTGAGTAGAAGACTGAACAGACAATCGGAAAAACCCCTGTTTCACAGAACACCACATAGAGAGAGATTCTAACGCTCCATCTGGGCATCCGCGTAAATTGTGCTTGTTTGCCACTCAATTGTTTCTTTCGAGCGAGATCGGGTCAGCCCTATAGAGGAGTTGAATCTAAGTCGTGTTAGTTACGGTTAGAAAGAAGAACTTAGAGGTCAGATTTAATGGCAGACCAGCATAAGAAAATTGTTCGGGAAGAAGTCGATTACAACGAAGATCCGATTACTCAAGAGCATGGGGCTCATCCCGTTGGCACAGGGGTTGGAGCCGCTGGAGTGGGCGCTGCGGCAACTGTCATCGGGGGTGCGGTAGGAGGCCCGGTCGGCGCTGTCGTAGGGGCAGTGGTTGGCGGGGTTGCCGGGGGCCTTGCCGGTAAAGGGGTTGCGGAAAAAGTTGACCCCACGGTAGAAGAAGCCCACTGGAAAGAGACCTATACGTCGCGCCCCTACTACAAAAAAGGGCAGACCTATGACGACTATTCTCCGGCCTACCGTACCGGGTATGAAGGTTATTCGACCTATGCCCCCCAGGGCCTGACCTATGAGGAAGCCGAGCCTCATTTACGCAGCAATTATGAAACACGCTATGGTAAGCGCTCTATGGGTTGGGATGATGTGCGTCCGGCGGCCCAGGATGCCTGGTTGCGGGTGGCGAAATACGATGCATGATGCGATACCAAAACGACTGTTGCAGCTCAGCCATTGTGGCTAGTCCTGGGCCAAATTACCGATAGATTGTGGGTCAAGTTGTGGGTCAAGTTACCGGTTAAGCTTGGGCCAAGTCCTTGACCTTTCTAAATGGATTGCATTGATATTGCAAATGGATGCGATTTTCGGCCATTCGCTTGCTTTGAATAGGTTGTCAATTCGCCATAAAACTGTGTTTTCCGAGCGATCGCCAGAACGCGGTTTTGTGGCATTTTCAGGGAATGGAATTAGAGCTAATTTATAAGTAAAAGCTTAAGATGCGGAATTATCAAAGCGACGCAACATCAAGCGGATGAAAGCGCCGTAGATCATGCCCTCACTAAATTCCGTATGTAATTCATAGTCTTTGCTCATCCGACGATAGCGATTGAGCCACCCAAAACTCCTCTCTACAATCCAACGATGAGGGAGTTGCTCAAACTCCTTCGAGGTGCGCTTGACTATCTCTACCGTCGCTCCACAAATCTGCTTGATAGCCTCAGCAAATTTCTCCCCTGTATAGCCTTGGTCAGCCCAAACAATCTTGGTACGAGTCAGCTTCTCCCGCGCTTGGTAAGCAACAATAATCGCTCCAAGGCGCTCGGATGCATTCCCCTCACTCACAAGCAGCCCGATGAGCAATCCTTGGGAATCAACGAGGATATGACGTTTGCGACCCTTGACAAGCTTGCCCCCATCGAAGCCGTAGACCACCCCCTTTTTTCCGTCGTTTTGACGGATTGAGAATCGGCAATCGCTACGCTTGATTGAGGCTCTCGTCCATCCAGCTGTCGTAGCTCTTCTCGCAACTGGTCGTGAATCGGTAGTCCAATTATGTGGGTGCTGGAGAGAATGAAGCGGTATGAGCCTGCTTAAGGCGCAATTGCTGGTTGTAATGGTGAACGAAATTCCAGATCGCAGCCTCGTGGTTCTCTTGTTTCTTTGAAAACGAGAGCGCCTTTCGGACCAAGCGCGACACCCTTTGCCGCAGGGTGCAGTTGAACCTCTCGATGTAGCTCGTCAGCCCGCTTTCTTTCCCAACCGCTCGGTGGCGTTGGCTAGGAAGCACACAGGCATAGCTCTCCCAATAATCGGTGTAGATGACTGCACATTGGCGGTACACTCCCGGTAGAGACCGCCATAAAGCTTCGGCAGATTTAGCACTTCGGTCCCCGATATAAAGGCCAATGATTTCGCGAGTGTCCGCATCTAGAGCAATCCAAACCCACTGTTTATTTCCTTTATGGTCCACGAACGACCAGAGTTCGTCCATCTGGACCGTCAGAGCTTTTTTACTTTCTTCGTCACTTCCACCTCCCGAGCAACGGTTTTAGCTTTGGCGTTGACGTAGGTCTGAATGCAGCTCTCGGAGCGCTGCATCACCCGAGCAATTCCAGCGATGGCTAGCCTTTCAAGCAATAAACGTTCGAGCAAGGCTATCTCTTCATCGCTCAAGGGAAGGGATTTCGGAGTCAGGACAAACCGGCGATGGCAATCTCGACATTTATAGCTTTGAGTACCGCGATCGTTGAAGCCGTTACGGCTGATATCTTCAGATAGACAGTTAGGACAATGAAGCAGCTCTTGAGTCATCGCAATTGGCACAGAAGGGTCTTACCCAGTTTGCTTTTTCTTTCTCTAATGGCCACACCATACTCATCCCCCAGCTAAAGGCACTACCGGGATTTTTTCATCAGGAGCAAAAGAAATTTTATAGAATGGCAGAAAAAGAAAGAACAGATCGATTTTGTTGGGCGTAGAATAGCCGATGTCAATCGATCAATTCACTCACACTTAAAGACCATTTTTATAGATGAAATATCTATCCGCTCATTTCTCTATCAAAACAGCATAGAAAGTTTATCAAAGACTTCTGGTGCACTTGAAAATATTAGATTTGTTCATGAAAAATACTATTCGTCATCCTTAAGCCAGAATCATAAAGATCCTTATGCTTTTTTCCTGTCACCAACAGCAGTCTCTCATAGTGAAAATCTCTCCTTTGATGAGCTTAAATTTCTGTACTTAGGACAAATCGAGAATTTTTATGATATTGAATGCAATGCTCGTGTTTTATTGCCAGCGTTTGTGTCACCTGCCAATCACACTGGAAATACCAGTATTGACTTTATAAGGATACCCAATCTTTTAATTAAAAGTAAAAACTTTGTAGAAAGAAACTGCGCGATAAGCTATTTACAAGCTCTGGCACTCAGATCTTTAACGCTTTCTCCTCCACGCTTCTTAAAATGCATATTTATTGATCCAATCTCGATGGGCAATAGTTTTCCGTTCAAGGGACTCCCGCACTTTGTATTAGGGCCTAAAGTCTACACTAGATCTGATGAAATTCAGGATCAATTACGTAATCTGGCAAATCACATTGAGCAAGTTGTTCAAAAATATTTAGGATCAGACTTTTCCTCTCTAGAAGAGTTTAATCAGGCGAAACCATTTGCGGCAGAAGCCTTTCATTATTTATTTATCTCTGATTTTCCTACGGGCTTTAATAATCGAGCATTTGAAGATCTCATTGCAATTCTTGAAAATGGACATCGGGCCAGTATATCTGTTGTACTCCATGTTAGCCAAGATGCAGAATGGCCTAGAAATATCAATCGAGGGAAAATAGAACAATACTGCACTGTTCTGACCCCAACTAATAAAGTTATTGGAAAACGACCATCCTTTTCATATTCCATAGCCCGAGATACAGTTTTAGAAGTCTCTTTAGACCAAGCTCCCGACAAAGAAATCATAAATGCTGTTATTAAAAAACTGGGTGATGAATTTCGCAGTGTAAAGGTGGAAACTGTTCCTTTTAACGAGCTTTATCCTGAACCCTTCCGAGCTTGGACATACGATAGTAGGCATGAAATCCGTGCTCCTATTGGTATCATGGGTGCAATGGACAGCCTTGACTTCTGGCTTGGGACGAATCAAGATGATATCGTGATTAGCCAAGCTCTACTAGCTGGAAAACCTGGAGCAGGCAAAAGCTATACGCTCCACGCCATTATCAACAGCCTTGCTCTTCGCTATTCACCGTTAGAACTCGAACTTTACCTTCTCGACTTTAAAGAGGGAGTCGAGTTTCAAGTTTATATTGACCCGACTCGTTCCCAGACCACAAATTTCAATACAGAATTGAATGATAGCCAGGCACTTCCTCACGCCAAAGTTATTTCTATTGAAAGCGATCGAGAGTTTGGCCTCAGTATTCTTCAACATGTTCAACGAAAAATTGAACAACGAGGTCAATTATTTAAAAAAGTTGGAGTTGCAAAACTCTCAGAATATCGAGAACAAACGAATCAGTATATGCCTCGCATTCTTGTTGTTATCGATGAATTTCAGTACATGTTCCAAGAGAACGACAGTATTACAAAAGAACTCAATCTTATCATTGAAGACATTGCCCGACGCGGACGCGCCTTTGGAGTTCATATGCTCCTCGCCTCCCAATCCCCTCGTGTCACTAATATCAGCAGCAGTATTTACTCCTTCATTGAACTTCGTATGGCCCAGCAAATGGATCAGCGCACCGCTGGAGCTATCCTAGATGAAAACAATGTGGATGCTGTAGAATTACTCGATCGTCCAGGTCGCATTATCTACAACCGCGACTTTGGTCGCAAAGCTTACAACGAACTGGGCCAAGTGGCCGATGCTTCCGAAGCTGCTCGTCGCGCAGCCCTAATCAGAATTCAAGAAATTGCAAAAGGGCGGGAATATCTCCGCCCTGCCCCCCTCGTCGTTTTTAACGGCTCCAGACCCACCAAACTCTCCCAAAACCACCAACTCGTTGCCCTCACCCGCCAAAATCGTTGGCTGTGTGCTAAAGATCTCAATAAACACCTGCTCAAACTGGAAGACTGGGACGTTGAAGATGTTCCCGGTGTGGCATGGCTTGGCGAAGCCATGCGCATTGGCAACCATACCCAGGCCATATTCCGCCGCCGTCCCAGAAGTAATATGCTCCTCGTCGGCAGATCAGAGGAGACCATCTACGGCATCCTCGGTGGAATACTTATTAGTCTCGTTCATAGCTACCAACCCCAAAAGGCTCGCTTCTGCATCATCGACCTTTCCCAAAATGACGATGAAAAACCCTGGACTTATTTTTCACTCTATTTTCGCAAAGCTTTCGGTCAATATTTTCCAACCTTTATCGCCAAGCGGCAAGCAAACCGGACCCAACAAATAGTGCAGGCAGAAACTCTGCTCCAAACTATCTGGAAAGAATTTGAACGCCGTAAAACTATCCGTGATGCTGATCCCGACGCTTATAAGTTTGGACCTTCCCTATTCGTTATTTACGCTATTGGTAGTCTCAACAGAGCCAGCAACCTTCGTCCCCTTATGGGAAAACGCAACGAAGAAATGTCTGAAGATGCCCAGGCCCTTCTGCAACTTGTCACAGAAGGGCCTGAGCTTGGTATTCACACAACTCTCTGGTTTGACGAGCTCAAGAGCATTACGAGTCTGACTACCGACAAACCCAAATCCTTACTCGCCCAATTTGATATGCGAACTATCCTCAGTATGTCTGGCGAGGACTCAAAATCTTTGATTGGTGAATCCTATGCGCAGAAACTACCGCCTATCAGGGCATACTTTAAGGACTACAGCACTGTAGATGCACCAGAAAAACTTAAGCCCTATGCTGTCCCACTGGCGAAAGAGCTTCAATCCTACGCCCAAAAATTCCAAAAACGAGTTCAGGAGCAAAATTAATCATGAGCAATAACATTGATGTAGATGTAGATAAACTCATGAATTTCCATTCGGAGCTAGAGTTATTTCGAGAGAAGCTAAGCGATCGGCTTAACTCTCTACAAAATTCTTGGCAATACTGTAGCTCTACCTGGAAAGGGACTGCTAAAGATAATTTTTCGCCTCAATTTGAAGAAGTATTGTTCAACAGTAAAGATGCGAATAAAGCACTAGAGGAATCAGTTAATTTTATTAGTGACTACAAGGAAATCGTAGAAGAATTTGAAGGGAATCGCTAATGCAAACTACATTTAATCTCGATCTAGGAAAAGACTTTTCTTTAGAACTCGATAAATTCAAGGAATTACTGAAATCTGACTATATCAGCTTGATATCGGCCTGGGAGAATCTCAAGGATTCCTGGAATGACCCTCAGTTTGATTCATTTGAGATTGAATTTGAAAAAATTCAATCAATACTTGATGAATCTCAGCGAGAAATTGAATCTCAACTTCAGTATATTCGGGAACAAATAGACATCGTTGAGAAATCACAATCAACTCTTAATCAGCTAAGGAGATGAAAAATAGAAGATGTCGAATCAAGTTTCTTTTCAGTCAGAAAAAGCACAAGTTTTGTATCAAGAGATGAGTAGTGTCAACAGTCTTTTTCAAGAAGACTTTCAGTCTCTCGTCTTATCCTGGAAAAGACTTAAGAGTGATTGGGATGACTCTTATTCTAGTGAGTTTGAACAGATTTTTTTGTCTGGTTTTCTAGAACCTTTAGAAGAAACAATAATAGATAATTTACTGAATCTTACCTCCCAAATTGATAGAGCTCTAGAAATCTCATTAAAAGTTAAGCCACTATCAACTTTTCAAATTCCTTTGTCCCGTAAGAGTGGCTTTAGCAATTCAAAACTGCGCCAACAAGAATCTTCTGTTCTTCCTACACAAAATTCGTTTGGCCCAGCGACATTTTTAACTCTAGAGTCTGCCTATCTGCAGCTTCTCCTACTTCAAGCCTGGAAGTCTGCTTGTAAGTCTTCCGAGAAAGCTATGGCTGCATTCAGTATTTTTAGTGCCTTCACTATGTTTCTCGCTGGAGGAGGAGGCATCAAAAACGTAAACTTAGCTGTCGCTTCCCCGCAACTGAATAACACCTCTAACTCCTCTGTTGAAAAGTTCGTGAAGCTACTTTTGTCTGACAAATATCCCAAAGCTGTCGAGGAGAAGAAGCGGAATAAACGGAAACGGGACATCGAGAATCTCTCAAATAGCCAACAAAGAGAAGCCATCTGCCTAGAATATCGTGCTTGACCAAAATCAAATCCTGTTTTTCCATTCCCAAAACGTGGTCTACACAACAATCTAGACGCACTTCTTAAAAATCTCTCCTAATTTTCTTGCCTCAACCTCACCGCTAAACTCTACCTCAACTTTCTCTCGACCTGCCGTTCCCATTTGCTGACGTAATGCCGCATCCGTTAATAGTTGTGAGAGGCGATCGCCCAAACTTTCCCCATCCCCCGGCGGCACCAAAAAACCACTTACCCCGTCCTCCACTAATTCACTCACCCCCGCAATCTGCGTTGTCACCACTGGCACCCCCGCCGCCATCGCCTCCATCAACGACACCGGTACGCCCTCGGCAAAGCTGGGCAACACAAACACCGCCGTTTGGTTTAGCCAGCGCCGGACCTCCCCTTGGGATTGATAGCCCACAAACTCGACACAATTTTGTAAGCCAAGCTGATGGACGAGGGATTCTAGGGGCGATCGCGCCGGTCCATCCCCCACCACGGTCAGAACTACGCCTGGGTGTTGCTGCCGCACCTTCACTAAGCTTTCTAACAAAATCGGCAAGCCTTTTTCCGGGGCCAGTCGTCCGGTATAGAGCAGTCGTTGTTGGTCTGGCCGATGCTCCACTGGCTCAAACTTCTCCGGGTCAACCCCACAATGGACAATGTGCAGCCGGTCCCAGGTTTCCCAGGGGGCAAAATACATCGCCTGACTACGGCAAAAGTGGCTAATGCAACTCACAAATTTTGCTCGCTTAATCTTCTCCCGGAGATGCCAATGCTCTGGGTTAAAAAAGACGTGGGGGCCATGGAGTGTGAAGCTATAGCCAAATCCGCCGATCTCCGCCGCTAGCATGGCCACCGTGCAGCTTGAGGAACCAAAATGATTGTGCAGATGGGAAATCTCTCGCCGCCGAATTTCCCAGGCTAATAAGCCCGCTTCGAGGAAGTAAAACAGTTGGTAAAGCTGATGGCGTAGCCCCGGTGGAGCGGTTTTCCAGGCCAGGAGGAGGCCGCTGAGATATTGCGAAGGGGAATGCATCAGGCCCGTGAGATGGGCCAAGAGAAGCTTGGCAGGATGGGGTGGGAGGAGGTAGGTGGTGCGCGATCGCTCCTCTCTCTGTTCCGGTCCAACCAGATGCTCATCCCCCGTCCGTCGCACCGAAAAGGTTGTCACCTCAATCCCCTGTTGCCGCAGCACCGCAATCTCTCGCTGAATGAAGGTATCGGTAGCACGGGGATATTCGCCCGTTAAATAGGCAACTTTCATAGGACCTTGCAAAGTAGAAACAGTTGAGCTCAGCAAAAAGCATCAAAAAAAGCATCAAATCAATGCGGTGCTGTAGGTTGGCGTTGAGCAAAGCGAAACCCAACAGCTTTAGCCTGGGCATTGCTAAAGCGCAGCGGCTTAAACCGGGCCGCAATTCGAGCCGGAATCAGAATCCCCGGCAGTGGCACCCGCCCCCCAAGCAAGCGCTGTTGGATCCCAAAGACCAACCCAGCAACAGGCTGCAACAGCGACCAAGCCAGAGGAATTGTTCTGGGCAACGGCTGGCCCTGATGTTTTGCCCGCTGCTTTAATTGCTGCCAATACTCCGCCTGGGTAGGCAATTCGTCATCAACAAGATTCAAAACCTTTAGATTCGGAACCTTCAGATTAAGCACAGAAGATAGCAACGCCTGTTCCGCCGCCCGGACCACTGCCTCCGCACAACGCCCCACCTCGATCAGCGGTAACGTCGCTTCGCGACCAATGCGTAAATACAGCGGTCCTAGCTTCGCCCCCAAGTGGGCATTCCAGTTCTGCGCTCCATCCTGTCCCGCCTGGTCAAAAATTATTCCCGGACGCAAAATCGTTACAGCAGTCGCGGGATGAGCCGCCGCAAAGGCTTGCACTCGCGCTTCCTGGGCCAGCTTGACCTGGGCATAGACATCTCGGTACTGAGGCTGGGATTCCAACGGTGAAGTTTCATCCAGCCAAGCCCCCGTAGGTAGCGCCAGCCAGTCATAGACAGAAAAACTGCTAATAGCCACTAGACCGGCTAGGGGCTGGGAAAGCTGGGCGATCGCCTCCAACAACCGCTCCGTCCCTCCCACCGTATCCAACCACTGCTGTTCCAAGGAACCGGATTTGGCAGCGGCTAGGTGAATCACCCCATCGGCTTGGGCCAGATCCGGCTGAAGGGCTTGGAGGGCCTGGGGCGATCGCAAATCAGCGGCAATCCAGCGCAGTAAAGGGGAGCGCAGTAACGGGTCTTGAGCGGTAGGAGGAAGAGGGGCAAGGGTGGAGGAAACAGCAGCAGGCGATCGCCTCACTGCAATGACTTCATGCCCCCGCCGCAGCGCCTCCATCACCACCGCCTGCCCCAAAAAGCCTGAGGCCCCTGTTATGAGTAGTTGCATAATGCTTAATTCCTCAGGATTATCCCGGCAAACTGGCCAACAGCGGCTCTGCCTCGCAGGGGGTCGTGACGCGGTAGACCGATCCATCAGTCCCTGCATCCTGGATCGCCAAAACCACTTCATTGACATGCAGGCAATAGCGGGCCGAGAGCAACCCCGGCTCACCGCGCTGAATCGCTGTAGCCAGAGCCGCCACCCCTCGGGCAAAGTCCATTTGCTGAGCGCCCCGATAACCAAAGTGAGATTTGCCCTTGGGCAGGGGATAACGCTGTTTCCAGGGATTCCAGAATTGGCGGCGACGAATCGTAATCGGGCGTTGGATGTGGATGGGCGATCGATAGAACCAACAATCCTTAACCGAGAGCACCCCTGTATCCCCAATGATGCGGAGCTGATGGTCGTGGGGGGCAACTATGCCGCAGGTGAGCCGAGCCACTACGCCTGAGCGAAACTTGAGACAGGCCACAGAAAAATCTGGAGCGTTACGGGTCAAGGGTTGGGGGGGTTGTTTATCGGGAATCAGGCAGTCGGAAAAGGCCGTCACCGTTTCCACTGGGCCAAAGAAGGCCACCAGCCAAGTGATGTAATAGGCTGCGTGTTCCAGGGTGCAACCCACCTCAAATTCATCCTGAAAAGGCCAGGGGATCCCCGACTCGCTGTACCACTGGTCGTAGGGCATGCGGTGAACCATGCCATCATCCATTTCCGCATAGACCAGGCGAACCTCGCCCACAACCTTCTCTTGCAAAGCCCGCCAAACCCCCTGGGCCGTTTCGCTCAGCAGATTGCAGGGAGCAGAGGAAAGGTAAAGCCCCCGACGTTCGGCCAGTTCAACCAGCGCTTTGGCCTCGGTAAAATTAGTCGCTAGCGGTTTTTCCGAATAGACATGCTTACCCGCCTCCAGACAGGCTTTGGAGACCTCGTAGTGGCTGTGGGGATTGGTGAGATTGAGAACCAAATCAACCCGAGGATCGTTGAGCAGATCTTCAAAATTGCGATAAGATTCAACGGCATGATAGGTAGAAAAACGTTCAGATCGACTCTGATCTCGGTCCATAACCCCCACCAACTCCAAACTTGGATGGCGTGGCAAAGTTTTCAGGTAGTAATCGGCCACAAAGCCGCACCCTACGATCGCTATCCGCATTGGATTGCATTCCCCCTGGTTGACCTGTGTTGACCTGTGTTGACCTTGTTCCGTGTTAACCGTGTTTTGACCTGCTTGCAGCGGACCTTGTCTCTCCTTTCTCAGTTGCAGTGGAACGTCGGGAGAGTGGCCGCTAGACTTTACGTGAACTTTATAAAACTGCTCTGTAGAATTACTTATGTCCGCTGCCCCCCTGACCTGGTCCGAGCTTGAAGCCCTTGCCCCCTATACCGTTGACCGAATCAATGGCCCCACGAATGCCCAAGCTAAGCTGCGGCTGTTTGGTCAACCGGAGTCAGCGGTGCGGGTGACGCTTTATCGGGATCACCATGCCTGGTGCCCCTATTGTCAAAAGGTTTGGTTTTGGTTAGAGGAAAAAAAAATTCCCTACCGCATCGAAAAGGTGACGATGTTTTGCTATGGGGAAAAGGAATCCTGGTATAAGCGCAAGGTGCCGTCGGGAATGCTGCCTGCGCTGGAATTGGATGGCCGCATGATGACGGAGAGCGATGATATTTTGATTGGCTTGGAACGGGCCTTTGGACCTTTGAATCAGGGAATGGGCGATCGCCAGGTTCTCCCCCTGCGCCAGCTAGAGCGATTGCTGTTTCGGGCTTGGTGCAGTTGGCTTTGCTATCCAGCGGGCTCGGCACGCAATGAGCAACGCAATCGGGAGCAGTTCACCGCCGTTGTCCAAAAAGTAGAAGCGGCCTTGAGCCAAACACCAGGACCCTATTTCCTCGAAGAATTTGGCACCGTTGATGTCATTTTTACGCCCTACGTCGAGCGGATGAATGCCAGTTTGTATTACTACAAGGGCTATTCCCTCAGAGAGGAGAATCCCCGCCTTGGGGCTTGGTTCGATGGCCTAGAGAGTCGCTCCACCTACCGAGGCACCCAAAGCGATTTTCATACCCATGCCCATGATTTACCCCCGCAAATGGGCGGATGCTACGACAACGCGGATCCCCAAACTGCGATTAATCAAGCGCGGGTTGATACCGGTCCCTGGCTCGGTCTACCCGATGTGGCCTATCCGGAACCGGAAACCTCCCGCCTGGAGGCCTTGCACCGCGTACTGAAGCATCGGGCCAATCTGATCCGGGTGAATCCAGCGGATGACGCCTTATTTGAACCGGCATTGCGGGCGGCTTTAACCTATCTGATAACGGGGGAAGCTTGCTTGCCGCCTGAGGGTGCTGACCTGGGGTTGCGGTATTTGCGCGATCGCATCTCCGTCCCCCGCGATATGTCGATCTATGCAGCCAAACGCCTGCGGGCAGCCCTAGAAACCACAGCCGCGTTGGTGGGGGATCAACCCGGACCGGCCATCCCCGTCCGCCACCGTCGGGATCAAGATCCCGCTAATTTTGGGGCCTTAAAGTCCTAAAGTAATCCTCGATAGCGAATAAAGACCAGAATCACAGCCCAGGAGCCGAGGGCAACCTTGAGCGCAACCAGCAGGTTCAGCAGGGGAATCCAGCCGCCGCTCAGCAAGCTGCCCAGTTCTCCCTGGGGCAGTTCCAGACCCATCAGATTCAAAGCCGCAAGAACAATGAAAATCAGCACCGATACTTTTTCGAGGACGGCGGCCTGCCAGCGCTGGTAGAGGGCCTCCATGACCTGGGAAGACGAGGTAATAGCAATGAGGCCAATCGCAGTTCCACCGGCCACACCCGCCGCAAAACCGCCTCCAGGGCTCAGATGACCGCGAATCGCCAATTCGACAGCAATCAGTGCGGCGATTGTGGCTCCTAGACGAGCCAGAACGATGGAAGGGGGATCGGTAAATTGATAAATTTGGCAGGAGGGCTGTTCGTTCGCCAATAAGAATTTGGCTCCCATGATGGCGATCGTAAAAACCACAACCTCAAAAATGGTGTCGTAGAGCCGATTTCTAAAAATAATCCCAGAAACCGCATTGGGAACACCACTGTCTTGGACAATGGCATCAACAATCGCAAGCTCCGTCTCCATCAACTGAGGACTTTGTAAGAGGACCATCTTGAGATAGAACGCAATCCCGGCAGCAATGTAAAGCCATTTCATGGTGAGTCCTCCGGCGCACGGTAGGTAACCTGGGCGATCGCAGGCGAAATCCCAGGGGCCAAAATCTCATAGAGCCGCTGCACCCGCAGCTGTAGCTGATAGACCACGGGACCGCGAGGGTCAGACTCGGCCCGAGTGGCAATACAAATGCCATGAACTTCTCGCTGACTCAAAGCCGTTTCTAGGGCCTGCTGTGTTGGATAACTCACCCATTCCAGCCGTAAATGATAGGGGATTAAGGGGTGTCGCAATGTGGTTTGTAACTGATTAAAAGAATTGGATAATGCATCGAACTGCATCGTCTCTTGAATAGCCTCATCCACAATGCCCAATCGTAGATTTAAGGAGGCTCGAACCGCGATCGCATACAGCGTAATCGACAACATTGTTCCCACTAAAGCTTCCGTTAAAGCCACATCCGCTGCCCCAAAGATGGCATAAACCAAAACCGCAACGGCTCCAAAAATACCGCGAATTACCAAGGCATGGTAGGGATTAACCTGAGAAACCACCATGCAAGCCGTGACGGGCAGCAAAAGGGCGATCGCCACTCCATCCCAAGATTGTATCCAAGTTTCGGTTGTGGTATCGATAACACTTTCAATCATTGGCATTTCCACGGCTTGAGCAATAGGCCAAAACATATCCTAAAATCGTATTCCAGATTGCCAGGGAGATTAGAGCGAGGAGGAGCAGTGGCCATTCTCGGGGAATTTTGAGAAGGAGGCCCAAGATAATGCTCATGGAGCCTAAGGTGTCGGCAATCGAGAGACTGTGGAGTTTGAACAGTAGAGAGCGATCGCCCAAAAGCGGCACGGTTCCCCAAAACCAAAAAAACAATCCAATCCCCATCAAACCGTAGCTTAAACCTTGAGATAGACTATCCATCATCGTTCACTCATCCGTCTTAATACATGGGCCAATAGCATCAGTGCCGCATTCCCCACACTCAAGATCAAAACGCCGACTACGCCAATCATCCAGTCATCTCTCGCCACCGAAATTACCAAAATCATAATGGATGTTTTCGTCGAAACACTGGCAAAGGCCAGCAGCTTCTGCCAAATATCCTCATCTTGTAACGCCTCAAAAATAGGAATTAATAACGACAAAAGCATCAACATCATAATCCAGTTCATAAGCTGCCTCGACGACCTCCCCGTCTTTCTACTCGATGCACCTCATACCACCCTGCTTCGTGGTATTTCACCACAATCGTTTTCGGCGTAAAGGTAATCAGAAAAATATCCAAGAAAATCAGTCCTGCTGTTCTCTGGGATTTGACCCGTTCCAGGGCGATCGCCTCTTGTTTATGGGGATACAGGATCATTTCGATCGCCTCCCAATAGGCTTGAGGAATAGCCAGAAGAATCTTCACCAAAATCTGCAAACCATCTCTGATCACAGCTCCTGATTGGACCAGGGATTGGGGGCGACTGGGCAACAGCAAGGCAACACAAACACCGATAATCAGATTCGCAGGACTCCCATCGGCGGTCAGCAAAAACCAAATGGTTAATCGCAAGCTCAAGTCGAGAAGTCGCATCATGTTAACACCATCCAAAAGACTAGTGTTAACATCACGGTCATGACTCCGATCTGGTGTTCAAATCTTTCTAGAAGCTGGGGTAGCTTAACCGTTAAGTGACGAATGATAACCCCGTAGATCAACCAACCTAAGGCAATTGTTGCAAGAGGTTTAGCGATATTGGCTGGGGTATAGGCTTCGTAATAAATACCGTTTGCGAGAACCAATCCTCCTAACAAAACAACCATCGCGATCCAGAAGCTAGAGGTCAGTTTTCCTTCCCCACCACGGGGCAGAAATATCAATTTCCCAAAGGCAATTGCTGTGCCTAAGGCTGCAAGATTCATGGCCATGATCTGCCAAGGCAAGAGATTTTTCATGGTCAGCACTTTAGCTCCAAATCCTGAGAGTAAGGGAAAGCCTGAAATGGAAAAACTGGCGATCGCCAACGCCACCCAAATCGAGGTTGGGAGGGGTGTCTGCTTGAGATCTTTGAAATTGCGACTGGGGAGATTACCCGCAATCAAAAACAGCGCTGATTTGACCAATCCATGGGTTAAAGCATAAAACCCTCCCACTTCCGGCGCAGCTAGCACAAATCCTAATTGAGAAACAGTGCTCAAAGCCAGCATGCGCTTAGTATCTTTTTCAAAGATGGCATAGCTAACCCCTAACAGGGCTGTGCTCACCCCCAAGAGCCGGACCACTGGATCGATGGCTTCAGCAATCAAGGCAAAGCGAATCAGCGGGAAAATGCCTGTTTTCACAACAACCCCAGACAGAAAGGCAGAAACGGGTGTATCTGCTTCGGAGTGGGTTAAGGGTAGCCAAAGACCGGAAACAAAAATGCCACCCTTGGTGAGTAAGCCTAGAAAAATCAGAGCGATCGCCTCCGGTGGTGCAGTTTCAATACCCGCAAAGGCAAAGGAATGGTTCGTTTGATAAATCAGTACGGCTCCGATTAAGTAGAACAGCATGGCCGTGTTGCTGACGAAGAGATAGCGCAATCCCACCCAGATGGAGCGATTCGTACGGGGATAGGCAATCAACAAGAACGCGGCAATACTAATGACCTCTAGGGCCACGTACAGACTGATAAAATCTGCACAGATAAACACAGCATTGACACTGCCATGCAAAATGATTGTCTGAGTATAGAAAAAAGCGCTTTTAGTACTGGGCCAACAGTAGATAACGACAGCCAATGTGACGATTGCATTGGTGAGAATGAAATACCCACTCAGGGAATCAATCACCAAGGTGACGCTGAAATGGTCCAGCAACTGTAGCGTTGTAGAAGCAGGATTTACAAATTGCAGTAGACCATAGGTCAAGGAAAGGAGGGTGACACTGAGGGCGATCGCCCGATCCAATCGAGGCAAAAGATAGCTGGTAAATCCAGCCATAAAGGGTAAGGCGATCCAAGCAATTGTGACGTTATTTATGACCGTATTCATGGCTGATTCTGTCGCTCAATTTCGTCAATTTCTAAGGTGGGATAATCCTGGGCCAATTTCATCACACCTACGAGCATGAGCGCCTGGATCGAAAAGCCAATGACAATCGCGGTCAAAATGACGGCCTGAGGAACCGGATCGGCATAATTCACTCCAGGGATAGGGGCCGTAGAGGCAATCGGCGTAAACACCCCCTCACGGGAGGCAACCAAAACGTAGTAGGCAATCACCCCGGTACTCATCACGTCCATGGCAATGATTTTCATCATCACATTCCGTTTCAGAATGATGCCGAAAAAACCGCAGAGCACCGTGGCAAAGATACAGGCTTCAAGAATTGACATGGTTGGCAAAAATCTGTGCTGTCACGACACAGATGCAACGACAAAAGACAAGACCACAAAAGACAAGACCACAAAAACAAGACCAGAATAGGCAAAACCAAAATCAGGACAATGATCCAAATCCCAAGAAACACAGGGATTGAATTTTTGCCTAGAGAAGGCTTTATCAAAGCATAGACTTTTATCTATGATTTTTCTATTTTAGATTGAACATTTCAAATCATAGGGCACTGAGAAATTTTGCGCCATCCCTGGAGCGATTTTGAACAACCCGTGGCTCAGATTTCTAGCCGCCGATCTGGGACATGGTCCGGCGATAGATCCCCTCAGCCGTGCCTGAGTCTCGTTCTTTGTAGTTAATTTCTGGTTTGAGCAGCAACAGATCTCGAACGCGATCGCGCAAGATCTCCGTGGGCCACCCTTCGCGTAACGCAGTTTTCAAATCAATTTGCCCCTCTTCATTGAGCAAACAGGGCCGCAGCCAGCCATCGGCGGAGAGGCGCATGCGGTTGCAGCGATCGCAAAAACATTCGGACATTTGGCTAATAAACCCAACCGTGCCCTTCGCGCCAGGGATTTGAAACACATTGGCGGGACCGTTACCCCGAACATGACCTGTGTCGAGACCCCAGCGATCGCGAATTTGCTGTCGGATCGTTTCCGAGGGGAGCCAGCCGCGATCGCCAAATAGAGCTCCGTTGCCAATGGGCATAAATTCGATGAAGCGGATATGCCAGTGGCGATCGATCGTCAGCGCCGCTAGGTCTAAAACTTCGTGGTCATTGACACCGGGGATGACCACAACATTGAGCTTGAGGGGAGCAAACCCCACGGCATGGGCGGCTTGAATCCCGGCCCAAACCTGCTGCCAGCGTTTTTGTCCGGTGTCACCGACGATTTTGCCAAAAATGTCTGGGTCGAGGGAGTCGAGGCTGATATTGATCCGCCGCAGTCCGGCATTGTAGAGATCCTGGGCCAGACCGGCAAGCAAAAAAGCGTTGGTGGTCAGGGCTAAATCTTGGGTTTCAGGCAGTTGGCAGATGGCAGCCACTAGCTCAACCACGCCGGGGCGCAGGAGAGGTTCACCGCCCGTCAGGCGAAACCGCGTAAAACCATTGGGAATAAAGACTTCACGCAACAGCTGAAGCAGTTCTGCCTGGGTCAAAAGATTCTGCTGCAACACATAGTCCAACTCCGCCTCCGAGGGCATGCAATAGAGACAGCGGAAGTTGCAGCGGTCAATCAGACTAATGCGCAGGTAGTCAACCGCATTCATTGGGTATCACGGGCGTTAGGGGGAAAATTTGGGTAGGTCGAGGTGAAGGGGTTTGTGAGGGGTGGGGGAGTGATGGGGGGACAATTGAGATGGGGGCTGGGATTGAGATTGGGATTGAGATTGGTTTTGTTCTGGGCTGTTTGAGGGATCGAGCCTTGGGCGATGAGAGACTGGAAGGGGATCTAGTGGGTCCAAGAGTTCGCGGAGGGCTGCGGGAAGGGCTTGAGGCTGATGCTTTGCCATTTGGTCAACCCAGTCGCGGATATTTTGGAGTTGATGCTCGCTCATGAGCGATCGCGTCCGCCAGTCTTGAACTTGGGTTTCGAGCGATCGCAGCTGCTCAATCTGTTGCAAAATCTGGGTTTGGTATTCTCGCAATTGGACGTCGATCTGTTGATAGCGCTGTTGTTCCTGGCCCCGTTGTAGCTCGGATTCGTAGCGCAATTGTTGCAGGCCGAGACTTTGCCGGTTTTTATGGAGAATTTGGCTTTCGAGGGCTTCGATGGTGGTTTGGGCGATCGCCAATTCCCGCTGTAATGCCGTCAGAGTTTTGGTTTGGGCGGTTGCTAGTGTTTGCTGCTCTTCCAAGCTCGTTTGCCAGGTTTCCCGCTCGGCGGTGATTTCAGCCAGTTCGGTTCGGCGTCGATTGAGTGCGTCCTGGAGCTGCTCGATGGTTTCCTGGGCCGCTTGACGCTGGGCATTGAGGCTGACGGCGAGGGTTCTGGCTTCAAAGGCTTGAGCCTCTAGGGCCAAAATCTGGGCATCTTTCTCGGCGAGGGTGGCCTGGAGTGCCGCCACCTGGTTATCCACAATCCTGCGTTGGCTGCGTCGTTCTAGGCGATCGCGGGCGATCTGGCTTTGCAACAACCGTACCTGCTGGATTTGGGAGGTCGCGATCGCCTCTAGGTCAGAAAAAGTTTCACCTTGATGCTGTTTTTGGCGGGATTGTTGGTGCGATCGCGCCTGTTCCAGCAATTCGACTTGAGTGTGAACCTGGGCGAGGTCAATTTGCTGCTGCATTAAAAACGCCGTCACCCCATCCCAATCTAGAGTTGCGTCACCCCCTTCAAAATCAGCACCACTGTCTTCCATCGGATGCACCTGCACCTGATGCTGCACTTGCCTCTGAAAGCTATCAAGCTGATGACGCAGGCTGTTTAACGCCTGCACCAGATCAACCGGCTCAAGCTGACTCAAAGGGGCTGGGGGCACATTAGAATTCGGCGATGGCACTGGAGAACTCCAACGGGACTGAAAGACCCGACCGTTATACCCGACCCTTGAGGGAGCAGGCAGAGGGTGAGGACCTTGTGGGCTAACAGCAGGGATTGTCGGAACAGGGCATCCTAGAGACAAACATCCTAGAGAGAAACACTGAACGGACTCTGTTTCCTGTTCTTATTATGCCTTAGGAGCCTGAGTTGAATTCATTCGGGAGTTTTCAGGTGACCAACGATACTCAATGGCCAGTCGCTCTTGAGTACAGCTTTCTTCGATCCGTCTTTGCAGCGCCAAAGCCTTGCGCAAGGTGATGACCAACTCATTCACCAATTGTCGTTGGGCCGGACGCTGGGATACTGCTCGCAAGGTTTGCTGTTCCAGGAGCTGTAACGGAACTTCATAGTGAATCGCCGAGGGCAAGGGGATCGGATCCACGGTTTCCAGTACCTCTATAGAATGAGCAGCTATCCAAAACATCTCTCGGGAAACACAGGTCGCTAAAGAAGCAGTGCCTCAGAGGCGATCGCCCCAAAAGCTGCCATCCCATTACCCTACCATCTTATTCTAGGGTGCGGGATAGAACCGATACACTCGATGCAATTGGGCCACAACCCCTAAGCTTGCGTCAGCGTCCGCAGTGCTAAGCCAGGGTCAGGCTGGCGGACCAGGGATTCACCGACGAGCACCGCTTCGGCCCCCGCGTGAAGGACGGTTTGCAGATCGTCTGGGCCATGAATTCCAGACTCGCTGACGACCAGAATGTCCTGGAGGCGGCTGCGATATTGGTCCATGAGACCACAGGTGTTGTCGAGGCTGGTCTGGAAGGTTTTGAGGTTGCGGTTGTTGATGCCGATCAGTCTTACACCGTCCAAGGCGAGGACTCGCTCTAGTTCCTGGGCGGTATGGACTTCGATCAGGGCATTCATGGCGAGGCTGTGGACAATTTTAAGGAAGTATTGCAAATCTTGATCCGACAGCACCGCCGCAATCAGCAAAACCGCATCGGCTCCGTAGGCGCGCGCCAAATAGATCTGGTAGGGATACAGCACGAAGTCTTTGCAGAGCAGCGGGAGCTCAACGGCTTGGCGGACGAGGCCGAGGTTTTCAAAACTGCCCTGGAAGAATTTGCGATCGGTTAACACCGACAAACAGGCGGCTCCGTTGGCGGCGTAGGCTTGGGCGATCGCCACCGGGTCAAAATCTTCCCGAAACACCCCTTTGCTGGGCGATGCCTTTTTCACTTCCGCAATCACGGCTGGGGTCGTGGGAGCCTGCCGCAACCGTGCTACAAAATCCAGGGGAGCGGCCTGGGCGGCCACCAGCGGCTTGAGCTTGGCCAAGGGCGTTTGTTCCCGCAGGACAGCGACTTCGTATTCCTTATGCCAAACAATTTCTTCAAGGATATTGTCCGGCTCGGCGTCGGCCATGCAGGTTTTATAGTCCATGTTGGCGACGCGAACCGCCGGATTGGGCGGACGACGACGGATCAGCATTAGTGGCCCGCTCCTGCCCCGGCGGCGCGTTTAAAGGCTTCGTCCAGGACTTCCGAGAGGGTTGGGTGGGTGTGGACGGAGAAGGCCAGGTCGGTGACCGGGACCTTTTGGCCCATGGCGTTGGCGGCTTCTTGGATCAGGTCCGCCGCGTGGAGACCAAAAATGTGTACCCCAAGGATTTCGCCAGTATCGGGCCGAAAAATCAGCTTGGCCATGCCGTCGGTTTCGCCCTCGGCGATCGCCTTGGCATTTCCCTTGAAGTAGGTCCGCACAGCCTTGACCTCAAAGCCCTCTTCCTTGCCCTTTTCCTTGGCTGCGGGTTCCGTCAACCCCACAAAACTCACTTCAGGATGGGTGAAGGCGGCTGCGGGGATGATGTTGTAGTCGACGGTGCGGGGGCGATCGCAAATCGTCTCCACGACAGCTACCCCTTGAGCCGAGGCCGTATGGGCCAGCATCAGTTTGCCCGTGGCATCGCCAATGGCCCAGAGGTGGGGAACCGTTTCGCCATCGGCCTGGGTGACGCCAAGGTGGTCATTCACCGGAATAAAGCCGCGACGGCCCAAATCCACGCCCAGTTCTTCTAGGCCCATGTTTTTCGCCACCGGAATTCGGCCCGTGGCAATTAGACAGGCATCGACTTCCAGGACTTCTACGACTTCTTTGGTTTGGGCATCAGTGAGTTCGATGGTGACCGGGGAGCCGGGGGTGATTTTTGTTGCAAACACACCCTTGTAGGTTTCGATGTCGCGGGAGACTAGGAGCGATCGCTCCGCCACCTTGGCAATATCCGGGTCAAAACCGGGCATCAGCTTATCTAAGGCTTCGATCAGCGTAATTTCACAGCCCAGGGCTGAATAAACATCGGCAAATTCCAAGCCAATGTAGCCGCTGCCAATAATCGCGATCCAGTCCGGCAGGCTTTCTAATTTGACCGCGTGGTCGCTGGTAAATACGGTTTTGCCGTCGATTTCGGCACCAGGGGGAACGAAGGGAATCGAGCCGGGAGCCAGGAGAATATCTTTGGCGGTGATCAGGCGATCGCCCCCCTCCCCAGACACCTTGACCTTTTGCACCTCGGCAACGCTGCCCCACCCGTGGATCACATCCACCCCTAGTCGCTTGAGGCTACCGATCAAGCCCTCCCGCTGTTTGGTGACGACGCTATGGGCATGGTCGGCGATCGCCTGCCGCTCAAACTGCACCTCCCCCACGGCAATGCCCATGGCCTGCAAATGCTCAGCATTCCGCAGTTCGCGAACTTTCCCAGAGGCCGCCAGCAGTGCCTTTGAAGGAATACAGCCGCGATTGACACAGGTTCCGCCCATGTCGGCGGCTTCGACAATGGCTGTTTTCAGTCCACAGCTCACGGCATGGAGCGCAGCACCGTGGCCCCCCACCCCCGCGCCAATAATCACCAAATCGTAATCAAACTGAGTCACAGCCTACTCCCAACGGAAAATTCCCAGACCTTATTCTAGTACGGGCGGTTCGCTTCCGGGCGGCGCTGACGCTGAGCTTCATAGAGCAAGACCGCCAACGAAATAGCCACATTCAGGGATTCCACCCCGCGCCAGAGGGGGATTTGCACCTGAGTATCCGCTAGCGCAGCCACTGCGTCCGACAGCCCAGCTCCTTCATTACCCAAGACAATCAAACTTGGCTGGGTCCAGTCCAAATCCCAATGGGCTTTCTCCGCAGTCGGTAACGTCGCCACCACCTGCATTCCCGTGGCCTTGGCCTGACGCAGGGTTTGGGTTAAGTCTGTACTCACCGCCAGGGGCAACTGAAACCACTGCCCCGCTGAGGCTCGAAGGACTTTGGGATGATCAAAGGCGACACTGTCCTGACTGAGCCAGAGTCCCGCCACGTCCGTCGCGGCTGCGGTGCGAATGATGGTGCCCAGATTGCCTGGATCCTGAAGCGTTTCGACCGCTACGGCGAGGGAGCAGGGAAATTGAGGTTGATGGCAGGTTTGACGGGGTGCGACGGCGACAATGCCATCGGGGGCTTGGGTGGTGGCGATCGCCCCCAGCACTTCCTCACTCACTTCCACCAATCGCAGGCTTTGCGCCTCGAACTGCCGCTGCAATTGCTGGCTCAATTCCGGCTGACGGGCGGTCCATGCTGAGGTATAACAAACCGTTTCCAAGGGAAAATGAGCTCGCAAGGCTTCTACCAGCAGATTTGTCCCTTCCAGCAAAAGCCGTTGTTCTTGCTCTCGACCTTTGGCCTGGTGGAGCGATCGCAACCTTTTCACCAGGGGATTGCGCCGACTGGTAATCAGTTCTGGAGTCACTCGCCTAGGTCCTGACTATCTATTTCACAACTGCCTATGGCAGAACCGACTCTTTTCTATTTTCAGATGCGGAACCCGGGACTTGAACCCGGAAGTCCGTGAAGACACTAGAACCTGAATCTAGCGCGTCTACCAATTCCGCCAGTTCCGCTTGCATCTGGTTTGAGAGTGCTTGACATCAAGGGTTGAGGAGAGGAAACGCTCGAAACAACGCTTGAGGCCAGCGACTTATTATCATTCCGCAATGCTGAACATTCGTCAACTAAATTGTTTCTATTTTTTTGATCTTTGGCTTTTCTTCGGTTTTCAGTGACCTGAACGACTGAAATCAGAAATTTAATAACGATAAATTGAGACAAGGCTAGAGAGAGCCAGGGATGAATCAATTACCCGTAGCAAATTCCCGCAAAAATGGGGTAAAGTTGCTGCTCATGCGCATTAATTTTGCTGTAGAACTTCAGCCAAACTCGCGCATCGCTGTGTCTCAATGTGCCGGTAGCCACTCCCTAAGCTTCTGGGCGAAACCGTTGCCATGCTAAGGCTGCCCCACTCCATTCATTCCGAATTCATTCCGAAATTCCTAGGAGGACAGGACCATTACTCTTGCTTTCCATCCGGCGACTCAGGCTGTCGCTCAAGACGATCGCTCCGCCCTTGAAATTTGGGGAGGGCAAACCCTCAGTGGCCACGTTCCCATTAGTGGTGCCAAAAATTCGGCCCTGGTCATTATGGCCGGGACGTTGCTGTGTGCCGATACTTGTCGGATCACCAATGTGCCTCAACTGGCAGATATCAGCAATATGGCTGAAATTCTAAAGGCGCTGGGGGTTAGCGTTGATCACAAGGGCCATTGCCTAGAGATCAATGCCAGCCATGTGGGTGAATCTGAAGCGCCCTACGAACTGGTCAGTCGTCTGCGAGCAAGCTTTTTTGCCATTGGTCCTCTGTTGTCTCGCCTGGGTGAAGTGAAGATTCCCTTGCCCGGTGGCTGTGCCATTGGTGCGCGTCCGGTGGAGCTCCATGTCCGGGGGCTACAGGCGATGGGAGCCCATGTTCAGATTGAACATGGGGTGGTCAAGGCTTCGGTGAAGGGTGCGGGTCGGCGCTTGAAGGGGGCAAAAATCTATTTGGATTGCCCTAGCGTGGGGGCGACGGAAACCTTGATGATGGCGGCGACCCTGGCCGAGGGAGAAACCATCATTGAAAATGCGGCCCAAGAGCCGGAAGTCATTGACCTTGCCAATTTCTGCTGCGCCATGGGGGCTCAGATTCAAGGGGCAGGAACTAACACGATTGTCATTTCTGGGGTTCCCAAACTTCATGGGGCTGAGTGGAGCATTATTCCGGACCGCATTGAAGCCGGAACGTTTTTAATTGCCGGAGCGATTACCCGTTCAGAGCTCGTGCTGCAATCGGTGGTGCCCGAACACCTAACGGCAGTGATTGCCAAGCTGGAAGCGGTGGGGTGTCAGCTTCGCATTGAAGGTTCAGATAGCCTGCGGATTATTCCAGCGGATACCTATCAGGCCACGGATATTAAGACCATGCCATTTCCTGGGTTCCCGACGGATATGCAGGCCCAGTTTATGGCCTTGCTGACGTTGGCCGATGGCAATAGCGTCATCACCGAGATGATGTTTGAAAACCGCCTGCAGCATGTGGCGGAGCTCCAGCGCATGGGGGCTGATATTAAGGCGAAGGGAAATATGGCGATCGTTCGCGGCATGCCTTTCCTTTCGGGTGCGCCTGTCATGGCCACGGACTTGCGGGCTTCGGCTGCTTTGGTCTTAGCCGGACTTGCAGCCCAGGGTAAAACCACGGTGCAGCAGCTTCGCCACTTGGATCGGGGCTATGAACACTTGGATGAAAAACTGCGGCGGCTGGGTGCTCGGATTGAGCGGATTGAGATGCCGTCGAACTAGCCGTTAACGAGGCAGCAAAAGGGGGATATGCAGGTGTCATATCCCCCTTTATTAGTTTAAAATTAACTTTGGTTAACTTTGCACGACGGCGATCGCCCGATCCTTCGTCATCGCCACATAGCTATCTGCGTCGTACTGGTCCAGATGGTGAAAAATGGCGAAGGGCTTAATCGTCCGACAGCTAAAAAATTCCACTGCTGCCTGCCCATTTTCCTGGACTTTGACCTTGGCTCGGAAGTCCTGGGGGGGGCTATTCTTCCAGCGCCACTGGACCTGGGTCGGGAGTGAAGCAATCAGTTGATGCTGACTCCATTCGCGGTCCTTGCCCGTAGCGCCAAATTCTTTAATTTCTCGGCGAAAGATAGAGGCGATTACATAGGAAAGGGGGGAGCGATCGCCCTCCAGGGCCAACAATGTTTGATTCAGCGAGCCCTGGGGAAAAGGGGGATAATGCCATTCCGTCCCCTCCCCCAGGGCCGATTCGAGTGCGAAGGTCGTGCTGTTGATCTCTGGCACCGCGCAGATGTGACCCACACCCCCATCTGGGGTTCGCAGCAAATAGGGCACCAGCCGAAACCCGGTTTTAACCCACAGGCCCTTGAGCTGGAGCAATGCTGCCCCTGGATTGACAGAACTCACAAACCAACGGCCCTCGGCATTGGGGGCCGCCTCGCCCAGCTCCGCCTGTCCCGGCACCCGAAAAATATTGCCCAAGTCACTCAGGGTTTGGGGCGCTGCCAAGACACTCGCAGGGACCTTGGATTGATCCGTGCAGGGACTGTCTTCCAAGCGTGGTAATGCTAAGGCCTGACGTATGTGGGTCTGAATTTGCCGCAGAGTAGTGAGGGGAACTTGTTGCGTTGCCATCTTAAATTTAGCGAGCTGCGGATTGTGAATTTAGCAGATTGGGGTTAACAGATTGGGGTCAGCAAATTGGGGATAGCAGATAACGACTGAAAACCTGGCTCTAGTATGGCCTGTCTACCCTAGAGAACCGCCATTTGAACAAAAAACATAAAAAAGGGCATGAATCAAGACCTGATCCATACCCTCTAGCCATTGATTGGGGTTGGCTGACGCTGAATCCTGGGATCCGCCATTAGGACGGAGCATTCAGCAATCCCTCCAAACCCCTAGAATTTCGTCTTACCCGAACCCCACTTATCCCCCATCACCTTGGGCTGAAGCAGAACGTGACCGGCGATCTCAAAGAGATCATCGTCGCTCAAATTCCGCATCTTCGGATAGATATCCGTGCTCTTCATGCTGGGGTGGCGCTCTGCAATTTCTTCTTCCCCGTCATAGGTTGTCGGGTTTTGAAGGTAATCGACTAGCGCTTCAACGTTGTCGCGGGCAGGGGTTGCTAAAGCCAAAGCTTCTGGATCCAAGCCCACATTCGGGTCCGTTTTGGTAATGCCGTTGATGTGGCACTGGGCGCAGGCGGCTGCGAACAGACGACGGCCCTTGACCACCTGCTTTAGATTTAACGTGACCGTTTCGCCATCAGGATTGAGTTTTACCGTACGAGTCTCTGCATCAAGTTCTGCAGCGGTCGCATTGCCGACTGCAAGCTGGAAAATGAATAAAAACGCAGCGAGCGTTAGCAAGAAAGCTTTCTTAATTAAAGACCCTCTGAGAATCATGAGATTTTATTGGCTCCCGACAGTCGCTCATCAATAAATGAAATATACAGACAATGCTCTCATATACAGAATCAATGCGATCGCTTCATCGCTTTGATTCCAAAGGGCACAGGGCCTTTCATCGCAATTTACGCTTGGAAACGTCTCTCCCGTAGGGCTTTGACCGTTTCGATCCTTTAGAGGTCGATCTTTATATTCTGTAATATTTCCAGAGGCTCCCCGCTCAATGGTCTGGATTCTATAGTCTAAATGTTGAGGACTTTGGCCTCAGACACAAGGAATCCAAGCCGCAGTTGCTCACCTTTCTGGGAATACGTTAAATTTAGTAAAGATTCTTCTAATAAATTCCTTTTGGGGTAAACACTCCCTTTTTGTGAATTCCTTCTTAGACCGGTTTTCGATGTCCCGATCTGCTGTTTTCCGAATATTGAGGCGACTCACCCCATGAAAATTTCCTGGAAAGTCATCGCGCTTTGGGCGGTGCCACTCCTACTCATCGGCTTCTTCCTTTGGCAAGGCAGTGCTATCCCGTCGGGCAGCGCCATGAGTCAGAACAATACTGCCAGCACCCGCATGACCTACGGGCGCTTTTTGGAGTACCTCGATGCCGGTCGTGTGACCACGGTTGATCTCTATGAGGGGGGGCGGACGGCGATCGTCCAGGCAGTGGATCCAGAACTGGATAATCGGGCCCAGCGGCTGCGGGTCGATTTGCCGGGAAATACGTCGGAGTTGGTTGGGCGGCTCACGAACGAGTCGGTAGATTTTGATATTCACCCTGCTCGCAATGACGGGGCCTTCTGGGGCCTGCTCAGCAATCTGATTTTTCCCGTTTTGCTGATTACGGGGCTATTCTTCTTATTCCGTCGCTCGGGCAATGTGCCGGGTGGACCGGGCCAAGCGATGAACTTTGGCAAATCGAAGGCGCGGTTTCAGATGGAAGCCAAGACCGGCGTGATGTTTGACGACGTCGCGGGGATTGAGGAAGCCAAGGAAGAGCTGCAAGAGGTGGTGACGTTCCTGAAAAAGCCTGAGCGCTTTACAGCTGTTGGGGCTCGGATTCCCAAGGGCGTGCTGTTGGTGGGTCCTCCGGGGACGGGTAAAACCCTGCTGGCGAAGGCGATCGCCGGAGAAGCAGGCACGCCGTTCTTCAGTATCTCGGGTTCTGAGTTTGTCGAAATGTTTGTGGGTGTAGGTGCCTCGCGGGTGCGTGACCTGTTTAAGAAGGCCAAGGAAAATGCCCCTTGCATTATCTTTATCGACGAGATTGACGCAGTGGGTCGTCAGCGGGGCGCGGGCATCGGTGGTGGCAACGACGAGCGGGAGCAGACCCTCAACCAGCTCTTGACTGAGATGGATGGGTTTGAGGGCAATACCGGCATCATTATCATCGCGGCCACCAACCGTCCTGATGTCTTGGATTCGGCGTTGCTGCGTCCGGGCCGTTTCGATCGCCAGGTTACCGTCGATACCCCCGACATCAAGGGTCGTCTCGAAATTCTCAATGTCCATGCCCGCAACAAGAAGCTGGCGGAAGATATTTCCCTCGACCAGATTGCACGGCGGACACCGGGCTTTAGCGGCGCGGATCTGTCTAATTTGCTCAATGAAGCGGCCATTCTCACGGCCCGTCGCCGTAAAGAAGCGATCACAATGCTGGAAATTGATGATGCGGTCGATCGCGTTATTGCTGGGATGGAGGGCACCCCCCTCACCGACGGTAAGAGCAAGCGCCTGATTGCTTACCATGAAGTCGGTCATGCCATTGTCGGCACATTGGTCAAAGCCCACGACCCCGTGCAGAAAGTGACGTTGATTCCTCGCGGTCAGGCCCAAGGTCTCACCTGGTTTGCGCCGGGCGAGGACCAAAGCCTAATTTCACGGGCGCAGTTGATTGCTCGGATTATGGGAGCCCTGGGCGGACGGGCCGCTGAGGCGGTGATCTTTGGCCAGGACGAAGTCACCACGGGGGCAGGCAATGATCTCCAGCAGGTGACCGGCATGGCGCGGCAAATGGTGACCCGGTTTGGCATGTCTGATAAGCTTGGCTTGCTCTCTTTGGAAAGCCAAAGTCAAGAGGTGTTTATTGGCGGCGGTTTGGTCAATCGCAGCGAATATTCGGAGCGGATTGCTTCGAAGATTGACGAGGAAGTGCAGGCGATCGCCCGCGAGTGCTACGAAAAGACCTTACAGATCATTCGCGATAACCGCGTCGTGATCGATCGCCTCGTGGATCTGCTGATCGAGAAAGAGTCGATTGACGGCGAAGAGTTCCGCCAAATCGTCGCAGAATACATCGAAGTGCCTGAAAAAGAGCGGTTTGTTCCGGCGCTCTAGGCCCGAGGTTCGGGCGCAGGCAGCCCCTTTGAACGCTGGATCATCTCAAATCCTTCAATAGCCTCAAGGCGAGTCGTATTGCTACGACTCGCTTTTTTATGGGCTTTTTTCTCTATCAGAATTCCGCACAGAATTCCGCGTTCAGAAACTTAAGCCAACTCAAAATCTGTCCTTCCCATCCCGCTGCCCCTGTCTGCTCAACCTAGGCTTAGACTAGAGGTCACAAAACTACAAGGGGCCTATTGCCCACGTCGTTAAGGGAAGTAACCGAATCATGAATTCTGCCGCACTCATCGACCGCACCCAACTTTCGCCTCAGGAGCAAGCCAATCTCGCTGCTTCGGTGAACTACGACAGTATCCAGACTATTCCTGAGATTTGGGCGATCGCCGCCCAGCGATTTGGTCAGACCCTCGCGGTTGACGATCCTCACAGCACCCCGGCCCTGAAATTTACGTACCAGGAGCTGTGTCAACTGATTCAGCAGTTTGCGGCAGGACTGCAATCCCTGGGGCTCCAAGCGGATGAACATATCGCCCTGATTGCCGACAATAGTCCCCGCTGGTTGGTGGCTGATCAGGGAATTATGACCGCTGGCGGAGTGGATGTGGTGCGGGGCTCCCAGAGCGATCGCGAAGAGCTGCTCTATATCCTTGACCATAGCGACAGTGTGGCACTAATTGTCCAGGACCAAGCCACCCTCAAAAAACTCCTGCCTGACCTCAAAGCCCTCCAGCCCCGTTTTGTGATTTTGCTGTCCGACGAAACCGTTGAGGCAGAAGGGTTAACGCTGCTCAATTTCCCCCAGATCCTGGCTCAGGGCCAAGGTCATTCCCTCAGTTTTGTGCCCCGTCGGCGAGATGACGTCGCCACGCTGATGTACACCTCGGGGACCTCCGGTCAGCCCAAGGGCGTCATGCTCAGCCACCGCAACTTGCTCTCCCAAATTGCCGGAGCTTGTTCTGTCGTGCGCCTAGCAGCCGGGGAGAAAGTGCTGAGCATTTTGCCCATCTGGCACTGTTATGAACGCACGTTTGAATATTTCATCTTTTCCCAGGGCTGCACCCAGATTTATACCAATATTCGCTTCGTCAAAAAGGACCTGAAAGACTTTCAGCCTCAGTACATGGTCGGCGTGCCGCGACTATGGGAGTCGATTTATGAGGGGATCCAAAAACAGTTTCGCGACCAGCCCGCCAGCAAGCAGAAGCTGGTGAATTTTTTCCTGACCCAGAGCGATCGCTACATCCGCGCCCAGCGAACCCTGAGCCATTTGGATCTCGAAAATCTCAATCCCTCCCTGGGCCAAAAATTCAAAGCCGCACTGACGTTGCCCTTTCTTTGGGTGATTCATCAGGGGGGCGATCGCCTCGTCTACCAAAAAATCCGAGCGGGGTTGGGCGGAAAAATTAAATTTGTCGTGAGCGGCGGCGGTTCAATCGCCGAACACCTAGAAGATTTCTTTGAAATTGTCGGAATCAACATTTTGGGCGGCTATGGTCTAACGGAAACTTCGCCCATTACGAATGTTCGTCGTCCCTGGCACAATTTACGGGGGGCCGATGGTCAGCCCCTAGGCCAGACCGAAGTGGTGATTGTCAATCCGGAGACGCGATCGCCCCTCCCCATCGGTCAGCAAGGTCTCGTCCTGATTCGAGGTGCCCAAGTCATGCAGGGCTATTATAAAAACCCCGAAGCGACCCAAAAGGCCATTGACCCTCAGGGCTGGTTTGATACCGGAGATCTGGGATTACTGACGGAGGCCCAGGATTTGATCATCACCGGGCGGGCTAAGGACACCATTGTGCTGACCAACGGCGAAAACATTGAACCTCAGCCCATCGAAGACGCCTGTATTCGCAGTCCCTATGTGGATCAAATTATGCTCCTCGGGCAAGATCAAAAAGCCTTAGGTGCCCTCGTGGTTCCCAATCTAGAAGCGTTGCAAAATTGGTCCATCAACAAAAAATTACCCTACGGCTTTGCGGATGGTGACAATTTAGACCAGAAAGAAGTTCAGGACCTCCTTCGTCAGGAGCTTAACCGGGAGGTCAAAAATCGACCGGGATTCCGGCCTGATGATCGCATTGCCACCTTCCGATTACTGCAAGAACCTTTCAGTATTGAGAATGGCATGCTCACCCAAACCCTCAAGGTTAAGCGCAACCTTGTCAGAGAGCGCTACCAGGCTATCATTGACGAGATGTTCAAGTAGATACACTCCTTTCTTAGTAGAAAAACTTATGGATGAGGCAAACAAGCTACAGCTCAAACGTACGATTAACGTCAAAGCTATAGTCACTCCCCGCTGGAAAGAAGAAGCCCAGCAGCAGCTTCAAGACCAAATCAACCAGCTTGATGGCCAGCTCCAGCAGATGGATATGCAAGCCCAGCGGATGATCCTAGAAGTGCAGAAGCAAAGTGTCGATCCTGAGGGGCCTCAGGTCCGACAGCAAATCGAGAATATTCAAGGACAGCTCAATCAGCGCAAGAGCGAGCTGCTAGAACAGAAAAACCGTATCCTGCAACAGCTCCAGCAGGTCCAATTGCTAGAGATGGACCAGGAGGTCAGTCAAGGTCAGGTGGACAGCTTTTTCTATCTTCAGAAAGGGGACAACCTGATCAAGAAAATGCAAGTCGAGGTCCTCATTCGCGATGGCATTGTGGAAGATATTCGGGGCGAGCTCTAAACCAGGGTTCTGATTTCCATGGGGTTCAGGAAGGGAGCTTGGCACGGCTAGGCTCCCTTCTATGCTGTGAGGAAAGTTACAAGGGAAATGTAAGCCACAATAGATTGAGGTTTGTCAGCATCAATTCTGATAAGCACCCCCCTCGCGAGATACAATTTGCTTTGGATTTTTACAAAAAGAAAGATTCGGACCAGCTCCCCATGATTCATGAAATTTTTATGCCCGCCCTCAGCTCAACGATGACGGAGGGAAAAATTGTGGATTGGGTCAAGGCCCCTGGAGACAAAGTTGAGAAAGGGGAAACGGTGGTGATTGTCGAGTCCGATAAGGCCGACATGGATGTCGAATCTTTCTATGAGGGCTATTTGGCCACGATTGTGGTACCTGCGGGATCGTCGGCTCCGGTGGGGGAGGCGATCGCCCTGATTGCCGAAACCGAAGCCGAAATCGAAACCGCCAAACAACAAGCCGCCAGTCTCAGCAAGGGGTCCAGCAGCGCTTCCAGCAATGCAGCCAGTAGCAGTACCGCCCCTGCGGCTGCGGCTCAGAGCTTAGCGGCCTCCGAACCCGGAGCGGCCCCGGCAGCAACAACGGTCCCGGCCCGCAAGGGTCGCACCATCGTTTCCCCTCGGGCCCGCAAACTGGCCAAGTCCCTCGGCGTTGATTTAGCCGGAATTCAGGGCAGTGGTCCCCATGGCCGCATTGTGACCGCCGATGTGGAAGCGGTAGCCGGAGTTGCCGCTAGCAACGGCGCAGGGGTGAAGGCAGCTCCGGCTACCGTTACTGCGATAGCTGCTGCCACGGCTGCTGCTCCCAGAGCTGCCGCACCGGCCACCCCACCCCCGGCCCCCGCAGCACCGGGTCAGCTCGTGCCCTTCAATACGCTGCAGCAGGCCGTGGTGCGTAACATGGAAGCCAGCCTGCAAGTCCCGGTTTTCCGCGTTGCCTACACGATCACGACCGATGGCCTGGATGCCCTCTACAAACAGGTCAAGCCCAAGGGGGTGACAATGACTGCCTTGCTGGCGAAAGCCGTGGCCGTGACGCTGAAGAAGCACCCTGTCGTTAACGCCAGCTATAACCCTAACGGAATTCAGCATAGTTCAGCCATCAATATTGCGGTGGCAGTGGCCATGGGCGATGGCGGCTTGATTACGCCTGTATTGGCGCGGGCCGATGAAACGGATCTTTATTCCCTCTCGCGCAATTGGCAGGATTTGGTGGCACGAGCCCGAACGAAGCAGCTCAAGCCAGACGAATATAGCACCGGCACGTTTACGCTCTCCAACCTCGGCATGTTTGGCGTAGATACATTCGATGCGATTTTGCCGCCGGGTCAGGGGTCGATTTTGGCGATCGGCGGTTCTAAACCCCAACTGGTCGCTAGCAACAACGGTCTATTCGGTGTCCGCCGTCAGATGACGGTCAACATTACCTGCGACCACCGGATTATCTACGGAGCTGATGCTGCTGCCTTCCTGAAGGATCTGGCGGAGCTGATTGAGACGAATCCCCAGTCTCTCACGCTCTAGGATTGTGGTGTCCAACCCCTGAGTTAAGAAAAATCATGCGGTCCTGGGGGATTTTTCAGTCGAGGCGGGAAATTTCTAGAATAGAGAGAAGTCTGTATCCCCTTTGAGAATTCTCCCCTTACCGCATGCTCAAGTTTCTTCGCACCGTCCTCGCCACGCTGGTGGGCTTAATTCTCTTTACAGCGCTGGGAGCCGGTGGGTTAGCCCTGCTTGTGTTTACGGCTGCAAAGCCCGAACAGAGCGCACCCAAGGTCCGGAAAAAGAGTGTTTTGGTCTATGACCTGTCCCTGCCTGTGACGGACAGTGCGCCCAGTGGCAGCAGTCTAGGGTTTGGTGATCCCTTTTCGAGCAGTAGTGGAGGAACGAGTTTGCGATCGCTCGTCCAAACCCTGACGGCGGCGGCAAAGGATGACAAGATTGTGGCGCTCTATCTCCAGGGCAGCGATCGCCCTCCCGCCAATGGCTACGCCTCACTCACGGAGATTCGGGACGCGATCAAAATCTTTCGGAAAGCCGGAAAGCCCGTCTACGCCTACGATTCAGACTGGAGCGAACCGGAATATTTTCTCGGTTCCGTGGCGGATCATTTAGCCATTGATCCCATCGGCAGCCTCACCCTCAATGGCTTTAGTGCCGAGGTGCGGTTCTATGCGGGAGCCCTAGAAAAATTTGGTTTGGGAATGCAGGTGGTGCGCGTTGGCCAATTTAAGTCAGCGGTCGAACCCTATCTCAATAAATCCTTTAGCCCCGCCAATCGTCAGCAAACCGAAACCCTGCTGGGCAGTTTGTGGGGGACATTTCTGCAAAAAACGGCAGAGTATCGCCCGGTGGATGCCAAGCAATTGCAGGCGATCGCCACTCAGCGCGCGCTCTTAACGGCTCCCGAAGCCTTGGCGCAAAAGCTGATGGACCAGGTCAGCTATTCCGATGAAATTGACACCAAACTCAAAGCCTTGACCGGTGGGCCAGAGGATGAGCCCTTCCGTCAACTTTCGGTGGAGGAATATAGCAACATCGCTCAGGATCAGAACGGAGACAGCAAAGGCAAGAGTGACAACCAAATTGCGATTGTTTACTTGGAAGGCGAGATTGTCAGCGGTGAGGGCAATTTCAGCGTGGCGGCCAGCGACACCCTTGTAGAGCTGCTGCAAGAAGTCCGTCAAACTGAAGAAGTCAAGGCAGTGGTCCTGCGAGTCAACAGTCCAGGGGGCGGAGCCACCGCCGCCAGCGCTATTGGGCGGGAGCTGACGCTCTTGGCCCAAGACAAGCCCTTGGTGGTTTCCATGGGGGATTATGCTGCGTCCGGTGGATATTGGGTTTCGACGCCAGCGAAAAAGATTTTTGCCCAGGCCAACACGATTACAGGCTCGATTGGGACCTACGGTCTGCTGCCCAATGTGCAAAAGATCGCCAATAGCAATGGCATTACCTGGGATACCATTCAAACCGCGCCTTTTGCCAATAGCCAGACGATCGCCCGCCCCAAAACCCCGGCAGAATTGGCAATTCAGCAAAAAACAGCAAACGCCGTTTATGACCAGTTTTTAGACATGGTGGCCAAGGGACGTAATCTGCCAAAGGCAGAGGTGGCAAAGATTGCGGAAGGTCGCGTTTGGTCGGGGATCAATGCTAAGTCTTTAGGATTGGTGGATGAGTTGGGGGGACTGGATGCTGCGATCGCCGAAGCGGCTTCCTTCGCCAAGCTCGAACCGGATCAGTGGACGGTCGAAGAATATCCCCGGCAGCGTAGTTTTGAGCAAGCCATCTTTGAAGAGATTTTCTCGGCACTTCCCCAACCCGAACGGGCCGCATCGGTCTCATTGCCCGCACCGTTTAATCAGGAATGGAAGGCTTTGCAGCAGGATCTCATTCCCCTCCGTTATTTAAATGATCCCCGAGGAATTTATACCAGGCTGCCGTTTAATTTGGAGATTCACTGATACCCGAAGGAAGAAAAAATGATCCAAGACACAAAAACCCAAGACACAAAAAACCAGGACGCAAAAACCCAGAATGCAAAAACCCAGGACGAACGCGGTTCGTCCCTACTCGGGGTTGTGTAATTGCTTGCGGCCATTGCGGATGATCCGCATCATTTCGTTGAGCCGCTGCTCCATATCCGCCAGGACCCTATCAGCATATTCATCCGCGCCCTGTTGGATTTCATCCCGTTCGACTAGCGCCTCTTGACGCATCTCGTCTAATTCGAGCTTAGCCTGTTTGCGGATTTGCTCTACCTCGGTCAAAACCTGCTCCCGCAGTGCATCACACTCCTGCTGCAACTGCTGGCGAACCTGCTGAGACTCCAGCTCCGCTTGGCGAATAATGCCGAGCTCATCGGTCAAGTCTGCAGCCCGTGCTTCGGCGGTCGCTAGAATTTGCCGCCCATAATTTTCGGCTTCTTTAATGATTTCATCTCGCCGCGCGATGACTTCCTGGGCCAGTTGAAACGCCGTCGGCAAATTCAGCCGAACCATATCGAGCTGATCCAGAAGCTGCTCTTCGTCCACCAGCGTCTTACCCGTCAGGGGCAAGCGGGGACTGTCTAACACCATTTCCTCTAGGGCGTTGAGCTCTTGTTGGATGTCGACTCCGTCGAACTGCTCAAGTCCGTTAACGGCTTGGAGATTAGGGTCTGAGTGGGTAGAACTGGGGGCTTGAGGGCGCAGCATCGGCTGTATATGTGTTGGGCAACGTGGGCAGGGACAAGGTGATCAACAGAGCCACCAAAACGGGCCACTTCTTTAACCACACTGCTACTTAGGAAACTATATTCGTTTGACGTAGCTAAGAAAACAGTTTCCACATTCTCTGCCAAAGTTTTATTTGTATGGGCCATTTGCAATTCCATCTCAAAATCTGAGAGGACTCGCAGACCCCTTAAAATCACTTGGGCATTGCACATCCGAGCAAAGTTCACCGTCAATCCATCGAAGGCCGTTACACTGACATTGGTCAGATGGGGTGTGGCTTCACAAATGAGCTCAATGCGTTCTGCAACCGTAAACAAAGGGGATTTGTTGGGGTTTTGCAAAACGGCGACGGTGACCTGCTCAAATAGCCGACAACCTCGCTCGATAATGTCGAGATGTCCCAAGGTGATGGGATCAAAGCTACCGGGATAAATGGCACGCACAGTCAAAAAGCTTTCGTCGGTGAACTGTCGTGATTATAGCTTCCTAGTTTGCGCTGGAAAGTGGGATAGAGCCGTCTGCTATTCGGGGGATGAGTCCCCTCGATCGCCTCTGATATCCTGGAAAGTTGTAACCAGAACGTTTTAAGTAGAGGCAAGGCTGTGTTAGACGAACAGGCCAAGAAGACGATGCTCCGCAAAATTCCCCATGGGATTTATGTGTGTGGGGTAACCGATGGTGAGGCGGTGAATGGGTTTACGGCGAGCTGGGTGATGCAGGCGTCGTTTCAGCCGCCCCTGGTGGTGAATTGTGTAAATACGGGCTCCCAGTCCCACACCATGGTTAAGGCAAGCGGGGTGTTTGCCCTGAGCATCCTGGAAGCGGGCCAAAAGGAGATGGCGGCGAAATTCTTTAAGCCCTTGCGTCGGGTGGGGAATAAGTTTGAAGACGTGGAGTTTTATTTGGGCGAGACCGGCTGTCCGATTATTCAAGACTCCCTGGGCTATGTGGAATGCCGGGTGGTGGGCTCGGTGGAACATGGGGACCATACGGTGTTTGTGGGGGAAGTGATCGCGGCGGGGATACATCGGGACGGTGAGCCGCTGCTGCTAGAAAGCACAGGCTGGAACTATGGAGGGTAAGTAATGTCTGGGGCTGGAACGGCTCGACGTTTTAAACTGGTGTCGGCTTTTTCGATATTCGGTTTTTAGGTTCCTATCCTTCTATGCCCAAGCGTCCAGCGGTCTACGTGGCCGTGACTAACCATGGTTTTGGCCATGCGACCCGCGCAGCAGCGGTGATGGCAGAGGCCCAACGCCGCTGTCCAGATTTACTGATTGTGATGGCGACAGGTGCGCCCCGCTGGCTGCTGGAGGCTTATTTGCCGGGAGATTTTATTTATCGACCCCAAACCCTAGATGTGGGGGTGGTTCAGGCGGATAGTTTGACGATGGATTTGGGGGCAACGAAGGAAAAGTTGGAACAGATTCGCGATCGCCAGACCCAACTCATCGCCGCTGAATCCCAATTCATCCGCCAAAACCGCATCGGCCTCGTTTTCGCCGATATTCCTCCCCTCGCTGCCCCGATCGCCCGAGCCGCTGGGGTTCCCTGCTGGATGATGGGGAATTTTGGCTGGGATTTTATTTATCGAGACTGGGGTCCAGCGTTTGCAGACCTATGCGCTTGGATTGGCGATTGTTTTGGGCAGTGCGATCGCCTCTTCCGCCTCCCCTTCCACGAGCCCATGACCGCCTTTCCCCAGATGGAAGATGTGGGACTGACCGGAGGAACCCCCCGCCAAGAGGCTGAGCACCTGCGGCAAGCCTTGGGGTTCAGTGCACCCCAAGCGAGAACGGTGTTGCTGACCTTTGGCGGCCTGAGCTTGCAACAAATTCCCTATGATCGCCTCAGCGCATTTCCCGATTGGCAATTTATTACGTTTGATGCCAAGGCTCCGGATTTGCCCAATCTCTATAAGGCCAATGGCGATCACTACCGCCCCGTGGACTTTATGCCTCTGTGCCATTGCGTGATCTCAAAACCGGGATACAGCACCTTTGCGGAAGCCTGCCGCCAACACACCCCGATTATTTCCCTGACTCGCCAGGGTTTTGCGGAAGCGCCGATTCTGCTGGCAGACTTGCCCCGGTGGGTAGACCACCAAATTATTGAGCCAGAGGCTTTTTTTGCTGAGGATTGGTCCTTTTTGCGACAACCGCTCCAACCCGCCCAGGGCAGTCCTGAGACAATGGGCGAAGGCAAACAGGATGGGAATGCCGCCATTGCTGGGGCGATCGCTCATTTCTTTGAGTCCTTGTCTTTGAATCCTTGTCCTTGAATCCTTGAGTTGATAAAACTTCAAATTTCCCATGCAACAAGTTCAAACCCTCCTCCGCATCCAAACCGCCAGTAAATCCCTTTGCGAGATCACCGACGCCGTGGCAACTGTGGTCCGCGAATCCCGCATTCGCACGGGCCTTTGCACCGTCTTTTTGCGCCACACCTCCGCCAGTTTGCTGATTCAAGAAAATGCTGACCCCGATGTCTTGATGGATCTCAAAACCTTTTTGGCCAAGCTCGTTCCTGAAGAAGCAGATTACGTCCACAGCACCGAAGGCCCTGACGATATGCCCGCCCACATTCGCACAGCCCTCACCCATACCTCTGAAAGCATCCCGATCGCCAACGGTCAACTGCTGCTGGGAACTTGGCAAGGACTTTACATTTGGGAACATCGCCAACGGGGCCATGTGCGTCAGGTTGTCGTTCATATTCTGGGTGAATAAATCTTAAATTTAGCAAGTTGGCCCGACGACAGGACGATTTCGATCGCTGAAATAGGTGATATTTACAACTCAAAGCAGCCGCAAATCTGCGAGGTTAGTCCAAATATCAGTTAGTTTTTCTAGCAGAAAAAGATACGTCTATCTTGCGGATGGAAGATTGATGAATGGCGCTCAAACCTTGATTTTGAGGATCTGTAGTGAAAGTGAAATGGCGAGGGCGATCGCCCAAGTGATCAAAAGATATTCAGTAGTGAATTTTGTCCGATTTATTTCGAGTTTTAAATTAAACACAGCTTGATTTTTCTGCCGATCCCCTGTCGAATTCTTTGACAATTTAAATTGCTATGATCAGAGCGTTATTGTTGCTTTGAAATCTCGTTAAAATTGCTTTTTAAGGATTTCAATTTCGATTATCCTAGAAAAGCTTGCAATGCCAAAATGGTCTTAAGATAGGCATGTTTTTCTGTGCTCTCTTAAGCCCCCGATTGAGTTTAGGTGCATCATGATCCATCGAGTATTCGCAGACTTCTCCGTAGGACTCAGGGTATCAATCGGTTACTATGGCAACAATAATCGTTATCGAAAACGAAGACTTTGTACGGGAAAATATTTTAGAACTCCTAGATGCTGAAGGATTTATTGCTGTAGGTGCTCGGGATGGGCGCGAAGGGATTGCTCTGGTTGAAAACCATCGCCCCGACCTCATTCTTTGTGATGTCTTGATGCCGGAATTTAGCGGCTACGATGTTCTGCGCGCACTACGACAAAATGCGAATCTAGCTGCCATTCCCTTTATCTTTCTCTCTGCAAAAGCCTCCCAGGCAGATTCCCAGCAAGGGCTTGGGTCCGGTGCGGATTTTTACCTGGCTAAACCCTTTTCGATTCATGACTTACTCAGCGTGATTCACAGCTTTCTCCCTTAATCAAAGCCGTGGGATAGGATAGAGGGCGATAGAGGGTAATCAAGGGCGAATTTCCCTACGGATATCATGACTGTTGCGACCTGGGTTGAAGTGTTGGTGGATTGTCCAGGGGCGCAGGGACGATTTACCTATGCTGTACCTGAATCCCTCACGGTCTGTCCTGGAGATATTCTAACGGTGCCTTTTGGGGCACAGCAGTTGGGAGCGATCGCCCTCCATCTCATTCACCAGCCGCCTCCCGATCTCGCCAATACGCCCATTCGTCCCGTTATCGACGTGAGCGCCCGAGGGTTTTTCCCACCGGGCTATTGGGTTTTGCTCGAACGGGTTGCCACCTATTACCACACGCCCTTAATGCAGGTGATTCGGGTGGCGTTGCCGCCCCAGCTATTGAGCAAATCTCAGCGGCGAGTGCGGTTGGTGCCGGGGGCGATCGCGTCCCCAGTCGCGTCTCCAGAAGAAATTCAACCGGCGATCGCAACCCTCAGCCCCACGGCCCAAGCCCTTTATACCCAGCTTCAGCGCTCCAAAGGGGATGGCTACACCTGGCGCTATCTGCAGCAGCACATTAAAGGAGCCCATGCAGGACTGCGGGAGCTCCTACGTCGGGGCTGGGTAGAGAGTTTTTTGGAGGTGCCCAGTACTTGCCAACCCAAGCTCCAACGGGCAGTGGTTTTGCTGGCGGAGTCCAGGGAGATGCCAACGCTCACCGCGCGTCAGCAGGAAGTTCTCAATGTTTTGCGGCGGCAAGGGGGCGATCTATGGATGCCCGACTTGTTGGCCCAGAGCCAAGCCAGTGATTCCGTGGTCAAGGCCCTGGAGGCCAAAGGACTAGTGGCAATTCAAACCCGCGAGCGGCTGCGGGCGGAGACAGGGGGGGCGATCGCCCCGGACCAACCCAAACCCCTGACGCCGGATCAAGCCGTAGCCCTAGAAAAAATTCATTCCCTCACGCACCCTGAGCGTCAGTCTTCCAGCCGTGATCAAACGGTGTTGCTCCATGGCGTGACCGGCTCAGGCAAAACCGAGGTGTATTTGCAGGCGATCGCGCCTCTCCTTCAGCGGGGTCAATCCGCCCTCGTCCTCGTGCCAGAAATTGGGCTGACGCCCCAGCTCACCGATCGCTTTCGCCAACGGTTTGGCGATCGGGTTTGTGTCTATCACAGCGGTCTGTCCGTGGGAGAACGCTACGACACCTGGCGGCAGATGCTCCTGGGCTATCCCCAGGTGGTGATTGGGACTCGCTCAGCGGTGTTTGCGCCGTTGCCCCAGTTGGGGCTGATTATTCTTGATGAAGAGCACGACAGCAGCTTCAAGCAAGACCAACCCATGCCCTGCTACCATGCCCGGACGGTGGCCCAGTGGCGAGCCGCGACCCAAAATTGTCCCTTGATTTTAGGGTCCGCCACACCCGCCGCAGAAACCTGGTGGGCGGCGCAGGTGGATCCCCGTATTGTCTCTCTTTCCATGCCCGAGCGGATTTACCAACGTCCCCAGCCCCCGGTCGAGGTGGTCGATCTGCGCGAGGAACTGCACCAGGGCAATCGTTCGATTTTTAGCCGGACGCTGCAGGAGGCGATCGCCGACACCCTAGCCAAAGGACAACAGGGACTGCTATTTATCCACCGACGGGGGCACAGTACTTTTGTCTCCTGCCGTAGCTGTGGCGAAGCCCTGGTCTGTCCCCATTGCGACGTTTCGCTCACCTATCACCATACCCACGCCAGCGCCCGCCCCATCCTACGCTGTCACTATTGCAATCACGTCCAAGCCCATCCGCAAACCTGCCCTAGCTGCCAGTCCCCCTATCTCAAAAACTTTGGGAGTGGTACCCAGCGGGTGATGCAAACCCTGCGGGAACTGTTTCCCCAATTGCGAGCCCTGCGGTTTGATAGCGATACTACCCGTCAAAAGGGAGCCCATCGTCGTCTGCTGAGCCAATTTGCCGAGGGGGGAGCGGATTTGCTCGTGGGTACCCAAATGTTAACCAAGGGCATTGATCTACCCCAGGTCACCCTCGTGGGCATCGTCGCTGCTGATGGTCTTTTGCATCAGGCCGACTTCCGTGCCGCTGAACGGGCCTGCCAAACCCTTCTGCAAGTGGCCGGACGGGCTGGGCGCGGCGACGAACCGGGTCGGGTAATTTTGCAAACCTATAGCCCTGAGCATCCGGTCATTGCAGCGGTCCAAGCCCATCGCTATGGGCCTTTTCTCGCCACGGAGCTGAGCGATCGCCAAGCCCTGCGCTATCCTCCCTATGGACAATTAATTCTGCTACGACTCAGTAGCCGAGACGAAGCTGCTGTCATGGCCGCCGCCGATCGCCTAGCCGATCATCTCGCCCTGCTTCTGTCCTCAGACTGCCACATCCTCGGCCCTGCCCCGGCCCCCATCGCCCGTGTTGCCCAACGCTATCGCTGGCATATTTTGCTCAAACTGCCGACCTCGCCCCATACCTCACCTCCAACTTCGATACTGCCCGACCTCGCCGTGCTGCGTAAAAGTTGTCCCCCCGAGGTCAGCCTCATGGTCGATGTAGATCCACTGCATTTGGGTTGAACGATTCGAGTTGAACGATTTCCTGTTAGCCATTTCCCTTTAATCGCAAACTTCTATATCTCCGCTACATCCCCTCCCCCAATTGTCATGAAGACTTAATAATGTCCAGCTATCAAGCAGTGGGAGATGCAAGTATTTTCACAGACACCTGTTCGGGCAAGACGAAAGAAGCGATCGCATCCCCCGCGATCGCAGCCTCACCTCACCCCTCACCTCTCTCACCCGTTGACACGGCCTAACCCTTCACTCAGCGCAGCCCAATCAATACCGCCTGCACCAGACCAATCACCACCCCCAAAACTCCGCCCAGATTCACAATGGCCTGAAGTTCGCTCTTGACAATGCCCTGAATCGCAGCTTCGAGCTCCTGGGGCGGCGTTGCCTTCACCCGGCTCATAATCACCGCATCAATCGACAAAATCGGGATCGCCTGAGCCACAATTTTTTCCAGATCCCGCTCCAGATAGCGCTCCAAAATTAGCGCCAGCTCTTCGCTCACTAAGGTCAAGGACGATTCCAACACTGGAGAATTGCGGAGCCGACTGATGACCAAATTGGCAATATTCTCCCAATCCAACGACTGCCCCAATCCCTGAAGCATCTCACTCCCCTGAGAGCGCAAATACTCCCGCACCGTTTCCCGCATGGTTTTACGCAATTGTCGCACCGTCACCACGGGCAGATTTTGCAGCGAAAAGTTTTCGAGCCACTCCTGGACCCGATTCTCTAAGTCGAGGACCGAACAAAGCTCCTGAATCACGGCGTTACTAGATTCCCGCTCATCTAGGCAATAGGCCCGCAAGCGGGTCAGCGTATTGCGCAGCCCAAAGAGATTGGCCACCACCCAATAGGTACCGCTGCTTTTTTCGCGAAACGCCTCATCAATGGCGTAGATGTTCCGATCCGTTAGAAAATCTACCAGTCCCTGGCGAAGCACATCCGGTGGAAACACCCCCGTAAGCAGCCAGGTGGCCATTTGATGGGCCTGGGCTTCGTTCAGTTGAAACTCTAACAAGACCTGGTCAAAAATTTGGTTGAGCTGGGTCTCCAGAAAATCTTCTCGCCGCGCCAACACTCGAATCAGGCGAGGCAGCGACTGACTAAAGAGATCATGTAAAATTCCCGCTAAAATCCGAATGGGCTTGGAGTCCTCGCGTTTCTGGATTTGGTCGAGGGCTAGCTGCAGCAACCACAGAATAATTTGCTGGAGCCGTTCAGTTTCCAGGAGCTTGCGCGCGAGGTTCTGCAATTCCTCGGGTGTCAGCAACGAGCCCATGATGGCGTCTGCAATCCGCTGGGCAAGGCGTTCCTGGTTACTGGGAATCAACCCCGGCGTAAACGGTAACCGACGCCCAAACAGATAAATCGGGCGATAGGGGCGAAACAGCATCTTGATCGCCAGATCATTGGTGAAATAGCCAATGATGCCTCCTGCGAGCGGGGGCGCAATCCACAGCCAAAGATCAGTAATTGCCACGAAAGAGGTCGGCTCAACAGAGGTGAGATAGCTGGTATGGAGAGGCGATCGAAAACCTCCCGTTTCCATGATAGGTTGTCCCTCGGCGACCTTCGGCCCAAGTTGGCCCAAATTTGTACGGAAATTGATCTCCGGGCATCTATGGATACTGATCGCGATCGCATTACGTGCTTACACGGATACTATTTATCCTTGGTTGCCGTAAAAGACGAAAGATTCCGTGTTAGACCCATGGAACGCTACCCACTGACGCTGCTATTCTGAATCATGAAAAGGGCTCTAAACAATTTGATCCTGACTTTGTTGACACCTTATGCATGAAATTAAATATGCAATGGAGTGGCATCCCCCAAATGGGGGAACTAGTTTGGGCAAACTTGACAGTAGAATCCAGGGATACCTGAAAGAAACGTGTTCTTTGCAAAGGACGGTAGTGGTGGTGGATAACCAGGAAGAAGTCAGGGAACTAAGGGAAGTGGTCACTAGTCTCCAATGGGCGCTAGTAGAAACATTGAAGTGCTGTGAATTGGTCGGACAAGATGCCGCCGTGGATGAGGATGTGTTGAAGCGCATTGAAAAAGCTGGCAGAGCTGTGATGCATCTTAAACCGTCTCCGCCCTTGAATGAGTCTTCAAACTAAATCTTCCGCTCACGAGCAGTAACGCCTGGACTTCATAGACTTTTCTTAAAGCGCCCCTTAAAGTATCCGTAGTTCTACGACATTTCCAGATAATTGCGATCGGCTAGAATCAGGATGCCAATCGTAATTTTCGCATGTTTCTATAGAAGTAGCAAAGACAGCTGAGTGGGAATCTTGAAATTAGATCATCAGAGACCGAAATACACATAAGATTCTTGATTCACTCTTTAGTACGTCTTTCACTCACTCAGGAGCATGTTTAATGGATACCTCGGAAGAAATTCGAGAACTGCGAGAAACAATTACTAGTCTGCAATGGGGTCTTATTCGCACGCTCGGTCACCTAGAATCCCTTGGTCGCTCGGTCAGGAGCGATACGGCGCTGATTGATGAGGTGGTGAATACGCGACAAGCCATTATGCAGCTGCGATCGCCCCGCCCCACGGATCAAGATTAACTAACCCGCCAACTCAATCCGCCAATTCAAAGGATTAAGGTTGCGAATAACGTGCTTTCTGTAGGACCAAGATTCCCATTAATCCCCCTACCAACGGATAATGAACCGCATCAATAAAGCCCGCTGAACGGGCGATCGCCACCTGCTCCGCCCCCTGGGGAAACCGCTCCAAACTGGGGTGAATATAAATATACTCCTGGGCCATGCCGAGCCTTGTCGCTGCAGGCACCACCCATTGATCTAAATACAACCGCTGGAAGCCTTGCATGATTTCCTGGGTTGGTCGATGCATATCTAAAATTGCGGCTTTGGCTCCCGGTTTGAGCACCCGGTGGAGTTCGCGCAGGGCTTTGGGAATATTGGTAACATTGCGCAGACCATAGCCTAGGGTTGCTGCGTCGAAAAAGTCATCGGAAAAATTCAAGCTGAGAGCATCTCCCGGCTGCCAGGTGATAGGCTGCGATCGCCCTGTTGCCCGCTGGCGCTGGGCCGCGACCTGGAGCAAATCACAGGCAAAATCAACGCCATACACTTGACCCGCCGGACCGACCACATCGGCTAAGAGCAGGGCAATATCCCCCGTGCCGCAGCACAGATCGAGGACGCGATCGCCCGATTTTGCCCCGGCCCAGCCCACCGCCATGCGCTTCCAGACCCGATGGAGCCCAAAGCTAAGCTGATCGTTGAGGCGATCGTAAACCGGCGCAATGCGGTTAAAGAGATTCTGAATCTCGTCTGCACTGGGGGCAGGAGCGGCGGACAAACGAGGCGAGACAGGCGGCTGGAAGGTCATGGGCGACGGGCGCGATTGGGCCTATAGTGCTTTCTAGAGCCCCCATCATAGCGAAGCGCCGGTCTCGGCTCTACCGGTTCCTCCCCTGCCATGATTGCGATGCCCAGCACCAGTGTCCATGAGCTGAAAACGTTGATTTTGTCGTTTCATTCCGTGATCGCGATGGAAACTATTGAGGAGGAGCGGGTCACGGCGCTATTGGAAAACGTCGCCCAGGACTTGCGGTTGCCATTGTATGAATGGACGGTTACACGCGGTTTGTCGCGATCGCCCCAGGGAGAGGCGATCGCCGGTTCCCAGGATCCCATGCAGTTGCTACAAGAGATGGCGGCGCTTCCCTCTGAAGGAATTTTTTTGCTGAAAGATTTTAGCCAGCAGTTCAAGGATGCTAAGCTCCTGCGGAAGTTTCGAGAACTTAGCCAGCAGTTTAGTCAGAACCATGCTTCGATTGTGTTGACCGGAGCCCAGCTTCAAGTGCCCGATGAACTGGTAGCCATTCACTATGCCTTACAGATGCCGACACGGGATGAGCTCTATGAGGTGCTGCAAGCGGTGGTGCGATCGCTCAATCTCAAACAGCAAATTCAAATTGACCTAGCCCCCGCCGAACTCGGTGCTATTTTGGATGCCCTGCGCGGCATGACGATCAACCAAGCGCGGCAGATCCTCGCCTACGCTGCGCTCACAGACCAGAAACTTTCGGCCAGCGATCTAGAAGACATTCAGGCCCGCAAAATTCAGTTTTTGCAGGAAGGAGGACTACTCGAATATTTTCCGCCCCAGGACAACAGCAGCGAGATCGGCGGTTTTGATAATCTCAAAGACTGGATTAAGCGAGCGGAGGTCGGTTTCAGTGCCGAGGCTCAGGCCCTCAATCTCAATCCGCCTAAGGGCATCTTGATCGTTGGGGTACAGGGCTGTGGTAAATCTCTTGCCGCTAAGGTGATTGCCCGCAGTTGGCGGTTGGCGCTGCTCAAGCTCGATGCCGGACGGTTGTATGACAAATACGTGGGCGAGTCAGAGAAGAACCTGCGCCGCGCCACAAGTTTAGCCGAGTCCATGGCTCCAGCGGTGCTTTGGATCGATGAATTGGAAAAAGGCTTTAGTCCCCCCAGCCAATCCACCGACGGCGGCACCAGCCAACGGATGTTTGGCAGCTTTCTCACCTGGCTTCAGGAAAAGCAGGAAGAGGTATTTGTCGTCGCCACCGCCAATGATCTATCTCAGTTGCCACCGGAACTCCTGCGGAAAGGAAGATTTGACGAAATTTTCTTTGTGGACCTGCCGGATGCAGAAGCCCGACGGGCGATTTTTAAGATTCACCTCAATCGTCGCAAACAAGACCCAGATCAGTTTGATCTGCAACTTCTCATCGAAGCCGCCGAAGGCTTTAGCGGTGCAGAAATCGAGCAGGCTGTAGTCGCGGGACTCTACCGAGCCTTACATCTCAAGGTTGCGCTCAATACTGCGATTTTGCAGGAAGAAATTCGCTCAACGGTACCGCTATCGGTTTCGCGACGGGAAGATATTGAGGCTCTGCGGGATTTTGCTCGCGATCGCTTTGTGCCAGCAGATTAATCCAACCCATCAATTTTCCTGGCAATTGCTAAATACTGCGCAGGGCTACAATTGGATCCAGCTTCGCGGCTTGCTGCGCAGGCAACACCCCGAAAGCCAAGCCAATCCCGCCCGAAATACTCACCGCCATGACGATCGCCACGGGGGAAACCGCTGCCTGCAACGGCGACAAAGCCCCTACGAGCAACACCCCGCTGACGCCTAACATTGTGCCAAACAAACCACCTGCCGCAGATAGAATAACAGCTTCAATTATGAACTGAACCAAAATATCTTTTTGCGTCGCCCCGATCGCCTTTCTCAAGCCAATTTCCTGGGTGCGTTCTGAAACTGAAACGAGCATGATATTCATGATGCCGATGCCCCCGACCAGCAGCGAGATTCCGGCGATCGCCGCCAACATCAGCGTCAATGCTCCGGTAATCGTGCTGACAATCGTCAAAATATCTTTCTGAGTATCCACGCTAAAGTCATCTTCTGCCTTGATTTTGTGACGCAGCCGCAGCAGATTGCGAATTTGAAATTGAGCGGCACTAATGCTCTGTTCATTCTTCGCAGACACCGAGATAAAGGTTACCTCTGTACCGTAGGGTGAAGTTCGACCCACGAGCCGGTTGGCCATCGTACTAATGGGAAGATAGAGCGAATCATCTTGGTTTTGCCCAAGAAATGATCCCTTTTCTTTCATCACGCCCACCACCTCAAAGGAACTGTCGCGCACGCGAATCTGCTGACCCAGGGGTTCTTCGCCATTAAATAACGTTTTTGCAAGGGTTGAACCAATAGCTGCAACCTGTTTATTCGATTCAATATCGGCGTCGGTAATAAAGCGACCGCGATCGATTTCAAAGCTACGCACGGTCAAAAAAGCTGGGGTTGTTCCCACAACGCTACTGGAGGTATTGTTGCCGCGATAGCTAATGATGTATTGGCTACTAATTTGGGGAGCCACGGCTTCGACAGAGGGAACTTGCTGGGCGATCGCCTCTGCATCCGTGAGAACCAGGGTTTTGGGCAAATCAAAGGTTGTCCGTCGGGCTTCTCGGGTACCGGGTACAATGAACAACACATTTGGACCCAGGGCCTCAAACTGTTCAGAGGCAAGACGCTGTGCCCCCTGGCCAACCCCGATCATCGAGATGACGGAGGCATTGCCAATGATGATGCCCAGCATCGTTAGGGTGCTGCGGAGTTTGTTAGCCGTCAGGGTTTTGACGGCCATGGTGAGGCTTTCGGAGAGATCCATAGTGATGTGCGATCGTCAGTCTTTTCCCATAGTAGGGAAAGGGGAACGAGATTGGGGAGATCTGGACCCCTCCGATGCTGGCGATCGGTGCTGCCACCACCTGCCTACTGCCGCTTTTCAATCACCAACGTCAGGTGAGCGACCACCGCGCCAATGGCACCCAATGCCGCTAAAACGGGGAAGAAGGCAGCACTGAGAACCCCACCCACAACCCCCACTGTCAACGGAATCTCAATCAAAGTATGATTTGATTCATTTTTGACGATAATGCGACGAATATTGCCTTCATGCACCAATTCTTTGATTTTTGAGACTAGCTCTTCCCCTTGAACTCGGAACTCCTCTGTTTTGACATTATCCTGGGCATTGTCTGATGGCTCAGTGCCAACTTCAACGGCTTTGACATCAACGCTGCGATCGCTATCGACAGCCGCTCCGTTTTTAATATCCCTATCCATCGCTGTTTGACCTCGCTATCCCTCAATGTCCTCAAGATAGGGCTAAAAGTTGAGGAACTTATGAGGATAGTCAAGCAATCCCCCAGGCAAGGACTCTAGGCAAGGACTCTAGGCAAGGCCCCCAGGCCATCCCTCAAGTGATCGGCTCCAGTGCGGGCAAACCCTTCGCTAGACCATACCAGCACCAAAAATCATAGAATCGTTAAGGCAACCTCGCAGTAATTTTTATGCACGACCCTTGGCAGGCCGATCTGTCCCGTCGCCCCCAAACGGACGCCGCAGGCAACCCCCTTTGGGAACTCCTGCTGTGCAGTGCGGATGGTCAGTGGCAATGGTCTGCCCAGGCTCCCCAGGCGGAGATCACTGCGGCTTGGGTGACCCATCAACTGCAAACCGCCTTGCAATCCCGAGCCGCTCTAGAGCCATCTCCAATCGCCAAGGCTCAGCATCCAATCCTCCAAGTTTTTCGACCCCAAAGCTTTAGCTTGATTGCCGCTGGAGCCAAACCCTTGGGCCTTAACGTCGAAGCGACCCGCCAGACCCCCGCGATCAAACAGATTCTGCAAACTCTGGTGCAATCGGGCAGGAATTCTGGCTGGGATTCTAGTTGGGACCCTGTGGCGATCGAACAGTTGCCCCCTCAACCTTTGCCCGAACGGTTGCGGGGCGATCGCTGGCAGTTTGCGGCCTTACCGGCGGGGGAGTTAGTGGAGGGGTTTCGCGATCGCCCCATTCCTATCCTCCATCTCCCTCAGTCCCATTGGCCCTTGTCCCTGGGTTTAGCCTCAACGTTACCCATTCCCGGTGTCATCATCGAGGCTGGGCGGGCGGCGATGCCCTTAGCGCGATGGCTACAAACTATCCGCCCCTATAGGCTGCACTATAGTCCGGGTGCACCGGATGGGGTGATTTTGGCAGCGGGGTTGGCGGAACGCTGGGTGATGGCAACCTTTGAAGATGCGGATATGGCCCGAGCGGCACGAACGTTTCAGCAGCGGCAACAGGCAGCAGCGGGGCTGCATTTTTTGTTGATCCAACCGGATGATTCCGGCATGACCTACAGCGGATTTTGGCTGCTGCGTAGCGAGTAATTTAAGCGAGTAATGTATGGGTTCAAGGGCGCAAGATCTTGCAGAGGTATGGAGATGCTGATTCAAATTTTCTTGAAAGGCATCGTTTTAGGATTGGCGATCGCCGCTCCCGTTGGCCCCATTGGTATTCTCTGTATTCGCCGCACCCTCAGCCAGGGCTGGTGGACTGGATTTGTTTCAGGTCTGGGGGCCGCGACGGCAGATGCCCTCTATGGCAGTATTGCTGGGTTTGGACTGGTTACGCTGTCTGAGTTCTTAGTTGCTCAGCGAACGATCATGCAGAGTCTGGGGGGACTGTTTTTGCTCTATCTGGGCGGTCGAACGGTTTTTGCCCAGACTGTTGCTCCCCCCTCTGCCCAGTCCTCCGCTGGGGCGATCGCCCCACCCCCCCCTCAATCTCGCCTCAGCGCCTACGGTTCAGCCCTCGCCCTTACCCTCACCAACCCCGCAACCATTCTTTCGTTTGTTGCGATGTTTGCCGGTTTGGGGCTCGGGACCGCTGCCAACCCAGCCGCCGCCCAGCCTAGGGTGCATAACGATGCTTGGGCGTTAATCCTGGGTGTTTTTCTGGGCTCAGCCCTTTGGTGGCTGTTTCTGTGTAGCCTCATTCAGCAGTTGCGGCAACATCTGTCTCCGCCATGGCTCACCGGCATTCACTATGGATCAGGGGCTATTTTGGTCCTGTTTGGGCTGGTGGCCCTGCTGGGCGCGTTGGGTGTTCTAGGCTTTTGAGCTACTTGATCCAACGAGGGATCAAGGGGGAGCTCCATCGAGGCATTCTTGGACGAGTCCTCGGAGAGATCCTCGGTTGCCAATGCCGGGACTCCCGCAGCAACCAGTTCTTCGCTAGCAGAAGGCGGTGACGGTGGAACAGGAATTTCTTCAACGGCAGGGAGTTTTTCGATCGTCAGCTTGGGTTGGGCATTTCCAGAGAGGCGTTTGAGTAGTTTGGGCTTGGGATCATGCAGGAGATAGATCAGGCGATCGCCCGGTTTCCACTCTTCTCCAGCGGCACAAATCTGTAGGCGCTCCTGCCGTCCTAGCAACAGCGGCACTAATTCCTGCGATCGCATCAACGCCTCAAGGTGAACCTTTTGCAGATCAAACCCCACCTCCCGTAGCTGTGTCATTCCCACTCGGATTGACCCTTCACTAAGGTATTGGTTCCAGGTTTTGATTGGTAAATTTTTCAGGAAAGCTTCACCAATTTTGGGATTGAGCGATGCGCGGGTTCCGGCCTCTCCTGGCGAAAGGGCTAGGACTCGGGGGGGGCTAAATTCTTCTGTGATCCGCTGGGCGATCGCCTGGTTGACTTCACTATTGCTCGTCATCACCAGCACAGTTCCGACCGTATCAATCCCCGCTTCTTCTAGGGCCTCGTCGTCAAAGGCGCTGCTCAGTTCCGTCGGTAAATCCTCCTGTTCGACCTTTTTTAAGGCCGCTTCATCGGAGTCAATAATCACAATGGATTGACCTTCCGCCTGAATCAGACGTCCCACCAGCTTACTGAGGGGATTGGCCCCCACAATCATCACACCACGGGTCTCCGCAGAGGTGATCCCCAGCAGTTGGGCAATGGGTTTAGCCGTCAGCCCTTGCAAAAACACCGTCAAAATAATGGTGAGAAAAACCAGGGCCTTAATAGAATCCCCCCCATTGATGCCCCGCTCCGTCAGTAAAATGCCGAACAGAGAAGCCACGGATGCCGAGACAATCCCCCTGGGCGCAATCCAGCTCATAAAAAGCTTTTGCCGCCAATTCAGGTCACTCTGTAGCGTGCAGCTCCAGATATTCAAAGGCCGCACCAAAAACATCAGCGCCAGAACCGTAAAGAGGCCGCCCCATTCCAGAGCAAACACACTGGCAATGGATAAGTCTGCCGCCAACAAAATAAACAAAACCGAAATCGACAACACCGTGAGCTGTCCCTTAAACCGCCGCAGCATCCGCTCCCCCGGCACTGCCGCTGAGCCAACCACCAGGCCCGCAATCACGGCGGTCATCAGCCCCGATTCGCTGCGGATATATTGGGCCAAACCAAATAGCCCCCAGGCCCCCGCTAATACCACCAGGTTTTTGAGCTCTTCACTGAGAAACTTGGCCCGCTTGAGAAACAAGCCGATGAGCCCACCGCCCACCGCTCCAATTAACCCACCAATCCCCAAGCGTAAAAACAGACCTCCCACCGCATCTAGGGGATTGGCATTGGCATTGAGAATCAGATCAAGAACGACCACCGCCAGGATCGCCCCCACGGGATCAATGAGAACACCTTCCCCCTCCAGGAGGGCTGCGACTTTGCGATCGACACTCACCTGCTGAAGCAATGGCCCTGTGACCGTTGGACCCGTAACCACCACGATGGCAGCATACAAAAAGGCAATGGGCCAGGGAAACTCACTCAGCCAGTGGGCTGCCATGCTGCCCCCCAAAAGCGTAATCAGAGTGCCCAGGGTCACCAAATTGCGTAAACTGCCCGAGACCCGGCCCAGCTCCCGCAGCTCCAGATTGAGGCCCCCTTCAAACAAAATCAGCGCCACGGCCATGGCCACAATCACATCTAAGCCATGGCCAATCAACTGGGGCTGGATCAGCCCCAAGCCATCCCGGCCCAGCGCCATCCCAAACAGCAGCAGAAAGACAATGCTCGGCAGCTTCAGATAGGCTGCTAGCACCTGGGCTCCAATCCCTGCGACGATCGTAAAAATCATCACGAGGGTAATCGCAAGGCTAGAATCCATCCTTGAGTAAGAGGTAATAGAGCTGTCCGGTGTCGTTGATGAGTCCGGCGCGATCGCCCGCTTCAACCCCCGTGCCCACGAATAAGTCAACTCGGCCTGCGCCCTGGATAGCCCCTCCCGTGTCCTGATCCAGAACAAAGCGGCTTACGGTTTGTTTACGGTAGCGACCTGGCCCTTCGGTATGGGGTAATGGGGTGGGCAATGGGGTTTCGAGCAGCGCCAACGCTCCCGGCGGCATAAGGGACTTGTCGGTGGCGATGGAGCGACCTGCCGTCACCGGAACCGCAAGACTGCCCGTTGCCGGTGCCCCACCGGTTTCCTTGAAAAAGACAAATCGCGAATTACGCGGTAGATATTCGTCCAGGCTCTGAGGGTTTTGGCGAAAGTAATTCAGCATGACGGGAAGAGACAGGTCCTCAAGGGTAAACTTGCCGTCGTTGACGAGCTCGCGGCCCACGCTGACGTAAGGATAGTCGGTTCGACCCGCATAGCCTACTGTCATTGTACTACCGTCAGTCAGAGCAAGCTTGGCGGAACCCTGCACCTGCACCAAAAAGGCTTCGAGCCGACTCTTGAGCCATACCAGTTCTAGTCCCTTGAGTTTACCCTGACTAGCCTGCAAACCGTCTTTGCCTTCGAGGGCAAGGCGATCGGGGTGGGGTTTGGGCCACTGGTCGAGGTCGGTAGGGCGTTTGAACAGGGGATAACGATATTCAGCGGTCGGACTGGCGCTGGCGGCGTAAGTGGGCTCAAAGTAGCCAGTGAAATGAACGGTCCCTTGACCATCGTTACCGCTCGCCTGATAAAACTCGAATTCTCGCTGAACGGCCTTGCGTAGGGCCTGGGCTGAGCCACTATAGCGGACGAGCTGCCGGAACCGTCGCAGGCTGCGCCTTACCCGGTCTTGGGTAACGCCAGGAATGGGATAGGTTTTGTAATCTTCGGCAGCTTTGGGGGTGTCGAGATAGCGAAGGCTGTGGTCAATGGCGGTGAGCAGGGCTGCGCGATCGCCCCCCCGTTCAGACTCCTGTTCACCCCAAATCTGGGTATCTAAGCCCAGGTTCGGCGGTTGGCTGAGGGATTTTAGGGCTGGGGGTGATGGGGTGGCGGGTGATGGGGTGGCGGGTGATGGGGTGGCAGGTGATGGGGTAAGAGGGGGAGCGGAACTGGGTGTAGCGGTTGGGTTGGCAGGAACGGTGGCGGTGGCTTGGGGGTTGCAGGCAGCGAGGGGAATGCTGAGCAGACCAAGGAGGCTGGTGGCGATCGCGCCTGCCACCAGCGGTTGAAACGTCATAGGGTCTTTTTCCTGCCTCACGAGAGGTTAGTAGAAACGCTCGACACTGGACGAGAAAATCGGTTCGACCCGCAGGGCCATGATTTTGGCGGGACGGGCGACCATGTATTCCCCTTCGACATTTTTGATGGGGACCTTAATGAAGTCTGTGGAGTCAGATTTGGGCATGAGCTCGCTGCTATACCATTTTTGAAAATCCTGAATCGTGGGAAACCGGACTTCTTCCTTCAGTCCTCCTTCGAAGAAGAGGTGGACCGCATATTCGCTTGCAGTTCTGGCCATAGGACGCTCCTTACGGGGTTTCAGTTAGCGGGGAATGTTCCCATTGGGAGAAGCCCCGAGGATGGAAAGCTAACCGAATTAGTTTAACGATTATCGAGGAAGTTTAGAGACGAATCTGTCTCTACCGTCGGAAACGGCATTTTCTCTCCTTTAGGATGGGCTAATCGCTGTCAAAAACTTACCCGCAATCCCCCGGAAATTTGCGATTGTGTCCTATGGAAGTTGGTATCTACCGGCGCTAGAGGAGGTTGAACCGCTGCAATTGCTCTTCTAGGAGGCTTCCCAGGGTTTTGCGTAGGTCGGCTTCGGTCTTGAACTGGAAGCGTTGGCCGGGGGCAACATCGAAGGAAAACTGACCGGGCAGATCGCTGCGGGTTTGTTGCCCAATCAGGATTTGTTCGGGTCGCTTGCACTGGAGCGCGTAGCCTACTTCGACGCAGACGGCAGGGCTCGGGAAGAGTAGAGGCGGACTGTCTTCCAGCGCCACGATGGGGGTGGCATCAGCGATGAACAGCAGGCTTTTGCGCAGTTTCCGCATCAGTGTGCTTTGTAGCCGCAGGGGACCGTCACTGAGGCGGTTGGATTCTTCGAGGGTGAGGGGGATGCGAGATTTTTTGTTAAATTTTTCGATCGCCTGTTTCAGCGCTGTCCGCAGTAGCTCACCGGATTCGCTGTATTCGGTTTGGTAGCTGAAAAAAATTGTTGGGTCTAGATTGGAGAGGACGTCCCGCTTGGTGAAATAAATTTCATGGCTGACGAGGTCGATGTTGGCGATCCCATACCCCCCGCTTCCCTCAATGTAAAACTCCACCAGTTCTCCTTCGAGATAGCGCTGAAACCACTCGGATTGTTTGACCTCGGCGGCTTCATCCAAAAAATCTGCCCGCAGTGCTGATTTGAGCAAACTGCTTTTGCTCAGCCGCAAATCGTGGGGACGGTTTTCTAAGTCTCGAACAGGCTCGTATTCTTGGAGATACCAAGCTTTCAGCGAGATAATGGCCATGGGGGTACAGCAAACGGATCTCACCTAAGCTTTGCCGATTTCCTGAGAGGCCGTCAAGCGTCTGTAGCAAAACAACCCCCTATGGGCCAGATATGTATGGGCTAGATGTTTTAATGGGGAACATTAATGATTGCGACTCCAAGCAGTTTCACCTTATCCGCTGAAGAATATCTGGCCTGGGAACCCCGGCAAGAGCTGCGCTACGAATATGTCAGCGGGGTCTTAGTCGCCATGACGGGGGGAACCGTTCCCCATAACGATATTGCGGTTAATCTTTTAACGTCTATCCATGGCGTTGTGCGGGAGAGGGGGGGTCGTATCAATATTGCGGATGTCAAGCTTCAAGTGACGAAGCAGGGAAGTTATCGTTATCCTGACTTGCTAGTGACCTGTGATGATCGCGATTTTCAAGAAGCAAAGTTCGTTCGATTTCCAACTTTGATCGTTGAGGTTCTCTCTCCGGGTACCGAATCTGTAGATCGGGGAGATAAATGGAATGAGTATCGTCAGATTGAGTCCTTGCAGGAGTACGTGCTAGTCAATGCCAGCAAAATAGGGGTAGAGGTCTATCGACGGGGAGAGGGTCGCATGTGGCTCTACTCTCCCTATGGGAAGGGAGACGTCGTGAGGTTGGAAAGCTTGGGTGTTGAGGTGGCGATCGCAACCCTCTACGCCAATATCTTGTTTCTTAATGCCTAAAATAACTGCCAGTTCTGCTGCCGAAAGCTCTTAAGCTGGTGCAGACGCTGGGTAAAGTAGCGATCGTCTAACTGACTATAACTATGCAACTGCGCTGCTTTCAAACGAATGGCCCAGCCCCAAATATGCGCCACCTGCACCAAATCCGCCAGGGAACTCAGCTCCCATTCCTCTAGGGACACAACCGACTCATAGCCCTCTAGAAAGGCCTGACGGGCGACAAAGTTAAGCCCGGTACGCAACGAGGTTTGCAAAAACTTAGCAATATCAAACGTCCGCCAGCCATAACCACACTGATCAAAATCAAACAGCGTCAGATTACCCTCGGGAGTAAAGTGAACATTGCCGCTGTGGGGATCCCCCCAGCAAACGACCCAGTAGGGGGATTCTTGGGGGAGGTGGGCTAGACGGGCTTGGAGCTGCGATCGCAAATCCTGAAGATACTGCTGCTCCTTCGGTTGCTGGGCAAAAAACGGCAAAATCGTTGTTAATGACTCATCCAACAAATGATCTAACACCAGCGGAGGCCGATGGCAGGGGGGACGAAATCGACTGGCTAGGGTATGGACTTCAGCCACTTTGGCTCCCAGGGCTGCAGCTTGAATCTGATTGAGATCACAGAGCGGAACATCGCCGAGGGCAAAGACAAACAGCGCTGCATAGCGCTTACCTTCCGGTGCCGCAATCTCGATACAGAGATCTCCCGCCTGGGTCAGCAGGGGATAGGCAACGGGGACACCATGTTGGCGAAGGCAGTCAAGGAACGCCAGTTCAAACTCAACCTCCCCCTGACTGCGCCAATGGGCATGGGAGACTCGCAGAATGTAGGGCTGGTCTCGGGTCTCGACCAAATAAATATCGCTGAGGCCCCGGTTCCAAAGCCGACAGGAAACGACGGGCGCGATCGCATACTGCGCCAACACACGCTGGGTTAGAGCATCACAGGAAAGGGTCGAGTACTCCACCGGAAAGCAGTCCGAACCTGCGCTTTCGGAGAGACTCACTTTGTGCCGGTCCAACAATACGTGAGAAATCATGCAGTCTGTGGAACGAATCGGTTTGGAGTAAAATCACCGACGATGCATCTCCCAACTCTAGTCCGCAACCCAAGGCTACCAAGGCCGGGGGTCGAATTTATCGTTCCCCATCTTCAGCAGGCAATTGCGGACGAGCTGAAACCTATCTGACTACGTTCTCAGAGCGAGGGACCGCTTTCTGTGATTCAAGCTACAAAAAATGCCTAGAGAGTTGACAACGGAACCTCCTACATTGCTCCAAAGTGAGGGATAGTTGACTTGCTCAAGCGAGATTACAACTCCTGTGACCATTGATGCAGTTTTTCTAAGTTTTCTAATGGCTCATGGCTGGGGTAATGACCAACCTTTAAGCGCAACGGTCCGTTCAGCTAGGGTTAGCCCTTTGCCTTGGAGCAACACGCCAAACCCGCCTAAACCTAGAGGATTCATCAGTTGATGGAGCTGTTCCCGCCGTTGGATGGCCTGCTGTATGGCGGTGAGGTCGGTGGCATTGCTGGCGAGGGCGGTGAGGCGATCGCCCAATCCCAAGGCCATCAAAAACAAAGCCTGCTGGGTAAAACCCAGTTTCTGCAAGCCCAGGGCTTCACCCCATTGCTCCAGCGCCGTAAAATTCACATGGGCCGTTAAGTCCTGGTCGCCAACCTTGATATAGGGATCACTGTGGTGACGGTGACGGGTATAGGCTTGGAGCGTGCCCTGGCTGCGGCTAGGAAGGTAATAGCGATCGGCACTGTAGCCATAGTCAACGGTTAGGCAATAGCCGCGCCGCAGGCGGCTGGCCACGGTTTCTAGCCAGTCTCGGGCCGCTAAATTGACCTCGGTACGGTAACCATCAGGATAGGAACTCAGATCGATGCCCAAAGCATCAAAATAGGCTTGAAGTTCAGGCGTGGAAGGGGCTCCTAGGGTTTCTGCAAAGGGCGTTGCTACATCGGCTGCATCGGCTGCATCAATTGCACCGGTTGGCCCTAGCCCCCTGGGTTGCTGAACCTGTACATAGACTTCCTGCAATTGTCCGGCCTGAATCTCTACTCGATGAACTGGAAACGCATCCACCAGCTCATTGGAAAAACAGCAGCCCACGAGGGAGTCTTCAGGAATCTCGTCCCAGTCGAGCCAGCGCGGTAGGGGGTCTAGATTGGCGGCTTGACAGCGCTGGCGTTGCGATCGCCTCAATCCCGTCGATTTTTCAACTATCAAATAATCAACGGTGGCATAGCAATCGGGAAAATTCTGGGCGAGGAATCGCAAAATATCGATCGCCAACAGGCCCTGTCCAGCGCCCATTTCGACCAAAGCAAAAGACTCCGGACCGCCCAACACTTGCCACATCTGGGCCAGTTGTACCGCCAGGAGCTCACCAAAATCATGGCTGAGATGGGGAGAAGTTACAAAATCGCCTTGGGGTCCTACACCGATACCTTTGCTGTAGTAGCCCCCTGGGGAAGAGTAGAGCACCCAATCCATATATTGGGCAAACGTAATGCGCTGGTGAGATTGAGCAGTAATCCATTCGCTCAGGTGTTCAACAAAGGACGAGGGCAAGGAAGGCATGGCTCGATAGATTACGGTCTAGACCGCTGGACTTCAAGGAAATCCATTGAAGAAGGTTGCCCCTCCATCGAACCATACCGCTGTACTTCTCTATCCTGTCGATCTTAAATCTGCTCTCAATCGGCAATCTGTCCGTCCTTTAGACTTCGTCCCGGCGACGGAGCTTCAGCAACCCAGCGACTGCCGTTCCGGCCAGACCCAGCATCATCCCGGGCTCGGGAACCGGGGTCGTGGATAGCCCCTTGACTGCGATCACAACGTCATTGAAGTCCCGGTCCGAACTAGCGCCTTCGTGCACAGAACCATCCCCGTAGCGGTCTTCCAGACCTAAAATCAGCCATTTTTCACCGGCACCATCTAGGTATTCATAGCCGACGAGATGCTGCAAACCATCCGGATTGTTGGCTTCGTTAGTGCTATAGGTATAGGTCGATTTGCCAGAACGATAGTCGTTCACCATGAACGAAAATTCCACTTGAGTGCCTTTTGCAGCCTGACCGAGGTTTCGGCCCTCGCCCAGGGTCAAAACGCCATTGGTCTCTGACACAACACTCTCTTGAGACGTAATTTGGTCAAAAATGACGCTGGAGGCTCCGCCATTGAGGGAAAAAGAAAGCTGGCTATTGTTTCTAGCCCCTTCATTGACAAAGTACACTTCCACATCTTTTTTGCTGTTGCTGAAGAACAGCGAGTTTAGATCGACCTGAAAGGAACCCGCGTCACTCTTAAACGCGCGCTCATTTTGGACATAGCTGGCATTAAAAGTATCGAGCGTTGCCTGGTCAAGCTGGATAGTTGGGAACGCGGAGGCAGCGGCGGCATTTAGAGAGGCGATCGCAGCAGTAGCTAAACCAAGGGAGAGACGAAAGACGTTAGATTTCATGACAAATGGCAGTAGAGAAAGAGAGCAACACGAAAGCCAAACGAGAAATAAACCGATTTCTTGAAGCTTCTGATTCTTAGTTTTCCCCAACGAACCGCCTAGATCGTAACGGAACCGATTCGGCAAATGAGCGCGGAGATAAACTCAATACTCAGAGATTTGAGACCTAAGAATCACTCAAGGTTTTGGTGAATCCTCGTTGCTTGACACTTGCAATTCTCAAAAAAAACACCGAAATAAACATCAGAAAACTTACGGACAAAATGCAATTTGATTTGCTTTTTGCTGACTTCATAAAACCGCTTAAAACCGTGCCTAATCTTCGCGTTTTCAATAAGATTCTGGCGAATAAAAATCAAAGACAAAGTTGCTGTAAATCTAAAATATTCTCTTTGGGTTCTATATTGGATCTATATATTAAGTTTCCGGAATAAGAATCTTTGTCAATCATTTGACTAAGACAAACTAGCAATTCGTTATTTTGCTTGCTGAAAAATACTGTTCACCCTTAAATTCGGTGGGTGGGGAGATCCGTACTTCAACGGTATTTATAGAGAACTCGATATTCATTCACAATAGGTAAAGGTTTATTTCTATGGCTATTCCCCTGCAAACCTATGACCGTACTCGAACAAGGCAACATTACCTTCAATACCGAGAACATCTTCCCCATCATCAAGAAGTCGCTTTACTCGGATCACGAGGTCTTCTTCCGGGAGTTGGTCTCTAATGCGGTGGATGCAATCCAGAAGCGGAAAATGGTGGCCTACGCCGGGGAGATCGGCGGTGAAGAGGCAGAACCCGAGATTGTCATCTCCGTAGATAAGGACGCAAAAACGCTGACGATCACGGATAACGGCATCGGCATGACCGCTGATGAGGTGAAGCGGTATATCAACCAAGTGGCGTTTTCGAGCGCAGAAGAATTTATTGAAAAGTATAAGGGTGGTGCTGACCAACCGATTATTGGGCACTTTGGCCTAGGTTTTTACTCAGCATTCATGGTTTCAGACCAAGTGGAGATTGATACCCTATCCTGGCGGGAGGGTGCGGAACCGGTCCATTGGAAGTGTGATGGCTCGCCCTCGTTTGAGCTGAGCGGCTCGGAGCGCACCGAGAAAGGGACGAGCATTGTGCTCCATATCAATGAAGAGGAAGCGGAGTACCTGGAAGAGGGCCGGATCAAGCAGCTTGTTAAGACCTACTGCGATTTCATGCCGGTGGCTATTAAGCTTGGTGACGAGGTCCTCAATCGGCAAAAGGCGATCTGGCGGGAGTCCCCAAGCAATTTGACCGATGAGGATTATCTGGAGTTCTATCGCTATCTTTATCCGTTCCAGGAGGATCCCCTGCTGTGGGTTCACCTCAATACGGATTATCCGTTCCTGGTAAATGGGATCCTGTATTTCCCCAAACTCAATCCCACGGTGGACGTGACGAAGGGGCAGCTCAAGCTGTTCTGCAATCAGGTGTTTGTCAGCGACCACTGCGAAGAGATCGTGCCGAAGTTTTTGCTGCCCATGCGGGGGGTGATTGATAGCCCGGATATTCCGCTAAATGTTAGCCGCAGCGCGTTGCAGTTGGATCGTAAGGTGCGGGGGATCGCGAATTTTATTAGTAAGAAGGTGGGCGATCGCCTCAAGGAGCTCTATAAGGAAGACCTCTCCAAGTACATCGAGAACTGGCAAGACCTAGGTACCTTCGTTAAGTTTGGGGCAATGAACGACGAGAAGTTCAAGACCCAGGTCGAGGATTACATTATCTATCGGACCACGGCGGATCTGAGCGGTGCGGATTCGGAGCAGGCGGAAGTTCAGGTGGAGGTCCAAACGCCGGAGGGTGAGGATGCCTGGGCGGATGCGACGCCAAAGTCAAAACATACCGATGCAGAAGGCCGCAGCTATACGACGTTGCAGGAATATCTCGATCGCAACAAAGACCGCCACGAAAACCGCGTTTACTATTGCAATGATGCGGCAGCCCAGGCAACCTATGTAGACCTGCACAAAAATCAGGGTCTAGAGGTGCTGTTCCTAGATGCGTTTATCGACACGCATTTTGTTAGCTTCCTGGAGAATGAGTACCGCGAGAAGGAAATCAAGTTCTCACGGGTGGATTCGGATCTAGATTCGACGCTGATGGAGGAGGATAAGGCGGACGAAATTGTCGATCCAACAACGAATAAAACGAAGGCGGAGCAGGTCAAGGAGATCTTTGAGCAAGCCTTGGGCAAACCCCAGGTCACCATCCGCACAGAAGCGCTCAAGGGCGATGCTTCAACGCCGCCTGCAATGGTGTTGTTGCCAGAGGAACTGCGCCGGATGCAGGAGATGAGTGCGATGTTCCAAAATAAGGAAGTCCAGTTCCCGGAGATGCACACGCTGTTGGTGAATACGAATCACCCGCTGATTCAAAATCTAATCAGTCTCAGCGGCGGCAGCATCATTACGGGCGAGGGAGCATCCTCTCCGTCGGGTGAGTTGGCGAATATGCTCTGTCAGCATGTGTATGATTTGGCGCTGATGGCTCAGAAGGGCTTTGATGCGGATGGCATGAAGGCGTTTGTGGAGCGATCGAATCAGGTGTTGACGCAGTTGACAGCGAAGTAAGACAAAAGCAAGCAAGCTAGGGGCGCGGAATACGCGCCCTTTTATCCATTCATCGACCCTGCAAATCGCTTCCGCCTATGCGAACAAGCCCAGCATCTTTTCTAGATTTAGATGTCGATTAAGGTTTTGCAGCACGTTGTGAGTCAGCTTGAGGTGTTCTGGCAAAGACTTAATTCAAAAACTGAATTGCGCCAAAGATTATAAGCAACAATATACGTGTTCAAGAAAATCAGCTATTTTTGAGACTGATCAATTGCTTGAGCTTTTTCGAGGTCTTGTTTGGCTAACTCTGAGTGCCCTAGCCATTCATGAATTTTTGATCTTGTGTAATATGCTTCATAGCTATCTGGAGAAACTGTAATCGCATTCTCAAGTGGAGTAAGTGCTTTTTCAAAAAGCCCTAGTTTCATATACACATCAGCTAAGCCAATATAATACTTCGACTTTCGAGAATCAAGCTCTATTGCTTTCTCGAAATCTTCTATTGCTTTTTGCCGTTTTCCAAGTGCATCGAAGATAGAAGCTCGCAAATAATATGCTTCATCCATGGCAGGATCTAAAGCGATCGCCTTATCAAAACTTAGAACTGCCTTCTCGTCATTTCCACTGGCCCTAAAGAAAAAACCCGCATGGTATTGAACAATCGCTAAATTTCCGCCATTGTCTATGGCTTCTTCGATTTCTAATAAAGCGTCCTTTGATTTACCTTGATCCCAATACAAGTAACTTAAATTACTTTGGATTTCCGCCAAAATCTCTTGACTAGGCTTCAGAGTTTTGGCTTTTTCAAAATCTTCTAGCGCGATCTTCTTATTTCCTAAGCCTCTATGTATAACACCCCTAAACATATAATAATTCGCGTTTCTTGGATAAATCTCTATTGATGTATTAATATTTTCGAGGGCTACATCAAACAGTCCTAATTTAATGTTGGTAATCGCCAAATTTGAATACGCATCGCTTTCTTCTGGAAAGTTTTTAATAGTATTCTCTGCCGTAAATTTTGCTTTTTCATACTTTCTCTGGGAATTGAATAATTCAATTAAATTAAGGTGAGGAGGCAGAAATATATTATCTAGCTCTATTGACTTGTTAAAACTATCGATTGCTGCTTCAATATCACCTTGTAAATAGTTTACATAACCCAGGCCGTTATAAGCAACAGCAGATCTTGGGTTTAATCTTATAGCTCTTTTGAAATTAGAAGTTGCATTTTTGTAATCTTTTAAATCAACGTAAACAGAGCCTCGGCGATTAAATATATCAAATGTTTTATGATTAGATTGAATAATCGAGTCATATTGTTCTAGAGCTTTATCGTATTTTCCAATAAAACTATAATATGACGCAAGTTTCTTTTTAGTTTCTAGGCTTTTGTCTCCCAACTCAATTGCCTTTTCAAGATTCCTGATGCCGACTTGATAATTGCCATTGATTCCATTAATTACACCATTGCTCGCATATGACTCCGCAAATGATGGATTATTCTTTATAGATATATCAAAATCCCTAGATGCTAGATCATACATTCCAGTCATTGCATAGCTAGTTCCACGAGCAAAATAAGCTAAACAGAGACAAGTCTTATTAGGATCACCATTCTCAGAAATTTTTATTGCTATACTATGATCGTCGATTGCTTTATCGTATTTATTAAGTCCTAGATAGCTTATTCCCCTGTGGATATAGTACATAGTATTTTGTGGATTTAGCTCTATAGCTCTGCTGAACGCTTCAACCGATTTAGAGTAATCTTTCTGACTTGCATATGCTTGACCTAAATAATAATAAATAAAACCTTTATTTTTTCCCTCTCCCCACTGCAATGCACTCAAGAAAGCATCTGCTGAAGCAGTATAGCTGCCGTTCAGAAAGTTAACTAGTCCAAGAGTAGAAAGGGAAAGATAATTAACACCTGAAGACAAATTAGTCTGAATTGTAAAATTATCTAGTTCTTCAATGGAAAAACGAACTATGGAACTATTTGGATTTTTTGTACCTGGAGTTATAGAAGCTTCATGAGTACCTTGTTCGAGTTCAGTAATATAAGGCGTAGTTTTTTTTGTTTCTATAATCTCAAAATTTGCTACTAACGGAACAACATCTTTGTTGACAGTGTACCATCCCCAAAAAGCAACATCTGCGCCAATAGATTTTGCCTTTTCTCTTGCAGACTTTTTGTCAGAGAAAGATTCACTGACAGGCACTAAGCGAACTTGCTTGTGACGACTATCTATATTTCCAAATTCGGTAATTATAGTCTTAGTAAATGACTGATCGTCTTTACCTGTCTTCTCATTTTTAAACTCTGCAATCATTACAGTGAGTTTAGGATTAGGGTCATTCATTGTTTGAATCGCAGGCCAACCCCAAAGGTAAATGGAGCAAACGACTGGAATCAAGACTACTCCGAACATTGTTATCCTTTTTTTCCTTTTGAATTCTTCTTCTGTCCTTAATCTAGATTTTTCTTTCTCTTCCTCAGAGTGACGCTGTTCACTGTCCTCGCTAGTCCGAAATCCAGCTAATCGCTTTGCACTAGCAGTGGGAGAAGGTGGCTTTTGCAGCAGCAAGAACAAGCATACGAGCCATGTCAATCCAATAAGACCCATAACGTAAGTATTTACGTCTGACTTTATACTCTTGTAAGAGCTCCCTATGATTACTCCAGTGCTAACGATAGCGGCGATCCCATCCCGCCATTGCTTTACAAATTCTAGAAAATTATTGAAGGTACTAGTAGATTTTTGATCATTCATCATCTATGCGGTTTTACTTGCTAATCTCTTCTAGTAATCCAGATTGACTGCTTCTACGTAGGCCTTGCTGAAAACGTCTGATCCAGCCAGATACCGCCTGAAACCCTCGTAGGCAAGCTCAAAAAATCTCTTTTTTTTAAGGGCCTTGGATTTCCAAGTACAAGGTTAAGATCTGCTGAAACGTTGAAAATGCGTAAATCGGCCTTGCACTTGCTGACGATTTTTTCGTCTGCAACGACTAGACAGCAACGGTTTTGACTTTTTAACAAACGTTACGTAATTACCGATCCCGCTTCTAAAACTCTAGGATACAGCTATCCTATGATATACGCTGCCATGCAGCTCGAAAAATTACAAGTTTTTATCAGAATATTGTACAAGCTTCAACAAATCTTGCAGCACCTTCAAAAACTCCTGCTGCTTCATTACCAAATCGCCCAACTGACAATTTGTTTGAGCCAACCACAACGCCACCTTCTGACATTACTGAAACAAACGTATTATTTCCGCTACTGACCGGATAGTGTTGGGGGGCTCTAATCAGTCGTATGTTGAATCCATCTAAAAATAAGTGATGAAACTCATTAATGGTGGGCTCAACGAGCCAGCGCTAGTAGCCATAGTCACGACCCACAACAAAACTCAAACGGCAAACCGGGAAAGAAATATTTGACAACAAAGGGAGGGGAGCGGCATACCCAGACAAATGGAGAGTGCCATTCGCATTACCGAGCAAATCCTAAGTGAGCAAAGGATTGAGAACCACACCCAAAATATGACCGCTAGACTAGTTTTGAAGGTCAACGGTAACCAGGATAGCCAGACCTCCAATCCGGTTCTAAGACATTGGACGTGCACTGCTTCCTCTCATAACCCCTCCAGAAATCATGAACTTCCCGCCAGAGGCGATCGCGGATGCTACGTTAATGCAGCATTTTATGGAAAGGCTAGAGATAGCACCTGGATTCTCCCCATTTGCAGAGATTTTGAGCCTGTTTTTGGGGAGCACGTCAAGGATAAAAACAAACCGCCGGTAACCCCAACGTTTCCTCCCAACCCATCATCAAATTCAAACATTGAATCGCCTGCCCCGACTGGCCCTTGATCAAATTGTCGATCGCCGACATCAAAATCACCCGCCCCGTCCGCGCATCCGCCTCAATCCCAATAAAACAGCGATTTGTCCCCAGCGTCCATTTGCTTTGGGGATAGGTTCCCGCTGGCAACACCTCAATCCAGGGCGCATTTTGATAAAACGCCCGATAAATCGTCACCAGATCCTCCCGCACCAGCCCCGGATCCCGCAACGTGCCATAGACTGTCGTCATCAGCCCCCGCACCATCGGCACCAGGTGGGGCGTAAACTGCACCGTCATTTCGTGGCCCAAAATATCACTACAGACCTGTTCAATCTCCGGCGTGTGGCGATGGCGGGCAACGCCATAGGCCGTCACCGAATTTCCGGCTTCCGACATCAGAAAATGGGGCTTGAGGTCGCGGCCACTGCCCGAAGATCCGGTTTTGGCATCAATGATCAGCGTTTCTGGCAAGACTAATCCTTGGCGCAGGAGGGGGGCGATCGCCAACAAACTCGCCGTGGCATAACACCCCGGACAGCCAATCAACTGGGCCTGAAGAATTTTCGCTCGATAGAGCTCCGGCAAACCATAGACCGCCTGGGAGGCGATCGCCCGGTCCGATCGCTCCAAGCTATACCAAGTTTGATAGGTCTTAAGATCAAAGAACCGATAATCTGCCGACAGATCCAGCACCTTACAGCCCGCCTTCAGCAGGGTTGGCGTGAACTGATAGGCCCCACCATGGGGAAGGGCAAAAAACACCACTTCGCAGCGCTGGGCGATCCGCTGCACATCCACCTCTTCGATCAGCCAATCCCCCCGATGGCCAAAATGGGGATAGACATCGCTGATCTTTTTGCTCGCCAGACCCGAATCCCCGATGTAGACAATCTCGGTGTTGGGATGCTCTTTCAGCAGATGAACCAACTGGATACCGCCGTATTCAGACGCCCCGACAATACCAACTGGAACCTGCTCGCCCATAATCTATATAGAATGACTCCTGTAAACGCCAACATGTAAACGCCAACAGCTAAAGCGCGTGTTTCATTCTTACAGGTTTTTCGGCAGTTGGTCTGAATCTTGTCAGCAAAACGGTAATCTGGATCCGGGATGTCGAACCCTTGTACAGCCCGTTCTAAAATAAATTTCTTTAAGAACCCTCGAAGACCATGATTGCTAGCCCGCCACGCACCGTTCGGATCGGCTCTCGCAAAAGCCAGTTAGCCCTTGTGCAAACCCACTGGGTGCAGGCTGAGCTACAAAAGGCCTTTCCCAATCGCCAGTTTGAAGTGCACACCATGAGCACCCAAGGGGACAAAATTCTCGATGTGGCCCTGGCAAAGATTGGCGATAAGGGCCTCTTCACCAAGGAATTGGAAGTGGGGATGCTCAATGGCGACACGGACTTTGCCGTCCACTCCCTCAAGGACTTACCCACGAACCTGCCCGAAGGGCTGATGCTGGGCTGCGTCACCGAGCGGGAAAATCCGGCGGATGCCCTGGTCGTCCATGAAAAATTTAAGGACAAACAGCTCGATAGCCTGCCCGAGGGCGCGGTGGTCGGGACTTCTTCCCTGCGGCGGTTGGCTCAGTTGCGTCACTATTATCCCCACCTGACCTTCAAGGATGTGCGGGGCAATTTGAATACGCGTTTGGCGAAGCTAGATGCGGGCGAGTACGATGCGCTGATTTTGGCCTATGCGGGGCTGCATCGGTTGGGAATGGGCGATCGCATCCACCAAACCATTCCCGCTGACGTCTCCCTCCACGCTGTCGGCCAAGGTGCCCTAGGCATTGAATGCCGCACCGAAGACCCAGAAATCCTGCAAATCATCAAAGCCCTGGAGCATGTTCCCACGGCTCAGCGCTGCTATGCGGAACGTTCGTTCCTGCGGGAGTTAGAGGGAGGCTGCCAGGTTCCCATCGGTGTCAACACCGTGATTGAAGGGGATCAGCTCACGCTTACGGGCCTCGTTGCCAGCCTTGACGGTCAGCGGTTGGTGAAGGATCAAATCACGGGTGCAGCCACCGACGCCGAGCAATTGGGAATCAGCCTTGCCAACACCCTCAAGGGTCAAGGGGCTCAGGAGATCCTCCAGGAAATCATCGACACCATGCGTCCTGAGGCGTAACGCATACCCTGATGGGGCGTGCATCCCGCGCCCCGACTCTGGCCTGTACTCATCCCGCGTTTCTTTGCAATTCCCCTAGGCTCATGAACAAAGCCCAAGCCAAAATCCTGCTGAATGATTTCCTCTACGGCAATGACGGGGGACAAACCTGGATTGACGATGTCTGGGCGCTCAGCCCATTTCTGGGCCAGGGGGCGGCTAATTCTGCCGAAGTCATTGCTGCACTGCTGGAAATTTGCTCTGAGCGGCAGTTGTTTATGCTGATGCGGGCGCTCTATGACAATCACCCAGACCTGATTCAAGCCCTAGACACTGCCGCAGCTTGGGATAAAGCCTTTGGCGGGGAATCGCCCAATGGGAAAGCCTAACAAAATCAGAAACTTGCAACCTAAGGACAGTTGATACCATGGTACTAAGCTGCTATTTCTCTGTCTGCCATGACGATCGCTTCTGCTTTTCCCACCGCCACCACCGAGCAACGCCACTATAGTCCTGAAGAATATCTTGCCCTGGAAGCGGAGGCAAAGGAGCGGCACGAATATCGCAGTGGAGCAATCATTCCCATGGCGGGCGGTACGACGAATCACAACACAATCGCGCTTAATTTTGCCACTGCGGCTCGATATTTGCTACGGGGAAAAGGCTACCGACCCTTTATCAATGATGTCAAACTCTGGATTCCTGAACCACCGAAGTTTACCTATCCCGATGTAATGCTCGTCCACGGGGAGCCGGAATATTATGGTGAAGGCACAACAGTGATCACTAATCCCCAGGTCATCGTTGAAGTCCTTTCGGACTCGACCCAAGCCCATGACCAGTCGGAGAAGTTCCGCTATTATCGCTCGATTCCAAGTTTTCGCGAGTATGTATTAATCAGCCAGTATGACTTTTATGCTGAGCAATACGTCAAAACCGAAGACAACAAATGGGTGTTGGGTGAGTATTCATCCTCAGAAGCGGTACTTGCCTTAGCAACGATTGAGTTCAAGATTGCGTTCAGTGAAATCTATGAAGATGTGAGGTTTACAGGGGAGGGATAGGAAAGAGAGCGATGCTACAACAGGTAGGACAGAGGAAAATGAATTACAGTAATCGACTCCCGATATTGAGCACTTAGTGGCTCAGAATTCTAACAGAACAGATAAACCCCTGATAAAAATCGGGCGATTCGGTGCACTCTAGAGCTTGGAGGGTGCGGTTACCCTTTCCGTTCTGCGGAAAGCCACGGCTACCATGGCATCAGCCTTAATCCCGTGAACCTAACACAAGCCACAGACACAGCATCACCATCTATGGACTGGCCTCTAATCTCGGTAATCGTCCCCACCTACGGACGGGAAGACGCCCTGCACGATACGCTCAAAGATGCGATCGCCCTAGACTACCCTCACTACGAAATCCTCGTCGTAGACCAACTGCCCAACCACAAACCAGAGCTACAAGCCTTTCTGGACCAGCTCGCGGCGGATGGCAAAATCCAGCTCTATACCCTCGACTGGGCGAGCCTACCCGGTGCCCGCAACTATGCGGTGCGTCGCGCCAAGGGCGAAATTTTGGTGTTTATTGATGATGATGTACGCTTGCCGGAAGGGTTTTTGAAAGCCCATGCCCAGGTCTTGCGCGATCGCCCGGAAGTCGGTGCCGTAGCCGGTCGGGTCTTCGATCGCATGAAGCTCGCCGATGCCAAGCGGGAAGAAGCCCTCCACGAAGGACAACAGTGCCAAGGCAACTGCCAAGATCGAGTTGTGGAAGATCGGGTTGTGGAAGACTTGCCGCCTGAAGCCATGGATCCCGGCATCGCCTGGTATCACATGGACTTGGTTCATACGGTCAAGCCTCAGCGGGTACTGACGGCGCGGGGCTGTAACATGGCGTTTCGTCGCGAAATTTTTTACACCCACGGTATCTTCTTTGATGAGCGGTTCCAGGGGAGTGCCGTCCGAGAAGAGTCAGACTTTTGCCTAAGACTTCGCAAAACGGGCTATCAAATTTGGTATGAACCGGAGGCTCATTTGGTTCATTTGGGCGAAGAAACCGGCGGTTGCCATGATGTGAGTACGCGATCGCTCAAATACCAATTCACGTTCTATCACAACCACTTTTTGATGGGATTCAAGAACCTAACGCCAGGGCAATGTGCGCGGTTCTTTGCCAAGCTGTTTGATTGCCATGTGTTGGGTCATCCGCCCTGCTACAAGAGTCCATCGTTGCAGAAAACTTTGGTGCGTGGTGCGTTCTATTTTCTGGGTAGCTTGAAGGCTGGTATGACCGTTCTTAAGTCTGCCTGGGACCATGGCCAAATCTATAGCCGTCAAGATCCCCTGTTTAATCGATAAATCTCCCCCTACCGTTGCCTCACTCTTCCTGGAACATCGCGATGAAAATTCTGGTCGTCAGCCACTCCTACATTGTCGATCTCAACTGCGAAAAACTACGGCAAATGGCCCAGCTACGACCGGAGATGGAGGTCACTATTGTGGTGCCCAAGCGCTGGCGACCGGGCGGAGTTCAAAACAAAATCATCGAATCGCAACCGAAACAGGAAGGCAATTTTCGCATTGTTCCCCTGCCTAGCCTCAGTGAAAATAATCAAGGGCTCATGAGTTTTGGTTGGGGTTTAGTTAAACTCCTGCGAGAATTTCGACCTAATATTATTCAAGTTGAACAGGGCTCGAAATCGATCGCCTACGCTCAGTTAATCACGCTGAATAAACTGCTGGGTCTTAAGGCCAAGCTCCTATTCTTCACCTGGTGGAACTTGCCCTATCAGCTCAAATTTCCGATTTCCTGGCTCGAAGCCTATAACCTCAAAGGGACTGATGGCGTGATTGTGGGGAATCAGGATGGGTTTGAGGTTTTGCGCGATCGCCATTACTCCGGTCCCATGTGTATCTTGCCTCAACTCGGTGTAGACGAACGCATTTTTAAACCCCAATCCCAACCACAACTCGCAGCAAAACTAGGGATTCAACCGAATGATTTCGTCGTTGGATTCGTCGGACGGTTTGTACCGGAAAAAGGGTTGATGACGTTAGCAAAAGCGCTGGAAGGATTGGGTGATGGGTCAGGTAATCCTCCCTGGAAATGGCTTATTCTCGGACGCGGGCCGCTGAAAGCAGAACTCAAGCAATGGGCAAAGGAATCTGGTTTAGAAAATCGGCTCATTCTCGTCGAAAGCGTTCCCCACGATGAAGTCCCCCACTACATCAATTTGATGAGTACCCTGCTGCTGCCGTCGGAAACCACCTATCAGTTTAAAACGCTTACCGCTGCGGGCTGGAAGGAGCAATTTGGCCATGTGATTATCGAAGCGATGGCCAGTGCTGTACCGGTCATTGGTTCGGATTCAGGGGAGATTCCTAACGTCATTGCGGATGCCGGTTTGGTGTTTTCGGAGGGCAATGTGGAGGAATTGCGCGATCGCCTCCAGCAACTCATGGACAATCCTGAACTAGCCCAAATATACGGCCAAAAAGGCTACAAGCGAGCTCTAAAAAACTACACCAACCGCGCTTTAGCTGCCGCTCAATTAGAATTCTACGAATCACTCTGTCAAGCCCAAGAATCCGTTGAAGTTACAACTTCAAAAAGTGATGTCACCCCCCCTACGGAGGTCACCGCCTAATGCGTGTTTTACAGATTGTCCCGTCGATTTCGCTGGTCTACGGGGGGCCGAGCCAGATGGCCTTGGGGCTCAGCGAAGCCTTGGCACAGCAAGGGGTGGAGGTGACGATCCTGACCACGGATACCAATGGTGACAATGGCCAAGAGCCGTTGGATGTGCCGCTCGATCGCCCCGTCGAACAAAACGGCTACCAAATTCGCTATTTTCGCTGTTCTCCCTTCCGCCGGTACAAGTTTTCGCTGCCGCTGTTTCGCTGGCTCGATCAGCACGCCGATGAGTACGATATTGCCCATATCCATGCTCTCTTTTCCCCGGTGAGCAGCATCGCCGCAGCCATTTGTCGCCGCCACAACTTACCCTATATTCTGCGTCCCCTGGGCACACTGGACCCCGCCGATTTACAAAAGAAAAAGCAGCTAAAGCAGCTCTATGCCCAGATTCTCGAAAAACCCAATCTGGCGCGAGCCGCTGCAATTCACTTTACCAGTGCCCAAGAATGCCAGGTTTCTGAACGGTTTGGGACAACTCCACCCAGTCTGGTATTGCCGTTGGGTGTATCATTACCTGTACTGGCAACTGAATCAGAGCGGCTGGACCTCCGGCGATCGCTCCAACTTCCTGTGGATCAGCCGCTCCTTCTCTTCTTCTCCCGCATCGATCCCAAAAAAGGTTTAGATTTGCTGCTTCCTGCCCTGGAACAACTGCAAAGGGAAGGGCTAGATTTTCACTTTGTATTAGCGGGCGGCAATCCCCAGGATCCAGCCTACGAACAGGGAATTCAGGCACGGATTCGCAACTCTACCTTGGGCGATCGCACCACAATTCCGGGGTTTGTTCAGGGCGATCGCAAACGGTTGCTCTTACAATCTGCCGATTTGTTTGTCCTCCCTTCCTACTACGAAAACTTTGGCATTGCCGTCGCGGAGGCCATGGCGGCGGGGGTTCCAGTCGTCATTTCAGATCAGGTGCATATCCATCCCGATATCACTGCCGCTGAAGCCGGTTGGATTAGCACCTGTTCAGTGGATTCAGTGGGTGACCATTTGCGCATGGCGCTCAAGGATGCAGCGGAACGGCAAATTCGCGGTCAGAATGCACGCCGCTGTGCAGCGGAACGATATAGTTGGGGGGCGATCGCGGCTCAGTTGCGGGAGCATTATCAATCCCTCGGTCGGTCGGTTCGTTAGCGGGGTCAGCGGTCTTGACCAGCCTTTGGACCAGTCATTTGGACCAGCCCTAGCGATCGCGATGGCGAAATCCACCACCAATGCCTTGGGCCGGATCGAGCAAAACCAAGTCATCCTCCAGACCATCAAAGACAACGCCCTCATGGGTACAGGGCAACGGAATCGTCCAACAAACCTCAGCCTGCGTCGGGTATTGATATTCAATATTGTTGAGTAATCCCGTGCCAAAGGTGACCTGGGGCAGGGGCGGTGGGAGGACAGCATGGCCCGTGCGCAGGGGCAGAAAACCGACGAGCCCTAGGGTCAGGAGCACTGCGGCAAGGCGAAGCCAGACGAGGCGCGATCGCACGAGTCCTTGGGGCAATCGTCGCCCGAAGGCAGCGCTGAGTTGCTGGGCTCTAGAACTCTCCAGGGCTAGCGCCGCAAAAAAAGCCGGAACCACCAAAAAATACCCGAGCCCAAGCCGAACCACGGGCATCTGTGTCAGGGTAAAGGCCATCCCCATCAGGCCGAGCAGCAAGAGCCAAATCCGTTCATCTAGGCGTTTGAAGAATCCCCGCCGCGCCAGGATACCAATGCCAACTAGCGTCGCGATCGCCATCCCCACCATCAAGAGATTGGTCGGCACCCCCAACCACTGCTTGGCTCCCCAAAGCCAGGGATTTTCACCTGCGGGGGGTGTACCAAACCAAGCAATCCAGTTGCTGACGCGCGATCGCTCTAACGCCGCCTGTTCCGGCTGAATCGCCCAGGGCGTATCCAAACACAACGCCTGAGCGGGATACAGGGGACAACCGGATGTCATGACCGAATAGAGCAGCACGGGACTCAGGACCAGAAGCAACACCAGGGATCCTAGAACCAAGCGCCTGAGGTGCAGGCGACCGTTGACCCAGGCATAACTCAGCACAGCAACGGGCAACAGGGGTAAGGCCGTGAGCTTGATGCCCGTAGCACCTGCCGCCATCAGCAGATTGATGGCCCGAGGACCGGACCCCAGTACCCCAGACTGTTGCTCTTGCCGCTTGGCTAGAGCCTGCCGCTGCAACAGTAGAACCCAAGCACAGAGGCCGATCAACATCAAAATTGGCACATCGGGCGAAGCCGAAACAAACACCTCCCGCATAAAACTCGATACCATGACCACGCCAGCCGCTAGGGCTCCGTAGGTCAAAACAAACCCATCCGCGAGCTGAGCCCGTCCCTGCAAGGCCCGATTACCGGCCAGGGTTAGATGTAGTAATCCCAAATAGAGGGCAAAGCCATTGACAACCACGGCTCCTCGGGCATCGAGCCAAGCCGGATTAAAGGGAGCCGCCAAGGCAAACCACGACGACGAAAAGCCCAGCTGACTCAGCAGCAACGACAGTCCAGGCACCGCGCCATAATCCGCTAACCAGCGAATCGCTCCAAAATGATAGAGCCCTGTGTCATACCAATGGACCGGTTGCGTACTGGGCACCGTCGCGACCAGCATCAAACAACAGAGGGCAACTATCCAACCTGCATTGCAGCGACTTTGCAATTGCTGCAACCGCTGCCAATTCCCCCGAGGGAGAAGGGACGCATTGACCAAAATACCTGCAACCAGTAAGCCAACCCAGGGCGAAAGCGGGAGCCCAAAGGAAGTCAGGAGCAGAGCCAGGGCTAGGGTTAAAAGCCCTAGCCAGAGGGAAAGAATCCAGCGATCGCCCCAACGGCTGACCGTCCGCAGCTCCAAGCGCGAGAGCACGCCAACGCCGACCACCGTACAAACTGCCGTTAAAACCGTCCAAACGACCAGAAAAAACAGCATACCTAGTCCTTTTGATTACCTAGATATCCTAAAGGCTGGCCTTATCTCAGGGAAACCAAGGGACGAGTCACGGGTTTCTGGGCAGGGCGCGATGATGCAGCCGTCTGTTGACCCATCGTGTGGCGGACGAGTCCTAAGGCAAAAGCGGCTCCGCTGTAGAGATAAAAGAGCCAATGCCAAACCATTGCCTGTCCCGTAAACCAAACGCCGCGCTTGCGATAGAAAAATTGATAGAGTCCACCATTCAGTCCCCACAATCCCAGCAAGGCCAAGAGCGCTAAGGCTAAACTCCAAGGCTGCACCCAGGCCAAGGGGACCGAGGTCAAGGACAAGAAGGCACAGACCACGCTAAGACGATTGGCGGTTTGAAGATTGAGATCATTCATCGGCTGGCGATCGCGCAGGAGCAGCTCGGTCCAAGGCAGCGCCCGACAAAAGAAGTCTGTACGAATCATCGACAGGGGCTGCCAACGCTTGAGATGTTTGACCTGAATATCTTTATACAGTCGGATGCGATACCCGGCCTGCTTGAGGCGATACCCCAGCTCAATGTCCTCGACACAGGGCAACCGATAGCGTTCGTCAAAGCCATTCACGGCCCAAAACACCGATCGGCGGATCGCGCCACAGGCTCCCCAGAAGGTCGACGCTTCGGGCGAGGAAACTTGATGGGTGTAATGGTGGAGCAGGTTCCGGTATTGCGACAGAAAATTGCGTGCGCCGGGCATGTCATCATAGGAGCCAATCAGCGCATCGATCGAGGGATCCTGTTCAAACCGGGTCATGACCTGTCCGATGGTATCCGGCTGAATCGTGACATCCGCATCTACAAAGAAGAGGATGTCTCCCTGGGCGATCGCCGCCCCCCGATTGCGCGCCGCCGCTGGTCCTTCTGCTTCGGCCACGCGAATCACCGTTAATCCCCACTGCTCAGCCAAGCGCCAAGCACCATCGCTCTCCCCATCCGCCACCACAATAATTTCGTCGGGCCGCTGCTCACTCCCAAGCAGACTGCTCAAACAGCGGCGAAAACTTTCGCCACCATTATGAACCGGCACAATCACCGAGATGGAAGGGCGATCGCCGAGAGCGGGCTGAAAACGCAATGACCGTGAGACAGCTGAGGACATAATGCTTGAATCAAAATTCGAAGAAAATGAATCCCGCGAGAGAGAAGGGATTACCGGGGGCTGGCCCAAGGACAGAACATCTCAAGACGACACCTCTCAAGACGACAATGGAGGCAAAACGTTCGGCCTATCTTCAGCATATCTATAGCGTATCGCCAGGGCCAGGGGAGCTACGGTGTCGGAAAAGACGTACGTGCTACTACCGTAGCTCCTACCCTGTGGGAATTATTGATAACTCATCTAGTCTTCAAGGCAAGATGAAGCCGAGATAAACTCCCAATGGCTCTTTTTCGGGGATATCTTCACCATGAATTTTCAGTTGAAGCTCCTTTTTGTAAAGTTTGGGTGGAACCTCCGGTGAATCATTTTTCTAAAAAATTTATGATCAAATTTATGATTCAAGTTCAGACAACCTAAGGCGACGGCTTGAAGGTCTTGTTTTTCCATAACTCTACGGATTGCGATCGCCTGGGCCCACAATAGGGTTGAAGCAGTTTCTTCGGGCTTTTGAGTTGCCCCAGAAGAAACCTCAGGGATTTTGAGTCGCTTAAAATCTCATAGAATCTCATAAAACCTCAATGGTGTTGTCTCTGGTAGTACGCTGAATCCCTTGTCCCAGCCCACTCCGTTAACCCAAACTAGCCACGGAAAGCCCATCTCACCGCTTCCCGATGTTTCAGTGGTAATCGCCACCTACGATCGCCCCGAAGATCTACGCAATTGCTTAAATTATTTAATACAGCAAAAAACTAAGTATGTCTTTGAAATTGTGGTTGTGGACAACCATCCCGAATCAGGTTTAACGGCGGTTATTGTCAACGAAATGGCTAGGGAAATGGCTGTGGAATTAGCCCCAGAATTAGCCCCAGCTCCTCCCCGATTGGTTCGCGTCGAAGAACCCCGTGCAGGTGCCGCCTATGCTCGCAATGCTGGGATTGTGGCCAGTCGCGGCGCGTTGATCGCCACCGTCGATGACGATGTTATTGTCCCCCCGACCTGGCTCGACCATTTACTGGAACCCTTCGCTCGACCAGAGGTGGGAATTGTTACCAGCAACCTTCTGCCGCTTCAGTTAGAAATGGAGTCAGAACGATTGTTTGAGCGACACTGTAGCCTCAGCATGGGGACTGACGCCTTTGAGATTGATCAAGCTTGGTTTAGGGCGTCCAGCAATGCCGTCACCGGTTGGGATTTTGGGGTCACGGCCAGCGCGGCGTTTCGGGCAGAGATCTTTGCCGACCCTCAGGTGGGTTTGCTGGAAGAGACCCTGGGGCCAGGAACGCCCGTTGGTGCCGGTGAGGACCCCTACCTTTTCTATCGAGCCGTAGCCGCAGGGTATACTCTGGTTTACCATCCGCGCGCCTTCGCCTGGCACCGACACCGGCAGAGTCAGGCCGCTTTACACCGGCAGATTTTTAACTACAGTAAAAGTGCGATCGCCTACCATTTGATGACGCTGCTGGTCGATGGCGATCGTCGGGCATTGGCTGCCCTGTTACGGGGCTTACCCCATTACTATTTGCGTCGTCTCGTCCTCTCGGGTTTAGGCTTAATGGATTACCCCTGGTCCCTCGCCTGGCGAGAATGCTGGGGTTTTATTGTGGGTCCCTGGAGCCTATGGCAGTCCCATCGACGGGTCCATCGGCTCGGTCGCAGTGCTCCCTACATCCCTGTCCATGAGCGATTGGACCTGCGAGAGAATGCCCCCTCGTTGTCTTGCAACGCTTTGGAAACTTCGGAAACCCTTGCACCTCCCGTTACATCATGAGCCGATTGAGAAAAGTTATTCAAATTGACATCAGTCAGCCGCTCCAGGACCTGAGCGGTCTAGAGGACTTTGATGCGCTGCGGGGGCTGGTGCGGGTTCAGGGGCAACCCTTAGGGTGGGTTGAGGTGGCGATTGAGGGAGGGGTCTGTCGGGCTCGGGCGATCGCCACTGCGATTTTGGCCCAGTTCCGTTCCGCAATCGTCGCTGAGCTACTGGAACCCTTACTAACGGCGGGAACGGCTCCTGGTAGTCCTTGGGAGGCGATCGCCCAGGGGCGTTTGCCCATCACCGCCTTGCTCACCCCTCAGGATTTACCCGCCGGTGAGACGTTGCCCCCGATCACGGTAGCCCTTTGTAATCTCTCCAATCTCTCCGCATCCCCCGCTGAGGTGGAATCCTGCGCGGCCCACTTGGTCGCATTGCAGCAACAGTATCCCGCTTTAGACTGGTTCTGTCTGGCGGCGGAGGCGGGGGCGGCTGATGGCATGAGTCTTTACAACCAGGCGATCGCCCAAAGTCAAAGTGATCTGCTGGTGTTTCTCCAGCCCCATCTTCGACTTGATCTTCAGGGACTCCAGGCGATCGCCCAAGGCTTTCGGACAACCCCTGAGCTGGCCGCCATGACGGGTCTGGTGATCCCCGCTGAGCAAGCCACCGAGGCGCTGCTTCGGCAAGAACGCCATGGCCTCCTGCCCCAAAATCTAGAGCGGCGCTGGCAGCGGCGCAGTCAACAGCCCGAGCGGCTTTGGCAGCAGGTACAGCTCAAAACTTGGCTCAATCCCGACTGTTTTGTGGTGCGTCGGTCGGCCTTGGGAACGCTCAGGCTGCGGCCCGAATTGGGGTCTGAGGCAGGGGCGATCGCAGCCCTCTGTTTTGAATTACTCCAAGCCGATTACACGATCTTGGCCGAGCCTCGGTTGATTTTGCAGTCCTGGGCTGCTCAGGATGAGGAGAGTTTGCGATCGCAACTCCGACAGCAAATGGCGGCCCTCGCCCAGTATTACCTCTGGGGTTGGCGCACCGGCAGCGCCCAGTTGCCTCGCGCCTACGGCAAAGCCTTTCTGCGGGAAGGATTGGGAGGATTCTACTGGGCGATTCGGTCTTGGCTCTCCAACCAGGGGGAAGGTCGCCGCCTCCACGGGACGGAGATTGCCGGATGGATTCAAGGATTACGAGCTGGCTGGACTCAAGGCCCTACCGCCGCCACTCCCGATCCGTCCAAGGGTTTAGCCACAGATCTCCCCCCCTCAATTCGCGTAGGGGTTCGCCATTTAGATCTGGCCCAACCGCTAACCCCCCTGACCGATTTAGATAGCGACGATCGCCTTCGTTTGTTCATCAGTCATCACGGTCAATTGCTCGACAGTCTGGAGTTGGAAAACTGCCGAGGCACGGTCAGTGTTGATCAGCTACGTCGGGCGCTCTTCGAGCAATTGGGCCAGCGATTGCTGACACCCCCCTATACCGCTCAGCACCGCTGGGAGGCGATCGCCACCGAGTTGGATGAGCAGTTACTGCCGCCCGAGCCCGAGCCTGAGGCCGTTGCTGCCATTGCGGACGTTGCGATCGCCCCAGTATTACCGGAAACGGTCAAGGTGTCGATTGTGATTACCACTTGCGATCGCCCAGCGGATCTGCGCCATTGCCTTACCCATTTGCTGGCTCAGCAAACCCAACGCCCTCTGGAAATCATCGTGGCGGACAACCGGCCCGCTTCGGGGCTGACCCCGCCCGTAGTGGCTGAATTTTCGGGTGTGCGGTTGGTCTCGGAGCCTCGGGTGGGCGGTTCCTACGGTCGGAATACGGCCTGTTGTGCCAGTACCGGAGAAATTATTGTCACCATTGATGACGATGTCACCGTCCCCGCAGACTGGCTGGAAAAACTGATTGCCCCCATGGCTCGACCGGAGGTCATGGTAGTCACGGGGAATGTGCTGCCCAAAACCCTGGAAACCGAGGCCCAACGGCTCTACGAAGATCTCTATGGTGGGCTGAGCGAAGGCTTTGAGCCCTTTGAAGCCGATGGCGCTTGGCTGAGTTCCTACAGCTACTCGCCGCCGGTTTGGGATTTGGGCGTTTCGGCGAATTCGGCTTTCCGCGCCACGGTCTTTAGCCATCCTGACATTGGCCTGATGCCCGAGATTTTGGGGCCGGGAACTCCGGTGGGCGGCGGTGAAGAAAATTATCTCATCTACAAAATCCTCAAAGCCGGTTACCGCCTGGTCTATCAACCCTCCGCCTTTGTCTGGCATCGCCACCGCCGCACGATCCCCGAACTGCGCTACCAGATTTATCGTCAAATGATGGGCGGCACCGCCTACCATCTGATGCTCTGGCTCGTGGATGGCGATCGCCGAGGCCGCACCCAACTCCTCCAATCCCTACCCCAATATTTCAAACAACGCTGGATCGACCGGCTCAAACATCGACATGCAGTGCCCTGGTCCTTTTTACTCGCGGAAGTCTCGGGATATCTCGGCGGATTTTGGGGTTACTGGCGATCGCACCAAGCGGTTCAACGCCAGGGCCGCAGCGCCCCCTATATTCCTGTGGCCGAACGAGAGGCGATCGCCCCCGCTCCCACCGAAGATTCATCCCCTTCGCCCTCCCTCGTGACCCATTAACGGTCTCCATCGGGCATCCTGAGGATAGGCTACCCAGTATGGGGCTGATTAGATTGCCATGAATTTCAGAGCCATTCGCAAACCCCCTACCGGTTTGTCCCTCAGCCGACGCAGTCGCCAGCGTCTTGATCTGCTCTTGGGACTCGTGGATCGAGAAATCAAATTGCTCTACAACCGCTCGTTTCTAGGCATTGCCTGGATGCTGCTCAATCCCCTGATGCAACTGGCGGTGTTTGCCTTTGTCTTTAGCCTGGTGCTCCAGACCAATTTGGAGCATTATTCGTCATTTATTTTTAGCGGACTGCTGGTTTGGACCTGGTTTCAGACGGCGCTGACCCAGGCCACCGGGGCGATCGTCTACAACCGAGCCCTGATTCGACAGCCGGGGTTTCCCGTGGCGATTTTACCCATTGTCACCGTGACCACGGGATTGATTCACCTGTTGCTGTCCTTGCCAATTTTGATTTTATTTTTGTGGATCGACGGCGTAACGCTCCATGGACCGTTGCTCCTGCTCCTGCCAGTCCTGATGACGATTCAGTTTGCTCTCACGGTGGGTCTGGCCTACGGCTTAGCCGCAATTAATGTCACCTTTCGAGATACGCAGCATACCCTGGGGGTGTTGCTCCAGATGCTGTTTTATCTATCGGGGGTTTTTTATGAAGTGGGTACGATTCCGGCTGGCTATCAGCAGATTTTTTATCTCAATCCCATGGTTCATTTAATCGCCGCCTACCGAGACATTTTACTCAAGGGACAGGCCCCTAACTGGGGGAGCCTTTTACCAATTGCGGTGGCGATCGCCCTGCTCTTACCCCTGGGCCACTGGATTTTTCAGCGCCAGAGCGAACGTTTTGTGGAGGAGCTTTAAATGGGAGATGCGGTTGTCGTTGAGGACCTGGGGAAGCGCTACAGTGCCTACCATAGCGATCGCCCCCGCACGATCATGCAAGCAGCCCTGTCTGGGCTCAAAAATTTGCGGGCGGTGGAGCATTTTTGGGCCTTGCGCCATGTCAGCTTTTCGGTAGAGCGGGGCCAAATCCTCGGAATTTTGGGTCAAAATGGCGCGGGTAAATCGACGCTGCTTCAGCTCATTGGCGGTATTGGACGCGCCGACGAGGGCCAAATTCGGGTGCAGGGCCAAATTGGGGCGTTGCTCGATCTGGGAGCCGGTTTCCACGAAGACCTCACGGGTCGAGAAAATCTGATCGTGACGGCCTTAATCTCCGGCTTAACCCGGCAGGAAGCCCAGGACAAGCTGTCGCAAATTGTCGAGTTTGCCGAGCTCGAAGCCTTTATTGACAATCCCATTCGCACCTACAGCACCGGCATGCGCATGCGGTTAGCCTTTGCTATTGCCATTCACACCCAGCCCGATGTGCTGTTGGTGGATGAACATCTCTCCGTCGGCGATATTGGATTCCAGAAAAAATGTCTGGACCGCGTCAAGCTGCTGCGCAATCAGGGCTGTGCGATTATTTTGATTTCCCAAAGCCCGAAACAGATCTTGGAGGTGTGCGATCGCGCCCTCCTACTCAAGCGGGGCCAAATCGCCGCCTTTAGCGACCCCAAAACGGTGATTCGGGAATACGAGGCCCAAATGCACCCGGATCAAAAACCTCGCCTGCCCTCCCAACGGGAGCCCCAATTAGGTGCAGCCATTCGCATTACCCAGGTGCGCCTCATCCCTGGGACGACGCTCCAGTGTGGCGAACCGCTCCATGTGGAAATCGACTACGAAGCGACTGAAATCCTCAGCGAACCGATCTTTACCTTTCGGATTACCCACGAGGAAGGGGCCGTTTGCTTTGAGGCCAACACCAAAAATGCCGGATTTCCCACGGGTGAAGTTCGCGGTTGTGGCACCGTTAAACTCAAAATTGAGCGACTCGACCTCAACGGCGGCCAATATTACGTCCATGCCGGGGTCCAGTCCAAGGGCTGGACTGAACTCCTGGAGTATAAAGACCGGATCCATAAACTCACAGTCAAACGAACAGCGGTGGTGCAGGGTTTAATCCATCCGCCTTACGAATGGGTTTATCCCCCTGACTCCGAAACCAACAGCTTTACTGGTGCCCCCCAGGATTCAGTAGAAGGGGCTGGATTCAGGGAGTCCGAACCCGCTTAACCAGTTTGGCTTCGTAGTCCTGGTAAATCGTCTGCCAGTCGTAGCGCGACTCGACGAGCGATCGCCCCTGTTCCCGCAACCGTTGGCGCAGCGCCTCATCCCGATAGAGCGCCACCACCCCCTGGGCAAAACGTTCAGGTTCGTTGCGAATCAGTAGATGCTCGCCATCTTCCGCCTCTAATCCTTCACACCCGACCTGGGTAGAGACCACCGGTAGCCCCAGCGCCATGGCATGCAAAATCTTGATGCGGGTACCGCTGCCGACCCGCAGGGGCACGACGGAAATGCTACAGGTTTGGGCCACCGCATTCATGTCCTCGGGATTGGCGATCACCTCAATGCGGGGATCCTTCATATAATCCCAGAGGGTTTGGGGCGGATCGGCCCCAGCAATGCAGAGTTTGAGCTCGGGGGCCTGCCGCCAGATCAGGGGCAAAATTTCTTCGACAAAATAGCAAGCCCCGTCAATATTGGGAAAATAACTCAGCGTGCCAAAGAAAAAGAGTTTGCGGACCGGTATGGGTTCGAGCAGCGGCGTTTGGCGGACATCAATGCCGTTATGGACAATCCAGGTTTCTCCGCGATCTTCCCCTGGGGGACAGCGGCGGTCCATTTCTGCTTGGTCTAGGGCACTCACCACTGTCCGCAGCGGAAACTGGGGCCAAAGCCGATCTTCGTAGGCCGCTAGCCGCTGGGTTTCCTGATCTGCGTTCACAAAGGCTTCCACCGCCTCCGCCTCCCGCCGTAGCTGGTCTACTTTATTTTTTTCGGGGTTGAGCGTTGCAAACCGCTGGAGCAAACTCGACTCGATATTGTGTTCTTCCAAGACCCGAAAAGCCCGAGGAAACAACTCCGCATATTGGGCCATGTAAATGAAATTGAACGTGACTAGATCAAACCCCAGGGGTTCGAGCCTTTGGAGAATACGACGCAGGCGATCGCTACTATATTTATGAATTAAATGGGGCTCGTCCGGCTGACGGGGCAAGGCATCTCCCAACTGCACCACAATCGGTAAATCGCAGTAGTCCGCCATGTTTTCCACAATGCCCGTATCCTGCGGCGCAAAGATAAACGAAGCCACCACCAAGCGATGGCGCTGGCCCAGCCCCCTGGCTTCATAGTGCATACGGGTAAGTGCGCCCAGGGTCGGCGGATAGGTGGGATAGGGCGTAATCATCAACACATCCAAGGGGCGATCGCCCGCCTCATCCATCGTCGCCTTGGCCTGCAACCGTCCTTGTAAATAGTCTTCAATCCGCGCGTCCTGCTCCTGGAGAAACTGGGCATAGGTGCGCAGATGGCCAAACTCCGGCATGTCCCGATGGCTCTGCTCAGCGTCTTGGAAGAGGGCGATCGCCTCCCCATAGCGATCCACCCCCAGCAGCGCTTTGCCCAAATAAAACTTGGCCCAGGGAAACCCGCCATTGAGCGCCAGGGATTTTTCTAGACAGGCGATCGCCTCCTCCCAGCGACAGAGCTTGGTTAGGGCTTCTCCCTGGTGGTAGTAAAACCAAGACACCGTATCGTCGAGCTGCAGCGCCGTTTGGCAGGCGGCGATCGTCGCTTCGTAACGCTCAGCCCCCAACAGCGCCTTGCCGTAGGTGTGATGCAGCCAGGGGGAACTGGGATCGAGCTGCAACGCCTGCTGACTGGTCACTAGGGCCTCGTCCCAACGGTTCTGGTACATTTGGCATTCGGCCAAGGCAACATAGGCCCAAGGATCCTCCGGCGTTAAGGCTACCGCCCGCTGACAGGCCTGCTCCGCTGCCCCTAGATCTCCTTTGCCCGTGTAGGCTCGACCCAAATCCCGCTGAATCCAGGCGGCCTGAGGCCAAACTTTCGCCAAACCGCGAAACGTTGCCAGAGCGATCTCCCATCGCAAAGGCCCCAAAAATCGAGCCGATTCAAAGAGTTGCCCCAAGACGCGCTGCAAAAATGGCATAACCATCTGAATTCCAAGACAGATTTAAGCTTGCATCAATTTACACATTAGACTCGATTAACGGCTCAAATCCAATAGCGCACCGTATCCCAGAGGGTATAACTGCCAAACAGCAGCATCAGCACGGCCAATAATCGCCGGGTGGGGTTCGGTGCGCCCACCATCAGCAATTCTCGCACCAAGCAACAGGCCGCTGCCCCAATCCCCAAACTGAGCCCCAAGACCCAAAACTCCCAGTCCAAATGGCCTCCCCAGGCCAGCGTCGTAATGGCGATCGCCAGCAACAGCATGACAAATTCAATCAGGTGGGGGGGATCAATTTCGGCCAGATGACAGAGCGATCGCCAAAATCGCTGAACGGGTTCGATGAGCATGGGAAAATTCCAACAAAACTTAAGCCAAATTCCAGGTCTGGGGTAAAAAGCTGCCCAGGTCTGGCAAAATCTGATGGGCCGCGTGAAAGAGTGATGGGTCCAAGTCAGGATCCGGAATCGCTACCACCGCCATCTCCGCTTGGCGCGCCGCCGCCACCCCCGCAGGGGAATCCTCAAACACCAAGCAATGGTGGGGATTGGCCCCGAGTCGCTGGGCCGCCAGCAGAAAAATATCCGGCGCGGGCTTCCCCGCCTGGAGTTCGGGGTCATCCCCTTTGACGATACAGCGGAACCGTTGGAGCCAGTCCTGATGGTGGGTGGTTTTGAGTTGAAAATTTTCCGCGTGGGAGCTGGTGGCGATCGCCATGGGAATCGCCCGGTCATAGAAAAACTGCGTCAACCCCTCCGCACCGGGCATGAGCTGGGTGTGACGGTAGCGATCGCGCATCATTTGATGGCGAGTCTCGCGGCAAGCCTGGGCACTCAGCGGCAACCCAAGGACATCCACCAACGCCTGGGAAGATTCCAGGGCGCGTTTGCCCACCACCTGGGCCTTGGCTTCCGGCCCGTAGGTTTTGCCATAGCGAGCTGCAATTTCCTGATTTACCCCGGCATGGAGTGTCTCCGTATTGAGCAATAGACCATCAAGGTCAAAGATAATGTGAGTAATCGTTGCAGGCGTCGGCATGGCAGCGCAAGGCTAAACTATGGGCATCTCAATTATCGATGAATTGTTCAAAATCCGTCGTCTTCCCTGATTCGTCCCCGATTCGCCCCTGATTCCCATGCCCCTGTCCTCGTTTCAAAAATCCAGTCCTGGCTGGTTCTGGGAAACTTCAACCCGCCGTGCCCGTGAATGGATGGAGTGGAAGCTCTCCCAGTGGGATGCCCCGGCGTTTTTTCCCGATTGGGGGGATGAGTCTTCGCTAGGTTGGATTGGGGCCTTTTTTCGCTGGATTGCCCACCAATGGCCCGTCACCCTCGCGATTTTGCTGGCACTGCTGGCGTATTTGCTCTATCGCCTAGGGCGTCGGTTTCGACTGGGTCCGCGACGGGAAAATTCGGGGACGCGATCGCCCCTCGATCCCTTTGATCAGCACAGTCTTTCCCACTGGCTGAAGGAAGCCCAACGGCAGCAACAGGCCCAAAACTACGATCTCGCCTGTCGAGCGCTTTACCTGGCGCTACTCCATCGCCTCGACCAAACCGGCCAAGTGCCCCAGCAGCCCAGCCGCACGGACCAAGAATATACCCAGCTCGTGGGCCATCTCTCGCCCCTGGCGGCCTATCGGTTGCTGTTGATGACCCATGAACGGCTGTGGTTTGGGGGCGATCGCGCCAATGCTGCCCTCTTTCAAGATTGCCTGCAAGCCTTTGAGCAGATCGAACAAGCTCCGTGATATCCCATGAAACCCCATGAAACCCCATGAACAAATCCTGGCTTCGCTACCGCAATGGGATTTTGATTGCGATCGCCGTAATCTTGGGCCTGACGCTGCTCCTGGCCCCTGCTCAAACCTATAACCGTCGCGGATCAACCTACAATCGCGCCCCCGATGGCTATGGGGCCTGGTATGCCTATCTCGAACAACAGGGAACGCCGATTCAGCGCTGGCGTAAACCTTTGGCCCAGTGGCTTCAGGAACCCGCACACCAGACGGGAACCACACTCCTCCAGGTTGGCAATCCGCCGACGTGGCAGCAGGATCAGTTGAGCCAAGGAGAGGCGATCGCCCGCTGGCTGGACCAGGGCAATCGGTTAATTGTCCTTGCCGCTGGGGGTGAAGCAACGGCTGCCCCGTTTCAAACGGTAGTCGCCACGAAGCAGGGGGCAGTGACGCTGGAAACCAAGCGACGGCATCGACTCGCCACCCAGGAGTCGGCGCTGTTGGCGGATACCTTTGGGGCGATCGTCTGGTCCACGGCGGCGGGGCGGATCGAAGCGGTGACCCCCCACTTAGCGGCCAATGCCTATCAGGATGCCCCTGGAAATTTTGCTTGGTTGGCAGACCTGGTTGGGGCAAAGGACGGGGCAAAGGACGGGGCGGTTTGGGTGAATGAATTTAGCCATGGGTATCGCGATCGCGAACAGCGACTCCAGGCAGGACTGAAAACCTGGGGAGATTATTTCCTGCGGACACCGTTGCTCTTGATCGGGGTGCAGGGGTTGGTGTTGCTCATCGTGGCGATCGTTGCCCAAAACCGTCGCTGGGGGCCGATTCAGCCCGTGGTACCGCCAATCGAAAATAACAGTGAAGCCTATGTGCAGGCGTTGGCGGGGGTCCTGCGGCGAGCAGGCTGCACGGGGTTTGTGCGATCGCAATGGCAGGCAGCGGAACAGCGACGGCTTCAGCGGTTTCTGGGACTGGGCGATCGCCGGGTCGATCTGGACGAACTCTGTCAGGTTTGGGAGCAGCAAACTGGCCAAGCCGCTGCGGAACTGCGGCAGTTGCTCAGTGATCCGAACGCAAAAGCCAGCCCCTCGGAGGCGAATCTGCGGCATTGGCTGCGGCGCTGGCCGGGGCTAGAAAAGGAGCTAGAAAAACCGAAGGGTAAGTAGGGAACTCAACCCAGCACAGTGTAAGGTTTCCATAAATTCGGGTGTTTTTCTCGGTTTTCATCCGGGAACGGAAACTGGGTCGGGGAAATAGGTTAGTAGGCGTAAACTCCTCTGTATATATACGGAAGCAGTCCTTTGATCTAAACCGGGATCTAAACATGACTGCTGGAATCGATTACTATTTTATTGTTACCGCATCCTAATGATGAGAACGGCATCCCCTCCCCAGTTTATGACGAAGCAGCAGGGTTCTCCGCCGGAACTAATTATTGAAGCAGGCCGGGCCGAACGTCAGTATTGGAAAGATATCTGGACGTATCGGGAATTGTTTTACTTTCTGGCTTGGCGTGATATTTTGGTGCGCTACAAGCAGACCGTGATTGGTTTGGCTTGGGCGTTGATTCGACCGTTTTTGACGATGGTCGTTTTCAGCGTTGTGTTTGGCAATTTGGCCAAGCTGCCCTCGGAAGGAGCCCCCTATCCCATCTTGGTCTTTTCCGCCATGCTGCCTTGGCAGTTTTTTGCCAATGCCTTGAGTGAATGTAGCAATAGTTTGATTAGCAATTCCAATTTAATCTCGAAGGTCTATTTCCCTAGATTGGTCGTCCCCGCCAGTGCGGTGATTGTCAGTTTTGTGGATTTCATGATTTCCGGCATTATTTTGCTGGGGTTAATGGCCTACTATAATTTTGTGCCGGGCTGGCGGATTTTGACATTGCCGGGGTTTGTGGCGATCGCCTTCGCCGCCTCCATCGGTGCAGGACTCTGGCTAGCCGCCTTAAATGTCGAGTATCGAGATTTTCGCTATATTGTTCCCTTTATTGTTCAGTTTGGTTTGTATATTTCTCCGGTGGGTTTCAGTAGCAGCATTGTCCCAACCCAATGGCGATTGCTCTATTCACTGAATCCGATGGTGGGTGTAATTGACGGCTTCCGCTGGGCCATTTTGGGTGGCACTTCGTCACTGTATATACCTGGATTTTTGCTATCTGTGGGTTTAGTTGTGTTCTTGCTTATGACAGGGATTTGGTATTTCCGTAAAATGGAAAAGCGGTTTGCGGATGTGATTTAGGGAGAGATTGAGTTTACATCACTGAGTCAGGAGGTTTTTAAATGACGTTGGGGATTGTTCGGAATGATTTTCGTCGTCGTTTTATTGAGCTGGCACTGAAGCGGGTTAAGCCAGGTTCAGGCAGTGGCTTGGCTTTGTTGCAACGAAGAACGTGGGTGCATACCGTGAGTGACTTAAATCAGATCTTGCTGCCTGGCCTGTTTGTTATCGTGGGGGGCGTTGCGACTCGAATGTACATGCCTGAGCGGTCTACTTTGGATTTAGATATTTTGATATCAATGCAGGAAACTTCTACTGTGTATGCGCTGCTGGAAAAGGCAAGCGCAATCAGAATCGGAGAACTGGGCATTCCAGGAAGCCAGTGGCAGCTCGTGGATGGTACTTCTTTGGATGTTTTGATTTCTGAGGCAGATTGGATCTCGACGGCTTTGGCTCAACCCAATTATTCCCCAGATGGTCTGCCGGTGATCGCGTTGCCCTATTTGGTATTGATGAAAATCCAGGCGAGCCGCGCTCAAGATTTGGCCGATGTGAGTCGAATGTTGGGAGGAGCCGGTGAAGAGGAGCTAGAAAAAATTCGTCAGGTTATTCAAATGTATTTTCCAGAAGCTTTAGAGGATGTGGAGAGTTTAATTGTGTTGGGGAGGCTAGAATATGAAAACTCCTAGAATTTTCTTTTAGCTATGCCTACGAAAGCGTTGATCTAATCACCGATCCAGTTTTATGAGTTAACGATGTCTGACACTATTATTCGAGTTGAGAATCTAGGGAAAAAATATCTACTGAGTCATCAGCAAGAAGGGCGTAGCAATTACAAAGCCCTTCGCGATGTGATGGCGGATGGAGCAAATTTGTTGGCAAAGTCTTTTGGCAAAAGGTCGAAACTGGAGTCACCGAGCCGGGAGGAATTTTGGGCACTGAAGGATGTTTCGTTTGAGATTAAGCAAGGAGACCGAGTTGGCATCATTGGCCGCAACGGCGCAGGCAAATCAACACTCCTGAAAATCCTCAGCCGCATCGTCGAACCCACGGAAGGACGGATTTCAATTAAGGGTCGAGTCGCCAGCTTGCTTGAGGTGGGAACGGGGTTCCATCCGGAGCTAACGGGCCGCGAAAACATCTACCTGAACGGTGCCATTTTAGGCATGGGCAAGGCGGAGATTAAGCGAAAGTTTGATGAAATTGTGGCGTTTGCGGAGGTGGAGAAGTTTTTGGATACGCCCGTAAAGCGTTATTCCAGCGGGATGTATGTGCGGTTGGCATTTGCGGTGGCGGCGCATTTGGAGCCGGAGATTTTGATTGTGGATGAGGTGTTGGCGGTGGGGGATGCGCAGTTTCAGAAGAAGTGTTTGGGAAAGATGGAGGATGTGGGGAAAGAGGGTAGGACGGTGATTTTTGTGAGTCATAACATGGGTACGATATCTTCTTTATGCAATAAGGGAATCTTGTTAAGCAAGGGTATTTGTGTGGGAAATGATAGGATCGAGAAAATCATTTCACAATACTCTTCATCTAGTAGTCAGATGACTGGTGAAGTCACTGACTTAGGACCTTTAAAAGATAATCAGAAACTAAAAATAAGACGTGTTCGTATAACAGACGAAGCCGGATTAACCCAAACCGAAATAATCTCCAGAAGCAGAGCTTATTTGGAGATAACATTTCAAGTTTTATCTCCCGGAAGAGGCTATGGAATTGCATTCGAAATTCAAAGTCTTCAGCATGGAATTATTTTTTCAAGTACAAATTGGGATCAAAAGCCAATAGAAAGTAGAGACAAAAGAATGGAAGCAGGAGAGTATATTGCTAGAGTAGAAATTCCAATCTATTTAATGAGAGGAGGTGAATACGCAATAAAAGTTTCTAGCACCATTCCCGCAGTAGAGATTCTTGACATTTTTTCAAAGGAGGTTTCTTTTGATTTAGTGGATTTGGATAGTCCAATTGTGAAGTGTGGCGAAGGACGCAATGGTAGTATTTTACCAATCTTGAGTTGGAATATTCTTTCAACAACCAGATTGACATCGAATATGTAGTTCTTAAAATTATTTATAACAAGAGATATGACTATACATCTAGTCTACGTAAAAGGCGAAAAGAAATCAACTCCTTACGCAATCACAAATGAACTTGCCAGCAGACTAGCTCTTAAATATGATGTCAAAGTATATGATTGGGCAGATAATCTAGAAATTTATCCCAAAGAAGGAGATATATTAATTGGGCATCCAAATCCTGATCCAAAAACAGTTTTTACAAGGAACTTTCACAAGGATGGATGGCATAAGCGAATTCTTATGAATCCATTCGCCCATGCATACCCTCGATATATTGCTTACTTTGACGATCTTGTTACCTTGTCAGACAACTATTTAGCTATTTGTGGAAAGTATTGGAATGATACTATTTCAGATAGCTTAGTCGCTCATTGGAAACCTTGGTTTATTCATTTAGATTTAGCAGTTAACACACATAATTTCAGAAGAGTAAAAGAATCATTTAATGAGGCTGGAAAGAGGCGTTTTTTATACATTGGAAGAACAGCTGATTTCAAAGGATGTGATTTTCTTGCAAAACTTGCCAATGAGAATCCCAACATTCATATCGGTTGGATTGGAGGAGGGAAAATAGATTCAGATAAAATCATAGCGCATGGCACTAGGGATTTCAGCCAATCATCAAGTCTTGATCTTATTAAAGAATATGATTTCTTACTAACTTGCGGTCGCTCAGATGCAAATCCTACTACTATACTTGAGTCTGCTGCATGGGGATTGATACCTGTCTGTACACCTCAAAGCGGTTACTATAATGAGGATTGGTTTGTTAACATACCACTGGATGATATTGAAAAGTCATCCGAGATAATCCAGCATCTTAATACAGTTGACGCATCTATTTTGATAGATTTTCAAAGAAAATCAAAAATAGCATTGGAAAATTATTATAACTGGGATCGATTTGCTCGACAGGTAATTGAATGTATTGAATCTCCAAAGCAGATTTATTCATATCAGGGTCTATTGAATAGCTTTACAGTCAAAAAGAATCGGTTATTTCTCAAGGCTTTGTATGCAAAGTATAGAATACATGAGTTTAGATCCTACTGGAGTTCTAAAGTTAGTTCTGCATTGAAAGGATTCTTAGAAGAATCATTTGGAACCCATCTCTTCTTTATTAATCTGACTAAGAAGAAAGGATAGCGCTAGTCATGTCATCTCAAAAATTAGTCAATTACGAAGATTCAGTTAACTGGATGCGCGAGCAAGAGCAGTATGCCGAACTCGTAAAGCTTTGTTATCTCGATCGGGATAACTTCGAAGCTGCAAAACGATTCACCGCTAGTGAAGAGTTTCAAGAAGTCAGCAAGCTTCTGAAATTAATCGATCGTTCTAGCCAAGCTCAAGTCCTAGATCTTGGGTGTGGCAATGGTATTGCGTCCTATGCCTTTGCTTCACTCGGCTGCGAAGTTACAGCAGTTGACCCAGATACCAGCGACGATGTGGGATTGATGGCCGCAGATCGGCTTTGTACTCACATCAGCAGTGGCTCTATTAAGACGATTCAGGCCACTGCTGAATCGTTGCCATTCCCGGATAATACATTTGATATAATTTATGAACGACAAGCCCTACATCACTTTTCAGATTTAGTTCAGGGATTAACTGAATGCGCTCGGGTTTTGAAGCCCCGTGGATTTTTCCTCGCAACTCGTGAGCATGTCGTGAGTGATTCCGATCAATTAGAAAAATTCTTTGCTGGACATGTCCTGCATCAACTACATGGGGGCGAAAATGCCTACTCAGTTTCACACTACACCAGTAGTCTAAAAAAAGCTGGATTCATGGTGGTTAATCAAATGGCTCCAATGGATAATGTGATCAATCATTTCCCAGCATCTAATGCTGATGTAAGACAAGCAATGTGTGACTGGCTCACATCTAAGCTTGGAACTGCTGTTGGTAGTTCTATTGCTAAGATATCAGGAGCAGAAAAAGCTTACAGAATCTTCCGATCGATGCGAGATCAATCCCCAGGTCGTCTTTATTCATTCCTATGCACTAAGTAGGTAAGACGTAATGCGTATTCTCTACGATGGCCAAATCTTCGCGAGCCAAGTAGCCGGTGGGATAAATCGCTATTTTGGCAACATCATCGATCGACTCCCTCAAGACACCTACCCCACACTGACCACAACCTACCGAGGAAATAAACTCCACTACCCATCCCACCCCAACCTCACTCTGCAAGAATATCGAGGATTTCGCCCTAGTCGAATCTCTAACCGAATCAGAGGTTACTATTTTAGACAGCTCAAGAAAAATCAAGACTTTGATGTTCTTCACCCTACTTACTATAATCTACTAACCCGAGAATCATTCAGCCAAATACAACAGCCGATTGTGCTGACTGTCTATGACATGATTCATGAGATATTTTCTGAAACGATTGATCCACAAGGCTATACGATCCAATCGAAAAAATCTGCAATCAAAGCCGCTGATGCTATTCTTTGTATCTCCGAAAGTACTAAAGCAGACTTACTTTGCTACTTCCCTAATGCGGAATCAAAAATCACCGTCACCTACCTTGCATCTGAATTCAGCGGCGATTGGTCTTATGGAGATGAACCTATTCCATCCGAGCCCTACTTTCTTTATGTTGGTAGCCGAACCAAAGAGTATAAAAACTTCGATACACTCTTAATTGCTTTTTCTAAGGCAGCCAGTATCAATCCTGATATTCATCTCTGTGTCGTAGGTTCCCCCTTCAACTCAGAAGAAGAAAACCTAATTGCTGAATTAAAATTGGCCGACCGCATCCAACATTATCGCTACGCCAGCGACACCCATTTAGCCAAGCTATATCGCTGTAGCATCGCCTTTGTTTATCCCTCTCTCTATGAAGGATTTGGTATTCCTCCGCTCGAAGCCATGACTTGTGGCACTCCTGTAGTTGCTTCTAGTTCTTCCAGTATTCCCGAAGTCATCGGCGACGCGGGGATTTTGTTCCAGCCTACAGCAATCGCAGACCTAGCGGATATTTTACTAGATCTGGCTAATCATCCCGCAAAGCGCGATCGCCTAATCGCAGCAGGTTATGAGCGTGTAAAGCACTTTAGCTGGCAGAAAACTGCCGAACAGACTCTTCAAGTTTATAAATCCTTGGTTTAAGGCAGGAAAAGTCGCTGCTCGGGAAATTGGGATGCCGAGTCTTGAACTGGGGTATGTGAGTAGCGATCGCCTCAAATCCATCGCTTACTCCGCCGCCGACCTCTTCCTCTTTCCCACCCGCGCCGACAACCTGCCCTTAGTTCTTCAAGAAAGTATGGCCTGCGGTACTCCCATGGTGTCTTTTAATATTGGCGGTGTCCCTGACCTAGTCCGCCCTGGAAAAACCGGCTATCTCGCTGCCCCCGAAGATGCCAAAGACTTCTGCCAGGGGATTGTGCTGTTATTAACCGACACAGCGTTACGGGAACAACTGGGGCAAAATTGTCGGGCTGTGGCCCTAGCCGAATATCCCCTCGAACTCCAAGCCCAGCGCTACATTGAGATCTACCGCGATCGCCTAATCAATGGGAGAGTTCAAGACAACTGCGATCGAGATACCTAATCCCACATACCAAGCTTCAGTGAAATGAGGCGTGACCATTCAAAACAACGCGGCGCAGAAGGCCGACCTGTTCAAGTCGCCTTCAATGTATTTGATGTGGGCGAGGGTCGGGTAGTACTCCAAAGGTAAGGATGGCTGAAACTCTCTACCAGCATCAATTTCAACAATTTCTTACCTTGTGGAAGAGGATAAGTATCTGCCAATGAGATGGCCCAGAGTACCTATTCTTTCGTGAATATCTTGGCTTTGTGGCTGTAAAACCGTGAGAAAATCCAGGATACTTCAGGTCTATAAAGTTCACTCTAAGCGCTTAAAGCTCTGCGTGAAAGGGGTTGTGGCTATCCTTACCTAAATAGGACTACCCAAATTCAGATCGTCATACTGCGAAAACACCCCATCCACACTCGCCAACCGACCGCTACAATCCAACGCCGTCGCAATAATCATCCGGTCAAACGGATCCCGATGCACCGGCGACAAAGCCACAGCCCGAGCCGCAATCTCCGCCGTCAACGGCAACAGCTCAATCCCTGCAGGCTCCAATGCAGAATCAAACCACTCATCCACCACGCAGGGCAATTCGAGCCTTCCCCGTTGATTCGCCAGCGCAATTTCATAACAAGAAATTGGCGAAACTCCCACCACCTCAGCCCGATCAATTTCCGCCTGCCACGATGCAGGAAAACGCTCCAACTCCTGCGTCATCAGCCAAAACCAAATATGCGTATCAAGAACGATCACTTCAGACATTCCCAATCCCCCTCATCCACGATAGGGCTAACGATATCCCCTAACGTTTGGCCCTTTCCCGCAATAGAAGCAGGCGGAAACCGACGCCGAATCGGCTCGGCTGGAGTTGTAACCTCCAAAATCGTCACAATAATGCGAGCCGAGCGAACCGCCGGTTCTTCAGAAAGCCATTTGACCTGACCATTCTCATAGATTGCTTCATAGCTTTTTAGCATCGGTTATTCCTCCTGCGCCGCCGCTGCGGCAATCACTGCCTCAAATCGTGCCTCAACTTGCATCCGCTCGCGCAGCTCGAAGTCGCAGCAGTTGGTGATGACGATATCGCATCACTTCGATACTTCTTGCTCTGTCGGGACCACTCTAAGGCGGAGACGAAGAATATTTAAATGGAGCTAACCGGACTCGAACCGGTGACACCCTGCATGCCATGCAGGTACTCTACCAACTGAGCTATAGCCCCTTATCGCGTAAACTATCATGCCGTGAGCAGGGGGAGTTCGTCAAGCCCTGAGGCAAAAATCCGCAAATCAGTCCACCCCTCAGTCAACATTCGCGATCGCCACAGTCAAGGGCGGTTGATAAAAGAGCTTTTCTTGGGACAGAACCTGCCCTACAGCATTCACCCAAACCAAGCAAGCCTCATGGACCTGCCCGCCCACGAGCGTAACGAGGGAAAAATTGCGCAGGGATTGTCCCTCAAACTGCTGGATGCGAGGACAGCGAGCGGCATTAAGATAGAGAGTCTGGTCTTGAAATTGTGTAGGGGTTCGGAGCCGGTCCTTGCGATGGCGCAGGTCGTGGTGCATGTGGCCAAATCCCACCAGGGGAATGTGTTTGCCCTGGGTTTTGAGCTGGGCGATCGCCGCCGCAAAATCCGGATCCCCATAATCCCCCCCAACGGGGTGCCAATCCTTACCGCATAGATCCTCCGGCTGCGCGCCCAATCCAGTGGGTCCATTGTGGCCAATCATTAGAATTGTTGAATAGGGAGAGGCTTGAGCCGCTGCGACGATGCGAGCTGTGGATTGCTCAAAGCTTTCTACCTTAAAGCGATCGCGATAAAAGGTTTTGGTTTTCCATTCCGGTCCTCCCCAGCTAAAGGGGCGACTCCCCACAACGCTCAGATTCAGGGCCGGAAAATCACAGCGGCCATAGCCCACATGAACTGACGCCAACAGATTGAGCTGCTCCTGAAAGCGGTCTTCCTCTGCCGGATTGTAGGGGCGTTTGCGCTGGCCCCAGGGTGTAGCCGTGTACCAGGCATCGTGATTGCCAAACACTGCGGCCTTGGGCAAATCCAACGCCGCAACCTGCCGCACCACGTCAACGGATTCATTGCCAAAATCCCCGACAAACAGCACGAGGTCCACCCTCAAGCCCTTGAGCGCCGTGGCATCTGCCTCCTGCCACTGGTCGTGAATATCCCCTACCAGGGCGATCGTCAAGGGTTTTACAGGGGGCGCGGCATTTGGCACGGACATAGGTTTGAGTAACGCGTTGAAGAAAGGTTGGGAGGGTGTTTGCGTGGGCCTAGGGAGCATAGACCACCCCTGCCGATGCATCCAGCCGTCGATTAAAGTAGCAATCAGAGGTCTTGTTAATTCTAGAACAATCATCATCGGGACTTTATGCGGACTGACCATCAGCGGCTCAACTTCGGACAAACGCTCTACGGCACAGCGATTCCTCCGCAAGCGAGCGATCGCCAACCCCTCTCCCCCACCGTTGAACAGGCCCTGATGCGCTTTTCGCAGTCCGATCGCCCCAGCCTGTGGCCTCACCTGGACAAGGGTAAAGTGCTGCAACAGATGCGCGATCGCCTCCAAAATCCCTTTTGCGTCAGCCAGGGTCAACAGCCCTTTTGTGGTCCCACGGCGATTCTGTTTGAGCTCATCCGCAAACAGCCCCTGCGCTACATTGAAATTGCCCAAGCCCTCTATGAACAAGGTTTTTTTACAACCCAACGAAAAACCGTTGCGGCCACCGAGCGCCTCCGCAACAGCCAGGGCAATTTACGGACGGCAGAGGCAGATTGGCTCATTCTGGCAACCTTGCGAGATGCGGAAAATAGCATTTTTCAAATTGATCCCAACGCTCCTGAGTTTATTCAGCAACTGAGTGGAATGACCAAATCCTGGGAGATGATTGGCTGGGCCAAGGAAGTTTTGGGCTATCGCCAGGTGCGCTATCGCCATGCCTTTATGTTTGGAGATGTGAGTGCGATGCGCTGGGCCGAGCGATCGCTGCGACGGGGGGGCGTGGCGTTTCTGCTGATTACGGCAGAGGGGTTACTGCAAAAGGCTCCCATGCCCGTTACAGTTCCCAATCACTGGATTGTCTTTCTCGGAGGGCTTACTGTTGAGGGAGCAAAAATCCCCTGGAGTTTTCGCAGCAACCGCCGCCTCAGCTTCGAAGTCTGTTCTTGGTCCCAGCGTTACAGAATTGAAGCTCCCGAGCGGGAATATGAGGATTTATTTTGGGGCGTTGTTGTTGCAGAGCCTTGACAAAAGACAAGTTAAGATCAACGACTTTCAATTGCCCTAGAAGCAATAAGTCAGCACTGACAACTGTTTGAAGAAACATTAAGTCTTTGAGAGTTTTGCAGGAATTCTCAAAAATGTCTCGACGATAACAAAATATGTTGTCCGCTGCTCTACATAATTAGGCTTAGAGAGAAAACACTGAAACCCTGACGAACCAGCGCTAGGTGTACGTGTTTTTTCGGGTATTTTTAAGATCCGTTTTGGTGTAGTTCCGCGTTTTTGCTTAGCAAAGATCAGGGTTAATCGACAAAAGCGCTTGGCCGTTTTTACCGGTTGCCATGGGCTATGCTGCCGGTCTGTCTCGGGGGCATTGTGAATTTTTCATTCTTCAGGGTTGAAATCGCTGGAGTCTATTTTCTAGCGGCAATTTTGGGTGTGGTAGCAACTGAATGTGCGGCGATCGCTCAGATCGCTCCAGCAACAGTTGCGGAAGTGGTCACAGAAACAGTGATAGAAACGATCGCAGATAGGGTATCGGATGAGGTCACAGCATTAGAGACCTTGCCGCCGACTCCAGAAAATCTGGAGGCGACCCTTGAAAATCGTCTGGAAACCCGCTTCCAGGGCGTCGTCTTGCAGGAAGGAGAGGATACCTCCGCTCGCTTGCGGGCAACGCTGTTGTATCCGCTAAGTGATCAGTGGCTCACAGGAGCCGAGGTAGACTTGGCGGGGGGTGAGGCTTTTGGGCAGGCCGATCGGCTCAGTCTCCAGGTGAATGAGCTCTATGCAGCCTTTGCCCCAGCGTCGATCCCAGAATTGCGCATCGTTGTGGGATTGATCGATTTGACCTCCTATTTCGATCGCAATAGTTTTGCTAAAGATCGAGCCAGCCACTTTTTTAATGAGGTTTTTCAGACCAATCCCGTCCTTAGTTCAGCAAGTCTTGCCTCTCGTCCAGGACTTTTGGTGAACTGGAGTCCAATGGATAGTTTGGAGCTCAAAGGAGCCGCCTTCTCGTCAAGTCGAGAATGGGGAGATTTGGCCTTAGATGCAGTTGCTGGAGAAGTGGGTGCCCGTTGGAATCAGGTCATTGTGCGGGGGACCTATGTGGCGGGTCGCGACGCTGGACAAAACAGTGGTTTTGACGAGATTTTTCAGTTTAAACGCGGGGAACGCTTTGGGATCAAGCCCGATGATCGAGAGGTGTCCTATGGGCTCAATGCAGAGCTTTTTATTCCCCAAACTCGTTTAGGGCTTTTTGGCCGCTATGGATATTACCGCAATGTGGATTTAGGGGAAGGCGGGAATACCTATAGCCTTGGGCTGAATGTCTTGGATCTGTGGCGAGCGGGCGATCGCCTCGGAATTGGTTATGGTCGCCAGTTATCTCAAGATGATCTGCGTCAAGCCAGGGGAGAGGCTCGGCCCGATGTGCTGGAAGCGTTTTACGATGTTCGCCTTTCAACTCATTGGCGGGCAGCGGTTTCCATTCAAGAGCGGGATGAATTTACAGAAACAGTTTTAGGGGCAAGGGTTAAGGCCACATTTTAATTGATATTTTTAATCAACTTTAGTCGACCATTAGACTCAGCATTGAAAAGGATGATCAGGGTGAATCAAATTCAACAGTTACATCGCAGTTATACTACTATTCAAAGGAAAAGACAGCCTAAATCTGTGCAGGTTCTAGGAGGATTCTTAGGAGGGTCATGTCGAAAAGACCTCCGGATTTTAGGCGTGATCTTGGGCTTATTGGTGGCTTTGGGAACAGGACGGTCAGTCTTGGCGCAGTCGGCCTCCTTAACGGAAGCCTATGGCTTTTATGAAAAAGGCTGGATTGACGCCTCCATTAGCGCTTTTGAAGCGGTTCTTCAGACTGATCCCACATCCCTAGAAGCCCAGCTCGGTTTAGCCATGGCCTATCAAAAGGCCGGACAGGATGAAAAGGCTTGGCAAGCCTATGGACAGGTGCTGAATCTGCAGCCAGACCAAGAAGCCGCGCTGCGAGCCCGTGGCATCCTAGGGGCCTATCAACCGAGCTGGCACAATGCAGGCATTGCAGCCCTCACCCAGGTGCTAAACCGTTATCCCCAGGACAGCGGGGCGCGCTCCCAGCGGGCAAGATTGCTGAGTTACCAACAGCAATGGGCTGCATCAATTGCCGATTACGAGATTTTGCTGGCCGATTCGCAATTTGAGCTGGCTCCGCCGGAAGCCCTTGCCTATGCCCAAGCGCTTCAGTCTGTGGGACAGCATGATCAGGCGATCGCGCTTCTAACCCCCCGCCTGCCCACGGTCCTGGCTTCAGCGTCGATACTTGATCCCTTAGAGCGGAATTGGGTTTCAACCTTGGCTCGATCCTACGAAGCTAATGGGGATCTCGACGCGGCCTTGGAACTTTATCGGCGACTCCAGTCAGACCAAGATTCAACGCCCCTCGCCCTTAATCTCAAGATCACGACCATAGCCTATCGTCTCGGGCAGTCCAATGGCGCAGATGTGGTCCAGCAACTCCAGTCCCAGCTTGGCAGTTTGCCCCAATCCCGAGAAGAGCGACGGGCGATCGCCCTCGCTCTGATCCCCCTCGATCTGCCCGATCCAGGGCTGTTACCGCTCTATGAATCCTTGGCGGAGTCTGTCCCTCCAGCCTCGTTTTTGCATTTTCGCATCGCCCAAATCCACATGGCCCAAGGGGACTGGACTGCTGCTCGTCAGAGTCTGGCAACTTACCAAACCGCAGAACCGGATCGGAACGCTATCGGCGTCGCCTTTTTACAGGCTGAGATGGAACGTCAGGAAGGGCGCTGGGATCAGAGTGGACAGCGCTATGAGGCGTTGCTCGGCCAACCCCTCGAACCGGCACAACAGCAAGATGCCCTACGGGGACTGGCGGGAGTTCGATTTGAGCAGGAACGCTATGGGGAAGCATCGTTGCTTTATCAACAGCTTCTAGCGCTGAATCCGACCGATCCAGAAACCTATCAAATCTTTGCGGGGCTGCGCCTCGCTCAGGATCAGCCCAAGCAAGCCCTCCAACTCCTCACCCAGTCAGAATCCTTAACTGACTCTGCGGATATCCGGTTACAGCGTCGTCAAATTCGCCGCGCCTTTTTGAGGCGAAGGGGGTTTCAACCCCGTTGGGAACGTTATTGAGCTGAATTGAGCTGAATTGCGTTCGATAGATTGACTTCGATAGATTTACAAGTTTATTCGTGGTGCTTCAGTGAGATTCAAACTGATATATCCCCTTACGCCTAATTGGCGAGCTCTGAGTTGGCGAGCTATGGGTTGGCGACCTGTGCTCCTTGCCTGTGGCTTAGCGATCGCAACCCTTACCCCATCCGGCCTTGCCCAAGAAACCTCCAACACTGCTCCCAACACTGCCGTCCCCTCGCCCCTGGATGCGCCTCCCAATGCGGCTTTACGACCCGCAGATTCTAGATCTTCGGAAAGCACTACGGTGCCAGATTTACCGCCACTGCCTCCCCAGGTTGCCCCGCCCCAGTCGCTCTCCGCAGGGGAATATATTCTTGAATTTAATCGCAGCCCCATTGTTGGGACACGTCTACAACTCCGCAGTATCTACGACGAGTCCCGTCTGCGGTTTACTCGACCTCGTAACTGGTCAGTCAAAACGGCCAAAGTTCTGGTTCGATTTCGCCATTCCCCTGCTCTCTATGCCACCCGTTCTAACCTCACGGTTTTAATCAATGGCACCAGCGTCGGTAGTGTTCCCCTCAATAACCGGGAAAACGAAATTCATACGGCCATTTATAACGTTCCGACCCATCTTTTACAGGACTATAACGAAGTCGTGATTGCGGCCTTACAAAACAATTCACCGACTTGTACCCAGGATCCCTTTGACCCATCTCTGTGGACGGAGGTCATGCCCGATTCAAAGTTAGTCTTTAGTTTTGCACCCCAACCCCTAGCCCTGGATTTCAGCCGCTATCCCTATCCCTTTTTCGATGAACTCAGTTTAGATCCCAACCAAATTGCCTATCTGGTTCCTAAAACTATTGATGAAACCTGGTTAACCGCTGTGGCTCGACTCCAGGCGAGTCTCGGCAGAATGGCCCGCTACCGTCCGTTGGAAACGCGGCTGGTGCGTTCCGTAGACGAGCTCAAGCCCGCTGAACGGTTGATTATTCTGGGTGAATCTAAACAATATTCAGACTTTTCAAAACTCAAACTGCCCCTATTGATCCAACCAGGAAAAGCGCTTAAGGATGAGCAAGGCAGAAGCCTGGGAAGTAACCAAGGTCTCTTGATGATGGGGACAACTGTCACGGATATCCCTGTATTGATTGCCACCGGACAGGCCAAAGCTGGGGTTGAGAAAGCGGTTCAGTTTTTGGTGCAGGATCGCGATCGCGCGATCGCCACCGGACAAACTATTTTAGTCGATAGTGTAACTCCGATTCCTACCCCTGAGTCTCGCCAGTGGCCGGGATATGTGCCCGATCGCAATCAATTTGAACTCAAGGATCTGAATGACTTTCTCGATCGTCCCTATCAAGATGTCACGGTGCGGGGAGCAGAAGCGCCTTTGGTGGAATACAACTTTCGAGCGTTGCCGGACGATCGCTTTTTACCGGGCAATGTGCTTTATCTTGACTACAGCTATGGTCCTCAAGTCAATCCCTTAACCTCTTTATTGGAGGTGCGGCTGGATGGTCTGCCATTGATCGGGCAACGGCTGGATTCTGCCCAAGGACGTCGGGGGGAGCGGCTTAAAGTGGAGCTACCGGAAGATAAATTGCATTCAAACGCGAAGCTTCAGGTGCTGTTTCAACTTGATCCCCGCGAACGTCGCTCTTGCAATCGAGCGGTAGATCAGCAATTGTGGGGCACGATCCACGCGGATAGCCAATTTGATCTCCATCGTGAGGCTGGTGTTGATTTACCCGATTTGCGGCGTTTTCAGGTGGGCTATCCCTTTGCTGCCCCCCAGGATTTATCCAAAACTGCTGTGATTGTCCCTGATAAACCCGAAGATGAAGAAATCCTATTGCTGTTGGAAGTCGCTGAGCGATTGGGTCGATTGAGTCGTGCGGAGTCTGTTCAACTGAAGGTCTATCGCAAGGAATTGTTATCCCCAGAAATCCAGACTGATCATCACCTCATTGCCATTGGTACCCAGGCTCGTTTCCCCCTCCCCGAAGCCCTAGAAACGGAGGGATTTAGCCTAATGAAATTTTGGGGTCGTCGCCGAAACGAGAGCCAAATTCGCACATTACCCGATCAGGAGGGCATGATTCGTGAGATTCTATCGCCTTGGAATCCAGAGCATGTCCTCTTAATGCTAAGCGCCCAGACCTTACCTGGACTCCATTTAGTACGTGACGTGATCAGCCGAGACGGACTGTTTTTTCAACTTCAACAGGATACAGCCTTGATCGGCACTCGGGTTGATTCCCCCTCTCCCTACGATCCCCGTGACTATAGTCTGGAATTTCTGACTCGTGCTCCTGAAACAAAACGCATTAGCGAAGTTCCTAAAAAAGAACGGATTTGGCGAGCAATGGCCGGACGTTGGGTGTTTGTCATTCCAGGGTTTTTCCTGGCGGGAGCCTTTGGCTACGGTTTGTTGCAAACCTATCTGGGTCGAGTAACGCCACCTGACGGTGAGCCTTTGCCCGATCCTCGCCCCTTATCGGCTCCCATGGGCGATGCGGAGGAGCAGTCATGACCTTTTTTACCCTTGTCCATCGGCAGTTGCGTCGTTATAAACACAGACTACCGCGATTAAATCCAAAATTAAACCTCACGCCCTGGCTCACTGAAACCCTACCGCAACTGTTTGACCAAGGCTTTGGCTGGCTTGGACAACGCAAACTCTTAATTCTCATCCTCTTATTGGTCTGGAACTGTATTCCCCTAATCACCTTTCGACCTAGCCCAACACAACAGGCCGTTATTGCCGCCATGATGGTGAGCTTAGGCGCACTCTTGGTGTATCTAGAGAGTCATCAACAAAATCATCGGGTTAGTGAGCGACTTCATTTGCTGTTAATTGTCTTTAGCTCCTTAACAACACTGCGCTATTGGTATTATCGAACGTTTTATACCTTGAATTTTGAAGGATGGCTCAATGGCTTTTTTTCGCTGCTGCTCTACATCGCCGAGCTTTATGCGATCGCCACCCTCTTCTTAGCCTATTTTCAAACGTTGCGGATTCGCGAGCGGCGATCGCCCGATATCCAGGCGATCCCCCTAGAGGAATGGCCCAGTGTTGATATCTATATTCCGACCTATAACGAAGATGTGGAGATTGTGAGGAAGACCGCGATCGCAGCCTTAGCCATCCACTATCCCCATAAAAAAGTCTATATCTTGGATGACGGTCGAGCAGAAAAATATCAAATGCGGCGTCTCAGCTTGGCACAAATGTGTGAGGAGCTAGGCTGTCGTTTATTGACAAGGGACAGCAACGAACATGCTAAAGCTGGAAATATTAACACTGCACTGCCTCGTACCCAAGGCGAACTCGTGTTAATTCTTGATTGTGACCATATTCCAACTTGTAATGTTTTAAAGGAGACCGTAGGCTTTTTTCAAAATCCCAAGGTTGCCCTCGTTCAGACGCCCCACTGGTTTTATAATCCAGATCCCTTTGAGCGAAATCTTTTAACCCGTGGACGAATTCCAGTCGGGAACGAGCTGTTTTATAAAGTGCTGCAAAAAGGCAACGACACTTGGAATGCAACGTTTTTTTGTGGCTCTGCTGCCATCATTCGGCGCGATTACCTCCTGGAAGTGGGTGGAATTGCAACGGAGACTGTTACAGAGGATTGTCATACGGCACTACGACTCCATTCGCGAGGCTATGAAACGGTTTACTATGACAAAATTATGGTTGCAGGTCTTGCACCGGAAAAGTTTTCAGCCTATGTGGGACAGCAGGTGCGCTGGGCTCGGGGAATGGCTCAAATTTTGCGTCTGGAAAATCCGCTCTTTAACCGCAAGCTGGGTCTGACGATCCCACAACGAATTTGCTACTTTAGTGCCACATCTCACTTTTTCTTTGGATTTCCCCGATTGATGTATTTAATTGCACCAACGCTTTATTTGCTCTTGGGCATTAACTCCGTTAAGGGATTGGGAATAGAAACACTTTTTTACGCTTTACCCTATGTGATCTTGTCAATGCAGACAAACCACATTCCCTACAAACATGTACGGTTCTCCTTTTGGAATGAGATCTACGAATTTGCCATGTCTTTCCAAGCGGGTATCGTAACCTTACTCGCCCTCGCCAATCCAAAACTTGGCTCTTTTAATGTCACGGATAAAGGACTTACGGTAACCCAGCGAAGCTTTGATGTGGATAGTATTCGCTATCTCGTCGTTTTGGGGATCATTGCCAGTGCTTCACTTTTAGCCGTTCCCCTATGGCTCATTTGGAGTCCAGAGGATATCCAAGCTGTTTTAATTAATGCAGTTTGGTGTTTATTCAATTTAGTGTTGGTGATGGCCGCTTGTTTAGTCGCCTTTGAGCAACCTCAGCTGCGGCGATCGCATCGTCTACAACATAAACTCACTGTAGTCATTCATAGTGAAGGCGAGAGCTGGACTGGTCAAACGACGGATGCTAGCGAAACAGGAGTTCAGATTTTACTACCAGAATGGCCCAATATTGCCGATGAAGTACGAATTGAGCTAACCGGTGATTATGGAGCGAAAGCCTTAGTCAAGGCTCGTGTCGTTCGTGCCGTTGCAACCCGCCAACTCCACGCACTGTTTGCATTTGATTTTCAGGAACTGACTCGATCCCAGCAGGATGATCTAACAGTCGTGCTCTATTCGGATATCCGAGAATGGTATTCCCAGAAACGTATTGAAAAAGACATTCCCATGGTCTCTTTGCGATTTATTGCAACCAGCATTAAACGTGTATTCCAGAAATTCAAGCCCGAGATCGGAGTCAAAGTCCGAAAGCGAGGCAAAGCAATTACCCAGGTCTATTGGGAAGGGTGGGGAAATGAAACTCAAATTGGATATATTACAGAACTGGGCTCACGGGATTTGCGCGTAGAGCTGGCCTGTAATGATTTTGAGTCGATGAGTGATCTAGAAATCCTAAGACCGACTCTAGGCTTGTTAGTGTTCTCGCACCCAGAAGCATTGCCGTTGAGCATTGTAGCTCAAGTCGAGACTACTGAATTTTTGTCAGATAATTTCGATCGCATGATTTTAGAGCTACAGTTTCCACACGCTTTGGAAGAACAGCAAAAAAATAAAATCAAGCAGCTTCTTGATCTGTATTAAAAGAGCATTTTTGCAAAAAACACATTAAAAAATGGAGTAAAGATGCATTTCAGACATAACATAATTGACCTCTTTATCGTCAGGCTCAAATTCATTTGATCTTTCAAACTTTAGGAGTGCTTGAATTCTATTTCTAACCATCTTTCATGCTATGATCGAGAAAAGGTAGACGCGCAAAAGAATTGACAAAAGTCATTAAAAGCTCTGCGTTAAGTAAATCTTACACACCTTGTAAATACTTTGAGTTCTCTGCATCTTGTTTTTTTTAGGATGCAGGTCGATCTCACTAAACAACTTTGGTTGCATAGCATACGTGGAGAAAACAGAGATGGATCGTCTTTACGTTGCGGATGAGTCTTCTTTTTTGAGTCTTCATCCTTTAACTCTATTAGCTCAAATTACAGCTCAGAAACAAAGCGGTTGTTTGGCGGTATACAGTGGCGCAGAGTCTTGGCGACTTTATCTAGAACAAGGCGACTTAGTCTATGCTTCGACAGCAAGCCATGCCTTTGAACGTTTGGATCGGCATCTTCGCAACTTGAGCCGTTCTGTCCCATCTCTTGTCAGCGCTGTGCGGGTGCAGGTGCGACTGCTGTTTGAAACTCGACAGGCCAGCTATGCAAAGCTGAGCCCAGACTACCAGGCTATCCAATGGCTTGTTGATCAACAGTATCTTGCACCCAGTCAAGCCGCAGCTTTAATTCGTAGCTTAGCTCAAGAAGTTTTAAGTTCATTGCTGTCGGTGACAACCGGTAACTATGATGTAATCGATCGATCTGAGCTAGAAGGATGGTTTAGTGTCTGCCGGTTAGATCTGAGACAGCTAATTGCTGACTGTGAAGCACAAAATGAACGAACAAAGGCCTTTGCTCAACGTCCATTATTGGGAGAATCTCGTTCTTCGCTTGTCTCGTTTCCGTCGGTTAGTCAACCTCTAGAGCAAAGCTCAGAAGTTAGCTCTGCGCTGGTATCTACTCATAAAAGCTTACTTAGAAAGGACAACGATAAAACTCAGTATAGAATCGTTTGTGTGGACGATAGCCCAACTATTCTAAAGCTTATTAATAGCTATCTTGATGATTCTAGTTTTTCCGTATTTATGATTAACGATCCAGTGAGAGCGCTGATGCAGGTTATGCGGTATCAGCCCGATCTTGTACTTCTTGATGTGGAGATGCCTAACTTAGATGGATATGAACTATGCTCTTTACTAAGACGTCATCCAAGATTTAAGTCGACACCTATTTTGATGGTAACGGGAAATACAGGTTTTCTAGATAGGGCAAGAGCAAAACTAGTGGGTTCTTCTGGCTACTTGACAAAACCTTTTACACGCTCTGACTTGATGAAAATTGTATTTCGTAATCTTCCAGGTTCGGAAAGCTAATCTTATACCCTTATTCCTGAAACTTTCACTCCTGTCTTAATGATGAATACCACTGTCAAGAAAATAACAATTCTTGTTGTAGAAGATACGCTATCAGAAATGGAGCTAATTAGTCACTATCTTCGTGAGGGTGGCTTTGCGGTGGTTAATGCGATGTGTGCGAGGCAAGCAATGGCAATGCTAATATCAAATAAACCTGATTTAATCATTACCGATGTAGTGATGCCAGAGATGAGTGGATTTGAGCTTTGTCGAAATCTAAAAAAGGATATTAACACCGCCAAAATTCCCGTCGTTATATGTTCCTCTAAAAACCAAGAGATTGACAAGCTCTGGGCTATGAAACAAGGGGCGAGTGCTTATTTAATTAAGCCATTTACACGTGAAGATTTGCTTCGATCAATTCAATCTGTTCTGCTAACTTTCTAGGTGCAGTGTGATGGATCAAGTCTCATTCCCGATTGTAAAAAATCACGTACAGAAGAACCTTGGAAAACCCTATTTACGATTACAAATATCCACCGATAAACCTGCTTTAATTCCGATGAGCAAAGTTCAGGAGGTTTTATCCTTGCCGATGCATCGTCTCAGTCCAATTCCCAATATGCCTAGCCATTTTCTGGGTTTAATGAATCGAGGAAATCGAGTTTTAGGATTATTGGATTTAGGACTTCTGTTAGGTGTTTCTCGATTAACAATGAAGTCCTCTCACTGCAATGTCGTCGTAATACAACAGGAATCCGTATGGATAGGATTAGCTGTCAGTCAGATTAACAATATGTTCTGGCTCGATCCGTCCCATGTCCAACCGCCTAGCCAACAATCTCCGTCTCAGTTTCTGCACTATGTTCTAGGTTCTCTTAAAAGGGATTCTCAAGAACTTTTGATTTTGGATATCCAAAAGATATTACAAGCACCGACCCTTTGTTGCTGTATCTCGAGTTAATGTTTCGTTTTGGTAATCTTTGATTATGACTGAGTCTATTAGCCTTGCTAATGCTTCACACGAAGCTTCCCGTCCCGCAAAGACAGAATCAATGATTTGGCGAGGGAAACCGATTCTTGGGAAAACAAGAACGGTTAAGGTAAAACGTGAGCCATCACAACTAGAACGTTGGTTTCGTAATCTACCCATTGGTCGTAAACAACTTTTAGCGTTAATCATTTGTGAGCTTGTTCCTATCTTAGGTCTTGGCGTTGGCGCAACGTTAATTATTACCCAAGGTTTGCGGCAGCAGCTACTGGAGCAGGCGAAATCAGAGGTCGCAGTCACTGGTATTCAGTACAATATTAAAATAGACCAGATGGGGTTCGGTTCGCGGGGGCAATCCGATAACTCTGCATTAATTCAAGCCGCGCTCGATCATAATCTGCAAGCAGACATCAACCCTACATTAGCCGATCAGGTTAAAACAATTCTTCGCAATGAAACTAAGGCTAGAGATATTGAATATGCGACTCTAGTCGGGAGCGACTTGAGAATTATCGCAAACTCTAATCGCGATCGCCAAGGTGAGTTGTTTGATCCCCACAAACTAGTCTCTAATGTTTTAGAACAGGGTATTCAAATCAAAGCTAGCAAAACTGTGCCTTGGTCAGAGCTAGAAAGGGAAAAGCCTTCTCTTCCATCTGGCTTTGCTAATCAAGATGCACTGATTCGATATGTCGTTACCCCCATCTATGACCCAACCGAGAAAACAAGCGTCATTGGCATTTTGGTATTTGGAGATATTGTTAATGGAAAGCCTGTGATTGCCCAACGAACGCTTGACGAATTTGATGGTGGGTATAGTGCAGTTTATCAACGCCAGATCAATGGAGAGTATGAGTTAACATCTTCTTTACAACGGGATAGAGGTGCTGTATTGACGGCTTTAGAATCAGGTCTTTCTCTCCCTTCCAATCAGCTTTTAGAAGCGGCGGTTGAGCGACAGGGAGACGTTGTAACGCGTCGGGTTAAGATTGGCGATCGCACATACACCATGGCGGCCAAAGCAGAGGCTTCACAAATTCTAGAGCTTCCCCAGGGAAAACGTCTGGTCTATGACAATCCCAGTGCAATTCTTGTCCGGGGAACACCCGAAACTGTGTTAAATGCTATTTTGCATCGGAGCCTTTTGCAAGAAATCAGTGTTTTATTTTTGTCTGCAGGGCTCATTTCATTTTGGACCTTTCTCTTTCGACGCACGGTCCTCAATCCGATTCTGGAACTAGAAAACGCAACACAGGATTTTGCCGAGGGAAATCGTAATCGACGAGCCGAGATCTCTGCGTTTGATGAGATTGGTCAGTTGGGACTGACGTTTAATCAAATGGCAGATAATATTGTAGAGTCAGAGGCAAGCTTGGCCTCCGAAGCAAGACGGCAAAAGTTTCAAGCTCGTAGTGCTCAGCAATTGAACGAAGTAACCACACAAATGCGAGAAACTTTTGAAGTTCAATTTGCTTCAAATGCCGCAGTTCGTAGCATTCGACAAACTTTAGAAGCAGATCGTGTAATTCTATACTCCCTGGATGAACTAGGGCAAGGTAAAGTAGAAGCTGAGTCGGCTTTGCCAGGATTTAACTCCATTTTAGGAGAATCAATTACAGACATTTGTTTTGCAGAACGGTATATTGATCTCTACGAAAAAGGGAGAGTTCATCTAATTAGCGATTTAGAAAATTCGGAGATAGAGTCTTGTTATCGAGAAGAGCTTGAACGTTTTCAAATTCGTGCTAATCTCGTCGTTCCTGTCTTAGTTGACAACCATCTAAATGGTTTACTCTGTGTTCATCAGTGTAGTCAACCTCGCCTGTGGCAATCCTCTGAAACTTCTTTTGTTCAACAAGTCGCTATTCAACTAGGATATGCGATTCAAGAATGTCAACTTTTTCAGCAGCGTGAAAAGGCTATTCAGTCGGCTAATTTAATGTCTGACGAGCAGCGCCACCAAAAGGAGTCACTCCAGAGACAGTTGATTGAACTACTTTCAAATATTGAAAGTGCCGCTGATGGAGATTTAACGGTTCGCGCTGATGTTACGGCTGGCGAAATCGGAACGGTAGCAGATTTCTTTAATTCAATTATAGAAAACCTTAGACAGATTGTGACTCAAGTCAAAGCATCTGTATTGCAAGTCAACCATTCAGTCGGTGAAAATGATCGCGAAATTCGGCATCTTGCTGAAGAAGCGCTGCGCCAATCGGATGAAATTTCAACAGCTTTTCAATCCATTGAAAACATGACTCGTTCTATCCAGCTAGTGGCTCAAAATGCTGGACAAGCTGCTGAAGTGACTCAAGTCGCAGCTTCTACGGCGGAGGCAGGTGGCATTGCCATGGATCGTACGGTAGATAATATTCTGACCTTAAGGGAAACAATTGGAGAAACGGCAAAAAAAGTAAAGCGTTTGGGTGAATCTTCACAACAAATTACTAAGATTGTTTATCTGATTAATCAGATTTCTATCCAGACCAACCTACTAGCCATTAATGCCGGTATTGAAGCTGCTAGAGCTGGAGAACAAGGGCAGGGATTTGCGGCTGTTGCGGAAGAAGTTGGGGAGTTAGCCGCTCGGGCCTCTAGTGCAACGCAAGAAATCGAACATTTGGTAGAGGTCATTCAGCGTGAAACGGGAGAGGTTGTTGAAGCAATGGAATTGGGAACAGCTCAGGTTGTGGAAGGAACTTACTTAGTAGAAGATGTGAAGCAAAATCTGAGCCAGATTTTGGTTATTTCTCAACAAATTGACCAACTTGTGAAGTCGATATCTGATGCAACAGTCTCTCAATCGGAGGTCTCTCACTCGATTACTTCTCTTATGCAGGAGCTAGCTACAATTGCGCAACGAACATCTGCCTCTTCGTTAGAGGTTTCTAGCTCGCTACAGCAAACGGTACAGGTTACTGAACAACTTCAAGCTTCTGTAAATACCTTCAAAGTGAGCTAAAGAAAATGATGCAAGATCAACGGGAGCAGGAAATTAAGGCACAATTTTTAGATGAGGCTCAAGAATATCTAAATACTTTAGAACAAGCGGTTTTAGGTATTGCAGGAGGAAGGGTAGATCTCGATCGTATTAATACTGGGTTACGAGCGGCCCATTCTATTAAAGGTGGGGCTGCAATGATGGGGTTTTCCTCCTTGAGTGAGCTGACCCATCGCCTTGAGAATAGTCTTAAATCGCTGAAGGCTCGGCGATCGCAGACAATTGAGCCGATCATAGAGGAACTTTTGTTGGGGGCTATAGATACACTCCAACGTGTGTTGTATACAGCTCGTCAAGGTATTGAAGAAACCCCTGATTTTTTAATGCAGGAAATCTACTCGCCGTTTGATCAACTGTATCGTCTTTTAGGAGAGGTGGAGGAGGAAGATGCTTCCTCTGTGCTTGGCTCAGATAGTGGACAAGCTTTACTAGAAGCAGTCTTTAGCTCTGAGGTTGATGAAGTTCTACAGCGAGTTGAGAAGCTAATAGAAAGGCCGGATAACACCCTTACTTCTGAGCTTCTTATCGTTGCTAATGAATTAATGGGGCTGGGAGAAATGCTCCAGCTTCCTGCATTTAGCTGTTTATGTACAACCATTATTGAAGAGATAGAAACGGGGCATGCGGTTGAAACCACTGCACAATTCGCACTTAATGCCTGGCGTCAAGCTCAAGCTATGGTATTAACTCAGCAAATTGATCGAATTCCACTAGGTCTAGACACTAGTGGGAAAGTATCAACCAGTCCTATCTTCTTAAAAAGTCTCACGGAAAATCTTCTGACTTCTGCTGAGAGCTTCACTCAGTCTCCAGATCATGAGTCTGATGATGATCGAACAGTGCGAGTTTCTCTCAAACGTTTGAACCAGTTAAATGATCTTTTTGGAGAATTAACAATTGAACGAAATGCACTTGCTCTTTATGCGGACCGGCTTCGGAGCCTTACTCAAACACTAAAGCAAAGAGTTCAGAATCTGAATAAGAATAATCAAGAGCTTCGAGGTATTTACGATCAAATTAGTACTCTTCAACAACCGATCGCAGGCTATCTAGATAGCAATGGAGATAGCAGACTCGAAATCTTTTCATCACGTCATTTATTGCATTCAAATCAAAAGTTGGCTCACTCAATCCTTCGCACTGAATCGACTACTCAGCCTTTAAATCAGAAGAATAAATATAAGTTTTCATTTGATCAGTTAGAGCTAGATCAATATACCAATCTTAGTTTACTTTCGCAGGAGGTGATGGAAAGTATTGTACAGGTTCAAGAAGTAACGACTGACATTGACCTAAGTTTAGAAGAAACGGATCAGACGCTTCGAAATTTTAATAAAACCTCTAAACAGCTCACACATCATCTAACTCAGCTACGAATGCGGCCTTTAGCTGACATCCTAGATCGGTTTCCTCGGGCTGTTCGTGATTTATGTCAAGAACATGGTAAGCGAGTTCGGATCAATATGGAGGGCGGGCAAACCCTCGTTGACCGAAATATTTTGGAATCTCTTCAAGAACCACTGATGCATCTCTTGCGCAATGCGTTTGATCACGGAGTTGAGTCCCCAGAAGAGCGGTGCATGCAAGGAAAAGCTGAAGAAGGAGTGATTGACATTCGAGCTTTTCAACGAGGTAATCAAACGTTGATTCAGATTCAAGATGATGGTCGTGGGATTAATATTGAACGAATCCGACAGCGAGCGATCGCCATGGGACTCGATCCAGAACTTTTGGTCGCAGCCAATGAACGGGAACTTTTAACGCTTATCTTTGAACCTGGATTTAGTACTAGTGATAGCCTGACTATGCTCTCAGGCCGAGGCATTGGAATGGATGTTGTCCGTGAACGTCTCAAACAAGTTCGTGGCGAGATCACAATTGATACAAAGCCTGGTCAAGGAACAACTTTTACCCTTTCAATACCCTTTAGCCTCGCAGTCATGCGCGTGCTGCTGGTTGAAAGCGATGGAATATTATTGGCATTTCCTGCGGATTTAGTCACTGAAGTTGTCCTTTTATCCAAGCTAAATTTAGAAGAAACCTACCAGGATCAATATTATTGGAATGGTCATCCTCTGCAACATTGGCCATTATCTAGCGGTTTGGTTTTTAACTGTCCGAATCAACCCTACAGTTTGGAAATGAATCCGAAGATTAACGAGCCTCTTATCTTGATTGTAAATTTAGATCAGCAACCTGTTGGGCTTCAAGTCGATCGCTCTTGGGGAGAACAGGAAGTTGCTGTGCGTGCGATTGAAAGCAATATTGCGATGCCTGCAGGGCTGAGTAGTTGTACGATTATGGGAGATGGCCGAGTGGTTCCGCTAGTTAACGTTTCTGAATTACTCTACTGGATGTCCAGTCGTTCTCATCTTTCTAATCGCCTCCATTCTGAGTTAGCACCGTCTTTAGCCCAAATGAAATCTTTGGACGCGTTGGCAAGAATTGATTTTGACCAGCGTCCTACGGTCATGGTTATAGATGATTCTATCAATGTTAGACGGTTTTTAGCGTTAACCCTTGAAAAAGCAGGATATTTGGTTGAACAAGCAAAAGATGGGCAGGATGCTATTAATAAACTAGAGATTGGTTTGCAAGTTCAAGCGATTATTTGTGATATTGAAATGCCTCGTTTAGACGGCTATGGTGTATTAACGAAGCTCAAATCTGATCCAAGCTTGTCTCATGTACCGGTTGCAATGCTAACCTCTAGAAGTGGGGAAAAGCATCGCCAACTAGCAATGCGCTTAGGTGCATCTGCCTATCTTTCAAAACCCTATAATGAACAGAAGTTATTGCAAAAACTTGAAGAAATGGTTCAAGTTGTAGCGGTATAAGGGTATCAGCAGAGAAGCTCAATCATTTAATTGCTTTCAGTATGAGAATTTACAACAAATTGCCTAAGCTCAATTCATAAACTCCTCAGGTGTTTCAGAAGAATTGGTTAAGCGATTCTCTGGAAGCTCTAGCGCTGTGATATTTGGATGTTCAGGAGGAATAATATAACGACGACCCCATCCACCATTAATGTCTTGAGTGCGGAGAGCCGGAGTATGGGTTTTTCCTGTTGGCAGGTCTACGGCTAAAAGCTGCCCTGCTTGAAAATACTGTTCTCCTTCGAGGGACTGATGAATGAGGGTTTTGCTGAGGGTTAGATTTTCTCCCGCGAGCGTTTGTTGAACAGATGCAAGACCATCTACAATTCCATCGACAAATAAGGTTGCCAGAAAAACAACATTTTCTTCTGGCTCAAAATCTAGGTCGAGCTGATCTTGGTGGATTTGCCAACTCTCTTGATATTGACCATTCTTTGCAACCTGCCACAAATTGAGTCGGGTTTGCCAATGTCCATTGACAACCTCAGCAAACTGATAATCTAAAATTGTATAGGTTGGTCGAGCATCTCTAGAAAGCGAAAGTTGTTGAGTTAACTTAACAGTACCTTGTGCGTCTTCTAATGGGTTGAACCTGGGGATTTGAAGATCTGGAGTCGAACCCTGTGATTCTTGAACCTTAAGATACCGTAGAGCCGCAACAGCGATTTGACTACCTTCGGGAAGCTGGGTTTCTCCTGCGATTTGATAAAGCCCTTGCCCAATTGGCTTGACTTGAAATTCAAACTTGGCTTTTTCTAGAGACTTGTGTGAATAAAAAATGGGTTGAGACAGGGAGAAGCGATCGCACCCACTCAAACCAGCTAAGAGGCAAGAGATTAATACTGATGCGATTGTTTTCTTGGAAACGGCTTTAAAGGATTTCAAGTGCGATACTCCGACATACTAAAGGAAAAATAATCTAACTTAGTAGGGCGTCACGCCATGATATCCCGATCCGTCCGGCATAATAGCCCAATCCAACAGGGCATTTCTAATATTTGAATTTTGTAAGTTGGTGCCGACAAAGTTGGCATAGCGCAAATCAGCGCCTCGAAAATTAGTTCCACTCATTTCAGCTTCAATTAAAACTGAGCCGTAGAGACTCGCCTGCTCAAAATTGGCTCGCTCTAGTTTTGCTCGTTTCAAATTAGAATCCCGTAGCTCTGCCTCTCGAAAATCTGTATGACTTAAGTCAGCATTTTCAAGACTAAGATTTAGCATTTCTGCTCGTTTGAGGTTGGCACCGCGTAAGTTAACGCCCTCGAAGTTTGAACCTTGGATAATCGCGCCTTCAAAATCGGCTCCCGTTAGGTTAGCATCTTTCAATGTAATATTAATCAGAGTAGCTTCAGTCAAGATTGCCGCAGACAAATCTGCACGGGTTAAATTAGCACGATTCAGTTCTAGCCCTCTAAGATCAACACCTTGAAGGTCACAGCCAATGCATCGACGGGAGGCCACTAGTTTTTCGACTTTGTGTTGAAGTATACTGCTAGATTGGGTCGGGATTTTTTGCTTAAACTGTATGACTGCCTCTTCTTGCTGCTCACGCTGTGCCTGTCTTTCCGTAATTGCTTCAGAGGTTTTACTTCGCCCTAGTTGAACAAAAAGTGCAATTAGTAAAGAGCCAGAAAAGGTAATCAGCAAGAGCAGTGGAAATCGCATGAAAGACTAGCCCATAGAGAATTCTTAATTCCATTCTATCCTCCAATAATGACAGATCTGAGATGGCCTAGTCAAGTAGAATTTGTAGATTGACTGGTAAGTTTATCCAAGGAATTCGCTTAAGTTTTCTAACTTAAATGAATATCAAAATTCTGCTCTTTCTCCGCCATGCGGATGATTTCTTCAGCAAAGTTTTGACCCGTGAAGCGTTCAGCATCTCTAAGACCACCTGTACTAAATACATTCAGTTCTAAGATTTGATTACCGATAAAATCAAGGCCCACCAACCAGAGGCCATCGGCTTGAAGCTTGGGCGCGATCGCCGCCACGACCTGTCGCATTTCCGGTGTAATCCTTGCGGGTTCAGCAGATCCTCCGGCATGCAGATTACTCCGAAAGTCTCCTGTTTGGGGTACCCGCTGAATGGCCGCTGAATGACCCTGCAATTCTAAAATTTTGCCTCCTAGTACAATCACGCGGGTATCTCCAGCTTCTGCGCCAGGAATACAAGCTTGAACCATCACGAGGTTATGATTTGCGATCGCCTCAATAATCTGATTCAAGTTCGGATCCTGACTCGATTTTACAAAAAAAACGCTCTGTCCCCGAGTTCCTTGGACAGGTTTGAGCACCGCACCAGTCGGGCATTGATCAATAAACGTCCGAATCAATACCAGATCTTGACCGATCATGGTTGCGGGACGAACTGACTCTGGCAGTTCTAAAAGATAGAGTTTAGTCGCAGCTCGTTGTAAGCCCCTAGGCCGATTGAGCACCCGAACGCCTTGGTCTTCACAGCGTTGAGCGATCGCCAAGGCAAATTGATGAGCTGCCCGCCGGGACAAATCACGAGCAGGATTCGTTCGAATCCAAAGCACATCAGTCTGATCGAGTCGTTGTCCCGTTGCCCAGGGACGCCCCTGAGAATCACAGACTAAATCTTGCACCCCCACCACGCGAACCCTATGTCCGACGGATTGGGCGGCGGCAATCAACATGGCAGTCGTTTGGGCGGGCTGTATTTTGTTGGCAGCGTTGACGAGGAAGGTAAAGTGCATTGCTAATCGAGATTAATAGCGGATTCAACTCGACCATAAAAAGGATGAACGCCGGCTTGAGCGATCGCTCCTAGATGCAAAATCCGAGCTCCGGTTTGTGCCACAGGGTTGACGCTTTTGCCAATGACAATACTATCTTCAGAGGCACGATATTCGCAGATCACTTCGCCAAAAATATTGCGCTGCTGGGCGATCGCCTCTCCCGACTTGACCTGATCTGTGGGTTTAGGAAAAACCTCTAATAAACCACCATAATCGGTGTATAGCCAATGGGAGCGGGCACATAAAACTGGCGGTGGGCCAGGACTGACGGGACGTTTGGGAAGCATTCCCACTTCTGCTAAAACGCGCCTTACACCGCTAATGGCGGGCTTAGTATGGCGCGTTTGAAAGACTTGAGGATCGCCAATTTCGATGGTGATAGCTGGAATCCCTAGTTCCATCGCCGTTCCCCGCAAGGTTCGGTCTGAAGGAGAATTGTGCAGAATAATTTCAGGTCGCTGTAGGTAGGCCATTTTAGCCGTGATTTCATTGGTCATATCCGCTCGAACGTAGAGCGAATTAATGTTGCCAAAACTGGCCGTGTGGAGATCAATTAAATAGCTAAAATGTTTAATAATGCGATCGATAAATCGATAGGCATACACTTCTGCAACGTTACCATTGGGTTTACCAGGCATGATGTGATTCATGTCGGTGCGATCGTCAAAGGACCGTTCGTTATTGAGAAAAGCGGGAACATTGACAACCATGATGCCGACGAGAGTGCCGCGTAGGGATTGGAGATCGAGGGTTTCAAACAGACGATGGATGACGGGAATCCCGTTGAGTTCGTTGCCGTGGAGCGCGGCGGTGAGGCCAAAGACTGGACCCTCATGTTTACCGCGTGCGACCATCACCGGCAGACGCAGCGATCGCCCCAGGCCATCATGGAGCAAATCCACCATCAGTTTGGTACAAACCCCTTGGGGGAGTTGTTCTAGCTCAAGCTGGTCTACGACATAGGCTCCTGCAAAGTCGAGGGAGGGTCTGCTACTCATAGGAAAGGGTCATGTCAACAGGGATCTCTTTCTAATATCAACGACGGGGTGAGATTGTAGGCTGAGGTTGAGAAATGTTTCGAATGGCCCTGTCACGAACCATCATCGGATTTTTGGCGATCGCGTTGACGTTGCTGTTGTTCAATCACCTCATGAAGCTGAGTCTGGCCCAGGACATGAAAAACCTCCGGCACCGGATCGTAGCCACCGGCAGTAAAAGGATGACAACGACAGATCCGTTTTATGCTCAACCAACTGCCCCGCAGGGCACCAAAGCGGGCGATCGCCTCCAGCGCATACTGAGAACAGGTGGGCTGAAAGCGACAGGAAGGGGGGAGGAAAGGCGAGATTAAGGTCTTGTAGGCCCGAATCAGCAAAATTAAAAGAAATTTCATCGCTTCCCTATAGACTGCTCTAAAGATAGTGTAGAAAACGAATCACCCAATATGCGAGAACCTCTGGTGTTAATTCAGCAAGATGCGCGAAAACCCTTGCGAAAACCTTCGCGAAAACCTTTCTGGGCGGGTTGCCTCGGTCTCTGGCTGGCATTCGCTATAACAAGCTGTTCGCCTCCCCAGAGCAACACCCAGACCCCAGACCAATCTTCGGCTGCAACGGAGCAATCTACCGCCACTTCGCCTCAGGACCCCACCAATCAGCCGGTTTTGACCGTTGGAGCCATTCCCGATCAGGATCCTGAAAAGCTCAATCGGTTGTATGGCGATTTATCAGACTACCTCTCTAAGGCCCTAGGGGTAGCAGTTCAGTATAAGCAGGTGACCGATTATCCGGCGGCGGTGACGGCTTTTAAGGTGGGGGATTTGGATTTGGTCTGGTTTGGAGGGTTGACGGGGACCCAGGCACGGTTGCAGGTAGAGGGGGCGCAGGCGATCGCCCAGCGAGACATTGATGCGGAGTTTCACAGCATCTTCATTGCCAATCGCAACAGCGGCATTGAACCCGTTACGGATCTCCAGGGACTAAGCGCATTGAAGGGACATACGTTTACGTTTGGCAGCGAGTCTTCCACCTCGGGACGACTGATGCCCCAGTATTTTCTCAAGCAAGCCGGAGTAACGCTTCAGGATTTCAAAGGTCAGCCCGGTTTTTCTGCATCCCACGATGCCACGCTGGAGCTTGTCCAGGCAGGCACCTATGAGGCTGGAGCGATCAATGAGCAGGTTTGGACCAGCCGCCAAGCAGAGGGCAAGGTAGACGAAACCAAGGTCCAGGCAATTTTCCGCACACCTGCCTACTATGATTACCACTGGGTGTTGCATCCTTCGGTGGATGAGCGCTTTGGAGCTGGATTTAGCGAGAAGGTGCAGCAGGCGTTTTTGAAGCTGGACCCCAGCGATCCAACCCAGGCAGAAATCTTAGACTTGTTTGGGGCGAAGAAGTTTATCGCAACCGAAAATGAGAACTACGCCGAAATTGAACAGGTGGGCCGGGAGATTGGCAAAATCAAGTAGCTAAAGGGATAGGAGCGCTAACACAGCGCTCCTCCCTGCAAAAAGGTCATTAACGGGTTAGAATTTGCGGCTATGATCAGCTTATCGGCTGACAACTCATTATTATTGGGGAAATGCCTCGTAAAATCACAGAGAGCATTGACAAAAGTACTGAGCTGTGAAGCGAGCCATCCATGATCGCCCATTTGCAAAACCTGTCGCAAAACCCATTACGAACCTGTGTCACCTTGGCACAAAAGCCCATGGTGCTTATCCTGGCGATCGCCCTCCTCTCCATTCCCCTTCACCCGACCCAGGCCCAACCTAACCCCTCTTGGCCTAACCCTTCACGCTCCACCGCACAATCTACTCCCTCGCCCCTGCGCTACACGCCCCCTCCGGATCGCGGCACGCCTCCTTCTAATAAAACCACCGGTAGTCGCGGTGACTGTCTCTACCCTGGCGATCGCCCCTCTCTCTCCCCCCTTGTAGGTCAATCCCATCTCTCCCAAACCCTCAGCACCCACCCTACCCTTTGGTTCTACAACCCCTATACCGAAGTCTCCAGCGTAGAGCTGATCTTGATTGCCGAGGCTACCGACCAAGAAATCTATCGCCATCGCCTTACTTACCGATCAGAGCCCGGTGTCTTGGGAATACAACTGCCACAAACCCTTGCGCCTTTGCAACCTAACCAAGACTATCGTTGGTATATTGATCTCAATTGCCAAACGCCAGGAGCGACGGGGCGAGCCTCATCCACCCCAGCCACCCTAACGGGGATTATTCAACCCATCCATCCTTCTCCCGAATTGGTTCAGGAATTATCCCGTGCAACGCCGATGGAGGCGATCGCCCTCTATGGCCAAAATCATCTTTGGTATGACATGCTGACGGCTCTGGCGCGGCAGCGGTTGGAGAATCTGGGCGATCGCCAATTGCAAGAGCTCTGGCAAACGCTGCTGCAAGATGAGGCGAATGTGGGTCTGGCTTTCTTGTCCGAAGAACCCCTGATTGGAGAAGTGGTCTCTGAGCAATAGCATCATTGCCTTGGGCTTTGACCGTGCAATATGTGTACCGTCGCTGCAGCGTTTCGGCTTTTTTCCCTGTGCCCCGGCAAGTGGGCAAAAATCAGAATCCCTCAACGAACTTGTGAGAAATCTGGGATGCAGCAAGAGCTTCTTATCGGTTTTTCCCGAGTGACTCTTATCTCAGCTTGAGATAACAAAAGTTTTCTGCACCACTAAGCTCAAAAACCTAAGAATTTTCGTATGTCGCCTATACCGGGTTTCGATAACTCTGAGGGTTTTCGTATAGAGTTAGGTTTTAACAACTCATAAACAGGACCATAGTGGATGTGTCCAACAGTCATCCAGTAAAGGGCACCTTTGCAAAGGCTGTTGTTTACACCTGTCTCAAACTTTGCATTAATAGCAATTCTCTCCAAGTTCATTTTTTGTAATGCATTACAACGATTCGCCAAATCACTCCAGAACAAATTTGCATCAGATAAAAACGTTTTTAACACTCCCGTTATCTTAAGGATGTCAGCAAGCACTTTCACTACACTCTCAGCTATGCTTAGTCTAGAGCTAGCAATGCTTTTTTCCCTTTGAAACCTCTCCATTGCTTGGTTTTGCTGTATTTGTTGTTCTCTGAGTTCCCGGAGATGCCGTTCACGAGCTTCCACTGCGCGTTTGTAATCCCTATCTGCTTGAATTTCCCACGGAATTAAAGAAGCGAAAAAATTTCTACGCGGATTAGCAGGCTGCTTTGCTTCTTCCTCTCTTTCCGCCTTCCTGAGTTCATCAAGACGTTTTTGCATACCCTGAATCTCTGCATTCTGAGTAGCAATCTGTTTTTCAAGGTTCTCTTTCTCCGACGATGTTTTTGTGAGTTCACTAGAAGCTGTGAGCAAAGCTCCTCTAATTGCATCTATTACTTTCTCTATTTGCGACAAACGATCTCTACACTTTATCGAAAATTCCTTTGCAACCTCTTCGCATTTTGCAACCTCGTCAAGAGTAACCTTGATTTGGCTTTTTTGTTCTTCAGACGTGCTCTTTTTTAAAGCCTTTTGAAACAATGTCAAAGCATTTGAATGGTAGTAAACACAATCAAGGGAAGCGCTAGCAAAATAAGGGATATCACTCACAATTCCAATCGACAACTTGCCAAGCTCTGTACCAACATTCTCAATGGTCGACTTCATTGCCACACTCACTTTGGGAATGCCTCTTATTAGGTCGAGCACACTGATTGAAACTTTAAGTGACGAGCTGTACTTAGTAAAATCGATTGTGTACATCGTATCTGCTATCTGAACAATCCGCTCTTTTAATAATAAATTTTCACTTAAAGTCTTCTCCAAGGTATATCCTGTCTTGTCCTTTCCGATATTGGCAAGTGCCGTATCAGTCAACTCACCATACTGCACAACATCTGAAGAAATTGCTTCGCTTTCTCCACTTAACATAAAAACTCCTGGGTTCAGTAAATCGAAAGAAGAACAAGGGACTAACCGTATACCTCCACTTTTAAGTAGGCGGCCATAAGTAAACATAGCTATAGATCGCTGCAATGCTTATAGCAGGGTACCTGTTGCTTTGATTAGTTTAACCACCTACTTAACTGAAGAAACAGCATTTGACCTAACGCACTTATATAGTGAGGAAAAGAAACTAAATAGCTGTTCTCTCGGCTTTGATTTGACTTAATATTTTGGGACTGAGCTTACTGACTATTGCGTCACACTCATCCGCTCCAGGGATATTACTCATCGCTTCATCAACCTCAGCACCTGCTAACTTCATAGCATTGTGGGCGCGATAGTTGATGTAGGAAAGAGCCATCCAACTGAGAGCAGTGCCTTTTACCGTCAGCATCAATCTTGTACGCATAGCTGGTATTTTAATCGTTTTCTTAAACGTCTCAGCCGTAGATGCACCACCAGAAAGAGACTCACAATGAGCCTGAACACCTTCCCAAAACACTTTTGTATTTGAGAATGCCGTCTTAATCTGACCAAGCACTGCTAGAACAACTTCGAGAGAAGCGAGAGTTTTTTCGACTGTATTCTTGCTAACCTGCGTTGCTGCCAACGTGATAACTACTTTTTCTAATTCTCCAGCCACCTGAGCTTTAAGCTTTCTAAACTCGTAGGCCTTTTCACCCGCTGCCTCTGCATGCGCAGCAAAACTCTCTGCCTGTTTTGCTGCCTTATCACTCACCCTACTAAGAGACTCCGATAATGCTTTACCAGCTTCTTCGATCTTTTTCCGAGCGTCTGCAAGATTCTTTGATTCTTCTTTCAACCCCTTGATTTGGTTTTCGAGAAGTGCTGCCCTTCTTTCCGCAATATCGAGTTTCTCAGCACTGTCTCCTGAGCTCTTCATAGCCTCCACCTTTGCTTTTTCCTCTGCTAGCTTCCTTTCAGCTTCCTCTAGTTGTTTCGTATTCTCCTGGATAGCTGCTTGATTTTTAGCCTTTTGTTCTGACTGTGCAAGAAGACTCTGGGCTTGCTCATCAGAAAAAGCTGATGCTTCAGAAGCCGGAGCTGATGCCTCTGATGAACTATTTGCGGATGAATTCACCAGCGTACCTGTAGTTTTCGCTATTTGAGCCTGTGGACCACCATAAACTGCAACAGCAGCAGAGGCGACAGAACCACTTGCCTGCATGAGACCCGACGTTACCGTTGCTGCCAGATCTACCCACATCGCTTTCTCCGCTTTGTTATCGAGTCTCTCTTGATCCTTATCGTACTTCTCTACAGCTGAAACATATTCGTCTTTCTTTGTTCTGAGTTCAGCCTGTAATGCCTCCATCTCGGTAATTTTTGTCTCAATTGCTTTTTTTTCAGCAGCAGCAGCATTTGAGTCATTATTTGCCGCTAATAAAGATTCCTTTGATTGCTCTATCAAGTCATCACATTTCTTGATTAGACGATCGCATTGAGCTGCCATATCCTTAGCCACAGTGCTACACTGCTGTAGAATTTCCATAGCACCGTCAATCAAATCCTGTTGGCTAGCTTCGTTTTCGGGCTTCATTGCCTCTTCAAACATCATGATAGCATTAGCATGAAAATCAACAGCACCTAAGGCAGCTCTAAGGAATGCTCCTGTTGTGACCATGCTCATCTTGACAAGGTCCTGATAATCAGATTGCATCCCCAATATAGGGGTTGAGCAGGGCAGCCCTCTTGAACCAGCGAATGCGAGCCTCAACAAGTCGCTAACCTGAACTAAACTTGTCATGGTTTCATTGACATTAACTGAAACAAATCCCATTTCCTGCTTCTGCAACATTCTCTTCAGTTCAGCATCAGTATTAATTGCCTTAATGAGGCTGCTACCTGATGGGTCAGAAGAAATCTCCATTGCGACTTCTGCTTTATATACTGTCAAAGCATTCTGCTGGCTATCTACAGACATTTTCGTGTTCTCCTTTGCTCTAATAATAACTAGTAGCATCTACTGTGCCATCGGCAGCTAGAGGCAAATAATCTGGTAACATATTGAAGCCTTCATCTAACTCAATTGTGTTAAATTTATTAAGGTCAGGAGCTACTAGATCTTTTCCCAATTCAAGTTGCGGAGCGGCAATATTCCACGCACGTGCATTTTGATCTTTAACCCTATCCCGAAGAGACATAAACCCTATAGGAATTTCTCGCAAATTAAGATTACTACGGAGTTTACCTAGTTGTTTTCCTAGGCTAGTTCTGAGGGCTGGGGTTGCAATAGTTCCAAACCATCTAAGCATCGCATCATCGCCTGCCCCACTCTCTACATGCGAATGGGCAGTCTCAAGAGCTGTCATCAACTCCCTATCAAAACGCACAACCCAATCGCTTTCATACCTGCCTTTTGACACGAGTCCCATAAGTTACATCCTTAATGTATTGCATGTCAATTTTTCGAGGTGCCCAATACTAAAGGTTGATGATCTAGATGCCGCGATCGCCCCGCTTCAGAACTGTTGCTGCACCAGTAATTGTGATATCTCCTGTGACGAAATCTATGATGAAATAAATTCCCTATATGGAACACAACATTAATGTCCCAGAAACCGAGAGATAAAAGTTGGGGAAAATTCAGTTCTTGTTTCGGCAGATCTCAGGAAAATTGGGAAATTGCTCGGGCAGAAGCAAAGCAGACTGGAGAGCGTCGTGGCGATAATTTGGCCCTGAACTTGCACACCGCCTTGCAGCTCCATGTCCGCCAGAGAAACTGCAAGATCAATGTTGCTGATGTCAAGGTCCAGATTGCAGCCGCAGGGGCCTATCGTTACCCCGAGGCGGTGAGCTGTAGTGAGGGCGATCGCCAAGCAACAACCCTGTTTCAGTCCCCAACGTTAATTGTTAAGGTGCGTTCTCCTGGAACTGAGCGAAAGGAGCGGGGTGAGAAATTACAAGAGTATCGTCAGTTAGCGAGCTTTCAGGAATATATTCTGATTGATTCCTCGAAAGTTTGCGTGGAATTCTACCGTCGGGGCGAAGGACGAATGTGGCTCTATAGTGCCTATGGCCCTAGTGATATTGCAGAGCTGAGTTGCCTTAACTTTTCTTGTCCTGCTGAACTGATTTTTGAAGAGGTTCGACTAGAGCAAGAATCTTAAATATCCAACGTTTCTTATTTCTTGAAGTTAAACTTCATCGAGTTCTACTACAGATATGGGGCTGCATAGTGGAGAAGAGAAAAGAGAGTGATCAAGATTTTGTGTAAGTGGTCTAAAATCCCAATAAGTCAGGAGAGGACCGACAATGGCGCGAACGAAGAAAGAAGCGAATCGAATGGACGAGCTGCTAGCAGAAAGCCAAGGACCAGAAGAAATCTTGGGAGAATCAGGACTGCTCAAGCAGCTCAGCAAGAGGCTTGTGGAACGCGCACTGGCGGGTGAACTGACGCACCACATGAAGCCATCGAAGGATGATGCAAGCGCTCGGCCCAACATAGGATCGCCAATATCCCGGCATCAACCAAATTTGGATTCGCAACTGGGAGAACATCATCCCGATTTTCAATTATCCTATGGCCATCCGCAAAGTCATCTACACTACCAACGCGATTGAATCGCTCAATCGTAGTCTACGTAAGGTGCTCAAAACCAAAGCTGTGTTCCCCGATAAGGCGTCGGTTTTCAAGCTGATGTATCTAGCTCTCAACAATATCTCTAAGCGTTGGACTAAGCCAATTAAAGATTGGAAGGCTGCCCTCTCACATTTTGCTATCCTGTTTCCAGAACGCTTCAACTTTTGAACAAGCAACTGCTTACACAAAACTCTGAACGCTCTCGGCTTAGTAGCTTATCAGATTGACTCCTTGGTAGTTCTATCAACAATTCCTTCTCTTAAAGATATTCTCAATAGTGGGATATTTTGAACACTCAAGCTCACCAACCAAACTTCCTTAGAGGATGTTTAAGAATTCGCCAAAGTCGAGGATTTGATACCAGTTACGGAAGATTTTGCCTGCTTTTTAAGCAACGGTGTGTGGTGATCGGCTTCATCTGCGACAGCCTCAGCTATTCTCAAACATCCTCTTAGGCCACTCTTTATCGACTTTCAAGCATCTGACCTATCCCGAACTCAGGCGATTCACATTTTAGTGTACACACCTATCTCTCGATGAAAGAACAAGGCTTTGAGCCTGACACTATATGTTCGTTAAAGCACTCCTCTAAAATCTAAAGTATTTTCTGGGGTCTAACGCATCGGCCACATCGTTGGCAGCCCCGACCGTCCAATCTACAGCATCTTTGCCAGCCCCGACCGTCCAGTCAGCCACATCGTTGGCAGCCCCGGCCGTCCAATCTACAGCATCTTTGCCAGCCCCGACCGTCCAGTCAGCCACATCGTTGGCAGCCCCGGCCGTCCAATCTACAGCATCTTTGCCAGCCCCGACCGTCCAGTCAGCCACATCGTTGGCAGCCCCAGTCGTCCAGTCAGCCACATCGTTGGCAGCCCCAGTCGTCCAGTCAGCCACATCGTTGGCAGCCCCAGTCGTCCAGTCAGCCACATCGTTGGCAGCCCCAGTCGTCCAGTTGACAGCGTCCTTACCAAATTGTATTGTCCAAACTATTGGCACTGTCCATGCCGGGGGAACAGGAGGTTTCAGTGCCTGACAAATAGGATCGTCGCCATAGTTATCTTCAGGGTCTAGCACCAATTTCAGGTCGGGTACGGTGAATCCCTTAAAAGGAATTTTTTCATTGTTGTTGACAATATCAGCAATCGATTTCCAGCAGCCGTGCTGAACACGCTTGCTGATATCGTCGAAGAATTTCTTTACTTCTTCATCTTGCTTAGATTTCTGCTCTAAAGTCGAATAGAAAGAGAGGATGCTCAATAAAGATTCGATCTGGGTAATACTGCGTTCAGTAATCTGACCCCGCGTATCTAGTAGAGCCTTTACGTCAGAACCATTGAACTGGAAGGGAATTTTAGGATCGTCTTGCACAATCTTAGCGATTGATTCCCATCCACCCCACTGTTGCATCTTTGCAACCATCTCTTTTAGTCTCGCTGCTTTCGGATCATTAGCAATGGTATTAAGAAAAGTCTTTGCTTGAATCTGACTATGCGTAAGCGCCGGGAGCTTTCCAACTGGGTCTAAAACGGCTTGGACGTCGGTACCGGTGAACTGGAAAGGAATTTTAGGATTGTCTTGCACAATCTTAGCGATTGATTCCCATCCACCCCACTCTTGCAGCTTGGAGATTGCCTCTTTCAATTGTAAGTTGGTGGAATTCTCGACATTTTTCAGAAATAGATAGACATCCTGCCGCATCGTCGTTAACGGCGCGACTTCAGCAAGCTCTACCTGAGTAAACTCGCTCAAATTAAATCTGGGTAATAGGGGCTTTGACCATTGTAGAAGACTGCTCCAATCATTATTCTTAATATAACTTTCGAGCTGGCTCTTCACTTCATCTGGTGCTTTGGTGCACACAATTCGGATAAATCGGATGGCTGCAATCTCTCCATCAGAAATCAGTACAGACATAACTGTAAATCTCCTAGTTTGGTTGTTTTTGAAAAGTACAAATTCTATCCAGAAACTACTTACAAAATTGATAGAGGAAAGCTAATTTCTCTAATCGCATTTAGCGAATGTCTTGGGAGATAATTCATCAGTCTTCTCTAAGGTAGTACTAGTATTGAAGGACCTTAAAATCTTTTTCAGGTAGTGCCCTTATGTAAAGGTCAGAGAAAAAAGTGAAATCTTGAAAGCTTTATCCAGTAAGCCTTCTGAAAATGACTATTTTTCTTTAGCCTTTAAGAAATAGGACTACCCTTTTTCAATCTTCGAGGCCACGATCGCCCCGCTTCAAAACTGTTGCTGCACCAGTCATTGTGATATCTCCTGTGACGAAATCTATGATGAAATAAATTGCCTATACGGAATACGCCACTAATGTCCCACAAACCAAGAGATAAAAGTTGGGGAAAATTCAGGTCTTGTTTCGGCGGATCTCAGGAAAATTGAGGAAATTTCTCAGGCAGAAGCAAAACAGACTGGAGCGTGTTATGGCGATCGCCTCGCAAGCTATTGAAGAAATTGCCCCCACCCTAACCCTAAAATAATATTGATAGACCTACGCACCTCATGGGATAACCATCATGATTGCCATTCAAGACTCCAGCCGCCTAAGCCCTGAGGAATACCTAGCATGGGAATGCCATCAAGAGATACGCTATGAATATGCCCAGGGCAAAATCGTAGCCATGACTGGGGGAACGATTCCTCACAACGATTTAGCCCTGAACCTATACACCGCCTTGCGGCCCCATGTCCGCCAGAGAAACTGCAAGATCAATGTCGCTGATGTCAAGGTTCAGATTTCAGCCACAGGGGCCTATCGTTATCCTGATGTGGTGGTGAGCTGTAGTGAGGGCGATCGCCAAGCAACAACCCTGTTTCAGTCGCCAACGTTAATTGTTGAGGTGCTTTCTCCTGGAACTGAGCGAAAGGATCGGGGTGAGAAATTACAAGAGTATCGTCAGTTGGCGAGCCTTCAGGAATATATTCTGATTGATTCCTCGAAGGTTTGTGTGGAATGCTATCGTCGGGGCGAAGGACGAATGTGGCTCTATACTGCCTATGGCCCTGGTGATATTGTAGAGCTGAGTAGCCTGGGCTTTTCTTGTCCCATTGAACTGATTTATGAAGAGGTTCAACTAGAGCAAGAATCTTAAATATTCAACGTTTCTTGTTTCTTGAATGTTAGACGACAATAGCATTGGCGGCTGCTCGACATTTCCTGGCGGGAGTTGTCGCGAAAGCGTGGCTTGGATCGTGAGACAGACGTGAGACTTTGACAGCTCACTGGCGTGGCGATCGACAAAAAAAGACACTCATAGGGTCCCCCTGGAAAGAAAGGACTCTAACGAGTGTCGAGAGTAATAATGTATCAACAGCGAGTGTACATGAATGCAAAGGAGCATGGCCTGTCGCAGCAAGATGCGGCAGCGGTGGCGGAATTTTCGGTGCGAACCGCGCAACGAATGGATGCCAACGAGTGGCAGCAGGGGAGTGGAGAGGGCACCGGGGTGCGGACCCGGCCAGATCCACTCAACGGTCTTTGGGAAGCCGAACTAGAGGCGATGCTGCGAGCTGAGCCAAGACTGAAACCGACGACGTTATTTGAGCATTTGCAGGACAAATATCCGGGTCAATATCCGCAAGTGCTCAGGACGCTTCAGCGGCGAGTGAGAACCTGGAAAGCACTGTATGGTCCAGCTCCCGAGGTGATGTTTGAGCTGCGTCACGAGCCGGGGGTGCAAGGATTTTCCGACTTCACCGAACTCAAAGGGACGGTGGTGACGATAAATGGAAAGCCCTATGAGCACTTGATTTATCACTACCGCTTGGGCTACAGCGGCTGGTCCTACGCGGAGTTAATCGAGGGGGGTGAAAGCTTTGTCGCCCTATCCGAAGGATTGCAGAATGCCCTGTTTGCCTGCGGCGGGGCTCCAAAGCAGCATCGCACCGATAGCCTGAGTGCGGCCTATCGAAATCTGGGTGGGAAGAAGAACCAAACCGCTGACGCGCTTGTATGACGACCTGTGTGAGCACTATCGGTTGCAACCGACGCGAAACAACCGGGGAATCGCCCACGAGAACGGTTCTATTGAAGGCCCCCACGGTCATCTGAAGAACCGCATTGTCCAAGCGATGTACCTGCGCGGCAGCACCGACTTCGCTAGCGTCAGCGACTATCAAGACCTGCTCAATGACTGTGTGGCCAAGCTCAATGCCCAGCATCAGGATAAGTATGAGCATGAGAAAGCGCATCTCCAGGCGTTGCCCAAATACCGGGCTGCGGACTACGAACTCCTCACCGCCAAGGTGAGCAGCAACAGCACGATTGATATCCGCTGCATGCTCTACAGCGTGCCGTCTCGCTTAATTGGCCGGTCCCTGGAAGTGCATCTGCACCACAACCGCCTGATGGGCTACCTCGAAGGCCATGAAGTGTTCAGGTTGAAACGGATTCGTTCTACTGACAAGGACAAGCGGCGCGCCCGCTCGGTGGACTATCACCATGTCATCGAAGGGTTGCGCAAAAAGCCCTTGGCCTTCCTCCACAGCACCTGGCGAGAGGACCTCCTGCCCAATGAGCGCTATCACCAACTCTGGAAACAGCTCCAGGCTGGCTTTGAGCTTGATTCTGCCGCCGTGCTCATGGTCGAAGCCCTCTATATTGCGGCGACCCAAAACAAGGAAGCGGCGGTCGCTGACTACCTCTTCCCAGAGATTGAGGCCAAAACCCTCACCCTCTCAAGGCTCAGACTCCATTTTCAGTTGCTCACCAAACTCGAATTCCCCACCGTGAATGTCCAACAACATGACCTCAACGACTACGATGCCCTTCTGTTCACCCACAGCAGCGTCATCCCAGATGCAGAACCAGAGCTCGTCTCAACCGGAGCTGAGCCCTTACCAAAGCCTCAGCGCTCAGCTCAAGCACCTGCGCTTATCCCATATGCTCAACCACTGGGAGACCTTGGAGCAGCAAGCCATGCGAGAGACCTGGTCCTACGCGCAATTTCTCTTGGCCCTGTGCCAACTCGAAACAGACCGCCGCAAGGCTTTGCGCCTCCAAAGAGCCATCACCGAAGCTCAACTGCCCAACGCCAAAACGGTTTCCAATTTCGATTGGACACACCTGCCCCTGGTTAACCCTCTCCCGATTCAAAAACTCGCCACTGAACCCCAGTGGATTGATGACGCCCAAAACTGTCTCTTCTTCGGACCTTCTGGGGTCGGCAAAACCCATCTGGCCGCTGGCATCGCTCGTGCCGCCCTGGAAGCGGGCAAGCGCGTCAAATTCTTCTGTGCCACCACCCTGGTGCAGTATCTCCAAAAAGAAAAGCTTCATCTCCAGCTTCAGCCTGCCCTGAAAAAGCTCGACCGCTTTGACCTCGTGATCATTGATGACCTCGGCTATGTCCAAAAATCCGAGGCAGAAACCTCCGTTCTCTTTGAACTCATTGCCTATCGCTATGAGCGCAAAAGCATCATGGTCACTGCCAATCAGCCGTTCAGTGAGTGGAACTCCATCTTTGGTGATTCCATGATGACCGTCGCCGCCGTTGACCGCCTCATTCACCATGCGGTCATTCTCGAAATCAAGGCGGACAGTTTTCGTAAACGCTCCGCTCACCAGCGCTCTGAGAACTTGAAGGCACTCCCGGCAAAATCCTCTGAATCTGACTCCCAAACATCGACACACCAGAAGCGATCTTAGATTGTCGTCTTGACCTGAGATTGCCGCTTCTCATTTCCTTTTGCCAATTCAGTGGGCTCCCCGCCTTCTAATTGTCGCGACAGGCAAATGTCTTGACACTTGATACTTGAAGTTAAACTTCATCGAGTTCTACAAATATGAGGCTGCATAGTAGAGAAGAGAAAAGCTTGTAAAAGAAAGTCATCGAACAGTTCGATCGCCCAACTTCACCGCCTCAATTGACTTTGCCGATCGCGGCATTCAGCCAAGCGAGATCTTCCGGCCCAAGTTTGGGAGTCGGTGGTTTTCGATATCGGTGTGGCGGCGACGGAAACGTCGGGAATGCCGATAAGGATGGTTTCTTCGCCCTGACTGAGGTAGACGCGATTTCCGACAGCGACGCGATAGTCTTGGCTCAAGATGGTATCGAGGGAATCAGCGATCGCCTTCAGGAAAATTGGGGGATTTTCTATTCTGTTGAATTCACTACAGCCAGTTCCCCAGGAGTATGAACGGAGCCCAATGGTAAGGCCGCCGATAATCCGTATCTTTGTACTCTTTGAGAAACGCTAGCTGACTATTCCGCAGCGCTTCGGCCTTGCTCAGCCCTGGTTTTGCCAGTTCCTGGTAGAAGCGCACCATAAACTCCGCCGTTGAAGCATCATCGATATTCCAAAGACTTGCTACGGTGCTGCGGGCTCCCGCACGGATGGCAAGACCAGCTAGGCCCAGTGCAGCCCGATTGTCGCCGGTTGCAGTTTCACAGGCACTGAGCACCAGCAATTCAATCGGGTTCTTGACCGCTCGCACAGGATCATCCAAAAACAAGAGTTCATCCATTTCGCGAGTGGAGATACGGTCTTGCCAATCCAAAATGAACGTTTGCTCAGGGTTGGCACTAAATTGCCCATGGGTTGCTAGATGAATGATATTAAAGGGTCGCGCATTGATCGCTTGGCTGAGATTAGCCCTTAAAAACGCACTATCCGCCAGTACTTCACTTCTTGTGAGTTCTTTTTTGATCCCCTCTAGTTCCAGTGCCACGTTTTCTAAAGGAGCGAGGTTTGCCATCCGAAAACTTGGGGCATCTTCGGCTCCGGCGACTAGCGCCTGCAAGGATTGGCGAGGCAAGGGCTTGGGATCAAGAAGGTTTAAGCCGGGGGTAATGGCGATCGCATACCGTTCAATTAAATACCGCTGGCCATCAAACAATGCCCCCACGGGAATGTTTCGCAACGCGCCATCTAGCACAAAACTTAGGGTTTTGATCGAACTGCGATCGCGCTCTAAGCCAATTTCTAACTCTTCCTCAAAGGGCTGAATTAACCAGGAATAAAGCTGATTTCCTAGGCTTTTGAGTTCTTGAATATTACTGCTGCGTCGTTTGAGTAAGGTGGCGAATTGTTGAGCGATTTGATTGATTTGTTGGGGCGATAGCTCCGGCAAACTCGCATGTTTAAGCGTAGCTTCTCCCGGTATTTTGAGAATTAGCTCTAGGCGATTTTCCAACAGAATCGGATACAGAATGGCCGCTGTTGGGTCTAAGTCATCAATATTGACCACCTCTGGACTGGCGCAGGCATCCCGAAAAAAGTTGTCTAATTCTGCTAATTGCAGGGCTTCGATGATGTTGCGTGCCTGGGCAAGCTGCTGAGGAGCGGGATTGGGATCGCGCAGGAGTAAATCGACTAATTCTCGGTAAACTGGCTCGACTTTTTCACGAAATTCAAACTGAACATCGGGGTTGAGGGCGGTAAGGTCGCTGCGCAGCTCACTGAGGTTTTCGATGGCAGCGGTGTATTGGGCGATCGCCTCAGAAATCTGACCCCTCTGGCGATACAGCCGCCCCTGTTGCCAATGCCACTGATAGGCGATATCCGCAGCGCGCAGGGTTTCAGCGAGGTCTAGGGCGGTTTGAGTGGTGGCGATTGCTTTGTCCCACTGGCGTTGCTGTTCGTACCAGTGGCCGAGAATGCCTTGGGCATAGCTTTGCGAGCGAGCGTCTTCTAATCTGCGGGCTTGGTCGATGGCAGTTGTGAGGACTGTTTCAGGATTGGGCAAGCGATCGGGCGGAAACACCTGAGCCAAGTCCATGAGGCTTTGGGCAAAGTTGACCTGGGCATTGATGCTGTCGTGGCTGGGGGGGAATTGTTCTAGGCTGGGGGCAATGGCGATAGCGAGGCTTGTTGCGGTGGGGATGTCGCTCTCGTCGAGTCGGAGGCTGAGCTGGTTGAGCTGGGCTTGCAGACGCAACAGATCGCTGGGGGCGAGGGTGGCAGCTTGCTGGTAGTTTTCGAGGGCGGCTTGGGCTTGGTTTTGGCTGCGGAGGGTGTTGGCGAGGCTGAGGTGGATTTGGCTGGTGATTTGAGCGGTTTTTTGGGATGGGGGAAGGCTTTGGGCGATGGTGAGACTGGTGGTGAGGAGGGTTTGCGATCGCTCAACTTCTCCTTGCAGACGCAACAGATTACCGAGACTGAGCAGTCCCTGGGCTTTGAGCAAAGAGTCGGGGAAGGTCTCAAGCTGGGTTTCAATGCGGTTGAGCTGTTGGCGGGCCTGACGGTAGAAGCCCAGCACTTGCAGCGCCGTGGCTTGGTTGAGCTGGGTGCCGAGGACGCCTTCGGGGTGATTGGCGGCTTGGTACTGAGCTTCAGCGGAACGCCAGGTTTCGAGGGCCTGTTCGGCGTTGCCTTGGATGAGCTGCTGCCGTCCTTCGGCGTTGAGCTGTTGGGCTTGTTGTAGGACAACTTGAGTCGGTGCTTGAGCCTGAAGGGGTGAACCAAGCGGCACAAATGCCTGAACCAGGGTTAGCAAAAAAAACAGGGTTAGGAGAACCCAAAACCGTCCAAATCGTGGCCCAAAGCGTTGCCCAAATCGTTTCATCATCGTAGGGACGAACCGCGTTCATCCAATGCAGGGTTGATTGCGTTCTGGATGGTTTGGCAACTGGGCGATCGCGATCGCACCAAAGCCGGAACCGCCGCATAGAGAACCACCTTACCGTCAGTGGTTGTGCGCCAACGTTGTGCTTCCACCAAAGGACTGGACGTTTTGCGAGCCGCGTCTGCTTGCCCACCGTCTTCCCAGACGGGCAAGGCGCTGAGGGTATCGGTGGGAGCGGCGGGCACTCCACCCCGGCCTGTGACGACAAACTCACTGCGCTGCGAACTCGCTGAGCAAAGGTTTTGGCTAATCAACTGTTCGCCACTCAGCGGTTCCTCCGGCAACTCTGCCAACCCTTGCTCTGGGTTAGCCGCTAGATTTTGTAGCCGTACCTCTCCAGGGGGTCCCAACTCAGAACTAGCGCTAATGTCATTTGTCTTGTTTCGGCGTAGCTCCGTCGTGCTCAAGCCACTGCTCGTCATCAGTCCCAAAATAGCTTGGGCTGATAGGTTGATGCGGCCGTCCTGCCCCTGGAAGGCATTGGCAATCATGTCACTGTTTTCGCCAGAAACAGCCAAAATAAACCCGCCTTCAAAGACAATATTGCCGCCATCGCCAGCTCCGGTCGCCGTCCTCGCGTCTGTCGAAATCAGACTGCCGTTTCTGAGCAACAGAAAATTTTGCAGTTCAAACGATAGATTGCCACCGTTACTCCTGCCAGATGTCGCTGTGATGCTGCTGTCATCGATCGTTAGCTGGCCAGCGGTCACCGTAATATTGCCTTCTTCACCCGAGGTTGTTGCCGCGCTCAGGCTGCCACCGCGAGCCAAACGGACAGTACCAGCGGTGAGATTCAGATTACCCGCACCGCCTGAGCCAAAGCTACCGACGGATATTTCAGCGGTGTCTTGTACCGTCACGTTATCCGCATTAAGGGTGATGGTGCCTCCGGCTCCGCTAGCGGGTACAGAGATGATCTCACCCGTAACAAACGATGTTTGGGCTGCAACGCCTGCACTGGCAACAATGCCGCTACGGGCATCAGCGTCGGCGCTACCCGCGCCTGAGACAAGCACCGTTTGGGCATTGATATTAATGGCACCGCCATCACCCGAATTTCGGGCGGCGCTGGTAATTTGCCCGCCATCTTGAAGTATCAGCATCGGTGTTGTAATTTGCACCGTACCCGCAGATGCTGCGGTGAACGTCCTGGAACGAATACCGCTACTAATAAACACGCCAAAAAGCGGCTGGCCGCCGATCAGCTCTACTGATTCAGTCGCTGTAATCGTCACGTTTCCAGCAGGGCCACCCACATCTACTCGACCCGCAATTGCCCGAGCACCTGAATCAGCAAAAATCGGCGCGCCATCTTGAGCCGACAACCGACCGGTTTCAATGGTGAGATCGCCAGCAGGGCCGCTCCCTCCAATGGACACCGTTGTAATGGATGTGGGAAAAAAGAAGGGTGCAAAATCACCCCGTAAAAGCACTGACTCCGTTGCCCGGACAAACAGATCTCCCGAAGCGCTATCGGTTGTTGTTCCAGCAACAATGCCGCTGCCATCTTCTATAGCGAGGCGGGTGGTGCGGATGCTAATATTGCCGCCACTTCCGGCTGGAATGCCCACTGTGGATCGTCCTGTTGGAATGCCGTTGGGCGTGAGTATGGCGATGCCAGTGCTGCGGCTACCGGCTAGGATGCCCGAGCCGCCAAGGCGGACTGAGTCTGTTGCCACAACGCTAATATCGCCGCTGTCTCCAGTCCCAAAGGTTTCGGTGGAGACCAGCACGCCCTGGTTCAGCGACAGTCTTTGTGCGTTGAGAGAGATATCTCCCGTGCGTCCTGAGGCTGTTGTTGTGGTTACAATACCTCCGATCGCACGCTCCTCAATCTGTCTTGTTCCTAAAAAAGAATTGAGCTCGATTTGTTTATAGTTAGCAATCGCTGTGCCTGTGATCTCAATGTCTTGAGCCGCATTTACCTGGATGCTGCCACTATTCCCAGCTCCAGAGGTTGCCGCGCCAAGGTATGAGCTCTCTAACAGTTGGATGCGATCGCCCTCAATCCAAATCCCTTTCCCATCCACTTCCCCAAACGTATCCGAAATCAGGGCCGATCGCCCCGTCAAAACAATTTCTTGTCCCTCCACCTCAATCTCCCCACCCCCTACCCCACTGACATCCACCAACGACTGATTCGCCAGCCGAATATCCCCAGCACTCAACAGCGAAATTTTACCGCTTGGCGCTTGCAGCGTCGCGCCATCCAGCGCAATTCCTCCCCCGATCAAACTCAGCGTTTGCCCAGGGTTTACCTTCAGCCCTGAGCCTAATCCCGTTGCTGGGTCGGGAGATTGACTAAATACTTGGATAGAACCAGGGCGATCGCCCCAAACTATCCCAACAGGCGTACTTACAGTGAGCAAAGGTAACGTCCCTGGCAGCTCACTGTTGTAAACAAAACCATCCAGAAAGGCCAAACCTTCAGCAGTACTCGCCGTAAAAGACCCCTTCAGATCAAGCTGAGCATTCGGGCCGATCATAATGCCCGCTGGATTTAAGAAAAATAGATTTGTACTCCCTTCCACGGCCAGCGTACCATCTAGGCTAGAACGTCCGCCGCCCGTAACTCGGCTAAGGATGTTTGCGATCGCCCCCCCACTGCGAAAACGTGCAACCTCTCCCGTTGCGATTGAAAACTGCTCAAAGCTATGGAAAAGATTGCTGCCTCTGACTGCACCGCCGGTAATGTCGTAGGTGGAGATTCCATTCTGGATTGCGGCTGTGACCTGGGAATTTTCTGCACCGAGGGTGGCATCGGGTTGGATTTGGGCGATCGCCTCGCACGGTATCAACCCAACAGCAAACAAGCTCAGAAGCAATTCACCGGGCACTAAGCCATTGTGTCGTTCCAGAAGAAACACACTCTTTTCCTCGCAGCACACTGAGTAGTCAATCGCCATCATCAGCCTACAAGCAAAAGGTACTCTGCTTTGCCATTCTTGTTCGCCATGCTAGAGGGAGCAAAGTATTGGCGGTGCCTGCGAAACGAAAAATAGCCCACCAACGTCACCGCCCCCAGGAGCTGAAGCACAAAGGGGAAAATTGGTTTAGCATGACCTGAGGTTGAGCCAGTTGACAGGTTTGACGCGATCGTCCGAAAAAACGTCTTGCTCGACTGAATTAGTGAATGAGCGATTGAGAACTCGTCATTGAATGACAGATCGGCAAAAAACCGTATTCTCTGTAACAAAACAGCCCCTGTGACGGACCATCTTTTCAGCAAGGCTGCCGATCTGTCTGTCAGTATTCTGCCGGAGATTCTAGCTAAAAAGTTGAGAAAAATTCAGGTTTTTGAGGCCCCAAGCTTCAAGTTTTGTCAAAAAACTCAGTTTTTTTGGGACAAAACACGTAAAATTATCATCAGAGATTGACAAAAATGTCACGACGTGGTCTGCATCTACTGAGTCATTGTTTGGGGTGTTTTATCAGGAATCAGCATGTCCTTTGAACTTGAAGATGCTATTAGTGTGGTTAATCAGGCCGCTGTCGAGAAATGCGATCGCCATCTCACCGACCTCGAAATTGCTGTCCTAAAAGGCGTTTGGGATAGACTCGACTATGACCAAATCGCAGCCCAAACCTCCTATTCCACAAGCTACATTAGCCAAGATGTGGCTCCCCGTCTTTGGAAACTGTTGTCCGAGTCCCTAGGCGAGAAAGTTAGAAAAAACAACTTTAAAGGTGCCGTGCAGCGGTATAAGCAAACCTCTCAGACTGCGCCACAAAACCAGAACGGGCGATCGCCCAGCCATCCCGTTGCGGTTGGAGTGGTGGTTGAACAAAACGGCCACTCCCCATCTGCCCAACAGCCAACGCCTTCCCAAAGCTTGAGTTTCCCTAAAACTCCGCCTGCCATTCAAGCCCTGCAAAACTACGTCAAACGACCTCCCCTTGAAAAGATTTGTTACGATGCCCTCCATCGACCCGGTGCATTGGTTCGCCTCAAAGCTCCGCGATTGATGGGAAAAACCTCCTTCATTACCACCGTGTTAGACGAGGTTGTGCAAACGCCCTATCGCGTCGTCAGAATTAGCTTTGAAATGGCCGATCGCGCCGTACATTTTAGCGATCTCAATCGACTTTTTCGCTGGCTTTGTCTCAACATTAGCCGTGAACTCAAAATACCCAGTCTTCTCGACGAATATTGGGAAGAAGTAGAAATTGGAGCGAAGGTGAGCTGTACCACCTACTTTGAAGAGTATCTCTTGGCGCAAGACGATCGCCCCTTAGTGCTCTGCCTCGATGATGTTGACATTTTATTTGCTTATCCCGAGATTTGTGAGGATTTCTTTGGGCTTTTACGCTCCTGGTACGAGAAGGCCAGAACCCGATCTCTATGGATGCAATTACGGCTCGTGATTGTTCATTCTACGAATGGTTGTGTGCGTTTACATTGGAGCCAATCTCCCTTTAATGTGGGCCTACCGCTAGAACTCCCCGAGCTGAACATAGAGCAAATTCAGCAACTTGCTGAAGGATATCAAGTTTCCCTGACCGCTGTAGACCTCCAATCCTTGAACGATCTCATTGGAGGCCATCCAGCCCTCCTAGATCAAGCCTTTCGTCAGCTCCAGACCCATACTAACTTCTCCCTTCAGCAACTCTTAGACGAAGCCACAACAGAATCTAGCTTATTTGGCCATCATCTCAGAGAACATCTTTTGGTACTACACCGATCTCCGGAACTTGCCGATGCCTTTAGACAAGTGATTAGCCGTCAGGAACCTGTCGATGTAGCCCCCCTACTTGCCTATCAACTTCACCATTTGGGACTGATTAAACTTACAGGTAATCAAGCCACCGTTCGTTGTCAACTTTACCGTCAATATTTTCGCGATCGCCTCTCTCTCCCTTAAAATAGAGATAATCTCAACTAAGATACTCTAGCCATTTCAACTTGGCGGGAGGCTGTTTGGTTCGCGCTCTCCATTTTTCCTATCACTATCAACCGGGCGGTAGTTTACCGGCAGATGCCCCGACCTATGTGCAGCGCCAGGCCGATCGGGAGTTGTGGGAAGCCTTGCAGTGGGGAGACTACTGTTATGTGTTGAATGCCCGACAAATGGGAAAGTCTAGCTTGCGGGCTCGGACGATGCAGCGGCTACGGGCAGAAGGCATCGCCAGTGCAGAAATCGAGCTCAGCGGTATCGGCAGTCAACAGATTACGCCTCGGCAGTGGTACGGGGGAATCATTTGGGAATTGGCAAGCGGTTTTAAGCTCAAGATCAATCGAAAACAGTGGTTACAGGCCCATGAGGAGCTGTCTCCAGTTCAGCGTCTCGGCAGCTTTATTGAAACGGTCCTATTGGTACAGATCTCCGAGAAAATCGTGATCTTTCTCGATGAAATTGATAGTGTCACGGGGCTGGGGTTTTCCACGGATGATTTTTTTGCACTGATTCGCCACTGTTACGACAAACGGGCTAGCCATCCCCAGTATCAACGGCTCACGTTTGTGCTTTTGGGAGTGGCAACACCTGCGGATCTGATTAGGCAAAAGCCTCAATCTACCCCCTTTAATATTGGTCGTTCGATTGAGCTGCGAGGGTTTTTGTTCGATGAGATTGCGCCTCTCGCCGCAGGATTTCACAATTTAGTCCGTGACCCCTTGGCCTTGCTTAAAGTTGTGCTGGACTGGACCGGAGGGCAACCGTTTTTAACCCAGAAGGTGTGTTGGCTGATCCAACGGGCGATCGCCCAAACCTCCCAGCCTCAACTCCCCCAGACCCAACCCTCTCCCAGGCCCTGGTTCGATGCCCAGACCGGCGAAGCGGTAGAGTCAACTCACTATCCTCAGCTCGTTGCAGATTTAGTCAAAACTCAAATCATTGCTGATTGGGAAACCCAGGATGAGCCCGAGCATTTGCGTACGATTCGCGATCGCCTCCTCCATCATCCCCAATCCAGCAATCAACTCCTCAAACTCTACGAGAAAATTGTCTGTAAAGGTCGCCTAAAAGCTACTCAAGCACCGGAGCATTTAGCCCTTCAACTTTCAGGATTGGTGGAGAAACAATCCGGGGATTGGGTCATCAAAAATCGAGTTTATCAACAGGTTTTTGACCCCGTTTGGGTCCATCAGGCCTTGGCTAGCAGAATGTCCTCTGGTGTTTTGGCTCCAGCGCCATGGATCGGAGGGATGGTGAGTTTGATCAGCATCGGGCTTATCTTGGTGCTCCGGTCCCTAGGAGTTCTACAGCCCTTAGAATTACAAGGGTTTGATCGATTGATGCAATCGCGCCCAACCGAAGGCCCCGATCCCAGATTACTGCTGATTACCATCACAGAAACCGATGTCCAAAATCAGCCCCTCAGTCAGCGGGGCGCTGCGTCTCTCTCTGACCATGCCCTTGATCAGCTTAGAATCAAGCTCGAAGCTGCACAGCCCCGTGTCGTGGGGTTAGATCTCTATCGTGAGCAACCGGTGAATCCTGCCTATCCAGAACTGGGGCGGTGGTTGCGATCGCAAGATCGCCTCTTTGGCATTTGCAGCTACGGCGAGCCGGGGGTTCCGCCCCCACCGGAAATTTCGTTAGAGAACTATGGATTTAACAATGTTCTAGAGGACCCCGATGGCATTTTGCGTCGCTATCCCTTAGCCGTCAGCCAACCTCTTCCCTGTCGCAATGCCTATGCCTTTAGCTGGCTGTTAGCCAATCGCTATTTAGCCGATGAAGGGATTCACGCTGGCATTACAACCGAGGGATATTTACAGTTTGGGAAAACGGTGTTTCAGCCCCTGCAAACCAATATGGGGGGCTACCATCGCATTGATGCGAGGGGACATCAGGTGATGGTGAACTATCGAGTGACGCCCCAGATTGCAGAAACGGTTTCCTTGGGAGAAGTTTTGAGCGATCGCTTTGATCAAAATCGGCTGCGCGATCGCCTAGTGATGATTGGAACCTCAGCCCCCAGCTTTAACGACTATCGCTGGCTCACCACCCAGAGTCAAGGCTTTGGCAAGGTGACGACCCTCACGGGCAGCGAAGTTCAGGCCCACTTGGTCAGTCAACTCTTAAGTACAGTTCTAGATCATCGACCGTTGATTCGATCGCTCTCGCAACCCCTAGAATGGCTCTGGATTATAGGCTGGGGGCTTTTAGGCTGGGGGCTGAATCATCTCCCCAATCGCGTTTTCCGGCGCTACAGCGGCTGGCTCGGTTTGGTCATCGGTTCTGCGCTTTTGGCCGGGAGCAGTTGGGGGCTGCTGTTACTCGGCATTTGGGTTCCATTGGTGCCCGGTGCCTTGGCATTTTGGGGGACAAGCAGTCTTTCCCGATGGTGTGGTCGTCGGTTATCCCGTCGTTATGCTTTTAGGTTGGCCCGTTTTTCTAGGCTGATTCCCAATAGGTCTGAACCTGAGGAATTGCAGCAATAAGATTTTGGGTATATTCCCGTTGGGGCGATCGATAAATCTCCTCTGCGGTTCCCATTTCTTCGATTCGGCCTTTGTTCATGACGATGATGCGATCGCTCATAAATTTCACCACGCTCAAATCATGGGAAATAAATAAATAGGTCAAACCAAATTCTGACTGCAATTCCTTCAGCAAATTCAACACCTGGGCCTGGACCGAAACATCCAGCGCAGAAACCGATTCATCGCAAATGATAAAGCGGGGATTGAGGGCGATCGCCCGCGCAATACAAATCCGCTGCCGCTGACCGCCGGAAAATTCATGGGGATAGCGATTCATCGACTCGGCGGCTAATCCCACCCGCTCTAGCAACGTGGCAATGCGTTGCCGATGGACCCGTTTGTCTTGCTCCAGGCTATGGATCAGCAGGGGTTCTAGCAACGTGTCTCCAATCGTCATGCGTGGGTCCAAAGCGCTGTAGGGATCTTGGAAGATAATTTGCAGATCTCGCCGCAGTTTTCGCAGGGCTTTCTCGGAAGACCAAGCAATGTTTTGACCTGCAAACATGATGCTTCCCGCCGTGGGTTTGATCAGACGCAGTAGCGTGCATGCAAGGGTACTTTTGCCGCAGCCTGACTCACCCACTAACCCTAGGGTTTCTCCCGCTTGAATGTCGAACGAAACGTTATCAACAGCTTTAAACCGCTGTTTGGGCTGGCCCCATAGTCCCTTGACTGGATATTCAACGGTGAGATATTTCACCTGCAACAGGGGAGCTTGTTTCCCGACAATGAGGCGATCGCGCGGTTGACTATAAACCTCCAAATCCACGCTTTTTTCTACCAGGCTCGATGTCCCATCCCCAGCGATCTCCTCCGCCATAAAGTCGCTCACCGTGGGCAAGTAGGTAAAGTTATGGGCAAGCTGCGGACGGCAAGCCAACAGCCCTTTGGTGTAGGGATGGGTCGGGCGATTAAAAATTTGTGCCGCTGCCCCCAGCTCAACAATTTTGCCTTGATACATCACGGCGATCCAGTCGGCGACAGCGGAAACAACGCCAAGGTCATGGCTGACAAAGATCATCGACATGCCCCGGCGATCGCGCAAATCCCGCAGCAACCGCAATATCGTCGCTTGCACCGTCACATCCAACGCGGTGGTGGGTTCATCGGCAATCAGCAACTGAGGGTCGCAGGAGAGGGCCATGGCGATCATCATTCGCTGGAGCTGGCCACCGGAGAGCTCGTGGGGATAGCGGCTCAGCAGTCGCTTTTTGTGGGCGCGGATGGCTGCGTGCAAATCTTGCATACTGGGCTGTTGGCCGTAGCGACGACTGGGCCAGGTTTGTCGATAGGTTTCCGCTAGGTCCTCATCGCTGGGCAAGAGCTGCACCTCGCGCAAAAGGGCCAAGGTCCGTCGCTTGGCAGCGGTCACCGAAACCGCTTCATGGAGCCGAATCGCTTCGATAATCTGATCGCCACAGGTGTAGACCGGGTTGAGCGCACTCATGGGCTCCTGAAAAATCATGCCAATCTCCCCCCCCCGCATCCGCTGAAGCTGCCGGGGCGAGAGCTGTAGCAAATTGAACGGGGCTTCGCCGTCGCGATCGCGAAACCAAATCTCCCCTCCAACAATTTCCCCCGGTGGCTTGGGAATCAGCCCCATGGCGGCCAAACAGGAGACAGACTTGCCAGACCCGGATTCTCCGACGATCGCCAGGGTTTCGCCGCGCGGCACCTGAAACGACACATCATCCACGGCCATCACGGTTTGGGTATCGGTGATAAAGCGGACCCGTAGATTGCGAACGTCAAGGACAGGATGATCCATGGCAGCAAGGAAGCAAAAAGGAGAATATGGGTTGGGAAAAACAATACCCGAAGGTGAATATCAGTGTAATGGGGGATGCAAAGCCTGACTAGCGGCGATCGCCTGCCCCGCTGCCTGAAAACTTCCGAAGAATTCAGGAACACAGTTGTACAACCTTCGCAATAGAACGCAAGGAAACTCTATCGTCATGCTTAAGGAATAAACCCTCTCCCATGGAAAAGGCTATTGATCGAGTAGACCGTTCCGTTCTAGATCTTCCCGCTCTAGATCTGTCCATTCCCATTGCGGTTCAGCAACAGCGAGGTGCTCCCATGGCACAAACTCAGAAAGTTTATTTGACTCCTCCGATCCCCAAAATACTTAAAAGACTGGGGTCTAGGTCCTTGGCAAGCCGCTGGCGGTGGCTTGGGCTCGGCCTACTGTCCTGTTCGGCGAGTTTGCTGTGGGGATCGCCGCTGTTAACGAGGGGGGCGATCGCCGAGGAGCCCCTAAGCCCCCATTCCTGCCTTAGCATCTATTACGAAGAACCCTACAACAGCCGGTTAAGGGTTCCAGAACAATGCCCTCCCAACCAGGCAACCCGTCAATTTCAGGAATCAGCCCTGACCCTAGTTCCCCTGGTTTCCCCGGTTCCCCCATTTCCCTTGGGTATCAGTTCAACTCTCAGCCAACCGCTGCTGCCCATCCTAGAAGCCCAGACCTATGTACCGGGTCTTGCGGATGCCTCGGGTCCCTATACCGGCATGGGGGGAGAGATTGGCAGTTTGCCCCCAGAGCTCGTGGGTCAAGTTCCCCAGGGGGGTGAGCTAACGGCTGCACCGTTGCCGGAAAACCAGGAGATGGCGATCGCCACGGTTCGCCCCCAAGCGGGCAAGTTTTCGCTGCGCCTCAGCAACAACACCACAACCGATGTTTCCTACGAAATCATTACCCACGCCGCGCCGCGTCTGCTGGGTCAAGGGGAGTCGGTTTTGCTTAAGGATTTGCCCCTGCCGGTGACGATTACGCTCAATCGACCCGATGGTGGATTTCTGCGCATCACGCCAGTGGATAATGTCCAGGGGCTGGTGTCTCTCACCCTGAATCGTTCAGGAGAATTTAACAATATCCAAGGGGTACTCACCGTCCTAGAGGATGGCCGCCTGTTCTTGGATTAAGGCGTCTGGAAATCCCCATAGAAAGCCCCTGATACTCTCATATCAAGGGCTTCTTTAGACTTGGTAGATGTCTATGGACGTAACTGGACTCGAACCAGTGACCCCCACGATGTCAACGTGGTGCTCTAACCAACTGAGCTATACGTCCTTAATGTTTAACAACGTTACCACAGGGACCGGAACGAAGACAATCATTTTGTCTTTCCTAGCGGTGTAGGAATCAGGAGGCCTGCTCGTCAAGCAAGGCTTGAGAATTGACAAGCATTGCTGACGGCATTAGGTTTGCAATACATGGATTTTAGTTAAGAACGCATGGGTGTACTAAAAGTCTCTAAGGCGGTTCACTGGGATATTAAGGCTGCGGAGGCTCCCTATGGCGGCTAATCCTGCTTATGATCCGGGAAGAGATGAAACTCGCTGGCCTGCCGTTTCCGAAGAATGCTGCAACACCATGGCGAGAAAATATAAATGGAAGCAGCCAAGGAGCGTGGCGGATCGTTATGAGAATACTGATTCAAGGCTTTTACCCGTAAATTGCGTTTTCTTGGGCGATTGCCAGTTCCCAAAGCGTTCAATAGACCATACTGCTGGAGAAGCTGACGATGACTAGCCGATTGATTGTTCTAGAACCCGACTGGAGCCAAATCCCGCAGGACAGGTCTGTTCGAGACCAACTTGACCTCAGTCGCCTAGGCCACGGTGCTGACTATAGCGGTGGCCCGCTGTTGCAGATAGGCGATCGCCCAGTGAATGACCACTGTCAAATACCTGAGGCGATCGATCCTCGCTTCCCTAATAGCCCAACCCACCACCGTGCAGCGCCTTGGGTTATTACTACGGAGGGACAATGCTACCCTGCGGATATCCCTGGGATGCAGGAATATGACGAAATCTGGGTTTTCAAGTGTGGCTGGAGCCCACTGCCGGATGAAGAGAATCCGTGGCGTGAAATTAAGCGTGGGGACACGTTAGGCTATCCGGATGATGTACTGGAGATGATGGGGCTGACGCGAGGACAGATTGAGTCGGAATTTGGAGCCGCGATCGCGGTATAGCGCAACCCTCACAAAAGCAAAAGGGGGTCTTTAGCGTTGCAGGGATCAAGAGACCTGACGAAGGAGCGTTTGGACCTGTTTTAGCATGGCGATCGCCTCTCCATAAACTGTAGTTCCTGGCTTTATGGTGGCCAAGCTATTGAGAATCCGCTGGAGCTGTGCTCGGTATTGGGGGTGATTTGGGGCGTTATTTTCGAGCAGGCGCACATAGTCCTCCTGGGCTTGTTGAAAGGCTTTTTGGGCTTCCTGTTCTTGGGTCAGCCGAATTTTGACCGTGCCCAGGTGACCTTCATATTGGGCTTTGAGGGTTTGAGCTTCGATGTAGCCGGGGCTTTGAGGGGGAATGCGCTGTAGTTCGGCGATCGCCAACCGCCAATGGTCAGCGGCTTTTTCCCAGACTTCAGACGGATGTGGCGGATTTTGTACAGTCTCAACTGCAACCTGGGCATAGGCCCGAGCCGTGACGATCTGCGTTTGAGTGGTTCCCTGAGCGGTGACGGTATTCACCTGCTGTTGGAAATCTCGCTGTACAGCGGAAATCTGGGGTTGTGCTAATCGTCCGGCGAGGGTTTTGGGGGGGATTTGATTGAGTTGATCGACTGCCGTTTGCCAAAGGGCGATCGCCTCTTGCTTGCTGGGAATTGTGGCATAGAGACCCTTGGCGTTCTCCACATTAGCCGTTGCCGTTTCTAGCTGTTGTAGTGCTTGCTCTTCTTGAAAGACCTTGGCCTCCATCCGCCCGACTTGGGCACGAGCCTGTTTAAATTCGTCTAGCGTAAATTGCCAGGAACAGCTAAAGACGGTGCAGTATCGCTGGGGGAAATAGCCCAAAAACCAGACGGGTAGCTTGTCTAGGCTCGCTTGAGCGGCTTTAACTTTGGTCTTGCCCAACTCGATGTCCTTGGGGCCTGTCGCTTGATTGATCAATTGGTCGGACTGTTCAACCAACGCAATGGTTTGTCGGTAATGGTGGTCCATCTCCATAAAGCTGGGCAGAAGCAAGATCGGTGCGGCCTTGGCCACAGGCCAACGCACCATGGGATAGGGCAAATTTGCGACCCAAACCAAACCGGCTAAACCGCCCATCATGCCGGTGGCGATCGCGCCCCATCGGCAAACCTGTGTCAAGTTCTGCATCCAACTGGGAGATGGCTGATTGAGTCTTGCAGCTCGCTGAATCCGTTGAGGATCAAAATTGGGAAATAAATCTACAATTGCCGCTCTCAGTTCAACCGCCGTTGCCGGTGCACCCGCTTGCTGCCGCAGTCGCAGCAGTCGCTTCAGCACTAGGTCTCGCTGAACCTGAAGCATAGGATCGTGATTGGACAAACGGTAAATCTCAGCGACCAAGAGATCATAGGCCCGTTGATTAAGACGTGACATAACAGCTGAATGGGTTGAACAGTTTGGCTCTTATCGGTCTTAAGGTTAAGGTACACAGTCTCCGTTGAGAAACGATCATCGTCCTCAGCCAGCCAATTTTTTTTGTATCCCTCGCTGCTGTTCGGTAACCCGCACCGTTGCGTTCATTGCTTTTGGCGGGCGCAATTCGGTAAATTAGCACTCGTGGGTTGAGAGTGCTAATTCCTCAACTCGTCCGTTTTTAGGAGGATAGCAATGGCTGCAGTATCTTTAAGCGTCTCTACCGTGAAGCCCCTGGGCGATCGCGTTTTCGTCAAAATCAGCGAAGCTGAAGAAAAAACCGCTGGTGGCATCATTCTGCCCGATAACGCCAAGGAAAAGCCCCAAATGGGTGAAGTCGTCCAAATCGGCGACGGCAAGCGCAACGATGATGGCACCCGCCAAGCCATGGACGTCAACATTGGCGACAAAGTCCTGTACTCCAAGTACGCTGGCACAGACATCAAGCTCGGTAGCGACGAGTACGTGTTGTTGTCCGAGAAGGACATTCTGGCCATCGTCAGCTAAATAAGATTTCCCGCATCAAAGACACCGGAATCAATCAAGAGAACGAACCATGGCTAAGCGCATTATTTACAACGAAAACGCCCGTCGTGCCCTAGAAAAAGGCATGGATATTCTGGCGGAAGCTGTTGCTGTTACCCTGGGTCCGAAGGGCCGCAACGTTGTCCTTGAGAAGAAGTTTGGCGCACCCCAAATCGTCAATGACGGTGTGACGATCGCGAAAGAAATCGAACTCGAAGATCACATCGAAAATACGGGTGTTGCCCTGATTCGTCAGGCCGCTTCCAAGACCAACGACGCCGCTGGTGACGGTACAACCACCGCTACCGTTTTGGCTCACGCCATGGTCAAAGAGGGTCTGCGCAACGTCGCCGCAGGTTCCAATGCAATCTCCCTCAAGCGCGGCATCGACAAGGCCACCAACTTCCTGGTGGACAAGATCAAAGAGCATGCTCGCCCGGTTGAAGATTCTAAGTCCATCTCTCAGGTCGGTTCGATCTCTGCCGGTAACGACGAAGAAGTCGGCAACATGATCGCTGCGGCCATGGACAAAGTGGGCAAAGAGGGCGTCATCTCCCTGGAAGAAGGCAAGTCCATGACGACTGAGCTGGAAATCACCGAAGGGATGCGCTTTGATAAGGGCTATATCTCTCCCTACTTCGCCACCGACACCGAGCGGATGGAAGCGGTTCTGGATGAGCCCTACATTCTGATTACCGACAAGAAGATTGCCCTGGTGCAGGACCTCGTGCCGGTGCTGGAGCAAGTGGCTCGTTCCGGTAAGCCCCTGCTGATCCTGGCAGAAGACATTGAGAAAGAAGCCCTAGCAACCCTCGTGGTGAACCGTTTGCGCGGTGTGCTGAATGTGGCGGCGGTGAAGGCTCCTGGATTTGGCGATCGCCGTAAAGCGATGCTCGAAGACATGGCTGTGCTAACTGGCGGTCAACTGATTACTGAAGATGCGGGCCTCAAGCTCGATGCTACCAAGCTCGAGATGCTAGGCACCGCTCGCCGGATCACGATCACCAAGGACACCACCACAATCGTCGCTGAAGGCAACGAAGCTGCGGTTAAGTCTCGCTGTGAGCAAATCCGTCGTCAAATCGAAGAAACCGATTCTTCCTACGACAAAGAGAAGCTGCAAGAGCGTCTGGCTAAGCTCTCTGGCGGTGTGGCAGTGATCAAGGTTGGTGCCGCAACCGAGACCGAAATGAAGGATCGCAAGCTGCGCCTGGAAGATGCCATCAACGCGACCAAAGCTGCGGTTGAGGAAGGGATCGTTCCGGGTGGTGGTACAACCCTAGCTCACCTGGTTCCTGACCTGGAGCAGTGGGCAGAAGCTAATCTGGTGGGTGAAGAGCTAACCGGTGCGCTGATTGTTTCCCGCGCCCTGGCGGCTCCCCTGAAGCGGATCGCTGAAAACGCCGGTCAAAACGGTGCAGTGATCGCTGAGCGGGTGAAGGAAATGCCCTTCAACAATGGCTACAACGCTGCAACGGGTGAGTTTGTGGACATGCTGGAAGCCGGGATCGTTGACCCCGCCAAGGTGACCCGCTCCGGTCTGCAAAATGCCGCTTCCATCGCGGGCATGGTGTTGACCACCGAGTGCATCGTGGTGGACAAGCCTGAGCCGAAGGATGGCGCTGCGGCTGGCGCTGGCGCTGGCATGGGCGACTTTGACTACTAAGGTCTAAGGCTCAAACCACCGTTAGTTTGATTTAAAGGAGGGCGATCGTCTTGGGGCGATCGCCCTTTTTTCATTTTCGTGTGAAAGCCGATCAGTTTGGACAACGACAATCTGTCGAACCAATAGCGAGCGAGGACAACAGCCTTTCAATCTTCCTATGCCATATAAATTTCTCGAAAGTTTGATAAATACTCCGGAATCCGAAAATTCTCTGACGTAGCATACTAAAAGAGGTGAGTAACCTTAAACAGCTAGTAATGACAGTTTTTACCAGGCACCCGTTTAAGCATGCTAACCAAGAAGCAGGCGATCGCCTTAGCCAAAACCTATCAATGGACTGCCGCTGATGCGGAGCGTGCCTTTGCTTCAGTGGACCTGAAATCTACTTCTGAGCAAGAGCTGTTCGTCGCACTCTTGCAATTTGCAGGGCCGGAGCTATACGAGCGTCAGCGGCTGCAAGCTGCCCAGAAAGGGCAAGTGACGAAAAAAAATAAGCAGATTGAGACCATCGAGAAGGAATACGAAAAAAAGATCAGCGAGTATAGGGAAACCGACAAGCTCGAAAAAAGTCAGTTTGTTACCCTTATCAGTAAAATTTATCGATTTGCCAAACCTTTTGGTTTAGAAGATCCCTGGATTGAAGCTCTTCTCAGTCAATACAGTGAATACAATCATGATTCAGATCTAGAACAGGGAGCAGCGTAATAGTCCATGACCAAAGATCTGGAACTTGATTTGCAATCTGTGACGCGTGCGCAACTGGTCGGGTATGGGGCTTCGCGATATCAGGCTTCTGTGATTACAAGATCTTTGCAATCCATCGGCAGTCTCGGACGTGCCTATACCTATGATTTACGTCAGGTTATCCAGGCAATTCGTGTCTATGCCGCTCAACCCCGTACCCGTCTGGCAACTAAAGCCTGTCTTGCTGACATTCTCAAACAGCTTACTGCCCGATTGGATAACCTTGTGATCTTTGTGGCTCAGCAGCCGACTTCGGAGATCGGAGCATTGGCTCAAACGCTGCTACAAACAATGCACCTCAAAGAACAGCAGCTCGTAGAATTGGAAGCGATCGCTGCAACCCATCGAGGTAAGCGTGAAGTCAGCAAACAGGAAATCGAAAAGGAAACGATAGGTCAGCAGACAGGTCAGCAGCGATGAAATCTCCGTTTAAAGATTTGGTTCAAGGCATATTTGAACTATCGAAAATCAAGAAAATACAGATCACCCAGTTTAAGAAGGACAGCGATCGCATCCATCAAAAATATTCGCCGAGGGCTTGCTTTAATCGATGGCGGGATTCTACAGCTGGTCAGACCTGGAAAGCACAACAGTATTTGTATCAATCGGGATGTTGTGCCATTTGCCAAACTCCAATTCCACTGAAAGGCTCTCATATCGATCATAAAAAGCCACTGTCTAAAAATCCTGAACTCGCGGTCGTTACTACAAATCTTTGGATTACCTGTCCATCTTGCAATGAGTCAAAAGGAGCCGATGAGGGCATCATTGCTGCTTCCTAAAGCCTATTTAATTCTATTGCGATCGCCATGCTCTATCCCCTACAAGACAGATACATCAGCCTACTCACCGACTTTGGCTTCAAGCGTGTCTTCGGCACAGAGCCAAACAAACGGCTGTTGATTGATTTTCTAAATACCCTTTTGCCCGAGCATCATCACATTGCAGATGTGGTGTTTAAGAATAGTGAGAATCTTGGTAATACCCTTGTCGATCGCAAGGCAATTTTTGACATTTACTGCCAGGCCGACAACGGCGATCGCTTCATTGTTGAAATCCAGAAAGCCAAACAGAACTTTTTCAAAGATAGGAGTATCTATTACGCAACATTCCCAATTCAAGAACAAGCCATTCGAGGGGATTGGAACTTTGAACTAGCAGCGGTTTATACTGTTGGAGTCTTGGACTTTGTGTTTGATGACCATAAAAATGAGCAGGAGCTACTCCATGTTGTTGAACTTAAAAATCAGCGATGTGAAGTCTTTTATGACAAACTCAAGTTTATTTATCTGGAATTACCAAAATTTACCAAATCCTTGGATCAGTTAGAAACTCATTTTGATAAGTGGCTATTCTTGCTCAAGCATTTGGCAGAACTGAGCGATCGCCCCCAACCCTTACAAGAAGAGATCTTTGAACAGCTTTTTGAGGTTGCTGAGATTGCTAATTTTTCTCAAATAGAGCAGGAAAGCTACCAAAATAGCCTTAAATATTATCGAGATTTGAATAATGTGGTTGATACGTCCCGGCAGGAGGGAAAGCAGGAGGGCCTTGAGGAAGGTGCGGTGCGGGAACGAGCAACGATATTAGAGCGTCAGCGATCGCTAGTTTTAAGGCTTTTGAGTCGGACTCTCGGATCTTTACCCAGCGAACTGGAGGCGAAAGTTATGCAGCTCTCGCTTGCTCGATTGGAATGCTTAAATGAGGCTTTTTTAGACTTTTCAAGTGTGGATGATCTAGCAGTTTGGCTGGCAGATGAGAATTGAGCAAGATTAAAGCGATCGCCCTCCCACCCCCTTTCTTCCCCCCATGAGTCGAGACGCCCTGATTGTTGGTATCAACTGCTATTCTCATTCCAAATTTGGCAATCTCAAAGCACCTGCGACGGATGCGGAGGCGATCGCCCAACGCCTAGAGCAGCACGGGCGTTTTACGACGGTGAAACGGTTGCCGGAGGCGATCGCCTCCGGGAATCCTCAGGTCGCTCAGCAAATTCCGGTGACTCGAAAGCAAATGCGGGAAGCCATCGTTCAACTGTTTAACCCGCCCAGCAGCGATCAGGTGCCGGATACGGCGTTGCTGTATTTTTCGGGACATGGTTGGAAGAAGGCTATCAGCGCTACGGAGGGCTATCTGGCTCCGAGCAATGGGGACCCAGAGGATGACTATGGGGTGGAGCTGCAATGGCTGCGGGATCAGCTGGAGCAGAGCGCGGTGCGGCAGCAGATTGTTTGGTTGGATTGTTGCAGTAGTGGAACGTTGTTGAATTTTGGTGAGTTGACGAGTACGAAGGGGGGGAAGGTGCGCGATCGCTATTTCATCACGTCTTCCCGCGATTTTGAGGCATCCTACGAAGATTTGGCGTCGCCCTACAGTGTTTTGACCGCTGCGCTCTTGGAGGGGTTGGACCCGAGCCGGGGGGATGTGACGAGTGGGGCGTTGACCCATTCCCTGGAGCAGCGGCTGAAGGGTCAGATTCAGGGCTTTCGGTGTCACAGTACGAGTGGGTCGATGATTCTGACGTTTGGCACTGTGCCGCCGGAGTCCCAGGTAGCCCAGAAGCCAGCGCCCCAGTCTTACCGCAACCGGGCGATTCCGCTGCAAATGCCGCCGCTGCCGGATCATTTTGTCGAGCGGCCTGAACACCAGGAACAGGTAAAGCAGCAGTTGCTCTGTGAGGATGCGAGGACCTACGGGACACTGGTGGTGAGTGCGATTTATGGCTTGGGGGGCATTGGCAAGTCGGTGTTGGCGTCGAAGTTGGCCCATGATGATCAGGTGCAGGCGCGGTTTTGTGATGGGATTTTGTGGGCGACGTTGGGGCAGAGTCCGGATATTTTGCCGTTGTTGAGCGGTTGGATTCAGGCGTTGGGGGATAACGATTTTACGCCGACGGCGATCGAGTCGGCCTCGAACCATTTGCGGACGTTGCTCTACGATAAGCGGGCGTTGGTGATTGTTGATGATGTTTGGAATCCGGATCATCTGGAGCCGTTTCGGGTGGGGGGAACGGGCTGTTGTGTGTTGGTGACGACGCGGGAGGCGCGGATTTCGGAGGCGCACCGCTATGACTTGGATGTGATGAGTCCGGAGCAGGCGTTGGAACTGATGACGCAGAAGTTGTCGGAGGCGTTGAGCGAGGCGGATCGGCAGCAGGCGTTGGCGTTTGCTCAGCGGGTGGGCTATTTGCCCTTGGCGTTGGAATTGGCGGCGTCGCAGATTGAGGAGGGGGTGAGTTGGACGGAGTTGTTTGAGGATTTTCGGGATGAGGTGGCGCGGCTGGAGGGGTTGGATTTGTATGGGCGGGAGGATATCCCGGATGATGCCAAGCGGCGCAGGTACAGTTTGCTGGCTTGTTTTAACCTGAGTCTGAAGCAGCTTTCGCTGGAGCAGTTGCGGCAGTTTGCTTGGTTGGGGATTGTGCCGGAGGATGTGAGCTTGACCCAGGAGATGGCGGTGATGTTGTGGCAGGTGACGGCGCGGCAAGCGGGGTCGATTTTGCGGACGTTTAGTGCGAAGGCGTTGTTGTTGCAGGGGGTGAAGCGGTCGGGCAATCGGCGGACGTACCGGATGCATGATTTGATGCATGATTTGGCCCAGCGGTTGTTGATCAGTCCGCCGCAACCTCTGGAGCCGGGGGATTTGCCGGGGCTGGGGCTGACGAAGGCGGAGGCCCACAGTGAGTTTTTGCAGCGGTATCGGGCGCGGACGGACCAGGGGCAGTGGCATACGCTGGCGGATGATGGCTATATTTTTGCCCAGTTGACTTGGCACCTGGAGCAGGCGCGGCAGCCCCAGGAGATTCATCGGTTGTTGGCGGCGAGCAATGGGCGGGGGCAGAATGGGTGGTTTGAGGCTTGTGAGGCGATCGGCAAACCGGCGGGATTTGTCAATGATCTGGGGCGGGCTTGGCGGCTGGCGGTGGAGAATTATCAGGCGGCACCGGGGGAGACGCTGGTGCTGTTGTGGCGCTATGCCTTGATCCGGGGATCGTTGAATAGTTTGGCGAGTAATGTGCCTGGGTCATTGGTGGGGGCGTTGGTGCAGGCGGAGGTTTGGTCACCGGCCCAGGGGTTGGCCTATGCCCAGCAGGCGCAGAATCCTTGGCAGCGGGCGGCGTGTATTGCTGCAATTGTGCCCTATATGCCGGAGGCGTTGTTGGATGAGGTGTTGCGGGCGGTGGCTGGGATTCGGGATGCGGCCTATCGGTCCTATGTATTGGCTGAGCTGGCAGAACGGTTTCCGCAGTTTTGGCCGGAGGTTTTGGAAACAATTCGTCAGATTCAGGATCGTTTTGGGAATCATCGCCATCAAAATGAAGGTTTTTCCTATCGTGCCTTTGCGATCACTCAGTTATCTTCTAAGCTGCCTGCTAGTTATCTGGGTGAGGTCCTTGATCTGGCTCGAAGCATGAACGATGTAGCGGATCGAGCGGAGGCTTTGGTGGCCTTAGCGGAAAGACAGCCCGATCTATTGCCAGAAGTGCTGGAAGTCACGCGTGAGATCAAAGATGAATGGCAGCGGGCTTATGCACTGATAGACCTCTCCAAACAGTTGCCCGAGCTATTGCCAGAAGCGCTGGAGCTCACCCGAGATATCAAGAATGAACAGCAGCGGGCTTATGCACTGAGAGACCTCTCCAAACAGTTGCCGGAGCTATTGCCCGAAGCGCTGGAGCTCACCCGAGAACTCAAAGAGGAATGGCAGCGGGCTTTTGCCCTGATTGAAATCTCAAAACAGTTACCGGAGCTATTGCCCGAAGCACTGGAGGTCACCCGAGAACTCAAAGAGGAATGGGAGCGGGCTTTTGCCCTGAGAGAACTCTCGAAACAGTTGCCGGAGCTATTGCCGGAAGCGCTGGAGGTCACCCGAAACATCAAGGATGAATGGCAGCGGGCTGATGCCCTGAGAGAACTCTCGAAACAGTTGCCGGAGCTATTGCCCGAAGCTCTGGAGGTCACCCGAGAACTCAAAGATGAAGGATCGCGGGCTGATGCCCTGAGAGAACTCTCGAAACAGTTGCCGGAGCTATTGCCCGAAGCTCTGGAGGTCACCCGAGAGATCAAGGATGAAGGGGGGCGGGCTGATGCACTGATAGAACTCTCGAAACAGTTGCCGGAGCTATTGCCTGAAGCACTGGAGGTTACCCGAGACATCAAGGCTGAATGGCGGCGGGCTGATGCACTGATAGAACTTTCCAAACAGTTGCCTGAGCTATTGCCCGAAGCACTGGAGGTCACCCGAGACATCAAGGATGAAAGGCAGCGGGCTTCTGCACTGAGAGAACTCTCGAAACAGTTGCCCGAGCTATTGCCCGAAGCGCTAGAAGTCACCCGAGAGCTCAAAGATGAATGGCAGCGGGCTTGGGGAATGAGAAAACTCTCAGAACAGTTGCCCGAGCTATTGCCCGAAGCACTGGAGGTCACCCGAGGGCTCAAAGAGGAATGGCAGCGAGCTGATGCCCTGGTAGAACTCTCGAAACAGTTGCCGGAGTTATTGCCCGAAGCACTGGAAGTCACCCGAGAACTCAAAGATGAAAGACAGCGGGCTCTTCAGCTTTGGACACTGATTAGACTCTGCAAGCAGTTGTTCCCGGAACTTTTATCTGAAGTGCTAGGAATGGCCTCTCAACTCAAAGACGAGTCCAGTCGGGCAATCGCCCTGAGCGGTTTAGCCGAGCATCTCCCCCCCGAACTCCTCCCCCAATCCCTACAAGCCGCCTGGAATATCCAAGACCCCTACTTCCGCGCCAAAGCCCTGCAAGGCTTCCTGCCCCACCTCCTCCAACTCACCCCAACCTTCCCCGACTGGGCCAAAACCCTCGACACCCTCGCCTACCAAAACCGCAGTGCCCTCCTCAAAGCCCTCCCCAAAATCCGCCCCCTCATCCTCCTCCACCTCAGCAACGACGCAACCTTCTCCACCCTCCTCCAAACCACCCGCGACATCTGCAAGCAGTGGCCCTAACTGCCACCCCCAGCCCCCTACCTCTTTTTGAGGTAGGACATATCTCTCAATTCATTGATCTTCAACCTTTCTTGCATCCCAAAGTCTTAGTCGTTCCGCGATCGCCTCTGGACTCGGTAACTCCTCCCGATAAGCCTCCGGCAACTGCGGCACAATCTCATAGGTTGCCACCCCAATCGGACGACTCGCCGTCCGCAACGCATACTCCACCACCGTCTTATTCTTAGAACGGCAAATAATCATCCCAATCGGCGCATTCTCCCCCTCCATCCGCTCCTGCCGGTCCAACGCCTCCAAATAAAACTCCATCTTGCCCTTATGCTCCGGCTTAAACTCCCCAATTTTTAGCTCGATCGCCACCAAACAGCGCAATCGCCGATGGAACAGCAGCAAATCAATAAAATACTCCTGCCCACCCACCTCCAAGCGATACTGATTCCCTAGAAACGCAAACGCCCCACCCAGCTCAGCCAAAAACACCCGCACATTCTGCACCAGCGCTAGCTCTAGCTCCCGCTCCGAATGGGCATCCGCCAACTCCAAAAAATCAAACGTATAACGGTCCTTCAGCGCCAGCAGCGCTTGCCCCTTAATTTCCTCCGGCAGCGTTTCCTCAAAATTGGTCTGATTGAGCAAGAACTTCTCATAGCTTTTGTTATCTAGCTGATGCTGAAGCACCCGCTTAGTCCAGCCATAGCGAGCCGTCGCCCGTAGGTAAAACTCCCGCTCCAACATATCCTTACAGCGACTGAAAATCACCAGATTTTTGGTCCAACTGATTTCTCTAACCAGTGGTTGGAGATTTGGTTGGTCAGCATACTCGTCATAAAACTGGCGCATGAACCACAAATTTTGAGCCGAGAAGCCCTTTTGCCCAGGAAAGTTTGTCTGCAAATCTCGCGCCAGCGTTTCGACAACCGACTTTCCCCAGCCCAAAGCTTCCTGCTTCTGGTGAATCAACTGCCCAATTTCCCAATAGAGCGAAACCAGTTCATGGTTGATCTTGCGCAGCGCATTGAGTTGGCGATCGCGAATCCGCTCCTGCACAGTACAGAAAAAATCAGCGTAATCCCGAGCATCGATCTCACTCATATCAAACCCTGGTAGCTCAGGAATCATACTCCCATAACACTCTCATCTGTTACCCCCCTTTAAGAAATTCCATCGAAAAATATGCTTCATAAACTGGTCCCAAAATCTCGACTCGGCCAATATTCTAGTAATGAAGCTACGCGGAGCCTGCTACTGGGAGTATTTGAGCGGCAGCCTCAGCGATAACCGGCGCACCGTTCGCATCCGCATCGATCGCCGACAACGCCTAACCCCAGAATCTTTGCTAGCCTTAATGCAGAAAGTCAAGACAGGAGAGTGGCCATGACCGCCGAAATTCTCACCAGTTCCCCTCAAGTCGGGGCTCTCCCGCCCGCTGATTTCGCGGCCTACCTGCTCAAGCACGACTGGACCGAAATTTCCCATCCCAACCCTCGACTACGCATTTTCCAAGCCAACAAAACCGTTGGCACCGACGATCAAGGTCAGCCGATTCAATTGGTTTTGCCGAATCAAGAAAGCTACGAGGACGCCGCTCGCTTGGTTGATAAAGCGCTGTGTCTTGTATCCACCCTACAAGCAAAATCAGTGGAAGCGGTGACAGCGGTGATTTTGGAGTCCGGGCGATCGCACCCTCCAACCGAAAACACTCAAGAAACCTTGGCCTGAGGGGCGATCGCAAACGTCCGCATCTTCAGCATCCGCATCATCTGGTCCAATTGCTCATACAAATCCAGCTCAGCCACCTCACCCGGCGTCAACTGAGCCACCCGAGTGCGCTCCAACAGCTCCCCCAGACGGGCTTGAGCCTGCTCCGAAACCTGATGAAACCCCAACACACTCGAATTCAGTGACCCAACAATTCAAAACCCCTGACAACCGATTTTGATTTAGTTGAGATCATAAACGCTCATCCTCCAGCCGAGGCAACCGCCGCAAAAGCTGCGCCATCGTGACTCCGCTAATCAGATGAAAAATTAACCAAGAGAGCAAGCCTCCTCCAAAAAATAGACCGAGCGTCGACCAAAAACTAGAACCCGAAGCGCGATCGCCCAACAAAAGCGGCCCCAGCCAACGACCCGCGATCAACATTCCTAGAATCCAACTGGCGATCGCCCCCAGGGGATTAATAATCATCCATTGGGAAGCCTGAGGCACCCTGGCGCGCAGGGGCAACCATTGCAGTGCTCCGAGCACCCCAAATCCTAATCCGACCGCAATCGTCACTGCAATAAAGGCAAAACTTACACCAATCACAAACTCTGGATTGGGCCGGGTTAACAGCGGTTCAACGATCGCGCAAATCAAAAAATGCATCCCCAGCGCCACCCCAAATCCCAACATAAACCCCACCATCGTCAGCCATCGCCACGCTCCGATGGGTCGTAGCCAGCGTTGCAAGAGCCGCGTTTGCGCATCACCTAGCAGCAGACCCGCGATCGGAATCATCGTCATCATCCCCATGAGCACCGGGAAGAATTCTTGCGTCTCTGGAATCCGATTAAACAAACTAAAAATGCCAAAAAAGATCAGCCCTAGACTCACCGTTGCGAAAAATCCAGTGACTAACGTTGCGGCAAACGTTGCAATTTGCCACTGCAACCAAATACCCAAAAACTCAGCAATCGGCTGAAGAACCCAATCCTGTAGACCCTGACTAAGCCGATGGAGCACCTGCATCGTTTGCTGATACATCTGACTCGTTCGAGTTTTCCAAAACGAACCGCTCAAGATTTTGGGCAAGGCGATTGGGGTTTGGGGGGAGAAAGAACGAAGAGGGCTCGCGGACGTTGGGGGCTTAGGGGTTTGGGGCGTGGGTGTTGGGGCAGGTTGCAGTCGCTGTAAAAAACGAGGCCGCCGAAACTGAGGAAAAGACTGACGCCAGCCCTTGGATAGCGAGGTTTTGACCACAGGCTGGGGTAATGTTTGGGTCGAGGTTCTGACTGAAGTTTTGGCCGAAGTTCTAGCCGAAATTGCAGGGGAGGATTGAGCCGATTGAGACGTTCGTCGGGAGAATGACTGAGATGAGACCTTCGGAAAAACGAACGTGGCTGGTTCAAACGAGCCGTTGCTTAAACAGAGCAGCGTTTGCCAACCTTTGAGGGATCCCTTCGCGCGTCCATAAACCTCAATCTGCTGAATAGAAAGCGCTTCTAGCTTCGTAAACGCATGCTGCAAATATTGCTCCATCGCGCCCTGCCGAGGTTCCGTCTCAGCCTCTAGAAGCAGCCGCAAACAGTGACCTTGGCGAGATGCGATCGCCGAAATTCCCTTAGCCTGTAACTGCTGGTTGAGCAGCGTGGCGATCGCTGGGGCGCTGCCTTGTTTTGCGAGCTCAAGCAATCGAGAGGAGGTCATGGGAAGAACCATCAAACGGGAGGACCCCAATTGTACGGATCTATTTTGTTTCCGTCACCTCTCTAAAGGACTTTTACAGGTTATGGTTCTCGTAAAATTCCAGGGGAATTCGGTAGCGACTGCCAAAGGGAGAGCAGTAGGAGAGGCGTAGGCTCTTCCAGGCATAGGTTCGGGCCGGAATCCCAATGTCGGCGAGGAACAGGGCTCCCGTACTTTCGGGCCGCAGGCCGGTCTTGGGCAGCGATAAGGTCAAAGTCCAGCTGGCCCGAATCGCTTCCCCTAGGGCTTCGCCCGTGGTCGAATTTATACCAGAGGGCACGTCCAAGGACAGGATAGGAATTTGACTGTGGTTGGCCCAGCGGATCAACCGCAGAAAATTACCTTCCGGGGCGGTGGTGAGATGATAGCCCATCAGAGCATCTAGGATGAGATCTGCGGGGGGATCCAGGTCAAATAGCTGTTCAGGGGTGAGGCTAGTACTGCTGGGTGACGATGGGCCAGGATCCGGGACGATCGCTAAATGTGGACCGGGGGCTGGGGGGAAAGGGGGAGGGGCGATCGCCTGCTGAAACAAATAAAACTGCCAGCGGGTGATATCGCTGAGATGATCCGGTTTTGCGAGACAGAGCGTCACGCGAATTTGCTGCTTCAGCAGGTGCCGAGCTGCGCTAATGCCTCCTGCTCCGTTGGTTCCAGAGCCTGCTAAGAGCAGGACGTGGGGCTGGGATGACCGAGGTGTCTGGGAAGGAGAATCGGATCTGGAAGACCGAAGGGCTGAGAGGCAATCCAGTGCTTGCAGTGCAAAGCTTCTGCCTGCACTTTCTGTCATCTGAAACAGATTAGGCCCTGTTTCTTCAAGAGCTACACGAGCCACTTCTTGCATCTGTTCAGCCGTCACGGCTGGAACTTCCAACGCGGTATCAGTTAAAAATCGACCAGGCATAGGGGCAACATAGAGAGAAATGAGCCAGCAAGATGCATGAACGGATCCGATTGCCCTGGATATAGAAATACTGGGATAAAAATACTGGGAGAAGAACAGAGGATCAAGGCATTTTGCAGGGCTAATGATGGGATCTGTAGATGCAGCGATTGAACTCAAGATCTGCCTGAGGTCCCTCATTATTAGGGCGGGCTGTCTGATCTCTTAATATCTTAAGGATCTATTTCGAATATCAATGCGTTTTGTGGCGATCGCCCCCCAAACACAATGGAGACTTACAAAACTTGATTCTTTTTTATCGTTCGAAAGGATGATGCGAGTTTTGGGTCAATTGTACTTAAATATTTATATCGGAAATGCTCGGAAAGCGCCTAAAAAGATACACGCCGTTGCATAAAAGCGTCGTTCTCAGACGAAAAGTATTTTGAGTCAGTGATCTACTTCTAAACAGCTAACCAGAATACAAGTCCCAGAGTACAAATCCAAGAGTACAAATCCCAGAATACAGGTCCCAGGCAGGAATCCCAGCCGATAAATCCTAGCCTAGGGATTCCAGCACAGAAACATCGCTTTACAAATTTAACAAGGAGATTTTTCCCCATGAATACCCCCAAAATCCCCCACTTTCTTGCACTCACAACGGCTTTAGGCTTTGTTGCTGTGGGAACGATGGCCCAAAGCACGCTTGCCCAAACGCCTCAGGTTAGGGCAATGAATTTGAGTTTGAGCGCTTTACCTGAATCGCCGCTACCTGGTGAGCCGACCATTGCCAGCGGGGTCTATTTATTTGGTGATGAGCCTGAAGCTGGCAAACCGGGTCATGAGTATATGGTCTTTCAGGTCAATGGCGGAGAAATTGTTGGGGGTTTTTATCAGCCTGCCTCAGAATTTAGCTGCTTTACGGGTAATGTAGACTCCAATAGCATGAATTTGAGCGTTGCCGATCCCTATAGTGGTGAAGTAAATGACTTTCGTGTTCCCCTTTATCTATCCAACCAGGTGGCAGCTTCTGAAATTATCTTGCCCTTTGAGAGCGCTTTGGGTTTGCAGGGCACCTATCGGATCGTGAATTTGGACTCAGAAAGTCAGAATGTTTTAGAGACTTGCCGCTCGCTCGATAATTCCTAAATCTTTGAGGAAGCGTTGGCGATCGAACTGATACCCTTCTCCCAAAAACGAGACCAAGCGTTCTGCATCATCTTCAGCATTTTTAAGGCAGGTGGATGCCCCTGGAGAAGGGGTAATGTTAAACAGAATCCGCTTGCCCCAGAGCTTAGCTTCGCCCAATTCTAGACAGCGAGTTTTAAGATTGACAATCTGAGGTCGAATACCGCCATAGCCCTTGGCAAAGCTCAGGTCTTTCAGTTGAATTGAGGGAACAATTCGCCTGACCTGTTCGATAAACAACCGTTTGCCAATCCAGGGTAAATCGTAAAGAAAATTGGTGAAAATATATTTGAAAACAGTCCAATCCGCGAGAATCTTGAAGAAGCTTAGAAATGCAGCAATGCTTAACCCAGCAGTTTTAAAGTATTCGTAAACCGTTGCATAATTATGCCGCTCCAGCATCGGCAGCACCTTAGCCGTCGGACCAAAGCGTGTCTGGCTAGGATCATGGACCTCTGGATCGCCATGGATTGCCGCAAAGGGCAATTTTTGGAGTTGAACGGTGTAGACTTTTCCCTTAAGGATTTCAGGCGCAATATAAAAACTCCCCGCTACACTCAGTAGAGCGTAGTTCTTGCCGTACCCTAGGGACTTGGCAAAGAGCAAACTATGGGCTCCGGCCATCACCGCTACGGTCTTGGCCTGAATCTGTCCCTCAGGAGTTTCGATCAGGTAGTCATCCTGGCGCTCTACAATTTTGTGAACCAGCGTGCTCAGCATGAGATCGATTTGTTTGGAGCTGTTTTGCAGGGATCGCTCTAGGAAAGACTCCGAGAGATGATGGAAATCAATGGTGTAACCCTCATCAGTAAACAGAGCCAGAACCTCTTCACTGGGGTCTCGTCCCTCTAGAACTTTGGGCTCAATGGCTGCAATTTCCTGGCGATCGATCAGCCGCAATTGAGGAAAAAGGGATTTAAATTCTTGGTAGCGATCGCGCACCTTTTCCACCTGGGCTTGTCCCACGGCCAGCACCATTTTGTGATACTTTGTGTGAATTTTATGCTCAGGATCATGCTTAATCAGGTATGTCTTCACGAGAATCGCCGCACGATTTACGGTTTCGGCTTTTTCTAATGTGTAATTGGTTTCAATGTCACCAAAGTGTAGCGTTTGACTATTACTCGTGCACTGCGAGTTCACTAGGGCCACATCAGCGTTTTTTTCAATTAAAACTATACTTTGCACATTAGTATAGTTGCTCAGACAATAAAGCAAAGCCGTACCACACACACCCGCGCCAATGATGGCGATGTCATAGGTTCGAGGCGAGGAAGGGGTGATAGAGGGGGAAACGAGCATAGAATAACCGAGATCTCTGCTTTAAATTATAGGCGACTAAAATCGTAACGCGGGCTGGATGCCACAACAGTTCACGATTTCAGTCGCCTAGGGGTGAGATCAGGGCAATCCCTAGAAACTCAAGATCGATGACGGTGCAAGTAGAGGGTCGGAAGATCCTAAGCCCGTTATATTTGGTCCTGAGTTGTCCCCTGGGATCACAGTTCCGTAGGTCCCGCTGAAGGAGGTACTGCTGCCCAGGATCGGTTCGCTGACAATGCGGTTCGAGGTTTCATCATAGCGAACCTCCAGATTGTTAATCGTCAAAATTGCATCGAGCCCGCTGCCCATGACGCTGCCAACCGGTGCTTCACCGCTACCGCTAAACATGGCCACCCACAGATCGGCATTGACGCCAGTGGCCGTAATCCGCAGGGGATCGCCAGCCTCAAGGACTGCGTTGCTGGGCTGAAGTACCCACCCTTTGAGATAATCTCCATCTGCCGAGCGCAGCAGAAAGGTCTGCAGTCCCCCTTCGCTTCCGGTTGTAACTGTAATTCCACCATCATCGGTCGCTTCACCCACATTAATTTGCCAGGTATAGCGATGGCTCGTGTCATCTCGAACTTGATCCAGCGTTGAAAATAGGGTAGTTCCATCCGCTTCAAAATCGACAAGGACATGTCGCTGAGCACTGTTGACCCCCAAATTTTTATAGGCAGTTCCCCCATCAACGATGACGTAGCCCCCGTCTTCATAGGCCTGTTGAAAAACTGGTTTGCCCGTATCTTGAGGGCGTCCAACCTTGTCATCGACCAACAGGGAGCTAAAGTACTTGGCCTCGGTTTCTTTGTAAGGGCCTGCGATAAAGCGATCGCCATTGGCAATCAAACCCAAATTAAACACCTCTGGCTGATCCCAAGCATTGGGCTTCGCTGTGTAGTCGCCCAAAACTGAAATAATGGTGTCATTCTCATCCTGCCAACGATTGCGGAAAAAATATCCCCCTTGGTCTTCACTAGCCAACAGCGGACTCAAGTTACCGTTATCAGGGTCAACCGGAGTGCTGTCGGTGGGATAGTAGATCAAAGCCCAGGTCGTCGCAGCTCGTTTGTCCTCAAATTTTTGGCTGGGATCCGCTGGATTATTGACCCCACGAGCCAAGTCGTAGGCAAACTGATAGTAGGGCAATTGGTCAGCGGGCACATCCGCAAACAAAAGGCTTGTCCACCCTTCGGCATTGAATCGCACATTGCCAACGCCATACTGGACGGAATCTTGCTCAGCATTATAAACCGAACCGTAGAGCGGCAGTTTCCAAAACTCTTTAGCGTTAAAAGCCGAGTCTAGGCTTTGATCGCCGACGCTGCGCAAAGCATTGACCGCTGTGGCTAGAATGCTACCGCCATAGGTCAAATAGCCATTGCCCTCTTGGTTATAGCCATACTCCCCATAGCCATTCAGAATGTGTTGCTCCAGATCGCTTTTGATGTTGGTGTAGCGATCGGCTCGATTGGTTTCTTCTTCCACGGCCAGCATCATCACCAGCTCAGCCCCCCGTGTCACAGCGACCCAATTGGAATGGTACGGAGGCCGCACGTTGGGGTGACTAAAGCTGGGCCAGGTATCTAATCCCTCAATGATTTTGCCCTTCACCCAAGCCCGTTGCTCCGGTGTCCAACCCTTGGCGGCCCAGTCGTAGGCGATCGCAAATCCCAACCCCACCATCGCCCGCGTCAAACCTTTATCGGACTGGAGATTGACATTGTCAAAGTCGGGATTCGTATAAACTGCTTCGAGGGCTTGGAAGGCAATTTGGGCGTAGCTTGGATCGTTGGTGATTTGATATAGAAAAGAGGCTTCCCGTGCTAACCAAGTGCGAGCATAATTGTTATTATTATCGCTCAGATTCTCGTCATAAATCCGCCAATCATTTTGATCTACCCGTGCTTTCATTGCTGCGAAGGCTTGCTGATGGTGAGAACCATCGACTTGGATGGCAGCCTTAATTTCAGCAATTTTAGCGCTATCGATATAGAGTCTGGGCTCTAGATTTTCTTCATCATCGACAATTGTAAAGGTTGCGGTTGATTGTGCATCTAGAGTTGCACCTCCAGTAGGACTAACCAGCTTTAACTGAATGCGCTCAGCAAACTCTGCAAGATTGTCATTGATCAAAGGTAGATTAACAGTTTTGCGAGTTTCGCCATCAGCAAAGGTAATGGCAATGGGATTAGCCACAAAGTCCACCCCCGCAGTCGCGGTATCGCCTGTGAGCTCAAGCGTTGCGCTAACGGTTCCGCCGGTTCCTGCAATTCGATCAATCGTAATCTGGGCACTGCCATTTTCATTGGCAATGTAGCTTGTCTGACTAAGAGCCAACCGACCAGGACGGGTTGACAAATCTACGGGGACAAATTCGATGTAGTCTACAGCGGCGCTGTCACCCTCATTTTCTAAGCCAAAAATTTCTAGTGCCGTACCTGGCGTAATGACAGAGGCATCTGCCAACTGCCGCCGAATAAAGTTGCCCGAGTTAGGCTCATCGCCGCTAAGTTTTTGGTTTAAGGACCAATACTTGAGCTTACTGCCATTGAGCGAAACAGACATCTGGGCTTTGCCATCGGCTTCGTCAAAATAGCCCAAAAAGATATCGTAAACACCATCCAAGGTAAGGGTTGTCTTGGCTGTGCCTCGCTCATTCGCTGCTCCTCCCGTAAAACTAATGATTTTCCCCTCAGAGCCCACGCCTAACGATTGTGCACGGTAGGTACTAAGCGTTAAGTCTTCGGCCTCAAATCGAATTGGGTTTAAAGTCACAGGAACGGGCGTCGGCTCCGGTTCTGGCGTGGGCGTGGGCTCAGGAACGGGCGTTGGTTCTGGTTCTGGCGTGGGCTCTGGGGTCATTCCTCCAGCAACTGGGATAAATTCAATGTAATCTGCCCTGGCATATTCTCCTTCGTTGAGCGTACCCAAGATTTCAAGGACAGTGCCTGCGTTAATGATTTGTCCGGTTGCAACTTGGCGACGGACTTGATTATTTGCATTGACCCAATCGGTACCAAAGTCTTGATCAAGCAAGACGGAACCAATTTCCTGATTGCCTAGTTTGAGCGTGAAGGTTGATTGGCCATCATTTTCATCAAAGAAACCTAGATAAATATCATAGGTTCCTGAGAAATCAAGCGTTTGACGAGCAATTCCAATCGCGCCTGCCGTTTGGCCCTTGAGGCTGACCATTTTATTGCCAGAGGCGATCGGATGGGATTCGACACTGTACCCCGACAGTGCCATCTGTTCTACTTCCAGCCGAACCGGGATAGTTGCTATTGGGGTTGGGGATGGTTCAGGCGTTGGTGTAGGAGTCGGCGTCGGTTCGGGAGTTGGGATCGGTTGGGGATTTGGGGTTGGAGCTGGGGTTGGGGTTGGTGTCGGTTCGGGTTGATCTACTGAAACAAATTCAATGTAGTCAAACCGAATAGGTTCGTTATCTTTTTCAAGCGCCCGAATTTCAAACGTCTGACCTGCGGATAGTGCTTGGGCGGTTAGGATTTGTCGGCGTAGAAAGGTTTGCTCCGTTGTGCCCAATCCCAAATTTTTGTTGAGTACCCAATAGTCCAGGGTTTGACCATCGAGCTTTACTCCCATTTGACCCTTGCCGCTGCTTTCGTCGTAATATCCTAAGAAAACATCGTAGGTTCCATCAAAATCCAGCGTGAGTAAGGCTTTTCCCTGTTCACCTGCTGCACCCTTGAGAAGGCTAATAAGTTCTCCGCCAGAGGCAAAACTATTTTCTTCGACACGAAACGTAGAAAGCTTGAGATCTTCTGCTTCAAAGCGAAGTGTAGACATAATTTTACAAGAATATGAATATCAGTAGGAGTCGGAGCTTATGGACGTTCGGCAGGTTTTTTGCAGAATTTTTGCAGGATTATCCTTTAACTTTTCCCATGAACTTCCTAGAAAACCCAGAGGATTGAATGATCTATATGTAATCTTTAAAGTCATGATCTAATTTTATTTTTGTATCGAATTTACAGTGATCTGATCTGAGCTTCAGTGAAGAAGAATGTTTTTGGTAAATATATCAATTCTTCCCTACATGAATTTCAGAATTGCTGTTCTTTCAATCTAAATTGATCGATTTCTCTATCGGATGAATATTTCATGCTTCACTCTCAATCGCGTCTGTCGAGTCAGTGAGATTACGACTTGTCAGAGTTTGACTAATTACACTTAATTGGCAAAAAAACTCAGGCATCGGATAATAAATGAGACCGCTAATTTCTTTGAATTTGATTTATGTCTATGCCTTCTCTCTTCCCCCAAAAACTGATGCTGCTAGGTTCTGGAGAGTTAGGGAAAGAAGTGGTCATTGCAGCCCAGCGCTTGGGCCAAACCGTTATCGCTGTCGATCGCTACCCCAATGCTCCGGCCATGCAGGTAGCGGATGCCTGTGAAGTTATCTCTATGCTCGATGGCGAAGCGCTAGAGCAGGTGGTACAGCGGCACCAGCCCGACTATATTATTCCGGAGGTGGAAGCGATTCGAACGGAAAAGCTACAGCAGTTTGAGGCCCAGGGAATTACGGTGATTCCTACGGCAAAGGCAACGGACTATACGATGAATCGCGATCGCATCCGCGATCTAGCCCACCAGGAGTTGGGATTACGAACCGCCCGGTACGCCTACGCCACCAGCCGAGAAGCCTACAAAACCATGAGCGAGACCATCGGTTTCCCCAATGTAGTCAAACCCGTGATGTCCTCTTCAGGCAAAGGACAATCGGTCGTGGCCACGGCGGCAGATTGCGATCGCGCCTGGGACTACGCAGTGGCGGGGGCTCGAGGGGATACGCAGAAGGTGATTGTTGAAGAATTCATTGACTTTGAGCTAGAGATTACGCTGTTGACGATTCGCCAATGGCAAGGACCGACGCTGTTTTGTCCAGCCATTGGCCATCGCCAGGAGCGGGGAGACTATCAAGAGTCTTGGCAACCCTGCGGTTTGAGTCTGGCCCAGGAACAGGAGGCCCAGGCGATCGCCCGCTCGGTCACCGATGCCCTGGGGGGAGCCGGAATTTTTGGGGTTGAATTTTTTATCACCAAGGATGAGGTCATTTTCTCAGAGCTTTCCCCCCGTCCCCATGACACGGGTATGGTGACGTTAATTTCCCAAAATCTGAATGAGTTTGAGCTGCATCTGCGGGCGGTTTTGGGGTTACCCATTCCGGTCATTGAACAGTTCGGGCCTGCGGCCAGCAGTGTAATTTTAGCAACGGAGGAAATGTCCTCGGTGGCTTACAGTGGCCTAGGGGAAGCCTTGGCAGAGCCGGGCGTAGATCTCCGCATTTTTGGCAAACCTGATGCCCGACCCTATCGCCGTATGGGGGTTGCCTTAGCCAGGGGCAAGACCGAAGCAGAGGCTCGCCAAAAAGCGAATGCGGCTGCTGCTCGGGTCAGTGTTGTACCGCAGACCTAAGTTTTTACCAGCCGCCACAGACCATGTAGGACTTATTCAAACCTCCAAATTTTTCCGCATAAATCTTGGCACCGGGAAAAAGCTTGGCAAGCTGGCCTTTGCTCAAAAGCTCAACGCTGCGCGCAAGTTCGCTGGCAGCTTCATAGTCCGGTGTTTTAGGCCGCCAACCTAGATTAAAACTTTGAATGAGCTTAATTTTGAGCGCGATCGGCAAAAACTGGAAACCGGGAAACAGAAAGTGAGGTTCGATGGGAAAGTAGCGATTCGGAGTTTGCAGAAAATAGCGTTTGCCCACTCGCCGAATCTCCTCCGCCATTCGGGTTTGATCGGCAAAATCCCCGACATGTTCAATCACGGAGTTAGAAAACACGACATCGAAGGACTGATTTGCAAACTCTGGCATGTGGCGAGCATCGCCAGAAATGACCTGAATATGAGGGTAACGAGATACAACGGATTCTGTATTGAGAATAGTAATCTGAATTTGCTGACTTGAATACTGACTAAAACCAGCCCGTTCCCAAGTCGTGACTCGTCCCCCTACATCAAGAATCGTAATCGGTTTATTTTCTATTTTTGGTAAGCTCTCAAAGAGGGTTCGAAATCGCTCAAAACGCTTTCTGCGTAGCTCAGTCGAGAGGGAAGTCCCATTTTTCTCATCAACAAAACGGGTGAGAATTTGAGTCGTCATGAATCTTTTCGCCAAATTGTACAGAATAGTGCAACCCTATGCCTCTTCTCTTACAGCACCCTACTGCCAACTCTGCTTCAGTATATATTCGGAGTAGTTCGTCCATTGATAACTTTGCGATAAATCCAAACCAGCTTGATGGTAGGTTTATTCGGCAAAGAAGATTTTTGAAGGCTTTCAAGCGTTGCTTTAAGTGTTGATTCAAGTACCGATTTTTCTCTGATTTGTTCTCTGATTTATTTGCCGATTGATGGACCGCAGAATCCCTTCAAACTTCCTCTTTGTAGGGGAAAGCGATCGCCCCAGGTAGGGCTTCCCTACCCTCGATTTCCCGCCGATCCAGCACCATAGGAGCAGCAAACCTGGCGCAAGCTGGGATGGAGGTGGGTATGGGGTTTAATCGCTGGCAAAGGGGAATGGTCTGGGATGACATCATGGGTCAACCGCTCAATCAAGTCTTTCGGACGCTCCATTCCCTTCAGGGCGGAAACTGTGTCAGTCAGGTCGAGGCGTTGGCAGGCATTGAGTGGAGCGAAACCCCAGATAGGGTGATTATTTTTTTCCAATTGCCCGGTGTAAACCCTGAGGCTGTTCAGGTCGAGGTTTTATCAGATAGCGTGGTTTTGACCGGTGAACAGCGACGACTCATCCAAAGTCTGGGGATTTTGCCGGGACGGGGCTTTTGCTATAGCCGCTTTCGACGGGTGGTGCCTTTACCCTGTGCGGTGGATGGGGACCAGATCTGGATGGATACTGAAGCGGAGGGGTTGTGGCTGACGTTATATAAGCAGGGGTCGAAAAAGATGGGGCGCGATCGCCTCATAAAACGGCTTCAACTTTGGCTACAACGCTTCAATTGGCGAGTTTGGAGGCGGTGCGGATTGCCGAGGGCATGGGCTGCGAGGTCAATTCCCCGCTGATTGAGCTGTCCGTTGAGGTGATAGATCAGGATATTGCTGTCGAACAGATATTTCATCGGGCTTTATTCTCCCCAGTCCTGTTGCCGCTGTTGTGCAATTTGAGCGTCGATTTCCTCACGAGTTTTCTGGCCCCAGCTGCCTTGGGTGCGGGTGAGGATGGTTTGTGCGGAAGGCGTCGGGGCGGCTTTGAGTTCGTCTGGGGTGGTGTTGAGGAGTTGGGCGGCGGCGGTGAGGAGGGTTGCGTCTTGGGTGGTTTGGTAGAGGCGGTTGAGGTTTTGAATGGTCTGGGCAACTGAATGTTGATCGTTAAATTCAGCGAAGATTTCTAGGGCTTGGAGCAGAGCGCGACCGGCTTCGGTGTAGTTTTCTTGGGCTGCAGCTAGGAGGCCGAGCTGACCGTAGGTGCTGGCTTGCTCGTAGCGATCGCCAAATTCGACTTTGATTTCGAGGGCCTGCTGATAGTTGCGGCGGGCTTCGTCATACTCGCGCAATTTCTGGGCGACGCTTCCCAACTGGTGGTAGGTGCTGGCTTGGGTGTAGCGATCGCCAAATTCGACTTTGATTTCGAGGGCCTGCTGATAGTTGCGGCGGGCTTCGTCATACTCGCGCAATGCCTCGGCGACGATTCCCAACTGGTGGTAGGTGCTGGCTTGGGTGTAGCGATCGCCAAATTCGACAAAGATTTCGAGGGCCTGCTGATAGTTGCGGCGGGCTTCGTCATACTCGCGCAATTCCTCGGCGACCCTTCCCAACTGGTGGTAGGTGCGGGCTTGGGTGTAGCGATCGCCAAATTCGACAAAGATTTCGAGGGCCTGCTGATAGTTGCGGCGGGCTTCGTCATACTCGCGCAATTCCAGAGCAACTGTTCCCAACTGGCCGTAGGTGCTGGCTTGGGAGTAGCGATCGCCAAATTCAACAAAGATTTCCAGCGCCTGCTGATAGTTGCGGCGGGCTTCCTCATACTCGCGCAATTGCTGGGCGACGATTCCCAACTGGTGGTAGACCGTGGCTGAGTCTTGGCGATTGCCGGATTGCTTCAGGATTTCAATACTTTGCTGATACGCTTCTTGAGCAGTTTCGTATTGCTGGGCTTTGTAATAACAATTTCCCAATTTCAATAAGGCTTCAGCGATATCAGTTGCCCGTTCACCCAGGCATTGCTCGGCGGGATAGTTTCCAGCCTGTTCACAAACGAGCTGGCACAGCACCAATCGCGATTGAACATCACCGGAAAGATCTAAAAACTGATCGAGACAGCGAAAAATCGAAAATTCTTCCTGCTGCGTTAGACAAGTTTCCAATGCGGCATACAAGTTCTCATACTCCAACCGACAGAAGAAAATCCCAAGCTGCCGCTCCTGTGCCTCCTTCGAAGTCATTAACTGAAAATAAGACTGCGCCAACCCCCGACAGTGATTCTTAAACCCCTCCCGCAGCGCCGCCTGAACCTCTTCATCCAGCTCCCGCAGCTTCGTCCGCAAAAAATAGGGAAACACCGGCTGAATCCGCAACAACCGATCTGTTTCCTCAGAAATCGGCGACAGCAACCCCCAATCCATCGCCTCCTGCACCGCCCCCTCCAGCAGCCCAAAATCCCAATCCGAAAACGCATCCAATTGCTTCAACTGCGCAGCATATTGCGGCAAAGCATCCCGAAAAATAAACCCCCGAAACGGAGCTAAACACAACAGCAACCGCTGCGCCTCCGGCGACAAATTACTGTGAGAATACTCCACACATTTCAAAATGCTGGTTGTTTTGTCCTGCCCCCCAGCCGCCGCCCCCGCTCCGCTCCCCCCATCCAAATCCACATCCGCCCCATCCAACCCCGCCAACACCTCAGCAGGCGACTGCCGCGCCAAATTCGCCAACACCACCTCCATCGCCAACGGATACCCCGCCAACAGCGTCATCAACCGCCCAAACTCCGCATCCACCCGAATCTGCTCAATCCGCCCCCCATCCTTCACCTGCCGCGCCAAAATCTTCTCCGCCAACACTGTCCGCGACTCCTGATCCAACCCGCGCAACGGATAGACATTCTCGCCATACACCGTCTTCAGCCAATCCTCCGGACTGCGCGAGCCCAACAGCACCCGCGTCTTGCCCCCCACCAGCCGCGCCAGAAAATCCCGAATCTTCTCCTGCTCCGCCAGCGGCAACGTATTCTGAATCGCCAACGCCTGCCCCGTCACCGACTCCAAATTATCCAACATCAACACAAACGGCTCTGCCTTCAGCTTCGCACTCAGCTTCGCCACCTGCGCCACCAGCCCCATCGCCTGAAACGACAACATATCCGCTGGGCTGTAGATCTGCTGACCCATGGCAAAGACAATCTGCTCCAGCGTAAATGCCTTCTCGTCATAGCCAAAATAGAAAATCTCCTGGGCAAACCGCGTCCCCTGCCACCACTCCCGCAGATAATTCAGCAGCGTCGTCTTCCCCGTTCCGCCCATGCCCCGCAGCAGCAAAACATTGTGCCGCAGCAGCGCCCGCTCAATCTTGAGAATCTCCAAATCCCGACCCACAAACCCATAGGTCGCTCCCTTAAAATTCACGCCAAACTGAAACTGACGCCCCAGCGCCTCGTAATAGGCATTCTCCTCCTGGGGCGAAAACTCCCGCAGATTCAGCTCCACCGTCCGGTTCTGATAAACCACCGGCAACAGCCAATCCTCCAGATCAATCATCTGATTAAAATAGGCCCGCCGCTCCTTGCGGTTATACAGCTCCAGCCGCCCCAGCCGCATCGCCTCCGCCATCCCCTTCTGTTCAAACAGTTTGGCGTACAGCTTCTCCATCAAAATCTGCGCCGCCGTCACCGTCACCGAATAACCCATCGCCACCACCATCTGCATCCCCGCCGCCATCAGCCGACTGCCCAGACTGGTCTCCACCGGCCCCTCCTGCTTGGCAGACTGGCAGGCATTCAGAATACAAACCGGCACGCCCTTACCCGTCAGCAGCTCCGCCAATTCCGACGCCTCCACCGGGTCCGCCTCCCCCGCCTTATCCCCTTCCAAAAACAAAAACGCCTTCACCCCCTCATAGGGTTGCAGATCGCTGCGGCCATAGCGCGCCTGATAGAGATAGCGGTTCCGCTCCACCCCTTGCTGAAACTGCCCGTGGGTCATCAACCCGCCATGGGCATCAAAATGGACAATGTGATAAAACCCCTCGCCCTTTTCCTGCAAATGCTCACTCAGCGCCCGGAACGTCGCCGGACGCAGCAGCTCAACATTCACCCGTAGTTGTGCCTGCTGAATCGCCTCGATCAGGGGCCGAGAAATCGTCCGGTAGCCCACATCCTTTTCTTCATCGGGCCGCGCCGTCACCACCAGCAAATTAATCACCGGCGACGGCTGCATCGTCACCCGGCTGCTCTTGGGCCGCACATCCTTGCGCAACATCACCGCATCCACCACAAACGGGCGCGGCAAATCCGGATCCTTCAGCGCCTCCCAATGCAACGCCTGAAACGCCGGAGAACTGCCCTGAATCTCGATTTGAACTTGGCTGAGCTGATTGCGCAACCCTCGGTAGTCCGCATAGGCATCCGCATTCGCCTTGAAAACCTGCTGGAACAAACGTTCCCCATAGGTCGCAACGCTCGCCGCAGCCCGCTCCGCAATGGTGGTATCCAGCATCGGCATCCGCAGCCAGCCCTCGAAATACCACTCCAGCTCCTTTTCCTGATTGGGCCGTTCCGCAAACGGATCGCTGATTGAGACCGGGTACTCGACCTGACCATCAAAACTCACCACCGCCGTAAAATCAGAATCCGTGGTTGCCTTTTCCCGAATCGTAATCACAGCCATGGATAAAGACCCCTGAGCGAATCTAACTTTCTTTCTATTTCTAACCCAGAAGACAAAAATCAGGACAGGCATCAGCCGATTCCTGAGCTGTCATAATCGATTGGTTTGAATTCTCCGTTTGTTATGACCGCCTTGCCCTACCCTGCCGCCCCTTCGTTGCCCCCAACACCGCTCCAGCTAGGATTCGCTCAGCCCGCTGAATGGCATCCCCATGCAGCCACCTGGACCGTCTGGCCTCGGGATGCGGATGATTGGTTTGGAGCAGGTTTAGATTTGGCGAGAAGCGAGTTCGCCCTGTTTTTGAATCGCTTGGCGGAGTTTGAACCGGTGCGGGTTTTGGTCCATGATGAAGCCATCTTGGCCAATGCCCAAAAGTTTCTCTCTGAGGCAGCGCAGCAGTCGGGGGCGATCGCCTTTCATCTGATCCCCAATCACGATTTATGGCTGCGGGACAGTGGACCCATTTTTGTTAAGAATGCGGCCCAACAAGTCGCTGCGGTGAATTGGATCTTTAATGCCTGGGGCAATCGCTTTCCGGCGGAGATCGATAATCAAATTCCCCAACATCTGGCGGACTTACTCAGTCTGCAACTCTTTCATCCCGGCATCGTTATGGAGGGAGGCGCGCTGGAGGTCAATGGCCAAGGGCTTTGTCTCACCACCCGCCAATGCTTGCAGGCGACCTCGCGCAATCCGCAATGCTCCCAGGCCGATCTCGAAGCCTATTTGCGAGACTATTTGGGGATTCATGAGGTCCTTTGGCTAGAGCAGGGGCTAGAGGGGGACCACACGGATGGTCATATTGATACGATCACGCGATTTGTGGGCGATCGCACCGTTGTCACCTCCCTCTGCGAAGCTCCCGAGGATGCTAATTTTGCCCCCCTGCAAGCCAACCTAGAATTGCTCCAGCAGTATCGCGATCGGCAGGGTCAGGGCTTAACGGTCATACCGCTGCCCTTGCCCCAGAAACGGATGGAGTATCAGGGAGAACGATTGCCGCTGACCTATGCCAATTTTTATATCGCTAACGGGGTGGTATTGGTACCCACCTATGATGACCCAAATGACGAGCAAGCCTTGGAGATTTTGCGAGGGTACTGGCGCAATCCTCAGGGGCTAGACATCACCCCTCGGGAGGTGATCGGGATTCCTTCCCAAGGGCTGATTACAGGCGGCGGCTCGTTCCATTGTGCAACGCAGCAACAGCCCTCGGGATTGCTGTGGCCCGGTCAAGCATTGGCCTAGACCCCTTTGAAAAGGCCCCCTAAAAAAGTGCCAATGCATCTGCTGGGGTTGTGGCTGTGGGGGTTGTGGCTGTGGGGGTTGCGATCGCTGCCCCTAACAACCCAGGTCCACCCAAGGAAATTGAGCTTCCCCCACTCTTAGCGCCTGACCACACCACCTCATCCATCAGCTTCAGCGTGTGAATATCATGAACGGTAATCCGCTCCGCCGAAATCGCGTAGAGGTCATCGCCAATGACCAAACTGCGGCGGATACTATGGTTGCCATGGCTAATGTCTCCAATCACGCTAAATCCATCCTGGGCATCCACATCAAAGACCCGAAGTCCCTGGCCTCCCACTGAATTTTGGAAGGGAATGGCTAACCGGTCGAAGCTGGCGAAATAGCCAACCGCCTGGGGATCCCACTGCGCCTCGGAACTGCTGTATTGACCCTCAAACAAATAGCTATCCACCTCTTTGGGCGCGTATAGATTTTCCACATCAAACAGCGATAGCTTCAGCCCCTTGGCTCGACCCATGGCATCAGCGTCGCGACCGACCCCCAGGACTTGGGTTCTGCCTTCGTTTTCAATCACCTGTAGATACTCAGAGAATCCTGGAAGCTTGATTTCACCGGTAATTTTGGGTGCCGTAGGTTTGCTCAGATCGAGAGCGAAAAACGGATCTACCTGTTGGAAGGTCACGAGGAATCCGTAGTCATCTTGGAGTCGAGCCGAGCGAATCGTTTCCCCTGGGGCAATGTTGTCAATTTGGCCCACCGTTTTTAAGGTTTGACCCTGTTGGCCCAAGACATACAGGTTGTTCGTAGCCTTGGTCCCAAACCCTTCCGTCGTTGCGACTCGCAAAAATCCGTTTTCTTCATCGACAGAAAACTGATCTAAAGCGCGACCGGGCACCTCACCTCGGGCCACTAAATCGAGTGAATCTAGATCAATTTTGAGAATTCCTGTTTGGTCTCCCTGCCACCAATTTCCCAAGAGATAGAGGTTCTCTTGGGACATGTAAACCTCGCTCAAATTGTTGGTCGGTACGCCAATGGAAGCATCGGGTCCTAGATGCCGATCATCCACATCAAACATCGAAACCGATGCCATGTTGTAGGGCTGTGCCGTCAGCGGTTTATAGATATCCTGAGCCTGGTTTAGCAGCCCTTCGCTGACGGTTTTACCGCGACCATCCACCGTCGTATATTCAGGTAATGCGAGCGCTAGTTCTTTTCCTTGGATCCGTTTTAGGTATTCTGCCTTCGTTTCGTAGCGATAGCCCTGGGGATAGGAGGGGGGAAACAAGAGGGTAGAGGCTTTGGCACTGATGGATAGGTCATCGGCGGGCGCAACCGTTTGAGCGGTGGCCCTATCTAGAACTAGTCTAGGTTTATAAACCGTCTCAGGGGCGGGCAAGCCAAAGCTGTCCTGGGTCACCACATAAACCTTGTCACCGACCGCACGGGATGACAGCAGCGTTCCATCCAGGGTTGAGCTTTCCTGGAGTTTGATCGAGCGGGGATTGGAAACATCAAAAACGCTAATTTTAACCGTGGGTTCGTAATTATAAGGTGGGAAGATGCTGGCGATCGCCCCTGTACTCCGATAGGCTAAGGGCCAAAACGCCTGCGTCGAAACCACCGTAAGCTGATTGTTATACAGATACATACCCTGGATATTGCCAAGGTCCGACAGATCCTTTTGAAAGGTAATGGCTAAATGGGTAGGATTACGAGCATCAATAACGGTCAGCTTCTGATTATCGACTTGATAGATAAACTTACCGTTGGTTTCGACGAGATCCGCTTCATCCACCCCTTGCTCTTGGGTGTTGGTTTGGGAATAGCTCGGATTGCTGACCGTCGTGCTAGTGGCCGAGCCATTCGAGGCTTGAAAACCTACATCTGAGGCGACTGGGAAATCCGCTAAAGCCCCTCCGCCTTTCGTATAAAGATAGGGATAGTAGGGATAAGCCTCTTGGCCAAAGAGCGACGAATATTGCTTGAGGGCCGTTTCTAGGAAGTACGATTTAAGCTGTTGCTCCGAACCGAATTGTTCGAGGGGGGGAAGCGGACTAATCGTCTGGGCCATGGGGATTATCTCCGGGTGAGGTTAGAGGGGGCGATCGCGATCTGAGTCTCACCGCCAATATTCCACAGGAGATCTAAAAAAGGTTGCCAAATCGGCAGTTTTTTAAGCCCTTGGTCACTTAATATTGGGCAACATCTTTAGCCCGCTGGTGTGGGTGTTTACGAGGATGGCTTGCGTTATTGTCCCAGCAACCGCTGCCACAAATCCCAAACCACCCCGCGAGATTGTCCGGTGTTTTGCTCATGACGTTGCCAAAAGTTACTCCACCAATCAGGGGGTTCTTGCTTCGGACCGTCGTATTCCGTAGGCCGCTGGGTTGCACCTTCCGTCACCAAGCTGCCCACGTAGTCTCCCCCTGCATAGACTCGGCTAATTTGTTGATGAATCTGTTGCAGATCTGACTCAGAGACGATGCCATTGCTCGTGGCCTTGTAAAACTGCACGGTGGCCCGTATCGGGAAGCGTGGATCCCGCTCGATCGCCAAATTGTCAATTTCCGTAAACGGGCCTTCCACTGCGCCATGGCCCACCACTGCCGCTTCCACATCACTCTTAGCCGCCTCCATCGCCGCAGTGGGAGCAGCAGCCATGGGCAGGTTTGCCCCATCAGCGAGGTTGCCTGTGACTTGGCGAGGCTGTTCCTTTTGCTTGAGCGGGACTTGGATGAGCAACACCATGTTGACGCCATCTGCTTCGGTCACGTTAGGAGCGGTTGCAATCGCTGAGGAGTCACCGGCATTGCTGTCGCCCTCGCGGTTAAAATCGCTGAGCCGTTTTCCAGTCAGACTGGCCCGTTCACCATTTTTGTTAAAAAAGAGCCGCTGCCCCCAGGTTGCTCCGGCCTCGAAGCCATCTCGGGTATTATCAATCACCGTAACGCTGGTTCCCTCACGGGTAGCCAAAATCGTCAAAACCGCTGGATTGTCTGGATAGGATTGATAGTTAAATAAAACGGGATTAAATTGAGCTTCGCCCGTTTGGGGAATTGGCAAAAATGCGGCTTGAGCGCTGACCAACGCATGGCTATCACGGGGCGCAAGCAGGGACAGTTGTCGACCTTTCCAAGACTCCGGTTCATGGAGATATTGACGTAAATTGCCCAGGAGTTCACGCACGGACACCCGCTGGAGGTCTTTTCCCTTTTCGTTGCCAACGAGGACAAAGAATTTGTCGAGATCGACATCGGCGGTTTCATCGGAAAAATTTGGATGCCGAATCACAGGCATTAGGCTGAGGTTGTATTGGCCACTACGAAGATCACGCTGCTGCACCTGAATGGTCATATCGCTGATGTTGGGACCCACCGAGGAGCCTTTGTATCGGCCTGTATCCTCCCAAGTGATGTTGAGAATGTTGAGACCGAAGCGCTGGGCGAGGCGTTGGGCTTCGGGATTATTGACCATGGCCACGGTTTGGTCGATGACGGTGCGGTAGCGATCTTGCGCCGCTCGAAGCTGCTCACTGGGACTGGGCATCGTCTTCGGCTCTTCTAGATTGGGGGAGACCGTCTCTGAGGGCGCTGCGGTTGGAGCCGGAGGGGCTGGCTCTGAGTCTAGAATTCCCCAGGTTTGGGCCAAGGGCATGGCTGTCAAAGGCATTGTTGGGTTACCGATGGCGGGGGTTGCGATCGCCCCCTCCGGCCCCACCATGGCGGCGAGCAAAAGGGTCAACAGGCCCAGAGAAACGTTAGGCTTCATAAGGCTTTATGGTGTGGGAAAGCTTGTCTATGGCTTCAGATTAGGGGGTCTCAACGGCGGCCAAGCCTGGGTTGCCATTTTTGAAACGCTCTCAATCCCCCTGAGCGAGAGAACGCGGTAAAATGATCACGAACTTGATGATGACGGATCCATTGCTGACACCCAATACTCTCTGGTCCCGTACCCTCGCAGCGACCCAGCATGGTTTGGCCTGTGGCGCACTGCAGCCGATCGCAACGGACAGTGAGCTCGTCGTAGATGCAGGCATTCCCTTTGTGGTGCGAATTGCCGCTAACATTCTACGGAAAGCGCGAGCAGGGGCCGAGCGTAAGCTATTGCAAGGCGAAGCGTTCAATCCGTTTTTGCCCTACGATCCAGATCTGTTTGTGGCTGATCTCTCCCCGACCCATGTTTGTATTCTCAATAAATTTAATGTCGTGGATCATCATTTGTTGATGATTACCCGAGCCTTTGAATCCCAAGACAGTTTGCTAACGGTTCAGGATTTTGAAGCGATGGGGTTAACGTTGCGGGAAATAGATGGATTAGCGTTCTATAACGGGGGCAAACTGGCTGGAGCCAGTCAGCGTCATAAGCATTTGCAATTAGTTCCCTTGCCCATGGTGCCCGAGGGACCGGCGTTGCCGATGGAAGCGGTTTTTAACCCAAGAGAATTTCGAGCAGGGCTGAATCAAAGCGCGTTGCCCTTTCACCATGCGATCGCCCCCCTCAATTTCGATTGGAATCAGGATCTAACGGCGGCGGCCCAGGGGACTTTGAATCTATACAAAACAATGTTAAAAGCCTTGGACTTATGGTCAGAAGACTTACGGTCAGAAGACTTATGGTCAGAAGACTTACGGTCCGAGTCTAGTCCTGAAGGCGATCGCCTTCAGCCCCGCCCCTACAATCTGTTAGCCACCCGCGATTGGCTCTTGATCATTCCTCGTCGGGCCGAAGCTTCTGCGGGGATTTCGATTAATTCCTTGGGGTTCGCAGGGTCACTGTTTGTAAAAGATGCTGAACAGCTTGCGCAACTTAAGGCGATCGGTCCGATGAATATCTTAAAGGCGGTGGTAGCACAATGACCACGATTCTTCAGGTTGATGCCAGTGCCCGGATCCAAGGTTCTCAGTCCCGAAGTTTGAGTCGACAGTTTATCGAGTCTTGGCAGGTTTTTAACCCCGAGGCTCGGGTCATTTACCGCAATTTAGCTCGGGATCCGATTCCCCATCTGGATGAGATTTGGGTAGAGGCTTACGAAACTCAGCCAGAGGCGCGATCGCCCCAAATGAATCAAGCTATTGCTCTTTCCGATATTTTAATTGATGAACTCTTTGCTGCGGATCGCTATGTGTTTGCGATGCCGATGTATAACTTGACGGTGCCCTCGGTGTTTAAGGCTTATCTGGATCAGGTGATTCGACGCGATCGCACATTGACCTTTGATGAAATGGGCAAACCAAGCGGTGCACTTAAAAATAAAAAAGCGTTAATTATTACGACCCGTAAGTTTAACTATCGATCAGGAACAGATGCTGCCGCTCGAAATTTTCTGGAACCTTACTTAAAGGCAATTTTAGGCGTGATTGGCGTGATTGATGTAACGATCATAGTGGCGGATGAGTTGGCTCAAGAGGCGGTTCGCGATCAGGCTTTGGCTCGGGCGATAGCAGAATTGATGCAGTTGGCGGGGGAGTGGTGAGTATTAACTCTAAAGACTTTTCGGCAAATGCAGCAACCGTTCTCGGCTTTCCTGCATCCACTGATAGCTCACCAGATTCAGACGCAACTTGGTCAGCTACCCGCGCCAGAAGCATGCCTTGGCTCATACCCAAATGAATTTTTGGCCACCCCAATCAATGTCGTCAAGAGAAAACCCAGGAACAGGAAAAGAGAGGGAGTCGAAAATCGGGAGAGAAAACCCATAGATTCCTCGAAAAATGGTTGCTCCTCTAGCGTTTGGCCAAGGCACCATGCTCCTCAGAATATTGTGCTAGTAACGCCGAAGTTTCTGGATTATAGAGCCGCAGGTAATTCCAGTAATTTTCAAAAACCGACTCCACGTAGCCGCGCGTTTCTGGGAACGGAATTTTCTCCACAAATGTATCCACATCTGAATTTTGGAACCGAGTTACCCAGTCCTGTACATTGCCCGGTCCAGCGTTATAGCTCGCCACTGCCAACATCGAGTTGCCCTCCCATTCCTCGTGGGTGTACTTGAGATACCAGGTACCCAGCTTGAGATTGTCCAGCGGATTGTTGAGCTTAAAACTCTTTAGTCCCACGTTCGGAGCTACCCAATCAGCCGTCTCTGGCATAACCTGCATCAGGCCCGTTGCCCCTACGACCGACTCAATCCCTGGCATAAACCGCGACTCTTGACGGATGAGCGCCGTTACCAACAGCGGATTTAACTGCTGGGCTTGGGCTGCTTGCTGAATTTCGTTAAAGAACGGCAGGGGGTACAGGGCATACCAATAGCCCACCTGACGCCGGAGGTCTGCGTAGGCTTTTTTGTCGTCGGGTTTTTCTCGATTGGCCAAACTGCCCACCATGTAGATGCCATCCAAATGATCGCCTACCCCCAAACGCAAGAGGCCATCCGTAAACTGTTCCGCCACCGACGGATCCTTGCGGTGGACATATTCCACCTGCCAGAGCCGCCAGGCGGCCTGATCTTCACCGAGGGAATACAGCTCACGGGTGAGATCAGATGCCGTAGGTAAAGTTGTCCGCTGAGGGTGCTGGGTCATGGTGGGTTTGCTCTGGCGCACCGAGAGAAAATCCCCCACAGGCAATCCCAAAACCCCTGCGGAGCGCCAGGCGTAGTAGGACTCTGGATGTTGTTTGAGGACGGTTTCAAAGGTTTTTGCAGCTTGCCGATCCTGGCCCTGGGCTTGGAGCCAGCGAGCCGCCCAGAATCCTGCCTTGGGCGCAATTTCATGGTCTGGATTGTTTTCTGTAATGCGGGTCGCGAGCTGGATGGCTTCAGGCAGTTTTCGCGCCGCTGCGTATTTCTCCGCCAGTTCCCAGCGTAATTCCGCCGCCGCATCAGAACTGCTGTATTTTTCCAACAGCAACTGACGGATTTGTGAGGCCGAAGCCTGACTGTTCAGTTTGTCGAGAATGCGTGACTTTTGCAGTAATGCCTCAGCGGCGTAGTTTGGATAGCGGGCAATGAGCTGGTCCCACAATGGAATCGCTTTCTGCCCCGTTTCCATCTCGGCCAAGCGTTTCAGTGCTAAACCGGCTTCGTCGCTCTCTGGAAAAGTTTGGGGAATCTGCTGATAAATCGGTTTTGATTTAGTTTGCTGTTCGCTGAGCTGCAAACTGCGGGCGGTGCGATAGAGATGCAGGGCCGTGGGGGGTGCTTTGGCGTAGGCTTTGGCCGCACCGACAAAGTCCAGTTTTTCCCAGTAGGCAAAGGCAATTTCTTCCCAATGCTCCGGTGTGAGTTGGGCGGCGTGTTTTTCGATCAGCTTCGACAAAATACTGGGCAATTCCGGCAGATGATGACCATAGCGGGCCACGATCAGCATCAGCGGTACATTCTCGGGGTCGGTTTTGAGGCGATCGAGCGCTAATTGAACCGTGGCGGGATGGGCGGGATATTGGGCGATCGCCCGGTCCCCATAGCTCTGATCCTTCTTGCCCAGCGCCACCCAAGCTTCGACCACGACTGGACTTTTTTCATAGGTCTGGGCCAGGGTTTTCCAGGTGGCTTCTGCCTGGTTCTCATGGCCCTGCTTGCTCTGGGCCTGGGCACGCAAACTGAGGATGTGGGGCGCGAGCAGGGCGTAGTCCTTTTCTAAGCCTGTGAGCCATTTCAGACTGTCCTCTGGGCGATCCAAGAGCGATCGCGACGCCAAAATATAGCGAGCCCGACTGCGGGCTAGATCTGCGTCCGGACGATTGGCAATCAGTTCTAGCTGCAAATTGCTGAGGGCATTCAATCCCTGACTATCGGGTTGATGGCTAGAGCGTTGTTCGCTGCCCGTCTGGGCTGATTTGAGCGTGCTCAAGGTTGGGATCAACAATCCCGCCGCCGCCCCTAAGGCCAGGGCTGTGACCGCACTGGCCAACAGAATAAAATTCAGCTTGGGTTGCTTCACCATTAATTTAAAGGGCTTCATCATGGTGTTGGGGGGCGGTTGGGGGCAATTGGCGGTTGGAGAGCGTTGGCGGTGTTGGACGAAAACGTCGAAGCGGCAGAGCGAAGGGATCGATCAGACAATCACAAACAATCACAAATTGATGACTACGATAACGCGCCAATGGAAATTCGGTGCAATCAAATTTTCCAGTTATGGTTCCGGCTATTTTTCCAGCTATCTTGGGGGCAAGGATGTTTGCAGAGGGCTTTAGCCAAAACTTGAGTTTTTAGTCAAAAAGCGGATTTTTGTATGTCTCCTCGTCTGGTTCTATTTTTAACTAGCCTGGTTGTAACCCTATCTTTCTGGGTTTTGCGAGGGTTGGGTGTCCTCTCTTTTGTACAGGGTCTAGTCCTCTGGGTCCTCCTCTTCTTCACGATTGCCGTAGGGATCTTGGCGACGACGCGACCGCGACGATCCTCCTAGACGGAACCCTGAGTTATTTCGTTGCGGGTTGCGGCCCCCAGCGCGATTGCTACCGTTACGAATCGTACCCGCTAGGCTACCCACGGTAATGTTGAGCTGGTTGCCCATGAGCATGACCAAACAGCCCAGGTACAGCCAGAGCAATAAAACAATTACCGTGCCTAGGGTGCCATAGGTGCGATTGTAGTCCACGATTTGCAGAACATAATTGCGGAAAAGGAGCGATAGCCCCGCCCAGCAAATCGCGGCCAAGACTGCTCCTGGCAAAATCGGCGTTCCCGATCGCCATTGACTCGGTCCCCAACGGTAGATGACGGAGAAGGCGATCGCCACCAACCCCAAGGCAATGGGCAAACTCAACCACTGCCACAGCCGCAGCAGAAAAATTTCAAATGCGCCACTCTGACTCGCCAGGAGCCGTACCGCAAAATCGCTGACAAAAATCAAGAAAATTGCCCCTAGCAGCATCGCAATACTGCCTATGGCAATAAACAGCGCCAAAATCCGGTGCTTCCAAAACGGACGCCGTTGTTTGGGGGGAATTTGATGGATCTGGTCCATGGCGACCATCGCAGCCCCAATCGCGCTCGACATCGCCCAGAGTGCTCCCACCGTACTGAGGGAGAACAGGCCCTGATTGCGATTGGTAATGTCCGCCACGAAATCCTGCACCAGATTGACTACCTGGAGCGGGGCCACGGCTTCCACCTGATCCGCCAGCCGCCGGGCCGCTGTGCGCGGGGCATCAAAGAGACCGATTGCCGTTAACAGCGCCAAAATTGCCGGAAAAAGAGAGAGCGTCGCATTGTAGGCCATCTCCGAGGCCAACCCCATGAGCCGCTGCTGGCCCGCGCTGCGAATGGCCTGCACCCAGGTTTTCCAGGTGAGACAACGGAGAAAGGTCAAAAAATCAATCATGACAGATGGCTCCAGGAGGCCAACAGGGATGTCCGGGTAAAGTCCGAGTAAAATGGACGACTCGCAGGACTGAGGCAATAATGCTATGCTCCGACACAGGCATTTATTCTGATATCCTGACCTTGCCCCCGAAGAACGTTAGGTGGGAGCCTCGGGTATAGGCCCCTTATGGCCACGTTGCCGCATTACCGCATGGATGTCATGGCTCACTATACCTGTGCAATTGCGCTATTTCTGTGTGGAGTTTGAAGATGATTTCTTTCGCGTCTCAGACGTTGGGGGCTCAGTCGCTCCGGTCCATGGCTCCGGTGTTGGAAGGGCTGACCCCTGAGCAACTTGCCCAGTGGTGTACGCTGACCCTTCCCCAAAGTCCGTTGTTTGGGACAGATGGGATTCGGGGCAAAGTGGGTGAGATCTTAACGGTGCCCTTGGCGTTGCAAATTGGCTTTTGGACGGGGCAAGTTCTCCAGGCTGAAGCTCAGCAAGTGGGGTTGCCCAGCGGCCCTATTCTCGTCGGCCAGGATTCTCGCAATTCTAGCCATAGCCTCGCCATGGCCTTGGCGGCGGGTCTGACGTCTGCGGGCTTAGAGGTTTGGCATTTGGGGCTCTGTCCTACCCCTGCGGTGGCCTATCTTACCAGTACGACGGCGGCGATCGGCGGCGTGATGATTTCTGCAAGCCACAACCCCCCAGCAGACAATGGCATTAAGGTATTTGGTGCGGCTGGGACAAAATTATCTAAGGTGCTGCAAGGTCGAATTGAGCAAGGGATGCGAGGCCAGTGGCCGGAACGGCTGGGCGATCGCCCCCACGGTCGTTACCAATCTACCCCCGACTTGCTCGATCGCTATGTGCTTTCTCTGCGGGATTCCCTCGGTGTCGAGTCCTTTGAGGGTCTTAAGGTCGTCCTGGATTTGGCCTGGGGCGCGGCGGCTCAGATGGCCCCGATGGTTTTCCGTGCCCTGGGGACCGAGCTGATTTGTCTCCATGATCAGCCCGATGGCGATCGCATCAATGTTAACTGCGGCTCTACCCACCTGCACCGGCTACAGCAGGCCGTGCGGGACCAGGGCGCTCACCTGGGGTTTGCCTTTGATGGGGATGCCGATCGGGTTCTCGCGGTTGATCACCAGGGTCAAGCGGTGGACGGCGACTATATTCTCTATCTGTGGGGAACTCACCTGCGGCGGCAGGGCAAACTTCCCGGCGACACAATTGTCACGACAGTCATGGCCAATCTCGGGTTTGAACGGGCTTGGCAGGAAGTCGGTGGCACCTTCATCCGCACCGCCGTGGGCGATCAGCATGTGCAAGCAGAGATGGAAATCCTGGGGGCGATGCTGGGGGGCGAGCAGTCGGGTCATATCCTCTGTCGTCACCATGGGCTAACCGGTGACGGTTTGCTGACGGCGCTGCACCTCACGGCCTTGGTGCAAGAGACACAAACCTCCCTGGCCGAGCTCGTGGGCCAAAGCTTCCAAACCTATCCCCAGCTCCTGCGCAATGTGCGTGTTGAAGACCGGGAAAAGCGGATGCAGTGGCAAACCTGTGAACCCTTGATGGCGGCGATCGCCCAAGCTGAAACGGCGATGGGCGATCGGGGCCGCGTCCTCGTGCGGGCTTCAGGCACCGAACCCCTCATCCGGGTCATGGTCGAAGCAGCGGATGCAGTGCTCGTCGAAACCTGGACGGCACGTTTGGCTGATCTGGTGGAATCTCACCTGGTGGGCTAGGAATGGCCCGCGCGGGTGACGCCTGCGGTTCTATGCCCTAGACAGAATTGAGACAATCCTTCGGGTTGAGCAGACGGCTCAGTTAATCGTTCATGAATTCACTAAAATCCGTTCTGTTAATCGCAATTTTGCTGGGGCCGTTATGGCTGTGGCCCGCCCCCGCCCAGGCTTTGGTGCCGATGGAGGGCCAATTCGTCGCGAAGCAGACCTGTGAGGCGGTCCAGTCAATTAAAAAGCGGACGAATCCGGGGAATATTCGGCTTCAGTCCGGCATGAGCTATACCGTGCTGGGCAAAAATCGTGACAACGCCTCCCACTATCTCCTGCACATTGCTGCGGCCAAACCTAGCGAGCGTTGGGTACCCGTCAGTTGCGGTCAGTTAGGGGCTGATGCGAGTTCTGTCATCGGCCAAACCAGTGTCCAAACCAGTGGCCAAACCTCCAAGAACGCTGACTTTCTGCTGGCGCTGAGTTGGCAACCTTCCTTTTGTGAAACCAAACCCAATAAACCCGAATGCCAAAGTCAGACGGGCGATCGCTTCGATGCCTCCCATCTGGTTTTGCATGGTCTTTGGCCCCAACCCGAAACTAATACCTATTGTGGTGTCAGTCAAAAGCTCATTCAGTTGGACAAGGCGAGTCGTTGGTCTGAGCTTCCCGAACTGGATCTTTCTCGTCAAACCCGTACGGCCTTAGCGGAACGCATGCCTGGTGTGGCGTCAAATTTGCATCGCCATGAATGGTATAAGCATGGTACTTGCTATAGCAATACACCGGAAGAATACTTTCAAGAGGCGATCGCCCTGCTCGACCAAATCAATCGTTCTGAAGTTCAACAACTCCTGACCAATAATATCAATTTCTTACTCACAAATACCGAAATTCGCAGCCAATTTGATCAAGCCTTTGGTGTAGGAAGCGGTGAGAAAGTCGAAGTGAAATGTGCCCAGGATATTGATGAAGATAAGGAGATCATGGTGGTTGAGCTATGGCTGAATCTCCGGGGCAAGATCGAACCTAATACCCCCATTCAAACGCTGTTGCGGGCTGCCCCCCGTGCGGCCCAGGGCTGTCGTCAGGGTGAAATTGATCCAGCGGGGTTTGGTAACGGTTAGCGCAACCTTCAGTGCAATCTTGTGGGTAGCCTTCCGCTTTGGTACTCACCTCGGAAAAGGCCATGGAAAAAATTTAATGCAAGACTGATTTCCCGCCTGTATCGGGACACACCGCAAGGGACTGCGTGGCACGGTAGCCTGACGGAAGGATGACTTTGATGCGTGAATTGCTGTTGTATTGGTCTTTCCTTTCCACCCAAAGGTTTACTCTATGAGCCCTTTAGATGTTGCGATCGCCCAAACGGTTGTAGAAAAAACAATATCTGAGCCACTGCTCAGATCAAAGGATGAAAAAAACGAGCCTATCGACATAGAAGAGTTCTTCAATATTCTGCAACTGCTGGTTCGAGAACCCTCGGTCGTTGGTACTGAAGATTCTTTTTTTCGAGTGCTCAAGCGTGAATTAGAAGAGGTCGGAGCTCAGGTCAACCATTATCAAGGACTGCTGGTGGCTCAGGGAGAGCGACCCCATGATTTGATTCTTTCGGCCCATATCGATCGCCATGGTTTGCTCTGTACCGGACCGAATGAGTTTCAATACGCCGCTTTTATTGCCAGTAATCAGTCAGAATTGACCGGTGATTCGGTGTCTGAGCAGATGATGCATACTATCAAACATCGCTTTCAAGGACAGCGAGTCCAAGCCCATTTACCCTATACAGGGACCTATTTAGGGCAGGGATGCATCACAAATACTTATATCTGTCCGGCCCGAAACAATTTAATTTTTGAAGTCGAGGGACTTGATTTCTTGCAGCCTGGTACGCCGGTTTCATTTCTCGATCGCCTCCACTTCGAAAATGGCTACGTTTCCGCGCAGCTCGACAATGTTCTGAGTGCGGCGATTCTCATTTATCTATTTCGCTGCGGCTTTCAGGGGACGGCCCTCTTTACCGCTCAAGAAGAAGCCGGTCGCAGTTGGCGCTACGCCCTGGCTTGGTTTCAGCGCCAAAATCTGGAAACTCAGCGGTTGCTAGTGTTGGATACAAGCCCCTACCCCAGTCGCGAGGTTGCCGATGAACAACAGATTGTTCTCCGTCGTAAGGACGCTAGTGCAGTCTTTGCCCAGCCTATTACTCACGAAATTGCTGAAAAATGTGAACAGATGGGCATCACCTTTAGCTTTAAGGATGCCTACATTGAGGCTAAAAATCTGGAACGCAAAAAGCCCCTCTCCTTTGGTCGTACGGAGTTAGGTCGATTGGTTGCGGCCACCGATGGAAAAATTAGTGGGACGACCCTACAAATTCCCACCACGGGGTATCACACGACTCAAGAAACAGCTTCGTTTGCTTCGATTGATGCGGTGATTCGGCTACTAAGATCTTACATTGACTGATATGGACTGATCAAATCCTATTCTTTGAATAGGCTCGTTTAATCCGTTTAATCCTAGCCTTTGAAAAAAAACTCCTGGGATGACGATAAACGGCGTAGAAATCCCCGTGGCAATCCTCCTGTTGTATCCGGTGGAATAGGAACATACTGAGAACGATGGCAAGCAATGGCAGCCTGTTTCCGAGCTCGGACAGCCTGAATCGGTACATGGTACAACTGCTTAAACTCGGGTAAATCAAACTTAAACTGGGTAGGTTGATAGAGCGACCAAACCGGGTACTCCAATAACAAGGGAGAGATAGTTGCTTGGGCGATCGCCTCCCGCACCAAGAGCGCTGCGGCTTCATGGTCTGAATGGCCATCGCGACGATAGGTCACGTAGACTTCTTCGGGCTCAAAACGCCTCAGCAGTTGCGTTAGAGATGTGACTAAGGTTTGACGAGCTAGTGGGTTTAAACACTGCAATTCCCCATCGGGATAATTGAAAAAGTCAACATTCTCCGAGTCAACGCCCAAGGTTTCAAGGGCCTGTAAAGCTTCCTGCTGACGTTTAGCGATGAGGTCTGATGAGGGAATGCGATCGCAACCATAGGATTTTTGCCCATCGGTCAGAAACACGACCTTTACCGCTGTGCCAGACTGGCGTTTGAGCGCAATTAAGCCGCCACAGCCGAAACTTTCATCATCCTGGTGGGGAGCGACGACCAAGGCTGTTCCGAGGGAAGGAGTCAGTCTCTGACTGGTCCGAAACAGCCGCATTCGCAATAGATAGAATCTGACGCTTTCTAAAAGATTGAACACATCCCTTTTCAGACGTCCTAGGACTCTGTTAATGATCATCAGACGTGTGCTCCTCAATCATTCAATGTGGACGATCATCAAAGTTAAAATCTAGGCTAAAAGTCCCTGCCAAAAGCTATCTTCAGCATTGGGGGACAGGCGTCGGCTGGGTCTTTATTTCTGGTCTTATCCCCAAAATCTGTTCATAGACCCGCAAATGTCTTTGGGTGGATAATTCAATCGAAAATTCTTCGACTGCCATCCGGCGGGCTTGTTGAGCCATCCTGTGACGTAATTGAGAATCTTCCAGCAGTTCTAGGATTCCCTGTTTAAAATCCCTGGGATTTTCCGGTTGGGCGAGATAGCCGGTTTGTTCAGATCTAACAAGGTCCGGAATCCCACCTACGGCAAAGGCGACCACAGGGGTCATACAGGCTAGGCTTTCTAGGGCAACTAGACCAAAGGACTCGGCTCGACTGGGAAACAGGAAGAGATCCGCCGCAGAATAGGCGATCGCCTTGTGGCTATCTTGCTCAATTGTCCCCGTCAGACAGATCTCGATGTCGAGCACCTTGGCAAAGGAGGGCTCCACATCCCCCATGACCAATAAAACCAGTTCGTTTTTTAAGGATTTTGGGAGCAGTTCCAGGGCCTTCATGAGGAGATCACCTCCCTTATAAAAACTTGTTCGAGGGCCAGAACCCGCAAACATTAAAACTTTCTTATGATCTGGAATATTCAATGCCGCCCGACAAAAAAGAGGATCGTAAGGCTGAAGTAAGTTGAGGTCAACGCCATGGGGAATTTGATAAATCGGTAGATGTTTTAAGGTGCTTTGTTGAAGCTGCTGGGTCATCCAGGTGCTTGGACTAATGATAGATAAACGAGAATTTTCATAGGCCCACTGTTTCATCCGCCATTCCAGTCGGGTGGTGTCCCGTCGAACCGCTGGAGCAATGCTTAGGTCTGGGCAGTTTCCACACCCTCTTTTCCAGCGATCGCAACCCAAATCCATAGAGCAATGGCCAGTAAATGCCCAAATATCATGCATCGTATAAACGGCAGGCTTTTCGGCGGTTAATAGAGGCAATGCAAGCGTATTAAAATACCCTTCGTGCATACAGTGTAAATGAAGGAGATCTGCATGCCGAATGGTCGGATTATGGTTCAGAAAAAATGAACTGAAGTTATGCAGTTCATTAAAGCCCAGTGAGGGTAATACTCGCCGTGCTAATCCTTCGAAGGGTCGCAGCCATTTCGGCCTTGAAATCTGCGATACTTGGGGGTAGGATTGGTTTATGTATCCTACTAACATTCTTGAATCTATTTGATACTTGCGCAATTGCTGGTGCAAGCGCATTGCGGCTACTGCGGTTCCTCCACCCTCGCGAGCTGATGGACCAATATTAATATGAGTAAGTTTCATGGCTGATCAAAAAAATTAAGACAGCAAGAATTGCCCTCACTAAAGCAGTACTTAATAGGCACACATTAAATTTTTGAAGTAGTACTATTTCAGACAGCAGAAACAATCACTGAACTTATTGAATCAGTGGCTAATGCTGCAATAACTCGGCAGTTTTAAGTCCTTCCTCTTTAGGTTTTCTAATACGAGACCTGAGATATTTAATTTAGCACTGTCAACTAGAAGCCGCCCATAGGACCTGTCTCAGGCAATCTCGATCTTTACTGGAAAATAAAGTTCTATTGAAGCAAGAGTAACAATGATAACTATGCAGGATGAAATGGGTACAGTCCTCAAACCTTTGTAAAAATTAGAATTTCCCTCTCAACTTGCTGCCTCTGTAGCTTAATAAATCAACATCTTTTCTGAAGCTTGAGCTTTAGACAAAGGCATCAGGTGTGCCGACTCTTCCAAATCTTCAGAATCTCCATGGGCAAGGCTTTCAGCTCAGGGCTAATGAGCAATACAAGGCCATAACTGACCGCGAGCAACAACAGGCCCAATGGCACTGGAATCCAAGGGCCTGCGAAAAGTGCAGGAAAGGTTGCGGCTACGAGGAGAAACGCATTTTTATAGTCTGGAGAACCAAAAAGCTTTGTTAAGCTTCGATGGATGACACCGTAGCTCGGGATCGTCGCTAACTCAGCAAAGCCATAGCCCCAAATACCAACGATGGGAAGGACAATCAACGCAGTAATCCATTGAAGGCTGATATAGGTTGCATTAAAAATAGCAACCTCACGATTTTTTGCCGCTGCATAGAGTGTGCTGGTGTGTAACTCAAACAACGTCGAGAGAATCACACCCGCTGCGATCATCGGGAAAATTTGAGTGCTTCTGAGCCATTCGTCCCCAAATAGCAGCGGAATGAGCCAAGCTGCACAGCAGGAGAAGACGGCACAGGCTGGTGCAACGAGCAAAACCTGATAGACCATGCCTTGGCTTAAGGCCGCCCGAATTCTTTCTGGTTGTCCCATAAATTTGGACAATACGCTAATGGACATTTGATTCAGGACTTGGCGCAAAATCGCGAGCTGATCCGCAAAGCGAACGGCAATACTGACGATGCCTGCGGCTTCGACTCCGGCTAAGCGTGTCACCAGTAAGGGGACCGTCAGTGCTTTTAAAGACAGAAGAGATGCAGACCCCGTATAGGCAAGACCGCCTTGTAGGGCCGGAAAAATGCAGCCCTTGGTCCAGCGCCATCCCCAGGGAATCGGTCGATGACGCCAGACCATGACCATGACGACGAGTTGTTGCAAGGTGAGTCCCCAAATCGGTCCCCAATAGCCTTTGCCGGTTAGAACTAAAGGAATAGCCAAGCCGTAGTTGGCTAATTGGCCGATCGCCTCCGCGACCCCCACCTCGGCAAACTGCAACTCCCGGAACATCAACATGATGGAGGCATCTCCCACCATCTCAAACCAAAGGGGTAGCGCGAGGCAGCGAACCACCCAGAGGGTTTCGGGCTGTTTGGTCCAGGCGGCGATCGCCGGAGCGGAGACCCACAACACCACCGCTGTAACCAAGCTAATCTGATTAAATAGCGCTAGGATTTGGCGCGGCGCATCGGCGGACAGCTCGGAGACCCGAGTCACATAGACGCCAATCCCCAGCTTGTTGATCCAAACGAGGAAGTAAAAAATCCCCATGCCAAAGGCTACAATGCCGTACTGCTCTGGCCCTAGGACCCTCGCAACCACCAAAATACTGACCAACGATAGCCCTGAGGTCACGATCTGACGCACGGCTAAGGACAGTCCTCCCTTGAGAATCTTGTCCTTCAAATCTTTATCGTTATTCTGCGCTGAATCCTGTTCTGAATTTTGCGCTGAATCCTGCTCTGATTCAGGGCGATCATTAGAATCTGACATATATCAAGTTACAAATAACACCACGGCAAGCTTCAAATAGTATAGGGCGCACCGCCTGACCGCAGGTAGCATGAACACAAAAGCTGGTTTCCTGAGCCTTCCGCTCAAGTTTTGGATTGTGACGCTAATTGCTTTTATCAATTCCGTTAGTTTCACAATCATTATTCCGATTCTTTATCCTTTCGCCAAGCAATTTGGTCTGAGCGACTTTCAAGCCAGCCTGCTGACGACGGCCTATGCGGCCTCTCAGTTTATCGGTACGCCGGTTTTGGGTCGTCTCTCCGATCGCCTAGGTCGAAAACCGTTGCTGATCCTCAGTTTGCTCGGAACCGTTCTAGCCAATGTCACCGCTAGTCTGGCCACGGTCGCCTGGCTGGTCTACTGCGCTCGGGTGGTGGATGGGCTGACGGGGGGCAATACCTCGATCGCCCGAGCGGTAATTAGCGACACGACGGATCTGGAGCAACGACCGAAGGCCTTTGGGATTTTTGGGGCGGTCTTTCGGCTGGGGTTTGTGGCGGGTCCAGCCCTGAGCTATCTGGCCCAGCAGCTCCCACCCGTGCCGGGGGTGTCTTCCTTGGGGATGGGCTTTTTACTATCGGCGGGGTTTGCGGCGATCGCCATCCTCCTCTGCCTCTTTGCTCTGCCCGAAACCCACGTTCAATGCGATCCCGTGTTCAGGCTGCACTGGAGCGATTTTGGCTTTGGGCGGCTGGCTCGCTCGATAACGGACAAAAAATTTGGTCGCCTCTTTCTCTTGACGTTTCTCAGCGGAGCGACGTTTACGATTTTTACCTTTGCCTTCCAGCCCTTTTTTCTCAATGTCTTAGGACAAAACGCCAAAACCTTGGCGATCGCCTTCGCCATCGTTGGCATGCTCGGATTTATTGCCCAGGTGTTGGGCCTCGAACCGTTACGGCGCAGATTTGACCTCGTTCATATTCTGGCCGGGGCGCTGCTGTTGCGGGGGGTGATCTTTTTATTGATGCCAACGTTTCCGCTGTTGCCGGTGTTTTGGGTTCTCCTGGCAATCTTTGGTGCGATCAATTCCTTTCCGATGCCGCTGGTGGATACGTTGCTGTCGCTGCGGAGCAGTCAGAAGCAACAGGGCGAAGTGCTGGGTCTGAATGCGTCCTACTTAAGCATTGCCAATGCCATTGGTCCTGCTACGGGTGGACTATTGGTGAGCTTGAGCTATCGGGCTCCCTTTTGGATTACGGGGGTATTAACGATTTTGACAGCAGGCTTTGCGCTAACGCTCCGGCGTGAGTTTGACGAGCCCTAGCTTTAAGTTCTGCGACAAAATCAGGTTCAAATACAGCCAAAATTTAAAACTTAACTTTTTTTAACCTCATAACCTCTAAGAGCTTGTGGCTGGCTTGGGGATCAGCGTTTGCTAGGGGTCCCAAGAGCTTGACGGGTTAATGAGGAATCCATAGAACCCCAGGGGGCTGAAGCGATCGCTTTGGCCCCATTGGCTTTCGTGGCTTTCTCCCCCATCGGAGTCGTTGTTTAGAGCTGGGATTAGGGCTGGGATAGGGGGCGATCGCGAGGATCCTCGATCGCTGATCCATTTTTTGCTTATTGATCCGATTTTTATAAATCCGTTGAATAAAACTTTAAAAAAAATCAAATTAAGGCTTAAGCCGTTATCAAAGCCCTGAAAGTTCCAATTAAAGTTTTTGAGTGCTTTTTTCAACGCTTGAGGACCTTGTCCGTTTTTCGATCGCCTTCCCAGACCCGGCCATCTGACCAATAATTGGCATCAGCAACCAACCCGGCAAATGAGTTGCAATTTAGGTGTCGCTTTGGCAGAGCGGCACTTTCAAAATTTTGGCCTGTTGAATCTGGGTCAGTCGGCGCTGGGGACAACGCGATCGCAATCTGTATTGAAGACTTCGGAGACCCTATGAAACTTTCGGTTTACGGTAAAGGCGGCATCGGCAAATCCACCACCAGTTGCAACATCTCCGTAGCCCTCGCCAAGCGGGGCAAGAAGGTTCTTCAGATTGGCTGTGACCCCAAACACGACAGCACCTTTACGCTGACCGGCTTTTTGATTCCGACGATTATCGACACCTTGCAGGAGAAAAACTTTCACTACGAGGACATCTGGCCCGAAGATGTGATTTACCCCGGCTATGGGGGCGTGAGCTGCGTTGAAGCGGGTGGCCCCCCGGCTGGGGCAGGCTGTGGCGGCTATGTTGTCGGTGAAACGGTCAAGTTGCTGAAGGAACTCAACGCTTTTGATGAATACGACATCATCTTGTTTGATGTCCTCGGTGATGTGGTCTGTGGCGGTTTCGCAGCCCCGCTCAATTATTCCGACTATTGCATGATCGTGACGGACAATGGTTTTGATGCCCTCTTCGCCGCTAACCGCATTGCCGCCTCCGTGCGCGAAAAGGCCCGGACCCATCCGCTACGGCTAGCTGGTTTGATCGGCAACCGCACTTCAAAACGGGACCTGATTGATAAATATATTGAAGCCGTTCCGATGCCGGTCCTAGAAGTTTTGCCCCTGATTGAAGATATCCGCGTCTCTCGCGTCAAGGGGAAAACGGTGTTTGAAATGGCAGAGACGGATCCTTCGTTGGATTACGTTTGCGACTATTACCTCAGCATCGCGGACCAAATTTTAGCTCAGCCTGAAGGGGTCGTCCCCCAGGATGCTGCCGACCGCGATCTCTTTAGTTTGCTGTCTGATTTCTATCTCAATCCCCCCAGCGAGAAAAAAGCCCCAGCCGCAGAAGAACTAGATTTGATGATGGTCTAAATTAAAGCTCGGCAATAGCAGTTTGGCTCTAGGCTCGATTGGGCCTCCTCTATTGAACTCAGTCGATACAAATTTAGGGCCAAACTTTGCTCCAACTTTTTGCTCCAACTTTTTGCTCCAACTTTTGTTCTAGCGTTTGAATTCGCCGTTACTCTCCAGAGTTTTAGCACCCATGACTCTTGCTCAATCGTCTCCTCCAGCCCCTTCCGCGCTCAACTTTGATTGCGAAACCGGCAACTACCATACCTTTTGTCCAATTAGCTGTGTGGCTTGGCTCTATCAAAAAATTGAAGATAGCTTTTTCCTGGTGATTGGCACCAAAACCTGTGGCTACTTTTTACAAAATGCCATGGGGGTCATGATCTTTGCTGAGCCTCGCTACGCCATGGCGGAGCTGGAAGAGGGGGATATTTCGGCACAGTTGAATGATTACGAAGAGCTGAAGCGGTTGTGTGTGCAGATTAAGCGCGATCGCAACCCCTCCGTCATCGTTTGGATCGGCACCTGCACCACCGAAATCATCAAAATGGACCTCGAAGGCATTGCGCCGAAGCTAGAGGCTGAAATTGGGGTTCCCATCGTGGTAGCGCGGGCCAATGGTCTGGACTATGCCTTTACCCAAGGGGAGGACACGGTGCTTGCTGCGATGGCGATGCGGAGTCCCACCCGTGCCGAACTTGCAGCCAAGACTGCCTCTACAGATGCTGGAGCAACCGTAGCAACCGTTGAATCGTCTGCTCCAGACCCTGCGATCGCAGAAGGTGGCCGTTCAGGGTTAAAAAAGCTGTTTTCCTTAGGACGGCGTGAGGAGCAATCCCCTGAGGCTCCAGCATCCGTAAAAGCTCTGGAGTCCTCGGAATCTTCGGAATATAAAGATCACACTCCCCTTATCCTCTTTGGTTCTTTGCCTGACCCTGTCGTTACCCAACTCACCCTCGAACTCAAGCGTCAGGGGATCAAAGTGTCCGGCTGGCTCCCCTCCAAACGCTACGCCGAAGCCTCCAGTATTGACGAAGGTGACTATGCCGTGGGCGTCAACCCGTTCTTGTCCCGCACCGCCACGACGCTCATGCGCCGCCGCAAGTGTAGACTGATTGGCGCACCCTTCCCCATTGGCCCCGATGGTACCCGCGCCTGGATTGAAAAAATCTGTTCAGTGCTGGAGATCGAACCCCAAGGTCTAGAAGAGCGGGAGCAGCAAATTTGGGCCAGCCTCGAAGACTACTTAAGTATTATTCGTGGCAAATCGGTCTTCTTCATGGGCGACAATCTGCTCGAAGTTTCTCTGGCTCGCTTTTTGATTCGTTGCGGCATGACCTGCCCCGAGATTGGCATTCCCTACATGGACAAACGCTATCAAGGCGCTGAGCTTGCCCTGCTGGAAAAAACCTGCCAGGACATGGGCGTAGCCTTACCCCGCATCGTCGAGAAGCCGGACAACTATAACCAAATCCAGCGAATCTACGACCTGAAGCCCGACCTCGTCATCACCGGTATGGCCCATGCCAACCCTCTAGAAGCCCGAGGCATCAATACGAAGTGGTCCGTCGAGTTTACCTTTGCCCAGCTCCACGGCTTTGGCAACGCTCGCGATATTCTCGAACTCGTGACCCGACCCCTGCGCCGCAATAGCGCCCTTCAGGAACTGGGGTGGGACAAGCTCGTCGAAACGGCGCAGGTCTAACCTCTGCCTCTCTCCTCTTGTTGCTGGATTCTGTCCAGCCAGACGACGATCGCGGATTCCGGAAACGGAGTCCGCTTTTTGATGGGGTTTCCTTGAGGTAGGCGTAAAAATATAACACAGATAGCCTAGAAAATAGCTTAAGTGCGATGCTCTCTTGATTGGCACAAAAAATACTTTCCATTCCGGACATTACTGAGATGCCTTGTAGATAGGGGTAGTTGAGAACAATTACTGGCGCGGTATCCAATGTCCCTTATGTGCACAACAAAAAGCATTCTTTCCCTCCCCTTGCTTGGCGCAGTAGCCCTTACCGTGATCACAGCTCCGGCTTGGGAAAACCTCAATAACCTGTCTCTAATCAAACCTAATACCGATTCAGCTGCGTCCGTTGCCTATCGAGCTACAGGCCGAATTGATACTGGTAATGCAGTGGCTTACAGAGCTAGTGGTCGGTTTAATCATGATGTTGAAAACACGATTGCCTATCGGGCCAGTGGTCGGTTTGAGGGCAGCATCGATACCATGGGCTATCGCGGTAGTGAGCGAGGCGTTGAGGCGATCGCCTATCGGGCCAGCGGTCGGTTCAGTAACGGCCTGCGCGAATCGCAAGACAATATCGTAGCCTATCGGGGTAGCGAGCGCGGTTTGGAGTCTGGTTGGGTCGGTTAATCCAGTACCCTAGCCTGTAAATTTCTAAGCCGAATCTAGAAGTCGAATCTAAGCTAAACCAACGCTTTTTCTATTTGTAATTCTTTATTTTTTGCCTTCACAAGAGGTGTAACTGGACCCACTGATTGAACTGGGTCCAGATTTTGCTTTTTCTATGGGTTTGTATGCGCTTGGTCTGCACCTTTAACCCATTTTTAAAGTTGCCCTATTCGATGACAATGCCAATCTCTTGGGGCGTCAAAACTTGTGTTTCATAGAGAGCAATCATGGTTTGAGAATCAAGCTGTCCTTTGGTCGCGCCAGTCACCCCAATCGCCACAACAAAACCACAATGTCCTTGGCTAGCTTTGATGTATCTGGCCCAGCGTGACTTGAGGTCTTGATGGTCTGGATCGTCGGGCTCATAGTCGTTGATGATATTCAGCTCGCCATTTTGAGTTTTGACGAAGGTGAGCTCTATCATTTGTAGCCCCTCCGCATCGTGCAAAGGACAAAAGCCAATCCCCTGAACTCCGCCAGCGGCGTTGACCTGCTCGATAATGGCTTTGGCCTTAGGGCGGCTGGTTTGAATGACAAACACCGGGAAGCCATCGCCCTTACGCGCAATCTTACCCTTGGCTTTTTGCTGAAGTTTACCGGGCAGCACCTGGAGTAACTCGTAGGTTTCCCAGTCCATGCGGCCAATAAATGTCATGGAGTTGACTGGGACCAAATCGTCCTTGAATTGGATGATGGCTTTAGGGTTAGAACTAGGGGGGATGACCATCGGGTTCGGTACGGTCCCCCAAGGCTCGTGGGATGACAGGGCTGCACCCGGAAAATTAACCAAGGAGAGCGGACTGGCCTCAGACTCGACTTGCTCAACCATGGCCCACAAATCATCGGTGAGATCGGGAAGGGTGGCAATCTGAACGGATACCGTGGCTCCCATGCCGGAAAGACGCACGGCTTCTGGAATCGTAATACGGAATTTGCTGGCGCATTCTGGAAAGTCTCCATCGCGGAGGCTGCGCCGATGCTTGCGGAAGAACCGATGAATGGCTTCGAGGGCTGCAACGAGGGCGATCGCCTCTTCCTCATCGAGTTGCTCCCGCACCCCTTCAAGGGGATTAATCGAGCCCACCTCCAGATCAATATCGCGATCGAGGGGTTCCTCAGGACGTAAGGCCCGCAGGGGAAAGGGGGCATCTAACCAAGCGTTGTCCTCTTCCAGTTCATAGTTGAGAAATAAACAGTCCTGTTGCAGAAACGCCTCCTGCATCTGCACCATGTTTTCGCCTTGGTTACGCAAGATCGCAGCTCGAAACTGCTTGAGCGACTCGACCGAGCGATAGAGCAAAACTCCGTATTCCATCCCCAGATTGCCCATGACAGAGAGATAAAAGGGCTCTAAATCAAAGGCTTGAATGGTCACCGACAAAATTTGGTGGTCTTGTAGTTCTTTCCAAGGGGCTGTTTCCCAAAGCTGCATGGCCTTCTCTTCGATCAGGTCACACAGTTCGTCGGACAGATCGTCTTCCTCTAGCCCCATTAAATGCTGGAGACCAGGAATCATTTCATCAAGCAGGGGCAATTGGTGGTGATATTCCACCGTGATGTCGAGGTCCTGTAAAACCCCCCGCAGGAAAAAGTGGAGTTCGCGATCGCGCACCACCACCTTCTCCGGGCGCATTTGGGGCATGGGGGCTTGGGGCATGTCGAGGGGAGACTCCATTGCCTTGAGCAGTGCCCGTACAAAGGCTTCAGGACCATCGGAGACCGGGACCGCTTCGATGGAGCGCACAGTCTGCTCAATACCATCGACCCAGAGAATACAATTGGCCCGATGAAATCCTTCCGGCGAACTAGCATCCCGCACCTTGGCATTTAGATCCAGGCGATCGCCCTCCCAAATGCTGTTGGGGATTTGGGGAAGTTGCTTCAGGCGGCGCAAGGTTGAGGGCGGCAAACGATTCATAGGCTTGTGCATGGAACTCCTCTGTAGCCTAGCAATAGGCTCGGGTCCCGATGCGAAAACGTTGTCTTCTGTTAAATATCCTAACGATCCGGTCCTGCCGAGGCGGCGTATCCTCGCTACAATAAAGCCAGTTCAGAAAAGCTTGAGAAAAGCTTGTTTAAGCCATCCAAGCTAGCCGTGCGAGTTGTTGCCGGAATTAATTTGCTATGACACAAACTGCTCAGCCTCTACAAAAAGGAATTTTGATTAGTGAGACGGCACTTGCCCAGCTCAAAGCGCTGCGGGAGCAACAAAACACCGACCTGCTTCTGCGGGTGGGCGTAAGCCAGGGAGGGTGCTCAGGCATGTCCTACAAGATGGATTTTGCGACCCCAGATAGTATTCGTGAAGACGACGAAGTCTATGACTACGACGGATTTCAAGTGGTTTGCGATCCCAAAAGCTTGCTCTATATCTACGGCATGCAGTTGGACTACAGCAATTCCCTGATTGGCGGTGGCTTTCAGTTCACCAATCCCAACGCCACCCAAACCTGCGGTTGCGGCAAGTCATTCTCGGCGTAGCCAAAGCGTGGCAAGATGACAAAGGGCGCAGTGATTGCGCCCTTTCTAATGTGAAGTAATGTTTTTTGCTATGGTTCAGACCGCCGAAGATCTCTTTACGGAAGGCATTGAGCGCTATAAAAACGGCGAGCCCGTGGCGGAGTTAATTCCGTTGTTTAAGGGGCTGTGCGATCGCGCCCCTAAAAGCAGCCCTGCCTGGACTTGCCTCTCCTGGCTGTATTTGCTATCTGATAAGCCCGAACCGGCCTATAAAGCGGCGAACAAAGCGGTTAAGCTCAATCCCCAGGATCCCCAAGCTAGGGTCAATTTGTCCGTCGCCATGCTAGAAACCGGCAAGAAAGGCGTACGGGACCATGTGGCGATTGTTCAGCAGCTTATCTCGATTTCCGATGAACTCCGACAGGAAGTCGACGAAAGCATTGCCGATGGCCTGAGCCGCAAACCCGAGTGGAAAAGTCTTCAGCGCGTGCAGAGCTGGTTAAAAGAATGAGAGACAAACTCTTGAGCGGTTTCAATCTCTTGCTCACGGCGGATTTTTTCTTTGTCCTCGCGAGCTTTTTTTGGTTTGCGATCGCCCTCCTAGGCCGCAGTTTTGAGCTTTCCCTTGGCTTTGATCTTTGGTATAGCCTCTGGGAGCCCCTGTTTATGCCTGCCATTGGCCTGCTGATGGCGGGGGCGATCGTCAGCGGCGTCAGTGGCTGGGTTTTGAAAAAAATCGATGCCCTGAAGAGCAACGGCTCTGTGCCATAAAATTCGGCCTATAAACCGGCCTATATAAACCGGTCTATATAAACGTTCTCAGGGCGGACTCTAGATCGGGATATTGGTATTCAAACCCCGACGCCTGGGTGCGCTGGGGCAAAACCCGCTGGCCTTGGAGCACCACCGTTGCCCCTTCCCCCAGGAGGAGTTCCAACGCAAACCCTGGTACCGGCAGCCAGGACGGGCGACCCAGGACCTCTCCCAGAATTTCAGTCACCTCTTTCATTCTGAGGGGATTGGGACTAGTGGCGTTATAGGTCCCCTGCATTTGGCTATCCGTGAGGGCCTTGATGATCAGGTTCACCACATCCTCACGGGCAATCCAGGAAAACCACTGTTCTCCTGTGCCAATTGGCCCGCCCGCAAAGGCGCGAAACGCCGGCAGCATCTTGCCAATGGCCCCACCCTCCCCCACCACAATGCCCAGCCGCAAAATGACCAGCCGAGTTCCCTGGGCCGTGGCCGCAGCGGCGGCAGCCTCCCAACGGCGGCAGACTTCTGCCAAAAAGTCCTGACCGGAGGAACTCGCCTCGGTAAATAGCTCTGTTTCGCTGGTACCGTAATAGCCGATGGCTGACGCATTGACGAGAACGCTGGGACTGGGGGTGGCCTGGGCGATCGCCTCGACGATCCGCTCGGTTGCCTGTACTCGACTGTCGAGAATTTCTTGCTTTTGCTCAGGGCTCCAGCGCTTTTCCGCAATGGGCTCCCCGGCCAAGTTGACGACCCCGTCGCAGCCTGCGATCGCCCCTTGCCAATCTCCGGCCTGGGTTGGTCCATAGGAAACGATTGCAATCTGAGGAAATGCGCTCAAAGAAAAGAGGCGCTGTGCCGTCGCAGCGTTGCGGGTTAAAACGACACAGGTGTGGCCAAGCTCCATGAGCCGTTCCACCAACCGTTGACCGACAAATCCCGTTGCCCCTGCGATCGCAATCTTCATGGTTCTTTCACCCGCAAATCAGTCCCTGTTCACTCTATCGTGCTCTGGTCCTCGTACAAGACTTCATAAAACCTGCGCAGAATGATGAAATTTTGGGTAACCTATATACACACCGCCCTCTGTATGCGCCGCCCTCTGTATGCCCTATATGGTATGCGTTATATGCGCCCGTAGGCCATGCCCCATAGGCCGCAGGTTTTGGGGCGATTCTCCATTACTTGCGATTTCTCGACGCCCATGGGTAAATCGTTCTGAAATCTTTCTTGGCCCCGGAAAGATTAACTGTTAGTTCAAAGCTTGTTCAAGGCTCACTGGCCTCAACACCCGCATCTGCGTGTCGCCAGGGTTAGCGGCTCCTTGCTTTTGTCTGCCCATATTTCAAGAGATTTCGCCTATGGCACCGGCCAAAATTCTCATTGTCGAAGACGAGACAGCAGTCCGCACACTCATCTTCCGTTTTCTGTCTAAGCAAGGCTACCAAGTCGAGGCGGCGGAAGACGGCAAGAGCGGCATGTCCCTTTTCGAAAAGTTTAAACCCGATCTCGTGATTCTGGATGTCAATTTGCCAGATACAACCGGCTATACCCTCTGCCAAGAGATGCAGGGGCGAACTGGGGTGTTTGTGCTCATGCTCACGAGCCGAGATGACGAAGCGGACAAAATTGAAGGCTTTAAGCAGGGGGCTGACGACTACATTACGAAACCCTTTGGTCTCAGCGAATTGGGGGCCAGGGTCGGCGCGATTTTGAAGCGCCAGCGCACGGTGACGGTCGCAGAACAGCAATGTCTGCAATACGAAGGTCTGAGTATTGATCCGATCCGTCGGGAGGTCAGCCTCAATAACGATACGGTGCCGTTGACCGCCCTAGAGTTTGACCTGCTGCATTTCCTCGCCAGTCATCCCGGTCGGGTTTGGCGGCGGGCGGAGCTGATTCAGGAGGTCTGGGACTACGACTATGTAGGCGACCAGCGGGTCGTTGATGTCCACATTGGCCAGATTCGCAAGAAGATCGAAATCGACACGAGTCAGCCCTCGCTGATTCAGACCGTACGGGGGGTTGGCTATAAATTTGAAGCGGTTGCCCGCACTAGCGAGGCCAAGGAAACCGCTGATCAGGCTTAATCCGCTCAGGCTTAATCCTCTTTCGGTTGGAATTGGGTTTGCATCCCCTCGTCAATGATTCGAAGGGGTTTGCGGCCCAGTTGACCGGCCATCAGGCCCAGGGCTAGGGTTCGGGCGAAGGGGAGCGATCGCAATAACCACAGTCCCCAGCGGCGGACTACAATCACCGCTGGCCAGGGACTGGAAAAGAGGCGATCGAGCAAATCAGTAAAAGCTAAAATGACCCAGTTTTCGCGCTTCCGCCAGTGCTCATAGCGTCGCAGGAGTCGGGCTTGGCCAATGTCCTGCTGGTGTTGGTGAGCTTGGGTCAGGATTTGGGCCAGGGCTGCGGCATCGCGGATGCCCATATTTAAGCCCTGTCCGCCCACGGGGTGACAGTTGTGGGCGGCGTCGCCGACGAGGGCGAGTCTGTGCTGACTATAGCGATCGCTCTGCATCAGTCGCACGGGAAAAACCTGACGCGCATCGTCCAGGGTCAACCGACCCATGTGGGTGCCATAGCGAGTTTCCAACAATTGTAAAAATTCAGCTTCCGGCAAGGCCGCAATCCGCTGGGCTTCGGCATGGGGGGCGGTCCAGACCACCTGGGCGCGCTGATCGGGCAAGGGCAAGATGGCAAAGGGTCCGCTGGGCCAAAAGCGTTCGTAGGCGGTATTCCCATGGGGTTTTTCGGTCCGCACCGTAAAGCCAATACAGGACTGCCAATAGTTCCAGCCTCGGGTCGAAATTTGAGCGGCTTGACGCAGGGAGGACTGGGGACCATCGGCGGCGATGATCAGGCGGCTTGTGATCTGGCAGGTTTGGCCCGTGGCATCGGTGAGGTGGGCGATCGCCCGCTCCGGTCCATAGTCCACCGCTGCAACCGTCATCGGACAATACCAATCCACCTGGGGCGCTTGCTGCAAAATCGCGTAGAGCGGCCTGAGCAACACATCATGTTCCGCCACATAAACCGCTGCCTCTCGTTTCTGTGCCCCAGGTAAATCTTCGGGCGAAAGCCAAACAAATCGGGGATAGGCCCCATCGGATAGCCGAATGCGGGAGCAGGCTGTGATCTGGGGGCGAATCTGTTCCCAAACGCCTAGGGTCTGGAAGATCTCACTGGAGAGCAGCGAAAAGGCGTAGGCTCGACGCCGCTGGAGCCCCACAGCGGGGAGCTGGGCATCCACCAGGGCAATCCGCAAACCGCTGGGCAAAAGCGCACAGGCCAGGGTCGCTCCCACAATGCCAGCCCCAACAATAATCAGATCGGCATCTCGATTAGGGCTATCTAGGTCAGGGCTGTCTAGCTTAGAGCTCTGGGGAGAGGGTTGAGCCGAGGGAGAAAAATGGGGCGATCGCGCCGCTAAAGTCATGGATCTCAGAACAGGTCATTGTCATTCGCTGGCTTAATTGTTACGCAAGTTTGAGGCAGATGGGTCAAAGCGACTTGAGCGATAATAAAAGCGATTAAAAAATTCTTTCTTTGACGTTTTTCAGGCGATTGTCCATGAGTTCTTTTGCGAGCCCGACCGCTGAGCTACCCCCGCCAACGCTGACTTCCCGCTTCGTGAGCGGGTTGTTGAATATCCAGCCGCTCTACCAATTTGCTAAACAGCGGGCCAGACGCATGATGATTCAGCGGGCCGAGGGGATTGGGGTCTATTGGCACAAAGAAGCGCAGGCTTTGCGATCGCGCAACCAACCCACGGACTTTGCACCCGAGTGGGAAGCAGACCTGGCCCAGTTGCGCAACGACGACCTCGCCTATCCCGATTACTACCTCAAACCCTTCCATGCCTACGCCGAAGGCAATCTGGGCTGGGACCCTGCCATGGAAGCGGAAGTGGCAGCAAAAGCAGTGCATGCTCGAATTTGGCCCGAAGAAGATGCCCAGGGGGATATCCGCCTGCGCAAGAGCTATCACGATGTGGTCAAGGCGAACCTGGCTGAGGCTCCGGCGACGATTGTGGATCTGGGCTGTAGCGTGGGACTGAGCACGTTTTCGTTGCAACAGACCTTTCCTGAGGCGCAAATTACGGGCATTGATCTGTCGCCTTATTTTGTGGCGATCGCCCAATACCGAGGCCAACAGCGCCACGCCACCATCCAATGGAAACACGCCGCCGCCGAAAACACGGGACTCCCCGCCGCCGCCTACGACCTGGTTTCCGCCTGCTTGGTCTTTCACGAACTCCCCCGCACCGCTGCCCGCGAGATTTTGAGAGAAGGCCGACGCCTACTGAAACCCGGTGGCCATTTCACGCTGATGGATATGAATCCGGCCTCGCCGATTTATGCCTCAATGCCGCCCTACATCCTGACGTTGCTCAAGAGCACTGAACCTTACCTCGACGATTATTTCAGTTTTGATCTGTTCCAAGCCTTTGAAGACGCTGGGTTTGAGCGGCCTTCCTTAACGTCCAATACCCCTCGACACCGCACGCTGATTGCCAAGGCGATTTAGCGGGAACGCTGAGGCTGTGGGGTTTTGTGCCTCAAGCCAACCCACGGGCTACGGGCTACTGCTTGGTCTGGCTTCCGGTTTGATTGCGGGGTGACTGTAATATTTTATGCAGCACCTTTTTTAAAGAAAAATTAGATTTCTCCTTCATCTCACCACCATGGCTCACGTTCCCCCCAGCTATCAATCCCCTGGCCCCATCCGATTCGGCACCGATGGTTGGCGGGGTATCATTGCCGAGGATTTTACGTTTGAACGGCTTTATCGCGCGGCCTTTGCGGCGTCTTTGGTTTTGCGCGAAGTCTACGGCGAAACCACCGGCAGTAACCGCGTGATTGTCGGCTACGATCGCCGCTTCCTCTCCGAAGAATTTGCCTATACCACGGCCCAAGCAGCTCAAGCGGCGGGTCTAGAGGTTCTCCTCTCGGAAGGCTACGCGCCGACCCCAGCCTTCAGTCTCGCCGCCAAGGATCAAAACGCCCTCGGTGCCCTGGTGATTACCGCTAGCCACAATCCCGGTAGCTATTCCGGTTTGAAGATCAAAGGCGCGTTTGGCGGGTCTGTGCCCCCCGAAGTCACCCAGAAGGTGGAAGCGATTCTGGCTACAGGCGATATGCCGCCAGCGGCCTCGATGACAGCGACAGCCTTCGAGACCTTCGAGCCCTGGGGTCCCTACTGTGAGGCCCTGGGTAAAAAAGTCGATATTGGAGCGATCCAGGCAGCGGTTAAGGCGGGGGAGCTGCAAGTCTTTGCCGATGTCATGCATGGGGCAGCAGCGACTGGATTGGCGCGGATTTTAGAGGTGCCTGTGACGGAATTTCATGGCGATCGCGACCCCCTCTTCGGCGGCGGTGCCCCGGAACCCCTACCACGCAATTTGTCGGACATTATGACGGCGATGCGCGATCGCCCCGATCGCTCCTTAGCCGTAGGCATGGTGTTTGATGGCGATGCCGATCGCATTGGAGCCGTGGATGAAGCCGGCGAGTTTCGCAGCTCCCAGGTGTTGATCCCCGTCCTGATCGAGCATTTATCCCAACGGCGCGGCATGACCGGCGAGGTGATCAAAACCGTCAGCGGTTCGGACCTGATGCCTAAGGTTGCTGAACTGTTTGGTCTATCGGTCCATGAAACGGCGGTGGGATACAAGTACATTGCCGATCGCATGCTGACGACTCCGGTGCTCATCGGTGGCGAAGAATCCGGCGGCATTGGCTACGGCAGCCACATTCCCGAGCGGGATGGGCTGTTGGCGGCGCTGTATGTGCTGGAAGCCATTGTCCAGTCTGGTTCTGGGCTAGCGGCGCTCTATGAGAGTCTCCAGGAACGCACCCAGTTCTTTGCGGAGTACGACCGGATTGATTTGCCCTTGGCGAGCATGGATGTGCGCGATCGCGTCCTCAATGCCCTCCAAACCCATCGCCCCAGCGAAATTGCGGGACAACTCGTAACGGATTGCATTACCATCGACGGCTACAAATTCCGTCTGGCCGATGGCCGTTGGCTGATGATTCGCTTTAGCGGGACCGAGCCCCTGCTGCGGCTTTACTGTGAAGCCGCTACCCTAGACCAGGTCCAGGAAACCCTAGCCTGGGCCAAGGACTGGGCCAGCCAATTTTAGCGTCCTGCAAATTCTGATGCCGCGATCCCTTGACGCGATCCCTCGCGGTCCTTCAATCCCTCTTTCTCCTTCATTGAAACTTCATTGAAATATGCGTTCCAATTCCAATCCCGCTCCCATCAGCTTCGCCCTCAAGGTTGTTGGGAGCGTTTTGCTGGCGGCTTCTCTGATTGACTACATCATTCTGTTGATCCAGCCCAATTTTACGGATCCCCAGTGGCGCTTTCAGTTCACGACCCAGTTGATTGACCGTGGGATTGTGCCGCTGATTGGTGTGGGACTGATTATGCTGGGGCTGTGGATGGGAAGTTTTGGCGATCGCCAAGCCTCTGGCGGCCCTCTCAAGCCCGTGGCGCTTGCCATTTCTGGGATTTTAGGACTGCTGTTTTTGTTGATGGCTCCGCTGCACATTGCCGATGCCGGCAAAGCCAGCGCCACGGCAACCCGTGAACTCAACACCCAAACCACCCAAGTCGAAGCTCAACTGGACGCGCGACTGCAGCAAGAACGGGCACAAATTAACCAAGTGCTCGAAAATCCCGATCAGATTAGCCAGCTCGATGCGCTCCTTCAACAAGAGGGACTGAGCGAAGCTGACAAAACCCGCTTGCGGTCGATAAAGGAAAACCTCGATCGCTTCAAGAAGGATCCCACCGCCCTGGAAAAGCAGCAAGAAACCGCCCGGAACCAGGCGCTGGCCACAATCAACGAGCAAAACCAGAGTAAGCGCAATCAAATTGCCACTGAATTTAATAAATCTCGTCTGCGGGTTGGCTTTGGGGGCTTGATGATTGCAGCCGCTTACCTGCTAATCTGCTGGACAGGGTTTCAAGGGGGTCGCTAGCCCCTGAGAAACGGGTTTGTTTGCGGAATGACTTCTCAATGCCTACTCAAACACTGGTCGTCGCCACCGGAAATCCAGGAAAGCTCAAGGAAATGCAGCAGTATCTCCTGAAAACAGATTGGAGCCTGGAGCTGAAGCCCCAGGCCCTGGAGGTTGAGGAAACGGGAACCACGTTTCTGGAGAATGCAGAACTAAAGGCGGTTCAAGTGGCGAAGGCAACGGGGAAATGGTCGATCGCCGATGATTCTGGTTTAGCCGTGACTGCGCTGAATGGGGCACCGGGGCTTTACTCCGCTCGGTATGGTCAGGATGATGGCGATCGCATCGCCCGTGTCTTGCGGGAGCTAGGCCCTCACCCCGATCGCTCCGCTGAGTTTATCTGTGCTGTCGTGGTGGCTCGGCCTGATGGCTCCGTTGCCCTAGCTGAAGAAGGGATTTGCCCCGGAGAGATTTTGCCTGAGCCCCGAGGCAAAGGCGGGTTTGGCTACGACCCCATTTTCTTCGTGCCGGAAGCCAACCGCACCTACGCCGAAATGAGCCCGGAGCAAAAGCATGTCTTGAGCCACCGGGGCCGTGCGTTTGCCCAGATTTTGCCCCGTTTGCGGGCGCTTTATCCTGCCTAGCGGTTATGCCCCAGGGCGGCGATTGGACCGCATCGTCAGGGCTCGAACCCCGGCACTCCAGGCCCGGTCCCGAGAAAATTGGCGTAGGAACAGTAACAATCCCGCATAGCCTGCCGCCGGATAGCGCAGGCGGGTTTTGCCATCGGTCGCGGCACGATAGATCACCTTGGCGGTCGCTTCCGGGGTGGACCCCAGGGCTCCTGACTTTTTCAGATTGGGAACGACCTTGTCCAGGAAGGCATCATAGGCCGTCAGCGCCGACTTGCGAACCAGCTCCTCCGATCGCCCATAGAAATCCGTCTTAATCAGCCCTGGCTCAATAATTTTGACCTGAATATTAAACGGTGCAAGCTCATACTGCAGCGACTCCGAAAAGCCTTCTACGCCCCACTTGGTTGCGTGGTAAACGCTATAGAGCGGAAATGCCATCTTGCCGCCAATCGACGTGACGTTCAAAATCGTCCCCGAGCGTTGCGCCCGCATCTGGGGTAAAACTGCCCGAACTACCGCCATGAGACCAAAGACATTGGTGTCAAACTGCTTTTGGATTTGGGCGGGGTCGATCGCCTCAAAGGCTCCCACGAGCCCATAGCCTGCGTTATTCACCACTACATCAATTCGGCCAAAGGTTTCGAGGGTTTGGGCGATCGCCCCCGCAATCGATTCCCCCTCCGTCACATCCAGTCGAGGACAGATAACCCGAGGCAACTGGGCCAGTGTGGGGTGGTTTTCGGGCGATCGCATCGTTGCCGCCACATTCCACCCCTGGGCTTGAAACAAGCGCGCCGTGGCTTCGCCAATTCCGGTCGAAGCCCCCGTAATCAAAACAGTCTGAACCATGCTTTTTAGCCTCAATACTCCACCAAAGACACCATCGGCACCTCGGGCAGCTTTTTGCGCCCTTCTAGGGCTAAGAGCTCAATCAAAAACGCAAACCCTGCTAATTCTGCTTCGGTTTGGTCAATCAGCTGAGCCGCTGCCGCTGCGGTTCCGCCCGTTGCCAATAAATCATCAATAATCACCACGCGACTGCCCTGGGGCAGGGCATCCTGGTGGATTTCGATGCGATCGCTCCCATATTCCAAAGCATATTCCGCCCCATGGGTCGCCGCAGGCAGCTTGCCCGGTTTCCGCACGGGAATAAATCCGGCATTAAGCTGGTGGGCCACAGGCATACCAAAAATAAATCCACGGGATTCGATGCCGACAATATAGTCTGGCTGGAGCTCGGCGCAATATTCCGTCATGCGATCGACGGCGTAGCGCAGTCCCTCCGGATTTTGCAGGAGCGTCGTGATGTCGCGAAAGAGAATGCCGGGCCTGGGAAAATCGGGGATATCGCGGATGAGGGCTTTGAGATCCATGGCAAGCACAAGCGGGAATGACTGGGATTGAATCTAAATTGGGCCGTTAAAGCATTAGCCCTTGAGCATGTTCGCACAAAGCCAGCCCGATGCCGCGACGGCGAGCCTGAATCCAACGTCAATCCCCGGTGTGAACGATTAATCATGGTTTTGAGGTCGGGGCGGAACCTGAACCCGCATCCCTTCAAAGGCCAGCTCCGCTTGGGGGTAAAGTTTTTGCAGTCTGCTCTCTAATTCGTGCAACTGCCAATCTGGAAAGAGGGGACGGTGACGGGCAAAAATCAGACGCTGAACCCCCGCCCGCTGGATCAGAAGACGAGCCGTATCGAGGGCGAGTAGCCAATCTTGATCCGGATGAAACTCGGGCGATCGCAAATGTTCTCCCACATCCGCCTCCCCACAAATCACCACATCTGCCCCCTCAACCCAGGCCAAAAAAGATTTGAGTGCCTGAGCCTTAAGCTGTGCCATATTCAGGGCCGTGGCATAGATTAAGGTTCGTCCTTGCCAAGTGAGTCGATACCCTAGGGCGATCGATCCCGGAGAGGTTGCCCGCTCCAGCAACCGCGTTTCGATTTGAATCTGGGGATCGACTGTCACTACCGTTCCCGGCTGCAAGTCTTGAAACTGGATCGTTGCCTGCATCTGTCGCAGCGCGATCGCAGAATAGGGCAACCGCAGTTGATCCATAATTTGCTGTTTAATCGAGGCTCCCGTAATCGCCACGGGACCATAGACCCAAAGCTGATTCCTTTGGCCAAAGGCAGGCTGAAAACAGGAAAATCCCTGGGTGCGATCCCACTGGGTCTGGGTTAAAAATAAATGCGCTTGAACAGGATCCTCCCCTGCGCTCCACCGCTGGCCTAGGGCGGCAAGTCCCGTCCCCGCATCAAAAACGAGCTGCTGCGGTCCCACCGCAACCGACACACAACCCGTATGGCCCCCATAGGACCCCATCGGCGACGATAACTCCCCTCGCACACCCCAAAACTGGATTTGCAAGAGTTCTGTCGAAATATTATGACGAGACAATAAAGGTTCCGAAAATGCGGGGCAATCCACACCGCTCAATGCCGCTTCCCGTTCCGACATGTGCTTGAGATTCCTTCGATACCCCGCATTTCCCCAGAACTAACCCGATGCGGTCAGTTGAGTCTAGAGGGCTGAACCGCTGACTTGTGCACTGACTTGTGCGCCTAACTTATGCGTTTACTGGTGCGCTTTAATGCAAGTGTCGACCAGGGCCGCTACTTGGTCCGCATCTTTCCAACCTAGAATTTCAGTCACTTTCTTTTCTAAGTTCTTATAGGTCCGGAAAAACTCAGCGATTTCTTCCAGGCGGTGGGGCGCAATGTCCTTGAGGGTGTGAACTTCTGCATAGCGGGGATCTTTGACGGGTACACAGAGGAGTTTCTCGTCGCGATCGCCCCCATCAATCATCTCCAGCATGCCGATGGGCCGAGCCGCAATCACACAACCCGGAAAGGTGGGTTGGTCCATAATCACCATGCCATCGAGGGGATCGCCATCATCTGCCAGGGTATTGGGAATAAACCCATAGTCGAAGGGATAAGCCACTGAGGCCGAAAGCACGCGATCGAGTGCGAGGGCATTCAGATCTTTGTCAAATTCATACTTATTCTTGCTGCCCGCAGGAATTTCGACCAGCACGTTGACGATACCCGGCTTTGGCTGGGCAGGAATACGAGAAAGATCCACTAAGATTCTCCAAACAGCTTACAAATTTTTATTGCGGAACCCTACCCAAAGCATCAACGCCCAAAAGACCAAGTTCAAACACAAGTTCAAACCCAATTCGCGGCACGACGACGCCAAGAGCGTGGTGATTAATCAGTTCCGAGTAAGCATTTTACAGCGGTTAGGCTGAATCCTAGGGAGAAATCTGACAGGCCGCTAGGGACGAACGCTTTTCGCCGTGTCTGGCCTCCGAGAAAGCATGGTTGGAAGAGACGGAGTGCTATCGGAGGAGTAGACAAAGACAACGCCAAGTGGCAAGGTCAAAGTCAAAATTGCAATCGTAACCCCTAGAAAATCAACAATTCTAGAGTGTGGGTTACCTTCTTGTTCAGCCGGATGGCCACTGGAATCCATACGTTAGTTAGCAAACTCAATAAGTGAATCAAGCCCAACGCTTGTTCAGTCGCTGACGCAACTTTCAACAAGCTTTAACCGAGAGGCCAGATTCAAGGCCGCCAGGGAAACAAAGCGTACCCTAAGTCCCAAAACCCACCGAAACGAAGAATCTTTTCCTCCGCAGAAATCCGCAGGGCGAAAAAGCCTTGCCTCAGGTGCTTTTGGTACCATCAGAGCCTTATGCCCCTATCGTAGCAGGATTTCCCTGGGAGCGAGGAGGGGGGGATTACCAATTATTCCGATCGGCTGATGGAGAGCTTGAGAGATGGCTAGAACTGGGCTGACCTGAAGTTGAGTTTGCCGGATTGAATTTGCCGGATTGAATTTGCCGGATTGAATTTGCCGGATTAATCTTTTCTGGGAGCCCCGAAGAGACGACTACGGCCATAACCGAGCTTCGCCGTCTCTTCGTGGGCGTTTCGCCTTTTTAGCTGTGTTTTTAGCCGTGTTTTTGGCTGTGTTTTTAGCCGCGTTCCTCGATGACCAGTCGAATGGCTTTGATTTCCTCCAGGATGGATTCCAGCAATTCTTGGGTCACCGTGTGGGGAGAAGACAGCACTTCGACAGTGACATCCTTGATTTTGAGAATATCGCGGGCAAACCGAGCGACTTCATTGGGATGGAACAGCAGCGGTTCACGGGGGTCTGAACGATATTCTGGATTGAGGCGCTGGGGGTCAAACGCTTTGTTGAGTTCCTTCGGGTCGGTGTTAGCGTAGCGATAAATCGAGGCCCGAGAGCGGTTAAGCGCCCGCTGAACGGCTTCGAGGTCTAGTAATTCGCTTTTGTCAACTTTTGACTGACTGTCCATGGATTATCTTTAATGTCTCCTAGGCAAATTGAGAAGAGCTAATTTCGGAGGGAACATCCTGGAGACGACCATTGCCCACGGCAGCGATCGCTTCTTTCAGTTGAACCTCTCCGTCATAGAGGGCACGTCCGACGATGACACCCTGAATGCCAACGGATTCCAGAGCCAACAGACTGAGTAAATCCGTTAGCGAACTGACGCCACCGGACGCAATGACGGGAATGGAGAGGGCTTCAGCCATATCCCGTAGGGCTGGTAAGTTAGGACCTTGCAGCGTTCCGTCCCTTTGGATGTCGGTATAGATAATGGCAGCAGCCCCACTGGCGGCCATCGTTTGAGCGAGGTCGATGGCGGACACCTCGGAGGTTTCGAGCCAGCCACGGGTGGCAACTCGCCCATTTCTAGCATCAATTCCGACAACGATTTGCTGGGGGAATTCTTGGCAGAGCTGTCGGACCAGCTCGGGCTGCTCAACAGCTACGGTGCCGAGAATGGCGCGTTCAACGCCGCAAGCCAGGAGTTTAGCGACCCCTGCGCGATCGCGCAGTCCACCACCGACTTGAACCGGAATCGGTAATTTACGGGCGATCGCTTCAATCACAGCATGATTGACGGGATGCCCATCCTTCGCCCCATCCAAGTCCACCAAATGTAGACGGGTTGCACCTTGTTTGACCCAATGCTGAGCCATGGCGAGGGGGTCTTCGCCAAAAACCTGTGCCTGCTCATAATCACCCTGATAAAGTCGGACGCATTGTCCATTGAGCAGATCGATGGCAGGGATAACTTCCATGGGCTCGTCCTACAAGATGCGCAAGTCGTATGAGATCTAGGCTACCAGCAGAAATCGAGCCTTGACGAACTATAGCGATGGAAAGGCAAAAAAAATAGGTTTTGTAGGATCTTGAGTCCTAAAAAAGATCGGCTCAAGCGCGGTCGCAAACGCTAGAAGCCCCTACAGAAAGGAGTCTTGCGATCCAGAGCAATGCCGAGGTAAGTCTTGCTGCGCCTATTACAAAAGATGACGAAAACTGTCGATTTAGATAGGTTTGCTTTTGCAAGCTGATATGACTAATTTTCTTCGATGGAAGCAGACATACCCTGGAGATGAACTGCTCTTATTTCTTCTAAGGAACGCCAGCCTGGTAACCAGAGGTCTCGGTCCTTGAGTAGCTTTGCATTGACCCAAAGCCGAGCGGATTCATCGCAGGATGCCACGAGTTCGGCGAAAATCCAACTGCCTTCATTTTTTCGATTCACCACCTGAAAATGTCGCCATCCCAATGTGGGCTGTTGGGCTGTCCATTTGGAGCCCAGGAGGTGGGGATATCGAGATTTTGGCACAGTTGGCAAAACAAGCTAGTACAAAGGTTCGTGCTAAACGGCCAGCAGAAATTGGCGAACCCTGATAACGCTAGACCAAAAACGGATTTCTGTCAGTCTTGTTTGGCCGCAATGTAGCTATATTCTGAATCTTCTAGCCGTAGGTATTGAAAATCTAGCTGTACATCCAGGGGCGTACCTGATTTGGTGACGTGGACCGATTTGAGGTTCATCGTGGCATGGGCGCGCAAATGTTGCCAAATGGTTTGCCAGTCTTGGGGAGCAAGGCGCACATCAAGGGTGTCGAGGCTCATAGCCAAAAGCTCGCCTTGGTTGTACTCCAGCCGTTCACAGGCGGCTTGGTTGACATGCACGATCTGATTTTGAGCGTCCACAAAGAGCATGTAGTCGCTGTTTTGGTTGAGTACGGCTTGAGCGAGCAGCAAAGGCTCAATGCGATGCCCGGATTGGGCTTCGAGCTGGGCCTGGAGCTGTTGATTGGTGGCTTCGAGCTGCTTGCGATATTGCTGAAATTTCCAATGATTTTCGATCCGGGCCAAGAGCTCATCGGGCTGTACCGGTTGTGGGAGATAGTCCGTTACCCCCAGCCGTAGGGCCTTGAGGCGATCGGAAACGCTGTGGAGGGTGCTGACCATCAAAATCGGCACCTGCTTGAGTTCAAGGGCCGTGCGGAGCTGGCGACAAAGTTCTAGCCCTCCTTCTAGCATTTTGATTTCGATGACGATTACATCCGGCAAGAGCCGTCGAGCTTCCATGACGCTCGTCAGTTGATTGGGCAAGAGGTGGAGGTGATAACCCCGCTGTCGGAGCAAGCTGCTCAGGGGGTCGGAATCTTCTCCTCGCTCATCAATGCGTAGGATGAGTCCCTGCTGGATACTGGGCAGGCTCGACGCTGCTGTAGCTGCCCCTGGACCTTCTACCCCTGGACCTTCTAGGAGCTTAAAAATATCACTTTCGGTTTTTGCCAGCTCTTGGTGATGTTGGCTGCCCTGTGAAGCAAGAGCTTGGTGATACCTAACAAGCCGTTCGAGGGTGGCGATCGCCCCTTTACAGTCCTCCACCTCAGGATATTGCTGCCGAAGAACGATCCCCAAATCCGCCGTTGGGTCAATCGGGGCAGCCACCCCACGCTGGCGCAAGAGCTTACGTACGTAATACCCTATCGTAGGAGAAAGTTGCGGTGGGGAGCCGGTTGCGGTGGTTTCAGGGTAATCGATTGCAAATGCAGTCATGGATTGTGGCTGTCAACGAGTGGGGAACCAAAGGGATCGGCACCCAAGTCAATTCGACACAAATTGATTGCCTTGGATGATTATTGAAAGGATTGTCAGTCTTGGAGAAGACCTAATCCATTAATCCCAAATCTTAGGGTTGATTTACAGCGTTTGAATTGCTTTTTGAATGGGTTGATGGGAACTTCATTGTTTGTTATTTTAGACTTCTTGAGGAGAGTAACATCAGTGTAAAAGCCGTTGTCCTGAAATGCTGATTCAGTGAAATTGCCATTTATGTCCCTGAAATTGCATAGGTTTCCTGCTTTTTTGATGACAAAATTTTTACGGCAAAATTTTGTGACTCCAAAGAGTAATTTCGTTTAGGGGATGATTTTTTAAGTCTTCCGCTCTGATATTTTTGAGGAGGTTCTTTTCAAGAAAATTTTGATTTTTGAAAGTCAATAAGATTAGGATTAAAAAATCTTCGTTCACTTTTTCAAAAGCAAATAAAGTTCCTTCAGGAATTGTCGCTTTTCCCTAGGCAACGCATAATGAATCTAATCAACGTTACAGAACGCAACATTTTGATTTATGGCCAGGGACCTGCGGGGATTTCTCAAGCAACTGGAAGAGCGGGGGCAGCTCCGACGGATCTTTGTGGAAGTCGATCCAGAGCTCGAAATTGCAGAAATCTCCAACCGGATGCTTCAAGCCGGGGGACCGGCGCTGCTGTTTGAACGGGTGAAGGGGTCGTCGAGTCCGGTGGCGGTCAATCTGCTGGGGACGGTGGAGCGGGTCTGCTGGGCGATGAAGATGGAACGACCTGAAGAGTTAGAAACCTTGGGTCAAAAGCTGGGGATGTTGCAGCAGCCCAAGCCACCGAAGAAGCTTTCCCAGGCCGTGGATTTTGGCAAGGTTCTGTTTGATGTGGTTAAGGCCAAGCCCATGCGGGATTTTTTGCCGCCCTGTCATCAGGTGGTGCTGAAGGACGCAGCGGTTGATCTCGACCAGATTCCGATGATTCGGCCCTATCCCGGTGATGGCGGCAGAATTGTGACCCTGGGTTTGGTGATTACCAAGGATTGCGAGACAGGGATTCCCAATGTGGGGGTCTATCGGCTGCAGCTACAGTCGAAAAATACAATGACGGTGCAGTGGCTTTCGGTGCGGGGCGGTGCACGACATTTGCGTAAAGCGGCGGCTCAGGGGAAAAAACTGGAGATTGCGATCGCCCTCGGCATCGATCCGCTCCTAATCATGGCCGCTGCCACCCCCATCCCGGTTGATTTATCTGAATGGCTATTTGCAGGGCTTTACGGCGGTTCGGGTGTTCGACTGGCCAAGTGCAAAACCCTAGACCTGGAAGTGCCTGCCGATGCAGAAATGATTCTAGAGGGGACGATTACTTCTGGCGAAACCGCGACCGATGGACCCTTTGGCGACCATATGGGGTATTACGGACCGGAGAATCCGGAGGCTCCGCTGGTGCGGTTTCACTGCGTCACCCATCGCAAGGATCCGATTTATCTGACGACGTTTAGTGGACGGCCCCCCAAGGAAGAGGCGATGATTGCCATTGCCCTCAACCGCATCTACACCCCCATCCTGCGGCAGCAGGTGCCGGAAATCGTTGATTTCTTTCTGCCGATGGAGGCGCTAAGCTACAAGGCTGCGATTATTTCCATTGACAAGGCTTATCCGGGTCAAGCGCGGCGGGCAGCGTTGGCCTTTTGGAGCGCGCTGCCGCAGTTTACCTACACGAAATTTGTGATTGTGGTGGACCAATCGGTGAATATTCGGGATCCTCGCCAGGTCGTTTGGGCCTTGTCGTCCAAGGTGGATCCGGCGCGGGATGTGTTTATTTTGCCGGATACCCCCTTCGATACGTTGGATTTTGCGACGGAGAAGGAGGGGTTGGGCAGCCGTATGGGCATCGACGCCACAACCAAGATTCCGCCGGAACGCGATCGCGATTGGGGAGAACCCTTGGTTTCAGACCCAGGGATCGCCGCCCAGGTGGATCGCCGCTGGGCAGAGTACGGACTCGGGGACATCGATTTAAACCGTGCTGTAGATCCGAACTTATTTGGTTATGACCTTCGCTAGAACGTTTTGGGCCCGTTATCGATCGCGGCTGAAGCTTGGGCGATCGCGCTCTTCTTCCCGCTCATCTCCTGGCAGTGGATTCGTCTGGACCAGGACATTGCTAACCCTACGGGGATCAGTTCTGCCCGATATTTGGGGCCGAATTGTTTTTTGTGGGCTGTTTGCGACGGTGCTGTCGTGGTTTTACGAGCAGGGCTGGCGTGGCCTAGCCCAGCCGCTGTTTGGCAGCATTGTGCCCAGTGTGGTGTTGGGATTGCTCTTGGTTTTTCGGACGAATACTGCCTACGAGCGTTTTTGGGAAGGCCGTAAGAGTTGGGGGGCAACGGTGAACCACAGCCGCAATCTAATTCGGCAAATTTTGGTGGCGGTTCAGGTCGAGACTGAAGTTGACTTGACGCAAAAACGAGCGGCATTGCGGTTGATCCCGGCCTTTGCGATCGCCATGAAGCAGCATCTCCGCCAGGAACCCCTAAATTGGGTCGAAATGGAGGGACTCCTGACGCCGCATCAGTATGAGCTGCTGCAAGCCGTGAACCACCCCAGCTTAGAAATTGCGGTCTGGATTGACGACTATCTGCAACGGCAACGTCATCAGGGACGGCTTGATTCCTATCAGCTCACGGGCATGATGCAGTTACTCGGCCAACTGGTCGATGCTTTAGGAGCCTGCGAACGAATTTTGAAAACACCGATGCCCTTGGCCTATTCAGTACATTTGCGGCAACTGCTAGTGATTTATTGTTTGACGCTACCGCTAACGCTCCTAGAAGGATTGGGCTGGCTAACTGGCCCCACGGTGGCGTTGGTGAGCTTCACGTTGCTAGGCATTGAGGCCATCGGGATTGAAATTGAAAACCCCTTTGGCCATGACCCCAACGACTTGCCCCTGAATGCCATCTGCACCGCAATTCGTCAGAATCTAGAGGATTTGATTAAACTGGGTCCCGAATGTGGACGAATAACCCAGACTGATCATTCAACGGATTCAACGGATTCAACGGTGCTTCTGGGGTGGGAGCAGGCTCTCGAAGGCCACGTCAGCCCGGTGACGCAAATGCGCCACGGTTTCTAACGGTCAGTCGGCTCACCATCCGGTGGCTCAAGGCTAGTCGGCCAGATGTATCTGCAAGACCTGTGCCAGCGCTCGCACATCAGCCGTTTGGGTGGCGGTGAGCTGCTGCTGGGCTACCCAAAAGCGTTCTTGGACTCGCTCTAGGAAAATCGGTAGATTCAGGGTTCGACAACCCACCAAGACTAATCGAATCAAAACCTGAATTTCCCGCGTTCGTTGTTGGGGGGTCAAAGATCCCAAAATCCGATCCATTAAGGTTTCGATGAGGTGTTCTAGGGTTTGGGTCACGTCCTCTAGCATCAGGGTGCAGTCGAGGGCTTGGGCTTCGGTGGCGATCGCCTCCAAGCTCTTCAGCAAACTCATCCCCGCCGCAGGCCAACTGTCCTCCGCACGCAGGAGCGAAGTCTCCAGGTGCTGGGCAATGCTCTGGGCGCGATGATTGAGGGTGACCTGGGCCGCAACCCGTAGGGCTGGGGGCAAGGCTAAACCTTCCTGGCGAAAGGTCATCAGAATCCCATAGTTTTCCCGGTAAACCTGGGCATAGAGCTGGTCGAGCTGGATCAGCGTCCCCTCGGTGAGCTTTGCCATCAGCAGATGGCGTTCTTCCGCTCGCAAATCTGACAATCCAAAGGCATCATCCGTGCCGCAATAGTGATCCAGCGCCGTGACAAAATGGGCCACCCCACCTTCCAGCAGGGCTTGACCCAACCCTTGTTTAAGCGCCTCATAGGCTTTGGGAGCTTCACAGCGGTTGCCCCACAACAGCCGTCCATGGAACTCCCAGCCCCCCCCATGGAACAGAACAAAAGCCAGCCGTTCACTGTCCCAGTTTGCGCCCGAGGTGAGTTGCAGTTTGCCAATGGTTAGCGTTAGCGGCCCAAAACTGTAGCGCTGCTCATCGAGAACCTGGATGCGATACCCAAAAAATAGAACAGGGACTTCTGCCCGAGGCTGAACCAGCGTCTCGAAAATGTAGTGGATGGCGATTTGGCCCAGGGAAAACTGCGTGGGTTGAATGAGCTGCTGATAGACCTCGGCCCCGGTACGATACTGGGAATCATTGCTGGGTGCCTGGGCCAGCCGTTCCAAAAATTTGGCTTCTAGGGCAAGTCCGGTTACCCGCTCGGCCAAATCCAAAGCTCGACTGGCATAGCGGAGAATCTGCACCCCCTCAGGTCGTGAAATTTCCTCAAAGAACCAACCGCAACTGGTGTACATCAGCAGCGTGTGCCGTGCCATTTCGAGGAGTTGGAGCGATCGCACCTGCTCTTGTAGCAACAGGGGATGACGCTGGTGCCGTTTCAAAAAGGCCGTCACCGCTGCCGGATCTCGATTGGCCACGACTTCAATATATTCATCCCGTGCTTGCCAAGGGGCATGCAGCATCTGGCCCAATTCAGCTTCATAGACAGGGATGAGCTGATCCCGGAGCCAATCCAATGCCTGACGCAAGGGTTTGCGCCATTTCTGGTGATGCTGGTCAGAGCGGGCACAACCGCAGTCATCTTGCCAGCGATTAACCCCATGGGAGCAGCTCCAAGCCGTCACAGGTTTCAGCACCACTTCCCAGGTGGGCGGACAGCGGTGCAAATAGTCGCCATAGTTGGTCACCTGCCAGCCACGCTGGGGAAATTCCCGCGTAAAGGCATAGGCCAGACATTTTTCTGTTCCCATTTTGTGGTGACCAAAGGTTTCTCCATCGGTCGCCACCGAAATCAACTGGGCTGGACGTCCGTCATGTCTGACCGCTGAACCCAGCCGCTCCGCAAAATTAAACGAACTGGCGAGTAAATCTTCAAACCCGATGGCCGCTGAAATCGGACCATCGTAAAAAAAGATATCCAAAAAGCGATGACCCACCCAGCAGCGGTAGGGCCGGGTGGGATCAATATCCCCAGAGCTGACCTTTTGCCATTCGGGATCCGGATGATCGGCTCGGGGCAAGGGTCGACAGCGCTCCGCCTGGGAAGGGGCCAAGATAATGTAGCGAATGCCCTCATCAATCAACGCCGAGACCGTCGGCAGATCCACAGCGGTCTCCGCCAGCCACATGCCCTCGGGCTCCCGGCCAAAATGTCGGCGAAAATCGGCCTTGCCCCAGCGAATTTGGGTGCGCTTATCCCGCTCGTTGGCGAGGGGCATGATGATGTGGTTGTAGACTTGGGCGATCGCATTGCCATGACCTAACCGCGCCAGACTTTTGCGATCGGCCTCCAAAATCCGTGCATAGACTTCTTGCCCATGCTCCTCTAACCAGCCCATCAGCGTCGGGCCAATATTAAAACTGAAATATTCGAAATTGTTGACAATTTCAACCACCTCTTCCCGGTCATTCAGCACTCGCGCAAAGGCATTGGGGCGATAGGACTCCCAGTAAATTCGTTCATTCCAGTCGTGGTAGGGAGCGGCACTGGGCTGACATTCAATGGCATCGAGATAGGGATTATCCCGAGGGGGCTGATAGAAATGGCCGTGAACCGTGATGTAAACCCCTTGGGCGATCGCAATGGGTTGGGCCGACCGCTCCAAATCTTCTTGGGGATCGGCTCCCTGGAGTGAAGAATGATCAGACGCTGAGTTCGTCGAGTCCCCTGGTCTGGTTTCAGTCGAGTCAAGACGAAAAGAGCTGGTGGAAATAACCATAGAGATTGATTGAAGGAATATTTCTTAGAAGAACGAGCGCGATCGCACGACAGGCAGTACCTCAGGGAATGCTAGAACCAATCATCTATCCGCTTGTAAGTGTCCGCTTGAAGATATCCGTTTGAAGGGGGGAACAGCGGTAGTGCGCTTGCAATCATGCCTGACGCATAATTAAATCTCAGAAAAGTTAAAGCGAAATCCGCATGATTCGCCCCAAACTTTTATATACTCCCTAGCTTATCGATTTTCTCAAGCATGCTGGTCAAAAATCCATTTTTCTTAGGACTCTTGCTCTTTATCCCGGTCTCTGTGGCTGCACATGTCCTGGGCTGGGGAGAAATCACGGTCTTTATCACGGCAGCTCTAGCCATTTTACCGCTTGCGGCCTGGATGGGAGCCGCGACGGAAGAAATCGCCGTGGTGGTCGGGCCATCGCTGGGGGGACTCCTCAATGCCACCTTCGGCAATGCCACGGAATTAATTATTGCCATCATTGCCCTGCGGGCTGGGCTGGTGGATGTGGTCAAAGCCAGTATTACGGGCTCAATTATCGGCAATTTACTCTTGGTAATGGGGCTGGCCATGCTCCTGGGTGGCATCCGGTTTAAGGAGCAAGAGTTCTTGCCCACTGCCGCTCGGATGAATGCTTCGGCGATGAATCTCGCGGTGATTGCCATTTTGATCCCCACAGCAGTTCAGTACACCTCCAGCGGCATTGGTGAGGCGACGCTCCAGACGCTGTCCGTGGCGGTGGCGATCGTCCTGATTGTGGTCTATGCCCTAACGCTGCTGTTTTCCATGAAGACCCACAGCTACCTTTACGAGGTGGGCACCGTTGAGATCGAAGCGGAAGCGGAACAGCATGCCGCCGATCTGGGCCTTAGCTCTAGCAGCGTCCCAGAGGAACCTCACAAACCCAATTTAAAGCTCTGGTCTGGCGTTTTGCTGGGGGCAACGCTGTTGGTGGCGCTGGAATCGGAGCTATTGGTGGGATCGCTCGAATCTGCCACCGAAAGCCTAGGGTTCACGGAACTGTTTACGGGTGTAATTTTGCTGCCCATCATTGGCAATGCGGCTGAACATGCTACAGCTGTGACCGTTGCCATGAAAGACAAGATGGACCTGTCGCTCTCGGTGGCGGTGGGGTCTAGCATGCAGATCGCTCTGTTTGTCGCCCCGGTTTTGGTGATTGTTGGCTGGTTGATCGGTCAGCCCATGGATCTGGACTTTAACCCCTTTGAGCTGGTGGCCGTGGCTGTGGCTGTGCTGATTACCAATTCCATTAGCGGGGATGGCAAATCCAATTGGCTAGAGGGAATCCTGCTGCTGGCGGCCTATGTGATTTTGGGCTTGGCGTTTTATTTCCATCCGGTCTTTGAGTCTGTTGTGGCTGCGACCTAGATCCACGCTTCAAAGGACCACCTCCAGATGATGGCAAAGATGCCTTAAAACCTAAAAGCGGGACTAGCAAACCTTGTCCCGCTTTTTTCTAAATCATGGTTTTTGCCCAAGATATCGTTCAATCCCACCGAGAGAACACCTCCCCGTCATAGGGCTGAAAACCGACGGCAGGATAATTATCGGTGTCCGAGAAAATCTCCATAAATGCCTCAAATAAAAACTGAAGGGCATAGGTCAATTGCTGCATCGTTTTCATATCGAAAGCTCCTGGAAGAGTAGGATCCCCTGACGACCAAGCGAAGAAGGCGATCGCATCCATCTGCAATAACTTGCAACAATCAGCAGTCTGCTTGAAGCAACCTTCGAGCGCTTGAGGGTTCGGCCATCTGGGGATCTAGCTCCCATTATGAGGAGCACCGCCCGTGGGGGATCAGGATCAAGATAAATTGTCTAGAAGCCTTACATTCCTTGAACTGGCGTTACGGATCGAGAGCTAACGGCGATCGCCCACTTCCCTCCCCATTGCTAAAGATTGCAAAGCTAAAGATTGCGAAACCGCTGTCGCAGGATAAACTCGGCGATCGCCAGATCAACCGGCGTCGTCACCTTCAAATTCGTTTCTTCTCCCAGGACAATCTGGACCGGCAACCCCAAATGTTCAAACAGTGCCGCATCATCAGTGACCGCTAAGCCCTGTTGACGCCCCTGTTCGTGACATTGCTTGAGCTGAGGGACGGAGAAGCCTTGGGGGGTTTGAGCCGCCCAGAGGCGATCGCGATCGGGCGTGGACTCAATCATGGCTGCTGCACCGACTGAGGCTGCGCTGACGATCTTGATCGTGTCCTTGACCGGAACTGCTGCAATCAAGCCCTCACAGGTTTCCAGCGCCGCCGCACAGCGATCAAATAACTCCGGCGTCGCCAAGCAGCGAGCCCCATCGTGAATCAAGACCTGAGTAGCCTCCGGTGGCAAAGCTTGCAGCCCGTTGTAAACCGAGTCTTGGCGGGTTTCGCCTCCTAGGATCAGCGCAACGGGTTTGGAAAGAGAGAGACTCGCTAAAATCTCCTTAAAGTCCGGCCAATCCAAGGGCTGGCCCACGATCCCAATCCATTCGATGCTGGCCGCCGCCGCCGCTGCCCGCAGCGTCCAGGCCAGGAGTGGCTGCTCCAGCAGCGTCAAAAGCAGCTTATTGCGCGGGCCTTGCCCTTGGCGCTGCCACTCGCTCCCCATGCGTTTTCCCATCCCCGCCGCCGGAATCAATAGATGCACTGGCTTGGTCTCCTCGTTACAATCGCTCAACCTGATCCAGTAGTCGATAGTAGAATATTGAGCGATATTGCAAAATACACGCTCTAATCCCATGCGCATACTGGCCCTCGTTTCGGGCGGAATTAGCGACCAATTTCTCTTTTTCCCGACTCTGAGCGATATCCACCGCTATTATCCCAACGCTCAGGTGGACGTGATCACCAATCCTAGAGCCGTTGGAGCCTATCGGGTGTGTCAAACCGTTCATCAGGCCATCCCCTTTGACTTTACAGACCGTAACAGTTTGGCGGATTGGGGCAATTTGTTGGGATTGATGCGCGATCGCGAATACGACGCTGTCCTCACGGTGAGCTGTGGCTGGGGGCTAGGATTGTTGCTGTGGCTGACCGGCATTCCCAATCGGATTGGACCCAGCGGTCCGGCTAATCTATTTTTGACCCAACCCTTAGCTATTAAGGAACAATACAGAGCCGCAGCCTACCATGCACTACTTCAGGCGCTAGACATCCAGGGGTCCTGCCCCGATGTGGCCATTAGTGTTCCCCGTAAGGATATTGAATGGGCCGAAGCGGAACAAGCTCGTCTTGGCGTGGCGGGCAGCGGCTATGTTTTGGTGGATGCCAGGATGGAAAAGACCGAGGCCGCCCAAGCCGCCGCCTATCCCACCAATAGCTGGCGTTTGATGCTACGCGAAATTCGGAATCGGCAACCGGATGTGCCGCTGCTGGTCGTTCAAGACGAAGAAAGCTCCTTTGCCGCAGAGTTGCGAGAGGCTGGCTTGGAGATTAAGGTTTCAGAGCCCGAAGACCTGGGCAAATTGGCTGCGCTGATTGCCGGAGCCAATGTTCTGATCAGCACCAATCAAGCGGCCATGCAGCTCGCCGTTGCCGTGCAAACCTTCACGATTGGTTTGCTGGGCGGGATCAATCCTAAAAATATCCTGCCGGATAGCGATAAGTTCGTTGGCCTTTCGGCTGCGACTCAAAACGTCGCCGATATTGCGCCTCAACAGGTGATCGACACTTTGGCGGGAGGCTAAGGATTGTGAATTTAATCTGTTGAGTTTCGCAAGGCTCAACCCAACCTACAAACTTTGCTGGATTTCGCGGGGCGTTTGGGAGACCAGACGCCTTTGCCTTGGGAGCACACTGGAAGCCAGTCACTGGAAGCAAGCCTCACCCACTTAGACCCAAGAGGAGATTTTCTGAGTTAAATTCTTGACAGCCGTCAAGATTACGGTAATCTGTCAATCACTCGATGTATGAACAAACGTTGCAGCCTCTCATAATTGTAGCGAGCTAGATTCTTTCACTTTAGGTTGGTGTGATCAACGTCTAATGGACCCTTCAATCCCTGCAACGTCCCAAGAAATTCTGGCCCTCCGGCAGGGTCCTATCGATGCTGAAGTGGTGGCTAGCGCGATCGCTGGGGTCATTCGTCTGGCGCAATCCCAGGGCAGGACCCTCGAAGAGCTGAAAGCTGAGTTGCTTGAGGAAGATACGCTCTTGGATCCTCAAGAACGAGCCTGGTTGAGTGAGTTGGTCGTTGCTGCTTGGGCCGATCTGACGTAACTGAAATCTGCAAACGTCTTGTGCCTCGCTAGAATTCTTTGTTTTAAGGCCGAAGGCAATTTCTTGGAGTACGGCCTTTGGCTCTTTCGCGTAAATTCACCATCACTGCTCCTGTTAAATCATGAGAAATTGCAAGAGACTTCATTCAAAGCCTGTGTAGTTTAAAGTTCTATTTAAGTGTTTCAAAGTAATTTTGAGATCGACAATTGTTGTCCATAAAAAATATTACATCAGAAGCCCAAAAAGCTTGCAGAACAAGGAGTCTATAAACTGATTTCGATAGAATAAGCATATTATGGAAAAGTGTTAGAGATTTTACCGAATTTGGCTAAAGCTGATACTATTTCAGTGTTACATCAGTAAGCCTTCGCATTGAAGAGGCAGACAATTTCAGCCTAAAACCATCTCCTTATTGCTGTGAATTGGGTGAGTTTGATGGCTTATATGTCAATGCAAGAGGGTACGCAAGAGGGTGCTTGATTTGGCGATCGCAAATCGTCAAATCGTCAAACATGGGTTGGGGTTTTCATAAAAGGTTGGTGCATCAACCGTGTTCTCTAATCTAATGACAAACACACTCATGACTTTCGGAAGCTTTTTCGGCAGTGATAAACCTCAAATTACAAGTAACGGTGGCGGCAGTGAAGCTAGCGTTCATATCAATGAAAATAATCGTCTGGTCACCGATGTTGAAACCTACGATACGGTTAGCACTGAATCTAATGGCCGCTTGACCTATAGCATCATTGGCGGCTCAGATGCCCACCTATTTGAAATTGACGCTCGCAATGGCAAACTCTATTTTAAGACTGCCCCAGACTACGAAAATCCGCTAGACTACGGCAAAAACAACGTCTATGACGTGAAGGTACAAGTCAAAGATGTAGCGGGCTACACGGATACGCAACTGCTCCATGTCACGGTTAAAGATATTGCCGAAAACCGTGCACCAAATGCCAATGATGATAAATTTACGTTCAGTGAGACGGAAACGGGTGGCGTTTTTGACGGCGTTAATTTGCTGAGCAACGATAGTGATCCCGATGGGAATTCCCTCAGTGTCATCCAGGTCAATGGAACAAGCATGGGTTCGGGGCAGTGGGTGAAATTGTCCCAAGGTGCAGTTTTTGTGAGCGCCGATGGACGCATTGACTTTGATGCAAAAGGAGAGTTTGATTATCTCAATGATGGTGAAGTTCAAGAGGTCTCTTTTTCCTATGGAATTTCTGACGGTAAAGGCGGCGTCGATACCGCAACGGCAAGAATTCATGTAACGGGACAGGGCCAACCCAACCGTGCGCCTGATGCCCAAGATGACTTTGCCGGAACCAATCAAGGTCAGACCGTCACGATCGACGTATTAGCCAATGATAGTGATCCTGATGGCGATGAAATCTTTCTTTCTTCTCTCGCCGACGGTGCCAATGGCTTTGTCAATCTCAACAATGATGGAACGGTTTCTTATACGCCCAATGAAGGCTTCGTAGGAACCGATACCTTCAGCTATCACATCATTGATAGCAATGGCGTGACCAATGATGCGACGGTTACCGTTGATGTTTTCAATGTGAATGGTCGTCCAGATGCGATCGATGACTTTGCTTCCGTAGAATCGGGCGGAATAGTCACAATTGATGCTTTGGGGAATGACATCGACCCTGATAATGATCCCCTCAGCATTATTGAAATCATGGGTACGGGTCCGGTGAATGGTACTGCTGCGGTGATTGATAATCAAATCAAATATACCGCCAATGCGGGATTTGTTGGCAATGACACCCTGGCCTATCAAATTAGTGATGGCAATGGTGGGACTGATATTGCCCAGATCACGATCAATGTCACCCAGGGAAATCGTGCACCGATCGCCAAAAACGACACGGCTTCTACCAACAAAGGCGAACGTATCAGCATCAACGTGCTCAGCAATGACAGTGACCCCGATGGCGATGCCTTGACCGTTTCCTCCCTGGGACAACCTGTCAACGGTACGGTGATTCTCAATGACGATGGCACCGTTTCCTATACGCCTAATGCTGGTTTTGTGGGCAATGATGTCTTTGCTTATCACATCACCGATGGCAACGGCGAAATTAGCGATGCCACAGTATCCGTAACCGTGAAGGAAACTACCCCTGTAGATCCTAAAACGGGTTTTATCGGCAACCGTGTATTCTTTGATGAAAACGCTAATGGTCGCCTCGACAGCACCGAAGGCGGTGCGGCTGGGGTTCGGGTTACCTTGAGCAGTGCAGGCCAAGACGGTACTTTTGGCACCTTTGATGATGTCACTGTGGGCAGTCAAGTGACCGCGACAGGCGGCTATTATGGCTTTGGTGAGCTCGCAGCCGGCAACTATAAGGTGACCTTTAGCGACCTGCCGAATGGTCTGGCCTTTACCGCACCGAATGTTGGTGGGGATGAAAATCTGGACTCCGATGCTGACCCGACAACAGGAATGACGGCAGGGATTAACCTGGCTCCGGGTCAGTCCTTAGTGAATGTCGATGCTGGGGTCATCAAATCGACCACAGTGGATCCCAAAACCGGTTTTATCGGCAACCGAGTGTTCCTAGATGCGAACCAAAACGGCGTGCTCGATGGCAGCGAAGGCGGTGTAGATGGCATCCATGTAACGCTTGCTGGGGCCGGTCAAGACGGCACCTTTGGCACGGCTGATGACGTGATCCGCAGTCAAGTCACCGGTAATGGTGGTTACTACGGTTTCAGTAATTTAGCAGCGGGTCAATACAAGGTCGCCTTTAGCAAACTGCCCGACGGTTTAAGCTTTACGTCTGCCAATGTTGGGATTAACGAGAATATCGATTCCGATGCCAATCCCAGCACTGGGATTACGGATGTTATCAACTTAACACTGGGGCAGTTCCTCTCCAATGTGGATGCTGGGGTTGTTCGTCAGGCTCCCGTTGATCCGAAAACCGGTTTCATCGGCAACCGTGTCTTTCTCGACGAGAATGGCAATGGTCTCCACGACCACGGTGAAGGCGGTTTCGGGGGGGTGCGCGTGACCCTAACCGGGGCAGGCCAAGACGCTACCTTTGGCACAGCGGATGACCTTAGCCGCAGCCAAGTTGTGGGAGACAGTGGCTACTATGGTTTTGATCAGCTCGCTGCTGGCAATTATAAAGTCACCTTTAGCAATGTCGCGAATGGCTTTGGCCTGACCACGGCCAATGTGGGCAGCAACGAGGCCCTGGACTCCGATGCTAATCCGGTCTCAGGCATGACGGGGATTATTTCCCTTGCCATCGGAGAATTCAACAGCACTGTGGATGCAGGGATCGTCAAACTTCAGGCGGGGGGTAAAACCAAAATTCTAGGAACTGAACAAGCCGACTGGCCGCTGACCGGTACTAACGGGGCTGACGATATCTTTGGCCTGGGCGGCAATGACCAGATCAAAGCCCTGGATGGCGATGACTGTTTGACAGGGGGTGTAGGCAACGATCATCTCTATGGCGGCAACGGCAACGATATTCTCAATGGGACCGACGATGTTGCCCTCGGCAAGTGGGAAGTGGACAATTTAACGGGTGGGGCAGGACGCGATCGCTTTGTCCTCGCCAATACGGACACCTCCTACTACTTTGGGGGGGCATGGGGCGACTTTGCGATTCTCAATGACTTCACGGTCGGTGAGGATGTTGTGGTGCTCCATGGTCCTGCCAACCAGTATGTGATAGAGACCGATCTGGCTCAAGGTTCTAGTATCCTCTATTGCCTGGGGAATGATGCCGACAAGAGTCGGGATGCGATCGCCGTCTTCAAGGGCAATACTAACCTCAGTCTCTCTAGCCCTAGCTTTGAGTTTATCGGTTAGATTCTAGCTGGATTTTAAGCGCCAGTGAGTATAAGGATCCGCGATTGCTCGGCATAGGCCCCTAGCGGATCCTACTTCGTTGAGCCAAAGCAGTGCTAGATAGCACTGCTTTGGCCCTTCAAAATCTCTGTCAGAAGCATCGTCTCGAAACTTAGGATGCAACTTGCTCCCAACAAAGAAAACAGCATCAACCGCCATTCTGCTGGCTTTAGAAATTCTTCGACAGCGACCAAATCTCCAAAATGCGTAGACTCTTTTTATCCCTCTAAAAAGTTCGTAGAATCACGGAAAAATACCGAGTTTATACGACTAGAAACACCACCTATTTTCATCGCAGATTTACGGCAGTTCATATACGTAGGTGTTATAAATTAAGCATGAGAGTCAGGGAGCTAAGTTCTAAATTACTGGAGTTCCCATCATGTTGAAGAAAATTGTTTTGGCTACTGTTGTTGTGAGTGCAATCGCTTCTATCGCTCCCAGTGCTTCGGCAAATGGTACCTGTGAAGTCGGATTGCCAGGATGTGAGCCTACAACTCCTATGCCTCAGTCTGTACCGGAGCCCTCTGCAATGGCAGGTTTGATTTTGGGTGGTGGATTTGTTGCCCAGAAGGTAATTCGCGCTCGCCAACGCAAAGGTTAAAACCTTCACTTGGAAGCCGCTTGTGCATTGCTTCTCAGTTATTCCATCCGGCCAATGCACAAGATGCTTCTCTATAGGCAATTCCTTTGAATTGAAAGAAGAAATTCCGGTCTTTTTCGCTGGCTCTGAGCGATCGCCCTTTCAAAACTTAGAAAGTCGCTTCATCGATCACTCAGATGCTTATTCAACATTAACGCTTAGTTTTTGACTAGCAGCTTCCCATGACTATTGAACAACTCAGTGCCGCATTGCCCAATCAAGTTACTCTCCAGAAAGTTATTTACTCCTACGCTCATCCTCAGGCTTCTGGCTTAGAAAGCTATGTGGATCTGGTCATTACTAATGGTGGAATTCTGAATGGTACATTTGATGGCTATTGTATTGATACCGATCGCCCCATTGATTTTGAACTCGACAACAATCGCAATGGTGTCGTTGATCCCGACGAAGTAGGTGATAGCTATACAGCTAAAGTCTATTCAAGCTATGAGCCACTTCCCACAGAACTGATGGGTCCGGGCCTGATCGAAAAGTCCGAAAATCTAGATTTGCTCAACTGGATTATTAACCAGGATTTTGCTGGCCAAGCTTCTCTTGGTGGTTATGGCAACTATACATTCGCTGATGTACAGCGAGCAATTTGGACACTGATTGACGATACAAATTCGACGGTCGGTGTTGGTTCTGAGGGGACGCTGTGGAAACAAAACCGTGTGGATGAAATTGTCAACGCGGCAAAAGTTCATGGAGAAGGTTTTGTTCCGGGGTTTGGGCAAAAAATGGGGGTTTTGATCGTGCCGGAGATGAGCGGCGATGGTCTGCCGGACGCCCAGATTATGTTTGCAGCGGTGGCGCTTTCGAAGTTGGGCGATCGCGTCTTTGAAGATCGCAATGCCAACGGAATTCAAGAGGCTGGAGAAACCGGTATCGCTGGCACAACGGTAAATCTGCTGGCGGACATCAATGGGGATGGCGCGATCGCACCTAACGAAATTATTGCTTCTACAACGACTGACTCGAATGGCAATTATTCATTTACTGTGATTGCAGGCAATTACAAAGTTCAGGTTGAAACCCCTGAGGGATTTGATTTCGCAAGTCCGGTGGATCAAGGCGGTAATGATGCGATTGATTCGGATGGGTTGTTGTCCGAGGTTGTGACCCTAGCACCGGGTGAAAATAATACCACGATTGATTCAGGGTTTTATCGGAAGGCGAGTTTGGGCGATCGCGTTTGGTACGACACCGACCAAGACGGCATCCAAGATGACAACGAAAAAGGGGTTGCCGACATTCAAGTCACACTGGTCGGTGGCGGTGCAGATGGCATCATTGGCAATGCGGATGATACCGTTGCGACCACAACGACCGATACCAACGGTTACTACAAATTTGAGCAGCTTAATGTTGGTGAAGAATATCAGGTTCAGTTTGATCACTTACCGAGTGGTTATGGATTTACCCAAGCGGATGCGGGCAGCAACGATGGATTAGATTCTGATGCCAATCCGGTCAATGGGAAAACTCAAATTGTGACCCTCTTATCCGGTGAGCATAATCCGACGCTGGATGCGGGAATTGTGGCGAAGCCTGCGAGTTTAGGCGATCGCGTCTGGTATGACACCGACAAAGACGGAATTCAGGATACTGGCGAGCAAGGCGTTCAAGGGGTTAAGGTCATCCTGACTGGGGGCGGTGCTGATGGTGTAATTGGCAATAGCGATGACACCACAGCAACTACGGTGACCGATGCCAATGGCAACTACCGCTTTGATCATCTCAATGCCGGTGAAGAATACAAAGTTACTTTCACCAACCTCCCTAACGGTTACCAGTTTACCCAAGCCAACGCCGCTGAAAGTTCTTCCACAGTCATCTTTGAATCGAGCTTTGAAACAACCAATACTAACGGTTTTGTTGCTGCTCCCCTAGAAGGTTGGAAATCCAAAGATGGTTATCTCGAAATTCGCACCAGCGACTCCGCCGATGGCCGCAACCACATCGAACTCAACGATGACGCCATCGACTACTACAACGACGCCAGTCAAATCTATCGCGATGTGGCCACCGAAGCTGGCAAGCAATATACTCTCACCTTCCAATATGCACCGCGTCCCGGCTACGATGCGGATGTCAATGCCATGGAAGTGCGCCTAGATGGGTCAACGCTGCTTGCCGTTCATGAGGATGGTTCCGACAATTCCGGCTACAACTGGAAAACCTATACGGTTAGCTTCGAAGGCGATGGTTCTACCAAACAACTCGAATTCCTGTCCACCGGCACAGCCCTGGCCTATGGTCGCGGTGCGCATCTGGATGACATTAAGCTAGTCGCCTTTTCCGGTAGTAACGACGACACCCTCGACTCCGATGTTCACCCCAGCACCGGCATGACCCAAACCGTAGTGCTGGCTCCCGGTGAATACAATTCGACGCTGGATGCGGGCATTGTACGCGAACCCGTCTGCGCCAAGCTGGTGGGAACCAGTGGGATTAATGAAGGGAGCCAAGGCAACTATTATATTCAATTGGATGAGGTGAGCGATCGCGATCGCTACTTCACCATCCAAGTAGACAACGGTTCCGCCAAACGGGTTGATCAATGGGCAGGCAACCAGAACATCATGTGGGGCGGCTATTACGACGTTCGCCAAGGCGTTGGTGGTAGATGGCTTTACAACGTTTATAACCGAGTCTCCAATGGAACGGTGGGTTCCGATCGCCCCATGGTCGGCCCATCCGATGCCAGCTGGGATTTCACCCTCTACCAAAACGGTAAAATTGCTTCGGACAATACAGTCACCGTCAAAGTAGCAGCCGGTCAGTCCGTATCCAATTCGTTCCAAGTCCAAACCTGGAAAGAACGAGTCACGGTCGATCGCGATGCGGGCAATAGTGCAGGCTACTTTGAAGGTACCGAAACCTTTTCGATGAAAGTGGTTTCAGCAGATTCGGACAAGGTCTGCAATGATCATCTAGATGTCTCAATCTACGACAAAACCTCCTATGGATTTGTCAGCCCGATCGCCCTCGACCTCAACGGTGATGGTATTCAAACCCTCAGCTTGGAGCGGGGCATTACCTTCGACCTGCTGAATACGGGCGAGAAAGTTCAAACCGGTTGGCTTTCGGGTCAAGATGGTTTCCTGGCAATCGACAACAATGGCAATGGTCAAATCGACGATCGTTCCGAGCTCTTCGGTGGCAGCGTGGGCGAAGGATTTGCCAAACTGGCCAGTTTTGATAGCAACGGCGATGGTTGGGTCAATGCTTCTGATACCAACTTTAGCCAACTGCGGGTCTGGCAAGATCTCAATGAAAATGCCCTGACTGAATCCGGCGAACTGAAGTCCTTGGCTGAAGCAGGCATCGAATCCCTCAAAGTGGACTACACCAGCCAGTTCAACCTCGATGCCCAGGGCAATCTGCTCGGTGAACGCAGTAGCGCTCGTTCAACAGTGGGCCATGAGATGGCAATGGTTGATGTTTATTTCCAAGTGGGTGGACTGATGAATAACTCTCCTTCCCTAGTCGCTCATTAATAGGAGGCAGGGCCAAGCCTTCAGTCGTGTTGAATAGGCAAACGGATATGGTTTTTCACTTGAAGCCATATCCGTTTTTTGATGAGTAGGTTTTTGATGAGTTGAGAGGTCCTAACTGGATTTTTATCTAAAGTTTACAAACTAGCCATGTCTAGCATAGTGCGAAGATAAATTTCTTAAAAGCATCAAGATTGACGCACAAGAAAGATGAATCCTAAGGCAAGAAGAACATCGTGGAGGGATAAGCCATGCATATTGTAGGTCTTACTGCTGTGGTTCTATTTGTCACAGCTCAGTTTTTACAGAAACTCTTTAAGACAGAGCCTAAGCCTAGTCCTGAAGAAGCCTTGGGGAAAGCCTTAGGTCATTATCTAGAGTCTGGAATAAAAGTTCGGATTGACTCCAAAACAGATTAAGGGAACAGAAATTAAATTCCTCTCCCCAACCCACCCCATCAATTAACAGTTATTTGTTACAGTTATTCGGTAGCGATGCGCTAAAAATCCTACAAACAAAGGCCGCGATCCAGCTTGGATGGCGACCCTTGATTTAGAGCTATCAAACACTAAGTTTTGACCTTCATTTAGCCAGGAACTGCCCAGCCAGCCTTTGCAATGTCTTGCAATTAGTTGCGGCGACGGCGCTTGGCCTGAGCTTTCCGCTTCTTTTTCTCCATGGGGGTCTCGAAGTGACGTAGCCGCTTCAGATCCGCAAAGATGCCTGCTTTCGAGACCTGACGCTTAAAGCGTCGCAGTGCTGATTCAATTCCTTCGTTCTCCCCAACGGTCACCTGTGCCATAAACTTGAGAATCTCCTTTTTCTTTCACTGGTTTTCCATTCTAGCAAACGACTCCGCTCAAAGGCTAGAGTAAGCCCTCGATCTAGGCCCGGATTCCGACCGCAATCGGACCAGTCACCACTCTAGCCTAAACCCATCCCCTAAACCGAACTCGCCAGGGATCGCCGCTCTTCCTTGATGTACAACGAGCCAAAATCCTGGTTGTCTACCTTCGCCTCTTGATACATCGGTTGTCCATGAACCGTAACAAACTGGCCCACCTCTAACTTTATTTTGGGGTTGTCGCTATAGACCCAAATTGATCCCGTTGAGTCTTGGATACGGTAGGCTACACCGTTGAGCAGGGGCGATCGCTGCACAATCTGGCCTTGAATTTTGACCGAGGTCTCAAGATTTTTCTGGTTCCCTCGGATCAAATCTCTTTGGGCCAGCAACCGCTCAATCGGCAGTGCCCGACCCCCCCAAGGCGTCTGAAACCCAACAAAAGTAATGTAGGAGCGCTCCCCCGAACGCGTGGCCGCACAACCCACACCGAACAGTGTTAAGCCTAAACCCGTCGCGATCGCGATCGCCCCAAAGGAAGATTTTTTGCCATGCGGGTGCCGTTGGGCGGTATCAGCAGCCATAGGAAATTTTTGTAACCTTTACAACCTAGTTTCGCAACCATGGTTTCGCAACCAATTGTGTCAATTTTAATCCGGACTGCCGAGGATGGGTGGGATTTTTCGGAGCTATGAGAAACTGAAAAAACAGACGAAGACCTAGGTGCCCATGACCGCCTCCCCAGCCCGTATTTTGAACGGGAAAGCCCTTGCGGCAAAAATTCAGCAGGACTTGCGCGATCGCGTCCAAGCCCTTCAGCCCCAAATTGGGCGACCCCCCGGCCTTGCGGTTTTGATGGTGGGCGACAATCCCGCCAGTGCGGCCTACGTTCGCAACAAAGAACGATCCTGCGAAACCGTAGGAATAACGTCTTTTGGTCAGCATTTACCCGCCGATGCCAGCTTTGCAACCCTCAGCGGCATCATTCAGGATCTTAATCAAGATGAACGAGTGGACGGCATTCTCGTGCAATTGCCCCTGCCCAGTGGACTCGATTCCGTCGCCTTGCTCCACCAGATCGCGCCAGAAAAAGACGCCGATGGCCTCCACCCCGTCAATCTAGGTCATTTGGTGCGGGGGGAAGCCGGGTTACGGAGCTGTACCCCCGCTGGGGTGATGCGGTTGCTGGAGGAATATGACATTGATCCGGCGGGAAAAACAGCCGTTGTCATTGGCCGCAGCATCCTGGTGGGCAAACCCTTGGCGCTGATGCTCCTAGACGCCAACGCGACCGTCACGATCGCCCATTCTCGCACCCCCGACTTAGCCGCTGTAGCCCGCTCGGCAGATATTTTGATCCCCGCCGTGGGACGACCCGGTTTGGTGACTGCCGACAGGGTCAAACCCGGTGCGGTGGTGGTGGATGTGGGGATCAATCGGGTAGATCTGCCCGAGGGAAAGTCTCGATTGGTGGGTGATGTTGATTATGATGGTGTGGCGGCGATCGCCAGCTACATTACCCCCGTCCCTGGCGGAGTTGGTCCGATGACCGTCGCCATGCTGTTGCATAATACAGTCTGGAGTTATTGCCAGCGTTGTTCACCATCGGCTCAAGACCTATGATGAGTCCTCTCCAGGGCGGTACAGTCAGCGGCACCCTCAGCGGTACCGCAACGGCGGGCGCTCGCCCCAATCCTTCTGATGTCTCGGCACCTGCATCGACCAGTCTCGCCGCTTTTGATCTGAAGCGGTATTTGGCCGAAAAGCAAACCTTTGTGGAAACAGCCCTCGATCGTGCCTTGCCGATGGCAGATCCCAAGACGATCTATGAGTCGATGCGCTATTCGCTGCTGGCGGGTGGCAAACGGCTGCGTCCGATTCTCTGTTTGGCGACCTGTGAGCTGATGGGGGGGACAACCGAGATGTCTATCCCCACGGCCTGCGCTCTAGAGATGGTGCATACGATGTCGCTGATCCATGACGATTTACCGGCCATGGACAATGACGATTTCCGTCGGGGCAAACCGACGAATCACAAGATTTACGGCGAAGATATTGCGATTTTGGCAGGAGATGGGCTGTTGGCCTATGCCTTTGAATACATTGTCGAAAATACGCAAAACGTCGCGCCCGATCGCATTCTCAAAGTCATTTCTCAACTGGGCCGAGCTGTCGGGGCGGAGGGTTTGGTCGGCGGTCAGGTCGTGGATCTAGAATCCGAGGGCAAAACTGATGTGTCCCTCGAAACCCTCAATTTTATTCACACGCACAAAACCTCGGCGCTCTTGGAAGTATCGGTAGTTTCCGGTGCAATTTTGGCAGGAGCCGATGCTGCGGATCAGGCGCGGTTGCTGCGCTACGCCCAAAACATTGGCTTGGCGTTCCAAATCGTCGATGATGTCCTGGATATTACCGCGACATCCGAAGAGCTAGGTAAAAGTGCCGGGAAGGATCTCACCGCCCAGAAGGTAACCTATCCCAGTCTTTGGGGCATTGAAGAATCCCGTCGTCAGGCTCAGCAACTGGTGGAGGCGGCGAAGGGAGAGGTGGCTGGCTGGGGCGAGAAAGCGCTACCGCTGATGGCGATCGCCGAGTTCATCACGGCCCGCACCCATTAGTCACCCGTCATGTAGCCAACAGTAGCTCCTTGAGAGTAACCAATTGAGGTCCATCCGGTGATACGCTTTGCCCATGTTGGGATGCAGCAGGAGTGAGCGGGATCCGTTATGCAGAATGTGGGAGAGATTTTTCAGAACCAGGTCCTGTTAAATGCATTTTTAGCCTGTTTTTTGGCCCAGGGCATTAAGGGGTTGGTGGGTCTAGTTCGCCATGGAAAGTTAGATTTTCGGGTCATTCTAGGGTCCGGCGGGATGCCCAGCTCTCACTCGGCGCTGGTGACGGCGCTGGCGGCAGGGGTCGGGCAAACGGGGGGGTGGCAGAGCATTGAGTTTGCCATGGCGACGGTGTTTGCGGTCATTGTCATGTATGACGCGACGGGGGTTCGGCAAGCGGCGGGGAAGCAGGCGCGAATCCTCAATCAGATGATTGATGAGCTTTTCCAGGAAGATCATCACTTCAATGAGGAAAAGCTAAAGGAACTGCTGGGGCACACGCCGGTTCAGGTGTTTGCGGGTTGTGCCCTGGGAATTGCGGTGGCTTGGGTGGCGACGCTGCGGTGAGGGGAACAGAGGTCCATCAGAGTCTAGGCAATACACCAGGATAAACGCGGTTTGTCCTGGTGTCCCTACTGGATGCGGTCGGTGAGGAGGGTGATGCCGTTGCTGTCGACGATCATGCTGCTGAAGCCTTGCTGGGTGAGGGTGCGGAGGACGGCGATCGCCACTGCGCTATCCGGCGAAAACTGAGCCAGCACATAGGGTCGTTGACCATAGGCGGCGAGTCCAACGGCACGACCGAGAATAGTTTGCACCTGCTGAGCGGTTTCGGGGCGGTTGCCGTAGTCGACTAAGACCCCGTAACCCGAGGGGAGCGATCGCGGAACATAGGCCAAACTCGGAGCCAAATTCGCATTGGCCGGGGACGCCGCCGGGGGAAGCGAGGCGGGAACGACGATCCCAGGAGGACTGCTTGGCACCGGGGGAGCAGGAAGCGCACCGGTATTGGCAGGCGGCAATGGGGCAACCGGCGCAGCAGACGGAAGCGAACCTGGCACCGCCACCGTTGCCCCTGGAGAGCTGGGAGGAATAGGTCGTGGAGGAATAGGTTGTGCCGGAGAAGATACCGAAGACGCCGGAGATGCCGGAGATGCCGGAGATAGCGAGACGGTCGGCGCAGTTGTGGGGGTGACGGCATTGGCCTTGGCCCCGGCGGGTTGGGCGATGAAGGCCGGTAGGGCCGCAACTTCCCGCAGATAAGAGGCCCAAGCATCTGCATCTTCGGGTTTGCGGAAGCCTCCCATGCGCGCGACATGACTACCCAAATAATTGCAGCTCGGAGCCTTGACGCTGGGGGGCAAGGTTTGTTTGAGCTTGTCTTGGTCCGCCGGAGTCGAGACGACAACTAGAAGCAAATATTCTTCGGCGCGGGGCGGCTCGCAGGCCGCCAGCATCTCGACGGATTGGGCGAGGGCCGCTCCCCCCAGACTGCTCAGGCCACCGCAGAGCAGGACTGCGCTGAAGCCAACCCTCTGACTCAGATGAGCGATACCGTGACGCAAGATGGGGGGAAACATAGAACCGCTTTGGTAAAAACCAACAACAACAACCGACGACAACAAACACCCTTATTCTCCTGGCGTTGCTGATGTTACCAGGAAAATTTGTTTTGCTGGATTTTATAGTCGATTTAGGCGGCGGTGGCTAGGGAGGCGAGGGGATCACTAATGGCACTGGAGGGCGCTTGGAACTGACCCGTGAGGACAAACTCTAGGCGAAGCTTGAGCCAGGTAATGAACTGCTCGTTGGTGGAGACCACGGCGGCGGCGGGTTGAGGACATTTGGCTTTGAATTCAGCGAGTTCAGGAGCCTCTAGGAAGGCGGGCTCAGTGACGAGCCAAAAATCAATTGCTTTTTCCTGGGATTGGTAATGTCTCTGGCGCTCGCGCAGGACTTCTTCGAGGGGTTCCTCTTCACACAGGAATTTTTGGCTGGCGAGAACGAAATGGTAAGTCTGCATGATTAAAAGAGCTATAAATCAAACGGCAAGGTTCAAACCGTACAAGCTTCAAACCATAGATGATCTTATCGCCTGCGGGGGGTCTCTATGGACTTCCTGCGCAGATTGGCCTGGGATCCTTAAAGACGTCCCTGGATGAGGTCTTTCATTTCACGCACGGCGCGCTCAATTCCCACCAACACGGCACGACTGATGATCGAGTGGCCAATGTTGAGTTCTTCCATGCCGGGGAGAGTTGCTACGGGGTAGGTGTTCCAGTAGGTGAGGCCGTGACCGGCGTTGACCCGGAGACCGGCGGCGATCGCCTCCTCACACCCTTGCCGCAAAAATTCCAATTCCTGCTGCACCGCTGCTTCGCCCTTGGCTTCCGCATAGCGTCCGGTATGGAGCTCGATGAACTGAGCTTGAACCTTGGCGGAGGCTTGAATTTGGGCGGAGTCGGGGTCGATGAACAGGCTGACTGGAATTCCGGTGCTCTGGAGCTGATCCACAACGCGATTCATCCGCTCCTGCTGTCCGGCAATGTCGAGGCCACCTTCGGTGGTGACTTCTTCGCGGCGTTCGGGGACGAGGGTGACGTAGTCGGGTTGGATCTGGAGGGCAATGGCAACCATTTCATCGGTAGCGGCCATTTCGAGGTTGAGGTGGGTGCGGACGGTTTCCCGCAGGATGCGCACGTCCCGGTCTTGGATATGGCGACGGTCTTCCCGCAGGTGCACGGTAATGCCATCGGCTCCGGCGAGTTCCACCAGGGCAGCGGCGGCAACTGGGTCGGGTTCGACGGTGCGGCGGGCTTGGCGAATGGTTGCGACGTGATCGATATTGACCCCTAAGGTTGGCACCGGCTTGAGCCTCTCTAGCATGGAAAACAGCAGCTTTCTATTCTAGGGGAGACTGAGGGTGAACAAGGCAACGCACAAAATACCGTACAAAAAACGGCATAAAAAACCGCTCTCAGAGCAGAGAACGGTGGAAAGGATGGCAATTCAAAAACCGGGTACCCGCAGCCAGTGGCCGGTGGGGTTTACGCTTCGGCGGTTTGCTTTTTCTTTCGCTTGAGTACGCTAACCCCAAAGCCAATCAGACCCGGCAGCAAAGCTGGAGTCGGAACGCTGGTTACGGATGGAGCAATCGCTGCTGGCGTTGTCGAGATCGCGCGAACCATGAAAACACCTGTGAGATCAGAAGAGAGTCCAGAACTGGGTAAAAAGGCAGCAAAACTTCCGATTGGGCCACTAAAAGCTGGCAAAGTCATTCCAAAAGCAGACGAAATCAAAGCAGATACGTTTAATGGGCTGTTAATTACCCCAAAACTACTAACGGTGCTTGGTCCGCTGATGAAACGTCCACCCGAACCGCTGGCAAAGGGAGAAAACGATACGGTTTCGCCAAACAGCCCTGTCCAGGCTGAAAATAAGGTATCGCTAATTGAGGCGGCAGGATCTCCTGGAGGCGCGAGGGGATCGTTAGGGAGGCCAAACTGGCCAAAAAAGGAGCCCAGTAATCCTTGTACTTGGATGCCGTTTGCAACGGTATATCCCTGTCCTAGAAACGGTCCTAGCGCGGGAAGAGAAATATCCAGGCCGTCTGTTTGATCTAGGCGCAGCCACTCTAGTCCAGTAAATGAATCTTGAACCGAAGTCGCACCTCCAGTTAAGACGGCTAAGGCTTGGTTTTGGATGCCAGTAGTAATCGCGAGGGTGGCGATCGCCACTCCACCAACCTTTGTAAACATACTTCTCATTCGTAATTTCCCTCTCTATGGGTTGAATTCCATCTGCGAACCTTGCTTGAAAAGCTGCTGCAAATTGGCCCAGGACGGGAGAAAACCAGAGCTTATACAACGCTCAGGCTAGCTGTGATTGGCCTGGACACCAAGACTTGTAAACCTTGTTCTCAGAACAGTACCTCTAACGAGCAAAGTATCTCATGTTGGAAAAATCACTACACTATTCAACGGACATCCTGCAAATTACTTACATAAAATCTCGATTTTCTAAAAAAACCACAAAGTTTCCGGATAGAGAAAAAAGAAGTTGAAGTGTCTTTTCTCTATCACAGCTCTCGAATCCTGCCATCTCCCTCAATCTGCAACCAACGTCCCCGCCAATAGATGCGATCGCCAAACGCCCCCAACACCCACACCCCAAAACTAATCGCCTCCCGCAGGGGCAACAGCCAAAACCAGCGAGACAGCTTCGGCGCACTAATATATGTTGCGGCCACCCAGGCTTGGAGATAGCGGATCAGGATCGTGGCGATCGCCAATCCCACCGCCCAAACCGCAAACCGCGTCAACAGTAGTAACGGCAACAAATACACTAAACCAAAACAAAACACCTGTCCGTAATATACCGCTCCCCGATTAAACCGAATCGTCCGCGCCCAGCGCAGCTCCCGTCGCCACACCTCGCCCAGGGTTTCCCGCCCCGTGTCCGATTCCAAGACCAAATGAGAAAGCTCAACCCCATAGCCCGTAGCAGCAACCCGTTTTCCCAAGTTGTAGTCCGAACCAATGCGGCTGAGGTGTAATCCCCCGGCTTTTTCCAACGCCTCCTTGCCCATCGCCATCGTCACGCCAATGGCAAACCGAATTCCACCATCCATTGCTCTAGCAACTAATGCACTAGGGATAAAATCACAACAGCGACCGAGGGAAGCGATCGCCCCGCCCACAAACCTCGGATCATGGGCCACATAGGCACAGGTCACCATCCCTATCTGTGGATCGACCAAGGGAGCCGTCACCATTTGAATATAGTCCGGAGCCACGCAAATATCGCTATCGGCAAAAATCAGCGTGTCGTAGCGACTTTCCTTGACCAAATAACTGAGGCTACTGTCTTTGTGATTGGCCCCAAGGGGTTTGAGTCCGGCGAAAAGACGCACGCGATCGGGCTGGCTGCGCTGTAGCTTTTCAATCACAGGCACCGCCGGGTCTGCCGGATCAACGACCCCAAACAAGACCTCGTAGGGCGCGTAGTCCTGCTGGCAAAAAGACGACCAATTTTCCCAAGCCCCTTCGTCCAGACCGCAGCAGGGCACCAGGATCGAAACACCACCAGACACGGCTGGACCGAGCTCAGGGGGATGGGCAAAGAATCGAACGGTGAAATAAAGGCTGGCGAGGTAGAAGGCGATCGCCCCGACAATTAGCAGCGACAGAACCAGGCAGAGGATGAGCATGTAAACCCAGACGTAAGTGTGCAGGGATTCGAGGTCGGTAAAATTTTATCGGGAAATGTCGCGGGAAACGGCAGGGTCTATCTATCCGGAAATCTGCGGAGCCCCGATCTCCGCACAAGTCACCTAGTCATTGAAGAAAACCTCATGTTTGTATAGAGATATATAGAATTAATTAAGACATCTAAAGAAAAGCAAAGCAATTCCCATGAGTAGTGTTTAGGCTTTTTGTCTTCATTTCTCTAACGATGCATAAAAATGACCCACCTTGCCAATTTCACTCCCTGTATTCTCATCGTTGACGACAATCCTAACAATCTCAGTGTGTTATCTGAGCTCTTGAAAAAGAAGGACTACGATATTCGTCTTTCTATTAATGGATTACTCGCACTCACTGCCCTGGAAGTTATTCGTCCAGATCTGATTTTGCTGGATATTAACATGCCGGAATTTTCCGGGTATGATGTTTGCCAAAAAATCAAAGAAAATCCCGACACCGCAGAGATCCCCATTATCTTTGTCAGTGCATTTAACCAACCTGTGGATAAACTCAAAGCTTTTAGTTTGGGAGCGGCGGACTATGTGGAAAAACCCTTCAATGGCGATGAGGTGATCGCTCGGATTGAGCTACAGCTAGCCTTAAAGCAGTCTAGAGCCGAAGTTCAGAAGCTGAATGCCGAGTTAGAAGCTCGGGTGAGCAATCGTACGGCTCAACTCAATTGGTCTAAGAAAAAACTGACGCAAGAAATCATACGCCGTAAACAAGCAGAACATCAGCTTCGTCATCTTGCATTTCATGATCCGCTGACTGAATTACCCAATCGAAATTATTTACTACAAACCTTAGAGACCCGGCTTGATCAATTCAAAACAACCAACCCAAATCCTTTTGCCCTGTTATTTTTGGACTGTGACCACTTTAAAGTGGTGAATGACTCCTTGGGGCATGATGCGGGTGATCAGCTATTGGGGGCGATCGCCCAGCGTCTTCTAGCCTGTTTACCGGAAGATGCCTTGCTGGCTCGCCAAGGGGAAGATGAATTTGTCATCTTACTTCCTCAAATCCGTAACAATACGGCTGTAATTCAACTGGCCCAAACCCTAGAGAAAAAATTAACAGAGTCCTTTTGGGTTGAACAGTATGAGCTGTTTGTTAGTGTCAGCATGGGCATTGTCATTGTTGAAGGCAATTACGAACATGCCATTGATATTTTGCGCGATGCGGATACGGCAATGTATCGGGCGAAGGCCTTGGGGCGATCGCAATACCAAATTTTTACCTCCACCATGCGACAGCAGGTGGTTCATCGCCTCAAGCTCGAAAGCCATCTACGGCGTGCCCTAGAACTTCAGGAATTTTCCCTCGTCTATCAACCCATTGTTTCACTCCCAACGCGGAAGATTGTCGGATTTGAGGCCCTGATCCGCTGGATTCACCCGACGGAAGGATTTATTTCACCAGCGGATTTTATTCCCGTTGCCGAAGATACGGGGTTGATCTTGCCCATTGGGCTGTGGACTTTGCAGGAAGCCTGTCGCCAGATCAAAGCTTGGCAGCAGCAGTTTTTTCCCAATCTGAACTCTTCGATCCCGGGAATGGTGGACCAGATTCCCTGGAAAGTAAGTGTGAATTTATCGGTGAAGCAGTTTTCCCAGCCCGATTTAATCGAACAGATTGACCAGATTTTGAATAGTACGGGATTAAACAGTCAATTCTTGAAACTCGAAATTACGGAAACCGCAATTATGGATCAGGCGGATTCGGCAATGGCAGTTTTGGAAGCGCTTAAGGCTCGCGATATTCAACTGGCGATCGATGACTTTGGGACAGGATACTCGTCTTTAAGCTATTTACATCGTTTTCCGGTGGATACACTTAAAATCGATCGATCGTTCATCATGGCCTTGGATTCCCCTGCTAAATCCAACTCACCGGTTAAAGGGCATCAGCTCCGTAATGAAGTTCGGATTATTCAAGCGACGATCAACTTAGCCCATGATCTGGCTATGGATGTGGTTGCGGAAGGGATTGAATCTGAGGCGATCGCAGAACAGCTCACACAGCTCAATTGCGATTTGGGCCAAGGCTATCTCTTTTCAAAACCTCTGACAGCCCAGGATCTAGAAAAACGGCTGGCAGAACAGCATTCCCCTGCCTCACAGCACCAGGCACCCCACGCATCGAGTACATCTTTACCTCGAAGTATGACGGTTGCGTAATGGTTTGTTTTTCCGTCTTGACACTTTACGGATTGTAAAGCGCCTCAGGATAGAAGAGGGTCAGATGTTAAGATAATAACAACCTTAGGGATAATGCATTATAACGAGTTTAATCGCTGTAGTAAATATAGTCCTCTAACCTGTTGATCGTCTATCAAGAGTTAGAGACTCCTACAGGAATGTATTGTCACGCCAAGAAGCTTGACTTCTTTGCAGCCTATGAAGGGAGATATCCTACTGGTTGATGATAGGCCCGAGAATTTGACCTTGCTTGAAAAAGCTTTACAGTCTCAGGGCTATCAGGTTAGAAGTGCAATTAACGGCATACTAGCGTTCAACGGTGCGAAAGCCAGACATCCAGATTTAGTTTTGCTGGATGTGGATATGCCAGAAATGGATGGTTATACCGTCTGTCAAGCCTTTAAGGCTGACCCGGATTTAAGCAAGATTCCCATTATCTTTGTTAGTGCCCTAGGGGATACCCCAGAAAAGCTCCAGGCTTTTGAACGGGGAGCAGTGGATTATGTCACTAAACCGTTTCAAATTGAAGAAATGATGGCTCGGGTAGAGCTACAGCTTACCCTTCAACGCCAGCATCAGAAGATTGAAGCCCAAAATCAAGCCTTGGAACTTTCCAACCGTCGTTTAGAGCAGTTTTGCGCAGCGGTCTCCCATGACCTCAAGCAGCCACTGCAAAGTTTGCTGATCTCCGGTGAAATTCTGGAGCGTAAATATGGAAATTCAGCGGACAAGTTAACGAAGCGTCATCTTCAAAACATTGCAAAATCTGCGCAGTCAATGCACCGATTGATGCAGGGATTACTGAACTATGCCTTAGCAGGCGTTCAGGAAGATTGTTTTGAGATTGTGGATATTCAAAAGCTGATCGAGCAGAGTTTGGAGAATCTGACTGCGGAGGTGGCTAAAACAGACGCTCAGGTTGAATGGGAGGGGCACTTGCCGATCGTATTGGGAAATCCTTGGCTCTTGCTCAACCTTATCCAAAACTTGATCGACAATGCAATTAAGTTCCGCCACAAGGGCAAGACACCGTTGATTCGAATCACAGCTCAATATACGCAGCTTATCGCCACTGGTATAAATTCCCTAGAGGTGCAATCGTCGAATCTTATCGCGAAAGAGTTTCGAGTCCTGTGGAAAATTGGAGTTCATGATAATGGCCTAGGTATGACCCCCCACCAGTGCAGTGCAGTGTTCGAAATGTTTCGTCGATTTCAAGACAAAACAGACTATCCAGGCCATGGTATTGGTTTGGCAACTTGCCAAAAAATTATCGAATATCATGGGGGAAAGATTTGGGCAGAATCTCAGCTAAACCAGGGAAGTTCGATTTATTTCACGTTGGTGGGTTTGATTCCATGACGCCCACATCCCGGAGGGATTGCAAGATGAGATCATAACGAAACTTACGGATAATCTGCTCTAATTCCTGTTTTAAGGTGAGCTGAGATTCGGGTAGTTCGCTCATGAGTTGTCTGAGGGTAACGCTATCAAGTGCTAGCGCAGCCTTGTAAAGCCGCTGAAGCCAAGTTTGGGATAGCGATTGTAGAATATCCGGCGTCAGAGTGAGATGAAGCGATCGTCCCTCTCCCCTTTTCCTTGCCAATGCAGCATCGGTCGCCGCAACGTTAGTTTCCGTCCTGTCCTCTGTGTAAACATACTGAACCGAAAGCTGTTGGGCTAGGCATTCCCACAGGACTGATGGATGAAAAGGCTTGAGAATAAAACCATCACAACCGGCTGTTGTCGCTGCAATCTGATCTTTGGCAAAGGCTTGAGCCGTGAGCGCAATAATGGGGATGTTGGGTTGGTGCAATTTAATTTGGCGCGTGGCTTCTAGGCCATCCATCTCAGGCATTCGCAGATCCATCCAAATCAGATGAGGATTCCAGGTTCGGCTGAGGGCGATCGCCTCTAGACCATTGATAGCAAGTTGGACCTCAAATCCAGCAGATTGCATCAATCGGCCTAGGAGCTTACGATTCTCTAAGTTATCTATAGTGGACCCCAAAAACTGGACAGGGGGTTAAGCTCTGAAACTCCACGAAAAATGATAGGAGTAGAAGATGAGCAAGAAACGCCGACAGTACAGCGCCCAGTTCAAATCGAGAATCGCCTTGGAAGCCTTGCAAGGGGCAAAGACGGTGCCGGAACTGGCGAGCCAACACAATGTGCATCCAACGCTGATCCATCAGTGGAAGAGGCAGCTCTTGGAAGGGGCAAGCAGCGTCTTTGATTCAGGCCAGACATCTGATAGAGGAAAGGAGGAAGCGAATAAACAGGCAGAAATCAACGAGCTGTATCGGCAAATCGGCAAGCTGAAGGTGGAACGGGATTTTTTAGCGGAGTGCTCAGCCAAACTGGGGTTGAGCAGCGAAAAGCCCTGGTAGAGCGAGAGCACGAGGAGTTGAGCCTGGTGCGTCAATGTCAGCTACTGGGCATCAGCCGTTCGAGCTTGTACTACCGTGCCAAAGCAGTGAGTGACTCTGAGCTAGAACTGCTGCGTCGCTTGGATGAGCTGTATCTGGAGATGCCGTTCTATGGCTCTCGTCGGATGACGGCTCAGTTGAAGAGAGAGGGTCATGATGTGAATCGCAAGCGAGTGCAGCGGTTGATGCGAAAGCTGGGTCTACAAACGCTGTATCCGAAGCCGAAGCTGACTGTGGCAAACCCGGAGCACAAGATATATCCCTATCTGCTGAGGGGTGTGGCGATTGATAAGGTAAACCAGGTCTGGAGCACGGACATCACCTATCTGCCGGTGCTGAAGGGGCATTTCTATCTGGTGGCGATTATGGACTGGTACAGCCGTAAGGTGCTGAGCTGGCGAATCTCGAACACGATGGATGTGCAGTTCTGTTTGGATGCATTGGAGGAAGCGTTGGAGGAATATGGATGTCCTGATATCTTCAATTCAGATCAGGGGTCTCAGTTCACGGCGAAGGTGTTTACCGAGAGGTTGAGAACAGCCGGAGCCCAGGTGAGCATGGATGGACGGGGAAGGTGTCATGACAACATCTTCATTGAAAGGCTGTGGCGATCGCTGAAGTACGAGCTGATTTATCTGAAGAGTTTTGAGGATGGGAATCACTTAAATCAGGAGGTGAAGAAATGGTTTAGCTGGTATAATCAGTTGAGATTGCATCAGTCGTTGGATTACAAAACACCGGATGAGATTTACTTTGACGGTGCAGCTGAGAGCAGTCGCTGAATAGAGGTCCAATCCGGGGAGAATTCAGAGCTTAGTCTCCTGTTAAATCTGTTCAGTCGATTGGGTCCACCTCAATCATCCACAACCAAAATGCGATAAGTAGGTTGCCCCTCTGCAAGACGCAGGACTTGATGATAGGGATTATGGGATGATGCTTCCAACGGCTCAGCAAGCCGCACCGGAATCTCTAAGGTAAAAGTACTTCCGACTCCTAGTTCGCTTTCAACAAAGAGCCTCCCACCCAGGATCCGAGCAAACTGATAGCTAATGGCTAAGCCTAAGCCAGTTCCTTCCTGGGCTCGTTTGCCAACGGCAGTTTGTACAAAGGGATTAAACAAATCCGCAAAGTTGCTCGGTTCAATCCCTGGACCACTATCTGTGATGCTAAATCGGAGCCATAGACAATCGATTTCTAGGTTTTGGTCAGAAACAGAAAACGCAGGTGTTTGAGCATTGACCTCAATCGTCAGGATGATCTGTCCCTGTTGGGTAAACTTGATGGCGTTACCGAGAAGATTAATCAGAATTTGTCGAAGCTTACCTTCATCCGTTTGGAGGTATTGTGGGAGCTGGGGAGCAGAGACAAATTCCAAGTCTAATCCCTGAGACTCTGCCCTAAACCTAAACATAGAATATAGCGTATTGAGTAACTCAAAAAGATCAAAATCTTGTGGATTCAGGATTGCCTGACCCGCTTCAATTTTTGACATTTCTAGAATGTCATTGATCAGAGTGAGCAAATGCGTGCCACTTCGATTAATGGTATTCAGCATCTCTTTATGCACGTCTGAAATATCTGCTTCTTTCTGAAGCAGTTGACTAAAACCCAAAATGGCATTGAGTGGCGTACGCAATTCATGGCTCATATTGGCCAAGAACTCACTTTTTGCTTGATTAGCCTCTTCAGCTTGACGTTTGGCTTGTTCAATTTCAAAGTTTTTTCGAGTCAGCGCCTCACTAGTTTCTCGCTCATGGGCTAGCAGTTCTGCTTGCTGTAAGGCAACGCTTAATTGTGTCGCGATTCTTCGAGAAAATTGAATTTCGTGATTCTCCCAATGTCGTGGAGCTGAGCATTGGTGCAAACAGAAAAATCCCCAAAGATTGGCTCCTACAATAATAGGAAGAATTACAGCCGCGCGGATTTCCATCTGCGCTAAAAATTGAACATGGCAATCTGTTAAATCTGCATGATAGATATCATCCACAACAGCGAACTTTCCTCGAACATACTGAGCACTCCAGTCTTGACCAAAGCAAGCTTCGTGAAGCGTCACTCCCAGCATGGGACAAAAGGTAGAGTCAACTTCTTCGGCAACGAATAATCCTTCTGTACAAGAAGATTTAGGGGTAAAACGAAAAATACAAACTCGATCCACCTGAAGAATTCGACGAGTTATAATTATAGTTGTTTTAAAGATTCTATCTGGATCGAGGCTGCGACGAATTTGGCTAGTAATCTGCCGCAGAATATTTTTCTGTTGTAGCTGATAGTCTAATGCTTTTTCTGCCTGTTTACGACGCTCGACTTCTTGAATTCGATCGCGTAATTCCTGCTCAAGCTGTTGATAAAGAGCAGCTTGCTTAATGGATAAGGCTAATTGATTAGCAACTTCCTGACAAAACTTAGCTTCATGAGTTTTCCATTGACGATGCTCACGACAGGCATGAACACTAATCAATCCCCAGATTCGCTCTTGTCCGTCTGTGAGCGTTTGGACAATGGGAGCAACGATTTTAGATTGGACTTGGGCTGCTTGCATAAACTCTGCTATACAGCCGGACCAAATGTCCTGTTCAATATCAAGAACAATACGAGGCTGGCGAGTGAGATAAAATGCGTAGCAGTCTGCTGAGAAGTGCTCCTCTTCCCAATACAATGATTCAGGAATAGGATAATTAACATCTGCGGATTCATGGATAATTACCCCTACATGGTCAAACCTCAGTTGGAAAATCACCACGCGATCGGCTTGAAGAATTCTGCGCAGTTCTTGAACCACCACCTCTTGGATCTCTTCAACCTGAAAAGATTGATAGATTCGTTGTCCAATTTGCCGTAATAGTTGTTCTCCTTCTTGTTCTCGTTCTGCTAGCTGTTGTACCCCTGGTGCTAAGCGGGATTGAGCAATGACTGGAAGTACGTCTTCAGCCCTTGAACACTGGTGACTGAGGTACTCCAGCAGACTTTTCACCGTAATGATACCTTGCAATTCACCTGCACGATTAAGCACTGGCAAACATTGACCATGGGCTTGGAGCAGGAGAGCCATAACCTCTTGCAGATCGGGCTCATCATCGATTAAAAGCGTTGCGACTGTTTGAACCATGACAGATTTGATACGAAGCTTTTGAAGCGATCGCCCCGCATTAACCAAATCCAACAGATCCTGTTCTGTAAATAGTCCTAGGAAACGACCTTGTCGCACAATGAGCGCACAACTAGACGGCACTGAAATCGTTGAATAGTGGCTGTTCCTTAATCGACTCATCTTCTGAATAACTGTCTGAATCTGGGTGCCAGGAGTTGCAACTAAAGCTGGCCCGAGCAAGCCTTCTAGATCTGTTCCATGGGAGTTGGGATAAAAAATTGGCATTTGAATTGAGTGATAACCACAAAAATATCGGTAGATTGAGCAGCCGTCGATGTCTTCGAGAAAATTTTAAGAACATTTTAGGTTTACAAGGATTAAGTCTTTAAAATTTATTACAGTCTGATCCTTTCGTTCCTTTTTGTAAAGAGGTTCACTCCTGTTTTCTTCTCGCTCCAGAAATCTGCGACTCATTTTGTAACATTTCGAGATTTAGCGACAAATTCATCCCATCAATCATTAAATTTTCATGAAGGTCCCACGCCTCTAACAAGACTTGCCGTCAGAACACAATGCCTGATCCGCCGCTCTTTTTTGCACTGCATACTGCTGTAATAACGTAGTATCACGGAACACATCTGTTTTTCTTCTGTGTTAGTTTTCTTCTATGGATCGCTATCGCTATCGTTTTGTTCATGTAAAGATTGTTTAAACCGCAATTGGTCTGCTCCCTCGGGTGCTTTCAAACCACAGATCATCATCAGGGAGTGGATGAGGGGATGGCTCGCTAAAAAGAGTGGCATAACCCTAAATCAAAGCAATCGTCAGGCGACGACAAGTCATCTACACATCTGTTCAAATTCGTTTAGTTTTTGAGGTCTCGGTTGAACCTACTCCGAGCAAACCGTTTGTGCGCATCATTGGCAGCTTCATTCCCTAAAGGCTATCGATAACCTGGCCTAAGCGTGGCCTTGTGTTTATCGTTAGCTTGCGATCGCCCCGGCATTTCCACGAAGTTTACTCGTGCCCGATTGGCCTGCAATTTTTGTGTTGTCTCATGCTATTTTTAGCAGGAAAAGTGTAAGTAATGGCTGGAATTACCTTAACAAAAATCAGTAATTTGCTGGATGAGAATAGTAATGGGTTAGCCAATGTTGGTGAGACCATCAAATATACCCTAACCATTACTAATACTGCCGCCGCGCCCCTTAGCGACATTGCGATTAACGATCCAAAGCTTTCGAGTACGCCCATTCCCGTGGCGACTACGCTGTCGCCGGGACAGTCGACGACCGTAGAAGTAGACTATATTCTAACTGCCGCTGACATTGATTTGGGGCAAGTCGATACGACGACTGAGGTAACCGGTACCGCAGGGGGAAATGCCGCTAGCAGCGGCCCCATTAGTGACAGTGAAGCACTGGCACAAACTTCGGTGATCAACCTTACCAAAACCTTAAATAACAACCAATCCTATCAGGATGCCAATGGTAATGGGCGACCGGATGTGGGTGAGATTACGCAATACAACTATACCGTCACCAACAGCGGTAACACCTCTCTATTTAATGTCACCCTACGAGACCTAGGCTTGCCTTCAGACCCCAATGACACGGTGATTGTCCCCTTAATAGGACTGAGCGATTTGGATGGGGATGGGCAAGCCGATGATTTGTCAGCGGGCACAACCGCCACGGGGTCCTACAACTATGTTTTGACTCAAGCGACCTTGGATACAGGTACATTCCTGGGAACGGCGGAGACCGAAGGCATGCCTCCTGGATCCGATCTCGCCCTGCCCGCCAGTGGTTCCGTCTTGGTCAATTTGCCCCAGCGCCCCAACTTTGAAATTGTTAAAACCGCCGGTACGCTTCGCGATGCTGCGGATGGGGGAGAGTTTACGGATCTGGATGGCAATGGCATTGATGCCGGAGATCTCGTCAACTATCGCTATACCTTTACCAATACCGGCAACGTCACGCTCAATACAGTCACCCTGGTGGATGACAACGGTACACCGGGGGATACGAGCGATGATGTGGCGATCGCCCTCGACCAAACCACGCTCCTACCAGGTGAAACCGCCACAGGCAGCTATCAGCAAGTCCTCACCCAAGCCACCATTGATACCGGCACGCTCACCAACATCGTCACGGGCACGGCCAAAGATCCCAAGAATCGCCAGTTGGCTCCCCAACAGGATACAGAGACTGTGGCGATCGCCGGAGAAGCCGCATTTACGCTGCTCAAAACCGCAGGCACGGTGCCAGATGCCGCTGATGCAGGCGAGTTCACCGATGTCGATGGCAATGGTATTGATGCAGGAGATTGGGTCAACTACAGCTATGCCTTCACTAACATGGGTGCAGTGACGCTCAGCAATGTAGCGTTGATTGACGACAACGGGACGCCAGCGGATACCAGCGATGATGTAACGATTGTCCTCGACCAAACTACCCTAGCCCCTGGCGAAATGGCCACGGGAACCTACCAGCGAGAGCTGACCCAGGCCGATATCGATGCCGGTTCGCTCACCAACATTGTCACCGGCACCGCTGAAGATCCCAACGACGATCCGCTGCCGCCTAAAACCGATGAGGAAACCGTTGTTGTTGAAGGAACTCCGGCGTTTACGCTGCTCAAAACCGCAGGCACGGTGCCAGATGCCGCTGATGCAGGCGAGTTCACCGATGTCGATGGCAATGGCATTGATGCGGGCGATCTAGTCAACTACAGCTACACCTTCACTAATACAGGCGCAGTGACGCTCAGCAATGTAGCGTTGATTGACGACAACGGGACGCCGACGGATACCAGCGATGACGTGACGATTGTCCTCGACCAAACTACCCTAGCCCCTGGCGAAAGTGCTACGGGAACCTATCAGCGGGAGCTGACCCAGGCCGATATCGATGCCGGTTCGCTCACCAACATTGTCACCGGCACCGCTGAAGATCCCAACGGCAATCCGCTGCTGCCCCAAACCGATGAGGAAACGGTATCCATTGTAGGGACACCTGATTTTGCGATCGCCAAAACCGCAGGCACGGTCAAGGATGCCGCCGACCCAGGCGAGTTCACCGATGTCGATGGCAATGGTATTGATGCGGGCGATCTAGTCAACTACAGCTACACCTTCACCAATACGGGCAGTGTCACGCTCAACAATGTCGAGCTCGTCGATGACAACGGCACGCCAGCGGATACCAGCGATGATGTGGTTGTGACCCTCGACAAAACCACGCTGACTCCCGGTGAAGTTGCTACGGGTACCTATCAACATGAGCTAACCCAAGCTGATATCGATGCGGGTTCGCTCACCAACATTGTCACCGGCACCGCTGAAGACCCTGATGGCAATGTTTTAACCCCGAAAACTGACGAGGAAACCGTGACGCTGGCGAAGCCCCCAGCAATTGAACTGGTCAAAACCGCCGGAGCCATCACCGACACCAATCACGACTGCTTTGTCGCTGCCGGGGATGAGGTGACCTATACCTATGTTGTGACCAATTCGGGACCAGTAGATCTGTTCAATCTGGTCTTGACCGATGACAACGGCACCCCCGCTGATCCGCTGGATGACTTTGAAGTTCGCCTGACAACGGGGCTGAGTGATTTGGATGGGGATGGAGCGGTAGACGATTTGGCGAGCGGCGGTAGCGCTAACGGTACCTATGTCAAAACGCTATCCCAGGCGGATTTCGATGGGGGTACATTTACCAATATCGGGACCGTAACGGGTGAGGGACCCCAAGGCCAGCCCGTCGAGGCGACCGATCCAGAAACCATTGATTTGAGCACGGCGGGGGCTGCAATTCTGTTGGAGAAAAACGGCCATCTGGACGTCGGTGCAGATTGTGTAGTGACGCCGGGGGATGTGGTTACGTTTACGTTCAAGGTGACGAATAGCGGGGCTCGGGGGTTTGATGGAGTGGCGATCGCCGACAATATCCCTGGCCTCAGCCCCATCCAATGGCAAAGCGCCCTACCGCTCAATCCCGGTGAAAGTCGTTGGGGCACGGCAACCTACGCCATCACCGCTGAGGACATTGCCTGGGGTCGGGTGGTGAATGTGGCGACGGTGTATGGCAATGTGATTGGCAATGATTTGGGCGATCGCAGCGACGACCTCGTTGATATTGACAACACCTGGATCGAGTTTCCCCAGGATCTGATCCCCGCCAATGCGGGTGATGCGGTTCCCCTGATTGCTGGCGATGCTAGTGCCAACACGCTTGTGGGAACTGCAACTGCCGATACCATTGCCGGAGGTTTTGGGGATGACAAGATTCTCGGTGGCGATGGCGATGACATCCTACGGGGTGATGAGAACCAAAGTCTGCCCGGTGGTCCTACGGGAGGCGATGACTTTATCGATGGGGGTGCAGGCAACGACCGCATAGGTGGCAAAGGCGGCAATGACACACTCCTGGGCGGTGTGGGCGATGACTTGATCTGGGGTGGTCTCGGCGATGACATCCTGCGGGGCGGCGCGGGTAATGACCAACTCACGGGGGGGACGGGCTCAGATCCCGATGGTCAGGATCTGTTTATCTTGGCAGCGGGCGAGGGCTTCGATTGGATTACGGACTTCGAGGTCGGTACCGATCACATTGGTTTGGCCAATGGCCTGACGTTGGGTCAGCTCACGCTGGTTCAGTCCAATGGCGATACCTTAATTCGCCTTGGCCAAGAAAACCTGGCACTGCTTCAGGGTGTAACGGCAACTGGTCTTGGCGCGAGTGATTTCCTCACTCTCTAGATAGAATCGGCAGGGCGATCGCCTCTTGATTCTTTCAACCTCAGCCGTTAGGGGGACGTACCTCGAAATAACCGTCAGTACAGTTGAAGGATCGTAAATTCAAGGCATTTTTATGTCCACGATTCTTCTAATCGTATTAATTCTGTTACTGATCGGGACTGTCCCGGCCTATCCCTATAGTCGTGCTTGGGGCTATGGACCAACGGGATTGATAGGGACATTGTTGGTGATTGTTCTTGTTCTCTTTCTTTTGGGATATTTGTAGTGCATCTGCCCGTTGATTGCAGCACAAAACCCAACAAGCTTTGCTTTGGCCTGTTGGGTTTCGCTTTGCTCAACGCCAACCTACCCAATGGGTGGTGTTGTCGGTGGAACGATCGAAGATTCGCTCGATGATTCACCTGACAAACTACCCTCCAGCCAATCCATGCTGCGGGTGAAGTACATGGCGATCGCCAAGAACACGAATAGCCCCAACGACCCAATCAAAAGCGAATAGCTTTCATTGGCCAGGACAAAGTAAAGATAGCCATAGAGCGCAGCCTCCAGAACGCCGATAATGCCACCGCGCCCCTTGGCCCGCAGCACCGCCACCGAATAGACCGTAATCAGCACCACGACAGCGCCACTGGCAACGGCATAGGCTGCATCAAAGCCAATGTGTTCCGACAATGCCAGTTGCAACAAGTAAAACATCGTCATCGCCGCCCCCACCATCAGGTATTGCAGGGGATGGACCCGCAGCCGCGTTGTAGCCTCAAACAACCAGAAGGTGACAAAGGTCAGTAGCAAAAACAAGAAGTTGTACTTGAGACTTCGCTCGGTCATCCGGTAGTTGTCCACCGGTGAAATCAAATCAACGCCGAAGACCGAATTTTGAATCACATCCGCCGCTACGGGCTGGTCGGTATTCCAAGCCTGAGGGAAGTTGCGGCCCAGGGAGGGAATTTGCCAGGTTGCGGTGAAATTCTCACTGCCTGTCTCCCGCTCCGTGGGGAGCCAAAGCCCCTGAAAACTGGGGCTAGGCCAATCGGCTTTGAGGTTAACCTTGGTTAGTTCACCCATGGGCGCAAAGGCCAAACGCTCACTGCCATTGAGCGTAATTGGCACATTAAACTTGAATGCATTAGCCGTCATTTGGCCCTTGAGACTGGCAAAGATGCCCGCATTCCCCGGATTCAAATTGCCGCCATATTTGCCTAGACCCGGCGCAAAGGCAATTTGTTGGTCATTCCAGCCCAGTTTGACCTGGTTTTGAATGGCGTGGGCATCGGCAATTTCGATGACTAGTTCAGCGTTGTTCCAGAGGATGTCTTTGGGATCGACGCTCCAGGGAGAGAGGTCCGGCTTGGTGAAGGTTCCGGCGATCGCCAACTCTCCCTTATACACTGGCACTTCAAAAATACCGCGATAGAGCAGCTCGGTGGTGAGCGTACCGTCGATGTTGAGTTCGCTCGGCAAGAATGAACCGTATTGGGTTTCGGTTTTGGTGGTTTGCTTATCCCCAGTGCCCACGGTGGTGCGTTTGATGTAGGGGATGATTAGCCGAGGGCCAATCAGGGTTTGCTGGGCACCGCGTTTGACGGTGATATCGCTAATCGCTTCCATGCGTAGGCTTTGGCGCTCGCGCACGAGGCCTTGCACCATCAGCGTGGGAATTTGCAACAACAGGATAATAAAAACAATAACGAGGGCGCGTAAAAACTGTGAGGTTCGCAGGGACATAGGGTGTGTTCCGAAATGAGACAAGACACCGGGTAAGACAAGACACCGGGAAGAAGCTGGGAAGAAACCGGCAAAAAACTGGGGTGTCTGGCGAATATGTGAACTGGTGAAGACGTGAACTTGTTTCAAGACCACAGCAACACCTAGGGGAATTTCGGAAAGATTAGAAATTGTTATAATTTTGCAGTCCAGAAACCCGTAGCCATGCGGATGTGTTAATCTCACCTTAATCCTGGTGCCGTAAATTCGATTTATTCTCAAACCTCGTCATTTCCACTGCTTTTTCCCTAGCCGTGTCAAAAATAATCCTCTTCAGAATTCTCAGTGGCAGTTTTGAACAAGGATTTTCTGTGACAGTTGAGGTGAGTGATGCTGGGCGATCGCCCCACCACTCCCATCCGGGAAAGCTCCCCCCTGCGCCAATGTTGCCTAAGCAATATAACCAATGGCGAAAGTCCTATGGTTCAGGGGGGCAGGTGGATTCCAGGGGGCTACGCATTTGGGTACCCGAGTCCCAGTCTACCCAGTTCTCTAGTTTGCAAGATTGCCGAGATGCCGCTGCACAACTGCGAGGGGCACTGCTGAACTGGTTCGATCAAACGGAATTTTGGCAACTGCGAGCCTCCCTGCAAGACACCATTGCCCGTGACGAGTCCGCCTGTTTTGTTTGGTGTTGCAAACTCTAGATCCGCTGCTTCAGCGCTTGCCCTGGTTTCTATAGACGCTATTTGAGCAACGACCTCGGCTGAGCTTTGCCCTTGACACCTGCGGCTACGCCCCTGCACCTCAACTCCTAAAAGCACCTGTGCGGATTTTGGCCGTGCTAGGTCAGGAAGCGGGCCTCAATCTCCAGCCCGATCTCCAATGGCTCCAAACTTTACCCCATGCGGAGATTCAGGTGCTCAAGCAACCTTCGCGGCAGTTGTTTACAGAGCAGCTTTGGGAGAAGCCTTGGGATATCTTCTTTTTCGCGGGACATAGCGGTTGCCAGGTTCCTGATCAGGTAGGGCAGATTCATCTAAACGCCACCGATTCCCTATCCTTCACAGAGCTGTCCCACGGGATTAAACGGGCGATCGCCCAAGGACTCACCCTTGCAATCCTCAATTCCTGCGATGGTTTAGACTTGGCTCAGCAACTGGGGCAGCTCCATTTGCCCTACGCGGTGGTGATGCGGGAACCCGTGCCGGATGCTATCGCCCAGCATTTTCTGCGCTATTTTCTCACCGCCCTCACCCAAGGCCAAACCCTGCATGGGGCCATGCGCATGGCCCAGGAAAAACTACAGGGGCTAGAGGATCAGTTTCCCTCGGCCTCCTGGCTACCGGTGCTTTGTCAAAATCCCGCTGCGCCCAATTGGTCTTGGCCCCAGCATGAGACGGAGGCCGTGCAGGCAGTTCAGTCTCAGGCAGTTCAGTCTCAGGCAGTTCAGTCTCTGCATTGGAAGCCTTGGGGGATGGGTGGTTTACTCCTGGGGGGGCTGGTGAGCGCGATCGCCGTTTTCTTCTCTCTCCCGAAAAGCCCTGTTTCTCCGCCCCCTGAGAACCGATGGAGAGATCTTAAAGAGATTGAAGTGCCCAGTGGAATTTTTAACTATGGCGGCAGCACGACTTGGGCTCCGATTCGCGGCATTGCCGATTTAGAGATCCAGAAGCAACATCCCGAGTTTCGCCTCAACTATGTGCATCCGGGACAAATCCCTAGCACCGTGGCTGGGTTTGAGCTCCTGAAGCAGCGCAAAATTGCTTTTCTCCAAGCCTCGCGGCTACTCAATGCAGATAAACTTCGGCGTCAAGGACTGACGGTGAAATCGATTAAAGTGGCCCAGAGTTTCAAGGTCGTCGCGGTCCATCCCAGTTTGCAGTTGCCGGACGCGGAACTGACGGTGTCTCAAATGAAAGATATTTGTAGTGGGAAAATTCGCAATTGGCGATCGCTCGGTGGACCCGATTTGCCGATCCAGCTGATCGATCGCGACACTCGCACCAACACCATGGAAGCGGAGCCTTCTTCCGGTGACGATTGCAACGGAGGCAATGTCAAAATTGTCGAGACCCCCCAGGAGGCGCTGCAAGTGTTATCCCTGAGCCCTGGCGGTTTTTATATCAATACGGCGGCGCTGCTCGTGCCCCAGTGTTCGGTCCGGGTGCTAACGGTGGTGACTTTGAGGGGCGATCGCCTTTCTCCCTATCAAGATCCGGTCATTCCGCCGGAGAAATGTCCTGCCCAGCGCAACCGCGTTAACCTCGACCTGTTTCGGAGCGGAGCCTATCCCCCAGAGCTGATGGATATTCTGTATGTGGTTGTGGATCAAGATGGACCCCCTGATCAGCGGGCGGCGGGGGAAGCCTATGCGCGGCTGTTACAAACCCGTGAAGGCAGAGCTCTGATTGAAAAGGCTGGGTTTGTGCCGACGGATTGACCTCCATGAATGTCCACTTGACTATTCCCTGGCCTGGGGAAAGTTCATGGACAGAAACGCCTGCAACTGCGGACAACCCTCCAATCCGATCGCCCCTCCCTCCGCCACGATCGCCTGACTGACCTCCGCCAACAGAGGATCAAGCCGAGTCGGATGAGCCAACAAGTGAGTCGCCTGGGCCTGGGCTTCCGCTGGACTCAGTTGGCTCAGAAGGTAGAGACTGAGGCTTTGGATCGTGGCATCGGCGACATTGAGCAAGAGATTGAGCGTTGTTCTCGGATCCCCCGCCGTCGGCAGCTCTGACCCTGGTACCACCTGCATTTTGGCCAGCAAACGCTGAAGCGGCTGTTGATTTTGCCACTGACTGGTGAGATTAGCCATGAGTGTGGACCGATTCTCCGGAGCCCCATGGCGGAGGGCGATCGCCAATTCCTCCGCCCGACCATTCCCCTGAATCTCAGCGGCAGCAGTCAGCAGGGTGAGGATCGCTTGATACTGCTCTAGGGCGATCGCCTCCAGTAGCACCTCCACCACCCGTTGTATCGATTGAGCTGATTGTGTTGATTGTGCTGATTGCGTCGATGAATGCACCAAGCTAGCCCGATACAGTGTCCAGCGAAGAAACTCGACAAACCCGGCGATCGCGGGCTGCCACGGAGCCGAAACCTGGGCACCCGTCATCCAGAGTTGGGCCAACCCGGTTAACTGCGTACAGAGCTGAGCCGTCAAGGGCAAAGTACTGCGATTGACCTGGGGAGGAGACACAGACCGTTGGGAGGCTGGGAGGCTAGGGTCTTCAGCCCAAACGCTACGGCTAACCTCCACCATGGCTTGGTGCTCCGCTTCGGAAATTTTCAGCGTTTTGCGAAGATCCGCCAGTAACATTGCCTCCATAGCATGACGCCCCCGGCGGGCCAAGTGGTCGCGCAGGAGACAGTGATACACCTCACGGCGGCGATCGCGAGGCATCATCGGCGATTCAGATGTCTTGACCATGGTCGGTATGGTCCTTGGTGGCCCTGAGTTGTGGATCCTGCTAGCGATTGCAGCCCTCTCTACATCGTTCCTTATTATCCGAGAAAGCCCGGAGGCGATCGCCCCCCGCTCTTTCAAGATTCAATAAACTCTCAGGACGAACTCTCCGAGCTGGCTTTCGTAATGAATGTTATTTAAACAGCGTTGAAAGGTTTCGGTCGTAGTGTATGGTCTTGGGTTACGCCTCGATCCAGGTCAGTTTATGCTTGCTTCTCTGTCTGCTGACTATCGCAGTGTTTTGCCTCGGTTTTATCAATTGGCGATCGCCACTACGTTGTCCAATTTGATGGTTCCGTTGGCAGGACTTTGTGATACTGCTTTTTTAGGCCACCTCACCGATCTTCGCTACTTGGGGGGAGTGATTCTAGGAAGTATTTTATTTGACTATCTGTACCGAATTCTCAAGTTTCTACGCAACAGTACCAATGCAATTACGGCCCAAGCTGCCGGACAAAAGGATGCCAAGGGGGTTGGGTTAGCCCTTTTGCGCAGTGGACTGATTGCTTTGGCGATCGCCTGCTTAATTTTGCTGTTGCAATACCCAATCCGTGAATTAGGCTTTGCCATTCTGTCCGGTTCTCAGGCGATTGAAACCGCTGGCTTGGACTATTTCAATGGGCGAATTTGGGGCGCACCGGCGGTACTCTTAAATTTTGTCCTGCTGGGGTGGCTTTTGGGTCAGGAAATGACGACCGCAATTTTGCTCATCTCCTTGGTGGGCAATGGCTCCAATGTGCTGTTGGACTATTGGATGATTAATCGTTGGGGCTGGGCGAGTGCGGGGGCCGGTTGGGCAACGGCTCTGAGCCAGTATTTAGCCCTTGTAGTCGGTTTGGTGGTGGTGGCAATGACGGTGGATCGGACCGCCTTCAAAGCTGCATTACCGGAGATTTTGGATTGGAGCGTGCTTAAGGGAATCTTGATTTTTAAAGGCAACGTCTTGATCCGCTTTGTGTTGCTGATTTCAACCTATGCCATTTTTACCAATTGGAGTGCTGCGCTGGGAACCGAAATTTTGGCAGCCAATGGTCTGTTGTTGCAAGTGGCCATGTTGAGTCAGTTTACCGTCCAAGGCGTCGGGCTGACACTGCAAACCCTGATCGCTTCCTGTGAAGGTCGGGGGCAATTGGCGTTAATGAATCCATTGTTGCTGACGGCGATCGCCCATGCGCTCTTGATTGTTTTGACGATTGGCGGTATTGCGATTCTATTTCCACAAACGGTGTTTGGTTTACTCACAAATCATGGGGATTTGCAGGGGGCGATCGTCAGGGACCGGGTTTGGCTTCTACCGCTTTTAGGATTGACTGCCTTAGCGTTTATGTTAGAAGGCTATTTCCTCGGGCGAAAGCAGGGAGTTATTTTACGAAATGGTGCCTTTTGGGGGTTTGGCCTTGGCTTTTTGCCATTGGCAATTTGGGCCAGATATACGCAAAGCAATGTTTGGTTATGGTTAGCCTTAAGTGGCTATATGGCAACTCTAACAGTTTTTTTGACTCAGCGTTTTTTCACACAACCTATAGAATTCAACAACAAGGTAGAACAATCTAAGATTTGCGAAAGTTAAGCCTCTTTCACACATCACAAATATAACAGACATAAAAACATAAAAAAGCAAAACCCAACAAGCTTAACTAGACCTGGCCTGTTGGGTTTCTTGTCTCAACCTGAGTTACGCTTGAGCAATACCGACTGAGCCAGCTTCCTTAAAGAATCAAACCTGAAGGACCTGCATCTAGATTGACCAATTCAATCTCAAACGTCAGATCTTCCCCAGCAAGGGGGTGATTAGCATCCAGCACGACATATTCATCCGTTAATTCCACAACCATCACAGGTACGGGATTGCCCGCAGGGTCTTGTAATTGAAGCTGAAGACCGAGCTGTAACGGGACTTCCGGGGGGACCTGTTGGCGATCGACCTTAAAGGCCATTTCATCACTACGAGGACCATAGGCTTGAGCACAGGGGATATTTTGGGTGAGCGAATCTCCCACGCTCATGCCGACGATCGCCTGTTCAAATCCAGGAATCACTTGCCCTGCACCGAGCTGAAATGCTAGCGGTTCGCGGCCATCTGAGGAATCAAAAACAGTTCCGTCTTGGAGCTTTCCCGTATAGTGAACCGTTACGGTATCTCCGACTTTGGCCTGTAGCATAACCAGGGCTCCCGCCTAAAAAGGCTGATCTTCTGGCCTATGATAACGTCTGAGGCCGCGAGACTCAAATAGCCCTGGGATTCTGCATCTCTAAAGATGTGTTAACAACTTATCTTGGCTTTAACTTGCACTTAAACTCGTGCTTAAACTTCCACTTAAATTTGAGCGGTTTCTACTTAGATCAGAGGGTTGAACAGGCCGCTCTGCCCCACATCCCATCCATCAGTGGCACAATGAAATAGTGTTACATTTCGCAACAAACCGACCATGGAAATCCAGGCTTCCGCCACAGTTCCTCAATCACAGCCGCAATTGCAGCCTCAAACCCCTGCCCACAGTCAACCCGCCGGAGGCCCCGATCCCGATCGCTTTGACTGGAAAGAAGCCTGGCATCCCCTCTTTTTTGTCCAGGACCTCGACAAAACCCAACCGAATCGTTTTACGCTTTTGGACGAAGACCTCGTCATTTGGTGGGATCAAACCGCTGCAACTTGGCGCGTCTTTCAGGATCAATGTCCCCATCGCCTCGCGCCTCTGTCCGAAGGTCGCATCAATTCCCAAGGTCAGCTTGAATGCCCCTATCACGGCTGGACTTTTTCAGGCACCGGCAACTGTGAATCCATTCCTCAACAGGACGTCAACGGTCAAGCCCACATTGCCCAACGGGCTTGTGCTAAAGCGCTCCCTACGGTTATTCGCCAGGAAATGCTGTTTGCCTATCCCGGCAACCCACAGAATGCAGACACAATCAAGATTCCGCTCGTCGATCCCCTTGAAGATGGCGACAATAATTGGGTCGTTCTTAACATGTTCCGCGATGTGCCCTACGATGCCCTAACGCTGCTCGAAAACGTCCTCGATCCTAGTCACTTGCCCTATACTCACCACAAAACCGTGGGCAATCGTGTTAACGCGGGTCCTACTGCGATGGACCTTCTTACCCAGGACAAAACCGGCTTTATGGGGATTTGGCCAGAAGGTCCTCGCTTAGGCAAATTGGGAACTCAAAATACAACGTTCATCGCCCCTAGCCTGATGTGGCATGATCTCACATCCAAGCAGTTTGGCCGAACGTTAACCGTGGTCTATGCCACGCCCATGAGTAAAGGCAAATGCCGTCTTTTTGCTCGATTTCCGTTTAAATTTCCCTCTAAAATTCCTGCCTTTTTTATCAAGGCAACGCCCACTTGGTTTTCTCATATTGGTCAAAATGGAGTCCTAGAAGATGACCAAATTTTTCTGCATTTTCAGGAGCGTTATCTAGAAAAGCTAGGCGGCAGTTCAGCCTACAGCAAAGCTTTTTATCTGCCCACAAAAGCAGATACCTTTGTTTCAGCTTTGCGGGATTGGGTCAATCACTACGATGCCGATCCCTTTCCCGGCCAGTCACTGCCCCCTGCCCTCGAAAATAGAGATATCCTGCTCGATCGCTACAATTCCCATACGCAGCATTGTGTGAGCTGTCGGGGGGCACTGAAAAATGTCAAACGGGGGAAACTTGTGGCGATCGCCCTAGCTCTTCTCGCTTGGAGTTTAGCTATACTGTTACCCATTTTTATCAGTATCGGATCTGCTTTAACCGTGGGATTAGTGATGGGAGCGATCGCCTGCTGCTCTGTCTGGTACGGTCTCACGCAATTAGAGCAAAAATTTTATCAAGGCCGCTCTGTTCCTCCTCGGAATTTTCCTGAAGCTGTGAAAAAATCATGAAAATCAAACATGCAATTAATCTGCACAAAGGTCTAACGGCTTTTGTGGTTTTGGGCTTGATGACGGTTTATCACAACTTTGCGATCGCCCCCTGGATTTACCTTGCCCTTCATGGCACCTACGGCATTTTATGGTTGCTCAAGGACCGCATCTACCCCGATCAACAATGGGAAAAAGAGCAGTCCTTGCCCATGGGAATCGTGACGTTTCTCGGTTTGGGGCTATATTGGGTCGCGCCTTGGTTGCTGATCAGTAGTGGTGTTTTAGTACCGGTGGGCGCGATCGCCGCTGCTGTTGGTCTCAATATTCTTGGTGTGTTTCTTCACTACACCAGCGATGCTCAAAAGTATTACACGCTCAAATATCAAAAGGGGCTGATTACAGAAGGTTTTTTTGCCCGTTGTCGCAATACCAACTACCTTGGCGAAGTCTTAATTTACGGCAGTTTTGCCCTACTGTCTTGGCACTGGATTTCCTTTGTGATTTTGGCTGCTTTTGTCGCCACAATCTTTTTCCCCAACATGCGCAAGAAGGAGCAGTCTCTCTCTCGTTATCCTGAGTTTGAAGATTATCAAACTCGTTCGGGTTTGATTTTGCCTCGATTACTCTAATGCCCCCCAAGTAATGACCAAGTAATGCCCAAGAGCTAACGCCCGCCTCCAATTAGATACAACAGCGCCATCCGCACCGCAACACCATTGCTCACCTGCTGGGGAATCAGGCTAAGTTGGGGATCATCCATCAAATCGGAACTCAGCTCGACACCGCGATTCACAGGACCGGGGTGAAGCACTTTGACATGGGGCTTACAGCATTGGAGGCGATCGCGGGTAATCCCAAAATGTTGATGATACTCCCGCAAGCTCGGCAACAAATGCTGGGTCATGCGCTCCTTTTGCAACCGCAGCGTCATGACAAAATCTGCTTTTTCGAGGGCCGGTTCCAACTGCCAGTGAACAAACAGCTTGCGCTCTAGCGCCGGTTCCTGCCGTCCCAGGGCCGTGACATAGTCCTCAAACAAGCGGGGGACCAGCGTGGGTGGCCCCGCCAAATGCACCTCAGCCCCCGCTGCGGTCAAACTCCAAATATTCGATCGCGCCACCCGCGAATGCAAAATATCTCCAACGATGGCAATCTTTTGGCCCCGCAGCAAATCAATTCGGGGATTCTTCTCATCAAGCAATGAGCAAAGCGTAAACAAGTCCAGCAGGGCCTGGGACGGGTGCTCGTGCTGACCATCCCCCGCATTCAAAACTCGCACATGGGTTCCGAGGCGCTCCATTTCGTCGGCGATCGCCTGGGGCACTCCTGACTCCTGATGGCGGATCACCATGATATCCGTTCCCATGGCCAGATAGGTCTTGGCCGTATCCAGAATTGTCTCCCCCTTCGAGAGCGACGATGATCCCGGTGCAAAGTTGAGCGTATCCGCCGAGAGCCGCTTCGCTGCCAGCTCAAAGCTGCTGCGGGTTCGCGTCGAGGGCTCAAAAAACAGCGTTGTGACCACCTGGCCTTGGAGCGTGGGCACCTTTTTATTGCGCCGGGACAGAACCTCGGCAAAGCTCGCCGCAGTTTGCAGGACCGTGTCATACTCCTCCGGCACAAAATCGGCCAGAGAGATCACGTGGCGGCGGGTCCAGGCAGTGGTCAGCATCAGCGACAAAATTCCGTAAAGAAACCTAATTTTGCACGGAACAGTAGCCCTCAGGGCTGGATCCAGTAGAGAGACGGAAATGCCAAGCCGTCTGATGAGTCACTGTAACCGCCGTTTAGTATCCCACAATGACTTCCCCCTTCCGCTTCTTTCTGGGTCTGTCCTTCGCTGCCGCTGCGGGGATTAGTGGAGGCGCGATCGCCCTCGCTCAACTCCAAGATCCCTCTCTCCCCCAATCTCTTTCCCAGCCGCTGGCTCAATCTTTGCTGGATGGGGATGTTAATGCTCCTTCCAATCCTCGTCCTGATGCTCGTCCTAATCCTTCCGGCCCTGCTCCCTCATTGCTCGATGCGCCGCCCCTGGGAGAACCCGATCGTCAACCCAATCGGCAGGTGACCGCAGCCACGACGACCAGTGTGGAGGTTTTTAAGCTGGATTCACAGTGCGATCGCTTCCAAGGTGAAGTTCTTGTTTTGCCTCGGCAAACGGCTCTGGAAGATGCGGTGGGGCAGGCGATCGCCGCCAGCAAGACCGTTGATTTTGACCTGGCAGGCTATCGCGTGACGCCGGGGCCGGGGGTTGGCGAGGTGACGGTAGATCTGCGGGTGACTTCAAATTCGAAGCGATCGCTCAAGTCGCTCTCCCACTGCGAAGGTCTATCGCTGTTGGGTGGCATTCGGCACACCCTCGTAGCCAATGGGCAGTTTGGCATTAACCAGGTGCAGTTTACGGCGGCGGGCGAGGTTCTGCGTTAGCCAAGGTTCTGCCCTGACTCAAAACCGTACCCAAGACTCTACCCAGAACTGTTACAAACTGGCAATCCACGGGGCTTAATTCCCGAAAGTCCGCCACAATAAAGGCAGTTCCATCCTCCCTAGGGCTTTCATGGATATCAAACTGATCTTGGCGTTGCTCACCCTCATCTTCCTCGCAACCACTCTATTCTTCGGAACCAAGAATGGGTTCTACGATTCCGACAATTATCACGGCAATGGTTCAGCCCATTAGGCCCAGGGTTGGGGTTTCACTAAATCTTTTCGCTAATTTTTTGACCAAAGCGACTTTTCTGGCGAGAAGAGTCGCTTTTCCATCTGGACAAGCCTGATCTTTTTGACCGATCCTGGAGTTTGACCCCATGCAGGGTGATTACCCCTTCCCTCGGGTCACCGGGGTAGGCTAAAACCGCCAGAACTAAAGCTCAAATAGAGAAACCTGGGGGATCTCAAAAACCCATGCTAAGCTGTTTGACATTTATTGGAGATAGCTTGTACCTAATGAAAGTCGGGACTTGCACGTCTTTTGGCGATCGCCAGTTCTAGTTAAGAGTTCGTGGTTTGTGTTTTGGTAGAAGGTGAGTCGATTGTGGTGGTCACTCATCCCTTTGCTAATCCTTTAACGTGAGGAGTGCTTGAATTAATGCAGCGGCATTCGTTTTCCAGTTCCCGGTCCGGTTCCCAGTCCGATAAAAGTTGTGCGGCATCGGCTGAAGTCAATTACTCGCTTTCTCCAGAGACTGCCCCTATCGGTATTTTTGATAGTGGAGTCGGCGGCATTACGGTCTTACGAGAGCTTTATCATCAGTTGCCCCAGGAGTCCGTGCTCTATTTTGGCGACACCGCGCGTCTTCCCTATGGAACGCGGTCCCGCGAGGAAATTATTGCCTTCGTCCATGACATCCTTGGGTGGATGAGTCAGCAGGGCGTCAAGATGGTGATCATGGCCTGCAATACCAGTTCTGCCTTGGCCCTAGAAGCCGTTCAGGATGACTATGATTTTCCGACCCTAGGGCTCATCTTACCGGGGGCAAGGGCAGCGGTTCAGCAAGGCAAACGGATTGGGGTCATTTCAACCCAAGCAACAGCCTCCAGCCAAGCCTACCGCCACGCCGTTCACGAGATCGACCCCACTGCTGAAGTTTGGCAGATTGGCTGTCCTGAATTTGTCCATTTGGTTGAGCAGGGTCGCATTTTTACCCCCGAAGCTCAGGAAATTGCCCAAGGGTATCTAGAGCCACTTCTGCAAGCCCAAATTGACACCCTGGTCTATGGCTGCACCCATTATCCCCATCTCGCCCCCGTCCTCCAGCAAATCCTGCCGACCTCCGTTAATTTCGTGGATCCGGCAGCCCATGTGGTTGCGGCGGCAGCCCGCGAACTAGACGCCATGGGCCTGAGAAATTTCCGCCAGCCTAGACCGACCCGGTTTGGCGTGAGCGGCAATCCCTATCCCTTCGCTGAAGTTTCGGCTCAATGGTTAGGCTATCGGCCCAATGTGGAGCAAATTAGTTTTGCACCCAGCCTGCCGGTAGCGGCCTCGGTGGATGTCGCAGCGTCGTAATCCCCTGGGATGTCGAGATTTCTACGGTCGATATGTGCTTCTGAGTACTGAATGTGACGGGGCATTATGCAACATTGCCCTGTCTGAAGATCGCGATCGCAGCCTCAATCCACCGCTCGTCGCGCCAGTAAGACAAATAACAAGTAGATACTAAACAAATACACACTAGCCAATAAAGGGACCGTGATGATGATGTGGTGTGATTGAATCATTGAACGTCTCTAAAGTTCGAGTCAAGGAGGAATAGATTTTTAGATAGGGGAAAGGAGACTAGGACGCTCCTAAAAGGAAAAGCCTAGCCTAAAACCATGGTTTAATTCGCTAGCGATCGCCAGCAAAAACCAGGGAGTATGAACGGTGTGAGTGGTGGTTTGCAGTAATCTCGGAAAGGTCTAAGGCCGAATGCACAACCAGCAGGATAAAGTTCCTATGGCACTGACATACATTAGCCCGGTGACGAGGATGCGACTGCAAAGCAGTCAAGATATGCGCCTAAAACACACATCTCACATCCAGCTTTTCCATCACTAGGACGCCGAATCTAAGCAGAGACTGAAATCAGCCCTACCCACAAGCTTGGTCTATGACGACTACCGCGAATGTCTTTGATGCTAGCTTTTGCGATGTTGAGAAAGGCGATCGCAAGATTCGATCCTGTTCAAGCCTAGCATTCAACAAAATAACTTTCTCAAGCTATCTTCGCTAGACTCCACCTTTGCCCAATCATTATTTGCAAAAACGAGAAAAGCACCTTCGATTTCTAATAATCAATGTAACACGGATTCCGGGGAAGAGGCTACCCCTTCTTTACAGTCCGAGACCTTGATGGCATAACGGTTTGAACAACTCCACTGAAAGTAAAATCTAGGGCAGATCCACAGCGTTCTCAGATTCCATGACACCTGTACCTCAGCATTCTTTGGCAGGCTCCAACCTCAGTCCTAGAGCAGAATTGCAGCCCTAACGTGCGAGAACGCCAATGCTTGCCTTAGAATCGATGTAAGGAACTGTAAAATTTCGTAACGCCCGAGTAGGCTAATCCATGACCTCAGCGACCTCTTTGTTTTCCCCGGTCGAGGCAGACCTAGAACTGCTCACGGATAACCTGAAGCAGCTCATCGGTGCGCGTCATCCCATTTTGTATGCGGCGGCGGAGCATCTATTCGGCGCAGGGGGAAAACGGCTTCGCCCGGCAGTCGTCTTTTTGGTCGCTCGGGCCACGCTCAATGGGCAAGAGCTCACCCCCCGTCATCGTCGCCTAGCCGAGATCACAGAAATGATTCACACGGCGAGCCTCGTCCATGACGATGTGGTAGACGAGTCCTCCCTGCGTCGAGGGGTACCTACGGTCCACAGTAGTTTTACCAACCGGGTTGCCGTTCTGGCTGGGGATTTTCTCTTCGCGCAATCCTCTTGGTATTTGGCCAATCTCGATAACCTCACCGTGGTGAAGCTGCTTTCTCAGGTGATTATGGATTTGGCTGAAGGAGAAATTTTGCAGGGACTCAATCGATTCGATACGAGTTTATCGGTGGAAACCTATTTGGAGAAGACCTACGATAAAACCGCATCTCTGATTGCCAATAGTGCTAAGGCTGCTGGCGTTTTAAGCCAAGTGTCAGAGCCTTTGCAAGAGCAGCTCTATCAATATGGCCGGAACCTAGGCTTGGCCTTTCAGATTGTGGATGACATTCTAGACTTTACGGGGTCTGAAGAGGTGTTGGGGAAACCTGCCGGCTCGGACCTAAAGCATGGTCATCTGACGGCTCCGGCGCTCTATGCCCTCGAAGAACAACCTGCCTTGGCCACTTGGATTGAGCGGGAATTTAGCCAAGAAGGAGACTGGGAACAGGCGATCGCCGTCATTCACGCAAGCCGAGGCATCGAGCGGGCGCGGGAATTAGCGAAATATCATGCCCAGTTAGCAGAGCAAGCCCTAGGAGATTTGCCGCCCTCCAATGCGCGCCAAGCCCTGTTCCAGCTTGCGGACTATGTCCTGGGTCGGGCCTATTGACCCATCCTAGCGCCCTTAAATCGACTCCTCCCCATGGGACAGCAAGTTTTTCAGTGACTGTAGGCCCGTTTTAACCCGCCGAGAGACGGTGACAGAGCTAATACCTAAGCGCTCAGCCGTCTCTCGCTGGGTCAGATCATGTAAAAACACAAACTCCAAAATGTCGCGGGTGCGCTGTTCAACCTGGGCCAAGGCTTGCTGAAGACGGATTTGGTCTTCTTGCGCCAAATGAAAACTCTTGTAGCGAGGATCGGGCAGCAACTGTCCCATCGTCGTAGCGTCCTCGTCTTGATCCTGAATTGGGGCATCCAGACTAAGGGGAGAACGGTTGCTGTGGGCGAGTTTAACGTCTTGCCAGTCTTCCAGGGAAATGGCCAGCGCTTCCGCAATCTCCAGATCAGAAGGCAAACCCTTCCCCTCGCTATGATGGCGACGAATAAAGCTAGCAGCTTGCTGACGGAGCTCTAGCCAGCGGCGCGGAATTCGTACCGTCGCGCCTTTGTCCCGTAAATAGTGTTGAATTTCGCCACGAATGTAGGGAATGGCAAAGGAACTGAATGCGTGTCCCCGAGAGAGCTGAAATCGCTCGACGGCTCGAATCAGGCCAAGGCTACCGACTTGAACCAAATCTTCATAGCTTTCGTTGCATTGCTGAACCCAGTGAAGCGCTTCTCGACGGACAAGACCAAAATTGAGCTCTACCAACCGATTCCGCAGCTCAGCAGAGGGAGTCTCGCGATATTGCTGAAGAAGCTCCAGACTCTCTTGCTTGAGAACGGTGCTATTAGCGTGCTGCATGTGTCAACGACCCTTGCGTGAATATCAAAACGGATATCTCACTACTTGGACAAAATACCCACTGGCTTTATCCAATATCCGGTTTTAACGGAAACAAGACAACCCAACTTATACGGAAGTCTTTGAGGTCCGCCTGTGACTGACAGGGATTGAGAAACAACAACACGCTAAGGGTTGATGTTCCCTGACTTTATTCTGCTTCAGATGATGCTGTGGTTTAGCCTATCAGGTGTGGGCGAAAAGTCCCACTCTCTTTACTGGAGTTTTAAGAACTGGCGTTTCAAACACTGGGGTTTTGAATAATCAAGTGACCGTGTCGGTTGGAGGAGAAGATTGCGATCGCCAAGTCTCCAGGGCGTAATCTCGAAATCGAAATAGATCCGATTGCAGATTGGACTCGACTAATCTGCCTAGGAACAAATTGTCCATGAGCTGACCGACGATGCCAGGAATGTCGTAGGCGACGGTGAGTTTGACAATACTGCTGGCCTTGCGATCGTAAAAGCGGATGCCGCCGCGATTGGGTAATCCATCAATGGATTCCCACTGGATGAGCTGCTGGGGAATCAGCTTAACAATGCGAGAGTTCCAGCTAAACTCGAAGGATCCAGCACTGAGCTTCCAACGGGAAATCTCTGGGTCTGTATCTGAGATTGAAACCGTATCAATCCATTTCATCCATCTGGGCATTTGTTCGAGATCGGACCAGAGCTCCCAGACGTAATCGACAGGAACATCAACTTCAACCTGAACGCTATGTTCGAGCCAGCTAGCCCCGTCTCTTGCCATGGTGTTAGTCGTCTCCCAAAATTTTAGGAACTCGAAAAAAATCACCTTCCCGCTCGGGTGCACAATCTAAAATCTCTTCCCGATTGAGGGTGAGTTGATGCTGATCCACACGGGTAATATTGCTGACGTCAATGGCGCGGGTTGTGGGCGGCACGTTGTCTGTGTCAAGTTCGCTGAGCTGCTCAAAATACTCCAAGATGCCGCTGAGCTGCTGGGCAAATTGCTGTTCTTCTTCCACTTGCAGGTCGAGTCGGGCGAGATGGGCAACGCGGTGGACTTGGTCGCGATCGATCATGGGTCTGAAATTATCTCAAAGAGGGCAATCGGTGAGCAATCGGTGGGCTGAGAAGTGCCTTAGAAAAATGCGTCAATATTGGCACGACCTGTGGTTTTGAGCCAGTTTTGGGCTTCGATGTAGTTGTTGGGGGCGAGTCGAATGGCTTTGACCCAGTATTCTGCGGCTTTATCAAACAAATCGTTCGCATCTTCTCCGCGATCCGCTTCTTGAGCCCGCTCTCCCTGGAAATGATAAATCACCGCAATATTGTTAAAGGCTTGGGGGAGTTTGGGGTTGAGGTCAACGGCTTGGAGGTAGCAATCAATGGCACGCTCGTGGTCGCCGTTACTGGTGTGAACTAAACCCACGTTATAGAGAATATAGCTACGATCGTAGGGGTCTTCCTCTAGGCGCAGGGCTTCTTGGTAATTTTCAAGGGCTTCAGCATATTCCCCATCCGCTTGGGCGGACATGCCGTCACGATAATAGGCAAAGGCTTCTTTGGCCTTTTTGCTGGTCGGCAGCACCTTGAGGATGATGTCTGCCATGACGGTGAAAGACTTATCGATGAAGTTGTCGTTTCGCTGTGTTCTTGGCATACCGCGCCCTAGCTAGCGTTTGGAATCTGCTTTCTATCTTAACCTTTCCGAGGAGCGACCCTATGGGCCAATCTCGATTACATCGGCGTCGAGGGAGTCGGTTAAAACGCTTGGGACAGATCGGGGCGATCGCCCTCATCTGTGGTTTGTGCTTAATCGCCTGCACAAGCTGGCGTTCTCTTCAGGCCGGGGTTCACCGGGATGCTGTCGTCGCAATTCCCACGGTTCAACCGGCTCCATCTTCCCCGCCAGCAGGGTTGGAATCTCCCAGCCCCCGTCCGGCCTCAGCGCCTCGGGTGGAGGGCGATCGCCTCTGGGCTGATCTGGAGCCATTCTCCCAGGAACGGTTTGGGGCAGGGGCGCGATCGCAAGCTCGGGCGTTCATCAAGCGCTCCCTAGAGGATTGGGGCTGGCAAGTCGATGAAGCGGCGTTTGAGGGGGGCATCAATGTGGTGGCGACTTGGCCTCCATCGGCTCAGTCGGTCCAAAAGACTTGGCTGGTGGGTGCCCACTACGATACGGTGCCGCAGTCACCCGGTACGAATGACAATGGTACGGGAGTCGCAGCTGTTCTGGAAATCGGGCGGCTCTATGGGACTGCCGAGCGGGGGGCTGGCGAACGGGGGGCTGCCGAGGGAGCTGGGCTGAATAGCCTGATGTTAGTCCTGTTTGACCGGGAGGAGCAGGGACTTTTGGGCAGTTTTGCCTTTGCGACGCCGGAGCGGCTGGCGAGGTTACAGGGGGCCGTGATTCTAGATATGTTGGGAGCCACCTGTGATACACCGGGCTGTCAGCAGTATCCGGAGCTGCTGAAGGACCAGGCTCCGAGCGATCGCGGTGATTTTATTGCCATCGTCGGAGATGCTGAGCATCCCGCCTTGCTGAAAGCCTTTGAACAAGCCGCTGACCCACAATCGCCCCCGGTCTACACGTTGCCGGTTCCCTTCAAAGGCTTACTAACACCCGATGTCCTGCGCAGCGATCATGCACCCTTTTGGTTAGGGGGATTGGGTGCTGTGCTCGTTTCCGATACGGGCAATTTGCGCAATCCCCATTACCATCAGCCCACGGATACGTTGGAGCAGGTGAATCGCGAATTTTTTGTGGGGGTAACCCAGCAAGTGGTCAATGGCCTTTGGGCCTTGCTATCGGCTGCGTCTTAGCTCCAGTCTTCCTGGTCGTCCCCGACCCCTCGATACACTTGACCGATGGCATGAATGGCTCGGGTTTTTTCAAATAGCTGCTCTTCCGTCAACCCCCAGAGCTGCAGCACCTTGTCCAGATCGGTCTTGATATCCTGCGCCCCCGGAAACCCTTGGTAGCGAATCCGCAGCCGAGCGGCTTCTACCAAATGCAAGTCCGTTGGCTCACCCTGCAAAATTTGATTCAGTGTCGCCCGATCCTTATGCCAAAGGGGATGGCTTTGATTCGTGTCACTGGAATTGTTGGCGGCCATGGCTCAGTCACGAACAAAAACTTTTCTCATCTTAAACTGGGAGTAATGACTTGCTCTCCCGGTGCCCATGCCTTTTGATTCTTCCCTCGCTGATGTGCCTGTGTCGATAGCCTTAGCCTCTCCCCTTCGTCCGACCCTGCTGACGCTGGAAATCTCAGGCATGAAATGTGCCGGTTGTGTCAGTGCGGTGGAAAAGCGGCTGTTGCAGCAATCGGGGGTGGAACGGGCGACGGTCAATCTGGTGACGACGGTGGCGCTGGTGGAATATTGGCCAGCGCAAACCAATCCCGACCAATTGGCGGCTAGCCTTAGCGAAGTGGGCTTTTCGGCTCAACGGCGGGATACCCCCCAAGGGGATGAAGCGTCGAGTCGCTCCCCTGGTCAGCAAAATTCTCCCCTGGCGGATCGATGGCGTTCCTTGGCGATCGCCGCCCTCCTCATTCTGCTCTCTAGCCTGGGCCACCTACAACCCTGGCTCGGGGTCGAAATTCCGTTCCTTGACCCCATTTGGCTGCACTGGGCACTGGCCACAGGTACGCTCATTCTCTGTCGAGCCATTTTTCAGAATGGTTGGCAGGGACTGCGCCACGGCATGCCCAACATGAATACGCTGGTTGGCATTGGTGCCCTTAGTGCCTACGGCGCGAGCTTAGTGGCGCTACTGGTGCCGGGGTTGGGTTGGGAGTGTTTTTTTGATGAACCGGTGATGTTGCTGGGGTTTATCCTTTTGGGCCGAACCCTAGAGGCCCAGGCTCGACATCGGGCGGGTCAGGCGCTACGCGGTTTGCTGTCCCTACAGCCGGAACAGGCCCAGGTTTTGGTTGTGGGAGAGGATGCCCTGGCTCCGCTACATCAGCCAGTGGTGGCGATCGCCGCTGGTCGCTTAAAAGTCGGTGAACGGGTGCGGGTTTTGCCCGGTGAACGAATTCCGGCGGATGGCCAGGTGATTGCAGGCCAAAGCAGCGTGGATGAGTCAATGCTTACGGGAGAATTTGAACCCGTGGCGAAAACCCAGGGAGAAACCGTCAGTGCGGGCAGTTTGAATCTTTCGGCTCCCTTGGTGCTGGCCGTCACCCAATCCGGTTCCGAGACGACCCTGGCCCGGATGATCGATTTGGTGGAAATGGCCCAGGCCCGCAAGGCTCCGATTCAGAAATTAGTGGATCAGGTGGCGGGGTATTTTGCCTATGGCGTGATCACCATGGCCGTATTGACGTTTGGATTTTGGTATTTCCTGGGTGTGCACCTTTGGCCGCAGGTTTTAGCCCAAGGATCGGGCTGGATGATGGGTATGGGGCATGGGGCCATGCATGGCATGGCGGTAGGGGCGACGACACCGCTGCTGTTGAGTTTGAAATTGGCGATCGCCGTCCTAGTCGTGGCCTGTCCCTGTTCTCTTGGCTTAGCGACTCCTACAGCCATGTTGGTCGGGTCCAGTCTGGGGGCAGAACGCGGGTTGCTTATTCGGGGAGGGGATGTTCTAGAGCAGGTGCATCGCATTGATACGGTGGTCTTCGATAAAACTGGAACGTTGACAACGGGAAAACCCACGGTCAGCGAGATCAGAGCCTGGACACCGGTGCCCTCGACTCAGATCTTGCAGTGGGCTGCCAGCCTAGAGGCGGGGACCCGTCACCCCATCGCCTTGGCTATCCTAGAGGCTGCTCAATCCGAGGGGCTGTCACTCCTGCCCGTTGACCAGAACCAAACCCAAGCGGGATTGGGGGTCGTGGGACAAGTGCAAGGACAGAGGCTGGTTTTAGGCAATCGGGCCTGTCTGCTGGCCCAAGGAATTTCTCTGACCCCTGAGCTAGACACTCAAGCCGACACCCTCGCAGCTACGGGCAAAACCGTGGTCTATCTGGCTCAACTGGACGCCTCTTCATCGGCTTCTGGCCCTGTTTCTGGCCCTGTTGGACGAGTGCTGGGATTCATTGCCTTGAGCGATACCCTTCGCCCCGAAGCCGCCCTCGCCCTAGACCAACTGCGGGCTCGGGGTCTCTCCCTACGATTGTTGACCGGCGATCGCCCCACCACAGCTCTCGCCCTCGCCCCAGCCTTGTCCCTCACGCCCGATCAGGTTTGGGCCAACGTTCAGCCGGAAGGAAAAGTCAAGGCGATCGCCCAACTACAAGCCGCAGGACACCAAGTTGCCATGGTTGGAGACGGCATCAACGATGGTCCAGCCCTAGCCCAAGCAGATGTTGGGATTGCCCTGGGGTCGGGAACGGAAGTTGCCATCGAAACCGCTCAGATTGTGCTCCTGGGCGATCGCCTTACGGATGTGATCGCAGCCCTTGATCTGAGCGAAGCAACCCTGCGTAAAATCAAGCAAAATTTGGGTTGGGCCTTCGGCTACAATCTCATTGCGATTCCCCTGGCGGCGGGTCTACTGTTGCCGAGCCAAGGCATCGCTGTCAGCCCCGCTGTGGCTGGAGCCTGTATGGCGCTCAGCTCTGTTTTGGTCGTAACCAATTCTCTATTACTGCGGTGGAGTACCCAGCACCCTGAGCGGACCTAAACTTGCTACACTATGGGGGGCTCAGGGAATCATAAACCCAGCATCTAACCCTTTAGATAGCACTTCCTAGGCCGATCTCAACCGTGACTTACCTTTTAAACTTGGACATTCCGATGCCTGTAGAGCCACACTATGGACATCTTTTAATTATCGAAGATGATAAAGGTCGTCGAGAGTTCGTCCTGGATCGCTCCATGTATACGATTGGTCGTGATCCCCAGTGCGATGTTCGACTCATTTCCCAATTTGTTTCCCGGCGTCACGCCACGATTGTTCAGCTTCCGGACGAATCGGGTGGCTGTCACTACCGCATTATTGATGGCAATCTGAAGGGTAAGCCTAGTGCCAATGGCATTATTGTCAATGGCGACAAGGCCCAAGCTCACGATCTCAAAAACGAAGACGAAATTGTTTTTGGGCCTCGGGTGCGGGCGATTTACTACTGTCTACAACGGGATGCGATCGCAACTATCCCCCCCGATGAGTTTGATATCACGCTTATTAGCCCCAACATGGTGGACGAATCAGGCCCCCAATAGGTGGGGGCTTAGGGCTACTGAGGTCCAGCTTTCGATTTTGCGTTAGGCAACCACAATGGTCCAAAGACCACTTTCCTCTAAGGCCCCAATGACAGTGTCGCGCATCCGACTACAGTGATTGTCGCTATGAATCGGCAGTTCTTCGTTTTTGACAACGACCTCGATGCGAATTTGCTCCTTAGTTGCGCCGGTTTTGTCAATTAAGCCTTCAACGGTGACGAGCTTTGGATATGGCGTACCGTTTGGCGTCTCCCGAGCCATGACGTAGTCTCCGGTATCGTGAATGATGTCTAGCTTGCAGGATTCAAGAATCCGCAGCAAAGACTGATGGAGATCATCATTGGGAGTAGCCGTTGCGAGAAGTGGGTAGCGAGCCATGCAATGTTCCTACTGCTCTTCTACAGTTCGTTACTACATAGAATAGCAATACTAAATCCGGAAAAAAGAGCATGGTGGGGAAATTTATCGTTTTTGAAGGGGCGGACGGCTGTGGCAAAACCACACAGTTGCGGCATTTCTCCACTTGGCTCCAGGCGCAAAATCAGCCCCCGACTCAGTTTGCTCCGAAAATTCTCTGTACCAAGGAGCCAGGGGCAACCGCCTTGGGACAGACCCTTCGCCAAATTTTGCTCAATCCCGATGCGGTGACGGAGCCCTTGGAAAATATTGCCGAGTTACTGCTCTATGGGGCAGATCGGGCTCAGCATGTGCAACATTGGCTCAAGCCTAGGCTCGCTGAGGGGTGCTGGATTTTGTGCGATCGCCACCAAGATTCCACCGTCGCCTACCAAGGGTTTGGGCGGGGGTTAGATCTGGGGCTGATTCAGCAGATCAATCAAATTGCCACCGTCGGGCTGCGAAGTGATCTCACCCTGTGGCTGGATTTGCCGGTGGAGCTAAGTTTGGCGCGGTTGGCCCAGCGCGGCCAAGCCGATCGCATGGAGCAAACCGATGGGGCCTTTCACCGGCGGGTTCGAGAGGGGTTTGAGTGGTTGGCCCAACAGTATCCCGAGCGGATCATGCGGGTTGATGCCAGGGGGAGTGAGTGGGAGGTTGCGGCACGGATTCAGGCGATCGCCAGGGAGCGTCTCCCCGACCTCGTTGCTTCAACTCGCCCCACGACATCATCCCTACCCCACAATCTCTAACCTAATCATCCCAGCCCTACAATCCCAACCTATGGCTGTTCCCCCTGCCTTTGCTCCTCTGCGGGGCCAATCGAAGGCCGTTACCCTGCTGACCCAAGCGGTTCAGCAACAGCGCATTGCTCCGGCCTATTTGTTAACCGGCGCACCGGGAATTGGTCGTCGCCTAACGGCCCGCTGTTTTGTGGAATATCTCTTCGCCATGGAAGGCGAGCTCGATGCTCCAGCTCAGCAGCGTTTACAGGCGCGGCTAGCCCAAGGCAATCACCCGGACCTCCTTTGGATCGAACCCACCTATCTCCAGCAAAATCAGCTATTGACCGCTGCGGAGGCTGAAGCTGCTGGTCTCAAGCGCAAGACGCCGCCCCAAATTCGGTTGGAACAAATTCGCGCGATCGCCCGCTTTGTCAGCCGCCCTCCCCTGGAAGCCAAACGCAGTCTGATCGTGATTGAACAGGCAGAACGGATGGCAGAAGCCGCAGCCAATGCCTTGCTTAAGACCCTGGAAGAACCCGGAAAAGCAACCCTCATTTTGATCGCGCCTAGTCCCGATGGGATTTTGTCCACCCTGGTTTCTCGCTGTCAACGTATTCCGCTTGCGCCCCTGCAGCCGGAAGATTTTGCCCAAGTTCTCCAAGCGGCGGGTCAGGCCGAAATCTTGCAGCATCCGGCCCTAGTGACCTTGGCCCAAGGGAGTCCAGGACGGGCGATCGCGCTCTTCCAAACCCTCAATGAAATTCCACCCGACTTACTGAGCCGGTTGGAAAGCTTGCCGCGATCGCCCAAAGCCCTCCTTGAACTCGCCGCCGAAATCGCCAAAAACCAGAGTCTAGAGATTCAAATTTGGCTACTCAACTATCTTCAGTATCAGCGCTGGCAGCCCCGAGAGCCCGACAGCTATAGGCAATTACAACTACTCGAAACGGCCCAGCAACAGCTACTGCGCCATGTGCAGCCCCTCTTAGTCTGGGAAGTAACGTTACTCAAACTCGCGAACTGGGTCTAGCGGATTTGGTCTAGCACCGGTTCTTCTTCTTCCGAGTGGACCCGCTCTTCCGAAGGCAGCTCTAGGCAATAACCCGCTCCATAAACCGTTTTGATAAATCGGGGATGGCGCGGATCGGGTTCTAATTTGGTGCGCAGGTGGCGGACATGCACCCGAATCGTCTCGATGTCGTCGTTGGGGTCATACCCCCAGACTTCCTTGAGGATTTCCTGCGGAGAAACGGTTTGACCGTGGCGCTGGAGCAAACAATGGAGCAAATCAAATTCTAGATGGGTGAGCTTAACCGTTTGATTAAACCAAATCGCCTCAAACCGCTCTGGAATCAGGGTTAAGGGGCCATAGTTCAAAATTTCGCTATGCTTCGCAGCCTGGGGAATGCGATCAGTGCGTCGCAGCAAGGCGCGGACCCGAGCCAGCATTTCCTCTAGCTCGAAGGGTTTCGTCAGATAATCATCTGCCCCGGCATTAAACCCTTCAACCTTGTCTTGGGTTTGGCTCAGGGCCGTCAGCATCAGAATCGGCACATCGGCAGTTCGCTTATCTCGTCTGAGTCGCTGACAAACCGTGAAGCCATCGACGCGGGGAAGCATCAGATCAAGCAAAATTAGGTCGGGTACCAACTGGACCGCCAAAGCTTGTCCCTTCAGTCCATCATCCGTGCGGCTAACGTCATAACCTGCCATCTCCAAATTTAGAGCCAACAGCTCTGAAATATTAGGATCGTCGTCAATGACAAGAATACGAGGCTTCATGGGACTCCCTGGTGAGGAACAGACGGATCGCGCGCGCTTAAAATCCAAACTATTTCAACAAAACTCTTCTGTAGACGATGTTAAAACTTGGCCATCGATCAGGATCTGAACTCTCTCCAGACTTTAACGCTTTCGATAGATTTGTGAGGTTTTGTAAGCGTGTTTAATTTTAACAACTTATATTACTCTTTTTAAGAAGGCGAAGGTAAATGTAACATAGCTGTCATTTTGTGAAATTCTTTTTCCCCACTTAACGCTAAATTTAACGCTAACAATTCTAAAAATTATTCCCCATGGGTTCAGACTGGCTCTATCAGCCGCCGAGAGGATTAGGTTATGGTCTGACCATGACGGTATACGCAGCCCTAGTCACCAATAGCCGTTGGCAGAAAACCCTTCAGATTCCTGAGCCAAGCTATCGCTCTGTCCAACTGCTGGGTGCGGATGCGGTGCCCCTCCATGGCTGGATTGCTATTCCGCCAAACCCCAAAGGCACTCTGATTGCGACCTATGGCATTACTGGGGAATTGTCGAACCAGGGGATGTTGCGCTCCCTCGGGACTAAGGCTTACCATCAAGGCTATGCAGTAGTTTTGTTTGACTGGCGCGCCCATGGACGGTCGGCCCAGCTATCGCCAACGCTGACCTCGGATGGCCTGTATGAGGGCGCTGATTTTGTTCATATTGCAGCCCAGGCGATCGCCCTAGGTTGCCCTGCCCTCATCTGGTTCGCGGGTTATTCCCTCGGCGGACAGTTAGCCCTTTGGGGGTTGAAAGCGGCGACGGATGCTGAATTGCTTGCAAAATTGGCCTTAACGCCAGAAATGATTCGGGGTGGGGCCGTGGTTTGTCCCAATCTGGATGCTTGGCGATCGCTTCATTATTTGATGGCTCATCCCCTCGGTCGTCATCTAGAGCGCCGCATTGCCCAATCCCTCAAGCAATTGGCCTACCAACTCCATGCCGCCCATCCTGAGCAGTTTGATTTGGCTGCCATTGACCGAGCGGACTCTATCTTGGCCTTTGATCGGGAGTTGGTGATTGAACGCCTGGGATTTTCTACGGTCAAAGACTATTACGAAGCCAGCAGCCCCTTCCAGTTTCTCCGGCATCTCCAGAAACCCGCTCTAATTCTCTATGCCGCAGACGATCCGCTCTTTGACCCCAGCATCGTGCCAGATTTACAACGGGTTAGCCAACACAATTCGCAGCTACGGCTGGCACTCACGGCCCAGGGTGGACATGTGGGCTATATCAGCAGCCGAGCAAACCAGATCGAGCTGAACGACCCAGACTGTTGGTGGGCTTGGAACCGCACCCTAGATTGGATGAATGAACAGATTTAACTAAACTCCCCAGGTAGGATTCGAACCTACGACCAATCGGTTAACAGCCGACCGCTCTACCACTGAGCTACTGAGGAATGTGCCTTTATCAATATAGGAGCGACTGCTTTTTTTGGCAACCCTTCCGGTCAATTTTTTCAGAAAAAAACCAGGCTCGTGGTTTTCTCGGCTGTTTATGGCCAGAATTAGCCTAATTGCCTCGCCGCAACAGGTCCTGCCGTAGCCGGGCTAGCTTGTCCTGTACAGTTTCGTCCAAGCTACTAGACAGAAAACGTTTGTTCGATCGCTGTCGTTGCTTTTTTTGTCCCTGAATCTGACGCTGGGCCGCCACTTGGGAAACGAAGGCGTCTCGAATCAATTTTTCTGCGGACATCCATTCTGCGCCATAGCCCACTGCAGTTAGCCACTGGGCGCGATCGGAGGTTGCGACAATGAGACGTTTTTCAAAGCGGCGTATATCTTCACGAAAAAAGCGGGCACAAGCCCGCTCAATGTAACTATCTGCTGTCTGATTAAATTGGGTATAGGCGACAGCCAAATGCTGGGTCACCGGATTGCGATGACCGGGCTGCTCTTGAAAATGCGCATCAAAGACTAGATCTGTCTCATAGCTATGGAGGGCGCTGTAGTTTGCCAAGATCTCCACCAGCGATCGCCTCGCTTCCGCTAGCCCCTCGGCATCGCGCAGGAATTTAAGCTGGGGATGGGCTCCAATGACGTTATAGCCATCGACCAGCATCACCGCAGGTTTAGATGGGGCAGTCATGGTGGCAAACGCGATCGCGCAAAGACTTTAGCAGTAGTCTAGCGTTATTTTTGGGCAAATTCAGCATGAATGGTACCGAGAACCCACGGGTTTCAGTACCCGCTAGACTTCCTCTGGATTCCCGCGAAACTCTCGCTAAACTCCCGATGAATCGTATTGAGACTGCATAAGACGTTGTTTGAGGGGAGCAGGATTACCCTGGGCAACGACCTTGCCCTTTTCTAGTAGAAAAGCGCCATCACAATAGTCCAGTTCATCGAGACGATGGGTTACCCACAGGGCTGTCAGACCACGCTGCTTGACCAATTGCTGAACCCGCTGCACTAACTCTTGCTGGCTATCGGGATCCAACAAGGCTGTGGGCTCATCGAGCAGGAGCACCTCACAATGACGGGCGATCGCCCCGGCGATCGCCACCCGTTGCTTTTGGCCACCGCTGAGGGCATAGATGGGCCGTCGTTGAAAGCTCAGCAGGTTAACGGCGTCGAGTGCTTCTGCAACGCGATCGCGTATCCCCGCACGCGACAAGCCTTCTGAAACTAAGCCAAAGGCCACGTCTGCTCCCACCGTCGGCATCACCAACTGATGATCCGGATTTTGGAACACAAATCCCACCGGTTCACGAGCATGAATGTTGCCCCCCTCCGCTGCCAGCAAACCTGCCACTAAGCGCAGCAAAGTCGATTTGCCGCTGCCATTGGTGCCCAAGAGCATCCAGAACTCTCCCTGGGGAACCGCTAATGTACAGGCATCCAGCACCTGTTGCCCGTTTCCCCAGCGAAAGCTCAAATCCTGGACCTGAACACCAACGTCTTCGACCATGGCTGCCTTAAACCCACGTAAATCTGCTCGAACCTGCTCGAATCGACACTTTGATACGTTTAGCGCTTCAGACGCAATCTGGTCTTTAGACCCAATCTGCTACCAAACCTGTTTTATCCAGCGACATCAAAGGCAAAGCCAGGGCGCTTTCCACCAATGCTCGTCCCGGATTTTTCATAGATTTGGATAGCGGCGATTTCACGGGTCACGAGAGCCAATTTCTTTTCTGGCTGATGCTCACAGGTCAGCTCTAGGACGGTAGGCGAACCAGACGTCATGGCGTCGATCACTTGCTGATAAATGGCCTGGGCATCTTCCACCTCTTTCCGCTGGACCGACATGGGCATCGGCGTGAACTTCAAGGAAATTTCGATAATGTTCATGAAACGGCTCGTTATGTTGGGGTTCCCAGTTCATGAGCATAACAACTCCAGGGCCATTCTGGCATTGGCTCTGCCGAAACAGGATTGACCACTCTCTCAAGACAGATATTTGCAAATCTTAACAATCCGTTAAATTCCTTTAATATTCAGAGGGTTGTTTCTATAATGAAAGCACCAGGGTAAAGAAACGTTACTTTTTTCTCATAATGGACATCCCCTCATCATTTTTACGGGGGAGTCCAAAAGCGACGTTTTGTCCTTGGCACGTTATTTATTTGTTGATAATTCACTCTCGGGAGAGCTCTGCAATGACTATTGCATTAGGGCGCATGGGCGAGCAGCGGGGATGGTTCGACGTCCTCGACGACTGGCTCAAGCGCGATCGCTTTGTCTTCATCGGGTGGTCAGGTCTGCTGCTGTTCCCCTGTGCCTACATGGCACTGGGCGGCTGGCTCACCGGCACCACCTTCGCCACCTCCTGGTACACCCACGGCTTGGCGTCTTCCTACCTGGAAGGCTGTAACTTCCTCACCGTTGCGGTTTCCACCCCTGCCGATGCCCTGGGTCACTCCCTGCTGCTCCTTCTGGGGTCCCGAAGCCCAAGGCGACTTCGTTCGCTGGGTTCAACTCGGAGGACTCTGGCCCTTCGTCGCCCTCCACGGTGCCTTCGGTCTGATCGGTTTCATGCTGCGTCAGTTCGAAATCGCCCGTCTGGTGGGCGTCCGTCCCTACAACGCCCTCGCGTTCTCCGCACCGATTGCGGTGTTTGTCAGCGTTTTCTTCATGTATCCCCTGGGCCAGTCCTCCTGGTTCTTCGCACCGAGCTTCGGGGTGGCGGGTATTTTCCGCTTCATCCTGTTTGTGCAGGGCTTCCACAACTTCACCTTGAACCCGTTCCACATGATGGGCGTGGCCGGGGTGTTGGGGGGCGCGCTGCTCTGTGCGATTCACGGGGCGACGGTGGAAAACACCCTCTTCGAAGATTCGGAGCAGGCGAACACCTTCCGGGCTTTCGAGCCGACCCAGGCAGAAGAGACCTACTCGATGGTGACGGCGAACCGATTCTGGTCGCAGATTTTTGGAATCGCCTTCAGTAACAAGCGTTGGCTGCACTTTTTCATGCTGTTTGTGCCGGTGACAGGTCTTTGGATGGCCTCCATTGGCATTGTGGGTATTGCGCTGAACCTGCGGGCCTATGACTTTGTGTCCCAGGAGTTGCGTGCTGCTGAGGACCCTGAGTTTGAGACGTTCTACACCAAGAACATCTTGTTGAACGAGGGCATGCGCGCTTGGATGGCGTCCCAAGACCAGCCCCACGAAAAATTTGTCTTCCCTGAAGAAGTCTTACCCCGTGGTAACGCGTTGTAAGTACAAATCAACGGTTGCTCTAGCTCAAGGCTGAAGTGGGGGTAGGATTTGGAGTCTATGACACTATAACCCTGACCCCCATTCAAAAATTCCATGCTAGATTGAACGTAGTCCACCCTTGAAACTGAAAACTTTAGTCATAAGCGGAGGTGTTGCCCATGAGTGAGAGTAGTACAACCACGGGTCTTCAGGTTGCCCAAGGCCGGCTGTGCGCCGGGGCCGTACTCTAGGAGTTCCTCCCGGCAGTCAGGCGTAGCCTGAGCTGACCCGACTAGACCGCTCTTGTCTTCGTTTGCTGCACTGTTGCAGAAACATCCGACAAGAGCGGATAGCTTTTTAAAGGGGAAAAGCCTTAGAGATGGCTGTGGTATGGGATTATGCGATCGCTTTCCTCTGATTCAAAATGCATGTGTTCTAGATAACATGCATTCTCCAAACCCCTGACTTAGCTTTAAGGTAGTGCGTTCGCTCCTGATCAAGCAAGATACACTGACTGCGGTGAACCTGCTATGACTCTTAAAGAGTTGGTCAGCGACGGAACACAACTTTGGTGATTTGGTGTGAGGAAATCGATTCGATATGAAATTCAAGACCGTTAGAATTCTGTCGGCAGCCCCTGCTGCACTACTGTCTGTCTTTGTCACGAATGCAGTTCTGGCCCAAGATGCTAGCACATTGGCCCAAGCCAATCAGTACGCCGCTGAGGGTCAGTCCATGGGCCAGGTGACCTCCGTGTCCCAGCTCCGCGATGTGCAACCCACCGACTGGGCGTTCCAAGCGCTCCAATCTTTGGTTGAGCGCTACGGCTGTATCGCGGGCTATCCTGACGGCACCTATCGCGGCAACCGGGCCATGACCCGTTATGAGTTTGCTGCGGGTTTGAACGCCTGTTTGGATCGCGTCAACGAACTGATCGCGTCTGCAACGGCTGACTTGGTCACCGCCGAAGACCTGGCTGTGCTGCAACGCCTACAAGAAGAGTTCCAATCTGAACTGGCTACGCTGCGCGGTCGTGTGGACGCACTCGAAGCTCGCACCGCTGAGCTCGAAGCCAACCAGTTCTCCACTACTACCAAGCTGCAAGGCCAAGTGATCTTCGATGTCGGTAGCGTTTTTGCAGGCGAAACGGCTGCTAGAACCGCAAATCCTGCAACAGTGACCAGAAGCCAAGCTGAAGATGAGGTTACGCTAGCAGGCCGGGTTCGCTTACGCTTAAGAACCAGCTTCACTGGGAAGGATGAATTGCGTACTCGCTTAGTTGCTGCAAATTTTGGGGGTTATGCAGGTCGTTTTCAGAATGGCCGTAGTTTAGATGGTGCTGATATTACCTACGACAGCAACACAGTTGACGGTGGCGGTGGTACGAATTTTCAGCTTGACGAACTCTACTATCGTTTTCCTCTAGGCTCTGGTCGAGCCTTTGCAGGTGTTTTAGGTGTTGATTTTGACAACGTTGTCCCCACGACGGTTAGTTATACGACAAACTACGCCTTTCTTGAAGAGTTTCAGCACAACCCTGCAATTTATGAGCACGACCAAGGGGCTGGCTTTGGCTACAGCCTTCCCATCGGTGAGAAATTGAATATTGCTGCGGCTTACATGTCTGACTCCATTGATGCAGGTAGTGCTGGTGAAACCAATGGTTTGACAGGAGGATCCAATACGGCTGCGGTGCAACTCACTTTTACACCGACTGACAGACTAGTCGCCGCGTTATCCTATGCTCGAACTTATGACCCCGAGGCAGCAAGCAACCCCGGTGTTCGTAAAGGAACTGATTTAGCGCGTCGTCCTTTCGGTAACGATCCCCTGGATGGGAAGCGCAACGCAACGTCTGGCGATCACTTCGGAGCATCTCTAGGCTTCAAGCTGAGCTCTAAGCTAAATCTTTCTGGTTGGGTTGGATATTCCCAGATTGAGGAGAAAGAGGGATCCGGCGAAGCCGATATCTTCAACTGGGCAGTAACCCTTGGTTTTCCTGATCTGTTCCGTGAAGGCAACTACGGTGGACTTGCGATTGGCGCGACACCCTACGTAACTAGCGGACGTAATCTTAATAGCTTTAGAGGTCGCAGTGACGATATGCCCCTTGCCGCCCAAGCTTTCTACAGCTTTGCGGTTAGCGATAATATTGCCATCCAGCCCCAATTGTTTTATATCTCTAATCCCAATGGCGATGACCGAAATGACAGTATCTGGGCTGGTTCTGTGAAGACGACCTTTAGTTTCTAGAAGCGTCTTGATGCTCTAACTCACACGATCTTGGAGGGAACTGTCCGCAGTTCCCTCTTTTTTATGGATAGAGTGCATCGTGGACATGCGGCGATCGCAAATGCTCTCTTAACCCTCACTTAAACATCACTTAATCTTTGAGAGTTCAGAACAATCAAGATCTGACAAAAGACTTGCGTTGCCCAGCATCCATGCCTTTGTCGCCGATATTCATGTGTGAGGAGATTCATGAGCACAAGCAAACTTTGGGGATCACTCCTGGCAACCCCAGCCTTTTTGAGTGGTTTGTTGATCGCTAATGGTTTGGCTTCTGCCCAAGCAATCAGCGATTCACCGTCGATTGCTGACACCCTAGCGCAATCTGGAGCCTATGCTGCCGAAACCCAAATGACCGCCGCAACGGCTGAAGAGTCGCTGAGTCAAGTCACGTCTGTCTCCCAACTTCGCGATGTGCAACCCACCGACTGGGCGTTCCAAGCGCTCCAATCTTTGGTTGAGCGCTACGGCTGTATCGCGGGCTATCCCGACGGCACCTATCGCGGCAACCGGGCCATGACCCGTTATGAGTTTGCTGCGGGTTTGAACGCCTGTTTGGATCGCGTCAACGAACTGATTGCCTCTGCCACTGCTGACTTGGTGAGTGCTGAAGATCTTGCGGTACTACAGCGCTTACAAGAAGAATTTCAGGTTGAGCTAGCAACATTGCGGGGGCGTGTTGATGCGCTCGAAGCCCGCACCGCTGAGTTGGAAGCCAATCAATTTTCCACCACTACCAAACTATCGGGTCTGGCTTGGTTTGATCTGGGTAGTACTTTTGCAGGAGAATCGGGCGCTGGGTTGAATGATGATGCCCAAGACGAAGTTACGCTGGGGGCTCGGGTTCGCCTCGCGCTCAACACCAGCTTTACGGGGAAAGATTTGCTCCGAACTCGTCTGCAATTTGGTGATAAAGAAGCCTATGCATTGCGTTTCGATAGTGGTGCTGTGCCCGCCCTGTTTGAAGGCTATCCCGGAAACAGCAACAATGTTGAGCTCAACGAGCTTTGGTATAAGTTTCCCATTGGCAAGGCCAGCGTTTATGTGGGAACTCGGGGATTAGAACCTGATGTGATCGTACCGACCAGGGCAAACCTCAGCGAAAACTACACATTTGCTGATTTTTACAAGTTCAACCCCATTTCCTATAAGCGTCCGTTCGGCACAGGGGCAGGGGCAGGTTTTAATTTTCAACTCACCAATTCCATCAACGTTGCGGCAGCCTACCTGGCCAACTCCTTTGACAATCGGACTAATAATGCGGGGCAGTTGATTGGAGATGATGCCAGTCGGGCCGGTGATGATAATGGCTTGACAGGGGGATCGAATACGGTCTTTACACAGCTCACCTTTACACCCACTAACCGCTTGACGTTAGCAGGAACCTATACCCATAACTATGCGCCAGATGGAGCGTTTGTGACGGGGGTCGATCGCGGTACGCTCAATGCACGCCAACCCTTTATCAAGTCTCCTGGCAGAACCGGAGCAACCACTGCTGACAATTTCGGGATTAATGCATCCTACAAACTCAGCTCCAAATTCAACCTCTCGGGCTGGTATGGCTGGTCAAACGTGAATCAGCTCGATACTAGTAATGAGGCTGACATCATGACCTGGGCTGTCACCCTAGGATTCCCTGATCTGTTTAGGGAAGGAAATTTTGGGACCCTAGCCTTTGGGGCTCCTCCCTATGTCTCTAGCAGCGATGTCAAGACCCGGCAGGACAATAGCACACCCTTCATGCTTCAAGCGGCCTACGGTTTTAAGGTTAGTGACAGCATCACGGTCAAGCCGCAGGTTCTCTACCTAGCGAATCCTAACGGCAGCAGTCAAAACAACAATGCCTGGGTGGGATCCCTGCTGACTGTATTCAAGTTTTAGAAGCATGTTCAAAGCACTGTTGAATAATTTTGCTTTTTGGAAGGAACATCTAAGAAGAAACATCCGTCAACCCTTTGAGGATGACCTGTGGGCAAGTTCCCTGACGTTCTTCTTCTCCCGGCTTTCTAGATTTCTTTCTCCAGATAGATTTCAGAAAGCGTCTCCGAAAAATTATGAGGGTCGAGACCCCTCCTAAGCTCTTAAAAAAAGGTGAGATCTTTAGCCAGAGCGGAGGGAATCTTGAGGGAGTGGCAGAAACGACTATCGAGAATCCTTAACCGAAGGTGATCTCATGGTTAAGTCTGTGCTAACTTTTTGTTGTGTGGGAAGCATTGCTTCCATAATCCTTTTTTAAGGTGTGAGGAAAGAGTATGACTAAGATTTCTTGGAAGGCCCTCCTGGCTGCTCCTGCTTTTTTGGGTATGGCGATCGCCACCAGCGTTCAAGCTCAAGAAGCCAATCTGGCTCAAATCAGCCAATATGCGGCTGAAGGCCAGTCCATGGGCCAGGTGACCTCCGTGTCCCAGCTCCGCGATGTGCAACCCACCGACTGGGCGTTCCAAGCGCTCCAATCTTTGGTTGAGCGCTACGGCTGTATCGCGGGCTATCCCGACGGCACCTATCGCGGCAACCGGGCCATGACCCGTTATGAGTTTGCTGCGGGTTTGAACGCCTGTTTGGATCGCGTCAACGAACTGATCGCGTCTGCAACAGCTGACTTGGTCACCGCTGAAGATCTGGCTGTGCTGCAACGCCTACAAGAAGAGTTCCAAGCTGAACTGGCTACGCTGCGCGGTCGTGTGGACGCACTCGAAGCTCGCACCGCTGAGCTCGAAGCCAACCAGTTCTCCACTACTACCAAGCTCGTGGGTGAGGCTGTCTTTGATCTAGGCTCTGCCTTTGATGGTCCTGCTAGTGTTCAAGATGAAGTCACCTTGGGTGGTGATGTAACCTTGACGCTCAATACCAGCTTCACGGGTCGGGACTTGTTGACCATGGACTTAACGGCTGGAAACATCCAAAGCTATGGAGCTGATGTCGATGACAACGGTTTAGTACGAGGACGTACAGGCTTTGATGAAGCTGCTGTAGATTATGAAACCGGTGGTGATGGGAGTCTAAACTTCACGTTAGATAACCTGTACTACAGCTTCCCCATTGGTAAGGCTCAAGTTTATGTAGGGGTTGTTGACCTCGAAGCTGACGAAATCGCTCCGACTACTGCCAGCTTGATGGATGACACCGTCAGCGACTATTTCGGCAATGGTAACCCGCTGTCCTACAGCTTGGTTTCTGGTGCTGGTGCTGGTTTCAACTATCAGCTCACGGATTCTATTAACGTTGCTGCCGCCTATTTGGGTGGTGAAGCGAATATCGCTGGAACCGACAACGGCTTGACTGGTGGCGACAATACCGCATTCGCTCAGTTGACTTTTACTCCCGGTGACAAGCTGGTCGTGGCTGCAACCTACAACCATGCTTACTTTTCTTCCGGTGGTGCAGGCGTAGAGTCTTCCACTATTGATGCGGTTGGCTTAAACGCTGGTTATGCGCTTAGCTCTAAGCTCAACCTCTCTGGCTGGGCTGGCTGGGGCTGGGCTGATTCCAAGGACAGCAACTCTGATGCAACCCTCTTTAACTGGGCTGCTCAGCTTGGTTTCCCCGACCTCTTCCGTCAGGGCAATTATGGTGGTTTGTCCGTTGGCAACTACACCTACGTAACTGATGAAACTGGTACTGCCTTTACTGAGACCCCTAATGCGCCGCTGCTGGCTCAAGCGTTCTACCGCTTTAAAGTGAGCGACAACATCAGCGTTCAGCCTGGTGTATTTTATATTTCCAATCCTGGCGGTAACGATAATAATGACAGCATCTGGATTGGTTCTCTCCGCACCAAGTTCAGCTTCTAAACCTTTGGTTAAATCCCTCTGGTTGAGTTGAAATAAAAGCCCCGCCATGAGCGGGGCTTTTGCTTTTCTAAAAACGCAGCATTAGCTTCAGCGGGTTTCGACTGAGATGTTGTCAAGCCACTGGCGCAATGCATTGATGTCTGACAGAGAGGGCAAGTCTTGCTGGAGTTGAGCGAGATGCAGGCGTCCTACGCCTAACATACGTTTTTTCATCTCCGACTCCAGTTCCCCAAACCTTTCCCCAAGCAGCAACTGGAGCGAATCCTGCTCTTCCTGCAAATCAGTCAGCCAAGCTCTCAACTCCTCCAGATCAGTAAAATCTAACAACGCTTCCCCCAATTCTTCCAACTGCCAATGGGATAGGCTCCGCACCTGTTCTGCTTCCGCCTGAGGAACTGGCTGACTCAGTCGCCGCCGCAACAAGCGCAAAACCATACTCTGCTCTTGTTGTAATGCTTGCTGGAGCCCTTGCTGGAGCCCTTGCTGGAGCCCTTGCTGGAGCCCTTGCTGGAGCCCTTGCTGGAGCCCTTCTTCTAGCCAACTGGTAACAATCTGCATAACAACCTCCCGTTGTCTTGGTTCCATGCTATCAATCTCGGTTTGAAACTGTTGTGTTTCCTGGGGATTGAGCTTGAGATAGGTATCGACAAATCCTGAGATCAAGCGCATTTTGGCCGGATTGAGCTTAAGCGTTGCCAGTAGGCGCAAGCACTCAACTTTTACCCGCAAACGCTCAACCTGCGGTTGTGAGCAGTTCTTTGAAGAGACGGTCGTGATCGATCATAGAGATTATGCTTGAGGCACCGCTGTCAACCAATCTTCTGTCAACCACTCTTTCAACAGGCGATTCACCTGCTCCGGCACTTCATCGTGGGGACAGTGACCCGCCTCTAAAAAATACTCCGTGAGCTCAGGATAAAATCTTCGGAACAAGAGGCTGCGAGCTTCTGTACGAGACCAAGGATCCTTAGCCCCCCAAAGCAACAGCAAAGGGCAATGCATACGATTGAGTAACGTATCAATGGGCTCTCCAGACGGTGATGAAAACATTGCAGAAAACGCGCCGAAGGCCCCCCTTTCCCAAGCGGGTTGATAAATGGCTTCAACCAGTTCATCCGTAATCGTCGAAGCATCGAAATAAACCTTAGAAAGGGTTTTTCGGATCGTCGATCGCCGTCGCATACTCAAGAAAACCAGCAAATGAACCCATGCCTGCCGAAACGTGTCTTGGCGAAGATGTTGCAACGTTCGCATGAGCGGATTGATCGAAAGCGAGGATTGCGATCGCTCCCCACTAAACGGCCCAGCACTATTGAGCAAAACGGCACTGTGAACCGACTCAGGATAATCTGCCGCCGTACAAAGCGTTGCATAGCCTCCGATAGAATTGCCCACAAGCACCACAGGCGCTCCAATCACGTCTTGGATAAACCCATGGATTTGCTGACTCCAAAACTGGCCACTGTAGGGGGCGATCGCCTTTTCCGATCGCCCAAACCCCAACAAATCCATCGCCCAGACCTCCGTTTCCGCCTGGAGCGACACCATATTCTTTTTCCAATGAACCGTTGAAGCACCAAAGCCATGGATGAAGAGAATGGGAGGACGATCGGAGCGGCGATCGCCTGCCTTCACGGCATGAATGCGATAGGTTTCCTGGTAATGACGCCAATTCCAAGTCTGAGCCACAAATGATGACGAAGCAACTGTCATAGAAAAGATTTCAAATTGTTGAGTTTGAGCAAAGTTCTGCTTTACTGGATATGGCCAATTGTAAATCGACGACCAAAATCCAGCTGCAATCGTGCCACCCGCACTTGAAGGAGGGCCATGGTAATCGACCTGTTTGCGTTTCAGTTTTCGATCAGTCGCTTTGCCCTTATCGGCATGAGCCTCTGGGCGCTAGCGCTCTACATTATGCTTTCGCCGCTGGCAGACTGGATTACGGAACAACTTACGCGCTGGTTTAATAATGCGGAGCGATCGCTCTACTTTAGCCAAGTAGAATTTGAGACCACAAGACCCGTGCGGGAAGCAATTAACGGCTTCTACGCATCTTTGATGAGCATTATTCCGTTTATTGCCCTCGGAATCGGTTGCTATTTGCTGATTGCCCTCACCCTAGGTCGGGGAGGTTCGGTCAGCGGCGGAATGCTAGCCTGCCTCGCCGGTTCGATGGTTGAGCTTGGACGCCGGACCAGTCATTCCTCCTTTTAAAGTACTGGTTAAAGCACTTGGCTAGGACGCATACTTGCCGAGGGAAAGGGGTTGAGGTGCAGGATGCAGCAGCCGACGGTAGATCCCTTCCACTTCAATCAGGTTTTGCCGCAGGGTGTAGCGTTCAAGAACGCGCTGTCGCGCTTTTTGCCCTAACAGAGCTGTGATTTCAGGATGGTCGCGGAAAATGGGCAAGAGCGTCTGGAGTTGGGTGGTAACACGCTGAGTACTCAGGACTACCCCTGCACCATTCTCTAGGACTTCACCATCGGCTCCAGCATCGGTGGCCAGACAGGCCAAACCACAGCCCATGGCCTCCAGCAGGGAAAGCGACAGTCCTTCCACCAGGGACGGCAGAATAAAGACATCGCTGCTCTGAAGCAATTGAATCCGTCGCGCTTCGTTGGCCTCAAAGCCCCACCAAATCACCCCAAGTTCCTCACCATAAAAGCTCTCCAGGGTTGGCTTTAAGGGGCCATCGCCCACGATCAGCAGCCGACAACGGGGTCCCATGTCTGCCAGTTTCCAGGCTTTGAGCAAGGCTTCGACGTTTTTCTCGTTGGAAATTCGGCCTTGATAGATAAACAAACGCTCCGCTCCCAGCTCCTGGGCCAAGGTGCGAGGGGTTGGATAGGTCGGAGGACAATAGCGATCGGGATCAACCCCATTGGGAATGACGGCGATGCGATCGCCCGGTACCCCCAACCGCATCAGCAAATCCCGCTGTAGATTAGAAAACACAATGACACAATCGTATTTGGCCAGGGAAGGCGCATAGAGCTGATAGGTCAGATGCTGGGTGCCCGACGTGAGATTGCGCAACTTGTGGTCAAAGGGCGGGTGGAATGTGGCAACAAGTGGGATCCCTAAGGCTTCACAGACCTCGGGGAGACGAAAATCCAGGGGCGACAGCGTCAGCGAAGCATGCACAATATCGGGTTTGAGCGTCTTAAGGGCTTGAACCAGAACCTTACTGGCCCGAGGTGAAGGAATGGTATAAATCTGGGACTTATAGAGACAGGGAATCGACACCTCCTGATAGTCAGGTTGTGGATCCCCAGGCTGCCTTTGCTGGGCAAAATGTAGAAAACTAACCTGATAATCTCGCTCTAGCAGCGCATTGGTCACCTCTCGACCATAGGTTACATTGCCGCAAAACGGTGACTTCTTCCCGAGCCAAGCGATATGCATGTTTTGTAACGGCGTCTTGATAAGCCTTAAACCTCTGCAATATACCGCGTTCTCTTTCCCCCTGTCTGCTTTCGGATCCCAGTTTCTCCCTAAAGATTGAGGACGTTTTAGGATGGGGATCGCCGGGGGAAATTGAAGTACCAGGTGGAAAGATTGCCGATGACGATAAACACGGCCAGGGCAAGAAACGTAATTCGTAAACCCAGGAACTGTTCTGCGATTCCTGCTAGGGCTAGGGGGAGGCTCAAGGCGATATTAACGGCATTATTTTGCAGCCCAAAGATCTTGCCCCGCATTTGAGGTGGGGTCTTTTCTTGAATGGTCGTTTGAGCTGGGATTCCAAGCAGTGCAGCAAAAAAGCCGAAGAGGGTGATGCTGGCGATCGCCCAACCCAAATGAGTCTCAAACAAAGCCAACACCACCAAACAAGCAGCCATGCCTAGGGTGCCTACGATGCCCAGTTTGGCCCGCGACTGACGTTCACCAAACTGTCCAACCACAATGGCCCCAACGCCAAGACCCAAGCTCCCCACTGACAACAGCCAGCCAAATTGATCCGTTTCAAGGGCAGGGATTACCTGGGCAAGCCGCACAGCCAACACCGCCAAGGCCGCAAACACAGAAAAGAGCACGACTAGGCGAATCAAGGCCCCCCGCACCTGTCGATGTTTTTTGAGAAAATCCAACCCGTCTTGGATATCTTGCCAAATATGGGTTTCCGAGGCGGTCATGTGATCGGGCTCATGGACACGCATCAGTAAAATTAGCCCCGCTGCTAGGAGATAACTGACGCCCACCGCCAGGGGCTTACCGCTGGCAAGGCCCAGCAGTGACTGCACCCAATGGTCAGCCCAGTCCAGTACACGTTCCCCAATGGCAAACCCCACGACGCTTGCCGCCATCATGGTGGTGGTATACAGGGAATTGGCGGACAACAAATCACGTTTTTCGACCACAAGGGGCAAAATCGCCTGTTCGGCGGGAGCAAAAAACTGCGTCAGCGTGGAAACCAAAAAAGTGACCCCCAAGAGCAGGTCAAATCCCAAGGGCAAACCGCCCCAGCCTGGGGCATTGCCCACCCAGCCCAGCAGAAACGGAATACTCAGAACCAGGGCTCCCCGCAGAATATTGGTCAGCACGAGCACCGGCTGCTTTGCCGTGCGACCCACCAGAATGCCCGCCACAGAGCCAAAGAAAATGGCAGGCAAGGTAAAGGCGATCATAATGGCCGAGACCCAGCCGCTGATGCTTTGTCCTTCTGCTTGAAAGCGACTGCTAATCAACGCAATCATCAGGACCAGATACACCTTGTCGGCCAATTGGGAGAAGACTTGGCCACTCCATAGGGTCAAAAAATTAAAATTCTTGAGAACCGGCAAAAAGCCTGAGTCGACCTTTGGCGCGTTGGCTGTTTCCTCGGGAGAATGAGCTCCTGTTGGCATGACCTCACCGCTACCGAGTGGATGGCTGCCTTGAGGAGAGATGCGAAAGTCGCCCGCCTGCTGCTCCCATGTTTCTTGCGGAGGGCGGGAAGATTTAGCGCTATTCAACTCAGCGCCATCCAGTTGTGAATCGAACTGTTCGGTCATGGAAAGGATACAGCGGGCGTCTGCGAGGAAAAATAGCTATCAATGAGCGTGGCTGAGCGAATCGTCCGATCGAAATGATACTCGACATAGCCCCTGAGGGCGCGTTCTAGAGCCAACCAAGGGGGTGGATAGGAGAGCGGGGTGTCTGATTCTATCGGGGGGGTAGGGGGACATTGGGGGAAAAGCGTAGCCTTTTCTAGGAGATTGCCGAGATCTGGGAGTTCAGCTTCGGCGAGTCGTTGTAATACGGCGACTTCCAAGCTGTTTAACCGCACGAGGGTTTTACGATGTTCTTCCCCAGGGAACAGCAATCCGCCAAAAGCAGCACTAAAACCGATTCTCCATCGGGGGTTAACTAAGGGGGGCTGGATGTCGATTTGGGTACGACAACAACGATAAACCTGGGGCGCTAGACCTGCCAGGGCGAGTAAATGGAAGGTCGCTTGGACGAGTCGTGCTAAAACTTGGTCTGGCTCGGTGGCTTCAATCCGTTCTAGATGTTCTTGCAAAAGACGAAAGAGGGAGTCCTGGGACTGGTGACTAACGGCTTGGTAGAGAACGATTTCTGCAAGGTATTGTCCGGCAGTCAGCTTGCCCAGATCTTTGGATAGACCCGGAAAGGAATAGAGGGTATCAGCTTGGACGATGCGATCGAGACTTTTTCCTGATGATACCAGGAGTTCGTTAATGACGAAGAGGCTGCTGCGTCCTGCGAGGCGAGAGTTGTGTTTGCGGGCTCCGGGGGCGATCGCCCGAATGATCCCAGCCTCGGGGGTCAAAATCGTCAGCAGGCGATCGGTCTCTCCCAGGGGAACGGCTTTGAGGTTAATCCCTTTAACGGTATAGGTTTGACTCAAGGAAATCGACCTTTAAGTAGATCCTAAATGTAGATCCTAGGTAAATCTTTTAGGAGGGGCTGTTGCTCGAAGGCTCGTGCAATTGCTGAATCAACGCTGGCCCTCGGGAGGTGCCGATCCGGGTGGCTCCTGCCAGGATCAGCTCGATTGCCTGGTCGACGGTGCGGATGCCGCCGGAGGCCTTGATTCCAATGTTACCGCGCGTCATCTCCTGGAGGAACCGAACATCGGCGACGGTTGCCCCCCCGGCCCAGCCGGTGCTGGTTTTGAGAAAGGCCACTCCAGCGTCGAGACAAAGATCAACTGCTAATTTTTTTTCGTCGGGGGTGAGGCGGGTCATTTCGAGGATGGCTTTGACGGGGCGATCGCACATTTCACAAATTTCCGCGATCTCCCGATGCACCGCATCACTCTTCCCCTGCTTCAGCCAGCCCAGATTAATCACCACATCCAATTCCTGTGCCCCATTTTCGACGGCTTCCTGGGCTTCGTAGAGTTTGACGGCGGAGGTGGTTGCCCCTGTGGGAAAGCCAATGACGGTGGCGACCTTGGGAGATTTTCCGTGGAGAAGATTGGCGGCTTGGCGCACATGCACGGGGTAAACACAAACCGCTGCAAAGCGATAGCGATCGGCTTCCCCGCAGGCTTGGACCACTTGGTCTTCGGTGGCAGCGGGGTCGAGGAGGGCGTGGTCGATGTAGCTAGGGAGATCAATATCGGCAACGTTGCGAGGCATAGTTTAGGGGGCCGGGTCGGCGGGTCTATTCATGCATTTTAGTGGGCCATGGCGAACACCCGCCGCCTTGATCACACCCGCCGCGAGGATCCCTCTGGTGGTTTCTTCCCAATATTGCGAATATTCATAAACTTACTGAGCAGGTCATACCAAAACGCAGCCCCCATGGAAATCGCGAGACCCGTGATTAGCCAACCCGCCAGTCGTCGCAAAATAAACAGCGGTGTAATGCTTGGAATGGCGTTGAAGGGGGCACGGCTGCCGTCGGCGCGGGATTGTTGCTTGAGATTGCGATCGCCCCAACCAATCGGCAGCGTTGGATAAATATCTTTGCTCAACCGCGAAAATGTCTCTGGGTTAGCATCTCCACTGGCGTCAAACAGCCGCTCCGACGGTAGCCGCTCCACAATACCTACGACACTAGCCCGCAGCGCCTCTTCCTGGGAAAGCTGATTCACCATATAAAATGTATCGGCATTGACCACCATTGCAATGCAAAAGCCAATGCAAAACGCTACACCACGGGCATTACGTTTATACACCCCCGCCGCCCGTTCCATGGAGCGATCAAATCCATTGGCTACTTCCAACTGAAACTGATGCAACCCCTCACCGACATTATCAATTTTGAGCTGAAGTTGACGAGCCGGGGTCTGGAGACTTTCGAGCGTACTTAGGGGAATTTGGTCCACGAGTGCCTTGATCTCTGGATTGTTGAGAATAACTGCTAGGATGCCTAGGGTTTGATCCAGCGTATTGTCGAAAAATCCTGGTAGCTCATGATGGTCTCGCAACTGCTGAAGTTCCTGCTCCACCTCCGCTAGGCTTTTGCGGCCTTCGATCGCATTCTTCGCCTGTTCATAGACAAAAAAGCTTTTGTAAAATAACTCCGCCTGGGGAATGGTTTCCAGGTCCCGTTCCGTCAACCCGAGTTTACTGCGGGTGGCGGGAGGTAGCTGGGCGATCGCCTGAATATTCACCTCCTGTTGCTTCTGCATCCAAGCCGTTGCCACTACTCGCAGCGTCCGTCGCAGAGATTCTGGAATATCTTTCCAGGTCTCGATTTGGGCCAGGGTTTCTGCGCTGGGGGTTTTGCTTCGTTCGACGAGTTTGAGCGTGCGCCGACAGAGTTTTGCCCGCCAGCTCAGGGTCGCATACAAATAGCTAGCTTCTAAAATATCGGAAAAAAATAGACTAATCTGGTTCGCTAAATATTGACGCTGGGTAAAATCCGCAAAATAGGTTTGAAACAGCTCTGTGTTGCGATTTTGAAATTCCTCGCCTACCTGTTGAATGACCGCATCCAGCGTCATACGTCCCGCTTGGTAGGCCCGTAGGCTGGATTTGAGTTTTCCCTCGACTTGGGCATACTCCAGCGGATTCAGCAGCTGTTGAAACTGGGCATTGAGTCGATGGGCCGTGATCTTTTGCACCAGATCGTCGAGGCCCAGGGTTTCAATCAGGCTCTGGGCAAAGGTTTCAGAGGCAATATAGGACGGTCCAGTCGTGCGGTTGCCAAAGACCGTCGTGGGAATAAATCGGGTGAGCAAGCGCGGCAAGCGGGCCAATATCCCCTTGGCCTCATGGTTGAGGACTTGAATCGCCGGATGCTCGTAGAGCAGGTTGGCAATGAGATGCGCTTCCGGCAGTTGCTTCGTGCGGTTTCCGCTTAAAAATCCCTCAATGGATTCCTTGAGATGGACCGCTCGCCATTGGAGGAGGGTTGAAATCAACTCCTGAATTTCCGACGCCATCAAGCTAAACGTCAGATAGATAAAGATCAAACCAATGGCAATGTCGATCGCAAGGGGCAGGTTCATGGCCAATCTGGGAAATGACTCAACCTTTATAGCTTGTAGACTTTGCTTTTGTACAAGGTTAGTCCCCCTACTGAGGGTGTGAGTCTGGAAGGGCCGGGTGAGTATGGGAGCGGGGGAAATCCCATAGCATCTTCCTAGATCCAAGCCTAGTTCTGGGAACCATAACAATAGCGCCCTTGGGACATGCAGTCATTACAAACGCCATGACCACTCCGTCATTCTCACTCCTTAATGCAGAGCCGGGCTGGGTCGGTGCGACCGAGCGAGAGCAGCAGCTTTTGGCTCAAAACCATGCCTTAGCCGCTGAGGGGGTCACGCTCAAGGCCGAACTAGCAACCATCCAGGAGCGCTTGCTTCAGCTCGAAAAAATGGCCTCTTTGGGAGAATTACTAGCAGGCGTTGCCCACGAGATCAACACGCCCCTCGGCGCGATCCAGGCCGCGATTTGGAATGTGCATCAGTCTCTACAGAAATCGCTCGTACAACTCCCTGAGATTTTGCTCCAGCTTCCACCGGCCCAGCGCCAAGCCTTTCAGACGCTGCTGGCTTGGAGCCAAGCGGTGGAGGAACCGGCCTCTTCGCGGGAGGAGCGATCGCTCCGGCGGCACATTCAACAACAGCTCACGGTGGCGGGGATTGAGACGACGGAAGATTTTGCCTCTCTCCTGAGTCAAATGGGTATTCGGTTGGATTTGGACCATCCTGAGATGGCCTCTGTATTGTTGCTGTTGCGGAGTCCCCATGCCAAAGATGCGTTAGAAATGGTCTATAACTTGGCCGCATTACGCAGCAATAGTCGCAATATTCAAATTGCCGCTAAACGGGCCGGTAGCATTGTTGCGGCCCTAAAGCACTACAGTCGTCAGGGCAATTCGACCGAGAAAATTGAGACCCAAATTGCCGAGGGCTTAGAGACAGTCTTGGTGCTTTATCACAACCACATTAAGCATGGAATTGAGGTTAAACGAGACTATGAAACGGTTCCATCCCTCTGGTGCTACCCCGAAGAATTACTCCAGGTCTGGTCTAATTTGATCGGAAATGCGATTTATGCCATGAATGGTCAAGGACAGCTTGCACTGAAAATCGAAAATCAACCAGAAGGTTTAAGGATCACCATTTCCGATTCTGGAACGGGGATTTCTATCGAAAATCAAAAGAAAATCTTTGAACCTTTTTTTACGACCAAACCTATGGGAGAAGGCTGCGGATTGGGGCTAGCGATTGTCGCTAAAATTATTGCCAAACATGATGGCATGATCAATGTTGAGAGTCAGCCAGGGCAAACTCAGTTTAGAGTCTTTCTACCCTGGACGACGTGTTAGCAACGCATGATGGCGCAATCATGACGAAAATACTTCGAGTCCGCTTATTCTTTCTAAAATAGGGCTGGAGAGACCCCATGCGAAAAGGTGCAATTGTCTGTATTGATGATGAACGGACAGTATTGCTGAGTCTACGAGATCAGTTAGGCTGGAGTTTAGAGAGCGATTACGGCATTGAACTGGCTGAAAGCGGTGAAGAGGCACTATTGCTGCTAGAAGAATTAGCTGCTGAAGGGGTTTGTGTGCCGCTGATTATTTGTGATCAGATGATGCCCGACATTCGGGGGGTTGAGCTCCTCACCCAAATCCATCAACAATATCCCCAAACCCTAAAGATTTTGCTGACTGGAATTGCGGCGTTAGATGACGTTGTACGAGCGGTCAACAGCGCTAATTTGTATCGATATATTGCGAAGCCTTGGGACCAGGCGGACTTGGAACTGACGGTGCGGGAAGCCTTGCGCAGCTATGAGCGTGATTGCTTATTGCGTGAGCAAAATGCGGCTCTACAACGAGAAATTGGAGAACGACGGCAAGCGGAGACCAAGCTACGCGAAAGTGAGGCCAAACTCGAAAGTATTCTCAATTCCCTGGAGGATGTAATTTGGTCCGCTTCCCCTGAAACGCTAGAACTGTCCTATCTCAACCCTGCGGCAGAACAGGTTTATGGCCGGTCTATTCAGGCGTTCTGGGAAAATCCGGAGCTGTGGCTGACCGGGGTGATTCATCCTGAGGACCGGCCCCAGCGATCGCAATTTTTTCCCATGCTGCTGGCCCAGGGACATCTGAGCGCCGAATATCGGATTCTGCGACCGGATGGGGAAGTTCGTTGGTTGAGCGATCGCGCCCGAGTCATTAAGGATGAGCAGGGGCAAGTTTGCCGCCTCGATGGCATCATCTATGACATTACCGAGCGACGGCGGGCGGAGGAACAACTGGCCTATGATGCCCTCCATGATGGGCTGACGGGGTTGCCCAATCGGACTCGGTTGATGCAGCGGATTGAGCGCTTGCTGAAGCGCGCCAGCCAGGAGCCGAATTATCAGTTTGCGGTGCTGTTTATTGATTTGGACCGATTTAAGCTGGTGAATGATAGTTTGGGCCATGCCAGTGGCGATCAGTTTTTGGTGGCGATCGCCTCAGAAATCCAGCATTGTCTGCGGGGCACAGATACGGTGGCACGGCTTGGGGGTGATGAATTTACGATTTTGCTGGATGGTATTCAGGGGATTGAAGATGCGATCCATATTGCCGAGCGGGTCTTGGCCCGGTTGACCCGTCCGCTGCGGTTGGGCGATCGTCATCTATTCACCAGCGCCAGCATCGGCATCGTCCTGGGCACCCCCCAATATCCCAGCGGCACAGAACTACTGCGGGATGCGGATATTGCCATGTATCGCGCCAAGGGCGCAGGTCGCAGCCGCTACGCAATTTTTGACCAGAATATGCACGCGGAAACCATGAAGCTGTTGCAGGTCGAAAACGATTTGCGGCAGGCGCTGCGTCGGGAAGAGTTTTTGCTTCACTATCAGCCCATTGTCTGTCTACAAACTGGGAACTTGGCAGGTTTTGAGGCGCTGGTGCGCTGGCAGCATCCCCAACGGGGCCTGGTGTCCCCCGATGAATTTATCCCGGTGGCGGAGGATACAGGGTTGATTGTGCCCCTGGGTGAATGGGTGTTGCGGGAATCCTGTCGTCAGCTCAGCTGCTGGAATTTGGAGCGCCCCCTGGAGAAGCCGCTGATCATCAGCGTTAACTTGGCCGTGCATCAGCTTAAGGAGCCGGATTTGATTGAAGTGATCGATCGCATTTTGCTGGAAACCGGTCTCGATAGTCGCTGTCTCAAGCTCGAACTGACCGAGAGCATGTTGGTTGAAAATGTCGAGGCCATGATCAAAACCATGACCTACCTACGGGCGCGTCACATTCAGCTCAGCATCGATGACTTTGGTACTGGCTATTCGTCCCTCAGCTATCTCCACCGTTTCCCGGTGAGTACGCTCAAAATCGATCGGGCGTTTGTCAGCCGCATGGCCCAAGACTCAGAGAATTTTGAAATTGTGCGGGCGATTTGCACCCTGGCCCATAGTTTAGGGATGAAAGTCGTGGCCGAGGGCATTGAGTCGGTCCAGGAGATTTTGCAGCTGCGATCGCTCGGGTGCGAACTAGGTCAAGGGTTCTATTTCTCAAAACCGGTGGATAGCGAAAAAGCCGCAGCGCTCTTAGACCGACCGTTGGACTGGCAGTTGGACTGGCAGTTGGACTGCCAGGCTTTACCGACGGCCTCCTGAAGCTTGCTTCATTCGTTGCCAAAACTCGCTAAGATGGCCACCAACGCTATTTTGGGAGGGAGCTAGATGGGACGGCAACTGACGCTGAGCGATCGCCCAATAATTCACCGCCTGAGCCTCTCGCTCGCAAAACGCCTCGGGATCGGTTTGGGACTGCTGGCGATCGCCAGTTGTTCAACCCCAACCCAGCCTAATCCCTCGGATGTGGCGGTGACACCTAGGGCTACACCACCCTCGACCGCATCTTCCCCAACACCTGCGGTGCAATCTACTCCAGAAAAATCCGCTCCGGCAAAACCAGACTCGCCCAAACCTGCCCAAACGACCGCCACTGCCGCTTCTCCTACCGCTGTCGCTGCCAGTCCTACCGCTTCACCGGACTTAAAACCGGACTTAAAAATTGACCAAACCGTTTGTGGTCAAGGGGGACAGGCGGCCTACTTTGAAACCCCCAAACAGAAAATTTATATCTGCCGCACCGAAAACGCCGCGCTAACCTACGTCGGCACCCCCAAAAAAGGCCAAGCCAACTCGGTCTTCTTACCTGCACAGGCGATCGCCCAAACTCCCCCCCTTTACCAAGCGAAGGACGGAACTCGAACCTATCAGGTCGGATCCAGCGGGTTTCGCCTTGAAGAAAACGGGAAGGCGATCGCCCAGGAAAAAATTACTCGGCAGCAATGACGCCCACCCCACCCGTCCACCCCGTCCTTCCGCCCATGTCTGCCTCTGCTTCCCCTCCCCACAACGCCCTCCGGATTTTGGTCTATCTGGAATGGATTCTCCTGGGCATTGCGGCGATCGCCTCCCTCTCCCCTTTTCCGATCACCCTGCGCGCCGGTCGCCTGCGCGCTTTGCCGCCGGGTTTTATCCGCCTTGAGGTCTTAGACTTTCCCATCGTGATTTCCCTCGGAGCCCTCCTCTGTATCCTTGCCCTGGGTTTACTCCGACCCTACCGCCTCTTTCCCGCCGTTTCTAGGATTTCTCGATCTAAGGTTTATTCTCCAACCTCCACAGGTCGTTCTGCGGCCCCTTTCCTTCCCTATGTGCTCCACACCGCCGCCGGGTTTGGCCTGAGTTGGCTGGCAATTTTGCTCGGGGGCAAAGGCAGCAGTGTTTTTCCGCCGCTGCTGTTGATTGTGGTCATGCGCAGCTGTTTGTTCTTTCCCTGGCGCGATCGCTTGCTGGTGGCCCTCACCGCCTTTGGCTCCTTTGTACTGATGCAGGGTCTATCCCTGATGCAGCTCAAACCCCTAGGGGTCCCGCTCAATCGCTTACCGATGCAGCCCGGTCGCCACGGTTCTGCTCGTCAACTTCCTCCCCAGGAATGGTTAGAGGGGGTGGTGCTCAATGCTGCCCTCAACACCTCGCTGTTGTTTGGCTTGGTCTTGGCATTTGTGTTGCTGTTAGTTGGAGCCTTGCTGGCGGAGCAGGAAAGTCGCGATCGCCTTACCCAGGTTAACCAGCAACTACGCCGTTATGCCCTTCTCGCCGAGGATCAGGCCACCCTCCAGGAGCGCAACCGCATTGCCCGCGAAATCCATGATTCAGTGGGGCATTGCCTCACCGCCCAGAGTATTCAGTTAGAAAATGTGGCGATGTTGCTTCACCGGGATCTCGATCAAGCGGAAGCCCGACTCTTGCAGGCTCGGCGGCTCGGCAGGGAAGCGCTGCAAAATGTTCGACAGTCGGTGGCGACATTGCGGTCCCATCCCCTCCAGGGCAAAAGCCTCGAAGCTGCCATTGAGGAACTCCTTCAGGAATTTCAACGCCATACCCAAATCAAAACCGAGGTCAGCATGCAGCTCGCGAGACAGCCCGCCCCGGAGGTCAATATTGCGATCTATCGGGTGATTCAAGAGGCGTTGACGAATATTACGAAACATAGTCAGGCGGGGGCGATCGCCCTCCGGCTACATCAACACGGCGTCGGGCTCCACCTACAGCTCAGTGACAATGGCAAGGGATTTGATCCCAGCCAAAATACAACGGGGTTTGGGCTCCAGGGCATGCAAGAGCGGATTTTGGCCGTAGGCGGAACGTTTCAGATTGAGAGTGAGTCTGGGAAAGGCAGTACGATAACCCTTTTTATTCCAGTTATTCCTACAGATTTCAAAGCCGTTTCAGGTTGACCCATGATTCAATTGCTCCTGGTCGATGACCAAAATATTATCCGAGAAGGTCTACGCAACTTACTGGAAGCTCAACCGGATCTGACGGTGGTGGGTGAAGCAGAAAATGGCCAGATGGCGGTCGAACTGGCCTGTCGGCTCAAGCCGGATGTGGTCTTGATGGATGTGCGTATGCCCGTGATGGATGGGGTTGCAGCCACGGCGTCGATCACGGCTCAGGTGCCCGATAGCAAGGTGTTAATCCTCACCACCTTTGACGACGACGAGTACATTGCCCAGGCCATGCAGCAGGGAGCCAAGGGCTATTTGCTCAAGGATACGCCTTCCCAGGAAATTGCCGTGGCCATTCGAGCCGTTCAAAAGGGCTATACCCAAATGGGACCGGGGTTGCTGGAGAAACTCATGGCAGCCCCAGCAACGGAAATGCCTGGAACCGAAGCCGAAACAACGCCGCCGGCCCTGGATCAACTGACCCCCCGAGAACAGGAAGTTTTAGGCTTGATTGCCCAGGGCTATAGCAATCGTGAAATTGCCCAAGCTCTTGTCATTGCGGAGCGGACCGTCAAAAACCACGTGAATCGGATTTTGGGACAGTTGGGCGTGCGCGATCGCACCCAAGCGGCGCTACTCGCGGCTAAGTTTTGGCATTGAGATACAAACTTCGCAAGACTCACTTAGAAAGACTCACTTAGGCACTGGCATAAACCGATAGCCAAAACCGCTTTGGGGGTCGGGTTGAATTTGCCCTAAAAGCTTTGAAAGGGCCTGTTGCAAGCCTGTACGCATGGTTAGATGATCGCCTTGTAAACCTTGTAAACCTTTGATAATCGCTTGGGTGGCATCATATGCTTGGATGGCATCATCGGAAAGCGCTGTACGCCAGTTACTCTCGTCGCCCCCAAGCTGACGGGCTTTCAGGGGAAAAATGTAATTGCCGAGATTAGAAAGCTCCGTAGCCCCGCTGGTTGGACTGATCATCACCAACCCTTCTTTTTGATAAATTTTGCCAGCGGCGAGGGAAACCGTGCTGGCACTATGGCCAATGACGGCTAGGATTTTGTGGTCTTGTACCAGTCGCTCGGCAATGCGTTCACCGACCTCTGCGCTGTTGTCATCATTGGCAATTTGAATTTGCAGCAACGGTGTCCCCTGGGTCTGAGCCGTACGATTGTAATCGTCTTGGGCTTGGGCAATTCCCCGCAGCCTTTCCTGGGCAATATTGAGATTACCACTAATGGGAACGCTGGCAGCAATGCGTATCCAATGACCGGATTGAGCAGCTTTGGCATTGTTGAGATAGATGCGGGTTTCGGGATCGTTAGGAGCGTATTCTAGGGTGCTTTTGAATTGGGCGATCGCCCCCTCATAATCCCCCCGCAAAAAAGCTTGAGTGGCCTCTTGCTTGGTGCTTGGATTTTCTGTTGCCGTAATCAGCACCCGTTCCCCTAAACTAAAGCGTTCATCCATTGGGATGGCTGAATTCGCTAGACTTGTTGCTGGAGCATCAGTCAAATGCTGAGCCGAGACAGAAGGTGTTAGGACATCACGCTTGATCTGTGGCCCCGATCGAGGCCAAACGCTCAAGAAACCCACAGCCAAAACCGTTAACGCGACGACCCCTACGCCAATACCCACTTTTCGGACCGGAAAGGATTGGGGCCAATGCAGCACCGGAGCCGAAGGATTTTGACAAATCACGGGTAACCAGGAGGCGCAGGGATACTTGTCCTCGCACCCCTCTAACTTTTCCCGTGCAGTCCGCAACGCCAGATGCAGCGGTTCTCCCTTGACAAAGGTTTCGAGAAAGTAACGTAAAAAGGTTTGGGCGACCAGATCGGGGACGGGTTCGCGCATCACGACCGTGTAGGGAATCTTAAATTTCACTAATCCCTGGGCCAATCCCAGTCCATCGCAGGAGTTAAAAATGGCGAGTTTTAATCCCCGTTGCACCGCTGTCTGCAATCCCTTGTCTAAATCCGATAAAAATAGCGAATCTTCATCATTGATTTGAATTTGACCATTTTGACAGTCCGCTTCACTGCGGCTATGTCCTGCAAAAAACAGAATGTCCCAGGGTTGCTTCCAGAGCATTTCATTGAGCTGTTTGCGATTGGGCTGATCGAGAAACGTAATCTTGGCCCCCACAAGCTGTTGTAAAAGCTGGCGATCGCCCTCAATTTCTAACCCATGATCATGACCAAACACAGCCAAAATCTGCACAGGTGATCCCATCGGTGCCGACACCGCTGGCACATAGAAACTGTTGAGCGCCAAGCCCAATTGAGGATAATGACTAAACAAATCCCACCGATGCCAAGGCAAGCGCAAAAGCAGCGGATCCTCGGTTTTTAAGATTAATTGAGCCGACTCGTGGGGAGAAACTGCCGCCTGAAACTGCATCTGTAATTTCAAAATTTCCGGTCGATTGAGCCATCGCTCCATGGCCTGAGTAAATTCTGTGGCTTTCCCCCGACAGCTCTCCCAGGCAGATTCATTAGTAATTTGTGCAGGGGGGACAATGATCCGCTGTTGTTCGAGCTGAAGATAGAGCGATCGCCAATCATCATACAATTGGGGCAGCCTTGGGCCAGAGGGCAGCCGTCCTTGAATAATCTGATGAGGCGCTTTCCCCGCATCACTGATTTCCATCGTGACTAAAAACCCAGTGGCAAAACTGCCAGAATCAACTGCTAGCACAATACGCTTGGTCGTTTTGGAGGATGACAGGGGTTTCATGGGCAATCTCGTAGACTAGGCAGAGAAGAATTCTGTAACACCCACGCCATCCAGAAGCACCTGAACACTAAAGGACTCACCGGGATGCGCTGCAAATTTGAGTTGAATATAATCGTCAACTTGGCGAGCTTGGGCCGTCAGAAACACACGACCCTCTGCATCACTGCCCACCAATTGCAAACCTTCAGGGAGGTAGCGCGTCTCGCCCATGGGGTAAAGGCGGAGCAAGACTGCATGATTGCCATCCGGACGGGGTAAAATGCCCACCATCAAGGCCACGGCTTTGCCTGCAAACTGCATTCCCGTATCGAGTAGCCGTCGAATGCCCACTTCTCGATGGTCGGGGTCCAAGCTCCAGAGCACATCCGCCGCTTGCCAACGCAGTTCTTCGTTCTCGGTGATCGATTGAATCAAATGCATGAGCGCTGTTTTGGCGTTGGGGTCTGAGGGGGCTCGTCCATCCGCTGCATAAAGCTGCTGCACACGGGTTTGTAGTTCTTCCGGATCTTCAGGCCGCAGGCCACGGATGCTTTTGGCTCGAAAGGCCATGACGGGCTCTTCCCCCCGAAACACCATAAATGACTCTTGCTGTTGCTGTTGTTGCACAAACTCTTTGACGGTGATCCAGCCCTGGGAGATGCTTTCGCTAAATTGTTTCTCCAGCCAATTACCGAGGGTCGTAATCGGGGTGCGATGCAGTCGTGTGAGTAGGGCTTCGAGGGGCTGCAATTGAGCGAGGCCAATAAACTCAGTTTTGATACTGGGCAAGAACCCTAGAATTTTGCCTTCGTGGGGGGTCAGATCCACAAATACATAGCCGAGGCGATCGCGCCCCGGTACCAAGGGACCATAGCTCCAGACCTCCGGCGGTACATGCAGCATCCGCTCCCCAGGTCGCAACGCTCGACACTCTATCCGCTGCCCTCCTTTTAAGGGCAAGTCTGCCAGATCGGCTCCCAGTTGACTGACCGGGTTCCAAGCCTGACTGGCCTGGAGGTCCGTCTCAGTCCCCATCATCTGTAAATAGAAATCTACGACCTGGACTGCCAGGAGATTGCGTACGCTCTGCTCCACTTTTTCAGCAGTGGGCTGTTTTTGGGCGATGTGCTGGGCCTGTTGACGCATGGCTGCCGTAATGGGAATTGACAGTGCATTGTGGAGAATTGAGTCAGGAAGATAGCTCATAGTGCCATTCTTGCGGTAAGACGGTTGGGCAACCGGAGAGGAAAGATGGGAGGAAACGGTCAAGGTAGCCTGGACGCTAGGTCTTCAAATCAACAGCAGCTTATCGGCAAAAGATTTGAGCAATTATCGCTTTATTTCTTTCTTTTTTTAGCTTTTTTCTGACGTTTTGGATCTTCCTCTAACCAGCCTTCCGCTTGTCCGAAGGTAATGAGTCTAGGTAAACATTTGTTTTGATAAAAATTGCTGAGGGTGGGGATCGGTACCCCGAAGGACTGGGACATCTCCTGCCAGCTGAGGTTTTCGGAGGGGAGGCGGTGCCTCAGGAGAATCCAAGCGTTGACGTCGGGGCGATCGCGCAAATGAACCGTCATCAACACCTGCCGCTGCTGCTCCAGCCAGTCCTGAACTCGTTCGAGGATCGGTGGGATATCGTCTGGAGCGGGTAACTGATCGATACGGTTTCTACTGGGTGTCTCTCCATCTTCACCGCAATCCGGGAGTGTCGTGAACCTTTGTACCTGCTGCCGACGGGTTTCGTGAACATCGAGAATCCGATAGCGCAGATAGCTATTGAACCAAACGAGCACACTTGCCTTTTGGGCATCGTATTGTTCTAGGCTCCGGCAGAACCACAGCCAGGTGCGCTGTAAGGCTTCGCTATAGCCTTCAGGGTCGATGGTGCCGCCGCCTCGCCAGATTTTGCCGGACTGCTGCATCTTCAGCGTCATTTGGGTCAGGAGTTTTTGCCGCTCTTGACTGCCTAAGGGAAACCGAACGGCCTGAATCACAAGATCCGCCAGTAAGGTCTGAAGCAGAATGCTTCCAGATTCAGTCAATTCCGTTAGGTCTTTCTCATCCAAGTCGGGATCGGACTGGAGCATGACCTGGCTTGAAGATTGGGGGGAGGTTGAAGCGTTTAAGGATGAGGAAGCGATCCGAGAACCCACCATGGATGACCGTCTTTTTGCTAATGGCTTGAAAGACTATCGGTCTAAGGAATGATTTTTATTCAGCTTTGACTAGAATTTCACCGAGGTTTCCCTGGGCTTTCACTGAAATTTTACTGAGATTTCACTGGGACTTTACTGAAATTTTACTGGAATTTCACAAAGACTCTCTCAAGAGTCTAGTGAGATTTCATAGATCTGATCCGGCTGTCTGAATTGCGGCAATGCAATCGGCCACGGGTTTTCGTTCCGCCATGGCTTGCATCAGGGCTTGGTAAGCATCGCGATGGCGTTCGAGCATTTGCTTGGCCTGAAAGGCAGCCCAACGCTCTTTTTGCTCTAGCATTTGGGGTGAGAACTGGAGCTGCTTAAGCACTCCGCGCAGCTTAAACACATCATCAACCCCGCCTTCCACCTGGCCAAAGGCAAGCTGTTCCGCTGCACCCCCCGCCATCCAAACCTGACAGTAGCGCTCGATCAAGTCATTAGAGATCTGCCCCTCTTCCAATTGGGCCTGGATGCGCTGATCATCAAACCGCACCCCACCTTGGGCTTGATTACCCTGCTGGCGGGCTTCCCAGGCAGTTAATGCATAGCCGGTGACCGGAATTCCCAAGAGATAGGCGACGAGAAAGTGGGCAACTTCGTGATGGAGAACGCGATCGCGATGTTCACCGGACCTCTGGGCAACCCAATCCACCAAAAGACTACCGCCTTGCCCTCCCCAAGCGAAGCGATCAACTGTCGCCATCCCCAACAACCCGACGATCACCGCCGCAGGCACAAAGGGGGAAAGGTGCAGCATGGGACTGCCTAGGGTGCCTACTGTGAGGGTGAAGATGGCGATCGCCACTAAATTCAAACTGGTTTGACTCATCAGCCCTTGCCCTTCGTGCCCCGATGAAATAACTCCAAACTGTCTTGATTACCCACAAAGCGCCAGTGCCAGGGTTCATAGCTCACCCCCTGGGCATTATCCTTGGGGAACGACAGTTCAAAGCTATAAAAAGCCGCGTTGTCTTGCAGCCACTGAAACGCCTGGGTGGTTTCAAAGCTTTGGCTGAGGTTGGTGCCCGCTGCGTTAGCGTCGCCAAGGTCGATGGCATAGCCGGTGTGGTGTTCGCTATGACCCGGAGGCGCACTGACCTTGGCCCGTTCCGTCGCGGTCTGGCCCCGCGCCTGTTTGACCTCAAAAAACAGATGCTCTTGGTCCTGTTTGCTCCGGAACCCAGAGAGAGGCACCAAGCTCACACCATCGTTACGCGCTGCCTCCACCATCTCCTCATAGGCTGTGGCAGCGGCTTTGCTGAGCTGAATGCCGGGGGCAATTTCCACGAGGGAAGCCGGATCTGCCTCGGCGTAGGCATAGTGACCGAGAATAATGTCTTTGGGGGAAACTGGGGAGGCCGCATCACTGCTGGGGTTGCCGCTCGGTGTGGCAGAGGGGTCGAGGGTCGGCGGTGCCAGGTTTGGCGGTGTCAGCGTCGTTGATTTCAGGGTCGATGGTGTAACAAGGGTCGGTTTGCCACTCAGCTTTGGAGCCGGCAGGGTGGCGGCGATCGCCCCGGCCAATAGACCAACCACCCCTGCGGAAATTCCAGCGATCCAAAACAATCGCTTTTGCAGGACTGGTGCTTGGAGACTGGGGGTGTCTCTAACGGCGACGGGAATATCGTCGAAATCGTCCATGGGAAAAGGGCAAAGCTGTGGTTTTGGCTAATGGTAATACTAACCGACGACGCCTGACCATGGCGTTGTGCCCAGGGATTATGCCGTCTCTGACCCCATAGCCCCTAGCTTGTGGCTAGTCTGCGCCTGGGTTTCGTACAACAGGCAGTAGTCACTGTCTAAATCCATGGCCTGCCCTCGGCTCAACTGCCGTTGCAAGGGCTCAGAGACCTGACTAAACACGAGGGTGATCTGCTGAGCCTGCGCCAGTGTCATCAGCTTGCTCAAGCTCAGCACCGCTGAGGCATCTAAACCCAGAACCGACTGGAAATTTAAGACCAAATAATCAGGCGCTTGCCCCGAGTCAGGATGCAAAATGCGGGTGCGAATTTGGCGAAACAGCGCCGCTGCATTGCCAAAAAATAAAAACCCTTGCAACTCAATCCAGTCAACCTTGCCCTGGGGGTACGGGAGCCAGACCGGGGAACTCACTGCATCGGACGCTGCTCCCGGCTGGGGCTGAAAACGCTGCCCCCAGCCCACCGATTCAATTGGGCTGGTCTGGATACAGCCATAGAGAAACTGGAGCACCGTCATCCCTAGCCCCACCGCAATACCGACCATAAATCCGACCCGATTAATCACCACCAGGGTCACAACAATGATCCCATAATCATCCCAGGCCAGCCGAAACCAGATCTGATAGAGCCATTGCCAGAGCAGATCTAACCCCAAATACAACAGCAGACTCCCCAAAATCGGCTTGGGGAAATAGGCCAAAAATGCAGGCCCCAGGAACAATACCGTGATGCAGGGCACCGCCTTAAACAGGCCAGTCAAGCGGCTGGCCGCGCCCATTTTATGCACCAGCAGCGTGCTGGGCAGCGCCTGGTTGCCCGCCATGGTACTGCCCAACCCCGCGACAACATTAGCCATGCCAATCGCCCGCAGCTCTCGGTTAAGGTCTAAATCCCGACCGAGGGCTAGCTCTATGCCCCCATTGGTCAGCACCAGGGACAACAGGCTGACAAAAACCAGGAGCCCCAGGGTTCCACTGTGCATTGCGATCGCATCCCAATGGACCAACCCTAGCCCCTCGCGGGTTAACGGCTGCCAGAGATTGCCATCCGGAAATGGCCCCATCAACCATCCCCGCTCGCGAATCTGGCTCAGTGGAAGATGGGACTGCCACACCGCGCCATAGAAAATCACCGTAGCGGCACATAAAATCCCTGGCATGATCAGGGCATGGTGGCATCGCTGGGTCACCGCCAAGAGCACCAGGGCGATCGCCAGCCCCGCCCCCCAATGCAAGGCTGGATCGAGTTCCAGCAACCCGGCCAAATGGGAAAAGGTCAAGGGCACCTCGGTCATCACCTGGACCGCTCCCCGCACCAGCAGCCAGCCCGTAGCCGCCATAAACCCGCCCACCACCGGATAGGGCATAAATTGCAGGGCATTGCCGCCTTTGATGCTGCCCAACAGCCAAAGGCTGGCCCCCGTGACCAGAGAGCCCAGGGCAATGGCGGCCACAACCGTCATCAGGCGATCGGGGGTATCCGCCGTCGCCAGGGTCTCGGCAATTTGGGCGGCCAGAATCGCCAGCACGGCGGTGGGAGCGGCTAAGGGGGTCGCAATCATGCCGGGCAGGGAACTCATCAGGGCCACCACAATGCTGATGGCCGCTGAGCTAAAGATGGCAATGCCCACGCCGACATTGAGATGGGCGGCCAGGCTCCCAGAGAAAATCAGGGCGGCATAGGATATGGCCCGAATCACACCAATCAAGCCGGTAATGCTGCCCGCGACAAAGCTAGAGAAGAGGGTCTCTGGCTGTAGCTCTGCTAAGAAGGTTGCAAGGCGCTCAGACCCGGTGAGGTTTTTGGCAAAGAGGAAGCTCATGATGCTGGCAAGGATGGAAACAAAACAAGGGGCGGGAAGAACGAGAGATAAACCAGCAGGGATGGGCGATCGGGCAGTCTGGATGGCAGGGCTGGTTTTATGGCAGGGCTGGCTTTATTGCATGACCTTAAGCTGTTGCTCTCGGCGCAGGAGGCTGTCGCAGAGAATCGTGACAATGTGGGCTTGCAGGGCCTGGGCGAGGTCGGGGGCCTCCTGTTGCATGTGGCTAAAGCTTTCTTTTGACAGGGAATAGAGCCGACTGGGGACATCGGTGACCACGGCGGTGGACAGGGGCGCTTTGCCGTAAAACCGCATTTCTCCCAGGAGATGACCACTGGTGCAGGTTTGTAAGCGCTTGCTGCGGCCATTGGCCTGCTCTAGGCGGACCGTGACCTGGCCCGACTCGATGAAGTACAGGCCCCCATCGATTTCGCCGGGGCGAAAGATGTAATGGTCGGCTGGAACCGTCTGGGCTGTGAGATAGGCAACAAACCGATGGGCCTGATCTGCCGTGAGGAACAGCTGGGTGAGCTGGTCTACGAGGCGAACGGGCTCTGGGGGGATGGCGAGGGGAGTGGCTGCGGCCAAAATCTGTTGCTCACACCAATCCAGGCCGCGATCAATATCGGCAAAGACCTGGCAATGCTCCGAATCGAGATTTAAGCCCAGGCCCCGCTTGAGTTCGAAGGCTAGCTCGGGTAAAAGGTTGGTCAGAATTAAGGAAAAATTGTGCCGCCGGGAGAGTTTGACAATTTTGTCAAAGGTCAAAACAGCGGAGGAATCTAGGCCGCTGACCTGGCGAAAGTCGATGAGGACATAGCGTAAGGGTTGAGACGGAGTAGTCTGCTGAAGGGAGTTGGCGATCGCAATGCGATCGCGCACCTGACGCAACAAATAATTCGCTGTGCCAAAGAACAAAAAGCCCTGCAACTCCAGCACATAAATTTGTTCCCCTTGCTGGGACAGAATCCGATGGGCCTCGGGGTCGCGATCGACATTACTGCGGGTGGTCGCACCGGAAAACACCTGACTGGCCACGTCTACCCGGCTGTAATGCACCATAAACAAAATCACCGTCATCACAAAGCCCGTGATGACGCCCTGCAAAAAGCCAAAGACATCGATCACAATCAGCGTCACCCAGACCGTCCCATAGTCCCCCAGGGGCAGCTTGAAGTAGGACTGATAGAGCCATTTCCACAGCAGCGACAGCCCCAGATATAAAATCACGCTGCCGAGGACGGCCTTGGGCAAATAGGAGAGAAAACTCGCGCCCAGGGCCAAAACCGCCAGGGATGGAACCACCGCAAAGAGTCCCGTCAGCCGATACTTTGCGCCCATGTCCTGGACCAGTAACGTGCTCGGCAAGGCTTGGTTCCCCATCATGCCGCCCCCCAGACCAGAGCAGAGATTGGCTAGCCCAATCGACTTCAGCTCATCGCTCAAGTTGAGGTCCTGGCCAATCACCAGCTCGATGCTGCTATTGCTCAGCATCAAGGAGAGTAGGCTAATCAGCATGACGGTGAGAAGGCCGCCGCCCTGGTGAAAAATCGCCAGCCAATGGACCTGGGGAAAGAGCTGGATCTGGAGGGGATGCCAGAGCTGATCCCCCTGGGGAAAGGGTCCCAGGAGCCAACCCGCCGCGCGGGCGCTCTCTAGGGAGATGCCGCTGCCCCAGAGCATTAGATAAAACGTACCGGCACAGGCCGCCAGGGTGGCGGGCATGACCCAAAATTGCTTCCAGCGGTGGGTGGCGGTGAGGAGGGCGATCGCAAACCCCACCCCCGGCAGCCAAGCCCCCAGCACCGCCGGTTCCAGGAGACGATTGAGGCTAGACCAGGTCAGGGGCATATCCGCCGTGATTTGCACAAACCCTCGGGTGAGCAGCCAGCCTGTGCCCGCCATGAACCCACCGATCACCGGGTAGGGAATCACCCGAATCCGCTCCCCCTGCTTCAACAGTCCTAGCCCCAGCAGCAGCCCCCCCGTCAGCAGAGAGCCCAGGGCAATCATCACCAGCACCGTCGCCAGGACCTCATCGGCGGGGGCTCCCGCCAGCTCATCGGCAATGCTGGCGGCGATGATCGCCAAAACCGCTGTTGTGGGTGCCAGGGGCGTGGCAATCATGCCTGCCATGGAGCTGGTCAGGGCCACCACCGCCAGGGTCATGGCTGTGCTAAACACGGTGGCCCCCAGCCCAGTGGGCAGGTGAACCGCTAAGGCCCCGGAGAAGATCAGGCTGGCATAGGAAATCGCCCGAATAACGCCGATGATGCCGCTAATTAGCCCAGCGGATGCGCTTGAAACCAGGACCTTAGGTTGAAAATTTGTTCGCAGTTGTTCTAAGACAAAAGAGAGATGAGGAAGCGGCACGAACCGTTGGAGCATGGCTTAAAACGCAGCCGGGCAGGCCCTAAAATTGAGGGATGAAGGGCCAGTTTTTAAGACCACTAACCCATCAACAATCAATAACCCATAACATTGAGCGCTGAAATGTAACTGCCGCCACACTCTTTCGATCACAACCCTGAGAGCAATTGAGACCCTAGCGTGTCAAAGCCCGAGCCACAGGTTTCTGATAGTTTTTCTGACCCAGAGCCTGTTTGAGCGTAGGCAGAACGGTGTACCAAGTCAGGTCTTCTTTCCCGAGGAGACGCCGCATTTGGGCCAAAACCGTTTCGGCGATGGGAATGCTCTCGTAGGGCAAGGGAGAAGTACCCCGCAGGGGATCCCGCTGAACCGCCGCAAACCCTTGGCGGACCGCTTGACGGATGGGCGATCGCAATTCCGTCTGTCCCCGCTGCCACTGTTTTTCCCAGCCACTCTCGCTCGTGACATACAGGGAGGGCAAACTATTCAGCGCGTAGGCCTTAACCTGGGCGACCTTGATAAATTCCTGCTGTTTTTTGGGCAATTGTTGCAGCTGATGGACAATTTCCATCGTCACCAGGACTTCCATGACATTTTTGGGATCTGACTCCTGACTGGGCGGCAACGCCTCAAAAGCATAGCTAGCGGGATGCGACCCCTCCTTCATCAGCGTCATCGTCGGGCCAGACTGAACCGTAGGGGCGTAGGGATTAAATAACTTCTCTTGGGGAATGATGTGGCTAGTGTCAGACATCGTTGCGTTGCATCTCCCGAACTCGGATGTAGTCCTTCTGGGAGGTCCTACAAAGGGCGCGAGGAAAGTTCGAATTTATACCGCAGGTTTACAAAAAACACAAAATACAGACGGTGCATGCAAATCTATCATCAATACTTTTCGTAGAAAGCGAAACAGATATCACCCCATCACCTCCCCATCCCCTATTTCTCTCCCAACCGCTCAGCGATCGCCCCTGGGGTCATCCGCTCATAATGCTCAAAGGGCTGATGAATCCAGGGATTATCAGGCAAATAATCGACGTAATAATCCGGTTTGATGACGGAGCAGTCCTTATACCAGAGAACGGCGGTTCGCATTTCTTCGATATAGAACCCGTATTTGCGGTCGAGCCAAACCAAGCTCTTTTGCAGCGTCACGCCAGAATCCACCAGGTCATCTACGATCAGAATATGACTGCCTAGATTGGCTGTGGTCATGGTCAGATCATGGGAAAAGGTAATTGAGCCTCGGACCTGATTGTTAGACCCGCTGTAGGACGATGCAGACAAAATTGCCAGGGGTTGACGAAATAGGCGAGACAAAATATCCCCGGCCCGCAGGCCCCCCTTGGCGAGGCAAACAATTTGATTAAAACTCCAATCGGATTGATAAATCTGAACCGCCAGTTGCTCAATTTTTTCGTGGTAGTCGGTCCAGTTGATATAGAGATCGGAGGGCATAGGATTAAAATTCGATGTCATCTTCGTCGATTTGGGCGGAGAGGGTTGGCTGGGGAGGGGTTGGCTGGGCGATCTCCTCAACTTTTGCCTTCACCGCCTGAATATCCTGCCAGGTGTGCCATTTAGGACTGCCTTCCTTGCGAGACGGATTGCGCAGGAGATAGGCAGGGTGGAGCATGGGCATGCAGAGGCGACCTTCCCATTCCAACCACTGACCGCGAATTTTGGTGATGCCGCGCTTGTCTCCCAGCAAGCCTTGGACCGCTGTTGCTCCCATTAGCAGAAGAATGAAGGGGTCCATGAGGCGAAGCTGTTCCCGCAAATAGGGCATACAGGCTGCCATCTCGGTGTCGGTGGGCTTGCGGTTGCCGGGAGGACGGCATTTGACGATGTTGGCGATGTAGACATCCTGTTCAGAATCTAGCTCGACGGAGGCCAAAATCTTGTCAAGCAGTTGACCCGCTCGGCCCACAAACGGCAAGCCCGTTTCATCTTCGTTTTGGCCCGGTCCTTCGCCGATGACGAGGATTTTGGCTTGGGGATTGCCCCGTCCGATAACTGCATTGGTTCGGGTTGCGCCCAGTTCGCACCGCTGACACTGATTACAAGGCCCTTTGAGATCCGCCATGGTGCTATAGGTTCCGGGGGGAATCGGCACGTCGGCACGTGTGGGAATCTCGCCGGGGTCAAAATCCGCTGGGGGGCTGCTGACAACGTCGGCAAGATTGAAGAGGTCGATTTGGTTGTCGCTGGCCATGCGGAGCTGGGAAAGTCTGTGAACGCTATGGCCTGATTGTACCAGGCGGGAGATAGGGGCGAATGGCGAGATAGGTGCGGACAATGGCGCGCAGGCGTTAGGGGCAACAAGGGGGATTGCCATCCCCTAAAAATGTGGTAGACACCCTGATGGCGATGCGATCAGTACAAAGCGCTATGCAAAGAACTCTGCAAAGCGCTATTGCACGTCAAAGGCACTATCAATCGTGAGATTTAAGGCGGTTTCCGGTTTGATCACAATCAGGTCAACGCTGTTTTTCTCTAGGAAGACTCCGGCGATCGCCCCAATCCCCGCACCTCCTAGAACCTCCTTGGCTTCGATGGTGCGATCGCCCGTCACACCGGCAATGGCCGCAGCAGCTCCAGCGCCAATGGCTGCATCTCGCACCACTCGACCAGCATTGATACCCTTCCGAATGGTTTCGGTCTCGGTGATCACATTAGAACTGGCGTTAACGGCATACTGGCGGCCATCTGCTAACTCAATTCGTTGTGCATAGAACTGGCTACCTCCATTGGTCGATCGCAGTTCACCGACAACTTTACTATTGGCTGGGATTAAAACCTGCCCATTTTGGGTCTGCACGCTGCGATCGGTCAAGAGCGTGACGGGAACCGGGTTAGGCTCATCCGGCGCAACGTAGATTTTGTCTGCCGCATCATACCGCAGGGGAATCACGGTCCCAGCGGGAACCGTCACGCTTTGGGGTACCTGGGCAACGGGCGTTGTAGAGACACCTGCTACATAGGGCGAGTCAATGCTAGCAACGGTTCCCTGTTGCGTCAGGGCTTGGTAGATGAAAGCAGCAACCTCGGCCCGAGTCGCAGGACGATTGGGATTGAGGAAAGCCACATTAGGGTAATTCACGACCATCCGCTGTTCCGTTGCGGCAGCAACGCTGTTTTGGGCATAGTCAGGAATTGCCGCAGCATCTTGATAGATTCCCAGAATGGTATTGACCGAAGTGGAAGGAGCATAGTTCAGTCCATTGGCCAAGGAAACCAACGCTTGCACCCGAGGAATATTCTGGTTGGGCTGGAAGCTATTGTCGGGGTAACCGCTGAGAAAGCCAGTGGTATAGGCCGTTTGAATCGCAGGCGTAGCCCAATAATTGCCGGGAACATCCCCAAAATTCATTACGCTGCGGGTGGCGGCAGCTTGGGGGAAGGCCTTTTGGACCAAGGCAGCGAACTGAGCCCGAGTCACCGGTTGGTCGGGACCAAAGCTGCCATCGGGGAAACCGCTGATGATCCCCCGTTGGGCGAGCGTTGTGATGTAGGTTTCAGCCCAGTAGGTGCTGCTGACATCGGCAAAGGTAGTTTGGGCTTGGCTCGGTAATGCGGTTGCGATCGCCAGGGGCAATGCGCCAGTGAGTACGCCTAGTCCGAGGGCGAGCGATCGCGCCGTCTGATTCATTACAGAACTAGAGAAAGAAGTCATATCAGCCTCATCAAAAATTGCAACATTGCAAAGGATAGACCGGAAAAATTGCCAGTCTGGATTCTTTCTAGTGACCAGGGTCAGATCCAAATGTTCCGCATTTATTTCATCTTCATCCCAGCGAAATAGGCGGGGTCTATCCTGCGACAGAGCTTTGATACAAAAGGGATCAGGACGTTTTTATCCTGATCCCTTTTGGAGGCTTTATGACAATTTGAGGCATCCCCCCATTGAGGGATAAGCTTGGACTAGTCTACTTTTACCCGGAAGCGAATCTTGCCATAGGACGCTGCCGGAGCGCCTGGGCCAGTGGATTGAGGTAAATTACCCAAGTTCACCACGACTGCACCTTTGTTATTATTCGTGCCAACACAGGAGCCGGGGAGGCTTTCGCCATTGGCATAGAAGCCACCGGCTGCACCCACTGCGTCACTCAGGGGCGTTTCTGTACCATCACCTTTTTCCCAAACCAACGAGCCTGGAACATAGGTTGTATTCGCCGGGACAAAGTCGCAAACGCTGGTGTTGCCTGCACTGACGGTGCCGTTGGAGAGGTAATAACCGGTGTATTCAATTTCCATACCGGAAACAAGAAACGCTGATTGTCCTCCCGGAACTTGGCTAGTATTAAAGGCTCCTTTGATATAGCTACTAATACCGCTAGCATCCAACGGATTAGGCCAGCCCGGTGCATTGTCCGCATCAGGACCAGCCGCCGGCGTAAAGTTGTTGACGCTGGTAATAGCTGTCGTTTGTTCAGCGTAACCCGGTCGGACGGGTGTTTTCAGTTCAGTGATGCGTTTAACAAGACGCAGATTGGGTTGCTCGATGGTGGTGCCATTGACGAACAGCGTAGCTTCGGCGGGTTCAGTATTTTGGAAGCTACCTGCCTTGAGACCCCCCACTGGAATCGCGTTGACGTAGCCCCCTGGATTGGCAATGAGGGATGTGACGTCCGCTTCTACCCAACAGACCGCATTGGCATTAACAGCGCCATTGTTGACTTGAATCACAGCACCATCGCCAGGAGCAGAAGTTGCACCGCAGGTGCTGGTCACATTGGGATTACTGGCAAGCGTTAGCCCCTCAGGCAGGTTATCGGTCAGCCGTACATCGTTGTAACCCGCTGTGGTTGCATTCAAAACCGTTAGGGTCAGGCGTGCGGTTTCGCCGGTTTGGATCGTTGTGGGCGAGAAGGCTTTGACCAAACCGAGGTTGGAACTGACCTGAATTTGGTCATCATCCTGGTTGGTTTTCGCGCCTTCGGCAGAAACTGCCGCTCCTGCCGGAACAATATTCTGGAGCTGATCAACCGCTAAGGTCGTGACCGGAACTCGCAGAATACAGGACTGGCCCGAGGCTAAATCGGCTCCCTCTAGGCGAAAGGATTTGGTTGCCTCATCCACGGTGGCCGTTGCCGGACCCCCTGCGCCGGTACAGGTGGTGGTGGGTTGCCCCCCCGGATAAATCAGCCCTTTGGGATCCTCTAAGGTGTCGTTCAGGACAATATTGGTCAGTGGAACGGGATTGCCTGGATTGTTCAACGTAATGATAAGCATCGCAGGCTGCCCACCCTTGACCAAATCCACGGCCTCACCGGCCCCAATCTCTTCGTTGATGATGCTTTGGCTCAGATTGAGATTGAGCGGTTGTACGGTAAAGCTGGTCGAACGGGAGGTGCGGTTTTGCTGGGTACCATCTGTGTTTTGCAGAACATTCGGGGGAACGGTGACTGTTTGTCCTCCAGGGGTGCCCGGTGCCTGAACATCAAAGGCGACATCGCAAACGCCATCCTGGGCATTGCCGGTGTCCGTCGGTCCAGTGGTGCCTCTTGCAGGAATCTGGATGTTATCCGCTTGCAGTTCAAACACGCCGGGACTGACTTCAACCACTTGGAAGGCACTCGCATCGATGCCGCAGCCGGGTCCAGCGAAGAAGTCGGGGGTGAGGGCGATCGCAAAGGGCAGTCTATAGCGCAACCGCAGTTGGCTTTTGGCCTGATCCTCGGAGTTGGTCAACCGCAGTTTAATCCGGGCATCGGCATTGGGAGCCACGGTGCTCGTGGCCATACTGGGGATAATGTTGAGATAGTCGGTCACTTCCAAAAAGTTAGGCCCAGAACTCCCAGCGGCATTGCTATAGGTTCGTCCTGCTTGCCCCGTAACGGGAGCGGTTGTTACGACGCCCGCCGCCACGCTCGCGGCATAACCGGGTCCTAGCTTAAACTGATCGCTGACCACATTGATCTCAAAGGAACAGCTACCGCGACGGTTAATCGTAGCGCTAGTGAGCGTAATGGAGGTGGCATTCAATGCGGCAATGATATCAGCATCATTCGCTGTACAGGTATTGTTAAAAACGCCTGCATCCGCAATCCGCAGTCCAGTTTCCAGCGCAATTCCCGTACCGCCAATCCCGACCCCAGTCAAGGTCTCACCGGCGACGTTATTCAACGTAATTCTGAGGCGACCGCGATTGCTGGCGGCAACTTCGTAGGAGGCAAATCCTCCCCCCACAGGACCGAAACCAAAGCCAAAGCTAACACCATTGCCCCCATCTCCGACGAGATCAGTAACGATGAGCGAAGTATTGGTCGCAGCGGTTTGGTTGGTCGCGAGTTGATTGGCTGCGATCGCACTCGTATAAGTCCCAATACCATCTTTGTCGGTGATGACCTGGATTGTAATTTGACATTCCGCGACCTTCGCTGCTGGGTTTGGGCCAAGAGTTGCGGCTGGAATAGAAACATTGGTGAAATTTAACTGGCCATTGGTACCGTTGTAGGTTGCACTGGGTGTGGTCGGACAGTTGCTATTGATATTGCCTGTGCCATTAACCAGTTGCAATTCGCTCAGAACACCGCCATTGCTCGCACTAATCAGGCTTTGCAAATTCGCATTGTTGACAGCAGTATCGTTGGCATTGCGAATCCGGATCGTGAGGGTAGATGCTTCGTTAATAAAGACATTGTTGCGATTGAAGCTTTGGCTAATTTTCATGCCCGCAACAATGCTACCCGTATTTGAGCTAGCCGCATTATTGCTGACCTCTAAATCAGTAACCAAATCTCCTGCAGCCCAACTCACTGGGCCAAAGGTTTGTTCTGTGAAAGGCCCATCCATCTCAAATTCGATCACACAACCACTGGTAGGAATTGTGCCGCTGATGAGCTTAATGGTAGGTGGAGTTCCTGTAATGCTCACACTGCCGCCACAGGTATTGTTTAAACTTCCCGCCCGTAAGGTGAACCCAGCAGGCATGGTAAAGCCATTCGTAAATGTCGCATTATTGAGGACTTTACCCGTGCTATTAGGAAGTGTTAAACGGAATTTAGTAGCACCACCAGCGGGAAGTTCAGTCGGAATAAAGGCCATTGTGGAACCTAAATTGCCTAACTGATTTACCGTAATGGTGTTTTGGGCCGCAGCAGAATTGCTAAAACCTCCGGCACTGAATTCACCCACGCCAATTTGCAGTGTTACGGACGAACCCGGTGCTTTTTTACCAATTACGGGCAGTTCCAAAATACAGAGTCCCGGCGTGCCAGATCCCGTATCAAAGGCCGGTAAGGTACCGTCAGTAATATTGAGGTTAGCCGTCGTATTGGCCAAGGTAAAGTTACAGCTATTTTGTGTAATGGCCTTGGAGGTATCAATGGCTAATCCTGCTGGTAAAGCCTTATTTAAGTTGACATTATTTAACGGGCTGGGTTCGTTATTGCGAATTGTCAAGGTCAGACTCGAAGAATCTCCTTGGGTGATCGTAATCGGGTTAAATTCGACTTTGACCTGAATTTCGCCAGCCGCTAGGACTAAAGGCGTCTGAGCCAGCAGTGCAGCTCCCGTGACCCAGCCTGCAAGCCAAGGCAGCTTCTGAAATAGGTTGTGCAGACGTTTGCGCTGCGATCGATTCATGAGTTTATTCATCACAATTCACCTCATCACCACAGGGCAGGTACAGGGGCAGATACGGGAGCAGAATGACCGGAGTTCTCTCCAGTGGGGCTAGCAGATTCTTCAGGAGTGAAAGGTTCGAGTTGGGGTTCCAATTGAGGAACAGGGGGACGTTCATCGGGAGTTTCCGGTGTGAGGTTTTCGATGAAAGGGTCAGGGGATTCAGGGGTTGATTCAGACGTTGATTCAGGCGTTGATTCAGGCGTTGGGTTGATGTTCGGTTCAACGCTAGCGGGTTGGTTGAATGCTGGTTCCGGCCAATTCTGTAAGCCGAAGCCTTGGAAGAGGTTGTCAAGTTTGAGCGAAACCCCGAAGTAGGGACCGCCAACGGTACGGCTGCCATCGAAGTCGCGATCGCTCGCCCGCCCCAAGGAATACCCCCCCGCAAGGCGCAGATTGGGATTCACGTAGTAGCCTAATTCACCCAGGAAGCCCGTTTCACCGTAGTTGGCACTGCCTTGATTGAGCCAGCGGAACTCCCCTGTGGCATCCCAGCGCTGGGCAAATTTATAGCTCACCCGACCTTGCGCTAGGGTCACGGTACTGCTGCCGACGAGATCATCTGCCAGGAACGAAACGCTATTTCGTAGGGCCAATTTACCAAAGAATTCCCATTGCCAATTGGGGGTATAAAGCGCTTCGACGCCAAACAGATGTTCATGGTAGCCCGTGCCGCTGCCAAACAGAATGCTATCGGGAATCGTCGAGGGATTTTTGCGATATTCGTAGCGTAGGAGCGCGTTGAATTTATCGCTTTGGGGATTGCGGTAGGCGAGACCGGCTTTAAGATAGGCTGTGGTGCCCAAATTCTCTAGGGTTTGATTTGCGGCTCGGGCCTGTTTGTAATTGAAAAGTCCCGTGAGTGAATCGTTGATTTTACCTCCGGCGGCAGCGGTAAGAACCTGGTTATTGCCCTGGGGGGAATTGCGGCGTTCGTAGCGGATTTTGGCTTGGACGCGATCGGTGGCATAGGTTAGTCCACCGCTGTAGCTTGTGCCGTCGGGAATGCCGAGGGCCGCTGCACTTTGGCCAAAGGCAAAGGGCTGAGCAAAGACATCGGCGGCGGCATTGTCCCCAAGAAGATTGCCGAATACTCGCTCGAAGGTTAGGTCTGCCTTGAGGTGAGGATTGATCGGGATATTGTGCTGAATCCCCACGGCTCCCTGCATTTGCAGGTCTTCTGCCCCATTCAGAACCGTATAGCGTCCCCGCAGGAGCGTATCGCGGCTGAGATTATAGTCACCTGTGACATTCAAACTGGTGATTTGTTTGCCTGCGTACTGACCCCGATGGAAAAATTGCTGGGCTAACTGGGCGTTGACCCCATCCCAGACTTTCCAATTGAGGCCGAGGAGAGTGCGATCGCTAAACACCGGGTCCACATCCGCCGAAAGCGTCGTCTCGTTTTGAGCCAGGAAACTCAGGCGATCATTTAAGGGAACGAGAAGTCGCGATCGCAACTGCTGGGAGTTTTCGTCGAAGATACCAGGGGACTTGTTGTCATTGCGATCGCGATAAACCCAGTCCACACTGACATCGGCAGGACCAATTTTCTGCAAAACTCCGGCGGAAATCGTGGTCAGGGAATTATCGACTTCGACCCCCGGTGTGGCCTCTTCCTGGGCATCGAACAGATCCCCGAAGGTAAGCCGAGGCTGAGGAACATTGCCTTCGTTCTTTTCATGATCGTATTGGAATCGCAACTGCGTGCGATCGGCGATGCTTGCATTGAGCTGAGCACCGTAGCGCGTTTGGCCAGGAACAAAGCTGACCGTGGCGTTGTTGCTAAAGCCAGTATCCGCATGGCGATAGTAGGCGCGGCCCAAGAGGCTGTCGGTGAGTTCGCCATCCAACTCAAAGCGATAGGCGCTGCCCTCGACATTGCCCAGAATTTCTGAGTCGTTGTCCGAACGCGCATACTCGCCCACCAGCGTGCCCCTGTCGCCTAGGCTGATTAAGGTATCCAAACCGAAGAGACTGTAATCCCTTGAGCCTTTGTCTTCTCTCAGATAGGTTCCCGCCAACCAGGTTTCACGGCCCTTATCCCGCGAGAAGTTGTACTGTAAGCGACCGCCGTAGATCTTGTTGTCGGAACCCCCATCGTCGTACTGGTAGGTGGCGACAATGCGACGAACCAGCGTGAATCCTTCGGCACTGATGTCCGTGCGTAGAACTGGGTCGGTAAACAGCAATGTGCCGCGATCGTAATCAATCGTGTAATCCTGACCCCGAAGCAGGGGAATGCGCTGAAGCACCGTGCCGGGGCGATCGAGTTCTTCTAGTTCGACAAAAACATCTTCGCTGCCTTCGAGCAACAGCCGTCGGGAAAGGAAGTAATATCCACTGGTGCCATCGGGGCTAATGGTGTCCCGCTGGAAGCCTTGAACGTTGTTGCCGAAGAAACCAGAGATTTGTAAGTTATCCCAGTTGTAGTTGCCGGAAAAACCGTGGAGTTCGCGGGTGAGGGCCGTAAACTGTTGCGATCGCCGCGCAAACTGGTCAGTCTTATAATCGCCCCAAAGGAACGAATCGGTTCCAGCCCGAGCCACGGGAGAGGTTCGTTCGAACTTCAGGTAGAGGCTATCAAGGGAAGGGGTCAGGATCTCCGATCGGGAACCGTCGCCGTAGGTGGGATAGTCGTTGTCGCAGGGATCCGAGGCACGGAAGAGGCGGTTGGTTTCGTCGCAGCTTTCGTTGAGGTTGCGATCGCTATTGTAAGCTCCCGTCAATAACCAATCCCCCACCGCCCCCATGGCAAAGGCTTGGCCCTTGAGGTCGGCGGTAAAATCATTGTCACCGTCCAAGGGCAAGAAGTCCCGCAGCTTGCCGTAGAAATCGTTACCTTCGCCACCGAGACGCAGGCTAATGACCCCCGTGGCGATGGAGGGACGCAGACTGGTTTCAAACTCGGCTTGGGTAAAGGCTTCAAGGGGGGTGCTGCCGATGGGGCCGCTGCCTACGGCGGCACGGATTTGAACCCGCTGGGCTTTAAGACCCGATCGCAGTTGTGCGGTAAATTTGCCATCTTGGGCTTCGACTTGGAATCCGTCTTGTAGGCGATCGCCATCTTCCCCAACAAATTCCCCTCCATTCGCCGAGACCGTCACCAGGGTATTGCGATTGGTCAGATTGCCTGCTTCGTCCAGCAACTGGCCGGTGACCGTCATAACTGAGCGACCATCAGCAGGGATCCGGGTCTCGACGGTGCTGACGGTGAGGCGTTGGGGTTTGCCCCGAACCATCACGGTGACGATTTTGGTTTCGCCATCGTTGGTGGTGGCGGTAACAGTATTTTTGCCCGATTGCAGCGGTACGCCGTACCAGGTGGAGCGACTGATGCCCTTGCCATCGTCGTTTTCCCGGCGACCGATTAGGGTTTCTTCCACCACTTCGCCATTGACCCGCAGCTCGACAGTTTTGCGGGCGTCGTGGCTGAGGACGATGATGCCGGAGGGGGCGTCTAGAACATCATCTTCATTGAGATTGAGGATTTTGAGTTCGAGTTCGCAGGGGCAGAACGCGGTTGCGTCGGTTGCCTCGATTCCAGCGGATTGAGCAACGTCTGGATTGGGAGGGGCTGAGGACTGGGACTGAACTTCAGCCAAGGTCGGTAGCGCTATCAAACAGAGGACTGAGCCACTGGTCAGAAGCTGAAAACCAAGACGAATCAGGAAATGGGGAATTGATTTTAGTTGCAATTGCATGGCTCAGCCTCCTTCACAGCGGGGGTGACGGCAAAATTCATCCGCGCCAGACCACCAGGCGAAAGATTCACCAGGCGAGATTGACTGTTGCGCTCTTCAAATTTTTGGTTGGGGGCTAGGGTGTAGCCGGTCACGGAGGTGGCATCCAGGACGCCTGTGCGTTGGCCTGCCAACACGCCAGCGACGGAATACAACCCGTCTTTGTCCGTGGTGATGCGATTGCCGTCGTCGAGAATAATCACGGCGTTGGCAATGCCAGGTTCTCCGGGCTGCTGTTCGCCGTCAAAGTTCTTGTCCTCAAAGACGCGGCCTAAAATTGTGCCGCAGTCCGAGAGAATGCCCGATCGCACCCGCAATTTATGCCGCGCCGGACCATCTTTTACGGCCAAGTTATTATCCACCCGTAATCCTTGCACCGAGGCCAGATTTTCCCCATTCCCCCGAATCGAATCCGGGGTAAGCTGAGCGGCATAGGCAATATTCAGCACCCCTGCCGTTCCACCATTTTGGGCAGTGGGCAGATTGAGAGCCGCTGCATTAAACGTCACCGTGCGACCGTTTTGGCTGACGGTTAGCGGTACATCTACGCCACCCGCTTCGGCCCGTGCCGAGCGCTCCAGAAACTTAAACCCAGGGGGCAGAATGTCTGTGGTAACTAGGCTGGTGAGGGTTGTACTGGAAAGATTGCGAATCGAGAGACGATAGATAACTGTATCGCCCGGTTCAGCGGCGGCGCGATCGCTCGCCTTAATAATTTGCACCTCGCTGGCATCACAGGTACTAGCAGAGAAATTCAGCACCGCTAGCGCCAATCCCTGGGTTTCTGCGTTTTCCAGATCCAGCTCACCCGTGACGGAATCTTGACCGTCGAGGGTACTGAGGGGCCGACCGTCAATGGCGGTGGCTCGGTAGGAGAGGATACGACCCGAAAGTCCTGTGATGGTCAACAGAATGCGGCGATCGGCATAGACCGAACCATCCGGAGCATTAATCGCCAAGATGTAGGACCGACCCACATTAAGCTGACCTTTGCTCTCATCCAGGAGGAAACTATAGCGGCCATCATCGCCAATAAAGAAGGGATTGGCATTTTGGCCATTGGGGGCAATGCCACGGGAAATGCCGTTACCGGGAATGTCGGGCAGTTCCGTGCGGGTCAAATCGGTCAGGCGACCGAGGTCTAAGCCGGAGGAATCTGGATCGTAGACGCCGACGCTAAAGCCTTGATAGCTCGGCAACAGTTCGCCGTTACAGCCGGTTAGGACCCCGAAGGGATCGATCAGGGGTTGTTCGAGTTGATTCGTAATCGCTTGAACAGTCTCGCCGTCCGGGGTTTGGTAGGTGTAAGCAGCGGTATTGAGGATGGCCTTAGGGCTCTCAGAGATTTGGGTGAGGCCGACCAAAGGAGTCGGAACAATCCCGAGGCCGCTGGCGATCGCCATCACCGCAAGGCGACGCAGCCACAAAGGCACGGATCGTTGGGTTGACATGATGATTGCTAGGAAAAAGCTGTGCGGTCAAAAACAAGGCGTAGGGACAAGAGATATACGCCCACCAGCGGTCTAGGAACCGACCCGAACCTGGTATTCCCCTTCAATCTGAGCCTGGGGCGCGAGGGACTGGCTCAGACGAAGCTGAATGTGGGTGTAGGCTTCGGGGGGAGCCGCGCGTTCGACCACACGACCGTTTTCGGTGACGGTAACGACGGGGGTGCGGCTAAAGGTTTTGCCCTGGTCGATGCTGTAGAGAATCTCCGAGGAGCCCTTGACCATCCGGGCGGATTGCAGCACAAACTGAGTTCCCGCTGGAATTGGCTGTTGCAGGACTAACTTCTGAGCTGGGCCTTTTCCTGCGTTATTACCGCGCAGCGTAAAGCGAATCACGTCGCCTGGTTGAACGGCGGCATTGCCCTCTAGGGGTTGCCAGCGCATCTGGGGCTGTCCTTGGGGATCGGTCGTGGTCACTCGCTTGGCCGCAATGAGCTGGAGCTTAACCTCTGCCTGGGATTGGGCCTGGGCTAGAAACGGACCTCTCTCTCCGGCTTGGACTTCTGCTAAGAGAGGGGCACTGTTGAGGGCTAAGACTGAGGCGATCGCCGCTAACCCCGCACTCATCGCAAACTGAATGGGTTTCATGGGGGTCTCCTATTTCTGAATTTGACGACGGAAGATCAGCGTGCCGCTCTCACCGGGCTGGAAGTCGGGCACGGTAACGGTGTAGGTTTGAATGTCTCCTTCGGTGGTGACGGTGGCGATCGTCCCGAGGGTCGCAGTCGCCGATCCGCTGCTCGGACGACTGGCAGCGTTGGGATCGTCGGTGAGTTCAAACCAGGTGTTGCCGTTGGCTTTACCGTCTTCGGTTAAGACAAAGTTAGTGGCCGGTAAGATGATGTTGTCGGCACCACTGCCTTGCGCTTGGGCAAGGTTGCTGTAGATCAGCCGGTATTCGATGAAGCGATCGTTTTTGACCTCAGGGGCTAACTTCGACTGATCGGTGGTAAAACCAACTAGCTCGGTTGTACCCTCTTCATCTAGAATTCGGGCTTCCTTGGTAACCTTAATAAAGCCGGTGTAGAGGCGATTGATTGTGACATTCGCAGGATCATCAGGGTCCAACCCCGGTGTGCCCTGGTCCACAAACGCTGTAATGGGAATCGGATATTCCTGTAGCTGTTTGGCGCTGGGCAGGTTGACAACGACTGTATAGCTGGCCTGACTGGCCTCGCCTGTGCCGACCTGAAGCTGAACCGGCTGGGTTGCGCTAGGACCCCCTGCACCGGAGACAAACTCAAACCCACCGGCTGCGGTATAGCGATAGGTGGCGGTTTGGCCATTGACCGGATTGGTCAGCGTTACAACCGTGCCATCAGGCAATGCGTCTGGCTGGATCGGTCGTGTCGGCAACAAAGAAATTACTTGGGGGGTAATACTGCTGTTGCGGACGGTGTTGGTAAATGTAACCGGCGGTGTTTGCTCATCGTTAAGTGGTAGGGCCGGGTCGAGCGCAGCGGGCGGCATCAGCAGTTTGCTGGTGAAATCGTCGTTGTCGTTGTTAGGTCCGATCGCCCCCGGTTTCTGGTCCGGCCCGTTAATCGGCGCAGGCACCAAATTAAAAATTAGCGTTTCACCGCCCTTGGCCTTGGTTCCAGCATTATCACCGCTGTCTAAGCCTTGATTCGTATCGCTTGCCGTTGGATCTGCACCACGACCAGGATCCGCGCCATCCACCTCTAGCGTGGCCACTCCGTTGGTGATTCCACCATTGGCCGCTGCAATGCCGCCGCTCTCGGGGTCGGGGTTGTCGCGCAGCAAACCGTTGTTGAGGGTTTGGTCCCCGGATTCGTCATAAACCAATTGGGTTGGTGTATTGGCCAGGACTGGCCCCGGCTGGGATTGGCCAAATACCTGGGCAATATTTTCAATTCGACCACCGGGAAAGCTGGGCTGGGCTTCCACCGAGAACTTAAAGCAATCGCTACCGCCGCCGATGGTGCTGCCCTGCTGAACGGACTGATCAATCACGAACCCCACACGGGTAATCCCAGTGGTAGGTCGGGTAGTGGTCCATTGCGCTTGATGGGCTGGAGTGGTAAGCGCGCTGGTTGTGTACACGACCTGCCAGCCCGGAACGCTCGTGGGTGCTGTGGGTGCGGCTGCCGTCAGTTGCATATTCGCTGGGATCGCATCGGCGATCAAAACGCGGCTATCCAACACCCCATCGAGGGAAATCTCCGTTGGATTCAGATCGCTCGGCAACACATCAACTAATTCTTCGGGAACCGTATCCGCTACGTTCAGCGCTAGACAATAATCAAGCCGGTCATCGGTGATTACGCCTGGCGTCTGGTTATTGCTGTAGGTCTGGGCCAAGAGGATTTTGGTAAAGGCTTGAAAAGTTGCGCCAACGACAATGGGTGAGGCAGTGTCCATGGCTTCGCGATCGCCATTCACCGGAGCCCCATTACTATCCCCATTGTCGGTCCCGGCATTATCCACCGTATAAACACTGCCGCCATTCGCTGTATAGGGCTGATTTTGGGCATCGGCAGGGGTGGTGTTCCCCAGGGAGACATTGAGGCGATCGCCCTTCTGCGCGGTTCCTTTGACCGTAATCGGTACCCGCACCACAACAGTTGCACCAGGATTAATCGAGCCCCCATCGGGCAACCCCCCATTGGGAAACGCTCCAGTCTCGGCCCCCCCATTGGGGATAGGCACAGGCGTTGGCAGCGCAGTACCGTTGAACTTCGTGACGACAAGGGTTCCAGCCGTGAACGAAGCTGCCCCAGCACCGCCCAGCGTAACGGTATCCGGCAGGAAAAACGTCGTGGGATCGTTCCCCGTATTCGTGATGACAAAATCCACAAATAGATTGTCATCGGGGTCAGGACCAGGATTGCTCGGAGACTGGGCTTGGACCGTAATCCCCGCGACCTCAGAAATCACTAATGTCACTTCGTTGGAAACCGCCGGGGCCTGCATCCCGTCGTAGGTGCCTGTAAATGTATTGCGAATGATTGTTCCAGGTGCCGTTTGCGCCAACAGCGGAGCGACCAAAGCCGCCGAACCGCTAGAAATCAGCAGCGCAATCAGCCCCTGGCGCAACGGCCAATGGGGGCGTTTCATCATCTTGTTGTTAGATCAAATGGAAACAGCTTGATGTAGATGCACAATGGCAGTACTGAATATTTAAGCCTGTTGAGCCCTATCCATACAGATTGCTGAAGTCTATTGAATACCAAGATCTCCCAAAGGGATTCCGTAGATGTTTCTATTTTCTCTTTGCGTAATTTAGAGAGATGTCCCGCGAAGAACGACCGATTTCATCAAAGGCTTAATTAAAAAAATCAAACATTTGGCTGAGATGATTCTTCCGGATTCTTCACAAGCTTAAAAATTTCAGATACAAAAGAGAGCCTAAAAATAACCATACGTATCTGTAAGACTTGAGCCCCAAAGCGTTGAAGCCAAAATATGTTACAAAAGCAAAAAAATCTTTTCCAGACAGGGCTCTGGCGCTTTGAATACCTAATCAACGGCAATTTAAAGCTTTTTAGGTGTTCACTTGAGCAAGATTTCTTCATCCGTAAAATCTAGGAAATTTTATTCTGAGAGGACTACGGTCTCGTCGGCAATTCTTCTTAGGTAGAACCACAGAGTTTCATTAATCAGCAAGATTTCTGGAAGAAAGAAACTTCGCTAGGAATTGTAGCTGCCTCTATGGTTACTCACCTCTGTAGTCGCCTCTATGGCTGCTTTTATGGCCGCCTCTGCTGTCCTGCGCGACCTAATTCGTTTCTCAACAAATAAATCAGGGAACTTTAGGGATATTCCGGTTCTACCGCTTTTGAGTCATCCTACTGAGCATCTGCCTAACCCCATGCGTAATTCTCTCCTGCTGACGGCCTCACTATTTCTACTGGTTAACCGTATTGGCGGTTTTGTGGCGATCGCCCAATCCCCCGAATCGACGCCGACCGAGACCATTCCGGCGGAATTGAGTGACGCCAAAAGCCTTAGAGTCCCCGCCCGCTTAGGGATTGGCCACAACAGCTCCAGCGCTGGCTTTGACGGCATCACCGGTATCCAAGGCTTTGTCCCCATGGGCCAAAATCCCGGTGAGACTCTCACGTTCCTCGATCTCCGTCTATTGCTGGACAATGGGGGGCATTGGGGGGGCAATTTGGCCTTGGGGTATCGGGATTTTGATGGCGATCGCCATCGCATCACAGGCGGCTACATCGGCGTTGACAGTCGCTCCACCCGCGAAAGCACCTTCTATCAACTGGGGGCGGGATTTGAAAGTCTGGGCAACTGGGATTTTCGGATTAATGGTTATTTGCCCCTGGGTGACACCAGCAACAAGATTAAAGAGATTGATATCGACACAGGCCTGCTCACCACCAGCGGTTTTCAGGGCAACCAGCTTGTCCTCAACAGCCAACGCCAACGCCAGCGGGTCTTGCAGATCGAAGATGCCCTGCGCGGTGCTGATGCGGAAGTTGGCGGGAGGTTAGCCCACTGGCAAGGAGGTGACCTGCGCGGCTATGGGGGTGTCTATATTATGGATGGTGACAAAACCGATGGATTTATCGGCGGCAAACTGCGTCTTGCGGCCAATTTTACGCCTAATTTCAATGCGGGTTTAGCCCTGCAACACGATGGTGAATTTGGCACGAATCTTGCTTTCTCCATTGGTGCTAGTCTCCCTGGTTTACGTTCGGCGCAAAGAACCGAATTCCCCGAAGAAGTCCCCTATCGCCTGCGAGAGTCGCTTGTCCGGAATCCTAACGTTGCGATCGCAACCCAATCTAAAGCCGAAGTCTTCTCTGAAAACAACACCCAAGTTCTCCAAAACCCCGAAGAAGAACAAGATTATCGCTTTATCCATGTGACCCTCGGCCAAGGTGCGGGTGGAACGGGCACGATTGAACGTCCCTTTGGATCAGTAGAAGAGGCGATCGCCCTAGTCACCAGCGATCCCGCCACCTACAGCGATGGCAACACGGTTATCTACGTCGATGGCGAAGGGAGTGTCACCCCGATTCAAAGCTTTATCATTCCTCCCCGTAGCCAGGTTCTGTCCCAGGGCCCTGAGCAGTATCTTGCAGGCTTACCGTTCCCCGGTTTTCTCGCTGAGCCAGTTCGATTGCCCTTCTCCCAAACCAACAACTATATCGACGGTATTCGGGTGAAATTGCCCCTTTCCGGAGATGGGGTTTTTCCAATCGTTAGCGGTGGCGAGAATTTGGTGACTGCCGGGGGCGATCGCACGGTTCTCGCGGGTTTTCAATTGCAAAATGCCGGTCAAAATGCCTTTGTCGCAAGGGGCATTACCAACGTAGAACTGCGCAACAACCGCATCACTGGAGCTGGGGCCAATGGCATTTTTCTAGATGATGTAGGTGGTAATGTGACACTGTTTGACAATGAAATTTCTGGGGCTGTGGGTCGGGGGATCTATGCCGAAAACCGCAGCACGTTGCAAGCGGTTGATCTGGCGATCGCAGGCTATCAGCTCAGTGACAACGGCATTGGCATGGAATTTGCCGCCCTGGCGAGTCCTGGCAACACGCCGAGTCAGATTATTTCAATCGCCCCCAGCAGCACCACCAATACTAGCGTAGGTCTCGTGAACGGTGGTTTACTCAACAACTCGATTCTCAATAGTAGCCAAACCGGTCTCCTGATTCGGGCTGAGGGTTCAATACTAGCGACTGCAAGTTCCCAAGAAGTACGCTTGGATCAAGGCACGATCTCCAGTAATGGGACGGTCGGCATGCAGGTGCAGGCCAATCAGGGCGGAGGCTCCCAGGAAGTGAGCATCACCAACAGTACGGTCAGCAACAATGGAGGTGCGGGGATCTCAGTTCTGAACGGTACGGACGATCCTGGAACAACAGCCTATTCTCAGGAAATCTTTGTGCGGGGCAACCAGATTAACAACAACGGTGCGTCTGGTCTTGATATTGGCCTCAACTCAGCCGGTTCCCAGGAACTCACCCTCGACAACAACAGGATCACAGACAACAGCGGTGATGGGATTCGCTCCGTAGCGGCTGTGGCCGGTCTCCAGGAATGGCCGACCAATACCTCGATTGAGGGGGCGGGGATCAGCAACAACGAAATCACCGGCAATGGAGGACAAGCGATTAAGATCGAAGCCCGTGATGCCGCAACGATTGCGGTATTGAATATCCTCAACAACCGGCTTCAGGGTCAGAGCAGCGGTATGCTTGATATTGATGTCGCAGCGGTGAGTCCGAGCGTGACCGCCTGTGTGATTACCGCTGGCAACGTTGCGCCTAGCGGGATTGCGCTCACGACCTTGAGCTTGGATCCAAACACCCAAGCCACGTTCTTTGTGCGGTCTCGGGATCTCCTATCTTCGCTCAACAACAACGCTCCAGTCCAGTTGCTGAACTCGGTGAGCGGTAGTCCAGAACCTAGCGCCTTTATTGATGTCAATGACGCCTGTATTCCTTAACCCTTAACCCATTATCAACCCATCATTGTTTCGATAAAGTTGGTATAGACATCTCCCCGGAGGAAGTCAGGATTTTCCAGGATTTTTTGATGAAACCCGATCGTCGTCGGTAATCCAGTAATGGCAAACTCCCGCAGGGCTCGGCGCATCCGAATAATCGCCGTGTTGCGATCGGGTCCCCAAACAATCAGCTTGCCAATCAGCGAATCGTAGTAGGGGGGAATATCGTAGTCCGTATACACATGGGAGTCGATCCGCACACCGGGGCCACCGGGGGGCAGATAGGCGCTAATGCGTCCAGGGGCAGGCCGAAAGTTGTATTTGGGATCCTCGGCATTGATGCGGCACTCGATCGCATGGCCACGAATATGCACTTCGTCCTGAGTCATCCGCAGGCGCTCCCCTTGGGCAACGCGAATTTGCTCGGCAATGATATCGATGCCTGTTACCATTTCCGTGACGGGGTGTTCTACTTGGACGCGAGTGTTCATCTCCATGAAGTAGAAATTGCCCTGATTGTCCACCAGAAACTCAATTGTTCCGGCACCCACATAGTTAATCGCCTTTGCAACCCGAATCGCTGCATCCCCCATTTGTTGGCGCATCTCTGGGCTAACCGCTGGACTCGGAGATTCTTCTAACAGCTTCTGGTGACGCCGCTGGATGGAGCAATCCCGCTCACCCAGATGAACCACATTGCCATAGCTATCCGCCATGATCTGAATTTCGACGTGGCGGGGTCGTTCAATAAATTTCTCGACGTAGAGTCCAGGATTGCCAAAGGCGGCATCCGCTTCGCCCCGTGCAGCCAGGAACAGCTTCGTCATTTCATCTTCTTGGCGCACCAGACGCATGCCACGCCCACCGCCGCCAGCGGTTGCCTTGACGATGACGGGGAAGCCCATTTGTTTGGCGATCGCCAATGCTTCCTTCTCATCCTCCACCAATCCTTCACTACCGGGCACCGTCGGCACCCCAACCTGGGTCACCGTTCGCTTGGCCGTAGACTTGTCGCCCATGTCCCGAATTGACTCTGGACGGGGACCAATAAACGTGAGTTGGTGATCGGCACAAATTTCCGCAAACTTGGCATTCTCTGCCAAAAACCCATAACCGGGATGGATTGCACTCGCGCCTCTGGTCAGCGCCGCCGCAATAATATTAGGAATGTTGAGATAACTTTTGCTGGAGGGAGCCTCGCCGATACAGACTGCTTCATCGGCCAATTGGACATGCAGGGCCCGTCGATCAACCGTAGAGTGGACTGCAATGGTCCCAATGCCGAGCTCCTCGCAAGCCCGCAGGATACGCAGGGCGATCTCCCCACGATTCGCAATGAGAATTTTAGAGAAGCCCATGTGCCGCCCGTAGATTGTAGTGGTCGATCGTACCACGGTAGGGGAGCAGGACCAATGTCCTTGGGGGCTTTCTTGCAAGGATCTGGCAATGCCTTGGAAGAACTGCAAAACTTTTTCCAGTAGACCGCAAAAAAGTGTTGAAATTTTCAAAATATGGGCTATGCTTGGAAAGCGAAAATTAATCCTGAGCTTCAGGGGCTATTTTCCGACTGCACAAACTTCTAAATCCTCATGAAGTTCAGCAGTTTAAGGTGCGTTGACGCGCGGATGTGGTGGAATTGGTAGACACGCACGCTTGAGGGGCGTGTGGCTATGCCTTGCGAGTTCGAGTCTCGCCATCCGCATGAATGGTGAAAGAGGCCAAAAGCTTAGCTTTTGGCCTCTTTTGCGTTTGACTGAATCTGGTTGACCGAATCCTTTTGATTAGCATGGAGTTGGAAGCTGTTTGATTGATCTAAATCGTCCCCTCGATTTACTCATTCTTTCCAATGGCCCTGGGGAGCTCTCAACCTGGGTGCGTCCGGTGGTGCGGGCCTTGCGTCGGCAGTTCGGGGAAGACCGGAGTCAGGTGCGTATCTCGCTTGTACTCTCTCCCTGTCCCAACAGTTCAGGGCAAGAAGTGGCGATCGCCCAACACTATCCCGAAATTGACCGTATCCAACCCGCTCACGCCTTTTGGCCTTTCCTGCTCCAGGGTAAAACCTTTGAGAATTGGGATTGGCGCTCCCAGGGGGTTGTCATTTTCCTGGGAGGCGATCAGTTTTTCCCCGTCATCATTAGCAAGCGGCTAGGCTATGGCAGCCTTATTTATGCGGAATGGGAAGCTCGCTGGTTGGGGTGGAGCGATCGCTTTGCCCTGCGTCGCCCTGAAAGCCTGACTCAAATTCCTGAAAAATATCGGTACAAATGCGCCATTGTGGGTGATCTCATGGCCGATACCCAAACGGCCCTCACGCCTTCACCCGCCAGTTTCTCTCCTGCTCGCTCCCCACTGATTGGTCTGTTGGCTGGGTCCAAAGCAGCAAAACTCACCCAGGGTATGCCCTTTGTCCTCAGCGTGGCAGAAATACTCCACCAGCAGCGCCCCGACTTGCACTGCTTTATTCCCGTTGCTCCTAGCCAAACTCCCGAGTCTCTGCTGCGTTATGCCCAAGCCGAATTCAATCCCTATGTCAAAACCCTAGGCAGTCCCACGGTTAAATTGGTGGAACGGCAAGGTCAACCCTATTTTCAGACCCCCAGCGGTTGTTCCATCGAGCTTTATCAGGCCTTTCCCGCCTACGACCGCCTGACCCAATCGACCCTCTGTCTTACCACCGTTGGGGCCAATACAGCGGAACTGGGTGCCCTTGCCGTTCCCATGATCGTGCTGTTACCCACTCAACAGCTTGATGCCATGCGGGCTTGGAATGGGATTCCCGGTTTACTCGCCAATTTACCGGTGGTGGGCTCGTTATTTGCCAAGGGCATTAATGCTTGGATGTTAAATCATCTTGGATTGTTGGCTTGGCCCAACCTTTGGGCGGGGGAAATGATTGTGCCGGAGTTGGTGGGAAAACTGGAGCCTACGGCGATCGCCCAGCAGGTCCTAGACTATCTTGACCATCCGGAGAAACTAGAGGAGATGCGCGATCGCCTCCGTCAGGTGCGAGGGCAGCCCGGTGCAGCGGACCGGCTCGTCCGACTTATGATAAGCTAGGCGACTTCGTGCCCTCCATTCTTCTCAGTCAGAGCTGTCATGCCACACTTAGTCCTGCTAGGCGATTCCGTGTTTGATAATGCCGCCTATGTAGATGATGAACCCACACTCCTAACCCAGGTTCAGCAACATCTTCGGGGGGATTGGCAAGCCACTCTGCTGGCAGTGGATGGCAGTGCAACTTCCGAGATCGCAGACCAGCTTCAGAACCTGCCAGAGGATGCGACCCATCTCGTTCTCAGTGTGGGGGGGAACGATGCCCTGCGGGAAGCGGCGGAGTTGGTTCATTCTCCCATGCGCACCTCAGTGGATGCCTTGCAGCGATTTACGGAGATGAAGGGAAATTTTCAGCGTCGCTATAGCGAAATGCTGGACCAGTTGCTCAGTCTGCGCAAACCGACAACGATTTGCACGATTTATGACCGTTGTCCATTCCAGGATCCGGCCATGAAACAGCTTGCCTTTACGACATTGCCGATGTTTAACGATTGTATTACCCGTGAAGTGGTTTGGGCAGGGTTACCCTTAATTGACCTGCGGTTGACCTGCAATGAACCTCACGATTATTCGGATATGTCGCCAGTTGAACCCTCCTGTCGGGGGGGCGAAAAGATTGCCCAGGCGATCGCCACGGTCCTGCTCAAACATAACTTTGAAGCGGAACAAACCGTAATTTATCACTAATGCCTGGAGGGCACTAACATGAGTCAAAATAATCTAGAAAAGTCTAGGCAAGTCTAGAAAAATCGAGTAAAAAAAGGGATAAAGCATTGCTTTATCCCTCTATCAATCCTTAGGAATCAAATCAAAATCACCAACAACAGACCTTAAAATTCACGATTTGTCTTACCAAACTGACTCTGTAGACTCTGCTGAATCTGAGGATTCTGTGGATTCTGCTGAGGCTACATTGGGTTCTAAAGAGACCTTCACCACCGCATTCGGAACCGCAGATAGTTTGGGCAGCGTTAGGGTCAACAGACCCTGCTCATAACTCGCCGTGACAGCCTGGTTGTCAATTTCTTCGGGGAGTTGGAAGAGACGCTCAAATCGGCCATAGCGAAATTCAGAATGAACTGTTTTTGCGCTTTCCATCTGGGGTGCAGGGCGATCGCCTTTAACAACGATGCGATCGCGAGTCGCTTCGATATCTAAGCCCTTGGAGTCTACGCCGGGAATTTGAATTTGCAGCACGTAGCGGTCGGTGAAGCGATGGAGTGCCGCGCGGGGTTGCCAGGTTACAGCCGGAGCGGGTGACGAGGGGGAAACAGGGGCTTCGGCCTGGGGATGCGCCTCTCCAAAAAGCTCATCTACCTGACGACGCAACAGTTCCAGTTCGGGAGCAATTTGCCAGAATAATGTAGACATGCCGGTAACCTCTTGCGGTTGATGTCTCTATGGTGCGATCGCGCTCCTCAAAGCAACAGCCCAGTAAACCGAATCCTCAAAGTCGTAGCAACCGCCCTCTTGAATTCTTAAAACAAAAAACAAATTTTCAAGTCGTTTTGAGGCGATGGCTCGGTTTGAGAAAATAGTCGGTAAACCCCAGTCTTTCTGTTCCTAAAACCGAACTCTATTTTCTAACTGAGCGAGTACGGTAGAACCAAAGGCAATAGGTTTTCCAGGCTATAGAAATCTAGCCTGTAGAAACCTAGGCCAAAGAACAACATCATCAGTGAAAACACATCCGCACAGGGGGTTTGATTATGTCTCTTGTTCGTTGGGAACCGTTCCGTGGAATTGATACTATGCAACGGGAAATGAATCGTCTCTTTGATCAATGGATGACTGTTTCCAGTGGAAACTCATTGGCAACGGCATTTACGCCAGCCGCTGAGCTTGAGGAAACCGATGAAGCGTTTCTGCTTAAGCTGGAAGTTCCCGGCATGCAAGCAGAAGACTTGGATATTCAAGTTGGCAAAGATACGGTTTCCATTAGCGGTGAACGCAAGTCGGAAACTAAAACCGAAGAAAATGGCTTTGCCCGAACTGAGTTTCGCTATGGCAAGTTTCAGCGAGTGATTCCATTACCGAGTCCCATCCAAAATACCGCTGTTAAAGCCGCTTACCATGATGGTATTCTCTCGCTCACATTGCCCAAAACTGAGGATGTCAAGCAAAAGCTCGTTAAGGTATCTGTTGATGCCGCTTAATCTTGCTTGACGGATAGAGTTGTGTTTCTCATAGAACCAAACCGATCCCACCGAAAATGCGGTAATAAGGGATCGGTTTTTCCTGCTAGAATCCAATCACTGAGAAGCTTGGCAGTGATTGGAGCTAACAAGATGCCATTGCGATAATATCCGGTGGCGAGGGTGAGGTTCGCAAACTCGCTAGGGCCTAAAATAGGCAATTCGTCAGGGGTTGCCGGTCGATATCCCCACCACATTTCCTCGATGGGAAAATCCTGAATTTGGGGATAGAGGCGGATTGCTTCGGTTAAAAGCTGATGGATTCCTTGCGGTGTATTGTGAGGTGTAAAGGCAACGTCTTCAACCGTTGCACCTAATACGATGAGGCCGTCACGACGGGGCACAATGTAGATGCGATCGCCATACAAAACCTGCTTTAGCGGTTGACGTTGATCACAATCTACCACTCTCACAGACAGCATTTGTCCCTTGCGTGGAAAAACCGGTAAATTGAGGAACTGACCGGACCAAGCGCCCGTGGCAAGAACATAGTGGTCAGCCCTAAAATGGCCTTGGGCTGTGGTTACAGCCTGGATCCTGGGCTGGGCTGAGTCCCCTGTTGCAATCTCCAATTGCTCTACATTCACCCCTTCTCGCCATTGCACACCGGCCTGGTGGCAAGCCTGTCGCAGGGCTGCAATGAGCTGACGCCGGTTATCCACTTGACCATCCTTGGGGAACCACCATCCCCCAATCACCTCTTGGCTTAACCCTGGCTGCTGCTGCTGGATGGCCTGGGCATCGAGCCATTCGGCGGGGGTGTCGCCAGAGGCATTAGCCGAAGCGGTATCAGCAAAAGCGGCATCCGCCGCATAGACCGGGTTAAGAATACCACTCGGCCAATAGCCTGTGTTCAGGCCAGTATCGGATTCAAGCTGGGTTACCCACTCCGGATAAAGGGCACGACTGCGCAGACACAGCGTTTGCATCGGTCCGGTGAGCTTTTCAGCTTGGGGGGCAAGCATACCTGCGGCAACATAGGCAGCGGCTTCGGGGTGGTGGCGGCTAAGGACGGTGACGGTTGCGCCCCTGAGTTGGAGTTCGAGGGCGATCGCCAACCCCGCGAGTCCTCCTCCCAGGATCAAAATATCCGTTGTCTGTTGGTCTGCCACGTTGCAATCCGTTCGAGAACTATGGGTGAACTGCTATCCATCATAGGAGTTCGTCTATTCTGGTGATATATGCGGGTGAAACAAGCCCTACTCAAGGACATTCCATGGACGATAATGACAAAATGGCGGCGCTGATCATCGGCATTCCCGTCGCTGGGTTAATTTACTGCGGTCTTGGAATTGGGGCGATGATGTCCAATCTATGGCTACGGGAGCATGCGCTCGTTGCGGGGGCCGTGTTTACGCTACTGCCCTTTATCACCTTTGCCACGGTTTGGACCCGCAGTTCCGCTCGTTTTTATCGGGATAAGGAAAATCAGGAAAACTGAGCTCTGAGAAACCACATCCATAAACTTACGCCTACAGACGACCGACCGATTCTCAGACTTGGTTAGATCCATTGAGGCGTTAGGGCACAGCCCCGGTCATTCTAGTTTTAGCCATTCCCCCTCATTTGGGGGTCAACTCAGCTGTGCACAACTTCATAATGACGGATTCTAATTTAGAGGATGCCTTAATCTTGGCATGGGTGGGATTGGGAAGCTTGATCTTAGGCTATTGCCTCTGGCTGGGCCTGGGCACCCTTGGATTTGCGGGGCTGCTGCTGGGCTATGGAGTCGGTTTGATGGTTTATCTCGCACCGCTAACGGAGAGGGAGCAATCGGACCGCTGACAAGCATTGAGCCAGGAGCATTCAGCGGGAAGAATCCAGCAACATCATGGAAGCGGCTAGGCGATCGCCTCGGGAGTTATAGCCACCGGGCTGGTCGCCTGCAAGAACAGTGCGGTAGCTGATCAAGGCCAAGGTCAAGAGGATTGCGGTGAAGAGCTTGTTCATGGTGGGGCAGGGTGTTGCTAACCTTCTGAGGGTTATTACGTCCTGCCCCTGGGCGTTTATGCAGGGTCTGGCTCAGGCGCTGAGGGAGATTTCTGTAAATTCGGCCTTAAATTCAGCCTTTACAAATTCAGTATTCGCCAATTCAGCCTCCGCTGCCCGCAGCAGCTTACGCAAGATTTGGGTTAAGCTGGCCCGCTCCCGTTGAGACAGGGACTTGAGCAACACCTGTTCCTGCTGGGCTTGCAAAACCAGGGTCGATTCGAGGGCCGCTTGACCGGCAGCGGTGAGTTGGACGACCACCCCTCGGCGATCGCGCGGGTCAGGATAACGCTGAATAAAGCCAGCGGCTTCGGTACGGTCGAGCAAATTCGTGGTGCCCCCCGAGGTTAGACCGAGGGATTCGGTGAGTTGACCGGGCGATCGCGTAAAAGGTGGACCGCTTTGTTGCAACTCCGACAGCAGCGCAAACCAACTGGGCTTAAGGCCAAAGCGTTCTAGACTCGGCATCGCTAAGGCTTCGAGATGATCGGCTAAGACTTGAAGCCGCAGCATGACTTCTTTGGATGAGAGGTCGAGATGGGGATGGCTTGTGGCCCAGCTTTCAAGCAGGCGATCGGTTTCATCATAACCATGGACCGTTCGAATCATAGGGGGTATTTGAGGTCAAGCGGTGAGGTGGACGGGTGATCGGGAAAATCTAGCGGAATTGGAAAACTTGGATAGAGCTAGGGAACCGGGGCAATCAACCTCGCCTCGTCAACGTAGCAAAGAACATTCCTGCGATCGCCAGGGGCAACGGGAGTCAGGGGTCATGCCCCCCAGGCGGCTGGACTCCTGGCTCAATCCTAGCTCGACTCTAGAATTTCTCGGGAGGCAAAGTCTGGAGAGTTGAGCACAAACAGCGCTGTGGGCAATCCCTGGGTCATGGCCTGTACCCGTTGATAGGAGGCTTGCAAACCGCGATCGGGGGGAGCAAGCCCCAGCAAAATCAAGTCAGCATCTCGCGATGAGTCCTGAAAAATACTGTCAAAGCTGGAATTCCCCGCCACGAAAATCTGAGGCTGGGCCAAAATGCGAAATCGTTGGAGCAATCCCTGGAGATTTTCCCGTGCAGGCTGTTTGGCAGTGTGGGTGGGCACGACCAGCTTGAGCATAATTTCGGCATCGCGCCAGGTCTCGCTGGTCTGGAGCAAATGGGCCAAAATCAGCTTGAATCCGCCATTGTTTTGCAGTTCGCTCACCCAGACATCAATCCGGCGACATTGGCCAAAGCCCCGTTCTGGATTGTCTTGCAAAATCAGAATATTGCGTTGTGCCTGATAAAAATTGCTCACCATGGCGCAATAACGCTCCAGCCGGTCGGTTTCCTGGGAGGCTCCCAACAACACCGTATTGGGCACCAGCGGACCCAAGCCATAGGTTTGGACCAACTGCTCTGCACCCACAAAGGTATCTTCGGCCATCGTCAACCGCACCAGACCTTCCACGCCCCGCTGTTCCATGTAGTTCCGAATCATCGACTCTGAGGTGCGCTGCTGGTCTAGGCTGCGCGAGCCGCTGGGCAAAATGCTGGCGACGGTAATGAGACCGCGATTGTGAGTCAGGGCTGAGGCCATCTCAATCAGGGGCCAGCGTCGGGTGGGAATGCCAGATAAAACCAGAAAATGAGGTCGCCAGTTGCGGGCATCCGTGTGGGGCTGTGCTCCCAACTTGAGAATGCCTAGCCGCACGATCGCCAACCAAATCCCCCGTCCCACATCCCCCCAAGCACTTTGGATTTCCTGCTGTTTAAGCCAGAGAAAAACACCTAAGACAATCAGTGCTGCCAAAATCGTCGCGATGGAATTAATCAAAAACATCACCGCCACACAGCCCAAGGCTCCCAACAGCGACAGGGACCAATGCACCCGAAAGGTAGGCCGAAACGACGGACTTTTGAGAAAGTTTTCCAGGCCGGCAGCGACGTTGAGCACCATGTAGGTGGTGAGGAAAAACATCGTCAGAATTGGGGCCAGAATATTCAGATCGCCAAAGGCCACCGCTAGTAACACCACGCCCAGGGTAATGACAGTGCCCACACGGGGTTCATCGGCGGGGCCATGGCCATTCCCAAGCCACCGGAGAGACTGGGGCAAAACGCGATCGCGCGCCAACGCCTGCAACACCCGAGGAGCCCCCAGAATGCTACCCAAGGCACTCGATAGCGTCGCACCCCAAACCCCCAGCAAAATCGCCCAGCCCCAAAGCGCCATGCGCTGCATAACAAAGGATTCTACTAAGAGCGTGCCGGAATCAGCCCAGCGCGCCAGAAAAATCGGAATCAGCATATAGATGAAATACCCTGTCCCCACGGCGGCCAAGGTCCCCGTAGGAATTGATCGGCTAGGGTTTTTTAGGTCTCCCGACATGCCCACGCCGGACATGATGCCCGTGACTGCTGGGAAGAAAACCGCAAAGACCGCCCAAAAGGATTCGCGGGGCTGGGCGATCGCCTCTACCGCCTCCGGGGCTGGGGTAACGGGATGTCCAGCGAAAAACGAGAGCAACGAGAGGGCGATCGCCGCCATAATTCCATACTGAATCTTGACCGCAAACGCCGCTGACTGAATGGCAACCCCTGCCACCACTACCGCCGTTACCAGACCCACCAGCTTTTGCGTCAGCAGCGGTAAATCCTGGGCCAGCGCCAGGGGCAAAGCGGTTTGAACCGCTGTCACCAGAGGCTGCATCTGGGCCGGATAGGCCGCCAACAGCCAGCCCCCGAAGTCCATCATGCTCTCCGCAAAGCCAATCACATAGAGCCCCACCGAAAGCGTCTGGGCAATGTACAGCGGGATGCCCACGGCCCCGCCCACCTCAATCCCCAGGGAGCGGCTGATCATGTAATAGGCTCCCCCGGCCCGCACCACCCGATCCGTCGCAATTTCTGAGATCGATAACCCCGTCAAAAACGTAATGCTGGTGGCCAAAGTGACAATGAGCAACGTCCCGACTAAGCCCACTTGGCCGACGACCCAACCAAACCGGAGATACATGATCACCCCCAGAATCGTCAGAATCGAAGGCGTATAAACCCCGCCAAACGTGCCCAAGCCCGAGGTCTTTTCTCCCGAATTCGACGAAGTCGAGGAAGATCCAAAAATATTTTGCAGTTTTTTCATGGATGTTTCTTTAACACAAACGTCACCGTTGGGGTCCATCGTTCCCCATCCCAAACCCCATCCCAAAACAGAGGCGAATCATGCCGGTAATATCACCCTTCATTCGATTCGATTGTTCAAGGGGCACCCTGGTGCTTCCGTAAAACAGCTATGGTAAGCAAAATGCAGAGTTCGCTACCTTGGAGTTGAGCGTCTATTAGGCATCGAGTTCATTCACGCAATTTAAAATCGGCTGTATGGAACCCTCTTCCGCCTCCCAGCTTTCGTTGCAAAACTCATCCACTTCCCTAAACGTACCGAATTACGTCGATAATGGATACGCCAGTCATCCAGGCGCGAGGAGCGCGGGGTTTGAGGTGAATCGAGCGGTCGAGGTGAACGAAGCCCATCCCACAGAATTTCGCAGTCGCTTTAACGACTGTATGGAAATGCTTGCCGCTCCGGAAACGGTAGCGAAGTATTTGGATGCCCATCAGGAGTGGTTTCGCCGTTGTGCTGCGCCCATGGAGGCGGTTCCCATTGGCGAGACAGGCTATGCCCTGACCCTTGGCAATTTTGGGGCGCTGGGGTATGACATTGAGCCGAAGATTGGTCTGGATCTTTTGCCACAGGATGCCGGGGTTTATCGAATTCGCACCATTGAGGTTCCAGGCTACGCTCCCGTAGGCTATGAGGTGGATTTCCAGGCTGCTCTAGAGCTTACGCCTGCCCCAGTAGCAGTTTTGAATGCCGAGGCCATGACCCATGTGGAGTGGGTGCTGGATCTGGGGGTCAAGCTGCAATTTCCTCGGTTTATTCGGGCGTTGCCCCAGGCGTTGATCCAGGGAACGGGCGATCGCCTCCTGCGTCAAATTGTCCGCCAAATCTCCCGCCGCCTCACCCACAAAGTCCAGGAAGATTTCCACAAAAACCTCGGACTCCCCATGCCGCCCAAAAAATAATTCAAGCTCAAAACCGAAACGCAAACACAAACACAGAAAGGAGGGACATGGCAAGCCATGTCCCTCCTTTGTCACTCAGTGGATTCTAGGTAGAGTCTAGACAAAAATTCTAGACAGAAATCCTAGGCGGATTACATCATCCCCATGCCGGGCATGCCCATGCCGCCCATGCCACCCATACCGCCCATACCACCCATGCCGCCCATATCAGGCGCAGCACTGGCTTTCTCGGGTTTCTCAACCACGAGCACTTCCGTCGTCAGCACCAGCGATGCCACCGAGGCTGCATCCTGGAGGGCTGACCGCACGACTTTAGCAGGGTCGATGATGCCTGCGGCGACCAGGTCTTCATATTGGTCTGTCATGGCGTTGTAGCCGCTGTTGAAGTCTAGGACTTTAACCTTTTCCACAACCACAGCACCGGGCTGGCCAGCATTGTCGGCGATCTGGCGCAGCGGTGCTTCTACGGCCCGCTGGACGATCTCAACGCCGATCCGCTCTTCCGTCGAGAGACCTTCTTTGATGCTGTCTAGCACCGAGGCCAAATGCAGCAGGGTTGCTCCCCCACCGGGAACGGTGCCTTCGGCCACAGCGGCTTGGGTCGCGCTGAGGGCATCTTCGATGCGAAGTTTACGGCTCTTGAGTTCGGTCTCTGTGGGAGCTCCAACCTTGATCACCGCGACGCCACCCGCCAGCTTGGCGATGCGCTCTTGCAGCTTCTCGGAGTCGTAGTCGGAATCGGTTTCTGCGAGCTGACGGCGAATCAGCGCAATCCGTTCCTTGACTGCAGGGGATTGCTCATCGCCTGCGACGATCACTGTGTTTTCCTTGTCGAGCGTGATTTTGCGCGCCTTGCCTAGCATCTCAAGGGTAACCGTGTCGAGACTGAGGCCAACGTCTTCGGTGATCAGCTGACCCCCGGTCAGAATGGCGATGTCTTGGAGCATGGCCTTGCGGCGATCGCCAAAACTCGGGGCCTTTACTGCCACTGTATTGAGTACCCCGCGCGACTTATTCACCACCAGGGTTGCCAGGGCTTCCCCGTCGATGTCCTCGGCAATAATCAACAGGGGCTTACCCGCCCGAGCAATTTTTTCGAGGATAGGGACGAGATCTTGAATCGAACTGATCTTGCGATCGGTAATCAAAATCAACGCATCCTCATACTCCACCAGCATCCGCTCGGAGTCGGTGACGAAGTAGGGCGATAAATACCCCCGATCAAACTGCATCCCTTCCACCACTTCGAGCTCCGTGGTGAGAGATTTGGATTCCTCAACGGTGATCACCCCATCGGTGGTGACCTTATCCATGGCCTGGGAAATCATCGCACCGACTTCCTCGTCATTGCCCGCTGAGACCGTTGCCACTTTGGCGATCGCATCTCCCTCCACCGGCTTTGCAGCCTTGGCAATTTCATCCACCAGTTTGGCGACAGCCTTTTCCATACCGCGACGCAGCAGCACAGGGTTACTCCCTGCGGCCACGTTTTTGAGCCCTTCGCGGATCATGGCCTGGGCCAAGACCGTGGCAGTCGTGGTGCCGTCTCCAGCTAGGTCCTTGGTTTTAGAGGCCACCTCCTGAATCAGGCGAGCCCCCGCGTTTTCGTAGGGGTCTTCCAAAGAAATTTCCTTGGCAATCGTCACCCCATCATTAATGATGTCCGGTGCGCCAAACTTGCGCTCCAGCACTACGTTGCGGCCTTTTGGCCCGAGGGTAATTTTGACCGCATCGGCCAGGGCGTTGACGCCTCGCTCCAGCGCTTTGCGGGAGTCTTCGTCGAACATTACAAGTTTTGCCATCGTTGCCTATCCTTCGCGTTCCTCCTAAGAATTTAGCACTCAGCGATCGCGAGTGCTAAATCGGAATGTCCGCTATTACCGACCTGTAGAGGTGGGGGTTCCCGAACTTGCGGGGGATTTGGGGGGAATTGAGGGATGGGGGCGATCGCAGGATCCCTTCGCTGGGGGGGCAGCTTGACCCGCAATGGTCTGTTTAATTCGAGATGAAATGTCCCCTTCACCCAAGGGACGATGCTCAATTTCCAAAAACTGAGACAAAGAGGACAAAAATTTGCGGGTCAGCGGTCTGGCATCGGGCAGGGCTTCGTTCATGGCTTCTCCGGTGCGCTCAAGCAGGATTTTGACAGGCAGGATTTGACAGGGTTCGCCCAGAATATACCCGCGATCGCCCGAAATGGGTACCCCTGTTCGGATTTAATCTAAAACCCCGCACTGTCCTCGCTGGCGCATCAGATGATCGCACAACACCAAGGCAACCATCGCCTCCACCATGGGGACGGCACGGGGCAAGACACAGGGGTCATGGCGACCCCGTGCTGCTAGGGTCGTTTCTTCCCCCGCGTTGGTGACGGTTTTTTGTTCTTTGCGAATGGTTGCCGTGGGCTTAAAGGCCACGCGAATAATAATGTTTTCGCCGTTGGAGATGCCCCCCTGGGTGCCACCGGAGCGATTCGTGCGGGTGCGCGTGTTGCCGCTGTCGTCAATGTAAAATTCGTCGTTGTGTTCGCTGCCGGTCATGAAAGTTCCGGCAAACCCTGAACCAATCTCAAACCCCTTCGAGGCCGGTAAGGACATCACCGCCTTGGCGAAATCCGCTTCGAGCTTATCAAACACCGGTTCTCCCAATCCTCTGGGCACCTGCCGCGCTACGCATTCCACCACGCCGCCGATGGAGTCTCCGGCTCGGCCAATGGCCTCGATCATCGTAATCATCTGGTCCGCCACATTGGCATCGGGGCAGCGGACGATATTGCTTTCGACCTGCTCCAAGGTGACGCTATCGGGATTGACGACGCCTTCGAGATCTCGAATGCGCTTGACATAGCCAATGACTTCAACCCCTGCGGCTTGCTGAAGAATTTTCTTGGCGATCGCCCCCGCCGCCACCCGTCCAATCGTCTCCCGTGCCGAAGACCGACCTCCCCCTTGATAGTTGCGGATACCATACTTGGCATCGTAGGTGGCGTCTGCATGGGAGGGACGATAGGTGGTGGCCATTTCGCTGTAGTCCTGGGAGCGTGCATCTTTGTTACGCACGAGGATCATAATGGGGGTGCCGGTGGTTTTGCCTTCGAAGAGTCCGGAGAGGATTTCGCAGCGATCGCTCTCCTTCCTCGGCGTTGTAATTTTGCTCTGACCCGGTCGCCGCCGATCCAGCTCAAATTGAATTTCGGCTTCAGAAATTTCAACCAAAGGAGGACAGCCATCAATCACAACCCCGACGCCGCCGCCGTGGGATTCGCCAAAGGTCGTAATGCGGAAAAGGTGTCCGAACGTGCTGCCCATAGTTACGTTACGAGAGTTGTGGAAATTAAATCAGGGATATAATTCTATCCTACGAAGCCTGGGCGGAGTTTAAGACAAGACATCAGGGGTCTTAACCAACTCCGCACCAATTCCACACCTGGCCCACACCGATTCCGCAGTGCTAACCCTAGGCTCCCAAAATCGTTCTGAGCTCCTGAGCGGAGAAGGTTCGATTGACAAATCGAAATTCCTCAAAATTAACCACAGTCATTTCGATGGTTTCTCCAGTGATCGGGTTGCCCAGACCGAGGACAAAGCTATTGGGCAGACTGCCAAGGCCAATGCCGAACGGACCACCGAGGGCAAACCCCGTAAGATTGCGTTGAAACTCTGCGTCAAAGGAGCCATCGAGCAACACAATATCAAAACCAAAGCCGCCATTAACCGTTTGATTGCCAAAGGCCGAAAGGCGATCGTTGCCACTGCCCAGATCCAGGGTTCCCCCTCCACTAATACTGTTGCCTAAAATATCGCTAAAACCCTTGGCCACATCCTCCCCTCCTCCCAAGTTCATCTGACCTGTATTCCAAATGCCAATGCCTGACTCATTCCGGCCCAATCCTATGAGCACATCGTTTTCAAACCCCATATCCAAAATGCCAAGGTTATAGACCCCAAAAGCGCCGGATGCAACGATCCGATCCTGCCCCCCGCCGGTCAGAATTGCGCCAGTATTGCTGATTCCAACGAACCCTTCTCCATTCACTAAATCGTTTTCGTAGCCCGTATCGATCAGACCACTATTGTTAATTCCAACGAACCCTGTACCCTTGAGCCAGTCATGTCCCGTACCGGTCAGAATTCTTCCCCCTTCGCTGTTGCGAATGCCATAGAAGCTTTCACCGATGATGGAATCATTGCCATAGCTCATGTCAATGACACCAGAGCTGAGATTGAGAACACCGGAGTTTACGAAGCTTTGGGGACCGATAGCACTGAGGGTATCATGACCAGCTCCCATCAAAATACGGTAGTCCCCTTTAGTAAAGGATGGAGAAAATATCATTGGGCTGGTTGTTCAGCATCTTTTCTCTGATTAGACGGTTGTACTCATGAATGAAATTCCAAATTGCACCGATATGGTTGTCCAGCTTCTTGGAGAAAGACAAGGTTTTTCTCACTAGGCGCGAAACCCTCTGCCTCAGGGTGTTGTTGAACCTTTCGATGTAGCTCGTCAACCCACTGTCTTTGCTGACGGCACGATGACGCTGCGCTGGAATCACACTCTCGTAGGCTTCCCAAAAATCCGTATAGACCGTGGCGCATTGCCGATACACCGACGGTAAGGATTGCCATAACGCCACGGCTGATGCTCGGGAGCGGTCGCCGATGTGGCAGCCAATCACCTCTCGGGTGTTCGCATCCAAAGCTATCCAGACCCATTGCTTGTTGCCCTTATGGTCCACAAAGGACCATAGCTCATCCATTTGCACCCTCAGCCTTCCTTTCGCTTTGGGCAGTACCTCTGCCTTTTGGGGCACCGCCTTATAGTGTTCATTGACGTAATCTTGCAGCCAGCTACTCGAAACGCCCGTTGCTCTAGCAATCCCTGCCAGGGGAATTTTCTCTAGCAGCAGCAGGTCTATCAAACTCTGGGTGTCTTTGTCTTTCGGCTTCCACTGGGGGTCTTCGACAAACTGTCGGTTGCAGTCTCGGCATTTGTAGTTTTGTTTGCCTCGGCGGGTTGTGCCGTTCTTGGAAATGTCGTGGGAGCCACAGGTCGGGCAAGTACGTTCTATGGTCATCTTTTCCTTTCTCCTACAACCGCTCCTCGTTTCTACAACAGTTTTCCCTTCTTTCCCTTTATCTTCAGCTCCTATTGACTACAACTGCTTCACTCTGTTTTTCTTTATCCTTTACATAAAAGCACTACCCAAAATACTACCGCTATTGCGAAGGATGCCGACTCCAAGACCTTCGCTTTTAATCGTTCCTAAGGTCAACTCACTTCCATAACTACCGGCTCCTTTGTCGCGAGTGAGGATTGTGTCATTGCCGCTTTCTGTATTAATCAATCCCAGATTGTTTAGTGCCACAATGCCTTCGGCGGTAATCGTGTCATTGCCGCTACCGGTGAAGATGAATCCTGCATTCTCAATGCCAATCATTCCCTCTCCGGACAAAAAGTCATCTCCCCAGATGGTCCAGAGTTGACCTGTCGCGGTATTGCGGATGCCATAGGAAAGAACTGCGATTGGGGATTGTGCGAGTTGAGTCAAATCTACGGGCGATTTGCCCTGCAAGACATCATTCCCACCTAAAGTATTGGTGATCCCCTGATTGAGCAATCCCCCGGTTAAGTCTTCAACGATATCCCCACGAAAACTGAACTGAATATTCTGTAGGTTAGTAGACATTTTGCTGACATCCAAGAATAGTAAAATCAACCACAATAGCCAGTCTTAGGGGCTGATGTTTTACTTGAATCTAGGTGCTTTTTGCTCTTGGCGCTGCAAGTGAGTTAAGTAGGAAAGTTAAGCAGGCAAGTTAAGCAGATGAGTTAAGCAAATCTATCCAGCCCTCAATTCAATTTTTGGGCCATGAGAGCAACAGGGAAGATATCTCTCTAACTTCAATTTTAAGGAAGTTTTTTGAAATCAACGTTCTTCTCAACATATCGATCCACTTTTGGCGGTAGGCGATCGCCCCCTGAGTTTCACTTCGTTGCACAGAACCAACACCCTCTGGCCAATTGCAGTAAATTGAGCAGTAACCCAGCCCCATAGCTCAGCTATGGGGCTCATCCTCCCTTTAGCTGCTTAGGAAGATCCAGCATGACCGCGATCGCCCCATCCCACCCATCGCCCTCAACTCCCAGCATCCCCACCACTCACCCCTGCCGCCGCACCCCCTATCTGCCCCAAAACCATCGCAACGTCCTCTGCGTTTTTCCCAGTTACAGCAAATCCTTTGGCACGCTTCACCATGCCTATCCCCTCACCGGCAACCGGGTTAAAGCCTTCATGCCGCCCCAGGGAATTTTGGTCGTCGCCTCCTATTTACCCGAAAGCTGGGATGTGCGCTTTGTGGATGAAAATATTAAACCGGCTTGTCCAGCGGATTACCGCTGGGCCGATGTGGTTATTGTCAGTGGCATGCACATCCAGCGGCCCCAAATTAACAAAATCAATGAAATTGCCCATCATCACGGCAAGCTAACGCTTTTGGGCGGTCCTTCCGTTTCCGGTTGCCCTGAATATTATCCTGACTTTGACCTCCTGCATGTAGGCGAGTTGGGCGATGCCACGGATCAGGCCATTGAATATATTGACCAACACCCAGGTCGACCAGCGGAGCAGCAGCGGTTTGTCACGGGCGATCGCACCCCCCTCAGCGAGTTCCCCATCCCGGCCTATCACCTGCTGAATATGGACGAGTATTTTATCGGTAGTGTCCAATATTCCAGCGGCTGCCCCTACCGCTGTGAGTTTTGCGACATTCCTGAGCTCTATGGTCAAAAACCGCGACTGAAGATGCCAGCGCAGATTACCGAAGAGCTCGATGCCATGCTGGCAGCGGGGAGTATTGGGGCGGTGTATTTTGTTGATGATAATTTTGTGGGCGATCGCCGTGCGGCCATGGAGTTGTTACCCCATCTCATTCAATGGCAAAAGGACCGAGGCTATCCGGTGCAGTTTGCCTGCGAAGCGACGCTGAATCTGGCCCAAAGTCCCAAGCTCTTGGAGATGATGCGAGAAGCCTATTTTTGTACTGTATTTTGTGGGATTGAGACACCAGAACCTGAGGCGCTGACGGCAATTTCGAAACAGCAAAATTTGAGTTTACCGATTTTAGAGGCGATCGCCACTCTCAACAACTACGGTATGGAAGTGGTGTCGGGGATTATCCTGGGATTGGATACGGATACGGCGGAGACGGGCGATCGCATTCTCGAATTTATCCGTCGTTCCCATATTCCCATGCTAACGATCAATCTCCTCCAGGCGTTACCCCGGACACCGCTCTGGCGAAGATTGGAGCAGGAAGGCCGTTTGGTTGAGGACACAACCCGTGAGTCGAATGTGGAATTTTTAATGCCCTATGATCAGGTGGTAGAAATGTGGCGAAACTGTATCACAGCGACCTACGATCCGGATTTTTTGTATGAACGATTTCAGTACAATATTCAAAATACCTATCGCAATCGGATTAAAGTGCCGAATAGTCCAGCCCGAGCCTCCAAAAGCAATATCAAAAAAGGCTTGACTTATCTGGCAAATATTCTGTTGCGAGCAGGGGTGTTGAGCCACTATCGCAAGACATTTTGGAAGTTAGCTTGGCCTGCCTTAAAAAAAGGCAAAATTGAGCAGATTATCCATGTGGGGTTAGTGGGGCATCATCTGATTCAGTTTTCGCGGGAATGTGGACGTGGAGAGGAGTCGGCCTCGTTTTATTCTCAGAAGCTGCGATCGGTAAGCGCTGCTGACGGCTAGCATTCTTTCTCAGGGAGGGCAGGATCTCAATGCTGTGTATCGGCCATCGGGGAGCCAAGGGCTATGCTCCGGAAAATACGCTAGGTTCCATTCGTCAGGCGATCGCCCTCGGTGCGGACTGGATTGAAATCGATGTCTATTGGGTCGATGGGCATCTGATGGTGTTCCATGACGATCGTCTAGAGCGCACCACCAATGGTTCGGGTCGACTGATGGACCAGCGTTTTGAGCAATTGCGATCGCTCGATGCAGGCAATGGCGAGCAAATTCCCACCCTGGCGGAAGTCTTTGCCACCGTGGACCAGCGGGTTGGCATCAATATTGAACTAAAGGGACCGGGGACCGCTGAGCCGGTGGTGGCGTTTTTGCGATCGCAAGCTTGGCCATTAGACCTCATCCTAGTTTCGTCGTTTCGCCCCCAGGAGCTGCGGCGGGTGCGGTCCCTCGATGCAACGGTGCCGATTGGGGTTTTGTTTGAGACTTGGCCCTTGGATGATCAAGCAGCGGTGGCGATCGCCCAGTCACTACAAGCCACGTCCATTCACCCCAGTCTGCAACAGGTAAATGCAGCGATCATCGCGGCGGCCCACCGAGCGGGTGTTAAGGTTTTTGTCTATACGGTGAATACGGCGGAAATCCTGGAACAGATGCGATCTCTAGGGGTAGATGGCATTTTTACGGATTATCCAAGGCTAGAATAGGCAATCTTTGAATCGATTTTTGAATCAAGCTTTAATGTCCCTTTAGATTTAGGAATCTTAATTCTTCCTAAAGGATGTACTCGCTCTCATCTATCTATCGGTAGGGGCATTAAGCGCGGAAATTCGTCATCCTAGATAGGTGTGAATCAACTGTATTCCCTGTTGAATTTGCCAGCTTGCCTCAGGCTTGCGATGACAACGGCGTAGAACACCATGAAGATAAAAATTGGCAGCGACACTCCTCTAAATATTCTGTTGGTTGAAGACGACGAAGTGGATACCCTGGCCATCCAGCGGGCTATCCGCAAGCAGTCACTGCCCATCATCCTACATTTAGCCCCCAATGGAGCCCAAGCGCTTTCATTATTGACTCAGCCAACGGAGAGTGGCTCGCTGCTGCATCAAGAACTACATTTGCTGATTACCGATCTGAATATGCCCGTGATGGGGGGGTGGGAGTTTTTGGAGCGGTTGCGATCGCAGCAAGCCTTCCAAACCCTGCCCGTGGTGGTCATGTCCACCTCTAGCCAAGAAGAAGACCGGCGTCGCGCCCAGGATTTGCAGGCCCTTGGCTACATCGTTAAAAGCCAAGCCTACCGAGACATCCAAAAAATTCTGGATCTAGCGCAGAAGGCCATCGAAGATCCGTCTCCCAGTGCTGCCATGATTGAGCCCAGTTCCGCCTCCGTTTCCATCTTTTCCTCTAGCCGCTAGTCTCGTTAATGGGGACTAATGGGAGAGGTGGTGGGGTTAAACAAGACCCCTTTGCCCATGAGTGATGTTTATGTCTAAACTGGCTTCTCATTTGACTTAGGAAAAGGTTGTAAAAATATATTTATTTTAAATATTTATTATAAATAAACATACCGCCCAGGATGCCGAAAGGCTTCGATGTGGTCGAGTCTAGCCCTGTTTTCTCCCAAAGCTCTATCTTGCTGCATAGTCTCTCCTGTTTCTCTTGATAGATTTCTCGATGATCCGATGGCCTTACATTAAGGGCAATCGCATTCGAATCTCGAAGCACTTGGAATAAGGAAATTGCATCATGGCCTACGCAGAAAGACACAATGTTAATGCCGAAACGGTTGTCCCGAGTCCTGTGATTGAATATCACGATCGCGTTCGTTGGGGTCCCATTTTTGCCGGAATTGTTATCTCCCTGGCCGCCCAACTCATACTGAGTGCCTTAGGCGCATCCATTGGTCTAACGGCTGGTGCAACAGGATCAGGTGCGGGCGCTGTGGGCACAGGCGTTGGCATCTGGTCAATTGTCAGTTTGTTTATTGCACTCTTTCTCGGAGCCTGGGTTATGGCCAGCACCTGTGGACCGATGAATAGTAAAACCGCGTTATTGAATGGTGCGATTCTTTGGGCGACAACGTTGGCGATTAGCGCTTGGCTCTTGGCCAGCGGTGTTTCGGGAACCTTTGGTGTTGTCGCCGCCAATGCCGGTGAAGCCATTAACCAAGTGCAGCAACAAGGTTCGCTTTCGCTTCCCAATGGGGGTGATGTTCCCGACGTGTCTGCCCAGGAAGCTCAAACCTATGCCGCGAATGCCGCCAAGGTCTCTTGGTCATTCCTCTTCGGATCGCTTCTGGGTCTTGTGGCTTCTTTGATTGGCGCTAAAGTGGGTGCCCGCAAACCTCGGGCTGTTGTTGTCGGCTAAGGATTTTTTTTTTGCAGGAGTGCCTTACTTGCCGTCCAATTTCAGCACTGCCATAAAGGCATCCTGCGGCACATCCACCGTGCCGATCGCCTTCATTCGTTTCTTACCCTTGGCTTGCTTTTGCAGCAGTTTTTTCTTTCGGGAAATGTCACCGCCGTAGCACTTGGCCAACACATCCTTGCGCAGGGCGGGAATATGCTCACTGGCGATAATCTTGCCCCCAATCGCCGCCTGAATCGGAATCTTAAACTGGTGGCGGGGAATCAGCTCTCGCAGTTTTTCCGCCAACGACCGACCCACCGCATAGGCCTTGTCCCGGTGAACAATGGTGGCCAGGGGATCGACGCGATCGCCATTAATCAAAATATCCAGCCGCACCAACTCTCCCGCCCGATAGCCAATGAGCTGATATTCCATACTAGCGTAGCCCTTCGTGCGGGACTTCATTTGGTCGAAAAAGTCCGTCACTACCTCAGCCAAGGGCATTTCATACACCAGCGTCGTGCGCTCCGGCGTCAAATACTTCATGTCCTTGAAAATTCCGCGCCGGGTTTGGCAGAGCTCCATCAGCGTACCCACGAAACTTTCTGGCGTGATAATTTCCAGCTTCACAAAGGGCTCTTCGATTTTTTCCCGCTGCTGGGGGTCTGGCAACTGAGCCGGATTATCCACCCGGATCACGTCGCCTTGGGTTGTGGTTACCTGATACACCACAGACGGAGCCGTCGTAATCAGGTCCAGCCCATACTCTCGCTCTAGGCGCTCCTGGACAATTTCCAAATGGAGCAATCCCAAAAACCCACAGCGGAAGCCAAATCCCATGGCGCTAGAGGTTTCGGGCTCAAACTGAAGCGCCGCATCGCTGAGCTGGAGCTTACCGAGGGCCTCGCGCAGATCGGGATATTGATCGGCATCCGTGGGGAAAAGACCACAGAAGACCATGGGCTTCGCTTCCACATAACCCGGCAGGGGTTCCGGAGCTGCCTGTCTCGCCAGCGTGATCGTGTCACCCACACGGGCATCGGCCACCGATTTGATCGCCGCTGCAAAATACCCCACCTCTCCTGCATGCAGCTCATCGACTTGGACTTGGGTGGGCGAAAGTACCCCCAGTTCGTCGATTTCAAATTCCTTCTTCGAGACCATTAGCTTGACGCGATCGCCCTTGCGCATGGTGCCATCCATGACCCGGAAATAGACGATGACGCCCCGATAGCTGTCGTAATAGCTGTCAAAAATCAGCGCCCGCAGGGGCTTGTCAAGGGTGTCTTCAGGAGCAGGGACCCGTTCAACGATCGCTTCTAAAATATCCTCAATGCCAATACCAGCCTTGGCCGACGCCTCAATCGCATTGCTGCAATCGAGCCCAATAATTTCTTCGATTTCATGTTTGACCCGGTCGGCATCGGCTCCCGGTAGGTCAATTTTGTTGAGAACCGGAATAATTTCCAGATTATGTTCGAGGGCCAAATAGACATTGGCGAGGGTTTGCGCTTCAACCCCCTGGGATGCATCCACCACCAACAACGCCCCTTCACAGGCGGCGAGCGATCGCGACACCTCGTAGGAAAAATCCACATGCCCCGGCGTATCGATCAAGTTGAGCACATAGTCTTCGCCATCCTTGCCGCGATAGTTCATCCGGGCGGCCTGGAGCTTGATCGTAATGCCCCGTTCCCGTTCCAGTTCCATATTGTCCAGGAACTGTTCCTTCATGTCTCGGCTTGCCACCGTCCCTGTTTCCTGAAGTAGGCGATCGGCCAGGGTCGATTTACCATGGTCGATGTGGGCAATGATGGAAAAGTTACGAATCTTAGAAACTGGAACGTTCGTCATACGGCTTGATTCATATCGTTCATATATTGTGACATTAGTTCATCCGGTCCGACATCACGGACGAAATAACTTTACTCGTGAATAAATATACAAATTGGGTGATTGGCCGCTGCCCAGACCTCTTTTCTAGGCTGTTAAACTAACACAGGCTTAGTCCATCGGTATATTTTTATGTCCAGCAGAACCTCTATCTCCCTCGGTATCGATTCTGATCTAGCCTGTGATCAGGCAGATGCCGAAGTGGCAGCGGAGGATAGGCAAACGGCACTGGCCCCGGAGACGTTCAAACGCCGGGAGACCCTGCAACTAGAGCGGGCGGTGGCGGCGGACTGGGTTTGGAAGTTGAGCCGAGAGCTGCGCCGTACGGAGCGATCGCCCCTAGCCCTAGCGGAATTGACCATCCAGCGATTGGGAACGGTATTGCAATTGTCCCAGGGTCGGATTTATGGCTATGAAGTGGGCGATCGCGAGGTGGAAACTCTAGCGACTTACCGGGATGACAGTGCAGACGCTCAGAGCGTTGCGTCTTGGTTTGAGGAGCCCTTGCGGTTGGGCGATCGACCTCCCTTAATCCAGTCTTTAGAGCAACAGCCGGTACTGTTTATGGAGCCCTTTGCCGAAGGCGGAGCGGTGTTGGGGGTATTGGCGATTCCGGCGACTGCTGCTGGAAAAACTGTGGCACTGCTGGTCTTGGGCCGTCCGTTACCAGCGGCGCTTTCCAGTCCCCAGGCCCAGGAGGCGGCGGCCCGTGCCCTTTGGTCTCCGGCGGAGATGGAATTGGTGGAGGAGGCGGCGGTGTTGTTAGGGGAGGCGATCGCCTCAACCCGTCTAGTGGCGGAAAACCAGGCCCTGGGCCGCAAGCTACAGCAGGTCCGCGATGACTTTTTACACAAACATCAGGAATTAGAAGAAGCCCGCGCCCAGGCGCAGCAGGCTTACGAACAGGCGGAAGAAGCATCTCGGCTGAAGAGCGAGTTTTTAGCCAATACCTCCCATGAATTGCGGACGCCCCTCAACGGCATGATCGGATTTCTCAAGCTGGTCCTCGACGGCATGGCAGATACACCGGAGGAGCTAACCGAATTTGTCGAGGAAGCCCACAGTTCGGCGCTGCTGTTGCTTGACATTATTAATGACATTTTAGATGTCGCCAAAATCGAAGCGGGCAAGCTGGACCTGGACCTGACGGCGGTGCAGTTGAGCGAGCTGTTTGATGAGGTGGAGCGCAAAACGCGGTTGCAGGCGACGGAGCGCGGCTTGCTCTATCGCATCGAACCGCCGTCGACCCACGATGAAGTGGTGGTGTTTGGCGACTATCAGCGTCTGCTCCAGGTGATGCTCAATTTGATCGGCAATGCGATTAAATTCACGAAGCATGGCAGCGTCACGATTAGCACCCGGATTATCAAGCGGCCTGTGACGTTGGGCAGTCAGGAGTTGCCAGGGCTGGTGGAGGTGCGGGTGGTGGATACGGGGATTGGGGTGTCGCTAGAGCAGCAGGCCAAACTCTTCAAGTCGTTTAGTCAGGTGGATGGCTCGCGGACGCGGCAGTATGGCGGCACGGGTCTAGGACTTGTGATTTCCCAAAAGCTGGTGGAAGCCATGGGGGGGGAGGTGCATTTCTACAGCATGGGTGAGGATTTGGGCTCGACGGTGACGTTTACGATACCGCTATATCAAAAGCCGGTGATGATGGCGAAACCCGAATCAGAGCCCCTGTCATAATTCCTGCCCTCCGATATAGCGGTTTTCCTGGGGCGATCTGCACACTGGAAGAGGTGAGAACGTTTCAGGGAGATTGGCTGCGATGGCAAAGACGATTGCCGATTGGCTCGGGACAGAGGCCGATGATTTATTAGGGTATGCCGCTCAGGTGCCCGCAGAGATCCTGCATCTGCCGGGGCCGGATTGGGTGGAACGAATTTTTGCCCCGAGCGATCGCTCTCCCCAGGTCCTGCGCAGCTTGCAGCAGCTCTATGGCTCAGGTCGCTTGGCGAATACCGGTTATCTCTCGATTTTGCCCGTGGATCAAGGCATTGAGCATTCCGCCGCTGCGAGTTTTGCTCCTAACCCGCTTTACTTTGACCCGGAAAATATTGTGAAATTGGCGATCGCCGGAGGCTGCAACGGCGTCGCGACGACCCTCGGCATTCTCGGTGCGGTATCCCGTCGCTACGCCCATCGGATTCCGTTCATTCTCAAACTTAACCACAACGAACTGCTAACCTACCCCAACCAGTTTGACCAAATCCTGTTTGCCTCGGTCGAGCAGGCTTGGAATCTGGGGGCTGTAGCTGTAGGGGCGACGATTTACTTTGGCTCGGCGGAATCTAGCCGTCAAATTCAGGAAATTAGCCGCGCCTTTGCCCGTGCCCACGAGCTGGGGATGGCAACGATTTTATGGTGCTATTTGCGGAACGAGATTTATCGGCAGGCTCAGGACTATCACACCGCTGCGGATCTGACGGGGCAGGCCAATCACCTGGGCGTGACGATCGAAGCGGATATCATCAAGCAAAAATTGCCGACGCTCAACCGAGGGTATCCAGCGGTCAGTCAAGCCACGGGCAAGACCTATGGCAAAACTGACGAACGGGCTTACCGAGATCTCGCCACCGACCATCCCATTGACTTAACCCGGTACCAAGTTCTCAACTGCTATGCAGGACGAATGGGGCTGATCAACTCCGGCGGGGCCTCTGGAAAAAGCGACTTTGCCGATGCCATCCGGACTGCCGTGATTAATAAGCGAGCCGGGGGCTGTGGGTTGATCTCAGGCCGCAAAGCCTTTCAGCGGCCCATGGCGGAAGGGGTTGAGCTGCTCCATTGGATTCAGGAGGTTTATTTGTCACCGGAAATTGCGATCGCCTAGCCCCCTGCCTAGACCCCCTGCCTAGCCTCCCTGCCTAGCCCCCCTGCCTAGTTCCCCACCTGGCGCATCAGCGACTCCGTCCGCTCCGCCCATTCCGAATTCTGCTGGGTTCGGAACAGATCCCGAGCATGGCTCAGCATTTCGCGTGCGTCTTTGTCTTTACCCAAGGCAGTAAAGGCTAATCCCGCCCCATAGTAAGCATTGGCATAGCTGCGGTTGGCTTCGGCGGCGTTGGTAAAGGATTCCAGGGCAGGAACCCAAGCCTTTTGCTGGAGCAAAATTGAGCCGACACTATACTGGGCTTCGGCGTAATTGGGTTTGAGGGCGATCGCCCGACGAAACTGTTCTAGCGCCCGCGAAGCGTCCCCCTGCTGCTGATAGCTGAGTCCCAAATAATAGGCCACGGGAGCCGCCTCGGGATCCAGTTCCGCCGCCCGTTGAAAATAGGGAAGCGCTTCGGTTGCACGGTTACTTTCCCACAGCACCTGACCCAGGTTGTAATGCAAAAGCCCCAGGTTGGGCGTCACCCGCAAGCCTTCGCGCAGAAAGGCTTCCGCTTGAGAATAGTTCTTGCCTTCGAGCAGCGCCGCCCCCAGATTGGCATAGGCCAGCCCCAGGTTGGGGTCCGCCAGAATTGCTCCATAGAAGGAATTCACCGCCGCTTGCAGCTGGTTTTGCTCTCGGTAGGCCAACCCTAGGTTGTAATGGGCCGGTGCTAGCCGGGGATCAATTTGCACCGCATTGCGAAACGCTAGGATCGCCGCATCCGTGCGCTTATCTTGGGTTAAACCAATGCCCTGAACTAACCATTGCTGAGCTGTGGCGGTTGGCTCCACCTGGGCTAATCCCGGAGAAGTGGCGATCGCCCCCCAAATCATCAGCGTTAGCAATTTCAGGGTTAACAAGCAAGTTGGCGGTAAGGTTTGAGCAATTCTCCCAGTCATCGACCCCATGGCTCTCCAGGTATGCGGCTATCACGTCTGCGGGTATTACGTCTGCGGCTATTTATGTCAAATATCGCAGTCAAAAATTGCCCTAATCCTACACCCTTTGTCCGAATTTGCTCCCTTCTCAATATTTGCTAATATTTGCAGCCTTCCATGCCCTCAAACAGCCCTCAAAAATGCCCGTAACCTTCAGTTATGAATGAGTCCCAATGGATTTGTCCGCCCCAGTAACTGCCGGGTTTCCTGAGCCGCCTGCTTCATTGCTCGGGTTGGGGTCAGCTGACCCGCAAGGGCTGCACTGAGATACCGCTGCAAAATATCGGAGGCTTGGTCGTATTGGGCGATCGCCGGTCGTAGGGTCGCCGTGGCCAAAATTTTTTCCATCTGAGCAAAGTGAGGATACTTCGCCTGAATTTCAGGATCTCGATAGAGGGATCGCCGCGTTGGCAAATAGCCAGACTGGAGCGTTAGTTGTCGGTGCACGTCAGGGCTGGAGAAGTAGGCGATCGCCGTTTGAGCAGCCTCAACATGGGCCGCTGTTTGGGCGATCCCCCATCCCCATCCCCCCTGACAAGCATGGCTTTGCTGCCCCAGTCCATGCACCATGGGCGCGATCCCAACCTTGCCACGCATCGGCGAAGTCTCCCCGTTAGCCAAGGGCCAAACATAGGGCCAGTTGCGCATAAACACCGCATCTCCGGCCTGAAAAATCCGTCGGGTTTCTTCCTCTTCGTAGGTCGTGACCCCCGTGGGCGTGATCCCAAAATCGATCAGACGGCGCAGCCATTGAACCGTGGCGATCGCCTTCTGGCTGATCCAGCCCCACCGCATGGGTTTGAGGATCGACCCAAAACCCGCCAAACCCCGCCAGTAGCTCAGTAAACATGGCAGCGGTGCCTTCGTACTGTTTGCCCTGAAACAAATAGCCCCAGCGCACCTGCTGATCCCTCTGAAGCTGCTGGGCGATCGCCACCAAGTCCGCCGGTGTTTGAGGGGGCTCTAGTCCCGCCGCCGCTAGCAAATCCTGTCGGTAATACAACAAACTCGCCCCCGAACGTTCTGCCGGAATGCGGTAGGGATGGCCTTTATAGAGGCTTCCCGCCCAATCTCCTGCCAAAAACTGCTGGGGATCAAGGGTCGAGGTTGATTTACCCTGGTGTTTACCCTGGTGTTTACCCTGGTCTTCAATCCAAGGATCTAGATCCCGCAACCAACCCGCCGCCGCAAACTTTGCCACCCAGGTAATGTCCAGATAAACCAGATCGTAGGGCGAATCCCCTAACAAAAACGATGCCGCATAGAGGTCCTCAAGCTGATTGGGTGCGGTGGGGCCTTCGATTAGCTTGATCTCAATATCCGGATGACTGGCCGTAAATGCCTCAAAAACAGGCTGCCAAATGGGGATCGCATAGCCTCCCATCAAGACAGAAAGCTGGACGGAATCAGCGATCGCCGGACTGGGAAGCAGGGCGATCGCGCCCAAGAACACGATCCCCCAACTGAGCCATGTTTTGAGTAATGGTTTGATCAACCGTTGGCTCCACCGTTGGCTCCATCGTTGACTCCACTGTTGAGTCAAACCGTTGCGTACCGCCTGAAGTCTGGCTAGGAATTTCATGTAACCTCGTCGCCAACGACACTGGAAGATCGGGGGCTAGCTGTACGGTGCTTGCTCCCCAGGCGATCGCGGTGGGCAAACTCAACAAACCAATCAAATAACCGCAAGTGAGAAAACTTTGAGCCATGGTTGGAATCCTTCAACAGCAGGATGGTACTCGGCGCAATTGCCTGGGGCAATATTGCTGGCTGCTGATCTCCTACAACCGGCTCAAGTTGAATTACTGACGCAGGGTCGAATTGAAATGCTTTTTCGTGGATCTTCACGCCAGAGAACTCAGGGATATCACAAACATAGGTGATCCCTAGGCTTTTTGATGGCGGCGCTGCTCTAGGGCCAGGGCCGCTACCCCAGGCACGGTCAAAAGCGCCAACGTTGGCATCCCCACTAAATCTCCCAACTGCTCACTGCCTAGGGCCACCCCTACGGGCATACCCACAAGGCTAATTAACACTAAAATTCTGGTAAGACGCTGTCTCATGATTACCTCCCACCCGCTGGGTTGGGACCTGTAAGATCGGGCAGTGATGATTTCTACCCCTCTCTACTTTAGTCCGAATTTTACGAGTGGGTGAGAGTAAGCGCTAGCGCTTAACGTCATCTTGCTTACGACGACGGCGATCGCGCCATTCATAGGCCGTCAAATACAAAACCCCAACAGACACGATCACCATCAAGCCGAGGGCAACCGTTGCCAGAATCGTTGAGGCTGAAAAATCAGTCGGAGCTAAAGCATCCATAGGTCAAAGTTTTCTTCTGGGTCGCTATCCATTGAAAAGGTGCGCTGCCACTGGCGTAACGCACCCTTAATTTTTCATTTCTGCGGTGGATTTCTGCGGCAATAGTGCCAATCGAGCCCAAAATTGAGCCCAAAATCAACCTAAAAACCGATGCTGCCGTCACCGTTGCGGCCCCAAACAACCATGGCGATCGAGAATGTAAACAGCGCCAGCAGTGCAGCCCAGCCGAGGGTCAACATAGTCGTACTCCTTGTTAAAACGTGATCGTTTGATGAGGTTTATCTTCCTTAACCTTCATCATAGGTCACGATCTGGGGCATTCCGGTCGCTATATTAATAATTGTGATAGATCCTCAAGCATCATTAAATTTGAAGTGGCAATAGCTACTCCGCCACTCCGTAGGATTAGACCTGTGATTGCGAATACCACCACTACCCCAACCCTAACCCCGGAGAAGACCTCCAAAACCGATTGGAAGCCTTATCCCAACTACAAAGTGATTGTCCTCAACGACGATGAAAACACGTTCCAACATGTGGCCCAAACACTAATGAAATATATTCCGGGGATGACGAGCGATCGTGCTTGGGAGCTAACCAACCAGGTGCACTTTGAAGGGATGGCGATCGTTTGGGTCGGTCCCCAGGAACAGGCTGAGCTATATCATCAGCAGCTCCGTCGGGCAGGCTTGACCATGGCTCCCCTAGAGGCATCCTAGGAACTTCTCCCATGCCTATCCCCAAAGGACGTCTCGTCTGGAATCATTCGACTCATTTGCCGGGATTAATCCCAAAGCTCAAGAAATTGTGTGAATTCCCCGGCATCATGACGATCACGCCGGCGGTCCTTGGTCGAGCTCGCAGCAGTAGCCCGCAACTTCGCCTCAAAATATCGGTGCCGATTCGGGGGGGATTTAAGCTGATTGCCCGACAGGGCAAAAGCTACCAGGAAGTATTTATCATCACGACCTTAGATCAAGTCGAACTTGAGGAAGCAATTGCCCGTTCCTTGAGCTAAGATTGTGAATATTTTGTTACAAAATAGTCTGTCTATTCTCTAAGCCCAGCTTGTAGGGGTTGTAATTCATGTCTCTTCCCATTCGGAACGTCGCTATCATTGCCCACGTTGACCACGGCAAAACGACCCTGGTCGATGCTCTACTCAGACAGTCTGGAGTGTTCCGCGAAGGCGAAGAGATTCCGGATTGCGTCATGGACTCCAACGACATTGAGCGGGAGCGGGGCATTACGATTCTGTCGAAAAATACAGCGGTCCGTTACAACGACACGCTGATCAATATTGTCGATACCCCAGGCCACGCGGATTTTGGGGGCGAGGTTGAGCGGGTGCTGGGTATGGTAGATGGCTGCATCCTAATTGTGGATGCCAATGAAGGTCCCATGCCCCAGACCCGGTTTGTGCTTAAGAAGGCTCTGGAGAAGGGTTTGCGTCCGATTGTGGTGGTCAATAAAATTGACCGTGAGCGTGCCGAACCCATGACCGCTGTGGACAAGGTCCTCGACCTGTTTATCGAACTGGGTGCAGACGACGACCAGTGCGAGTTTCCCTATCTGTTTGCATCGGGCTTAGCCGGTTTTGCCAGGGCAGACTTGGCGGATGAGTCCGACAACATGCAGCCGATGTTTGAGGCAATTCTGCGCCATGTGCCGCCCCCGGTCGGCGACCCCGAGAAGCCCTTGCAGCTTCAAGTGACAACGCTGGACTATTCCGAATACTTAGGTCGGATTGTCATTGGCCGGATTCACAATGGTCGGATCCAGGCTGGCCAGCAGGCCGCACTGATCAAAGAAGATGGCAGTATTGTCAAAAGCCGGATTACCAAGCTGCTTGGGTTTGAAGGGCTGAAGCGGATCGAGATTGAAGAGTCCACCGCCGGAAACCTAGTGGCTGTTGCGGGCTTTGCCGATGCCAACATTGGGGAAACTGTCACCTGCCCTAATGAACCACAGGCGTTGCCCCTGATCAAAGTGGATGAACCGACGTTACAGATGACGTTCTGCGTGAATGATTCACCCTTTGCGGGTCGTGAGGGTAAGTTTGTAACCTCGCGGCAATTGCGCGATCGCCTCTTCCGCGAACTCGAAACCAACGTGGCGCTCCGAGTTGAACAGGGCGAAACTCCGGATCAGTTCCAGGTGTCCGGTCGTGGTGAATTGCACCTCGGGATCCTGATCGAAAATATGCGTCGGGAAGGCTATGAGTTCCAGGTGTCCCAGCCTCAGGTCATTTACCGCGAGGTCAATGGTCAACCTTGCGAACCTTATGAACTCTTGGTTCTAGATGTACCCGAAGAAGCCATGGGTGGCTGTATTGAGCGTCTTGGTCAACGTCGTGCCGAAATGCAAGACATGCAGGTCAATGGCGGTCGTGCTCAGTTGGAATTCATCGTTCCCGCTCGGGGGCTGATTGGTTTCCGGGGTGAGTTTATGCGCGCTACTCGGGGCGACGGCATCATGAACCACAGTTTCCTGGACTACCGGGGTCTCTGTGGCGATTTGGAAATGCGCCGCAACGGGGTGCTGATTTCCTTTGAGGAGGGCGTGGCAACGTTCTATTCTCTCAAAAACTCAGAGGACCGGGGTCTGTTCTTTATCACGCCAGGGACGAAGGTCTACAGAGGCATGATCATCGGCGAGCACAACCGTCCTCAGGATCTGGAGCTGAACATCTGCAAGGCCAAGCAGCTCACCAACCACCGTGCTGCGGGCGGTGACGAATTGGTGCAGTTACAGTCGCCCCTTGACATGAGCCTAGAGCGGGCGCTGGAGTATATTGGTCCCGATGAGCTGCTAGAAGTGACGCCGGAATCGATTCGTCTTCGTAAAATGGCGAAAAAAAAGGTGGCCGGTAAGCGCTAGAGCTTTCCCTAGGCCTTAGACCTAGACCTTAGGAAAAGATCCCGAAAAAAAGACCCTACGAATGATTTCGTGGGGTCTTGTGTTCTGTTGCTGTCTCTCTTGTTGCCTAGCCGAGGTTCATCATCGTGAGAAGAATCCCTAGGCCGATAACGCCCACAAAAGCTGTGGCAAATGCCCTGGCCCAACCGGGTAGCGAGTTCCAGTCCGTAGCATCGGCGATCGAAGGTTTAGTAGTCATAAACACAAATTGAAAGCTTTAGCGTTATTATTCATGACCCGTGATCCCCAATACAAACAATACAAAAGCAAGTTTGTAAAAATTTTCATTTGTTTTCTTTTCTATATCGATAGGTGAAGTCGGTGCGATCGCCTTTATCAAGTAAAAGCAACTCAAGTCACTCAAGCAACTCAAGCGTTCAAGAGCACTCGCTAATCGAAAATTGACTTCGGACGCTTGAAAATCACCTCATATAGGCTATATTCTGCATTTTCTTTGTCTCCGGCAACTCCCGTGGCAACCGCCCGTCGGGCATAGGCCATTTCCCAGCCATCCTTGCCCAGGGTGGTCATGGCAGCGCTAAAGTCACTGTCCGTGACGCTAACGATGCGGTACTCCCACTCCGTTCGTCCCAGCCGTTGTGGCATAAACCAGCCCAAAATGGTGGCACTCAGCAGCGCACCCAAGAGAAAGGAGCTAGCCCAGAGAAAACTCCGGAGATGGGGGATCGGGGTCGTTTTGGCTCGGGAGGATCTCTGGGGCGGCGGAGCGGGGCTCCGTTCGCTAGGCGCGACCTCAAAGGGCGGTCGTTCAGAGCCTTCGTAAAGATTGACAACCCGTTTGGGCTGAATCGAAAAGCGATCGCGCCAGACAATCGGATACAGATCCCGCACCTTTCCCCGAACTGCGACGGACTCAATGCCCGAGGGTTGGAGACTGCTCATCCCTTGTTTCAGAAAATTGACAAAAAAATCCTGATCAGGGGCAGTATCGGGAGCTTCGGCGGTCACCGTCAAGCAGTGATTCATCACCGTGACGCTAACCGTAATGTCTTTGTGAGCGAGAGGGCGACTAATGAGCGTTTTGAGGGCGTCAAGGTTACCCCGTTTAGCGGACTCTAGAAGATCGACAGATTGAGTTTTCATGCCTGCAGTGAAAACACTTATATTCCTCTTTCAAAGTGACCAAGGTCACTCCGCAACTATTGCGTTAAGTTACGTTAAAGGAATAGTAAAGTATTCAGCGAAGCGAGCGCCTACTAGCGCCACCAGGGCCGATTTTTCTGTTCTTCCTCTGCTTTTTTCTTGGCTACTTCGATTAATCGACGAGCCTTCTCGCGCATGCGATCGTGGCGTTCTACCCCCTCGAAGCCGTAGCGATCGAAACCTTCGGCCTGAATTTGACGCTCGATGTTGTGGACCCGCTCATCGGTTTCCGGGTGGGTCGAAAGCCAAGCAAAGAGGGGGCGTTCCTTTTCCTCTTCCCCTAGGGTCTCCATCAAATTGCGCAAACCATCTGACGGATAGCCCGCTGAAACTAGAATTTGGGTGCCGAGCTCGTCGGCTTGGCGCTCCATGTCGCGGCTATAGTTGAGGACAACGAGGTTTGAAGCCAGACCGCCGTAGGGAATAAACCGACTGACATCGGAGAGCAGGCTGCCGTTGCTGACGAGCTGAAATCCGTGGGAGAGGACGGCATGGGAGAGTTCATGGCTGAGGAGTCCGGCCAGCTCGGCTTCGGATCTGGTTTGGGCGATCGCTCCCACATTCACAAATACCTTGCCACCGGGCAAAGCAAAGGCATTGAGGTTTTCGTCTAGGAGCACAAAAAACTCGTACTCAAACTCATTGCGCCCTGCGACCTTCGCCAGTTTCTGGCCCAGCTCACTGACATAGGTGACCAACTCTTCATCCTCCACTAGGGGGATTTGCTGTTGCACCGACTTGCTGATGCTATTGCCGACTCCTTTCTCGCCCCGCAGCATCAGGGTGGTGGTTTGGAGTGCGCCGAGGGAGTTCCAAATGCTGCCGGTGATGGCATAGCTGGCGGCTCCGGTAATCACATTGGCGATGGTGTTGGCGGTGAGGGTATCGCGCACATCCCCCTGATAGCGCTTAAGATTTTCGTCCGCAAGGGCGGCCAGGGCTGGGGCTTCAGGATGATCGGCGTTGAGCTGGGCAAACTGTCGGGCGATCATGGCAGCGTCCATCCAGTGCCCTTGCTGGCTGGCGAGCTGGACCCGAGCTTTGACTAGAGCGGCCTCGTTGGGATACAAACGCGTGGCATTTTCTAAAACAGCGAGGGCTTTGGGACTGTCCCCAGCAGCCACTAGGGCCTCGGCATACTGCCCATGGCCAGGAATATATTCGGGATGCTTTTCGACCAAAAGGCTGAGCGGCACCAGAATCCGGGTTTCTAGATGCTGTTCTTGACCCGCAGCCGCTTCGCGCAAAAAAACTTGGCCAGCGGGGGAAAGTGCTTGTGGATCCTTAATGGGAGCGGGGCGTTCTGGTGTTTCGGGCACTGTGACAGCGGCATCAAAGGCGGGTTTAGCCGCTTGGTAAATGGCTCGCGCTTCGGCTTTTTGACCGGATTGGTAGAGGCGATCGCCCTCATGCAGTTTGCAAACGAGGGCTTTTTCCTCAGCGGCCCTGGCCTTCTCTGCCTCAATGCGTTCGGCTTCCTTCGGATCAAGTTCTGGAGCTGATGCGGGTTCTGAATCGGGTTCAGGCTCTGGCTCTGGCTCTGGATCTTCAGCCGCTGCTTCGGTGTTAGCGGTTTTAGTTTGGCTAGGGTCTACTTGGCTAGGGTCTACTGTCGTAACCTCGGGCGCTTCCACGGGAGGTAACGTGGGATCCGTGGCTAGATCGGGGGTGTCGGCGGCGCAGCGATCGCCCAAGGTCGGAATCGGGGGGGCTGGAGTTTGGTCTGGATCTTTGTCTTTGTCCTGGTCGTTGGCGATCGCCTCATTCGGGTCAATCTCCTCCGGTTTGACAATTTCCTGGTCTTGACTCGAAACCCCATCCCCCGTCGGCAAGGAATCCTGGGCTTGACTGGGTGGCTCTAGCGTTAGCAGGATAGCCATGCTCAGCAGCAAAGCTACCGTCCCCCGTGAAATCAGCGATCGATGCACAAGTCCCATAGTTCTCTCCTTGGCGTTGGCTTAATCGCCCGCCATCAATTCAGGTTCAAGGAGGTAGATGCGACACAATCAAAGCCCTGGGGGACGAACCGCCGGACAAACCGCCGTTCGACCGGTTCAGCCCCATGCAATCGATTAACCGTTAATTCAAACGTTAATTCAAACGTTAATTCAACCCCAGCCATTTCTGGCCATTGAGCCGCTGCACAACCCCGAACACCATTAGATCCAGGGTCATCTTGCGCTCATCCCCCAAAAAGGGTTCGACATAGCTCGGTTCAGCACCGCCATCGGCACAGGCAAAGGCCTTTTTCCCCCCAATGTTTTCCTCAGGAAACGCCACAATAAATTGTCGCTGTCCATTGGCCCAGGATCCCTTCACTTGCCAGCAGGATTCGCCCACCGGCTTAAAGGTTTGCTGGGCAAAGGTCAAACTTAAATCCTTCACACCTTTATCCACCAACGCCTGTTTGAGCGAAGGCACATAGTGCTGCTCCATAAACTCGTTGAAGGGCTTGTCTTCGACCTGGGGTGGTTTTTCCTTTTTGGCTGCGGGCTTACCTGCCGGTTTTGCAGCGGGTTTGGCCTCGGGTGCCGGATTGTTTGCTTGTTCTGGAGCTTGTTCGTCAGCCATAGCGAAATTAGAGAAATGCTTAGAACGATTCTGGATTCCATCCAGAATAAACGTAACTTTCGGTCCCCCTTATCTTACGGTGTTTTTCTGCGCCGTGGCGGTTACCCGCTCGGTCTCTACGGTCTCCGCGAGAGGGGGCAAGCCTTCGAATTGGGCCAGTTGAGCAATGGTGTTCTGCAAATTGCTACAGATGCTATCTAAGGGTAAATCATTGGCGTCGTAGCCAAAGGGATCCTCAATTTCGGTGCCGATGCGATCGACCCCAAGCAAGACAAAACTCACAAAGAGAATTGCCACTGGGGTCCACCACCCAACCTCGCTGACCAGACTGATCGGCAAGAGCGTGCAATAAATCAAAATCAGACGCTTGAGATAAATGTTGTAGGCAATGGGCATCGGTGTTGACACAATGCGCTCGCAACTGGTGAGCCCCGTGGTCAGCTCATTGAGATGGGTGGTGAGTTCGGTGTATTGATTGGCGCTAAGACAATCGGTCTCGAACAGTCGCCGCAGGGACTGGGAAAGACAGCAACTCAGAAAGAGTGGTAGATGTTTGGCGTTTTCCAAGGCTGATTGCTCCCCATCAGCAAAAAGAGCCTTAATCTCATCACTCAGCGCCTCACCCCGCAGATGCTGTTTTGTTGCCAGGGCAAAGGCGACGATCAAATTCAAGAATCTTGTCTTTTCTGCCTGAACAGTTGTGCTGTCCCTAGATTTGTCCCCAGATTTGTTCTCCCAATTGCCCCCCACCTGAACCTCACGGGCCAGATTTCGTAAGGTGATCACCAGCGTGCCCCAAGCTTTTCGTCCTTCCCAGTAGCGATCGTAGGCAGTATTCGTACGGAAAACCAAAAGTAAACCTAATACCAAGTTGCAGGCGACATTGTTGACCAAGGCATGAAAATGTGAAAACTCTTGGCGAAAGGGCGCAAACTGATAGGCCAGGACAACCAGGAGACTAAACCCACCGAAAAATAAGATTCGCTGCCAGATAAACGGCAGAACTGAGCCTTGGAGCCGGAATGCTAATTGAAACCAGTCTTTCTTGGGGGCCATGGGGCAAGCGGGGACGACTGTGGACATGGAAAATGGAGCGATCGCTCCCACTATCCCTGAGAAAAATGCTGACGAAACACCGCCTTGGGTACGCGAATGAGCTGATAGGCTCCAGCCTGATGCAATGTTGTAAATTCCCCTGGATTCAGCCCCAGATCCGGCAATTTACGAGGATAGGTCAAAATCAACAGCGTCTCCGGATTGGATTGCTCCAAGCTAAATTCTTCGATGTGGCGCAATGTGGTTCGCGTCCGGCGGAAAAATGTCAGGGGTTGCTGGGTATAAAACACCATGGTCGGTTTCTCAAACGCCACCATCAGCATTTCCTCCTCGGGCTGACGCTGTTGGACCGTGACAGCAGCCATTTCCCGCAGTGGTGCTTGGCGATGTTGATCCATCAGTAAAGTGATAGGTGCGAGCACACAGACGAGTAGTGCCACAAACCCAATCAGATTCACGGCCCAAAGCCAGCGGGTTTGGCGACGGCGGATCAGCAGGAAGATGGCGATCGCCCCCTCCAAACTAATCAAACTCCCCCAAATCAATACCCCCGAATCCCGCAAGACCTGGGGAAACTCGGGCATGGCTGGATCTTCAATGACCTGGACCCAGAGGTAAGCAGAACCAATGGCGATCGCCAAGAACAGAGCAAAGCCAAAATTGACCCAGCCTAGGCGAGGAAATCCGGGGCGGCTGCGGAGATTTGTAATCTGACGATTAATGGTGTCCTGGGGTTGAGGCTGGGGCGATCGCGTCATCGCCTCACCCATCAACAACGAAACCAAAATGGCTCCAGCGGGAATGAGGGGCAAGACATAGCTGGGAAGCTTGGTTGCGGCGATCGTAAAAAAGACAAAGACGCCCACAAACCAAGCCGTGGCAAAAATGCCGAGCTGAGCCGAACGGGGTTGCTGGGTCCAGAACCGCCGCTGCCAGAGACTGAGACGGGCGATCGCCGTTGGCAAAAACAGCGACCAGGGCGCAAACCCAACGAGAACTACCAGAAAATAAAAGTACCAAGGTTCTCCGTGATTATTGACGGTTTGGGTGAAGCGCTCGAAGTTGTGGTAGCCAAAAAACGATTGGGTGTAGGCTTCGCCGTTGGCCTGAATCACCAGGATGTACCAGGGCAGCGTAATCAACGCCATCAGCGGCAGGCCGCGCCAGAGCTTCATTTCCCCTAGGGTTTGCCACAACTGTCCCACGTAAATCAAGAATCCCAGCACGATAATGCCAGGTAGCACAATTCCAACAGGTCCCTTGGCAAGGATGGCCAGGGCAATAAACAGATAGCTCAGCAGATACCAGCGGTCTTTGACAGAGAAGCCCCAGAGCCAATGGGAGCGTTTAGCTGCTGCTGCGTAGCCCAAGAAGAATGTCAGCAAAGCAGACCCAAAACAGCCAGAAAGCAGCATATCTGACACGCCGATGCGTGCCCAGGCAAGGGTTTCAAGGTTAAAGGCGGTAAGCGCTGCCCCCAAAAAGGCGGTAAACCAGCGGCTGTATCCAGGCAATAGTTGCCGTCCAAACCGAGGAATACCGTGGCGTTGTAGGGTGTACAACACGAAACTGGTGAGCACAAGGGCAGCAAGGGCGGACGGTAAGCGGACGGCCCATTCGTTGATGCCGAAGAGTCGGTAGGCGATCGCCATCAGCCAATAAATCAGCGGCGGCTTATCAAACCGGGTGGCTTCGTTGAAGTAGGGGGTGACCCAGTCATCGCGCACGAGCATTTGTCGAGCGGCCTCTGCAAACAGCGGCTCGGTTTCATCCACAAGACCAATGCTGCCTAGACCGATGAGAAAGGCTAAGCCGCTGATCAGCGCTATCCAGCTCACTGCTGCCCACCAACCTCGTTGGGGATGGTGTTCCCAGGAGTAGAAGAGCCGATGCAACCAAGAGCGATGCAACAGTTCGCTGACGAGGTGTTTGGGGTCAGGACTATCTAGATCCGTCGCAAAATCAGTGGCTAAGGGATGAGACTCAGCGGGTTGGGGTTCGGGCGATCGCTCAGCGGACATAGCTGTTCTTCAAAAAACCAGCTCTTACTTTAACAATCTATGGGCAGTGCGATGGGATGTCGCAGTGAGAAGGGTGAACGAAAAAAAGCGCGCTTAAGAAGGGGAAGGGCTTTTTTACCAAAAATCGTGCCATTTTGAAGAAGCACTGAGATAGGCAGCCCTGAGAGCCATAACGGCTTGAGCACCCGTGGTTGACCAAACATGCCGGACTGTTTGAGACGAACGGTGACAATGCGGCGATTTGAACTTTCGACGACCCCTAAACTAATTGATAGATAGATAGCGTCGTGACGCAGCAGGCAATCTGCCAGTCCCTTACGGACTTTCACCTGCTTGACTGACACTCGCTTTCGGGCTCTCTTTCTCTCTTCGTGAGTTTTCTAGGCTAGATGATGCCATTCAAGTGGACTCTTTTGTTTTGGATGATGAGGTTCGCTCGGCAATCCTCACAAGTTCCTCAAGTTTGTGAGCTACGTTAAAGGCAAAGGCAAAAGCCTCCCATTCTCTATAGGAGACGCCTTATGGCTATGAATCACACCGACAGGACTTCAACGGTTCAAGATTTGGCCCAAAGACTCTTTCGTATTCCTCAGCAAGTGTTACGTTATCTTTCAGAAGGGGGTCTACGGATTTTCCGTCCCGCCGATGATGACTATCCCAACACAGGAATTCAGCCATTTGAGGGGGAACTGCCTAAGCGCAAACAGCGGCATCCGTCTTGATATTACGAATCTCAGATCTATAGGGAGGAACGACTATGATTCGCAGGATTTTAGTTGCTGTAGATGCCTCGGATTTGAGTGTTAATGCTTACCAGGAGGCGATCGCCCTAGCGAAAGCCCTTGGGTCGGAACTCAAGCTTTTTCATGTTCTAACGGATGGTGAGCCTGGAGCTCCTCAGCGCAATTTGTACTTTGATGAGGCTTATTATCCGGCAATCGATCAACAGTTGCTGAGTAAGTATGAAAAGGACTGGAATGCCTATGTGGAAGACTGCCTGGAATGGTTAAAGTGGCAAGCAGCAGAAGCTCGACAGGCCGGGATTGAAACGCAGTTTGATCAGGTTTATGGTAGTCCAGGACGGCGGATCTGTGAAGCAGCTAAGGCTTGGAATGCGGATCTGATTGTGATGGGAAATCGAGGGCGATCAGGACTGAATGAGCTGTTGCTTGGCAGTGTGAGTAGCTATGTCATGCACCATGCATCTTGTTCGGTGTTTATCGTTCATGCTAATCCTCAAAAAACCGACCCTTTGCCAGAGAAATCCTTGTCAGAACTGATGCCTGCCTAGAATTAGGAGAGGTTTAACCTGACGGCTGTAGAGTTGACTACAAGTTTTGCTTACGACGAGTTTTGCGTGGATCTCAGACAGGTGGCTATCCAACAATCCAACTGGGGTTGAATCTCCAGGGTGGTATCTAGATGGCTGACCTGTCTTTCTTCTTGCTCCGTAAAGGCTTCAGCCTGCTGTTGTTGTTGGTCTAAAAGGTCGACTGTGGCGTCAGCAATGTCATTTTGACGCTGAGTTAAGCGATTTTTAAGCACCTCAACAGGTGCTTCACAGGACAAAATATGACAGGGAATCCCTAAGGCTTGAGCCTGGTCGAAAACGGCTTGGCGAAGCGCTCTGCGATCGTATTTTGCATCTAGAATAACCGGATATCCTGCTTGAGCAAGCTGTAGGCCTATTTCTAGTACTTTTTGGTAGGTTCGCTGGGTCATTTCGGGTTGATAGAGACTTTCAGGTCCCCGTTCTTGAAGTGCAATGCCCCCCAAATGTTTTCGCACGGCATCGGAGCGAATTTGTATAGCACCGATCCGTTGTGCGAGCTGACGGGCAACGGTGCTTTTGCCAGACCCAGAGAGGCCGGACATGAGAATGACGTGACCCTGTTTAGGCTGTAGGCAACTCCAAGCATAGTGATAATAGCGGGCGGCGATCGCCTCAATCTGACTGCGCGCTCCAGCGGAAAGACCGGGTTCCTCCAGTCGAAACGAGGTGACTTTGGCACGCACATAGGCCTGTCGGCTGAGATAAATGGGTAAAACTTTTCCGCCCTCCCAATCCCCGGTCAATTCTAGATAGGCATTGAGAAAGGCGATCGCCAAATCCTGCCGTCCCTGGACCTCACAATCCATGACAGGAAACGCCACGTCATACAGGGTATCGACAAACCGAAAGGCGTCGTTAAACTCAATGCAGTCAAAGAGAAACACCGATTCTCCCCAAAGACCGATATTGCCGAGGTGCAGATCCCCATGGCATTCTCGTATTTTTTCTTGCTGGATTCGATCTTGGAAAACTGCGGTATGTTCTGTAAAAAAGCGCTGAGTTAATGCTTGAGTCTCTTGCCACTGTGCTTCCGTTTGCCCTCGTCCAATATAGACACGGGTCTGGGCATAGTTCTCGTCGAAGGCCTGACGAATTTGAGAAATTTTGCCAAATTCCAGGATTTTTTCGCTAACGGCTGCTGATTGATGTAATCGCGCGACCTGAACCGCAAGCTTCTCCATGAGTTCAGGTGTTAGCCGATTTTGCTCAAGCAAATCTGAAAAGAGCGAATCTGCGGGAAATTGTCGCATCTGAAGTGCATATTCCAGCACTTCTCCTTCGGTCGTTTCTTCCCTGCAATTAGAATCTGGTCTGAACTCTAGGCGATCGCCCCCTTGAATCAGGGCCACAACCGCCAAATAGAGTTCAGGTGCGGTGCGTTGATTCAGCCGTAGCTCCTCTTGCAAAAAATGCCGTCGCGCAGCCAGGGTGCTGTAGTTCAAAAAACCATAATCAACGGGCTTCTTGAGTTTGTAGGCAAAGGTTCCTGTTAAAAAGATATAGGACGCATGGGTTTGAATCAGTTGAATGGGAGGAGAAACGGCATGGGGATAGACCTTGGGGTCCAGCAATGCCGTGATCAAGGGAGGCTGACTAGGGTTCATCAGAACGGAAAGAAATGCGGTGTTAGCATTACCGTAATAAACCAAAACATAAAATTCAGGGGAAGACCCACCCGGAGGAAATCGGTAAATCGGTACCCCCCAGGACCATACACCATCAAATTCGTTTGATAGCCAATGGGGGTTGCAAAACTGGCGGAGGCGGCCATCATGATGGCGATCGCAAAGGGCCAAAAACTCACTCCCAAACTCTGAGAGACCGCCAGGGCAATGGGAAACACCAGCGCTGCCGCTGCATTATTGGTAATCAACTCGGTCAGAAGCATCGTAATGCCGTAGACCAAGGTGAGGGCTAACCCAGGATTCTGACCCGCTGGACCGAGAATGACTGCCGCGAGGCTGGCGGCTGCCCCTGTGGTTTCTAGGGCTTTGCCGATACCGAGGGCCGCCGCAATGACCACGAGGAGAGACCAATCGACACCGCGTAGGGCTCGGTCGACGGCGCAGCAACGGCTCAAGACCATGAGCACAGCGGCGAGGACGGCAGCCAGCAACATATCCAGCCAGCCCAAGGCCACGATCGCCACCATGCCAATCAGGATAGCTAAGGCCAGGGGAGCCTGGGCATGGCGCAGGGGTTCAGAGTTAGGGACGCCGCTGATCAGGTAAAAGTCACGGGAGGCGCGCTGCAAATCGAGGAACGAGGGATGGGCTTCCAGCAGGAGCGAATCACCGGGCTGGAGGCGGATGGCCCCAATTTTGCCCTGGAGCCGTTCCCCGTTGCGGGCGACGGCTAAGACGACTGCGTTATAGCGTTTACGAAACTGACCTTCGCGAATGGTTTGGCCTGCTAGCGGAAAGGTATTGGACACCACCGCTTCAATTAAACAGCGTTCGGTCGGTGCTGCGTCGAGTTTGGAAACTTGGTCCGTGGCGGGTTGCAGTCCACGCATTTTTTTCAGGTCGACAATGGAATCCACCATTCCCATAAAGACCAGTTGATCTTGCTCGCGCAACCGCTCCTTGGGGCTAACGGCAGCGATCACCTGTTCACCTCGGATGATTTCCCCCAGGTACAGTCCTGGCAAATGGCGCAGCCCAGCTTGTTCAATGGTTTTTCCGGCGAGCGGACTACCGGACTCCACCACCATTTCGACGGTGTACTGACGAATATCATCCTGTTCACTCAGGACGGCTTTGCGGTTGGGTAGCAGCCGTTGGCCGATGGTGAGGAGATAGATACAGCCTGCGATCGCACAGGGCAGCCCCACCTTTGAAATCTCAAAAATTCCAAATCCTGGCAGCTTCGCCTGGGAAATCATCAGACCATTGACGACCAAGTTTGTACTGGTGCCAATCAAAGTGCAAACCCCCCCAAACAGCGCCGCATAGCTCAGCGGAATCATCAGCTTAGACGGGCTAATCCGCAGTTTGCGCGACCAGTCACTCACCACCGGGATAAACATTGCCACGATGGGGGTGTTGTTAAAAAAGGCGCTCATCCCCACGACGGGAAATACGAGGCGGATGAGTGTTGCGGTTAGTCCCTTGGGTAATCCCAGCAAATTCTGCGAGATCCAGATCAAGCCTCCCGTTTGCTCAATGCCAGCCACCACGACGTAAAGTACGCCGACAGTCACCATACCAGGATTGCTAAATCCGGCTAGGGCATTTTCGACATTGAGAACGCCGCTGACCATGAGCACAGCCAAACCGCCGAGGAAAACGATGTCAGCGGGGAGTGGACTCAGGGCATTGAGCAAGAGGGTGCCGAGGGCCACGCTAAGGGCTAGGGCGGCTTGCCAGGAGAGCCCCAGGGCAGTGGTCAGACCCAGGATAATCATTCCTAGTACGCCGACGCTCAATGGCCATTTGAGGTTAGAGAGGGATAGCCAGTCTCGAAGGGATGCGGGCGATCGCCCCGTTCTCGGTGGCGTTTGCAGTTTTTGCATAGGAATACATCTCAACCTGGCAGTAGAATAAAAAGTAATCTGATTGGAACCGTATCACAGATGAATTGAAATTCAATTGAAGCTTGGACAGGCTTGATGCAAAATTTATCTTCAGAGCATTCGGTTTTCAGGCACAGTTGACGTAGAGCGATTGACCTAAAGCGTTTGCCTGAGGGCGCGGGCAAGGAAGAGGCGTTATGACAAATCATGGGTGTGAGACCTTGGAGACCCAAGGTGAGTTGAGAGAAATTTTGGCCCAGCAGGTTTTTCTATTCCAGGGGATGAGTGAGGCGGAGCTGATCCAAGCCCAGGGGGCGGCGGAGCTCGTAGTGGAGAAACTGTATTCCAGTCGTCCGGTGTACACGGCATTTCGGCCTGGGGTCTCTCTGGAATTTCTCTATGCGATCGTGGCGGGAGGGCCGGTGATTGTGCGCAGCACGCCCTTGGACCGGGTGATTGCGATGACCTATCCGGGGGGCTGTTTTGGTATGCAAAACTTGGCCTTTAGTTATGGACTAGTGAGTCGCGGTTTTCCCAGCTTGGTGGAGGCTTACAAGACGACAGACATTATTAAGGTGCCTCTCGCCATGGTGGAAGCGCTGTATCAATCCAGTGAAGCCTTTCGACAGCGCTATCGGTTGTTGTTTGAGCTACGGGAAAAGTTTCTCTATCACTTGTTGAATTGCAGTACCTATCCCCCTCAGGCCGTTGCGGCTTTGCTGCGAGCCTTAATTTATCAAGAGCGTTCCCTCGGGCAGCAACCCCAGGAAGAGCATCCCTTTAGGTTTGATTTGCCGGTGGATTTGATTGCACGGGCCTGCCAGCTCAATCATCGAACGGTGGAACAGGTCTTAAAGGGAATGACCAAGGCAGGGCTGCTGGAAAAGGTGAAAGGGGGAGAGAGCGATCGCGTGGTCGTCATCGCTCCAGAAGGGCTTAAGGAAGTTTACGGTGCAACCCGAGATAAGGTGAGCTGGTGGCCGTTGAAGTAGGCTGAATCAGTAAGTTGAACAAACGTCTTGAGTCAGATTGAGCCATAAACTGTTTCAAGCCACTAAACGAACCGGTCTGGTTAGAGATAGTTTAAATAGCGATTTGAAAGATTTAAAGCATTAGGGATTTTAGGGCTAAAGGACTAGGTTATCCTGTTGGGTTTATTGAGATAGTCCTTTAGGACTAGAAGGCAAAAAGTTCCTGGATTAGGGAGGTAATTCAGGTGGCATAGTCGTGTTGGAAACTCGATTTAGGTGGATTAGATTAGGTGCAACAAAGCAAACACACCTGCTTCAACACCTCAACCAAAGAGATTCAGCTCATGAAAAACGCATCCACTCAAATCGCCCTCGCTGCCCTCCTTGCCCTCGGTTCTCTGGGTGGAATGACAGCCTTTGCTCGTCCCGCTGCAGCACAACCTGTTCAGTCTGTTAACGATTTGCGAGACATTAGCCCGGACCACTGGGCCTATACTTCCGTCAAGAATTTAGTTGAGAAATACGGCTGTCTTTCCGGTTATCCGGATGGAACCTTTCGGGGCGATCGCGGCATGACCCGCTATGAACTTGCCTCCGCTCTAAATGGTTGTATGGAGTCGATCAACGCCCGAATTGCAGACAATTCAACTAGCGTGAGCAATGAAGACTTAGCGACGCTACAGCGTCTGCAAGAGGAGTTTCAATCAGAGCTCGCAACCCTCCGGTCCCGCGTTGATGGCTTGGAAGGTCGGACGGCAGAACTGGAAAACAATCTTTCTCGGGTAAAGCTTTCTGGTGAATTGATTACCGATGTCGGCGGTGTCTTCTCTGGGGAAGCCAATGGTGCAGGCACCGAAGCCAAAGATACGCTCACGGCAGCGGCTCGGTTACGACTCAATTTAGATAGTAATTTGACCGGCAATGACCTGCTGCATGCTAGGGTTGAAGCTACAAATTTTGAAGGCTACAGTGGACGCTTTGAAGGCGGCACGTCGTTTGATGGTTTGAATACGCCCTATGATAACGAGGGCGACAGCTCGGTTAAACTAGACGAGTTGTATTACCAGCGCCAAGTTGGACCGGGACAACTGACTGTGGGAACCCATGGCCTGAGCCTTGACGATATTGCCAGCACGGCAACCGCTCCTTCGGGTGATTATGCCTTTATTGAACAGTTCCAGGCTAACCCGGCGATCGCCGAAGCGGCTGAAGGCGCAGGCATTGGCTATAAGCTCAATCTGGGCGAAAAACTAGAGCTCGCTGCGGCCTATACTTTGCCAACGGACTCGGCGGCCAGCACCAGTCGCGGTCTATTAGATGGCACCAACACGGCATCGGCCCAGGTGACCTACAAACCTGGCGAAAAGACTGCGCTGTCGGTGGCCTATGCGAAAACCCATGAGCAGGGCGTTGTTGCGGGTACCACGGGTGCTGCGGACCCCTTTGGAACTGGGGATACCAGTGGCAATCATGTCGGTCTATCGGCCTCTCAAAAGCTCGGCAAAGTCGATCTATCGGCCCATGGTGGCGTTTCGTTTCTGAATGACGGAGCTAGCAGTGATCAGGCAACTGTTGTCAACTGGGCGGCTCAAGTTGGGGTCAACGACCTGTTTGGTCAGGGTAACTATGGCGGGGTTGGGGTCGGTGCCGTTCCCTATATCTCTGGGGGGGATGTGGCTTCTGAAAAGGCTCCCTTAGCGGCTCAGGCATTCTATAGCGTCAAGGTGAATGATGGGTTAGCCATTCAACCGCAGCTCGTCTACATTGCCAATCCCAATGGCAACAGCAGCAATGAAAATGTTTGGGCCGGTAGTGTGAAAACGACACTGCGGTTCTAAAAGTGGTCAGGGTGATGCTGAGTTGACTCGTTAGGCCTGGTGGGAAACCATCAGGCTTTTCTGGACCCGTCGAGCTCTTCCACGAGCTATCCTACACGAGCTATCCTATGGGGTCTTTTACACCTTCTAAAGCTGCGTCGGTTTGGTCGTAAAGCGATCGCAACCGTTCCAACCGTTCCCCATCCACTTGCCAAAATCCTCGCCCATGGGCCTCCAGCATTCGTCCTACAATATTTCGAAATGCTTCTGGATTAGCAATTTGCAGTTGCTTTGCCATCTTAGTGTCCAAGGCGTAGGTCTCTGCGGCCTGGTCATAGATCCAATTTTCCTTAAAATCTGCTGTACCCGCCCAGCCCATCAGCGCTGTCATCCGTTGGGAAATTTCATAGGCCCCACCGGAACCTTGATTGGCCATGGCTTCGGCCCATTTGGGATTGAGCAACTTTGTACGATATTCTAGTCGGAGCAGTTCTTCAAGGCTACGCGGGGTGATATCTTTGGAGAAGCTTTCAATAAAGCTGGTTTGGACCTTGATTGAACGGGGTGAGCGATTATTGGTTCCAGTACTAGAGTTTTGGGGTGTTGATTGCTGGATGATTGATTGTTGAATTTCGGCAGCTTTTTTGAGGCCGCCCGTATTGGCGTAATATTCTTGGATGTCGGTTAAGCCATACTCAACGGAATCGATCTGTTGAACGATGCGATCGGTACTCTGCAATAGGGTTTTAAGGATTTCAGGACGGGCTTGACCCTTGTCACTGCGACCATAGCTAAAGCTATTACGCCCTTCCCAGGTTTGACCTAGTTCTTCGCCACTTTCCCAATTACCATCGGTGATCCGGTCGTTCACCAGGGAACCAAAATCTCCTGAGGGATTGGAGAAGAGTCGAGCCGAAGCATTCTCAATGCCTTGGGCTTGTAACTCAAGATAATGCTTGCGAATAAAGTTCTTTTCCACAGACTCGTCCGCTTCGCCAGCGCGGCGAAAGAGATCATCTAATAGTTCAATAATATTGACAAAACTATCGCGAAAAATGCCCGAAAGATTCGCTAAAACGTCGATGCGAGGATGATCTAAACCCTCAAGGGGTTTGAGCTCGTAACGTACAATTCGACCGGTTCCTTCTTTAATCGGTTCTGCGCCTACAAGTTCTAATAAAATACCCAGTGATTCTCCTTTCGTTTTGATCGCATCCAGCCCCCAAAGCATCACCGCTACCGTTTCGGGATAGGTTTGATGATCCTGCAAATGTTGGGCAATAATGCGTTGGGCGATCGCCCGTCCGCGTTCAAAAGCCCCTGGACTTGGCATTCGATAGGGATCTAAGGCATGAATATTACGTCCTGTGGGCAGTACACCAGGACCATCCCGCAGCAGATCTCCCCCCGGTGCCGGAGGAATGTATTCGCCATTCAATCCCCGGAGCAGGTTCGTTAATTCATCACTATTTTGGCGAAGCAGATCGGCTAGCTGGCAACAGAGAGGAATGGCGGTTTCGAGGCGATCGCGAAAGCTCGGATCTAAACGAGGAATCTTGCCTGGATTGTCGTCAGTCCAGCGTTGAAAATATTCCTGCAAAAGCTGATCGATAGTTGCACCTTGGAGGATAGAGGCAATCGCCCAATCTGGCAGCTCATCTTGGAAATAGGCATTCAAATAGGACTGTAGTTCTTCAGGGGTAGGGGGTTGGCCGAGGACATGTAAACCCGACGAAAATAAACGGCTTTCTAGGATTTGCAAATATTCATAGAGCTCGCCTAAATAGGCTTGAATAACCGGTGGACTAAAAAGCTTAAGGTTCTCGCTGGTCAATTCAATCCCTAGCTTTTGAGCATCTTTGAAGGGGCAATCAGCGGCGAGGCCGGTATCGGCGATTTTTTTGGCGATCGCTTCAATTAAGAGGGAGTTTGCGGCGGGATTCTCTCGATATTCTGCAATCAGTTCCCGCAAGCTGACTAGCTCTTTATACAAGCCTGCACGACCGTAGGGAGGGACATTATGGGAAATTAAAACGCCGTAGCCGCGCCGTTTTGCAAGGATTGACTCTGAGGGATTATTGGCAGCATAAATATAGAGATTAGGCAGGTTTCCCAACAGGAGATCTGGCCAAGAATAGCCTGTATTTCCTAGGGGAGAACCAGGCAGCCATTCGACGGTGCCATGCATCCCAAAGTGGACGATGGCATCAGCGGCAAATTCATGCTGAAGCCATTGATAATAGGCGGCGTACTGGGGGTGGGGGGTGAGGTCTCGCTCAAACATGAGCCGCATCGGATCCCCGGAAATGCCTAGGGGAGGCTGAACACCAATCCAAATATTCCCCAGTTGAATTCCGCCCACATGGAACTGATCTCCGTAGGTTTTAATTCCAGTTTCGGTAAGCGATTGCCACTGCTTTTCAATGCGGGAAGTTTGTAAATATCCCAGCCAACGTTCCAATTGCTTGACATTGACGGAATTGGGAATTGCGGTGTTAGTCGGGGTGTTGGCTGGGATGTTAGAGGGGATGGCTTTTTGGGCGATCGCCAAGGCCCAGGCATTTTCGTCATTTGCGGCTTGAATCTGTCGAATTAATTCCTCTCCATCCTCAGGAATTTTTCCGATTTCATAGCCCTGGTCTTGCAAAGCTTGTAAAAACCGAATGAGTGATTTCGGTACATTGAGTAAGGCCGCTGTTCCGGTTGCACCGTAGCCCGGTGGAAATCCGTAAAGGACAATAGCAATTTTACGATCGGTGGCTTGTTTTCGCCGCAGCGCAATCCAACTTTTAACGCGGCCAATTAGCCGCTGAACTCGCTCAGGAATTAAATAAATATCATCCCCAACTAATCCCCCTAGGGGAATCGTATCGATTGCTCCATCTAGCTCTGGCAACGAATACAGAACAACGCTTTGCAATCCACCGATTCCTGTTCTTGTCCAAGAATGAATATCTTGAATTAACAGAGGTGCGGCAATTAAGTAGGGTACATTTTTGCTTTGCAAAATTTTTGTAGCTACGGCAACTTGTCGTCCTGCTTCCATCGAGCCTGCAGGTCCTCCAACCAGGGGAAACCCGATGGTTGAAATAATGGCATCCACCTGCGCTGCATCCTGAGATAGGGACTTGGTTTCGATATTTCCGAGACTACGTTGAGCCTGTTCATAGGCTGTGGTCATCCAGTCTCGGACCGCTACATGACCTTCTACCCCATTAATAAAGATAGGGAGTGGTATCAATCCCGCTGCTTCAAACTGACGAATGAGTTTGGGAATATAAGGCTGTTTTGTAATGACGTGTTTTCGATAGAGCAAGATTCCCACTACCGGGCAGTCTAGCGTTAGGCGATTCCTAGAAAGATTTCGCGATCGCCACCAATCTAAATAGGCCCGTGGCGTTTCAAAATATCCCTCATGGTCTGGATGGAATAACCCTAAATTTGGGGTTTCAACAGGATCTGGAATGGCAAATCGGTTATTCTGTTTTTGTCGAGGAAAACGAGGGTTTATTCCTGTAGAATCGGGTTGGTCATACTCAAAATATTGCTGGGCGATATACCAAAACATCGCAGCAACGTTATCAGCACCACCGGCATTCCAGTAGCCGTAAATAATCAACCAATTGCGTAAATCCTGAACCTTTTTTGCTGGAATATACTTCAGCAATTTAGGTCCTACTTTCAAAAAGCTCAAATAGCCCGCTAGCTTATCCTCTTCATTGCCACTACCAAACTTACTCAGGATAAACTGAATCGGCTTGGGCATGCCTTTGGGCTTTTCGCCAATAATAAACTTGCCCAGCCGTGTCAATGACATTAGCTCCAATGCGGACTCAAAAATTAGCCGAATGGGGATAGACTGAACCCGTTCGCGTAGCCAGATCACTTGATCGTAATCAAATAAAAGGCTGGCGAAAAAGACATCCGCTTGGGCTAATGCGGTCTCGATAATGTGGGGATGGGTAATGAGGTCGCGATCGCTAAAAACCTGTATAGCCAACCCCGTCCCTTCCTCCTGAGGCCAGCCAGCCTCGGCCTGTAGTGCGGCTTTGCGATAGAGATCCGCGTTAAATGATTCAAAGCCAGCAATCAAAACAATACGAGGCATACGGAAGCGACCGTTAGTCAAAAGGTTGTCTCTTCCCCATTGTAGCTTGCACCTTCTGTGACGAACTTGGATTGAGATTAGCTTGATAGCTGTCCTCCCGTGACGTCAAGCAAGGCTCCTGTCACAAAGCTGCTATCTTCTGCCGCTAGAAAAACGTAAGCGGGGGCTAGTTCTTCGGGTTGACCCGCTCGTTCCATAGCGTTGTCGCGATCGTAATTATCTACCATTTCAATCGGCATTGTTGCTGGGATATTGGGCGTCCACACGGGACCAGGTACAACAGCGTTAACCCGAATCTTTCGCTCAGCTAGACTTTGGGCAAGGGACTTTGTAAAGGCATGCACGGCTCCTTTACTAGTTGCATAGTCGACCAAAAACCCTTTACCAATTTTGCCAACAATGCTCCCTGTATTGACAATGACATCCCCCGCTTGAAGATGAGGTAATACCGCCTGAGCCATATAAAAATAGCCGAAGATGTTTGTTTCTAGGGTTCTACGAAACTGTTCTTCTGGAATGTCTTCAAATTTCTTTTGGGTCATTTGATAAGCCGCATTGTTAACTAGAATATTCAAATGACCAAAGGTTTCTTGGGTTTGCTGCACGGCTGCTTTGCAAGCAGCCGGATCCCGCACATCCATCCGAATGGGTAAACATTGGCTGCCGCGTTGCTCAACTTCAGCTTTGGTGACAGCAGCATCTTCGTCGTTTTCATTATAAAGAATTGCCACTTTGGCTCCCTCTAGAGCGTAGGCGATCGCCACCGCTCGCCCGATACCAGAGTCGCCGCCTGTAATAATGGCAACTTTTCCTTCCAACTTATGGGCCGGTTTGTAGTTTGACAGATCGCTGTCGGGCTGTGGCACCATATCCGCTTGACTGGCTGGATAAGGCAGTTTTTGGCCAGGAATTTCATCCGGAGTGGGTCTGAACTCAGTTGCTTGCATGGCTTGATTGTTCCCTCAAAGATGACTTCAGCTTTTACGCTAAGGGAATACCAATGCTTTGAGATCCTTCTTTAGTTAGGGGACGCGTCTGCAAGATAACGCTTAACTAGGGAGAGTGAAATTGTTTTGGAGTCGTTTATGAACTTCTTTCTATCGTTAGGTAAAGCCATCGGTCATTCTCAAGCTTTGGTTCGGGGTTTGCGTCAGACTTTTTGTATCTTCCTGGCGAGTGGTATTTTATTATTCACTACTGCCTGCGGTTCAACAACGCCTTCATCTATGGCTTCTTCCCCGACTTCAAAAGCGGCTGGAGAAACCAATTTGTATGATACGGTACAACCTAAGGTTGGGGGCATGAATAACTTTAACGACGACCCTCGTTATGATAGTCCCGGTGCAGTGATTCAATCTCGGGCTCACAGCGATACGGCTCGTGTGGATAAGGCGGTTGGAAGAATGTCTGACAAGGCTGAAAATGCCTTAGATAAAGCTCAAAACAAGGGTGAAGACGTTCTGAAAGGAGGAAAGCGTCAAGCTGCAGATGCCCTAGACAGTGCTCAGGATGTAGCTCGGGATCTGAAAAAATCTATCCAACGGACGGGTGAAGATATTAAAGATGCGCTGTAACGATACTGCAATACCGCATTTCTAAATCTGGGTTGATGCTTTAATGCTTGTAGGAATATGATCCTTATATTCCTACAAATTCCTACAAATATATTTCTAGAGGTATTTTATCATCATTAATTATTTGGCATTACTCATGGATTGGCTAGATTTAGCAGCCCGTTCAAAATCCGCAGTCGCTAATTTTGTTGCTGGAACATCAAAAAACTGAGATGCAATTTTGGCAGAAAAGGTAAACGTATCCAGTCCTTGACTAGCTAAATAGGATAAATCGCCGATGTCTCGAATACTGGCTGCCAAAATTCGAGTTGTGCTACCCAGTCCTTGTAAAACCTGCTGCATTGTGGCTAAAACCTCACGACCATTTCGACCAAAATCATTAATTCGACCGAGGTAAGGAGCAACATAGGCTGCGCCCAGGGATGCCCCAATGAGAACTTGATGAACCTCATAGATGCCTGTTAGCGTTACCGGAATACCCTGATGAATGAGGCGTAAGGCCGCGATCGTTCCGCTTTGGGTCACAGGTACTTTCACCACAATGCGAGGGTCAATGGCGGCAATTTGTTCTCCTCGCTTGACCCAAGCATCCACAGTTCCTCCCCAGGTTTGTAGCTGAACTTCCTGCATGCCTAAGTCGAATGCCTGCTTTGCAAGTCGAGTGAGTTGATCTAACGTACAAGGTAACTGTGCCCGCTCCAGTAGCAGCGGATTGGTCGTTACTCCATAGAAAAGCCCCGTGGCGAGCCAGGCTTCCCACAAATCAGTTTCAGCCGTGTCAAGATAGAGCCGGAGCTGATGGGGAACGGGTGAAGCTTTGTTTATCGTTTTAGTTTTATTTGTAGCCTGGCTTATAGCCTGATCTGTAGCTTGATCTGTGGGAGAAGCGTTAGGAAGCATGGCACAACAGCAATGAGTGAAGGTCCGTAGGATTAAGGTATCTCGAAAGTTTCCCATTCGTTGGTCTTCTACAATAGATTTTGGCGTTTTATTGATTTCATTAATTTCTATGTCTTCCCTTGATCAAGCCGCACAATCTTTGTCCGATGCCGCTCCTCTACTGAGTGATGAGCAGTATCAAAAAAAAATGCAGCAACGCAAGGCCGTGCAAGCAAAACGCTTGGCAGAGCGCAGTCAGGAAAAGGGACTGATTATTGTTAACACGGGCAATGGTAAAGGTAAAACCACGGCAGCCCTGGGTATGGTTTTGCGATCGCTCGGTCACGGTTATCGGGTAGCGATTGTTCAGTTTATTAAAGGCGCTTGGGAGCCAGCAGAGAAGGCTGCTTTTCAGCTTTGGGAAGGCGAGCAGCTCATTTTTCGGGCCATGGGCGAAGGTTTTACCTGGGAGACGCAAGATCGCGATCGCGACACTCAAAAAGCCCAGGAAGCTTGGGCGATGGCCTTGGACTATATCCGGGAACCGACGTTTCGCTTGGTGTTGCTGGATGAGGTCAATATTGCGCTCAAGCTGGGTTATCTCACGGTGGAGCAAGTGTTAGCTGGGTTACAGGAAAAACCTGAGGATTGTCATGTGATTCTTACGGGACGAGGTGCGCCTGCGGCGTTGATTGAACAGGCTGACTTGGTTACGGAGATGACCTTGGTCAAGCATCCCTTTCGTGAACAGGGCGTGAAAGCACAGCCGGGAATTGAATTTTAATTTTTAACAGCGGTCAACGCGGTCAATCAACGCGTTAACAAGGCAGTTAAAAAAGCGGCAGTGTGCTAAGCGAGTCGCCGAGTCGCAATCTGCCGCAGGATGTAGTAGGATTTGCTACTGAGATCCACAGGTTGCGATCGTAGGGTTTCGGGTAAATATGGAGAAAGGAATTACCGACCTGCCTAATCCTGTATGTGTCACAGATCAATCGAGTGGCGAAAAACAATCATTGAAGACGAGTGAAAGCCATGGCGATGGTAGAATCGATGGGCTGCTAGGTTGTCGATATCCGTGAGTAATGTAATGCGTCGACAATCTTTAGTTTTGGCGAGGGCGATCGCCTGTTCAATTAATTTCGAGCCCACACCCTGACCGCGTGATTCGGGCGCAACGATCAAATCTTCGAGCAGGGCAACCCGACTGCCGAGGGCGGTCGAAACGGTGTACAGCAAGTTCACCATGCCAATGACTTGACTCTCGGTTTCTGCGACTAGAATATCGCCGATTTGAGAATTTTCTAAAATGGCTGTTAACCCTTGAAGTTGCTGGGTACGATTCGGTTGAAACTCAACTTCTTGAGTAAACAAACTTTCTAATAATGGGCAGAGTGCTGGAATGTCTGCGATCGTAGCCGTTCGAATTCTCATTGGCTTTTCTCTTCGGGATCTGGATTAACGATGTTTGAACAGCCATTGCTCTAGAGGTTCGGTTGCATTGACGCGTTTCATTCCAGCTTCAGAAAAGCGTTCATAGGCTGCATTTGCCTGTTCGGTAAAGTCTACCAGATTTGGTACGACGACCGGGGAGGTGCAATCTTCTAAAAGATAAACTTTTTGGGCTAGATGAGGATCGCGGCGTTCAATTTCATCGAGTAAATCCGCAATGGTCCAAGCGACGCAGTGGCTTTTGGCCTGACCTGCAATCAAAATCGCATCAAAACTTAGGAGATGATTAATCAATGTTATATTTTTCTGGGCGATCGCTTCTCCTGTTGCGTTGTCTAAAATTTCGGGTCGCAAAACCGAATAATTTTCAGTGAGGGGATTGCTGCCTTTTAATTCAAAATGGGTTTGGGTTTGGCGGGCGATCGAGTGGAAAAAACAGGCTTCTTCAAAGGCAGAGGCTAAAGCATGACCGAGGCCGCCGAGCATTGCATGATAGGGCCAAATAGTCAGTGGATATTTGCCCGCTTGACTGAGTTGACGAGTATAGTGCAGTGCATAGTCTTGCAAGGATGTTAGATCGGTGTTCAAACTTTGGGCCAGGGCTGGATTGACATGCCACTTTCCCTGAATGACCTCGTCCCATTGGATCAAACCCATGGGACTTGGATGTTCCCCGTGGGAATTGAGCCAAAACAAGGGATGGAAAATTTGTGTAGCAGTGTGAGTATCCATGGTCGACACAATTTCGGTGATCTGCCCGAGATTGCGATAGATAAATTCGCAGAGCCGAGCCGTATCGTCAATGGCTCCTGTGCCTGAACGGCCACCAACAAAGAGTTCAAACTCGGGTAGACAAAACGTGTTTTGTACGTCAATCGCCAAGAGGCAAATCCGCTGGGAATCAATGCTGGCAGATGGAATTTGGTGTGCCTCGGCCCAGGCTTTGGCTTCAGCCGCTCGCTCCTGGTAGGCAACGCGATAAAGCTGGCCAGCGCGATCGCGCTCGAAGCAGGAAGGAATGGGCAATGGTGACATCATGGTGATTACTCGGTTTTTCTAGGCGTGGTTGTGCCTTGCCTACCATCGTGTACATCTTACACCTCAAGATAGTGTTGAAATAACACGATGTCAAGGTAGGATGGTTGTCGAGAGTTGATGTTTGAGGAGCTGCGTTCGAGGAGCTGCGGAGGATCTATGGCTTACTCCTATCCTTATCCACGCCCTGCCTTAACGGTCGACTGCGTTGTGTTTGGTTTCCATAGCAACGGGGAGGGCAATAGTGGCCTAAAGCTTTTGTTGATTCGTCGCAAGCTAGAGCCCTACAAAGGTCAATGGGCATTGCCGGGAGGATTTGTGCAATTGGATGAAAGTCTAGATGCAGCGGCCCGGCGAGAACTTCAAGAGGAAACGGGGGTCGCTCATATTTTTTTGGAGCAACTCTATAGTTTTGGGGCAATTGAACGTGACCCCCGTGAACGGGTGGTGAGTGTGACCTACTATGCGCTGATTAGTCTTGAGGTCCATCCGTTGCAGGCGGCAACGGATGCGGCGGCGGCTCGGTGGGTGAGGGTTAACGATTTGCCGCCACTAGCCTTTGACCATGCAGAGATTGTGGCGATCGCCCTTCAGCGACTGCGGGGAAAGTTGCGCTACGAACCGATTGGGTTTGAGCTCTTGCCGCCGAAATTTACGCTGACACAGCTACAGCGACTTTACGAAACCGTGTTGGATCAGCCCTTGGATAAACGTAACTTTCGTAAGAAAATCCTGAAACTGAATGTGCTTCAGCCCTTAAGCGAAAAACAGCAAAACGTCCGTCACCGAGCGGCTCAGCTCTATCAATTTGACGCCGATCGCTACCACCGATTGCAACAACAGGGGTTGACCTTTGAACTTTGATAGGAGCACCTGTACCATAGGAAAGACTTCCTAGGCAAGACTCGTTCCACTGGCCGCCATGCAAATCCTATCCGTCACGCTGAAAAACTTTAAGATTCATCGCGATCGCCATTTTGACTTTCAAGCGGGTGTCAATGCCATTTGCGGTGAAAACGGTGCCGGTAAAACCAGTATTTTAGAGGCGATCGCCTGGGTTCTATTTGACTATAGCAGTGGCTACAACAAAGATGAGCTGCGGTATCAAGATGCCAAAAGCGCTGAGGTTGTGGTTTCTATTATTTCTAGCCATGATGGTCGAACCTATACGGTACAGCGGGAAACAGCGAAAGGACGGGGCGATCGCTATCGAATCTTTGATCCACAACTGAATCGTAAGCTGGATGATCTCAATAAAATTGAAGCGGCCCAGCAGTGGCTCCGGGAACATTTGGGAATTCCCAAGGGAACCGATTTATCTAAACTCTTCGCGGATGTGATTGGGATTCCTCAGGGCACCTTCACACTGGACTTTCTGAAATCGGCTACCGAGCGGCGTAAGGTGTTTGACCCGATTTTGAAGGTGGAAGCTTACAAACAAGCTTTCAAAGCATCCAGTGATTTAGAAACCTATGCCAAAACCCAGACCCAAACCCTTCAGCAAACCCTTGAAAACTATCGCGATCGCCTCACCGATTGGGAACAAATTCAAGAGCAGTACAAAGCCCAACGACGGGCAGTAGACCATACCGAAGCATTTTTACGGACATTAGCGGAACAACTTGCGGTACTTGAGCAGGATCGGGTTACTCGGCTTGAACAGGTTCGGGTGATGACCCAGCTTGAACAACAGGTTGCTCAGCTAACCACGCAACAGGAGGCGAAAACAGAAGCGATCGCCCAGCAGCAGCAGTTGGTCCACCAAGCCCAGGCCGCTCAGTCTCTCTGTGAAGCCCAGCAAACTGCTTTCGAAGGTTATCAAAAAGCGGAGACTCAGCTCCAGCAACTGCGCCAGCAGGAGCAGGAACGCGCCAAGCTTCAGCATCAGCAGACCCAGGCCCAAAAAAAGCTCATGCCCCTTCAGGTGCAAGCGGGTCAACTGGATGTGCAATTGGCTGAAATTGAGCAAGCTCAACAAGTTCTACAAAGCTTGCAGCCACAAATTCAAACGCAACTGCGCTTAGAAGCAGAACTCCAACAGCTTCAAACTCAGGTGCAGCAGCTACAGGCCCAACGCCTCCAGCAGGCCAGTACGCAGAAACGGTATAGCGAAGTTCAAACTCAAATTAAAACGTTAACGGCCTCGCTTGAACAGTTGCGATCGCTAGCGGCAGCCGTTGAAACCGTACCCACCTTAGAAAACCAAGTTCAGCAACTGCAAACCCAGCTCGGTCAGGTGAGTGCCGCGCAACAGTTTCAGGAGATTTTGAGCCAATTAACCGAACAAACCCAAACCCATCAACAACAGCATCAACGACAGGTTAAGCCGGTATTGAAGGCGATCGCAGCCTTTACCCAAGATTCAAACTTGCTCTCTTCCGACAATCTTCCCTTGCAAGAGTTGTTGCAACGGGCTCGTACCGCCCTAGAAAGCGGTCTCAACTATCACCAACAAGATAAAGAAGCCTTAGAGCTTACCTTTGCCCAGATTCAAGCGCAAGCCAATGACAAAGCGTTACGGCTCCAACTTAAGCAACTGCAAACGGAACTCAAGGCTCGTCAGCGGGATCGATTGGCCTATGAAGCCTTACCGGAACAGGAAAAGCAGTTGGCTCGGTACCAAGCGGAATGGGCTGAGCTCAGCCAAGAACTGACAGTTTTAGACCAAGCTCTAGCCGCAGAACCTGAATTGCAACAACACATTGAGGCTCAACGGCAAACCTTGGCAGCCCTAGAGGATCCGCGCGGTCGAGCCCGTTATCTGGAAACGCAATGCGCGAAAGCAAAGGCCTTACAAACCCGTCGACAGGCCTTAAGACAAGAACAGACGGAGCTCGAAAGGGCGATCGCCCAATTCACCGAGCAGCTCCAGTGCTATGGCTCTCTAGATACTGAAATTCAAACCCAAACTGCCGTCAAACAACGTTATCAAGCGGGCTACCAACAGTATCTCCAGCAGCAAAATGAAGCCCAAGCGCTACCGGCGCGAACCACCCAACTCCAAACCCTAGAACAGGAACAGACCAAACTGCGGTTGGAGGTGAGCCAAGTGCAGCAGGCCCTGGCGGATTTACAGCGAGACCATGACCCGGAAACCCTAGCCGAACTGGAGCGTGACTACAGCGATACCAAGGCCCAGCGGGATCAGCTCGCCGGAGCTTTGCCGGGACAGCAGCAAGAGCTGACTCGCCTTGGGCGAGAATTGGAACAACGACAGGACTGGCTAAAAACCTGCGATCGCCTTGAAGGAGAACTCCAACAGAAACAGCAAGTTCAACAATTTATTGCAGATGCAAGACGTATTTATAACCAAAGCGGCCCGAGAATTACACAGTTCTATCTCAATGAAATTGTGCGAGAGGGCGATCGCCTCTTCCGTGAGTTAATGAATCGTCAAAACATGGCCTTGAACTGGACCGAAGACTACGAGATTCAAATTCAAGAAGGGGCGGTTTGGCGTAACTTTAAAACCCTCTCCGGCGGTGAACAAATGGCAGCGGCCCTAGCGATCCGCCTGGCATTGCTCAAGGTGCTAGCGGATTTTGATATTGCCTTCTTTGATGAACCGACAACAAATATGGATCGACCGCGCCGTGAGCAACTCGCCGAGGCCCTCGCCAATCTCAAGGCTTTTCGGCAGCTCTTTGTGATCAGTCACGACGATACGTTTGAAACAGTCACCGACAGTATTATCCGCGTCACGCGTGAAGCTTAAGTACCCTAGTCTGTGAGTTATTCGCGGGTTCGGGAATAATAGCTTCAAATATCCATCTGTCATCCAGAGCACAAAAAGGGGCAGATGCTAGAGTACAGTGGGCATATCCATTGATTCCGCATCTGAAGGCTCTGGGCCACTGTTGCCATTACAGGAGTCTGCCAGTTCACTCACCTATGAAAAAGACCTTTGTCCTTGACACCAATGTCCTGCTGCATGATCCATCCGCCATGCTGCGCTTCGAGGACAATGATGTCATCTTGCCGATGGCGATTATTGAAGAACTGGATCGGTTTAAGAAAAAACCTGAAATGACGGGGCGGAATGCCCGCCAGGTGGCTCGGACGCTGGACGAATTGCGCAAGCGTGGACATTTTATCGAAGGTATCCCCATTAACAACGGGGGAATTCTGAAAGTTGCATTGTGTCATCGTGAGACCCTGAAGGGATTGCCGCCAGAGCTAGAGGGCGATCAAGCGGATAATGCGATTTTGGCCGTGGCGCTAGAGCAACAAAAGCTCTGTGATTGTCCCGTCGTACTGGTGAGTAAAGATACAAATCTCCGAATCAAAGCAGATGCGGTTGGATTGGCAGCGCGAGACTATGAAACGGATAAGGTCGACTTTAGCGATCTCTATACCGGTACCAGCGATTTGCGTTTAAATACTGAGGCCATGGACCAGCTTTTTCGACTGGGAGGACTGCCCACAAACGAACCTCTCTTGCCCAACCAGACTCTCACCCTAGTAGATGAGGCCAATCCCAGCCATACCGCGTTGGGCATTGTCGATGCGGTCAGTGGCAAAATTGAGCCCCTTGCAAAACTGCCTCGAAGTGGGGTTTCTCGTATTCACGCCCGCAATCGGGAGCAAAGTTTTGCGTTGGAGCTGTTGCTACGGGATTCGATTCCCCTAGTGACATTAGTGGGGCAGGCTGGAACAGGAAAAACGTTGCTGGCGATCGCCGCCGGACTGCAAAAGGTGGCCGATGAAGGGCTCTATAGCCGCCTCTTGATCTCCCGTCCTGTTATTCCCATGGGACGAGATATTGGTTATTTACCAGGGGACATTCAAGAAAAACTGACCCCTTGGATGCAACCGCTCTACGATAACTTTGACCTGATCTTTGGGACTCAGGAAAACAAAGGAAAAGCAGGTCATTGGCGACGAGGACATGAGGAATTAATGGAAATGGGGATGTTACAAATTGAGCCCTTGACATATATTCGAGGAAGAACGTTACCCAAGCAATTTTTGATTGTGGATGAAGCGCAAAACCTAACGCCTCACGAAGTCAAAACCATTCTGACGCGAGCGGGAGAAGGCACCAAGATTGTTTTAACCGGTGATCCAGCACAGATTGATAACCCCTATGTCGATGCCTCTAGCAATGGGCTTACCTATGCCGTTGAGCGCTTTAAGGGAGAACCCCTAGCGGGTCATATTACCTTGTTGAAAGGAGAGCGATCGAGTTTGGCAGACCGAGCAGCAGTACTGCTTTAGGGCGATGACACTCTGACTCGGCCAACAACGATTAGCCAAGGTGGCTCAATGCTCAATTGGTGAATCAATTTGCTGAATTTGCGAGAACTTCCTGAAGCTTTGATCGGAATTCTCCTTTAGGATGTCCCCCTTTGATCTCACCTATAATCTTAAAATCTCCTTCAGGATCTTCACAGATTAAATAGGTGGGCCAACCCATATCTTCTTTGTTGGGGTATTGAGTCAGCAAAATCTTGCGATACTTGCCATAGGCTTGCCGATCTTGCATTTTGACATCGATAAATTCCAAGCCCAATTCCTGGGTTACCTTCGCGTCATAGAATGACATCTTGTGGCAAATACCGCATTCCGTAGATGAAAATTTGACCACAGCTTGAGTCATAGTTTTAAATCCCTCTAATCAATCTTTCTACAGTTTGGCCTTGAATTGGCCTTTGAATTGGTCTTAAACGGACCTTACCTTGCTACCGGCTTGAAGTACTTGGGTTATTGAGGTGGCAATCCACTATAGGGCTTTGCCTCGATTTCCAAGCGTTGAACGATCGCCCCATACAACTGCTCCGCCAGGATTTGGTTGGCCGAGTCAGTCAGATGAATTGAATCCTGAAAAACCTCACCTTCCGTAGACTGAAAGATATTTTCTAAGTTTAGCGAGAAAACTCGCTGAGGAAACGCTTTTTTAACATTCTCAACGGAGCTACGCAGCTGAGTATAGGCAGCCTCTGTCCGTTTGGGGTAGTCGTTGCCTAATTGTTTGAGAATTTGTGCTTCTTTCTCTGTTGGCTTGGCTTTGAGGCGATCGCTTACCTTCGGCTGGAGCGCGACCAGCAAAGGAGCTTGAGTCACACCGCTAATCTGTGCGATTTTCCGCAGGTTTTCTTCATAGCGATCGATCCGGCGGGTTAGTTCCTCCCCATTTGTTGGGATATGGGCTGCTTTGCTCTCAAACCCTGGTGGCAGACTGACAGACCCCGATTGTTCCGGCTTCAGAATCCAGCGATTCAGTCCTTTAATGAGGTAGAAGTTGTTGAGAAAATTACCTATTTGCTGACGCTTGCTAGTGCTGAAGTGTGCCCAAGCGTTGTCAAGCAGTGATTCTATTTTGGGCACTTCGACTGCGACCTGATCGCTGGGAAGAACCAGATCTGTGTAGCCGTTAAGAAGAACAATAACGTCAGGTTGATAGGATAAAACATGCCGTACTAAATGGACCAATTCATTGCTGGAGGCATAGCCCGGAACGGCAGCATTAATCACCTGATAACGCTTTTCAGGAATTCGTTTAGGCTTTGCCAGGGCTTTTGACTGCTCATCTGCAAAGTAAGGTAATTGCTGCGGACGAAATTGGTTAGGCTGCTTTTGTTGTTGATTGACTCGCCAGTTTAGCTTTGTTTCTAATTCTTGGGCGATCGTCGTTTGGTCGCTGGAGCTGAGTTGACCAAAAGCTGTCGATCCTCCTAAAAGAAAAACTCTAAATTCATTAGGAGCTTTTTGGGGTGCAAGTTTCGATTCCGCTCGAAACCCTTGTTCTCCAATGGACCAAGCTTTGCCTTGCTGATTTTTGACGAGTTCATAGCCCTGGAGGGAGCTGCGGACTACCGCGAGATTTCCTTGGGATGAGAGACCCTCGTAGGTTGAGCCAGACTGGCTGACAAACTTTAGTCGATAATCTGCTGCTCTCGAAGATTCTCCCGCTCCTCCTCGGAACGCCTCGCCTTGCCCAGTAATCGCAACGCCCAAACGCATCAATATCTCTAGTCCTATCAAAGTTAGCGGAATGGCCGCCAATATTTGCCAGCGGGTTAGCGATCGCGATTGTCGCCGATAAGTGCCACGGGCAGATGACCTGGCAGAGAAATAGGACTTACGACGCGTTTTAAACATTTCACCTGTTTGGCTAAACGACGGTTCAAAGGTTAGATGCCTCCCTCCAAGGGGATCACATCATAACCCTTATTTGTGAACCTTCCGATAAGGTCACTTAGTCTCCTGGGTTACAGGATCTGACCCTCCATGGGCAAAAAAATTAAGCACAAACCTGTCAGTCGAGCTCAATTAAGACCCAAAAATAGACTTGAAATAAGTCTCATAAAAGACTAATGGGACAATAGAGATGGAAAGCAATCTCAACTGTTTTGTCTAAGGCTTAAAACAAGTCCATCTTTAAGATAAAAGTGAGACAAGAAAACAGAAGTGATTAACGCTGTTGTCTCGGGCGGGATTCGGTAGAATTGAAGGCTTGAAATCTTTTCATGCTGTCAAGATTTTTCGTTTCGATCGCACGCGGAGAGCGCCTTATCATGGTTGAGTTGACCCCGAATCCTAGTTTCAGTCTTAAGATCCGTATTCAGGGGCCTAATAGAGCGGGAATGCTGGCTAGTGTGGTGGCCGCGATCGCTCAAGCTCGGGGAAGTTTAAGTACGATCGACCTGATTGAGCAAACCCTGAAGGTTTCAGTTCGAGACTTAGTCGTGGATGCCTATAGCGAGACCCACGCGGCAGAAATTGTGGCGGCGGTTAAAGCGGTGCCAGAAATTGAGGTCTTGGATCATTTTGACCGCACGTTCAAGCTCCATGAAGGGGGTAAGATCAGCGTGATTAGTAAAAAAGCGTTAACAGCGCAGTCAGATCTGGCGATGGCCTATACCCCTGGCGTCGGGAGGATTTGCCGCGCGATCGCCGCTGATCCTCAGCAGGTCTATCAATTCACCATTAAGGGGAATACAGTGGCCATCGTCACCGATGGCAGTGCGGTCCTCGGTTTAGGCAATCTAGGCGGTGCAGCGGCGCTACCAGTTATGGAAGGCAAAGCCATGCTCTTTAAGGAATTTGCTGGGGTGGATGCCTTTCCTATCTGCCTGGATACTCAAGATACCGACGAAATTGTCGAGACGGTTAAACGCATTGCGCCCGTGTTTGGAGGAGTGAATCTAGAGGATATTGCTGCGCCGCGCTGTTTTGAAATTGAAGCAAGGCTGCGGGCTGAAACGGATATCTTGATTTTCCATGATGATCAGCATGGCACTGCCATTGTGGTGTTAGCGGCGCTGATGAATGCGCTCAAGCTGGTTCAAAAACCGCTTGAGCAAATTCGGATTGTGATTAATGGAGCCGGAGCCGCAGGCATGGCGATCGCAAAACTGCTCAAAGCGGCTGGCGCAACGAAAATTTTGCTGTGTGATTCCCAGGGTATTGTCTCGCGTGATCGAACAGATCTCAACTCCACGAAACAGGAATTTGCGGTGGTTGAATCGGGTACCCTAGCAGACGGGATTAAAAATGCAGATGTCTTTTTAGGAGTCAGCGCACCGGGTGTGCTCACGGTGGAAATGGTAGAATCCATGACGCCTGAGGCCATTGTATTTGCCATGGCCAATCCGATTCCTGAAATCCAGCCGGAATTGATTCGCGATCGCGTCGCCGTAGTCGCTACAGGCCGCAGCGACTATCCCAATCAAATCAACAATGTGTTAGCTTTTCCAGGGGTTTTTCGAGGGGCCTTGGACTGTCGAGCCAAAACCTTTACGGAGTCCATGTATTTGGAAGCCGCTCGGGCGATCGCGAGCTTGGTTTCCGATGAAGAACTGCATGCAGAAAAAGTCGTTCCTTCTGTTTTTGATCAACGGGTTTCGCAAGTTGTTTCCCAAGCTGTTGAGCGCGCCGCTCGGGCTGCTGGCATTGCTCGCCGCTAAACCCTTTCTCCATCGTTAATCTAGAACAAGAGTACTCAATCTTTCGATCAGACTTGTTTTGAGCCAGAGCCTTCCCGCAAAGGCAGGAGGCACTTCAGCAAGTCTGGTTTTTTTTGCAAAGATTCCTGAAACGCTGACTAGACTTATGGTTCAGCCCTCTGCGTCAATCTTGAGTGGATTTAGTCCAAAAAACCTTAATCTGGACTAACAAAGAGCTGTAGTGCTCAATGGGAGGGGCTTTCAGAAGTGGATAACCTGCGTCTCCCGCAGAAGGTCAAGACTTGCGGTCAGGGGTGGTTCCGAAAAACTGAAGCGTAGGAGGCCACCGCTCTGGTAGGTTGGATCAGAGGTGTTTTGACTGGACTTTTAAGGCAACGGCTCGGTTTCAAAGTCTAGTTGACTAGATTAAATCTATGGCGATCGAAGAACTACAAACCATTGAATCACGAATCGTTACCCTCCTTCAGCAGGACCGGTATCGCTGGCAAGAATTAGCGCAGTTAGCGTTACATGTGCGTAAGGAAAAGTTGTATTTAGATAAGGGATTACATTCCTTTACCGCTTGGATTAAAGGGGTTGCTAAATCAGCAGGACGACAGCCTTCGCTCTTCTGGCGTTATCTCAAAGCAGCGGTTTACTATCTGCGTCAAATTGAGAGCGAAGATATTGACAAAATTGGGGACATTCAAGCGGCACCGGAAGCCCTCGATCGCCTCGAAAAAATAGAGCGCCAAGCCCCTCGGCCCGTGTTTGAAGCGATGCGGGATAAGGTTCTTGCGGGTGAAGCAACGGTTTTAGAATGTCGTCGAGTGGAGCAACAATATCGTCCTGCCAATGCACCCAGCAATCGAGGCAGACCACTAAAGGGAGAAGAGGGAAGCTACGCCCATTTGGGGCAATGGCGGGTACCTGAAGACCAGGAAGAAGCCCAGGCCCAGGCAGAGGAGTTGGGGCGCGATCGCATCACCGCAGCCCTCAAAAGCTCGCTTCAAACCTATGCTCTCCTTTGGAGCCGAGATTGCGCTGTTCGTCCTTACACAGCCCGCAATTACGGGGTTTATGGGGAGCTCGTTCCCTATTTTGATGGACAACCTCGCAAAATTGATGTGTTAGCGGTGACTCAATGGGCGGCCTTGCAGCCCAAGGAGCTCTTAGGGGTCAATACCAAAAGCTGTCTGGCTGAGTATGAAGAGGATGGGCATTGGAGAAGCTATATCTCCCTGTGCCACTATTTTTGCTTTGCGGTGCCGAAGCGGGATGTGGCTTTGCAGGATGCGATCGCCGAAGGCACCCCCAGTCACATTGGCATTTTAACGGTGGATTTAGACGCCTCACCGGACACCAACACCTTTGAGCCCGCCTATCCCGTTTCTATCCTGCGGCTGCCCAACAAAACCAAAGGCAACGCTTCAGGCAATACCTACGAGGCCCTATTCGACACATTGCTCGGCTGGAATAGCGAACTTTCGACCCAGGAATAGCTAGTCCAAGCAGATCATTTAAGACTCTTTATGGGTCCTAAGTTGATACTCGTTTGAGTTAAAAGAGAAGAGCAGGCTACTCTATTTGACGAGAGTTATCAAAATTTTGTCAAATATAAACGCGCGACTTCCGAATGATTTGCCCAATACGTACTCACTCGTCTCAATTGAAAATCAAACCGAGTCTTAACTTGAGGTGTTTATGGGATGAATGAGCTTAAAAATTTTGGGCTCTAGTATTGGCCAATGCATCCTGTTAAAGTCAAATGCGCCAGATCTGACGGGACCAACCCATACATGAGTGAACAGGAAACAATTCTCGTTACAGGAGCTGCGGGGTTTATTGGCTATCACCTCAGCCATCGATTGCTTCAGCTTGGCAAGTTTGTCGTCGGAATTGATAATCTCAACGACTATTACGATGTCACGCTTAAAGAAGACCGAATTAGTCGTCTTAAAGCCTTTAATAATTTCATTTTTCAGAAAGTTGATCTAAGTCATCGCCCTGGAATTGAACGTCTGTTTGTCGACTATGATTTTGATAAAGTGGCACACCTTGGTGCTCAGGCAGGGGTTCGCTATTCAATTCAGAATCCCTATATTTACATCGACAGCAATATCAATGGGTTTCTCAATATCTTAGAGGGCTGTCGTCATCACAAAATTCAGCATTTAGTTTTTGCTTCGTCTAGCTCAGTCTATGGCAGCAATCGCGAGATGCCATTTAGCGTAGATCAAAATGTTGATCATCCTGTCAGTCTCTACGCAGCAACCAAGAAATCTAATGAATTGATGGCTCATACCTACAGTCACCTCTATGAGCTACCCATTACAGGATTACGTTTCTTTACGGTCTATGGGCCTTGGGGGCGTCCAGATATGGCTCCATTTCTATTTGCCAATGCTATTTTTGAAGGCCGTCCAATTCAGGTCTTTAATCAAGGAGATATGAAGCGAGACTTTACCTATGTGGATGACATTGTTGAAGGTGTGATTCAAACCCTTAACCATGTTCCAGAGCCCGTTTCTAATACGGCTGCGCTAACACCTGGGACTAGTACAGCACCCTACCGAATTTACAATATTGGCAATAACAAACCCGTCGCTCTGTTACGGTTTATCGAGGTTTTAGAAGAGGCCATCGGCAAAACCGCAGAAAAGATTCTCTTACCCATGCAACCAGGGGATGTTAAAGAAACCTTTGCAGATATTAGTGATTTACAACGAGAGATTGGGTTTCGAGCAACAACCTCCATTGAAGAAGGCATTCCAAAGTTTGTGCAATGGTATAAAGACTATTACTCGGCGCGTCCGTAGTGAGCATCCATCTCAGCAACTACCCCCATTCCTGACTTAGTAGTTGCTTCACGCATCAACCAGGCCCAGACTTGATCCCCATAGGAAAAATGCCACCATTCTCGGGGATGCCGCAAAAAGCCTGCATGGTTCATGACCTTGCAGAGCAGCTCGCGATGCTGATGATATTGTTGTGCTTCTTTTGTGGACTGCGCTGCAAAATAAAGCGGATAGGATCGCGCTGAAATTTCATCAATGCATGAACCCATATCAATGCTAGTCTGGGTTTCATCCACTAGGGTTATATCGATCGCGGCTCCGGTACTGTGAGGCGGAGGCGTTTGGGGATCGGGACTAGGCGTTGCCCAAAAGTTGTGAACTGCTTCCCAGAGCGCAGCGGTTTGTTCAGGAGAAAGGCGATCGCCCCAACCCTTCTTTTGACGCTCTTGTTCAAACGTATAGTCCACCATAAATTGCTGAACGGCTACCGGGCGATAGGCATCAAAAATCTGAATCCGCCAGCCAGGTCGCTGTGATTGCAAATAGGTTTGGGCTTGATGCAAACGAGTTAAAATTCCTTCCCGGAGATAAAACGGAGATTTCTCGCCATAGGGGGCACCCAAAACCGCATAGGGATGGGGATCAACCCAAGCAAACTGTTCTAGCGGAATCGGCACGAGCGCTTCACCACAATCGGTAATGGGAATCTGCTGGTAGGGTTTGAGCGGCATAGTCTTATTAAAGAATCGACAAAGACCAGCTGGCCTGGGCCAACTGGTCTTTTGTTTTAGGTCATCAAATTGAGATTCGTCAAACCAGAAAATCTCTAGGCTTGAGCCGTATAGACGCTAACCCGTTTACGGTTCTTGCCTTTGCGCTCGAATTTGACAACGCCTTCGATCAAGGCAAATAGCGTATCATCTCCACCGCGACCCACATTGTTACCTGGTAAAAAGTGAGTGCCGCGCTGACGAATCAAAATGCTGCCCGCCGTCACGGCTTCACCGCCGTAGCGCTTTACGCCCAGGCGCTTAGAATTGGAATCGCGACCGTTCCGAGTGCTGCCTGTACCTTTCTTATGAGCCATGATTTTGTCCTCTCAGTCAATCTGCAAACTACAGCAAAATAAATTCGCGGACCTCTATTCCACTTCTGCTTCAGAAATGGGTAGGTCCTTGGCCGCTTCGCCTTTGGCAATGACCTTACCGCCCACAGAAATTGACTCCACCATGATGCGGGTCAAATCTTGACGGTGGCCTTGCTTTTTCCGAAACTTTTTCTTGGGCTTCATCTTGTAAACGATGATTTTTTTGCCCCGCAGATGGTTCATAACTGTGGCTTCGACTGTAGCGCCCTCAACATAGGGCTGGCCCACCGTTGCATCACCATTGGTGTTAACCAACAACACCTTATCCAACGTCATGGAGTCGTCGGGTTCTGCGCCTTGGCGATCGATATCGTAAAAGCGACCGGGTTCTACCCACAGTTGCTTACCGGCGACTTCAACAATTGCGTAGGTCATAGGTTCCTCTCTAAAGCCGTACAGGTAGCCAAACCTTGAGCATGAATTTTGCTTGAAAATTTTGCTGGGCTTGACGTTTATGGGCCTGACCTGATCCGAGCTGGATTTTGACAGACAGCCTTTAATTATCGAGGAAGGCGATCGCCCCTGTCAAGCCATTCAACCCAGTCATTCAACAAGCGATTCAAAACGCCGCAATGGTGGCAACCTCAAGACGAAAGACGCCTGGGGTGAACTGAGGATTCAGCGCTCCGTCGTATTCAAATTTGCTGAGCATGAGCTGGAGGGCTCGGATTTTACTGGGGTTGAGCGATCGCCCATCCTTCAAGGTTTTCGCTCGCATCACTGGCACGAGCTTGTCGAAGGGCACCCGCACGGAGATCCATTGATTCTTAGTCGTATCAAAGGAATAGGAATAGGCCACGCTATCCCAGCCGTCGTTGTCGCGCACCAAGAATTTGTAACGCTGGCCATCGCCCTTGAGCCGCAGCTCGATTCCTTGTTTTCCAGAGAGGTCTAACGGGGGCTCAAAGTTACGGGTTCGGACTGAGGCAAAGCCACCGTTGTTGTCTGTCGAGACGGTCCCAGTAAAGACGGCGTTGCCTTGCTCTAGCTGAATGCCACTGGAACTTACGCCACCCATCACTACATCATCAACGGCACCCCAGGTTTGGCTAAGGTTAAAGTCTCGTTGGCTAAAGTCAAAGATGACGCCCGATGGCGCTGAGGGCGGGGTGGGTGGGGGAGAACCGTAGAACATTTTTTGCAGTTGGCTAACGACGGGGATGGCTTCAAAGAAGCTGAGGGTTTCAAAGAAACGCTTGAGATCCCACTGTGGTCTAGATTGTGTCATTGTTCTATTATGGCGCGATAGAAAGTTCTCATGTCTGACGTGAAGTCCACCAAAATTCAAAAAAGTAGTGAAACCTTAGAGCAAAAGCTCTGGAAAGCCGCAGACAAGCTCCGCAAAAATATAGACGCAGCGGAGTATAAGCACATCGTCCTGGGGTTGATCTTTCTCAAATACATTTCGGATGCCTTTGAACAGTTGCACGAAGCGCTGATTGCTGGGGAGGGAGAGTACGAAGGGGCGGACCCGGAAGATCCGGATGAATACAAGGCGGAGAATGTCTTTTTTGTGCCTGTTGAGGCGAGGTGGTCGGCGTTGCAGGCCCAGGCGAAGCAGCCAGATATTGGCCAGCGCGTGGATGAGGCGATGGAGGCGATCGAACAAAACAATGCCAAGCTGCTCAAGGGTATTTTGCCAAAGGTGTATGGGCAGCAAAAGCTGGATCCAACCTCTTTGGGTGGGTTGATTGACAATATTGGCAGTGTCAATTTAGCCCAGGCACCCTCGGCGTCGGTTCAGCAATTGAGTCTAGAAGCGGAGTCGATGGGGGAAGCGCCCAGGCAGCAGGATTTGCTGGGGCAGGTGTATGAGTACTTCTTGGGGCAGTTTGCCCTGGCGGAGGGCAAGAAGGGGGGCCAGTTCTATACGCCGGAGGCGGTGGTGCGGGTGTTGGTGGAGATGCTGGAGCCGTATCACGGGCGGGTGTTTGACCCTTGCTGTGGGTCGGGGGGCATGTTTGTTCAGAGTGAGAAGTTTGTTAGCTATCACCAGGGGCGGCTGGATGATATTTCGATCTATGGGCAGGAGAGTAATGAGACGACCTACAAGCTGTGCCGGATGAATTTGGCGATTCGGGGGATTGATGGCTCGAATATTCGCTGGAATCCGGAGGGGTCATTTTTGAATGATGCCCATAAGGACTTGAAGGCAGATTTTGTGATTGCGAATCCGCCGTTTAATGACAGTGATTGGGGCGGGGATTTGCTGCGGAAGGATGGGCGCTGGGATTATGGGGTGCCGCCGGTGGGGAATGCCAACTTTGCCTGGGTGCAGCATTTCTTGTATCACTTGGCTCCGACAGGGGCGGCGGGGTTTGTGTTGTCGAATGGGTCGCTGTCGTCGAATACGAGTGGGGAGGGGGAGATTCGTAAGGGGTTGGTGCAGCAGGATTTGGTGGATTGCATTGTGATGTTGCCGACGCAGTTGTTTTACAACACGGGGATTCCGGCTTGTTTGTGGTTTTTGAGTCGGTATAAGAATGGCAATAAGAACCGGAATCGGAAGGGGGAGGTGTTGTTTATTGATGCGTCGGAGTTGGGCTATATGGTCAATCGGCGCAATCGAGCGTTTGATGAGGCAGATATTCAGCGGATTGCGGGGACTTATCGGGAGTGGAAGCGGGATGGGGGAGACTATGCGGATATTAAGGGGTTTTGTAAGTCGGCAACGCTGGCGGAGATTGAGAAGCACGGGTTTGTGCTGACGCCGGGGCGGTATGTGGGGATTCCGGATGAGGTGGAAGATGGGGTGCCGTTTGAGGAGAAGATGGGGGCTTTGACGGCGGAGTTGGCGGCGCAGATGGCGGAAGCGGCGGCGTTGGATGGGGAGATTAAAATACAGTTAGCGAAGGTGGGCTTTGATTTGGAGGGGTTGAGCTGATGGCGCTATTGGGGAAGCTACGGGAAAGGAGAGGACACGCCAGATAGCAATGTCGAATGAGAGAAGACGCAGCAGGTATTTCAGCGGTATGCGACGAAGGCAAATTTTGAGCGGTTTGATGTTGAGAAAAACTAGTGATTGAGGAGGTTCAGTCATGACTTTACAGGATGTAATTCGATCTCTAGATGATTTATCGGTGCAGGATCAGGCTTCGCTGTTGCTGGTGTTGTCACAACGGTTGTCTGAGGTCGCGGCGAAAGAATCGGCTCAAGCGTCTCAAGGAAATGGTGATACATTTTGGGCGGGGGTTTTGAAGTTTCGAGAGCGGATTGAGCAAGAAGGGATTGAGTTTATGGATGAGGATTTTGCCGATTTGCGCGATCGGAGTCCAGGACGGGAAATTGAACTATGACGATTCGATTTTTGTTGGATTCCAATATTCTTTCTGAACTACATCGTCCAATGCCTAATGTACGGGTTCTCCAGGTGAGGATGCTAGCGGCGGAGCTGGCGGCGCATCTGCCTCCAACCTCTGCTCTGGATTAGGGGATGAAGACGAAGAAACCTTGAGAGAATTGGAGGGAGAGATTTAATGAATAAACAAGAGGTTCTAAGTTTGCTAGATGCCCACCGCGATCGCCTGGATGAGTTTGCGGTGAAGGCGTTGTTTTTGTTTGGGTCGGTGGCACGGGATGAAGCGACACCAGAGAGTGATGTAGATTTTTTGGTGGAGTTTGACCATCCGGTGGGGTTGTTTATGTTGTTGGGGTTGAAGGCTTTTTTGGAGGAGGTGTTGGGTTGTTCGGTGGACTTGGGTACACGGAGTTCTTTGCGCCCTCATTTGCGGGAAACGGTGTTGAAGGAGGCGATTCGTGCCATCTAGAGAGTTTGCGCTGCGGGTGCAGGATATGTTGGCTGAGATTGTCGTTGTAGAGGAAACTATCGAAGGCTTGAGCTTTGAGATATTTACTCAGAATCGGCAAGCTTTGAGAGCGGTGCTGTATAGTTTGGCAGTAATTGGTGAGGCGGTGGCAAGTGTGATTGATGATTTAAAAATGGCAGACCCAATGACACCGTGGGAGCAGATTCGGGGGATGCGAAATGCGGTGATTCATGAGTATTTTCAGGTGGATTTGGAGATTGTGTGGCAAACGACTCAGGCGGATTTGCCCGTTCTTAAGACTGCCTTGCAGCGGGTTTTAGATAGTTTGGAGGCTGGGGGCATATGATGACGAGGGCGGATTTGGCGGCGCAGATGGAGGAAGCAGCGGCGTTGGATGCGGAGATTAAAATACAGTTGGCCAAGGTCGGTTTTGATTTGGAGGGGGTGAGCTGATGGCGCTGTTAGAGAAGCTACGGGAAAACCGATCGCGCATTCTTGAGATTGCTGATCAACTTATACGATTAGTGAAATGGGTTTTGGGCTATGGCTTTGAGTCAGGCAGAATTTGAGGGAATCTTGAACGATAAATCCAAGACCATACAAGGCGATATCTTCTGGAAAGAAGAAAGCCTATGGCTCAAATTCAAAGCTGAAGTTCAAACCAATTCGGGTAATTATCAGTTATCAGTTCGTGGCACTTATAATTCCATTGTTGAGGCCTTGAGCTATCACATTATCTGTCCACCCTACGGCAGGATATATGGCCTTGACTTGGGCAAAGATCATCGGAATCCTGATGGAAAATTGGTGGGGGAAAAACACAAGCACCGCTGGAGTGAACTCTATCGTGATAAGCAAGCTTATGTACCGCCAGACATCACAGCCTCTGCGGCTGAACCGGTAAAGGTTTGGCAACAATTCTGCCGAGAGGCTGCTCTTTGTCATAATGGGGTTATGCAGCCCTTACCTCAAAATCAGTTAGATTTGTTCCTATGATTAGCAAACCTTGTCAGGCCATTGCTGAAAATTTTGGGAGCCTCTTTGTTTGTAAAGAAGAGGTGAATGGGTTCACGCGGATTCGCACGCCTTATCTCTATCCTGACGGAGATGTGATTGATTTCTATTTCAAAGTTTCTCAGGATCGCCCTTTGATCACGGATTTGGGTGAAACGAAGCGGTGGTTGATGTCTCAAACGACTAGCGAGTTTTTGTCGAAAAAGCAAGAGCAGGTGCTTCAGGATATTTTGCTAACCCATGAGGTTGAGGAGTATCGAGGGGCGTTGATTGTTCGTGTGGGAGGGATAGAGGGTTTGGCGGCGGCGATAACCCGCTTGGCTCAGGCAACGGTGGCGGTTAGCAATCTCTGGTTTTTGTCGAGAACTCGTTTGGTTTCGACGTTTGAGGATGAGGTGGCTGAATTGTTGAGTGACCATCGAGTTAGATTTCAGGCCAACGAAAAGTTATCGGGTCGGTCGGGGCGTAGCTGGCGGATTGATTTTCATACGTTTCATCCTAATCATAGTTCTTTGGTGCAGGTGCTGAGTACGGGGAGTAGGGCGGCGGCTAATACGAAGGCCAATAATGTGGTTGCGGCTTGGATGGATTTGACGCAGTTTAAGTTTGGGGCGCAGCCATTGCGCTTTATTTCTTTGTTTGATGACACGTTGGATGTTTGGCAAATGGAGACGATTCGGCAGCTAGAGGAGTTGTCAGATATTGTCTATTGGTCGGATTCGGAGCGGCTTGTTGAAATGCTAACGACTCCGGCTGCTAGTTAAGGAAATTAGCGTTTTTTATGAAGATAAAGGGACAGTTGGCGAAGGTGGGGTTTGAGCTATGAGCGATTGGGAAGAAGTGAAGATCGACAAACTTTGTGAGGCCATTATCGACTGCGTTAATAAAACGGCCCCCACCGTTGATGAGGTCACTCCTTATAGGATGATCAGAACAACAAATGTCAAAGATGGTCGCGTTGATTTGTCGAGTACAAATTATGTGACTGAGGATGTTTTTCGTACATGGACTCGACGATCTACTCTACAAAGAGGTGACATCATTCTTACGAGAGAAGCTCCTCTCGGAGAAGTTGGGCAAATAATTGATGGAGAGAACCTGTTTCTAGGCCAGCGTCTAATGATGTATAGGCCAAACCCAAATATTGTTGATCCTGATTTCTTGTTCTACTCATTTTGTTCCAGAGAAGTCCAGCATCAAATTAAAAGCTTTGGCATGGGTTCTACGGTTGAACATATGCGAGTTGGCGACTGTAGCGAAATCATTGTCACAGTGCCCAGTCTTCCAGAGCAGCAGGAGATAGGCCGGACTTTATCTATCCTCGATCGCAAAATCGAAAACCTCCGCAAACAGAACGAGACGCTAGAGGCGATCGCGCAAACCCTCTTCAAACATTGGTTCATCGATTTCGAGTTCCCCAACGCCGACGGCAAGCCTACAAGTCATCCGGCGGCGCAATGGAACCGTCAGAACTAGACGAAATCCCCGCAGGTTGGCATATCGCTCCCTTCGAGACAACTTTCCTGATTCCATTGCGTAATGGATTAACGAAGCCTCGCAGTGTTCGAGGTAATGGCTTTTATATGGTCAACATGGGAGAGCTATTCGGAAACAAGAGAATTGGCGATTTGGAGATGGATAGAGTTCAATTATCTGAATCTGAGTATGAAAAGTCTTTACTAGAATTTGGTGACATTTTATTTGCACGCCAATCTCTTGTTAGAGAAGGAGCAGGTCAATGCTCAATAATTACAGAAGCTCCAGAACCGAGAACCTTTGAAGGTCACTTAATTCGTTGCCGCATAGATCGTAAAAAAGCAAATCCATTTTACTTTTTCTATCATTAGACGACATCGAACGCTACAACCTCGAACTCCTCCATGCCCTCGGCTACACCTACACCCACGCCGCCCAACTCGCCCCAGACAACGCCACCACCGAAGACACCCAATTTCGAGCCAAAGACCGCAGCGGCAGCTACCTCAGCCACCCCAAACGCCAAAGCTACAGCGAAGTCCTGCTCAAAGATCGGCTAAGTGCCGCGATCGCCCGCATCAACCCCCACATCCCCCCCGATGCCCGCACCACCGCCCAGCGAGAACTGCAAGACATCAACTGCCCCGACCTGATCAGCAACAACGAAACCTTTCACTGCTACCTCACGGGCGGCATCACCATCGAATACCAAAAGGACGGTGAAACCAAAGGCGAACAACTCTGGCTGATCGACTGGGCCACCCCCGAAAACAACGACTTCCTCGCGGTGAACCAATTCACCCTCATCGAAGATAACCACAACCGCCGCCCCGACATCATCCTCTTCATCAACGGCCTGCCCCTCGTCGTCATCGAACTCAAAAACGCCGCCGACGCCAAAGCCGACCTCAAAGCCGCCTACAACCAACTCCAAACTTACAAGCGCGAAATCCCCAGCCTCTTCACCTACAACGCCCTCCTCGTCATCTCCGACGGCATCTCCGCCCGCGCAGGCTCCCTCTCCGCCCCCGAAAGCCGCTTCAGCCAATGGAAACGCCAACTCCCCGATGAACTCGGCGGCGGCATCGACAACGACCCCAACACCAACGAACTCGAAATCCTCACCACCGGGATGCTCAACAAGCACACCCTGCTCGACCTCATTCGCCACTTCACCGTCTTCGAGAAAATCAAAACCGAAGACCCCAGCACCGAAATCGTCACCCTCCAAACCATCAAAAAGATCGGCGCTTACCACCAGTACTACGCCGTCAATAAAGCCGTCGAAAACGTCCTCACCGCCACCCAAGGCAACCACCCAACATCACGCAAGGGCGGCGTCGTTTGGCACACCCAGGGCAGCGGTAAATCCCTCTCCATGGTCTTCCTCAGCGGCAAACTCGTCCTCACCCTCGACAACCCCACCCTCGTCATCCTCACCGATCGCAACGACCTCGACGACCAACTTTTCGACACCTTCGCCGGATGCCGCCAACTGCTGCGCCAAGCCCCCCAACAGGCCAACAACCGCGACGCCGTCCGCCAACTCCTCACCGTCAACTCTGGCGGCATCGTCTTCACCACCGTGCAAAAATTCGGCCCAGAAGAAGGCGAGACCCTGTACCCCCAGATTAGCGATCGCACCAACATCGTCGTCCTGGCCGACGAAGCCCACCGCAGCCAATACGGCTTCAAAGCCAAACAGGTCAACCTCAAAGACGAAGCAGGCAACGTCATCGGCAAACAGACCCGCTACGGCTTCGCCAAATACATCCGCGACGCCCTCCCCAACGCCACCTTCGTCGGCTTCACCGGCACCCCCGTCGAGCAAACCGACAAAAACACCCCCGCCATCTTTGGCGGCTACATCGACATCTACGACATCTCCCAAGCCGTCAAAGACGGTTCCACCGTCCCCATCTACTACGAGAGCCGCCTGGTCAAAGTCGATCTCGACGAACAGGGAAAACAGCTACTGGACGAACTCGACGAAGACCTCAGCTTTGAAGACCTCAGCAGCACCCAACAGGCCAAAGCCAACCAGACCAAAATCGAAGCGATCGTCGGCTCCACCCAGCGCCTCGAAACCATCGCCAACGACATCGTCACCCACTTCGAGCAACGCCAAACCGTCAATCGCGGCAAAGGCATGATCGTCACCCTCAGCCGCCGCATCGCCGCCAACCTCTACGACGAAATCATCCAGCTCCGCCCCGACTGGCACAGCGACGACCTCAACAGCGGCAAAATCAAAGTCGTCATGACCGCCAGCGCCGCCGACGAAGGCAACCTAGTCCGGCACCACACCACCCAAAAAAATCGGCAACTCCTGGCCCAACGCATCAAAGACCCCGCCAACGACCTCGAACTCGTCATCGTCTGCGACATGTGGCTCACCGGGTTCGATGCCCCCTGCCTCCACACCCTGTACCTCGACAAGCCGATGAAGGGGCACAACCTGATGCAGGCGATCGCCCGCATCAACCGCGTCTACTTCGAGAAACAAGGCGGCTTGATTGTGGACTACCTCGGCGTCGCCCACGAACTCAAAGAAGCGCTCAACTTCTACTCCCAAAGCGGCGGCAAAGGCGATCTCACCCTTGATCAAGCCGTGGCCATTGGCCTATTGCTGACCAAACTGGAAATCGTCGAAGGCATCATGGCCGGATTCAACTACCAGCCCTACTTCACCAATCGCACTGGCGACAAACTCAACATCCTCAAATCCGCCACTAACTATGTCGCCGACCCACAAATCAAAGACCGCTTCCTCGATGCCGTCACCGCCCTCGGCAGAATCTACGCGCTGACCGCCCATAACCCCGAAGCGATCGCCCAGGCTGAAAAAATCTCTTTCTTTCAGGCCATCCAAGCCAGCCTCCGCAAACTCGAACCCAGCGACGGTAGCCTGAGCAACGTCGAAATCGAAACCGCCATCCGGCAAGTCGTAGACCAAGCCCTCGTCTCCGATACCGTCATCAACATCTTCGACGAAGCCGGGATCAAAAACCCCAATGCCTCCATCGACTGGAACCTCAAAGAAAGCGTTCGCGCCCCAGACTTTACCCAGCACTTCAATCCAGCAAAAATCCAGCAAATTTCTCAACCCACCCCCAAAACAGGCGTACTTGTTTCAAAATTATAGGTAGACTCAGCCGTCATTCGCCCCTGTTTTCCATGCCGAGATCCAAAAAATCTGACTCCAAAGCTGATTTCACCATCCAGTCTGACTACCAACCCACAGGAGATCAGCCAAAAGCGATCAAAGGCTTGATCCAGTCCATCCGGAAAGGCGAGAAGTATCAGACCCTGCTGGGTGCAACGGGAACAGGCAAAACCTTTTCCGTTGCCAATGTGATTGAAACCATCGGCAAACCCACCCTAGTCTTGGCTCACAATAAGACCCTCGCCGCTCAGCTTTGCAATGAGCTTCGGTATTTCTTCCCCAATAACGCCGTTGAATATTTCATTTCCTACTACGACTACTATCAACCGGAAGCCTATATTCCTGTTAGCGACACTTATATTGCAAAAACGGCCTCGATTAACGAAGAAATTGATATGTTGCGACATTCAGCCACGCGATCGCTTTTCGAGCGCCAGGATGTCATCGTTGTCGCATCCATTAGCTGCATCTATGGCCTTGGAATTCCTTCCGAATATCTCAAAGCTGCGATTCCCTTTCGCATGGGCCAGGAAGTAGATTTACGCTCGATCATTCGGGATTTAGTTAATGTGCAATATACCCGCAATGATCTCGATGTCGGACGAGGTAAGTTTCGCGTCAAAGGGGATGTTTTAGAAATTGGACCGGCTTACGAAGATCGAATTATTCGCATTGAGTTTTTTGGCGATGAAGTGGATGCCATTCGTTATGTGGATCCAGTCAGTGGTGAGATTCTGCAAAGCCTAGATCAGCTTAATGTCTATCCCGCACGTCACTTTGTCACCCCAGAGGATCGGCTAGAGGAAGCCTGCAACGCGATTCAAGCAGAATTTGAAGCACAGCTTGAGTTTTTGCAAAAGGAAAATAAGTTGCTGGAGGCACAGCGGTTAGAACAACGCACTAAATATGACCTAGAAATGCTACGAGAAGTTGGCTATTGCAACGGTGTGGAAAACTACTCTCGCCATCTCGCGGGTCGTGGGGCAGGGGAACCCCCAGAATGTTTAATTGACTATTTTCCAGAGGATTGGCTCCTCGTCGTCGATGAATCCCATGTCACTGTCCCTCAACTGCGGGGAATGTACAACGGCGACCAAGCCCGCAAGAAAGTCTTAGTGGACCATGGGTTTCGATTACCCAGTGCAGCTGACAATCGACCTCTAAAATCTGAGGAATTCTGGGACAAGGTCAACCAATGTATTTTTGTTTCAGCTACGCCCAGCGCCTGGGAACTGGAGCAGTCGGATGGCCTGTTTGAAGATGCCGAAAAGAAAGTTTATCAGCGGGGGACAGGCCGCGTCATTGAACAGGTGATTCGACCCACTGGGGTGATTGATCCCGAAATCTTTGTGCGCCCCAGCGACGGACAGGTGGATGATTTGCTCAGCGAAATCCAAGCACGAGCCGCCAAACAGGAGCGAACGCTGGTCACAACATTAACCAAACGGATGGCAGAAGATTTAACCGAATATCTTCTGGAACGAGGGGTAAAAGTGCGGTATATGCATTCTGAGATTAACTCCATTGAACGCATTGAAATTATCCGGGATTTAAGGGAAGGCGAATTTGATGTGTTGATTGGCGTCAACCTGCTGCGAGAGGGATTAGACTTACCAGAGGTTTCGCTCGTTGCCATTTTAGATGCAGATAAAGAGGGATTTTTACGGGCTGAGCGATCGCTCATTCAAACCATTGGTAGAGCTGCCCGTCACGTTCAAGGCCAAGCGATTCTCTATGCCGATCGGATGACCGATAGCATGATCAAGGCGATCGATGAAACCCAGCGGCGGCGAGACATTCAAATAGCGTATAACAAAAAACACGGCATCACCCCCCAGCCCATTCAGAAAAAGCTGGGCAATTCGATTTTGGCGTTTTTGGAAGTTTCTCGTCGCCTCAATGCCCAAGAGCTTGACATTGCCTATGAGCAAGCGGATGATATTCCGCTAACCGAAATCCCAGAGCTGATTCAGCAGCTTGAGTCCGAGATGCAGCAGGCTGCGAAGACCCTGGAGTTTGAACGGGCGGGGGAACTGCGCGATCGCATCAAAAACCTTCGGCAAAAGCTAGTCGGTCAGCGTTAGAGCATGAAGGCGTTCAACGACGCAGGCGATCGCCCCAATTTCTACCTCTTGGCCGACCAATCCCGTTACACCAGTCTTCTACACTAGGCACATGAAAGCTACTTTCGACCGAATCACGGCCCTGACACCCTTTCTGAGCCAGCCTGACATCTTTGCCCATCGGGAGGCGCTGCTCCGCAGTTGCCGCAATGCCGTGGATATTGCCCATTTGCTCAAGGATGGACAATGGCGTTCTGCGGAAGATATTGAGCAAGAGCTGCCCCCCATGAAGGCAGACACCGCCCGAGCAACCCTCGCTGCCATGAAGCGCGGCCAGTGGCCAGGGCTGGAATTGCGCTTAGTCGTCGATGGACCCGGCCCCCCCACAGGCCAATGGCGGGTTCAGACCCAGAGTAACCACCACAGAGCCTCAAGCCTATCTGATTCGGCCTCTGATTCAGTCCATTATTCTGTGGCAGACTCCAGACCGTAGGAGCACCAGTCGCTCCAGCTACCGGGATAGAGCTTGCCGTGGTGAATCCCCGCCAGGTCCAATGCCAACAGATTGACACAGGCCGTCACCCCTGAACCGCAGTACACCAAAATCTCTTCGGCCTCCGGCAGCTTTGACCAGTGCTCGCGCAGCTCGGCCTCCGATCTGACCCAACCCTGTTCGTCAGTGACCCTCTGCCAAAAATAATTCACCGCCCCCGGAATATGCCCTGCCACCGGGTCAATGGGTTCCTGTTCACCTCGGTAACGTTCAGGAGCACGGGAATCGATCAGGACAACCTCGGCTAAATCCTTGCGGTCTTGAACGGTTGTCACATCGACGACCATCGCTTCACGAACTGCATTGGGTTGGAGAAATTCAAGGGGGTTAGAGGCGATCGCCCCCACAGACAAGCGTTCTGGCACCTCCGCCGCAGTCGGATAATCAGCCGCCAGCCAGCCCAACCACCCGCCATCCAACACCGTCACCCGTTCATGGCCCCCATAGCGCAATAGCCACCACAGTCGCGCCGCAAACGCAAAACGAAAATCATCGTAGGCCACCACCAAAGTCTCAGGCCCAATCCCCATCTCCGCTAGGGTTTGGGAAAATTGGGCTAAATCTGGCAACGGATGACGTCCCCCATGGGCTTGAACTGGACCCGCTAAATCTTGATTAAGGTCGAGATAGTAAGCCCCCGGAATATGGGACTGGAGGTATTGCGATCGCCCCCAATCGGGATCCCCCAACGCAAATCGACAGTCCACCACGACAATCTGCGATTGTCCCAACTGTTCTCGCAATTCCGCCGGCGAGATCACCGCTTTGATTCGTTCCATGGTTTTGCTCCTGTACACCTCAACAAACACCACCCTGCCGTAGAATAAGGTTTTAGTGGCGGGCGATCGCGCCTGAACCCATCCCATTCAATTCAAAATATTAGAAGAGGAAGATAACCCCATGGGTGGAGAGATTTTTGGAACCGCAGCCGTCTTTTGGATCATCATCCCCATTGGCTTATTTTTGGGGGCTGCACTGCTGAAAATTCAGGGCGTCGAGAAAGAGTAAATCCAACCGTTAACCCAAGCGTAAATCGTAGTCGTGTTCTAACCATCAACACCCAACTACCGACTCATAAACCAAGAATAGGGGAGGCAAAGCAAGGGTCTTTGCCTCCCTTTACGCTGTTCTATCAAGATTCTTGAGCGCTCACAGCCAAACGAAGGTCTCAGCTAGACTTCCGCTCGACTCCAACCAAACCAATCATTCATATTGCTTAATCTTTGCTGCTTGCCTTATCAGCACCGTGATTGAGGTAGCCCTTAAGCCGCAAAAAATTGGCGATCGCACCAGCGAAGGACGGAGAAAATCAACAAATTCTGATAAGCTATTACAAAAGTTTACGAAACTCACTCTTTCTGACCCTCCCTCATGACTATTCTTGTTGTCGGAGCCACCGGCACTCTCGGAAGGCAAATCGTCCGTCGCGCCCTGGATGAGGGACACCAGGTTCGGTGTCTGGTGAGGAGTCCAAAGAAAGCCGCCTTTTTGCGAGAATGGGGGGCTGATCTGGTGCGGGGGGATTTGACTCAGGCCGAGTCCTTGTTTTACGCCCTAGAAGGAATCAATGTCGTCATCGACGCCGCTACCGCTCGGCCCACGGAAGCCGCTCGCGCGGTAGACTGGGAGGGCCAAGTTGCCCTGATTAAAGCCGCTACGGAAGCCAAGGTTGAGCGCTTTATCTTTTTCTCGATTCTGGATGCCGATCAATATCCTCAAGTGCCCTTGATGGATATCAAAGCCTGCACCGAAGCCTTTCTGGCCGAGTCTGGCCTAAAATACACCATTTTTCGCCTCAGCGCCTTTATGCAAGGGCTGATTAGTCAATACGCCATCCCTGTACTGGAGCGGCAGACTGTGTGGGTTACCGGCGAAGCCAGTCCGATCGCCTATATGGACACCCAAGACATCGCCAAATTTACCATCCGGGCCTTGGCTGTTCCCGCCACCGAAAACCAAACTTTTCCCCTCGTGGGTCCCCGTGCTTGGGGAGGATACGAAATTATCCGACTCTGCGAGCGTCTAGCTGGTCAAGATGCCAAAATTGCGCGCATGCCCTCGGAGACTGTTCGGTTTGTCCGCAAAGTGGTGGGTTTCTTCAAATGGGGAAAAAATCTTTCGGATCGACTGGCCTTCACCGATGTGATTACCACAGGCAAAGCCCTAGATGCCGACATGGCTTCGGTCTACGAGACCTTTGGGCTGGATCCCAATGAAACTTCGACCCTAGAGGGATACCTGGAAGAGTACTTTAGTCGGATTATGAAAAAGCTCAAAGAACTAAACTTTGACAGCCGTAAGGATAAAAAGAAAAAGCTGCCCTTCTAGCGGCTTTTTTCCAAAAGCAATTTGTACCAAAAGCAATGAGATACAATCACGTTAACTTTTCGCTCACCTCATGAGTGGCCCTGTCTAATCTTCATTCGGGAGCCAAGGGACCCACGTGCCAAAGGTCGGTATCATCTATAACGACAGCAAGCCTGTGGCCTGTCGCGCTGCTAAGGATTTAGAAACGTACTTCCAGCACAAAGGCTACACCGTCTTGATCCTGGATGGTCGTGCTGGGATTTTAGGCCACGTCCATCCTGAGGATGCCTCGGCTTGGCAAGCGATTGATTCCCTTGTTCCTGTAGGGGTCGATGGCGAAATGGAATTTGTTATTGTCCTCGGAGGAGACGGGACCGTTCTGTCGGCCTGTCGTCTAGTGGCTCCGGCAGGGATTCCTATTTTGGCGGTGAACACGGGCCATATGGGGTTCATTACTGAAACCTATGTGAACAATCTGCCCCAAGCCATCGAAGCCCTCGTTCAGGGTCAATATTCGGTGGAACAGCGAACGTTGCTCACTGTCCGTTTGATGCATCGAGAGCGGGTGTGCTGGGAGGCTCTATGCCTGAACGAAATGGTTCTCCATCGCGAACCCCTGACCAGCATGTGTCATTTCGAGATTCAAATCGGGCGTCATGCCCCTGTCGATATTGCTGCTGACGGCGTGATTCTCTCCACCCCGACTGGCTCAACCGCCTATTCCCTCAGTGCCGGGGGGCCAGTCGTGACACCGGGAGTCCCCGTACTCCAGTTGGTACCCATGTGTCCCCATTCCCTAGCGTCGCGGGCGCTGGTCTTTGCCAACACAGAGCCGGTAACTATTTTTCCGGCAAACCCAGACCCCATGGTGATGGTGGTCGATGGCAATGCGGGCTGCTCTGTTCTGCCCGAGTATCGGGTGCAGGTGGAGCGATCGCCCTATTCCGCTCGCTTTATCCGTCTCGAACCCCCTGAATTTTTCCGGATTCTACGGGAGAAATTGGGGTGGGGCCTTCCCCATATCGCAAAACCGACGTCGGTTGAATTACCCTAAAGCAGGACTTCCTTCGCCCCAGGAGACCGCTATGGATCGACCGCGAGAAAAACAACGGGTTTTGATCGTTGAGACTGAGATGGCTTTAGCCAAACAAATTGGCTTAGATTTAAGCGATGTTGGCTATGAAGCCCTCCTTGCCGAGGACTTTCAGCGAGGGCTCCAGCTAGCCAGCCAGCAACCCCCGGATCTCGTCATGATCGATCGCATGTTAGGGGGCGACTCGGGCCTCAAGCTCTGTCAGCAAATGCGGCGACTGGGGCTGGTTGCCCCAGTTTTAATGCTGATGGCACGGGATGGGGTTGAAGACCGGGTGGCCTGTTTGGAAGCGGGGGCCGATGACTATTGTCTCAAGCCCTACCGCAGCGAAGAGTTGCTCTGTCGCATTCGCCTCTATCTCCAATCAGAGCCTCAAACCCGTGAGCAGTTGCGTTTTGAAGATCTAACGCTCGATCTGTCAACCCGCCGCGCCCTGCGGGACAATCAGCCGATTGAGCTCACCATGAAGGAATTTGAGCTACTGAAGTACCTGATGGAACATCCCCGAGAAGTGCTGGCGCGGGAGCAAATTTTAGAAAACGTTTGGGGCTATGACTTTTTGGGTGAGTCCAATGTCATCGAGGTGTATATTCGATACCTGCGCCTCAAGCTAGAGGAAGCGGGCGGCAAACGTCTGATTCAAACCGTACGGGGAGTGGGCTATGTGCTTCGCGAAAGTTAAAAGTTTAGGCTTAATCAGCTTGATGGGCTTAGGTCTGCTGTTGATGGGATGTACCAACGCCCAAGCTCCAAACACTACCTCGCCGTCTACGACGTCAGGAGTAACGACACCAGAATCAACGGTATCAACACCTGCTTCTGCTAAACCTGCCTCTTCCAGCTTTGCCCAGGCTCTGCCCGTGGGCGCAATGACGGTCTTGGGGGGTAAAACCGTTGAATTGGAGGTGACGCGATCGCCCGAAGAACAAGCCCTAGGGTTGATGTATCGGGAAAATCTGCCGGATGATCGCGGTATGTTGTTTTCGTTTAATCCAGCCCGTACGGTTCGGTTTTGGATGAAAAATGTCGTTATTCCCCTAGATATGGTGTTTCTTTACCAAGGAAAAATTGTCGGCATTGAAGCCGATGTACCGCCCTGTACCAGCGAGCCTTGCGCGACCTATGGGCCAGGGGGCTGGGTTGATCAGGTGATTGAATTGCGGGGCGGACGGGCTGCCAGAGTTGGGCCTCAAGGCGGGCGATCGCGTCGAGATCAAAATGCTGTAGGGGGCAATCCGTAACGCAATGGTCAGTCAGAACAGCAGTCAGAACATTGGCGGTGGGAAAACTTGGCCGGGATGGCTAGGAGCCTGGGGCTTGGCGATCGCCGCTGCCCTGCTCATTGGGGCGTTGCAGGGTGTGCGCTTGCGATCGCTTACCCAAAATGCCGATCAAGTTAGCCAAGAGGCGTTAGATCAAGCCGTTGAGCAAGAAAAACAGCAGTTGGCGTTATTAAAACAATTGCCAGATCTAGGATTTCGCAATCTCTATGGCGACTGGGTCTTTCTCAAATTTCTCCAATATTTTGGCGATGACCAAGCCCGAGAACGTACCAGTTATGCCCTGAGTCCGGATTATTTTGACATCATTCTTGATCGCGATCCCTATTTTAGAGAAGGCTACTTCTTTTTGTCCGGGAGCACCTCAATGTATGCAGGACAGCCCGAGCGCACCATCGCGATTATGAATCAGCATCTGCCTCAACTCTCGCCCCAAATTCCCGATCGCGCCTACTATATTTGGCGGTACAAAGCCGTTGATGAATTGCTCTTTTTGGGAGATACAGCGGCAGCAAAAGCCTCCTTTCGGCAAGCGGCAGCCTGGGCCAGCACCTATGAGGATCCAGAAAGCCAAGCCGTTGCGGCAACTTCACTGAAAACGGCACAGTTCCTCGATCAAAATCCTAACAGCACCGCCGCCCAAATTAGCGCTTGGTCCATGGTCCTCAGTTCCGCCCTGGATAAAGGCACCCAAGCCGTTGCCATTCAGCGGATTGAGGCGCTCGGCGGACGGATTGAACCGGATGAGAATGGCAATTTCCGAATTGTGACGCCGACTGAGCCCTAGATCTCAAGGTCATTGGAATTCAAGGTTATTGGAGCTCAAAGATATTCCACCCACAGACACTAGAACTAACAGACATTTTTTATACCAACGCTGGGCAGAGCGCGACATTTGTTCTACACTCAACCCCAGACCCCTTCTCAACTGAATTTCCCGGTCCCCATTGGTTTACATTAAGCGCGTCCAACTTTCCCATTTCAAGTCCTTTGGCGGCACGGCGGATGTTCCCTTGCTGACAGGCTTTACTGTCGTCACAGGGCCAAATGGATCGGGGAAATCGAATATTTTGGATGGCCTCATGTTTGCCTTGGGCCTGTCGTCATCCAAGGGTATGCGGGCCGATCGCCTGCCGGATTTGGTCAACCAAGCCTATGCCACCCGCAGCCGTCAAACCGTTGAAGCAACCGTCACAGCAACATTTTGTTTAACGGATTGGACCGCCGAGGATGAACTACCGGCAGATCCTGAAGACGAAACCGATGAATTTCTCCGCAAGGTGGCGGTCAAACCGGGTCTAGAGGAATGGAATGTGACCCGACGACTGCGCGTGACGCCCCAGGGGACCTACACGTCTAGTTATTACATCAATAGTGAACCCTGTACGCTCACCCAACTCCACGACCAACTCCGACGACTGCGGATTTATGCAGAAGGCTACAACATTGTGTTGCAGGGGGATGTAACCGGAATTATCTCAATGCATGCCCGTGAACGGCGGGAGATCATTGATGAAATGGCTGGGGTGGCTCAGTTCGATCGCAAGATCCGTCAGGCCATGGAAAAATTGGAGGCTGTCAAGGATCGAGAGGAACGCTGCCATATTGTCGAGCGGGAACTGGAAGAACAGCTCCAGCGCTTGGCTAAGGACCGGATTAAAGCTGAAAAGTACAAGCAACTGCGGCAACAGCTCGAAGCTCAGCAGAAGTGGGAAGCGGTGCTGATTTGGGAAGAGGGGAAGCAGCAGGCGACTAAGCTGACGGCGGCGATCGCCGCCGCCGACCGTCAACAAACAGACCTCAATCAACAAATCCAGTCCACGGGTGAAACCATCACAGTGACCGCCCGCACCCTGGACGAACTCAACGCCCGTGTTAAAGCGCTGGGCGAAGCGGATCTGCTCAAGCTTCAGTCTGATCTTGCCACCCACCAGGCGGAACAGCGCCAGCTTGAACGGCAACAGCGGGAGCTAGAGGAATCGAATCGTAAACTACTGGAACAACTCTCCGCTAGCCAGACGGAACAGGAAGAGTACGAGCGTCATCTCAGGACGCTTCAGCAGGCCCAGTTGCCTCAACAACGTAGTGCCATTATTGATCTACAAACCCAGCGCAATCATGCCCAAGCGGAGCTAGAAAATAGCCGCAATGCGGCCAATGCCATCGCCACGGAATCCCAAGCCTGGGTCCAACAACAGCAGGCTCTGCGGCAACAAATCGACCAAATTACTCAAACCCTCAATCCCCAACGCACCGAGCAAGCCCAGCTCCAAGAACGGGCACAACAGTTGAGCACGCAGCTAGCGGAACAGGAGGCGGAGCTGACGCGCATTGAGCAGGAGTTAGTCGCTCAGCGAACAAAAGTAGAAGAGGGATTGAAAGGGCGCGATCGCCTCGCCGAACAGGTGGGAGAAGCCGCCAGCGCCGTCGCTGTCACGGAGCAGGAGCTCAAACTCCAGCAGGAAACCCAAACCCGGTTGCTGCGGGAACAGCGGGAGAAACAGCGCCAGCTCGACAAACTGGAAAGCATGACCCAAGCCATTCAGGAAACCCAGGGCACCCAGGCCAGTCGCATCATCATGCAAGCGGGGATTTCGGGGGTCTGCGGCATTGTGGCGGAGTTGGGCCAGGTGGAACCGCGCTATCGGCTGGCGCTGGAAACAGCGGTGGGGGGTCGGTTGGGCTTTATTGTCGTGGAAGATGATAGCGTCGCCGCCGCCGGGATTGAACTGCTCAAGCGCCAGCGAGGCGGACGGGCAACGTTCTTGCCCATGAACAAAATTCGCCCCGGTAAACTCGCCGAGATTGCCGCTTGGCAGCAACCCGAGGGCTTTATCGACCACGCGGTCAATCTGGTGACATGCGACGCCGCCTATCGCGATATTTTTAGCTATTTACTCGGCAACACCGTCGTTTTTCAAACTATCAATTTGGCCCGTCGCAACATGGGCCGCTATCGGATCGTCACGCTGGAAGGTGATCTGCTCGAAGCCAGCGGAGCCATGACCGGCGGCAGCGTCAGGCACCAGTCCGGGGGGCTTTCCTTTGGTAATGCGGAAGCTAGTGATTCTGAGGAAGTTCAGCAGTTGCGATCGCGACTTCAAGAAATCGAGCGAATTTTGAGTCATTGCGATCGCACCATCCAAGGTCTCTCGGAGAAACTGCGCGATCGCACCCAAACCCTCACCCAAGTCCGCGACCAACACCGCACCCAGCAGTTCCAGTCGGAACAGGCCCAAACCCTCCTCAGTCGGCTTAGCCAGCAACAAACACAGCTTCAACAGGCCGTCGAAAAAAATCGAGTCAACCAAGCCAACGCCACAAATCGCCTCCAGTCCCTCAGCGGCAATCTGCCCGAGCAAGACCAACAGCTTCAAGCTCTACGCCAGCAACTCGCGGAATTAGAAAAATCCCCCCTCCACAGCGAATGGCAACAGCGCCAGGGCTTGGTTCAGGAGCGGGAAGCGACGTTGCAGCAGCGAGAACTGGCCCTGCGTAGCGCTGAGCAACAGTTGCTAGAGTTGGAAAATCAGCTTCAGCGGCTTCAGGAACGCCTCGGGGAAAATCAGAAAAAGCAGCAAAGCTTGCGCCAGCAACAAACTGAGCAGCTTCAGCTTCAGGGATCCTTGGCCCGTCAACGGGATGAGCTACTGAATCGCATTAGTCAAATCCAAGCGGAATTGGGAGTGATTGAGAAAAAGTTGGGGTCGGAGAAGGAAGAACGCGATCGCACCGAACGCCTCCTGCGGGAACAACAGGGCCAAAAGCAACAGCTCGAATGGAAGCTCCAGAAGGTCCAGGAAACCCAGCAAGAACAACGCATCCAGCTCCAGGAACTAGAGCAAACCTTAACGGAGCAAGCCGCCGAGCTTCCGGATCCCCTGCCGGAAATTCCCGAGGAAACCCGCACCGAGGGCGTCGCCTCACTCCAGCACAATCTGCGGCTGTTGGCCAAGCGCATCCAGGCCATGGAGCCCGTCAATATGCTGGCCCTGGAAGAATACGAACGCACGGAGCAACGGTTAGGGGATCTGCGGGAAAAGCTTGCGACGCTGGAGTCGGAACGCACGGAATTGCTCTTGCGCATCGAGAACTTCACGACACTGCGACAGCGGGCCTTTATGGAAGCCTACGAAGCGGTCAACGAAAACTTCAAGGAAATTTTTGCGGGGCTTTCCGAGGGCGAGGGCTATCTGCAATTGGAAGACCCGGAAAATCCGCTCAATGGCGGTCTCAACCTCGTAGCCCATCCTAAGGGCAAGGCCGTGCGACGGTTGGCCTCTATGTCCGGGGGCGAAAAATCCCTGACAGCTCTGAGCTTTATCTTCGCGCTCCAGCGCTATCGGCCTTCGCCGTTCTATGCCTTTGATGAGGTGGATAGTTTTCTCGATGGGGCAAACGTGGAGCGGCTCTCGCAATTGATTCGGCAACAGTCGGATCAGGCCCAGTTTATTGTGGTCAGCCACCGCCGCCCGATGATCGAGGCCGCCCACCGAACCATTGGCGTGACCCAGGCACGAGGCGCATATACGCAGGTGCTGGGCATTTCCCAGGAGGAGCCTGCACCCCAACCTGCGGGATAGAAAGTTATATTCAGGGCAATTTATCAGCGCAATACCTTATATAAACAATTTTGAGTCTATATTTCGATTTGGCACACAGAATTTCGATTTGGCACACAGATTATAGAGACTTGTAAAAATTAATCTGAGTAGTGGAATTGTGCTCAGACCTTTAGGGATTGTTTAGCCTGACGATTTCGGATAGGCTTATAAACTGTTTAAAATACTTGCACCTCGAAAGAATTATATGTACCGACAAGTCTTAACGATTAAAAAGAGCACGCTATCCGAAAACCCAATACTTCACTAGAATAGTTAGGTGGAAAACTCTGACGGCTAGTAGAACTGCTCTCTTCCATGAGACTGCTGTAAGAACCTCCTCGAACCCCATACAAATTTTCACTAGTTGTCGAGTAGGCAGGATGCCGAACTAATGTCACTTTTTGATTCTGAATATACAGGTAATCTCCACACCATTCTGAAACATTTCCATGCATATCACATAGACCAAATCCATTCGGCTGAAAACTTCCTACATCTTTCGTTTGATTTTTTGATTCTTTAGTCTGATTAAGAGATAAAAGAGCTTCTATTCCCGTAGTACTTTCACGATAATTGGCCAAAGACGGGATGAGTACTTTACCAAAATGAAACGGCGTTATTGTTGTTGCACGACAGGCATACTCCCATTCGTCTTCAGTTGGCAAGCGATACTTTTTGCCTGTTCGTTTACTTAAAAGTTGACAAAATGCTTGAGCATCATACCAACTCACTCTTTCTACTGGACGAGTTTTCCCTATAAATAGGGATGGAGTCTGCCCCGTTATTACCTCGTATTGCTCCTGGGTAATTTCAGTACGGCTTATAAAGAAATTGGGTATTTTTACTTCCTCTACACGCCGACCTTGACTATCTTCAATGTATGAGATTGAAGTGTCAACAGGAAAATTTTCTGTTTTTATTTGTATCATCTCGATCAGAATTCCCTGCCCTAAATCTTCTTCAAAGAAATACTTGAAGCTGGATCTTGTTCCAATGACGATACCGCTCTCGTTGACCTCTATGGCTTCAAATTCACTTCTCATCAAAGGAGGAATAGTATTGCGAGAATCAAGACCGTTTAGACTTAAGTTTGATTTAGGCAATTGCTCTTTCAAAAGATCTAAATTTTTTATAATATATGCTAGGCAAAAACCTATTCCAGCTAAGCGTAAAGAATTAAGAAAAGTACGACGGGTGAAAAAATGGGACTGTAACTGATGGGTCGCACTAGATAGCTTACTGGCTGCGGCTTTAGCTTCATTTCCTAGTTGAGTAGTAGTTGCCGTAGCTCTTGCCGCAGCCTCAGCCCAACCAACATCAAGTTGAGAGAATCTCATGGATTGAGAGGATGATGATAGAGTTGCAGGACGGGGTCTTAATCGTCGCTGCCGTGAAATAAACTGTGCAATTCTATCGGCATCCTCTTTACCTAAACCTATATTTTGCCGAATTTTTTCGAGCTGTTTCAGATTGAAATCATCTGGCAAAAAACCATCCTTCACTGCTAACTCAAAGTTTCGCTCATAATCTCGTCGTTGTTTCTCTCTGGCTAAGTAAGGTGCTTGAACTTCTTGCTCAATTTTTTGAGCCTCCTCAGGACTTATTGTGCCTAGACAAAGACGCGAAGTTTCTAGTCTCGCCCGAGCTAACGGTTCTTCAATTTTTCCCTTAAATTCCAATCCTCGCTCTCGATCTAGATCCTGAAAGAGTTCATCTACTTCTTGCCTATAGTCCAAGAGGGGTAATGGTCTTGGTGCTTTGACGATAGGAATGTCATAACCTGTATCCCTAGCAACAATGATTTTCGGCGATACCCCACCTCTTTGCTCTACTTCAAAACGCCGCTCTGCATAAGCATGTAGATCCTGCACAACAATCCACGGAGCGTGAGAATTTTTAGGCTGTGCGGCTCCAGTCATTCCTTCTAGTAAGTAATGCGTATAAAGAGATAGGCCATCCGTTGATTGGTAAGAAGACTGCGACGCACTAGATGAGGCTAGAATGACACGTCCTGGAGCTCTCAGTTCATTAAAGGCACTGTCTTCATCTCCTTTTCTTAGTAAATCTGCGATCGCCCCGCTATAACAGCAGTCTAAAATTACTATAATTTGCGTAGATTTACTAAGATCCATTTGTCTTTTAAGGAATTCAGCCGACATTGCACTAGATTCCATCAGTTGTCCGTTTAATTTTCGAGTTCCTTTTGCACACAGATGAAGTTGCTGACGCACAAAATCACTTCCCAAATCCCCGTGACCAGAAAAATATAGCAGCAATAAATCATCTTTCTCTGATCCCGCTCCACGAAAAAACTGCTCAATCTCCTCTTTTATTTCGTTCAAGGTTGGATTTTCTAGTACTATAGGTTTTTCAAACGCTCCTTGCTCTGAATCGCCTAGCACATTGGCCATTTTGCGAACATCTCGCAGGCTTCCGGGTAAAGAGTCAAAGCCTTCACCGTATTCGCTTACTCCGATCAGAAGCGCACGCCGACTCATAGTTATCTCCTTAGCTACTATCTGTTTTACTTCGATACACTAATCACTTCTACGAACTTTTAAAACTCGTTGAATGCCGATGCTAAATCTTTGATATTTTGACCGCCAAACTCAAATTTTACACGTCCTGACTTGAATTTAGATTTAGTCGGCATTCCCACAATTCTCCTCCCATAAAGCCATTTCCCAAATGTCACAATGTTCCTTAGATTTATTTCTACGTTCAAGATGTCGCTTACTAACAGGTCACCCTTCTCTCTGGCTTTATTACCGGTAACACTTTTGCGTCTTGGTGTTCCTCCAATTTTGCCGCGACTCGTACCATTGCCTGCAAAATCTCTTCAGACTCCTCATCGCTCTTCATCCAAAGCAAAGACTCAACTATTTTAGTATTGTTCATGAACGATACGGGGAAAATACTGAGCATATTGTATGCCTGAGAGGAGTTAGACACCAGATAATTTGTGATCATCTTGAACTGAGCCCAAGATCGACTTTATCTATTTGAAGAAGCCAGGAGCCTTGGAGGAGAATAAGGCAAGATGCTCGTCAGGTAGGTTAAAGGGGATTTCATAGGAGAAACCAGTTGTACAAACCACCACCTACAAGAGCCGTGCGGAAGGCGGTTATAGTGCTGGTTACTGGAGAATTTTAACACCAAGCCACCAAAGAGCGAGTGAGGTTTTGAGAACATATAGAATTATCTGGCACGACCAACTGTCCGATCTCTCATCGTATGAAGTGGACCCAATCACCTCAAGAGAGGAAAGCATTTTGTATGGCATTGCTGAATCGAGGGATGCCTTTTTTGTAGAGGGTCTTGGACGTCACCCTCTTCCCTTGCTATATAGTGAGAAAAACACGTCGGAAAAACCTATGACGCGGCCCTGCTTTTAGCCCGCAGGAACAAAACCACCACATTTTCGTCAGGGAGTTCCTTTCCTGGCAAGCCTCTGACCCACTCCCCGCTCCCTGTATGAGACTCCCCCGCCCTAAAATTAGTTTTTTGCCAACCCTACGGGGCAAACGCCGAGCCCCCGAGCCTTGGGGAGTCGTGGGAGCCCCCCTCGCCGTAGGGCAAGTGATCGATGGCCGCTACACCATTCGCCAACAAATTGGCCACGGCGGATTTGGCCGCACCTACCTCGCCACCGATAGCCGCCGCCACAACGAACCCTGCGTTCTCAAAGAATTTGCCCCCCTCAGCACCACCGATGCCCAAGGCATTCAAAAAGCCCGTGAACTCTTCCAGCGTGAAGCCGCTGTCCTGCATCGGCTGAGCCATGCCCAAATTCCTCAATTTCGCGAAGAATTTGAAATCGAAGTCAAAGGCCAAACCCACTGGATGCTCGTGCAGGAATGGATTGAAGGACCGACTTATCTAGACCTGCTGCAATTTGGTGCATTTCCCGAAATTCAAGTCATTCAGTTTCTGCGGGACTTTCTGCCCGTTTTAGACTATCTCCACAACCACAATCCCGCCGTCATCCACCGCGACATCGCTCTCGACAACATCCTCCTGAGCACCCGCACTAGCCGCCCCGTGCTAATTGATTTCGGCACTGTCAAACATGCGCTCCATTCCGCATCAGCCTCGCTCCCCCAACAACGCACGTTCATTGCCAAGAAAGGCTATAGCCCCCCCGAGCAAAGCCTGGGAGAAGCCTATCCTTCAAGCGATTTGTATGCTCTGGGGGTTTGTGCGATCGCCCTCCTCACCGGCCAACGCAACCCCGCTGAACTCTACGACCCTCACCAAGATCGCTGGCTCTGGCAACAGCAGGTCATTGTCAGCCCAGGGTTGGCGATGATTTTAACCCAATTGTTGCAAACTCAACCAGAACAACGCTTTCATTCGGCTGCGGAGGTTTTAGCCGCGCTCCATCAGCTTGCCGCCCAGGCCCAACTGCGAACCCTAACCGAATTTCCCCCCAGTCAATTTTCCTCTAGCCCATTTTCCCCCACGCAATTACCGCCGACACAATTACCGCCCACTCAATGCCCTCCTAGCCAATTTCCTTCAAGCCAATCTTCTTCAAGTCCATTCCCTCCGACCCAGATCCCTCCCAGCCGTTTGTCCAATCGCTTTTCCCCGCGACCTGTGGAATTTGCACGGGAGACCACCCCTCTGCCAGCAGAACTAGCACCCACTGAAATTCTGCGACCTGCCAACATGGCTCGATCGGCAGAAACCGCTCCCTTCTCAGTGCAAAAAACCGTTGCGATTGGGCGATCGCTCCCCCAAACCATCACCATCGAACCGACCCGATATATCTGGCCCCTCTGGGTTCGCCCTTTATTGTGGATTCAACCCCTTCTGAGTTTTCTAGCCTTTCGCGTTGGGCCAAGCCTGTTGGTGTTGCTAGTGCTCTACAGTGGGGTGCGGCGGGTGCTGCCCAGCATTGCCCAGGGGCAGTTGCCTCAATTACCCCCCTTGCCCGAATGGCCTGCGATCGCCCTCCCACCCTTGCCGGATATTAATTTACCCCCCTTGCCAACGGAGTTACCACCGGTTCAGTGGCCCGCAATCGAGTTGCCGGACATCCCGTTTCCTGTCATTGAATTTCCAGCCCTTCAGTGGCCGACCTTTCAGTTTCCGACCCTTCAACGGCCAGCAGGAGCCGGTCCCTTGGGCACAGGGTTAAGCAATCCCCAATGTCAGGCCGATGCCATCGCTCGATTCAACCAACTCCCAGCGGAGAAAGCCTCTTGGCAGGAGGTGGATGAGCAATTTCGCGATCGCTATCCCGAACATACAGGAGCCATCAATCCCAGCGACCCCAAGCAAACCGCCTATGTGGAAGCCTGGTGCGACATCGCCAATCAATGGTTGGACCAAGTCAATTGATGTTATACCGGCAAAGTTGGTTGCCCACATCTAGCCCAAATCTGCCGCTACGCGGTGTGGTTCTCATTGTCCATGGGTTGGCAGAACATAGCGATCGCTACGCTGAACTCGCCCAATTTCTCAATACCCATCAGTATGCGGTCTATGGCTTTGATCTTCGCGGCCATGGGCGATCGCCTGGGATGCGGGGGTATGTAGAGCGATTTGAGGATTATCTGGTGGATGTGCAAACCGTTTTAGACCAGGTGCAAACACAACATTCAATAACGCCGCCAAATTCAATAACACCGCCAAGGACACCGCTGTTTTTGTTGGGGCACAGTATGGGAGGGGCGATCGCCACCCGGTTTGTCCTCGAACACCCTGAAGTAAACCTCGCCGGACTCATTCTCAGTGCCCCGGCCCTGGCCCTTAACCCCAAGGTCTCGCCCTTACTCATTCGGCTCTCGGGGCTGCTGGGAACGCTACTGCCGACAATGCCCACGGTTGCTCTGGATCACACCGGCATCAGTCGCGATCCGGCAGTGCGGGCAGCCTATGACCAGGACCCGCTGATTCATCATGGCAAGATTCGAGCGCGAACGGGGGCAGAACTGATTCGCACCATTCGCTGGATCGAGGCCCATCGGTCGGCACTGCAACTGCCGCTGCTGATTTTCCATGGGACGGGCGATCGCCTCGCCCCCATTACCGGCAGCGAAGCTCTCTATCAAGCAGCCCAATCCACCGATAAAACCTTCAAGCGCTATGAGGGGCTATATCACGAAGTCTTTAACGAACCCGAACGGGCGCAGGTGTGGCAGGATTTGCTCGATTGGTTGCAGTGCCATGGGTAACGGGCATTAAGATGCGCGACGAGGCAGGAGAGGGAGCGGGCGATCGCTTATCCTAAAGGGGAAAAATTTCTCGGCTGGGTCGAGCAACGCAACACCCAACGCCAGAAATCAGCCTGGAGCGTCCGGTTATGAAAGTTGCCTTTGAGATTCTGCGCCAAACCCAGGGTGAAGCCCCCCGCATTCAGCGCTATGAGCTGGAGGCCGAACCGGGCAACACGGTGTTAGATTGTCTCAACAAAATCAAATGGGAACAGGACGGAACGCTGGGCTTCCGCAAAAATTGTCGTAATACGATCTGCGGCAGTTGCTCCATGCGCATCAATGGCCGCTCGACCCTAGCCTGCAAGGAAAGTCTGCGGGGTGAACTAGCAAGGCTAGAGCCCATGGAGCCAGTCCGCGAGCATGTCAGCGAAAGTTCGACGGAAATCATACCGACCTTAAGGATCGCCCCCATGGGGAATATGCCGGTGATCAAAGACCTGATCGTCGATATGGACTCCTTCTGGCAAAATCTCAAAGCCGTTGATCCCTACGTCAGCACCGCCGCTCGCCAAATTCCCGAGCGGGAGTTTCTGCAAACCCCAGCAGAACGGGACAAACTCAACCAAACCGGCAACTGCATCCTCTGCGGAGCCTGCTATTCCGAATGCAACGCCCGTGAAGTCAATCCCAACTTTGTCGGACCCCATGCCCTGGCCAAGGGCTGGCGGACGCTGGTGGATACTCGGGACGATCGCAGGGGCGATCGCCTCCATCAGTACGGCCAAACCGACTCCGGCGTCTGGGGTTGCACCCGCTGCTATTACTGCAATGCCGTCTGCCCCATGGAAGTCGCGCCCATGGACCAAATTGGCCGGATCAAAGAACAACTGCTCGCCCAAGCATCCACAGCGGATATTAACCACAGCCGCGCTCTCCGCCACCGCAAAGTCTTGGTGGATCTGGTCAAACGGGGCGGCTGGATTGACGAACGCAAATTTGGGCTACGGGTTTTGGGCAACTCGTTCCGGGATCTGGCCGGGTTGTTTAGCCTATTGCCTCTGGGCCTGACGATGCTCAAGCGTCGTAAATTCCCGCTGAACTTTGAGCCCTCAGAAGGGACCCAGGAGGTGCGATCGCTCATCGAAGCAGTCCAACGCGGTACAATCCAGAACGACACCGCAACAATGCTTAACAATCCGTCCCTACCCCCTCAATCCCCTGACCATGAGTAACGAGATCGAAAATCCCATCGAAAACACTATCGAAAACACTGAGGCGATCGCCCCCGAATCCCACCCCCAATCGCAGCCCGAATCCGACCTCGAAGCCCCTAGCTTTGGCTGGAATGCCTACGCCGAGCGACTGAATGGTCGGTTTGCCATGCTGGCGTTTGTGGTTTTGCTTTTGCTGGAATTCGTCACGCGGCAAGATTTCTGGACCTGGGTGGGACTGCGCTAGAGTTGTGGTTGGTGCTCTAGTCCTGCCTCTACCCACGTTCAGCGAGGAAAGTGAGCCGCTGGAGCGTCGCGAGAATCTGGAGCAGTTGCGATCGCCGCTGGGTCAAGGAAAATCCAGGATCCGCCAACAACCCCCGAATCAGCCAACAGCTCTGCTCAATATCAGTCTTGAGCGAATTAGTCTTGAGCGAATCAGTCTTGAAAGAGCCCAAATCCCCCAAAACAGGCTGTGACAGCGATCGCCCTTGCTCCCCTTGCAACTGCTGAATGGTTTGTTCCAACGCTTCAATAATCGAAAACATCTCCACCGGATCAAAAACCCGCAATAGGCTGGTTTGAGTCACAATCCCCAACCCCTTACCCCAGTTCCAAGACACCACCAGACGACCCACCCGTCGCTTTCCCATGGCTTGATAGGCGGTCCAGAGCGAATCATTCGGACTGAGCAAAAACAAGGGTGAACTCATCACATCCCGCACCTTGGTCTTGGCCAAATCCAACTGCAACACCTGAAACTGCAAAATATCTCGCTCGGTGACAATCCCTATCGGCTGGGGATCCCCCTCGATATTGTTTTGGGTGATGACCACGCAGCTGACCCGATTTTCTGCCATCTGCTGAGCGACCTCCAGGACCGTAGCCTTCAGGGGAGCCTGGATCACTGGCGTCGTCATTACATCTGCAACGCGATGAAATCGCAGCAAATTGGCTGGACGCATCACCTGGCGCAAGCTGTCCTGGGAAATTACCCCGACGAGGTGGTTTTGGTCATCGACGACTGGCAAATGGCGAATGCGATATCGACGAAATAAAAATAAAGCGGCGAACACATCCTGAAGCGATCGCTGGGGAAACGTAATCACCGGATGAACCATTACCTCAGCGATCGCTGTCGTCCGAAAATCCAGTCCCGCTGCGGTTAAGCGCACAATATCTCGCTCGGTCACAATTCCCAGCAGGGTTTGCCCCTCCATGACCAAAATACAGCTCGTAGCCTGCTGCTTGGGCAAAGCAAGCCCTTCCATACTGGAGAAGTTCTCTAGATCACATCGTAATGACGGTTGACTTCGGCTGACAATCGCCTCCATCAAAGACAGATCCGGTGAGACGGTCAAAGGCGCAGTGTCCACTGCATCCTTCAAATCCAGAAAATCCAAAACGGGATCGCTGCCTGTGTCCAATGACATTCATACCCCTATTCACACCGCTCAAGGCCATTACGACGCGCTGCCCCATACCATGCCTAGAATTCCCGCTCCGTTGTTCTCAACTTGAACACACAACTAGACAGATGTAACAGCTATCTCGGAAAAACCGTTGCAGAATAAAGCTTAGCTCACTTTATGGTATTTTTGAGAGGGATGTTACACAAGAAGAAATGAAACCCTACTTGGGCAGTGACTTTGGGAATTTTTGGTTTTCAGATACTACGAGTCGTCAGTCGGAAAAGAAACGTCCGTCAGAAGAGAGGGACTTTGGAATGGGGAGGATGTCGTTCTTTGAGCTCTACCATAGAGACGATCGAGCACCCGTTTGACCGAAACTCGCTGCCACGCTTTGCCACGCTTAGTCTTGTAGCCCTGTTGATTGAGCCAATCTGCAATCCTTTGTAAGGACTTTCCAGATTTGTGGTGACGACGAATCAGTTCAATGATTTCACATTCCGTGGGGTTCTCCACCAACTCACCCTTGACGGACTGCTGACCAAACGCAGGTGAGCCATAGCCTACATATCCTCCCTGGGCAGCTTTATTCAATCGACCCTGCTCTAATCTCTCCCAAGCAGAGGCATCATTCGCATGATTTGTTGTCATAGGCTTGAAATCAAACAACAAACTGGCAATTGTGTCCTATGTCTTATATCGTACCCTTCTCGCGGAAGGTTGTCAGATTTCAGCTTGAGCTTCCATTATCTCTCTATTCCCCAGCGACGATTCAGCAAAGATTATGCACCAGGATCAAGAAGAAGAACGCTACCTTCGTGAAGTCATTACCAGCCTGCAATGGGGATTAGTCGAAGTTTTGAGCTGTCTCGAAGACCTGACCCAGCAGGTTGCGATTGAGCCGGGTCTCTTGGAGCGCTTGGCTCAAACTAAGGTTGCGGTACAAGAGCTGCGTATTCCGAACTCAAATGAAACTAGGATCCATCCACCCTCGTGTCTGAACCCGGATGTTTAGCCCGGATATTTAGCCCGGATGCTTAACATAGCCCCACTTCGGTCCTTGCTTCACTGGGGCGAGACCTTCCGAAAAGTCTGTAGCCAAGCTAAATTGCGGTGCAATCACCCGTTGTCCCGCACGATCGACATATCCGGCCTCTCGACCCACCCGGATCATCGCAAACCCCTCTGAGAAACTGCCCACAAACTCATCAAACTGGGGCGCGATCACAAATGTCCCCGTCTTATCGATGTAGCCATACTGCCCCTGTGAATGGACAGCCGCCAGTCCCTCAGAGAATCCTTTGGCGCGGGTAAACTGAGGCGGAATCACAAACTGGCCTTGGCGGTTGATGTAGCCCCATTTGCCCTCAAACTGAACGGCGGCCAGATCCTCGGAAAAGTCTTCGGCGTCTTCGAAATGGGGGGCGATCGCAAATTTTCCCTGAGGATCAACAAATCCTAGAATGCCATTGACCTGGACCACGGCCAAGCCATTGACAAACTCCCAAGCCTGTTCAAACTGCGGCGCAATGACCAGCTTCCCCGCCGGGTCCACATAGCCCCATTTGCCCTCTTGCTGCACCGCCGCCAACCCTTCAGAAAAGGAGCGGGCCTTTTCAAACTGCAGCGGAATGACCGGCTTGCCCTGTTGATTGATATAGCCCCAGCGGTTTTTCACCTCGATGACAGCCAATCCCTCCGCAAACACTGGACTGACAAACCCCACTGCGGGTTTAATTCGCAGAATCGATTTGCCCTCAGGGTTGATATAACTGCGGGCACGTCCGGTTTGAACCAAGGCTAACCCCTCTGAAAAGCCCCAGGTGGACTCGAATTGGGGGGCGATCGCCATTTCTCCCTGGTGGTTGATATAGCCCCAGCGATCGCCGACTTTCACCGGAGCCAATCCTTCCGAAAAAGGAGAAGCATGGTCAAACCGGGGGGGAATGGCAAAGGCGCGATCGAGGGCGCGATCGACCGTTGTCCCCGTCGCCGTCGTAACCTTTGGCGGAGGCGGAGTTTGGGCCACAACGGGCATCCATCCTAAACCCAGGCCCCCTAACACCACCACCAGCCTGACTAGACCGATTCTGCGCCATCCTTGCCCTTGACTCACGCTGCTACCTCTTGATCCCAAGTTTTGATTAGGCCGATGCTAACGACTGTGCCCGAATCCGGAGAGTTCCGGCAGCTATTGAAAAGGTCTGGCCAGGGGCTCCCCAATAAACAGCCCTTGACCGGGCCAAGCTACGCTTTTCCAGTAGGCTTCAATTAACGATTCTCCCCGCAGATAATAGTGCATCAAGACCGCTGGATGGGGAAACTTTTGCGCAAAATTGCAGGGTTCTTCTACCGTGCCGTAGCTGCCGGTCGCTCCGGCTTCGAGCCAGCGGAGACTGCTCATCTGGGAGCTGTCCGTGAGCATACCGCCAAAGGAGGTGAGGTGGTCGGCGATCGCCCCCGGCAAAAATCGATTGGCAGTCAGCTTTTGAACATTCGTTAACCCCGTGAAATAAAACATCACATCGGTCTTGTCGACCAAGGCATCGGTTTTGACGAGTTCAGCAGCAAAATAGCGCTCAGCGGCCACGCCCAGCGCCAGCGGAAACATCCCCACCCGGACATTGCGCGTGGGGTCGCTGGTGCTCACCAGATAGGCCGTACCCATCGGGCGATCGAAATCAGACTGGATACCTCGGTCAATCAGGGTGCGGGCTTTAGCAAAGGTGGTGGCGGCGATCGCCATCGTCGGACGCATCCCAAAATCGCTGTAGGGTTTCTCGCTGTCCTGATTGAAATAGGGGTTGGATTCCGTAGCCTGACAGCCTTGGGCGCAATATTTGGGATCAAACCCAAAGGCAAACGCCGATGTGATCGACATACAGCCCACCCGGTACGGCGTCGCCCAAGTCAGCGCATAGGCTTGAATGTAATAGGGCGTTTGGCGCGCGACCTGCCGCTGGATCCGGCGAAACTCCCCCGGCGACAGCGTGGTTGTGTCGGGGGGAAAATCCACTTCGATCAAGTTGCGATCGGGAATACGCCGTCGTTGGCGATAGTACTCTCCAATTTGAACACTAAGGGGATCCGCCCGATTGACAATTACACCCAGCTCACGGGGCATCAACGCCCGATCCGGCCCCGGCGGCAGCGCGGCACCACAAGCAACCAAGGACAACAGCAAGGAGAGTAGAGAGAGGACCAGGGGTAATCGCACTCCCCGGATGTAAATGCTTGTAAGCGATCCCCAAACCTTTTTTCGATCTTCGTTCATAATCAAAAAGAGAACCGCAGGCTGAGTGACAATCCGAGGGATGCTGCCCCATGAGAATCCTAGTGGTTGATGATGATGAATCCACGGCTCAGATTTTGGAGACTCTCCTCGCCCATCATCACTATGCAGTTGAGATTGCGACAGATGGTGAATCGGCTTGGTGTCTGATTGAAGCCTTTAGCTATGACCTCATTGTTTTAGATGTAATTTTGCCGGGATTAGATGGCCTTAGTCTATGCCAGCGCCTGCGAAATCACCACTACAACATGCCAATTTTGCTACTCACAGCTCGGGATACCTGCCATGATAAAGCCCTCGGGCTAGATGCTGGGGCCGATGATTATGTCACCAAACCCTTTGACCCCGAAGAGCTCACGGCTCGAATCCGGGCCCTGCTGCGGCGGGGCATGGCGGAGGCTTCTCCCTTACTGAGCTGGGGCAAACTGCTCCTTGATCCAGAATCCTATGAGGTGTTTTACGATCAACATCCTGTGATGTTCACCCCTAAAGAATATGCATTATTAGAGCTGTTGATGCGCCATCCCCACCGAGTCTTCAGCTGTAGCATGATTATTGAGCATCTCTGGACTTACGAAGATACACCGGGAGATGAGGCCGTACGAACCCATATCAAGTGCATCCGTCAAAAATTAAAGGCCGCCCAGGCACCCAGTCATGTGATTGAGACCGTCTATGGCATCGGCTATCGGTTGCATCCCCAGGAGGAAAGCCTAGGCAAAACAGAAAGTTCTAGGATCAAAGGTAAAGGTTCTAACTCCGATACAGAACGGGCTGCGAGTCTTCAGGCGATCGCCCAAATTGCCCAGGTTTGGGAACGGTTTCAGCCTCGCATCCACGAGCAGGCCCAACGGCTGGAGCGGGCGATCGCCCTCCTTCCCCATGGACCCCTAGAGCCAACCGCGTTCCAACAGGCCCAGCGAGATGCCCATTCTCTGTGTGGAGCCTTAGGAACCTTTGGCTTGATGAGTGCCTCCCATTTGGCCCGTGAGATCGAAACTGGCTTAGAAACGGCGCAGAGCGAGGCTCTAGCAGGGACAAGCTCTCACGCGATGCAGCAGCTCCATCAAGGCGCAACTGAGCTTCTGCATCAGCTTGAACACAAAATCAAAAATTCTGTAACGTCCTCCTCAATCTCCGGAAAACAAGAGCTGTCTGAGCCCCTCTCGACCGATCTAGCGACCACTAACGCACCGAGCACTAACCCACCCATTATTGCTCAAGCGACTATTGCTCAAGCGACTCCCTATCAACCGAACAATCTACCGACAGCTCCCGCTTTTCCCAATGAAAATACAGAAGGGCGAATTTTGATTGTGGATGATGATCTCAAGATTCTGAAATTTTTACGAACCTTATTAGAACCCTGGGGATTACAAGTTATTACCCTTTCAGATCCCCGACGCTTTTGGGAGGGATTAACCCATGCCAATCCCGATTTGCTCATTCTCAATATTCAAATGTCTCGAATGGATGGCCTAGAACTCTGCCAGCAAATTCGCGGTGAAGAGCCTTGGAATAGTCTCCCCATTCTGTTACTCACCACACGGATTGATACAGAAACAGCGACTCAAGTGTTTGCTGCCGGTGCGGATGATTTTGTCAGCAAACCCATTATTGGTCCTGAACTCATTGTTCGTGTCCTCAATCGACTGGAGCGCACCAAATTACTGAAGCGGTTAATGCGAAATCAGCCCCCCACTCCTGATTCTATCGGGTTTCGATCCGGTAGCTCGTCTCAACAATCGGCTTCAGCTCAAATCAAACTTTCCTCTTGAAACTCCAGCGATTAGCCTGGGGCTTGAACCTTGGAACGTCATCGTAATCGGGGTAAGATCTCAGCTCAATTACATTTTGAGAGAAGCTTAGAGATCAGAGCAGCTTGATCAATAGTCGATCGTCACCAATAGACTTAGGAAAATCGCTCCTTCATCGGCAATCCGGCGTAATTTTAAACCTATTAAGAATTGACTTCAGCAACGAAAAACATAGATCAACCAATATTTCTAAAAAGTTTGAAATTTAGATAAATTTAGGCATAGAAAGCAATTATATTACATCAAAAGCCAACGCGCAGAGATATGATAAATGTACGTATACTACTAATATTGCAGTCATCTCTGAGTTGCGATCGCTTCTAGTCAAAACCACCCGTCACTCATCTGCCGCCTCACTGATACTAAATATTCGGCTATGACGACGTTTAATTTCTCCTTTCAACCTGGTATCTACTGGACCAGATGATCGGATTTGAAGTTGCGGGACTCATTTGGTCCCAATTTCTTCAGGACGATATTGATCTCAATATTTATGTTCGCCTGACAGATGAACTCCCCAACTTCGTCATTGGCACATCCGTTCTAGTCTTCGTTGAAACGACCTATGGTGAGCTAGAAACAGCCCTACTGGCCGACCAGACCTCAAGCACAGATGCGATAGCAACCGAAAATTTATCTCGGACCCTAACGGAACAAGGCCAACTCCGGTACCAGGTTTTAACGAAGAGTAGAGCCCATCAGCACCAGCAGTTCCCCCTCTGTGACTCAAGCACTTCAGGGAGGCGGCCTTTTGGGAGGGTTACTCGGTCTAATTCTTTGGCCCATTACGACTTACGGGTCGCGGTGGCAAACTCCGCAGTATTCAGCATTAGCCTCTACATCTTTCATGTAGGCGATCTTGAAATACTATCACCAAACCCTGGTTTTGTATATTTTAATACAATAAAGAGAGCAAACTGGGCTCCTGCTCTCTAAATTCATGATTTGCCAGAAAAGTTGAGTCACTACTCCTCAAAATTTTACAAGGCGTAACATAGATACCGTTAGCCGACACACTTTGAGGGCACGCTAGGTAAAGATGAAGCCGTAATCCTGTTGAACAAGAGTGAGAAGCCCAGGCATTAGCGCTTCTCTAGGTTTAGAGTCAGTAATTGATCATGACTATTATGATTCCCATCAACCGCATCAACACAATTTCATCAATCTCAGACTTTTCTACAGATAGAACTTTGAGGCGTTTTCTGCCCTATTGCTAGCCTCAAAACAAGCAAGTCTCTGAGATTAGCATGGTCAAGCCATGACTTTTTGCACTAGCTATCTGCTTTTTTCTCTGTAAAAGCACAGAAGAGCTAATCCGTAGATTCCCCGAGATTCTTCGAAAGAAGACTTGTTGTTGTCATAAGTAGTGATTATAAAACTAGAATTTAGGAGGAACCAGTACTTTTATTAAAAGAGGGAAAAGCCTGTTGTTTCTATAAAAATTCAGATATTAACAATGTGGCTAAATGGAATAAATTCTAATTCCCCGTAGATTCACTTATTGTCCAACCAAGAAAAAGGTTCTATTGTCTTTACAAAAGGAGTATGAACTTTGCTTAAAAGATAGTTCATTCCTCATTGAGTCATCGAGTTAAGTTATTGCACTTAATCTCAGATTAATCTAGACCGCAGATTAATCTGAGATCAAAGTTAGAGCCAAAAGTTCAGGTGCCATTATCTAACCGTTTCTGATTTGAGTCATGGAGATCGCATGAAAAAAATTCTAGTTATCCTTTCCGAATGGGGATTTTGGGGCGAGGAATTAATTGGTCCCCTCGAAACTTTTGATAAGGCTGGCTATGAAGTTACCTTTGCAACGCCAAATGGTAAACGTCCTGTAGCTTTACCACCAAGTATGGATCCTGACTATGTTGATCCCCCTCTAGGTCGAAGTGTAACCTCCCCAGAAGTCGCGAAAAAAGTCAAAGAAATTGATAAATCACCTCGCCTTAACTATCCTCTTAATATTGCTGAAGTAGTGCCTGAAATGCCTTACTTTAGCTCTCCTAGTTTGATTCGAGACTTGGAAGCTTATTATAGTCAAATGGCTAAAGTTGAGCGTGAATACCTTGCTCAATATGATGCTTTATTGATTGTTGGAGGTAGCGGCCCCATTGTGGACTTGGCAAATAATCAGCGTGTTCACGATATTATCCTAAGCTTCTATCGGATGAACAAGCCCATTGGTGCAGAGTGCTATGGCGTCGCTTGCTTAGCCTTTGCTCGCGAACTTGAAAATCGCAAAAGCTTAATTTGGGGCAAGCATGTTACAGGTCACTGTAAAGAGTACGACTACCATGATGGTACCGGCTTTATGGGGACTGACTTTAACATGGGTCCTCCGCCCTACCCCCTGGAATACATCCTGCGTGATGCTACAGGACCTGAGGGTTCTTACATTGGCAACTTTGGGAAAGAAACCTCAGTAATTGTAGACTATCCCTTTATTACCGGACGATCTACCCCTGACTCCTACCTAACCGGTGAAAAGATGGTTGAGGTTCTAGAAAAAGATCTAAAACGCTACGGCTGGTAAGCATTAACGATGGAAATTTTAAGCAATTTATCCCCATCATTAATGCTTAAAATTCCATCCGTTTATTTTTCTCTTTGATCCCCAATTTAGAAATAATCATGCAAGGCAGAACCGGTCGTTTTGCCATCCTCGAACAACTGCTTGCGGATGGCATTGAGTACATGTTTGGCAATCCTGGAACTGTCGAACAGGGATTTTTGGATGCACTGTCAGACTATCCAACGCTAAAGTACATTTTGACACTGCAAGAAAGTGTTGCTGTGATGATGGCTGATGGCTATGCGAGGGCGACGCAGAAGCCTACAGTTGTCCAAATCCATAGCACTCCGGGTCTTGGCAATGCGATCGGTGCCCTTTACCAGGCAATGCGAGGTCATGCACCATTGCTGGTCATCGGTGGCGATGCGGGGATTAAGTATCAGGCAATGGATGCCCAAATGGCTGGGGATCTCGTTGCGATGGCTAGACCGGTGACCAAATGGTCCACCATGGTTTCTGATTCGTCATCTCTGCTCCGAGTTTTGCGCAAGGCTATCAAAATTGCATCCACTCCTCCCATGGGACCGGTATATATCTGTCTTCCCCAGGACATTTTGGATGCTCCAACTATAGAGCCTGTCAGACCGACCTCTCTGCCTTCAACCCGAGTAGTTCCCGATTCGGCCATAATCATTCAGATGGCTGAGCAACTGATAACAGCTCAGACACCGATGATTTACGTCGGTGATGGAGTTGCCTATTCTGGTGCCCAGGAGGCTCTGACAAAGGTTGCAGAGTTACTCGGTGCTGAGGTCCGAGATGTGGACTCCGGTGAACTCAATATGGATACCACTCATCCACTGTATCAAGGTACAACAGGGCATATGTTTGGCAGTAATAGTCTGTCAACCATGCAACGGGGTGATGTTAACTTAATTTGTGGAACCTACGTCTTGCCAGAGGTTTTTCCAGAACTAGGTGATATTTTTGCCGCTGATGCAAAGGTATTTCATATTGATTTAAATGCCTATGAAATTGCTAAGAATCATCCAGTCGATTTAGGAATTGTGTGCGATCCAAAGTTGACGCTGATGCGTTTAGCAGAAGCCATTCAGGAGATGCAGACCGAGGGACAGCGATCGCAAGCCATTCATCGCAAGCAAGTTCTAGCCGAGGCCAAAACAGCTCAGCTTAAGCAAGCTTTAGCAGGCGATCGCAATGCAAGTAGCCCAAACCTGAACTTTGCTCAGTTTATGGAAGCGCTTGCAGAAAAATTGCCCAACGATACTATTGTCTTTGACGAAGCCCTTACCTCTTCTCCGACGCTGACCCGCTATCTCCCCCCTCGTCAAACGGGTCATTACTTTTCGACTCGAGGCGGTTCGCTAGGGGTTGGCATTCCTGGAGCCATTGGCCTCAAGCTGGCAAATCCCGATAAGACTGTAGTTGGCTTCACTGGGGATGGTGGTAGCCTATATACCATTCAAGCCCTTTGGACGGCAGCCCGTTACAATATTGATGCCAAGTTTGTAATCTGCAATAATCGTTCCTACAAACTATTGCAGCTCAATATTCAGCAGTACTGGCAAGAGCAAAGTGTTCCTACACATGCTTTTCCGCTGAGTTTTGATCTCTCTAATCCAGCAATTCGATTTGATCAAATGGCTCACTCCATGGGTGTAGAAGCTGTTCGCGTCGAGAAGCCGGAGGAGATTGTTCCAGCAATTAAACAGGCGATCGCCCACAAAGGTCCCTTCCTCATTGATGTGGTCATTGAGGGTAATATTCGTCCCGATGCCATTCAAAAAATCTGTGGCTCTATCGGCCTCTAATTCCATGGCAACTCTTAGCTTGGCATCCTTGTTTTATTCTTTTGATTTCTATCCATCCTCACTTCTTTTTCATTTATGACTACCACCCTTCTTGCTCCACTCTCCGATACCGAAGTACGTGAATTTGCCGCCGCCTGGTATCGCAAGTTAGACGTTCATGAGCCCCTAGAAGCATATATTCCTATGCTGGCTGACAAAGAGCTCAAAATGATCTTTCCTGAAGCAACTGTAGAAGGTTTTGAAGGATTTAAAGGCTGGTACGAGCGCGTTATTACGTTGTTTTTTGACGAAGTTCACACAGTTAAAGAAGTAACCCTAGTTTCATCAACCGGCGAAGAATCCATCTACAAGGTAGTCGTCATGTGGGAAGCCAGCATGTGGAATGCACCTGAGCCTTACAGCAAGCGTATTATTCTGGATGCTTTTCAGACCTGGACTGTAAAACGATCGACTCAAACCCAGCAGCCCATCATTTTAACCTATGTTGTTGATGAGTTGGTATATGCAGAGGAATCTGCTCGCCTTTAGGTCATTCTACATTCTGACCATACACAAGACATTCTGAACTCATAAGTACTCAACTCAACTCCTATGATCGGCGTTCTAAAAGACATCTATCGCGTTCTTAATACCGATGTCGTAGATCTCATTCATCTACGCAAAATAGATTCAGTTGAAGCTAAAAAATCTATTGCACAGCGGTATTATCAAGAAATCTTGAATGACGCTAAGCTCAATGTCATTGATGATCTGATGAGCGAAGATTTCATGTTTACCATTCCAACCCATCCTGAACCTTATTATGGTCCCAATGGCTTTAAGGAACTTGTAATGATGCTCCATGGTGCCTTTCCGGATGTGCATCTGGATGTTAAGCATCTACTTGTTGATGGTGATACTGTAGTAGGCCATTGGATTGGTAGTGGTACTCATATTGGTGGACCACTCCATACAGTCAAAGGTGATATTCCCGCAAGCGGTAAGCACTTTGTTATTGATGGTGTAAGCTGGCTAAAGATTGTAGATGGCAAAATCGTTGAATCCTTAGCCAATGAAGATACATTAGGATTAATGAGACAAATTGGTGTTATTCCCGCAGAGCCATCGGTCACCTCTCCAGAAGCGAGCAAGGCCCTTGCTCGCAGCTTCTTTGAAAAGTTGATTGGCCAGGGCAGAATCGACCTAATTCCTAGTCTAATAGCCCCAGATTTTATCCTTCATCTCCCAATGCTTCCAACGCCTATCAGGGGTCAGGCTGGACTGAAGCACTTTATTGGTATGATGCGAGAAGCATTTCCAGATATCTGTTACACGCTAGAGCGAGAGATGTGTGATAACACAATGACCGCATTACGGTGGCATATGAATGCTACCCATAAGGGTCAGTTTCGCGGAATTCCAGCAACTGGAAATAGCGTTGAGATGCAAGGTGTCAGTATCTTTCGTCTTGACCAAGGACAAATTTCTGAGATTTGGATCAATGAGAATGATTTGGGTTTGATGGAGCAACTGCATCCAAAGACGGAAGCTGCAGTAGTTTAGTTATCGGATGTCCAAACTACCTGCATTAATTAGTGTCACGATTGTTTATTCATTATTTCCATCACTCTTGAAAGAGGCTTAGCATGAAAGCAAAAATTCTGAAGTCTATCCCTGCATTACTACTTTTTGGGCTAGTAAGCTGTGCGAGTGAAGCAGCGATTGACACGAACAAGCCAATCGCTGAAACGACTAAAAGCGAAGTTGCAACAGCTTCAAACTCAGCAGTTAATGCGTTAAGCCCTGTTGAGAACAACCAAATTGCGGTTCAGATGTTCGAAGGGGCATGGAACGAAGGCGATTTCTCTGTCATCGATAAATTCATCAAAGCGGATGCTGTTGATCACTCGCCTTTAGGCTCGGAAGAAGGTAGCGATGGCTTCAAGAAAATCATTGGTATGTTCCGTAGCGCAATGCCTGAATTAAAGATGACAATTCAGGACGAAATTTATGCTCGCGATCGCGTTGTCCACAGTTGGAAAATTCAAGGAAAGCACACTGGTACTCCTTTATTTGGGGTTCCTGCCAGTGGAAAGGAAATTACACTAACTGGAATTACCATTGTACGGATAGAAGGAGGGCAAATTGCAGAACGATGGACTCAACTAGATCAACTAGGACTAATGATACAGTTGGGCCTTGTTCCTCCTCCAGGTGAACAATCCTAGGTGAACAATCCTAGGTAAATAATCCTGGGTGAATAATCCTAACTGAGCTATACCCTTCTTGTTCCAGTGAACAATACAACTTCATATCACTGAACAAGAAAGGTTTGATTCTTATGAATTAGGTCAGGCCTAATTTAGTTTACGATTCAATTCCTGTGGGACGGGAAACACTAAACCATGCCGTCTTCTCCGAGACTCTTTTTACTATCAGTTTTATCTGCAACAGTCTGGCTTGGATTGGCTTCTACTGTCAATGCCAGTGAAACTCTCTCTGAAGCATCCTCCACATTAGCCAGTTCAGATGCTAAGACAGATCTGAAAAGTGATAGCAATTTAACCTCTTCTGCTAATACTGTAGAAGCCATAAACAGCATAGAAGATTCTGCTAATGGATCCAGTATTAGACATGTAATTTCACAGAGATTAAAACAAGAAAAGCCTGAGAAGCCTATTTCCTTTTTAGCTACTAAATCGGAGATAGAGTCTGAAACTCAACTTCAGAAATTTTGCCAATTTGAACATTTTAGCTCACTAGACTTAAAGCTGGAAGAAGCTTTAAGTCTTAAAGCAGAAAACTGTCCAAACTTTCAGGATTTGAAAGATCGGCTCATTGTCGAACCAGAAGACGCCAGTTCAGAGTCAAATGCTGCTCTTTCAGAAATTTTTATTTCCTCAGAAAATGAAAATGCATCTGACAGCCAAGATTTAAAAAAAGAGAGTGAAGTACCTCAATCTAGGCTCTCTCGCGAGATCAATCTTCTGACCATACGCGCACTACGTAAACCTGTTACCAATAAAGTTCTAGACACAGGTCTATTTATTCAAGGTATTCGCCAGCGTGAAGAGGACAATAGCCGTTTTCTTCAGCGCAGTTTTATGACCGGAGACTGGGGAGGGTTGCGAGATACTTTAGATGAACATGGCATTGATTTAATTTATGCTTATTACAATGAAATTTACGGTAATCCCTTAGGCGGTATCAAGCAAGGATTTTCCGTTAACCAAGTTCATATTCTCAGTGGTGATTTGTACACTGACCGTGTGGGATGGTGGGATGGCGGGATGATCCATATCACTGGTAGCTGGCTTACAGGGGACAGTGTTGCTCGGGAGCGAGTTGGTTCACTCAATTCTGTTTATTTTGGAGATCCTCCAGAATCTGGACCTCGCCTATTCGAGCTGTTTTACGGACAGGATTTATTCAACCAAAAATTAAATATCCGGGTTGGTAAGATTTATCCCTTTGTTAAAATTGCCGCGTCTCAAACAGCTGGATTATTCACTAATACGTCTTTTACCTATCCAACCTTTTTGGGAAGTTCACCATCTTCAGGCTTTTCAGCAGGCTATGGTGCAGCCCCTTGGGGAATTCAAGTGGCCTACAATCCTAATCGAAACTGGAATTTTATCGCCCATATTATGGATGGGTTTGATGATCCAAGTGGTGGGTTTAAAAACCGAGATGGGCTTAAAAGCGATCTAAATGGAAAAGATGGGGCAGAGGGAATTTTTGAGACCCTTTATCGGCTTAATCAAAACCCAGGTGATACCAGGTTACCCGGTTATTATCGAGCTGGTGCCCAGTTTCATACAGGAACATTTAACGAGTTAAAAACTCTGGTACAAACCGATTCCTCAGGCAATTCTGGTGGAGGACCTCGGCAACAACGGGGGAATTCAGCTTTCTATGTGACTGCTGAACAAATGGTCTATCGAGAATCTGCAGATCCGACAGATCGAACTCAGGGACTGAATCTATTTGCAAAAGCTGTTGTCTCGCCAAAGCAAGATATCAACTTAGTTTCAATGAACGTTTCCGGTGGCTTGGCATACGAGGGGCCAATCCCAGGACGCGATCGCGATGTCCTAGGATTAGGGGTTTCCCATACCCGCTTTAGTAACGGTACACGCGCTCTAGATCGCCAGATCAACCGTTTAGGCGGTGACAACGCCATTCGCGATGCCGAAACCGTCGTAGAGCTAACCTATGCTGCTGAGATTGCCCGTTGGTGGCTAGTGGTTGGCAGTGCTCAATACATCATTAATCCAGGAGGCTATAGCGATCGCAACAATGCGACTGTTCTTGGTGTTAGCAATCGCTTTTCTTTCTAGTATTGCTTCTCCATTTTCTATCAATCATTATTGAGTTATCTAATCTCATGCTATCTCAACCTAAAATTCTGATCACTGGTTCTACCGGCACTAATGGCCAGCAAGTTATCCAACAACTGGCCACCACAGGCATAACTGTACGTGCTATGGTTCGTAGGCTTGATAAAGGCATTCCCTTACAGGAATTCGGTGCTGAGCTCGTTGAAGGCGATTTCTCTAACCCAGTATCTCTAGATGCAGCGCTTCAAGGCATCGATAGAGCACTCATGCTCCCCCCTATCGATCCGAATGCCGTTGAGCTACAGCGTAACTTTATCGATGCAGCAAAGCGATCGAAGACATCTTATATTGTCAAATTCTCGGCTATTGGCGCAGCTCCAGACTCCCCCATGCGTTTAGGGCGTTGGCACGGAGATGCAGAACAACTATTGTCAGAATCTGGAATCGCTTATTGTAGTTTGCGCCCTAATGGCTTCATGCAAAATTTTCTGGCCTTTAGTCAACTAATTTCAACCCAGGGCATATTTTCTCAGCCAGGGGGAAATTCTTCTATTAGTCATATTGACGTGCGTGACATTTCAGCGGCAATTGTTCAAACACTGCTTCATCCAGAGAAGCATGCAGGGAAAGCCTATACTCTTACAGGCCCAGAATCTCTTTCTTTCGATCAAGTTGCAGAAAAATTTTCCCAAGCTCTAGGTCGTCCAGTACAGTATGTCGATCTAAGTCCAGAACAGTTTAAAGCCAACATGCTCAATTGGGGACAACCTGATTGGTTGGCAGATACCTTTAACGAAATGTTTGCCCTTTATCGCACCGGTTGGGGAGCTGAACCAACAAATGACTTTTTTACGATTACTGACAAACAGCCCATTACTTTTGAGCAGTTCATCCAAGACAATATTCAGGCTTTTCAGGCTGATGCTGTTGCCGTTTAAATTGTGATTCAGGAATGTTCTACCATGCAATACGATTTCATCATTGTTGGAGCTGGCTCTGCTGGCTGTGTTCTTGCCAATCGACTTTCTGAAAACCCAGACATTCGCGTGCTGGTTCTAGAGGCAGGCAGCGATCAGATTCCCGATAATATTCATCTGCCTGCGATGTGGCCCTTCCTCTGGCATACACCCGTGGATTGGGACTATAAAAGCGTACCTCAAAGCGCTCTGGGAGGACGTCAGCTCCATGAGCCTCGTGGTAAAGTTATAGGAGGAAGCAGCGCCCTAAATCTGATGATTTACATCCGAGGTCATCGGTCTGACTATGATCGATGGGTAACCCAAGGTGCTAAGGGCTGGAGCTATGACGAGTTGCAACCCTATTTCCAACGGATTGAAAATCAGGAAGATGAAACAAGTCCTTGGGCAGGACATCAAGGTCCTTTCCAATTATCCAGTGCAAGACTTCACGATCCTAATCCCACTTCTCAGGTATTTTTGAATGCCTGTGCAGAATTGGGTTATCCCCAGACCGATGACTTTAATGGTCCCCAAATGGAGGGAGCCGGTTGGCACCATCTCAATATCAAAGATGGGAAACGCCAAACCGTTGCCCAAGCCTATTTGTTGCCGGTGTTAGATCGTCCTAATCTGACTGTAATTACTAATGCGATCGCAACCAAGCTCCAATTTGAAGGCAAACGTTGTATCGGCGTAGAATATCTAGAGGGAACAAATCATCGATCAGCCAAAGCCCAGCGTGAGGTGATTGTTAGTACTGGAGCAATCGAATCTCCTAAGCTCCTAATGTTGTCTGGCATTGGGAATGCTCAACAGCTCCAATCATTCCAGATTCCAGTAGTGGCTGATTTACCAGGTGTAGGTGAAAACTTTCACAATCATGTTCTGACGGGCATCATTGGCAAAACTAATCGGCCAGTGCCAGGTCCCAATCAAAATATGTCGGAAAGTTGTTTGTTCACTAAGTCAAGTGAATATCTTGATGCGCCGGATCTACAGATCAGTTTTGTACATGTCCCCTTTGACATCATTATTGGTCAGGATCATCCTAACTCGGTGAGTATTATTCCAGGGGTGGTTCAACCCAAGTCACGGGGCTGGTTGCGCCTAGATAGCAATAATCCTTTGGATGCGCCTCAGATTAATCCCAATTATCTAGTCGAGCGGGAAGATGTGGAACGGCTGATGCAATCAGTGCGGTTGGGCCAAGAGATTCTTTTTGGTACCCAAGCATTTGCTGCATGGGGAACGGAGGAATTGTTACCGGGTCCTGAAGTCAAGACTGATGCACAACTGGAGGCTTTTGTTCGTCAGCGTGCAGAAACCTATCATCACCAGTGTGGCTCCTGCAAAATGGGAATTGATGATTTGGCTGTGGTTGATCTGGAACTTCGGGTACGTGAGGTGGAACAACTTCGGGTTGTTGATGCCAGTGTCATTCCATCGGTACCTTCTGGTAACTGTCATGCAGCGGTGCTGGCGATCGCTGAAAAAGCAGCAGATCTCATTAAATCAGCCCACGGTTTAAGCAAATCTGTCGCAATGGCAATTTAGTACAAATACAGGAGACATCACCATGGCTAAGGTTCCCGATAGTCCTCTCGGCCTCATGTACGAAGAGCATATTAGTCTAATTCTCAAAAAAGACATCAAAGGATTGCTCAATCAATATACAGAGGATGCGGTCCTCATCAGCTCTTTTATGAAAGAGCCCATTTACTATCGTGGGCACAAGAAATTAGAAGAGCATTTCCAAGGGATTCTGGGTATTCAAGGGTTAGAAGTCGATATTGCATTTTGGGCTGAGACCGAAAATCCGACAACGTTAATGATTGTTGAATCAATCACGATGAAAACAGAAGAAGGTGAAGCAAAAATGCGCTTTGCCGATAGCTGGGTTCTACGCGATGGAAAAATTGCCATTCACTTTGCAGGAATGACTCAGTACCCGGATGGAACTGTGGCTTAATTCCTTGGCTTCTTTATCCTGGTGGTAAATAACAGCTACTTTTCTCACCTTCATACACGTATCTAATTCAAAGGATGATTGATCATGTCTAAGACTAACCTTGATGTTGCTCTGAAGTTTTACGAAGTTTACAATGCGCATAAACTCGATCTCTTAGACGAGATTCTAGGCCCCAACTATGTTGGCCATGTTAACGCTCATGACATTAAAGGAATTGAGGCAGCCAAAGGATTTATTGGTGGTTTCATTGAGGGAATTCCAGATGCAAAGTATACAGTAGAAGAAACTCTAACTACTGAAGACAAGGTAATCGCTCGTTGGATTTGTACTGGAACTCAGACCGGAAATTTCTTTGGCTCATCCCCTAGCAATAAAGGGATCAATGTCAATGGCATTACCATCTTTGAAATTATCGACGGCAAAATTAATCAGCTTTGGAACAACTGGGACCAATTTACCCTAGTTCAGCAGCTTCAGGCGTAATTTCATCTTGAATCAGATTCAGCATATCGGGCAACTCTATTCCTATTTGATACAACAATGAAACTGAAAGGAAAGAAGATCGGGGTTCTGATTGAAAGCGATTTCTACGAACAGGAAATCTGGTACTACAACTATCGGTTTGCAGAAGAGGGGGCTGATCTCCATTTTCTTTCTCGTCTATGGGGTCAGTCTTCAATTGAATTCAAAGGCCATGAGTTTAAAGCGCCCTTCACCTGTTCTGAAAGTTTTGAAGACATGAGTGATACAGAATTGAAAAGCTATGACGCAATTATCGTCCCTTCTGGAATGGTAAGCGATCGCCTCCGCTACAGCGAGGATGTTCGTCAGTTAGCTCCAGCAACCCAATTCCTCAAACGGGCGTTTGCCGATCCTGGCATTCTTAAGGGCATTATTTGCCATGGAATGTGGCTGGTTGCACCCGCTCCGGAGCTCGCTCGTGGCCGCCGGGTAGTCTGCCATAACAATCTTTATGGCGATGTCAGAAATATGGGTGCAATCTATACCGATCAAGATGTCGTCATGGATGCTGATTTGATTACTGGACGAAGTGGAGGGCACTGCCATCTTTTTGCTAAACGAATGATCGAAATGATGGCCAATGCCAAAAAGTACTATCTCCAAGCAGTTGCCTAACAAATCTAGCGGATACTCTTATGAATGTCATGCAAATTTTTTCCCAGGTCGCCATCACCTGCAAAGATCCCATTTCGACGGAAAAATTTTACACCAAGCATTTTGGATTCCGTCGAGCACGGGTGGCAGAATTACCAGATGGAGATCAGATCGTTTTTCTCAAGATGGGAGATAGTGCCTTTTATTTAGAGCTCTTCCAAGCCAAGGAAGAAGCACCTGTCCCAACAGCGGTTAATGATGGGCCTCAATATCCCGGTGTTCGCCATTTAGCCTTCAAAGTTGCAAGCGTCGATGCAAAATTAGCAGAACTAGAGAATGCTGCACCCATCACTCTAGGTCCTCTTAGTTTTGATGATTTTATTCCTGGTTGGCGCACGGCTTGGATTGCAGATCCAGATGGTCGAATCATTGAATTAAGTGAGGGTTTTGTCGATCAAGAAAATCCGCCTAGGCTGACGGATTAGTCTCTAAATCACTTAGATGTTTTGAATAAAACTCCTGCGTTTATCTTGAGTTAGTGTGCAGTCTATCCAATTCTTAGGTTTATCATGCAAACACCTGTCTTCCCTAGCTCCGATTTGATTGCTGGCTATGTTACTTACTTCAATTCTGAAAACGATGTTTTCGGACTAAAGACATCTGACGGTCGTGAATTCGATGTCATATTGGGCAGCATGACCTTTGCTAAGATGCTTCAAAATTTTGATGAAGCTTATCCCGATGCGACAAGCAATATGCGATCGATGCTCACGGAAGGGCGTCAGTTATTTACCTATGGTGTATTTTATCCTGACTCTCCCAAGTTTGAAGCCAAGCAAATTGTTTTTCTAGGTCGTACGACAGAAGAATACTACTTTGAAAAACAAAACTGGTGGATAGATCAGGTCAGATCTCTGGCAAACTTCTATCTCAAAGCTCAATTTGGGGACGAAGAAATTGATTATCGTAACTATCGAACAACTCTGAGCCTTTCCGGCGTTAAGTCCGATACGAATTTTCGTCAAGAAACTGACACGATTTCTCGCTTAGTTTATGGATTTGCCACCGCTTTTCTCATGACGGGTGAAGACAAGTTCTTAGAAGCTGCTGAAAAAGGGACAGAGTATTTACGAGAACACATGCGGTTCGTGGACCAGGATGAGGATATCGTTTACTGGTATCACGGTATTGATGTCCAGGGCGATCGCGAACAAAAAATCTTCGCATCTGAATTTGGCGATGACTATGATGCCATTCCTGCCTATGAGCAAATTTATGCCCTGGCTGGACCCACCCAAACCTATCGCATTACCGGTGATCCTCGTATTCTAAGTGATGCTGAACAAACGATCAAACTCTTTGACAAGTTTTTCCTAGACCAGAGCGAACATAGCGGTTACTTCTCCCACTTGGAGCCCGTCATGCTGGATCCACGCAGTGAATCCCTTGGGCATAACAAGGGAACCAAAAATTGGAACTCCGTAGGTGATCATGCTCCGGCCTATTTGGTTAACCTCTTCTTGGCAACTGGACGAGAAGAATATGCCAAGATGCTAGAGTACACATTCGATACAATTGAGCAGCGTTTTCCTGACTTTGACAACAGTCCCTTTGTTCAAGAACGTTTCTTTGAAGATTGGTCTAAAGATCAAAACTGGGGTTGGCAACAAAATCGTGCTGTGGTTGGGCACAACCTCAAAATTGCCTGGAACCTCATGCGGATGCAAAGTCTTAAGCCGAAAGACAAGTACACTGAATTGGCTGAGCGACTGGCTCAAACTATGCCTGAAGTCGGGAGTGATCAGCAACGGGGAGGATGGTACGACGTAGTAGAACGAGAAGTTCCTCTGGGTCAGAAGTTTCATCGTCATGTATGGCACGATCGTAAAGCATGGTGGCAGCAAGAACAGGCAATTTTGGCCTACTTGATCCTCGCAGGTTGCCTAGATAATCAAGAATATTTACGTCATGCTCGTGAGGCTTCTGCGTTCTACAATGCCTGGTTCCTTGACACTGAAGATGGAGGAGTCTATTTCAACGTCTTGGCCAATGGCCTACCTTACTTGGCCGGAGGTAATGAGCGAGGTAAGGGCTCCCATTCCATGAGTGGCTATCACTCGACAGAGCTGTGTTATCTAGCAGCAGTCTATACTAATTTACTGATCAAGAAACAACCTATGGACTTCTATTTTAAACCTCAGTCCAACGGTTTTCCTGACAGGATTCTACGTGTTTCACCTGACATTTTACCGCCCGGACGGGTCAAAATCGGTTCAGTTGAAATTGATGGCCAGCCTTATCATAGCTTTGATGCTAATGCGCTGACAGTGACTTTACCCAATGCTGAGAAGTCCGTAAAAGTAAAAGTTCGTTTAGAGCCCATCGATTAGGCTCTAGCTAAGACTTTAGGATCTGAGATTGGCCTTCTTTTCGTCTAACATATGGTTCTTAAGAACCTAGTTTTGTCTCATGCTTTTAACCCAATCAAACAACTTCTATGGAAATCAAGATTGCGGATATTGACTGCGTCAAAGTTATCGAGATTAGTGGTGATATCGATGCGAGTACTGCTCCTACAGCACAGCAAGAAATACTACCTCTCGCTCAACAAGGCATTCCTATCCTACTTGATCTAACTCAGGTCCCCTACATGTCTAGTGCGGGTCTGCGTGTACTGCTCTCGATCTATCGTCAAGTCACAGCCCGAGATATCCCCTTTGTCCTAGTTGGTCTTTCGGAAGAAATTCAAGACACCATGTCTGTCACTGGATTCCTTAAGTTTTTTACTGTTCTTGAGACCAGAGAAGCAGGCTTTAATCAGCTTAAGAAAACCATCGCTTTTTAGGAGGATGTTAGTGTGATAATGGAACGGATTGATACCCGACCGACGCATACAAGAAATGGATTCAAAGTACGTCGAGGTCGTCCTTTTCCCTTTGGCGTCACTTTAGTACCAGGGGGAGTAAACTTCTCTGTTTTTTCAAGTGGTGCAACAGCCTGTACATTAGTACTATTCAAAAAACACAACCCTGAGCCCTTTGTAGAAATCCCTTTTCCTCAAGAATTCCGGACTGGCAATGTCTTCACAATGACAGTCTTTGAATTGGACTATGAAACGCTTGAGTATGGGTATCGTATGGATGGTCCCTTTAATCCGCAGATAGGCGACTGGTATGATACCAGCAAGATTTTGACAGATCCCTATGCTAAAGCCCTTGGAGGTCGAGAAGTTTGGGGAAGAACTCCAGACTGGAATGAGAAATATCAACATCGATCTCAAATTGTTTTAGATGATTTTGACTGGGAAGATGATTGTCCCTTAGAAATTCCCCACGAGGATCTCATTATCTATGAGATGCACGTGCGCAGTTTTACACGCCACGATTCCTCTGAGATTAAAGAAAGTCATCGAGGAACATTTTCGGGCATTTGTGATAAAATCTCCTACCTTAAAGAGCTAGGCATTAATGCTGTTGAGTTAATGCCTGTATTCGAGTTTGACGAGTTTGAAAACTCTCGTCCTAACCCAGAATCGGGTGAAATGCTCTATAACTACTGGGGGTATAGCACCGTTGGATTTTTTGCACCCAAGGCAGCCTATGCAGCCACCGGACGATTTGGGATGCAGGTAGATGAGCTGAAAACATTGATCAAAGAGCTGCATAAAAACGGAATTGAGGTCATTCTTGATGTCGTTTTTAACCATACAGCTGAAGGTAATGAACGTGGACCTACAATCTCATTCCGGGGTTTGGATAATAAGACCTACTATATGCTGACACCGGAGGGTTATTACTTCAACTTTAGTGGTTGTGGCAATACACTAAACTGCAATAATCCAATTGTGCGCAACTTTGTCCTTGATTGTTTGCGTTACTGGGCTTCAGAATATCATATTGATGGATTTCGATTTGACCTAGCTGCCATTTTAGGACGCGATCCTTGGGGAGCTCCGTTAGCTAACCCCCCCCTGCTAGAAACTCTCGCGTTCGACCCTATCCTGGCAAAATGTAAACTGATTGCAGAAGCATGGGATGCAGGTGGACTCTATCAAGTGGGCTCTTTCCCGGCCTATGGACGCTGGGCTGAGTGGAATGGTAAGTACCGCGATTGCATTCGAAAGTTCCTTAAAGGAGATGAGGGGCAGGTGGGTGAAGTGGCCCAACGGCTCCAGGGCTCACCGGATCTTTATGCTTGGGCAGGTCGTTCTCCAGCTACATCAATTAACTTTATCACCGCCCACGATGGTTTTACCTTGGCGGACTTAGTCTCGTTCAATGGCAAACACAATGAGGCCAATGGTGAAGGCAATCGCGACGGCGACAATGATAATCATAGCTGGAACTGTGGCGCAGAAGGCTGGACCGAAGATCCCAACGTCAATGCTCTAAGACAGCGGCAGATTAAGAACGCGATCGCCCTCTTAATGGTCAGCCAAGGTGTACCCATGCTGCTCATGGGTGACGAAATGGGTCGCAGCAAGAATGGGAATAACAATACCTATTGCCACGACAACGAACTCAATTGGCTCAACTGGAACTTGCTCAAGGCTAACGACCCTTTATTCCAATTTACTAAACATTGTATTCATTTTCGCCGAGCTCATCCAGTGCTGCGACCCCCTCAGCATTTTCAAAACCAAGATTACCAGGGTAGCGGCTATGCAGACATTACCTGGCACGGTACTCAAGCTTGGAATACAGACTGGAGTAACAGTAGTCGCTGTCTTGCGTTTATGCTCTGTGGTGGTCATGCCAAAAATGGTGCTGTTAAAGACGATTTTATCTATGTAGCAATAAACATGCACTGGGAAACCCAGTGGTTTAACCTGCCAGGATTACCCCCAGGTCAGCAGTGGCATATCTCTGCTAATACTGGTTCTGATGTAGATCATTTTGGTATCGGTCAAGAAGTTGCGTTAAGTGATCCAAAAGGATTATTAGTTCGCGATCGCTCCATCATAATTTTGATAGGTAGATAAGCTTTTCACAAGCTATTTGCTTTTTCAACGACTCAAATCATCCAATTACTCAAATCATCCAATCCTCTAAAATCATGGCTTTTACTGCTACTCTTTCTATTCATGATCACGCGGCAATCGTCACCTTGAAGGGCGAATTAGATGCCAGCACAGCGCCTGAGTTCAAAGCTCAAATCGAGGCTGCTGCAACTAAAGAACCCCAGCATTTAGTTCTTGACATGGCTGACTTAGAATACATGGCTAGCGCTGGATTACGTGTCTTAATTTTTGCAAAGCAAAAGATGGGTCAAAATGTGGAGATCTATGTGGTAAGCCCTCAAGATCTAGTGCTCGGAACAATTGAAAAAACAGGTTTTCACCACAGCGTTCATATCGTTGATCAGTATAATTTTGGTGCAATTCCTGCGTAGCGTTTGCATTACATCACTATTGCTAGAGTTTGCTGTCTCTAAGCTCTAGCAATAGTAAACTCTTAACAAACAGTTCGATTACAATTATCTCAATTTTCCAGCCCATGGAAGCAATTACTGTTCCCGGCACTCTTGAGTCTCTAAAAAAAATCTCTCAATATGTGATGACCGCTGCCGAACAGGCAGGAATCGATCGGCAATCTGCTTACAAACTAAGACTCTCCATCGACGAAATTGCCACCAACATTATTCTTCATGGTTATGAAGAAGCTGGGAGAAGCGGGGTCATTGACCTAAAGGCTACTATTACCCAGCAAGCGCTAACGATTATTCTCGAAGATACAGGAACTCCCTACAATCCATTTCACCAAATGGGTCCTGACGAAACCGATTTACAAAAACCTTTAGATGAGAGATCGATAGGAGGACTAGGAGTTTTTCTCGCCCTTGATGGGGTCGATAAATTTACTTATGACTATGTCAACGGTCGAAACCGTAACAGTTTAATGCTGAACTGCTCTGTTGATAGTCTTATTTCTTAGTATTTTCCTATGCCAAACCTTATCCCCTCCAATACATCAACAATGCCAGAGGTTCAGCAATTTGCCCTCGCATTGACCGAAGTTATTCTTCCCTTAGGTGTCTCTTTATCAGCAGAGACAGACTGTAATCGTTTGGTAGAAGTAGTTCTTCAGGAAGCTCAAAAAATCTGCAATGCCGATGCAGGATGTATCTATTTAAGAAAAGAAAATTATTTAGAAATAATCGCCCAATGCAATTACACGCTTAATCCTGATAACAGTAAAGTATCATTTGAATATTATCATTTCCCACCCCTACCGCTAAGCCATGCGGATGGTACTCCTAATCTCTCTACGCTGGCAACGCAAGTTGTAGAATTAGATAAAAGTCTTCATATCGCCAATCTGGCACAAGAACAAACAACTTTTTGTGCAGCAATTCAAATGATGGATGCTAAACATCATTATCAAACGCTCTCTTGTTTGACGATTCCGCTGAAAGATTCTCAGGGAAAGGCGATCGCAGTTCTACAATTGTTTAATGCTAAAAATTCAAACCATGAGATCGTTCCGTTTAGCGAGTATCATCAACAGTTAGCTCAGTGGTTATCTATTCAATCAGCAGCAGCACTTAATAATCGACTTTTACTAAATCAACAAGCCGATTTTTTAAAAAGCGAGCGAGATCTACAAATTGGTCGCCAGATACAACTTGACTTTCTACCAGAGACATTACCGGAAGCTCCGGGGTGGGAAATTGCCGCTTGCTTCCATCCAGCTCGGGATGTAGCAGGAGACTTTTATGATGCGTTTTCAATGCCCAATGGTCGTATTGGTATTGTTATTGCAGACGTATGCGACAAAGGAGTGGGTGCAGCCTTATTTATGTCTCTCTTCCGAACCTTAGTTCGAACGTTGGCACGACAAACCTATTCACTAGGGCTTCTAGATCAGCTCACAACCGAAGAATCTACGCCAAAAAAACAGTCTTTGGAACAGAAACGGCGTTTGCGAATTCCACGTACAGGTACCCAAGCACTTCAGAATGCTATTACCATTACCAATAACTATATTGCCGAAACCCATTTTCGCACTAACATGTTTGCAACGATGTTTTTTGGTGTTTTAGACCCAAATACCGGTGATATTATTTATATTAATGGTGGTCATGAAGCACCACTTATCTGTGGTCCCGATGGAATCAAATGCCATCTTCAGCCTACAGGTCCAGCTGTAGGCATGATGCCAAATATGGAATTTCAAATTGACCAGGCTCATCTTGAGCCTGGTGATATGCTTTTTAGTTACACAGATGGAGTACCAGAGGCACACGCACCTAACGGAAAAATGTTTTCTGACGAGCGACTATTTGCCTTGTTAGAAAATCAGACACAGTCTGCTCAGGAAACACTGGAGAAAGTAGAACAAGCTGTGCGATCGCACATCGCCGATGCTGCTCAGTTTGATGACATCACAATGTTAGCTGTCCGGCGTACATTGTAATATACAGGAATCTTATTCAGATTAAAAAATCATGGCACAAATTGTTTCTATTCACTCCTTTCGCGGAGGTACTGGAAAATCCAACCTAACAGCCAACTTGTCTGTAGCAGTTGCCCAGCAAGGAAAGCGAGTCGGAATTGTCGATACTGACATTCAATCTCCTGGAATTCACGTTATTTTTGGATTAGATGAAGATGAGTTTATCTATTCTTTAAATGATTATCTTTGGGGAAAATGTTCTCTAGAAAAGACTGCCTATAACGTTACAGATAATCTAAAAACAGCAGATGGAAACATCGCCCAAATAGCCGGAGATATTTATCTAGTTCCATCTAGCATTAAAGCAGGAGAAATCGCTAAAGTCTTAAGAGAAGGGTTTGACGTTGGCCTCCTCAACGACGGCTTTCATGATTTAATTGATTCTCTAGATTTAGATTTTCTCTTCATTGATACACACCCTGGCCTAAATGAAGAAACCCTTTTATCTATCGCCATTTCGGACTCAGCTATCATTGTTTTACGGCCTGACCGACAAGATTTCTTAGGAACAGCCGTTACATTAGAGGTAGCACAAAAACTCAACGTTCCTAATCTCATGCTATTACTCAACAAGGCTCCTAAGATATTTGGCAGAGAATCTTTAGAGACTCAAGTCTATGAACGATACGGAGTTCCCATGGCTGGGCTCTTCTATGAAAATGACGAGATGCTTCAACTAGCCAGCAGTGGAATTTTTTGCCTACACTATCCTGAGCATGATTTTAGTCAAGAAGTTCAACACATTGCAAAGCTTCTTCTAGATTAGAAATTCATATAGTTCCAACTCAAAGGTAGTCTTATATACAAGACAATCGATATCATGTCGACGCCTATCCGTACAATGACTGATGTTTTGACATTAGCCGAGACCCAACGGTTGTTAGTCAACTGGATTCTTCGCAATAGAGAAGCCAGTATTGATCAACTATCAGAGCAATTACAACAGAATAGACAAACACTTCTTCCTCTTTTAGAAGAACTAATTCTAGATGGGTTTATCTATAAAGACATCCAAAACGGACATTATAAAACAACAATACGAACTCGATTGAATCGAAAGGTTCCACAGAAAATATGGGACGCACTAGAGTAGTGTAGTAAATCAACATATTTTTTGAAATTATCTTCAAGTTAAAATTCGACTAACCATCGCCTTATTCATACAGAAACTAGCCTTATTGTCAGAATAATATTGCGTTACTCTAAAATTGTTGAGTTAAGCTCTTAGATGGGAATTCTAAACTGTAAGGCAAAGTCAATTTTGACGCTATCACATACTAACTGATCGCATAAATCTGTTCTCATTAAAGCCTTTGTAAATCCAGTTGACTTGGGACAGCGCTTATATGGAGGTATATAAAAATGGATCTTCTAGCTCCAGAAAAGTTTTTAGGTACTTCCGCACCACAAATTTTGCTACCTGGCATTTTAGGTGGATTAGGACCACTTGCTCACATTGAGTTTGAGCGCCGATTATTGAGCAAAAGACAAGAACGGAGTCAGACTAAATGTGACCAAGACTATCCCTCCTGGATGCTTTTTTCAGCGTCAAACATCCCTGACCGCAGCATGGCCCTACGCCGAGGAGGACCGAGTCCTCTGCCTGCCCTTTTGTACTATACTCAGCTACTTCAGAAGGCAGGTAGCAACTTTTTAATCGTTCCATGTAATACAGCCCACGCTTTTTATCCTCAAGTTCAATCTCGTCTAGAAATTCCTTGGCTACACCTCATGCAGCATACTGCTGATTTTATTCGGGAAACTTATCCTACGGCCAAGCGAATAGGAATACTAGCAACAGATGGAACACTTTACGCAAAGCTTTATCAAAAAAGTTTAGCGAATGTTGGCTTAAGCAGTATCGAGCCTAGATTAGACACACTTTTACAACAGCAAGTAATGCAAAGCATTTATGCACCAGGATGGGGCATAAAAACGACTGGATTACAGATTTCTGAGAATGCACTCAATATCATCTCTCAAGCTATCGAGTGGCTTCAGCAGCAAAATGCTGATCTGATCATAGCTGGATGCACGGAGCTTTCAGTCGCCTTTTCTCAACTCACTAGCATTTCTATTCCCTGGGTCGACCCATTGGATATTATCGCTGATTTATCACTAGATTTAGCCTATGGAATATCTTCAATGCCAAAGGTCTTAAGCGCCTAAATGAATTTCAAAGCTTATCCATATTACATCGATTTTTTTCAATGTTAAGCAAAAATTTACGAAATCGTAAACTAAGATTAGCAATCATTGTATTGATATCAATTGGGATTGCATCTTTTACGCTTGCCCAGCAATCTCTAAGCTTAGGAATGGGCATATCTTCCGATAATCATCAAAGTACTATAGCGAGTTCTCAAATTCTTCCAGCATCATCCTTATCTAAAATAGAATTCTTACAGTTTAACGATCAGGGTCTAGAGATCCAACAACTTCAGCAGCAGTTGAAAAAACTAGGTTATGATATAGAGGATCAAACTCCTGGCTTATTTGATTATAAAACTGATCAAGCTGTTCGCCAGTTTCAAAAATCAGAAAATATCAATATTGATGGGCTTGTTGGCCCCATTACGCTGTCTCGACTTCAACAGAAAACAAATTTACAGATAAGACAAGACTCCAGAACTAATTTATCTACAAACTCGGACAACTCTCCTACTGATTCTACAACGACAAACAAACAACTATCTATGCCTCCAGATATCCAGCATATCTTAGATAGAGGTAAACTTACTGTCGCAATTTTAGGAAGAGATACTCCACCTTTTTTTATGTTAGGAAAAGATGGAACTTTAACTGGTTCTGATATACAAATGGCTACGGATATTGCCGATCAGCTAGATGTTAAGCTAGAGTTTAACCGTGATTCAACAACATTTGATGAAGTACTTGATAAAGTCTATAGCCATGAAGTAGACCTTGCAATCTCGAAAATTAGCCGTACTCTAAAACGGGGGCAACAGGCTCGATTTTCTCTACCCTATCTTGAGATGCGTCAGGGGCTATTAGTCGATCGCCTACAGCTAGCAAAAAAAGCGAAGGGTAAAAACATGGAAGAAGTTTTACGGACACTGGATGGAAAAATTGGAGTTATCCAAGGTTCTTCCTATGTAGACTTTGCCAAACATAAATTTCCTCATGCAAAAGTTGTTGAGTTCTCTTCGTGGCCAGACGTTGTCAAAGCTGTAACAGACGGAATTATCCTAGCTGCATACCGAGATGAGCTTGAAGTTAAAAAGATCGTTCTTGGTAAGCCGGACGCTGCACTACGATTTCAGACAGTTGCTTTAATCGATACCCGTGATCCTATTGCAATTGTTCTTCCCTGGGATAGTGGACATCTACTTTCCTTCGTTAATCAATATATTGATACGGCAGAAATTAAGCATACGGCTGATAGCTTACTAGAGAAATATTCTGACTATTTTAATGCACATGAAGCCTCTCTTTGACTTTTAGCCCCACTAGTTTCTTGCAGAAAGACCATGATTACCCATCGATACCTTAGATTTAACTTCGTCTTATTTTTAGCTTGGCTGCGTAGTCCATTAGCTATTATGATCAGCGTCATACTTGCTATCTACGTTGGCAGCTCTTACCCTAAATTTGCTATGTCGATGTCTCCTATCGGAGAAGTCTACTTGGGATTGCTAAAAATGTGTGTTCTACCTATTTTGTTATCAGCAATTACAGGTAGCGTTGGACGTCTGATGGGTAGTCAAGATGCCAAGAGATATATTCGTCGCATGGCGATCGCTTTTCTAGCAAGCTTGTTGCTAGTGAGCTGTTTTGCAAGCTTGATGGCTTCTATCTCTGGACCTGGAAAAAATCTCAGTGCAGAAACACTATCGAAATTAGGTGTTCTCGTTAACACCTCTGGTATCGATTTAGAAATTTCTTTAAATTCTTCTTCACCTACGCTTCTAAACGAGCAAACAGAACTCTCTTTATTTTTAAACAATCTAATTCCAGAAAATATTTTTAGTGCCTTAAGCGAAGGAAACACATTAAAAGTTCTTTGCTTCTCTATTATTTTTGGAGTTTCCTTAGGACTGCTCAACAAAAGGCTTACAGAGTCTTTCTTTATTATCCTAGACAGCATTTTTAAAAGTTTTAATCAACTAATGCAGTGGTTAACACTTTTACTGCCGTTTGGACTCTTTAGCTTATTAAGCTATCAACTTTCTAAGCAAGGCCTAGAAATTGTTACCTTAATGTTTAACTTTATTTTAGTTACCATTGCCACTTTTTTTGCGATCTATGCAGCGGGTACAATTGTTATCTGGCAGAAGGCTCGCTTACCATTCATGAGAGTTATATCTGCACTACGTGAGCCAAGTATCTTGTCACTGGCTACTTCAAGTAGCTTTTCTTGCTTACCTTCTGCAATTTCTACACTCAGCGAAAAGCTAAAGTTTGACCGTCAAACCATAAATCTAGTAACTCCTCTTGCCTTAACTCTTTGTCGATTTGGTTCCGTAACATACTTTGCATTAGCATCAATTTTTGTGGCTCAGCTTTACAACAAATCTTTTGAAATTATAGAATTTATTATCGTTATTCTTTGCTCAATTTTAGCAGGAATTTCGACCTCCGGAGTAACCGGAATTCTAACGCTAAACATGCTTAACATCGTTCTTGAGCCACTGAATCTACCCGTGGAAGCAGTGCTCGTTTTATTTATCGCTGTTGATCCGCTGATTGATCCAATTAGAACATTGGGAATTGTTCATACAGCTATGGCTGTAACAACGGTAGTTGCTGAAATTGAAGACGAAGCGGATTTGAAGCCTAATATAACTATCCCCTATGGAACTTAGGTGTATTTTCTAAAAAATAACTTTCTCAGCTAGGATTAATTTTGGTGCATTTATCAGGCCTTTTCATTATGAACTTTCAGGATATTTTTCATCTAAGATCTATCGATTTTTCTAAAAGAAAGACGCTGGGAATAAAGGCTTCTTTGGTTGGGATGATTTTAATAACTGTCACAACGACAGCATCAATCGTCTATCTTCCTTTATCATTTACTTCCAAACGAAATATTGAAGCAATTATAACGCAGAGCAATGAGGAAGTTGCTTTAGGAACATCTCAGGAAGTAAAGCGCTTACTAAACAGCGCTAATGCGGCCAATCAAATCATTCAAAATAGTTTTAACTATGATTTAGTTGACTTTGAAGATCCTAAAGATAGAGAAGCTTTTTTCTTAAGTCTTTTAAAAGCAAATCCCGATTTTACTTGGGTTCAATTTGGATTTAAAAATGGAGACTTTTTAGGAGCACAAAGACTTACAAATGGTCAACTCAGAAGTCACTTTCGAGATTGGAGTGACATCGAAAAAAATACGTATGAGCAGACTAAGACCTATACAGATTTATCAAGTAATTCTCGGTTTGTTGAATATTCTGGCTTAATGAGTCAGCCCTTTTACTACTCACCCGATCGACCATGGTATAAAGCGGCTATATCAAAACCAGGCCAGCAAGCTTGGAGTGTGTATGTCTATCGCTCAACGGGTATGCCTGGTATTGATGCAACCATATCTCTAGAGAAAAATGAAGAGACAATTGGAGTCGCAGGTGTTGGAATTGAGCTGAGTCAACTGTCGCAGTTTCTTATCAAAGAACTTAAAGGAAAACGAGATGGAGAGATTTTTATTCTTAATCATGAAAGAGAGTTATTAGCATCGACAGCACTGCATGACGTCTCTTCTAGCAGGCGCACTTCTATACACACAGAATTAACCAAGTTAAGCGAGACCCAAAACTTGTTGCTGTATCATGCGAATCAAGCCTTTAAAGACATTCCCATTGATGACAATTTTCAAGAAAAAGTACTGTGTTACTCTGATCTAGAGTCAGGAGATGTGTACTACGTTTCGCTGGCATCATTAGGTTATTTAGATTGGATGGTGGGAACTGTTACACCGGCCAGTAGCTACATGGGTCAAATTCAGCGCGATCGCAATATTCTAGTTATTACAATCAGTATTTTTCTAATTACTACAGCAGGACTTGCCGTTTCCTTATCTGATCGAGTCATTGCCCAACCGATTCTTGCCATTGCTCGGGCAGCAGAAGCAATTGAATTACAAGTCTTTGAATTAGAAGGTCTTTCTAGACTCGTCAATCGCCAGGATGAGCTCGGTCAACTTGCCCGCGTTTTTCAAAATATGGCGAAGCAAATTCAAGTCCGTGAGCAGCAACTTAAAAGGCAAGTCAAGGCTCTCAAAATTGAAATTGATGAAGTGAAGCGTCAAAAGCAAGTCAAAGAGATTGTCGAGTCTGATTTTTTTCAGGATTTAACCTCAAAGGCAAACTCTCTGCGTAATCGCAGCAAGGAGCGGCAGAAGTAGTGAAAGACTGAACTAGCTAATTGAAGCCTGACCCAAGACTCTTTATTCTTCAGAAGATTGAAACTAAGAGAATGTTTCTGGGCAGAATAATGTAAAAGACATCCCAATCCATAAAAAAATGAGCCGACGAGAATGGTGGCAAGTCCCCAAATTACGCACCGATGAGGAACAAGACCTTGAACGTAAAGTAGGCTGGCTTGAACTGTTCTTTGATCTCTACTTTGTCGTTGCGATCGCAGAACTCTCACACAGTTTAGCCAAACACGTTTCCTGGGCAGGACTAGGAGAGTTTATTTTTCTTTTTATTCCAGTATGGTGGATCTGGATTGGAGCAACCTACTATATTGAACGATTCGAAACCGAAGGGATTGAACATCGCCTATTTATTTTTCTGCAAATGATTCCGATTGCAGGACTGGCGATTTTCGCTCATCACGGCCTAGGAGAAACATCTATTCACTATGGACTATCCTATGCCCTTTCCCGCATAATACAGGTTTTCCTATGGTGGCGAGCTGGGTATCATGATCGTCAGTTTCGTCCCACAGCAAATCGTTTTGTCTTTGGTTTTTCGTTGAGCATCCTACTATTCTGTCTTTCTATCTTTGTATCACCTCCCCATCGATTTATACTCTGGGGAATTGGCTTTCTAGTTGATCTTGCGACTCCCCTATCTACCTTTAAGCAGCAATCTCGATTACCTAGACTGAGCTCCTCCAAATTACCAGAGCGCTATGGTTTGTTTATCATCATCGTCTTAGGAGAGTCTGTCGTAGGGGTTGTCCAAGGGATGGCTGAGAGAGAAACTCTCTCTTTAATCGGTGCCATAACAGGGATTTTAGGAATTGCATTAGCATTTGGACTTTGGTGGGTTTATTTTGATTTTATTGCACGCCGTCCTCCCAAGCCCTCGGCACAATGGGCAATTCCCTGGAGCTATTTGCATATGCCTTTGGCAATTTCCATTACAGCAGCAGGAGCAGCAAGCTTAAACATCATTGCTGAGCAGAACTATCTCATCAGTGTCAATGTGAGTTGGTTGATGGCGGGCTCGGTTAGTATTGCCCTCCTATCGATGGCTTTGCTTGAAAAATGCTTAAAGCGTTTGACACATGAACCAACGCACCCTCAACTAAGCCCTCTGCTAAAGCTTAGTGGTGGGATCGCCGCTATTTGCTGCGGTATTCTAGGCAGTAGCTTAGGGGCAATTCCCTTACAGATTTTATTGGTTTCTATCATTGGAATTCAAGCTATTTATGGTGTCTATGTTTGGTTCAGTCAAGACATTCAGCCAGAAGGATCAGTACAGCCTTCCATGGATTGACGATATGAGATTAACTTTAACAATTTTCATCATCGTCTAATCTGTTTTTGAGTCAATCCGAACCTTGATTCCAGCCTCTAGATACTGACCTCAGGCTTTCCCTAAGGCTTCTTCAGGACTAGGCTTAGGCTCTGTCTTAAAGAGTGTCTGCAAAAACTTACCTGTGACAAATAGAACCACAACAGTAAGGCCTACAATATCCATGGCTTCTAAGTACAGGACAAAAGTTGTAGCGCTTGACGAAAGTCGTCTTCATAGAAGGCTGCTATTGAGCCTGCTTCCGGCGAGACTGCCAATGTTCCAGAGCGAGAAGGGGCCAAGCAATTGCTCCATAAGCTTGATGACGAAAGAGAGCGCGTTCCATGGTTAGCCAGGATTTGGGTCGATGGTGGATTCTCGGGCAAAGACTTTCTCTGCTGGGTTATCGATACCTTTCGTTGGATTTTAGAAGGGGTGCTTCGTCCTGATAATGCTATAACGCTTATCCTCACAATGGCTTGGGAGCTACCTACAGAGACTTAAAGCAATACGAAGAGGCGATCGCTGCCTTCAACAAAGCCATCGCAATTGACCCTAACTTTGCCTATCCTCACAACGGCTTGGGCTGGCTCTACCTCCTCACCGATAAACCAGAAAACGCAATTCCAGCCCTCGAGAAAGCCACCCAACTAAACCCAGAAAGCTATATCTCCATCTTCAACCTCGGCCTCGCCCAAGCCCTCCAAAACAACCTCCCCCAAGCCCAAACCCACTGGCACCACGGCCTCTGCCTCTGCCTCGACAACGATCCATACGACAAAGCCGTCCGAGCCCTCTACACCCTCGCCCTCGGCAACCCCCAACCCGCCCTCACCGACCTCCAACCCTCCTCAACACCCACCCCCACCCAGAAGCCCTCAGCGGAGCCCTAGAAGACGCCGAAATCCTCGCCCGCTGCCCCCAGAAAATTGAGGGGTTAGACGAAATGATCCAAATGCTGAAGCAAGGAATGGAGAATCAAGCACAAGAAACAGAATGAGGTTGGCATTGCCAACGAGGTTAACCCCCTAAAGCATCGCGATACATCTTTTCGTACTCCAACGCCGACTTGTCCCAACCAAAATCCATCTCCATACCCCGCGTTTGCAGATCCCGCCAGGGCTGAGGATAATGGAAACCTTCGTAGGCCCGCACGAGACAAGTGTAAAGATCGAGGGGTTCATAGCGATCGAAACAATAACCCGTCCCCGCCTCCGTCGCCGGATCATGGTGCTCCACCGTATCCACCAAACCCCCCGTCCGCCGCACCACAGGTACCGAACCATAGCGCAAAGCCATCATCTGGCTAATCCCGCAGGGCTCAAACCGCGAGGGCATTAAAAAGGCATCCGTTCCCGCGTAGATCCGGCGAGCTAAAGCATCATCGTAGAGAATATAAGCCGACATCCGACCCCGGTAGCGCGTGGCCATTTCCCAGAGCTGGGTTTCGTAGTAGCGATCGCCCGTCCCCAAAATCACAATCTGCGAATCCGTATAGGCCAAAAACTGCCCCAAAATCTGAATAATTAAATCCAGACCCTTTTGTTCCACCAACCGCGACACCAAGCCAAGGAGAAAAGCCTTAGGATTCGACGCCAGACCCACTTCCTTCTGGAGGGCCGCCTTATTCTCCGCTCGAACATCTAGATTCTTGGGCGTAAAGGTTTGGGGGAGGGCCGGATCGATGGCGGGATCGTAGCGATCGCGATCGATCCCATTCAAAATCCCCCGCAGTTTGCCACTAATAAACGACAGCAACCCCTGCAATTCCTCCCCATAGAGCTCCGTCTGGATTTGTTGGGCATAGGTCGGCGAAACCGTATTCACCTGATTGGCATAGAGCAGGGCCGCAGCCATGGTGTTGTGGCCCTGCATGTACCAAGGACACCAGGTAATCCGCTCCAACACCCCGCGCCAAGGCCCTTGATAGGCCAAATTATGGATCGTAAACACCGTCGCAATGTCCGGGGACTGGTGCATCCAGACGGGGATCATGCCTGTGTGCCAGTCGTGGCAATGAATAATCTCGGGTTTCCAGTAGTTCCAGGCAAATTCTGCGGCCCCATTGGCAAAAAACGTAAACCGCCAAGCTTCATCGTCACCCCCATAGATATGCAGCGGGTCAAACGCAGGATGGCCAAATAGATAAAGGGGGATTTCCGAGTCCGGCAGGCGGGTTTCGTAGACGGCAAAGCGATTAAACATCGCCTCACCCCACCAAACGGGATTCTCTGGGACTTCTACCTTATCAGCTAAGCAACCGTAGTAGGGCATCAAGATCCGAACATCATGACCCAGTTTTTGCAAGGCGCGGGGCAAGGAACCAATCACATCTCCCATCCCGCCAACCTTGGCAAGGGGAGAAACTTCGGCTGCAACAAAAAGAATCCGCATGGAACAGTCCTGAGGCCAGATTAGGATAAACGCACTGAGAGAGAAAATTGGCGTTTGATCCCCACAGCACACCGTCAGCCTACCAAACTTTGCCCTTCGAGACGGAGGGTTTTTGATCTCTGGGTCCTAAGATTTGAGGCCGTTAGGCAAGATGAACGGACGGCCAACTGACTATGATGGATCCTGTATTCTTTCGTCGGTTGTTCGCGATCGCACCCAACCATGGCTATTCATCAACTCTTGGTCCTTCAGGCGATCGCCTTTGCCACCCAAAAACATCGCTTCCAGCTCCGCAAGGATGGCAAAACGCCCTACATCAATCACCCGATTCAAGTGATGCTGATTTTGGCGGAGGAAGGACAGGTGGAAGATTCGGAGATTTTGGCGGCGGCGGTCTTGCACGATACCGTGGAAGATACCGATACAACCTTTGCGGAAATTGAATCCCATTTTGGGGCACGGGTGCGATCGCTGGTGGCGGAGGTCACCGATGATGGCTCATTGCCAGAAGCCAAGCGCAAACAGGCTCAAATTGACCATGCGCCTCACCTTTCGCCGGGGGCGACGCAAATTAAAATTGCGGACAAATCCTCAAATGTGATGGACCTTTACGAAGCGCCTGCTACGGGCTGGAGCCTTGAGCGGCGACAGAAATATTTAATTTGGGCGGAGACGGTGATTAGTCACTGCCTACCGGTCAATGAGCCCTTAGAAGCCTTCTTTCAAGCCATCATTGCAAAGGGCAAAACCGAACTGGGAATACGCCACTAAAGGAGCATCCGGGCTATCCTTGCAATCCCTGGACATAGTCTGCCGTCAGTCCATGGCGGGGCTGCTCAAAAATCTGCGCCGTCGGCCCCACTTCAATCAATTGTCCTGTCAGTTGACGATGCGTTCCCGGTTAAGGCTGAACGGTGCAAGCTATTGTCATTGGCTATTGTCATTGGTCATTGTCATTGGCCATTCTTAATTCAGTTGCTCCCGGAATCGATAAATGCTAATGCCAAGCAAAAGCATGGCAAAGACCGTTAGGGTGACCACTTCAGGCCAGAGCGATTCAAGACCCACCCCTTTAAGAATCAGGCTGCGGGCGATCGTCACGTAGTGGCGGAGGGGATCGAAAAAGGAGAGGGTACGGAAAAAGACGGGCATGCTTTCGATGGGGGCGATCGCCCCAGACAACTGAATCAAAGGCACATTAAAGAAAAACGAGGTCAAAATCACCTGTTGCTGATTGCGCGAAATCGTGGCGAGTAAAATGCCAATCCCAATGCAGACAAATACGTAAATTCCGGACAGGCTTAAAAACAAAAAATAATTGCCCCGAAACGGCAGATGAAAGACAAATTTACCAATGGCTGAAGCTAATAAAACGTCACCCATCAACAGGACAAACAGCGGCACAATTTTGGCCATAAGAATTTCCCAACCCGCCGCCGGAGTCATGAGCAATTGTTCGAGGGTGCCGACATCCTTTTCGCGAATGACCGTTGAGGAAGAAACGAGGGAACCCGTCAGCGTCAAGACAACGCCAATCACCCCCGGCACAAAGAACCAGCTACTCAGTAAGCCAGGATTATATAAAAAACGAACAGCAACTTCAGCAGGAAGTACTATCTGATCCGGGTTAAGCTGCTGACTATAGTGGTTGATTTGTTGTCGGATATAGCCACTCGCAATGCCAGCGGTATTGGCATCGACGCCATCAATTAAGACCTGCACATCGGTGAATTGCCCCGACTTAAGCTTCGGTTCAAAATTGGGGGGGATCACCAAGCCCGTGGAAATTTTGCCGGTTCTAACCTGCTGTTCTAATTCGACCGTTCGAGAAGGATGGGAAGCAATTTCAAAGAGATCATTCGACACGAGGGTTGATACAAAATCTCGGCTTTGGGCACTGTGGCTATAGTCCACAACGCCGAGGCTAAGGCCAGTCACCTCAGGATTCAGCGCTAGGCCAAAAACCAAGAGCTGAATCGTCGGTGGAAAGAGTAACAGAAAAATAATCTGTTTATTCTTAAGAATTTGCTGGACTTCTTTACGGATTAACGGCAAGAGCCGTGAGTCAATCAAGTGACGAACAATCCAGGTCCGAAGAATCCAGGTCCGAACGGAACGAAGCAATACCATAGGTCTCCATCAATTTTAACACTATCAATTCCAACACTATCAATCCGAAAATTGCATCGATTTAAGCACACGACTAGCAGTGCGGAAAAAGAAGACACCCAGTAGCGCGATCGCCACCGGATCCAACCAAACCCCACTCCACCCCGTCCCCCGCACAAAGGCATCTCGGGTGAGGTCAATGTAATACCGAGCCGGAATCACATTGGAGAGTAAAGATAACGGAAACGGAATGTTTTCCAGACGGTAAATAAACCCCGAAAGTAATAAAGCGGTGAGAAATCCGGCGATCGCCGTCCCCTGCACCGCCCCCGTTTGATTTCCAGCCCTTGCACCAACCAAGAGGCCAAAGGCGACGCTAGCGGCTAAATAAATGGGGGTTCCAATCAACAAGGGCGTTGGGTCACCGTGAACGCGGAGACCAAAGAGAACGATGGCAACCCCCATAACAATCAGCGTTTCACCCAATCCCACTAGAACATAGGCTAATTCCTTACCCAGCAACCATTCAATCGCGCTCAAATCAGAGGCATAGACTTGCACAATCGTTCCCTGTTCTTTTTCGCGAACCATAGCGATACCCGCCAGCATTGAAGGAAACACCCAGAGAATGACGCCAAAAATGCCGGGAACAATGTAAAGGGATTCCTCGCGACCGGGGTTAAACCAAAGGCGAACTTGGGCCTTAATCAAGGGCTGGGCCTGGTCAGGAAGTAAGCCGCTACTGCGCAGAAAAAACTGAGTCGTGGCTCGCAAACTGGCTTGGATAATCCGGGCATTGTTGACATCGGTGCCATCGACCAGGGCTTGGACTGTGACGGGCTGGCGCGATTTCAGCCGCTGGGAAAAATCCGGGGGAATGATGACTGCTGCTTTAGCAATGCCGCGATCGAGCAGGGCAATGGGAGGTTGATTGCCTAAGGAAGTGGGGATAAACTGTTGCGTTGCGAACAGCCGTTCCACGTAGGTGCGGCTGAGGAAACTGTTGTCAAGGTCTTGAATAGTGAGAGGGATGTTTTTGGCTTCGAGGCGAATGGCGTAGCCGTAGATCAGCAATACCGCTAGCGGCAGCAGAAAGGCGAGGGCCAGGGTGAGGCGATCGCGCCGAAATTGATTGAGTTCTTTGATGCATTGGCTGAGAATTCGGTTCATAGCGTGGCTCGTTGGATGATGCCGATGAAGGCGTCTTCGAGGGAGAAGGGGATAGGACGGAGGTTTTGGAGATAAATCTGTTGGCTGGACAACCAAGCTTGAAGTTGTGGGAGTTCTGTGTCGGGGTTGTCGAGGACGAGGTGGAGGCGATCGCCAAAAATCGAAACCCGCCAGTCTTCGAGCTGTTGTTTGAGCAAGTCGGAAGCCCGTTGGGGAGAGTCGCAGAGGAGTTCGAGCAGTTGTCCCGGCTGACTGGCTTTGATTTCGCTGGGGGACCCCTGGGCGACGACTGCGCCTGCGGCCATAAAAGCCATGGTGTTGCAGTTTTCGGCTTCTTCGAGGTAGTGGGTGGTAACCAGGATGGCGGTGCCCTGGCGGGCGAATTCGCGGATCAATCGCCAGAATTGCCGTCGCGCCAGGGGATCGACGCCAGAGGTGGGTTCGTCGAGAAACAAGATATCGGGTTCGTGCAGCACGGAGGCACCGAAGGCCACCCGCTGTTTCCAGCCCCCTGGTAAACGTCCCGTTAGCGTGGTTTCCCGTCCCCTGAGGCCGCAGGTGGTGAGCACCCAGTCAATTTTTTCCCGCCGCAGTCGTCGGGGAACACCGTAGACACCGCAGTAAAAGTCCAGGTTTTGGAGAATTGTCAGGTCGTCGTAGAGGGTGAATTTTTGGCTCATGTAGCCGATGCGCGATCGCACCTCAGGTCGATTGAGCTGACTGGTTTCTCCTGCGAGTTGCATGGTACCATCACTGGCGGGAAGCAAGCCGCAGAGCATTTTGATGGTTGTGGTTTTGCCTGCCCCGTTGGCCCCGAGCAAACCGTAGATTTCGCCATAATGAACTGTGAGATTGAGCGGTTTAACCGCTTGGAATTCCCCAAAAGTTTTTTGCAGATTTTGGGTAGCGATCGCCACCCCCGCTGGCTGACCGGAACGATAGCTGGGAAAGGGCAAATAGGCCGGATCCGCCCCCTGTTGCCGCAGCCGATTGACAAAGACATTTTCCAGGGTGGGTTCGTCGAGACGGAGTTGCGTCAGCGGCAGATGATGCTCAGCCAACCGATCGCGAATGTATTGCTGACCGGCTTCTGGGTCGGTAACGAGAATATCGAGGCGATCGCCAAAGGTCTGAATATCCACCAAGGGCGGTCCGCTCTGGCTCAGGACGGCTTCAGCGGCGACAACGGAGTCCGTGCGCAGTTCAATGCGGCTCAATCCGAGGCTATCTCTGAGTTCCGCTAGGGTGCCGATTTGCTGAATGGCACCATCGTAAATCAGCGCAATCCGGTTGCAGCGTTCGGCTTCGTCGAGGTAAGGCGTTGCGGCGACAATGGTGACGCCGGTATTGGCGACGGCGGCGAGCAGATCCCAAAATTCCCGGCGCGATACGGGGTCAACTCCCGTTGTGGGTTCATCTAAAAGCAGCACTTTGGGTTGGGCAATCAGCGCGCAGCAGAGGGCTAGCTTTTGCTTCATGCCGCCAGAGAGTTGGCCCGCGAGGCGATCGCGAAAACGATCCAGCTCGACCCGTTGAAGCAGGATTTGCGATCGCGCCTCAAACTCCGCCTCGGGCACCTGCCGCAATCCAGCACTGTAGCGCAAGTTTTCTTCCACGCTCAAATCCAGGTAGAGCGAAAACCGTTGGGTCACGTAACCGAGATTCAGCCGAGCCGCGCGGGGTTCGGTCCCCAGGACGCGGGCCTTCCCAGAAGTCGCAGCCATGACCCCGGCCAGGATTTGAAAGGTGGTGGTTTTGCCTGCGCCATCAGGACCAATCAGGCCAAAAATTTCCCCCGCCTGCACTTCAAACTCAATCCCCTTTAAGGCTGCGACGGCTCCGTACTGCTTGCAAAGCTGATGCACCGCCACCACGCTCATGGATGGCGATCCTCAAGGGCGGGGTCCGGCAGGATTTTGCCATCGGCGGGCATACCGGGTTTGGCGAGATAGTTGGGGTTATCGAGGTTGAGCTTGAGCCCAAACACCTGGGTGACGCGATCGGCTTGGAAGTAAATATTTTCCGGCGTAAACGAGGCTTCGTTATCCACCGCTGCGACCCAGGCGGTCAAGGGCTGGGCCGGGGCAGAATCCAAAAATACTTGGGCCGGTTGGCCGATATGAACTGCACCCACCTGGGCTTCGGGGATGTAGCCGCGCAGATAGACCTGACTCAAATCCACCACGGTCAAAACGGTGGTCCCTGGGGCGATGACTTCGCCGGGTTCGACGGTGCGGCTGGTGACGACCCCCTTAATGGGGCTTTTGATCACGAGCTGATTGAGCCGTGCTTGGATTTCCGCCTGGGCGGCTTGGGCCTGTTTGAGGTTGGCTTGGGCAGCGGCGAGCTGGGCCTCCGCTTGGGCCTGCTGGGTTTGGCTGCGGTTAACCTGGGCGGTGCGAATACCGGGGTTGATTTGGCTGGTTTGGGCTTGGGTGAGGGCACCCTGGGCGGCGCTCACTTGCTGTTGGGCAGCGGTAACTGCGGCTTGGCGGGCGGTTAAGGTATCCTGGGCGGCTTTCCACTGATTCTGAGTTTGGTCAAATTGCTGTTGGGAAATGGCCCCTTGGGCGATGAGCTTGGAGAAGCGATCGCGATCGCTCCGCGCCAGTTCCAATGCCGACTGCGCCTGCTGGGCTTGAGCTTCAGCCTGGGCAAGCTGGGCTTGGGCCGTGGCCACGGTGGCTTGGGCTTGGCTAACCCGACCTGCGGTATCTCCCTGGGATTGTTGAAGCGTCAACTGGGCTTCTTCGGTTTGGCTTTTAACCACGGCAATTTGTAGCTGAGCTTGGGTCACCTGCTGTTGGGCGGCGGTGACTTTGGCCTTGGCCATGGCAAGCTGGGCGAGGAGTTCGGCGTCGTCGAGCTGGGCAATCATTTGGCCCTGGCGGACGGGATCGCCTTCACGCACGGTAATGGCTTCGACCCGACCTCCCACTTTGGCCCCTAGGTTGGTCTCGTAGCCTTCGATTCTGCCGCTGAGCTGGATGGCGGAGTCTTCGGGCTGGGCGTTCCAGGAATACAAGCTAACGCCAATTCCCACAGCAAGCAGGCCCAGGGGAATCAGAATCCGCAATTTTTTGCGCCGCTTGGCGGCTTTCGGCGCTTGAGACGATTCGGGTTTTTCGGGCAGCGGTGCGGACTCCGTTGGAGGACTCTGGGTAGTGGGCGAGGTCGATACGAGCGGCGTCATGGCGGAACCCTCGTCAGTCGACGAATAAACTATACGGTATAGTATAGTAGATTGGAGTTAAATCTCCTAGCCTTCTAAATTAGGTCTGAAGCAGTGATGGGTTTGTTATCGGCAACTTCTACAGCAGCTCAACTGAAGCGGGCACAAATTTTGCAGGGGGCGTTGGCAATTTTTTTGGCCCAGGGCTATGAGGGCACGAGTATGGACCGGGTGGCGGCGGCGGCGGGGGTCTCGAAGATTACGATCTACAAACATTTTCAGGATAAGGAAGGGCTGTTCACGGTACTGGTTGAACAGGTGACGGCACAACGGTTTCAGGCGGTGTTTGGGGCGTTGTCGTTGGAGGAGGAGCCGGAGATCGTGCTGCGGGGGGTAGCGACGCGGCTGCTGGATTTGCTGGCAGTGGATGATGAGTATTTGGCGTTTCTGCGGTTGATTATTGGGGAGTCGGGACGATTTCCAGCCTTGGCGCAGTTGTTTGTGCGGGCGTTGCCCCAAAGGGTGTTGGGGTTGCTGGAGCAATATTTTCGCGCTCACCCGGAGCTAGACCTGGCCCATCCGGAGGCAGCGGCGCGGGTGTTTATGGGGACGTTGATGAGTTATGTGATGACGCAGAAGTTGCTGCATGGGGAGGAGATTATCCCAATGGGGCGGGAGGTGATGGTTGAGAATTTGATTGGGATGGTGGTGCGGGGGCCGATGGGTTCGACGCGATCGAGGGACTGCTGATAAAAATCAGGACAGTACAGCGCTGCTCGTTCCAAATTTTAAGCAGTTCTTCCTGCAACTCTTCCTTGGTAATAGCATCCAACGCGCCAAAGGGCTCATCCAGAATCAACACCTCGGGCCAAATGGACAGGGCACGGGCGATGGAAACCCGCTGTTTCATCCCCCCGAATTTGGGGTAAAAGATAGGGAGTAGAGCTATAAGGAGGAATCGTTTTTTGAAACTGAGAGATAAGTTAAACCTTTCGATCTAGAGCCTGTATTAGCCTTTCACGCCGCTGCCGGCTTCCGTAGGCACGACATAGCGTTGCAAAAGCAAGAAAAGGATCAGGGCCGGGAGCACAGAGAGGACGGACCCCGCAGCCACTAATCGCCAATCCAGCGATCGACTTCCCGCCAAAAATGCCACCCCTATGGGTAACGTTTGGTGCTGGGGCGGGGCATCGAGGAGCATGATCAGCGGCCAGAGAAAATCGCTCCAGGAGCCAATAAAAGTAAAAATTGCCAGGGTCACCAGAGCTGGACGCACCGCAGGCAGCATCACATGCCACCAAATTCCTAGTTCCGTGCAGCCATCCATCCGAGCCGCTTCTTCCAACTCCTTGGGGACGCCTAAGAAGGCCTGTCGCATCAAAAAAATCCCAAAGGCCGATGCTAAACTCGGTAAAATCAGTCCCAGATAGGAGCCCTTCAACCCCAGGTTGATCATCAAAACATAAAGCGGAATCATCACGATTTGGAAGGGAATCATGATGGTCGCAACGATCAGCGAAAAAATCACTTCTCTCCCCTTAAACTTCAGTCGGGCTAGGGGATAGGCGGCGAGGGAACAAAACAGAAGGTTTAAGCTCACCGTCAGCCCCGCAATCAGGCTGCTGTTCCAGAAATAACGCAGAAAGGGGAAATTATTGCCAAAATCCTGCCAAACCTTGGCAAAGTTTTCCAGGGTCGGATGCTGGGGCAAAAACTGTGGAGGAAACTGGAAAATATCTTCCAAGGGCGACTTGAGCGACGTGCTCACTAACCACAGCAGCGGCAAGAGCATGAGGAGGGCGATCGCCCCCAGCAGCACATAGGTAACAAGGGGTTGAACAAAACGGGGCCAGCGGCGAGCAGTCATGGGTGGAGAATTTCAAGATTGAAACATTGAGAGGCACAATCAAGTCGTGAGACCATTGTGCCAGACTCCTTCTCTAAAGATTGCTTGAAAGATTGCTTGCCCCCAGCTCCCTGGTTCGAAATCATGCTTCGAGTTGATCGCTGTCTCTGTTCGCTCTTGCTGTGCTTCAGCATGGTCGGAGGGCCAGTGGGGTGTACCCAATCCCAGCCACAACCCACCCCTACGGCGGTGGTCCCTGCACCGTTGCCTCAGGTGGTGGCGCTGGGGCGGCTGGGTCCGGTTGGAGGGGTGATTAAGCTGTCGGTCCCGAATGCGGCGGATAGTCGGGTGAATCAGATTTTGGTCCAGGAGGGCGATCGCGTCGAAGCGGGTCAAATCATCGCGGTGTTACAGGGGTTTGAACGTCGCCAACGGGATTTGGCGGAGGCGGAAAAGACCGTTGATCTGTACGAAGCCCGGTTGGCACAAACCCAGGCTGGGACAAGCAAAGTTGCCGATTTGGCGGTGCAGCGGGCGGCGATCGCCCGAGTCGAAGCCCAATTACGGACTGAACGAGCGGAGCGGGAAGCGGAAATTGCCATCGCTACCGCCGATCTGCGGGAAGCAGAGGCCACCTATCAACGGCAAGCCCGACTGGCAGACAGTGGAGCCATTAGTCATCAAGCCCTAGACCAAGCGCGTCGCGATCGCGACAGCAAACGGGCCAGCCTCAGCCAGCGTCAGGCCGCGCTCGCCAATACCGAACAAACCCTTCGGGCTCAGATCGACCAAGCCCAAGCCAGTTTGGTACAGCTCCAGGAAGTGCGTCCGGTGGATGTGCAGGTGGCGCGGGCGGAGCTAGAACGGGCCAAGCTTGTCGTTGAGCAGCGGCGCGCAGACTTAGAGGATACGCGGGTGCGGGTGCCCATACCGGGGCAAATTTTGCGGATTAATACCAAGGTGGGAGAGCAGGTCAACACCCAGCAGGGCATTGTGGAGCTGGGAAAAACGGATCAAATGTATGTCTTGACTGAGGTTTACGAAACCCAAATTGGCCAGATTCAGCCGGGACAACGGGCGCGCATGCGCAGTGAGTACGGTGGATTTCAGGGTGAAATTCAAGGCCAAGTCGAACGGATTAGTCTTCAGGTGGGCAGTCCAAAATTGCAGGACTCGGGTAATGATCCGACGACGGACGAAAATACTCGGGTGGTGGAGGTGAGTATCCGAATTGATCCATCAGATAGCGATAAAGTTGCAGGACTAACCAATATGCAAGTGCGGGTGGAGATTGATGTCAGTTCACCCCCATAGGATCGTGATGATTTCTCCGCTACGGGGATTACCCCTCGCTTGGGCACAGCTCTCCCATCAAAAGGTTCGTCTTTTGGTGGCCTTGGTCGGGGTGTGCTTTGCGAATATCCTCATGTTTACACAACTGGGCCTGTTGGCGGTTTTGTTTGATGGTGTGACCCAAATCCACGAACAGCTTCAGGGAGAGCTGTTTTTGATGTCAAGTTTTTCCCGATTTCTCGGACGGGGTGGATTTCCTAAAACCTATCTTTACCAAGCCGATGCGGTATCGGGCGTTGCTGCCGCGAGCCCGCTCTACATCAGTGCTTCAGACTGGGTGAATCCGGAGGAGTTATTATCAAGCGATCGCCTCCTCCCCGGTGCGGCAGAACGCCGTTCACAGGAGACAAAAGCCGTCTTGCCAGTGGGCGTCAGGGTTTTGGCCTTTAATCCAGAACAGCCGGTATTCAAGCTCGCTGAGGTGAATGCCCAACTGAATCGCCTGAACGAACCCAATGCGATCCTGTTTGATCGATTATCTCAACCGAAGCTGGGGCCGGTGGCCGAACTTTGGGAGCGCGATCGCACCGTCCAAACGGTCATGGGCAATCGCCGCGTCGAGGTGGTTGGTCTATTTAGTTTGGGGAGCACGCTGTTTGATGAGGGAAATGTGGTCATGAGCGACTCGACCTACGCCCAGCGCAGTGGCAGCAAACGACTCAATAACATTAGCATTGGCATTCTTCAGCTAGAAGCAAACACAGATGTTTTGGCAACCCAACAATCGCTCAAACAGGTGCTGCCGGATTCAATCAACGTGATGACGCGGGAGGAGTTAATTGCGTTCGAAAAAGATGCGCGATCGCAAGATCCCAGCGGCAAGGTCCTAGGATTTGGAGCCGTGATGGGGTTTGTGGTCGGCGTGATCGTCGTCTATCAGGTGCTCTACACCGATGTTTCCGATCATCTGCCGGAGTATGCAACCCTCAAGGCCATGGGCTATTCGGAACAGCGTTTGGTAGAGGTGGTGTTATTTGAAGCCTTGCTGTTAGCGATTTTGGGATTTGTTCCGGGGATATTGAGTTCGATCGGGGTCTATCAATTGCTCATCTGGCTGACAAAAATTCCAGTGACGCTAAAACTGGGAGTCGCGCTTCAGGTTTTGGCGTTGACGGTGGGCATGTGTGGGTTTTCAGGGCTCGTCGCTGTGCGGAAGTTGAGCAAAGCCGATCCGGCAGATATTTTTTAATCGCTAAAACGGATCAGCCGCCACTAACGCAGCCCCAAAATCCACTCCCATCACTCCCTCACCCCCAATCTCCCCACCATTCACCGTCACCCGCTGCCCACTGCCCGTATTAATCCCCGTGACGCGCACATCATCCAGATACCAGCCTTCAAACTGATTAAACTGGTCATCTACCGTTTCAAATCCAAAGCGAATTTGAATCCAATCCCCGACATAAGCCGTGAGGCTGAGGGTTTGCGATCGCCATTCCTCCCGTGACCGACTATCCACCGTCAATCCACCGCTGCCCTTGGTGAGAACCGTGGTAAAGTCCTCGCCCACCCGCGCCACCTGGACGATCGCCTGGTCCGTCGCGGTTCCCGGTTCGGCATTGAGAAAATAGCTAAACGACAGCGTCGCTGTTTCTAGGCCGCGCAAATCGATTGTGGGTGAGGTTAACTGGCCCGCCGTTTGCCCGACATTGTAGTTTCCGGCTTCCGTGCCAAAGTAAAAGCTGCCCCCCGCCGAATGGCCCGGTTGAGCATCGCGACGGGTCGACAACCCCCACAGCCCTGACTGCAATGCACCCCCCTGATTATTCACCGTAAACCCCTCCGCCGCAGGGGCTCCCGCCTCGCTAAAGTCCACATTGAGCAGGGTTTGGGCACCGGGAATCGGATAGGTGATGACAAAATCGGGTTCGGCAAACAGGTTGAGGGTGTAGACCCCGGCGGTGAGGTTCTCGAACTGATAGGTCCCCGTGCTGTTGGTGAAGGCGATCGCCTCATCGGCATCCAGCAGACCATTCTGGTTGGCATCTAAATACACCGTCCAGCCCGCTAAGCCGGGTTCATCCCCATCACGAGTTGCATTAGCATTCAGATCGGCCCAAACGGTGCCGGTGATCCGGCCCCCGGCGGTGGGTGTGGGCACAGCCCCGCTGATTAAGCTATCAATCCAGGCAAGCTTATCCGGCTCCGACAAACGCACACCGCCTGCGCCGGTGCCAAACACCCCCTGCTGAATAAAGTTCTCCGGCAGCGAAAACGGCAGATCTCCCAAATCCACTCCGTTGTTGTCGGTCGGCTGGGCGATCAAGCCACCAAAATCAAATCCACCGAAGTCTCCGAAGTCTCCGAAATCTCCAAAGTCGCCGAAATCCCCGAAATCTCCAAAGTCTCCAAAGCCTCCGAAATCACCCAGATCCAATCCGCCCAAATCTAAGCCCTCAAAATTGGGCAGCGCAAACACAAAATTATTCACCCCCGCAATCTGAAGTTGCCCATTCACTTCAATAAAACTAGGACCGCCAGAATCACCGGGAGCCAGCGTCGCTTCGATATCATTGCCGAGAGAAGGACCGGAATCCAACAGTTTGAACAGGTTGGTCGAATCATCCGGTCCATCAAAATCGAACAGATAAATTTCATCCAACTCCGGCGGAACCAACTCTTGCAAAAAGCTGGGAACATTGGCCAGATTTTCAGTTTCGTTTTGCCCCACGCGCTTGGTCGCTAGCCCTTCGCTATCGTCCACAATGCCGGTTTCGCCGGAGCCAGACACCCCATAGCCCACAAACGTCAGAATGCTGTTGGCTGGGAGCGGTTCGCGATAGATTTCGTAAATGGGCACGCCGTCGGGGATGGGTTCGCTCAGCGTGATGATCGCTAAGTCGTTGTTGGGCGTGGTTGTAAAACCTTCGTATTCGGGATAGATGGCGAGGGATTCAGCGGCGATCGTCTGGGATAAATCTCCGTCCTGATTAAAATTTACCTCCACGGATAGCCCCGGATCGAGCTTGCCATCCATATCAATGTCGAGACAGTGAGCCGCCGTCAGGATGTGGCGATCGCTCACCACCGTCCCCGAGCACAAATAGGTATCCCCACTCGCTGTAACAATCCGTAAACTCACCACCCCGGCATAGGGCGAACTGGGGACATTGGGGTCAATGCGGGCATTGGGATTGTCCGGCGGGGCTCCGGCGATCACGGTAGGCTGGATCAGACTGCCCATCAGAGTATCCAAAGGGGAACCGGCCATGGGGGGTAACACTCCTGACTCGAAAAGAGTGTCCCTAGGCTAGCGGATTTAGGCCCGATTGTTGAGCGCTACTTGTCGGAATTTAAGGTTTGTCAAGTGTTTTGTGGAGGTTTCGATCGCGTTGTAGTTAAGTTTAGCCAGGGTCTAGCCAGGGTGAACCGATCAAAACCGAGCTAACATTCAATTCGGTAAAACTCACGTGAGTTAAACCTTCTCCTCCAGCAACTGTTGTATAGTTTTTTTATGCCTCTAGTTATCGCAGGCGATCGCAGCGGTTGTGGCAAAACCACCACCACCCTCATGCTCCTCGCAACCCTTCGTCACCAGCGACTGCCACACCCTGCGGTCATCCAATCCTTCAAAATCGGCCCCGACTATATCGACCCGATGTTCCACCGCTACGTCACCGGGCGGCCTTGCTACAATCTAGACCCCGTGCTGACCAGCCCCGCAGCCGTCTGCACTGGTTTTCACACTCGCCAACACATCGCTGATGCGGTACTGATTGAAGGGGTAATGGGCCTTTTCGATGGCACTCCCGGTCATTGTGCGAGTACTGCCCAAGTGGCAGAATTGCTCGACCAACCCATTGCCCTCGTGATCGATTGCAGTCGTCTTTCGGGGTCCGTCGCCGCCATCGCCCAAGGCTACCGCACCCTCAACCCTAACCTGCGCTTTGCCGGGGTAATTCTGAATCGGGTGGGGAGCGATCGCCACCTCAAACTTTTACAAGCTGCACTCACAGAGATCGACATACCCATTCTGGGCGTGTTGCGTCGGCATCAGGAAATCAGCCTGCCCGATCGCCATCTCGGTCTGGTTCCTACGGATGAACTGCCCGAGCTAGATGCAGTTGTGGAGCGATTGGTGGAAATTGGCGCAACGAGCTTTGATTGGGAGGCGCTGTTGCCGTTACTCAAACCCATGCATGGGGATCGGTTTGATGAGCAAAAGGATGGGCAAAATGTGGGGGTGAGGGCCAGGATTAGGATTGCTGTGGCTCGCGATCGCGCCTTCAATTTTCACTACGCCGAAAACCTCGAAATCCTGGAACAGCTTGGGGCCGAATTGGTGTTTTGGAGCCCTTTAGAGGAATCCTTGCCCCCCCAGATTCAAGGGCTGTATCTGTGTGGGGGATTTCCTGAAGTCTTTGCCCAGCAACTGAGCGAAAACCTTCGGGCTCGGGAAGCGGTGAACCAGGCCATTGCCCAGGGGCTCCCTACCTATGCCGAATGTGGGGGGTTGATGTATCTCTGCACGGCGCTGCGGAACTTTGAGGGACAGACTTGGCCGATGGTGGGGGTGTTGCCGAAAACGGCGGTGATGGAGGGGCTGACGCTGGGATATCGACGGGCGATCGCCCAGCAAAACAGCCCTCTACTGCTGGCAGGAACCGAAGTTTGGGGCCATGAGTTTCACCATTCCCGACTAGAAGATTTCCAACTAGAAGATTCCCGACTGGAACAGGCCCCACTGGAACTGACAGGAACCAAGCCACCGTGCCAACGGTTGTTTCAGGTCTGGGGAACGGATTTAGCGGACCAGGGTAGCCCCGAAGGCTGGGCCTTGCCCCATCTCCATGCCTCCTATGTGCATCTTCACTGGGGCGCAAGGCCGGAGTTGCCAAAGCGATTTCTGAGCCAGTGTGCCCAGTACTCGAACTGCGTAGAGCCTTAGGGCCTTAGCGTATCGTTTGGAGCACTGCCCGCCACATGGAGCGATCGTCCGGACCAAAGTGAATCGCGGAGGCAACCATGAGGTTGTCCATACAGGGCAGTAGCCAGTTGACCTCCTTGCTTTCGGTGTGCTCGTAATGTTGGAAAAGGCTGGCGAAGCGTTGGGAGACGCGATCGCGCAAACCATCCAAATTTGCCTGGAACCGTTCGCACAACAACATAATCTTGAGCAGGAGCCCAATCGTCAAGGTTGCACCGATGTTCGTAATTAAGTCGACAAACATCAGGTGATCGCTATTGCGACCGGGCGAACGGGGATGGGCCAAAAAGGTATCGATTAAGCCCGTGCAGGTCAACACCAGCAGTTTCTCCGTGGGCCGCTGGCTATCTTGCTCGGGCAGAATGCCCATGAGCTTTTCCTCCAGCCAACGGTTAAACCGATGCCGCCCATAGTCGCGGAGCTGGTAATGGGTTTGATATTGCTCCAATCCCGAGACTAAATACTCGCCAAGCTGCTGCTTGAGGCTGTGATGGGAGCGAGCCCCATACAGATGATCCAGGGCAGCATGGGCGGATTGACGGTAGCGATGGGAGCTTTTCTGGGGCGTTCCAGCGAACTCGTGCAGCGCCGTGGACAACTGCGGATCGGTCAACAGCGTGGGGTTGGCGATCGGTCCCCCCGCACCCTGGCCGAAAGACGGTCCCGAAGCCGAATGACGACCAACTTGACGGGCATAGCGCCGCAGTTCAGTTTCAAACTCGGTTTCCCGTCGGCGCTGAAGGTCCTGCACCGCTCGACGCCCCGCCTCACTATCATCCCAGCGCAGGAAATAGCTAGGATACAAGGCGGGATAGCGATGAATCAGCTCCCCCAACCGTCGCCCCTTGGGATTAACCCGGAAGCCTTGGGTTTCGGCCTTGGCCCGTTCGACCAAGGTTTTGTAATGCTGGGTCTGGTGAAACTGGGTGAGTAACTGCAGGAGGCGATCGCCCTGACCATCGTCTCTTGGTTCCTGGGGGGCCAGCTTGAGCAGCTTTACCAATTCATAGATAAACCGTTTCGTTTCCGTATCAACGGACCAGTGGTTGATCAGGATGTAACAACAGCGATTGAGAAAAAGTGCAAACTCTTCTGTCGCCCAGGTTGCCCCCACAATCTGATCGAGCAGTTGAGCTAAATGAACGTCTCCCGCCTCCGAGCGGGTCAGTAATCCGTTGAACAGCGCAAGGATGTGCCGAGGATCCTCTGTGCCTCTGAGTTCAATGAGACGGCGATAAAATTGCTCCTTGCTGGACTCAAACTGATGATACGAATAAGCAGCCATGGTAGATGTTGGTTCGCGGCGAACCAAAACAGAAATACGTACGACTTACGTGAAAGAAGCCCTGAGAGAGAAAACCGTATATATCAGGATTGTTCCTGAAAATTTTAGAAATTGTCAATGATCGCCGAGGCCAGTTTCCGAATTGTCACGTAAGTAATTTGGCGGAGTTGGCTTGGAAATCCTTGCAATTAGAGGGTTTGGCCGTGGGTAGGGACGGGTGGGAGTGCGGGTGGGGGCGATCGCGGACCTGAATTTTATTTACTTTCTTGGCTTTTTGCATACCGACCCAATTTGGCTCCTAAAGACCCGTAGAGCAAACGGTTTCATCCCTGAATCGCCTGTGCTCTAACCCTTTATGCAAAGCAGAGCCAAAACCGATGTCTAACAACACCCTCTATCTCCTCACCCCAAATAACTCGACCTTAGGCCAGCCCTTGACCCCCAGCGCAGCCCTCGACTCGGCTTCTGCGTTGGAGGGCCTCAAGGATCCGCTGCAATCGATTGCCAGTGTTGGTGCGGCAGAGCCCACCTTGGCAGACTTGACCGCTGTTGCCAATGCCTACGCGCCCAGCGACTTCGGGGCCAATGACCTGGTATTGAGTTCAAACCTGATCACCACCGCTACGCTGCTTCCCAGCTTCGACACCACGCTTCTCTATGGCTACGACACCAACAACAGCTTTGGCACCGCCTACGATATGGGCGCGTTGATCGGGGTCGAATCCCAAAACGGCTTTGTGGGGGGCGTGGATGCCAACGACTTTTTCAAATTTAGCCTCAGCGGCATTCGCGACGTAACCTTGACGCTCACTGGCTTAGAAGGCGATGCCGATCTGAAACTCATCAAAGACGCCAACAACAACGGCATACTCGATGCGGGTGAACTCCTCGCGTCTTCCAGCCGCAGCGGTAGCCTCAACGAAAGCATTAACCAGGTTCTGGGCAGCGGCACCTACTTTGCCCAAGTTTCCAACTCCAGCGGCAATAATAGCTACGCCTTCCGAGCCTACGCAGCGCTGCCTCAGGTGACGGTGGATTTGAGCCACATTAAGGCGATCGACAACCCCGACACCGGCTGGTTTGGGGACAATGCCGACTACTACAGCAAGATCACCATCGACGGTTCGACCAAAACCACAGGGACGATCAGCAACGACAACGAAATTTATCCCAGTAACTGGAGCTACACCAAGACCGTGGATGGCACCAGCCGCTATGTCAGCATCAGCGTTGAATTGTTTGACAGCGATGGCGGTTTGGCCGGAGCCGATGACCGGATCGACATCGACAGCAAGAGCGGCTACCGTGACCTCAACCTCTGGTATGACCTGCTCACCAATACAGTTTCGGGTGATGTGAATGGCAATGGCGGCGTCACCTTGGTTTCTTCGGGAGCGGGAGATAGCGATCGCGCCACCGCCTGGTTCAAAGTCTCCGAGGGTGACTGGTACGACCGCAACATTGGCGACGATAGCCTAGCCAACATTACCCGCAGCTTTAGCGCCGACGGCATCAACCGCACGGACATGATCGAAATTCTGCGGGAAACCAAGGACTATGGTTCGGTCACCAGCACAGAACTCAGTGGTGTGCGGGCCGTGGTGGATAACCTCTACATGCCAGGTTACGTCGAAAATCTCGCCGATAAGATTGTTAACGGTCATGTGGGCAACACCAAGTCCGGCATTGGCAATCTCTATGCGGGCAGCAGCGACACCCAAATGGAAAGCTTGATTGGTAAGTGGTTCTTGGGGAGCGATCGCCCCGACATCTCCGCCAGTGCCACCTACAAATACGCCAGCGGTTCCCTCTTCCAAGGTGGTATTAGCCTCAATGATGTGGATCAAGGAGGCGTCGGCGACTGCTACTTCATCGCCGCCCTCGGCGCAGCCGCCCAGGATAAATCCTACGTGATCAACAATATGTTCACGGACAATGGCGATGGAACCTTCACCGTGGGTCTGTACAAGCCCGATGGCTCTAAGGACTATGTCACAGTCGATCGCTATCTACCAACCTATGCAGGGGGCAGCGCCGTCTACGCCGGTTGGGGGGGGGATCCTACAACGAAACTGACAACGAACTCTGGGTAGCTCTGGCTGAAAAAGCTTACGCCCAGTTCAACGAAGCCGGTTGGATTGGCCAGGACGGCACCAACAGCTACGCAGGCATTTCTAACGGTTGGATGGATAAGGTCATCAACCAAATCTCTGGCTACGACACCACCTCCAAGAACGCCACGAACATGACCAGGACTGAACTGGTTAACCTCGTCAACTCCAGCAAAATGCTGACCGTGGGCTTTGTGGATGGCACGATCCCCGGTGTTGTCAACAGTCACGCCTACACCATCTCCTCCTACAACCCTTGGACCCAAACCTTCCACCTGCACAACCCCTGGGGCAACACCCACGCTGATGTCACGTTCGACCAGTTGCAATCCATGAAAGGCTGGGTTCAATACAGCAACGTCTAGAGATAGGTCCTGCCAGGGACAAACCCTAAACTACGGGGACGAACGGCAGTTCGTCCCTACAAGGTGAACTATATGACGATCCTACGCCTCTCTCCCGCTCTGCTCGCTTTAGCCCTCCTGAGCTGTAGCCTCCCCTCCCAATCCCAATCCACCCCACCCCCTCCCAACTCCACCATGAACCCCATCTCTACCCACCCTTCTATCCCCGCCCTCACCCTCGTCGCCCGCGAAGAACGGCTACCTCCCCTGGGGGAACCACCCAATCCCGATCGCCCCATCAGTTTTGCTGCGGTGTTTCTGCAACTGAAAAATCCCCAGATGGCGACGATTGAGGTGCAGCTCCAAGAAGTCGAGATTGTCACCGCAGGCGATCGCCCCACCCCTGCCCTCATGACCCTAGCCCCCTCCCAAACCCTCACCCTCAAGCCCCTAGAAAACTCCGTCGTCGAGGTGCAGCTCACGAGCCCCAGCCCTTATCCTGGACAGGGAGCGGTGCGGGCGATCGCCACCTACCAAATCGATGGCGTCACCTACCGGGCTGAGTCTCCTGCCGTGCCGGTCCAGCGTTAAGCCGTTCTGGCCTGGGCGGTTGCCGGAGGTTGCTCCAAAAGTCATCGAGGGAAGCCAAGTCATCGGGGGAAGCCAAATTATCGGGGGAAGCATGGAGAAGCTGGTCGTTCTAAAATTTGGATTGGGTAGCCTGGAAACTGGATTTTCAGTGACGCTGCAAATCGGTCCGGAAGCGGCTCAACCCCACACGGAGATCATGGGTTCTCTACCGCCGGTCCAGGACCTCAGCCAAGGCTTTAACAGTTGGCAATCCACCTATCGGCGGCTCAACTTTGCCGGACGCCCCCTGGCCTTACCCAAAACTGAATCGCGCTTTGCCACCCGTGAAGACTGTGAAACTTCGGCCCTGCAACTGCGCGATCGCCTCAATACCTGGCTCCGCAGCGAATCGTTTCGGCCCCTGCGGGAAACCTGGCTCGAAAAGCTCCAGCCGAACGACAGCCTCAGAATCGTCATCCAAACCCAGGATCTCCAGCTCCAGCGGTTGCCTTGGCATCTGTGGGAACTGGTGGAGCGCTATGCCCAAGCCGAAACGGTTTTGAGTGCGCCCCACTATGACCGGGTTGAGGAGCCAATTCGCTCGACTCCAGGGGTGAAGATTTTGGCATTGCTGGGCGATCGCACAGGGATTGATATTGATTGCGATCGCCAACTTCTAGAAGCATTACCCCAGACGAAGGTCACGTTTTTAGTAGAGCCTCCCTGTAGTCAGCTCACCGATCAGCTTTGGCAAGAACCTTGGCAAATTCTCTTTTTTGCAGGGCACAGCGCCAGTCTGGGTCCAGAGGCGGTTGGTAAAATGGCGATTAATCCAAGGGAAAGTCTGACCATTGGTGAACTCAAATATGGATTGCGTCAGGCCGTTGCGCGGGGCTTGCAGCTTGCCATTTTCAATTCCTGTGATGGTTTGGGACTGGCGCGGGAGTTTGCAGATTTGCAGATTCCCCAGTTGATTGTCATGCGCGAGCCCGTACCCGATCGAGTTGCCCAAGCCTTTTTGCAGTATCTTCTAGTTGCGCTCACCGAAGGGTTGCCGCTGCACCTCGCCATGCGTCAAGCGAGAGAGCGATTGCAGGGCCTAGAGCAAGAATTTCCCTGCGCGACCTGGTTGCCGGTATTATTTCAGAACCTAGCCCAGGCTTCACCCCGTTGGGAGGGGCTGCTGGGAACGTCACCACCCGTTTCTCCAGCACCGCCTAAGGTGCAGCGGTTTGGGCTTCAGCGGTTGAAATTTCAGCGGTTGACGAAGGGAGCGATCGCCACCACCTTCGCCCTCAGCACCCTCGTGACCGGTGCAACAATTCTGATTCGCCGCGCCGGACTCCTTCAACCTCTGGAACTCCAAGCCTACGACCATCTGCTCGGTCAGCGTTCCGTAGAAAACCGCGATCCTCGAATTCTGGTCGTTACTGTCACAGAAGCCGATGTCGCAGCCCAAACCGATCGAGGACAAAGCTCGTTATCCGATGCTGCCCTAGAACAACTGCTGGGGATTTTACAATCCCATCAACCCGCCGTGATTGGGTTGGATATTTATCGAGATTTTCCGGTAAATTCTCGTTATCCTAAACTGGCTCAAGCGCTATCTCAAACTGATAATTTTGTCGGCGTCTGTCGGGTTCAGACGGAAAAAACAGAGGCGATCGCCCCACCCCCTGAACTCCCCGCTGATCGCCTTGGCTTTAGCGATTTAATGGTTGATCCAGACGGCGTTATTCGTCGCCAACTGCTCGCCCTCACCCCACCGCCAACCTCCTCCTGTTCGGCCAACTTTTCGATCAATTTACAATTAGCACTGCGCTATCTAGCCACTCAAGGCATTATGCTGGAAGAGCAAGCGGATCAAAGTTGGCAACTCGGTCAAGTCCATATCCAACCCCTAGCAGCCCATGTCGGCGGCTACCAAGGCACCGATGCCTGGGGCTATCAAACCCTATTGAACTATCGAAAGCATAATTCCGTTGAAGATTTTGTCGATCGCCTGACCCTAGCACAAGTGCTATCCGGTGCGTTTAATCCAGCAGTGATTCGCGATCGCATCGTCCTCATTGGCACCACCGCAGAAAGCTTCAAAGACTATTCTAAAACGCCCTACAGTACTGGCGAAGAAGATTTAGCCGGTGTCCTACTCCAAGCCCAAATGGTGAGTCAGATTGTCAGTGCTGCCATGGAAGGGCGATCGCTCATCTGGACCTTGTCTTTGCCTCAGGAAATCCTTTGGATTTTGATCTGGTCCCTGTTAGCCGGTGGGGTAGCTCTTATTTTCCCTCAACGTCAGTTTCAGATTATTGGCTTAGGAGCAAGTGGTCTTTTGCTCTATGGCTGCTGTTGGCTGGTGATGCATCAGCGCAGCGGTTGGTTGCCCTTGGTACCGGGGGCAATGGCGATCGCGGGCAGTGGCGCAATTGTGATTTGGCGCAACACGACCAGCCGCAGTTAAAGTGAACAATGAATTTTTTATCCCCTATTCTTCCAATTTGGGTAAAGCTTCCTGGCGACGCTCAGTTTCTTGAGGAGATTGAACTCATGCTCGAACTCATCATTCGAACTCATGTTCGGTTTGTAAACACCCATCTCAGGGACGCATGGTGCACCATGAATGAGGATTGTTATCACCATGATTTTCACAGCTACCCGCCGATCTATTCACCTCAAGAGGGCTCGAACCCTACTGAGCTCAATCGCGATCGCAACCGTTTCAGCGTCAATATTGGGAGCAATGCCGCCCGGATTGGCCCGACCTCGGCCCTCTAGCCTTAAATTTGTCATACCCCAGTTGACAGGCGATCGCGGTGCCCCCAGCAAACGGGGAGAAGGGGCTAGCCGAGGATGTAGCAGCCCGGTCGCGTTTGTCCCCCAATACCAGCGTCCCGCCGTGGGAGGGACCACACCCAAACCCTTAATTTGGGCCAAGACGACCCAGGCCCGTCCAACCTTTACGTTTTATTTCCCCTTTGGTCATCGCGATGTAGCAGGAGCCGATCTAACCCTGATGCTTCAAGATCGGACGGGGAAATTGCTCTATCAACTGCCAGTCACCCTGCCCGCAACAGCAGGGGTCATCACCGTAGCGCCAGCCATCTCAGAACCGGCTTTGGTCATGGGAGAGATCTATACTTGGGCCTTACGGTCCGTGGTGGCCTGCACCGATGCCGACCAAGGGTCTCCCAAAATTTATTGGGTGGGCGGTCAGATTGAACGTCAGTCGTTGGACTTGCAACCCGAGATTAATTTGGCTTCGCTGAGTTTACGAGAACAGGCCCAACTTCATGCAGAGCAGGGGTTTTGGTTTGAGGCATTGGGGGCGATCGCCCAGCTTCGACAACGGCAACCCGAAACTGCACAGTCAGATTGGCGAAACTTGCTGACTACCGTGGGACTAGAAACCTATGCAGACGAACCGCTGGTTGAGTCCCTCCAAACACTCTACCAGGGAGTACCCACTAGGGTAAACGAGGCCCAATAGTAGGGATGGGTTAGATCATCGGGAGCGGATGTGTCGGTTGCTAGAACATCCGCTAGATTAATATTACTCAAATCAGGCCGCTTGAGCAGACTGCCTTCGCCTCGGCCTGAACTGTCCTGGAAATCAGCATCTCCTGCCGACAGCATCGGTTTAGAAAGAGCAGGCCGTAGCTGATTCCGCAACATGGCAATTTGGGCCTGCCGCAGGGCTTCTGCCTTGATCGGAGCCTGTTTGAGCGACTGATAAAACTCAGTAATCAGCGAGAACGTCCCCACATCACTCACATACCAAAGACTGCCAAGGGCTGACTTCGCCCCAGATTCAACCGCCAGACCTGCAAAACCTAGCTCTGCCTGCTGATCCCCTAGCGCTGTGCGACAAGCGCTCAAAACCAGCAATTCAACCGGGGGATTACCCAAGCCAAGCTCTCGCAATTGGCTGAGCCGCAGTTTGTCATCCCAGAGTTGAATATAGGACTGATCCACTTGACCCGCTTTGAATTCACCATGGGTCGCCAAGTGTACGATACCGTAGGGGGTTTTTTGGCGGGCCTGAATTAGATTTTGGCGGGTGAACTTTTCATTAAAATAGGATTGACCATTCCAAATTTGCTGCGTCAACGTGGTCAATTCTTGTTCCACCGCAGGCAAGGGCGATTGGTCTTTAAATTGAGATGCACCCATGGCCAAAACTTCTGCATTGCGTACATCTACAAATTCCGTATCTGCCAAGCTTAAACTGGGCATCAAGCCCAAGCTATAGCGTTCTACCAAAAACTGTTTGCCATCGTGAAGCGCTGCGATGGGAAGCGATCGCAGCCCCGCTTCTAAAATAAAATTTAAATTATCAACCTGCCGTTCCGCTAACAGGTCTTCAACCGGCTCAACCAAGAGCTGATAGAGATTTTGACTAGACTCTAGATAGTTACTTTGGCGCTGAGATACCGCTTGACGAAACTGCTCAGCTTGAGCCATGACTTGTCCTCGGGTAATGCCGGGAAACCGTTTTCGTACTGCTTCTCCTCCCGGAGCAATCAGCATGATTTCCAGTTCATCGCTGGGATCCGATTGAAGTTTTAAGGGTTGGGTTTGGCCTTGTAAATATTGATCTAGTTCTTGATTGAGGAGCGCTTCGCGATCGCCATAGTCGAGCCCTTGACTCAGTCGAGTGGGTAAAAACTGCACATAAATCACACCGGGCCGAACCCCTGTGGCGTTCTCGATTTTTTGCAGTCGTTCGGTCGCTTCCGAAAGGCTGTTGAGGGGGGTGCGATCGCCACTGGCAAACAAGCTAAAAACTCTGGAGTTTAAGGCAATTGTGCGATCGCGCTGCTTACGTTTTTCTTGTTCAGCCTCTGCTTCGTTGTTTGCCGTTTTCTCATTTTCCTCCGTAGGAGAATCAATCACAAAAGGTGGGACTTCTAGCGGAGTTTCCGGCGGGACTTCTGGTGGAACTTCTGGTGGAACTTCTGGCGGAATCTCTAGATTCTTTTGGACTTCTACACGGTACTGCACAGGCGAAGAGAGCGACACACGATCGCTAACTGCGACCTCGAAAGGAATAATATTGCCCACCGTTCCTTCCAAGGGCTGATAGCGCAGTTCCTCATTGGGTAACCAGTCATCGCCCACTTGTACAACCGTTCCATCGGCTCGGGTCAAACTGCCTAAATCACGAATACTTATAATTTTAAATATTAGATTATCAGCGTTTAGATCAATTGCTAAACCATTCCCAAGTTCAGGAGAAACAATCGAAATACTGTCGGTGTCGGCAATGGACTCATTTGTCAGGTTAAGGGTTTGTAGGAAGATGGTGGGAGTCGAATTAATCGAATTAATCGTAATTCCAGGTGTTGTATTGATAGCCGTTCCACCATCGGGCAAAACCGGAAAGCGTTCTACAGGAGCGGCGGCAGCAATACGATTGGTGTCTAAGTCAATGCCTATAGCGATCGCTCCCACCATACCATTTTCGCTGACTTCTCCCACGGTCAAATCCAGATTGTCAGGTCCGCCGTCATGGGTGATTGCGATCGCCCCGCTTTTGACCGTAGCGTTGGTTGAGCTGTTAGCCGAGATCAGGGCTCTTGCATCTAGCGTTTGCAGGCTAGCAATCGGAGATTGGGTTTCCAAATCGGCATAGGCAATCGTAGCTGTGCCAGTGACTATTCCTTGGGTTGTAATTTCAATTTTTCCTCCGAGAATTTCATCTTCGGATGATAGCGGACTACCCGTTGCCGTAGCATTAATCGAGCTAAAGGTGATGGATTCTCCAGGCTGAGTGGCTGAAGTTTTTAGGGTAACAGAACCTGCGATCGCGCTAGCTCCACCCACTGCTGACGTGTCCAGAGCCTGAGTCTGAATTGCTGAGCCTGCCGTCTTCAAGTCAATGGTTCCGGCTGCTGCACCACCACTGCCTACAGATTGGTTATCCAAAACTCGATTGAATGCCGAAGTCTTAATCGCACCCGTTTGAATACGACTGTTTGGGCTTCGTGCTTCTATGGAAACATTACCAGATTGGATAAACTGAGGAAAAAAGTAAGTATTAGTTGTTCCGATAATTGCAGTTTCAGCATTAATCGTCGCAGTTTTGACATTGCCTGCTTGTGAACTGAGTTGCACCTCTCCACCCTTCAGAGAGCCACCATAGAAATAGGAATTAGTCGTGAGGTCTAGGATAGATGTAGTATTAATATTTTGTGTACTTAAGTTGCTTTCTGCGCGGATGAGGACATCACCGGCAGTGTTAGGGTTGGCGTTAGTGCTAGCCAATGGATTAGCATTGGGGTTGGTGGCGATCGCCCCCGCCACCCGCACCTCGCCTGACTCTGCTAACAAGGCTCCATCAACATCGATAGCTGCAATATTAATCCCTTTTCCCGTCAACATTCCAGGCAATTCCAGCACCGGCAAAACCCATTGATTGGGATTACCCTGGGCAAGTTGAAACGGTTCGACTTCCAAACTAAGAACTTGGTCATTCTGACTAATGCGTAGGCGACTGCCTCCAGGGACGGTAGCGAGGGTTAGACTTCCTCCAGGCGTTCGCAGATTTCCAGTACTGGCAACGGTTCCTGCCAAGAGGGTCAAACTTTCACCCGATTGGGTTGCTAAATCACCCAGGTTCACAATGGCCCCAACTTGATTTGTGGTAAAGATAAAGCGATCGGGCGTATCCTGGGGCAACAGCGAGTTGTCAATCGACCCTGCCGCATAAAATAAATCTTCTCCTAAACCAATTCCGGTCGCCGTCGTGGCTGTAAACGCACCCTTAATATCCAAAATTGCGTTGGGGCCAAAGATAATCCCTGCGGGATTCATCAAGTAGAGATTGGCTGAACTAAAACCATATCCAGTCGTTGAAAATACTTCTCCACTGACCCGCAACGTGCCATCAATGAGCGAAGCCTGACCACTGGTAATGCGCCCTAAAATATTTTCAATCTGGCTATTGGGGTCAATAAAGCGAGCCGCCTGATCCGTGGGCAAATCAAACTGGGAAAAACTATGAAATAGATTTTGTCCTTGCTGTTGCCCGCCGCGAATTTCATAGCCTTCAGAAACGGGAGTGACAATCGTCCCTAAACTTTCTGGATTGTCAGGCACTGGAACCGTAATTTGGGCAATCTTCGTCGATTCTGGTGGGAATTGCTGCGGTCTTAAGGTCGTAGATTGTCTTTTCCAGGCGGACTGCTGAACCGGAGTCGCATCAGCTTTACCTTGCGATAGGGGAGCACTGTCCGACCGAGAATCGGGTGATAGAGCAGACGCGGTTTTAGCCTCTGCGAGGGGGGGAGAGGCAATCGCCTGAAACACCCAAACAGAACCAAGCGAAAAGAAGATTTGAGAAGTTGGCAAAGCCACCACTCCAACCACCGATCTCACTGGTCTTGCCACAACATCCACGAAATTCTCAAGAACTACCAATCTCAGCATGGCGTTGCTCTTTGATGGGTTCTATTTCCTTTACTCAGTAAAAGTGCTAGTATCCGGAGAACATTCCGTAATTTTTGCTAGGCTTCTAATTACCTACTTTGTCTAAACTCCGTGACATTACTGAATCCAGGATTATCGTTCCCGCAATCCCAACGGGAACTTTCAGGATTAGCAGACTGTTGCACTGTAGAAAATAAGGAGAGCGCTTCGTTATCGTGATAGTCATCACTTAAGTCGTGAATTTGCAGAGACTTTGACTGATGTTTTCTCTAAAGATCTTCCTATCGTCGATCGACCTTAATATCATCCAAAAATCTAGACAACTCCTGCACCAGCCAAGCTTTTTCTAAATCCGAGAGCATCGTGCCAAACTGAAGCATATCAGCTCCTGCTGCGATCGCGATCGCCTGCACCGGTCGATCATTCTGACTATACCTTGTTCGCAAATTCACTTGATAGAGATCGCGAGTTGGGCCTTGTCGCTCTCGTCGCCAATGCCAGAGTTGCCAACAAAACCGATAGTGACTTGCATTAACCGTCAAACTGACCTGCCCAAACAATCCAGAAACCACCATCGACAACATTCCAATTCCCACCACCCAAAACGGAATCGAAAACAGCGAGAAAATAATTGGTGCGCCCATGGCAACGGACATGAATGTCCAAAAGAAAATGAAACCATTCCAAAATAAAGCAAAGCCCCCCAGGGCCAAGAGTTCGCCCCGCAACCCACTGGGTGGAATGTCTAGACTCAAGCGATTGAAGCTACGCTGGAGCTTGATGCTGCTGTTGCTCGGCTGAAGGAGGTTGGAGCGCTGTGGGGGTGATGAGGTGAGACTGGACTGGGAGTTGGGCAAGGGATTGAGTAACGGGTTGAGTAAGTAAGCGATCGCCAGCTTCGCTGAACCCATTCGGTCTTCGTCCACAGGCTCCAATATCCCCTCTAGCCAATCCGCAAATTCATCCGATAGATCGACGACTTGACGAAACTGAATTTTTAGCCGCTCCTGGGGCAATTTAGCAGGAGATTGGTGGGTGAGCAAAAACAGCAGCGTTGCCCCTAAGGCGTAGAGATCCGAGGCGGGACTGGCAGCGCCGCGAAACTGTTCGGGAGCCATATAGCCATAGGTGCCTACAACCGTGCTGCTCGATCGCAAGGCGTCTTGATACACCGCTTGAACCGCACCAAAATCGACGAGAAAAATCCGACCATCTCCACGACGAATCACATTTTGGGGTTTGAGATCGCGGTGAACAATGGGGGGCTTTAAACTATGCAAATACACCAAAATTTCCAATAGTTCCAAGGCGATTCGCTGCACTTCCCCTTCGTCTGCATGCCAGCCGGACTCCACTAAGACCGCTAAAGATTGACCTTCGGCCAGTTCTTGAACGAGATAGAAAACTTGATCTTGGTCGGTTTGGATTTGAAACCCATCGACATAGCGAGGAATGCCGGGATGATTGAGATTTTTTAAGACCTTAGCTTCTCGCTCAAACAGGTCGAGCTGTTTCCAATCCTTGAGGCCACGGAGGGAGAGGGCTTTGAGGGCCACGGTTTGCTGGGTTTGGCGATCGCGCGCAGCATAGGTCGTCCCGTTTCCTCCCTGGCCCAGCAGATGCAGAATCTCATAGCGGTTGTGCAGAACCAGGCCGTTCTCTAGGTCAATCTCCATGGCAATCTCCTCGGCATAGCCCACAACGCCTCTCCTGTTATAACGCTTTGATGCGTAGCTTGGGTTTTAGGAGTTGTGTCCGCCAATCAGGGCAAAACCTCTAGCTAGAGCCAATTGCCCAGCAGGATATAGGGAGACCAAAAAATCGGATGTTGGTAGGCCGGATTGGCCAACAGCTTGAGCTGGGCTTGGCGCAGGGCTTCGGCCCGCGAAATGCCGGACTGCCCCAGGGCCGCATAGAACGTATCCATCAGTTGCGCCGTTGCGCTGTCGTCAATCGACCACAGCGTTGCCAGGGTACTGCGCGCCCCCGCCCGAATCGCTACCCCTGCCATCCCCAGGGCAGCACGGTCATCGCCTACAGCGGTTTTGCAGGCGCTGAGCACTAGGAGCTCAATGGGCGCTGAGGTATTGAGACTGCGCGATCGCACCATCTCATCCAGGGCCTGAACCGAGATAGTTTGATCCCAGGCCAGCAGGAACGTATCGTCTGGATTAGAGCTAAACTGACCATGGGTAGCGATATGCACCACGGGAAAGGACTGTTCGTGCATGCGATCGCGCAGGGCCGCCTGAGTAAATTGCTGATCCAACAACACGGTACTTCGATGGGTGTGGTGGGCGATCGCCTCAATTTCCTGCGTCACCGAATCCAGGGGAGAAAAGCCTTCTCGTGCTTCTGAAAGGCCCACCGCTAGGGTTTGGAACTGGCGATCGCTCAAGGGGCTGGGCTGCATCCGCTCTAATCGAGGCGTGAGCGCAACTCCATAGGTTTCTAACAAAAACCGCTGGCCATCATGAAGCGCCGCCATGGGGATGGTGTTGAGCGTGCTGTCTAGGGAAAACACAAGGGTTGCAATCTGATGGTCTGCCAACTGAGATTCCAAGGGGCGAATGAGCAGATCGTAGAGGCGTTGGGCCAGGGGCAAATAGTTTTTGCGACTGCGGACGACGAGGTAATAGCGGAAGTCTTGGAGCAAACGGTGGAACTCATCAGCGGCGATTGGGGTGGTAAATTGCTGGAGCTTACCGTCGGGTAATTGCAGCAAAATTTCAACGCGATCGGCCAGGGGAATCGGGGTGATCAGAGCGGCCCTTGGATCAGGTTGCTGAGGGGCTTGGCCCGTTGAGACTGGGCCAGAGGGTATTGCGCTGAGGCTACAGGGCTCGCCCAAAAAGGTACTAAATTCGCTAAAGCGACGCTGATCTAGGGTTTGCTGGACGATCTGCAAAGCAGCTTGGCGATCGCGCCCAGGATCAGGATCGGCAATCTTGTCAGCGATCGCTCGAACCGCACGCAGTTGCAAATCCACGTATTGTTGATAAACGGGGGCAACATCCGTCTCAAAGGAGAACTGGACATCGGGATTAAGTTTGAGAATATCCGACTGGATGCCATTGAGCGTTTGCACCGCATCTCGGGAAAAGCGCAGCGCCAGGGCTGCATCTCCCGCCTGTCCCCGGTGTTGTAGAATCCGTCCGAGCTGCCACTCCCAGCGATAGCTGAGTTCTGACGCATTAAGTTGCTGAGCCAATTGTAGCGCTGTCTGACTATGGGCTTGGGCGAGATCCCAGCGCTGTTGCTGTTCTGCCAGCTCACCCAGCATCCCCAGGGCATAACTCTGGTGGCGGCGATCGCCCAAACTTCGCGCTTGACCCAAGGCCGCTTCGAGCAGCATTTTGAGCAGCGTTTCAAACTGAGTTTGCCGCTGGATTGCTTTCTGCCGGATTGCTTGCTTCTGTAGATGCAGTAAGGTCTGGGCGAGGTCTAACTGTTGCCTCAGGGGGAGAGACTGAGCGATCGCGGCGGACGGATCTAACGGATCTAAGGAAACAGATGACTCCAAAAGAGCGGTTAGGCGAGACGTAGCTTGTTGGGCAGCCTCCCAGTTTTGTTGCGCCAGAAAGACTTCGATCCTGAGACGTTCTCCCTCTAGTTGCAGGGCTAAATCATGGGTGATTAAGTCTAGGGCTTGGTCATAGGAGGCGATCGCCTTCTCCCACTGTTGTTGGGCTTGGGCCGTTTTCCCCAGTTCCAGTTGAATGACAGGTGCTAGATCTGGCAATTGAGATTGCTGAGTGAGGCTCAAAGCTTGCTGAAACAACTGTTCGGAGCGGGACAAGCTGCCACTGACTCGATGGAGCGCCCCTAGCCGCAGCATTGCCCAAACCTGAAGGTTGGGCGAGAGGTTGGGCGAGGTCTGAAGTTGTCTTTCCAGTAGTCTTTCCAATTGGAGACGGGCACGCTCGTAAAACCCGAGCTGTTCCAACGCTTCGGCTTGCCCCAGTTGTGCCCTGATTTGCCCCGAATCATCACCCGCTTGCCCATAGGCTTGCACTGCCGCCTGCCAACGCTCTAGGGCCGTTTCTCCGTTGCCTTGGGCCAGCAGTAGCCGTGCTTGAGTACTCCAAACCTGGGCCTGTAGGGCCGGTTCAGTTTGGGGATCAACCCCTTGGAGCGCTTGGGTGATAGCGGTTTCTGCCTGCAATCCTTGGTTCAGGGCCAGATAGGCTAGGGCCAAATTGCTCAGGACTCGGGTTTGGGCGGGGCGATCGCCGGAGCGGCCATAGTCCTCAGCCGCCTCTCCCCAAGCTTGGGCCGCCGCCGCAAAATCTCCCGCTTGGTATCGCACCCGTCCTCGCTGCTCCAGGGTCTGAGCCGAGTCTGCGGCCTGGGAGAGACTCACCGCCCAGGGCGGGATCGGAGTTGCATTCACAAAACTGCCCCAACCCGCGACGAACCAACTGGCCAGCCAAGCCACAAGAGCAAGCACAAGGTAACGACGGCGATGGCGAATCGGTGAGGACATGAGCGGCAGGGTCTAAGTTGCGGTGAGTTGCGGTGAGTTGCGGTGAGTTTAGGAAGCAGGATTGCAATTGCTGTTCCAAACGTCTGAACGGGGGGCGCGATCGCCCAAAAGCTGTACCTCTCCCCGTCGATTGACCCGCCAGGATTGGGCTTCCAGCCCAGAGGAGGATTGAACGATCTGGGGAAAGACTGCTGAATTGGGATTTGCGATCGCAATAGATCCCTGGGAAGAGAGCCCCAGATCCGCTAACGCTAAGGATTCCAAAGACAGGGACGCACCGCTGCTCAATAATCCCCCCGGCCCCGGCGGTACGCCTCCTCGTCCGCTCATCCGAAAGGTTGCTGCTCCGGCCTCCTGTACCGGTTGCGAGGACTGGCACTGACGCAGGATCAAGGGTTGCCATCGCCTAGGGTTGGCCAAGGTCAGTTGCACGGAGGGGAGTGCCGAGTTTTCCGTGCTGGAGTTGTTTGTAGGACTGATACCCGAGGCGATTTGAGCGATGCCATGGGAGGTTGCGGTTGAGGATCGGGAGGTGGGCGATCGCACAGAATCCCCTCCTAAATAGGCATTGTTGGAGAACAGCGGATTGAGCCAAGGCAGCAACAAAATAGGGCTGGTAGAGGGGGGCGGCGGGGTTGTGGTTGCAGAAGGGGTTGGAGGGGGGATGTCAACATTGGGTAGGGCGAGCTGCTCCGGGGGGATAATGCTCAGACTGATTTCACTGCGGAAATTGCCTTGAACCGGCTGACTCACTAGTTTAAAGATTGGAGCAAAGGCCGAATTGCTAACTGCGGAAAAGAGTTGAGCAGAAACAGACTCAGGAACCCAGAGGGAAATGTCTCCATCATCCGCTGTTTGTACCGCGAGCTGATCGGGAGTGAGGGATAAAAACTGAAATTCAGGCGAACCAGTGCTGATTTGAATACTGCTATTTTTGAGTTTTAGCCTACCGTTGCTGGGTAAATTCAGGGCAAGATTTCCGCCGCTTCCAGGGCTTTGGGTTTCGATGCTACTGCCTGAGCGCAATTCCAGCTCGGGAGTGTTGAAGCTGATATTGCCCGACGCATTGCCAAGGGTTCCGTCGGCAACCGTTGCTGAAATTAAACTGGAATTCTGGAGCCTAATTTTTTGAGAAAAATTGAGCTGAATATCCCCTCCCGGTACATTGGTCGTCGTTTTAATCTCGCCGTTTCCGAAAATCAAAGGGCCTAATTCTAAATCGCTGCCTGCAATCGTGATGTCCCCAGCCGCTGCATTTTCTACATCCTTGAGGACGGAAGTCGAAATCTGACTATAGCCTAAAATCTCAACCTTATCGCTGAAATTGAGATTAACATAACCGACGTTGCCACTGCTGTGGTTACTTTGATTGACCGTTGTAATTTTACTGCCTCCCCAAATCGCCAGATTTTCACCCGTGAGATTAATATTGGCTACGATTGGGTTTGGGGAGGGGTTTGGAGATGGGGCGATCGCCCGACTCGTAATCGAGCTCAGTAAAGCCAAGGTAATATCGCCCCCCTCAGCCTCCAGTGTAATATTTCCACCTTCTCCTTCAGTTATGGTTGAAATAGAGCTGAGTTGTAAATTGATTGAACGTACAGGCCCAGTGACCCAAATATTCCCTGCGCTCCCTCCCGAAATCGCTTCAGCACTAATTTGGCTGTACCCCGACAGATCTAACGTACCGGCATCTAAAGTCAGTCGAATATTGCCATCTTTGTTTTCTTGCTGATTGGCCCTTGTAACAATGCTAGAACCACGGCTCAAACTTAAAGCACTGCTACGAATTTGAACTTCGCCATTAATCACTGGATCCTGAGCTATAAGATTGGCATTATCCAGCGTGACAACCGCAACGTCTTGCGGTGGAGAGGAACTGAAAGAAAAGAGGGAGTCGGATAAAAATGCCTGCCCTCCCTGTTTAAATCCACCCAACACTAGTTGATCTTCAGGGATGAAAAGGGTTCGATCCGAAATCTCAACCGGACTGCCTAGCAAGGCCAGACGATAACCTGGATTGGGGTTAAGTGGTTGGCTAAAAAGGCTTCCTTGCACTTGGATTGGGCCTGGATTATTCCCAAACAAGACAGAGTCTGGCTGTCCATTAAAGAGCAGAAGCGGTTCGCTTAAACTCGTTGAAAATGAACTGTTAGACCGATGAATGCTATCCGCAGAGGCAGCCACAAACGTATCCGCAACATTAATTTGTGCATTGGGACCCAATACAAACCCCTGGGGGTTAATCAAAAATAAGCTAACTCCTGGATTTGTCTCAACGAGTCCGTCAACAAGACTTTGTCTGCCTCCCGTCACTCGGCTAATAATCCGCTGAACACTGGGATCATGGTTAAAAAAGAGCCGGGTATTACTCGGTAGGTCAAACTGACTAAAGCTATGAAACAGGTTATTGCCATTCGCGGTTCCATCCTTCACCTCAAAACATCCCGATGGACAACCCGTGCTTCCCGCAGGAATCGAAATGACAGAAGTGCCTAAGGAACCATCAGTAATGGGTTGGGCGATCGCCCCTGTCGCTGTGATAAGGGTGATAGTGCCGAAGCTCAACACCACACCACCGACCGTCATCCACCGCTGAAGCTTATCTTGCTTGAGCCTGTCTTGACGGATCCAGTCTTGATGGATCCAGGCTGAGAGCCGAGGACGTTTGAGGATGAAAAAATCCATGGGATCGCGCTTGCCGTTATACATCAGAGCAATGAGGGTTTGACCTCCAAAGGGAGCCGCCCTGGTAGAACATTCTCGATTAATCCTGAAATTCCCCTGAAATTTCCCCTGATACCTTAATAGATAGAATTCCCGTTCTGGGAAGCAGTTTTACAGATAAGCGTTTTGCAGATCATGGTTTTACAGCTCACGGTTTTACAGCTCACGGTTTTACAGCTCACGGTTTTACAGCTCATGGTTTGAATGGCTTGAATCCAAACCTAGTTGCTGTCCCCAAAAAGGGTAAAGATAGTTGCTTTTGCCTAGACCGCTTGTGCGATTCCACGGAAGACAGTGGTGAGGCTTCACAAATCGGGCGATCGCCACCGGATAAATCTGCGGTTTTTTTGCCAGAGCTGAGAAATCACAATGAACTATAAGTTCTGGTCCACCCTAGAGTTGCCATGAATCCTTTCCTCCACCGCACTTTGAACCGCATTTTGCTCTGTTCTAGTCTGGGATTATGCCTAAGTCTGCTACAAGCGGGCATAGCTCAGGCCGAAACCCATCGTTCAGCGACACCAACACCTGTTTCCCAAGCCAGTTCTTCCCAGACCAGATCGACTACGCGGGGCAATGTGTTGCAAGCCGCCACCCTTCGACAAGGCTTACCGGGACGTCGAAGTGCTGCTGCAACCCGCAGTGATTCAGGCCCTGGCGAACTGGTGGTTCTAGCGCCTACCCAGACCCCTTGGCTGGTGCTCTCGGAGCGGCCCAGTCTGTTGGTTTATCTGGGACAGGCATCGCCAGAAGCAGCCATTTCTCGGACAATTGAATTATTGGTTGAGGATTCGGCAGGGCAGTTAGTCTACGAGAAGTTTTTTCAAGTACCGGATCGGTCTGGGATCTTCCAGCTTGAACTAAATTCGCCGCTCAGCGGTCAGTCTTTGCGGATGAATGAGGACTATACCTGGCAGCTTTCTGTGATTTCCAGTGCGGTGGATCGGTCGAGCGATCGCTACGAGTGGGGCACCCTACGGCGAATCGATGCTCCGCTGACAACAGGGAACCCGCTACAGCGAGCCCAACAATACCAGGAGCTTGGGCTATGGCAAGCAGCGGCTCAGACACTTTACACAGAATTACAGGACTCCAGCTCTACGGTTCCCTCCGGTCAGATTCAACAGGCTTGGGCAGCACTCCTCCAAAGCCTAGATTTAAGTGAACTCCAGAGTCAGCCCCTGGCCCAAGGTGAGCTCCTAAAACAGGCAACGATACATCCATCTAAAACCTCTCAGTCTTACTAATTAGCGAATCGGTTAATGCGTTAGTTAGCGTTAGTTAGCGAATGGGTTAATGGGTTAATTAATCAGTTCAATCGAGTCTGTGGGCTCTAGTTTTGTGGGCCAGAGTTGCTCTTGAGCGAGCGCAGCAGTTGCGTCAGCCGCAGAAAGTGGATGGGCGAAAAAATAGCCTTGGCCATATTCGCAGTTTAAGCCTTGTAGACTTCGGGCTTGTACTTCGGTTTCAACCCCTTCGGCAATGATATCCATTCCTAGATTGTGGCCCAAGGCTACGATGGTTTTGACGATTTCTCGATTTTCGCTGGCTTCTTCCATTTGCATCACAAAGGAGCGATCGATTTTGAGCGTATCGAGGGGAAATCGATGTAAATAGCTGAGGGAGGAGTAGCCTGTGCCAAAATCATCAAGGCCCAGTTTGATTTGAAGCGCTTTGAGCTTGAGCAAAACTTGGATTGCGGCATCGACATCGCCCATCACCATACTCTCGGTCAGTTCTAGTTTGAGACAGCGACCTTCTAATTTTGAATCCAGTAGAATCTCTCGAATCTGATGAACTAAATTGGCTTGTTTGAATTGTTGAGGGGAGAGATTGACACTCATGATCAGAGACTTACATCGGGGAAATTGTTGTTGCCAAACCTGAGCCTGATGGCAGGCTGTAGCCAAAATCCATTGCCCCATCGGAATAATAAAATTGGTTTCTTCAGCAACTGGAATAAACTCACCAGGGGGGATTCGACCCCGTTCAGGATGGTTCCAGCGAACCAAGGCTTCAAACCCCGCAATTGTTCCGGTCGTTAAACAAACCAGCGGTTGATATTCTAAAAAAAGTTCTTGGCGTTCCAGCACTTTATAAAGGTCAGTCTCGATTTGAAACCGATTGACCACCTGGGCTCGCATACCGGTCGAAAAGACTTCGTACCGGGCTTTGCCCAGGGACTTGGCGCGATAGGTAGCGGTATGGGCATCTCGCAGCAGCCCTTCGGGTTCGTAGGTATAATCGCTTTGTCCTAGGGCAATGCCAACGCTCGCTGTAGCCACAATTTGTTCATTGCCGATGGCGATCGGTTGGCTGAGCTGTTTTTGCAAATGATCCACAAAATCGCACGCCTCTTGAGAACTACTCATCCCATCCAGCAAGAGCGCAAATTCATCCCCCCCCAATCGCGCCAATCGATACTGATTGGGATTTTCCCGTTTGAGCCGATGGGTAATCGTTAACAACACCTGATCTCCCATTTGATGACCAAATCGCTCGTTGATCACTTGAAATCGATCCAGATCTAAAAAAAGAACGGCTAACTTTGCGGGACCCATGGCAGAGGTTGAAGGACTGGTTGAAGAATTGGCGGTTTGCTGACGTTTAAGTGTCTGCCGCAAATAGCGCAAAAACATCAGTTGATTGGGCAAACCCGTCAATGGATCGTGAAAGGTGGTATAGAATCCTCGATAGGTGACTAAGACAAATAGATTAAAGAGAAATGCGATCGCCGGTTGTGTTCCTGGAATCCAAATACTGCTGGCAAACAGCAATACCGTTCCACCTCCTAACAACAATAGTCCCGCAAAACCCGCTGCACCAACACTGAGCGGATGCTTAAAACGCCAGCCAACCCAGCCTCCTAGCATGGCCCAGAGCCAAATCCAAGCCCATTCTAGAGGTTCTGGCCAAAACTGGAGGAGCGATCGCTCACCGGCTACTACGCTCAAAATTTGGCTGAGCATTTGGGCATGGACTTCTACCCCAGGCATGAGGTAGTTGCTGTCTTGAATGGAAGCGCTATAAGGGGTTGGTAATAGGTCTTTAAGACTCGGTGCAGTTACGCCAATCAACACAATTTTATCTTTGACCCATTCAGGATTGACCCGATCGCTGAGCAAATCGCTCAGGGTAACCCGGCGGGTCGCAGGCCGCTGAGAACGATAGCGCAGCAGCGTTTGATAACCGGTACTATCCGCATTTTGGTAGCCTCCGGCTTGGGGCGTGATCACGGGAAACCGTTTGCCCCCAATCACTAATCCTGAGGGCATGGGCTCAAACAACGGTTGATGCAAGGCTGAGGGATCTTGGGCGAGGGCATGGAGGGCCAATCGCAGAGAGAGGGAATAATAAACTTCGTCTCCCAGCGCCACAAACAGCAATTGTCGGCGGGCGACGCCATCTTGATCAATTGAGAGATCATTAAAGCCAATTTGCTCGGGTGCCATGGTGGCTGGGGCGGGGACATTGGTGGTTTCTAAATCACCAAAAAACTCAATTCCAAAGACATTGGATTTTTGGAGCTGGGCCTTAAGCTGTTTTTCTCCGGGGGGATAGTCAATATCCCGGTAGAGGTCTAACCCAATACTCAAGGGGTGATGGGTTTGGAGCTTGGCCAGAACCTGGGCTAAGGTCTCATCCGAGAGGGGCCATTGATTTTGCTGACGAATATCTGCTTCCGTAACTTCTACGACCAGAAGCCGGGGATCAGGGGGGAGGTCTGGTTGTAGTCGAACCCAAACATCATAGGTCTGCAACTCTAGCTGTTCTAGTCCTCCCATCATCGAGATCCCTAACAGCGTTGCAGTAGCCACCAGGCTCCCCAGCCAGAACGGCTGCTGCCGCAATAGGCTGAGGGAATAGGACCGCTGAGTCCGCCCCCAGGGCCAGCGATCATGCTGCCAATGATGCCAATACTGTTTAATGCGAGCGGGAAGCATGGATTATCCCAGGAAGCCAGATGTCTTGGCCCCTAGAATGCCCAGCGTGGGGAAGGGAATTTAGGTTGGAGAAGGAATTTAGGGGGACGAGGGGAGGATCGCAGTGGACCAAGGGGAAAGGGGCGATCGCAGCTCAACCACCCCCAAAGACCCAGACTGAGGGGAGGATAAGTCTGGCTGAATCAGCATTTGGGCTTCTTGATACAAACTTTCGGCCCGTTCCGGCTGTCCCTGAAGGGCATAGACCTGTCCGAGACTGCGAAGGGATTGGGCGATCGCCTGGGAGTCTCCCAGGGCATAGGCTTGCTGCACGGCTCGGTGGGCCAAGGTCGTCAGTGGTTCCTGAATATTGGCTTGCTGGAGGAGTTCAATGAGCCGCAAGTGACTCCAAAGGGTGAGCGGCTGAGCGGGTTGCTTCGCTAGAGAGGCCTGAAGCTGTGGCCAGTGGGGCAGGGCAGCAGCGTTTGCTCCTGGCTGAAGGGCCAGCTCAAGCTGAGCCAGTTGGGTCAAAATTTGTAGGGTGGGATCAGCGTTTTGACTGGCTTGCCCATAGGCATGCTGGGCTTGGCTTAGGTTATTTTGCTGGCGCGCGGCTTGGCCGAGGCTGAGCCAGAGGGATCCGGTGAGGGTTTGGAGATTTGGGGTTTGAAGGTTTGGGGTTTGGAGATTGGGACTTTGGGCGATCGCCAACGCCGCTTCCCAACGGGCTTGGGCCTCTGTCCATCGACCCAAATGGCTAAGCAAATCCCCTTCGGTTTTGAAGAGGGCAGCTTGTAGGACTTGGGTCTGGGGTGTCTCAGGTTGTTTTTGCAACAGCTTTTTGAGATCTTCTAAACGCGCTAAACCGACTAGGGTTTTGTCTTGGGCATCGTCCACCAAGGCCAGATTCAGTTGTCCCAAAACTAACGGAGTGGGATCTGTTGGGGTGGGATTTGTTGAGGATTGAGCCTGCTGAACCACTTGTCCCCAGGCTTGACGCGCCTGTGCCCATTCTCCTCGGGTGAAGTGCAGCGTTCCGTTGATCAGCCCCGCTTGGGTTTGAACATTGGATAGCGCCTCAGACTGGGGCTGAAGTGCCAGCAGCGAGAGCGCCGTGGCGATCGCCTCCTGAGCCGCCCCCCAATCCCCCTGTTGTTGATAGGCCAACGAGGCTAAACTCAAACTGCGAATTTGTGCTACATCTTGACGCTGGGCCGCGTGGGTTTGGGCTGCCTGGGTCCAGGCGATCGCCGCTGCCTGAAATTCTCGTCGCTCATACAACCTTTGACCCTGGGCTTCGAGGGCAAGGCCCTTGGCTGGCGAGGGGACGGAGAGAACTGAAGTGACTTTGGAGATTCGTTGCGGTGATGTTTGCGGTGATGTTTGCGGTGGCGTTTGCGCGATCGCAACGTTCAGCCCCGGCAGACCTAACCCTCCCAAGCCGACGCACAAAACCCCTAGTGTTTCTTGTCCCCAACACCCCATAACGCTCCCTCACCCTTCGTTGAACTTGGATATGCAACGATACTCTCCAGGGCTCATTTTCTGAAATTGAGCGGTGGCTGTCAGGGGGGGCGATCGCTGGCTAGATTAGGGGGTAAAGGGCCTTAGAGGTTTGAGGATCGAGGCTAAGGGCGAGGTCCATAAAATTGGCCTGGTCTAAAAATCAAACATTGGCTCTTGTGATCAGCCAATTTTCAGCCTACCGTATCTCTATTGCTCTATGAAACCCTAGGACTTCAACCCAGCAATGCCATGACGGTGGACCTTTGACGAGACGAGACATTGCGGTGCAATGTACCGACCTGATCCTGTGTTTTAAAATGAGGTGATTGATGGATTCTCTAGAACCGACTTCACGGACAAAAATTAAACGATTGCCCCAACGAGGTCATTACGATCGCGACCTGATTTACAGCATTTTAGATGAAGCCTTAATCTGTCATATTGGGTTTGCCATAGAGGGTCAACCCTTTGTCATTCCAACGGCCTTTGGGCGGGTGGGCGATCGCCTCTATCTCCACGGCTCTCCCGCTAGCCGTATGCTCAAATCTCTCCAGCAGGGCCTTGAAGTTTGTGTCACCGTAACCTTGCTCGATGGTTTGGTATTGGCCCGTTCCGCGTTTCACCATTCCATGAACTATCGCTCGGTGGTGATTTTTGGGCAGGCGGAATTAGTGACGGAATTTGAGCAGAAAGAAGTAGCCCTGCGAGCCTTTACCAATCAGGTGGTGGGCGATCGCTGGGATGATCTGCGCCCCGTGACTAAAGCAGAAATCACAGGCACTCTGGTATTAGCCTTACCGCTCCATGAAGCCTCAGCCAAGGTTCGTACTGGCCCCCCCATTGATGATGAAGCCGATTATGCGTTACCGATTTGGGCGGGAGTTTTGCCGTTGCACTGCATGGCAAATGACCCAATTCCCGATGAGCGGCTACAGGCTGGCTTGCCGGTTCCCCAAGCCATTCGAGCTTGGACAAGATAGCCGCCATCCCAAGCCGTCATCCCAAGCCGCCATCCCATGCCGCCATCCCATGGAAGTCTAGCTAGCTATAAATATCATCTACCAATGCTGGATCGGGATTGAGCGATCGAAACAATCGTCGCCGAAAACTACCCTTTTGAGTAACCAGTTGTTGAGCCATCTTATCAATTGCTGTAACCGCTAAAACAGTTTGTAAATAGCCTTCAATTAAGTCATCTAAACCAATGCCCAACTGATTGAAATCACGACTATCCATCAACAATAACCGCTCCGATTCACTATCCCACGATCCATTATCCTTGCGAACCGACAAATTGGTTCCGAGCATATCCCAGGAGGGCACCGTGCCATCGAGGTGGGCCTGGAGCGGTTTACGGGCACGACGGGCATAGATCGCCACAGGATAAAATCCAGCGTCACCCACCCCCACCATCATGCGCAAATCGGCAATATAGATCGCATTGCGGCGGTTGGGCAGCGTGCCCAAATGGTAAAATCTTCCCTGAGTGGTTTGGGAGCTCCAGCCTGAGTTGCCCACCAAACTTTGGACGATAAAGCGATCGAACCGAAACTCCAAGGCCATGAAATCCGCCAGTTCCTGCTCATTTGTAATCGTATAAACGCCCTGCCCTGCATTGCTGTAGGGGTCTTTGACCACGGCAATTCCACCCATGCGATGTACCCACAACGGGACTTCATTTTTCGAGACATCCCAGATGGTCTCCGGTGTCCGAATGGTCAAGCCCGTGGACTGAATTTCAGCATTATAAAAATCGTACGCCTTGGCCGCCATCAGCTTATTGCGCCCACCGGTTAGGCAGGCTAGAACTGGATTAAGAATGGCCGTGCGCGTCAAGGGCGGAATCCGGCTCCAGGGACGTTGCGTCACATAACGCAGGGCAGCGCGAATCGGTCGCCAGTCGCCGTCGGGCGTCCGAATTTCTAAAACCCGATCCTCCGTAAAGCGGATGGGTAAATCCGAGTCATTTTGAAAGCAGGGTACCCACCACACCGGCTCCCCTGTGACCTCCGCCAGCATGGCCGCATAGCCTGAGGTTTCCATTTCGTTTTTGTCGTAGAGAACAGCCAAGTCTCCAGCGGGCAAACGGCGACGCTTAATCAGCGGTAAAAATGTATTTTGAAGCAGCGTTCGGTAGCCATTTTTCTCCGGAGCATCGCTGCCAAAGGGCATGGATTTTTGCCCCGAAGGACAGGAGTTGGTCTCAATCACAATGATGCGGCGCACCCCTTGATCGGTCGTGGCGGGAAAAAGGTCGGCCCCTCCCCAGAGAAAATGTTCGGTCCTATGGGCCAAGGCTTGGTGGACCGCCTCGGGCTGCACCTCCGGGTGCAGATGAATATAGCGCTCGGCAATCCGTTCATTCCCCAGGCTTAGAAAATGCTGCACCATGGGGTGAATTTGGGCATTGAGCACGCGGGGATAGAAATGCTCGGGGATCTCGAAGCTGTCGGGCAAAATCTGGAGAACGTTGCGGGCCGACTCAGGCTTGTTAGCAGCAGCGGCAACGGTCTGGGGGAGCACGGATGGGGAAAGAACAGATGGGGAAAGAACAGAGGGGTCGATAGCGGACGAGGCGGTAGCGGACTGGGAGACGACCGATGGAGGTTGATTCACAGGAATTTAGACCGCGCAAGGCGATGTCCATGACTCATCGCCATCTATTCTCCAACCAAAAGGTAAACGCAAGACTAAGGCTGATCCCCTGGGTCGCAACGGTACCGTTTGTAGCGATATTCACCGATGTAGCCTCGGTAACGCTCATCGCGCTGGCAGCCTAGGGACTCGGTATCGAGGGAGGCATGGAAATTGAGCAGCCAGAGATCAAAGGGGCGAGGCTGTTGGCGAAGCTGTTGGGTGAATTGGGCGATCGCCCGTCCATAGTTCTCTTCCTCAGGCACGTCTCGATGGGCCAAGAAAAACTGCGGATCCGGCTGCCCCAAGCGCCGCATTTCCCAGGCAATGCCCATGAGGCGACCGGTGTGGCCATGGTGTTGGTGGGTGCTGGCAATCATCACGGCATGGGGCGATCGCCCCGGTTCCTGGGCTTCGACTTGCTGGGCTTCGATGATCAACGGCGTGATCAAATCCGCACGGTGATGTTGCAAATAGCCCGTATTGGTGATAACCGTGACGGAGCCCAAGAGCCCTGCGATCAATAGAATGAAGAGGGAAAAGGGAGGAACGAGAAGATTGCGGAGTCGAGCCCAACCCCTCGTAGGGACGAACCGCCGTTCGTCCTGCCCTGTGCCAATTCCATCCTGCGGCCTGCCAGTAGCATCACCCGTCAAGAGCGCGGCCAGAAAGGCGATCGCCCCCACCAAATAAATAAAGCCAAATCGAGGTGCACGGGCCATGTCCATGCCAAAGCCGGAGGTCAGGAGCCAGAAGAGACCGAGGCAGCCAAGGACGTAGCCGCCGAGGACCTGGGCGGAGATTTGTGGGGTGGGAATTTTTTCGGGCGATCGCCCCCGCACCAAGTTTCTCAGAGGCCGCCGCAGCGTTGCGATCAACCATCCCAGAAACCCCAACAATCCTAGAGCGGACCCGATCAAACCCCACAGCGGTAGCCCAATGGTAGTAGCAGAGGGCAGTTGGATCAGCAAACTCAAGAGCCAGAGCAAAAGCTGAACCGGCGGCAAAATCCAGCGTCGCCCTAGGTCAAGTTCGTAGATCCAGGCGGTGGCAGGATGACCCTGCATCTCTTGGATGAGGGGGAGCCAGACGAGGGCCGTGGCAGCGGTGGCGAGGGCGACGCCGTATAATCGTCGCCAGCTTGGAGCCCACAGTCGGCGGAGATCTTTCTGTCCCTGGTGTAGCGCCAAGACCCCGAAGACGATCGCCTGGGCCATTAAACTCAGGCCAAAAAAGAAGTGAGTGGCGATCCCTAGGCCATTGGTAATGATCCAGCCCAGGGCTAAACCCAGGGAAATTTTTTCCTGCTGCTGGAGGTGCTGGATGGCTCGAATAAAACAGATGAGCGAAACCGTAATCAGCAGAACCGCTAGGGTATAGTGCCGAGCTTCTCGGGCCAGGAAGACATTGAGCGGTGAAACCGCCAGCAAGGCTGCGGTCCATTGGGCCGCTAGGGGAGAGCGAAAGGCGATCGCACTCAACCCAAACCCCACCGGAATCGACAACATACCGAGAACTGCCGGGAGCGATCGCGCCACCGTCATCGACACCAGTTCACCGGATTGGCCAAAGGTCTGCATCCACAGCTGAGCCAGCCCGAAATAGAGCGGCGGATGGGTGCTTTCAGCCCGAAGCTGTCCCATGACATCGCCAAAATGCCGGGTCGGATCCAGCCGTAACGGTTCCAACAGCGCATCACTGGAAATCAGTTGGTCGAGCGGCACCGTCGAAAAACTGTTGCCCAACCCAAACACCACTGTGGCGCATTCATCGGTCCAGGGAGGCAGCGATCCCAAAAACACAAATCGCAATAGCGTGCCTACCCCCATCCACAACAGCAACCCGGTTCCTGACTGACTCCAGGATTGACTCCAGCGCGATCGCCCCATGGGTTCTCCGTCCTCTGCACAATGTTCTGCTCAAAAACTTTACGCTGCTACCATCGGTTTGCTGAAGTTTTCGAGTCTGCCATGCCGATCGCCCGCTCCCCGGTGCTGAATTGGGCACTGCTAGCCCTGGGGGCGATCGCCCTCGCCTTGATCCCCACCGGTCTATTTCGGACCGAGCTGCTCAACCCCGGTGGCTGGCCCCAGTTGTGGCGGTTTCTCCAGGCCAGCGTTCATCCCGACCTGAGCCTGACACTGCTCCAAACCACGGCAACGGCGACCCTTACGACCCTGGCCTATGCCCTTTGTGGCAGCGTTCTGAGCGTGATCCTGGGGGCGATGGGCGGATTGCTCTGTTCCCAGGTGTGGTGGCAGGCGGTGTTGCCCCGGACGATTCAGCAACAACCGAGCTGGCTAGGGTTTTGGTTTAGCCTACGAGCGCTGCTGGCGGTTCCCCGTGCGATTCATGAGCTGATTTGGGGGCTGATTTTGATCAATGTGTGGGGCACGGATCCGTTGACGGGAATTGTGGCGATCGCCCTCCCCTTCGGAGCCGTCACCGCAAAAATTTTTTCCGAAATTCTCGACGACACCCCCCGCGACATTTGGCAGGCACTCCTGAGCAGCGGCGCTCCCCCCCTCAGCGCATTTTTCTACAGCCTCCTGCCCCAGGCGTTTTTGAATTTGGTCTCCTACGCCCTTTATCGGTTTGAATGCTCCCTGCGCTCCGCTGCTGTCCTGGGCATGATTGGCGTGGGTGGCCTGGGCACGGAAATCCAGGTCAGCCTTCAGTCCCTGCGCTACGAACAGCTGTGGACGTTTTTTTATGCTCTGGTGGCACTCAATGGTCTCGTGGATGGGTTCTCCGCCTCCCTGCGCCATCAGCTTGGCTGCACCAGCCGCTTGGACCTGAACCAGGGTTCTAAAACCACTATGGGCCGAACAATGGCTCAGGGAACCGACGAACAGCGGCCCCAGGCAACGGACAAACAGCCATTCGTCCCTACGCCGATGGTTTTGGGGGTGGGGGTTTTGTTTGCGTTTGCCCTTTGCTTTCACGCTCTCCAGCCCAACCTCACCAAGCTGACTGATCCCCAATCCCACCAGCGTCTCCAGCTTCTCCTAGCGGATGCGTTTCCCCCGGACCTCTCTTTTTTGGGGCAACTGCCGTTGCTAGCCGCCCAGACTGTAGCCATGTCCGTGTTGGCGATCGCCCTCGCCGCTTCAGGCGGAACTGTCCTGGCCTTTTTGGCGGCCCGCTCGCTGGTTCGGTCCTGGGTGATTCAGATGGTCAGTCGAGGGCTTTTGCTCCTTACCCGTGCCATTCCAGCTCCCGTTTGGGCCTTAGTGTTGCTCTATGTTTGGTTTCCGGGGATTTTGCCGGGGGCGATCGCCCTTGGACTTCACAATCTCGGCATTTTGGGCCGACTCCAAGCAGAAGTGATTGAAAATCTGGAAACCGCCCCGCTCAAAAGTCTACAAAACCAGGGAATCCCAACGATTTTGATTTTCTTCTATGGTATTTTGCCAATGACCCTACCGCGTTTTCTGGCCTACGATCTTTATCGTTGGGAAGTTTGTATGCGAGAAACCGTCATTGTGGGTTTGGTTGGAGCCGGAGGATTAGGCTATTTGATGATGGAACAGGTTAGTAGTTTTGATACAGCCGGTTTAGGCGTAACATTAGGCACATTCTTGCTCCTAACTTTTGTTGTCGACTGGATTAGCAATCAAGCAAGATGTAGTCTTCATTAGGGTGCGCTAGAAGATCTCACACCGACTCTTACTGACTCTCACAACAATTCCCACGACAGTTCCCACCATAATTGAGTTATAAACTATCCCCTACTCATAGAAATTACCGTTGATCTTTTGCAAATTTTTTTGCTACAACGGTGCCGAACTTCAGAAAATTACGTCCCTTTATCAACGACCGATAAAGTCTTCTTGAATCTATACGGATTCTGTCTTACTTCAGCAGAGGAAGTATGGGTGTGTAGGCAGTTCTCGCCTTAGTGGCTTACTTTGTGGCTTACGAGGATATCCATGGTTGCAACCCCGCTCAAAACTTGTGTCGATTCCCCTGAACAAGCAGCATTAATCCAAGGGGAAATTTTAACGAAGACCTATTCCTATCGCCCCCACGGCGGTTCTGTAGCGGCAACCATGTATGTGCCGATGGAGCGATCGCGACTCTGGCAAGCCCTAACCCATTACCCCAATTGGACTCAGTTTTTCCCAGACATTGTCCAGAGCGAAGTCACTGCTGAATTTTCTCCCAACCATAAACAGCTTTTTCAGGCCGCCCGGAAGACTTTTCTGATGCTCAGCATCGAGGTTGAGATTCAGCTTTCCGTCAAGGAATTGCCGGGACGAACTGCAATTTTTGAGATGGTGGGTCATAGCGGTAGCTTCCATGATTTTTCAGCGGAAATTCAGCTACAGGATTTCCATGAGGGCACCCAGTTGCGCTATAGCGTTCAAGCCACCTCCAAAATCCCAGCGCCCTCGTTCTTTATTGAGCAAGCCATGAAGCTAGATTTGCCGATGAATATGCGTCATCTGCGCCAAGTTTTGTTGGCTTAAGTCTATTGGCTTCAGGTTGGTTGCAGGGTGTGGGTCGCAAAAAGAATGTTGCAATAATAAAGGGACAGGTCATCACCTGTCCCTTGCTAACCGCTACAGCAATCCCAGCTACAGCAGACCCGATGCCTCGTAGAGCTGACGAACGATCGCGAGGATGCGATCGCCATACTGCAAATCTGCCTCCCAGCGTCCGCCCAACTGGCTGAGCAGTGGCGCAATCCCTCGGGTCACGAACCGGAAGCGGGGATCAACAATCTCTTGGACCACAGGCTCTGTGCTGGCATAGGCTTTGAGATGTTGAACCTGCGCCCGCACGCCAATGCGAGCATTGGGAAAGACGGCTCCTTCGGCTCCCCCACCCACATCGCCCAGGGCTCCAAAGTTATTCTGTGTGGCTTTAAGCGTACCGCCGAACCGCAGATAGTTAGTCTCCAGACACATTTGGCAAAAAGCAATGTCATAGTTGATGCCTTCTACCATGCCCTCTTCGCGATACAGTCTGGGCAGGTCGGGGAAAAGGGTCAGACCATCCGGATTCTGGTTCTTGAGGAATACCATGAGCTGGACCTCAGAGGTATTACCGTGACCCATAATTTTGTCCAGACTGCCCTGGCAAATTCTTAAAATGGATTGGAGAATCACCGTTCGAGTATTCTTGTCCCAGCCGACGGAGACGTTGAAGTCCCGCAGTTCCACCGCTTTGATATAAACAATGCCGCGATAGTTAATTCGGCGCGCCTGGGGAATGCTGGCAATATTGGCTTTGAGGCTATCCACCAGGTCTACGGGAATGTAAGCATTGTTGCTGACCAAAATGCCCCGCTCGCCATAGACCTGGCCATTGAGCCGAATATTGATTGAAGGATATTCCACCGGCTGCTCTAGGGGCGTACCGCTGGTTACCGCCCGACTCCAGGCCACCAAGCCTTCCGCAAGGCCAACCGCAAAGTCTCGCCGCCGCCCTTGCAGCAAACTGCGATCGTCCGGATTGGTCAGGTAGGCCACTTCCATCAGCAAAGAGGCTGGAATCACATCCCGACAAAACGCCAATCGACCTAAACCGGTTGCGGTATCTGGCTTGGCTCCAAGCTTAGGCAGTTGCGGTACCCGCCGCAGCAGCGCCGCAAGCATAAACTCCGCATGACGCTGCCGTTCATCATTGTTGGTGATGTGAAAACAGGTGGCTCCGCGCACGTTGGGATTGCTAAAGGCCCCGGTATGGATTTCAAAGGCCACATCTCCGGGCCGCGCTCGCGCGTTAATCCACCCCAGGGTCTGGGTTTCGCTAAGGTCGTCGGGAACGGAGAGGACTTCGGCATTGCGCGATCGCAACTCCAGCACAATCAAATCCCGCAGCAAAATCATTTCCTGCGCTTCGGTGGTTCCGGCCACGATGGCCCCTGGATCAATGGTGCCGGGTTGCTCAAAGCCCCCGTGACCTGCTGACAAGAAAATGCGTCCCATGGACTAAGTAATAATAAATACGCGGCCAGAGTTTAACGTAGGCTACTCTACACTACTCAATCGGCTTTGCAAACGATTGGCAGGGGGGCTCGGAACCCTGAAAGTTCATGGATTGAGCCCCCTTTGTCCTCTATTTTCTCCGGCTGTTGGGTTGATTCCGGGGAATCTTAAGGAAACGGTATTGGAACCTGGGCTTAAGTCTAGGTCGAATCCTAAACTTTCGCGGCTGGGGCTAGGACTAACTGCATCTCCCTGACCAACTGCTGGAGCTGGGGCTCGACAAAGAGATTGTGGTGGTACCCCGGCACAATGCGCAAGTTAAACCCCTGGGGGAACGTCGCTCGCAAACGGGGAGTATCCCAAGAGGCGAGTTCTTGGCAGGAGATGACGGTGACCGGACCTGCGTAGGGTTGGGGTTGGTGGCGATCGCACAGTGCCCGAAACTGGTCATAAAGGTCCAAATCCTTTTGGAGCTGAGCCCCTCGCTCTGAGTTGAGCCAACGTCCTGCCAGTTGGCGTGATCGATAGTTGACCTGTTCTCGAACGATGCGGATGCGGTTTTGCAGTTTTTGAACGCCATAATCTAAACCAAACCGCTGCAAATTCTGCACCCAAGGTTGAGACCCTATCGGTTCATCCCAGAGGGGGTCAATTAAGATTTGCACCACTGGGGTGAAAGGATTGGCCTGGAGCTGATGTCCGATTTCAATCGCTAATTTTGTATCCCCGCAATAGGAACAGAGCCAGTAGGGACCCGTTGGATTGACCCGTTGGATATCCTGCACGAACCGTTGTGCAATGTTTGCCAGGGAAAGCTCCGTTAAATGGCTGCTCAAAAGATCCGTGATTCCAAACAGATTGAGACAGTAAAATGGTTGCTCCTCTCCCAACTGTGACGAAAGCCGTCGGGCATAGCTGATGGAGTTGATAAAAAAGAGAGGGGGCTGGGAGCCTTTGGGGTGGAAGGGCACCACGGTTGTGAACTCAGATTTCACGGGCGCAGAGGCTTCGGCTCCCGCCGTCTGGCTCAAGCGCTGGGCCAGCTTGCGGGGGGTTGGAGCCTGGAGCAGCGCAGAAAGCTGCAAACTCTGACCCAAGCGCCGTTCGATCTGGACAAAGAGCTTGATCGCCAAAAGGGAATTTCCCCCGAGCTGAAAAAAGTGATCCGTGGCTCCAACTTGGGGTAATCCCAGGATGGACTGCCAGAGCTCCGCGAGCTGGATTTCTAGCTCACCCAACGGCGGGATAAATTCGTCTTCATCGGCCTGAAAATCCGCCAAGCTGGGAGCCGGTAAAGCCCGCCGATCGATTTTGTTATTGGGCGTTAGGGGCAGCGCTGGCAAACAGACGATCGCCGCTGGCACCATGTAATCGGGTAGCGTTGCCTGAAGACGCTGCCGTAGGGCCTGGGTTGAAAATTCCCCAGCGTCTGCCCGAGTCGGATGGGGAACAACATAGGCGACCAGTTGGGGCTCCCTGGGGGGATCTTCCCGCAAAATGACAATGCTCGCTTGCACCCTTTCATCCTGGCTGAGCCTTGCTTCAATGCCGCCTAACTCGATCCGAAACCCCCGTAACTTGACTTGGCTATCGACTCGACCCAGAAAATCGATCTCTCCATGGGGCAAATATCGAACCAAATCCCCCGTGCGATACAGTCGGGCGGTTGTATTGTCTACCCCAGAGGTTGCGGATTGAAGAAAGGGAGCGGGTAAAAAGGGATCGGGCAAAAAGCGTTGGGCCGTGAGCTCCGGTCGGTTGAGATAGCCTCGGGCGATCGCCCCTCCTCCAATACAAAGCTCACCGGCAAGTCCCAAGGGGACGGGCTGTTGGCGATCGTCCAGCACATAAACCCGGACCCCTGGAAGCGGGCGACCGATTGTCATTCGGGGTGTACCCTGGCCTGGGGATTCTACCGATGCAGCGTTCCGGGAAGATTGGCCCCTGGGAGCAGGCAAGTGAGAGGCGGTCGCCACCACCGTTGCTTCCGTTGGGCCATAGGTATTGACTAGGTCCGCCGTGACCTGGGTGCGGCGCAAAATGTCCTGCCACTGGACAACCCGCTCCGGATCCACGGCCTCGCCGCCAATAATCACCCGCCGCAACGAACGGGGCAGGCATAGTCCTGGATCGGCCTTGAGCTCAGCCACCATCAGATGCCAGTAGGCCGTAGGCAAATCCAGGACTGTGATTTTTTGGTCCTGACAGCGTTGTAAAAATTGGGGTATGGATCCCATCCAGTGGGGCGATCGCAACACCAGCCGTCCCCCTACCGTCAGACAGGGATAAATTTCCTCCGCTGCGGCGTCAAAACTTACCGAGGCAAACTGCAACACCCGGTCCGTGGCTCCAATCCCGTATTGCTCACGGGCAGCTTGCACAAAGTTCACTAGGGCTCGGTGCTCGATCATCACACCCTTGGGTTTTCCCGTTGAGCCGGAGGTATAGATGATGTAGGCCAAGTGCCAAGGCTGAACGGGGGCCGTTGGGTTGTCTGAAGACGTCTGGGGGAGAGGATCAGGATCGGCGAGATTGACCAACTGAGCCTTGCCCTGGGGGAGACGGTCCTGCACAGCGCCTTGGGTGACGATGACCTGGGGCTGAGCGTCTTCGATCATGAGTGCCAGCCGCTCGGCGGGATAGCCCGGATCAAGTGGCAAATAGGCTGCCCCAGCCTTGAGAATCCCGAGGAGGCCAATGATCAGCTCTGGAGACCGCTCCACACAGAGCCCCACAAATTGGTCTGGCTCTACCCCTAAACCCAGGAGATGATGGGCCAGTTGATTGGCCCTGGCATTGAGCTGACGATAGCTGATCTGGACTTGCTCGTAGACGAGGGCGATCGCCTCCGGTGTTCGCTCAACCTGTTCTTCAAATAAAGCCTGAATGCAGCGATCGCCCCCGGCAGGACTCGGTGACGCATTCCAATCCTGCAAGATGATTTGGGCTTGGGCTTCGCTGAGGAGGGGGATCTGGCTGAGGGGGCGATCGGGCTGGATTGCGAGGTGGTCTAGAAAGAGCAAAAAATCGCTCCGCAACCGCTCCACCGCTTCCGGGGAAAAGACCTGGGGAGGATAGGTCCAGCGGTAGGTCCAGCTTTGTTCCGCCATTAACAGCGTCAGTCCCGCCGCTGAAGCCATGGGAGAAGAAGCCATGGAATCGAAGTCCCAGCCGATTTGGAGGGGGAAAGGGTTGGACTGCGGGAAGGGCGATCGCACCCGCTGATGGGTGCGGAGGCGCTGGAGCTCTATCCAAACCTCTCGCCACCAGACCGTAAAGGGTTGCTCCAAGTCAAAGGCAACGCGGAACGGATAAATCTGGCCCGCCTCTAACCACCCCAGATCAAACACCGTTTCTCGGTTCAATCGAGCCAAATAGGCCGTATAGGCAGCGAGCATCCTAGTTTCCGCATGGGGTGGCCGTTGCAAAAACTGCTGCACCGCGTCGCTCAGGGGCAGGGACAGGGTTGCCAGGGGGGCTGGGGAGAAAGACGGAACATCGGTGCACCCGGTCTCATAGGGAAATACCATGGGCTGAAGGGTTGCCAGACGTTCGCTCCAAAAGGTTTCGTGGACGCTGCTTTCCCGGTCTGAAGCAGAGGCGATCGCAGGCTCCTGGGATTGCAGTCTCGGCGTTGTCGATCGGTTGTAATGTCCAGGGGGGTGGTTCGACATAGCGAATTTTAGATGGGGAAGCTCCTACACATCTAAGCCATGCTGAGAATCGCCGGTCGATCCGCAAAGTTTTTAACGGGTCATTGGACTCAAACTCAAAATAGATCTAGCTCAATGGCAAAGTCAGCGATCGCCCAAATGTTCAATTGAAAACCCAGAAAACCGATCTTATTCGCAGAACAAGAACCCAAAAGTACTGGAACTTTACACTTGAAATTCACAAGGGCTAGGGTTCTATTCCCTAGCCCTTGCATCACCGTCCTAATAGCCAGACCGTATAAAAATAAAACCGTCTTCCTTCACATTCTGTAATCTCCTCCGTCCCCGCAGGCACTGATTCATTTGATTCAGATGTATGAAGATTTTGTAAAGCAGTCAAGACATAATCCTGGAGTCTCAAAGACCTGGTTCTTAGTGGTCTGGTTCTTAGTGGTCTGGTTTTTAGTGGCCTGGAACCTGCCCTAGAGCCTCGGGTTTATCGTGGATGGCGAGGCGATCGAGCAGCGTGGCGCTGGCATCGTTGAGTCCCCGCAGCTCAACCACGACTCCCCGTTTGCGAAAGCGCAGCACTAGCTTATCGATGGCATCCACCGCCGACTGATCCCAAATATGGGCATGGGTTAAGTCAATAATCACCCGTTCCAAGACCTCGCGAAACTGAAAACGACCCAAAAAACTCTCCACTGAGACAAAGAAAATATCCCCGGAAACGGTGTAGGTCCGAGTGAGGAGCGCCTCATCCCAAACCGAGTCTACGGTGACCAGCGCCGCAATTTTACGGGTGAAGAAAATCGCGCTCAGCGCTACACCCAACAACACCCCGATCGCCAAATTATGGGTCAAGATCGTCGCCAGCACCGTTGTGACCATCACCGCCGTCTCGCTCTTGGGAATTAACCGCAGATTGCGCAGCGAGGCCCAGCTAAAGGTACTGAAGGAAACCATAAACATCACAGCCACCAGCGCCGCCATGGGAATCTGCGAAACCCAATCGCCAAACAGCAGCATGAACAGCAGAAGCAAAACGCCAGCGCTGAGGGTCGATAGTCTGGTACGGCCCCCGGAGCTGACATTAATCACCGACTGGCCAATCATGGCGCATCCCGCCATGCCCCCCAAAAAGCCCGTGAGGATATTGGCGATGCCTTGACCCTTGGCTTCTTGGTTTTTATCGCTCGGCGTATCGGTCAGGTCATCAATGACGTTGGCGGTGAGGAATGACTCCAGGAGCCCCACCAGGGACAGCGCCAATGCATAGGGTGCAATAATTTGCAAGGTTTCAAACGTGAACGGGACTTGGGGAATCAAAAACGGGGGAAGTGAGTCCGGTAGAGTGCCCATATCTCCGACGGTGGGGACATCAATACCGAACCAGAGGGAGGCGGCGGTTACCCCAACGATCGCCACCAGCGGCGATGGAATCTGTTTAGTGAGTCGGGGTAGTCCATAGATAATGACCAAACTTGCCGCCACCATTAAATAAATCGGCAGTCGAGCGTTGGCTCCCTCAATCTGGGGGAGCTGGGCACCAAAAATTAAAATCGCGAGTGCATTCACAAATCCCACCATGACGGCACGGGGCACAAACCGCATTTGATTTCCAAGACGAATAAATCCCCAGACCATTTGGAAGATACCGGTCAAAATCGTCGTGGCTAGCAAATAATCGAGCCCATGACTTTTGACGAGGGGAGTCACGACCAGCGCCATGGCTCCGGTGGCGGCGGAAATCATCGCCGGACGACCGCCCAAAAACGCGGTGACAATTGCAATACAAAACGACGCGTAGAGACCGACCTTGGGATCAACCCCGGCAATGATGGAGAAGGCGATCGCCTCTGGAATCAAAGCCAGCGCCACCACCGCCCCCGAGAGCAAATCTCCCCGGACATTGGCCAACCAAGCCTCTGGCTTGAATACATCTTTTGGAATAAGTTGAATCATAGGAATTTTCCAGTTTTATCAGGACATGCAATTTCCCTGCTCAAAAAACCGAGCCGTTCGCAACGGTTCGGTTGAAGCCTGATGACATCATGGGGAAAAAAGAATTGGATTGAACGCTTGGGTTCCCCACAGCGCCAGGGGGGCCAGGTCTTGGAATGCAAGGGGGGGGGAAGCACAAGTTTAGTATAAAGGGCACTTGTAAATTTTCGTAAATGGATTTTCGCGAAGAACGCTATAGTGTCTGTTAACTTGAGCGACCTTTATCTCACTCAGAGGAGTTGCTGTGTCTGTCTTGGACTCTCCCTCCTGGCCGGAGCGCTATGCTGCGTTTGTAGAATCGATTATTACGAAAACCCTGAAGGGGCAAATTAGCTCCAAGGAGCAAGTCTATCGACTGCTAACCCAGGAGCTGGAGCCAGGTACGGGAGAAATCTTTGAACGTTGCCTCTGGACGCGACGGGAAACCATTGAGCAACTCCTTGCAGGTGAGAAAGACGAATTAAAACAGGCCAAGGCGCTGCGCCAGTCTCGGGCGATTAAAGTACTCAGCGAGGCGTGGGAGCGTTGGCAGCAGGAAAATCAGGCCCAGAGCGCCTGTGCAGCGGCGATCGCCCAGCTCCAAACCGCAGCTCCGGAAGACCGACTCTCGGTGCTCTTTCAGATTTTGGATCCGAACCAAACTTACGTGTTCGATCGCAAACTGATTGCGCTCCTCGCCGCTGAATTAGAAACCACGGATCCTGATTTGGGGCTCCAGCCTTTGGGCCTGGGTCTGAAGCGGGGATTGACGGCCTTTAGCGAGATCGAAGGCCATTTGGTGGGCTGGATGTACGATGCGCCCCAGCGAGCCGTTGGATTTGAAACCAGCCGCAAAGGGGTCAGTCCCTGGGGCTATTGGGCGAAGCAAACCCGCAGTGCCCTGGCGAAAGAGTTGTTTGGCGGACAAACGGGGAATCAATCGGCGCTCGATCTGGCCCAGTCCCAGCGGCAGCTCGATCTGGTGAGCTGGGTCGAACTTGCGGTCCTGATGCGGGGGATGCAAAATGGTCTGATTGCTTGGTTTGACCAGCAACCTTACAGTATTTCTGGTGGCCGCAACCTAGCGGCCATGACATTTTTGACCTTTGCGGTGATCTGGGCCGAGTTGAGCGCCGGGTTTCGGGAGGCCCTGGAACTGCTGCCAGAGGAGCGGTCTTTGTTGGCCAAAGCCTGTTTTCAGGTGTCGTTGCAAATTCTGCGGGCCTTTGCCCGACGGGATAACTTTCCGCTCTATGGGGGCGTGCTGGTTTCCGTTTCCGGCGATGCCTTTCGGGAAACGATGCAGTATTTGGATCAGCCCTTGCAGGCCCTGGAACAAACCCAAGAGAAGGCACGGATCTTGACGCTGATTGCCTATTCCCGTTGGTGGATGGGGGAGCAAGCCAAGGGGGTTCGGCTGCATCAGGAGGCGCTGGCCCTAGCCCAGGAAGCCCAGGATTTTCGCTGCGAAATTGCTAATTTGAACCATCTTAGTCGGGCCAGCTTGAGCCAGAAGAACTATGAGCAGGCGATCGCCTACAGTCAGCGAGCCTTGATCTTGGCTCGGCAACAGGGCGACTTGCTGGGGGAGGCCCAAGCCTTGGTGAGTATTAGCTATAGCGAGGTGCGAGCAGCCCAGGCAACGGAATATGTCGATGTGGATCGGTTGGCCCTGACCGTCGAGCGGCTCAAACAGGGACGCCAGCGGGCGGAGAAAGTGAGCGATCGCATCGGTCAAATCCTCTGTGTCAACGGCCTGGGTTTGGCCTACCTACTTCTGGAACGGTACCACGCAGCGGAAGAAACCTTAACGGAAGCGGTGGTCATGGCCCATGATGTCGGTCACGAACTGCTCCATGGCTTGAGTCATGCCTATTTGGCCGAGGTCTACTATCAGCTCAAAGATCAAGAATCAGCAGTATTTCACGGTTGTCTCGGGATGTATTTGCTCCACCAACGCAAAGCCCCCGAATGGCGTCAAACGGCAGCAGTCGTGAGTTTGCTGCGAGGGAAACTGGGGGAGGAGCGATTTAACCAGATGCTAGAGCAACGACGGTCAGCCCTGTTGGGGTTAATTGGGGTGGATGGGGTCGATTATTTGCCTGAGTTGTTGCAGCACTATCGAGCAGGCTAGGTCGAGGGCAACCCTGGCCACAGTGTCCCGTCATTCGTTAAGATCATTGTCCTTCAGGTTATTCCCATGAGACGATCTTCTCCCTCCCCCCGCCTTGGGCTGCTCTGGACGTTTATCGATACCCTGGCCATCCTCGCCTGGGGGATTTTGCTAGTGTATTACTGGTTTAGTGGCGAGCTGGGCTTGCTGATCCATCCCCGCTATTTTTGGACAGCGCTCACAGCAGGCGGCATCCTCATGGGTCTGGCGGGGCTGCGGATCGTCAGTTTACTGCGCAGTCGGGGCCGCAGTAATGCTCGCCACCTCAATACCCTTCCCCCCAGCTTTGCCAATGGGCTGATGTTGAGCGTGGCCGTTCTCGGTCTGGTCATTCCTCCCAATCCCCTGGGCAGCGAAGCGGCGATTCAGCAAGGCTTTGCGGAAGCGCCTCTCACCTCCCAGATTCAGGTGCAATCGTTTAATACGGCCTCTCGCCCCGAAGAACGCACCATTGGCGACTGGTCACGCACCCTCGCGGTTTATCCAGAGCCAGAAGCCTATGCGGGTCAAAAGGTGAATGTCATGGGTTTTGTCGTTCAGTCGCCGACGTTGCCCGATTCCTATTTCTATATCACCCGCTTTGTGATTAAACACTGCGCCCTGGATGCCACGCCCATTGGTCTGCCGGTGGCGCTCAAAACCAGTCGTGAGCAGTATAAACCCGATGATTGGTATCAGGTTGAGGGCTTAATACAAGTCGTCGAGCTCAATGGCGTCAGGCAAGTGGCGATCGCCCCTACCCAGCTCACGCCCATTCCCAAACCCAAGGAACCCTACGAGTATTGATGAGATCTTGTTTGTGGCCATGAGTTTCATCACGCCAGACTCGATCAGGTGAATAAGGGGCATCCTGAGATTACAGCGCGGTTTATTCAGCGGGGACTGGAACATCAGGAACTCGAATATTCGGGGCTTGATTCTTTTCAATAATTGCGGGCATCACCCTAGATAACCCCGAAAGTCGGTTGTGAACAACATGGAATTTTCGATTTGGATGATAGGTCTTCTGATCGCGGGCACATTCATGCTCCGATTCTTTGGCGTTTGTAACGAATGGGATCGCAAGGTTCTGTTTACCCTGGGTCGATTCACTCGGGTTGTGGGGCCAGGGCTGTATTTTTACGTTCCACTCTTGCAAAGCCCTAAACGTAAGGTTGATGTGCGGATTGTCACCTACACTGTTCCCCTACAAAAAGGCCTGACGCGGGACAATATTCCGGTGGAGGTGGACGCAATCGTGTTTTATAAGGTCAGCAACGTCAAGTTTGCGGTTTTGAATGTAGATGACTACAACGCCGCAACCCAGATGGCGACACGAGCTGCGATTCGCGATATGGTCGGCAAAAGCAACTTGGATCAGCTATTGTCCGAGCGAGACAGGGTTGGAGATTTGATTCGGGAACACATTTCTGATTTTGTCATGCAGTGGGGCGTCACGATTATTTCGGTCGAGATTAAGGACGTGATCGTTTCGCGGGAATTGGAGGATGCCATTTCGCGGGAAGCAGCAGCAGAGCGAGAAAAGCGGGCGCGACTGAAGCTGGCCGAAGCCGAAGACTTAGCAGCAAATTCGATGATCAAGGCAGCGGAAAAATATGCGACATCAGCGACATCACTACAACTGCGTTCGATGAACATGCTGTATGAAATGTGTATGGAAGGCAAATCTACGATGGTGTTTGTGCCGACGGTAAATACAGGCCACGGCATGCCGAGTTTGATTGGGGTGGAAGGCATCAGCGAGATGCTGGCCCAAACCCAGGCTCAAATCCAGGCCCAGAATGGCAAGTCCCGATCCGAAACGGAAAACTCCGAGCCTACGAGCTAATCCATAGGGAAAAGTTAAACCGACTTGCGCCGAATCCCAATCACCGCTGGTCGAGGGGGTCCCTGCAAATCCACGGTTCCATCGGGGAGCGGATACCCCAGATTGCTTGGCCAATTGCTCCCCAACGGCACCGTGCGCTGCTGGGTAAAGACCTTCCCCGTCAAATCCAGCATTTCAATTTCCCGGCTGAGCGGGGCTTGACCTGCACCGATGGGCACATCTTCACCAGGATGTTGCACAGACAAAACCAATGTCGCTCCGGCCTGACCCTCGCCAATCCAGGTGGGTCCCGTCATCTCACATCGCACTGGCCCATAGGCAAAGGGCTGAAGTTCCCCGGCATCGGGGCCGCTCAGGGGAATGTGGAACATCCAGTTGTTGCCAAAAACCCCCACGAGGCCATCGGGATTGCCCTTGGCCTGGTGATTAATTTCTCTGGCCTTGGGCTGAGAGCCGGTGCCAAAGCCATTGTGGCGGCTGGTGGACATATCGGTCACAGCCCAAATCCCGCCCTGGCGATCGAGCCATAAATTATCCACATTGGCAAATCCTGCTCCATTCTCGGCACCCGCTTCGCCGGATTGCTTGAGTTTGGTCCAGGTAAAATCCGTGCCTGTGCCATTAGCGCTGCTTTCCATAAGCTTGTAGAGGCCACCATAGGGCTGTTTCGCCGTGACGCTGTCGCTCAGTTTCGCCGTCTGGAAAATCCGCGAATCGGGATAGCCATCGCTACCCGCCAAGTAATCTGTATAGGAAATATAAACATGTCCCGTTCGCGCATCCACTTCCAAATCCTCAGGACGAGCGGAGGGCGTGCCCCCGATCAAATTCGCGGCTAAGAATGCATCCACAAGCACGGCTCCCTGACTTTCGTAGAAGTCTCCCAGGGATTTACCTTCGTAGTCCGATAGAACCTGGACTTCGTTCGTTGTGTCAACAATTTTGGAGCCACCGCTGGTGGTTTCACCAGCAATGCCCGCCCGCTTGGGCAATTGAACCCGGCCATTTTGCTTGGCCTCTCCTAGGGTCGCGATCTCGATGGCGGCGATCGCCGAAGGCCGATTAGGGTTGGTTTTAGTACTAAGCTTGAGCGGCAACCATTCCCCCGTCCCGTCGGAATTAAACCGAGCCACGTAGAGCGTGCCATTCTCAAACAGGCGGCTATTGCTGCGGTCCTTGAGACTGCGTAATGAACCGCTACTGACAAATTTCCAGGTGTGGCCCCCCCGGCGATCGTCCCCCATATAGGCGACGAGGGGCTCGCCTGCCTGAAGCCGAAACGCAATATTTTCGTGGCGGAAGCGACCCAGCGCCGTGTGCTTTTTCGCGCGCACTTGGGGATTGGCCAAGTCAATCTCGACCATCCAGCCGTATTTTTCTCCCACTAAGCCAAACGCCTGACTTAAACCTTCCCCATAGGCGGTTTGAGTGCCATCGGGGTTCACCGCTTCTTGGACGGTGTCCTGAAAATTTTCTTCCGCTGAAAGGACCGTTCCCCAGGGCGTTGTCCCGCCGGAGCAATTAAAAGCCGTGCCGATAATCTGATTGCCTAGCCCATCGACGCTCTTGGAAAAACCTGGCTGGCTGCCGGTCCGGTGGCGATAAGGAGGGGCTATCTCCAGGCACCAGACAGAACTCTCTCGCTTGAGGGACGCGTTGAATCTGTAATTTATTGCAAAATTCCTACAAAAGTTCTTGTACACTTACAAAATTTCCAATAGACATGGAGAAATACTTTAGATTGTTTGATCCCCGTAACGATTTCACGTCACACTAGAAATCCCCCTTTCCTCAAAATCTGTCGGAGAATTCTGCCCTATGATTTACGCACAAGAGTCTCTTTCCGCTCGTGATCCGCGCAATAAGAAGGAGCAGCCTGCTGTCGATACGCGTGAGTCTCTTCACTCGGCCCAGCAATCCTTGCGCACCCTTTGGGCTCAGAGCTGGCCTGCACCCGCTGCTAATCGGCTGCATCTTGCCCATTATGATCTACGAGGCCGGGACTTGCGCAATGTAGACTTGGAGGGGGCAGATCTAAATGGTGCTGACCTAACGGGAGCGGATTTACGAGGAGCAAATTTGCGCAATGCGGATTTGACCGCAGCAATTTTGCAAAACGCGGACCTGCGGGGGGCTTTTTTGAATGGTGTCAGCCTTGCCCAGGGCAATTTGCATCGGGCCAATTTGCACCAGGCAGAAATGGTTGGCGCAATTCTCTATCGCACCAATTTTGCAGAAGCGAATCTATCAGGCGCTCGGTTAACTCAGGCCTATGCCCTAGAAGCCAATTTCCTCGATTCAGATTTGAGCGATGCAGACTTGCGATGGGCCAATCTTTGCCGCGCCGACTTTCACAACAGTAATCTGCAGGATACCAACCTAGACTATGCCAAGCTCGACCAAGCGAACTGGCGAGGTGCAAATCTTCAGGGTACGAAGCTTGTGGAGCAGTCTAAGGGCTAATTCCAACTTTGCTATAGGATGAAGTTTTTTTCGCGCCTTACGGAGTGAACCCATCCTTATCCGCATACTGCTCGTAAAAGAGAAAAAAAGCTTCTCCGCACAAATTCATAGAATCCTTAGAAAACTAGACCGAATCAGCATTTCGGCGGATCGGTAAACACGCTACAATTTCACCTACGGCTCACGAAGGGTCGCTTTTCCAATAATTGTAGAATTAGGGGAAAGCATTCCATCCGTAATTCCATGGGCCTTCTAATTGGTTTGGGTGTTGGAAGTATGGTGGCACTAATCTGCGTTGTGCTGAGCATCACGGTGATCGAAACGATCTTGATTCGAGGCTCAGACCGTTTTTATGGACCCATGAGCTGGTTTTTGATCAGCGCTTCGGCCTTAGTGATGACCGCAACTGCGATCGCCGGAGGCTGGATTGCGGCAACTAGTTTTACATTGACCTATCTATCAGTTTCCTTTGCCATTTTGTTGCTGACGGAATCTATTTATAGTCTTGAAAGCCTATTTATTCCGATTTTAGGTTCGTTTGTGCTTCTAGCTGAACTACTCTTTCTTATTGTTCCAGCACGGTTCTTGTTTTCCGTATTTTCCTCGGGAATCTCTTATCCATGATTCTTTTTGTGAATCCGTATTGAGACCGTTTTTGGGCCTTGAGCCTGAGAAACAAAAGGTTGGGGGGGCAAAGAAAAAGGGCGATCGCCCCAACCGTCATGAATTTTACATAGGCGATTTTACATAGGGGAGTGGGACAAGGCACTCAGCAGCGGCAGCAGGACACAGGTATAGGCAAGCCCTAGCGTCAGGCGATCGCCCCATCCCGTTGCTTGGGGGCCTGGCTCTGGCTCAATCAGTTGTTCGATCCGCTCTTCCAATCGCAGGGTTTCGTCGGCAAAAGGGGCCATGGCCCAGGGCATGGGTTCAGTAGCTTGACCCGCTGTTGCTGCACCCCTGGCAACCTTGAGGAGCGTTTCCGCTAAGCAAAGGGGGTCGGTGAACTGTGCTGCCCAGTGATCGGCCCGGAGCTCCCGCAACAGCAGTAGCTCTTGCCAGAGGGCTTCGGTCTGGGGCAACCAGGTGCTCCAGCGACGAATCCAGCCCAGACCAAAAAACCAAAAGGTGTCTTGAAAATGGCGATGGGCCTGTTCGTGGAGCAGAACGCATTCTAATTCTTCGGGTTGCAGCAAATCAAGGAGTCCTTGACTGACCACGAGGTCTGCATTCCACAGGCCCACACGACCGGCAAAGGGAAGGGGGGTTGCCAGAGCGTAAGCTTCGACGCCTTGCACCTGAATCTTAGGCAATTGGCGGATTCGCTGGTGCGATCGCCAACAACAAAACCCTTCAGACAACAGCGAAACCCAGCCTAGACCGCAAATCCCTAACGCAGCCCAGTATCCAGGCCAGCCAACGGAAACCCCTAACATGGACCCCCGGAGCCCCATGGCAAGCACTGCAATGGCCGCCATACCCAAAAACAAAGGCGGAATCAGAAATAGGCCAAGGGTGCCCTGCCATCGCTGCGGCCAAGACTGGTTGCCTCGATGGACAGCCTTATGTTTGGCCCATTGACGAAGGAGAAGGGCCACCAGGATTCCTAAGCTGAGCAACAGGCTATGCATCAGTCCTCCTTGGTTCTGGCTTGGCGAGCTTGGCGGGCGGTTTTAATGCGCTGGGCGATCGCCTCAAACTTGGCCGCACTGGCACTATCGAGTTCGTCAGCAAAGGCAGCCACAATATCTGGATTGCCCACATCCAGGAGTTTATGAAGCTGATGATGGGCCTGGAGAATTTGGGCTTCCCGTCGAGAAACCCGAGGTTTCCAGACAAAGGCTTTACCCTGCTTGCAGCGTTCCAGCCAGCCTTTTTGCACGAGCCGCTTGAGCACTGTGCTGACGGATGCATAGGTCAATTCTCGATCAGGATTGGCCAGGATGGTGTCATGGATATCCTTGGCCGTCGCAGTTTCCTGCGCCCAGATAATCTCTAGGATTTCAGTCTCTAATGCGCCCAGGGAAAGTTTATGGGGGCGGTGGGGCAAAGGCGGCATAGGTTCAGTCAATCCAGCAGAAGGGCAGTCGGCAATCTAGAGGTAATCTAGGGGTTCAGTCTGCTTATTTTATCGCTGATGGGAAAACCTCGTCATGTCCTCGGCCTCATCTACGGGACTACTGGTAGCGTTGACGCAGGCTGTCAGCTCGGCGCTGAAGATCGGCGATCGCTTCCTGCGTGACCCGCACAGCTCTGTCCTCTGGGCTTTCTAGGGGTGGAATTGCATCCTGCAAGGATTTTTGCTTCAGCCACTGGGCGAGGGCGTAACAGTCGTCCCAATGATCCTGTGATTTAGACATGATCGTCAATGTCGATGGTATTTAAAAAGCGAGAAAGGAATGAATATATTGTGCGAACTTTTACAGCCCATCAAACTCTATCAGCGGAGAGAGCTTGTGGATAAAGTTTTGTAAAGCAGATAAAAGCAGATACGGAGATCATCAAGCTGGATTTCACGAATTTCCGAAGTTTCGTCGAAATTGTATCTCGTTACAATTTATACGACGTCCTGGAGGGTAAGGGGTTCCGGTAATCTTTATCCAATCTTGTTCATATCTTTAAACAATGGTCTTAAAGACTCATTGATATAAAAATAACCGTCGAGCCGCCCTGGTAAAAGCCACATAGCAGAGCTGGTTGCGCTCAGTCACCTTGGGATTGGTCATGAGGTTGGGTAAATCCACAAAGACATCCTGAAAGGTCGAGCCTTGACTTTTGTGGACCGTCAGACTGTAGGCATAGTTGACATCGTGGAAAAATTGCTTTAGCTCCCAGAAGCTTTTCCAGGATTTGGATTGGGCGTGGCCCTTGAGGATGAGGGCGAGGCGATCGCCTTCATTTTCATGCAGGACCCGCAGCCGTCGCGACTGCCCCTCTTCAGTCCGCACCTCCAAAGACCAAACCTGCCAGCGCTCTTGCAGCACTGAATCCTGAACCTTAGCCCGATACACCTCTAGCACTTCGCACTCTTCCGAGGTTTGCAAAATAATGCTGTCCTCGTCTAGACAGGGGGTATTGGCGAGGAGTCGCTCGCCGGGGACAAACCGTTCGATATTTTCGCCATAGATCTCCGCCCGAATGCGTCGATTGAGCTGACGCACCCGCCGATTGGTGTAGGCCAACACTCGCACTTGGTCGGAATTGTTTTGGGCGGCTTCGCTGCGAAAGGCCCGGAGAAGCAGCTTTTCCCACTGATGGGGCGGTAGCACGAATACCCCTTCAGTTTTTTGCGCATTGCGATCGCTCTCCCATCGGGGCAGCCGCTGTCGTTCTAGATTACGGCGCACATCATCGGCCAACAGACCAATGGCCCCTCCATAGCGGATGACCGTCGTTAGGTCCGTGCGGTCATAAATCTGCTGAAAACATAGGGACTCGGTTTCATTCACCGGCGGCAGTTGGGCTGAATCCCCCACAAACAGAATTTGCGTCGTGCTATCGAGTCGGGAAATCGCCTTGACCAAGAGCTCCCACATCTCCTGGTTGATCATCGAACATTCATCGACCACCACCAAGGCATAGCGGGTGATGAGACTCTCGCGGTTGCGATCGGGCGTAAAGGTTTGGGTGCCAGTATCCTTATCGATGGTGGGTTTCAGCCCCAGCAACTTACAGCAGGTCATGCAGTCCACCTTCAGCTTCCAGCGCTGGGCCATGGATGACAGGACCTTGGTGGCCTTATTACTGAGGGCCGTAAAAACAATGGGGCGATCGTCTTTGATCTGCCGCAAACAGGTGAGCAAGGCTTGCAGCAATGTGGTTTTGCCGGTGCCCGCGTAGCCTGTGAGAAGATAGAGGCGATCGCCACTATTCACAAACCCCAACAGGGCTTCCAGGGCTTCAGCCTGTTCCGGCGTAAGCGACAAACCCGGCAAAACCTGATGAGTGGTCATAGCAGACGGAGGGACGGAAGAAGCGGGAGAAGATTGCACGCAATAATGATATGCCGCAGGATAGATCGATTCTTTAGTGTAACGACTTGACAATACACCCTAGGCTTCCAAAATCTATCCCCACAATCTCCTACCCCCCACAATCTCCCACCCCCCACAATCTCCCTCTATGTCCGCAACGATCGCCTTTATCGCCCATGATTCCCAGAAAAATAACCTAATTGAATTTGTCAGAACCCATGGGATCGTGTTATCCCGCTATCGGCTCATCGCCACAGGGAACACCGGCCAACGGTTGCAAGAGTCTACGGATCTGACCTTCCATTGTTATGCTTCGGGCGCTTTGGGCGGCGTGGTGCAGGTGGCCAGTGAGGTCGTTGAGGGCAAGGTTTGTGCTGTATTTTGCTGGGTAGATCCGTTTGCTTTAGACTCTGAATTGCCAGGGATCCAAGCGCTCTTGCAAATTTGCCAGCGCTATGAAGTTGCCTTTGCCACCCATGGGGCAACCAGTCGGTTTTTGATCGAAGGACTCGCCCGCAGCCGCGTCGCCCACCTCATCTTTAATCCCGTCGCGGGGCAAGGCAATGCGGATGAAGAACTGGTCTTGATCCAAAATTTACTGGACCCTTATTTTGACCTGCAAGTTCATAGTACAACTGTCGAAGTCGATGCTGAGATTCTGACTCAGAAAGCGCTGCTCGCTCAGGCTGATCTGGTGATTGCCTCTGGTGGCGATGGAACGGTCTCAGCGGTGGCCGGACAGTTGATTAAGAGCAACGTGCCGCTGGGCGTGATTCCTCGGGGTACGGCGAATGCGTTTTGCGCAGCCTTAGGGATTACGAGCGCCATCATGCAAATCCGCACCGCCTGCCGCATCATTGCCGAGGGGCATACCCGCGTGGTCGATGCAGCCTATTGCAATGGCATGCCGATGATCCTACTGGCGGGAATTGGCTTTGAAGCCGAGACCGTGGAGCGAGCGGACCGGGAGCTAAAAAATCAATGGGGCGCATTGGCTTATTTGATGGCAGGCTGGCAGCAACTGAATGAACAGGAGCTGTTTGAAGCCAACATTGAGATTAACGAGCAAATTTATCCCTTTGAGGCAGCGGCCATTACCGTGGCCAACGCGGCTCCTCCCACCTCGTTTTTAGCCCAGGGCATGGGGGATGTGCCCTTTGATGATGGGTTATTGGATGTGACGATCGCCACTGCCGAGACCAAACTCCAAGCCGTAACTTCGATGATGAGCGCGCTGGGGGCTGCACTGCTGAAAACCCAACCCGGTCATCCCCAAGTTCACCACATGCGAACCCATCAACTTAAGATTTCGACCAACCCTCCTCAGAAAATTGTCTTGGATGGGGAGATCGTAGGCATGACACCCGTTGAAATCGAATGTGTACCCCAAGGGTTGACTGTTTTTGTTCCAAAGGAATAAAAATACGATAAATTAATTATACTTATGATAATCATTGAAATAATCACCCTTGAAAAACTAGTCCAAAATGACGCAGGACCGCCCAAGCTGTTTCCCGTTACCCAGCTTCGATGTAATGCATGATGGCTGAAAAAATCCTCGTGGTCGAAGACGAATGGTTGATTGCCTATGACATCAAGGAATCTCTTGAGGTTTTGGGCTATCAGGTTCCAGGAATTTTTGCGACCGCAGAAGAGGTGATGGAGCAGATTCAGGCTCTTCAGCCGGATTTGGTGCTGATGGATATTCAATTGGCAGGCGAAACCGACGGCATTGCAGCCTCAGAACAGATTCAAGCCCAGTTTGATATTCCAGTGGTCTATTTGACGGCCAATGCCGATCGAAAAACCCTGGAACGGGTCAAGCGTAGCGAACCCTTTGGCTATATTCTTAAGCCCTTTAATGGACAAATTTTGTCAACGGCGATCGACATTGCCCTCAGTCGCCATCAGGCTGAAGTCAATGCCAGACAGGCTCAGTCTCTGGCAGAACTTGAACTGCAATCCCACTCCGAACAAATTGCGATGATGAGCCATGAGTTGCGTAATCCTTTGGGGGCGATTCAAATTTCGGTGGATATTTTGGAGCGGTTTCGCGATCGCCTCTCCGACGAAAAAATAACTAAGCATTTGAAGCAAATTCAATCCGCCACCCAATTGCTATCTAGCTTGGTTGAAGATGTCCTATTTTTAGAGAAAGTCAAGCAGAATCGCGTTGACACTAGACCCGAATCATTAAATATTCTAGAGTTTTGCCAAGAATTGGTCGAGCTCTGGACCGTGACGAATTCCAATCGATGTCGTATTCAATTGATGACTCAGCTATCAAATCCTCTGGTTTTTTTAGATAAAACCTTACTGTGGCATGTGCTCAACAATCTGCTCTCCAATGCAACTAAATATTCGGATCCGGATGGTTTTGTTGGCGTGAGACTGACAGAAGTAGGAGAGCAACTCTCGATCATCATCGAAGATCACGGGATTGGTATTCCCGAAGAGACCCAGGCTGTCCTGTTTTCGCCCTTTGTGCGAGCGGGAAATGCGAAGGCGATCGCGGGAACTGGTTTAGGATTAACAATTGTCAAACGTGCCCTAGAACTCCTAAGAGGCGAGATCGAAGTGACCAGTCGGGTAGGTCAAGGCACTTGCGTGAGTGTGATCATTCCCCGATCTATGACTTAGGTTGATCGAGTGGAAAACAGATTTCGAAATGACACCCGGTTGAGCGATCGAGGGTAATCGACCCTTTGATTTGTTTTACTAGATTTTTCACAATCAGTAGACCTAAGGATTGTGTGTTTTGCCAATCGAGGTCTATGGGTAAACCTATGCCATCATCCGCCACGACCAATCGTCCTATGGTATTTTCAGGATTACTTTGGTGATGTAGTTCAATTTTAATGCTGCCCGTTTGTCCCTGCGGAAAGGCATATTTCAAGGCATTGGAAACTAACTCTGTCACGATCAAGCCACAGGGAATTGCGGTATTGAGCGTCAGATACTTGTTATCTGAATTAATCGAAAAAGCAACTCGATTGGCGCGAATACCATAGGATACAAATAAATGAGCGATTAAGGTATCGAGATATTCGCTAAATATAATTTTTGACAAGTCGGAAGATTGATAGAGCTGTTCATGGATAAGCGCGATCGACTGAATCCGGTTACAGGATTCTCGCAGAAGCATGGCGATCGGCTCATCCGATATTCTGCGCGTTTGCATCTGCAATAGACTGGAGATAATCTGGAGATTATTTTTGACACGATGATGGACTTCCTTGAGCAAAATATCCTTTTCTTCTAGGGAAGCTTGTAGCTGTAGCTGTTGATCTTGGAGCAGTTGTTCCGCTTGTTTGCGATCGCTAATATCTTCAATCATCCCCAATGTATAGAGAGGAGACTGGGGAGCTTGGTGGCTGAGAACTCTGGAGGTAAGTTGTGCCCAAAAAACTTTGCCGTTTTTGCGAATATATCGCTTCTCAATTTGATAACCGGTGCTTACCTGGGCCAGGACTTGCTCAACATAGGGAGCCTCTAAGGCAAGATCTCTCGCATCGCTAATATCTCTATAGGAAACGCCTTGAAGCTCTTCCACAGAATAACCGAGCATGTTGCAGAATTCCTGATTGACTTGTTCTATTTGGCCTGACTTGCCATGCACAATCGCAATGCCAATAGGTGCTTCGTCGAATAAACGACGGAAAAGTTCTTCATTTTTTTGGAGCGCTTGGGTTTGCTCTTGAACCAAGTTCCCTAGATTCTGATTGAGCTGTTGGAGTCTAAGCTCAGCTTCTTTATAGGAGGTAATATCCACAGCCGTGCTAATCATAAAGTCCGTCAGCGCCGAGGTTACATAAATTGAGACCCATCGAAGTTGACCATCTTTGCGAATATAGCGTTTTTCTATTCTGTAAGAAGATCTATACTTTTGTTTGATGGCGTTAATGACAGCAGCACATTTAAATTGATCGGATGGATAGGTTAATTCAATCGCACTTTTACCCAAAAGCTCAGATTCTGAATATCCTAGAAGTTCACAATAGGCTTGATTGACCTGTACAAATCTAGCCTGTTCATCCATAATGGCAGAACTTACTGTGTTCTGTTCAAAAATGGATCGAAACTGAGCCTCGCTTTGTTGCAATGCTTTTTCGGCTTGTTTGCGATCGCTCACATCCCAGCAATTCCCCACGGCCCGAACCACAGTCCCCTGATCATCCCGAATAAAGACGGTTTGATCCAATAAATCAATATAATGGCCATCCTTATGCTTGAGTCGAAACTCCATAGACCAGCGATCGCACTGGGGATCTGCCAGGGCTTGTTTCCAGCTCCTGTTGACTCGCAACAAGTCTTCAGGGTGAATATAATCCCTAAGTCGCTCTGGATCTTCAGGCATTTCTTCGGGCTGATATCCTGTTACCCCAAAGAAGCCACAATCTGGATAATTGCGATTATTTCGAAAATCGAAATCATAGACATAGCTTTTCATCGCCTCCGTAACAAGATTCAGGCGCTCGACGGTGCTTTGCTGATGAAGTTGCTGTTCTAAGGTTTTGACTCTGGCGGTCATTGCCGCAAGCTGGTCTTCCAAGGCCGAAATCTGGGCCTTGGGGTTGGAATCATGGGAAGAAAGGGAGCGAGCCATAGGTGCTGGGATGTATCCTGGCGGTAACCATCTGAACCAATACAAGACTGTTAAATTTCTATCAGATTTGCTGATTCATTACATCCTTAACTTTATAAGCTGGAGACAGGTTTGATCCTTCTCAGTTGCATCATAACGTCATGGAACTCCGTATCTCCACTTTTACCGTTCATAAACGCTATGCCCTCCGCATTAGTCGAGGCACGACAGCTGCGAGTGACAATCTCTGGCTGCGGCTGATCGCAGAGGGTATTGAAGGCTGGGGAGAAGCCTCGCCCTTCTCGACGGGTGGTCAGGCACAAACCACTGCTCAATGGCAAGCTGAATTGGAGCAGTTAGCCCCCCTCCTGAAATCGATCAGCCCCTGGGAGCGCCAACGGGTGGAGCAAATACTGCAGGAGCAACAGGTTTCTTCCGGTGTGAAAACGGCGATCGATGTGGCGATGCACGATTGGTTGGGCAAGGCGCTGCAACTGCCACTTTGGAAACTGTGGGGACTGGATCGCGATCGCATCCAGCCCATTTCTGTCACGATTGGCATCAGTACCCCCGAGGCGGCCCAGGAGCGCCTACGGGCTTGGCAGGAACAACTGCCGGTGAAGTTAATCAAACTCAAATTGGGGAGTCCCGAGGGCCTCGCAGCGGACCAGGCCATGTTTGAAGCGGTGCAGGCGATCGCTCCCTCCGGTGCTCGGCTCTACGTCGATGCCAACGGCGGTTGGGGTTTGGAAGATGCCCTCGTGATGGCAGAGTGGTTGGCCATGAGACAGGTGGAATATATTGAGCAGCCTTTGGCGAAGGGACAGGAGGAGGATTTGGTTTGGCTCAAGGCAAAATCCCCCCTACCGATTTTTGTGGATGAAAGCTGTTGGACAACGGCGGATATTCCGAGATTGAGCGATCGCGTTGACGGTATCAATATCAAACTGATGAAATGTGGCGGTCTCAGCGAAGCCCAGCGGATGATCCACACGGCCAAAGCCCATGGGCTCAAGGTGATGTTTGGTTGCTATTCCGATAGTTGTTTACTCAACACAGCGGCAGCTCAGCTTTCCCCGCTAGCCGATTATTTGGATTTGGATAGTCACTTGAATTTATTGGATGATCCGTTCCAAGGGGCTGAGTTAAAGGATAGTTGTGTGGTGCCGAAGGATTTGCCGGGGTTGGGCGTGACTCGGGCAGACTTATAGGACAAGCGATCGAGGGTCTACAGGGATAAAAATCAGGCACACTAAAGTCAGGCGCTCTTTCCAACCTAAGGACTATGCTTCTACCGAGTCATCGCGTGGCGATTCTGCTCCACAACGGCATCAAAGGCAGTGACGGCAAAACAGGACTAGCGATGACGCGGTACCGCCAAGGCGAAATCGTCGTCGTGATTGATGAAGATTGCGCCGAGCTAGGAGCTGGAGACAGTTTTCGTAGCTTGACGGGGATTGATCGAGACGTGGCGATCGCCCCCTCCCTCCTCGCAGCCCTCCCCTATCAACCCGATGTCCTGGTCATTGGCATCGCCCCCAGCGGCGGCGAACTTCCTCCCCCGTGGCAAGCTGAAGTCAAACAGGCGGTTGCTGCCGGTCTCTCGATCGTCAACGGTCTCCACACCCGCATGGCTGAGGATCCGGCGTTAACTGCATTGCTTAAACCGGGGCAATGGATCTGGGATGTGCGACGGGAACCCGAAGGGTTGAGTGTGGGTCGGGCTCAGGCGCGATCGCTCCTCTGCCCCCGCATTCTCACCGTCGGCACCGACATGGCCGTCGGCAAAATGTCCACCTGCCTTGAACTGCACCAAGCGGCCCTCGCCCAAGGTCTGCGCTCCAAGTTTGTCGGGACCGGCCAAGCAGGCATCATGATAAGTGGCGAGGGTGTACCGCTCGATGCGGTGCGAGTTGATTTTGCGAGCGGAGCCGTCGAACAACAGGTCCTGAAACAGGGAGCCGATGCAGATATCGTCTTTATCGAAGGGCAAGGGTCACTGATTCATCCCGCTTCCACCGCAACCCTGCCCCTGATTCGCGGCAGTCAGCCGACCCATTTGCTCCTTGTTCATCGCGCCGGACAAACCCATATTCGTAAATTTGAGCAGATTGCCATTCCGCCGTTGCCAGAGGTCATTCGGCTCTATGAAACGGTGGCCGCAGCGGGTGGGGCCTATGATCCGGTGAAAGTGGTGGGAATTGCGCTGAATACAGGGCATTTGAGTGTGGTGGCGGCCAAGGAGGCGATCGCCCAAGTTGCCCAATTAACCCAGCTTCCCTGTACCGATGTGGTTCGCTTTGGGCCAGCGCCCTTGATGAGCATTTTGCGGGGTTGAGGAAATCCCGTAATTTTTGCTAGGTTTCTCTCTCTTTTCTCTCTCTAGACTCCTTGACATGACTCAATCCAGACTTCCCTTTGCCCCAATTTACCCCAATCCCAATGGGAACTTTTAGGATTAGCAGACTGTCGTAGGGTAGAAAACAAGGCACGAAAACAAGATTAAGAAATCAAAACCGACATTAAACCGGGTTAAACCTGGCATCAAAGCGGACGAAGCACCAGTCAGGCCCTCTTTCGTACCCTGCCTAACGTACCTACCTAAGCCCTAAGCTGCACTGTTCAATCTCAATTCTCGGACACAGCTTGCCATGACGAACGTGACAACGACCCATCCAACCCTCAAGCGTAAACTTGCCACCCTGGCCCTCGCCCTCTTCCTGGTTTCTGGCGGTGTCATGGTGCCTCGGGGTGAGGCCAGCGCCAAGACCCAGCGGGGAGCCCTTCAGTTTGTGTTACCGAAGTTGTCGAGCGATCGCGGAGCCCCCGGTAAGCGCGGCGAGGGCGCAAGCCGCACCTGTGAAAGCGAAAATCGATTGGCATCGCTCACGGCTTTGATCCCCCAATATCAAGCGACCCAAGCAGGCCAAGCGAATCAGATTATTGGCCAAACCACGCAGGCCCATCCCCTGTTTGCATTCTATATTCCCATTGCAGCGGCGGAGGTGGCTTCGGTGGACCTGACGCTGTTGGTTCTGAATGATGCGGGAGAAGTGCTCTATGAATTGCCCGTCGAGGCCCCCAACCAAACTGGTGTAGTAACGGTTCAGATCCCAGAGTCTCTTCCCGAATTGGCGCTGGGTCAGCGGTATCAGTGGTATTTAGCAATGGACTATGCCTGTAGCGAGGGCAATTCCCTGGCGACGAATTTGGATTATGTGTCGGGATGGATCGAGCGACAGGCACTGCCCAGCGAGCTTTCCCCAGACCAGCTAAATCAGCTAGATCTGGCAGAACAGGCTCAACTCTATGCCCAGCAAGGCTTTTGGTTTGATGCCTTGGCGGCTGTCATTGCCCAGCGCCGAGCAGATCCCAGCGATGAAGCCGCTACTGCCGATTGGACGCAGCTCCTGAAAAGCGTAAACTTAGAAGCGTTGGCGGAGGCCGCAATCCTCGGGCCTCGCTGCGGGGGTCTGTTGTCTCCGAAAACGTCTAGTGAGTCGCGATAAATCCAATCGATAATCCAACCGATTAAAGCCAACCCAGCCAACCGATGAAACCCAACTATCGCCGTTGCATTAGTTGCCGAACCGTTGCCCCCAAATCCGAACTTTGGCGGGTGGTACGGGTGCATGATTCTGGGCAAGTGCAATTAGACGAGGGCATGGGGCGATCGGCCTATCTTTGCAAAACTGCAGATTGCTTGCATGAAGCTCAAAAAAAGAAACGGCTGGGGCGATCGCTCCGCACGGCAGTTCCAGATACCCTTTATGATCAACTGGTACAACGTTTAGCCATCCATGCTCTTTCGCATCCCCCAAGTCCTGAATCCTGAAGAACTGGACAGCATCCGCAAAACCTTAGACCAAGCTGAATTTATCGACGGACAACTGACCGCCGGTTGGCACGCCAAAACCGTCAAGAACAACGAACAGCTCAAAACTGAGGGTACTATTGCCCAAACCTTACAAAATCAGGTTAAAACGGCACTGTTGCGTCATCCCTTGTTTCAAGTGGCGGTTCGTCCTCGGGTGGTTCATACGGTTCTGTTTAGTCGCTATGAAGTTGGAATGTCCTATGGACGCCATACCGATAATGCCATGATGGGAGGTGCTGCCTTTCATCGGTCCGATGTATCGTTTACCCTCTTTTTGAACGAGCCGCAGGACTATGAAGGGGGAGCCCTCGTCATCGAAGCAGCCGATGATGAAGCCCACTATCGGCTAGAGGCTGGAACTGCGATTCTGTATCCGTCTTCGACCTTGCATCAAGTTGAGCCGGTGACCCAGGGCAGACGGCTCGTGGCAGTGGGGTGGGTTCAAAGTTTAGTACGAGATCCGGCGAAACGGGAAATTTTGTTTGATCTGGAAACAGCGAGGCGATCGCTTTTTTCTCAATCGGGAAAAACCAATGAATTTGATTTAATTTCTAAAAGCGTATCCAATCTACTTCGTCAATGGATGGATTAAAAAGCCCCGGCTAGGCGCTGATTCTAGCGTCTGGCTGGGACTACAACGGCTTACCTAAAGTTTAGTCAATTGGCTAGCCAATAAGTTAATCGATAGGTTAGTCGATTGTCTTTTTGACGCCGTCTTTTAGGTCTTCCTTGGCATGTTCAGCACTGGATTCTGTTTGTTTGGCTTTGCCTTTAGCTTCGGTAGATTTATCACCAGTTGCGTCACCGACTGCTTCTTGAACTTTGCCTTCAACGTTCTTGGCGGTTGCCTTTGCTCTATCAGAGGTACTCATAAACTGACTCCAAATTACGAATGGGTTTGTCACTAGCTCTAACTTATCGAACAGACAAAGGGTTGACGTCTGTCCTTTGGAATAGGAAAGAACCCCAAAATAGGGAGATAGTATCCTCTCTCCCACCAAAACCTTCAACAAAAACCTTTAAAAAAGATCTTCAACAAAGAAAATCCAGAGCGGCATGAGCAGATGAAATGATCCCAAAAGCGGGAATTCTACTTGATAGGGGTAATCAGGGGAATAGCATCACCATCGACCCTTTATCAACACTAAGTTTGATGACTAAAGCCCTCACGCCATCTTTCCCGACTGTAGGCCTCCGTCGCAGTTGGATATCGGCTAGCGGAATCTTCGTGGGTGTTCTGGCCCTCACGATCACCGCTGCCAACTTTAAAAAACCAGACTATGCAGCGGAAGGGCGCTTGAAATTTACACGCTCAACGCCAACGGCCTCGGTCACAGAGACCAGCAAAGAAGCGGGTAAACTCGAATCTCTCTTGGATCAGATTAGTCCCCTCGACACCGAAGCAGAAGTGCTCCGTTCCACAGGCTTGGTGCAGCCTGTCATTCAACAGTTTAAGCTAAAGAATACCGAAGGCCAGTTGCTGAGCACGACGGAGTTTTTAGAAAATCTCAAGGTCAAACCTGTCCGTTCGGCAGATATTTTAGCCGTGACCTATGTGTCTAGGGATGCCGAAGAGGCGGCGGCGGTTGTCAATGGGGTTATGGAAGTCTATTTACAACAGGACATCCTGGCGCGGCAGGCTCAAGTACGGGCGGCTAGCCAGTTCGTCGAGCAGCAATTGCCCAAGGTGGAGCATCAGGTTCATCTTGCAGAGCAAAATCTCAGAACTTTTCAAGAGAAAAACAAGACCATTGTTCTAGATCAAGAAGTTACTTCAGCGGTGACTCAGGCCGAAAGCCTCAAACAGCAGGCCAATACGCTCCGCTCGACCCTGGTCGATACAGAAGCACAATTGCAAAACTTGCGATCGCAACTTTCCGGCATTCAAGCAGATCCGATCGTTCAGCAATCCATGCTAAGCCAGTCTACGGCACTGCAAGAGGCCTTGAAAGAGCTCAATGAGCTAGAAATGCAGTTGGCTTTGGCGCGATCGCGATACCAGGGCACTGCGCCTCAGGTCGCTGAGCTAGAAGGAAAGGTCAATAATCTGCGGGGATTAGTCGCGGCAAGGGCTCAGCAGGCGCTTGAGCTGCCTTCATTAACCCAACCCTCTCAAGTGGTGGGGAATCTCTATCAAGAGCTAACGCGCAGGCTGGTTGAGTTAGAGAGTCAACGGCAAGGGCTTCAGCACCAAATCGAGGTTATAGAAACCCAACGAAAACTAAGTGATGAAAATTTAGCCGTTTTGCCCCAACTCCAAGCCGAGCAGCGGGATCTCAGTCGCAAACTGGAGGTGGCCCAAGCCAGCTACTCGGAACTCTTGAAAAAAGCAGAAGAGCTGAGGATTGCGAAAGGTCAAAAAGTCGGCAATGCCCAGGTTCTAGTCAAGGCAGAAACACCAGAGAAATCGGTTTCTAGCAAAACTCCTATTTATGTAGCAGGTTTCTTATTAGGACTTTTGTTGGCAGGTCTGTGGATTTATCTCATCGACGCTCGTCAACCTGCTTTTCAAAAGCAGAAATTCTACGCATAAAAGCCGAGCGCTCGGCCAGGGCACTCCTCATCGCCTATCTCCAGTCAACCATGAGAAATATTTTAATCATTGGCGCATCCGGCCATGCCAAGACCGTAGCCGACATTGTTGAGGCTGAAGGAAAATACAAAATTGTAGGATTTATCGATAGCTTTCGCCAGCTTGGCGAAAGCATTCTGGGCTATCGCGTTCTAGGCACCGAAGAGGATCTACCTCGGCTTAGCCAGGTTTATTCAGTATACGGAGGAATTGTAGGCATCGGAGACAACTTCGTACGCTCGGAAATCGTCAATAAACTCCACGGCATTGATCTTAACTTTAATTTTGTTAGCGCCTGTCATCCCAGCGCAGTTATTTCCAAACATGCCATCCTCGAAGCTGGAACCGTCATCATGGCCGGAGCAGTTGTCAATCCTTGTTGCTGGGTAGGTCATCACTGTATTTTGAATACGAATTCGTCTCTGGACCATGATTCTGTAATGGGTAATTTTTCCAGTTTCTCACCTCGGGTGACCACGGGAGGGAATGTGAAAATTGGTTCATTTTCTGCCATTGGCATTGGGGCTACGATTAGCCACAGTATTAGCGTCGGGGAGCACACAGTAATTGGCGCAGGGGCAACGGTTTTGCACAATATTCCTGCGGGAAAAGTGGCCTATGGAACGCCCGCTAGAGTCGTCCGCGATCGCCATCCAGGTGAGAAATACCTCACACCTAAAGCTCTTATAAACAGCAGCTCATAAAACCAGTTTTCAGTTCCACAACTCGATACTTTTTCATTTATTATTCAAATATTTTTTACAAACATAAAAACAGGTTTAAAGCATTTAATCAAAGTAAAGTCGGATTGATTAAAAACAAGTTGTAGAATGAGAAGAGTCACCTTGTTTAGTTCACTTTAATTCACTGAGTGTGACTAATAACATTTCGATCAAAGCCTCTTAATTAAATCCCTAAATTTCTATTTTCGGATTAGGGTTTGCATTCTCCAATAATCGTTTTTGCGATGACCGATGGAGTCTCATTCATGAATATCGCATTCCGTCCCTGGATTCGAATGGAAAGTGTAGGGCTAATTTGGATTGACCTACTTGCAGCCCTGCTTTCCCCCATCTTGGCTTTATGTCTTCGATTAGATGGAATGATTGATTGGCCACGCTACGGCCTAGGACTGCTTCTAATCATTCCCTGCTTTTTAGTCACAAAGATTGCCTGTTTAATCGCCTGCTCCGTTTATCGCTGCTACTGGCGTCATGCAGGGCTTGATGAAGTCATGCGGCTAGTGTTTGGAGTCCTGCTCGCAGGCATCGCAAATCTGTTTGGATTCAGCGTTTTATTTACCCTTGCGGTTCCTTCCATTAGCAATCTGCCTCGATCGCTTCCATTCCTTGATGCCCTAGTCAGCTTCGTTTTAATCCTCGGAATCCACCTGAGTATTCGCGCATTAGCCACCGGAAAACAGCGTTATCATCAGCGTCATGTAAGTCAATCACGGGTCCTGGTCATTGGTGCAGGCGTCGCAGGAATTGCCTTTGTTAATTCTCTCTGGACCAGTCCCCATCTAGAGCTCCAAGCCGTGGGATTTGTTGATGACGATCCTCACAAGCGACACCTCAAAATTAGGGGCATTCCTGTACTGGGCGATCGCCACCAACTTGCTCAAATCGTACGTCAGCAGCAAATTGACAAAATCATCATCGCGATGCCCACCGCCCCCGGTTTTATGATTCGGGAGCTGATGCAAATGGGTCGTGAACTAGGAATTGCCACATTGACGCTGCCTGGAATCGACGAAATTCTACGGAGTCCCCATTCCCTCACGCAAACCCGCGAACTGCGTCTGGAGGATTTGTTGCGTCGGGAACCCATTCAAACCAATATCGAAGAGGTCAGGCGATTTTTAGGGGCCAAGCGCGTTTTAGTCACTGGCGCAGGTGGCTCCATTGGCAGTGAAGTGTGTCGCCAAATTCTTCGAGCCGAACCCACAACCATTATTTTAGTAGGCAAAGGTGAAAACTCGATTTTCTTGATCCAGCAAGAACTCGAAAGAGCAATTCAAGAATTAAAAGCCCATCAGCCTGAGCGGCTACCGGAAATCAAAGCTATTATCGCCGATATTCGCAATCGTAAACGCCTTGAACATATTTTTGAAAGCTATCGTCCCAGCGTCATTTTTCACGCCGCCGCTCACAAGCATGTGCCGTTGATGGAGCTCAATCCTCCCGAGGCAATTAGCAGCAATGTGATTGGCACCAAAAACTTGGTTGACCTTGCGGTCCAATTTGACGTGCAGAATCTGGTCATGATTTCTACCGACAAAGCGGTCAATCCCACAAATATCATGGGGGCGAGCAAGCGCATGGCGGAGATGGTGGTTTTGCAAGCAGCGCAGCGCTATCAACGAGCCTTTGTCGTGGTTCGTTTTGGCAATGTTCTGGGGAGCCGGGGGAGTGTGGTTCCCACTTTCCAGCGTCAAATTCAAGCAGGGGGACCGATTACAATTACCCACCCCGATGTTTGTCGCTATTTCATGACGATTCCAGAGGCAGTTCAGTTGGTCTTGCAAGCTTCAGTCCTTGGTCGAGGGGGCGAAGTCTTTATGCTAGACATGGGTCAACCGGTCAAAATTGTTGACTTGGCCAAGGATTTGATTCGACTAGCTGGTTATGAAGTCGATCGCGACATCAAACTTTTATACAGCGGTCTTCGTCCCGGCGAAAAACTGTACGAAGAGCTGTTTATTCCCGGCGAGGTTTACGAACGAACCAAACACCAGACCATCTTGACCGTTCCCAATGCCAGCCGGCAACTCCCTGCGGGACTAGACCATGTGGTATTGCATTTAGTTTTAGCCGCAGCGAAAAATGATTATTCCACTTTAGTTAATCTACTTAAATCCCATGTGGTTGGCTATCAGCCCAATCCCAACGGAGTCGTTCGTCTGAGTCAAACCGAGTCTTCTACGGTGGATTCAAGTCCTGAGCTAAAAACAGATTTGGAGATCGCTGATCCCGATCTTTTAGCCTCGCTCCAACCCTGTTAACCATGACACCCATTCGGCCTTTAACGCTTCGTCATAATTTTGCCTGGACGTTGGTAGGCAATGGTTGGTATGCCGCATCCCAGTGGGGCATGCTGGTTGTGCTAGCCAAACTGGGTAGCCCAGAGATGGTGGGTCAGTTCACGCTGGGACTGGCGGTGACGGCCCCCGTGGTTATGCTTACCAATCTCCAGCTCCGGGTTGTACAGTCGACCGATGCAGCTAATCAATATCGATTTGGCCATTACCTAGGGCTGCGATTGTTTGCCACCTGGACTTCGCTGCTGGCGATCGCCGTGATCGCTTTCCTCAGCGGCTACCGGGGTGAAACCGCAGGGGTAGTCCTGCTCATGGGATTAGCCAAGGCCATCGAATCCATCAGCGACATTTGCCATGGCTTGCTGCAGCAACAGGAACAGCTCGATCGCCTCTCCCAATCGCTGATGATTAAGGGAACCCTTTCGCTGATTTTTCTGGGCCTTGGGGTCGGGTTGACAGGAAATTTGCTCATCGGTTGTCTGGCACTCAGTCTCTCCTGGCTAGCAGTCTTGATTGCCTATGATTTGCCCTGCTGTCAGCAAATTTTGGCAGCCTATCCTGAATTAGGTCCTCTAGAGCCCAATTGGCAGCGGTTGCCTCTGCAAAAGTTGCTCAGCACCTCTCTGCCCCTTGGACTGGTGATGATGTTGATTTCCCTCAATACGAACATCCCCCGCTATTTTATTGAGCAGACATTGGGTCAACGAGAGCTAGGCATTTTTTCGGCCTTGGCCTATCTCATGGTGGTCGGCACGATGATCGTGAATGCCTTGGGGAATTCTGCCAGTCCTCGTCTAGCCCGGTATTATGCCCAGGGCGATCGCCCTGCCTTTCAACGGTTGTCATTACAAATGATCCTAATGGGCGGCGGGTTAGGCAGCGCGGCGGTCTTGGTGGCACTGGTCGCTGGTAAGCCATTGCTGACGTTGCTCTACCGTCCTGAATATGCCGAACAGTCCGTCCTATTGGTATGGCTGATGGTGGCCGCCGGATTGGGGTATGTCGGGTCATTTTTGGGATATTCCGTCTCAGCGGCGCGCTATTTCCAGGTGCAAGTGCCTTTGTTTCTCGGGGTCACGGGGGTATCGGCGATCGCCTGCTGGGGATTGATGCCACCATTTCATCTACTGGGCGCAGCCTATGCCTTGGTCCTAGCTGCTGTCGTGCAAGTGCTGATTAGTTTGGGAGTTTTTATCCATGCCCTCTCTCGCCTCAAGGCCTAGACCGCCGGTCTCCTCTGCCCAGGCGGTTCAACCTCGACGCATTTTACAGGTCGTCGGCAGTCTCAATCGGGGCGGTATCGAAACCTGGTTGATGCATGTGCTGCGCCGGGTAGATCGCGATCGCCTAGCCATTGATTTCTTGGTCCACACTGATGAACCGGGTCAATATGACGACGAGGCCAGGGCCTTGGGCAGTGAAATTTTGGTCTGTCCCTATCCCCACCAGCCTCGGCGCTACGGACAAGTTTTCAAGCAACTGCTGCAGGCTCGTCCTGCCTATGATGCGGTTCATAGCCATGTTCATTATTTTAGTGGCTACATCCTGCGGTTGGCTCATCAACTGAGCATTCCTCAACGAATCGCCCACAGCCATAACGATACGCGGGAATTGGAAACGCCTTTCCAGCGGCGGCTTTATCAACAGCTTATGGGCTATTGGCTAAGGCGGTATGCAACCCAGGGATTGGCGGTGAGTGAGCCTGCGGCCCAGGATCTGTTTACGCAAAACTGGCAGCAGGATTCCCGTTGGCGTGTGTTCTATTGCGGAGTAGATCTCAAGCCATTTCAGGAGCGAATCGAGGGAGCGCAGTTGCGCGCCGAACTCGGGATTCCCCCAGAGGCTTTTGTGGTCGGCCATGTGGGTCGGTTTGCTCCCCAGAAAAACCATGAATTCTTGGTTCGTTGCTTGGCTGGGGCGATCGCCCAGGATCCATCTTTTTATTTGCTCCTCGTGGGTACGGGCGAGCTTGAGGCCGAGATCCGTCGCTGGGTTCAGCAACTGGGCATTGCTTCCCAGGTGGTTTTTGCAGGCGTTCGTCCCGATGTGCCTCGGCTAATGCAAGGGGCTATGGACTGCTTCTGTCTGCCTTCCCACCACGAAGGGCTACCTCTGGTGTTAATCGAAGCTCAAGCGGCAGGGCTGCCCTGTTTGGTGTCTGAGGCCATTCCCCCGGAGACTCGGATTCCGCCCCATTGGGTTCAATCTGTGTCACTTACTGAGCCGCTGGAAAACTGGGTTGAGGCGCTGATTGCCCTACGGAGAAAGGCAGGGGCGATCGCCCCTGCCAGCCTTGAAAGCCTGCTCCAAAGCCCCTTCAACATCGACTATGGCGTTCAGCAGTTGGAGGCCCTCTACCTTGGTTGATGCAACTGCTTTCCCCCCGACAGGATTAGACATCAACGGTTCTACCCAGGCCGAACGCGCCTTGGGGGGGTCCAGATTGTTGTTTGGTCTGTTGCTGTGCTATCTTTTTGCCCAATGTATTACCATCCCTTTGGTGCCTGCGGGACCTTGGGCGATGTGGCCTACGCTCTCGGATTTGACGGTGTTGGGATTGGGGGGAGCTTGGCTGCTCCAGCGGCGTCATCTTCAGCCCATGACGCAGGTGCAGCGGCGAGTTTTTTTGCTATTGGGGGTGATGGCGATCGCCTCAATGATTTCCTACAACTTTTACGTAGGCAGCGTTCGGGATGGCGATCTAATTGGCATCAAGTTGGGACAATACCAAGTTTATCGCATGTTGCAGGTGGTGGTCGTCTTTGGGATCACCGCTAAACTGCCGATCGATGCTAAACGCCAAAAATGGCTATCTTGGGTGGTGGATGCGGCCTTGATTGTGGGGTGTCTCACGGTCTTGCTGACTTTTTTTCAGGTCATTCCCCTGGGCAGCATCACCGCCCATCTGCCGCCGGGAAAGGGATCAGGCCCTTGGAGCGCCTACGCCAATATTGGCAAATATGGCGGTGCGGGTTGGGGGACATTAGGCTACAACCATGCCTACGTGGCAACCCAGCTCAGCATGTTGCTTGGCTTGCGCATGCATCTAGCCCCTGCGTCTCAAGATTGGCGCAATACAGGCTTCCTGCTATTCACTATTCTGGCCTGTTTTTTTAGCGAAGCCCGGACTGGACTAGGACTCATTTTATTTTATGCGCTGATTTTCTTCCTGAAAAAGCCACTTTGCTTAGCTTGGTTAATGGCTGCGTTCTTAACCTTAATTGTCGTCTCTCCCTTCTTACCTGGGTTAGATTTATCGGGCCTAGAATCCACCGACGGTTCGCTCATTGAACGCCAAGCAACGCTTTTAGATGCAGGCAATACAGAAAACTTAAGTGGTCGAGATGAACGCTGGGCCGCAAAGATTCACTTCCTCAACGATCGCCCAGTTCGTTGGATTGTGGGTGGGGGATTTGGTTCCGGTTGGGACACGACTGACTCTGGCGAAAGCGCCCATTTGTTACCGCTTCACATTCTATCCGAGGCAGGCGTAATTGGTCTGGGATTAGCCATTTTGCTCTTTGGCCAAATTCTCATTGCCCTGCGGCAACAAGAAGCCATGCCTCAAGCCATGTTTTGGATGAGTATTACCCATCTACTCTCAGGCTTAGCCCAGGAGACATTCTATCCCGTTCCGGCCCTGATTGGTTTTTTACATTTCTATTTTTGTTCCGTGGCGATCGCCCTTCGCCCCACACCGCATAGGGCTTTTCCCCAACCCAGGAAACTTCGAGGTGGAGCATGATGAAGAGACTTAAAATCATGTTTCTTGGTTTTTTTGTATTTCTAATATTCGTCGGGCTTCCTCAACCCCAGTGGCTGTCGGGGGTGTCAGGTAGATTTTCTGCGATCGCCTTACAGTCGCCTGTTGATCATTTTTCTCCTCCCTATTTTACTCCTCTACCCTTCTTTCCCTTTGGCTTTTATTATGTAGATTATGATCGTGTTGATGCCGCTAAAACCTCACCTTGGCTCGCAGGGCAAAAAGCCGCTGTTCAGGCCCTCGCTCAAGCTGGTTTTAATACGATTCATTTAGCGATTTACGATGACCTAGAGGCCACAGAAGCGGTTTTCGATCAGGCTCAAGCTTTGCAGCTCCAGATCATCGGTGACTATCAATCCAATTTGCCTCGCATCGAAGTCCTAAAACGCTTTCAACATCATCCTGCACTGCTTGGCTGGAACATTGGTGATGATGTCAACCGCAACCATACCCCCCAAGCCCTGAACGAACTCCAGGCCCAAGTGAAAGCCGAGGACCCGCTCCATCCGACCTACATTAGTGCCTTTGATCCCGATCCAGTGGTGCTACAGCGCTATCGGGACAGTGCCGATTGGATGGGGATGCAGAGTTATCCGATTCCCGAGCGATCGCTCACCGCCACGTTTAGCGAGATTCACAATGCCGTCACGGTGGCTCAAACCTCAGTCCAAAACGTGGCCCCCGTCATCGCCAATTTACAAGCCTTCCAGTGGGAAAAGACCGCGCTGCGGCCCCAGACCCGAGCCCCCACCTTTGCGGAACTGCGCAACATGACCTATCAGGCCATTTTGGCTGGAGCTCAGGGGATTTTGTACTACACCTTTCGCGATCCATCCTGGTCTCTACCGGATCATCCCGAGTTGTGGCAGGGCTTGCAGAGCTTGGTGCCTGAGCTTAAATCCTTTGAACCTTGGCTTTTGAGCGGTCCTCCAGACGTCTATCGGCTAGGCGAATCCGTCCTTGTCGGGCAATGGCATCTCGATACAAATCAGCCCGATCTCCTGATCGTCCTCAATCTGGCCAACCAACCCCAAACCGTGAGTTTTCAGAGCTTGCCAATTCAGCCCAAAACCCCACTCCGCACCACGCTTGCCCCCTTAGCCATTCAAATTTATCCCCTCTTACCATGACACTCGATTCTGAACTGCAATTCCTTCCATCCAGCCAAGCTGAAGAAATTGGCCTAACGCCCTTAAGCCCAATGCCTGTAAGTCCAATGTCTTTAAACCCAACGCCTTTCAGCCCAGCCCTCAGCTCTCCCCCCCAGCCGAGTGGTTCCCGTGTTGTCGTTGTGCTCGAACAGCGGTTTGCCCAAACCCCAGACGGTGCAGTTTGGACCCCAGCCACCAACGCCTATGGCTTTTGGGGACGATATCTGGACGTCTTTGACACCGTTCACGTCGTTGCCAGGCTGCAACCCATCTCCCATCCGCCAGCAGGCTGGCGACGAGCCGATGGTCTAGGGGTGAGCTTCGCGGCAGTGCCCTATTACGTCGGTCCCCGGCAATATTTGCAAAAGGTGCGGCAGGTGCGGCAAGCGGTGCGACAGGCGGTGACTCCCCAGGATGCGGTGATTCTGCGGGTGGGCTCGCCCCTGGCCAATACCCTAGAACCTTGGTTGCGTCAGCAGCAGCATCCCTATGCCGTGGAAGTGGTGGCCGACCCCTACGATGTTTTGGCACCGGGTTCCATTCAGCATCCCCTCCGGCCTTGGTTGCGGGGACATCTGACCCGCCAGCTCCAGCGACAATGCGCCGGGGCGATCGCCGCTGCCTATGTCACCGAAGCCGCGCTGCAACGCCGCTATCCCTGCGCCCCTCTAGCGATTGGGGTTTCCGATGTCGAGCTGCCACCAGAAGCCTTTGCGACCACCCCCCGGACCTACCGCGACGACGCCTTCCAGGATTGCCCGATTCGACTACTATTTATAGGAACCTTGGCCCAGCTTTACAAAGCGCCCCATATTTTGCTGGATGCGATCGCCGCCACCGTCGCCCAAGGCATTGATCTCCAAGTCAGTTTTGTGGGAGAAGGACAGTATCGCCCACAACTCGAAACCCAAGCCCAGCATTTGGGCATTGCCTCTCGCATCACTTGGTTGGGTCAGCTTTCCTCCAGTGAAGCGGTGCGGGAGCAACTGGCCCAAGCGGATGTCTTTGTCATGCCCTCATTCCAAGAAGGCTTGCCCCGTGCGATGGTCGAAGCCATGGCCCAGGGGTTACCCTGCATCGGTTCAGCCGTGGGCGGGATTCCCGAGTTGCTGGCTCAAGAGGACTTGGTGCCCTCCGGCGATGTTGCGGCCCTGGCCCGGAAGCTTTGTGAAGTGGTGCGATCGCCCGAGCGACTCACCCTCATGTCCCTGCGCAACTGGCAGCGCGCCCAAGGCTTTGAATCCGACATCCTCCAAACCCAGCGCCGTCTCTTCTATCGCCATGTCCGGCAACAGACAGAAGCCAGACTTCAACGCCGCACCCGCGAGATGACGGTCCTGTGAGATCCCGTCAGATCCTGTGAGATTGAATCAGGGTGCTCTACCGGTTCCCTATTCAACGACCCCACCATGACTCCTCGCAAGCTGCTGCTCATTACTACCGTTCCCATTACCCTAGAAGCCTTTTTGCTGCCCCTAGCCCAGCATTTTCGGGCGGAAGGCTGGCAGGTCGATGCCCTCGCCCTCGGCGTCTCCACATCCCGACGCTGTCAGGCCCATTTTGACCGCCTCTGGGATATCCAGTGGTCTCGCAATCCCCTCGACCCCAAGAATTTGAAACAAGCGGCTCCGTTAATTGAAACCATTGTGGCCCGCGAAGGCTACGACCTGGTCCATGTCCATACGCCCGTTGCCGCCTTTGTCACCCGCTGGGCCTTGCGATCGCTCCGTCGCCAAGGTCGCGTCAAAGTCATTTATACCGCCCACGGCTTCCATTTTTACCAAGGCGGCCATCCCCTCAAAAATCTAGTTTTCTCAACCCTAGAACGCATCGCAGGCCGCTGGACCGATCACCTTATCGTGATTAATCGTGAAGACCAGCAGGCCGCCTATGATTATCAGCTCGTGGGTGGCGGATTGTGTGAAGGATTGTCAGGACTCAGCGGCCCCCATCGGCTGACCTACATGCCGGGGATTGGCGTTGATCTGGATTTTTACAACCCGGAGGCGATCGCCCCGTCCTCCATTCAAGCCCTCTACACCGAGCTCCAGTTGCCCCCAGACACCCCCCTAATCCTCTCCATTGCCGAATTTATCCCGCGCAAACGCCATGCCGATTTGCTCCAGGGCTTTGCCCAAATGCAGTCCCAGACGGCCCATTTGCTGCTGGCGGGGGAGGGGGAGATCAAGGGGGAGATGCAACAGTTGGCGATCGACTTGGAGATTGGCGATCGCGTCCATTTCCTCGGCCAGCGAACTGATATTCCCCGACTGCTTCGCGCCGCTCGGACGCTGGTATTGGTTTCTCAACAGGAGGGCCTGCCCCGCTGTATTCTCGAAGCCCTTGCCCTGGGAACCCCCGTGATTGGGTCGCGGATTCGGGGCACCGAGGATTTATTGGCCCAAGGGGGCGGTATTTTGGTCGAGCTGGGCGATCAGGCGGGCTTGGCAACGGCCCTGGATGATCTGGTCAACCACCCCGACCTCGCCCAAACCCTCGGCGAACAAGGCCGCGCCCAGGCCCAGGCTTACGACCTAGAAACGATTATTGAACAGCATGATCGCCTCTACGAGCAGGTCCTCAGCGGTACAGAGCCGTTCCCTCCCGAAGTGCGTCCGTCTAGCGCGCCTTGGCAGCGCAGTCTCAAGTCTGGTCTCGAACGCAGCTTAGCCGCCTTAGCCTTGGTGATGCTCTCTCCCTTGATGCTGGTGGTGGCGATGGCGATCGCCCTCCAAATGGGCACCCCCGTTCTGTTTACCCAACTGCGCCCCGGTGAGCAGGGTCGGATCTTCCGGCTCTACAAGTTTCGGACCATGACCGCTGGCGCTGGCGATTCGGGCACCCAGCGGATTACGCCCCTGGGCACAGGGCTCCGACGACTCAGCCTGGATGAATTGCCCCAGCTCTGGAATGTGGTGCGCGGCGATATGAGTCTGATTGGCCCCCGCCCCCTGCTCGTCTCCTACCTGCCGCGCTATAGCCCAGAGCAGGCCCGTCGCCACGCGGTTAAACCCGGCATCACGGGCTGGGCGCAGGTGAATGGCCGCAATACCCTGAGCTGGGACGAAAAATTTAAGCTGGATATCGAATATGTCGATCGCTGGAGTTTAGCCCTCGATCTGAAAATTTTGTACCTCACGTTTGTTAAAGTCTTCCGCCAAGAAGGGATTAATCAAGGACAGGAGATCACAATGCCGGAATTTATGGGGTCCTTCGAAAGATAAGGCGAAAGCATGAATGTTACCTGTCTCAACGTCACAGATCCTCGCTGGGAACAGCTGCTGACGACGTTGACCTACGACTTTTATCATCTACCTGGCTATCTGACCCTAGAAGCTAAGCGTCTGGGTGGCGTTCCAGAGGGACTTTGGGTCAGTGATGGCACATATCAGCTTTTTTTGCCCTATTTGCTGCGCTCCATCCCAACCGAGTTATTGGCGGGATTGGGTCACTCTTCCCTCTGGGACATTCTTTCGCCCTATGGCTATCCAGGATTTTTGCTGAGTCCTGGCGCGGCTCAATCACCCAGTTTTTTGCGGCAAGCTCTCACACAAATGCTAGAGGTGTGGCGCGATCGCCAAATCTGTAGTGCTTTTATTCGCCTTCATCCCATTCTCAATGCCGACTTGGAAACCAACACCCATGGCCTCAGCTTTACCGCCAATGGAACAACCGTAGTCGTCGATTTAAGTTTAAGCCAAACAGAACTGTGGCATCAAACCAGTTCCAATCATCAACGTCTGATCAAACGGCTCCAAACAACCGGGTTTTCAGCCCGATGGGCCGATGTTCAGACCCATCTGCCCCACTTTATCGAGATCTACCAAGAAACGATGGATCGGGTTGGGGCCAGCCGCTCCTATTATTTTGATGCCCATTACTACCAGCAATTATCGGAAATTTTGGGCGATCGCCTCCGGCTATGTGTGGTAGAGCAGGGTGAGGAGATCGTGGGTGCAGCACTCTTTACCCTAGTGGGCAGTGTTCTTCAGTGGCATCTCAGCGGCACCCGCAGTCATGTTTTGAAGCAATCTCCCAGTACGCTCATGATCGACTACGTGCGAACTCAGGCTAAAGCCGAGGGCTATCGATGGCTGCACTTAGGCGGCGGTGTCGGGGGCAGTCAAGATAACTTATTTAAATACAAACGCCGGTTTTCTCCCCGAACACTTCACTTCTCGACCTGGCGACCTGTAATCAACCCCAAACTATACCAACAGGTCACCCAAAACCGAGCCCATCAGCTGGGTATTTCCATGGCTGAACTTCAGGCTCAACCCTTTTTCCCCAGCTATCGCACCAGGATTGAAACACCGCAATCTCCTAAGGTTTTACAACCCCTCTAAGCCTCCCCAGCGTAGCATTTTCCGGTTTAATCCCTTCGTTTTACCCACAATAGTTTTTCCGACAACCCCTTGAAACTTCTATGAGCAAAACTCCCATCCTGCTATCTACACCTCACATGGGCGATCGCGAACAAGCCTTTGTCCAAGAAGCCTTCGAGACCAACTGGATTGCCCCCATCGGTCCCCATGTGGATGCCTTTGAACGGGAGTTTTGCCAAGTCGTCGGCTCAAGCTATTCTGCCGCTCTCAGTTCGGGAACGGCGGCACTGCATTTGGCCCTGCGGCTGGTGGGTGTTGGTCCAGGGGATGAAGTGGTTTGCTCAACGCTGACGTTTATTGCCAGCGCCAGTCCGATCACGTTTTTGGGCGCGAAGCCGGTGTTTATCGATAGCGATCGCCAATCCTGGAACCTCGATCCACAATTGCTCAGCGCTTGGCTCGACGACCGCGCTCGGCAAAATCGCCTACCCAAGGCGGTCGTTGTCGTCCATCTCTATGGCCAAAGTGCGGATATGGCACCGATCGTAGAGGCTTGCCGTCGCTATGAAATTCCGTTGGTTGAAGATGCAGCGGAGGCCCTAGGGGCGACTTATAAGGGGCGATCGCCCGGCACCTTTGGTACTTTGGGTATCTATTCTTTCAATGGCAATAAAATCATTACAACCTCCGGCGGCGGGATGTTGGTTTCAGAGGATGCCGCGTTGATTAACCAGGCCCGTTTCTTGGCAACCCAAGCCCGCGATCCGGCTCCCCATTATCAGCATTCTGAAATTGGTTATAACTATCGTTTAAGCAATGTTTTGGCAGGTATTGGTCGGGGACAGTTGCAGGTGCTCGAAGAGCGGGTGGCAGCGCGGCGGCGGAATTTTGAGCGGTATGCGGCGACGTTGGGGGATTTGCCAGGGGTGACGATGATGCCGGAAGCGCCCTATGGGCGGGCGAGTCGATGGCTGAGCTGTTTAACCATTGAGCCGGAAGGGTTTGGGTGCGATCGCGAAACCATCCGCCTCGCCTTAGCAGAGCAAAATATTGAAACTCGCCCAGTGTGGAAACCCTTGCATCTACAACCGGTGTTTGCAGATTGTGAACGGATTGGCGGTGCAGTGGCGGAAAGCCTGTTTGAGCAGGGGCTTTGTTTGCCGTCGGGGTCGAATTTAACCGATGAAGATTTAACTCGGGTGATTGAGGGAATTCGGCAATTACCTTAGCCTTGTTGGCATCAGCCTTATCGGTTAATCACAATGGGAAAGCGTCGGATAAGTTGTTGTATAAGTTATAAGCTTAGATTTATAGGTGTAAATTTATAGGTGTAGATTCGGATGCAGTAAACAGGATGCGGCAAAAACTCATTGGCACAATCATCGGCACTTGGACTGGATGGCGAGTTCTGCGACTCCTGCTCATTGCTTATGGGACCCTGGCGTTTTACGGATTTTTCCTAGCCGAACGTCAAATCTTTTTGCCACCCACCCCCACCTATAGCGCCAATGACGAAATCCTCAAAATTCCTGTCACCGCCCAGGACTCCGTCGCCGCTTTCTACCTGCCCAACCCCTCCAGCGACTGGGTTATTCTCTACAGCCATGGGAACGGTGAAGACCTCGGCATGGTTCGTCCCGTCGCCCAACGTATTGCCCAAGCGGGCTATTCGGTTTTAGCCTACGACTATCGCGGCTATGGTCTCAGCTCCGGTCCTCGCCCTTCCGAACGCAAAACCTATGGGGATATTGAGGCCGTTTATCGTTACGCGGTCGAGGAGTTGAAGATAGATCCCCATCGGCTCGTCATCCAGGGGCGATCGGTCGGAGGAGGCCCCAGTGTTTACCTCGCAACTCGCCATCCCGTTGCAGGGCTCATCGTCGAAAGCTCCTTTGTCAGCATCTTTCGCGTCGTCACCCGTATTCCAATCCTGCCCTTCGATAAGTTTCCCAGCCTCGCCCGAATTCGCCAGATTCGCTGCCCGGTTTTGATCATCCATGGCACCCAAGATGATGTCATTCCCCTATGGCATGGGCAACAACTCTATGGGGCAGTGCGATCGCCCAAACAAGTCTTCTGGGTGGAAGGGGCAGACCATAACGATCTGATGGCGGTGGCGGGCGATCGCTACCTCACCGCCCTAGGAACCTTTCAAACCTTGCTGACGCAACCGCCAGGTACTGAAAAACTGAACGAGGAACGAGCCAGCGACAAAGCTGAGCAAAAATAGCACTGGGTTGCCAATGCCCAAAATCAGCGCAACCACCGCCGGACCCGGACAATAACCTGCGATCCCCCAGCCAATGCCAAACAGCGCAGCACCCAGGACGAGGGGACGATCGATATCATTGCGTGTCGGTAGGGCAAACTGACCGCCCAACAGGGGCTGGGACAGTCTCAACACAAAGCGAAATGCAATTACCGTCACCCCTACAGCACCGCCGAGGACAAACAGCAGCGTCGGATCCCAGGTGCCTGCCAAGTCGAGGAAGCCTAGGACGCGATCGCGATCAATCATCTGGGAAAGACCCAAGCCAAACCCAAACAATAAACCCGAGAGCAACGCCATTACCTGTGTTTTCATGGTTTAGACCCCGTGACGCAAAATAAAGACCGTGATGAACGCCGTCGCCAGAAACGTTAACACCGCGACGAGCGATCGCACCGACAGTCGTCCTAGACCACAGACCCCGTGACCACTGGTGCAACCATTCCCCAGGCGCGTGCCCACCCCCACCAATAGCCCTCCCACAACCATTGCCCCAGGAGACCAAGTTGAGACAGGCGTCGGCTGAGGCGCAACGCCAAACTCATAGATCGCACCGCCCAAAACCATTCCCACTAAAAATAGCCAGCGCCAGCTTTCCTGAGGCACAAACCGCAGTGCGCCGTTGATCATGCCACTAATGCCTGCGATGCGGCCATTGAACGCCAATAAAAGCGTGGCGCTACTGCCGATAAAAATACCGCCCCATAAAGCGGCAGGCCAATTAAACGTTGCAATCATTTGCATCATTCCCGCCAAAACATAACTATTCAACTATATTGCTTTATCCTAGCATTTGAATGGGCATTTGAAGAAATACCTGCGAATTATGAGATCCGTGAAACAATCTATGAAAGCAGCTATTCGCAGATTTTTCGGGGAGTCTGTGGGGCAACAGGGCGATCGCTCATTCTTAAACGCTTGCGCAATCTTCAACCCAGCGCCCGCGAAATTTTACAATTTGGAGACCCATATATAATCGCCCGTCAGCTTGACCACCCAGGCATTGTCAAAGTCTACGGGCTAGAGCCTTGCGACATTTGTCCAAGCCTTTCGTACTTTAATTCAGCCTTGTCTCAGGGAAGTCGACTTTAGGGATCTTTGAGTAAAGGATCAGTGGACATCATGGATGGGGCTAATCGGGGCGTTTCTTCCGCAATGTTTGAGCGTTTCACCGGAGGCAGTGGCATTTTCTCCGACGTGCTGCCCATGGACTCCAAAAATTGATAGGTTGTCGAAGAAATCTGGCGAATCAACTCATCCGCCCGCACATCCCCATGGGGACGTTCGACCATTGCCATAATCACGTAGCGTTTGCCACTCGGCATATCCACAAGCCCAACATCCCCTACAGACTTGCCAATGTTGCCAGTTTTATGGGCGATTATTGCCCCCGGTCCTAATCCCTGGGGGAGGAGATCGTTGGTTTCGGTGGTGCGCAAAATTTCGAGAATGCGATCGCGCGATCGCAACGATACAATCTCCCCCTGGTTAATCCGTCCCAACAACGTCACCAAATCCTTCGGAGAGATCGTGTTAGTTCCCTCTACATCCGGTAGAAAATTATTAAAGGCCGTTTGCTCTAGGCCCCAAGCGCGAAACCGCTGGTTGAGTTGCGTAGCCCCCCCGAGGCGCTGAACCACCATGTTCGTAGCGGTGTTGTCGCTAATGCGAATCATTTCTGTTGCTGTCTCCAGAACCGAATACTGAGTCCCCGGTGGCTGAAACTGCATCTCGCCCGCTTCCGCTGCAACCACCTCGGGGGTCATGGTCAACGGTTCATTCAAGCTGATTTGGCCTGCATCGATCTGCTCAAACAACGCCACCAGGATAGGAAGCTTAATCGTGCTAGCCGCCGCAAAACGCCGACTGGAACCCAAATCAACATAGTTGTCAGTATCGAGGTCCACCACCAAAACTCCAGGGGTGAGTCCTTGGGCATTGGCCATCAAGGCTTGCAGCCGATTTTTGAGTTCAGATAACTCCTGACGGAGCTGGAGCCCCGTCGGAGTAGGCTTTTGAGCGGTGGCTGTGGCGATCGCCACGGTCGAAGGTTGAGCCGCCTGTTGGATCGTCGGATCAATCGAAGAAAGCACCGTTCCCGCAATGACCCCAATCCCCACGCCGACAATCAACAAACGCATGACATAGAGCAGTGGCGAAATCACCGGGCGGGATCTAGCAGGCTGACGACGACGCCCCCGCTGGCGGCGGCTGGCCTTTGGGGGGACCGTGGAAGACCGAGTGCTAGAAGACCGAGTGCTGGCAGATCGAGTCGCGGTAGACCGAGTCGTGGCAGACCGAGTTGTAGCAGACCGAGCCGTGGCTAGCTGCTCTACAGGATTTTCAGACACCGCAGTCAGAGCCGTTTGCTGGGGCGATCGCAAACGACGACGGCGACGGCTGTTGAGAGGGGTCGATTGATCTCTTCGTTTACCAAAGAGCGAACGGGACTCAGGCGGTGCGAGCACCCGCGCGGCACTTTGTCGCCGAGCACGACGACTGCCCCGCTGACCAGAAGTATTTTTTTTCCCCTGAAGCGTTTGAGGGTCACCTGCTTGAAGGTCACGCGCTTGAGAATCACGCGAATCAAGGCCCCGTTGGCCCGCTCGGCCCGTGCTTCGGCGTTCCGGCTGATTTTTCCCATCCAAGGCCATAGCCACCTGTACCCTAGAAACAAAACGTTGTAAGTCGGCTGTATGCTAACCCCTTCTTATCAGATTGTGCCGAGGTTTTCATTGGGGCCGTCAACAAACCCCGGCTGATGGCCATCATACTCTAGTCGTTTGCCGAAAAATCGCGTAAAGCCCGTTGGCGGATAGCCCATTCCATCTGACTGAGGATGCCTCGCAGCATTTGTACTTCCAGGTGGGAGAGCTGCGCCCGGTGTCCCAAACGGCGAAACCGTTGCATCCGGCGGGTAGCCGTGTGGTCATACAAATAGCCAATTTGCAGGAGCAAGGTTTCGAGCTGCTGATAAAACCCTTCCAACACCTCCTGGGCCGCAGGGGGCTCGGTGAGGGGCAGGGCAGACCCCCTAGGAGATTGGGAAGATTGGGGGTCGGAGTCAGTGAGCGCCTGGGACAGCTCGTAGCAACAGACGGCAACGGCTTGGGCCAAATTCAGCGAGGGATAGACTTCATCACTGGGAATTTGCAGCAGTCGCTGGGCATAATGCAACTCTTGGTTGGTAAGGCCACTGTCTTCGCGACCAAAGATTAAGGCTGCACTCAAGGGTTCGCCCTGGTTCACACCGCCTGATCCCCCTGAGGAGCCCAGTAGCCAGGGTAGAACTTGACGGGGGGGCTCTAAGGGCGTGGGGAGATCATGGACCGAGCCGGTGGTGGCGATCGCCCGCTGCACCCCCACCAACGCCTCCGGCAAACGGTCTACCCGCTGCGCCCGTTCCAACACATCCCGCCCATGCACTGCCATCATCAGCGCTTCGTCACATTGGGGATCACATTGGGGATTAACCAGGACTAGCGGCCCTAGGCCAAAGTTTTTCATCACCCGCGCCACGGAGCCCACATTGAGGGGACCTGCGGGTTCAACCAGGACAATTCGCACCGCCCTTAGGTCTCGGCGCATTTTTCCCCCTGCAACGCTTGGGTTTCGCCCCCAAACCAGCGCTGATACACCGCAGCAGTCAGAATATGGGAGAGCAAGCCCAAGGGACCCGCAAACAGGCAGAGGGCAATGGAATGACGCGTCCAAACGCCCGTGCGCTGTCCCTCCCCATAGACCCACCGCCCGACAAACAGGTCCATCACTAAGAAATGGGTCCACCCCGTCGCTGCCGCCCCTTTTGCCCCAAAGAATCGGGCAATATCGCTCAGGTTCGGGTTAGCCAAGGCAGCGGCGCTCTCGGCGTCGATGCTGTGAGCAATGAAATAGAGATAGAGCATCACCAGGGGCACGAACATCAGCAGAGAGCCCATGATTTTTTGGGTCCAGCGCCAGCGGGGCAATAGGATCATCAGCGCCCAGAAGGGCAGAACATAGACATTGGCGAGGCTAAAGAGGTTGTCGAGACTGAGAAGGTCAGTGGGGGGCATGGGCTGACGGGAAGAATTTCGGGAGGAATTTTAAGGTAAATAATGGGATTGGGGGCGATCGCCCCTAAAATCCGGTGCTAAGCTCGAAGCAAGACCTTTTTCTTTTTATTCGCTGGATTGTTCGCTTGTAGTTTTTTAGGATAGGCACGATGACGCTTCACGATCTGGGCCAATTGGTCATGTTTCTTTCCCCCGGTCTCTTGCTGTCGGTGATTGTTTTGGCGACCTTTGCAAAAGGGGGCTAGGCGGTCTCGGGCCGTTCCACAGACCTTATCTAAAACACCTCGTCTAAATCCAGCGCCTTAGAACCGCCTTTTTGTAGGAGGTTGAGAATTTTCTCGAGCTGATTCCACACCAACAGCCCGGTCAAAAGCGTTAGGGGCATGGAAAATTCGTAGGCCGTGAGCGTGCCAAAGCCAAAGACTTCAACGCCGGAGGATAAAAACAAACAAACCCCAATCAAAATCCCCAAAAACGGCAATCGGAGATTGGTGCGATTGAGAATATCGGGCAGATAACCCTGGTTTTCAGTTTGGCGGGACCAATGATAAACGAGCTGCTTCAGCGTCTCTTGAAAGGCAAGACCAGAGGTGATCCCAATAAAGAGACCTAGAACCAGAAGCACGTAGTGAGGCGTGGGATATCCGTACATAGGAGGGCAGGCGATCGATACATTTCTTTACGATTGTACCGATCTTTTGGCCTGCACCCTAGCAACTCTGGTGGGCGAGTAGGCGATCACTCCTGACCCGGCCAGAGGGCGGCGACGCGAGCGCGAGAAAAATCAACCAGCGTATTCACCGCACTATTCCACAGACGCGTGGGCTCAAATTCGTCTTTGACTAGGTCCCAGAGCCGCTGAACTTCTGCGGTATGGAAGCGATCGTTTTCGATCAGCGCCAGCAAGATCTGTCGCCGAATGTCCTTGGCTTCGTCCGAGAGCAGGTACTGCAACCCCAGTTGAGCCGTGGGTAGCAGGTCAAATTGATTATCGGTGCGCGCAATCTGAACGAGATTTTCCAGACGCTCCCAGCGGAAGGTGCCATCCTTAAAGAGCACATCGAGCAGTCGCCGTCGCAGTTGAGGAGATTCGCCCGTCAGCAACCGCTGAGCAATATAGGGATAGGCCACTTCGACGATTTTGAAATTGGGATTGACGCTGAGGGCCAAGCCTTCCTGGGTGACGAGGGAGCGAATGATTAAGGCGAACTTAGCGGGCACCCGGAAGGGGTAGTCGTACATTAATTCTGAGAAGCGATCGGTCACGGTCTTGAAATTGAAGTCCTGAACGCTCTCTCCCATAATGTCGCCCAAAACCGATTCCAAGGCCGGCACAATGGGGTAAATATCGGTTTCTGGTGCCAGGAATCCCAGCTGCACAAAGTCCAGGGCCAGGGCATCGTATTCCTGATTGAGCAAATGCACGACGGCATCGACCAGCGTTTCTTTCGTCTCTTCCTCCAGTTGGTCCATCATGCCAAAGTCAATGTAGGCCATACAGGCTCCCATCGAAGACTCCGGCGCAAAGAGGGCGAAGAGATTCCCTGGATGGGGATCAGCGTGGAAAAAGCCAAACTCTAGGAGTTGTTGAAGTCCTGAAATCACCCCAACACGCACCGTTGCGTCAGCATCTAAGCCCGCGCAATGTAGCTCGGACAGGGTTAGCTTACAGCCTTTGATCCATTCCAACGTCAGGACACGGCTGGTGGTAAATCGCCAGTAAATCTTCGGGACTTTGACATAATCGAGCGCTGCAAAATTGCGATCGAATCGCTCAGCATTATGGCCTTCGTTAACATAGTCAATTTCTTCAAACAGCTTGATGCCAAATTCATCGACGATCAGCGTGAGATCATGACCCAAGTTAAGCGGTAGCCAAGGTGAAAATCGGGATGCAGCCCAGCGAATCAAATACAGATCTAAGGTCAGCGTCGGTACCAAATTGGGCCGCTGGACTTTAACTGCGACCTCTTCGCCACTGTAAAGTTTGGCTCGATAGACTTGACCGAGACTCGCCGCCGCCACCGGGCTTGGCGTAATCTCCCGATAGATTTCTCCCACCGTCATGCCCAGTTCCCGCTCGATAATGGCAAAGGCTTGGTCATCTGGAAAGGGCGGCAATTGGTCTTGCAGCTTAATCAGCTCTTCGAGGAAATCCGGTCGAATTAAATCTGGACGGGTAGAGAGCGCCTGCCCCACCTTGATAAAGGTCGGACCTAAGGTTGTGAGGATGCGGCGCAGCTGGGACGCCCGCGCGGGACGGTTTTCGAGTTCTAGGTCAAACCAGCGGTCCCATAGCAGGCCTAACAATAGCCCTGCGAAAAACCAAATCACTTTCAAGGCTCGTCCGATTGGAGCCCAGGGACGATGACGGTAGTAGCGAGCGATCGCCCGTGGATCATAGGACCGTAACTGCTGGTTTATCTGCATTTCCCCTCATTCAACTCCTGGCATTTATCCTGCCTTTGGCGTCACAAAAGCCATTGTTCAAAAGCTACTATCCACAAGCCATTGTCAAGTGAGGGAAACGCTTCCTACCCTCAGAGCCCTACAGATTTGCGACTCTGGTTCGCGTTTTAGGCCCATGCTAAACCGGATCAATGGCTCAAACGTCGATTCAAAGGCGATTTAGGCGCTTTCGGTATGGCTTACAATTTGTCATCACTTCTTCACTATAGTGTAAGAAACTCTATACAATCCTTAACTTTTCGAGAAGAAACCATTGACTGATCCCCACTTTGGTGAGATTGATCCCACGCCGCTGTTGACGCAGTTGCTCACCGAGGCCCAGCGCTCAACGGCCCCCTTTCATACACCGGGGCACAAGGGGCGATCGCTCTGGTCACCGCTCCTCAGGGCCTGGGGGGATTCAGTCTTTGCCGCTGATTTGCCTGAATTGCCGGGGTTAGACAATCTATTTGCGCCAGAGGGGGTGATTCAATCGGCTCAAGCCCTGGCAGCTGAGACCTTTGGGGCTGATCGCACCTGGTTTTCCGTCAATGGCTCCACGGCGGGCGTGATTGCTGGGATCTTGGCCACCTGCGGCCCCGGCGATCGAATTTTGCTGCCCCGCACCGTTCACCGGTCTGCAATCTCGGGACTGATTCTCAGCGGGGCGGTGCCTGTTTTTCTCACCCCAGAACGAGAGGCGGTCTCGGGTTTAGTCGGTAGCATTACCCCTAGCACCCTGGCCACTGCCTTGGAGCAGTACCCTGACATCAAAGCCGTTTTGCTCGTTTCTCCCACCTATGAAGGGATTTGTGCGGATCTGGCGGCGATCGCCCCCCTTTGCCACGCCCGCCAAATTCCGCTCCTCGTCGATGAAGCCCACGGTCCCCACTTTGGCTTTCATCCCGACCTGCCCCCCAGCGCCCTCAGTCAAGGCGCAGATTTGAGCATCCAGTCCACCCACAAAGTCCTCTCTGGCCTTACCCAAGCCGCGATGGTTCATCTGCGGGGTAGCCTTGTGGATGGCGATCGCCTCTCCCAGGCCCTACAACTCATCCAGAGCACCAGCCCCAGCTATTTACTGCTTGCCTCCCTCGACGCCACCCGTGCTCAGATGGCCCAGCAGGGGACGGACCTGCTCAGCCAAACCCTAGCGCTGGCGAAAACCACCCGCGATCGCCTCCACGCCATCCCTGGTCTTCGCGTCTTTGAACTGCCTCAGCCCCAGCCGGGGTTTGCCGCCCTTGACCCCACCCGCATCACCCTCGATGTTTCGGGCCTGGGCCTGACGGGCTTTGATGTCGATGACCGCTTTAACCAAACCCACGGCGTCATTGCCGAGCTCCCTAGCCTGCGGCATCTGACGTTTCTCCTCAGTCTTGGTACCACGGCAGCGGACTGCGATCGCCTCATCCAAGCCAGCCAAGCCTTACGGTGTCAATCCGAACTGTGTCAATCTGAACTGTATCGATCCGACTCACCTCAACCCCAGACGGCTCCGCCCCTTGCCGCATTTCCCCTCCCGGTCGCCCCGCCCCTTGCCCTCTCGCCCCGCCAAGCCTTTTTCCAACCCGCCATGCCTCTACCCTTTGAGGCAACCTTGGGTCACATGAGTGCGGAAACCGTTTGTCCCTATCCTCCTGGTATTCCAGTCCTGCTGCCGGGGGAGCGGATTACCGCAGCGGCGATCGCCTATCTCCAGCAGATTAAAGCCAGTGGCGGTTGGATGAGCGGCTGTAGCGATCCAAGTTTGGCAACCCTCAACGTCATCGCCCTCGCGACGGAAAGCCCCGCGAGTCGGCATAATGCTCTAGATTGAAACGCTAGATTAAAACGCTGGCTCAAAACGCTAGCGATCGCGAATGTCTGTTCCCCACTGGCCCTATAGCACCCCCGGTATCCCTGACGAGCGATTTGAGCGCCTGCCGGGGATTCCCCTAACCAAGCGCGAAATCCGTGTGTTGATTTTGGCTCATCTCTATCTCAAGGCCGATGGCGTCCTCTGGGATATTGGCGCAGGCACTGGCACGATTCCCATCGAAGTGGGGTTTCTCTGTCCCCAGGGCACGATTGTCGCGGTTGAACGGGATGAGGAGGTGGCCCAGTTGATTCGCCGCAACTGTCAACTCTTTGGCGTTGAAAATGTCACCGTGGTGGAAGGCAGCGCTCCAGACTGTCTTGCCGGACTACAGCCGGAACCCGACTGCATCATCGTGGAAGGCGGAAAACCGCTCAAGGATACCCTCGCCGCCGCCTGGCCCCACCTCAACCCAGGGGGGCGCATGGTCGCAACCACCACGAATTTAGAGGGGCTGTACGCCATTTCTGAATCTCTGGCGGAGTTACAAGCCCGCAACATCGAGATTGTCCAGTCGTCGATTAATCGCTTAGAGCGCCGGGGCGCTCGCCAAAGCTTCAGCGCAGTTGACCCGATCTTTATCCTAAGCGGAGAAAAACTGGGATAAACCTAAGACTCACGTTAGCAATCTTAATAAATCGCGCATGGGCGATGAACGATGCGGGAGATTGTGTAAAAGTAATCTTGCAAGCTTTACAAAATTGCCATTTTTTTATTGGTCTATGCCCTGGATTCGCATCCTCAGTGGGGCCATCGTGATTTCCCTCGCGCTTGGACTCGGCCTTTTAGGTGGTTGGTACTTTACGCTGGCGATCGCTGCCCTGGTGTATTTGGGTCAGCAAGAATTTTTTAGCTTGGTGCGAGCCAAGGGCATTGCCCCCGCAGCGAAAACAACGCTAGTGGTGAGTCAGGGGCTGATTCTCACGTCCTATTTGGCTCCAGAATTCGCGGAACCCATCTTCGCCGTCGCAGGAACCTTCATCTGTTTTTATTTGTTGTTCCAACCCAAACTGGCCTCGATCGCGGACATCTCCAGCTCGATATTGGGTCTTTTTTACTGTGGCTTTTTACCCGGTTACTGGGTGCGACTTCGGCGCATGGGGCTCTTTGATCACCATAATCTTCCCCTAGATGGCTACTGGCCCTGGCCTTGGCCGGGAATCCAACACCTGCCCGTTGGCCTCCTAGCCCTGTTGTTGGGGATTGCTTGCGTTGCCGCCTCGGACATTGCCGCCTATTTCTTGGGCAAACTCATTGGCCGCACCAAGCTCTCCACCATTAGCCCAAAGAAAACCGTCGAGGGCGCACTGTCTGGATTTGGGGCCAGCATTTTAGTGGGCGGAGCCGGGACGCTCCTGCTGGATTGGGCTGGCGCACCCTTTTCCGGGGCGGTCCTGGGTCTGCTGATCGGCATTACCAGCCTGCTGGGTGATCTCACAGAGTCAATTATGAAACGGGACGCAGGGGTGAAAGACTCGGGCCAAATCATTCCAGGCCATGGCGGCATCCTCGATCGCATGGACAGCTATGTCTTTACCGCGCCCCTGGTGTATTACTTTGTGACCATCTTTTTGCCCCTGTTGGAAAGGTTTCAGGGTTGAGCTGCGCCTTGGGACGGCGGCACACTGGCGGGAATGGATCGCGGCAGGCTGACCCGTAGCGGATCGCTCAGGGCCATGGAGGCGGACATGTCCAGGAGATTTTGGCGCTGTCCAGCGGGGAAACTGACGGTGTAGATCACATTACCCTGCTGCCACATGACCGAAGAGAACGCAGCCTTGGGTGTTTGCTGGCTTCCATCCACCAAGTAGCCTGCGAGACCGGGCCGGAAGGTGATGCGATCGCCCACCAGACGATGGCGCGACAGTTCCGTTTGCGCAGGCCCATCATTGCTACGCTCCGTGGTGACCGTTCCAACCAAGCAAGGGTGGGTGGCCGTTCCTGGCTCGCAGGCAAACAGCCCCACTGTGAGGCTCATGGGAATTTGGGACGCAAAGACTTTTACGGTCAATTCATCGGACGAAAAGTGGGCTGGAGCCCCCAGCAAAACCTGGCTGGGCAAGCGAATGGGATAGCCCGGCGGGGCGCTGCGAATGATCTCGTTAAGATAGGGACGAAATATCGAGGCGGGTTCGGCTTGGGCAGCGGCAATGAAACCGGGGGCGATCGCACCAAAACCCGCACCCACGACCGCAAGTCTGGCGATCGCCTGAGGCAGCGAACGCAATAGATGGCTGCTGACACAACTCATGGATCTTTCCCTCTCAATCAAAGACTTCTCATTTTTAGCTTGTTTCAGCCCCAAGGCACCTTACACTACTGAGGATTAATCATTGACCTACCTGGGATGACCCGCTTGATGCTGCCCGACTCTCTCGACAACCTGCGCGGGAAAGCCTATCCCCTCACCCATGAGACCCAGGATGACCAAGTCCAACTGCATCTCTGGGATCCGCCAACGCTGATCGGGGGAGTCAAGTGCAAACGCCAAACGGGCCACCATTGGGAGCTAAAGGATATTTGGATCGCCAACGCCGTCAGCCCGCCCCCTCGCCAGGGAATCTGGGGCTGGATCCAGGAACGGTTGGGCTATGAGCCTCGCCCGATTAACTATCGCCAGCAGGGACTCGGTACCGGTTTACTCCAAGCCTTGCTGGATTGGGCCAAGGCCCAGGGGGTGCAGTCCATCCAAGGGACCGTGTATCAACCGGATATTGAAAACAATCCCAAGCTGCTGCAATGGTATCAGCGCCAAGGCTTTCAAGCCCTACCACCGGACGAAGCGCCCCTGGATGCGATCGCCATCATCCACTTCCAGGTCCATCCCCCCGATCCGTCTTTCGATCCCGCTTTAGATTCCTATCTCGATTCCTCCACCGACGCCTCTGCCTAGAGATCTGCATGGAGATTTCCATTGAGATTTCCATTGAGAAAAGACCAAGGATGATGGATGATCAGCTATGCAAAATCGTCAGTCTGTAAACTCGTAAGGACCCATGGCTATGACCACCCCTCAGGCACTGTTAATCCAGGATCAAGTCGCCCTCGTAACCGGCGCATCCCGAGGCATCGGACGGGCGATCGCCCTGGCCCTCGCAGCGGTTGGGGCCAAAGTGGTGGTAAATTATGCCAGCTCCAGCGGGGCTGCGGATGAGGTCGTGCAGGCCATTGCAGCCATGGGGGGAGAGGCGATCGCCGTCCAAGCCGATGTTTCCCAGGAAGACCAAGTGGAAGCACTGGTGAAAACCACCCAGGAAAAGCTGGGCCGCATTGATATTTTGGTCAACAATGCTGGAATTACCCGCGATACGTTGCTGTTGCGGATGAAACCGGCAGATTGGAATGCGGTCATTAATCTCAACCTCAACGGGGTTTATCTTTGCACCCGCGCCGTCAGCAAAATCATGCTCAAACAAAAGTCGGGCCGCATTATTAATATTTCATCCATCGTGGGAGAAATGGGCAATCCCGGCCAAGCCAACTATGCTGCCGCCAAAGCCGGTGTCATTGGCTTTACCAAAGCCGTCGCCAAAGAAGTCGCCAGTCGCGGCATTACCGTCAACGCCGTTGCCCCTGGCTTTATCGAAACCGACATGACCCACGGCTTAGATGCCTCAGAACTGCTCAAGTTCATTCCCCTGGCTCGCCTGGGCCAAGCGGAAGAGGTTGCTGGCGTTGTACGCTTTTTAGCCGCAGATCCCGCAGCCAGCTATATGACCGGCCAAGTCATTAATGTGGATGGTGGCATGGTAATGGCGTAAGGATGCTCCCTTGAACGGTTTAACGGCCTTGGCGCATGACACCCAACTCTTCAAACTGCTTGCTTTGTAAATCAATCTGAATCGAGAGGGCATCACAAACTAACTCGCACAACTCAAAAATAAAGGGGTTGGCGATTTGGTAGTACACACAGACGCCCTCTTGACGACGGCTGACAACACCTGCCTGGGACAGCATTTTCAGGTGCTTGGAAACATTGGCTTGCCCCAGTCCCGTTAAGTCAATGATTTCCGTGACATTTTTCGAGCCTGATTTTAGGCAACAGACAATCTGCAAGCGGCTCGTCTCAGACAACACCTTAAAAAAGTCCGCCATTAAGCTCAAGGCCGTAGGAGAAAGTCGGGAAATCCCACAATCTTCTAGAGAAACCGCCGGAGCTGCTTGAGTTTGGGTCGTTTTGGTGATGGTTTTGGTTTTGGCAATCTTTTTTTGCGGTGTTTTAGTCGGCATAGCGATAATGGGAGGACAATTTTGATAACAACAATTCTGACAGCAACAATAATCAACAACAGTCTACTTCACCCTCACTATATTACCATAGGGTATTGAATGCTGCCGCTTACGACGCAACGACTTCGGCTACGGAGCTGGCGACCAGCGGATCGCGAGCCCTTTGCACAGCTCAATGGGGATCCCCTGGTGATGGCCCATTTCCCCGCGATCTTATCTCGGGCCGAGTCCGATGCCTTGCTCGATCGCCTAGCGCAAAACTTAAACCGTCGGGGCTTTGGGTTTTGGGCCGTTGAAGAACAGGCAACGGGTCAGCTCATCGGGTTTGTGGGCTTAAATATTCCTGGATTTGAGGCTCACTTTACCCCAGCAGTGGAAGTGGGCTGGCGGTTAGCTCGCCCGTTTTGGGGGCAGGGCTATGCCACGGAAGCCGCTCGCTGTGCCTTAAAACACGGATTTGAGCAGTTGGGCCTGACAGAAATTGTCTCGTTTACCGTGCCGGACAATTGGCGATCGCGCGCTGTCATGGAGCGCCTCGGCATGACCCACAACCCCCAGGAGGACTTTGATCATCCCCTGCTCCCCGGCCACCGGCTCGAACGCCATGTGCTCTATCGGCTGAGCCAAGGGGATTGGCAAGCCCTGCAATGCCAAATTCCATGAATTTCGGGGCCTAATCTCACCTCAATCACCCCTATCATAACTAGAAGAACGCCATAACTAGGAGAACCGCCATGGTGCGATGGGGTGCGATCGAAGCGGGAGGCACCAAAATCGTTTGTGCGGTGGGAGAGGGCGATCGCCCCACGCTTACCAGCACCTCCCCCCCTCGGCTGACCGAAATCCGCATTCCCACCCGCAGTCCAGGGGAGACCCTTGCCCAAATCCTGGCGTTTTTTACCGCTCAGCAACAGCAGGGTCCCCTAGAGGCCCTCGGCATTGGCTGCTTTGGCCCGCTGGATCTCAATCCTCGCTCTTCCACCTATGGTTACTTGCTCGATACCCCCAAACCGGGCTGGCGACAGATTAATCTGCTGGGAGAACTGCAAAAGCATTTATCCCTCCCCATCGCCCTCGACACCGACGTGAATGCAGCGGCCCTCGGCGAACAGCGTTGGGGTGCAGCCCAAGGATTAGATACGTTTATCTATCTCACCGTGGGAACGGGGATTGGCGGGGGGGCAATCGTCAACGGTAAACCCTTACATGGATTGCTCCATCCTGAAATGGGCCATATTTTATTGCCCCACAGCCGCGAGCAGGATCCTTTTCCCGGCTGCTGTCCCTTTCACCAAAACTGTTTGGAAGGACTGGCCTCCGGAACCGCCCTGCAAGCTCGCTGGGGACAGTCTGCTGAGCAACTGCCGTCGGATCATCCGGCCTGGGACCTAGAGGCACAATATCTGGCGGGGGCGATCGCCACCTTCACCTTCACCCTCTCTCCCCAGCGCATCATCCTCGGCGGCGGCGTGATGCAACAGCAACCCATTTGGCCCAAGGTCCACCGTCAGGCCCAGGCTATGCTCGCCAGCTATCTCGCCGTACCAGCGGTCTTAGCGCAGATCGAGCAATACATTGTGCCGCCCCAGCTAGGCAATCAGGCCGGGATCTTGGGGGCGATCGCCCTCGCCCAGGATCTGGGGACCACGGCTTGACCAAGAGCTTCTTCAGCAGCATTTTCAGCCGCTTAATCGGGATAGGCCAAGCCCGTTCTGGGATCTCGAATGTAAAGACCCAAAACCAATGAATCTAAAACATTTTGCCAAATCGGTTCAAACTGCGCCGCATCTTCAACCCAATACTCAAACGTAATCAAAGACTGAACCCCAGACCCCAAACCCACACAAATACGAGAATAGGCTTCGCGTTTTTCCTCCGGATCAATAAACTTGATCTGCCCCCAGAAAATCTGAGCCGTTTGGCGATTGAGTTTGAAGACCTCACTAATCTCAATTGCCTCTCGCGTGTCCTCTTGAAGCAGTTTTTTAACGATGCCTTTCAAGGGAAAATCTCGTAGATTGGCATCCCGAGGCAGCAAATTATACGACACTTCTAAACAGCAATTGTCATCAGGGGGATCGCCATCGGTAAAGCGGAAAGACTTTTCCTTGGGCTCAAACTTCCACGCCTGGGGGACATCAAACCGCACGGCACCCCGTCCGGCCACAAAAACCTTATAACCCTCCTTGGATTGCCAGTGATGATCCTCACTGAGTTCCAGGGTGTGTTTGACCCATTTCAGATTGTGTTTAGCATTTTTGCGCTTAGCCATGGCGGGCAGATTTCGCAGAAGAACTTGCCTCTATTCTACAGATACTGATCTAACCATCGCACCATCTCCCACAACACATGACCGATCGCCTCGCGGGAGCGATACCCATGACCTTCGTGGGGTAGCGAAACCCAGCGTACTGTCCCGCCCAAACCTCGCAGGGCTTCATACAGTCGCTCGCTTTGTAGGGGATAGGTTCCAGGATTATTGTCAGCGGCTCCATGAATTAATAACAGCGGAGCCTTGATTTGGGCGGCGTAGGTGAAGGGCGAGATTTTAATATAGGTCTCCGTTGCCTCCCAAAAATGACGTTGTTCACCCTGAAAGCCAAAGGGCGTCAGCGTGCGGTTGTAGGCTCCACTGCGGGCGATTCCGGCTTGAAACAGACGGCTGTGGGCCAGGAGGTTAGCTGCGGTAAACGCCCCATAGGAATGACCGCCGATGGCGAGGCGATCGCGATCCCCAACCCCCCGAGCGACTAAAGCCGCCACCGCAGCTTCGGCATTGTCCACCAGTTGTTCTAAATAACTATCATTGGGCTCCGTTTCCGCCTCACCCAGAATCGGCATACTGGGACCCAGCAACACCCCATAGCCCTGGGTCAATAAAAAGAGAACCGAAGACCCACTGGGACGACTAAAGGTCCATTCGGAATCGGTGACTTGGCTGGCCGTTTCTCGACTTTTGTACTCTTCAGGATAGACCCAGAGCAAAATCGGCAAGGGTCCATCGCGCTCGGGCTGGTATTGCGGTGGTAAGTACAACATTCCGGACAGATCTAAACCATCGCTGCGCTGATAGCGGATTTGATCCTTATGAACTTGGCGATACCAGGGCAGCGGATCGTGAAATTGAGTTAGGGGTTGAGGATCGGATAAGGGGTAAAGAGATTGGGCCAGCGTGGGGGATTGAGCGGGATCGGGAAATTGAGCAGGGAAGCGATCGCGCAACACATAATTGGGAGGTGAAGTCTGGGATTGCCGCTGGGTAATAAACTGTCGCGCATCGCGATCGAGCAAGAGTTGAAGACGCTCAAACTGCTGTCCTTCCGCTTGCCACAGCCGTTGTTTTTTCTGGGGTTCGCTCTGGCTTTGGGATTGGGATAGCAAAACGCGATCGAGAAACGGAAAAATCCCCGCCGCTGAGGCTCCGCGTCCTTCCAGATAAAACCCAAGACCGTCTGACGGCACAATCAGAGTCGACCAGCCGTAGGGACCCGGTGCAGTCAGAGGATTGCCGGGATGTCCATAGGCATCTTGAAAATTGCGGGACTCCAGCAGGACGGGGTCTGACCAATCGGCACCCGGCTGGAGCCACCATTGCCGCACAAGGCGACTGTCGTACCAGCCTTCGTAGCCCAGGGCTAGCTGTTCTGTTCCCCAGGCGATGCCGCGAAATCGCAGTTCAGTTTTCCAGAGGAGTTGGGGGTCGGCGGTAAACGGCGCAGCCTGCTGATAAATGGCATCGCGATAGGGCACCTGGCGTTTGGCATCGCCCTCATCCAGGGCTTCGGGCCAAAACAGCGTCGCCGGATGATCCGCCCGCCAGCTCACCCAGCGACGACCCGGTCGCACGGCCTCAAAATCGGTGGAAATCTCATCGGCTAGGGGGAGTTCGGCAATGATCGTCTTGGATTGGCCTTGGCGATCGCACACCCAGTACTGCGTCGGGAACCGTTGCAACGGCACCTGATAGGAAAAGGGCGGTTGCAGCGTCCGAACCAATAACCAAGCGCCATCGGGCGAGGGTTGAGCACTCAGTAAAAGCTCCGGTTCTCGTAACTGTCTACGGTGACCCTCTAGATCGATCTGCTCTAAGGCCGATTGAAAATAGTATTCAAACAGTGCTTCGTCATGGCAACTGGCCAAAAGATTGGTATAGGTTCGCGCCGGAGCCACCCGCCCTAGGTTTTCCTCCAGAATAGGACCGGGGGGAATTTGGGGCGCTTCGGGCGGGAAACCCTGATTTTCGGGACGGACCTTGGCAATGAACCCCGCCTCTCCCGGCAGCCAACGATACGGGCTGCCATAGATGCCATTGAGAATCGGCCCGGTCAAGCGTCGAGCTTCGCCCGTTTCCAGCGCAGTTTCCAGCGGGATCACCCAGAGCGAAACCCCTTCCGCCTCTGTCAATGTCAAAGCAATATAGCGACTATCCCTCGACCAAGAAACATGACTAATGCGCGCCTCGGACGGCAGGGCGATCGCCCGCCGTAGTTCTGATTCTCCCTGATCCTGACTCTGATCCTGGCTCTGACCCTGACTCTGATCCTGGGCCGGAAAACGCCTCAGCGTCATCCCCTGGTAATAGCCTTCGTGGGCCGATGTACGGGTGATTGGGTTGATTTCAATGCCTGCGATCGCCACCTTAGGTTCCGTCAACGCCACCAAGGGCACCAACGGTGCAAGGGAAAGTTCTAAAATCCACTGGCGATCGGGCGAAAAAGAAACCACGGGCGATCGCGGCTGGTCCAACATTGCAGCGATCGGCTCTGGCGGATCTTGCCAGGAAACCTGGGAGGGAGACACAACGGTACGCATAACCACGAACAAACCTTGCAACAAACGACGACAACAATAGCGAGAACGATTTCGCCACAACGTCACTACAAAATCGCGACAGATCGCCAAAAGACAAAAGCAGTTGCGATCACAACGTCACCCTAGCAGGCTAAACCCTCCAAGCCCCATTCTTGTCGTTTGTTTGTGATTGTTCTTGATTATTCGCAAATCCGCACAACTGCCAGACCCGGCCTGCCCCCAAAGGGGTCCGATCCCTCCACCTCCCGAGGTTGGCCCCCCTCCCATCCTGTATTTCGCCCCCCTGGTTAATCTGGGCAATGATCCCGTATGGTTAAGAGGTCACGCCAAGCATGTGTGATGATTCCTTGACTTTCACCAAAACGTTTTCCGTATTTTTTGAAGGCAGAATTTGTCTTTAAAATCGTCCGGAAAATCTTTCTGGAGGAAGAATACGGCTAGTAGGACCGGCCTCGACTCATGTCACCTGTGGCATGTATCGCACTCGAAGCTAGAGTGATATTTGGAACATTTCTTTCTGGGTGTTTGACATTTTGTTCCAATTATGGGGTAATATCCGGGCGAGTCTCGAATCATGAAGCTCCGTCAACAGCGGCGCGTCTTTTCTAAACTTTTTATTCGCTTCCTTGAGTGGTCTCACAGATCGTGGTTCGATAACGGTCGTGTCCGGTTTGGATCCAGAGACTGCTCGCGTGGATAAGCAATCCTAAATCCCGAATCCATCTGAGGGTGCAGCACCATGGGTGCGAAGTTTCTTGTGCGCAAGCAAAATTGCGCGCAGTCTGGTGCATAACGCTGGTAACAAGCTTTGCCCTCAAAGCTTAGATGTACGCGTATGGCGACGAACTTGGCGACAAATTAATAACGACTTCTGCAAGGCAATCTCTGGAGGATCCTTACATCATGGCCCAATCCAACTGGCAAAAACTTGATCCCAATCATCTCCCCGAAACCTTCTGGGGTTTATGCCTTTTTGTGGCGGCGGCAATGGCTTTATTTAGGCAAATCCGTCAATTTAAAGCGGAGTTTGGAGAGCGATCCCTGGCCGTTCAAAATCGCGAAAAGTCTAGACGATGCAGAATTACTTTGGATGCCCTCCGAAGACTGCGATCGCCTAGAGTCAAAGCTAAAAGCAATGGTTCGCTATAAGTGGCAAGGCTTTGCGGAGCGAGCCAAGTCTCCCAACTGTTTACAATGTGATCTGCCGTTGCCGAGTGGGTTTGAGGCGCGACCGATGTTGGCACGATCCCTCGCCCATATGTTCTAGGGTTCTGGGCTTCTAGAATTCTAAGGATTTCAGCTAGAGCCCAAGGGCGTTTTGCCATCCCAGGTAAGCAGCGGTTTGTAAAGGTCGGGGCGGCGATCGCGGAAAAAACCCATCCCGGCCCGAAACTGCTGAGCTTGAGAAAAATCTAAATCGGCATACAAAATCGTGGCATCGGTGCGATTGGCAGCGGCGAGGATCTCGCCCTGGTAGTCACAAATAAACGAACTGCCATAAAACGTTGCATTCCCTTCCTGACCGATGCGGTTGGCAGCCGCAACATAGCAAGCATTGCTGACCGCATGGCCCACCATCGCCCGCTGCCACAGGGCCTGGGTGTCGATCCCGCCCGCTTCCGGGGGTTCGGAGCCAATGGCTGTGGGATAGAGCAGAAGATCTGCGCCGAGCAACGCCATACAGCGGGCAGCTTCCGGGTACCACTGATCCCAGCAGATGCCCGTACCGATCGCGCCATGGGGCGTGCGAAAAGCCTGAAACCCGGTATCGCCGGGATTGAAATAATATTTTTCTTCATAACCGGGGCCGTCAGGGATATGGGATTTGCGATAAATCCCTAAAATTTGGCCATCGGTATTAATCGTAGCCAGACTGTTATAGTGAGCTTGACCGGCCTTTTCAAAAAAACTTAGGGGGATGACTAAATTGAGTTCAGCGGCGATCGCCTGAAATTTCGACAAAAATGGATGATTCGCCACCGAATAGGCCAAGGCAAAAGATTCTTCTCGCTCCTGTTGGGGAAAGTAGAGTCCCTCAAATAATTCTGGTAATAAAACAATGTGAGCTCCACCGCTGGCCGCTTCCTGCAGCCGCTCAATTGCGTAAACAACATTATCTTCGAGGCGATCGCCCATAGCCATTTGCACTACGGCAAGGCGACGCAAAGTAGAGCTAGACTGCATAGTCATGAATTCCAAATCGGGGTACGGGCCAAATAGGAGTACAGTCTAATTTATTTAGCTTTTCCCTACCTCGCTTGATAATAATTCCGTGTTCCCTTCGCCTCAATGGTTTCCCCCAATCGCTCTAGCGCATGGACATAGGCCGCTGTTCGAGGGGTGAGGCCGCGCTCCTGGGCGATCGCCCACACTGCCTCCGTTTCCCGCACCATTCGCCGCTTGAGTTGTTCCGCCACCTCTTCTGCACTCCAATACAAACCACTGCGGTTTTGCACCCATTCAAAATAGCTCACTGTCACGCCCCCCGCATTCACCAAAATATCGGGGAATACATAGCATCCCTTGTCCTGCAAAATCGGATCGGCTGAAGCCGTAATCGGACCATTGGCCACTTCAAAAATCAACGGAGCCTTAACTCGCGTGGCATTTTCTGCCGTAATTTGATTCTCTAGGGCCGCCGGAATGAGAATATCAACATCGAGCTCCAACAGCTCCTCATTCGTCACATTGCGATGCCCATCCATGAGGCTACAAACGCTATCTTGGCAGTAAACCGCCTGCATAGTTCGAGTCACTGCTTTGTGGGCACGAACACTGGGAATATCCAGTCCCCTCTCTGCATAGATGCCGCCCCTAGAATCGCTCACTGCAACGACTTGGTAACCGGATTGAAACAGCAACTCCGCTAAAGTTCCGCCCGCATTGCCAAACCCCTGGATTGCTACCCGCGTTTTGCTCGGCACCCGATCAAACTTCGGCAACAGCGTTTGAATCGTAAAAAACGCGCCCATGGCCGTCGCCGTATCTCGCCCTTGGCTCCCCCCCACAGCGATGGGTTTTCCCGTTACTACCGCAGGGGAAAACTGCCGTTGAATAATGCTGTATTGATCCATCATCCAACTCATAATCATGGCGTTGGTATAGACATCCGGTGCAAGAATGTCCCGATTGGGGCCGATGAAATCCGCGATCGCATCCACATATCCCCGACTCAACCGCTCCAGCTCCAACCGCGACAGGGTTTTAGGATTAACCGTAATGCCACCCTTCGCACCGCCATAGGGCAAATCTAGCAGCGCACATTTAAATGTCATCCAAAAGGCGAGGGACTGCACTTCATCAATCGATACATTGGGATGAAACCGCACGCCTCCCTTGGTTGGCCCCCGCGTGTCGTCATAACGCACCCGATAGCCCTGAAAAATTTCCAACGAACCATCATCCCGCCGCAGGGGAATCGCCACACTGAGACTGGCCTTGGGCGATCGCAACCGTAAAATCGCATCCTCTGAAAGGGCCACATGCTTAAGTGCATCATCAAGGCGACGATTGGCATCGGACAGAATGGAGGACATCAGCGACCTCGAAAAAAGGGGAATACTCTTAAGACTAGCGAGTTTGCCCAGGCAAAACCCATTTGCTTAGGATTTCCTTACCCCATCACCCCATCACCCTACTACTTACTCCTCATGAGGCTCAAAGACAAAGTTTGTTTAATCACCGGCGCAGGCTCTGGCATTGGTCGGGCCTCGGCGCTGCGGTTTGCCCAGGAAGGGGCGAAGGTGGTGGGGGTGGATATTAATGGGCAGGAGGCGATCGCCACCCAACAACAAATCCTCCAAGCTGGGGGCGTTGCCTTGGCGCTCCCCTTAGATGTGACGCAAGAGGTCCAAATCCAAGAAGCTATTACAACAACAGTCAGCCGTTTTGGCCGTATTGACGTTCTGTTCAACAACGCAGGCATTGCCCGACTGATTCCCACCACGGAAATGACCGAAGCTCAGTGGGACCAGATCATGAATGTCAATGTCAAAGGGATTTTCCTGGGCTGCAAGCATGCTATTCCGATTATGGTGCGTCAGGGCAGCGGTGTCATTATTAACACTGCATCGGAATTGGGGCTCGTGGCTCAGGCGGAATACGCGGCTTACTGTGCTTCCAAGGGCGCGGTTCTGTCGCTAACGCGGGCGCTATCACTGGAGTGGGTTCAGCAGGGCATTCGCATCAATGCGATTTGCCCCGGTCCTGTGATGACGCCGTTGCTAGAGGGGGAGTTTAATTCCGCTGCTGACCCGGTTGCAGAACAGGCAGCCGTAATTCGTCAGATTCCTGCTGGACGATTAGGGACCCCGGAGGAAATTGCCCAGGTGGCGCTGTTTTTGGCCAGCGATGAGGCCAGTTTTATGCACGGCACTGCGGTGACGGTGGATGGGGGAAAAACCATACATTGACACTCCCCAGCCCTAAAAGGCTTTTTCATTGGGATATTGCTCACAGGCTCTATCCAATAAGCGAGGCAAAGCATGCCCAAGACAGTTCTCCTTCAGCTCCGAAGTTGGACTGCAAAACGACTTTAGCATGGGTCACACCGAGGAGATGAACCTCCATCGCTCCATAAACACAATTCTACTGGGCTTAAATGGTCAATCAAAAAGCCAAGAGAACACTTGCTCAAATTCCCAGTTAAAAGCCTTTAAATCGGGGATTAATCAATCGGGGATCAATCCCTTTGACCTCAGCATAGCTTCGTTTCTAAGAAACCATCATCTGAAATCTGAGCGATCGCCACGAAACCCAACAAACAGTTACGAAACACGACAAGAGCGAGAGCGACAAGGGGTTTGATGTTGCGCCAGCCAGACCAAAACATCCGCTAAAACCTGCTCGGTATCCAAATCATTAAACAACTCGTGATACGCCTCAGGATAGGCCCGCCAGGTTTTGTCATCCTGGGACAATCGCTCAAAGAAAGTCTGACTATTTTGTAGACGAGCCACCGGATCAGCTCCCCCCTGCAAGATCAAAATCGGTTGTGCCAAATGATTAAGATGCTGATGAATCCAATCCAGCGTCCGCGCAAACTCCGTCGAGAGGCGAGCCGTGCCCCGGCTGTGGCGTAGCGGATCCGTGGCATAGGCCTGGTTCACCTGGGGGTCGCGGGAAGGAGAGTAGCGCCTGAGACCAGTATTGAGACTAAACCGGGGCCAAAGGCGAGAAAGCAACCGCCCCATCCAGAGCTTGAGCGACGAAATTCCCTGGGTGCCCAAGGCCGGAGCCGAAAGAATCAACCCCTGAATTTCTTCTGGAAAACGCAGCGCATAGTCCAGGGCGATCGCCCCACCCAAACTATGTCCCAGCAAAAAGCAAGGCCGACCAGCCTCCCTCACCGCCACCTGCTCCATCAATTGATGCAGGCTATCGCGAAAATCACTCCAGGACTGAATAAAGCCCCGCTGCCCCGACGATCGCCCATGGCCCGGTAAATCAAAGCTGTAGACACAGTACCGTTGCGCGAGCAAGTAATCGACCAATCGCATAAATAAACTACTGTGACTCCCTAGGCCATGGACCAATACCAAGGTCGCGACCGGCGTCTCTTCCCCCTGGGTCTCTTCTTTCTGGGGATGCCAAGACTGATAGTAGAGTTGATACTGGCCCACCCCCTGCACCTGTCCCACTTGGTGTCTGGACATAGAATCGTTGGCTTGAGGGGTTAGATGGCCCATAGAACATGCTCCAAAGCGTACTCTTCTTCAGCATGCAAGGGGTTCAGCGGTCCTAGGGCGAACCAGTGACAGTTTATCGTCCGGTTTTGCGTTCAGTTTTGTAGGTCGATGCACATCTTACAAACTGCCCACAAAATCTTTAGCAAATCTTTAGATCCTCACAACTTCCTCAAACTTTTTCCCTAAGTTGACACTTGGGGCGATCTCTAAGCGCCCAGCAGCACATTCCCACGCAACCGACGTGGTCTTAACCATGAACACCTATCAACGGATTGGTATCGTCACTGACGGCCAAGACTGTCCCGGCATCGCAACGCTAATTGAGGCGATCGCCCAATGTGCTGCCCCACGCCCTTGGCAACTGCACCGCCTCAGCCTCGATCCCGGCGAACTCCTGGCCACCTATGCCCAGCTGCAGCTAGATAGCGTCATCGCCATCGGGGGCAGTCGAACCCTGAGCCGGATTTATGACCTCGCCCAAATGGGCAACTGGAGCTGGAACGGCATCCCGGCCACCATCGATAATACGGTGCCCTTTACCGACCAGTCCCTCGGCTTTGACAGCGCCATCAATGCCATTACTCAGGAGCTTTGCAACCTACGATATCCCGCCGCGAACCCCAACGAAATTCTGACCGTTCAAGTAGCGGGGGATGATGGGGGTCACCTGGCAATTCACGGAGGCATCGCCGGCAAAGCAGATGTCGTCCTCATTCCCGAAAACACCCCTCTCCTCCAGGACTACACCATCGCTCAGGTTTATGACCATCTCGCCCAAATCCGGCTCACCCAGAGTCGGCTGGCCATCGTGGTTATTGCGGAAGGCGTGCGCAACAGCCAAGGACTGCGGGAGAAACACATTGGCAACCAACTGGTGCGGCAATTGTCTGACTACCGCGATCGCCTCTGTGCCACGGGCCATCCAGAGTGCAGCATCCTAGAAGAGGTGACCATGAGTAAGATCTGCCTCGACACCCAGCTTCGGGTCCATCCGCCCTCCGCGAGCGATCGCCTCCTCGCCGCCCTGTTTGCCAAAAAAGCCGTGGATCTGATCAGCAATCATCAGTTCAATCGCTTGATCACCTGGAGCGCTGGCACCGTCGCCAGCCAGTCCCTAGATTGGGTGATTCCCTTAATCCAACAACGCCATCGCGCCCGCCACTGCACCAGCCCAGTCGACCCCGGTGGCCTCATCCTGCAAACTGCCCAAGACCTCAATATGTACATCGGTGAACGTCTGGGGGTAGTCCCTCAGCACTTCTATCGACTGAGGAGCGTTTAGGAACTGGATTAGGAATGGGTTGAGAGAGTTTAGAGATTGTTTAGGAGCTGCCAGGATGAGGATACGGTACAATGTAAAGTTATATGACTTTCTTTTCTCATAACTTAACAACCTCACTTGCACCCTATCCCGTCTTGACATCACACCCACAATCCTCATGAGCAATCCACGCGGTTTTGGCCCTCCCAAATCTCGGTCTAAATCTCAGTCCAAGGTCTCCCAGCGCGCCCAAGAACGAGCCGCTGCTGCCAAGCGCATGGACAAAATGAAGTCCCAAGGCATGCCGGAGTTTGAGATTTATCTGCGAATCAAAGGAAAACCCAACTGGGTACCCGTGGGAGCCATCACAGTGCCTCGGTCCAATTTGGTTAGCCGCGCCATCTATGCCAACGAAAAGCCCCTGCTCGAAACGGCTTTTCGCATGGTTCCTATGATGAAAAAACACCAAGACAGTCTGGAATATGGCTATCGTCTGAAAGAATTTAAGGATGAAGAGATTCAAGTCGCCCAACGTCCGACGGGTCTGGGGAGTAATGCCTTAGGCAATGTCCTGGGAAATGCCCTGGGACAAGTGGGTCAACGTCTGGGCGGCCTCTTCAAACCCAAGTCATAACCGCAAGCACAAGCAAGGGACTCTATGCGCGCCTGGCTCAGACCGATCGCCACGTTGGCTGCTATTTTGGGAGCCATTCTGTTTAACGGACTCAGTAATCGCTATCCTCCCAACGGCGAAACCGTTGCAGACCTCTCGAATACGCTGTTTGCGCCTGTGCTGATGATTCCAGCAGGCTATGCCTTTGCCATTTGGGGGTTGATCTACCTGGGTCTGATTGCCCTGGGCTGCTACCAGTTGCCCCCAGCACAACACCAAAATCCCAAGTTCCATCCCCATACCTATTTCTTGGTTTTGGCGAGCTTGGCTCAGTGTTTGTGGATTTATCTTTTTCTCACCCGCCAGTTTGGGCTTTCGGTCTTGGCTATGGTTGAGATCTTGCTGTTTCTGGTGGCGTTTTATCTGCGCATCCATCGGCCTCGTCAACTTCAGCACCTGACGACCCGCGATCGCTGGCTGCTCTATCGGCCCCTTAGTCTTTATTTAGGCTGGATTAGCGTCGCCACCATTGTCAATGTGGCCAGTGCGCTCTCGGTGAGTGGCTGGGGAAACTGGGGCATTGCGCCGGAAATTTGGACCGCTGGGATGATGGCGATCGCCACGCTGATCGGCACCCGTCTCCTGGTGAAATATAGCGATATCACCTATGCACTGGTGTTGGTCTGGGCCTTTGTGGCGATCGCCCTTAAACACCTGGCCATTCCCCTCATCACCACCGCTGGCCTGTTGTTTTCGGTGTTGCTCCTGGGATTGTGTGCCCTTCGACTCCAGCCCCGGCTACGCTAGATGGACCTGACCCCCGATCCGAACATCAATCTAGAAACCGAGCTCAAAACCAATCTGGAACTGCATTTGCAGGAGATTGCGCGCGATCGCGACCCGCTGTTTTCGCCCCTGGGCCATCTCTATGTTCAAACCTATATTCGGCAACAATGGGAGCAATGGGGCGAGGTCACCGATGAAGCATTTGAGTTTTCAGGAACTACCTACTGTAATCTCATCCTCGACCTCCCGGCAGCAGCGGCGGCTAAAACCCCTCCAATTTTGATCGGAGCCCATTACGACGCCGTTCACGCCAGTCCCGGTGCCGACGACAATGCCACGGGCGTCGCCGTTTTGCTTGAACTCGCCCGCGTCTTTGCCCAGAGCCCCAGTCGCGCCCCCCTACGGCTAGTCGCCTTCGATGCCGAAGAATACGGTCGCCTCGGCAGTCAGGTAACGGCCCAGCTCCTGGCCGAAGAGCAGCAACCGCTGCGGCTGATGCTATCCCTCGAAATGCTGGGCTATTGCGACCCCACCCCCGGCTCCCAGAACTATCCCGCCGGACTCGATCGCTTTTTTCCCAACCGAGGCGACTTTTTGGCCCTGGTGGGCAATCTCAAGACAATCCCCGATTTATGGCGCTGTCGCCACCACCTCCGTCAATGCGGCATGCCCTGCGAAATCCTGCCCATCTGGAACCAAGGCCACCCCATTCCTCGCCTCCGCGATAGCGACCACGCCGCCTTTTGGGATGCGGGCTACAATGCCATCCTGGTGACCGACACCGCCGATCTGCGCAACCCCCACTATCACCAAGGAAGCGATCGCCTCGAAACCCTCAACCTCGACTTCCTCACCCGCGCCACCACCGGATTGATCCAAGCCATTCGCCATCTATGACGGCACCGGGTCACTGCATCTGATGCAAGAATTGATGATTTTTTGCGTATCTTTTATGCTTAGGGTGGATAGATTTTCAGCCTTTCATTGATCCGAATGGCGAACCTTACAGCCCAGCTTTTCTACCCCGCCCCTTCCTGGCATCTTGCATAATTTTCCTTGACACCGCTGAAAATCAGATATCCACAGGCTTTTCGCCTGATCCCATTCAGGTTCGACCCGAAGTTTAACTTCAGGTTCAACTTCAGGTTCGACCTCGATAGCCTCTGATGATGGAGACTCGACCATGGTGCCTCATTCTCAGTACAACCTCGCGCTTCGCCTGGCTGGACTGCTCTTCAAAACACTGCTGTTTCTCGCCCCGATCGCCATTCTTCTGTTTTTCCTGTTGCCCTTTTTGCAATTGGGCTGGGATCTGCGGCTTTGGCTGAACCACTTGATTGAATGGATGTTGGGGATGGGAGCGATCGCCTGTATTAGCCTACTGATTGGCAGCATCTGGGACGCACTCTAAACCTGAGATGGGTAAATAATCCTCAAAAAAGATTGATCCTTTTTCTGACGGTTGATACACTGCTCACCTAAGTCTCTGCAACAGAGTCTCGGTGTGGTAAAAGCTCAACCCATTTTCCTTCGGGATGGGGGTCGAGTTTATTTTGTGAAATCGTTGGGTGGGGAGAACTATGGTTCAGCATAAAAAACGACTCAATCTGGATTTAACACCAGATGCCTACGAAGAACTTCAGCGTTTGGCTGAAGCCTCGGGCAAAAATATGGCCGATATTCTTAGGACCGGATTGAAGCTTTACAGCTTGGTGCAGGAAGAAAGTCGAGACGGTAAAAATCTGGGGATCGTCAAAGACAACAAAGTTCTCAAGGAAATCGTCGTGATTACCTGAGTGTAAGCCCTAGGCAAAACTGAAGCTCAGCCGGTAAAATTGTACTAGTTTTCGCATTTCGCTAGGACAGGTACAGCGTTTGTGATTCCCTATCGGCTGAGTCTTCACAATTTTCTGAGCTATCAAACCGCAGTCTTAGCGTTTCAAGGACTGCACACCGCCTGTATTTGTGGACCCAATGGGGCCGGTAAATCCTCTCTCTTGGAAGCCATCACCTGGGTCCTTTGGGGAGAAAGTCGAGCGGCCCTAGAAGATGATGTGATTCACCAGGGCGCAGCGGAAGCAAGGGTTGATTTCATTTTCAAAAACCAGCAGCAAATTTATCGGGTACTGCGATCGCGCCATCGTCAGCAAACGACGGTTTTAGAGTTTCAAGTTGCTCAAGCTCAAGGGACTCAAGCTCCAGGGACTCAAGCTCCAGGGACTCAAGCTTCTTCCCATACAACCCCGGAGGACCTCCAAAGCCTGCAATTTCGCAGCCTCACGGCCAAAGGCGTGCGCGCCACCCAGGATCTGATCACCGCAACCCTCAAACTGGATTACGAAACCTTCGTCAATTCCGCCTATTTGCGTCAGGGCCGAGCCGATGAATTTATGCTTAAGCGCCCGAGCGATCGCAAACAAGTCCTCGCTGATTTACTCAAGCTGGACCAATACGATCGCCTCGCCGAAAAAGCCAAGACCCAAGCGCGGGACTATCGCATCCAGGCCAATTTACTCAAACAAAATCTCGATCGCTTGGCTCCACAACTTCAGCAACAGCAGGCTATTCAAACCGAGCATCAGGTACTCCTGGCTAGCTTAGCAGCGCTGCAAGCCGAACAGGAGCGCGATCGCCAACGTCTCGACCAATACCAAACCCAACAACAGCAGCGCCTCGGCTGGGAACAGGAGCTTCAGTTCCAAAGGCAACAGCGCGATCGCCTTCTGCAAGATCAAGAACGCCTAACTCAAGAAGCCCAAACCCTCAACGGACAGCAAATCGATTTAGCCGCTCGCATGGCCGAGGCCGCAGCTATTCAGCAGGGCTATCAGCAGTGGCTAAGCCTCCAAACCCGCGACGAGGGCTTAGCCCAAGCGGCTGAACAATACCGAGCCTTGCAGGAGCAACAGCAAACCCTACAAATCACCCTAGATCAACAGCAGGGCGATCTAATCCGCCAATTGGCCCAGGTGCAACAGCAGCTCACAGCCCTAGAAACCGATGAAGCCAGCTTGCAACAGTTGCTTGACAAAGCACCCAGCATTGAAGCTGCCTTTGCAACCTATCAAACCGCCCGATCCCATCTGCAAACCCTCGACCAGCGCCAAGCCGAAGCCGCGCCCTTGCTCCAACGGCATACCCTCGTAGCCCACGAGCTGCAATCTGCCCAAATGCGGTTACAAACCCGTCTTGAAACCTTGCAGCAACAGCACCAAACCTTCCATGAAAAGCAGACTTGGCTGCCCCAAGTTCACGCAGAATACGAAGCCACACGCAGGCAGGTCGAATACCTCGAACAACGGCAACAACTTCAAACCCAAATTCGCGATAAAGGATTAGAACGGCGGGGCTTTTTGGAACGCTTACAAGCACATTTAATCGATGATGAAGCTCTGTTGGCTGAGCTCAATCGCAAGGAGGTCACCCTAGAGGATCCTCAAACCCCTTGTCCCCTCTGCAATCATCCCCTCGATGAAGACCATCGGCGTTTTGCCCAGGAGCAGTATGAGGGCGATCGCCAAACCCTCAACGAGCGCATTTGGGTCGTCACTGAACAAATTGCCACATCCAAGAAAGAAATCGCGATCCTGCGCCAGGAATACCGTGCCATCGAGCGCGATATTAAAACCTACAATGGCTTTTTGCAGCGACTAGGTCAATTAAAACAGCAACTCAATGCCAGTCAAGAATTGCTCCATCAACTCGAAACCCTGACCCAGGAGATCGAGCAGCTATCGGCCCAGCTCCAAGGCCAAACCTACGAACCCGATTTGCAAACAGAATATCAGCAGCTCAGCCAAGCCCTGGCAGATTTGGGCTACGACGAACGCGACCATGCCCTCGCCAAGGGAGAAGTGGAACGCTGGCGCTGGGCTAAGCTAAAGCACGTAGAATTGCGACACATTCAAACCCGCTGGACCCAACTCCAAGCCCAGCGCCCTGAATGGGAAGCCCAGCGATGCAGCCTGGAAGAGCAATTGGCCCAGCTTGAACAGGGAGAGTTGCAGCAACAGCTTCAACAATTACAAACCCAACTGACTGCGCTGGACTATAGCCCAACGGCCCACAATCAGCTCCGCCAAGCCCTGCGCGAAGCTCAACCCTGGCAGCTCCGCTACCAAGAACTCCTTCAGGCCCAACAACAGTTGCCCTTACTGCAAGAACGCATAGCCCTGGTCCTCCAGCAGCAAGCAACGACACAAACTAGCTTAAACGGCATTGCCCAACAGATCACTCAAACAACCCAAGCCTTAGAGAGCAGCGCCGATTTGAGGGAGGCCATTGCCCAGCTTGACAGCCAAATTCAGCAGCGGCGTCAACGGTTAGACCGGGCGATCGCCGAACAGGGACGACTGCAACAACAGCAACAGCAATTTGAAGCCCTCACGGTCCAGTTTCAAGACCAGCAACAGCAGTACGAAACCTGTCAATATCAACAGCAAATTCAACAAGAATTGGCCCAAGCCTTTGGTAAAAATGGCATCCAGGCGCTGATGATTGAAAATGTTTTACCTCAACTCGAACGGGAAGCCAATCAAATTTTGGCAAGGCTCAGCGCCAATCAACTCCATGTCCAATTTGTCACGCAGAAAGCCCAACGTCGAGGCCAGAAATCAAGCTCTAAATCTGGCGAAAAATTGATTGATACCCTGGATATTCGCATTGCCGACGCCAAGGGAACCCGACCCTATGAAACCTATTCAGGCGGAGAAGCGTTCCGGGTTAACTTTTCCATTCGGCTAGCGTTGGCGCGACTGTTGGCCCAGCGATCAGGCACGGCGTTGCAGTTATTGATTGTGGATGAGGGGTTTGGGACCCAGGATACGGAGGGGTGCGATCGCCTCATTGCTGCTATTAATGCGATCGCGGCAGATTTTGCCTGTATTTTAACCATTACCCATATGCCTCAATTCAAAGAAGCGTTTCAAGCTCGCATTGAGATTACAAAAACAGAAAAGGGCTCACAGTTGGCGATCGCGGTCTAATATGCAGAGTTCCAATCCTCGATCGCCCCGAAAGGCGATCGCAACGCCTGAGCTATTCCCAAGATGTGCCAAGGTGTTGTTCCAATCCTCGATCGCCCCGAAAGGCGATCGCAACTATATGCATACGGCCCAAAAGGTTTCATTACGAACGTTCCAATCCTCGATCGCCCCGAAAGGCGATCGCAACCTACATTAATTGCTCGCCGACGATTAGGGTCATCGGGTTCCAATCCTCGATCGCCCCGAAAGGCGATCGCAACTTGGCGATCGCCGCATCCTGTAGATCTGAGAGGTTCCAATCCTCGATCGCCCCGAAAGGCGATCGCAACCGATCTCATGCCGCCAATGGGTTTACCCTTGAGCGTTCCAATCCTCGATCGCCCCGAAAGGCGATCGCAACCTTACGACATTTCCCACGTTCGCGCCGCTGGGGAGTTCCAATCCTCGATCGCCCCGAAAGGCGATCGCAACCTGGGAGATACCATAGGGCGTTAGGCCCAGGTTTTTTACGATCCGTTCCAATCCTCGATCGCCCCGAAAGGCGATCGCAACTTGAGCAAGCCATGGGCTGCCCAGCGGATTAGCTGTTCCAATCCTCGATCGCCCCGAAAGGCGATCGCAACAGTGCTGAGCGATCGTTGATCTGGTGCCCTGGCGGTTCCAATCCTCGATCGCCCCGAAAGGCGATCGCAACGACTGGGGATTTGGTGTTGATCCAACCGCTGCTGTAGTTCCAATCCTCGATCGCCCCGAAAGGCGATCGCAACTTGCCCAGATTATTAGAAATACAATCCCTTGGGTGTTCCAATCCTCGATCGCCCCGAAAGGCGATCGCAACCAGCATGCAACCATTAATCTCTCCTGCTTTCAAAGTTCCAATCCTCGATCGCCCCGAAAGGCGATCGCAACTTTGCCAGTCTTCCTCGCGGGTAGCTTGTAGGGAGTTCCAATCCTCGATCGCCCCGAAAGGCGATCGCAACAACTTAGGCCAGACCTCAGCATGCCTCGCACTCCTGTTCCAATCCTCGATCGCCCCGAAAGGCGATCGCAACTGGGCCAAACACTGGCCAGCAACCTGCTTTGCAACTGTTCCAATCCTCGATCGCCCCGAAAGGCGATCGCAACCAGACTTGCCGTCGTTGGTGTCAATCAAAACTATGTTCCAATCCTCGATCGCCCCGAAAGGCGATCGCAACGTCTTTTAATTATCGCCTGCTTCTCAAATACTGGTTCCAATCCTCGATCGCCCCGAAAGGCGATCGCAACCTCTGCTGATAGCTCCGAATTCGTACGATTCTCGGTTCCAATCCTCGATCGCCCCGAAAGGCGATCGCAACGCCCCAGCCTTATATCTGCTCCTACGTTTTACCGGTTCCAATCCTCGATCGCCCCGAAAGGCGATCGCAACTCGACTGCTTATCAGACTTAGACTTGAAGTTAGGGTTCCAATCCTCGATCGCCCCGAAAGGCGATCGCAACCTTCTGCCTTGCTAGGCCAACCTGTGCTTTTTTGTTCCAATCCTCGATCGCCCCGAAAGGCGATCGCAACAGCTGTCATTGTAAAGCCTTACAGCACAAGCTTTTTAAGCCATCTCTTCGCGGACCCCCGATCCCCCTGTCCTGACAACCCATAAATTTCACACATAGAAAGATTCAAATCCCCACATCACAAGCGATCGCGAACATCCCGACCCAACATCCCTCACTCCCCATTCGCGATCCCATCAAATTCCTTAAACATAAAACTTCCTACAAAATCAGCGGCTCATCAAAATCCACATACCTATCAATCCCAAACGCCTCAACCCCCTTTTCCCGCCCCCCCAGCAACTTATAAAACCGCAAATTATCCAGCTTCGGATCAATCGTCTTCAACAGTCTGGCCTGCAACCGCTCATACTGCATCTCATCCACCCGACATTCAAACACCGACATCTGCACCCGCTGGCCAAAATCCTTGCAAATCGTCGCCACCTGCCGCAACCGCCGTCGCCCCGCCTTCGTTTCCGTTTCGATCGCCCCTCCATCGCAAAATCCTCCCGATTGCTACGCACCATCGCACTAAAACTACCAAAATAGGCCCGCGCTCCAAAGCCCTCAATGCCCCTCAATTGGTCCACATCTACCGCCATTTGGGCATTGCCAATGCCATCCGCCAACACCTTCGCCGTCGCCCTTAGCGCAGCCCTGTCTGCTTCCACCTTGGCTTCTCGCGCCGCTCGCATCACCACCGCCCGCGTATTTTGCAGCTTGCCCGCCACCATACAGCGCGCGATCGCCAGCCCCGCCCCGATATCCCCAACCGCCCCATGCTGCGCCCGACGCAACAGCACATTGCCTGTGGTTGGCCCTGCCAACCTGGCCTTAAACCGCCCATTTTGGGTCAGCCAAACGAGCGATCGCCCATCCTCCCCACAGCGATGCAGCAAAAATGGACTGACCAACACATTGCCAAACGTCACAATGCCACCCAAATGATGCAGCGGCACCTGGAATTTGACTTCCTTTTCGAACTCTAACTTCAACGTTTCATGATCCAACCGCAGATAAGTTCCCTGGGTTTGAACATAGAGCGTATTGAGAATTTGTTTCACGGATTAATCTGGGTCATCAGCCACAGCGAATAGATCATGCTTTCGGGTAGATGATGGAAACCCCTGCAAGGCATAGGGCAAACAAGACTCAATCAATGGCATGGCCCGCTCCACCCGCACCCCATCGATCAGCTCATCCTCTGGGATATTGACAACCTCATGAACGCGGTTGCCCCGCATGGTGTAGAGGTTCTCATCCCAGGTTTTTTCAACATGAATTAGCGCACATTGGCGCGGGCAATAGGCATAGTGCTGTAAGGCACTAATCATTAGATAATCATCAACTTCAACCATAGAAGTCATTATTTAGAACGACCAATCGGTAAAATACGTGCCCTAGCCTGCTGAGGGTTAATGGTAACTAATGCCCCAGCGGATAACTCAGCTTCAAATTGTCGCAAGGCTGCAAAAACAATTGCTCCAATTTCCTCAGGAAAACTATCCTGAGTTCTCACCTGAAACACGCTGGGCGAATCCGCCTGGGTCGCTGCCAAGATTGCCCCAAAGTCTAAGTCGTGAGTAAAGACAATATGTCCATTCTCTTTAGCCCATTGCATGAGGGTGCGATCGCTCGCCCTGATATCCCCAATCGAAGACCAATGCACCGCCTCTATCCCTTCAAGCGCAAAGGCATCCACCCAACTCGGAGGAAGATTCATATCAATCAGAATCTTCATACCATCTGAAGCGGAACTTCTGCTTCATCAACACGCCAAGCGGCATAGGCTAAGGACTCCTGGATATCATCCAGTTCCAAGTAAGGATAAGCCTTCAGAATTTCGTCAGTCGTGCGACCGACCGCCAACAGCCCGAGAATCGTGCTGACGGTAACGCGCAACCCTCGGATACAGGGCTTACCCCCCATAATTTCAGGATTCCAAGTAATGCGGGTGAGTGTTGTCATGCTTTCACACGTTGATATTCAAGACATTAAACAGACTTCATTCAGCGCTATCCCTGGGTCAAGATTGTCAGGCTAATTCCGGTGGGCCAAGTTTCTTGCTCAAGGTCAGTGATCTGATAATCGCTAAACTGTCTGGGGGCTGAGACACCTGGTTTAAGCTTAATCTGCAAATGCTCAAATAGCTTGTGGGCCGGGGCATTGCCCAGCTTAGACTCATGGCTAAACACATAGAGACCCCGAGGAGCCATTAGTCCCCGACTGGCGGAGCGATCAAAGTCCCACATGTTGATCAGCGCATCCCAAAAGAGCTGCAAGTCCGCCTCGGTAACCCCCGTTTGTGCTGCTAGATGGGGCGAATAAAAGCCATGACCCCGATAGAGACCGTAGGGAATGAGCGCTTTGCGGCCAATCTCAGTCGTCTTACCCCCCTCACCCTTACCCTCTTCGCTAACCTGAACCGCAGCATCTTCCGGCTTGGTAATTGCAATTCTAGTAATTGCGACATCGAGAGGCATGATCGGGTCTTGGGAGCGAGAAAATGTCAATTGAATCGGGCCACGCACCTGGCCACAGTTTACTCCGGTAGTCATCACAGCCCCAAACATACGAATATCGTAGAAGTTTTGACACATCCACTGGCGTGCTTGATTAACGTCCTCACGCTTTTGCTTCGTCCCCGTTGCCTTAATCCCTAAGCCTTCGTAGGCTCGGGTATGCATGTCATTGAGGGCAATCCCTTTATTTTGGATGTAGATCAAATTGGGGGCGGTATCACCTGCGATCGCATCCACATAATTCCGAATTTTGCGCTTGAGACAAACGTCAGTCACCAAGCCCTCCATGGTTTCTGGATCCGTTCTCGGCAGATTGCCACCATCTGGATCGCCATTAGGATTCCCATCTTGAATATCAAACAGTAAAACAAAGTCGTGGCGTGCTTCAGGGTTAAGATGAGCGCTCATGGTTTAAGTCCTAATTTGTTGACGTGAATTGAAGGGAAAAGAGGCCGTATTTAAGGGATGGATCACTCTGAAGCTTTTGCCGCAGCTTTTGCCGCCTTGGCTTCGGCATTGGCCGCTTTACGATCGATCGCTTCTTTACGGTTTGCCGCCCGCTGGTGGTAATAGCCCAGGGAAAAAATGCTTTGCTGCTGCATCGTCAGCGTCGTCGGGAAATGTTCTGCCGAGTAAAACTTGACCATGATACCTTCAAGCCTTTGCTGAAGCGCCTCATGGACGGCTGGTTTTGTGACACGCAGCTTGCGCAGGTGAGCCTGAGCATCTTTGACGAGTTCACCAAAAACCTTGCCAGGAGTATTGGCGGCTGCGCCGTAGTAGCGATCGATCAAGGTTGTATTGATATCGCCTAAGGCTGCTTTCTGAATATTTTCCAGATGGGCTAGCAGTCGCCCGCAGTGGTAGGCCATAGTATCACTTTGATCTTGGAATTCTGGGTCAAGATTCAGTTCATTCATCGTTTGCATTGGATTGTGGGATGGGGTTTTGAGACGTGTAGTCAGAATGAGTTTGATCAACGCAGCTCTGGCATAGGGAATGGAATGCTCAATTGCCGTTCGGCGCACGGCCCGCGCCAGCATGTCCAGGGACAATTTACCCCCCTTGAGCGCAACTTCAATGAGTTTTGCGCCCTGCATATCCAGCTCTTTGGCGGGATCGCGGTACAGGCTATTCACCAAGCGCCGCACTCGAAAATAGGGCTTGTCAATGTATTGCCCATATTCATTGACCAGGCGCTGTCCCTCGAACCAAGCATCAAGATTTTGCTTGGCTTGTTCAATTGGAACATCAATCCAACTGCGTACCACAGCCCGCCCGCCACTGGCAGACAAACCCAGTGCATAGAATTGGTCACCAACGCCATATTGAGGACTGCCCGACCGGGGAGAATTAAAGAGATTTTTAACTTCTTCCGGGTCATCGTCTCCATTGAGCGAATCCTGGGCAAAGGCCAAAGACTCTCGAAAGGCTTCCGATTGATCTTCTTCTAGAGCTTCGCTAAATAGACCGATATCAAAGTCACCCTTCGCCCAAAAGCTATACACTACCGGGCCGAGATAAATTCGAGTCTTTGCACCGGCCAGCAATCCATTGAGGGCCTTGGTAAAGCCTTCACCTGCATCTCTTGAAATAGGAGAAGTCAGCGAGTTTTTGAGGCCATAAGAACTGAATGGGGCTGCATTGGCCGAGACCAACGACGTGCCAGCGGTTTGACCATTGGGGACACCTTTGATTTTGCCGGGGAGTCGGGCCTCGACGGGCACATTTTGCTTGCCGGTGACCAGGCAGGTCATGGGAGGGCTATCAGCGCTAGCGGTGTGGACCGCCCAGAAATCCTGAATGGAGGCGAGTGATTCAGCAGCACTCGCAGGGATGATAGCGCACGCTCCAATGCCATGGACTTCAAAGGTAAAATTATCGGCAGGATCTACCTCCTCTTGGGAAAATTCCTCAGGGTTCCACTGCCCATAGAACCGCAAAACCGCCTCCACCGAGGGTTCCTGAGTGGCTTCCGCGCAGAGTTGTACCAGTGCTCGAAACTGCTCATGGCGCTGCAAGACTTTGTCAGCCTTGGCCCCTTCTTTTTGCAGACCCAGAACATACTCGCCATTGTCAGCCAGCAGCTTAGGCTTGATGCCAGACGCTCGCACCAGATCCGGCAGGATGTATTCTTTGCCGCGCTGCTCCGCGTTCGTTTCGCCTTTCAAGTCCAAAAACGGACCGCGCAGACTGCCATCGGCATTAATCGGGATCATCCAACGAATTTTGACCTTGTTGTACATGGCGGGCATGGGCTCACCATCCATGCGCTGATATAGCTGATACAACTCTGTTAAAATCATCGGCGACCTCCAGTCCCAGTAGGCGAAACCATGGGACTGTATAAGCTCTGGGGGACTTCCAAGACGTTGTTGATAAGCTGGGCGTGGAAAAATTTGGGCATGGCTGCACCTCGGGCAACGCGGGAGCCGCTGCTATCGTGGGCGTAGTAGCTAATGCTGCCTTTGGGTTGTTCACTAAACTCCATATCAAACAACATCCAGCCCAAGTCCAATTGCTCGATCAACTCCTCAGGAATTTCCTCACCCGTGGCGGGTTCAAAGCGACTCACGCTAAATTCTCGGGTCCCAAGGTAGGGCTGGTTGAAGCATTGACCACGCTGCACCCGCCGCCGAAACATGTCGCGGTATTTGGCGATATTGTCTGTGGCGTGGGGTTTGAGGTCGATCGCCGCTTCAATGACGTAATCCACATCCCGCAAGCAGAGGCTGTGGCGTTGGGCGCGATCGTCTTCGGCAAAGTAGCCATCACCGATGCTATTCCAAGCTTTGGCAGCGCGATCGCTCTGATGACTGTTCACCTCGTTGCGCAAAATGGAAAACTGCTTGATGGGCTTGAGCACCTGAACTTTCTGCACCCGCCAACGCATTTCCGGCTTCCAGAAGATGGATTCCAAAATGCCTCGGGCGGCGCTGGGTGTCATGACGGAGTAGCTGACACGCTCGGCAGAAAACTCAGGGCGAGTAAACAGGGCAAAGTCCCCCTGCACTCTCACGGCTAGAGTTTCAGCACTCATAGGGTGCGATCCTTAATACTTACGGTAATATTTTCTACCCAAATCAGCAATTTCAGGGTGTTTTGTCGTGAAAATACTGAACTTCAGGCAATATGTTTGGCTACTGTATCAAAAACATAGGGTCAGGCTGGATTTCTTGATCAGTCTTCTCCAGGGGAAAGCCACGAATCGGATCATAGTTGCCCTCCCAGACCCAGAGATTTAGCCCCGCCTTCACCTCCCGCCTGTCGGTTAACTTATTAAAGACTCGATTCGGGAGATTGATCACATAGGGTTGCAAAAATTCGCGATCCTCCGAGAACAGGCCCCGATGGGCGATCGCTCCTACCCGCTCCGCCACCGCATCGTCATACAAAATCACAATCGGCTGTGTATCATCCTTAATCAGCTTAAAGGTCTCCCCCACATCCCGAAAACTCCAGGACTTCCGCAGCGCCTGAATCGTCGTCTCTCCACCATCCACCTTTACCTTGCCATTTGTATCAATCACCCCATAGAGATCTCGAAAATACCGCTCGAAGATCTCCGGACGATGGAGTTGATCCGCTGCAAAATCCTCCGCCAGCAAAAACTCCCGCGCCTTTTGCATCGCCTTGTAATACTCCCCCGGCGGGGGCTTGCTGCCTTCCGCTGGTTCAAAAATCACCACCTGCCCCGGAATCAGCTCACCCTCGGCATTCCTAAGCTTGCCCTCACGGTTACAGCGCCCTGCTGCCTGAACAATGCGATCCAGCGGCCCCAGGGCTCGATAAACCACCGGGAAATCCAAATCCACGCCCGCCTCTACCACCTGGGTCGAAATCAACTGGCAAGCTTCCCCAGCCAGAAGCCGCCGCCGCACCTCCGAGAGCACCAATTGACGATGCTTGCCACACAACAAGGTCGAGAGATGTAGAACCGGAGAGCTTTCCAAGGATTCTTCTACCCTGGGAGCAATCGGCTCGGCATTGTAGCCTGATGACACCTCCAGTGCATTCAGAAGAGCGATCGCATCCCGTCGCGTATTCAATACCACCAATGCTGAGGGCTGCGGATTAAGGTCTTCGACAAGCTTGGCCCAAGTCCATGGGTTATCGGGTTGGGGAATGTTGTACTGCACCCGTTGAAGGGTTTGAAAATGGGAGATCGCCAATGCCTTGGGCACAATATCTCGCACTGAATCTTCGGGAAATCCGTCTTGAAAGTACGGCGTACTGCCTTCCAGGGCTGGCTGAGTTGCAGTGCAAAGTACAACCGTGACTCCATAGCGATTAACTAAGTCTTTTAGAACCGACAGGATCGGTGAGAGCAAGCCAATGGGCAGCGTTTGGACTTCATCCAAAACAATGACGCTATTGACAATATTGTGCAATTTTCGGCATTTTTTAGGTTTGTGAGACAGCAAGCTCTCAAACAATTGAACCGTCGTCGTCACAATTAGCTTTGCATCCCAATTTTGTGTCGCTAATTTTGCCAGGGCTGAGGTCTGTTCGACATTTTCTTGGGTTTCAATCTGTTCTTGCTCTGCCTCAGAAAGCCTTTGCTCAACCTGGGTGGCGCTATGGTGTTCTAAAACAGCGTCTGGCCCCAGTTCCCCAAAAATATCGTCGCGGTAAACCTTCACAGTCTGTTCAATAATGCTGGTATAGGGCACCGCAAAAATGACTCGATCTTTAGCGTGCAACTGGGCATGTCTGAGAGCAAAAGCTAAACCGCTACGCGTCTTGCCACCACCGGTCGGTACACAGAGTCGGAAAACGCCGGGACGCTGTTTCGCCGCACCAATGCAATGCTGAAACACCTCTTCCCGAACAGCATTAACAGGGGAAGAGGAGCGGTTAGGAGATTGCACAAATGCTTGCTGTTGCTGCTCAAATACTTGCCAAAGCTGCGCAATCGTCACGGCATTGGCTCGCGCCTGACGCAACTGAGATTGCTCTGGATTGGCAAATCGTTCGGTATCCAGGCGATCCGCATCAATTAAACAAGAGAAAATGAGTCGCAGAAATAAATCTGCTGCAATTCGATCTGAACCCAGGGAATGAAAGACTTGATTGAGATTTTCATTTGGCTTTAATTCGCCTAAATCGGCGATCGCCCGTTGCTTGACAATTTCAAAATCTGCTTTCCTTGAAGGATCATTCAAGTTCGACTTCAAACGGATCTGATTTGGTAGGCCCGCATGGTGACCAGCGATCAGAAAAGACAGGCTCAGTTTCGCCCTCGAAGTACAGTTGAGGTCATAGGCTAAAATCGCGCCATGAATCGCATGGGGCACCTTCTCCCTCGGCTGGGACTGCCCTGCTTGCAAAGCTCGATGACATTTCTGCAAATAGCTTTGAAACTTCGGGTTGTACTTACCCAGGTCGTGCCATAACCCCGCATAATAGCCCAATCGCCCTGCACCAAACTTATCGGCTAACCGCTCAGCCGCCGCCGCCACCTCGCTCAAATGCGCTTTCAGATCATGCCATTGCCCCGAATTGGAAACCGAAGGCGTATGGGCCACTGGACGAATAGGAGCATTAAACATCAGTCAACAAAAAACCACTGAGTTCAATTTTTCTATCTATTTTTTGTACAACCCGGAAAATTTAAGAATTTACACGTTAGACATCCTGCTTAAAAGCAGCGATGACCTAAGAAGATTGTTAAGATCAACCCAACAAGAAATAGCTGATTGAAACTACAAAGCCATCAACCGCCGAAACCGCGAATTGTCCCGAATCGCATCAAAATCCGCATCCGTTTTCGCCAACCCACGATACTGCACCCTATCCAAAACCAAAGCCCGCTCCAAATCATCCAACGCCAGCTCAACCTGCCCTTGGAGACCATAGCAACAAGCCCGGTTATACCAAGCCTCATGCTTATCCGGCTTAATCGCGATCGCCCGGTCATAACTCGCGATCGCCTCCCCATACCGCCCCAACGCCGTCAACTCAATCCCTCGGTTATACCAAGCCTCATGCTTATCCGGCTTAATCGAGATCGCCTCGTCATAACTCGCGATCGCCGCCTCCGACTGCCCCAGCGCAGCCAAAGCATTACCTCGGTTATACCAAGCCTGGTGATAGTCCGGTTTGATCGCGATCGCCCGATCATAGTAGGCGATCGACTCTTGCTTCAGCCCCGCAGCAGCAAGCTCCGAGCCTTGGGCATAACAAATTTCGTGCGGCAGGGTTTGTTCGTCGATGGGCGTCATATGAGTGCAGTGATTTGACCTCTCCAATCCTAGGGCAGTCCGTGGGATTATGTAACCCTCTAAAATTGACAAAATCCCCATTTAGCAAGGGTTTCAGCCAAGCTAATCCTATCTATAGGGCTAATAAATTTCCAAAATTTTTCAAACTTTTGATCAATTTTGGCTTTAATCCTCCGAGAATCTACCCTCCGCATTATTCCCGAATTTAACCCTCAACTAGCGGGTGCCCAGCCGCGAAAGATCCTGAGAAAGATCCTGAGAAAGATCCTGAGGCCGAAAATTCCTCAACCGCAGGGCATTAGTCACCACCGACACCGAGCTAAAGGCCATGGCAGCCCCAGCAATCATCGGATTGAGCAACACCCCCCAGAGGGGATAGAGAAGACCTGCGGCGATGGGAATACCGACAATGTTGTAGATGAAAGCAAAGAACAGGTTTTGGCGGATATTGGCAATGGTCGCTTGGCTGAGCTGAATAGCAGTGGCAATACCCTGGAGATCACCAGCCATGAGCGTGATATCGCTGGCGGCGATCGCCACATCCGTCCCCGTGCCAATAGCAATCCCCACATCCGCCTGGGCCAACGCCGGAGCATCGTTGATGCCATCCCCCACCATCGCCACCGATTTCCCCTGGGCCTGGAGTCGCCGGATTTGGGCAGCCTTTTCTTCAGGGCGCACCTCGGCGAGCACCCGGTCAATGCCAACGGCCTTGGCAATGGCCTCTGCGGTTTGCCGATTGTCCCCCGTCAGCATCACCACCTCTAACCCCATACGCTGCAACAAACCCACAGCCCGAACCGCAGAATCCTTCAGGGCATCCGCAATCCCTAGCAACCCCTCAACCTGCCCCTCCACGGCAATCCAGGCAGTGGTTTTAGCCTCAGTCTCCCACTGCTGACGCAGGGACTGGAGAGCTTGGGTATCAACACCTAGGTTTTGCATCCAGCGTTCAGTGCCGATTTGAACGAGCCGACCGTTAACGTAGCCCTCCACGCCGTATCCCGTAACCGCCTCAAACGATTCCACCCCAGGAAGACCGGCCTGAGTCGCAGCCTGAGTCATGGCTTGACCTTCCGCATATTGCACCACCGCCTCCGCCAAAGGATGCTCAGAGTAGCGCTCCACCGCAGCAGCCAAGGTCAACAGATTGTCGGGAGCATCCACCAGGGCTCGGTAGTTTGTCACCGTGGGTTTCCCTTGGGTCAGGGTTCCGGTTTTATCCACAACCACGACTTGAACCCGGTGAGCCCGCTCTAGGCTTTCGGCCCCTTTAATCAAGATGCCGTTTTCCGCCCCTTTGCCAGTCCCCACCATGATAGATGTGGGCGTTGCAAGACCAAGAGCACAGGGACAAGCAATGATCAGCACACTGACCGTTGTCAGCAGGGCTAAGGTGATATTACCCGTAATTGTCAACCAGAGCAGGAAGGTGAGGAGGGCGATCGCCATCACCACCGGCACAAACCAACCCGTCACCTGATCCGCCAACTTCTGAATCGGCGCTTTTGAGCCCTGGGCATCCTGCACTAGCTGGACGATCTGAGCCAGTAGCGTATCTTTCCCGACACGGGAAGCCCTAAATTTGAAGCTACCGGTTTTATTCAGGGTTGCCCCAATCACTTCCTCACCCACGGCCTTCGTCACCGGCATCGGCTCTCCCGTCACCATCGACTCATCCACCGTAGAAGCCCCTTCAACTATCTCACCATCCACAGGAATCTTCTCCCCCGGACGCACAACAATCACATCACCAACCACCACCGCCTGGAGGGGCAAATCCACTTCTAGGCCCTGGCGAACCACTCGGGCCGTCTTCGCCTGCAACCCCATAAGCTGGCGAATTGCATCTGAAGTTTGCCTCCGCGCCCGATTTTCGAAATAACGGCCCAGGAGCAGCAGCGCAATAATCACCACCGCCGCTTCGTAATAGACCTCCGCCGCCAGCCCCGCAGACACCAACACCCCTGGAAACACCGTGACAAACACCGAATAGAGATAGGCCGCTCCCGTCCCCAAGGCAACCAGCGTATTCATATTGGCAGAGCGGTGCAGGAGGGCTTTCCAGGCCCCGACATAAAACGACTGACCACACCAAAACAAGACCGGCGTAGCCAACCCCCACTGGAGCCAAGGATGATGCAACACCAGGGGCCAACCGGGAATCGTTCTGCCCAGCATCATCGGCAGGGTACCGAGCACGAGCACAACGCCCACCGCACCGCTCACCATCACCTTTTGCAGCAAAGCCCGCTGAGCCCGCAGATCCGCTCGGCCCTGTCGCGAGTCTGCCCCATCTCCGGCTTGAGGGCTTAGCCTCTCCATGGGCATAGCTTCATACCCCGCAGCGGCCACAGCCTGCTGGATCTCCGCCAGGGTCGTCACCTGGGCTTGATACTCCACACTCGCCTGTTCCGCCGCAAAGTTAACCTGGGCCAGGGTGACCCCCGGCACCCGCTGGATCGCAGTTTGGATGCTATTCGCACAGGAGGCACAACTCATGCCTTTGAGTCTTAAAGTAGCTGAGGACATCGCCAGATCACTTCCCGGTTCAATGCTGCCCCTGTCAAGGCAACGATACCTAAGGCAGTGTAGACTCTCCTGCCGACTGGAGAGTCCATCCCATCTGGAAAATCGTTATGAATCTTCGTCTTCAGACTGAGCCGCTTTATAGGCAGCCCATCCGCCATGGTGAGAGATGTCAGGCCATCCGGCTTGTTCGATTAGCTCACGGGGATAGAGCATCGCAGAAACCGCTTCATCTGTGGTCAGAATCACCTTACCTTCATACATGTCCGGCGGTTCATTGGCCAACAGATGCTGGTATTGTTCCACCGTCATTTCGTAGACTTCACCCGGAATTGAAATCCCATCGGATTCCACCGCATAGATCCCCGGATGCCAGCCAGCCTTAACGGCATGCAGACGATATAGGGGCTTGGTTTGCGCCGCCGTCACGAACTCAGCCCCTTGTAAATTCTCATGATCCGGTTGACCGCGAAGCGCAGAACCACAGATAAAAAAGCGTATTTTAGTCATAGGGTTACCTCAAAAAACAACGATAAGCCTCACTGATAGAACTTATCTAACTTGATCAACGTCTGTAGCAACACATTGGCCCCTTGAATACATTGCTCCGGTGACGTGTATTCCGCGCCAGAATGGCTGATGCCCTCCGCACTGGGAACAAAAATCATACCCATATCTGTAAACCGACCGATCTCTTGAGCATCATGACTCGCACGGCTGGGTAAATGGGTGTAGGTTAGTCCTAGCGCTTCGCAGCTTTCCACAATCAAAGCTTGAACCACCGCTGCCGCCAGCGTCGGATCCACAACCAACTGGGTTTCCATGCGGATGCGGGTCCGGGTTGCTACGGCAATGGTTTCAATTTTTCGCCGCAAATGGGCCAGCATGTGATCAATGACTCCCTGGGATAAATCGCGCATATCCAAGGTCATCTCCACCTGCCCCGGTACGATATTGGCCGCCCCAGGCCAAACCTGCAAATTGCCGACTGTCGCCACGGGCTCCCCTGGAAAATGCTTGGCCATATCTTCGATCGCCAAGATCAGCTGAGCCGCCGTTGTCAGGGCGTCGCGCCGCATATGCATGGGCGTAGTCCCGGCATGATTGGCTTGTCCGGTGATCGAGATCCGATGACGCTGCTGACCCACGACCCCTTCCACCACGCCGATCTGGCGATCGATCGCTTCTAAAACGCCACCCTGTTCTACATGTAACTCTAGAAAACAGGTGATCGAGCGATGGTTTCGACGGGCAGTTGCTAGGGCATCCCAATCTCCCCCTAACTGAGCCAGCCCTGTTTGAATCGGAATATTTTCAAACGTCTGATAGTCTTCCGGGCGAGACGGAGCGCTTCCGGCCATGGCCTTGGAACCCACCATGGTGCGTTCTTCATCGGCAAAGACAATGACTTCCAAGGGATGATGGAGGCGGAGTCCTTGATCTCGCAGCGTCCGCACCACCTCCAAACCGGCCATCACGCCGAGGGCTCCGTCGTAACGCCCCCCGGAAAGAACCGTATCCAAATGGGACCCTGTCGCCAAGGCAGGTGCATCAGCATCCGTTCCGGCATAGGTACCAATCAGATTACCCGCTGCATCGACTCGCACCGTCATGTCCGCCGCTTCCATCCAGATGCGCAGGCGATCGCGGGCCGCTACATCCTCGGGGGTGAAGGCCAGACGACGCACGGTACCATCTTCCTGGTGGCCAAAGGTGGCCAGCTCATCCAGGCTTTGATTGAGGCGATCGCCATTCACTTGTAGGGGTTGGACCAGAGAAAGAGGCGTAACCATAAAGATCGACAGAATCCTATTGAGCTGTTTTGCAGCCAATGGTTTTACACCAATGGGTTCAATGCAAGTCTAGCGACTATGCGGAATCGAGATGGTGTCAGGTGTAGCCAATAATTGACGACAACCGCCGACTGCTAGCTTAGCACCGCAGGAAAGAATCCCATGGTTCAGCCCACCTCCCAAGAGCAATATCTACTAGAACTGGTGAATCGAGCGCGAGCCAATCCGAGTGCAGAAGCTAGCCGTTACGGCATCAGTCTCAATCAAGGGTTGAGTGCCGGGACTCTTTCTAGTACCGCAAAGCAACCGTTGGCATTTAATGTTCACTTAATGGCTTCTGCACGGAGTCACAGCCAGTGGATGCTCGACAATGATGTCTTTTCTCATACCGGTACTGGGGGAAGCAATGCGACAACTCGTATGCAACAAGCGGGATACTCGTTTACAGGAGTTTGGGGGTCCGGCGAAAACTTGGCTTGGGAAGGCAGCACAGGTGCGCTCAACCTCACAGCTACGATTACAGCAGCGAACCAAGGGCTTTTTCTCAGCCCTGAGCATCGTAAAAATATTTTAGCTGACAACTTTCGGGAAATTGGAATTGGAGCAGTTCAAGGGCTTTTTAGCAGTAATGGGGTAACATACAATGCCCTGATGACCACTCAAAACTACGCAGTTTCTGGCAGTGCTGTTTTTCTCACAGGGGTTGCGTTTTATGATTCGGTTTTAGACGACGATTTCTATTCCGTAGGGGAAGGACTCAATCAAGTTGTTGTGGATGCAGTTCGTTCCGATGGGCAGCATTTTACGACCCAAACTTTCGCATCAGGTGGCTATCAACTTGCCTTAGGAGCAGGCTCTTATACCATAACATTTTCCAGTCCTAGCTTAAGTCAAAGTGTTCAAAAATCAGTGACCATTGGCAACCAAAATGTCAAGGTGGATTTAGCATTGGATCCAGGCTCTCAAGTGGTGGGTCCTATCGATCCCTTTCAGTACGGTGCCTCCCATCCAGATCTGATCCAAGTATTTGGTTTTAACCCCACAGCATTCACGCAACACTACAACAACTATGGTTTGTTTGAAGGGCGATCGCGTGACAGCTTTGATGAACTCAGTTACCTCGCCTCCCATGCTGATTTACGAGCTGTATTTGGTAGCAATCTCCTAGCTGCAACACAGCACTACATTCAATTTGGCCATGCAGAAGGACGTAGCTTAGATCACTTTGATGAAGGACGATACTTAGCCTCCAATCCAGATTTAATCCAATTTTTCGGGTACAACTTGACAGCGGTAACCCAACACTATGTTTACTATGGGGCATCGGAAGGACGAGCGACACAGACCTTTGATGCAACAGCCTATCTCAATAGATATGCCGATTTACGGGCTGTTTTTGGTAACGATCTCGGTGCAGCAACCCGTCACTATATCGAATATGGTATCCAAGAAGGACGCACCTGGCTATAATCTCCTGACTATAATCTGCAATGCAGGATATATGAAGTCACTAGCCCTTGGGTCATTAGCGATGAGCTTTCTCAATCTTGCCAGCGCAAATCCAAGGATAAAGGATACTCTGAATGCTGTTTGAGGGGAGGAATAGAGCGAAATAATTCTGTGATTTCTCCTGTGTGAAAAGAAGCTTGACGTCGCGATCGCGCCTCAGCTTCATCCTGGGGAATCGTCCAATAGGGCTCTCCGCTCGGCCCATCGGCATGGTAAAAGCAAACCCCTAAAACCGTCTGGGTTGAACGATCAACTACTTCGAACCGCAGCGGAGCATGGGGATCCACAAAGGGATTGAGCATAGAGCCCAAACGTCGTGCCCGAAACCTCACTCCACCCACCCAGGCTTGCGCATTCTCAACTTGCGCATTCTCAACGGGAACCAGGGGGACACATTGGCCATTACACAGCACCTGATGCTCGGACGAACCGCCCCGCAGCATCACCTGGAGCCGCTCCATGGAAGAATCAACCGCACGAGATGTATTGCCAGTGCTAGCGTCTTCCCCCAGCACCGGCCAAATTTCTAGGGCATGGCGCAATTCCAGCGATAAGGGGGGGCCGGAGTCGAGGGGGATCTCCAAGCACCCATAGAGGGGAAAGCGAAAGTCCAGCAGCGGTTCAAACCAGGTCCAGTCAAAGTCATATCCGGCGCTGCGTAAATCGGCTAAAACCCCTTGGAAGTCCTGGGCAATGTAGTAGGGTAAAAAGAAGCGATCGTGCAGGGTTGTGCCCCAGCGCTGGAGGGTCTGGGTGTAGGGATGTTGCCAAAACCAAGCGACAAAGGCTCGAATTAGTAGTAGCTCTAACAACTGCATCCAGGCCAGCGGCGGCATAGCAAAAAAGCGAAATTCCAGCAATCCCAATTGCAAGCGCGGATTGTTCACCGGGAACAGCTTGTCGATACAAAAGGCCGCTCGATGGGTATTTCCGGTTACATCAATCAACAAATTACCCAGGAGGCGATCGAGCACCGCTGGTTCTAAGGATTGATGAGATTGAATCGCTTGAAAGGCAATCTCTAGTTCATAGAGGGTTTCATGGCGGGCTTCATCCACACGGGGAGCTTGGCTCGTGGGTCCGACAAACAACCCTGCAAACAGATAGCTCAAGCTGGGATGATTTTGCCAGTAGCTGATAAAACTGCGCAGCAAATCCGGGCGACGCAACAGCGGACTTGTCTGGGTTGAGACCCCACCTAGGGTAATATGCGAGCCACCGCCCGTGGGAATTAAACGACCATCGTTGGCATATTTGTAGGCCATGAGACCGCAGGCCGTCGCCGCCCCGTAGAGCGCGTTGCTGATCTGGCTCAGCTCAGCCCAAGTGGCCGCAGGGTGAATATTAACTTCGATCACCCCCGGATCCGGCGTAATTTGAAAGCCCTCAATGCCGCTGCTGCGAGGGGGGACATAGCCCTCAATCCGAACGGGAACTTGGAGACGAGTGGCGATCGCCTCCACCTGGGCCAGCAAATCCACAAACCCTCGGGCGGAACTCAGGGGCGGCAAAAAGACACAGAGCTCATCCGCCCGCAGTTCCACCGCCAGGGCAATGCGAATGCTGTTATCGGGGAGTGCAACCGGGGTGGGGGCGCTGGCGATCGGTGCCGCCGTTAACGCCGCATCCACTTCATCCACCCATGTCTCAACCTCAGGCAGTCCGTGCAGCGGCAAGCGCAGCCCCACAGGCCCCGTTGTTGCCAACAGAACTACCCCCGTGAACGGGTCGGCAGTTTCCGGCTGAGGTCGATAGGCTGGCGCAAAGGTCCAGGAACAGCTTGCCCAGCAGGCAGAATCAATGGCCTGTGATGGAGGAACGACCGCTAAGAGCGGCAAGACATAGCCCGTTGGCGTTTCCGCCTCCGCCTCGTAGGCCGCAATAATCCGCTGGGGAGCGATCCCGAGGGACTGCACCAAGGCCTCCATAAACAGACGCGACAAATCGGATTGGACCTGGTTTTCTGTTATTTCCGGCTCCGGCGCTGAACCAGAGGGTTTCGCCAACCAGCGGGTATCTCGCCAGAGGGGCTGACCATCCTGCCGCCAGTAACAGCCCAAGGACCAGCGCGGCTCCCCTTCTCCGGGATATTGTTTGCCAATGCCGCTGTGGCGTAGGGCATGGGGAATCTGGAGGCGATCGCACAGTTCCCACAGCAACCGTTCTGCAAGCGATCGCTTCTCTGGCCCCAGGGCAACCGTTTGCCACTGAGCCAAATGCAGCTGATCCCGCGCCACAAACGTCGGTTCCCCCCCCATCATGAGACCCACTTGCTGAGCTTGGAGCTGTTGGTCAATGCGATGGCCTAAGGCATCCAGCAAAGAGCTGGAAAGCGCGGATTCCCATGCAGACAAGGTCGACTCAGTTGTTGTCACCTCAGTTGTTGCCACCTCCGCTGTGGTCACCCCAGCCACCGAAGTTACCGTTGGAGTCTTTAAATCAAATTGTGTCACTCGATCTTGCACCCTTGATTGATTGCAGCCTAAATTCTTGCCCAAACTTATTGCAGCTGATGTCCACAGCTACTACAAAACCGATCCGTCGCTTCAATCTGGCTACCGCACTGGCTACAGAATTTCCGAGTCTTTCCGCTAGCTGGAGATGCATCGGCAACTTCATTCGCCGCCGCAGGCCGAGCCGAATCTCCCATGCGCATCTGCATATTGCCCATGCGCATTTCCATGGGATTCAGATTCATCTGCATATTGCCCATGTCCATGGGCTGCATGGGCTGCATGGGTTGCATCGGCTGCATCGGTTCCATGGGCTGCATCGGCTGCATCCCTGGCATCGTCGCCACGGATTGCAGTGCTAATCCCTCCAAACTCGCAGTATTGGGCGACCCCACCATCAAGCTTGTGCTATTGCCCTGGACTTGAATAAACGCTTCACCCTGGGCCGTCGTAACCTTCAGCAGGACGCCCCGTCCCGCCACAAACGCCACAGGAGGAACCGTCCAAGCGCCGGTTTGAAACATGCTGCTGGCCTGCTGCTGCTGGCCAGGGGTACTGGTACTCACGGTCAGCAAGGTTTGAGGACCTTGATTGTCCAAATACACCTTTTGACCCGCACCCAGTTCACACACATACGCCATCGTAGCCCCCCGCCTGAGCAATCAATTCTTCTACTATTCTTAGCCAAGAAAGTCGATGTCATCCCCTTTTAAGAAGAATTTCATATCTAGTTTTCCTGACATTTAGGCGTTCCAATGGGGTCCAATTCGCCCAAGGGCTTTTGTCTGCTTCAATTCAGCCGGTGTGGCATGGTTGGTGCAAAACAACACCGTTTTAAGCTCTGCGAACAGCAGCTCGACTTTTTCTTGGAGGGCCAGGGGAGAATCGCAGGCCGCTTGTAAAAACGGTCTGGCCATCCCCACCAGATCGGCACCGAGGGCGATCGCCTTCGCCCCCTCCACCCCATCTCGAATCCCCCCGGAGGCAATCAGCGGCACCGCTGGGGCAAGCTGCCGCACCTGCACCAAACAATCCGCCGTGGGAATCCCCCAATCTGCAAAGGTCAGCCCGAGTTGCCGCTGGAGTTCATTATCCGCCCGCTCGCTTTCCACCTTGGCCCAGGAAGTCCCCCCCGCCCCGGCCACGTCAATGGCGCTGATCCCCAAGTCCAGCAACCGCCGCGCCATCGGCCCAGAAATACCGTTGCCCACTTCCTTCGCCACCACGGGGATCGGCAGTTGTTGACACAGCATTTCGATGTGCCGCGCCAACCCCTTAAAATTCGTATCTCCCCGAGGCTGAATACACTCCTGGAGCGGGTTGAGATGCAAAATCAGCGCATCGGCCTCTAGGTCATCCACCAGCCGCCGACATTCATCAACCCCATAGCGATAGTTAAGCTGCACCGCCCCGAGATTGGCGCAGAGGAAAATATCTGGGGCGATCGCCCGCACATCAAACGTCTTCATCAACGCCGGATTTTCCACCGCCACCCGCTGTGATCCCACCCCCATAGCCAAGCCATAGGTTTGCGCCACCTCCGCCAAAGCGTAGTTGATTTGCCGCGCCTGTTCCGTTCCCCCGGTCATGGAGGAAATCAGCAGCGGTGCCCCGAGGGGTTTGCCCAAAAACGTCGTCGCCAGATCGATGGCCTGAAAATCCACATCCGGTAAACAACAATGCTGAAACCGATATTGCTCAAATCCCGTGGTAATGGTTTGACATTCGATGTCATCTTGCAAACAAATGCGAATGTGATCAGCTTTCCGAGCCTGGGTTTGGGCGGAACGAGCAACGGGATTATCCACAGTTTATTCCTGAATTTCTTGACAGTAGGGTTGTTTGCCCCACCAAAACCCCCGCGTCACGGATTCCGACGTTACCCGTTGAAACACCGCAGTTTTGCCAAACTCTGCGGCCAAGGCCCACCGTCCAGCTTCCATGGCGAGGAAGTCTTTGAGAATTTTACCGGTAATAATCTGCGTATCATCCACCAATACATATCCCCCCTCTCGCACCCGTTCAGCGGTGTAATACCAGTCGATAAAGGGCGTCGGGAAGGCATGGTTGCCATCGATCAAGACCACATCCAGGGGCGTTGGGGCCATGCTGTGAACTACATCCTGGGAGGCTTGAGCCAGGAACGTCACCCGGCCCAGGTCGATCCCCTGGGTGGCGCACCAGCGCTGGATGGCTTCGTGTTCGGCGGCGATCGGCGACAGCACGGTATGCTCCGCCCCGGCCACGATAAAGGCAACGGAAGAATAGCCACAGCCGGTTTCTAAGGTTTTGAACTCTGGTTTCACATGCTTGCTAATCCATTCTAGGATCGGGGTGTCGATCGCCCAGTTGCAGCAATCCGCCTCAATCAGCTTGGTATCGTGATAAATCGCGTGAAATTTAGGCTGCTCCTGAAGGAGAGTTTGCAAGGATTCAGGGAGTTGGGCGGTTAGCATAGAAATTATGTTCAGCGATACAGCAATAACAGAACAGCAATAACAGAGTAAAGAGTCGCGATAATTGCTCTTTAGTATGCCCTGGCCCGTCCAGTTTTGGCTCAGGAAAGACCCAGCCCTCTCTGATCGGCCTGATCGCTTGAGAACCTAACCGATGGAGCCTGCAATTGATCCAGGAGCTCCGGTGGATCATAACCGAGGGAAAAGGCTAACGTGCTATCGAGCGTCACGTTCTGGGGCCGAAGAGCAGGCAGGATCACCTCAGATTGGCGACAGGGCTGGATTACGTCGGTGGCATAGCCCCGCACTTGGGCCAACAACACCCCGAGGTCATAGCGAGACACAGGCGATCGCCCCCCCAAATGCACTAACCCCCGATGACGTCCCGTCCTGGCCCAATCCAGCGCCAGCCGCAATCCCGCCGCCGCCACCGCCGCACTCACCGGAGAACGAATTTCATCCGTAAACAACTGCACCGGTTGTCTCTGACGCAGGGCCTCATCAAGGTTGGCCATGAAATTGCGCGGGGCCACGGTGCCGAGGCGAGATGGGGTCAAGCTGAACATTAGCGGCAGGCGCGCGACGATCGCCTGGGGATAAACCGCCAACACCCGCTGCTCTGCTTCCACCTTTTGCTGGGCGTAGACATTGAGGGGGTTGACCGGATCGGTTTCGGCATAGGGAGGGCGATCGCCCCCAAACACCATGCCCGTGGAGGTAAACAGGAGGGGAATTTGGCGATCGCGACATTCACGGGCGATCGCCTCCGGAATCCGCACATTAATGCCGTAGGTGCCCTCGGGGTCCTGTTGACAGATCGTGGTGTTGGCTTGGGCGGCGAGGTGGGCGATCCCATCGGGCTGCAGGCGATCCAACAGCTCAGCCACGGCCTCAGCATCGGCTAAATCCGCTTGCATCCAAGTTAATCCGGGGAGACCGGCCCCCAAATCGGCCCCAAGGGGATGCCGATGGGTGCCATAGACCTGCCAGTTCGCTAGGGCGAGGTCTGCTAGCCAAGTACCGAGAAAACCGCTGGCCCCGGTGATTAAGAGTTTTGGTTTTGCCGAACTCAAGACGCTAACCCGGCTCGCTGAAACACTTGTGCAGCAGTCAATTCCAACCCTGGAAATTGTCCATCTGAGAGTAGGCGATCGCCCCGATAGGTCACCGGCATCGCGTTGGCAGCAAACACCGTAATGGTCTGCGCCTGGGAATCCACCATCCAAACTCGCGCGACCCCTGCTGATACATAATCCACTGCTTTTTCAGCCATTTCACCAAAGGTTTGCCCCGGTGAAATAATCTCAATCACCAAATCGGGGGCCACCGAACAAGCTTCATCCCCCAAATCCGCTGGCAAGCGTTCGTTAAACACAAACAGCAGATCAGGCACTGGCACCCAGGCTTGCCCATCCTTCTCCAAAATCACAGACCATTCCACACCCACTTCTCCGAGGTCCTCTCCCCACCCATCCAGCAGGTAGAGAAAGGCGCGCTGAGTCCGAGAATGAAATCGCTTAGGGGACATTTTGGGGACAAGGGCTCCGTCAATCAATTCGTAGCGGCCACAGCTTTCAGGACGGGCCAAATATTCTGCGAGGGTGAGCGGAGACGCAACAACAGAAACCATGAGGGCTGATGGGGGTGGCTGATTGGGACGTTTGAGGCTCTTTTCGGGGTTCTTTTCGAGATTCTTTTCGAGATTCTTTTAGTTTAATCGCGATCGCCCTCCCCCATCCCCATCCAACCGCATTGACTGGAGCGATCGCAAATCCTTCTGCCCCTCAATCACACGCTGCACCCCCTGATTGACATTGGACAGCAACTCGTACCCCGTCAAGTCCTCAATTTCATCCACCGTCGTCACAAACCGACGCCAAGACTGACTGCCAACCGAAGGCGTATTGGGAATATTGACGGCAATCACCCGCGTTGCAGCCGTCACATCCGCCGCCGATAGCCCTGGTTCTGGCATCACCACAATCACCTTCCAAACGCTGCTGGGTACCGTCACCTTGGCACTGCCAATCCGTCCCTGTTGACCCAAACTTCCCGCGATAATATACAACTCCTGGCCCTGCCCCACCAACTGACGGCAATACTGCTCCAGCTCACTCCAAGGTCCCCGATTATTGCCCGGTACCTGGGGCACGATGTTGGTAAAGACAAAGGTTGCGGCATTGTCTGCCACGGAGGCGGTGCGATCGCCCGAAGGCACCAAATGGCCCCGATCGTAGCGGCGATCGCGATAATCCTGGGACGTAATCTGCGGCCAATCCTCCGGCAAACTGGGGTCAGCGCGAAAATTATTTTGACGCTCGATCGGACCGAGCCAACTGGCGTTGAGCTGCCAACTGGCCCAATTGGGAATACCGCGATCGCGATTATAGGACACCGCAAATTGAGGCTTGAGGATCAAATAGTTATTGGGTTGGCCCAAACGTGTCCTGGCATCACTAGGATTGCCCAGCATCAGATGGGGGCTCGTCATCAACCGCAAACTGCCCAGATCCTGGAGCAGCGCACAGCTCGTTAACCAGAAGCTTAGCCCCAACAAGCAAGCTAACTTCAAACCGCTCAACCCTTTTCCTGTCAGCACCCAATCACCCTAGAACAACCACAGGCTTGATCGTCTCATATCTGAATCACCCAATCCCGATCTATTCTCTTCTCTGTGTCTATATATCCGTATTGGTTCTGGGCTGTCCCGCTATGCGTCTTCACGCTTTCTCCCGTCACTGGTACGCCTGGGGTTTGGGTGCGTTGTTCTGTGTTTCTCTGGTACTGCGGCTCTGGCGGCTCGATCGCCTCAATGAACTGGTGTTTGACGAAATCTACTACGTCAAATATGGCTACGCCTACCTGACCCAAAAACCGATTTTTGACGCCCATCCGCCCCTGGGAAAATATCTCATTGCCGCAGGGACTTGGCTGGGTGAAAACCTGATCTTTGTTGGAGCCCAGCCCCGCAATGAAGCAGCGGGCGTTTCGCTCTCGCCCCTTAGCTATCGCTGGCTGAATGGGTTTGTAGGGGCCTGGATTCCGCTCCTCGTAGCTGGGATTGGACGGCAGCTCAGCGGTCGCCGCAGTTTGGGCCTGATCGCGGGGGCTCTGATTGCGGCGGATGGGTTTCTGCTGGTGGAATCCCGGTTTGCCCTACTGCATGTGTATCTCGTGACCTTGGGTTTGCTGGGTCAATGGTGCGTCCTCAAGGCCCTGCGCGCACCCGTTCCAGAACGATGGCATTGGCTGATGAATGCTGGGCTCAGCTTCGGGGCCTGTATCTCCGTCAAATGGAATGGGTTGGGCTATTGGTTTGTCCCTGGATTGGGCTGGATTGGGGCTTGGCTCTGGTTTCAGCTCAAAGCCCGACGGCCATCTCTGGTCCTCTGGCAAGGGCTGATTGCGCTCTGGCTCATGCCAGCAATCGTTTACGGGATTCTCTGGTTGCCCCATCTGCGGTTCAACACCGATGTGGGTTTGATCAAAGTCCATGAGCAAATGCTGGGGTTTCATGAGGGAATGGGGGGAAATAGCAAAACCGTCCATCCCTACTGTTCTCCCTGGTGGAGTTGGCCATTGATGCTCCGTCCCATCGCCTACTTTTTTCGTAAGTCGACGGATGGGGTTTGGCGGTTTGATGTCCATGCCATGGGCAATCCGCTGCTTTGGTGGCTGTCGACCTTGGCGATCGCCCTCCTCCTCGGTACCCTCATCTGGAGCCTCTGGCAACGCTGGCTTTGGCGACTAGAGCAGCAAGACCGCCAGCAGATCGAAGCGCAATGTAAGGCTGCTCCCCTCCTGCTCAGTCAAGGACAACTGGCGATCGCCACTTACATCCTGCTCAACTACAGCGCAAACTGGCTGCCCTGGGCCTTCGTGAGTCGCTGTACGTTTATGTATCACCATCTGGGGGCGACTTGTTTTGGGGCCTTAGGGTTAGCCTTTTGGTGCGACCGTTGGCCGAGGGTCGGCCTGGGGCTTTTGGGGATGGTGGCGATCGCCTTTCTCTTCTGGATGCCCGTTTATCTGGGACTGCCCCTGACTGAAACGGGATTGAAGCTGCGGATGTGGCTGACGACTTGGATTTAGACGATGGATTCCCCAGCCGTGAGTGATTCTCAGCCTTCAGTTATTCGCCAGTCTCCAATTGATGGAACAGCGATACCACCGCTCGACGATGGCCAAGGGTGAGGGGTAAAGCCTCAATGGCACAGCGCTGGGGGCGATCGCCCCCCTGGGAAGTCATGCTCCCCCAATCTTCCGTGCCCGTCAAAAACTGATCCAGCGCATGGGCCAAGCCAATCACCGATTGTGCCGGGAGGGGCGAGGGTTGATGCCAAACGCATCCCAGGGGTGAAGCAGTCCAACCCGCCGTCGCCGTCTGCCACCAAGACCACAACTGCGGCGGCTCTCGTCCGGTCGTTGCAGCCATATCCGCCCAGCCCAACCGCCAAACCCGCAGACAATGGACCCCCTCCGCCACCTGCATCATCCGCATCAACGTTGCCAGCAAGGAGGTTTGATAGGCTGCCGCTAATTTTTTAGCCGTGGCGATCGAACAGCCCAAATTTTTGAGTCGGGGCGCGAAGGACTCCCGAGGCATTAAGAGTGATGCGGCACCGCGATCGCACCATTTTTCCTTTGGGTCGCCCGTCACCTGCCAAGCCGCCCCCGATTGCACCTGGGCCTCAAACAACAGCTCCATCAGCTCATGCCCTTCGGTAAAGCGTTGGCGCACCCGAGGGTCATCGGCTTTGATCAAGACTAGGCCGCGATCGCCATCCAGCAAAATTCCTTGCTGATCCGTCAGAGGCGCTGGCCGAGGCAAAGGCATTTCAAAACGCGCATAAATTTTTTCTAGATCAATGGGAGGGTCACTGGATAGTCCCGCAGCACTGCGCAAAAACTCACCATAGGCCGCAATTTCGGCACCGCTTCGGAGTGCCCCAAACTGGCTCAAAAAAGCCTGACCCGGATGCTGATACCCCATGGTCAAACATCCACCGTCACTTTAATCACATTATAAAGCAGTTCCCATTTTTCAGCGGTCGTGGGCTGCTTGCCCCGATATCTGAGCCGCGCCAACATTAAAACATCATCCGCAGGCAGGTTGACCCGCTTGGCAAAGGCTTCTAACCCCTCCGGCAAGGCACTCCAGTCAACCGCCGTCGTTGTCGGTGTTTCTTCTTGAATCCCCAGCAATGCCGTCAGTTTTTGTCGAAGCTGCCAGGACAAATTGGTCGCCCGACCCCGCTCAATTTGAGACAAATAATTGCGCGAAATGCCCACCTGTTGAGCCAGCGATTCCTGGCTCAGGCCCTCCTGTCGACGGCGATCGCGAATGGTTGTGCCAAAGTCCATCAGGCGCTCCTCATGCTGAAAACGGCTGGAATGATAACCACAGTTTACACTTTCTTCTCACTCTAGCAGATTCTTTAAAGGTTGGGCGGGTCTGATGCCTAGACCGGAGGTATCACATCATTTTCAAGCGATTTCCGAGCCATTTCCGAGTAATTTTCGAGAAAAATTAAATCGGTTGTTTTCTCTCCCACGGTCGAGGGAAAGCTGTATCCAGATGGACTCTTTTTCCATTCCAGTTGCAGTCAAACTTCAGTCAAGCTTGATTCAATTCTGAAAGCCTGACGAAAAGCTTGACGTTTAGTCTGATCGAGAGTCCCGAGGGTTGCAGGATCATCTACCTCTGAGTCGGTGCAAGGTCATCTACCAAGATTGGCCCTTGTATGCGTAGGTAGATCCGTGAATAGAGACCGCTTTGGCGCTTTTCAAACGCTTCAAGCCAGACTTCATCAGTTTCATCAAACTCTGACGGTTAAAGACCTATTTTGGCTTTGGCGGAGTTCGCTTTTGAGCCAATCGACTTCACGATCGGCTGGGCAAACCGCAGGTTTTATCCTGCCTACAACCATATTGCTCTTGCTCATGCTGTCGATGGTGCTGGGAATCTTAATTTTCCGCACCGGAAATCGTACCCAGGAAGTCATTGGCAACCGTCAGCAACGCATGCTCTACAATGCTGCAACGCCTGCCATGGATCGGGCCAATGCCAAACTCGAATTTTTATTCAAAAAAGAGCCACTTCCTCCCCTGCCCTCCGACAGTGACCTCGTACAGGCATTGCGCAATGACGGCAACTACACGCTCCCCGACGAAACCCGTCTGGACCTAGATGGAAATGCCAACACGATTGATAATGCCTGGGAATTTCAATTTAATGTGGATGGCGATCCTAATACAGGCACCGACGGTAAAGAAGTGACCGTTGCCTATTCTATTCTGACTCAAGCGAACACAAGAGATGCTCAAGGAAATCTCATTTCTTTTGGCGAAGACGATGCCATAAAAGCCACAGCTCAAGTCGTTCGCAATGGCCCCATTAACTTAGCCGGAGGCGCTGCTAATCCCAATTGCAATAACCTGGCCCTCTCTCCCCGTGCCGGTTGGCAACCGATCAACTCTTCAACGCTACGAAAAGCCCTTCAGGTCAACGCATTTGCTAAAAATAACACCACAGGCATTGCTGCGACCCTCGAAATGCAACAGGATCGCCAAGCCAATATGGGCAATAAATGGGGCGCGTGGTTTCGCTATGATCTAGAAGTCTTTCCCGGACCGGCTTTTCGCTGGAATGGTGCGATGCATACCGAGTCTAACTTCATGCCCACCCATGAAGGCGGCAGTTTAAATTTGTATTTGATTTCATCTCCAGCATCCTGCGTTTATACCCGTGATGCCTCTGAGATTTCGGTGGCAGGCGAAACCCCTCGATCTCCTTTTGAAGGGCAAATTATTACGGGCTCCATGAAGCGAAATGCCACTAGTACAAACTCGTCCGTGGTGCATCGATTTTCGGAGAGTTTACCCTCTCCTTCTCCAGGCAAGCTCTTCCCCCAGACGATTAGCTTAACTCGAGAAATTGATTCGGTAACAGGAACCAACATTAAACCGGGAGAGATTGCTGTTGATCCCATTCTCTTATTTACCGAAGATCGCAATCGTTCTCGTGACTCTAGCGATCCCTATAATCACAGTGCGCGGGATAGCAACTGGGAAAATCGCCCCCTCGCCAAGGACCATCGCGTTTATAACGATCCCCAAAACAAACCCTTTGTGGATGATACCTATCGAGCAGATGATCGCTGGGGACCGAAGGCTGAATATACTTCATCGTTTGTCATGAATGAAGATACAGATAATGACGGTATAGCCGATGCGGATGAGGATCAAAATGCGGATGGAACGCTAGATGTTTATCGGACGGGCGATCGCATCACCTCAGCCTATAGTAATTCCACAGAATTGATCCGCAATGAAGCCTCTGCCAACAGCGAAACTGAATATGGTTACGATGGCTATTGGGAACGGCGGGCTAAAGCTCAAGGCGTTCGCCTCATTGTCAGTCAGCGTTTGGAACTGGGCAATGCCAATGGTTGGAAAGGGGCTGATGACCCGCTCAATCCACCGCCTGCGAATGCAGCACAAAACAGTGTATTTGATGATACGACTAACGACGATAACGATCGCTTCCATGAACAACGCCAATGGCGATCGCTGCGAGACAATTTAGCCGCAGTGCAAACCACTGCCGTTTACCACTATCTTAATGATGGGGGTGATTATCCGGTTGCCTGTCTGGCCTCCACGGCTCATACTGGTACTGACAATAGCCGCACCCAGAGTCGTCAATTCGACGAACTGCCTGGTGTTGCTTCTCGCATTGATACGAATTTTCTTACAGGAAAAGGCACCAATGGAATTGAGTTTTCCGCACCGTTTTCCAGCAGTGCTGATCCGGAAGCAGCTTTTGCAACAGCCATAAACAATACTGATAGTTCTTTGCGACGAGCGTTGACGAACCTTGCTCGGTTTGCAGGAGATCCAGCCGGTGGTTTCCCATCTCAGCAGGATACCGTTGCGGCAAGCAAAGATAATGCCGCTTACAAGTTTGCCCATTTCGCAGAGGCAGATGCCAAAGGGGTAGTTCATCCCTATCCTCAGTTGACGGCTTGGGGCGATTTCTCTAATTTACGACGAATTATGACCTATTTAGAAAATGATTCGCTCGATGGTGGTGAAATCGATGAATACGATGCTTTGAGCCCTGCGGATAAGAGCACCTTACATACGGCAACTTGCACCCTTGGGGCTTTAGCCTACAATTTGCAAAATCAAGAAGAAATGTATCAGGCTGCCATCAATGGAAGTGGCCCAAGTTTACAAGCCGTTGGAGAACAGCTTTTTAAACTCATGGATGGAAAAGCAAACAACGGAAATGCAGAAATTGGGAATAATTCTGACAACCGATGTACAAGCTTTAATGGATCTAATGGTTGTCCTAGTCAAAATCCTTATACCGTTAGCAACATTAACGATCTACAAAACTACCGTAAATACTATGCTCAGTTCACACCAGAAGATTGGGTAAAGGCTCTAAGATCCGATGGGCAAAACAATCATGCTGATAAGTTAGAACTTATGATTAGGGCCTATCAAATTCGTCGTGATCGAGCTCTTGGATTCGTAAAAGATAAAGGCATTCCTGGCAATGGTACGGGTTATGATTGGGGGAACGGTCTTTACGATCTGAATGATGGTCCTGGACTCGGAAATGTCATTACAGGAATTGCTGAATCTTTAGTTATCTATGAGGGTATAGGATGTGATCCTAGTAGTTTTGGCCTTTCCGAAAAAGCAGAAGTTGGCCTAGCAATGGCACTCTGCCCTTCAACTTCACCACCCAAGTACCCCTCACTCTATTATCTCTTTCCGCTCACCGAACATGCCCCCGACGGTCAAATCTCAACGACAGCCCAAGCCGCAGGGGCGTCCGCCATTCCACAGCCCAGTAGTGAACCCTATGTCAGCGCAACCAATCATCCCTATCTATTTGACCGAGCCAATAAACGGGGAATCAACTGCTATCCCAATGCCGCTGGGACTTGCCAAAATACCACCTTTAGACCACTAGGCGATACAGATAACAATGGCATTGAAAACGGCACAGAGGATGGTGTGACCGCCTTAGCCAATGCGCTAGGCATGGCTCCTCGGACCACGACAGCAAGCTGGAAAACCCCCGTCACCGCCACCGCCACCGGAAGAATCAATCAAATTACCGTCCAAGGCACCAATCTCTACCCCGCCTTCCTCGATAAAGGCTTCTTCAATGGCCGTGAAATGATGGCTGTCCGCGCTTTGGATCTAGACCTCGACCTAATGCGGCGGACCAGCATTACCGGCATCAACCGTATTGCCAATCCGAGCGGAGCCACCACAGATTATTGGCTTCCTTTACCGGACCTCACCGCCTCTAACGATCCTACCCGTGCTGGCGCGATGGTTTATGCATTTCGTGAAGATGCCATCCGCGAAGACGGCATTGCCAGACCCAGACAGACCAGCGATAGCTACAGTACTTGGCTGAGCAAATGGCTCAAGTTCGTCAATAATCCCAAGGATGCAACTGTTGCCAATTACATCATGAATGCAGTAGGGGCTGAACCCACCGATCCCCCTGTCAATCCTCGTACCGGCATTAGTCCTAAAGCCGTTGATTTTTATGCCGATCCTGATCGGCGTCCCTTCGGGTTTCGACTGCGCAACGGCCAAGATCTCCGTCGCGTCAACGGCAGCACAACGGTGAGTGGTACCAGCACCGCCCCCGAACTGCGAGGATTCTCCTTTGTTTCCGATAATCCCGTTTATTTACAGGCCGACAATAACGAATTTAACTGGCATACCCAAGAGGAATTCACCGAAACCCTCTCCGCCGAAAACTGGGATAACTTCTACGATCGCAAAACTCTCAACACCGACTTTGCCAGCCGCAACGATCGCTGGCGTCCCGCTGAGATTATTGCCGATGCGGTCACGCTGCTCTCCGCTAGCTTTACCGAAGGCACCATCGCCCGAGGGATTCGAGACAACAGCCCTGGCTCCTTCGCAGGTCTCAGCCATGGCAACGACACTAACCTCCCTTGGGTTCGAGAAAACGGCGTTGCCTCTTCGAGTGAAACCTACAGTAGTCCCATCAAAATTTCTCAGCGCGGGTTTCCAGTTTATTGTGTTGAGTCCAACGGAAGCTTGACAGGCTCCGGTAATGCCTGTAGCGGAACTCGTAAAGAAATCGAATATGGCCGCGAAGCCAGTCTTTTAGGCGGAAGCAATCGCACCTACAAAGGCATTAACGGTACCAGCTCCAGTGGCGGTACACCAGACGAAACCTATATCAACGCCGTCATCGTCAGCGGCATTGTCCCTTCGCGCGGTGGTCAGTCCTTTGGTGGGCTGCACAACTTCCCTCGTTTTGTGGAGGGCTGGAAAAAACTGTTTATCTCCGGTTCTCTGATGCAGCTTAACTTTAGCTCCTACGCCACTGGACCCTTTGACAAAGACTCCTGGGAACCGGGTCTTCCTCCAGATGCGAACAATGAGTTGATCAGTTACTATGGCCCACCCAATCGGTTTTGGGGCTACGATGTGGCCTTACAATATGCCCCTGCTGGCCCTATTTCCGAGCGGTTTATCACCCGTAGTGATTTGCGCAGTGAGTTTTATCGCGAACTGCCGGTCGAAGATCCTTATATTCTCAATCTTCGCTGCGCAACCCCCGAAGGGAGTAACAACAAAGTCGATCCAGACGCAGCGGACTGTAATTAAACTAGCTGTAATTAAACCGGCTGTAATTAAACCGACTGCAACTAGCTGTGACGAGCGGGTTTGCCAAGTTCTAAAATGGCCTTACCCGCTTTTTTGCCTCTAATCCAATGCTCCAAGATGAAGCCTTTGGCATAATTCCCGTGTTAGGACCCTTTGGGCCAGCGATCGCCCCTCCCCGTCTTCCCATTGCCCCCCAGCCGCGCCAATATCTGCTCATTTGCCATAGAAAAGGACATTGGGGCTTTCCCAAGGGACATCGAGAGCGCGGAGAATCGGCGCTAGAGGCAGCAGCACGGGAGTTTCACGAAGAAACGGGACTATCGGCGAGCCGGGTCTTTCCGGAGCTCAAATTTGTCGAGAACTATCGATTTAAGAAGAAAAAGCGCGATCTCTGGGTGGAAAAACGCGTTTTATATTTCGTCGGCCAAGTGCAACCCTGTGCCCAGGGAGAAGCGCCTCCCGTGACCATTCAGGAAGCTGAAATTTCCGATTTTTGCTGGTGCACGGCTCCAGAAGCCGAAGCGCGGTTGAGTTATGCTGTGGGGCGGCGGATGCTGCGGGCCTGCGAGGCTGCTTTGACGGCTTTACCCACCGAAGGTTTCTGGACTTAGATCATCTTGATCCGCTTTGGTTTGGCGCAGATGCGATCGCACCGCCATCAAAATTTCCCCCAAGCGATTTTTGCCACTGCCATCCTCCCCACAGCCCCAGTAGTAGTCCACAGGCGAATTTTCCACCAGCAGCTCATCTCCCGTCTCAAGCAACTGCTGCCGAATCTCCGGATGCATCTTAAACTTTTCCAGCACGGCCCGTTCCATGACTTCATCCTTAACCTGATCCCAATCCGCTCGACAGGGACAATCCGGGTCGCGGCCCCGCAGTTTTGCCTCCGCTGGGGTCTCCGCCTGACGCACCTGGTCAAACTGAGCGGTTCCCCAATGCTTGTGTGCCTGATAATAATGTTCGCAGGTGGGCCACCAATGGCCATCTAATTGAAAGCCGTGAAGTGAGAAATTAGAGAAACAGCCGTAGGGGCGATCGCTCGCGGCATAAAAATAGAGAGCCATAGACCAGGTCAAGGAGATTTAATCGGGGATCACGCTATTGTCAATATATATTAAACAAACTGATCCACTTTCCCTGACAGCTTTTCATGACAGCCTCCTTTGACCCCATCGATGTCCAAATGATGCAGCGCTGCCTAGAGTTGGCCCGCCGCGCCTTGGGACAAACCGCCCCTAATCCCATGGTGGGCGCTGTCATTGTCAAAGGAGGCGAAATTATTGGCGAAGGCTTTCACCCTGGTGCAGGCCAGCCCCATGCGGAAGTCTTCGCCCTGCGCGAGGCGGGAGCGGCAGCCCAGGGCGCAACGGCCTATGTCAGTCTGGAACCTTGCAATCACTATGGACGCACCCCGCCCTGTTCGGAAGCCTTGATCAAGGCGGGGGTGGCAAAGGTGGTGGTCGGTATGGTCGATCCCAATCCCTTAGTGGCGGGGGGCGGTATTCGGCGGCTGCAAGAGGCGGGCATTGAAGTGGTGGTGGGCGTTGAAGCGGCGGCCTGCCAAAAGCTCAACGAAGCCTTTGTCCATCGCATTGTGCATCAGCAACCCTTTGGCATTTTGAAATACGCCATGACCCTCGATGGCAAAATCGCAACCAGTACCGGCAACAGCGCCTGGATCACCCAACCGGCGGCTCGACAGTGGGTCCATCATCTACGGATCGGCTGCGATGCGGTGGTCGTCGGGGGCAATACGGTTCGCCACGACAATCCCCGCTTAACCAGCCATGGCGAAGCGGACCACGGCCCGCTGCGGGTGGTAATGAGCCGGACCTTGAACTTGCCCAAGGAGGCGCATTTGTGGGACAGGGCTGAGGCTCCGACGGTGGTGTTTACAGAGCGGGATTGCGATCGCCTCCTTCTGGAGCTATCTCGAATCCAAGGGGGTGGAAGTGGTTTTAACGGATTGCTTAACCCCCCAGACGGTCATGGAAAATCTCTACGAGCGAGGGGCTTTGTCGGTGCTGTGGGAATGTGGGGGAACGTTGGCGGCGGCGGCGATCGCCTCGGGTGCCATTCAAAAAGTCCTGGCGTTTATTGCCCCTAAAATCATTGGTGGTTCTGGCCTCTCTCCTGTGGGGGAACTGGGGTTAACGAAGATGGCTGAGGCTCTGCTGTTAGAGCGGGTGGAATGGCGGGCGATCGGTACGGATTTGTTGGTAGAGGGCTATTTGAAACCCAAAGAACGCGAGCGTGACCTTTGAAGCAACAATATCAAGCATCGCCCCAAAGCCCGCCCCCCAGTCAGCCATCGAACGACCTCCGCATAATCACACGTTTTTTCTGAACACCTAACTCAGGTAGCGTCCCCCAAGTCAACTTCAATCCCCACTCTTTCAACGCCTCAATAATTTGAACCCTAGGTGGTCGTCGCTAGGTGGTCGTCGTCATGGGTGCAAGAGCGATCGCCCTACGATCGCTAAGAAAATCTCCAGATTTTCCTTCAGCATGACAATCCAGCGATATTGCTTCGTGTTATCGGCCATGGATTTGCCATGGCTGTCGGGATAGAGAATGTCAGACGCCGGGGTAGAGGTGAAAGCAGGCCCATGATTTTGTCTTAGACCTGCCCTTAAGATTGACCTTAAGCCTGCTCCTAAGATTGCACTTGCAACGTCACCTTCACCGTCCCCGACAAACCGGGCTCTGGTTGCCATTGCTGCAAGGCTTGGCGCAGGGCATCAATTAGGGCTTGATCCGTCATTGTCGAAGCGGCGGCATCCAAGGCCACCAGCTGAACTCGACCTCGGCGAAGGCGGAGTTCAAAGGTCAGTTCCCCGGCTGGATTCGCTGGCAGCGTTAACGTGGCGAGGTGCTGTTCTAAGGAGGCGATCGCCGCTGCATCCAGATTCTCCGACCGAATCACCTGAATTTTAGGCGCAGACAGGCTCGTTGACATCTCCGCTGATACCGTTTCCTGATCCATTGCCTGATCCATGGCCCCAGGGAGGATTTGGGGTTTCGCCATCGTCACCGGGGAACTATTCCGACGTCCTCCACTGGCCTGACGCGGCATCGCCATGGAAGACGGGGCTGGAGCCATCAATCGGGCTGATGCGGGCATTGCTCCAGCCAAGTTAGCGCTTTCGGCTGCGTCTTTGCCAAAAATGCCTTCATAGCTGACGCCTTCGGGCAGTTCCACCGGCACCTGGACCGTGCGGCGGGTGCCATCGGGATCCACACGCACTTCTTCGCTCACTGCCACAAAGGCCGTATATTGCGACAGCAACCGGTAGTCTAGGGCTGTTTGGGTAACGGCTTCGACGCCTTCGGTGGTTTCATTACCGTAGAGACCATTCATCAGGTCTTTGATCCGAGCTCGGCCCCAGAGTTGGGCGATCGCCGGGTTCTCCCGCTCCGCAAAGTCCACAGCTAGGGTCTGTTCATAGGGTTTTCCTCCCGCCGTGGTGCCGGTAATCTTGACGCGACCGGGCTGGGCATCGGTTTTTCGGCCAAATAGCACCAGCGGTTGCTGAGCAAACAAGTCTGGTGCAGCCAGGGGATAAATGCTCGGTGCCGGACCGCTGCCTTCCCAGGTCACTTGCACGTTGGTCAACACCGGACGGTTGATCTGGTTAAAGAACCGTTCAACAACGGGATCTGGATTTTCATCCTGACGCACCATCTGCGCCGTCCCCCGTCCCACTTCCGCCAGACGATTGAGCAAAAAGCGATTCGTCGAACTGCCGACCCCAAAACTGTAGAGTCGATTTCCCGGCTTGAGTTGCTTTTGTACCGCTGCGATCACCTCGCGATCGTTGCCGATATAGCCATCGGTGAGCAATACTACACTCCGCAGCCGCCCTGCCGGAGCTGCCGGAAACTGCATGACCGCATTCATGCCATTCATCAACTCCGTTCCCCCATTGGCTTCCAGAGCTTCCACGTACTTTAAGGCCTTAGCCCGATTTGCGGCAGTATTGGCCAAGGGCCGCTCGGACAGCTTCGTCGCCGTATTGGCAAAATCAATAATCGTAAATGTATCGTCTGGGTTCAAGCCCGTGAGAAACCGCCGCATCAAAACCTTCGATTGGGCCAGCGGTGCACCCATTTGAGAACCGGAGGTGTCCATCAAAAACACCACATCCTTGGGCACAATTTCCTTGGGACGATAGTCGACCGCCGGGACTAGATAGACGGCAAAATGGCCGCCGCGATCGCCCGCCTGACTCAACACCGTGGCCTGGGTCTCCCTGCCGGTGACCTTGTACCGCAGGACCAAATCTTTATTGGGAATTGTATCTCCTTCAGTCAGTTGCACCCGCACTTGATCCGGATTATCCAAGGCGCGATCGATTTTAATTTTATGGGACGTCGATTCGATGCCCTCAATGGGCACCCCCGCATTGATATTCACCGTCACCCCAATATCATGACCCGATCGCATCCCCGGCTTCAAAACCGGCGGCGTAATCCGCGAGGCATCGGGCACCTGATCCGTGTCGCCATTGATTCCAGCATTCATCTCACGGCTTGTCTCACCACTACGATTCATCGGTTGGCCTGGAATATAGCGCGGCCCCACGACCATGGGAAAAACAAACTCGTAGTTGCCTCCCTCAAACTTGAGCGACTCGCTGTAGCGAATCGTCACCTGGATTTGTTCACCGGGACGGATATTGGCTAGGGATTGGGTGAAGATATTGTCCCGCTCCTGTTCCAATAACCCAGCGGTGCGGCCTTCGGAGACGGCGCGATCGTAAATTTCCTGGGCTTCTTCCCGCCGTTTGATATCGCCCTTGATGATGCGATCGCCAAGGCGAATCTCCATCTCATCCACCGCCGCCTCATCGGGCAACGGAAACACATAGACCGCTTCTAGGGGCTGATCAAAGGGATTCTCAAAGGTCTGGGTCACCGCCACCCGCGAGACATTCCCCACCACATCCGCCTTAACCTCCGTCTGCTTCAGCGGAAAAACCTGGCCCTCTCCCTCTTTTCCCTGGACGAAGAGTCCTCCCGTCGGCGATGCAGAAACTGGCAAATTGGGATTAGGTTCCATGGCGGTATAGAGGGTTGAAAGATTGATCACCGGCGGAGGAGAGGAAATCGGGCGCTGAACCGGGCGCGACATCGGCTGTCCTTGGGTCTGGGCTAGCGCGGTCAGGCCGAAGGCACTCCCCAACAGCAGGATGGCGGTCACAAGGGTAAAGGGTTTTAGGGTAAAGGATTTCATAGAGGTTTTACAGGGAAAGACGCTGGGAGAACGCAGGGGTTCCTTTTTTCTTCGACGGCGAAACCTAAAATTCCGGTCAATAAATTCCGGTCAATGGCAAGGGATCAATGGCAAGGGATCATTGCCTTTACGATGACATGATTCCAAGGGGCGACTGGGGAGGTTGCGATTTTGGTAACCAGTCGACCGAATCTATCATCCGGGCCACCGGTCTATACCAGCCGATAGAGAGCCCGCACCACGGTCTAAGGATGAGTTCTGCTCCAAGAAGGACGTCTAGGGCCGTCAAACCACGATAAATTGCGCCTACACCCATTTCCCGGCATTTCTAGCATTGGGATAGTCCAACCAGTTGCTAATCTCCGATTTTCCCATGAGTTCCCTCAACAGTGCTTTACACTATCTCGGCCAGGTTCGTTCACAATCCGTAACGACGCCAGTCCAGTCCGTAGAAAAAAACCGAGTTCGCCCAGACCCAGAACCATGGACCGACGAAGCAGAAGCTTTGCCCATCGCCTACAACCGAATTACGGGACGTCAAGTCCCGATAGAACAAGCTATCCAGCCCTCAGCTAGTCCCATGAATCGCAATTCCAACCAAACCGCCACTGTTCTATTCTCTATGGGCATTGGCTTTGCCCTAGCCTCTTTGATTTTTTATCAGGATCCTCCTGTTCAAGTCATCTATCGCTCCACCCCAGAAATGCCAGTTGTACAGGAACTGAAGTAAAGTGCCCCTGGCATGTTCCAAAACATTAAGCAGGCTTAACAAGATCACAACTCCTAAGGACAATAGGCAAACCTATACCTCATTGCCTACTGTTTATGGACCGTCGAAAACTTCTGAAGAATCTGGGCCAAGGCGCAATTGGTGCGACGGCGGTAGAAGCGATAGCAGGCTGCACCCGTGCTGTTCAGAAAGAGTCTGGCAGCGGGGCGATCGCCCAAAACAATCTGCCCGAACTACGTTGGCAAATGGCCACCAGTTGGCCCCTCTCCCTCGACACGATTTATGGTGGCGCAACCGTTTTTGCGGAGCGGGTGGCGGCTATGACTGGCGGCAAGTTCAAAATTGAGCCCCGTGCTGCCGGTGAAATTGCACCGGGAACAGAAGTTTTGAATGTCGTTTCCCAAGGAGCTGTCCCCTGCGGCCATTCTGCGGCTTATTACTACATTGGCAAGAGTCCAGCCGTCGCCTTTGGCACGACTGTTCCCTTCGGACTCAACGCTCAGCAGCAAAATGCTTGGCTCTACGATGGCGGTGGCCTGAAAGTCCTACAAGACCTCTATGCCAAGAAATTTAATGTGATTCAATTTCCCTGCGGCAATACCGGTGTACAAATGGGGGGTTGGTTTCGTAAAGAGATCAATACCGTTGCCGATCTGCAAGGGCTCAAAATGCGAATTCCGGGTCTGGGCGGACAGGTCATGGCCAAGCTGGGGGTGACGGTACAGGTGTTGCCGGGGGGAGAGATTTTCCAGGCGTTGCAAACAGGGGCGATCGATGCGGCAGAATGGGTTGGTCCCTATGATGATGAAAAGCTGGGCCTCAATAAGGTTGCCCAATATTATTACTATCCCGGATGGTGGGAGCCAGGTCCGACGCTGGAGTTGCAGATCAACTTGAATGAATGGAATAAGTTACCCGCTCAATATCAAGAGATTATTCGGGCGGCGTCCTATGAATCTAACCTGACGATGTTGGCCCGATACGATGCCCGTAATAACGAGGCTTTGCAGCGACTCAAGGATGCGGGTGCTGAGTTACGGGCCTATAGTCCTGAGATTATGGCAGCGGCGGAGAAGGCTTCGTTCGAGCTATACGATGAGTTCGCGGCGAAGGATGCGGATTTCAAGGCAATTTATGAGGATTGGAAGGTGTTTCGCAATCGCATTTTCGCCTGGAATAAACTCAACGAAGCCAGTTACACCAACTATGTCTATGGTCAATTGCAGTAGATAGACCTAAGTTGCCACCGACAAATCCACCAGCCACCGCACTGTCTGGGGAAATAACAAGACCAAAATCAAGACGATGAGCTGAAGCGCCATAAAGGGAAAAGCACTGCGGTGAATATCGCTGGTCTTTAAGTCCGGCGGCGCAACGCTCTGTAAATAAAACAGCGAAAACCCAACCGGAGGTGAGATAAAGGCAATTTGTAAATTAATCGCCATCACCACTGCGAACCAGACCATATCAATCCCAAGCTGCTGGGCCGCCGGTACAAAAAGTGGCAGCGCAATAAAGCAAATCTCAATAAATTCCAGAAACATTCCGAGGAAAAATACGACTATATTACTAACCACTAAAAAGCCCCATTTTCCCCCAGGTAAATTTGCCAAAAACTCCGTCAGAAAGGTTTTTCCACCCAGAGCATCAAACACCAAGCTAAACAACGAGGAACAAAAGAGAATCATCACCACCAACGTCGTCAGAACCGCCGTATCATGGGCCGCATCCCGCAACAGATCTCGATTAAGTCGCCGATTAAACGCAGCTAAGACACAGGCTCCTACAGCGCCCACGGCTCCCGCTTCCGTCGGCGTAGCAATGCCAAAAAAGATGCTGCCCAGGACCGCCAAAATTAAAAAGAGGGGAGGGAGAACGGCTTTTACGACCTGTAAAAGCAGCGTTTTGGGTGAAAGATTGCGGGCTTCTGCGGGGAGTGGCGGTGCAGTTTCGGGCTGGAAGAAGGCGATCGCCAACACATACACCCCATAGACCCCAGCCAAAATCAAACCGGGAATCAACGCCCCCAGAAACAAATCCCCCACCGACACCCCAATCTGATCGCTTAACAAAACCAAAACCAAACTCGGCGGAATGAGTTGCGCCAACGTTCCCGAAGCAATGATGACCCCTGAGGCTAGGGGCTTGCTATAGCCATAGCGCAACATCACCGGCAGCGAGATCATACCCATCATGATAATCGTTGCCGCAACGACTCCCGTTGTTGCCGCCAGCAGCGTTCCCACTACCACCACCGCCAAGGCCAAGCCTCCCCGCAGTCGCCCCATCACAATCCCGATGGTTTCTAGGAGTTCTTCCGCAAGACCTGATTTTTCAAAAACCGCACCCAAAAAAACAAAGAAGGGAATGGCCAATAGGGTGGAATTGGACATCGTACCAAACCAAACATTTGGTAAGGCGAGTAATCGATTCAGATCAAAGGCTCCAACCGCCAAGCCAAGGGCACCAAAGATAATCGCAGACCCAGCGAAGGAAAATGCCACTGGATAACCGGTCATCAAAATGACGAAAAATCCGACGAACATGGCGATCGCTAACCATTCAAATCCCATGAAGGACTCCTAGGGGTGAGTAGATGGGGAAGGAGGAAGTAGGAAGTAGGAAGTAGGAAGTAGGAAGTAGGAAGTAGGAAGTAGGAAATAGAGGGATAGATTAAGGGTTATTCGAGGGGAGGATGTTCAGTTTCGGGTAGTAGTTCAGGAGGAATAGGACGGTAACCTTTGGCGATCGCAAAAAATTTTGTGGCTTGGGCGATCGCTTGCAGGAGCAAGAGTCCAAAGGAAATCAAAACAAAGGATTTAATTGGCGCACGGGGCAGGCCATTAGCATCGGCGGAAATCTCCCAGGTTCCCCAACTTCCATCAGGCTGCAGTCCCCAAGATTGCAATACGGGATTCAAGGTCACCCAAAGGCCCATAATGCAGAAAGGAATGAGAAAGAAAACGGTTCCCAGAAGGTCAATCCAAGCTTTGCGGCGATCGCGCCAGTTGCTATAAAGAAAGTCAACACGAACGTTGGCATTGTGCTTGAGGATATAGGAAAATCCGAGAAAAAAGGTCATGGAAAAGAGATACCACTGCAACTCTAGCCAAACATTGGAAGCGAGCTGTAAACCGATAAAACGACCGATGTAACGGGCGGCAACATTGTAAAAGCCCACTGCAATGGTTAGCAAAACCAAAACATTGAGACTTTTACCCACCCAATCCGTCAGGCGATCGACCCAAGCCAAACCCCGAAACAACCCACAAATCCAGGGGGGAACAGGACGATCGGGTGGCCCAGGGGGTGCAGCAGTCATAGGATAGAGGGGAAGAGAGAGGAAATCATCTCCATAGTTTACGGGACGATCGACGTTACAAGGCTGACAGGCTTTGGCGATCGCAATACACCCCAAAGACAGGCTGCGGCAAAACCTAGGACAGCGAGAGCGAAAACTCTAGAATGAATTACAAAGCATTACATGGATCTGGCACAGAGATTCATTTGTGCGAAGCTATAGAGATTGATCAATAGATAGCATAAATTTTCTTATAGAAAGACTAAGGCAATGACGTATCGACGGATTGAGGAGCTCCTACACAACAACCAGCTATGGGCGGCTCAGCAGCAACAGACGATTCCCAACTACTTTGAAACGTTAGCCGCTGGGCAAAAACCACCTTATCTCTATATTGGTTGTTCCGATAGCCGTTTGCCGCTCACTCGGTTTATGCAAACGGAGCCAGGAGAGGTGTTTGTCCATCGAAACATTGCGAATCAGGTCTGTCTCACAGATATTAATTTTTTATCGGTACTGGAGTATGCGATCGAGCATTTGCATGTTCAGCATGTGATTGTATGTGGCCATTATGGATGTGGCGGAATTCAGGCTGCGATCGAAGGAACGTCAGGGGGATTGGTGGACAGTTGGGTTAACCCGATTCGTAAATTGTATCTACAAAGTCGCGAGGAAATTGATCAGCTTCCGAGCCGAGAGGCCAAGCTAAACTTCTTAGCTGAATTAAATGTCAAAATTCAGATTCGAAATCTTTTTCAAACATCGACGATGCGGAATGCCTTGCGCGACAACCGTGCACCGGAAGTCCATGGTTGGGTGCTCAATTTACATTCGGGGTTGATCAAAGAGTTAGAGATTTCAACGGAGTGTTGGCATTATTATCCAAGTTGTCCACTGCCTACTCCCCTCCTGGCATCAACCGCATTGCAGGATGAAAACTGCTGTTGCAACAGCCTGGTCGAGTAATCTACCTCCTGAAGGGGCAGAAAAATTCGGCCACCGGGAATGACTTTTTGGCTCACCCCGTAGGAGTTTTCAGCGACCTCCTGTTCCGTCGAGGCACAGATATCTAGACGATAGTTCTCTGGAGGCGTTTCAGATGGATGGCCGTAGAGAATATTGAACGTCGCGCTGATTTTGGGTGACAAATGATTCTGTTTGCGCCATTCAATAAACCTGCGAACAGAGTCACCGATAAGATTGGGATTACCCCGATGTTCCAGCACCGCAACGGAGGTCTCTTCAAAGCGGATAAGCTGTACAGCTCTGGACTGAGAGTCTGGTGTCATGTGCGATCCTAAGGTCATAATCCTAAGGTCATATAAAGATTGAAACAACGAGATAAAGGGGCGATCGCAGGTAACAGTCTCAAGCAGCTCTTCTCCGCAATCGCCCCTTTCAAGCATCGCGCCAAAACGCAAGCTAACCTCAGGATTTATTCACCAGGCTTTATTCACCAGGCTTTATTCACCAGGCTTTATTCACCACTACGCAGCTTATCCAGCACCGAACGATCTTCTAGGGTTGACGTATCCCCTGAGATCTCGTCCCCTGATGCGATCTTGCGCAACAGGCGTCGCATAATCTTGCCCGATCGCGTCTTCGGCAAGGCATCCGTGAACCGAATTTCCGCCGGACGCGCTAAGGCTCCAATCTCCTGAACCACATGGTCCTTGAGCCCTTGCAGCAGGGTTTCTGACTCTTTCTGATCCCCTTCTAGGGTGACAAACGCCACGATTTCTTCGCCCTTAATCTCATCGGGACGACCAACGACGGCGGCCTCAGCCACCGCTGGGTGAGACACCAGCGCCGACTCAATTTCCATCGTGCCCAATCGATGCCCCGAGACGCTGATCACATCATCCACACGACCCATGATCCAGAAATAGCCATCCTCATCAATCCGCGCGCCATCCCCCGCAAAGTAAACGGACTGCCCCGGAATCTGCTCCCAATAGGTTCTGCGGAAGCGCTCAGGATCACCATAGACGGTTCGCATCATGCTCGGCCAGGGATGCCGGATGATTAAATAGCCCCCTTCCCCCTTCGGTACAGGATTGCCGTCCATATCAACCACGTCCGCCATGATGCCGGGGAACGGCTTGGTTGCAGATCCCGGCTTGGTCGGAATCGCTCCCGGCAACGCCGAAATCATGATTCCGCCAGTTTCCGTCTGCCACCAGGTATCCACGATCGGACAGCGCTCCCCGCCAATCACCCGGTGATACCACATCCAGGCTTCCGGGTTAATGGGTTCCCCGACCGTACCCAAGAGCCGCAGAGACGACAAATCCCGAGCCTTCGGCAAATCTTCACCCATCTTGATAAAGGCTCGAATCGCCGTGGGTGCGGTGTAGAAAATCGAAACCTTATACTTTTCGATCACATCCCAAAAGCAGCCAGGATTGGACTTGCGCGGCGCGCCTTCATACATCAGCGTTGAAGCCCCGTTGGACAGCGGTCCGTAGACAATATAGCTATGGCCCGTAATCCAGCCCACATCCGCCGTACACCAGTAGATATCGTCCTCTTGCAGGTCAAAGATCCACTTTGTTGTCATGTGGGTGTAGAGGTTGTAGCCACCCGTTGTATGAACAACCCCCTTCGGTTTTCCGGTACTACCACTGGTATAGAGGATAAACAGCACATCTTCGCTGTCCATGGGTTCCGCTGGACAGCTCGGGGGCACCGACTGTCGCAGGTCATGCCACCAATGGTCCCGCCCCGACTCCATATGGATATCCTGACGGGTGCGCTGAACCACCAACACGTTCTCCACGGTCGGAGCCTGTCCGTCGGCGATCGCCAAGTCCACCTGATCCTTCAACGGCACCGCCGCATCCTTGCGCCAGCCCCCATCCGCTGTGATCACCAGTTTTGCTTGGCCATCATTGAGGCGATCGCGCAAAGCCTCCGCACTAAACCCCCCAAAGACAACGCTGTGGGGCGCACCAATCCGCGCACAGGCCAGCATGGCGATCGCCGCCTCGGGAATCATCGGCATGTAAATTCCCACGACATCCCCTTTGCCAATCCCCAGCTTTTTGAGGGAGTTGGCGAACAAACAAACCTCGCGATGGAGTTGGGCGTAGGTCAACACCCGAGAATCCCCCGGTTCACCTTCCCAAATAATAGCGGGCTTATTGCGGCGATCGGTTTCGAGGTGACGGTCTAAACAGTTGTACGTAATATTAAGTTTGCCGCCGCTAAACCACTTGGCTTCCGGGGGGTTCCATTCCAGCGTTTTGTCCCAAGGCTGAAACCAGTGCAGCTCTTGCCGTGCCAGATCAGCCCAAAAGGCCTCGGGATCGGCCTTGGCCTGCACATAGAGCCGATGATAATCATCCAGACTCTTGACCTGGGCCTGACGGGAAAACCCTTCTGAGGGATAAAACAGCCGGTTTTCCTGAAGAATCGACTCAATCGACGACGTATTACTGACTCCAGCGACTTCGGCCAGCTCTGGTAGTTCCGCTCCAGGCAGTTCTGTTCCAGTCTCCGAATGGGGCACCTCAGCCTCAGGAGTAAATTCTGGTGTGGCTGCATCCGCTGGGCCACCACTGGCTAGGGCTGCACCTCCGGCGATCGCCGCCCCTCCCGCCGCAAGCGCCCCTAATCCCACATTCCCCAGCGTCGCACCGCCAGCCGCTCCAACTTCAGGACTCACATCGAGACTCGGGCGCGTTCCATCGGAAAACGAGAGGGACCCCCCTTCGGCTGCGATCTCCGGTGTGGACCCGAGCGTCGCAGTGGCTGACGTATCAAAGACCGTCTCGGGCGAAACGACATTATCCAGACTGGGATAGGGCGTTGCAGAGGTCGGTCGGGCTGCCGGCATTGTGGGAGTTGCAGGAGTTGCGATCGCCCCCTCCTCAGCCTTAAGATTCACCGCATCCGCTAGGTCACCCGTTGCTCGCACAACATCAGCACGAGCGGGATCCGGCACCCCTGGAGCTGCACCAGCCACGGCTTGATCGAAGTCATCATCATCGTCATCGCGCTTCCCGGCAGCCAACCACCAGAGCAGACCGCCCCCCGCCGCCAACGCCAAAAGCGGCAACAGTCCCCAAGCGGGCGATAACCCACCCCCCACTTCCCCAGTTGCCGAATTGCCGGGTAAGCGCGCTTGCACATCACCCTCAGGAGCAGAAATGGTTGAACCAATGGCTGGCGTGCCTGTCGGGGTTGCACCAGCCTCTGGATTGGCATTGGAAGAGAGGGGAGATGCGGCTTCCGAGGTTGCCTCTGGCGTCGCGCTAGGACTCGAAGTTGCACCAGCAGTCGCACCGGCAGTTCCAGTGGGCGTTGCCGTTGCCGTTGCCGCAGGTGTCGCTTCCCCGATTAAACGGCTGACGACGGCCTCATCCGTGGGATTTTCACCGGCAGCCACCGCTGCCCCTTCGGCGGCATTGGCAGCGGCGATCGCGGCTTGTCCCGGCGCGTTGGTTGCATAGCCCAGAAAAGCTCGCACGGTCTCATCGGGCTGCTCTCCCTTATAAACCAAAACCCGAGGCTGAGAATAGGGATAAGCCGCATTATCCGGCAGGACCTTATGCATAGGAATCACTTTGATTCCCGGCAAATCCTTCACTTGGCTGTAGATGGCATATCCCACCCCATCCTTCCCCAACTGCTTCACCATCGCCGCTGTATCGTCTGCGGACAAAGCTTCAGCGTTGGCCCCGGTCTGAAAAGGGGCGGATTGAAACACAGGATAGGTACTCAGGGACTGGCGAGTATCACTACTTACCGGACGGTCAATCAAGCGAATCTTTCCTGCCGGTCCACCCAGCTCAGACCAATCAGCAATTTCACCGCGAAAAATCTTGGCAAATTGGACATAGCCAATGTCCCCTGCAAAGGGATTGGCCTCACTCACCACAATGGCAATCTTCTCGCGATCGAGCACCACTGGCGTTAAACCCTTCGCTGTTTCAGCATCACTGAGGGAGCGCCCAATCGAGGCCAGTTTTGCCTGATCTCCAAGGACATTATTAATAGCAGTCTCGGTCGCCTCAGTGGATAAAGTAACTTTTGCCCCTGGAAACTGTTGCTCATACCCCTGCTTTAAAGATTGGCTTACCATCCGCATACTTTCGGATCCTTCGATGGCGATCGCCGCATCTTGAGGCACGGTTTGAGGCAGTGCAAACTGAGGCGTTGTTGTAGGTGCTGTTGCAGGTGCTGCTTCCTGTGCTAGTGTTTCAAGCTTTGCACCTTCAACCGCAGAAATCGCAACACCTAGCGGGAGGGCAGCCAAGGTCGCCCAGAGCACCATTGTGGGGAATGCGAAGCTTTTTTTGAGTGCCATGTCAAGTCTTTTCTTAAACTTTTGAAACAAAAACAAAAGGGTAGCAAGCTCCCTGATTTCACCCTGATTCTTTGAGTCAGGTACGCTCAATATCTCAGCTCCTTCCGCAGGAGTCAATCTGTCGCCTCATTTCTCAATTTATCAACCTCCAGCCCTTCCCCCAAGCAGTCTTGATCCGCTCCAAACAGCAACATAATTTGTAACTCAGGAAATGCTGCTTGAAGAAGCAGGAAGACCCCAACTTCCTAAAAAGTGGGGTCTCCAGATCGGACTCTATGGCTAAAGTATGTCCCGGGGAGCGCTGTCGATTGGGCAGCGCTCTAGCACTCTATTGGTAATCCGAGGAATCCGAGAGGCGATCGCCCAGGGCTTCACCGGCATCGGAAAGCCGCTTTTTCAAACCATCGACCGCGTTGCCACCCCCTTCTTGCAGATTTTCCAAGGTGTCGGCGGTTCCCTGGGTCGTACCGGAAACACCCCGCTGCACGCCATCCCCCAGGTTGGAAACGCCCTCTTGGGTGGATTGCCAAGCATTGCCAGCGGCATTGGCGGTTCCTTGGGCAACATTACCAGCGGCATTGGCCGTGCCTCGGGCCATGTTACCGGCTGCGTTGCCGAGGTTCTGAGCTGTACCGGTTACAGCCTCTGCGGTTCCGGCAGTTGCCTGCTTTGCCCGTCCAAAGAGGCCCGAGAATAGACCTCCCGCTCCGGCAGCAGCTCCACCAACGGCAGCAGCTCCCCGGTTGAGGGTTTTGCCACCGGCATCAACCACCGTGCCAGTGCCTTGTCTGAGCCCATCGACGGATCCTGAAACCCCTTGACGAACTCCGTCCACAGAGCCCGAAACCCCCTGACGGACGCCATCAATCGCGCCTCGGGTGGTATTAACGGCTCCCGTACCTAAGTCACCCGCCGTCCGACGAATGCCGTCTCCGGTTTGATGGAGGGTTTGACCGAGGTTGCGATCGCCAGCATTGATTCGCACCCGCCGCGCCTCTTCAGTCTCACCATTTAGACGATCACCATTCAGGCGGTCAGTCTCCAGGCGTCCAGCCCGACGGGGTTCATCCTCATCCTTACCTGCCGCTAGCCACCAGAGCAACCCCCCCCCCGCAGCTAAGGCCAACAAGGGCAATAAACCCCACAGTCGAGATAGGCCTCGACCTGTTTCGGTCGCGACACCACCCACCGCTTGGGCAACCTGCTCACCGCCCGCTGCGGTAACGCCCGCTACGGTTCCCGCTGCATCTTTGGCGACATTGACGGTTCCGGTTGCTGCACCTTTGGCGGCATCACCAGCGGTTCCCACGACATTGCCAGCCGCATCAACGGCTCCTTTGGCCGTATTCCCTGCAACGTCAACGGCTCCCTTAGCAGCATCTCCAGCAGCTCCTACCGTTTGATTGGCGGCTCCACCCACGGCTCCAGCGGCCCCGGCGGCTCCGGCGGCAAACTTCTGAAGAATGCCTTTACCAGTGGGGGAATTACCAGAGGCGATCGCCTGGGATTCTGCGGACTCAGCGGCATTAATCGCTGCTTGTCCCGGATCATTCGCTGCAAACCCGAGGAAGGATTTCACCGCATCATTGGGTTCACCCTTGTAGACCAAGACCCGAGGCTGAGAATAGGGATAGGCCGCATTGTCCGGCGTCACCTTATGCATCGAGAGGATCTTGATCCCCGGTAAATCCTTCACCTGGCTGTAGAGGGCATAGCCAATACCATCCTGGCCTAACTGTTTGACCATGGCAGCGGTGTCATCCTGGCCGAGGACTTCCGCCGTGCCGCCTGAAGTGAAGGGCTGACCCACAAACACCGGATAGGTGCTAAAGGCTTGACGGGTATCGCTGGATTCGGGGCGATCGATCAAACGAATCGGACCCGCAGATCCGCCCAGCTCAGACCAATCGCTGATTTCACCGCGAAAAATCTTGGCAAATTGCGCATAGCCAATATCTCCCTGAAAGGGGTTCTCAGCGCCCACCACCAGGGCAATCTTTTCACGATCGAGAATTTCTGGCGTCAAACCGTTGGACTTTTCCGCATCGGTCAACAAACGCCCCAATGAAGCCACATCGGCTTTTCCGGCCTCCAAATTTTGCAGTGCCTGATCCGTTCCTAGGGTGCTCAACTCCACCTTTGCCCCAGGGAACTGTTGCTCAAACTGCTGCTTGAGGGATTCGTTGATGACCGACATGCTTTCCGAACCGTCGATCCGAATCTTGGTATTTTTATCAACTTGCGTCGGTAGCGAGAAACTGGCCTCCTGAGCACTGACCGATTGATTCAGTACGTTTGTGATAGATGCGACCGGAAGTGCCGCTAGCACTGCCCAAAACAGCACCATCGAGAACCCGGTTTGTTGTTTATGTGTCATAGCAGTGACTTTTGTTACTTTGCTGTGTGATGTTCTAGCGATGACCCTGATCTCAATTGGGTTACATCCATAGGTGCAGGGACCAGGGTCAATATCCCAGCTCTTTTTCGGTACGTCAATCCGACAGATATAGGAGTTAGGATCCAATGACATCGGAACAGCATGAAGTCGATCTAGTAGATTTAGCTGAGTCGGTTTAGCCGTTGCGATCGCCTTCTCTACTGCCTTTTATGTCGCCTTTTCTGCTGCCCAAAAGTTGATGTTCTTTACTTAATTTTTTCTCCAAATCGTAAAATTCAATAAAATCGACAAATGGGTTGAACGCAAGAGAACTGCTCGAAAGATTTAATCTTTTAGGCTCACTGGTTAAAGTTTCGTTAAATTTAAGTCGCAATTGTAGGTTATTTGTGGTGGTTCTATACCTATTCAATAACGAATCAAAAAAGGTAAAAAAAGGGGGCTGCAACCTGCAGCCCCCTTTTCAACGTCTTTGAACTCAGCTTAGAACGATAATTTTCAATGATCGAGCTCAGTTATCGAGATACGACTTCAGCCAATTGGCGCTGGGCTTTAATCTCAACTTGATGTTCATCATTCAGATCGACCACTGCCACATCCCCCTCAGTGATGTCGCCACGCAGCAACGCCTCTGCCAGGGCATCCTCTAGCAATCGCTGGAGTGCTCGACGGAGCGGACGAGCCCCATAACGGGCATCATATCCGGATTGGACCGCTAGCGCCTTGAAGGCTGCTGACACCTGAAGACCGATCCCCTTGCCTTGGAGGCGATCGCCAATCTCCCGCACCATCAGTTCAGCGATCTCAGCCACTTCGGCTTCCGTTAACGGCTGGAAGACAATCACATCGTCAATCCGGTTGAGGAATTCGGGCGGGAAGAATTGTTTGAGATCCTCTTGGACGCGATCACGAATGCGGTTATAGCGCTGGTCATCGCCATCCCAACCAAACCCAAGGCTGGCTCCCCCCTTCTCAATGCTCTTGGCCCCAAGATTGGAGGTCATAATAATCACGGTGTTGCTAAAGTCCACCACACGGCCATGGCTATCGGTGAGGCGACCATCGTCCAAAACCTGAAGCATCAGATTGAAAATATCGGGATGGGCCTTTTCGACTTCATCCAGCAAAACGATGCTGTAGGGGCGGCGGCGAATGGCTTCGGTCAACTTGCCGCCCTCTTCATGACCGACAAATCCCGGCGGAGCGCCAATCAGTTTGGACACCGTATGGGATTCCATAAACTCGGACATATCGACCCGAATGATCGACTCTGTGCTGCCAAACAGCTCCGCCGCTAGGGCTTTGCTTAACTCGGTTTTACCAACGCCCGTGGGGCCGCTAAAGAAAAAGCTGGCGATGGGACGATGAGCCCCCTTGAGATTGACCCGAGCCCGACGCATGGCCCGCGACACCGCTGTTACGGCCTCCGCTTGACCAATCACCCGCTCATGGAGCCGGTCTTCGAGATGCATCAGCATGACCGATTCCGATTCCGTTAGGCGCATCACCGGCACCCCAGTCCAGGCGGCCAACACCTGGGCAATATCTTCCGCGTCGACCTTGGGCGTTTGCAATGCCGGGACTGGAGCCGCCACCGACTCCATCACTTCCGCCGGGGTTCGCTGGGACTGAAGCTGGGCCTCTAGGCTGACTTCGCGCTCCCGCAATTCCGCCGCTACGGCATAGTCTTGACTGCGAATTGCCTCTTGCTTGGCCAAGTAGACCGTGCGCAATTCCTGCTTAATATCTCGATTCCACTGGCCTTGGCTATAGCGTAACCGCACACGGGAGGCCGCTTCGTCAATGAGATCAATGGCTTTGTCCGGGAGGAAGCGATCGCTAATATACCGATCCGACAGCGTTGCCGCCGCAGCCAAGGCCTCATCCGTAATCACCAACCGATGGTGCTGTTCATAGACACTACGAACCCCCTGCAAAATTTCCAAGGTTTCCGTCGTCGAGGGTTCACCCACCTGCACCGGCTGGAATCGACGCTCTAGTGCCGGATCCCGTTCAATATATTGACGAAACTCCGCCATCGTCGTGGCCCCAATGCACTGTAGCTCGCCCCGAGCCAGCGCAGGCTTCATCAGATTCGCCGCATCCATCGTGCCGCCCATGGCTCCCGCGCCCATGAGCATATGGATTTCATCAATCATCAAGACAATATTGCCCGCTTCCCGGACCTCGGCCAGGAGCTGGGTTAGACGCTCTTCAAACTCCCCCCGGAACCGGGTCCCGGAGACCAAGGCCGTCAGGTCTAAGCTGATAATTTGGGCATCTTGCAACACTTCTGGCACATCATGATGGACAATCCGCTGGGCGAGTCCCTCGGCGATCGCCGTCTTGCCCACCCCCGGTTCTCCCACCAAAATGGGATTATTTTTGGTCCGTCGACCCAGAATTTGGATCACTCGCTCGGTCTCGCGATCGCGACCCACCACCGGGTCAATCAACCCCGCCAGCGCCTTCTCGGTTAAATTGGTGCCAAACTCATCCAAAATCGGCATCCGTGTCCGCTTCTGAGGCCGCACCAACCCCGGCGCACTTGCCTCCGGCGTTGCTGCCACCAAGCGTTCTTCTTCCAGCGCCTCAATCAGCTCAAGCTGGAGATCCTCCACCGCAATCTGCATCCGTCGCAGCACCTGCATGGCTACGGTTTCCTCCTGGGTCAGCATCGCCAACAACAAATGCTCGGGACCCACAAATCGTTGATGCCGCTGTCGGGCTTCTTCTAACGCCTGTTCCATCAAGCGGCGTGTTTTTGGCGTAAAGGGAATTTCCGCAGGCACAGGTCCATTGCCCCGTCCTGCGATCGCCTCCACCACTGCACGAGCCTCTTCCAACTCAACCCCCATTTCAGTGAGGATTTGGGCTGCAAGACTGGTTTGCTCCCGCAGCATGCCCAGCAGAATCTGCTCCGTTCCCACAGAGGCATGGGCGAGCCGACGCGCTTCCTCCTGGGCAAGCATAACAACTGCAATGGCACGGTCTGTGAAGTATTCAAACATACGACGCTTTAAAGCCTCACCAGATTGAGGGAATGAACGGGAGGAGATGAACGGACCGTTAAATCAACCCTGAATGCACCCTTGTACTCCTGAAAGTGTTACGGTCTCTTAATGTTCCTCTTCAACACTTTAACGACCAACTCCTCAATTCGGGGGTGGGGAGAGCCGTAGTGACGTGGGGGGGTTGCTACCCGGCTTGCTTTTGTGCAGGCCTACTCTTAGGAATGCACCATTTTTCTTCTCACTTGATAAGTAAATTCACGGCTTAATTTTGCAGTCCCCCACGAATTTTCGATGGATTCACCCTAGGAAGAAGACAGAGGGGTGAAGAGAATATTGAGCAATCCGCTCTACAGCCGTCTCTTTATGGGAGCCCTGCTTTTGGCTTGGTTCTTGGCGGCCCCGTAGAGCGCTTTGCATGGGTTTATGAATTTTGCCTGGATATTCATGGGAATGGATGTTCAGCCGTTTATGGATCCGATGCCTTCAGGATTAAGTCAGGTTTGGTTGCATCCCAGTGAAGACAACGTGTTTTTACGTTTAACACCTGTGGAGGTTACCTCAAGAATGTCTCAGTCAACGTTTCAGCCCACCCATGTTTTGGTGTCTCGGAGCCGTCAGGTTCCCATTCAACTGATTCCCTGCTCCCAGGGCGCAGCACTCTTGACCGAAGCGGAATGGAAAAATGGCCAAGCGCCAGCCTTCTCGCTCCATCCCAAGCGAGGTTTTTTTTGTCATGACATCCAGGTTTTGGGCTATCGGCTTGAACCCATTCAAAATCCCGTTGAAGCCGTTGGTGTCGAGTCTTTAAGTCTCAACCACTCTCGCACAGCATAGGGAGGCACCAGCAAGGTTCTGTATTCAATGCCCTGGTCATTAGGTTGCTCTACTGGAATTTCCAGCGTTAGGGGGGCTGCGCGATCGAGATCCTGCATGACGGTTCGGAGGTCATATTGCCCCACGGTCGCCAAAACCGACAGAATTTGGGGATCCTGTTCGGTCTCATCCGCAGCGGACCAATGCTCATAGGCGAGCTGATGAATGTGCAACGGTACTGGATGGGCCAACGCCACCTGTCCTGGAAAGCCCACCAGTCGCAGCTTAAATTCTGTCACCTGACCGACACGAACCCGCTTAAACACAATCGTTTGCCACGCTTGGTCTTGGTCATCCCTCAGGCTCAACCGGGAACGATACATGATTTGGTCAGCATTCTCGGGATAGGTATGGATCTCCGCCCTAGCCTGCCCCGGAAAGCTGCTCCACAGAATTACCCCGACTAACCCCAGCGAAAGGATTAGTTTGGGGATTAACTTTGGGATTAACTTTGGGATTAATTTTGGGATTAGTTTTAGGGCGGGTTGCAGAGTTGACGCGAGGCCCAATCCCTTGCGTACCCAGTCTTTGAGCACCATTGATTTGATTGCCATTGGAGTAATGGGTGAGTCATCGGGGCCGCTTCAGTTTTTCTAGAATGGCTTGATCGATCTCCTGGGCAAACTGCCAAGATACTGCTGCGGCACCGTAGCGGTTGACATGGCTAGGGTCAATAAAAAAGTCATTGCGATTGGGCCAAAGCCGACTGAAATCGTAAAAGTTAAGCGTCCGATCCTTCGCCATCTCTTTCATATAGATGATAAACGCGTCTTCCCGCTGACGACGGACTGGATCGAGATAGGTTTGGGTGAGGGGCAAACTCAAAAACGCCACCTGCATCCGTTGTCGCTGGGCAAACCCTAAGAGCCGCTTGAGCGCCCGATGCTGGTGGCCCCAGAGGCTGAAGTTTTGGTAGTCCCCGTCAAATTCTCCCGTAATCCAGGGATAAAACTGGAAATAGGTTTGGGGATTAAACCGCTGGTTGTTGATCTGAAATCCAGATGCCTCCAAAAAGGGCTCCGCATTAAAGGCGATGGTTTCTGCCAGGGCTCCCGATTGGAAAATCACTGGCCGAGAACAAGGCCCCTGCTCCCTCGAACACCAGTCGACAAAAAAGGTGCGCAGTGGAACCGTCTGTGGGACCGTCGGACGTTTGGCAGCGTTTACGGTCAATTGCTGTTTGAGATTATCGGGTAGCGTCGGCAGTCCTTCCTGGAGGACCGTCCGCAGTTGGGCAAACTGCTGTTGTTCCGGTTCCGTGAGCTGGGGCCGTTGTCCTTGCTTGAGCAATCGATAGCCGGGCGATCGCACCAAATTTTCAAACGTGCGATCGCGTCGCCCACTACTAAAAGACCGTGAACCATCGGCCCAGAGAATTAGCCGAGGCTGCTGTGCTGGGGTCAAAATTTCCCGCACCAGCACATCCACCACTTGAGCAGTCGCTCCATTAATGCCCCAGTTAAACACTTTGAGCCCTGGATAGCCCCGCTCCCCCAAGGCCTGCTGCAAAATCAGTGGGTCGACACCCTGGGTTGCCCGAGAGCTACCCACGATAAAAATATCCGGTGGCCCCATCACCAACAGGTAATTCAAATAGCGGCGTAACTGCACATCCAAGGGCGCACTGCCAAAACTGGGATAGGCTGAGGCCGCATCGAAAGGCTCCGGCTGAGGTTCAACAACTTCTTGTTCTGCTAATTTTTCGTCTGAATTCAGCGCCTCATCCGGTAAACTTGGCTCCGCCTGAGGCTCCTGCTTGAGCTCCTGCCCCTCCCCTAACTTTAAAATTGCTTCTAGATCAATAATTGGCTCTAGATCAATCATCAAATCCTTCTGAGCCACCAACGCTAAGGGATAAACCGTTGGAAAACCATTTAATAAACCGGCCAGGGATAAACCGGCTAGGGACACCGTCAAAAGCAACGCCATGAGTGGATGCGATCGGGATAAATCCGCTCCATCATAGCCCTACGGATCTGATTTGATACAGAGCTATTTCTGGGAAAGCGAAAAATTGGGGGGGATAAAACTGAGGGGATAGGAGGCGGTGCTGAGCTGTTGGGCATAGGAAGCGCTGAGGTAGGGTCGGTAGTCGGAGCGGTCCGGCGCAGCCGCTGCCTTTTGGCCCAACTGTACTTGCACAAATGCCAGCCCCAGGGCATTGACATAGGTTTGGTACGGCAAGGGTTTGGCCGCAATCAGCTCTGTTTCCATCAGACTGCGGGCTTGGGTCAGGTGATTCCACTGAAAATTGATGTGTTGTACCCCTTCGGTCAGACTGAAATATTTTTCTCGGCTGCCCAGGGCTTCAAAGGCGGGTAGCTGCTCCGTCGCTAAGGGGGTGAGTAAATCGCTGCGATCGCCCCCCCAAAAAACTGGTATCGCCACCTGCTTCAATCCCTGGGGACCAAAAATGCTGCGGCCTACGGGGTCAAACAACAGCAATGCGGCAATGCGACGATCCCGAAGGTTCCAACGCTCACGGGGGAGGGCCAGGGCACGGCATTGCACCACTAGGGAGGGATTGAGCGCTACCTTTTGAGGGGTGCAGTCTTGCTCAAGCTGGGCAAAATTGGGTTCTGCCCCCGCCAAGGCCAGGGCTGTGTAGGCCCCCAGGGAATGACCATAGAGCGCCACCCGATCGAGCTTTAAGCGATTGTGAAAATCCTGGGCGTTGCGGTGTTCGAGTTCGTCTAGGAGCCAGGAAATATCCCGAGGGCGATCGATAAAGGCGCTGATTTCCATCGCGTCCGGACGCTCTCCCTGCAACATGGCCTGGAGCTGGGTTGTATCGCTGCCGGGATGCTGAACCATGATCGCGGCAATGCCATAGGAGGCCAGATGGCGGGCAAAAAAGGCATGGCCTTCGCGGTTTGCCCCCAAACCATGGGACAGAATGACCACGGGAATTGAAGCTGGAGCGCCAGCCTCGGTCAACTGTTCCTGAGGTAAATATAAATCGGCCTGAAGGGGACGATCGGTTTTGCCCGGTTTGAGGGGATCTTGCTTTGTGTCCCTCAAGGTCAAACTTTGTTGCGCAATCGTAAAGGGTCCGGGGCGTCTGGGGTCAAGGGCCGTGGCTCTAGGGGGAAACGATTCGGTGCGGGCGATCGCCTGACTTTTTTGGGCGAGGGATTGGGCGATCGCCTCCGTCTGCTGGTCCAACTCTGCCCGCTGGCGGACAAAGGCCGACACCTTCGCCGCATTCACCTGAGCCTGGGGCGGTAGCTGCCGCAAAATTCCTAACAGCGTCAGTCCCTCCGGCTCCGCCGCCGCCCGCACCATCGCCTGACGCAAACTGGCCTGGGCATCTCCCTCGGGTAACTCGATCCAGTCGCTGGGAATGGCTAGGAGCGATGCCCCCAAGGGCGAACTCAGGAAATGCTCGACCTGGGCCTCGTTAAGCTTGAGCGTCCAGCTCAAAAACCCTTGGATTTTAGGGGGAGCATCCAGGGGGAGCAACAGCCGCTCGGCGGCTTTGCCCGGTGTCGCTAAGAAGAGGGCGATCGCCAAACCAGAGCCCAAGGCCGCAACGCCGGAGCGCTTGAGGCTACGAGTCAGGGCAACTAGAGGCGGACGAAACAGAGCAAGATTAAGCACAAGATTCAGCATGGGCTTCTATGCCAGGGAATTGCCGTACGGAATCGCCGTTGGGGGGCTGAATTTAGTTTTCCCAAAAGAAAAACTGTTATAACCCGGAGCTGCCTGTGGGTGAGGTGTTGAGCGATTCCCCAGGTTCTCTGATCTAAGACTGATCTATCAGGCTCGGAGCGGCATCAAGTGAAGGCGAGCCCCGGTGTGAATCTAGAACTGCGTACTGATGTTTGAAAGCGTGATCAACGAAATCTCGTAGCTAAAATCCACGAATTCACTGGGTTTCAGAGAGCATCACTCCTAAGCAGGACAGTGCCCTATTTTACTGCACTGCTGGTTTATCTTCAGATTTCGGCACTAGATCGTTTGCACTATTATGGAGGCAAGGGATTAGACGGAAATCCGTGCAAAGATTCTTGAAGGAAAAACTTTCTGGGTCGTCTTATCCATGGAATTATGGATATTATACGGAAGATGGTTCCGCCTAATCTTCTGTTTTGGGGTGTTATGCAGAATTCAATTCTGTCTAATATTCATTGTGGAGTGAATAGGCCGAACAGGTTCTGTATAACGCTCTCTTTTTAAGGGATTAGGCAGAATCGATTCAGTCTAATCAGATTGTTATGCTGCTTAGTCCTCGGTGGGGACGCACCGGGAGGTTATCTGTAAGTAGCAATAATTACAGAAAGACCAATGATGAGCTTAGCCTATGAATTTCTGGAAAAATCCTAAGATTGCAGACATTACGGTGTTGGTAGAGTAAAAATGAGATGGTGAGTTAGCGGTAAAGTCAGCATGATGGAACTGATTACTTTGGCAGCAGCACAGGCGATCGCAAAAGTTGCTTTCGATAAATTTGTCGAAGGCGGTGCAGGTGAATTGGGCAAAAAGACCAGTGAGAGTGTTACAAAGTTAATTCAGAAGCTAGGCGAAGCTGTTTGGCAAAAAGCTATCAAAGGCAAGCCCCAAGCAGAGAAGGTATTAACAGGAGCAGCCCAGGACTCACCAGAAGATATTCAGAAGTTGAAAAACTACTTGAATGGGTTATGGAAAGTTGATGAAATTTTCGAGAAAGAAATTCAAACTCTGGTGCATGAAATCTATCAAGTAATTCAATTTGAGAATTGTGATGCTGAGAACGTATTAAATGTTTTTGGTGGAACAGGACAACAATTTAACAATAGAGAAATTCAGCCGAACGCCTCGGTTCAACAAGGTTCAATTACCAATAACAATTACTATGGAGTAAAGCCCGATTGACTGAACTCGTCGGGAGGGGCACCGACAAAGTTAAGCACCCCACAGATTTCCTTAGATGAATTAGTACAACAAATACGATCTCGTTTTCATGACGACATCCAACGCTTGCATGGCACAATGCCTCTGTGGGGAATAGATCATTGGGTGCCATTAAGTGAATTGTTTGTAGATGTGAATATTCTTGAAGGGCTTAACAGTAGCCGCAAATCTGAACTGAATGATTTATGGCAAGATTTTAATCAGGAAGCCCAGCAGCACTCTTATAGTCGTAGCCTAGACCGAGTCGGATTATGTAAACAACTCCAACGAATATCAGGTTTAGATTGTTTGTCAAGAGACAAAAACTTGATGGTGGTTGGCAAACCAGGATCAGGAAAAACAACCTACCTACAGCATATTATTACGGAATGTAATGACGGACGCTTACAGTCACATCGCATTCCAGTGTTTATTAAGCTTCGAGAGTTTGTGGATGATGGATACAGCGTTAACTATAGATTGGAATCTTACTTAGCCCAGCATTGGCAATTGGCTGAATCTGAAACCAACTTTATCTTGAACCACGGTAGAGCATTGATTCTATTAGATGGATTGGATGAGGTAACTGGAGCAAACGGTAAGAAAATCTCTACACAAATCAAGTCATTCGCGCGCACTCACCCTCAAAATCAGTTAGTGATAACCTGCCGCATACAAAATCAGGAGTCACGATTTGACAATTTTGATTATGTAGAGATTGCAGACTTTAGTGATGAACAGTTAGAGAATTTTGTAGTCCATTGGTTTACAGCAATCACATCTAGTCTTATTGAAGGAAAAGAAAAATCCCAAGAATTTCTCAGTAGATTAGGACACTATGACAATAAATCCATTCGTCGATTAATGACCACGCCTATTCTTCTGAGTTTAGCCTGTGCAGTGTTTCACCAAACAGGAAAATTTTATTCAAAGCGTTCTCGGCTTTACGAAGAGGGGCTAGATTTACTGCTAGAAAGATGGGATAAAGTGCGAGAGATAGAGCGCGACAGCATTTATCGAGATTTGTCGGCAGACCAGAAAACAGAGCTATTAAGTTACTTGGCAGCAAAAAAATTTGAGCAATCGCAGTATATCTTATTTGAACATAGGGAACTGGTTACAGATATATCAGATTTTCTAGAGATTTCAGTTCAGGACGGGAGAGCAGTCTTAGGAGCAATTGAAGCACAACATGGATTATTAATTCAGAGAGCGCAGGGAATTTATTCCTTTTCTCATCTAACTTTTCAAGAATACTTTATAGCCAGAAGACTTATTAAAAAGCGTGACTTACAGGAGTTAAAAAATTTAGCCAAGAAGGTTTCTAATAGACAATGGTGGGAAGTACTGAAAATAGCCATTGAGTCAACTGAATTTATAAATCAATTCACCCTTCTTTTAAAGGAAGAAATTGATAGACTTATATCTGAAGATTCAGATTTGCAGCAATTCTTAACCTGGATTTACCAAAAGTCTTGCTCATTAACATTGCAGTATTTACCAGAAGCCATTCGTGCTTTCCTTCTTTATTACAACATAACGTTAAATGGTGTTTTTACTTCAGAAATAAGCTATAGCGTATTTCCACCTCTATGTATGGCTCTTGACAATCAGCTTAAAGAAGAAAACACAAGAGAGCGCAATCCCTTCTTTATGGGCAATGATGTTAGTAATGAGGATATAGGAGAAACAGCCTGTTACCGCAATAGTGGTGAATTTTCTTTAGATATGAATTTGATAGTTGCTTATGTGCGTAGTCATTATGGGTTTTGGTGGGTAGAGCCGGATGACAACACACAATCACCCTGGCTTGGATTAGATTTCCTAAATAGAATTCTCGTTAATCATTTGACTGTACATTCAGTTAATAGTTTTGAGTTAGAGAAAGAGCTTCTGAGCTTGAAAGTACAAATACCTGAATGGAGGGAGAACAAAGAATTACATCGTGAGTGGTGTAACACAAATCATAAGAAATGGGCTGACGCTCTAAGGGATGTGATTCTTCAATATCGCAGTTTAGGTCGTGAGTGGAATTTTAGTGAATCTCAAAAGGAAGTTCTCGGACTGTATTATGATGCTCATTTATTGCTGCTGCGTGGGATAAACACTTCCAATATTGATTCCACTATAAAAAGTGAAATTTTGGGAAAATTACTGCTTCCAATGGAAGAGGTTTACAAAAAGAAAGTGGATAGGTTTTAAGAAACCCTTCTTTTATTGATTTGGAGATAAAAATGAAGAACATCAAGATTATTGTTGAACGACACTCAGATGGGTATATCGCCTATCCATTAGGAATTCAAGGTGTTGTTGTTGGCGAAGGTGATACCTATGAAGAAGCTTTAGCAGATGTCAGATCAGCCATTCGATTTCATGTTGAAACTTTTGGGGTAGAAGTACTTGAACCAGAATCGCCTGTGCTAGAAGCATTTGTTGCGGAGGCAAGTCTTTAAATGCCAAAGTTTCCGGTTGATTTGCCCAAAGCAAAAGTCATTCGAGCACTCGGAATTTTAGGATTTCAAGTCGTTAGAGAGCGGGAGCACATTTCAATGGTTCGAGAAAATGAAGATGGTACGACAACACCTTTAACCCTACCTAACCACAAACAGATCAAGGGATCTACACTGAGAACAATTTGTACTCAGTCAGGTATATCACGGGATGAATTCTTACAGGCTTATGAGGAAAGTTGACAGTTTCAGCACTTGAGGCATTAGTGATTGAGAACGAAAGCTAAAGATGGCAACGCAGCATAACATAGGCCCTGAGGCGGACGGGGTCAATAGAGAAGATACAAAATAACTCTGATGTAATATCCGAGCGAATTGAAGCCAGCACAAACCACCTGATAGTCAGTTTTGAGTCTCAGCCGAACTGAGCTATCAGAGCCATCTTCGTATTTTTCGTATTCGATTGGTTCAAAACCTAAAGCAGTTCAATCGAGCAAAAAGACAGAGACCTAAGCCGGTAAAAGAGCGACCAAAGGAGAGTTTTTGCACCGGAGAGCAGCGAGATACTTTTCCTCATCATAAGGAGTCCTATCCTGCCAACACCGCCAAAGAATTCGTCCCCATTTATAAGCCAAAGCACGAATAGCCTTTTGATGAGATTTACCCGCTAGTCGTTGCTGTTGATAAAATGCCTGTGACCAGAGCGAGCGAGACCGAGCATGGGTGACCCACTCGACAAAAGTTTGCCTCAGAAAGATAGGACAAGACCAACGCCAATGGACCCAACGTTTCTTGCCACTTTCTTCCTTAACCGGTGCAATGCCGATGTAACTCAGAAAAGCCTGAGCACAGTCAAAGCGAGTACGGTCTTCCCCAAACGCTGCCAGTAATCGAGGTGCCAAATGTGGACCTGCTCCGGGTAATGCCCGAAAGAGAGTTGCATCCGGTAGAGATTCAAACAACGATTCGATTTGCTGTTCAAAGATAATCAACTGACACAAAACAACTTTCAATAAAGCCACTAAACCCAACATCAAAGCTTGGGCGGGGACGATGATCGCATCATCTTTTGTCAAGGCTGGACCCGCGTCTTGAATTTGCTGAGTGCGTCGTTGAATGGTTGCCTTACGAATGATGTGATGATGACGAAAGAACTGTCTCAATTCATGAGCTGTGGCCGCTTGAGCAGCCTGTAGATTGGGAAATCGTTCGAGAAACTCACAAAACGCCGTCGTGTCTTTGTCTTCAAACCAATCGAGCACTTGGGGAAAGTAGGATTTGAGCGCAGCAGTAATGCGATTGGTGAGCCGCACCTTCTCCCCGACTAACATCCGACGGGATTCAACCCATTGTCTCAACGCACGATGCTTCGGGCAACCCGCTGTCCAAATATCGAGCTTCTCCCCATGCTTTTGCATCAATTCGATAATCAGCTTGGCATCAATCGGGTCTGATTTGGCCCGAGAGGGCTGAAACGCTTTTCGATAGTTCGCCACAGTTCTGGGATTGATGGGCACTAGTACCAGATTCTCATATTGGCACAGGGCATAGAGCAAAGGTCCACGTTTCTGCTCCAATCCCACCAAAAGCTTGCGCTCTCCATAGAGTTTTCGTAATTGGTTGACCCAATCCGCGATCGCCTGAGGAGTGGCCTGAATGGTGGATTGCTCCCAGGTCTCGTTCTGGCAGTCATAGAGAGCAATATCGTGTTTGCGGTCTGCCCAATCAATGCCGATATAGGCAGCATAAACGGTTGTGCTGAGGTTGAGTTTCATTGTGCTAGATTGAGGGTGTTTTGTTGGATGGAGAGTCTGCCCCCGCTCGCAAAGCGAAGAGATTATGGAAAGAGTCTTTCCCTACTCCCTGAGGATTCGTCGGTACGCGATTGGATTGGCTGGACGGGCGATTCGATATGTTAGTAGTCATCTTCTGACTGGCGCTGCATAGTCGTCCCGACTAGCTGGCAGATTCTCTCCTTTCTTGACTTTATGCGGTTCTGTCAAATTCGCGAATGGGAGAGGGATGAGCGATTCGGTATGTTAGTAGACATCCTCTGTGTCGTCCAATGCATAGTCGTCTCTTCCTGTTTCTTCTCCCCCGTCCCCCCATAACGCCCATGCACACCGACCGCTAAAAGTTAATGAGTTATTGCAAAGGTTATCTACGGCGGGTGATGGGCAACGTTAGGCTTCACAGGAGTTTGAGTTTGTTGAGGAGATATGCGTGTGAATGAACGAAAGTGATTTGTAAAATTTAGTTGGAGCATCTTTTATTTCCATCATGCAGAACCAACAGTCAGCCATGATGCCATTTGACAACCAAAAAGCTGCGGCTTCCTACGACGAGAAAACCGCTGGTTGGGCATCTTCACGCGAAGCACTCTTTTCGTTAACACGCCTGATTTTCGCCGAGCTTCCGGCTGAGGCGCGAATTCTGTGTGTCGGTGTCGGTACCGGAACGGAAATGATCGCTCTGGCACAAGTCTTTCCGCAATGTCACTTCACAGCGGTTGAGCCTGCGTCTGCAATGCTGGATATCTGCCGTCAAAAAGCCGAAGAAAATGGAATTACCTCACGTTGCACGTTCCACGAAGGCTATCTCGACTCGCTGCCCGCTTCTGATCCATTCGATGCGGCGACTTGCCTTTTGGTCTCTCAATTCTTGAAAGAAGCGGCAGAGCGGAGCCACTTTTTCAATCAAATCGCACAACGCCTTTACCCCGGTGGAATTTTGATCAGTTCAGATCTAGTTCTCGGTCTGTCGGCTCCGATTCATCAAAGTTTGATTGAAGTTTGGCTGCGAATGCTCGGAGGCTCTGGCTGGGGTGAAGAAGATATCGAAAGAATGCGCACTGCCTGGAGTCTTCACCTCGCAGCTTTAACCCCACCGGAAATTGAAGCAATTATCGCAGCGGGTGGATTCGATACTCCGGTGTTGTTTTTCCAAACTCTTTTCATTCACGCTTGGTTTTCAAAGCGAACGGCGCTGGATTAGAAGCCTCAACTGTCGCCTAATCGGGATAGGGAGTGCGATTCGTTGCAGATGAATAACGGTGCAAGCCCGTAAATAACTCTGCCAGCTTGGCTTCCAAACATGAAGCACTCTCAAGAGCTGAACTGTCCTAATGATGAGGGTGAAAGTCCCTTCCATTAAACTCAGATGTGACTCCTGATCTGCCCACGACTCCCCGACTCGGAATTCGGGAGGTCGAAGCTGGGAACAGGGCGCAATCAGAATTCAACCGCAACGAAGACCTCGCCAAGCTGGAGTCCCGGCTAGGGAAAAATTTCTCAATCTCGCCCTTGGATAATTTGTTTCTCAAACCTCAAAATGCTCCAGTAGCCGAGTGGCTTCGCTGCTAATTTCCACAAAAAACTGCTCCCCAGGGCTCGCCCGAAACTGCATTTCAATCACTTCCGTCGTTGCCGCGCTGGCCTGTCCAATTTCCTCTTCCGCATCACTCAGCAGACGCAGTTGTACAGATCCCGGCAGGGCTTGTTCAGCCTCAGCGGGTTCGAGGCTTAAGAAAATGCGGCGATCGCCATCCTGCAACGGCGCAACACCCAGCACCAACCAAAGACGGACCGATTCGTTGAAGGTCACGGGCTTAACGCGATGCACCATGGGGGCGATCGCCCCATTTTCTGCTCCATTTCCCGCCACCTCGCCATCGATCTGAGTGGCCGGGGCGCGACGACTGCGCGTGGGAATCGCCTGTAACCGGGGAACGCTATCGAGGGGTTGCCAGAGACTGTCAAATTGCGATTGCAGCCAGAGAGAGAGCTGCGTAATCGGGGCAAGGACATCTACCGCCGATTGACCCCGATGGACCGCAAACAATTGTTCTCGCCACACCGGATTGGCCAACAATGCCCCCCACTGGGCAAAGGGAATTTCCAAACGGGGCAGCAATTCTTGGGGATTGCCTAGGCGCTGGATCAGGTTTTGAGCCTGGGTTGCATCCAGCGGGGCGATGGCGGCCACTGGCCCTCGGGTTTGAGCCGCTGCATAGCGGCCATAGGTCAAGGCAAAACTTTCCCAAGCCATGAGATCCTCTGTCTCACAGGTATAGGTGCGGTCAAAGGCATCGTAATCGGCTGAGGTTTTGAGCCACTGATGGGAGGTACAACCCAAAATCCGCAACTCTGATTCATTCGGCGTGAGCTGCACCGAAACATAATAGTCCGCAGCCCAATCGGGAATGTCGACCCATTCCTGCGGAACGCTGAACTCGCTAGCATCCACAGTTTCCGTCGGAATCAGGACCAGGCGATGTTCACCTAGGGCGATCGCCATCCCCGTTGTAAATTCCCAAATGGCCGGTAACGCCGCCAGACTGGGCCAAGGCGCACAGGGCTGGTTTAGGGCTGAAGGACAAACCTGTTGAAACGCATTCAGGGTTAGGCGGTTGAGATAGGTTACCCAACGCCGCTCAGGGTTGCCCTGGGACTGACTGGCTTGCCAAGCCTGCTGGCGATCGGTCTCTGTCAGTGGCAGGGTCCAGGCATCTGTAATGGTATCCAGAAATAAAGTTGACATTGTGCTCAACGCCTAAAATTTCAAATAGGGAACAGGGAACAGGGAAGAAAGAACAGGGAAGAAAGAACAGGTAATGGGTCGGAAACAGGGGCTAGGAGGGCGGTTCCGATTGCTCGCAGAGGTTTAGCTCGGGCAGGGAAACCTTCAACCAGACTTCTAAATGGATGGTGATGCTGTTTAATTGCTCAGGATCAGGGGTTTTATTCAGGCGATCGTCCATCCAGTTTAAAATGGCCTGGATCAACGCCTGTCGGCCTGCCTTCAATCGTCGACAAACCGTGGGCTGGCTAATCTTAAGCTGATCCCGCACCGCCTGCTGGGAAAGACCGTGATGGTAGAGCAAACAAAGGACCGTTTGGGTTTGGCGATCTAGCTGACGAAAGGCATCGAGCAATAGTTGTTGGAGGGTGTGGGATTGGCGATCGCGCTGGGCCTGAAGATCTTGTTCAATCAAATCATCCATCAAGGACCGCTGTTCGGCCTGAGAGAGATTGTTCAGCCGTTCTTCCCCTGCATCGTCATCACCAAATTGTGGGGTATTGAGGGATTGAACGGTCGGATAAATATATTGCCGAGCCCACTGGGCCAACTGCTGCAACCGGGCTTGGACTTGAGCGGCAGTGAGACTAGGCGCTCCATGGCTGAGCTGACCGGTGCGTTTTTGATTGTAAAATTGGGCGATCGCCTCCCAAAGGGCTAAATCAGGCTCGGGCAGCTTGGCGGTGTTGTTCGGTTGGGTCTGGATGTAGAGGGCTTGAAATCCCATCCACAGCAATCGATATTCCTCAACCTCAGGGGGCTTCAGTCCCGCTTGTCGCAGGGCTTCGAGGACAAGCTTTTTGCTGGTTTTGCGCAGCAGCCCCCAGGGGGTGCAAAAGTCGGCTTCGCGTCTACGGCGCAGGGCTGCCTTGAGGCGATAGCTGAGAAAAACCTGGGCAAAGGCCTTGAGATTGCTGGATTGATCCGCTTGAAATTTATCGAGGGCGGGTTTGGCTTCGGCGATCGCCATCTGAAAATAATCCGAAACCGGGCTTGTCGAGGGGGCTCCAAACTGGCCAGAGCGTTTGCGGCTGACCTCCTGGGCTGCCCAGTAGCAAGGTTCTTGCAAATAGGCGAGCAGATGTTGTTCGGCCCAAGGATGGGCGCGATCGCGCCATTGGCGATGCCAGGACAAGGCCCAAAACCGCTCATTTTCCGGGGTAGCAGCGGCATATTGGGGAACTGTTGCCAGCACCTGTGCCATGCTTTTACGAAGTCGAGGCTCCCCTTTCCAAGAGCGGAAGGTATCATTCTCAAACCAGGCAAAGGTCGAGAACTGATCCTGAAGGGTGTGGCGAGGATGCATGGGCGATAGATGACTGAATATTGATGACCGAGACAAAACGGGAATTACTTAGAACGATACAGAAACAATTCAAGAAACGTAAGCGATCGCCTCTGTCCGCCTCCGTTGAATCTCCAAAGCTCAAACGGAAAGCAGCGATCGCCCCAAAATCTCAGGGTCGCGATTATTTCAATGTCGCAATGATCAGCATCGGCAAATGGAGCGCATCGATCTCTGTCTTAGGATGCCTCGGCCTAGGGATTCGGGGGGCACCAGAAGAGATTTTTGCTGGAGATGCCTAAATTCTTGAGAATCTCGCCCATGCGTTCCGTGCAGTGCTGCCAATAGCCGAGATCTTCGTACATGCGATCGGGGTTGAACGCCAAATTTTGGTGGAGCACGTTGGGCAAACCTGCGAATTCGTCGGAGTTTTGGGGCGAGATCAGCAGCAGCCGAAAGGGTTTATCTTGGCATTTAGATTTGAGTTTTTCGACCAGGTCGATGACCGTGGCGCGATCGCATCCCCCCGTGCGCACAAACAACACCTTGTCACAGTGTTCCAGGGTATAGCTAAAGCGTTTTGCACGGGCACTGTAGCGGACCTGCATGCGCTCGTGGATCGGTGACATATCCTGCACGGGATCCTCGTAGTCTTCAACTTCGTGGGCAAAGGACAATCCCGTCCATTGGGTGTGATAAATGCGTTTTTCCTCGGCGTTGTAACTCAAAAAAGCAGGATTCCACATGTCGCGGAAATCGTTTTGGATGAGATCCGCCACATCGGCTAAATTCGTCGTTCGTGTTAGGTCAAAGGGAAACGCCGGTCCATCGTACTCTAGCTTATACAACAACATTCGAACCGCACAGCGATCGCCCAAGGGTAAAATCGCCACCCGGTTGACCTCGGATAACGGGCATCGGTATTCCAGGGCGATCGCCGATTGGGCCGGAACCTTGACCCGACTCTCCAAACCCTCACGGCCCACCATCAGCGACCGAAAGGGAATCTCAGGATGGTGGGGATCCTCGTAGAGTCCCGTGGGCATGGCTTTGAACGCGGCGCGCAGCGCTGACCACATGGGATGCAAATTGTATTCGTGGTCTGATTTGTTGATGAGATAGAGACGGCGATCGCCCCTCCTGAGGATTTTTAACGGCCCATCGAAAAAGAGCACCTGGAATCGTTGGGAGGCGAAGAAATGGAAGGCGGGATAAAAGGTCAGATCCGTCGCTGGAGGCAAACTCAGCGTCGTTGCAATTTGGCCCTCATCTTGAATAAACAACGAGAACAACTGCCCCGTGGCCTCTGCTTCCGCCATATACACCCCGGCAGGAAAAGCAGCGGTTTGCAAGGCCGCTTGTAGGGTTAACCAATTGGGGGTAATTTGGTAGGTATGGGGGCTGGTATTGAGGATGCGGAAACTGTTTTCCGCTTTACAAGCCCCGATCTCAAACCCATCCGGGTCTTGAAACAGGGTGACCCTCCCTGCAACATCCAGCGTTTGCGGGGGATTGAGGTCCTTGGGAATGGGTTGAAACAGGTTGAGGTCGATTGCCTCATACATGAGCTGATGGCCTCGGGTATTGGGATGGGCTGGGTCAAAGGCCAAACCGGGCTGCCAACGCCCTGACCCATCGGCCAAAACGGCCCACCAATCCAACAGCGGTACGCCCCAGGTTGCCATGCGATCGTGGGTTTCCCGCAGCCAGTCACAATGCTCAGCGGTATAGCCACCATTGGGATACAACCCCCCTAAAATCGGTCGCGCCCCCAGTTCACGGGTCATTTTGATTAGCTGTTGAAGGCCATTTTCGAAATGTCGCTGAATTGCCCGTCGCTGCTGCGAAGAGCTGGAGGCAAACCCCTCGTTGCCCAAGGACAGCGCAATAATCACAATGTCGGGCTGTTCCGGTGTAACCACCTGGGAAAAGCGGGCGATGGTCCCACTGACATTGGCTCCAATTTCGGACCGATTCACCAGTTGATGGCCATAGCGATCGCGCAACGCCTGGGATAACCGCCAGGACCAGCCCCGCAACAACCAAGCGCTACAGCCCAGCGCCACGGAACTACCAATCACCACCACCTTGAGTCCTTCCGCTCCCTTCGGAGACAGCGCCTGGGGAATGGGGTCTGCAAAATATCCGTAGGGATGGGGATGAATGTTGCCAAATAGCCCATCTTCAACGATCACGCAGCCAGCCGGTAGCTCTGGTTCAAGGGGAATCCAGCGATTATGGCCCCAGCCTTCCCAGGCCGCTTGGCCATCTTGACCCAGTCGAACATACTTGTATTCAATCCTTTGGGGCTCGGTTCTCTCGCCGTTATAGACATCGCTGTTATAGACATCACCATTAAAGGCTACATCAACCCACCAGAGGGGATAGCGATCGCCCCCCGTCCGAAGCGGAACCCCGTTGGCAATGTCCCAAGACCCCAATTCCGGACAGGAGCCCACCAAAACAATGGTTTCTCCAGGTTTTGTCGCTGCGGTAATCTGAAACCGATACATACAGTTCTGCGGTGGCAAATCCGGTGCCAGACCAAGATGTTTGAGGAACAGACGAAAGGCGTTTATAGCCATGGGTGGGGGCGCTGATCGCTGATGATCGCTGAGGGGGCGATCGCAAATTTATCTCGCTCTGACGCTACCACACCCCGCTGACCCTAGACTGTCTCGGACATAACCTTGAGTTTCCCCTGGGGGTTTTCCCTGGCTCGGTTTGTCTTCTTTGTCCTCTATCTTTGTGAACTTTCCTTGACCGACAATCTTCAGTACTGGGTAGTCCACTGCTCCGGCGAATCATCCGCGTTTGTTGATTGACTACTCCCCCGGTTTCAACCGGGGGGAGTAGTCAATCGCGTCTTCAACCCGGCACTCCAGCGCCATAATGGGGAAACTCAAGTCCCTGTTTATTTCCCAAGGTTCATGGTGCAACGTCGGTTTTCTCAACCTAGCTCCGTTCCCACACCGCCCACGCCAGAGTTGCCCTGGGCCAAGCTCCTGCGGCAGCGCTGGTCTTGGATCGGTTTGGGGGCGATCGCCCTGCTCTTTTTCCTCGACTTCGGCTCTTGGCTCCTAGCGGAAACGATTTGGTTCCAGGAGCTCGGCTACAGTCAGGTATTTTGGCTGCGGATGCAGACACGCTTCTGGGTTTGGCTGCTGACCATCGGGCTGTCGGGCGGTTTTGTGGCCTGGAATTTGCGTTTGGCCTGGAAGCTACGCAACGATGATCCCCCCCTAGATGGCTTAACACCAGGCTCCGGGCTGGCCATCCACCGACCCCGCTGGCGCTGGCAAAGGTCCACGGGGCCATTTCCGGCAACGGCAGACGGCAAAATTCGAGTTGCCATGGGGCTAAGGCTACTGCTGCTGACTCTGGGTACTCTGGGGCTACTGTTGTCGATGCTGCTCTATCACTATGGTTGCGAGCTGGTGAGAATCTGGGGAATGGGCTCACAACTGCTGATGGAGGCCCCAGACTTGCCCGTACAGTTTAATCTCGGCAGCCTCTGGGAAGATGTCTACGAGCTGTCGGCCTTGCCTTGGAAATGGATACCGGTGGGAGCGATCGCCCTCTCCATTGTCATTGCCCCCTGGAGTACGCTGATTACCTCCGGCACCTTACTATGTCTAAGCCTTAGCTTTATTCTCGCTAGCCATTGGACCCATCTCTTGCCGCTCCTAAACCCCACCCGATTTGGGGTTCAAGACCCGCAATTCCATCGAGATATTAGTTTTTATATTTTTGTTTTACCCGCCTGGGAATTGCTGCGGTTTTGGCTCGTGAGCATTTTACTGTTTTTGCTCATTGCCATTACCGTTGTTTATCTTTGCGGAACTGGCAGCCTCAGTCGAGGGCTCTTTCGCGGTTTTTCTTCTAATCAGCAACACCATTTGTATGGCCTCGGGGGCGGCTTAATGTTGACCATTGCCCTGAGTCATTGGCTTTCGCGTTATGGGCGTTTGTATTCCCAGCGAGGCGCAACCTTTGGTGCAAGTTATACCGATGTTAATATTCAATTACCCGTCGATGTGGCGCTGACAGTGATCGCCTTGCTGATTGCCATAATCTTACTCTATCGCGCAGCAGGCTGGAGTTTACATACCCCACAAAAAAAACTGAGACTCCAACGCCACCGCAAAGCCAATCCCCTTCAGTTTTTTATTTTGCATCCCTTTTTAGATCTGTGGATTGGTTATATTGTCTTAGTCATTTTTATTGGCAATGTTCTACCCACTGCCATCCAAGAACTCCTCGTCTTGCCCAATGAATTTGTACGGGAGCAACGCTATATTACACGCGGCATTGATGCAACCCGCGCGGCATTTGATCTGAGCAATATCGAAGTTCAAAATTTCGATCCCATCGGCACCCTAACCGCCGCCGATCTCCTCACCAACCAAGCCACCCTCGATAATATAAGGCTTTGGGATACGCGACCGCTCCTCCAAACCAACCGGCAGCTTCAGCAAATTCGTCTCTATTACAGTTTTCCCGATGCCGATATCGATCGCTATCACCTCGATCCCGGAAACCCCACTTCCAGCAATCAGCAGGTGATCATTGCGGCTCGTGAACTGGACTTTGGAGCGGTCCCGGAGGAAGCCCAAACCTGGGTCAATCAGCATCTCGTCTATACCCATGGCTACGGGTTTACGCTCAGTCCAGTCAACACCGCTGGTGAAGGCGGCTTACCGACCTATTTTGTCAAAGATATTGGTACCAATATCACGGTCCAAGGCAATGCAGAATTAGGGCTAACCAATGGAGATGTGCGTGCAAGTCTGCCGGTGAATGCTCCCCGTATCTACTACGGTGGCCTAACCAACACCTATATCATGACTTCGACCCGCACCCGCGAACTGGATTATCCAAGCGGTAACGACAATATTGAAACGGTCTACGACGGTCAGGGTGGCATTGCCATTGGCTCACTTTGGCGGCGCTGGATGTTTGGCATGTATTTGCACGACTGGCAGATGTGGCTGACCCGGAACTTTACCCCCAACACCAAGCTACTATTCCGGCGCAATATTCAATCTCGGATTCAGGCGATCGCCCCCTTCCTCCGCTTCGATGCCGATCCCTACTTGGTCACCGCCACAAAACCTCTCGTGGTCCAAAACGGCCAGCTCGTTGAAACGGCCAATTCGAGTTCAACCACCAACTATCTCTATTGGGTAGTTGATGCCTATACGACGAGCGATCGCTATCCCTACTCCGACCCTGGCCAGCAGCCCTTCAACTACATTCGCAACTCCGTCAAAGTTGTCATTGATGCCTACAACGGCTCAACCTACTTTTACATCACCGATCCTAAGGATCCGATCATTCAAACCTGGAGCCGAATTTTCCCCGATTTATTTCATGCCCTGGATGATTTACCCGCCCCCTTACGCAGCCATATTCGCTATCCCATTGACCTCTTTGACATCCAGTCAGAACGGCTTTTGACCTATCATATGACGGATCCAAAAGTCTTTTATAACCGTGAAGATCAATGGCAGGTACCCTCCGAAATCTACGGCAATGAGCCTCGCCCCATCGAACCCTACTATCTGATCATGCGGCTGCCCACGGCTGAGCAGGAGGAATTTGTTCTTCTCCATCCCTTTACCCCTGTCCGACGTAATAATTTAATTGCCTGGCTGGCAGGTCGCTCCGATGGTGACAACTACGGCAAGCTGTTGCTCTACCAATTCCCCAAACAGCGGCTCATTTTTGGGCCTGAACAAATCGAAGCCCGGATCAACCAAGAACCTCGAATTTCACAGCTCATTTCTCTTTGGGATCGAGAAGGATCTCGCGTCATCCAAGGCAATTTGCTGGTCATTCCCATTGAACAATCTCTGTTGTACGTCGAACCGCTCTATCTGGAAGCCGAGCGCAATAGCCTACCGACACTGATTCGCGTGATCGTAGCCTATGGCAATCAAATTGTCATGGAGGAAAACTTGCAAACCGCCCTCCGAGTCCTCTTTCAAGGGGAGCAGCCCTCGCAACAGGGCATCGTCAATCGCACCGCTGCACCCCCTGCCACGACCCCTGCCACGACCCCTACCACAACCCCGCCATCGCCTGCCAACCCCTTGGCAACCCCTTTATCGACACCCTCACCTATAACCCCACCTTTATGAAGCTACGATGAATCCCCTTCTAGATTCTTCAAGGACACTGTATTTTTATTGGTATAAATAAATTAGGTCCGACCATAGATATCTTTCTTGCGGAAGGTCTTAGGTTATGGTGCGAGAAAGTTGTTAAAAGTCTTTGAGTCAGGCTTTTGGCTTTGTTTTACTGAGCGGAAAGGGGAAGCTCTACCTTGTAGCATCTACTGTCTATCTATCTAGAAATAAGTGCGGAAGTACACTGTCTCCCAAGACATGAACGCGAGAGAAAAGGTTCCCAACCTCATCTCTATACGGGACACACGGAAGCATGAGTTACTAGATAGAGGTCGTTGATGAATCATCGTGGCTTGGTGGGTTGATGCCTCTAACTAGCGCACAGCACTATCTTTCTGACTATGATGCCTGTCTCGCTCAGCTCCAATGGGCTGTGCAAGACCTGGGCATTCGCACTTCCCTAGGCCAACTGGAAGAATGGGCGACCTTAATTCTTCAGTCGCTCACGGGCCGAGGACGCTGTTTTCATGGACCTGAGCATGTTCTAAAGCTTGCGCAACAGGCCACTGACGGTATCGCAACGCTTGCGGCCCTTTTCCATGACACGATCTATTTCCAGGTTGACCATGGGATACCTGCGATCGCAAAACCCTATCTCAGGCTGGATTTGGACTGGCGGCAGCGACGCTTTCAGCGGCGATCGCCTACCCTCGTGGAAGCCTCAGCCGCCCCCATCGTGGCCCTGGTCGATGGCTTATTTGGCATGAGCGAGCATCGCTGGCGGGACGCAGAGTCTTGCAATGAGTATTTAAGCGCGCTTTTGGCGGCCCATTGTTTTAAGGGGGTGTTGTCCCTCGGACAAATTGCGGAAGTGGTGGTGGCGATCGCAGCCACCGTACCCTTTTGCCAACCCGTCCAGGGACTAGGCCCTAGCGACCTGCTCTACCAGCGTCTGGTGGAGGCCAACCAGCAGTTTGATCTGGGCCTATCCCCTAGGGGCCTAGAGGCTGCCATCCACCGAGCCGTCTATCTGGCCAACTGCGACCTCGAAGGCTTTGCCGTGGAAGATACGGCGTTTTTCCTGGATCAGACCTGGCGACTCTTACCGGAGTTTAATCCGGCACTGCGAAATCCCCAGGGTTACCGACCGAGGGACTATCGCAAGGCGCTCCAGAAAATGGAGATATTTCTTGGCCAGCTCCAGCCTCAGCAGATTTTCCAGCAGTTTCAGAGTACGCCTGCTCCCGCGCTCCATCAAGTCTGGAGTCAGCGGGCTGATCGTAATTTGGCGATCGCTCGACTCTATCTTCAGACGAAGGTCGTGGCCATTGGGATTTTAGAAGCCCTGGCAGACTACCAAAAGATTGATTATTCCATGGCCACATGGCTCGAATCCCAAGCCATGGGTGGAGCTGCTTGGGAGCAGCGTTTTCCCGCTTGGGCCTTGAGCCATCCGTTGACCAATGCCCTGGAAGCAAAGGTCATGGAACTAGCCGAGGAAGGTCGTTTGCACCCCTGTAGTTTTGACCTGAGCAAATCTCCCCTGGCGGCCTTTTTGATTCGCTCCATTGGGTTCGATCGCATTCGACAACTCCGGGAACGGGCTCAGCTCTTTTTTGAAGGCAAAATCTCAGCGGAAGCCTTCCTCAAATCCTGTGAGGCCAAGGTGATCCAAACCGTTACCCAGACACTTCCGCCGTTTGTTTCACAGCGCCCCCGAGTTGGCGTTGAAGCGCGGCATCCAGTAGGCCATTAAAGAGCGGATGGGGGCGATTGGGCCGGGACAGAAACTCCGGGTGAAACTGACAGGCGATAAAGAAGGGATGGGAGGCGTATTCAATCATCTCCACCAGGCGTCCATCGGGAGAGGTGCCGCTGATGCGATAGCCGGTCTCTAAAAAAAGATTGCGATAGGCATTGTTAAATTCGTAACGGTGGCGATGGCGCTCGTAGATCACCTCTTTGCCATACAGGTGAGCAGCCAGGGAACCGGGTTCGACTTTGCAGGGATAGAGGCCCAGACGCATGGTTCCACCGAGGTCTACCACATCCTGCTGCTCGGGCAACAGATGAATGACGGGATGGGGCGTTTCAGTATTAAACTCGGCGCTGTTGGCATCGGTTAATTGCGCCATGGAGCGGGCCCAGTCGATGGCCGCGCACTGCATTCCCAGGCACAAGCCTAAAAAGGGTAGCTGATGTTCACGGGCGTATTGAATGGCCTTGACCTTGCCATCGATCCCCCGTCCCCCAAAGCCACCGGGCACCACCAAACCGGCCACATCGCGTAAATAGGGCTCGGCTCCGTGGGCTTCAATATCTTCGGCGCTAATCCAGCAGACATCGATTTCGCAGTCGTGGGCGATCGCCGCATGGCGCAGCGATTCCACCACCGACAGATAGGCATCGTTCAGCCGCACATATTTACCCACCAAGGCCACCCGCAGTTGGCGACTGGGATGCTTCAGACGACTCACCATCTGACTCCACTCGTTCAGGTCTGGTTCGCGAGCCTCAAGATTGAGTAAATTGAGCACCTGGTAGGCCAGACCTTCGGCTTCGAGGGTGAGGGGAACTTCGTAGATCGAGCTGGCATCCATGGCGGTGATCACAGCTTCGACGGGAACGTCACAGAAGCCTGAGACCTTATCTTTAATACCGGGTTGCAGGGGGCGATCGCACCGGCACACTAAAATATCCGGCTGAATCCCGATGGATCGCAGTTCTTTGACTGAATGCTGGGTGGGTTTCGTCTTCATTTCACCCGCCGCCGGAATCCAGGGAAGCAGCGTTACATGCATAAAAATGGCGTTGGAGCGACCCACGTCCTTGCGGAATTGGCGAATGGCTTCGAGAAAGGGCAACGATTCGATGTCGCCGACGGTGCCGCCAATTTCAACAATGACAATATCAGGGGTCGTGTCACGGGCTACCCGGTGGATGCGCTCTTTGATTTCCGTGGTGACATGGGGAATGACCTGGACGGTGCCGCCTTCGTAGTCGCCGCGTCGCTCTTTATTAATCACCGCTTGGTAAATCGAGCCGGTGGTGACACTGTTGAGCCGAGACATGGAGGTATCGGTAAAGCGCTCGTAGTGGCCCAAATCCAGGTCCGTTTCGGCTCCATCTTCGGTGACAAACACCTCTCCATGCTGGAAGGGGCTCATCGTGCCGGGGTCAACATTGATGTAGGGATCCAGCTTGAGGATCGAGACCGAATAGTCCCGTGATTTGAGCAGCCGCCCCAAGCTAGCCGCCACGATGCCCTTACCGATGCTGGACACAACACCACCGGTCACAAAGATAAATTTAGCCATAGCTCACTCCGAGGCTCGGGGGGGATTAGGGGTTTGAAGCGTCATAATCCCGCGCTGACAGACGATAGGATACCATCATCCCAGGTTGTCTCGTGGAATCAAATCAATCTTGTTGATGAGTGGGTTGGCTGCACTTTGGGTACGCGCGGCGATCGCCGCACTCTGGCTGATGTTGGTGGGGGCGATCGCCTGGGGACTCCATCGGCAACCGGGCCGAGAACCGGAACTGATTCGCAAAACGGTCCATATTGGGACAGGCAATGTGATCCTGTTGGCCTGGTGGCTAGATTTGCCCACCTGGATGGGCGTCGGCGCGAGTATCGTCTTTAGTTTTGTGACGCTGCTGTCCTATTTTGTGCCGATTTTACCCGGCATCAATAGCGTTGGTCGCAAAAGTTTGGGGACCTATTTCTATGCGGTCAGCATTGGCCTATTGGTGGCCTGGTTTTGGCCGCGATCGCTCCCTCAGTTTGCGGTTCTGGGTATTTTGACCATGACCTGGGGAGATGGTCTGGCGGGGCTAATTGGCAAATATTGGGGTCGTCATCGCTACCAGCTAGGCGGGCTCGAAAAAAGCTGGGAGGGCTCACTGACCATGGCCGGAGTGAGTTTTGCCATCGCCCTGCCCCTGCTTTTAATGGCAGTGGCTCAACAAATGCCTTTGACTGGAGCAACAGTTGCCGTGACGGGGTTGATGGCGGCGGGGGTGGCGATCGCCGCTGCCGGTCTGGAAGCCTTTTCCTGGCTAGGAATCGATAATCTCACGGTGCCGCTGGGCTCGGCATTTCTGGCCTGGGGATTGTCTGGGGGATTGACCCTACTGCACCAACCGTTCTGAACCCAGGAAGATATACCGGCGCTCGTCCCCGAGGGCATTGAGCACGGCAATGGCGATCGCCTGTCCCCGTCGGGCGGGAATCAACTGCTCAAACGTACCCGTTTTGGAAATATCGAGGTCCACACCATTGGCAATAACGCTGTTGAGGGGATTTACCTGACCGCTAATCCAAACCTGTTTCTCACGATAGTCCACTTCATCCAGTTGAAACCGCAATTCTCGGTCCAAGGGCAAGGGCGGCAGGGGGGGCTCTGCCGGAAAAATTGCGGAGCCGGTTTCAGGCCCAAGGTCGACACTCTCGCCGTTAGAACTCGCATTCACCAGGCCGGATTCAGTCCCCACAACCATACGCTGGCTTTGATTGAGCAACACGCCAAATTCAGTGCCCCGAACCCCCGCAATCCCCGTAGGGCTGTGAATTTCAAAGCGGCTATCGGGATTGCTCAATTTGCGAATCCGCAGCCGTACCTGGCCCCGTTTCAAATTGAGCGTCGTTACCCTGGCCCCGTTGCGCAGTTTCTCGAGGTTGCGGACTTGCAGCAGCGTATTTTCGGCCACCTGGATGGTGCCGATGCCGCTGTCCAGTTGCAGCAGGCTGTAGGAGCGAGGTCCGGTGGTGAGGGTGTCCCCAGCTTTGACGAGGCGATCGCCCACCTGGGCCGGACGGGGCTGACTTGCCTGTAGGGTCACCTGACCACTCACCTGGAGAACCTCTAGCCATTGCCCCTGGGAAAGGAGCTGAACCGTTTGGGCAACCAGCCTTGGGGGCAGGAGGGGAACAGAGCCATGCACCAGGAGGGCATGGGCTGATCCCTGCATCCCCAAGCTCCCAAGACACAAGACGATCAACCCTAAACGTTGCCACCGCTGTTTCAGGGAAGAGAATCGTGCTGATCTGACAAAAAGCTTTAACAAAAAATTCAATGGTCAAATACCAGTTACGGCAAGCAGTTACGGCATTTAGGACCAGCCGATGACCGATCTATTAAAGCAATTATGCAAAACTTTCACACGAACAGCGGGCCTGATTCCGCTGTTTCTCTGAGAAATCTGCGTCATCTTTTCACTCGTTTAGCTCAGATGCTCCGTGAAATTATGGAGGTCTAAAACCCCAGACAGGACTGCGTTGGCAAACCTTGTCTGAGGTGGTTCCCTAGGCTAAGCTTTGGAGACTTAAATTGACGAAAAATCGTAATTGACGAAAAACTGTCCTATCGGTTTACGATTCAACCCATGAGAGAGGTGTTGTGAGGCTGAGAACCCCTGTGTCCCTACCCCTGGATTTAATTTGGGCCATGATTGGCCTATTGCTGACTATCGGGGGGACCCTGATCGAAGCATCGATTGCCAGTCCCCGCTGGTCTTGGAATGGGGGCAGCATGCAGGTTCATCCCCTGGGCGTGACCTATCAAGTCGGAGCCGTACTGTTGGCGGCCTGCATGGGGGGGAAAAATGCGGGGGCCTTGGCCCAGATTGCCTATCTGGTGCTGGGGTTAATGGGATTTGGCGTCTTTGCCCAAGGGGGTGGCCTGAGCTATTGGCAGCAGCCGACGTTTGGCTATTTGCTGGGGTTTGTGCCGGGGGCCTGGGTTTGCGGCTGGCTGGCCTTTCGCGTACCGCCTCGAATTGAGCTGCTGAGCTTGAGCTGCTTCGGGGGTCTAGCGGTGATCCACAGCTTTGGTTTGGTCTATCTCAGTTTGTGCTATGGCCTCGGCTGGGCTAATGGGGCATCGTTGTCACTAACGGAGGCGATCGCCCAGTATTCGCTGACGGCTTTACCGGCCCAGGGGGCGATCGCCTGTGCGGCCTCTGTGTTTGCCTTTTGCCTGCGGCGGCTTTTGATGTATTAAAGACGAATTAGAATAGATCTTAGGTAGATTGTGCAGCACTAGGTTAACGGTTTGAGAAACCCATTCTTTTGGATCGCGGCTTTTGCGGGACTGATCTTAGATCGGATCACAAAGCATTGGGTCATGGACCACTTTCAGCTCCATGAATCCTGGCCCCTGTGGCCAGGGGTTTTTCACTTCACCTATGTGGAAAATCCGGGGGCTGCCTTTAGCTGGTTTAGTCAGAGTGGCGAGTGGCTGCGCTGGCTATCCCTCGGAGTGAGTCTGGCCCTGGGGATTTGGGCCTGGGTGAGCCCTCGCATGGGCCGCTGGGAGCAGTGGGGCTATGGTTTTATTTTCTCGGGGGCATTTGGCAACGGCATCGACCGATTTGCGGCTGGACGGGTCGTGGATTTTTTGGATTTTCGCTGGATTAACTTTGCGGTTTTTAATGTGGCCGATGTCATGATTAACGTGGGAATTGCCTGTCTGATCCTGGGAGCATTTCTGACGCCGGGCTCCAAGCGCAGCTAAGGAAATTCAGATAGAATGAGGCCAATCTCGGCAACCGTTCGTCTTTTTTCCGATGAACCCGGCATACACGACCCAGGACTTAATCCGAATCCTGCAATCGGAGCGTCAAGCTTGTCTCCAAGGGGAGCGACTGCATCTCAACACCCAAGCGATACCGCTAGATCCAGTTATTGCCCCGTTTCTCAAAACGGAAGGGATTCAAAAATATTCGGCCTATCAGGGTTTTAAACAGGCCATTCACAATTACCAGCGAGAGTACGCGGTGTCTGGCTTGGTCTGGGAAACCGTCGAGGTCAATGGTGAGCAGCTTCGGTTTCCAGAAACCCATCCCCACCTGATTGCCCTGCAAGAAGACCTGAAAGTGCTGCGTGAGGCACTACCGGAGATTTTGCAGCGGTGGCAGCAGTTGACAGCGGGGATGGAGCTATTTTTAGCGGTCAATCGGGGCAAGGATTTTGTGCCCATTACGACGGAAGAACTGGGGGCGATCGCCCGACGCACCGCATGGGCCACGCTGCGAGCCTGGCAACGCCAAGACTTCCTCGAAATCCTGCTGCAACTGGGCTGGGGACAGCCCGCCGAAGCGGACCATTGGCGCACCTGGCCTGCCGCCGGAAGTGAATATATTCACGCGGTGCGCCCCGGCTGTCGGCCCATTTGTGGCTGACAGTTTCCTACCCAAACACCTTGCTATCGTGTTCCCGGCCACCTTGTTCCTGGCCAGAACCCCCAGACCTAGACCCGCTTCAACACACCGGGCTCCGACTGGCGCGGCACAATGTCAAGGCTATCGAGCTGAGCACAAAACTCAATGTCCTGCTGATTTTCCAACCGCAAGAGTCTCTGGCCATGGCTAGAGTGGTGCAACAGCCCCAGCAGATTATCTTGCCACTGGCGAAATAAGGTCACTGCACCGACAACTTCGTCATTGCCCGCTAGATCACCGAGCGATCGCCCCGTTTTCTCCAAAACCCGCTGCACGATCGCCCCAGCACAAACCGTATCCTCTAGGGCATAGCTCCCCTCCCAACCAGAGGCCACCAGCCAAATGGTTTCGGGCTGCTTTTCCAAAAGATAGTCCGTCACACTGGCCCGGTTGACCAGTGCTGCTGTCATCACCAGTGGCACCGACTGAATCCGCTGGAGGGCGCGGGTGCCATTGGTGGTGCTAATAAATAACCGTCGTCCCGCGAAGCGTTCGGGGGTACAGTCCAAGGGAGAATTGCCCAAATCGCAGCCTTCAACCTGTTTGCCGCCCCGCTCTCCCGCCCGCAGGCGCTTTTCCGGAGGCCAAGCTGCACTTGCTGTTAGTAATTGGTCAATATCGCTAAAGGCTTGAATCCCTTCTGCTCCAACCGATAGGGCCTGGGCTATGGTGGTCGTTGCCCGCAGGACATCAATGGCGATCGCACAGTCGGCGTGAGGTTTCGCAGGGGTGAGCTCAGGCGTGTGGTAATGAAAAAACTTCACGGGAGGCCGTTCTTGGAGAATGGTGGAGTAGTAGACAAAATATGGGAATGGGCACCCCGTAAGGAGACATTGAATCTCTCATGGGTAAGCATCATGATCCATTGAGACAGCTTACCAGGACAACTCCCTTCAACGACCGACTAGATTCTGACAGAGAATCCTGACATTCCTAACCCAACTGCACCTAAAGAGCAAGAATTGAATCAAACCACAACACATCCAGATTGTTTTCCAGTTTGGGAAGGGGTCAGCACCCCCGACCCTCAGGCCGAGAGATCAATCCCCAGGAGGAACAGCAACCGCAGCCTCAGCATCCGCCGTAGGAACAGCAGTGCCATTGAAATAGGTTTCCATGACTTGGCGAACCATAGGGGCCGCGATTTTACCACCGCCACCCCCCGAATTTTCCCCGAAGGCCACAACGACGATTTCGGGCTTATCAAACGGAGCAAAACCACCATACCAGACGTGGGAGGGGCGCGGTGGATCTTCAGCCGTTCCGGTTTTACCCGCGTTGGGGGGCAGGGTCGGTACATCCATCACCGCTCCGGTTCCCCCAGCAACAACACTCCGCAAACCCTGACGCACCACCTCCACTGTGCTGGGTTGCAGGTTAATGGACTTTTTCCATTGGGCTGGGTCCGCGTCCTTGGGCTTGCGCAAATGGGGGACGACGAGGCTGCCTCCGTTGGCTGGAACACTGAACATATTCGCGACCTGCAGCGGCGTTGCCAGCATAAAGCCCTGACCAATGGACATGTTAATCGTGTCGCCCATAAACCATTCCTGGTCAAGCCATTTGCGCTTCCAGGCGTCATCGGGCACGAGCCCCGTATCCTCTTCATGGGACAGTTCGATCCCGGTATGGGTACCAAAACCATACTTGCGGGTCCAATCAATCAGGGTTTCTCCCCCAATTCCGCGCCCAATTTGGTAGAAAAACGTGTCGCTGCTCATCGCTAGCGCTCCAGCAAAACCCAAGGGGCCAAACCCGGCATTGTTCCAGTCCCAAAACTGAATGCCACCGATGGTCAAAAAAGGATAGGTCTGAAGCACCGTATCGGGACTAAACTTCCCAGACTCCATACCCGCGCTCGCCGTGACGATTTTGAATGTACTGGCGGGGGGATAGCCGCTTAGGGCGCGATTGACCAGCGGAGCCTGGATGGGATCATTTAGCTTAGTCCAAGTGGCTTCGTCTAAGGGCTTGGAAAATAGATTGGGGTCAAAGGCGGGGCGGCTCACCATGGCCAGGACCTCGCCATTGCGGGGATCCATAGCGACAATCGCTCCCATGCGATCGCCCAAAACCTTTTCCGCCACCCGCTGGAGCCGAATATCAATCGTCAGCCGAATATCTTGCCCCTTCGCCGCAGGCTGTTCCCCCATCACTTTGGTAATGTTGCCGGCAGCATTGACCTGGACCTGCTGCCCCCCCCAACTGCCGCGCAGGTCTTTTTCGTAGGTATATTCCAGTCCACCCTTACCAATCACATCACCTGACCGGTAATGGGTAACATTCCATTCCTTCAGCTTTTCAATGTCCGTCGGTTTAGGGGTTTCTTGATCGAGTCGATCCAGGTCATCGGCGGTCACTTCACGGGTATAGCCCAGAACATGGGCCGCAAGATCCCCATTGGGGTAATAGCGGATCGTCTCGGGGTCCACCTCAACGCCCCGAAACTCTCGCCGCTTTTCCTGAATCGCCACAATTTGCTTGGGGGTAATATCCCTGGCAATGCGAACCCGATAGGGCTGATTTTCAGCATTGTCAATCCGATCCTGAATTTCCTTGTCGGGCATCTTCAAAATCGCGGCCAGACGTTTGCGGGTTTCAGGCCATTGTGGATTGCGCGTTTCAATCGGCCACACATAAACCGCATGGGAAATCCGACTAGAGGCCAAAACTTGGCCATTGCGATCGTAAATCCGACCTCGCTCTGGCGGCTTGGGAATCAAACGAATTTGATTTTCTTCCGCCTTAAGGTCGTTGGATGCGCCGGTAATGAGCTGTAAATAGGCCAGCCGTGCGCCCAGCCCTCCCACCAAAACTAGCGAAATAATCGCCATCAAGATGATCGATTGGGACGATCGCCCGACGGTCCGAGTACTGTTACCTTGTTTGGCAGGCGGTGCAAAAAGGGTCATAGAGCGTTCGCAATGGAATTCGCGATGGAATCTGTTGAGGCCATGGGTTGCAGGTCAGCTTCTGGTCAGCCAGGGAGTCAAGTGACCGGACTAATACGCTTGCGCAGCGAGTTGGCCCGCTTTTGGGCTGTAGCGTTCTTGGGCTCTAGCTCTAGAGCCTGCTCGTAAGCTTGTAGTGCAGGTATTGTCAACTGCTTGCGCTCATAGGCAAAGCCCAGATTGTTTAACGCGACGACATAATCCGGTTTGAGTTTAAGGGCGTCTTTGTAATGACGAATGGCAATGTCGTATTGGTTTTGGGCTGCGTAGGTGTAGCCCAAGGCATTGAGAACGAGGGCTTTGGGTTCACCCTCCTCTAAGTCCTTGGCCTTTAGTGTCTTTTGCAACTCAGTGGCAGCCTGACCAAACAGCTTTTTCTCTAGGAGCATGCTACCGAACTGGTAATAGTCGTAGGCCGTCCCTTTACCCTTGCTGAGCTTTGTCTGAAGATCAAGCATGCGCACTTCACTGTTGCGGGTTTTAATCACCTGCTTGATGACAAAAAAGCTAGTGCCCCCGAGTAGGACAATCAACACTGAGAGATAAATAATAGGTAGATCGAATTCCATCCGCGTTTTTTTATTGTTCCAAAACAGAATTTAAGAAGAATCAAAAATCTCTATCCTTAACCCTACCAAAAGAGTTCGTTGATAGTGGGAGAAGGTCACAACTAAAAAATTGCGAACAGATGTGAAAAGAGGCAGGGCTAGGGCAAGCCCCAATGCTGTTGCCGGTTTTGCAGCCAGCCAGACTGCTGCCACTGACGCACAATGGCTTCAACTTTTTGGCGCAGAGGTTCATGCTGTAGCCCTTTGGGTAGGGCGATCGCCAAGGTATCCACAGACAGCAGCGGTCCCACGGACAGCAGTTCAGGCTGGGCCTGTTGCCAACCGGTCAAGATCGCGGCATCGCCCAGGAAAGCATCAATGTCCCCTTGCCGTAAACCCGCTTGCGCCGCGCGATAGGAATCGTAGGGAACCAGCGTCAGCCGAGGTAAACGGGCAAGGGCGATCGCCCCCGCATCCGATCCCACCAGAACTCCCAAACGCTGATCCCGCAGCGCAGCTAAGCGATTCAACTCAGGCTGTAGCGTGATCACCTGCATCCCGCTGAGGTAATAAGGGGGGCTGAAGGTCACGAGGCGATCGCGATCAGCCGTTTGGGTCACTTGGGCAATCAGCAGATCCACCTCTCCCGCCAACAGAGCCGGGAGGCGATCCGGATTGGCCAAAGGTTTCAGCTCAACTGCCGCCCCATCCCCCAGTAAATCTGTCGCCAGCCGCCGAGCCAGATCGATTTCAAATCCCTCCAGCTCCCCCGCGACCGTCCGGGATCCCAAGGGAGGCACATTCTCTTTAACCCCAACGATCAGGTATCCCCGCTGCTGGATTTGGCGGAGTTCCGTGGCGATCGCCCGCTGTTCTGCGAACAAAATATCCCCAGACAAAATATCCCCAGACAAATCCAACGGAGCAAGAAAAATGGGCACAGTCACCTGTGCCCCCCAAATGGCAAGAGCGAGGCCCGGAGCCATTTGCCAAATTGTCAATCGACCAGGGATTGACCGTCTGACGACATGAATCCAGCGCCTCAACACCACTTGCCTTAAGCTAATTTTTTCGCAATCTCAACCACAGCGGCAAACCCCTGGGGATCCAGAATGGCCATCTGCGAGAGCATCTTGCGATTGATTTGGATGTCAGACTTTTTCAGTCCTCCCATCAAGCGGCTGTAGCTCAGACCATGCATGCGAGCCGCTGCATTGATCCGCGCAATCCAAAGGCGGCGGAAATCACGCTTTTTCTTGCGGCGATCGCGATAGGCATTGGTCAATGCCTTCATCACCCGCTGGTTTGCCGTCCGGAAGAGCTTCGACTGACTGCCCCGGAAGCCTTTGGCCAGCTTCAAAATTTTGTTACGACGTTTGCGGGCAACGTTGCCGCGCTTTACACGAGCCATAGGTTATTTCCCCTGTTTTTATGGAATTCGATCAGTTTGAACTAACCGTTCGGATCAGCGTCCGGGCAAGGGGTGAGCAAAGCCACGGAGTTGGCGATCGCTTACGACGATTAGTCTATTTTTACCGAGTACGGATTCACCGAGCACGGATTTGTTAATCACGGGCTTGCCAGTCACAGGCTTGCCACACGGCCCGTTTAGCGGAGGCTAGGCACCATTCCCTTAACGCGGTCAGCATCGGTCTCGTGAACGAGGGTCGTCTTCGAGAGATGACGCTTCTTATTGGCACTCTTGTGCTCTAGGAGGTGGCTTTTGAAAGCCTTGCGACGGACAATTTTGCCGCTGCCGGTCGCACGAAAGCGCTTTGCGGCAGCCCGACGGGTTTTGAGCTTAGGCATGGATGTTCGTTATTTCGACACAGTCTCTAATCATAGAGGAGGATTGCATCACACGGCAAGTAATAGCAAAAACAATAGCCCCAAGCATTTGACTTGGGGCTACAGAAACAGTAGAACGGGATTCAATTTAATCAAGTGATGTACATTGCATGACTAGGGTGGACCTTTCACAGCGGATTCCGGAATTTGCTAACGCCTCATAATCTCTTAGGAGATGGGGATTTTAGGGACCTTATTCAACGCTTCTTGCTGTCACGAATGCTTCGGGACCTAAGCAAGGAAGGGAATATTGAAGTGCCCTCTGGTATGGGCGGACAAAAAGAGCGAATCACTGCGGTGAGAACAAGGCGGGAGGCACGAGCCTGTTACTCAGATTGTTAGGGGAGACATCGCGGGGGTGATTTAGTTCGCGGTTGTCTTGTGCCTTGAATACAAGTTACACCGAATCTAAAAGGATGGGTATATTGCTAAGAAAACTTTAAGGAGCGTTACATTGCGTAGTCTAAAGACCCAAAATGCAAACTCTATATTCTGATAATTTGATGTTTTGAACACCTTTTGAAACCTGATTTTATGTATCTGTCTGTGCCAGCTATTTGTGCGGCTTAATTTGCACGGCCTAAAGAATGGAGCCTCGGCAACCCAGCGTTAATACTCACCCACCCACAAACAGCAAATAGCCCTAGAAGTGCTCTAGGGCTAAGCTAACGATAGAAAGTGCTTAAGATCAATCAATTAAATTCAGGAAGATTACTAGGGGTTTACAAGAACACAGCTTCACACAGTTCCTCAACAACCAAGCTCTCAAAAGACAGTTAAACTTGGGCTTTACAACGGCGATCTTCTCTAATCAAGCAAAACCATCCTGGATAAACTAAAAATCGAAGATCAAACCGGTAATTTACCCCAACTCATAGCATTGGCGTTTTAGACTTAAAAGCCGTGGTAAGCATTGGCAGGAGGCGCTGGCCTTGCTTTATTCCGGGTTCAAGATTTCTCTTGTTTGCGCCTGATTTAAAGTTAGCACCTTCTCGCGAGAAGAAAAGTCAAATTAAGAAATTGTAAAGGGGAGATTAGCGTTGGCTCCGACGAAATTTGCGAAAGTCTTCATCTTGGTCACTCAGCTTGACCCAAGGGACACCTTGTGATTCAAATCGTTCAACTAATCGGGCACAGGCCGGACGCTCGGTGGCATAGTGGCCCGCGTCGATGAGGATGAGTTGGCGATCGCGAGCCTCCTGAAATTGATGAAACTTGCAATCCGAGGTCAGATAGGCCTGAGCCCCCCTTTTGCAGACCGCACCGATATAGCCCGCACCCGAGCCCCCCAGCACCGCCACCCGCTCAATGGGACGCTGTAAATCCGCTTCGGGAGAATAAATAAGCTGGGGGGGCTGAAGCTTCACCTGGATTTGATTGAGCAATTGTTCGAAGGTCAGCATAGGTTGAAGCTGGCCGACGCGACCGTAACCCAAGCCGTCCTGGGTTGGCTCCACGGGCTCCACGGCTTGGAGGTTGAGGCACTGGGCCAAGACGTCAGCAGTTCCGTCCTCCACCTGGTCAAAGTTGGTGTGGGCGCTATAGATCCCAATCCCATGGGTAAAGGCGAGGCGCATCATCTCGCCGATAGGATCGCCTTGGCGAACGGATTTGAGAGGGCCAAAGATCAGGGGATGGTGGGCAAAGATCAAATTGACGGGGGTACCTTGTGGGTTGAGCTTGTTGGGTTGACGGAGGGCGATCGCCTCTTCCATCACCGCCAACGTCGGCGTCAGACACACTAAAACCCGTGCCGGTTCCTGCAAAATTCCCGGCTCAATTTGCCAGCCGCAGTTGTCCCATTTCTCCTGCCAGTGGGGGGGTGCCCAGGCTTCGAATTGCTCAATTAAGGTCGAGATTTTCATAATTGAACCATTTCCCGTATATTTCCCTGCACCGGTTGTGTGCTTTTGGCGAACGACCCATCCGACGAATGAACCCGCATCGGCATGCCCTGTTTAGGCGCGGTTACAATGACACCACTGCGATCGAGGCGCTGTGTTGCCTCAAACTCTAGCCGAAAACGCTGCATTAATCTTGCTAGCACAACTTTAATCTCCATCATGGCAAAAGCTGCCCCAATACAGATCCGAGGTCCTGCACTGAACGGGTTGTATTCATAGCTATTGGGATTAATCTGGTCCCAGCGATCAGGATTAAAGCGTTCCGGCTCATCGTAGATCGTCGCCATGTGATGGGTGTGATAAAGACTGACAAACACCTCTGTCCCCGCTGGCAGTCGATAGCCCCCCAGCTCAGTCTCTTGCGAGGTCACCCGCCCATTCCAAGGCACAGGCGAAATAATTCGCAGACTTTCTTTCACCACCTTTTCTAGATAGGGCAAGGCTTGGAGCTGTTCTAGGGTCGGTGGATTGCCCCCAAGCGCTCGATTTAGCTCATCCTGTAAGGTTTGGGCAATTTGGGGGTGTTGAGATAGCAAAAAGAGCGTCCAGGTGAGGGCATTGGCGCTGGTTTCATGACCCGCCACAAACAATACGCCCACATGGCCCAACAGCTCATCCTCGCTCAGTTGTAACCCGCTCTCCTCATCACGGGCCTGAATCAACATCGACAGGATATCGGATGAATCATTATCATCTTCTCCCTTGGCTTGCTTGGCGGCAATGATGGCTCCCATTTGTTCTTCATAGCGTTTAACGGTATTGAGAAATTGATGAAAGGTGAGACCCGGAAGATCAAAGGGCAACAGCTTGGTCAAAATATGGCTTTGCAGTCGAATCGCCTCTCGGACTAGACCCGTCGTGCCATCGGAGGGATTGCGGTAGTCCTCGCCAAAGAGGGTTTTGGTGGCAATTCGCAGCGTCAGGCGCTGCATGACCTTGGCCATGTCATAGGTTTGGCCGGGGCTCAGGAGGCTCAGCTCAGCATCCGCGATCGCGACCATGTCTTGCAGGTAAGTCTGTAAGCGCTGTTTGTGAAACGCAGGCATCATTAGCTTGCGGCTTTGCAGATGCTGGTCGTCATTGATGCCAAACAGGCCGACTAAAAAGTTATTTAGCGGGCGAGTGCGGTCCGAGCGATCGCGCAGACGATACAGCGGACCCGTCAGCGGACATTTGTGATACACCTCATTTTGCGTCGCAATCTGCCGAATAATTTCGGGCCCATAGACAAAGACCGTCCCCGGACAATGCTCCCGCGAGGAATAGAGTCGCGTCTTGCCCCCTTGGCGCATGGCCACCACCGGCCCGTAAGTCGCAAAGAGCTTGCTCGTATAACCCAACGAGTCTTGAACAAACTGAATCACCTGAGCCGTTTTGCCCCAGGGGGTTGACACCGAGGGTCCAGGTACATTGAAGGGGAGCGTTGATGGTTGAGCGGGAGCTGTAAGGGAAGAAGGCATAGTGGCAGGAAGGAAGGACAGGTAAAGATAGGGAGAGGGTCGCTAGGCGAATTCTAACGTTTTGCCCGTGGCCCCTCCGCTTGGACCGAGTTTAGATCGAGCTTGAGCCGCACGTTGGGCTGCGATTGGGCCACAGGTCCGCTAAACCCTTGACTGCCGAGCAGATTGCACTACACTAGTGCGGCAATAACGCAGAAGCTCCAGATATACAGGACAATAGGGGTGTAGACCGACCCTTGGGGTCGGCATCAGGTCGGGACTAATGGTGGTGGGAAGGATTTTTTATGTTGACGGTGACCCCAGAACAAATTGACCAATGGCGCTCCGAGCTGGCGGACTACCCAGAAATTTTGCGATCGCTCAACGAAATCGAAGATTGCGAAGGTGACGTCGAAGATGCAGCGGTAGCTTTGGCGATCCATGCTGGCTTAGAACCTGATAATAGCGATCGCTGGCTATTCAGCCTTGCCAAGCGCTATCGTCCGGCCATTTGTGAGCTCTTTACCCAGTCTCCTGAAGAAATTGTCGATACCAGTAGCATCATTCGCCATTTGGCCGGGAATACGGCCTGTCCGGCTCTGTTGGTTTTGCCGGTCGCCGTGGCTGCCAGTGAAAACGGGCTAGAGGCATTCTGCCAAGGGCTAGGCTAGCCTTTAAACTAAAAGCAAGTACAGGCTTGATTCATAATCACAGGATTCATTTTTTATGACCGCAGTACAAATTTCAGCACGGGATTTCTTTCAATCTGCCTATGAAAACCGCTATACCTGGGATGCCGATTTTCCCGGCTATACCGCCGATGTGACTTACAAATGTGGCGATCAAGAGGTTCACGGCCAAGCTAAGGTTTCACCCGATCCTCGCATGGGTTACGCGGGGGAAGTCACGGGGATTGAGGAGCCGGCTGTACTGAAAGCGGTGCAGAACCAGCTCTGGGAAACGGCGATTCACCGGGTACGCCGGACATTTGAGCAAACCCACAGCAAGAATGTCTTTGCTTACGGGGAGAACAAGGCCGATGGTGCGGTGGAAATTATCCTAGAGAACAGTACGGCGGGAGAGCGCTACGAAGTCAAAAATAACGAAATTTCCATGGTGTACCGTTTGGTCCATGGCTCGATGGTGAAGATCTACACCGAAAGCAGCCACGACACGAGCGAAGGCTACGTTTCCCATAAATATGACTCGGTCTATAGCGATCCAGCGACAGGCGAGCGCAAGAGCGGGCGCAGTTTGTTTGAAGATGAGTATGAACAGGTGGAAGGTTATTGGATTTTGAGCCGTCGGGCGATCGCCCCCGCCGATTCCGATGAACCCACCGCTGAGTTTCTCTTCAGCAATATTCAGTTGCTCAAGGCCGAGGCTTAACCGCACCAACCCGTAGATTGGGTTAAGACCCGAAACCCAACAGGCTAAAGGCTTAGGCATTGGTTTTGTTGGGTTTTACCGAGGGTGCTATCGCTAGAATGGGATGAGTTGTAGCCGTTTCCGAATGCCCTTAGGCCATGATTGCCGTTCCTCAGTCCCCCAAAATTACGCCAGATGAATACCTGCGTTACGAAGAGAGCAGTGAGGTTCGTCACGAATATATCAATGGCGAGATCTATGCCATGGCGGGGGGAACAGATGCGCATAATACGATCGCAGGGAATACCTTTGTAATTCTTCGCAGCCACCTTCGAGGCACGGGCTGTCGGGTGTTTATCTCGGATATGAAGGTCAACCTTGAGCAGCGCAATATTTATTACTATCCGGATGTGGTGGTGACTTGTGATGAGCGCGATCGCCAAAATCTCAAGTTCAAGCAGCACCCCTGTCTTATCATTGAAGTATTGTCGGATTCGACGGAGGCCTTTGACCGGGGGGATAAGTTTGCAGATTATCGGACGCTGGCAAGTTTGCAGGAATATGTGTTGATTAGCCAGGCGCGGCGGCGGCTCGATTGTTATCGGCGGGATGGGTTGGGGTCGAAACAGTGGTATTTAAAAAGTTATGAGATGGGAGAGTCATTGATTTTGCAGACTGTGGGCTGGGAGGGCGCGTTGGAGGAGATTTATGAGGATGTCGAGAGCGGGGGATGAGGGAGATCCGTGGAATAGTTTAGGCCAACGCCTTCAGACCCTTTTAAGGGGTTAGGAAATTGAGGTGATCACCTATTTGCGATCGCAACTCCTGCGGCGTTCCCTGAATCTTCACTTGGCCCTGCTCCATAAAAATAATCCAATCTGCCCGCTCAATCACCCGAGGCCGATGGCTAATCATGAGCGTCGTTTGGCCACGGCGATAGGTCAGCAATTTATCGAGCAAATCCGTCTCACTCACCGGGTCTAAACCAGCGGTGGACTCGTCCATAATCAAGATAGGGGGGGCATTGGCGATCGCCCTCGCCACCGCCAGCCGTTGCCGCTGTCCCCCTGATAAATTCGCCCCAAATTCTCCTAACACACTCTGATATTTGTCGGGCAATTTGCTGATAAATTCATCCGCCCCTGCCACTTGGCAAGCATAGACAATTTGCTCAAAGGTAATGTAAGGCGAACCCAAACGAAAATTTTCGACAATGCTACGGCTCCAAAAATGGGCATCCTGAGGAACCAACACCACCTGCTGTCGTAAACAGTCGAGCTCCAAATCTTCTAGATTAAATACGCCAATCCGAATATTGCCCGATTGATAGGGGTAAAGCCCCGAAACTAGCTTCGCCAAGGAGCTTTTACCACAGCCCGAACGACCAATGATCGCAGTGGTTTTTCCGCCCGGAATAAGCACCGAAAAATCGTCGAGCAAATCGACCCGACCTTGGTGATGAAATCGCACTTGAGACAGCGTAATATCGGCATTATCGGGAATTTTTACCGTCGCGCGGCGCTGGGTACCCGAATCTTCAGAGCTAGCATCAATCACCTCCGAGAGTCGCTGGGTCGCCGTTTTCACCCGCATGATTTCATCAACAAACCCAATCACCGCCCCAATAAACCCGAGTAATCGACCGCTCATGCTATTGAACGCAATCAGTTGACCAATGGTCAGGGTTTGGTTCATGACCAGGCTACTGCCAAACCAAAGCAGAACAACCCCCCCAATACTCGAAATTAGTCCTGAAAACGTACTATTAATAATATTGATTTGGGTTGTGCCATAGACCAACCGAGCCAATCGACTAAACCGGCTTTGTAACTCCTCCCAAAACTGCTGCTGTGCCGTCGTGGTTTTGAGCGTCAACGCTCCCTTAAATGTCTCGACTAAAACGCCTTGATTCTCGGCATCGAGCACCAGCATCTTCCGAATCTTTTGCTGGAGCACAGGCATGAAGATAAAGGTCGTCGTACTCGTCACCACCGAAAGCAGAAGGACTACAATCGTGAGCTGGCCACTATAGAACGCCATCAGGGCCAGGGAAATTAGCGCAATGAAAAACTGACTCGGTAGACTAATAACCGCCTGAGACACCAACTGATTAATTTGCTGAATATCCTGAAGACGACTAATAATTTCACCGCTGCGCCGAGATTCGTAATAGCTCAGTGGCAAATTGAGAATTTTGCGACCAAATTCCATCACCATCCCCAGCTCCAAGCGCTGGGCAAACTGGCTGATCAAATTGGCCTGGACCCAGCTCAAGGCACTGCTAATCAGATTCATGGCGATGATGGCGATCGCCAATCCCCGCAGTAAATGCGTATCCCCCCGCAGTAGCACATCATCGGTCAAAACCTGGATCAAAAAAGGAGACGCCAGCGAGAGCCCCCCCACCGCTAGATTGATTAAAAAAGATTCAAACAAAACCCCCTGATAGGGGGCAACACGACGAAAAAACCGACCCAGACCCCCCACCTTGTCCTCAGCCTGCTCCGCAAACCGCACCGGATCCGGTTCCAGCAGAAGCATCATGCCATTGTTCCAAGCCTGTTCCAGCTCCTGGCGATGCAGATAGCGCAGCCCTACCGCCGGATCCGCAATCACATAGCGCCGCCCCCGTTTGCCATAGAGCACCACATAGTGATACCCCTGCCAGTGCAGAATCGCTGGTAGGGTGACATCCTTAAGGCGATCGAGCACAGCGGCGGTTGCCCGCACCGAGCGCGCATTAAACCCCAAAGCTTCTGCGCCCCGTCGGAGTCCCAACAGGCTGGTTCCCTGTTTACCGGTGCCAATGGCTTCCCGAATCCGACTAATCGTCAGTTTTTTACGATAGAACTGGGCAACAGAAGCTAAAGAGGCCGCGCCGCAGTCTTCCTCACTGTGCTGTAGGACAAGGGGATATTTCATGAAGTGACCCAGGGCGATCGCTGCTTGTGATAAATACTGAGAGTTCTAAACCATACTAGCCTGCTTTTCTTTGCAAACTGGCCCTAAAAGTGTGAATTTACGGTCAACTTGGCGCTCAAATCCCTGATTTATCTTTCCCCGTGAGAGTATCAAATCAGACAAAATAATCCCTGATAGCTCCAGGGCTATTCTGGGCTTTCTAAAATCAACCTTGCGTCAGATTGCGTCAGATATCGGGCTCTTTGTCCAGTTACTAGGTCGAACATGGTTAGTTTTCGCGACCCTAAAGCCCCTGTTTCTTCCTCTCAAGGCATGAGTTTTGAGCCGAGGGGAGGAGAAATTGCCCCTAGCCAGAACCGCTTGGGGGCGGAGCAGCTCAATTCGTCCAATGTATTTGTCATTCCCCTCAGTAATGATGAATTTTTACCGGTCCTGAGTCGTTGGACGACGTTGGGGGGGCTAGTGTTGCTGACGGCGCTGGGTTCAGCAGTAGGACTCACAGCGGTGACGCCGTTGCCCACCAAGGTCCGCACAGCTGGCGTGGTTCGTCCGGTTGGAGAAGTGAAGGTTGTCCAAGCGACGATGGAAGGGACCGTTCGTGAAATTCAGGTGGAAGAAGCGCAAAGCGTGAAAGTGGGGGACGCGATCGCCCGCATTGATGACTCCCGCCTGCAAACCCGCCGCCGCCAGCTCGAAAACTCCATTCAACAAAACCAGTTGCAGATTCAGCAAATTGATCTGCAAATCGGCAATCTGGAGCAACAGGCCAACGCCGAGAAAAATCTGGTGGCCCGAACCACCATTTCGGCCCAGGCAGAATTTGCTCAGGCAGAACGGGAGCATCGCGATCGCCAAATCCAAGCCCTACAGCAGGTCCAAGAAGCAGAGGCAACCATGACCGCTGCCAAGGTTGAATTTGAAGCCTTGGCTACAGCGGCCCAGGAAGGGGTGATCCCCATGGTCCAAGTCGAAGGCAAATATCAGGCCTATCAAGCAGCGGTGGCGCGGTGGCAAGGGGCGAAGACTGGGCTAAATCCCAGTGAGGCCCCTGTGGCGATCGCCCGTGAACAGATCGCCCAGGCTCAAGCCCAAGGAGATTCCACTCAAGCCAGCCTCCAAAGCAATCGAGCGGCCTTAGTGCAGCAGCAGGTGCAACTCCGCGCCAAAATTCAGCAAGATCAGCAGGAAATTACCCAGCTCGACAAGGAACTGGAAGAAACGGTGATTCGAGCCCAGGCCAGTGGCCATATTCTGAGCCTGAATCTCCGCAATGATGGCCAAGTGGTCCGAACCGGGGATGTCATCGCCCAAATTATGCCCCAGGAAGCTCCCCTCCTAATTAAAGCCAGGGTGTTGCCCCAGGATATTGGTCAAATTGAAGTCGAACAGCCAGTTCGGATGCGTGTTTCCGCCTACGTCTATACGGACTATGGAACCTTAGATGGCAAAGTTGTTGCCATTGGCTCAGACGCGGTTGCCAGCCAATCCTCCGGCTCCGCCTCAGGTGACGCTCCTGCTGGCATTCCTTACTACGAAATCACGATTCAACCGAATGAGAGCTATCTCACTCGAAGCGGGAAAAAGTATTTCTTGCAACCCGGCATGGACATCCAAGCAGACATCATTACTAAAGATGAGAACGCTCTGAAATTCATCCTGAGAAAAGCAAGAATTATCTCGACCCTTTAAGTCGATCTAGACAAGTTATTCTAGGGCAAGAATTGCAGCCAAAAAGAAGCAAGCCATGCCACTCATTCATAGACTGAATCAATGACATAGCTTGATACGAAGACTGAAGCCTAAGAGTCTATCATTGCTCTTGTCGCTTCAGTCCATCGTTAAATCCTAAGAAATATTAGGCAGGAACATTAGCAGAGGTATTCAACCCCAGAACTCCTGCAAGGCCATTAGGCCCTAGAAGGCTGGTGAAAGGCCCTGCACCACCAGATAGGAAGTTAAAGCTAGGAACGTCAGAGATTTGGGCAACACTGAATTTTAGACCAAATCCCGGAGCAAAGTTAATCGTTCCTGGGGTGAAGGAAAGAGCGAGTGGGAAAGAAAGGTATGCGCCCCAAGGCAAGGTAGGATTACCGGTAAGTTGAATCGTTTGTCCACCTAAAATCAAATCGGTTCTACCACCTTGAATGGTGCTCTCTTCGGCTTCCGTAATCTCTTCAAATAGTTCTAGATTTTTCATTGCGTGCTCCGGTTAAAAAGCGATACTAATTCGCTCTGTAGGGTAAGACATTTAATGAGAAGCTGCTGTCAATGAAAAGCTAGGCCTGACTCTATGAATAATTCTGCACGAGGCTCGAACTATTAATCTGAAATCCATCACAAGAGAAACCTTCTGCAGCAAACTTCTCTGGGATAGAGCGCCTTTATTTGACAAGAAAAAACATAACATTTCCATGGAATGCACTGAAGCGTTGAAGTTGTTTTTTATGCAATCTTCAAAGAGAACCCTGACTTAGCGACGCCTTCTTTATCTAGTAAATAAAATCACTCAATACAAAAGACGCAATACCTGTAGTACACCGCGCTTGTACCGAGCAGAAAGCGCAAGTGTTGACAGAGGCGATCGCCCATAAGCATTATTACTTATGACAGATTCGTATCCCCTGCCTCTAGACAGCAGCCTCAGTTTCGCTAGGCTCGTTTAGAGCAGGAGCAACCCTGCTTGGCAACCCTTGGAGCAAGTTCAGCCCTTTTTATGAATATCCATACCATCGCCACCCAGCCCTTCTCCGACCAAAAGCCCGGAACCTCGGGCCTGCGGAAGAAAGTCACGGTATTTCAGAAGCGCAATTACCTGGAAAATTTTGTACAGTCAATTTTCGATAGCCTTGAGGGCTACCAGGGCAAAACGCTGGTTGTGGGGGGGGATGGCCGCTACTACAACCGTCAGGCGATCCAGATTATTCTTCAAATGGCGGCGGCCAACGGTTTTGGCCGGGTGATGGTCGGTCAAGGCGGTATTCTTTCGACCCCGGCGGCCTCCTGCGTGATCCGCAAATACAACGCCTTTGGTGGCATTATTCTTTCTGCTAGCCACAACCCCGGTGGCCCCGATGCGGACTTTGGCATTAAATACAACACGGGCAATGGCGGACCGGCTCCAGAAAAGGTCACCGATGCGATTTATGACCGTAGTAAGACCATTGAGGCTTACAAAATTCTCGAAGCTGCCGATGTGGACCTAGATCAGCTGGGCGAAACCCCATTGGGTGAAATGACGGTCCAGGTGATTGATTCCGTCGCCGACTATGCAGATTTAATGGAATCTCTGTTTGATTTTGCAGCTATCCGCGATCTGCTCACCAGCGGCACCCGGATGTGTATGGATTCGCTCCATGCGGTAACGGGACCCTATGCTAAAGCCATCTTTGAAGGGCGGCTGGGTGCACCGGAGGGAACCGTACAGAATGGCGTACCTCTGGAGGATTTTGGCGGGGGGCATCCAGACCCGAATTTGGTCTATGCCCATGATTTAGTTGAGGTGATGTACGGGGACCATGCGCCGGATTTTGGCGCGGCTTCTGATGGGGATGGCGATCGCAACATGATCCTCGGTCGCAATTTCTTTGTCACCCCGAGCGACAGCCTTGCCGTCATGGCCGCTAACGCCACCCTCATTCCTGGCTACAAAGACGGTCTAGCCGGGATTGCCCGCTCCATGCCCACTAGTGCAGCAGCCGATCGCGTTGCAGCCAAGCTGGGCCTCGATTGCTACGAAACCCCGACAGGCTGGAAATTCTTTGGCAACTTAATGGATGCAGACCGGGTAACACTCTGCGGCGAGGAAAGCTTTGGTACTGGCTCGAACCATGTGCGTGAAAAGGATGGCCTTTGGGCGGTGTTGTTTTGGCTCAATATCCTAGCCGTGCGTCGGCAGTCCGTTGAGGACATTGTCCGGGAACACTGGAAAACCTATGGCCAAAACTATTACTCTCGCCACGACTACGAAGAAGTCGCCAGCGATGCCGCCCATCAGCTCATGGAGAATCTGCGGGCCTTGGCCCCAACGCTTAAGGGACAAACCTTTGGCCGCTATACCGTTGAGTATGGCGACGATTTTAGCTACACCGATCCAGTAGATGGTAGCGTCAGCAACAAGCAAGGCATCCGCATTGGCTTTACCGATGGCTCGCGGATTATTTTCCGGCTCTCCGGCACCGGCACCCAAGGCGCAACGCTGCGGCTTTATCTCGAAAGCTATGAGCCGGATGTGGCGCAACAGGGACAAGATCCCCAGCAGTCTTTAGGGGAATTGATTGCCATTGCCAACGACATCGCCCAGATTCAGCAGCTTACCGGGCGGGATCAACCCACAGTGATCACCTAACCCATCGGGGGCGCTCGTGAGCGGTCTTCAAGCGAGCCAGCGAGCGCCTATGGTCGATCGAATTGCCGATTAGATTGCCGATCTAGGGGGGATTTGGGCCGCTTAAAGATTAATTCATAAAGGCTGTATTCCGAATCCCCTCCATCCGCCACAGCTCGACGAGCATAGGTTAATTCCCATCCCTCTTTGCCTAACTCCGTCATTGCCGAATTAAAATCCTGATCTTCAATACTGACGATCCGGTATTCCCATGTCGTTCGTGCCAAGCGCTGGGGCATGAACCAACCCAGAACCGTTGCCGTCAACAAGGCCCCCAACAAAAAAGAACTGGCCCACAAAAAACCAAAGACAGGCAAGGGTCTACGAACCGGCTTGGGCGTAGCGCCATTCAAGTTAAATGCGGTTGGCGTTTCTTCCACAGACTTAAAAAATGGGATTGATCCAGGCGTATGGCTAGAGGCATCGACTAAAAAATGATCGCGCCACAGAATTCGAGCATCCTCCTCTAGTTTGCCCCGAACCACGACCCGCTCAACCCCAGAAGGCTTAAGCGTATTAATCCCTTGCTTAACAAAGTTCACAAAAAAGGACTTCTCCGGTGGCGCTTCAGGAGCCTCGGCGGTCACCGTTAGGCAGCGATTGGCCACACTGACTGACGCGGTAATCCCTTTGTGGACCAAGGGCTGATTAATTAAAGCGACCAAAGCATCAAGGTTTCCCTTCCTGGCAGACTCCAGTAGCTGGACTTGAGTTTTCATTCTCACCGTAAAAGCACTTAATCACTTCTTTCAGGATTACTTCTTCACCTCAGTGAGTTATTCATTAAGTTTTGTTGAGCATCTCTCAGCACAATCTTTTTCTCTGACAATTATAGTTGTCATTCTTTGTTCTTTTGAGTTAAACTATAGGGAGTAAGCGATGCTAGCGAGGTTGCTGCAAACCATGACTCAATCCACGGAATTGCTGCAAGCCGATATTCACTCCCTTGAAGAATGGCTGCTAGAGCTGAAGCAAGAACTGGCTGTGCGACGATCTGAAACGATGGGATTTGAGTGGGAGTTGTTGGCCCCAAATCTAGGTGTCCTACGGGATCCAGAACAGCGTAATGGTTGGGAAACATCGGCCTACTGGGGATTTCGGACTAAACGGGAGGCGGAGCGAAAACTTCGGCAGTTGCGATCGCAATCTCCCGCTACCCGCTTTAGCCTACGAAAGGCACGGCGCTTACCGGCCTACCGTTGGGAAATCAAAGCAGTCGATATTTCACCGGTTCTCTTACAAGATTCCCGGCAAGATGCTCGGCAAAATTCCCAGCCCAACCTATTGCAAAATATGAGTTGTGATGGCAAAAAGACTATCCCAATCTATCCGATCCAACAGGCCGCCGAGGCCTAATCCCAGGGCTGCCGCGATGCCATATTGACCATATTGAAACCAAAGTGGCTGTGGCTGCATCCGCCGACGGCGCAAACGGTTTCCCCAGGACAATAGACCAAAGGCAAAGGCCATTTGTAGCAGCAGCCCTAAAAAGTCGAGGCGATCGCCATCTACCATGCCCAAAATCATGGCCCCCAAGCAAGCCGCCAAGGCGGAAAGCCCATAGACAAAAAGACTGCTAATCAGTGCCGTGCGGGGTGTCTGTTCGGGCATGAGCCAGACGCTGAAAAAGAGAGCCACCATGGGGATGGCCAATAGCATTAAAACCCAGCCCGGCAGGACGATGCCCACTAACACCAGGGCCGTGATCATGGCGGGCAGCCAGGGGTGCCAATGACGAATCGTTCGCCAGCCCCATCCTAAGGACAGTGCCCAGCCCATCCATCCAATCAAGGCCGGAGTCGCAAAATGCTGGATTGCCCAACCCAGCCACAGATAGCCGACACTAATCGCAACTAACCCCCAAAGATGCCGTCGTTGTAAGCCGACGGGCAAGCTCACATCCTGAAAATTCAAAGGCCTGAGGATTCGCACCACGGACCCCAATTGAGGCCTTTGCGCTGATAAAAACTCCCGCATACTCATCATTTACCCCACCGCCCTAGCGCGATTGCCGAAGAACTCTGTTTCATTCTCCCGATGAGTCGGCTGACAGATCCGTAGATTTTCTCAGAAAGTTGCAAAACGCAATGGATTTAGAGCACCTTTACCTCCGCTCGGTGTAAAAGTGCATCACCCTGGCGATAGCCAGGACGGGTGACCGTGACGCGATCGCCCGGTTGGGGAGCGGCTTCAGGATCTTGATCCCTCAATTGGTGCTGGGTTGGATCATAGGCGATCGCCTCGCCAATCTCGCCAATGGCTTCAACGCCCCAAGAGACAAGGAGTTGGTTGACCGGTTGTACTAAGGCTAAAACCTTGGCAGCCAATAAATCAGGATTTTGATGGCGGACCACATGAACCACCTTGGGCCAGTTTTTCATCCAGGTTTCTAGGGTATAAAGACTGGCACGCTGCCAATCCTGCAGCAAAACCTCTCGCTGATCCTCCAGTTGTTTTTTTAACAGCGCATATTCCTGGGCATATTCCTGGGCATATTCTTGGGCATGGTCTTGGTTGTAGCCTTGGGGCGCACCGGGCAACTGCTCCGCGCCTCTCCCAGGTATCATCCCCAGCAAGGCCAAAAACTCAACCAATGGTAAGCCTAGGGCACCACTCAGCCTTTGCAGCGCCTCAAGCCGCATTTGAGGGGCCTTGCCCTGCCGCAGTTGCCGCACCTGCCACTCGCTGACGCCAGCTCGCTCGGCCAGGGCACGGAAGCTGGAGATTTGCGAAGATTGCATGTGCGATCGCAACCGCTCGGTAATCTCTAGACTGGATGGCAAAGGGTCAGATCCCCAATCAGACATGGCTCAATCACACCGTCCTGGAACGGGTCAGGCTTGTATTTTCCCTATTCTTCTAACAAACTCCGCAGCATCCAAGCATTTTTCTCATGGAGCTGCATCCGCTGGGTCAGCAAATCCGCCGTCGGTTCATCGGCAGCCTTATCTACCGCCGGAAAAAGTGTCCGCGCCGTCCGCACTACGGCCTCCTGCCCTTCCACCAAGAGTTTAATCATTTCAGTGGCCTTGGGAACCCCCATGGTTTCGGGAATCGAGCTCAGCTCGACATATTCTGCATAGGTACCCGGTGCGGGGTAGCCGAGGGCGCGAATCCGTTCTGCGATCAAGTCCACAGCCAGGGCCAGCTCGGTGTACTGGGTTTCAAACAGCAAATGTAGGGTTTGAAACATCGGACCCGTGACATTCCAATGGAAATTATGGGTTTTGAGATAGAGGGTGTAGGTATCGGCCAAGAGGTGGGACAGCCCTGCGGCGATCGCCTGCCGATCGGCATCTTTGATCCCAATATTGACCGGCATGCGATTACTGTTTGACGTTGTTGCTGAGGCGGAAGTTGCAGTCATGGATTTGCTATCCTCTATTTTGCTCGAATCAGCTTTGCTCGAATCGGTTTTGGTCGAATCAATCTTGTCCTTGGTCACTTTTTCTTTGCTATCCTTCTTGGCGGTCTTCATTTTTTTCATCGTTTTTGGGGCCATTCGGATTCGCCTCTGCGATCGCTCTTTACTTAACAACTAGCAGATGGATCGGTCCGTCGCACATCTGGTTCATTAACCTAAACGCAAATCTAAACACATTTTGTGATCCCCGATTAGCTCTCCTGGACTCGGTGCTGACGCAGGAGACGGCGACGCCGCAGGCGGGCAAGGGCTTGTAAATCAACATTGCGATCGGTTTCATCGACGATTTCACCAATCAACTCTTCTAAGACATCTTCCAAGGTAACGACCCCTGACACCCCGCCATATTCATCCAAAACCACCACCAAATGCTCGCGGGACTCCCGAAAGGTTTTGATCAGGCGATCGGCCCGCTGCACCTCTGGAACAAACTGCACTGGACGGGTCAAACTTTCTACCGTGGCCTCGTAGCGCCCATCGATCATCGCCTTGAGCAATTCCGAGCGCAACACCACCCCCGTTACCCGATCCACCGAGTCATTCACCACCACGATCCGACTGTGTTGGGAATTCAAAATGTCATCCTTCACATCCGCCAGGGTTTCGTCGCCATAGAGATAGGTCAACGCCACCCGAGGGGTCATCAAATCCGCTGCGGTCACATCATTGAGCCGAAACACCCGCTGAATCATGTCGGCTTCATCGTCTTCGATGATGCCCTCCTGATAGCCAATTCGAGCCAGCAACTTAATTTCTGCTTCATTGGTGGTGGGTCCTTTGGTGCCCTTGACTAGCGGAGCCGTGACGACTTCGAGCAGCCAGGCCAGGGGCGTCAAGAGCCACGTCAGGCCAGTGACGGGAATCGCCACGACTAAGCCAATGGCCTCGCTATAGCGTTCACCGAGGGTCTTGGGCAGGATTTCGCCAAACACAATAATCAAAAAGGTGAGAACGCCAGAAAAAATCCCCAGCATTGCATCGCCAAAGACATCCGTGGCGAGGCGGCCAATAATGATACTGCCTACAATGTTGAAGACATTATTTAAGATGACGATTGTGGCGATCGGTCGGTTAATCTTTTCCCGGATATTGTGAAGCGCGATCGCAGCAGGCTTGCGAGACTGGGCGAGTTGACGGGACCGGATCAGAGAGACCGACAGGATCGCGGTCTCGGTACAGGAACAGAAGGCTGAACCGACAATCACGATCAACACGACGATCGCAAGCTGAAACATAGGGTAGATGCGAGATGCGCAGGAAATGACAAGGGTCGCTCGAAACTAAGACCGCAGGTGGGCGATCGCTAGACTTATAGGCTACCGCAGTCCTAGACGAGACGCTCACGTAAAAATGCGATGATTTGGGTCTGCTCAAAACCTCAGGTAATGCATGAGTTCCTCCAACATCGCCGTCGGGAGCTGCAACCGCCGCTGAAAATCAGCCAAATCCCGAAACGGTGCTCCCCGATGTCTGGCCTGGACGATCGCCAAAGCGCAAGACGGCGTCAGCCCCGGAATGGCCCGCAACTGCTCCAGACTCGCGGTATTCGGATCAACCAACTTGGGTTGCAAAAACAACTCTGGATCGTAATAACAAAACTGTAAAATCGGTAGAAACCCCTGAAGCTGATTCTCCGAAACACCCAGCGCAGCAGCCAGATCCTCTAGGCCATGAAACTGCACACCCGATTGGGCCAACCCATGGAGCAACCTTGCCTGGTGAATCGAAACCCCCGGCAACCGCAGCCAATCTTCCACCCCCGCCCGATTGACATCGATCTGCACCCCCAACGCCGCCGCCATCGACACCTCTGTCAAGGTCTCCAGACGACAAGCAGGATCCTGCTGAAGGCGATAGCGTAGTTTTTCCAACAACGCCTTCTGCTGTACCGTTGTGCCCAGCGGTCCGAAGGATTCATACACCCTTGATTGTTCAATCCAGGTGGTTAGCCACCGCCGTATTGCCATGGTTTTTCGGTCAAGAGTCCTCAGGTCTAATCTATTTGAGCCAAGAGTTTCCGTCGCTTCTGCTCAAACTCCGCATCGGTGATCAGCCCATCTTGGCGCAGGTTTTCCAATTGCCGCAGGGCCTCGGCGATCGCCCCCACGGTTTCCGGTGCGATCGTCGCAGCAGGCTGCCGATGGGTCACCTGCCGCCATAGATGAGGGATCGTCTGCATGCCTAGCCCAGATTGGCCCTGCGCTGCTTTAACTCCATAGGACTCCCCACAGGGTTCTAGACCATTGAAATTGCGATCGAACTCCTCTTCGTCTAAAAACAAATACCAAAGGGCTTCGATGGCGCTGGCAATGCGGGAAATGGGTGTTTTCCAGGCCAGCAACATGTAGGCGATCGCCCACCGAGGCTGCCCCAAATAGAACCGATGGATCCCCGGTAGCGTCACAACCCCCAGCAATGCCAAGGCCGCAGCTAACTTACGACTTTTCAATCCCTCTTCCCCTCGCTCTGGCAGATGACCCGCAACAATTGCCCTCAATCTTAGTCAAGTTGGGCCAGAGTTGCCATCCAATCTCCATCCTTGCCCCAATATTCTCTCCAGCCGATCTAAAATGCATGACCTCTCGGCCCTGGGTTCGGATACCCGTCCATGGGGAGGACGGATTTGCAATTGAGGCCCCTAGGTCACTGACCTACAATAAAGAGTATCGAACAGTTCGGTTTTTGTTCGAGAAACAACCAACCAGTCGCTCCAAAATCGGGGCAAGGTGCGGAGAAGAACCACTGCCATGGGATTTTTTGACTCTGAGATTGTTCAGCAGGAAGCCAAAAAGCTATTTGAAGACTATCAGTCCCTCATGGAGATTGGCAGCCGCTACGGCAAGTTTGACCGAGAAGGTAAGAAGCTATTCATTGAGCAGATGGAAGGCTTGATGGAGCGCTACCAGATCTTTATGAAGCGGTTTGAGCTCTCGGAAGATTTTATGGCTCAGATGACGGTAGAGCAGCTCAAAACCCAGTTGGGGCAGTTTGGCATGACGCCGCAGCAGATGTTTGAGCAGATGAATCAGACCCTGGAACGGATGCGGGCGGAGATTGAGTCTTGATGGGGTGATGGGGTGATGGATGGGGTGATTTTTAAGATGCTGGGATGAAAATGCGACAATGGGGAACAGTGGATTTATTCGAGGCTGTGACCGCCGCTCAACCCAATAACTATGCATAATTTCTTGCCTACTGCCTATTTTCAAGGCCGCTTCGTTCCCTTTGCCGATGCTAACCTTTCCATTGCGACCCATGCCCTGCACTATGGCACGGGGGCGTTTGGGGGCCTGCGGGGGATTCCCCATCCCGAGAATCCGTCTCAGATTTTGCTCTTTCGCCTCGATCGCCACTGTCAGCGCCTCAGCAATAGCGCCCGCTATCTTCAGTTTGATCTGCCAGCGGACAAAATCCAAGCCCTGATCACGGATTTTGTTCAAAAAAATAGTCCGCACCAGTCGTTTTATATTCGGCCCTTTGTCTATACCTCTGACCTCGGCATTGCCCCCCGGCTCCACAAAATCGAGAAGGATTTCTTCATCTATGGCCTAGAGCTAGGTGATTATCTCGCCGCCGATGGCGTGAGCTGCCGCATTAGCTCCTGGTATCGTCAAGAGGACCGCAGCTTCCCGCTCCGGGGCAAAATTAGCGGTGCTTACATTACCTCTTCTCTCGCCAAGACCGAGGCGGTCGACTCTGGCTTTGACGAAGCGATTTTGCTCAATAGCCAAGGCAAAGTCTGCGAGGCCACAGGGATGAATATTTTTATGGTCCGCAATGGCGAGATCTTTACCCCTGGCGTTGAGCAAGACATTCTCGAAGGGATTACCCGCGACAGTATCATCCAGGTGGCCCGTCATTTGGGCTATAAGGTCATTGAGCGTCCCATTGATAAGACGGAGCTCATGATTGCGGATGAGGTATTTCTTTGTGGGACAGCGGCGAAGGTGACGCCGGTGCAGCGGATTGAGAACTATGGGTTACCTGGCGATCGCCCCATTACCCACCACCTTAAAGATACGCTGACGGCCATTACCGAAGATCGCTATCCCGAATTCAAAGACTGGGTCCATCGGATCGAGCTAGCGTGAAGAAATTGTGTAGGATTCGTTGGTTCTTTTAAAAATTTGGCGAAGGTGAAGCCAAAACTCAGAAAATTTTCTGAAGTCACTTAAGCTAAACTGTAGCCAAAATACAGAATATACCGACCAAACTATAATGAAAGTCTTAAGAACCCGCAGGGGCCGCAATACAGTGGCTTAACCCTGCGGGTTCACTTATTTGTTGCTCTGGATGTTTCCCTATTTATGGACTCTTTACAGTTAGAAAAATTTTAATCGTGAGTGACTTATATTACGAGCGTATTTCAGGGGCGGAAAGATAGACTGGCAAGAGATTCGCCCCCCTATTGCGAAGGGCTCACGACGATGAATAGTAGCTATCCCCCCATTTGGAAATCCCCCCGCTCGATCGCTCAACGCTTCTGCTCAGGCTTTCTCATCGCCTCTAGCTGTGTTGCACCCTTGGGTTCGCCTGCGATCGCCCTGGCCCAATCCTTTACGCCCCCTCGGAACTCCGGTGCACCCTCCACAACCACTGCTGGAGCAAGCCGTGGTGCCGAATCCTGCGAAATGCTCCGTAATAAAACGGTCATCACACCCTTGGCTCCCCAGGCCAAAGCGCTGGACAACCCCCAAAAGTCGCAATATTTCAGCTTGACGCTGCAGGAGCACCCAGCCTTCTTTTGGCATGTGTTACCTCAAACCGCTGGTGAAAATGCAGACTTTTTGCTAATTGACCATGGGCCTATGGGTCAACAAATTGCCTACGAGGCGACGGTGGACCTACCAGAAACCCCTGGCATTATGCAGGTGACGCTGCCTGCAAATGTGCCCGCGTTGCAACCCGGCCACCGATATCAATGGTTCTTAAGTTTCAATTGCGATGTCACGTCGTTGGATAGTCAACAGCATCTATCCGGTTGGATCGAGCGTCAGGCCACTCCATCTGCGCTGCTGACCCAGCTCACAGGGGCAACCCTGGCCCAGCGAGCCCAGCTCTTTGCAGAAGCAGGGATTTGGCAAGACGCACTCATGGCGTTGATTGAACTGCGTCAGACCACGACCCAGAATGAACCGGCGTTCCAAGGCTGGTTGCAATTGCTGGACTCCGTGGGATTGGGGGGCTTTGCCGCCGCGCCGCTGGTGTCGGTGAATGTCATAGAAATTCCAGAATTTTAGGTCGTGGGCAATGAACGCCCTTGGGACATTAACTCCCTGTTGTTGCGGCATCTGTTAGCCAAACTCCTGAAATTCCATGGCCTATAATTCCATAGCCTGTAAGGCCATGGCCTGCAATTCTATGGCTTGCAATCTCTGATGCTCCATCCACTGCTGGGCCAAGGGGCTACGAGCTGTGAACCGGATGATCAAGCAAGGTGCATGATCTGAAGAAATAGCCTCACTCGACTCCCCGACAACCTTGGCATAGAGGTCTTCGGTGTACAGGTCTGGGGTCGGATGCTCTAGCGTCGCCTGAGTGGTCTTGACCGATTCTGCCCTGTGGAGATTCAGTTTTAGATTGCTCAACCGACCCAGTGGCTCTGCGTCAGTGGGCAAACGCAATTCAGCACTGTTCTCGGACAGCCTAACCAGTTGGCCAAGCTGCGCTGCTGCATGGATTTGCTTGCCTTCTAAAACGACATATTCCACAGGCATCGGGGATACCAGCGTCACCCATTCTTCCAAGAGCTGGGGGAGCGTTAAATTAAAGGGAGCCCCAATGCCAAGTACGTCGTAAACGGGGATGGGGGTTTGTAGCCCTTTGGCCTGGACTTCGATGCGATCGCCCAGTTTCACCTGCTCCGCCACCGCATCCCGCGTCGAATCTGAAATTAGGATTTGCCCCCCGACGGTAAAGGCTTCAATGCGATAGGCCAGATTAACATGTTTGCCAATGACGCTGTATTTGGTGTGTTTTTCAGAGCCAATATTGCCCACAACCACCTCGCCGGTGTTGATGCCAATACCCATTTCTAGGGGAATGCCATCATTCAGCGCCTGCACCTTGGCATTGACCTGGGGCATGGCCTGCTGCATGGCTACGGCACAGGCGACGGCACGGGCTGCGTCATCGGCAGCGGCGGTGGGGGCACCAAATAGTACCAAAATACCGTCACCGATAAAGGCATCAATCGTGCCGTTGTAGGCTTCGATCACATCGGTCATGGCTGACAAATAGAGGTTGAGCACCTGGACCACTTTTTCTGGAGAAAGACGCTCGGCAGTGGCGGTGAACCCGCGTACATCGGAGGTGAGGATTGTGATTCTGCGGCGATCGCCTCCAATTTTCAAGCCCTCAGGACTCTCCAGCAACGTGGTGACCACTTGGTCCGTGACATAGCGACCAAAGATTTTGCGGATTTCCGTGGCGGTGCGGGCAACGTAGGCATTGATGGCGATCGCCGTTCCGCCCAAGGCCAAGAGGGGCGGCACCAGCGGCACCCACCAGCCCAGCAAAAAGGCTCCATAGCAAAACAGGATTAAACTACCGCTAAGCAGTGAGAGTTCTAAGACCAACCGACCCCAACGCTGACGATTGGATTGGGCCTTAGGTCGCCCATCAAGGGAACTCCCCAGATACCCCCGATACCAACTGAGGACCGCTCCCAGTAGGCCCCAGAGGCCGATCCAGAGCTGTTCTGCCCCATCGGGTAAGGTGTGAATCAGCGGACGACGTTGGAGCGCGGCTGAGAGCAATTGGCTGATGGCGTTGGCATGGATGACCACACCGGGCATCCGCTGGGGGGGCGAAAACAGCGTACCGCTATAGGGGGTATAAAACAGATCATTGAGGCTTTGGGCAACGGGACCGACAAGGACGATGCGATCGCGCAAATCCAACTCCGCAGGCCAATCATTGGCGAGGACATCGGTCAGACAAACGGCGGCAAAGGGTTGAGGAGGCAGCGCTGAAGGGGGCGTGCGATTGCGGCGGCAGTGGACCGCCGCCCCAGAAAAACGAGCCGGTCCGCGATAGTTGAGCAGCATCTGATAGCCCCCAGCCTCTTCCCGGCTATAGCCACCGCTGTTGGGCTGAATTTGAGGCAGACGCGTCGTCCTGCCGTGGGCTTCGAGCTGAACTTGCAGATCTGGGCTTTGGCCACAGGTGCCCCCCAGGCGGTTTTCTAGATACTGGCAGGCCAAGATAAAGCTGAGGCTAAAGCGCGAGTCTGCCCCTGGCAAACTGGCATAGATCGGAAACCGGCGAGTTCGGCCATCGGGATCCTGAAGGAAATCATTAATGCCCACCTGATTGGCCCCTTGCAAAATCGGCTGGGGGGCAACAGCGGCGCTATCGGCGCTGCTGACGAGCTTTTCAACGCCGATGATTTTGGGATCCTGCTGGGTCGATGCGGTGAGCACCTGCTGTAAGGCTAGAGTGCCAGGGGGCACGGGGACATCGCGGTAGAAGTCGAGACCGATGATGTAAGGCGATCGCCCCCGCAAATTTTGCAAGAGCTGAGCCATACGGTCATCGGGCAAGGGCCAAGTACCAAGGGCCTGAATATCGGCTTCATCCACTGTTACCAGGACAATGCGATCGTCAGGCCCCTCCACCGGACGCCGTAGAAAGAACTGATCTAAGGCCGCCAGTTCCAACCCTTCCAACAGCCCTAGTCCCCGACCTCCCAGCACCAGCAGAACGGTCACCGGCACCGTCAGCCAAACCCCGCGCCATCGCCAGCCAAACTGACGCAGCGTCTGCCATTGCTTGCTCAACGTCACAGGCGCGATCCTTCCATCAATACGACCTAGCGGGAGGCAACCTTCGCTGCCTTGAGCATATGGTACGTGATTAATAGTTGCGTCAAAGCTAAAGGATAACTTTGCAGCGTTTCTCCCGTTGTACCGACGATTTTACCCAGGTCTTGATTGCCCTCCAGGCTGCAAAACTGTCCGAGGAAGGGGATATCGTTGCACAGCAACCGCTCTAGCTGCTGCACTTGTGCTGCCGTGGCATGACCATCAATTTCCAGTAGATCCACGGGCTTACCCATGTCTCGTGTTAGACCAAGGCGAACCGTTGTGCCCAGCGGTCCTTGGTCCGACTCAAAGAGGGCAATCAAATCGGGATGGGGAATCGTCGGTCGCAGAACCAGTTTGACATCCAGCAAGAGATCGTTTTGGTTCTCAGTATCGCTGGAGGGGCAAAAGCTCACGACCATATCAGCCCATTGCCGCTGGGGTCGAATAAACTGCTCGGAATCAGACTCCCGCAGCCGCATTTGCTCCAGAACCTGCTCCTCGGTGTAGCCCCGCTTGGCCGTATCTCGCTTGATTTTCCAAGCCGTGCGCAGGGATTCTGGTGGGGCCAGATAGGTTTTCACATCGTAGAAGTCCCGAGCCGCACGGGTGGAATAGCCCAGGAGCCCCTCGACGATGACAAACTTCCGGGGCTCAATATATTCCGGTGGATCAAATCCTCCGGTGGAATGGTTGTAGATCGGCTTGAGCACGGCTTGGCCGGTGCGCAAGAGACCCAAATGCTGCTGAATGATATCGAGATAGTTACAGTCGGGATGCAGGGCTGAGATTTTGCGCTCGGCTCGCTGTTGGCGATCGTAGCGGTGGTAGTCATCGGTACAGATGACTGTCACATCTTCTTCTCCCAATATCTTGGCAATCCCTCGGGTTAGGGTGGTTTTTCCGGCGGCACTGTCACCCACGATGCCGAGAATGATGGGACGTTCGCTCATGATGTCCTTGAAAGATGGCGCTAAGGCCCAAAAGCCTTGGATGCATTATGCAAAATTTCGGGCCTGTTGCCATCTAAAGAATCATGAAGCAAGGGCTTTTTAGGCAGTCAGCGAGAGCGCGTTGAGCCCTGTTTTGAGACCTCCGAAGCGGCGATCGCGCACCTGAAACGTCTCCAAGGCCTTCGCAAACGCTGCCCGGTCAAAATCGGGCCAAAACACGTCAGTAAAGTGCAGCTCCGTATAGGCCAGTTGCCACAACAAGAAATTGCTAAGGCGTTGCTCACCGCTGGTGCGAATCAGCAGATCTGGACTGGGCGTTCCAGCGGTATACAACTGCTGTTCTAGGTATTCATCGCTGATCTCATCCAGTTGGAGTGATCCCTGCTGCACCTGGGCCGCAACTTGGCGGCAAGCGTGGACCAGTTCGTTGCGGCTGCCATAGTTTACCGCCACCGAGAAATGAACCGCCTGATTGTTTTGGGTTTGAGCCATGGCTCCGTCCATGGTTTTCTGCAAACTAGCCGGTAAGGCCGACAGATCTCCAATGAATGAAATCCGCACGCCCTCGCGATGCATTTCTGATAACTCTCGGCGCAGGAGCCGTTCAAACAACGCCATTAAGAAATCCACTTCTTCCGTGGGCCGCCGCCAGTTTTCGGTGGAAAAGGCATAGGCCGTGAGCGCTGGAACGCCCCAATCCTTGCAGCAGCGGACTAAATCCTTCAGTACCTTGGCCCCTTGGCGATGGCCTGCAATCCGGGGCATGCCCCGCTGTTTGGCCCAGCGGCCATTGCCATCCATGATGACCGCAACATGCTGAGGCAACCGCTGCGGATCGAGACTCTGGGGAAGCAGTTGAAAGGCTTGAGGGGTTGATAAAGATTGAGAAAACATAGCGCGAGGTCCGGCGGGTAGAAAATCGGCAATCAGAACAGCGCAAACGGGTAAGGACAAGGGGGCAGAAGATTGCCTGTTTGACTGACCGGTCTGACTCCAGAGGTGAGCCAGCGTTAGGCCTTGGATCTTGCCTCTGTACCCTTCAGACTTCCCAGTTCCAGGAGCATCTGCCACGCAAAGCGACAAAATCATAATTTTGAGGTTGCGATGCTTTCTAGCCTAAGCAAAGGATGGGGCTCTGTCCGTCGGAAAAAGACGGGTGTTTCGTCGGTGAGGTCAGCTCGGGTGAGGTCAGCGTATCTCAGCCCTGTCGTCAACCTGCTGGAGTTGTCCCTGGCGATCGCGCGGGCATTCTAAATCTGTAGATTCTCACCTGTGATTCCGTCGCACGGGCCATTATCATGATCCAGGCAGGCTTTGACTTTGATTTGGCAATCCTTCCCACCGGAACAAATTTAAAAACCAATCTCCTCCTGCGCTTTCGGCCAGATGTGCCCGAGCTGCCCCGTCGGGATCTGAATCTTTCCTTGGTGATCGATCGCTCCGGCTCCATGGCCGGTGCTCCGCTGCACCATGCTCTCCAAGCGGCAGAATCCGTGGTGGATCAGCTTGAAGCCAACGATACGCTGTCGATCGTGGTCTACGACGACCATGTGGATACAGTCATTCCGCCCCAATCTGTTGCGGACAAAACCGCGCTCAAAACCGCCATTCGCCGCGTCCATGTTGGAGGACTGACCAACCTTTCCGGGGGCTGGCTCAAGGGCTGCGAGTACGTCAAACATCATCTCGATTCCCAGCGGATTAATCGGGTGCTCCTGCTCACCGACGGCCATGCCAACGTGGGAATTCATGACCCTGCTGTCCTCACTCAAACCTCGGGACAAAAGGCAGAAGAAGGCATTACCACGACAACCCTTGGGTTTGCCCAGGGATTTAACGAAGATTTGCTGATTGGCATGGCCCGAGCCGCCCAGGGGAATTTCTACTTTATTCAGAGCATTGATGAGGCTAGCGAAGTTTTTGGCATCGAGCTCGACAGTCTGCGGGCCGTTGCCGGACAAAATCTGACGGTGACGCTGGAATTGGCCGCAGGTGTGACGCTTTTGGAGACCTTGAGCTTGGCCCAGGTGAGCCAGACGGATGCTGGAGCAACTTTAATTACCCTAGGGGATCTCTATGAAGGGGAAGATAAGCTGCTGGGATTGAGTTTGGCGATCGCCAATGCGCCCTTGGGTCAACAGCCGATCATGAAAGTCCATTACCAGGCGGATGTGGTCAAGAACGGGGCGATCGAAACCGTTTCAGGCACGCAAGATATTATTGCCACCATCGGCACCCTCGAAGCCTCCGCCAGTTCTGCCTCCAGTGCAGTTCTGTTGGAAATCAGCCACCTAACCATTGCCAAGGCGAAGGAAACCGCCCTAGCTCTAGCCGAGCGCGGTCAACCGACTGAGGCTGAGCAGATTCTGCGCAGTTTGGTTCAAGACTTGCAAACCCAGGGTCTACAGGAAATCTTTGAAATTGCCGAAGAAATTGAGCAACTTGAATATTTTGCTGGTCGCATCGCCCAACGCGCCCTGGGCAATGCGGGCCGTAAGGAACTGCGCGATCAGAGTTACCAAAGCCTTAACCGTAATCGTAGCGATCTGGCAGGACGGGGGGTGACGGCTGGGGACGAAGTAGCAGCCATGCAGACCGCCCAGGAAGTGGGTTCCGGCGTCGAGCTTCAATGTGTTCGAGAAGGAGGAAAACTTCGGATCAAAGTGCTCTCCGATGGCTACGATGCCACCAAGAACGTGCAATTTCCCCGTGCCCTGCGGGCTGAGGGCGTGCGCTATAGCGTCGAAGGTTTAGAGCTGTCTAGCAATGGCAGTTTTTACCGGGTCACGGGTCAGATTACCCGCTTGGTCAAACCGGGGGAAGTGGATTTCTTTGCGACGAATCGGCGATCGCGCCCCACCAGCAGCGGTAAAGCCGCTAAAGGCCCCGCCAGCGCTGCCGACCTACCCACAACCGATACCCTTGGGGATGGTGTCTTGGTCCAGTGCGTGAAGGATGGCAGCAAACTGCGGGCCAGAGTGGTCTCCGATGGCTACGAACCGGATTGGAATATGCGCTTTCCCCGCTCGGTTCGAGAAGAGGGCATGTTGTATGTTGTCGATGAAATTAAGACCGCACCGGATGGGAAGTCCTATATTGCCTGTGGGCAAATTAAGCGGTTTGTGCAGCAGGCGATCGCCTCCTAAACCCTAACCCCGGCTCTCACCCTAACCTTAAGCCTCAATCACAGGCAAATAGTCGTCTGGGTTGTCAAATCCCGCAATCCAGGCGGCAGCTTCACGGCAACTGCGCAGGTAGGGCGGAACGCGCAGGACATGGAGGTGCGCGGTGGAGGGACAAATGACCTTGAGCAGCATGAGGGGTTCGTCGTCTTCAAGGGCGATGGCGATCAGTTGGCGCTCTCCACCTGGGTCGGTGTCGCGATCGCGAATTACGCCTCCTACCTGTTGTAAGAAGCGATCGTAGCCCAGTTGCTCGATCAAGCGTCGTCGGGTTTCGACATTCTCGGTGTTGAGGATGTCTTGGCCTGTAGGAAATTGGCCTGTGGGAAATTGGCCCGTGGGACGGCTGGGGGGGGAGACCTGATTGGATCGCTTGGGCACCCGCCCGTTGGCCATGAGACTACGCATCCCCTTACTCCTCAATCAGCAACGTCAATATAGGCATCGGGCCGGTACTCTCGCTGTTTCCACACTTGGTAAAAGCCCTGGGGCAGGTCGATGCGTCGATGCTCTTCATGGACTAAAGCAGCCGTCGAAGCCATGACCTCTAAAAACAGGGTGCTGCCCTGTGCCCAAAGCTGAACCGTGCTGGGATCTGCGATGCGATGGCTATGGCCGGTGACTTCGCCGTGGGCGAGGGTTACACCGTCGCGGCGTTGTGCTTGGACGGGGAGGCGATCGATCTGTCGGAGTAAAACATCCCCATGGCGATAGAGGGGACCGATTTTTTGCGCTGGAGAGGAACGCGGGGTGAGCATGGCTTTTGCTTTGGAAGACTGAATGGCGGGGGTGAGCGAGGCTTAGGGAGGCCTATCACTCAACTATAAATGCAATCTACACTTTGCATCTATTGTTTACTGAAAGTTTATGAATTTTATAAACTTGGGGAGGACTAAGCGGTTTTTGTCTGTATCTTGCGCTAACTGTATAAAAGATGCTGTGGGTTAAGCCAGATTGGGTGTCATCACGTCCCGTCCAGCCAATCTTCACTTTGGAGCGTTGTAATTTGGCCAAAATCTCGATGTTGCTGATAGGCTGCGATTTTCTGAGTGGTCATGGGTTTGTTTTGGGTGTGTTACTGCCATTATGGCTTCGGCGGATTGTATGGTTTCAAAGATGTTTCCAACTAATCCGATTCAAAGCGATCGGTAGACTACAAGAACTACCATGAGCAAATGTGGGCATTGCTGATTTTAGGCATAAATTGGGTAGGTACATGGCAATGCCATGTACCTACGTTGGCGATCGTGGCAAATCCATACATCCCTCGATTCAGCAACGCCCAAATGTGAGTACCTACAAATAATTTCCAACTAATTCGATTCAAAGCGATCGGTAGACGTTACTGCATGTAGTGCCGAAGATTTCCCGTTTCCAACTAATCCGATTCAAAGCGATCGGTAGACCTCTCCTTAACCAAGCCCTCAGATCCAGCACAATCCTGTTTCCAACTAATCCGATTCAAAGCGATCGGTAGACTGAACCAAGAGCTTGCCCTAGAACGCACGATCGCCGAGTTTCCAACTAATCCGATTCAAAGCGATCGGTAGACTCGCCGGTATCGACGAACCTGGGAACTTGCGTCCTGTTCAGGTTTCCAACTAATCCGATTCAAAGCGATCGGTAGACCCCTAATGACTACCAACCCCGCAACAATCACCGAAACCGTTTCCAACTAATCCGATTCAAAGCGATCGGTAGACGGCAACAACTGGGCAAAGGTCGGCATTGAGGTGCGCCAGTTTCCAACTAATCCGATTCAAAGCGATCGGTAGACCTAGCCAAGAACCTCATTTCAATGATATTCCGCTTGTTAGGTTTCCAACTAATCCGATTCAAAGCGATCGGTAGACCCGTGGTGATGCGATTGCCGTCGTCGAGAATAATCACGTTTCCAACTAATCCGATTCAAAGCGATCGGTAGACGGGCTAACGGGGCTAACGCTCGACGGGAATCGCGTCGTTTCCAACTAATCCGATTCAAAGCGATCGGTAGACTCGATCACCGCTGCTGGGTTGCCTGCTTCGGGGATCCTTGCTGGTTTCCAACTAATCCGATTCAAAGCGATCGGTAGACACAACGAGCCGTCCCTCAGTAGGGTCAAGAACGCCAGGTTTCCAACTAATCCGATTCAAAGCGATCGGTAGACCCGACGGGTCCAACTGAGCAACCTCAACAAGACCATCCAGTTTCCAACTAATCCGATTCAAAGCGATCGGTAGACCGGGCAACGGGTCGACGACGTTTAACCTTCCCGATCTGGTTTCCAACTAATCCGATTCAAAGCGATCGGTAGACTGGAAGGACGAAGTACGTAAGTTCTCCGCCGCCAACAACCACACGTTTCCAACTAATCCGATTCAAAGCGATCGGTAGACTTAAGATTTCGGAGATGAACGCGGTCACGTACTAAGCGTTTCCAACTAATCCGATTCAAAGCGATCGGTAGACTTGGTAAAGCTCTGGCCTTTGGTGCAGAGAAGCTGAGTTTCCAACTAATCCGATTCAAAGCGATCGGTAGACCCGAGTCCTTTGAGCAAGATCTTAGATGGGTGTTCAATGCGTTTCCAACTAATCCGATTCAAAGCGATCGGTAGACCGGGCAACGGGTCGACGACGTTTAACCTTCCCGATCTGGTTTCCAACTAATCCGATTCAAAGCGATCGGTAGACTGGAAGGACGAAGTACGTAAGTTCTCCGCCGCCAACAACCACACGTTTCCAACTAATCCGATTCAAAGCGATCGGTAGACTCTACCAGGGAGAAACAACCCGGTGCGAAGCCAGCGCCCCGTTTCCAACTAATCCGATTCAAAGCGATCGGTAGACGAGGAGTTTATCCGTCAGTATGTTATTCTTCGCCTTTGGTTTCCAACTAATCCGATTCAAAGCGATCGGTAGACCAGAGCGGCTCGGTTACCGAGAAATTGATGTTTGGCTGGTTTCCAACTAATCCGATTCAAAGCGATCGGTAGACCTTGCTGAAGTGTTCCAGCCCAAGATCGGAACCCCCCAGGTTTCCAACTAATCCGATTCAAAGCGATCGGTAGACGTAGCGAAAGGGGAGATAGCAGAGACCTTGTACTACAGTTTCCAACTAATCCGATTCAAAGCGATCGGTAGACTTACCCGGATCTTAGATGCCAAGCGCGGCACCAAGACAGTTTCCAACTAATCCGATTCAAAGCGATCGGTAGACTTACTAATGGGCTTTAGCCAATAAGCGGTAAACGTGGTAGTTTCCAACTAATCCGATTCAAAGCGATCGGTAGACCTTCACCCAGCGCTCGGGCAAGAACAGTCTCTACAGCTACGTTTCCAACTAATCCGATTCAAAGCGATCGGTAGACCGTGGAAAGAGATATGACGCGCAGTTGGTATGTCAATAGTTTCCAACTAATCCGATTCAAAGCGATCGGTAGACTCGACTTGGCCAGGGCAAAAACCAAAGCATCAACAAAGCTTTGGTTTCCAACTAATCCGATTCAAAGCGATCGGTAGACCTTGGTATGATGAAACCTCCATACGTAGAGATGCAGATGTTTCCAACTAATCCGATTCAAAGCGATCGGTAGACTAGCATCCTTCTGTAACTACCAGACAGCAACCCTTGCCCAGTTTCCAACTAATCCGATTCAAAGCGATCGGTAGACACTATAAGATAAAGAACTTACACCGTCTACTAATTTAGCAGTTTCCAACTAATCCGATTCAAAGCGATCGGTAGACAGTAGTTATTGAACGAAATCCGCTCACTAATGGTTACGTTTCCAACTAATCCGATTCAAAGCGATCGGTAGACCAGCAGCTAAAAATGTACTAAGTGTACAAGAACAGCTACTGTTTCCAACTAATCCGATTCAAAGCGATCGGTAGACGTATCTAAAGACCTCATAAAGAACGTGCCTAGACCTATGTTTCCAACTAATCCGATTCAAAGCGATCGGTAGACGCTTTGGGACTGGGCCTACGGGGGAGACAAGATCCGAGGTTTCCAACTAATCCGATTCAAAGCGATCGGTAGACGTTTTTGGATATGATCACGCGGTCAATCCAGCCCTATGCGAGGTTTCCAACTAATCCGATTCAAAGCGATCGGTAGACCCTAAGAACCATGACACGCACTGAGTACCTAGAAACCAAGTTTCCAACTAATCCGATTCAAAGCGATCGGTAGACCCCACCCTCAGACCACAGTATCTAGCACACGAACCCGTTTCCAACTAATCCGATTCAAAGCGATCGGTAGACGACCCTAATCCTGAAAACCTATATCCAGCAATAACTGGAGTTTCCAACTAATCCGATTCAAAGCGATCGGTAGACCTACTTGATACAGCTAAATTTTCTACCTTGATAAGATATTCCCGTTTCCAACTAATCCGATTCAAAGCGATCGGTAGACGCGACTATTCCCTAAGCCAGGAAATTTCCACGGTGTTTCCAACTAATCCGATTCAAAGCGATCGGTAGACCTTGAAGAACCCGCCACGTTCGAAGATCTAGACCTGTTTCCAACTAATCCGATTCAAAGCGATCGGTAGACAGCAAGGTAAGAACGTGTACTGGTTCGAACTTTCTGCGGAGTTTCCAACTAATCCGATTCAAAGCGATCGGTAGACCGGGGATATTTCTGTTTAACGAGGCCCTTGGCGTGTTTCCAACTAATCCGATTCAAAGCGATCGGTAGACACATGTTACGCATAGAAGACAAGACAATAGGACTGTGTTTCCAACTAATCCGATTCAAAGCGATCGGTAGACAACTTGGGAATTGAGTACACCGTTAGCAACACAGGCTACACGTTTCCAACTAATCCGATTCAAAGCGATCGGTAGACCATAGGTTGGCTCTACAGGCGAATGAACGTCGTAAAGTTTCCAACTAATCCGATTCAAAGCGATCGGTAGACTCATCGCGACAGATAGCGAATGGTACGAAGACCCTCAGAACGGTTTCCAACTAATCCGATTCAAAGCGATCGGTAGACTAGCAAATTATAGACTTCTGAGGATACATATAATGAGTTTCCAACTAATCCGATTCAAAGCGATCGGTAGACCCCTCCCGCCAGAGCCCCCACAGGGAAAGCATTACACCCCCCATCTGCGAGCCTGCCGGAATTCTCCATCATTCTAACCCATCCCGCTCCATAAAAACAGCTCCAACCCCATACCCCACAAAGCATCGAGGCTCCCAACACAACAATCAGCCTTTCAGCCAATCCACCCCCAGCCTCGCAAAAAAATCAAACATCGCCCCAAAGCCCACTCACCAGTCAGCCATCGAACTACCTCCGCATAATTACACGTTTTTTCGGAACACCTAACTTAGGCATCGTCCCCCAAGCCAACTTCAATCCCCGCTCTTTCAACGCCTCAATAAACGGAAAAAGCTGATCTGCCTTGCCCCGTTGCCAGGGAACGCGATCGCCATGAAACACCGTTACAATCTCCAAAAACTCCGTCCCATTCTTCAACGGCAACATCCGATGCCACACCGAACTAACCCCCGTTGGCCGATCCTCACCCGGCCTGCGCCCCCCGATCGCCGGAGTTGTCTTAAACACATCACCATGAAACAACCCCACCGCCTCCGACTTCATCCCCACCCGACAAAACACCGCCACCCGCTTTGAATCCCACGCCTCCCGCCAACTCGCCGATTTAGCATTTTGTTCCGTTACATTCAAATAAGCACAACATTGAAGCCGCAAACGATCAAGAAAATCCTGCAACTGCTTTATCGTCTGAATCTCATCCAAATCCGACGACACCCAATGACAGCCGATCGCAAACTTCTTCTCATGATAATCCGGCAAAAATAACCCATGCCAAACCCGCCGCCAAGACTTGCCAAATCCCCCCATCACATACCCAAACGTGATCACCTGAGTCAATAGCGCCACATCTTTTCTATACCGCTGCTGTGCCACGGCCTCCGTCAGCGTCTCGCTCGATCGCTGCTTCTGAATATCCGCATACAGCATTCCATCGACTCGATACGTCGGATTGCGATCCTTCAACCCCACATCCGCAAACTTCACCGGCTGCCGATGCTGCCACAACAAGTGCACCGCCGCCGGAGCCTTCGTATTGCCAAACCAGCGATCGGCGACCTCATTGGCCCGGTCAGCATGCACCCCACCCAATAACCGCCGCAAATGCCCTTTCAGCCCTGCCTTAAACAAATTCGTCCGAAACTCCGGCGTAGCGCCATCTCGTAACACCGAACTCACCCCTTCCCCCTTGAGCAACACACTCACCGAACTGCTTGGCGTAATCAGTGGCTTTCCTGAAAAATTTCCACCGAGACCATAGCCACTACTCGTCTTGCCCCCAACACCCAACTGGAGCGCCTTTAGCAAAATCAGTTCAACTTCCCGCCACTGCACCGCCGCATCCGCGCAGCTAAACTCAAACACCATCGTCGGCTGATGCAAGCTAATCAGCGCCGAAGCCGTCGATCGCTCCTCTTTGTGTCCAGTACCAATCTGCCGATTCCCCTGGGGATGCACCAAATCCACCACGCGATCGGCCCAATTTCCCACCGGATAAGCCGCTAAAAACCGCAACGGCATCTCCCCCGGCAAATGCTGAAGTTTCCCCTGTTCACGCAGCTCGCGGCCACAGTAGCGTTTTGCCTGGTCGTGAGTACAAGCCCGCAAAAACAAGCCCTTCACACTACTCCCTGGCAAAACAGGGATTCCATCCTTCCCCAGCATCGGACGCATAATGCTGTCCTGCCCGCCATTGCTAAAGAGCCGAAACGGAAACTCCACCACCACTCGATAGACATCTCCATCCTGGCCTAACTTCGGTTGCGATCGCTGATATCGTGCCTCCCCATTCTTCTGAGGATATGTCCACTCCTCCGTCCAGTCATTCAGATCGGAATTATCCCGTTTTGCGTTATGCAACGAGCAACGCCCCTGCACCTGGGCACGATACATCATCGGCACCCGTTTTTCATCCGTCTTCCAGCGATCGACATCCTCCAGTGACTCCACCGTTAAACCAATCTTTGCGAGTTTTTCCTGCTGTTTCAGAAACGCTTGAGCAAATGGATTCCCTGCAGCCATGACTAGTTCTCCCGTTGTCCATTTGATTTCTTCTTATAACGCTGCGTCCACCACACCAGCGCATCACAAAACTGCGTCAACACCATCAACGCCAACCGCTGATCATCAATCCTCAGAGCCCAAAGCTCCCCCGAAATCCGCCTAATTTCCGTCGTATCATCCGGGCTAACCGTATCCTTCGGCAGCACGATCGAACATCCGGTTTCAGTCAAAATATCCGCCAGCTTATCCCACACCGCCTTCCAGTAAGCCGCCTTCTCCCGACTCTCCCGCTGAAGGCGAATATGCTCCCCCCAGAATCGCTCTAACCCATAACCCACAGACATGCGCATTTTGTGTGATTCATTTAAGACCTCTTTCAAATCCCTCCGATCGAGCACCAATTCCTGGGCATAGCGATCGAGTGCATAGGGCTTCCAATTCGAGGCCGCCGCTTCTTGTACTTGTGGCATGAAAAGATCTCCTATTTTGTTGCAGTTACCTGAGCCGTCACCGTCACCTGTGCCCGTCCAAACCCAACCGACTCCAATCCCCCAAAATACATGTCCCGAGTCGCCATAAAGTCACCCGTTTCCAGAAAATCTCCCACGGCGATCGCCTTCTCCCCAATCTTTTTTCGCAGCGCGATCGGAAACGCCAAAATCGTCCCCTCCGGCAACGCCTCCACATTAAAAAACGCCCCTCGCTTCGCAATCTTCGTCTCAGACTCCAGCGACACCCGACTCTGCCGATACAGCGCCATGTCATGGATCATCGCCATATCCTTATCATCCACCACGACCAAAAGATAATCCTTCCCATTCGTAATCTGTGTCGGCATATAATCCTTCAGTTTTCCATCCGCCCCATTCAGTTTCAGAAAACCCAGATTAAAGAACAGCTCAGACACCTGTTCTTTCCCATAGAAGCAATAGGGCTTAAAATCATGGCTCGGCAAACCCGCCAGCATTTGATACCGCCGTAACAACGCTGGACAAGACACCCGCACCACAGGTTGATTTGGGCAATACACCGGAATCCACAACAACGAAGCATATTCAAACTTAACGATCCCCTCACTCGTACTATTTGGATCGCCAGCCTTAGCCTCTGCACCATACCAATAGGCCGCCTTTTCTAACCAATAGGCCGCATTTTCTGATGTAGTTGTCTCGCGCATATCTGCCCGAAACCGCCCTCGGATGGAGCTGCCCGGAATGATGCCTGTCTGCGTAAACTGATCCCGAAAAATCAAATTCAGATTTCCCGTTTCCTCACCCGCACTCGCCCCCACATGCAGCGGAGCCAGCGTTTCAATGATTCCAAAAGCCTTGTTGTACATAATTCAGCAAGAGAGAATTGAGCAAGATAAAAAACAAAAACGTAGGGAAAAACCGCGTTCATCCGGCCTTGGCACTGGTTTAACCCGGCCCCAGCGGCAACGCCAAACCACAGCCCCAACGCTTCAGCGACGGCCCCTCCTTGGGAAACCAGTCGATCGGCCATTGCGCCCAAGGCTCATCTAGCCGTTCCTTCAGCACATATACCGTCCCCGCAGGCACTGCATATCGACCACGGGAGAGCAGTTTGGGGTGATGGCGCTCTTGAACATCATTACCATCGTCATCAATGCGGTTACCCAATCGATAGCGATAGGGCATGGGCCGATCGGTCAAGATAGTCGCGATCGACCAAGGTTCTGGTTGGCCTTCAAGTGGCATTGGCACCCGATAGGACAACCGATTCGACCCCCAAACCGCCGGCGTGATCGTCGCAAAACATTCGCCAACGGGTTGTTTGAGTAATGAGTGAGTGCGATCGCCCAGATCATGACAAGTCAGGTTGACCATGTGCCCTTCACCCCCAAAGCGATACCAGCCATCTTCTAGCTTGAGATTAGATAGATAGAGCAAGCTGACCTCCGGATGTAACTGCACCGCATTTTCCAGGAACAGGCTGCCACCGCCATCGGCTGGATCGACGACCCGACGTTCATTCTCTCGCAGCTTCGGATGCAGATGCGGCAAGAATTCCCACGGATCGGCGTAGACCGAAACCTCAGTAAATTCAGGTGTTGATAGCTTGGGCCAATCATCGATCGCCACCCATCCCCCGCGATCACTTTTGCCCGTAGCAGCCTCCCCGATCGTCTTCCATTCATCATCCTGCCAAGTTTCCTGGGTGAGGATTTTGCCTTTTTTTCGATCGGTCGTGAAATTTTGGGGAATGGGAACGCGGAAGTTTTGGGGTGCGGCGGATTGGATCCAGAAGGGGCCGGCGAGTTGGAGGGCCTGGACGCCAGCGTTGCCGTGGGAAGCAGCGAATAGGCCCGATACCGCAGCGGCACTGGGGGGAAAACTGGTGCCCGATCGCCCCACCAAGTTGTCCGGCGACAGAAAGCGGCCAGCGCTGCCGTAGAGCAAGCCCAACGGCTCAATTTGAATCAAATACTTAAAATCAACTGGATTAGTCATTACTTTTCCCCCATTCACGGTGCAAGTGAAAGCCGACTTTAGCGAGATTCATCACCCATTCAGTGAGGGCGCGAGGAATATCTTCAGGAATGAGCTTGTCCTTTTCACCGAGGATACCGGAGAAGGTTTGGTGTTTGCGATCGTCGTACTTATTCCACCAGTTGGCTTCATCAAGGAAGTGATTGGTGTCGCCGAAGTAGGCGCGGAAGAGGGCGATCGCCACTTCCAGATCATCATTGTCTGGCCCAAAGGCATGACGAGCTTCGAGGACAGCGACATCGTTGTAGAGATGTACCCAACTTCTGCCCCCATCGCGATCGACATACTTTCCAAACAAGCCATCTTCCAAGATCCACCAGGGGCAGGCCCATTCGAGATAGGTGCCACTGTTGAACAGGATGCGTAAATTGATGCGATCGCGGCCCGATCGTTTGGCGACTTGTTCAGCTTCGCGGCAATGTTGAAGAACTTCGCGCTGGGGGATCTTGGGGCCAGCCCAAACGAAGCCGACACTAACATTGATGGGCTTAGAGGCGGGTTTATTCCAAACTTTGGGTTTGAAATTTTCGAAGAATTTGATGCAATCCTCGATCGGGATTTGTTTAGCATTCTCAAACATAACTCCCACAAAGTCATCGCCACCAGCGTAGACAATCCTGGTATTACCGGGGAGATCGGGATTTGATTGGAGCGTTTGGCCCCAGTCGCGCATGGTCTGACTGAATGCGGTAATTTCTGTAGGACTGAGGCTTTGCAGGTGGTCGCCTGCACCATCACCATCGCCTTGAAACCAGCCTGTCCAATGTTCGGGGGCGGTACTGTCGGTTTTGCGTTTGAGGCGATTGAGTTCGGTGAAGGATTCGGGCTTGAGGTCGCGTTGGATCGCGGTGATCAGTTTGTCGAGTTCGTCGGGCTTTTCGGGTTGGCCTTCTCGCAATGCCGATCGGAGATTAGCGGCGACTTTTTGGGCGACATCCCCGTGGGTGATCATGCGTTTGATCAGTTCAGGAATGCTGAGTTCTTCGCGGGGGTCGATGAAGGGTTCGCTGAGGCGATCGCTCAATTGCTGATAAAAACGCTCGATTTTGGCTTTTTCAGCTGGGTAGTTGTATCTACGCGGGTCTTGGCCAGGACGACCGAGTTCGGGGTGGGCGATCGCATCGGCCCCCGATAATGTCGAACTTTCGCCCATCCAGTTGACGCCTGTCCAGTCGCGCGACCGTTTCTGCTCAGTCAGTTTGGCTTTTAGATCATGAATGTCGCTGGTTCCTTGGACGCAGAAGAATTCCCAGGCATGGCTAGCCCAAAGCTTCCACTCGCGCTCCCAGTTGTAGCACCATTGATTGCCATCGATATCGAATTTGAGTTCTGCCTCGATCCAAAAGCGGCAAGTCTCGACGGCACATTTCCAAGCTTGATTGAAGGCGGCTTGGGCGATAGTTTTGTCGAATTTTCCTTGGACAATAATGACGTTGGGAAGTCCTTGGGCCACGTTGGTGAGGGCAGGGGAGATGATGGTGTGACCGTGGGTTTGGGCGCTGTGGCAAATGGCCCAGGAGAGGTACGAAAGCAGGTAGGAGCTGCCATAAAGGTCGCGGAGCTTGCGGGAGTTTTGGATGAAGCCCTGGATTGGGGCAAAGGTGAGAATAGTGTAGGTGGGAGCATCAACCTGGCTCATGGTTATCACTGGTCTAGGTGGAGGTCGCTAGTGCGTTTGGAAAATGCGTATGCTTCCTCAGAATGATTACCAAGACGGATTGTTCCGAAGCGTCGGAAATAAGTCTCAATGCTGTAACCTGAGACACAAGTATGGCCAGGAAAGGAAAATGACTTGCCAGATATGGCAAGATTCCATGTTTTATTGGCAGCTTTGTCGGCAGTTTGATTATGAGCCGCAAAAAAAGGGTTAGCAGAAATTTACGTTGCCAACCCTTTTGCGATTTTTGGCGTTTTTAAGGAGAACTCCGCTGCTGGGCTCCGTGTGCCAGGTAGGCGGCATCTGCCACCATTCCGACCAGCGTTATCGGATTTGTTGCAGGAGAAACGTAGCGATCTTGGGGTAGCGAGAAAATATGTTTTACGGCGGAACGAGTGTAGATTACGATCGCCACCGAACCCGGCAACGCATCCAAAGCCGCATCAATCTGTTCCTTAGCAAAGGTCTCACGCTCTGCCTCTGGCCTCTTTCCGAAGCGTTCGCCACTGGCACTAATACTGTTCTCCAGATCCAGAACAAAGACATCACCCGTAATTCGACGAGGGATTACCGAATCGTCATAGAACTTGACGTTTTGGAAGGCACGGCCCCGGAGAAGTCTGAATTCATTAGGCGCGCTCGGGCCAGCCGGAAGCCAGTAGTCTACGAGGGTGTTGCCAATGACCGTTTCGCGTTGGAGCGATCGCCGCACAATTTCAACTTCAGCGTTTACGATTCGCTGCACTTCGTCGGTGACTTTTTCTGTGGCAATCGCTTTGGCGACGGCTTTGGTTTCTTGGATTGTCTTACCAAAGATGTACCCCAACGCCGCGATGATCGAAGTTCCAAACAGACCGAGTCCACCCAAAACCCACTGCATCGTCGTGACGAATCCCTGAAAACCTTGGCTGAGCTGCTGTTGCCCATCGGCCATGAGCTTAAGCTTTTCGGTAAATTCGGCGGACTGGCGAGCGTTTTCCTTCGCAAGGAATTCGAGCTGTTGCTTGAGCATATCGATTTGGGCAACGGCGTTGGGAACCGTTGCGTTACCTTTGGGGGGTTCAGCAGTAAGTTGAGCAAAGATATGCGGGTGCCAGTCGGCGAGGGCTTGCCAGTCCATAAACATTAGAAGAACAATTTTCCATATGATATGCCCATCGGATGCTGTGGTCGGTGTTTGAGTGTTTTTTGAGTTTGGAGGAGATGAGGTCGCTGTATGGCAAGTTGCAGCGGCGGGTCAAACCGAAGTTGGAAATGTCGCGTATTGTTTGTCACAAGAATGTCACCCCGAGATCGAGCCACTGCTGCGATCTGAGCATCCACCTCTCCAGTGGTCATCGCTAGGCGGTCGTCGCAATGGGTGCAAGAGCGATCGCCCTTCCTGTCTAGATCCCAAGAAAAAGTCTGTTAAACTCAACTCAAATGCCCTTGCAGATTGGTCAACACGATGGCTTCAATCCAGACCAATTTAATCAACCAAACGCGATCGCCCTACGATCAAGATTTTGTAGCTTGGACAGAGCAAATGGTCAAAGCCTTGCGTCAGGGCGATTGGGCAGCTCTAGATGTGGAGAATTTGATCGAGGAGATTGAAGCATTGGGGAAGTCCGATCGGCGGGCGGTCAAAAGTCGCCTTGAGGTTTTGCTGATGCATTTGCTGAAATGGCAGTTTCAGCCCGAGCAGCGCAGTCGCAGTTGGCAAGCAACGATTTTGGAACAGCGGTTGCGCATTGCGGACATTCTAGAAGAGAGTCCCAGTTTAAAAAACTATTGGCCGACAGTGCTTGAAGCTGCTTATGCGGGGGCGCGGCGGTTGGCGGCGATCAAAACTGGACTTGCCCTTGAACAGTTTCCGGTAGAGTGTGAGTATACGATCGGGCAAATCCTAGATGAGGCCTACCTGCCTACGTGAGCCACCGCTGCGATCTGAGCATCCAACCTCCCCTCGCGATGATACAACCCTGCACAAAATTGTCCTAAACTAAAATAAGCAACACACCCTCGCTCACTTCCCAAGGGTTCAAATCGCTAATGGTTCAAATCGCGCCTCGCCGCATGTCCTTTGATCAATTTCTCGAATGGCACCCAGACGGTGGGCAAACCTTTGAACTCATTGAAGGAATCCCCGTCCCCATGAACCCGACCGGCCCCCACGAAGTTCTGGGCAGTGAACTCAGCTTCGACCTCCACCGTGCCATCCGCGCCGAAGGTTTGCCCTACATCATCCCCAAAACCGCCACACTCAAACCCTTTCGAGACGAGGCAGGCTACAAACCCGACATTGTTGTCCTCGATCGAGAGCAATTGGCTCAGGAGCCTCGCTGGGAAAAAAGCTCAACCATCGTGCATGGAGCTACCGTTCGCCTCGCGATCGAAATTGTCTCTACAAATTGGCGCGATGACTATGGCCTCAAACTCAATGACTATGAAGAAATGGGCGTCCTAGAATACTGGATTCTCGACTTTCGGGCGCTGGGTGCAACTCGCTACATCGGTCGCCCAAAACAACCAACAATCAGCATTTATAGTCTCGTGCAGGAAGAATACCAGCTCGAACAATTTCGAGCTGATGATCGGATCATTTCACCAACGTTCCCAACGCTCACCCTCACCGCAGCCCAGATTTTTGCGATGGCGGAGTGAGGGCGCTATATCCCCATCCAGATAAAACCAACGATCGCCCTCCTTCAAAAACCGCGATCGCTCATGCAACTGCCCCTCCACCGGTCGGTCATACCTCGCCACAAACTCCACCACCCCCGTCGGATCCTGCGGCTGCCCTTGGCGCGTCGCCAACACCCTCAACCCCACCCAGTGGGTAGACTGAATACTCTGGGCCAAACTGAGGCGATCGCCCCGCCTGCGTTTCGACGGATGGAGCGTTGCCAGCAAATAATCCACATTGCCCTTGCAATAGGCCGTGTAGCGCGATCGCATCAACGCCTCCGCCGTCGGGGCTAGCGCCTTGCCACTGAGAAAAGGCCCACAGCAATTGCCAAATGGGGTCTTACTGCCGCAGGGACAAAGGGGATTTAGCGTAATCATTGAACCCCATTGAAAAAACAATTGAAAAAAACAGAAAGTCTCAAAGAAATCGCAAAACTTCTCAACCTATAATTGCATCGAAGACTACAAAAGACGGATCCCAGAGAAGATTTACTAGCCCTAGCGGGAATGATACAGCTACTCAAGGATGCATAACGAGGTAACCCATGACATTTCAAAGCTACGATCCAGGTGACTTCTTTGATGAGTTGTTTATCGAGCCTGGCAAACCTCGGGATGCCGCACAGCTTTTGGTAGAGCGGATTAACGCCCTTTCGACCACCGAAATTCTACGTCGCCAAGCCGCTGCCAAACGGGTCATGCTCAAGCAGGGCGCGACGTTTACGGTCTATGGTGACGGCGAAGGCACCGAACGGATTCTTCCCTTTGATGTCATTCCCCGGATTATTTCCACCTCAGACTGGATCGAGCTAGAGGCGGGTCTCAAGCAGCGCATTCATGCCCTCAATCTCTTTTTGTCTGATATTTATGGCGAACAAAAAATTATTCAAGACGGCATCATTCCCCGCGAGCTGATTGAATCAGCAACTGGATTTCTCAAGCCCTGTATGGGTCTAAAACCAGCGAAGGACATTTGGTGCCATGTGACTGGGACAGATTTGGTGCGCGATCGCCAGGGGAAATGGTATGTCCTCGAAGACAATCTGCGCTGTCCCTCCGGCGTTTCCTATGTCCTAGAAAATCGGCGGGTGATGAAGGCAACATTCCCCCAAATCTTCCATCAAATGGATGTCAAACCCGTCGACAACTATCCTAGTTGCTTGCTGGAAACTCTGCTCAATATTGCACCTACATCCGTTAACGACCCGACCGTAGCGGTCCTGACCCCAGGGATTTACAACTCTGCCTACTTTGAGCATTCCTATCTCGCCCAGCAAATGGGGGTGGAACTGGTGGAAGGCCGGGATTTGGTGGTTGATGGAGGATATCTCAAAATGCGAACCACCAAGGGGCTCAAGCGGGTGGATGTGCTCTACCGCCGCATTGATGACATCTTTATTGACCCAACGGTGTTCCGACCCGATTCCCTCCTGGGCATTCCGGGCTTGGCGGAGGTCTATCGCCAAGGCAATCTGGGCCTAGCCAATGCCCTGGGAACCGGCGTGGCCGATGACAAGGTCATTTATGCCTACGTCCCGGAAATCATCCAATACTACCTAGGCGAAGAACCGCTGCTCCATAACGTCCCCACCTATCTATGCTGGGAGCCCAAACAACAGGAATATGTTTTGGACCATCTCCACGAGCTGGTGGTGAAGTCGGCGGATGAGTCGGGGGGCTATGGCATGCTAGTGGGTCCCCATGCGACGGAGGCGGAGCGGGCGGAATTCCGCGATCGCATTCAAGCCCATCCCCGCAAATATATTGCCCAGCCCACCCTCTGCCTCTCCCGCGTCCCGACCATGATGGGCGACCAGATCGAAGGCTGCCATGTGGACCTGCGGCCCTATGTTCTCTACGGCGAAGAAATCTATGTGAATCCCGGTGGCTTGACCCGTGTGGCCATGCGACGCGGCTCTTTAGTTGTGAATTCGTCCCAGGGGGGGGGCAGTAAAGATACCTGGATTGTGGGCGATAATACGATTACAGAGCCCTTGGCCCAGGAAGCGCTGTTGGCCTCCCTGCGGCGGGAAGTGGCTCAAAACGAACAGAAGGAAGGCGTGAGTCCAGTGACTCAGCCGGTTCAAATGCGATGACTGGAGAGCCAAGGTGATGAGCGAGGATGCAGCGTGGCGCGATCGCCCCAAGGTAATCTTTTTCGATGCCATGGGGACGCTGTTTGGCATCCGGGGCAGCGTCGGCTCTGTTTACGCTGAGGTTGCCCGCAAATTTGGCATCGAAGTTTCGGCGGCGGCGCTCAACCAAGCCTTTGGTGCCAGTTTTAAGCAAGCACCGCCTATGGCATTTCCGGGAGCCCCAGCCGCAGACCTAAAGCGCCTGGAATATCACTGGTGGGCGGCGATCGCCCGCCAAAGTTTTGCCCAGGCCAACGCTCTGGAAAAGTTCAAGGATTTTGACCGTTTCTTCGACTATCTCTACGACTATTTCGCCACGGCAGAACCCTGGGAACTGTATGACGATACCCGACCAACGTTGAACTATTGGCGCGATCAGGGCGTGGCCTTGGGCGTGATTTCTAATTTTGATAGTCGCCTTTACGACGTGCTGGAAGCGCTGCAACTCGATGGCTATTTTTCTTCGGTGACGATCTCGACGGAAGTGGGGGCGGCAAAGCCCAGTGCAGCGGTGTTTCAGCGGGCGATCGCCCAGCACAACTGCCTGCCCCAGGAAGCTTGGCATGTGGGAGACAGCATTGGGGAGGACTATGAAGGGGCGATCGCTGCTGGCCTCCAGGGCATCTGGCTCGACCGTCCAGCTCCCTAAATCGTCAAATCGTCCAATTGTCAAGAAACCGTCAAGAAACCGTAGCCTGTAGCAAATCCTGCAACGGTTTCGTCATCCAGTTAAACCCAACCCGCAATTGATGATCCAGCGTCGGCATGCGATACAAATAAATCAGCCGCCGGGCCACATGGGCCAAAGGACCATCCAGCGTCACGCCCAGGCCCGTCAGCGTTGCTGTATTCGTCCCCAAGCTCATCATTTCACCCAGATTTTGGTAGCGGAACGGTAGCAGCGGTCGCCCGGTCAACGAAGCCCAAAGGTTCCAGCCCACATAGTCCGCCTGCTGAAACGCCGCCTGGGCCGTCGCCGGTACCCGCTGGGCTTCAGCATCTTCGCCTGTCGCCAAGTCCCCGAGGGCGAAGAGTTGGGGATGGTCCGTCACTTGCAGCGTCGGCAGCACCGTGATTTGGCCTCGCTCGTTCTTCGGCAGCGCCAGAGCCTGAATGACGGGCACTATGGCGGTTCCCACGGTCCAGAGGACCAAATCCACGGGGATGGTATCCAGCTCGTCGCGGTACTTCAAATCCATTTCATCCGCCCGAATCGCCTCAATCCGGGTTTCCAAATCCACCCAAACCCCCCGAGCTTCCAGCGCTTTGCGAGCTGCCTGACGGTTAAACTCCGGCGAAGTTCGTAGAATTTGGTCCGATAGCTCAATAATCCGGACTCGACCCCTAGCGCCTAAGCGTTCTGCCAACTTACAGGCCAGCTCTACGCCGCTATAGCCGCCGCCGGCAACGACAACGCGGATGCGATCGCACTCTGAATTCTCCAACGCTCGCAGTTGCTCTTCCAGGCGATAGGCATCCTCCACCGATCGGAAGGGGATGGCATGGTCTACCGCTCCCGGAACGAAGTCTAGTGGTGTTTCTCCTCCGAGGGCGAGGACAAGGCGATCGTAGGCCAAGGTTTGCTCACCGCTATTGCCCGAAACCTGAACCGTTTGCCCGTCTAGGTCAATGTGGTCCACCCGCGCCTGGACAAACCGGATGCCGGTTCCCCCTAGCAGCTCTTCGTAGGGGGGCGCAATTTCCCAGGTTTCTAGCTCGTGGGTGATCAGCTCGTAGAGCAAGGGCAGAAAGACAAAGCGATCGTTCTGGTCCACCAGCGTAATTTGGGGCGGTGTTGAGCCTTCCCAAGACAGTTGGCTAAGACGAAGGGCCGTATAAAGCCCCCCAAATCCTCCTCCGAGGATGCAGACCTGTGGTACTTGCTGCGTCATAACTTTGGTTGCACTACGAATCGGGTGACGTTATCGGGTGGCGTTATCGGATGGTATTACGAATCCCATTTCAGCATAGCGCTCTCGACCCAGGGCTGGTAGCGCTGGAGGGAATAGGCTTTTACACTGGTTGAAGATTTCCAGTGGAGATTTCCAGTGGAGATTTCCATGGGTGGAAATTCTGTTGACTGGTCTGTTAACGAGATTGAGTTGACCTGTTACTGTGTATTGATTTTGTTTGTATTGATTTCCCATGGCCAAGCATACCCAAGCCCATCTGTCCCGTCGGATTCTCAAATCACGGGGTCTGGACGACATGACTAAACGACAAATTGAGTACTACATGGGCGCAAAGTTAATCGAATTGGGCGTGGAGCCAAAATCAGCGATTTATCGTTGGACCCAAGCGGAGAAAGGCATGCAGATCGAATGGACTTACAGTGCCTACTGGGAAGACTCCAAAGACCGCATTTTGGCGGAGGAGGGGCGGTAAAAACGGTAGCAGGGGAACGGCGGTAAAAACGGTAGGGACGAACTGCCGTTCGTCCCTACTGCATGACGGGGCTGCCGTGGTGGTGAATCATGTACCAATGGTTGCCTAGGCGCTCAAACCCATTCGTGGCGATCGATTGCGCTTCGATGCGGCGATTTTGGCTAATTTGTAAGATATTTTCCGTCAGAACAATAAATGCTAAGTCGCCGCTAATTTCAGTGGAAATGAGGTCAATATTAATTTCAACGTAATCTGTATTTTTGAAAATTTGCATCCAGGAAGTCTTAATGCGCTCCCAGCCGAGAAGCACGCTACGCCCTGGGTGAACACAAAGACTGCTGGTCCCCTGGGACCAAACCTTCTCCATGGCAACCATGTCCTTTTTCTCAAAGGCCCGGTAGAATGCCTGATTTACGTTCAGAATGAGCTGGTTGTCCTCGTTCATGGCAATTTCCGATCCCCCTAGCTCCATGATGCCTCTTCCCCCAGAAAGCCGCTGTAGCCTAACGACTGATTTATCAATCTATCGTCTTCTCACTGGGATGTGGCAGATCTCCGGTGCCCACGGCAAGATTGATCCCCGAGGGGCGATCGCCGCCATGTTTGACTATTTCGACGCAGGCTTTACCACCTGGGATCTGGCGGATCACTACGGCCCCGCTGAAGATTTTGTCGGGGAGTTTTTGAATCAGCTCAGCGCCACCCGAGGCTCACAGACCTTGGCTCAAGTGCAAACCTTCACCAAGTGGGTCCCCCGCTCTGGTCCCATGACCCGGCAAATTGTGGAGGCGAATGTGGATCGATCCCGGCGGCGGATGGGGGTGCCGTCGCTGGATTTGTTGCAGTTTCACTGGTGGGATTATTGCGATCGCCGCTACGTAGACGCCCTTCGACATCTGGTTGATCTCAAAGGGGAGGGATCCATTCGCCATTTGGGTCTCACGAATTTCGATACGGACCACCTCTGTTTTCTGTTGGATCACGGCATCCCGATCATCACGAATCAGGTTCAGTTTTCCTTGGTGGATCAGCGACCGCTGATGAAACTGGTGCCGTTTTGCCGTGCTCATGATGTTCATTTGCTTGCCTATGGGGCGCTTTGTGGCGGGCTCCTGTCGGAAACCTATTTGAATCAGCCAGAACCCCACGATTTGCAGTTGCGCACCGCCTCGCTGCGCAAATACAAGCGCATGATTGATACCTGGGGCGGTTGGGAGTTATTTCAGGAGCTATTGCGAGCGGTGGCAGGGATTGCCGAAAAGCACAATGTCACGCTGGCCAATGTGGCAGTGCGCTGGGTATTAGAACAATCAGCGGTGGCAGGGGTGATTGTGGGGGCGCGATTGGGTGTGCAGGAGCATCGGGTAGAAAATCAGCGGGTGTTTGAGTTTCGCTTGGATGAGTTGGATTATGCGAAGTTGAGAATGGTTTGCGATCGCGCTCAGGATCTCTATCGTCTCATTGGCGATTGTGGCGACGAATACCGTCAAGAACTCTAGGCAATGGGTAAGCAATCTGTAGGCACAATGAGCAAACCTCAACGCTCCACCCCCCAAACAATCCGTCTGTGCTATGCCCTGGCCCTCGTGGTGACCATTCCCTTGGGCCTCTGGACAAAAATCTACAATGGTCCTGGAGAAGGCTGGGTCCAGGGATCGGCGGGGGATATTTTATTTGAGATGGCCTGGATCTTTTTTATCATGATTTTGAACCCGCGCCTTGTGCCCCTCCGGGTCGGACTGTGGGTGTTTGGAGTGACGAGTGGCGTGGAGGTGTTGCAACTCTGGCAACCGGCTTGGCTTCAGGCCATTCGGGCGACGTTGCCAGGAAAGTTGCTGCTGGGCAGTACGTTTCACAGTTGGGACTTTTTGTACTACGCCTTGGGCTGTGGCCTAGGTATATTCATCGTGGTTTGGATACAGCGAGGCGGTCAGCACGCCCCATTAGATTGAGTCATTATGCGGATATTACTGGATATTTCAACACCCTTTATCTTATTAGTCTACGCTGATATACTGATTTTGTTCCGCAAAAGGATTGTGCCCATCTCGTGCTAGATACACGATATATTGCGCTTCCTTATTGCGAGTTCCAATCAGGCACAAGGGTTCGCTCATGAATTGGACAGTGCAAAGATTAAGCGATCTGCAATTGAGTCGACTTCCAGGAATTGGGCTGGGAATCTGGTTGAGTTGGGGGGCGATCGCGCTTCCAACAAGGGCTCAGATTATCCCAGATACATCGTTGGGAACCCAGGCTACGGGAGGCTGTGGCGGAGCTGGAATCTGCGATATTACCGGTGGGACGCCTGCGGGAGCCAATCTATTTCACAGTTTTAGCGAGTTTTCATTTTCAGGTGCAGGTGCTGAAACTCGTTTTTTAGTTGACCCAAGTGTAGGCAGTATTTTCAGTCGCGTGACGGGGGGAAAGGTTTCCAATATTGATGGGTTGCTTTCCGTTTCTGGAAGCGCGGCGGATCTGTTTTTCATGAATCCCGCAGGCATTGTTTTTGGCCCCAATGCACGCCTGGATTTACAGGGATCGTTTACAGCTACAACGGCAACAGGAATTGAGTTTGATGGCGTGGGTTCGTTTGACTTAACAACGGCATCTAATCAGGTAGATCTTCTTACGATTAATCCAACAGCGTTTCTGTACAACCAAATTCCTCAAGCTATTTCTACTCAGCCGGGAGCGGAATTAATTGTTCCGGAATCGGAGACACTACGTCTTGCAGGTGGGGCGATCGATGTTCGAGGTGGTGTATTGCGTGCGCCTGGTGGTCTTTTAGATTTAATTGCGATGGGCAGTGCTGGGGAAGTTTCTTTTGGCTCTGAATTTTCTCCAGGCTCAACCAGGGCAGATGTGACGTTTTCTGAGGGGGCGATCGCCGATGTTGTTGCAAGTGGAAATGGAAGTATTCTGATTTCTGCTCACAATATTGAAGTAAGCGGTCAAAATACGTACATGTGTGCCGGGATCGGTTCCGATGGCTCAAGCTGTGGAGCATCTGGCACTTCTAATGGTTCTGAAGATAGCTTAGCAGGAATTATTCTGTTGGACGCTACAGAGGCTATTAAGCTAAGCGATTCTGCTCGAATCGAGAACAATATTAATATTGGAGCGACGGGTAATCAACAGAATATTTTTGAAGCAATTGAGCAAAATGACTATCCTTTTGGCTCAATTGCTTTAGTGGCCAAATCAGTGACTCTTTCTGAGAATTCAGAAATCAGTACCACCACTTATGGTAATGGCAGCTCTGGGATATTAATCATTCGAGCTAGCGATTCTGTAACACTGCAAAATAGCGGAGTCTTCAGTCGAGTCAGTGAGAGTGCAAATGGCGACGCGGGCGGCATTTTAATCAGTGCGGAAAGATTATTAGCTACTTCAGAGTCACTCATTCAGGCTTCAATTCAAGGAATAGCTGAGACCAATCAAGGGGGACGTATTATTGTAGAGGTTGGCTCACTGGAGTTGTCAAAAAATAGCAAAATCAGTACAAGCACTTCCGGATTTGGTAATGCAGGATTTGTTTACATTAGTGCTAGGGATAGAATTATTTTAGATCGGCTTAGCGAAATAGAGAGTCGTTCTCAAGAGAATGCGGAAGGAAACGCAGGGATTATCTTAGTGGGAGGAGAGTTTATCTCTCTAGGTGATCAGAGTAAAATTAGTACAACTGCCGACGGCAGAGGCTCTGGCGGTATTGTTTTTTTGATTGCCAGTAGAGACATTCTCCTTGATCAAAACTCTGAGATTTTTAGCAATGCTCAGCAAGATGCTAGAAATGGAGGGTTAATCTTCCTATTTGCGGATCGGATCATTGTTAGCAATGATGGAACGATTGCTGCTAACAACCTTAGCTCAGGAGAAGCTGTTGCTGTGAATTCCAAGCTTGGGTTTGGCCCTGCGGAAGAACTTTTAGGTACTGCGAACGGTCAATCTGTGAATCGTTTGGGTGAAGCCGGTGCTGTTGTAATAGATGCTCGAAGATTAGTTTTAGATCAGTCCAGTTCTCTTGAAGCGGCAACCTTCAATGGCCTAGGCGGAAATGTCTTACTGGGTGTAGAAGAATATATTGTCTTAAGCAAGAATAGTTTGATCCGTACGGATTCGGGTTCAGAGTTTTTGGGGGGCGATGGAGGAGATATTTTACTAGAAACTCTTTTTTTAATCGGAACACCTCGTAACAATAGCGATATTATTGCTAATGCGTTCGAAGGTAATGGTGGAAATATTTTTATTGAAGCTAAACGTCTCTTTAGTATTACTGAACGTCCAATTAAAATAACCACTAATGATATTAATGCAGATTCAAAATTTGGTCTCAATGGGAGTATTAGTGTAAATGCCCTCGATATCGACCCCAGTCGATCGCTCGACGATCTCCCCGAAACTCGCCTCCCGGATCTCCTCGCCGAAGGTTGCCGCCCCACCGGACGCCCTGTTCCCAAAGACAAATTCTACGCCACCGGCCTCGGCGGTCTCCCCCCTAACCCCAACGATATTCTACGCAGCAGTACCGTTCTCGCAAACCTAGAAGAGACTTCTGCTCCCTCCGTCGCCACAGCACCCCTAGACCCAGCCGGTAGCCCTGAACCTGTTGCACGATCGCCCGTCGCGGCCCAAGGCTGGGTAAGGGATGAGCATGGCGAAGTCTTCTTCTCCGCCAATGTTCCGAATCTCGGGACTCAGTCTGGTCTTAAACCCTATAGCTCCTGTTCCGGTGCATCATGAATGATCAGGTTTTGCTCGATCGACAGCCATTTAGCTGGGGCGCGATCGCCCTGCCCAGTCTTTTCCTCGCCCTAGTTTTTGCCCCCCCAGCCCCAGCCCAGTCCTCCCTGCCCAACCTCAGACCCCTCGGCCCTGGTGTCACCCCAAATCCACAAGATTCTGAGTTTCCAGATCCTGATTTCACCAATCCTGCCCCTTCTCCCGAAGAGACTCTGCAACAAAACCAGTTATTACCGGTTGTTCCTGCGGAAGAAAGGAATGATGTGCTCGACGCTGACACCATTACCGTCAGGCAATTTGAAGTGCTTGGAAGTACCGTTTTCACCCCCGCAGAACTCGATGCAGTGCTGACATCCTTTCTCAATCGCCCCCTCAGTCAAGTCGAACTGATTAGCGCTGCAACGGCCATTACGGACCTCTATATTAAAAATAACTATGTGACTTCCGGGGCGGTCATCCCTGAGCACAAATTTGAGAATGGGATTGTCAAAATTCAGGTGATCGAAGGTCTACTGGCAGAGGTTGAGATTCTGGGAACCCAAAGGCTAGATCAAGCTTATATTCGCGATCGCATCTTCCAAGGCACCGGCAAACCAATCAACAAAAAGACCCTGCTTGAAACCTTGCAGCTCCTGCGTCTCGATCCCCTGCTGGCCAGTATCACCGCCGAACTGTCCAGCGGCACCAGAATTGGCACTAGCTTTTTGCGCGTTGAAGTCGAAGAAGCCCGAGCCGTTTCCCTGGACTTAGGCCTCAATAATAATCGTTCCCCCAGCGTTGGCAGTTGGCAAAGACAGGTGCAATTCCAGCATTTGAACTTGTCGGGAAAGGGCGATCGCTTTAACGTCGCCTACGGCAATACCAACGGCAGCAACAGCCTTGATTTGGGATACAGCTATCCCCTCAATCCCCGCAATGGTCGCCTTGATTTGAATGTCAGTTTAACCCGCAGTAATGTCATCGAGGAACCCTTCGATATTCTTGCGATCAACGCCGATGCCTCGGCTTGGGAATTGAGTTATCGACAGCCCCTCGTGGAGACCCCTAGCCGAGAAATTGCCCTGGGTGCAAGCCTCTCCCGTCGCCAAACCCAAGCGCGATTTATTGAGGAACTAAACGCACCGTTTCCTTCGCCAGGGTCTGATGATCAGGGCAAAACGGTGATCCATGAGCTGCGTTTTTTTCAGGATTACACCAAGCGCAGTGAGCAGGATTTTTGGGCGTTGCGATCGCAAGTCTCAGCGGGACTGCCATTCCTGGGCGCAAGCAATCAGGCGGGAGACGAACCCGATAGCCAGTTTTTTCTCTGGCGCGGACAGGCCCAGTATGGTCGGGCGATCGCCCCTGAAGCGACCTTCCTTGCCCGGTCAAGTCTACAACTGGCTTCCCGTCCCCTGGTTCCTTTGGCTCAATTTGGGGTTGGTGGCACAAATACGGTGCGGGGCTATCGACAGGATGTGCTGCTGGGGGATAGCGGCTGGTTTGCTTCGGCGGAACTGCGTTGGCCTCTCCTCAAATCTGGGCAGCGGCAGGCGAGTCGGTTGCAGATCGTACCGTTTTTGGATGTGGGGGGTGCGTTTAATCGAGGCGATCGGCCCAATCCCGATCCCAGTTTTATTGCTTCTACTGGTTTGGGATTGTTGTTTGAGAGTGGGGGCGATCGCCGCTTTTCAGGGCGAATCGACTACGGTATTCCGCTGATTGATGTGAAGGGAGAAGGCGACAGTCTGCAAGCGCGAGGGCTAAATGTTTCGTTTCGATATCGATTGTTTTAATGGGCAAATTTAAGGGTAATCGCAGCAGAAACGATCACTGTATGGGTAATGGCTGAGCACATTTGAGAGAGAAGCAGCACTATGAATATTTGGAAAATTACAAATCTCACAAATCGTTGGAACATCAGCCAGAGTCGTTTGCGGCATTGGGGCATGTCCTTTCTGAGTTTCTGTCTCGTGTTCTTGCTCCATGGTGTAGGAGCGGGAAGTTTTTGGGTGGCGATGGTCAGTGCGCTGGGGGCAGCGGCCCAGGTTAACCCCACACCTGCCAATCCAGTCGCAGAGCAACTCGTTGGAGAAGGGCGATCGCACTATAACGCAGGCGACTACCCAGCCGCATTCGCCCAGTGGGAAACCGCTCAAAAAACCTACGCGGCATTGGGCAACCCTGATGGCGTCAGTCGCACATTGATCTATCAGGCTCAAGCCCTAGAGTCTCTAGGACAAACCCGACGATCTTGCAATACCCTCTTGAAAGCATTGTCATTGCCCCAGCAGGACTGTGCCCAATTAAAACTAACGGATTTGGAAGCACAATCCTTCAAGACCAAAACTCAGATCATTGGCCTGCGTCTATTGGGAGAGTCACTCGGCTTGGTGGGCCAACTCAATGTTGCAGAGATAGCGCTCAAAACGAGCCAGACTGCTGCTGCTGACCAGTTTCCGCAGGAGGCGATCGCAGCCCAGCTTGCCCTGCTTAACACTCAGGCCATCCGGCTCAGCAGCCAAGACCTCAGTGCCACAAGACGAGAGCTCGGTGATTTAGGCGAAATCTTAAAAGGTAATTCGGTTCAATCCCCAGAGCCCAAGCCGCTTGAAGTGGAGTACGTGCGAGAATTAAGTGATCTCCTGAGTGCGTATCAGAAGCTCATCACAGAGAATGCTGACACAGCACTAACCACCCAAGCTCAAGCTCAAACCCATGCCATTCGCCTTGGCATAGAGGGGATCGAAGTGGGACTGGATAGCTTACGGTTACTCCAAGAAAGGGCTGCATCTTTGTCCTACGATCAACTGCTGCGAACGCCTTTCTTTTCAAAGCAGCGATCGCTCCTCCAACAAAACCGCGATTGGGCAAATCAAATCGAACCGCTTGTGGCAGCTCTTCAACAAAACTTTAAGGAGCTTGGGGGCGATCGCACCGCAATTTATGGCCGTATCAACCTTGTGCAGAGCCTGCTGCGCTACGCTCGGTTGCGACAACAAGAGCCCATCAACACTGTCGATTTACCGGTTTTGGTGCAGGCTGAGGAGATGGCAGCTCTGCTGGAAGAAGCTCTCGTCTTGGCGCAGCAAATCCAAGACCCCCAGGCCATCAACTACGTCACCGGTTATCTTGGAGAACTCTATAGGACGATTGGCGATCGCGATCGTGCAGAGGTTTATATTCGCGATGCCTTGGCCCAATCCCAAAGTCGCGGCGCAACCGATCTGTCCTATCGCTGGCAGTGGCGCATGGGACAGTTGCTGGCGGAGAAAAACCAGCGATCGCAGGCACTCTTGGCTTACCGGGGCGCAGTTCAGGATTTGGATAGCTTACGCCGCGATCTCGTCGCGACCAACCGAGAGATTCAGTTCTCCTTTCGAGATCAGGTCGAGCCGGTGTACCGCGACTACGTCGATCTCTTGCTACAGCCGGGAAGCAAGACGAGCGAGGAAGATCTCAAGACAGCACGGAATATTGTGGAGCGGCTTCAGCTTGCGGAAATCGACAACTATTTTCGGGAGCCCTGCGCCATTCCCCGCTCCGCTCTAGACGATCTGACAGAAGAGGGTCAAGCAGTACTGTACTCAATCGTGTTACCCGACCGGCTAGAGCTGATTCTCAAACTTCCGGGCAAACAGTCTCCCTTAAAACGTTTTTCAACTCTCGTGGATCAAGCGACCCTAGAAGGCGCTGTGGACCGTTTAACGACAGCCGCGCAGGTTGAAAGTGACTCGGATTCCTCGGATTTCTTTGAGCCCGCTACACAAATTTATAACTGGATGATTGCCCCCTTGCGGACCAGTCTCGACCAAGAGAAGGTCAAAACCCTTGTGTTTGTGTTCGATAGCGTGCTGAGTGCGGTGCCCGTTGCGGCACTCTATGACCCGGAAACTCAACATCACTTAGTTCAGGATTTTAGCATTGCGATCGCTCCCAGCATCCAGCTTCCGAAACATACCACTGTCACGCCAGCTAATGCGTTTGTCCTAGCTGCCGCCATGACCCAGGAGCGGACACCGTTTCGCCAACTCAATGCGGCCCGTGGTGAAATTGAACAGGTTCAGCAGCAGCTACCGGGAGAGTTTTTAATCGATGAAGCCTTTACGGTGGAAAGGGTTAAACGGGTGATTAGCGATCGCGATTTTTCCATCGTTCACTTTGCCACCCATGGCGTCTTTAGCAGCAAGGCAGAAGACACATATCTTCTCGCTTGGGATCAACAAATTAATGTTAATGAACTCAGTCAATTTTTGCGAATCCAAGAAGATACCCAAGCAACCCCAATCGATTTGCTAATTTTGAGCGCTTGCCAAACCGCCACGGGCGATCGCCGAGCAGCTCTAGGCATCGCTGGCGCGGGGTTTCGAGCCGGTGCTCGCAGCGTTTTGGCAACACTTTGGAATGTTGATGATGAATCAACTAGCCGTGTGGTCGGAACTTTTTATAATCGTTATTTAACCGAGCAAACGTCTAAGGCAAATGCCTTAAGGGAGGCACAAATTCAGCTCATCAAAGATCAGAAAGCACCTTATTTTTGGGCTCCATTTGTATTGGTGGGTCGATGGGGATAAAGCTAGAGTGCTGGAGTTGTTTTAGGGGAATGAAGTCGCCGGTTTTGGCGATCGCCGTCGCCGCTTGCAGCGCGTCGTACCAAAGGCCATACTGACTATACAACTGTAATTTTTGTAGCAGTGTTGCTTGGGCAATCGTTTCCGTCAAAGTGGGAGGCGGAGTGACCGTTTGGATCCATCCACTCACGCTGTGGCTGCGGGATGAATTTGGGCAAGCGAAGGTGATTTCCCAGCGATACAAAGCTTCGCGTTCTAGACGAATGTTAGCTTTAGAGAGATCGATTTCGAGGTAGTCCGGCAGGGAGGTGAGCGAGAGTTGAATAGGCGTTTCAACCTCGCGCAGGCCATTACGTTCGAGCTTGAGCAAGGCTTTGATTTCAGGAGTTTTCGCTAAACTTGTTTCCGGTAGCGTCGATTGAGGAAGATTGTTTTGTGATAGATCGCCCCGCACAAATACAATAGGAGACTCCTGAAGCGTCAGCCCACCGAACTGATGCGGCAAAATTGCTGTTGCGGATATCGTCTTCGCCGTCTCGGAGCATGAAGATTGATGATGGTTAGATAGCGGGTTGTTTAGATTTGGGGGCAGCGGTGGCGGGTTAAAATGAATCTCTGAACCGAGGGGAACAGAAGAAGTTTGGGCGGTGGCAATCGCAGCACCCAAACTAACCCATAAACCACCTAAAAGGAAGAGTTTCCAAGAAAATTGAGGATGGCCTAGAAATATTTCTTTTAGCAACATTAGTTCAGAGATTTCCCTAAAAGCTTCAGACTTTCTCCAACCTTGGGTAAGATAGTATTCCGTTCGAGTTCCTCTACCATTTAAAAAAGCAGGAGAACAGGCGTAATCTATCACTACTCCCCCCTTTCATTCTCCCTGAAAAGGAACAAAGTTAAAAATTCTTCCTGCTACTAATTGTTTCTACCTCGGGCTATCTTCCAATCTTCTCTGCTTCCATTGCTGCGGGTGCAAACCAACGAGTAGACAAAGCCCATAGTCACCTAAAAGCTGCTTCCAAATCTGGTAGGTTGCGGTGGTATTCTTAGAGCCATCTTTCTTTAGAGCCTGCATCAGGCTAAAGGCGTCATACCAAGTATTTTCTTCGCTGTAGATTTGCACTTGCTCTTCGGGTGAAGCTCCAGCTAGCGATTGCTTGAGTTTTGCATCAGGTTCATAGCGCTCGACAAAGGCAACGACATCAGTTATCGGTTCGATGATTTGGTTGTTAGGAACAACACACTTAAGCTTTGCCTTGAGACTCCACTGATAGCGCGTGCCTACCTGCAATCCAGGTTCTGAGTCAGGAATTTGCAATTTGATCAAACCCGGTGTTGCCGCAGGCGTAACCGTCACCTCGTAGAGATTCTGTTTCGTTTTTCTATTTTGAACTCTAAACGTCAAAGATTGAATCTCGTCTGGGCTGTAGGGAACATTCACCCAAAATTCAGGTCGCTCTTGCGTCGTATAGCCCCGCGTATCTTCAACAGCATTACCATTTTCTAATGTCACCAACTCCGTTGGTACAAATGCAGTCATCGGGTCGCCACAGCCTCGGGTGCCCCCGCCCCGTTTGGAAATATATGGCCCTCGATTTGAGCGATCGCCCATTGCCAACCCCACCTCTGAAAATTGCAAAACCAACAACAGACCAATGCCCAGCGCGAGCAAAACCGGCTTGAGGCTCTGACGCAGGTTTTTGTGATCCTGGTGATGCTTATAACTCATAAAACGATCCCTCGATTAGCTGATACGAAATGTTTGTGCAGCAGGCGATCGCTGCAATCCAACGCCCAAGCTACCCCCGAGTAAAGAAAAAGCAATGGGTACAAAAGGCAAATAGACCCCCAGAACCCCAAACACCAACCGGCAGCCCCCATACACGAGCAACAGCGCGAGACCCGTTAAAACAGCGAACCAACGCAAATGCCGATGTTGAGCGGTAAACTGCTGAAGGCCAAAGAGCAGGGCGATCGCAACCATTCCAATCACCAGTACATCCACAGCCCAGGGCATGGCTCGCAGCAAAGGCCGCTGTTCTGCGTTGATAATCTGACTGATCATCTGGGCATGTAAGTAAACACCTGGAATTTCTAAAGGTTGACCATCCTGGTCTAGGTAAGGGGTTTTCCAGAAATCTTTGGCCTCGGGTGCTGTGACGCCGATAAGAACAATTCGGTCTTGAAAACTTTTTTTATTCAGATTGCCTGCCAACACATCCCGCAACTTCACCTTAGAAAACGCATCTGTTGGATTCTTTGCATTTCTAGAAATCCTCGTTGCTCGGTAATTTAGCCAGATTTGATGGCCGGACATCGTTTCTTTATCAAAATAAAGGCCATAGGGATGCAACGATCCTGGCTGGCGCAACCAACTGCTACCGATGGGATTAATCGCAACCTTGCCCCACCGCCAGGTCTCTTCGGCTTCAATCGCGGGTTCGAGTGGTTTTCCACGAGCCTCAAGCCATCGAAACGCGAGAAGGGCGCTGAAGGAATATTCCGCCGTACACAGAAAAGATCCGACCCCCACATCGCCATACAGCGGCTGGGTACGCATAATTTCATCCACGTCAGTCTTCAAATCGCTAAACCCTACGCGTTCATCTGGCACCTCTGACGGTTGTTCGTAGCTTTCGCTCGCAGGGCGGTGCGGGTCTTGCAATTTGCAAATCGTGTAGAGATTCTCCGTAGTGGCCAAGCGCTGTTTGAGAGCGGGTAAAGTGGCTGGAATATCACCATAAATATCGAGTCCAATCAGAGCGGGGTCATAGGTATTGAGCTGAGCCAACAACGCTTCCCGTGTTTCATCCGAGAGTGATCGTCCCTGGAGCTGCGCAGGGGTGCGGCGATCGCGCTCTGCCGTTAGGTCATCTTGATCTACTTCGACAATGACAACATCCCGATCAGGGGGCTCGGGAGGACGATTGCGGATCAGGCGGTCAAAAAAAGCAAATTCTGCTGGTTGCAGCAGCCCCAGCAGGCGCAGACCCATCACAGCAATTGTTGTACAAACACCCAGGCCCAGTGAAAGAGAGAGGCGATCGCGCCAAGAATCCGGTCGCTTCAGGCTATCCCAAGTGGCCGTGGGCAGGGCAGGATTTTGAAATAAAACCGGCAGCCAAGTGGCATAGGGAAATTTGTCCTCGGAACTTTGCAGTCGTTCTCGGGCACGTCTCAGGGCTAAGTGAAGGGGAGAACCACTCGAAAAAGCGTTTAAGAAGTTCTTGAGGAATTCTTGGGCGACGAGATCGGGAACGGGCTCTCGCATCACCACGACTTGAGGAATGTGAAGTTGTTCGAGTTCGTAGGCCATGCCCAGTCCATGGCAGGAATTAAAAATTGCAAGTTGTAATCCCCGAGCAATGGCCTTTTGTAAACCGAATCGCAACTCTTTGATCGTGAGGCTTTCAGTTTTATTAATCCTCAGATATCCCTGTTGATTTTCAGAGAAGCTATGGCCCGCAAAAAAGAGAATATCCCAGGGTTGATCCCAGAGGCGATCGCTCAGCTCTTGCCGAGACGGTTCCACTAGAAATCTGACTTCGGCCTGGGGCAATTGCTGGAGTTCTTGGCGATCGAATTGTGTATTAATGCCCGTAGAATCCCCCAAAATGGCTAGAATTCTGACCTTTTTACTTTGGGAGATCGGTTGAGGGATCAACTCGGGAGGGCTCCCTAAAAGGATTTCAGCATCGCGGTAGTGGTCTAACAGCTCCCAGGTATGCCACGGTAATCGATGAATACGGCGATCGTCAGCGCGAACCAAAATTTGAGCATCGTCCAAGGAATTGAGAGATTGTCTCAGGTGAAGATCAACGATATGAAAATCCGGTGATTCGAGCCAGCGCTGGAACGAAGATTCCAAGGATTCACCTAGGGAACGGCAGTGGTTTATCTGCTCTTGGGGATTCCGTTTAACAACAATATTAATAGGTCCGATTCTATGGTTATCTAGGCAATTAAAATAGGCTGTTTGCCAATCGTCTAAGGCAGTTGAAACAGCAGGAAAAGCAGGCAAATGGCCTTTCTTGTCTGTTAGGATAGTTCCGGAGCTTTCCCTGACTTCAAGCAGTACTTGAAAGCCTTCTTCCAAACTCCCAATCAAGTGGAGAATTGCACGCTTATTCATATCAAATGCAGAGAACTAAAATTCTAGATCTAGACTTCAAACTGCTCGAAATATCGGATATTTTCACTCCGAATTTCAACGGCAAAGGTTTCGCCGGGACTAGCGCGAAACTGCATTTCAATCATTTCATTGGCATCTGCCTGGGCTTGGCCCAGTTCGGCCCCCGTATCACTGAGGAGACGCAGCTGAGTCGCCTGAGGCAAAACGCCGTGGGTCTCGCCCGGTTCTAGGCTAAGGTCAATGCGCCGATCGCCTCCTCGCAACGGGGTTACCCCCAACACCAACAGCAGTTGAGCTTCATTGGACAGGGCTAGGGGTTTGACGGTGTAAACCCTGGGGGCGATCGCCTCCTCCTCCGGTTCTCCAGGTTCCAGGTCCTGACTACCGCGCGATTGCAGAAAGCTGCGGGTAGCTAAGCGCGAGCTCCCTTCCAACGGTTGCCAGCCGTTTTCAAATTGTTGCTGGAGCCAATTCGATAGACGAGTCACCGGGGCTATAACCCGTCCTGGAACAGCGGAAGCCGCTTGGCCCCTGCGGGCAGCCCCCAGTCGTTGACACCAGGAAGGTTGGGCTAGAAGGGCTCCCCACTGGTCAAAGGGAATTTCTAGACGGGGCAAAGGCTCGTTGGGGTTACCTAGGCGCTGAATCAGGGTTTCGGCTTGGGTCGAATGGATGGTCGCCAGGGGTAGCGCGTGATGTTGATCTGGGGTGCGGGTTTGGGAGGCATTGTCGGCTGCATGGATGAGCCCGAAACTCTCCCAGGGAATCAAATCCTCGCAGTCGTAGCGATAGGTTCGGTCAAAGGCGTCGTAGTCCCCCTGGGCCTTGAGCTGTGGGTGGGTGGCATAGCCCAGGATTCGGAGGCTAGCCTCGTCCGCTGCCAACTGAACGGCAACGTAATAATCTCCAGCCCAATCCGGAATATCCACCCATTCCTGGGGAACAGCCAATTCAAGGGCATCCACACTTTCGGTGGGCAAGAGAATCAACCGATGCTCCCCAACGGTCAGCGCACTGCCTTCGACCAATTCCCAAATATCGGTTCTGGAGGCTGCGTCGGCCACCCATGAACAGGGTAGGTTACTGCCGGTTTTACTGCCGGTCTGACTCCCTATGCCCAGTAAATTTTCCACTGCCGTCAGACATAGTTGATTCATATAGGCAACCCAACGGCGGTGAGGGGTGCTTTGGGACTGGGCGGTCTGCCAAGCTTGAGCACGGGCTGCATCGGCTAATTCCAACGTCCAGGCGTCAGTAATGGGATCTAAGAATAGGGTTGACATAGCTCTCAACGTCAGAAGGTTAAGGCGGGAACAGGGATTACGACTGGGGTTCCGATGAAGCGCAGAGGTTGAGCTCCGGCAGGGAAACCTGCAACCAAATTTCAAGGTGGGTCGCAATAGTTTTTATTTGGTCCAGATCTGGACGTTTATTCAAGTGGTCCGTCATCCAGGTTTCGATGGCTTTGAGCAGAGCTTGGCGACCGGCATTGAGGCGGCGAGAAACCGTGGGCTGGGGCATGTCCATGATTTTGCCAATGTCCTGCTGGGAAAGCTTTTGTTGATACTTGAGACAGAGGATCTGCTGAAGCTGCGGATTGAGCTGATGAAAGGCGTTGACCAAACGGGCTTGCAGGTCTCGTTGTTGGCGATCGCGCTCGACTTTCTCATCTATCTCAATAAAGGGTTCTGCCCAATCCTCCGTCCCCTGATTCTGCAACAACTTTCGATCTAGCCAAGCGTCCCCCGTCTCATCTCCCTCTTCCCCACCGCCCAATCCACGGGTCACAGGATAGAGGTACTGACGAATCCACTGGGCTAATTGCTTGAGGCGGTTGTGGGCTTCTCGGGCCGTGGTTTGGGGCGCGGGATGGCTGAGCTGACCGCTGCGTTTTTGGTTGTAGAACGTGGCGATCGCCTCCCAAACCGTGGCATCGGGCTCGGGCAAATGGGCAGAACGGCTGGGCTGGGTTGGCACATAGAAGGTTTGGAATCCCATCCACAGTAGGCGATATTGCTCCGCGTCGGCTGGGTTCAGCCCCGCCCGTTCCATGGCTTCCAGGATTCGTTTTGTGCCGGTTTTGCGCAGTAGTCCCCAGTCGGAGCAGAAATCCGCTTCCCGCTGGCTGCGCAGCGCGCCTTTGAGGCGATGGCTGAGGAAAACCTGAGCGAAGGCTTTGAGATTATTAAATTGGTCGGCTCGAAATTTCTCTAGCGCCGGTTCGATTTCGGCGATCGCCATCTGAAAATAATCGGCCAAGCGATGGGTTCCGGTGCTGCCCCCTCGACCCTTTAACTTGCAATTAATATCGTAGGCGGCCCAGTAGCAGGCTTCTTGCAGATAAGCCATCAGATGCTGTTGGGCAGGGGTGGAGGCAGAGGAGCGATCGCGCCAGCAGCGATACCACGATAAGGACCAAAACCGCTCGTTTTCTGGGGTCGCAGCCCCATACTGAGGCAGTTTTTCCAGTTGTTTTGCCATGCTGTGGCGGAGCCGAGGTTCTCCTTTCCAAGAACGGAAGGTATCGTTCTCAAACCAGGCGAAGGTCGAGAATTGCTCCTGGAGGGTTTGGCGCGGGTGCATGGGCGATCGCTAACTGAGGATTGGACGGGAACTACTTAGCACGATACAGAAAATTCCCCAGGAAGGTAAGCAATTGTGCTGAAGTTCTTGAAATCCTTAGCATTTCCACTGACCTTTTTTCGAGTCCATTCCATTCCCTTAGGGTCTGCGTCGGGAGGATGTCACGGCGCTATCTTCGACATCGCCCTATCCTGGGCCTTTGTCTCCGATTCCTCGTCTGTGGAAACCATGGCGGCCTCTAAATTTTTACCGTTGAGATCATGAAGTAATCCCATCAGTGCAGGCACGACTGTTGGCGTGAGCAGCGTCGAAAAAGCCAGTCCTCCCGTCAAGGCAATCCCGAGGCCCTGATAAAGCTCCGCCCCCTCTCCCGGAATAATCGCCAGGGGCAACATGCCCAAAACACTGGTTCCGGCGGACATGAAAATCGGACGGAGGCGATCGCGCGTTGCCTCAAACAGCGAATGGTGATAGTCCATCCCCTCTTCCCGCTGGAGCTGGAGCGCCCGGTCCACGAGCAAAATCGCGTTATTAACCACCACCCCAATCAAAATCACAAACCCAAGGCCCGTGATCATATCGAGGGGCACCGAAACCCCCGGTATGAGATTGGCCAGGACAATGCTGAGGACCGCACCGGTCAAGCCGATGGGAATGGTCATCATAATCACAACGGGATAGAGAAAGGAGCGGTAGAGCGCCACCAGGAGCAAATAAATAATTAACAGCGAAAAGACAAAGGTCGAGCCCAAATCCGCCAGGGTTTCGGCCAGCTTATCCGCCGAGCCCGCCAGTTCTAGGCGATAGGTCGGCTGCAACGTTGCCCGCACGGGGGCCAGGACCTCGGTTTCCGCTTGCTCCACGAGGGTGCCCAGGGGAGCATCGGGAGCCAAGCTAACCGTCAGCGTAATCGACCGTTCCAAATTGACGTGGTTGATCACATCCGGCCCCGTCGTTTCGACAATCGCAGCCACATCCGCCAATTGCACCTGCTGTCCCTTGGGGCTATAGATCGCGAGCTGTCGCAAATCATTGGGGTTGTTGACCGTGGCGTCCTTGAGCTTGACGGTGATATCGATTTCTTGATTTCCTTCGACAAAATCGGAAGCCAAGCTACCGCCGAGGGCCGTTTCGACCAAAGCGCCAGCATCCGCTGAAGACAAACCCAGCTCCGAAAGTCGGACACGGTTGGGCAAAACCTCAAGTTGGGGTGCGCCTGCGACATAGTCCGATCGCACATTCACCACCCCCTGAAGCTGTTGCAACTGCCCCGTGAGCTGCTGCTCTAGCTGCTCTAGCTCGGCCAGATCCGGCCCCGACATCCGGACCTCAAATTCTTTCCCCGGATCCTGGAAAATCGAAATCCGAATTGGAAACATAAACCGATAGCCGGGAAAGCCAAAGCTCGGGGGAATGAGCTTGTTCACCACCTGCTCTAAGCCTTTACCATTGGCATATTCAGGCTTGAGGAAAATTCCCATGGCCTTGAACCGGGGCGAATAGACAAAGAACGAACCCGCCACTTCGGGCTGAGCATCTACGAAAGAGCGGGGACCATTGGAAAGGGCGATCGCCTCTTCCACGCTCGTTCCCGGCAACGTTTCCGCCAGCCAAAGAATTAAGTTACGGTTACCCTGGGGCAAATAATCCGCCGGGGGCAACAGCAAAAAGCCAACGGCCAAGAGCCCCAGGGGAATCGCTAAGACCACCAAACGCCGCAATGTACGGCCCGCACCGATGGACCAACAGGCGGTATTGAGCAAAAAGCGCTCGAACCGTCCCTGAATCGCCTGAAATGTGGCGGAAGCATGGCTAACGACCCGCTCAAAGACATTGCGTCCCGCCCCGGCTCCCTGTTCCAGCAGTTCGACTTCGCGGCGATCGAGAAACAAACCACAGAGCATGGGCACCAGCGTCAGCGCCGTCACCAGCGAAAACATCACCGCCGTCGCCAGGGTAATCGCCACATCGGTAAACAGTTGACCGGCTTCTCCTTTGACCAAAACAATCGGCGCAAACACCGCCACCGTCGTCAACGTCGAGCCCAGCATGGCTCCCCCCACTTCCGTCGTGCCGTCGATGGCCGCATGGATGGGGCGCTTACCCTTTTGCAAATGGGAGAAGACGTTTTCGAGCACAACGATGGCGTTGTCCACAACCATCCCTACCGCAAAGCCCAAACCCGCTAGGCTGATGATGTTGAGCGATCGCCCCAACACCGTCATCACCAAAAAGACGCTCACCATCGCCGTCGGAATCGTCAGGGCAATCACCGCCACCGATCGCAAGGAGCCCAAAAACAGCAGCAGGACCACAATGGCCAGAATCGCGCCAGTGAAAAGATTACCGCGCATGAGCGAGAGAGACTGGTCGATATAGCTGCTTTCGTCGTAGGCGATCGCAAACTGTACCCCCGCATCCAGGCCATCAAATTGCTGCTGCAACCGATCCAGCGTGGCATGGACTCCCTGGGAGACGCTGGGCACATTGGCCCCCACCTGACGAATCACGCCGATGGCCACCGACTCTTGGTTGTCAAACAACAAAACATCCTGCTTGACCTTGCGGCCCATCTGCACCTGGGCGACGTCCCCCAGGAAGACCGATCCTCTTTCATCCCGGCGCAAGGCTAGTTTTTCCAAGTCTTCAACTTGGTTACTGCGTCCCACGGTCCGCACCCGATACTCGCGCCGCCCGACGGTGAGCGGTCCTCCCCGGATATCGCGGTTATTTTGCCGCAGGGTATTAATCACCTGGGTAATGTTGAGATTGCGATCGGCCAAGGCTCGGGGGTCAACATTGACCTCGACCTCCCGCTCCTGTCCACCCACAATCAAAAAGCTACCGACGCCGTTAATGCGCCGCAATTCCGGTTCCACAAAATCATCGACCAAATCCCGATAGCGGCTGGCATCCGCCGCACGGCCTTCGCGGGGCACCATCACCAGCCACATCATCGGACTGCTGCTAGTACTCACCACTTCCACACTGGGGTCACCGGCCTCAGCAGGCAGATTATTAATGCGCTGAAGTTTATTGATCACATCGATCAACTTGTCGTCGGGGTCTGTGCCCCATTTAAACTCCAGATTGATAGCGCTGCTGCCAGCGCGGGAGGTGCTAGTGATTTCCTGGACCCCTTCAACCTCTTCCATCACCTCTTCGATCGGTCGGGTGATCAGGTCTTCCACCTCCGCTGGTCCGGCTCCGATGTAGGGGGTGGAAATGCTGATCTCGGGGCGATCGCCCCCCGGTTGCAGTTCCAACGGCAAATTAAATAGCGCAATCACCCCAAACAGAGCAATCAGCGCAAAAATCACAAACGTGCCATGCCGCCAACGGACAATCCGTTCAATCCAGTTCATACCTGTTCTCCTAGCCCTAGGGCTGTGCCGCTGCGGGGGGTGCGCTGCCGGGTCCTTCTACGACCATGACCGGTGCGCCATCGCTCAGGGCATCGCTGCCCTTCAAGACAATGGTTTGGCCGGAAGATAAACCTGCGCCATCAACAATGACGGTTTCGCCCAGGTCACTCACCAACGTGACTTCAATTTGTTCTGCGGTGCCCTCTTGCACCCCAAACAGCAGCCACTGATCGGCGCGACGGCTGAGGGCGTCCCGCGAAATCGTATAGCCACTGCTGTCTCCGGGCATGGCAAAGGAAGCTTGCACCGCCGTACCGGGCAACAGACCTGGGGGCGGAGCCGCCAAGCGAATCCGAGCCGGACGCCGCCGAGAATCGGCACTGGCAATGGGCAAAAGACTATCAATACTGGCGGTGGTTTCCCAACCGGGAATGGCGCGGGACGACAGCTTAACGCTCATCCCCGGCTGAACTTTGCCTGCCAGTTGTTCGGGCACCTCTAGAAAAATATCGACGGTACGGTTGTCGACCAGGGTTATCACGGGATCCGCACTGCGCAAATAGTCCCCGGTGGTGACCTGGCGCTGGCTGACGACGCCGCTGGCTGTGGCGCGAATTTGGGTTCGCTGGACCTCAAGCTGGGCCTGCTGAACTGCGGCTTGTTCCGCTGCCACCTTGGCCGATTGGGCTTGAATTTCATCGGAGCGAGGACCAGCGTTGGCCTCCGCCAGGGCCGCTTCGGCCCCGAGGCGATCGCTCACCGCCGTATCTAGCGTGACCCTCGCTTCAATCAGACCCCGCTCGGCGATCGCCCCTTCACTGCGGAGGGCCTGAAGCCGCTTGAGATTATCTCGGGCTTCGGCCTCTCGGGCTTTAGCCGCTTGCACCGTGGCCTGCCGCTGGGCAATCACTTCTTTGCGAGTACCACTTTTGAGCTCCGCCAACTGACTTTGAGCCTCGGCCAAGCGCGCCTGGGCTTGGGCCAGGGCCAGCTTCTGGTCTGCGGCATTCAGCGTCGCGATCACATCCCCTTCCGCCACCGCGTCCCCTTCATTCACCAAGAGGCTTTCAATCATACCCGAGGTTTGGCTGCGCAAGGTTGTGCTGGCGCTAGACTCTGCTTGGCCGAGAACTTGAACCGTTTGGGCCGCAGTCCCTCGCTGCAACGTCGTCGTCACCACTGGGCGGGGCGGAGGTCCTTGCATTGCGGCGGGAGGTCCTCCCGCACCAGGGCCAGCGGCCTTTGGCCCCAGCCACTGCCAGAGGCCATATCCTCCGCCCACGAGCAAAATCAACAGCAACAAACCGCGTTCCCAGGTCAACCCACGCAACCTGGAGGGACGGGTCGAGATGACCGAGGGAACCGAGCGGTCAAGGGGGGCCGAATGCTCCGTCGGAGGCCGGTTGACAGAAGGACTCGGGCCTGACGACCGCTGGGGAGGAGAGGGACTCATGACGTTATCCTGGGAGGATTGGAGCTGAGGAGACAGCCGGAACAAAGTCGAAACGATGTGACGGTCAAAACGAGGCAACGGGTTGCAAGTCTCCCCATCCATTAATTGAAAAATCTTAACACTCTAATGAAAGGGAGAGACGACGGTGCGGGAAGAGATCTTTTGTATCAATTCTGTCACCGTTGAGCAGCGGGACTCGTCATCCTCCCGAAGATAGAGAAAAGATTACTGGCCCAGGAGGCGATTGAATTCTGACTGAAGCGATCGCAAATTCGCCACTCGCCCAATCAACAATTGGTGCTGGCCCGCATCCTGAAGGCGATCGCGCCAATGTTCCACCGTTTCTTTGTTGTGTACCCAATACTGAATGACAGAATCCACGGCTTCATCGAGGTCCCAATGGCGTTGCGTCACGACCTCTTCGACGGAATTGAGCACGACATCCAGTAGGCAGTTGGACACGCCGACATAGGCAGGAAGCTGAGGGAATTGCTCTGGACTTTGGGCCTGTTCGTGCTGAAAAAACTCAAGCAAGGGGGAGACACCGACCAGATTAAAGGTATATGCCATGTTTTTCTCCAATGCAGTTATCGTGAGTCAGCACAGGTCGGCACAAGTACGGTACTCAACCTCACGGCACTCAACCTGCTGGACTCAAACCGCTGCAACTAATGCAACCCAATCCTGTGCGAGTGGCGAGCGGCGATCATTAAGTTGCGATCAGTGTAGAGGATCTTTCTCAAAGGGGGTGCCCTTTTATTACGTAAATGTAATATTCAATGACGTCAAAGCGTTTGCTGCTGACGAAGGTCAGCCGTTTGGCGCTCTTCAAAGACAAAAAAGACAAATCTTCAGAGGAAAAAGAGATGTCGCAGGTTCATCGTTTGCAAACGCCCCATTGCGGCTATCACTGGCCGGGTCCGGCGAAGGCAAAGCTAGGAAAGCTAGGGCAGTCTCGTTTTTTTGAAGGCTGGTACTATCGGGTGACGTTGCCCGATTGCGGCGAGACGTTTGCGTTTATGTACTCGATTGATGATCCCCAGGGGGGACAGCCTTGTAGCGGCGGGGCTGCACAGATTTTGGGACCCCAGGATGGATATTTGATCCGTACGTTTCCGGCGATCGCAGGCTTTCAAGCCAGCCGAACGGAACTGGCCCTGTCCCACTGGCGAGCTGTTGCTCGGGACAACTCCGAAACCGAAGGCTATTGCGCCACCGCCACCCACCACCGGGGGTATTTGCGGGATCCGGGATCCGGGAGGATCGCCCGCTGGGACTATGCCCTTGAGCCGGTCTATGGCTGGGGCCATCCAGCGGAGCCGCAACAATCTACGGCGGGCTGGCTGTCCCAGTGGCAAATTTTTGAACCTGGTTGGCAAATTTTGATGGCCCATGGCTGGGCGACGGGATGGATTGAATGGGGGGGCGATCGCTACGAATTGAACCAAGCCCCAGCCTACAGCGAAAAAAATTGGGGGGGAGCCTTCCCGAAAAAGTGGTTTTGGTTGAATTGCAACTGTTTCGCAGGAGAGCCAGATTTGGCGCTGACAGCGGGAGGAGGGTTACGATCGGTGTTGGGCTTGGAAGAAGCGGTGGCGATGGTGGGGATTCACTATCGAGGCCAGTTCTATGAGTTCGTCCCTTGGAACGGTGCCGTGCAGTGGCGCGTTGCCCCCTGGGGCAGTTGGTGGATGGAGGCGAAAACGGCTCGCTATCGCGTGTGCTTATCGGCAACCACAACGCATCCAGGAACACCGCTGCGGGCACCGATGGCTGACGGTTTGGTCTTTTGCTGTCGGGACACGATGCGGGGACAACTGAGATTGGAACTCTGGGAAGGCGAGGGCGAACAGGCGGTTTTATTGTGTTCTGCCCAGAGTGATTTATGTGGGGTTGAAGTGGGGGGCGGGCCTTGGGTGGAGAATTGGGAAGGGCAAAGCAATCCGCTGTGGCTAAGCTTCCTGCAGATTGGCGATCGACTCCAGCCGCTGCAACCGCGCTAAAATCCGATGGGCCAGTTCTGGCCCCAGAATCGGCTTGGCTAAATAATCATCCGCACCGGCTGAAAACGCCTTATTTTGGGTTTCTAAATCATTCAAAATACTCAAAAAGAAAATTGGCAACTTTTTCCATTGGGGCTCGTCCCGCACCAGTTGACACAGCTCTAAACCATTAATTTCTGGAATGCGAATATCCAACACCAAGGCATCGGGTTGAACCGATTGCAAGACACTCCAAAAGTGGCTGGGATCGGCCAACGTGGTCACCTTAAATCCCAGGGGTTGCAGTTGCCGCAACAAAACCGTCAGCCAATGGGGATCATCATCCACCACCATGACCTTCACCTCCGTGAGGCGAGGCTGAATCCGCGATAGCCCATAGCGAATAATTTGCTCAGGACTGCGGCTGGACTCCAGCAAAAAATGCCCTCCGATGCGCAGGGCGCTCAGGCGATCGCCCAAGGTATCCCGCTGCCCCAGGAGCAACAAAGGCAGTTTAGGCGGGATATTGCCCAAGTGTTGCTGGAGTCGCTGCAACAGATCTGATCGCCCGGTGGGCAGAGACAGGGAAGTCAGTTGTGCCAGCAGGAGAGCGGGGCGATCGCTCAAATCGGTGTTGTCCTCCAGTCGACTCACCACGGCCTCCCAAGTGAGTAGGGATTCACAACTGAGTCCTTGGCTCGCTGCCGCCGCTTGCAACTCGGCCCTTAGGGGAGTGTCTTGACCAATAAACCACAGTCGGGGGGAGGGAAGATTGGAAATTTGGGGAACCTGCTCGATGGTGGGTGTGAGTTCTAGGAAATGTCGCAGTTGCTGGAGCCATTTTTGCTGTTGCTCAATTTCTGAGAGATTGACCGTGGATAGAGGGGGGGAAACAGAGTGGTCCGTGGGGCAGATTTGAGTGGTTTGAAACAGGGACTCGATCTGTCGGGCGATCGCCATCGCTGCGGTCAAGCCAAAAACGCCCAATGTCCCTGCAAGCTTGTGAGCCAAGGCTCTGCCCTCGGTTTGTAACGCCTGAAAGAACTCTAGATCTTCGGCCCTCAAACAGGGATCCGCCAAGGTTTGGCGATGGGCGAGCACTTGCTCTAGGGCTTGTAGTTGCTCAAAACAGTTGGGTCGAGCGCTTTTCCAGGTGTCGTTGAGAAATTGTAGATACTGAGCTGTTTTGGCCGCTGGCTCGCTGGAGAGAGGAGCCGCTGGCTGGGCAGTGGGATGAGCAGCGGCAGGAATTTCCAGGGCAGTCTTGGGGTCTTCTGCTTTATCCTGGCTTGGCTCGGAGGGTTTGAGATAATAACCTCGGCCATGGAGCGTGCTAATCAGATCCGTGGGGGCACCGGCGGCCTGGAGTTTACTGCGCAACCGCCGAACGTGAGACCGCACCGTGGATTCTGCCGGAAACTCTTCCGAGGACCAAAGGCGATCGAGAATCTCGTCGCTGCTCACCACATGAATGCCATTGCGGAGCAGGATTTCGAGCAGCTTGTATTCCTTGGCGGTGAGTTTGAGGGGGCGATCGCCATAGGTGACTTCACAAGTTGTCGGACTGAGCAGCAAGTCGCCCCAGCTCAGCAGCGGCGTGGCCTGCCCCTGTCCCCGTCGGAGCAAGGCCCGGATCCGAGCAATCAATTCCTCCAGGTCAAAGGGCTTAACCATATAGTCGTCCGCCCCCGCATCCAGCCCCTGGATTTTGGCAGCGCTGCTGTCTTGTCCCGTGAGGAGCAAGATGGGCGTGATGTCTCCCTCCTCGCGCAGCCGCTGGCAAAGACTGAGACCATCGAGATGGGGCAGTTGGACATCTAGGATAATCAGATCGTATTCAAACGTGGAGCTGTAGGACCAACCCGTCGCGCCATCTTGGACAACATCCACCACATAGTGCAGTTCGCTGAGGTTCCGCTTGATAATGGCGGCCAATGCTGAATCATCTTCAACCAGGAGAATTTTCATGGGCGGCTTACCATTGAAGAATTTTGGCGATCTGCCCCGGCAAATCAAGGGAGTTAAAGGGCTTGGTGATCACACCGCTAACCCCTAGGGCTTTGAGCTGGGATTTTTCTGCAGCTTGGGCTTTGGCCGTCAGAAAGATGACCGGAATGAGCTGAGTTGTGGCATCTGCTTGCAGGGCTTTGAACGTGGCAACACCATCCATCTCAGGCATCATCACATCTAGCAAAATGGCATCGGGCTGATATCGCTGGGCCACCTGAATGCCTTCAGGCCCCGAACTGGCCGTGAGGATCTTCCACCCGGCGGTCAGTTGAATGCCAAACTTAACCACGGTTTGGATCGTCTCCTCATCATCGATAATTAAGAGCTGCTTAGTCTCGATCGCAAGGTCAGTCATGCCGTCCTCCGCATGTGCGTGGCTGAGTCGGTACCGTAAAGAAAAACGTACTGCCTTGGCCCAGTTGGCTTTCGGCCCAGATTTTACCTTCGTGCTGTTCGATGATTTTGCGGCAAATGGTTAGCCCCAACCCCGTCCCTCCCTTACGGCGAGCATCGGAAGAATCCACTTGCTTAAACCGCTCAAAAATGCTTTCGAGTTTGGTTTCAGGAATGCCTTGACCTTGGTCGCGGATCCGGAACCGCACTTCTTCGGTTTGCGGCAGTAATTCGGTTGTAATCCAAACGGTACTCCCTGCCGCCGAAAACTTAATGGCATTGCTGAGCAAATTGGTCAGGGCTTGCAGCATGTAGTCCGAGTCGGCCCAAATCACGCAATCGCTCGGCTGGCTCAAGAGCCGAATGCCAAGCTGCTGGGCCATGGGTTGCATGGCTTCGATCGCCTGGGTAATCAGTCCAGCGGCGTTGCAAAGCTGTTTCTCCATGGTGACTTCGCCCGCTTCAATGCGTTGTAAATCCAAAACATTGTTGACCAGCCGCACCAGGCGCTCGGTGTTGTCATCGGCAATTTCGAGCATTTGCTGGCCATCTTCTGAGAGGACGCCGAGTTTCCCCGTGGAGAGAATTTTGAGGGCGCTGTGCATGGAGGTGAGGGGGGTGCGCAGTTCATGGCTGACGACGGAGATAAATTCGTCTTTCATGCGCTCGATGGCTTTGCGATCGCTAATATCACTAGTCAAGGCAAAAAAGCCCTGAATCTGCCCCTGGTCATCCAGATGGGGAATATAGGTGACGGCCAGGGTTCGGATCCGCCCCAACCGGTCAATCATTTCGTTTTCGTAGGTGATCACCTCCCCCGCGAGCGCGGCCTGAATCGGCGTTTCCATCTGGGCATAGCTGGCCTCCCCCCAAACGGTCCGCAGCCGCTTGCCCTGGAGGGATTCCGGCGTCTGCCCCAGCCAAGTTTCGTAGGCTTGGTTATTAAAGCGATAGCGCTTGGTCCGGTCTACGTAGGCAATCAGCACAGGTAGAGCATTGGTAATCAGACGGAGCTGCTCCTCTTGTTGACGCAACTCAGCAGTGCGGGCGGCGACAATTTCCTCTAGATTTTCCAGCAACTGAGACTGGGCCAAGGCAATGCTGATTTGATCGGCCAATTGCTGCATCAGCGCCAGCTCGGCATCGGTCCATTGGCGGCGATCGCGACATTGATGGGCGATCAACAATCCCCAGAGGACAGGACGCTTGGAATTCCCAACGGGAGCCTGTTGACTGGATTGAGTCGCTTGGGAGTTAGGATTTTGCAAAATCGGCACTATCAGTTTGGCTTTGATGTCAAACTGTTCGACAAATTCGACTAAGCAATGGGCCAGTCCAGCTTTGGGATCCCGCACATTGCTAATAGCAACGACGCGACCTTGGGCATAATGGCGCTGGTATTCCGTTGGAAAGACCTCTTCGGGAAATTCCATGCCAAGAATGGCTGGATAGTCCGGCAAGACAGCTTCGCTAATGGGTTTACCCGTGCCATCCTCAAGCACCTGATAAACCAAAACCCGATCGGCCTGGAGAATGCGCTGGACCTCATTCACCGTGGTTTGCAGGATTTCCGTGAATTGCAGCGACTGACGAATCTTGAGCGTCACCTCCGCAAACAGCTCCGAGCGCTGCCGCTGCTGGGCCAGTTCGGTTTCCGCTTGGGTTTTGCGATCGCTAATATTTCGCAAAATCAACAAATGCTGTCCCGGAAAGACCTCTCGACTCAGACTCCATTCCAGCAGTTGAGGCTCTTCATTAGGATGGGTAGCCCGCTGAATCCCGATATATTTATTTTTGGGAGCCGCGCCGCGATAGTGCGATCGCAGATCCAGGTCAGTTTCAACAAAATCATGAAACGCTCGACCCATCAGCTCTTGGGCCTCCACGCCCAGCAATACAGCGGTTGCCGCATTCAGCTCGACAAACTTCCCCTGGGCATCGAGCAAGGCGATCGCCTCATTCACCTGATGCCAGATCTTCGATAGCCCTCCCTGGAGAGAGCGATTGCGATGTCGATACCGCCGCCGCCGTCGCTTCATGCAGAACCCAATTCAGGACTAGTCAAACTGTTTCTGATCCTATCGTTATCTAACAAATCTCTGGTAAAAGTTCATGTTCTTTGACAGTCTACCGCTGGGTTTATCACTGCTTTGGGAGGCCCCCTGGGCCTTGGGGTCATGGATCTTTTACCGGGTCATGCGGGCTGTGATCAATCGTTTTTACATCCGCTACCTGTCACGGCAAACGCGGCTCCAGTGGCGGGTCCTCTCGGCGGATACGCTTAAAATTCCCATTGCCCTGCCCGTGCTGATGACGACGGGACCCCGCTGGAACACCCATGCGGTGATTGGGACGCTGGGGCCGTTTGAGGTTGAGCAGACACTGGCGATCGATATCGCAACGATTCAGCGGTCGGCGCGGTCTTGGGTCGCAGTGGTCTATGATTTTCCCAGCTATGCCACGATTCAGAGTTTGGACTCCCAGGACTTTGACGGGGGGGCTCAGTCCAACGCTGAGCCAAATGATCGAGGGAAGCAGGAAGGAGAGCAAAATTGGGTCAAGATCTCGTTGCCCCCAGGACGCTATACGCTGGGGGTTCGGTACTATGACTGCGCGGAGGCGATCGCCTATCCCCCCGTTCAGTTTGACGATCAGCCCCCACTCCCCCCCCATTCGGCGGATCCAAAAACGAATTTGTTCTATCAACAACTAAAAGATTATCCCCACAGGGGCTTTTATTTGTGTCTGCACTATTACACCTATGTGATGCTGAAATATCGCGATCGCCTCCCAGAAGCCTGGGTTCGACAGGAATATTTGCCCGTGGGTGCGCCGGATACGACCTTCTTTTATGGGGGAATCAACCGCAAGCAAACCCTACACATCGAATTGGCACCGACTTTGTTGGACCAATTTGACTTTTATTTCAATCTCTATGATTGGGCGAGCTTTCCTAGCGCTTGGACCCAGCTTTCTGAGCGGACCACAACCTATTTTGCCGAGGCCAATGGCTCGTTTTTGTTTCGAGTCCGGCCCCGTCGGGGCACGCCTGTAGGCGTCTGGCCCGAGTATCAGTCGACCATTGCCCAGGATGGTTCGATCCAGGTGCGGTGGAGTGCAATGGCGTGAAAGCCTGACCGGAAAGCCTTACTGGCCTGACTCCACCCGTGGAGCCTGGGTCAATTCAAAATGACGCATCAGGGCAACGACTCCAATGGAAACGACGCCACCAATGGCAAACCCGACCAAGATAAGCGTAATGTAAAGCCGTTTGAGCTTTTTGGTTTGGGCTTGAATGGCTGGATGGGTTGGCGTTGGCGTGGGATTGGATTCTGACGGGAGATTTGAGCTTGGATCAGACATGGTGGATTCAGACCTCAGGAAATCGTTAAAGGGACCGCAGTTAAATAGACCGCAGTTAAAGGGATCGCAGAACATGGGCTGCCGAAAAGTAGTGGGTCTGCACTACTCTGCCCTGTACGCCATCGCCGCTGGTTTGGCGTAGCACCGAGGCTAAGGCGGTAAATAATGCAGCCCGCTTCTCCGCTTCTAACACAAGGTAAGGCGAGAGGGTACTGAGGAGCGTTAAATATCCGTCGATGGTGTAGCGGCGATCGCAATCCACCCGCTCAAACCCCACCTCCTCAAACAGCCCGAGCTCGTTCCCTTGGCCCGTCGTCGCTGCTGCCCCCAGCTCCCGCAACTGGCCCTCCTGGCGCACCCGATCCTCACAGCAAACCAGCTCCGGTGCGTACTGAGCATACACCGGCTGCATCGGAGCCACCACGGCATCAAACGCCCCCGGCTCTAGGGGCCATTCCTCAAAATTAGCATTGAGCAACTCAACCTGGTCATAGTCGGCACAATGGTGTCGTGCCCGTTCCCAGGCCGCTCGGCTGGGCTCCAGCCCCACTAGGGCAAACCCCCGTTCGGCCAGTGCCGTTGTTGCGATCCCTGGTCCACAGCCAATTTCTAGCAGCCGCATGCCCGGTTTGAGAGGGGCGAGGGCGATCGCCCGGTCCAAAATCTCCGCCGGATACCGAGGCCGTGCCTGATCATAGGCCTGGGCCACCGGGTCATACCAAGCTTTGCGCTCCTCCATCGAGCGGTCACCATAATACCCCCGCTCCAGATCCCAATCCCTCTCCGCCATCCTCCCCCCTATCGCTCCAGAAATCGCGGTAAAATCAGATGAGAAAGATTCTCAAGCCATCGACTGAACGGAAACGCCATGATTACCGCTGCGCCTATCGCCACAATGGATGACACCAAACAAGGTCTGCCGGTTACCATCATCACCGGCTTTTTGGGCAGTGGCAAAACCACGCTGCTCAATCATATCCTGACCAATCAGCAAGGGGTGAAGACGGCGGTCCTGGTGAATGAGTTTGGCGAAATTGGTATCGACAACGAGCTGATCGTGGCCACGGGCGACGACATGGTGGAGCTGAGCAATGGCTGCATTTGCTGCACGATCAACAGCGATTTGCTCGAAGCGGTGTTCCGGGTACTGGAGCGAGAAGACAAAATTGATTACCTCGTCGTGGAGACAACGGGCTTGGCGGATCCGTTGCCCGTGGCGCTGACGTTTTTAGGGACCGAGTTGCGGGATTTGACGCGCCTGGATTCGATTGTCACCGTGGTGGATGCGGCTAATTACAGTTTGGATTTGTTTAACAGCGAAGCGGCCCACAATCAGATTTTGTATGCGGATACCTTGCTGCTCAACAAGGCCGATTTGGTCGATGAAGCGGATTTGGATCTACTGGAAGTGAAGCTGCGGGATGTGAAGGATGGGGCGCGGATTTTGCGGACGGTGAATAGCGAAGTGCCGTTGCCGTTGATTTTGAGCGTGGGGCTGTTTGAGACGGATCAGTATTTTGGCCAGGAGGAGCAGGGGCCGTCGGGTCACGAGCATGACCATCACGAGCATGACCATCATGACCATGACCATCATGACCATGGCCCTGAGGATCACTCCGCTTGCGACCATGACCATGGCCATTGCGCCCACGACCATGATCACGATCATAAACATGACCATCACGACCATCACGGTCACGACCAGCATCATTCGGATCACCTAGCTGTAGATGGGTTTACCTCGCTTTCCTTTGTGAGCGATCGCCCCTTTGCCATCCGCAAGTTTCAATATTTTCTCGATAACCAACTGTCGGAAAATATCTTTCGGGCCAAGGGCATTCTCTGGTTTGAGGAGAGCCAAAAACGCCATATTTTTCACCTCAGCGGCAAGCGGTTTACGCTGGATGATAGTGAGTGGAAAGGCGCGAAGAAAAACCAAATTGTCTTGATTGGCCAAAATCTCGATCACGACCAATTGCGGGAACAGCTCAACCATTGTTTGACGATTCCCTCTAGCAGCCGCGCCCAGGGATTCGCTACCCGATGAACGGATCGATCGTCTCAAATCGTCCCCTGTGGCGATTGGCCTGGAACCGTTTGCGCCAACGGCCCCTGCAATATCTGCTCTGCATCATCGGGATCGCGGTCGGCGTCGCCATGATGGTGTCCATCGACCTCGCCAATGGCTCGGCCCAGCGGGCCTTTGGGCTGGCGACGGATGCGATTACCGGACAGACAACCCATCGGATTGTGGCGATCGCCCCCACCGGCATCGACGACTCCGTCTATAGCAACCTCCGCCGCAGCGTTACCCCCTCTTTCAACGCCATTCCCATGGCTCCCTTGGTGGAAGGCTACGCCGTGGTCGAGGAGTTAGACCGGCAACCCTTTCGCATTGTCGGGGTGGATTTTTTCTCGGAATCTCCCTTTCGCAGCTATTTGGGTGATCTGGAAAGCAACGGAAACGGGGATAAGGGGGATAACGGGGATAACAATGGGGGCAATGACTGGCTGCAGTTTTTGAGTGAGCCGAATACGGTGGTGCTGTCTGGGGAGGTGGGCGATCGCTACTCCCTTGCCCTCGGTGATTCACTCCATCTCGACCTCGCCGGAAAAATTCAAACCGTGCGGGTGGTGGGCGAAATTACCTCGACCGATAGCCTCAACCGCCGCGCCCTTAGCAATTTGCTCTTTACCGATATTGCAACGGCCCAGGAATTACTCGGCCAAAAGGGGAAACTCAGCCAGATTGACCTGCGGGTCGCAGCGGAGCAACAGCCCCTGCTGGACACCCTCAAAGCCCAACTGCCGACCGGACTCAAGCTGGAATTGGCCGAGGCCCAGAAAAACGCAGTCCAGCAAATGACGGCGGCGTTTGAGCTGAATTTGACGGCATTGAGTCTGCTGGCGCTGGTGGTTGGTATGTTTTTGATCTACAACACCGTGACGTTTAGCGTGATTCAGCGGCGGCCTATCTTTGGGATTTTGCGCTGTTTGGGCGTCACCCAGGGGCAACTGTTGACGCTGATCATCGGGGAAGCGGCGATTTTTAGCGTTATCGGTTCGGTTCTGGGCGTGGGGCTGGGGATTGTCCTGGGCCGCAGCATCGTCGGGCTAATTACCCAGACGATTAATGATTTTTACTTTGTGGTCAGCGTCCAGCAGATCACCCTGTCCAACTTTACGATCGCCAAAGGTCTGATCGTCGGCATCGCCGCCGCCCTCGTTGCCGCTGGGCTACCGGCCTTCGAGGCCATGAACACGCCCCCCACCCTGACGCTGCAACGTTCCACACTGGAATCCAAAATCCTCAACCTCCTCCCCTTGCTCGTCGCGGCCTGGGTTGCCGCCACCGGCGCGGGGATTAGCCTGTTGCGCTGGTCCGGTGGCGGGTTGGTGGCAGCCTTTGCGGGGTTGTTTGCGATTTTGCTGGGGGCGGCGCTGCTGACGCCGCCGCTGATGGCCTTGGGCATGCGGCTGCTGGAACCCTTGGGGGCAGCGACGTTGGGGGTTTTGGGCCGGTTGGCTCCTCGGGATATTTTGCGATCGCTCAGCCGCACCTCCGTCGCCACGGCAGCGCTGATGGTCTCGGTGTCCGTCATCGTCGGCGTTTCGATTATGATCGGCTCCTTCCGGGGCACCGTCATCCAGTGGCTCGACCAAACCCTGCAAGCGGATATCTATGTCTCGCCCCCCTCGGCCACGGCGAATCGGGTGCTGGGGAAACTGGATCCGGCGATCGCCGCCGAACTCAAACGCTGGCCCGGTCTCACCGATGCCGTCACCTACAACGACGCCGATGTCACGGTCACAGCCCTAGACAACCATCCCGCCCAGCGCAACGCCAAACTGATCGCCGCCGCCGGGGATATTTCCCATGGCAAACGCCCCTACGCCTGGATCCGCCCCGACCTGGGCAAAAATCCCTGGCCTGCTCTGGATGCGGGGGAAGGGGTGATTATTTCAGAAACCTTGATGCTGCGGGAAAACCTCAGCGAGATTCCCACGACGGTGACCCTGGAATCGCCCCAGGGGGAGAAAACCTTCCCGGTGATTGCCGTGTTCTACGACTATTCCTCCGACCAGGGCACGATTATCTTGGATGACGATCGCTACATCGATCTCTGGCAAGACCCCAGCATCGCTTCCATCGGTCTGTTTGTGGGTCCCGATGCCGATGTCGATGCTACTGTTGCAGCCATTCAACAACAGTTCAAGGATCGGCAAGCCCTGTCGGTGCAGTCCAACCGCAGCCTGCGCCAAGGTTCCCTGGAGATTTTCGATCGCACCTTCGCCATTACCAACGCCCTGAGACTGTTGGCGATCGTCGTCGCCTTTATCGGGGTTCTCAGCACGCTGATGAGTCTGCAACTGGAGCGCACCCGCGAACTGGGAACGCTGCGGGCCTTGGGGATGACACCGGGGCAATTGCGTCGCCTGACGCTGCTGGAAACGGGGCTGATGGGGACACTGGCGGGGGTGTTTGCCATGCCCCTGGGGTATGCCTTGGCTTGGATTTTGGTCTATGTGATTAATGTGCGCTCCTTTGGCTGGACGTTGCGGATGGTGATTTTGCCTCAGTATTTTTGGCAGGCTTGGTTGGTCGCTTTGGTGGCTGCGCTGCTGGCGGGTCTTTACCCCGCGCTACGGCTGAGCCAAATGAATATTTCAGCGGCCATCCGCCAAGAGTAGGGACAGGGCGGTGCCCTGTCCCCCAGAAAGTCAGATTTTGTAGGGAACAAAAAGTCAGGTTTTATACGGATGGGATTGAACCGCGACAGAAGAATGATTTGTATCTCCTGTTGAAGACCAGACTAAAGAACAAAAATTGAATAAAACCGATGGGAAATTTATGGAACTTTTAAGGGTTTAGCGGTATGATATTTCACACAGTCAGTGGGCTAGGCAGTTTGTCCAGAGCTGTCGGCAACGAGAAAACCAATCAAAATTCAACAACGCTCAAACAGCCTGAAGCGTTAGGGACTGCTCCTAGTCGGCAGTCGTGAAGGCATTTTAGCTATCTACCAGTGCTCTGGTTCTGTGCACAGATCTAGTACAGGTCTAGCCAGATCTAGCGCAACGTTATGTTTGCGATCGCCTTAGATAACCCTAGGGCTGTTATAGGAAATCAATAGTTTTAATGACCTTTTTAATAGAGGTTAAATAGTGTTTGTGAATTTTTTTAAGGGACTCGGACATTCGGATTTCAATTCAGGCAATTCGGTCAATTCAGTCACCGCAGAAACGACTGCAACGACGTTGGACTCTGACTCAATTGCTTCGATTGTGGATTCGGAGGAACTGGATTTAATCGCAGCTCAGCTTCAATCTCCCCCAGCAGATGAGGCTCCGGCTGAGGATTTGGAGCGGGTTCAAGAAGAAGAACCTGTTCAGGGAGAAGACCCTATTCCGGGAGAAGCCCCTGTTCCAGAGGATGAGATTGCTCAAGGGCAAACAGTCGTGGAAACAACCGCAAATTCGATAGCAAATTCGATGAATCAAGCTTTCTTTTCAGGCCCACTTTCTGGTACATCACGTTCTGACGCACCCCTTTCTGGTGCAGTGGCACAACAAGAGAGTACCCATCCAGATCATGCCCATCCAGAGAATATCCACTCAGATAGCATTCCTAGCGATGAGGCAGAGCTATCTGTAGCGACGCCGATCACGGTTTTGCCCCAGGGAACCGGAACCCTAGCGGTGGAAGAGTCGGGGCTGGAAGGGGAGGCGATGACGGTGTTTATCCGTCAGGCCAAGGCTTACATGAAGCAGGAGCAGTGGGAGAAGGCGATCGCCGCCTGTGAGGAAGCCCTGGCGGTCGCGCCGGATGTGGCGGAGGCTCACAAGTTGATTGGCAATATTTTGCAGGAGATGGGCCACGGGATTGATTCCATGGCGCACTATGCGCGGGCACTGTTGGCGAATCCTCGGTTTCCGGAGGTGTATGCCAATCTGGGCAGTCTCTACGCGCGGCAGCAGGAATGGGACGATGCGGCGCTTTACTATCAAAAGGCGATCAATCTCCGCCCCTGTTCTGAGTTTTATCGACCCATGGCTAAGATTCTAGAGGTTTTGGGGAAAACCGATGCAGCGGCGGATGCCTTGGCCCAGGCGTTGGTGCTATCGCCGGAGGCGGGGACGGCGGCGGAACATTTCCGGGTGGCGAATTTCTGGTTGAAGGAAGGGGAGGAGGTGAAGGCGATCGCCAGCTACCGTCGGGCGATCGAGGTGGACAGCAGTTTTGTGGCGGCCTATCGGCCCTTGGCGGATTTGCTGGAGAAGCAGGGGGATTGGCAGGCGGCGACGCTCTATTATCGCAAGGTGTTGGAGGCGGGAATTTCGATCAATCCGGAGGGCGCGATCGCCCAAACAACCCCGAAGAACGAAGCGGTGAATCCGGTGCAGACGATTCCCAATGGCCATCAGTTGCTCCAGAAGTTGTTGCAGGAGTCGAAACAGTTGCGATCGCGTTCCAATCGTCCGACGGATGCTTCGGCGGAGGGGGTACGGCGGGACCAGGTGTTGCAGCCTACGGGGTCGGAGGCTTTGCAATCGGCGGAGAACTATGCGCGCTCGGGTCAGTTGCAGGCGGAGGAGAAGAATTGGGCGCGGGCGATCGAATATTATCAGCAGTCGTTGCGGTTGAATCCGGAACAACCGGCGGTATATCGGGAGTTGGCGCGGGCGTTGACCCAGGCGAACCGGCGGGAGGCGGCGGCGTTGGCTTGGTTTGAGGCGTTTAAGCGGGAGCCGAGTTGGGCTTCGGCGGAGCAGTATTTCAATTTGGCGAATGCGTTGGTGAAGCAGGGGCAGTTGGATTCGGCGAAGGTTTGTTTTCGGCAGGCGGTGCGGTTGCAGCCGAAGATGGCGATCGCCTACGAATACCTCGGTCGGGTGTTGGAGACCCAGGGGGATCAGGCGGGGGCGTTGGTGGCCTATCGCAAGGCGTTGGAAGTGCAGGGGCAGGGGCAGGGGGCGACGGTTGCAAAAAAGTCATAACCCCGGCGGTCGCTGAAGTTGCTGAGCAAGGTCAAGGGTCTGCGGATCCGGCGGTGCGAGAGGCGATGCAGTGGCATGTTCGGGGGGAGGAGTTGCGGCAGCAAGGAAATTGGGAAGAGGCGGCGGCGGCTTATCGAGAGGCGATCGCCCTCAATCCGGAGTTTTCTTGGTCGCACCACAATTTAGGCAATGTTTTGCTGGAGTTGGAGGATTGGACGGGAGCGGCGGAAGCTTTGCAGCGAGCGGTTGAGCTGAACCCGGAGTTTGCTTGGTCTCACTATAGTTTGGGGATGGCGTTTGCTGGGCAACAGCGGTGGGCGGCGGCGCGAGGGGCCTATCGGCAGGCCCAAACCCTAGACCCAGAGATGGAGCCGGTGGGGGCGAAACTGAGTGAGTCTTTGGAACAGTTGATTCGTGAAAATCCTCGGGATGTGGCGCTCTATCAGGAGCTGGCCGAGGAGCGGATCAGGCGGGGAAAGTTTGAGGAGGCGATCGCCTCCTACCAAATGGCATTGCAAATTCAACCGGGCGATCGGGCGTCGGCGTTGATGTTGGCGCAGTTGCTGGCTCCCAGGGACTCGACCCAAGCTGAGGCGTGGTTGGCGCGGGCGGCGGTTGGGTTGGGGGCAGATGAACCGAGGCTGACGGATGCGAAGCAGTTGTTGGATCTGGCGTTGGTGAAGCGGCTATTGGCCATGACCCATTTGTTTGATCCGGACTATTATCGGCTGGCGAATGCTGTTGAGATCGAAGACCCTTCGTCGGAACGGTTGCTGGATCACTACCTAACGGTTGGTGCGGGGCGGGGCTATCGTCCGAATCCGTTGTTTGATGGTGGATACTATCTGAACCAAGCGCGGGAAGCGGCTGAGCTGGGGGTGAATCCGTTGGCCCATTATTATGGGTTTGGGCGATCGCAGGCCCATTCTCCCCATGGGTTTTTCAGTCATGCATTATATCTGGATGAGAATCCGGATGTGGCAGCAACGGGGGTTTGCCCGCTGGAGCATTATTTGGCTGTTGGGGCGAGGGAGGGTCGGGTTGCGTTTTCGGCGCAGCAGTTTGCCCACCTGTTGTATGAACCGACGCCTTCCGATGCAGATTATTTAGCCTGCATCCAGGATCATCCCGTAGGGACGAACCGCGTTCGTCCGGCGCAGAACGCAACGGCACAAACCCAAACCTTCGGCGTGTATTGCAGTTCGATGGGCAATTATTTCATTGGGGAGATTGCCGATTTGATTGCGGCGGCGTTGGAGCGCTGTGGACATCAGGCGATGCGGTTGAGTGAACAGGATGCTCCGCCGGATTATCTCGATGGCCATATCATTGTGGCACCCCATGAGTTTTTCTATTTGGGTGAGGGCTTGCAGCGGGCGGGTCAAAAGGACTGGTGGGCCGGGGCGATCATGGTGAATGTGGAGCAGCCCCAGACGACTTGGTTCTCGAAGGCGTTTCACTTTTTGCGCAAGGCGCAGCTGATTTTGGATATTAATGTCAAATCGGCGGCGATTTTGCGGGAGTTGGGGTTGCCTGCTCAGTGGTTGCCGTTGGGGTATTTGGAGGATTATCAGCCGTTTGTGGGGTCGGAGGCGTTGCCGGATTTGTTGGCGCTGCGCAGTTTGAGTCCGCAGGTGCGGCGGCAGCGTCCGGCGATTGATGCACCGCTGTCGGAGCGTCCGATTGATCTTCATTTTGTGGGGACGTTGAATCCTCGGCGGGAGCAGTTTTTTGCTAAAAGCGCTTCCTGGCTGCATCAGTACCGCTGCTTTTTGCATATTCCGCCCATGGGGGATCCGTTTATTCAGGGGCAGGGGCAGGCATTGAATACGGATGCGGTGATTGGCCTGAGTCGGCGTAGCAAAATTTTATTAAATGTCCATAGGGATGAGTTGCCCTATTTCGAGTGGCATCGGATCGTGTTTCATGGGTTGTGGCAAAACACGTTGGTGGTGACGGAGCCTTGTCACGATGTTCCGGGGTTGGAGCCGAATATACATTTTGTTTCCTGTCCACTGGAGGAGATGGGCGAAGTAGTTGAATGGTTACTAAAATCTTCTTCGGGACAACGAAAGGCCGAAGAAATTAGAAGAGCAGGCTATCAAAGAATTCGAGAGATTGAGTGTGTTCCTACAATAGGCAAATTATCTAGTTTTCTTGCAAGGTAAATAATTCTCAGTAAGTATTCGATATTTAAGGTTCGAGAGACATGCGTAACCACAATCAGATGAAAACATCTAGCCTTTCCAAAATTAAATCTGGCGTGCCAATTTTGGCATCTAATCCATACCAGAAACCGAAAATTGCCGTAGTATCTTGGGACTTAGCTCATAATCCTGTTGGACGAGCATTTCTTCTTGCAGATATGGCTAAAAGATTTGGTAATGTTGAATTAATTGGTGCAATACATCCTGCTTATGGAGATGAGCTTTGGCCACCACTCAAGTCTATTGATATTAGCATTAGAAGCTTTAGAGCAGACGATCTAAAATCTTTTATAAAAGGTGCTCATGAACTAGCTTGTAATAATCTTTATGACTATGTTTATGTTGGCAAACCAAGATTTCCAAGTCTTTTTCTAGGATTTCTTATTAAGCACTACAGTAACTGTCCACTCATTCTAGATATTGATGATCATGAATTATCATTTTTCAAAAATCAAAGCTCTGCTTCTTACAAAGATCTAATTAGTGACCTCCAAAACCAAGAAGAAGGTGAGCTTTATTCTGAAATTTGGACTCGCTTTTGTGAGAATTTAATTCCGTGTGCAGATGCAATTACAGTCTCTAATATCTCGCTTCAACAGCGATATGGAGGATTGATTGTTAGGCATGCGAGAGATGAGGATCAATTCAATCCAGTAAATTTTCAACGCAATAAAATCCGAAAGGAATTTGGATATACAGAGGCTGACAAAGTCATTCTATTTGTTGGAACACCACGTCCTCACAAAGGTATTTATAGAATAGCCAAAGCTTTAGAGTCAATTAAAGATAATAAAATCGTATTGTGTATTATTGGAACTATTAGAGATAAGAGAATTTTAAAGGATTTTGAGAAATACCCAAATGCAAGAATTGATTTTAATCCTGATCAACCTTGGGAGAGATTGCCGGAGCTTGTTTCAATGGCCGATCTAGCCTGTATTTTGCAAGAGCCATCATCGGCCATATCTAATTATCAGATACCCGCAAAGCTTACAGATGCACTTGCAATGGGAATACCTACTATTGTTAGTAATGTTCCACCTCTTCAAGATCTAATTGCTAGCAAGTGTGTTATCTCAGTAAATACTGATGAAGAATTGGAGAGGTCAATTAAAGACATCTTTTATGGTTCGTATAATGGAAATTTGGCTGTTTCTAAAATTGGCAGACATTACTTTCTCAGTGAATTTAGCTATTGCGTAAATACTGAGAGAATAAAGCTTTCTTTAGAGATTGCAAAGTCAGAATATAAAAAGAATCCTTACATAGTCTCTCAAGTCTTTGAACTCCTAGAAAAACGTTCATCTGTGAAATTGCCTAGGTTAGATGTAGATTTAAGTCAAGAAGACTATACAGAGGAAATCGAATATAAGTTTTCCCCAGATAAACCTATTAATATCGTATTTTTCTGGAAACAGAATGATTCTGGCATATATGGGAGACGGCAAGATATGCTCTTGAAGCAGTTTTCTAAAAGTAAGAGAATAGGAAAAATAGTTCATTTTGATGCTCCTATTTCAATTGAAGAGCTACAAAAGAAGACTGCTAAAGGTCCTTTGTCAAAGTTCAGTCAAAATAATTTGGTATTTATTAATACTGTTGAAAGATTCTTAGAGATGCAAGATACGCAAAATGTCTTTCGAAGAACTTTCATCTATACAGAAGATAAGAAAGGAAAAGATTTCTTAGGTTTTAATCTGCCTCAAAAAAGCAATTATATTGAATATATTAAGCAAACACTTTGCTGCTTACAGATAGATTCTAATGTTATGGCATGGGTTTGTCCTGTTGTTTTTGAGTTTCCAGAAATTTCAAAAGAAATTAAATTTGATTTTGTTGTTTCCGATATTATCGACGATCAGCGGAAGTGGGACGTTCATCCAAAGTATTTTAAACGCTTAGATGATAGTTATCGTCAAACTCTTGAATTGTCAAATATAGCCTTTGCAAACTGCGAGACAACGAAGAGTTCGTTTCAGAAGATTAACCCAAATATTACAGTTGTTCAAAATGGCGCAGAAATTTTTGATAGAACAAAAGTTCTTCAGAAACCAGAAGAGTTGGCCTCTCTTTCCGGGCCTATTATTGGATATGTTGGAAATTTATCAGATCGCGTTGACGTGGACCTGATGAGATATATTGCGGTTAGCAGAAAAGACTGGAACCTTGTTGTCATTGGTTCTGCTCATGGAAGCTCTAAAATATTTGAGCTTTCAAGCCTTGAGAATGTTCATCTGCTGGGGGTAAGGCCGTACGATGAATCCTTAGCTTTCATTCAGAACTTTGATGTGGGTATTATTCCCCACTTAGACAATGAGCTAACACGTAGTATGAATCCATTGAAGCTCTATGTTTATTATGCGATGGGTATTCCTATCGTTAGTACACCCATTCTAAATATTGACGACTTAAAGGGGATTCTGAAAATTGCAAGTAACTATAGTGCCTTTGTTGACTCAATAAGTGAATACTTATTAGATACGATGTGCAGTAATGAGAATTCTACCAAGTATAGAACTGATCTTCTTGATAAAATAAGTTGGGAAAATCGCCTCAAAACCATTCTAAATAATATAGACACTAATTATCTAAAACAATCGCCAGTTTATCATTTGTCACTTTCTAGCTGTGAGCAGATTAGAAATCAAAAGAATGTAGTAGAGCAGCCAAATCAAAAAACCTCTAAAAGCAAGCCTCTAAAAGAGGAGTATCATGCAGTATGTAATGTATGTGGTACTGATCAAATATTTCAAAAAGAGCAACGCTCCCTACGAGAAGGATACAAATGTAAAAACTGCAATTCATCGTTGAGATACAGAGGACAAGTAGAAGTGATTCTGAGAATTTTTTCTCAGAAAAACTCTACTACTCTTGTAAATCTTTGCAAGGAAGAATCTTTTAGAAAATTATCAATCTATGAGCCTGGATTAATCGGTCCATTGAGAAAATATTTATCCAAACTAGAAAACTATACTCAATCCTCATACCAATTGAATAGTAAACCAGGAAGCTACGTAAATGGAGTTCAAATACAAGATCTACAAAGACTCATTTATAGTGATGAGAAATTTGACCTGGTTCTTAGTTCAGACATCTTACAATGTGTTTCGCAACCTTCTCATGCATTGAAGGAAATTCAAAGAGTTTTGAGACCTGGAGGCTATCATATTTTCTCTATACCAGTCACGGATCCTATTCCAGAGAAGACAACATTTACAGTCAAGCAAAAAGATGGGCGTGTTATATCTTCTGGAGGAGTAACAAAAGACTTCCAAATGCATAATACCCTCGAGGCCTTAAGTGATCGATCGGTTCAATTTTCCTATGGAGAGGACTTAATAAAGTATCTTAAATCTATTGGATTTAAGGTGTCACTGTTTAGATTAGAGAAAAATGATACAGATATTCATCGATTGATCACATTTGTTGCGCAGAAGATATAAGTTTTATTCGTTTTACCATCTCGCCATCAAGCTAGACGCATTAAAAACAGGAGAATTACAATGAAATTAGCTGAAGTTTCGTCACAGAATGATTTTTGGAGTAATGCCACAATATTGTTAATTGAAGAAAGAACGTCTTCTGCCATTCAAAATGCTATTAATAACTCAAAAGATTGGTTAATTATTCAGCTTCTTCCTGGTGAATATTTAATAAGCAAAACAATTGTAGTATCTAGTAAGGTCTGGCTAAAAGGAGACCCAGAGAACAAAAGTAAGTTAACTCTTGTTCCCGGCAGTAATTGCCATATTCTAACAAATAGTGATTATGAAAAAGGAAATTCATATCTAAGGATATCAAATGTTTCATTTGAAGGAAACAAAGAGTATCAATCTCGACTACCGAACGATAAGCGCTTGCTCACATGCAATGCGATATACCTCAAACGGGTGAGAAATGCTGAGTTTCTAAATTTGGAAGCAAATAACTTATTACATACAGGTATTCATTTTAATGCCTGTAGCGATTTGAAAATTGAAGATTTTAGCTCTTCCAATGTCGGCTGGAGCGGAATATCGAGTAGCAAAGCCGATAATTTACTTATCTTGGGTGCCTATGTTTATAATTCAGGCCTAGATAAGATGCACTCAGCTATTCATCTTGATGGTGGTACCAATATACACTTAGAGGCAAGAGTTGAGAAATCGACAGGCAATGGAATAATGTTAGACTCTAATTATTCTTCTCTTCATAATGCAGTTGCCAAGTGCTGTGCCAGCGATTGCAAGAGAGGCTTAGCTTTGTGTGGTTCTCATAACCATCAGTTAAGTAGTGTATTCATAACAGGAGAATTTACAAAAAATAAAGAAGTAGGAATTTTAGTATCAAATGCATCTGGTGTTGTCATTACTGATTCTTGCATTGAAAATAATACTGATTATGGAATTTTGCTGCAAGGAAGTAAAGGTGCTAAAAGTTGTATGATTTTTAACTGTAGAATTTCAAATAGTGATGTACCAATAGCAGAAATTCATCAGGCTTGTAATAATTTATTTTCGTTAAATGTAATTAATGAAAATAAGAAATCTGCAAAGATTGTGAGTTCATCAGTAGATCTTTCTAAATCTGGCTTTCCTTTTGAAGAGACGGTAGATATAAAAAAGACTTTCTTAGAATCTACAGAGCACAGTTATAATGACTCATGTAGTGTTTGTGGAAAAAGTCAAGTTTTTCATAAAAATCATAAGTTTTTGCGTGAGGGGTATAGATGTATTCACTGCAAAGCTTCGCTTCGGCATCGAGGTCAGGCAGCGGCGATAGTGAAATGCTTCTCTAAGCAAAATTCTTTTTCAATCGAAGAACTTTGTAAAGAGCAAAACTTTAAATTTTGCTCAATTTATGAGCCTGGAATAATCGGTTCATTCAGAAGCTATTTTAAAGACTTGCCGAGTTATAAGCAGTCATACTACTGGGAGGATGTAGAAGAAGGTGAATTTGTGGATGGTATTCAATGTCAAAACCTTGAAAACTTAACATACGAAGAAGATAAATTTGATTTAATTATAACTTCTGATATTATGGAACATGTTCGTCATCCTTGGTTGGCTTTCAGAGAGATTTTTCGTATATTGAAACCCGGTGGGTATCATATATTTACAATACCAGTACAGCACCCTTTACAAGCTCGCACTATCTATCGTGTTGATGTATCTGGAGATAAAGATATTCATTTATTGGAGCCAAGATATCATATTGCAGGAGATGGTAGTCAATCGCTTGTCTATACAGAATTTGGAAATGATATTTTTGAAAATTTGAAAACAATTGGATTCGATACCGAAGATTTTCGAATAAAAAACAAAGATTCCGAAATCCAAAAGCTTATAACTTTTATTTCTCGCAAGCCCATATAGACTGTAGAGCCGTAATTGTATACATAACCTTAAGACATAAACCGCTCCAACTTTGAAAACCATGGTTTCTCCCAGAGCTCTGCTTGAGCTGTAGCTCTTAACTAGAGAGACTTTCAGCCGATCAGCTAAAACTACTGGTTTCTGTCTTGGAGCGGTTTAAGAAATATGCATTCTATAAGAGTTTGAATTGTTATGTGTTACCTTGAAAGCTAAGAAAAACTAAATCATTTTATCTAAAAGGCTGTTTTTCTTTGATAAGTGAATTGCCATAAGCGACTAATACTTCTCACGCAAGTCTCATCAATCTCGCTTGTGAACGCTTGTCTAGGAAAATTTTTAGCCTTTAGATAGCGCTGCCTGAGATAGGGGCAAGTCTAGCAATACAAAAGGAGTAGATTAAATCTAAGCCCCCTACATAGTAGGTACTTTAGAGTTGAGTAAACTTGCCTAACAAGATTTACTTGATAAGTATCCGTCAATCAGTTTCATGACCTTAATAAAGAACGAGCTGATGTATTCTCATCAAAAAATTAACTTAGGTAAGGCGTGGTCAGGTAATGCTCTCAATACTGCGATTTTTAGACATCATTCAATCCTTACAATAAATAGCTATCAATTCACAGCATTTTATCGAAGTGCTTTTAATCTTAGAGTCGTTCGGCGTAATCTAGGTAATGCTAGCATATGTATCTATGATATTAAAGGAATTTATAATATTCAGGATGCACACAACTGCATTAGTCTTGGTATGGATAGAGAAGGTTGCTTGCACATATCTTATGATTTGCATGGCTCAAGATTACGCTACCGACGCTCTAAACATGCACTTGATATCTACAATTGGTCAGATGAAATTTCGATGTCTGGTCAGCCAGAAGAAAAAATTACGTATCCAACCTTTATAGTACAAAACAAGCAGAAACCTCTTTTATTTATGTATAGAGAGGGAAATTGGAAATGTGGCCGAACTAAATTAAAGGAATATTCGGAAAATAAAAAAACCTGGATCGATCGCAGCATTGAAATTTTGTCTGGATTATCTCACCAACCTTGGACAAGTAATCCATACTGGAATCATCCATGTATAGATAAAAATGGAACTATACATTTATCGTTCACCTGGCGTACAGATTATACGACTCAAGAGAAAATAATTAATAATTCTAATATAGACTATGCAAAATCTGGAGATAACGGAATTACCTGGAGCTCCTCGCGTGGGCAACCATTGTTTCTGCCCATCACTCAGGTAAATTCAGAGACAGTCTTTGCAGTTTCTCCAGGATCAAATCTTATTAATCAAACTAGCATGGCCGTTGATAGCAAGGGTAATCCTCATATTGTCTTCTACGCGAATGATCCCAGTGGAGTACCGCAATACCAGCACTTGTGGTTTGATAGGGGGCAATGGAAGTGTCAGTGTATATCAAAAAGAGACAGACCGTTTACTCTTTCAGGGAGTGGAACACTACAACTACCCATTAGCCGACCAGAAATCGTTATTGATAAAAATGACGTTGTGTACGTAATCTATCGTGGCGATCTGACTAAAGACAAATTAGTCGCCCAACGACTGTTGCCTCCACTATACGAAGTCAAATATACAGATACACTTGTATTGTGGGATCAGCCGCTAGGTTACTATGAACCAATAATAGACCGCATCCGCTGGCAAAGAGATGAAATCTTAACTTTGTATATTCAGTATTGTGAGCAGCCAAACCATGAAGGAAAGTCAACTCCAAGAACAGATTATGCATACTTGGTAGATAGGGATCTGACTTCTAAAAAAGGTGCTTTAACAGTTATAAATAATCTCAAACTTTAATTGATTTCTGTTCTAAATTTAATTTGGCTTGCCAAATCAAGAGGCATTAGCTCTTTAAAAGAAGGTTGTAAGTTTTATGGTACCAGCTTTTCGAAGTTGACTTATAACTTAAATGAGTTCCACACCAGACAAAATGTTTGAGTTCATGAAGTTCTAGAACTAGCATTTCAGAAGAAGTTTTTTCCTCAAAAGAGCATATGTAAGGTAATACTGCAATACAAAAGGCACTGCTCAACAATCCTGGCCCTGTCTTGAACCAAGGACTTTCAGCATTGTATTCCTTCAAATTTTTAACTGCTTTCTCAAACGCTATCCGAATCACTATCTGTCCTGGTATGCATCCTAAGAAACTATTTCCTAGAGAAAACTCTTCTTGATAAACAACTAAGCTGTTATTCATACGAACTATCGGATCAATACTTTCTAAACAACGATCATCTACATCTGCATAAAAACCACCTACTTTATTTAAGTATGCTAGGCGAAAGAAATCAGCTTGCGTAGCGGGGTGCTCGCAATTCAAAAAAGCGTGCACAGTATCTCTGTCATAATATTGCTTAAGAAACTCTATTGCACTGATTCGTGAGAATAGAGTGTATTCATAATCTGGATTTTTAGTTTTCCAGCTAGACATGACCTCTTTGACATCAGCAGGGGGTTCTGGATCATTCCAAAACTGAGCAATTCTGCGAGGAATGGTATTGGTTGACTTTTTTCTCAGACTATTAGAATAATTATGCTGATCTGTAATTTGCTTGAAAAAACCTTGTTGTCTCAGAGCCGCAAGTAGCAAAAGTGAGCTGCCTACATAGTCAGGCTCCTCTACTATAACGCTTGCCAGTGCCCGTAGTCTCTCAGCTCCGTCTTCATCAAGCGATCGCTGAACCTTCTTAAGTTGGCTAGGATTCGCTCTGAATTGATTAACTATAGCTGCAAGATGACCTTTCAATGGTGTACCCGAAGCTCCTGGTGAGATCTTGATAAGAAGCTCATCAGTTGCCTGTTTAAGACTTTCCCAGGCATCATCTAAGTGACCTTGCATCATTAGAGTCTGCGCAAGTTTCTGATATTCGCTGGTTAGGGGAGGATTTAGAGAAATTGCAGTTCTAAAATGACATTCTGCCTTCTTGAAGTTGAATTGACGTAAGGCTACGTTTCCTAATATTTGCTCAGCTTTCTTGCGCCACGTTGGTAAGTAGCACTGGCGATCCTTTAAAGCTTCGCCAATTAGTGAAAATTTGCCTAGTTCGAGGTATAGGCTGCACCTTTCTACCTCAATGGCTGTAGTGTTGTAAAACTTTTCAGCAGCTCGATTTAGAAGAGCTAGAGCTTCTTCAGGATAACCTCTTCTTTTACTAAGATCGGCTTCTTTGACCATCAGTTCATATGCATTAGGTAGAGATCTTTGTGCATGGTGTAGAGTCATTAGTGCTAGATCTACATCCCCTTGTCGATATACTACTTCAGCAAGAGCAGTATGAATAGCTGGAATGGAAGGACATATGCTTATAGCTACCTCATACCAATTTTTTGCCCCTAACCAATCTCCTGATGCCTGCGCAAGTTCTCCAAGACGATTAGGGATACGCCAATCTTTACAGTCGGAATTGTAGAGACTTTCAAGTCGATCTATTGCTTCGGCTACTCGATTTGTATTGCTTAAAATATAAACCAGATCTAGATGAATGCTAAAATCATAAGGATTCTTCGAAAGAATTTGATTACAAATCTCAATCGCAGGCGAAAAGTCTACTTTCTTAATATATATCTTTACTAAGAAAGCAAGAACTTTCTGGTGGTTGGGATATGCGAAAAGAGCCCCTTCTGCCTCTTCGTAAGCTTCATTTAAAAAATCTAATTGGATAAGCTTCTCAATAATTTTTAATCTAGTACTAAGTAGCTTCTTGTTGCTTATATTTTCTTTTTTTAGTTTGTTGAACCAACTTAAAGATTCTTCTAGGTTCCCTTGAGTACTCTTTAGACACGCAAGCTGAAATATTATATGTGGTTCACTAGGAAATATTTTCCTTAGCTCCAGAAGATGAGTTTCAGCATCACTGAAAGAACCGTTATCTTGTAAAATCTCTATCTTACAGAGCTGCAAAGCTAGAAAACTGTAGTCATCTTTACGGGCTACTTCAAGTAGCTTTAGCGCATCTTCAGCCCTCCCTACATAATATAAATTTTTGGCTAAATTTAGTTTACAACTAATATGGTTAGGATTTATATTTAGTGCTCTTTTGTACCATTTTATAGCACTTTCAAAGTCTTTCTTCCGTTGAAAAATACTTGCTAAAACAATGAATGTAGATGGTTCACAAGAATTTTGCTCTACTAATAATTCACTTAATGATTGGGCTGCTTCAAGTTTATTTAAATCTCGAAGTTCTTCTGCTATGTAAATCTGAACTTGTAGCTTCTGATTTAGTCTCAACTTATTCTCTAAGGCTTTCTCAAACCAGCCTATTGCTCGACTATGTAGACCTCTATATCTTTCGAGCATACCGAGTTGAACACAGGCTTGAAATCGGTCTAATTCATTATTATGAACGACTTTTTTCCAGTGATTCTCAACTATTTCCCAATGACCTAATTCACGATGTACCTGCATGCTGCGAAGCTGGGCCTGCTTATACGTAGAATCAACTGCTAATGCTTTTTCATATTTTGAAATGGCCTTTTTGAATTTTTTCTGAATCCGATAGACTTCTCCAAGTTCAAAAAGAACTCTAGTGTTTTGAGGGCAAATCTGCAAAATATTATTGAGTTTCTGCGTAGCTTTATGCAGGTTACCCAACTCGCGTAACTCGATCGCCCCCTCAATCCGACTCTGCAAATGCTTCGGCTCCAACCGCTCAGCCTCCCCAAACGCCTCCAACGCCGCCTCTCGCTCCCCCAACCGCCGCAACGTTCGCCCCAACTCTATCCACCCCCGCACAAACCCACTCTCCTCCCCCAGCAGCTCCCGCAACAGCCCCACCGCCCCTACCAAATCCCCAGCCTCCCGCAACGCCAAAGCCGCCGCCAGCCGCGCCTCAGCAGTCTTCAGTTGTCTTTCAGGGGTCTGGGTCATGGGTCGTTGAGTATCAGGGTGATTGGGTGACAGGGTGATTGGGTGACGACCCCATCACACCATTACTCCATCACTCACCCACTCCATCCGTATCTTTATTCCATCTTCAAACAAAAAGCTTACGCAGATCCACGCAGCCACCCAACACCCCCCAGCGCTCTCTACACCACCAGAATCATCACCCTCTGGCCCCCAGAACTCCAGCTTCTCGCCATCCTCATCATTAGCACCCTTCTCCTCAACTACCACACCAGCAAAATTCAGTAGACCTCCTTCGGCCAAACCGACCCCCAATCTCAAGCCCCATCCACACTCAGCTCACAATCATTACTTCATGACCCAAACCATTTCTTACACATCACCACTCGCACACCTTCAAAGAAGCTGCTAAGATCGGTTAAAATCAGCTAATCCAAGCTTTGATCCACATCATCCGAGATCACGCAACACCAGAGCAGCAAGTAGAGATGCTGGAAGCCCTTGGTGTATATATCAAAACCGCTGTAGATACCGAGAGAAGAATTTTAGCAGGTGGTGGACAACTCCATGCGGACTGTGAGGCCATGCTCCTTGAAGATGGCAGCTCGCAAAAGGACATTTGGGGAGCAGACTGGATCCCATTTAAGCAAGAAGTCGCTTACGAATCGCTGATTAATATTAAACCCCGTCAAAACAATCGCGAAATGCAAATCTCTGATCCAATCATTCGCGAAAAAGTCAAGAAAATCTTAGAAGATAAACTAGGAGAACAATGAGAGATTTGTCAGAAATAAAAGCCTGCTATTTAGCTCAACCCCCAGAGCAACGACTGGGCTATCTCGCCATGAATCTTGCCCGACTTCGAACTCTCGCCAAAGAAGCGGCAGCTTCCATTCTTATAGATAACATCCTCTATGAAAGTAAATACCTGATTGAGTGGACTGCCTGTGAGTTTGACGTTGAAACTACGGCTGAGTTAGTTGAATTGCAGGTTCAACTCGCCCGCTGGCAACTGACTCTTAATCATTGCTTGACCGACAATTCTCGCAATCAGGAATTCATCACCCAAATCGGGAATTGGCTTAAAAAAGTACTTCAAATGTCTCAGTCCGTATCTGAAAATCAAGTACTCTCTGCTTAAATAAACTTCTTATCTGGAGCAATTCCCACTCCCCCCAACCGTCGCAACCTCCCCCTCCCCAACTCCATCCACCCCCGCACAAACCCAGCCTCCTCAGCCAGGATCCCCCGCAACCGCCCCACCGCCCCCACCAAATCCCCAGCCTCCCGCAACGCCAAAGCCTCCGCCAGCCGCGCCTCAGCAGTCTTCAGTTGTCTTTCAGGGGTCTGGGTCATGGGTCGTTGAGTATCAGGGTGATTGGGTGATTGGGTGACGACCCCATCACACCATTACTCCATCACTCACCCCCTCCATCCGTATCTTTATTCCATCTTCAAACAAAAAGCCTACGCAGATCCACGCAGAAAGCACATTCTCCTAGCTTTTATCTTAGCTAATTCCGAACGCACAGCTAGAAACGCCACGCCTCAATAGACTGGCGAGTACCCCAAAAGAAGTACAATCGAACTGTTACTCAGGGACAGAGAGCAATGGTTCAGTCCGATCCCCAAGATGGCCCTTGGAAGTTTGTGCTGCGTACCTATTTTCAAGAAGCGATCGAATTCTTTTTTCCCAACACCGCCAAACTGATCGATTGGCAACATCCCCCCGAATTTCTGGACCAAGAATTCCAGCAAATCGCGCCCGAAAGCGAAACAGGCAAGCGCTTCGCCGACCAACTGGTCAAAGTCCAACGCAAACGGGGCAAAGAACTGTGGCTGCTGATCCACACCGAGATCCAGTCAACCCGCGAAGCCCAGTTTCAAGAGCGCATGTTTTTGTACAACTTGAGAATCTTCGATCGCTTTCGCCACCCCGCAACTAGCCTCGCGATTTTGTGCGACAGCAACAGCAAATGGAGACCCACACAATACAGCTTCGACTACCCCGATACAGCGCTCTCGTTCCGCTTTGGCATCGTCAAGCTGTTGGACTATCGAGAGCACTGGGCCGAGCTGGAAGCCAGCCGGAATCCCTTTGCCGTCGTCGTCATGGCCCATCTCAAGGCCCAAGAGACCAAAAAAGACGCTCAAAGCCGTAAAGCCTGGAAACTCCAACTTATCCGGCGACTCTATGAGCAGGGGTATAATCGAAATGAAATTATCAACCTGTTTCGCTTTATTGATTGGGTAATGATTTTACCCAAAAGTCTGACAACCCAGTTTTGGACAGAGTTAAAAGCCTACGAAGAGGAACGACGAATGCCCTACGTAACCAGCGTTGAAGAAATCGGCTTCGAGCGTGGCCTAAAAGCAGGCCGCGAGGAAGGCCGCGAGGAAGGTCGTGAGGAAGGTCGTCGAGAGGCTGAGCAAATCTTGGCCACACGGCTACTTACTCAGAAATTTGGCTCGTTACCGGAGGTCTGCGAAAGGGCGATCGCCTCTCTTTCTTCAGACCAGCTTGAGGCCCTTACCCTATCAATTTTTGACCTGGAAACCCTTGCCGACCTCGAATCTCAGCTCATTGGATTGGTCTTAGCGCGTCTCCAGAGCAAGTTAAATCAGCAGCTAGGACCGTTGCCAGAGCCGTTGCAAATGAAGCTGAATGATTGTGCTTTAGAGGCGCTGGTTGTTTTGGATCCGGCCCTAATCAGTGAGATGTCGCAGGTGGAGGGCTGGCTGCGCTCCCATTCGGGCTGATAAGACCTGCCAACGATCGCACTTAACCCCATGATCTGCCTCAATCCAGAGCTTGCTTGGTCTCACTGGCGATCGCCTCCTACCAAATGGCATTGCAAAATCAAGATCCTCCAAGATCCGCCGAAAGAAAAAAACTGGCTCAATTTATGACAGACCGAGACTACAGCCAAACATTCAAACAAAAACCAGCAAAAACCTAACCATCGCCCTCTGCTTCCTCCTCTACACCGCCGGAATCATCGCCCTCTGAACCACAGGACTTAAGTTTCTTGCGATTATCCTCACGTTAATTATCTCCACACTTCTTCTCCTCAGCTGGATTGCCGCAAAAATCCAGTAGTTTCCCTCAACAGTTGCCGAAGCATAAATTCTCACCCATCCTCTAAATTAATTCCCAACTCCCGCAACCGCCGCTCCAGCCGCTCCGCCCGCTCCTCCGCCCGCTCCGCCCGCTGCCGCTCCTCCTCCTTTTGCCGCCGCTCCTCCTCCTCCTCTAATTCGATTAACTCCCCCTCCCCCGTAAACAACCGTAGCCTTTCCCCATCCAGCCCCAACAACAAACCCAACTCCTGGCTCCACAAACATCCCCGCTCATCCAACTGAAGTTCTTGATACCGCCCATCCACCAACCTAAACCCCTTAAACTCTAGCGTACGCGGGTGAAACCAGAAATACTCAGGCAATCGCCACACATTCTGATACAGTGCCTTCTTCTCCGTGCGATCCACCTTCGCTGTCGAATCCGACAACAGCTCAATCACCACATTCGGATATCGACCCCCCTCACGCCAGGTCATCCAACTGCTGCGTAATCTCGGGTCTACCCCCAACACAACAAACACATCCGGCCCCTTAAAGTTCCGGTTTGTTCGCTGCGATTCATCGTAATAAACCGTTGTGTTGCCAGAGCAATAAATATCATTGCGGTCGCGCCAATACCACTGCATCAACCGCAACAACAACGTAATCTGTTCCCGGTGAAAATCAGACTCCAACTCCGGTTCATCACTCAGCCACTCCTCCCCCAGAATATCCCACTCCGGTTCCTGCTGCACCAGCCTAGAATCAGACCGCTCAGCTCCAGGCTCTGTACTCGGAGCCTTCTCAAGACTGGGTTCTGTCGCAAACCTGCGGGACGGAAGCTGAACCATAGCAATTCTCCGAGCCAATCACCCAACAATATTTTTCCATTTTAGCGTTTGAGTAGGACTGCCGCCTCCGCCCTGCTTTTCTTCAATTGCTTAAGCGATCGCAAACTCCGTATACTGCCTTAGCTGCGGTGGATGAAACGCCAACACAATCTTCTCAGCGCTCACCCCAGCCCGCAACAAATCCGTCGCAATCCCATCCTCCGTCCAATCCTCCTCAATCCAAAACTTACCATTGTGCAACCGCACATGAATCATGACACTCTTCACCCGCTCACTTCCCTCCCAACCCATCAAAATCAATAGATAATGATCATGAATCTCATCAAAAACACAAACACTCTCAACCGCAGAATCAGGTAAACTCAAATTTAACCGATGATATTCACCGATAATCATCTTAATGACTTCTCGGTATCGCTCTAAGTTATCCATTGATCAATTACCTCGCTATCTGAATCAACAATAATCAGCTTGACTCGATTACGACGAATCAGCATTTGTGGTAGCTTTCTCTGAAAAACGCTATTCCAAACTCCTTTCGTTACGGCTAAATAAAGTTCAAATGCAGAACTTGTTTCTTCGAGAATGTCTCGATAAACAACATACTGACCTACAGCCCCTTCGAGTTCATGCACAAAAGAACGACCAATAAAGCTCTTCACTTCAACAATGATTTGCTGATTTTGTCTTTCTGCCGCGATCGCCTTCTCTGCGGCAATGTCGGCATAGACTCGATCACCTCCATAGGCGAGTACATAATCTTCAGACAAAATGCTCCAGCCATCCTTGATTAGAGCGCATTTTACGGCGTAATGGTAGATATCTTTTGCTGGCATAAATATTACGTATTTAGGCTAATCCCAAGGCGCGATCGCCCTCCATCCGCTCCAACCAACTCTTCACATCAGCCACGGTCTTAAAGCCCATCTGCTCGCCTGGATTCTCAGCAGCGACACCCTCCAACTCATCCAACTGCATCCAAGACAACCCCATCACCCGCCCCGCCAACTCCGGTTCCACCACCCGCAAAACCACACCCACTTGCCTATTCAACTGATCCAAAACCTCCTCAATTCGTTGCCGTAACCCTAGCAACCACCCCTCCAAATCCGCGACCCCCGAAAAATCCAACAACGCCTCACCCAAATCCTCCAACTGCCCCACCGACAACCCCATTACCTGCCGCTGCAACGCCTCCGGCAACGATCCAACCCGCCGATTCAGCAACCGGAGCAATAGCTGAGCCTCGCGCTCCTGAGCCTCCCTCCGAAGCAATACCTCGCGCTCCTGAGCCTCCCGCTGAAGCAATACCTCGCGCTCCTGGGCCTCCCGCTGAAGCAACGCCTCGCGCTCCTGCGCCTCTCTTTGGGCTTCCCGTCGGCCTTCCGCTTTAATTGCTTGATAAACTGACGAATCCTGCATGATCTCCATCCTCAAAATTCGCTGAACCAACGCCTCATCCAATGATAGCCCAGCCAAAACCCCCGTACAGGCCGCCACATGACTTTCAATCCGACGGTCAGAAATCTGCTCAATCCGCCTTGCCACCTCCCGCAAAACCGCCTCACGGTCATCGGTCTTGGCCAAAGCCGCAAACGGCAGCAGCCCCGGCTCCGAGAGAAACTGCTCTACCGGCTGCTCCCAGAGACGAATGACATCAAATTCATGACGAGTCCTCGGGATCTCAAACACCGTTTCATACACCCATTCCGACTCTGTCTGCTTGAGATAAATCACCACCTGCCGCATGGCCTTGCTTGGAAACCGACGATACACTCGTAGACGATAGTCCGCCATCCGGAATGGAATCGCTGCATCCGGTCGAGACTGAAACTCGACATGCAAAATCGTCTCCGCCGATTGCATCAGCAGCAACGCATCCGCCCGAATCGGCTCCAGCGAAAGCTCAGACGGACTCAGCTCAGTCAGCTCTACCGGTTCACCCAGCAGCCAACTCGCAAAATCCGTCGGAAAAGTTTCAATCAGAAATTTGCAAACCGTGTCAAACATGCATAGATCCTAGCACCGACTACCTTGCTAACAATGCCGACGAAACCCTGTGAAGCGATCGCGCCAACCCTACCCCCTCAAATGCCACCTCCCTCTCCTCACAAAACCGCGCAAACCATCGCCCCCACGCCAACCCTGGCCAACCCTGTCCCCAGCCACGCCACCGCAACGCCTCCTCCAATGCCGCTTCCATTCCTTCTCCATCCCCTTGCTGATAGCAAAACCATCCCCGCCAGACCCAGGCCGTATAGCGAAACTGCCGCTGAATTTCCTTTATTTGCTGAAGGCTTAATCGCTCTAGAGGGGCTAGAGACTCATTGCATGTCCCAAGGTTCTCTAGACAACTGGATACCACCTCACCATAACGCTTGACCATCTCAGTTTCGCGAAATAATTGCCGAGCCCGCTGTTGACACTCCTGCCCCAGAACCTGCCGTAACGAAGCCGAATTGGCCCACCGCTCAATCGTCTGCACCAGCACCTTGACCGTCTCCTCCGGCTGCCGATTCGGATCCGGCAAAAGCTGCCCCGTATCACCTAGTTCCTCCGGCACCCCACTCACCGCCGAAGCCACCACTGGCAAGCCCTTTGCCATTGCCTCCATCACCGACAGGGGCATCCCCTCCGCCTCCGAAGTCAATACGAAAATATCACTTGCATCCAGTAGCTCCGGAATATCCCACCGCTGCCCCAAAAACTGAACCTGATTCCCCACCCCCAGCGACTCCACCGCAGCCCGCAACTCTAGCTCATTACTCTGGGGCAAAACCTCTTGTCCTATGCCAGCCCAAAGAAAATACAAATTTTTCCAGATCGGCTTCGTCTTCAATTGACGGATGGCCTCGATCTGATACTTATACCCCTTAACCGCCTCCAGCCGAGCCGATGTAAAACAAACTATCGCCTCGGACGGAATGTCCAAAGACCGCCGCAACGCCTCCCGTCCTTGGGGATCGGGTTCCGCAAAAAAGACCTCAGGCCGACCATTATAAATCACCTGCCCCACAGACTCCGGTAGCTCAAAGAGTTGTCTCAGCAGCAAGAGATTTTCCTCAGACACCGACACCACTGCACGAGCCTGGGTATAATGTAATGCCACCAAATTGCGATAATCTACCCCATCTTGATAGTCATAGCTGCCACAGGACGGTTCAATAAATCCTAGAACAATCAGATAGGGAATTTCCAGATCAATCGCCGCTTGCTTGGCAGCAAAATTCGAGAAGGGCCAGCCATCACTAAAAATGACGAGATCCGGTTGAATCTCCAACAGATGCTGTTTGCTACCCTCTAGATCCTTCATGGTTCGGGTCAGATCCGCACCCGCATGGTAGCCCAAATCAACTTGTTTAATGCCTAACTCCAGTTCTTTGGCATTGAGCGGCGTGTCTTGTAGAGAATGAATATGGCTCACCTGATATCCAGCCTGGGCAAGATGACAGGCGATCGCATGATTGCATTGCAAAATCCCCCCCGCCCCCGGATCGTCGCTATAGAGAACAATGTGCTGAGATTGATTCTCGTCACCGCTCGACCATGGTTTTTGCTTTCTAGGTAATGGCTTATTGCTAGCAGGGAGAAGCGATCGCGTCAGCTTCTGCCAAACCTCCGAACTCGTCAAAGCATAGGCATCAAACCCATAGCCATATTCCATCGCATAGCCTCGCATGGCTTGAAACCAATCCTGGAGGATTTGGAAACTGGAATTTGTGGTGTAGCGACGCGATCGCCTCAAACAAGTTTCCATCTCACCGATGTGACCGTCATAATACATCCGCGCCCCTAGCCAAACCCAAGACTGATAACGCTCCCATTGCTTCAGCGTCAAGATTTCAGATGGTAAATCTGCTCGGGAAAAAAAGCCCTCCATCACCTGCTCTGTATCATCGATCAACCCCTTTCCCTGGGCCATCAAACTATCTGATCGCTGACGATAGCTCGCCAAAACCGCCGGCAACCAATCCGCCTCACAACCCGCCGCCAATAGGCGCAATAAAAAATCCAAATCCTCCGCACTTCTCAGCCTGCCATCAAAGCCGCCAATCCGCTCGCACCAATCTCGCCGCACCATCGTTGCACTAGGCCGAGCCGGTTTCTGAAAAATAGCAGCTTCTAGATTCAGCCTTGGAGCCGCTTGCCAAGGTTCAACATTAGAGATTTCTTGACCGCTTTGATCAACTAACTGCCAACCGGAAATCACAATTCCTAGACCCGGCAATGCTTCAAAACAAGCCACTTGCCGAGTCAGCTTCTCCGGCCAAAAGCAATCATCTGCATCTAAGAAGGCAATCAACTCTCCCGTTGCCGCTTGCAATCCACGGTTACGAGCTGCGGCAACGCCTTGATTTGACTGAGAAATAACCTGAAATGCAATGGATTTTGCTTGGATTTGATCTTGATAACTGGCTAAGATCTTTGCTGTGTCATCGGTTGACCCATCATTAACAACAATAATCTCGTAGTTTTTATAGGTTTGAGATAAAACGCTAGCGATCGCCTCAGACAAATACAAACCGCAGTTATAAGCAGGAATAATCACACTGACTCTCATACTGACCTCTAAAAATCCCTCTGATCTGCCTGGTATTGTGCTGGTGTCATATTCTTACCGTTCGGTGCTACAAGCTTCTAGCGATCGCTTATTCTGCCGATTCGGAGCCCGATAACTCTGATACACCCAACTCTTCTCCGTATGCTTATAGGGCAACGACAGATGAGGCCACACATATCCCCGCAATGCCTCCTGACTCAACACCACCAATCGAGGCCACATCCGAAAATCTAAATGCGATAAATAGGGCACTAACCCCAACCCTACACAACCCGTCATCAACCCCGGCCCCGTCTGAAACCAAGGCCCCTCCGTCGTATAGTTGAGCAAATTCTCCACCGCCTGATACAACGCCATCTGAATCATCGATTGGTTGGGAATACAGCCTAAAAAGTTGTTGCCGATCGATGCATACTCTTCCTGATAGACAACAAGCTCTGCATTCGATTCCACCAGATCATCTAGTGATACCAGACAGCGATCATCCGCATCCGCATAAAAACCACCCATCTTGTTCAGATAGGCCAACCGAAACAAATCCGCCTGGGTTGCTACATGACCACAGAGCTGAAACGCCTTCAACACATCCGCGTCGTAATACTCCTGGAGGAAAGCGATCGCCCGCTGCAACGAAAACCTTACATACTCATAGTCCGGATTCATCTCCACCCAACTCCGCATCACTCCCGCAATCTCCTCCGGTGGCTTCGGGCTATCCCAAAACTGCACAATTCGCTTCGGGATCTGCGGCAAACCCACTGCCCCCACTGGCAACAACCGCCGCCATTCCGCAAAAATATCCTGCTGCCGCAACGCCTGCATTAAACACAACCCCGCCCCCAAATAGGTCGGCTCCTGAGCGACGATCGTTCCCAACCCAATCAACCGCTCCTTACCTTGCTCTTGCATTGCGGCTTGCAGTTGCTCCAACATGGCCGGATTCATCCGCATCTGATTAATTAGCACCGCCACATGGTCTTTCAGCGGAATGTTAGTCTGTCCTGGAGCCATTTTTAGCTTCAATAAGTCCGTCGCTAACTTGACCTGCTCATAAGCCTTCAGCGGCTCTGCCTGGAGTAGATAGGTTTGAGCTAGACGGTTATGCTCATGAGGTGTTGCTGGGGCAATAGCGATCGCCTCCCGCAAATAGGGTTCTGCCATCTGGGGCTGAAACCGCCGCAACGCCATCTCCGCCCGCAACAACGCCACCTGCTTCCGCCAATTGCCGTGATCAAATCCAGTTCCGGCTAAAAGTCCCTCGGCGTTCTCAAACTCTCCTAGTTGCAAATGCAGATGACAAAGCTGCAACAAAACCGATATCTGATGCGGAAACCGCTGATACACCTCCTCAAGAATCCGTAGACTTTTTACTGGATAACCTAGCCGCATCTGTAAACTAGCTAACTTGAGCGGAAGCTCTGGAGCTTGAGGTATCTCTTGTCTTGCGTCGGAGAGGAGCGCGATCGCCCCCTCAATCTCCGCCTGCCGATACATCACCTCCGCCAGTGCGCTATACACCTGTGCTCTGTGGGGATAAAGTTCCCGCGCCTGCTCATACCACCGCTGCGCCTCTGGATAATCCTCCTGGGCCTCTGCCAACTGTCCTAAACGCATCAGGATGCGTAATTCGGGACGTTTCGACTGGTGATATTGCACTTGCAGATGGGCAACAGCCTCGGTCGTTTGCTGCTGCATCTCGCTCAACACCCGCGCCAGCTCAAACTGGGCATTGGTATTATGAGGATTGAATTGCAGCAGCTTGCGATACACCTCAGCAGCAGTTCCAAGCTCCAGTTGTCGATAAAAGATACTGGCCAAAATCATATTGGCCCGTCGATGCTGGGGATGTTTTGCCAAAACCTGCTGAATTTCTGTTTTGGCCTCGTCCAAGCGATCCAGATCGCGCAATTCTTCGATGGCACAGAACTGAGCCGCTAATCCTTGGTGAGCTTGCAACGGATGATCTGCTGCTTGTCGAAAGTAACCCAGTGCCCGCTGCCGCTGCCCTCGCTGCCGTTCCAGATATCCCCACTGCATCAGCACCCGCGAATCTTTCGGAAAGCGTTCTTGCAAATATTGCAATATTTGCTCTGCTTCATCCAGCCGATGTAGCAACCGGAGAATTTCAACTTTTCGAATCTGGACTGTTATGTTAGTTGCTGGTCCATATTTAGCCAATTCTAGTGTTTGCAATGCAGCTTCTGACTGGCCCAAGTCATACAGACAATGACTGAGTTGAATGCTTGCAGGGCGATGCCCTGGTTGAATAGATAAAACTTTTTGATACAACTCAGCTGCTGAATCAAATGCCTGTTGCCGACGGAAAAGGTCGCCTAAGACCATGATTACCCGCCAATTACCCGCATGATCAGTGTCCAGCTGTTGCGCCAGCTCATGAGCTTCAACGAGCTGATCTAACTCCTGCAATGTTTCACAAACCTTAAGTTGAGCCTGCAATTTTTGGGCCGCATCAGTTGCATACTCTACTGCCTTACGAAACCAATCTAAGGCTTTTCCATGCTCATCTCGCCATCTCGCCAAGATACCTTGATGGATATAGGCTTGAAAGTGGTTTGGATTTATATCTAGAATGTTGTTGAGTTGTTGTTCAGCAACATCCCATTGACCTGATTCTCGATAGGCGATCGCCATGTTCATCTCTGCCCAGGGGTTATCAGGCTTGGCTTCTAGAGCTTTTTGGTATTGGGCGATCGCCTCCTCAAACCTCCGCTGAACCCGATAAACCTCCCCCAACTGAACCAAAGCTGCAGGCCGCAGAAGGTTGTTCTGCAAAAGTAGCTGCAATTGCTGTTCAGCGATATCCCATTCGCCCAATTCTCGGTATGCGATCGCAAGACTAGTTTTTGCACTCACATGATTTGGGGCAACATTAAGAGCTTTTTGGCATTGGGCGATCGCTTCCTCAAATCTCCGCTGAACCCGATATACCTCCCCCAACTGAAACAAAGCCGCAGGCTGCTTAGAATTAATCTGTAACACCCCCAGCAACTTTTGTTCAGCTTCCTCAAATCGCTCTAAAGCCCGCAGTTCGATCGCCCCCTCAATCCGACTTGGCAAATGCTCCGGCTCCAGCCGCTCAGCCTCCCCAAACGCCTCCAACGCCCCCTCTCGCTCCCCCAACCGCCGCAACGTCCGCCCCAACTCCATCCACCCCCGCACAAACCCAGCCTCCTCCAGCAGCTCCCGCAACCGCCCCACCGCCCCCACAAAATCCCCCGCCTCCCGCAACGCCAAAGCCTCCGCCAGCCGCGCCTCAGCAGTCTTCAGTTGTGTTTCAGGGGTCTGGGTCATGGGTCGTTGAGTATCAGGGTGATTGGGTGACAGGGTGATTGGGTGACGACCCCATCACACCATTACTCCATCACTCACCCACTCCATCCGTATCTTTATTCCATCTTCAAACAAAAAGCTTACGCAGATCCACGCAGCCACTTAACACCCCCAAACCGTAAATTGGCCAGCATTCGCTAAAATATGAATACTTAACCAAACCAAACCTGCTGATTTCATCATGATAGAAGTCAAGCTAAGCTTGCCAGAAAGCGTTTTTTCAGTGACCCGCAGTACACCCGACGAGTTCGTTCAAGACATGCGTTTGGCAGCTGCCGTCAAATGGTATGAAATTGGCACCGTTTCTCAATCTAAAGCTGCTGAAATCGCAGGTGTCAGCCGTCAAGCCTTCCTAGAGGCCCTAATTCGTTTTAAGGTGTCTCCTTTTCAAACCACGCCTGATGAGCTTACTGAGGAACTGGCCCGTGGCTAACCAATGGGTTGTTAATGCCTCTCCCATTATTACCCTCACCAAAATTGGTCAGGTTAGTCTCTTAACCCAACTTTGTAACGAACTGGTAATTCCCCAAGGCGTTGCTGATGAAATTCGAAACGGTGGCTATGACGATTCTGCCGTCACCTGGATTCGCACAGAAGGACAGCTCTATATCAAACCCATTGCCAGTATCAGCCCAATCATTGCTAGCTGGGATCTAGGCATGGGAGAAAGTTGCGTAATGACTTGGGTTTCCGAGCATCCCGAATTCGAAGCAATCATCGACGATCGAGCTGCTCGCAAAGCCGCTGCCATTTTAGGAATGCAAGTGAGAGGAACCGTCAGCATTATTGCTTTAGCTAAGCAGCGCGGATATATCACTTCAGCTCGTAGAGAGTATGACAAGCTAATGAGCGTCGGATTCAGAATTAGCGTCGATGTTCTTACTAAAGCTTTAACCTTAGTGGGTGAGTGACCAGGTCAAACTTGAAATATCAGAACTCTCCACTTCGCAACCGCCCCACCGCCCCCACCAAATCCCCAGCCTCCCGCAACGCCAAAGCCTCCGCCAGCCGAGCCTCAGCAGTCTGCGGTTGTATTTCAGGTGTCTGGGTCATGGGTCGTTGAGTATCAGGGTGATTGGGTGACGGGGTGATTGGGTGACGACCCCATCACACCATTACTCCCCCCCTCCATCCGCATCTTTATTCCATCTTCAAACAAAAGGCCTACGCAGATCCACGCAGAAATCACATTCTCCCAACTTCTTTACCTCCGCCCACTCGCTGCTCACAGCCAGAGGCAGGCTAAAATAAACTAATCCACCTGACAATCTGACAGTTCCCCTCTTTATCTATGCCACCCATCATTCTCTCCCCTTCCCCACCCCCACTCATCATCAACCCAGATGGTGTTATTCTTGTTGGCACAACTCGTGTTACCCTAGATACTGTCATCAACGTTTTCAAACAAGGTCTCACCGCCGAAGAGATCACCCACCGCTACACCTCCCTCCAATTAGCAGACGTTTACGCAACAATTGCCTTCTACCTAAACAACCAACTAGCCATAGAGCAATATCTCCAAGCCAGACAGAAGCAAGCCCAGCAAATTCGCCAGCACAATGAAGCCCAGCTCGATCCAAACGGCATCCGCGATCGACTCCTAGCCCGCAAGAGCCTTCAAACCGCATGCTAAAACTGCTGGCAGACGAAAACTTCGATAATACGATTCTCAGAGGCTTGCTTCGCCGTCAATCAGATATTGACATTATCAGAGTTCAAGACATCGGGCTGTCCGGAAAAGATGATCCAACCGTTCTGGCCCAAGCAGCATCAGAAAATCGAGTACTACTTACGCATGACGTTGCAACAATCACCCGTTATGCCTACGATCGCATCGCCCAGGGGCTATCAATGCCTGGCGTAATTGAAGTTCGCACAGATGCTTCAACAGGACAAATTATTGATGATCTCCTGATCGTGCTGGAATGCATTCAGCAGGGTGAAATGGAAGGGCAAATTCTCTATCTTCCGCTGTGAATGAGGCAAACCGCAAAGCATAAACAACAGCCCGTATGCTCGACATGCTTCCCAGCCGCACCAGCCGCACCACAACTGCCCCACCAAATCCCCCCAAGCCTCCCGCAACACCAAAGCCTCCGCCAGCTGCGCCTCAGCAGTCTTCGGTTGTGTTTCAGGTGTCTGGGTCATGGGTTGTTGAGTATCAGGGTGATTGGGTGATTGGGTGACGGGGTGATTGGGTGACGACCCCATCACCCTATTACTCCATCACTCCCCCACTCCATCCGCATCTTTATTCCATCTTCAAACAAAAAGCTTACGCAGATCCACGCAGAAAGCACATTCTCCTAGCTCTTACCTTAGCTAATTCCGAACGCACAGCTAGAAACGCCACGCCTCAATTGACTGGCAAGTACCCCAAAAGAAGTACAATCGAACTGTTACTCAGGGACAGAGAGCAATGGTTCAGTCCGATCCCCAAGATGGCCCTTGGAAGTTTGTGCTGCGTACCTATTTTCAAGAAGCGATCGAATTCTTTTTTCCCAACACCGCCAAACTGATCGATTGGCAGCATCCCCCCGAATTTCTGGACCAAGAATTCCAGCAAATCGCGCCCGAAAGCGAAACAGGCAAGCGCTTCGCCGACCAACTAGTCAAAGTCCAACGCAAACGGGGCAAAGAACTGTGGCTGCTGATCCACACCGAGATCCAGTCAACCCGCGAAGCCCAGTTTCAAGAGCGCATGTTTTTGTACAACTTGAGAATCTTCGATCGCTTTCGCCACCCCGCAACTAGCCTCGCGATTTTGTGCGACAGCAACAGCAAATGGAGACCCACGCAATACAGCTTCGACTACCCCGATACAGCGCTCTCGTTCCGCTTTGGCATCGTCAAGCTGTTGGACTATCGAGAGCACTGGGCCGAGATGGAAGCCAGCCGTAACCCTTTTGCCGTCGTCGTCATGGCCCACATCAAGGCCCAAGAGACCAAAAAAGACGCTCAAAGCCGCAAAGCCTGGAAGCTCCAGCTTATTCGGCGGCTTTATGAGCAGGGGTATAATCGAAATGAAATTGTCAACCTGTTTCGCTTTATTGACTGGGTCATGATTTTGCCCAAAAGCCTGACAACCCAGTTTTGGACGGAGTTAAAAGCCTACGAAGAGGAACGACGAATGCCCTACGTAACCAGCGTTGAAGAAATCGGCTTCGAGCGTGGCCTCAAAGCAGGCCGCGAGGAAGGTCGCGAGGAAGGCCGCGAGGAAGGTCGTGAGGAAGGTCGTGAGGAAGGTCGTGAGGAAGGTCGTCGAGAGGCTGAGCAAATCTTGGCCACACGGCTGCTTGCCCAGAAATTTGGCTCGTTACCGGAGGTCTGCGAAAGGGCGATCGCCTCTCTTTCTTCAGACCAGCTTGAGGCCCTTACCCTATCAGTTTTTGACCTGGAAACCCTTGCCGACCTCGAATCTCAGCTCATTGGATTGGTCTTAGCGCGTCTCCAGAGCAAGTTAAATCAGCAGCTAGGACCGTTGCCAGAGCCGTTGCAAATGAAGCTGAATGATTGTGCTTTAGAGGCGCTGGTTGTTTTGGATCCGGCCCTAATCAGTGAGATGTCGCAGGTGGAGGGCTGGCTGCGCTCCCATTCGGGCTGATAAGACCTGCCAGCGATCGCGCTTAACCCCATGATCTGCCTCAATCCAGAGCTTGCTTGGTCTCACTGGCGATCGCCTCCTACCAAATGGCATTGCAAAATCAAGATCCTCTAAGATCCGCCAAAAGAAAAAAACTGGCTCAATTTATGACAGACCGAGACTACAGCCAAACATTCAAACAAAAACCAGCAAAAACCTAACCATCGCCCTCTGCTTCCTCCTCTACACCGCCAGAATCATCGCCCTCTGGACCACAGGACTTAAGTTTCTTGCGATTATCCTCACATTAATTATCTCCACACTTCTTCTCCTCAGCTGGATTGCCGCAAAAATCCAATAATTTCCCACACTATTCGCCAAAGCACAACTTCTCACCCATCCTCTAAATTAATTCCCAACTCCCGCAACCGCTGCGCCAACTGCTCAGCCCGCGCCTCCGCCCGCTCCGCCCGCTGCCGCTCCTCCTCCTCTTCCAACGGAATCAGCTCACCCTCAGGTGTAAACAGCCTTAGCCGCTCCTCAAATATCCCCAAGAAAACTGACAACTCCTGACTCCACAAATTGCCCTGCTCATCTGCTTGGAGTTCTTGATACTGCCCATCCACCAACCTAAACCCCTTAAACTCTAGCGTACGCGGATGAAACCAAAAATACTCCGGCAATCGCCAAATATTCTGATATAGCGCCTTCTTCTCCGTGCGATCAACCTTCGCCGTCGAATCCGACAACAACTCAATCACCACATTCGGATACCGACCCCCCTCACGCCAAGTCATCCAACTGTTGCGTAATCTCGGCTCTACCCCCAAGACCACAAACACATCTGGCCCCTTAAAATTCCGGTTCGTTCGCTGAGATTCGTCGTAATAAACCGTCGTGTTGCCAGAGCAATAGATATCACTGCGGTTACGCCAATACCACTGCATCAACCGCAACAACAACGTAATTTGCTCCCGGTGAAAATCAGACTCCAACTCCGGTTCATCACTCAGCCACTCCTCCCCCAGAATATCCCACTCTGGTAAGTCTTGAACTGAACTAGCATCTTTGGTAAGTCGCCCTGAAGCAGTCTCAAGGCGAGAAGGAAGCTGAACCATGACAATCCCCTAAGCCAATCACGCAACAGTATTCCTTATTATTGCTCGTCTGACCCAGCTAAGCAAAGTTGGCTAGCGCGTCCCGCTGCACATGGCCTGGGCAGTCTCTATGTGCATCATTGCTCTGCCACATTCACACTTTTATGCTTAGCTGCCTTTCTACTTGTATTACGGTAAGTCTGATAAACCCAACTCTGCTCCGTATGTTTATAGGGCAACGACAGATGGGGCCACACATACCCCCGCAACGCCTCCTGACTCAAGACCACCAACCGAGGCCACATTCGAAAATCCAAATGAGATAAATAAGGCACCAACCCCAACCCTACACAACCCGTCATCAACCCCGGTCCCGTCTGAAACCAAGGCCCCTCCGTCGTATAGTTGAGCAAATTCTCTACTGCCTGATATAACGCCATCTGAATCATTGACTGATTGGGAATACAACCTAAAAAGTTGTTGCCGATCGATGCATACTCTTCCTGATAGACAACAAGCTCTGCATTCGATTCCACCAGATCATCTAGTGATACCAGACAGCGATCATCCGCATCCGCATAAAAACCACCCATCTTGTTCAGATAGGCCAACCGAAACAAATCCGCCTGGGTGGCCACATGGCCACAGAGCTGAAACGCCTTCAACACATCCGCGTCGTAATACTCCTGGAGGAAAGCGATCGCCCGCTGCAACGAAAACCTTACATACTCATAGTCCGGATTCATCTCCACCCAACTCCGCATCACTCCCGCAATCTCCTCCGGTGGCTTCGGGCTATCCCAAAACTGCACAATTCGCTTCGGGATCTGCGGCAAACCCACTGCCCCCACTGGCAACAACCGCCGCCATTCCGCAAAAATATCCTGCTGCCGCAACGCCTGCATTAAACACAACCCCGCCCCCAAATAGGTCGGCTCCTGAGCGACGATCGTTCCCAACCCAATCAACCGCTCCTTACCTTGCTCTTGCATTGCGGCTTGCAGTTGCTCCAACATGGCCGGATTCATCCGCATCTGATTAATTAGCACCGCCACATGGTCTTTCAGCGGAATGTTAGTCTGTCCTGGAGCCATTTTTAGCTTCAATAAGTCCGTCGCTAACTTGACCTGCTCATAAGCCTTCAGCGGCTCTGCCTGGAGTAGATAGGTTTGAGCTAGACGGTTATGCTCATGAGGTGTTGCTGGGGCAATAGCGATCGCCTCCCGCAAATAGGGTTCTGCCATCTGGGGCTGAAACCGCCGCAACGCCATCTCCGCCCGCAACAACGCCACCTGCTTCCGCCAATTGCCGTGATCAAATCCAGTTCCGGCTAAAAGTCCCTCGGCGTTCTCAAACTCTCCTAGTTGCAAATGCAGATGACAAAGCTGCAACAAAACCGATATCTGATGCGGAAACCGCTGATACACCTCCTCAAGAATCCGTAGACTTTTTACTGGATAACCTAGCCGCATCTGTAAACTAGCTAACTTGAGCGGAAGCTCTGGAGCTTGAGGTATCTCTTGTCTTGCGTCGGAGAGGAGCGCGATCGCCCCCTCAATCTCCGCCTGCCGATACATCACCTCCGCCAGTGCGCTATACACCTGTGCTCTGTGGGGATAAAGTTCCCGCGCCTGCTCATACCACCGCTGCGCCTCTGGATAATCCTCCTGGGCCTCTGCCAACTGTCCTAAACGCATCAGGATGCGTAATTCGGGACGTTTCGACTGGTGATATTGCACTTGCAGATGGGCAACAGCCTCGGTCGTTTGCTGCTGCATCTCGCTCAACACCCGCGCCAGCTCAAACTGGGCATTGGTATTATGGGGATTGAATTGCAGCAGCTTGCGATACACCTCAGCAGCAGTTCCAAGCTCCAGTTGTCGATAAAAGATACTGGCCAAAATCATATTGGCCCGTCGATGCTGGGGATATTTTGCCAAAACCTGCTGAATTTCTGTTTTGGCCTCGTCTAATCGATCCAGATCGCGCAATTCTTCGATGGCACAGAACTGAGCCGCTAATCCTTGGTGAGCTTGCAACGGATGATCTGCTGCTTGTCGAAAGTAACCCAGTGCCCGCTGCCGCTGCCCTCGCTGCCGTTCCAGATATCCCCACTGCATCAGCACCCGCGAATCCATCGGAAAGCGTTCTAGCAGGGATTGCAATGTCTGCTCCGCTTCGTCCAGCCGATGGAGCTCTCGGAGAATTTCAACCTTACGGGTCTGGATTGGTACAGCAGCCACCGATTTATCCTCAACCGCCGTCAGTGCTTGCAATGCAGCCTCTGCCTGCCCCAAGTCATACAGACAACGGCTCAATTGAATACTGGCAGGATGATGGTTCGGCTGAATCGACAAAATCTTTTGATACAAGTCAGCCGCTAAATCAAATGCCTGTTGCCTACGGAAAAGGTTGCCCAAGATCATTAGAGCCTGTGAATCTTCAGGGTATTGATCAGCTAACTGGTTTGCTACGGTATAAGCGTCGACAAGCTGATCCAACTCCTGTAATGTCTCACAGATCAAAAGTTGAGTCTGCAATTTCTGAGAAATCTCAATTGCATATTCCTCTGCCTGACGAAACCAATCCAAGGCTTTCCCATGCTCATCTCGCCACCGCGCTAAAACTCCCTGCTGTATATGAGCCTGAAAGTGGCTCGGATTTTTATCAAGAATTTGATTGAGTTGTTGTTCGGCAGCGCCCCATTGACCTGATTCTCGTTGGGCGATCGCTATCTGAATATCGGCCCAGGGATTTTCAGGATCAACTTCCAAAGATTTCTGGTATTTGCAGATTGCCTCTTCATAGTTTTGCTGTAGTCGATAAGTTTCTCCTAGCTGAAATAAAATAAAAGGATGATCAGAGCTAATCTCCAAAATTTGATTTAGATAATTTTCTGAAATTTCTAGCTGACCTAACTCTCTATAAATAATTGCAATATGTACTTTTGCCCAATAATGATCAGATTGAATTGCTAAAACTTTTTTAGGTAGTGCTTTTATGTAAAGGATAAAGAAAAACAGAGTGAAGCAGTTGTAGTCAATAGGAGCTGAAGATAAAGGGAAAGAAGGGAAAACTGTTGTAGAAACGAGGAGCGGTTGTAGGAGAAAGGAAAAGATGACCATAGAACGTACTTGCCCGACCTGTGGCTCCCACGACATTTCCAAGAACGGCACAACCCGCCGAGGCAAACAAAACTACAAATGCCGAGACTGCAACCGACAGTTTGTCGAAGACCCCCAGTGGAAGCCGAAAGACAAAGACACCCAGAGTTTGATAGACCTGCTGCTGCTAGAGAAAATTCCCCTGGCAGGGATTGCTAGAGCAACGGGCGTTTCGAGTAGCTGGCTGCAAGATTACGTCAATGAACACTATAAGGCGGTGCCCCAAAAGGCAGAGGTACTGCCCAAAGCGAAAGGAAGGCTGAGGGTGCAAATGGATGAGCTATGGTCCTTTGTGGACCATAAGGGCAACAAGCAATGGGTCTGGATAGCTTTGGATGCGAACACCCGAGAGGTGATTGGCTGCCACATCGGCGACCGCTCCCGAGCATCAGCCGTGGCGTTATGGCAATCCTTACCGTCGGTGTATCGGCAATGCGCCACGGTCTATACGGATTTTTGGGAAGCCTACGAGAGTGTGATTCCAGCGCAGCGTCATCGTGCCGTCAGCAAAGACAGTGGGTTGACGAGCTACATCGAAAGGTTCAACAACACCCTGAGGCAGAGGGTTTCGCGCCTAGTGAGAAAAACCTTGTCTTTCTCCAAGAAGCTGGACAACCATATCGGTGCAATTTGGAATTTCATTCATGAGTACAACCGTCTAATCAGAGAAAAGATGCTGAACAACCAGCCCAATGATATTTTCTCCATCCTTTACTAAAGGGGACTACCCTTTTTTATACTGTATAAGAGCTTCTTCAAACTTCTTCTGTGACCGATAGACTTTCCCTAAGTTGAATAGAGCTTCTGGGTGTGCACCGTTCGTATCTAAAAATCGAATTAAATGCTTTTCAGCTTTGTCTAATTCTCCTATCTCTCGACAAGCATTAGCGATACTTATCTCTAGCCAAGGAGCCTCAAAATCAGAATCTAAAGCCTTTTTATACTGGGCAATTGCCTTTTCTGATTTTTTCTGTAGACGATAGACTTCTCCAAGCTGGAATAGAGCAAAAGAGTGTGATGGATTAGCCTTCAGTAAACTAGTCAGTCTTTTTTTTGCGATGTCATAATGTCCAATCTCTCGATATATGATTGCGATATGGATTTGAGCCCAATGATGATCGGGTTGAATACTAAGAACCTTTTGATATTGGAGTATCGCTTCTTTGAAATTCTTCTTTGATCGATAAACTTTTCCTAAGTTGAAGTAGGCCTCTGGATGTTCACTATTAGTTTTTATAAAATTCTTTAATTCTTCTTCGGCAGTATCCCAACAACCTGACTCGTGATACGTAATCGCTACTTGAATCTTTGCCCAAGCATTCTTAGGGTCAGTTTCTATTGTTTTATGATATTGGGCGATCGCCTCCTCAAACCTTCGCTGAACCCGATACACCTCCCCCAACTGAAACAAAGCCGCAGGCTGCTCCGGATTAATCTGCAACACCCCCAACAACTTCTGCTCAGCTTCATCAAATCGCTCTAAGGCCCGTAACTCGATCGCCCCCTCAATCCGACTCTGCAAATGCTTCGGCTCCAACCGCTCAGCCTCCCCAAACGCCTCCAAAGCCCCCTCTCGCTCCCCCAACCGCCGCAACGTCCACCCCAACTCCATCCACCCCCGCACAAACCCACCCTCCTCAGCCAGCAGCTCCCGCAACCGCCCCACCGCCCCCCCCAAATCCCCCGCCTCCCGCAACGCCAAAGCCGCCGCCAGCCGCGCCTCAGCAGTCTTCAGTTGTGTTTCAGGGGTCTGGGTCATGGGTCGTTGAGTATCAGGGTGATTGGGTGACGGTGTGATTGGGTGACGACCCCATCACACCATTACTCCATCACTCACCCACTCCATCCGTATCTTTATTCCATCTTCAAACAAAAAGCTTACGCAGATCCACGCAGCCACCCAACACCCCCCAGCGCTCTCTACACCACCAGAATCATCACCCTCTGGCCCCCAGAACTCCAGCTTCTCGCCATCCTCATCATTAGCACCCTTCTCCTCAACTACCACACCAGCAAAATTCAGTAGACCTCCTTCGGCCAAACCGACCCCCAATCTCAAGCCCCATCCACACTCAGCTCACAATCATTACTTCATGACCCAAACCATTTCTTACACATCACCACTCGCACACCTTCAAAGAAGCTGCTAAGATCGGTTAAAATCAGCTAATCCAAGCTTTGATCCACATCATCCGAGATCACGCAACACCAGAGCAGCAAGTAGAGATGCTGGAAGCCCTTGGTGTATATATCAAAACCGCTGTAGATACCGAGAGAAAAATTTTAGCAGGTGGCGGACAACTCCATGCGGACTGTGAGGCCATGCTCCTTGAAGATGGCAGCTCGCAAAAGGACATTTGGGGAGCAGACTGGATCCCATTTAAGCAAGAAGTCGCTTACGAATCGCTAATTAATATTAAACCCCGTCAAAACAATCGCGAAATGCAAATCTCTGATCCAATCATTCGCGAAAAAGTCAAGAAAATCTTAGAAGATAAACTAGGAGAACAATGAGAGATTTGTCAGAAATAAAAGCCTGCTATTTAGCTCAACCCCCAGAGCAACGACTGGGCTATCTCGCCATGAATCTTGCCCGACTTCGAACTCTCGCCAAAGAAGCGGCAGCTTCCATTCTTATAGATAACATCCTCTATGAAAGTAAATACCTGATTGAGTGGACTGCCTGTGAGTTTGACGTTGAAACTACGGCTGAGTTAGTTGAATTGCAGGTTCAACTCGCCCGCTGGCAACTGACTCTTAATCATTGCTTGACCGACAATTCTCGCAATCAGGAATTCATCACCCAAATCGGGAATTGGCTTAAAAAAGTACTTCAAATGTCTCAGTCCGTATCTGAAAATCAAGTACTCTCTGCTTAAATAAACTTCGGTAGTGCCTTTAGCTGGGGGATGAGTATGTTGTGGCCATTAGAGAAAGAAAAAGCAAACTGGGTAAGACCCTTCTGTGCCAATTGCGATGACTCAAGAGCTGATTCATTGTCCTAACTGTCTATCTGAAGATATCAGCCGTAACGGCTTCAACGATCGCGGTACTCAAAGCTATAAATGTCGAGATTGCCGTCGCCGGTTTGTCCTGACTCCGAAATCCCTTCCCTTGAGCGATGAAGAGATAGCCTTGCTCGAACGTTTATTGCTTGAAAGGCTGGCCATCGCTGGAATTGCTCGGGTGATGCAGCGCTCCGAGAGCTGCATTCAGACCTACGTCAACGCCAAAGCTAAAACCGTTGCTCGGGAGGTGGAAGTGACGAAGAAAGTAAAAAAGCTCTGACGGTCCAGATGGACGAACTCTGGTCGTTCGTGGACCATAAAGGAAATAAACAGTGGGTTTGGATTGCTCTAGATGCGGACACTCGCGAAATCATTGGCCTTTATATCGGGGACCGAAGTGCTAAATCTGCCGAAGCTTTATGGCGGTCTCTACCGGGAGTGTACCGCCAATGTGCAGTCATCTACACCGATTATTGGGAGAGCTATGCCTGTGTGCTTCCTAGCCAACGCCACCGAGCGGTTGGGAAAGAAAGCGGGCTGACGAGCTACATCGAGAGGTTCAACTGCACCCTGCGGCAAAGGGTGTCGCGCTTGGTCCGAAAGGCTCTCTCGTTTTCAAAGAAACAAGAGAACCACGAGGCTGCGATCTGGAATTTCGTTCACCATTACAACCAGCAATTGCGCCTTAAGCAGGCTCATGCCGCTTCATTCTCTCCAGCACCCACATAATTGGACTACCGAAAAACCTTCAAACCTCATCCGGATTCACCCCCAGCTCCCGCAGCTTTTTCGCTAACCGCTCCGACCGCAAGCGCTCCTCTTCCTCCTCTAACAAAACCAGCGCCCCTTCCCGCGTAAATAACCGCAACCTTTCTCCAGATAACCCCAAAGACAGGCCCAACTCCTCACTCCACAAATATCCTCGCTCATCCGCCTCAAGTTCCTGATACTGCCCACCCATCAACCGAAATCCCTTAAATTCCAACGTACGCGGGTGAAACCAAAAGTACTCAGGCAATCGCCAAATATTCTGATACAACGCCTTCTTCTCCGTGCGATCCACCTTCGCTGTCGAATCTGACAGCAACTCAATCACTACATTCGGATACCGACCCCCCTCACACCAAGTCATCCAACTACTGCGCAACCTCGGATCTACCCCCAGCACTACAAAGACATCCGGACCCTTAAAATTGCGATTTGTTCTCTGAGACTCGTCATAATACACCGTCGTGTTGCCAGAGCAATAGATATCATTGCGGTTGCGCCAATACCATTGCATCAACCGCAACAACAACGTAATTTGCTCTCGGTGAAAATCAGACTCCAACTCCGGTTCATCACTCAGCCACTCCTCCCCCAGCATATCCCAATCCGGTGCGGCTTGAGACAGCGCAGAATCCTGTGCCGAGGATGGGTCTAATCTTGGTTTCTGTGCAGAAGTACGGGAAGGAATTTGAACCATCGTGATCTCCCAACGACGTCTATAACCATTGTACCAAGCCTATTCCGACATTGCTCCTCGCGAAGGTACAGTTTTTCGTTCCTGACGCCGATGATAGGCCGCATAAGACCAGCTTTTCTCTGTGTGCTTGTAGGGTAACGCGACATGGGGCCAAACATATTCCCGTAACTCTTCCTGGCTCAACACCATGACTCGCGGCCACATTCTATAGTCTAGATGCGACAGATACGGTAACAAGCCTGTACAAAACGAGCAAGTCATCAATCCTGGACCCGTTTGAAACCAAGGCCCTTCCGTTGTATAGCTCAGTAGATTCGCCACGGCTTGATAGAGCGCAATCCGAATCATCGGTTGATTCGGAACAGCACCTAGGAAGTTATTTCCGATTGAGGCGTACTCCTCTTGATACACGACTAGCTCAGCATTGGACGCCACCAAATCATCAAGAGACTTTTGGCAACGATCGTCCGCGTCCGCGTAAAATCCACCCATCCTATAAAGATAAGCTAACCTAAACAAATCTGCCTGCGTTGCCGGATGACCACAGTATTGAAATGCCTTGAGGACATCAGGTTCGTAATGTTTGCGAAGGAAGGCGATCGCGTTTTTCAATGAAAATCGTACATATTCATAGCTAGGATTGACTTCTAGCCAACTTCGAGCAACCTGTTCCACTTCTGGTGGTAGCGTTGGGCTATCCCAAAACTGCACGATCCGCTTGGGAATGGTTGGCACATTCATCTGAATTTGCCCCAAAGCTTGTTTTAGCTCATTAAAACTGTTTTGCTGTCGCAAACACTTTGCTAGACAAAGAGAAGCGCCTAAATAACTAGGCTCGCGAACAATAATTGCAGCTAGACTCAGTAGTTGGTCCTGCCCCTGTTGATGCTCTGCCTGCTTAACTTTTTCTAATAACGTTGGATTCATGCGCATCTGATTGACCAACACTGCCACATGGTCCTTCAACGGAATGCTTGTCTGACCTGGGATCTTCTTTCGCTTCAACTCATCTGTGGCCAGAGATAGTTGCTCATGAGCTTCCACAGGCTTGACTTGCAACAAAAGCGCCTGGGCTAATTGATTATGTTCATAGGAAAGACTAGGGGCGCATGCGATCGCCTCTCGATAATGCCACGCTGCTCGCTCAAACTGAAATTGTCGCATCGCCAATTCCCCTAATAGTTGAGCGATTTCCTTTTGCCAACGTCCATCATCAAACTTGATACTGTCAAGCAGCATCACTACGTCCTCAAATCTACCTAATTGTAAATATGATCGACAAATTCGTAGAATGATTGGACCGTGATATGGAAACTTCTCATAAGCCTTTTTAAGAATTAGTAGATTTTCTTCTGGATAGCCCAGATATAACTGTAAGTCAGCCTTCTTGATTGGTACTTCTGGAGCATGGGGTATTTTCTGCTCTGCTTCCTCCAGGATCGTAATAGCATCCTGAAGTTTGCCTTGCTGATAAAAAATCTCTGACAACTCAATGTAACCTTGAGGTTTTTGAGGATAGGCTTGACAAGCTAGCTCGTACCATTCTTGGGCGATCGCCCAATCTTTCTGTGACTGAGCAAGCTGACCTAAACTCATAAGAATACGAAAGTCTTGCCGTCCAGATTGAAAAAGTCTCTCAAGATTTTCAATCGCTTCTGAAACCTGCTGAGTTTCACTTAAGATTTGAGCAAGCTCTAGTTGAGCTTCTAGATGATTTGGATGATATTGCAATAAACGACGATAAATATCAGCGGCTTTCTTTAGATCCAATTTTTCGTAGTAAATACTTGCCAAAATGAGATGTCCCCAGGCATTCTGAGGCCGCAGTTCAAGTCGTTGTTTTATCTCAGCCATTGCTTCATCTAAATGCTTCAGATCACGAAGTTCCTCAACTGCAAAAAGCTGGGCACTCCAAACTTGTTCTATATCTCCAGCATGCTCCTCTGCTTTTCGAAACCATCGCAAAGCTTTACCTCGGCTCCCGCGCTGCCGCTCTAAATGGCCAAACCGCATGAGTATACGAGACTCAGTTGGAAACCGTTCTAGTAATTGAGTGAGTTTGTCTTCAACTTGGTCTAAATAACTTAAGCTATGAAGAATCTCAACTTGCCATAGCTGAACTGATAGAGTGTTTTTCTGCTCATTCTCAATCTGAGTCAAAATATCCAACGCTGCTTCAGCTTGACCTAATTCAAATAAGCTCCGGCTCAACCCAATCTGAGCATCAAAATGATCTGGCTTATCTGCCAAAATTTCTTGATACACACCTATTGCAAAATCAAAAAACTTTTGGCGATGGTAAGTATTTCCTAAGAGGATTTTAGCATAGACTTCCTCAGGATATGTTTGACTTATCTCCTTAGCTAAGACTAAAGCTTCAGATAACCGTTCTAATACCTGTAGTTCTTCAATAATACTAAGTTGAGCATGAAGAGACTCTTCAGGAAATTTTGCTAATTGAGCAGCTTTCTGGAACCAATGTAGAGCTTTTAGATGTTGATCTTGATGACGAGCTAGTAGGCCTAACTGTACATGAGAAAGAAAGTGCTTAGGCTCTTCTTTAAGAACATTCTTTAATCGTTCTTCCACTGTTTCTAGTCGATCTAGTTCTTTTTTGTATAGGGCAACTTGTAAAAAAGCCCAAAAATGCTCCGGCTCAGATTCTAAGGTTTTTTCGTATTGGGCGATCGCTTTATCTAGATCATTCTTACATCTATAGACTTCGCCAAGCTCAAACAAAGCAATAGGTTGACCTGGTTCGATCTTAAGGATTTCGTTTAATTTTTCCTTAGCTCTATCAAGTTGGCCAAGCTTGCGCAGTTCGACTGCACAATCAATCTTGCTAGGTAAATACGTTGAATCAAGCCGCTCAGCCTCCCCAAACGCCTCCAAAGCCCCCTCTCGCTCCCCCAACCGCCGCAACGTCCGCCCCAACTCCATCCACCCCCGAACAAACCCAGCCTCCTCCAGCAGCTCCCGCAACCGCCCCACCGCCCCCACCAAATCCCCAGCCTCCCGCAACGCCAAAGCCTCCGCCAGCCGCGCCTCAGCAGTTTTCAGTTGTGTTTCAGGGGTCTGGGTCATGGGTCGTTGAGTATCGGGGTGATTGGGTGACGGGGTGATTGGGTGACGACTCCATCACACCATTACTCCATCACTCACCCACTCCATCCGTATCTTTATTCCATCTTCAAACAAAAAGCCTACGCAGATTCACGCAGAAAGCACATTCTCCTAGCTTTTACCTTAGCTAATTCCGAACGCACAGCTAGAAACGCCACGCCTCAATTGACTGGCGAGTACCCCAAAAGAAGTACAATCGAACTCTTACTCAGGGACAGAGAGCAATGGTTCAGTCCGATCCCCAAGATGGCCCTTGGAAGTTTGTGCTGCGTACCTATTTTCAAGAAGCGATCGAATTCTTTTTTCCCAACACCGCCAAACTGATCGATTGGCAACATCCCCCCGAATTTCTGGACTATCAAGTGTCAAGACATTTGCCTGTCGCGACAATTAGAAGGCGGGGAGCCCACTGAATTGGCAAAAGGAAATGAGAAGCGGCAATCTCAGGTCAAGACGACAATCTAAGATCTGAAGTGAACCCCTTCCTTTGGACAGAAAGATCTGGCCTAAGCGAGAGTTGTTTTACTTTTATCACACTTCTGCATTCTGTTGCCCGCGCATCCACTTTTCTTCAAATTCAGCCGGTGTCAAATAGCTCAATGACGAGTGGATTCTTTTCTTCATATACACTTCCTCTAGAAACTCTTCTATTCGCTCATAGACCTCACTAAAGTTTCGGTATTCTGATAGGTCTACTTCCTCTTCTTTGATCGTTCTCATTAATCTTTCCGCATATCCATTCTCCCAGGCTTTCCCGATAGCTGCCATACTAATCTTAACGTTGTGTTCTTCCAACATTTTTACATAGTCATTCGCTGCATATTGCACCCCTTGATCTGAATGATGTATCTCGGGAATTGCTTTCATCAATCCCTTCTCCAGTGCTGTTATCGTCAAGCTCTTCTCCATTGTCTTATCCAGGTGCCATCCTCGTATACTGCGGGTGAATACATCCATCACCACTGCCAGATAGACAAACTCCTCCTTCAAGCGGATATAGGTGATGTCCGCCACCCACACCTGCTCAGGACGCATTACCAACAGCCCTTTCTCCAGATTTGGATAACGCCGATAGCCATGCACACTGTTCGTCGTTCGCTTCCGCCTCACCCGCTTTTGAGCTAGTAGACCTAACTGCCTCATCAGACGACTCACTCGCTTATGGTTGACACTCCATCCTTCTCGCTGAAGTTGTTTCGTTATCCGTCTGTAACCGTAAGTCGGATATCTTCCTGCAACTTCGATAATCGCTACTCTGAGCTTTTCGTCTTCATCTTCTTTCTCTGACTTCGGCTTGTAGTAATATCGGCTTCGACTGTATCCAATCACATCGCAAATAATTTGAATGGGATAGTCTTCCTTGAACTCCTCTATCATTTTCCGTTTCCGCTCAGGTTCCACACATCCGAAGCTTTTTTTGACACTTCCAGCTCCATTGTCAATCGACCTATCATTCTTTCTAATTCGCTTATTCTCTCTGAGGCTTCGTCATTTGATTCTTTCCCTTCAAATGCTCGATGGGCCTGCTTGAGAAATTCATTCTTCCACCGGCATAGCACTGATAGATGGACCTTATGAGCTCGACTTGCCTCCGTCGGCGACCGCTGGCCGCTGACCATTTCCAGTACCACCTTGGCCTTGAACTCGCTGCTGTAATTTCTCTGTCTTTTTGCCATGACCCTTTTGCCTCCTAGACTTTAGCTTACTCTCTCTCGCTTCTGTTCAGGTTTTGGGGGTCACTTCATGTGCTTCCCGATCAAAAGCTGCATCTATCTCAAATTGCTCCTTTTGGAGCTCCACCGCTTGAATCCGATCAACCCGGAACCACCGGACCTCCTGCCGCTTATGACACCAGCCCGTCATGTAAGGATTAGCTTGGGAGATATGCAGAAGATAGGGATCGACTTCTCGCTCCGAAACTGGCTTACCAGGAGTTGCATAGCGCATCCAAACCCGTTTCCGTTTCTGGCAAGCTTGTTCCAAGCACTGCCAGATTTCAGGATTCAGGTCCAGCTCTGCCCCCGTTCTGAACAGCATATTCTGCTCAGCCAATTGTTGAAGATCAACCCAGGTTTGCTCTGGCAGACGTTGGGCAAGTTGGGCGATCGCCCCCTCTAGTTCTTGGGCGTAGGCGGAGCCAGCATAAGTCCGTAGCATTCGTGCTCCAAGTGTCAAAGCAAACAGCTCTCCCTGGGTGAGTGCAACGGTGGGCAAGCGCCAATCTGGGTCAGTATAGTACCAACCTTTCTGCTGAGAGAATTGGATGGGTGCACCATAGCGATTGCGTAAGAATTCAATATCGCTACGGATTGTCCGCTCTGTACGCTCCAATTCCGCAGCCAGCGTTTCTGCGGTTTGTCGTCCTTGTTCTCTGAGTAGCTCATCTAATCTCAACAGACGCTCTAATCGTCGAGTCATAAGTCTTAATCATAGATTAATACCCATGTTAAAAGAACTACCCGGAAAAAACATTTCCGACCATTTCATAAAATCTAAAGTTTTCTCAAAAAAAATGACGGTTTTTCGGTTGAGATCCAGCTAGGCGCTGGATTAATACAACGATCGAGACTTAGCATTATTGATAGAACAGACTGACTCACCGCAAGCTGAGGTCATAAGCTTAGGCCAGCATTGCCCAGCAGGTCTTCGCAATCTGCCAGTCTTCCTGAGTTTGAATGACAAACACTCGAATCCGCGACTCAGGTACAGCGACATCCTCATCCTGAGGATTGCCCTGATTTTTCGTCGCATCAAGCGTCAATCCTAGAAACCCAAAGGCCTCGCAAACTTGCGATCGCACCCCCCCATCATGCTCCCCCACCCCCGCCGTAAACACGAGCGCATCCAGTCCGCCTAGACTCGCCAACATCGCCCCAACGCCGCTGCGAATGCGGTGAATATAAACCTCATAGGCCAATTGCGCTTGGGGGTTGTTTTGGGCGATCGCCTCCTTCACCACCCGCAGATCATTAGAAACCCCAGATAATCCCAGCAACCCTGACTGTTTATTCAGCAACCGCTCAAGATCATCCGCATTCAGTCCCTGCTGCCGCATCAAATACAGCAAAATCCCCGGATCCACAGACCCCGAACGACTGCCCATCATCAGCCCTTCCAAGGGCGTAAATCCCATAGTTGTGTCCACACTCCGACCCTCGCGGATTGCCGCCAAAGAGCAGCCATTGCCCAGATGACAGGTAATCAAACGCAGAGAATGCAAGTCTTGGCCAAGCAACTGTGCAACGCGATGGGCACAATACTCGTGGCTAATGCCGTGAAACCCATAGCGGCGAATGCCCTGCGCAACCCAGTCATAGGGACCGGGATAAACCGCAGCAGCCTTCGGCAGATGGCTATGGAAAGCCGTGTCGAAGATAGCAAATTGCGGAATGTCTGGCCCCAGCAGCGTCTCGCTAATCTCGATGCTCTCTAGGTTTACAGGGTTATGGGCCGGTGCGAGGGGAATGAGCTCCCGAATCGTTGCTTTGACGGCTTCGTCGATCCGCACTGCTTCGCGGTAGATTTGCCCGCCATGAACCACGCGGTGGCCTATTCCATGGACTTCAGTTGGCTTTGCAATAACCTGGGTATTTCCTTGCCATAAGCTTTTGAGTAAATCCTGAATTACAGCTTTGCCATCGTCACTTGGCAGCGTTTTTGTGATAGAACATCCCGCTGCGGTTCTAATCTGAAGCTCTGCTTGGCCAGGTTGATGAGTCCAATCGATTGATCCTTCCCACAAGGGCTTGGGGGGTTCAGGTGGCAATAGTTTGCTAGACAATTGGTATAGACAACTTTTGTGGCTGCTCGACCCTGCGTTCAGGACCAGAATGTTCATGTGCCCTCCCGTGCCAGCAATTCGGGGGGCATGTGAGTGCGATCGCCCATCCGTTCCAGCAACGGACCATACCGCCCAAAATTCACCACACTCAGCGAGGCTGCGGGATAGTCGAGGCGATCGCGATATCGTCCTAAATCAATCCCCAGCAAACTACAGAGAATCACCCGTAGAGTCGTCTTATGGGAGACCACCAGTACATTGCCAGCGGTATGTTTTTCCTTTATTTCTGCGATCACAGCCATGGCCCGATTCGCCACCTCCACAGCGGTCTCGCCCCCGGTGGGAGCATTCCAGGCTGGTTCTGTCATCCAATGGTAGTAGTCTTCCTCAAAGTTGCGTCGAACCTCCTCTTTTTCTTTGCCTTCCCATTGACCAAAGTGTCCTTCCTTCAGCCCCTCCCGCAGTTGGGGAATCAAGCCTGTTGCCTGGGCGATTGGAGTCGCTGTGGCTTGGGTGCGTTTCATTGGGCTGCAATAGATGGCTTCCCACTTCAGATGTTGATAGGCATCAGCAAAGGATTGAGCCATGGCTTGACCGAAGGAAGTGAGTTCTACATCTAAAGCCCCACAGTAGCCGCCGGTTTGGCTAAATGTTGTTTCACCATGACGTAGTAGATACAACTTGACATTCATTTCTGCTATTTTCTATTCCTCTATTCTAGATCGCGAAGCAAGTTAAATGGACTAGGGGACAGAGGCTTGAACGACTTCGTCAGTCCTGAATAGAGCGGGTGGCGATCGCCGGAAACTAAACTCGTTCCCGTGCGATCGCCCTCCACCCAAATCGTCAACTAGGGAAGGGGGGAGGCAAAGAAAGTCATAGCCAGATCAGGATGTTTGGCGATACTAAGCCAAGCGTCTATCTCAACTAGTAGGGCCACTTCCAATTGGTAATTTCATCTTGGTCTTTGCCATGCTCATGGGCATAGGTTAGGCATTCGATGATTGTGTTTTTCATCCGTTCCTTGGCATGGGCAGCGGCGGAGCCGAGTTTCGGCACTCGATTAATCACATCAATGACTAGGTTAAATCGGTCAACTTGGTTCTTAATGGCTAGCTCCAGCGGCGTATTGATATTGCCCTCTTCCTTATAACCCCGGACATGGATACGTTCTTGGTTAGAACGGCGATAGATTAGCTTGTGAATCAACCAGGGATACCCATGGAAATTAAAGATGACGGGCTTGTCGGGGGTAAAGAGAGTGTCAAAATCCCAATCGCTGAGACCATGGGGGTGTTCTCCTTGGGACATTAAGGTGAAGAGATCTACCACGTTGACAAAGCGAATTTTGAGTTCAGGAAACTCTTGCCGCAAAATCGCTGTCGCTGCCAAGGATTCCATAGTTGGGATGTCTCCACAACAGGCCATGACCACATCTGGCTCATCTGGCTCAGTGCCGCAGTCATCGTTGCTGGCCCAACTCCAGATGCCAATTCCCTTAGTACAGTGGGCGATCGCCTCTTCCATCGGCAAATACTGCAAATGTTCTTGCTTGTCGGACACAATCACATTGATATAGTCGGTGCTGCGGAAGCAATGGTCGGCCACGGAGAGCAAGCAGTTGGCATCCGGCGGGAAATAGACGCGTACTACATTGGGGCTTTTGTTGGTCACCAAATCCACATAGCCCGGATCCTGATGGCTAAAGCCGTTGTGGTCCTGCCGCCAGACGAGGGATGAGAGCAAAATATTGAGTGAAGAGACCGATCGTCGCCAAGGCACGTGGGATTGGCAAATATCCAACCATTTGGCATGTTGATTGAACATTGAATCGACCACATGGGCAAAGGCTTCGTAGGTGTGGAAGAGGCCGTGACGCCCGGTTAAGAGATAGGCTTCGAGCCAGCCCTGGAGGGTGTGTTCGCTTAGCATCTCCATCACCCGGCCATCCCGTGAAAGTTGACTACCATCAAGATCTTCGGGATAAAAGTCTGCCATCCAAGCCTTCTTGGTTACCTCGTAGACATCATGAAGCCGGTTGGAAGCCGTTTCGTCCGGTCCCATGAGGCGGAAATTGTTGGGATTGTCCCGCATGACATCGCGCATAAACATCCCTAAGACCCGCGTGTTTTCAAACTCCGCCTGACCATGGCCTTCCATTGAAACCGCATAATCACGGAAATTTGGCAGTTTGAGCGCCTTGCGCAGCAGACCTCCATTGGCGTGGGGATTAGACCCCATACGACGCGTACCGGTTGGCGCTAGGGCTTGAAGTTCTGGGATTAACGAACCCTTTTCGTCAAACAGTTCCTCGGGTTTGTAGCTTTGCATCCAGGCTTCTAGTCTGCGCAAGTGCTCGGGGTTGCTGTGGATTCCGCCGATGGGGACTTGGTGCGATCGCCAAAAATCCTCCACCTTATGACCATCAACCTCGGCGGGGCCGGTCCATCCCTTGGGGGTGCGCAGGACAATCATCGGCCAGCGGGGGCGCTCCACTTTGTCGTGAACCCGAGCATCTCGTTGAATTTCCTTGATTTTGAGAATGCATTCCTCCATGACTTGGGCCATACATTGGTGCATCTCTAGGGGATCTTTGCCTTCGACGAAGTAGGGCGTGTAACCATAGCCCTTAAACAAACATTCCAGTTCTTCGTGGGAAATGCGGGCTAAAATTGTGGGATTGGCAATCTTATAGCCGTTGAGATTCAGAATCGGCAACACCGCTCCATCCCGTGCCGGATTAATAAATTTATTGGAGTGCCAGGCCGTGGCTAGGGGTCCCGTTTCAGCCTCTCCATCTCCCACGACACAGGTCACAATCAAATCGGGATTGTCCAAAATCGCCCCGTAGGCATGGGAAACGCTGTAACCCAATTCTCCCCCTTCATGAATTGAACCGGGGGTCTCCGGCGTGACGTGGCTACCGATATAGCCAGGAAAAGAAAATTGCTTAAAAAACCGTCGCATCCCCTCTTCGTCTTGGCTCTTATCGGGATAGATTTCTGAATAGGTGCCTTCCAGATAGACCGGACCCAGAACTCCCGGCGCGCCATGACCGGGACCCGCGACAAAGATCATGTCCAAGTCGTATTTGAGGATCAGGCGATTACAGTGGATGTAGGTGAAACTGAGGGCTGGAGAAGCGCCCCAATGGCCCAGGAGGCGGTATTTGACCTGTTCAGCCTTAAGGGGTTCCTTGAGGAGGGGATTGTCCCGTAAATAAATCATGCCAACGGCCAGATAATTGCAGGCTCGCCAATAAGCATCCATTCGGGCCAGTTCTTCAGCCGACAAAACCTGATTTTGGGTTGTAATCCAGGTGGGTGTAGATGAAGCAGTCATACAAGTTTCCTCCAAGCTGATTGAGCACTAGCCAAGCAAGATTCGGTGGCTAAACCGTTTGCATCTTCTGGGCAGAGGGCCATTCAATTGCTACAAAACTTTTTGGGCTTTGTGGCTCTAGGTTCTGTGGCTCTAGGTTTTGTGGCTCTAGCTTATAGGCTAAACAAATTCAATGTTGGCGGAAAGTCTTTAATCTAACAACGGCAGGAAATTTTAGATTTATTTAACCTTGTTGCATGACATCAGCTTGACAGAAGCTTGACAGAGAAAATTAATTCGGTAGGTCTAAATTTCTCAATCTTTTGGCTCAGGATGGAGGCTGAGCAGGCAAACTCAGCGGTGTGCATTGCCCTCCTAAAGCATTCACAATCGTGCAGGTGTTATGAATGAGTAGCGTGCTCACGGTTTCTGCTCCACTGCCCGGTTCACCCGGACCGTCAACAAAGAGAGGGGAAGTTGCGACAGTCACTCCGGCTTCTTGAGCAACGGCTTGTATAAGCTCACGGCTGACGCTGGATTCGGCGAAGATCGCTGGCACCCCGGTAGATTTTACTTGCTGAGCTAGGGCTGCAATCCGAGCAGCGGAGGGTCGTTCTTCTGTGGATAGCCCTTCAAGAGCGCCTGCTAGGGTCAGACCATAGCCTTCTGCAAAATAGCCCAATGCTTCATGGGTGGTGATCAGTTTGCGCGAAGTGGCGGGGATCGTTGAAATCTGTGCTTTGATCCAGGTGTCTATAGACTGAAACGATTCTATTAAGCTACTGGCGGTCCGTTGGTACTGCATCTTGTGCTCTGGGGCAAGTTGTTGAAGGCGATCGCGAATCACCTCTACCATTGCCGCGTTGTGAGGAGCATAGTGCCAAACATGGGGATCTGCGACCAGATCTTGGTTCTGAGATGTCTCGCTATTTTTAGGATTTGCAGCGTTAACAGGCCTATCTTCATGAACATCCTCGTGCTCATGCTCATGCCCATGATCATGCTCTTTAATCAGCCGAGGCTGTGGCACCGCCACTTCATAAACCGCCAAACGCTCCTGGTCTGACTTTACAGATTCGATGGTTTGAACCATGCCTAGAGGAAAAGAGAACCCACTGTACAGAACCAAATCAGCCGTTTCAATGGCTCGGCGATCGCTAGGGGTCATCTCATAGGTGTGGGGATCTTGGCCAGGCTGCATCAGACAAGTAAGCTGTAGGGTCTCCTGGGCAATTTGACGAGTTAAATCACAAAGGACCTGGGTTGCTGCAACAACCTCCGGCTTGTTGACATTCTCTTCCCCTGGGCTACTGGAGTTTTGACTGGATAAACCCTCAGACTGGCTACAGCCACTGATCCCCCCCACTAAGACGAGTCCCCAAACCCAACCCCATTTGCCCTGTAGCTGAAACATATTGCTCCCCATTGCCCCGATCATTTGGCCCGACTTTTTGCTATGATAACCAAATTGAGAATGATTATCGTTCGCTCATGCTAGAAGTTCAGCATCTCTCTGTCAACTATCGGGGCATCTTGGCCCTAGAAGATATCTCTCTTCGGCTGCAGCCAGGGGAGTTGGTGGGGCTGATTGGTCCTAATGGGGCAGGAAAAAGCACGCTAATTCAGGCTATTTTGGGGCTTTTGCCCAGTCAAGGTGTGGTTCTATTTGAAGGACAGCCGCTCCAGCGGCAGCGGCAACGAGTGGCTTATGTCCCGCAGCGATCGCAAATTGATTGGGACTATCCCATCACAGCTTGGAATGTCGTAATGATGGCCTTTGCCGCCGGTCAAGGCTGGCTGCTGGGGCCAACCGGTCAGCAACGGCAGGCGGCATTAGAGGCTTTAGCTCAGGTGGACTTGGTGGCGTTGCGCGATCGCCCCATCAATCAGCTTTCGGGGGGGCAACAGCAGCGGGTATTCCTCGCCCGTGCCCTGGCTCAAAAGGCTGACTTGCTACTGCTCGACGAGCCTTTTGCAGGGATTGATCCGAAAACTCAACAACTTTTCCTTCAGTTGTTGAATGGCCTCAAACACCAAGGCAAAACAGTCTTGGTCTGCAACCATGATTGGGGCGATACACTCAAGCGCTACGATCGTTTGCTCTTACTCAGACGTCATCTTTTGGCTGACGGCCAGCCGGAGCAAGTCATGACCCGTGAGAATATCTATCGAGCCTATGGGAGTAGTGCTAATGATTCTCTTTGTACAAGGTAATTTTATACCAGTCTTACAAGTTCGTAGGGATTTACAAGCTAGCTCTAGTAAACTTCGTTGATCTTTTCGTAATGCTTACCGATCGCCCATACGGCATGAATCACGCCTGGTACGTAGCCAATCACTGTTAAGACGATGTTAATTAACAATGTACTACTGACGCCATAGGTTAAAAAGATCCCCACAGGTGGTAGGAAGATCCCGAGGATATAGTGAAACAGCTTAGAATTCATCAAAAGAGCCTCTAGGTTATCTAAAATCGTTGTTGTCTTTTATTATGTGCAGATGCTTCGAAGGCCGCTTCTGCCTTAAGTCTAATTGTAGAAATCTATAAACAAGGGTAGAGGGATGAAATAGTCCTGTACGAAGGCTTGTTTTCTCCGATTCGTATCTCTCATCTAAGCCAGACCTAAACCAGACCTAGATATTTCGTGCAAAGCTCTATCTTTGTACAGATGTTTCACAAGTCTGAAGACCGCGATTCTAGAGCCATTCGTGGTGAAGGTCTGATGCTTAATATCGCTTCATCAATCGCGTTAATAGAGGATACTTGAATTATGTTAGGAATCTTGCTCACGAGCCTGGTTACAGCCTTAAGTTTGCTGGTTGTGGATATTCTGCTACCGGGTGTCAATCTATCGACCTTTGCAGCTGCTTTGGTGGGGGCGATCGCCATCGGGGTCGTTAACGGCAGCATCCGTCCGCTTCTGCGATTATTGTCTTTACCCCTTACCCTTCTAAGCTTTGGTCTATTTTCGCTCGTTGTGAATGGCTTTTGTTTTTGGCTCGCTGCAGTCTTTGTCCCTGGTTTTTCGGTCCAGGGTCCTCTGTCTTTCTTCCTAGGGCCGATTATCCTATCGATTGTGAGTACCTTTTTAGGACAATATATGGTGGAGCGGATTCCCTCATTACAAAGCAAGGAAAGCTAGTTGCGTATTAGTTCCACAAAGGTTAGGAAAGCCCGAAAAAAGAGTTTTCGGGCTGATCCGGCGGGAATGATGGTATGGAAAGCTTGGTGCGAGGATGGTAAGAAGGGCGGTTGCTTGTATGGGTGCGATCGCCCGCCCAATAACTTGAATCGCTCTAATCCACTTATTATTCAGTTATTCTTAACCTTTGTTCTGCAAATCATTCATCAGTCCAGCAAGGCGGTCTAAACTTTGACTCGCTTCTATATCGTTTTGATCGACTAATCCCATCGCTACTAGAAGTAATCCTAACTCAAAGGCATCTTCTAAATTTAAAATCAAACCGAGCGATTGAGTGGACTGTAGAAGGTTTGGAAGAGAAGCTTCTTCTGGCTGATCGACATCAAATGTTAAATGAATAGCTGCCTGATTGGACGAATCAAGGGTTTGTTGACTGGCCTCAATTCTCGTGATCCTACTTCCTTTGGCTTGAACAGTACTGACGTTACTCATGATGGTAATTTCAGTTGTATTCAAAGGACGAGTAATAGATTTTAGGCTCATTGGGAAATTCCTCTAGGGTGACTATTTTAAGTTGTCTTATACTCAAATCAATAATGAAAGATCAATTCTAATCCTGATGGTCCAATCCATAAAAAACCTTAAGAAACATTGGCAAGAAGAACGATTGAACACGGCCCGTTTCTTCCTGCCAATGCCTTAGACGACACCTGTCCTGGAGATACTCCTAGGGATGACAATTATCCAGCAAGAGTTGGAGCAATGGCCGGAGAACCGCTCAGAGCACTGATGGCAACAGGTTGTGCTGTGCCAGAGGCAAGGTCGAGCGGGAAATTGTGAGCATTCCGTTCGTGAATCACCTCAATGCCTAGATTGGCCCGGTTCAAGACATCGGCCCAGGTATTAATCACACGACCTTGGCTATCGAGAACCGACTGATTGAAGTTAAATCCGTTCAAATTAAAGCCCATGGTGCTGATGCCTAGGGCAGCAAACCAAATCCCCACCACGGGCCAAGCTGCTAGGAAAAAATGCAGAGACCGACTGTTGTTGAACGAGGCATATTGGAAGATCAGGCGACCAAAGTAGCCGTGAGCCGCAACAATATTGTAGGTTTCTTCTTCTTGACCGAACTTATAACCCTGGTTGAGAGATTCGACTTCGCTGGTTTCACGAACCAAAGAACTTGTTACCAAAGAACCATGCATAGCCGAGAACAGAGCTCCGCCAAATACCCCGATAACACCCAACATATGGAAAGGATGCATCAGCAAGTTATGCTCAGCTGTAAACACGATCATGAAATTGAACGTGCCAGAAACACCAAGCATGAGGCCATCGGAAAAGCTGCCTTGGCCAATCGGATAGATCAGGAGCACAGAGGTTGCGGCAGCCACGGGAGCAGAATAAGCAACCGCAATCCAAGGCCGCATACCCAGACGATAACTCAGTTCCCACTGACGCCCCATGTAGGCATAGATGGCGACGAGAAAGTGGAAAATAATCATCTGGTAAGGGCCACCGTTGTAAAGCCATTCATCTAGGCTGGCAGCTTCCCAAATAGGATACAAGTGCAAACCAATTGCATTAGATGACGGAACAACTGTTGCAGTCATCAGATTATTGCCATAGAGCAATGAGCCCGTAACTGGCTCACGAATCCCGTCAATATCGACTGGGGGAGCCGCAACAATTGCGAGAATGAAAACAATAGCGGAGACTAAAGCAGTGGGAATCAAAAGCACACCAAACCAGCCGATATATAGACGATTGCTTGTGCTTGTAATCCAATCACAAAAGCGATCCCAGGCATTGATGCTGGGAGATTGATTGAACGTTGTGGTCATAAATTCGAACGTCCTAAGAAAAAATGAATGATGAGACGATGACAAAATAGCCAAAGACAAAATAGCTCAACACGGGTTGTGACAACTTTTTGCTTACTGGGCTTGTGTCACCATATAACTGTAAAGTGATCTAATGAGAAAGTCAAGCAAAAGGCTCAAGCGTTACACTGTGAGCCTTTTGGGGTGTTTAAGGATTTAGGTTGTAATGAGTTCTTTGGCTTGTGTTTGTAGAGATTGGATGATCTCAGCAATTTTTTCCGGGGGCCAGTCTGCTGGGCAGTGGGCCATACCGGCCTCTTCTAGTACTTCTAGTGGTGTCGCTGCCTCCGTGAGCACTAACAGCTTGAAGGGATGACAAGATCCTGCTTGTGCTTGTGCGCGTTGCCAAAAGGTACTTAATGACATATCCGGCAATTGGGCTGTTACGATTGCGACATCCACAATGATAGAGTCAAGCAAAATCAGCCCTGTTTCGCCGTTGGTTGCTTCGCTAGCGACTTCTAGGCCGGGCTGCGATCGCAATCCCTTCCGTAGGGCGATTCGACTTGTTTCATCCCCATGGACAATGATCAGTTGAAGTTCCGATTCAACAGGATCTAGAATTGAAGACTCTGACACATCTGGCGGTGCTCCACAGGCTGCAATACTGCCGGGAATTCCCTCAGAAGCACCACTAGAAATGCCATTAACCAACTGAGGATTTTTGCCCTCAGGAAACTCCACATCAGCGAGTTTAGCTGCCTTCAAACGGGCCATCGCCTCCTCAGAAAGAATGCGAGATTCATCAAAGCCAAATTCGATTTCAGCATGAACACCTTTACGCTTAATGCGCTTCAAATTATAAAAGCGTTTGTTCAGGGTGGTCGTGACAAAGGCCCATAAGCAGCCCAAGAGATAGCGTCGCTTGAAGCCATCGCGGGTAAACCAATATTCCAAAAACTTCCACCCATAAAAACGGGCATAGTTTCGCAAAACCCCTTCGAGCACGGCTTCGCGGGTCATGTGATCCGGCTTAATAATGGGCGTTACAAAGTTATAGTGGGAATAATCGCGAACTTCAACCTTATCTTCCAGATCTTGAAACAGCTCGGCAAAGGGCCAAGGAGTGTACATATTCCAATTGGTCATATCTGCGCCCCAATCCCGCGCCATCCGATAGGTTTCTTCGATGGTTTCAGGAAGTTCGCTGGGAAGTCCCATAATGAACTGAACCTCGGCAACAATACCATGGTCTCGCAGGAGCTTAACGGCCCGTTTATTGTCTGCGATGGTTGTTTCCTTGCGAAAGACATTGAGATTAAGCTGGGCAGCCGCTTCTGTCCCCAGAGAGACATGAACTAAACCGGCCTTGCGATAGAGAGGTAATTCGGCTTCATCACGCAGGATATCGGTTACACGGGTATTAATCCCCCAATGGACACCCAGATTACGGTCGATTAACTCCTCACACAGGGCAACAAATCGAGCTTTGCTAATGGTTGGTTCTTCATCCGCTAAAATAAAGAAGCCAACCTGATGCTCTTTCACTAAATATTCAATTTCATCGACAAATTGTTTGGGCTTGCGAGCTCGATATTTACGCCAAAATTTCCATTGGGAACAAAATCGACAGCGAAAGGGACAACCGCGCGCAAAATTGGGAACGGCAACTCGCACATTCAACGGCGTATAAATATATTTATCCCAATCTAATAAAGTCCAATCTGGTGAAAGGGTATTGAGGTCTCGAATGGGGGGATGGGCAGGGGTTGCAACAATCTGACCAGTCTCATCGATGTAAGCTAAGCCTAAAATGGATTCGCGGTCTTGGCGATCGCGCCCTTCCGCGATCGCCCGCATCAAATTGACCGTAATTTCTTCGCCTTCACCCCGAATAATATAGTCTATCCACGGGGCCTCCTGGAGAACTTCGCGGTACATATAGGTGGGATGAATTCCCCCCATGACCGTGACTGCTGAGGGACAAACCGCCTTCACAATTTGTAGCGTTGTTTGCGACTGATAAATCATCGGTGTGATAGCAGTTGCAAGCACTACATCCGGTTGATGCTGCTCAATCATGGCGGCGAGGGCAACGTCATCGATGTAATTAGTCATGGCATCGATAAAGCGAACCTGGTCAAACCCTGCTTGCTTTAGCGCTCCGCCAACGTAAGGAACCCAGCTAGGAGGCCAATTTCCGGCAATTTCGGCTCCCCCAGAATGGTAGTTGGGCTGAATCATGAGGATACGCATGGATTGACCCCTGTCACAAGGTTGACGATAAAACCAGCTTGCTTAATCTTTAGATAACTGTATAGCGATTGATCGGATACCTGAACGACGTTGTGTTTTATCTTTACAAATCTGACCCAATTGATCGGGCCAAACTTAAGCGCGGCTGGACTAATGCTGTAGCTGCGGGTATCGCGTGGGAATGCCGGTTAATCGTTCAATCTCTTCGGCAAAGTCTTGTAGTGTTGTCGTTGTCACGCATTGTAGGGTCTGAAGTGCAGAAGAACTGGTCTCGAAGGGGGCATTTCCCCGTGCTTCCAGTTGGCGGGTTTTTGGCTGAGGACGAGCAGGGGCGTTGAGCTGCACTTCGTCCGGTTGGTACTGTTGCAACATTTCGATATATTGGGCTTTCTCGGGGGCAGACCAAGGGCTAAGGACCATCGTCTGCAACGCCAATTCCCCCCAATAATGATCGGCAAAGAACTGGAGATGAGCAAAGAGGTCTGAGCATTGCATCTCCCTTGTGGGGCGATTGACCCGTTGCAGTTGTTTGACTGAAACTGCGTCAAGTTTAACGGCAACTTGATCGGCGAGATTGAGGGCTGCTTGAACCTCGCGATCGCCCAACAACGATCCATTGGTTAAAACCACAACGGGACGGCCCGTGATCGTCTTGGCCTGGGTGATAATTTCTGCTAGATTGAGCGCCAGCGTTGGCTCTCCACTGCCGCTCAAGGTCACCACATCATAGGGGGTCTTGACTGGGTCGATTTGCTTAAGTTCTTCAACAATCTGTTGGGTTTCGACAAACCGGCTGCGCGTCATGGTTTGATCTTGAATGATCCCCAACTGACAATAGACGCAGTTAAACGAACAGGTCGATCGCAAACCAATCGGATCGATGCCGAGCGATCGCCCAAATCGCCAGGATTGCACAGGGCCATAAACCGTTGAAAACGATTGTTTGAACTGAGTCATCTCATCCTCCATCCTAAGCCTTGACCCTGACGACCTTGACCCTGACGACCTTGACCCTGACGACCTTGGCCTTGACCTTGTCCTTCCCCAGGGACACGATTTGCACAGCGCTCGAACGCAACCTTGTGCTGATTCTCAGATACATTCCGCAGTTGACTAAAAATCGTTCGCAAATCAGGTTCGGTTACGAATTCAAGGAAGCCATCATACATTTTAACATTGGCAATCTCTGCGGCAATTGCGAGTTCACAGGCTTCTGATAGGGTTGCAGGGGCCGCAATTTTTCCAGCAAAGCTGTCTTCAGGAACCGGCAGTCCATACTGGTTGAATAAAGCCACCCATCGTTGGGCATGGCGCTCTTCCGCTTGAACAATATTGATGAAGGGACGAACTGGGCCAAACTTCTCAATTACCGCGTTATAAAACGCTTTGGCATGATACTCATCTTGGATCGATTCGACCATCACCTGCTGCGTTTTGGCGTCGAGGGAACTGGCTGCGAGGGGAGGACTAGAACTGGCGGCTAAGGTCATAATAGAAGCTAACAGAGCCATACTACAGGCTTTACCCGCTTTTCCTGAGCCGTTTCGGCGAGAGGAATGATTGTAGCAACGATTTTGGGATTGACGATTTCTCAATTTCATAATTATTCTTCCAAGTTTTCAGGGTGACAAGATTGAATGAATGGACCGCTCTATTGCTAGGAGTTCTGTCCGTGATGCTCCAGCCTTGAGGGCTGCTTTGGTATGGAAAGCGATCAGTCGTTATTCGAGTTAATTTGAGTTAGATTGGGCGATCGCCTGCCATTCTTGAATAACGCTTGAGCCTATCGACAGCGTGACCGGCTCAGACGATTGGGTGGGTAAATCTAATTGCCAGGACAATTCAGGTTGAAGCTGTGACAAAATCGGCTGAAGATCATACTGGCCCACATGGCTTTCAGGAGCATTGGTATCAGTAAAAATTTTCTGCGAGGCATCCGATGCCATGAAGACTTGTCCCAGGGAATTGGTTAACGTGAGGGGAAGCGATCGGTCAATGGTCACTATTCCCGGAAACCCTACTAAGCGAAGATTGAAGGTCTGATCGCCATTCGCCCGAATACGCTTAAAGGCGATCGCCTGCCAGGAATTACCCTGCTGATCGTTTAAGATTTGGCGAGATTGGTAAAGCATCTGACCCGGTGCTTCTTCAAGTTGACGGATGGCGGCGATCGCTGGCTTTGAGAACGACCCTCCCAGTCCTGTGATCAAGACCAAAGCGATAGTACTCAGCAGCGCAAGTTGAAGAAGAAGTTGACGCATAATTGGCTTGGACCTCTATGAGTTTGCACTCAAGGCTTGCTCTACAACCTGTTGGGTCACGTCCGGCATAAATACTGAATACATGCCGCGTAAATCTCCCACCTTAAAGTTGTAGGCCAAATCCTGGGGATAGTTATTCTGAACAAATTCGGGACGGCTTGCTTTTGAACCATGACAGGCCAAACAGCTTTCCTCCACGTTAATGCGACGGTAATAGCGCAATCCAGCTTGATCGCCAACGGTCTCGGATTGCCAGAACCCCATGAGCTCAGGCTGACGCTCAAATTCCTTTAATGCCTGCCGCTCTGAGGGCGTACTGGGTGCATGGTTGGGGTTGCGATACTTGCTGGCAATTTGCTTGACCTGCCAGCCATTTTCCTGACTCAATTGTACTGCCTTCATGCCAACCGGTTTACAAACCTGCTTCATCGTTTCTGCGGTGGGAGGCTCAGAGGTGTCTTTGAGATAGGCTGCTAAATCGCTGCGCAGGGCATCCAGATTTTCAATCGACTGCACTGCCTTGGCCAATTCCTCGGGATGGGGTTGGGCCTGGGCGATCGCCGGTAGTCCAAGCACAGCACCTACTATCAGTACTAGGCTGAGTCCCCATCGAATTAGTCTGGTTTGAACTTGTTTTTTCAACACAGTGATCTTCTCCTAAAGTTTCAATTTGCGGCAATTCCTTAAACTCAGCTAAAGGTTTAGAGCAGAGGTCTAATAAATCCCGATCAATAACGCGGTAGTAACGGCAAATCCCAACGCGATTACACCGCACTACGCCTGCGTATTTGAGCAATTGTAAATGCTTGGAAACGTTGGCCTGATTCAGGCCCGTCAGCTCACAAATTTCAGTGACATTATACTCTTGCTGACACAGTGCAGAAAGGATTCGGAGGCGACTGGGATCACTCAAAAGCTTAAAGCGATCGGCTAAGGCTTTAAAGTGCTGTTCATTGGCTTCTGGATTGGTCAAGGTATCGGAGCGGTGACTGTTCATCTGCACACCAAAGGATCAGCAAGAACGATTGATCAGTACCTTAGGTTGTTAAGCTTGAGGATGGGCTGTTGTCCTCTGGAACGGTGGTTTGTTCGTGGGATGCAACGCTTTTCAGAAGCTTCAGCCCAAATAGGGTTTTGAGGCCTAACCTCTCGTACCAGGGCATCCCGACACCCAACCGCATTTTAGCCATGAAATACTCTTCAAAAGCAGCTTTCACCCAAACAATCCAAGCCCCCCTTACTGCATAGGAGTTTTTGCGTTTACCGGTTTTGGGGTCGGGCAGCACTGGCGCTGCAATGTAGGCAATACCGGTATCACCAAATTCTGCAAAGCAGAGGGCATCAAGCGTCGGAATGACAAGAGAATCTTGCAGTGCTCCCAGTTCAACTGCGATGTTATGGGCAACAGCAGTGGCCATCGCCTCTGCCATTTGGCCGCTCTTGGGCAAACCAATGGGAACTAATGTTTGATCCGGTTGTGCCAGCTTAATGCTAACACCTGCTGCATAAATCTCCGGAAACTTAGGATGACGCTGTGTTGGCAAAACGGGAATAAAACCTTTGTCATCTCCCAAGTCAGGCACCGCACGGACAAATCCCACACCCCGAAAGGCAGGCAAAATCATCGAATATTGAAAGGGTAACTGCTGACCGTCGCTGAGGAGGATTTGGCCTGGTTCAACCGATTGGATTACCGCATTAGTAATCACTTCAACGCCCCGTTTTTTCATCAGCTCAGCAGTCAAAGTCTCGGCGTTTTTAACCTTTGAAACCCCCAGATGCCCCACATAGGGCTCAGGCGTGACATAGGTGATGGCCACCCGATCGCGCAGACCTCGACGACGCAGCTCATGTTCAGCCATCAGCGCAAACTCATAAGCGGGGCCAAAACAGCCTGCCCCCGGCGCAGCTCCAACCACCAGGGGACCTGGATTTTCTAGAAATTTGAGCCAAGCCTCGCGGGCGGCAAGGGCGTGGTGGGGGGTACAAACCGATTGGGTGTAGCCGTTGTCAGGGCCAAGGCCAGGAACGAGGTCAAACGCTAGTGACGCACCTGTGGCGATCGCCAAATAATCGTAGGGCAACGAACCCTGTCCCTCCACCGTCAACGTTCGACCCACAGGATCCAAGGCCGTGACTGCACCCGACAGCCAATTTAACCCATGACGCCGGCAGAGACGCTCTAGATCCAGTTGTACATGCTTGAGCGGCTTTAAATCGAGAGCAACCTGTATTAACCCTGGGATAAACGTAAACTGCGACTCACTAGAAACTAGGGTAACCGTATGTTGCATTGGCAAAAAATGCCTCAACTCGTAAGCTGCTGGCAAACCCGCTAACCCGGCACCCACTACAACAACATTGGCCATGGCGCTCAATCCTTCTATCTTTATTCAATTACTCTACTAGATAGTTATAAAAGATTCAAGGGGGCGAGTTGACTAAATTACTATTTGGTTGTTTAATGCAGAAAGAGGTTAAGGATTGTTGCGTTTTAGTCCTCAGTCGACTTTCTCCTCCCTCTCCTCTGACCCATCGTAAGGATTTGTCGTTCATGTATCACTTTAGTAAAGTTGTTGGAGCCTCCTTTGATGAGGCGATCGCCCTCGTGACCGAAGCCCTGAAGGAAGAAGGGCTGGGGGTATTGACCGAAATTGATGTGCAAGCCGCGTTCAAGAAAAAACTAGGGGCCGATTTCCGTCGATATCGAATTCTCGGGGCTTGTCATCCCCAAGTGGCCTACGAAATGATCCAAACCGACGACAAGGCAGGGGTGCTTTATCCTTGCAACGTTGTTGTTCAGGAGCATGAGAATGGCCGAGTTGAGGTGTCTGCGGTGGACCCCCTGATGATGTTCCTGATGGTGCATAGCCCTAGAGCTAAGGAAATTGCCTTGGACGCCAGCAAGAAAATGCAGGCTGTAATGGATCGGTTGCCGGTCGCGGTGCCGGTTGCAGCCTAAATCCATTCATCAGTCAATCAATCGATCCTCCTGAGAGAGGGTATTACTCATGTTTAATAACCTTGGAACTACCGATCGCCTGATTCGCCTCATTGTTGCCAGTGGCCTGTTTTATCTGGGGCTGTTTGTCTATTCAGGCTCATCCCTGGGCATTGCGCTTGATGTTTTTGGCACGATGGCGACGTTGAGTGCGCTAGCGGGATCTTGTCTGCTTTACGGATTATTTGGCTTGAACACCCGTCAATCTCAAGCGAATTCTTCAAAATGAAACGGGTTGAAATCAGCGGAGTAAATGGATGTTATGGATGATGTAATGCCGGTTGAAAGTCCGTCCCTGTCTCGGCGTCAGTTGCTTAATTTTTTGACCGGCGCGGCGATCGCAACCACGGTTAGTTCTAGCCTTTATCCCGTTGCCAAATTTTTTGTTCCCCCAGCGGAAGCCGGAGCCGGAGGCGGCTTCCTCGCCAAAGATAAATTGGGAACTCTGATTCCTGCGAGCCAGATTTTGGCAGAACCTCCGGGCACAAGGGCCTTAATTGCAGGCTTGGCTGGAGAACCCACCTATCTCACCGTGGAAGCCGATGGCACATTGAACTCCATGGGTATTGTCAACAACTGTACCCATCTGGGCTGTACCTTTCCCTGGAATGACATGGACCAACAGTTTCAATGCCCCTGTCATGGTTCTCTCTATACCCCTGAAGGGGTTGTGGTTCGAGGTCCTGCGGATCGTCCCCTCAAGATTGTTCATGTAGCCATTCAAGGGGATGCCATTTGGCTTTATCCCTGGACTGAAATCGATCCCCGAACTGACGAACAACCCTGGTGGGTCTGAATGTATGGCAACGACTGTGAACAGCTAAAGGGAATGTCCTTCGAGATCCTGAGCTCAGCGGAGGTTAAGGCGCATCTGGAGGGTAATGTGCCGCGAACGGCCTAGAGCAGATTGCCCATATGGGAGGAGGCTTTGGAGCCTGGAAATCCTCTGGCTATTTCTACGTGTCGATTGATCCGGCTACGGGCGGCTATATGAGTAAGCCCTAGTCTCCGCGCTTGGCCTAGCGCTTGGCCTAGACGGGCAAAGCTTAACAAAAAGTTCGCTAATCAAATCGCTATCTAGTTATACAATGGAGCTGTTCTGAAGAGTTCGTCCTACGGGTAGCAGTACGGTATTTCGTCATTATTTTGGATGCCTGAAATTTTCCTGAGCCTGACTGCTCACCCTTAACTGTTGCGGACTGGATCAGACATATCCTCGTTTTTGGAGGTCTGACCGATGAGTTCTGTAATCCGAAACAGACAAAATTCTGAATTTGAGTTGTCGCGGACGTGGGAGCAGTTTTCCAAATGGATTACGAGCACCCACAACCGCCTTTATATCGGTTGGTTTGGGGTCTTGATGATTCCAACGTTGTTGGTCGCTAGTATTGTTTTTGCGATCGCCTTCATCGCCGCTCCCCATGTAGATATGGAGGGCATTCGAGAGCCTGTAATCGGTTCGATCCTCGGGGGTAATAATCTCATTACCGCTGCGGTTGTTCCCACATCAGCGGCCATTGGGTTGCACTTTTATCCCCTGTGGCAAGCTAATTCCATTGCTGAATGGCTCTACAACGGGGGTCCTTATCAACTGATTATCTTCCATTTCCTCATTGCCATTTGGTGCTATTTGGGTCGGCAATGGGAGTTAAGCTATCGCCTGGGGATGCGACCCTGGATTGCCGTTGCTTTTTCCGCACCCGTAACGGCTGCCACAGCAATTCTCTTGATTTATCCCCTGGGTCAGGGCAGTTTCTCTGAGGGAATGCCCTTGGGTATCTCAGGAACGTTTTACTTCATGCTATCCCTTCAGGCCGCGCACAATGTGCTGATGCATCCCTTGCACATGCTTGGTGTTGCCGGTATCTTCGGCGGTGCGTTTCTGAGTGCCATGCATGGTTCCTTGGTCACCACGAGTCTCATTCGCGAAACCACGGACCTAGAATCAGCCAATGCGGGTTATCGATTTGGCCAACAGGAAACCACCTACAACTTGATGGCAGGACATGTGGGCTATCTGGGCAGAGTTCTGGTCCCTGCGCTGACCCTGAATAACAGCCGTGCGGTTCATTTTCTCCTGGCGGCACTTCCCACCCTTGGGATTTGGTCGGCCACCCTTGGGATTGGCGTCATGGCCTTTAATCTCAATGGCTTCAATTTCAACCACTCCATCCTCGACAGTCAGGGTGCTGTGGTGCCCTCCTATGCCGATTTGCTTAATCGGGCAAACTTAGGAATTCAAGCCATGCATGAGCCTAATGCTCATAATTTTCCTGAGCTTTTGGCCTTAGGTCCAGCGACACCTGTAGTGTTTCACGCCTCGGGACTGAATGCAAACGGCTAGTTGAGTGGAGTTAGTTGTTGTTGGATCGATACGGTTGCTAATGCCTGAAAGAAAAGGACAAGCAACTGTATCTCTTTTCAGCTTATTCAGTGACTGTATGAAATATCAATTTCGACCTTTCCTAATTGCTAAAATGGGGGAGTTGACGCTGGCTTTACTCCTCCCCGTGTTTTGGGCGGTCCAAGGTGAAAGGGTTGCCGCAGCAGAAGTTCCCTTGGGCGATCGCCTCCCCGAGACTGTCGAGCTTGCTGAGGCTGCCGAAGTTTTGCCCCTAGTGGATCGATTAGCTGATGTACAGCCGACGGACTGGGCCTTTCAGGCTTTGCGATCGCTCGTGGAAAAATACCAATGCGTTCCGGCTAATCCTTCGGACTTCCGTAATCCTGCGGAGCAGCTTTTTCAAGGCAATCAGGCAATCAGCCGTTATGAGTTCGCCGATATTCTCGATCAATGTTTAGCGAAAATCACAACCTTCTCCTTTGAGCAAATCCCTCAGGAGGATTGGGATGCGGTTCAGCGAATTCAATCTGATTTTCAAGCGGAACTCGTGACGCTCAATCAGCGACTCGATCGCCTTGATCTTCAAACCTCTGAATTGCAATCTCATCAGTTCTCTCCTACAACGCGTTTGCAAGGGGATGCTGTCTTCTCCTTGGATCAACTCAGGGGTGACACAAAGCCTAACGGTAGTGGAGCCGATTTGCCGGAAAATCTGGCGGTGGGCAGTCGGCTTCGGCTCAATCTAGATACGAGTTTTACGGGCAAAGATCTGCTCAAAATTCGTCTGGATGCGCTTAATCCAGTGGCATTTAACACGCGAACCACTGGCACGAACATGACGCGCCTCAATTTCGATCGCAATACCCAAAACACCCTTGATATTGGCAAACTCTTTTACCGTTTTCCGGTTAATGATCGGCTTCAGCTCCAGGTTGATGCCATCAAAGGGGCCTACTATGCCAATACGTTGAACACGTTTAATGGAAGTTTGGCAAGTCCCACTCTCGGCTCCGTGTCGCGATTTGGACGTTTTAACCCGATCTATTATCAAGGTTTTCCAGGAACAGGTATCACCGCTGCCTATGATCTCAGTGACCAACTGACACTTTCTTTGGGGTACTTAGCCCAGGAAAACAGTGCTGCTAATGCCGATATCGGGCTTTTCAAGGGGAATTACACCGCTCTTACCCAACTTGAATACCAACCCAACAAGACTGTTCAACTGGGACTGACTTATGCTCATTCCTATTACGCGGTTGATGGGGTTGCGGTTGCAGGCGGAACCGGCAGTCGGCTCGCGAATGCGCCCTTTGGTAATCTGGCGACTTCAGCGGACCATGTGGGTCTAGAAACAAACTTACGCTTGGGTGCACCAGCAACACTCTCCGGTTGGGTGGGCATGACCTTTGCGGATGCAGAGACCTCTGGCGGTAGTGTTGTGGCAGGCGATCGCGCCACGCTCTTAAACTGGGCGGTCACCCTAGGACTGCCCGATCTGGGTGGCAAGGGAAACTACGGAGGCTTCATCCTCGGCCAGCCGCCCCATGTGCTCAGCAATACCGGTGGACCGGAGGAGCAGGATTCGGCTTGGCATCTAGAAGCCCTGTATCGCTATCGACTCAATGCTCATGTGGCGCTGATTCCTGGATTATTTGTGGTGATCAACCCAGAAAATCAAGCGGATCACGACCCAATTTGGGTGGGTAGCCTGCGCACGGTCTTTCAGTTTTAGGGCTAGGTGTTCTTTTGGCAATGGCCAGCGGCACAAGAATTGCTTGATTGCCTAATTAACTAATTAGTTATATATTGAATGGAAGACGATCGACATTCTAATTCTCTCAAGCCTCGCGTCGTCGGTTTTGAAAAATATTTGCAAGATTACGGGAGCTCAAAACTCGTGTGGAAGTTACTGGGATTTCTTCAGAAAAATCTGGTTTGGTCCGTTCCCATTTTTATGGTTGCAGGGATCGTCGTGGGTTCGATCGTCAATCCTGCTCCGCTGAAGTCTTTGATTATTCCCCTGACATTTCTCATGGTTTATCCCATGATGATCAACCTTCAATTTCAGAAGGTTCTTTCTGGTGGCGACTATAAGGTTCAGCTCGTGACCCAACTGATTAACTTTGCCATTGTTCCCTTCTTTGCCTTTGGCATGGGTAAGCTTTTCTTTGGCGATCGCCCCCTCGTGGCTTTAGGACTGCTGCTGGCTTCGCTATTGCCCACCAGTGGGATGACGATTTCTTGGACTGGATTTGCCAAAGGGAATCTTAGTGCTGCGGTCAAAATGACCGTAATTGGTCTAATTTTAGGGTCCGTTGCCACGCCTTTTTACGCCAAGTTTTTAATGGGAGCCGTGGTTACAATCCCCTTAAGGGAAATTTTCAAACAAATTATCATCATTGTTTTCTTACCCATGGTTTTGGGGATTGCAACGCGAATTATTTTGATTCAACTGGTCGGGGTCGACAAGTACAACAAAAACCTCAAACAAAAGTTTCCGACATTTTCAACCTTGGGCGTTCTCGGCATTGTCTTTGTGGCCATGGCAATCAAATCTAAGGCTATTGTGAATAATCCCATGGAGCTACTTTCGTTTTTGCTACCCTTGGCGATCCTCTATCTTGGCAACTTTCTACTCAGTACCCTTGTGGGCAAATTCTTCTTTAATCGAGGTGATGCGATCGCCCTGGTCTACGGTACTGTGATGCGCAATCTGTCCATTGCTTTGGCGATCGCCATGAGCGCCTTCGGTGAAAAAGGGTCTGAAATTGCCTTGATTATTGCCATGGCCTACATTATCCAAGTGCAAGCCGCTGCCTGGTATGTGCGCTTTACGGATAAAATCTTTGGCTCTGCGCCGGACCTGCAATTGCAACCGGAACATTCGGCCTAGCTAAAGCCTAATAACAAGGCGCTTTGATAAAAGACAAAACTGCTTGCCCAGGCTAAGAGCAGCGAGAATCCCAGGGAGAATAGCATAAACTTCCAGGATCTAGATTCATTCAGGAGTGTGGACAGCGTCGCAAGACAGGGGGTATATAGGAGGCAAAAAATGCAAAAGCTATAGCCCTGGGCAAAACTGATCTGTGCCCCTAACGTGTGCTGAAACGTGACATCGTTCAATCCCAATCCTCCTAAACCATAGATGACGGCTAAGGCTCCAACGACGACTTCCTTCGCCACAAAACCAAAAATCAGGGCAAGGGTTAGCTTGGGATCAATGCCCAGCGGAGCCATCACTGGCTGGAGCCATTGACCCATTTGGCCCCCGATACTGTCCAATTGAGTCGCTCCAGGAGGAAGATTGGTCACCATCCAAACTGCTATGCAGCCCACAAGAATAAACCCTGAAGCACGGGTCAGAAAATCCCTAACCTCGATCCAGCTTCTCAGGATTACTTGACGGAAAGTGGGCCAACGATAGGGTGGAAGTTCGAGCACAAAGGGCTCATTGTGGGGAAAGAAGTTTTGGAGTAGGGCGGCGGTGATCAGAGCGACGGCAAAACTGAGGAGATAGAGCGAAAATAGGGCGATCGCCCCCCGTTGATCTGAAAAAACAGCGGTCAAGATAAAGACAAAAACCTGAAGTCGAGCTGAACAAAGAGAAAAGGGAATGACTAACATGGTGAGTAAACGGAGCGATCGCGATCGCATCACCCGAGTTCCCATTAATGCGGGCACATTACAACCAAACCCCAGCATTTGCATGACGAAACTGCGGCCATCTAGCCCCAGTCTTTCCATCAATGCATCCATCAAATAGGCAGACCGAGAAAGATAGCCACTATCTTCGAGGACAGCCATCAAAATAAAGAAGAGCAGAATGAGGGGAATAAACGAAGCCACCGTTGCAAGGCCATTCCAACAGCCATTGATGAAAAAATCTTGAATTAAGGGTGGTAAGGGCGCGAGCAAGGGTTCTAAAACCCATGTTTGGACAGTATCGGTAAGTTGACCCATGAGTCCTTGGGCGGGTAAACCGAGACTCCAAATCAGCCAGAACACCAAAAACATGCCTGAAAAAAACAGCGGTAATCCCCAAACGGGATGCAACAGCAAAGCATCAATTCGAGGCGTCAATCCACCCCGTTGGGGAGACAGGGTTACCACACCGGCCAGGAGGTTCTCAAGGGTGGCGGGGGCGATCGCCGCTTGATCCCCAAGACAGGCGAGTAGGTTGGGAAGGGGGGAAGCAGGCGTCGACTGGAAGAGGGATGGGGCGATCGCCTGCTCAATGGCCTGCTCAATCACTTGATCCGCTTTGCCATATTTCGCACTGAGCAGAATCACAGGCAACTCTAATCGGCGAGAGAGTTCTTCGACCGCGATCCGAATTCCATACTGCTGCGCTTCATCGGCCATGTTCAGAATGACCAAAATGGGGAGATTGAGACATTTAGCCTGCAACAGCAAGCGAATTTGATGATCAATTTGTGCAGAATTAATGACAATAATTACTAAATCAACCGCAAAATTCTCTAGAAAATCCTGAACTACCTTTTCGTCATCAGAAAAGCCACCGAGGTCATAGATCCCCGGTAGGTCAACAACCTCTATGGTTTTTCCCTGGATTTGCACCTGGGCTTGGAGCAAGGAAACCGTCATGCCGGGCCAATTTCCCACAGAGGCCGCAGCCTTTGTAATACGGTTAAACAAGGTTGACTTCCCTGTGTTCGGCATGCCAATCAAAACAACTCGGGGTTCCCGTGTACTCCCCAGAGGCTCACTGATCTGGATGTTCTGTTTCATGATTGCTTCGACCACACTAAAATTCGCGCCGCCTCTTGACGCCGGAGGACCACTTCTGCCGTTGCTCCGATCCGAACATGGAGCGGTCCACCAAATCTCGCTTTTCGCAACACGCGAATCGGTCGATTGCTATAGATTCCCAATGCCTCAAAACGTCCCTTTAGCGCTGCTTCGTGAGTCTCTGTATTCACCTGTTGAACAAAGGCGACTTCACCAATCCGCAATTCAGATAGGCCCATGGCTTAAATCCGCTGCTTTATTGACAATTATTTTCATGATTATTGCACAGACTTCAGAAAAAGAGGATGAGTCCCGTAAAATGGAGGTCTCCCATTCCCTCTTGGACTTTGATTGCCCGCTGCCTATGCCTTCATCTCCTTCGTCGCTATCCCCCGATAGTCTGGCGCTACTTGCGGACTACTTCAAGGTGCTATCGGAGGTCACCCGGTTACAGATCCTGAATTGTTTGCGGGGGGGGCCGATGAATGTAATGGAGCTGACCGAGGCCACGGGGTTTAGTCAGGCCAATTTGTCGAAGCATCTCAAGATTATGACCCAGGCCGGAATTTTGGAGCGGCAACCCAAGGGGGTGAGTGCCTACTATAAAATTATTGATCCTCGGGTTTTTGAGTTGTGTGAGATTGTTTGTGATGGCATTAGCGATCGCCTCAAGCGCCAAATTCAGAATTTTGGGAATTAAGTCGAGTTAAGCTAAGCAAGTCATCGTTTTTTAATCAGTAGTTTGGTTCATATTGGTTGAGGGGATCGTGCAGTGAATAGCCAAGTTATTTTGCAACGCTATGCGGCGGGGGAAACCTGTTTTTCCCAGGTTAAAATCCATGAGGCAGCCTTTACGGGTGCATGCCTCAGAGGAATTGATTTTAGCGGTGCAGATCTGCGGCAGGCGCATTTTGGCAAAAGCGATTTGCGTCAAGCAAACTTGCAAGCTGGGGATTTGAGTGAATCGATTTTCTGGGGGGCTGATCTCTCTACTGCTCTGCTCCAAGGGATTCGCTTACGGGAAGCAGATTTAAGTGGTGCGATTTTGATAGAGGCTCAGTTAGTAGCAGCCCATTGCTGTAAAGCAATTTTAAGTGGGGTCAATCTTCAGCGCGCAAATCTCACCAATGCCCTCCTTTTTGATGCAGATTTGCGAACCAGTGCAACCCACCGAACGGATTTATCAGATGCGATTTTGCAGAACGCAGATCTAAGCTATGCGCGATTGGATGGGGCCAGTCTGCGTCGAGCCAATTTGCAAGGGGCTAGGCTTTGTCGTGCAAGTTTATGCCGTTCCTTGGAGCAGCCAGGGGTCGCTGTGGATTTGCGGGATGCGAATTTGCAAGGAGCAGACTTAAGCTATGCAGATTTGACGGGAGCCAATTTGCAAGGGGTAGATTTACGAGAGACGGATTTAACGGGAGCCAATTTATTGAACGCAGATTTAACGAGAGCATTATTTTAATCCTCGCCCGTTTGCATTGGACTTTGAACGATTGGTTGGCGAGGCGATCGCCTGAATGAGGTATATGAGCAACTTCAATGCTGTCTCAAGAAGCACTGAATTGGAATATTCTGGATGCTTGCAAGCTTGAATCTGAGTCCTTTCTAGTCAAGGTTGTGGGGGCGCGGCCTACCAAAACCTGTGATGCCGTAAGTCGTTGAGCACGACAACAAACCTGCGTCGCTTCCTCAACCCCATTGGGTATTCTAATCCTACGTCATCTACCCATCGATCCCGAATCACTTCCAGCCTCAAACCGACCTAGACATCAGTCTGAGTGTAGTTTGTGGCCCTTGGGCACCGACCGGTAGAAGACTATGGACTCTGCACAATCTGCCTCTCGCCTTTCCTTGCCGATTCTCCTCGGGATTGCAGGGGGATATTGCCCTCAATCCCTGGCCCAATCGATTCCAGGGATTATTTCAGCACCGGACGGCACCGGTACAAGCGTTCTGCAAACGGGCGATCGCTTCCAAATTCAAGGGGGCACCCAAGCCGGACAAAACCTGTTCCATAGCTTTGACCAGTTCAACCTCAGCCAGCAGCAAACCGCAGAATTCTCCCCCGGCCCCCAAGTCGAAAATGTCCTTGGGCGCGTCACCGGCGGGCAGTCCTCCCAGATTGACGGCACGCTGCGCGTAATAGATAGCACCGCACGGCTATTTTTGATCAACCCCCAGGGCATCGTCTTTGGTCCGAATGCGCGACTCGATCTGTCCGGAGCCTTTACCGCCACAACGGCCCGTACCCTAGAATTTTCTGATGGGCAATTTGCAGCGATTGGATCGAATGATTATCAGCGATTGCTTGGCAATCCCCAAGGGGCAACGTTTGCAGTCGATCAGCCCGGTGGTGCAGTCATCAATCAAGGGAATCTGGACGTCAAACCGGGTCAAGATTTGGCGCTAATTGGCGATAGCGTTGTCAATACCGGTCAACTCAATGCCCCAGAAGGTCAAGTGACGCTAATGGCGGTGCCCCAGGGGCAAGCCGTGCAGTTGGACTATGGTCAGGGCTTACTCAAAGTCAGGCTGGCAGGTCCTGCCGCCCCATTGCCTGCCCCCCCAACCGAAACCAACGCACCGACGTTCTCAGATAGCACGATTACAGCACAGGCGGATCTGCCCCCGGCGGTACAGGAGGCAACCGGCATCGCCATTAACGCCCAAGGACAGATTTCGTTGCGGGCGGGGGAGGCGATCGCCTCTGGCAAAATCAACACCAGCGGGACCCAAGGAGGTCAGATTCAGGTGCTGGGTCAACAGATTCAGCTCGCCCATGCAACCCTGGAGGCCAACGGCGAAACTCAGGGGGGACAAATCCGGATCGGAGGCGATCAGCAAGGACAAGGTGACTTACCCCGTGCCCAAATCGTTAATGTGGATAGCCAGAGCCAGCTACAGGCTGATGCCACCCTTCAAGGCCAGGGCGGGCAGATCACCGTTTGGTCTGAGGCGCAGACCCGTTTTGCAGGCAGCGCTACCGCCCAGGGCGGGCCTCAGGGGGGCGACGGCGGGCTGCTTGAAACCTCGGGCAAAGCGGTCCTGAATGTTCAAGACGCCCAGGTTGATGCCAGTGCAACCCAAGGAATACCAGGCACCTGGCTCCTAGATCCCAGCGACATTGACATCATTAATAGTGGCACAGGATCTCTGAGCAGCGGGCTGTTTGACCCCAGCACAACGGGAACCGCGAGCCAAATCTCCCCTGGCCAAATTGAAGGCGCTCTCAATACCGGTACTAATGTTTTCATTACCACCAGCAGCGGGAGCGGCGGCAATGGCGACATTACGTTGCGAAACTCCATCAATCAAACCGGTGGCGGCAATGCCGCCCTAACGTTAACGGGACGACGCTTTAATCGAGTCGGTGGAACTTCAATTAACCTGAATAGTACCGGAGAATTAACGTTTAATCTCAATCAAGTCAATCTGGAAATCAATTCTCCTACTCAGTCCATTCAGCAGGCGATCGATGCAATCGGTAATGTGGCTGGCCCCCGTCAGATCAACTTAGGATCAGGCGTTTATAGCGGGAACCCAAGCTTTGCCCTAGTAACGATCAATAAGGATGTCACGATTGATGGTGGAAATTTAGCAACGACAACCATTAGCGGAAGTAATCAGTCTCGAAATTTCTTTGTTGCACCGGGGACGACAGCAACGATTCGGAATGTGGCGATCGTCAACGGACAAACCCCCACAGGAGAATCCGGTGCAGGTATCTTAAATGAAGGCAATTTAACCCTAGAAAATGTTGCGGTTTTCAATAATCAGTCTGGTCTAGACGGAGGCGGAATCGATAGCAGTGCACCGACTTCTAGCTTAATCATTCGGGACAGTAGCATCACCCAAAATCAAGCCGCAGTCGATGGAGGAGGGCTTTTTCTCAGCGGTTCAAGCCAGATTTTAAATAGCGGTATTAGTGGTAATACGACGACCAATGAGGGAGGAGGAATTTATAACCTCGGCCAATTAACTCTAAACGCCGTTGGCGTTGATCAAAACTCGGCAGTTCGGGGAGGTGGCATTGCGAATATCGGCGCTGGAAGTACCGTCAATGCCCTTTTCTCAGGTATTAGCGGGAATCTCTCCTCAGATCGAGGAGGAGGAATTTATAACAATTTAGGCCGTCTGAATCTGAGTAATATTGGAGTAAGTGCCAACGTTAGCCAAACCAATGGTGGGGGTCTATGGAGCAATGGACCCCTTACATTGCAAAATACCTCTATTGACCACAATCAAGCAGCCAGTCACGGAGGAGGAATTTTTGCCGTCAATACATCGGTTGATATTCAGTCGGCAACATTTCAGGACAACACGGCGGTTGGGGACGGCGGCGGCTTAAGACTGTCGAATGCTAATGGCACGATCGCCTTTAGTGAATTTCTCAATAACCAAGCCAGATTTGGCGGCGGTCTAGAGGCGAGTGATGGCGGTAATTTTCAGATAGAGAACACGCAATTTCAAAACAATATTGCAACGGCTTTCGGGGGTGCAATCCAAAACGACGTTGGCGCTACGATGGTAATTCGTAACTCGCTCTTTGACGCCAATCAAGCGACCCAAGATGGGGGTGCCATTAACAATTATGAAACGCTGACAGTGGATAATACCACATTTCAAAATAATGTGGCAACACGCTATGGGGGAGCGATCGCCGTTAACAATGGAATACTTTCCATCCTTCGGAGTAACTTTCAAAATAATACTGCGACCAGCGGTGGCGCAGTGCGGCATAATACGGGTAATTTGGCGATCGCCGATAGCAACTTCATCAACAACCAAGCACAGCTCTATGGCGGTGCGCTGAGTTTATTAGAATTACAAGGTAACATTCAGCGGACCGTCATTCAAGGCAATCAAGCGGGTCAATTTGGGGGTGGGATTAATCTTGAAAATTCGAGTAATTTGGTACTTGATACTGTTACCTTGAGTAACAATCAGTCTGACATTAACGGCGGTGGTTTAGCGGCTCCGAATTTTCAAAACTTCACGGGTACTATCACCCTAAAAAACAGCCTGGTAACGGACAACCACGCCAGGGACTACGGCGGGGGAATTGGGGTCAATCCCATTGCTGCCGGGGGAATCCTAAACTTGGTAAATTCGACGATCGCTCGTAATACGGCTGGACTGGACGGTGGCGGAATTTCCCTGGGGCAAAATTCAACGTTTCAGGGTGAAAATATTACCTTGTCGGATAACCAAGCAGGGCGGGATGGTGGCGGCTTAAATCACTATGGAACGGGTCAACTTATCCATGCCACGATCGCCCATAATCAAGCCGATGCCGATGGGGATGGTCAAGGTCGTGGCGGCGGCATTATGCAAGGGACAGCCGGAGGAGCTTTAACGGTTGCGAATACGATTGTGGCGCAGAATCAAGCGGCGATAGGTCCCGATCTCTTTGGTTCGTTTACGGATTTAAACCACAATCTGATTGGGATTCAAACTGGATCAACAGGCTTCACCCTCAGTGCGTTTGTGGGCACCCACACTGCGCCAATCCATCCACTGCTCGCGCCCCTCGGGAACTATGGCGGCCTGACAGAAACCATAGCCCTATTGCCCGGTAGTGTAGCAATCGACCAAGGCAGTTCTAATATCCCCACGGATCAACGGGGCCTAGCCAGATGGGGCAATCCCGATATCGGTGCCTTTGAATCCCAAGGCTTTGTGATTACCGCTAGCGGTACGCCCCAAACCACCGAGGTAAATACGGCCTTTGCCAGTCCGATTGGCTTGGCGATCGCCAGCAACGACGGCGCTCCGGTGGATGGTGGCTGGGTCAATTTTACAGTTCCCAGCGGTATCACCCCTGAGGGCAACAGCCAGGTTGCTATTAGCGGGGGGCAGGCGAGTTTGGCGATCGCCGCCACCGATCTCCCCGCAACCTACACGGCCACTGCAACAACCCCCGGTTTGATCACACCTATCCCTTATCAACTCACGACAACCCAGCCTGTTATTCCACCGGTTATCAACCCTATTCCTAGCCCCATTCCCAGCCCCATTCCAACATCTGTTGCTCACCCGAATCCCGTTCCAACGCCGTTGCCAGTTAGCAATCCTGGGGCTTCTTCAGACCCTTTGTCCCCGGCAACAACCGCTGACTCTAATGCATCAAAACTACCGTTGATCCCATTGACATCTCAGCAATTGATATCTCAGTGGGAGAACACGTTAGCGCTTCAGTCAGAAACGGCGCTGCTCACCAACGCCAATGAGACGGTAAGCCTCAACCCCTCAACCGGACTTTCCCTCGATCCTACGACCGCTGGCATGCTTGTGCAACAGTCCGAGCGAAATAGCAGTGAAGACTATCGCAACTACTGGGACATTGCTTCCGGCGAAACTCTGAGCTTGGGAGAAATTCAGGCCCGGTTACGCCAAGCGCGGGACAGCAAAGGAATTGCTAGCGCCGTTATCTATGCGTTCTTTCGGCCCCCCGCTCGTCAGAAAGCTGAAGCAACAGGCATTTCTGCGACCAGTCCTAACCAGCTTGATCAAGACTTATTGACGGAACAAGGGCGATCGCCCCAACTCGATCAGGATCATTTGAATATTGTTTTGGTTTTACCGGAGGGGAAAGCGATCGCTAAAACCCTCCCCGTCCAGCGGCAACAGGTCATTCCGCTCGCACAACTGTTTCGCATGGCCGCCTCTGACCCGGACGATGAATATGGCTATCAACCCACGGGACGACAGTTTTATCAATGGTTGGTCGAACCCTTTGAACCAGAACTAGAAAAAAATCAGATCACCCAGCTCCTCTTCAGCCTAGATGAAGGACTGCGCACGCTTCCCGTCGCAGCCATGATGGATGAAGAAACGTTTGTGATTGAACGCTATGCCTTAGCGCTCGTTCCCAGCATGAGTTTGATGGATGCCCGACTCCCTGCCAAGCCCCCCCGCCAATTGTTATCCATGGGGGCGGACCAGTTTCAAACCCTAGCGCCTCTGCCTGCGGTCGCGACAGAATTGCAAACCATTAGTCAGAGTTTGGGAAGCGATCGCCCCTGGCTCAACGAAGGCTTTACCCTGGACAATCTGCTCAACCAGCAACAACAGCAGCGGCCAGAGATTTTGCATCTCGCCACCCACGCCGTTTTTCAACCGGGATCCGCTCAGGATTCCTTTATTCAGTTGTGGGAAGAACAACTCAATCTCCGCAAATTCCGCCAGCTTCCCTGGGATTTATCCAACGTAGATTTACTGACATTTAGTGCCTGCGCAACCGCGCTTGGCAGTTCAGACGCAGAACTGGGCTTTACCGGCTTAGCGGCAGCCAGTGGTGTGAAGTCTGTATTAGGAAGTATATGGTCTGTCTCAGATGTGGGCACACTGGCCTTAATGACGGATTTCTATCGTCAGGTTTCCTCTGCAAACGGACTCGCCGCCGCCCTGCAAGCCACCCAGCTTCACATGCTGAACGGCGAAACGCGGATCGAGAACGGTCAATTACTGACGGCTCACCAGTCGATTCCGTTGCCCCCGGAATTACAGTGGCTTGCTCCCCCCGCAGCAGAATCAGACCCTCCCTCTGAGGTGAATTCTGAGGTAAATTCTGAGCCCAATGCTGAACCGATTCGCTTTACCCATCCCTTTTACTGGGCTGCCTTCAACCTTGTGGGCAATCCTTGGTAAGCTTTAATTCTCTTGGCAAATTTTACGAGTCTTAAGGTGGATCTGCCCTATTCCTTTCCTCACACCGGATTGTTTATGTTGCAGCAGCTATCTTCCTGGGGCTTGGCGATCGCCATCACAGGCGGTTTTATTCCCCTTTGGGGCTTGATGACCGCGAGTGCGATCGCCCAAACTCACCCAAGTCCACCCCCCTCGGCCAGTGCTTCCCCCTCCACAGTCCAATGGCGTCCCAAAGAGAACCGAGGCCGGGTCGGCAGTACACTCTCCGGTGGGCGGCGCGATGCCGGTGCCCCCGCTTGCCCTGGCGTCATTCCGTCTCCCGATCAAATCTCTACCGCTCAAACTCCCGCCACTCAGCTCAGCCTCCTGGCCCCCCAGGACCCGGCTGGCCTCCTCACCACCCAAGCCCAGCCGACGCTGGCCTGGTCTGTGCAAACCCAGCAGCCGGTTTCCATGGTGATGATGCTGTCCCATCCTCAGCAGGCCCAGCCGATCTATTCCCAGGCGTTGACCGCGAACCACAGCGGGGTTTTCCATCTGACGCTGCCTGAATCGATTACGCTGGAACCCAATGTTCGCTACCGCTGGACCGTGGTTTCCGCCTGTCGACCCGTGACCACCACGGCAGAGCTCTTTGGCTCTGGCATCTATGCTCGCAGCTTTATTACTCGCCTGCCCGCAAGCATCGCCCAGTTTTCTCCTTCTGCGTCTGTACTCGAGCAGGTTTCAGCCCAAGCGGCCCAGGGCTATTGGTATGACGCTGTCGGCTTATTGGTGCGGGCGATCGAACAAAATCCCGACCAAGTCGAACTGCGCACAACTCTGACCTCGCTCCTCCAGCAGGCTCAGGTGAAAACGCCTTCGCTTCAGATTTCACAGCGGTAATGTTACTTTTCGACCGCCGCTTTAGCAGGGACTGCACAATATGGTTGGGAAAAATTGGCAGCGTTGTCTGACCTCCCTCATTCCAGGGTTGATTAGCCTGGGGACGGTTGGCCTGATCTCAGGTTTGCGATGTTTGGGCGGTTTACAGTCCTTCGAATTGCAAACCTTGGATGCCATGGTTCGTTCTCGGGTGGCTGAGCCTAGGGACGACCGGATTGTCATTGTCGGCATCCAGGAAGAAGACTTACAGCAACTGGGCCAAGCTGCGATCTCTGACCAAACCCTGGCGGAGTTGTTGACGGCGATCGCAGCCCAGCAACCTCGGGTCATAGGTCTAGATCTTTACCGCAATTTGCCCATTGGCAAGGGTCAAGACCAGTTGGCCCAAGTCTTTGCCAATACGCCCAATTTGATTGGCATTGAAAAAGTGGTTGGCAATGAAAAAATTGGAGCCGTGCCTGGTAATGAGATTTTGCGCTCCCAAGGGCGATTAGCCGCTAGCGATATTCTTGCGGATCCAGATGGACGGATACGGCGGGGGTTGCTCTATCCGGCCTTGGATCATGATCAGGCCCTACCGGGCTTGGGGTTTCGCTTGGCCTTGGAATATCTCGCAGCCGCAGGCATCCAGCCGGACCCCGAAGACCCAGTTTTGACCATCCAAGGTATCGCCTTTCCTGCCTTTGAGTCTCAGGATGGCGGCTATATCCATGCGGATGCCAATGGGTATCAGCTTTTGCTCAATCTACGTCATTCCACAGAACCGTTTGTGCGAGTTTCCCTCACCCAGGTCCTCAAGGGTGAGTTAGTGCCAGGACTCTTACATGATCGCCTCGTGATTGTGGGCAGTACCGCTGCTGCGGATGGTGATCTATTCTTTACGTCCTACAGCAATGGGCCACAGAACACCGGTACCACAATGTACGGGGTGGAACTCCATGCCAATCTCGCTAGCCAAATCATCAGTGCCGTAGAAATGGGCCGTGCACCGGGAATTCGCACGGTACCGAAATGGGCCGAATGGGTGGGATTGGGGGCGATCGCCAGCCTCGGTTTTCTCCTGTACTGGCAGCCCTTGCAAATCCGCAGGCCCCTGCTGTGGATTCTAGGGGGCACCGGTCTCCTCGTCGGGGGGAGCTATATCGTCTTTTGGTGGGGCAGTTGGTGGCTACCCTGGGTACCGGGTTTACTGGTTTGGCTCGGTTCCACCTTGGGCTTAGCGGCCTATCAAACCCGTCAATTTAAGCAGCTTTCCAGCAAAGACGAGCTGACCCAATTAGCCAATCGGCGTTTATTTAATGAAACCCTGCAGCGCTCCTGGCAGCAAGGGATGCGATCGCAGCGGCCCCTATCGTTGATAATTTGCGATGTTGACTATTTTAAAATTTATAACGATACCTATGGCCATCCCCAGGGCGATCGCTGTTTGCGGTCGGTTGCCCAAGCCCTACAATCCGTTGTCAAACGCTCAACAGATTTGGCGGCCCGCTATGGGGGGGAAGAATTTGTGATTTTGTTGCCCAATACGTCGACGGACCGTGCCCTAGAGCTGGCGGAGCTCGTGCGGCAGCGGGTGAAGGAGCTTCAAATTGAACACAAGGGATCTAAGGTCGCCCCGGTGGTGAGCTTGAGTTTGGGAGTCGCCACGATGATTCCCAACTCGGAACAACTGCCGAGTCTTTTGGTCGATCAGGCCGATGCGGGGCTCTATGCCGCCAAGCAGGCGGGGCGCGATCGCGCTATGCTCACCCCCGAAGCCTGTGACAAGAGTAACGAACCCAGCCATTGATCCGGAGCCAGAGAATTTCAGCTCGAAAACCAAAGGCAAGACCCGATTCTATGATTGAATCGCTACACTGCATAAATTGCGGTGCGCGGTCATAGGGATCCAAATCTCCTGAATGGGTAAGTGCTATGCTAACGCCTCTGTCTCCGTTGTCCTGGCTCACGCTGCCCAGCGTGGCAATGGTCTCTTGGCTTGCGTTATCACAGCCTGCGTTATCAAGGCCTGCATTCTCACAGCCTCCATTGATCTTGGCCCAAGCCATTACCCCGGCAACGGATGGCACCGGAACCACGGTCAATTCTGTTGGGAATCAGGTTGATATTAGCGGTGGAACGACGGCAGGCAATAACCTCTTTCATAGTTTTCAAACCTTTGATGTCAACCTCGGGCAAACGGCCAATTTTGTGGCCAATCCCACCCTTGAAAATATCTTGGGTCGAATCACGGGGGGACAGCCTTCAAGCATTAACGGAACGCTTCAAATTACGGGAGCCACTGCTAATTTATTTTTAATCAATCCAGCGGGTCTGATTTTTGGTCCCAATGCCCAGCTCAATTTGCCTGCGGCGTTTTTGGGGATGACGGGCGATCGCATTGCCTTCGGAGACCAGTGGTTTAATGCCTTTGGCCCGAATAACTACGCCCAGTTGCTCGGCGATCCAACAGCCTTCGCCTTTTCCTTCGAGGATCCAGCAGCCTTAGTCAACCAAGCAACCTTGGCTGTACGACCGGGTAACACGCTGATTCTTCTAGGCGGCAACATCAACGGTGGTGGCAATTTGACAGCGCCCGGAGGTAACCTTCTGATTGCAGCAGTACCGGGACAAAATCGGGTTCAGATTAGTCAAGCGGGGGCAGTGTTGACGCTAGAAATTTCCACGCTGGCGGGAGGCGATCGCCTCCCGCCAGAACTCACCCCTCAGTCGCTCCCCCAATTCTTAACGGGCACAGATTCTAGTATTCAAGTGGGCAATCTCAGTACGGCAGTCAATGATACGACGGAAGAAGCTGCTAACTTTATTCAGGGTGGTCCCATATCCGTAGCCGCGCCCCAAGGTACGATTGCAGCGGGGGCGATCGATACTTCTGCACGTTCAAACTCCACAGATAATGTGGCCGCAGGCGCTGTTCAACTCAATGGGGGTAGAGACATTCAGTTTGAAACCATTAATACAGCCAGCCAAGGGGAAAGTCGCGATGCCGGACAGGGGGGAAATGTTTCAATCAATGCAGCGGGAACGATTCAGGGAACAGGGACCCTTCTAAATGAATTAGGAAGTCCAACCACGATTGATACCTTTGGAGGAGAGACAGCGGGAACGATCGCCCTTCAGCATAATGGAGGTCCCGACAATGTTGGCTTTACGGTGGGGAATTTGGCGATTAATGGCACAGCAGGGGGTCTTTCTGTGGGGACTTTTGGGGCTCCGGTGGCGATCGCCAATACCTCGTTTAACGCAACCGGTACAACCACTCAAGGTCCCAACAATGAAATTAGTATTACCTTTAACAATGCCGCACCGATTTTAACGGGAAGTCCAGGGTTAACCACGACGGTCGATCAGCCGCTTAGCTTTACGTTGAATGATTTGAATTTAGCGATCGCAGATGCAGACAATGATAATTTGACGTTGGCTCTCGTTGCGGTTAACAGCGGTATTTTACGAAGAAATGGGGTCGTTTTGGGTAATGGTGAGGCGATCGCCCTGACCGACGCTCTCACCTACGAACCACCTACCGGAATTAGCGGTAATCTCAATGCTTTTAGCCTCCGTGTTAGCGATGGCCTCGCCGTTTCGCAAACCGTTGAAGTTCCCACTCAAATTGATAATCCTCCGGATCCGCCATCCCCGCCTCGCATTCCCCCAGGCATTATCCGAGATTTACAAACACAACCAGAATCAGTCCTCAAAGTTCCTGAGACGGTCAATCAATCCGTTTCTGTCATTTTTGGAATTCCCCTAGAATCTTCTGCCCGGTTTGCAGATCTCTCCATTTTTAAGAGCGTCATTCCAGAACCAAACTTATTACTGATTCCTCCTACTTACTGGTCTACCAAAACCATACAAAGTCTACAGGGCAACGTTTTTGGGAATAATCCTGACACCTCAAACAAAATACCCACAAGTCTTTCCGTTAATACCAATGGACCCAATACATTACCTTTTCTTGGTCCGGGGGGCAGTTTTACGGTTACAGTCATTCCGATGGTCATTGGTGTTCAGCCTCTTTTCCCAAGCCTCCCCCTTGGTATTGGCCCCATGAATACCGTCACCTATAGTATTCAAATTTCACCAACGGGTGATGCAGAAGTGATCGACCCTGCTGCCTCTGGAGTTAATTCTCTAAATCCCGGTGTTGCTGGTGCACCAATTTCACCGAGCAATCCTGATTTAGGTCCAATCGCAAACGTTCCCCAAGACGACTCGCTTAATCCTTCCCAAAACAACAGCAACCCTGGACCCGAAACGATTTCAGGCGTAACACCCACCCGTATTCCATTTCAGGATTGTCCCCAACAGGTCAAGCAACTTCAAGAGACCTCCGCCGGTCAGCGAGACCAGGGCCTTTATAATGTCTTAATTCAGTGTTATGAACAAAATCTATCTTTAGCAGAAGCGAACAAAAGCTCAGAATGGGAACTCTATTCGCTCAATAATTTGGGAGTTTCTCACTTTGTCATTGGAGATTATCTTAAAGCGCTAGAATTTCATCAAACACAGCTTGAGAAAGCCATGCGAACGAGCGATCGCACCCAAATCGGCATCGCCCAAGCGGGCATCGGTGCCGCCTACGCAGCCCTCGGGGACTACGACACCGCGATCGACTATTACAACCGCAGCCTTAATCAACTAACTCCAGAAACGGCACCCCAATGGTACACCTTAGCCCTACGCAATTTGGGGAACGCCTACCTATCGAAGAAGAACTATCCTCAGGCCATTCAATACCAGCGGCAAAGTTTAACCCTAGTCCGTGCAACCCAAGACCGCTATGGGGAAATGCAAACCCTAGGAAATCTAGGCAATACCTATGCCCTGAATGGGGAATTTGGGCAAGCGATCGCCCACTACCAGCAAAGCCTCACCCTCGCTCAAGCCATTGGCTCTCAGTTAGAAATTGCACAGACTCTTTTAGGCTTGGGCGCGACCTATGCCTATCAAAAAGATTATGGTAAGGCCATTGAATTCAATCAACAGGCACTGGCGATCGTGCGCGATCTCAAAACTCGTTTAGGCGAAGGGATTGCCTTAACCAATCTAGGGGATGCTCAGTTTCAAGTGGACCAACTGGCCGCCGCAGAACGGAGTCTGTTTGAGAGTTTGAGCGTTTGGGAATCCCTGCGGGCGGGGCTGGGAAATAACGATACCTATAAGGTTTCAATTTTTGAAACCCAGCTAGCGGCCTACCAAAATTTGCAGGAAGTTCTCGTCGACCAAAACAAACCCGCCCAAGCCCTCGAAATTGCCGAACGGGGCCGAGGCCGAGCCTTTGTGGAGCTCTTGGCCCGAGGCAATGCGGCCCAGCAATCCCAAAAAGCCACTGTTCCTCCCCCCAACTTAGCCGAATTGCAACGCATTGCCCGTGAGCAAAAGGCAACGATGGTGGCCTATACCATTGCCCGTGAGCAGTTTGTCGAAGTTCCCCACGGTGCATCGCCCCAATATGCCGGAGAGCCCCAAGCGTCCCGACTGCTCATCTGGGTGCTTTCGCCCGAGGGTAACGTGCAGGTTCGGCAAGTTAATCTGTTTGCTTGGCAACAGCAAAACAAAACGTCCCTCGTGAATGCTGTCGCCATTGCCCGACGCTGTATGAACGATCGCCTCTGCGCCCGAGCCGCCAGTCGGTTGAGCCGGGGCGAGGAAGGGGCCGGTCTTGTGCCTTCAGGAGCTGCTGCATCAACGGCTGCATCAATGGCTGCGCCAGCCGCTGCGATCGCCGCCAATCCCCTCAATCAACTCTACCAACTCCTGATTACCCCCATCGCCGATCTCTTGCCCCCAGAGGCCCAGGAGCGAATCGTCTTTATTCCCCAGGAGGAACTCTTCTTAGTACCCTTCCCAGCGCTTCAGGCCAATGACGGCAGCTACTTGGTTCGAGCAACATACCCTCCAAACTGCTCCAGCGATGCAAGTTCTAGAGGCCACCCACCGTCGCCGCCAGCAAATCCCCAATACGCTGCAACAGTCCCTGATTGTAGGCAATCCGACCCCTATGCCGCCATCCTTTGCGCCGCTGCCGTTTACCGCGACGGAAGCCGAAGAAATTGGCGAAATTCTCAAGACTCAAGCGCGCATCGGTGCCGCAGCGACAGAGGGCAGCGTCAAACAGCAACTGTCCCAGTCTCGGCTGATTCATTTGGCAACCCATGGGGTGTTCAATTCCAGTGAGCCTTTGAAGGGGGCGATCGCCCTCGCTCCCGACAGTGCGACTGCAACCACCCCTGCGGATGACGGCTTACTGACAGCGGGCGAAATTTTGGACATTCCCATCCAAGCGGAACTGGTTGTCCTCAGCGCCTGCGATACCGGACGAGGGCGAATTACTGGAGATGGCGTGATTGGGTTATCACGATCGTTTTTGGGCGCAGGGGCCGCGAGCGTCATGGTATCGCTCTGGCAGGTCCCGGATGACGCAACGGCCAAGCTGATGGCGGAATTCTATCGGCTGAGGCAAGGCGAGAATTTAGACAGTGCTCAAGCGCTGCGGCAAGCGATGTTACGGGTCAAGCAAGAAAATGCGGATCCAAAAGCCTGGGCTGGATTTACCTTAATTGGAGAAACCCAATAGACCTAAAGGCTAAACTCATGATTTGCAGAGGCCCATTCAACCGATTCCAGTCTCCGGCGACAAGACCAGTTTAGGAGCCAGAATCGGACACCCGTTTTGTCCTAAACACAACTCCCCAATTCCTAGGAGACTTCCCGCTTCGTCCTCAACCCGCACGGGATGGGGTGACGGCGACCGTTCTATCGGCAACCGCTGTCCATAGAACCAACGCTGAACGAGCGCGGGGGTCAGGCAAATGGCTTCGAGGTGCTGAAGGGCGATCGCCGGATCCAGCAGCGCCAATTCCCCCACCTCTCGACGGGCCTCTAATTCCTCTAGGGTCAAACTTTCCCCCAAGGCCAATCCACAACTCTTCGTCCGCACCAAACTTGCCAAGGTTCCACCGACCCCTAGGGCTGCACCAAGGTCACGGGCGATGGAGCGAATGTAGGTACCCGGCCCACAGGCGATCGCCAGCTCAATTTCCGGAGCCCGTTCACTATCGCCCGGTTGCCAACTCAACACCTGGATATGGTGAACCGTAACCGTTCGGAGCGGCACCTCAAAAACTTCCCCCTGTCGGGCACGATCGTAAAGCCGCTTGCCCTCGATTTGGATGGCACTGTAGCGAGGGGGAAACTGCTGGATGGTTCCTTGGAACTGAGGAAGTTGAGCCTCGACCTGGGCTAGGGTCACCGCAGAAGCATCCGTTTGGGCAATCACTGCCCCCTCTAGGTCATCGGTATCGGTGATCCATCCAAGCCGGACACGACCCACATAGGCTTTGTCTTCGGGTAAGAATTGGATCAGTCGGGTTGCCTGACCAACCGCAATCGGCAGGACCCCCGTTGCCGCCGGATCAAGCGTGCCGCCATGACCCACCCGTTTTTGGCGCAGCAGACGCCGGACCTTGGCGACGCAATCATGGGAGGTCCAGCCTAGAGGCTTATAAAAGTTGATCAGTCCGTAGGTTAAGGATCCATCCACAGGTGCGCCGCCAAAACATCAGCAGTCAATTTTAAAGGTTGATTTGAGCAGAACCTAGGCGGGAATCACGAGATGGGCCGAGTCTTCTCGGACACAGATGACATATCCCCCCTCAATGCTTTGAGTCACCGTCGGGTCGAGGTGTTGGGCCACTTTCTCTAAAATTCCGCGCGCAGTCACAATCATGGTTTCTGATCCTTGGCGCGAGAGACGCCCCGCCACATTCATGACGCCGTCAAAGTCCTTCTCTAGCTTAAAAAAGCGGTAAAAATGACCTTTGAGCCCCAGGGCCAAAACCTGCCGATTAAGCTCGGGAACCGTGACCATGCAGGGAAAATATTCGGCCTGGAGAGGCAAAATCTGGGTATAGGCCGGGTCATCCGTCAGCGCGGGATGCTGTTGGCCGGGTAAAGGGGTGGCATCCGGCTCCCACACCCAGAGGGTGTAGCCCTTGGGGGCACGGGTGAGGGACATGCGATCGCCTCGGTTCCCCAACTTACAAACCAAATGAATTAACTTTTGGGGATCATCAAAAATTTTATAAAAACTGTAGAAATCCTCGCCCACCTGAATCGCGCTCAAGTGCTGCTCCAGATCAGGCACATGAATATGACACGTTCGGTACTGTCGACGTGAAATTAGCAATTTACAGGGAGCCGGAGTTTGAGTGGCAAGCTCGGTCAATAACATATGCGACCCATTCCTCAGGGACTGAGATGCGTAATTTCCATCGTAACGTAGTTGCGTTGGGTACCCTACCGCACTAAGGGGGATTCAACACCTATGGGGAATTTTACAGGCGAATTTTAAAACAAATCAATCCTATTTCAGATTTGCAGCCAGCCTAAACCGCCTGGGGTTTGAACCCTAGGCGTTAGTATTTGCGTTCCTTGGGCTCAAACAGACCCAGGGCCACCGGGCGTGGCTGTACCTTAACCGCCGTAGCAAGGCCCCAAGCCTCGATCGTCAAGTCTTTTGAGTCTTCTACTGAACGAGCAATTCCCCGAGCCGCAAGGCTGTGATGAAGATATTGGGGGTCATCGCGCTGGGGAAAATCTTCTCGAAAGTGGGCTCCCCGACTTTCCTGGCGCTGGAGGGCAGAGGCGAGGATGATTTCACCCACGACTAAAAGATTTCTCAGTTCGAGGGCTTCGGTCAGTTCTGTATTCCAGAGCTTGCTTTTGTCGTCGAGATAAATCTGGGCAGCTTTTTGCTTGAGCCTTTGCAACTGGACAAGACCGGCCTGCATGGTTTCTGCGGTGCGGAACACGCCACAGTGTTCGCTCATGCAGTCTTGGAATTGCTGACGCACTTCGCCCAGACGGTATTGGCCGGGTTGGTCGAGTAACCCTTGGAGCAGAGCTCGGGCATCTTGGAGGTAAGGAGTTGGATCGAGGGCTGAGGCGTTAGGATCTGGGGCCTTGGGGCTTTGGAGAAAGCGGGCGATCGCCCCCCCCGTTCGCCGCCCATAGACCACACATTCCAGCAGGGAATTGCTGCCCAGGCGATTGGCTCCATGCACTGAAACACAGGCCGTTTCTCCCGCAGAAAACAGGCCTGCAACGGTTTGGCTGCTAGGGTTATAGATCACTTCTCCATCCACCGTTGTGGGGATACCGCCCATGCAGTAATGGGCCGTGGGTCGGACGGGGATCGGCGACTCTACGGCATCTACGCCCAGGAGCCGATGGGCCTCTTCCCAGCAAAAGGGCACCCGGCTCATGATTTTCTCACGCCCCATATGCCGCAGATCCAAATAGACAAAGGGACCCCCGCCACTGCCATTGGGGTGAATGCCCCGACCAGCCCGGACTTCTAGAGCGATCGCCCGTGACGTAATATCCCGAGGGGCCAACTCCATTCGGCTGGGGGCATAGTGGGCCATAAAGCGATCGCCCTGATGATTGATCAAATAGGCTCCTTCACCCCGCACGGCTTCAGAGACCAAAACCCCCACAGGATAGAGTCCCGTGGGATGAAATTGAACAAATTCCATATCCTGAAGGGGCAGTCCGGCTAGGGCCACCATCGCCAAACCATCGCCCGTACAGGCGTAGTCATTGGAGGTCGTATTAAAAACACGACCATAGCCCCCGGTCGCCAACATCACGGCTCGGGCTTGCACCACCGCTAATTGCCCATCCCGAATCCGAAACATGACGACGCCTCGGGCCGTTTTTTCCGCCTCGGCTTCGTCCACAATCAGCCGCATCACATACCACTCGTCATAGACCGTGACGCCGTGGCGCATCAGGTTCATCACCAGCTCATGCAAAATGGCATGGCCCGTTTTGTCAGCGGCGTAACAGGTGCGGTTATGGGAATGACCGCCAAAGGCTCGCTGGGCCACACGACCGTCGGCCAGTCGTGAAAACAGCACCCCCAGATGCTCTAGGTCAATGATCGCTTGGGGCGCTTCTTGGGCCAAAATTGCCACCGCATCCTGGTCTGCCAAATAATCCGAGCCCTTGACCGTATCAAAGGCATGGGCTTTCCAGCTATCTTCCGGATCGACATTTTGCAACGAAGCCGCGATCCCACCCTGGGCCGCAACGGAATGGGAGCGAATGGGATGGGTTTTGGCAATAAGGCCGATGCTGAGGTGGGGCGCAGTTTTGGCAATTTCTAGGGCCGCTTGGCAGCCTGCAATGCCGCCCCCCACGATCAGGACATCATGCTGAATGATCACGATAGTTCTTCCTATCCCATCGCCTCGGCAGGATTACCGGGCGCAACAACGGCATCATTCCCTGCAGGCTGAGCTTCAGGGTCAAAAGGCGCAATCACAATGTTATTGAGCAACGTGGTCACGAAGGCAAAGAGCAAAAAGGGCAGCGACAGAACCAAAATCAAGCCAACGGTTGCGAGGGCATAAATCGGGCTACCTGCGCCCATCAGCGCCAGTGCTGTGGCCAAACTCAGGAAAATGACAATCAGCCAAATAATGATCTGACCGTAGATATCTCCAAAGGTGAGCGTGCAGGTGAGGCGATAATTCTTCATACAAAATCCGCTGGTGAGTGATGAGCGTCTTGTTCTAAGCGTAATCTAAGCGTAAAAGTAACTTTGGCGGAATGCCATTGTCCTAAAGACTTCTCTAAGCCTCTTGCAATAACACTTAAAGTTTGGACATACAAAGCAACTTTTTAAAAGCAGCCTTCAACCCAACCCTGCTCTCAAAAGATTTAATCTCAAAAGATTTAATCAGAGAGTCCGCCCCTAGCGCCAGCGACCTTTGAGCAAAAGACTGACGGTAAAGCCCAAGGCATCCGCGAGCATGTCAGCGACATCGGCAGAGCGCCCAGCCGCAAAGGCCCAGCTAATCAGGGCTTGATACAATTCGGTAAAGGCCCCATAGCCAACGCCAGCCAGCCATAGACGCCAGCGATGGGCTGGGTTAAGGACCAAGGGATTGTCCCCCTTGGCAGCGGCTCGCAGCCAAAGCTGTGCCAAAATTGCGAACAGGGTGAAATGGACAATTTTGTCTAGCCCCAGCCAATCGGGGGCATCCGGTAAGGCCCGCTGGGGAATCGAGCAGAGCAAGAGAATGAGTAGTGTCCAGGCGATCGCGATCGCCCTTGACCCAGAAAACTTCAATCCAGAAAATTTCAACGGCTGATCTCCTCACGTCTCAGAAAACAAGAGCCTAAAAACAAGAGCCCAAAAACAACAGCCCAAAAACAACAGCAATAAAACGATAGGATGGAAACCGATCGCTCAACAAAGTGTTACATCTTAGTTCTATCCCTTTCTAGTACCCATGCCAGAAACCCTTGACTTCCTTACCCTTGCCAAAGGGCTAGGGCTGATCACATTGGTCAGCGGTGCATTGACGACCCTTGGCTTTATTTTTGGCTGGGGGCTGCGTTTTCGCTTGGTGGGTGTAACCAGCTTTATGGGGCTACTCACAGCGGGAGTCTTAGCCCTCAATCTCAGTTTGTATCAGCGGGTGGCCGTTGAAGGGGCAGAGCGGTTCACCGTGGTCTATGACAATGGCGGAGCGGAAGTGGTCATTGTCCTAACGCCGGACACCGTCCATGCAGACAGCCTAGAGGCAACCCTCCAGCAAGCGGCGAACGATCTGTATTCCCCTGGACGATTAGGTCGCAATGGCGATGCAAAACTGACGGTGCGGGCACGGGCGTTGCTGCATCAAGCGGGGGTAACGATCCCCGTGTATGTGGGACAGGTAAGACGATCGCTGCTTTCCCGCGATGATCAGAATTTAGAGATTCAGATTGATCAAGGGGCGATCGCCCAGGTCAATCAAGCGTCAGAGAACATGAAGTGAAATCATGGTGCTTAAAATCTATGGCATTCCCAGCTGCGGCACTTGTAAAAAGGCTTTGCAGTGGCTCGATAATCACGAAATTCCTTACGAATTTGTCAATACCAAAGAGCACCCCCCCAGCCTTGAGCAAGTACAAACCTGGGTGCAGGCCCTAACGGCTAAGCCGATGCGCAATACTTCCGGGCAATCCTATCGGGCACTGGATGAAGAGAAGAAAGATTGGGACGATCAGCAATGGATCGAGGCCTTCGCCCAAGATGCCATGTTGCTCAAGCGTCCCCTCTTTGAACGGGATGGCCAAGCGATTTTAGTGGGCTTTCGGGCTTCGGAAGCCGAGCTCAAGGCCAAGCTGTTAGCCACCTAAAAGGCGATTGAGCTGCATGGATGCAAAGCAAGAGATGCATCAATTTCCCTTTCCAGGCTTTAGCGTTCTGTGGAAATTCTGACCGACTTAATGTAGACCGGCCCTGTTTGATTTTGGAGAAGGGTACGGCAGCAGTCGTCTTGGGCTGCGATCGCAGCACCTGCGCTGCCAAAGGGACCAAAACAATAGGTCTTATTGGTGCCATCTGCAACAGTGACCCAATAGGCAAATCCTAGAGTTTTGAGGAAATCCAACCAAAGTTGTCTCATGATTCTTCGCCCTGATTGACCTAGATAGAGAAGGAATTGCCAAAACCAGAAAGCTCTGATTACCTAATCTGAAACTACCCATGCGTTCCCCTAAAATTCGCAATTTTATCCAAGCTTTTATCGAAGCTTTTATCCAAGCTTTTATCCAAGCTTTGAATAACGCTAAAGCCATTGGCAGCCCGCCCAGTAGATTTACAGGCAAACCCTAAGTTTCACAGAAAAACCCTATTCATAGAAAAACCCTCTCTGAGCCTTGCACCATGTCATCCGTTTTGCTGCATCAGCCAGAAAGTCAGCAATGGCTTTCCTTTCAAAACCCAGTTGAGGTGGTTGAGGTCTTTCGACGGGAAGAAATTCTGGATGCGATCGCCCACCTCGATCAACAGGTCACCTACCAAGGACTTTACGCCGCTGGTTTTTTGAGCTATGAGGCCGCGCCTGCCTTTGATTCGGCGTTGCAGGTCCAAACCGATCCCGCTGGGTTTCCGCTGTTGTGGTTTGGATTGTATCGAGAACCCCAACGGTTAGCGAAGGAGGCTCTGACGAGAGAGCAAGGTATTGTTGATCAGACCGCTGATCAGACCGCTGATCAGACTGCCGATCAGGCCAATTATCAACTCGGGAAATGGTTGGCTTCGGTGGATCGGGCGGGGTTTGAGGGGGCGATCGCCGCAATCAAACAATCCATTGCCCAGGGAGATACGTTTCAGGTCAATTATACATTCCGGCTACGGACAACCTTTGAAGGCAGCACCTGGGGGCTGTTTCAAGATTTGATGCAAGCTCAACCGGGTTATTACGGAGCCTATCTCGATCTGGGCAACTATGCCATTTGTTCGGCGTCGCCGGAGCTGTTTTTTACCCAGACGGGGCCGCTGTTGACGACACGACCGATGAAGGGAACCATGGCGCGAGGATTGGATTGGGCGGGCGATCGCGCCCAGGCTCAGCAGCTCCAGGCATCGGCTAAAAATCGAGCCGAAAACGTGATGATCGTCGATATGCTGCGCAATGATCTGGGGCGGATTGCCCGGTTGGGGTCGGTGCAAGTTCCCCAATTATTTGACCTAGAGCAATATCCGACGCTGTGGCAAATGACCTCAACGGTCACAGCGGAGAGTTCAGCTACCATGGCCGAAATTTTGGCGGCGCTGTTTCCCTGTGCTTCAATTACCGGTGCGCCTAAACCCCGAACGATGGAGATTATTCAAGCCGTGGAAGATTCTCCCCGAAAAATCTATACAGGGGCGCTCGGCTATTGGGGACCGCAGCATCAGGCTCAGTTCAACGTTGCCATTCGGACAATATTAGTTGATCGCTCAACTGGCACGGCAGAATATGGTGTGGGTAGTGGCATTGTGTGGGACTCCGACAGCCAAGCAGAGTACGAGGAATGCTGCTTAAAAACGGCAATTTTAACCCATGCCCCACCACCCTTTGAACTCTTGGAAACCCTGCTTTGGGAACCGGAATCGGGCTATTTTCTCTGGGAAGAACACCTCCAGCGATTGGGGCGATCGGCAGCCTATTTTGACTTTGAGCAGAACCTTGACCGAGTCCAAGCGCAACTTTTGACAGCAGCTCATGCCTGGAAGGCCCCCCAGCGCGTGCGGCTATTGCTCGGGCGCAGTGGCGACTGTCGGCTAGAAGCCAAGCCCCTGGAAAATACCGGCACTAATATCGGCACTAACATCGGCACTAACACCGGCACCTCACCACCACTCACCGCCACATTGGCTACCCATCCCATCCCCCGCAACGATCCCTTTCTCTATCACAAAACGACCCATCGCCAGTGGTATGACCAAGCCCTCAGTGCCCATTCGGCCTACGACGATGTATTGCTGTGGAATGATCAAGGAGAGGTCACTGAATTTTGCTTGGGTAATCTGGTGGTCGAGCTGGATGACACCTGGCTGACGCCCCCAGTGGTAGCGGGTTTGTTAGCCGGAACCTTCCGGAATTGGCTGTTGGCTCAGGGAAAACTAGTCGAGGCGCGCATCACTCCCGAGCAACTTCAGCGGGCACAAGCTCTCTATCGGATTAATTCGGTACGCAAATGGCAGCGGGTGGTGTTGGCGGGAGGGGAAGGGTTGTTGTTTCGCGATCGCAGACGGGAAAACTAGGCACAGTATATATGACTTTTAATCTCTCTGAACGCGATGCTGCTAACCCGAGACAAGTATCGATTGGTGACCCGGAGCGATTTCGACGGACTGGTTTGTGCGGTGCTGTTGAAAGAGCGTGAGCTAATCGACGAGATTAAATTTGTCCATCCCAAGGATATGCAGGATGGCAAGGTCGAGATTACCGATCGCGATATCACGACAAATCTCCCCTATGTACCTGGCGTTTATCTCGCCTTTGACCATCATGCCAGCGAAATCCTGCGGAATCCTGCGGAGATAGAACACCATATTATTCAGCCCGATGCTCCCTCGGCAGCCCGAGTCGTTTATGAATACTTCGGCGGAGCAGCGGCGTTTCCTAATATCTCTCAAGAGATGATGGCAGCGGTCGATCAGGCGGATTCAGCTCAGTTTAGCTTAGATGAAATTCTCAATCCCCAAGGGTGGGTGTTGCTGAATTTCTTGATGGATGCTCGGACGGGATTGGGTCGTTTTAAAGAATTTCGGATTTCCAACTATCAGCTGATGATGGAGCTGATCGATTGCTGCAAATCCATGTCCATCGAAGAGATTCTAGAACTGCCTGATGTTCAAGAACGAACCGATTTGTACTTTGTCCAACAGGAGCTATTTAAGGAACAAATTGAGCGCTGCGCAACGGTGTATGACAATTTTGTCGTCCTGGATCTGCGCTATGAAGAGAAAATCTATGCGGGCAATCGCTTTATGATCTACGCCCTCTTCCCTAACTGCAATATTTCGGCTCATATTCTTTGGGGACTCAATCAGCAAAACACTGTTTTTGCCGTTGGCAAATCCATTCTCAACCGCACTTCAAAGCTCAATATCGGTGAAATGATGTTGTCCTATGGTGGCGGTGGCCATGCGAATGCGGGCACTTGCCAAGTGGCCAACGAGCTGGCAGAAACGGTCAAGCTAGAGCTGGTCACCAAAATCAATGTAGAAGGCTGATCGGTGAATGCTTCAGGGGTCTGAGGGACATGGCATGCCATGTCCCTTCTTGTTGCGAAAAGATCGAGCTATCAAGAATCTAGTGAAATTGTTCTGCCTGGGAGATCGGGACGCTGTTATAGGATGCAATTTCTAAATGGGTATCTATGATTTTTAAGCCGTAATATTGAGGGGCATAGATCGCCAACTGACAGAGATCCGCTGGCGTCAGTTCGGAGGCATTTACCCCTGCCAACAGCCCCCCAGCTTTAAGCCCTCCGATCACGAGCTCGGAGCAGAATAATTGATCAAAGTTCTCTTCATTGGCTGTGAGCTGGGCAAGCCCCGAAACCTCGCAGCGAAAATCGAGGGCAGAGTTGATGGCTTGGACGGTGTCGTAGGGTTTGCCATCCTGCTCCCACAAAAATTTAACCAACGCGGCTTGATCCAGGCGACGACGTTGTTCGAGGTCTAGAGGGAGCCACCAAATATTGCCGGGATGATGGAGGATGCGATCGCCCAAATCCCGTATCCCCACCCCCGAAAACCCTTCAATGGGGCTGGCTTCCATCACGATCGGAAAGGTGCCCTCCGCCGCCCGATCCACCCGCACAATAATCCCAACGTGGGAAACCACAGATCGAGTTGCCAGCTTCACCGTTTCTGACGGAAACCCTGTACCTGAAAAGGCAATGACATCACCGGGGAGGATGCGATCGCGCAAGCCCTCATAGGCCATTTCACCGTCTAGTTGCAAGACCTCATCTCCCCCTAACAGAGCATTACGGACAAGTCATTTCCTACGGTACACTAGAGCTACGACGACGATCGCTAATCTATGGTTCAAACCCCGATAAAGTCCCTCACCCTCGAAGAATTCCTGGCACTCCCTGAGACTGAGCCGAGCTGCGAATATATCAACGGGCAGATTGACCAAAAGCCAATGCCCAAGGGAAAACATAGCCGCCTTCAGCGCAAAGTCACTGAGCGAATTAACCGCGTTTTAGAAGATGAGGGAACAGCTGAAGCGTTTCCAGAGCTTCGCTGCACTTTTGGGGGCCGCTCAATCGTCCCGGATGTGGCGATCTTTTGTCAGGAGCGAATTCCAACCGATGACCAGGGGGAGATCGCGAATACGTTCTCAATCGCTCCGGATTGGACCATCGAGATTCTTTCCCCGAATCAAAGCACCACCAGGGTTATCGACAATATTCTTCACTGCCTACGCAACGGCTGCAAGATGGGGTGGCTCGTCGATCCGGCTGAGCGATCAGTGACCACTTATCCAAAAGATCAACAACCGATTCATTTCAGTGCCGCCGATGACCGGTTACCCGTTCCTGACTTTGCGATGGGTGTAGATTTGACTGTGGGGCAGCTTTTTGCTTGCCTACAAGTGCAACGTTAGATTCATGCTTCTCTAGTGCTTCTCTAGGCGGTAAGGATACCGTCGCTGCTGAGAATTTCTGAAATTTTCTGGAGCCGTTTGGCGACGAAGCGGGGCAGTTGGCGTTTGCTGCTAACGCGGGGGTAGTGCATGGGCAACAGCGAAAGGATGTTGTGGTTGGGGTAGAACTGGTCGTATTCTGCGCCGTTGTCGAAGCTGTCGCGGGCTTGGTTTTGGGGCAGGTAGCTTTCGGCGGGGGTGCCTTCGGCGAGGAGGAGGGCGTGGTGTTCGAGTTCGATGTGGTAGTAGGTGAATTGCTCCATGGGGATCTGGGTGATGGTGGTGCCGTTGGTGATTGCTCCGGCGTTGATCAGGAGGCCGTCGATCAGGAGGGCGTGGTCGGGGGAGACATAGAGGGGGCGGCTGGGGAGGTTGTGGCCGAGGGCTCCGGCTTGGATGCGGATGGGGTAGGTGCGGAAGGGGTGGGCGGGGTGTTTGGCGGCGTCGAAGGTTTGGGTGCCGATCCATTTGATCGGTTGGGTTTTGCCGTCGGCGGTTTGGATGAGGTCGCCGATTTGGAGGGTTTCGACGGGGCGTGGGCCTTGGGTGGTGGTGACGAGAGTGCCGGTGAGGAAGCATTCAAGGTTAACCAGCAAAGCAATCTTATTGTCATCACGCGATGCTGAGACAATATCAATGTCGCCATCACCATCGATATCGGAGAAAGACGAAGAAAATATAGCCTTTTCGTTAATGGCTACGAGATGCTTTTGAAAGTTATTATTGCCATCATTTTCAAATAGAAGCGTTCTGGCAGGATTCACTTGAGATGACACTAGGATATCTAGGTCTCCATCTCTATCAAAGTCCACAACATCAATTGATTTTGGCTCGACATAATAAAGCTGATTGTCATCCACTAAATTCTCGGTGAAGTTTTCTTCACCATCATTCTCATACCATGAAATACCGAGACCTGTTAGAGACTGTGAAATGAAATCGATGTCACCATCGGCATCTAAGTCAACAAGAAACGCTGATTCAGATCGTCCTCCGTTATTAGTAAGATTCTCAACGATAATATGTTCCTCGAAGTTAGCATTACCATCATTTTCATACCAAGAAATCTTTGCTCCTCCCATCCGTCCTTTGAATACAGCTAGTATGTCGATATCATTATCGGAGTCGATATCAATCGAAGACACTTGCCAAGGCTGTAAGTCAGAAGGCCTTGTTTCAGGAGCAAAAATTGTGTGTTCTGTAAAGTTTCCAGCGCCATCATTCTCATACCAAGTCAAATTACCTGCATACGAATAGGCTGAAGCTGAAATAATGTCAAGATCACCATCGTTGTCAATGTCTGAAGAAGAAAGAGAAAAAACACTATTCGTGTTGTTGAAAGTCTTTGTTACAATCCTTTCAGTAAAATTTCCGCTATTATCTTGCTGAAACCAAACAATTTGATTCTTTCGTGAGCTAGCTACAACGTCTAGGTTGCCATCACTATCAATGTCTGCCACTAATACAGCTAACGCTCCTGTAGTAGTATCCGAAATGGTTCGCTGAGTAAAGTTACTATTTCCATCATTTTCATACCAAGCAACTGTGTTTTCCCCATTGATAGCGGCTACTATATCGAGATCACCGTCATCGTCAATATCTGCTGAGAATATTGAGTAAACTCTGCTAGCTACATCAGAAATAACTTGTTCATCGCTAAAATTTATGGACATTATTTCCCTCTACATTACATAACTTAGGTATAGATGACTCAACGTAAAGCTCTTAACACTTTCTTGCCTTCCAGCATATGAAATCACCATTAAAGTGATCGGCCATTAAAATTTCAGTGTTCAAGCTTATCGCACTAGGACATCGTATTCTTGGCAGGATTTGAACATCATACAGCTCACTGATTTCTCCTTCTAATCTCAACCAGTGGGCCACATTGCCCTGATCTAAATCAATTACCATTAACCCACAACGCGGCTTTGCCTTGCGTTGAGTTAGTTGCTCATCAAGCTTTAATCCTCTAAAAGTAAGTTCTCTGGGTAAGGAAAGACCGACCACCGCATAATTTTCATGAAAAGCCAGACCTCTCAAATAACCTGGACAAAATACAATTGGCTTGAAAGCTAAAGGGCCAGTACAGGAATCTCCAAGATTTTCGATGTGTCCAAACTCACCTGTTCCAGAGTTAAGAAGCCACAATTTATCTCGATACCATCTGGGAGAATGCGGCATCGAAAGACCTGTCACAATCGTTTCATTTGCTTCAATGTCTATGATGCATCCTCCTTCATGCCGATGATCTCGCCATCCGTCTGCTATATCTGACTCACTTAAAGCAGTTGAATATCGAAGATTTCCTTCGATCGATGCTAAACCATTAAGATGACATCGGTCCTCTGGAACCAACTTAGAGATGAAAGGGGGCAGCCAAGACAACTGAAAGCTATATCGATCGCTTAATGTTGACACACAACTAAATTGCGAACTTACAAAGAAAACTTGCAGCTTCTTATCATTTTCTTCTGCTTTTGATACAACAACGTCAGTTCTGGATAAGAAAGGCAGAGGAGATTAGGCTGAAACTAACCAAAGCAATCAACCCCCCTCTACCCATGATTAGTTTAGAAGAGCTGTTCTGTGACGTCGATGACTTCTGCCAGGCGTTCGAACCCAAATGGAATCAGCGGTTACTTGGCAGCGGTCTGAAGATGCGAAAGCGCATCGGGAAGCTAAGCCTGAGCGAGAGAATGACGATCGCCATTGCCTTTCATCTCCAAGGCTATCGAAACTTCAAAGACTTTTACACCAGACATGTGGCCGTTCATTGGCGCTCAGCCTTTCCCAAGTTGGTGAGCTATCAGCGTTTTATCAGCGGGTTGCCCTCTCTGGTCCTTCCTTTGTGTGCCTACCTCAAAAGCTGCTTTGGTCAATGCAGTGGCGTTGGTTTCATGGATGCGACTTGCATCAAGGTTTGTCATAACCGTCGAATCCGGCAGCACAAGGTCTTCAAAGATTCCGCCGCTCGGGGCAAAACGTCAGTGGACTGGTTCTTCGGATTCAAGCTTCATCTGGTCGTGAATGACCGCGGAGAACTCCTTAATATGACCCTGACTCCCGGCAATACTGATGACCGCAAACCAGTCAAAGAGCTGCTTCAGGGGCTCTTTGGCAAGATATTCGCAGACCGAGGCTATGTCTCCAAGAAGCTCGCATTGGAGCTTCTTCAGACTTGTGGCCTTGAGTTCTACGCCAAACCCAAACGCAACATGAAGAACCAGCTCATGCGATTCACCGATAAGCTGCTCGCCCGTAAGCGCTCCATCATTGAGACCATCATTGACCAGCTCAAGAACATCTCTCAGATTGAGCATTCGCGCCATCGCAGTCCCATCAATTTCTCGGTCAACCTGCTATGTGGCTTGATTGCCTACTGCCATCAGCCCAAGAAACCGGCTCTCAACCTTGATTTCGCCCTTCCATCGGCCCAATCTTAACCGGAACTGACGTTACAACAATATCGTGAATATCTACGTCTCCGACGGCGTAGGATTTATAAGGGACGTATAGCGCATCGTGAGCCTGATAAAATTCGCTTTCTTTCAAAACATTCCTTAGAACCCAAATCTGATTTCTACTTCCTAAGTAAATACTGTTCGGTGTTGTGCTCATTCCAGATGCTCGATCAAATGATCGGGCAACGACAGACAGTTCACCATTATCTTTAAGACCTAACAAGAAGAGCCGACCTGATTGATATGTTGTAAACGCAAGGCTAACTTTTTGTTGTGCGAGCCAACTTGGAAAGTGTCGAGAAGTAGTTAGCAAAGATGAGTGATTCTCATGCATAAGAATAAATTATGTCGTTAACACGAGTGTCATTAGTTAGAACTTTCTTGTACGTAAAAGACAATGTTTAAGGATTCACTCAAACATTGAAAAATTGCCCTCCGGGTTCACCCCCAGCAAAAACAACTACTTCCCCGCCTGATACGTCGTAAACGCCAAACTAAGCCGCTGCTCCAGCAGCCAAGCCACAAACTGCCGCGAAGCATTCAGCTCTAAACGCGACGCACCAGCCACCGCAGACGTATTCGCCACACTGACAACCATAGAAAACCTCCCGCAAATCACCGCAGGAAGATGCTCAAGTCAGAGCGCAATATTAAGCTTGATAGAGCAACACATCACCCTCAGTTCCAGACAAATTCCCTTGCCCAGAGAACCCAGCCATAGAAAGAAACCACAGCCAACACAGCTAATATGCCGCTCTATAAAACCGAAATTGCCTAACGCCCGACCCCCGACTCAAGTGCTCAAAATAAAAACTCAATGGGACTCATTTTTCCACCAACCAGGAGAATAGACAAGTAATATTTTTTACGATCAAGAAAACTTCGTTTACAAATGAACCCCAGATAAAGCACCCTCAAGCCCTTTCCGAAACCGGAAAACCAACCGTCTCAGTTTTAGAGACCACCTTAAACTCCACCCATCACCCAAGCTGCTGCCGTAGCCGCTCCAACCTTTCAACAGAAAGACCTGTCGTGCGGCTTACCATTTCCACTGAAACCCCCTCACGCAGAAGGTTTAGCGCAATCTCCTGTCTCTCTTCTTCCCGACCCTCTTCCCGGCCCTCTTCCCGACCTTCTTCCCAACCTTCCTCCCAACCTTCTTCTCGTGAGGTGTCTACAACATTCTGAAGATCACGATAATACTTTAAGCTGTCTTCATAGGCTTGTCGCTCTAGGGGAGAGAAGTTGGCAATTTCTGCCACCTCAAATAAACGATTGAAAACACCCTCTTGCAATATCTCTGGCTTATCTTCAAACTCGTAAAGATGTCGAAGTAGGAACAGCCATTTCTCGTAGTGACTCTCCAACTGGTCAAGGGTCTTGGTGAATTTAGGTAGCTCAATATAGATAAATTTCAGCTTGTCATAAAACACCTCGCATCTTTGGTTTTTCAGCTCAACAACATGTTTAATCGTTGGATCCGTTTTATGGTCATCAAAGATGAAATCTAGAATTCCAACGGTATAAACAGCAGAAAGCCGATAATTCCAATCTCCTTTCTCCGCCTGCTCCTGGATGGGAAAAGTCGAATAGTAAATGCTCCGATCCTTGAAGTAGTTTTGTTTTGCCTTCTGAATCTCAACGATAAACTTCTCGCCGCTTTCGCTTTCACAGTAAATGTCAAAAATGGCTTTGCGATCGATTAATGTATTGCCAATATTTTCATTATTACGATACGTCAAATCCTGAACCCGATGTTCCTCTGGCAAAACAACATTGAGGAAATCAATTAAGAAATCCTTATTGGGCTCTGTGCCAAACAAACGCTTGAACCCAAAGTCCGTGAGGGGATTAATGTATCGTTCTGCAAGGTGGGTCATCACTGGGTTGGAGCCACATTGGTCCTGATGGGTTGGATTCCGCTGGCATTATTATAGCGATCGCCATCCCCTCTCCTCTTCCCCTAACTCAACACCAGTAAACCTTCCTGGTACACCTGAAGCATCAGCTCATTGCTAAAGTTATCGCTGGTTCTCCTTAAACCGCTCCTTCGCCGCAGTAAACGCTTCGCCCATCACCTGTTGAATCCGCTCCGGATCCGGGTTTTTACCCCCCATTAGATCGCCAAAATAAACACAGGCCCCTTCACCCAACGCCCAAGTATAGGCAGCGGCCCAAGACGCAGCGATGACACTGCCAAACCCAGGGATAAACTTAACCAACTCCCGCCCGATCGCCTGGGCAACAAATCCACCCGCGATCGCACTCACCACCCCCCCAGCCTGCGAAGGCGTCAGGGTTTGACCATACAGTTTACCCAGGAGTCCCACCATCGAAACCTGCAACGCCGTTAACACCGGCATCGTCGCAAAGGGCAACGGCACCGCCGCCAGCGTCGCCGCAATCACCGCAAACGTTGACATATAACGACGGCCCACGTCCCGATAGAGACTGCCGAGCTGTTCGCGAGCATCGCTTTGTTCTTCGATGAGCCGATGAATCGTCTGGGCTTCCGCCTCCGGCAGCAGGTCTGCCAAGGCATCTCGAAGGGCCTCTAGGCCATAAAACACCGGCTCATAGCCATCTTCCTCCAGGGTGAAATCGAGCAGGAGGGCGCGATCGCAAAGCCCCTGAAAATCCTGCTGAATCGCCCCAAAGGCCCGCTGCACCGTCTCAAATTGGGGGGGATAGTCCGGATGCTCGGTGCTCGGACTGGGGTATGCCTCGTGTAAACAGGTCACGGCGAGCAAGCAGGGCACCTGGGGAAACTGCCGCCGCAGGTCCTCAGCAATTTGGCGTAGCGTATCCGTCGCAAAATCGTTAATCTTAACCGTCAGGATCAAGATCCGAGCTCCGCCCGACTCCTGGGCCAACTCCTGCTGAAGCTCCGTCACCACAGTCTGGGTCGCCTGCTTGACATCTCCCAAACCGACGGTATCTGTAAAGATCAGCAGAGGCAGGTCTTCGGAAGGATAGGCATACCGCTCAGTATGTTGAGTGTGGGGCCGAAAGCCTTGACCAATAATTTCCGGAGAAACCCCAGTAATCGCCCGCACGATCGAGCTTTTTCCAGCCTGGGGCTTGCCCACCAGCAGGGCTTCCGTGGTGGGGAGTTCTGCCCGAATCGCCACTAAAATCTCCGCCACTCGCTCTTCGCTGACGCTAAACCAGCCCATGACGGTCTCTGTCACCTGCTCCAAAGGCAGCGTACGCGCTAGGGGCTGGGTAATCCGTTCGGAAAATTGCCGGGAGAATTGGCGAGAGAGTTTACCCACCCGGTTGAGGGAAAACCAAGGCGCAGAGGCAGACTCGGCTTCGGGAGCGGCGGGCGTTGACTCTGGATGGGATCCAGACCCAATGGATTCATCCTGAGGATCATTCATGAATCTTTTACAATCTTTATACTCAAATGGTGACGGCTATCACTGAAATTGCCGACGGGACGATGGCAAAGGGCAACTCCTTCAGTAGAATTAGGGGAGCGAGCTCATCTCCCGCTTCGCTAGGATGCTGAAAACCTCAGATGAAAAGTCATTACAAAAGGCCGGAACTCGAAAAATTTAATCCGAATGAGGTAGGGCAAGCATAGATTCCTCAGAAACAATACGGATAATCCTTTTTGTGGGCTTCAAGACCTGAAGCATATTGCCTAAAACTCGCATTTTATAAACCCTATGGACGTACTTGCATTAAGCCTGGTCTTAGCAATTTTAACGGTGCTGCCCAATCGTTCCTCCCTGCCTCAGCCTCAAAAGCAGTTTAAGCGCCGTTCCTAAATTTTGACGTAAGTTTGTGAGTCTTTTGCCCGCGATCGCCCCCAACCCAACCGCCCCGCCGCCCCAAGGCCAGCGCCAACGCCCCTTTCCCCTCAGTGTGGCCCCCATGATGGACCGCACGGACCGCCATTGCCGCTATTTTCTCAGGCTCATTACACGGCAAACGTTGCTTTATACGGAGATGGTGACTGTTCCGGCGATTCTCCATGGCGATCGCCCTAAGCTCCTAGATTTCTCTCCCGAGGAAAAGCCACTGGTGTTGCAAGTTGGCGGAGATGATCCCAAAAGTCTGGCGGAATGCGCCCGCATTGCCGAGGATTGGGGCTACGACGAGGTGAATTTGAATGTGGGTTGTCCCAGCAGTCGGGTCCAAAGTGGCAATTTCGGCGCTTGCCTGATGGCGGAACCCGAGCGGGTGGCGCGAGCGGTGGCCGCGATGGCGGGGGCGACGCGGTTGCCCATTAGCGTCAAGCATCGCATTGGGATTGATGATCGCGATCGCTACGAAGACATGGCCGAATTTGTCCGCATCGTCGCCGATGCAGGCTGTCACTACTTTACGGTCCACGCTCGCAAAGCTTGGCTTCATGGCCTTGACCCCAAGCAAAACCGCACCATTCCCCCCCTGCGCTACGAGGAAGTTCATCGCCTCAAGCAGGATTTTCCCCAGCTTTTTATCGAAATTAATGGGGGCTTTCTCACCCTCGACCAAGCGGAACCCCAGCTTCAGGCGGTTGATGCCGTGATGATTGGCCGCGCCGCCTACGACACGCCCTATGGCCTCGCTCATGCCGACACCCGGTTTTACGGCAGCACCGAGCCACCGCTCAGCCGCCACGCCGTTGCGGAAGCCATGGTTCCCTACCTCGATCGCTGGACCGCAACAGATCTCAAACCCCACAGCATTACCCGCCATCTGCTGCAACTGTTCGCGGGTCAGCCCGGTAGCCGCGCCTGGAAACGCTATCTGACGGAACAGGGCTGTAAACGGGGTGCAGGGCCAGAGGTTATCCTGGGAGCCCTTGCCCAAGTCCCTCTCGCCTCAACCGATTAATAACGATTCAACTGATTCTTCCTCTAACGCCCTATGCTCGAAGCTACCGTGCGCGCCCTAGGAATTCCTGACATTCAGCGCCATCTTTTTCTCTGCGCCACGCCCCTGAAGCCCAAATGTTGCGATCCGACCCTGGGCCTAGAAACCTGGAGTTATCTCAAGCAGCGCCTCAAGGATCTCAATCTGGATGCGCCAACCGCTGAGCGTCCCACCTGTATTTTTCGGACCAAAGCGGACTGCTTGCGGATCTGTCAGCAAGGGCCAATTTTGCTGGTCTACCCCGATGGCATCTGGTATCACAGCGTTACCCCTGCCATCGTCGAACAGATTATTCAAGAGCATTTGCTGGGTAATCAGCCTGTCGAGTCTCATGTTATTGTCGAGGCACCCCTCCGCTGAGGGAGATGTTCATGAGATGTTTGGATGTTTAGACGTCGCCATCATTGTTTTTTGTGCGAAAATTATCGTTTTCCATAGAAAATTTCAATCCCTAATTTATCCTCAACGTTGAAAAATTTTGAGAAAAAGATGGCGATCGCCCTCAAAATCTCCGGTTTCGCCCATTCGACTAAGAATTCTATAGATAGAAAAAAGTCAAACGACCTTCGTGTAAGCTCGGATTTGATTAACTGAAAACTCGGTCAAACGTCTCTGTTTTAACAAGAAAAAAGGAGCCTTTTAGTTGATTTTACTGAATTATATTGACTATAGTAAAAAGCGTGGATAGCTTGGGAGCGCGGGTACCCAAAGCAAATAAACTCTGTCTCTACAGAGCCTTGCCCCGTCCTGAGTCATCTATAAAACTGCGGATTCTTCTGCTAAACCTGATAAACTCTGGTTGGTCAATATAGGTAGCTTTGGGTACTATAGAATTGCTAGCCTACCCCCTGTGTTTTGCAAGCTTGCCTGCAAGCGAGTAGAACAGGAAGGGCGATCGCGGACACTGCATCATGAAGGATACGAGCGTGGGAGACAACAAGAAACTTCTGCTCATTGACGACGACCCGAATTTAATTCTCTTGGTCAAAGACTACCTTGAGTTTAGGGGCTATACCGTAGTCACTGCCGAAAATGGCAGGGCTGCGCTGGAGGCCTTGGAGGATCTCACTCCAGACATGATTATTTGCGATGTGATGATGCCAGAAATGGACGGTTATTCCTTCGTGAAGAATGTTCGTGAGAATCCCCAAACTAGCTGGATTCCGGTACTGTTCCTTTCTGCAAAAGGACAAAGCCAGGATCGGGTGAAGGGCCTCTCGACCGGCGCGGATGTTTACATGGTGAAGCCCTTTGAGCCCGAAGAACTCGTGGCCCAGGTGGAGTCTTCGCTAAAACAAGCCTCTCGGTTAACCAGTCGAAGTCCGGGCCGAGGCGATGCGGAAATGACCATTCATGTTCCGTTCGATGTGGAATTAACGCCAACGGAGCAAAAGGTTGTTCAGTTTGTCGCACGGGGAATGGCCAACCGTGAGATTGCGGAACAGCTCAACGTCAGTCAGCGGACGATTGAAAGCCATGTGTCCAACATGTTGGGCAAAACGGGCCTTCATAATCGAACGGAGCTAGCACGCTGGGCGATTGAAAACAGCATGGCCTAAGGCCGAGTTGAATTGCTTCTGGTCGATACAGATGAAGACCTATGTCGATTAAGTCTCCTGATACAGATGCAGGAATAATTTTTGCTCCTGCATCTGTATAATGGTTCTGTATAAACGCCCCGTTTGGTTTTGCTGGTGTAGCTCAGTTGGTAGAGCAGCTGATTTGTAATCAGCCGGTCGCAAGTTCAAGTCTTGTCACCAGCTTTTTTGAATAGTTTAGGTATGCTTCTAGAAAGTGCGACGGCCAGCGGCTGCAACGACCAGCGGCACGGTTTGGCGCTTTCCTTAACGGATGGCAAGGTACTGTAGATGCCGGGGGGATCTAGGCAGATGGGTTAAGTTGAATCAGCTCGGTCAAGATGCTGTCTAAACTGCCGTTGACATTGATCCGATCGATCTTCTCGGCAATCCGCTCCAGCACCTCCAACTCCTTCAGCCGTAGGGCGATCGGGTTATCCTCCATGACCCGCGCCGTGTTCAGCATACTGCGGGTGGCGGCGGTTTCTTCCCGGCGGCGGATCACATTGGCCTGGGCCGACTTTTCTGCTTCCACTACCTTGCCGAGAATGTCTTTGATGTCCCCCGGCAAAATGATGTCCTTAACGCCCACCGATCGCACCTCTAGACCATAACCCTCGGTTTTTTCCGCCATAGATTCAGCGATACTGCGATCGATCGCCCCCTTATCCTCCAAGAGTGCATCTAAGTTCTTCGTTCCCACCGCCGCCCGCAGCGCAAACTGGAGTTCCTTATACAAGAACTCGGAAATATTCGTCAGTTGAGCCAGCGCCTGCATCGGATCGGTCACCCGATAATCAGCGGAAAGATTGAGTCGCAAGGGAACTTTGTCCTTGGAGAGAATCTCTTGGCCTGAGACCTCCAGGGTTTGGAGCTTGAGGCTGATATTGGTGGCGGCGATCGCCCGTCCAAACGACCACCAGGCGTGAATCCCCGGCTCCAGCGGTGCCTGTACTACGCTATCTATGACCAACATCCCAATCGAATGCTGAGGAACCTGATGGACATAGAGGTGAGGCAAACTGTGATCCAAGACCTCAGACGAACCAGAAACCAGTTCTGCGACCAACTGAGGCGACAATTTTCGTTCTGCCTCGATTTCGAGGATTTCGACCCCAACCCCCTGCCAATACAGGCGACGGCTAGAAGGCGGCAAAATATCGATGCATTGGCCTCGGTGGCGAATAATGGCCACCTGCTCTGGTGTAAGCTCTACCCGCTCACAGTAGGTGTCAACAAACTCAGGATGTTGGTCCAGCAAGACATTCTCAAAGGGAAAGTCGGGATTGGGGAGATTACGATTGAGCGATCGCACCATCACCTGACGGCCAAACTGCCAAAAGGCATGCTCTCCGGGTTCCAAAGGGCGAACAAAATTATCCTGGACAAACAGCAACCCGACCTCAAACTCCGCCAGTTCCACTCGCTGAAGTCCCTGAATCGACTCGCCACGAAGTTGCTGGACAAACTCGGCAGGCAATTCTAGATTCTCGTTCAGGTTGAACCGCTCGACGGCAACCTCCACATGGCCCCGCCAAAACAAACGCAATTGGTTTGGAGCCACACTCAGCCAGCGCTGCCCCAACCGCACCAGAGCCGCTTCATTAAAGGCCGTGCGTACTACAATGAGGTGTTGCCGCAGCAGGTCGCCATGGTTTTGCAGCAGCAATTCCGCATCCTGTAGCTCCACCTCCGGCTGGTTTAGATCAAAACACTGCACGCGCCAGTGCCAGCCCACAAAACGATGAATGCCAGGGCGCAACAGTCGCTTAAAGTGGCTGCGGTGATAGAGCATCCCCCGCTCGCTGGGTTTGATGTAGAAGGTCTTGAACATATTTCACTCACAGACGACGCTCACAGACGACGCTCACAGACAACACTCACAGACAACAGGCGTATGTAATACAAATGCTACATAAAAGACAAAGACTCCGCAAGGCACGGGTTCACAGCGGTGGGGCGGACGATGGGCCATGGCAGGGGTCACGCAGGGGGTGCGATCGCTGGATTAAGCCTCAACCCAAACCCTAGGATGCCCGAAGACAGCGCTAAAAATTTGAACTGGGGCGGATTTGTCGTTCGTTGCGCCTCCATTTCCAAGGGACCTGAGCCGAAGTTCTAGTCTAGGGAAACGTCGGGGAGGAAGGACAAACTCAAGCGAGGGCAAACCGTTCTGTGGGAACCAAAGCAGAGGGCGATCGCGCAAGCCTTGGGCTGCTGCTTCTGTCTGAGCCGAAGCCCAACAGAGGCGGAACACTGGCCCAGCGAAGTCTTTAAAAACAGCGTTGGACTGATCCCAAATCAGTTGCCTCTTAACCCAAAGGCGGGGTGGTTAAAAGTGCAGGAATCGAACCTGCAACAGTCAGAGTATGAGTCTGATGCTCTACCAGTGAGCTAACTTTTGGGTTGGAGCTGGATGTGGGATTCGAACCCACCTGCACTATCCGTGAGACAGCGGCTCGACCACTGAGCAAATCCGGCGGTGAATCTGGGCAACATGCTGGGTGACACACGCATTGGCCAGAGGCCAAGCGAGCCGGTCAGGCAGACAGAACCTGAACCGCTGCCTTGCAAGCTGCTGCGGATTCGGCTCCAAGCTAGCATAGGTTATGGGCGATCGGTAGCCATAGACCAAGGTCAAGGGATCACATCTTGCTTCGGGTATTACAAAGTATTCAAAAACTTTAATAGTGCCTGACGATCCTTCAGCGATAGCTTAACAAACCTCTGTTGAGCCTTTTCCGCCTCGCCCCCATGCCAAAGAATCGCTTCCTCCACGGTTCGGGCACGTCCATCATGAAGATATCCTGAAAACGGCAAAACCGTCTGCGTTAACCCTAGCCCCCATAGCGGTGATGTCCGCCATTCCTGGCCACTTGCCTCAAAATCCGGTCGGTTATCCGCTAATCCTGGCCCTAGATCATGGAGTAGCAAATCAGTATAGGGATGAATGGTTTGGTGATCTAAAGCCCGAATCGGAGAAGAACCTGTCTTCACCGTCGCCAGATGACAAGCCGTACAATTCGCCTGCTCAAATAACCGCTCACCTTTGCGCACCATAGCCTCTTGCATGAGTGTTCGTGCGGGTACTCCTAAGGTTTGAACATAGAAAGTACTTGCTTCTAATGTAGCTTGATCGATTTCTGTTGCCTTGGTAAAGCCAGAAATCACTGAAGCCTCGTCAAACCGATTCCCCCAATTCAAGTTTGCGGTGGCAGCACCCTCTTCGCCGCCCTCACCGCCTTCGCCGCCTTCCTGTCTTTCTACGCTTGATTCCACCGCCGGAGCTGGCGTACTTTCTGCTGTCCTTTTCCCTCTCAAGTCAGAGGGGGCTGTGCAGGCTGCCATTGATGCGGTCAAACCTACAGCCAGAAACAGTTCCACCACCCTTAAGCGCTGAGCCATGTCTCTTCTCTATTGAAATTGTCTATCAATTAGCCTAGAAGACTAGGTAGCAAAAGACAAACATAATACAAAAAAATGTCAATAAAGCTTGAGCTGGGGTTGATCCCAGAAGCCACCGATACCTCAAGAATAACTGCCTCAAAGCCTATAAATCCTAGAATTCTCACATAGATCGCTCCACAGCTGGATCAAGGCATTCTCATTAATACAAGCATAATTAATAATGACTTTTGTTTGATTTTTTGGTTTATTGATTTTAATATCAGCTTTAATGTAATTTATTCTCAATAGTAGGACGGCAATTGACATGACAACGACTCGGCGTAGGTTTGTAGCGATGGGAATGGCAAGCGCCGCGTTTGGGGGAGTACAACTGTTGCGATCGCAGCCCAGTGAAGCCCAAACTAAAGTTCTTAACGTTTATTCATCACGCCACTACAACACAGATAACGCCCTTTATTCCGGCTTTACCGAGCAGACAGGAATCAAGATCAATCTGTTGGAGGGTAAAGACGATGAAATTTTGGAGCGGATCAAAAGCGAAGGTCGCAATGGTCCGGCAGATGTTTTGATTACGGTAGATGCGGGACGCCTTTGGCGGGCGGAGAGCATGGGCCTGTTGGCTTCCAGTTCTTCGTCAGTTTTAAACCAGCGTATTCCCGGTAATTTACGCCATCCCCAGGGCAAATGGTATGGCTTGTCTAAACGAGCGCGGATTATTGTTTACAATCGCGATCGCATCAATCCCACCCAACTTTCCACCTACGAAGACTTGGCCAATGCCAAATGGAAAGGCAAACTTTTGGTTCGTTCTTCTAGCAACGTCTATAACGTTTCATTAATGTCAGCGCTGATTGAAAAATTAGGAAAAGCCAACACTGAAAGATGGGCTCAGGGCCTTGTTAAAAACCTAGCCAGACAACCGGAAGGTGGCGATACGGATCAAATTCGAGCTGTAGCCGCAGGGATGGGTGATCTAGCAATTTGTAATAGCTACTATGTGATTCGACTGGTCAAATCCCAGGACCCGAAAGAACAGGCGATCGCCCGTAAGGTCGGCATCTTCTTCCCCAATCAGAAAACCTGGGGAACCCATGTCAATATTAGTGGAGGAGGTGTTGTGTCTACCTCTAAGAATAAAGCCGCCGCCATTAAGTTTTTGGAATACCTCAGTAGCCCTAAAGCTCAAGACTTCTTTGCAAGAGGAAACAATGAATACCCCGTTACTAAAGGGGTACAGCTAGACTCAATTCTAGCTCGCTATGGCTCCTTTAAGGAGGCAAATATCAATATAGTGAGCTATGGCCGTAACAGCTCAGAAGCAATCAAAATTGCTAATCGCGTTGGCTGGAAATAGAAAACATATCAGCCTAGTTTTAGACTGGTTTTAGACTAGTTTTACACTGATTTTCACTTCCTCTCCATAACTGCTCTACTGGGGTAACTTTGCTCCAGTAGTTTTTGCTTGGGATAGATCGACTGCGCTCAAATCCGCTGTACTTAAATCGGCATTACTCAAGTCAGCTCCTGTTAAGATCGCACCTGACAAAAAGGTATTGTTTAGGTTAGCCCTTGATAGATTTGCCCCAGTTAAATCAGCATCGGCTAGGGTTGCACCCGTGAGGTTGGCCTCGCTTAAATTAGCATCTTGTAAATTGGTACTGTCTAACAACGCACCTGAAAGATCCGCTTGACTTAGATCAGCGGATTGTAAGTTGCTCCGGTTCAGACGAACTTGGCTAAGGTTAGTTTTGGATAGACTGGCGTTTGTCAAATTACATTCTAGGCATTCCCGCTCCTGAAGAAGTTTAAAGACTAGATCCTGTTGGCTAGCTGGACCATTGCCTGAAACACCACAAGCACTTAAAGAGACCGCAAATAGTACTGGAAATAAGAACTTCAACATCCTAATCGCCTCAAAAATCCGTTTGCAGGACAGGTTATAGTTTTATTCTAAACTCACTGATCCGCTTAGGATGTGAAGGCTACGCTTTATTGCTCTAGTACGGCTTGCCTCTGACTCCTCCATGCTGACCAACACCCTGATCGTTCTGGCGTTAATCCTGGCCAACGGCATTTTTGCAATGTCTGAACTGGCAATCGTCTCCGCCCGCAAAGTTCGGCTTCAGCAGGCCGCCCTTCGGGGCGATCGCCGTGCCCAAGCGGCCCTGCAATTGGCCAATCGACCCAACGACTTTTTTTCCACCGTGCAGGTTGGCATCACCCTCATCAGTATTATCAGTGGTGCCTTTGGCGGCGCAGCCCTGTCGGAACCCATCGCAACCTTTTTTAAGACCATCCCCCTTCTGCGTCCCTATGCCGGAAATCTTGCCTTTGGTCTAGTTGTAGTTGCAATTACCTACCTGTCGCTGATCATTGGCGAACTGGTGCCCAAGCAACTGGCCCTGACCATGCCCGAAGCGATCGCCAAAACCATCGCAGGCCCGATGCAAACCCTATCCCGCCTAGCCTCACCCATTGTCGGTTTGCTAAGCCTCTCCACAAAAGCGGTCATGGGACTGCTCCAGATCGAACCCTCTAATGAACCCAGCGTCACCGAGGAAGAAATCCGCGCGTTTATTCGCCAAGGCACCGAGGAAGGGACGTTCGAAGAGGAAGAACAAGCCATCATGGAGCGGGTGTTTCGACTGGGCGATCGCAAAGTCAGCAGCATCATGACCCCTCGTCCCGACGTCATTTGGCTTGATTTAGAAGACTCTAGCCAGGAAAACCAGCAAAAAATTGCCCATTGCAAGCATCGACGGTTGCCCGTTTGTCAGGGAGATTTAGATGACATTTTGGGGCTGGTGAGCGTCAATGATCTACTCAACAACGCATTGGCCCAACAAGCCTTTGACCTGACAAGGGAGTTAGAACAGCCCTTGGTCGTGCCGGAGACCATGCGATCGCTCAAGGTCCTAGAACGCTTCAAACAATCCCGCATCCACACCGCCCTAGTGATTGATGAATATGGCGTCATTCAGGGCTTGGTCACCCTCGGGGACATCTTAGAAGCCCTTGTGGGGGATGTGCCCTCCTGGGATACCCCAGAAGAATTAGAAGCTCAGCAGCGCGAAGACGGTTCTTGGCTGATTGACGGCATGATGGATATTGAAGCGGTACAAGACCTTCTCAAACTCGAAGAACCGGAAAATCGCGGCAGCTATCACACCCTCGGCGGCTTTGTGATCCACTGTCTAGGAAAAATTCCCCGCGCAGCAGACCGGTTCGAGTACGCAGGCTGGACCTTCGAGGTCATGGATATGGATGGCAACCGAGTCGATAAGGTCCTAGCTACACCCCAACCGTCATCGCCGTTATTGCCATCGTAATCAGCCCTTGCTGGCCGAGGAGAATCTCCCGCACCAGACTAAACAGTCCCACCCAAATAATGGGTGAAATATCCACCCCGCCAATCGGGGGCACCAGCTTGCGGGTCGGAGCCAAGAACGGTTCCGTCGGCGCAATGACCCAATTAAACGGAAACTTTCCCTGCTCAACCTGGGGATACCAAGTCAAAACAATCCGAAAAATGAACGCAAACGTCATGACTGCCAGCAGCGGTCCCAGGATCCAACTCGTAATCGTCAGCGCCGTCATAGTTGCAAAACTTAAAGACTCTCTTACAAGATCTTAACGAGAAGGGGGGCATACCGCTAAAATCTTAAGCAACAGACTTTATCGCGCCTGTATCCTCATAAAAGGGTAGAAAAATATGACACCGTCTTTAGCAAACTTCATGTTGAGCCTTCTGTTGGGTGGATTGATCGTCGTTGTTCCGCTCACCGTTGGGCTCCTGTTCGTCAGCCAAACCGATAAGGTAAAACGCTCCTAATCTCTCCTCGGGGTTTCGCCTTGGAGTGCGAGACGCCGTTTTTATTGCATTACCCTATTCCAATCCCCCTTAGCAACGGACTCTCGCCGGAGAGTCCGTTCGCTTTTTGGCTAGGATAGGTAGAGGACGAAAGGGTCCCCATCGGGTAGGATAAGGGCGGCCCGTAGAGCCCAGACCTGCTTCTAGACTTGCTTCTAGAAGCATACTTTTCCAGGATGATGCTTCCCACAGGACGGAGTTAACGAGTGAACCTTTTATCGATGACCCCAATAGGTTGTGCGACCGGGGCAGTGATGCCCCCGCTCTTCGCCCAGGCGACGTTGGGCAGTGGCTTAATGCAGATTGTTGCGGCCCTGTTCCAAGGGGCAGATCTGTCTCTACTGTGCAGTTGGCAGCCGATGAGAGGAAATGATTGTGGGTACGTTTAATACAACTGCACTGCTATGTGGTCTGGTTCTTCTGGTTGCAGCACTTGCCTTGTTTTTGTTTGGGCGGTTGAAGCCTGAGCTGCGGCGTGACTCGGACAACATCTACGCTTTTATTGGTGTGATTTGTGCGCTGATCACCCTGGGATCGATCTCTGGTGTTTCAATTTTAATTTCGTTTCAGCTCCTGCTCATGATTGGCATGCTGATCGCGCTGATGTGGGAAAACGTGAGTACCCGACAGCCTAGAGACCCAGGTCTACGCCGAGGAGCCTTCGATAGCTTTCGGAAACGGGTCAGCACCGAACGGGACCGGGGTCGCCGCAGTTCATCGTTCTATGAGGAGGATAGACCGGTGAGCACGGTCTATCGCTATGAGGCTGAGATTGATACCTACGATCGCCCGGATGACCCACGCCGCCAGCCGCGCCGGATTCGGGGCAGTGAACCTCGGGAAGGCTATGAGGAGGAGTTGGATGCTCCTGCACGCCGTGCTCCCCAGGGTTATCCTTCCCAGGATAGTAGCCGCCGAAGTCGTCCTTCCCAGGATGTAGTCGATCGCCCTCGGGAGCGGGGTCGTGCTTCGCTGGATGAATGGGACGATCGCCAACCGCGCAGTCGCAGCAGTCAGCCCCCTCGTCGGGAGGTGCCCCCGGTGACGCCGAGTCGTTCTGCGGATGATTGGGGCGATGAACCGGTGCGGGATCGGGGTGCGCGGGAAGGTGGAGCCCGCGAGGTGAATTCTCGGGATGTAAATCCTCGGGATGTAAATCCTCGGGACGTCAATCCTCGGGATTTGGGAGTTCGCAATCCGGATGACCTCAGCCCACCGCCCCGCCGTCGTCCTCGCAATGATGTGCCTCCGGTGAATCCAGTCGTGGATGAAGACTTGGGCGATCGCCCCCGGCGGCGTCGTTCTTCTGCCGATCGTCCCCAGGGCGATCGTCCTCCAATGGAACGTTCTCCGATAGACCGTTCTCCCATGGACAGAACAGGCCAGCCTCCTCTCGGCTCTCCCCTCCGTCCAGAGCCGAAACCCAATACACCGACCTCTAGCCCTAGATCCGGTGACGAGGGTTATGTGGAGTTCAAACCCCTCACCCCGCCGCCCGAGGATGAGTTTGATAATTCATCGAATTTTGATGACTAAGAAGGGAGTGGGTGCTGCGGCACCCATTTTTCTCGGGATGGTGTTTGCCACAGCGCTGGGCCTAGTGGGTTGCCAGCCTTCCCCCTCCCTGGGCAGCTATGCAACGGTCAACAGCCGCTATACCGAATCCCAACCGGCACTGAGCGGCGATGGTCGCTATCTCGCGTTTATTTCTAATCGCGCGGGAAAACAGGAGCTGGTGCTCTATGATTTGGCACAACAACAGGCGGTGCGGCTACCTCAGCTATATCGCCAAGATGCTATCGTGGACAGTCCGAGCTTAAGCCGCTCGGCTCGGTATTTGGTTTATGGGGTGAGCGATCGCCGTCAACCCCGTATCGAACTGTATGATCGCATTGCCCAACGCCGACAAATTTTGACCTTGGGCTACCGTAGCCCCGTCCGTAATCCCAGCGTAAGTGCCGATGGTCGGTATGTGGTATTTGAAACGGCGCGAAACGGCCAGTGGGATGTCGAAGTGATCGATCGAGGGCCGAGCGTGGTGCTAGATCTCCCCCAGGGTATTCCCCCAGGACTTCCAGCGCTCTCAGACCCTGAAGCCGGAGGGACTGCCCCTTGAAGTTTAGACCTGTAAAGTTTGGACCTGTTGTCATTCAGTCTGTGACTCTCTTCTGGCTGTTGCTCCTCCTCGGCGGATGCTCGGCGGTCAGCGGCGGTCAGCCCTTGCGCTTCCCCTACCAGCAGGATGGCAATAATAGCCTCAACAGCCGCTATGACGAAGTTCAGCCCCAGGTTTCAGGGCGTTATATTGCCTTGGTCTCAGACCGGCGCGGCAGCCAGGAGCTGTATTTGTTTGACCTGCGCGATCGCCGCTTGCTCCCCCTTCCTGGCATTGGTCGTTTGGGCAATCTCGCCAGCCATCCCAGCGTTTCCGAGGATGGTCAGTGGTTAGTCTTTACCGCCAGTCAAGGGGGGCGATCGGCCCTGTTCCTTTATCGACGAGATCGGGCACAGGTCCGTAGTCTAGTCTCTGGATTAAACAGCGAAGTGCGCAACCCCAGCATCAGTGCCAATGGGGAGCGCATAGCCTTTGAGCTCAGTCGCAATGGGCAGTGGGATATCGCGGTGGTCGATCGCCAGGGACGGTTTCTGGGGGTGCGTTAGTTCGTCGATTTGCCGTTTTGTTCGGCGATCGCCAAGGTCTCAGCAATTTCCTCGTTCATAAAACTCAGCTCATTCAAAATCAGCTCATGGTTCCCTGAAGAATTTTCATACCATTGGGTAATCTTGACGCGGGCTTCGGCTAACCCCCGAATGCTTTTGGCAAAGTTTTTCTGCGAAACAATTTCGCATTCTTCTTCGCTGAGATGACCGGCGTTGTCGTTGACAATCTTAAAAACTAGGTCTTTGTACTGCTGGGCCTCTCGAAAGGCACTGGCGAGGGCCACCCGCAGTTTAGCTAGATCCAAAATTTCGTTGGCGGCCAAAATCACAGCTTCCGCCTCAGAGGCAGCGTCAGCGCTGGAGGGAGGGCGATCGCTTGTTCGAGTCACCGTGCCCTCAGCTTCCGCCTGCTCGGCAGACTTGCTGTCTGTGAATTTGGCGTTCGTGGATTGGGTATCGGCAGATTGGGTATCGGCAGATTTAGGCTCGGAGGATTTAGCGTCGGAGGATTTAGTGTCGGAGCCCTTGGTCGAAGATTTGCTCATAGCCGTTGCAGAGGAGGGTGGAATATAAATCAAATCCTGCTCACTCAATCCATTGAGAAAGCAGTCTTCCCCATCAAAGGGGGGAAGTCCTTGCTCAAATTGTTCCATCAGATGGTCAAAGACCTGCTGCCGATGACGGGGGGTATCGCGATCGGGAGCTCCCCGTAGCGCCACCAAGAACACCCCATCCTTGAGGTGATCTCGATTGCTCGGAGCCGCGTAGGTCGGACCTCGTTTGTTCAAGGACACGTCTATTGAATGAGACTGTGCTCAAGAGTAGTACGAAGGTACGATATCACGTCCAGGGATATTTGGCACATCTGAGCAGCAGAACTTTGCGTTATGCTCCACCGCTTACCTAGGCTTTTTGCTTGAGGATGGCGGCGGTCATCTCAAGGCTTTCTTCATAGAGAACGTTGCGGCCCCAGCTTTGGAGCTGTTGTGCCATCAGGCCTTCGGCGCTCTCGTCGGTGGGCGGTGTCACCTGGTGGGTCGTGGCCGTTTGAGCACTGCCGCCCGATTCCATCCGCATACAGCCCGTTGTCTCCGAACAAAGAATTGTGGCGCAGTTGGCGTCTGTATTGGTCGAAGCGAGCCGTAAACCGACCAAATCCCCTGGAATTTGCCCCCAGTCCGCCACAGGAATCCCCGCCAGCTCGGCTTCAATCTCCCGGCCCTGGGGCCCTTGGAATTTGGCGCGGCTAATATTGTAGTCACCACCTTCTTCGACGTAAACGATGGGTTGCCACTCTAGGCGGCTGGCCAACCACCCCAAAAACATCAGCGCTTGCGCGGCATTGCCTTTTTCATAGTCAATGGTGACGCGATCGACCTCCAAAAGATCCCGTCGCCGCTCCGGAGCGTCATAGGCCGCCGCTGCCAGTTCCTGCCAAGCTGCCAGACGATGCCAGTTTAGATCCGCAACGTAGGTTTGTCCTTCCAGCAACTGTTGTAGCTTGAGCAGCTCTGCCTCCGGTTCACTGAAGTAGCAGGAGTCAAAGATCATGCAATCACAGGCTTGGCTCAGATCCTGAAACAGCGGTTGCTCTGGATTGGGCGTGGCTTTCCACCAAACAAAACGCGGCAGATTGGGGATCATCAGCGACTGAACCAATTCTCCAACCCCTTGCAGCTCCTCTTTGGTGCCCTTGAGCGTAATGTATTCGCAACACATCAGCGTGCTGTCGTTGCCTTTATGGATGGGGCAATAGGCCGAAACCTGGGCAGAAAGGGAGGATTCACCGGTCAAGATAGGGCAGAGGGTGATGATCCGGCAGGGGTTTTGGGTGGCGATCGCATCACTCACGCTAAATCCCCGCATATTCAAGTTGGAAACGGGTTGGTCCTTCGCCCCAGTAGAATCCCGCTCCTCCCGCAGCTTAGCCAGGGTTTGTGGCCCAACCCGTCCCGTTTCCTCAATCCCATAGGCTCGCTGAGCTGCCTTGACAGCGGCTTTAGTCGCAGGGCCATGGATACCATCGATCGCCCCATCGTAAAAGCCCAGCGCCGCCAGGAGCTGCTGAAATTCTTCAGGCTCATAGATGACCATGCTAAAGGTGGCCGCACGGGTCGCAAGGACACCAGAGTTATTTTGCTGACTCAGCCAGATTTCGCTCAGCTCAGCTTCAATCTGGGCAACGGAAATGGCTTTGGGTTTTTGGAGCGCAACAAGAGGAGTGGTCATAGTCATTAAAAATTGAGAAATATTGAGAAATGAGGATTTTTAGAATTCACATAGGATTCACAATCGCCGCCATTTGCGGCCATCGCGATTGAGCAGAAACTCCGCCTCGGCAGGCTCCCAAGTTCCGGCCTCATATAGGGGAATTGCCTCTGGATCAGCTGCATTGTCCCAAGCATCCAAAATCGGCGTAACAACTCGCCAAGACGCTTCAACCTCATCGCCTCGGGTAAAGAGGGTTTGATCCCCTAACATGCAGTCCACCAGTAGGCGGCTGTAGGCATCCTGCGTTCCTTTGCCAAAGGCGGAGTCATAGCTAAAGTCCATATCGACCGATCGCGTCCGCAGGGAAGAACCCGGCATTTTCACATCAAACCGCATGGAAATCCCTTCGTTAGGCTGAATCCGCAACGCCAGGACATTGGGGTTGGCTTGTTTGGCCGCCGATTGGAACATCAAAAAGGGAACTTCTTTGAACTGAATCGCAATTTCTGTCACCTTTTTAGGCATGCGTTTACCCGTCCGCAGATAAAACGGAACCCCTTTCCAGCGCCAATTGTCGATCGCCAGCTTCAGGGCCGCATAGGTCGGCGTCGTGGACCCCGCACTGGCCCCTTCTTCGTCGCGATAGCCAGGAACCGCCTTACCCTTCATCCAGCCTGCGGTATATTGCCCCCGTACCGCCGCACAATCGAGATGTTCCAAGTCCGCCAACCGGGTCGCCTGAATGACCTTAACCTTTTCATTGCGAATGGCATCGGCATCCAGGGAATTAGGGGGCTCCATCGCCGTTAGGGCAAAGAGCTGCATTAGGTGATTTTGCACCATATCCCGCAGCGCCCCAGAGGTTTCGTAATAGCCCGCCCGTCCCTCTAAGCCCACAGTTTCGGCCACGGTAATCTGTACGTGATCGACAAACTGACGATTCCAAAGCGGCTCAAAAATGGCATTGGCAAACCGAAATACCATCAGATTCTGAACCGTCTCTTTCCCAAGATAGTGGTCGATCCGATAGATTTGCTCCTCGGCGCAGACACTGCGAACGGTGCGGTTCAGCGCCTGAGCTGTGCTCAAGTTACGGCCAAAGGGTTTCTCAATCACCAGACGGGTCTTACGCGAGTCACCCAACATGCCTGCATTGCCCAGCTGGGTGGCTGCTTCACCGAAAAACCGAGGCCCCACCGACAAGTAAAACGTGCGATTGCCTCGGGTCCCGCGCTGTTCATCCAGTTCCCCCAGAAAGGCCTTGAGCTTTTGGTAGCTCTCTTGGCTGTCAATATCACCCGCGCAGTAAAACAACCCCCTGGCAAACTCGTCCCAAACTTCCTCAGAGCCTAGTCCCCCGCCAAACTCTTCCACCCCTTCTCGCAGGTGTTCGCGAAAAAAGTCATGGCTCCAGTCCCGCCGAGCCACTCCCACGATCGTAATTTGAGGGGGTAATCGACGCTCGACGTAGAGCGCGTAGAGTGCGGGCACTAGCTTACGCTGGGTTAAGTCCCCCGAGGCACCAAAAATAATGAGGATTTGGGGCTCCGGCATGCGTTCTTGCCGCAGACCAACGCGCAGGGGATTTTCGAGAAGAGAAACCATAGAATCTTAGAAATGGGGCAGAAATAGAGCAAGCGATTTGTCTTCATTATGCCGAGCCGATTCAGACCCTGAAAGTGATATCGGGTACGGGGAACAGGGAATAGACGGGAAGAAAATCTTAAGTTTTTGAACCGTTGGGCCATCAAAGGCCGGGGATCGCAGCGGTGGGCAATCCGTCGGAGCTGGGTGCAGCCAATCGCTGCATGCGTTGGTATTCCTGGATAAAGGACTCTACCAGCGCCACATCTTCCTTGCTCCCGACAATGAGAGGGGTTCGAGTATGAACGGCATCCGGGACAACGCTCAGAATTTCCTGCGTACCTGTACTAGCTCGCCCACCGGCCTGCTCCATCAAAAAAGCCAGCGGAGCCGATTCGTACAACAGCCGCAGTTTACCGGCTGGATTTTTCACAGTTCCTGGATAAATAAACACACCTCCCTGGAGCAAAATCCGATGGAAGTCTCCGACCAGCGCACCGCTATAACGACCGGTATACCCTTCATGGCGATGGACATAGCGCACATAGTCTCGGAAAGACTCTTCCCATTGCCAGAAGTTGCCTTCGTTAACGCTATACACCGGCCCATGCTCCGGTATGCGGATATTTTCTTGCGAAAGGATAAATTCTCCTAAGCTGGGATCCAAGGTAAAAAGATGAACGCCAGTCCCAATGGAATAGACCAAAACCGTACTGGGACCGTAGAGGACATAGCCTGCCGCAATCTGCTTATGGCCAGATTGGAGCAAATCACGGCCTTCCCCCGCCAGGTCGTCGCCCTCCTGCTGACGAATCGCGAAGATTGAGCCGACGTTGAGGTTGATATCAACGTTGGATGAACCATCAATAGGATCGTAAAGCAGCGTGTAGCGACCAATAGGACAGTTTTCAGGAATGTAATAGGGTTTCTCCATTTCCTCAGAGGCCAACCGGCAAACTAAGCCACTTTGCTTAAAGGCCGAGATGAAGACCTCGTTGGCATAGAGATCCATTTTTTTAACGGCTTCCCCCTGGACGTTGGTTTCCCCTGTAAACCCAAGGGTATTTTCCATCAAGCCCGCGCGACTCAGCCGACGGGCAATCAGTTTGGCGGCTAACCCAATGCGGGACATTAAGGCGCTGAGATCTTGGGCGTCGGCGGAAAAGCTTTGAAGTTGCGTCAACACATGACGGGAGAGCGTCATGCAATCGCGATCGATCGCCAGTGCTTGCTCAGGGGGTTGATAGGTTTCTCCAGGCATGGGTGACTTCCTGCTTGTGGTTTCAGTACTGGCTCGGGATGCGGCTAAGGGTTCAATAGCTGATAGGGATATCCAGCATCCTCATCCCCAGGATAGGCAGGTAAATTTGGTGTGGTCAGTGGCGCTTAAGGAATTGCAATGGTCTGTCAAGCTCCCAATTCATTCCAGGTTAGCCAGTCTAGGTGAAGCAATCCAGGCAAACAAAAACCCTACCTCCTAATCCGCAGGTAGGGTTTTCAAGTTTTAGAAACAGACTAACGAGCTATGGGCCTAGTAGGTCTCAACGTGCCAACGACCAGCTTTCTTCAGATCGCGCTGATAATCGGACCAGGTGACGCCTTCTTTTTGAGCTGCACCGGCGATCGCCTCATCAATGCCATCTTCCATGCCCCGCAGACCGCAAATATAAACATGGGTCTTTTCGTTTTTAATCATTTGCCACAGCTTATCCGCATACTCAGCCACCCGGTGCTGAATATACATCCGGCCTCCCTCAGCATTTTGCTGTTCTCGGCTAATGGCGTAGGTCAAGCGGAAGTTTTCAGGATATTTTGCCTGCATCTCTTCCAGCTCTCCCTTGTAGAGGATGTTTGCTGTAGTCGGGATGCCAAAGAACAACCAAGCAAAGCCCTTAAACTGATACTCAGGATTCAGCGCCCGCTCTCCATCCTTGAACATCCGCCAGAGGTAAGCCCGGAACGGCGCAATTCCAGTCCCGGTCCCCAACATGACAATGTTGGCATCCGTTTCCTCCGGTAGGAGCATTTCTTTGCCCACAGGGCCGGTAATTTTGACATCTGCCCCAGGCTGTAGGTTGCACAGGAAGGTTGAGCAGACGCCTTGGACCATTTCACCGGAGTTGGGAGCCTTGTATTCAAGCTGTCGAACACAGAGAGAAACCGTTTTGTCATCGAGATTATCGCCATGACGGGTTGAGGCGATCGAATAAAGACGAATCTTGTGCGGCTTACCTTGAGCATCTGTGCCATCGGCAATAATGCCAATACTTTGCCCCTCGACATAGGTGAGGTTGCCCTCAGACAGGTCCATTTTAATGTGATTTACGATACCAATTCCCCCCTCACCAACTAAGGGATCATTGGCAATACATTTACCCACAAAGGGATCCTTTGGACGATAAATGTTGACAGGAACGTCAGCGTGCTTTTTCTTCGCGACAGGTTGAGCTTGGGTCATGGAATTGCTGGACTCCGCTGCAGAATTGGACTGAACCGCAGAAGCAGCGCTGCCATTGGATACGCTAGCCGCGTCGAGGGGACGGATGCTGAGAATCTTGCCTCCTAACCGGGAGATACGTTGAATCTCCTGACTCATACGGCTGTAAGGCACTTGAATCAATTTGCTGCCACTTTGACGAACCGCTGGGGTGGTGACACCGGACTTGGAGGCTTGGCCAAAGCCGATGACCTCAAATACATACATACGGTTGCCAAAGTTCATGCTTGTGCCACTACCCGCCACGCTTGGGTTATACATCGTTTATGAATTCTCCGAACCTACACAAATACCACTGTGCTGGCGGAAACATCCCCCTTCACAATAACTCCGACTGAATCTTTGCGAAGATGCAGTCGGTATTAATGACTAGCGTATCATTAAGCAGCGCCCCCTCTTAGCGCTGTCCTTGGGTCAAATTCACCGCTTGTCGGGGGACCCATGTTCTAGCGACGTTGGCAGAGGGGCAGGCAGAGAGCTAACTGATTTATGTTTGGGGCTCCCTGCCAAGTGCTGGCGTTGTCCCATACCTTACGGAATGTCCTCGGGGGAATCTGTGGCGATCGCGTCAGTCTCAGGAATAATCTGTACCGGATTTGCTTAACGCTTGTTCGCGAAATTCTAATTTTGGTAATATCGATTGCACTAGACAGCAATAATGCCTACTCCTAGGGGATGACGATCCAGAGAAAAGCTCTCCGGGCCGTTTCAATAGGTCTGTTAACCTACTTCACACAGCACTGCTTTACAGAGGGGACATAATGAGTAAGCCAGAACGCGTGGTTTTAATTGGAGTCGCTGGAGATTCTGGGTGTGGAAAGTCCACATTCCTCCGCCGTCTGGCCGATTTATTTGGCCGGGAGCTGATGACGGTGATCTGCCTGGATGACTACCACAGTCTGGACCGCAAGGGTCGCAAGGAAAAAGGGGTAACGGCCCTCAACCCGGCAGCAAATAATTTTGATCTGATGTACGAGCAGATCAAAGCCTTGAAAAATGGTGAACCCATTGATAAACCGATTTATAACCACGAGACCGGCGAACTCGATCCCCCTGAAAAAGTTGAGCCGAATCATATTGTGGTGATCGAGGGCTTGCATCCTCTGTTTGATGAGCGGGTCCGTTCGCTGCTGGACTTCAGCGTTTATCTCGACATTAGCGACGAGGTGAAAATCGCCTGGAAAATCCAGCGGGACATGGCAGAGCGTGGCCACACCTACGAGGATATCTTGGCTTCGATCAATGCCCGTAAGCCGGACTTTGATGCCTATATTGATCCCCAGAAAGCCCATGCCGACGTTGTTCTGCGGGTTCTGCCCACAAATCTGATCGAAGATGAGAAGGAAGGCAAGATTCTCCGCGTTCAGATGATTCAGCGGGAAGGGGTTGAGGGCTTTGAGCCGGTCTATCTGTTTGACGAAGGGTCAACTATTGACTGGATTCCCTGTGGTCGGAAACTCACCTGTTCCTACCCCGGCATTCGTCTGCACTACGGTCCGGACAGTTACTACGGTAACGAGGTCTCGATTCTAGAGGTCGACGGTCAGTTCGATAATCTAGAAGAGATGATCTACATCGAGGGTCACCTCAGCAAAACGGATACGAAATACTACGGTGAAATGTCCCACCTGCTGCTCCAGCACAAGGACTATCCGGGTTCTGCCAACGGCACGGGTCTATTCCAAGTGTTGACAGGGCTGAAAATGCGGGCTGCCTATGAGCGCCTCACCTCCAAGGAAATGAAGGTTGCGACGGTAGCGCTGGGTTAAGCCATCATTGGGATTTTTTAGGATCTCTGCCACGTTAAAAGAGGGGCGTTGCTGAAGCGTCCCTCTTTTGGCATTTTTAGGGATTTGCTTTTGGCATTTGTGTAGAATCCGGTTAAACTTAGCGGCAAAATATCGCAAGCCTTCTGATCCGCTGCCGCTAATTTATGAATTCATCGATGAAAAGACTGATGAAATAACGCGAAGTTTTAAGTCAAGATAGGGGCGATCGCGACACTAGCTATCCCCCAGGATACAGATCAGGATACAGGCCCGGTTTTCAAAATCCTTTATTTCCTCTCATTCCCCCGTTCCTTTTGGAGAAAGTGACCCATGGTGACGAGTCAGAAATTTCTAGAACAGGCTAGAAGCGGCGACATCGCTGGAGCCATTCAATCGGTCCTAGATGATGTCATGCAGCTTCAGATCGTCACCCGCATTGTGAACGATGGGGAAGGGAGCAGTCCGATGGAGGCACTGCCCGACAGCCAAAAAATTTGCACCCACATTAATTTATTGGAAGGTCGGATTGAAACATCCGTGGGAAGTGGTTTCCTCAGTGATGGGGTGTATACAGCGCTGGCCGAAGGACACATGCAGCAGGTTGTGGCGGGATGCAGCAGTATTCGCGACAACATTGACAGCTTGCAGGCCCTCTTGGATCTGATCGAGATGTCTCCAGAAGATATCGCTGCTGAGGCAAAATCTGGAGAGCTATCCGAAGAAAAAGCAAAAAGACAAACGGCTACTGATTCCAGCGATCTATCTAGCGATCCATCCAGCGACTTGTCCTTCGATTCCTTTGATGAGGCATTCAGCGATGATTCCCTCGTGGCGATTGAGGATGGCACGGCTCCTGAGAATTTGGGCTTTGAGGCGGAAACCATTGAAGTGGGTCATGACGATATCACCCAGGGGTCCGGTGCAGAGTGGTTGTCTGAGGTGACGGGCGAGGAGGAGGCAGAGCTGCCTTCACCGCCACCGCCGCCCCCAGCCTTGGGAGTTGCTGGAGTGGCGATCGCCGGTATGGGAGCGGCTGCACTAGTAGCGGAAGCAGCAGATCTACCAGCAGATTTACCATGGGATGCCACCTCTGAAGCTGATGAGGGAGACCTCTCTGACGACGTGCTCAAAGATGACCTTCTCTTTGGAGAGATGTCCGAAGACGTGCCCGGAGAAATCCCTGGAGAAATTCCCGGAGAGATGTCCACAGATATGCCAGCAGACGATGCGTTCGATCTCTCCGGGGACACCCTAGATCCCCTAGAAGGATTGGAGGGAATGGAGAACGCATTTGACACAGGTGGGGAGCTAGATGCTCCAGAGACACTGGACTTTGGGGATAGCCTAGACCTATCCGACAGCTTGGACCTATCCGACAGCTTGGACCTATCCGAAAACCTTGACTCTGGCACAGGTGCTGGAACAGATACCGGAGTCGAAACGCCTGAGGCGGCTCTGGATTTATTTGGGGAGTCCGGGGACGAGCAGAGCCTGCCCGATGACTTTTCCGATAACTTTGGGGAAAGCCTAGACACAGACTTTGGGGGAGATCTAGACGCCTTTGATCTCTCTCCGGAAGGATCAACGGAACCGTCAACGGAATTTTTTACCGCTTCCGCAGAAGAAAACACCGGATTCTTGGCCACCGAAGAAGACGCGGATCCCATGACTGCTGCATCAGAGGGACTGTTTGATGAGCCGTCTGAGTCCTTGGAATGGGGCACAGATGCCCTCTCCGATCCCCTGGGCGACCTAGATCTAGATGCCGATCTGTCCAACGACTTCGGGATGGCTGAAGAGACAGGATTCGTCCTGGACAATAGCCAGGAGGCGGGTGGGGAATTTAGCCTGGAGGAACTTCAGCTAGAGGCCGATGCCGCCGATGATCTAGCCCCCGATCTGGAGGTTGATGCGATCGCCCTAGATGCCATCGACGATTTTGACTCCAATCTTTGGGATGAAGCATCCTCCGATGGCGATGCCTTGGGTGATGCCTTCGGTGACGCCTTGGGTTCAGAAGCCCAACCCCAGCGGGTATCGCGATCGCTCGAAAGCCTGTTTGCCGCCGATGAGGTCGACGCAGAGGTCGCTCAAGCCTCTGGAGAAGCCGGCGGCTCCGACCCCCTCTCGGCCCTGTTTAGCGATACGTCCCTGGGTGATTTGGAGGACCTCGGAGGCGAACCTCACTTCGACGAAGGCGATGATCTCTTGGCTTTTGGCAGCATCGAAGATAATCCCTTCGATCTAGATAGTCTAGAAAACGATCCCTTTGCAGATCTCATGGTTGAAGATGAGCAGAAAACCTGATGGCGTCAGGGTTGCTCAGCAATTTGCAGCAAGAGAACCTTGAATCCCAAATCGGATTATGATCAGATTATTTTTGATGGTTTACCCGCATCGCGGCTGAATTCTAAGAATTCAGCCGTTTTTTTTAACCGCTTGTTTCAGCCGCTTTCGCTGTACTTCGGTGATGCTGATCAATCCAAAAACTGGGTTTCGTAAATAACCGTAACTTTTCAGGATTTACAGAATTATTTTTTCTATGTTAGGGTTGGATGCTGAAAGATGCAGAAGCGTTGAGGCGTAGCGATCGCCGCAATTTGCAAGAACGACGATGCAAAGTTACTGCTCCAAAGTTTTTACAATCAAACATGTCAATTTGAATATGAGTCAAAAAGTTCTCCACCCCATGGTGAAGCTCCAACGCCATGTCAGATCCCTGGTTGAGTCGGGAGTTTTAAAGCCAACCGATGGGCTTTGGAAAATCGCGTTTCTTTATAGCGACCAATGGTCCTATTTGAAGCAAGAGCTAGAGTCATTTGATTTTTCAATGAAAGATCCGGTTAGCGAACTGCTCACGGTTGAACAGTGGGACGAAGACGAGGAATAGAGATTTTTATCTAGAGACTTTTATCTAGAAATTTCTCTTCTGTGTCGATCAGGTTTTCTTTGGTCTACAACAATTCTTAAGAAAGCGGGGACATGCCTGAGCACATCCCCGCTTTTCAATGGTTTAACACAAGACTTAAACCAGCCTCACAAGATTTGAAACAGCCCCCTTGGGGTTGACGACGAGACCTTATAACGGAGGCCGTTTCTGATGCCAGGTTGTCGCTTGCTCATAGGCATAGGCTGTCTGTAGCACCTGGTCTTCTCGCAAAACATTACCGATGATTTGTAACCCAATGGGTAGACCTTGGCGATCGAAGCCACAGGGTAAGCTCAGCCCCGGTAAGCCTGCCAGATTGACCGGAATCGTCATCAAGTCAGACAAATACATACTGAGCGGATCGGCGGTTTTTTCGCCTGCCTTGAACGCGGTGGTCGGTGCCGTTGGGCAAACCAAAACATCAACGGATTCAAACGCCGTTTCAAAGTCCTGCTTGATCAATGTCCGCACTTTCTGAGCCTTAAGATAATAGGCATCGTAATACCCGGCGGAAAGCGCATAGGTGCCAATCATAATGCGACGCTTAACCTCAGGCCCAAAGCCTTCAGCTCGGGTTTTGGTGTACATCTCCATCAGGGTTTCAGCATCGGGTTTGCGGAACCCATACTTAACGCCATCATAACGGGCCAAATTGGCCGAAGCCTCTGAGGGCGCAATGATGTAGTAGGTCGGTAGACCGTAGCGGAACCGAGGACAGGAAATTTCTTGGATTTCAGCACCCAGGTCTTTGAGTTGGGCGATCGCCCCCTCCACCACCGCTTTTACCTCTGGATCCAGGCCATCCCCAAAGGTCTCCTGAATAACCCCGATCTTCATACCCTTGAGGTCGGGCTTCAGCGATTGGGTATAGTCCGGAACTTCAACCTTAAGGCTAGTCGAGTCCTGGGCATCGTAACCGGCGATCGCCCCCAGCAAAATCGCCGCATCCTCAACCGACTGGCCAAAGGGTCCAATCTGATCCAACGACGAGGCATAGGCGACTAAGCCATAGCGAGACACCAAGCCATAGGTTGGCTTCATCCCCACCACCCCGCAGAGGGATGCCGGTTGGCGAATCGACCCCCCCGTATCCGACCCCAAGGCAACTACACATTCGTTGGCAGCAACGGCGGCAGCGGACCCCCCCGATGAGCCACCCGGTACCCGCGCTAAATCCCAGGGGTTGGCCGTTAGCTGATAAGCCGAGTTCTCCGTAGAACTGCCCATAGCAAATTCGTCTAGGTTCGTTTTGCCCACCATCACAGCCCCCGCCGCCGCCAAGCGCGTGGTAACCGTTGACTCAAAGGGAGGCACGAAGTTTTCAAGAATGCGTGAGCCACAGGTGGTCGGAATGCCTTGGGTACAGAGATTGTCTTTGATCCCAATGGGGATTCCAGCCAAAAGTCCGATGTTCTCTCCGGCGGCTATCTGGGCATCCACCTGTTGAGCTTGATTCAGGGCCTGCTCTTCGGTAATTCGTAGAAAGCTATGGAGTTTCGGCTCCAGATCTTGGATGCGCTGAAGGAATTCCTGCGCAATTTCGATCGCCGAACGCTCTTTGTTAATGAGCTGCTGATGCAGTTCACGGATGGATGCCATGTAACTGAAGGGATTTTCTCTCAACGCCATTCACCAGTATAGAGGGGGCTGCCCTCGTTGAGGCTTTTGGACCAGTTGACTCCAAGTTGACAGAGATACAAGTACTACGGGCATTAAGAGTATGTTGTGTGACAGCAGCTCAGCGGAAGGTACTAGGACAAGAAAGCAATCAAACCCTGAAATGAGCGATTTGGCGGATGTCTTCCGAAATTGGAAAAGCCAGAATATACTCATATCGGTTAGCTGTGATATTCCCTGTGACGGGCGACGGTTCAGGTGGCGAAAGCCATGGAATCAGTCGCCTTTTGCTTTTAAGCCTTTTGGGTAGTTTGTCTCTTGAATTGATCAGCACGATTGCAGTTGAGGAGCCTAAAGCCCGTAAAATAGCCTCTGAGGGAAGCGCTGGCATCACTGCTAGAACCATTAAAGTTTTGACCATCGCTTACGGCAACCATTGAGGATCTAGGGCGATGAGAAAATTAATCCGAGGATTGCGTGAGTTTCAGGAGCATCACTTTGACGAATATCGTCAGCTCTTTGAAAAATTGGCCCACGGGCAAAAACCTCGGGTTTTGTTCATTACCTGTTCGGATTCTCGGATTGACCCGAATTTGATTACTCAGACGAATCCAGGCGATCTGTTTGTCATTCGCAACGCGGGTAATATTGTGCCCCCCTACGGCGCGGCCAATGGCGGCGAGGGCGCGACGATTGAATATGCGGTTCATGCTCTGGGCGTCGATCAAATTGTCATCTGTGGCCACTCCCACTGCGGGGCTATGAAGGGGCTACTCAAGATAAAGGAACTGCGCGATTCCATGCCGTTGGTCTGCGAGTGGCTGGAGCATGCGGCGGGCACCCTGCGGGTCATCCAAGATAGCTACGGACATTTGGAAGGCGAAGACCTGATCGAAACAGCGGTTGCCGAGAATATCTTGACGCAAATTGATAATCTCAAAACCTATCCAGTGGTTCATTCGCGATTACACCAAGGCAAACTCAAAATCTACGGCTGGATTTACGAATTCGAGACGGGTAACATCCTGGCCTACGATGACGAAACCCATGCCTTTGTGCCTCCCTTTACGCAAATTGTCGCAGAAGATAACGATCAAGGCATCCAGCCCGGTCAGTATGTGAAAACCAGTGCGCCTTTGGCGGAGCATGTACCGGAGCGCAATGCTAAACCCCAGACGTCGGTGACTTCACCTTGGCTTTCTCCAGAACAGGGCGATCGCATCTATCGAGGCACAGCAGTCCGTTAGCTTAGCCGCCCCAGGGGCTTGCCATTCACCCGCATGTAGTACATCATAATACAAGATGTACGTGAGCATGAGCGACGGCAATGCCCCACCAAGCGGTTCCCTTTTCAACTGACAAGCCGGTCTTTTCCTGGGCCAATCATGACCTAGGGTCCCAGGAGATCCAAATGGCCAAGAATGTGGCTTCGCTTCCGTTTGTGTTTAAGCATGTGTCACTGATGCCGGATGTGCATTTAGGCAAAGGGGCCTTGGTGGGATCTGTCTTGGCCACAAAGGAGGCCATTGTCCCGGCGGCGGTGGGCGTCGATATTGGCTGTGGGATGGCCGCCCTCAAAATGCCGTTTAAAGCTCCGCAACTCGAAGGCAAGCTGAAGCAAATTCGCAAGGAGATCGAAGCAGCGATTCCGACGGGATTTGACGAGAATAAGCAGATTGAAAAACCCGTGCAGAATTGGCAGGGATGGCAAGGCTTTAAGGCGCTCCATCGCGGCGTGCAAACGTTGCAAATGAAAGCGATGCGACAGCTTGGGTCCCTCGGGGGAGGCAACCATTTTATTGAGGTTTGTCTGGATACAGAAGACCAGGTTTGGCTAATGCTCCATTCGGGCTCGCGCAATATTGGCAATAAGCTAGCCCAGTGTCATATTGACACGGCAAAGCATTTAGCCAAACTCTCGGAAGATAAGCTACCGGATCTAGATCTGGCCTATTTTGTCCAGGGAACAGAAGAATTTGCCAATTACTGGCGAGATTTGCAATGGGCGCAAGCCTATGCGCTATACAACCGCGATGTGATGATGGCGCGCTTTAAGCGCATTGTAGAAAAGCATGTAGCCGGGGGAAAACCGACAAAACCGCTGCTCTCGGTCAATTGTCATCACAACTATGCGGAGAAGGAAATTCACTTTGGGGAAGAAGTTTACATCACTCGCAAAGGCGCTGTGCGGGCACGGGAAGAGGACTACGGCATTATTCCAGGGTCGATGGGGGCAAAGTCTTACATTGTCAAGGGCAAGGGCAATGCCATGAGCTTTTGCTCCTGTAGCCATGGGGCGGGGCGGTTGATGTCGCGGGCCAAGGCGAAGCGGGTTTACTCGTTAGATGATTTGATTGCCCAGACGGAGGGGATTGAATGCCGCAAGGATAAGGGGGTTTTGGATGAAATTCCAGCGGCCTATAAGTCGATCGAGACAGTGATGGCAAATCAGGCGGATTTGGTGGAAGTGGTGGCGACGTTGCGGCAGGTTATTTGTGTGAAGGGATAGAAGGATAGTTTTTAGTCTTGGCCGAATTGAGCAGATAGCGGGAATACCGGTCAAGGATGATTTTCTTGGACCACCTCCCGTGGGGAATCCTCGTTTGGTTTTGAGTTGCGGTCAAGGATTGGGAATTATCTCTAAAGAGGTTAAGGAGATCAGAAAAGAAATAAGGGAACTTTACAATTCCTGACCGTCTCAAATTCCAGAGGCTAGGATAGTCGTACTTCGAGGATTGCTTCTTTCTCCCTCCGTCGCTGCTTGCCTGCATGCCTTCCCCATCCCTCTCAGCGGAATCGATGCTTTACGTTGCGTTTATTTCCATCGCTATCGGCATCGCCCTTGGGAGTGCGATCGTTATTCTCATTCAAATCCAGCGGCGAGCAACGGTCATTAACAGCATGGCGTCTTCTGAGCATGCCATTGGCCAATGGGGCGTTGTCGAAGTGCCGTTTAATCATCTGAGCCGGGGCAAGGTTCGCGTCACGATCAAGGGATCCGCCGTGGACTTGCTGGCGATTACCGATGTGGAGCAGGAGCTTAATCCGGGCGATCGCGTCTTTGTGATCGCCGCCCAGGGCAACCGCATTCTCGTGGTGCCTGAGTCTCAAATGAACCAATGACCGAGTTTACTGATCAAGTTTACCGATCGAGTTCGCTAACCGATTCTCTTGTGCAGGACTACAGAATCATGATGGATATTCCTAGACCCGCCGCTCAATCCACTCCAACCGTTCTAGGCACGGCACAGGTTGCTCCGACGCCCCTACTTCAGCTTCCCCAGGCGCAGACCCAACAGGCTGGGGTCCTCGGCGATTTGGCATTGCCCACCACCTTGTTATTGATTGGGACAGGAACCGCCTTGAGCTACTGGTTTTTGAAGTCGTTTCTCTGTATCTGCAAACCCAATGAGGTCTTGGTGATTTCAGGACGGAAGTGGAAAATGGCCGATGGTCAGGAGGTTGGGTATCGCGTTTTGGCCGGTGGGCGCGCCATTCGCATCCCGATTTTGGAAACCATTGAGCGCATGAGCGTCACCACGATGCCGGTCCAGGTGGAAATTCGTAACGCCTATGCCAAGGGCGGAACGCCGTTGGATATTCAGGCGATCGCCAACATCAAAATTTCCAGCGACCCCAATATTGTCGGCAACGCCATCGAACGCTTCCTAGGCAGCAAGCGAGAGGACTTGGTGCGCGTGGCGCGGGAAACCCTCGAAGGCAATTTGCGGGGCGTTGTGGCAACACTGACACCGGAACAGGTGAATGAAGACCGGCTGGAGTTTGCTGAACGCATTTCTGCGGATGTGCGCCGGGACTTGCACAAACTTGGGCTAGAAATTGACACGTTCAAGATTCAAAGCGTGGCGGACCATGTCGATTATCTCAGTTCCCTGGGCCGCGAGCGGATTGCCATGATTGTACGGGATGCGGAAATTGCCGAATCGGATGCCCTAGAAGAGGCCAACCGCACCGAAGCGGAATGCGAAGAACAGGCGGAAGTGGCTAAGAGTCGCGATCGCACCATTGTCCGTGAAAAGGAAAACGAACTGCGGGAACTCAAGGCCAAGCTTGAACAAAAGGCCAAGTCCGAAGAGGAAGTCACCACCGCCGCCGGTCGCGAACAGCGCGCCAAGTTTGAGCAGAAGCTCCAAGCGGTGCGCTCTGAGCTAGAGCGACTGCGGCTTCAGGCCGATGAAATCATGCCCGCCGAAGCCCAGCAAAAAGCCCAAGAACTCCTGGCACGGGGCTCAGCCGCCCCCCTGGCGGAAAATGCTAAGGCCGAAGCCAAGGCTAATGAGTTGCTTGGCCAAGTGTGGAAAGATATTGGCAGTGAAGCGCCAGAACTGTTGGTGATTCAGCAAATTGAGATGATTCTCCATGAAGCGGTGCAGATTCCGGGACGGCTTCACCTCAAGAAAATTGATGTGGTGGATAGCGGCGATGGGCGATCGCTCGCCAATCTGGTCAATCTCTATCCCGATATCCTGACGAAGTTCCTCGAAAGCGTTAACAAAACCCTCGGCATTGATGTCCTGGGAACCCTAACCCAAAGCAAACCCCGAACCAAATCCCAAGCCTTAGCGCCGACCCCAGCGGATTCCACATCCACCACGGCTACGGCTACGGCTACGGCTACTCCCCCAGCAATTAACGGCCACAAAGTTTCCTAGGAACCCAATCAATCCAACTAACAAAAATCTCGCACCTCTTCTCGGACCTCTCATTCAGTCGGAAATTTCATTAAGGAAGTCATTGCCATGGTCTTACCTGTTCTCCTCGTTGGCGGAGCCCTCGGTCTCGGTGCCGCAAGCTTTGCGATCAAGAACCTTTATCACATTTGCCAACCTAATGAAGTCTTAATCTTTGCAGGCAGTCGTCATCCCGTCGCAGGCATGGATAAAAGCGTTGGCTATCGATTAGTTAAGGGCGGCAGCAGCATCCAAATACCGCTAATGGAAGAGACCTATCGGATGAATCTCACCAATATGATCATCGATCTAAAGGTGAAAAATGCCTATTCCAAAGGCGGAATTCCCTTAACCGTAGAAGGGGTTGCGAACATCAAAATTTCTGGCGAAGAACCAACGATTCACAATGCGATCGAGCGGCTTCTGGGCAAAAAACGGAACGAAATTGAGGCCCTGGCACGGGAAACCCTCGAAGGTAATTTACGGGGCGTTCTGGCTAGTTTGACCCCTGAGCAGGTCAACGAAGATAAGGTTGCCTTTGCCCGTAGTTTGCTGGAAGAGGCCGAGGATGATTTGGAACTGCTGGGCATTGTGCTAGACAGTTTACAGATTCAAAATATTTCCGATGAAGCCGGTTATCTCGACTCCATTGGCCGTAAGCAGCAGGCTGATCTAATCCGCAATGCCCGCATCGCCGAAGCCAAAGCCAAGGCCGAATCCGCCATCCGCACCTCCGCCAATGAACGCAACACCTCTCTCCGTCGCATTGAACGGGATATTAAAGTTGCAGAAGCCACTGCCCAGGAACGGGTGCGGGATGCCCAGACCAAGCGCGTTGCGCTAGTGGCGGAAGCTGAGTCAGAAGTGGGGACCGAAATTGCGCGGACTCAGGCGGATGTAGCCGTACAAAAAGAGCGAATCAAACAGGTGGTTCAGCAACTCGAAGCGGATGTGATTGCTCCGGCAGAGTCGCAATGTCAACAGTCCATTGCCCGAGCCAAGGGGAGCGCTGCCACCATTATTGAAGAGGGACGTGCCCAAGCGGAAGGTTTACGGCAGCTCGCGGAATCCTGGCAGGCAGCGGGTCCCAATGCGAAGGAGGTTTTCCTCTTCCCGAAACTGGATGTGCTGCTCAAGGCGATCGCCGCTGGCTTCCCAGACGTGGACGTAGACAGCGTCACGGTAATCGATGGTCATAATTCCAGCGGCAAAGGGGTGATTCAGACCAAAGCGTTAATTGAGCAACTCAAGCAGGCGACGGGCGTGGATGTGGCTCAGGTGGTGCAGCAGTTGGCAGGCGGGCGATCGCGCGGACTGCGGGATGTAGGAGAAGATTAGATTGGGTCAACAGTGCCAGGGGTTCATGGGGTTTCATGGGGTTGCTTGGGAACGTTCTAATTCATCGGATGGTGTTCGGCGAGTAGCTTTTCGACTTTGGCTTCATCAATGCGAGCGGTAATTTGTTGTTCTTCAAAGCGATCGCGCGAAGTCTTTGCCAAGCTCAAGGTTGAACCCACCGTGAACAGAGTTCCCATCCCCATATAGCCCTTAACCCAGGTATCTACCGGTAAATTAGCAATGCCTAAGGACAACCCTCCTAGGGACAATATAAACGAAGCCCAAGCCTGAATCATCCAAAGCTGACTGTGCTGTTGAACCGGCTTAATCTTAGCCATGGCTGCATTGTTCTCCGCCAGAAATTAGGATTACGCTTACCCTAGCGAATATAGCCCAAAAGCCTTGAGGCTTTGTAGACAGTTTAAAAATTGTCGGTCTCTGAGAGGGTTTAGAGAATTTCCTTCCCGTTTCACCCTATCGACATTTCCACCGATACTGTATCTACAGGTGGCTTAGCAAGCTTAGGTAAGACAATTACCTCAACCCCGATGGCCTGTATCCTCGTAATCACAGCTTCTGCTGTTTTCAAAATTTTTGGAAATTTCTTTGCGTCTGGCAGAGGTCCTGCTATGGCCAGACGATACTTGGGATAAAAAGGAGAATATAGCTGGAGTTGCCCCAACGCCATCAGCAAAGATTGACGATCCAAAAGGGCCTTGCACTCAATGATCTGGTCAGGTGTGAGAATATCAATTTCTCCGCCTTTTACCGCGATATGAGTCTTGGCCAAAATCCCCTTAGCCTGGAATTGTTGTACCAGGAAAGATTGATAGACGGCTTCAGAGGCATTGGAGAAAGGAGACACAGTACTAATCCTCACTGATATATCGACAGAGTACCCAGCCAAAACGCTAAACTCAAGCAACGATCTATTCACGCTCAACCATGTCCCGATGACCGCAATTCCGACCCAATCCCTGCGATCTTTATTCCAGATGACTGGTGTTGTAGCGCGATGAGTAGCGGCAAAGCACAGCGGTTTGTCTTGATTTTGGGAGGCATCACCGAAGCCATGCAGTTGGCTGGACAGGCCACTCAAATTCCTAACTTGACCGTCATCCATTCCTTGGCAGGCCGCACCAATCGGATTCAGATTAGGACAACAGGGCAGATCACTTGGGAACAACGGGTGGGACATTTTGGCGGGGTTGCAGGACTGGCAGAATACTTGCAAAGACAACCCATTGATTTTTTGATTGATGCCACTCATCCCTTTGCCGCCCAGATTTCGGCCCATGCCGTTGCCGCTGCCGCCCAGGCCAAAATTCCCATGATCCGGCTGGTTCGTCCAGCTTGGGTCCAGGACGTGGGCGATCGCTGGCTCGAAGTTCCCAGCCTAAACGCAGCCGTTGCAACTTTACCAACCAACGCCCAACGAATTTTCCTCAGCATTGGCCGTCAAGAAATTTCAACCTTTGCCGGTTTGCGCGATCGCTGGTTCCTCCTGCGCATGATCACCCCCCCACCCCCCAACACCCCCACCCCCCCTGGCCACATCTTGTTCGCCCAAGGTCCCTTTGATGAAACCGCCGAGCGATCGCTCCTGCTGGAGTACAAGATTGATGCGATCGTCAGCAAAAACAGCGGCGGCAGTGGAACCTACAGCAAAATTGCAGCGGCCCGATCCCTCGGATTGCCCGTGGTCATGGTCCAACGGCCTTGGGTCCCCGACTGTAAAACCGTTCACACCGTGGCAGCGGCATTGGATTGGTTGCAGGGTCATCTGGAAGAAAACTGAAACGAAACTCAAGGCGAATCGGCCTTAATCACAACCCATTGGGTCACTGGCGCAAGAGCTTTCCAGCCGAGAAAACGACCGATCGCCTCAGCCCGCTGGATCCCAATACGACTGAGTTCACCGCCCCATCGCTGTTGTCCCTCAAACAATTTCTGTTCCCCTGGAATCGTAACGGTATTCGCAACCAGTCGTCCACCGGGTCGAAGGGCCATCCAGCAGGTTTCCAGGAGACCCGGTTGGGTGATACCACCCCCGATAAAAATGGCATCGGGCTGCGGCAGATTTTGCAGGGCATCAGGCGCTTTTCCGGCAATGATTTGCAGCCCCGGCGTCCCGAGGGCTTGGGCATTTTCGGTCATGAACTGTTGCCGTTGGGGATTTTGTTCAATGGCGATCGCCCGACAACGGCGATCGCTCCGCATCCATTCAATGGCAATCGACCCGCAGCCCGCCCCCACATCCCAAAGCAGTTGCCCTGGCAAGGGTGCAAGGGCCGAGAGGGTCAGGGCACGAACTTCCCGTTTGGTGAGTTGGCCATCGTGGTGATAGGCCGCATCGGGGAGGCCAGGGGAGCCGGGAGAAGGATGGAGGACGGACGGGGAAAGGGCGGCTTGGCAATCAAGGGCGAGGGTATTGAGGTCGGCGATGTCGCTGGGGTGGCGCTGGAGCCAATGGCTGGCGGGGTGGGTGCGGATGCGTTCTTGGGGGCCACCGAGATGTTCGAGGACGGTGAGCGGACTAGGGCCAAACCCCCGTTGGGTTAGGATTTCCGCCACCGTCAGGGGTGTGGTGCGATCGCTACTCAACAGCAAAATCCTTGCCCCTGGATAGAGAACCGCATGCAACAAAGCCGGATCACGGCCACAGAGGCTTAGGGTTTCCACCTCCGCCAGGGGCCAGCCCAACCGGGCACAGGCCCAACTAAAGGCCGAAGGGGCAGGTAAAATCGTCATTTCTGCCAGCTTCACAGACCGCCGAAAGGTCGCCCCAATGCCGTAACACATCGGATCTCCGCTGGCCAGAACACAAACCGCCCGACCCCGCATCGCCAGCACGGCTTCCACAGATTGGGCAATGGGCGATCGCCAAACCCAGCGTTCTTGAGGCTTCAACCCTTTCTCCCGGTCCGGCACCATGGCAAAATGACGGTCGCCCCCCACTAAAATCTCAGCCTCTTCCACCAGAGACCGTCCTACCGGACTCAACCCCGCCCAGCCCTCCTCCCCCAGTCCTACAATCGACAACCATCGATCCACCATTGGCTTCATCCCCAACTCACCGCACTAACAACCATCCATTCTCTACTGACAACCATCCATTCTCCTTCATTCTCTATCCTCAGGCCTTTACCCCCATGCCCCCCTACCTCCGCCACGGTCCCGATATCTACCGTCAATCTTTCGCCACCATCCGCGCCGAAGCCAATCTCAACGCTCTGCCCCCTGACCTCATCCCCATTGCAATCCGCCTGATCCATGCCTGTGGAATGGTCGATATTGTTGAGGATTTGCGAGCCTCTGCGGATGCCGTGACTGCCGGTCGTGGGGCGATCGCCCAGGGGGCTTCGATCCTGTGCGATGTGCAAATGGTCACCCACGGCATTATTCGTAGCCGGTTGCCTGCACAAAATGCTGTGATTTGTACGCTCAACGAACCGCAGGTGCCAGCCCTGGCAGAGCAACTGCACACTACCCGATCGGCAGCGGCGGTGGAATTGTGGCGATCGCACCTCGCCGGTTCAGTGGTCGCCATAGGCAATGCCCCAACGGCTTTGTTTCATTTGCTTGAACTTCTGGATGCAGGCGCACCTCGGCCCGCTTTAATCCTCGGATTTCCCGTGGGATTTGTGGGTGCAGCAGAATCCAAAGCCGAGCTCGTGGCGGATGCCCGAGGAATTCCCTACCTCACGCTGCAAGGACGACGAGGCGGCAGCGCCATGGCAGCCGCAGCGGTGAATGCCCTTGCCCAGGAGACAGAAGCATGAGCCCCAAAACCCTAAACCAGCAGATGCCGGGTAAACTCTATGGATTGGGGATTGGGCCAGGGGATCCGGAGTTGCTGACGCTCAAGGCCCATCGGCTCTTGACGACGGTGCCCGTGGTGGCCTATCCCCAGCTTCCTAGCGGCAAGGCTGTGGCGCGATCGATTGTGGCGGAGTTTATCCGGCCTGGGCAAATTGAGTTGCCGTTGCCCCTTTCAATTCATGCGACTCGTTCTGCCCAAGGGGATTATGACCGGGCCGCGCAGGCGATCGCCCCTTTCCTCGAACAAGGCCAAGATGTCGCGGTGCTCTGCGAAGGGGATCCAATGCTATATGGGTCGTTTATGTATTTGTTTAACCGCCTTTCCCAACGCTTTACGACGGAGGTTGTGCCCGGTATTTCTTCAATTTTGGCAAGTGCTTCGATGTTGGGGACACCGTTGGTCTATCGACAGGATGTTTTGATGGTTTTACCCGCAACTTTAGAAGCGGATATTTTGCGCGATCGCCTTGCTGTAGCAGATGCAGCGGTTATTCTCAAGTTAGGGCGTCATTTTGCCAAGGTTCGGCAGATTTTGCGAGAGTTGGGATTGCTGGAGCGATCGCACTATCTTGAACACGCAACGTTGCCCAGTCAAAAAATCCTCCCCATTGAAACTGTCGACCCCGAACAGGTTCCCTACTGGGCTTTGATCTTGATTCCCAGCCTTGATCAATCAAGTTTGCTTCTCTAATTTGAAATAAGCTTCCTTCTGAGGCGGGCGGAAGCATTGACGCCTCAGCTTCGCCCTAAACATGCAGTTTCTGTTGAGGTGAGAAAAAGTAATTTTACCCTCCCGAGTATTCACGCAGGAGGGTAAAAAATACCGTTAGGGCCTCAGAAAAAATCTATTCTCCATAAGCTTCCGTACTGATTTTTCCACGAAAGACAAAGTAATTGTACAACGTGTAAGCCAACAAAATCGGAATCAAGAAACCCACAAAAATGATCATGAAGACCAAGGAAGAGGGAGAAGATGCAGCCTGATAAATCGTGATACTGGGAGGGATAATGTAGGGGAAAATCAAAAATCCGAGGCCAATGAAGGAAACCAGGAATAAAAGAACAGTCCAAATAAACGGAGTGACCTCTTCTTCCTTAGACAAACTTCGTAGAAGTAAACCGATGAGCAGAAGCCCGAGAATTGGAATGAGGCCAAAAACATAGACCTGTGGAGCTTCGAAGAGTCGCGATCGCGCCTGTTCATAAAAAATTGGTGTACTAATCGTAATAAAGGCCGCTCCTAAAAACGTCGTAATCGCTGCAATCTTAGCCGTTTTGAAATGGGTCGTCTGTAATTCACCTGTAGTTTTCCAAATCAAGTATGTCGAACCAATCAAGACATAGCCTTGAACCAAAGTTAATGCAACTAAAACCGATCGCCAAGTCAACCAATCAAACGGTCCCCCAATAAAATGACCCGCAGCATCGACTTTAATCCCTTCAAAAATAGCAGCAAGGGCAAAGCCCTGACCCAGAGCCGCCAAAAAACTACCGACACCAAACGTCAGGTTCCAATAAAGTTTTTGCTCGGAGTTCTCACGGAACTCAAAGGAAACCGCCCGAAAAATGAGACCGACAACCATAATGACGGCAGGCAAATAGAGTGCATTCAAAACTGTCGCATAGGCGAGAGGGAATGCACCAAACAGGGAGCCACCCATCAAAACAAGCCAGGTTTCATTCGCATCCCAAACATTGCCTAAACTGGTCATTAAAATACTGCGCCGTTCTTCAGACGAAGCAGTGAGGGATAGAATGCCAACGCCTAGATCAAAACCATCTAAGAGAACGTACAGAAAGAGAAACAGCCCCAAAATAAAAAACCAAAGTTGAGGCAAAAAATAGTCCAGTGTTTCCATGATGATGACATACAAAAAAGCGATCGAAACGAAGAATCAATTCGAATTTAAAACCCTTACTCCTGAGGTTTCAGAGGTCGCTCATTAGGCTGATGATTAATCGGTTCGCTAAAGTTTGTTGCTTCAGGAAGTGCTAAATCCAGACTCGGACCTTTGCGAATGATTTTGCGACCAAAGAAAAGGGTTGCGACAAAGAAAACGGAATACATCGCCATCAAACCTGAGAGCGAAAATAGAATTTCACCGGCAGGTAAGTTTGAGGCTGCATCCACCGTTCGCAGCTCCCCATAGACGGTCCAAGGCTGACGCCCAACACAGCGCACAATCCACCCCGTTTCGACCGCAATATAGCCCAAGGGTGCAGCAAAAATCCAAGTTCGCAACAACCACTTTTGCTGCTGAATTGCACCATCAGCAAGTTTGCCTCGAAGCCACTGCAATGTCGTGAGGGCCATCAACCCAGCAAAAAACAGGCCAATGGCGACCATAATGCGAAATGAATAGTAAATCAGTCCCACCATATGGGGCCGATCTGCCGAAGCCCAGGATTTTAGACCTTGAACGGGTTCTGTCAGTTTCGGTTTTAATTCAAGCAAATATCCCAAGGCATTGGGAATCGCAATTTCCCAATCATTTTGTTCAGCTTTGTCATTGGGCAGCGCGATTAAACTCCAGGGTGCGGCTTGACCTGCTGGAATGGTTTCCCATTGAGCTTCCATGGCCGCTAGCTTGGTGGGCTGATAGTGGTAGACTTGCTCCGCACTCAAATGTCCAATAAAGATTTGTAGCGGCGCAATGACAATGAGGGAGGCTAAGACAATTTTGAGCGATCGCCCAAAAAATCCCTGATACCGCTCCTTCAGCAAATACCAAGCGCTAATCCCGCCAATCACAAAGAGTGAAGTCTCCAATGTGGCAAAGAACATGTGAAAGAAACTCTTGGCCATAAAGGGGTTGAGAATGGCCTGAAAAAAATCATGCACGATAAACTTGCCATCCACAAACTCTCCTCCTGCTGGGGTCTGAAGCCAAGAGTTCGCGGTCAAAATCCAAAATGTCGAAAGATTCGCCCCAATCGCAACAAAAATAGTGGCAATAAAGTGAATAACAGGAGGGACACGCTCCCAGCCGAAGATCATGATGCCGAGAAAACTGGCTTCTAGCATAAAAGCCATCGTGCCTTCAAAGCCGAGAATCGTTCCAAAAAAGTCACCCACCGCTTCTGAAAACGGAGCCCAGTTGAGGCCAAACTGGAACGCCATGGGCAATCCCGTCGCGACGCCGATGCCAAAATTTAGGATATAAAGTTTAGCCCAAAACCGAGCATGATAATAGTAATCAGGATTACGAGTTTTGAGCCAAAGCCCTTCAAGGATGACAAGAAAAATTGCCATGCCAGTCGTCAAGACTGGCCAAAGCATATGAAAAATGGCTGTCAGCGCAAATTGTAGCCGCGACAACACAATTGTATCGGGAATCAAGTCAGCCATAGTTGCTTTTGGATTGCTGTTTTTAGATCACTAAATCTTAGATTGCTGAATCACGGCTAGTGAGCGATCGCCCCTACCCGAGCAACAAGAATGTAATCATTTAAAAACTTAAGGACAAATCACGAAATAGGCTAGTTTCACCCCATAATCTTAATATTTTTCTTAGAAAAGGGATAAATCTGGAAATATTGCCATGTTTTGACAAATTGTCTATCTATTTAATTCAATCGAGATTGCATCGCTACTGCTCGGTTACTAACGCTTGAATGAATGTAGTTTAGCATGTCTATATTGCTATTCGGTTGTATTTTTGGGCTACCGATGGTCTTCTCGGGTTTTTCACTTTTGCCCCCTAAGGTGAACCTCAGATCCGCAACAGATACGCTACGGAGGCATTGAAGCCATGTCGAAACAGACTAAAATCGCCCTAGTGACCATCGGTGCAATTCTTTTAACAGGGGGAGCCGCCTCGATCGCCTTTACCCAAACCGGAGAGATCCCTTCAACCTTGCCCTCAGACACTGAGGCAGAGCCCTCGGCCAGCAGTAGTCCCACGAGTAACACCAGCGTGACGCCAGAGGCCGTGGAAACCCCTGCGGCCCTGGCAACCTTGCAAAAATTCGCAACGGTGAGTTTACAAAACGCCCTTCAGGCCGCAGAAACCTATGCTGCGATGCCTGCTTACCAAATTTCTCTCGCGGTCGATGATGGCAATTTGGTTTATCGTGCCACCGTTCCTGAGCAACACATCTATATTGACGCAGGCACAGCAGCAGTGCTTTACGCCGAGCCCATTAATGGAACTGATGGAACCGCCATGGACGCGACGGACGACCCGACGATGAAGGAAAAACCACGCAGCAGCATCCAGGTCTCAGATGTTCTGGACAATCCATCCCCTCGCTAATTCTTCGCTAATTCTTCGCTACCTCCTAACTAAAACGAGCGTCGCCCCCAGCGCTGGTAGCCCAAAATGGCCATCAGTCCGGCGATCGGTAGTACAACCAGCGTCGGTTGTAGCGAAATCAGATAAGCGCTAAAAAAGGGAATTAAAAGCAGCCCCAGCAGCCCCAATAGCATGAGCATCGCAGTGATACATCCTTTCAAGGGAGAATGCCTGCGGGACTTGCCCCGGTTGGGCACTGGAACGGGACGCTGTTGGGGCAACGAGGCCGAAACCGTATCCAGGATTTCGTAGGCTTGGTTGATTTGGCTGAGTTTTGCCTCGGCCTTGCGCTGCAACCGAGGATTGTGGGAGAAGCGATCGGGATGCCAAACCTGAACGAGGTCTCTATAGGTCTGGCGCAGCTCGGTGGTAGAAACACCGGGTCGTAGCTCCAGAATTTGATAGCAGGTGCGCAGATCCATCCAAATCGCCCTAAATTAACCCAAATTGCTGAGGGGATAAATGCAACGCTTCGTCTTGGGATCGAAGCTTATTTTTATTCTGACGCGATCGCCTCTAAAACCCAAGTCTTTTCGGTTTAATCAAATACTTTCCTCAGATAAAGCTTCAAAGTTCCTTAATTTCTTTATCTAAGAGATTACTTGACTCTCCCCACGGCTGGAGGGTTTAGGCTGGTTGTAGGAGAGACAAAACCGTTTAGGTCTATTCGGTCTATGGAACGACGCAGATTTTTGGGCGGGACTGTGGCTGTGACCGGGGCAGTGATGCTGTCCCAATGTGGTGCAAGGCCTCGCGATCGCCAGCCACAGAATCTCAAGGATTCCGGACCCCGCCCCTGGGAGCGGCTGCGCAGCCAAGACGGACAGCTCGAAGCTACGCTAACGGCCCAAGCCACGACCGTGACCTTGGCGAACCGCAATGCCCAGCTTTTGGCCTACAACGGTCAGGTACCCGGTCCAATTTTAGAAGTCCGGCCCGGCGATCGGGTGCGGTTGCATTTGGTGAATCAACTGGACCAACCGACGAATTTGCACTTTCATGGTCTGCATATTTCGCCGGAAATTGATAATGTCTTTCGCGCTGTGGCAGCGGGCGATCGCTTCACCTACGAGTTTCAAATTCCCCCCGACCATCCTGCGGTTACGGCCTGGTACCATCCCCATCACCATGGTCACGTGGCCGAGCAGGTCTTTGGTGGACTGGCGGGAGTGTTGCTGGTGCGGGGAGATTTGGACGAAATTCCGGAAATTCAGCAGGCGGCAGAAGCCTTACTGGTCCTCCAGGATTTTGAGCTCACGGACCAGGGCGATCGCGCCACGCCCCAGATGATGGCGCAAATGTGGGGCCGGGAAGGGCACCTGCGCACCGTCAGCGGTCAGCTTCAGCCCGCATTCCAGCTTCCCCAAAATGGATTGCTGCGTTTACGGCTGGTGAATGCCTCGGCCTCGCGCATCTATCAGCTTCAGCTCCAAGACCATCCCTGGTTTTTGATCGCCACCGATCGAGGCGCGATCGCCCAACCCACGCCCGTGGGTCCGCTTCGCCTCGCCCCCGGTGAACGGGCAGAGCTGCTGGTACCGGGCAACGGCATTCCGGGTTCCTACAAACTCCTCAGTCTCCCCTACGATCGCGGTCTCTTCGGCATGATGGGGGCGATGCAGGATAGGGGTCCCATGGGACAGGGTCGCCATCGGGAAATGTCGGGTATCGCGGCGCTGATGGAACCGGAAGTTGTTGCAATGATTCACTACCAGGTGAGCGATCGCTCCACAGCGTTAGGGTTACCTCAAACTTTAATTGAAGTGGCTGCATTACCGGAACCGGTGCGATCGCGATCGTTTATTTTGGATCACGGCATTGCGCCCATGGGAGGGGCCGGTTTTCTGATTAATGGTCAAGCCTTTCAAGCCGATCGCATCGATGTTTCAGCCCGATTAGGAGACGTAGAAGACTGGAAAATCATCAACCGCGCCAGCATGGATCATCCCTTTCACCTCCATGTCAATCCGTTTCAGGTCATCCAGCGCAATGGCCAGCCAGAGGTCCTGCGCGCCTGGAAAGATACGGTGGATATCGGGGCCTACGAGGAGGTGATCATTCGCGTTCAGTTCCGCAATTTCCCAGGAAAAACGGTGTATCACTGCCATATCTTAGATCACGAAGATCGCGGCATGATGGGAATTATTCAAATGAATGCCTAGCCTTGATCTTTAAAATCTTTAATCTTAGATGTCATCAGCACCATAAGTTTTATTGCCGTCTATGGCACGCATAGAGACTTCTAAGGTTCACTGGAGAAGAATGACAACTTCAGCGCAGCCTACGGGCGGAGGCGGCTTATGTATCTTGTACTATTTGCGATCGGGCTGGGGATCACTGCAATTGCCCTCCGTCAACGTGAAGATGTACCTCAGATTGCCGCCCTGGTTGCCGGAGTCATTCTGTTAATTTGGGGATTTATTCATACCCCGACTTCAATTCAAATGGGCTTAGAAATTCTAGGCATCATTTGGGGCCTATGCTCCCTACAGGCTACGGCCTTGACCTCTGAACTTTGTTTGAAAGCGGAGCCGGTGGACAAGTCTGGGCGACTGCGGTAGGCGATCGCAACCCCAGCCAGTGGTCCAAAAAACGATTGAGCCAAGCTTCTACGGCTGGACCATAGCGAGTCTGCCCTGCGAAATGCTCAGGAGCCGATTGAGCACCGGGGAAGATGAGCTGTTCGCCCGCCCGTTCGATCCACTGCACCATAAGAGATTGGGTCATTTCGGGATGAAATTGGAGACCGTAGGCTTGGCGCTCGTAGCGAAAGGCTTGGTTGGGAAATAAATCTCCTTCGGCAAGCTGCACGGCCCCGTCAGGGACCTCAAACCCTTCACCATGCCAGTGGTAGACCCAGAGCGGTTGTCCAAAGAGTTCCTGGCCCGCTGCCGTGGGCCGAATGGGGAAATAGCCAATTTCTCGCGTTTCCTCGGGATGGGGACCCACTTGCCCTCCCAGGACGCGGCTGAGCAACTGCGCACCGAGGCAGATCCCAAGGAAGGGACAACGGGCCGCTAAAACCTGTGGCAACCAATCCAATTCCTGGCGAATGAAGGGCAGGTGCTCATCGTTGGCACTCATAGGCCCCCCAAACACCATCGCCCCAGCATAGCGCTCTAGCGCCATGGGCAGCCTGTCCCCCAAGGCCGGGCAGCATTGCTCAACGTCATAGCCCCGTTGTTGGAGCAACTCGCCCACCAAGCCCGTGCTAGAGGTTTCCTGGTGGACAACGGCTAAAATTTTGTTCGTCATATCAATTCGGCAAGGGCAGGAATCAGCGACTGGCTCAACGTCCAGGCATCAACCCCTAATATTGTGCGCTGTCGGGCCGCATATCGCCCAGCCTGGGCATGCCACCAAACGGCGGTTTTGATCACGGCTTCAGGATCTTTCATTTGGGCGGCGGCGATCGCCATCAACCCCGTCATCAGCCCGGTCAAGACATCGCCACTCCCCCCCCGTGCCAGGGCAGGGGTACTCTCCGGATTAATCCAGGACGGTCCCTTGGGCCGCGCTACCACCATGCATCCCCCCTTGAGGGCGATTACCACGCCGGTCATCTCGGCCACCTTGCGGGCGAGGGAATAGGCCGGGGCACCGGTTTCAACTTCATCGGGGAACAGCCGCTCAAACTCACCGGGATGGGGCGTCAGGACCGTCAACGGCGAACCAAAGCCATTTTTCTGGCGGATCCGCAGGGTTTTGACCGCTTTGCGCCGCGCCAGCAAATTCAAGCCATCCGCATCTAAGACCAAGGGCCGCTGGGTTTTGAGCACCTGATCCAGCACAGCTCCCGATTCTAAACTCAAGCCCGGTCCACAGGCCACCGCATTAAAGCTATCGGGATTGACCGCATCGGGCAAAATTTCGATCGCCCCATTCTCCGTCTCCGGACAGCCAATAATCAGGGCTTCCGGTAACTGCGCCGCGACTTCCGTCACCATGGACTCAGGCACCGCGATCGACAACATCCCCACGCCACTGGCCCGCGCCCCCATCGCCGCCAGAATCACTGCCCCCCGGTAACGGTGGGACCCGGCAATCAGCAACATGTGGCCTCGGCGATATTTGTGAGTGGCGCGAGACAGAGGCCAGGGCAGAGCCGCCTGGGCGATCGCCCCCGTAATCCGCCGGACCGCTGGCGTTTCGCCCAGCACCGCCTCAATATCCGCCTCTGGAATATCAAAATCAATCAGTTCTAGCTCACCCACCAGATCTAAGGCCGGATCCTGAATCAGCCCCAGTTTCCAGAGGCCCAAGCAAAAGGTGCGGGTGGCTCGAATGGCTGTGCCCAGGACCACGCCGGTATCCGTGTGCAACCCGGAGGGCAGATCGATGCTGAGAATGGGGCGATCGCTCTGGTTCACCCAATCAATGCCCCCCGCGACTTTTCCCGTCACCGGTTTTTCTAAGCCAAAGCCAAAGAGCCCATCGATCCACATATCCGGTGGATTAAATTCAGCTATTTGATCAATCCAGCGAACATTCAAACTTTTGAGATAGTGGGCATGGTTCGCCGTCAGTTCTTTCTGCTTTTGCAGGGGCGACCAAACCGCCACCTGGTATCCTCGAAACATCAACTCCCGTGCAATCACCAGGGCATCTGCCCCATTGTGGCCAGGACCCACCAGCACCCCCACACGGGGCGCGGTGGCAACGGGATACAGCTGTTGAATTCGCCTAGCAACTAGGCCCGCGACCTTTTCCATCAGCGCCGCAACAGGCATCCCTGCCTCAAAGATTCGGCTCTCAATGGACCGCATTTGTCCGGCGGTGACGACAATTTGATCGATCGCGCGCATTTCTTCCCTAGCCAGCTCTAGTGGGACACGCTTGCATCTTACCCCTTCAGCCTCGCTCTGTGGGCATGGGGAAGCAGAGTCTCGGGCTATACTAGGCAGCGGTTGACTTGCGTTCGTTCAAGATTGGCACAATTTATGGCTTCGTCTGCTCCGATTTCCCTGATTTTTGTTGAAGAATCCCAGCTCCAGGCACAATACGGAGACTATCAGGCTTGGTTTGAGGCCGCGCAGTTCACGGCGAAGCCCGGTAGCTTTTGTGTGTTGCCTGCCCTAGCGGGGGGGAGCATCACCCTGGTTTTAGTGGGGAGACCAACATCCTGGGACACTTGGTCGCTGGCGGGCTTGGCCCAGTCATTACCCCCTTGGCAATATCAACTGACGGAACCTCTGGAAGCGGATTTGGCGACGCGGCTGTGTATGGGCTGGCGATTGGGGCAGTATCAGTTTGATCGCTATAAGGGGGATCGGAATAAGAGCGATAGGAATAAGGGCGATCGCCCTTATTCCCGTCCCGAACTCATTTCCCCCAGCAACGCGGATCAAGCCTTGATCGAAGCAACCGTGACGGCAACCGCTTTGGTGCGGGATCTGATCAACACCCCCGTCAATGACATGGGACCGGCAGATCTAGAGGCAGCGGCTCGCGCCCTAGCCACTGAGCAAGGGATGGAGATCAATGTAATTGTGGGCGAGGATTTGCTGACGCAAAACTATCCCATGGTCCACGCCGTCGGTCGGGCCTCGGTAAATCCGCCTCGGGTGATTGATCTGCGCTGGGGCACCTCGGGGCCGCTGATTACGCTGGTGGGCAAAGGGGTTTGCTTTGATACGGGCGGGCTCAATATGAAAACCGCTGCGGGAATGAAGCTGATGAAAAAAGACATGGGCGGCGCGGCTCAAGTCTTGGGATTGGCCAAGCTGATCACAATGATGCAGTTACCGATCCAACTGCGAGTTTTGGTGGGCGCGGTGGAAAATAGCATTGATGGCAATGCCATGCGGCCTTCAGATGTGGTATCAACCCGCAAAGGTATCACGGTGGAAAATGGCAATACCGATGCCGAAGGCCGGTTGGTCCTGGGCGATTTGCTCTGGGAAGCCAGCAGCGAGGACCCAGCACTGCTGGTCAATTGCGCGACGCTGACGGGGGCGGCACGGGTGGCATTGGGAACGGAGCTACCGGCCTTTTTCTGTAATCGCTCGGAAACGGCAGCAGCCCTCAAGGCAGCGGGGCTAGCGGTGGATGACCCGCTTTGGGAGTTGCCGCTACATGCACCCTATCGCTCGATGCTCGATAGCAAGGTTGCGGATATTTGCAATATTTCTGGCGGGGCCTATGGCGGGGCAATTACGGCGGGGCTCTTTTTGCAGGAGTTTGTTAAGCCCGAGGTTCCCTGGATTCACATCGATTTTATGGCTTGGAATCTGCGCAATCTGCCGGGTCGTCCGGAGGGGGGCGAAGCCATGGGGATGCGGGCATTGTTTGGTTTGATTCGGGAATTAGAATCCTTACAATAGAGGGGCATTCCAATTACGATGACCATGCTCTATCGACGCTTCGGGCGGACAGAATTGCCGATGCCGGTCTTCTCCTGTGGGGGAATGCGGTATCAGCAGGCTTGGCAAGATGTGAGTCCCAACCAGATTGCCGATGACAATCAAAAGAACTTAGAAGCCACGATTCGACAAGCTTGGGACCTGGGCATTACTCACATTGAAACGGCACGGGGCTACGGTTCATCGGAGATGCAGCTTGGCTTTGTCCTACCGCAGTTTCCCCGAGCGCAATTGATTTGCCAAACCAAGGTTTCGCCAACGCCTGAGGCTCGTGACTTCCGCCAAGATTTTGAAACATCCCTATCGCTTCTCCAACTCGATTACGTTGATTTGTTTGCCCTGCATGGGATTAATACCCGCGAGATTCTGGACTGGAGTCTCCGGTCCGGCGGCTGTTTGGATGAAGCCTATCGGCTCAAAGCTGAGGGCAAAGTCAAGCATATTGGCTTTTCAACCCATGCACCGACGGAGGTGATTGTGGAGGCGATCGCCTCAGGTCGTTTTGATTATGTCAATCTCCATTGGTACTACATTAATCAAACGAATTGGCCTGCGATCGCAGCGGCAAAACAACAGGATATGGGGGTGTTTATTATCAGTCCCTCCGATAAGGGTGGACATCTCTATAATCCTCCACAAAAGCTGATTGAACTATGCCAGCCGTTGCATCCGATGGTCTTTAACGATCTATTTTGTTTGAGTCATCCTGAGGTGCATACGCTGAGTTTAGGGGCTGCTAGGCCGAGTGATTTTGACCGGCATTTGGAGGTTCTGGCGCTGTTGGATCAGGCGGATGAGATTTTGCCGCCAATTCTGGAACGATTGGAGGAGGAGGCGATCGCCATCCTCGGCAAAACCTGGTATCAAACCTGGGATGTGGGTTTACCTCAGGAATCAGAAGTTCCTGGCCATATCAATATTCACACGATTTTGTGGCTGCGCAATTTGCTCCTGGCCTACGACATGGAGGAGTTTTGCAAGGCTCGGTACAATTTATTGGGCCGTGGGGGGCATTGGTTTGCGGGGCAGCAAGCGGGAGAGGTTGAGCAATACGATCTGAGCGATTGTTTGCAACAGAGTCCCTATGCAGACCGGATCCCGCAATTACTGGCAGAAACCCATGAGCGATTGCAAGGTAAAGCAATGCAGAGGTTGTCGCGGGCTTGAGTGATGCTTTGCTTTAGGGTGTTATGGGGACTGTCGACCTGACCCCCGCTGCAACACTTGTTCGACTGCCGCTGCCGCATTCACCAATCCCCAGCCGAAATAGTACCGCTCTGGTGAAATCGCCTCAGGCCGTTCATGAATTCCTGAGGGACGGGAAAGCGGGAAAGCGAAAACCGTGCCGAAGCCAATCTCTTTCTGCAACCGATAGTGATTCTTATCCGCCTGGGTCAATCTGAGGCTGCTATAACTGGCCGTCTCCTGTAAAATTTCAAGCAGTTGTTGACGACTCAACGCATGGCTCAAATCCGCACTGCGCATCAAGGCCAACACACCCGCAACCGTCGGTGCAGAAAACGATGTCCCCTGAACCTGCACATATTGTCCCCGTGGATCCAGCGAGGGACCCCACGCCGTTTTAGGGGGATCAATCCCCTGCCACCAAGCCTCTGAGCCCGTCCCTCCCGTGGTCAAAATGCCACCACTGGGTCGCTGTGACTGATCGCCCCCTGGTGCAACTACATCTAGCTGTCCTCCAAAACTGCTATAAGACGTCCGTTGCCCTGCTAGATTTGTGGCCCCAACGGATACAACCCCCGGAATCGCTGCTGGAAAACCGACGCCATCTAGGTTTTCATTGCCTGCGGCAGCGACGATCACTAAGTTGGGATGTTTATCTAAGACAGAGAACACTTGATCGGTGAGGTCTTGATCGGGCAACAAACTGCCGAGGCTCATGTTGATCACATCTGCGCCCCGCTCGGCGGCGTAGCCGATCGCCTCAATCAATCCGGCTGATGTAATACTGCCCCCCAGGCCAAAGACGCGCACGGGTAAAATTTTTGCCTTGGGGGCAACGCCCACCGCTCCGATCGCGCTCGCCGGAGATGCCGCAATCACCCCCGCAGACCAGGTACCATGAAATTCTCCTGCAATATCGTCACGAATGTAATTGCGAATCAGGTTGGCTATTTGGCGATCGGAGAGGTCAGCATCCTCGCTGCGTAGGCTCTCTACCCATTCCTCATAGGTTGCGAGCAGTGCCTCGTCGGATAATGCGAAGGTGTTTTGGAAATGCGATCGCAAAACCTCCAGTTCTGTCTCGCTAATGCGGGTATCTGGATCACCCAAACTACAATCATCGGCTTCTGCCGAATCGCAGTCACCAGCTTCATCTTCCGTAAAATCCCAACCCTGGGTTTCACCGGGGAGTTTATCGGTCACGTCATCCCCCAGGGTGTAAAGATTGGCGGCTAGGTCGGGATGATCCCATTGAATGAGGCTATCGATCACGGCAACGACGGTGCCTTGGCCCTGCTGACCCGCTTCCCAGGCTTCGGTTGCATGAACATCTGTTCTTGGTAGGGCCAGTTTTTGTAGGGGGCGGCTATCGAGGTGCCAAGCGAGGGCGAGGAGGGGATTTTGGGCGGGGTCGGTGGATTGATCGGATTGGCTGGATTGGCGGGGGGTGAGTTTGCTAAAGTCGATGGCGCTGGCGGGGCCGATGTCTGGCGGATTTTGGGCTGGATTGAGCCAGCGGGCATCGTCTAGGTTGAGCGGGTTGACGCCGTAGGCAACGGATTGGACAAAATTGGGGGTGGCGGATTGGATGCCGCTCAGGGTGGTGAGTTGCTGGGCGACTCTGAGAATATGGGTGCCGCTGTCTTTGCGGGATTTGACGAGGTATTTGTTTTGGCTAAAGCGCAGGGGGCGAATGATGTCGAGGCCAAAGCGATCGAGGGTGGCTGCGGTTTGGCTGGGGGAGAGGTCGGGTTCGACGCTGACGACGATTTCGTTGGGGAGGACGATGGACGTTTGCTGATTGGGGCGTTGAAAGACCGGGAGCTGTCCGGTGATGTAGGGGGCTTCTAGGCTTTGGGTGAGGCGGTCTTCTAGGCTGCGGCTGCGGGTTTTGGGTAAGGTGATGAGGGCGTAGCGGGTGCCTAGAGGTTGTACGGTAATCTGAGGGGCGGTGGAACGAGTTGGGGCGCGGCTGGGGCTGGGTTCGGTGGTTTGGAGGGTGTTTTGGAGGGTGTCTTGGAGTTTGAGATAATGGGGGCGGGTATCGGTGCCCCGAGTGCCCGTATTGCCCCTAGTGCTGTCACGGGGTTGGGGTTTGAATTCGACTGCGATCTGATCGGGGTGGAGGGTGAGGGGGATGTTTTGGTCATAGAAGCGATAGGAAAATTCGCTGGGGGCTTGTGGGGGATCTTGGGGTGGGGGGTCTTGGGGTGGGGTTTGGGCGAGGAGGATGGATTGGGGGGGATGGTGGAGGATGGGGAGGGTGGTGGTGGTGATGAGGATGCTGGTGAGGAGGAGTGTGAGCAGGGGTAGGTTTTTCATGGTTCTGAGGGGGCTGTGTTTTTCAATGGATTTGTTGCCTGAATTTATCTGTTGTCTGGGTGGGGAGTTATGCCATTTTGCCTAAGGGGGCTGGGCTATTTTGGGGCTAGGGAGTTTCCGGATTGCATGGGGCGGTGGGGCTAATGCGTATAGATGTAATAGAAGAACTCTGGGTTGATCTATGGCAATGCGATTTTGGGTGGGTTTGGCGTTGGCGTTGGGGATGTTGGGGCTGGGGTTGGGGCCGGTGGTTGGGGCGGAGCTGGAGGGGGTTTTGGTTGTGGGAGAAACTGGGGGGTCGGAGGTTGGGGTGGAGCGGCGGCGGGAGGAGGGGGAGCGGTTATTGGAGGAGGGGAAGCGGCTCTGGAAAACGGGGAAGCCACGGGAGGCGTTGGAGGTTTTGAAGCAGGCTCAGGTGATTTTTGAAGAAGTGGGTGACGATCGTGGTCTTGCTAATGTGCTGAAGAATCAGGGTATTGCCTATTCCTACCTGAGTGACTATGGCAAAGCGATTAAACTTTATCAACAAGCTCAGTCAATATTTGAGGAGGTGGGCGATCGCCCAGGTCTGGCTGACGTGCTGATGAATCAGGGCATTGACTATGGCTCCTTGAGCAACTACGCCAAAGCGCTGGAATACTATCAGCAAGCGCAGCCCATTTTTGAGGAGGTGGGCGATCGCAATGGTCTGGCTAACGTGCTGACGAGTCAGGGCATTGCCTATCTCTCCTTGAGCAACTACGCCAAAGCGCTGGAATACTATCAGCAGGCGCAGCCCATTTTTGAGGAGGTGGGCGATCGCAATGGTCTGGCTAACGTGCTGATGAATCAGGGGTTTGCCTATGGCTCTTTGAGCAACTACACCAAAGCACTGGAATACTATCAGCAAGCGCAGCCCATTTTTGAGGAGGTGGGCGATCGCAATGGTCTGGCTAAAGTGCTGACGAATCAGGGCGTTGCCTATCTCTCCTTGAGCAACTACACCAAAGCACTGGAATACTATCAGCAAGCGCAGCCCATTTTTGAGGAGGTGGGCGATCGCAATGGTCTGGCTAACGTGCTGACGAATCAGGGCATTGCCTATGGCTCTTTGAGCAACTACGCCAAGGCACTGGAATACTATCAGCAAGCGCAGCCCATTTATGAGGAAATGGGCGATCGCAATGGTCTGGCTAAGGTGCTGGGGAATCAGGGGCTTGCCTATGGCTCTTTGAGCAACTACGCCAAAGCACTGGAATACTATCAGCAGGCGCAGCCCATTTTTGAGGAGGTGGGCGATCGCAATGGTCTGGCTAAAGTGCTGACGAATCAGGGCCTTGCCTATCTCTCCTTGAGCAACTACACCAAAGCGCTGGAATACTATCAGGGTAGTGCCTTTAGCTGGGGGATGAGTATGTTGTGGCCATTAGAGAAAGAAAAAGCAAACTGGGTAAGACCCTTCTGTGCCAATTGCGATGACTCAAGAGCTGCTTCATTGTCCTAACTGTCTATCTGAAGATATCAGCCGTAACGGCTTCAACGATCGCGGTACTCAAAGCTATAAATGTCGAGATTGCCATCGCCGGTTTGTCCTGACTCCGAAATCCCTTCCCTTGAGCGATGAAGAGATAGCCTTGCTCGAACGTTTATTGCTTGAAAGGCTGGCCATTGCTGGAATTGCTCGGGTGATGCAGCGCTCCGAGAGCTGCATTCAGACCTACGTCAACGCCAAAGCTAAAACCGTTGCTCGGGAGGTGGAAGTGACGAAGAAAGTAAAAAAGCTCTGACGGTCCAGATGGACGAACTCTGGTCGTTCGTGGACCATAAAGGAAATAAACAGTGGGTTTGGATTGCTCTAGATGCGGACACTCGCGAAATCATTGGCCTTTATATCGGGGACCGAAGTGCTAAATCTGCCGAAGCTTTATGGCGGTCTCTACCGGGAGTGTACCGCCAATGTGCAGTCATCTACACCGATTATTGGGAGAGCTATGCCTGTGTGCTTCCTAGCCAACGCCACCGAGCGGTTGGGAAAGAAAGCGGGCTGACGAGCTACATCGAGAGGTTCAACTGCACCCTGCGGCAAAGGGTGTCGCGCTTGGTCCGAAAGGCGCTCTCGTTTTCAAAGAAACAAGAGAACCACGAGGCTGCGATCTGGAATTTCGTTCACCATTACAACCAGCAATTGCGCCTTAAGCAGGCTCATGCCGCTTCATTCTCTCCAGCACCCACATAATTGGACTACCACTATCAGCAGGCGCAGCCCATTTTTGAGGAGGTGGGCGATCGCAATGGTCTGGCTAACATGCTGATGAATCAGGGGTTTGCCTATGGCTCTTTGAGCAACTACACCAAAGCACTGGAATACTATCAGCAAGCGCAGCCGATATTTGAGGAGGTGGGCGATCGCAATGGTCTGGCTAACGTGCTGATGAATCAGGGGTTTGCCTATGGCTCTTTGAGCAACTACACCAAAGCACTGGAATACTATCAGCAAGCGCAGCCCATTTTTGAGGAGGTGGGCGATCGCAATGGTCTGGCTAAAGTGCTGACGAATCAGGGCGTTGCCTATCTCTCCTTGAGCAACTACACCAAAGCACTGGAATACTATCAGCAAGCGCAGCCCATTTTTGAGGAGGTGGGCGATCGCAATGGTCTGGCTAACGTGCTGACGAATCAGGGCATTGCCTATGGCTCTTTGAGCAACTACGCCAAGGCACTGGAATACTATCAGCAAGCGCAGCCCATTTATGAGGAAATGGGCGATCGCAATGGTCTCGCTATAGCCCTAGGCAACGTTGGATTATTGCTTGAGCAACAAAATCAACCCCAACTCGCCATCCTCTACTACAAACAAGCCGTCAACACCTACGAAACCATCCGCCAAACCCTCCAACCCCTCAATCAAACCCTCCAACAAACCTACACCGACTCCATCGCCAACACCTACCGCACCCTCGCCGACCTCCTCCTCCAACAAAACCGCATCCTCGAAGCCCAACGCGTCCTCGACCTCCTCAAAATCCAAGAACTCGACGACTACCTCACCAACGTCCGCCGCAACACCGCCCCCGGCAACATCCCCACCCTCCACCCCGAACAACTCATCCTCAGCGGCATCCAAGACATCCTCGCCCAAACCATCCCCATCGGCCAAGACCTCACCCGCCTCCGCGCCATCCCCCTCGCCCAACGCACCCCCGCCGACAACCAACGCCTCAACCAGCTCCTCCAACTCCAACAAAAAATCACCCAAGACTTCAACCAATTTCTCCGCAGCCCCCAAGTTCAGCAGTTGATCGCCCAACTCAGCCCCGAAACCCGTGACCCCGACCTCGCCGACGAAATGGCACGGCTCCTCAGCGTCCAACCCATCCTCGCCGCCGCCGACCCCCACGCCGTCTTGCTCTATCCCGTGATTTTTGACGATCGCATCGAACTCATCCTCACCACCGCCAACCCCCAAACCCCACCCCGCCGCCACACCGTTAACGTTTCCCGAACCGAACTCCAGCAAACGATCCAAGCCTTCCGCGCCGCCCTCCAAGACCCCCGCCAAGACCCCAAACCCATCGCCCAAAAACTCTACACCTGGCTGCTCAAAGACTTTGAAACCGACCTCGCCACCGTTGAAGCCCAAACCATCCTCTACGCCCCCGACGGCATCCTCCGCTATATTCCCCTCGCCGCCCTCCACGACGGCCAAGACTGGCTGATCCAAACCTATCGCATCAACAACATCACCGCCGCCGCCCTCACCCAGCTCACCCCCCAACCCCCTAAACCCCCCAGCATCCTCGCCGGAGCCTTCACCACCGGCCAGTACAGTTTTAACCTCGGTGGCGAACAATTCCAATTCAACGGCCTCCCCTTCACCAAAGTCGAAGTCGAAAATCTGGGCAAACTCATTCCCAATACCGTGCAACTCTTCGATCGCACCTTCAACGCCCAGGACACCCTCCCCCAAATGGGCGACCACACCATCATCCACCTTGCCACCCACGGAGCCCTCGTCATCGGCAGTCCCGACGACTCCTTTATCCTCTTTGGCGATGGCAAACCCGTCACCCTACGTGACATCGAAGCCTGGAACCTCAACGGCGTTGATCTCGTTGTCCTCTCCGCCTGCGAAACCGGCCTCGGCGGTCAGTTTAGCAATGGCCAAGAAATCCTCGGCTTGGGCTACCAATTCCAACGCGCCGGGGCCAAAGCCTCCATTGCCTCCCTCTGGCAAGTCGATGACGGCGGCACCCAAAAACTCATGAACGCCTTCTACGTTGCCCTCGACCTCGGCCTGCCCAAAGCCGAAGCCCTCCGCCAAACCCAGATTGCCCTGATCAAAAACGACTATTCCCAAGTCGGCGGCTCCCGAGCCAGCATTGTTGTCGCCACTGCCGACGGAAAACCCCCACAGATTAAAGGCAACCTCAGCCATCCCTACTACTGGGCACCGTTCATTCTGATCGGCAATGGCCTTTAGGCCACTGAATCGGAATTGATTTCTAACCCGCGATGAGCGTACGGACCACTGGTCAATCGATTGACACCATTGTTGAGCAGTTTTTGCGATCGCCTCCCGCGACCGACTATCTGCCCACAGCTCATGCCATTGCAGTTTCCATTGGCTGAGTTGTCGCTGAAGGCGGATGAGTTCTGTGGCAATGTTCAGGCTCTCGTCTTTCTCCAAGTCTAGGGTGGGTACAGTCCATTCGATCAGGTACTGACTTTCACGAATCAGATGGAGAATAATATGTTCGTCAGCATCACTATTAGTTTCACTATTAGTTAATGCCTGAATACGGGTGAGGTGAAGTCTAAGATTCTCTAGCATTTCTTGTATCTCTTCTGGAGTGGCGCGGCTGCGGATGATTCGAATCCTGTTTTTGATCATAGACCAAAGGGCGGCTGCATAGGTTGCGAGGGTTCTGCCGTATATGCTTCTGTTGCCATTTCTGTCTTTTGGTCTGGTGTTTGGGTCTGGGCTGGAAGAGGGAATCAGTTTACTCAAGGGGTTGTCTGATGAATTCTGGTTATTCTGGTCGCTGGGTGGGGTCGGTTGTGTTGGCCGTTGTGTTGGGGCTGGGTGGGCCGGTGTTGCCGGGTTCGTTGGGGAGGGCGGTGGCGCAGGTTGAGGGGCGGGGGGAGGTTTTGGGGGAGTTGGAGGGGTTGATCGCGGAGGGAGAGCGGTTGCAGAAGCAGGGGGATCAGGGGTCTTTGAAGGCGGCGATTGAGCAGTTTGAGCGGGCGTTGCGGTTGAGTGTGGCGGGGGGGCAGCGGCTGAAGCAGGCTTTGGTGCTGCGGCATCTGGGGGATGTTTATGATGATTTGGGTGAGCAGGAGAAGGCGTTGGAGTTTTTTAATCGGGCTTTGGGGTTGAGCCGGGAACTGGAGGATCGATCTGGGGAGGCAGAAGCGTTGAATGGTATGGGTTGGGTCTATGTTTTTGATGACTCTCAAAAGGCTTTGGATTATTTCAATCAGGCGTTGCTAGTGATCAGGAAGGGGGGCGATTCTTCGGAGCTTGAGGAGGCTGATCGATCGATTGAAGCCGATTCTCTTGCAGGCGTTGGTCTTTCTTACTATGGTTTGGAGGAGTATTCAAAAGCTCTAGATTATTTCAACCAAGCTTTGCCGATTGCGAAGGAGGGAAGTGATCGATCTGTTGAAGCAGCGGCTCTCTTTGGCTTTGGCCTCACCTACGTTGCCTTGGATGAAAATCAAAAGGCTTTGGATTATTTTAGTCAATCGCTGCTACTGTTGCGAATGGAGGGTTATCGCTTGGGTGAAGCCACTACTCTCAACCTCATCGGCATTGTCTACACTGAATTAGGTGAGAATCAGAAAGCGCTGGAGTATCTCAATCAAGTACTACCGCTGTATCGTGAGCTGGGCGATCGCGAACAAGAAGCCACTATTCTCTACCGTATTGGCAGCATCTATGATGCCTTGGATGAGAACGAAAAAGCCATCGAGTTCTACAACCAGGCTCTGCCTCTGTATCGTGAGCTGGGCGATCGCTCCGGTGAAGCCACCACCCTCAGCAACATTGCTGGAGTCTACTATGACTTGGGAGAGACGCAAAAGGCTTTGGAGTTCTTTAACCAATCTCTACCCTTGAGCCGAGCAGTGGGCGATCCTTCGGAGCTTGGCGGAACCAATCACCCCGATAAAGCCATTACCAGCTTTGTCGTTGACGCTATTTCCGATCAATTGGACGAGCATCAGAAGGCGCTGGAGTATCTCAATCAAGCGCTACCGCTGATACGTGAGTTGGACAATCGTGAACAAGAAGCTACTACTCTCAACCTCATCGGCATTATCTACGCTAAATTAGGCGAGAATCAGAAAGCGCTGGAGTATCTCAATCAAGCGCTACCGCTGGTGCATAAACTGGGAAAGCGCGAGCGAGAGGCCACTATTCTCAATCTCATCGGCAATGTCTACGATGACTTGGGAGAACAGCACAAGGCTTTGGAATTTTATCACCAATCCTTTCTCTTGCATTGGGCGGTGGGCGATCGCTCGGGCCAGGCCATTATTCTTACTAACATTGGTACTGTCTACTCTGCCTTAGGAGAGAAGCAAAAGGCTTTGGAGTTCTTTAACCAGTCCTTGCTCTTGAGCAGGTCGATGGACGAGCGCTCGGGCCTAACCACTATTCTCACCAACATTTCTCACTTAGGAGAGACTGGCAAAGCTCTCGAGTTCTACAATCAGTTTCTGCCTCTGATGCAGGAGATGGACGAGCGCTACGGACAAGCCACTATCCTCACTGGCATTGGCCTTGTCTACACTGAATTGGGAGAGAGTCAGAAAGCACTGGAATCTTTGAATCAAGCACTACCACTGATGTGGGGGCTAGGCGATCGCGAAGCAAAGGCCACTATCCTCACTGTCATTGGCCTTGTCTACACTGAATTGGGAGAGAATCAGAAAGCACTGGAGTCTTGGAATCAAGCGCTACCGCTGATGCAGGAGCTAGGCGATCGCGAAGCAAAGGCCACTATCCTCACTGTCATTGGCCTTGTCTACACTGAATTGGGAGAGAATCAGAAAGCACTGGAGTCTTGGAATCAAGCGCTACCGCTGATGCAGGAGCTAGGCGATCGCGAAGCAAAGGCCACTATCCTCACTGTCATTGGCCTTGTCTACACTGAATTGGGAGAGAATCAGAAAGCACTGGAGTCTTGGAATCAAGCGCTACCGCTGATGCAGGAGCTAGGCGATCGCGAAGCAAAGGCCACTATCCTCACTGTCATTGGCGTTATCTACACTAACTTGGAAGAGCGGGCAACAGCTCTCGAGTTCTTCAATCAGGCTCTTCCCCTAAGTCAGGAGGTGGGCGATCAATCTTTACAAGCCATAGCCCTCTCTGGCATTGGCAGTATCTACTATGACTTGGGAGAGAATTCAAAAGCTCTGGAGTTCCTCAATCAGTCTCTGAATCTGAGTCAGGAGATGGGCGATCACTCTTTACAAGCCATAACCCTCGGCGGCATTGGCCTTGCCTACTCTGACTTGGGAAACAAGGAAAAAGCCCTGAAGTTCCTCAATCAGTCTCTGCATCTGAGCCAAATGGTAGGCGATCTCTTCAGACAGCCCTCAAGGCTCGCAAACATTGGTAGAGTCTACTTTGACTTGGGAGAAAATTCAAAAGCTCTGGAGTTCCTTAATCGGGCTCTTCCCCTGTCGCTGGAGGTGAACAATCGCTTCGGACAAGTTGCTGCCCTCACCGGCATTGGCCTTGTCTACTCTGCCTTGGGAGAGAAGCAAAAGGCTTTGGAGTTTTATAACCAAGCTTTGCCCATGTATCGGGCGGTGGGCGATCGCTCCGGGCAAGCCAATACCCTCGACAACATTGGCTATATCTACGATGACTTGGGAAAACCAGAAATCGCCATCGCCTTCTACAAACAATCCGTCAACCTCTACGAAACCCTCCGCCAAGACATCAAAACCCTCCCCCAAGAAACCCAAGAAACCTACACCCAATCCATCTCCGGCACTTATCGCCGCCTCGCCGACGCCCTCCTCTCCCAAGGCCGCATCGCCGAAGCCCAACAAGTCCTCGAACTCCTCAAAATCCAAGAAACCCAAACCTACACCCGCTCCACCACCCCCGGCACAGAAATCGCCCTCAACCCCACCGAACAAACCATTCTCAAAAACTACAACAGCCTCATCGCCTTCGGCCAAGACCTCCGCACCTGCCAAACCGACCCCACCTGCCAAAACTCCGAAAAATACACCCAGTTGCTCAGCCAACGCGACCAACACAACCGCGCCTTCGAAACCCTCCTCCAAACCCTCCAGGCCCAACTCAAAGACCGCCACACCCAAGACATCGCCTGGATCGACCCCAACGACCCCAACAACAACCTCCGCCGCCGCGCCGCCGAACTCCTCAGCGCCCAACCCGGCAGCCTGCTGATCTATCCCCTCGTCCTCGACGACAAAATGTGGCTCCTCGTCGCCAGCGAAGGCCCCGTTCTCACCGTCTACGAAGTTCCCGTCAGCCAAGCCGACCTCGCCCAAACCATCCTCGACTTCCGCACCGAAATGAAACAATGCGAAACCCGCATTTGCACCGCCGCCGACCACGCCCGCGCCAAAGCCATCAGCCAAAAACTCTACAACTGGATGTTTCCCGAAAAACTGCAAAAGGCGATCGCCACCGCCCCCAACCCCATCACCAACCTCATCTTCGTCCCAGACCGCGCCACCCGCTACATCCCCATGGGTGCCCTGTATGACGGAAAACAGCCCGATGGCCAACAATACCTCGCCCAACGCTACAGCACCTCCACCCTCGTCGCCGCCAGCAAAACCGAAACCAGCGCCAAACTCCCCCCCAAGCCCCAAGTCCTCGGCCTCGGCCTCTCCCAAGCCGTCCCCGGCTTCAATCCTCTCCCCAGCGTCCCCCTCGAAGTCAACGCCATCGTCACCACCGGCAACCCCGACCCCGGCGTCTTCCCCGGCAATATCTTCCTCGACAACCGCTTCACCGCCACCCGCATCAAAACCCAGCTCAGCGGCCACGACATCCTCCACCTCGCCACCCACGGCAAATTTGAACCCGGCGATATCGGCAAATCCTTCCTCGTCCTCGGCGATGGCAGCCACTTCCCCGTCGCCGAAATCGACACCCTTGATGATCTCGCCAATGTGCATCTAGTCGTCCTCTCCGCCTGCGAAACCGCCCTCGGAGACCGTCGCGACCAAGACGGCATCGAAATCGCAGGCATCAGCAACGCCTTCCTCCAACGCGGCGCAAAAGCCGTGATCGCCTCCCTCTGGCAAGTCAACGACCCCGCCACCGGAGCCTACATGCAACGCTTCTACAACTATCTCGGAAAACCCGGCACCACAAAAGTGGCCGCCCTGCAACAGGTCAGCCGCGACTTCATCGAAGGCAACGTACAACTCACCGACCTAGCCCACTTCCGTGCCGGAATCGAGGTCATCGCCAAAAACCAACCCCTCAACCCCAGCATCGACCTTAGCCATCCCTACTACTGGTCCGCCTTTATTCTGATTGGGAATGGGTTGTAGAAGGTCTTGATCTCAGCCATTCTTGGAGATCTGCGATCGCCTCAAATCCAAACACCGCAATCCCTAACTCATTCAACGCCTCGGAAGAAAGCTGAGCTAGCTGGGAAGCCGTGTCTTCAGGAATCTCACCCAACTTCAAAGCCAGTTGCTGGAAAATCAGCGATTGCTTACCTTCAACCCGACCTTCCGCTCGACCTTCTGCCCGACCTTCTGCTCGACCTTCCGCTCGACCTTCCGCTCGACCTTCTTCCCGAGAGGTATCCACTACATTATTGAGATCACGGTAGTATTTTAAACTCGCTTGATAATTATCTAGCTCAACGGCTGAAAAATTCGCAATTTCTGCTACGTTAAACAGTTCATTGAACACATCCTCTTGTAGAGATTGCGGGCGATCGCTCAACTCAGCCAGATTCTTCAAAACAAACAACCACTTATCACTATGGCTCTCCAACTCATTAGCTGCCTTCTTGAATTTAGGCAATTCAATATAAATAAACTTTAGTTTGTCATAGAACACCTGGCAATTTTGATCTTTCAGATCAACCGTGTGAACCAGAGTCGTTGAATGCTTGTGATCATCAAAAATGAAATCTAGGATCCCAACCGCATAGACCGGAGCTAGTTTGAAATTCCAGTCTCCCTTCAGCGCTTGCTCCTGAATTGGAAAAGTTGCATAAAAAACGCTTCTATCCTTAAAAAAGTTTTGTTTCGCCTTTTGGAGTTCAACGATAAAACGCTCACCATTCTCACCTTGACAGTAAATATCAAAAATTGCCTTACGGTCTACAGACGTATTACCAACATTCTCATTGTTCTTAAACGTGACATCCTGAATCTGGCGATTGGCTGGCAATAGCGTATTCAGAAAGTCAATCAACAGGTGCTTGTTTGGCTCTGTACCAAAGACTCTCTTAAAGCCAAAGTCAGTGAGGAGGTTAATATACTTATCTTGGAGATACAACGTCATAGCTTTACCCCTCAACACCTCTTCTCTATTCTACCATCCCCCACAATCCTACCATCCCCCATAGTCCCTTACCTACTTACGCAAGGTACAGAACGGTAGGGCGACGGTGGGGTAACGTCAATTAACTAAACACCCCCCCTTGATCTTCTTTCCAGATATTGTAGCCTTCTAATTCCTCTTCCTCCACCCTGGTTTCCACCAACAGCACGGGCTGCCATGCTTTCACAAACTCGTTCAAGGCTAAAGGCAGATGCCCAATCGTCCAGTCAGAGAGTAAGGATTCCACGCCTTGATCTAAGTCTTCAACCACCGTCGGACGAACAGAAAAGCAGGGGTTATAGACACGAACATGAACAATTTTAGGCTCTAGCACCAAGATTTTGACAATCCCAAAAGGCCCCCTTTTGCCTCGCTGGGTGAAGGAATAGAGACCTCCGGTCTTTAAGCTTTGGGCGATCGCTTCATTCTGCTGATGGGAAGCCCCGAATACGTTCTGCACTAAGTTCTGAATCATGTTCATGAAGTTGACACTGTGAATGTTTCTAGGATCAATATCTGTAGTTCCTTGGGAAGCTATGCAGATTTCAGAAGAATTCTTGGGCGATCGCAAATCCCTAAAAAGACAAAATTACCCATCAAAAGTTCCCTAGGCTTCGATCTATTTTGAATTCGTTATCTCTTGAAAATCATAGAAGCTACAGCCAGCAAGTCTTTTAGAAAAAGTGAATCATAAAAAATCGATTAAAACTGCATAGCCAATCAACAACTCTAAGTACAGAATAGCAAGAGCAAACAAGCTCCTATTCACCCAGCACTCTCCTTTAGAAACATTCTCTAACTGTTGAATTTCTCAATCTTCAACATCAAGAGATCGGCTGTGAATTCTCAAACAATCCACAACAAAAATCAGGAGTTTTCCGATGGCAGTTTATCACGGTGGTTTTGGCGCAGATACCCTAGAAGGCAGCGACGGCTTTCTCGGTTGGTTCCCCCAAAATGACACGCTTTACGGTAATGGCGGCAACGACACTATCTTTGGCAATGGCGGTAACGATCTTGCATTCGGTGGTTCCGGCCATGATTCAATTTACGGTGGCAGCGGCGAAGATAATCTTTACGGTGATGCCGGTAATGACTGGATGGATGGCGGTGATGGTCACGACCTCCTAGACGGAGGGGATGGCGATGATTGGATGTTTGGCGGCAGCGATGGCTTTCTTGGCCTTGGCCCCGGCAATGATACGCTCTACGGAGGAAATGGCAATGACGTGATGTTTGGCGGCGGCGGCGATGACTGGCTCTTCGGCGGCAACGACAACGACTGTCTATACGGCGATAATGGTCAAGACTATCTAATCGGCGGCAATGGTCGTGACTATCTGAATGGTGGCTACGGTAACGACACCTTAGTCGGTGGCATGGGCTCAGATACCTTTGCCCTCCGCCTCTGGGAAGGCGTTGATATCATTGTCGATTGGGATCCGTTCTATAGTGGCGGCGTTGACCCCTACTCCACCGACCGGATCGAAGTCGTGGGTAATTCCAGCCTGTATACGCTGGGTGTGGGCAATTACAATGTTGGTAGCTCAACGTATGATACAGGCATTTACTACCAAGGTTGGCTGATTGGCATTGTTCAGGATGCGGATTGGGGAACGGTGGACATTGCCCGAGACTTTAATTTTGTTTAAGGTTCATCGAGGTTACTCGCTGTGGGGTCACCCTGCTATCTGTCATAGCTTAGTGACCCCGCAAACCCGAGTATTTCCTGGGAACCAAGCAATCAGACATAGGGATTAACGGTATAGGTTTGCATTTCTCCCTTCCCCTTAATTTCCTTACAGCCTAGAGATCGCACCCCATAAGACCCTTGCAATAACTGATAAGTATGCTCACTCATTTGAATCCCTCCAACAATTCCCTGCGACTCCATGCGGCTCGCAATATTCACCGTATCGCCCCAGAGGTCATAGCTCAACTTTTTCAACCCTATGACGCCAGCAACCACAGGCCCTGTATGGATACCAATCCGCAAATAGAGATTTTTACCGGTGATTTGACGAATTTGGGCGATCGCCTCTTGCATATCCAACGCTAACGCCACCATGGCATCTGCATGCTGTTCCGGGGTTCCCGGCAGCCCTCCCGCCACCATATAGGCATCGCCAACGGTTTTGATGGTTTCAAGCTGATGGTGATCGACCAGTTGATCAAAGGTCGAAAAAATCAAGTTGAGCAGTTCAAACAATTGGTCTGGGGCCATTTGAGCCGACAGCGGGGTAAACCCAACTAAATCGGCAAACATGACGGTGACTTGGTCGTAGGAATAGGCGATGGGATGGGAGATGGGTTGGAGGTCTGGGGCGATCGCAGCGGGCAAAGTCAGAGGATGGCAGCGTAGTCGATGGGCAATATTAAGGGGCAGGGCAACGAGCAGAACCACTGATAGCATCCACACCATGGGATGAACCGTCTGAAGCAGGTTGCTGAAGTTTTGTATCGCAACAGGCAACCCTAGAAATCCTTGGGGAATGAGCTGAGGCAGGGAGATGGAGAGGGCAATCGTGCCTAGATTGCACCAAAAATGGCGATTGAAGGATTGGTGAGGTAACTTCTGATACCTAATTACCAGGGGACGTCCCACTCCCTTCTGTTGATCGTTATAGATAGCTGCCATGCTCTGACTCTCCTCAACGCTTTCGTCCTGCTTTTGCCTTGTACGTACGGAGACGGCATGTCCTGTTATGCAAAAATGCGTAAAGCCTTGTTGAAGCTGGCTACAGTTGTCTTGGGATCAGCCTTTGTTTTGTCTCCGCAAGGCCTCATTGCATATCTCTAGAACGTCCAGATGAATATGCTTTTGCTTGTAAAAGAGACTAACCATAACGAGCGAAAGGCGCACTACCAAACGTTATTTGCAAATGTCATTTGTCATTCTCAGGAGCATTCCCCCATGACCTCGATAAAGCGTCGCCACTTTCTCCAGATTGCTGGTTCCACCCTGGCAGCATTGGGCCTACATGAAGCAAACTTCTTTCAACAAAGCGAACACTATGGTCGCGTTTTGGCTCAGCCTACGGGGCGAAAGCTGGCTTTGTTAGTTGGTGTAAACCAGTACAAAGACTCTATCCGCAATCTCCAAGGCTGCCTAACGGATGTGGAAATGCAGCGCCAACTTTTGGTGCATCGCTATGGCTTTAATCCTAAGGACATTCTAATCCTCAGCGATGAAGCGCAACAAAAGCCAACCCGCGAAAATATTTTAACGGCTTTTGACGAGCACCTAATTAAACAAGCAGCACCCGGTGATATTGTGGTCTTCCACTACTCTGGTCACGGTTCTCGCGTTGTTGATCCCAATCCTATCCCAACAGCAGAGGGTGGTCTCAACGGAACGTTGGTACCCTCAGATACTCGTCTTGCATCGGGAAATATTGCCAACGACATCATGGGTAAGACACTTTTCTTACTCAGTCGAGCCGTAAATACTGATTTCTTCACGATGGTGCTCGATAGCTGTCACTCAGGGGGGGGAACCAGGGGAAACTTAGTGTTTCGCAATATAGAACCGAGATCTGGGGCAGCAGAGGCCAAACCCAGTGAACAGGAACTCAATTTTCAAGAACAGTGGTTAACCAAACTCAATCTTTCGCCGGAACAGTTCCAAGCAGAACGGGTCAAGGGGATTGCAAGAGGGATGGCCCTAGGATCAGCGGAAGCAAATCAACTTGCGGCTGATATGCCCTTTGGAGATTTCTATGCTGGAGCATTCACGTATCTGCTAACACGCTATCTTTGGCAGTTACCCAGCAGCGAATCGCTACAACAAAGTTTCAACCGGCTAGCACTCATTACCCGCGATGTAGCGGAGTCCTCTGGACTAACCCAGAATCCTCTCTCCTTTACCGCAAATCCTGCCTTTGAGTTACAACCTATCTATTTTCTTTCTGACCAACGGCCTTCAGCAGATGCCGTTCTTCAGAAAGTCGATGGGCAAAATGTTGAGTTTTGGCTGGGAGGAGTCTCTTCTGGAAATCTCAAATCCTTTGAGAAGGGAGCAAAGTTTGACTTAATTGATGAAAATGGCAATCCTTTAGGGGAAGTTGAACAAACTAGCCGACTGGGTCTGAAGGGCTATGGTCGGTTGGTGGAGGCTCCGAGTCAAACGGTGGGTGAAGGTAGCCTCATGCGAGAAAAGCTGCGCATTATTCCTGCTAACCTAAGTCTCAAGGTTGGGTTAGACCCTTCTTTGGGTAGGAATTTAGCTACAGCGCAGCAGGCCCTGCGCAAAATCAACCGGATTGAGCCTGTCATTGTTGATCAATCTCAACCCGTCGATATTTTATTGGGTCGTCTAACACCAGAAGCGGTCAAGCAAGCCCAGCAACGTAATATTGACATTTCTGTTCCCCCAGGCAGTGTGGGCCTATTGAGTCAGAGTGCAACGCCTGTGACGCGATCGTTCTTGGGTGGTCCCAATGAGCCGATCGAGGCGACGATTGGGCGGTTACGGCCTCGGCTGAAGATGCTATTAGCGGGGAAAATTTTGAAGGAGTTGCTCAATGATGCGTCTCACAATGTAAAGGTTGATGTAGACATTGCTGTGAAGGAGGGAGATGGTCCTAGGGGAACCCTGGGGAGTCGTTCCGCAGGCTCGGGTGATGTGATCAGTCGACAAATTGATTTTTCCAAGCCCTATAAGCCTGGGACTTTAATTGATGTAACAGTTAAAAATAACGACCCAATTGAAAACCTGTTTATGGGGGTCATGGTCATTTCTGATGATGGATCTCTGGATCTCCTACATCCAGTCGATTGGGCTGCGCCGGAAGCCGCTGCACTGGTCGAGAAGAAAGGAGGTAAAGTCCCTGTTGAGCTGAGATTAGTTGGCCCTGCTGGCTTCACTGAATTATTGGTGATTACAAGTACAAAACCACTCAAAGAAGCATTACAAGCGATGAAAACAATTGCAAGGGGTCGAGGCCTACAAAGAGGAAGTCACCTTAGTTTTAATGAAGAAACAACTCGTTCTTCAGGTGAAAGTGAAGATACGGTGGTCGATCTAGTCGACCACATTGTAAGTGATGTGAGTACTCGGGCCGGAGTACAACGTGCTGATACTCGAAAGACAATCAGTACTGATTCACTTGCTGTGTTTTCAGTGATACTTGAGGTTGGTGAGCCCTGAAGGATGAAGCGAACCAGCTACGCATTGTCAATGTTCCTTTGTTTTTTGAAGCAGGCATCTGACTGCATAAACTTTGAGGTTCAACCTTATAGGTAGACATTGGTGAATGAGCACGGTGTTCTCGACTCAGGAGCTTTTACTATAAATCGTGTAAACTCTTGTGCAAGCGAGTGCTCTACCCAACGTTTTTAGTGCTTTAGTCCAAGAAAAAATCTGTTAATTGCTTGAGGTCAATAGGTATGAGTTTATTCAAGTATGCTTCCACGACCGTCTTTGGAGTTGCGATCGCCAGTACGCTGATTGTCACCCTTCCTCAAAGAGCACAAGCTCTCAGCGGTGAAGAAGTCAATGATATTGCCCGCGAGGTTACCGTTCTGATCCGGGGAAAAGATCGTAAAGAAGATCAAGGCTCAGGTGTCATTATTGCTAAAGACGGAGATCAGTATTTCGTCTTAAGCAATGAGCATGTGCTGCGTCATCGACAGGATTATCAATTGAGGACTCCTGATCGAAAAACCTATGAAGTGAGTTATGAGGAGATCAAGTTTTTGTCAGCAGTCGATCTTGCGATTGCTAAATTTACTACAAAAGAAAAATACCCTACTGCCAAAATTAGTGTGGCAAGGCTGAAAGAAGGGCAGTCTATCTTTATCTCTGGATGGCCAAAACCTGACGCGATTATTGCAATGGCTGAGATGAAAACGACTGATCCGCAAATAATTCGACAGTTCACCGGCGGTAATATATCCGGATTTCTGGAGTCTCCTATAGGCGGCTACGAGGTTTCATACGACAATGTGACACGAGCAGGCATGAGTGGTAGTGGCATCTTCGACTCTTCGGGACGCGTGATCGGCATTCATGGACTCGGTGGAGCTGAGGATCCAATCGGCCTATCACAAAGGTTGAATCTCGAACATGAATCAGCAGAAGAGATATCTGCCTTGTTTAAGTCAGGGTTTAACTATGGAATTCCGATTGGTACTTTTGAGAGTGAGGCCCAGAAGAAGGGAGTTGATCTGCAACTACAAAAAGAAAATGCTGTAGCAGAACCTCTCAAAGAACCCTACGTGCCAAAGGCAGAGCCCGAGGATCGGGATGTAATTAAGAATCTAGATGAGGAATTGAAGTCGCGAGCGCAGTCAGGAGCTGGGCGAGTCCGAAACAAGTTCAGGATACCGTGGTTTTAAGTCAATCTACGATGAGACTGACGTTCTTGAAATTCACGTCCTAAAGCCCATTACCAATCAAGATAAACGGTGCCCAGTAGTAGGGGTGGCTGAGGTTGTTCTCCTTTGATTGGCTGGAACGATCGCCCACCCCAACCACGGAAGCGCGTTCCTCATCATGGCCAGCCTCAAACTTGCCAGTGATCAAGGCTCGTTGAGCTTGTTGTAGGGCTTGGGGTTTGGTGAGGGGGCGATCTCCCTGCAACAAAGCTGCATAAAACTGATTCATCAACCGTTGGGTTCCTGTATCGCTAACAAGCCAGAGGGACGACAAAGTTGCCTTGGCCCCAGAAGCTTGCATTTGATAGCCTAATCCCAAAATCTCCACCCCATTGCCCAATTGCGATCCCCCCACAGCCGTTTGGCAGGCACTGAGCACAACCAGTTCCTGACGACTCAAATCCCAAGTTTCGCGGATTTCGCGTAGGCTAGCGCGGCTGCCATCTCCAAACACAATGAAGGATTCCCTTGGGTCTCCCTCAACAAAAGCCCCATGGGTGGCAAGGTGGAGTAAGTTGTAGTAGCCCAAATTGAGTTTGAGCTGGGCGGGGCTAAATTCACGGTTGAGTAGGACAGTTTTCTCACGAAAGGCTTGGGCTAGGGTTTCGACTTCGGTTTGGGTCGCGGGTAGGTCACGAAAGTGGTAGGGACGTCCGTTGATCTCGAAACTAAAGCTGCATTGGGCACAGGCCCCTGCAAAGAGGCGAAGGTTGCGATCGGGGTTACTCGCAAAGTCGGTGAGAGAAGCAGCGGTGATGTTGCTGAGGGTGAATCGCTCGGTTAACCATTGCCCATTATTAGGGCCATTCCCATCGTGGAGGGCAGCGAGGGGAATATAGCGCAAGGCTCCGTCGGGGGCGTAGAATAAGTGGGTAACTTGGGCTCCACTGAGGGCTGGCTCAAGGGGCTTGATTAGCAAACGGTAAAGCTGTTGGGCAGGGGGCAGGGGGTTGCTATTGGGGCGGCTGAGGTCTTGGCTAAAGGCAACAATAAGTTGGTTGAGCTCCTCAGCGCTAACGGAGACGGAGACATGGACAGGGTCTAGGTTGGGTAAGACAAGGACAAGTTCGAGGCGATCGCGCAGAATCAACGGATAAAGCAGAGCGCTGCGCTGGGGCAGTTTAGCCAGGTCGTCTTTGAGTCGTTTGAAATGTCTAGGTTCGAGGGCTTCTCGGGCTTCTGAGTGGGCGTTAAGGGCTTTGAGGGCAGTGGTGACATCTTCGCGTTCGAGAAATTGGGAAAAGTCGCGAGAAATTTGGCCTTGTTCAGCTTGGAGTACTTCCAGACGTTGACGTTCTGGGTTGCTGAGGTCTTTGGGGGGGCGCTTGGTGAGGCTGGCGAGTTCTTCGGCGGCAAGAATGTGGTTGATGTAGAGATTGAGGATATCTTGTTCGGCTTTCGAGGAACCTACGCCGGTTTGGCTGTCGGCACTGCGTTGGATGCCTTGGAAGTAATCATCGAGTTCTTGGAGTTTAAGTAGGTCGAGAACACGTTGAGCCTCAGGGATACGATTTTGTTGCAGAAGCAGGTCTGCTAGGGCGCGATAGCTATCGGCAATGGTGTTGGTATAGGACTGTTGTTCTTCCAGGGAGAGCCCTTGGATATCCCCTCGGATGGCCTCGCGAACATTGACAGATGCCTTGTAGAAGATGATGGCCAGTTGAGGGCGATTGAGATCATTGAAGGTGCGTCCCAGATCGCTGAGGGTCAGTCCTTCTCCTTCACGGGCACCGATGGTTTTGAACAGCATCAGAGCCTGTTGAAAGTGGCTGAGAGCCGTAGTGTGATCTTTCTGATTGGCATAGGCAAGACCCAAGCTGTGTAGGGAATCTGCTTCAATTTGGCGATCGTTAATTTCACGCGCAATCTCTAGGGATTGTTGAAGAAAGTCGATCGCAGGTTTATTTTGACCCAAGTGCAGGGAGGAATTTGCCAAATTATTCCAAGCAGCAGCTTGACCTTGGCGATCGTGAATTTCCTGGGCAATCGTCAGAGATTGCTGGTAGAGGTCGAATGCAAGCTTACACTGACTTGAATCATTCTGGGCTTGACAGGTATAAAAGTAGGCATTGCCGAACCCAATCAGGGCTCTGGCTTCAAGTTTGCGATCGTGAGTTTCACGTGCGATCTTTAGCGATTGCTGATGCAAATTAATTACTCGTTCATATTCACCTAAACTCAGATAAACATTACCTAAATGCCCCAACAATCTGGCTTCAAGTTGACGATCGCGAGTTTCACGTGCAATCTCTAGAGATTGTTGATGCAAATTGATTGCCTGTTCGTATTCGCCTAATCTCAGATGAATACTCCCTAAATGTCTCAAGGCTCTAGCTTGGAGCGGGCGATCGCGGATTTCATTGGCAATTACCAAGGATTTTTGATGAAGCTCAAGCGCCTGCTTATATTCTTCTAAATTGTTATATACAGGTGACAAGTCACCCGAAGAAACCCCTTCACCAAAAAGATCAATGAGCTTACGGTTGGCTGTCAGTGGTTGCTGACGCAAATTAGTCGTTCTTTCGTACTGATCTAAGTCGTCGTAGCTCGCTCGTAAGTCACCTAAAGTCATTATTTCGCTCTGGCGATCGCGGCTTTCACGCGAGATTTTTAGAGATTTTTGATAGGAACGAATCGCCCCTTCATATTCTCCTAATCCACGGTATGCAAGACCTAGATGATTCAGCACTTTTGCTTCAGCTTGGCTATCGCGGATTTCACGCCAGATGTGCAGAGATTGATAATATAGGTAGATCGCGTCCTCATATTCATCAAAGCTCAGATATACATGTCCTAGGTTACCCAATAGTCTTGCCTCGCCTTGGCGATCGCTGATTTGACGATAAAGTTCTAGCGCCTGTTTCCAACTCTGTAATGCTTCTCGCAACTGATTACGATTAGCTTGCTCAATCCCCAACTGTAATAACTCATCTGCCTGATTTTTTTGAGATTGTTGTGCCAATATTTTACTTTCTATGGCTGGCTTTATAGCCCAAGCTACTCCATCATTTCCCTCTAAACCAATGGCCAGAAACAAAACAATTATTGCTGCTATCGAACCTAAAAAAACTATTTTCATGCTTGTCCCCTGAGTCATGGTTGTCTACTCCGTTAAAATTAGATCGCATGAGATCGTAGCCATTTAATTGGGTTCTTACTTTGATCCTTGAATTTGAGTTTGAGGAAGACAGAATTGCTGTAGTATGCCTTGGACAATCTCCTGTTCTCCCCTCTGCAACTGCCCCCGCACAGCCCCAAAAAACAACTCCTGATAAAAATCAGCAAACAGCTCCCGCTCCAACAAAAAATCCAGCCGTCGCTCCAACCGATTCTGCGGCGAAGCCCCCGTCTGACGAAGTGCAATCTCCTCCCGCAACCAAGCCCTAACCACCGGCCCCCGCTCAGCCCGCTCCATCACCTGAAACGTTCGAAAAATCTGAGGTTGCGTATCCGCAGCAGACAGAAATATCCCCCATTCATAGGTCATCCCCGGTTCGAGACGCGGCCCAGCATAGCGAAGCGACTGCACCTCTGCCTGCGGATCCAACTGCACCGGGACAGTCCAGAGCAACGCCTCACTACCCGCCTGCCGCACCCCAACCTTCGCCACAGAGCCTGTCCAAAAAAACACCGGATCCTGCCAAAGTCTAGATTCAATGGGGTTTCCCTGGTCTTGATACTCGTGATTCGGAGCCAGCAAACAGAGCCTTTCCACTGGCCTTGTTACACCAGGACTCTTAGGTAAAGGAGGGTTAGGCTTAAAGCGTTGGGCTAACCATTCGCCCCAACCGAGCCGACTCGACCGGCCTTGAGGCTGACCCTGCGCCACTGTCACCCCTGGGCTCAGAACACTCACCATGAAATAAACCGGCACCATGAGCATAAATGCATTGAATTTCATGTCTCTATCTCTCTTAAACCATTAGGATTAGGATTTGGTAGATAGCGGCGACGATCGCCTCCCCCATGACTCCCCAGCCCATAACTCCCCAACACCAACACCGGCAACAACCAAGGCAACAAAATCTGAACCGTCACATACAGTTGCAAGCTCACCAAACCATAAACTCCAGCCCCTCCCGCCAACCCGAGCCAGTAACCCCGTCGATGCCTGCCCCGACCGAAGGACAAACTGCCCCATTTCCCCAACAGGGCCGCCAATCCCACAAACCAAAAATCGGGCAATGGCGTGATGAACGCCTGGTTCATGAGATGATGGATGTGATAGGCATGGATTTCGCCCCCATTGACCCACTCAGTTGTATGGGAACGCAGCCAAAACTGCATCGCCCGAGCAGCCTTTTTCTTGTCTTCTCCCTTATCGGACACACCCGCATCGGTATATCCGGCGGCAATCAGTACAATTTGGTCTTTGATCCGGCTCAACTCAGAAGCACGCGTAGACAGCTTCAGAAATGTTTTAGCCGAAACGAGTTGGTAAATTTGGCTGGGAGGCAGTGAATAATCAATCAGTGGATGGAGCCAAGTCTGGTGGAGATAATAGGATAGTAATGTGATCCAAGAGGTTTGAAACGTTTGCTCAGCCGGGTTTGTCGGGTTTTTAGAACCAACTAATAATCTGGAAAATGGCAAGGGGAGCGGTGCGGTGGCCTCCTGATCCAAGTTGGCATGTAAAACCGCTTTCTGGTGATTGCCAAAGAGTTTCACGTCACCCAGTTGATCCAGCGACACCTCAGTAATTTTAGGATGGGGGTGCAACCAACGACCATTTTCTTGATGGGTTGCAAAAATAATCTTCATTCCCCCTTGCTCAGCTTTCAAGAGCTCTGAAGAAAGGAATTCATCATCCTTCTGATTAGTCACTCGATCCACTAAATAATCAAATCCCAGGCGAGAAACTTTCAATTGACTCGCTTGGCGAATCAACTGGGCGAGGTAGGCACGATTGAGCGGATGAACTGGCACGACGTCTGCCACCGAATCCATATCGATTTGCACAAGCAACACTGGTGGAGAGACACTAGCAGACGAAACTGGATTCGTTCCTTGGGCAGTGAGATGGCGAAACTGAGCTTGCACCCACTGTCTTTGTTCAATGAGTTCTCGCTGGACTGGAAGGAGCAGACTCAAGCCAGCCAAAAGCCCCACGGCGATCGCCTCCCTCCGGGTTGGCCCCCAGCGACGCAAGCAAGACTTGAGGCCCGAGGGTTCTAGCCGAAACGACACCGCCCCCGGATGCTGAAATAATGAAGGAACCAGAGCCGCCGAGGGAAACGTGATATTCCGTTTGGCCTTGAGATACTCACAGGCCGATCGCATGGCCTGATGAACATCCTCGTAGTTAGCTAAAGCCTTCACAAAGGCAATCAGAAAGGCCTGAGCAACCTCATTGTGAATGGGTTCTCGCATTACAGCCACTTGACTTAATCCCAGGTCGATTAACGCATTGGCAATACTGATCCCCTTGCAGGAGTTAAACAGTGCAAACTTGAGTCCTCGTAGCTTTGCCTCAGTCAGTTGCGGGGCAATTTCGCGGAGCAGAATTGAGGAATGAGGGGCGATCGCCAATTCTCCCCCCGTGATGGCCGTTTCATTGCTATGACCGGCAAAAAAGAGCACATCCCACCCCTGAGGGTCGGCGATCGCTTGCACAATTTCCTCCTGTAGGGCTGCAATCTTTTTGCCCTGCTTCCAGCCCACAAATGTCACATCAATCAGGGATTGGAGAGACTGGAGAGCTTCGCGATCGCGCTGAAAATCTAGTCCGGTGTCATCACCCACAATCGCCAACAGTCGGAGCTTACCCTGCCGACGGTAGGACAGCGTTTCTTGACGGATCGTGGTCGGTGTCCGAACGAGCCGAATGGAGCCTGCAACACCAAACTCTCGACCCATTTCCCAGGTTTCCCAAGGCAGCCGAGCCAATTCTTCATCATTGCAGCTCAAAAAAAGATCCACTGGCTGCTGCAAGGTTATTGAAGGGGTCGCCAGTGCTGCAATTTTCTGACGAATATCGATGAGATCTCGGCTATTTAACCAGCGATGAAACTCGCTGAGCAGCTCCGCCTCCGCTTGGACCAGCCTGACCCGCCAATCCACCGGGGGAGTCGGAAAACTACCGGATTGCTGGGCTCTGCCCCGAAGACTAGACCGATAGAAATTTAAGTAAGCCTCCTGCCAAATCCCATAGTAGTCTAAAAGGCTAGGGAACACCTTGAGATTCGCAGTGAGTTGACAGTCCTCTCCCCAACCTAAAACAAAGTTACAGGTCTGTTCAACACGCCAGATGCTCAGGGATAGCTTAGCCATAGGAAATGAAAGATGCAAAGGAATCAGGGATACCTGAATATGTCTTTTAGAAGGCACTCCGCCTATGCAATTCAGGGTGTAATTTAGGCTGCGACTCAGGCTACAATTCAGGAATGATGGGGCTGAAACGTAAAGGCTGGAACCACAGGCAAGACTTGATCGCTGAGTTGGAGTTTGACCTGGAAAACTTCATCAAACTCTCCAATTACCTCTGCAAACAGGTACTGATCTCGCTCTGGATCGTCTAATTGAGTATTGAGCAAAATCTGGTTCTGATCTTCGACAATCAAACCAATATCCTTGGGGAAAGCAATCCCAGGTGTGGGTCCTACAATCAGCACTAATATCCATTCTGCGATTTGCTCCTCCGGAAGTTCGAGGGACCAAGACAGGGCATAGAGGCGAACGTTTTGTTTGGCGATTGCAAAGTCTTGATAGGCGGGTCGGACGGTTGCTGGAATGGGAATATGGCGATCGCGCAATTCCCGAATCAATCGGTAATAGTTGGAGTCCTCGGGCAGTTCTTGCATCCCCCCTGCACGGTTGCGAAAGGCTGAGGCTGATTCCAGGGGAGGCGCGGGGAGGAGTGTCCAGGCTAGGGTTTGGGCGATCGCATCCAGTTTTCCTTCTAACCATAGGGCTGTATTCACAACTTTTTCCCTCAGGTTTGGCTGGATCAGATCTGGCTGGCTCGGATCTGGCTGGCTCGGTACTGGTTCCAAGCTAAAGGCAGCGGGCTCAGCACAACGGAGATACAGCAGCAAATCCTCGGGTTCTGGATTAAACCAATGGAAGGGAACTTGATAATGGTTTTCTTCGTCTCGGGAGAGAAGAGCGCGGTTTTGGATGAGTTTGTCATGGCGCAAGATCGCACAAATTTCGACACATCCCTGTTCTTCGGCGATCGCCACCAGGACAAAAAAATGAACCCCCTGGTTTGGACTTGGGGTCGAGTTTTGGGTTGGGCTGTCTACTTTGTCCTGAGGAATCAAAATGAATTCATCCGGCTGACTGCCCTGGGGTAAAAGACAAATTTGAAACCCATTCACATCCAACGACCAACTGTTTTGACTGGATTCGATCGGTTCTAAGCGTTTCGGGGTGTGCTGGGGGAGTCTTTTTTTCAGCCAGATTTCGAAGGCCTGACGGGCTAAACTGTTGAGGTAAACGTTCCAGAGTTTGGATGGGTCTTGCACTTGTCTGGCCGCTGCTTGGGCTTGGTCCACTTGTTCGGGCCTTAGCCAAATGGCTTCGGCAGAAATGGCTTGGCCCTCTAGCTCAAAGTTGTCGGTCTCAAAGGTAAAGGAATCGGTAGTCATGATTTTCTAGGGTGAAGTGTGAGCGTGAATGGATTAGAAAGAGTGAACAGGTTAGAAATTTTGATCCTCAGATGATTTTGTTATCTAAACACTAATGAGTTGGATTAGCATTTGATCTGGATCACAGATTGATTAAGATCACAATTTTATGAGATGGATCAATTCGGATTAGGTAACTTGAGCTGGTTAATTTTGCTTTAGATTGAGATCAATTTTCCCTAGTTTTTTTCCTAAAAATGATGTAGAATTTGGCAAATTTCTTCGGCTAAACGATTGCATTTTGTGCGATGCTGTCTGCGGTTTTGAGCCTGGTTTACCTCTGTTTCAATGATGACATCAATCTCCGGACCCAGATGATGTTCGAGATTGTTATCGAGTTGGACAAGGTGATCCGGAGTCAGTAATGCGGTGAACTGTTGGCGTAACGTGAGTTGCAGGCAGGCGATCGCCCGATGGCGAATTTCCGCTCGAAAGGGTTTCAGTTTCAGTAACCGAGTCACCTGATACTGTTTTTCCAGACCAATACAAGGTGCAATCTCACCCATTTTGAGTCCCTCACAATAGAAGAATCGCAAGGCTTGCAGATAATTCTGCCGCTGCTGGGGCTTGAGCGTCTGTAGCCGTTGCTCAATTACGTCCTTTACGGCCTGGGTGAGACATGCGTTAAACTCAGCTTGATAAATTTCGGTCAGCCGAGCCCAGGGTAAATCCGCCTCTGGCTCGGCCTCTGGGGCAGGAGAAGGGGCAAGAGTCTCAATAATGGACTCAACTGTATTTCCTGGTTGCCCGTGATAGCGCTCTAGATCATAGTCCCGTAGCCGCTTGGCCAAGCGGCGCAGTTGCTGAAAAACTTCTATGGCGGTGATGGCGCGGTTTGGCAGGTGCTGACGAATGGCTTCGCATTGGTCTGGGGTGGGATCTTCGCAGCGGCCTTTATCGCCCTTCAGGATCCGCTCTTGCCGATAGACTTGGTGGTAGGCAGCTAGGAGCTGCTGGGATTGCTCGATTTCTGGGGCGCTGAGCAGATGAAAGTCCCCCAGGGCTTTGGTGAGTTTTGTTGGATTGGCACTGTTGAGTAAGGCCCAGTCGCTGATCAGCAGAATGTCGTGCTCTTTGAGAAATGTGTTTAAATCCTCGCTGGAGCGGATGAGTCGGGTGGCCCAGGTGCTGAGGCTGGCGCTATGGGGATCGAATTTGCTCAGGATTTTATGGCTCAGGGGTCGATAGGATCCCGTGAGGGGTTTGCCGTCGTCGTTGAGCACTATGGGCAGGAGATCGGTCAGGGTGAAGCCGTGGTTTGCGCCAAATTGCTTCACCAGATCTCGGCATACTTTCAATGCTTGATGGGAGATATAGCACCGGAAGCATTGACTTGGGGGGCTATGGAAGGCGAGGCCGAGGTCTGGGCTATCTGGGTCTGAGCAGGCGGTTTTAAGCGCTTCTTTGAGCGCTGCATGGAGTTGTCGCTGGAGGGAGCGATCGCCCACGTCTTCATCGGGTTCGGCCTGGGGGCAGAGCTGTCGGAGCAGTGCTTTGGCTTGGGGGAGTTCGTGGGGCTGGCCTGTGCCGTTGGCCGCGAGTCTGATCAGGGTCCAGTATTGGTGATGGGTTGACATGGCGAACGGGGATAGGGTGGGGATGAGGGTTGAGGAATGCGGGTTGAGAGCGATTCTACAGGGTTTGAAGGGGGGAAATGGAGTCTCTATAATCTCTATACAATATGAGCTTTATACGATTACAGAAATATATCTATTCATCAGCAATTTAGGTATGCAAAAACGACAAAATACGAGGATTTTGATGTGCGTTTTGAGTTTTTCGAAGGACGATAAAAATCGATTTTTAGGCTAAATTCAGTATTTTCAAGGCTTTATCTAGGTAGCAAAAATATCACGAGCAAATCGAGGGAATTGGAGAGGGTTGAAGGAGGCGATTTGTTAATCTAAATCAAGCTTCCGGATTGCATAACGGGCTGGGGCTAATTCGTATAAATGTTGTACACCACGATAGGGGCTGAAGCGACATGAGGTTGCAATCTGGATTTGGGGCGTTGCTGGGGTTGACTTGTTTGGGGTTGGGGGTGACGGCGGGGTTGGGGGTGCCGGAGAGGGGGGTGCTGGCGCAGACGGCGGCGGAGGGGCTGGAGGCTGGGAAGCGGTTGCTTGAGGAGGGGGGGCAGTTGCGGGAGCAGGGGGAGCAGTTGCAGGGGCAGGGGAAGGTTGAGGAGGCGGGGGAGGTGTTTCGGCAGGCGAGGGAGAGGTTTGAGCGGGCTTTGGGGATTTTTCGGCGGGGTGGGGGCGATGATTCGGAGCTTGGCAAAGCTAATCGGGCTGGTGAAGCTGGGACTCTTTTTGGAATAGGTAGGGTTTATTCTCACTTGGGGGAGCATGGGCAAGCGTTGGAGTTTTATCAGCAGGGGCTTGTGATTACGCAAGAATTGAATTTGCCCCCATTGCGCTCATGGGAAGCTAATGTTTCCTATCAGATCGCTCAGACTTACGTTGCGTTAGGGCAATATGACAAAGCTATTACTTACTTTCAGCAAGCTCTTGAGATTTTTCAAGAACTCAATCAACCTATTGAAGCTGCTAATTCTTTCTTTAGTGGAGCTGAGGCTTACTCTGCACTAGAGCAATATGACAAATCTATTGATTATTATCAGCAAGCTCTCACAATCTTTCAAGAACTCAATCAACCTATGGGGGTTGCTAATTCCTTTGACAGTATGGCTGAGGCTTACTCTGCACTAGAGCAATACGACAAAGCGATTGATTACTATCAGCAAGCTCTCGCAATCTTTCAAGAGCTTAATAGACCCATGAAGGTTGCTTCAGCTTGGAGTGCACTAGGTGAAATCTATCAACAAAAGCAAAAATATGAGTTAGCGATTGAAGCTGATCAAAAAGCCTTAGAATTTTATAGAAAATTTCTCTTCAGCCTCTCAACAGAAGAACAATTAATTTATAATCGCCTCGTAAATAGATCAATCTTTATTGCGTGCTATCACCTAATAAATGTGTACAACTTACTCGATAGATACGAAAATTCAGTCGAAATTTTGCCTCAAATACTAGAAGCAGCAAAAGCTTCTGGAAACAAAAATGATGAGAATGAAGTTCTTGATCTAGAAATCTCAATTTACTTTGGATGGGCAACTAGGCTGAGGCAACTTGGACAGTACGATCAATCTTTAGAAAAATCACAAAAGATGCTAGATATTGCCCAAAGTTTACGCAAAATAGACTCTAAGATGGCTGATGAAAACGTCGAAAATGAGTTTTCTACATTACTTGAAATTGCCAGTATTTACAGTTTTCGTGGAGAATATGAAAGATCATTGCGTCTAGTAAACAATGCATTAAGTACGTATCAGCATAAGATATCTCTTGGAAAAAAACTCCTGGCTTCTGCTCAGATCGGGGCAATCTACTCGGATCAGGGTGATTATCATCAATCTCTATTGATTTACGAGCAAGCTCTATCAGTCGCTCTTCAGTCGAATCACTTTGAAGTCGCACAGGTCATACAGAATAATATAGCCTTTATTTACGACAAGCAAGGCCAATATGAAAAAGCCTTGTCTATCTTTCATGAATTAATTAAATATAAACAACAAGAGTACGATTTTTTTGAAAAAGGATTAATTTCAAGCAATATAAAGCTATGGTGTCAAGAAATGAAGAGTGAATATTCAAAATACCTTTCTGATTATTCAGTTTTTTGTGGAGATTCTGAAGATCAGACAGTTCAGAAAATCTTTCTTCAGAAGCTCCTTGTAGAAGGTCAAAACTATGCTAAGCGAACGATAGGAATTTACTTAAATAATATTGGTTCAATTTACAGCGCTCAAGGTGAGTATGTAAAAGCAGAAAGCTTCTCTCAACAAGCCCTCAAAATTTATTATGAATATCAAGATCTTGCGGGCCAAGCAGTTGTACACCTCAATCTAAGTGCACGCTATTTTGAACAAGGAGATTATTCCACTGCACTTCAATATGGTCAACAAGCAGAAGAACTCTTCGATACAGTTGGAGATCAACAAGAAATTATCCAATCTGCAAGAGGAACTGCCACCGTCTATCTCAAACTAGGCCAGTTTCAGCGCGCTCTAGATAAATATGACCAAGCCCTCGCATTAGCTCGAAAATTAAAAGCGCAAGGACTAGAAGCTGAGTTAATCACTGCCATCGCAAGCGCCTATATCATCCAAGGCAAAACCACCAAAGACCCATCCTACTATCAGCAAGCCCTCGCCTACTATCAACAAGCCCTCACCATCACCCAAACCAACGGAGCCTTCAGCCGCGAAGGCAACATTCTCAGCGGCATCGGCCAGGTTTACCTAGCCCAATCCCAACCCGAAAAAGCCCTAGACTTCTTCCAACAAGCCCTCGCTGTTGACCAAAAACTTTCCGCAAAACGAGAAATGGCTCACACCCAAAGCCTCATCGGCCAAGCCCAAACCCAACTCAACCAAACCGCTGATGCCCAAACCACCTTGCAGCAATCCCTAGCCCTTGCCCAGGAAGTCGGCGATCGACCCACCCAAGCCCAAACCCTCGCCCACCTCGGAGCCCTCCAAATTCAGCAACAACAGCCAGAACTGGCGATCGTCTTCTACAAACAAGCCATCAACACCTACGAAAACATTCGCGGCAACCTCACCCGCCTTGAACGCGAAATCCAAGAATCCTACACCAACTCCATCTCCGACACCTACCGCACCCTCGCCGACCTCCTCCTCAGCCAAGGCCGCATCGGCGAAGCCCAACAAGTCCTCGACCTCCTCAAACTCGCCGAACTCCGCGAATTCACCAACACCCGCGCCACCTGGACCGGCACAGAACTCCTCTACAACGACGCCGAACAACCCGTCATCAACGCCCACGGCAACCTCATTGACTTTGGCAAAAAACTCACCGAATGCAAACAAACCAACTGTGGCGAGTTAGACCAATTGTTTTCACAGTCGGGTACCTTGAGGGCTCAGTACACCCAAAGCGTCGAAACCTTCAAGACCGACGTTCGCAAAAATCGCCACGACGACGACATCTTCCAAAACCCCGACAACCTCAACGGCGAAGCCGAAAAGCTGCTCAAAGCCAATCCAGATGCAGTTTTAATCTATCCCTTCATCACCGACCAAAAACTCTGGCTCCTCTACGCCGTCCCCGGCGCTGCGGGCAGCATCGAAGTTTCCGTCACCCAAGCAGAATTAGCCAAAACCGTCCAACAGTTCCGCGAACAACTCCAATCCGGCAACGACCTCCAAGCCCTCCAAACCACCAGCCAAAAACTCCACGACTGGCTGATCAAACCCCTCGAATCCGCCCTGCAACAGAGCAAAACCAAACACCTGATCTTCGTCAACGATCGCGTCACCCGCTACATCCCCATGGCCGCCCTGTTCAATGGCCAACAGTATCTGATCGAACGCTATACCCTCTCCAGCGTCATCACACCCAGCCTCACCGATGCCGAAGACACCCTTGGCACCGTCAACCAAGCCAATGTTCTGGGCCTAGGCCTCAGCCAAGCGGTCCCTGGCTTCGATCCTCTCCCTGCGGTGGAAGACGAACTCGATCGCATCGTCCGCCAAGCCCCCAACGACCCCACCGGCATCTACCCCGGCCAAACCTACCTCAACCAAGACTTCACCCGCCAACAACTGGAGAAAAACCTCCTTGGCCATCGCATTCTCCACATCGCCACCCACGCAGCCTTTACACCGGGCCGACCCCAGGAGTCATACATTGTGCTGGGCGATGGTAGTCGTCTCAAAATCCCCGAAATCGACACCCTCCATGAGCGTCTCAGCAACCTCCATCTCGTTGTCCTCTCCGCCTGCCAAACCGCCCTCGGAGGTGAAGCCAATGACGGCACAGAAATCGCAGGACTGAGCTCCTATTTCCTCAAAGCCAGTCGTGCCAAAACTGTCATTGCCTCGCTTTGGTCTGTCAATGACGACAGCACGAGTCTACTGATGCAACGCTTCTACGAGCTGCTGGCCTCCGGCGAACTCACTAAAGCCGAAGCTCTGCGGCAGGCTCAGCTTAGCTTACTATACAACGAAGATAGCAATACTCGCTTGACTAAGTTCCGGGCCTCCATCGTTCCAACCTCTGTCTCAGGGCGATCGACTCCAGGACGCACTGATCCCAAACACCCTTTCCATTGGGCTCCGTTTATTTTGATTGGCAATGGGCTGTAGGCGCTAGACATAAACTTCGTTAGACTAGGTTATAGATCAGGAGGTGAGATATGAGTGTTCTAATTCCCAGCGAAATTCTGACTGTCGCTCGGATGACTCCCAGTGAAATGCGTCAAGAGATCGCAGTCATGCTATTTCAAAAAGACAAGCTGACGCTGGCCCAAGCTAGCCGCTTTGCCAGCATGCATCGTGTGATGTTTCAGCACCTGCTAGCCAGTCGTCAGATCCCGATTCACTACGGAGTTGAAGATTTTGAACAGGATTTGAATAATTTGCGAGAGATGGGTCGATTGTGATTGTAGTTAGTGATACATCCCCCATTAATAACTTAGCGGCAATTGCTCACCTATATCTTTTGCGAGATCTCTATGGAACAATTCTGATTCCTGAGGCTGTTTATCGAGAATTAACCAACCCAAATTTTCCAGTGGCAGGGTCAGTAGAAGTGCAAACGTTTGACTGGATTACAACTCATTCCGTCAAAGATCGCACTTTGGTTAACGTGTTGAGTCATGAGTTGGATCTGGGAGAAGCAGAAGCGATCGCCTTGGCCGTCGAAGTTCAGGCTGAGCAACTCTTGATGGATGAGCATCGGGGACGCCTGGTCGCAGCTCGATTGAACCTTCGCTTTACAGGCATTTTGGGGGTATTGGTTGAGGCAAAGAATCGAGGACTTATTGTAAAAGTAAAACCCTTGCTGGATGCGTTAGTCCATCAAGCTGGTTTTTGGATAGCAACAGAGCTATATCAGCGAGTTTTGGAGCTTGTGGATGAGGAGAATTTGTCCTAAATACAGACTCTTCTATCTTTCCAGATTGCATAGCTAGCTAGGGTTACACCGTATAGATGTTGTAAACCATAATCAACAGGGGTGATAGCGATGAAGGCTCAATTAGGGATTGGAGGACTGTTGGGTTTGACTTGCTTGGGGCTTAGCGTGACGGGGTTGGGGTTGCCGGAGGCAATCGCGCTGGCACAAACGGCAGAGGGGCAGCGAGAGAAGGCGATTCGGTTGAACCAGGCCGGGGAAGAGTTACGGCTGCAAGGGAAGTGGCAGGATGCGTTAGAAACGTTTGGGCAGGCTTTGGGGATTTTTCGGCGGGTGGGCGATCGCTCTGGGCAAGCTACCTCTCTCCAAGCAATTGGTGATGTTTATGCTGGGCTAAAGGAGAGCGAAAAAGCGTTGGATTTTTATCAGCAGGCGCTTGTGATTAGGAGGGAATTGGGCGATCGTGAAGAAGAAGGTACCCTTCTGATGCATCTTTCTCTCACTTATTTTGGTCAGAGGGATTTTGACAACTCTCTGAGTCACGCGCAACAGGCACTGACAGTTTTTAAGGAAATTGATAATTGGTCTTGGATTATTTCAAGTCTGCGAATAATAGGCAACTCATTTCAAGCCCAACAGCAATACTCACAAGCAATCGAAGTTTATCGACAGTCTCTATCACTTCAAGAGCAAGTCCTTACTAGGATACCTGAAGATGCTAAAAATATTTATGACACAATATTCAATACTTATGATGACTTAGTTGATGCTTTGAGAGAATCTGGGCGATATGAAGAAGCCATAGCTATTATGCCCAAAATGCGAGAAGCGGCGAAAGCATCTGAGGAAAAAGAGAATGAGTCCATAGCTCTTTTTTCAGAATTTATGATTTATGCCTCTTGGGTAGAAGAACTTAATCAACCAGAATACTTCGACGAATACCTTTTAAAAGCAAAAAATGCACTCACTATTTCTCAAGCACTAAGAGAGTCGAATATAAATTCTGGGCAAAATTACTCTAAAGACTTTCAGGTAGTTGTCGATCTTGCTGAAATGGTACTCTTTCAGGGCATAGCAAATATTTATGAGTTTCGTGGAGAATATGTAAAGGGACTAGATTTTCTAAATAAACAATTGGAAAGCTATCACGCAAAAACATCTGATTTTTACAAGGCTTTCGTCCTTATTAGAATTGCTTCAATCTATGAAAATCAAGGTAATTATACTAAATCCTTGTCCGTTTATGAGCAAGCTTTGTTAATTGACTCTGAAGAACCAAAAGAAATCATATTGAATAATATTGCAAAAATTTGGTCTGTACAAGGTCAATATGATAATGCTTTGTCTGTTTTTCAGGAAATTCTTGCATCTTCTCAAAAGACTTACAATCAGCTTGCAAAAGGTCCGACTCCAGAAAATTTGCGACTATTACACTGTGATTTAGGCATTGATACGCCTCCAGAGATTTTTGACTGTGGTGAAGAATTCCAAGCATTTCTTAAGCCAACAAAAGGTTCGATTGATGCTATTCAGCGAATGAGTAATTCTGTTCATGGTGCAATAGGTAGCATATTGAACAATATTGGTTCAATTTATGGTGCTCAAGGTGAACAGGCAAAATCCGAAAGTTTCTATCGACAAGCTCTTGCAATTCATAATGAATATCAAGATCGTGAGGGTCAAGCAACTGTATATGTCAACTTGGGTGTACTCTATTCTGAGCAAGGAGATTATGCTACTGCACTTCAATATGTTCAACAAGCAGAGGAACTCTTCAAAACAGTCGGAGATCAACAACAAATCATTCAATCTGCAGGACAAACTGCTGGCGTCTATCTCAAACTGGGCCAGTTTCAGCGCGCTCTAGATAAATATGAACAAGCCCTCTCATTAGCTCGGAAATTAAAAGCCCAAGGACTAGAAGCTGAGTTAATGACTGTTATTGCCAAAGTTTATATTGCTCAAGGCAAAACCACCGATGCCCTCACCTACTATCAACAAGCCCTCACCATCACCCAAACCAACGGAGCCCTCAGCCGCGAAGGCAACATCCTCAGCGGCATCGGTCAAGTTTACCTAGCCCAATCCCAACCCGAAAAAGCCCTAGACTTCTTCCAACAAGCCCTCGCTGTTGACCAAAAACTTTCCGCAAAACGAGACATAGCCTACACTCAAAGCTTCATCGGCCAAGCCCAAACCCAACTCAACCAAACCGCTGATGCCCAAACCACCTTGCAGCAATCCCTTGCCCTTGCCCAGGAAGTCGGCGATCGACCCACCCAAGCCCAAACCCTCGCCCACCTCGGAGCCCTCCAAATTCAGCAACAACAGCCAGAACTGGCGATCGTCTTCTACAAACAAGCCATCAACACCTACGAAAACATTCGCGGCAACCTCACCCGCCTTGAACGCGAAATCCAAGAATCCTACACCAACTCCATCTCCGACACCTACCGCACCCTCGCCGACCTCCTCCTCCAACAAGACCGCATCCTCGAAGCCCAACAAGTCCTTGATCTCCTCAAAGTCCAAGAGCTCGAAGACTACCTCAAAAACACCCGTGGCACAACCAACGATCCATTAATTATCCTCAAACCCGAGCAAGAAATTCTCGATCGCTACAACGAACTCCAAAAAACCGCCATCCAAATCGGCCAAGAACTCACCCAACTCCGACACCTTAAAACCCAACAACCTCTCAGCCCCCAACAAGAAAACCGCCTCGCCCAACTCGTCGCCCTCGAAAAAGACCTTAATCACCAATTCAACACCTTCATCGACAGCGACCCCATCCAAACCCTGCTCAACCAAGTCAGCCGAAAAACCTCCCGACAAATCGTCCCCCTCGAAGACCTCAACAACCTGCGCGACAACCTGCGCAACACCAAAGCCGTCCTCATCTCCCCCCTCATTCTCCCCGATCGCCTCGAACTCATCATCACCACCCCCAACAGCCCACCCCTTCGCCGAACCGTTAACAACTTCGACGCCCAAAAACTGCGGGAAACCGTCACCCAATACCGTAGCGCCCTGCAATCCCCCAACAATATCAAAGAAACTAAACGGTTAGCTCAACAACTTTACACCTGGCTGCTCAAACCCCTCGAAGCCGACCTCGAAGCCGCCAACCCCGACACCCTTATCTACGCCCCCGACGGTATTCTCCGCTACATTCCCCTCGCCGCCCTGTACGATGGCAACCAATGGATTGCCGAGCGTTACCGCACCAACAACATCGTCGCCCAATCCCTGACTGAATTGGATACCGCCCCCCAAACCGCGCCCCGCATCCTCGCCGGAGCCTGGGGTAACCAATCTCGCAGTATCCAAGTCGGAAATCAAGATTTTCGGTTCGGCGGCATACCCTTCACCCTCAACGAAGTCGATTCGCTCGCCCAGCTTTTCCCCACAAAAGTCCTGCGTGAGCAAACTTTCGATCGCAAGAATCTTATGCCTGAGCTCAATAACTTCAGCATCATTCACCTTGCAACCCATGGCAAATTCGTCGTCGGTGATGCCAACAACTCCTTCCTCGCCCTCGGCAGCGGCGAAACGATTCCTCTCCCAGAAATTAAAGATCTCACCATGACCGACGTAGAACTGGTTGTCCTCTCCGCCTGTGAGACCGGCATTGGGGGCAGCTTCGGTGAAGGAGAAGAAATCCTAGGCTTAGGCTACCAATTCCAACGTGCCGGGGCCAAAGCCGCCCTAGCCTCCCTCTGGCAAGTCGATGACGGCGGCACCCAATTGCTAATGGATGCCTTCTACGCTGCTCTACAGAAAGGCATGACCAAAGCCCAAGCCCTCCAAGAAGCTCAAAAAGCACTCATCTCCAGCAACTACACCACCGTGGGCCTAAAACGCGCTGGCATCGAAGTCGTCAGCACCAAAACTGGCAGCGCCATGACAGACGAGCAACTGAGCAATCCCTACTACTGGGCTCCGTTTATTTTGATTGGAAACGGCTTGTAAGGATCATTAGGGGATTGTGAGAAACATCGACACTTCTACAGCGAATACGCCAACAATCGATATCAAGGCGAATAAACCGCCTGCACCTCACTCCCCCGCCGTTGTAGCCGGAAGCCCAACTTCTCACACAGATGCTGCATCACCCGATTATCCGACAAAATCGTTGCCGAAATCTGGGCCAGTCCCTCCGCTCGACCAATGTGCAACAGCGATCGCAACAACTCCGTTCCTAACCCCTGACCCTGATGGCGATCGTTCACCAACATGCCAAACTCCGCCGCATTTTGACCATGCAACCGACTGAGGCGAGCCACCCCCAAAATTCTGCGCTCCTCCGTCGTGGGATCAACATATTCCGCAACCAAAGCCATTTCCTGGTCGTAATCAATAAAGCAAATGCGAGTGAGCCGCTCATGGGCAATGCGGGCTTGCAGATTAATCAAATGAAAATAGCGAAAATAAACGCTTTCCTCCGAGAGGGTTTGGTGAAACGTCACGACCAGCGGTTCATCCTCCGGGCGAATGGGTCGGATGGTGACCGGCGTTCCATTCCTTAAGGTCCAGGGTTGGATATATTGGCTGGGATAGGGACGAATCGCCGATTTGGGCAACTGCTCCCGCGTGATTTCTGGCCCATGCAACACCACCCGCGCATCCAGCGCCAAGAGCTGATCGGCAGAGGCCAAGAGAGGATTTATTTCGATTTCCTTGATTTCCGGGTATTCCACCACCAACTGGCTAAATCGCACCAGCAACTGTTCCAACGCCGCCAAATCGACACTGGATTGGCCCCGCACCCCCTGGAGAGCCTTGTAAATCTGAGTCCGCTCCATCAGACGCCGAGCCAAGGTGGTATTGAGCGGCGGTAGACCGAGGGCGCGATCGCGATAGACCTCCACCAACTGCCCCCCACTGCCAAACAGCAACACCGGCCCAAACTGGGGATCAACGCTACTGCCAATAATCAGTTCATAGCCCTGCTGAGTCACCATGGGTTGTACCGTCACCCCCAGCACATCTCCCGGCTGGCCGATCGCTTGAATCCCGTCGTAGGCCGATCGCACCGCTTGCTCATCGGGCAAATTGAGCTGGACACCGCCCACATCGGTTTTGTGGGTGATGGTGTGGGAATGGAGTTTGAGGACTACGGGGTAACCGAGGGTTTGGGCGATCGCCACAGCTTCATCAGCGGACTGGGCGAGATGAGTTGCGATCGTCGGAATGCCATAGGACTGGAGCAATTGTTTGGATTCCCACTCACTCAACAGCAGCCGATGCTCCCGGCGCGCTTGGTTCAACAACCTATCGATGGGAATGGCATCCACCGCTGAAACCTTGGCCAAGCTGGGCGTTTCGTAGAGGGCGCGCAGGTTGTCGCTATACTTCGCCATCAGCGTAAAGACCTGAGCCGCCGCATCGGGATAGGGCAGTGTAAAAATGCCGCTCTGATTGAGCTGGGCTTCGCCTGCGGCCACGGCTTCCATCCCCATCCAACTGGCCAAGAGGGGTTTATCCTTCCAGTGCTCTGTGCGGCTTTGTAGTTGTGCAGCAGTCGCTGTGGGATCCGTCATCGCCTGGGGCGTCAGAATCACCAGCAGGCCATCGCTGTGGGGATCCTGGGCCAGGACATCCAGGGCTGCGCCATAGCGTTCCGGGGTGGCATCCCCCAAAATGTCAATGGGGTTCTGTCGGCTCCAATGGGGGGGCAATAGCTGATCCAGCTGCGCTAGGGTTTCAGGACTGAGGGGAGCCAACTCTCCCCCCCTCGGATGAGGGCATCGGTGGCCAATACCCCCGGTCCACCTGCATTGGTCAAAATCGTTAGGCGTTTGCCCCGAGGACGGGGCTGCTTGCCCAGAACCTCCGCCAAGTTAAACAATTCATCAATCGTATTCACCCGCAGCACCCCACAACGCCGGAAAGCCGCATCGAGAACGTCATCACTCCCCGCCATTGCCCCCGTATGGGAGGCTGCCGCTTGGGCCGCCACCTGGGTTCGACCGGCCTTAATCACAATAATGGGTTTGCTCAAGGCCACTTCCCGAGCGGCGGACAGAAACGATCGCGCATTGCCGATCGCTTCCATATAAATCACAATGCTGTGGGTTGCGGGATCATCCCCGAGGTAATAGATCAAATCCCCCCAGTCCACATCCAGCATTGCGCCAATCGACACAAAGGCGCTAAACCCGACATTTTCCCGCAGACTCCAGTCCAGAATTGACGTACAAAGCGCACCGCTCTGACTCACAAACCCCACATTACCGGGGCGGGCCATGGCCCCTGCAAACGTGGCATTGAGGCCACTGGTGGGACACATCAACCCCAAACAATTTGGCCCCAGGATCCGAACCGAATGTCGTCGCGCCGCCGCCAACACCGCCTGTTCTAGCTCAATTCCCGCTGGCCCGATTTCCCGAAATCCAGCGGAAAGAATAATGATCCCCTTAACCCCAGCGGCTCCGCACTGGTCCACAATCTCAGGCACTCGCCGGGCTGGCACCGCAATCACGGCTAAGTCAACGGCTTCCGGAACATCTTTAATCGTGGCGTAGGCCTTGATCCCCAGCACTTGAGCATGGGTAGGATGCACCGGAAACACGGTTCCGCCAAAGGGGCTACTAATTAAATTCCACAATAGAGTTCGGCCCACACTGCCCGATCGCTCTGTTGCGCCAATCACCGCGACCGTTTGAGGCGCAAAAAAGGGGGTGAGGGGTTGGCGATCGCAGCGCAAAATATCATGTGCAGGATCAGGACAAAGAGGCTGACTCAGCTGATTCAAAGGGATGGCATTCATCATTATGTTTCTACTACTAGGGCAACCCTTCTCTCATTACATTTCATTACACCGTACATCCCAATACCGTACACCCAAAAATCCGAAAAGACTGTATCGACTTCGTCTTTTCAAGCGCCGATCCTAAGCGCACACCAAAACCTGCCGTTTAATCCTAATTTAAATCTCAAACTTTGGAAACAAAAATGTTGTTTATCAAAAAACCTTTAGAAAAATCAAGGCTTTCCCGGAAGCCAGATTTAATTTAAAAATTTTTGTATACTTAGAACGGTCATTAAGAGAGCAGAGTCTAAATTCATTGCATCCAAGATTCATTTCATTCAATCATTCATTCATTGAGAGATGAGCTAATTAGAAACTAGATGAAGCCTAATTTAGCACGATTCTTCCTTGCCTTTATAAGGAATCGATTGCATTAGATTTTTCTCCATAATAAAACTAGTCATTACGCGATTTGAACAATATTTGTTTGAATGGGAGTTTGTCAAAATGATTAACACCACGCCCCGTATTGTTCCAGAAGCCAGCCGCGATCAAGCCTTAATTTTAGGGTTTGGAGAAGTGGGGATCACCGATATCCCTCTGGTGGGAGGCAAGAATGCTTCCCTGGGGGAAATGATTCAACAATTAGTGCCCCAAGGCATTTTGGTCCCCAATGGCTTTGCCACAACGGCCTATGCCTACCGCCATTTTATTAAACAGGCGGGGATTGAAGCACAACTGCGGCAAATTTTTGCCGATCTAGAGGTTGAAGATGTCAACAATTTGCGCCAGCGGGGAAAGCAGGCGCGATCGCTGATTTTGCACACCCCCTTTCCCAAGGATCTGGAGATGGCGATCGCCACAGCCTACTACCAGCTTTGTGAACAATACGGTGCAAAAATTGCCAACCAGACTGAGCTCTCCCCCCGTCTACCCGCAGAGGAACAGGATCGGCTACGGGCTTGTCATTACGACATTGACGTGGCGGTGCGTTCTAGCGCTACCGCAGAGGATTTGCCCGACGCCAGTTTTGCGGGGCAGCAGGAAACCTATTTGAATGTCCATGGTGTTCAACAGGTGCTGGAATGCTGTCACAAATGCTTCGCTTCGCTCTTTACCGATCGGGCGATTTCCTACCGGACGCTCAAAGGATTTGACCATTTTGAGGTCGCGTTATCCGTGGGCGTTCAAAAGATGGTGCGATCGGATCTCGCAGCCTCTGGCGTCATGTTTTCGATTGATACGGAGACCGGATTTAAGCATGCAGCTTTGATCACGGCGGCCTACGGTTTGGGCGAAAATGTCGTGCAAGGAGCCGTCAATCCCGATGAGTTTCTTGTATTTAAACCAACCTTACAAACGGGCTTTCGCCCAATTTTGGCGAAGCGTTTGGGCAGCAAAGAAATCAAAATGGTCTACGATCTCGGGGGCAGCAAGCTGACGAAAAATATTTCGGTGCCGGAGGGCGATCGCCATCGGTTTGCCATTAACGATGAGGAAATCTTGACCCTGGCACGCTGGGCCTGCATTATCGAAAATCACTATTCTCAGGTTCGGGGTGTGGATACGCCCATGGACATTGAGTGGGCTAAGGACGGCCAAACGGGCGAGCTCTTTATTGTTCAAGCCCGTCCGGAAACAGTTCAGTCCCAGAAATCGGGCAATCGCCTTTTGAGCTATCGCTTGACCGTGGATGATCTGCCAACTCCGGTGGTCACGGGGCGGGCCGTGGGCGATCGCATTGGTCAAGGACAGGCTCGTGTGATTGAAACGGTTCATCGCATTGCTGAGTTTCAAGCGGGTGAGGTTTTGGTTACGAACCGAACCGATCCCGATTGGGAACCCATTATGAAAAAGGCCAGTGCGATTGTCACAAACCAAGGGGGAAGAACCTGCCACGCTGCCATTATTGCTCGGGAAATGGGAATTCCAGCCATTGTCGGCTGTGGCAATGCCACGGAGGTGTTAGCAAGCGGTCAAGCGGTGACGATTTCCTGTGCTGAAGGCGAGACCGGACGGGTTTATCCGGGATTGGTGCCTTTTGTGCTGGAAGAAACTGCCCTGGATGAATTGCCCCGCACCCGCACTCAAATTCTGATGAATGTGGGTAACCCCGATGAAGCGTTCGGATTAGCCGCGATCCCCTGTGATGGGGTGGGTTTGGCGCGATTGGAGTTCATTATTGCCAATCAAATTAAGGCCCATCCACTAGCGTTATTGCGATTTGATCAGTTAACCGATTTTGAGGTGAAATTGGCGATCGCCCAACTCACGGCTCAATACGATCACAAACCCGATTTCTTTGTTGATAAATTGGCCCAGGGCGTTGCCATGATCGCGGCAGCTTTTTATCCCAAACCCGTGATCGTGCGCATGTCGGACTTTAAGAGCAATGAATATGCCAATTTACTTGGGGGGCGGCAGTTTGAGCCCGCAGAGGAAAACCCGATGATTGGCTGGCGGGGTGCGTCCCGCTATTACGATCCCAACTATCGCGATGCCTATGCCTTAGAATGTCAAGCCATTAAACAGGTCCGCGACGAGATGGGCCTTAACAACGTGATCCCCATGATTCCCTTCTGTCGCACCCCTGCCGAGGGCCAGCGGGTCCTAGAAGAAATGGCCAAGAATGGCCTGAAGCGCGGCGAGAATGGCCTGCAAGTTTATGTCATGTGCGAAGTACCCAGCAACGTTGTCTTGGCTGAACAATTTGCGGATGTCTTTGACGGTTTTTCCATCGGCTCGAATGACTTGACTCAGTTAACGCTCGGTCTCGATCGCGATTCCGCCCTCGTTGCCCATATTTTCGACGAACGTAACGAAGCCGTGAAAAGTTTAATCCGGCAGGTCATTGCAACCGCTAAAGCCAAGGGACGCAAGATTGGTATCTGTGGTCAGGCCCCCAGCGATTATCCCGAGTTTGCTCAGTTTTTGGTCGAGCAGGGGATTGATTCCATGAGTTTAAATCCCGATTCTGTTTTGAAAACTCGGCTGGCGATCGCCCAAGTCGAGACTTAGCTTAATAGCGCTGCAAAAGTACTAGGCAAAATCGGGGTAGGGAACTTTGCATCCCTACCCCTTTCCTCTGAATGCTGACTCTAGTGAAACTTAAAAAATGCAATGTTTGTAGATTTTATGTCAATCTTTGTATCACTGGCTTGCCGATTTAAAGTTGATTATTTAAGTCAGGTCGAGTACTATAAACCTAGCAAATCTATTGAGCTCAAATCACCCAAATTTAAAAATCAATTCAAGTTTGTGTCGATTACTTGATCTGAAGCAACCACCAATGAAGGTAGATCGGTAGTGGCGATTACCAGGGAAAATTGCCAGAAAATTGCAGGAGAAATCCTAGGGAGAATGGGAATAGAGCTATGCCAACTCTAAATGCAACGCCAAAGGACACCGCAGGATCGAAAAAATCTACTGCACAATCCGATCGTCGGTTCAAGACCCTCGACTTAGCGATGAAGCGCAATCAGTATAAGCCCGATGCATTGATCGAGGTTTTGCATAAGGCTCAAGAAACTTTCGGATTTCTGGAAGACGATGTTTTACTTTACATTGCCAGAGGTTTAAAGCTTCCGCCTAGTAAAGTATTTGGAGTTGCAACCTTCTATCATTTGTTTTCGTTAAAACCCAGTGGGGAACACACCTGTGTGGTTTGTCTAGGAACCGCATGCTATGTCAAAGGTAGCGATAAAATTGTTGCTGCTATGATCAAAGAGCTGGGGATTGAGCTGGGAAAAACAACCCCCGATGGCAAAATTTCTTTGTTGACCGCACGCTGTATTGGAGCCTGTGGGATTGCACCGGCGGTGGTCTGTGATGGAGTTGTCGCGGGTCGCCAGGAACCTGCGGATGTCCTCACCCAAATTAAAGCTTGGAAAAGTACATAAAATTACACTGTTTCGAGTCATTCTAGGCAGGGTTTGGGTTGAGTTATTCAGGGACATTAATGCTTGAGAGGTGTGAGATATGGATTTACAAGGATTATTAGATATTGCAGCAGAAACCCAAGCAAAACGGAAGCCTATTCAAGTGCATTGCTGTACTTCGACGGGGTGTCGAGCTGCAAGTGCACTGGAGGTTTTTAGCAATCTCAAAGATACTGTCAAAGCTGAAAATCTAAGCGATCGCATCGACGTTAAAGGGGTCGGCTGTATGGGGTTTTGTGGGCGAGGACCGCTGGTTCAGATCGACCCATCCAATGCGTTGTATGAGGAGGTCAAACCTGAGGATGCGGTGAGTATTGTCCATGCTTGTAATGGCGGTATAGCGACTGCAGTACAAGGCGATATGGCTCATCCTTTCTTTAGTCACCAGCTCAAAGTGGTTCGGGAACATAGTGGCAAATTAGATCCTGAAAGTATTGAAGACTATATTGCGGTTGGAGGCTACCAGTCGCTCTATAAAGCACTCTACGAAAAGTCAGCGGCAGAGGTCGTCGATGAAATTACCCGTAGCGGTTTACGAGGCAGAGGTGGCGGCGGCTATCCCACAGGCTTGAAGTGGGCCACAGTGGCAAAAATGACAGGTAATCAAAAGTATGTGATTTGTAATGGAGATGAAGGCGATCCGGGTGCATTTATGGATCGTAGCGTACTGGAAAGTGATCCTCATTTGGTTTTGGAGGGAATGGCGATCGCTGGATATGCAGTCGGGGCAAATCATGGTTTTATCTATGTACGAGCGGAGTATCCCCTAGCCATTCAGCGGCTACAAAAGGCCATTCAGCAAGCGAAAAAATATGGCATTTTAGGCAGTCAAATTTTTGAATCTCACTTTGATTTCAAGGTTGATATTCGAATTGGAGCAGGAGCATTTGTCTGTGGAGAAGAAACCGCCTTAATCGCTTCAGTGGAGGGCAATCGCGGCAACCCTCGAACCCGTCCGCCCTATCCTGCCCAGTCTGGCCTATGGCATTGTCCGACGTTAATCAATAACGTTGAGTCCTTTGCCAACATTGTGCCAATTATTCGAGAAGGGGCTGAATGGTATGCTGCCATTGGCACCGAGAAAAGCAAGGGGACTAAGATTTTTGCACTGACTGGAAAAATTCGAAATAACGGTCTTATTGAAGTTCCCATGGGGATCACACTACGGGAAATTGTAGAGGAGATGGGGGGCGGTGTTCCAGAGGGAACGGTGAAGGCTGTGCAGACAGGGGGGCCTTCCGGAGGCTGTATTCCCGCCGATTTACTCGATACACCGGTCGATTATGATTCGCTGGTCGCGATCGGTTCGATGATGGGATCGGGGGGCATGGTGGTGATGGATCAAAACACCAGTATGGTCGAAGTTGCCCGATTTTACATGGACTTTTGCCGAGAAGAAACCTGCGGGAAATGCGTTCCCTGTCGCACCGGAACGGTTCAATTGTATGAACTTCTTACTCAACTCATTAATGGACAAGCCACTCAATTAGATTTGGAGAAGCTCAAGGCTTTGGCCCATATGGTGAAAGAAACCAGTTTGTGCGGTTTAGGGATGAGCGCTCCTAATCCAGTTCTCAGCACATTGCAATATTTCCCAGAGGAGTATGTCCAATTATTGAAAGTGGCAAGCACCACCGAGCAGTCAGCCCACACAAATCCATTAGATGTATTAGTTTAACAATTGAGTTTAGCAATTAGTTAGACAGTTTAGTCAAGCAGTTTTCTCACTCGGGTTAATGGGGAATTGAGTCTACAGGGAAAAAGGAGTTGAAATGTCGGTTAAAACGCTTAAAATCAACAACATTGATATTGCCATTGAAGAAGGCTCAACCATTTTACAGGCTGCGCAGGAAGCTGGAGTTGTCATTCCAACCCTGTGTCACCTCGATGGAGTTTCAGATGTAGGAGCTTGTCGTCTTTGCTTAGTGGAAGTCAAAGGAACCCAGAAACTTCTGCCTGCCTGTGTAACCGCAGTTTCTGAAGGGATGGAAGTTCAAACCAATACGGCTAAGTTACAAGACTACCGTCGCATGACCGTCGAACTCCTGTTTGCAGAAGGAAATCATGTGTGTTCCGTCTGCGTTGCTAACGGTAACTGTGAATTACAGGATATGGCGATCGCCGTTGGGATGGATCATTCTCGCTTTTCCTATCGATTTCCGGACCGATCCGTAGATGTTTCCCATACCCGCTTTGGGATCGATCATAACCGTTGTATTTTATGTACTCGCTGCGTTCGAGTCTGTGATGAGATTGAAGGGGCTCATGTTTGGGATGTGGCCCAGCGAGGACCAGACTGCTATATCGTATCTGGATTAAATCAGCCCTGGGGAGAGGTCTCAGCCTGTACGGCCTGTGGGAAATGTGTTGATGCTTGCCCAACTGGAGCGATCTTCCGGAAAAGTGAAACCACCGGAGAGAAAGAACGCGATCGCGACAAGTTAGCCTTTTTAGTCACCGCACGGGAGAAGCAACAATGGTCAAGATAAGATTTGCGACGGTCTGGTTGGCCGGATGTTCTGGCTGTCATATGTCATTTCTAGACTTAGATGAATGGCTGATTGAGTTGGCACAGCAGGTCGAAGTTGTGTATAGTCCGGTGGCCTCAGATATAAAAGCATATCCTGAAAATGTCGATGTTTGTTTAGTCGAAGGGGGTGTCGCCAATGAGGACAATCTAGAGCTTCTCAAGCAGGTTCGAAAAAACACAAAAACATTGATTTCCTTTGGGGATTGTGCGGTGACCGCCAATGTACCTGCTATGCGTAATATGTTGGGAGGCTCAGATTCTGTGCTCAAGCGTGGTTATCTAGAACTCGCAGAACATACACCCCAGTTACCCCATGAACCGGGGATTGTTCCTGAGTTGTTAGATCAGGTTCTTCCAGTTCATGAGGTTGTGACCGTAGAGATTTACATGCCAGGATGTCCACCCCCTGCGGATCGGATACGGGCGACGCTGGAGCCGTTACTGCGGGGAGAAATGCCTGTGATGGAAGGTCGCGACATGATTAAGTTCGGCTAATCAAGATTGATCAATCAAGTTTGATCAATCAAGAGATATTAATTCAGTTGATTTAAGGGGGTGAGAAGAGGAGGCCATGACCAGAACAATTGTGATTGATCCGGTGACTCGAATTGAGGGACATGCAAAGATCTCTATCTTTCTAGATGAAGCAGGGGCAGTTCAAGATGCTCGATTTCATGTCGTAGAGTATCGAGGTTTTGAAAAATTTTGTGAGGGTCGTCCCTTCACAGAAATGGCTGGAATCACGGCTCGAATTTGTGGAATCTGCCCTGTAAGCCATCTGATCGCTTCTGCTAAAACTGGAGATAAAATTTTATCGGTTCAAATCCCTCCCGCAGCAGATAAGCTGCGACGGATGATGAACTTAGCTCAGATCACTCAATCCCATGCGCTATCGTTTTTTCACCTTAGCAGCCCTGATTTTCTTCTGGGCTGGGATAGTGATCCTGCCACTCGCAATGTGTTTGGTTTAATCGCTGCTAATCCGGATTTAGCAAGGGCTGGAATCCGGTTACGACAATTTGGACAAACGATCATTGAGTTACTGGGCGCTCGAAAAATTCATGCAGCTTGGACTGTTCCGGGTGGAGTGCGATCGCCCCTTTCCCAAGAGGGTCGCCAATGGATTATTGACCGGCTACCAGAAGCTTTTGAGACCATTCGGCTAGCCCTAGATCTTTTCAAAGATATGCTCGATGATTCCCTCAAAGACGAGATTAATATTTTTGGCCAATTTCCCTCCCTTTATATGGGCTTAGTGACGCCTAATGGAGATTGGGAGCATTACGATGGCCACTTGCGTTTTACCGATAGCAACGGCGATATCGTCGCTGATGGCTTAAGTGAAGACGATTATCAGAGTTTCTTAGGCGAAGCCGTTGAACCTTGGTCCTATCTTAAATTTCCCTATTATCAACCCCTAGGATACCCTGACGGGATCTATCGTGTGGGTCCCCTGGCTCGCTTAAACGTCTGCAATCGTATAGGAACAGATGCAGCCGATCGAGAATTACAGGAGCTTCGCGATCGCACAGGCGGGGTTGCTAACTCCTCATTCTTGTACCATTATGCTCGACTGATTGAAATTTTAGCTTGTCTAGAAAAAATTCAAGCCCTGGTCGATGATCCAGATGTTTTATCTTCCCGTTGTCGATCCCATGGCGGAGTTAATCAACTGAATGCCGTTGGAGTCAGCGAGGCACCACGCGGAACACTCTTTCACCACTATCAAGTTGACGAAAATGGGCTAATTGAAAAAGTAAATTTAATTATTGCCACAGGCCAAAATAATTTGGCTATGAACAAAACCGTAGCCCAAATTGCCAAGCATTATATTCATAGTAATGAAATTCCAGAGGGATTTCTAAATCGAGTTGAAGCTGGAATCCGCTGTTTTGATCCCTGTCTCTCCTGTTCAACCCATGCGGCTGGGCAGATGCCGCTCCATCTTCAGCTTGTTGCCGCAGATGGTCATCTCCTAGATGAGGTTTACCGATGAAAACGCTTGTCATTGGCTATGGTAATACCTTACGAGGAGATGATGCTGTCGGTCCCATGGTAGCGGATCAAATTGCTACGTTGAAATTGGCGAATGTGCGATCGCTCGCAGTGCATCAGCTCACACCAGAACTGGCCGCTGAAATTGCAACCACAGAAGTTATTTGGTTTGTAGATGCCTGGATTGGCGGTACGCAACCTGTGATGCAGAGATTAGATCTTGAAACAACAAGACCCACCCTAGATCATAATTGGCATCCTGGTGTTTTATTGTCCTTGGCAAAGACTCTCTATCATGCCCAAATCGTTGGGGCCTATCACTTGTTAATTCCAGCAATTCAGTTTGAATATGGACAGGCTCCTTCCGCCATCGCTCAGGAGGCCATTGATTGGGCGGTCCAAACCATTCACCTTTCAATGGATGCGGAGGTAAATTGCCATGCATGAAGTGGGATTGATGGAAAATGCTTTGGCGATCGCACTCAACTATGCTAAGCGAAATCAAGCTAATCGTATCCATAAAATGACGTTGCGAGTTGGAACTTGTTCTGGAGTAGAACCCAATGCCCTGCGATTTGCCTTTGATGTGGTTACTCGAAATACAATCGCTGAAACCGCTCAATTAGAGATTGAAACCTATCCAACCCGCTGCTACTGCACCGCTTGCCGGACGGAATTTGAGCCCATTGATTTCGGTTATGAATGTCCCTATTGTCAAACTTGGAGCCGCGAGATTTTGCAAGGTCGTGAACTCGAACTCGCCGCTTTGGAGGTGTCCTAATGTGTAGTAACTGCGGATGTGGACCAATCGATGCAGCTGTGCTGCATGTCTCTACGGAGCCAGATCATCATCACTCTCCCCTCTTTATCGAGCATCTAACCGAACCCCATCAAACTCAGACCCTGAATATTCATACAAGCTTATTAGCCAAGAACGATCGCTTTGCCCAACAAAATCGCGATCGCCTCGAAGCCCTAGGGTTATTGACCTTAAATATTCTCTCCTCTCCCGGTTCAGGGAAAACAAGCCTCATTGAACAAACAGCAAAGAGCTGGAATCAAGCGCCAAAAATCGGTGTGATTGTGGGTGACTTGGCGACTGAAAATGATGCTCAGCGATTACGACTAGCAGGTGCGACGGCCCTACAGATCACGACAGGAACAACTTGCCATCTAGAGGCTGATACCATTGCCCATGGGTTAGCTCATTTAGCTCTAGAGTCACTAGAAATCCTGATTATTGAAAATGTAGGAAACTTGGTTTGTCCTGCTGCCTATGATCTCGGTGAAGCTCTACGAGTTGTCCTCCTATCTGTCACTGAAGGCGAAGACAAACCGCTCAAATACCCAACTGCATTTCAATCCGCCGATGTTGTTGTTCTGACCAAAATGGATATTGCGGAAGTGGTTGGATTTGATCGGGCGTCTGCGATCGCTAATATCCAACACATGGCACCCAAGGCTCAGATCTTTGAACTCTCTGCACGAACCGGCATGGGGATGGCCTCCTGGCTAGCATTTTTGCAAGCGCAACGCTTGCAGGCTCGACCTTCGCAGGTTCGACAGTTAGAAGCCCAAAGTTTGCAGGCCCAAAGTTTATTGGCGCAAGCGCTCCCGCTGGAGGAAGCATTCCAATGATCTCGACGCCTCCCCAGCTTACGTCCCAGCATCGGCTTCACCTGATGATTCAAGGCATGGTTCAGGGGGTTGGCTTTCGGCCTTTTGTCTATCGTTTAGCGACAGAGCTGGAGTTGAGTGGATGGGTTTGTAACAGCGATCGCGGTGTCGAGATCGAGGTGGAAGGTAATCCGGTAAAACTAGCGATCTTTATGGAACGGTTAGAGGGCGATCGCCCTCCCTATTCGAGCTTTATTCAGCTTCAAACTCGGACACTGCCCCCCTATGGCTATAAGTGCTTTGAAATTCATCATTCCCAATTTCATCAGTCTCAAAATTTTCACCCAAAATCCGCTTGGATTCTCCCCGACTTGGCGACCTGCTCTGATTGTTTAATTGATCTCTTTGATCCTCAAAATCGACGTTATCAATACCCCTTTACGAACTGTACTCACTGTGGGCCTCGCTATAGCATTTTGACTGCCTTGCCCTACGATCGTCCTAACACGACCATGGGGAAATTCAACCTCTGTCCAACCTGCCAGAAGGAGTACAACGAACCGATCAATCGACGATTTCATGCCCAACCCAATGCCTGTCCGACCTGTGGTCCCCAGCTAGAACTTTGGGATGCCAAAGGGCATCATCTCCAGGCTGATTCTACAGCTACTTTAATGCAGCAGGTTGGTGATCGCATTCGCCAAGGCCAAATTGTCGCCCTCAAAGGCTTAGGTGGATTTCATCTGATGGTGGATGCCCGTAATCCGGAGGCAGTGCAACGACTACGCGATCGCAAACATCGCCCCACGAAGCCCTTTGCCGTCATGTATCCTAGCTTGGAGGCTGTTCAGCGAGACTGTCAGGTTTCCATCCTTGAAGCCGAGTTGCTCACTTCTGCTGCGGCTCCGATTGTTTTATTGACTCCCCGCTTAGATTCTAAAATTCCATGGGCATCGACGGTTGCACCGCATCAATCTACAATTGGCGTGATGCTTCCCTATACTCCCCTCCATCATCTATTGTTGGCCGAACTAGACTGCCCAATTGTCGCCACGAGCGGTAATCGAGCCCAGGCTCCCATTTGTATTGATAATGCCGAAGCGATGCAGGAATTGGAGGCGATCGCCGATGTTTTTCTCCTACATAATCGTCCCATCGTTCGCCCCGTTGATGATTCCGTAGTTCGGGTGATTCACCATCGCCCTATGTTTCTCCGACGGGCACGGGGCTATGCACCGTTCCCAATTCCAGATGGGCAGGCAGCACCGTTGCCCTGCATTTTAGCTTTAGGCGGACAGTTGAAAAATACCATAGCGCTGTCGGTACAGGGGCGCATCGTTCTAAGCCAGTATCTAGGAGATCTGAATGACGTGAAAACCGCCAATCGTTTTCAGACCACAATCGCTCAGCTCCTCAATCTGTACGCTGCACAACCTATTGCGATCGCCTGCGACCAACATCCAGACTATGCTTCAACCCAAGTCGCCCAGGTGCTGAGTCAACGAATGCAGATACCATTGTTGCCAATCCAACATCACCATGCCCACGTCTTAGCTGGAATGGTGGAGCATGCCTTAGACCCACCCGTTCTCGGCATTGCGTGGGATGGTACGGGACATGGAGCCGATAGGACTTCCTGGGGAGGCGAGTTTTTAGTGATTAACAGTCGCCAACCCGACTTTGAGCGCGTTGCTCATTTCCGGCCCTTTCCATTGCCAGGGGGGGATCGCGCTGCCCGTGAGCCCCGTCGCGTAGCCTTGGGATTGCTCTACGCTGTTCTGGGAGAAGCCTTGTTTGATGACTTAGACCAAGCAGCTCCCGTCCTAAAAAATGCATTTCAATTCCAAGAACTAAAGTTAATTAAAATGATGTTAAAGCAAGGGATAAATTCACCGTTAACGTCCAGTGTTGGCCGTTTATTTGATGGGATCGCAGCGCTCCTGAATCTTTGCCAATATTCCAGTTTTGAGGGAGAGGCTGCAATGCAACTAGAGAAGATTGCGACCGATATCAATACAACAGAATTTTATCCCTACCAAGCAATGCATCAGAATAACGTTCTGGTACTGGATTGGGAACCGATGCTAACTGCAATTTTGGCTGATTATCGACAGCCATTAGGGGTCGTTTCGGCGAAGTTTCATAACACTTTGGTGGAGATGATCGTAGCGATCGCCCAGCATCTTGACATTTCTCAGATTGTCTTAACGGGAGGTTGTTTTCAAAACCGCTACTTACTGGCGCGATCTATTAAACGTCTTCGCAGCGCCGGATTTCAACCCCATTGGCATCAGCAAATTCCCAGTAATGATGGGGGTTTGGCTGTAGGACAGATCCTAGGGGCAGCCTGGAAACTTGATGGTGGAGGTGTTGCATGTGTTTAGCGGTTCCTGGCCAAATTATTAGCATTAACGAGCCTCCATCCCATCAGCCGGACAGCGCTTTGTATCGCACAGGCAAAGTTAAATTTGGGGGAATTGCTAAGGAAATTAGCCTTGCCTATGTACCTGAAGCCGTTGTGGGGGACTACGTCATTGTCCATGTGGGGTTTGCCCTCAGTATTTTGGATGAGGCCGAAGCTCAACAAACCTTACAAGAACTCAATCAACTGGAGGCGTTGTCATCATGAAAGACCGAAAATTTGCAACTCTAGATGGCAATGAGGCCGTGGCTCGGGTGGCCTATCGCCTCAACGAAGTGGTTGCCATTTATCCGATTACGCCCTCCTCGCCTATGGCCGAATGGGCCGATGCTTGGTCCACAGCTCAACAGCACAATCTTTGGGGAACAGTGCCTCAAATCGTGCAGCTTCAAAGCGAGGGTGGGGTCGCGGGAGCCCTGCATGGTTCCCTACAGGCGGGTGCTGTAACGACAACCTTTACAGCATCTCAAGGATTGTTGCTGATGCTTCCCAATCTCTACAAGATTGCGGGAGAGTTAACGCCGATGGCCATTCACATTGCTGCGCGATCGCTAGCCGCCCAAGCCCTTTCGATTTTTGGGGATCACAGTGATGTTATGGCAACTCGCAGTACAGGCTGTGCGTTGCTCTGCTCGGCGTCAGTGCAAGAGGCCCAAGATTTGGCGGCGATCGCCACCCGTGCCACCTTCGAGACTCGCATTCCGTTCCTCCATTTCTTTGATGGATTTCGCACTTCCCATGAAGTTCAAAAAATTGAACTGGTGGAAGATGAGGATTTGCGATCGCTGATCAATCCTGCCGCGATTTTTGCCCATCGTCATCGTGCGCTAACTCCGGATCGTCCGGTGCTGCGCGGCACAGCCCAAAATCCCGATGTCTATTTTCAAGCCCGAGAAACGGTCAACCCCTTCTATGCCGATTGCCCAGATCGGGTACAAACGGCGATGGATGCGTTTTTAGCATTAACCGGTCGAGCCTATCATTTATTCGATTACCACGGGCATCCTGAGGCAGAACGGGTCATTGTGTTGATGGGCTCCGGTTGTGAAACCGTGCATGAAACCGTTGATTATCTCTTGACCCAAGGGGAGAAGATTGGAGTGGTCAAAGTACGGCTCTATCGGCCTTGGAGTTTGCAGGCTTTTATGGAGTCTTTACCCACATCCGTTCAAGCAATCGCCGTGCTCGATCGCACGAAGGAACCCGGCAGTTTAGGAGAACCCCTTTATCAAGATGTGGTGAATTCGCTGATGGAAAGCGATCGCCGAGAGATTCGCGTTGTCGGGGGTCGCTATGGTCTGTCTTCCAAGGAATTTACCCCTGCTATGGTCAAGGCTGTCTTTGATCATCTGACTCAGACTAAACCCAAGAATCACTTTACCATTGGCATTGTCGATGATGTTTCTCACACATCCCTAGCCTTTAATCCTGAGTTTACCATTGAGCCAGACTCCGTCGTTAGAGCCATTTTCTATGGTTTGGGATCGGACGGAACCGTGGGTGCAAACAAAAATTCGATTAAGATTATTGGGGAAGAAACTGAAAATTACGCCCAGGGTTACTTTGTTTATGATTCGAAAAAATCTGGATCGGTCACGGTTTCCCACTTGCGTTTTGGGCCAGAACCGATTCGTTCTACCTATCTCGTTCAACAGGCCAACTTTGTGGCTTGTCATCAGTGGGAGTTTATCGATCACTATGAAGTTTTAGAATTGGCTAAATCCGGTGCGATCTTCCTTTTAAACAGTCCTTTTAGTCCAGAGGAAACCTGGCAGCAACTTCCTGTTCATCTGCGATCAATCATCCAGTCTAAACAGTTGCAAGTTTATGTGATCGATGGATCGAGAGTTGCAGCAGATGCAGGCATGAAAGGTCGAATTAACACGGTCATGCAAGTCTGTTTCTTTGCCTTGGCAGGGGTGCTGCCTCGGGAGGACGCGATCGCCCAAATCAAACAATCCATCCGCAAAACCTACGGTAAAAAGGGCGAGGCGATCGTCCAGATGAACCTCAACGCCGTTGATCAAACCCTCGATCATCTCTACAAAGTTCCAATCCAAGACTTAGAAATTGCAGAAGCGATCGCCACCAGCCATTCCCAGGGGATGGCCCAACATCCAGTCAGCGAGAAAGCGCCTGCCTTTGTTCGGGAGGTGCTAGGGACGATGATGGCGCGCCATGGCGATCAGTTGCCGGTCAGTGCTCTACCCTGTGATGGCACCTATCCCACGGGTACGGCCCAATGGGAAAAACGCAACATCGCTAGCGAAATTCCTGCCTGGGACCCAGAGGTTTGTGTGCAGTGTGGAAAATGCGTGATGGTCTGTCCTCATAGCGTTATTCGCGCGAAAGTCTACACCGCAGATCAACTTGTGGATGCGCCAGCAACCTTTAAGAGTACTCAATCCCGTGATCATGCTTGGTCTGAGCTCAAATTTACGCTTCAGGTGGCAGCAGAAGACTGCACTGGCTGTGGGATTTGTGTTGAAGTTTGTCCTGCCAAAAATAAGCTAGAACCCCGTCGTAAAGCCATCAACATGGAACCGCAGATCCCCCTGCGAGAGCAAGAACGAGATAACTGGGACTTCTTCCTACAACTGCCCACCCCCGATCGCACCCAGCTTAATCTGCACAAGATTGGCCAGCAGCAAATGCAGGAACCCCTGTTTGAGTTTTCGGGAGCCTGTGCGGGTTGTGGGGAAACGCCCTATCTTAAATTAGCGACGCAACTGTTTGGCGATCGCATGCTCGTCGCCAATGCCACCGGCTGCTCCTCCATCTACGGCGGCAACCTACCCACAACGCCCTGGAGCCAAAATGCCGAAGGACGCGGCCCTGCTTGGTCTAACTCCCTCTTTGAAGACAACGCTGAATTTGGCTTCGGTTTTCGGATTGCTTTGGATCAGCATATTCATCAGGCGATCGCTCTCTTGCTCGAACTGGCTGAGGCTGTAGAGTCACCCCTGGATCCAGGATTAGTTGCGGGTCTGATTAATGCGGAACAAACGGATGAGGCCGAAATTGTTGAACAGCGCGATCGCGTCATTCAGCTCAAACATCTTTTAGCGCAATGGTTAGAAAGTCCTAATCTGCTGCCTCAGTTGAGCAATCAAATCCAAAATCTTCAGTCCCTGGCCGATTACTTCGTCAAGAAAAGCGTCTGGATCATTGGCGGAGATGGCTGGGCCTATGACATTGGCTATGGCGGGCTTGACCAGGTTCTTGCGAGTGGTCGCAATGTCAATGTTCTGGTTCTCGATACGGAAGTTTACTCCAATACCGGTGGCCAGATGTCCAAGTCTACGCCACGGGGAGCTGTGGCCAAATTTGCGGCGGGTGGTAAGCCTGCACCCAAAAAAGACCTGGGTTTAATGGCGATGACCTACGGCAATGTTTACGTTGCCAGTGTTGCCATGGGGGCCAGAGATGAACATACATTGCGAGCCTTTTTGGAAGCAGAATCCTACAATGGACCCTCGCTGATTATTGCTTATTCCCACTGCATTGCCCATGGAATAGATATGCAAAAGGGGATGGAACATCAAAAGATGGCAGTTGAATCTGGGCGTTGGTTATTGTATCGCTATGATCCACGCCGGACTGATGCTGGGCAAAATCCACTGCTGTTAGATTCGCGATCGCCCAAACTCCCCATCGAAGCAGCCATGTACAGCGAAAACCGCTTTAAGATGCTCGTTCGCAGCAATCCCAATGCCGCAAAACAACTCCTCAAAGAGGCTCAAACAGACGTCAATACCCGTTGGCAATTGTATCAATATCTAGCGGCTCGACCGGCCCAATCGTTGTCCTGATCGATCCTTAATCCCAGAGCATTTGTATGGATATCACCACCACCTACCTCGGCTTAAATTTGCGATCGCCCCTCATCATCGGAGCCGCCGCCCCCCTAAGCGAAGACCTCGACACCCTCAAAGCGCTAGAAGATGCAGGAGCCGCTGCGATTGTTCTCCATTCGGTTTTTGAGGAACAAATTCACCAGGATGCCCTGGAACTCCATCACCATTTAGAATATGGCACCCACAGCTTTGCTGAAGCCCTGACCTATTTCCCTGAACCTGATTACTTTCATGTTGATGCTGAGCTCTATCTTGAACATATTCGCCAAGCTAAGGCCAGTTTAGAAATCCCGGTGATTGCCAGTCTCAATGGCTCTTCCCTTGGGGGATGGGTCAGCTATGCCCATCAAATTCAAGCGGCAGGAGCCGATGCTCTTGAGCTTAATCTCTACTGGATTCCCACCGATCTGAATTGTTCGGGGGCAGAGGTAGAAGAACAGTATCTCGAAGTCGTCCGGCGGGTTAAAGCCCAAGTTACACTGCCGTTAGCGGTTAAAATCAGTCCCTTTTTTAGTAGCACTGCCAACATGGCTAAGCGATTGACTGAAGCCGGAGCTAATGGGCTAGTGCTTTTTAACCGCTTTTATCAACCCGACATTGACATTGAGACACTTGACGTTCGCCCCAGCCTGCTATTAAGCACCCCCCAGGATCTACGGTTGCCAATGCATTGGATTGGCATTCTCTATGGTCAAATTGCAGCAGACCTTGCCGCCACCAGCGGGATTCATAATGCTCAAGACGTCGTGCGGCTGATGATGGCAGGAGCCAGTGCGGTTCAAATCGTGAGTGTTTTACTTCGCCATAACATCGGTCATCTACGGAGTATTGAGACGGAGCTGATAGATTGGTTGACGGAGCATGAATATGAGTCCGTGACACAACTGCGGGGCACCATGAGCCAGCGAAATTGTCCCAACCCTAGTCAGTTTGAGCGGGTGCAATATATGAAAACGCTGCAAAGCTATCATCCAAGCTGGACGGTGAGAGAGGGTAATCGATTGGAGTCAGTGGCGGGAGGGCTGGAATGAAATATGTGGATGAATATCGCAACGGTGCAAGGGTAAAGCAACGGGTTGAAGCGATCGCCCAACTCCCCACTCGCCCTTGGACGCTGATGGAAATTTGTGGAGGCCAAACCCACAGCATTATCAAATACGGTATCGACCAGTTGTTACCGACTGAAATCACCCTGATTCACGGCCCTGGTTGTCCGGTTTGTGTCACCGCTGCGGAAACAATCGATCAAGCGATCGCCCTCGCCCAACAGCCCAACGTTATCCTTTGCTCCTACGGCGATATGCTGCGGGTCCCCGGTAGCCCTGGCCAAGGGGATCTGCTCAGCGTCAAAGCACTTGGAGGCGATGTACGAGTGCTCTATTCACCGCTGGATGTCCTCAAAATTGCTCAGGCAAATCCTGGGAAAGAGGTTATCTTCTTCGCAGTTGGCTTTGAAACAACCGCACCGGCTACGGCCATGACGGTGTACCAAGCCGCACAGTTGCAACTGACCAATGTTTCGTTTTTGGTTTCCCATGTACGGGTACCTCCGGCGATGGAGGCGATTTTGTCAGCTTCCGAATGTCAAGTCCAGGGCTTTTTGGCAGCGGGGCATGTCTGTACGGTGATGGGCTATGGGGAATATGGGGCGATCGCCCAGCGCTACCAGGTTCCGATTGTGGTGACGGGGTTTGAGCCCGTGGATATTTTACAGGGCATTTACCATTGTCTGCGGCAACTGGAAGCGGGTGAGGCAAAGGTGGAAAATCAGTATGGGCGATCGGTACGACCGCAAGGCAATGAGTCGGCTCAGCAACTCATGCAACAGGTGTTTGAAGTAGTGCCGCAAATTTGGCGAGGCATGGGTGAAATTCCGGCCAGTGGTTTGGGACTGCGGGGAAAATTTGCGGCCTATGATGTGCATCAAAAAGCAGGATTGCTGCAATTCTTGCAGCAAGGTAAGCCTTTAAGCCCGATCCCGGCCAACGCTGAACATTTTGCAAAGGCTGAACGTACTGAACGTTCCGACTGCATCAGTGGCCAGATTTTGCAGGGCATTCGCAAACCCCACACCTGTCCAGCCTTTGGCAGCCGCTGTACGCCGGATCAACCCCTAGGTGCCCCGATGGTTTCATCGGAAGGAGCCTGCGCGGCCTACTATCGTTATCGTCAACCCAATCTAAAGCTCAATTTGCCGTCAACAGCAGCCCCTACGGATTTTGTTTTGGATACTTAATCTTGGATACTTAATCGATGTCTTCACCGGTTGATTTTGACCTAACCTGTCCGATTCCGTTGCAACAATATCCCCATGTGTTGATGGCCCACGGGGGAGGTGGACGGATGATGAAACAGTTAATTGACCAAATGTTTTTGGCAACGTTTGGCTCCCAAAGGGATTGGCAACATGATGCAGCACGGCTAGAATTGGCCCATGGAAAAATTGCTTTTACCACGGATTCCTATGTTGTTTCACCTCTCTTTTTCCCAGGGGGGGATATTGGTTCCCTAGCTGTCTATGGGACGGTCAATGATTTGGCCATGGCGGGTGCTAAACCCCTGTATCTAAGCTTGAGCTTCATTTTAGAAGAGGGCTTGGCCTTGGCAACACTGTGGCAAGTGGTGCAGTCGATTAAGGCCGCGAGCGATCGCGCCCAAATCCAAATCGTCACCGGCGACACCAAGGTTGTCGAGCGAGGTAAAGGAGATGGGTTGTATATCAATACGGCTGGCATTGGCCTGGTTGACCATCCCTGGATGATTACCCCCCAATCGATCCAGCCCGGCGACGTGATTCTACTCAGTGGCGACATTGGTCGCCACGAAATCGCGATTATGGCCCAGCGCGAAAGCTTAGAATTTGAAACGACGTTGACCAGTGATCTAGCTCCGGTTTCTAGCCAGGTACAGGCTTTGATCGAGGGGAGAATTGAGATCCATTGTCTCCGGGATTTGACGCGGGGCGGGTTAGCAACCGCGTTAAATGAAATTGCCCTCAGCAGACAACTCACCCTACAATTAGAAGAACAAATTCCAACCTCAGCAGCAGTCCAGGGAGCCTGTGAAATCTTGGGACTAGACCCCCTGTATCTGGCCAATGAAGGCCGATTTATTGCGTTCGTACCAGCGGCTCAGGGGGATGCAGCGCTGCACTTGCTCCAGGAAGAAGCCAGGTCCATGGGGATTGAACCAGAGGCAGCGAAGATTGGATGGGTCGAGCAAGGTGGGGTGGAGACTCCTTTACGCCTGGGACAGGTTAACCAATACACTGGCATTGGGGGAAATCGTCTGATTGACTATCGCAATGGGGGGCAGTTACCGCGAATTTGTTGATTTGTTGGTTTGTTGATTAAAGTTTTGGAGCGCCTGTGAAACGCCCCTTCCAGCGCCTGCTGCGTCGCTTGCTTTTAACGCTTTTCAGCATCTTCTGGATGTCGATTTTCCTCGTCATTCCCTGGGGCTTTTTGCCCTTGCCTACCACCAGCTTCATGGTCCAAAACGCCCTCAGCCATGGGCGACCCTATCACTATCGCTGGACCGCTTACAAAAACATGAATCCGGTCATAGGGCTAGCGGCGATCGCCGCCGAAGACCAACGCTTTCCCGACCATAACGGCTTTGACCTAGAGGCCATCGAAGCCGCCCTCAAAGACTACAACCAAGGCTCCAGCCTGCGCGGGGCCAGCACCATCAGCCAACAGGTTGCCAGAAATCTCTTTCTTTGGTCCGGTCGCAGTGCTTTTCGTAAAGTGCTGGAGGCTTGGTTTACGATCTTGATTGAGTTGTTCTGGAGTAAAGAGCGGATTCTCACCGTTTATCTGAATGTGGCACAGTTTGGCGATCGCACCTTCGGCGTTGGAGCCGCCAGCCGCGACTTCTTTGACCTTCGCCCCCGCGACCTCACCCCCGACGAAGCGGCCCTCCTCGCCGCCGTCCTGCCCGGCCCCGAACTCTACAGCGTTCTGGATCCCTCCTGGGAAGTTCTCGATCGCCAAGCCTGGATCCTGGCGCAAATGGCCCAACTCGGCGGCATCGACTACCTCAACACCCTCGACCGCCAGAAACCCTAATCTCCTTGCCGATTTCCTATTCCCAATTCCCTATTCCCAACTCTCCCTTCTTCATCCCCATCCCCACCCCCAAAGACCCCAATCGCCTTATCCTAGGGATTAAATCCACAACCTTTCTCCACCCCTTGGTCCAATATCGCGATGCAAACTACCGACTCGTCCAACCGTGCAACCCTGCGGAACCAGTTCGCGATTCCTGACCCAACCGTCGGTTTAGCCTCTGGTTTTGATGAACAATCGCCCCCTGATCCAAAGCTGATCGATGCCTGTGTGCACTGCGGTTTTTGCCTAGCGACCTGTCCCAGCTATCGCGTCTTGGGTACCGAGATGGATTCCCCCCGAGGTCGGATTTATTTGATGGATAGTATTAACCAAGGGGAAATTCCGCTCAACGACACCACCAGCGGACATTTTGATACTTGTCTAGGCTGTCTTGCCTGTGTGACCACCTGCCCCTCTGGCGTCCGCTACGACCAGTTGATTGAATCGACAAGGGCTCAGGTCGATCGCCACTCATCCCGGAGTCTCCCCGAAAGGCTGTTACGCAAGCTCATTTTTAGCCTTTTTCCCTATCCCAATCGCTTACGGTTGCTATTGCGTCCGGTGAGGCTGTACCAGAAAACGGGATTGCAGCGGGGGTTGCGATCGCTCCAAATCTTCGACAAAATCTCTCCCCAACTCGCGGCCATGGAAGCCATGTTGCCAGAGCTTCCTCCGGCAGCCTTTACGGATTCCTTGCCTCCCGTCATTCCAGCCCAGGGTGAACGGCGATACCGCGTCGGCATGCTGTTGGGCTGTGTGCAGCGACTGTTTAATCCAGCGGTGAATGAAGCGACGGCGCGGGTCCTCTCTGCCAATGGCTGTGAAATTGTTGTTCCCTCAACTCAAGGCTGCTGCGGTGCCTTGACCCATCACCAAGGGCAGGTCGAACAAACCCAGACATTGGCCCGACAGCTCATTGATGCCTTTGATCCCGATCTGGATGCGATTTTGATCAATGCCTCCGGCTGCGGTCATACGCTGAAGGAGTATGGTCATATTTTGGCGGATGATCCGATCTACGCCGAACGAGCCAAAGCCTTTGCCGCCAAGGTCAAGGATGTTCAAGAGTTTTTAGCGGAAGTGGGTTTAACGGCACCCCTGTCGCCCTTGCAATCAGAACCGCTAACCCTGGTCTATCAAGATGCCTGCCACATGCTCCATGGTCAACGCATTAGCCTACAGCCTCGACAGTTGCTGCGCCAAATTCCAGGGGTACAATTACGCGAACCTATAGATGCAGCACTTTGCTGTGGCAGTGCGGGAATTTATAACATTTTGCAGCCGGACATTGCAGCGGAGTTGGGTGAGCAAAAGGTGAGGAATTTGTTAAATACAGGAGCAACGGTCATTGCATCTGCAAATATCGGTTGTTTTGTACAAATTTCTCAGCATCTGGCTAAGCAGGGACGGCAGTTACCTGTGCTGCATCCGATGCAGCTACTCGACTACTCGATTCGGGGGATGCAGGTATTTCAGTAAACCTAAACGTCCCATCAGCCCGAGGTTGAATCGACTGCATCACTCCATCACCCTAGAACAAACAGGCTGGGCTGATATATTGATGGGACGATCGCCCCCTTGATCTCTTGATCTAATGTGAGCTCATGGTCTCTATCCTGCCCGTTCCCCGTCGGCCCCGTTCTTGGCTCTCTTCTCGTGCAGTGTCCATCATCTGCCTGCTCTTAGGCGTCGGACTTTCCAGTTGCAATGCAGCGGCTCCAAGGCTGCGGCTGTCCACAGGCTCCGAAACCGGTTATTACTACCGCTTGGGTCAGCAGCTCGAAGACTCTGCAAGTAGTGTGGTCAAGCTAGACCTGACGGTGGAACCCTCGAAAGGCTCCTTGGATAACCTGGAGCGGTTGCGCAACCGTCAGGCCGACTTTGCCCTGGTTCAGCTCGATGTCGCGGCCAAGGCCATGGAAGCGGGAGACGTGCAGGCGATCGCCGTTCTGGCCCAAGAGCATTGCCATTTGTTAGTGCGTCGAGGCCAGACTCAAAGTTTGGAACAGTTGGGGGGGAAGGCGATCGCCATTGGGACACCGGGTAGCGGCATTCGATTTACCGCTGAGCAAATTCTTAAGGCTGCGCAGTTGCCGGTTCGAGCCAGCGATGCAGGTCTTGAGCAAGCCATTCAGCAATTGGCTCAGCAACAGCTCGATGCGGTCTTTTACGTCGGACGACTCGGGGCAAGTGCCCAGCTTCGCCAGGGGTTTGCGGATACAGCCAATCTGGATTTGCTGTCGCTGCCGCCTAGTTTGATCAATTTTTTGACGATTCAGCAACCCGGTACGTACCAAGCCTCAACCATTCCCATCGGCATTTATCGAGTCAATCCCCCCATTCCCAGTCAGCCCATCACCACCCTAGCGACACCAACGGTTTTGGTGACTCGACCGGACGTTAAGCCCAAAACGATTCGTTTATTGACTTGGTCAATACTCGCCACCGCACGTCGCTATGCGAGTTTCTATCCAGAACTGCAAACCGGCTCACCGGAGATTCTGCTCCGGCAAGGACTCTTCTATACCCATCCGGCGGCGATGCAAGTCTATGAAACGGGGGATCCGCGTCAAGCCTGGGTGCGCTATTGGGATAGCAACAGTGATTTGCAAGCGGGGGTTGTCTTACTGCTGGCCAGCAGCATATTTGGTTTGGCCCTACAACAATGGCGGCGTCGGCGATCGCAAACCATCATCAACCGCACTCTAACCCGCATTACCGAACTCGCCCAAGCCCTCAAACAAGATCCCCAGGAAGCACTCCGGGAAATTGAAGAACTCAGCCAAGACAATCGGCTCCAGTTTATTGCAGGCAATGTTCCCGACGAAATCTACGCCCAGGTCCAACATAAAACTCAAACTTTTAGCGATCAGTGCCGATCGGTTTTAGAAACTCAACGGCGTCAACTGGTACTTGATACCCTATTGCTCCTGGATGATTGGCAGGAAACACTGCAAACGGACCCCGAAGCTGCCTTGCAAAAATTAGGGCAAATTAAGCAGCAATATCGAGAAATGCTCCTCTCAAGCCAAGTGGATATTCAAGCCTATATAGAGCTCATGGAGCTGACGCTGATGTCCGTTATGACACTTGCGCCCAGTCGACGAGAGCAACCCTCTAGACCTGCGTTAGCGCCGGTATGGGTAGAGCCTCCGATTTGTTCCTGATCAATAACTGCTCGATGTTTGAAGACTTGCTTTTGCTCATGTATCCCTGATTGATACCCCCTAACGAATACCATGTATGATCAGCCATCAGAATCATTGACAGCCTCTTCTTCCCAATCTTGTCAAGCATGCGAAGCGCTAGAAGCTGAGATCATTCGGCAGAAGCAATGGCTACAAACCTTTGGACAGCAAGTTCCTGCGGCATTACATACGGTGATTCATGGCCTAGATGGCCGGGTTTGGTTTGAATATTTGAGTCAGACCGCAGAGGAGATTTATGAAATTCCGCTAGAACAAATCTTAGCTGACGCCTCCCTAGTGTTGGATAAAGCCATTCATCCGGAGGATCGAGCGGCTTACGAAATGGCAGTAGCGGATTGTGTGGCCTATCTCGAACGAGGAGAGCTCAAACCCTTTCGCCACGAATGGCGGATTATTACACCTTCTGGACAAGTCAAATGGCTGCAAGTGGGCTCACAACCTACTCCCTGGCGGGATGGTCTCATTGCTTGGCATGGCATTACCCATGATATTACCGAACGCAAAGAAACAGAAATGGCACTCTATCGTGCCAAAGAAGCAGCTGAAGCTTCGGCCCGAAGTAAGAGTGAATTTCTTGCAATGATGAGCCATGAACTGCGAACTCCTCTGAATGCCGTTCTGGGGATGAATAGTTTATTGCTGAACAGTGACCTGAGCCAAACCCAGCGACAGTGGGCAGAGACCATTCGTGATGGCGGAGAACTATTGCTGGCGATTATTAGTGATTTGCTCGACTTATCTCATATTGAATCGGGTCGGTTAGAACTTAATTTAAAGCCCTGTAATTTAAAAGATTGTGTGGAAGCGATCGCCAATATCCTCGCCCCGCGCGCGCTCGATAAAAATCTAGGCTTGACAATTGATTGGGAAACCGATATCCCTGACTTAGTCATGGTCGATGAACCACGAATTCAACAAATTTTATTAAATCTAATTAGCAATGCAATCAAGTTTACGGAAATCGGTACAATCTTAGTTTCTGTACAGACTATTTTACAGGGCGATGGCGACAAGATTCAGCTTCAATTTTCAGTCCAAGATACCGGAATTGGAATTCCAAGCGAACAACTCAATTCAATCTTTCAACCCTTTCGCCAGGTCGATCGGTTTAGCCAGCGGAGATATGACGGCACAGGTCTAGGTCTTGCCATTTGTCGTCGCTTGTGTGACTGCATGGGTGGAGAAATTCGTGTTAGCAGTATCTTGGGTGAGGGCTCGACCTTTGAGGTGCAGTTGCCAGCGAGCCTAGTCAATCCATCAAGCCTGGGCAATCCGACAACCGGCCCTGATGCTCAGACCTTCGCTCCACCTCCAGCGCTGCGATCCGGCTCACCCTTCTGTTCAAAAACCTGGGCTCAAACCTATCCGCTGCGAATTTTAGTAGCAGAAGATAATAGGCTGAATCAAATTGTTATGGATCGTGTGCTAGAGCAACTGGGATACGAACCGGTGATTGTCGACAATGGTAGAGAGGTCTTACGAGCGTTGGCTAAGGGGTTCTATGATTTGATTTTGATGGATATTCAAATGCCAGAGATGGATGGACTGGAAGTGACCCAATGGATTCGCTCGCAACCTATTCAGGCCGATTTAGGCCCATCCAATTTCATCCAACCTCGAATTGTGGGAGTGAGTGCCAGTGCCTTTGAAACCGATCGAAGGGCAGCCTTAGCCGCAGGCATGGATGACTACTTAGCAAAGCCCATCAACCGACACACCATTATGGAAGTCATTCAACGGCTAGGTCAAAGGGTAGAATCATGAATCAGAATGCGATCGCCCCCGATCAGTCTAGATTAAGTCCTATTGGTCTTCTTCCCTTTAAACGATTGCTGTTTTGGGGTTTGGGCTTGGGATTAGGGTTAGGGTTAGGATTAGGATTAGGATGTTTATTACCAGGGTCTGTCGGGCTTGGTGAGCCTGGAGCTGGGGCGATCGCCGCACCGCTCTACCAACCCCATGCCGTGGCAAATTCCGCATCAGTTCAGCCTGATCAATCTAATTCTCCTCCACCATTAACTCTTGACATTCTGAATCAACGGCTTAAATCTACCGTTGCAAGCGCACCCTTACGAACGATAAATTTACGACAATTTACCATCGATCTGAGGACAGATAGCCCTGCTCAAGTCGAGTTTCGAGATGCATTCTATCGCCGAATTCGAGCTCAGCTTCAGGAACAAAATGCACCCGTCAATCTAGATTTAAGTTACTCTCACATTGAAGGAGACTTTGATTTGCGGCAGCTCGGTCAACGGATTACCTTTGATGGGGGAAGTGGAGAATTGGCGAGCGCCATCAGTCTCAGTGAGGCGGGGTCTGAGCAGTTGCGACGCGATCGCCGTCGATTGATGCAGCTTCAACAGTTATCGCGATCGCTCCTAGGAAATTTTCAGCGACCTAGTCAAATTACGCTCTTTCCCGCATCGTTGCAATTGATTCAAACTCAATTTTCAGGATCTGTAACCTGGGCCAACACCTATTTTTTGGGCTTAGTGCAGGCCAGGGGGGTGGTATTTGAGCGATCGCTTGATGCCGCTGAGGCTCGGTTTGAAAAGGCGGCGAGTTTTAATGGAGCCAGTTTTGGCCAAGGGGTCAGTTTTCGCAATGCCCTGTTTCTCAATCGAGCCAGTTTTTCCCAGGTCCAATTTCATGCAGACGTGCAGTTTCAGGGCAGCGAATTTAGCCAAACCGCCGGGTTTAGCCAAGCGCAGTTTTTGGGAAAAGCCAACCTCTCGCGAATTCAGTTTCAGAAAAACGCAGATTTTTCGGAAACCCTTTGGCAGGACTCGGCAGACTGGCTCCGCAGTCGGTTTTCTGCGGCGCTGTTTCTCACCAATGCGGTTTTTCGGGACAATGTCTTGTTTCGGCAGGCCCAGTTTTCGCAGTCGGTAAATCTGCGGGGAGCTAGCCTAGGGAGCACGGTGGACTTTAGCGAGGCGAGTTTTGCCTGCGCCGATCTTGCTTGTCGTCATCCTCTGGCTCACCTCAATTTAGCGGGGCTGCGCCTGGATAGTCCCCAGGCTTCCATTGTCGGCAGCCCAGGACAGATTGGGCCGTTTCTATCGGTGCCCAATTTGCAAGAAAACCAGGCCGTTTTGCGCGAGTTGATCACCGGCTTTCGCCAGCGTCAGCAAATTGCTGATGCCAACGCCGTTGAGTTTTTAGCCCAGCGGTTGCGGTTACGGGCGTTGCATCAAGCACTCCTGGGAGTCAATATCAATACGGCTTTGGCAGCACAACTGGGGCAAGTGGGATTTTCATCGACCCAAAGGACAGAAATCATCCGCTTTCGCGCAGAGCATCCCTTTAACAGCCGTTCGGAACTGCTGAGCTTAGAGTCGGTTGATCTGGCAACCTATGTGCGGGTGCGCGATCGCATCGTCGTTGCCCGTTCTAGCTCGATCCAGGGCTGGCTAGGCAAAGCATTTCAAGCTTTAATTTTAAGTCTCTTGTTGGTCCTCAGTGACTACGGCAGCAATGTGGGACTGGTTTTGGGAGTGGGATTGGTGGCGATCGCCCATTTTGGCCTACTCTTTTGGGCCGCCGATCGCATTCGTCCCCCGCACCTTTGGCCCCAACTGCCGGAACTGATTGCCATGGGCAGTATGTTCACGAGCATGATGGGGATTGGGCTAGGGGCGATTTGGAATGGTACCGCCCAGCCGGGACTGACGTTGGCCAGTTTAGGGCTGGTGATTGGACCAATTCCGCTGGCGCTCCTGCTATTGTTATTTTGGGAAGAACAGCGATCCGAGGGACCCCGAGAAAGCTACTGGGTGGAAGATGGCTCGATGCGCCAGTTGCGGGTGCTGATTGCACGGCTACCGACGGTGCCGAGGTTTTCGTTTTTTCGCGATCGCTATCTCCCCATCCTCTGGGAACGGCGCTGGGGTTGGTTAAATTACTATGATTTCAGCTTGAACAACTGGTTTCGTTTTGGATTCAACGATGTGCGGCTGCGCGACTATCAGTTGCCCAGCTTTATTGCAGCCTTAGCCTGGTACCAATGGTCCGTTGGCTTGCTCTATATTGCCCTGGTGTTTTGGACACTGTCGCGAACGATTCCAGGACTCAATTTGTTGATTTATCTGCGTTGATTTCTGGGCCGGTCTTGGGGCTAGCCTTGGGGCTCATTTCTGGATTCATCTCTACGGCCTCACGGGCTTTGACGGGTGCAAAACGAGGCCGCTCTGGTGCAGTGCTCTGGTTCCCGGAGGCGGGGTGTTGAGCGGCTAAAAACATTTGTTTTTCAATGGCGGGTAGTCTGAATACTGCTCCAATTAAAGCCCAGTAATAGACCGCAATGGGATCCACATCCAGCGGGTAATAATAGGTCTGGTAGCTAATAAAGACAATAAATACCCAAAAACAGGCGGCAAAACTACGGAGGTTCTTCTCCTTCAGAGATCGATAGGCTTTGAATGTCAAAATGCTGATTACCGTGACAAACAGCAAAAAGATGATGAGCCCAATCACCCCAACCTCATAGGCCACCCGAGGAAACCAGGTTTCAATCAGAATCGTAGGTCCAAACATCCGGGTCGAGTTAATCGCACTCCCCAAGCCATTGCCAATGGGTTTATCGTTGATATAGGGCCAGACAAAAGCAATTTGATGGGCAATCATATCGGTCGCCGGAGAGGCTTGCCAACGACTGACAAAGCTATCAATTCGCTCTTGCACCAAGTCCGCATAAACGGTCATCCCAACCACCACCAAGGCACCAAGCCCAATGGCCACGGGGATAAACCGCTTAATATTTTTGAGCTGTCCCGTCAAAATCACAAGCAATATCACCGATATTGGCACCAAGGCCAGCGCAATTCGTTGCCCCGAGATCACCGCCCCGGCAAAGGTCGTGCCCATCCCCACAAATCCCAGTAGCCGCCATAGTGCTGAGGGATCGCTAAAGGCCGAAGCACTGGTGAGATAGGCATTGCCAATTAAAAACCAGCCCCACTGCCAGGGAGCCACAAAGGTTCCCGGCAACCGAATCATATTTTGCGATGGACTGTAAACCAGAGAACCGCCGACAAAACATTTGGCATCTAGGGTTGCCTTAAACAGGTCATCACCGCTGAGATTATCCGTTCCAGCACAGCGGCCCGTTTTGAGCATGCCATACTGCACCAGACACAGCACACAGCAGCTAATCGCCAGGACCACATGGGTGCGCGTAAAAAACAAAAACTCCTTGCGCCCCTTAATCAACACCTGCATGGCAAAAACCAGTGGCACATAGCCCATAAAAACCTTCAGCCCCAGTAAACCTTGGGCAAAGGGCTGACCTTCTTTGCAGGCTTTCTTCAAGAGTTTGGTGGTTTCCGTACAGTCGGCCAAAAACTCCCGTGGCAAGTTGACAAACAGCAGCGTCAGGATACACATGACCATCAGCAGCATCAGCCAGGGCATGAGCCCTTTGGGTTGCCAAAATTCTTCGTCCTTATTTTTTTTAGAGAGCAGGATCAGCGCCACTAAGGCCGGAAAGAAAAAAGCATCCTTGGCCAACTGAAACAGCGCATTTCCCCCAGCCAACCAGTAGGTGACCGTACCGGAAAAGGGCATGTAAAGGAAGAAAAACCAGAGGGCCTGCCGAGGGTAACGATAGGACAGGGAGAGGGAGAGGATGGCACCGGGTAAGGCCACGGCTAGTTTTGGCCCAGCGACGAAGTAGAGCCCTAGGCCAATCAGGGCTGAAACAAAGGCAAGGGGGGCCGCAAAACTAATCAACGCCTGACGGGCTCTAGCGGATTCCCGTTTGTGCAGGGCGGCTTCCTGGGCGGAGAGCACTGGATTCTTCGGCTCAGCAGTTTTTTGGCCTGCCTTTTTGCTTGCCTTTTGGCCTGCTTTGCGGTTCATAGGTCCGGCATTCTGCATGGTGACGGGGAATCAACGGAAAATACGCGACGGGAGAAATGCACAGTAAGCCTCTAGTTCCAGAGTGCCCGCAGGGGGGCGATCGCCTTTCAGTCATCCCTTTTCAGTCATTACCTTTCCAGACTCACCTTTCAGTCCTGGAAATTTGTCCAGGGATACGGATGGGCGAGCAAAGGGTTGGAAAGGAGAGAAAGAGCCAGGTTTCTACGCTATTAATAGTTTCATGATTAATTTTATACATAAGCTATGGGGACAGGGGGCGGCCTCACTGCCGCGATCGCTCCGTCAAAAACGCGGTCTCGCCAGCCTCTTTATTGCCGCTCTATTAGTTGTTCTGCTTCTGGGCAGCTTATTTGCCCGCCCTACGCCGCTCTACCTTGCCGCTGTCGGTCCTTTTTCGGGGGCCAAGCAGGCCAATGGGGAGCAAATGCTACGGGGCATTGAATTATACCTCCAACGGTTAAATCAGCAGGGGGGGATCCAGGGACATCCGGTGCGGCTCTTGAGTTTTGATGACCAGGGAGATCCGGCAGTGGCGAAGCGGCAGGCGGAGGTGTTGAGTCGCGATCGCCGGGTCCTAGCGGTTTTAGGCAATTACTATAGCTCGACGGCGATCGCCGCCGGGGAAATTTATAAACAGGCAAAAATCCCAGCCATCACCGGCTCGGCCACGGCGGAGGCCGTCACCCAGGACAACGAGTGGTATTTTCGATCGCTCTTTAGCAACCAGGCCCAGGCGAGCTTTTTGGCCCATTACCTCAGTCGCATTCTCAAGACCCAGCAGGCCAGTCTGGTGTATGTGGACGACAGCTATGGTCAGTCCTTGGCCCAGAGCTTTGAAGCAACATTCCAGGGGATTGGCGGCACGCTCAAGCATCGCTGGGTGCTGCCTGCGGAGAATCCGGAGGCCCAAGCCCAGGTCCAGGCCCAGATGATTGAGGAATTGCTACAGGATAAGCTCCAGGGCAAAGATTTGGGGGCCTTGTTAATCGCAACGCCGGATCAGGTGGCGGTGCCGTTGGTGGTGGACCTCAAACGGAATGAGCTGACGCCGCTGCTTTTGGGGCCAGATTCCCTGGGGAAAGAGAGCCTAAGTGAGCTCTTTGCCAGTTATCCAGAAGAGCAGGCGGAACCGGGCTATTTCTCCGATGGGCTCTATGCGGTGGCTCCCATCATTTTTGATGTGGCCAGTGGCGAGGCCCAGGATTTTCAGGTGGATTTTGTCGATCGCTATGGTCAACAGCCCACTTGGGCGGCGGCCACCTATTACGACGCGGCCCATGTGGTGACGGAAGCCATGGCTCGGGCTCAATTGGCGCAGAACCGGGGATCGGTGCAGCAGCGGCGGGAAAAACTGCGGGAGGCGATCGCCCAAATCAACAATCTCAGCAACGCGGTCAAAGGACTCCAGGGGGATCTGTATTTTGATGGCCAGGGCGAAAGCTTACGGGCGGTTCCCATGGGAATTTTCCAGGACCGACAGCTCATTCCGGCGGCACTCCAACTGCAAGCGGTGACGGATTTGCGACAGGTGGCCGATTTGAAAACAGCCCTGGTCAAGGGTGAACTGCTGCCGGTGAATAGTCGCTACATGAAGCCTGTCCAGGTGGTTTATACGGGGATTGATATCAATGCGATCGATGCCCTAGACCCGAAGGATTCCTCGTACCTGGTGGATTTTTATCTTTGGTTTCGCTATCGCGGCGAGTTTAAGGCCGACGACATTGAGTTTACGAATCTTGCCGAACCGCTGGAAACCCAAGAGCTGATGAATGCCAGCGACACACCCGATGAGCTGGGACCGATGCATTACCGAGCCTATCGGGTGAAGGGTCGGTTCCGGGGAGAGTTTGATTTTCGGGATTATCCCTTTGACCAACAGACGCTGATTGTCAGCTTTCGCCACAAAAGCCTGAAGGCCGAGGATTTGCTCTACGTCGATGATGTCGTCGGGATGCGCAGCAACAGCACCCGCAGCATCCTCAGCAAACTGGAACAGTCCAAGGTCCTCGATGGCTTGCCCACCTGGCGGATCAAAAGCGCCAAGTTTTTCCAGGACGTGCTGCGGGACGATTCGACCCTGGGCGATCCCCAGTTTCTGGATGCCAAATTTGATGACCGAATTCAATATTCTCGGTTCAACGTGGCGGTCTATCTCCAGCGAGACGCCGTTGGTTTTGTCCTGAAAAATCTGCTACCGGTGTTTTTGCTCCTGGTTGCCGCCTACATGATTTTGTTTATTCCGGCGGACGGCATTGCGCCCAAGGCCGGGGGCGGGCTGAGCATTTTGCTGGCGACATCATTTTTCCATGTGCGGCTGTCCAATGATTTGCCCGTGGTGGGGTATTTGGTTGCGATCGAATACATGTTTTACGCCATGTATGTCCTTTGCCTCTTTGCCCTGTTTGTTTCCATTGGCACCAACGTCGCCGCCAAGCGCCAGAATGATCAGCTTTTATTGCAGATCGATCGCCTGGGAAAACGGTTTTATCCTGTGGCGTTGGGCGTGTTTGTGGCGATTTTTACGGTGATCTATGGGGTCTATCCGCTGTGGAGCGATCGCCAACTCAACGCCGCCCCTCAACCCACCCAAACCCCCACGCTCCAAGCGCGGGATCTCGCGGCCATGGATGCAAGCCGGACTACGATAACGTTGGGCTCCTGGCGAACCGAAGATCAAGCCGAGTTTGACCAGCTTTTGGCAAAATTTATGGCCGAGAATCCCAAGCTAGAGGTCCAGTTCGCGCCGACGCGGGGAATGGATTATCAAACGGTCTTGGCAGATCAACTGGCGGAGGGCAAGGCCCCGGATTTGTTCTTTGTGCCACCCTTTTCGGCGGGGCAGACGCTCATCCAGCAGGGGGCGCTGCGATCGCTCAACGATTTTCCCAAAATTGAGGAAATCACCCCAGCCTACGACCCGGAGGCCCTCAAACCCTGGCAAAATGATGCAGGCGAACTCTACGCCCTGCCCATGATGGCGGTGTCCCACGGGGTTTATTACAACGCCAATTTGTTCAAATCCCTGAACTTGGCCCTGCCTCAAACCTGGGAGGAATTTCTAGCAACAGCGCAAACCCTCAAAGCTGCGGGCTATATTCCCCTAGCCAACAGCACCCAAAACAGTCTCTCGGTGGCAGAAACCCTGTTGTTTAACCTAGCGCCCAATTTTATCGGCGGACGGGCAGGGCGGTTGGCCTATTTGTCGGGCGATCGCTGTTTTAATGACCCGAGGGCGATCGCCACGTTCAAAGCCCTTGGGGATTTACGCCCCTTCTTGCCGGACGACAACACCATCGTCACCGAACAGGACAGCCGTCAGTTGTTGTATGACGGCAAAGCCGCGATGATGATCAGCGGTTCCTGGCAAATTCCCCAGATTGAAGAGGCTAAACCCGACTTTGCTTGGAGCGTGTTTGCCGTGCCGCCGCCCCAGGGACAGCCCACAGTGGTGACGTTTCAGCCAGATTTTGCCATCGGCGTCAACGCGGCCTCGGAACACCCAGAAGCAGCCCAGGCCCTGCTGCAATGGCTAAGTCAGGAATCGGTGGTTCAGCAACTTGCGTCGGCTATCCCTGGTTTTTTCCCGTTGCGACGAATGACCGATTTGCCTCAGGATCCAGCAGCGCAAGCGTTTCTAAAATTCACCCAAAGCGATCAAACCGATATTCGCTGGACGGCTGAGGCGTTGCAGGAGGGGTTGCCGAATGGACTGGAGCTGATGGGGGATAGTGCCCTAGGGGTCTTGCAGGGTAAACTAACACCGAAGCAGGCTGCGGATCAGGTTCAGCGGGGGCTGGCGCAGTGGTTTGAGCCGGCGCAGGTTTGTGGGCAGCGGGGGAGGGCGGACTAAAAACAAAATCCACAACAAGCTAACAGAATCATATCTACCCAAGTTTGACGGGTTAGCAACAAACTTTATTGGTCACCGTTACTGCCTTGAAGACCAATCGCAACACCGATTGCAATCCCTATACCAAGTCCAATACCGATGTTGTCCGTTGCTACACCTATGGCAGTCCCGATACCTACGCCTAAGCCAATACCGAGACCAAGATTCATCTTGTTCATAAGCTTTGTGCCATAAAAAGTGTGTTACTAGAATCGTATCCTTATGAAAAGGAATCTGTCTAACGTTTGCGATCGCCGGACGCAGACCACTCACTCGGCAACATAGCAGCCTTCAAAGTTCCGGTGCATCGCGCTTTATGGGGAGACGAGAACCTGAAAAGACGAGGAGACGACCATGCATCGCGCGACAGCAAGCATGTCTACTAACATATGTTAGCGGTTCGTTGGTTTATGAGGATGGTATGGGCATCTGAGAAATTAATTAATAATTTCTCCTTTATTGTTGGCCAATTTTTCACGCCATTTTTGGAGTTCCTCAGGTGTTTGTCTCACCCAATCTGTTACTTCGCCAACGATCTTTAATGGTGCTTGGGAGCGATATGAGCGTGCCGGATTGCCCGGAAATTTTTTGTCTGTAACATTCGGGTCATTTTCAAATCCCCCTGTCGGTTCAACGATATAAACACGTTCACGTCCATTGCCTTTTGCTAAGGCAGCAGCTAGTCCCGCTCCATTAACAAGGGCTGTAAAGTAAATGTGATTCATTTTGAGTTCAGATTTATAGTTAGAATTACTCCCTGCTGTCAGCAAATCGCTAACCTGCAAATCTGCTTTCGTTCCATGATAAAAAGGACCTTTGTCAGAAGGTTTATCCTTAAACGAAGTTGCTAATTCATAATTCTTTTTTGCCTTATCAGGGTCGCTTAATTTCTCATAGCATTTGGCAATGTTTGAATATAGAGAAGGGAAAGCACTCTTGACAGTGTCGTCATTTATTTTTAATGCAAACTGCAAAGCCGTTTCGAGCCATTTTAATTTGTCAGAAACAGTTTTTTGATGTCGGGCTACATAATGAGCTGAAATAAATTTTTCAAAATCGTATGTCGCTTCGTTCCAGGCTTGAAGAAAGAGTTTACTTGCTTCTTCAGGTTTGCCTTTTTCTTCCATGCCCATACCTTGAAGGCAAAGTTTAACAACATTGTTGTTTGGGTTAAATTCCATAATTATTTTGTCTCCTAATTATCGGAATATCTATTTAGTTTCTTGTTCTGAGTCCGTTAAAGTCTACAGCAACTATCGCTAACGTTCCGGTTGAGCAGCTGCAAGTAACCTTTGCATCCCCACCGAGATCTCCCTTCAGTCCGCTCCAGCCGGGTTTATGGGGAGACGAGAACCTGAAAAGACGAGGAGACGACCATGCATCGCGCGACAGCAAGCATGTCTACTAACATATCGCATCGCTCCTCCTCCTCCTGGGTTCGCTTGCTCTTGAAGAAATACTTAAAGTAAGAAAGTGGGGAAATTCTACCAGGTGGAGCGGACGACTATCCAACGAGAGTCAGTCGATGACTACTAACATATGGCATCGCCGCCCCACCTCGTCCAACTTCACTAGTAACGAACTCTCAGGGATTGATGAGTGTCATCTCTTCCATAATCTTTTCGCCCCTGAACTTGGCGTTAGCTTTTCCCCCAAGCAAAAACTATCCTCAATCTAGCACGATGAAACTTAACCTTGCCAATACCCCTTACGCTGCCTACATTGGCATCGACTGGGCTGACCGAAAACATGACATTGCCCTGCATGAACCCACCTCTCAGGTTTGGGAACATAGCATCATTCAAGCAACCCCACAGGCGATCGCCGATTGGGTGAATCAACTGCGACAGCGCTATGGCCAGAGAAAAATCCTCGTTGGCCTAGAACAAAAACGTGGACCGTTGCTCTATGCCCTCTGCCAATACGACAACTTGGTTCTAGTGCCGATCAATCCCCGCACCGTAGCCAACTACCGCAAAGCCTTTCAACCGTCACGGGCAAAGTCTGATCCCATTGACGCCAAGTTGATTGTGGAACTGCTACAAAAGCATGGTGACAAACTCGACATTTGGACGGCGGGCTGTCCAAAACATCGTCAATTACGGCAATGGGTTGAGTCGCGGCGGATGCTGGTGGGGGAGAAAGTGCGGCTGACCAATCGCATTATAGCCTCACTTAAATCCTACTTTCCACAAGTGCTTGATTGGTTTGAGGATAAGGACACTCTCGTCTTCTGTGAATTCCTGGAACAATACCCCGATGTACAAGCGGCACAAGCCACGACTGATATCCAACTGACACAGTTCTTTCGCAACCATAAAGTGGTTCGTAAATCGGCCATCCAGCGACGGATTCAGCAAATCCATGAAGCTGGCCCACCCTTGACCCAAGATGAGGCGATCATCCGACCCGCCCAAGCTCTGACGGTTGCCTTGATTGCATTACTCAAAGTCATTGTGCAACAACTGGCTGCATTTGAGCAGAGTATCGAACAATTGTTTGAATCCCTGCCTGATGCGGTATTATTTCGAACCTTGCCAGGAGCAGGCCCACATCTCGCTCCTCGACTCCTCGCGGCTTTTGGTGAAGACCGCACAAGGTTTGATTCGGCCCAAGCCTTCATGAGTTATATCGGCATTGCGCCCGTGAAAGAGGAAAGTGGCAAGAAACGTTGGGTTCATTGGCGTTGGTCTTGTCCGATTTTCTTGCGACAAACCTTTGTCGAATGGGTGGATCAAGCGCGACGGCATTCCGCCTGGTCGCAAGCCTTTTACAAACAACAACGGGCTGTAGGCAAAAGTCATCCGAAAGCAATTCGGGCTTTGGCCTATAAATGGGGTCGGATTCTCTGGCGTTGTTGGCAAGATGGTAAACCCTATGATGAGGAAAAGTATTTAGCTGCCCTGAGACGGAAGAAGTCACCGTTGATTGCACTTCTGGCGGAATAGCATCTCTTGATTGCAGTTTTTTAGTTGATTTCAAGCACATCAATTAGCAACACATCATCAAATACAAATAATCTGATAATGAGATTATCTGAGCAATTCAAAGCTCAATATCAGGTCGATTTGTCCTGATTAAATAACCGTCCTTTTTCAATCAGAGCAGAATATTTAGTGTTCGCCATTGACTCCGTCCGCCTCAGGGCCTATGTTAGACAGACTTAGCCTCAGTAGATGTCCAGAATTATCTTCTGGGGCAACCTTTGCAGATGCTCATAGCCTTCCAACAAGCGTCTCAATTACTTCATGACACTTATTCCTTTGCTCTTGAGAAACCTGAATTTCCTCACCATACACCATGTAACGGCGCTGTTCCAGCATTTGGCTCAGTGGCAACCCTTGATTTGCTGCTACAACGCCAGCACTATTAAAATCTCTCAATTCACAACTGTAGACATCTTCAAATTCACTTCGAGAGTAGCTATGTTGCTCTCCATCAACAAAACGAGATTTGTTATTTTCATACTCCTCAAACATTTTCCGCACTGCTTCATTTGACAGTGCCTTGAAAGCCTGCGCTGCGCCTATCTTCTGAGTAAACCTATTGCCTAGTAAAAGTGCAATTTTCGGTCTTTCCATTCCGAAAGTATCAACTTTAGCGGCAAAAGTATACTTTCCGTAGACTGGATGCGTTTTCTCTGTGCCCCATATTAAATTGAACAATCCTGATATCGCGTAAATTGACGAGTCATCAGCATTGATAGGAACCAATAACTTTTGCCCTGACAAAATTGCAATTTGCGTGTAGATTGAGAAGCTGGGGTTGGTATCGATAAAAAATGTTGTCGGCTTATCGAATATAGTACGCTCTGTAAATCTTTTAATGATTGAGTGTATCTCAACCCAAGGCGAATCCGTGCTGGATAATGGTGTTGCATCAGCTCTTTCTGCCAACAAGGGAGCAATTAGCTCCAGATTTCCGTCACCAGACATAAGAAAGAGATTTGGCGGCAGCCTTGGATTATTTTCCTGCAATTGAAGCAGATATTTATTCACATCTGTGGTGTCATTTTTCAGTACGCTGTCTGTCAAGTAACCCACAACAGTTTTAGGGACATCCCCAACAATTAGCTCTTGTAGACGAGATTCCGCGCCAGTCCCGCCCCCCATCAGCATCATTGACGAGTTTGCTTGTGGACACATATCTATAACCACTACATTCCGATCGCTATGTTTCTCGGCGTACATAGATGCAATATGGAAAGTAATGGTGCTCTTACCAACACCTCCTTTGTTGTTCCATATAACGTAACTTTTATTCATTAGAACCTCTCTAAACTAAAGCAACTCAGCCTAGCACTCAATCGTGCATTCAATCTGACAATATTTCAAGTTTCAGTCTGTCTAACGACCAAGCTCACCGGACGCAGATAACCTTGGCAACTCAACCGACTAGCTTTCGGCGTTCCGGTGCAGCGACTTGTTAGCTGGCTGGCGCAACACAACCAATCTCAAATTTGATTATCTACTTGAGCGTCCCAAGACTTTATCCATAACTCTATTCCATCTACTTCTAGTACTAGAAAGCGTATCACTTAGCCCAGGAAAAATGGCACCTAATGCTTGAATTACTGTAGATGGAATTTGTACTAAATACGCCAATTCAAATTTGAAGTGCATCAGTGCCTGATTTATCTGAATAGAATACTTCAAATGGCGTTTTGTAGTCAAGCGATTTCCTAGGTCTTTTGTTAATCAGCATGACTGCTTCTTCTAATGCCTCTGGCTTCACAATTTTGAAATTTGTCTGCTTTGGAAAAAACTGCCTCAACAATCCATTCGTATGTTCATTTAGTCCTCGCTCCCAGGAATGATAAGGGTTGGCAAAGTAACACTGTAGTCCTAACTCCTTACTCAATTCTTCATGGCCACTAAACTCTTTGCCATTGTCAAATGTCATCGTTTTTCGTTGAGCCTTTGGAATCTGGCTAAAGAGCCTAATGGTCACCTTGTTGACTTCAGAAGACGTTTTGTTTTCACCTAGATTGGCTACTAGAAACTTCGATGCTTTGTCCACGTGGGTCACAATTACGCCGTGATGATTTCCCCCAATCATCGTGTCACTTTCCCAATGACCGATTTCAGTCTTGGCATCCGCTATCGCGGGTCGATGCTCTATCCCTACGCGCCCTGGAATCTTCCCTCGCTTTGAGTTACAGCCCCCTCGCCTACGACGCTTGCCTCGTCCCTGCCGTAAATACCTTCTGGTAGTCCTTTAAGCCTTCATGGTCGGCATAGATCATCTGATAAATCGTTTCATGACTGATTTGCGCCCGTCCTTCTCGCTTCAGTCGCCCAGCGATTTGCTCTGGACTGTGGTACTGCTTCAAACGCTCTTTGATCTCGAAAACACAGATCTCTGATACACAATTAAACGCTGTCTTGGATTGCTGTCGCCGAACCTGCATTTTTTGCTGGGCGCTGTCGGGTAAGTAATGGCCTCCCTCGCTTCTATTGCGGGCGAGCTCTCGCGATACTGTGCTCTGAGCTCGTCCGAGTTGACGGGCAATAGCCCGCATAGACAATGCTGTTGTCGTTCTCAATTCATAAACTTGATGCCGTTCAGAAGCGCTAAGCTGGGTATAGCTCATAGGGTGTCTTTTTGTTGTGGTAAACATCAGACTATCCTATGAGCCCCTCTACGGGACGCTTCTAGGTGATGCACTTCATTCTAGAATCGGCGATACATTAAAGCAAATTCTTTGCGACCAAAAGATATGATTGTCACGGAGTAATTACTAAAAATAATTCTTGACAAACAGAAGACTTTAAAGCTTCTCACTGAGTCACAAAATATATAGATTCTTTGAAAAGGATAAGCAAGATTTTCTAAAATTTCCTTTGCAAATAAAAGATTATGCAGGGAAGTAACAGAAGCCTCTTCAAGGATAAACTCCTGATCAACTTCCCTCTGCTGGAGAAGCTTCCGCATTAGACCTGCTTCTGAATGGGGCGAATTTTCTACAGTATATCCTCCACAAAGAATTAGCTTATCTATATCACTAGAAGACAAAAAGAGTGAGATAGAATCTGCATAAATTTCTAGGTCATTTTCTAATGAAACCCCATAACCACATATAATTCCTACATTCATGATTACTATCTCACATAGTCCACTTTTTATTACCAAAAGTCCAGACCAAGGCTAATTTTAACATTCTGCGGAATCTTGTTCGATTTAGAATGCCAAGGTTGTAGTAAAGATAAAACCCTTTTAGCAAATAAAAAATAGCCTTCAAGAAATTACGTTTATTCCAGAATGCTAATGCCAAATCTAATGTCGAGCTTGCAGTTCCGTGACGATTACCTATCATCTTTCTAGTATTCAGTGAACGTTGAAAATGGTTTTCGGCTTGATCAAAATTTCTTTGAGCTAAGCAAATAAGTCCCATTTGTTCATAACAGTCTGACAGTCCCCACTGATTATCAAATTTCTGATATCCATTAATTGAGAACTTGCACAGATCTTCTGCCAGATCTGGATTACCTTGATTCAGAAGAACATATGCTAAGTGATGGCTAACCCAAACTACTTGACTTTCACTTTCAATTTCAGTTGCTTGCTTTTTTGCTTTTTCTAAAAAAGTTCTTGCCTGTTCATAGTCCCCAATTTTTCTTGCGATGATTCCTTGATGAGCAAGAGGACCTACAATCTTATGAAAAAGTCCTAGCTCCTCTCTTAAAGAAATGACCTCACTATATAATCTCATTGCATCTTGAAAATGACTAGCATTCATTTCAAAAAAAGCTAAATTCTCTAAGATATCTGTTTTTAGCTCCTTGATTTTTGCGGTATCTACAAAATCGCTTTTGTCAGCTTTAAGCAGAGCAGAATTTAAATTTTCTATCCCTTCTTTATATGAGCCTGAGTTAACTTGCCGCATTCCAAGGTATGCCAAAGACTCAATATGTATCTCTGTACCTGATAGCGATTTATTGAATAGCTCTTCTAGTAGCACTCTTGCTTCTTCTAGTTGATTATTCGTCGCTGACATGGCTCTTGCTTTCAACAACTCAACAAATGTCAAGTCATGTTCATAACCTTCTAATGAAGTGAGAATTTCCTGTGAAATTGCTAGTAATTCCCTCGAAAGCTCATTAAATAAAAGATACTCATACAAACAACACTCCGGACAGATTTAGGCGGCTGTGGCCCCAGCTTAGGCGGCTATAGTCCCGTAATTCAGGAGGGTCTGGTAGTTGGGGTGGGATTGAATCAAAGTTGGCTCCAGGTCGAACATGGTGGTAAATAGGTCGAGAAGATGCTGATTGAGGGCCTGTCGTTTGAAGGAAGCGATAGAGAAACTGGGGGATTCAGCCTCAGCCTCAGCCTCAGCCTCAGTCTTAGCTTGAGTGGAGAGCAGTGCGGCTTTGGCCAACGACAGGGCCATCAGACTGGCATTGACATGGGAGTCAAGGGCTTCAGGGGAACGGGCTTGGCAATCGGCTAACCCCGTAAATTGGCGGGCATCCCGGAAGATGAATTCAATTTGAAAGCGGGCGGCGTAGCCTCGATAGAGGTGCAACGGGTCGATATCCGTATCCGAGGAAAAGAGGACGACATAGCGCGACGCCCCGTCCTGGGCTTTCCGTAGATAAGCGAGGCGAATGCGGCGTTTGAGGCTGACCGACCAGACGACGGCGGTGTAGAGGGACACCCCGTCCTCTAGGGTCTCGACGAAGGTGAAGCGACTGGGGTCGCTCAGATCTACCTTGCCGTCATAGCGACGACGGTTGCCCCGCCGCTTCTGGGGGCCATCATAGAGAAATTTGAGGTTGGCATCGCTGCGGAGCCGCCCAATGGCGTGGAAGCCCAACTGCACCACCCCGCTCACCCATTTGTACTTGCTGTAGAAGCCATCGGCAACCACATAGCGGATCGCGGCGGGAAAGAAGGCGACGCAATAAGCCAAATGCCCCAGATAAAAGTCGACTCGGCTCTTGGGGGGTGTCGTTTCCTCATCCGTAGGCGGTTCCTGGGATCCGAGTCCCGCTTCGGTTTGTTGCGCCGAGAGGGCATAGCCCGTCTTCTGAACTAGATCGACTATCGCTACCACCGACCATTCCAACCCTCGCTCGGCCCGCTGCGTTTTCCCGTTGTAGAACCCGTCCAGCCCATAGGTGTGGCGTCCACTTTTCTCGGTAAAGGTGCAATCCACCACCGCAATCTGGGGGCTGCCGTCCGCCGTGACCTGCTCAATTAAGGCTTGGTTCAAGCCTTCCAGGCCCAGTCCCGACTCAAAATGTCGCCGGTAGGTGCGCTCACTGCGGTCGCTGTACCGACTCAGGTTCGTGTAGTTGACCTTGCCACAGACCACGAATATCGTGGTCATCAGCGTCATCAGAAACTGCCGCTGCGGTTTGCTAAAGGGCCTGCTGTCCCCAGCAGACCGGTTAAGATGCTTTTGAGGCTATCCATCGGTGCTCCGTGTTTTTCGTACACTTGCACTCTATGCGGTGGATAGCTTTTCTCCAACCTAACCCCAAAAAACTGTCCGGAGTGTTGTAATGTATTATATGCGATTTAGATGACTAACAGCTTAATTTACATTTGAATAGGTAGGTGAACCATATGTCAAATATGACAGGTTGGCAACTATATGTGAATGATCTTGTAGGGGCAGGACTTTCAGGAGCAGCTATTACTGGAGCTGATGGAACGGTTTGGGCGGCTAGTCCTGGGTTCACCATTTCTTCGTCAGAATCACAGCTTTTAGCCAATTTTTTTACAAATGCCACCATCGGTGGTTATAACTTCACTATGAATGGCATTAAATTCTTAAGGAAGCAATGTGATGAGAAATGTCTCGTGGGCATAAAGCAGAATGCTGGTATCATTGCCTATAAAACAGGAACAGCGATAGTGATCGGTTACCATACTGAGGGATTACAACCAAATCAGGCAGCTGCGATAGTGGAAAGAGTAGCTGGTTTCATCAAAGATGTGGGCTATTAATTCTGCCCTATTTCTATCTGAATCGCTGGGCGATCGCGGCAATGTTTTAAACCTCATCCAACTAAATTCAACACTCCGGACAGATTTAGGCGGCTGTGGCCCCAGCTTAGGCGGCTATAGTCCCGTAATTCAGGAGGGTCTGGTAGTTGGGGTGGGATTGAATCAAAGTTGGCTCCAGGTCGAACATGGTGGTAAATAGGTCGAGAAGATGCTGATTGAGGGCCTGTCGTTTGAAGGAAGCGATAGAGAAACTGGGGGATTCAGCCTCAGCCTCAGCCTCAGCCTCAGTCTTAGCTTGAGTGGAGAGCAGTGCGGCTTTGGCCAACGACAGGGCCATCAGACTGGCATTGACATGGGAGTCAAGGGCTTCAGGGGAACGGGCTTGGCAATCGGCTAACCCCGTAAATTGGCGGGCATCCCGGAAGATGAATTCAATTTGAAAGCGGGCGGCGTAGCCTCGATAGAGGTGCAACGGGTCGATATCCGTATCCGAGGAAAAGAGGACGACATAGCGCGACGCCCCGTCCTGGGCTTTCCGTAGATAAGCGAGGCGAATGCGGCGTTTGAGGCTGACCGACCAGACGACGGCGGTGTAGAGGGACACCCCGTCCTCTAGGGTCTCGACGAAGGTGAAGCGACTGGGGTCGCTCAGATCTACCTTGCCGTCATAGCGACGACGGTTGCCCCGCCGCTTCTGGGGGCCATCATAGAGAAATTTGAGGTTGGCATCGCTGCGGAGCCGCCCAATGGCGTGGAAGCCCAACTGCACCACCCCGCTCACCCATTTGTACTTGCTGTAGAAGCCATCGGCAACCACATAGCGGATCGCGGCGGGAAAGAAGGCGACGCAATAAGCCAAATGCCCCAGATAAAAGTCGACTCGGCTCTTGGGGGGTGTCGTTTCCTCATCCGTAGGCGGTTCCTGGGATCCGAGTCCCGCTTCGGTTTGTTGCGCCGAGAGGGCATAGCCCGTCTTCTGAACTAGATCGACTATCGCTACCACCGACCATTCCAACCCTCGCTCGGCCCGCTGCGTTTTCCCGTTGTAGAACCCGTCCAGCCCATAGGTGTGGCGTCCACTTTTCTCGGTAAAGGTGCAATCCACCACCGCAATCTGGGGGCTGCCGTCCGCCGTGACCTGCTCAATTAAGGCTTGGTTCAAGCCTTCCAGGCCCAGTCCCGACTCAAAATGTCGCCGGTAGGTGCGCTCACTGCGGTCGCTGTACCGACTCAGGTTCGTGTAGTTGACCTTGCCACAGACCACGAATATCGTGGTCATCAGCGTCATCAGAAACTGCCGCTGCGGTTTGCTAAAGGGCCTGCTGTCCCCAGCAGACCGGTTAAGATGCTTTTGAGGCTATCCATCGGTGCTCCGTGTTTTTCGTACACTTGCACTCTATGCGGTGGATAGCTTTTCTCCAACCTAACCCCAAAAAACTGTCCGGAGTGTTGACAAAGGTAGTGAAATATTTGAATTGATTGGAAGAGATTTGTGAAGAATAATTTGTATCTTTTCCCATTCTTGAAGTTCGCACAAAAGATGTAATGCTTCCTTATATCCTTTTGTCTTCTCAAGCGCAGAACTTCCAGGTTTGAGTTTTCGACGTGTAAGCCAATTGACAATTCCAATGTAGTTGTCAAGTTCCTGGCTAGAACAATTGTCAGCCAAGGTTTGCGGACAGATTCCTAGATCCTTGAGCAATAGTTCATTATCTGATGATGAGATGGAAACCATATTGTCAAATGATGATTATATTGTGCTGAATAATTCCAGTCGATGAGAAATTGCAACACTTCGGATTAGATTATGTTGACCTACTAGCCGTTCATCCTCTTCATCAATGCCTCCATCTTCAACAAGGTAACGATCTCGCAAAGCCTGCATAGAGTTCCTTTGCCTTTGCCTGTCGTAACCCCTGTACTCAAGGTGGGTCAACCACCAGTTTTCCTGCACTTCACAGCGATAAATTGATGATGCACAAAGCAATAAATAAGCATCCGGAACATCACGCTTAAGGCGCTCAAGTGTTCTCTCAACTCGTTCTCTAACCAAGTTCCGCAAAGTTCTTGTGTAGGAATCAAGATTCCATCGATCATCAACACCAGTTGTAGCATCTGATTGACGGGCTAAATCTAAATCTCTTTTAACATTTTCAATGTAAAGTCCATTATCTTTCCAATATGCTTCAACCCTGCTGTTATATTTCTGTTTGATTTCTCCTGCAATAACCCTTAAAGCAAGAGGATGACCATCATAAACTTGTCCAATTACCCTTAATGGACTGTCAGCTACTTCTAGTCGATCATCTAAATCAACTTTTTTGAATAACTTAATCTGTTCTTCAGCGTCTAATCCCTTTAAAAGCTTACAGAGCCAATAATTCTTATATCGATCAAACTCTGCCGTATCAAATTGAGTCGGCAGATCCTGAGATGTGAGGATAAAGCGGCTAGAGAAATTGGGTTCAGCAAGTAACTGAATGAAAAAGTTTGCCCACTCCGGATCAGCAAAACCACCCCATCCCTCATCTACATTACCTGTTAGCAGACACTCTAAAGAATCCATTAAAATAAGATGTTTATTCTCGCATAGCCTCTTTATAAGTCTACGGCGTAGCTGTTGAGGGTGGCGTTGATCTGGAGCAACGAACTCTCCCCAACGCTGAAGCCACTGGAAAGAAACGCTAACAAAGTCTGAAGATTTTTCCTGATTTTCAAAGTTTTCCCGATCCTCTATCCATACTCCTCGTAATTTCTCGACAAGCTTTTCAGCCAAGGCTGTTTTTCCGATACCTGTAAGACCAACAAGTAAAAGTACTCGATGAGAACTGTGAATTTTTTGACTTAGCTCATCGATGATAGGCTCTCGACCAACCCAATCCTCATCGTAGACGGAGAAATTAATGTAAGAAGTCTTTGTCTGGATAGGGTTCGTATCAATAAGTTTTTGCCAATCCTCAATACCGATCGCTTTACAGATGTTAATGAATGTGTCCTGCTGTATTGGTTGCCCTGCCCAAAACCTTTTTAGAGTTGATTCTGACGTGTAAGCCAAACCATACCAAGCTTCTTCTGTTTTCTTCCAGCCTTTTCTTCGTCGAATTTGATCCACATAAGTTAGCCCTGCTTGAGTTGCCCTAATCGTCGTTGCCATTGCGATGTATCACATTTTTAGTGTTTTCAGGTTCAATTTTGGCTCAGTTCCAGGTTAGATGTCATCTGCTCTCTTTATTGGGCTAATCCTAAGCCTTGTAAGGGTTTTGGGAGGTTGATGATGAAATTGTCGAGATCAAACAGAAATCATGCAACCTCAACAAACAACTACCGTGAGCCAAGCTACACCTCCTATTGCACCAATCAATCCTGAAACAGTTATGGAACATGGTGAGTCACCCACTGCAATCATTTTAGCTGTCACAATTCTTATTACGACCCTTATGGGTTCCGTGACCAACCTTGTTCAAGTCATGATTCGGGGCATTACTCAACACTCAAAGTCTACTGTGAGGTAAAACTTGACTGGCAACCGAGCTTCTTGATTACTGAGGCTCGGTTGTTCTTTTTATTTAACTGAGTCCGCCAAGTAGGGTATGCCCGTAGCCCTAAAACGAAGCCAGCTAACGTTCCTGCTCACCGGACGCAAAAAACTCTGACTCCTATCGATAACTTAAGTTCGTTCCGGTGCAGCAGGGTTGTTATGCTGCTGGCAATATTAATAACCTTACCCGCCTGGTTGAAACCATCCTTTGACTGCTGCTTTCGCAACTTTAAGGTACTTATTCTCCAAGATAAACTCATCGATTGCTGCTTCTCCACTTGCCTGCAAAGCACCGCTTACACGACGTTTAAAGCTAGGAGTGGTTTCATCATTAATATACGCAACCTTTTCAGCTTCAGTAGCAGCAGGACTAGTTTGCTCTAACTGCTTCAAGAGTTGCTGAATCTCTGCGGCTGCTTCAGCAAGAGTCTTCTTCGACTCAGATAGATGGATATGTTGATTAGCTTGTTGTCGTGCATCATCCTTAACTGTGTTAGCCATGTTGCCTACATTGGCTCCTTGAAGATTGTTCACATAGTTGTCTGGCATATACGAATCCTGCTGGTTATGTGTTTGAATGACTGATCCAGATGAAGCAGTTTGACTATGCTGATGTAAAATGCATCTATTGAAGATGTAGTTAATTTCTTTGTCAGGAATTGGCTTTTCCCCAGGTTCAGCATCCCCCGCATTTGGTGCTTCAGCTTCAATCTCAATTACAAAGTCCAAAATTCTGCTCTTTATAGTATCAAGAATTGCCACCAATGCAGCGGTAGGAATATCAGTCCAAGCCTGCCCACAAACCATACTTTCATAGATATCGGAACCTAACAGAACAACAGCATCTGCTGCCCACAACATCCTAAGAATGCTCTGGTTTGACTGATTGGCTTGACCAACATTGCTCTCCAAGGCACTAACACTTTGAAAAACATATTTCGTTGATACAACTTCTCTGAATTCTTCAGGTAGGCATATTGGAGGAATCGGCGCGTTCTTTAAGCCACTGCCAAAAGGTCCAAAAAAATCACCCCGACAGCCTAAGTTCTTTAAAACTCTATAGTCTGGCAGTTGTTCTTTATTTTCGTCATAACCATTCAGCTCTTGCTTAATCCATTCCTTAAAGAGTGGGTGCTCCAAACGAGCAGCTAGTATTTTACACATTCGCAAAATATCCGCCAACTGAAACTTGGGGTCAACTGTGGCATCCTGGATTCGTCGCAATAAACTCATTTAGTGAGAAATACCCGTGTTCTAGCAATCTTTTATCTTTTATAGCTTAGAAAATTTAAAGTTGTAGGGAGAAACGTTTGATTACGTCCTACTAGAGGGAGAAGCAGCATAACTCTTAATAGGCAGAAATTTTCTGTATATCATCCTCATAGAGCATGATAGCCAGAAACTTTCTACATACCCCCTAGACGATATCCCGAAACTTTCCGTATAACCCGCATATAGGGGTGATAAGCAGAAACATTCTTTATATCGTCCATCATGGAAAACCGGCCTAAAAAGCTTCTAGAACAGGTCAGCGAGCAGATTCGCCTCAAACACGACTCTTATCATACCGAGGAAACCTATATTCAGTAGATACGCTGTTACATTTTGTCTCATAACAAACGTCACCCATCGGACATAATCATCCCTGCGAGTGATCGTTTCTTGACCTGCTACTCGCAAAATGCCCCCTAGGGGTACCTGCTTCTGAGCGATGAACTTGGTACAACCAGAGTGAACCCATGCCGTTCTCGCTTTCTTCTTCGCTCACCATGCAAATAGTTACCTCGTCATCAACCCAAGCCCCCATACTCAAACTGGGTGATTCTAATCTTCAGGTTCAGCGTCTCCAGGCCCTACTCAACCAGCGACTTGCCGATGCACAAACGCTAGTACCGCTGGTCGAAGATGGTCAATTTGGCCCTCGAACCAAGCGGCGGCTGAAAGTAGCTCAGTTTCGCTATCTTTTATTTCAAGATGGGATTGCCACTGAAGAGACCTGGCGATCCTTGGAAGGCGATCGCGCCCTCATCGAAGAATTCCCCATTTTGCACCGCAACACCCTCGGAAAATCCGTTGCAGTGGTCCAGCATTTACTGAAGCATGCAGGGTTTTATGAAGGGGCGATCGACTATCGCTTTGGCCCCCTCACCGAAGCATCGATCAGAGATTTTCAGGCTCGACAGACCCCCCCAACCAGTTCAGCCATCACCGTTAAAGGCGTTGTTGACCAAGCAACCTGGCAAGCCTTGGAAAAATTGGCCCTCCTACAGGTTTTTCAACCCTAGATTAGCGTTGAGCCCAGCGACCCCAACCCTCTCCATTCACCTTATTCATTCCGATTTCAAATCAGGCTTAAAACCATGGCAACCATCAAAATGCTTGACACCCAAGTTCTCAATCCCTCCGCTTCTGACATCAACGAAATTGAAGCCTTACTCGAGACTGATATCCATCCCAGCGCCATGCCAAGCCTCATGGCTATGATGGAATATTTTGGGGCCGATTTGCCCGATGATATCGAGTATCAAGCGGCTGCGGTTACTGACGCAGCCCTACAATCTATGGCCTTCCGCACCAGCTATGACGAAGGCTATTGCGGGCATTTTTCCATTCCAGGGGGAGATGGAGCAGCAGCGGACTTCGATGCTGTTTTCGCTCAGGATCAGCCGTTTCAATGGATTGAGCAACACCTCAAATTCAAGGCCAATACCTTGACCCAAGCGTCCGAGCATCCCTCAGAATTAGTGATTTTCAGCCCCGGCCTCAACACCCTCCACGACCTCAAACCTGGCTGGGAAGGCGAAACCACAACGCCCCAACGGCTAGAACACTATGTCCAAGTCCTAGGCATCCCCATGGCTCAGCTCCACTTGGGTACCGATATGGACCAAGGCTTTGCAGTTGTCCCCCTAACCCCGGATCTGCAAATTTTCCTCATGACCCACCGTCCGGTCCTAGAAGCCAATGGCCTCATGCCGACAATTCAGGGGGAGCAGGCGATTTTGCATCCTCGGCAACGCGATCGCATCGAAACCGTTCTCTCCCAACATGGCTTTGCCCGTCCTCTGTTTCAGAACAATCTGATTCGGATTTTAGAAGCCAACGAAACCGACCCCCGACCCTTAGTTTGGATGGCCTACAGCCGCTCCACCTCCGAACTCAGCGGCGCGCTCCGGACCTATACCGAAGCAGCCATCAGTCGTCGTTTGGTAAACAATCCTGACCTCTCACCAGAGATGGCTCGACAACAGGCTGAAGCCCATCTGCGACAATGGTTAACTGTGGTGACCGTGGGCAATGCCGATCGCCAATGGCCCAATGGTCCCGCCTATATTCACTATTCGGCTCGGAGCGATCGCCCAGAAGGCGGCACCGATCCCCTCACCCAAGCCAACGGGGTTCACGTGGATGCACCGGATGGAGCCGGGGCAGACGCAGTTTTTCTCCATGTTGATGGTTTATTCTCAGGCTTTGATGCCCACAACTTTGGTGCAGCCGGGGCAGGCAGCTTGAAGTTAATTCTGCAAATGAATAGTTGTCAGACCTATCGTCAGCTTTGGGAGCGGGCCAGAGCAGGAGGATTACAGTTGCCGAACTATCGGCAAATTGCCGCTCAAGTGGTGTTGACCGGGGGCGATCGCTGGCTGTGGAATCCAACGGAAGCTTGGCAAGGGGTTCAGTTACCTTCGCCAGAGCAAGCGCGGGCGATTCTCTTGAAGCCAAACTGATGGCTATTGTTCTAGCTTTTGTGCTCGCAGTTGTCCACAGGCAGCATCTGCCTCTAAGCCACGGGAATAACGAATGCTAGTGGCAATCTTGCGTTGTTTCAGTCGTTCGGCAAAGGCTTCTACATCTTGCCGCTGGGGTCGTTTATAATCCACTTCCACAATCGGATTGTAGGGAATGAGATTGACATGATTTTGAAATCCACGCAGATGCTGAGACAACTCGTCGGCATGTTCGGGGCGATCGTTCAGACCGGCTAATAAAATATATTCAAAGGTGACCCGTCGACCGGTCTGATTGACATAATCTCGACAGTCCTGCAACAGCGCCTCTAGGGAATAGTGGTCGGCACTGGGAATTAACTGTTCCCGCAGGGCTTGATTGGAAGCATGGAGGCTAACGGCTAGCGTCAGTTGCAATTTCGCCTGGGCCAACCGCCGAATCTTCCCCGCAATCCCCACCGTCGAAACCGTAATGTTACGCTGTCCAATCCCCACATCCTGATTCAAACAGCGGATGGAATCCAACACTTCATCCAGATTAATCAGCGGCTCGCCCATGCCCATAAACACAATATTGCTGACTCGCCGGTCGAAATCTTCCTGGACGGTTAAGACCTGATCAACAATCTCATGGGCCTTCAGATTGCGCTGAAAACCGCCTTTCCCCGTTGCACAAAAATCGCAGGCCATGGGACAACCCACCTGGGACGAGACGCAAACCGTCAGCCGCTTCTCCGTCGGCATCCCCACAGTTTCAATGATATGACCATCCTGAAGTCGCAACAAATACTTCACCGTCTCATCTGGAGCCACCGAACGGTAATGGATTTGCGATCGCCCCATCGACACCCCCGCCATCGCCGCCCGCCAAGCCTTGGGAAACACTGTGATGTCGTCGAGCGATCGCGCATAGCGCTGATAAATCCACTGGTGCAACTGCTTGCCACGATAGGCCGGTTGCCCCTGCTCCTGGACCCAAGTGGTTAAATCTGCCAAAGATCGACCCAGGAGTGGATTAGTCGCCGTTAAGTCCACCGAGGAGGCGGTTGAAGCAGCCGAGGGGGTTAAAGCGAATGAAGCAGGCGTAGAGCGCATAGCAGAATGCAGAATAAGGGGAAAGGGGAGGCGTGGAGATTGGCTGGGAGGGATGCGATATCATTGTTTCATAAACGGCTACAGACAGATTCAAGACAGATTCAGAGGCAACGGGGATGACTTCAGGATCTCATAACTCGCCATCCATCATCCGCACAGAACGGGGCCTAGCAATTTCAGGAACCCGTATTACGCTCTATGATATTTTGGACTATGTGATTGCTCAGTATCCTCCCAAGTTTATCTGTTCTCTGCTTGATCTCACAGAAGCGCAGATGAATGCAGCTCTATCTTATATTGAAGCAAATCGCACAGTCGTTGAAGCAGAGTACCAACTGGTTCTCCAACAGGCAGAGGAAAATCGTCAGTATTGGGAAGAACGCAATCGTGAGCATTTTGCCCAAATTGTCGCCATGCCCCCTAAACCTGGCCAAGAAGCGCTTTGGGAAAAACTTCAGGCGCAAAAGGCTAGCCATGAGCTTGGGGTATGAAATTTTTGATTGATCACAACTTAGGCGGTCACGCGGAAATTTTGTTGGGGAATCTTGCGAGTCAAGGCTGGTTAGAACTTCTCCCGATTCTTTTCGTTACCTTTAAAGAAATAAATTTATCGATTGATAGTAACGATCGAGTCGTTTGGCGGCTAGCTCAGACTCATCAGATGATTTTGCTAACCGCTAATCGAAGCATGAAGGGTGAAGATTCTCTAGAACAAGTTCTTCGGGAGGAGAATACAATAAATTCCTTTCCGGTGATTACCATTGGAGACGCAAATCGATTCTTAGTAGACCGACTCTATCGAAATCGTTGTGTTGACCGTATCCTCGAAATCTTGCTGGACCTTGAAGCCTGGATGGGCGTGGGTCGTATTTTCATTCCATAACGCCCACACCGTAACACCCACACCGTAACACCCACAGTCCTTCACGCCGAAAACCGAGCGTTCAAAATCCAGCTCCGCAATTGTGGAAAATTGGCCAGCAGCAATTCTAAATTGATTTTGGCTTGGTCCGCTCGAAAAAGTCTGGTCAGTGGAAAGCGCCTCAGCAACGCCTTTACCGTGTCACGATCGCCCCGATAAGCAAACCGCCGCGCCGTAACGATCGCCACCTGAGCCAAATAACGTTCCAAAAACACTTGATAGTCCACAGGGCAGCGATCGCGAAGGAGCTGGGGATGGAGCAGCAGCGGGCTCAGGGGAACCTGCCGGTGCCAAATGGCTAAATCGGAACATTCCGTGTGGTACCACATCATTGGGGTTGGGTCCCGGTAAATCTCATGCTGCAACGCCACCTGAAGCCAAAAATAAGTGTCCTCTCCATAGGTACAACCCGCCTGGGCATAAAATCCGCCCAAGGTTTCAAAGACCTCCCGCCGAACCACAGTTGCCCCGGAAAAAATAAAATCAATCGTCGGCTTCATGACCGGGGGCGGCAAATCCGGGGGCAAGCGCCAAGGACCGGGCCGAATCCCCAAGGCATTAAAGCGGGGCTGGAGATCGGTGCGGTCAGAACCTTGAAACTGGCCAAAGGCAGCCAGCATACAGTGGGGATGGGTCTCTAGGGCTGCGATCGCCCCTGCCAAGAAATCCGGTTCCCACTCATCGTCAGCATCCAAAAAGGCCAGTAGGGATGCAGAGCTGGTTTGCCCCCCTCGATTGCGCGCAGCCCCTGGGCCAGTATTGGTTTGTTGCAAAAGTTGTAGATCAATCTCAGCCTCCCGCAGGCGATCAAAATGCTCAGCCATCCAGATTTGCAAGACACTAATGCTGTCATCCGTTGAGCCATCATCCACCACAATAATTTCGGTTGGCAGGTGGGTTTGAGCCAAGATTGAGTTGAGTGCCCGAGGCAGATATTGGGCTTTGTTGTAGAGCGGAATAATGGCGGCAACGGTCGAACGGGGTTTGGAGCGGGATGGCGATCGCCCTCTGTCCGGCGTTAGGGCGGTCAATCCAGCCTCTGGATTCATCGCGGGGAGGCACCCGGAAAAGCGGCTGGGGAATGGCTTCATAGGCATTGGCCGAGGGCGGCTTGGATCGTTTGAGTCGCGGTTGCCCAGGAATAAAGCTGCTCCACCGTTTGATGGGCTTGGGTGGCGATCGCCTGACGCTGGACCGGATCCGCCAAAAGCTGACCGACAGCATCGGCCAAGTCATCCAGGTCATCGCGCAGCAAAATCTGCTGGCCATCTTCCACGGCCAACCCCTCTGCGCCTTTGGTCGTGCTGACGACGGGGAGCCGTGCCGCAAAGGCTTCCAGAATCTTGAGTCGAGTGCCGCTGCCTTGGCGGAGGGGAACGACTAAAACATCGGCCTGGTGGAGATAGGGCAAAACCGATTCCACTTGGCCGGTGACGATAATGTGAGGATTAACCTGGGCGGCTTGCTGCATCAGCGGCGTGGGTTCATGGCCAACGAGCAGAAGCCTGAGGTGAGGCCAGTGGGCTTGGAGTCGGGGATAGATGGCTTCGATCAGCAGTTGCGCGGCGTCAGCATTGGGACCATAAGCAAAGCTACCGAGGAAGAGAATCGACGGGGTTGGATGGGGTAAGGCTGGCGAGGCTGAGGGCAACACTGGAGGCGAAGTTGTATAGCTGGGGACATCGACGCCGTTGGGGACGACCCAGAATTTTCCTGACGCTGCTGCTAAAGCTGAAGCCTTCTGGCCGTACTGATTCCCAGGCTGATTCTCAGGCTGATTCCCAGGCCAAACGCCATAGAGGTGCTGTAACTGCTCGGCGTCGGTGGAGCTACAGACCCAGACTTGATCGGCTTGGGCGATCGCCCACCGCTCCCAATGCTTGACCCGACGAGGCCGCAACGCAAAATCGATCCACTCGGCTCGGGTTTTCGCTTGGCTCAAGGGATAGCGCTCAGCCGCCAGCAGGCCCTCCACATTGTGGTTATCGAGAACAATTTTGCAGCCGGGATGGCGCTGGCGATGGCGCACCGCAACGGCGAGATAGGGAGCGACCCAGAGTTCTTCAAAGACAATCCAATGGGGCTGGACCTGGGTCAAAACCTGCTCAAACTGGCGCGCAGCGGCAGCCGTATAGATCCAGTCAAAATAATAATGACCCTGGGGCCGCAGCCAGCGCAGGCGATTGCGCAGCTTATCCCCTAAAGAACGGGGTTGGGCCAAATCAGCGTGGCTCCAACTGGCCAAGGCCGGGGCTTGGGTGGACTGCGCGTCTTTGCAAGTCCCTTTGAAAAGGGAAAACAGGTGGGTTTCACCCAGGCGGCTGAGGGCTTCTAGATTTTGCAGATTGCGCAGGGGGGCTCCGCCGATGGCAGGACGAGGTTGCGATCGCGCACAAACCACTACCCGCAGCGGCAGCTGGGCCAAATCAGTCGGTAAGGGTTGCGCAAGGGAAGCAGTCACATTCAAAGCGAAAAGCAAGGGCGAAGGGCAAGACAGAATAAACCATCAAGATGGGGCTTAAAATTCAAATCACCCCTATCTGTAGAGAGAGTTCCCGTTGCACCAAGACAGAAGGTCAAAGGATTTTGCTTTTCTGGTGGGCTTTGGGCAGAAAACCGGCAGTCTCCTCGGGAGATCTCGCCTTGCGTTGGGGAATGCTGGTTGTGGATGATGGGAGCGCAAAACCTTGGGGAGAATGCAAACGATGAACTCAGATTTGGCAGAAAAACTAGTCCGGCAGCTTTCGGAGGCGATCGCGGCTATTCTCCCAACGCTAGAGCCCGACCAAATCCAACCAGAAACCCGCGCCGCAATTTCTAAGCTGCTGTTTGCCATCGGTAAATTTGTTGAGAATGCAGCGGAGCAAGAGCACCTCGACAATGCCATTCCTCGGCTACAATCCACGGCTTTAGATGAATCCAAACCTCAAGCCTAAAGCCTAAAATACGACAAACCTTCAACCTTTTTAGCCTTTTCCCCTTGGGTGAGTGATGCCAAACGAAGCCTCCTGGTCTGACCAAACGCCTGTCGCCGATGCCGGTGTGTCTCCGGATCCATCTGCTGAGGCCACGACTGCTGAAAGCACTGAAACTCCCATAGAATCTGATTTAGTTCCGGCGCAGCCAGGGAAAGCAAAGGAAGCAAAGGCGGTTAATCGCTGGCAGGCTGTCACTCACCAAGTAGGGAAAAAAGCAGGGGACCTAGGCGAAAATTTCGGACAGGTCGCGGCTAAAACAGGTCAAGCCTTAGCCCAAGTAGGCGAGCAAACCGGCCAAACCGTTGCCAAAACCGGTCAAAGCGTCGCTAAAACCGGCAAAGCTCTCCTCGAAACTGCTGGAACGGTCGGTCAAGCCCTCAACTATGCCACCCATCAAACCACCCGCAGCGTTGGTCATGCCTTGAATTTCCTGAGCGATAATCCCCTGCTAGCTCGCGCAACGGCTGTGATCAAAGCAGACTGGCTGCTACCGTTGATTGGCCAAGTGGATATACAAAAAGCGGCAACGGAAGCGCAAAAACTTCAAACGGATCATCCCAACGAAACCTCAGCCCAGATCGCCCATCGCCTCATGGTTAAAAAGACACTTTTAGCGGGGGGAACAGGACTGGCGAGTAGTTTGGTGCCGGGGGCGGCAGCGGCGCTATTTGCTGTCGATCTGACCGCAACCATTGTGCTCCAGGCGGAAATGGTTTATCAAATCGCGGCGATCTACGGCTTGGATCTTGAAGATCCCGCTCGTAAGGGTGAAGTGTTGGCGATTTTCGGACTCTCCGTCGGGGGCCACAAAGCCCTTCAGTCTGGGCTCAGTTTAGCGTCGCGGGCAGGCTTGAGCTTCCTCGAAAATATCCCAGTGGCCGGTGCATTAATCGGTACCAGCAGTAATGCCTTGATGACCTACGCCTTGGGGTATGCCGCCTGTCGGTTTTATGAAGCCCAGGTTAGTCCCCTAGAATCGGAATCAGCCCTGACCGCAGCAGAGGACGCGGCAGAGCAGTATTTAGCCGGGGCGATCGCCCAGCAGCGCATTATGGACCAGATCTTGGCCCATGTTATCGTTGCCGCCTATCCCGAAAAGCGGTGGGACGAAATTGCCCCCGAGCTCAATACCCTCAGCCTAAGTGAGGCATCGGCGCAGATCATTGCCCAACATATCGAAACCCCAGAACCGCTAGAACCTTTACTGGAAAAGCTTCAAGCAGATTTTGTTGTGCCATTGTTGGCCCAATGCGATCGCATTGTTCAGCTAGATAATCTGACGACAGCAGCGGAGCAGGCAATCTTGAACCAGCTTCAAACCCGTGGCCAAGACCTGGGCATTGAACCGGCAGTGCTCGCTCATCCCTTAACTCAATCCTAGAAATTTCAACTTTCTGAGCCGGTGGAGCGAATTTCTTACTTCGAAGGATAGATCGGAATCAAAACCCATCTTGTTAGGCTCACTCTATAGAACTATGGGGGGAAGCAACGCATCATGGGATTGTACAAAATTAGCGACCTGTATCAGGATTACGCTGAACGGTATTTCAATGGTATCGACATCAAAGGGCGAGACGTCTATACCTACGATTTACAGAGCAGCCGTGAGTCAGACAAAGTGGGTACGGTCAAGAATTTATTGCTGGATGAACAGGGATACTTCCGTTACTTTGTTGTCGATACCGGCTTTTGGGTTTTTGGAAAAACTGTTTTACTTCCCGTGGGGCGAGCCCGTTTAGGGGCAGAACGCGATCGCCTGTATGCCATTAATTTAACCCGAGAAGAGGTGGAGCATTTACCCACCTATGATCCTGATTCAGTCATTGATGACCCCTACGAAGAGCAGGTGAGTCAGGTATATTCTATGGCTAGCGTAGAACAATCCGCTGCGGTGGAAACGACGAGCCCCGTTGAAATGACAGGTGTTGAAATGACAGGCGCGGTTGGTGCACGAACACCTAGCGCTCAAACAGCGATCGCTCCTACTTCTGTTCCTGTTTCTCGCTACAATCGAACACCTGAACTTTATAGCGTTCCGACGGAAGACACTCAGCTCAAACTCTATGAAGAGCGTTTGGTTGCTCAGAAACATCGCGAAAAAGTGGGCGAAGTTACAGTTCGAAAACGGGTAGAAACTTCGATGGAAACGATTGAAGTTCCGGTGCAAAAGGAGACGATTACGATTGAGGTTACACCTGTTGAATCTTCGACTCAGACTCTAGAGAATCGAGTTGAATAGATCGGATCAAATTTGGTATGTGGCTTAAGTTTTAACTTGGAATTTGACGAATTCAAACACAGGTCTGAATCCTAAAATCGTACTGAAATAGGGAGAAGTAACTCATGGGATTAAACAGAGATTTTATAGGATTAAATGCTGGGAAATGGGCAATGATCTTGGGCGTAGGTGTTGTTGCCGCCTCAGGCTATCTGGCTTGGTTTGGTCCCCAGGCGATCGCCCAAAACGGCACTTTCCCTGATACCACCAATCACTGGTCACGACCGTTTGTCGAGTCGCTGAAGACCGCCAATATTGTCGAAGGCTATCCTGATGGAACCTTTCGCCCCGATCAGGCGATTGACCGGGATGAATATGCAGCCATTCTGCGGGATGCGTTTGAAAAAACCAATGTGCGTCAAATTCCAACGGCTAGCCGTTTCAACGACGTGCCAAAACAATATTGGGCAGCTTCAGCGATTGAAGAAGTCTATGAAACTGGGTTAATGAATGAGGTAAATCAGGATCAATTCAAACCTCGCACCGCAATGACTCGGGCAGAAGGTTTAGCAGCGATCGCACGGGCTTTAGATCTGGATGCCTCAACCGCAGTCCCCGTTGCAAAAGCATCAACTACGCCTACCGTTACATCCCAAAACCAATCCCGAAATCTCAAAAAACGCCAGCCCAAAGCTCAGCTTCTTTTCCCCCTCGCCTCTACAAGTTTAATGGGACTGTTTGCACCTCCTGCCAAATCTGCTGCACCAAGTGCTTCGACACAGGACGCTTCCGCGCCCGTCTCCTCTCCAGCCAATCCCTTGGCCTATTTTACGGATGCAGATCAGCTCTCACCGGCCTTGCGAAATCCCGTTGCCGAAGCGGCAACAGCGGGGCTCGTGGTCAACCATCCTAACCCCAAACAGCTCCAACCCAATGCACCATTGGAACGAGGTAATGCGGCAGCATTTATACACCAAGCCTTGGTCTATCAAAATCGGCTAGCCCCCCTAGATTCTAATGCCCAAGCGTTGCAGTATGTTGCTCAGCCCTAAAATAGCAATGGTAAGTTTTCTCTTCTATCGTTCACCCTTGCTTTAGGCAAGTCAAACCAATTTAGCTTTTTTGGAAGTCATCTGACTGTAAACTCCAAAAAGCAAGGCGATCGCCCCCGTAGAAAACCATTCTGCACCAGTTGGGCTATGCCAATAATCAAACCATTCCGGTTGATTAACCAACCAAGCCATCAATGAGATACGTAAGGTATTCACTCCCAAAAAGATCGCGATCGCACTAATGATAAGCTGGAACCACTGCCCCTTAGAAAGGGGTTCTCGATAGCTCAATAAAAGCACCAACTGAAGTAACAGAATCAAGAGGGGTAGTCCGACACAACCATACTCGACAATGACACTTCCCTGGGGAAGCAATAACTGTATACCCCTACGCGTTACTTCAACCCCAAAGTAATGTAAGAAAAAGTGGGAAAGCTGGGCCAACAGCGTTTGTAACGGATAAGCAATCAAGGGCTTGAGACTATGACTCAAACCCCCTTGGGGCACCATTAATATGATAACTAAAATCCATTCAGACGCATATTGACGCCAGCCTAATCCCGAGACTATGAGCATCCAGCCCCCAAAGGCTATAGCAGGAATCAGGCGAACCCAAAACGCGGTGATGGGCAAGGTTGGTAAAATACCACCTGCCAGTAAAACCATCGTAGCCAGTAAGACAAATCCCCACCGTTGATTGGCCCGAGAACTCTGAAGTGGGAGGCGATCGCGACGTTGCCATAGACCGGAAGCAATGGCGGCCCAAAACAAACCATTGAGAATCAGTTGATCCTGACGTCCTGTCAGTTGTAAGGTTAAGCAGAGGTGAAAACCAATTAAACAAAGGCCAAGTCGTCTTGCTTCTTTTAAGTTCGTGGCTAGAATTGGAACTCGCTTTGCTTCCATCAAAAACTGAGTTTCTGTCGATTGTACAATGTTGTATAGCTTGAGTTGAGCTGAATTTCATTAGATAGTCTAGGCTTGATTTTACTTAGCCTTGTGCTTACGGCCCTTGACCTTTAAGGTTGTTTTTTTAGCCGTCATTCGAGCAAGATCTTGACCTGGGTTAAAGGATTTTTGTTGCTTAGTTTTAGGGACAACCATCGCACGCTTATAGCTGCTGAGATTACGAGCCCAATCTGTCTTTTTCCATAGATAGAAGAGAAGACCCGAGGAAACAAAGAATCCTGCTATCAAACGAGCCGTATTTTTTAGTAGATTCCGCTTAAGGTTTTTACGTGCCTGGTTAGCTTTTTCTGTAGTCTGATCTGCTACCTTTTCTAAATTGTCTAGTGCGACATTTTTGGCCACTTTGGTTGTACGGGGTGCATTAGGAACTTTCGCAGCTTGCTCTGGCGCTAATAATAGGGTTTCGAGCTCAGCTTCAGAAGCGGAGAGGATGCGCGATCGCGCTTTATCTAACTGGTCATTTTGTTCATTAAGCTGAGTATTAATCTGTTGATTATTAAGTCGATTGATTTGGACCGCATCGTTGACACAAAGCGGCAATATTAGCAAAAAGCTGAGCCCTAAAACCAAACTCAACCAAGAGAGAAGACGCAGCAAATGGTGTTCTAGTCGGGTTCGGAAATGGCGCTCACCATAGAAAACGAGCATGAGGCCCAAGACTAAAACGGGAACCCGTTCAAACCAATCCCCAATGGTCTGAAATTCCCAAACAGGGTCTGTAAACTTAGGTGGAATAAGGGCATAAAGCAAATCAACAGTGGCAAAAAAGACAAGTGTATAGCCAATACTGCGACAGATCCCTAAGACAGTGACTTGTTGTAATCCCTCTAAATAAAAGGATTTAGCAGCCCCTTGAGAGGCATTAGCGAAATTATTTCCCGTATTCTGAGGGGGTAGGCTAGCATTCAATACTGTAGACGAAGACGGTTCCATGGCCTGGACCTCAAGGATTGCACTCTCAGCCTCCAAGGACTCATTTTGACGTGAATCCTCAGTTAGCGCTCCGGATTCAGGATTCAAAGTATTCATAAATAAGTTCGGGAGATGGACAAAAGACAATCGATACAGGGCTGAATCCCTTTCAATTGCCTCGGTTCGTTTAGCCAATTTTAAAATCAAAATGTTGATTTTAAGGTTCTCGATGTTTGTCTTTAAAAACAACCACTGGAACAACTTCATCGCAATCCTTCACATTCAAGAATAGAGTTGTTTTCTCCACGACTTCTGAGCAATTGTGGCTTTTCCCTTTTTCTCGTTTACTGCATCTGCACCAAGGAGGGGCATTGCCGGCAACCTGCTACGTCGCGGTGTACATCTGTTCAGTTTGATGCTCTTGGCTATTCTTCTGAGCGTTTTGGGTTGCATCCCTTTGCGAATGGCGATCGCCCTCTCCCAAGCCCCTCAACCACAAGCCATCCTGGTCTTAGGAGGAAGTCCTGTTCGAGAAGCATTTACGGCCTATTTTGCCCGTGCTCATCCTGAGTTACCCATTTGGATCTCTTCAGGATTGACGGAAGAGCAAGCTCTCCCCCTATTTTTGGAGGCCGGAATTCCATCCGAAAACTTGTATTTTGATCGAAATGCTGTTGATACGGTTACTAACTTTACATCGTTAGTGATGACGTTTCGACAACAGCAATTGCATCACCTCTATCTAGTCACCTCGGATTATCATATGCCCCGAGCAAAGGCGATCGCCAATCTAGTTTTGGGGAGTCAGGGTATAGCATACACAGCGGTAACGATCCCTTCAAACCATCCTCCAGAATCTCGGTGGAGAACCCTGCGGGATGTGGGACGTTCTTTGGTGTGGATTTTCATCAAGCGTACCGGATCTAGTTTATATAGCTACAAATATCAACTGAACCGCACGCCTTAGCTGTTTAACTTTTTTTGAGATATACCCATCATGGCTGACGTTACGATTGCACCCATTGAACAATACGCAACTGATTGGTCAGATATCAAACTGGCAACTGAGCCTACTCCTGTTGGAGAGTCTAATGGCACAGGATTGAGTTTGTCACCCAGTACCGTTTGGCTGGCAGATACAAACGCCTTAGGTCTAACCACTCAATCCAGTGATCCCCTTCTGTTTACCGATAGCTCGCTAGATCAGACGCCAAATCTGATTGATGAAACTCAAGTGAATAACATTAATGTTACTGCACTAGCCGGAGGCGGAACAGGTACAAGTGGAAGTGGAAGCGGTCTTCTGAGCGATACGACTCAACCCCTCACGGATGGACTAACTTTTTCTCTAGATGTCAGTGGCGGAACCCAAAGCGGAGCTGAAACGTTAAACGTCAGCAGTGCCTCTTCGGGTTCTGGCACTACGGATAGCAGCATCAATACGAATTCTCCTCTGCTCACGGCAACAAGCACAACAACAAGTTCTTCAGGTTCTTCTAGCACCACTTCTTCTGGAAGTACAACAACAAACTCTGGTAACGAGACAAGCTCTGCATCAGATCTCTTGCCCCCTAGTGAGACTCCAACCGCCACAACAGATGTAGCCATTACAGAAGGTAGTACGGCGATCGCTGACCCAGGAGGAACGTCAAAGGCAGTTCCCTTAGAGGTTTCTCCCACCCTTGGCCTGCTTCTTTTAGTGGCGTTAGTGATGGGTCGCAAGCTTTTACGTTATCAATCAATCCTAGGCGTAAAGTTTGCAGATTTTTGAGTCTCATTCATGCATTAAAGCTTAGTAGTCAGGAGTCTAAAGATGGGGATTACTGTCGGTAATATCCAAAGCTATACGGCTGAGAATAGCTGGTTTGATTTAAGCAATTATAGTCAACTGGGAATCTCAGAGCGTGTTGCCGTTGATCTAGAATCAAGCAATTTGTGGCTTATTGATAGTAGTGCTCTGTATCTTACGGATGACTACGCACCACGGGTTGCCTTTCTAAATGAGGGGGCAGGCTATCAATCTCCTATTAATGTTTCTGCCACCGGAAGCACCACAGGAGAAGCGACCGTTTTCTCTAATTTTTCAGGATACAACAGTATCTTGCCGAGCAAAGGCGCTCCCCTTTCCGTTGGAGATTGGGTCCAGCTTTCCGAACTTCAAGGGGGGACTCAGCTCAACTTCTCAGTTACGCCGAATGGTGTATTCCAACCTAATAGAACAGCTTTGAGTACAGACTCAACCCTTAATCCGACGAGTCCTTTCAATCCCAATTCACCCGTTTTTTGGGTTGCCTATGCGGATCCTAATCAAACCATTCCGTTATTGATTTTGGGCTATGAGGATATTGCCGGTTCTGGGAGTGACAATGATTTCAATGATGGCCTTCTCATCGTTGATGTTGGCGAGAAGAACTTTTGGTCTATTTTTCAAAGCGCAAATTTAGGGCAAGACGCAACCGTCAATCTGGCTTCGGCAAAACCCATTCCTTTTGAAGTTCAGCCCCTTTTAGGCTTGTTGTTAATTGGGCTGGCGATCGCTCGTTCCATATATATCAAATGGCGATTTAATATCTCTCCATTTAAGCCTGCTCCTTCTATCTCAGATGCCTAAACTGATCCGCTTAACTATTTAGCTTGCTGCTGTCTAGCCTGATACTACCATCGTTTCTGTGCTCTACCATGACTGTCACCCAACCGTTTCCGCCTGCCCTCAAGTTCCAGCGCCCCCTCAGCGATCAACACGTAGCAGACCTTGAAAAATTCTCAGCCTCAGCGACATCTTCTGCCGTTCGTCTAACGATTTTAACTCAATTCTATCCGCCGGATTTTGCCGCGACAGGTCAATTTGTTGAAGAATTGGCACAGAACTTGAGCAATCAAGCAATGGATGTCACGGTATTTACAGGCATGCCGGGCTACGCCTACACCGAAGCCAATGCGGCTCGTCAGGAAATTCGATCAGGCGTCAAAGTGCAACGCTCTCGGGTTTCCCGCTGGGGCGATCGCCATTTTCTAGGCCGAATGCTGCGTGGCCTTCTGTTTTGCCTACGGGCAGCTCTCTATCTTTGCCTACCGAGCAACCGAGGGGATCTGCTGCTGTTTGTCAGTGAGCCCCCCTATCTGCAAACCCTCGGCTATTTAATGCATGTTTTGTTCAAAATTCCCTATGCTTGTCTGGTCTACGATCTTTATCCCGAAGTCGCGATCGAGCTGGGTGTCGTTTCAGAAAATCATTGGATTGTTCGGTTTTGGAATGCGGTCAATAAAGCAGTTTGGCAACGTGCTAGCGTGATCATTGTTCCTAGCGAAACTATGCAGGAGCGCATTGTCAATCGTGCGCCTAGCGTTGCCAGAAAAATTGTTATTATTCATAACTGGGCTGACTCCACCTGGATTAAGCCATTGCCCAAACAAGAGAATGCCTTTGCCCAGGAACATCACTTAGTCGATACCTTTACGGTTCTCTATTCAGGCAATATGGGTCGTTGCCATGACATGGATACCATTTTAGATGCTGCCCAGGAGTTAAAGGCAGAAAATATCCAATTCGTTTTCATTGGTGGGGGACCTAAGCGAGAAGAATGCATGGAAAGAGTTGCAGCGTTAGGACTAGAAAACTGTAAGTTTTTGCCCTATCAGGAGCGATCGCGCCTACCCCAATCTCTCACCGCCTGTGATTTGGCCCTCGTGAGTATTGCACCTGGCATGGAAGGATTAGTCGCACCTAGCAAGTTCTATTCGGCACTGGCTTCTGGACGTCCTATTGCTGTCATTTGTGAAGCCCATTCCTATCTCCGGCAAATGGTGGCAGATGCTCGCTGTGGCGCAGCCTTCTCGAATGGTGATGGCTCGGGTTTAGCGGCTTTTATTCGCTATCTCTCTAACGAGAGTGCAATGAAAGAGCAATTGGGTGAAGCAGGCCACTTTTATGTGGCTAAGAACTTTACACCTCAGGCCATTAGCAAACAGTATCAACGGGTTTTACAACAAGCCGTTCTTAAAAATGCAGATTTGCATCAAGCCATTTTACAAAAGGAGTTTCGCCTCTATTTTCAACCGATTTTCTCGTTTAAAACTTCACAAATTCAAGGGTTTGAAGTACTCTTACGATGGCAACAAAGCTTTGATCAGCTCTTGCTACCCCGTGATTTTTTGCCTCGCCTGGAAGAGACCGGATGGATTCGGGATCTAACGGCTTGGATTTTGGAAGAATCGGCAATCCAACTCAAGCTCTGGCAAGAAACCTTTCCCCTTGCACCCCAATACCTACGCATCAATTTATCACCTCAACAATTCTTTGATGCTCGGCTCATGCATGATTTGGAAACCTGCTGGTTTGCCCAAGGTTTGCCCGGTTCTAGTTTGGGGTTTGACATCACCGAAACCGTCCTACAGCAAGATCCAGCAGCGGCGATCGCGATTCTTTTCCAGCTTCGAGAACGGGGAATTCAGATCTATCTCGACAGCTTTGGCTCAGGGGTTGCATCATTACAATCTCTCCATCAGTTTCCCCTGGATGGTCTCGCCCTTGATCGCAATTTAATTCGAACCATTGGCACCAGACGTGGCTATCGTTCGCTCATCGAATCTCTGATCTCTCTTGCGGCGGACCTATCATTGCCGCTCCATGCAGAGGGCATTGAAACGCCAGAACAGCTAAAAACGCTAAAATCCTTAGGATTTCAAATTGGTCAAGGTGAGCTTTTATCCCCACCTGTTGACCGGGCGATCGCCACGCAACTGTTAACGGAGAATCGTCAATCGCTCTTAGATACGCCCGTATGGGAATCAGAGGCGGAACGCCAGAATTTAGACAATCAGCCCCTAGTGTTGATTGTGGATGATGAAAAGCTGATTCGGAAGATCTTTAGACGTTTTCTAGAACATGAAGGCTATCGAACGGCAGAAGCGGCAGATGCAGAAACGGCCCTTCAACTCTACGCACAACTCCGTCCTCAGATTGTTTTGCTAGATGCCATGATGCCGGGAATGAATGGATTTGATTGCTGTGCCGCGTTGAAACAGTGCGATCGCGCCCAATCTCAACCCTCTAGTCACTCGAAGCTACTGGTTTTGCTCATCACGTCCTTAGAGGATGAAGAATCGGTGAATCGTGCCTTTTCTGCCGGTGCTGACGACTACATTACTAAACCGATTAATTGGCCAGTGCTTCGCCAACGCTTACGTCGCCTTCTGCCTCCCCTAGCTTGCTAGATTTGCCATCGCATTAACTAATCCGTTTGGGCTTGAGGTGACCAATGTTTAGTGTCTGGCCAGAGCAAGAGCGCTACCATGCTAAAATCTCGATTATTTTAATTGTTTTCTTTTTATTAGCTTCAATTCTTTGTGGCTGGTTTAGCCCGGATTTCTCACCAGGGCGGATAGAGAGTATCAGGCTTGCCCGAAATGAGATGAGCAGTCTGTTGACTCGAGCAATAGAGGATGCCTGAGGCATCTTTCAGGCTGTCTATGCTGTAAAGGTAGTCATTGTGCTCTAGATATGGGGCTTCAGGCAGATTTTGAGCAGGTCAAAGCAAGGGTGTGTAATCTCACCCTTGGAGAGTCGTTGAATTAAAGTCGGAGCGAAAGGCTAGAGTTCTACTCATCGGTCTATCCTGGCCTAGGGAGTCGTCTGCGCAACTGTTGTGCTGCCGCTTCAAAGAGGGTTTGTATGGGCGAAGCGAAAGTGAATGCGACGAGAATGCGCCTGACAGAGATGCGAACCTGTGCGCCAAGCTTGAGCAGCTTGCGTCGAATGGTGCCCAGAGTCGCATCAGCGAGTTCAGTTTTGGCGAGTGCCTTGAGGCGCAGGGCCTGCATCAAGACATAGGCGAAGGATGAAAACCAGAGTCTGAGCTGATTGCTTTCAAAGTCATGGGTGGAGGTGCGGTCGCTGAAGAGGTCAAGCTGATGCTCCTTGATGCGATTTTCCATCTCTCCTCGCGGACAGTAATAATCGCGGTGAAGGTGAGCGGGATGGGCCTGCTGTGCTGTCAAAGAGGTGACAACGAAATGGCGACGTGGGCCATTGCCATCGTAGGTGAGCTTGCAAATGACGCGACGCTCACAGCTCCAGGATTTAAGCGTGGCATAGCTCAAGGACTGATGCCAAACCTGGGGCGGAACCAAGCGGTTGAGTTCAGCCTCTAGTTCACTTGCACTCTGCTCTAACAGAGGTTCTAAGGTGGCAGCAACCGTTTGGCGCTGGGCCTCATAAACGGCTTTGGCTCGCTGTTCTAACCCCCAAGTCAATTGGCGCAAGCGCTCATTGCTGCTGTGGGCAAAAACAAAGTCCACCTGGGCTTCACCTTCACACCACAGCATGATGTCATCTCGGCTGTAAGCACTATCGCCGCGCACCAGAATCTTCACCTTCGGCCAATGACCTCGAATCTGAGCCACGATGCGTTGGAGTTCTTCTAACGCTCCCGCTGCGGGGTCCACATTGGCCGGTCGCAGTTTTGCACTCAACAAATGGCGACCACTGAAGATGAGCAACGGGGTGTAGCAGTCATGGCGGTAATACCCATTGAACGCTGAACCTTCCTGGGTGCCATGGGTGGGGTCATCGGTGACATCCATGTCCAGGATGATTTGTTTCGGTTCACCTTCGAGTTGTTCGATGAATAGCTCCACCAAGAGCGCCTCGATGGCAGCCGGGTCCAGGCTCAGTTTCACGTAGCGCGAATCTGACAAGTCGCGGGGGACATGCATCGCTTGCTCCAATCGGTTGAGGGTGCTCTTGCCCGCTAACGGTGCACAGCGCGGATGCTGGCTTTCTAACTGACCCAGAACTACCCCAAATAATCGCTCATGCCGAAGGTCGTCATGGTCATTCACGTCCTCGTAGCCTTGCACCAATCCATAAAGCCGTTGCCCGAGCAGCGTTTTCAATTCATGTTGCACCCGGCTGCCATCGCGGTGATCCGTAAAGCACTCGGACAGCCGCTCACTGATTCGATATAGCTGGTCGATTTCTCGAATTAGCAGCAGCCCTCCATCACTGCTGAGCTCACCACCGCTAAAGTTCGCTACTATCTTGCGTTGATTCAGGCGTCCAAACTCGTAGCTTGGCAAGTTACACTCTGTTTGGGTCGGGGCCATCTTTGCAAACCGCTGAATGTCTTGTGGTTATTACATTCTCGCTGGTTGGTGACCCCGATCCCTCGGCACTGGTGAGATATCCGGGTTTAGCTGGCAAACGGATCAGCATCAAAGACAAAAATGGCAAGAAGCTCATCAATTGACCTATCTTGCCTTTGAAACTAAATTTCTAGCAGTCCAGCTTAAGAGTTGGCAAACGGCCTATGCCTTTGATGCTCTTCGTGGATTGCCGCAAGCGCTTGACGATCATTCACCGAATCGTAGGAATTTTCTGGAGACAGCCGCTCAGCTAAACCTAGAAATCCATCGCATTCGAGACCATATCTCTGAACCATCGGAAATAGAAGTGTGGAAATTAGTATCTTCCCACTTCCAAAAAGTTATGGAAATCGATCAAACTGTAGTTCAAGCCTATCGTTCTCAAGATCCAACCGCGATCGCAAGGGCCAATGGCTGGGTGAGCAGCCAAGAGAGTCAATATTTTAAAAAGATCACCTCTGAAATAGAAGAATTAATTGTTTCTATCCTGAATCTTTCCCACCAAAGCCTGCAAGAAGCTAGAGAAGCTAATAATATCGCCTATATTCTAATGTTTCTCTCGGGGGGCTGCGTGTTGGCGACGTTACGACTCTTTGTTAAACGTGCGAATGCGTTTATGCACCGGCAGATTGCCCTATTGAAAAATATTGATAAGCTTGCTCGAACGGATGGATTGACGGGGATCCCTAATCGCCGAGTTTGGGACGAAGAATTGCCCAAAATGATGGAACGCTGTCAAACCCTAGGCGACTCGTTCACACTCATTCTTTTGGATTTAGATCATTTTAAGCACTTCAATGATCAAAGAGGTCACCAAGCGGGCGATCAGTTACTCAAAGCCGTAGCTCAAGCCTGGAATCAACAACTACGAACAGGAGATTTATTGGCCCGTTATGGCGGTGAAGAATTTGGGTTGCTGTTGTTTCAATGCACGCCCGACAATGCGCTTCAGATCATCCAACGGTTGAAGCGTGTAATGCCTGAGGAACAAACTTTCTCAGCAGGGATTGCTGCGTGGGATGGTCTAGATACGGCTGATACGTTAATCGAGAAGGCGGATAAAATGCTGTATCTAGCCAAGCAAAAAGGTCGCGATCGCGCAGAAATCTTCCCACGGGAAACCGTCTAGATGGCTCACGCTCTGTCCCAAGAGACGCATTGCGCCCTAAAAAAAGCGGCCCTTACGGACCGCCCTAAGACTCAATGCATAATGCCTTGAGCCCGCACACTAAACAATTACAGCGCTATCGACTACCGATCTAAACCGTTGCAGTTTGCTTAGCAACTTGATCAAGCTCGCCTTTTGCGTATTTCGCAGCGAAGTATTCGACAGACTGCTGCTTAATCTTACTAGCATTTCCGGCAGTCCAGAACTCTTGATAGCGATCCGAGCAAACCTTCTGCATATACTTAATCGAAGGCTTGAGGAAGTGGCGAGGATCAAAGTTTTTGGGATCCTTGAATGCCGCTTCGCGGATGGCAGCGGTGATGGCCAAACGGTTGTCGGTGTCAATATTGACTTTACGAACACCACTCTTAATGCCTTTTTGAATTTCTTCAACGGGCACGCCGTAGGTTTCAGGAATGGCACCGCCATACTGGTTGATCATGTCCAACCACTCCTGGGGCACGGAGGAAGACCCATGCATCACCAAGTGGGTGTTGGGCAGACGCTTGTGAATTTCTTCGATGCGGCTGATGGCGAGGATTTCGCCCGTGGGCTTACGGGTGAACTTGTAAGCGCCATGGCTGGTACCGATCGCAACAGCTAGGGCATCCACTTGGGTGCTAATGACAAAGTCAACGGCTTCATCGGGGTCGGTCAGCAGTTGATCGTGGCTCAGAGCCCCTTCAAAACCGTGGCCGTCTTCCGCTTCACCCTTGCCGGTTTCGAGGGAGCCGAGGCAACCCAGCTCACCCTCAACGCTTGCGCCAATGGCGTGAGCGACTTTAACGACCTCAGAGGTCACCGCAACGTTGTACTCAAAGCTAGCAGGAGTCTTAGCATCGGCCTCCAAGGAGCCGTCCATCATCACGCTAGTGAAGCCATTTTTAATCGCAGAGTAGCAGGTGCTGGGGCTGTTGCCATGGTCTTGGTGCATGACCACGGGAATGTGGGGATAGGTTTCCACGGCAGCCAAAACGAGGTGACGCAGGAAGTTTTCGCCTGCATAGCTGCGAGCACCGCGAGAGGCCTGCAAAATCACGGGGCTGTCGGTTTCGTCCGCAGCCTGCATGATCGAGATGATCTGTTCCAGGTTGTTGACGTTGAATGCGGGAATGCCATAACCGTTTTCAGCGGCGTGGTCCAGCAATAGCCGCATGGGTACGAGCGCCATAAGATAGGTCCTCCTAGGAGATTACGTTGCCTTCAGCAAACTTATGTTTAAGACTCTGTCACTAATCTTAAGGGAAGAGCTAGCACTAGTAAATTATTCCTAGGGAAACGGCGATCGCCTCCGTCATTTCCAAGGATTGTTCCCCCATTTTCTGTCCAAAGCCTTTTCCAAAGACTGCAGGGGGATAGCAATGCCATCCCCCCACTTCAAAGATCCGCTTAATTATTTGCTTGCTTGATCTTTTGCTGATTGTAATTATGGGTCGCCTGGGATTCGAACCCAGGACCAATCGGTTAAAAGCCGAGTGCTCTACCGCTGAGCTAGCAACCCTTGGGAGGGGCAAATCGCCCTTCGCCTTTGCTAGGTTAGCACAGAAGTTGAGTTAATCAATACAATTTTTGAAGTTTTTTAAGCGCAAGGGAAGGGGCGATCGCCTGAAGACACGCCCATCCAGGCAAATCTGGGTTTCGCTACGCTCAACGCCAGCCTACGGTTGGGGGGCAGCGGTGGGGGCTGGTGATGCTGGGGGAGAGTCCTCCGGCAGGGAGTCGGGCACCAAAACCCTGAGCTGATCGGCGAAGGCTAGCATCCGCTTGCGTTGCTCGGCTGGGTTGGTGGCAAAGTTGATTTCCGCTGTGGATAATTCTTCTTTCACCGCCGCCAGGGTCTGCTCGTCCTTGCTGTACTCGACGCTGGTTACCGTCTCGCTGGCTTGACGCAACAGACTGTTGGCATTGCCAAAGTTTTGCTGGTCTAGCTCATAGACACTCTGAAACAAGAGTGCCCGAGCTTCCATCAAGGAGCCCTGGGTCTGAGCTAACCGGGCAGCGGCTTGGGCAGTGGTGAGCTGTTCGGTGACGCTTTCTAATTCGGTGGCATGGCGTTTGGCCTGTTGACCTAGGGTGGCTCGCTGCTGCACATAGCCCACGCCATAGCCCACGCCAGCGCTTAGCCCCATCAGCAAGAGGACCGTAAACAACGAACGAACTTTTGCCAAAAAGCCCGGTTGGGGCGGAGGTTCCGAGGGAAACTCTTGATTTGAAGGGTAATCCGAGGGGTAATCCGAGGGGGTGTCTTGAAGATCAGCAGACATGGTGAAAACGATTGGCGTTGCTTCTCAACCCTATCATTAGGTTTTCTTCTCGTTCGGTCTTTGAGACAAAAGATTTGACAAAAACAGAGACGCAACCACAATGACCAACCCCATGGATGACTTCACTGTTCTACAGGATTTGGCTCAACGCCCCTCACGCGATCGCCCCACCCCCGAATCCCTCGTCGCGGCCCTGCTCGCGCAAGAAAAAGTCGCCAAACAAACCCACCCCTCGATTGCCTTTGCCGATTTGCTGGGGGACTGGCAGCTGCGGTTGATCACGGGGACAAAGCGATCGCGTCAACAAGCCGGAATCATCCTCGGAGCCGGACGCTGGCTGCCCCACTGGCTCAAGATTACGCTGAGTTATCGAGCCTTAGAGCCTAGCGATTCTGCCCATTCTGCCGATTCGACCGATTCTGCCGATTTAGAGGAGCCCACCCCCCAACCTGTAACCCGAGGCGAAGTAGCGAACCAAGTCGCCTTCGGCGCATTGCGGCTCACCCTCACTGGCCCCACGGCCTTTTTCCTTCGGCAACGCATTCTCGCCTTTGACTTTACCGAATTGAACTTGAGCTGGGGCGATCGCACCCTCTACCAAGGCCCGATCCGCCAAGGCCCGATCCGCCAAGGTCCAACCCGCCCCAATACAACCGACAAAACCCCAACTCGCCGCCAACGCTTTGAAGCCACCTGCACCCAGCCCCAATTTCTCAAAACCCAAGCCTTTTTTAGCTACTTCTGGGTAACCCCCGAGGCGATCGCCGCCCGAGGACGGGGCGGTGGCCTAGCCCTCTGGACCCGCCAAACCGCCAAGCCCCATTAGTCAGCTAGCCTCACCCCCAAGTTAGTCCCCATCACCTCATAACTCCTTCCCCATGAAAGCCAAACTCCGCGACACCGAACTCTACTTCGACATCGAAGGCGCAGGACTCGTGGCACGGGGCGATCGCATGGTCGAAAAGCCCGTCGCCGTCTTACTTCACGGTGGACCCGGTGCCGACCATACCAGCTATAAACCCAGCTTTAGTCCCCTAGCAGACCGCATGCAGTTGATTTATCTCGACCATCGCGGCCAAGGGCGATCGGCCCGAGGACCCAAAGCAACCTACACCCTAGAGAATAACGTTGAAGATCTAGAAGCCCTCCGGCAATATCTCGGTCTCGAAAAAATCGTGGTGATTGGCGGCTCCTACGGCGGCATGGTGGCATTGAACTACGCCAGCCGCTACCCCGATGCGGTTTCCCATCTGATTGTTTATGCCACGGTAGCGGATTCGCGGTTTTTGGACCGGGCAAAGCAAAATTTGGCCGAGCGGGGGACAGCGGAGCAGCAGGCGATCGCCCAGCACCTCTGGCAGGGCAGCTTCCGCGACGAGGCCCATCTCCAGGAATACTTCGATCTCCTGGCCCCGCTCTACTCCATCACCCATAACCCCACAGTTTCAGGCCAAGGCTGGCAGCGAGCCATTTTATCTGTAGATGCTCTTAATGTTGCCTTCTCGGGCTTTTTGCGCACCTACGATATCCGGGATCAGCTCCATAAAATAACGGCCCCCACCTTGGTAATCGGAGGCCGCCACGATTGGATTTGTCCACCGGAATTTTCCGAAGAAATCGCCGCTCTGATTCCCAGGGCCGATCTGCGCATTTTTGAGCACAGTGGCCATGCGATTCGAGCGGATGAAACCCAGGCGTTATTAGATGCGATCGCCGGTTTCATTATTTACAACATCTAATCCAAGCTCCCATCCAAGCCCTAACGCAACACCTAACCCGATTCACGGGTCCCTGAATTAACCCCCATCAAGCCGTAGCCTGGAGTTCTTGAAGTTGTTTAGCCATCACCTCGCACTGGGCCAGCAGTCGATGAATCGCCGGTTGGGTTAGCAGCGAGAGCCGGACGGAGCAATGCAGATAGGTCTTCAGCTCCAGCAAGGCTTCTTGGGCCGAGTGGATACAGCGAGAGAATCCTTCACACTGAAGCTGCTCATAGCCCTCCGCAACGCTAGCCGCAACGCGACTGGCAGAAAGCCGAATTTTTGTCACCAGCGTTTTGACATCCTCAGCCGGAAATAGCTCCGTTGCCTCATAGCAGAGACTAAAGAGCACCATCCCCTCATCCCAAACCTCCATCAGGCGACTCAGGTCCGGGAGACTAGAGGTCGCTGAATAAACCGAGGAATGGGATAAATTTGAAGGCCCATAGAACGGGGCTAGAGACGGTACAGCCTGAGTTAAAAGCGGTTTTTGCGTCATGCACACCATAGGTCACCTGATGAATAGGAACCGGGCTCATCTAGACCAGGCAATCAATCATTTTCCAAGGTTTCCAAGGTTTAGAAACTTTTGATTGCAGTCCGTGAAAGCCGAGCTAGTAGAAACACTTACCTCTTCTTTCAAGGGAAAAGCGGAAAACACGGACGTTTTAAAAGAAATTTCTGAAAATTCCGTATAGATACGTTTCAGAGGTCTTTTAATTGTAAAAAATAAAACTAAAAATTCCCACGCTCTACGGAGGCAGTCTGCCTGTTTGGGCTCAGCAACATAGCGGAGCTGGGGCGATGGTTTAGGCCGCTGAGGCGATCGCTCTCCGGAGAAACGCCCATCTTCCGCCATAATGCAAAGACCACGGGAATACAAAGCCGTTACAAATCTCTTACAAGTTCAAGACCCACAAGCCTAGAGCAGCCTGGAGCAATCCCATGTCGGAACAATCTATTCAGATTGGTGCGCTGAATTGGTTTTATCGGGAAGTTTTACCCGTCAACGAAAATTCCGATCGCCCGCCAGTCGTCTTTTTACATGGCTTAGTTTCCCAGAGCTATAGCTGGCGCAACATTATGCCAGCAGTCGCTAAGCAGGGATTTCGTTGCCTCGCGCCGGATTGGATCGGCACGGGGAAATCCGCTTGGCCAGAGAAGCAGGAGTTTGCCTATACGCCGGATGCATTTGTTGCAGCCTTAGGGGATTGGCTTGATGGGATGGAGTTGTCTAAGGTCTCGCTGGTGGTCCAAGGGTTTTTGGGTTCAGCGGGGTTACAGTATGCGCTGCGTCATGGCGATCGCATCCACCGCATCGCGATCCTCAATGCCCCCGTTAGCCCAGAGGCCAAGCTCCCCTTCAAGATCAAACAGATGGGTTGGCCTATGCTCGGGGATGTCATCACCCAGGATCCCTTGCTGGTCGATCGCACCCTCGAAGGAGGAGGCGGCTATCAAGTTGCGGATAAGGATTTAGATGTCTATCGGCGACCGTTTTTGACCAGTTCAGCAGCGGGGCGCGCCCTCAAGGCCACCATTGGTCAAATCCAGCTCCCCAGCGTCACCCAGGAAATTGGCGAAGGGTTTAAGCAGTGGAAAAAGCCAGTTCTGTTGGCCTGGGGCACAAGGGATCCTTGGCTTCCCCTAGAGCAAGCAGAAGTCTTTGTCAAAACCTTGGAGGATGGCACATTGGAAAAACTAGAGGAGGTCGGCCACTACCCCCAGGAAGATTGGCATGAAAAAGTTACCGAAGCGATCCTGCCCTTCCTCCGCGCCAAGGATCTGTAGGGACGAACCGCCGTTCGTCCCCCGTCTTTGTCGTAGGCAATCAGGAGATCTTAAGCCTCAGGGGCGCTGTCGGGGCGGCGTTCCGATAAACGCTCGGGTTCTGCGGTCTCTTCGCTGTTGGAAGCATCAGAGCGACTGTCAGGCAGACGCTCGGCTTCCGGGCAATCGTCCGAAACCAGGGGCTCGCCGCCAAAGCGGCTCACCGATGACAATTTTTGGCTAATCGAACCGATGCTATCTAGGCGGACGAGCTCCTCCCAGGAGCAGATTTCGTCGTCTTCATCCATTTCATAGCGAATCGTGACTAGATCCCCTTCAATATCTAGAATGCGCGCCCGCTCGATCCAGCGCTGCTGGTCTCTTAGGAAGATCCAGACTTCGCGTTCATCACAGCAGAGTTGGTAAATTTTGCGGTGTAGCATTTATTCCTCAGTCCTAGGGCAAAAACGCCTGCAGCAATCAGCCTGTCCAGATCTTTAAGAGATCCTTGGTAGAAGAACCAAAAGGAAACAGTCCATATGCTTTGCCTCGGGTCCTCTGAATATACCTTCAAAAGGAACTAGGGGAGTTCCAGGAACTTACGCCCATTCTAGTACGTTTAACCCTATGCAGCTACATCTAAGCACTTGGATGGAGGTAGAGACCTATCTTCAGACCTCCCGGACCATTATTTTGCCCATTGGTTCAACGGAGCAACACGGCCCCACGGGGCTGATCGGTACCGATGCGATCTGTGCGGAGGCGATCGCCAAGGGAGTCGGCGAAGAAACGGGAGCCCTAGTCGGCCCCACGATCAATGTGGGCATGGCGCTCCACCACATGGCTTTTCCAGGAAGCATGAGCCTGCACCCCAGCACGCTTATTCTTCTGGTCAGGGACTATTTGACAGGCTTAACTCAAGCTGGATTTCGTCGGTTTTTCTTTATCAACGGTCACGGTGGCAACATGGCGACGCTGAAGGCAGCGTTTTCGGAAACCTATGATTATCTGGCCTTACAGCGGATCCCTGGCGCAGAGGAGGTGCAGTGTCATTTGGCGAATTGGTTTATGGCGGCGTCGGTGTACAAGCTGGCCAAAGAACTCTACGGTGACGAGGAGGGATCCCATGCGACGCCCAGCGAAGTGGCCTTGACGCAGTTTGTCTATCCTGAAGCGATTAAGCAGGTTGCCCTTGATCCCCAGGTGGGTAAGGGGCATCGAATTTTCGGTGCGGCGGATTTTCGGCGCAATTATCCCGATGGTCGGATGGGGTCCAACCCGGCCCTAGCGACGCCGGAGCACGGTGAGCGGCTGTACAAAGCCGCCATCGCAGAAATCAGCGAAGCGTACCGTAAATTCGCGGTTTAGATGCTGCGATCGCCCCAGCCAATCCGCTAGGCTAAAAGCAGCGACAAAGCCCTTTTCGAGGTTTGCGGCCATGGTGATGCTATCTCCCCATCAACTGACGGTTCCCTCAGGGCAGAGCCTGCTGCTGCACGATGTCTCCTGGCAAGATTTCGAGGAGATTTTGGCGGAGTTGGGGGAGTCGCGATCGAGTCGGTTGGCCTATGACGCGGGCACGTTGGAAATTATGACGCCTTTACCCGAGCACGAATATTTCAAGACGGTGATGGGCGATGTGGTGAAGGACATGGCCGATGAGCTGGAGCTGGATTATGAATCCTACGGTTCAACGACCTGGCGCAAGCAGGCCCAGGCGGCGGGTCTGGAGCCGGATGATTGTTTCTATTTTCAGCATGAGGCGGTGGTGCGGGGACGGGTGGATCTCGATTTGCAGCGGGATCCGCCGCCGGATTTGGCGCTGGAGATTGACCTGACGAGCAAATCGTTGGAGCGTTTGCCGATCTATGCGCGGTTGGGGGTGCCGGAGGTGTGGCGCTATCAGCCGGGACAAGGGAAAAACTTGGGCCAATTGCGGATGTATGCGCTGCGGGGAAGCGAGTATAAGGAAATGACTGTCAGCGCTATTTTCCCGCAGTTGCGGCTTCAGGAGCTACCAGCACTGATTGATCGCTATCGGTTTGAAGGGCGACGGGCTTTGCGGCGGGCGGTGCGGGGGTGGGTGCGGGGGGCGATCGAAGCTGCGGATTGAAATTGGGGTTCTGCGATTTTGGGTGACCGTGGCTAAAATCGGTGTAGCTGTTATTACTCCGGGTGGTGATTAATGGATCCAATCACGCTGGCAACGATCGCGCTTACGCTGTTGGCAACCAAGGCAACGGAGAAGGTGGGCGAAAAATTGGGGGAAGGGGCGATCGCCTCAGCACAGCAACTCATGGCGGTTTTGCAGCGGAAGTCTCCAGAAACGGTGAAGCGCTTGGCGGCAGCACCCGACCCGAATGTAATTGATGTGGAGATCATTGAGGAAGTCAAGCGGGTCGCGGCGGCGGATCCGGAGGTTGAGGCGGCGGTGAATGCAACGGCAGGAGCAATGCAGCAACAGTTTGGAGCGGTGGTGAACACCACACAGCTTGCAGAGAAGATTGGAATTTTGATTCAGGGTGGCTATAACCCGATCAGAATTGACAAGTTTGAGGTTTGACTGGACTCGGCGGGAGGGGCACCGCCAAAGTTAACTACCCCCTATTTTTATCCTGAGGACTTTGACGGCGCGATCTTTGTGGGTCGTGACCAGGAACTCTCTGATCTCCAGAAGCTTTTGGAGAATGGCGATCGCGTCGCCATTGCCGCCGTGGGCATGGGCGGCGTGGGCAAGACGACGCTGGCGAAGCGCTATGTCAAGCAGCATCGAGCGGATTATCCCGGTGGGATTTTGTGGGTGGCGGTGGCGCGGCTGGTGACGGAGGTGTTGGGGTTGGTGGAGCGATCGGTGGCAAAAGAGGAGCTGCCGACGGACTGGAGCGAGGCGCAGATTGTCCAGCATTATCTGGGGCGCTGGGAGGCGCGGTGGCCGGGGCGGAAGCTGCTGGTGCTGGATGATGTGGGTGAATACCGAGACGTGAAGCGCTTTTTGCCCAACCAGGGGGCGTTTCGGGTGTTGATGACGACGCGGGTGCAGATGCAGCCTCCGGTGCGGTGTTTGCCGTTGGGGGTGTTGGAGCCGGAGGCGGCGCTGGTGCTGTTGCGGGAGCTCATGGGGGATGAGCGGCGGTTTGAGATCGAGGCGGCGCGGGCGCTGTGTGAGTGGCTGGGCTATTTGCCGCTGGGGATTGAGCTGGTGGGGCGGTATTTGGCGGAGGGGACGGGGTCGATCGCGGCGGTGCTGGAGCAACTGAAGCGACAGTCTTTGGCGGCGAGGCCGTTGGTGGAGGTGCCGGGGGAGATGGATTATGGGCGGAATGTGCAGGCGGCGATCGAGCTGAGTTGGCAGACGCTGGATGAGGCGGCGCAGCAGGTCGCGATGCTGTTGGGGTTATTTGCGTTGGCTCCGGTGAAGGCGGATTGGGTGGTGGCGAGTTTACCGGAGCGGGATGGGGAGGTGGTTCGGGATTGTTTGGATCGGGAGTTGGTGAAGCGGAGTTTGTTGAATCGGGAGGAGTTAGAGACGGGGTCGTTTGTCTATCGGCTGCATGGGCTGGTGCGGGAGTTTTTGCAGATTAAGTTGGCGGAGCAGGAGGGGGCAGAGGAATTGCAGCGGGCCTTTGCCCAGGTGATGGTGGGGGTTGCTCAGACGATTCCGCAGGATGTAACGGTTGATATTCGGAAGGTGGTGGCGGCAGCGGTGCCCCATTTGGAGGAGGTGGCGGCGCGGTGGACGGGCGTTTTGGAGGGAACGGATAAAGCTTGGTGCTCTACTGGATTAGCTCGGTATTACCAGAGTTTGAGCTTGTGGTCTGAGGCAGAGCGGTGTTATTTGCGATCGCTCGAAATCAGCAAAAGCTCACTGGGCGATCGCCATCCCGACACCGCCACCAGTCTGAATAACTTGGCGGGACTGTATGACTCCCAGGGCCGTTATGTTGAAGCGGAACCGTTGTATGTGGAAGCGTTGGAAATCTGGAAAGCGGAACTGGGCGAGCGCCATCCCCACACCGCCACCAGTCTGAATAACTTGGCGGGACTGTATGAATCCCAGGGCCGTTATGTTGAAGCGGAACCGTTGTATGTGGAAGCGTTGGAAATCTGGAAAGCGGAACTGGGCGAGCGCCATCCTAACACCGCCAGCAGTCTAAATAACTTGGCGTTACTGTATCGTTCCCAGGGCCGTTATGGTGAAGCGGAACCGTTGTATGTGGAAGCGTTGGAAATCTTGAAAGCGGAACTGGGCGATCGCCATCCCGACACCGCCGGTAGTCTGAATAACTTGGCGGCACTGTATGACTCCCAGGGCCGTTATGGAGAAGCGGAACCGTTGTTGGTCGAAGCGTTGGAAATCAAGAAAGCGGAACTGGGCGATCGCCCTCCCGACACCGCCCAAGGTCTGAATAACTTGGCGGAACTGTATCGTTCCCAGGGCCGTTATGGAGAAACGGAACCGTTGTATGTGGAAGCGTTGGCAATCCTAGAACCTCTGCTTGGTCTACAGCATCCCAACATGATCCAGATCAGAGAAAACTTTGCCATTTGCTACGAAAACTGGATACAAAACCTCCGTTTTTATGAGCGCCACACCGAAGCCCTCGCCCTCCTCGAAAAACTGGTCAACTTGCGATCGACCTGGCTCTAAACATCCCCCAACCTACCACCCCATCTTCGCCCCACTTACCCATTCAGCCCCGCCAAAACCCGATACTCCGGCGGCACCAGCCCCAGCACCAAATCTCCCTCTGCGATTCCTAACGCCACCAGCTCCGCCTCCAGATCCAACTCCGTCTGATTGCGCTGAATCCAGACCTTCCCCTCGCGAATCTCCAGATGAATCGCCACCCAATACACCCGCTCCTGCCCGCGCCAACCCACACACAAAATCAAATACTGATCCCGTTCTCGATCAAAAATCGGCTGATTCAGAACCCCATTCGTCCCTGCAAGGTCGCATTGCCCCAGCAAAAATGCCTTCAAAATCTCACGATAATCACCCGCCTGCTCCAACAGACCTTGGGACGTATCTAACACTTCTAAAGCCATTGCAAGACCTCCTGTTGAATCGGGTCGTACACTATCAGAGAGACATCGTTTTCTCGAATCAATCGACTAGGAAACGGACGTTGCAGGAAATCGCTGTAGGTTGCCACCGGAATGCCCAGATAGAGCTTGCGATCGGGCTCTAGCTCGGACAGCGCCAGTCGATAAGCAATAAACTGACCCAGCGCAGCATTCAGCTCATGGGTTGGAGAAGCTGAGATGAAGCTTTTCACCTCAACCGCAATCTTCTCCAGGTTCAGCTCGGCTGCGATCAACCCCTCAAACATCCGTTCCGCACCCAAATCGACTTCCAACTTCACCCCTCCGATCTCCAGCTTAAGAGGATCCTGGGTAATCGTCCAACCCGCCTTGATCAAAGCCGCTTTGACCTGGGAATGAAATCTATCTCTCGCCATATCAAAACCCGGCCATCCAACGACGACATCCATCATAATTGACCTCAGATGTCCCCTCCTCCTCGGTTCAGTTCAGACTACGGCGCTGGCTCAGGTAAGGAGCATAGAGCCGTAATCCTTTTTTTCCATTTCTACGAGAACTGGATACAAACCCTCCGCTTCTATGAGCGCCACACCGAAGCCCTCGCCCTCCTCGAAAAACGGGTCAACTTGCGATCGACCTGGCTCTAAACATCCCCCAACCTACCACCCCAACAGCCGGACGAACGCAGTTCGTCCCTACGGATCCAATGCCGGTTTGACTGATTTTTGTCTCTAGCCCTGGGCGATTCTCGCGATCGCCGCAGCTTCATCACCGCCTTCGCATCATGCCTATTATGGTATTGATGACCCCCATGGTATTCATATCCCCAGCGCGAACCCATGATTGCCGTCCCCCACTTCATCAGTCCAAAAGACTATCTCACCCTCGAACGCCAAAGCCCCACCCGACACGAGTATCGGCGCGGCCTCGTCTATGCTATGGCCGGGGGGACAGACAATCACGATCGCATCGCCTTCAACTTGCTCAAGGCTGTTGACGAGCACCTGGGAGAAACGACAAACTGCCGTTTCTATGCTGGAGGCGTTAGGGTTAGTTATCAAGATGAGTTTTATTACTACCCCGACGCTTTCGTCACCTGCGACCCACGCGATCGCACCGATCGCTACATCAAACGCCACCCCAAACTGATCGTCGAAGTTCTCTCCCCCAGCACCCAGGCCTTTGACCGAGGCGAAAAATTTCAGGACTATCAACGGCTGGATTCCCTTGAAGAGTACGTTCTCATCGAGCAAGAACGCCAGCAGGTCGAATGCCGTCGTCGCACAGAAGGTAACGCTTGGGAGACTTGTGTCTATGGACCGGGCGATCGCCTCACCCTTGAAAGCATTGGTTTAGAAATGGCGATCGCCGACTTGTATCGTGGGGTTGATGGACCCTAAGGCACCGTCAAGCACAACCCGATCGCATCCACTAATCGACTGACCGGAATCGTCTCCAGCCCTGTGCCTTGAAGATCCTGCCCTTTGGGAACAATCGCCGTTGTAAAGCCTAGCTTCGCCGCCTCCTTCAGCCGCAGCTCAATTTGGGAAACCGGTCGAACTTGGCCCCCCAAACCCACTTCTCCCAGCAGAACCAAATCGGGATTGACAATGCGATCGCGAAAACTCGCCACAATTGCCATCGCCACCCCCAAATCCGCCGCCGGTTCCCCCACATTCAGCCCCCCCACCGAAGCCACATAGGCATCAAACTTCGATAGCGGCAGCCCCACCCGCTTTTCCAACACCGCCAAAATTTGGGTCAGCCGGTTAAACTCCAGCCCCGTCACCGATCGTCGGGGCGAAGGATAGCTGGTAGGACTCACCAGGGCTTGCAGCTCCACAACTAGGGGTCTTGTGCCTTCGCAAGCGACAATCGTAGCCGTACCGGGGGCGATGTCCTGGCGATCGCCCATAAACAACGCCGAAGGATTCATCACCTCCGCCAACCCCTCCGACACCATCTCAAACACCCCCAACTCATGGGTCGCCCCAAAGCGATTTTTCATCGCCCGAAGTAATCGGTGGCTGGCGAAGCGATCGCCCTCAAACTGCAACACCGTATCAACTAAATGTTCCAGGACCTTGGGACCGGCGATCGCCCCATCCTTCGTCACATGGCCCACAATCAGCAGCGCAATCTCCCGCTGTTTCGCCAACCGCATCAGCGCCGATGTACATTCCCGCACCTGGGAAACCGATCCCGGAGCCGAGTTCAACGCCGCGTAATACAGCGCCTGGATACTATCAATCACCGCCACCCGAGGTCGCAGGGACTCCAGCTCCGCCAGGATTGTCTCCAAATCCGTTTCAGGCAACAAATAAAGCCCCGACTGAGCCTCTCCTTCAGATTTGAGCGGCACTTGCCCTCCCAGCCGCTGCCAGCGCAGTTTCACCTGCTGACCCGACTCCTCCGCCGCGACGTAGAGCACAGCCTGCCGATCCGCCAACTGCATCGCGGTTTTGAGCAATAGCGTCGATTTACCAATACCCGGATCCCCACCCAGGAGCACCAGGGAGCCCGGCACAATCCCGCCGCCCAAAACCCGATCAAATTCGCTGTAACCGGAAGAAATCCGCGCTTGGGAAAAATCCGAAATTTCAACCAACTGCAACGATTGGCGGGGACGTCGCGGTTCCGGGGGAGCCACCGAACGCTGACGCCCAAGGCTTGCCCCAGTGGGGGTTGACGAAACGACCGCGACAACCTGTTCTTGCATTGTGTTCCAAGCCTGACACTCCGGACAGCGCCCAAAAAGCTGCCGCGTTCGCGCGCCACAAGCGTTGCAAACGTATTCACTTTGCTTTTTTGCCATAAGCTTGACTTTTGTTTCGCCTCCAAAACGGCAGTTGCGCTCATCTCTATATGCCTAGGATGGCAATTTTTTTGATCAATTTGGCAACAGTTTGTTAAGTTTGATTAAAACTTAAGAAAGGCTGAAATCTAGCGCCATGGGACTTTTCATCGCTACATTTAGCTTTTAATTGGGCTATGATTTTTAATCATAAAGCTTGATCAATTGAGCAAAAGAAAGGCACGGTGAAGCAACCACTTTTGGGGTTTCTTAACAGAACATCTTGAAAGGAAATTGGGGCATCGGTGGGGTCATGCGAAACAAGCGCTACGAAGAATCGATATAGGGGAGGCTTGCACTTTGGAAAGCCATAAGGAACGAATTCTGGTTGTGGACGACGAAGCCAGCATCCGTCGCATTTTGGAGACTCGTCTATCCATGATTGGCTATGACGTGGTCACCGCAGCGGATGGAGAGGAGGCCTTGGAGACCTTTCGCTCCGAAGCACCTGATCTCGTGGTTCTAGACGTGATGATGCCCAAGCTCGATGGCTATGGCGTTTGTCAGGAGCTGCGCAAGGAGTCAGATATTCCCATCATTATGCTGACCGCGTTGGGAGATGTGGCCGATCGCATCACGGGTCTAGAGCTCGGTGCCGATGACTATGTCGTCAAACCCTTTTCGCCCAAGGAGCTAGAAGCCAGAATTCGCTCGGTCCTACGCCGGGTAGAAAAGCACAGCACCTCTGGAATCCCTAGTTCCGGTGTGATCCAGGTCAATAACCTCCGGATCGATACCAACAAGCGACAAGTCTACAAGGGAGACGAACGGATCCGGCTGACCGGTATGGAGTTTAGCTTGTTGGAGCTGCTGGTGGGCCGCTCTGGCGAGGCCTTTTCCCGCGCTGAGATCTTGCAGGAAGTGTGGGGCTACACCCCTGAGCGTCACGTCGATACCCGCGTTGTGGATGTCCATATCTCTCGTCTGCGGGCCAAGCTAGAGGATGACCCTAGCAATCCGGAACTGATCCTGACCGCGCGGGGGACGGGCTATCTCTTCCAGCGCATCGTCGAACCCGGTGAGGATTTACGCTGAAACTGGGCCTGAAAGGCGGAGATTAATAGAAAGACCTCTAGGGGATCTCACGGGATTCTTCCGTCTCCGCCCAAGAAAACGTCGCGGTCGGAAACCCTTCTGATAGAATCTTGAAGGTTTCTACAGCATTAGCCGATGGGTTCAAATCGAGCGCGAATCGCAGTCGACGCCATGGGAGGCGACTATGCCCCCGATGAGGTTGTTGCTGGAGCATTAAAGGCACAGCAAGAGCTAGATATCGATATTTTGCTGGTGGGAGACCCTGAGCGAATCCGGGCTGCTGCCAAAGGTGAACTTCCTCCAGGGGTAACCGTTATTCCTGCTGAGGAAGCAATCGGCATGGATGAGGATCCCATGCGAGGGCTACGGCGCAAGCCAAAGGCCTCCATTAATGTGGCCATGAATTTGGTTAAGGGGGGCGAGGCCGATGCCGTGGTCTCAGCGGGTCATTCTGGCGCAGTGATGGCTTCGGCATTGCTGCGCTTGGGCCGCTTGCCTGGGGTCGAACGTCCGGCGATCGGAGCAGTCTTACCCACGGTGCTAGCGGGTAAGCAGGTTTTGGTCCTAGATGTTGGCGCGAATGTGGATTGCCGCCCCACATTCCTAGAGCAATTCGCCGTCATGGGTTCGGCCTACAGCGAATGTGTGCTGGGGGTCGAGAAGCCCCAGGTGGGCTTGCTCAATATTGGCGAAGAGGATTGCAAGGGCAACGATCTGGCCCTACGCACCCATCAGCTTTTGAAAAATAATCTCCGACTTAATTTTGTCGGCAATGCCGAGGGACGGGATGTACTTTCGGGCAATTTTGACGTCGTGGTCTGCGATGGCTTTGCGGGCAATGTTCTGCTGAAGTTTGCAGAGGCGATCGGCGAGGTTTTGCTGGGGATTCTCAAGGAAGAACTCCCCCGTGGACTCCACGGGAAGGCCGGTTTGGCGCTGCTCAGTCCGAACCTCAAGCGGGTCAAACAGCGCATTGACCATGCTGAACATGGGGGTGGATTGCTCTTGGGGGTAGCAGGAGTTTGTATTATTAGCCATGGCAGCTCCCGTGCGCCTTCCATTGCCAATGCGATTCGCTTGGCTACAGAAGCGGTGGACAATCAGGTCTTGGAACGGTTGGCGCTGCCCATCCAGGAATCAAAGGCCCCTGTGCCCGAACGGGTCAAGGCAGGAGAACCGGAATCAGCCCTAAGCTGATCATCCGCTAGGATCGCAAAAGCCTTAGGATGTCCTCAGACCTGTCGCCGGGTCTTCCTGGTTACCCCCTGCTTAGTGGAGAAATCACTTGAGAGCCGAAGCTGCTGGAGTCGCCCTGATCGGAAGTGGATCTGCTTCCCCTGCTCCAATCCTGACTAACAACGATCTCAGTGAAGTCGTTGAGACTTCCGATGAATGGATTCGAGGCCGTACGGGCATCGGTGCGCGACGGCTGGCCTCACCGGATTTGAGTCTGGCTCAGTTAGCGGCCCAGGCCGGACAGCGGGCGCTAGAATCTGCCGGTGTGGAAGCCCATCAGCTCGATTTGGTTTTGCTGGCCACTTCAACCCCAGATGATTTGTTTGGTAGTGCGGCTCAAGTGCAGGCGCAACTTGGAGCAGTGCGGTCCGTGGCCTTTGATATCACGGCGGCCTGCTCGGGTTTTTTGGTGGGACTGATCACGGCGGCTCAGTTTATTCGGACTGGGGTTTATCGCAATGTTCTGGTGATTGGCGCGGATGTGCTCTCCCGCTGGACGGATTGGGGCGATCGCAGTACCTGTGTGCTGTTTGGCGATGGGGCCGGAGCGGTGGTTCTCCAGGCCAATGCGGTGGATCATTTCTTGGGGTTTGAGCTGTGCAGTGATGGCAGCATGAATGACTGTTTGACATTGGCCTATCAGCCGCAACCCCGAGCGATTCATCCCCGTGTGATTGTGGGCCAAGGTACCTATGCTCCAATTCAGATGAATGGCCGGGAGGTTTACCGCTTTGCGGTCAAGCGGGTTCCCGAAGTGATCGAAAAAGCTTTATTTCGCGCCGAGCTAACGGCAGATCAGGTGGACTGGTTGCTTTTGCATCAGGCCAACCAACGCATCATTGATGCCGTTGCTGAGCGCCTCAAGATTCCCGACGAAAAAGTGCTCAGCAACCTTGCCCACTATGGCAATACATCCGCCGCCTCGATTCCCTTGGCGTTGGATGAAGCGGTGCGAGCCGGTCGGGTTCAGTCCGGTGATGTGATTGCTTCGTCTGGGTTTGGCGCGGGTCTAACCTGGGGCGCGGCGATCTTTCGCTGGGGTCGTGCTAGCTAGTTTGCGTTAAAGTTTGCATTGAATTTGAAGACGTGATGAGGATGAACGCATGAAGAAAACCGCATGGGTGTTTCCCGGTCAAGGGTCTCAAGCGATTGGAATGACGGCGGACTTGATGGAACAGTCTACCGCTCAGGAAAAATTTGCCCAGGCCGAGGAAATTCTGGGTTGGTCTGTGCTGGACCTGTGCCAGGGGGATTTGGAGCAACTGTCGCAAACCCAATATACGCAACCTTGCCTCTACGTAGTGGAGAGCATTTTGGCGGATTTGATGAAGGCCCAGGGACACCGGGCGGCGGCAATGGCCGGACACAGTCTGGGTGAATATGTGGCGCTCTATGCCGCTGAGGTGTTTGACTTTGCGGCGGGACTGGAGCTGGTGAAGCAGCGCTCGGCGTTGATGGCCCAGGCTTCGGATGGCATGATGGCGGCACTGATGGGATTTGACCGGGAGGAATTGCTGGGGGCGATCGCCCAGACTCCCGGCGTCGTCCTGGCCAACGACAATAATCCTGGCCAAGCGGTGATTTCCGGCACAGCGGAGGCGGTCACTCAGGTGATGACCACGATCAAAAGCCGTCGTGCGGTGCCGCTGAAAGTTTCCGGCGCATTCCACTCGCCCTTGATGGCCAAGGCTGCGGCTGCCTACGAAGTCATTTTGGACCAAGTGGTTTTTCAAGACGCTCAAGTCCCGATTCTTTCCAACGTCGAGCCGATCGCAACCACCGACGCAGATTTGCTGAAGGCGAGATTAGCCTGCCAAATGACGGGTTCGGTTCGCTGGCGAGAAACCTCCCTACAACTGCCGGAATTGGGCATTGAGCAGGTGATCGAAATCGGGCCAGGGTCCGTCTTAACGGGTCTGATCAAGCGAACTTGCAAAGGCTTAGAGCTTCGCAATGTTGAGACTGCTGCTGGGATTCTGGATCTGCCGGTCCTCAGTCTGGTAGGGGCTTCCTAGTCCTGAGGATTGCGTTCCGATGAATTGCTTGCTCTGAGTTTAGCTCGGACAGCTAAACAAATCAGCAGATTGATTGGATTCTTCACATCCCCCCGTCAGGCGATCGCGTTGGGCGGGGGATTCCATTGTGGACCACAGGGGCTGAGATCGCAGCAGATTCTCGGCGGCACGACGGTCTAGGGGTTTTGAAAACAAATAGCCTTGGCTAAGCTCGCAGCCTAAACCCTTGAGCTGAGTGGATTGCTCGATGGTTTCAACCCCTTCCGCAACGACTTCCATGGAAAGGGTATGGGCCAGAGTGATTACCGTCCGGACAATCTCAAAATTTTCTGCATCAGAGCTCATATTGCTAACAAACGTGCGATCGATCTTGAGCGTCGTCACGGGAAAGCGATGCAGATAGCTCAAAGACGAGTAGCCCGTGCCAAAGTCGTCGATGCTGAGCTGGATTTGGCGATCGCGAATCTGCTGCAAAATTGCGATAATTTCCTCCGTCCGTTCCATCAGCATGCTTTCGGTGAGTTCTAGGCGAAGCGACTGACCATCGAGCTGGGTCTGGGCCAAAATTGCATCAATTTTATCGATCAGATCGGGCTCCTGGAGCTGCTTTCCGGCTAGGTTGACGCTGATGCGTAGTTCTTGGGCCTCCGGATATTGGCTTTGCCATGCCTGCATTTGACGACAGGCTTCCCGCAAGACCCATTCCCCCAAGGGAACAATCAGGCCGGTATCCTCCGCCATGGGGATAAATTCACCCGGAGAAACAAACCCCTGCTTGGGATGCTCCCAGCGCACTAGCGCCTCAAACCCCGAGAGTTTGCCGGTAATCAGCGAAATAATGGGCTGGTAATGGAGCAGAAACTCATTGCGCTCCAGGGCCTGACGCAAATCGCTCTCCAAATGCAGCAGCCGCAGGGTTTGGTAGTACATATTTTGGTCAAAGATGGCATAGCAAGAGCGCCCCATCTCCTTGGCCCGATACATGGCAATATCCGCGTCCCGCAGAATATCCTCCATTTTTTCGTACTGGGCAGACCCGACGGCAATGCCAATGCTCGCGCTGGTAAAAATCCGGTGACCTTCCAGGCAAAAGTGAGATTTGATCGCTGCCTGAATCCGTTCAGCGATCTCGATCGCATCCTCCAGATCATCGATGGATTCCAGCAGGACTGTAAATTCGTCACCTCCGAGCCTAGCCACCGTATCGGCCTCACGCAGGCAGCCCTCTAGCTGGCGGGCGATCGCAATCAAGAGCTGATCCCCCACGGCATGGCCCAGACTGTCATTGACAATTTTGAAGCGATCGAGATCGATAAACAGAACCGCAAACTTATAGGCGGGATTGCGTCGGGTGCGGCTGAGGGCATTCTTGACCCGCTCCATAAACAACACCCGGTTGGGCAACTGGGTCAAACTGTCGTGGAGCGCATCGTAGAGCAGCTTATCCTCAATTTTTTGACGCTCGGAAATTTCACGGGTGAGCGTAGCATTGGTGGCCTCCAGCTCGCAGGTGCGCTGCTGGACCCGCTGTTCGAGGAGCGCATTGAGCCGGGTGATTTCCTGTTTAGCAGCCTGGAGACTGAGCTGATGCTTGATCCGGACCACTAATTCTTCAACATGAAACGGCTTCGTGACATAGTCTGCACCACCCACGTCAAAGGCTTTGACTTTATCCAAAACATCATCAAAGGCACTCAAAAAAATAACGGGAATATCGGCGGTAGTGGGGTCGGTCTTGAGCTGAATGCAAACGTCATAGCCCGACATATCGGGCATATTGATATCAAGTAAAATTAAATCCGGCGGAGCAACCTGAATGCCCCTCAATGCTAACGCCCCACTTTTAGCACAGCGAATTCTGTAATTTCTCTGTGTGAGCACATCAGACAACAGGCGCAGGTTTTCGGCGGTATCATCAACGACCAAAATGGTGCTGACATCATGCGAAGACGTCTGACTATGCATGAGAAGACAAAAGAAACGCTGGTCGGTTTGCTCTCTAGAGTTCCCCCTAGACCCTAGGGCCTCACGCTCAAGGCGACAAAGATCTTACTTTTCTGACTTTTCCCTAGGGCAAGAAATATTTAGATTTTTCCCAAGATTGCAGGGTGGATTGGCTTCGCCAAGCTCCGGAGAATCGCTTAGAATTTGATATTCACCGCCAAATCTGAGCTTGCCAGTGAGTGATTTTGTCCCCTCCAGTCCGCTGAATCTTGAAACCCTCTTTCCATTTCCGTTGGATGATTTTCAGCGCGAGGCGATTGATGCGCTAAATGCTGGGCGATCGGTCGTGGTTTGTGCGCCAACGGGCTCAGGTAAAACGCTGATTGGAGAATATGCGATTCATCGAGCGCTGGCACGGGGCAAACGGGTGTTTTATACGACGCCCCTCAAGGCCTTATCGAACCAGAAGCTGCGGGACTTTCAGGCACAGTTTGGAACTGACCAGGTAGGGCTCTTGACGGGAGACCTGTCGATTAATCGAGAGGCCCCGATTTTGGTGATGACGACGGAGATTTTCCGCAATATGCTCTATGGCACGCCCATTGGCCAGGTGGGAACGTCGGTCCAGGATGTGGAAGCGGTGGTGCTGGATGAGTGCCACTATATGAACGATCGCGATCGCGGCACGGTCTGGGAAGAGTCGATTATTTACTGTCCGCCGTTAATTCAGCTCGTGGCCCTGTCGGCCACCATCGCCAACAGTGACGAACTCACCGCCTGGATTGGGCAGGTCCATGGCCCCACGGACTTGATTTATTCGGATTTTCGACCCGTACCGTTGCAATTTGGCTTTTGTACGGCGACAGGACTATTTCCGCTGCTGAATGAAAAACAGACGGGGATTCATCCTAATTTCAAAGCTAAGCGATCGCAAAAGGGACGCCAGCGGGGCAACTATCGCGGTCCACTCAAGGGACGACGCAAAGAGGAAAAACCAGACAGCCCGAGTTTGCCCTTTGTGGTCAGCCAGCTCCAACAAAAGGACATGCTGCCTGCGATTTATTTTATTTTTAGTCGCCGGGGATGCGATCGCGCCATCGCCCAGGTCATCCAGATGTCCTTGGTCACTCCCGAAGAAGCAGCGGAATTGCAGCAGCGGGTGGCTGCCTTTGAAGCCCGCAATCCGGGCCTAGCCCGTCCAGAACAACTGGAAGCCCTTTGTCGCGGCATTGCCTCCCACCACGCGGGGTTACTACCGGCCTGGAAAGGATTGGTGGAAGAACTCTTCCAATTGGGTTTGGTCAAGGTGGTGTTTGCCACGGAAACCCTGGCGGCGGGGATCAACATGCCAGCGCGCACCACGGTGATTTCCAGTTTGTCCAAACGAACCGATCGGGGCCATCGACTGCTGACAGCCTCGGAGTTTTTGCAAATGGCCGGGCGGGCAGGGCGGCGGGGCATGGACGATCGCGGCTATGTCGTCACGGTCCAAAGCCAGTTCGAAGGGGTGAAGGAAGCCGCCCATTTGGCGACGGCGGGAGCCGATGCCTTGGTCAGCCAATTTACGCCCAGCTACGGCATGGTGCTCAATCTGCTCCAGACCCACACCCTCGAAGAAGCGCAGAATTTGGTTGAGCGCAGTTTTGGTCGCTATCTGGCGCTGCTAACGCTCAAACCCCAACAGGCGGAAATCGATCGCCTCGCCCAAACCGTTGAACAGCTCCAGGCCCAGCTCGCGGAGGTGGATTGGCCGCTGCTCCAAGAATACGAAAAGCTAAGGGGTCGACTGCGGGAAGAGCGGCGATTGCTCAAAATTCTGCATCAGCAGGCGGAAGAAACGGTCACCCAAGAAATGGCGCTCTCGCTCAATTTTGCGGTGGCGGGAACGGTGTTGAGCTTGAAAGGGAAAAATGTGCCGGTTTCGGAGCCGATTTTGGCGGCCCTGGTGAGCAAACTGCCGGGACCGGGCAAGTCGCCCTATCTGGTTTGCATGAGCTTAGATAACCGCTGGTATGTGACCAGCACTGCCGATGTGGTCGCGATCCATGGGGAAATTCCTCGGGTGACCGCTGTGGATCGTTTGGCATTGCCACCGGATTTGCCCACCCGACCCAGTCCAGGCCGCCAAGGGGATGAATCGACAGCGGAGGTGAGCGATCGCCTCCTCACCCTCGCCCTGCGTCCAGAACTCCAGTTCGACCCCATCAACCAAGCGGAAGAAGTCCAAGCTCAGCTCGAACGCACCCAAGCCGTCGAAGCCCAACTCGAAGCTCACCCGGTCCACCGCTGGAGCAACCAAAGCTCCCTGCTCAAACGCCAGCGGCAGCTCGACTCGCTCCAAGCCGAACTGGTCGATCGCCAGCAAAAGCTAGAGCGCTATACCCAGCGCCACTGGGAGCAGTTCCTCGCCCTGATCGAAATCTTGCAAGCCTTTGATTGTCTCCAGGGCATCCAGCCGACCCCCCTGGGAGAAGCGGTCTCTGCCCTACGGGGCGATAACGAGCTGTGGCTGGGACTCGCACTGTTTTCCGGCGAACTGGATGGACTCCAACCCCACCATTTTGCCGCCGCCTGTGAAGCCCTCTCCACCGAGGTCTCCCGTCCGGATGTCTGGACCGACTATCCCATGTCCGCCCCCGTCGAAGATGCACTGGAAAGCTTACGGGGGCTGCGTCGTCGGCTATTGCAACAGCAGCAGCGGCGACAGGTGGAACTGCCCGTGTGGCTAGAACTGGAGTTGACCGGGTTGGTGGAACACTGGGGCTTGCGGGCCTCCTGGAGCAATGTTTGCGATAGCACCAGTCTGGATGAAGGCGATGTGGTTCGGATTCTGCGCCGTACCCTTGATTTTCTCTCCCAGATCCCCCACGTTCCCCATTTGGATCCCGAGGTCAAGAAAAATGCTCTGCGGGCCACTCAACTGGTCGATCGCCCCCCCATCCGCGAGATTGTCAATCCGCTGGTCACCGGAGAGAATGAAACCCTAGGAGACCCTTTAGACACCTCCTCACCCACCCCGTTGTCCTAGGACACTTGCATCTACCGTGGCTGCTCCTTTTGTCCCTCGCTTTTTCGCTCGACGGTTAAACGGGATTCCGTTGCAAGCCATTTTGGTTGTGCCCTTTGTCTTGCAAATTTGCTTGGCCGTGGGGGTGACGGGGTGGCTGTCCTGGCGCAATGGGCAGCGGGCTGTCAATGAGCTGGCCTTTAGACTACAGAACGAGCTGGGCCATCGCGTTAAACTCAAGCTTGAGGACTATTTAGATACGCCATTGTTGGTCAGTCGGCTCAACGCCCAGGCGATCGCCTCCGGCCAGCTTTCGATTCAACCCCTATCGGGCATTGAGCCCCACCTGTTCCAAGAGTTGAGGCAGTTTGAGACCGTCAGCGGGATTTTGGTTGCCAATGCCCAGGGGGAAATGCGGGCGGTCAATCGTCGAGACGGGCTCAATTTACTCAGCCGAGATCCCCAAATCAGCCCGAGCCAAGTGACGGAATATGCACTCAATGCTCAGGGAGACATTCAGGCCACTCGCCAGATTTTTTCAGCCCCGGATATCCGTCAGGCCCCTTGGTATCAAAGCGCGGTTGAGGCGGAAGGCTTGGTTTGGAGTCCCATTTTTCAAACGGGCGATCGCCCCGATCTCTCCCTCAATGCCAGCCTGCCGGTGTATAGCGCTGACCGCAAGCTTTTGGGTGTGGTTTCCAGCGGGATTGCCCTATCGGTGGTGGGTCAATTTCTGCGGAATTTGGATATTAGTCCCAACGGGGGAGTTTTTGTGGTCGATCGCCAGGGGCTCCTGGTGGGGTCTTCCAATGCCACCCAACCCATTTACCGACCCGGAACAGGTCTCCAGGGACGGTTTGCCAAGCTCGAACGGCTGCCCGCCGAGCAGGCCCAAGATCCGTTGATTCGACAAACGGTGCAGCAACTCCTAGCAGAATTTGGTGGCTATTCCCAGGTGAGGGCTCAGCAACTGAGTTTTCGCCTAGGGCCGGTTTCTGGGCCGGGTTCTGGGACTGGAGAGCTATCATTTTTGGATTCCCTCACCGGGGGCAATCATCACCTGTTCGTTACGGTGTTGCCCTGTGTGGATGAGCTAGGGATTGACTGGTTGATTTTAGTGGTGGTGCCTGAACAGGATTTCATGGCCCAAATCAATCGCAACAAACAGGAGACGTTGATGCTTTCCGGCGTGGCGCTTTTGGGGGCGATCGCCCTAGGTCTGATCACAGCCCGCTGTTTAGCAAGGCCCATTTTGCGTTTAAGTCTCGCCAGTCAGGCGATCGCCCAGGGCCAGTTGGATCACCAGATTCCCCAATCTAGTCTCATTCGAGAAGTCGCCACGGTTGGGCGATCGTTCAATCAGATGTTGATACAGCTACGTCAGTCCTTTGCCAGTCTAGAAACCCAAGTGGAAGAGCGAACCTTGGCGCTGCGGCAATCCTTTGGCTTTGAGGAAACGCTTAAACGGCTGACTGAAAAGGTGCGGGATAGTCTGGAAGAGGATCAAATTTTGCAAACCGCTGTGCAGGAGTTGGCGATCGCCACTGGCGTCCGGGGTTGCAACGCCGCCATTTACAATCTCGAAGAACAAACTTCAACGGTTCAATACGAATATACTCACTTTGCCAAACAGCTTCAGGGTCACGTCTTGCAAATGAAGAATTTTGCAGGCTATCCCCAACTATTGGCAGGCCAATATTTCCAGCACTGCGGTTTAGAGTTGGAACCCAGCCGAGGGCCGGTGGCCATGCTCGCTTGTCCCATGCAGGACGATCAGGGGGTGTTGGGCGATCTGTGGTTGGTCAAACCGGCGGCTGAGGTTTTTAGCGCCCAGGAAATTCGGTTGGTGCAGCAAGTGGCGAATCAATGTGCGATCGCCCTACGTCAAGCACGTCTATACCAAGCGGCCCAGGCCCAAGTCCATGAGTTAGAAAGGCTCAATCAACTAAAAGACGATTTTTTAAGTACGGTTTCCCATGAGTTGCGCACGCCCATTGCCAACATGAAAATGGCCATTCAAATGTTAGAAATTGGCCTTCGTAAGCAAGGGGTTTTGCAGGAAGGATCGGCAGAGTCAAGCTCGCCAGTACAGCGATATTTTGAGATTCTCAAAGATGAGTGTCAGCGGGAGAGCAAGCTCATTAACAATCTTTTAGATCTCTCTCGTCTAGAAATCGATGCCGAGCCGCTTAAAATCCGTGAGCTCACCTATCCTGACAAATGGCTCATGCGATTGGTCAACCCCTATTGGGAACGCATCCAACATCAACGCAGTTTTCAGGTCCAAATTCCTGATACATTGCCTCCCCTCCATACCGATGTAACCTATTTAGAACGAATTCTCACGGAACTTTTGACCAACGCCTGTAAATACACCCCTAAGGGCGGTGCGATCGATTTTCGGGTCACGCTAACGCCCTCTGCAAGGGATAAGACTGCTTATACGGCGATCGTTTTTGAGGTGATCAATACAGGGGTTGAAATTTCTCAAGAAGAGCAGAATCGAGTCTTTGAACGCTTTTATCGAATTCCCAGCCATGACCCTTGGCAACATGGGGGTACAGGTTTGGGACTAGCCCTCGTCAAGCAACTCACGGAGCGGCTCAATGGCACCGTAGAGCTCAAAAGTCAGGACCAATGGACTCGATTTGTGGTACAACTCCCGTTGATCAATCGACCCGTACAGGTAGAAGCTTGATGTAATTTGTCACGCCAGTAGCCTCAGAGGACTGGACTTCATCGGCTAGGGCTGTTGGATTCGGGCAGCACCTGGGAATTCTACGCTTTAGAACATCGCTTTTCAAATCCCAAGGACGTTAGCGAGGATGTATCCCAGTCGTCAAGAAAATATTGAAGTCTTGCGATCGCGTTTGCTTCAAAAAGACTACTACCCCGCCACGACGCTCCTCACCAACTTCCTCAGGAAATGGGGATATGTCAAAGCCGTTGAGTTGTTTAAAGATGCCAATGGCCATGAAATTGCGCCAGGGGTTTGGAATGCAGCACTGGCCTCGCTCAAGCATTTGCCGGAAGAACAGGTTGTTTTAGATGTGCTGAATGGCGATCGCAATTGTCATTTGGTGAGCGTTGCTGCCAGTCGCGATACCCGAGATCCGGGTCCTCCCTTTACCTATTCGGTGGGGCTTTGGCATACGTTTTGGCATCCCGAAATTATTTGTACGGGTCTGCCTTCTCCGATCGCGAGCCAACTGATGAATTTTTACGCCGATCAAATTTCCATAGGGCAGCCGCCGCAAACCGATACTCCGCTCCAGGAAGCCCTCACGGGGGGCTATGAACTCCAATTCAAAATCTGTGTCCCCGACGCCAAGACAAAATACATGCATTGGGCGACCTGGTTTAATAGCGGCACAGACTATCCCGTCTTGCAGATGGTTTGGCAGGACAAAGACTGTCGCTGGCCCTGGGAAGACGGTTTTCATCCGGTGGAAGCGCAGCCGCTGCTGATTTGAGCCAATTTCAGTTGATTCTGGAGATTTAACCGACACAGGGGACACCGCCCGTTACACTGAAGAGAGCAACTCCGATCGATGAAAGCCCATGGCGTCAGGACATATTCTCCTCGTTGACGATGAACCCGGCATGCGCGAAGCCGTTCAAGCCTACCTAGAGGACAGTGGTTTCACGGTTCAAGCGGCTAGCAATGCGGAAGAGGGATGGGAAAAACTCCAGCAGTTTACGCCTGACCTTGTGGTGAGTGATGTAATGATGCCTCGCGTCGACGGCTATCAGTTTTTGCAGCAAATGCGGGGGGATGAGCGTTTCAAGGCTCTGCCCGTGGTTTTTTTGACGGCACGGGGGATGACGAGCGATCGCATTCAGGGCTACAGTGCTGGCGCAGATGCCTATTTGGCCAAGCCCTTTGACCCGGATGAGTTGGTGGCGATCGTAACGAACCTGATGGAACGTCGGGCCGTAACCGTGGAGTCGGTTCGAGGGGATGGGGAATCGTCGCCGCAGTTGGCGGAGCTCGCGCGTCAAATTGAGGAAATTCGTCGAGCCGTGTTGGGGCAATCGAGCGGGGGCATTGCTTCGACCCCCCCGCCGATTCAAATTGACCTGACCCCCCGCGAAAAGAGTGTGTTGGACCTGGTAGCGCAGGGCCTGATGAATAAGGAAATTGCCAAGCAGCTGGAAACCAGTGTGCGCAACGTCGAGAAGTATGTCAGTCGGCTGTTTTCTAAAACGGGCACAAATAGTCGCACGGAGTTAGTGCGGTATGCGTTGGAGCACGGCTTGACCAAGTAGTTTGCCATTGCCAAAACTCTGGCCCAAAACTCCACTGTCTTTGCCATGACCAAGCCCACTCAAAACCAGCAACATTGGTCGCGTAGAAGTCTGTTGCAACTCGTTGCAGGGCTGGTGGGTACCGGCTCCCTCACCGCTGGGTTGAGTAATGGTGGGTTAGGCACTGGTTTGCTAGGCGCGGATGCCCTAGCTCAACCCCTTGGACCTCAGCCATCCCCCACCGCCTCAGACCCACTCATTACGGCTGGTTCTAGCAAAACTTCGGCTGGAAATTCGGCTGGAAACGGGTTAACACCTGATGAAGCCCTGGCAAAACTGATGGCAGGAAACCAGCGATTCGTCGACAGGAAACGGCTCAATCCCCATCAAGATGTGGCTCGCATGACTGAAGTGGTCGAAGGACAAGCTCCCTTTGCAGCCATTCTCAGTTGTGCAGACTCGCGAGTCGTCCCAGAAATTGCTTTTGACCAGGGGATTGGCGATCTTTTTGTCGTTCGTGTTGCAGGCAATATTGCCATTACCGAAGAGATTGCCAGTGAAGAATATGCAGTCGGTGTGCTGCAAACACCATTACTCATGGTTTTGGGACATGAGCGCTGTGGCGCTGTGGCGGCGGCTTTGAAGGGAGGTGAATTACCAGGGGTGATTGGATCGCTGGCTTTTGCAATTCAACCGGCGGTGAAAGCGTCGGAAAAGGAATCGGGCGATCGCCTCACCAACGCAATCAAAGCTAATGTGCGCTTACAAGTACAGCGACTTAAAAACTCCTCTGTGATTGCTAAAGCTATCAGCACAGGCCAACTCAAAGTTGTGGGGGCTTACTATGAGCTAAAGACCGGCAAAATCAGTTTGGTCAGCTAGAACAACATCCCTAGAATATAGGACTTTTTTAGGGTCCTTTGAAGCCGACTCAAATCAATGTAATTACTGTAATTTCCGGTGGACAGAATAGACGACCAGGTGGATAAGTTCCCAGACCTCGGTTCACATACAACTGATTCTGCCCTACCCGATGAAACCCTTCCGACCATTCCCAATGGTCCAAAATTCGCGAAAACGATCGCACCAGTTTTACCCGTCGCTGAACCTTGTGGGGAAGCTGCTGCATCGACTTAATAATCACTTTGGGTAATGGACCAATACCAGGAATGCAGATTTGCCCCCCATGGGTATGACCCGAGAGTTGTAGATCCACCCGCCAGCGTTTGAGGACCGCTGCGCTGTCCGGATTATGACTCAACACCAACCGAGGCATTTGGGGATCCAGATCATCCAAGACTTTTTCAGGATGGAACCGACGGGATCGAAAATCCGGCAACCCCACCAGCACCAGGCCCGGTCCAGCGGGATAAACCCGTTCATTCCACAACACCCGAATCCCTGCTTGCGTTAACGCTTGGGTAATCACCGCCTTGGAGCGACTACGCAACAAATCGTGGTTGCCCAAAACGGCATAGGTGCCATAGGTGCTGCGGATGGCCTTGAGCTGAGTGGCAAGCCGATAGGCGGGTTCGGGCTCTGTGGTGACATAGTCCCCGGTCAGACAGACTAGATCGGGGGATTGTTGATTGGCGATCGCGATCGCCTCCTCCAGCATCTCCGACGACAACTGCACGCCATCGTAATGAAAATCCGAGAGCTGGATAATGCGCAACCCCCGCAGCCGCAGGGGTAAATCTGCGATCGCCACCTGCAACCGTTCAACCGTAAGCGGACCTGTGAACCAAGCATTCATGCGAAATCGAACATAGGGAAAATTACCAGAGCATGACGCGACTGCGGGGACCGATGCGATTGCTGGGCGAAAGACCATGGGCATGATCTTCGAGGACAACTCGGCTGATAGCGGTGCTGTTTTCTGTCGCGATCGCTCCTACGATAGCGTTGATTTCGGGGGTTGGGTTGGGTGGAGATGAGGAGGGGGTGGGTAAGGGAAGGTTAGGCGATGGGGTGGGGGGTGAGGGGGTGGGGGTGAGGGGAAGTTGAGTGAGGATGGGGCTTGGGGGGAGGGAAGGCGGGGTTACGGTTACTGGGGAAGGGGTGACTGGCGGGGGGGTGACTAGCGGCGTTACCGGAGGTATTACCGGAGGGGGGGTAACGGGAGGGGGGGTAACCGGGGGCGGCGAAATCGGGTCTAGTCCTTGGGGAATGATGACGGTGAGCTTGACGGGCATCCCTTCAAAGGTGTGGCTGAAGACGGTGGGTTGGGGGGGGAGTTGGGGGTCAGCTTGGAAGTTGTAGTGGGATTGAAAATCAAAGACGGTGGGGCTGGTGCCGCCGGTTTTGTCGCTGTAGCGGGGGCCTTGGCCACGAAATTCGAAGGTGCCCTGATATTGCTGGCCCGTCTTTGGATCTGTCGCAATTCCGGCGTAAAATCCCCGCACAACAAATTCATCCTGAATCGTTCCAAAGAACAAGACTTGGCCGTTATGATCACAGCATTGGCGCGATACCAAGTCCCCCTCCGACAAAATGGGGGACGTTAAACTTCCGGCAATGCCAACCACAGGAATCCCGCGAAAATCAACAAAATATTGGCCATTGGCATCCATCCGTACCAAGTTGGGATCCGGTGCGGTATAAACCCAGTTCCCTTGGCGAAAGTATTGCCCTTGGTCATTGGTATTGATGCGCGTAGTTCCCCGATTAAAATTGGGGTTTTTGCTGGGGGGGACTACGGTACCGGAGACGATACCGCTGCTGTTGAGGGTGATTTGGGCGATCGCCGGATCTAATCCCGATCCCAATCCCAGTCCCAGTCCAAATCCCACGGACAATCCGAATATTAAATAACGCATAAACGCAAAACTCAAGTTGTGTATTTCTCGTAATTTCAAATGTCGTCAATTCAAAATCGCAAGGTTGTTCGTAATGCACCCACAACCAACGTTTCATTAGACGGATTATGGTTGGGATTCAAAACAACAATTAGCCCTGGGGTGACGCTAAGATTAGGGGTAATGGGAGCGCGGTAAAAGGTTTCGAGATGGAGCGATCGCCCTTCCCGTCCCCCGGCCTCTCCCCCGTCGCTAAATTTTGGAAAATTAAATCCCGCCGGCAAGGTACTCGACGTAATGCGAGGCGGTTGCCCAACCAACAAACCGGCCATCCCGCCTGACTGAAATACATCTGAAATCGTCGTATAGGCCATCCAATTCGTCGTTTCAACCACACCGGACAAGCGCGTCGGCGTTGAGCGCGTCCACCCGCCCCACCCGCCTACGGTCCATCTAGGCGTAACGCGCCAGTTTAGCGAACCGCCAACGGCATGGGTTGTAAATCCAGTTGTAAATCCAGTCGTTGCCGGTGCAAAGGGCGAAAGCAATTGGTTGTCACCCACACCATTGCCGAGAAATCCATCAGGACTAGCGGAATAGAGATAGTGAACACCTGCATCCAGCTTTTCGCCCAACCCCGCTGCCAGTTGCAACCCCGTCGCGTATCGCCCCCCAATGAGTCCAGCGGATCGGCCAGCCTGAGTGCGGGTGAGACTGGGCAACTCAGCGCTATAAATCCCTTGTAGACTCAGGGCCGAAGTCATTTGCCAGTCAAAGCCGATCCCACCTGTGCCATTTCCCACGGAAAGCACGGGATTGCGCTGTGCGAGGAGCGAGAGCGCGCCGTTGCCGCTGTCTTCTAGGGGATTAAGCCCCCGAAACGTATTCACCGGATTGACCCCTAGAGGCCCGACGATTAGGCCCAGGTTCGGCGTCGCGGCAAAGCGATAGGACAGATCTCCCAACACCCAGCGGTTGTCTAGATCGGTTTCAGTGGCGAGGCGGCCCATGTTGGTGAACTGGGTTGGGGCGGAAGCGCTAAGGTTGCCGGTTTTAAGTGTGGTTAGGAGCAAATCCTGGCCCGTAAACGAGGTGGCCAGCGTCAGTTCTGCTTCACCGCCCAGGGTAACCGTGCCGCTGCCCCGGCGTTCGGGGATGCCATCCTGGGGAAATAAATCGACCCCGTTGTTGTTGGACCCGCGCAGACCGATCACAGCTTGGCCAAAGAGCTTTGTCGTGGTCGAAAATTCTTGGGTGGCTAGGGTTTCAGTTCGCTGTTCGAGGGGAGGGAGATGCGATCGCACCTCCCGCAATTCTGCCACAAACTGCTCGTTTAGCCGTTGCAAAATGTCTAAATCGTTTTTTTCAACCCCAGACAGGGCAGCAGTGTCTACGGCTAAGGTGAGCTGTTCAAGGCAGGCGTTGATACCAGCGGCAAATTCGTAACGGGAGAGGGGGCGATCGCCCCGCCATAATCCCCCCGGATATCCAGCAAGACAATTGTGACGTTCGACGAGCTGTTTGGCCGCCTGATAGGCCCAATCTGTGGGTTGAACATCCCGAAGCTGTTCAACAGCGGTAATCTGGCCAAGACTATCTAAGCTAGGCTCCTCTGGACTCAAAGGATGTGCCGTTTGCTCAGCAGGAAAGGCATAGCCCGGTAAGACGCCAATCCACAGGCCAGCAACAGCTCCAGCGATAACGAGAGCGAAATCGGTCATGGTGGGCTGGAGATGAAGGTAAATGCACCCTCAAGGTACCCAAACAGGCTGGATTTCTCTCTTTATACGGTGTCTCTCGGCATCGGATGTCCATCATCGGGGTTTATCGCCTGTGCCAGAGGGTAGCGGTGTGACTCAGCAATCGCGTTACCATAGATTGTATCGGTACAGGCTCAACCCCTTTTCCCAGCATGGTTCAAGCGCCCCCCAAACCGTTAACGCTAGAAGCATTTCTGAAATTGCCAGAAACCAAGCCCGCCAGCGAATACATCGATGGAGAAATTATCCAGAAACCCATGCCCCAAGGAAAGCACAGCCTGCTTCAGCGCGAGTTGAGTTTTGTCCTAACCACAGCCTTTAGGCCCCAGCGGACGGCGCAAGCCTTTCCTGAGCTACGCTGTACGTTTGGTGGACGCTCAATTGTGCCGGATGTGTCGGTTTTTCGCACGGAGCGAATTCCTCGGGATGCCAATGGGGAGATTGCGAATGCGTTTGAGCTGCATCCAGATTGGGTCATAGAGATTCTGTCGCCCAGACAGAGCCAAACCAAGGTGATTCGTAATATCCTCCACTGCATTGCCCATGGCACCGAGATGGGCTGGCTGCTGGATCCAGCGGAGACCTGCATTTTTGTGTATGGTTCCGACCACTCGGTGCAGATCTTTGATGCCACAGATGCGGTGTTGCCGGTACCGGAGTTTGCCCAGACGGTACAGCTAACGGTGGGAGAAATCTTTGATTGGTTAAAGGATTAGCTTCAGGCCTAGCGTTGCAAGCTCTCCATGGAAACTAACGTGATTCCACCGGGGGCAAAATATCGCGCAACCGGACTGGAGGCTTCGGCTGGGGTTGGGGGTTGGCGGGTGTGCTGGCCGGTTTCGGTTTGGGCGTCGTTCCCGGTGTCGTTCCCGGTTTTGCCGCTGGAGTCGTCGGTGTGGGCGCAGGGGGATTGGGGTCTTCGATGAGCTTGCAGGCCACCAGTCGCTTCGACATTTCCTGAATCCACCAGCCCCCCCAGGCATCGGCCATGCCCGCTGGCTTCACGGGCCGGAGAGGCAGATGACCTTTAGGCGCAGTCACCGTTGAAAGAAAGTCGACGGGTCCTAGCCAGCCAATCCGATCCTCGAATTTCGTCACGTCTTCAAAGGATTTGCCCTTGAGGGCATGCCAGATCTGCGCCTGGACACTGAGGCCAAAATGACCGCTGCTGGCGCTAGTCCAGAGGTGGTCGACACTTTCTAGGGTTTTGCAAGGGATTTGGCGCGTGTCCTTGGCAATTAAGTAGCCGCGCCCGTACTGGTTGACGGATTTGAGTAAAATTGAACTGGTCAATCGATTGGCTTCTTCCCATTCGCCGAAGGAGAGGGCGCTTTGGAGCTGTTCTTGCTCGGTGATGGCGATCGCGACAAGAGCATCCGCAGGAATCCCCCGCTTTGAGGTCTCCGTCAAAACTGGCTGGGGAACCAACGGCACAATCGGCACAACCCCACTGGCCAACGGTAGCGCGATCGCAGGACTCAACAGCAGTGCGGTGACTGGGATAAAGCTCATCATCGAAACCTCCGAGAGACCCCGCGCCTTCAGGCCGGGGAGGGATAGGAGCGCGACCGTGAGGGAGCAATAATTTAGCGGCTCTCACAGTCAATGTACTATAATGTGAGAATGACACAAAAGGCATTCCGATACCGCTTTTATCCAACCGCTGAGCAGGAAGATTTGCTCAGACGGACGATGGGTTGCGCTCGTCTGGTCTACAATCGCGCCTTGGCTGAAAGAACTCAAGCTTGGTACGAACGACAGGCGCGGGTGGGGTATGCGGAAACCTCTGTCATGTTGACCCTGTGGAAGAAAGAAGAGGAACTCTCCTTTCTCAATGAGGTCAGTTGTGTGCCCCTGCAACAAGGGCTGCGGCATCTCCAGAAAGCGTTTACCAACTTCTTTGCGGGTCGGGCAAAGTACCCAAAGTTCAAAAAGAAGCGGAATGGTGGCAGTGCTGAGTTTACCAAGTCGGCGTTTAAGTTCAAGGAGGGTCAGGTGTTTCTGGCCAAATGTTCTGAACCCTTGCCGATTCGGTGGAGCAGGCAGCTTCCAGAGGGTGCTGAACCCTCTAGCATCACGGTAAAGTTGACGCCCTCGGGGAAGTGGTTTGTCAGTCTGTTGGTGGACGTGGATATTGAGCCATGGCCGGTTAGTCTCCTGAAAGTGGGGATTGATTTGGGCATCAACAGCCTGATAGCCCTGAGCACGGGTGAAAAGGTGAACAATCCCAAGTCGTTTAGAGCTAAGCACAAACGACTGAAGAAGGCTCAGAAAGCGTTGGCACGAAAGGAGAAGGGCTCGAACAACCGTTACAAAGCGCGGTTGAAAGTTGCCCAAATCCATGAAGAGATTGCTAATGCCCGCAAGGATTTCCTTCACAAGCTGACGACGCGATTGGTGCGCGAGAACCAAACGATCGCCATCGAAGACTTGGCTGTGAAGAACATGGTGAAAAACCCCAAGCTGGCGTTGTCGATTAGTGACGCGAGTTGGGGAGAGTTGGTCAGGCAGCTTGAGTACAAGTGCGAATGGTACGGCAGGGAACTGGTCAAGATTGACCGTTGGTTCCCCAGTTCTAAACGATGCTCCCATTGTGGGCATGTCGTCGAAAAACTGCCGTTGAATATTCGTGCTTGGGATTGTCCGAACTGTGGTGAACATCACGACCGGGATATCAATGCTGCTGTGAACGTATTGGCCGCAGGACTTGCGGTGTCAGTCTGTGGAGCGACTGTAAGACCCGAACAGAGTAAGTCTGTGAGGGCAGGTGCGATGAAGCAGAAAGTCTCCTGAGTGATCCGGAGAATCCCCCTCCTTCAGGTGGGAGAGTAGTCAACAATTGTTCTTAGAGATCTTTCTCAGGTTGGCGGACTCAATCGAATTGGCCAGCAGTGTACCATCTCAATTCCGATCCGATTTAGCCTGACGCTATTCCTTCGTGTTTTTTTCCCCCGTGTTCTTTTCTATTGTTATCCCCACCTATAATCGCAAACCTATCCTGGAAAAATGCCTGCGGGCGATGGAGCAGCAAACCTTCTCGGGCCTAACTGCCAGAGGCTCCAGGGTCGGAGGTACCGTGGGAGAGTCTGAAATTGAAGGGTATGAAATTGTTGTCGTCGATGATGGCTCCAGCGATGGCACCCTCGATTGGTTACGGGATAATCCTGAGTTCCCCCATGTGCGGCTGTTTGCCCAAGAACATCAGGGGCCTTCGGCGGCGAGAAATTTGGGCGTGCGGGAGGCCAAGGGCGACACAATTATTTTTATTGATAGCGATTTGGTCGTGACGCCGGTTTTTCTTCAGCGCCATGCGGAGGCGCTGGTGCGGGGCTATGGGGAACTGGGGAGCGATCGCCTCTTTACCTACGGAGCCGTGATCAACACCGCCAATTTTGATAACCCCACCGCCGAACCCTACAAAATTACCGATTTTTCAGCGGCGTTCTTTGCCACGGGAAATGTGGCGATCGCCCGTCACTGGCTCCTGGAAGCGGGACTCTTCGACACGGGATTCCAGCTCTACGGCTGGGAGGACCTCGAACTCGGCGTACGGCTCAAAAAGCTGGGGCTGAAGCTAATCAAATGCCCCCAGGCTGTGGGCTACCACTGGCACCCGGCCTTTAGCCTCGACCAAATCCCCAAACTGATTGACCAGGAAATTCAGCGGGGACGCATGGGGGTCTTGTTTTATCAAAAACACCCCACCTGGGAAGTTAGAATGATGATCCAGATGACTTGGCTACATCGGCTGCTGTGGGGATTGTTGTCGGTGGGAGGGCGGCTGAATGAGCGAACGCTGGCTCCGCTGTTGCAGTGGTTGATTGACCAGGGTAAACCTCAGTTGGCCCTGGAAGTGGCCCGTGTATTTCTCAATTGGTATAACGTTCAAGCCGTGTATGCTGCGGCCCAGGAGCGGGGCTAGACCTACAATTGAGTCTGTCATGAGGTCTCTGATTGGGTCTGTGCTGTCCCCCATCTATCTGTGGGCACAATAACTCCGTCACGGAAAATCCGTCGCGCCTTAGACGCGTTTACCCCATGAGCAGTCAGGCCATTCTCTGCGTGGATGATGAGCGGATCATTCTCACTAGTTTACGGGACCAGTTGAGCGAGCATTTTGGCGATCGCTATCGCTACGAGTTTGCCGAAAGTCCCGAAGAAGCCTGGGAAATCATCGAAGAACTGGCGGAAGATACTGTCGAATTATTGGTGATTGTCTCCGATTGGCTGATGCCGGGGGTGCGGGGGGATGAGTTTTTGATTGAGCTGCACCAGCGATTTCCCAAGGTGATCAAAGTGATGCTCACGGGACAGGCCGATGAAGCGGCGATCGATCGCGCTAAAACCGAAGCCGATCTCTATTGTGCCCTCTCAAAACCCTGGGAAAAGGAAACCCTGATGGGAGCCCTAGAAATGGTTCTAAGGTAGTCCGGTTGAACAGTTTTAAACGTTTAGAGCGGGTGCAGCAACGGGCAAGCTAGCGCGGTAAAAGCCTTATCAAAATGCTCATGAAACAACGGTCAGGGATTTTCTTGCAATCTCCACTATCAAGACGGAAACCCTCGCTCCGAGCGGTGTTGGTTGTTCCCTTTGTCGTGCAACTCTGTGCGGCAGTGGGATTAGTGGGGTATTTATCCTATCGCACTGGGCAACGGGCGGTTCAAGACTTGGTGTCGCAACTTCAGAACGAAACCACGGCACGGGTAGAGCAGCATCTGAATGAATATCTCCAAAAACCACAGTTGATCAACCGGATTAATGCCAGCGATGTGGTCCTGGGGGAGCTGGATTTGAGCGATATCGATAGCCTCGAAAAACACCTTTGGAAGCAAATGCAGCTTTTCCCCGAGGCCAGTTACATCTATGTGGGAACCGCAGCCGGAGAGTTTAGCGGGGCAGAGCCGGTGCCCGATGGCCTTCCCCATGTGGCCTATTGGTCGAGCCAGTCTCCTCGGGGGGCCTTTGAGACCTACACCACCAATGTTCAGGGCGATCGCGAAACCCTCCATTCCGTCGTCGAAAACTATCAGCTCACAACCCGTCCTTGGTACCAAGCCGCTCAAAAAGCCGGTCGGCCCGTTTGGGGAGAGCCCTATGTCTGGGCTGCACCCTATGCCACGGTGGCTCTACCTGCGGTCTATCCCATTTACGACACCAAAAATCAGCTACAGGCCGTGTTTGCAGTGGATATGGCCCTGGTGTCGATTCGAGATTTTTTGGATTCGCTCAAAATTGGTAAAACCGGCGAAGTCTTCATCATGGAGCGCAATGGACTGCTGATTTCTTCGTCCACCGCTGAAGTGCCCTTTCGATCAGCGCCCAACGGTGAGCAAACCCGCCTGCGGGCTGACAGGAGCGACAATGGGCTGATCCGTGAGACAGCGGACTTTTTGGACTACAAGTTCAAAGGGCTAGGGGCGATCGATCAACCGACCCAGCTCAGTTTTAAACGGGACGGCCAGCGATTGCTGCTGCAAGTGACGCCTTATCGAGATCCCTTCGGTCTTGATTGGTTGATTGTGGTAACAATGCCTGAGTCGGACTTTATGGGTCAAATTCAAGCCAATACCCGGATCACGGTTTGGCTTTGTTTGGGGTCGTTGGGATTGGCGATCGCCGCTGGACTCGCGACCGCCCGTTGGGTCAGCCATCCGATCCGACAACTCAATGCCGCCGCCCAAACCCTAGCCCAAGGCGAGCTCGGCTCAGATCTCAACGATCTCAGCTCAGCCATTGCCCTGGACCAAACGCGCACCGCCGAAGTGGCAGGCTTAACCCAGTCTTTTCGGCACATGGCGGCTCAACTGCAGGAATCCTTTAGCCTATTGGAACAGCGGGTCGAAGCGCGAACCATCGAATTGCAGGATCGCAACCAGGAGTTGGCCCAGACCCTGGCGGAATTGCAGGCCGTTCAGGAAGAACTGATTCGCAGCGAAAAAATGGCTGTTTTAGGACAGCTCGTGGCTGGAATTGCCCATGAAATTAATACTCCTCTGGGGGCCATTAAAGCCTCCGTCGGCAATATCAGCTTGGCCCTAGAGTCCTCGCTCCGTGCGCTGCCCGCGTTGATGCGATCGCTCTCCGCCCCTGAACAAGAAGCCTTTCTTCAGCTTTTAGCCACTCAGTCCAAAGCGGGCATAGAATTGTCCTTCCGAGAAGAACGCCAGCTCAAGCGATCGCTCCGCCAACAGCTCGAAGCCGCAGCCATCGACCCAGCCGAATCCGTAGCCACAGGGTTAGCTCGTCTAGGGTTTCAAGGGGACCTTACGCCACTCTTGCCCCTGCTGCGGTCGATACAGAGTCGGCAGATTTTGGAGGTTGCCAATGCCCTCGCAGCCCAAACCTCCAACGCCCACAACATTGAGTTGGCCATCGACCGAGCCGCCAAAATTATCTTTGCCCTCAAGAGCTACAGCCGCCGTGAGCAAACCGGGGAAAAGGTTATGGCCCAAATTACTGATGAAATCAACGTGGTTTTGACCATCTATCAGCATCAGCTCAAACAGGGCATTGAGGTGATTAAAGCGTTTGAGCCGGTGCGGGCGATCGCCTGCTATCCCGAAGAGCTCAACCAAGTCTGGACCAACCTCATCCACAACAGCATCCAGGCCATGGAGAACAAAGGCAAGCTCACTCTCTCCGTGCGGGAGGTCTGTTCAGACAGCGGTGAACAAATTTTGGTCCAGGTAATCGACTCCGGGCCTGGTATTCCACCCGAGATTCAAGACCAGATTTTTGAACCTTTTTTCACCACCAAAGGCCCAGGGGAAGGAACAGGCCTCGGCCTCGACATTGTCCGACGGATTGTTGCGAAACATCAAGGCCAAATTGCGGTGACCAGTGTTCCCGGAGAAACCGTGTTTAGCGTCTGGCTCCCGTTCCAGGCGGAAATTGACCCCGAGGTCTCTACCCCTTCTCTCCTCCAGAAGGATCCGGAATCAATAGATAATGCAAAGAACGTCTGTCTGATGACGGGCGACTGAACCGGGTTTGCCCCTGGGGGCAACTTCCAAGGGCGATTGGCTTTGCCAAGCTCCAAAGGAGCACCACCCCCGCCGTACCCCCTTCCTGCTGATGCCTGATTTACTGTTTTACGCTCTCGTTTTTGCCGCCAGCTTAGCGGTACTGGTCAAAAGTTCTGATTTTTTTACTGATGCAGCAGAAAAGATTGGGCTTTTACTCGGTTTACCTTCTTTTATCATTGGCGTCACGATTGTGGCGATCGGAACCTCAATTCCGGAGCTCGTCTCTTCCCTCGTTGCGGTTGCCGAAGGCTCATCGAGCATTGTGGTCAGCAACGTCGTGGGCTCGAACATTACCAATATTTTTCTCATTATTGGGATTGCCTCGGTGATCGGCTCCCAATGTCTATACATTACCTACGATCTCGTCAGCGTCGATTTGCCGCTGTTTGTGGGCTCGGCCTTTTTGTTGGCCCTAGAAGTCGCGGACCAAAAATTTTCCTTCGGTGAAGCGCTCCTGCACATTGCGGGGTACATCATGTACCTCTTCTATACGGTCAAGGGCAGTGGTGAAGCACCTGTGAATCCCCAAGAGGAACCCCCAGTCCAGGTGGAGCGGAGCAAGCGGGCGTTGATTCGTCAGGGAGTGATCATCACGCTGAGCTGTGTCTTTCTCTATATTGGGGCTCGCTACACGATCGAGTCGGTCGTAAAGATTTCCGAATTGCTCAACATCGGTAAAGAAGTGATTGCCGTGACGGTGGTTGCCCTCGGGACCTCGCTGCCGGAGATGGCGGTGACTGTAAGTGCGACGCGCAAGGGCAATGCCGAAATTGCGGTGGGCAATGTCCTGGGCTCCAATGTATTCAATATTTTTATGGTGATGGGGATTCCGGGGTTGTTTGGCAACTTGGAAATTCCCGACAATATTTTAACCACTGCCATTCCGACTATGGTTGCGGGGACCGTCTTAATGTTTTTTGCCGCGCAGGATAAAAAGCTCACTATGTGGGAGGGGTGGCTCTTTTTCATTCTCTACGCCTGGTTTATCGGCAATAGCTTTGGCTGGATTTGACGCTCTCCCCCTGACTCGACTCCCCCACGCCCTTTGTTGAATCACGTTCGATGAATAAAATTATCGTCCTGCACTGACATCATTAAGGGAGTAAGGGGGCTGTCTCAATGAATCGCGCTTTTGGGGTCGGTTTGATGCTGGCGATCGCCAGCTTAGGGAATTCTGCTCAGGCACAGAGCCTGGTTCTAGATGGCACGGTTGGGCCTGCGACGGAACTACAAGGGCCGGTGTATAAGATTCCTCAGGCGCTGGGGACAACGGCGGAGCAAAATTTATTTCACAGTTTTAGTCAGTTTGGGTTGCGATGGGGAGAGTCTGCTAATTTTCAGGCTGCACCGGAGATTCGCAATATTTTTACGCGGGTTACGGGAGGAGTGGCGTCGGAGATTGATGGGCTGATTTCGGTGACGGGGTCGGATGCCAATCTGTTTTTGCTCAATCCGGCAGGAATTTTATTTGGACCGAATGCGCAGCTTGAGATTGGCGGTTCGTTTTTGGGGACGACGGCGGGGGCGATCGCCTTTGGCAATCAGGGCGAGTTCAGCGCGGTTCAGCCGGAGGCGGCTAATTTGCTCACGGTGTCGCCTTCGGCATTAAGATTTTCTGCACAACAGGGAAGCATCGTCAGTGGCTCGGTGGCTCCGGCGGGGACGAATACGTTTCGGGGAGAGTTGTTTGGGTTGCGGGTGGCGGAGGGGCGATCGCTATCTTTGCTCGGTGGGGATGTGACGATCGATGGCGGTAACGATACTGATCCAAACCGAATCCTAGCGGGTGGATTGAATGCGCCGGGTGGACGGATTGATCTGGGTGGTTTGGCGGAGGCTGGAGAGGTTGCACTTGAGGTTGTGGGCAATGGGATTGTGGCAGAATTCCCAGCAGAAGCCAGTTTGGCAGATGTGTCGTTGGTGAATAATGCGCGGGTGGATGTGCGGGGGAATGGGGGTGGGGATATTGCAGTCTATGCCGAGCAGTTTAGGGCGACGGAGGGGGGGCGGCTGAATGCGGGGACGGAGGGGAGTGGGAATGCGGGCGATATTGTGGTGAGGGCGAAGGATGTTTTGTTGAGTGGTTCGGCTGGAGGCAATGAGTACAGTAGCCTCTACAACAATGCGCTGGATGGGACGGGGAATGGGGGGGATATTGTGGTGCTGGGCGATCGCCTCCAACTCACTCAGGGCGCTACCCTTCGCAGCGATACATTTTCCCAGGGCAATTCGGGCAACACCACCCTCAAACTAACAGACTCGATTACTCTTTCAGATCTTTCTTCTATTTCCAGCGATGTCAACACTGAAGCTACAGGAAATAGCGGCAATATCGAGATTCAAACGGGTCAGTTCCAAGCTTTGTCGGGTTCAAAAATTTCAACCGGTGTGTATGGGCAAGGTAACAGTGGTGCGCTAACCATTGAGGCAGATGATATTCTCTTCTCTGGGATCGTGAGTTGTGGGGATAGATGCACGACCAATACTGGTATTTTTAGTCCGGTGTTATCAGGGGGTCAGAGGACGATCGGTGATATCACCATTACTGCAAATACCTTAAGACTTATCGATGGTGGCTCGATCGATTCATTCGTGGGGGGGATAGGACAAGCGAGCAAAATCAAGCTTGAGATTCGAGATCTCATCCAGTTGGATAGCCTTAGCAGTTTCATTGATTCTAGTTTTCAGGGTGGAGGAGAGGGGCGAAGTGGCTCGATTGAAATCCGTACTTCTCAGCTTTCGTTGAATGATCAAGCCTCGATTAGCACCAGCACAAATGGACGGGGGGATGCAGGCAATATTCGCATTGATGCCAAAGAAATTCGTCTCCAAAAAAGAAGCTCAATCAGGTCTGATGTATTTGCTTCGCGTGAGTCAGACTTTTTGGGAGAAGGCAATGGGGGAGATATTCAAATCAATACAGGATCTCTGATGCTACTAGATGGCTCGCAAATTTCTAGTTTCAGCAGTGGCAAAGGAAATGCAGGCAATATAGAAATTTTAGCCAGAGATGAAGTGCAGCTTCAATCTAGCCATTTGGCTACGTTTGTAGACTCTTTCAAAGGCTCAGAAGCCATTAGAAAAGCAGGAGATATTGTAATTCAGGCTCGATCACTAACGCTGTTAGATAGTGCCTTAAATTCTTCGAGCTTGGCTCAGGGCGATGCAGGTTCGATTGTTATCAGAACACAGGATTTTATTCGAGTTGATGGTCCTAATTCTTTTGTTGGAACCGGGATGCTTAGCTTTGATGAAAACTATAAAGCTGGTGATATTGAGATTGAAACGGGTGTGCTAGATGTGGGTGAGGGTATTTTCTTTAGCACTATCACTCGCGGAGGTAAGGGCGGGGATATTCGGGTTCTGGCACGCGATCGCATCTCCCTCGCTCCCGAAGCTCGATTCCTAACAACAACCAATGGTCCAGGCCGAGCAGGTGACATCGAAATCAAGACGCCAAACATGACCTTGGCCAAGGATGCTGCACTGGCTGCAAATACCTTCAGCTCAGGGGATGCGGGGGATATTCGAGTGCAGGTTAATAATCACCTCTCTCTCCAATATGGTGCGCAGTTTGTAACCATTACAGAAGGCTCAGGTAACGCCGGAAAAATTGTAATTCAAACTAACAACCTAGAGATTCAAGGCATTAGCTCATCAAGTCGCCCCAGCGGTTTGTTCAGCAACGCCCAGCGCGGTGCCCAAGGCCGCGCCGGAGATATCGAAATTCAAGCCAAATCTACCACCATTACCAATCAGGGCGTGATTAGCGCTTCCAGTTTAACCTCAGCGAATCAACCAGCTAGCGATGTCAGGATTGTGGGCGATCGCCTCATCCTCGACCAAGGCAGTATTTTTACCGCCAGCGACAGCGGCAACGGCGGCAACCTGACGCTCAATCTGGCCGATACGGTGTTGCTGCGCAATGGCAGCTTGCTGGAAACCACGGCGGGACGGGCAGGGGCAGGTGGCAACGGCGGCAATATTGCCATCACCACTCCCATCCTCATCGGTTTACCTGACAACAATAGCGACATCATCGCCAACGCCTTTAGCGGCAGCGGCGGCAACATCAGCATCAGCGCCGACGCCATCCTTAACTTCGAGCTCGCCAGCGGCCAAAGCAGTAATCAACTCCGCGCCAACCGCACCAACGACATCAGCGCCAGCTCCCAACTCGGTACCAGCGGCAGCCTCACCATCAGCGGCCTCAACACCGACCCTAGCCAAGGCACAGTTCAGCTTCCTGCAACCCCGACCGATCCCAGCAACCAACTCGATCACAGTTGCTCCGCCGAGGCCCTGGCGACGAATCGCTTTGTTATCACAGGCCGAAGTGGCATCCCGGCCAGCCCGAGCGAAGGGTCTGCTCTGGCTCAACCCTTTCAACCCACCTGGATCCCCTTACCCACGGAGCAGTCCTCCTTATCTCACCCGCAACAGCCGACTCAGCCCGTCTCACAGTCCAGTCGTCCCACCGTCTCTCTACTCCTCGAAGCCAACCGCTGGCAAAAAAACGCCCAGGGTATTGTGATGCTGACAGCCGATCGCCCCGTTGCTATTCCCACAGGTAACTGTTTAGCCAAAACTTAGCCACGACTTAACCAAACCGACAGACTACCTTGCCCTGAAGTAAATCTTGTTTTATCCAGCCAAAACTACGACTATCGGTGCTTTCAGCAAGATTTTCACCCAAGAGAAAACAGCGATCGCCCTCCACCTGCACCACCCGCTTGATGATCTTGAGCCCCGGCTGCCGGGGATGAATCGCCACCACCAGATCCCCCACTTGCGGCGATCGCTCACCATAGGCGCAGGGATCAATCAAGACCTCATCATTCGCCTTTAACAAGGGCAGCATAGAATTTCCCGTGACCCGGAAACGCGATCGCCGTCGCAAAACCCACCACCCAAATTCTCGCAACGTCAAATCCGGCAACCCCATCACACTCCATCACCTCATCACCCAACAGACCCACCTTGATCCGCAGCATAAAACCCAACAAACCATGGCCTAAGGCCAAAGCTGTTGGGTTTCGCTTCACTCCAATACTCAACCTACGGCTCGGCTAGATTAGCTTGCCTTCACAAAAACCACATCGCGGTCCTTGGTGGCCCAGAAGATCTTGTGGATGTTCTCCACAGCCGCCATCAGCTCCTCCGCATGCTGCTGACTGACTTCGACCTTACAAGCCGAGCAGAGCTTTGCAGCCTTCCAGAACGTATCATGCAGATCCGGGTACTTCTCCAGATGCACCGGTTTGAAGTAGTCCGTCCAAAGGATCAGCAAATCTTCCTTGGTCTTTTGAGCCTGCTCTTCTTTAATCGCAATATAGCGAGACAACGTGTTTTCGTAGGCAACCTTCGCAGCCGCATCCCCTGCCGCAGGCGCTTCTAGCGCTAGGATCTTCTTCGTCATCGACAAAACAGCCTCCGCTGTGATCCGGGCAGAAGCGGGATCATAGACACCACAGGGGCCATCGCAGTGGGCCTGGACCGCTTCAGCGGGAGACAAATTCTGAATCAGCGTTGCAATCGTTTTCAGCATGACGTTCGCTTAATTATTCCTTAAAGAATCCCCCAAGGGGGGATAGGATTTCTAGCTCCCAGAGTAAAGCTTCATAGAGCCGAGTTCAAGATAATTCTCTCGGTAGCTAGACTTTTCAATGAAAAATCAAGAGCCAACCCCTGGCAAATCAATGACTAGCCTTCTCCAAGGGAACCCAGCGCGTCAGGGTTGCCAGGACCTCCTCTGCTGGAACCGGTTTGGTCAGATACCCATTGGCTCCAACCAATTTGCCCCGCACGCGGTCCAGCATCGTATCGCTGCTGGTCAAAATAATCAGCGGAATATCCTTGAGATCAGAAACGCGCCGAATCTGACCGCAGAGTTCGTATCCCCCAATCACCGGCATGATTAAATCCACAAAAACCAAATCTGGCTTTTCTTCAATAATGACTTGCAGGGCCTGTACTGAGTCCTGAATCCCAATGTAGCGATATCCAGCGCCGTTGATAATTTTCTCCATTTGCTCACAAATCATCAAGCTGTCATCCACACACAGCACCTGCTTAGAGGAACTTGTGTTTGAGGCGCTTACTTTTGAGCGGGTTAATGGGGAGCGGTTTGCTTTGGACTGTAGGATCTGAGATGTAGAGACTTTTGCCGGAGCAGGTGTTGTCGCTTCTCGTTGCATTGTAGGATTGTGACCCGCCAGATCCGCAATCACTCGGAGCTGCAACAACCCCTGCTGTTCGTAGGCAATCAGGCTATTACTCAGGACCACGAGATTTTGCTGGGTGAGGGCCGCGAGCTCTCGTAACGAATATTGTCCCTGTAGTAGTTGGCTGAGACGCTCATAGGTGGGTTTTGAGACTTGAGCCTTGAGTAAGAGCGGTTGTTCCAGTACAGGAGCTAGGTTAGGAGAATATTGGGCCAGCCGCGCATCGCACCAGGCTTGCCATTGGGTTTCGAGGGGAGTAAACAGTTCTTCCAGAGGAATGAGCGTGATGATGTCTTGGGGACTGAGGAAATTGCTTTCTGTGCGGCTAAATCGCTCAATCAGCTTGGAGGATTGAACGATGTCAAAGAGGACTTCAACGATGTTGTCGCGGATGAGCGATCGCGCCCCCTCCCGACTGAGACATCCCACTTCCATCAATCGCCCCAGAATTTCATATTCCCAATAGGGGGTGTTGGTTTTGAGGGAAAGGGTCGGAATCAGAGAAAACGCCTCGGGACAATACTGATTGAGCAACCGTCGCCAGCGACGAAAACGATTGCAGCCCCCACTAGCCCAGATCAGGCGGCCCACCACAAAAAAGAGGTGCATTCGAGGCACATGGACCGTGTCAAAGTTTAGACTGCCGGAGAGCTGCGATTGGGTTGCTTTCTGGATTTGTTCTGACAGTGTCTGAATAATGGGAAACTGTTTGCCTTCTACTGACGGACTTGCGCTGGAGGGAGGAGGGGATGAACCTGGCATATTGCTGACCCAACTAGATTCACGATAAATAGACCCTTGCACAGGTCCCCACCGCTCTATCGGTCTCCCAAGGATTCGGGAATATCGCTAGGCAGCAGGAGAGGGAATCGAAGGTTCCTCTAGTCTCAATTTACCCAATTCCCATCTCAAGAGCACGTTGTAACGCTCCCGTTGGCCTTAGGGAACCCATCTAAATCAATCCACAGATCAGTTTTTTCACTGAGGATTTTTTACTTATGAGAGAATTGTTTTGGTTCCCCTCAAGCCCGGAGGTTTGGGGCTAAATTTTTAACTGAAGATGAAGCAGTTTTTATAGAGCAATCAAAAAAACCCGTATATTCCCTCTTCCTAGCCAACAACTTTTTGCGCTTTTTACGCAACTCTGTTAGTTTAGCCAAAATGCGTAAAGTATAGATCGTTCTCTCCGTGTATCTTGTAAGTAAAGAATCTCTGCTGTTTCCGTATTGATGCCAGTGACAGGCCCCCATAGGGTTTCGCTAGGATGAAGCTGTCAGGAAATTTTTTACATTTCTCCTGAGTCTATTTACTGAGTTAGCAATAGTTCAGACTGATTATTGCCGCATCAGTGATTTTTAGCAGCAGCTTCATCAAGTTCTATTTGCAGGTTTGATATTTGCAAGTTCGATCAGAGTCGGGTGACTGAGTCAGGACATCGCATTGATGGCTTTGGATTGCCCCCTGCCGAGGTGTCGTCTTCCTATTCCTGTATTTCGTGCATTCTGCCAGTTCTGGGTTTGCACTGAGTTGTCCTGCTTCAAAGTTCTTTGAAGTCAACCGCCACTCAGGATTTTCTTTCTTTTATTTATAGACAGTCGAGACTCAGGTCATTGCGAAGTCAGTTTCCTCTGGAATTGCTTCGATGGCTTGGGGTCGGCATTATGACTTGACACAAAACTTGAATGAGTAGTACTACGACTGCGGCATCGACGCCTCTGGTGGATTTTGCGATCGCCTACAACTGGGGTTGGGCCTTTACGGGTGTTCTTACCTTTGAAAATGCAAAACCTCAACCCTTAAATGGCTGGGAACTAGAATTTATTTCCCCCTTCAAAATTGGGCTGTTTTGGGGCGCACAAGTTGTCTCGGAAACTGCGATTAACACGCCCGCAGGGCCAGCCTATCAGTACGTTATTAAGGATGTTTGGTGGACGCGCACTGTACCCGCCAATGGATCGAGAGCGATTAATTTTAATGTTTATTCTCCGCTACAACAGGGGGCCGAGCCCTATGGCTATGTGCTCAATGGCGAACCCCTAGGGCCACTGCCCACACCGGATACAACGCGACCCACGGCCAGTTTAGCAGTGGCGGCCAATCTCAATGGGGTTCCAACCTCACCCTATCGCTTTACGGTTACCTACAGCGACAACGACAGTCTGGATGTGACGACCCTGGGAACAGGTGATGTGCAAGTAACAGGGCCTAACGGATTTTCCCAACTGGCTAAGTTTATAGGGACCGATACCGCTGGTAATGGTAGCAAGCGCACGGCCACCTATGAGCTAAGCTCCGCTCCCGGTGGTGGGTGGGATTCCACGGACAATGGGACTTACAGCATTGCGCTGCTGGCGAATCAGGTCAAGGATGTGAGCGGGAATGCCGCCACGGCAAAAACCCTGGGCCAATTTAGCGTCAATCTCCCCGCCCTGCCCCCACCCGATACGACGCCCCCCACTGCAACCCTGGGGACTGTGGCCAATCTGAGTGCCGCTGGCAGTCAGCCCTATCAATTTACGGTGACCTATGGGGACGATCAGGCGATCGCCCTCACCAGTCTCGACAACAACGACATCCGCGTCACGGGTCCCAATGGCTTTTCCCAACTGGCCACCTTCGTCAGCATCAATAGCTCCAGCAACGGCAGCCCCCGCACCGCGACGTATCAATTCGCAGCCCCCGGTGGCAATTGGGAGCATGGGGATAATGGCACCTACAACCTGGCCTTAGTCTCCAACCAAGTCAAAGACGAGAGTGGCAATGCCGCCGTTGGCAAAGTGCTGGGGAGTTTCACCGTCAATATTCCGGTCCCCCCACCCGTAGATACAACCCCACCCAGTTCTACGCTGACCGCAGCCAATCTCACCACTACCCCTACCAGTCCCTATCAATTTACGGTCACCTACAGCGACAGTACTGGGGTTGATGCCTCTAGCTTCGGGACCGGGGATGTCCGCGTGACGGGGCCGAACGGCTTTTCCCAACTGGCCAAATTTATCGGCACTAATGCTTCTGGCAACGGCAGTCCTCGTACTGTCACCTATGAGCTCAGTTCGGCACCGGGGGGAGCCTGGGAAAGCAGTGACAATGGTACCTACACCATTGGACTCCTAGCCAGTCAGATCAAGGACATCAACGGCAACTTTGCAGCGGCGAAGACTCTGGGACAGTTCAGCGTCAATTTGCCCGCCCCCAAATTCAACTATGGCGAAGCCCTGCAAAAATCCTTCCTGTTCTACGAAGCCCAGCGCTCGGGTGATTTGCCCAACACCAACCGGATCGACTGGCGGAGAGATTCGGCTCTGAATGACGGTCGCGATGTGGGGCGTGATCTCAGCGGCGGCTACTACGATGCGGGGGATTTGGTCAAATATGCCTTCCCCATGGCCAGCGCCATGACCCTACTGAGCTGGGGCGTGGCAGAATATCGCGACGGATACAGCCGCTCGGGCCAGCTGGACGAGGCACTCGACGCCATTCGCTGGGGGACCGATTGGTTGCTCAAAGCCCATGTGACCGATGCCCAAGGAACCAAGGAATTTTGGGCTCAGGTGGGCAACGGCGAAATCGACCACGCCCTTTGGGGACCGCCGGAAACCATGACCATGGCGCGGCCTTCCTACAAAATCGATCGCCAAAATCCCGGCTCAGACATGGCAGCAGAAGCGGCAGCGGCGTTGGCCTCGGCTTCGATTATTTTCCGACCCACGGATGTTGCCTATGCTGATAAGCTCCTGACCCATGCCATTCAGCTCTATGACTTTGCGGATACCTATCGGGGGAAATATTCCGATGCGATCGCCGATGCCGATCTATTCTACCGCTCCTGGAATGGCTACGAAGACGAGCTCACCTGGGGCGCGGTTTGGCTCCACGAAGCTCTAGAAGCCAAAGGAATTCAAGAAACAAATTACCTAGCGAAAGCCGAAGCCTCCTATACCGGCGTGTCCGCCGCCTGGACGCAGTCTTGGAGTGATAAAAATTATGGCGCGGCAATCTTGCTAGCCCAGGAAACCAACCGCGATCGCTATCGCACGGATGTAGAAACTTGGCTCAACAACTGGCAACCGGGCGGCCAAATTCAGCGGACGGCGGGAGGTTTGGCTTGGCTCAGTGAATGGGGTTCGCTCCGCTACAGCGCCAATACGGCGTTTTTGGCGGGAATTTATGGTGACACGGTTACCGATCCCCAGGGACGCTATACGGACTTTGCCGAGGACCAAATTGACTATATTTTGGGCGACAATCCCCGCAATTCTAGCTACATGGTTGGCTTTGGCAACAATTCTCCGCTTCAGCCCCACCACCGGGGCGCATCGGGGCTGACGAGCTACAACAACTATCGCAATAATCAGCCCAATGCCCATATTTTGTACGGGGCGCTGGTGGGGGGTCCCCAGGCTGCCAATGACTATGCTTACGAGGACTTGCGCAGCAACTACGTGACCAACGAAGTTTCCCTAGACTATAACGCGGCCTTTACTGGCAGCTTGGCCCGTATGTATGAACAGTTTGGGGGAAATCCGTTGAGCGATCGCCAACTCGACGCCCTGGTGGGAGTTGATCTTTTGGGAATTTAGTCCTATGGGGAGGCCATGAGACCTCCCCTTTTTTATAGGAAAAATTGGCATAAGTTTACACAGTGCTAAAAAAATAAGCGATTGCCAAAATAGGTCCTAGCAGATCAAAAGCGTACCGTTTTTAAAGTTAGAATATTTTTTATAGAATTACCAATGAAAGGCTTTATTTCCTTTTAAGTAGAAGCTTTTTCTTCCTAAAAACAAGCTATCGAAAAAACAAAAATCTATTTTATCTGGTGATTTGTGTAACACGGATAAACCCTGAAGTTCTCAAAATTCACAAAATGAGCTTTTAAGTTCCGTAGGATTATCAAGTGACAGTAGAGGAACAAGTTGCTATAAATTAAATCATCATGAAAGTCTAGAGGACGCGCAGCTTTTCTGTTGTTTTCACAGCCGCTTCTCATGGCTAGGGGAGGATGCGATCGCAGCCATCCTCCCTCTTCTCTCTTCCAGAAAAACTCCAGAGAAACTCCAGAAAATTCAGTTCTTAATCCTTTGTTGGTTGGCAAAGTCTATTTTCCAGCCCAGCTTCTCTTGTCGATTTTGGCGATCGCGATTCCTGATGAGTCAGGGTTGCAGGGCGCGATCGCAGCCCCTGACAAGCGAAAAATACCGTGGGACAGTCCATTCAGAGCACGACCGATCTCTATAAAAACGACGGGTTTTCAGCGCCCTATGTGCAAAAAACCGACCCGATCACGCCTGATAGTTTGGTTACGCCCACCACGCTAAATTTTACCTGGGAATTGTCTGGGAAATTGTCTGGAGAAACCGCCGAAGCCAACGCCCTGTCCCCAGCTCCTGCTAACCCATTGAACTATCCGACCCAGGCGCGATCGAACGAAGACCAAGTGCCGCCGAACGGCTCTGCCCCTGGCACAACGCCAAACCTAGGAAATCCAATAGGGCATCCAGCTTCTTTCCCATCCCTCCGCACTGAGACTTTAAGCCGTTCCGTAATCGGTCCATCGGTTGTTCAGCCAACCAGTCGTTCTGGGGTTAGTCCTGGGGTTGCGATCGCCCCGCCCGCCCCGCCTGAACAATTTCCCCCCGAAATGGAGACGACTTCGCCCGAAATTTCCCCAATCCCTCCCACCCCACCCGCCTTCTTACCTAATCCCACCCCATCACCCCCCACCCCATCCCCCTCACCCCCGATTCCCCCCACCCCATCTCCCCCTCTCAACTACGGTGAAGCCCTGCAAAAATCCTTCCTCTTCTACGAAGCTCAGCGCTCCGGTGCCCTACCTGACGACAACCGCATTGCTTGGCGCGGGGACTCTGCCCTAGCCGATGGTGCCAGCGTGGGGCTCGATCTCAGCGGTGGCTACTACGACGCCGGAGACCATCTCAAATTCACCTTCCCGACGGCAGCAGCGATGACGTTGCTTAGCTGGGGCGTCTTGGAATATCACGACGGTTATCAACAATCGGGTCAACTGGACGAAGCCCTCGCCGCCATCCGCTGGGGAACGGACTGGTTGCTCAAGACCCATGTTGTGGAGAACGGAAAAACCCAGGCGCTTTGGGTGCAAGTGGGCGACGTTGAGCTGGACCACAACGTTTGGAACGCGGCGGAAACCCTAACGATGGTGCGACCGGCCTACCGGATTGACGCGGAACATCCGGGATCAGAAATTGCAGGGGAAACAGCGGCGGCGCTGGCTGCCGCTTCGCTGGTGTTTCGGCCTACGGATCCGGCCTATGCCGACAAACTGCTGACCCATGCGATGCAACTCTATGCCTTTGCCGAAACCTATCCCGGTCGCTATGGCGAATCCGAAGGCATCGCCGAAATTAATACCTATTACCGCTCACGGGATGGCTATGCCGATGAATTAGCTTGGGGAGCGGCCTGGATTCACCGGGCTTTGGATACCCAGGGGGTTAGCGATCAGATCTATCTGCAAAAGGCCGTGGATTATTACCCCGGCATTAACCAAGGTTGGACCTTGTCCTGGGGCGACAAATCCCAGGCGGCAGCGATTTTACTCGCGGAGGAAACCCAATCGACGGTTTATCGAGAAGAGGTGGAAGGTTGGCTCGATGGCTGGTTACCGGGAAGTGCGGTGGCGTACACGCCGGGCGGATTGGCTTGGCTCAATGGCTGGGGCTCGTTGCGGTACAGTGCGAATACGGCGTTTTTGGCGGGGATTTATGGCGATCGCTGGGACACCCCCAACGGGGCCTACAGTCAATTTGCCGAAAGCCAAATCGATTACATTCTGGGTGACAATCCCCAGGGCATCAGCTATATGGTCGGATTTGGCGAGGTTTTTCCCGAACGGATTCACCATCGTGGGGCCTCGGGGCTGACGCGGATTGAGGATTTAGACCATCCAGCGGCGAATACACAGATTTTGTATGGGGCCTTGGTGGGTGGACCCACGGCTCCCCAGGATGGGGCCTATCAGGATAGTCGGCTGGATTATCGGGGGAATGAAACGGCGATCGACTACAACGCTGCCTTTACGGGGGCCTTGGCCCGCATGTATAGCAAATATGGCGGTACCCCCCTGAGCAATGAAGCTTTGAATACCCTACCCGGACTTCAGATTCCCGGTCTCGCTGCCTCCTCCAGTACCAGTGCGATCAGTCACAGTGCCGTTGCGCACTCGGCCTCATTGAGTTGAGTCCAAAACTAAAATCGATGAGTGGAGACCCTAAGGAAACGGTATTGCAGGTTTAAGGACAAAATACTTGCTGGACACCTAAGTACAGGACAAAAGTTGTAGTGCTTGACGGAAGTCATCTTCATAGAGGGGAGAAGGATTGAGAAGGATGCGGCGAAGATGGTCAAAGCCCAAGCGAAAAATGCTCTTGGCTTTGCGACCATGATTTTTGATGGAAATGGGTTGAATCTGATGTAGAAACAATCCGGTTTTCATCGACCAGCATAGAGCTAAGGTCAGAAGGGCAAAGAGCTTCCGCAAGCGCTCTGCTTCGGTGAAGTGAGTGGACTCTAGGCAAAAGCCCCGAGTTTTGAAAATGCCAAAGAGGGTTTCAATGCCCCACCTCAAAGCGTAGTCGGCAATCAGGTTCTCATCCTGGGGAGGGGCAATGACGACTAAAAGCTTGCCATCATCAAAGCGCAGCGCTTCCACTGCAACGGTCAATCCCCACACCCGAGAAGCCCCCTGCAAGCGTTGGCGTTCCCCCGGTTGCAAGTGGGCAAAGACGACTTTGGCTGAAAGGGAGACCCCATTACGTTCAATCTTATCTGAAGCACGAATCCTCAATCGGAAGGGCATGGCAGGCTCCAAGAGCAGATAGCGCACCCAGCCTTGGCCAATAAACTCACGATCGCCACACAAACAGCGAATCTTGGCATCGGGGAAGAGTTGGCACAGTTCCTCTATCAGCCGCATGCGCTCATCGCTATTGGAATTCCCCTTCTTCTTGAGCATCCACCACAGCACGGGAAAAGCGACTCCCTCATGCACAATCCCCACCGTCAAGATGTTGTAGCAGTGGCTACCAAATTCCCAGGTCGTTCGATCTACGCTCAACACCCACGGCTGAGGGATTTGCATCCAATTCACCACCACTTGCGCAATCTCGTGATAGTCGATGTCAAACCCTCGAAAGAATCTTTGCAGTCGTTTGTAGTTGGACTCACTCAAGGCAAATCCCCCGAACCCTAGAGCCAGTTCACTCAGCTTGACCGTTTTGACTTTGATAAGAGCTAGCAGGAACAATGCCAGGAATGACAGTCTCGCTTTGTGCCACGGCAGATGGGCTTGGAGACTTTTTCTCAATTCGCTATAGTTTGACATGGGTTTTCTTGGAACTGTGGTAATTCTGATGAAACCCCACCCTCATCTATTTTTCAAGCTTTTTGTCCTGTACTGAGTTAGACTATATACAAAAGAGAGTAATTTTCGGTGGAAGAACAGAGCGGCGCAGTAATGAATGTATAAAAGCCTCAGAAGCAGCGGCAGAATCGGCTAAGACAATGATTCCATAGTTATAGGATGTTCTATGTCTCATTCTTTTGGAGCTATCCGTCGTGTCTTCTACAGAGCGGAAACACTGCCCAGTGTTTCCGCTGTAACCCTTTGCGACGGAAGTATCAATAAGGATATGGATTCCCCACCATTCTTATGACAGATGTAGAGAGTTACCTACTGGTTAATATTTAGTGATGATTTTGTTTTTTTCCTGATCCCCGTTTTTTGTCTAGAAAGTCTTTCTAGACAATTCACAAACGAGTTGACAAATGGCAAGGAATACTTGGCCTGGTAACGTTCGATGCGAAATTCTGCTAGAGATGGAAAAAGATATAAGAGAACTAGGAAGCCTAGAGCAAAAGGAGAAAGATATGCTCCTTTGGTCTCTCAATCGATTTATTCACATTTATCGTTGTAAAGTGCCTCGATCAGCTCAATAAAACTCAAGCTTGAAATTCTTCATTAATTCGGGAGATTAGCTCATCAAACATGTCATTCAGGTATGAAAGTTGCTCAACAGATAGCGTTTTCCATTGAGCTGCTTGTTTTATTTCTTCTATTGCTATTAAGTAGGGAAGTGTCGATGTAAAGGTCGGCTGTTTAACATAATTACTTAACGGATTATTGTTAGGATGCCCTATGTACAAGCAATCGTATATCCAACCAATGTAATTTACAAGATCATGCCTAAACTTCTTACTTTTCTTCGACTTAGCCGATGAGCGCAGCTTTGAAAACTCAGCTGAACTATTTGCATAAACCTTGAGTGCATTTGCGCAAGCCTTGGTTAAAAATCTAGAGTAATGGGTTTCTAATTCTTTTGCAGCAACTCTACAGTTCTCTATTGCTTCACGCTGATTTTCCCAACGCTCGCAGTTGGATAGTACCCGTTTTATACGCACAATATCGGCAGCACCAACTTCTTCCGAATTTATGCTTTTTAAGGTCTCTCGCAAGGCATCAAAGGCCTTCTCCGCTTTCTCTAAGAGTGCATCTCTTTCCTTCGCATGATGCGCTTCTTGACGTGCTATACGCCTTGTTAAGTCATCGATAATATCTGTCTTCTGCTGCATACGTTGATCTATAATCCAACGCTCATAAGTAAATGCGACGCCAACAGCCCCTACTATAGGACTAACAACTGTTAACCAAGCTGGTAAGTTTTGCGACACAATTATCTCACCTCAACAATTAGTTGTCTTAACCTATCAGAAAGCACTTGACTAAAGCTATATAATACCTTAAAGAACAAAAGTACTATAAATTGGTGGGCATGATGTCTGACATGCGCTTACCCCAGACCGAAGAGTCATTTACTCAACGGCGCGAAAGGTTAGATAAGATGGTCGTTGATTGGGCCAGAGATCTTTTAGAAGGAAATGGCAACGATAGATATCTTGGTATAATCAAGAATTTCTTGAGGAAGAGTCCTTCGGGATTAGAAAACCTCTCTACGGATGAATGGGAACGTCTCCAGCAGATTCTTAACTCTGATACATAAGAGTTTCTAGAGTTAGGGACTGACTGGAAGACAAATCTCCCTTAGATTACCAAAAGCGTGCAAGACCCCCATAAGTCATGGAAATCAACAGATTCCATAGGGTTTCGGTCTTCAAAAATCTATGCAAGAGGGCTGATAATTTCCCGTACATATACAGTTTGGGGAAGTCAAAAGTATCCAGGGTGAAGAACTGCTCAAACAGAGCCTTGAGTGCCTTGAAGCAGGGACGGACTCCGGACATGCGCCTCAGCCAAGTTTTCGCCTGAAGCAAGACATCCTCAACCGGATTCTGAGTGGGGTCGTTGGGCGCAAACAGAACACAGTGAATCTTCCAGTCCTCGGGCTCCAATCCTTGATTAACCTCACTCAGATAGGCTCGTAGCTGCTTCGATTTGTGATAGCTCGCCCCGTCCCAGAAAATCAGAAGGCCCTGATAGCCCTTATCCCCAATGACGTCTATTTCTTCAGCGAACTCTACTCCTGAGTCTTTGAACAACCCAAAGTCCTGCTGCTTTCCTTTGCCATACACCGTGCACAGAATCTTAAGGGTTATCAAGTCGATGATCACCTGCACGCTCAGTGTATGCTTACTTTTCTTGCCGCTGTAGTAATCTCGTTGTTTTTTTAAGGCCGCTCAATTGGCGACTCACTCACATCGATGGCCACTATCCGTCCTTCTAGGTCCTCTCCTGGCTTAAGGGCTTGTTTTCCGGGCAAAGCTCCCATAGCCCAAGGCGGCGAGTTGGTCCTCGACTCGTTTGATGGTCCGGCAGACCGTTGCCTCTGAGGTTCCCCAGGCGACGCCGATGTGGAACTGGGTGCGGTACTCTCGCCAGTACTCCAGGGTGATGAGCAACTGGTCTTCTACGGTAAAGCCCGGTTGCCCACCCCGCTGACCGACTTTCGGCAGGTGCGGGCGTAAGTCATTGGCAAGACGCTCAAACGTCTCTGGCTTCAAACCGCTGTAGCGACGAAAATCGGCAGCTTTAAGGAGTTTGAGTTGGAGGTAGCGCATGGCGATCGCAAAGTCACTTTCTTGCTCTTCAATCCCAAGCCCCCTCTCTCCGGCTATTCGTGCAAGAGGTCTATTAATCACATTCTGACATTAAGCCTGAAAGGCTTCGCTGCAATACCGAACATGATAGTCGTCCATCCCAGCAGCGCCATGTAAAATTACTCGGCAAATGAGTCAATCTCAAGGCCAAGGTTTTTTCCTTGAGCCATTTCGCTAACTAAACTGCTCAATCAACCACCGATTAATCGCCCCATCCTCCTCCGTCTTGCCCCGCTTCAGCGCCTCCTCCACCGTCGCCATCGCCAGCCCCGGCAGCACCTGCGAAACCTCAATTCTCGCACTGCCACCATCCCGCATCCCAAAGGCAAACACCTCACCCTCCGCCACATTCACCACCCAATACTCCACAGTCCCTCTTCCCAGAGGGATAGTCACTAGAATCGCTCAATCCCGTCGATCGGCTTAAGGTTGGCTCTCTTGGCCGCGTTGGCCGCTTCGCCGCAGGTTTTGGGGGTTGGGAAAATCTTGGTGGGATTCGCCAATCCCTTGGGATTAAAGGCCTGCCGGACAAACTGCATCGTTTCCAAATCCGTTTCCGAAAACATTTGGGGCATATAGCAGCGCTTGTCCGCGCCGATGCCATGCTCCCCGGAAATACTGCCCCCTGCCTTGACGCAAAGCTTGAGAATATCGCCGCCCAAGGCTTCCACCTGCTGGAGCGCGCCGGGAACAGCGTTGTCGTACAAAATCAGCGGATGCAAATTACCATCCCCTGCGTGAAAGACATTCGCCACATAGTAGCCATGCTGTTTGCCCAAATCCGCGATTTCCTGCAAAACCCAGGGCAGTTGGGTGCGGGGAATTACCCCATCTTGGACGTAGTAATCCGGGCTGAGCTGACCCATGGCGGCGAAGGCAGCCTTGCGGCCTTTCCAGAGCGTGAGACGCTCCTGCTCATCGGTGGCGCTGGTGATATTGCGAGCACCGTGGGCACGGCAGATTTCGGTGACGCGATCGCTATTAGCCTCCACCTCAAGCTCACGACCATCCAGCTCCACCAACAAAATCGCTGCCGCATCCCGAGGATAACAATTGGTTTTAGCCACATCCTCAACGGCATTAATACTGAGGTTGTCCATCATTTCCATCGCCGCCGGAATGACCCCCGCCCCAACAATCCCGGTCACCGCTGCGCCCGCCGCTTCAACACTGGTAAAATCCGCCAGCAGAACGCGAATGCTGTCGGCAGATTTGAGAATCCGCAACGCAATTTCCGTTGCAATGCCCAGGGTCCCTTCGGATCCCACAAAAATGCCAGTGAGATCATACCCTGGCATTTCCGGCACCCGGCCCCCCACATCGACGATCGCCCCATCGGGCAACACCAATTTCAGCCCCAGGACATGGTTGGTCGTCACGCCATACTTCATGCAGTGAACCCCGCCGGAGTTCTCCGCCACATTGCCCCCTACCGAGCAAACAATTTGGCTGGAGGGATCCGGCGAATAATAAAACCCAGCGCCGCTGACGGCCTGGGTCACCCAACTATTAATCACACCGGGTTGAACCACCACCCGCTGATTGTCGAGATCAATGTCTAAGATCTGCCGCATCCGAGCCGTGACGATCAAGACCGAATTTTCTACGGGCAGTGCCCCTCCCGAAAGCCCAGTCCCGGAGCCTCTCGCCACGAAGGGCAGATTCCAATGGTTGCAAAGCTGGACGGCCTTGGCCACTTCCTCTGTGGTGCGGGGCAGGATGGCAAGTTTGGGCTGCTGACGGTAGCTTGTTAGGCCATCGCACTCGTAGACCAGGAGCTCTTCACGACGACGCACGACGCGATCGCCCCCCAAGGCCCTTTCAAAGGACTGGGCGATCGCCGCCCAGTCCAGCGGCGGTTGCGAATTGGAATAGTCTTGAGCCTGATCTGGGCCAGCCGCTACCATGACCTCTTTTCCCCCTCTTCCCCTTGGGCTACCCCTTAGGCTAAACATGAGCAAACGTTGATTGCTTTTAGTCTCTCACGGTTTAGGAAGGGTCAATCCATTCTGATTGCAGGTCTTATTCCATGCTATCCGGTTGGGGATCTGCCGGTTGGAGTTCGATGGCTTCGATATTGGCGCTGGGGCCGATCGAGCTGGCATTAGGCTGGAGGAGGAGACGCTGGCGATCGCGAAAGGCCGCCGCTGCACTATCGAGATTCTCTTGCTGATTGGCGCGAAAATCTGACCAGCTTTGGCTGGGGCCGCGATTGATCTGCTGCATCAAGTCCAGCAAACTAGAAGCCCCGTTGTTGGGGGAAAACGGATCTACGGTTTCTTTGCCCCAGACCGTTTCTTCAGGGGTTGCGGTTTGGGCGATCGCGGCTCCAGGGATCAGGGCTACGGTCGCAATTGCAACGCCTAGACCCCATTGCAGAACGGACGGGGTCAGCTTAGAACTTTGCTTGTCACTCATGGTTCATGTCAGGATAGGCAGACTGATGGACAATCATGCCCTATTCTAAAGGATTTTCGTAGGACGCCCACGAGGCCTTGACTGATGGAAGAGTCTGCTCCCCCCAATCCAGAAGCCCCCCGCTCGACGACTGAGCAATCGACGACCGCAATTTTGGCGGAATCTCCCGAAGCCACGATGGCCCCAGATTCCCCAGAATCTCAGGTTCGACAGCGACACGTTGGACGGCGCTTAGGGCTGGGTGCGTTGCTCAAAGGCTTGGCCTCTGGATTTGCCCTGGTTTTAGCGGGGACTGTCGCCACCGCAGCGGGAATCGTCCTAGCCGAATTTTTCCCCGCTCCTCGTTCCAACGCCTCGCCGCTGCTGGAAACAGCCCTGGAAACCGGGGCCGGTGGCCTACGCACCCTGCGGCGACTGCCGATCCAAGGAGCACGGGCTTTGCTCAATGGGCTGGAGCCCCCACCCCAACCCCAGCTAGCCCCAGCGGCCCCACTTCTCAGCGATCTGCGGCGCGAGCAGATGGCAGGCGAGGTGGCAGCGCTGCAAACGGAGCTGACCCAGGTGACGCTGCGAACAGCGGCGCTGGAGCAACAGTTGGGCTATCAGTATGCAGGCGCAGAACCCAATCAACGGTTGACAACCTTGGCCCAAACCCTTGCCAATCCGGGAATAGGACCGAAAGCCTCGGGACAACCTGAGCCCAATCCTCGCCCCCTGACCGTGACGCTGCCGCTGGACCCGCTGTTTGAAGATAACCAAAGTCTACTCAAACCTGGCTCCACGGCCTTGTTGGGGGCACTGCTGAGCAATCTGCGATCCTATCCGGCGGCGATCGTTACCGTGGGAGTGCATACGGACGATGTGGGACCTGCGGCCACGCGACGGGAGCTGTCGTTGCGACGGGCTCAGATCATTGTGGATTATTTGAAATTGCAGGGGGGGAGCGATCGCCTGATTTGGAATCCCGTCGGCTACGGCGATGCGGACCCCCTGGTGCCCAATGACGGCAACGAAAACCGCCAGCGCAATCGTCGGCTAGAGATTCGAGTGACGCCGAAGTAAGAGACCCAGCCAAACACCCAATCAGACGCTAAAACTGAGACACTAAAACAGTTCGTGAATCGTTCGTAACGCTCGTAAATTCGGTCTATGGCGCTTTCTGTCGTCTTCTTTGGAACCCCGCAATTCGCAGTGCCTTGCTTGGAGGCGCTGCTCCAGGACGATCGCTTTGAGGTGATCGGCTGCGTGACCCAGCCGGATAAGCGTCGGGGTCGGGGCAACCAAACCACGCCCTCGCCGGTCAAAGCGGTGGCCATTGCCCACAATCTCCCAGTTTGGCAACCGGCTCGGATCAAAAAAGATCCAGAAACCCTGGCTGCCCTAGAAGCCTTGCAGGCCGATGTCTTTGTCGTCGTCGCCTACGGCCAAATTCTCTCGAAGCAAATCTTGGATATGCCCCGGTTGGGCTGCGTCAATGTCCATGGTTCGCTGCTGCCGGACTATCGAGGTGCGGCTCCGATCCAGTGGAGCATTGTCCAGGGTAAGACCGAAACCGGCGTGACGACGATGAAAATGGATGAAGGCATGGATACGGGCGATATGCTTCTGGTGTCGAAAATGCCCATTGGTCCGGAGGAAACCGCCTGGGCTGTGGCGGAGCGGATGGCGGCGTTGGGGGCGCAAACCCTGGTTGAGACGCTAGTGCAGTTGGAGGCGGGAACGGTGACGGCGATTCCCCAGGACCATGCCTTGGCGACCTATGCGCCGTTGATTCAAAAAGAGGATTATGAGCTGGATTGGTCGAAGGGGGCGATCGCCCTCCACAATCAGGTCCGGGGCTTCTATCCCAACAGCAGCACGCAGTTTCGCGGCGAAGCCCTCAAGATTTTGGCAACAAGCCCCCTAGGCGCAACGGAGGAACCGCTTCAAACCTCGGAAAGCCACCCCGGTCAGGTGATTGCCTTGCTCAAGGGCCAAGGGCCTGTGGTCCAAACCGGCGATGGGCCGCTGTTGCTCAAACGGGTGAAACCGGCGGGTAAGAAAGACATGTCCGGCTGGGATTTCGTCAATGGCCTACGGGTTGAGCTGGGAGAGTTGCTGACGGGGGCCTGAAGCGCTGGAGGTTCACCGCTGGCCACTGGCCCTGGGGGCCTCGACCGCCAGCAATCCCCACCGGCTCAGGGGCCAAAAGCGCTGGGTGGCTTGGCCTCGAATCAGCGATCGCGACACAAATCCCCAGTAGTGGCTGTCGTAGGCATTGTTGCGGTTATCGCCCAAGACCGCATAGCTATTCGGAGGCACGGTTTCGGGTCCCCAGGCATAGTCCGGGGGTTCGAGAATATAGGCCTCTGCGAGGGGCTGGCCATTGAGCAAAACCTTTCCTGGCTTGACTTCTAGGCGATCGCCCGGTAATCCAATCACTCGCCCAATCAGTGTCCCCTCAATTCGGGACTGTTGCAAAACCGGTGGTGCGTCGAAGAGGACAATGTCACCTCGCTGGGGCGATCGCCAGCGATAAACCAGCTTATTGACGACCAAGCGATCCCCGACCTGGAGCGTCGGCTGCATCGAGGCCGAGGCAATGGAACGGGCCTCCATGACCCCATGGCGCAAGGCCCAGGCCGCAGGTAGGGACAACCCCAGGGGCAAAATCAACGTGACGAGGACTACGAGTCCAGCGGCTTTGCCGGTTTTGGGAAAGGGTCGGTGGGTCGGCGTTGCGCGGTAGGCCAGCCAGGCGGCGAGGGGCACCAGCAGCCACAGGAGCAGCCGCAGCAGCGGCAACGCAAAACTGGCGATCGCCACCCCCAACAAGAGGGCACCCAGCCAAAATTTGCGGACATAGAGTTGTCCTAATCCCACCACCAAGGTCGTCAAAAAGACCGCCAGCCAGGGATCTTTGCCGGGATAGCGATCGGGCGTCAGGCGATAGGCATCCACCGCATTCCAGAGGCTCAAAAGCAGGAGCAGCCCAAAACTGCCTAGGCTGTAAACCAAACCCCGTGGCAGGGGGCTGATGAGCCAAAACACCGAAAGCAGTGCCAGCCCCACGGTGAGGGCGATCAAAACCAGCCCCCGTCGCCAGCGACCGTTATAGATTTGCCCCAGGCCGGGTAACAGTTTGGACAGATTGACCGCCAGCCAAGGCTCGTGTTCCCGGTCTTGAACGGCTTGGGCGCTGGGTTTGCTGTCTGTCATGCCGTCTGTCATGCCGTCACGCTGCCGTTTAGGACCATTCGTCTCGACGCTTGTCAAACAAACCAAAGAGTGGCCCCAGGACTGCGCCAAACACAAACCCGCCCGCATGAGCCCAATAGGCAATGCCACCGCTTTCCATGCCGATATTGGTGGGCACTTGCAAACTGGCAAGACCGTAGAGGGCCTGCTGCACAAACCAAATGCCTAGATAGACGATCGCCGGAATCCGCGCCGTAAAGAAAAAGATCCCCAGGGGCACTAACGTCAAAATCTTAATCGTGGGATAGCGGAAAATATAGGCCCCCATGACTCCGGCGATCGCCCCACTCGCCCCCAGGGATGGCACCGTTGAATCCGGTCCAAAGAACCACTGCGCCAACGCCGCCAAAACCCCACAGAGCAGATAAAACAGCAAAAACCGCAGCCGTCCCATTTGCTCCTCTAGGTTGTTGCCAAAGATCCAGAGGTAGAGCATATTGCCCCCCAAGTGCAAAAAGCCCCCGTGGAGAAACTGAGACGAAATCAGGGTTTGCCATTCGTTGAAGCTGAAGCGGGAAGGCCCGACGGCAAAGCTTTGGGTCAGCTCAAGGGGGACCAACGCCCACTGGTGAAAAAAACGATCAAGCTGAGGACCCCCCAACATTGCCTCTTGCAAAAAGACTAAAATATTGACCGCAATTAACCCGTAAGTGACGTAGGGCGTAATCCGAATGGGGTTATCATCCTTGAGCGGAACCATGGGGAGACTTGACCAAAGCGCAATGAAGCCATTGTCGCAGAGTTTGAGATTTGCATTTCGGTAAGGGTCAAAACTCCCTCCCAGGGCAGAATTTCTAGGCTGCGCTTTCCACTATCGGGTTTTGCGCCATGGCCTCCTGTAAAAGCTGTAGACTTTGCTGTGCTTGGTTTTTGAGCGGGATAGCACCAATGGTTTGGGCCAATCGAATCGTAGATTGAAACCACTTTTGGGCCGCTTCAAATTGCGATAAGCGGCCATGGGCCAAGCCGAGATTGAAGAGGGATAGGGCTTCGGAGTGGCGATCGCTCACCGTTCGATACAATTCTCGGGCCTGTTCAAACATTTCAATTGCCTTGTGTTCGCGATCCGTCGCTAAATAAATATTGCCGAGACAAACTAAAGCGCTGGCCATTTGTCGAGAATCCCCCGATTGGCGATGAATTTCGAGGGCTTGCTGGGTGACGGCGATCGCCTTTTCGGGCTGTTCCATGTTGCGATACACAATTCCCAGTCGATTCAAAACCTGGGCTTCTCCCGTAATGCAACCCACCGCTTGATAATGCTGAAACGCATCTTGATAGGCCACGATCGCCTTTTTACATTGACTCATGTCTAGGTAGGCATTGCCGATGTAGAGAAGGGCATTGCCACAGCCTTGGCGACAGTTGAGGGCTTGATAGAGCTTGAGCGATCGCTGCAACAGTTCAAACGCTGGTGCATAGTATTTGAGTTGAGCATACACCGTTCCCAATTCCAAGGTCACATCGGCCTGACCGCGATCATCTTGGAGCGATTCGTAGAGGGTCAGAGCTTCTTGGTAAAACCCTAAGGCTTCTGAATAATTGCGATGTTTGTATTGACTAAGGCCCCGCCGGAGAAGTTGGTCCGCATGAGACTTTTGTGAAAAATCCATAGTTCAAGAATGCCGCTTCGATCGAAAATCTAGTCTGAATCAGGTGGGGAGAGGCTAGATGCTTTAGACTCAAATATTCGATAGGTATTGACCTTAAGATTGCAATTGCAAAATAGGCGCTTACCTGAGCAATCTCTGTTATCACTCTACTATAAAGTTCTTTCTGATAAAAAGCATATAGTCCGGAATAGTAGCTATCAATTATGTCAGTTTTATATCCTTAAAAACCCTAAAAGATTTTGAGATTCAAGTGACTTTTACTGCGCCAATTTCCTAACATTCAGACCCATAATGCTTCAAAACTTGCGCGATTTGTCCGAGGTGAATGGGAGCCTGAGCCGAAACCTACCCCTATGGGCTTGTTAAAGGGGCGAGGAATTACGGAGACTTGTCTAGCAGAGTATTTGTGGCAGAGTAGGGGAAGGGTTGGAGTCCAGCCTCCTTGATGCCCTGTCCTAGACCCATGGTGTTGCTACCCTATGCCGATTATTCAGGTTCATAACCTCACGAAGGTTTATCCCGTAGCCTTCAAAGATCCCGGTTTTAAAGGCACTATCAAGCATTTCTTGCAACGTCAATACAAATACGTAGAAGCGGTGCGGGGGGTGTCGTTTGACATTGAGCCAGGAGAAGTCGTGGGTTTCCTCGGTCCCAATGGAGCGGGTAAAACGACAACGCTCAAAATGTTGACGGGGTTAATTCATCCTTCGGAGGGAGAGGTGCGGGTGGCGGGGCGGGTGCCGTTTCGCCGTGAGACGCCATTCTTGCAGAAAATTAGTCTGGTCATGGGGCAAAAACAACAGCTCATCTGGGATTTGCCGACGTTGGATTCGCTCAAGATCAATGCAGCGGTCTATGGCTTGAGCGATGTCGTAGCCCAACAGCGGATCCATGATCTGGCGGAAATGCTGTCCCTCCAGGCCAAACTCCAGCAGCCCGTGCGCAAGCTTTCCCTCGGGGAACGGATGAAAGCAGAGCTGTTGGCGGCGTTGTTGCACCATCCCACGGTGCTGTTTTTGGATGAGCCAACCCTGGGACTGGATGTGAACGCTCAGGCGGCGGTGCGGGACTTCCTGCGGGATTATAACGAACGCTACCAGGCGACGATTTTGCTGACATCTCACTATATGGCCGATATCACGGCACTGTGTGAGCGGGTGTTGCTGATTCATCAGGGTCAACTGATCTACGATGGCAGTCTGGAAGGGTTGCTAGAGCGGTTTGCCCCCTGCCGTGCGGTGCAGTTGGATTTGGGGCGTGCTTATCCCGCTGCCGATTTGGCGCGCTATGGCCAGGTGGAGAGTGTTGAAGGGCAATCGGTGCGGTTGCTGGTGGCCAGGGATCAACTCACGCGGGTGGTGTCTCAGGTTTTAGCGGAGCTCGATGTGGTGGATTTGAGCGTGACGGATCCGCCCATTGAAGAGGTGATTGGCCAGGTGTTTACCCAGGGGACAGTGTGATGGTGATGCAACAAAAAATTCAGCACGGGTGGCGCATTGGGCGATCGCTCCTCTCTGTCTACTACGCCTACATGGTGGAATACCGCGCCGAGCTGCTGCTCTGGATGCTCTCGGGTTCGCTACCGCTAATTTTGTTGGGGGTTTGGACCAGTGCTGCCCAAAGCGGTCAGTTTTCCCTCAGCCCCCTTGAGTTTGCCCGCTATTTTCTGGTGGTGTTTATCGCTCGCCAGTTTACGGTGATTTGGGTGATCTGGGAATTTGAGAAAGAAGTTGTAGAGGGAACGCTTTCGCTACGGCTCTTGCAGCCGCTGGATCCGGGGTGGCATCACTATTTGAGTCACTTAGCCGAGCGGTTTGCCCGGTTGCCCTTTATTGTCGGACTCGTGATTTTGTTTGGGCTACTCTACCCCGAGGCGATGTGGGTGCCCCAGGGATGGCGAATGGTGCTGTTTGTGCTGTCGCTGCTGCTGGCGTTTACCCTACGCTTTTTGGTGCAATATACCTTTGCCATGGCAGCCTTTTGGATTGAGCGGGCAACGGCGATCGAGCAGTTTTGGTACCTGTTCTATCTGTTTCTATCGGGCATGGTTGCTCCGCTCAATATCTTTCCTCCCCTGGTGGCCCAAATTGCCCTCTGGACGCCATTTCCCTATCTGGTTTATTTCCCGGCTGCGATCTTGCTCGATCTAGAGACAGCGATTCTGCGCGGCTTTGCGGTGATGCTGGGCTGGTGTGTGTTCTTTGCGGGGCTGAACCGCTGGCTATGGCGCAAGGGGCTGCGGCAGTATTCGGGGATGGGGGCTTGAGGGGATGGGAGCTCAAGGGGATGGATTAAGTTGCAGGACTGGATGGAATTGGGTTTTAGCTGGGTCTTAGTTGGGTCTTAACCACTGGAAAACTTGTTCTGCGGTCAATTGGAGGGTGAGTCCGTCCAGTACAGGTAACAGGGCGTCTTCTCTCAAAACCTCAGGTAGGCGATCGGGTTGGTAGACCAAAACTGCCCTGGCAATGGGATCAATCAACCAGCCCAACTGGCTGCCATGGCGAATGCAGTACAAAATGTTGTCGGTTACTTTGGTTTGATTTTGCCCCGGAGACAGCACTTCAATGACCCAATCTGGTGCAAAATCAATGCCTTGGCCACTCAGTTCTCCAGTTTCATCCAGGGGAATTTGGTGGCGTCGAATCACAACAATGTCAGGTACGACGGAGCGGGCGTTGGGGGTGCAGCGTAACTCTGGAAAGGCTTCGTAGGGCTCGGCCAGATCAAGACTGGCCCCATCAATAACCCCGACCAAGCGTTTCTGCACTGTATTGTGTTTGACACCACCCATGGTTTTCTGGATAACCTCCCCATTGATATATTCCCAAGCTGGCGATTCGTTGATGTAATCGAGCTGCAAAAACGCTGCAAGTGGGATGGGTTTGGGTGTTGCGATCGTCATGGCTGTACCCCCATAGCTGTACCCTCAAATACCTTCAGCTCTCGACTGAGTCAGCGTACACCTTAGTGATAGATACGCTTTAACATTCATAATCCCGCGCTGCACGGGCATCGGGATTGTCTTCGCAGTAGGTTTCGTAGGCGGATTTCTCAATTTTAATTTGGCGCTGGTGGGCTGCGGAGGCTTGGAGTTCTTCGACGATATCCCAGGCGGCGGCGCAGTCGGCAGAGGTTGCGCCTTGGGCGGCGCAGATTTCGCGGGCGTTGGCGATCGCCTCCTGAATCCGGTTTTCATAAACCACAGCTTTGGGCTTTTCCACAAAGTCGCTTTTGTGCAAAATATCGCTGATGGAGATAATGCCCAGCAACCCCTGGTCGCCTACCACAGGAGCCCGACGAATTTTGGTGTTGGCAAACAGCCGTGCGACGTATTCAACGCCTAGATCGGGGGGCACGGTGATGCAGGGCTTGGTCATGATTTCGTAAATGCGGACTTCCTTGGGATCCAAGCCAAAGGCAGCCACTTTGTAGACGATATCGGTCTCGGTGACCATGGCGTAGGCGTCATCGGCGATGCGTTTTTCGACGATCAGGGCGCGCAAGCCCTTGTCTTTCATGAGTTTGACGGCATCGGCGACGGTGGCGAAGCCTTTGATCGTCACCACATCCTGGGTCATGATGTCTGAGGCTTTTAGCATAAGTACAAATCCCTATCTGCGAGGTGAACAATGCTATTATCCAACGACTCAAAAGTTATTTTTATCAAACTTATAAGTAAAAGCTATAAGAAATTCTGTTGAATTTTGGACCCAAGTTGTGCAGGGTCTTGGGCTAGCGCAGAAACCATTGGCGGATGAGTTCGACTTGAAATTTGTAGTGGGGTTCGTCGGTTGATTCGACGGTTTCGATGACTTCGCGGCGAAGCAGCAATTCCAAGGCTGTTTCAAAATCTGCGTCGGGATGGGTTTGCTGGAAGTATTGGGCGAGGGCGGTGTGGCTGAGGCTGGCGGGTGGGGTGGTGCCGTCGGGGCTGGGGATGGATTCGCCTTGGGCGGCGAGGTGGCGCAGGATGGTGCTGCCGCCGGGGACGGTGTTGTTGGCGGTGATTTGGTTTTGTTCGAGGTCGGCGAAGAACATGCTGCCGCTTTGGAGGGCTTCGGGGATGGCGGCGTTGACGTCGGCGAGGCGGGCTTGGCGGCGGTTGCTGGGGTCTTGTTCGTTTTTGAGATTGACGATTTCGCTACAGAGGAGCTGGGTGAGGGCGGGGTGGCCGCGTGTGAGGGCGAGGGCGCGATCGCTGGCGTCGGGGTCGTAGCGGAGGGCGAAGTCGGGGATGGGGTTTTCGATTAGTTTGCGGGTTTCGGGTTCGGTGAGGTAGCTGATTTTGATGGTTTGGGCGTTGATTAGGTAGCTGGCCCAGCGTTGGAATTCTTGGAGGGTGTGGCTGCCAGATGACGGTGAAGTCCAGACGATCAGCACATTGTATTCATGTATTTTCACTGACTCATACATACATCAAATAAATTTCGATTTATCCAGCAAATGCAGCTCTTGAACTGAGCTAAAATTCTACTTTAGGCTTTTCAAGAAAATATTTTTACACATAAACACTCATGCTCCACGAATACAAAAAGAATACAACAGTAGGGTCTAGAATCAAGTCTATTTAGTGCAAAATGAATAGCATCAAAGAGTCCAACAACCTGACAAGTCAAACAGCTACGCAAATAGAGTTCACACAAGCAACTGTAAGATTTGACAACACCATATATCAACTAAAAAACCTTACAGGCTTAACCGTAGGAAAGACTCCTCCCAATGAGCTTCTTGCTAAGGTAGCATTATCCCTATGCATAGTTGGAGCATTACTCTTGTTCGTCGGAGCCACTGCCAACATCTATCCTGCATCAATGTTTGGTTTAACTTTTATAGTTCTCGCAGCTCTATTCAAACTGATTTATGATGGCCAAGACAATAAATATGGACTAATCCTTAACTTCAACTCTGGCCACAGCGATTTCTTTGAAAGCCGGGACAAGGCCTTTCTTTTTGATATTGTTCAGGCGATCCAAAAGCTAATGGATGAAAATGCTCAAAGGGTAGAGGTTAATATGACAAATAAGTCAGTTAATGTGACAGGTGACTTTAATGGAAATCTCCATAATGGTGAGAAAAAGGTGGCGATCTTCAATTGAAATTAATGCTTACTTGCGCTAACCACCGAATTTAATTACAAGCTTGAATCTGAAGTTACTTTATACCAGGATGTTTGAAAGTGCAAAGCAATTCAATCAATATCGGAAGAGACTTTAATGGTTCTCTCCATAATGGTGATCAATTTATCTGCCAAGATCGCAGTCGCGAAGGCTATAGAGAGGTTGTAGGCGAAGTGCGATCTTTTTTGATTGAAATCTCTGCATCTAAACACACTGGAGATACCCACCAGTCTTCTCTGATCGCTCAAAAATTAAACGAATCACCTAATTTCCTTAAGAGGATTCAAGCTACTATGCAAGCAATGGGTATTCAAGCATTTGAAGAGGCAGTAGACCATCCACTAGCAAACATCCTTTTGGCTGGACTCCAGGCATCGCGTGGGAGCTAATCGGTCTAAATCTATACAGTAAGGAGATCCTGTCTACTTGATAGGGTCTACTTGTTGTCAATAAAGCTGTACAACTTCAATGGTTATACTCTTCAATAGATTCACACATACCTAACGGTTTTACTCCGGATTCGGTAACCAATCATTCTTCTGCCCCGGCCTCAACTCCGACTCCGGCGTCGTGCAAATCTTCATCAAGTAATACAGCAACGACGTCTTCCCCGCCCGCCTTGGCCCAATAATCGCCGCATTCTGCAACGGCAACCGCTTGATCAACCCAAACAACCGCCGCAGCTCCTTCTCTCGCCCAAAAAACTGACGCGGATTCGTGATCGGAGGACCCCCAATAAAGGGGGACTCGATATCCGAATAATCTCGCTGCCGCCGAGGCTCTGGTTCAGATGATTCAGGATCGGCCTCAGGCTGCGCCACCGACGGAGCACTCCCCGAGATTAAAACAGGGGTCAGATACTCCTCAATTCCTTCCATCCGAATCGCAGAGCAAGCATAACGATGCGCAAACTCAATATTCCGCCCCGCTGCCAGCGCATCGTAAAAGCCCACCGCAAACTCAATGGCTGCGCGATCGCCGATCGCCCGATTCATCCCGATCACGTAGGGAATATGCCGAGCAATGGCCTTGGCCTGCACCTCCGAATAACAGCCATTCAGCACCACACAGTTCACCCGATCCGAAAACAGCTCAAACAACCCCGCCAAAGACTCACCACTGACCAGAACCGGCTCACCCGCTTGGTTCTCAAAAACCAGCCCTTCGCGACTTAGCTCTTCCTCAAAACCAATCTCCCGCGTTCCCTCCCGACCCACAGCACTGCTACCCGAACCAACACCATGCCCCGAAAAATGAACAATATTCGGCTGCTCATCCAACAACGCCCGCCGAATATCCCTGGGTCGCACCGCCCAACGCTGCTCTAGGACAAACTGCTCCCGCCTTGTGCCTCGCCGCAATCCTTCTTCAACATCTCGCAACTCCTCATCCAGTCGCAGTTTGGAGGTTCCCTTCGGGTTCGCCGCCAAGAATAGAATTTTTTGCACGGATGTCGTCTCTGGCATTCTTTCTGGTTGGGATTGCGATCGCTAGCCACGTAGATTGGATTGAGGCACGAAACCCAACAGGCCCAAGCAAAACGCCCAAGCTCGTTGGGTTTCACTGCGTTCTACCCAACCTACACATTGTTCTCAATTCTACCGGGACTTCCCAATCTCAACCCACTCAACCCTGCCCAATCCAGGAATTCCTTCATAAAATAGATTCATAAACCAGAAAGTCACCGAGCAATCATCATTCATACAGTGACTGCGCCCGCTGCCGCACTAGGCTTCTTGTTGAACGAGACACCATTTTGCTTGCGCTGCTAGTTGAGCATTAATAAATGTGAAAATTCGAGCTAAATCTGCGATTCCGTCCAACTCAGCTTGTTCAGTCTCCGTCAGTGCCTGAGATTTAGAGCGCTCCATCAAATTTTCAAAGCGGTCCTGTAGCTCATCCGTAAACCGAAAAATAGACACATCACCCAGTTGATGCATCTGAATCCCAGACGCCAAAAAGCCCGAAGGCTGAACCATGACCTGTGCAACCATAGCGCCTCGCTCCACTCGCGTGTAACCCCATTTTAGTCTCTGCCTCACCCGAGTCAGCCGCATCCACCCCACCCAATACTTGGTGTCTTGCCTCAGTCCTTGTCTAACCCTCCCGTTTGGGGATTATCCTAGAAACAGGTTACCGCTGAACCAACCTATGAACGCTCAAGATAAGATATTCCGCATCATTCAACTTCTGCCAGAAGCCCAGATTCAAACCATTTTGGACTTCGTTGAATTCATCTACGATCGCTTTCAACAGCTCCCTGGCCCAGCAGCAACGAAAGCAGAAATAAATAGCGGTGAAACTCCGATCGCCCAATTCTCAAGATCTGCGATCGCCATCGGCCCCGGTGCCCTCGCTATCCTGCAAAACAACGGCTTTATCGGCAGCCTTCAAGATGAACCCCAACTCTCGACTCAATACAAAGAAAAGCTAGATTGGAGCCACAAGGTTTGATCATTGCAGACACTGGTTTCTGGGTCGCGCTGGCTAACCGGACCGATCAGCACCACGAACAAGCGATGAACCAGATGCGCAAGCTGACCGAGCCATTAATTACAACCTGGCCAGTGATGACCGAAACCTGTCATTTGTTGCTCAAACGCCAAGGCATCCAGGCGGAAATCGGCTTTATCCGCAGTTATAGAGACGGTGCATTCTCTGTATTTGATGTGCGCGAGGACGATCGCGATCGCATCCTATCCCTCATGCAACAATACACTGATCTACCGATGGACTTGGCTGATGCATCCCTCGTGGTTCTGGCTGAATTCCTCGGACATGGGCGTATTCTAAGTACGGATTGCCGAGACTTCCGAACCTATCGCTGGAAAAATCGCCATCCCTTTCAGAACCTTCTACTTGAGTCCTGAACATTCTTCATCCTCAGCTTCGCCCCCCTCGCCGCCGAAATGCCCGTGCTACTGCCCTTCAGCGGCCATCGTGCTGCTCATCTTCCTTATTTAAGGACTATCCTAGGAGGTAACGACTTGGTAGAAATTGCCCAGCCTGCCCATGGATGCCCAAACCGTAGACCTCAACCTGCTCAAAACGCTAATCAAAGAGAGCGTTCGCGAGGTCTTGCGCGAAGAGTGGTTCAACATGTTCCAAGTCCTCATCCCCTACGTTGAAACTGAAGAACAGACCGAAATCGAGGAAAATCTTGGTTCCTCACCAGAAGAACTCGCAGAAGAAGACTTTGTTGACATGACGGATTGGGTGACCAATGCAAGTCAAATTTAGTCGCTCCGCTGTCAAATTTCTCAAAAAGCTCGATGGCGATCGCCAAGAACGCATCAGAGAAAAGATCGCTTTGCTGAAAAACTCTCTCGAAGAGCAGAAAGCCTTACCCGCCGACGAACTCGACCTCAAAAAACTCAAGGGCGATTGGAAAGGATACTTTCGAATTCGGACAGGACAAATCCGTATCATCTTCAAAATCAAGCCTGAAGCCAACGAAATCCTGATTTACAACATCAACTTCCGAGGCAGTGCTTATGACAGCTAGCGTCTATTTACAAAACTTACTCATTCGCTTTTTCCTCAGCTTCGCCCCCCTCGCCGCCGAAATGCCCGTACTCCTGCCCCTCAGCGGCATCATTACCCGAGTCAGTCGAACTTACCCCGCCAAACACCCGGTGTCTTGCTTTAGCCCTTGCCCAACTTTCTCAGTCGAAGACAATCCTAGAAACAGGCTACCGTATCAGCGATCGCCAATGCCCCCAAAGTCAACCCCATCCCGAAGACCCTGGTGTCTTGCCTCGGCCCTGGCTCAGGGCTTCAACTGAACCAATCGCGTCACCCAAGCAACGCCGCCTTCTACTTTCCAAAACACATCAAATCCCCCTACTCGCAGATTCCATTCCTGATCAACTTGTCCGTCCCTGCGCCGTTCATGGGCGGGGCGAGGGTCCTGGGCGATCGTCTGTTCAATTAAATCGCAGATAGCCTGCGGAGCGGCAATTTGACCCTGCGCCCAACGGTCTTCCATATAGGCTGCCGCCTCTGCGCTCCAGTGAACCCGCAAAGGACTTTCAGCCGTAGCCCAAGCGCTAGTCGCAGTTGGAATGGCATCTGCATAGGGCACATAGGGCTTAATATCCAAAACCGGCGTCCCGTCTAGGACATCGCCCCCGCGAATATGGAGCAAAATCTCCTTGGGTTTGTATTCGACCTGCTCCAGTCGCACAGCACTAAGACCAATGGGATTAGGACGGTTAGGGCTGCGGGTTGCATAGACACCCATAGTTTTCTTGCCGCCGAGCCGGGGCGGCTGTACCAAGGGTTTAAATTGCTCAAAGCCTTGGTGAAACCAGAAAATAATCCAGAGATGGGAAAACTGCTCAATGCCCCGTAGGGAAAGCTTGTTGGCCTCGGTTGCCCCAAAGACAATTTCAGCGGTTGCGGCATTGACTAAGCCCGATTGCCTGGGAATGCCAAAGCGCTCAGGGTAACAGGAGCGAATCTGGGCGATGGGAGTCAGCGTGAGCGAGGAGAAATCTTCAGTCATCCTGGCGCTTGGGATTATGGGGATTATGGGAAGACAGGACCTGGGCTGAGTTTGGGCGGTTTCTGGCTTCTAGACGAGATTCTAGGCGATCGAGGGTGCGATCGAGACTGGTACGAATATTGTGGAGCAAATAGAGATCTTCTCGCCCTAGGCGGGCTAAGGCTTGCATGACATAGGTTTGGGCGCGATCGGAGAGGCCAATGCGTGCCATTAGCCCCAGGGTCGAGGCTTTGAGGCTGGCATACTCCTGGGGTGGCATCGGATCCCGATTCAGACGCTGGTCTTCAATTTGGATAGCGGTTTGGCCTTCGGAAAGGATAAAGCTGTAGACCATGACCGCTTGGGCCAGATTGAGCGAGGGGTATAGGCAACTTTGGGGAATGGTTGTAATCAAATCACAGCGGGCCAAATCACGACGGTTCAGCCCCGAGCGTTCGCCACCAAAGACTAGACCGACGCGCTTGAGGCTGCCTTCACCCTTGGCCTGGAGATGCAGGGGCAGTTCCCGTGCGGAAAGATAGTGGTGTTTTTGAAGACGATGACGGGCGGTTGTGGCGCAGGCCAGATCAATGTCTTGGAGCGCGGTCTTGAGATCGGTGTAAACAGAAGCACTTTCCAGGAGATCTTGGGAGCCATGGGCCAGAACCCTGGCGCGCTCACTGAGGGGATCAGCCTTGGGCCGAACCAATCGCAAATCGCCATGTCCCATGGTTTTTAGGGCACGGGCCGCAGCGCCGATATTGCCTGCTTCTTCAGGCTCAACGAGGATAAATGCAAACTGGATCACGGGGGTTGAGCGCAGCGAGCAGCTCACTGAATGACAATCAAATCCTCAAAGGTCAGTTCAGGAGCGTCTGATAAAACGGCAAAAAGGCCCCCTTTGTAATTAATCAAGCCACCGCTCCCCTCAAACCCTGGGCTACTGCCGTTGAGGTTCAAGAATAACTTACCATTGGTCTCGTTATAAACCAGAACTTCTTCACTGGTTGCCGCAGCCCCATCGCTGGCGACAATATCTAAGGATGAAAGTTTGCCAATAAAACCAAAATCTTGCAGATCAAGGCGCAGCGTATCTTCACTGGACTGAAAATCCCGAACGCGGGACACTCCATCAATCGAACCGCCCGGATCAATGATGTAAAAAACGCCAGGAATAGCAGCACTTTTGAAGGATAAGACATCAAACGTATCGCTGCCACCGCCGCCAACGAGAACGTTGTGGCCAGCGCCGCCAATCAAACAATCGTTACCACCACCACCCCAGAGAAAGTCGTCCCCTGCATCGCCGGACAACAAGTCGTTGAGGCGTCCCCCAACGAGATAGTCGCTGCCGTCTCCCCCCGAAAATAAGCTGCGACCCTGGACGGTAAGAATATAGTCATTACCGCCAGCGCCGTTGTAGTTGTTGAAGCTTGATCGCCCGAAGTAAACATCGTTGCCCTCGCTGCCGACGATCTGCTTGAGCCCTTTAGGAAAGGTTTGATAGAACTCGATACAATTGTCTACTGCCATAGCGCCTGCACTGCCCGTTTACCGGTACCCGCTGAGGTTGACTAGTTGAAATGGACTCAGACTGTTGCGGCTGAACCTGCTGAATGGTTTAACTATGGCTCAATTTTCAAAAGATACTGGCCATTTTGGCAGCGATCGCAGATCTCCATCCCGTCAAGACTATCGTCCAGCCCCAAGCCTAATCACAGGATTCACAGGCGGCAATACTGACCCACTCACTGGAGCCATCGGCCCAATACTCTTTTTTCCAGATAGGGGCGTTGTGTTTTAGCGTGTCGATCGCAAACTGACAGGCCGCAAATGCCTCCCCCCGATGGGGGCAACCCACGGCAACTAACACACTGATTTCGCCAATGATTAAATGGCCCGTTCGGTGATGGATGACGACCCGGTTGGTGTCGGGCCACTGCTGGCGGATTTGTTGGGCGATCTGCCGGAAAATATTCAATGCCATGGGTTCGTAGGCTTGATATTCGAGCGATCGCACCGCCTTTCCCCCAGTCTGATTCCGCACCGTCCCACCCATCACCACAACCGCGCCATTGCCGGGATGGTCAGCCCGTTCATAGATCTCTGCCCAGGAGAGGGGCGCAAAGGTCATGGCAAAATCGTCGTCCGGGTTAGTCACTTAGGCACCATGGTGAATCGTTTTCACCCATTTTAGGCGCTTTGCCCGTACGGACATCCGCACGGTCACACCGGTCATCACAATCATCCAGTGAAGCATATACAACATTCCCCAAACCGATTGAACCAGGGTCTTAAACGCCGAAGGATAATGGCCATGCTCAGCAAAATAGCTGCGGCGGATGCCGGTCCAGAGGGCGAGGCTCGGCAAGCCAATGGACAAAATCCCCATGGGAGCCAGCAGCGGCAGCCGTTGCTGAAGCAACGCCATCAACAGGTCTGGCAGAATCGCCATGGGCAGAAGATATTGAATGATCAAAAAGCCCAGGAGGTCGATGGTGCGGTTTGTGCCCATGCGGTTGTCGGCAATCAGTCGCCAGTAGTCAAGGTAGCGTTGATAGCCGCCTTCCGCCCAGCGGTTGCGCTGGTGCCACAGGGAAAGGGGCGTGGTGACGCCTTCTTCGAGAACACCGGGATGAAGCAAAAAGTCCACATCCCACTGATCAAGATTGAGCCGCAAGGTTAAATCCAGGTCGTCGGTAATGGTTTCTTCGTTAAAACCACCACAGCGTTCTAAGGCTGCACGACGCAAAAGTTGACCATTGCCTCGCAGTTCGCCAATGCCGCCGATCGCCGTCCGCTGCTGTTGGAAATAGGCATCGAGCATCATCTCAACGCTCTGACCCCGTGTCAGCCAATTTTGGGTCGCGTTGGCAATAATCTTGCGGACCTGGACCGCTCCTACTTCGGGATTCTGGAAGCGGGGGAGCGATCGCCGCAATAAATCCGGAGGCACCTGGGCATCGGCATCAAAAATGGCCAGGAAATCCGCCTGGGTCCGCAAAAATACCTGATTAAGCGCACCGGATTTCCCCCCGGTGGCATCGGGCGATCGCCGAAACACCCGCAGTTGGGAGTAGGTCTGTTGTAAGCGCCGCAAAATTTCCGGCGTGCGGTCCTGGCTGTTGTCGTCGATGATCCAGACTTCGTAGCGATCGCGCGGATAATCCACATTACACAGGTCATGGACGAGGCGCTCAATGACCCCTTCCTCGTCCTTCGCCGCCGCCAAGAGGGCCACTGTCGGCCAAGTTGCCGGATCTCCCGCCAGGGGTTCGGGGATCTCCGCCGGACGCGCCGAGATCAGCCGCAGGGCCTGGATACAGAGCAATCCCAGGAAAATCGCCACCAGACGACTGCCCCAGGGCACCAGGTAGAGGCCAATCACCACCAGCCAAACGCTCAGCAGCACCAGCGCGGCCTTGATTCGCCTGCCGGAAAAGCCCTGAATATAGTCCGATCGCACCTCCAAAGCCGCCTCGGTTCCGTTCAAGACCGTCTCAAACGGATTGTCTAAGGCATTTTCTAAGGCGTTGTCCAGGGCATGGTCAAAAGCACTGAAGAAATCCTCTGGCTCTGGCGATCGCGACATACGCAAAGTGATCCCGACTGGATGAACAGCACTTATTAACATACGCCCTAACGCTCAAACTCCCGAACCAATTCTACAAACAACCTATCGAGCACGCGTCGCACCGTTCTTTGAATCTTCTGCTTTGTCGGTGCGGTATTGGATCGATAGTAGTCCTGCATTTCCAGAATGAACGGGTTTGTCTCTTGGGTTTGAAGCCCCGCCCGAATCACGATCGCCATACGCGCCCACAAATACAGCGCTTTCCTGGCTTCAGATGATCCACCGGGTCTAAACCCCTGCTTATCACCGCTCTGATACCAAATCATTCCCAATCCGCAAGCCAGCTTAAACGCCGCGCGGGAACGATTGCGCCGCGCCCGCTTACCGGTCTTGGTTTCGATGCGCTCATAGATGATCCTGCCATCCTTCAGAAAGCGCTCAAACGGGTAGAGGGCCACAATCAGCGCCGCCATGCAGCGATAGGCGGTAATTCCGCAGCGCTCCATAGCGAGCCGGTAGGGTTTGAAGTCTTCGCGCTCAATCTCAAGCTCAATCGCTCGCTCAATCTCTGCCCGGTGCCGTTGCTGCATACAGACTTGCTGGGCAAGCATCCGAGAAAAACGCCCAATGCCGGTCCCGATGCTGTCTGCTGCAATATCGCCCCATTTGGATCGGGTCTCTTCCCCTGCAATGTATCTCAGTAGCGGCGGCGGTTCCTCGCCCCATTTGGTCGCGGCGGTAAAGCGTGCAACCTCTGGCCACTCATGGTTGAGTTGCTGCTTAAGGCGATTGACCGAGCCATTGACCGAGCGATTAAGGTGCTGAATCGCTAAGCAGTGTTCTTTCAGCACCAGGTCGCTAGGTCTGATGAAATACTCAAGCCTCTCCCAGTTCTCCAGCCCATAGCAGGCAAGCGCTACGGCGTCATGTAGGTCTGACTTATTCGGGCATCGGTGAGATTTGCGGTAGGCATCAATCGCCCCATGCTCAACCCATCGGACCACTACGCCCGCCGCTTCCAGCTTAAGCGCCCATAGCCGCGAGTAATGGCCACCGGTTGGCTCCAGTATCGCGCCACTCGCGCCCATGGCCAGCAAGCCCTCGACACCCTCGACGCTGAGGGTAAATTTCTCAATTCCCTCGCGATAGCGCTTAAATTCGCGCGGCAAAATCTCCAGGGGGCATACGGTAATGCTTCCCCTAGAGACATCAATCCCTAAAATCTTCAATTGGATCCCCTTTGCGTACCGATATCCTCTAAAGGCTCCAAAAAAGAGCCCAAATACCCCTTAAGCCATGGGATTTGACGCATGAGGTTGCCGATATGTTAAAAAGCTTCCTAATTAGATGCTGCTACAAGAGAGAGGCCCGATATCCTCTCAAGCCTCGTCTGGCAGATGCACCTAACCCAGGATGCCGGTAAGTCAATAAGCCTCTCTCATACGTGCGGCGGCTTTGGACACCATCCGCGACGGGGAAGCGTTCCCCGTTTCGCGCCGCGTGTCCGGCGGCGCTCGTCAGGCGGTTTTGTTTAGCTGCTTCAAAAGTTCATGGCCACGGGTCAAAATGAGCGTCAGATCGGAAATCAACTGCTCACGCCCATGAAGGCAATCGACCTCAAGCCGCGCCCGCTGCATTTTGATGCTCATGCGGTTGGTTAAGCTGCCGGTCTTGGTTGGATCGACATGGTTGATTTCGCAGAACTCACGCGGCGCATAGCGGTGTAGCTCCCGCTCGACTAGAACTTGAAGCTGATTAAGACAATCCATCGCGCTATCACCGGGCTCTAAATCGCCCCCCACCTCGATATAGGTGCCATTGAGCCGGGAACCGTAGCGAACATCAGAAAGCATCATGATTCTCCAGGGCTGCGAAAGCCTGATTAACAGCGGGGTGGATGTGGGTCATTTTCACATTCACTCCGACCGTATAAAAGCTTTGGGCAACGACCGCGACCGATTTATCCCGCAACTCATCATCCTCATCAAGCAGTTGCTGGCCAATGCGAGCCAGCGCCTCAATCTGAACGCCGGTACAGCGATCCAAATCGACCTGATAAACCGGGCCGCCGAAGCGAATTGGCAGCGAACCGCCAAACGCCTCAAAAAAGGGCGATGTCTCTGAAAGTCTTACGTGGTCTACCATCCTTGCTCCTCTCCAAACTTCAAAATTCGTCCAACCTTGGCAACGTCCTCAACGCCTAAAATCTCCCGTGCAATGCCCTCGTGGGAGTAGCCAGAGTTGGCCAGCATCTTCACCGCTCGGTATAGCTCAGGGCTGCATTCAGGGCTCGCGGCGTACATCTGCTCAAGCTGCTCGCGCGCGGCTTGTGGATGCTCCACCATGCCGGGAAAGTACTGGCTCATGATGGCCTGTTCCATGGATGAGGCGGCGATCGCCATCTCCTGCTGCATCATCTGCATATCCAATCCAGCCCGCACCCGCTGCTGAATGGCGGAAGGAATAGAGCGCCGGGATTCCGATACGGCAAACCCGCAGGTAGCCAGCGCCCCAACCAAGCACAGCGCCTGAGTGGGCAGCGGTACCGCTGGGGACATCGATGCAACCCAAAGGGCTGATGATGCAGCCAGAAAGGCACTGGTTTTCATCCAAGCAATGTCAGGCATAGCCGCGCTAGACCTCCCAACAGGACAGCGATCGCAAACCCAATCAGCAGCGCCTGGTAGGTCATCTCATCGACCGCCAAATAACGCTGGATCGGCTCATCGAGGACCCAACAGGCGACCCAGGCGATCGCCGTGAGGGAATACAGAAAACCCACAGTTCGCCCCAACGGCGGCGCAACTCCAGCCAACCAAGCAAGCCCGCTAGAGGCGATGCACGCCATCAAGAACAAGCTCGTCAGGTGCATCGCCTTCATGGTCTATGCTCCTGCTAGCTGCTGAACGGTGGCCATGTAGCGCCCAATGGTTGAGCCCGCCTCAACCCGTGCCGTAGCCACGGCCTGATTGAGCATGGCGTATTGAGGGCGCTGGTGGTGAAGATGCCGTGCGTACTTCACATCAGCGGCTTTCTTATGAAGCTCCCCATCAGCAACGGTGGCCTCGTATTGCCGATGGGTTGCTGTCAGTTCAGCATCGGAGTGTTCCACCGACTCCAGGGCTTTATAGGCTCGCCGTGATGCCGCAAGCTGTTGGCGCTTGGCATAGGCGAATTCTTGAAGCGCCTGGTCTTCCCCTGGCTTGAAGTAGCGGGGCTGACGAATGATGGGCACAGACCGAGCGTGAGCCATTGCGCCGGGGTTCATGGGATTGATTGCCCCTGGGGTAGTCGGTGCCATCACAGAAGAATCTCTGAGGGCATGGCCTCCAATCTTGGCGCTAGACCCTCGGCCTAGGGTGGTCAGTTTATTGAATATGGACATCGCTAATAAGTCTCACAAGCAACGTTACGAACTTGAAGCAAACGGTCTTGGTACTGAGCGGCCCGCTGGGATTCCATGGCAGCGCGCTGTTCCAGCTCCCGAGCACTAACAGCGCTTGGGGCCTGGTAGGCAAAGACTGAGGCGATCGCCGCCCCAGCGACAAACGCACTCAGCGCCATGCAAAGAATCGACCCAACCCCATTAGGAGCGGAGGCGGGGGCCTTGCTCGGTGGTTGCTGATAGACAGGGGCGACCGGGGCATAGGGCTGTCCAACGGCCATGTAGGGTTGCTGGTGACCAAATGCCCATGAGGGAACAGCGGTATCATCAAGCTCTGGATGCCTCATGATTTGCCCTCCAAGTAGCCTTTTGGGTCGGTAGCCGCTCCCATAGCAAGCTGCATGGCCCCATAGACAATGGGTTTCTCTTCATCGGAGGGCGATTGGATCATGCGTCGGACCTCCCGAGCAACCGCAGCGGGGAAGTGCTGGAAGAAGGCGATCGCCGCTGGATAGGCAAACTGACTCGCCATCGCTTCCCCCATGGTCTCGGGAATGTCCAAATGTTCGGAGCCGCCCTCCAAATGTTCGGAGCCAAGGTCCGAACATTCCGCCATCGGCGCAATGCCAAGGGCTTTAGCCATCGCGTCCTGGCCTTCGGAGGTGAAATAGAGCCGCCCTTGCTCCTCAGGCTTGCGGATGAAATGCACGCCCTCGACTAATTCGGCCTTGGTGCGAGCTTTCTTGAGCGATTCGATGTCAATGCCCCATAACTGGGTCAATTCCTCGTAATTACGCGGTGTTTCCGGTGTTTCTTGGGTCATAGTGGTTTTGGTAATTGCTTCAAGCAGCTTGTAGACAACACTTTGGGCCTTCTGGCCCTTTTTTGTTGGTGATCGTGGCGGTCGTGGCTCAAGTTTGAGCAGGGCGCGGCGCGTTGTTCACGCCGCTGGTTCAGATTGACGGAGATCCTAGGATGCTTCGGTCCGTCGGGGGTTTGCGTTGCCCTGGTCGCGGTCCTCCCTATCCCTTGCCGGTGGTATTTGTTTGATGTGATAGCGCCCGGTTGGGGCGGCATCTAACAGCTTGTGCAGTCTGCTGTGAGGGCTTGCGCCGTATAGGTTACAGGCGTTTTCGCCCATTCTCCAGATTTCAAAGTGCATAGACAAAACAATCCTGTGCCCGGTGAGCAAGCACTCACCAAACTAGAAATGATTCGGTTTGCAGCTCCCGCGCGCTCTTTCACCGAGGCTGACATCAGGCGGTCAATAATTTCACCGAGGCTGATGGGAATTCAGGCGGTCAATGGTGCGGGGCCTTAGGGGGGGGAAGGGCCTGGGGAGTCCAACCCCATCAGCAAGTTGTTGTACTCGCTGCCGTGCGGGTGCCCGGTATTCGGTTTTATTGGTTTTCGCACGTGGAAAACCTTTGACAGCATTATCCACGTGGGATAACTTTAAGTCAATCCCCTTTTATCCACGTGCAAAAATGAGGTGTAGTGAATGCCCAGTAAATATGTCCAAATCGGAGAAAAAGAGGGGTCCCGGTCGCCCCAAGGTGCTCGGGGAAGACACGGTAAACGGGACAGTCCAGATAGAAAGGAGCTTGTGGGAGAAGCTTCAGGAAAAGGCCAAGATTCACGGATTCAGCAACCGAACTCAGTGGTTCAGGGCCTTGGCTCAAGAGGATGCGGTGTTGATGCCCTCAGCGGGGAAAATGCTGGGGGAATTCTTTGCAGTCAGATCGAATCAACGCGCCATCTGATTGCAACTGAAGAGCAGGCGATCGCCGCTCACGCTGCTGCACTGGAAGAGTTAAAGCACCAGCTCCAACAACTCGAAGCCCTAGCCGCTGAAGTCGCAAGCGTTGAAACTGAAGAGGAAGAGTAGCCGTAACCCATTGGGGTTACGGCTTTGTCGTTTGGAGCACCCATGAGAAAGGAAATCAAAGAGTTTGTCAGCGGTCCCGAGACCGTGTTTTACCTGAGCGAAACCGAGCTGCTCATGCTCATCGCCTGGGCGGCGCAACGCATGGGCGGTAATCGGCGCGGTGCGTTGGGGCTTCGTTGTGTCAATGGTGAGGGCTGGTGGTTTCAAGTGGAGGAACCGCCACAGTGAAACACTATCGCCTCACGGAATCCACGGTCTGCAAGCTTTCCGAGCTTTCCAAGGTAGAGATCATTGTCTATCTCTACCTCAAAGCCCATGACCCGTTTTGCCGTGGCGATCGCCCTGGTCCGACTGCGATCGCCCGTGCAACGGGATTGGCCAAAAGCGGTATCAGTGCCGCTCTAAAATCACTGGATGCAAAGGGCTGGCTCGTTCACGCTGGTGAACAAGACGTTCACGCTGGTGAACAAGACGTTCACGCTGGTGAACAAGACGTTCACGCTGGTGAACAAGACGTTCACGCTGGTGAACATCCAACCTCTGAAACCCGCTTAAACACTGGCTTTGAAGAGTCCTCAAACAATAAAGAATTTAAAGACTCTAAGACAATAAAAAGAGAGAGAGAAGCGCACGCGATCGAACCGGAACCGAACCCAGTCCGGAGAAGCTTCAGTACCCCGGTTGCGGTATCAGCTCCCCAAAACACACCCCGGTCTAAGGCTGCTCAAACTGCCGGTGGCAAATTTTCCGCCGCCGCCGCTGACCCCGAATTTTTTAATTTCGTCCTGGCCAAGGTGCGGCGCTTCCCTCAGCCTCCCCAGTCCCCCCACGCCGCTGCTGAATCTTGGATCGCCAAGCAGCGCCCCGCTCTCTGGGCAGAATTTCAAGCCAGTCAGCAAGCCCCGCCCACTGTGGCAGATCGCATTCTCGCGGGTGCCCTCTGGCCAGAGCTGCCGCCGCCGGTTCCCACCGCGCCGCCCACTGCTGAAGCTCAAGCCGCTCGCCTTGCAGCCAAGTGGCGGGCATTCCCTGGGCAGCGTGCCAAGGTGCGGGAGGAATGCGATCGCCTCGGCATCCCCTACGGTCTCGCGGGTCCAGAGCTGGGCATTCTGGAAGCACAACAACTGGCCTAACCCATGAAAATTCTTACCGTCGCTACCCTCGCCCTGCTGTTGACCGCCTGCAATTCCCCGGTTGCGCCTGGTCCCAGGGTGCAAGAGATGAAGTCAGAGGAATTCGCTCAAGTCATGGCCAAGCGTGACGGCAAAGACCCTGCGGACCCCAAGGCGATCGCCCCCTATGTCGAGCAGTTCAACGCGATCGCCAGCAAATGCACCGAATCGCCAACCGTCGCTAACAGCATGGCCGCCAACCTGGCCACAAAAGACGCTCAGGCCGGTCAGAAAGCTGACTACCTGGATTGGATGCGGTCATTCAGTGAGGCAGCGGACAGCCTCGAAGTCAAGCCCAGCTCCTGTCAGGGCGTCTATGAATATTTCCTCAGTTCCCTTGAAGCCGAATAGCGTTTAAGTAGCGAAACGCACACCCAGCAAGCAGTTCAGCGATTTAAACGGTAGAAATGGGCTAAGCCATCAAACAGCGCTTAAACACTTTCTCAGGACATCGTGAAATGAACACACCAAACCCCCAAACCCCTGTCCCACCGTTGCTAACGAATTCTAGCGCCGCCGCACCTGGCGAGGGTGATCAAAGCATCACCCCTCATCCTATGCGGCGCAAAACCGATCGAGAGTCGTTCGTTAGCTCTACGGAGCCTCCTACGCTCAGCGTCGGTCATGCCTTACACAAGCTCCCCGGTGGTACCAATGGGGTGCTGTATTTCCGTTACCAGGTCTGGGCTGGCCATAAGGTTGTCCACTCCATCCACATTCCCGGCGGCAATGTGAGCAACCCCATCGCACAACAACGGGCGATCGCCGTAGAGAAAGCGATCGCCCGTGGTCAGAGTGCTGATTCAATTTTGAAGATGATCCGAGGGTGGAAAACTCGGAAGGTCAAAGAAGCCCAGCTCAGTCTGCTGTAGCAGGGTGAATTAGGGTGAAGTTATGCCGCCGCTTCCCCCGCGTTTAACCATTCCAAGATGCCATCAGAGATTCCCTGGGCGATCGCCTGTCTCACCGCCTCTTTCTTCAGCAGCGTGGCGTCGTCGGTGTTGGTTAAAAATCCACATTCCACCAGCGCCGCCGGGGCATCGGTGTATTTCAGGACATAGAACCCCGCACCACTCACCCGGCGCTCAGGGATTTCTCGCACCTTTTGATTAAACTGCCCCTGAATCGACCGGGCCAGCGCCGCGCCGCCATAGCTACCCCTGCAAAAAAACGTCTCACTGCCATAGGCGTTGGGATTCGACGCCGCATTGCAGTGGATGCTAACGAAACAATCCGCTCGCGCCGCGTTGGAAATCTCGCAGCGCCGCTCCAGGCTTAACTCGGTTCCCGGCGCTGGGTCACTGTCACGGGTCAAGATGCAGTCTAGGTTTCGCCGCTGCGTTAGCCGCTGCACCCGCCTTGCAATGTCTAGCGCTACATCCTTTTCAAGCAACCCATTGGCCACGGCTCCAGGGTCAAATCCGCCGTGTCCTGGGTCAATCACTACCGTTCTCATCGTCCTTTCCCGTTTACCGTAAATCGTTGGTCTTCCAGCACCTCAAGCCGATGATCCACTAGCCGCTGATTGCCCTCGACGGAAGTGCTCAAGATTTCCATGCGCCGCTCAAGGAAATCAAAGCGCTTATCCAGATGATTGTTGATCTTGAGGATGGTCGCTGCTGATGTGGCCATGAAACCCGCGAGGGCGATCGCTAACTCCATGGGTCATCCTCCCGCAATAGTCCCGCCGTCGGAACCTGGGCAAAGGTCGCGGGGGGCCTCGGCACCAAATTTCGATAGGTCAGCACCTCATAATCAAACCCCGCCGCCTCAGCAATGCCGGGGTTGCGCTCCTCCAACCGCTCGCAGAAGGCGCGGCAAAGGAAATACAGCCCCGCATCGCCCTTGGGCACTTGGCCGCCGGTCGATTCTGCAATCTGTGCGAGCTGGGCAATCAGCCCCATCAATCGGAAATAGTTCATCATTACCCCCGTATATTTCGTTGTTCAGCCAAGAGTCTGCCGTAGATAGCGGGCAGCGGTGATCCAACCCCAGTGATCTGAAACCTCACATGCCATGGGTAGGCAAGCGATCTCCATTCCGTTTCATAAATCGCCGCCTCGTTGCTTCCCAATGGCCTAGCTATGTCTTTGGTGTTCACGTTTACCGCGCTTCCTTCGTAGCTGCTACTTCCTCCCGTCAGCCTCGCCCATTGAACATTGATGACGTGGTAGCGGTTTGAGTCATCCGGGCTTAGGAACTGAAAGACCCCCCGGACTGCTGCGTTTGGAGAAGGTCGAAGCCATGCGTAATTGGTGAGCGAGGCGATTCCGGATGCAGCCCATATGTTTTGTGCCATGTCCGAGTAGACGGGGTATCTGTCAATCCACTTGGACAAACTCGAAACCCATTCCCAATCTCCAACCCACAGCCCCGCCTCCGTCGTTTCCCTCCAGGTCTCTCCCTCGGTGGGGGCGCTGGGCAAGGTCGGCCCGTAATAGTGAAACTCGCTCACTCCTCCCGGCTGACTCTGGATGTTCCCAACACTTGTCTGAAGCTGGATCACGTCGCCTTGCAGCGTCTCAATATCCCCAGAGAATTGCGTCTCTTGGGTCGTTTGGGCCTGCTGTAGATCTGCAATCAGATTGTCCTGGGCCTCTTGGGCGATGTCGATCGCCGCCAGCTCGCTGGCGAAGTTCTCCGCCTGAGCGGTCAGCGCATCAGCGATGTCCCCCTGGTTTCCCAGGTCTCCGCCAATATCCCCCCAGGCGATGCCGCCCTCAACGGTGCGAAGCGGTCGAGTGTTACCCCGCTCCTCAGCGAATCCCAGGATTGAGATTTGATCCTCAACTAAGATTTGCCCCGCAGGTATATCGACCCCCAACGAAGCCCCGCCGCCCAAGAATAGACCCGCTGCGATGTGTTCCTTGAGCAGGAACTGATCGCGATTTACGGGCTGCTCTGGGCCGAAATAAAGTCGCTCGCCTAAGGTGGTCTGAATCCAAAACCGCAGCCGCAAAAAGCGATTGCTAAAAATCTGAAGCTGTAGCACCTGGCCCGAGTAGCGATAGCCAGTCAGGAGGGAGAAATTGTCAATATCGCCCGGTCGATACAGCGTTTTGCTGGTCGTATCCGGGAACAGCCGAGCGCTGAAATCAACGCGTCGAGCGTGGGTGAGGCCATCAGAGTAGGGCATTGATTCTGGTTTCGATTCTTGCAAGGTCAACTCTAGTTACTGTGATCAATTCTTCGGTGCTGTCACCGATAGGACCACGGTATTCGTAGACCTTGATGCGGAGATCTGGCAGGTATCTTTGGGGGAAGATACGCAGTTGGTAACTACTGGCCGGATTGGCCGTAAAGTCAAACCGCGTCGCCTCCCTCAATTGCAGCGCCTGACTCGGGCCGTTGAGCAGCTTGATGTCATTGATTAAGCTGGGTACGGCAATGGCACCCCGGACCCAGCCCGCAAGGTTCCAAGTGTCGTTTTTACCGTCTGAGTCTGTCCAAATCGCAATCAACGGTGAGGAGATAAGCACTGGGATGACGAAGGGCTGAATGCGCTTTCGCCTTGGGAGATATCCCTCCCTCTGCTCCTCAAACCGTTGATCCGAATAGGTCAGTTCCCAGTTGGAACTATTTTCAGGATCCCAAGTAAGGGCCATGTCTCAAAAGCCGGTCTAGACCTTCAATTTCCTGAGGGTCCATCAGAATGAACTCCTCAATATTTTCTTCTGCCTGCACCCAAAAAGCATGGGGATTAATCCCATGTTCAGCGAGGCAATCATCAACCACGTCCCCATCAATACTCCCCTCGAAGAAGCCCTTAACCATGCGTTGCCGCTCAAGGGCTTCTAAGGTCGCCTGGGCCGTGTCGGCCTGATTGTGATCCGGGGTTAGAAAAACCTCGGGCAAAATGGGGTCTATCCAATGAATCACGCGGGAATCTCCTCTTCTTTCAAGAAGACTTTGGTCAGCCCGCTACCATCAGCCCCCCTAATTGCTCCACCCGCTGCGCTCAAGGCGTCAACGAGCGAATCAGTCGCGTTCTTTCTTCCGATTGGGATTGAAAGCGTAGACGAGGCTTTATAGCCATAGGTTAGGCCGGTCGTCTCCGACTTTTTGACCGTAGCTGTCCGAGTTTGATAGACCTTGCGAATGATCCGCGCTGGGCTAAACCCCTTGATTTCTAAAAAGTCTAGTCCCGCGCCTGGGAAAGTGAGCTGAATCTCCGCAGGCAAGGGAGAGTAGCGATAAACAACTCGCCCTTGGATAGAAATGAATCCCTGTAGGGCCAAAACTGCCTCTTTCGATGCGGATGTGGCCACTAGTACAGTATTTGGGACAATTCCCGCAAAGGGGCGGAGAGCTAGCGGGTACCTTTGTGAGCGAGGCCCCTTTGTTCCAATCCGGCTAGGCCGGTCGGCTCTGCCAGACAGGAACTCAAGGTACTTGGTCCGAGCCGAAGCTTTCCGCGCCCCAATCAATACCAGAGAGTAAGGGTTGCGTTTAGCCATAGCTTAGACATCCTCTTCTTTCAGAAAGACCTGAGTTAGGCCGTTTCCGTCTGCACCTTCGATCGCATCGCTGACGGCCTTGAAGGCATCCGTAATCGTGTCCGTCGCGTTCTTTTTCCCAAAAGGAACAGAGACCGAGGTTGACTTACGGTAGCCGTAGGCAAGGCCAGTGATTTCAGAGTTTTTCTTAGTTGCCGTTTTGGTTTGGTAAACCCGGCGAATGATGCGAGCTGGGCTGAAGTTCTTGATGCCAAGTAGCTCATCTGTGTCAGCAATCCGGGTCAGGCTGACACCCGTCGGGGTTGAGGTAGCCGGAGCGCCGGTCTTGACGCCCAATTTGACGCGCTCGCTGACTGCTGCGATCCCCTGTAGGGAAACAACGGCAGGCAGAAGAGCGGAGCCTTGAGCAAGAATATTTTCAGGCAGCGAAAAGGCAAAAGGTTGCACGGCCAAGCTCACGCGCTCCGGGCGAGCGCCTTGGGAGCCAATGCGGCTGGGGCGATCGGCTGCACCAGCCAAAAACTGTAGATATTTGGTCCGAGCGGACTCTTTGCGAGCACCAATCAGGACTAGCGAGTAAGGTCGGCGTTTAGCCATGATTCTTCAGATCCGTCGAAAAACTTTGCATCTACTCTGGCCTCGTATCAGTGCATATTCGATTTTCGGAAGGGTTAAACCGTTCCGAGATTATCCAAACGACTCAAAGGACCAGTGGGTCAGGGTAACGCCCGCTGCGATCGTACAAAGCGATGGGATTCGGCAGACCCGCGAGGGTCAAAACCGCATACTGAAACCTCACGTCAGCCCGTGGCCGTCGCCGCGCCAGCCGCCTCGACTTGCCCAAGATGATTTGGGTCGGCGGGATTGTCGGGTAAGCGTCGTTAGGGTCGTCGTTTTCTTCGTAATTGAGGTAGTTCCAGTTCGGCGTGTGCTGCTGAATGTCAAGAATCTGCTCAATCAGCCGCTTAGCCTCGACCTTGTTGGGGGTGAACAATTGGAGTTGATACCCCTTGTCCCAGTCGGCATAGGTCGCCATGGCTTTGCCCTTCTTCCAGACAAATCCGCCGCCGGTCCCCATGGCGGTCTTCACCCGGTTGGCAAGCTGGGTGGCTTTCGCTTGGGTCATGGTTTCCACGGTTTCGTCCATGATGCGGAAGCTGATCCGCCCTTCAACCTGACGGTAACCGGGCTCAATCCGGTCTGCATCTTCTAGGAAGAACAGGGTGACCTGCGGTTTATGCCGTCGGTTCACCTGGTAGGGGGGAGAGGTTTCGATGTCTGTTAGACGACAATAGCATTGGCGGCTGCTCGACATTTCCTGGCGGGAGTTGTCGCGAAAGCGTGGCTTGGATCGTGAGACAGACGTGAGACTTTGACAGCTCACTGGCGTGGCGATCGACAAAAAAAGACACTCATAGGGTCCCCCTGGAAAGAAAGGACTCTAACGAGTGTCGAGAGTAATAATGTATCAACAGCGAGTGTACATGAATGCAAAGGAGCATGGCCTGTCGCAGCAAGATGCGGCAGCGGTGGCGGAATTTTCGGTGCGAACCGCGCAACGAATGGATGCCAACGAGTGGCAGCAGGGGAGTGGAGAGGGCACCGGGGTGCGGACCCGGCCAGATCCACTCAACGGTCTTTGGGAAGCCGAACTAGAGGCGATGCTGCGAGCTGAGCCAAGACTGAAACCGACGACGTTATTTGAGCATTTGCAGGACAAATATCCGGGTCAATATCCGCAAGTGCTCAGGACGCTTCAGCGGCGAGTGAGAACCTGGAAAGCACTGTATGGTCCAGCTCCCGAGGTGATGTTTGAGCTGCGTCACGAGCCGGGGGTGCAAGGATTTTCCGACTTCACCGAACTCAAAGGGACGGTGGTGACGATAAATGGAAAGCCCTATGAGCACTTGATTTATCACTACCGCTTGGGCTACAGCGGCTGGTCCTACGCGGAGTTAATCGAGGGGGGTGAAAGCTTTGTCGCCCTATCCGAAGGATTGCAGAATGCCCTGTTTGCCTGCGGCGGGGCTCCAAAGCAGCATCGCACCGATAGCCTGAGTGCGGCCTATCGAAATCTGGGTGGGAAGAAGACCAAACCGCTGACGCGCTTGTATGACGACCTGTGTGAGCACTATCGGTTGCAACCGACGCGAAACAACCGGGGAATCGCCCACGAGAACGGTTCTATTGAAGGCCCCCACGGTCATCTGAAGAACCGCATTGTCCAAGCGATGTACCTGCGCGGCAGCACCGACTTCGCTAGCGTCAGCGACTATCAAGACCTGCTCAATGACTGTGTGGCCAAGCTCAATGCCCAGCATCAGGATAAGTATGAGCATGAGAAAGCGCATCTCCAGGCGTTGCCCAAATACCGGGCTGCGGACTACGAACTCCTCACCGCTAAGGTGAGCAGCAACAGCACGATTGATATCCGCTGCATGCTCTACAGCGTGCCGTCTCGCTTAATTGGCCGGTCCCTGGAAGTGCATCTGCACCACAACCGCCTGATGGGCTACCTCGAAGGCCATGAAGTGTTCAGGTTGAAACGGATTCGTTCTACTGACAAGGACAAGCGGCGCGCCCGCTCGGTGGACTATCACCATGTCATCGAAGGGTTGCGCAAAAAGCCCTTGGCCTTCCTCCACAGCACCTGGCGAGAGGACCTCCTGCCCAATGAGCGCTATCACCAACTCTGGAAACAGCTCCAGGCTGGCTTTGAGCTTGATTCTGCCGCCGTGCTCATGGTCGAAGCCCTCTATATTGCGGCGACCCAAAACAAGGAAGCGGCGGTCGCTGACTACCTCTTCCCAGAGATTGAGGCCAAAACCCTCACCCTCTCAAGGCTCAGACTCCATTTTCAGTTGCTCACCAAACTCGAATTCCCCACCGTGAATGTCCAACAACATGACCTCAACGACTACGATGCCCTTCTGTTCACCCACAGCAGCGTCATCCCAGATGCAGAACCAGAGCTCGTCTCAACCGGAGCTGAGCCCTTACCAAAGCCTCAGCGCTCAGCTCAAGCACCTGCGCTTATCCCATATGCTCAACCACTGGGAGACCTTGGAGCAGCAAGCCATGCGAGAGACCTGGTCCTACGCGCAATTTCTCTTGGCCCTGTGCCAACTCGAAACAGACCGCCGCAAGGCTTTGCGCCTCCAAAGAGCCATCACCGAAGCTCAACTGCCCAACGCCAAAACGGTTTCCAATTTCGATTGGACACACCTGCCCCTGGTTAACCCTCTCCCGATTCAAAAACTCGCCACTGAACCCCAGTGGATTGATGACGCCCAAAACTGTCTCTTCTTCGGACCTTCTGGGGTCGGCAAAACCCATCTGGCCGCTGGCATCGCTCGTGCCGCCCTGGAAGCGGGCAAGCGCGTCAAATTCTTCTGTGCCACCACCCTGGTGCAGTATCTCCAAAAAGAAAAGCTTCATCTCCAGCTTCAGCCTGCCCTGAAAAAGCTCGACCGCTTTGACCTCGTGATCATTGATGACCTCGGCTATGTCCAAAAATCCGAGGCAGAAACCTCCGTTCTCTTTGAACTCATTGCCTATCGCTATGAGCGCAAAAGCATCATGGTCACTGCCAATCAGCCGTTCAGTGAGTGGAACTCCATCTTTGGTGATTCCATGATGACCGTCGCCGCCGTTGACCGCCTCATTCACCATGCGGTCATTCTCGAAATCAAGGCGGACAGTTTTCGTAAACGCTCCGCTCACCAGCGCTCTGAGAACTTGAAGGCACTCCCGGCAAAATCCTCTGAATCTGACTCCCAAACATCGACACACCAGAAGCGATCTTAGATTGTCGTCTTGACCTGAGATTGCCGCTTCTCATTTCCTTTTGCCAATTCAGTGGGCTCCCCGCCTTCTAATTGTCGCGACAGGCAAATGTCTTGACACTTGATAGATGTCGCTACCGCTGCCCTGAACCTTGCGGGCGACCACCATATCAAACAGCAGCATTCGCCCGACCGTCACCATGACGGAATCGTTCTCCTGATGCCAGCACGCTGTCCTTAGTGAACTGCGCGGGGTGTCGATGCCCAGCTCGTCTGGGTCAAGGTCCGAGAACCAGTCTTTAACCTCTTTGTTGTAGATTCGACCGATTGAGTCCTGGAAGTGCTCAACCGGGCTGAAATTATCAGGAAGTGCCATTACAACTCATCCCCCTTTTTACGGCTGAAAGCGTCTAGTGCGGGTGATTTGCTGGCGTCCTTGGCCTCTGCCGCCGCCAGTTTAACGATGTCGTTATCCTCCCGATCCTTGGGTGTCGCGGCTTTCATGGCATCCTTAAAGCGCTTCTGTTGGTCATCCAACTCTTTAAACTCATCCTGGATCGATTGGGCCTCGCCCAGCACAGAACTGAGGGAACTGGCTGCATCCTCCAGAGCCTCGACCTGGTCGCGAGCTCTCTGTACTTTTAGTTGCCATGCGTTCTGACTGGAAACCCGCTCAGGCATCCATTTGTAGGCGTTGGGGCCGACAATACGCCATTGTTTGAGCGCGTTGCCGATTTTGCCGGTGTTCTCCGCTGTCCATTCGGCGATCTCACGGCTTGAATCTCCGATGCTGCGGATAGTCCAGACGATTTGGCTCGCGCTGCTGAGAATGGCGCTACCCTTTGCCCAAGTCGTCGTGACGTTGGTATATAGGGCATCTCCTAGCACGCCCTTAACAAGGTTGGTGATTTGCCCCCCTAGGATTTCATTGATGTCGATGGGGTTGTTCTCTTCATCCTTGATTCCAAACAGGTTTAAGGCTTGGCTCGCGACTTCTCCAAAGGTCTGAAAGAGCGACCGGCTAAGGAGTGCAGCGTTATGAACTAGCAACAAGGTGTTTAAGGCGTTGAGTACTTTATCGAGCCTCGTTGCCTTCCATGCCTTGCGCAAGAATTCATCCAGTAACCCAAGCACTCCCCCAATCCCGCCGGGAAGCTGTGCCCCTAGGCGAGTGAGCATGGTGGCCTGCGTGGCGTGAGTGATTCCGTGGAGCGCGATTAACGGACTGATGTCCGTCGGTGCTCCGATGTTGTTGATAATCACCCCCTGCCCAGCTCCGAGCTGATCCAGCTTTGAGCTGGTCACAGCGCCGCACCCTCGGCACGTTGGCGGCGAGGTTTGGTTCACCTTCAGTGGCGGTGCCGGTGGGGCATTTTGCGAGCCGGTCGGAGGCCCCGCGCCGTTGGTGTTGGTCTTCCGCGTCGTGATATTGCGGCGAATAACCGGCGGAAAGATTGGCGGGGTCTTGGGCTGTGTCGGCTTGTCGTTTTTGGGGTCCTGCTCTGGGTCTCGCTCCGTCCCAGGCGGTAGCTCAAGTGGATCGCCGGGTAGCACGGGGCGCGGTGGCTCGGTCGCGGGGGGCTGTTCTGTGGGCGGTGGCTCGGTCGCGGGTGGGCGATAGGGGGGCGCGGGTTCACCGGGTAGCCGTGGCTCAACGGGGCGCGGTGGTTCGGTGGCGGGTGGGGCTTGGGTTGGATCTTGGGTTGGATTCTTGGGTTGGGTCTTCGGTGGGTGGGCGTCGGGGTTGGCGAGTGGGTGGGCGCACTGGGGCCGGTGGGGCGATGGGTTCGGGGGGACCTAGTGGGTCGCCGCCTGTGTCGGGTGCCCCGTCTGAGCGGACGATTGAGGCGATTGTAGTGACACCGGAAACGAAAAAATTCGCCCAAGTCCTAACCCTTGTTTCTTGATTGCTGCCGTACTTTAGCCAGTACTCCCAACTTCCATCGGTGTTGGTTCTCTTGGATAGGCCCGAAACAGGACCCGGTACGTTCGCCGTGGTTTGAATGCTAGTGCTCGCTCCCGCAGACGTCTGCCCGGTATTCTGGAACGTAATCCGATAGGTGACTCCAGGGCTTTGCCCTCCGGTAAATGGCGGTGCTCCCGGCGCGGTGTAGCCGGGTGGGGTGCCGGTGGCGATCGCCTCGCTCCCCTTTCCATTCAGCAAATCCCCATAGCTCTCCCCCAGTCCCCTCAACCCATCAACAGCGGTCCGAGCCGGGTTCGCCAACAATGCGCCAGTATTCGACGGGTAGGCAAACCCCTCCCGACCCTGCTCAACCAAGCTACGCCGCAACCCCTCCCCTGCGAGCAATCCCACACCCGCAGCAATCCCCGCAGGGCCTAAGCGGCTCCCCGCAGCCCCTAAGGCGCTGGGTGCTTTGGCCGCTCCCGCCACAGCAGGAAGCGCAGCCGCTCCCCCCGCGCCCTTGGCCATGGCAGCGGGAGAGGTGCCCGCAGCGCCCCTAGCCTGAGCAGCGGGAGAGGTTCCGCCGGGCGGCTTGGCCGCCTGAGTTCCCGGCGCTCGCGATTGGATCGGCGCGCGGCGAATCTGCCCCGCGCTACTCCCCCCACTCGCCCCCCTTGTCGGCTTGTAGTTCTGTGCGGACTGGGTCCGCTTGTAGTTGCCGGTGTCGCGGGTCCAGGAGGGCTTGCCGCCGCCAACCCCGCCGGGGCTAGAGCCTCCGGAAGGAAACCCGCTGGGGGTGCTGCGAGGTGCGGAGGGGGGAGTGTAACCCCGTCCCCCGGCGGGATTGGGGATAGGCATTAGGGCTTGAAGTATCCAGCGTTAAGGGTCGTGTTTGATAGGTCTTTCACCTCTTCCCAGAGCGGGAGGGTGCTGATGTCATAGCCTGCATTTAGTTCCAGGCTCACCCGGCCTAACAGCCGAGTAGTCCCGCCTGCGGCCTCCAGAACTGACGAACTCACCACTCGAACCGGGGTCTCGTCGTCAATCTCAAGCACGCGCATCGTCGGGTTGTGCCGTACCAGGGTCAGGATCGCCCAAGCGGCGATTTTTTCGACGCTGTTGCAGCCGTCGGGGATGTTTAGCTTTGCAATGGCCGTCATGGGTACTTCCTCGGAATGCGAATAAACCGAGCGTAGCTATCAATTTCTCTGCTGCAAATTGCCCTCTTTTATCTAAAAGCAGAACGGCTTACGTAATCCCACAGTGCCCAATTTATAAGGCTTTCGGCTATCCTGGCAGCGAGAGAAAAAGGGTTGTGTTCTGCAAAGACGCTGTCAGGAAATGAAACCGGAACGTTAAAGGTAGTGGCTAAGCAAAATAGATTTGGGCAAGCAACCCCATTCGACAAAGAAACTTTTAGAAAGACTCGCGATGCCTTCATAACGGACAGCCATAGAATGCTGTTCGCGATTGCTTGGCACACAACCGAGCGATGGGGCGCGCTGCTTCAGCTCCGTGTGGGCGATTGCTATGACTCCGAGGGCAAGCCGCGCCGCTCTATCACCATTCCTGCCAACATCCGTAAAGACAGAGCAACCCGTGACGTTCCCGTGTCCCGCGCCCTTGCTCAAGAGTTGAAAGTCTATCGACCGGCGCTAGAGTCTTGTTATCGAAAAATCGGGATTTCCGTTATTAAGGAAGGATGGCTGTTTCCCTCGCTAGTTTCACCGGGTCAACCCCTGACGCTTCGCGCCGCCGATCGGGCATTGCGCCGCGCCCTCAAGCGGGTCGATTTACATAACCGGGGCTACTCAACTCACTCAACCCGCCGGGGAAGCATCACCGAAATGTCTCGCGCTGGATTGAGCGTGCCGGTGATCCGCTCCATCACGGGTCACCGTTCTCTCTCTTCCCTGACTCGCTATATTGAGGTAGATGAGGGACAGCGGGCAGCGGCGATCGCTGTGCTTGAATGAAGTCCTTAGAGGATAAGTCAACAAATGCCGGTTTTGGGATCTGTTTTTCGCCAAGCAGACTTCCGAGCAGGGTTTAAGGGGTGATCGGGGTTGGATTGGCCGCCTCCTTGAGCGCTGCATGGGGCTCCCGCCAATAGGTAATCGAGGGCTGAAGCGGGAGGAGCTGGGTGTTGGGATAGTAAAAATTCAAAATCCGGCTCTTATCCCAGCCCAATTGCGCCAGTTTGTAGGAGCCCGTCTGGCTGAGACCGACACCATGGCCGAGGCCGCCGCCGGTAAAGCGATAGCCCTTCAGGGTTTTCTGGTTAGTTTTCGGATTGGTTTCGTAAAGGGGATCGAGATAGCAAAGCAAGCTATTGGGGGCCTCGAAGGCACGGATGACCTCGTCTTTTTCAAGGATGATTTCCCCCTGATCGGTCACGACTTGCAGCTTTTGAATTCGGCCTCCCTTGGCCCGAGCGGTGACCTGCATGGATTGAATCGTTTGAAACTGCGCCAGGGGATGCTGCTTGCTTTCTAAATATTTTTTCAGATCCAGGTTGAGTTTCTTGAGATTTGCCTCATTGCTCCAGCGAAAATAGTACCAACCGACTTCGTTAAACCCCTGCTTTGTATTAATGAACTCGCGAAAATTCTGCTCATTGTCGAGGCTTTTTTGCCCCAGGTTCCAGGTGCCCGCCACGGAATCCACCACGGGCTGGAGGTAAGGGCGGGGGGCACCGTTCCAAACATCGGTGAAGGCAGCGGTGACGCCGCCGGTTGTGGAGGAATAGACTGCGTCGATCAGCTCGTTGTTATAGGTGAGGACCAGGCCACGGGTGTTGGCGATCGCCCGATCCGCCTCGGGCACCGTATCCTTCCAGCCAAAATATACCTGGCACTGGGTCGTGGCACAAAGCTCGTAGTGATCGATGGTAAATCGCCGCAGATTGCGCAGGGCATAGGTCCGCGCCAGGACTGTCTGGGCCTCAGCGGCAGCGGCAGGGGCGTCAGCCCCAATCTCGTGGGGAACAACGCCACGCAGGTAATCCTCAATCGTGACGTTGTTGACGAGGGTATAGGTTCCGTAGGCATTGGGCTGAAGCCGTAGTTTACCGGGGAAGGGCACTTTGTTGACGATGATCGTCCGACCTCCGCTAATCTCGACCTCGTTGCGGTTATAGCGAAAATAATTGGCCACAACCCCCGCTTGCGGGACAACCTCCAGGACTTTGCTGTCGAGATAGGGCAGAGTAAAGCCTTCTTGCTTCAGGTTCTCCAGGAAAATGCGGCGGATAACCGGCGTATCGTAAACCTCCCGGTTGGCCCAGACTTCCCAACGCTCAGGATGGGCGATTTCCACCTCGATCCCTCGGGCACGCCATTGGTTAGCACTGTCTTCGGCGCTCTCAAAACTGCGATGGGTGCTGAGGACCAAACGTTCTTGTAATTGGGGGGCCTGCAGGGTCCGGGGCTGGGTGTCCAGGGTGAGCTTGTTGGTTTGGATGGTTTCATCCTTCCCTTCATAAAACATCCGCACAGACAGCATTTCACCCGGTGCTGCTGTGATCTCAATTTTGTCCTGGGGCTCTGCGCCAAACCGTTGGATGATCCCGACTTTCATCGTCGGGTTAAGGGGAGCTTCAGCGACTGAAGGGGTTGAGAGACTGCTCGGTAAGAGAACGGTCGCGATCGCAATCGAAATTCCCGTAGCGCGTTTCGCCAGGGTCAAGGCAGGAGGAAACATACACAAACCCATAAAAAACCTTACAGCCTGTATAAAATCTTAGCGGTCTCGGTCAACGTTGTGTGTCGGGGCATGGCCCCGCTCGGGCGCTGGGAAAGTCGCTGGGGACGTCACGGGGAAAGTCACTGGGGGAGGCGATCGCATGGGAGTGGGCGCTAGAACCGTATGATGAAGCTATGGGATGAGGCTAATGATGGCCCCTAGGCTGTCGATGTTCCATCTATGCATCCGTTGATAAATCTGTTGCTCAATCCGTTGATGAATCCGTCCCCCAATCGGTTTGCGATCCGCCGTTCTTGATGCCCCACGACTCCCGGAAAGACTCGTATCAAATTCTTGGCCTCGCGTTCGATGCCACCCCAGATGAGATCAAGCGGGCCTATCGGCGTTTAGCGCGCACTTGGCATCCGGATCGCTTCACGGATTCGACTGAAAAGGCCCAGGCGGAGGAAGCCTTTAAGCGCATTAATGCGGCCTACGAATATCTCAAAGCCCATCCTCCCAAGATCTATCCTCCCAAGGCCCATCCCCAGGCTCCGTCCGCGCCAGCTTCGCCGAGCCCTGCTCCGGCTGCTCCCTCAACCCCGAAGACCCCTAAAACGCCTAGCGCCACCTCTCGTCCATCAACTCGCCAATCCACCAATCCACCACCCCCCCCAGGCCCTAGAACCCCGCCGCGATCGCCCTATCGGTATTATCAGCCGCCCAGGGAATCTTCCAGGGACTCTCCCAGGCCATCCTCTAACCCATCTCCCAACCCATTTTCTAACCCATCTCCCAACCCACCGCCCCCTCGTCCCGCCCCAGATTTCCCGCGCTCTGAACGGCAGCAACCGCCCAAGACCTCGCCAGTCTACTATGCCCCGCCGAGTTCGACGGTCACTTGGCAATGGGTCGAAACCTGGGACAAGCTTGAGAGTGGCGTGACGGCGATCGCCCTTTCCACGGACAGTCGCACCTTGTTAACCGCCTGTGCTGACCACACGTTGCTGCGCTGGAGCCTGTCTACGGGCCGGGTATTGGACCACCTGCGCAGCCGCCATGGCCCCATCCTCACGTTGGCCCTCGGTCCATCCCAGCGTCGGTTTGCCACCGGGAGCCGGGAGGGGGTGATTGAGCTGTGGAGTTTGCCCAAGGTCCAGCTTTTAGCAACGCTGTTGGGACATGAAGAACGGCCTGTTCGAGGTCTGGCGTTTAGCGGAGATGGGGCAAGCTTGGTCAGCGGTGGCGCAGATGGCACGATTCGACGATGGAATCTCGCGACGGGTCGCATTGTGCAGCAATGGTCCCCCGGCAGCAGCGGCATTGGCTCCCTGGCGCTGAGTCGAGATGGCAAGACTTTAGTGACGGGAATTTTGGATGAACCCTTGAAGCTCTGGTATGCCCAGACCGGAAAGGCGCTGATCGAGTTTGAGGACAGCACCTTAGGAGATCCGCTGCTGCAAATTAGCCCGGATAGTGCTTTCCTGGCCGCAGGGGGCAGTGATGGGAGTATTAAGCTTTGGTCGTTTCGCGATGGCAGCTACCATCGGCGGCTGTTGGGATTGAAGGGGCCGGTGAAGGCGATCGCCTTTAGTAGCGATCGCCGCACCCTCGCCGCAGGCGGCGACGACTCCGATATTCGCCTCTGGGACTACCACACGGGCGAACTCCTAGGAGTTTTGCCGGGTCATGATTCCACGGTAACGGGGCTTGTATTTAATGGACCAGGCTCCCAGCTGATCAGCGCCAGCGAAGACCGCACCATCCGCTTTTGGGAAGCGCGATAATTGCTCCAATAGCTATCATGATTTTTATGTTGACATCCTCCCCTACCTGAAGCAAGGGGTTTCCCGGAGGTTTCGATGATCTCATCCCAGCCCGATATTGTTTTAGTCAGTCCAGACGGCGAGTATTTAATGCTTGTTGAAATCAAGCTCAACGATAGTAAATCTCAAGTTCGCACTGGAATAGCACAGCTAACGCATGCAATGGTGGCAATGGGCTGCTCAACTGGGTTGTTAATCACAGGAGCCCGAATCATTTTGCTGCGCGATTCTTTAGAATCTGTTAATGGAGCTTCTATTCAAAAAATGGGAGAAGCCCGCTTACCCCATGAATTGCTCACCGCTTTAGAGCGTCCTAATCGCCAGGAATCCTATGCCGAATTCGAGGTTCGGGTCCAGCAATGGCTAGAAAGCCTCAAACTATTTACGGACCCAGAATCACTACCGGATGCTTGGGGTGAACTGCTGGGTGGAACGGTATTGGGATTATTGCGGTTGGGTGAAATTTTAGTCACCCATCCTCGATGGAGTCCTGTTGCTCCGTGAAACCCATGTGCCCCGTGAAACCCAAGGCTGTTTTTGTTGAGACAAATTGGGTTGTCGATATTATTGCTCCAGCCCATTTGCAAAGTCCACAAGCATTGCAACTTTTGGAGCAGGCAAATGGAGGAGAGTTTGCTTTGTATGTTCCTGCCATTTGTTTAGCTGAAGCCCGAGAAACGGTTCCCCGGCGGTTTACTCCCCGGTCTCGCTCTGAGGATTTTCGTAAGTTCGTTCGCTGGGCGCGAGAAACTGCGCAGATTAGCACCGTTGATGCTGAAGCTGCGTTTCGGGTTTTTGAAAAATTTGATGGCTTAGTTGCCCACGAACTGACCAAAGTCTCTAGCAAGCTAAAAGCGTTATTCCACAATCCTGGTCTGCATATCTTTCCGTTATCAGAACAAATGCTAGAGCGACAGGTTGAACTAGGCTCTCTTGATGTATTGCTTAAGCCTTATGATTTGGCAATTTTATCAGCTATCTTGGTCCAAGCAGAAGCACTAAACGCGGAATTGGGCTGGACGGGATTTTGTGAACTGGACTCAGATTTACAACCTTGGGATAAAACGGGGCAGTTGAAGCCATTACTCAGCAATCTTTATCGAAAATCCCATATTTGGGTGTACCCTAATTTTTTGCTGGATGAGATTGCTCAGTTGCCTGCGAATTGGAACACATGAGTCCCAAAAAGTTAAAGGACAGTCCCTAGGGGCAGGAATGTTCTGTCCCTAGGGTACGAGTGGGCTTATTTGGCTCGAATAAATTCGTAGACGCCATTGTATTTTTCGGCAGGTTCTTTCCAGGAATAGTCATACTCCATGCCTTGGCTTTGGAGCTGCTGGAAGGTTTCGCGATCGCCATACCAAAGCCCGATCGCCCGACTCATGGCCGACTCTAGCGCCTTAAAGTCCTGCTGATAGAAGACAAAGCCATTACGTTCTTCCAGGGGATGGGTTTCGTCATAATCCCAATCGAACACCGTATTCAGCAAACCGCCCACACCGCGCACCACCGGCACAGTGCCGTATTTCATCGAAATCACCTGGGTCAGACCGCAGGGCTCGTAATTGCTGGGAACCACGATAATATCTGCCGCTGCATAGATCAGATGCGCTAACTCCTCGTTGTAGCCAATTTCGAGGTGGGCATCGGGATTGTTATTGAGATGATTCTTTTCGCGCCAGAACTGGTCATTAATCGTTTGTTCCGTTGCCGAGCCCAGCATGACAAATTGCGCCCGTTGGTTGAGGGCATAGTAGATGGCGTGGTGGACCAGGTGAACGCCCTTTTGCTGGTCGAGGCGACCGATAAAACAAACCAAGGGTTTATCCACCTGACGCATCGTGAGGCGATCGCGCAAAGCCTTTTTGTTGTCCTCTTTGCCCGTGAGGTCGCTCTTGCTGTAGTGGTGGGGGATGTAGCGATCGCTCTCCGGATCCCAAAAATCGTAGCTAATGCCATTGAGGATGCCGCCGAATTTAGCCTGGTGGAAATCTAGCACCCCTTGGAGGCCGCAGCCCACATCACTAAACCGGGCTTCCCAGGCGTGGTGCGGCGAGACCGTATTCACATAGTTCGCGTAGACAATGCCACCCTTCATAAAGTTGATGGCGCTGCCGCTATTATCCCGCAGCCGCTCAAACTGATAGTAGTAATCAGGACGATTGAGCCCCGTGGCTTGGAGAATATCGAGCTGACCAATGCCCTGGTGCTTAAAGTTGTGAATCGTGTAGCACACCCGCTGCCGATCCATGCCGTAGTACTGATACATCTCATAGAGCATGACGGGAATAAGACCCGTTTGCCAATCGTGGCAGTGGATGATGTCAGGGCGCTTGTTGCTTTGGAGCAAAAATTCTAGGGCCGCTTTGCTAAAGAAGGCAAAGCGCATTTGGTCATCGAATTCACCGTAATAGCAGCCGCGATCGAAATAGCGATTATCCGAGTGGGGTTCAATAAAGAAACAAACCCGACCATGCACCCAGCCACAATAGACAGAGGTATGCACCGAACCGCCATTCCAGGGCACCCAAAGGTCTTTGTAGGCATCGTGCATGCCCCAAATATGGTCGTAGCGCATGCAATCGTACTTCGGCAAAATCAGCTCGACGCAGTGGCCTTGGGCTTCCAGTTCTTGACTGAGGCCATAGACCACATCTCCGAGACCGCCCGCCTTAATCACAGGGGCGCATTCCGAAGCGATTTGCACGATGTACATGGGCGACTCCAAGGGGGGTAGAGGTGGGCTTCGGTCCTAATTGCTGACTGATCCTACTTTGATCCTGCCTACATAATTCTTAATTATTTGTATCTTGGCAAGCCTCTGAGGACAGAATCTCTCCTGAGGCAGCCGCGTCTCAGCTTGAATACCTAGGGGCGATCGCCACCGCGCCCTTCAGCTCAAAAATCCTTTCGATCACCGTTTCAACCACCTTATCGGGCGTCGAAGCCCCTGAGGTAATACCTACTACAAGTTTGCCTGAGGGCAACCAGTTTTCAACCACCGTTAAATCCCCATCCAAGGGCTTGTGCTCAATCCGATTGCCGGGACCGATGCGATCGCCTGAATCAATATGGTAAGAGGCAATCCTCCGCTCAATGGCAATTTCTTGTAAATGGGTGGTGTTCGATGAGTTATAGCCCCCGATCACCACAATTAAATCCAGCGGTTCATCGACCAACTGAAACATCGCATCCTGACGTTCTTGGGTGGCATCGCAAATCGTATTGAACGCCATAAAATGCTGATTGAGCGCTGTGGGGCCATACTTTTTCAGCATCGTCCGCTCAAACAATTTGCCAATATCTTCCGTTTCTCCCTTGAGCATTGTGGTTTGATTGGCTACACCCACCCGGATCAGATCGCGATCGGGATCGAACCCTTCGGAATAGGCGTTTTTGAATTTTTCCAGGAAGGCTGCGCGATCGCCCCCCTGCAAAATGTAATCCGCCACATACTGGGCTTCTGTCAAATTCAGAACCACCAAATAGGTTCCGGCAAAGGAGCTGGTGGCGATGGTTTCTTCATGCTTATATTTGCCATGAATAATCGAAGTATAGTCCGCTCGCTTGTGCTTCTCCACCGAGTTCCACACCTTCGAAACCCAGGGACAAGTCGTATCTACGATATTGCAGCCTAGATCATTCAGCAGCTTCATTTCCTGCACACTCGCACCGAAGGCAGGCAAAATCACCACGTCCCCCCGGCCTACCTCGGAAAAGTCCTTCTCTTCACCGTTTACTTCGATAAACTGCACGTCCATCTCTCGCAGGTGCTGATTCACCGAAGGGTTGTGGATGATTTCATTTGTGATCCAAATCCGCTCCGTAGGGAAATGCTGACGAGTTTCGTAGGCCATGGCCACAGCACGCTCGACGCCCCAACAAAAGCCGAAGGACTCCGCTAACCGAATCGTCACATCTCCCCGCTGGAGGGAATACTGTTGATTGCGAATTTCTTGAATCAGACCGCTTTGATAGGCCCGATCGAGGCTTCCAGAGATTTCTTCCGCTCGACCAAATCCTTTGCGGTTATAGCGATCGGAGTGGTTGAGCGCACGCTTGAAGGCTTTGGTATCCATGGTTAAGCTAAAGATGGTTAAGCTAAAAATCGGCTAAAAAAAGGGTTGCTTAAAACGGTCAAACCTCAGTGTCTCTATCATATGGCCCCAATGCAAGCTTCAGCGGCTAACCTCAGCAAATGCCCCAGCAAATGCTCCAGCCCAACAGTGCTAGGCTAGTTCGGCTGTATTTTCACCCCGTAAGCGAAAGTTCTATGGCCACGCCTCGTCAATCCCGTCCGAACGCTGTTGCCGATTTATCCTCTGCGGTTTATATCAAGGCTATCTATACCGATGGTGCCTGTTCGGGAAATCCCGGACCCGGTGGCTGGGGGACCCGCATTGAGTTAAGCGACGGGCAGGTACAGGAACTGGGCGGGGCGGAACCGAACTCAACCAATAATCGGATGGAAATGCAGGCGGCGATCGCCGCCCTCGAATACATTACCGCCCATCCAGACCTCGCCCCTCCCCAGCAGCCGATGACGCTGCATATTGATAGTGAATATGTGCTCAAAGGTATTACCCAGTGGATCAAGGGCTGGAAGCGCAAAGGCTGGAAAACGGCCCAGGGGAAACCTGTCCTCAATCAAGACCTATGGCAAGCGCTTGATGCCCTCAACCATCCCCAGGTGACCTGGCAGCATGTACGAGGCCATGCAGGGGTTCCCGGTAATGAACGGTGTGATGCGATCGCCACCGGATTTGCCGCCGGACGTCCGCCTCGCCTCGCCCAGTGCCAGCTTGCAGAACCGCCCGCAGCCATGCCCAGCTTACTTTCTACGGCCTCGAATGAGACAGCATCTAGCCCAGGGGTGAGATCAGGCCAAAAATCGGAAATCAAGGCAAATAAGCCAGAATCTTCGTCAAAATTCACTGATAATTCAGGTTTTAGTGTGACGGAGCACGTCGATTCACAAGAAGACACGTTAGGATGGATAGAAGCGACGTTTAACGCAGAAATTCATACCGAAGATCGCCTTACAGAGCACAGCATGGACCACGAAAGTTCACAATCCCATGAGTCTAGCGGTAATCTCCCACGCGAGGTTCGTGTTGCCCAGGTTCGTAACATGGTAGACACGCTCAATATGGCGGACGAGATTGCCGACAAAGGCTATTTGATTAGCAGCTCTGAGCTTGCTGATTTAATGGACGTTAACGCTAGCGCCGTTACCAGTCGAGGAGAGCAATGGGTCTGGCGCAATTGGGTCGTCTCCCGTGTCCGCCGTGAGGGAAATCAAATTCTCTGGCAGCTAGAGCGTGTTGATTAAAACCCGCGTTTTATTCCACCTGCTCCTGCGTCAAAACCGGCAAGCCTCATCCGCCCCATCCAACCCGGCCCTTTCTGGGGGCTAAATTCACTCAAATCCATTCACCAACGAAAGTAGGGACGAACCGCAGTTCGTCCCTACTTTTAGTTTGTTCCTACTTTTGGTTTGTGTCTGCTTTCTAGGCAACCCTAACCTTAGGCACCTGAGGTCGAGGGGCGCACGGCTTCCACCATTCGGGAGAAGTAAAAGCGGGTACTCGTCATGGCTTTGCGCTGGATTTCAAACCCACAGCTTTCCAAAATTTTCACAATATCGGCTTCGCGATGCTGGTAAGCACGGGTTGTTTTGCTGGGGCCAGGGAAAAACTCACCAATTTTTTTCAGGATCGTCAGCAAACAGGTCTTGGGCGCAAAGCTCAGCACCAAACGCTGCTCCGCAAGGCTTGCCAGATGGCCAATCATGGCTGCGGCCTGCTCGGTGGGATAGTGAATCAGCACATCAAGGCAGACCACCGTGTGATACCGGCCTGTAATGTGTTCTAGGTCTTGCACTGAAAACTCCACTCGGTCTAGAGAACCAAACTGCGCCTCGGCCCGCTCCTTGGCCTCAATGACCATTTTTTCTGAAATGTCGCTGGCAAAAACCTGGGCTCCCCGCTCTAGCAAGGGCAAGCTCAGACTTCCTACCCCGCAGCCTGCATCACAAATCGTCAGTTCGGAGACATTACCATCGGCATCAAGCCAGCCCAATAATGTATCCACGGTTTGCTGATGACCCACCCGGATGTCCATCTGTACCTTGTTCACTTCATCCGTCGTGCCATAAATCCGCCGCCAGCGATCGAAACCAGTGGCATTGAAATAATCCCGAACAACGGTTTTGTCGTCGGTTGAATTGGGGAGAGAGGGTTGGCTGTTGGTCGCTGTCATAGGTATAAAGACGATTGCATCGCTTTAAGAATCTTAGTACAGATACCAACAGCCGAGGATTGCCGATTGGTGAAGGAATGGACGGGAAGGGGCGATCGTCAACGACCCAACCGCTTCCAGGTCAACTCATGGGAATTGGGGTCTATCGTCCAGCGCAAGAACTGGTGAATCGAGCGCCCTAGATAGAGCCGATCCCGCAGCAGACTACTGGGAATTTCGTCGTCTTCGCCCCCCGGCTCCCAGCCTAAGGCTTGTCTAGGGGTGGTGGTGGCGAGGGCGATCGCCTCTTCCACCGAACACAAATCCCACTTGACCAAATTACACACCCCGGACAACAGCGGCAGCGTCGTGCCCGAAATCGTGCCATCGGCTAACCGAGCGGTGCCCTGATCTACCTGAATCTCCCGGCTATCCCAGGGATAGGTGCCATCTGGCAGACCCAAGGGAGCCAGCGCATCGCTCACTAAAAATAAATGGTCGCGGCCCATCTGAAGCAACAGCCGCAGCATCATCGGCGAAATATGCTGCCCATCGGCAATGAACCCACAACGAACTCCTGGTTGTAGCAGCGCCGCCCCTAGCAACCCTGGCTCCCGATGGTGCAATCCCGGCATGGCATTAAAGGCATGGGTCACCAACGTTGCCCCTTGATTGAAGGCACGCACCGCTTCCGCCGCTGTCGCTTGGGAATGACCCAAACTCACGATAATGCCCCGTTGAATCAACGCCCGAATCACCACACCACTGGGATCCAGCTCCGGAGCCAGGGTTACCATTTTGACCAGATCACCGTAGTCACCCAGGACCTGCTCCATCGTCTCTAGGGTGAGGGGTTGCAAATGCTCTTCTGGATGGGCTCCTCGCTTCTGCGGATTCAAACAAGGTCCTTCTAGATGAACCCCCAAAATCTTGGCTGCATTCGCCTCAGAAGGTCGCTTGCAATAGTTCTGCAGGACCTGAAGGGCCTGGTGAAGTTGCTCAATTGAACAGGTGACCAGGGTGGGCAAAAAGGCATCGATCCCCTGTTCCCAGAGAAATTGACAGATCTCAGGCAGGCGATCGGCATTCTCTAGGCACAATTCAGGGAAGGCCACCCCCTGAGCCCCGTTAATCTGTAAATCAATTCCGCCTAAGGACAACCAATCTTTTTCGAGATTCACCACCGCAAGGTCTTCAGGTGGGATCCGCTCAAAGGATTGATCCATCGCCTCAATCGCCTGAACCTCTCCCTCTGGGGAGATCCAAAGTCGCTTCAGGCCGTTGTAGCCTGGCAGACGAACATTGGTGATCAGCATCGTACGTCGCGACGTCTCCGCAAGGGGTTGAACTTTGAGGAGACTGGGCTGAACGGCTGGAGTCATAGTTTGAATAGAGCTATTGCCGTGAAACGTTAAGGGCTTAAAACTCGGTCGGAACGTCAGTCCACAGGGACAATCAGCAAATGGTTCCCCTCCAGGATAGTACTCTGGTCGCCTTGAAATCACGTCCCTTTCAAAATTTGACAAACTTCATAAACAGATGGCAAAGCCTCTTCAGGATGATGGTTTAAGTTGATCCTCTAGGAAGCAGGGGTCTGGGGATCAACGTCTGCTAGAGCGCTCTGGGGTCTATCGATCCCGATCGCCCTTACCTCTATTTTAGATAGATGGATTGCGGTAGATTGCAGGAGGGACCGGGGATCGGTGTCACAATAGGGCACAAAGTTAGCGATCGCTAACTTGCGGCTGAAATCAGCCCCTCAGCGCTCGTGTAAAAGGCTCATGTACAAGGATCGATCGCAATGACCTCTTCCGAAATCGGCATCATTATGGGTAGTGATTCGGACTTGCCGACCATGGCAGCGGCGATCGCCATCTGCGAGCAGTTTCAGGTTGCCTGCGAAGTCGAGATTGTCTCTGCCCATCGCACCCCTGAGCGCATGGTGGACTACGCTCAAACAGCCCATGAACGCGGGATTCAGGTGATTATTGCCGGAGCTGGAGGCGCAGCCCATCTACCGGGTATGGTGGCAGCGATTACGCCCCTGCCGGTGATTGGTGTCCCGGTGGCCAGCCGACATCTTCAGGGTTTGGATTCGCTCTATTCAATTGTGCAAATGCCGCGCGGGATTCCGGTAGCCACCGTAGCGATCGGCAATGCCACGAATGCCGGACTCCTCGCCGTGCAAATTCTCGCCTGTCAGCGTCCAACCCTTTTGGCACAAGTTCAGTCCTATCGGCTTGAGCTCAAGGCCCAAGTTCAAGCCAAGCAAAACCAGCTAGAGGCGTTAGGATACCAAGCCTATTTAGCGCGATCGCCCCAGCCGTAGCCGCAATGGTCGCCGCGATAGTCATGGATAAACAAGACGACCAGCATTTAAAAAAGCGGCGAAAGAAAATCTGTCCGTGAATTTCCAGAGACTGCCGAGGTTTATTTTGCGTCGAATGAATGTATTTCCCTATACAGAATGAAGACCGGTAAATTGGTGCAATCTAGACAACCTTGAATCATGGGTTCAGTGTTCTAGGCTTTCAATGCGATTAGATAAAGCAAAACTGTGCAATTGCTGTATGGAATAGCCTTGAAGCAATTGATACGCGGTGCGAGTCATATACGGATTTCGCAGTGTTTTATCACTGATAGAGCTTTATGTTGCCCTACACCACCACTCCCTGATTCAGGCGCATGGGCTGATATGATTCCACACAATCCGTTAGGGAATTGAATTGACAATGTCTCAGTTGACAGTACGAAAGAGACGGCTAAAGGGGAAAGGACGCACGACTGGTGCAGCCTATCCAGATGCCAATCGCCTGTTTAAGAAGGCAAGTACATTTTTGCCAAACTTGCCCCTTAGCTGGGCTGCCTGCATTCCGTTGGCAGTGCTAATTGTTGCAAGCTTTAGTTTTGCGGCCCATGCTCAAGAAGAAGCAACCGTTGCGGATGTTCAGCGCATCCTAGACAACGTCTGGGTTTTAATTGCGTCGATTCTCGTGATTTTCATGAACGCGGGATTCGGTATGTTGGAGACGGGCTTTTGCCGTCAAAAGAATGCCGTTAACGTTTTGACCAAAAACCTCATCGTTTTTGCTTTGGCAACGTTAGCGTTTTGGGCCATTGGTTATTCCCTGATGTTTGGTGCATCGGGCAATGGCTTTATCGGTGGCGGCGGTTTTTTCCTCACGGGTGAACCGGAAGCCTATGGTTTATCGGCAGATTCGGGCTTGACCATTCCCGTGGCATTTCTTTTTCAAGCCGCGTTTGCCGGAACCGCTGCGACGATCGTTTCTGGCGCGGTTGCCGAACGAATTAAATTTGTTGACTTTATCGTTTTCAGTCTTTTGCTGACGGCGATCGCCTATCCCATCTCCGGCCACTGGGTTTGGGGCGGCGGCATGCTCTCTGAGATTGGGTTTCTCGGTGGCGCGGGTTTTAAGGACTTTGCCGGGTCCACGGTGGTCCACTCCGTCGGCGGCTGGGCAGCGCTCGTGGGCGCGGCTTTCCTCGGTCCTCGGATTGGTAAGTATCGGACGGATGGGGGTGCAGGTGCGCTGCCGGGTCACAATATGTCGATTGCGACCTTAGGTTGCTTGATTCTCTGGATCGGCTGGTTTGGCTTTAACCCTGGTTCTGAGTTGGCCGCTGACCTTGCCGTTCCCTATATCGCTGTAACCACCAACCTGGCTGCGGCTGCGGGCGGTGTTGCTGCCACCGTGACCTCTTGGCTCGTATCAGGCAAGCCGGACCTATCTATGGTCATCAATGGTATCCTTGCTGGCCTCGTGGCAGTGACGGCAGGTTGTGCAGGCGTCAGCTACTTGAGTGCGGTCATTATTGGCATCATTGCAGGAGTGCTGGTGGTCTTCTCGGTCTTCTTCTTTGATTCGATCAAGATTGATGACCCGGTGGGGGCAACCTCAGTCCACCTTGTCAACGGCATTTGGGGGACCTTGGCTGTCGGCCTGTTTGACATGGAAACCGGTCTGCTGACGGGCAACGGCATTACCCAGTTGCTTGCTCAAATCGTCGGTATCCTGACGGTGGGTGGTTTTACAGTTCTGCTGAGCGTCATCTTCTGGGGTGCGATTCGTGCCGTTCTCGGCATGCGAGTTTCAGAAGAGGAAGAACTCATTGGTCTCGATATCAGCGAGCACGGAATGGAAGCCTACAGCGGTTTCTCTAAGGAAGTGAGCGTAGGAGGAACAACGGTCTCTAGCCGTTAATCCAAACTTTCGAGACTAGTTCGAGACTAAACCAATACAAGCTGGAAAGGGTGCTTCAACGGAGAGGCACCTTTTTCATGGGCAATTTTTTGTTCCAATGCGGGAGAATCAACAAAATGCTTTAAGCTAGTCACCATTCAATTTTTACAGGACACGTCGCTCATTCCACGGACCTAGCTTCCCTTGGTTTCCTCCGATCGCTACCCCCATGTGCTTGAATCCCCTAGCGAGCGCCGTCGCCGCCGCCGTAGTCTGCGTCGTCAGCGCTGGCGACGACGGTGGATGTCTCTGATGCTGCTGAGTGGCCTGGGCCTGGGCGGCTGGGCGATTTTTGAGCGATCGCACCCCAAGCCCCTGGGGTTTTCTCAGCAAGCGGTGCAAGCCTCTTCCCCCATGCCCGGCAGCGCCACGGCGGCCCCGCCGCGTTTAGGCCCCCAGCAGCAATTGCATTATGAAGACTGGGTGGCGCTGTTGCAGCAGGAAGTAGATGCGGTAGCGGCCCATAGGCCCACGGAGCCCCTAGCCATTTTGGCGGGGGATTCCCTCAGTCTTTGGTTTCCAGAGCCCCTGTTGCCGGATCAGCAACTCTGGTTAAATCAAGGCATTTCGGGGGAAACTTCGACGGGCTTGCTTAAGCGCTTGGCGGGGTGGCGATCGCTCCAGCCCCAAAGAATTTTTTTGATGATTGGGATCAATGATTTGATTCGGGGCGAGTCTCCCGAGACGGTTTTAAGCAACTATCGAGCCATTCTCAAAATTTTGCGCCAAGAGCATCCCCAGACCGAAATCATTGTGCAGTCGATTTTGCCCCACGATGGTCCCAAAGCGACTTGGGAAGGCAAGGCGAAGCTCCAGCAAATTCCCATCGAGCAAATTCAGCAAATGAATCGGCAGTTGGCGGCGATCGCCCAGCAGGAATCGGTTTTGTATTTGGATTTGTATGAGCTTTTTCGCGATCGCCAAGGCTATCTTCGCCAGGATCTGACGACGGATGGTCTACATCTCAATGTTCAGGGCTATTGGGTCTGGAGTACGGCGCTCAAAATGTTTGAACAACAAGCATTTGAGCAACAAGCATTTGAACAGCAAGCGAATGCGCCTCGGGCTGGGATAGACATTCCCACGCAACCCTCAGGCCAATAACGCTTGGTAGGCCACTTCGATGCCCTCGCAGGCGAGAGTGATTTGATCTTCCAGGTGGTTGAAACGGGCCTGCTCTTGCTGCTGATCAATTTCTCGGGATTGCTTTTGTTGCAATAGATGATCCAGCTCTGTCTGACGGGCTTGAATATCGTCATCTATCCGACTGATCACCTCCCGTTCGTATTGGTCAAAACAGTCCCGGACCGCTGTTGCAATGGCTTGCCGTTGGTCCTCAGCCACCTGGGGCAACTGTTGAATCAGGGCTGCTTTGAGAGTTTGATTAATTTTGTCGCGGGCGTCTTGGGCCTGAAGTGCTCCCAATCCTAGACCCACAAGCGCAAAGGCAATCGGCCCCAAGACCACGCCAAAGATGGACGAAACCACCCATCCAATGGTCGCTGCCGTTAAAAGGTTGGCCCCCAAACGGGTGAGGTCAAATCCAACTGTGGCTACATCAACCGCTGTAGGATTTCCCGTCGCCCAGGAAAACAGCCCCATGGCCCATTGCGCCCAAGTGGGGATTGAACCCTCATCCCCAGAAAAATGCGGCTGGGCCTTGAGATCCTCTCCGGTGAGCGTGGCATGAATCTGGTCAGTGATTTCCTGATAGGACAAACCGTAAACTTCCGCTTTGCGACCGAGCTGAGCAAATGTCTCCTTTAGATCCTGCTCGGCAGTGATCCCCCAGGCATAAACCTGATCCTTGAGATACTGTTGAAAGGCCTTTTCTAGGGCTTGGCGAAAGGCCTCCTGCTTGTCTGGGCTGAGGGTATCGAGTAGCCCTAACTCTGGAGGTTGATAGCGGGAAAAATCCTGCTCAAAACGCTGTTCTAAATGGAGAAGATAGTGTTGAAAGGAGTGGGCGATCGCCCGAGCTTGTTCATCCCGCGTGTTCTGAATTTCCTGGCGAACCTCATCGCGAATCTTCAAGAGCCGATTAAATTGCGGTTGGACGGCGGCAATGCGCTGACTCAGTTCCGCAACACTTTGGTGCAAGAGGGGTAGGCGTCGGGCGATCGCCGTTTGGACTCGATGCGCCACCTGTCGTCCCAGGGTGCGTACCTGCCTCAGTTCGGCGATCGCCCGTTCCTGGGTCAAAAAGGTATTGAGCGCCGCCAGAAAGGCAGGAAAGCCAGTGCCCTCCAAATCCGCATCCGCATCCTGAATGCGTCGTCGCAACGCCTGTAAAGCGGACAGTTCAAAGACACGCTCAGCATAAAAATCGTAGCCTTCCCCTTGGCAATAGGCTGCTAAGTTGGACTTGAACACCTGGCGCAAGCGAGTCTCTGCCCCTTGTAATTCTTCTCTATCCTCAGGATCAATCAAACTTTCTTGAACCTGATCCCAGGCGTTAATTAAAAAGAAAACAGATAAACCGCGATTCTGAATATAGTTTTCTAAATAGCGCCGCTCCGCCAGAGTACAAGGTTGTGAAGCCCGCATCACGAACAAAATTCCATGGCAGTTGCCAATAAAACCTAAAGACAGAGCATTGCGAGCCTCTGTGTCATTGAGGCCGGGACTATCGACAATTTCAATGCCTTTCTCCAGCAGCGGTAGCGGATATTCAACAATGGCGTGACTCACCTCCGCAAAGGCTGGTTCACGGCGCTGGGACAGCAGTTTCGCTTCGGCGGGGTCAATGGTATAGCGCGTTTTGAAATCCGCAAAATCTAGGACTAGCGGTGCTTGATCATCGATAAAATAAACCGTGACTTTCTTCTCAGTTCCATACCGCAAAATAGTTAGCAAAGCGGTACAGGGATTGACATCCGAAGGTAACAGGTTTTCGCCCAGCAAGGCATTCAAAAAGGTGCTTTTTCCCCGCTTCATATCCCCCAAAACCAGCAGCCGAAAGACCCCCTGTTTGAGGTTGGTGCTGGCCTTGCGAAGGTCTTCGATGTCTCGCTGAAGCTGCATAGAGCCCGATGCCGCTGTACCTTCCTGTTCCGCCTGGGTGAGGGTCTGGGCGATCGCCTCCAAATGGTAGGCCATGCGATCGCGAATCTGGGCGACGCGATCGAGATCATTTAGCAACGTTGAAGTTTGAAACGGTGAAGTTTGAAACGGTGAAGTCATGGAAAATTACAGGAATGGGTGAGCCCCAACCCACCCTTTTCTGTGAGTCGGAAATGCTACCGATGGGCGAGACCTGCGGCCTTGACTGCACGGGCCAAATCGCGCAGCATCGTCACCGTATCGTCAAAGCAAACGCAGGCGTCCGTCACGCTTTGGCCATAGGTGAGCTGATTGAGATCCGCCGCAATTTTCTGACTGCCAGCCACCAAATGGCTCTCGATCATCACACCCAGAATATTTCTAGATCCTTCCGCCACCTGATCCGCAACGGCTTGCAGCGCTTCAGTTTGCCGTCGATAGTCCTTATTGGAATTGCCGTGGCTACAGTCCACCATCACCCGCGAATTTAGCTCCAAGCGCATCAGTTCTCGGGCAGCTTGGTCGACAAATTCCTGGGCAAAGTTGGGGCCAGAATTGCCACCGCGCATCACCAAATGACCGTCGGGATTCCCCGTGGTTTTAATCACACTGGCGGTGCCGCGCAAATTGATTCCCAAAAAATGGTGGGACTGGGCCGCTGCCAGCATGGCATTGGCAGCGGCATGGAGGCTGCCGTCGGTCCCATTCTTGAAGCCAATGGGCATGGATAGACCGGACGCCATTTCTCGGTGGGTTTGGCTTTCAGTGGTGCGCGCGCCAATGGCAGTCCAGGAGATCAAATCAGCAATGTATTGGGGAATGATGGGATCAAGCAATTCCGTTGCCGCTGGCATGCCAATTTCGGCCAAGTCAAGCAAGAGCTCTCGGGCCAAACGCAGACCTCTGTTGATGTCGTAACTATTGTCGAGGTGGGGATCATTAATCAGGCCTTTCCAACCCACCGTGGTTCGGGGTTTTTCAAAATAGACCCGCATGACCACTTCCAATTCATCCCGAAGTTCTTCCCGCAAGGCCAACAGCTTGTGGCCATACTCGTGAGCGGCTTTAACATCGTGGATAGAGCAAGGGCCGACAATGACCAACAGCCGATGATCTTCATTACGAAGAATATTGCGGATGCGATCGCGCGTTTCTCCCACAAGGGTCGAGGCCTTTTCGGTGATGGGATACTCGCTGTGGATGCTGGCGGGCGTCATCAGGGGGCGAGTCTCCACGACGTGGAGGTCAGAGGTTCTGCGCATAGCGATAGGCGGTTTTAAGGGATCCTGAGTCCGAATGAGGGGTGAATGATTCGAGCCAGGGCACGAGATCGGTGAAGGTAGGCTCTCTATTCTATATTGTCAGTGGATGGGGAATTCAGCAGCGCGATTGTGCCAAAACTTTTTGTTTAGTGGCTCAACCCTGATCAGACTCGACCCTGATTTCGACGATTTTGGTCCGTGATCCCGCCCCTGAACAAATCCGAACCTCTCGCTTGGCCACCCCAAAATGCTTGGCCAGTTGCTCAATCAGTTCTTGGTTAGCCTTGCCATCCACGGGCGGCGAGAGCAATCGCACGGTCAAGCTCCCGTCTTCGGCTTCGGTAATGCTCGCTTGTTTTGAATTGGGTTTAACCTTGACCTGTTTTTTCATGATTCAGAACATTGTCATTCATGATTCCCGTGCATAGGCTTTGAGCGGCTCTTTGATAAAGCGAATATAGAGATGCTTAAAGGTTGACTTGACCACCCGTGGTGCACCAAAGTCGATGGGCACTAAATTGTTGGGCAGTTGCCAATCTTCAATGCGCAACGCATCGGGATTCAGGCACGGGTAGTCAATCTCATGGTCAGGGCCACAGAGTCCTAAGCGCTGGGCAATATCCGCCGTGGGAACCTTCTGTGGATCGACGTTGAGCAGATCCAGCAAGGCCCAGTCTAAGGCAAACACATCCCGCGAAGCCCCCAAAATTCCTAGGTTTTTGGGATCGCCATCCATTGGGCCTCGGCCTTCGTGGGCGATGATGCCATCGATTAGGGTCAGATCTGGGGCGATCGCCCGAGCGGTTTCCACCAGCATTTCACCAAAGCGATCGCGATCTTTACCCGCCTCCAAATGCCACCAAGCCTTCATTTTTCCCGGTACACAACCAAACAAATTCTTGACCCCTAAAGTCATCGTTAATTGCACATGGGACTTTACTTTCGGTAAGTTAATGACCACATCCGCATCCATCGCCTCTTTGCACAATCGCAGCGATTGAAACTGTTCGGATTGAGTCCCGTAGCGTTTGCCATGAAATTCGATGACTGGCAACTTGAGTTTTTCGAGCAGCGGGCCATAACCATTGGCCAAGGCCACGCCTTTGGCGCTCCCAAAAGCCGGACTATCCCCTAAAAAAGGTTTGCCTCCGGCATGGAGAACTTGACGGGCGATCGCCGCCACGACTTCAATGCGCGTTACACATTCTCGGGCGGGGCGCGAACCGGTGAGCAGATTGGGCTTGAGTAATACCCGTTGACCGGGTTTTACAAAGGCCTGGATCCCCCCTAACGGAGCCAAAACATCGCTAACGGATTGTTCTAAACGGCGCTGTTCGTAGGATTCAGCACGGATTAAACTGACAATCGAAGCCATAGCGGTGTTTGGGAAAATAAGGATAAAAAGCTTCAATTAGTGTAGCGAAGGCTTTCTCCAAAGACATCAGATAACTCACCTATAATGGACTCTCCCCTGTTAATCTGCCGTTAAACCTAGATTTTTCCCATGGCAACTTGGCGCTGCATCAGCAATTGTGGAGCTTGCTGTCATCTTCACCCTGAAGACCGACCGGAGTTGGAGCAATATCTATCCCCGGCGGATCTCCAGCTTTATCTCAGTATGGTGGGTGAGGATGGCTGGTGTATTCATTTTCATGCCGAGACTCGAAAATGCACGATTTATGAAAATCGTCCTCGTTTTTGTCGAGTACAAGCGGATGTTTTTGAAGATCTCTATGGCATTGAACCCGCAGATTTAAATGACTTTGCCATCGATTGTTGTCAGCAACAGATTGAAGGCGTCTATGGGGATGGGGAGATTCTCACACGGTTTAATCAAGCAATATCGATGAATCAAGCGATCGAATGATCCGTCGACAGTTCAGGAACGGTTAAGCAACCGCTCAGAAGCTATCATGGATTATGAATCAATTATGAAAACTATCCGTGTCCCCTTCTTCCCTTCCCCAACCCGCGATCGCGCCCCCCGCCTCCCCCTCTCCCCCCCATCCCTCTCCGGGCAAATCCGCTTGGCAGGTTTTTGCTTCAACGTTTGTGACGATTTTCCTGGCCGAGTTGGGGGATAAAACCCAAGTCACCACGCTGTTGATGAGCGCAGAGTCCCACCATCCCTGGATTGTGTTTGCGGGTGCCGGTTCCGCCTTGATTGCCACAAGTTTGCTGGGGGTTCTCTTAGGTCGCTGGTTGGCGACATGGCTTTCGCCTAAAACCCTAGAAAAGAGCGCTGGAATGACGCTGTTGGCGATCGCCCTTTGGCTCGGCTGGGATATTTGGTCAAGCTGGGGTTAAGCACTCGTGGGTCGCTGACTGGATTATAGATTTGTCAAAGCAAGCATTCAAGCAGAAGGAGTCAGATCAGAATGGATTGGAGTCTCTTGGGCCTGAGTTTTGTAGCGGTTTTCTTGTCCGAATTGGGGGACAAAAGCCAGGTGGCGGCGATCGCCCTAGGGGGAAGCTCTAAGTTTCCCAAGGCCGTTTTCGCGGGAACGGCAGCGGCGTTGCTCGTGGCCAGCCTTATTGGCGTTTTACTGGGGGAAGGAACTGCCACAATTTTGCCGCCGTACCTGGTTAAAAGCACAGCGGCAATTGGATTTCTGGTCATGGGAATTCGGTTGTTATGGTTTGGTGAATCTGCAACCGAGGAGCAGCCCCCCGAATCCCTCGAATCCCTCGAATCCTAACCCTCTTTAGAGAGCATCTGTGAGGCTAAGGCGACCGCTGAAACGGTGAATCAGTAGGGCGATCGCCCCGATTTTCAGCAACTCTAGTCCCCAATAGGCACCATGCATCACTCCCATGACAGCGGGAGCTTCTCCCACCGATCCATCAATCGACAATCCCAGGGCACTCATGATCGGGGTCAAACCATAGGCGTCAAAAGCGGGAATCAGCAATAACAAGAGAGCAGGCCACAGCACCCGCCAACGGGTTTGTCCAGTCGCTGTTGGCTGCTGGGTCATGACCAATAGCCCCGTTAACAATAACGCTCCAAAAATAAGTTCGACATGATTGAATCCACCAAACAACATATACCCTGTGCTAGCAAATCCAGCTTGGGTCATCATTCCCCCTCCATAGAGGCTAGGCATGACCCATAAATCCAATAACAAACTGGCTCCGAGCCAAGCTGTCGCTAGCAATAAAATCAGGGATTGCCAGGATACAGATCGGGAGTCGGGAGCTACGGAAGAACGCATAGGAGCAGCCTCCAGAACACTAATCTCCAGCTTAGCGAGGATACTCGCCCTTGACTGTCAAGTATTTTGAAGCATTTGCCTGCCAGAAAAATTTAGGAAAAATAATTATAGAAATAACCACAGGAGATGACATCACAACCGCTGTGAACAACCCCTGTGGTCAACCATGACCTAGCTGTAGGTAAAACTAGATACTTTTAGGATTCCCCTTTAACCCAAAAGGGTATCCCACTCGTCTTACTCTTCTTCGTCAACCTCTGAACCCACTTGTGTGAGGCGAATGTGCTTCCGACCTAGGGTAATCTTAAATTCATCCCCAGGCTTTAGATCCATTTGCTTGGTATAAGCGGCACCAATTAACAAGTTGCCATTGGATTGAACGGTGATTTTGTAGCTAGCACTGCGGCCTCCCCGCCCATTGATGTCATTCCCTTTGCTATCCAAATCGATGCCTTCTGCATCAATGAGGGCGTTAAGGAACTTCATCATATTGACGCGCTCAAGACCATTCTTGGTCATTGCGTAATATCCACAGGCTTTCGCCTTTTCCTCTTTGCTGAGGTTCCCTAGTTCCTTGATCTTCTTAACGAGATCTGCGCCTGTCAAAGGAACTGGAGACGGTGTGATTGATGCTGCGGAGGCTTCAATCTTCGATTCCGCTTTCGATTCCACTTTAGGCTCAACCTGGGGTTCAACCTTAGGAGCAGCTTTAGCGGTCTTTGTCGCCGTACGAGTTGCCCGCTTGGCTGTGGTCTTCGGCTCAGCCTTAGCAACAGTCTGCGTAGCGCCCTTTTTAACGGTTTTTCTGGCAGTTTTCGTTACTGTCTTGGGTTCTGCTTTCTTTCTAGGCATTTATTTCAATGGGTTACTCCACTCTAATAGGGCAGTTCAGTGGAAACAATCTGCATCCCCAGTTAAAGAATGGGAAAGCAAGATCGATATCCTCTAGGGGTTGGTATTCAGTTTTCGTCTCTGTCAAAGGGACTGAACTGTTGCTGATGCGATCAGGTCTAGCGTGATCAACTATGTACTAACCAGGTTAGTATTCCCATGCGCTTAGATATTCTGTGCAAAGCATAGCATCAACATCTCTAACATCTTACAGTCATCGTTAAAAAATAGTCATTAAATTGAGTCAGTTTCTTAATTCTATGGTCTCTTCTGCGTAGCTGAACTTGCTGGTTGTCGCTGCAATGGCTTGTTCTTGACAGGCATACTCTATCCCACCGCCCCTCGGCAGAATAAGCCGGAAGTGCTGATATATCTGGTTTTCCGGTGAGATAACTAACAGTAATCCCTAGGCTCTCCCCTATGTTAAAGCTCACGACTCGTGGTCAGTACAGCGTTAAAGCCCTCTTGGATTTACGCCTCCAAGCAAGTCAGGCACCGGTCTCCGTAAAGGCGATCGCTAAGCGACAGGACCTGCCTGCTCCCTATCTGGAGAAACTGCTGATCGAGCTACGACGGGCAGGTATCGTTCAATCCATGCGAGGGGCACAGGGCGGTTATTGTCTGGCTCGTCCACCGGAACAAATCTCGTTGGGCCAGATCTTGGAGGCCGTGGGTGAATCTATTTCCCCGATTTTGGCGCAACAACCTGATGCCAGTCAGACGGAAGACTGGGTAACCTTTAGCCTTTGGAAGCGGCTCAATCTCAAGCTCAAAGAAACCTTGCAAAGCATCTCCCTAGAAGATCTTTATTACGATGCTCGCAGCTGGCAAGCGGCCCAGGGAATGGAAAACCATTTTATTATCTAGGGCATTGATGGGGATGACGCTCCTGCCTTAGGATGAGGATACAGCGGATCAATCCTTGCAGGGTCAATGGCTTTAAAAATGAGCCGGCCAAAGGCATTGTTTTTGATCAAATTCAATCAAAATAGTTCCTTTGTCCTACTCTAAATGCAGGTTTTGAGATCCAGTTTCACGATTTTAGTCGCTGCTGCAATCTTGGATTTTTGCCTGGGTGATCCTTGGGGTTGGCCCCATCCCGTTCAGCTCATGGGGGCGGGAATAAGGCGGTATCAATCGATTAGCTTGGCCTGGATTAAATCCCCTGGTGGACAGCGGCTAGCTGGAGTGTTATTGGGGCTGGGGTTAGTGATGGGAAGTGGTGGGATTGGGGCTGGGATTGTCGCGATCGCCACTCAATTATCTCCAATTTTGGGCTGGGGAGTGGCAACCCTTTTGTTGGCCAGTTGCTTGGCAGGGCGAAGTTTGCGGCGGGCAGCGGAAGAGGTCTTAGGGCCTTTAAGGGCGGGAAATTTAGAGTTGGCCCGCAAACATTTGAGTCGATATGTCGGACGGGATACCGACCAGCTCTCGGAGACTGAGGTGTACCGGGCGGTGTTTGAAACCGTGACGGAGAATGGGGTGGATGGTGTCTTAGCGCCTCTGTTTTATGGCGTCGTTGGGGTCATCCTCGGCAGTGCGTTCTCCATGGGGGGAGGGGGTCTGGGGGTGGCGATCGCCCTGGGCTACAAAGCAGCCAGCACCTTAGATTCCATGGTGGGCTATCGGGAGTTGCCTTACACCTATCTCGGCTGGTTTAGCGCGCGTCTTGAAGATGGCCTAACTTGGCTACCCTGTCGGCTTGCGGTATTGACCATTGCGTTGCTATCGAAACAACCGAGTACCGTGATCCGCCTCTGTCGCCGCGATGCTCCCACTGATCCTAGTCCCAATGCCGGTTGGAGCGAATGCGCCTATGCCGCAGCCCTCGGCGTTCAGGTGGGAGGAAACAATCTCTATCATGGGGTGATCAAGCCTAAGCCGTTGCTGGGGGAAGATCGAACCCCCATCACCCCAAAACGGATTCACCAGGCCCTCGCCCTCACCCGATCTTGCTTTTTGATTTGGTTGGCGATCGCCGGGGGCATTCTGATTTTGATAGATTGATAACTTTTAATGGATGGATAAAGACCCTCGCCCCCCAGTCCATTCTGACAAGAACCCCGAGTAAACTAAAGGCTCAGACTTGATACCAGACTGGATACCGGTCTTGATGCCAAACTGGATACTAAATCTTACTGCTGCTCTATGCCTCAAGAAATCATCGAAATCCTGTCAGACGAAGAAGTTCGCCGCACCTGCAATCGCTTGGCTTCACAGATCATTGAGCAGGGTGGCGATCTGAATAATCTAGTTCTCCTCGGCATTCATACCCGAGGGGTACCGTTGGCTGAATTGCTGGTCAATCAAATCAAGGCGATGGAAGGGATAGAGGTGCCGATGGGAGCCTTAGATATTACGTTTTATCGAGATGATCTCGACCAAATTGGCATTCGGACACCGGCTAAAACGGATATTGAAGTGGATTTAACGGGCAAGGTTGTCGTGCTTGTGGATGACGTAATTTTTAAGGGTCGAACGATTCGAGCGGCGTTGGATGCCATTAATGACTATGGGAGACCGGCCCTGATTCGGCTCGCGGTCTTGGTGGATCGAGGCCATCGCGAGTTGCCCATTCATCCGGATTTTGTGGGAAAACGCTTACCTACAGCAAAACATGAACAGGTTAAAGTTTATTTGAATTCGATTGATCACTACGATCGCGTCGAGCTAATCCGAGGAGGAGAATAGCGATTTATGCCTAAAGCTTCCGCCAAGCAGCGATTGGATACCTTATTAGTGGATCGTCAGCTTTGTGACTCGCGCGCCTTGGCTCAGCGGTTGATTCGAGCAGGTGAAGTTAAAATCAATCAGCAGATCATCGATAAGCCGGGAACAGAAGTTGCGGTCGATGCCGCGATTGAAGTTAAGCAGCGATCGCCCTACGTTTCCCGAGGGGGTGAAAAGCTAGCCAAGGCGTTAGCCACGTTTGGGGTGGCGGTGGGCGATCGCATTTGTTTAGATGGCGGTATTTCAACGGGCGGGTTCACCGATTGCTTGCTGCAAAACGGAGCTCGTCAAGTTTACGGTGTCGATGTGGGGTATGGACAGGTTGCTTGGCAACTGCGCACCGATGAGCGGTTGGTCCTGAAGGAACGGATCAATTTACGGCATCTACAACCCGATGAACTTTATGGGGAAGGGGCAACTTGGCCCGATTTAGGCGTTGTTGATGTGTCATTTATTTCCCTCACAAAGGTCCTGCCTGCGCTGCATCGGTTGCTGCGGGAACCGCGAGAGCTGCTGCTGTTGGTCAAGCCACAGTTTGAGGTAGGGCGCGATCGCGTCGGTAAAAAAGGCGTTGTCCGTGATCCCCAGGACCAAGCAGGGGCGATCGCCCAGGTGTTGGCTACGGCGCGGGCGTTGGGGTGGGGCGATCGGGGTTTGACCTGGTCGCCCTTAACGGGACCGGCGGGCAATATTGAATATTTGCTGTGGTTAAGTCAGGCTGATGTCTCGGCAGACCTGTTGGATTTGCAATTGGATGGGATTCTGGCGATCGCCCAGCAGGCCAAACTAAACTTATCCCAGCCCAAATTATCCCAGCCCAAATTATCCCAGCCCAAGGAAAATCACTGATGGAAAACCCTTCAACCATCCTGTTTCATATCACTGAGAAAACGGCCTGGGAAAGTGCCCAGCGTGACGGTCTCTATCGGGCGGCTTCCTTGGCAGCAGAAGGCTTTATTCATCTTTCTAAACAAGAACAGGTCCTGGAAGTGGCCGCTCGGTTTTATGCAGGTCAGTCCGGACTGGTGCTGTTGGAAATTGAGGGCGATCGCCTCCAAGCCGAACTCCGCTACGACGAGGTTCCTGGCCACGGCACCTTTCCCCACCTGTACGGTCCCTTAAATCTTGATGCCGTAAAACAGGTCCATCCCTTTAAACCCTAATCTGCTTCATACCGGGTTTCTTTTGCCAATCGAGACTGGGCTAGCCCCCATTGTTGAATAATATGAAGCAGTATCCCTGCTCAGGCTCTGATTGCATGACTGCTTCCCCCGCCACTGTGTCTCCAGATTCCGCCACCACCCAAGCCGCTGTTTCGCTGCAAACCGTCACCAAACGCTTTACCGATGTACCGGTGGTCGATGGCTTATCCTTTGACATTCAGCCGGGTGAAATGTTTGGGCTCTTGGGTCCCAATGGGGCAGGCAAATCCACCACGATTCGGATGATCACAACGCTGACCCAGCCGAGCGAGGGCCGGATTCAGATCATGGGATATGACGTCGTGCGCGATCGCCAACAGGTCAAAAGCACCCTCGGCGTCGTCCTCCAGCAAACCAGCGTCGATGCGGACCTGACCGTCTGGGAAAACCTCGAATTCCACGGGCGGATGCACCATATTCCCAAGGGCGATCGCCAATCGCGCATTCATCACTGGCTCGAATATGTGGAACTCGTCGAACGGCGCGATGACCTTGTCAAAACCCTCTCCGGTGGCATGAAGCGCCGGTTGCAAATCGCCCGTGCGCTGCTGCACCAGCCCCAAATTCTCTTTCTCGATGAACCCACCGTTGGCCTCGACCCCCAAACCCGCCGCCGCCTCTGGGAAATGATCCGCGAACTGAATAAAAAACAGGGCATGACCATCCTCCTCACCACCCACTACATGGACGAGGTGGAGTATTTGTGCGATCGCATCGGCATCATGGACCACGGCAAACTCATCGAGCTGGGTACCCTGGCGGAACTGCGAGAGCGCCATGGTAAGGGGTTAGTGATGAAGCAGAGGGGCGATCGCTGGGAGTATCAATTTTTCCCCACGGAAAGCGAAGCCACCGCCTATTTAGAAGCCCAAAGCGATAAAACCGGTATGATGGTGCGTGCCTCGAACCTGGAAGATATCTTTGTGGAGTTGACCGGGCGCAGCCTGGACTAAAATCCCTGAACTAAAACCTATGTCGGTTTCTCTCGCCACTAAAATTGAAGCCATTTTGTATCTGCGGGGTCGGCCACTCTCCCTAGGGGAAATTGCGGAACATGCCCAGTGCGATCGCCAAACCGCCGAAGATGCCCTGATTCAACTCATGGATGACTATGCCCAGCGGGACAGCGCCCTGGAAGTCGTAGAGGAACCCGATGGCTATATTTTGCAGCTGCGGGAAACCCTTAAGGACCTCATTCATACGTTGGTGCCGGTGGACTTGGGCATTGGGGCCTTGCGGACCTTGGCGGCGATCGCCCTGCGCAAGGATCTCAAACTCAGCGAGCTGGTGGAACTCCGGGGCTCCGGAGCCTATCACCATGTCCAGACCCTCGTAGAAGAAGGCTTTGTCCAAAAGCGCAACCATAAGGACAGCCGCTCCGCCCATCTGCGGGTAACCGAAAAATTTCATCAATACTTTGAAATTGAAGAGCTGCCTGAAATTAAGCCCATTCGGCGCGTCGTTCCCAAGGGACAAGCCAGCGGTGCCATTGATTTAACCCCAGACTCTGAATCCTCCGACCCCGTACAGCTTGATGTTTTAGACACGCAGCCTAGGGAAGGCTTGAGTCGAGATGCTGAGGCGCAAGCGGAAGTCTAGGCAGTATACTGGCGTCTATTCGATTTGGGATGCAAAACTTCGCGTCTTTACTGAGCTGAATTCTATTCAGGCTGGGCAACATAGGAGCGAAGGTTGCGTTACATTAAGAGGTAGGCTATCCCACCTTATCGCCTGTGCGATTGCCCGATTCAGTTCAGTGGTACGCAGGGAGAAGTGAGTCCGCCGTCGTAATCTGCCCTGACTACGAGGTCACTAGACACATTACTCATGGCGTTTAATTCAAACTTTTTCAGTTCAGACACCGATGCCGCAGAAGTCAATGAGCTTCTGAAATATCTCCAGCATCAGCCGCCGGAGGTGCTATCTCGGGTTGCCCGCTCTGTGGGACCAGAGGTCAAAGAGATCGTGAGTCAAAACGTACAGGGGCTCCTAGGGATGCTGCCCTCGGACAATTTTAATGTCCAGGTCACGACCAATCGCGAAAACCTCGCAGGGCTCTTAGCCTCGGCCATGATGACAGGCTATTTCCTCCGCCAAATGGAGCAGCGCATGGAATTGGAGACTCATCTGATGGGGACCGGTTTACAAAGCCCAAATCTCGATGTGGACTCTGATTAAAGGATTAAAGCGTTGATGGAGCGTTGAAGGTTAGATTCTCCCTAGCCACGACTGCATTGTCGTGACTCCATCCCTGGTTTCCATAGGCCAGAGAACTGGGCTATCCTTCTTAAAGAAACCTTAAAATTCCAAACTTTCATTTATCAAACTTTAGAAGCATAAATCTCTCATTCCCTGAGAAACCCTCTGTAGGCAGAGGTTTGAAGGGAAACGGCTAGATTATATTCGGTTGTGCATATAGCTTTGTATAAATATATAGGCGCTGTTTAGAGCATTTTACTGAGCGCAGCGTTACCTAACCCTATTTCCCCAATTTCAATACTATCTGAAAGGCGATCGTGCTTTAAGGACCTGTGAACCGTGTCTGTGAAAAGGATATAAAACCGTTAGCTTCCCTGGGCACTCGTGCATCTTAAGACCAGAGGCTTTCTCTACCTTCTTCACTTTGTCAAGGGATAAATGCCCTACATCAACCCAGGGGAAGTTGTAAATTCGGCGTTCTGAATCAGAGCGTCTATGGTAGTAAAGAACGCACAGAGATAGGGTGTGCTTTAAGCGCGTAAGCTGAATGATGCATCGATATATGCATCAGCAAATGTAACGAGTCGATTGAGAACCACTTGACAGATTCAAGGCAAACTTGTCCCATTCATGAAGCGCAGCTTTTCTACTCGACAGCTTTTTCCTAATGGAAGTCAGTCTCTAGGATTGGCACTCAGTTTGCTGATCTGCTTGGGTCTAATCCTGGGAACGGTTGGATGGGCTCATGGTTGGTATTGGTTGAGGGCGATCGCCACGCTGCTCGACTGTAATGGTCCGGTGTGCCAGGTTCAGACCACTGAAATTGAGCAGTTAAAGCAAGCGTATGGACAGTCTCTTTGGGAAACGGGCTGGCTCATCTTGGGGTTGCTATGGCTGAGTTGCTATGGCCTTTCAGGTCGTTTGGCTCGGCGGCTCCATCGCTTTTCAAAAGCGGTCAAACTCTTTGAACAAGAACAGGATGACGGGGCGCTCGTTCCCTTTACCGTGGGCAGTGCCAGTGATGAATTTACGTCGTTGAGCCAGCATTTCCAGCGGACGCTCAAGCAACTGCATCAGCGCGAACGGCTGATGGAATCCTCCGAGGCCATGTATCACCTGATCTTTGATTTGGCCTCCATTGGCATGGCGGTGATGGGGCTGGATGGTCGCTATTTGCGGGTGAATAGTGCGCTCTGTAAAACGCTCGGCTACTCAGAACAGGAGCTTTTGGGGCTAACCCAGCAGACGATTACCTACGAGGCGGATCTAGCCGTTAGTTTGGCGTTGGTCAATAAGCTCCTGGATGAAGGACAACCCTACGCCCAGGTTAAAAAGCGCTACGTAGCGAAAAATGGGCGGCTGGTTCACGTCCTGCTCAAGATCGCACTGATGTATGACTCTCAAAATCAGCCCCTGAGCTTTTTGGTACAGGTGGTAGATTTGACCCGGCATAAGCTGGCAGAGCTCGCACTCCAGCGCGCGGAGGAGCGTTACCAAGTGCTGTTTGAAAATGCCACGGAAGGGATTTTTCAAATGACCCGCCAGGGCTATTTCATCAGCACCAACCCGGCCTTAGCCAATATTCTCGGCTATGACTCCCCAGAGGACCTAATTACTAATCTGACCGATGTCAGCAAGCAGCTTTTCCTCGAGCCCCTGCGCTGGCAGGAATTTCTGGATGAGATCGATGACCAGGGCGAAGTGTCAGAGTTTACGGCCCAGGTCCATCGCAAGGATAGTAGCCTGGTTTGGATTTCCCTGGGCGTTCATCCGGTTTACGACGGTGCGAGCAATTTTCTCTATTTTGAGGGCACCGTCGAAGATATCAGCAAACGTCAGGAGGCGGAGGAACGGCTGATGTACAGTGCTCTGTACGATTCCCTCACGGGCTTGCCCAACCGCACGCTGTTTACGACGCGGCTTCAGCATGCCCTCGGGGTGGCTCAGGAAAACGAAGATTGGTCGTTTACGCTGCTGTTTTTGGATTTAGATCGGTTCAAGGTGGTTAACGATAGCCTAGGGCCGCTGGTGGGTGATCAGCTTTTGGTGAAGATTAGCGATCGCCTCCGCTCCTGTCTCAAGGAGTCTGATACCCTGGCACGATTGGGCGGCGATGAGTTTGCGATTTTGCTGGAGGGAACCCAGACCTCTGAGGAGGCTTGGGCGATCGCCCGTGAAATCCACGCCAGTTTGCATCACCCCTTCCAACTGCAACAGCAGGAATTTTTTGTCAGTGCCAGTGTCGGCATCGTCCCCTGTCGGGATGCGGTGACTGGCGAGCTCTACAGCAGCATCGAAGACCTGCTGCGGGACGCGGATATTGCCATGTACCGGGCGAAGCACAGCGGTCGGGCCTGTTCCCAGGTGTTTGACAGCAGCATCCATCGAACGCCCTTGAGCCAGCTTCAGTTGGAGACCGATTTAAGGCGATCGCTCCAGCGCCAGGAACTCCAGTTGCTCTATCAGCCCATTGTGCAACTGCCAGAGGGGCGAGTGGCCAGCTTTGAAGCCCTGATTCGCTGGCACCATCCCGAGTGGGGCATGATTTCGCCGACGGAGTTTATTCCAGTGGCGGAGGAAACGGGCTTGATCGTCCCCCTCGGCCAGTGGGTTCTGGAAGAAGCCTGTCGCCAAATGCGGGCTTGGCAAAAGGCTGGGCTCGTGGATGAAACGGTCAAAATGGCAGTGAATGTCTCGGGACGTCAGCTCGTGCGGGCGGACATGCCAGCACAGATTCGTACGGTTTTGGCGGCGACGGGGCTGGACCCGAGCTGTTTGCGGGTGGAAATTACGGAAAGTGTTCTGATTGGCGATGAGCACAAGGTAGAACGTTGTCTGGAGGAAATCAAGGATATCGGTGTCAGGCTCTGCATCGACGATTTTGGCACGGGCTATTCTTCCTTTAGTCGTTTGCATCGCTTTCCGATCGATGCCCTCAAGATTGACCGTTCGTTTGTGGTGCCAGGGAATAACCAGGAAGGCAACTGGGAAATTATTAAGACGATTGTTAGTTTGACGCGGGATTTGGGGATTGGGGCGATCGCCGAAGGCGTCGAAACCCGCGAACAACTCATTCGCATCCAAAAAACCGGCTGCGAGTACATTCAGGGCTATTTCTTCTCCAGCCCCTTAACCCACCAGGAAGCCGAACGAATCCTCGAAAAAGGCGGGTTTGAAGCCATGCTCAAACCCGCCCCAGAGGCGGTTGCCTAGTCTCTCAGCAAACCTCTAAACAAAATTCCTCACCCACCCACTAACGGCGACCGTTGGCCGTAGCCATGGTTTTCGTTTCGTCGGGCTCGGGGAGACCAAAAATCCGACAGAAGTTTTTCATCACCTTAAAGCCTGAATCCACGGACTCCAGCGGATCCTTGCGTAAACGATGACGCAAACACAAGGTAATCACCCGTTGCAGATCTTCAACGGTGGCTTCAGTGCGACCTTCGAACGCCGCCAGAGCCTTGACCGCCCGGTTCGTCACCAGGTCTCCCCGTAAACCATCGATATCGAGCTCCGAACAAACCTGAGAGATTTGGACCCGCGTGTCGTAATCTAGCTGGACCCTGGGCAGCAACTCCTGCGCCGCCACGAGCTTCTGCTGGAGTGCATCCTGCTCCGCTTGGTGCTGAACCATGAAGTCCTGGGGATTGGCATCAAACGCAGAACGCTGTTCGACCACCTCAACCCGCTGCTCCGGATCCTTGACCGTGCGCACTTCTACACTCATGCCAAAGCGATCGAGCAATTGAGGCCGCAGTTCCCCTTCTTCCGGGTTACCGGATCCCACTAGCACAAACCGAGCCGGGTGACGAATCGAAATCCCTTCCCGCTCCACGGTATTCCAGCCCGAAGCCGCAGAATCGAGCAATACATCCACGAGGTGGTCATCCAAGAGGTTGACTTCATCCACGTAGAGAATGCCGCGATTGGCTTTGGCCAATAGCCCCGGCTCAAAGGCTTTGACCCCTTCCGAGAGGGCTTTTTCGATGTCGATGGTGCCACAGACGCGATCTTCCGTGGCTCCCAGGGGAAGATCGACCATCATCACCTTGGCTTTCGTGGTCGGCAGTGTCTCCCCATTGGCCTGACGCTGACGCACTTCATCGCTCATCATGTCCGGATCGGAGGGATGGCTATTGAAAGGGTCATCAGCGACGACTTCAATGTCGGGCAGGAGATCTGCCAAGGCGCGGATGGTGGTGGATTTGCCGGTGCCGCGATCGCCCATGATCATCACCCCGCCGATTTTGGGGTCAATGACGTTGAGCATCAGGGCCAGTTTCATTTCGTCCTGACCGATGACAGCAGTAAACGGAAAGACGGCGCGACGGGTAACAGTTGCACTCACGGATGTTAAAGGGGAATAAACACTGGATTTGTAACGATCTCTAATTTTGCCACATCGCTCCGTCGGTTCTAGCGCTTGGGGCTAGACCTCAACCCAGATGCTGCCGTCTTCAGTGCGCGTGGGAAAGACCGGCAGGGGATTGGCCGCTTTGATTTTGCCCATCAGTTGACCGACGACGGGGGGAAAGGGGGTCCATTCCTTGGCTTCGCCAGAGCAGAGATCGAAGGCACTGCGATGGAACGGACAGACGATCGCCCCATCCTCGGTAATCTTGCCTTTTTTCATCGGCAGATTCATGTGGGGGCAGCGATTGGCAACGGCGTGGATCTTGGCCCCATGGTTGAGCAGCAGGATCTTTTGGCCGTCTACCGTGACGACTTGCCGCGCGCCCTGGGGAAGATCGGATTCAGAAAGGACTTTAGTCCAGCCCATGGAAGGTCTCCAGATATTATTAAGAATTGAATCGCAAAAGAGGTTCAAAACCTAACCATAGAGCGATCGGAGCCCTTTGTCCAAATTTTTCTGGCTCAACCGGCGACCGTCTTAACCTAGCGACAACTTCAACCGGACTGCAGCCGCCGCTCCCATTCTTCATCCAGTCGATCCGGTTGATTGACCTCCTGCTCAATCAAATCTGTTTCGGTGGTATAAACTGCATCCTCCGGATTGAGTTGCTGCCGCATTCCAAAGGTTTGGGCATAGGTCAGTTTCTCGCGGAGCTCAGGGCTGGGAGATTTGAGCTGTTGGGCGATCGCTCGACGTTGTTCATTTCGCTGCTGGACACCGCGATCGCGCCACTTCACCACCTGCCAGCGAATCAACGGAATCAGCAAAAAGCCCACGCCATAGATCAAGAGCAGGGGATAAATCTGCGCCACAAATCCCAAAAACCCGATCCCAGAGGTGGCAAAATCCGACAACATCAAGCCTACGATCACCGCCAGACCTGCATTCACTGCCCCCAACATTCCCGCTGCCCACAGTTGCCCGGAGGTGGCTTGGCTAAACCGCCAAGGACGTTCTTTGAGAAAAGCAGAAGAAGCATCGCTTTGGCCTTCGAGGGCCGGGGTTGAATTGCCCGCTTGGGCCGTCACTTGCAGGTCGGGGAATTTGTAGACCAAGGCTCCGGTCGGACTGACTAGCGGTTGTCCCTGAAACTGAACGAGCACCGGCAGAATGGCATCATCCGCTGCCACCGCCGTTTGATCTAAAAAGGGCTGAACCTGTTCCGCTGCGATCGCCCCCTGATGCTTACGAATGACCTGGGCGATCGCCTGCCAGCGATGGTTTTCTAATTCGACGTTAGGATTGCCATCGCCAAATAAGAACGAGAAGACCGCTTCCAAAAAGTTGAGGTTGGATTTGGGTTGCTGACGCGAGGGAGAACTACGGCGAGGAAAACGTTGGGGGGAGGTCCGATAGCCGGGGCTGTAGCCCCCCCAACCCAACCAGTCCGCGTAGAATAACAGCCGCATCGCACCGCCTAGGAGGTCAAAAATTCCTTCAAACAATCCATCCACACGAATGGGGCTATCGTTATCATCGCGATTCGTGGCGGAGAGGGCTGCGAAGGCAGCAATGACTAGGGCGATCGCCAAAATCCCAATGGACAAAATCAAAATGAGGCCAAAGGAAATGCGAATCAAATAAAACAAAATCTTCCAGGCTTTGCCAAGCCATGCATTCAATCGCAGTCGCCAATATTTGCCGAAGAGAATACTGCGAAAATTCTGCGGAAAGGTATAGGCAATTTCGCCACTATCCGCCACCTGCAAATGCCCTCCCACCTCACTGGCGAGGGCCAAAAGCCCCTGCTCAGCCACAGGAATCCGGAGCCCTGCTTGGGCGGCAACATCCCCAACGGTGGCACGGTATTGCAGGGTTTCGATCGCCTGCATGACTTTGGGCTCGATCGCCATGGTCCATCCCCAAGGTGAGTGTCTAGCGGAGGCAGAGATTGCTTCAATCTACGGAGCCTCTTCATCTAGGGTAGCGATCGTTTTCAAAAACCGTCGAAGGTGGAGTTACGGGTTTTTGGGCTGTCCCTCAGTGAACATAGTCATTTATCCAGCAAGGTCATTTATCCAGCAAGACTCACTAGCTTTTAGATCTCCTGGTTAGATCTCCTGGTTTTTTAGACCCCCTGGTCTTCCAACCACTGGTGTAAATCATCCAGGGTTGAAAAGCGCAACAGCGCTTCACCCAGCTTCTCACAGATATCCGCAGGCAGTTGATCCAACGCAACCTCGGTTTCCTCAGGGATCTCTCCCAGTTTTAAGGAGATGAGACGAAGCAGAAGCGATCGCGCTCCCTCCTGCCGCCCTTGGGCTAGGCCAACCTCTAATCCTTCTTCTCTGCCCTCTTTTCTGCCTTCCTCTCTGCCTTCTTGCCGAGACGTATCCACAACATTGTTGAGATCTCGATAATATTTGAGGCTATTTTGATAGCTACTCTGTTCAAGGGGTGAAAAATTGGCGATCTCAGCCACATCAAAGAGTTCGTTGAAAATATCTTCTTGTAAGGATTGAGGGCGATCGCTCAACGCCGCTAAATTCTTCAGCAGAAATAACCACTTGTCTCCATGGGAATCTAGTTGCTCCAGGGTTTTTGTAAATTTAGGCAATTCAATATAAATGAATTTTAACTTGTCATAAAAAACATCACAATGCTGGTCCTTCAGTTCTACCGTATGGAGCAGCGTTTCTGAATCCCGATGGTCAGCAAAGACGAAATCTAAGATGCCGACAGCATAGACAGGGGCAAGTTCAAAACTCCATTCCCCTTTGATTGCCTGCTCTTGAATGGGAAAGGTCGCATAGAAAACACTTCTATCTTTGAAAAAATTTTGTTTTGCCTTTTGAATCTCAACGATAAAACGTTCACCATTCTCTCCCTGACAATAAATATCAAAAATTGCTTTCCGATCGAGAGAGGTGCTGCCAATATTTTCGTTGTTTTTAAAGGTCACATCTGAAATCTGCCGATGCTGAGGCAGCAACGTATTCAGAAAATCAATCAACAATCGCTTATTCGGCTCTGTCCCAAAAATGCGCTTAAAGCCAAAATCGGTGAGGAGATTAATATATTTTTCCTTGAAGTAGATAGTCATTATCCATGCTCCAACAAGATTTGCAGATAGCGCTTGCAGATAACGCTTGCAGATAACGCTTACAAACTCAGTGTAGGCTAGGAAATCGATGGAGCAGGCTCTGCTGGAGCCTGACATTGGTTGCATAGCCCATAAAATTCCAGCGTGTGGTAGTAAACCTTAAATTGATAGTCTCGATTCAGCGTTTTTTCTAGCTCATGAACTGGGCAATGATCAATGGGAAACGACTCGCCGCATTGCAAACAGGTGAGGTGATGGCGGTCAGCTTTCATGGTGCTGTAAAGTGACTCCCCACTGGCCAAGGTGCGAACCTGCACAACCCCTTCTAGTTTCAGGGCCTCTAGGGCTCGGTAGACCGTTGCAAGACCCATGGCCTGATCGCGATCGCGCAGTTCCAAATACAAATCCTGGGCCGAGATTTCCTGGTCCAGCGATTTAAGACAGTTGAAGACCCGTTCTTGATTGCGGGTTCGCCGAGTCGATGCCATGGATAAAGAACCGTTGCTGTGCAAGAACCTCGCCTTTTTTTTATTCTAGAGGGTTGTTGGCAGGGTTGTTGGCAACTCTTGAGGGCGGGGGAGGCTGATTCGACAGACAAATTTGAAGCGATCGCAATAATCCAAACAGTCCAGCAAATCGCCATAGGCTGCAATCATTGCCCCATAACCATAGCGGGCTCCGAGGGTCGCGGTATAGCCCCGTGGGGCTGGGGCAACGCCGACGGAGATGGCGCTGTTTTCTTTAGCTTCCTGGTGGAGCCAAGCTAGGGTATTGCGTTGGCTGCTGAGGTTGCGGGCTTGCCAACCCTCTAGGGGGTGACCGGGGAGGCTGAGGGTATGGTTGCGGCGGCTAGGACTACCGGGAATGAGTAGGGGCGCTTCGAGCCAGTCGATGAGAGTGGGGGCGATCGCCCCGGTATAGGTTTTGATGTCCGTGAGGACGCGATCGTTAATCTGGTCTGGAATCGGAGCAACCTGGATTTCACCGTTTTTGCTGACAAACCGATACACCACCCCCCCAATGACTTCGTGGAAGAGGGGGAGCAAATTGAGCGCGGCGAATTGGCAAAGCAGTTCGATTTGCTGGTTTTCGTCGGGGGGATGGTCGTGGCCTTGCTCTGCCAAAATGCAGGGAAGCAGCCCCGGCCCGTATGCAGCTCCCATGGATGGTTCCGGTGAATCAGGTGGGTAGGGGATGGGTCTTGCCCGATTCTAGGATAAACCGTTGACCCGGTTGCCCCGCTTAGAACCTCAAGATTTCTGCACTGTAGCCTTCGGGCTCGGGCTCGACTTGCCAGACAATGCCTTCCCCTGGAGCCAGTTGGACGTCAATCCAGAGTTGCGCCACGGGGGCTGTGGCCCGGTCCTCGTTGCCGTCAAAATTTTGGAGGTCTTCGGTGAGTAAGCGCAGCACAAAACCCATGGGAATTGGATCTTGGGGATTAGCGGACCGGAGCGAAAACCGCCAGCAATTCTCTGGGGGGTCACCCAAGGCCGTAATGCACAATTCGTAGGGCTGATGGTCAATGGTCAAATCTCGAATTAACGTCGGTGTAACCGTTTCGAGGCCGCGAACCCCAGCCATGGCCGGGGCCAACTGGGTCGATCGCCAACCGGACTGTTCTGCCAGTGCTGAGAGACCGGACCGAAGCCAGGATAGGGGCGATCGCCCTTCCTCTATCCCCCAGCGCCGCTCCGCCAACCGTTGCCGATACCCCGAATGGGCCATCAACCCGGCCCAACGTTCAAAGGGAATAGCCAGTCGAGGGCGTAGTTCGGCGGGATTGCCCAGTCGTTCAATCAGTGAATTGGCGTTGGCGAGGTCTAAAACGGGAGGGGTCTCCAGGGGAGTTGCGATCGCTGAAGTGCTGGCAAGATCTAGGGCTAAGGTCAAAATGCCGAGGTCGGCGCTGAGGGCTTCCTGGGGGAGACGGTAGGTGCGATCGCTCCAATCCAGCTCGGCCTTTTCTTGCAGGAGCGATCGCGAAGCCCAGCCCCACAGCCGCACCCAGCCCTCATCGGGATTGACCTGCACCGCCACAAAGTCATCCGCCGCCCAGTTGGTAATCTCCAGCCATTCCTGGGGCACCGCTAATTCTTCCAGGTCCATCGCCTCGTCCGGCACCAGGACCAAGCGACGCTGCCGTTGATTCCGCAGCTTCAGGCCCAGGGGCGTGCCATTGACCAATTCCCACGTGGCGAGTAAATCACTAGGCTGAGGCGTCACCACCCGTCCTTGAGTTTCGGCCAATTCCTCTTGTAGCCAGGGTAAAACCGCCCCCAGGGCCAATCCATTCAGATAGGCCTGCCAACGGCTGTTGGGGGTCGCTAGAGACTGGCTCTGCTGCCAGGCGATCTCCCGCTGGCGCTCAGTAATTTCAAGGAAAAGTTGACCGGAATCAAATAACGTGGCGGTGAAGGACATAGTGGAACCCCAGGAATAGTCAATGGTAGTCGGGTGCGGTTCAGGTCGCTTGGGTGTGAACGTTTGGGTGCGAACGTTTGGCTAAACGAGGCTCTCGGTGGCTGAGGGCGAGCTGGCAGCGACATAATGCTGTTGCAACCATTCTTCGAGCAAACCGCTCATAGCGTTCAATAGGTCGGGATGGGGCGTAGTATGCAATGTTGCTTGGCTCCAGTCCAGTAGAGCCTGCACCAGGGTTTTGCGAATTTTGGTGAGGCGACGGGACACCGTGTATTGCTTCAGGTCTAGGCGGGCCGCAAGGTCCTGCTGGGTGAGGGCATCGCGGTAGTAGTAGCGCAGGAGATCTTGAGCGGTGGGGTCTAGATGGGCGATCGCCCCTTCCAACACTTGGCTGAGTTGCGATCGCTGCGCCTGTCGTTCCTGGGCTTCCTCCAGATTGATCAACTGCTCCAGCGGTGGTGCTTCCAAGGTTTCCGGCAAATTATCAATAAATTCTGTCTCTTGGCCCGAAACCTGAGCATTCATCGACACCTGGGTGGGATACAGATAGGCCCGAGCCGCTCGGGCAGAAGTTTGCAGGAGCTGCTCGATCGCCTCCGCTGCAAGCTTCGGGTGATGGGCTCCCAGGGCAATCCCCCGCTCTTGGTTATAAAACGTTGCCATGGCCTCCCATTCTGCCGCGCTGGGCTTGGGCAACCGGCGGGTGCCGGTGCTTTGGGTCGGCACATAGTGCAGCTTGAAGGCATCCCAGGCTAGGACGTGGGAGGCGATCGCCTCATTCCCCAGCCCCGTGGCCAAGAGCGCCTCCGTCAACCGCTTTTTGCTGAGCTTGCGCAGGAGTCCCCAGGTGGTGCAGATGTCCACTTCGTTGCGCTGGCGCAGGAGTTCACGGATCAAACTGGCAAAGGCGGCGCTGGCATACCCGGCAAAATCTGTGCCGTGGCTGGCATCGAAGCCTCGTAGAATTTTGTGGAACTGGGCGATCGCCATCTGAAAACAATCCGCCAGCCCATAGGCCAAATTCTGAAACCGCTGGGTCGCCTTCTGGGCAGACCAATAGCAACCCTCCTGGACATAGGCGGTCAAATGATTCGCGGCCAAATGATTCGCGGCCAAATGATTTTGCGGCGTCTGTTGCGCCAAGTTTTGGCTTGGATTTTGACCTTGATCCCGGCCCTGGCCCTGCTGCCAGCGCTTATGCCAGTAGAGCGCCCAGAAATTGCTCTGCCCCACCTGAACCGACGCATCCCGCTGCTGACCTAGGCAATGGCCCATGCTTTTGCGCAGCCGAGGATCCATCAGCCAACCCTGGGGGCGATCGCCCTCAAACTGCAAAAACGTTGAGAAACGCTCTACTAATTCCTGGCGAGGCCGCATAGTGTTTCCTCTTTTTTACCTGTAACAAATGTAGCGTCGAATCTAGATGCTGATTCTGGGCATCCTCAAAATAGAGTACTCAAGGTGCCAAAACCTGTTCCGTGGGATTTTTACTTCTTTCCTCATCCTTCATCCGCAATGTACGAAAGCTGGAACCAAGTTTTAATCGTTGATGACAGTCCCACAAATCTGTCAATGATCTCTTCCATGCTGGGCGGTGCTGGCATGGAAGTGGCGATCGCCGTGACGGGAACCGAGGCCCTAGAGAAAATCCAGGTCAGTCGGCCCGCGTTGGTTCTACTGGATGTGCGATTGCCGGATATCAGCGGTTTTGATGTCTGCGCACAGCTTAAAGCCAATGCCCATACCCGAGATATTCCGATCATTTTCATGACGGCCCTAACGGATCTAAGCGACAAAATTAAGGGTCTGTCCATTGGTGCGGTGGACTACATTACGAAGCCGTTTCAGCCTGCGGAGGTTTTGGCACGCATTCGCATTCATATGGAATTGCGATCGCTCACCTACAAGGTCATGCAGCAAGCCGCCGCCCTCGAACAGGCCAACCATGAACTTCAGCGACTGGCCCGACTCGATGCCCTGACCCAAGTCGCCAATCGCCGCTGGTTTGACGAATATATCAACCGTGAATGGCGACGACTCGCCCGTGATGGTAAGCCCTTAGCGTTGATTTTCTGTGATGTGGACTCCTTCAAAGCCTACAACGACCATTACGGTCACCTGATGGGGGATAGCTGTTTGCAAAAGCTGGCCCATACCCTAGAGCGAGCCGCCCAACGTCCCGCCGATTTGGTCGCCCGCTACGGTGGTGAAGAATTTGTCATTGTTTTACCGGATACGACAGTGCAGGGTGCCATCCATGTGGCCAAGACGGTCCAGGAATGCATGACCCAGCTCCAAATCCCCCATGCCTATTCTGAGGCGAGTGATGTAGTCACGATCAGTTTGGGCGTTGCGTGCCAAATTCCGCAGCATGATAGCCCGCTAGAACCGTTAATCGCAGCGGCGGACAAAGCCCTCTATGTGGCAAAGCAAAAAGGTCGCAACACCTATCACGTCACGACCCTTGACTAATCCTTACCACGCTGCCCGATAAAGCGAAATGATCTCATTCTCGGTTGGCACAACTGGATTATTCTGAGGACTACCCGATGCCAAAGCATCCGCTGCCATTTTTTCCAAGACCTGCTCAAACCGATCCTTTGTCATGCCTGGGCAATCTCGCAGCCGAGGGACTTCTAAGGTTTGATTAAAGCGTTCTAAACCCGCAACCAAAGCGTCACAAGCCGTTGTATCCTTGTCATTAGAGCTGGCAAATCCCATGGTTCTTGCGACCGTTGCATAGCGTTCTACAGCGCCAGCGATCGAAAATTTCGTCACCGTTGGCAATAACACCGCATTGGATAGCCCATGGGGTAAATGGAACTGAACCCCTAAAGGGCGGCTCATGCCATGTACTAAACAGACGCTGCTATTCGTAAACGCCATCCCCCCCTGACAAGCAGCGATCGACATGGCCTCACGAGCTGGGTCATGGTTGGGCTCTCGCCAAGCGGTGTATAAATAGCGGGATACCAGTTGAATACAGGAAAGGGCGATCGGATCGCTCAACCCATTGGCTTTGCGAGAAACGTAAGCTTCGATGCCGTGGGTTAGCGTATCTACCCCCACATGGGCAGTGAGTGCCGGGGGCATGGACAGCGTTAAGGTGTAGTCGATCAGAGCAACCGTCGGCATCAAATGAGCATCGAGCATCATCATTTTGACATTTTGCTCGACATCATTAATGACGGTGACCTTCGTTGCTTCGCTGCCTGTTCCGGCGGTCGTTGGAATTGCAACCAACGGTAATCCAGGGTTTTTGAATTTGTGATAACCCATGTATTGGGAAATCGGTTCCGGATTGCTGCTCATGACCGAAATAGCCTTGGCCGCATCAATGGAACTACCGCCCCCAACGGCCACGAGGGCATCGGCTTGGTGGTCCTTCAAAGCCGATAGACCTGCTCGCACATTTTCCACCGTAGGATCGGGCTGCACTTTACTAAATATCGCCACCGATAGCCCAGCAGCAATCAGAGGATCGGCTAATCGCTGAGGTAGCCCTGTGCTTTCCATATAGGCATCTGTGACGATCAGCACTCGTTGGACATGCAATCGCAGGAGTTGATTGAGTAACTCTGCGCTAGCTCCAGCCCCCTGAATGATGGTGCCAGGGCAATGAAACGCGGTCAGGGGTCTCGTTGGAACGACGGGAGTTGGTGTCATCGGTATTTTGACCTTCAAATGATTTCAAAAAATGATTGATTTCAAATAACCTTGAATGCATCCCGCACATTACCAGCCCTGCTGTCGTTGATAGGCACTATCCCAACGGGAAAGAATCACTTTTTGACGGGTATAGAACTGTACGCCTTCAGTTCCTTGAAGATGCAAATCGCCATAGAACGAATCGTTCCAACCCGAAAAGGGAAACATGGCCATGGGGGCCGGGACACCCACATTAATCCCCAACATGCCACATTTGACCTGTTGACTAAACTGACGGGCGGCGGCACCACTGCTGGTAAATAGCGTTGCTCCATTGCCGTAGTTTAGGCGGTTGATCCAGGCGATCGCCTCATCCAGGGTTTTCGGCGTCATCATCGACAACACCGGCCCAAACACCTCTTCCCCAAATACAGACATGTCTGGAGAAACCTGCTCTAACAACGTTGGCCCGACAAAAAAGCCCGTCTTGGGAATGTTCTGCCGACCATCTCGGGCCACTCGAACCCCCTGACGTTCCGCCTTGCTGATCACATCCTGAATTCGGGTTTGAGCACTACCATCAATAACAGGCCCCATGCCAACGCTTTCATCGACAGAGGGATTACCGACTTTGAGACCCTCCATTTCGCCCACCACCCGCTCTTTGAGGGCGGCGGCAACTTCGCCGACGCCCACCAGTAGAGAGCCTGCCATACAGCGTTGTCCTGCACAGCCAAAGGCCGCTCCCATAATGGCCCGGAGCGTCGAATCGGGCTCCGCATCCGACATGACGATCAGCGCATTCTTGGCCCCGCCCCCCGCCTGGACCCGCTTGCCGTGAGCATTGCCAAGGGTATAGACATGCTTTGCAATCCGGGATGACCCAACAAAGCTGATAGCGGCGATACCGGGATGGGTACAGAGCGCATCTACCACATCTTTGCCGCCGTGAATAATGTTCAGAACACCATCGGGTAAACCGGCAGATTGGAAGAGTTCAGCCAAACGCAGGGCGGTGAGGGGCACTTTTTCGCTGGGTTTGAGGATGAATGTGTTGCCACAGGCGATCGCCAACGGAAACATCCACATTGGCACCATGGCCGGAAAATTGAAGGGGCTAATCCCTGCACAAACCCCCAGGGGTTCACGGGTCGTCAGGCCATCAATGCCCGTGGCAATTTGACCTAAGCTTTCGCCTTTGTAGAGCTGAGCAATCCCGCAAGCAAATTCCACCACCTCAAAACCCCGCCGAATATCGCCTCGGGCTTCATCCAGGGTTTTACCATTTTCCTGGGTAATCAGACGGGCAATGGCTTCGAAATTCTCTTCCAGCAGCGCCCGATAGCGAAACAGGACCTCCGCTCGGCGAGGAATAGGAACCTGTGACCAGGACTCGAAGGCTTTTTGAGCGGCCTGAACTGCCACATTGACAGTTTCAGCGCTTCCCATGGGGGTCTGGGCAATCACCTCGCCAGTTGAAGGATTATGGACAGGGGTATAGTGCTCAGCAGATTGCTCTATCCATTGTCCGCCAACGAATAAAGCCACGGTGGGAAGGCTAGTCATTGCTGTTTCCTTAAGTTTTGTAATGTTGAGTTTCTCGCGTTGAGTCGTGCTTTGAATCGCTACGACGCTTAGGCATGGGAAGGCTAACTTAAAGTTTTTTATAAAAATTTTTGAAAATTGATTCGCCTCAGTTTTATGCTAATAATCGTAAGTAATCATACATTGTTTAGCTTACGCTGACAACTCAGACTTCGAGAAGATCTGAAAAAATAGCTTTTCAAAAATCAAATTCTTAGATTTGATTAACTGCTTTTATTGGTCTTCCATATAAGTTTATATTTGAGAATATAATCCACATTTTGAACCCGAATTGATTGACACATCTTTGATGCGTAGGTTGGGTTGAGGCACGAAACCCAACATGCACAAACTCAGCTAGATTTAGCCAGGACTTAACCCAACCGAATGAGTTTCAGGAGTTGTGTCAGCCAATCAGTATTGAACCTTATTTTGAACTTTTTATTTTAATTTTCTCATGATTTTCTTTGGAAGTTCATCGAATTTCAACAGGCGGTTGTTGAGGGAGGAGCGAAAACCAAATCAAATTTTGGGTGTAATAGGCGTTTTCGTTTTCCCAAATGCCTTGTTTGTATTGGGGCAGCAACTTTTGGGTAAAGATTTCAAAGGCCGCATCTGCATCTACTTGCTTGAGGGCTGGATAGAGAGCCGCATACTGGGCCAAGGCTTCGTATTCGACTTGGGCCTCGCCCGACAAGCTGAGAACCGCTGGAATTTTCTGTTGCTCATGCCACTGCTGGACCAGGTAGCCCAGATTTTCGCGGAGATAGGCTTTGGCCCTGGGCGAACGGAACCAGGTGGCATCTAGGGCAATGCGCCACCAGACCCGGTAGGCATCGAAGCTGTATTGCGATCGCAACCCCTGCCGCGTTGTCGGCACCGGTCCATACCGCCCCGTCGTGGGATCGAGCACAATCCAATCCGCAGGCAAACGTTTCTCCGAGACTGCGGCAATCTGGTCTAGAGCGCTGTAGCTATCAGTGACCAATTGGGACCAGCGGCGATCAGGATTGCTTTTCCCCAACGGGTCCACCTGCGCAAACAATCGATAGGCATAGGGAGCAAAATAGGATGGATTAAGCACCATCTCCTCTGGCCTGTGCCAAAATGCGGTTCGGGGACCGGGTAGCAAATAGTAACGGCCTTGGGCTTCTACCACGGAATTGGCCCAAATGTCCCGCAGTTTGGTTTGGGCCAAGGCCAAATAGGCTGGACAGTTCCAGCGCCGAGCTGCAAAAATCAACGCAGTTGCTGCATCAATATCAGCATCCGTTGCAAAATTAATATCCTGCACTCCGCCCTGGGGTAACCATTTCCAGGACCAGAGGGAATCCATGGGGCGATCGAGATGTCTTTCGGCCCAAGTTAGCGTGCGATCGAACGTCTCTTGGTCATTAATCAACACCGCCCGCAGCATCGTATAGGCTTGCCCCTCGGAGGTGGTGTGCTGATCCGGTGCTTGAAAATCAATCACATGGCCATCGGGTTGGACAAAGCGATCGCGATAGGCCACCCAACTCCGCTGCAACAGCGTCAGATAAACCGCCGATTGGGAAAGCTCTAGGGTGGATTGGGCCTGGGACACCTGCGGACAGGTCAGCGCTGCGGCTGTCGCTGGAGGGGGGAGCAGCGGACAGAACCCGATAAACGCGAGGCCCAGTAGCCAAGCGTTGGCAAGGCGGGATTGAAACCGAGATCTAGGCATAGGAAGACGATAGGGACAGAGCCAATGGCGGCAGATGCATGGGGGAATTAACGGCTGAATCCGGCGGCAGAAACCTTGATAGAAACCTTTTAACATATAGATCTAGACTTCCCTGACTGCGGCAATTTTCTTTGGTTCCTGATTCCTAACTCTATCCCCCCCTTTCCCCCGATAAAATAGCAGTCTCTCCTGACCTGATCTCCATGGCACCTCTCCAACCCCAACGGCCCCAGCTCAAACGGCGGGCGTCGTCCCCGTCAGACCCTCACGCGTTACAGTCCCAAAACTGGGCCATTGGTCAGTTACCTGGGCTTAGCACGACAGAACAATCCCAGTTAACCGCCCTAGGGATTCAGACGACGTTTGACCTTCTGCGCCGGGTTCAGCACCCTGAAAATCGGCAACGGCTAATCGCCCAGCTCCAGATACACAACAAATATCTACTCAAATGGACCGCTTTGGCTGACCTAGCGCGGGTTCCCGGCGTGGGCTGCATCTATTGCGGTCTGTTGCTCCATGCGGGCATTAGCTCCGTGGCCCGTCTGGCAGAAGCCTCAGCCCATCGCCTCCATCCGCAGCTTCTGCGACTACATGTTACGGTGCTCCATCGGCGAGACCTCACGCCTAGTGCCGGACAGGTGGCGCAGTGGATTTACAATGCGAAGCTGATGGAGGCTTGTATGCGTCTGCCCTAGGCGATCGCCGCCGCGATCCAGGACTGAATCGTCGCAACGACCTCCCCTAGAGCAATCTCCTGCTTCTCCCCACTGGCCCGCTGGACAACTTCGACTTTGCCGTCCTTGAGCGATCGCCCGGTGACAATCCGATAGGGAATACCGATTAATTCTGCATCCTTAAACTTCACCCCCGCTCGCTCGGGCCGATCGTCTAAGAGGGTTTCGATGCCGGCGGCGTTCATCTCCTGGTAGAGCGTTTCCCCAGCGGCAAAGGCTGCTTCGTCTTTGATATTGGGAACGACAACGATGGCGTGGTAGGGGGCGATCGCCACGGGCCAGATAATGCCGTTTTCGTCGTGGGATTGTTCCACGGCGGCTTGGGCCACGCGGGAAACGCCGACGCCATAGCAGCCCATCCAAATCGGTTGGGATTCGCCGGATTCTGTGGTGAAGCTGGCGTTCATGGCCTGGGAATATTTGAGGCCCAATTGGAAGATGTGACCCGCTTCGATGCCTCGGGCGGTTTTGAGGATTTGGCTGGGGTCGTGGAGGGCGCGATCGCCCGCTTTTGCCGTGCGCAAATCCAGTTGAATTTTGGGCAATTTGTACTCTTTATCCCAGTTGCCGCCAACGGTGTGAAAACCACTTTCATTGGAGCCGGTAACAAAGTTTTTCAGCTCGGCAGCGGTGGGGTCAATGAGGCGCAAAAATTGAGGGGCAACGTCCTTATTTTTCGCGATATAGTCATCGCCCAGGTCCGGGGCAATATAGCCCAAAGGCAACGGTTTCGCCGCCCATTTTTGCTGAGCATCGGCATCGGGAACCGTTAGGGCAATGAGTGTGGTTGCGCCGTAGTGGGTCGATTGGCGAGTGAGTTCGTTGGTGATTTTGACTTCGTTCACGTCTTGATCGCCGCGAATGCTAACCAGCACTAAAACCGTTTTGCCGTTGTCGTAGACGGCTTGATAGAGAACATTTTTGACAATTTGGGTGGGGGAACAATCGAGGAATTCGGCGAGGGAGGCGATCGTTGGGGTATTGGGCGTTTCGATCTTTTGGTAGGCTTTGAACCCAGACGGAACCGCAGCTTCGGGCAGCGACATCGCCTTTTCCACGTTGGCAGCGTATTGATCGTCGTCGGTGTAGAGGATTTCGTCTTCTCCGGCGTCGGCAAGGATCATGAATTCCTGGGAAGCCGACCCGCCAATGGCCCCAGAATCCGCCTGCACGGCCTGAAAGTTGAGCCCACAACGCCGGAACATGTTGCGATAGGCTTGGTCCATGTCGGCGTAGGTGTCCCGCAGGCTTGCTTCGCTGGCGTGGAATGAGTAGGCATCTTTCATGATGAACTCGCGCCCACGCATCAGGCCAAATCGAGGGCGAATTTCATCGCGAAATTTGGTTTGAATTTGATAGAGATTGACCGGCAGTTGGCGATAGGAACGGATCAGGTCGCGGGCGACAGCGGTGATGATTTCTTCGTGGGTGGGGCCGAGGCCAAGGTCGCGGGTTTGGCGATCGGTGAGGGTGAACATAATGCCCTCGGCCTTGGTGTACATGTCCCAGCGGCCCGATTCCTGCCAGAGTTCGGCGGGCTGAAGCTGGGGCAAGAGGCATTCCAGCGCCCCGGTGGCGTTCATTTCTTCGCGGACGATCTGGGAGACCTTTTGCAAGACGCGCTGCATCAGCGGCAGATAGGCGTAGATACCGCTGGCAATGCGGCGAATATAGCCCGCCCGCAGCAGCAGCTTGTGGCTGGGGATTTCGGCCTCTGCGGGGTCTTCGCGCAGGGTAACGAGGAGCATCTGAGACAGTCGCATGGGCCGGTCCTTTGCTTGTGGGGGCTAGTGGTGTTTTAGGCGTTTTCTAGATTAGCATTTGCAATACGATGGAACGACTGAGGTGAGAAATTAGGGCTGGGTGAAAGATTAGGGAGCTACTCCATAGCGATCGCCTCCCCTAAACCCATGACGCTATCCCAGAACTGTCATAATTTTGGCGTTCACCTTAATTGTCAAAAGCCTGCAAAATCAGGGCTAACCAAATCCCCTCGTACCCAGCCTTGAGCTCCGCTGGAAGAGAGTTTAACTTGGTACCACAGATAGCCATCTTGGCCAAAGGTGCTGCTGATCATCTGGAGGCGATCGCCCACTTTCCCATAGTGATGGGTATCCGACCCCAAACTCGCCTGGGTGCGCAACCCAATCCGGCTACTTTCCACCTGAGCCGTCAGTGTTCCACGGCTAATCGCCGTCGCGCTGGCCACCACCGACTGGGGCAAGCGATCCCAGCGCATGTCCTGGAGCGTATAGGACTGACCCACCTTAGAACAGGTTGAGCCTGAAACAGCCCCTTCAATTTGCCAAAAGCCATTGAACCGCATGTCCTGGGCACGGGTGCTGCGGGGGCTCGTGAGTCGGAGTGAAAATCGGCCTTTGCAGCCTTCGCGACCCTCCAAACTGTGTTCTTCAAACCGACCAGACGCCAGCTTATTTTCAATCGTGCTCAGTTCAATCGTCCCCACCGTTTTGCGACCCAGGGCATGGGCATAGTAGGTGTAGTCTCCCCGCTCTAACCCAGGGCCAATCCCCACCAAGGCAGCTTGACCAGCGGGATCCACTAAGCCGAGGCCATCTGCCTGGGGACGGGCTTGGGCCGGTGCGCTGCCGTAGGCGAAAACGGTGCTCAAGGCTAGGGAGAAAAGGAGGGGCGATCGCGTTAGAAAAGGAGCCATGATTCAAACCTGGATAAGTGGGAGGTGGAATGAACGAGGGCCGTTCGCTATAGGAATCTACAGGAGCCACAAGGATTATTTCGGTGAGCTTCGGTCTGCTTATGCAGGGGAAGCGGGTTAAACTAGCGCTGGAGTTTTTCAAGGCTGTTGCCATGCCGCTCGCCCTTGACCTTGGCAGTTTCTGGTCTCAGTTGCAGCAATGGACCGCGCGATCGCAATCTTTCCTGAGTCGGGGCATACAGGCAATTAAGGCGACGAATGAGGCGATCGCCCATCAACTGCAAGCGGCACTCTCGGACCCTATTCAGCAATGGCTCCAGGTCCATTGGCCCCTGGCTTGGGCCATTCAGCATCCCTTAATTGCGGGGCTGATGATCATTGTGGTTGTAGTTTTGGCGATTAACGCGATTCAGTTTTTGCTCAGCCCCAAGACTTGGCTCATGATTTTGGGCTGGCCCGTGCGCTGGCTGGCTCGGCGGCTCAGCCCTCCTACCCAGAAGCTATTCCAACTCCCGCCCGGTCGACTGTTTAGCAACCGCTCCAGCAGTAGCCTCAATCTCAGCGATTTGACACCGGACGCCCAAGTGAAAGCAATTCTCTGTCGTCTCGACGAGCTGAGTCAAGAGCAGACTGTTTTGCAGCAACAACTAAAGGGCTTATTACAAAATCAGGATTCAGATTAATCAGATTTCAGATTAAAGAGAGGCTCCCATGGTTCGCCGTCATCACTTTACTAAAACTTGGACCAGTCTCTTGTGGGGCATAGGGCTAGGATTCGCTTCACCCTCGCTGGCCCAGTCCCCCATTCCGCCCACAGCCTTCCCACTCCCTACCCCCCGCATTCAACACACTCCCTATTGGGTTCACCTGGCCACTGCACTCGTTAGCAATTATCGACAAAAGCAGCCTGCCTTGTCGCCTCCCGGTAGCCTGACGCTGAGGCAGGCCCAGCAGATTCGTACCCTTTTTATTCAAGCCTTACAGCCCCAAATGGGGCCGATCGTTGGCTATAAAGCGGCCCTAACCAATCCCAAGGCCCAAGCTCAGTTTCAAGTTCAACACCCCTTGCGGGGCATGTTGCTGCAACAAATGCTGTTGCCCTCCGGGGCAACCGTCGATCCTAACTTTGGGACATTTCCCTTGAGCGAAGGGGATTTAATGGTGCGGGTGGGCAGTGAGGCGATTAATACTGCGTCCAGCCGAGCCGAAATCTTGGCGGCATTGGATGCAGTGATTCCGTTTATCGAGCTGCCGGATCGGGTCTATGGCAATGCCAAGGGACTTAGGGCTCCAGCATTGGTGGCGATTAATGCGGGGGCACGGCTAGGGGTGATGGGGGAGGCGATCGCCCTAGAACCCACCCCAGACTGGGAAGCACGCCTAGGCCAGATTCACCTAGACATACTCGACACCCAGGGGACTGTGCTGGCTAGCGGCGAAAGCAACGCTTTGCTGGGACATCCGCTGGAGGCTGTGCGCTGGTTGCGAGATGACTTGCGTGCTGCTGGAATCCAGCTCAAACCAGGGGATCTGCTTTCTCTCGGCACAATGACTCCTCTCGTGCCAGTACAACCAAACAGTCGCATCCGTGCCCGTTATACGGGGCTAGGTGACGAACCCCTAGAGGTTGTGGTCCAAGTGGGTCGTATCGACGGTCGATGAGGAGGACGACGGATTGGGAAGAACCGTGGGAATTTCGATCGGAGCTGGATTATATGGCTGCATCGTTTGCTGTAAACTGCCCAATTTCCCCGCCATACTGACCAATTCTGAGGGAATCATCACCACCGTCATCGTGTTGTTTTCCGCGCCCACCTCCGTCAACATTTGCAGACGCCGCAGCTCTAGGGCGATGGGATTGGCGCTGATATTCTGGGAGGCTTCCGCGAGTTTAATGGAGGCTTCTTGTTCCGCTGCGGCTTTAATCACACGGGCGCGTTTTTCCCGCAAAGCTTCTGCCTCCTTGGCCATGGCCCGCTGCATGCCCAGGGGAATTTCCACGTCCTTCATTTCAACCCGCTCGATGACAATGCCCCAAGGTTCGGTGATTTCATCGACAATTTCCTGGACTTTGTGATTGATGCGATCGCGATTTTGCAGCACATCATCCAAGGGATTTTGCCCCACCACATTGCGCAAGGTGGTCATTGCCGCCTGATACACCGCTAATTTATAATCTTCGACTCGATTAATGGCTTTATTGGGGTCTAAAATGCGATAGTACAGCACCGCATTGACTTTGATGGTGACGCTGTCGGCAGTAACCGTTTCCTGGGGCTCAATGCTCACTGTCCGGGTCCGAATATCTACCTGTACTTTTTGATCCACCCAAGGTACCACCCAATAGAGCCCCGGCCCCCGCACGGCCTTGCTGCGGCCCAAGCGGAAAATCACGCCTCGCTGGTACTCGCGATCCAGTTTGAGCCCAGCGCTAGCGATACTGAGGGCGATCGCCCCACCCACGATCACAGTTCCGAGAGACATGGTTTTCTGCCCGATTGAAAAGCTGTACGAGGTCTAACACAATCCCTGGAAGATTGTATGAATTATGACAAAAAGTATCAGTGTTCGACCCACCACACCGCTTGCAGGGCTTCTATAATAATCCTAGAGTCATTGCCTAAAGCCGCATCTTGCCATTGTTATCTTGATCGAGGTTATCTTGATCGAGGCTACGACGCCTAACCCTGAAAACCATGGATAAGTTTTGGACTCGACTGGGGCGGACTTTGGGGCTGTTGCTTCTGCTTTGGGGCAGTTTTGGGGGGAGGGCGATCGCCGCTCCCAGTTCCCTCGAAGATGCGATTCATCTGCTCAACCGCATTAGCTTTGGCCCAACCGCCAGCGAGATTCAGCAGGTTCAAACGATTGGCATCGATCGCTATCTCGAACAACAACTCAATCCATCGGGGGGTGTCAAATCGCCTCAGCTCCGTAAGCAACTCGCGGAGTTTCAAACCCTCAAGCTGAATTCCGTTCAGCTCAACCAACAGTTTCGTCCTCCCTTAAAACAGGGGCAGGAAAAACCCGTTAAACCGAACCAGGCATTTGCCCGAAAAGTGCTCGAAGAAGCCACCGAAGCCAGAATCCAAAGTGCCCTAAAAAGCCCCGATCAACTCCAGGAAGTGATGGTGGCTTTTTGGTTTAATCATTTCAATGTTTATTCTGGTAAAGATCGCACCAAGGTTTGGGTTGGGTCCTATGAGTGGGAGGCCATTCGCCCCTATGCCCTAGGCCATTTTCGTGAGCTGCTTGGGGCAACTGCTCGACATCCAGCAATGCTATTTTATTTAGATAATTGGCGTAATACAGATCCTAAAAGTGCAGGAGCAAAAGGCCAGTTTAAGGGACTCAATGAGAACTATGCTCGGGAACTCATGGAGCTCCATACCCTGGGTGTTGAGGGGGGCTATCAGCAAAGCGATGTGATGGCGCTGGCGCAGATTTTGACGGGGTGGAGTCTGCAAATGAATGCAGATCCAAGTCAACAGCAAACCAATTTTAAGTTTGTCCCTCAGCGGCATGACTTTAGCAATAAGGTGTTGCTGGGTCAAACCCTCAAAGGTTCTGGTCAAGCCGAAGTCGAACAAGCCTTAGATATTTTGGCCCAGCATCCTGCGACTGCTCGGCATATTAGTTACAAACTGGCGCAGTACTTTGTCGCCGATCAGCCCCCTCAACCCTTGGTCGATCGCCTCACGCAAACCTTTCAATCCAGCCAGGGAGATATTCGCGCCGTTCTCAATACCCTGTTTCACGATCCGGTCTTTTGGGACACCCCATATCGATGGAGCAAATTCAAAACCCCCTATCAATTCGTGCTCGCTACGCTCAGACAGTCAGAAACGGATCCTCAGAATTTCAAATTGCTGCAAAATACGCTTCGACAATTGGGAATGCCTATCTATGGCTGCCCGACCCCCGATGGCTATGCCAATACCCAAAGGGCTTGGCTGAATCCCGATGGCTTGGCCCGTCGCCTAGATTTCGTTACGGTTTTGATGCGACAACAGCCCCCTAAAGCTGGTTCAGAAAGGTTGCTTCAGCAATTCAGTTCTGTACTTTCTCCCCAGAGCCAAACCGCCATTCAAAGTGCGCCGCCCCATTTGCGCGCTGCGCTCATCCTCGGTAGTCCTGAAATGATGTGGAGATAAATCATGCAACGTCGTCAGTTTTTACGAGGGCTAGGTCCCTTTGCTGCTGCTGCCGGAACGACTTTGGGGTGTCATAGCTGGATAGCTCGTTCCCATGCCGCGTCAACGCCAGAGCATCGCCTAATTGTCATTTTTTTGCGGGGGGCGGTAGATGGTTTAAATGTACTGGTACCTTATCAAGAAAAAGCTTACTATGAAGCAAGACCCAGCATTGCCATTCCTCGTCCTGGGCAATCAGAAGGGCAATCAGAGGGGGCGATCGCCCTCAATCCTCAATTCGCCCTCCATCCCCAGCTCGCCATGCTACTACCCCTGTGGCAACAGCAACAGTTGGCCTTGGTGCAAAACTGCGGATTGATGGAAACGACGCGATCGCATTTCGATGCCCAAAATGACATGGAAAGCGGGACACCGGGGAGCAAACGAACGGCGGATGGCTGGATGAATCGCCTCTTGAGAACCTTCAGCCAAGCCAGTAATCCCATTCAAGCCCTGAATGTCGGCAATGCTATGCCTAGAATTCTTGCTGGTCCTGCCCCCGTTGCCTCCTTAGCGGCAGGACGGGCCGCAGAGAAGGTTTTAGCCCTTGATCGCCCGCCAATTGCGCAGGCCTTTGACCGTCTTTATCTGCACGACCAAAAACTTGGCTCAGTGTATCAAGAGGCCCAAGCTGCCCGACAGGCATTGCAATCGGCAACCCAGCGCGAAATGACCGCAGCCAATAATGGCGCTCCTTTGCCCAAAGGCTTTGTTCAAGATGCCCAACGTTTGGCTCGGGTGATGGCAAACGATGGACGGGTACAGCTAGCTTTTTTGGATTTAGGTGGTTGGGATACTCATGTCAATCAAGGGGCAAGCCAAGGCCTATTGGCCCGCAATTTGAATCAGTTGGGTCAGGGGCTGGTTGCTTTAAAAACTGGATTAGGCCATCAATTTGAGTCCACAACCATTGTGGTGATGTCTGAATTTGGGCGAACGCTTCAGGAAAACGGCAATGGTGGAACAGACCACGGCCATGGCAACGTCATGCTCCTGTTGGGCGGCAAGCTACCCGGCAAAAAAGTCTATGGAAATTGGCAGGGCCTAGACAAATTACAACTCCATGAAGGACGGGATTTGCCGGTCACTACTGACTTCCGAGATGTATTGATTCGCGTTTTAGAAACACGAATGAGACTATCAGATCGGCAACTTACTCAAGTTTTTCCAAACTATCAACCCCAGCAGCGCCTTTGGTCATAATCCCCCTAATTCCTCCATTGTCGAAACCTGTTCACAAAATCTAGGTAAGGTTTGCCGATAGAAAGAGTACGGATTTATCGCTATGCTGGATAGGGCGATCGCCCAAAACCTATGGCTCCATTAATTAATACGTTTCAAACCTGGCTTGCTCAAAATCATCCGTCTTTGATGCAGTGGCTCTCGACGGATCCCGTAGAAAGTCAGGAGCCGGAACCCTCACTGCGGCAGTTGCCGCCGGATGTTCGCTATACGCTGGAAGAACTGGTTTTAGGGCTGCCAAGTCATCCGGACGAGCAAGCAGCCATTCAGTCTGCCGTAACCGCTGCCCTAGAGAAATGGAGCAGGATTAGCGAGTCTGCCCAGGCCACACATCAACAATGGGACAATGTTTTTGTCATTCTAAGCAGTCCGATTACAGCAGTTTCACGAATTTTAACGGAGAGCTTAGCACAAAGGCTGCAATCCTTAGAAATCCCCATTCGTCTACTGGACTGGGTCGACCGACCCGAAGCAAAGACGATCGCTACAAAACTGCAACAACAGTTGGGTCGAGGTTTGACAAAAACGACCTACGATACAGCAAAAGAGATTGTAATGATTCCCAATTTAAGCTGGTGTTTTTTACGAGAGCTGGAAGGTTTAGATGGCATCGATTATCTGCGAGACGTGTTGTGGAATGATCCGTCCCGATTTTGGATTATTGGCATTGATTCTTTGAGCTGGAAATACTTAGAGACGGTCTGTCAGCTACAAGCCTATTGCGATGAGCCCCTAGAATTGCCGAGACTAAACGGTCAGCAGCTCCAAGATTGGTTGCGGCCTCTAGTGCATGATGCCGCGATCAGGAAAATCTTAAAATTTAACTCGACTTCATTGCGATCGCAGCTCAATACAGAGCAACTGGATTTAGAGACTGAGTACTTTCGAATTTTGGCCGATCGCTCCGAGGGATTGAGCACCGTTGCTATTCAGCTTTTTCTGCATTCTCTAGCCTATTCAGACGATGAATCTAAAGGAGGTCGACTGGAAACCCAGTTCCCGACGTTACCCTCCCTTCCCGAGTTGACAACGGCGGACTATTACCTACTCTATTCGCTACTCCTCCACGGTAGTTTGACGATCGCCCATCTGGCCGACAGTTTAGGCGAATCCCAAAGCTTAGTGCAAAGCCGAGTCACGGTTTTGCGGCGGGCTGGAGTGATTGAGCAGCAAAAATTGCTGCAAATTAATCCGCTTTATTATCCTCAACTTAGGCGAACTTTGGCGGGCAATAACTTTTTGATTTAGTTTTTTTGCTTAGACTTGTTTTGCTTAGATTTGTTTACGTGAATGACTTGGATTGAATTTCTATGCTCTATCTCATTTGGTTTTCTTTAGTGGCCCAAACCCCTACGAATAACACCGCAGACCAAGCCCGACGTCTGATTACAGAAATTACAACATGGAAGATCGCGCAGGCAATTTTAATTTTGCTCTTGGCCTATATTTTTCTTAATTGGATTGATCATCTCATCCTTTGGATTTCGGAACGGGTAGCGAAGGAACAGCGGTTACGAGTTAAGCAGTCGCTCCCCTTTTTGCGTATGCTGATTTTGGGCAGCGCCATTATTATGTTAATGAATCTGCTGCTCAATCTTTCCCAGAAGAATGTTTTAGCCGTCACGGGAACAGTCGCGGTCGCGCTGGGATTTGCTTTCAAGGATTATGTTAGCTCCGTGATTGCAGGAGTTTTGGGCCTATTTGAGGCTCCCTATCGCATTGGCGATCGCATCACCATCGACAACCATTACGGTGAGGTCATTACCTATGGACTAAGGGGATTAAGACTGCGAACACCTTCTGATAATGTGGTCACACTTCCTCACAATAAGATCTGGACCGAGGCGATTTCTAATGCTAATTCTGGGGATCTAGAGGCACAGGTCGTTACCCCTTTCTATTTGGCCCATGAAGCAGATCCCCAACTGGTTCAAAATATTTTATATCGCGTAGCTTATACCAGTAAGTACACCCAAATCAAGTTGCCAATTGTGGTGATTTTGGAGGAGCAAACCTGGGGAAGCTTGTTTAAGCTCAAGAGCTATCCGATTGATGCTCGTGATGAGTTTCTGTATAAAACTGATTTGACCACTAGGGCAAAGCTCGCCTTTCGACGGCACCAGTTGCAGTATCCTCGGTTGGCTAATTTGGATTAGCGCTCAGTTTGAGGAGTCCTTGAGTTTGAAGACAAGGGTTTTGCTAGATGTTTGAGAATTGAGAGAATTTGATACAGTTCATTGCCAGGATTGAATAGAGAAAATAGTTTAGATGTAGCATATTGAACTGTTGGCTTACGACTAGCTTTGAGAAAGAGAAACTCAGTACCATTAGTGATTAAACCAAAGGTGGATCGTTCTCGCTCAGGGTTACTGAGCATATAGGTCAGGGTTTGGGCAAGGGCACGGGTTGTGGCAAAGTCACTGCGTTTGGATTCAATCACAACGAGCCAAAGCAATTCGTTAATCACCAAGACGTCAATGCGGCCTCGAATGACGATGCCTTCATCTTCTAGTTCGATTTCAATACTGGTTTCTGTGGTAATCCGGAAGGGACGACGATAGAAACCCGCGAGGTCTAGTAATGGGGCTAAAATCACCAGTTTGACGCTGTTCTCAAGGACGGGCGGATCTTCGAGTAAGTCCAAAAAGTTAGCTTTCACCCGATCGAGATAGGCCTGCTCCATCTCGGTGACTGGGGCAATGTCATCTTGCCATTCAGCAAAAAACTGAGGGTCAGTGGCAGCCTGGAGATTTAAGGCTTGCTTGAGGGTGCGTAGGGTGATTTCGGTAGCGGGGATGGATTGAATCATGGAAATCTCCAGGTTTAAATTCCTAAAGGAAGTTTGTTTAAGCTAAAGAGCTATCCGATTGACACCCGTAATGAGTTTCTGTATAAAACTGATTTAACCACAAGGGCAAAGCTTGTCTGTCGCAGCACCAGTTGCAGCATCCTCGGTTAGCTAATTTGGAATCGATAATTTAGGCGATCGCCTCTAAGTAAGACATAGTGCTATAACATACAGTAACCCTGTTTCTTGTTTTTGAGCACATCATACAGGCTGGAAATCAAGTTTTTCAGCAGATAAACACACCACTTTATCTATTTCGGATCCCCTGAATACACCAGAATTTCTTTACAACACAGTATCTGCTTAATATTATTCAACTCTTTAAAGTATCCGTAAAACTACTTTCTTGTTAAAGAATATTCTGCCACTATCTCAAGTAGACACAGATGCTCCTTGGGATGGTTTGTACTATGACTCACGCCTCAAAAGTCCTGATCGGTGCGCTCTCTGGATTGCTCGGGTACTGGGTGTTGTTTCCTCTTATGTCTCGATCGCAATCTGTCGTTCCTGAGGCTGGGAGTACAGGCACACAAGTCCGTATTAATGGTAACATTGTCGAAATTGAGGGTGGATCACTTTCGCGCGATCAGACCAACTTATTCCACAGTTTTGAGGAATTTGGGCTCAATCAAGGCCAAACGGCTAATTTCCAGTCACCGACCAGTTTGCAGAATATGCTCATTCGGGTGATTGGGGGAAAGGCATCTTTGATCGACGGTGAGCTACAACTCACCGGGAGCAATGCAAATCTATTTTTTTTGAATCCCTCAGGAGTTTTGTTTGGACCTGAGTCACGTTTAAATCTACCAGCAGATTTCACTGCAACGACCGCAAGTGGGATTGGTTTTGCTGAGAAGTGGTTCGATGCCCTTGGCGGCAATGGATATGCAGATCTTGTAGGTTCTCCCCAGTTTCTCGGTTTTACGATGGTGCAGCCGAGCGCGATCGCAAACACTGGCCAGCTTTCGGTCAGACCAGGACAAAATTTGAGTCTGATCGGTGGGCAGGTTTTGAACACTGGTGACTTGACTGCTCCCGGAGGACAAGTCAATCTTCTCTCGGTTCCGGGGAATAGCCAAGTTCAACTAGATCGCTCTGGAGCATTGCTGAATTTGGCGGTGAAACCATTGAACGGAGAGCCTCTTCCGGGGATGGTACCAATGCTAACGTTGCCAGAGCTACTGATAGACGCAGGGGTTGAGCAGGCGACTGGGATTCGGGTGTATTCAGATGGAACGGTGCAACTTACGAGTACGGGGCCAAGGGTTCCTGATGAGGCAGGAACAACGATCGCCAGCGGTCGGATTGATGTTTCTGATGCTGGGATGGGAGCGGTTGGTGGTGAGGTTAATGTGTTGGGCGATCGCGTTGCTGTCCTGGGCGTGACCATTGATGCTTCTGGTGAAGCGGGTGGGGGTACGGTCAGAGTTGGAGGCGATTTTCAGGGGCAGGAGCCGACGCTGGCTGCGACTCAAACTTTCGTTGATCAGGATTCTGTGATTCGTGCCGATGCTTTGGGTTCGGGCAATGGCGGCAATATTTTTGTTTGGGCAGATGGCACGACGCGGTTTTATGGGTTGGCCAGTGCGCAGGGTCGTGGAGGGATGGCAGGAGGGGCGTCTTCTGCGTTTCTGCCAAAGGGTGGATTTGTGGAGATTTCTGGAAGGGAGTCGCTTGCGTTTGATGGCTATGTGGATGTGAGTGCAGTGTCAGGGGAAGCCGGACAGATTCTGTTTGATCCGAGAAATATTACTATCGTATCGACAGCGGGAGCAGATGATTCATTTCTGACAAATAACTCTGGGCAGGTTCTCTTTGAGGATAGTCCGTCAGATAATTTTGAGATCAGCAGAACTGCTATAGAAAGTAGCGTAGGAACTATCACCCTTCAGGCAATAGAAAATATAACGTTTGATAGTCGCATTCGATTACAAAATAGAAATACAGATTTTGTTATTGAGGCAGGGGAAAATATTATTATCAATTCAGGCAATGATATTGAAAACTTTAGTGGAGGTGATATTCGTTTTAATGCAGGTAATAATATTATTGGGGACAGTATGCGTATCTCTACTAATGGAGGAGATATCTTTCTAAAAGCTGGTAGAGATATACAACTGACGAACAGCCTAGTTCAAACTTCCAACAAAACTGGTACCAATCAAACCTTAGGAAATAGCGGCAATGTATTTGTAGAGGCAATTAGGGATATTGATATAATCAATATTAATACCCAGATCTTTACTATTCCACCAAATGGGATTCCAGCGAATGCAGGCTCCGTAAGTATTGTCAGTGAAGAAGGAAGGGTACGAACAGCACCTAACACAGCGGTCGCTGAAGGGACTGATATCGGCGGGAATGGAGGTGATATCTTTATCCAAGCTCTTGGAGACGTTACTACAACAACCCTCGGTTCTAGTGCAGAAGCTGGGAGGGCTGGCTCCATCTTTGTTGAAAGTTTACAGGGAAGCATTACAGATAGTTCATTATCCAGTGGTTCCTATTCAGCAGATTCGAAGTCTGGCAATGGCGGCGATATTACGCTCTTAGCGAAGAGTAGCATATTTACTCCGTTCATTACGTCAGGGGTTGGCAGTGGTCTTGGAAATGCAGGAAATGTTGTAATTGAAGCTGGAGAGGATATTGTCATTAATCGAGCCAATAGTAGCAATATGAGTATTGCTACTCGCTCAGATCTAGGGAATGCTGGCAATATCACTCTAACTAGCCGAGAAGGAGCAATCGATACGACAATTGGCACAATCAATTCATCTTCTCAAGCAGGAAATGGTGGCAATGTTGTATTAAGTTCTGCGAGAGGCATAAGACTAAACTCAATTGCAGCTTCTACAGGAGCCCCTCAAGGAGTGGGAGGAGACATTGAAGCAAATTCTGGCGAGTTCTTCAAAGCTATTGGTACCCTCAGCAGTATTTATCCAAATTCGAGCTGTAATGGAACAAGTATTTGTAGCGCAGGCGGAACTCAGAATAGATCAATTAGTATTGCTCATCGTGGTGGCAAGTCTACAATTCCCTTCGTAATCGGTAACGCTTCAGTCAATGGAACTTCAGGTAGCATTACAACAGGTATAGATACATTATCTTCAGGATCTTTTGTGGGGTCTTTCAGTTTGGGAGACATTCGGCTAATCACTCAAGATCAGCCTCTTGCGGCGGCAGATAGCTACGCACTTCCCGACAGCCGTTTTTTGTTAGTCTCAGCAGCTAATGGGGTGCTAAAAAATGATACTCCTCGCAATGGTCTGCCATTAAAAGCACAGTTAATCGCTTCTCCCCAAAATGGAGTTTTTAATCTAAATGAGGATGGATCATTCACTTATATTCCCAAGCAAGGATTTACAGGAACGGACAGTTTTAGCTACATTGCCACTGATAATATTCTGGACTCTTCAGTCGCAGTTGCCACAATCAATTTAGACTCTGCACCAGAGGCAATTCCCCTGCCACAACTCCAAACCCCTCTGAAACTACTAGAGGATCCAACTCAGGATCCTAGATTTATCTCATCATTATCTTTGACGGGTCCCGAACTATTTTTAGGGGCAGTTGAAAAGAAGCAGACGATTGAGATTGAAAAAGGCTTGAATGTTAAGTGCAGACCCCCTAAGGATCTATTTACTATTCAAAAAGAGCTACGTCAGGTCGAGAGAACAACAAATACACGAAATGCTGTTATCTACGTAGATTTTTTTCCTTCAAAACAATCCGAAAGTCTAGAGAAAATTGACAAAGATAACAGAGATGTTTGGGATAAACTTGGAGAAAGTCGGACTGCGGCTAATCTCTCAGATGATGATCAATTAGTCATTGCTCTTGTCACAGCTAACGGCCTAAGAGTTGTTCATCATCTTGACAGAGAGGGACAAAATGTTTTGTCAGAATGGGTTAAGGTGCGTTCTAGCTCCGAAAGTTTAAGCCAATATGATCGGAATATTTTAGATAGAATTGAAATCTTAAAGCAAGAACAAAGAGTACCTTCACCTAGTTTGTCTTTCGATGGTGAAACTACGGTTCTTAATTTTTTAGATTCGGCATCAATTGCAGAATACGGGATACTTGATGTTGATGATTCTGGCATTCCTTCTGGGATAAACTTTTCTTATGAAAACAGCACCTTGATTCAGCGTATTAATATAACTGGTAGTTGGAAAGGTTCTCTAGGGCAGATTTCTCTAATAAAAGATGCTTTGAGTCTAACAGATGCTCAAGAGTCCAGAAGCGCTCTTTTAGGACCATCAAAGATTCTCTATAATTGGCTTATTAAACCTATTGAGAACGACTTAAAAAAAGCTGATGTCCAGAATCTATCTTTTGTCATGGGAAAAGGACTCAGATCTCTACCTATCGCTTTGCTCTATGATGGACAGAAATTTTTAGTCGAAAAATATAGCGTTGGAATTATTCCAAGTTTTTCTTGCATAGATCCAACTTATCGAAATCTTGCGCAGCCGGGTGTTAAAATGCTCGCTATGGGTGCTTCTAGATTTAACGAAGATTTTCTTGCCCCATTAGGCGCAGATAAAGAGATTAAAACACTAGAAAAGATTTGGAAGACAGGCAGATTTCTACCAAATACTGAAGATTTTACGACAGATGAACTCAAGCCTGCGTCACGAAAGGATACTTCTATTATTCACCTAGTTACTCATGGAGCTTTTGGAGGAGATCCGAAGAACTCCTATCTTTATATAAAAAAGGGTAAGGATAGCAGAATAGAAAGATTGACGATGGAAGATTTCAAAGATTTAGAGCTTGACTCTCCACCACCATCTCCCGTAGAGTTGCTTGTCTTAAGTGCTTGTTCAACAGCAGAAGGAGAAGAGCCAGAACTATCGCTTGCAGGGGCTGCAGTACAAGCTAAAGTAAAGTCAGTCATAGCGACCCTTGATGAAGTTTCATACTCAGAAACAGCCAAGTTGACCACTATTTTTTATCAAGAACTTGTAAAGGCTAGAGAACAAGACAAGCCCATAATAAAAGCTAGAGCACTACAACAAGCGCAAATTAAAATAATGAATGAGCAAAAGAATATCCACCCTTCTACATGGGCATTAATAACGATTGTAGGTAGCCCTTGGTAGGTTTATTTACTATTATTGACTAGTCATCATATCCTGCAGCCAAAAATCACAACTACTAGTTCTTTGATCAATTGGTAAATCTGGACTTATTTGTTCTAACTTGCCCAAAGAAAATCGGTTCTCTTGTCTAAAATTCGGCTTATTAGCAGTCATACAATAGAGTCTTTGGTAAACAGTAAAAGCTGGTACCGCAAGGTTTGTTTTTCGATACATTCTTCCTAAAATTTGGTGAGCTCGAATAGCATAAATTGCTGACTCTATAGAAGTGTTGTATTGCTCTATTAATATTTTTAAAGAGTCTGAATAAAATCCTTTTTCTGAAAGAAGGATAGCCTTATCCAACGAATTCAAATTTGTAATTCTTGCTTCCAGCTCAGGATCAAGCAATTTTCTCTTAACGCGAAGCTCGGACAAACCGTTGTAAGAATTGAAGCATTCCCTAAATAATTTATTCCAAAGTTGCTGCTCTTGCTGAGAAGAGACTTCTGTACCGTCTTTAAGATTGGCTATCACTTCAAATCTATAGTTCTGATCAAAAGACAACTCTTTTTCCGACTGTGGATATACTACCGATAGCATACGAGCACCGAAGTACTCTTGCACTATTAGGCTTTCTGCGGGAAGTTCTAGAGGCTCTGACCAAATAGCAGTATCGGTAGCCGAGTGAGGCTGATTCGCATAAAGGTTGATAGTATATGAATTAGCATCTACGACTGGATTCCATATAATTTGAGGTCTTGGATTAAAAACGAATGTGTACCTAGGACTAAAAACATAAGGGACTTGTACAATATTGATAGAATTTCGAAGTACGTGGTTACATTCAAATAGGCTTTTCTCACTAGAGGTTGTTCCAGCTCTCCGAGTTGGCATACATAACTTATTTATTGCTGTTCCAGGTTTAATATCTTGCTCAATAAGCTTTTTGCCATCACCAATGCACTCTAAGCTAAATTTTCCGGAGTAATCTTTAATAATTCCACCTTCTAGTGTATGATCCCACAGGTAGATAGAAGAATACCATTGACGCTTTAAAGTAACGGTTTCTGGCGCAGATCCAGTCGAAGTATTTTTGTAAAGAACATAACCTTGATGTATTTTTACACGGGCGATCTCACTGCTATTCTCAGAGGAATTTGCAGAAAGGGGAAAGAAAATAAAGAGCGCCAAAACTCTCAAAAAAAGGGCAGTCTTAATTTTAAGGGATTTGCTTGTTTCAAGCATCATCATATTTGTCCCCAAAATGTCTATGCATAGGATGCTTTTTATTCAGAGAACCCATGCAATTTTCTTTGAGTTCTTGTGATTTTAAAGATTTACTATTGATCTCATTTTCACTTTTTTCTCTAGATTGCTTCTCTTTAATTTCCAGAGTGAGACAAGCATGAATTGAACTATAAGACTGTTTTCCCGATAAAAACCAGATTTTCGATTTTTCAGCTTGATTTTTTCGTGGCCTTAAAATATTAAACTCTAAGATTTCTTCTGCCTCTTTTATTTGATCAGTTTCAATAAGTAAAAATACTTTCATCTCGAAATAATCTTGTTTCCAATTATTAGTATTAGCTAATTTACCTATTCTAGTCGAAAAATTTTCAATATAACTAAGTGCAGATTTTGGTTGCTTTTTTTCAGCTTCAATCCATGCCCACCGAGATGCCGCTGGCAAAAATCCCATATTTGCCGAAAAGTTGTAAGCTTCTTGAGCCCTCTCGTATTGCTCCTGTGCTTTTCGGAAATTCTTTTGTAACACAGCCTGATCTCCCATCTGTTCAAGATGGTTAGCGAAACGAAAAGCACAGTCAGGCAGTAAGAATACTCCACCACAAGAGATAGAGGAAAATAGGATAAATTTAACTATTTTGGGTCTTGTAAGAAATTTTAGTAGCCCCCTTAAATACTCATCAAAAGCCTTTTTTAAGGGGGCTAGAAAGGGTTTTTTGTTAACAATTTCAATAACTGGCCGTTATGCTTTAACTCTGTCGATGCTGAGTGTGGCACACTTGAACACGATGAGAGATGCTTTTCTAAAAAGTCTCTTGTTTCCATATAAATTTGTCGTTCTTCATTTTCAGGCCTGCAAATTGACAAATGATCAGCATCAATAGGTATAGGACGAACTCCTGTAATTCCAGGATTAGAGCTTGTTTCATCAACCACTAAAGTCTTAAACCAGGAAAGTTTGTTGTTTGTTGTTTTGTATTTTTCGAAGTAAATCTTTATTGGTATACTTTCACAGTTGTCACGATACCAGTCATTCAGATCACGAAGATATGGATTATTGGGCATTAATTCGTTTACGCTAACTGAAGAGGGTAGAATTTTCCCTAGCTTCTCGATAGAATTGGCTAATTGTGATCCAAAATGAGGAGTTGCAATAAAAATAATTCCTCTTGTATTCAAGCGAACCTGTTGCCAACTCTGTTCTTGTTGATCGGCTGCTTGGCGCAACATTTGTTTTACAAGTAGGCCACCCATACTATGAGCGACAAAAATTAATGGGCGCTCCCCGAGTTTATAATTACCAAAACGACTCAGCACATTGCGGGCACGGTCGATTAGCGGCATTGTTTCACCTTGGCTAGCGAAGGGAGCCAATGCGTACCCCAATGACCAAATTCCTAAATCATCGCGTTCTCGACCAAGCCAGCTTAACCAAAAATCTGAAGGTATCTCTTTTTTGTCTATTGCTTTCTCATTATGATGCCAAGTTTTAATAGCGTCCCCACCTAGCCCATGAACAAAAACCACATCGCCACTGCGTGATTTGTTCTCACAGCCAGAAATTTTGTGTAGTATAGAGTCTGCCATAGTTAAATTACTTCCAAAGATAGATTTGCCCTATTTATATTGTTTTTTCCATAACTTAACACTAATGATAGTGACTAAATATCTTCTGGCACAATCAATCTATTAACTTTGGTGGCAATAAAACTTTTTTTCTTATTTTCATCAATCGTCATCCTGCAGCGTCAGCCAATCAGTATATTGCCTATACTCTCTCGTACATCTGACCCATTTCAGCCCAAAATTCCTAAATTTGTCTTTGAATCAATGTTTTGTGTTTGATGATCCAGTTGCTGAGCTTGATCCTTTCTGGCCAGCTGCTCGTAGTCGATAGGCAACTCATGCAGTAAATGGAGCAAACGATCGCCAACCATAATACCTCCGTACCAGAAAGCTTAAAATAATACGTATGAGTATGTTAGCGCGATCGCCATCACATTGGCTCCGCTAGAGCAAAATATTCATAGTAGCTTTGCCAGAGAGCGTTTAGCACTGATATCGATTCTCATCAAGCATCCCATCTCTCCAGAAGATTATTGTATTCTTAGCTACATTCAAAAAGAAGTATAAGGTGTCATCATCAACCCAAAGCTGCGTGGCAATTCACTCTTGCATTGCCACATTCTCACATAACTGTAACGCTTACCGCTGCGCTAACCGAGAAGCCGGTCGCGGAAATAGCGCTTGAAAACCCGCCTGACGCTCAGCCACCGATTCAGGAGAATCCTCCCACAAACTTTCGTAGAAGAAGAACGCCACACCGAGTCCCCGCTGCTGGGCCGCTCGGGTTTGTTGCTGAATCTGCGCCATCGCAATGGGCCGTCGAGGTAGTCCGGTCAAAATGCCAATGCCGGTGGAAATCTTTTGCTTGACCTCCTTAATTTCAGCCCGCTCTAGCATCTCCACAAAGCTGTTGTAATCCGCCCGGTAAACCTGCATGACAATTTCATCGACAAAATCCTTACGTACCCAATTTAACCAATCCTGCAAGTGAAAGCGATAGGCAAAATCCTGGTAGTTGGGGGAGACAGATAAAATTGCCTTCGGCTTTTTGGTTTTGACCGCATCGTGGAGATCGCCAATAAAGTTGGTAATCTTATCAGCTCGCCACTTGACCCAGGCTGGATCTGCGGAATCTGCCGGGACATCTTTATTAGTTTCTTTTTTGTAAAGCGATCGCGTATAGCTGTCATACCCAAAATCGCGAGGCAAACTCATATGGTCATCAAACTGAATGCCATCGACATCGTATTGATTAACCACTTCCATCACCAGATCCGTGAGAAACTTCTGCACTTCGGGTCGGAAAGGATTGAGCCAAACCACTTCGCCCCCAGCACTCACCGATGTGGTTTCACCATTGCGTTTTTGGGTGATCCAATCGGGATGGGCCATGACCAATTCCGACGTCGGCGGAGCCATGAAGCCAAACTCGAACCAGGGCAAAATCGATAGTCCATCGCGATGGCCTTGGTCGATAATATCTGCTAGGGGATCCTGATTTTGATGACCGCGATAAATCTGGGGACTCCCCACTCGGCGGGCAACTTGGCTAGGGTGCAGCGCATAGCCGGAGTTCCAGACAACGGGGTAGATCGTATTGAAATTGAGACGGGCCAGTTGATCGACTGCGGACCGGAGGCGATCGCGATCCAGCAACACCTCCATATCATTGGTTGTCATCCAAACCCCGCGAATTTCCTGGCGGGGCAGGGGCGGAAACTTCGGTCGAGGGGGCTCCAGGTCCGTGGGCTTCACCGACGCGGGCGGCAGCTTAACCGGAATGATGCGGTCATCCTCGGAACTAGAGGCATCGGGGATCACCAAGGGTTCCAGGTCCAGCGTCTCATCGGCTTGCCCTACCGCAGGACTAACGGGTTGAGGCATGGGCTGGACCGCTGGCGGGGGCGGGGGTGTCGGTTCAGATTCTAGAGGGGGGGCAATTTCGTAGGGATTCACATCCGCAGGCAATGTGGCCTGGGCGATCGCCCCAGGATCAAAGCCCATATCAGACGTCATCGCCATCCCCGCCGAGAGCCCCCCTGGAAACCCCGTGGTTAAGACCAGGGCAATCCCAAAGAGCAGCGGTAATAAGCGTCGCTGAATTCGTTTTGAACGTTTCATACCATCACACCAAGCACATCTGAGACACTTTCTTACACCCACACCTTCGTGACGAAACTTTACGCCAAACGGTGCCCTTGGCAGAAAAACTTGTACGGAGCGGGCGTGAGGTCTATGATAGCGCCCGACATCCCTTGACTTTCCGCCCTTTTCGGTCTGCCTTGGATCCACCGGGCTTTCTCCGTACAATAAAAGACATTACAGCGTCCCTGGCCTATGCCCACCCCCCGCCTCCATCCTGACACCATCGAAGCGGTCAAACAGCGGGCGGATATCGTCGATATCGTCTCAGAGCATGTTGTCCTGAAAAAGCGCGGCAAGGACTTTGCCGGTCTTTGTCCGTTTCACGATGACAAAAATAATCCCAGTTTTACGGTTAGCCCAGCAAAGCAGTTTTACTACTGTTTTGCCTGCGGAGCTGGGGGCAATTCCATTAAGTTTTTGATGGAGTTGAATAAGACCAGTTTTGCCGATGTGGTTTTGGATCTGGCCAACCGCTACAGTGTGCCGGTCCAAACCTTAGAGCCCGAGCAGCGCCAGGAGCTCCAGCGTAAGCTAACCCTGCGGGAGCAGCTCTACGAAATTTTGGCGGTAACGGCAAAATTTTATGAACATGCCCTACGCCAGCCTGTGGGCGAGGCGGCGCTGGACTATCTCAAAACCAAACGGCAGCTTGACGATGGCACGATTCAAACCTTCCAACTGGGGTATTCTCCGGCGGGCTGGGCGACGCTGTTTAGTTACCTGACGGAGCAAAAGCGCTATCCCGTGTCCCTGGTGGAGCAGGCGGGACTGATTATTCCGCGCAAACAAGGGGAGGGGTATTACGATCGGTTTCGCGATCGCCTCATGATCCCCATCCACGACATCCAAAGCCGGGTGATTGGCTTCGGGGGACGCACCCTCACCGACGATACCCCCAAGTACCTGAACTCCCCGGAGACGGAGCTGTTTGACAAGGGCAAAATGCTGTTTGGCCTGGACAAAGCCCGTGCCCAGATTGCCAAGGCCGATCGGGCGGTCGTCGTCGAAGGCTATTTCGATGTGATTGCGCTCCATGCCGCTGGGATCACCAATGCGGTGGCGGCCCTGGGGACGGCCCTGAGTTTGCATCAGGTGAAGCAACTGCTGCGCTATACGGAATCGAAGCGAATTATTCTCAATTTTGATGCCGATGGGGCGGGGAATAAGGCGGCGGAACGGGCGATCGGCGAAGTGGAAGATCTGGCCTATCAGGGTCAGGTGGAACTGCGGGTTTTGAATTTGCCGGAGGGCAAGGATGCAGATGAATTCCTGAGGGCATCATCCCCTGGGTTTTATCGCAATTTACTCGATAAGGCTCCCCTCTGGATTGACTGGCAGATCCAGCGGCATTTGCTGGGTCGCGATCTCAAGCAGGCGGATCAGTTTCAAAGGACGCTTCAGGGTCTGGTCAAGCTGCTCGGGAATCTGCCCAATACGCCCCTAAGAACCCATTATATTCACCATTGTGCCGAGTTGCTGAGCCAAGGGGAAGCCCGGATGGCGTTGCAACTGGAAGAGGATTTGCGATCGCAAGTGCGAGGACACCGCTGGCATGGGCGATCGCAAAAATGGGAACGTCCCGGCGACTACACGATTCGCGAGTTGGCGGAGGCTCAACTGCTGCAAATCTATCTGCATTGCTCCAAGGAACGCTTGGCGGTGCTTCAAGCCATGCGGGAACGGGATCTGGCCAATTTTACCTTTCAAGCCCATCGGCTACTTTGGGGAGCAATTCGTCAGGTGGAGCGATCGGCGTTTGGGGATCTGGTGGATGATTTGGACCAACTGCTCAATCAACGGGACAGGCTCAGCAGCCTCGACCTGCTCAATCCCTTACGCGATGGTATTACGGATATTCCCCGCGAGGCGACGCCCATGGTGATGAATATTTTATATCTGGATGAGAAGAGTCGCTTGGATATTGCGCGATCGCCCATTGTCATTCGAGCAGCGGTGGCAACCCTGGAGCGCATTAACTGCGAAAAACGCTGTCGGCATTTGCTGGATTCCTGGGCCAGACAATCGGTGCAAACGATCGAGTCCTGCATTGGCAAGCTATTGGCCCAGGGATTGGATGACGGCGAGGATGCAGAAGAACAAATTGAGCGCCTATATCGGCAGATGAATGCTGAGGTTTTGGAGTTTCAAAAGATGTTTTATGACGAGCGACGCTATTTACAAGTGTTGGATCAGCAACGCTGCGTAGACTCCCTAGAGCTGCTCCATACGCCCCTCGGGCTGCTAGAGCTAGATGGATAGGTTCAAGGCAAACCCGTGGGGTTTTGTTCTAGACCTGTGTGTTCTAGGTGAAAATAGAACAGTCATTTTCTGCTGGGATACCGTTTTAAAATATAGAACTCATGACCTAGTCGCTCCATCGATCGATTGGCTATTGTAAGTCCAGTTTTTGTGACATTTCCCGGATAAATAAGTGTAATCTCGTAGAATAAAAGTAGCAAAGCAGCGAGAATCAGTATTTCCTCTAAGTATATTCTTTACGCAGATTTAGTGCGTGAGCCATGTTTCCAGACTTCAGAGGAAATCGATAACGGTCATGCAATTCGTACGGAGAGATTGATCTGCCCCTATGGTGAGATTGCGCTTTTGTTCTTCTGGTTGGCGACAATTCGGTGCATTTTGGTGTGTGGGTTTACTGCTATGTTTTTTGTTAAACCCTTGGGCAACTAGAGTAGTGGCTCGGTCAGCGGAGCCAACATACCTGTCCGAGGCAGGGCTTGAGGTGGGTTTGCTGCATCAAGGGGTGCATGCTTACCGGGCGGGTGATTACGCATCTGCCGCTTCCATCTGGCAAGCCGCTTTGGAAGTGCTCCCCGCTCAGGAACATGGTAAAGAGCGGGCTCTCCTTTTAGAAAACCTTGCCAGGACAGCTCAGCAACTTGGGCAATCCTTCCAAGCTGTGGACTATTGGCAGCGGGCTGTGCAGAGTACTCAAGCCTTGGGCGATCGCCCCGAACAAGCCCGTCTATCGGTCGAACTGGCCCAAGCCTACAACCTGCTCGGACATCACCGCCGTGCCTTCAACTTGCTCTGTGGCCCGGCAGGTAATCCGTCCTGTCGCTCCGAAAGCGCTTTGGCCTTGGCTCGTAGCAGTGGTTCTGTCGCAACGGAGATTGCCGCGTTAGGAACCCTGGGTGAAACCTATCGACTGATCGGGGAGTATTCATTCGCTCTTCAGCAGCTGAAAACAGCCCAGGCACTTGCCAAAAGCCAGAATGCTCACCCCCATGAACTTTCCCTTTGGGTCGGATTGGGGAGTGTTTATGAGGATCTTGGTCGCGTTAATTTCCAGCGCGCTAAGGTTGCCTTAGAAATGGGAGATGAGGAGTTCGCAAAAGCACCGCAAGCGCGAGCGACTGAACAATATCAGCAGGCTCAGTTTGCGTTTGAGCAGGCGCTTGCCCTGGTACAACAGTCCGAGCATTCCTCTGCTCATGTGCTTGAAGAATTTGGCATACTACTGCACTTGGCTGCTATTTATGCCAAGCAGGAAAATTTCTCGCAGGCCCAGACAACGCACCATGCGGCTCATCGATTGCTTCCACAGCTTCCTCCTTCGCAAGGTAAAGTTTTGGGTTTGATTCATCTGGCGCGATCGCTTGACCTTTCGATGATATCCGAGGGACGAGTTCCATCGCGGTGCCTGGGAGCGGGAAGAATCACAGAGGCCACATTGCTCTTGGAGAAACAAGCCTTACCCATTGCTCAAAAGCTTCAAGATCAACGAGCGATCGCTTTTGTTAAAGGTGAATTGGGGCATCTCGCCGAATGTCAAGGAAACTCTAAACAAGCGTTAAAGCTAACTCAAGCATCCCTTCAATCCATGATGGCTGTGCCAGATAGCCTGGATAGTCTTTATCTTTTGAATTGGCAGATGGGCCGAATTCTTAAGGCTCAGGGCAAGGGAGATCTGGCGATCGCGTTCTATCAAGAGGCCGTGGCTGCACTGGATGCAATTCGGAGTGATTTGCTGGCGACCGATCCAGAGATTCAGTTTGACTTTCGAGAAACTATCGAACCCATTTATCGAGATCTAGCTGCTTTGCAGCTAGCGTCGATCGCTCCCCTCGGTCAACCCATGCAATCGTTGAGTTCTACGAAAGATCTGCCATTAAAGCAATTGCGATCCCAGCCAAGTCGAGGCACTCAAATTCGTGAAAAGCCAAACCAAAAGCCAGTCATGGCTGTGCTCAAAACGATAGATTCCCTCAAGGTAGCCGAGTTGCAAAATTACTTGGGTGGCGATTGTGACCTGACTCCAAATCTAGCAGTGACCGAGATCCAGAACAGTCGCGATCGCGCAGCGGTTATCAATACGATTATTTTTCCGGATCGCACAGCGGTGATTGCGAGCTTCCCTGACGGGCAAACTCAAGTGGCCTGGATTGAGTTGGACAGTGTCCAGTTACGCGCGAAAGTGAGTGAGTTTCGGCGCGGCTTAGAATCTTATTTTCGGGATTTTGAGCCTGAGGGGGCTCAAGAAATCTATCACTGGTTAATTCGACCTTTTGAGTTCCAATTACAAAAGAGCGAAACCCAAACCCTGGTGTTTGTTCATGATGGGATTTTTCGAACGGTGCCGATGGCAGCACTGCATGATGGTCAAGTTTTTTTGATCGAACACTACGCCATTGCGGTGACACCTAGCTTGCAGCTTACGGATCCTCACCCCTTGAAGGCAGGGCTTTCTGCCCTAGCATTAGGGTTAACAGAGGAGAGCATGGTGGGGACTGAGTTGTTTGATCCATTGCCCCATGTGGCTCAGGAATTGATGGCGGTGGCTGAGCAACTGCCGGAAACACAAACGTTACTGAATCAGGAGTTTAGTCGATCGCGTTTAGAGCGGGCATTAGCCCAAAAGTACTATCCCATCCTCCATATTGCAACCCACGGAAAGTTCGGGGCAGAACCGGAGAACAATTTTATTGTGACAGGGGATCAGAACAAAATCACCATTCAGGAACTGGATGGGTTGATTCGACGGGCCGCTCCGACGACGGAGCCGATTGAGTTGCTGGCGCTGACGGCCTGTGAGACGGCGATCGGAGATGAACGGGCCACGCTAGGGCTTGCGGGAGTAGCGATTCGCGCTGGGGCCAGAAGTGCTGTGGCCTCTCTCTGGTCCATTAATGATGCCGCAACAGCAGAGATTGTAGAGCGGTTTTATGGCGGGTTGCTGAAGCCAGAGTTGAATCGGGCGCAGGCTTTGCAGGCGGCGCAAGTGGCGTTAATTCGTCAGGGTGGAGAGATGGCCCATCCAGCGCGTTGGGCTCCGTTGATTTTGATTGGCAATTGGCTGTAGTTGATTTCTGGGTAGTCGTTCTGGGGATTGGATGTTGGTTGTGGTGGTGTTAGAACATTAAATTGAGGAGTAAGCTCATGCAACGGATTTTGTCTGTTTGTCTGGTGAATAGTTTGGCTGGGGCGATGATGGTGCTGGCGGGGAGTGATGCGGTTGCGCAACCCGTGATTGTGCCCGATGCAACCTTGGGGGCGGGTGGGTCTGAGCTGATGCCCTGGGGGTCGGTGGATGAGATTGGCGGTGGGGTGGTGCGTGCCCCCAATCTGTTTCATAGTTTTTCGGAGTTTGGAGTGGCCGAGGGGCGCTCGGCTTATTTTCTGATGCCGAATTCGTCGATTGAGACGATTTTTGCGCGGGTGACGGGGGGGAATCGATCGGATATTTTGGGGACGTTGGGGGTACGAGGAACGGCGGATCTCTTTCTGTTGAATCCGCATGGCATTTTGTTTGGTCCGAATGCACAATTGGATATTTCTGGCAGTTTTGTTGGCACAACTGCGGAGCGAGTTGAGTTTGGTGAGGGATTGAGTTTTAGTGCGGTGAATCCGCAGGCCGCGCCGTTGCTTCAGATCAATTTGACACCGGGTTTGCAGTATGGGGCGGGGTCGTTGGGGCAGATTCAAACCCAAGGGTTGTTACAGGTGGGGGGAGAGCTGAGATTGGCAGCGCAGTCGGGGGTGCGGGTGCAAGATTCGGCGCAGCAGGCGGTGCGGTTGGAGGCGGGCAAGGATTTGGTGATTGAAGGCGGGGAGGTGGCGATCGACACGCTCAGTCATTCGGAAAGTCTCTTGAGTGCTGGGGGAGACGTTGTGTTGCGATCGCCCAACCCCATCCAAGCGGACGCCCATGTCCGCAGTGGTGGCAATTTCCGCATTGAACAACTCGATGGAAGTCTAAACAGCTTTTGGAGTCCCGAGGATCCGATAATCCAGGCGGCGGGGGATATTCAGTTTGATAGTTACACCGGAGCGTCGTTGCATCTTTTCGCTGGGGGTAGTGTGACCGCCACCGGGAAAATCACGATTACTGGGCCAGACATATCGGGGAATGCGTTGCAGGAGACGGTAGTGTTGTCCGATGGAACGGCGGTGTCTGTGGATGGGGTGAATCGTCCGGTGTTGGATATTCGGGCGGGGACGACGGCGAGGCCCTTGAGCCAGGGTGGAGGCGCTGGATTTAACAATGCCCCGACGGTTTCGGGTGCGACGGGGAGCAATATTCAGTTGGGGCGGGTGGAGGTGAAGGCTCCTAATGGGTTGGTGTTGTTGACGAATCAGTATCAGCCGAATTTGACCTTGGCGGCGGGGGATATCAGGGCGCAGGGGATTTTTACGGATCAGCGCACGGGGAATGTCGGGCAGACAACGGCTAATTTTGTGGGGAATGGGGGGGAGGTGGCGATCGATGCGAGGGGGAGTATTGCGATCGCCCCCCGCAGCCAAATCAACACCTCAGCGCTACCCGCAGCGGGGAATGGTGGCAATATCACGCTCCTCGCAGGCCAAGCCATCAACCTGAGCAGTCCCCATCCACCGGGGCAAGAGGGAAAAGACGACGCTGCTTTATTCTTAAGGGTTGACACCACAGCCAAGTTTGGTCGTGCAGGGGACATCACGATGAAAGCCCCTTCTGTATTGCTGGATGATGTTGAATTAATTTTAGAACTGGATACGAATGGATTGGGCAGATCCGGCAATATGCTGATTGTTGCAGACCAATTGAAAGCTGACAATTTCACTGATTTTTACGCAGATTCTAAAGGCAAAGGAGATGCAGGCTCAATTACGCTGCGAGCCAGAGATATTAAGCTCTTAGGTGGAACCCAGCTTTGGTCTCGGTTGCGGGAGAATGGTGAAGGGAGGGCAGGAGATATTTTAGTTGTTGCGGATACGTTAACGATCGATAGGCATCTCATCAACACTAGTTCTACTGCTGGACTTAATACAAGTTCTTTGGGTAGGGGCAATGCGGGTAATGTCATTGTGCAGTTGACTGGTCATATGGAAATGAAAAATGGATCCAGAATTGATAGCAATGGGAGTTCTCAAAAAGGGGAAGCAGGAACAATTTCAATTGCTGCAAACTCCCTCTCAATGATCAATTCAACGATGACTTCACGGGTGAATAGCAAAGGTGGAAACAACGGAATTATTATCAACTTAAAAGAAGATTTATTGATTGATGCACCGGGTAGAGTCACTGCTGGACTATTCACTGACGCTAGACAAGATGCAAGAACAGCTCCCGGAGAAAGTGCGGGTAATATTACAGTAAATGCTAGAAACATTACAGTAAAAGATGGGGAAGGGCGTATTCAAGCTGGCTCGATTGGCTTAACGGGTGGTGGAAAAATATCTTTAACGGCTAGAGATACACTCACGGTTGAATATTATGGGTGGATTCTTAACGGTGCAGGACCAAGTTCCTCAGGAGAGGCAAAAGATATAGAAATCTATGCTCGTCAAATCAATTTAGATTCCGGTAAAATTACCTCTTCTACTCAGTCTTCAGTCAATGGCGGATCAATCTTTATTGATACTCAAGCAATCAAATTGAATAATCAAGCTCAAATCAATACTGATACAACAGGGACGGGAAATGCTGGTGATATTAAGATCAATTCAACTAGGCAAATCTCTGTTCTTGGAGATAGTATTATTTACAGTGGTTCTAGGAAAAATACGGGCAATGGTGGGAACATTAGTTTAAGGACTTCTCAGCTTACTTTGGCTTCTGGTGGTAGAATTGAAACACAAACAGAAGGAATAACCTTTAGAAAACTGGCAGAAACAATGCAAGATAAAATATATTTTGACATTGTTAATCGTGATAGACCGATCGCATATTGGAAGTTTGACGAAACAACTGGAACCATTGCTCCTAATAGCTCAGGCGCAAATTTTGAGGGTAAATATGTTGGCAATATTGATCAATCTGCTCTAGGGATTTCCGGTACATCAGCCAGATTTGGTGATTCTTATGGTGTTGTTAGAGTAGATGATGATTTCGACCTAAAAAACACATCCTTTATTGTCGAGGCTTGGATCAAGCCTGATCCGAATAACCCTCCCAAGGAGCAGGTTTTCTTCGGTGCACATGATGCTAGTCAGACTAGAACAAGTTTTCATCTTCGCTTAAATGACAATGGAGCAGTTCGGCTTGGCTTGTGGGGAGATGATTTAGACACCCCCATCGGTGTGTTGCCCTTTGATAATCAATGGCATCATGTCGTGGCAAAGGTTATTCACAGTCGTCCTCCTGGAGCAACAAGGCAAACCACTCGACTGGAAATTGATGGTTTAGAGGCTGCGGTGGGCACAAAAGGACCCTTTGAGGGGCAACCACCCACCGTTGTCATTGGTTCTTGGGAACATCCACAATATCCACAACCTTTTAAAGGCAGTATTGATGAAGTTGCAATTTATAAGATCGAATCCTTTGACCCAGAAAATGATCTCAGAGCTTTTGAGAGACACTATGTTGCAGGCTTATTAAGTCAGGGCCTATCACCTGAAGAAATTGGAGAAATTCGTCCTGGAGACGCAAAAGCTGGCGACATTAGCATAGAGGCTAATATTGTCGATATTTCAGGAACTAGTAATATTCCAAATGATCGCTTCACATTCGGAAGTGCATCTCGTGGAATATCCAGCGGTTTATTTTCAGGAAGCAGGCAAGCTTCCTCGGGTGATGGAGGAAATATAGTCTTAAAATCGAAAGTTCTTAGTATTTCTGATGGAGGGGCTTTAAGCTCTAGAACCCTCAGTGCATCTGATGGAGGCAAAATTGATATTCAATCTGAACAGATCAACCTGAGCCGTGGAGGGCAAATCCTCACAACTTCAGAAGGTGCTGGTCAAGCAGGCTCAATTGTGATTGATGCTAGAGAAATAGAAATTTCAGGTTTCGATAGCCAATTCGAGCAACGTATTCGTCAAGTCAGAAGTGAACAAGTCGATGTAGATGGCCCCTTTAGCGGTTTCTTTGCTCAGGCAAAAGATAGTGGGAGTGCAGGCAACGTTCTCATTGAAGCTCAACGGATGAACATTCAAGATGAGGGAAAAATCTCTACTTCTACCAGTGGATCTGGAATTGGCGGTACCTTAAGAATTAAGGTACCAGATCAAATTAACCTCAGCAATGCTAGCCTTACAGCCCAATCCAACGGCAGCGGTAAAGCGGGTGGCATTGCCCTCAGCAGCGAGAACATTAACCTCGATCATGCCATCATCACGGTTGAAAGCAATAGGAGTGGCCAAGGGGGAGACATCAACGTTTCTGCCCGGAATCTGAGCCTTAACAATAGCCAATTCAGCGCCAGCACCACCAGCGCCGAAGGTGGCGATATCAACCTGGACATTGCTCAACTCTTGCTCCTTCGCGACAAGAGTAGCATTGCAACCAATGCAGGAGAAAGCGATGGCGGTGACATTACCATCAATAACCTCAACGGTTTCCTGATACTTCGTGATGGCAGCCGTATCGAAACCAATGCAAGACAAGGTGGCAATGGAGGGGATATTAGAATTGATAACACGAACGGTTTTATCATTGCGGTTCCTAAGGAAAGTAGTGACATCACGGCCAATGCAGTGGCCGGTAATGGCGGCAAAGTAGATGTTTTTTCCCAGGGCATTCTTGGCCTGGAGTTTCGCCCTAAGCTGACCTCCCAAAGCGATATCACTGCGAGTTCAGAAAGCGGTGCTCAGGGCAATGTCAGCCTCAATACCCCCAATGTAGATCCCAGTAATGGCCTTGCAGAACTGCCCACTACCCCTATCAGCGGGGCAGAACGACTCGATCGCCGTTGCGCGGCTCAAACCACTGGAAAACAAAGCAATGGTTCTTTTCAAACCAGCGGGCGAGGGGGTCTACCGGTTCGCCCTGGCAACCCAGCAAATATTCCTTACACGACTGGGGATATTCATAGTTTCGATCTCGACATTGCCCAGCATTCCTCTCCCCCGCACGCACCCTCCATGGCCTCTGCTCCCTCTAGTCTGGAAGCCCAGCAGATTCAAATCACGCCAGATGGTAGGGTTAGGCTTGTTGCTGGGCGATCCGTGATACCGCCTCAAGCTACTTGTTCGATTTAATCGATGCGAGGTTGGCCATGCTGTGCTTGGTATCGCTAACTCCTACCCACACCAGGAGCAGTTACCATATAGGCCACGGATGAATGAACGATTAGAATGTGTTTATGGTTAATGCTGGCGTTTTAAGCTTTCGGGAGTTTGCAATGGGTGAGCAAGTGCCTCTGGCGATGATTCAGGAGGCGGTGCTGGAGTTTTTGCGCGATCGCAACGATGTCGTCATTTTCGGAGCTCAAGCGGTGAATGCTTGGGTAAATGAGCCTCGAATGACGCAGGATATTGATCTTTTAGCTTTGGAAGCGGGTGATTTGGCGGAGGAGATCCGTGCCCATCTGAATGAGAAATTTCAGATTGCAGTGCGGGTACGGGAGGTGAAAACGAAGCTAGGCTATCGGGTTTATCAGATTCAGAAGGTGGGCAATCGCCACTTGGTAGATATCAGAGCGGTTGAAGCCTTGCCGATGTCGGAGCGGATTGCGCAGGTTTTGGTGATGGCTCCGGTGGAGCTGTTGGCTTACAAGGTGATGGCCTATCATCGGCGGCGGGGGAAACCGAAAGCGGGTACGGATTGGCGAGATATTGTGATGCTGTTGTTGACGTTTCCGCAGTTTCAGGAAAATCCAGCGTTGGTGACGGAGCGACTAGAGGTTGCGCAGGCAACATCGGAGATGATTGCATTGTGGGATAAGTTGTCTCAGCAAGTGTTTGAACCAGTTGATGAGGATGAGGATTTTTGAGAGAGGTTGAGCAGTAACAGGTGTGGCAGTGGCGCGGGCAATGGTTGAGGCTTTGTGGTTCAAGCGGGAGTGGGTTTTGAATGTGGGGTTGGTGGATATTGAGGAGCGATCGTCACCCCCTTAACCACACAAGTCACTATCGATATCCCTGAATTCTTGGCAGAACAGCTCAAGCCACACGCCGCGAGGCTCCCGTAAATCTTGGAGCGGGGTTTGTTGGAGGTGAAGTCAGAGGCTGTCAGTCTGTTTCATAGGGAGGCGGATATTATCTACCTGCTGGCAAGTCAACCTGACCCCAAGACGATTTTGGCGACTCGACCCTCGTCAGAGTTACAGTCACGGATATCTGAGCTGTTGGCGGCGAAGAAGCAGCGGGATTTGTCGCAAGATGAGCAAACGGAGCTGGATCGCTATTTCTGGCTGAAGCATTTGGTCAGATTGGCGAAGGAGAATGCCTATCGGCAGCTTAAGTTGGTAGCATGAGCTATGTTTCTGATGCGTGAGTTTTGACGCCTTTTTATCATCCTCGTGTGCAGGTGTGGTCAGAGCATTTTCGGTTGGAGCAGGGCGAGATTTTGCCGCTTACGGCGGAGGGGCGGGTAACGGTGAAGATTTTGCGGTTCAATTTGCCGGAACGGGTGGAAGAGAGATTGCTTTGGGCGATGCTTGGACAAGTGGTTTCGCCGGAGGGGGTTGAGTGGGTGGCGGATGTTGAGGGGGCATGGCATCCGCCGGGGGGTGATCTTGTATGGATAGGTAATGATGATGGTGTAGATGAGTGATGAAACTGTAGCGAATGACAGCAGACCATGAATTTTGAGCGACTGACATCCGCTAACATAAAGACTATTTCCGCAAGCGAATAAAGCGATTTACTGCACTTTTGTGATACTTGACTATATGGTGAAGAGTCCCATCACCATTAGTTTTACCATCACCATCTTGATCGCCATCTTTGTCTATGCTCCAGTTAGACTCTGAAATCCAGATATAATCACCTTCCACTTTTTCGACAATTGCTACATGCCCAAATTCTCCAGTAGTCCATTGGGCAATATCTCCAGATTGGGGTTGTGTAGCGATTGAAGCACCGTTCTGGAACGCGCTCCACTGTTTGGCATTAGCCTGACCCAATGAGGCAACAGCATCTTCTGGGCGATACCCCAGTTCTTTGAGACGACCATACACGTACCAAGTACAGTTTCCTTCCATTCCCGAACTATTTTCACCTAGAAGACTTGACCCAAGCCCGCTTGCGGCAAAAGGATTTCCTTCTTTCCCATAAAACTGCCTACGGGATTGAAAGTAGCTTGCATCCTGTCGTGTTAACAATGGCGAAAAGCCTCCTCCTGCCAAATCCGAGAATGAACTCCCAAAAAACGTTCCTCTACTTCCGTAGTAGGGATTAGTAGTCCAGTTTTCATTAGGACCAAAAGATGAGCCATTCGATCGTCTTATTGTCACTCCAGCATCATTAACAACGACTGCATCAGCCCTGCCATCACCTGTTACATCCGCAAAATAGGTTCCTCTACCTCCGTAGTAGGGATTAGTAGTCCAGTTTTCATTAGGACCAAAAGATGAGCCATTCGATCGTCTTATTGTTACTCCAGCATCATTAACAACGACTGCATCAGCCCTGCCATCACCTGTTACATCTGCAAAATAGGTTCCTCTACTTCCGTAGTAGGGATTAGTAGTCCAGTTTTCATTAGGACCAAAAGATGAGCCATTCGATCGTCTTATTGTCACTCCAGCATCATTAACAACGACTGCATCAGCCCTGCCATCACCTGTTACATCCGCAAAATAGGTTCCTCTACTTCCGTAGTAGAGATTAGTAGTCCAGTTTTCATTAGGACCAAAAGATGAGCCATTCGATCGTCTTATTGTCACTCCAGCATCATTAACAACGACTGCATCAGCCCTGCCATCACCTGTTACATCCGCAAAATAGGTTCCTCTACTTCCGTAGTAGGGATTAGTAGTCCAGTTTTCATTAGGACCAAAAGATGAGCCATTCGATCGTCTTATTGTCACTCCAGCATCATTAACAACGACTGCATCAGCCCTGCCATCACCTGTTACATCCGCAAAATAGGTTCCTCTACTTCCGTAGTAGGGATTAGTAGTCCAGTTTTCATTAGGACCAAAAGATGAGCCATTCGATCGTCTTATTGTTACTCCAGCATCGTTAACAACGATTGCATCATCTTTTCCATCTCCATTGATATCAGTATTAGACTGGCCAGTACGGAACTCAAGCTTGAGATTGTGGCCGTTGATAAATGTGTAACCTGTGTCATCTTCCGCTAACAGAGCAATCAGAACCTCTTCAGAGATCGCCTCCCCCCGCACAATCAGCGAGAAAATATCCCCCTCATCTCCCGCCGCATCGATCGCATTCACCCGCGTATCAATCCCATGCCCAAACTCCTCTAAAAGCACCCCCGTAATCGCATCAACATTCCCCGACGCCAAAAACTGCTGCGATAGATAAACCGTATCCGTCGCCTGAGCATAGGCCCCAAACGCCCCACCCAAAACACTATCCTCCAACACCTCCACCCGAGGCAACACCCCAGCCCCCATCCCCAACGAATCAAAAAACTGCTCCGCCGCTACCCTATCAAAGCCCTCCCCAAACGCCACCGCCATCTGAGCTGCAAAATCGTCCCGCTGCCCAAACCGCACCATCGTCTCATAGGACTGTCGTACTGCCTGCTGTAGTACTGAGTCAATACTACCTAGATTGTTAGTTGTTGCCTCAATATCATTAGAACGCGCATGAGAATCAAAACTTGTGGACAATTGACCGAGATCGCGCGCTTGGTTCAAGATGTTTCCCACAAAATCGACTGACATAATCTTAAAGCCTCATAGATAAAGAAAAATTGGTAGATGCAGGCACTTTTTGATAATTCTGACAAGCAAGCTAAAACTCATTCGATAACTTGACAATCTCGGTTGTGTTTTCACCAGATGACTTGCCGACAGAACGAGTTGAAAGCTGATCATTGGTGAGGTAAAAATGATCTAGAACCTTGCCTTGATAAACCCGCTTTGTAATCCGCCAACCTGGCTCAAGAATCAATTTAGAAAAAGACTGGGCACTACCATGGCTACGGGCAATGACTAAAGGTGCATTTCCTTTACGATTCGGCTTACCAATAAGAAGAAGCTCACCATTTTTTTCAACAATGCGAGGGGTGTAGTGTAGATACATATCTTCCCCATTAATCCGGATAGAGTAGCCATTTCCATCCACTCCACGAGCACATATATTAGTGAAGTCGAAGCTCAAGAGCAGTGGATTGATAACAGTCGGAGAATTGCCCTGCTCACTCCAACAGGCTTTTTCCTTACCAACTTGTTCAAGGACTGACAGTTGATGAGCGTATCCACCATTATAGGGAGTCGCTGTCAATGCGACTCGGCTTTGGTTAATTTCCTGTTGCTCAAAAACTGAGCTGACTTGGGCCGTTGAAATTTGAGGTGATGCAATGATAGCGCAAAATCCAGCGAGAACACTTTGAAGGACGTAGTTGAATTTCATGGGGACAAACTCCAATTAATGGCAAGACTGATTTCAGTGAGGATGCTTGGGTTTGCCCTGAGTTGAATTGCTTGGTTCGAGTGTTTTTCTCTCGATATATCTACAATAAGAGAAGGCAAAGGGGTAGTTGTGTCAGTTTTTGGCGGTCTTACACAGTGATTTAGGTCATTTGCATTGCAGAAAAAGGCCAATCTCCTCTAAGTCGCCTTAAAGAGCACCTGCGGGGAAAGCAGGTGCTCTTTAAGGTCGTCATGTCTAGCCTCTAATCATGCACAGGTACTTATCGCTAGCTACTAGCTAGGGCTTGTTGAAAAAGCCTAGATAGCTCGATGATGCCAGAGCACTCAAAATCTGGGGGGGTGTTGCGCCGCAAAGTAGTCTCTAAGGACGACCTCGAGATTTTCGATATCAGTTTTTTCCTGGGGTGCATTATCCTGGCTAGGCCGTGGAATACTTAGCTCTGCAAGATAAGCTCCAAACAGGATAGCCATAAGAGCAATGAGTGGCATAGTCTTTTCTCCAATTCTGGATCGCGTTGTGAATCGTATTGCGAATCTTGGTTTTCTTCGATTCTGGGCTTTGGAGTTCCTACTGCCGACTGAGCGCACTGTATGGAAGAACCCGTCGAATTTCTTCTAAGGTCGTTATCCCTGTTGCAACCTTCTGGATAGCCGCTTGCCGAAAGGAGACAAAACCAGCATCCTGGAGATGGCGTTGAAGCTGAGGGGTTGTGCCATCAGCGATAATTTCTCGAACAGTATCATCTACATCTAGCAGCTCAATGATCGCCTCTCTGCCCAAGTAGCCGGACTGAAAACAGCGATCGCATCCCCGTCCTTTACGCCAAGTTTGAGCATGGGTTGTTTCGAGCCCTGCTTCTAAGCCCAGAGATCTCAACTCTGCGAATGTGGGCTGATAGGGCTCTGAACAATGAGGGCAAACCCGACGCACTAGGCGCTGCGCAACAACCCCCAATAGTGCATCACTCACCAACCCTGCATCAGGACTGATATCTTTAAGGCGAGGAATAGCACCGATTGCATCATTTGTGTGCAATGTTGTTAGAACCAAATGACCTGTTAGAGCTGCTCGAATTGCCGTTTCCGCTGTCTCATGATCCCGTACTTCTCCCAGCATAATTACATCTGGATCCTGACGTAGAATTGCCCGTAAGCCTGAGGCAAAGGTCATTCCTGCCAATTCGTTCACTTGGGTTTGAGTAATTCCAGGAAGAACATATTCTACCGGGTCTTCAACTGTGACAATATTTACAGATTCATGGGCGATCGCCTGCAAACTTGTGTAAAGCGTGCTCGTCTTACCTGATCCCGTGGGGCCGGTGAGGATGATCATGCCTTGAGGTTGAGACAGCCAGCGTTTGTAGATAGCGCGAGACTTGGGAACAAAACCCAAATCGTCAATTGTGTTGAAGCTGTTCTGCTGGCGCAAGAGCCGCATGACGACCTTCTCGCTTTGTTCCCCTGGCAAGCTGACACAGGGCAAGGTGCTCACCCGTAGGTCTAGACCCTGATCTTTTTGTTCAGCAGTGGCATATTTTTCAGCCATCCGGCCATCTTGGGGACGGCGGCTATCGGCAATATCCATCTCGCACATGACCTTGATCGCGACAATAACTTTGCGGCTAACCTCAGTGGGTAGAGTCGTTACCTGACGTAGGATACCGTCGATCCGATAACGAACTCGTAGTCCCTGCTCTGTCGGTTCAAGGTGGATGTCGCTGGCTCGGTGTCGTAGGGCAGAAATGATAATGGCTCGAACTCGCTCAATTTGATTTTCAGTCTGGGCGAGCGATAATTCTGTCAGTTCTGTAATGTTTTCTGTGTCCAGCTCTCCGGTTAATGGATTAACCATGATAGCTTGGCTGGGATCTCGAAAATCGAGGTTAAACTGACGATACCATTTGCGATAACTGAGTTCGTCGATCGCAACAATTTTCACTGTTGCATTCAGATAGTTTTGTAAATGTTGAAGCTCCACTTCAGAAACTTGGGTCGGGCAACCTAGGTAGTAGCAATTTTGCCAAAGTAGTAGGGGTAAGACAGGTGGGAGTTTATGGCGATCGCCTAATTGACGAAAGAAGTCATTGCATAGATCGCGATCGACTTGCTGAAGGTCTACAATTCGATCATCCTTAACCAATAAATTAAGAGCTTGTTTGACAGAAATTTTCTGACGCTTAAGCCCGGATTTCTCACCAGGGCGGATAGAGAGTATCAGGCTTGCCCGAAATGAGATGAGCAGTCTGTTGACTCGAGCAATAGAGGATGCCTGAGGCATCTTTCAGGCTGTCTATGCTGTAAAGGTAGTCATTGTGCTCTAGATATGGGGCTTCAGGCAGATTTTGAGCAGGTCAAAGCAAGGGTGTGTAATCTCACCCTTGGAGAGTCGTTGAATTAAAGTCGGAGCGAAAGGCTAGAGTTCTACTCATCGGTCTATCCTGGCCTAGGGAGTCGTCTGCGCAACTGTTGTGCTGCCGCTTCAAAGAGGGTTTGTATGGGCGAAGCGAAAGTGAATGCGACGAGAATGCGCCTGACAGAGATGCGAACCTGTGCGCCAAGCTTGAGCAGCTTGCGTCGAATGGTGCCCAGAGTCGCATCAGCGAGTTCAGTTTTGGCGAGTGCCTTGAGGCGCAGGGCCTGCATCAAGACATAGGCGAAGGATGAAAACCAGAGTCTGAGCTGATTGCTTTCAAAGTCATGGGTGGAGGTGCGGTCGCTGAAGAGGTCAAGCTGATGCTCCTTGATGCGATTTTCCATCTCTCCTCGCGGACAGTAATAATCGCGGTGAAGGTGAGCGGGATGGGCCTGCTGTGCTGTCAAAGAGGTGACAACGAAATGGCGACGTGGGCCATTGCCATCGTAGGTGAGCTTGCAAATGACGCGACGCTCACAGCTCCAGGATTTAAGCGTGGCATAGCTCAAGGACTGATGCCAAACCTGGGGCGGAACCAAGCGGTTGAGTTCAGCCTCTAGTTCACTTGCACTCTGCTCTAACAGAGGTTCTAAGGTGGCAGCAACCGTTTGGCGCTGGGCCTCATAAACGGCTTTGGCTCGCTGTTCTAACCCCCAAGTCAATTGGCGCAAGCGCTCATTGCTGCTGTGGGCAAAAACAAAGTCCACCTGGGCTTCACCTTCACACCACAGCATGATGTCATCTCGGCTGTAAGCACTATCGCCGCGCACCAGAATCTTCACCTTCGGCCAATGACCTCGAATCTGAGCCACGATGCGTTGGAGTTCTTCTAACGCTCCCGCTGCGGGGTCCACATTGGCCGGTCGCAGTTTTGCACTCAACAAATGGCGACCACTGAAGATGAGCAACGGGGTGTAGCAGTCATGGCGGTAATACCCATTGAACGCTGAACCTTCCTGGGTGCCATGGGTGGGGTCATCGGTGACATCCATGTCCAGGATGATTTGTTTCGGTTCACCTTCGAGTTGTTCGATGAATAGCTCCACCAAGAGCGCCTCGATGGCAGCCGGGTCCAGGCTCAGTTTCACGTAGCGCGAATCTGACAAGTCGCGGGGGACATGCATCGCTTGCTCCAATCGGTTGAGGGTGCTCTTGCCCGCTAACGGTGCACAGCGCGGATGCTGGCTTTCTAACTGACCCAGAACTACCCCAAATAATCGCTCATGCCGAAGGTCGTCATGGTCATTCACGTCCTCGTAGCCTTGCACCAATCCATAAAGCCGTTGCCCGAGCAGCGTTTTCAATTCATGTTGCACCCGGCTGCCATCGCGGTGATCCGTAAAGCACTCGGACAGCCGCTCACTGATTCGATATAGCTGGTCGATTTCTCGAATTAGCAGCAGCCCTCCATCACTGCTGAGCTCACCACCGCTAAAGTTCGCTACTATCTTGCGTTGATTCAGGCGTCCAAACTCGTAGCTTGGCAAGTTACACTCTGTTTGGGTCGGGGCCATCTTTGCAAACCGCTGAATGTCTTGTGGTTATTACATTCTCGCTGGTTGGTGACCCCGATCCCTCGGCACTGGTGAGATATCCGGGTTAAGCTGTTGTTGAGCAGAGGATAAGATGGGGGCTGCAGTAATGGGCTGTGGAGCGGTGATCTGTGGAGCAATGTAGGAGATCATAGTGAGGTCAGGGGATGCTAAGGAAGAAGAAGAGTCCAGATTAAGCAGAGATATATTTGGAAAGAATGACACCCATGGGGGTACCTGGAGGTGGGGTATAGATTCCCCGTGGAGTCTCTTTGCAGGTTTTGGTCAAAACACAGCGGTTATGTTGTTTGCAAAAGTCTGGGAGAACGAGATCGCGACTTGCTGAACCGAGTGAACCTGAGCAGCTTTGAGGCTTGATAAAGCCACAGAATTTAGTCAAATCTCGAATTTCACCATTTGCTAACTTCACATAACAGGCTGGGACATTTTGCGACTCAGCAGACACTGCTCCTGCAATCGTAGTTACTGAGGCACTCAATGCAACTGGAATAAAAGCACCATGAATGAGAATAGAAATTGTTGCAACAGCTAACTCTTTTTCGAAGGATTGATTGATTCTCATTTTTTTATTAGTGGATAAAGAATGGGAAAGATACAATCGTAAGAGATTATCTCAGTACGATTGTAATCTTTAACGGATAGCTGTGAAGATTAAAGCTTATAAGCCCGTTACTGCAATTCCCCAAGGATTACCATTTTGACCACTTAATCTAAAGAAAACCGAAAGTTGCGCTTGGTTCATTGCGACCGTTCCACCGGTGTGCATGGGGTCAGCTATGATATACCGACCATCTGATGTTTTTCCGAGCACTGCATTGAGATGTGCAACAGTACCACTTCCCGTGCGTGCTGGAAATTGATTCCGCCAGTTCTGAGCATAGAAACCATTTAAAATCACAGGCTTACCTTGAGAAAGAGACTGATCTAAGGCGGACCAACTTCCAATGTCAACTGGAGTTCCTCCTGCTTTTCTAACACCAGTTTGGAGTTGTGCCCAACTGGAGAAACTTGCATTTCTATTTCTCCCCATCAAATCACTTGCGCGATCAATGCTCTGTTGAATATTGAGGCCAGAAGGTTCACGACCTAGAGCGGCTAAAGCCATAGCTAGACTTGCAGGGCCACAATTTGCGCTGGAAAGCGGTCCCGTCGGATTATAGTTTGCATCGCGAAACTGCATCTTGAAAAATTTATTTGCTTGATCAGTAGTCTTGGGCAAACCAATAATACAATTGGCGCGAGGCGGATAGCCACTCACCACTGCACTAGCAACCCAGCCGCGCCCATCTGCCAGTCGATACCACATGTTGTCTTGCTGACCATCCCAAGCATCTGCGACAGGATTTCCCGTTGTGATACCAGAAAAGCTAACGGCTTGTCCCACTTGTGTAAATTTCCCAACAATCGATGAACCGGTACTCGGTTGTTGGCGAATATTTGTAGGGTTAAAGGCGATCTTCCCCGTGAAAGATACATTGAGAAAACAGCCGCGTAGAGTACTGACAGGCTGCCCTGCTGTCTGAGCTTGGACAGGAGAGTTTAGAGAAGGAACGATCGCCGCGACAACGCTGAGGCCGATACCACTACTGAAAATTACAAGCGCAGAAGCAATACCAGAGGAAGTTTTTTTGATGTTCATGACTTTAGTAAGAATTGTGGTTTTCATTGAATCTAAGAGATCGATAGAATTAGGCTAAAACTTTGTATTTTGTTTCAGTTGAATTCTCTCTATCGTGCTCTTTCGATATCCTTAAGATAAACGAGGTGGAGATAGTATTCTTGTCCGAAAAGTAGAAGCAAAAATATTATTTTCAGCGATATGAATTGCAGAAAACAGCAAAGCCAACTGGTTAGCTCGAAAAATCAAGCATAGAGACAAAGTCGTCTGGGAAATAAATGCCATAGAAAATAAGCACTAGAGTAGACTTATCTACACTTGGTGCTTATTTTTAGGTTCGGCAACCATTCAGTTCAGAGCTAACGCAAACTACTTAAGAAGCAAGAGAACTTGTTTCAGATTAGGCTGTGATTTTGATTCTTGAAATTGGATCAAATCCTGCAACAATGCATTCTGCATTGCTTTACCTTTAGATCCTTGATCTTGCATTGCCTCTCGCATCGCGTCATACCAAAACCCTGCTTCGGCGTATTGCTCAGCACGAGTTAGGGGATCCGTCGTTACCGCCAGGATGTTCGTTAATCCAGCTTCAGGCTTTTGAACCGTTAGCTCCGCCTTTGCCACAAGGGCACTAGAAGGTCGATTCTTGTTGCAATAGGCGATCGCCTGCCATAGATACTGCTTTCCAGGCACAAGCGCCGCCTGATCCTTGGGTAACGTTAGCTGCATCAAACCAAACTGACTTTGCATAGACTGACGCATCAGGTTCTTACGGCCCGTCGTCGTCAATTCATACAGCTCGAATTCCATCAAATACGGCTTTTCATCCGGCATAAACCAGACAAATGTCGGATAGACCGAAGTGGTTTGTCCAACATGTTGTTGAGGGGCGATCGCCATCAACATTGCTGTCGATTGACTGGAACAGCCCCGCGTTCCCGTCGTGGTACTGGGCGACTTTGGGCGAGAGGCCTGTCGAGGAGGCTTATACCCAGCCCATCCGGGAGCCGCTAGAACTGCCCACAGACCTGAGATTAACAAAAGGGAAGCCGACGTCCTTGTCCACCGCATCATTGGAACAGTCCTCTAAAAACTCATCTTGCGAGATACGAATACACAGAACCTGAGTTGAATATGCTTGTCATCATAATTTCTACTCCTCTACCCTAGAAGCTCGCTCCGGATATTACACCTCCCTCCCTGACCAAGCCTCAGGCTCAAACTAGCCGTCTCTGAGCCCAAATTTGGTTATGCCCCTGACAGAAAACGGCCAAGTCTCACCCAGAATGATGGCCGAATCGGCCAACGAAGCTCACAGTGGGTTCCCTTGGGCTTCGCTGAACATCGTTGAAACTTACCCCCAAGCTGGAACGCTAGCTGCTCTGCTTGCTTTGTTCCATAGCCCCCTAGCGATTTTAATCTCCTTGGCTCCTGAATTGCGTGCAGTCCCATTCCATTATCGATGACTTGGATGATGTTGTACCCATCGCATTGCTGGCTCGTTACAGTCAGTCTGGTGGTATTAGTTGCGTATTTGCCAACATTGCATAATGCTTCTTCAAACCAATGTGCGATCGCCTGTTTGTGGGTAAGACTCAGATTCTCCTCAGCCAAGGGTCCTAAATCCTTGATTTTTATCTTAATGGATTTAAAACAGGGAAAGTTACGTTCCATCGTCTTAAAATAAATTTCTTCTAGCAGCTCGTGGAGCAGTAGATTGATATCACCTCCAGAATTACGAGTTAAATAAACACTTGTCCCCTGAGATACAGTTTTTTGACGAAGATCTTCATAAATTTTTCGCAAAGTATCATCTACCGATGCTATTTCCCGTTTAAAATCCTGAGGTAACCAGTCTGTCTCATCTAACTGCCGCTGAATCGAGCCTAACGACTGTAGAGGACCATTGTGAATTGCTCCAAAGACCTGTTCAATCAGGGTTTGACGCTCTCGAATCTGCGCACGAATCCCCTGCTCATACAGATAAAAACTATAGGCTATGGTTCCATTCAATAAAAAAACTAATCCCACTGGAATAATCGGAAGCCAGAGTCCAAAACATAAGAAAATATAGCTAATTCCTATGCAGCCTAAAAGGCCTAAAGTTATATTAATAAGCTGCTGAAGGGGCGATCGCCTCCACTTTACAAATCCGAGCCCCAACACCCCTCCTAGCACAATCGCCAGATACTCCCAAACATCTGGAAAGGAATGCAATAGCGGTCGCTTGTCCAGGACTGCGCTCGTTAATTGGCTAATTGCATGGGCTTGAAATTCGATCCCCGGTATGAGTCCTGAATTACTGCTTTGAATGGCTCCAGAATTGACAAAATCTTTAGCACTAGGAGCCACAACCCCAACAAGAACAATACGATCCTTGAGCCATTCTGGCTGTACCTTGCCCGCCATCACCTGACCTAGAGAGACCCGTCGAAAGGGTTGCTTGCCACTGCGGACATTGACTAAGATTTGATTCCCTTCCGAATCTGCATTGACATATCCACCCGTATTTGGCCGGAAGCGATGCAGTTCTACATTTCCGAACCGCATTGCCTCTGAATCTCGCAGGCCATTCTCCAGGCTAATCTCCTTAGATTTGAGATAATGTTGGGCGACTTGAATGGTGAACGAAAGTCGGTACTCTTGCTTAAGATGAGATACCCCAAGGAGGCTACGGCGCAGAAACCCATCCTCATCGAGTAAGGCATCAGCAAATCCAATCTGCTCTTGGGGAAGGGAGGGAGGACCTGTTACAGGGGGTGAAAGAATGCGTTCAATGCCAATGATATTTGGGGTTTGCTTAAAGACCTGAGTGAGTTGAGCATGGCCTGGTTCAACGGGTAAATCACGAAAGATATCGAGTCCAATCACCCGAGGTCGGTAGGATGCGATCGCCTTCAAAAGAGCTGTCAATTGGTCATCCGAAATGGGATATGTCTTAAGCTGCTCAACAATATCCGTCTCGTCGATCGCCACAATGGTAATGCGCTCATCACGGATTTCAGTTGGCCGTAACCGCATCAAGACATCCAACGCCTTCCATTCTAATGGTTGTAGCCCTCCAAACAATCGAAACCCAGCAACGGCTAAAATAGCCATGACCCCTGGAATCAGCCCTAAAGTCCTGCCCTGAAATGCTGATAGATTTGACTCTTGCGGGTAGCGCATCAGACTTATTCTCCTCAACCTATCTTGACCACAAGATATCAATCTTCGTCAATGAATTCTTCTTAATCAATCAAGCCTTCTTCGCGGGCTCTGAGTTCAGTTTGAATTCGAATATTTTTTAGATCTTTTTCTTGTATTTGATCTTTTTCTTTCGTTGCATCTTTCTCAGCAGGATAGACTTCTAAAACATCTTGAATTTTAGTCCAGTAGTGGCGTACGGTTCGTTCCGCTACATTCATTCTGATCGCGATCGCCTTATCCTGTAGACCCTCTTGAAAAGCCAATGTTAAAACCTTTAGCCATTCGGACTTAATTTCAATACCAGAACGGATTTCTGGAGGTGTAAAACTCCCTCCATCCAGCACCAAATCAACACGCCTCATCATATCTTTGAGGGGTAAGCTTTTGTCTGCAACGGCAAAACCACCTTGGTGAGAAGCGATCGCCGATTTAAGTCTAACTAATGTTCTGACATGGGCGCTTTGCACTAGAATGTTAATCGTTGGATAGTTTTCCATCAACCAACGTAAGAAATTCAAGCCATTTTCCAGTTGAGCCTCAGTTCCAAAATTGAGAGGAATGGAAAGGTCACTTAACACTAAGTCAGGTCGTAGACTTTGTACAAGTTCTTGTGCATGCTGACCATGTTGTGCCTCTAGAAGTTCAGCATCAGGGTAGTATGTTTGTAAAATAGCGATCGTTCCCTTTAGTACTGATTCATGATCATCAACGACAATAAACGTTCTTTTTCGAGGAGAATTCATATTTTTTTATGATATAGATGGAGGAGATTTTGCAGTAGGCCTCAGTATGGCTCTAGGTTGGCCCAACAAAATTCATAGCTGACGCCTTGGGCTCCTGGCCGGGAGATCAACCGTCCACAGGTCAAGATTGGCAACACCTCTTGCAAGCATCCCAGCTCAGCCAAGACTGACTCAGGGAGTGGGGATTTTGACCTGCTTCGGTTCACAATTACACTTAGCACAAGATCCGTGCTTTTTGCAACCAACTCAATCCGTATCATGATCACATCTTCAATGCGCACGATTAAAAGCAATAGCTGCTCTATGGCGAATAAGACAACACGGTTGAACTCAGAATTATTCATCTTAATTTGAGATAAGACTCCCATCTTGACGTGGATCACTGGATGCTTCTTTTGCCAATACCCCAATAAATCCTGAATTGCAAGAGCCAGATCATCGGTTTGATAGGGTGGCGAGAGCTGATCGCCTAAATTATCGAGTTGTTGATGGAGGTCTTCTAGTGTATGAATCCAGCCCTGGAGACGGTTTGAGTCTGGAGGGGTGGTCGCGAGTGAGCTAAGTTCTAGCTCCCGTCTGAGTGCGAATACTTCTTGTAACAGGCCATCTCGAATCCCTTCTGCTTGTTGGGTCGCAACCATAGACCAGCGAGATTGCCACCAACGTAGGGCCGTCTGCAATTCAGGATTGGCCGTCGTCGGGATTAAAGATGATTCGTCGTCATACATGTCAGGAGTCGGCTCGCCAGGAACTTTCCACAGCAGCATGGGAGAATCTCACACCACCGCTTAGATATTTTCATCATAATTCACTCCTCAGGATGCCGAAATGCTCTTACTATCATGGATTCCAAAAACTGGACAGTAGGCTAAGGGCTGAATCTCCGGAAAATGATAGGAGTAAAAGAGATGTAAGAAACGACGTCAGTATAGTCCTGAGTTTAAGCCGAAAGTAGCCCTAGAAGCAATTTAAGGGCTAAAAGCCAGCACAGTGCACATCCGACGTTAATCAACCAGGAGATGTCGTGCTATGGGTCTTAGCAGATGACAGCTCAGTTTTTAAAGATAGGTCATAGGAAATAGGTAAAAGGTAAAAGGTCGTCATAGATCATCATAGATAAGATGCTTTTACTACCCATTACCCATTATCCTCCAATCCTTGGATGCGCTAAATTAGGCTCTAAACCCCATGGTGGTCATAAATCGCTGATAGGCTTGGGAATCATAATATTCCTTAAGTTCAGCAATTTTGCCGTCCTGAAGCGTCACCTTGCTCACAATCGGGCTTTCGTAGGGGTCTCGGGCACGGGTTTTAATCACCAAATTGTATTCCACAAAGAAGACACTGGAATCAGTTGTACTAAAAACAACAGAGTCGAGAACTTCAATACTCTTAACCAGTTTGGCCAATAACTTCATTCCCTTGACGATTTCCTCTCGCCCTGTAATCGTTGCAGGCATCCCACCCAATGGATAAGCTACGGTAAACTGGCCGTCGGGCTGCCACAGCTCTCCCCACTGATTTAAGGCATCGGAACAAAACAGCTTGGCATACTGAGACCAGAATTCGCTGTGGGTTGTCATTGTTACTGCGCTAAACTAAAACATCGACAGGCTTATCATAGCTGGCTCGGCCAGTGGCAAATAGTCTGAAGGCTACCATTTTGTCAGATTGCCATGGCCGAGACGTTGCTCAACCACCGCTATCGTTTGCTCCAGCCCCTCAGCCAAGGGGGCTTTGGCGAAACCTTTCTGGCAGAAGAAGATACCCATTTGCCCTCCGGGCGGCGCTGCGTGGTGAAGCGGCTGCATACCGGGTCCGAACAGCGGATCATTGAATAATCAGCGGCTTTCTAACGGATAGACAACTAGGGGCGATTGAGACTCGCTCTAGTCAATGTCATCTACACCACAGGGATGTCCGCTCATGGCACTAGAACTTCGTTCGATTTTGGGCTTTTCCTCCTTGGATAGCGCTGCCTCGAATTTGGATCAGCTATCCTCCCTTGGGGTTGATCTCGGTGTTTATGGCTTAGGGAGCAAACCCTTCGGCATCCAGGGCAGCAGCTTGATGACTCATGCGATCGCCCCCAGTTCTCTCTCAGACATCACGGAAGACATCCCAACAGCATCTCTTGTTACCGATTCCCTAGCGGATTGGACAATCCTGATCTATCTCGATGGGGATAACAACTTGGAGACTGCTGCGATCGATGACTTTCTCGAAATGGCGGCGGTCGGATCCAATGCCGACCTCAACATCGTGGTGCAAATGGATCGCATCGACGGTTACGACAGTTCCTATGACAACTGGACTAGGACCCGTCGGGGATTGGTCCAAGCTGGGGATTTACCCACCGCCGGTTGGGGCACGGATCTGGGCGAGGTCAACATGGGCGATCAGGCGACGCTCACGGACTTTATCCAATGGGGCACAACGAACTACCAAGCTGAAAACTATGCGGTGGTTCTCTGGAACCATGGGGGTGGCTGGAATACGATCGCCGGTGATGATTCGAGTGGGTATGATTTCCTCAGTGCCAACGAAGTGAGTAATGCCCTGGCCAGCAGTTCTGACCTTGATCTCGTGGGTGCCGATGCTTGTCTCATGGGCATGACCGAGTTTGCCTACCAAATTCGTAATTCCGCTTCAGTGTTTGTCGGTTCCGAAGAGTTAGAGCCAGGGGACGGTTGGGATTACACCAGGATTTTAAGTGACCTGTCTGCCAACCCCCAAATGGATGCCAGGGCTCTCGGTTCTGTAATTGTGGATGCCTATGCTGACTTTTATACCGCTAATAATAACCTGACGCTCTCAGCCATCGACTTAACACAACTGGATAATTTGGGCAATGCCCTGAGCAATTTTGCTACGGTGATGATGGGGAGTTCTGGACGGCTTGATTTGATGGGATTGAACATCGCGCGATCGCAATCCACCCGTTTTGGCGGGGAGGATGCCTGGTACTACAACTCCGTTGATCTTGGTAATTTTCTCTCCAATCTTCTCAACAGTCCCATGGTGAGCAGCGCTGTGAAAGCATCGGTCCAAACCGTTTTGTCAGTTTATAATCTCACCGTTTTCGACAACTTCGCAGGCAATACATCTAATGCAACGGGCTTAGGCATCTATCTACCCGGCATGGGTGAGTTCATGGATCCAAGCTATACCCCCACAAATTCTCAGTTTGCGGCCAACACCCAGTGGGATGAATTTCTGCAATGGTGGGGTTGAGGAGTTTAGGCATTGGGTATGATTGGCGATCGCTCTATCCAAACGATTGACCAAACGATTACAATACAAGATTTTGCAAGGGATTCAGGTCGCCGCTGAAGTGGTATAGGATTCTGAAGATAACCAACGATGACTAACTATTTTTTAAGAAATGTCACAAGATCAGCAGCGCACGGTAATTGTGACCGGAGCTTCCTCAGGGGTCGGTCTCTATGGGGCGAAATCCCTCGCAGATCGAGGTTGCCATGTGATTATGGCCTGCCGCGACCTGCCCAAAACCGAACGGGCTGCCAAGGAAGTGGGGATACCCGCTGGCAGCTACACCATTATGAAACTCGACCTGTCGGATATGGACAGCGTTCGCGGGTTTGTTAAAGATTTTCGAGCCACGGGCAGAAGGTTAGACACCCTAGTGTGCAATGCGGCGGTGTACATGCCTCGACTCAAGGCCCCCCTGCGGAACAAAGATGGCTATGAGCTCAGCGTCGCCACCAACCATCTCGGCCATTTCCTCCTTTGCCAACTGATGCTGGAGGACCTGAAAAACTCTTCGGCTCTCGACAAACGCCTGGTCATTCTCGGCACCGTTACAGCGAATCCCAAGGAATTGGGCGGCAAGATCCCCATTCCCGCCCCCCCGGACCTGGGCGATCTGGCGGGACTGGAAGCAGGCTTCAAAGCCCCCATCGCCATGATCGATGGTAAAGCCTTCAAACCCGGTAAAGCTTATAAAGACAGCAAACTGTGCAATGTGCTGACCATGCGGGAGCTACACCGCCGCTACCACAGCAATACCGGTATCACCTTTAATTCGTTTTACCCTGGCTGTGTGGCCGATACGCCCCTATTCCGCAATGCACCTAAGGCATTTCAGGTGATTTTCCCTTGGTTCCAGAAGAATATTACAGGGGGCTATGTGTCCCAGGAAGTCGCGGGCGATCGCCTCGCTGCCGTTGCGGTGGATCCCGGTTTCAACAAATCCGGCGTCTACTGGAGTTGGGGCAACCGCCAAAAAGAAGGCCGCGCTGCCTTTGACCAAGAGGTTTCCGATGAAGCCATGGACGCCAACAAGGCTGTGCGCATGTGGGAACTGAGCGAGAAGCTGGTGGGTTTGGCTTAGGTTTAGCCTAGCCTGTATGACTCCAAGGTCTTCGTCTGATCAGTCTGAGGAGCCGGGTTTCAGATCGGGACCCGGCTTTGAGGCTGGCCTTCAATTGTTTAACTTGAATCCAGTCAGACTGTGATCGGGACTAGGATCTAAATTGAGCCACCGCTTCCGTGTAGCGAATGGGCAAGACATACTCCAGATTTTCGTGGGGACGAGCAATGATGTGGTTAGAAAGCTGCTCTCCCCCAGCCACCCGTTTCACCGCCGCCAGACCCGCCGCCATGGAAGCCTGCACTGCCGACACATTGCCCCGCACCATCACCGTGACACGACCGCTGCCGATTTTTTCATAGCCCACGAGGGTGACCTCAGCAGCCTTGACCATGGCATCCGCAGCTTCAACAACCGCCGGAAAACCGAGGGTCTCAATCATTCCAAGGGCAATCGACATAACAGTCTCCTCGTGGTGTATTCAACAGTTCCGTTAACCAAGCAGGGCCAGAAACTTCGAGGAATTCAGTTACAGGTATCAATTACAGGTAAGAGAAGCTCGTCTAACCGTTTCAAGTGGCAAGATTCACCAGACTCATATTTGTCTGGTGTCACTGGTCAAAATTGTTGACCGAGATTCATCATAGGTCCTTTCGGGTTCTGCCGGAGGGTTGTCAAATTGATTCCCTCTATGGTCAAAATCCATTATTCCCGAAGAACCTATGAAAGCTTGAGGGTGCCCGGTAGAAATGCTTGCTGAGTATAAAGCTGCCGTCCTGCCGCAAGCTGGCTATTGATTTCTTCAAGGTTGTCGATAAACGTGTATTGTTCATTGTAGGTACCGGCAGGTCGATCGCCAATAACATAATGTCGAACTGGCATGTCAGGTGCATTGAAAACGATGCGATCGGAGACGCGCATGGAGGTCTCGGGCGCGTTTGGATTTTCTTCAACTAGTCTAGAAATAACCCAAAGTTCGCCATCCACTGAGTAGATTTCTTGAATATTTAGATCGTAGCCATTGGAAGGAACCTCAACTTCTGCCGTAATCGTACGTTCTTGACGTTCCGCACCAGGAACATCAACGTCAATATAGGGAACCTGAACTGTTTCTTCTTCTTGAATAACAATAAGCTTAGGTACTGTAACGGTTCGTTCTGTGACCCCAACATTCACATCGGGTCCATTAATGTCATATTCAGGCAAACGACCTGGATCAACATCGACCTCAGGCAGTCGCCCCGCTTGTTCTCGTTCGATTTGACAACCGCTAAGCGGGATAAGTAGGAGAAGAGAGGCAGATAATAAAGCCTTAGGTAGATGATGATTGGCAAGATGTTGGAAACGGGTTATTAGAGGAAAGCGATCGCCCTGAGGATCGCAATAGGCTTGGCTTTGAGCTGGGTATTGATGGGTATTCATGGGAATCGTTACTGAACGTTACTGAACTAGCATGGCTAGATGGCATAACTTAATTCTCTCTGATTTAGACCTTGAGGGAATGGCACTCTGGTTGCAACTTGTGTTTCACAAAGGATGATTTTAAGCTCAAGTTTTTCCCATGAACTTAGACTATTTATAACTTTAGCCAGACGACAATGATAGCGATGGCCAAATGAGTGCCACGAAAATCTACCATGGCATGGGCTAAGAGACTGCAAGAAAGCATCAGAAGAAAATTCAGAGAAAGATTCAGAGCAAGCGCCAATCACCTGCCGACACGTCACGCAACCTAGCGTTTGCCGAGTAACTTTTGCTGGGCGAGACAAATGAGATTAATCATGAGTCCTTTCGGGTTATTCCGGAGAGTGTCTTGCCTTGGCAAAGTGATTCCCTCTATGCTAAAGACCTAATTGCTGCAAAATCTGAACAAGTTGCTGAACAGGCTAGGGGTCACTGCATTAAGTTTTTGGAATCCGCTCCCAAAGAACCTATGACGTTGGATCGCCGCACACTGGAAAGTCAAGCCTTAGAGACCCAAGCGTCAGATGCCACACTGTGGGCCGCATTAAACCAAGGTCAGGCCGAGGCTTTAGGATTGCTCTACGATCGCCACGCCGGCTTAGTGTACGGAATCGCCCTCAAACTACTGAAACACCCCCAGGACGCAGAAGACCTCACCCAAGAAATTTTTCTCAAATTGGCCCATACTCGCTACGATCCAAGGAGGGGCTCCTTAAGAACTTTTTTGGCTGTATTGGCGCGATCGCGAGCCATCGATCGTCTGCGTTTTGCCCAGCGAGCCCAAGTCTCCCTGAAGCAATGGCAAATCACTCAGTCTGCCGAAATGGCCCATCTTCCTCCAGAACCGACCGACCGAGAAGAGATGACTCAAGCCGTTGCGGCTGCCCTTTCACAACTTTCTGAGAGCCAGCGGCAGGTCTTGGATTTGGCCTATCGGGAAGGATTGAGTCATGGGGCGATCGCCAATCAGCTCAATACCCCTCTGGGTACGGTCAAGTCCCTAGCTCGGCGCGGCTTGATCAAACTCCGCCAGATTTTACAGCCCGCCTTGGAGGAGGAGTCGCAATGACCTCACCTATCTCTCCTGATACGTCTCCGGAAACCCTTCAAACCCTGGTGGCAGGATACGTCCTTAATGATCTCAACGACACAGAAGCAAACCTGCTAGAAGAGTTGCAGCAAACCCCTAAACAAGCCAGCACAGTCAAGCAGTTGATTGAACAAACCCAGAACATTTTTGATCGGGTTTACTGTCCTGATGTAGTGCAGCCACCGACTCAGCTCCGAGCAGCGGTACTCTCGTCCTTTGCGGCCATGCAAGCACCTGCTCCAGAACCACAACGGTCCAACTCCCAATCCCAGTCAGTTGTGATGCTGCCTCTCTGGGTGAGGGCTGGGGGAGCTGTGGCAGCGATACTGATTGCGGCGCTTTCCCTGAGTAATTATGGATTGTGGCGATCGCTCCAAACGCTCAAGCAGCAACAGGCCAATCAGCCCGATGCTCCCTCTCAACTGCAAACGGTTGCACTACAAACGACGGCAGATTTTAGCCAACTCACGGGTACAGTTACAGACCCCCAATCGGTTCAAGCGATTGTTCAACTCGATCCAACGGATTTGAAAGGTACGTTGCGCATTGATCATCTGCCGCCCTTGGCCCCAGGAAAAGTCTATGTTTTGTGGACGGTTTTAGATCCTGAGGCACCGTTTACAACGGATTCTAAAGGCGCAATTTTGACCCATGTCTTTACGGTAGAAACCCAGGGGAAGCCGTCTCAAACACAGTCTCAAACTCTGGTACTCCCGATGGCATTTCAGACAGCCCCCTATTGGGTCAAAGCCATTGCCATTACAGTTGAAGACGCAGCTGCCCCCCAACGTCATCAAACCTCACCGATTTTGATTCAGAAACTCTAGAACATAGGGTTTTAGCCCATAGCCTACAGCCCATAGCCTAGCCTAGGGTAATAAAGGCCGAGCGATATTCAAAATTTATTCCTTTAGGATGATTTAAATCATCCTGCTGCATCTATTGAGCAGTTTTTGACGTACTGCCCACATACGTCATTTATCGAGGATTTAGTTTTTATGACAAGCGAAACCCTACAAACTACCGTCACCGCTAACGTTGTGGCGCTAACCGACAACAATGAACTTCTGACATTTAGCTCGGACGACCTAAGTTCAGTTACCCAAATCCCTGTCACCGGCCTTGAAGGATCTCTACTGGGAATTGATGTGCGTCCCGCCGATGGCAAAATCTATGGCCTGACCACCGCCAACAAAATCTACACCCTCGATCCAGCGGGCGCGACCTCCGGCACCTTTGGCCGAACCGTGACGCTGACTGAGAGCGAAGAGGCGGCACTGCTCAGCGATAATCTCTATGTCAATCTCCACACCCAGGACTTTGCAGGGGGTGAACTGCGGGGTCAAATCCATGTGAATCTCGAACACGACATCGTTGAGCGAGGACTCATGCTGGAGGAATCACAACAGGTCAACGATGTACCAGATGGTCCTGCAACTAGCAGCTTTGATGCCATCTATGACGATGCGACCAATCAACTCAAGATTAGCGGCAGCTTTAGTAATCTCACCAGTCCGCTCCTGCCCGTAGGCGGGGTTGATCCCCTGGGCAATCCTGAGAGCGCCATTCACATTCACAATGGCGCTGCCGGAGCTAATGGCCCAATCATTCGGAATTTGACGGTGGATGGCGATCGCTTCAGCGGCAGTTTTACCCTCACCGATGCGGAAGAAACTGAATTACTCAACGATAACCTCTACATTAATCTGCACACCGAAAACTTTGCCGGTGGCGAACTGCGGGGGCAAATTGATGTCGAGGTTGAGGGAGATGTCGTTGCGTCAGGATTGGCCCTCGAAGAGACCCAGCAGGTCAACGAGGTGCCAGATGGTCCTGCAACCGGTATGTTTGACATTGTTTACGACAACTCGGTGAATGAGCTGGCAACGAACGGCAGCTTTCGCAACTTGACCAGTCCGCTAATGCCGGTGGGCGGTGTGGATCCGCTGGGCAATCCCGAAAGCGCTATTCATATTCATAACGGTGCAGCCGATGCCAACGGCCCGATTCTTCGTAACCTAATGACCACGGATAATATCGCCACCTTCGTGAGTACCTTGGATACCCCTTTTGAGGGCGGTACGATTTCGGGGTTTGACTTCAATCCTGTGGCCGATCGCCTCCGCCTTGTGGGGGACAATGACCAAGACTTCCGCATTAACGTAGATACCGGTGCCGTCATTGTCGATGGCTCCCTGGCCTTTGCCGAGGGCGATCGCAATGCAGGCATCAACCCCAATATTACCGCCGCTGCCTATACCAATTCCTTTGAGGGCACAACCAGTACACAGCTCTATAACATTGATACGCTGCTCAACACATTAGTTCTACAGAACCCACCCAACGACGGTATTTTAACAACCGTAGGCGAACTCGGTTTAGACTTTGACACCCTCGGGGGGTTTGACATCCTCTCGGATCCAGACGCAGGTAATGTCGCCTTTGCCGTTTCCAATAACACCTTTTACTCCATTGATCTAGACTCGGGCAACGCTACGGAAATCGGCATGCTGGGCTCTGACCCCCTGATCAATATCCAAGGATTAACCCTTATGGCCAGCGACATGGGGGGCGATATGGACGATGTAATGGACAGCGGATCGGGGATGGACATCGTTTGGCTCAGCGGTGGCCCTGCAACTGTAGTTTTGAATAAAGAGGAGGGCTGCGTGACGGTCAATAACCTTCAAATGGGCTATACCGAATTCAAGTTTAGCGATGGAGGCGATTTGTCCTTTGGAGATAGCGCTCACGGGGCAACGATTTTCAAGGGGGATGATCTGTTGGCCGTTGTTACCTGTTAGAGGGCGGAGGCGATCGCCTTCGTAGCGTAGCCAAAACGGGCAAGGCGTTGATAAATTTGTAGGAGATGCACCGAAGATGAGCCGGAGACAAGCCCGGATGATCGGATTCGCTTTTACTGAATGATAGGATAGGAAGCGGCCTACCTCCTTGGGTTCCTATCTAGCGAGTCGCACCCCTATGTCAACCACTCAGCGCAAACCCGTTCTACTCGACTTCGAAAAACCCCTGGCAGAACTCGAAGCCCGGATTGATCAGATTCGCTCGCTGGCGGAAGAGAGCGATGTCGATGTGAAGGGGCAGATCCAACAGCTAGAAGCCCGTGCTGCACAGTTGCGTCAGGAAATTTTTAGCAGTCTGTCCCCCGCACAGCGCATTCAGGTGGCCCGTCACCCCCGTCGCCCAAGCACCCTAGATTATATTCAAACCATTAGCGATGAGTGGATTGAACTCCATGGCGATCGCGCCGGTTCCGATGACCTCGCCCTCGTTGGCGGGATTGCACAATTGGGCAACCGCAGCGTCGTCATGCTGGGTCACCAAAAGGGTCGCGACACCAAGGACAATGTTGCCCGGAATTTTGGCATGGCTTCCCCCGGCGGCTATCGCAAGGCCATGCGTTTGATGGACCATGCTAACCGGTTTGGCATGCCGATTGTGACGTTTATTGATACCCCTGGAGCCTATGCGGGGGTGAAGGCCGAGGAACTGGGACAAGGGGAGGCGATCGCCTACAACCTGCGGGAAATGTTCCGTCTAGATGTGCCCATTCTTTGCACTGTTATTGGGGAAGGGGGATCGGGGGGAGCTTTGGGCATTGGCGTGGGCGATCGCCTGATGATGTTTGAACATTCAGTCTATACCGTCGCTAGCCCTGAAGCCTGCGCTGCTATTCTCTGGAAAGACGCGGGCAAAGCCGGAAAAGCCGCCGAAGCCCTGAAGATTACGGCAACTGACTTGACGGAGTTGGGCATCCTCGACGAAACCCTGCCCGAACCCCTAGGGGGGGCCCACCGCGCGCCACTGGAAGCAGCGGAAACGCTTAAACAAGCGCTGATTCGCAATATCAACGAGCTCAGCCAACTACCACCCCATGAGTTACGAGAGTTGCGCTACCAAAAGTTTCGTCGGATTGGCATGTTTACTGAAGCTTAAGTCCACTTTTTTCAAGGGTTTTCCAATTTTTACTATTTTTTACTATGACTGTCTCTTCCCGCCCTACAGCCCTGATTACTGGGGCTAGCAGCGGCATTGGCCGCGCCACAGCCCTTGGGCTTGCTGCTGCTGGATTTGATCTTTTGCTGGTGGCGCGATCGCTCGATAAACTCCAGAGGGTTGCCGCTGCAGCGGAGCAGCAAGGCGCAGCAGTCCACATCCTCTCCCTAGACTTACTCAATCTGGAGATTATTCAATCTAAATTGCAAGCCTGGGTAGCCAATCAAGCAGTGGATGTGTTGATTAACAACGCAGGTATTGGCTATACCGGTGCACTAGCGGACATGCCTTTGGCGGACTGGAAACAGGTCATGGATTTGAATGTGATTAGCGTCTTTCAATGTATTCAGGCGGTGTTGCCCCAGATGCGATCGCGCGCCCATGGAAAAATCATTAATGTTGCCTCCATCGCCGCGCACAATGCCTTCCCGAACTGGGGGGCCTACTGTGCGAGCAAAGCTGCATTAGTAACCCTTTCAAAGGTGTTGTCAGCGGAAGAAAGTAGCAATGGCATCCGTGTCAGCATCGTTTCTCCCGGTTCTGTGAACACAGAAATTTGGGATACAGAAACCGTGAATGCAGATTTCGATCGCAGCCAAATGATGAAACCCGAGATGATTGCCCAAGCGATTTTGAATGTCATTCAAATGCCCGATGGAGCCGTAGTCGAAGAAGTAATTGTAATGCCAAGTGGGGGTGCCTTTTAGTGAGGGTTGTTTAGTTTTTGCGGTTTGCGAGACTTCAGTGAATTAAAGGTCAGGAGATAGATGGAGAGGCATCTAAATAGGCGATGCTGTTGATTCCCTTATCCTTGGACTGAGATAGCGATCGTCGCAGAGTTTCCATGAGACCTTGAATCTCCTGCTGAGGAGCGGCCAATTGACTAGCTATCCCAATATTAAAGACGGGATCTAGCATTGATTTCTCTAGTACGACTGTAGTTTGAATTTCTAGCTGTATAGCCTGTTGCAATGTCTTAGCCAAATGAATTGCTCCATCCAAAGGAGTATTGGGAAGAAGAATGATAAACTGCTTTTCTTGATAACGAGCTGCAATGTCATTAGGTCGCTTTAAAATACTAGTAATTGCATGACTCGTCACCTTAAGATACTCAAAATTAATCGAGTTTGTGACTTCATCCCAGGCTGACTGAAGATAGCTAAGCTCTAGCAAAATCAAGCTGACCGGCTGTCGCTCCCTCACCTGAACTCGCCAAGTTTTAAGTAGTTCTTCTTCAAAAGATTTACGGTTTTTAAGCTGAGTAACCTCATCTAATTGCGACAGGCCTTCTATCCGCAATTTAGTTTTAGTCAGTTGTCCCATTAGGGCCTTTTCCTGCCATAGTTTTTCGTCTAATTGATGCAGACAAATCTGCATTTCAATCAACTGCTGAACTCTTTGACGAAATACTGACCAGTGGATTGGACGAAGCAAATAGTCACGGACCCCCAGGGCAAAAGCCTTTTCCATGAAGCTTAGATCATATTGCGATGCGAGCATCAGAACCGGTGGACAATCTTGAGAGAGTCTGGATTGAAGCTGTTCAACAACCTTTAAAGCCTCTTGATCAGGAAGTTTTGAGGCTAAAATTACCAAGTTAGGTAAATCCCTAAGGCAGTGCTGTATGCAGTCTTTAGCAGTCGTCAGTGATGTTGTACCATAGCCTTCATACTCAATGGCTTGAATTAAAGCATCGCGAAGGTAATTATCTGGCTCAACGACTAAAATATGATAAGCGGATTTAGCTTGGAGTAAGGTGTTCATTGTGATTTTAATCAATTAAAAGTTTGCTCGGCTAAGAGAATGTACAGTTGTTGCTGGGAAAAATATCAATTCTTGATTAAGCTCACTCTGAGGACTGAAAATCAGTCGACGGATCAGGGCTGGATCGATCTGCTGAGATAAATACTCATCCTGAATAGCGTCAAGCACCGATAGGTAAAGAGTTTCATGGCGCTGTAAGCTTGCCTTTTCTCTTTCACCAAATTTCCATAAATGACCTATATCGCGATGTTCAATGCAAACTTGTCGAAACTCAGTGAACCATTGCTGACCTTTTTCTTGCCACCAAGTTTGTAATTGGCTCTCTGATGCAGTAAGTGGCGGAAATTGTGAACAAAGATGCTGAATCACAGATGCAATAGAAGGCTCATGCTGACAATAGACTTCTAAATCTAACGCAAACCGAAGTTCAATCAAATGAGATTGATTCGGTCTTGGTTCTAAATTCTCGCCTAAGTTTAAGGCCCGAATTAGCATCAAATCTAGATGAAGCTCTGGAGAAAGTGCCTCTAGCATTTGTGGCTCTAGACGGGAAACAAGCTCCAAATTTTTCGAGACGCATATGCCCCAATAAAAGGACCGAATCCCATTCAGTGGATACTGGCCATGAGTATTGATTGATTCTGATTTACGATTGATCCAGCCTAAAAAAGATTGCAAACTTTCTTCACTCTCTAGGTCTTTATTGGCCCACAGGAGAAGCTGTGTAAGGTACTCTTGGGAATCAGAAACAAGAGCTAAGCAATATTTGAGGCGGATCGAGCCTTGCAGGATGTCTTGATCGTCGAACGATTGAAATAGAACTTCGACTTGATTTTTACCTTTAGATAAGTTAGTTAACGATAATGCAGTTAGATAAGCACATAAGCCTGGGGAAACAAATTGATAATCACCTTGTGGCGTTCTTTCTAAAATTCCGTAATCCAAACTCAAAGTCTGTAGGACAGTCTGTTGATAGGGATGTGTTAATAACTCGAATAAAGCATTAGGCCATATTTCCTGCTCAGACAATTTTGAAGCATATGTCGTTTTTAGTGGAGCAGTTCGTCCTATGGAAATAGAAGAGAGCGCAGTCGTGATGAGCGATCGCCAATATTCCGTAAGCTCTTCTTCTTGAAGAGGAGAATGGCCAGCAATTCGATTCCAACGCCGCAGTAGCAACTCTAAAATTGCCTCGTACAACTGGCTAAAGGATTGCTTCAAAGATCCGTGATGAGCAAAGTGTAGACAACACACATGCAATAGTAAAGGAGAAGCCATGAGAGCTCTAAGCTCGCTTGCCTCTTTCTGATTACATTCGATTAAGAAATCTTGAAATGATGGCTGTTGGGTAGAACATTGAACAGTAGAAAACCACTTTTGGGCAAAGTCTTTAACTTGTTCTTCTTCAAAACCAGCTAGTTCAACTGATCGGAAGCCAGATAAATAGGCTTCATCACATCCTGTACGGCTAGTAATAATAATTGAATTACCAAGATTGACTTGGGTCCATTGCAAAATCTGAGCACGTAAGCGATCCCTTTGCTCAACAGCAAGCTGATCAAAACCGTCTAAGAGTAAAACTAGCTTGCCCAGACGAGCAAGCTGATGCATTTGCTCAAGCTGTAAACCATAAAGTTGCCACTGCTGCTGGAGTTGAGTTGCAAAATCACCCTGATTGGATAAGATCCACAAAATGGGAATCTGATTTGCTAAAAGATTACTTCTGAGACATTCTGTGAAGAGAAAGCGCAAGGCTGTCGTTTTACCAGATCCCAAGGCACCTTTCAAAAAAATCTGAGAATTTTGGGTCACGATCTCTGTTAAAGGGGATCGAGGCAAGATCTGGACAATAGAATCCCAAGTGTCATTTTTTAGACAATAATGACTCTGTCGAGGGATTTCCCACACTTGTTGATTAACATAGACTGCCATCAAAGGCAAAGGTTGTGATAGATCAAGACTGACTGGAAGCCAGTTTCCTTGCGTCTGCAGCATTTGCCAGAGATGTTGACGAATAGACGCTATGGTCTCTCGATCAGAACCTCCACACAATTCAGCCTGTAACACATCAGAGGATGACAACAGTCCAGGCGCTGATGGACCAATTCCGGCAATTTCCTCCCAGTCTAAATCCAGTCGAAAGCAAATATCAATAAAGACGGCCCGCTCAACAGGTCGGCCACTAAAGAACTTCCAAACCGGCTGACGAGTCGCTAGTCCAACCTCCATAGCAAGTTCTGACTGAGTCCAGCCTCGACGGTGAAAGGCTTGCTTAGCCTTACGGATACCAGATTCTGATGCTGAGAGGGATCGTCTGCCCATAATCTTATTACACCTTACACCCTGTAAAACCATATATTTTTGGCATTCATATCGCAAAGAATGCACACCTTCGAGTCAAATAAAACAGTCAAAGTTAAGGAAAACTTGACGATTTTAAAACCTTTACTCAAAGGTCGTGAGTTGAATTTTAAGGGCTGAGGAAAAAACAGCTTGGGTAATCGACTCAAATCTGATAGTGGTGTTTTTACGGATGGTTGCGATCGCGAATCCAGTTAAGAACACTGAGTAAAAAAACATCAATGTTCCTAGGAAAAGCCTTGGGCGCTGAGACTATTGAACGCATCAGTTTCTTCGCTAGATACATCCAGGTCAGAATCTTGCAAGCAAACATCAGTACAAGGCAACTTCACTCGTAGTTCTACTGATTGCATAACAGTATTTTCCTCCGCAACTTCCTGCAAGTCCTGCCGTAGCTTGGTCAACGGTCGTGGTTTGAGGGGCTGTGCAGGATTGCCTGCGTAGATAGTATGAGGTTGGAGCGATCGCCCAGTAACGCTGCCCAAGGCAAGTACCGCACCGGTACCGACCCGAACACCAGGACCAATGACAGCTTTTGCTGCAATCCAGCTTCCCTGCGCAAGATAGATTTCTCCGGGTATCAGATCAAAGCCTTCCACAGACCAATCATGATTTCCAGTACAGAGATATACACCTTGTGACAAACAAACATGGCTTTCAATCACGATAGGGGCAACATTATCAAGCCAGGCATTTTCGCCAATCCAAACGTAATCTCCAACGGTCAATCGCCAAGGAAACTTCACTTTAACGCCAGGCTTAATACGAACACCTTGGCCGATCTTAGCACCAAAAACGCGTAAAATCCAAACCTTCAGGGTGGAGAAAGGAAGAACTTTACTTTGAAAGATTGGATCTCCCCCCAAATACCATAGAACTTGCCAGAGAACAGAAGCACCAGGGTGATAACGGTTAGTTTGATAATGGTCTAGTCGCATACATACTCAGAAAATTCAGTTTTAATGAAAGCGACAGTATTTGCTCTAAATGATTTTGATTTGGGTCACTAAGCCCAATTCTTGACTATACCCCTTCAAAAGATGTTCTCTAGAAGCAGGATAACTTAGAAGCAGTAAGCCAACTAAAAACGAAACGGCAGATAGACAAACAGTGCAAATCGCTAAGATATTAAAAAACGTCCAGAGAGGATAAATTACCCTATCCTGCTTAAGCCGTTCTTGAGAGCGTTTTTCTTGACCACTAAGGATAACAAGATAAATCCGGAACAAGGGAATAGATAAGCGAATATCTATCGCATGTTTACGGGTTGGATTTTGAACAAAAGCATTACGAAGAACCTTAAGCTGATCGGATGTAAAAGTATCAACCATATCTGAAGGGATACGAATAAAGATTCTCTTAAGGATAGGATCATTTTCAATCTGGGAGTTCATAGATTTTCGCCAGCTTTTCTCAAATTTTCAAGGCAATACAGCATGGCATACCGAGCATAGTCATCCATAAAACTTCAGTCATCGAAGAAAATACCAGGTTTTAGAATCGAATTTTGAAAGAATCTAGATTTCTTTAATGTCAGTGTAGCTCTACGTTTTTCAATTGTTCGCTTACTCTAAAAAACACCCCCTAATAAATACTTAAAGTCCAACCTTAACAAAAACATTTCAATGTCAAGATGGAATCGATCTAATCCTATAAACCGTATGCAAGCAGCTCTCGTTGCCCTAATTGCCTATTTACTAGCCTTGGGAATTACTCCCCTCATTCAAAAAACTGGTCTTCGGTATAAATGGACGGATATACCGGATACTCGAAAACTTCATCATCAACCGATTGTTCGAGTCGGGGGAGTTGCGATCGCGATATCAATAGCCATAACAATGACACTGGCTTTTTTTATTTTTGGACAATCACCCTCTGTTGATTTTCTAAGCGATCGCCAAACCCTCTTTCTCGACGTTGGTCAAAAAATGCCCTTTTTCGGTCTGCTCGTTGGAGGTTTAGGCTTCTTTTTCGTTGGTTTTCTTGATGATCTATTTTCCTTATCACCGTTTCATCGATTAGCGTTACAAAGCTTGATAGGGACATTTTCCTGGTATCTAGGCGTTCGCATGGACGTGCTACCCTTGCCGGGTCTAGGCAGTGTTACTTTAGGAGTCCTGAGCCTACCCGTCACATTGGTCTGGCTAGCTGGCGTTGCCAATGCGATTAACTGGTTAGATGGGTTAGATGGACTTGCATCTAGTATCGTCGTTGTCACTGAGCTAGTCATCTTTAGCTTGTTAGTTATGACCGAACAAAGCGAAGCGATCGCCTTCCTTTGTCTCACCATAGTTGGATCCACGCTCGGATTTTTCTATCACAATACCCACCCAGCTAAGATTTTTATGGGTGATGGTGGGTCTTATCTATTAGGCTTCATGTTAGGGGGTACTAGTCTTTTTGTTAAAGCTGCAGTTCCCGGCTTTACAACGGCAATAATTCCTTTTGTTCTTCTCGCCCTACCCATTTTAGACATGAGTCGCGTTATCATACAACGACTTTGGGCACGCCGTTCTCCTTTTTATCCTGATCGTGGACATTTACATCATTGGTTAATTGATCAGGGTTTTTCACAACGTGAAACCGTGACCTTAATCACAGGTTTAAGCCTATGGCTAAGTAGTGGAGCTTTTGCGCTCGTCAGACTTTCTAACGGCCCCCTACTGTTACTTGCAAGCACCCTATTTATGCTCTTGCAATGGGGTGGTTTATTACGATTAGGATTTCAGTCAGCTTTACGATGGAGCTATAGAGAGATGCTATTGCTTAGGAAAAATCGCAAGCTTCAGTCTGAAACAATTTGACATGATTCGAAACAGTTTAGTTGGAAACTGAGCAAACTTGCTCTATTCCATGAACCCGCAAGTATTTCAGACATCTACCATGAAAGTTCTTCATATTATCCCTTCTATTGCTCCCATTCGAGGAGGACCAAGTCAGGCCGTTTTGCAAATGGTGAGAGAGCTACGAAAACAAGGGATTGAAGCTGAAATTGCCACGACCAACGATAATGGTCCTCAGCGACTCGATGTGCCCCTTAATGCTTGGATTAATTATGAACAGGTGCCTGTTCGTTTTTTTAATCGATGGTCTCCTCGTTCTTCAAGTTTTCGAGAATTTGCGATTTCAGCATCCTTAACTCGCTGGCTAGGTCAGGAAATTCAAACCTACGACTTTGTCCATATTCATGCTATTTTTTCCTATCCTTCCATCATGGGCATGGCCTGGGCTCGGACAAAAGGAGTTCCTTATTTTGTCAGACCTCTAGGCTCATTATGTCACTGGTCTTTACAGCAGGGTTACCGTAAAAAACAGCTTTACTTGCAAGGCTGTCGAATGCTTTTAGAAGATAGTCAAGCATTGCATTTCACCAGTGAATCCGAATATCGAGAAGTACAATCGTTAGCGCTTCAGACAAAATCTTTCGTGCTACCTTTAGGACTCAATGTAGCCAGTCCATTATATCAGGCTCGTACGCTGCTACGTCAACAGCTCAAGCTTGACTCTAACCAACCTGTAATTGCATTTTTATCGCGCTTACATCCAAAGAAAGGGCTAGAAATTCTTTTGACAGCCTTGGCCGATTTGCCTCATCGTAATTTCACCTTGGCGATCGCAGGCAGCGGTGATTCTGAATACTGTCAAGCACTCAAGCGACAAGTCAAAGATTTATCGCTACAACCTCAAGTACATTGGTTAGGATTTTTAACGGGAGCAGAGAAACAAGCCTTACTTGAAGGTGCAGATCTTTTTGTATTACCGTCTCACTCAGAAAATTTTGGGATTTCGGTCCTAGAAGCTATGGCCTCCGGCTTACCTGTAATGTTGAGCCCGGATGTCGCGCTATCAGACTTTGTCCAGCAGCATCATTTAGGTTGGGTAGTCCCTTTAGAACCAAAATGCTGGACTGAGGCTCTCAGCGAAGCCCTTAACCTGGCGATTCAATCTCCCCAGCATTGGCAACGGATTAGAGCACAAAGTCGCATTATCTCACAACAACAGTTTGGTTGGGCATCCATCAGCCAAAAACTTATTCAACATTATCAAAACCATGTAGAAATCTATGCTTGACTCCATTACTCCTATCATTTTGACCTACAACGAAGCCCCAAATATAGGACGAACTTTGTCTAGATTAAGCTGGGCAAAGCAAGTCTTAGTCATTGACAGCTTTAGTACTGATTCAACATTAGAAATATTACAACGATATCCAAATGTAAGAGTTCTACAGCGCCCTTTTGATAGCCTTGCTCAACAATGGAATTATGGTCTAACGTTTGTTAATACAGAATGGGCACTTTCTTTAGATGCAGATTATTTAGTAACTCCAGAACTACAGAAAGAGCTTAGCCAAATAACGCCTACTACGAACGTTAATAGTTATTGGGTTCCATTTAAATATTGTGTTTTCGGTAGTCCTCTAAAGGGAACAATTTTACCCCCTAGAAGAGCCCTATTTAGACCTCAATTTGTCCATTATATTGATGATGGCCATCGACAACTACTACAGCCTGAAGGAGAGAGCAAAACCTTAAAAATGCCACTTTTGCATGATGATCAAAAGACTCTTCAACGCTGGTTATGGGCTCAGGATTGCTATGCCGAATTAGAAGTCAAAAAATTGAGAAATACTTCTATTAAGGACTTAGGTTGGAGCGATCGCATTCGCCTATATACCCCCCTAGCTCCTTTACTCGTTATAGTTTATTGTTTGCTTCTAAAGAGGGGCCTTTGGGATGGCCCCCGAGGTTGGTATTATGCACTTCAGCGCTGCGTTGCCGAAATCATCCTAGCGTTACGTCTCCTTGAATCAAGGGCTGCTGATCGGAATGGGAAGACAGTGCCGCTAGAGCCCGTAACAATCCCTGTGTCATCCGTTCATAGCTAAACTTGCGAATGCGTCGCTGGCCAGCCTCTCCCCAGCGACGTAATTGTTCAGGTTGAGAAAAAGCTCTTTCCAGAGCTCGACTAAGCGCATCACAATCTCCTGCAGGGAAGACTAAACCATTTTGTTCCGAGGTTGATTCCTGTAGCTGAACTAAGTCAGTAGCACAACCAACATGACTGCTGACAATCACAGCCTTTCCCATCGCCATTGCTTCGTTCACAGATAGCCCCCAGGTCTCACCTGGACCAAAGCTAGGTAGCACCAACACATCAGCCAAAGCGTAGGTCCTGGGCATCAAACTTTGATTCTGAAAAGGAGCAAAATAAACCTGCTCAATCTCCGAAGCCTGCTGACGCAGAATAGATTCTAGCTCGCCTGCACCCACAAATACAAGTGCAGTATTCTCTAGATGAGCTTTGGCAAATGCTTGCAACAGATCTTGAGGTCGCTTTTTAGACACGAATTTTCCCGCAAATAGAATCACTCGATAGTTTTCAGGAATACCAAGCTCTTTTTTCCAAATTTGCGATGCATAATTAGCTTCGCTTTTTGCTTTAAAAAAGCGAGCATTGTCAATAGCGTGAGGAGTATAAAAAAGACGATCTGCCTGAATATTGTGATGGCGGAAGTATTGGTAGTTAGCCTGCCCAACATACAAACAGGCATCTATTTGAGAATAAATTTGTTGAATCCAGACTTTCTTTACCCATGACTTAAATCCCTTTAGCGAAACCAATCGATGAGAATCTCCTCGAAAAAGAAGGGGAATTTTCTCATAACGCCACTGCCAAAGAAACTTATAAATTGTAGCATAATTATAACACATTAGTAACACTGCATCAGGCTGGAATTGCTTGACAAGATCGGTTAGAGCAGGATTGTTTAAGCCCCAAAAATGGTGAACACTAGGAGCATTGCTGTGATTGGGAACAAATGCATAATCGTAACCTTCTAACAAAGGAACATCCCACTGCAAAGACTGCTGAAATTCCTCGTCATTTCGGGTCGACACACCAAAATCCCAAAGATAAAAGACCTTGAGATTAATCTGGATCTGGGCTGCAAGATGTTTAAACCAGGGAGCGTAGTATTGTATCGGGTGGGAGGTAATAATTGCAAGATTTTTCATACTCTGGCACCAGTCATCTGTTTAAGTTTTCGCTTGAGCTTAAGCTGTTTGTAATGCGGCATTTTGCGATACAGACGCATCACTGTAAATCGAATGCCAAGTAAAGGAACTGAAGACTGAAAGAGCGTTGCAGCATAGACACCTGACGTCCATTCAATGGAAGCTAAGGATAAACTAAAAATTAGAACTGAAAAAAGAAACCTAAAAGAAAAACGAGAAGTTCCTAGAGCTGAGCGAGTAACGGTTCCATAGAATACCCCCAATAGACCTCCTATAGCTGGTAAACCAGCTGTGCCGAAGTTTGCATAGGCTTCAGGTAAAAGGCCCCAAGCAATTGTCGTTGTTAAAGTATCTTCATAGGTTTGCATTCGGGTATGAATACAAAGCATATAAGTACCTTCATGGCTGCGAGGTTTATTAGGATTTATAATTCTCGGCATGATAATCTGTGGAACGACTTTATAGGTTTCTCCATTGAGAAAGGGATAGTTTTTAGGAATTTGAGTCTGAGCAAACATGAGCATGTGAACCACGCTCGATCGCTCAGCAAAAGATTCTCTTTCCTCAACTTTTTCGTATCGAGCGGGTTCGTAGGTAAAGTAGTCATAGGCATAACCGGCCCATTCCCTAAACCAAGCTGGGTAATCCCAAGGTTGAATGTATGTAGTTTCTTCTACATGAAACCAATACTTTTCACGCATAGGATGCTTGCCATAATGTAATGGCATAACGCACATTAATCCTATAAGCGTAGCTACAATGGGAAATCGCCGAGCACCAATCGTATAAGCAACAATAGATAGCATAAATAGAACTAACGCAAAGTTTAAGACCATCCCTGCCCCTGAGGTGATGATATATAGGGTTTGTAAAAGGACAAATACCTGACCTCTTAATTTAGGAATTTCTTTTTGTCCTAGACGATAACAAAGGATAAAACAACCGAGCAAACTCAACCCTTTAACCATGCCTCGCACAATTGTAAAAATTTTAGGTGGAATGCCAGACCAACCCCCTAAAACATACATATTAATAAAAACGCCAGCTCCCACCATGACAATAAAGAACAATTCAGCTTTTTCTGTATCTAAGGCAAGATAAGGCTTGCTTTTACTCACTTTGGATTTGACAAACTGATACCAGACTAAAGTGCCACTGCCTAAAAACAAGCTTGTATTAAATCCAGCTATTAAGTGTTGGCTAGGCGAATACTTTAAAACATTTGGATTGTCGCTCACTAGTGGCAGACAAAACGTCCATAAATAAGTTAAAGCAAAGAACGGAAAAACTGGCATCCCTTGAACTTTACCTGCACACCACAGATAAAGAGGAAACATGCAGAAAAATCCAATCAAAAGGCACCCTGCCTCTGATGCCGGGTCGGCATGTCTAAATGCTCCAAAATTCCCATACACGAGAAGAGAAATCAGACACCAAAACATATTGGTCGTTGCCTGATGAGATTCTTTTGCCATAAATACGTTGATTACGCATGGTTGAAAGTCTGCTGAGGAGCGATCGCCTCTAAACTCACAGATTGAGACCGTTGAGGAACCAAGGCTTGATCAAATAGTTGGCACAGCTTTTGGGTCATGGCCTGAGCAGTATAAGCTTGGAAAGCTTCCCAATTCGTTTGAACTAGGCTGGATCGAGATGGGCACAGCATTTGACTCAAATATGTCTGAATTGTTTGGATAGTTTGCTCTTCGCTGATATTCTTACCAAAGGTTACTACTTGACCAGCCTGACAAGTTTGGAGAATCTTGACGACAGAGCTTTGCTCATTAAACACTGCCAAAATAGGTTTCTTTGCCAAAATACTTGGATAAAGTTTAGAGGCTGTATAACTCGAATCGTTAGAACCAATTAAAAGAATTGCTTCGCTATCGACTAAAACCTGTTGTGCTTCGAAATAAGCAATTCGTCCTGGATGTTCATCGATCAAATCGTCTAAGCCATAGACTTTAGCCAAAGGCTCGATAGTTTTTTCAGCACGCTCAGGTGGAGCATAACTGGTGCCTACAAAATGAATACGAATCTCTGCCCATCGTTCCCTATGGATTCGGCGATCGCGCCGAATCGCCTCGAAAAGCACCTTAATTGCAGTGACCATATCGCCTCCCCCACGACCCACATAAACCCAGTGCCGTAAGCCATCATGGGGATTAAAAATGGATTGTCTGAGGTTAAGCTGGGGCAAGATCGCGAAATCAGCTTCTGGAGCACCAAAGGGTAAAACCGTAAATTGTTCGGAATGCAACCCAGGATAGCGCTGTTGCAAAATATAGGGATAAGCTGGGGAAACACTGACAATATGGGCAGGCGATTGTAAGGCAATTGGCTCTAGTAATTGAGCAATCAACTGACTTAAGCCATGCTTCATTCGACCTCCAGGAGGGGTAAGACCCGTCTCTCGATAATAGTCACTACGCCAGGGGTCTTGAAAATCTAGGATATAGGGAACACCAAATTTTTTCAACCAGTGAGGCCCCAAGGCCATGAGCGGGAAAATAGTAGTTGAAAAGAAAACTAGGTCAAACTTTTCTTGGGCCAGTAAGCGATCGCCCGCTTGTCGAACGAACTGCATGGCTCGAATACCAACGTTGCCTAACCCAATTTTTTGAGTATAGTGCGCCGGAATTGCACCCACACGGGTAATCGGCAGATCCGCAGACAGAACTTGTGCCAGCAACGGATCTTGAGGATGAGGAATCTCATCCGGTTCAACTGCCAAAATATGAGCAGACCAACCTTGTGCCGCCAGATAGGGCAACGCCGTGCGAATCCGCTGGTGGTCTGGTGCGTTGGTTGGTGGAAAATGAGGACTAACAACTAGCACCCGGCGCAGAGCGTGGGGGGCCAGTGGTAGGGAATGACTCATAAGCATTAAAACTCACTTCATACAGTCGGTTTAATAAGTTCCCGCACGACCCAACCAATGACTCAGATCGCGCCCCGTCAAGGTTGCAAGTTCTTGGATATCGGGACTAAAGCGATCGCACAATGCCGTTCGGGTCGTTGCGGCCATCTTGGGATAGCCCTCCCGATAGAACAGGGTCTGCATAATTTGACGAATTCGGAGAGTTTCCTTGAGTTGTGCCGCCACATTAAAACCAAGTAAATGCTTTAGGGGCATATAAAATTGCTGATTGAGTTGCTGGTACAGAATTGAGTGGATTTGATCCAGCAGTGGGCTTTTCGGGGACACTCCCTTGCGTACGGAAACATCCTGGCGATCGAGAGCACTGGGTAGAAAAGTTGGATCGACCCCTAAAAATTCAAATAGTCTTTGCAAAACAGTTTGGGGCTGTTGGCAAATTTCTTCATAGAAGATGACATGGATTTGATCTCTATTAAAGTAGCGCAGCCAGCTTTTAAGATACTTAGCATAGCTAGCAGGCTCGATCAAACGCACCGAATATTTATCTAAAGCGGCCTCGAATGATAAGCGTTGATCCTCTTCCCAGGAGTGAAAATTCTGTCGTGCTAAATGCCAGTAATGGGAATAGACTTGGTCAATCGGATTACGAAAGACCACAACTAGTTTGACATCGGGTAGAACCTGGGCAATCCGGGCCGGAGTTGGCTCAGAATCAAAATAGTCCACAGAAATTTCCCCCACCGCGATCGCCTCTTGACCCCCTTCAAAATAGCGATGGTAGGTATCTAGGGCTTCCGGATCAAAGGAAGAGGCAAAGAACGCTGTTTCCTTAACAGGCGTAATAAATACCTCTGGATGTTCGGCAAGACATCGAAAAAGCCAGGTTGTGCCCGACTTGGGGGTTCCAATTCCAATGAAGGTTGGTAGCATGGGCAGAACTAGCAATATCTAGCAATATAAAGAGAGCAGTTGCCTTTACTATGCCAAGACTATGTTTGCGATCGCGTTGACCCATTAGGGTATTGTGGTCGCGATCGCTTTCTAGTATGTTTTACGAGCAGTTTGAGAACCTATTTTAGGACCGTCCTAAATACAACCCAAGGCTCGTCAAAGCCCAGTAGCGACTCACTTGGTTGCGACCTTGATCCGATTGAAGCGATCGCACAGTTTCTGCTGCATTCAGCGTAAAGCCAAAGTTTTGATTGAGCTGCTTAAAGGCCATCTCCATCGGTTCTCGCAACGCTCCACACAGATAAGCCCCATAGTCCAAGGTAAAGCCTGTCTTGCGCCGCTGAAGCACATGCTCTCCGGCGGCAGTGATCTGCTGTGCAATCAAGGGTTTGTTTAAGCCAGACACTGCTCGCTTCTCTGACCAGGGAAGTTGCAAAACCATCTCTAAATAGCGTTTACCGAGGAAAGGTACCCGTAGCTCCTGCTGATTGGCCATGGTCGCCCAATCACTGTCCCGCAGCAGCGTATTGCGCAAATAGCCTTGAATTTCATAAATCGAGAGCTGGGTTTCAATCTCTAGTTCAAGCAATTTGGGCGGAATTGGGGCGATCGCCATCTGCCCTGGGAAGGAATCTCCCTGAGGCCAAAACACTTGAATTTGACTAGGGGTCAAAAATCGTCGTTTCTCTGATAATAGCCCCAACGGAGATTGCCACTGTTGCATCATCAGATTCAAGCGCTCTTCAACTAAAGGACCACGATGGCGATGAACTAAGGATAAAGCTTGATGGATAAGTTTTTGGGTCAGGCGATCGCCAAACTTTCCACCTTGCTGTCCCCACTGCTGCCAACGCCACAACTGCGACAATTGGCGAAAATGGGAATAACCTCCGTGCAATTCATCGGCCCCGCAGCCGCTCAAGACGACTGTCATACCTTTGGCTTTTGAAGCTCGCGAAATCAGATAAGTATTGAGACCATCAGCGGAAGGCTGATCCATCGCCGCAAATCCTGCTAGCAACCAATCATTTAATTCGTTTTTTTCAAGCCTAGCAATCGAATGCTTGAACCCTAAATTAAGTGCCGTTGTTGCCGCCAAAGGAGCTTCGTCTGCCTCGTGATTTTGTAACCCAAATGTGAATGCATGCAAGTAGTTTGATGATTGTGGTGCTAACAAACAAGCTAAGGCCGTTGTATCAATGCCACCCGAAAGAAACAGGCCTACAGGCACGTCCGCTGCAATTTGCTGTTCTAAGGTGCGATCAAGAATCTCACGATGGATGAGACGACTATTCAGGGGAGTTGGGGAAGATTGGGCTGCATAGGCAATTTCTACCATATTCCAATAACATTGAGGTTGCAGTAACTGCGGCTTTTGAATATCGAGAGTCGCAAAATGGGCTGGGGGAAACGCACAAATTTCCTGATAAATCGTTCGTGGCTCTTGAATAGCTCCATAAACCAAATAGTCCCGCAAGCTTTGCTGATCCCAGGCTGAGCTGACCCGGCCAGAGGCAATCAGCGTTCGGACTTCTGAGGCGAAGGCAAGGCCACCTCCTTGAGTACGGGCATAGTAAAGCGGTTTGATTCCGATATGATCCCGTGCAATCATAAGCTGTTGCTGATGGCAATCATATAGAACAAATGTGAACATCCCATCCAGGCGATCGAGTAATTGCCGCCCCCAAACTCGATAGCCCTTGAGTAGCACCTCGGTATCACTTTGAGATTTAAAGACTACACCTCGACTTTGAAGCTGTTCTCGTAGCTCTCGGAAATTATAGATCTCACCATTAAAAACGATGACATTTCCATTGTTTTCGTCGATCATCGGCTGATGCCCACCGGGACTAAGGTCTAGAATAGCTAAGCGAGTTTGGATCAGCATTAACTGCTGGCTCTCAATCTGATACTGCCAACATCCAGAATCATCAGGACCACGATGATGGAGCGATCTTAAAATAGATTCAGGTTGAATTGTTTCGGGACCTAGATAACCAAAAATACCACACATATCGCTTCACAAATAGGGTTGAATCAATCGTTGAATTCGAGTTTGAAACTGGGATTGCGTAAACTGTTCCGCAAACCGTCGCCGTCCCGCTTCTCCAAGGCGTTGGGCCAGGGGGCGATCGCGGAACAATTGGCTAATTCGTTCAGCCACATCCTCTGCCGAAGTAGGATCGACGGCAAATCCCGTTTCACCATGAACCACGACCTCACGAGCAGCATCAACATTAGAGCAAAGACAAGGTAAGCCTTGGGCCATGGCTTCTAAGTAAACTAATCCAAAGCCTTCGCCCATAGATGGCATCGCAAATACCTGACTGCGTTGATAAAGTAGGCTTAAATCTGAATCGCTAACCCGTCCTGTAAATTCAATCTGCTGGGCGTAGGAGTAGGAGCGGGCGATCGCCTCCAACTCAGCTCGTCCATCTCCATCGCCCACAATAGTGAGTCGAGCCTGGGGAAACTCTGATTGTACTAAGCCTAGACTTTTCATTAAGACTTGATGGCCCTTGTATCGTTCACCTTTAGACAAACGCCCAACAATGAGAATACGTAGATCCGGTTTAGAGCCTAAAGAGCTTGAATAACACAGGAAGTCTTGCTCAGGAAGTTCTCCAATACCTAGGGGAATAACACTAGAGGCAGAATCAGAAAATTCAGGGTTGAACTGATAAAAATGACGACGAGTAAAATGAGAATTAAATAGCAGTTGAGTCGCACCTTCAAGACCCCAGCGGTCGCGCATTTTTAAAGGCTTCCAAGCTTCAACACCATGAATAAAGACCCATAAAGGAACACGATAGCGCTGTGCCAAAACTCGCGCTACGCTGGATAGCGCAAGGTGCATACAAATAATGAAGGGGGGACGCTGAAAAGGATACCCAAAAGCCTCCACAAACATACGACCATAGGAGCCGCCATAGGCTTTTCCTATTTCTAATTTTGGAGCCGATACCGAGTCATTCGCACTGAGGATAAAGGGTGGAATGGAAAAACACTTCAAGGATTGATAGAAACCATTAGCAACTCGACCAATTCCATTTGTTTGACCATCATAAAAAGCTGGACAAATTAGCATTTTTAATTCATCTCCATAGAAAACCATCCACCGAGATGGGAAAGGAATCTACCCATTCCGATGGATGTAGGGACAAACGCTGATTCACTTAAGCCTTAGCGTATCGCTTGTCCGCCCGCAGTACGCTTTCCTTGGGCACAAAAATGAAGTCAGCTTGCCAAAGTGCTTTATCCAAAGGACGACGTGTCATTCCGCAAATATCAAAGGCAACCCAACCGCGCTGATGCAGCCACTCAATCATTTCAGCTAATAAAGGGGTGTTTTGATGAATATCAAGCAGATTAATCTCTGCAAGAATTGCCTGTAAATGGGGCAGTGTTTGTTCTGCTCCTTTTAAGACTTCTAGTTCGTATCCCTGAACGTCAATTTTTAGAAAATCTAGTTTTAATCCATTAGCTTCTCGCTTAACTAGTGTATCGATAGGATACATAGGATAGTAATTGACTGGAAAATCATGATTTATATGTTCAACTAATACAGAAGAGGCTGTTTCCACTTCATGTAAAGGAACCTGGGACTGATAACAAGATCCTACCAAACCAGGAACAACATGAATATTTGAGTTCTGGGATGAAAGCTGCTTAAGCTCTTGAATTTTAGTGGGCAAGGCTTCACAGCAAAAGATCTGTGATTGGGGCCAAACCGTCAAACAACTACGAGCAAAATCGCCTCGATAAGCACCAACATCAAAAATAATTTGGGGTTGAAAACCGCTTTGGGAAAGGCGAGACAACGCATTTGGAATATTGGGAACATCTAAACGTTGAATTAAATATTCGCGAATCTTTGCGCGCAGGTTCAGCATGAGTAACTTCCTGACAAAAATCAAATCTAAACTGTTTTATGATAGATTTAGCTTGTTTGCGATCGCGTTGTTCTTCTATTGTTCCCAAGATTACGATCGTAGCCATGAAATGGAAGTAAAGTAGTGAGCTTTATTAGGAATGTTAGATTTCTCCAGTCGCTGCTGATACAGTTGTTCGTAGCGTGAGACAATCACATCCGAAGAAAACTGAGCCTCCACTCGTTTGCGGCAGTCTTGACGATTAACCTTTGGTAATTGGCGAATTGCTGCGACAGCTTCGGCAATACTCTGTATCAGGAATCCCTCAACTCCTGGTCGCACAATTTCAGGTAATGCACCTCGTGGACAGGCAATTACGGGTGTTCCGCAGGCCAAAGCTTCTACAAAAACAATGCCAAATGGCTCATCCCATTGAATAGGAACGAGCATCGCAGCAGCTTGCCCCAAAAGCTCGTTTTTCTGCGCGTCATTGATGGGGCCGATATATTCAACTTCGCCAAGTTGCACATAGGGTTTAATCTGTTCATGCCAATAGCGATCGCCTGCTTCAGAATGAACTCGATTACCAGCAATAATCAGCCGACGTTTAGCTTGTCGGGCGGCTGCAATTGCCCAGTGAGCCCCTTTAATCTCCTCGATACGGCTTAAAAAAACAAGCGGTGCATCCTCCGCAACATTTGGCTGAAATTGATAGGCTTTGAGATCAACAAAGTTGTGAATTGGAACCCAATTTCCCCCAAACGCTCGACCCTGCTGACAAATATGTTCGCTACAACCGGTAAAGGTCAGCGATCGCTTAGCAAATCGATTCGCCCAGGCAACTGTTCGGCCCGTTGGTTGGCGCTGATAAGACATGATTTTAGGCAGCGCCATCGGTAACAGCGGCAACAGATACTGAAGTCGAGAAAAGCTATGAACTAGGTCAGGCTTGTAGTCCTGAGTTGCCGCAACTAGTGAATTTGTATTTCGGAAAGTATCCCTAAAGTATTGCGATCGCAATCCAGGCCATGCAAGCATGGTTGGGCAAGGACAGGTTGAATCAGGATGGGCTAGAAGGTTCACGGTATGGCCACGTTGTTGTAAACCTCGGACTAAAGTATCAATGATCCGTTCGATGCCACCATAGAGAGGCGGTGGGACAGGCAGTTCCGGATCCGCAGTCATTAGAATACGCATAATTTAGATCGATAATAAACATGAATGGTTGAGAACTGGGGGCTAAGCAGATAAGCCAGAGACCGTTGTTTTTTGAGGTAATCCTTTAGCAAAAGGACGCTCAAATCCAAGATAAAAAACATAGCTCGCTGCGATCGCAATCGTCCAGGATAATAACTCAAGGCCAAGCAATCCTAAATCTTGAGTTCCAATATACCGCAAGCCTAAATTAATCACGCGTCCTGCAATGGGAACATGAATCAGATAAAGCGAATAGGAAATCAGTCCTAGATTCTTGAAAATTTTCAGCAGAATAGCTTGACTAACTGCTTTATCCCAACGATGCAAAACAAAGAGTAGCAACGCAAACAGGCTACTAAACCAAAGCTGATTTCCTTGGTCTTGTAAATTTTGAAAAATGCTAATTCCTCCCAGAATTGAAATAAGCGAGAGCGCAATAAAAACCCGACCAGACTGATTCTTTTCAAACTTAAATAACAAAGCTAAAAAGAGTAAAACTCCACAACAAAACTCACACCAATAGGGTAAAGTATAGATGACAAAATCTTTAGGCAACTGGGATGAGGCGAAAGCCAAGGCAATGCCAACCCATAGCGTTAGCCTGATTCCGCCAATTTGATTGAGTAGCAACAAAAGAGCAACGATTACATAAAAACCAACTTCAACCACAAGAGACCAATAAACAACACCATAAAAGGGAACCTGAAGATAGGGTTGAATCAAAAACAAATTTCCAAGCCAAGCGAGCCCAGTGGAGGGCATATTACTGGCAAATGAGGTGCCATTTAGGGGTGCAGTACCTAAATTAATTAAAAGCGTTAAAAGAAACGCAGACCAGTAGGTTGGAAGAAGACGCCAAGCCCGTTTCTTCAAAAAAATCAGGGCATTTTCCTGACCCTGCAAAAGCCGGTAAACACTCACTGCGATACAATAGCCACTAACAACAAAGAAAAGATGTACTCCTATCCATCCAGGCTTAGCAAAGTTACTCACAATAGCAACCCAAGGATGTAAAGGCTGATCATAAAGCGATCCAAATCCATGAAAAACCATAACCCAAAGGGCGGCAAATCCTCTCCACAAATCTAGGCTTTGATAATGACTCCAAGTTCTCATATCATTCATAGGTATAGTTTATAGCGTTCGTACAAGAAATCCCTAAAGCTCGATCAACAGCGGTCAGCAGTTTATGCTGCTGATGTTCCCAAGCATAGTGCTTCTCAAATTTTTGTCTTGCAGCTCGTTTTGCTTGTATCAAACGTTGAGGCGATCGCACCAAAGGCTCTAGCACAGCGACAAAAGCCTCGGGTGTAAAGTCTAGCATTAACGCTCCCACTTGAGGATTCTGTGTCAGGATTTCACGCTGACCAGCCGTGGGCGTTGCAATGACTGCAAGCCCCGCTTGCAAATATTGAAACAGTTTGTTCGTAATCGTTAGATTACGGCTAGGGGGAGTCGATTGTTCAAGGGCTAGCCCAATATCATATTGAGCAGTACAGGCAAGAAGCTTTTCATTGGATACCGTCGATTCGAGAAAGATGTGCGATCGCCAAGCATTAGGAACTTGAGAATTAACCCAATATCTAGTTTCCTCTGAGTGCTGGCCTCGAAGATAAATTTCTATGGAATAATCTGAATTTAAATCGAGTTGATGTAGTGCTTGAAACAAGAGTTCCAATCCTCGTCCTGGACCAATTTTTTGAGAAAACCAGTGTAGCTTAATCGTAGATTGCTGATAGAGTTTATCAGCCGTATCATTTTCAGCAATATTAGATTGGGAGAAGGCATTGTATATCACTGTTGGGCGAGGAACATTATAAGTAGAGGCAATCGATTCCGATAAAGCCTGAGATGTGGTTAAACAATAGATACAATGCTGCGCTAAAAATCTCTCCAATTGTTCTAATTGGCGAACAGGACGAATTGCTCCTGGCAACAAATCACGAGAAAACCAATCCTCAAAATCTACCCCTACCTGTAATCCCTGAGAGAGAAGAGAACGACCAACCCAGAGCCCGGACTCAGAATGAACAATCGTTAGATCAGCCTTTCTAGTGCGTGCTTCCTTCAGTAACTTTCTAACCCCGTACCCTAATAAACTAGGAGAAAACCACCCAAATCTACGAAATAAAGTACGTACAATGCGAGCCTGTAGCCGAACCATTAAATGTTGCCAGCGATTGTCTCGACTTGAGCGAAAGTCAAGCACAGGCTGAAAAAGCCAAGCTTTGTTTGCGATGATTTGGCGATCGCGTTCCACAAGTTCCTCATCAAACCAAACACCACAAACTGTTATATCATGACCCGCTTTAGCTAGTAGGTCTGCTTCTTTTTGAGGTCGAGGTGCAGTGCAAAGATGCGCCCCAATCAAAATTAAAATTCTTGCCATAATTGATCTTAGCCTCATTCAATAAAGCTCAGAGAATGGGTCCATTGCTGAATACGCTTTGCCTGCTGCCAGCCTAATATTGCAGCAGCAATTTGAAACCAAGGTCCACCTAGGGGAGCGAGGGAAATAGTTCCCAGATCTCGGAGATAGAGTTCGGCACGCTGTCGTAAAGCGGGAACGTGGGGATATGCTTCATAGACAAATCGCTGAAATAATAGAGCGCAGATCTCACGAGTTCGAGGGCTAGTTTCGACAGCAAGAAGATGTTCATAACAGCTCTCTAACGAACGCAATGCTGAGGACCAAGCAGCATCTGATCGAGTTCGGCTAAGACTCCCCTGAAGACCAGAACGGTAATAACTACGGGCACCCCAACAAAACTGAATTCCTTGGCTTGCCAAAATCACGCGGCAGAAATATTCACCATCATCGTTGAGAGAAAGCGCTTCATCCCAAGGACCAGCCTTTTCTGCGAGCGAACGAGGTACGAGCCAAGCCGCTGGATGCATCATCCAGTTGCCTTGCCAAGCACATATTAACCAATCTACGGGTGCCAAATCTGCCCAGAGAGGTTCAGGGATGAAACATGCATTATGGGGTGAGTCATAGAACCTAGCCCATTCTCCTGCAGCCAGGAAAGTATTTCCACAATGCTCTAGGCGACACATCTGTCGCTCAATCTTGTCAGGCGCTAGCAAATCATCAGCATCTAAATATTGAATCCATTCACCCTGACAAGCTTCATAGGCTCGATTACGTGCAGAACTCGCCCCTTGTTTTGCTTGGGTAATAACTTGAATTTGAGCATGCTGATTTGCAAAAAATTGAGCAATTGCCAAGCTAGCATCGGTCGAACCATCATCAACGACAATGATCTCGGTGTGTCGCCAAGTTTGGGCAATTGCAGACTCTAGTGTCTGTGGTAACCAATCTGCAGCGTTATGACAGGGAACTAGAATTGAAACAAGAGCATTCATAAAATAAATCTTTCAGTTCACCAGTGTAACTAACATCAGGCAGCGATAACTGATAGTCGTAAATCAGGTTTGAATTGACGGATTAGATATTCACGCAAGCGAAGTGCCAAATAGGGCTGAAAAGTACAGAGTTGATTAAAGAACTGATACTGGCTAACATTTGGCTTAGCGACAAGTTGTCTAGCCAAGGTGACACAGGCATCTGCATTTTGCCAATCCGAGCAAGCCGCTGATACTCCAGCAATTTCCCAAAGTCGTTGAGCAACGGGTGATTGATACTGGCCTGGTAATGCAGCCGCAACCTTAGCCATGACTTGATACTGGGCTCGCAGACAACGCACAGCATTGGCCTGCGACATGGAGTTCGCACAACGGTAGTTAATAACTGTAATTCGCGGATCAGCCGCAAATTTTGCCCCTGCAATGGCCAACCGACAGTGAAAGGCTACGTCTTCGTTGTAAAGAACTTGTGGGTCTATATCATAGCCCCCACAATCTAAAAAAGATTCTCGACGATAGAGACCGCAAAAGGGATTAATCTGGGTGCGGATACAGTAGGCGATCGCATCCCGTCGTAACGCTTGATCATCAAACTGTTGTAAATCAATCAAAACCGAGTTCTCTTGCTCTCGGTACTCATAGGAAAATAGAACTACATCAGGAGCATCTGCCTGTACCATCCAATCTTGGGCTGCCTCAACAAAGTTAGGATAGAGCGCATCATCAGCATCATGAAAGTGAATCCAATCACATTGGGTTTGCTGAGCCAACACATTTTTACCCCAAGAACAGCCCCGGTTTTTTTCGCCCCGAATAATCTGAGCCCCATAGGCGGCTGCCACTTCCGAAGTAGAGTCTGTACTGCAATCGTCGTAGACCCAAATTTCAGTAAAGGGACGGGTTTGAGCTTGAGCAGAAGCCAACAGCTGGGGCAAAAAAGCAGCAGCATTATAAGCCGGAATACACAAAGCAAGGGAAGGGATAGCCATAACGAGTTGAGGCAACAGCTAAACGATAACAACAGGAATATATTCCAACATCACTTAAATCTAAGGTTTAAGTTTAAGTTAAAATCTAAGCCAAATAATTAACTCTTTACAGTCTCTATAGAACCTTTGATAATCCTTTTTGTAGCAATCGCTGACCACAATAGCCAATTAACTGACGTAGGGGAAAATTATCAAGAAAAGCGTCGGATCGAGTTAGGGATGGGGCTGGGCTCACTGCATTAATCAACCATTCTGACGGAGGTTTTGCAGAAGTCAGAGAATTGTGCTGACTAAGCTTGCCATAGAGTTCATAACGACGTTGAGCAATCATCTCTGGATTCAATCGAGTATAAATAGTTTCTTGTGCAGCCTTTCCCATCCTTTGTCGCGCTGACGCAGAGAGTTGCTGATAGGACCGTAAACAATCTGCCAAGGCTGAACTGTCTCCCGGTGCGAATAAGAATCCATTTACATCCGGTTCAATCAGATCGGCCAATCCAGCTCCTTTGGAGCAGATTACCACTTTTCCTTGGGCCATGCCTTCAACGCCGCTTAAATTAAATACATCCCAAGTTGATGGAACAACAATAAAATCTGCTTGGGCCTGCATCTGGGCGACAATGGCTGGGGGCTGGGGGCCTATTGCTTGAACCTGCTTTCCCCAGATACGAGGATAATGGGTTTTCAGGTAAGTTGACATCGATTGATGAGCAACACGATAGGGAGTATCTCGCCCAACCCAAGTTAAGGTTGGTGCTTGGTCACCCAAGAGTTGTAGGGCTTCGCAAAGTACCAGAGGACCCTTCCATTGCTGAATACGACCTACAACAAGTCCCTGGCCCAGAGGCATTGTAGGAACTGAGGCCAAGGGTGGGAAAGACTCTGGAGAAAACGCAGGAGAAATCAGGCTGACTGGGCGATGGAGCAAAGCTTCCCAATCCCTTTGATTCATGCGACTGTAGGTTTGAACTTCGTCGGCGATCGCCAATCCACCGGCTTCGATCAAACGAATTAAATGACCTTGCAACTCTTGACCTGATTGGGGATCATAACGGTCAATTTGTCCAAGGCTAGCGTGACATTGGACGACCGATGGGGGCCGCTCAGCCGCAACAACCCAAGGGATAAACAATAAGCCCCAATCCGTAGTTTCCACCCGATCAAAGCCTTGCCCTCCTCTGGTTTGTTCCCAGGCAGCCCAAGCTGTTGCAAGATAGCGCTGAAGATAGGGCATCCCACTATAGTGACTAAAATAAGGCAGTAGTGCGGCAATCTCTTGTTGATCAATACAATCTACTTGGATTCCCTGGTCCCTATAGGGCGGAAAAGGATCCATCAACGCATTAGCAACCAGAACTCGCACGTCGTGGCCCTGGCGAGCTAAGGTGGGTAGCAGGTGATGATAAAAAGTGGCAATCCCTCCCCCAGAGCAGGGTGGATATTCAGGAGTAATGTATAGAAGTTGCATAAGCAGATTATCAGCAAAGCAAAGATGATAGGAGCTCTAGTGAGCCATTTTTAACATCTGGTTCGTATCAGATACAGGAGGTGCAGAAGTTTTAGGCTCAGAACATTCAGGAGAAATCGCTCGCACTAGTCCCCCATTCGCAATACGAACAACACCGTGATCTGGACGATAGGCCCACATACCATCGCGAACAATGGCTGGATAGAGTTCAAAAGCTAAGGCATCTTCTGCTTCTAAGTAAACGCCTGGGTCATTGGCACGATAAACAAACACACTCAGTCGATAAGGACCAGGCATGAGTTGCAGCTTTGGTAGATCAAAACAAACTTCTATGGCCCCACTTAAGGTAAAGGGGTTGATGCCTTCTTCTGGGGTACAAATACTAGAAACCAGCGTACCGACTGCATCAAACAAACGTACCACGACCGCCGCTTGAGTAATTGACTCTTGGGCTAAAAAGCGCAGCTGCAACCGATAACTCTGGTTAAAAACAGGACCTAGAGTCGCCAATTGGCTACCGGATTCGAGGAGAGATACTTCCTGCAATTCCAGCCCGTAGAGACTGCGTTTGCCCGTAAAGGCTTGGTGAGATTGAGAGTTTTTGAGATAGTAAGCAATGCCTGTGTCCGCGTTCCCCATAAAACTCAACCTACCGTGGTCTAAAACAACAGCTGTATTACAAAGCTGCCGAATCGCTGCCATATTGTGACTGACAAAGAGCACAGTGCGTCCGCTATGGGCGACATCCTGCATTTTACCTAAGCACTTATTTTGGAATTGTGCATCGCCCACCGCAAGCACTTCATCAACAATCAAAATTTCAGGTTCAAGGTGAGCAGCTACAGCAAAGGCAAGACGGACATACATACCTGAAGAATAGCGCTTAACAGGTACATCCAAAAATTTATCAACTTCTGCAAAGGCAACAATTTCATCAAATTTACGACGAATTTCTAGACGACTCATTCCTAGAATTGCACCATTCAGAAAAATGTTTTCTCGACCTGTCAGTTCTGGATGAAAGCCAGTGCCGACCTCTAGCAAACTTGCCACACGTCCTTGTAGTGAAATACGTCCCTGCGTTGGTTCTGTAATACGGCTAAGGATTTTTAATAGTGTAGATTTACCCGCTCCATTACGTCCTACAATGCCAACACGATCGCCTTGTTTAACGTCAAACGACACATCTTTTAAAGCCCAAAAATCTTCTTCCTGAGATGCAGGATTTGCTAAGATCGTACTCGGCTTCATCACATATTGCTGTAGAGACTTGGCACTTTTTGCCATGACATCTCGCAGGGAAGTATAACGGGCCTGGGACTGTAGTCTCCCAACCCTATACTTCTTACCTAAACCTTCAACCTGAATAATTTTCTGAGTCATAAACGGTTACTCTTATTCTGGCGTTATGCTTGCTGTTTGAAAAAACTGGTAGAAATAGCTTTCCCCTTTCAATGATTCTGTTGAAGTCAGTGAACTAAAATCAATAAATCTCAGCCACTAAATCACATCTGCAAATGTTCTCTCCATTTTTCTAAAATATTGAATTCCAGTAATAAGTAGAATCAGAACAAAGCCCAAAGACAAGAAAAAACCTGGTAAATAGAGCTGAAATTCACTTCCTAAAATTGCCCAACGAAAACCATCAATCACGCCAACCATAGGGTTAAGAGCGTATAGAATTCGCCACTGCTCCGGGACAATTGTACTGCTAAACCCAACGGGCGAGATATAGAGACCAAACTGCACAATAAAGGGCACAATATAGCGAAAATCTCGATACTGAACATTCAAAGAGCATAGCCAAAGACCTGCTCCCATGGAGGCTAAAAATGCGATCGCAACAAAACCAGGCAACGTCAGAATTCGCCAACTGGGAATAAAGTTATACCAAGCCATCAAGCCCAACAGAATCAATCCTGAAATCATGAAGTCAACAAAGCTGACGACGATAGCACTACTTGGAACGATGAGTCGAGGAAAGTAAACCTTCGAGATCAGATTTGCATTACTGACTAAACTGTTACTACATTCGCTTAGCGAATTGGCAAAAAACTGCCAAGGCAACATTGCCGAAAAGACTAGAATAGGGTAGGGTACTCCATTGGCAGGTAGTTTTGCTAGATTCCCAAAGACAAGGGTAAAAACAATCATGGTTAAGAAAGGACGGACTAAGGCCCAGGCCAACCCAATGACTGTTTGCTTATAGCGAACTAAAACGTCCCGCCAAGCCAAAAAGTAAAATAACTCACGATAATGCCATAAATCCCGCCAGTATTGACGTTTTGAGCGTCCGGCTTCAATCACTAAGGGAGCTGAAGACTGTTGCATAGATACCCCCTGACAGAATAAAGAAAAGCAAAAACTTAGAGACCAAACAGCAAATGAATCTAACCTCCTCCTAATTTGGCCTAGGTTTGATGATGACTCAGTTCGCGCTTGGTTGATTTTTCTACCAATCGGTGTTTGCTTTGTATACGTTGCTGGAGATTGTATAACTTCCACCGATTTGATAATTCTTATGCCATAGTTATCGGGAAATTCAACGATCTCGATTGAACTCAGGGCAAGTCAAATCAATATGAACTTTCAGAACCGTCACTTTTTCCATCCAATACAGGGAGATTTATGGCTGATTCTGATTCTCTTGATTGGAATCCTAACAGGCACCCAAGAAGCAACGATCGCCTCCCCTCAGACGATTGCTCAAGCCGTTTCTCAAGACGACTGGCCTGATGTGACGCGTGAACAAAACGTAATTCCCATTATACCAGAGGAGAACTCGCTACCGATCTTCGAACCATCGACTATATCTATTCCTGAAACATTACCTACCAACCTATTGAATGAAACGTCTGAGGCAAAATCTATTCAGGCCGATAAGGCTGACGAAACCAATGCTGACGAAACCAATGAAGCCAAACAACCACCAGCCCTTCAATGGCTACGCCCCTTTCCTTCATCACCCCAAGGGGAATTAGCACCAGAGTCAGTACAGCCCAATCAAAGAGATAGCTCTTTAGCTTGGCTTTCTCCTAGCTATACACTAACAGTTGGCGATCGCGTTGGTATTCTTTTTTCTAACGTTCCTGAATACACTGCAGACTATCAAGTGCAAGTGGATGGTACCTTACATTTACCGGTCGTTGGTCCCCTCTCGGTTTGGGGATTAACACTATCGGAAGTTGAACAGTTAGTGGCCCAAACCTATGAAAGGCGGCAAATTTTACGCAAACCAACTGTGACCCTAAAACTCTTGATTAATGCGCCTATCCATGTAGCAGTTATTGGTGAAGTGGTCCGACCAGGAGCCTATCTATTTTCACCGCAAGATACGAGCGTTTTTCCGCGTATTACAACCGCTTTGCAGCAGGCGGGTGGTATCACCCAGCAGACTAATCTACAAGATATTACGATTTATCGTTGGCATCGCTCCGGTCAGCATCATGAAATTCATACCAATCTTTGGCAACTGCTAGAAACAGGAGATTTAAATCAAGATATAACACTGCGGGATGGAGATACATTAGTTCTAAAAAAAGCACCCCCTGTTGATGCAACCCAGGCGATCGCGCTCGGGAAAAGCAATATTTCTCAATCTAAGATTCAAATTGGTATTGTCGGAGAATTGGAGAAAGCAGGAACCTTTGAAGTACCACCTAATACACCTCTAAATCAAGTTCTACTTGCCGCAGGCGGTTTCAACAACCGTGCCCAGAAGCGAACGGTAGAACTGATGCGCCTCAGGCCTAATGGAACGGTTTTCCATCTTAAGATACCGGTCGATTTTAAAGCACCCGTAAATGAGGCAACTAATCCTATGATTGAGGATCGTGACATTATTATTGTTCCTCCTTCTCGCCTCGCTAAGCTTTCAGATCGTGTTGATAGCGTGGTTCAACCCTTAATTAATACGATTGGAGGCGCTAACAGTCTGTACAACACAATTGATGGAACCTTTTCAATCAAAGATGTATTTAAGCTATTTCGGGTTCTGTTCCGATAGCCAATTGGATTATTTTAGTTAGGGATCGTCCAAGCAATCATGACTGTATCCAATGAAGCGCTATTGCCCCCAACTTCACAACTAGAAGCACATGTTATAGAAACATCAGCAATAGCTCAATCGGCTCCCGCAGAAACAGAGAGCACAGCATCAGAAAGTGGGGGATTACGACCCAGTAAAATTCTGTTAATGATTCAGCGCAAGTACAAAGTCATCGTACTCTGCATGCTGTTGATGGTTGCCAACAATGCTCAAAAGGCAATCAAGGCCAAGCCTGTTTTTCGAAGTTCTTTTCAGCTCTTAGTTGAACCGATCAAAAAGCACCAACAGCTACAACAAATTACAGACAGTAAAGAGTCCTCAAATGAAGAATTTGATTATGATAGTCAAATTGAGGTTTTATTGAGCCCAAAAGTTTTAGCACCCCTGGCTGAAAAACTTGGTTCTCAGCTGCCTGGATTGGACTATGGCAAGGTCTCAGGCCAACTCTCTGTTCGCCGTTTAGGAGAAACCAAAATTTTAGAGGTGGGATACTCAGCGGATAATCCTTTAGAAGTTAAGAAGGTTTTGGAAGCGATCGCCGATGGATATCTCAGCTATAGCAGAGAAGACCAACGGGTACAATTTAGACAAGGTCTTGAGTTTATCCAGCAGCAGTTACCCAAAGTCCAAGGAGAATCAGATACCCTACAACAAGAATTACAAAACTTGCGGCAGCGCTATGGCTTTTTAGATCCGGATGACTATGCTGGAGAACTCCGTAAACAGATTAGCGAAGCTGCCTCCCAGCGTCAGGGACTTCAGGCTAGTTTAATTGCACTACAGGCTCGCTATCGATCCCTTGAAGGAATAGCGCGGAGTGCGGTGCTTGATCAATCCGAAGCCTATCAAGCTTATCTGCAAGAGTATCAGGTGTTAGAGCGACAAATCGCGGTTGAAACGGCACGTTTTGGAGATAAACATCCTACGATTGAATTATTTCGAAGACAACAGCAAAATTTGCTCCCTCTTCTACAAGCTGAAGCTAAGCGATCGATCAACAATCAACTCGCGGCAGTTGCCAGTGATATTAGCGTGCTTCAAGCCCAAATTAATGCTTTAGATAAGATTCAGCTCGATCTTGCTAATATCTTAAAAAAAATTCCAGCCATTTCTCGGCGACATGGAGAGCTTTTACAGAAGATTAGTATTGTCAATGCCAGCCTAAATCGACTTTTAGAAACCAAAGAAGTCCTTGAAATTGCTGCCTCACAGAATGAAGTTCCTTGGCAGTTAATTGTACCGGTTAAAGATGCTCAGAGCGACTTACCGACCAGCCTATCCAAGGCTTTAATTATGGGCCTAGTGAGTGGCTTCATTGTTGGACTTGTGGTCACTTACTTAATTGAGAAATTTGAAGATACGTTTTACACGCTTGATGACCTAGAAGAGAAAACAAAGCTTTCTATCCTAGGCGCAATTCCTTTCCGAAAAAATCTGAAGTACGTAGGGCCATCCATCCATCAGGCAGATTTTTTACAGCAAAAGACGCTCAATATGTTGGCGGTCGAGCAAGGTCAGAGTCAAAACCATGAGACGAATAGCGACCATGAAGTTGCCGATTCTATGCTCGCAGCTCTGACCTTAGAAAGCGGAATTCCTGTGATTAATCCAGAAGATATTATTGGAGACATGGGCGTGCTGTGGGATGCAGCTCAAGCCTATGCATTCCTAGAAGCATTTCGGACCTTGCACACAAATCTAACTCAGCTAAAAACCTGCAAAACACTAACCATCAGTTCGGCGCTACCCGCAGAAGGGAAAAGCACCGTAGCGGTTCTTCTGGCCCAATCAGCAGCGGCGATGGGGAAAAAAGTTTTGCTTGTAGATGCCCATTTACAACAAGGGGGAAACCCTATTCATGAGTTTTTAGGAATGACATCGACACCAGGTTTAAGTGATTATCTCTTGGGCATCAAAACATTAGATCGCTGTCTTCGGCCCGTTCCTTGGGAATCTGACTTTTGGGTTTTAACGGCTGGCTCAGTTACAACTGATCCCAGTCGCTTTTTGGCCTCTCCAAGGATGAGTCAGCTCATGAAAGATGTGGTTGAGCAGTTTGATTGGGTCATTTATGATGTGCCCTCTATCGGAGCTTTGGCAGATGCTCGTCTTATTGCCCATCACACCCAGGGATTACTTTTAGTGCTTCAGCTTGGCAAAAGAGGCAGTATTGCACGATTTGCTAAACTTCAAAAGCAGCTTAGCTACGCATCCATTCCCTTAACTGGACTCATTGTAAATGGTGTACGCGGTAATGGAAGCAAACTCTATCAACGTTCTCAATAACTTCTACTTTTAGATAGAGTCTCTCACGCCACTGCCTTTTTAGGATAGAAAAGAAGAATTAGGTTAGGATCAATTTTTTTATGGACTTCGGAATCAACGGAAAAGTAGCCGTCATTACGGGCGGTGACTCAGGTATGGGGCAAGCCACCGCTAAGTTACTGGCCGCTGAAGGCGTTAAAATTGTCTTGATCGATAAAACATCTGAAAAACTACAAGCTGCCACGGAAGCCGTTAAAAAAGTAGGCGAAACGATTGGTATTCAAGCCGATTTACGCCATGTAAGCGAAGTAGAAGCTGCAAAACAGAAAATTTTGAGTCATTACGGAACCGTTCACATCTTGGTCCATGCCGCAGGTATTACAGGTGCCACTCAAAGTTTTTTGGAATTAACCGATGAGGACTGGTACGAAACCCTGGATGTAGATTTTATGGCAGCCGTTCGTGTTTGTCGTGCCTTTATTCCGGTTATGCAAAAAGCTGGTTGGGGGCGAATCGTACTGTTTGCTTCGGAAGATGCAATGCAGCCCTATCCGGATGAAATGCCCTACTGTGCAGCTAAAGCCGGTGTGATCAATCTTGCCAAAAATCTTTCCAAGGTCTATGCCAAAGATGGAATTTTGATTAACAGCGTTTCACCTGCTTTTATCGCGACCCCCATGACTGACAAAATGATGGATAAACGAGCTCAAGCGTTAGGTGTTGACCGAGAAGAGGCGATCGCCAGCTTCCTTCAGGAAAAGCGTCCTCATCTCGAACTTCAGCGTCGAGGCAAAGCAGAGGAAGTTGCAGCGGTTGTCGCCTTCCTTTGTTCTCAACAGTCTAGTTTTGTCGTGGGTTCCAACTATCGCGTGGATGGTGGTTCTGTGGCAACCGTTCATCACTAGAACCTCAACAGGTCTAAAATGGTAGCCTGTACCGTTGCGTTTTGAGTTCGATGACGCCAAACCTTCAGTCTCTCCGCTTCTTTCTCCCGAGCGTATCCTTAGAAGCCGCTCCCGAGCCATCTCAACTGCCCCTAGATACGGACATTGACGGGAAAGCCGTTTTTGAAGCGGCAGCGGAGGAGCTTGTCAAGGTAGGGCGATCGCTCTACAAACAGGGTTGGTCTCCAGCCACCAGCAGCAACTATTCGATCCGCCTCAATGAATGTTGCTGCGCAATCACAACGTCAGGAAAAGATAAAGGTAGCCTGGTCCTAGACGATATCATGGTGGTTGATTGGCAAGGAAATGCTCTGTCTGCGGGTAAACCTTCGGCGGAGACGCTTCTCCATACCCATTTATATCAACGTTTTCAACAGGTGGGCGCGATTTTGCATACCCATTCGCCTATGGCGACGCTACTGAGTCGTCGTCTGGGCGATCGCAGCCATCTAACCCTATCGGGCTACGAATTATTGAAGGCATTTGCCGGAATCACAACCCACGAAACGACGGTAGAAGTACCCATTTTTGAAAATACACAGGACATTACTCAATTAGCTCAGACGGTAGATGATTATTTACAGAATCATCCACAAACCTATGGCTATTTGATTCGCGGTCATGGGTTATATACCTGGGGCAAAGATATGGCGGAGACCCTCCGGCATCTAGAAGCATTTGAGTTTTTATTGGGCTGTGAATGGGAAGAGATGCGGCTCTGATATCTGTCATAACACTTTGTATAAAAGTTAAGATAAGATTCGCGTCAAGCTTAGAGAACTTCAAGGCTAAAATTGAGGAAATCTAAAACCGGAAAATCTAAACATGGAAAAACTGCGTGTTTTTGAAGCCCAAAACCCGAAAGAGGTCTTACAAGCCAGCCATGATAATCAAGTCGTCGCAGAAATCTTAGCGCCCGTAGGCGTGCGCTTTGAGCAGTGGGAAGCAACCCAGGCCATTAAAGCCGGAGATGAGCCAGGACAAGTAATTGCAGCCTATCAACGCGATATCGATCGTCTGATTGCCGCAGAAGGCTATCAGACCGTAGATGTGGTAAGCCTAAATGCAGATCATCCCCAGAAAGAGGCATTTCGTCAAAAGTTTTTAAATGAGCATACCCATAGCGAAGATGAAGTTCGTTTCTTTGTGGATGGAGAAGGCTTATTTAGTTTGCATCTTGGCGATCGCGTCTACGAAGTTCTCTGTCAAAGAGGCGATTTAATTAGCGTCCCAGCCAACACCCCTCACTGGTTTGACATGGGGCCAAATCCCAATTTTGTGGCCATTCGGCTCTTTAATAATCCGGCGGGCTGGGTAGCCAATTTTACGGGTTCTGAAATTTCGAGTCTGTTTAGTCGATTGGAAAACTAGTGTGGTACAAGCTATTCTGACAGATATTGAGGGCACAACCAGCTCGATTCATTTTGTAAAATCGGTGCTGTTTCCCTATGCAGCCCAAGCCATTCCAGGTTTTTTGCGATCCCATGCCGCCGACCCCAAAATCTCAACCCTTATTCAAGCTGCCGCCCAGGAAGCTGATTTAGATCCTAACAACTTAGATGCTGTCATTCAGCAGCTATTGGATTGGATTGAGGGCGATCGCAAAAGCACAGCACTCAAGGCGATTCAGGGACTTGTTTGGGAGCAAGGCTATACAGAAGGATCTTATCAAGCCCACATTTATCCAGATGCCCATGAGGTCCTTCAAGCTTGGCATCGTCAGGGAATATCGCTCTATGTCTATTCGTCGGGCTCAATTTGGGCGCAAAAGCTCTTCTTTGGCTATAGCGAGTTTGGGGATTTAACGGGACTTTTTCAGGGATACTTCGATACGACGATAGGCCCTAAAAAGGAGGTGGATTCCTATCAGAAAATTCGAGAGGCGATCGCCCTTCCTTCCCCTCAAAACATTCTCTTTTTATCAGACATTCTGGAGGAGCTAGATGCAGCCAAAGCCGCAGGCTATCAAACCTGTTGGCTCGTGCGTCCCGAAGACACCACGGCCACGGCTGAGGAAATCGCGGCGGCAGGGCACAGGATTGCGACTGATTTCTATCAGGTTTGCCTGGAAGGAACATGGCATCTTAATTAATCCTCATGCCTAAGAATCCCCTAGGGTCTTTTTCAAGGCTTCTCCGAGCTGACGCAACACCTCACCCGGTGGTAGCAAAAAGGGCTTATGGGCAACTGCGGCGGCTTGAACTTCAGCACCTTCTTCCTGGGGTTCCGCCTGGGGTTCTGCCTGGGGTTCTTCTGGGGATTCCTGCTGAGCCTCAGATAACGGACGACTCGCTGTTGGCAACTCAGGACTAGCCAGCTCTTCGTCCAACATCTCCGTGTAGATTTCAGGCAAATAGGCACTCATATCGTTAGTCTCAATGCCATAGCCCAAACTGGTCCAAGTGGGCGACAGCATTTCCAGAACCTGATAAATCTCTCCCCGCCGCAGCAAATCGCTGAGGTCTACGCCCCATTCGCTGGTATCCGCCAGCCAGTTATACACCACCACATCCTGGGACTCCGGGTCAAAGCGATAGGGTCGCCAAAATAGCACATGGGGCTGCTCAGGATGATATTTATGGGCCTTATCTTGCCAGGTGGTCGTAATAAACTGATAGCGACCCGCTGCTGTTGAACAATTTCCGGTATTCGGACCCACAGGAATCGTAATGCAGTGATCGGGATGCTGGCTCCAATCGCTAAAGTGGTCGCCCCCATACATGACGGAATAGGGGCGGGGGACATTGGATTCGCTGGCCGAAATGGTTCGCATTAAGGCACGAATATAGGGATCCCCTCCTTTCATCACCAGAGGCGCAGGCTTGGGTAAGTCCCAAGCAGGCTCCCAAAAATTGAGCGCACCGTAGCGCCATTGGTACAGGTCTAGCATGGCGGCCCCCGTAATCACCAGCAAAACCCCTTGAACCAAGAGGCGTTCGAGCCAGCGCGAAGCGGACTTCCGGCGGCCTTGGGGGGAGGATGTTGATGGGTCCGTCGCGGGAGCCGTCTTAGAAGTCATGGCTACTCGGTCTCAATCCTTAGATTGGTGCAGGAGATGGATTCAGGCGGGGGGAAATTGCAGCCCGCTTGCCATTTTATTGATTTTTTGTCAAAACGGCTGATTTTGTGGGCTAGCCTTTAAGCTAGCAATTTGGGTCCGTAGGATACTATCGACCCATGGGTTTTGCCAATGTGGGTTTTGCCAATGATATTCCACCCACGATATTCTGCTATCGCCCCGCCCAATTGAGGAGAAGGTCATGAATCCGCTTCGTTCTAATCCTAAGACTCTACTTACAGATCCTCGCAGTGCAGCGCCCCATCTGGCGATCGCCCTTCTGTCTACCCTATCAGCGGTGTGCTTGTCGGCGATCGCTCCAGCCCAAGCCAGTGCCCCCACCAGCCGCAGCTGCGCCTACGATCCGGCTTCGGGTAAGCCCAATCCCTTGGGCGACAAAGCCTTTATCAGCATCAGTGAAATCGAGGGAAATACGATATTTACCTATCAAGAGGTCCCTTCTCAGATGTCGCGGGGTCCAGCGCCAGCAACGGTGGCCCAGAAGCGTGAGCTGACGTTGGAAAAAACCGCGCTCGACCAAGCTCGGCAACTGTTTCTTAGCAATCCAGCCTATTACAACGAGCTCCTCGGGTACAACTCCGAAACGGGCTTCGCACCGGTCAACGCCTCGCTGACTTGCTGGTCTAACCTTGAGGAAGAGCAGGGCCTTTCGGCAGCCAATCTGCCCGTCCGCCAACAATCCGCTTCGGTGCCCCCCGGCGGTCAGGTGACGCCGCCCCCCGTAATTGCGGATCCCCGGCCTGCCGCAGGAGCAGCCCCGGTTACGCCTTCGGTAACAACGCCGCCATCATCATCATCATCATCAACGCCCACTGCGACGCCTGCTGCGCCTGCAACGACACCCCCCACAACGCCAGCGGCAACAACAACGCCAGCCCCTGCAAGATCAGTGACGGTTGCGGCCCTTCCCAACGGTAGCTATCGCTTTTGGAATGGTCGCCCTAAGGCTCCGGTTGTGACCGATGAGACACTCCTCAAGGAGGGTGGGGTCTTATTTGTGTTTCGCAAAGAGGGCGATCGCATCACAGGTAATTTCTCCCACATTGATGGCGAAGATTCTGCCTGTATTTTCGGAATTGCGAACAACAATACTGTCTCTGGATTTGCCTATCCCTACAGCAATGAGGTCAAGCCAGCCGGGGAAAATTTTCAATCCTGGGGACCTTCCGGATTTTTGCAGGTGCGGCGATCGCGCACGGAAGGCACAATCAATTACTACGGCAGCGCCCTCCTCGATTTAGCAGATTTTAATCGCATTAATCTTGGTCCCGTGGTCCCCCCCAGCCGTTGCCAAGCCTAGGGATAACGATTGAAATAACTGACCCCAGAATATAGCTAAATATCGCCTCAAACCCGGATTACTCCGGGTTTTTTAATGTCAGCGTCAGCGAATAATCCTGATGCAAAGGGTTTCCTTAGCCATGAATCAATCAATATTCTTAGAAACGAAAATTTAACAATGCCGCCGTAGGGGCTGCGCATTCCGCGCCCTCAGATTTAGGCCTTATAACATCCTGGTCCCTTAGGGCTGAAATCATTGACAAAGTGGGGACTGTTCTGCATGGAAATTTTTCTTTTTGCGCTGTGCCATCGCACCCCCGCCTGTGAGGTTTCGGGTTTTTGAAAAAGAAAAAAAGATACCCATTTGCGCGCTTTAAAGTGAATTTTTAGCAAGTCCCTCGGGAACATTGAATTCAGTCAAAAGTACAACAATGTTTACCAAACGCGGCGATTGAGCTCCCCAATTCTCGTCCTTGGTCGCTTACCAGCGCTTCTTCAGCATTTCTTCTCACCCTATGAATTTGAATTTCCGTCGTTTGGTGCCGCTTGCATCAGGGGTTTTGCTGTCACTGCTCACAGGCTGCATCGACCCAGAGCAAGGTTCCAGCGACTCGAATTGGGCAGCTAACGCCGCCGAGACACAGTGGCAGGGGGATACGGCAGAAGCTGCGACATTACCGTCTCCAGAAGAAACATTTAATACGGCGCTGATTTTGGGCGATCGCGCCCAAGCCGACGCCGCCCAAGCCCAATCCGAGGCCGATTGGCAACCCGTTGCCGGACGGCTAGAGCGGGCCTTAAACTTACTCAGGGCGATTCCTCCCAACAGCACGCTCTACAACTCCGCTCAGGCCCAAATCCTCGACTATGAAGCCCAGTTGAATCAAGCCCGTGAGCAGTTAGCTCAGTTGCGGGGATAGCGGGTCCGATACAATACCGTACAGATTCCTTTCTTTACAGATTCGTGAACGGAGTCCCGAAAGTGGGATCCAAGATGATAAGATCAAAATCCCGGAATCCCGACCGACTTACCGGGGTTCTTTTAGATGGCCTGATTTTATCTATTGAAGCTCACCATGTCCCCAGTCGCCGCATCATCGCCACCGGTCTCCAAGGTCGAAGGACTCAAGGAGCGTAGCAATTTTCTGCGTGAGCCTATTGCCACGGAGATTCAGCAAGATACAACTCATTTTAGTGAAGACGGCACCCAGATCCTCAAATTCCACGGGTCCTATCAACAGGACAACCGGGACAACCGGACAAAGGGCCAGGAAAAGGATTACCAGTTCATGTTGCGGACCCGTAATCCGGGGGGCTTTATTCCGCCGCAGCTTTATTTGACGCTGGATCGCCTTGCCGATCAGTATGGTAATCAGACGATGCGCGTCACCACCCGACAAGGGTTTCAGCTCCATGGAGTGCTGAAGAAAAACCTCAAAGCGGTGATCGCCGAGATCGTTCATAATCTGGGCTCCACCCTAGGGGCCTGCGGCGACCTCAACCGCAATGTCATGGCTCCCCCTGCGCCTTTTCGCGATCGCCCGGAATATGGTCTGGCTTGGCAGTATGCCGATAACATCGCCGATCTATTAACCCCCCAAACCGGAGCCTATTACGAAATTTGGCTGGATGGCGAAAAAGCCCTTAGCGCCGAAGAAGCGCCTGAAGTGAAAGCCGCTCGCCAAAGCAGTCATCCTGGGCACGACAATGGCAATGGTAAAGCTACGGTGTTTGACGATAGCGAGGAACCCCTCTACGGCACCCACTATATGCCCCGCAAATTCAAATGCGCGGTGACAGTGCCGGGGGATAACTCCATTGATATTTTTACCCAGGACGTGGGCCTCGTTATCCTGACGAATGCTCAAGGCGAACTCCAGGGATTTAATGTCTATGCCGGGGGGGGCATGGGCAGAACCCATAACAAGGAAGAAACCTTTGCCCGCACCGCAGATGCCCTCGGGTATGTGGAAAAAGCTGATATTTATGATTTCATGAAGGCGATTTTGGCCACCCAGCGGGATTATGGCGATCGCCACAACCGCCGCCACGCCCGGATGAAATATCTCCTCCACGACTGGGGCGTCGAAAAATTCCGCAGCGTTCTCGAAGGCTACTTTGGCAAACCTCTGGCTCCGATGAAGCCCCTGCCCAAGTTCAAATATCACGATTTCTTGGGCTGGCATGAGCAGGGCGACGGCAAATTCTTCCTCGGCATCTCGGTGCAAAATGGTCGGGTCAAGGATGAAGGCAGCTTCCAGCTAAAGACGGCTCTACGGCAGATTATCGAGCAATTTAATTTGCCGGTGCGACTCACGGCGAATCACAATATTTTGCTGTACGAAATCAACCCCGCAGACCAGGAAGCCATTCAAGCCATTCTGCGCAGCCATAATATCCCTACAGAAACCGAAATCGACCCCCTAGAGCGCTTTGGCATGGCCTGTCCGGCGTTGCCCACCTGCGGCCTAGCGATTACGGAATCGGAGCGGGCACTACCGGGAATTCTGGAACGGATTCGTGGCGTGCTCACCAAGGTTGGGCTGAAGAATGAGCATTTTGTGGTGCGGATGACCGGTTGTCCCAATGGTTGCGCGCGGCCTTACATGGCGGAGCTGGGCTTAGTGGGCAGTGCGCCGGGGGCCTATCAGCTTTGGCTGGGCGGTTCACCAGACCAAACTCGCTTAGCTCAGCCCTATACCCAAAAGTTGCTGGACGAAGAGCTGGAGATCGAGCTGGAGCCGATGTTTGTCCTGTTCCGGCAGGAGCGCAAGCGAGGGGAAAGCTTTGGGGATTTTTGCGATCGCATCGGTTTCGAAGCCCTCCAAGAATTCTCAGTCCGCTATAAGGAAAATCCAGCCGCTTTCCGACCCAAACAGGGTGCATCCCGTCAGCGCTGGCGGGTGGAGCTATCGTCGGAGTTGCATAACCGTCTGAAGGATCAAGCGGATCGAGAAGGCAAATCGCTGCGGGATCTGGCAGAGCAGGCGTTGGAAGCTTACTTGAAACAGCAACAACTACAGCCCCTCCCAGAGCAACAGCCATCGCTGCAACCCCCACCATCGCTACAACCACCATCGCTGCAATCACCACCATTGCTGCAATCACCGCCATCGCTGCAATCACCGCCATCGCTACAACCGCAGGCACAGCCACAACACCCCCAACCGTTCTAAACCTACGAGATACCGGGTGTTTTATAAATACCCGGTGTCTGGGGCCTAGAGCCTAGTGGCAGACCTCTGGCGGGGCGAGACAGTAGCGATCGCGTCCCCGCTGTTTTGCCTGGTATAGGGCTTCATCCGCCCGCTGTACTAACTGGCTCAAGCTCTCCCCGGAGGTCACGGATAGGGTCGCGATCCCCAAACTCAGCGTCACCTGCTGAAAGGGAGAGGCTTGATGGGGAAGGGCTAGGACAGAAATACGCTGCTGAATCTGTTCCGCCAGATAAATGGCACCAGCACTAGGGGTTTTAGGCAGGACCACCACAAATTCTTCTCCTCCATAGCGAGCCACAAAATCTTCGGGACGCTGGAGAACCGCTTGCATGGTCTGGGCAACTACGGCAAGACAGCGATCGCCCGCAGGATGGCCATAGGTATCGTTATAGCGCTTGAAATAGTCGATATCGCACAAAATCAGCGAAATTTCATCCGGGTCCCGCAGCCGTTGCCGCTCCAGCCGAGCGAGAGATTCATTGAAAAATCGACGGTTTTTGATCTGAGTGAGCCCGTCTAGGCTTATTTCCTCTTGCAATTGTTCCGTCAGACGAGCCAGCCGGATTTTATCGAGGGTCATGAGGCCCAGGGCAATCACTCCGAGCCCCAGCAACGGAGGAGTAATCGGCACCAGCCAATGGGCCTTCAATGCCAGCCAGCAAAAACCTAGCCAGCCCCCGCAGAACACCCCAAACCCGATCAGCTGTTGACGGGTTCCCCGGCGATCGCCCCAGTGCCCCACCAGCAATCCTCCCCCACAAAACAACAGCGGCCAAATCCAGCGTTTTCGGGGGATACGAAGCATATTTTGCTGGAGCAAATTATGGAGCAAGGCCAAGTGCAAATGCACCCCGCTGAGGGACTCGGTTTTTGAAACGGTGAATGGCAGAGCGAAGGGATCGGAGCCAGTTGCCGTCGCACCAATCATGATAATTTTGTCATTGAAGACAGCGGGGTCTACCCTGTGTTGCAAAACATCAACAAAGGAATATCGACGCAGATTGGCCCAGGATCCTGGCCAGTTGACCCAAAGGGTCGCGGCGGGCGGCAGTAAGGGCACCGCCTCCCAACTGACGGCATAAGCCTGGAGGGCGGCAACGGAAAGAGCAGGGGCATCCTGCAACGCAGCGGGGACTTCGGGATAGCGATCGCGGCGAGATTGAAAATAATTCATGTGACCCAGGGCGATCGCCTCGGCGGCCAGACGCGGTTGCGGCGGGTAACGGTTGCCCTCCGGTCCCCAGGCATCCCCCAGCACCACATAACCATGGCGTTGCATCGCGGCGGCAAAGGCCGGGTCAGCGCTTGAGACATCGGTGAAGAGCAGATCAAAGACGGCAAGATTGGGGGCACTGGTTGTGAGAATTTGGAGGAGTTCGGTATAGCGATCGCGCGACCAAGGCAGCGTCCCCAGTTGAGCCAAACTCCGGTCGTCAATTTCGATCAGCACCAAGCGTTCATCCCAGGGCTCAGCACCCCGGCTCTGAAACAGCAACCCCTGGGCCGGGGGTTCGATCAGATTGTCTAGACCCCCTTGCCATAACCCCAGGCAGAGCAAACTCAGACCCAGGCCCAAAGAAGCGCCTTGGCCCAAGGAGAGCCAGTGCCGGATTGCTGCCCAGGCGATCGCCACCGGGAGAGACCGACCGGTCTGGGCATGACTCGAATGAGAGCCTGGAAAAATCCTGGGAGAAACGGCGGATCGACCTGGAGAACGACCTAGGGGGCTATCAGCCCAGGCAAAACCCTGTTTAAAGCGGCGGAGGAAGCGGAATTTCATGGCGCTTGCGGGTGCCGAGGGGAGTCATAACCGTGAAGCTGAGCGAGGGGCGATCGCTCCTGGGCCAAAATAAGTCAAACTTCCCCTCGCGATCGGTATCTTGCGTCATGTCTTCAATCAACAGCCCATTAACAGGGTCAATGGTTCCCACAAGATGGAGCTGGCCATCGGCAACGGCTTCAATTTGAAGCTTTAGCATTGTATCGTCCCGCAGGGGCTGGGGCGGTTGGGGCGCTTCCTGGGGCATGACAAAGGTTTGCTGTTGCTGCTGAACCGCGACGGTTTGGGATTGGGCAGTGGTATCCACATGGCCCGAGCGCGTCGCAACCCCCATTTTTCCCGCAGGCTGCACAGTTACGCCAAACTCGGTGCCTCGCACACCTGCCAACCCCGCCGGGGTATCGATCTCTAGCCGAGAAGAGGGATTGGCAAAGGGCCGCACCTTCAGACGAACTTGGCCCTGACTGACGTGCAGTTGGGTAATGCGTCCGCCCTGGGCATTGGTCTTGAGGGTCTTAATGAAGAATTTTGTGTTTTCGCCCACGTGAACGGTTCCTAGCCCTGAGTCTAAGGCAAAAACCGCACTGGACTTGGCCTCACTCAAGATCGCATCCTCTTCCGCATCCAAGCGCATACCGACCCAAGCGAGGAGCGGACGCCGTTGGGGTCTGTGCCAAATCACCCGTCCTTCAAATGCTCTCAATTCCAGCCAGCCATTAAGACGAAACGTGCGGGAACGCGCTTGGGCCACTCGGGTCAGGATTCCCGTCGCACTAGAAAGGAGAAAAACACGAAGCAACCTACGCCTGAGTAACACGTTTTTAGAAGTCTAAATTGAACAACTTAAGACTAGATCCGCTGAATCAAATGTTAAGATAAAACGTTATGGATTATCTCAAAATCATAGTGTAACAAACTTCGAGCTCGTACTTTGTTGAACTGTATATGGGACGATCCAGGTCAATAATCCTCTGTTTAGAAAATTTTTTCACCCTTAAATAATCTCCCATCATCAGCAATTAGCCCCCTAATTATTGGAGATATTTCCTCACTTCATGCTGATTAGACAGCATCGGAAATATTTCTAGCCTTAATTCCTGAAGAGCCTTATTCCTCAAGAGCTAGCTGCATATATTCCCCCCAGAGTGCAGCCGCATTGCCACTACTGCCTGCGGTCGGACTGTTGTCATCATTACCCAACCATACCCCAGTTACCAACTGACGGCTGGGGACAAACCCCATAAACCAAAGATCGATGGAATCATTGGTCGTTCCCGTTTTGCCCGCTACGCCAAATCCTGGCAAAAATGCCGCCCGCCCAGTCCCCCCACTGACACCGCCCTGCAACATTTGCGTCATAGTGTTGGCCACCGAGGGTTCAAGCACCGGTTCATTATCACCGGGCATTTGGCGGCTGTCGAAAACCACGCGGCAGGTTTGGCGATCGCCCGGATCCGTACATTGACTACTATCCAACACCCGCCGAATCGCATGGGGCCGATGGCGCACACCGCCATTGGCAAAGACACCGTAGGCTCCAGCCATCTCCAGCAGTGTCACTTCGCTTTGGCCCAGCACTAAACCCGGAACCGCATTCAGCTCCGAGCGAATCCCCAGATCTTTTGCCGTTTGGGCCACTGCCTCTAGGCTGGCTTCCTGGGCAATCCGTAAGGAAACCGCGTTCTCCGACTGAGCTAGAGCGCGAAACATATCAATGCTGCCGCTGCTCCGTTCGCAGCCCCCGTAGGATTGGCCTTCCCAGGTCAGGGGCGCGCAGGAAAACGTCCTGTAGGGCGAAATGCCCTGACGCAGGGCCGCAGCATAGGCAAAGGGCTTGAAGGTGGACCCCGGTTGACGCAGGGCTTGGGTGGCGCGGTTAAACTGGCTTTCGTTGTAGTCCACACCGCCAACTAGGGCCAGAACCGCTCCGGACTTGGCATCGAGGGTGGCGATCGCCCCCTGAGAAAACCCATACCCCGGCCCGTCATCGCGCACCGCATTGCGCAGCGACTCCTCCGCGAGCTTCTGCAACCGCAGGTCAAGCTGGGTCTCGACGATAAAATTGCCCTCGCGGGCCACGTCCTTTCCCAGGAGCTGTTCCAGTTCGTTGAGAATTTGGCTATAAAAGTAGGGTGAGAGAATATTACCCGTGGATTGACAGACCGCCGGATCCACGACGATCGCCGATCGCCTCCCGGCCTGGGCCTCCTCCTGGGAAATCATCCCCAGATCCAACATTCGACTAATGACCCGATTGCGCAATCCCGTGGCGGTTTCGATGTCATCGCAGGGGCTAAATCGGTTAGGCGCAGGCAAAATCCCCACCAGGGTTGCCGCTTCGGACAGGGTGAGCTCCGTGGCGGATTTGCGGAAATATTTCTGGGCCGCATCCTCAAACCCATAGCCAACCCCGAGATAAACCCGGTTGAGATAGGTTTTGAGCAGAAAATCCTTGCTGTAGAAGGTTTCGAGCTTGAGCGCAACGATGATTTCGCGAACTTTTCGTCCCACCGAATCCTCTGTTCCCACATAGTCCGGGTAGAGGCTGCGGGCGATTTGCTGGGTGACTGTGCTGGCTCCCTCGCGGATCCCACCGCTGGTAATGTTGATCAGCATCGCCGAAGCCACCCGCACCGGATCGAAGCCCACATGCCAGTAGTAGCGGGAATCTTCCGAGGCAACCACGGCTTTCGGCAAATAGGGGGAAAATTCTGACAGCCCCTTGAGTTCTCGATGGGAGGAGCTGCGGAGGGTTTGGAGCGGTGTGCCGTCGCCCGCATAGGCTGCGATCGGTCCCTGCACCGTCCCCAATTGCTTGGTCGAAAACTTTTGCCACTCGACGCCGATGGCCAAGGCCGTCAACAACGCCATCCCCCCGATACCGTAGGCCCCATAGCGTAAAACCGTTTTGTACCAAGGTGCCGGGTCCAAATAGCGCAGCCGTACCCCATTGGCCAATTCTGGCGGGCCTAGGGTAATCACGTCCCCATGGCGCAGTTCGAGGGAGTTGTAGCGCTTTTTGCCCCAATAGAAGCCATTGGTCGAGTCTTCATCCTTGAGCTCAAATCCGGTTCCTTTGCGACGACTGCGGTTGAGCGAGGCGTGAACCTGGCTAACAATGGGATTGGGGATTGTAATAGCTGCCTTGGAACTACGACCAATGATATAGCTATCGCCCAACAGCGGATAGGATTGCGGTGCTTCTTTATCATTTTCCACCATCAACTCTGGCACCTTCGCTTTGGGACGCAGCTGAATTTGGGAAAAATCCATCTGAGTGCGCACCTGCTGCACCAATTGGGACATTTGCCCCAGCAGGGTTTTCGGAGGAGTGGGGGGTCGTGGGGGTGGCCTATCGCTCATACAGCCGGTTCAATGAATTGCGTTTATTATAATGATCTTCCTATGACAGCTCAGCCACCGCTTCAGTTTCTTCCTCCCGCCTTTAATCCCTGGGTCCTGCAAGGCACCAGACTGGCGTTACCCGCTTGGATGCGATGGAAGGGGGCGATCGCCCAGGTTCAAGCCGCTCCCCTCGATCGCCTAATTACCCATTATCAACAATTCCAGAACGGAAAAATCCGCTTAATTCTAGCCTTTCGCCATCCCAGCGCCGACGATCCTCTCTGTCTGTTGCACCTCATGGCCTCTGCTCTTCCCCAGGCCGCCCGCCAACATCGTCAATCCCTACAATCCCCCACCCATTTTCACTTTCTCTACGATCGCGGCATTCCCCTCTGGGCCGGCGAAGGCGTGGGCTGGCTCTATTCCCGGCTGGGCGGCATCCCCATTCTGCGGGGCAAGGTGGATTTGAAAGGGCTACGCACCGCCCGAGGGATTTTAACCCAAGGCCAATTTCCCTTGGCGATCGCCCCAGAAGGAGCCACCAACGGCCACAGCGAAATCGTCAGCCCCCTGGAACCCGGCTTAGCCCAACTGGCCGTCTGGGGGATTGAAGATCTCCGTAAGGCCGGTTGTAATCAAACCGTGATCATTCTCCCCATCGGCATTCGCTACACCTACACCGAAGAACCCTGGGAGGCGATCGCCCAACTCCTCACCCACCTAGAAACCGACTGCGGTTTATCCCCCCATCACACCCCCACCCCATCACACCCCACCCCCACCACCCTCTACCCCCGCCTCTACCGCCTCGCCCAAACTCTACTCCAGCGCATGGAGGATTTTTACCGACAATTTCATTGCCAACCGCTAGCTCCGTTTCCAGAACTAGAGATTTTGGCAGCGGATGAATTTGGCGATCGCCTCCAGGCCCTCCTGGATGCGGCGCTCAAAGTTGCAGAATCCTATTTTGGTCTAGACCCCAAGGGCAGCCTTATCGATCGCTGTCGACGGCTAGAGCAGGCGGGTTGGGACCGAATTTATCGGGAAGATTTGGGCGATTTGGCCAAGCTGAGTCCCCTGGAACGGGGTCTGGCCGATCGCGTGGCTGAGGAAGCGGCACAACGGCTTTGGCACATGCGTATCGTCGAGACCTTTGTGGCAGTAACGGGGTCCTATGTGCGCGAGAAACTGACGCCGGAACGGTTTGCGGAATCGGCGCTGCTGGTTTGGGATTTATTAGCCCGACTCAAGGGCAGCGATCCCTTTAAACGACCCAAGCTAGGGTTGCGACAGGCGCAGATTTCGATTGGCGAACCGATTTCCGCCACGGAGATCTATCGCCAGGTTTGTGAGCACAATCCCTCCCGTCGAGCCAGTCGGCAAGCGGTGCATGAAATTACGCAACAGTTGCAAACAAAACTTCAGGCGTTTGTTGGGGATTAGGCTTTCACTGCTTGCACAAAGGGATAATCAATATAGCCCTTCGCATCATGGGTATAAAACGTACTGAAATCCGGCTCATTTAGCGGTAACCCCAGACGATAGCGTTCCGGCAAGTCAGGATTGGCAATAAACGGAACGCCGTAGGCAATGCAATCCGCCGCACCGGAGGCGATCGCCTCTGCCCCGGTTTCTGCGTCATAGCCCCCATTTAGCATCAACGGTCCCGAAAAGACCTTGCGAATATAGGGAACAACCGGCTCTCCCTCCGCATACATCATGTGATTTTCCACAATCGGCTCCATCACATGGAGATAGGCCAAGCCAAATTTATTGAGTTGTTCAGCGGCGTAGCTGAAGGTTTTTATAGGATTACTGTCCGTCATGTCGTTGAATTTGTTCAAGGGAGAGAAACGCACAGCGACGCGATCGCCATTCCAAGCTTTAACTACTGCATCTACAACTTCCAGTAGCAATCGTGCCCGATTTTCTACACTGCCCCCATAGTCATCCGTTCGCTGATTCACACCATCGCGCAAAAACTGATCGAGCAAATAACCATTGGCCGAGTGAACCTCAACCCCATCAAACCCTGCCGCCTGAGCCCGCTCCGTAGCTCGCACATAATCCTGAATCAATCCCGGAATCTCCTCCAGTTCCAAGGATCGAGGCGTCACATAGGGCTTTTTTCCCTTGGGCGTGTGGATTTCTCCCTCAGGCTTCACCGCCGAAGACGACACCGGTAAACCCCCATCGGGCTGAAAATCGGGATGGGAAGCCCGCCCCACATGCCAAAGCTGTAGGACAATTTTGCCCCCGGCGGCGTGGACTGCCTCGACAATTTTGCGCCAACCTTCGGTCTGAGCCTCGGTATAAATGCCGGGAGATTGGTCCCAGCCCAACCCCTGCTCGGAGATAGACGTGGCCTCAGTGATAATCAGTCCAGCGCGAGCCCGTTGCACATAATATTCGCTCATCAAGTCATTGGGAACGCGATCTTGGCCTGAGCGGCCTCGGGTCAGCGGAGCCATAATCACTCGGTTGGGCAGGGTCATTACCCCAAGGGTTAGGGGTTGAAAAAGTGTAGAAAGATCAGCCATGGAAAATCTGGAAATGTTTTGCGAAAAAAGAAGCAACGACGAGGTTTGTTTGCTAGTTCAAAATAGCCGAACAATTGAACTATAGCGCCCATTCATGTCATAATGCAACTATGCGAATGTTGTTCCATCCTGACTCTCAACAAATCACCCTAGCGGGAGTTTTGTACGCGCTAGGGGATCCGGTTCGTCTAGAGATTGTGCGAAAACTAGCAGAGGCGGGAGAACTGAGCTGTGCTTCCCTAGACTGTTCGGTGGCCAAGTCTACGCTCTCCCATCACTTCAAGATTTTGCGGGAGGCGGGGGTAATTTTTTCACGCAAGGAAGGCACGCAGTTGCTCAATTCGCTGCGCCAAGAAGAACTGGAGCAGCAGTTTCCAGGACTGCTGAAGGCAGTTTTAGCTTCTTTGAAAAGTTCAATTTCAAGGATTTAGCTGAGCGTTAGCTGGACAAACGGCGGTTTGTCCCTGCGAGGGGCACTTCTCCGACCAAAGCTTCTAGGGTGCTGAGGTCAACCCTGGTGCATAGGACTCGATCACCCGTACAATATTTCGGTCTTCGCTGGTCACCAATAAATAGTCGCAGCAAGCACATTGGGTACGCACAAGACATTGCTCTTTCACGTACTCCCGCTCAGCCAGATGGCCACAGTTCGGGCAATGGACCGCCTGAATCAGCGTTTGCGTCGGGTCTTTTGTATACTGGCGCATGGCTCGCTCTCTTGTTCTGGACACAATCGCTATCTCACATCAGGCCAGTCACTATCTAAGCGCGTCCTGATGCTAATAAGTTAAAGCTTTAGCTTTTCCTTAGACTCTTTCTTCGGCTAGAAATATCCCTTAGAAAACAAAAAAGCTTTGAGCACAAAGCTAGATTCAAGGGACAGTCTAAGGTTTCGATAAAAATCGATTATTCCCAATCCCACTTATGCTCCAAGTTAGTCGGGATCAAAAAGAGTTGGGCGCGATCGCATTGAAAGTTAACGATCCCTCATTCCACCGGATTTCAGTCCCAAACCGTTGCAACCACGTTATTCACTTGGTGTTTTTCCAAACATTCGCAGAACAAGCTTTTCAGTTTCAATCCAAACAAACATCAGGGAACTGAAGCCAAAACAGGCTAGCAACTCCGGTCCGCTGAGCAGATGGGTGCCAAAGAAATTCCGCAAGGGCGGCAGATAGATTAACAGTAATTGCAATACCGTTGTAACCGCCACCGAGAGGAGAACGTAGGGATTTGAAAAGGGATTCATTTCCACGGTGAGGCGGCTACTGGAGCGAACGGCGATCGCATGGCCCATCTGGGCTAAACACAGCGTCGTAAAGACCATGGTCTTCCAACGATCGGGGCTGAGGTCGACCGTGGCAGAACGGGTGGTATAGCCGTAGGCCCAGCTCATCATGGCGATCGTCACAATCGAAAACACCAGACCAATCCGCAGCATGTACCAGCCCATACCCCGCGCAAAAATGCTTTCCTTGGGATTAAACGGCGGACGCTGCATCACCTGGGGGTCAGCGGGTTCGACAGCAAGAGCTAGGGCTGGGAAGCCGTCCGTGACCAGGTTCATCCAGAGGATTTGCAGGGGCGTCAGGGGCGAACCGCCAAAACCCAGGAGCGGCGACGCTGCAATGGTAAGCACTTCGCCAATATTGGACCCCAGAATATATTTGATAAATCGACGAATATTGTTGTAAACCACCCGGCCTTCTTCCGTGGCGGCGACGATCGTGGCAAAGTTGTCGTCGAGCAGAACCATATCGCTGGCCTCTTTGCTGACGTCGGTGCCGGTGATGCCCATGGCGATGCCAATATCCGCCTGTTTCAGGGCTGGCGCGTCGTTGACGCCATCGCCGGTCATGGCAACAAATCGACCCTGCTTTTGTAGGGCTCGGACAATGCGGAGCTTGTGCTCGGGGGCGACACGGGCGTAGACATTGACCCGCTGCACCTGTTCAGCCAATTCCTCTGGGGAAAGTTTGTCGAGGCTGCGGCCATCGAGGCTGGGTTCGCCGGGTTGGGAGATGCCGAGGTCCTGGGCGATCGCCTCCGCCGTCAACTGGTGGTCTCCAGTAATCATCATTGGTCGAATCCCGGCCTGCCGACATTTAGCCACCGCCTCTCGCACCTCAGGTCGGGGGGCATCGAGCATTCCCACAAGGCCGAGCCAAATCAGCTCCTGTTCAAGGGATTCATCTAAATCCGATAGATCTGAGTCTCGCAGTTCCGTTAAGGGGCGATAGGCAAACCCCAAAACTCGTAGACCTCGGCTGGCGAGTTGTTTGTTCTGCTCCAGAATTTTGTCCCGGAGTTCGGGGGTAAGCGGCTGGGGTTCGGGGCCGACTTGGACGGTGGTGCAGCGTTCTAGGGTGAGTTCGGGGGAGCCTTTGGTGAGAAGAAGGTAGGAGGGGGTGGGGAGTAGGGGTATAGAGGTTTTAGGGGGGCATTCGCAGGCGATGCTCATGCGTTTGCGATCGGAGGAAAAGGGGATTTCGGCGCGGCGGGGGAGTTGCTGGGACCAGTGGTCTTGCCAGTAACCGACTTTGGCCGCGAGGGGTAGGAGTGCGCCTTCGGTGGGGTCGCCGAGTATGGTCCAGGTGCCGTTGTCTTCTTGCAAACTGGCGTCGTTACAGAGAATGCCGTCGAGCAGGAGGAGCTGGAGTTCAGGGCTGGCGATCGCCTCATCCACCGTTCCCTCTCCTTCAATGAGCTGATACTCCCCCGCCGGCTCATAGCCTTCACCGCCGATCTTGAGTCTGTAGCGCAAGGTTTGAACCGCCTGCACCACCATTTTGTTTTGGGTCAGCGTCCCGGTTTTATCGGAGCAAATTGTCGTGACGGAACCCAGGGTTTCCACCGCAGGCAGTTTGCGGATCAGGGCATGGCGACGCACCATCCGCTGGGTGCCGATGGCCAAGGTCACCGTAATCACCGCTGGCAAGCCCTCGGGCACCACCGCCACCGCCATACTCAAGGAAACCTCTAGTAAATCCTCGAACATGCCCCAGCCGTAGCGTAGGACGCCGCTAACGACGACTAACAAAACAATGCCCAGGGAGCCAAACACCAGGACATTCCCCAGGTGGCCCATGCGCTGCTGGAGCGGGGTAGGCTCTGACTCGACGCCTTGGAGCATGGCGGCGATGCGGCCTAGTTCTGTGCGCATCCCCGTGTTGGTCACCAGGACTTTACCCCGGCCTTGTACCACTTCGGTGCCTTGGAAGACGAGATTGCGGCGATCGCCCAAGGGTGCATCTTCCTCCAAAACCTCCGCCGGACGTTTATTCACTGCCTGGGCCTCGCCGGTCAGGGCCGACTCCCGAATTTGCAGACTCGCCACCTCCAGCAACCGCCCATCCGCCGCCACCTGTCCCCCAGCCTCTAGAAGCATGATGTCCCCCGGCACGAGCTTGAGGGCGTCCACCTCCTGGGTTTGGCCCTCGCGAATCACCCGCACTCGGGGGGAAGAGAGTTTCTTGAGCGCTGCTAAGGCTTTTTCGGCACGGCTTTCCTGGAGATAGCCCAAAATGCCGTTGAGGACGACGATCAGGGAGATCGCCACCGCATCCTTAGGAAACTCATCAGCCCGGATCGACAACACCGCCGAGACGATCGCCACCGCAATCAGCATCAGCAACATGATGTTGGAGAACTGGTCAATGATGATCACCCAAGTGCTCCGTCCGGCCTGTTCCTCTAGCTCATTGGGACCATAGCGCCGCTGCCGCTCCTGCAAGGCCACTGCCGTCAGGCCCTGCTCTCTGTCACTGTCTAACTGAGTGAGGGCTTGCTCGGCGGTGAGATGGTGCCAAGCCGTGAGGTTTTCTGGCGCAGAGTCGTCCGCCGATAAATTGCTAGCAGACGACAAATTGCCGCGAGACGACGAGGAATCACGGGAGAGAGCGGGTTTCATGAAACATCCTTTTTATCCTGCTTTCTATTGTGGCACCCGTCCTGCAAGGAAATATTCGCCCCAGGGACAGAGGACACAAGGAGACCGAAGAGAGGGCTAAGCGTCAAACCGCAGGGCTTGGCCCCGACAATCGTCGTTAAATTCACCCCGGTTAAAGGCAATTTGTCCCCCGACCATCGTGACCACCGGCCAGCCCGTCAGTTCCCAGCCCTCGAAGGGACTCCAGCCGCATTTGGTTTGCAGATCTTCCCGCCGGACAGGTTTGTAGGTGTCGAGATCGACGAGGATCAAGTCGGCGTCGTAGCCGGGGGCGATCGCCCCCTTATTCGGTATCCGATAGGCCTTCGCCACGTTCGTCGACATCCAAGCCGCCACCTGGGCCACCGTACAGCGACCCTTCATGGCCTGGGTCAGCATCAGCGGCAGCGAAGTCTCCACCCCCGGCATACCTGAGGGGGTAGCAGGATAGGGCTGGGTTTTTTCTTCCAGGGTATGGGGCGCATGGTCCGTGGCAATGAAGTCAATGACCCCATCGAGGAGTGCCTGCCAGAGAATTTCGTTATCTTCGGCAGTGCGAATGGGCGGATTCATCTGGACCAAACTGCCCAGGTCCCAGTAGGCTTCCCGGTTGAGCAATAGATGCTGGGGTAAGACCTCGGCAGTCACCCATGGGGGCTTGTCCTGGCGCAGCAGTTCTGCCTCAGCCCCGGTAGACAGATGGAGAATATGCAGGCGGCGTTGATATTTTTTCGAGAGCTTGAGCGCCAGCTTCGTGGCATTGAGCGCAGCGGTCACATCCTGAATTTCCGAGTGAATATCCGGCGGCAGTTCAGCCGGATCGGCATGGGTCAAAAATTGCTGGCGTCGTTCTACAATCCGCGCTTGGTCTTCCGCATGGACGGCAATTAGGCGAGTGCCTTCCGCAAAAATGGGCTCCAAAATCTGTTCCGTATCCACCAACAGCGGCCCATGCATCGACCCCATAAAGGCTTTAATCCCCGGTGTGGGATTGGCCGTACGCAGGTCCGGCAAATTCTCCGGCGTGGCCCCAATGAAAAATCCGTAGTTGACACGGGACTTTTGGGCGGCGATCGCCAGCTTCTGATCCAGGGTTTCCTGGGTCGTCGTCAGAGGCTTGGTATTAGGCATCTCCAAGAACGATGTCACCCCACCCCGCGCACAGGCCCGCGAAGCCGTGTACAAATCCTCCTTGTGCTCCAGCCCCGGATCGCGAAAATGGACCTGGGGATCAATTACCCCCGGCAACAAAGTCAACCCGGCTGCGTCAATTTCAGTATCGTGGGGAGCAGCGGCTGGGAGCGTAGGGGCGATCGCCCGGATCGTGCCATTTTCGACCTGCACATCCCCTACTACAAAATCTCCTGAAGGCTGCAAAATCCGCGCCTGCCGAATCCACAGGCGAGGCAAAGTATTCAGGATCGGTGTTAAATCAGACATGAACAAACTTATCCAATCAGCGAGGCTAACCTAGTCAAACCCCAGTATTTCCAAGGTATTTAGGAGCATTCAGGGGGCTAATCCACCCGTTTACCCGCGCCCATCATGCCATGGCTGTTATGGCTTCGGCTGGGTATGCTAAATAAATGAGATATGTCTACATATCGGGGGGTCAATTCCCCTGTATTGTTCTAACCTAGTCGATCCCAATTTACGGCTCCCAATAAGGTTTGTTTGATTCATGGCAGATCAGGAAAATCCCTGGGTTGAAGGACTGAAGACCGTCGGTTTGAGCGCACTGCTCGCCTTCGGCATCCGCACGTTTGTGGCCGAGGCTCGCTATATTCCCTCGGGCTCGATGTTGCCGACGCTTGAGATTAACGACCGGCTGATTATCGACAAAGTCAGCTATCACTTCGAGCAACCCCATCGCGGCGACATCGTCGTCTTTCAGCCCACCGACGAATTGCGGCGTCAAAATTTCAAGGATGCCTTTATCAAGCGCGTCGTAGGCCTACCAGGCGAAACGGTAGAAGTGCAAAACGGCAAGGTCTTTATCAATGGCCAGCCCATTGATGAAACCTATGTGTTTGAAAAACCCAACTACCAGTGGGGACCGAAAGTCGTGCCCGAGGGCCAATATGTGGTCTTTGGGGATAACCGCAACAACAGCTACGACAGCCACTACTGGGATTTTGTCCCCCGCGACAAGATTATTGGTCGGGCGATCGTGCGCTTCTGGCCCCCCCAACGGGTCGGCGGCGTCAGCGACCCCCAATATACTGGCGCGGAGAACGGTGAGGAAAACGGTATAAATCCGGCTCAACCCAATCCCGAACTGGTGCCTCAGTCTTAGCGGGCTACCCGATTGAGGAACCAGAGGGCGATCGCCAAGGCCAACCCATGGGCCGCAATGATGTGAGTGTTGGCCAGCACCACGAAAATGTCCACAATCTGGATGAGATCACCGGGTTTAGTGTTGAGGATATTAAATCCAACCCCGAGTTTGATGGCCTTAGAGAACAGCACACCAGCAAAGGATTCTGCCCCAACAATAATCAACCCCAATCCCAAGAGATTGGTCAGAATGTTGCGCTTGAGCAACTGCATAATTTCCGCGCGGCTCGGTCGGGCCACCTTGTCCGATAGCATGAGCTGCCGCCCCCGCCGAGGATAGCATAGCGCCCAATAGGCCCCAACCCCCAGTGCAATGAGACCCGCGATCGCAAACAGCAGCGCTCCCCCGCTCCCAGGACTTTGGCCCAAAAGTATGACCCCACAGGCCAACATAAACAACGAAATGACCGCAAGCACCAACTGTATCCAGAAACTTACCCTACCCCAAAAGAGTAATTCTGCACCAAGTTTAGGAACTGACTGTTGGTCAAAGCGTTCAAGCATAGAATTCAGGGGGTTCAGGCTACGGGGGTCGTCATCGCTTATGCTGTGGTGTATATCTTACAGTCCTAGAGTCCCGATCGGCTTGACCCTTTAATGGACTCCGAAAGATGGACTTTGTGTGGAACGATTGAGCATGATCGGGGAGCAGGGTCAGTTCACAATTCGCTTTTGGGGTGTCCGAGGCAGTATTCCTTCTCCAGGGCCAGGAACCGTGCGCTATGGCGGTAATACCCCCTGTGTGGAGATGCAAATCCAAGGACAACGGCTGATTTTTGATGGTGGTACGGGATTGCGTGGCTTGGGGCAATCGCTGCGGGGCAAGAAAAATCTCCAGGCCCATCTTTTTTTTAGCCATTACCACTGGGATCATGTCCAGGGATTTCCCTTTTTTGAGCCTGCATTTTTGCCGGGTAACAAGTTTCATATTTATGGGGCGATCGCCCTCGATGGCACCACGGTAGAGCAGCGCCTTGCACTACAAATGCTCCATCCCAATTTCCCGGTTTCCCTCCAGGTGATGTCGAGTAATTTGGAATTTCATGATTTGACACCGGGCGATCGCATCTTGCTCAAACCGGGAATTCAGATCGAAACCGCCGCCCTCAACCATCCAGGGGAAGCCTTGGGGTATCGGGTTAGTTGGCAGGGACGAACAGCGGTCTACGTGACCGATACCGAGCATTTTCCCGATCGCCTGGATGCCAATATTGTTCACCTGGCCCGCAACGCCGATGTCTTGATTTACGACTCAACCTATACTGACGAGGAGTATCATCACCCCCGCACCAGTAAGGTGGGTTGGGGCCATTCCACCTGGCAGGAGGCGATTAAGGTCGCTCAGGCGGCAAAGGTTAAACGGTTGATTATTTTTCACCATGACCCGAGCCATGATGATGATTTTTTGGATGCGGTGGCGATCGCCGCTCGCCAACGCTTTCCGGGATCTCAGCTTGCCCAAGAGGGCCTAGAGCTTTGCCTCAAACCAATTTCGAACCGCCTCCGAAGCTACGTTTGAAGCTAGGTTTAGAGAAACCGAGAGCGAGGACAGCACGGACAACTCGGGTTAAAGTAAGTGTAAATTTCTGTAACAATCTTGGCTGTGTGGATTGCTTCTTCTCTGGATCAGGTTCTAACCCCCGTGGCCGCTGCCCTGGGAAATTTCGATGGGATTCATCGGGGGCATGTACAGGTTATAAAGCCGGTTTTGGCCGGACGAGAGGAGTGGGGAGAGCAGGAGTGCGGAGAGAAGGTCTACCGCTCGGTGGTGACGTTTACGCCCCATCCCCAGGAGTTTTTTTCGGGGCAGCCGCGATCGCTCCTGACGCCCCTAGAAGAAAAAGCCCAGGAGCTCCAAGCCTTGGGAATCGAGCAGTTGGTGTTGTTGCCCTTCGATCGGGAATTGGCCAGTCTGACGCCAGAGGCGTTTGTCGAGAAGATTTTGATCAAAACCTTGGACTGTCGGCGCATTAGCGTTGGGCAGGATTTTCGCTTTGGTTGCGATCGCGCCGGGACGGTGGCAGAATTGCGGGCGATCGCGGCCCAATGGCAGGTGGAGGTTGATCTGGTTTCGCTCTATGCTGCGGGTGGGGAGCGCATTAGCAGTTCCCGCATTCGCCAAGCGCTTTTGGCTGGGGATGTGGCCACGGCCCAGGATCTGTTGGGACGCCCCTATCGGCTGACGGGCAGGGTGGTGCAGGGCCAGCAACTGGGCAGAACCCTAGGCTTTCCAACCGCGAATCTCCAGCTTCCGCTCCACAAGTTTTTGCCCCATTATGGGGTCTATGCGGTGTGGGTTGCGGGGAATGAGCCGGAATCTGCGTTGGGCAGTTTTCCTAGACCGGGGGTGATGAATTTGGGCCAGCGTCCGACGGTGGCGGGTCAAGCGGTGACGGTGGAGGTGCATCTGCTGGACTGGTCGGGGGATCTGTATGGTCAGTCGCTGGCGGTGGATTTGGTGGCGTTTTTGCGGCCTGAGCAGCGGTTTGAGTCGTTGGAGGCGTTGAAGGAGCAGATTGGGAAGGATGGGGCGATCGCCCGCCAAATGCTCCTAGCGACTCAAAAAATTTGCAAACCCAAAAGATGAGAGAAATCCAAGGATGCGCTTATGCACAAAACAATTTTGATTTTGACGGCAAATCCGAGAGGGACAACGCCATTAGCGCTAGAGACAGAAGTTCGAGAGATTCGGGAGTCATTGCGATTGTCATCCCAGGGCGATCGCTGGACGTTGGAGCATCGCACGGCTGTGCGCTGGAAGGATGTAAGACGTGAACTAGAAGAAATTCGACCCGAAATTGTACATTTCTCGGGTCATGGAACAGGGGCAGAAGGGCTGGTGTTGGAAGGGGATGATAGTTCTTCCCATTTAATTTCAGCGGATGCGCTGAAGCGTTGCTTTGCACTTTTTTCGGTGGATTGTGTGGTGCTGAATGCCTGTTATGCCCAGGTCCAGGCTGAGGCGATCCATGCCCACGTTCCCTGTGTGATTGGCATGAATCGTGCCATTGGCGATCGCGCCGCACGAAGATTTGCTGAAGCCTTTTACGATGGTATTGGTGCTGGGCGCGCCTATCCAGAGGCGTTTCAGCTTGGGCTGTCGGGGATAGCCAATGATCAGGAAGTCTGGACTCCAGTTTTGTTGTATCGCGATCCCTCCGTGCCCTTCGGGGTTGAAAATGTCCCTCAACCCACCGAGTCGCTAGAGGTTGCTCCTACACGTCAAATTGAGCTAGAAGAACCGGGTGGAAAAATGGCGATCGCCTCTCCCTTCTATATTCCCCGACCCCCTGCCGAGGAAGATGCGCTCAAGGAGGTGATGCGAGTGGGGACCTTGGTGCGGATTAAGGCTCCGCGTGAATTTGGTAAGTCGAGTTTGATGGCGCGGGTGGTGGAAGCGGCGGAGTCTGAGGGAATGCGGACGGTGGCGATCAATTTTCGGGAGATTGATCGGGAGTTTTTGGGCAGTTTGGGTGGATTTCTGAAGTACTTTTGTGCGCAGTTGACGCGGAAATTAAGGTTTGAGAATCGGCTGCCAGATTATTGGGAGAGTGGGTTGGGCAGTAAGGGGGACTGTGGGGAGTATTTTGAGGATTATCTGCTGCCGCAGATCGGGGCTGGTTTGGTGTTGGAGTTGGATGAGGTGGATTTGCTGTTTGAGGAGCGAGAGGGTGGGGCTTGGCCGATCGATTTCTTTTCGATGTTGCGGGCCTGGTATGAGAAGGGTAGAACGCACCAACAATGGCAAAAGTTACGGTTGGTGTTGGTGCATTCTAAGGATTTTGATCATGAGACGCTGCAACAGTCGCAGTCGCCGTTTAATGTGGGGCTGGAAATTGAATTGCCGGAGTTGAGTGAGGCCCAGGGGGAGGCGTTGGCGGTGCGTCATGGGTTAGAGGCGGGGGTGGCGATCGCCCTCATGCCTCTCGTCGGCGGGCATCCGCAGTTGTTGCGAGTGGGGTTATATGCGATCGCCCGTGGACGCTGCTCTCTGGAGAATTTGCTGACGGAAGGGGCCACGGAAGCAGGGTTGTATGGGCGACATTTGCAGCATTGTCGATCGAGTTTGGAGCGGCATCCGGAGTGGGCGACGGCGTTTCGGCGGGTGTTGGCGAGTGAGGCTGGGGTGGCGATTGCCTTGGGCCAAGGAGCGGCGTTGCGGAGTTTGGGGTTGGTGAAGCCCTATCGCAATGTGGTGCAGGTGAGTTGTGAGTTGTATCGGCAGTATTTTGGGAGTGTGGGGTTATGATCTCCGGTCCTGCCTTTGAGTATTGGCTGGGGGGAAGTTTGCCGTTGGGTGCGCCGAGTTATGTGCGGCGGCAGGCGGATGAGGATTTTTATGCGGGTTTGAAGGCGGGGAAGTTTTGTTATGTGCTGAATTCGCGGCAAATGGGCAAGTCGAGTCTGCGGGTGCGGACGATGGCGCGGTTGCAGAGCGAGGGTGTGGTTTGTGTGGCGATCGATATGACGGCGATCGGTTCGGGGGAGGTGACGGCGGAGCAGTGGTATTTGGGGGTGGTGTGGGAGATTGTCAAGCAGGTGCGGGAGCAGTCGGGGCGGTTGCAGGATTGGCGGTTGCCGAGGGTGCGGCAGTGGTGGGCGGAGCGGGAGGGGTTGTCGTTTGTGCAGCGGTGGGGGGAGTTTGTGGGGGAGGGGTTGCTGGCGGAACTAATGGATCCGTTGGTAATTTTTGTGGATGAGATTGATAGTGTGTTGGGGTTGGGGTTTCGGACGGATGATTTTTTTGCGGCGATTCGGGAGTTGTATAACCGGCGGGTGGATGATCCTCGCTATGGGCGGTTGACGTTTGCGTTGTTGGGGGTTTGTGCGCCGCAGGATTTGATTCGGGATAAGCGACGGACGCCGTTTAATGTGGGTCAGGCGGTTGAGTTGACGGGGTTTTCGTTTGGGGAGGCACTTGGTTTGGCCGAGGGGTTGCCGGGGGGAGAGGCGACGCTACAAACGGTTTTGGATTGGACGGGGGGGCAACCATTTTTGACCCAGCGGGCCTGTCGTTTGGTGGCAGAATCTCCTGATCTTTGTTCTCCTTTTCCCCGTAGGGAGATTGAGAAAATTATTGAGAATCAAATGATTCGCGTTTGGGAGAGCCAGGATGAGCAAGTGCATTTCCAGACGATTCAGGATCGGGTGATGGCGGAGGAGTTTCTGGCGGGAGCGATATTAGGGTTATATCAGCAGATTTTGCAGACAGGACGAGTCGGGCTAGATTCAAGTGAAGAATTACTGGCATTGCGGTTAACAGGATTGGTAGTGAAACGAGGAGACAGCCTAGTTTTGGCAAATCGAATTTACCAACAGGTTTTCGGACCAGAGTGGGTAGAAAAAATGTTGTTAGCATTACGTCCTTATGGAGAAGAAATGCGAATGTGGTCAAGGATGGGCAAACATAATGCCTGGCTTCTCGCGGGGGATGAACTGAAAAGAGCAAGAGCATGGGCAAACGAAGAGGGGCGGAAACTTACACCAGAGGATTATCGATTTTTGCAAGCTAGCCAGGACTCGGCTACGCAGGAAGAGCTTGCAGAAATACAGGAAAGTCTTCAATTGGAGCAACAAGAGAAGAGTAACTTGGAAGCCTCTAACCGAACTGCCAGGAGACGTCTTATTGGGATTGGTAGTTTTTTTCTGGCTGGAAGTATGGGCTTAGCCGGATTTGCGGGACTATTGTGGAATATAGCGGATATTCGAATCTTGAGCATGACGGCTCAGGATGCATCTGTTGAAGGGGATGTGCAGACAGCACTGGTGAAAAGCATGAAAGCCTACCAGCGTTTTCGGCCCCTAGGCATTGGCGCAAGATTGAATTTAGAACCCTATCAAGTGACAGAAAGCGAAGTCCTGAAGGCATTAAATACCGCAGTCAATCAAAGTGGCATTCAAAATGTGATGAACTTTGTCGATCCAGCATTGAAAGGGCGGCAACAAAGCCATGAATCCGATGTCAGGAGCGTGGCGTTCAGTCCCGATGGCAATACGATCGCCTCGGGGAGCGACGATAACACGGTGAAGCTGTGGCGACGGGATGGCACGCTGATGACGACGCTCAAAGGCCATGAATTCTATGTCAGTAGCGTGGCGTTCAGTCCGGATGGCAATACGATCGCCTCGGGGAGTTGGGATAAAACGGTGAAGCTGTGGCGACGGGATGGCACGCTGATCTCCACCCTCAAAGGCCATGAAGACTTTGTCAATAGTGTCGCCTTCAGTCCGGATGGCAATACGATCGCCTCGGGGAGTTGGGATAAAACGGTGAAGCTGTGGCGACGGGATGGCACGCTGATCTCCACCCTCAAAGGCCATGAATCCCCTGTCAATAGTGTCGCCTTCAGTCCGGATGGCAATACGATCGCCTCGGGGAGTTGGGATAGAACGGTGAAGCTGTGGCGACGGGATGGGACGCTGCTGACGACGCTCAAAGGCCATGAAGGCAATGTCAATAGTGTCGCCTTCAGTCCCGATGGCAATACGATCGCCTCCGGGAGCGAGGATAGCACGGTGAAGCTGTGGCGACGGGATGGGACGCTGCTGACGACGCTCAAAGGCCATGAAGGCAATGTCAATAGTGTCGCCTTCAGTCCCGATGGCAATACGATCGCCTCGGCCAGTGGGGGCTTTTTGGGGGATGGCACGGTGAATCTGTGGCAACGGGATGGGACGCTGATGACGACGCTCAAAGGCCATGAATTCTATGTCAGTAGCGTGGCGTTCAGTCCGGATGGCAATACGATCGCCTCGGGGAGTGGGGATAAAACGGTGAAGCTGTGGCGACGGGATGGCACGCTGATCTCCACCCTCAAAGGCCATGAATCCTCTGTCAATAGTGTCGCCTTCAGTCCGGATGGCAATACGATCGCCTCGGCCAGTGGGGGCTTGGGGGGGGATGAAACGGTGAAGCTGTGGCGACGGGATGGCACGCTGCTGACGACGCTCAAAGGCCATGAAGACTTTGTCAATAGTGTCGCCTTCAGTCCGGATGGCAATACGATCGCCTCGGCCAGTGGGGGCTTGGGGGGGGATGAAACGGTGAAGCTGTGGCGACGGGATGGCACGCTGATCTCCACCCTCAAAGGCCATGAAGACCCTGTCAATAGTGTCGCCTTCAGTCCGGATGGCAATACGATCGCCTCGGGGAGTGGGGATAAAACGGTGAAGCTGTGGCGACGGGATGGGACGCTGCTGACGACGCTCAAAGGCCATGAAGGCAATGTCAATAGTGTCGCCTTCAGTCCCGATGGCAATACGATCGCCTCCGGGAGCGAGGATAGCACGGTGAAGCTGTGGCGACGGGATGGGACGCTGATCTCCACCCTCAAAGGCCATGAATCCCCTGTCAATAGTGTCGCCTTCAGTCCGGATGGCAATACGATCGCCTCGGGGAGTTGGGATAACACGGTGAAGCTGTGGCGACGGGATGGGACGCTGCTGACGACGCTCAAAGGCCATGAAGGCAATGTCAATAGTGTCGCCTTCAGTCCCGATGGCAATACGATCGCCTCCGGGAGCGAGGATAGCACGGTGAAGCTGTGGCGACGGGATGGGACGCTGATCTCCACCCTCAAAGGCCATGAATCCTCTGTCAATAGTGTCGCCTTCAGTCCGGATGGCAATACGATCGCCTCGGGGAGTTGGGATAACACGGTGAAGCTGTGGCCGATCAGGCTGTCTGACTTTTTCGCCATGGGCTGCTACCGGATCAAAGACACAATCAATGGACCAGAAATTCAAGGTCTAAAAAGTGACTGTGCCAAGGTCCAATCCGATATTCCACCCCTGCTCCTAATCCAGGCCCGCACCACCGCCGAAATGGGAAATTACACCGCAGCCAAGGCCCTGCTCGAAGAAGCAAAAGCACGCGATCCGAAGTTATCCATTGACCAACCCCTCGTGAGTAGCCTCCGCCAAACCGCTGCTCAAGCCGTTATCGAAGAAGCCAGTCGCCGCATTTCTGCCAGTCAAAAATCAGTTAATGCGTTCGATCGCGCCGCCTACCTCGAAGAAACCAACTTCCTCCTCCGCCGCGCCAAAACCATCAACCCAGACCTCACCCTAGAGCAAGCACTGCAGGGCATTCAATTCCTGCTTCCAATAGACTTCTCAGACCTCTTTCACGGACTTTTTGAGAGCTGAAACCCTATTGAATCCGTTGATTTTCATGATTTATGAAAGAAATCTAATCCAACAAATTGGCATCCCGCATTCGCTTTTTCAACGCAGATCGACCCGAATAACGATCCACAAGCGCCTGCACTCGCTCCATAAAATCCACAACCTTGCCTTGGAGCAATGCCACAGCCTTCAAATCCACCAAAATCGCCACCGCCTGCTCATACCCCCGCGCCGTTTTCAGCTCAATCAAGCGAGGCACCTCCCGCCACAACGCCTCTTGCTTTGGCACCAACGAATCGAGATACTTCTCGCGGGCGCGTTGCTCTGCCTGGGCCGCTTGTTTTTTTCGTTGTTTTTGTTTTTGTTGGGCGATCGCCATCAAATCCCCCAGCGAACGTCCCGGCAAACCCTCCAATTCCTCCTCCTCATCTTCCTCCGAACCAAACTCAAACCTGAGTCGCTGCAACAACTCTTGCCCCACATGGGTCTCCCCCCGCATCGCCCGCAGCAAATACTCAATATGCTCCTCCGTCGTCAGTTCTGCCAGCCATTGCTCCAAGGGTTCCTCCATATCTTCTGGCCCTGCGGCGCTTTCCTCTGCTGCCGCCGCAATCAAATCCTCATCCACGACAAACAGCTCAGCAAATGCCTTCAACCCCGTGGATAGTTGCTGCAAGCCCGCCGGAACCGGAGGCTCAAGCATAGCGTCTGGCGACAGGGGTGACTCTTCACTCTTGCCACTGCGCAGCCATGCCAGATACAGCAGCCGTAAATCTCCCCGAAGGAGTTCCTCCCGCAGGGACACCAGACTGGAGAGCATCGGTCCCTCTTCAATCCAAGTGTAGTAATCCTCACAAACCAAGTTGAGATCAACGAGGATTGAGCGGGGTGTTTCCTCGAATGTAATCGTGTAGGGGATTTCGTAGGGTTCGAGCTTGGACATTTTCACCAGTTCCTTCGGCAACCGCATGACCAAGCGGCGCACGCCGAAATTGGCGACATACAACATCACATCAAAACAGCGATCGAGCACCTCCTCCGGCTTTGCCCGAAAATCCCCATAGCTATAGGTAAACCGAGCAGAAGTTGCTCCCACCTGGGCTCGGCTGGAAAGGCTATGCAAATACGCCTTGTCGTCGGAAGACAGGAAACGGTCGATCGCCTGGAATTCGTAAACCTGATATTCGCTCATGGCAAGCCTGTTATGGAAATGAAGCTAGAAAATCGAATCTGGATCAACACCGAGCGATCGCAAATGCTCCGCCAACCGCTCCGCCCGCTGCTGCTCTGCTTCCGCCCGCTGCCGTTCCTCCGCTGCCACCTGCTCTGCCCGCACCCGAGACAGCTCCAACTCCGCATAGGTCAAGAGCTGCGCTCCCGTTGCAGGATCAAATAAGCGTAACTCCCGCGTAACCGTTCCCAAGGGGGAGGGTAGGAACGAAGCCACAGAAGCGGCCAACAGCCGCAGATCCAAACCCAAAACCCGACTGGACAAAGATACGGTTCCATCGGCCAGCGTCTGGGCTTCGATCGGCTGATACTCGCCATTCACCAAGGTTTGCCCCTTGAGCTGCGGCTGAAGATAATCCCCGGTCGGATCGTACTGAAAATATTCCTGCACCCCAAGTCGGCGATACAGCTCAGGCTTGGTCTCCTCATCCTGCTTCTTCGTACTCTTCGACGTCAGCTCCAAAATAAACGACGGCAGCTTATTGCCCTCCTGCCAGGCCTTATAGCTGCGGCGCTCCCGGTTGCTCACGCCAAAAATCACAAAGACATCCGGCGAAATGTTTTTGCTGGGCTGGCCTTCTTCGTAGTAGATAAACAGGTTACCGGAAACATAGACCTGGGGCCGACTCTGAAAAAATAGCCGCAGCGCAGCGACACAGTAAACCAAGTAGTTGCGCGTGGCATCGCTTTCTGTCATGGGCTGACCATCAGTTTCGGGATATTCGACCAAGGTGGGACGGGGCTGCTGAACCATAGTGCTAGGGCTTGTTGAACTTTTCAACCCGATGCTATTTTCATTTTAACGGTGTTGAACTCCCCAGAATGCGATCGCGCTTCCCTGATTTGCTCGACCCGCCCCCCCTAAAGCCCGCCCCATCGCCCAACCCACCCGTAGACTAGAAACATCCTCACCAGCCTCGTCATCTATTCCCCTATTCTCATGGTTGCTCTCTCCGATCGCGCCTACCTCACCCCTGACCAATACCTCACCCTCGAAACCCAGCGTGACGTCAAACACGAGTATCACGACGGCGAAATCTTCGCTATGGCAGGCGCAACGGACAGTCATGTCACCGTTGCCCTCAACATCTCCGCTCTGTTGCTCTCTCATTTACGGGGTTCAGGGTGTCGTGTCTATATTTCAGATATGAAAGCTCGGATTGAGCGACGCAACCGCTTCTTCTATCCTGATGTCATGGTGACCTGTGAGAGCAGAGATGCCGAAACCCCCCTCTATAAATCATTTCCTAAACTGATCCTTGAAGTCCTCTCCGACTCCACCGAAGCCTACGATCGCGGCGACAAATTTGCGGATTACCAGACCCTAGACAGCCTCGAAGAATACGTTTTGGTCAACTCGAAGCGATCGCGCATCGAATGCTTCCGGCGAGGAGAAGCTGGGGTCTGGATCCTCCACACCTTTGTCGAAGGACAATTTTCACTAGCCAGCGTGGGATTTGAAGGCGCGATCGAAGCCGTCTATGAGAACGTCGTATTTCCGGTATCCGAGGACCCTTCAGAGGAACCTTCAGAAGCAACCTAATCCTTGCCCGTGGAGAGCGACCTAAACCAAACAAATTGCATCCTTTCTTTGTTCCGTTTTTTGGGTTGGATTTTGGCTATGACCCTTGGCGATCGCACATTTCAGCTTCCCCCACGTCAAGTCTTGACAACGGCCCATGGCGTTGAAATTTCCTATTTTGAATGGAACCCTGGCGGCATTCCGCTGATTTTGCTCCATGGCATGGCGGACCATGCAGGGGTTTGGGCGAGTTTGGGGGCGAGTTTGGGGGCGGACTTGGGCGATCGCTACCACATCCTCGCCCCCGATCTGCGAGGCCATGGCGAAAGCAGCAAACCCGCAACTGGCTACAGCTTCACGGACACGATTCAAGATGTGAAGGCGTTAATGGCCCATTATGGCTGGACTTCTGCCCATTTGCTGGGACATTCCTGGACGGCAAAACTACTGGTTGTCTGGGCAACGCGAGAGCCGGAGCAATTTCGCTCGATGATTTTGGTGGATCCGGCGTTTATGAACCGCTTCCCCCGCTGGAGCAAGTTGACGTTTCCGCTGTTTTACAAAATTCTGCCGTTTCTCAAGATGCTGGGACCATTTCCGGACAAAGCTGCTGCGGCAACCCAGGCACGACAGCTCAAACAATATCGGGACTGGACGCCGTTGCAGCAGCAAGTCTTTGAGCAATCGGTGGAACAAAAGCCCGACGGAAGCTGGGGGAGTAAGTTTGCGATCGCCGCCCGAGAACCCATGTTTGATGCGATCATGGAACCGGGCTTTACCCAAACCCTCGATCTACCGACGCTCTTGGTTCGTCCGACCCTCGGCATCAATCGCTCTGAAAAACAGCTCCAGCCCTATCGGCAATTTTTGCCTCAGCTTGAGATTTGCACACTGGAGAGCAATCATTGGGCGTTTTTGGTGGATCCGGAGCGATTTGATGGGGCGATCGCCCAGTTTCTAGAACAACAATCTTGATCTATTGAAAGAATATGGAACCCAGACGAATTGTCGCCCAAGGCTAGAGACAGTACACAGGTCTAGAACATGAGCCAGGATTGCGGGAGATGGATGTCAATTCACCCGTTAAGGTAGCTCACACATCCTGCACAGGGGCCTTGCGGATTGATCGCACAACGCAGGAGAGGCGATCGCGCATTAAACCGACAGCTCGCATCCCCCAACACCCAACGGCCCCCAACCCAAGTTTTTTCCATAGTTGGTGTCGCTGGATTCACGTAGAGCAAGATTTGCCCAAGACAATAGCGCCCCTGGCGATACTGATAGCGATGGCGTCGCTCTAGGACCACATAGGTCTCGCCTTGGAGTTCTAGAGAACTACCGGGCTGCAACTGCGCTTCTAGCTCAAACCGACCGAGGCTCTGCTGGCTTTGCATCAGGATAACCTCCGTGGGCAGTAAAGCCGAACGTGATGGTTTATGGGAATCGCTGTGGTTCATGCCCTAGGCGTCGGAGGGAGCTTTGGATGTTGCGGGTTCTAGGGGAGGATCTAGGGGCGTTTCGGGGGGGACTGGGTCGGGCGATCGCTTCGAAAATCCCCAAATAAACAGCATCGAGATCAAGCTCACCATCACCCATTCCGGCGGCACAAACTCCGGCAACACCACCCGCAGAAGCAACCGCAGCCCCACCAGCGCCACCGCCAGATAGCCCGCATCTTCCAGATAGGCAAATTCCTTGAGCCAGCGGATAAATAGTCCCGCCATAAACCGCAGGGTCAAGACACCAATGGCTCCCCCCGTGATTACCAGCCAGGTTTCCTTGGAAATAGCGATCGCCGTCGTCACACTATCCAGGGAGAACGCCAGATCCGTCAGGGCAATCAGCGGAATCGCTTCCCAAAGATTATTCAAACTGCGGCCATGGTGGTGGTGATTGCCCTCTGCATCTTCCTCGTCGCTGAGGAAAAAATACTGAATGGCTAACCAGAGCAAATAGGCCGCGCCCCCTAACTCAAACTGCCAAAACTGCGTTACCCAGGTGGCAGTGAGAATCAGTAACACCCGTAAACTAAACGCCACGACTAAGCCCAGGTTTAAGGCATCCTGCTGGAGTTTGGGATCCTTGAGTCCTCGGGCGATCGCCGCCAGGGCAATGGCATTATCCGCAGACAGCACCGCCTCCAAGCCAATCAAGATTGGCAGGAGCAGCAGCGTGTCGGTACTAAAAAGCTCGAAGGGAGCCAAGATCGAATCAATCATTCCAGGTTAAAAAAGGCAAGGATAAGCAACAAGACAAAACGGTCATTCCTCTAGAACAGGTTAGTGATTAGGCCAGCCTCGCCTTTTCTATTATTCCTTAACGTCTTCCTCACGCGAGATTTCGCCGTTAGTTTCTAAAATAGAACTAGGACGCTCAGGACAATCACCATGGCTCAAAATCGCGATTTCGCTCAACCCCCTTCATCGATCGCGGCCACCGCTCCAGAGGAGCTCCCCCAGCAAGCCCTGGAAGGGATTCAGCAGTTTCGACGGCATTATCCTATGGGCGGCGTGATTGCCAATTTGGTGAAGGTTCAGGCTTCGGACCTTCCGTCTCCTCTCTGTTATATCGTCCAAGCCACTGTGGTTGTGGGCGGCATGACCTTGGCGAGTGCCCTGGCGGAGGCGACTGACTTGCTTCAAGCAGAGGCTTTGGCTCAGCTACGGGCTCTAGAACAGTTTGGCTTTGTTCCTACTACTACCCCTGCCGTCACCGCCGTCACCCCCACGACCAGCGCCCCTTTCACACCAACAACGGCTCAGGCTCCAACGACTCAGGCTCCAATAAACGCACCGGCTGCGATAGAAACCCTGCCAGCCTCTGAGGCATCAAAGGGCCAATTAAACGGAACCTCAAATGGCCTATCTAAAAATGGCCTATCTAATGGCAAGCCGAACGGAAAAGGCAAGCCCAGCGGCCAATCCGTCGAAAAGCCCAAACCCAAACCGACGCTCACGGATTACGACTTAACCGACTACGATCTGCCGGAGCCGAAGTTTGAGGAACCCTTTACCCCCTCATCTTCCCCGGCCTCGGTGCCGTCTTCTAAACCTGCGGCTTTCGTGGCAGATTGGTCTGAGGACTTAGCTCAGGTGGAGGTTGAACTCAAGCGCTTGGGCTGGACCACCAAGCAGGAATCCGATTATTTGCAGCGAACCTATGGCAAGTCTTCGCGGGATTACATCACCGATTACAGCGAGCTCATGGATTTTCTGAGCTATCTGCGAGCCCTGCCCTCCCACTTTGATCCCGATCAGTTTGAGGAACCAGCGGCAGCGGCGGCCACAGGTCCAGTGCTAAAGCCTGCTGAGCTAGAGCCTGCCGAGCTAGAGCCTGATACATTCGAACTTACTGACCCAGAACCTGCACCGTTGGCAACTCCTCAGCCCGAAACCGATTACAGCGCGGCCTTTGACGAATCCTTGGTCACCCTAGAACCGCCCCTCTCCCGCAGCGAGATGATGGAACGCACGGCGAACGAATGTAAACGGCTGAAATGGACCAATCGCCAAGGCAGCAATTTCCTCAAGTCCCGCTATGATAAGCCCACCCGTAAAGACCTGAACGATGCGGAGCTTTGGGATTTTTTGCAATATCTCCAGTCGATCGCCCCGGTGGAATCCTTGGTGACTGAAACATTACCCTTTTAAGTTCGCTGTAGGTTCACGTTAAGCGCGCTGAAGTTCGACCCTGGCCCAAAACCCATAGCGTGCCAGAGTTTGCTGCAATGCATTCGCTCGGCCCGGATCCTCAAAACTGCCCACCTGCATAACAGGGCGTCCTTGCTCTAGGGTGACAAAGGCCGTTGGTACGAGGGTTTGGACTTGGGCCTGCACGAGGGGATGGGGCGTTTCTACCAGCACCCGATACTGCACCGTCGCCGTCACCACCGTCGCCGTCATTGGCTCAGCCATCCAGGGCATCGCCGCTAGCGTTACTGGGCTAATATCGTGACGGTTTCCCACATTGCCCACTGGCACCCGCAATTCAGGAACGGGTAAGGGCTGGGCATTGGGGTCGGCAGGGGAACCCAGTGGAGTACTGGGCAAAGTACTGGGAAAAGCACTGGGGGCGGATGGAATGACGGGAATCGCGATCGCCCCACTAGCATCCCTATCCGTAATTCCTCCAGCATGAATCCCTCCAGATTTTGGCACCCGCAAACGCGGTGCGAGGGCCTTGAGCTCTTGCAGCTCCTGGTTTTGGACCATGGCCGGGTCTAGGGCAAGGTGAGGTGGAGAAATGGGGGAAACGGGGGCGATCGCCTCATTCGCCCGCACCGCTAAGGCTCCCAAGGCTCCTAGGGGAAGGGATAGGGCTGTGGCGATCGCCACAACCCGCAGGGTCCAAAGGAAGGAAACAAAGGCCATATTGCATCGATACCCTTCAGGGCTTCACGTAATTTTGGCGTTGAATTTTGGCGTTGAAAGAATAATGCCCAGATTCAACGAATTCCGCACTCGACGAGCTTCGCACTCGCTCCCTTTCGCCAACAAGCTCGTTTGTTGTAGCAAACAAATTTGAAAACGACCAGGAGCCACCACAAATTTCTGAGATAAGGCCCAACAACCCTGGATGCAAAACCATCTAGACAGGATAACTAGATACATTCCGGCTCTGGGTTGAGTCACCGTAGGCTTCACAAGATTATGAAGTACAACGGGATCATTGCAAAAGTTCATCTTTCTGCAAACTCAATCCGCCTCCCTGCCCCAAAGCGCTTCTCCGCCACCGCATTGCCCCATCGGCCTTTACGCTAAAGGAAGCGGTTTGCTGGAGAAGGCACGGTGGTGTGTCCTCCGTCCAACCTGTACAACCTTGCACTTGCGAACGATAGAAACATGGGTGACTCCAACTGGCAACAAAATCTGGTTCAACCAGCCCTCTTCCGCATCCTCGACGCCAATCTGGACCGCGTCCGCGAGGGTCTGCGCATCCTCGAAGACTGGTGCCGCTTTGGCCTGAACCATTTCGAATTCACCGAGGAATTTAAAAACCTGCGCCAGGAGCTCGCCCGCTGGCATCGGCCTGAGTTTCGCTCCGCCCGCAACACCTCGGAAGACCCCGGCACCAGCCTCACCCATCCCCAGGAGGCCGTCCGCAACGGCATTCCCCAGGTGCTTCAGGCCAATTTTTGCCGCGTCCAGGAGGCCCTGCGGGTTCTAGAAGAATATGGCAAGGTCTATGACACCGAGCTGGGCGCAACCTGCAAGCAAATGCGCTATCGCATCTACACCATCGAAACCGAACTGTTAGGCCACGAACGGCGGCAAAAACTCCTCAATGCTTCGCTCTATTTGGTGACGAGCCCCAGTAACAACCTTTTCAATGTGGTGCAATCGGCTCTCGAAGGCGGGTTACAGATTCTGCAATACCGCGACAAGGAGTCGGAAGACACCCTGCGGCTGCAAACGGCGATCAAGCTGAGAGAACTCTGCCATGGCTACGGAGCCCTGTTTTTGATGAACGATCGCGTCGATCTGGCCCTCGCCGTCGGTGCGGATGGCGTACATTTGGGTCAGCAGGATGTGCCGATTTCCCTAGCCCGTCAAATCCTGGGTCCAAGTTGCATCATTGGTCGTTCGACCACTAGCCCGGAGGAGATGGCACGGGCGCTGCAGGAGGGAGCGGACTACATTGGCGTCGGCCCGGTCTACGAAACGCCGACCAAACCCGGTAAAGCGGCGGCGGGATTGGACTATGTGCGATACGCAGTGCAAAATTCTCCTGTTCCCTGGTTTGCCATTGGCAGCATCAACGCTGATAACCTAGGGGAAGTGATGGGAGCCGGAGCTCGCCGGGTGGCGGTGGTGCGCTCGATCATGCAAGCCGAACAGCCCACGTTGATCACCCAATACCTGCTGGCACAACTCGCCCGCAATGCCATGGCCAGACCCACGGGACAGTCTGCCCCGGTTACAGAACAGCCCGCTGCGCCCACGGCTGAATCGGTCATGCCGCCTGCCCCACCTGCTCCGCCCCCAGCCCCTAGCCATATTCTCTAGCAAGTTCTCTCGCGAATTTCCTAGGGAAATAAGCTAGCAATAGAAGCGCTAGATCACAGTCCGGGGTTGACTCAATCCCGGATTGCTGTTCGTTCCCCGCTGCCCGTTCCCCACTGCCCTTTCTCACAATGTCCTGATGTCCACGAACGCCCTATCCTCCAGCTTTACCCTCCAAGTCAACGGCGAGGAAAAATCCTGCCCACCGGCCACGACACTGCCCCAGTTTTTAGAGCAGTTGGGGATGAATCCTCGCTTAGTGGCGGTGGAATATAACGGTGAAATTTTACATCGGCAGTTTTGGGAGGGGACGGTGATGGAAGAGGGCGATCGCCTCGAAGTGGTCACCATTGTCGGCGGCGGTTAACCCATTAGCGGTGCCAGAGACAACTCTGAAGGAACTTGTGAATCTCGTTCGCGATTAACACCGTTGACCCCAACGCTAAAAGCATTCCCCAAGTGCGCAGATCAGCAGGCTCAGTGGCTAGTAAGCACCTTCCCAGGGGCACATACATAGCAATCAGATAATCAGAAAGGCTCCTGCGGTCCCTAGGAAAAGGGCGATCGCGGACTCTGCTTCACTACTCCATCCTTTCCCGATTCAAAGGCCAATGCCACATCCTGAATTCCATTCGTGACCAAATTGAGCCAAAGAATTTGCACCGGTAACAGCGGCAGTGGGAATCCCAGGGTTACCGCTAACCCTAGCAAAATAATCTCCACCGCCCCTGTAGACACCAACAAATAAATCATCTTACGAACGTTGTGGTGAGACCGTTGAGAGTAGTGTGGAGTCAAGCGAGGACGTGTCTGGAGGAAGGGTGTGCCAGAGTGGGGAAGAGAAAGGGTGCATGGCGATTGCACGAAAGGCTAATAAGGCTATCGATACTCACATTATCTTCACATTTTAATCCTAAGTTAAAGCCGTAGATGAGAAAGCCTAAGCGAGCAATTGCACTGCAAAAGCTAGGGGCTCAATTATTGAATAAAGGAGGAGAGAACATGAGTGTCTTCTCTGACAAGGTAAAAGAGCTAAGACTTGGTGAGATTCCAGTACCTAGTTGGATGGATCAGCTAGGAACAATAAGTACGGATGGAGCCACAGGAATTGCCTTAGATCAAGCTGGAAATATATATATCACTGGCTACACGCAGGGAAGCTTTAAGGGCCAGAAACCTGTAGACAGTAATTTAGACAATGACATCATGCTTGTTAAGTATAACAAGCAAGGGGAAGAGGTATGGCGATCGCAGCTCGGGGATCAAACCGGCATCCTAGTGGAGACCCCCGAAGCGATTGGCTTGGATTTAACAGGCAATATTTATGTTGCAGGACAAGTGGCATCAAATGCTTTTTTGGTTAAGTTTGATTCGCTAGGACAAAAAGTATGGCAGCGTGAATTCAAAAAATCAGCTTTAGAAACGGCTAAAGATATTGCTGTCGATCGCTCTGGCGCGATTTACCTGACTGGCACCTCATCTGGCTTTGGACTTACTGGGAGCAATGCCTTTATTACGAAGTTTGACTCACAGGGCAACTCATTGTGGTACCAGTCAGTTGACATCTCTGACATTGATGAAGGCTACGGAATCACAATTGACAAAAATGACAATCTTTACATCACTGGAATTACTCGACGAAAAACGCAAGGAATTAATGTAGGTGAAAATGACTTTTTTGTTGCTAAGTATAATGGAAAGGGAGAACAGCAATGGCTAAATACATCTAAACTTGCAGGAGATGATACAGCCTTTGACATTACAATTGACCAAAATGGAAACCTATATGTTGCTGGATCTATTCTTGTCAAAATTGATCCTGAAGGAAATCTAGTCTGGCAACAGGATTTTAATGGTTCTCTTTATAAGGTGACAGCCATTGGGGTTGATTCTCAGAATCACATTTATACAGCTGGGTCAACCTATAACAATCTGTTTGATGGGTATTCTGGGGAAAATGACATTCTCTTGATTAAGTTTGATGAATCAGGAAATATTTTGGGATTTCATCAAGCTGGAACAATCGGTAGAGATACACCGGATGATCTGACCATTGACCAATCTGACAATGTATTTGTGGTCGGCGGTGTACTGGGAGAGTTGGGAGAACCGAAGGGAAATTATGATGGCTTTGTTATTAAGTATGGCGATCGACAACAACCTAAATCCTTTTGGAGAAATGATCAAACTGGTCAACTCTCCGTTGGATTAGTCAGAAATCATAGGATCGAGCTAGGCTATTCTATCCAGCCTTTTATTCGTGATCAAAATTGGCAAATTCAGGGAGTAGGAGACTTCAATGGAGATGATGAAGACGATATGGTATGGCGAAACAGATCTACAGGACAAAATGTTGTTTGGCTAATGAATGAAGACCAACCCATAGCAGGAACAGCCATACCTTCAATTACTCATAAAGACTGGCAAATTCATGGAGTTGGAGACTTTAATAAAGATGGTATCGATGACTTACTCTGGTATAACACAACGAATCGCCAGACAGTAGCCTGGTACTTGGATAGCCATGCAATGAAGCAAGAAACTGTAACATTAACCCCCCAAATCTCCCCCGCTGAGGGCTATGAATTAGAGGGGTGTGGAGATTTTGATGGGAATGACATCTCAGATTTACTCTGGCGTAATCCGACTACGGGGGAGAATCTAGTTTGGCTACTGGAAAATACAATGTCTATAACGGAGACAGCAGTTGACAACCTTCTAGGTTCTGACTGGTATGTTGGTGGAATGAGAGATTACAACTACGATGGCAAGTCAGATCTGATGTGGAACAATCCTGTAACAGGCCAGAACGAGATATGGCTAATGAATGGAGCGATAGCCAACCGTCAGGGAATATTTGTGTTTCCACAGTGCAGTGGTCTAGCGTGGGAGATGGTGGGCTAGTGATTGGAGGTCCTGTGCTGACAGGGCGATTCAAACTTCCATAATTGACGATAGCCTAGATACCATATCGCCTTATCCAAAAGCACGCTTCCCATGCAAACCTTTACCCTCAACGACGGTAACCGCCTACCCGCCTTTGGCCTGGGCACCTGGAAGTCCAAGCCAGGGGATGTCTACCCAGCCGTCCAAGAAGCCCTCAGTCTGGGCTATCGTCACATTGATGCGGCCTGGATTTATCAGAACGAAACCGAAGTGGGGCGGGGAATTCAGGAGGCGATCGCCCAAGGCACCGTCACCCGAGCCAAAATTTTCATCACCTCCAAACTTTGGAATAGCTTTCACGCCCCAGAAGACGTGGAAACCGGCTGCCGCGAAACCCTCACCGCCCTGGGTTTGGACTATCTGGATTTGTATTTGATCCATTGGCCCGTTGCCTTCCGAGCCGGGACATTCATGCCCGAGGGCCGCGAAGACTTTGTGCCGCTGTCTGAACTGCCGCTTTCTCGGACCTTCGAGGCGATGCTAAAGCTGCGAGATCAGGGCTTGGTGAAAAGTGTCGGGGTTTCCAACTTTACCCTGACCAAGCTAGAGCGGCTGATTGCCGAAACCGGCGTTGTGCCAGCGGTTAATCAGGTCGAGCTCCATCCCTACAATCCCCAGACCAAACTCTTGGCCTATTGCCAAGACCAAGGCATTCGACTGACGGCCTATTCGCCCTTGGGGTCTGGCGATCGCCCCGACAGCATGAAATCTCCGGACGAACCACCGCTCTTGGAAAACAAAGTTGTAACTGCGACTGCTGCTGCTGAAGGGCTTACACCGGGGCAACTGTTGATCGCTTGGGCGATCGCCCGAGGCACCAGCGTCGTTCCCAAATCCACAAACCCCAGCCGCCTTGCCGAAAACCTTCAAGCGGCTTCCCACCGGCTCTCACCCGAGGCCCGTCAAGCGCTGGACACCATCGACATTCAGTATCGCTACGTTAGCCCTGCTGCCTGGTTTATTCCCGGTGTCACCTACGAAGGGGATGATTTTTGGGCCTAAGGATTTTGGCATCTGGGTCAAGAACCCAGGGTGAGGAACCTCAAGTTTCATAAATTGTTCATAATTTTTGCAACGCCCACCCCGCAAGGCATAAAGGCCGTTTATGGTGCGGAGATCCGTCCCCCAAGGAGATGGGCTGGGGCGATCGCCCCCCAACGAAAGCGATACACTAAAAGCATTCGGATGGTCGCATTCTGGCCCCACCATCAGCCAGGCACAATCATCAGCCATGCAAAAAAACGTTAGCCCGAAGAATTTTAGCTTGAAGAACTTTCTCAAAATGGTCACAAAGCGCGCCGTCGTCTTTGCACTTGTCGTGGGGCTAGTTTTTAGCCAAGCGGCCCCGGCCTTCGCCGCCCGCAGTGGTGGTCGAGCTGGCGGTTTCAGAGCCCCTTCTCCCAGTCGCACCGTGCCCCGTGGCGGCGGGGGTAGCTATGGCGGCGGCTATGGCAGGGGCTATGGCGGCGGTGGTTTTGGCTTTCCGTTCATGCTGCCCTTCTTTTTTGGCGGGGGCGGTGGACTCTTTAGCTTGCTTGTCTTTATGGCAGTTGCGAGCATCCTAGTCCGCGCCTTCCAGAATTTTGCAGGCGGCAGCGGCGGCTACAGTGGCGCAGGCTACACCAGCAGCGAGAACCCAGCGGTCTCGGTTGCCAAAATCCAGGTGGGTTTGCTTGCCCAGGCACGGGAATTACAGCCGGATCTCGATCGCATTGCCCAAACCTCCAATACCAGCACGAACGAAGGACTCTCGGGGTTGTTGCAAGAATCCGTCCTTGCCTTGCTCCGTCACCCAGAATACTGGGCCTATGGCAGCACCAGCGTTGAAAAAACAGTCCTGACCCAGGCGGAGACGGTGTTTAACCGAGTGGCCTTGGGTGAGCGCAGCAAGCTAGCGGCGGAAACCCTGTCGAACTATAACGGACAGGTGCGATCCCTAGAACGCTCCCTCCAGATTAGCGGAGAGGGCAGCGGCGGGCCGTTGGCAGGTCTCCAGGAACCAGGGGAGTATATCGTGGTCACGCTCGTGCTCGCGTCCCAAGGCAAGTTGGAGCTACCGCAGGTTCAGAATGCTGATGACCTAAGATCGGCACTTCGTAAGGCTGGCGCGATTTCTAGCGATCAGCTCTACGGCATGGAGTTGTTGTGGGAACCCCAAGCGAAGGGGGATGTGCTCAGTGCGGATGAACTGATGGCGGAATATCCGGATTTACGGATTGTTGCCTAAGCACCGAACTTCTAGGCAACAATTGTCTTGGAGCCTATATTCGTTTCAATTCAAAGTCGGTTTTTTGAGATAAGGGGCGCTGTATTGCAGCGTCCCTTTGCTGAGGAGGATCGGGTGACTGGGGGGCGATCGCTCTATTTCACCAACCCCGAAGGCATCACGCAAATCTTCAGCCGCGTCATGGGTAATCAACCCTCTGAAATCTTGGAAACCCTGGGAGTTCTGGGCAATACTGAGGCGAGCAGCGGCAGCGGTGTTCACGCTCTCGTTCTGGGATCGAGCCGTGCAGTGATAGACTTTTGCGCAAAAGGAGGTCGAGCAGTTCAATCGGTGATTTGAACCGTTCTACCAGAAATCTCCGCAGTGCTCCGCCTATACCCGAAGGGTTAAGGGGTGGTGAAGCGGAGCGCGACCGCAGGAAGCAACTAATCAATCTCGGCCTGCTGTTGAATATATTGCCTGAGAACAGATATAGGGGCTCCGTCACAAGAAATAATGCAGTAGGAACGACTCCAAAAGATCGGCTTATCTCGGTAGATCTGATTAAGGTGTTCACCAAACTCTTTCCTGAGTAACCGACTAGAGACAGTTTTTAAGTTGTTCACCAACTTTGACGGCTGAACCTTGGGATTGATCGAGATAAGAAGATGAACATGGTCAGCCTCCCCATTAAACTCAAGCAGGTTGCCATCCCACTTAACGAGCGTCTGTGCGAATATCTCTCGCATCCTTTCCAGCATGGGGTTTGTGATGCACTTTCGTCGGTACTTAGTGCAAGCGACTAAGTGGAACTGAAGATTATAGGAGCAGTGGTGGATGGTGTTTAACTGTTGCGACATTGTGGGCGACTAAGCTAGCATAAGACCATGCTAACACTGACCTATGAGTACAAACTGAAGCCAACCGCTCAGCAGATTGAGGAGCTAGAAAATAGCTTGGATGTTTGCCGAAAAGTCTGGAATTATGCCCTCAAAGAGAGCAAGGACTGGATTGCTTCAAGAAAGTGTCCTATCAATGCTTGCTCAATTCAGGGTGAGTACATCATGGCGGCGGATGCTCCCTATCCCGGTTTTGCCCAGCAGTGCAAATCCCTGACCCAAGCCAAGAAGACTAATCCTGACCTCACGTCTGTCAATGCTCAATCCCTTCAGCAAGTGCTGAAGACTTTAGAAAAGGCATTCAAGGATAGGGCAGAGCGGGGTTTTGGGTTTCCTCGGTTTAAGAAACCCGGTCAGATGAAGTCGTTTCTGTTTCCTCAGTTGGGCAAGACTCCACTGGGAGACGGGTGGGTAAATCTTCCCAGTATCGGGAAAATTGCTATCCGGCAGTCTCGACCCTATCCCGAAGGCTTCCAGCTGAAGCAGGCGCGGATTGTAAAACGGGCGTCAGGGTTTTATGTGATGCTCTGTTTTCAAGCAGAGTTGTTCATTCCCGATGTCCCGTTGGTAGGTCAGTGTGTGGGTGTCGATGTAGGGTTGGAATATTTCCTGTCAGCCTCGGATGGCTTGCAAGTTCATCGTCCTCGGTTTTTCGTTGACCTGCAAAGCGAGCTGAAATTGCTGCAACGCAGACTCAAGAAAAAGGTGCTGGGGTCGAAGAACTGGAAAAAACTTCAGCTTAAGATCGCAAAACTGCATGAACGAATCAGCAGCACTCGCAAGGATTTTCACTTCAAGATTGCTCATCTGCTCTGTGACCGGGGTGATGTGATTGTGGTGGAGAATCTGAATCTAGTGGGCTTGTCCCGTGGCATTTTAGGCAAACACATGCTCGATGCTGGCTTGGGACAGTTCCTGAATCAGATTTTGCCTTGGGTTTGCTTCAAGCGAGGGAAGGGGTATCTGAAAGTGGATGCCCGTGGAACCTCTCAGCAATGTCCTGATTGTGGTCATGTCGTGAAAAAGGTACTGGCAGACCGTTGGCATAATTGTCCCCATTGCGGGTCATCGATGCCTCGGGATATTGCGAGTGCAATTGTAATCAAACAAAGAGCCGTGGGGCGCACGGTTCAAGAAAAGGCTTGTGGAGACGGTCTAGCGGGGGTGGCGGCATGAAGGTGCTGCTATCTAGCCAAGAGTCTGTGAAACAGGAATCTCCATCCATATCGCCTAGCGATTGGGTGGATGAGCGTCAACGCTTCGTTTCAGGTTTTGCGAGTAGAGCAACATCGTCTCAACAATCGCCGTCTCAACAATCGCTGTCTCAACAATCGCCTAAGCGTTAACAGTCTGTTCGGATTTTGGCCATATCGCCGTACAGCGGCACAAAGCGTTCGAGTAGCTGTGCATATAGCGGCAATATCTTTTGATAGCGTTCGACGTTTTTAGCCATGGGCTGATGGGCGTAGGTTTCACTCAGCATCTGAGTGATTTGTTCCAGATTAGAAATGCGCTCTAGGGCGTACAGCCCCAATATAGCTGCCCCAAAACAGGAGCCTTCATGGCTATTAGGAACAATTATCGTGCGATTCAACACATCCGCTAGCATCTGTCGCCATAGGGAAGAATGGGCAAACCCACCCGTGACTCGAATGCTCTTGGCGGGGCCAACCCCGTCTTCAAGCGCTGTTAGGACGGTATGCAGATTGTAAATAATCCCTTCTAACACGGCTCGAATGATATGGGCTTTGGTGTGGTTCAGTCCCAGACCAAAGAAGCTACCTCGAGCATTGGCATCCCAAATGGGGGCACGTTCACCTGCCAAAAAGGGGTGAAAAATAAGTCCTTCAGAACCCGCTGGAACGGTCGCAGCAATCTCGGTCAGGATATCGTAGGCATCTTTTTTGAGCCGTAATGCGGTATCCACCTCAGCATCGGCCAGGTTGTCGCGAACCCAGCGGAGGATAATGCCGCCATTGTTGGTGGCACCGCCAATGACCCAGTGGTTTTCGGTAAGGGCATAGCAAAATAGACGTTCTTCGGGGTCAGTTTGGGGATGAGCGAGCATCGCCCGCACGGCTCCGCTGGTGCCCACCGTTACAGCAACGGTATCCGGTGCGATCGCACCCACCCCCAAATTCGCTAACACACCATCACTCGCCCCTATCACGACGGGAATATCAGCACGAATCCCCATACTGTTCGCGATCGCCAAGTTCATCGACGAGAGTATATGGGTCGTTGGCACGAGCTGCGATAGCTGCGTCGGCGTGATGCCAGTCAGCTCAAGGGCTTCTGGATCCCAGTCCAGCGCTTTCATATTGAACAAACCCGTGGCGTTGGCAATGGAATAGTCCACCAGGTATTGCCCAAACCAGCGGTGAATTATGTACTCTTTAATGGAGATAAACTTTGCAGCCCGGTTAAATAGCTTAGGTTTTTCGTCCCGCAACCACATCAGCTTCACCAGCGGCGACATGGGGTGAATGGGGGTACCCGTACGGACATAGAGCGCATGGGCATCGCACCGTCGTCGGATTTTGGTAACCCAGGGCTCACTGCGGCGGTCCGCCCAGGTCATGCTGTTCGTCAGCAGCTCCCCTTGTTCGTCAACGGCAATCAAGCTGTGCATCACCGTGCTGAAAGCCATGCCAATAATGCTTTTGGCCTGCTCTGGGAAGCGGTCTACAACAGCGCGTACGCTACCGATCGTCGCTTGATAAATCTCGTTTGGGTCTTGTTCTTGAATATCCGCTTGGGGAGACAACAGGGGATAGCCCATGGCGTGCTGACCGATGATGGTCCCGTTTAGGGCAAAAAGAACTACTTTTGTGCTGGTGGTGCCAATGTCGATGCCGAGGATATGTTCAGGGGTCGCCATAGGAGTTAAAGATTGATTTTAAAGAGAGTTAAAACTTGTTTTTTTTGGCGGACCTAGCTTGTTGGCTGAGCTAAGGCAACCCAATTTGTCCTTAGGTTGCCAACTTTAAATCGTTTGCATGCCACACAAATTTTGTTTTTAATCATACTTTCTGCCTTTAGCTAGATTCAGGTTGATGGTTGAAAATTTAGAGTACGTTTCAAACGATAACCAGCTCTCGCGGGCTCTAATGCTGAAATAACGCCTTCGACTACTAGACCATACTTAGAGATTACAACTATGTCTAACATACAAAATAAAGTCGTTATTATTACAGGAGGCAGCAGCGGATTAGGAAAAGCAACAGCATTACGATTGGCAAAGAGTGGTGCCAAAGTCATGCTCGCGGCCAGGCGAGAAGATCGCCTACAAGAACTGGTTGAGCAGATTGAAAAAACAGGTGGCAAAGCTCAGTATCAGGTCACAGATGTGACCCATCGAGACGAAGTAGAATCGCTGGCCCAAGCGACCCAAGATACCTATGGACGCATAGACGTATTACTCAACAACGCAGGTTTGATGCCCCTCTCTCCTCTTACTGCTTTGAAAGTGGACGAATGGGAAAAGATGGTGGATGTCAATATTAAGGGCGTTCTCTATGGTGTAGCCGCTGTTCTACCGATCATGCAACAGCAAAAGTCTGGGCATATTATCAATATCTCTTCAGTGGCCGGCCATCAAGTGTTTCCTGCGGGTGTGGTTTACTGCGCCACCAAGTTTGCTGTCAAGGCCATTTCCGAGGGCATTCGACTGGAGACTGACGGTCACATTCGCGCAACAAATATTTCCCCTGGAGCTGTTTCCACCGAGCTCACTAGTACCATTTCCCATGAGGAAAGTGCTAAGAATGCAGATCAGCTCTACGACGTGGCGATTGATGCGGATGCGATCGCACGCGCCATTGCCTTTGCCATTGAACAGCCCCAAGAGGTCGATATCAATGAAATGATTATCCGCCCTACCCAGCAAAGCATGTAAATCCAGTCGTCTAGCCTCTCAACACCGCTTATCCATCATCCTAGGGTCTATGATTACCGTTCATCATCTCGAAAATTCCCGCTCCCAGCGTATTCTCTGGCTGCTGGAAGAGCTTGAACTCGACTACGACATCAAGTGCTACAAGCGCGACCCTCAAACTCTTTTAGCGCCTGAGAGTCTGAAGACAGTACATCCTTTGGGCAAATCCCCCGTGATTACCGATGACGATGTAACGGTGGCCGAATCAGGTGCCATTATCGAATATCTGATTGAGGTTTATGGCCAAGGTCGGTTTGTCCCCACCGACCCCGAGCACAAGCGTTGTTACCACTATTGGCTACACTACGCCGAAGGATCGCTGATGCCATTGCTGGTGATGAAGCTGGTGTTTAGCCGCATTCCGGAAAACCCAGACATGCCGTTTTTCTTGCGTCCGGTAGCCAATACAATCATGGCTAAAGTACAAACCCAATTTCTCGATCCCCAACTGAGTACCCACTTGGGCTTTGTTGAGACCAGTTTACAAGGGAAAGACTGGTTTGCCGGTAACTTTTCCGCAGCCGATGTTCAGATGAGTTTTCCTTTAGAGGTGGCCCGCAACCGCGTCGATTTCGCCGCCTATCCACAGATTCAAGCGTTAATCAAGCGCTATCAAGATCGTCCAGCCTATCAACGAGCGACGGCAAAAGGCGGGGCATTAGAACCCTTAGGATAAAATACTTCGTGCATACGGAAAACCTGACTCGTGATATCTAGGAAAGTTGACGAGTATGCATAAAAAAGAAGGCGCGAAATCCGCGCCCCCGACTGAACAGTCTGAATATTAATGAAGCCGAAGGGATTCGCTAGCCTAGGCAACTTCTGCCTTGAGCCGCTGTTGATCCCGTTTTTTCTTCAGACGCGCACCAAATCCCAACGCCAGGGCAGAACCCAAAATCGTTAGCGGTTCTGGAGCATTGGTGATTTGGGCTTGGGAAGAGAACAGTCCTGTGGTCGCAAAGGCTCCGCTGCCCGTGGAGGTCGTACTGCCATGGACAATGTTGGCAACAAACTGAACCCCAGCCCGACCGAAATCAGCCCCCGTATCATTGAATGTGGCGACGTTATCGCCGGTCAAGCCATTCAGGATACTCAAGAAAGGAAAAGCATCATCGCCAACGCCATTGGTATCAACCCCAAAGGTAAAGAAACTACCCACCTTAAAGGTGTTCGCTGCAAAGCTGACCGTCAACGCACGGGTCCAATTGGCAGCATTGGCAAAACTATTGCGGGTCACCTCGCTAAAGGAAATCGCAGCAGCCGTCAGGCTTCCTCCAACCTGACCCACCTGGGGACCAGCATCAAAGAAGAAGAAGTCTTGGTTGTCGAAGGCGGCATCTGTATCCCCGCTCAGATCGAACGTCACCGATTCAATATAGGCATTGGCATCATCAGAGGCATTAAATCCAACCTTGAAGAAGCTGTTAAACCCTAAAACCCGGTCAAGTCCAGAATCTAAGCCACTGGTCTCGGCAACGATATCTAAGTTAATAGCCTGGGCAGCATGACCCATACCGAGGGTCAAAACGGCGGCTCCCGCTGCGATGAGCGAAGCTTGTTTAATACGATTCAAAGCCATAATCAGCCGCGATCCTCCTACAGGATTGAGATGAAATCAGCGTGGTGGACATCCAACCACTCCAACGCTAAAACTCTAAAGATCCTGACCAAAATCTCACACACCACTGCCCATTGGCAGCCATGCGGGTAGTGCTTGCGACACTATCTCACTGTCGGTATAGTCCTGTCTATGTGTCCAAAAATAATTCATCGAAGCTTCAAGAATCTATAAAATCCCGTACTTGTTCGTGGTCGTTTGTTCTAGATCTTTCACTGAGAGTTAGCTGACCTAAAGCTGGAATCAAACTCCATAGCTTCAAGACCTACAATCACAGCTTGAAATCACAAGCTTTAAAGAAACAGAAAAAACCCTTGGCAAACTTTATGGAAACTTGTTCTCTATTTCCCTGGAAAGAAAAAGACAGTATGAATAACTACTCGTAAAGCTTCTCACTCGCGTGAAATGCATGTCAAAAATGCAGCTCTCAGTTCAGGATGCTCGCCTTTGGCTGCTGGGGATTACCACAACCTGCGTGGCGTTGCATCTGACGCTAGCTTGGCGGCTTGAAACGGGCAATTTACTGAGCAATAGTCTCTTGTTTTGGACGGGGGCGGGATATGGGGTTTGGCTGCGGCGATCGCACCTCCCCTTTCCCGTTTCCCCCTGCAATCTTTTGGGACTGCTGCCCATTGCCTTTGTGCTCCTGCGGAGCTGGATTTTGCCCAACCCTAACTTTTTGATGATGGCTCCACTGCTCTCAGGCGTGGGGCTTGCCCTCTTGGCTTCGGGGCTGGGTGGACTGCGCCAGTTTTGGAAAGAACTGGTGATTTTGAGTGCGTTGGCCTGGCATGCCCTCGTGACCTTCGGATTTTCCCTAGAAATTTCGGTCTATACGGCCCGAGTCGCAAGCTTTTTGCTTTGGTATGCGGGTCAGCCGGTCATGCTCGAAGGGGCGCTTTTGCATCTCAACCAGGGGGTTGTCAATGTGGCGGGCGGCTGCTCGGGCATTGAGCAAATCTTCCATTTACTGGGGATTGCTGTGATGGCGCTGTTGGTCTTCCCGGTGCGGGCGCGGGTGGGGGGGTGGATGCCGGGGGTGGCGATCGCCATCGCCTTCGGGGTCAACGCCCTACGGGTTTGCCTCATGACCCTGTTAGTTTCGGTGGGCAATCAGGCGGGATTTGAATATTGGCACGACGGCAATGGATCGTTAATTTTCTCCATGGTTTCGGTGGGGCTATTTGGCTGGATTTACTCGGGTTTGGGCGGCGTTGAACCCATGCCTGAATTGGTTTCTGAGTCGAAGACCCAGCGGCATTCTGTAGGAAAAGCATCATGATGCATTCGATTCGTCTAGCCAGTTTGGTGCTGACCTTCGTGGCGGCCTCAGGAACCCTGCTCAAAACGGGGATTGCGCCGGTCTCGGCCCAGCGATCGCCCCTGCCCCAGGTCGCCTTTAGCTCCAGGGTTCATCTTCCCCAATGGCAACCCCTAGGGGATTCAGGACCTCGGGATGGCGGCTATCTCTATCGCTTTCAGCGGGGGGACAAGGTTCTAGAGATTCGCATGCAGGAGATCAATGTTTTTAGTGGCAATAGCAATCGATTTTTGCGGGATGCGGCGATCGCCCGCTCCTTCGATCCCCAGCAACCCCAAATCCGCAGCCAGCCCGAGGGAGGCACCTATGCCCTGATGTACGATTCCCAAGCGACTCGTCTCACCACCTGTTTAGTCCCCAGTGGCCAAAGCCTTGGTCGCTATGACGATTACCTGCGCTATTCCCATCGACAACAGCTTCAGCCCCGTCAGTTGGCCGCTTGGCTAGCGGGAACGGGACCCATGCGAGATGCCCGCTGTTTGTGGATAACCCTGTCCTTGCCCCAGGATGGCACCCCACCCGAAGCGGTTTATCCCCTTTTGGAAGAGGTCTGGCGGGATTGGTTCCCCCAATGGCAACGGGCGTTTAACCCGTAGTTATGTGTGAATTTCTTTTATTTAGGTTTTAGAGATTTTTCTATGGCAATGATTCAGACGAGCTCTAGCGGCATTTCTAGCGAGCCGATTCAGGATGCGTCCTTTTCAACTCGGACGGCAAAACTTCTGCGCACCGTCGGCTATAGCCTACTACTGCTCTCGGTGTTGGATTGGGCGGCGATCTTGATTCCGCTGCGATTGATGGACCCGGCCTGGGAATTTCAAACCATTGGAGCCCTGGTCGAGCGGGTACCGGTGCCCCTTTTGGGCCTAGTGTTTGTGTTTTATGGTGAAATGCAGCAGCGCAGTCGCTCGGAGCGGCTAGTGCTCAAGAGCTTATCTTGGCTGAGTTTGCTCCTGGGGCTGCTCTATCTCGCCCTGATTCCCCTGGCGATTGTCAATACGACGCGGCTGAATGAAACCAGCAACACGCGCTTGGCGGGGATCTATCAACAGCAAATGGCCCAAGCCGAGAAGATCGAGCAGGATCTCACCCAGGCCAGCCCCAGTCAAATTGCGGATTTTATCCAAAAGCAGGGGGGGAACGTGGGCGAATTGTCTCCCGATGAAGTCCAAGCCAAGGTCCTAGAGGAACTGAGTGCGGCCAAAAGCAAAACTAAAGCCCAGGTAGAAACGGAGAAGCAAAATCGCTGGCGATCGCTCCTCAAAAACTCCATCAAATGGAACCTAGGGGCGCTCATCAGTGGAACTTCCTTTTTCTATCTCTGGCGCATGACCCGCTGGGCTCGTTCCGGCAGCCGTCGCTATCGTTAAAACAAAGGCAGAGACTGCTCCAACTCCAACCGCAAACGATACAAAACACTCTGGCGATCAACCTGGGCCAAGATGCCGCGAATCAGCGTACTGGCCCCAGTTTCACCCCAGGTACAGCCCTGCTCTAGGTAAATCTGAGCCGCCCGTCCCACCAAATAGGATCCATAACCTGCGAGACTGCCCTGGGCGATCGCAGCCCCACCATAGGCCACCCAGCCGGAGGGGTTGTCGAGACTGCCCAGGGCAGCGGCGCTTTTTCCGGCTCCGAGGAAGAGACCGCCGCCTAGATCGGCCAAAAGCAACGTACCGCTGCTGATCAAAATTTTGCGCAGGAGGGCTCCGGCTTCGTGACTGGTCATGGGTAGCCCATACAACCGAGCCAAGGCGCGAATGAGGGCCAAATCGGCGATCGCCCCCCCCAGCAAATCCAGCAGAACAACAGGGTTAGCGGCAATGGCAATTCCCTTATTGCGGGCATAGGTCCAGATCAGGGCTTCGGCTTCGTCTTGACGGATGGCCAGGGTTTTGCGGGCGATCGCCGCCTCTGCTTCGCGGGTTTGCACCAGGGCATTGAGCGTCAGCAAGGCAGCGCCTTCGGTTTGCAGCAACGCTAGAAGACGGTCGCGTAGGGCGTCGATGTCCGGCGGCGGTGTTTCCCAGGTTTCGTTGACTTCACCATTGGGCCATTCCGTACGCACCCGCAGCGGAGCCGGTTCAGCAGCCACGGCGACAACGTTGTTGAGGGCGATAGGCTGGGGATCGGTGGCATCGACGGTCAAATATTGTTGCAAATTGGCGGCGATCGCCCGTCGGTCCGGCGCAGGATACAAATCGGTTTTGTTAAACACCAATAACAGCGGCTTATGAAACTGCCAGAGCTTGCGAATAGCCTGAAGTTCTCGCCGGGTCATATCCCCCGCCAAAACAAACATAATCAGATCCGCAGCCTCTGCCTCCCGCTGGGCCATCACGGCTCGGGTTTGGCCATCGATTTCATCCAGACCCGGTGTATCGACTAAATCTACTTGCAGGCGATCGCCCAGTCGCCAGCGCACCGTTTGCGGTTCTCGGGTCAAGCCATTAATCGGCCCAGTTTCCAACAGCTTCTGGCCCACTAGGGCATTGAGCACCGCCGATTTACCGCGACTGACTAATCCAAAAATCGCGATCCGGACCAGCCCCTCGTCTAGTTTTTGCAACAACGCTGTGAGCTGGTCTAGCTCAGGCTGCAGGGCTTGGCGCAAGCGCTCGTTGGTTTCAGACTGGGAGCGTTGCGTGACTTGACGGTGTTGGGCGATCGCCCGTTGGAGGCGATCGCGCGCTTGTTGCAAAAGGGGATCACGGGGGGCAGACATGGCGCTGGCCGTTGGGAACGCCTTATTTTCGCATTTTGCTGGACTCAGGACTGGGCAAAGCGATCGTCAAGCTGTTGTTCATACTGGGGGTCTTGCGTCCCCAAAAGCTTGTCCCAAAAGGTGAAATACAGGCCGTAATGGGTGGTGTATTTAAGGTGATGCACCGAATGATGGGCCGGACCAATAAACCATTTGCCGAGCCAATGGTGAGGAAAGGCTAGGGGCAAGCGATCGAGACCGAGATGATTCAACACCGCCCAAATGGTCATCGTGATCAACACCGCCAACACCGTCACCCAATGGAGCGGAATCACAAAAACAATTCCCACCAGAAACAGCGACTGGACCAGCGCCTCTAGGGGATCAAAGGCAAAGGAAGTCCAAGGGGTAGGATAGCGCGATCGGTGATGTCCTCGATGGAGCCAGGGAAACAGTCGGGGATGATGAAATAAGCGATGGGTAAAATAGAAATACGTATCTTGCAAGATTAAAACGGTGGCATAACTAACACCCAAATACCACACCCCATGCTGTTGATAATGGCTATAGAGCCGCGTGATGCCTTCGCTATAGCCCGACATAATCGAAGCCGCCGCGAGGGCAAAAATTCCAGCAGAACAAACAGAAAGCTGAATATCATGCCGAATCGATGGCCAAGAAAGCGGTTGATGGGTCAGTTCTGGTGAGTTTAAGAATTGGCTAAGGGGTGAATAAAGGACTAAATAGGTCCCCCCAGCTACCAGAAAGTACCGCAATAGGATGATGCCAAAAAAGGCAATCCCGTAAAACCCAAAGGAGTGACTGAGCAATGCAATCTCCTGACTATTCCCGATCTCCAAGTTCCTTAAGGTAGCCATCGATCAGGCGTTAATTAGCCCCATAGTAGCATCGCGATCGAGGCTGGGGGGGGCGGTCGAGGATTACAATTCTGGCTGGCTAAACGGGGCAATTTACGAGGTCGTTGACTGGACAATCCGCTGAACAATCTGCTGGGCAATCCACTGGGCAATCAAAGGGTTGACTAATTCGGGGGCCTCATCCTGGGGACAGTGGCCGAGACCAGGTAGGGCAATAAACTCATCCACCGCTGGAAACTTTGCAAATTCCTGCCCTAGGGCGATCGGCTCCCAAGGATCGGCCTCACCCCATAGCACCAAAACCGGACAGCTCAGTTGCGGCAGCAAATCTTCCGCCAAAGGACCCTGATCGTATTGGATAAAGGCCAGAAACACCGCCAACGCACCGGGCTCAAATGCCGGTTCCAATAGCAGTTGGATGAGGTCTTCGGTCACCGCAGCGGAACGACCATAGGCCTGTCGCAAAATCCGGCGCAGGGTCCTGGGTGTGGCTAATTGTGAAAAGAAAAACTGACCCAGGGGTTGAATCGCCAACAGCTGTTGCAGTAGGGGTGCAGGTGCACTGCGGTACCAGGGCAACAGCGCCCGTTTGCGGACATGGAGCAGCCGTAGCGAGCAGTCGATCAGAACCAAACCACGACAGCCTTCCGGTTCATCCACTGCCGCCTGAAGTGCCACGACCGCACCAATTGAGTTGCCGACCCAGAACGCTGCTTCACCGACAATCTCCCGGCAAAAGTCCCGAACCAATTGCCCCCAGGTTTCAAAGGTATAGGCATGGGGCTGCCCCGGTGTGGGTTTATCCGATTGACCAAACCCCAAGAGATCGATGGCAAAAACGCGATGGGCTCGGCCTAGTTCCGGCAGGTTTTTACGCCAGTGAATACTCGATGCGCCGAAGCCGTGAATCAACACCAGCGCCGGTCCCGTTTCTCCGGCCTGTTGATAGCGAATGCGACAGCCTTGCCAATGCCAGAATTGTTGCGATCGCACCCCATTCCCCTGCAATTTATCCTCTGGAAGCCCATCCCCCTGAGCCATAACCCCCTGAATCATCAGAATTCCTCTGGAATTTAAGACGCCTATTTTGTAATCCGTTATTTAAGATGCTTGTTTTTGTTGCAGCGCCTGCCAAAACCCAAACACCACCAAAACATTTGCCAAGGTCAAAAAGAACTCCGCGCCTCCATGGAGCCAATCCACATTGGCCAACTCCTGTCCATAATGCACCTTGGCATAAATGCCTGCTGGAATCGTCACCCCGACAAATACCAGCGTCATATAAAACCCAACCAAAGCCAAGGGCGGCGTCAGTTTCGATCGCGTCAAAAACCACAAAAACCCCAGGTAGGGAAAGAGCGAAAGCGCAAACAATGTTTCCTTAGACATCAGACATCCCACCCGTCCTCAGGACTTCCATCTAACGCACACTAATCTAACGCATACCGAATTCTATCCCCAATCGCTTGGGTAACCCTAGCCGTTCTCCTGGACCTGGGCCGATCGCCAAACTTGCCACCCCCCTAACATCATCGTGACATTTCCCACAACCGTCATCGCCGCCTGCAGGGTCACCAACCAGCCCAACCCCACTGGATTATCAAAAAAGTGCCAGGTACAGGCACACATGGCGCTGACTAAAGCCGGTAGCATACCCACCGACAGAAACCGCCATGCCCCATTGCCTCTGACCTCGGCATAGCGCCAGATCAGCCCAATGGCGGCCATCCACTCCAAGACACTAGAAACATGAATCATCCAGGTAGGGATTGAAAGTGCGTGCATGGGGGCGCTATCCAGACGAAACCTCTAAGGGTATTGTAGGGGGAAGCTGGGTGGATGGATATTTCAAGAACAGATTCAAGAACCGTTCAAGACCCTACCGAGAACCTACAGATGAGGAGTGAGGCATGCGAGCGGTCCTGTGTGGCTACTACGGCATGGGCAATGGTGGTGATGAGGCCCTGTTGGCCACGCTGTTGCAAATGCTACCAACGGAAGTGACTCCGGTGGTTCTCAGTGGCAATCCGCCCCAAACCCGCGCTCGCTACGGTGTGGAAGCCTACGATCGCAAGGGGGTTCAGGATGTTCTGCAAGCTCTCCAGTCTGCCGATGCCTTTATTTTTGGAGGGGGAAGTCTCATCCAGGATACCACCAGCTTCTTTAGCCCCATTTACTATGCCGGGGTCATGGGGTTAGCCCAACGGTCCAAGCTGCGTACCCTGGCCTGGGCCCAGGGCATTGGTCCATTGCAACACCCGTTTACCCGCTGGCTGGCCGAAAAGACCTTTAGCCGCTGCGATCGCATCAGCGTCCGTGATAGCACCTCGGCCCAGCTTTTGAGCGACTGGCAAATTCCCTGCCTGTTGGCCCCAGACCCCGTTTGGGCCTTGGAAGCCCTACCGGCCCCTGCTGTTTTAGAGCTCCCTGAGCCTCGCATCGCCATCAGTCTGCGGCCCCACCCCAGCCTGACACCACCCCGACTGGCCTGCATCATCGAAGCCCTCAAGCTGCTTCAGGACAAGCTCCAAGCCTCTTTCGTCCTGTTGCCCTTTCAACCGATTCAGGATGGGGCGATCGCCCAACAGCTTGCCACTGCCCTCCCCGGCCCTACACTCATCCTCGAACGTCAAGATCCACGAACCTTAAAAGGTGTTTTCAAGCACATTAACTTTGCCCTTTCTATGCGTTTGCATGGGCTGATTATGGCGGCCTCAGAGGGCTGCCGCTGTTCCGCCCTCAGCTACGACCCCAAGGTAGATGCCTTGATGGAGGATGTGGGTTTACCGGGTTGGAATTTAGCACAACTTCCGGAGCAGCCAACGGTCTTATTTGAAGCTTGGCTAGCCCACTGTACCCAGCATCAACCTTTGTCTACAAATCAACGACAATCTTTACGCGATCGCGCCCTCATCCATCGTGACTTGTTACACACCACTCTCGCCGCCTAAAGGCACAGGCAATTCCTGCCTATCTTCAGCCCTTAACCGCCCCACCTAAAGCCCCAAACCTCTAAAAATCGACAAAATTTCCTGGGGGTCTTCTCCCGCCAGGGGTAAGGGTCACCACCCCTTTTTGCGTATCATTGCGTACGCACATTAAGTTGAATCCCCCTACGGATCCCACGGCAATCGGCGATCCAGCGGTTTACAGCTTTTGAAAAATTCGATATACACTAAGTCGGCGTCCGTAAATTGACGGTTGAATCAGGCAGGGATCGAACAAGATTTGTAAAGTTGGGTCCTGAAATCTGCTTGTTAAATTTAGGTAAAATTACGGCTCGATATTTCTAGGGTTCTGATATTAGCTAGTAGGCATCTAGATACATTTTCTTGAACGATATTTCTAAGCGGAGTCACTAAGCAGGAGTCACTAAGCAGGAGTCACTAACGGCAGAGTAATCGTGAAAGACAGGGCCAGTCCAAGGCCGTCAGGATGACCAGGGCAAGTTGAGCAAAGCGCAGTCGATTTTACGGGTGGGTGAGGAGCGATGAGCGACATTGAAACACTGAAGGTTGAAATCCTAGATCTAGAGGCCGAGCGACAGGAGCCTGCTGTGGATGTTACAGCGGTAGATGTCACAGCCGTCGAGGTTCCCATGGTCGAGGTTGCCATGACGGAGGTGGACGCCGATACAGACATGGCTCAGGCCACCCAGGCAGAACTGCTGGCCCAAAACCAGGAGCTCCTCGGCTGGATCAGCGAGCTGGAGCATTCCCTCAGTGACTGTCAGGCAGACTTCCAGGCGCACTTGCAGCAGTTTCGCCAGCAGGAAATTTTGCTGGAGCGCCGCACCCAAGAATTGACGGCAGCCCAAGAACGGGTTACCGTCCTAACTCGCGATCTAGAGACCTGTCGCAAGACGGCCCAACGGCAAACGATTTTGGTCGAAACCATGACGGCTCAGTTGGAGACCGGGCAAGAGCGAATCGCCCAAATGGAACGGGAATGTACGTTGGTTCAGCGACGCAGTACCGAGCAGGCCCAGCAGTTGCTGCAGGCAGAGCAGCTCTGCCGTGATCTCAAGAGTCGTCTCCATCGCCAACAGCGCCATACGCTTCAGTTCAAAGCGGCCCTGGAAAAAAGCTTAGAAGTTTCTGTGACGCCAGCCAATTTTGAGCTTCCGGAATTAGACGTAGAGCCCATCGATTTCCCCGGTGAGTTTTTTCCCCGTTCCCAGCCGGTCAAGCCTTGGTCGCAGCAGGTCGATGAGGCAGCCTTCAATCAGATTCATGAGCATCTGACCCCCATGGGGGGGGTGGAAGCTGAGGATTGGGGGATTCGTCCGGCGGCAGAGGGGTCTAACGAAGACAACGAGATGATTCTCGAAAAGACCGAGTCCCGCTTCGAGCCGCTGGAAAAACCGTCACCAAGCGAGTCTACCGAAGCCCTTTCAGTAGAGACCGGAGCCGTTCCTGGAACCATTTCCGAAGTCCTTTCTGAGGCGCTTCCTTTTGAAGGCGAATTACATTTGGGAGAGCCGACGAACTGGCCTTCACCGCTGGTCAACCCGTTGCGACCCACGAAGAAAAAGTTGTCTTCGCTGGCTGCAATTGATCTCCCGAGCTTTCCCAAGGCACCGGTATAATCTAGACCGTCCCAGCGCCCAGACCGTCCCAGGCTAAGGATTAGGATGAGGAACAATTGTCAAGGACGGCAGGATAGGGCATGCTGAGTGCGATCGTTCTCCCCCGCGTTCTATGGGTAATCCCAATTTCTTCCGAACCCTGTCGGTGGTCACCGGTGTAGTGGTGGGCCTTGCCGCCCTCAAGCTGGCCCTGGCGAGTCGAATGCCTAGAGCAGACGCTCCAGGTGTCGCCAACGCTCCAACGACTATTTTTCCGGTTCAGCCCCCCGATCCCCCTAAGCTCTATGTTGCGGTTCGGGAAGATCAGCCAGATACGCAAATTCAAAGCATTGTTCAGCAATATGTAGACCGGTTAGCGGCAACTGGGGTAGACCCCAATGCCCAGGGCATCTGGGTGCAAAGTGGCGATCGCCTCCTAGCAGAACATCAAGGCAAAACCCGCCTCCCCGCCGCCTCCCTCACCAAATTGGCCACGACGCTGACAGCCCTCGATCGCTGGGATCCCAACTATAAATTTATTACCCGCATTGGCATTCGCGGCACAGTCCAAGACGGTGTACTCAATGGCGATCTGGTCTTTTTTGGCGGTGCGGATCCGATGTTTGTTTGGGAGTCGGCGATCGCCGTTGGCAACAGCCTGAATAAACTGGGAATTCGCGAAGTCACGGGGAACTTGCTCGTTACCGGGGTGTTTGTGATGAACTTTGATCGCGATCGCGACGCCGCCACCGAACTCCTCCGCCAGGGTCTAGATTCAAGCATCTGGGGCTGGGAAGCCGCCCAGCAGTACGCCACGCTGCCAGCGGGAACGGCTAAGCCTGAGGTCAAAATTCGTGGGCAAGCCCTCGGGGTCAACGACATCGACAAAGCCACCACCCCGATCGTGGCTGAGCACCACTCCTTTGCGCTTCAGGAACTGCTCAAGCGCATGAATATGTATAGCAACAACGACATGGCCCAACTGCTGTCGGATTTGCTAGGGGGACCCACCATGATGAAGAGCGCCGTGGAGCGGGTGGCCGGGGTGCCCGCCTCTGAAGTTGAGTTTATTAATGGCTCAGGTCTAGGCGAGGAAAACCAGCTTTCGCCTCGGGCCGCTTGCCGCATTCTGGATGTCATCGGCCATCAGCTAAACCCCCATCAGCTGGGCCTCAGGGATGTATTACCGATTGTCCCCGTGGATCGGGGGACCCTCGAAGACCGCAATTTGCCGTCGGGGCTGATTGGGAAAACCGGAACTTTGGCTACCGTCAGCAATCTCGCAGGCGTCTTGCCCATCGCCAGCCAACCCGCGCTATCGTTGGAGCAACCGGACTCGGTTTGTTTTGCCATCCAAAACTACGGTTCTGATTTGGATTATTTCTACAGACAGCAAGAAGCGGTGGTTTCCGCTCTCAACGACGCCAAGCTGACTGCCGCAGTCCAGGCCGCTGAACAAGTGTCTCAAGTGACTCCGGCGCAGTGACGCGAATAACACTGAAATAACGCTGACCGTTAACCCTGCGGGAACTTACGTCACTGAAGTTCTATCATGATAAAAAAGATACTTATTTAAGCTCCGTCCCATTCCGCTACCTTTTCCTCTCCGCCATCCATTTTGTCGGGCTCGATCTACGCTATGACCCAAGCCGAACTGCCACTTCAGCAAGACTTTCCTGCTCAACCGCCTCGACCCAAGGGTCGTAAGCTGCTGTTGGGAATTGGGGCAGTGGCGGTGATTTTGGGTGGGGGAGTGGCGGCCTATGTCAGTCAGCGGACGGTGGTGCCGGGTCCGGAGCAGGCGCTGAGTTTGGTACCGGAGAATGCGATCGCCGTCCTTTCCTTGACCGATGATCGCAGCCAGTGGGAGACGGCACGGCGACTGGGAACACCTTCGCTACAAAAGGGCTTAGGGCAATGGTTGGCGATTGGGCGCGATCGCATCACGAATTTGGGCTACGGAGATTGGCAGCAGGTCCAGACGCAACTGGCGGGAGAACCGGCGATCGCCCTCGTCCCGGCGACGGTCGCGAATCCTTCGACGAATCCAGCGCTCAAACCCCAGTCCGATCTGCTGCTCGTCGCTCCCCTCAAAAACCCAGGGGCGATTCAGCAAAAAATTCGTCAACTCAAACCGCCCCAGGGCTTCGAAAATCAGGTTTCTGATTATCGCGGGGTAGAAGTTTGGCAGATTCAAGCGGATCTGGCCCAGCGTCATCATGTGGCGATTTTGGGGTCCTACGCGTTAGTCGCGGCCAATGGGGCGACATTGGAGCGGGCGATCGACAGCTATTTTGACCGCAAATCCTTGCTCCAGCTCGAAGACTACCGCATCGCCCAACAGCGGCAACAGCCTGCTAACAGCGACAGCGAGCGTGACCCCTTCGCGACGCTCTATCTCAATGCTCCAGCAGCGACGCAAGCAACCACTGCTGCGGGTCGTTTATTGCCTCTGCCCAGCGATATTCAAGGGCTGATGGCCCAGATCGATCTGGTGGACAATGGTTTTTCCATCGAAAGCTTGACCTGGCAATTGCCCCGCAACTCGGGCCTAAGTTTGCTCAATCCATCCGATGGCAAGCGGGTGGACCTGACGACGGCCTTGGGCGATCGCTTCCCAGCCTCCACGTCACTGTTGCTCACGGGCCGCAGCCTCAAGGATGCCTGGAGTTCCTATAGCCAAAACCCTAATGCCTCGCCCTTGCTCAATGCCAACGCCCTGCGAGAGCAAATCAAGGCCGTCACGAGCATGGATCTCGACCAAGACTGGCTAACCTGGATGGATGGGTCCTATGCGGTGGGTCTTTTACCCATTCCCTCTAAGGCCAATTCTCGGTTTGAGGCGGGTCTAACGGTGATGGTCCAGACCGGTAACCGGCGGCTGGCGGAGCGATCGCTGCAAAAGCTGGATTCGCTCATGGTCAACAAATACCGACTGCGGCTCAACACCGGTACCTTAGCGGGTCAACCCGTGGTCAATTGGCTGAATCAGGCCGGCGAACCGGTGGTTACCCACGGCTGGCTAGAGGGGAATGTCGCCTTTTTAATCGTCGGAGCCCCAGGAGCCAGCTTGCTGTTGCCGCAACCCCAGGCGACCTTGGCGGGCAGTCCGCTCTATCGGGAGGGGATGCCGCGTTCCCAAGACGCTACCCCTGCAACGGGTCAGTTGTTTATGGATCTCGATCGCGTTTCCAAAACCAATTTACCCTCGCTTTTGCCCTTGCCCGTTGGTCTTCAGCCCTTCGTAGATGCGCTTAAGAGCGCTGGGGCAGAGCGTCGGATTGAAGATGAACGCTGGACTCGATACGATCTCAATTTTCAGTTCTTGCGCTCCTTTGATACGCTTCTGCCAGAGGCTAAACCCACTGCGCCCAGTTCGACATCCAGTTCGACATCCAGTTCGACACCTAGTGCAACGCCCACGCCCAATTCCAGTCCAACACCCAGTCCAACACCCAGTTCAACGCCCAGTACCGCGCCAAGCGCGGAACCCAAGGCAAGCGATAAGTCTGAACTGATTGGACCGATTCAACCGCAAACTTCAACCGAGGCCAAGCCTGAATTAAAGCCTGAATTAAAGCCTGAACCCAAACCTGAAATGCTTGGGCCGGTTTTGCCTCAGAATCCGCGCGATCGCCAGGTCATGGGACCTCTGCTCCCCCCCCTAACGAGACCCCCTGGAGTGATAGCTTTGTCTCAACACCAGATGCTTCTACACCTGAACCCGAGCAAACTTTAGAAGTCCCCAAAGCCCCCCAAGAACCCACGGAACCTACGGAACCTATACCGCAATCCTCAGCCCCAAAACCCCAGGCTCCGGCCTTTTTGAAACCGGCGATTCCTTTGGGACCAACTTGGCCTGCGGCGGGCGATCGTCCCCTCTACGGACCAAGCCCCAAGCAAAATCCATAAAATCATAAATCCTGTCGGGACATGGCAATGCCATGTCCTGTCCGTCGCGATCGCAATCAACACAGCGTTGAGATTCTATTTCTTCGGCTGACCATTCTGATCCAGATAACCACTCTGAATCAAAAATGCCTTTAACGCATCTGGAAAATTCGCATATTTTCCCACTTCACGACCTTGACTATCCCGCTTTTCCAATCCCCAAGTCGTGGTTTTGTCATAACGCGCCAGCATCAGTTGCCAACCGGCATCGTACTCACCTAGCATCGCTTTTTGAGCCACATAGCCTGCCAAAATTCCATTGGTCGAAAGCCCTGTGCCGCCCTTTTCTAGCTCCTGCAACTGCTGGAACATTAGCCAGGCCCGAGCCCGCAATTCCTTGGGATAGCGACGGGTCACATCAATAAACTTGCCATTACTCCAGGCTAGAATTTGCGAGGGTGGAAACGCTTGAGCATAGCCAGAAAAGTTGTATAGAAAACGATTATCTGAACTGATAAATTCAATCGAGCCATTTCCATCTAAATCTTTGAACTCTCCCCCGGTACCATCCAGTCCTTCAAGCATCTGGGCTTGGCCATAGGGTTGTCCCTTAGCCGCACTAAAGATTGTTAGTGTAGTACAACAATGGGTGCCACCAGTATAGGTTTTGATCGCCACTTCAGGGCTAAGGTTGTTGTCGAGATCTAGAAGGCTAATATGCCCTATGACAGCGGTTTGCAATTCACCCGTTAGCTGTGGTTTGCCATCATTCAGAATTTGGTAGGTGAGATTTTTGCGATCGCTCCCCACTTCCTCACGCTTCAGCGGCGTATAGCTCACCTGGATGCTGAGCTTGCCGAGTTGCAGCGTTTTATTTTGAAAAGCAGAAGTATCGGGATTGATCTCGATGGCGCGAATCGGTTGGGCGATCACCGGTAAGGCCAGCAACAACGACAGTCCCCCCCCCCTGATAGTCTGCCAAAGGGTTTTGCAGCCGTTGCTTAAAGTTTTTTGCCTTAGGGCGATCGCCAGACATCTGGCACCAAGCGGGACTGTCATCCTTGATACTCCTGATCAATCAAAACAGCCCCAGCTTAGCCAAACTCAGTGCATCTGCCTAGGGATATACGGCCCTCTCTCGGTAAAGATTCGGCAGGGGAGCCGCTCGACCAACTCCATAGGCCACGAGTCCTGGCAGTAGCCGAGATGCCCAAATGGCGGCTTGACTTTGCCAGCCCACGAGAATTTCAGGCTGCCCCCGTTTGATCCCCCAGACTAAGGCTTGGGCCACCTGCTCGGGACGGCTGGCCTGCACCCAGCGGAACCAGGCCATGTCCCGCACCATATCGGTGGCGGTGAGGGAGGGTAAGAGAGCAATCACTTTAACGTTATAGGGCGCGAGTTCGCTGCGCAACGCCTGGGTAAAACCCACGATCGCATACTTGGTTGCCGAGTAAGTCGCCATGGAAGGCGCGGCGATCTTGCCCATTAAGCTGGTGACGTTGACAATGCAACCCTGCCGTCGTTTCGCCATTTGCCGCGCCACAAGGCGAGTGACCGTGTAGAGCCCCAGTAGGTTCGTGGAGAGTTCAGATTGGATATCCGCCAAGCGCGATCGCAAAAATAAGGCTTGGTGGGCAACCCCGGCACAATTGATTAGCAGGTCAACGGGACCTTGATCCCGCAGTACCGGTCCTAGTTTTTGATGGACAGCCATAGGTTCAGCCAGATCGACGGTGACCGTAATGACCTCAATTCCAAGGTCGCGTAGGTCTTCTGCGGTCTGCGCTAAACGGGTTTCTTGACGAGCAACCAAGATCAGCTTGGCAACACCTTCACGGGCTAGGGCGAAGGCGATCGCCCGACCGATCCCCCGTGATGCGCCGGTAATTAAAGCCGTTTGCCCTCGAAGATCAGGACTGCGAGCAAAAGGGTTACGAAAAATCATCGGAAATACCTCCAAAATTGAGTCCACTGTCTCTGCGCTGTTGTGGATAGTTCAGACCACTCTGCATTTAAGGCTCAGGCCAGGGTTGAGCGAGGAATGAAGCGAGAGTGACTGGGGGAGGGAACGAAGGGCTGTAGTGAGAACCGCAAGGAGAGACAGACAAATATAAGTCAAGAACAGCAATTGCAGAGACTCTAGATCTTCTGACCCCGGTACAGATTCAGGCGTAGAATCGCAAACTGAATTTTTGGCGTATGGGGTCAGTTGTTACCGACGTTAACAGTGTAACGCCAAAGTCGCAACATTGATTAACAAATGCGATAGTAATCACATCATTTAGCGGGGAGCGATAACAATATCTAATATCCGGGAACTTTCTGATGTTTGGGGATTTGAATAAATTACAAAACGGTATTTTAAACAACTTAATTCATTTGGAGTAAGGACTCGGCTCTAGCCCTAAAATTAGCAGCAGATAGGGCTAATGCCGTTTCTTCTGGATCCCTCACCCGAAATTGTGAACCCAGGCGAACAAAGTGCCGCTGCCCCCCGGCATTAATGACTGCCACAACAGGGACTTTATTTTCATCTTTTTCTTCGCTTTGCTGGGACTGGATCAGGGTTTTAAGGCGATGTTGTTGGGTAATGTCACTGGCCTGTTGCAAAGCCATCTCGACCATCACTAAGCGGATATCTTCGACGGGCTCAGCGTCTTCAATAATGAACTGGACGCGATCGTCCCGGCGATCGACTTTCCCCCAAACCATCAAGCGGGCATCAACGCGAATATGTTGGCCAATGCGAGCGTAGCTCTTGGGGAAAACCACGGCATCGGCATTGCCGGTAAGATCTTCTACCTGGAGGATGGACATGCGATCGCCCTTTTTGGTAATCACATCCTTGATTTCGGGGAGTAGAACAATGGCGCTAACCGTACCCTTCTCTATATATTGATCCAGATCGCCAATATTTACGGGTGCTAAAATCCGCGAAGGCTGCTGCACCGACTTGAGCGGATGATCGGAAACGTAAAAGCCCAGTAATTCCTTTTCTAGTTTGAGTCGTTCCTGGGGTTGATAGTCTGGGACCGCCGGCGCTTTCGGAGCCATGGCGATCCCAGCAGCGTCGTTGCTGGCGGTTGAGGGGTTTGGGCCACCCACTGGACCACCCAAAAGATCAAACAAACTCCCCTGGCCACTGGCACGATCCTTGGCACGGCCCTGAGCCCATTCCAAAATCAGGGGCAAATCTTCGGCCAGTTGACGACGGTTGGCGTTGGGTTCCAGGGCATCGCAGGCTCCGGAATGGATCAGGGCTTCTAGGGCACGGCGGTTGACCGTGCGGGAATCGATGCGATCGCACAATTCCGCCAGGGAACTAAAGGAACCGTCTTGATCCCGAGCTTCGAGCAGATTTTCGATCGCGCCTTGTCCAAGGTTGCGCACGGCGGAAAGGCCAAAGAGAATTTTGCCTTCGACGGGGGTAAAGTCGACAGTGGAACGGTTGATATCGGGGGGCTCCACTTCGATCCCCATGGCGATCGCGTTGGCGATGTACCGCTGTACTTTGTCTTGCTGACCGCTGTTAACGGTGAGCAACGCCGCCATGTATTCGACGGGAAAGTGAGCTTTCAGATAAGCCGTTTGATAGGTGACGTAAGCGTAGGCAGCGGAATGGCTTTTATTAAAACAGTAAGCTGCGAACAAAACCATATCATCCCAAAGGGCGTTGGCAACTTTTTTGTCAACTCCATTCTTGGCTGCACCTTCGGTAAAAATGCTTTGATGCTTCTCCATCTCCGACACTTTTTTCTTACCCATGGCCCGACGGAGTAAATCTGCTTCACCCAGCGTATAGCCCCCCATATCCTGAGCAATTTTCATGATTTGCTCCTGATAAACCATAATTCCATAGGTTTCCTTCAGGATGGGTTGTAAAATGGCATCCGCATAATCAATTTGCTCACGTCCATGCTTACGGTTGATAAACTTAGGAATCAATCCTGCATCCAAAGGACCCGGTCGATAGAGAGCCAAAACTGAAGAAATATCTACCACGTCCGAGGGTTTAAGCTCCCGCACAATTTGCCGCATGCCGGAGGACTCAAGCTGAAAAACACCTTCGAGATCCCCTCGTCCTAAGAGCTTATAAACCTCTGGATCATCCATTGCAAGTTCATCTGGATCCACCACTTGGCCCTGTGACTGTTTGACGAGCTCTACGGTTTTTTGGATCATCGTCAGGTTTTTTAGACCCAAAAAGTCCATCTTCAATAGACCCACCGCTTCCACATCTTCCATGTAGTACTGGGTAATGACTGAGCCGTCGTTATTGCGTTGAAGCGGTACAATTTCATCGAGGGGCTCTTTGGAAATGACAACCCCAGCAGCATGAACGCCAAAGGTTTTGTTTGTGCCTTCAATGCGGATGGCCATATCGATCCAACGCTGATAGGTAACCGGTGGATCTGTGCCAGGAATTAACGAATTTTCATCGTACTTTTTTTTGAATTCTGGGTCCGGTGAACTATCCCCAATCATCTCCTTGAGCTTTGCCGGTTTGCCCCGCGAAACCGGGATAAGCTTCGCCATGCGATCGGACTCACCGTAGGGAATATTCAACACCCGCGCCACATCCTTGAGCACGGCTTTTGAGGTCATGCGGTTGAACGTAATAATCTGAGCAACTCGTTCCTCACCGTATTTTTCTGTCACATAATCAATCACTTCCCCCCGCCGCTCAATGCAGAAGTCCGTGTCAATATCCGGCATAGACTTACGCTCAGGATTGAGGAAACGCTCAAACAGCAAACCGTAGTGAACCGGGTCAATATTGGTAATTCCCATGGCATAGGCCACCAGCGATCCCGCCGCTGAGCCCCGCCCTGGTCCGACAGGAATGCCCTGGTCTCGCGCATATTTGATGTAATCCCAGACAACGAGGAAATAGGCTGCAAAGCCCATTTGAATCATCATCTCAATTTCGTATTCCATCCGTTCCCGGTATTCGGGCTGGAGCTCGTCATAGCTCGATAGCTTAAACCGCTCCACAATGCCATCTCGCGCCACCTTGGCCATGTAGCTTTCGTTGGTGTAGCCCTCGGGGATGGGATAGTCGGGAATTCTCGGGTTTCCTAGAATGTCGTAATCCTCAATTTTTGCGGCGACTTCTAGGGTGTTGGCGATCGCCTCCTCAATCACCTCCGGCGGTAAATGATCCCGAAAAATCTGCCGCATTTCATCCGCAGACTTGAGATATTCTGTACCGCTATAGCGCAATCGCTTTTCTTCAATGATCAGCTTACCGGTTTGAATACAAAGCAACGCATCATGGGCCTCAACATCCTTACAAGAAATAAAGTGGGAATCGTTTGTTGCAACAATCTTAATATCCAGTTCTCGTGCAATCTTCACTAGTTCCACATTGACCATACGGTCTTCTGGCGAACCATGATCTTGAATTTCAATATAGTAATCATCGCCAAACAAATCCTTATACCAAGTAGCAACCTGGCGGGCGACATCGGGTTTGTTTTGCAAAATGGCCTGGGGAATTTCACCGCCTAAACAAGCGCTGGTGACGATCAGCCCTTCGTGATACTGCGTTAATAATTCCTTGTCGATACAAGGCCGTGAAAAAATGCCGCTGCCTTTGACCCCTTTGAGGTGAGAGATCGTCGTCAGCTTTACCAGATTTTGATAACCCTTCTTGTTTTTTGCCAGCGTTACTTGGTGATATTTCTTCACCCGCTTTGGCGCATCCTCAATGTTGCCATTAATGATGTACATTTCATTGCCAATGATCGGGCGAATGTTCTTGCCTTTACAGGTTTTGAGCAGCTCGATCGCCCCATACATCACCCCGTGGTCCGTGAGGGCGATCGCAGGCATCCCTAACTCGATCGCCCGGTCAATCATCGCAGGAATTTGACTCGCTCCGTCCAGCAAACTGTAGTCTGTGTGGATGTGGAGACCGACAAAGGACATAAGCAATCAACCCAAACAAAGAGGCGTAAGATAAGGGTGCGTCGACTCTGCCTATCCTGACACCTAACGCTAGATACAGGCTAGGTCAACGCAGCCACCCCCAAATATAGCGTTAAGCCGTGCCGAGCCGGAGATCGACTCAACAAATCCTGATGCGTTTATTATAGTTCTTTTGTTCTTGTTTGGCCGGATTCAAGGCCTTTAACAATCGTCGAGGCAGGCCGTCAGCGCCAGCTTGAGTTCGAGGGCGGAGCTGTAGCGATCGCTCGCATTCAAAGCCAATACCTTGGTCAAAACCCGGCGCAAGCTCACTGGCATCTGGGCGATTTCATTCAAATTAGGGGCATTGTCCGCTAGGGCAGTATAAAAATCGAGCGGGCTCCTACGGGTCACTAAAAAGACCAACGTTGCGCCGACGGAAAATAGGTCCGATTCAATCATCGGCTTGCCACTTTCCTGCTCAGGAGCCGTGTAGCCCTCCGCCTTAATGCAGGTGCCCATGGCCCCCGCCATGGCCTTGACCGCGCCAAAATCGACCACGACAATGCGTCCATCCCGGTATTGCCGGAGCAGATTCGCTGGCTTGATATCCCGATGCAGAATTGGCGGATGCTGGGTATGTAAGTGATGCAAGACATCACAGGTCTGCTGCATCCACTGGATCGCCTGGGCCGGTTCAGCGGCTCCCTGTTTGAGAACGTATTGCTCCAGGTTCTGGCCATGGACTAACTCCATCACCAGATAGGCTTGGTCGCCCTCGGAAAAGGCATCCAGAAACTTGGGAATGCCAGGGTGATTCATCCGCTGGAGCACCGCCGCTTCTCGCTCGAAGAGTTCACGGGCCTTGGCGATCGCCGCAATTTCCGGATTGAGCTGCTTCACCACCACTAGGCGTTGACCAGGACTTTGGGGTGGCGTTTCCGGGATCGGGGGCGAAGGCTGGGAGGGCTGCCGGGGCAATCGCCAAGCCAAAAACGTCGTTCCCATCCCCCCTTGGCCCAAAATCCTCAGAAGCTGGTAATGGCGAACATTGCGCATCACTCGCAGGGGATGGCCACAGTGAATGCAAAGCAAATTGCCCGGCGGGTTACCGGGGTGAGTGCAACCGCTCCCCGCCGTGGACAGATCACTGGGGTCGTTCCAAGGGGCTGGGGCCGGTTCCGAGGGGTTCAGTGGTCGAATACGGTCTTCCACCACAGACCGTAGGGGCACGAACGGGCGGATTGAGCCGGACAGTCGAAACTCAGTGGGAGCGGGTACCGGACAAACAGCCGCAGGCGGACCCTGAGACGGACCCTGAGACGGACTCTGAGACAAACTCTGAGGTTTATTCTTAGACTGCCCCTTGGCTACATCAGAAACCGATGACAAATCTAGGGGAGTGATATCCGTTATCCGATCTAGGGCGATCGCGGGGGCGATCGCGGGGACTACAAGCTCTAGACCCGCTTCTGGATTGTCCTCAGAATCCCCATTGGTAGGCTTGGGGTCAGAACCCAAGGATGAGAAAATCAGCTCTTCGCGATTGGGAATGCGATCGCGCAAATAAACCTTAAGCACAGGCCCCTTGGGCGCAAGCTGAATGGTGGCATTATCGCTCAAGAGAACCTGGGAAATCAGTTTGCCCTCTAAAAAGGTGCCATTTTTGCCCTGGCTAATGAGCTCCCAGGCGATCGATTGATCCGGCTGATACACCGGGCGCAGTTCGCAATGGTGACGGGACACATGGGAATTTCGCACAATCACCTGATTGCTCAGGGAGCGGCCCACTGAGATGGGTTTTGCCTCACGGAAAGTCCACCACTGAAGCGGGGTGCGACCATTGGATTTAAGCAGCGCCAGTATGATCACGGGGAATCGTGGTTTTAGTTCCTGAGGGCTCGGGGGTCTGGACGGACCTTGGCGCGAATGGCAATGGCCGTGATGTTGTCATGACCATTGAATTCGTTTGCCAAGGAAATCAGTTCACCCATGCCCTGTTCGAGCGAAGCACGGGAACTGAGGAGGGGTTCAATGCGGTCTTGAGCCTGCTCTTCTAAAAAGTCGTAGTCCGACAGACCATCGGAACAGAGCAGAAACAGGGTGTCTTCTTGGATATCCACAAACTGAATATCCGGGCTGAGGTAATCATTGTCTTTGGGTCCCATCGCTTGGGTGAGCTGATAGGACTCCGGGCGCGCATAGGCTACTTCCGGATCGACGCCCCGCAGGACCTCTAGCTGTCCGACCTCGTGATCCAGAGTCAGCTGTTCGAGGCCGTAGCGACGGGAATAGGCATAGAGCCGACTGTCGCCGACATGGGCGATCGCCACCTGGGTGTTTTGCAACAGCATCAGCACGAGGGTTGTCCCCATTCGTCCGCTACCTGCGCTCTCATGGGCTTCATTCACTTCAAAGATGGCTTGATTCGCTGCAAAAATACCTTGACGAATACAGTCTTCATCCGGCAACGTCTCTTTCCAGTGAAGTTTGAAGTAATTTTTAAGCTGTTCCACCGCCATGGCGCTGGCGACTTCGCCTGCACTGTGCCCCCCCATGCCATCGCAGAGAATATAAAGACCTCGGGCCTGCACAATCTGTCCCATGGGACTCTCGGCAGCGGTCATCTCAGTATAGGTATCAAAAAAATCCTCGTTATGCTCCCGCTGGCGGCCCACATGGGTTGCCCCCGCACTCTCTAGCCGAGCCAACTGCATCGGCAGCACCATCGTGGGCAAATCTTCATCGGGGCGGACCGTGCGCATTTCCTCAAAGGCTGGCATCGGCAAGACCGACTCTGTATCCAGGGGCTCGGCCTCTGGGGTGAGGTCTAGGGGTGGCGAGGTGATTTCTGGTAAGTCGTCTAGCTCGTTAAGGACCAGATCTGCCGGGGCCAAGTCTTCCGGGGCCAAGTCTTCCGGGGCCAGATCTTCAGGAGGCTCAGTCGGAAGGTTACTCACTTCGTCAAAATTTAAGGGCACCGTTGGGTCTTCGGACTGTTCATCGAGCCCAAAAGCCTCCCATGGCTCCTCCCCATCATCGGCGGGAGGGGTGTCGCTTTGTAGATCAATTTGTAGATCAATTCCGACAAGCGGATCCGCTGCAGCCTCAACGCTGCCCATCAAAGGTGCCCCACATCTCTGACAGAACCGATTCTCTGTGGGATTTTCGAATCGGCACTGGGAGCAGGTCAACATTGCGGGCTAACAAAAAATAATGAGAGGGAATCGCAAACCGAAAGACAACCAATGGAGAGACACACTGCAAATCCTTGAGTCCTGATACTACTAAGGTTACATGATTTTTCCGGGTCAGGAAGACCCTGCCTTAACCCCCTGGGGAGCGACAAAGATCTGTAACGGGCGAGGGGCGATCGCAAGGAAGCTCAACCCTAAACGTCGTTTTTCCAGCGCCACTGGTGGCAACGATGTGACCGCCGAGTCGATGGACCAATCCTTGAACCAAGGCGAGTCCCAAGCCGGTCCCCGGTTGTCCCCAAGGATCGGAACTGGGCACCCGGTAGAACTTTTCAAAAATCCGGTTGAGTTCTTGGGGGGCAATTTCAATGCCGGTATTGATCACTTGAAGGTATAAAGCCTGATCTTTCTGAGCAATGTCGACCGTGATTTCACCAGCTTTCGGCGTATATTTACAGGCGTTGTTCAGCAGCTCCGAGAGGATTCGAGTCAGGCATCCTGCGTGGGAAAAAATTGTCGGTAGATCAGGCTGAAGCTGGACGATCAACTGCTGCTGATGCTGCTGGACCCGCGCATAGAAGGGATCGACCAAGCGACTCAGCCAAGCGTTGAGATCAATGACTTGGCAAGGCAGATTATGACCCTCTTGCTCCAGTTGTTGAAGATCGAGCAGGTCGTTAATCAGATTAATTTCCCGTTCACATTCGACCCGCAGAATTTTGAGGTAGTGATCGACCTGCATATCTGCCGCAGCTCTGGCGACCTCTGGCGGAGCCGTTTCGAGCACCCGTTCCATCTTCATCGTTAACATTTGGATCCCCATTTTCATGTTGGTCATAGGGGTGCGCAGCTCGTGGGAAACGGTACTGAGAAAGTCGTCCTTGAGCTGATTGAGTCGCTCCAACATTTGCACCTGGGCCTGGGCGGCCTGGTAGAGTCGGGCTTGACGAATGGCGATCGCACACTGATTCGCCGCCTGCTGAACCAACCGAATTTCTAACTCGCTAAAGCTATAGCCAGTTTGGTTAATCAGCCACAGATCCCCCATGACGCCCTGGTCATCCAAAATCGGACAGGCCAGCATCGCCACCCGGCCTCGCTCGGGATGGGGCACTAAGGAACAAAACTGGAAATACTCCCCCTTGAGCAACTGTTCATAGAGCTGGGGGGCGTTGTTCATCTTGGCCACTCGGCCCTGAAAGGCGGGAGAGGCAGCGGTGTATTCGTAGCGAACCGTTGACGTACCTTCCGTCAGGTCATAGAGCGCCGCGTTGCAGCCGCTGGCATTGAGGACGACCGCCAACTCCTGCACGGCATTTTGCAAAATCTGATGTTCGTCAAGACTGTCACGCACGCGATCGGTAATGCGTTTGAGGGCTGCCTCATACTCCAGCGCCTGCTGCAATTGGGCCGTTCGCGCCTCCATTTCCTGTTGTAGCTGCTCGTTGATCCGCACCAGCTCCGCAATTTGAACCCGTTGGTCCTCTTGGGCTTGGGCCTGAGCCAAACATTCCGCTAGGGCTTCCTTGGAGGCCAGCGATCGCATCCCCAAATTCGATTGTGAGAAACCCACCAGGCGATCGCCCGTTGGCTCCCTTAGGGCAGACAGCGACAACGGCGAAGAGGATTGACGGTTCGTCGGCATAATCTTGCTCTCAAGCTGCGAAGAACAGTGCGGTCAAAGCTGCCATTGTCAGCAGCGGAAGCGATGACCACAGCATTCTCATCGGTTAGCCTTAGTGTGCCCAAGGTCACAATCGATGTACAGCCGAAGATTACCCAAACGATTTTTCTTCTCGCCTATTGGTCTCCGCATTTTTCAGGGTGCGTCTATCAAAAGGAAAACTAGCTGACCAGGGAAACTACGGGCGCGATCGCCGCTGAGGCAAGGGGGTTGGACGGCGGTGCTGGGGCGATCGCGGAGACTGCAAAAGACCCGTGAGGGCAGCTTGTTCGGGGGGGGTGGGCGATCGCCATTCCCCAGGCTGGAGGCCATCAAGGGTCAGCCAAGGTGCATCGCCAGTCGCGAAGGGCGCGGGCAAGCCATTCGACTCGGAGGGCAACCTGAAGAGACCTATCGCCGCCCGCACCAGCCGCAGTGTCGGCAGCCCCACCGCCGCCGTCATCCGGCGCACCTGGCGGTTGCGTCCCTCCGTAAGCGTTAGGGTCAGCCAAGCCGTAGGCACTGTTTTACGAAACCGAATCGGTGGCTCCCGCTCGGGTAGGTTCGGTGCAACTGCCAATCGCTCCACCTGAGCAGGCCGGGTTTGATACTCTCCCTTAATCCTGACGCCCTGACGCAGTTGTTCCAAGGCAGCTTCCTCGGGGATCCCCTCCACCTGCGCCCAATAGGTTCGAGGATGATAAAACTGGGGATGGATCAGCCGATGTTTGAGGGCTCCATGGTTGGTGAGTAGCAGTAGACCTTCACTATCGCGATCGAGACGCCCCACCGGATAGAGCTGCGGCAACGCAACAAAGTCTTTTAAAGTCAGACAGTCCAACGCCTCTGGGTTCGTAAACTGACACAGAACGTTATAAGGTTTGTAAAACAAAATGGATTGATAGGCCATATTGACCAGCTAAGGAACGGCTTAGCCCTCGTGAACTCAAGGTCTTGTATTCTCTGAAGAACTGTAACAGTTCGCGTCTCTGCCTACGGGATGGGGGAAACTGGGTGCTAGGATTCCGTAAAAATATTCAAATAACGATTCCTATGTCAGAAGCACTTACAGGACAGATGCCTAAATTTGGAGGCAGCACGGGCGGCCTTCTGAAGGCGGCAGAGACAGAAGAAAAATACGCCATCACCTGGACCAGCTCGAAGGAGCAGGTTTTTGAAATGCCCACGGGTGGCGCAGCCATCATGAACGAAGGGGAAAATCTTCTTTATTTGGCTCGTAAAGAGCAGTGCCTAGCCCTAGGAACTCAACTGCGGACCAAATTCAAGCCGAAGATTGACGATTACAAGGTTTACCGGGTTTTTCCCAGTGGTGACACCGAGTATCTCCATCCTAAGGATGGCGTTTTCCCCGAGAAAGTGAATGAGGGTCGTGAGAAGGTTAATCATAACCCCCGGCCTATTGGCGAAAATCCTGAGCCTTCCAAGGTGAAATTCTCCGGTAAGACCACCTACGACGAATAATCGTCTAGGTTACGGTCAGGGATGGTTCTCTGGATATGGCAGTTAGTCTGGGAAATTCCCGCTAGCTGCCATAATTTTTGTGTTTGTGTTTGTGTTTGTGTTTGTGTTTGTGTTTGTGTTTGTGTTTGTGTTTGTGTTTGTGTTTTTTTTATTTAGCTTCGTCTAGTTCTTTGTCCAGTCTTGGGGCGAACGGCCCACGGTTTTTTATCCATGATTTTTCCAAGCTTTGACGAATTTCAGACCTTAGCGCAGCAAGGCAATTTCGTCCCGGTCTATCAAGAGTGGGTTGCTGACCTCGATACGCCGGTTTCTGCTTGGTATCGGGTCTGTGCGGGGGAGCCCTATAGCTTTTTGCTGGAGTCGGTGGAAGGGGGCGAAACGATCGGGCGCTATAGCTTTTTGGGCTGCAATCCGCTGTGGACGCTGGAGGCGCGGGGCGATCGCACCACCCAAACCTTCCGCGATGGTTCTATGGAGACCTTTGAGGGGGATCCCTTCAAAACCTTGGCCCAACGTCTTGCGCCCTACAAACCCGTAACGCTGCCCGAACTGCCGCCAGGGATTGGGGGGTTATTTGGATTTTGGGGCTATGAACTGATTCACTGGATTGAGTCCCGTGTGCCGGTGTATGGGCCGGAGAATCCGGAAGATTTACCCGATGGCCTCTGGATGCAGGTGGATAGTCTGCTGATCTTTGACCAGGTGAAACGGAAGATTTGGGCGATCGCCTACGCCGATCTCCAAGCCGAACCGGATTTGGCCAAGGCCTATGGGGAGGCTTGTGATCGGGTTCAGCAGTTGGTCCACAAACTCCAGCAGCCCCTCGCGGCCCAAAGCACCTTGCTCTCCTGGAAACCCTCGCGGAAAGCGCCACAAACCCTGGATTGGACGAGTAACACCCCGCAGGAGAAGTTTTGTGCCAATGTGGAGCGGGCTAAGGAATATATTCGGGCTGGGGATATTTTTCAGGTGGTGATCTCCCAGCGGTTGAGCACAGTGTTTGAGGGGGATCCGTTTCAGTTGTATCGATCGCTGCGGCTGATCAATCCCTCGCCCTACATGGCCTATTTCAACTTCAAGGACTGGCAATTGATCGGGTCAAGCCCAGAGGTAATGGTGAAGGCGGAATGGTCAGCGGATCACACGGAGCGGGTGGCGACGGTGCGTCCGATCGCAGGCACCAGACCTCGGGGTAAGACCCACGGCGAAGATGTTGCCTATGCAGAAGAGTTGCTCCAAGACCCAAAGGAAATTGCGGAGCATGTGATGCTGGTGGATCTGGGTCGCAATGACCTGGGGCGCGTGTGCAAACCCGGCAGCGTCAAGGTCAATGAGCTGATGGTAATCGAGCGCTATTCCCACGTCATGCATATTGTCAGCAATGTGGTGGGTCACCTGGCCGAGGGAAAAACTGCCTGGGATTTGCTCAAGGCCTGTTTCCCGGCGGGTACCGTCAGCGGTGCGCCGAAGATCCGGGCGATGGAGATTATCCATGAGCTAGAGGGTTGTCGGCGCGGTCCCTACTCAGGGGTTTATGGCTTCTACGACTTTGAAGGTCAGCTCAATAGCGCGATTACGATTCGCACGATGATGGTACAACCCCAGGGGGATGGTCATCATCAAGTCAGTGTGCAGGCGGGGGCGGGGCTGGTGGCGGATTCAGTGCCGGAGAGTGAGTATCAGGAAACGTTGAATAAGGCGAGGGGGTTGCTGGAAGCGATTCGTTGTTTGGGTTGAGTGGCTAGACCCTTAGGTTGTAGGTTCATCGCTGTAGTCTGGCCGCGCATGAGCCTTGATGTGGGCTTGATAAGCCTGCCGTTGGCGATCGCCCTCTTCCTCGCTCCAGCCACAATGCTGTTGCAACGTTAACACCACTCCATCCAGCGCCTCCCAACCATAATTCCCCATCATTGCCACCAGCGTCCGACGACAGCACAGATCTACCAGCGTCTGCGCCTGCTCGGCTTCAATCCCGTAGACCATCTGAGCTCGAATATCGGGCAGATGCGGCACCAACTTTTGACCTAGGTTGGGATGATCTACCGTGAGCTGAAGGACCGCCTTGGCACGGCTGCCATAGAGCTGGAAGAGGTGGTTAATGGTTTGGGGTGAGATCTGGGGGGGGTCTTGGTCGACCTGTTGGTCTACCTCTCGGTGTGCGTATTGGTCTGTGGTTTGGGCGATCGCCTCCGTCGTCAACCCCACGGCACCGGGCAACGGCTGATCACGGGTTGGGCTCTCGGGTGCAGACCGCTTGAGTTTTCGGCAAGCAGCCTGTACCAGCTCTTCCCCCACCTGACGATAGGTGGTCAGTTTTCCGCCAATCAACGAAATCAGATTTTCAATTCCCCCTGCGGTAGCGGGGGCGTGGTCATGCAAAATGTGGCGGCGCGTAATGCTGCTGGTCTTTTTACCCTCGCTATAGGGCAGGGGCCGAACGCCTGCGTAGGTAAAGCGCACATCGTCACGGGTTAGTCTCGCCCTGGGCAAGACTCGATTGGTTTCCCGCAAGAGATAGTCAATTTCGTCGTCGCTCGCCTTGACGGCATCCAGGTCGCCATGAAACCGCAGATCCGTGGTGCCAATGAGATATTTGCCCAGCCAAGGCAGAATGAAATAGGGTCGCCCATCGCTTTCCGCCTCCACGTAAAGCGCCCCCTCCGGCGCACCGGGAAAGGCATCGACGATGATGTGGCTGCCCTGGGTGCCGCCCATGAGGCGATCGGGGCTAAGGGGGTCAGGCTGGTCTATTTGCCACCCCATTTTGCAGACTTGATCAACCCAGGGGCCAGCGGTATTGATAATGATGGCGTTGTGGGTGTTGATCGTGAGCCTTTGATCCGTGAGGCGGTCTTGGAGGGCGATCGCCCCAATCCGCTCCCCCTGAGTATCTGCCGATGTCTGCCGCTCCAATCGCTCAACCTTGACATAGTTCAACACCGTCGCACCCGCTGCTTGCGCTGAGAGCACATTTTCCAGGCAGAGCCGTTCGGCATAGGCAACCTGTCCATCGTAATATTGCGCCGCTCCCGTTAGCCCAGTGCAATTGACCCCTCGAAATAGTTGACGGAACGATGAGGGAGTCAACATCCGATGTCCCGGTAAGGTTTTGTCAAAACTCAGCAGGTCATACAACATCATCCCCGCTCGGACCAGGCTTGGTCCCCGCCGATTATTTTGGTAAATCGGAATCGTCATCTGTAGTGGCTGAACCAAATGGGGCGCGGACCGCAGCAAAATCTCCCGCTCCCGCAGGGACTCCCGCACGAGGTTAAACTCAAAATATTCTAGATAGCGGAGCCCCCCATGGATGAGGCGACTAGACCAACTGCTGGTGCCGCTGCCATAGTCTCCTTTCTCAACTAATAACGTGCGTAAGCCAGACAGTGCCGCTTCCCGTGCAGTTCCGGCACCATTAATCCCACCTCCAATAATGACCAGATCAAAGGTTTGATGAGCCAAGGAAGAGAGGTCACGCATGGAAAATTGCAGGTATAACGCCAAGATCGAAATTATCCGTAGGTCGGGTCAAGTACAGTAAACCCCAACAAACCCCAACCGACGCTTTCACACCCTAAGCGAAAACCTAGACTGCGGCCAGTGCTTCCTGACGGATTGTCTGGGTTGACTTGACGGCCCCGAGTAACTCTTGCGCCCAGCGATCGACATCGTAAGCCTGAATCGCTGCATACATCCGGCCCATGCGCTCCTGTTGTTCCTGCGGGTCCATCGCTAAGGCTTGATCAATCGCCGCATCCATCTTGCTATCCGCATAGGGATTGGTCAAAATCGCATCAGGCAACTCCACCGCCGCCCCCGCAAATTCAGAGAAGACTAAGACTCCAGCTTTGCCGCCCTTGGCCACCACATATTCTTTCGCGACGAGGTTTAGCCCATCCCGCAGCGGCGTAATCCAGGCAATGTCCGCAGCCTTGTAGAGCGCCAAAATTTCTTCTTGGGGCAGGGCTGAGGTAAACAAGACAATCGGCCTCCAGTCCAGCTTGGCAAAGCGGCCATTAATTTTGCCCACCAATTGTTCAATTTCGCTTTGAGCGGTGTGATAAACCCGCATTCCCGTCGCAGGCTTCGCGACTGCTACCACAAGATTAATTTTGCCCTGCAGTTCAGGTTGACGATCGAGCAACCGTTCATAGCAAAGCAACATTTCCTTGGTACCTTTCACATAGTCCACCCGACCGGCGGAGACAATCAGTTTGCGATCGCGCGGAGATTGTTCAGCGGAATTACTCATTTCCGCTTTAATCTCTACCGCTCGCTGCTGGACCTCAGGCCGTTCAACGATCGCCCGCAATTGCGCCGGATTTGTTCCTACAGGAAAGGCATTTAGATGAACCGTCTGAGCTTTGTAGCGAATATGAGTGGTCATTTCAGGTTCTGCTAGCGCCGTTCCGCTGGGCGTAAATACAGAAGGCACAGGTTCCCGTCGCAGGATTTCAATGTCTCGTAAACTACGAGCGACCCCGACAAAATTCTCCACATAGCGAGGAATATGAAATCCACAAACATCGCAGCACAACAAACTGTCTACAATGGCTTCTCTCCAGGGGAGGATATTGAAAATATCGGCTGATGGAAATGGTGTGTGATGGAAAAAGACAATTTTGGCGTTGGGTCGCTGCTGCCGAATATAGTAGGGCGCAAGCCAAAGATTGTAGTCGTGGATCCAAATGAGGGCATCGTCTGCGGCGTCTTCGCAAGCGGCCTCTGCAAACTGTTGATTAATTTGCCGAAAGTTTTCCCAATCGGAAGAATCGTAGGTAAACTGCCAGGGGAACGAGTGTAGAATCGGCCAGAAGGCTTCTTTTGACGTGATGTGATAGAAATTTTTGACCTGTTCGGCATCCAGGGGAATGCGCCGCACTAGGCCATTAGGATTGCCGTCAAAGGTCATGCGAGCTTGAAATGCCGTGCTCTCTTTTGGGTTCACCTGCTTCCAGGCAATCCAGGTACTTTGCTGCGCATTTGAGAAGAAGCTTTTGAGCGTTGGTAAAATTCCGTTGGGGCTTTTCTTCTCGCGATAGTAGGTTTTTCCATCCTCTACCACCTCATCATAGGGTTCACGATGGTAGAGAATAACCAGCGAAGATAACGTGGATTTCATCAGCAGTTTCCTCTTAGAGTTGAGCTTAAAACGGTACAAGAAGACAGTGGCGATCGCTGCCATAGGCGACCACTCCAGCCCCTCGCTTGACCGAAATTAAACGCAAATTAGACAACACAAAACCTTGCCTAGATCACTTCTAGGCTTGACCTAAATCTAACGCTCAGACAGACTATCCATGGGCTCCCAGAAGCAGTAGCCATGGATCACAAACGGATTACAAAATCAGATTGAAAATCAAATTTTATTGCCGATTCATCCCTGTCACGACTTTGGCACAACTGAGCTACAACAGTAACTTCGTTCAAAGCCTATCTGACCCAGCTGCAAGGCAAAATGGGAATTTAAAGGCATCAGACAAAGGGACTGGTGTAGGAAACAGCATTGTCCGTGCAGATTGTAACATCCTGTGGGCAATTAAGCTCAATCGTTTGAAATGCGATAACTTCTAAACTAAGACTAAGTGATTGCAAGTTCGAGGCTCAATCGCCCATCCAAGTTCTCACCAGACCATCAATCATTCTCAGAGTTGTATGAGCGAAAATAGGCAAATTGAGCCCTCTGCGATCAGTCCAGCTTGGCTTTGCAGCTTCTACCTTGCAATGCTTACCAAGCAGAGAATACAGAATTCAACCTCCTAGGAATGATCGATCAAACCCTCACACAATCCTCCACTGCAATCCAGCTTCAAACTATCGAAACCCATCAATTCCTCGATTGGGCCGCAAAAATTGCTGATTCTGGAATTCCCTATTTTGAAATTGGGCGGCAACTGTCCCACCGACTAGGAGCACATCCTCGACCCGATGGTTTAACTGAATTTGGTTTTTGGGTACCAGAGCTGGCTGCACAAATTACGCCAACGGCTCAAGAGGTGTACCTGGAAGTTTTTACCCCCCTTGATCCCGTAGATTGGCTGGCCTCGGAACAGATTCTTCGATTTCGCTATGATTGTGTACCTGTGCCGGTTCAATGGGAATTTGTCTGGGCTGTAGTGGCAGGCCTGCAAGTGGGGCAGCGGCAGACCTTGGGCTCGCTGTATTGGCTACGGTATCAAGATCCTGGGGATGGAGCTTGGCGCACCGTGCGCGATATGGTGCCCTATTCCTTACCCTATGGGATCTTTGCTCCAGCAGAACTCTATGACTTTGAAGCCATGCAGCGCGAGCGAGCCGATTTGGCCTATTTGGCTCAGCAGGCGGAGCAACCGCCTGTGATTCCCGCTGCAACAGGCCTAGAACCGGCTCTCCCTCGGGCGTCAGCCCCGGTCAGTATTTTGCAAATTCATGTGCCGACTGCCTCTGAAGCTGGAACGCTAGCAGGACTGACCGAGATATATCGCCAAATTGCGGCCAAGCTGGAGCGGGGTGAGACCCCCAGTCCCAGCGAACAGAACTATATCGGCTATGACGCAGTTCAACTGCTGCCGACGGAGCCCACCATTGAGTTTCGTTCCTCTCGAACGGAAAACGAACCGGCCAGTCCAGATTTTTTTGCGATCGCCACCGAGTTCTCCGCCCACCAAGGTCCTGTCTGCATCCCCGATCCCCTGACGATTCAGCTCCGACGACCCAATACCCAAAATTGGGGCTACGATGTGCCGCTTTTGGGCAGCTCTACCACCAATCCGGCACTGCTCAGCAGCCTACGTCCCGATGAGGTCATTGACTTTATTGCGACGCTGCATACTTTTCCGGGACAACCGATTCAGGTGATTTATGACTTGGTCTATGGCCATGCGGATAATCAAGCGCTGGAGTTGGTGAGTCGCCAGTTTTTAGCGGGACCCAATATGTATGGCCAAGATATTTGTCACACCTTACCGATGGTGCGGGCCTTACTTTTAGAAATGCAGCGCCGTAAAATCAACACAGGGGTAGATGGCATTCGCATTGACGGGGGGCAGGACTTTCGCTTTTTTAACCCCCTTTCTGGACGGATCGAATATGACAATGCCTATTTGCTGGCGATGAGCGATGGGGTGCAAACGATTCAGGGCCATAAACGGTTGCTGTTTACGATTTTTGAAGATGGGCGACCTTGGCCTGCGGAGGGTTGGGAAACGACCTCTACTTACCGAGATTTAATTGAGCTGCGGCCCGATGCCTTTCAGTGGGGACCGCTAATTTTTGCTCACAATACGCCGACGCTGAAGGGATTTTGGGATTATAAGTGGTCTCGGGTTTGTGAAGTGATGATGCAGGGCGATCGCTGGATCACCGGCTGCGCCAACCACGACACCGTCCGCCGGGGCAATCAAATTCCCATTGATACCGACATTAATTGGAATCTGGGTCAGACCCTGCCAGAAGTCCTTAACAATGCCTATGACAATCCCGCCACAACGCTCTGGACCTATGGCTTTAGCCCTGGCCTCCCCATGGACTTTTTGAATGCGCTGATGCACAGCGGCTGGGGCTTTTTTCGCAACACGGACGATCTGTATGGCGTGAAGGTGGCGATGGAAGAGCTGGGTTTTTGGGATTGGCAAGTGACGCCAGCGTTATACGATCGCCCCGAGTTTTTCCCCCAACTCAAGCAGTTAGGCTTCAAAAGTTTGGCGGCACTCAAAGCCTTTGGCCAGCAGTTGGCGATCGCCATGGAGAAGCAAGAGTACGACCTCGATCAAGTGGCTCAATTCTGCCAAGCTTGGGGGACAACTGCTCTGGCTGAAGCTAGCCCAGAGGTTCAATCCTTTTTTCTATCCTTGGATGCGGCTGCGCTCCAGACCTTTGCCCGTATCTTCATGGAGGAGGGGCACGAGTTTTGTCGAGTCTCTCACTATTTTGAGACGGTGGATGGCGATCGCAGCCGGTTTAACCTAGCCCTGCGTCAGTACCGCAAAAACAATCCCTGGCTGAGCCAAAATCTCTCGGCAACGGATCGGTTCAACCGAATCAGCGAGGCTGGACATACGTTGTTCTATGGCGTTCGCACCCAACCCAGTCCGGCTCACTCTAGCCCGATTGCAGCGGCTCAGTTTAAGCAAGTTGCCTTTTTAGCCCACATGGGAGGGGAACCGGCCCAAACGGCTCTGGCTGATTGGCTTCAGCTCGATTTGGATGAGTGGCGATTGGCGATCGCGTCTCCCGGCCTAGAACTCAAAACCCTAGAAGATTTACGGGGCCTAGTTTTGCAGGAGCGTCAGGGCCTATTGCTTGAGCATGGCTAATCCTGTTTTGAGCGATACCTTTCGATATCTTGCAAGTTCTGTGGCAAAATCTAGACCTGATCTTTGCGTAATTTGCGTAATACGACCTCGTTAGGGTGTATTCTCTGCCAAGGTTTAACTGACCCCCACTCAAATTCAGGTCAAGGGAGCACTCTTGAGAGGCGATCTTTCAGGCGTGATCTTTCAGGAACAAGCTGGATTGTCTCTGTTGATTGTCTCTGTATATTTGTGTTGCATTGTATTGCAAGAAGCAGGAGAGAGGGTCTAGCCCCTCTCCCCGGACAGAGGTTAAGCTAGTTAACCTTCATGCAAGATCTAATCCAAGGCCGCTAAAATAGGCCAACCCAATTCATTGTTGATCATTTTCTGGAGCAAACCAAAGGAGGTGAGGACAGATGGCATCTGCATCTTATGCTCGACTAATTGAATTTTTGCAAGAAGAGCTAGATCTGTCCTCGGCGTCAATTTCCATGGCGCTTAGGCAGTCTGAACAGGATCCAGGGCCGCTACATATGATTTTGTGGCGCTATGGACTGATTACGCTCGAACAACTTGAAAAGATCTATGACTGGATGGAAACCGCTGCCTAGGGGCCGTGTTGGAGGCTCGTGCTAGAAGCGGTGGACATGGGCGATCGCCTCGAACCGTTCAGTCTAGTTTTCTTTTTTCTCAGTTGGCTGCTCCTCTGGATACCTTGGGGCATTTGGCTAGGATATCGACTGGGTTGGGCTTTTCCCCAACCGCCTAGGCCAGAACAAAAGATTCCGCTCGTTCTCTCGCTCTACGTTTTCGCACTACCGCTGCTGGGGCTCCTAACCTGCTTTGGGCATCACCCCTGGTCTGACTACGGCAGCTCTTGGACTTTGACGTTTGGCTTTGGAATTTTGACGGGGCTGGGCTTGGCACTGCTCAGTCTGGCTTTGCTGTGGGGGCTGGCATGGTCCCTAGGCTGGATTACCTTCACCCTTGACCCGGATCAACTGCTCAAAACGGCTCCTCTCGTTTTGGCGATCGCCCTCTTCATCAGTGGAGTTGAGGAGATTGTTTTTCGTGGATTCGTTCCCGTGAGTTTGCCAGCCTTGTTCAGCTATTTTGGGATTGGATCTCTGGGTGAGATTGGATCGTTAGGGGGATGGGGAATCGTGGCGATCGCCAACCTCCTGTTTGCCCTACTCCATTTTCCCTGGGACCGTTGGCAAAATGTGGTCCCCCAGCTCCCAGGGCTGTGGCTCTTGGGGATGGTGTTGTCCTTGGCCTATGCCAGACAAGGGAATTTGGGTCTGGCGATCGGTCTCCATGGGGGATGGGTTTGGGCGATCGCCAGTCTCGATACCCTCCAAGCCATCCAACCCACGGGCAAGGTTCCGGCCTGGGTTACGGGAATGGGCGGCTATTTGCTCGCAGGGATAATGGGCCTGGTTTTCCTTGCCCTCGTCGGTGTGGGTTTGGCCCGACTCTAAAACGGAATATCGTCATAATCCGGTTCCGGAGCCGAGGGAGCCGCTGGTTTAGGGGCGGGTCGACTGCTTGTTGTTGCCACCGCTGGACCAGGAGCACTGGCTGGGCGGGCCACGGGGTCTTCGCCACTGAGGGAATAAACCTTGCTAATCGTCAGTTCCGCCTGTTTTTCCTTAAAGCCCTCGGGCCGATCCACCGTGCTCATGCGCAGCCGACCTTCGAACACGAAGCGATCGCCCATCTGACAGCGTTCCTGGATTTCCTGCGCCAAATTGCCCCAGCCCACCGCCTTCATCGTCGTCGCTGGGTCCTCAGGCCGCAGCCCCGGAAATTGAATCATCAACTCGGCCACTGCCGTTTGATTATCTTGGGTATAGCGAAGTTGAGGGGCCTGTACAACCTCAGCCATGAGAATGCATTGATTCATCGCGCCTTCGTCCTTTTTCCCACGAATCTCGTTTGTCTCTGCCTCGATCCTACACCGCGCCCCCGACTTCATGGGTCTGGTCCACGAAGTTTTGAATGCGTTCGCGGTAGTTTTGTAAACTGCGGTCAACCCATTCCCGGTCCTCACCATCTGCATAAATATGCACCAAGGGCTCACCCGCATCCGGCAAAATCAACACCCAGCGATCGTGAGGATAATCCCAAATTTTCACCCCATCAATCAGCTCTACGCATTCCGCCGGATTAATCTCAATCAAATAGCGCATCAATCGCCCCTTATCGTTCCAGGGACAGCGAATCGTATAGCGACGGTGGAACATATTCGGCAACTCGGTGCGAATTTGCCCCAGGGAGCGCTCTTGAATCGTCAGCATTTCCATGAGCTTGGCAATGCAAAACATCGAGTCAAACCCCGGATGGAGCTGTGGAAAAATAAATCCCATTTCGCCACTGCCGCCCATCACCACATTGGTATGGGCCAAACAGGCTTCCATGAGGGCCGTCGGATTGGCTTTAGTCCGAACCACATGGCCATCGTGGCGACGGGCAATTTGCTCGATGGCACTCGACGCATTCACCGGTACCACCACCGTTCCACGGGGACGGGCAGTCAAAATAGTATGAACCATGAGCGCAGTCAACTGCTCACCCCGAATGGGAATTCCGGCCTCATCCACAAGAATCAACTGTTCCCCATTGGCCGACACCTGCACGCCAAAGTGTGCCCGCAGAGCTTCCACCACATGACCCAACTGAATCAGCAAGCCCTCCCGTTCCGCTTCCGAAAGCACCGATAGTTGCAGACTGGCATTGAGCACCACCGCATCGCCGCCAAACTTGGCCAGGAGTCGAGGCAAAACTGCCCCTGAGACCGAGTAAGCATAGTCAATCACCACCTTGGCACGACTGGACCGGATAGCAGCGGTATTGAGGTTTTTCTCAAAGGCGTGGCTGTAGATTTCAATGATTTGCCCCGAGGAGACAATATCGCCAATTTCATGGGCCTGAACCCGTCGGAGGTCTTCCTTGAAAAACGTGCCTTCAATTTTTTTCTCGCGGGACTTGGAGAGATTGACCCCCTTGGCATCAAAAAACTCAATCAGAATGTGGTCCGGGCGACCGGGGTGAATCCGAATATGTACGCCCCCTTCGACGCCTAGGGTGGGCACAAGGGTGCGGGCAATGGGAATGGCTGTGGCCCGCAGATCTTGGACATGAATCCCCACGGACATGAGACCGGAAATAAAGGCGCGCGATAGCATCCGCGCAATGCTGCGCTGGTCCCGCGAGACTGCGACCTGGGACCCTAGGGGCAACGTTGACCCAAAGGCCGCCCCCAGCTTGACTGCAAATTCCGGCGTAATGTCGATATTCGCCAGACCCGAAACCCCACGCTGGCTGAAGAGATTGCGATAGGCCGTATGGCCCCAAATCAAATTGATATTGAGGGTTGCCCCAGACTCCACCCGCTTGCTTGGCCACACCCGCACATGGGGGCTAATTTGCGCTTCTTCACCCACGGTTGATAAGGACCCCACAACAACACCTTCTAAAATATGGGCTCGTCGTTCGATTCTGACCCCTCGGGCGATCGTGCAAGCCTCTAGCGTGACTTCTTCGCCAATATAAACACCATTCCAAATCACCGGGCGCGACAAAATTGCATCGGCTCCAATGGTGACGTTATCGCCAATGATGGTGTTGGCGCTAATCTGGACCCGAGGCCCGACCCGGCAGTTCTCGCCAATCAAAACCGGCGTTTCAATCCGAGCCGTTTCATCAATGTAGGTATTCGCGCCGACCCATAGCCCTTCGCGTTGCTGATGGTACCCGCTTTCGAGCTTGACGGCACCGGTCAAACAGTCGTAGTGGGCGCGGCGATAGGCTTCGAGATGGCCGATATCGCACCAATAGCCATCGGCGATGTAGCCATAGATCGGCTCCCCTCGCCCCAGCAACATCGGGAATAGGTCCTTGGAGAAGTCTGACTCTCGGCCCTCCGGCAGATAGTCCAGCACCTCCGGTTCGAGAATATAAACTCCGGTGTTGACGGTGTCGGAGAAGACTTCGCTGGTGGAGGGTTTTTCAAGAAAGCGCAGGATGCGATGCTCGGCATCGGTGATGACAACGCCAAACTCAACGGGGTTCGGGACTCGGGTGAGGATGAGCGTGGCTTTGGCTCCCTTGGCACGATGGAAGGCGATCGCCTCCGTCAGATCAAAATCCGTCAAACTATCCCCACTAATCACCACAAACGTATCAGTCAACAGCTCCGCGCAGTTTTTGACACAGCCCGCCGTTCCTAGGGGTTGGTCTTCCTCCACCTCATAGGTCATCTGCACGCCAAAGTCCTGACCATTCTGAAAATAGTCCTGCATTACCCCCGGCAGAAAATGTAGCGTGGTAATGATTTCGGTAATCTGGTGACGTCTGAGTAAATTGACAATATGGTGGGCAATGGGTCGGTTGAGAATCGGGACCATGGGTTTGGGCAGGTCATAGGTCAGGGGCCGAAGCCTGGTTCCGGAGCCCCCGGCCATCAGTACTGCGCGCATAGCTCTCTCGGGTAAAAAGGTGGTTCAAAAGGTGGGTGGGCGATCGCCCTTATTCGTAGGTTAACGTAGAGATCCAGGCGGCAACGTTTGGGGTGAGCAAGCGCCCCATCTCGGTTGTGGAACTGGCACAAAACGTAATGTTTCTTTGCGTCAAGGATAGACACCAAGGGGCACCCTACCCACGGATTTGTTTATCTTGATGTTGATCTGTTGATTGGATTGATTCATCCAAAGGAGGCGTGAATGGGTTATTTACTGCTTTTGGTTGGGGTTGGGGTTTATGTCTGGGGAGCCGCCAAGTTCTGGGGGGGGTTCCGACGCACCAACTTTAATGGCAACCGGCTGATGCTGACGGCGCTCTGGCCGGTGTTAGTGTTGGCGAATCGCTCCTATCGTCAAAATTTCCAAAAGGCGCTCAAGGGGTAAATCCTAGCGGCCAATCTGACAGAACCCAACCCAGTACTAGGACACCAGGACAAGGAACAGGATAAAACTATGGCGGATTTGTGGGATGAGTCTTCGGCATTTCCGAAGGGCGTCGATGTGTCAGCCCAAATTAGTGCGGTGGCGCGTCGGTTTAGTCAGGAGTACCAGGGAAAATCCTTTGATCTGCCGGAGGAAATAGAGGCCATGCCGGTGTTCCAGGACTGGGCAGCGGGGACAATCCAGGCCAAGATCGCCTCTCCCTTTTGGGACCTGGCGAAACCCAAAAAGAATGATCAATGCCTTGACCTGGGCTGTGGACTAAGCTTTTTGGTCTATCCCTGGCGGGATTGGCAGGCGCTGTTTCATGGGCAGGAGATTAGTACCGTGGCGCGAGAGGCGATCGCCTCTCGCGGTCCCCAGCTCAATTCCAAGCTATTCAAGGAAATTCGGCTGGCCCCGGCCCATGAGCTGGACTACAAGCCCCAGTTTTTTGATTTGGCGATCGCCACCGGCGTCAGTTGCTATTACGACCCCAGCTATTGGGAAATCGTCTTGGCAGGGGTGAAGAAAGTGCTCAAACCGGCGGGCTTCTTTGTCTTTGATGTTGTGGATCCCGATGCCCCTCTCACCGAAAACTGGTCGATTTTGGAAACCTTCATGGGGGCCGAAGTCATGCTCCATGAGCTGACCGTCTGGAGGGATTTGATTCAGCACATGGGGGGAAAAATCGTCAAAGAATCTAGCAACGATGTGTTTCGGCTCTATAAGGTCAAGTTTTCCTAGGCGTGAAGCCTGACGTACAATCAGAGGGTTCGATAGCCTGCTTTGCTGGTTCGTTCTTCATTCATTCTCCCTGCTTTTCTATGGCTATGCTCAACGTGCTTAAACCCGTTGCCCAGGTTACGGCAAAACTGATTGCCCAGATTGTGAAGGGGGCGATCGCCACAGCAGTACTGTTGCTCCTGCTAATCTGGGGGTTTCAGGCGCTGTTTACTACGCCTGCGGTGCAAACTTCGGCTCAGGTGCGGAATTTGATCCTAGGCGGATTGCAAAATAGCAGCGAACTGACGACCGTGATGTCTTCGGGAAAAGCAACGGTGGTAGTGGAGCGACCGCGTCAGCTTTGGCGGCTGCCGTTGGGGGAAACCCATTTGGTCTATGAGGGAGTGGGCACGATTCGCGCGGGGATGGATTTGCAGGCGATCGAAGTGCTGTCGGTGGATGAGTTCAATCATCGCATTCAGCTCCGGCTACCGCTCCCCACGGTCAACGAAGTTCGACTGGATGTCGCCCATTCCAATGTTTTGGCGAACTATCGCCAGGGTTTAGCCCCCCGCGCAGATGCAGAAATGCAAACCCTGGCGGAACAAAAGGCGCTGACCATCATTCAGCAAGAGGCCCAAGAGACCAAAATCTTGACGGCGGCTCAGCACAACGCAGAAGTGATTGTGGCAGAAATCCTCAATAAGGCGGGTTATGAAACCGTAGAATTTGAGCCGAATCCTTAAACCCTATCGTTGAGCCCAGTTTGCATGAATGATTTTCTTCCCGGCCAATCTAAGTTCGTCGTTTTGCTCACCACGGCTGCTTCACAGGCAGAGGCTGAGCGTTTAGCGACGGTTTTAGTCGAGGCTAAGCTGGCTGCCTGTGTGAATCTATTTCCCATTCATTCGGTTTACGTCTGGCAGGGGGAAATTCAGCGAGAGCCTGAATGGCAACTGATGATTAAAACCCGTCTTTCGCTCTTTGAAGAGGTCAAAGCGCAGCTTGATAATCTCCATTCCTACGAGTTACCTGAGCTGATTGCAATTCCCATTGTGGATGCTTCCGCAGCCTATTTGAATTGGGTGGGTGAGCAGGTCAAAAGTGGGGGGCTCTAGGTTTAATATTAGTAATATTTACTTGATTTTATGGGCGCTCAATCTCCTGCGAAAACTCTATTTTTGCTAGCTTCCATGGTGGGCTGGCTGTTGGTTGGTGCAGTTCTGATGTATCTGTTTCCGTTTTTGGCCAATGTTTTGGTACATAGCGATCGCACGACCCTCTGGCTGACTAACCTCAGCCGCAGTGGCTATTATCCAGGTCTAGGAATGGCTGCGCTGGTTGTTTTATTGGCGATCGAAATCCTAGCCAATTGGATTTGGTACAGTCGGTTTGAACAGCGCTAGTGAAAGGGGTTAGGAAAAGTGACAATAGGGGACAGATGATAAGAAGAGCTAAGGTGTTTTAGGCTGAGATTCGGTGGGTCTAGGCCCAGCAAAAACCCGCTGAAAAATCACCTTTGCCTGAATTTGATTGCCCTTCCCATTGGGATGGCGTGGATCGCGATAAAGCTCTGACTGGCCATCAAAGGCATTGCTCATATCAAAGCAATAATCTAACTTCGCGCAGCGAGGCCGAATCTCGTTGTATAGCTGGTTCATTTGGGCGTAATAATTCTCGTCTTTCTTGGCCCGCATTTCCGCATCTCGGGGATTGTCATAGTTATAGTTACCAATTCCCATAGTCGGTTGCAGAAAGACATAGTATTTTGCCCCCATCTGCTGACTAATGGCATGCATCATTTGGACATTGTTTTCCCAAATTTCCCAGGGGGGTAGCGTTGACGCTGTGCCAAAGTTCACTGGCCCCACAAATTCAGTCGGTTGTTCTGAAGGTAGTGTTTGGTTGCGCAGGCTGAGGAAAACCTGACGAGTATTCGGAATGAGTCGATTCAATAAACCACCGCGAAACCGCTCATTTTCAGGGTGGCGGGCATCGTTGTAGCGGGCGACTTCTCCCGTGGTGGCGATCGCCCGAAAAAAATACTGCTGATAGGTCGAAGTATAGGGATATTGGGCAGCAGGTGGATCAAAAAAATAATGCTCGTTAATCCCATTGAGCGAAATCACCACCTGGGGCTGAAGCGGTCGCACATCTCGGATCAACTTGAGCAGTTCCTGACTAGAAGTAAAGGCACCGGAGCCTCCATTAAAGACTCGACAGGGTGTTCCTGTTTGGGTGCACAACTCGCTGAATAATTTGGGCCAGTTGTCCGGGCCAATTTCGGATTTTTCGCCCATAATAATGGGATCGGTGGTGGAGCCGCCGAGGGTCACAACCCGCAACGGAGCCTCGGCGGGACCATAGGTGACAAAGCTGGGAATTTGTTCGATGTTGAAGCGATCGCAATTGCTATGGGCATACCCCAAAAGCGGATCCAAAAAGCTTTGGTCACACTTGGCATTGGGGTTGAGCTTTGTGGTTTTTAGGTTAATCAGTAAATCGTAAGAACGTCCCCGAATGATGTGATTACTCAGCAGCAGTTGGCAGACCAAGTCAATAACGGTTAATGAAATCAATAGCAAGGTGCTAAAGACAATCAGCAGCGCAATTCGAGGATGTTTTTGAAAGATGCGCTCTTTCGATTCACGCTGGACGGGGGGACGTTCTTGCTGGGGGGCCATAGAGGTTCTTATAACAAATTAGAACAACGTGTAGATAAAGGGGGCGATCGCACTCCCCTGGGTAAAGACCAATAATCCCCCCAAGAATAACAGCACTAAAATCAGCGGTCCCAGCCAGTACTTTTTACGGACCTTGAGAAATCCCCAGAGGTCTTTGAAAAAATCGATAATTTCGGCGAGTAGGTCCATGATTCCCCGGTTGGTAAAAACTTAAGTCAACGGTGCGGGTAAATAGCGCTGGGATAAAGCGCTGGGATAAAGATTAAACTGAAAAGAGCCCTTTTGCACCTGTGGTTGCGCTTGAGAGCCTAACCTCACTCTAGACTCACTCTCTTTTCTGCTGAATCTTGGACTCTATATCGGTTACTTTTGGGCGATTTTAGCTTTTGTTCTGTCTAGCATTTTGAGTCTGATGATGAATCGGAGCACGCAGTTTGACTGTCCTTCGTCATAATGAGACGAGAGAGGGCTGGATGGAGATTTTTGACCAATGACAACGGTGTTAGCGCCAATCGCACTGGAATTTGCCAAGTGGGGCGGTGAGTGGTTGACAACGAAGCTGCTGGAGGGGGCCAAGACGACGGTGACTCCGGATCAGCTCAAGCGAGCAATTCGGGAGGCGGTGGCGGCAGCGGAGGGGGCGGCTCCTAAGTTGTTCTTCAGTTGTGAGCGGCAGGGGCTCAAGGGGATCAGTCGTTTTTTGCAGGCGTTTTTTAAGTCCACGGCCTTGGCTGAGTTGCAGAGGCCATTGCAGGGGGAGGGGCGACCTGATGTGGATTTTTTGGTGGCGGCGTTTGAGCAGGAGGCGGCGCAGCATCAGGAGGCACGGAAGCTGAAGCCGGAGCTGCTGCGGGTTTGGCTGGTGGCGTTTGTGGAGCATTATTTCCAGGCGACGGCAAATTTCATTCGGTTCCGGGTGGCGCGGCAGGATTACTGCGAGCAGTTGCGCAATGCCTTTGATGATGTGAAGTTTGCGGGCTTTGCGGTGGAGGGGCAGGAGATTGATCGGGCGGAGAAGTTGGCGGATATTTTTGTGATGCCGGATGTGCGGGAGGAGGTGAAATCTATACCGATGAGTTCTCGATTGAGAGCTGAGTTTCTCATCCAAAAAGTAGATGGGGATAGAGCTAAAAATCTAGAAGAAGCACTTTCTCTAGTTGATCCAGAAATCATTGCCTTCTCGGGGCATTATGCTTCAGATAAACAGGAATCTCTGATAGAAGAGCAACGGCAGCAGATTGCTTGGCAACAAGAGCAAGAAAAAGGACGAGTGTTATCTGCACAAGAATTGGTGAGGCAAAGTAAGCGATCAGTTTTGTTGGGGGCTCCGGGTTCTGGGAAGACGACGCTGATGAGCTTTTGGGCGGTGGCAACCTGTTCGGATGAGAAAGATACTAATTCGGGGTTTCCGGAGGATTGTTTGCCGATTTTGATTCGGATTCGGGAGTTGGCTCGGCATCCGGAGATGACGGTGTTGGAATTCGCGCAGGATTTTGCGGAGCGGGAGTTGGCGGTGAAGGTGTTGCCGCAGGGGTTCTTTGAGTATTGGCTGGAGAATGGGCAGGCGCTGATTTTGCTGGACGGATTGGATGAGGTGGCAGATGAGACGCAGCGGTATAAGGTTGTTGCCAAAATTGAGAGTTTTCTGGGTCAGTACGAGGAGAATCCAGCGATTATTACGTCGCGGCCTTCGGGCTATAAGCGGGATTTCTTTCGGACGGAGGAGTTCCCGCACTATGAGCTACAGCCCTTTGATGATGGCAAGATTGATGAGTTTATTGACCATTGGTACGACAGTCGGTTTGAGCTGGCCAGCGAGCGGCAGCGGCGTAAGGAAAGCCTACGCAAGGCGCTGAAGGATCAGCCTCGGATTCAGCGGCTGGCGCGGAATCCGCTGTTGCTCACAATTATTGCTCTCATAAGCCGTCAGTACAGGAAATTGCCCCAAAAGAGGCATGAACTCTACGAAAAAGCTGTAGAAACACTTCTGAGTACTTGGGATGACCCAAAAGAGATCAACACCGAGGAAAACCTTAAATATCTAGAAGCATATGATTTTCTTGAGCTGATGAGACGGTTAGCCTATTGGATTCATTCTAAGGGGGGAACGACGGACGAGGAAGGAGGGACGTTGATAGACAGGGATGAGTTGACTAATCAACTTGCAAAGTTTATTCACGAGATGAAGGGGTTGGAGCGGTATAAGGCAAAGAAGGAGGCAAAGCAATTTTTGGATTTGGTGGTACGCGATCGCGCTGGTCTTTTGGCGCAGCAGGGGCAGGATCGCTATGCGTTTGTGCATAAGACGTTTCAGGAATATCTGGCGGCGATGGACATTCGTGAGCGTCAGGAGGAAGGCTTTGAGGTGGTGCTGGAGCATGTGGAGAAGTATCTGCATGATCCCCATTGGGAAGAGGTCTTACTGTTACTGATTGCTCAACAAAAGGGAGGAAATCCGTCGAAGGTATTGCAGGCAATTTTGGCGCGGGAGACGCCCTATGAGCAGTGGCTGCATCGAAATTTGTTTTTTGCGGCGAAGTGTTTGGCAGAAAATGTGACGGTGACGCAGCCTGGTTTGGCGTCGGAAATTATTGGGCGGCTGGTGGCGTTTGAAGTCAGCGAAGAACCGCAAATTAACAAAAAGCTCAAGCAGCAAACATTCCAATCCTTGATTAGTCTTAGCGAAACGCAGTTTGATACTGAGACAATACAGCAGCTACAAACGAGTGGAAAAATTGAGCAATTGCGATTGCTGGAATATCAGGCAGAGTTACAGCCAGAACAGGCAGCCAGCACACTGCTGATGCTGTTCAAAAATGACCCAAGAATAGCGCTTTCTTCTGCGGCTGCGTCCATAGTAAAGTTAAGTAATGATGCATCAGATACGGCCGTTAGCTGCTTACTCACGCTTCTTGAAAATGGAAATTCTGACATACGCTCATATATAGCTTTATTTCTGGGACAGCTAGATAATGCTTCTGACCCAGTTATCAACGTCTTGCTCACGCTTCTCAAAGATGACAATCTTGATGTACGTGCTCACGCAGCAGGAGCCCTAATTAAGCTAGGTAATGGCAACGTATTAGATGCAGCTATCAAGTGTCAAGACATTTGCCTGTCGCGACAATTAGAAGGCGGGGAGCCCACTGAATTGGCAAAAGGAAATGAGAAGCGGCAATCTCAGGTCAAGACGACAATCTAAGATCGCTTCTGGTGTGTCGATGTTTGGGAGTCAGATTCAGAGGATTTTGCCGGGAGTGCCTTCAAGTTCTCAGAGCGCTGGTGAGCGGAGCGTTTACGAAAACTGTCCGCCTTGATTTCGAGAATGACCGCATGGTGAATGAGGCGGTCAACGGCGGCGACGGTCATCATGGAATCACCAAAGATGGAGTTCCACTCACTGAACGGCTGATTGGCAGTGACCATGATGCTTTTGCGCTCATAGCGATAGGCAATGAGTTCAAAGAGAACGGAGGTTTCTGCCTCGGATTTTTGGACATAGCCGAGGTCATCAATGATCACGAGGTCAAAGCGGTCGAGCTTTTTCAGGGCAGGCTGAAGCTGGAGATGAAGCTTTTCTTTTTGGAGATACTGCACCAGGGTGGTGGCACAGAAGAATTTGACGCGCTTGCCCGCTTCCAGGGCGGCACGAGCGATGCCAGCGGCCAGATGGGTTTTGCCGACCCCAGAAGGTCCGAAGAAGAGACAGTTTTGGGCGTCATCAATCCACTGGGGTTCAGTGGCGAGTTTTTGAATCGGGAGAGGGTTAACCAGGGGCAGGTGTGTCCAATCGAAATTGGAAACCGTTTTGGCGTTGGGCAGTTGAGCTTCGGTGATGGCTCTTTGGAGGCGCAAAGCCTTGCGGCGGTCTGTTTCGAGTTGGCACAGGGCCAAGAGAAATTGCGCGTAGGACCAGGTCTCTCGCATGGCTTGCTGCTCCAAGGTCTCCCAGTGGTTGAGCATATGGGATAAGCGCAGGTGCTTGAGCTGAGCGCTGAGGCTTTGGTAAGGGCTCAGCTCCGGTTGAGACGAGCTCTGGTTCTGCATCTGGGATGACGCTGCTGTGGGTGAACAGAAGGGCATCGTAGTCGTTGAGGTCATGTTGTTGGACATTCACGGTGGGGAATTCGAGTTTGGTGAGCAACTGAAAATGGAGTCTGAGCCTTGAGAGGGTGAGGGTTTTGGCCTCAATCTCTGGGAAGAGGTAGTCAGCGACCGCCGCTTCCTTGTTTTGGGTCGCCGCAATATAGAGGGCTTCGACCATGAGCACGGCGGCAGAATCAAGCTCAAAGCCAGCCTGGAGCTGTTTCCAGAGTTGGTGATAGCGCTCATTGGGCAGGAGGTCCTCTCGCCAGGTGCTGTGGAGGAAGGCCAAGGGCTTTTTGCGCAACCCTTCGATGACATGGTGATAGTCCACCGAGCGGGCGCGCCGCTTGTCCTTGTGAGGTGGACCCAATCGACTGAACAGATTTAACAGGAGACTAAGCTCTGAATTCTCCCCGGATTGGACCTCTATTCAGCGACTGCTCTCAGCTGCACCGTCAAAGTAAATCTCATCCGGTGTTTTGTAATCCAACGACTGATGCAATCTCAACTGATTATACCAGCTAAACCATTTCTTCACCTCCTGATTTAAGTGATTCCCATCCTCAAAACTCTTCAGATAAATCAGCTCGTACTTCAGCGATCGCCACAGCCTTTCAATGAAGATGTTGTCATGACACCTTCCCCGTCCATCCATGCTCACCTGGGCTCCGGCTGTTCTCAACCTCTCGGTAAACACCTTCGCCGTGAACTGAGACCCCTGATCTGAATTGAAGATATCAGGACATCCATATTCCTCCAACGCTTCCTCCAATGCATCCAAACAGAACTGCACATCCATCGTGTTCGAGATTCGCCAGCTCAGCACCTTACGGCTGTACCAGTCCATAATCGCCACCAGATAGAAATGCCCCTTCAGCACCGGCAGATAGGTGATGTCCGTGCTCCAGACCTGGTTTACCTTATCAATCGCCACACCCCTCAGCAGATAGGGATATATCTTGTGCTCCGGGTTTGCCACAGTCAGCTTCGGCTTCGGATACAGCGTTTGTAGACCCAGCTTTCGCATCAACCGCTGCACTCGCTTGCGATTCACATCATGACCCTCTCTCTTCAACTGAGCCGTCATCCGACGAGAGCCATAGAACGGCATCTCCAGATACAGCTCATCCAAGCGACGCAGCAGTTCTAGCTCAGAGTCACTCACTGCTTTGGCACGGTAGTACAAGCTCGAACGGCTGATGCCCAGTAGCTGACATTGACGCACCAGGCTCAACTCCTCGTGCTCTCGCTCTACCAGGGCTTTTCGCTGCTCAACCCCAGTTTGGCTGAGCACTCCGCTAAAAAATCCCGTTCCACCTTCAGCTTGCCGATTTGCCGATACAGCTCGTTGATTTCTGCCTGTTTATTCGCTTCCTCCTTTCCTCTATCAGATGTCTGGCCTGAATCAAAGACGCTGCTTGCCCCTTCCAAGAGCTGCCTCTTCCACTGATGGATCAGCGTTGGATGCACATTGTGTTGGCTCGCCAGTTCCGGCACCGTCTTTGCCCCTTGCAAGGCTTCCAAGGCGATTCTCGATTTGAACTGGGCGCTGTACTGTCGGCGTTTCTTGCTCATCTTCTACTCCTATCATTTTTCGTGGAGTTTCAGAGCTTAACCCCCTGTCCAGTTTTTGGGGTCCACTATATTGTCAGTAGAACGAATCCGTTTCAACCTGAACACTTCATGGCCTTCGAGGTAGCCCATCAGGCGGTTGTGGTGCAGATGCACTTCCAGGGACCGGCCAATTAAGCGAGACGGCACGCTGTAGAGCATGCAGCGGATATCAATCGTGCTGTTGCTGCTCACCTTAGCGGTGAGGAGTTCGTAGTCCGCAGCCCGGTATTTGGGCAACGCCTGGAGATGCGCTTTCTCATGCTCATACTTATCCTGATGCTGGGCATTGAGCTTGGCCACACAGTCATTGAGCAGGTCTTGATAGTCGCTGACGCTAGCGAAGTCGGTGCTGCCGCGCAGGTACATCGCTTGGACAATGCGGTTCTTCAGATGACCGTGGGGGCCTTCAATAGAACCGTTCTCGTGGGCGATTCCCCGGTTGTTTCGCGTCGGTTGCAACCGATAGTGCTCACACAGGTCGTCATACAAGCGCGTCAGCGGTTTGGTCTTCTTCCCACCCAGATTTCGATAGGCCGCACTCAGGCTATCGGTGCGATGCTGCTTTGGAGCCCCGCCGCAGGCAAACAGGGCATTCTGCAATCCTTCGGATAGGGCGACAAAGCTTTCACCCCCCTCGATTAACTCCGCGTAGGACCAGCCGCTGTAGCCCAAGCGGTAGTGATAAATCAAGTGCTCATAGGGCTTTCCATTTATCGTCACCACCGTCCCTTTGAGTTCGGTGAAGTCGGAAAATCCTTGCACCCCCGGCTCGTGACGCAGCTCAAACATCACCTCGGGAGCTGGACCATACAGTGCTTTCCAGGTTCTCACTCGCCGCTGAAGCGTCCTGAGCACTTGCGGATATTGACCCGGATATTTGTCCTGCAAATGCTCAAATAACGTCGTCGGTTTCAGTCTTGGCTCAGCTCGCAGCATCGCCTCTAGTTCGGCTTCCCAAAGACCGTTGAGTGGATCTGGCCGGGTCCGCACCCCGGTGCCCTCTCCACTCCCCTGCTGCCACTCGTTGGCATCCATTCGTTGCGCGGTTCGCACCGAAAATTCCGCCACCGCTGCCGCATCTTGCTGCGACAGGCCATGCTCCTTTGCATTCATGTACACTCGCTGTTGATACATTATTACTCTCGACACTCGTTAGAGTCCTTTCTTTCCAGGGGGACCCTATGAGTGTCTTTTTTTGTCGATCGCCACGCCAGTGAGCTGTCAAAGTCTCACGTCTGTCTCACGATCCAAGCCACGCTTTCGCGACAACTCCCGCCAGGAAATGTCGAGCAGCCGCCAATGCTATTGTCGTCTAACATGCAGCCGTTAATTGCTTACTCACATTTCTTGAAGATAACAATTTACGTAGGCGTTCCTATGCAGCAGAGTGCTTGGGAGAGCTGAGTAATGCATCGGACGCGGTCGTCAATTGCTTACTTGCACTTCTTAAAAACGATAATGGAAGTGTGCTTTATTCTGCAGCGGAGTCTCTAATTAAGCTAGGCAATACATCTGACCCAGTTGTTGATAGCTTACTTACGTTCGCATTTCTCGAAGATGACGACCTGGGTTTTGTGCGTTCTGATGCGGCAGAACTTCTGAAAGGGCTGAGCAATGCTTCTGACTCGGTCGTCAATGGCTTGCTCGAATTTCTCAAGGATGATAACTCTGTTGTGCGTTCTGATGCGGCAAAGCTTCTAGCAGAGCTAGGCAATGCTTCTGACTCAGTTATCAGTTGCCTTCTTGCACTTCTCAAAGATGACAACTGGGCTGTACGCTACCACGTGGTTGAATCTCTAGGAGAGCTAGGCAATGCTTCCGACTCAGTTGTCAATAGCTTGTTCGCATTGCTCGAAGATGATCGGGATGTGTGCTCTCCTCACACGGTTGCATCCTCCATTATGCGTTCCCGCGCTGCTCAATCCTTGATCAAGCTAGGGAATAAATCGGATGCCATCATTAATGACTTGCTTGCATTTCTTCAAGAGGATGAGCCTGCAGTGCGTTATTTCGCAGCAGAGTCTCTTGGAAAGCTAAGTAACGCATCGGACACAGTTGTTAATAGCTTGCTCGCGCTTCTAAAAGAGGATGAGCCTATGGTGCGTTCTAGCACTGCTCAATCCCTGGTCAAGTTAGGTAACGAATCAGATGCAGTTGTTAATAGCTTGCTCGCGCCTCTAAAAGAGGATGAGTCTATGGTGCGTTCTCGCGCAGCAAAGTCCCTTCAAAAGCTAAGTAATCCATCAAGTCAAATAGTTAATAGCCTGCTAGCACTGCTAAGAGCTGATAATCACCATGCACATTCTCATATCACTCAACTCCTCATCCAATTTGGCAAAAAATCCCCCAACGTCCTCCCCGCCCTCACCCAATGGCTCGAACAAAACCAAACCGAACCCCGCGTCGGCAACGGCATCGACGTTTTGTGGGAACTGGTAAATTGATCAACTATGGTGCTGTTGGCACCCGAACTATATCTGTCACATCCTGACCCAAACGAATAAAATCCTTAGGATTTGCTGTTAACAGAAAATCAACTTTAGCCTTCAATGCAGCCTGAGCAATCAGCGCATCAAAAATTGAACCACCTGTTAGATTCAGCTTAACTAAGCGTCGAATTACAGCAACGTAGTCATCTGCATCTAACGCTACCTTCTCAAAATTTGACAAGTTGCTAAACAATATCTCAATTTCAGAGGGTGATACCCGAGATTGATGTGGTAATCGAGTTAGGACAGAGTACAGCTCAGCCAAAGAATGTGTCGAGATATAGCCTCTGATATCTCCTTCCACAGCCCGCTCAAACTGAGGTGGACCCAATCGACTGAACAGATTTAACAGGAGACTAAGCTCTGAATTCTCCCCGGATTGGACCTCTATTCAGCGACTGCTCTCAGCTGCACCGTCAAAGTAAATCTCATCCGGTGTTTTGTAATCCAACGACTGATGCAATCTCAACTGATTATACCAGCTAAACCATTTCTTCACCTCCTGATTTAAGTGATTCCCATCCTCAAAACTCTTCAGATAAATCAGCTCGTACTTCAGCGATCGCCACAGCCTTTCAATGAAGATGTTGTCATGACACCTTCCCCGTCCATCCATGCTCACCTGGGCTCCGGCTGTTCTCAACCTCTCGGTAAACACCTTCGCCGTGAACTGAGACCCCTGATCTGAATTGAAGATATCAGGACATCCATATTCCTCCAACGCTTCCTCCAATGCATCCAAACAGAACTGCACATCCATCGTGTTCGAGATTCGCCAGCTCAGCACCTTACGGCTGTACCAGTCCATAATCGCCACCAGATAGAAATGCCCCTTCAGCACCGGCAGATAGGTGATGTCCGTGCTCCAGACCTGGTTTACCTTATCAATCGCCACACCCCTCAGCAGATAGGGATATATCTTGTGCTCCGGGTTTGCCACAGTCAGCTTCGGCTTCGGATACAGCGTTTGTAGACCCAGCTTTCGCATCAACCGCTGCACTCGCTTGCGATTCACATCATGACCCTCTCTCTTCAACTGAGCCGTCATCCGACGAGAGCCATAGAACGGCATCTCCAGATACAGCTCATCCAAGCGACGCAGCAGTTCTAGCTCAGAGTCACTCACTGCTTTGGCACGGTAGTACAAGCTCGAACGGCTGATGCCCAGTAGCTGACATTGACGCACCAGGCTCAACTCCTCGTGCTCTCGCTCTACCAGGGCTTTTCGCTGCTCAACCCCAGTTTGGCTGAGCACTCCGCTAAAAAATCCCGTTCCACCTTCAGCTTGCCGATTTGCCGATACAGCTCGTTGATTTCTGCCTGTTTATTCGCTTCCTCCTTTCCTCTATCAGATGTCTGGCCTGAATCAAAGACGCTGCTTGCCCCTTCCAAGAGCTGCCTCTTCCACTGATGGATCAGCGTTGGATGCACATTGTGTTGGCTCGCCAGTTCCGGCACCGTCTTTGCCCCTTGCAAGGCTTCCAAGGCGATTCTCGATTTGAACTGGGCGCTGTACTGTCGGCGTTTCTTGCTCATCTTCTACTCCTATCATTTTTCGTGGAGTTTCAGAGCTTAACCCCCTGTCCAGTTTTTGGGGTCCACTATAAACCATGGCAGACATGCCTGGTGAAAGGGATGCTCTTCCAAAAGAGATGGCACCAAAGAAGAAGTATCAAACAGAACCTGGTCTACCATTGCATGAACTTCTCAATTCGTTCCTGGCGAGCATCAAGAATACAATCATCCCAGTTAATTTCTGTTGGAGAGCTGCTTGCCCTTACAATCCATACGCTGCCAGACTTTTTCAATTTGGTTAAGCGATCGACATCTGGCTCTTGCTGCTGTTGAGATGCCGTATCTACTGCGTGAGGCAATGCAGAAATCTCCAGAAACCTCACAATTTCCAGCACCTGCTCTAGGATTCTCTCAGGCAAAAGTTCAAGGCGTTGGACAATTTGCTCAACCAATGGGCTCACAGGTGGCAACCTCACAGAAGCTCTCTACTCCATCATAACCAAAAGCGGCTTGCCCAGGGAACGCGATAAACTGGCGGCAGGATAAGGCATACACCCCATGACACTCTCCGAACTCCTCCCCGCCGTTCAGCAACTCTCCACCTCCGACAAGCGGGAGCTAGTCCGCCTGCTCACCGCTGAACTTAGCGCCGACTCCAACCCCTCACCTGCCGAATCTTGGACCTTCCTCGTCGCCCGTCCCCACCCCTGGCGACGACAGCTCTACATCAAAGGCCGAAAACTAACGGCCTTCACCCTCTGGCAAGACCTGCTCACCAACCAAATGTCTATAGTGGACCCCAAAAACTGGACAGGGGGTTAAGCTCTGAAACTCCACGAAAAATGATAGGAGTAGAAGATGAGCAAGAAACGCCGACAGTACAGCGCCCAGTTCAAATCGAGAATCGCCTTGGAAGCCTTGCAAGGGGCAAAGACGGTGCCGGAACTGGCGAGCCAACACAATGTGCATCCAACGCTGATCCATCAGTGGAAGAGGCAGCTCTTGGAAGGGGCAAGCAGCGTCTTTGATTCAGGCCAGACATCTGATAGAGGAAAGGAGGAAGCGAATAAACAGGCAGAAATCAACGAGCTGTATCGGCAAATCGGCAAGCTGAAGGTGGAACGGGATTTTTTAGCGGAGTGCTCAGCCAAACTGGGGTTGAGCAGCGAAAAGCCCTGGTAGAGCGAGAGCACGAGGAGTTGAGCCTGGTGCGTCAATGTCAGCTACTGGGCATCAGCCGTTCGAGCTTGTACTACCGTGCCAAAGCAGTGAGTGACTCTGAGCTAGAACTGCTGCGTCGCTTGGATGAGCTGTATCTGGAGATGCCGTTCTATGGCTCTCGTCGGATGACGGCTCAGTTGAAGAGAGAGGGTCATGATGTGAATCGCAAGCGAGTGCAGCGGTTGATGCGAAAGCTGGGTCTACAAACGCTGTATCCGAAGCCGAAGCTGACTGTGGCAAACCCGGAGCACAAGATATATCCCTATCTGCTGAGGGGTGTGGCGATTGATAAGGTAAACCAGGTCTGGAGCACGGACATCACCTATCTGCCGGTGCTGAAGGGGCATTTCTATCTGGTGGCGATTATGGACTGGTACAGCCGTAAGGTGCTGAGCTGGCGAATCTCGAACACGATGGATGTGCAGTTCTGTTTGGATGCATTGGAGGAAGCGTTGGAGGAATATGGATGTCCTGATATCTTCAATTCAGATCAGGGGTCTCAGTTCACGGCGAAGGTGTTTACCGAGAGGTTGAGAACAGCCGGAGCCCAGGTGAGCATGGATGGACGGGGAAGGTGTCATGACAACATCTTCATTGAAAGGCTGTGGCGATCGCTGAAGTACGAGCTGATTTATCTGAAGAGTTTTGAGGATGGGAATCACTTAAATCAGGAGGTGAAGAAATGGTTTAGCTGGTATAATCAGTTGAGATTGCATCAGTCGTTGGATTACAAAACACCGGATGAGATTTACTTTGACGGTGCAGCTGAGAGCAGTCGCTGAATAGAGGTCCAATCCGGGGAGAATTCAGAGCTTAGTCTCCTGTTAAATCTGTTCAGTCGATTGGGTCCACCTCAGTCCCCAGAAGAAGCCGCCGAAAACTGGGACCTGCCGATCGCCGCCATCCAAGAAATCATTCAATACTGCGAAACCCACCAAGCTCTCCTCAAACTCGAAACCCAAGAAGAAAAACAACGACTGCAAGAGCAAGGAGTCTCCCTTGAGCCTATCGCTACTGCTGGATGAAGACTCCCAAGGCCAAGTCTCTTGTCAAAATGCTTCAAGCGGCAGGTCACGATGTTATGACGGTGAACGATGGGGCGATCGCTAGCTCACCGGACGACCAGATACTTGCTTTTGCCCGTCAGAATCAACGAGTCCTCCTAACTCGAAATTGCAGTGACTTTCAAGAACTTCATCAAGCCAATTCATCGCACCCAGGGATTCTTGCCGTCTACCAAAATGCTGACCCGAGCAAAAATATGAGCTATCAAAATATTGTGAATTCTATTGCCAACCTTATCGATGCAAATCTATTCCTAGAGAACAAGTTTATTGTTTTAAATCAATGGAATTATTGATAGATTCTTCCTTCACCCTCAACAAATTGTCAGCTTCATGTTGAGTTAGCGATCGCGCCGCCCAATCCCTCATCCAACTCGGCAAAAATCCCCCAACGTCCTCCCCGTCCTCACCCAATGGATCGAACAAAACCAAAATGAACCCTACGTCGGCAACGCCATTGACGTTTTGTAAGAAAGGGCGGTCGCTCGATTACAATCCCAAAAGAACCAGGATTGACTCATCTCCCTTGGACTTGGGCCTTTCCCACTGCCCCGTCCTAGAGGATGAGTACCATGTTGACTGCGTTTCCCGCTGAATTTCAAACTCTGTATCAGACCGTTTTGGGCGATCGCCGCCAGCGTCTGGCCGACCTCATCGATGGACCAGTGCTCCTCAGATCGGGTTCGACGGTGCCGCGCAATTTTCCTGCCAATCAGTATTTCTTCCGGGCCAATAGCCATTTTCTCTACTTCGCAGGGTTGCCATTCCCCGATGCGGTGATCAAACTGGAGGGGGGCAAGCTGACGTTGTTTGTTGATAACCCGCCGCCCAGTGCGGCACTGTGGCATGGACCAACGCCTAATCGAGAGGAATGGGCTGAGGCGATCGGAGCCGTTGCAGCCTTTCCCTTGGCGGATTGGGAGCAGCACAGCACTGGAGCCGCAATGCTCCAGGGAAAAACTCAAGGAGAGGGCCAGGGGAAAGGACGCGCTGGGGATTTGGCGATCGCCCTCGTCCAACTGCGCCTCTGTCACGATGCGTTCGCGCTCACCGAAATCCGTAAAGCTGCCACGGTCTCGGTTATTGCCCACGAGGCGGGGATGGCGGCCACTCACCTCGCCCAAACCGAAGCCCAAGTCCGGGCCGCCATGGAAGCGGTGATTCTGGGGGCTAATATGAGCTGTGCCTACAACAGTATCGTCACGGTTCACGGTGAGGTCTTGCACAATGAGGTTTATTCTCATCCCTTAACCCATCAGGATTTGCTCTTGGCGGATGTGGGGGCGGAGTCGGCCTTGGGCTGGGCATCGGATATTACCCGCACTTGGCCCGTGTCGGGGCGATTCTCGGCGACCCAGCGGGATTTGTATGAGGTGGTCCTAGCGGCCCACGATCTTTGTATCCAGGCGGTCAAGCCGGGGGTGGAATACCGGGATGTGCATTTGTTGGCCTGTCGAGTCTTGGCCGAAGGGTTGGTGGATCTTGGAATTTTGAAGGGGCACCCGCAAGATTTGGTGGAGCAGGATGCCCATGCCTTGTTTTTTCCCCATGGGGTGGGGCATTTGCTGGGGTTGGATGTGCATGATATGGAGGATTTGGGGGATTTAGCGGGGTATGGACCGGGACGGCGTCGGAGCGATCGCTTTGGTCTCGGGTATCTTCGCCTCGATCGTCCGCTTCAGCCGGGAATGGTGGTGACCATTGAACCCGGTTTTTATCAAGTCCCTGCCATTCTAGAAAATCCCGAGTTTCGGGCAAAGTATCAGGACGCTGTGGATTGGGAACGGTTGGCACAGTTCAGCGATGTGCGCGGCATTCGGATTGAGGATGATGTCTTGGTGACGGAGGCCCACGCAGAAGTGTTAACCGCAGCCTTACCCACAGCGATTGAGGCCGTGGAAGCGATCGTGGGGCAATCGTAACCAGCCATGGTGCTGTGACCGAAACAACAAACCCTCTAAGTTTCCAACGGCTCCAAACAGTCCACAGAGTCGTAACTCGCCCGGTTTACTCGGGTGCTCACCGGATAGGCGATTAGAGCCTGATCGTCGTAGGGTTGTAGCAGCGACTGAAGCGCATCGTTTTCGACTTCTTCGGGGTTTAGCCATACGTCATAGTCTTGAGGACGCAGAATCACCGGCATGCGATCGTGCAGCGGTTTGAGCGTCGCGTTGGCTCGGGTGGTCAAGATCGTGCAGGTGCGCAAAATCTCGCCTTGCGGCGATTGCCACTGCTCCCAGAGCCCCGCAAAGCCAAAGGGCTCTCCCTGGCGTAGCCGACAATAATAGGGCTGCTTATTTCCACTCAGTTGTCGATGCCACTCATAGAAGCCATCCGCAACAAGCAAACAGCGACGACGGCGAAAGGCCGCGCGGAACGATGGTTTCTCGGCAGCGGTTTCGGCACGGGCATTGATCAAACGGCTGCCAATACTGGGGTCTTTTGCCCAGATTGGAATCAAACCCCAGCGCAAATATTTGAGTTGCCGAGGACTATTCGCGTTGGGACGACCAATCACCGCGACGGATTGGCTTGGGGCAATGTTGTAGCGTAGTTCTAGTTGCGGGGTTTCGGGGAGATCGAAGGCTTGGGCGATCGCCTCTCCAGTCTGGGTTTGCGTATATCGACCGCACATTAGGTTTATGGACGCTAAATTTCAATCCTAAACCTCAAACCGATGTTGACGCACATCCTCACAAAAGGCTTGAGCCGCCTTCACCGCTGCTTCGCGCAAATTGACATAGACCTTCGCAAAGGGCGGTTGCCGTTCGGTTAGGCCCCAGAGATCAGCGGTAACCAACACCTGACCATCACAGTAGGGACCAGCCCCAATGCCAATGGTGGGGATGAGTAGTTTTTGCGTAATGCGCAAGGCCAAGTCCGTGGGGATATGTTCTAGAACGATGGCAAATACGCCCGCTTGCTCTAGGGCGATCGCCTGCTCAATCAGTTTTTCCTGAGCCGCCTCTTCCTGGCCCTGTTGCCGTAACCCCATCTGATGAATCGACTGGGGCGTCAGACCAATATGACCCATCACCGGAATACCCACCTCCACCAGCCGTTGCACAGTCTCTACCAGGGTCGGATAGCCCCCTTCCAGCTTGACCGCCTGGGCACCGGCTTCCTTTAAAGCCCGTCCGGCATTGCGAATGGCTTGGGGAATGCTTTCTTGATAGCTCAAAAACGGCAAGTCACAAACTAGCAGCGCCTGCTTCAGACCCCGCCGCACCGAGCGCGTGTGGTAAAGCATCTCCTCCAGCGTCAGCGGTAGCGTCGTGGTGTGTCCCAAGGTCGCCATCGCCATGGAGTCCCCCGCTAGGACAATATCGACCCCCGCCTGGTCCACCATCATCGCACTGGTATAGTCCCAGGCGGTCAGCATTGTGATGGATTTGCCTTGGGGCTTATATTGCAGCAGCTTTTGAACCGAGACGGCCATAGGAAGGACTCCGCACTAGACGCCCCTATCCTAGTCGAAGACGCGGCTAAACGTACTGTGAGCTTCCGCACGACTGCCCAAATCGGTTCGGACCCAGGCTAGCCCTTCGCTGGTGCCCACCCAAAGCTTATTCCCCGTGTCGGGTGAGAGGCTCAGGATACGGCTGGAGGGGAGGGAATAGATTTCGTCAATGATTGCGCCGTTGTAGGGATTAATCCGGAAGAGCCCTCGACTGGTTCCCACCCAGAGCCCCCCGTCCTGATCAAAGCTCAGAGCCGTGACATTGCGGCCTCGCATCGGTGTCACGGAGCGCGTCACCAAATTCTTATTGGGGTCAATCACCAGCAAACCTTCCGGGGTTCCAGCCCAGAGGGTGCCAAAGCGGTCCGTCACTAAGGCTGTCACCGTTTGACCCGGCAGATCCAGCATCCGCTGTTTGACAAAGGCACTGGCGGTTTCAATCTTGGCCAGCCCCTCCAGTGTCCCCACCCACAGATCGCCATTGCGATCCAACGTCATAGCATTGGCGCTGATTCCGGGTAGTTTTTGCAACGTTGTCATCATCAATCCCTGGTCTGGGCTGATCAACGCAAGACCGCGATCGCCCCCTGCCCACAAATACCCTCGGGTATCGATCAGCAGTGCCCGCACCCGATTAGACGGCAGCGTAAAATTCTCCGCCGTGATTTCGCTACTGCGGGGGTCGATCCGTTTGAGACCATCGCTTGTGCCCACCCAGATGCGTCCGACCTTATCCTCGGCGATCGCCCCAATCACCGTATTGGGCAGTCCCACCCGCGAAAGAATGCGACCCGTATTGGGGTCAATCCGAGCTAAACCCTGCCAGGAGCCTACCCAGAGCCCACCCTTGTAGTCCTGTTGCAAAACCGGCACCCGATAATCGGTATCTAGCCCCGTCCCTGCATTGAGAGGACGTTCGCTGGGCAGCGGGTCCTGACCGGGCGGGGGAGCATCAAGGGGATACACCACGTTGCGATCGCTCGATGTCGTGAGGGAGGGGGTTTGGGCGAATGCTCCCCCCGAATAACCACAAACACCAATCGCCATCGTCCCCCAAAGTCCCAGCACCAGCGGCACAACGATCGGCCTCTGCGGTCCCTGTAGCGCCTGTAGCGCCTGTAGTCCCTTGTGACGGCTACATTGCTTCGATCTCCCTTGCCTTGGTCGTTTCATCCCACAGATCTCCCCATCATCAGGTTTTGCCACTGGTTACCACGGGTTGTGCCACTGGGTCAAGAATAAAACCACTCGTGTCGAAATTTGTCAAATCGGACAATCGGACCCCGAAAATTCTAGGAAGAATCCCAAAATCCCAGGGACTTCGCCTAACCGGACGCCAAGATGGTATGCTAAAGGTGACTCGGACCTATGCGATCACAACGCCCAAATCTTGTCAGGACCGGAAGGTAGCAGCAATACGGGATGCTTGGGGTAGGCGTAGACTCCGGGTCTCCTGCTTTTTAGGGGAGTTAACTGTGGGGAAACCCGGCCAAACACGCTTCACCAGGTCTGGAAACCTCTTCTCCCCATCCTTCAATTGACGGGCTATTCTGAAACAGAAAGCGTTGCCTCAGGAGTGGCGTGACCATGGCAGGATTGGGAAATTTATTTCAAAAGGCAGTATATCTGGGAGTCGGGCTTGCGTCCTATGCCAGCGATAAAGCTGCCGAGAATTTGGGCGACCTGCGAGGGCAGGCTCAGGCCCTTGTGGATGAACTGGTACAGCGGGGGGAACTCACCACCGAGGAAGCCCGCCGCATGGTTGATGATTTGATTAATCGCTCTCAGGCGACCACAGTGGCAGCCCAGCCTGCGGCTGACTCAAAGCCTCGTTCCATCGACATTGAGGTTGAAGACGAGCCCTCGGGTTCGGCTACTGCACCGGCTCAAATCCCCCAAGCCTCGGATCCGCAAGCCGCCGCCAAACATCAAGCCGAAGAACTCCGCCGACAGGTTGCCGAACTGCAAGCGCAACTTGAGCGTCTTCGCCAATCGGAGTCCTAGGCCGCGATTCAGCCTTAAAACTCCTTCTGTCCCTAATCATCTCTCTCCCTCCATGGAAGACTGGCTCACGACCTCGCTCCAAACGCTCGATCGCCTTGCGACAACCGTCGAGACACAGATTATTACTTTCGTTGATCAAACCCTGGACGCCACGGACGAAGCCCTAGAGCAGTTCAGCGATCAGATTAGCCAACAGCTTGACCAGCTCAGCGAAACCGTACCGCCGGTTTGGGCCAAACAGGTCGAAGAACAGCTCGAAACCTGGTCTGCATCGCTGGAAAATTTGCCGTTCCAGGCGGAATCCTTGTTAGAGGAGGCCTTGCGTCCGGTCAATCAAACCCTGACGCCCCTCGTCAATGAACATCCCGTTTGCGTGGGCTGTCGCAACTACAATGGCAGCACCTATAACGAAACGATGTTGGTTTGCGCCGTTCATCCCTACGGCTGTGAAGGCGATCGCTGCCCCGACTGGGAATCCACCTGGGACAACACCCCCTGGAACAATGGATAAAAATGCCCCACCGGGCCTTGGCCTTGACCAATGGGCAGCGCATGGTGCAGGGCTTGGGTGACGTAATCCTTGGCGAGCCGCGCAGCCTGCTCCGGTTCATAGCCGAGGGCGAGGTTGGCCGCGATCGCAGCCGACAGCGTACAGCCCGTTCCATGGGTATGGGTTGTCTCCACCGTTTCCGTTTCCAACACCGTTGCCCTCTGCCCATCCCACCACAAATCCACCCCCCGCAGCTTGCCGGTTAGCGCACCCCCTTTCACCAGCACATATCGGGGTCCGAGTTGTTCAATGATTTGGGCGGCCTTTTCCATGGTGTCGAGATCTGCGATCGCCACCCCGCTCAACCTCTCCGCCTCGTAACGATTGGGCGTCAAAATCAGCGCTTGGGGAATCATGGATTGCTGGAGCTGGGCGATCGCCCCATCATCAATGAGCTGCGCCCCCGTGCGAGACACCATGACCGGATCGACGACTAACTGGGTCACCCCCAGCAGCCGTAGGCGTTCAGCCACCGCCGCAATAATCGCGGCATTCAGCAACATTCCTGTTTTAACGGCTTGAAAGCCAATATCATTCGCTACCGCCTCGATCTGGGCAAGGACAGCCTCTGGCAAAAGCGCATCCACTCGGCTGACACCAAGGGTATTTTGAGCGGTCACACAGGTGAGCGCGCTGGTTCCATGGACCCGATGAAATGCAAAGGTGCGCAGATCGGCCTGAATGCCCGCACCACCACCACTATCTGAGCCCGCGATCGTCAACGCTACGGGGGGACAAGAAGATAAAACCATGCCAACCCTTAAGGCTTCGGACGACGACGCTGGAGGAATTCAGGGATGTCTAGGCCCCCTCCCCCGCCTCGATTGGGCGGCTGCTGCGGTTCTGGGGGTGGCGCTGCCGCAGGTCGCGGCGAACTGATGGGCGGGGGGGATAGCGGCGGTTGAGGAACGGCGATCGCTCGGGGGGCAGCCATCCGACCCACCTTATTGTCAGTACTAAAGCCCGTGGCAATTACCGTAATCCGAATTTCACCCTGGAGGCGATCGTCGATCACCGCGCCAAAGATAATATTCGCCTCCGGATCAACCACCTCGTAGATCGCCTCAGCGGCAGCATTGACTTCGTGAAGGGTCAAATCATTGCCACCGGTAATGTTGAAGACAACGCCCTTGGCTCCATCAATCGAAGACTCAAGCAAGGGGGAGGAAATCGCCGCCGTCGCCGCCTCGCGCGCGCGTGACTTACCAGAACCCACCCCAATACCCATCAGCGCCGACCCCGCATCGGCCATCACCGCCCGCACATCAGCAAAGTCAACGTTCACCAGCCCTGGAATGATGATGATGTCCGAAATACCCTGAACCCCTTGGCGCAGGACATCATCGGCCATACGGAACGCTTCTTGAACCGGGGTCTGGTCAGAAATAACGGTGAGCAACTTGTCATTGGGAATCACAATCAGCGTATCCACACTGCCTCGCAGCGCTGAAATCCCTTCATCGGCTTGGGAGGTACGGCGACGCCCTTCAAACATAAAAGGTCGGGTTACAATCCCAACGGTCAACGCCCCCAATTCCTTAGCCACCTCCGCCACAATGGGGGCAGCTCCCGTACCCGTCCCACCGCCCATACCTGCGGTAATAAAAACTAAATCGGCCCCCTCCAGGGCTGCGGCAATTTCATCTCGCGATTCTTCCGCCGCCTTATGGCCAATGGCAGGATTGCCCCCTGCCCCCAATCCACGGGTGAGCTTTTGGCCAATTTGTAAACGCTGGGGCGAAGCCGCCCCCACTAGGGCCTGAGCATCTGTATTAATCGCCCAAAATTCGACGCCGCTGACGTCGCTGGCAATCATGCGATTGACCGCATTGCTGCCGCCCCCTCCAACACCAATCACTTTGATCTTGGCGATGCTGCTCGGCATTATGCCAGCTGGCTGAGCACCCGATTCAGTGGAATGACCACTGTCGTGATGGGCCATACCAAACCCAGAGTTACCCATAGATTGAGATGCGACAGAGGTCATTGAAAATACGGATTGCTCCTCAGCAGCAGAAGACCTGTGGTTGTGATTCGGATTATCAAGTGCCATCTTGAGGGAGGGGCCTCTACATTATGAATCGCTATTCTAACGCTATGTCGTGTAATCCTAGTCAACTATAGGGTAAATCGCCTGAAAAACCAATGACGGGTTTGGTATTGAGCCTCTCTAAAGTCGGCGAAATCAGCCTAAATGCTGAATTCATTCCGGTATTTTTTGACATCTTCTATTTCAAAAGTAAAGATGACATTTGTATCCCAGGCTTCATTCCTTTCCAGGCTTCATTCCTCTGAGGTAATAGTTGGAGGGGCTTCGGAGGATTGGTCTGGGGCAATTTCTGGAGAAGGGTTGCGCAATTCCGATTTCATCGTGAGTCTTGGCACAGACGGAATGCGCAAGTCAATGAATTCAACCCGATTAGCTTCTTGGTGGTTGGCCAAGTGTCGCATGCGATCGAGGACTTCTAGTTGTTGCGCAAACTGGGGACTGTAAGGCCCAACATGGACTTCCCCCAGATCGGTTTTGAGTTTGATATTGGAAGGATTACGCCAATCAATTTCTGAGACTTGAATGGGGCTTTGGCGAATCACTTGATACAGCTCCGACCAAGCTTGGCGATATTCAGCCCGCATCCCCAAGACCTTGAGCTTGGGCAACTGGAACAATTGTCCTTGGGCCTGGTAGTGATCGAGTGGAACCCATTCTCCTGTTTCATCTAAGAGAACTTGGGTGGGGCGGGTGGGGGCAGGGCTAGGGGGGACAGCTGGAGTACGGTCGGCACTCACTGCTGGTTTTTCCGGGGCGGATGCGCCGCTGGTCGATGCGTTGCTGGGAGTAGATGCGTTTCTGGTAGATGCGTCGCTCGTGGCGACTGATTCAGTGACAGGCAGGGGGTCCATGAGTTCGGCGATCGCCACCGGATGCCGTTCTTGGACCTGAATTTGTAGACCCGGTGGGAATATCTGTCGAGAAATCTGTGCCGATTGCAGGGGAGCCTTGGCCAACAGGTCGGTTTCTAACTGCCGAGGTTCAAGTTTGAGCAAAGATTGGGGGTAATCAATGGGAACTAGCGCCCGCAGGGCGGCTTCGCTGGCCGTGACATTGCCCTTGAAATGAATTTGCTCAGGACTGCTGAGAACCCAAATGGGTTGGGTCATGAGCCAGCCTAGGCCAACGGCGGCGGCCCCCACAAAGGCGAGTCGCCAGAGCTGCTTGAGATGATTGACCCCCCGCTTACGGCGCAGGGTTTGGCGACGCTGGCTTAAATCGCTGCGAGACACGGACCGAGGAGGCGAAGCGGGGCGGCGACGTCGCGGCTGGGTTGCAGGAATTTCTGTCCCTGAACGAGCTCCTGAACGGGCCGCACGACTTTTGGCGAGGCGGGCAACCCGTTCGGCACGATTGGCTCGGGGAGGCCGAGCGGTGGATGGAGGAGGGGAGGACCTTTTGGGCATCAGTCTTCTACGGTTAAGGGAACCCAAGCAGAAATCAACATCCTTTGACGCTCCGGAGGGATCATCTAGCGAAGCTCTCCCTGGATCGACAGCAATTTTGCAGTCCACGCCCGAGCCCGATCGACCTCGGTAAAGCGGATGGGTTTGATGCGATCGCCTAACTCTAAGCACAGCTCAATACAGCGTGCGCGCTCATTCCCATCAACTGCGGTCTTCACTGCGGGATCAACGGCGGCGTCTGGCTGACGCTGGCCGTCCAAACGCAGATAAACCCCCTGGATTTGGGCCAAGGCGATCGTCTCTAGGTCGATGGGTCCCTGACGGGTTGGTTTGCCCACGACTAGGTGATCGGGCGTGAGCCCAAGGACGGAGTATAGGTCATACTTGGCCGCTTCAAACGAAGCCGCCCAAGCCCGAAAGGCTTCGACCTTGCGGAACTCATTCCATCCCGCCCAGGCGAGACCGATGAAAAGAGCCAATAGGGGTAGCCAAACCAGTCCTCGTGCCATAGGAAGGGAAATGTGAGCAGACGGTTAGATCCCAGTTGGGAAACCAGTTGGGAAAGCTGAGGCCATCTGAGCGTTGCCCATTCAGAATGTCATGGAGGATGGAAAAGCGTCAATGAAGGTCTGAGCCGTCGGTTGCCAGAGGCGTTCGAGCCGGTGGGCAGGCAAGGTCAAATAAAGTACGTGGCCTGCCTGGAGGGTCGTATCTAATAATTCCCAGCCATGGGAGGTGTGCTCAGGGGCCTCTAGATAAAGCGGGACAAAGTCGGTGGCGATCGCTGCCTGCTTCACCGATTGTCCGCAGAGGGGGTGGTGAGGTGTGATCAAGGTTGCCAGGGCAACCCAAAGACTACCGGCGATCGTGCCATTTCCCAAAACTCGACCGCCCAAGGCCGCCGCCGCAAAGGAAGGCGCTGCCAATTCTGCCGGACTCAAGACCGCATCAAACTCAAAAACTTGGGGGGCTTTGCGCGCGAACTCGGGGTCGTAGGAGCGGACAATCACCGGTAAACGGGGCGCAAGACCCTTGGCCGTCAGGGCAATTTCAATATTGGTGAGGTCCTGGCTGGTGACAGCCAACAGCGCTGCGGCTCGACTGAGGTTGGCGGCCTGAAGGCTATTGGCCAGGGTGGCGTCGGCGTGGATCACAGGCACTTTGAGCGATTGAGCCGTTCCCAAAAAGCGATTGTGGAGGTCCTGTTCAATCACCACGACATCATGGCCATTGGCCCGCAGTTGGCGCGTGATTTGAATCCCAACGCCGCCCATACCGCAGACGATGTAATGGTGGCGCGCCGGGACTTGGGCCACTTGCCAGAGCTGCCGAAAGCGGCTGCCGAGGATGAAATCATTCAACAGGGCGTAGAAAATACCAATGATTGCTGCCCCCACCAGCATCATCAGCACCGTAAAGAGCTTGACCCAGGCTGGAGCCCCTTCCACGACAAACTCATTGCCCCCCGCGCCGGTAATCATACCCACGGCAAAATAGAGCGCATCAATCATGGAGGTGGGGGCATTGTCGGAAATGTAGGTGAGTGTGGCGATCGCCACCGCGCTCAACAACAGTAAGGTCACCAAAAGAGTCGATCGCCCATACTGCTGAAACCGACGTAACCCATTGATGCATCGAGTCGCTAGGCGTTTGAAAGAATTGCGACGGCGAAAGACACTGGGCCGGGTGGCCACGACGAGGCGATCGCCCACCTGCAAGCAACGGGCATCAAACAATCCCTGCACCAAGCCCGTGGCTTCTCCCTGGAGGCGGTGATAGATCAGCATGCGATCGCGATCGTCCCAAAGATCACTCAGGAGACGCCCTAGCCAGGGATGATGGTCATCAATGTGTTCTTCATAGATTGGCCAGGTCTGACCGAAAAGTTGGAGTTGGCCGATCGCCTGACTCCCCAACGCCGCAAACGTAAAAATGGGGGCGGACAGGGCCGACACGCTCATGGAAACATGATTGACCAACGTGCGATCGAGTCGTTCCCCCAAACTGGTATTAAACAGACGGTTAATAATGCATAACCGAGCGTTGAGCACCCGCGCTTGAACCAAAACCGCCAAATTCAACGTATCGTCACTGCTGGCTAAAATCAGTACCTGAGCCTCGCGAATCCCCGCTTGCAACAGCGTTGCCGTTAGTCGTCCATCCCCCACAATCAGGCGCTCAGCCATCGGCCCCATCGCGAGGGGACCCGTGCTGAGCCGTTCCGGATGAATTCCGACGACATCTGCTCCCTGGTGATACAGCAGCGAAAAAATTCTCTGGCCCGTTTGGCCTAGCCCACAGATGACAATGCGAGGCATGGCACTTTACCTTAGGACGTTATCTCCATTATTTGGAGGAAACTCACTTGGCAAGGTATTGCTTGCTACGGGGGTGAGGCAGATTCACGCTTGGGCGGTTCCAGGAAGGGAGGACTTAGATTTAGGAGAAGAATGCTGCAAGTTAGCCGGTCAACAGGCCCAACACCAGAATGGGTTTTGCTAAAGCAGATACAATCAAGACAGGGCCTTTGATCCCTCTCCTTGGATTTGATAGCCAAGAGAAGAAAAAATGCCTTTTTTGTTTTTGTCCTTTGTTCTTCAGTTTGTCGCCAAGGTTATTGTCTTTGAACGCTTCATCTTCTACCAACGCCAACCCTTCATTCAATCCTGACCTGGATCCCCAAGCGGAAGCGCTGCCAGAGTTTCAGTTTGACCCCATTGAAGCGGCTCTGCTGGATTTAAAGGCGGGTCGGGCCATCGTGGTGGTTGATGATGAAGGTCGTGAAAACGAGGGCGATCTGATCGGTGCAGCCCAGTTTGCCACCCCCGACATGATTAACTTTATGGCGGTGGAAGCCAGGGGGTTGATTTGTTTGGCGGCAACGGGCGATCGCCTCGACGAGCTCGATTTACCGCTGATGGTGAACAAAAACACCGACAGCAACCAAACTGCGTTTACCGTCAGTGTGGATGCCTCGCCTCAGTTAGGAGTCACCACAGGTATTTCTGCCGAAGACCGCGCTCGCACCATCCAGGCCATCATCAATCCCCAAACCAAACCTGCGGATTTACGCCGCCCCGGCCATATTTTCCCATTACGGGCCAAGTCTGGCGGCGTTTTGCAACGGGCAGGCCATACCGAAGCAGCGGTCGATCTGGTGAGCTTGGCCGGACTTTATCCGGCGGGGGTGATTTGCGAAATTCAAAATTTTGATGGCTCGATGGCGCGGTTACCCCAATTGGTCAGCTATGCCCGTGAGCACAAATTGAAGCTGATTAGCATTGCGGATCTGATTAGTTATCGGCTACAAAATGAACGGTTTGTCGTCCGAGAAACCGTCACGAATTTGCCTAGTGAATTTGGCCGATTCCAGATTTATGCCTATCGCAATACCCTGGATAACTCGGAGCATGTGGCCATCGTCAAGGGCGATCCCCAGCGGTTTACCCAGGAACCGGTGATGGTGCGGATGCACTCGGAATGTTTGACCGGGGATGCCCTGGGGTCGCTGCGCTGCGACTGCCGGATGCAGCTCCAGGCGGCGCTCAAGATGATCGAAAATGCGGACCAGGGGGTTGTGGTCTATCTGCGGCAGGAAGGTCGAGGCATTGGCCTGATTAATAAGCTCAAAGCCTATTCCCTTCAGGATTTGGGTCTAGATACCGTCGAAGCCAATGAGCGCCTGGGTTTCCCGGCGGATCTGCGCAACTACGGCGTTGGGGCTCAGATTCTCAATGACCTGGGGATCCACAAAATTCGGCTGATTACCAATAATCCCCGTAAAATCGCCGGACTCAAGGGCTATGGCCTGGAAGTGGTTGATCGCGTGCCGCTGTTGATTGAAGCGACGGAATTTAACTCCCAGTATTTGGCGACGAAGGCTGAAAAGCTGGGCCATTTGTTCCTGCGCACGTTCTTGACGACCCTGGCGATCCAGTGGAACGACGAACCGCTGACGCTGCAACAGCGCTACCAACGGTTGGAAAAACTGCGGGGCTGGGTGCAGCAGCAGGGGTTTGATTTGCAAGAAGAGCCTCGTCCCGTGGCGATCGCGGTCTTTGGGGGGCGATCGCTCATTGTGCAGATAGGCTTCACCCATTTCGACGGCGCACCCGCCGACTGGTACCGTCAACCCGATGCGGCAACCTACCAGGCCATGCAGCGGCTCCTCCAAGACCTGAGTACCTGGAGTGAAATTAAACAGCTTGAGCTGCTTGTCTCCGATGGCACGGATTCGTTTGTTGGGTTACAAATGAAACTCGACCGTCGTGCTTATCCCTTGAGCCAACTCGTCGACGGCTCCCTTGAGCCTTGGGAAACCCAGCTAGTTTACCGATTCCATCCGCAATCAGGGGCTTAACCCGCCAGGATTACCCGGTGAGCAACGAGACGGTGATGGATGTTGTGTCTTGAACCGAACAAATAAGTTCTCAAGGATCCGTTACGGTGTAGGGCATAACTGGTGGACTGATAGCTGGTTCATGTGCTGGTTCATGTGCTGGTTGACTTAAGGCTCAATTGTTTCTCTCATCTTCCTTTCCCGCCCCCCTATGAGACTGGATCTCCGCAACCCGACAACCTACCTGGTCCTGATTGGGTGTTTTCTCTTTGGGTTTTGTAGTTTTTTTGCGATCAAACTGCTGCCGGGGGCGATCGCCCAAACGGGAGACGCACAGGAAATACCCGCTTTAGTCTCTGCTTCTCCTCCGGCAGCGGCAAGTCCGGCAGCAGCAATACCTTCCAATTCCAAGGCTGTGCCCCCTTCGGCCTCAACACCGAAGACCGGGATTGATCGCTTTGAACAGCGGTCGAAGTCGGTTGTGGGTCAGGTCCCTTTGCCGGCATCAACTGTTCCTCCCACCCCCCCGGCGGCACTCTCCCCATCAACTCCGCAGGCCAGCTCCAGTCAGTCCAGCCCTAGTCAGTCCAGCGCCTCGATCAATAACCCGGCGTTACCAGTCCGCTCCGTCACCGATGACCCCGTTGCCCAGAGTATGGCTCCCGTGACGAATGTGAATACGACAGGCAAGGTTGGGTTAGCCAGCCGACAGCCTGCCTATGAAATTGCCTGGGCTGATCCGACGAACTATGGCGATCGCTTCGCTAAGGATATCGACCAAAAGCCCGCGAATCATCTGCCCATTATTGTTTTGCATGAAACCGTTTCCTCGGCGGATTCAGCCATCGCCTTTTTCCAGACGCCCCATCCCAACGACGAAGACCAGGCTAGCTATCACACGCTGATTCGGCGCAATGGCACAGTGGTCTATTTGGTGCCACCCGAAAAGCGGGCCTACGGCGCAGGAAACTCCATCTTTGTTGGTGTCGATGGTCAAGCGGAAACGGTCAAAACCCACCCCAAACTGCCGCCGTCGGTAAATAACTTTGCCTATCACATTTCCCTAGAAAGCCCACCGGATGGTTATGGCGACGAACCCATCCACAGCGGCTATACCCAGGCCCAGTATGATTCTCTGGCTTGGCTCATCGGCCAGAGTCGCGTGTCCCTAGATCGGATTACGACCCACCAGGCCATTGATCGCTCCGGCGATCGCTTTGATCCCCGGAGCTTTGAAGTGGATCGGCTGCGCGTGGCCCTGGCTGCCTATCGCTAACTAGTGCTCCTAACCCGCAATCCGCAACAGTTCAACATCAAAAATCAGTGTGGCATTGGGGGGAATTACCCCCCCGGCACCCCGTTCGCCATAGGCCAGATCCGGCGGAATCAATAGCTTACGGCGACCGCCCACTTGCATCGAGGCCACGCCTTCATCCCAGCCCTTGATGACTTGGCCCACGCCGATTTTGAATTCAAAGGGACGGTTGCGATCGCGCGAGCTATCAAATTGCGTCCCATCTTCCAACGTGCCGGTGTAATGAACCGACACACGCTGACCGGTTTGGGGCGATGCACCTTCCCCTGCCACTAGATCTTCATACTGGAGGCCAGAGGGAGTGGTTGTTAAGCTTTCGGACATCGGATTAGAATCTTCAGACATGGATGGATCAGAGAGGGTTGCTTCAGCCGGTTTTGGCACGCCCAAGCTAATCGATTGAGCGCGAGGGATACTAGCCAGAAGATCAGCGGTCATTTCAGCTTCGTCGAGACGAGCCGCCGTTGCACTCGGGGTCGGACCACTAAACTGGGCCACCAAAAAGATTGCCAAACAGGCAACCATCACGCCCAAGCTGATAAAAATTTCGCGCACAGGGATTGCTCCTCAGGGTGACTGATTTCACTGCACCCCAGTTTACCAGTGGCGATTCTCCAATTCTCGTAGTTTGCGTTCAAGGCGATCCAAACGGCCTCGGAGTTCGTCCATCTCGTTCTGGCGAGGCACCCCCAACTCCTGGAGTAGATTTTGCAGTTGGCGCTGAAACTGCGCTTCAAAATTGCCCGGATCGGCCTTAAATTGCTTGAGAAAATCATCCACAAACGCAGAGGCTTGGTTCGGGTCTAGTCGTCCGGTATTGACCCATTCTTCGCTGACTTCGCGCAGCTTATCGGCGACGAGGGACGTGGTGCCAACGCCAATCATCATGAGCTGTCGCAATAGGTTATTGCTATCCATGCATTGTGGTCTCTCTAGAGGGCAGGACGGCCTTGCAGCGGGTGCCAGCATCGTCTTGGGCTGATTGTAGCTTGCTCTAGAGGCTGAGTGCAGACGGTCATCCCTACCTCCTCTAAGCCCTAGGGAGTCGGGTCGGCAGGATCGATGGTGTCCCAGAGGCGATTGAGCTGGTTACGCCAGGCTGCTAGGGTGCGATCGCGAGATTCAGCGGATTGGTCAAGCTCCCCCATCATGCCCTCTGCATAGAAGCGCTCCAAGGTTTGAAGAGTCGTGGCGAGGGTTTGACCCTGACGTTTGCTGGCCCAGATGATTTGACGGAGCTGGGTTTCAAGCTGATGGTTGAACAAGGAGGTGATGCCCGCTTGCTGGAGGGCTAGGAGCTGGGCGATCGCCACCGCCAACTCCTCCGGATCCAATCGCCCCAGATGGTGATGGTACACCGCCCAGAGAATGTCCTGCTCAACGGCATAACGAACCAGTTGCGTCTCGTCAAAGTTAGCCTGAAGTGCCTGTTTGAGATAGGGCTCGGCTTCCTGTAGGGGCACAATCGGCAGCAACAGCCGCAGCCACTGCTGATCCTCCGAGAGCAGTGCAAGCAGCCGAAACTCGGGGGTATCAATTTGAATAGCTTCGGGAGATAAGACCACAGCGGTCTCTCCAAAGCGTTCCGTCAAAATCTGCGTAAGCTCAGCAGGCGTCATAATTCATCGCCGACCCTAACGATAGTTGGTAAACTGAAGCGCCACCGGCCAGTCCCCTTGCTTGAGAAATTGAATCACATATTGCAGGTCATCCTTAGATTTACTGCTAACTCGTAATGCATCTCCTTGAATCGAAACCTGGAGCTTTTTGAATTCGTCTCGAATGGCCTTGGACATCTTTTTTGCCAATTCCTGATCGATGCCTTTTTTTAGCATAATTTCTTGACGAACTCGATTCCCGCTGGCGGATTCGACTTTGCCATAGTCAAAAATCTTTAACGGTAGATTTCGCTTAGCGGATTTGGTTTGCAAAATCGTTTGAATCGCATCGAGCGTAAACTCACTATCGGTATGAATCGTCAGCTTAGACGGCTCCAGATCAATTTCGGTCTTTGTATCTTTTAGATCGTACCGCGTGAGGATTTCCCGACGGGATTGATCAACGGCATTCACAAGTTCTTGGTAGTCGAAATCGCTGACCACATCGAAAGAGTAGCTTGCCATGGTGTTAGGTCGTCAGTATGAGATTGTCAAGCCATTACTGCAATTGAGCAGACTATTGAAGACACTAGTCAAAATAAAACAGCGTCACAACCCGCCGCTGGTCCTCGGCAAACTGGGCTGTTTCTAAGAGCGTTTTGCTATCGTGAAACGCAAAACAGATCAACTGCTGACAGCGGGAAACAATTTCCTGATTGCAGAGAGAACTGGCCTCCGCCAGGGACATTTCGTTATTGCTTGGATTTTCAACCAGATGGATAACCTGCTCCAACTGCTCTCGAGATTCGCGCGGTTGGCGATCGAGACTTTGGGGCAAAATCACGGTCAACAGGTTCGGATCAGCCCGCATCGCACCCCGAATGGCTGCGGCATTGGTTCCCTGAGCACCCGAGGTGATGAGTCGATTGCCGCCCAAGACGAGCGCATAGGTCATCATTTCGATGAGTTGCTGGTGGGTGATCGGCACATGGCGCGACCCCAGCACGGCGATGCGTTTGGATCCGGTTTGCTGGATGGCAGCTAGTTCTTGCGCCAACTCATCAATTTTAGGAAGGTCTAGCGAACGACTCAAAAGTGATACAGCCCTAAACAACCTCGTTATTTTAGCAGAGATGCTTCTGCTGCCAGATCCCTATTCTTGGGGAGATTGGGCGATTTTTGTGACCGTCCTAACCTCAGCAAATCCTTCCCAAACAAGCGCTAAACTAGGAATCAAAGGATTTTTAAGAAATGTAACGCTATGTCTCTAGCTGCGACTCCTGGATCGCTTTCCGCTTCGGTCGTTGTAGTCGGGGGAGGGATCGGTGGCCTGACGGCGGCGGCACTCTTGGCCCATTACGGCTATCGGGTGCAGGTGTTTGAGCAGGCTTGGGTGCCGGGGGGCTGTGCTTCCACGTTTCGGCGACGGGGGTTTACGTTTGACGTCGGGGCAACCCAGGTGGCGGGGTTGGAGCCGGGGGGCATTCATCAGCGGATTTTTGCGGAGTTGGGCATTGATCTGCCGCAGGCGCGGCCCTGTGATCCGGCCTGTGCGGTGTTTTTGCCGGGGGAGTCGGAGCCGATTTCGGTGTGGCGGGATCCGGAACGGTGGCGAGCAGAGCGATCGCGTCATTTCCCCGGCAGCGAACCCTTCTGGCAACTTCTACAAGAGCTGTTCCAAGCCAGTTGGGCCTTCCAAAGCCGCGACCCCATACTGCCCCCCCGCAGCCCTTGGGATTTGCTCCAGCTCGCTAAAGCGTTACGGTTCGATACGTTTAAAACGGTGCCCTACCTGCTGACGACCGTGGGGGATGCCCTACGTCAGTGGGGTCTAGGGGACGACCGACGATTGCGGACATTTTTGGATCTTCAGCTCAAGCTCTACTCTCAGGTCGATGCGGAGGAAACAGCGTTGCTCTATGCGGCAACGGCGCTGGCGGTTTCCCAGGAGCCCCAGGGGCTTTTTCATCTGGAGGGCAGTATGCAGGCGTTGAGCGATCGCCTCTGCCAATCCCTTCAACAAAACGGGGGTGAACTCCACCTCGGCCAGCGGGTCGAAGGGATCCATCGTCAGGCCGTAACTGTCCGCGATCAAAAAACGGGGGAGGTCCAACGGGTGGCGGCGGACCATATCGTCGCCAATGTGCCGGTGCAAAATTTGATCCCGTTGCTGGATGACGCGATCGCTCAAGGTCCTATCGAAAAAGCGCTAATCCAGGGCTATCGCTATCGCGTCGATAAGCTCCCCCAGGGCTCGGGCGCATTTGTAATTTATTTGGGGGTGGAAGCGGCAGCCATTCCCCAAAATTGTCCACCCCATTTGCAGTTTCTCTACGATTATGAAGGGCCGATCGCCGAAAATAATTCTCTGTTTGTCTCGGTGAGCCAGCCTGGAGATGGGCGAGCACCGGCGGGCAAGGCCACGATTATTGCTTCGTCGTTTACGGATATTCGGCAATGGTGGCGGGGGAGTGAGGCGGATTATCAGGCTTTGAAACAGGGGTATATAGAGGGGGCGATCGCCCGTCTCAGCTGCTATTTTGATCTTTCGCCCCAACACATCCTCGTTTGTGAAGCCGCAACGCCTCGCACCTTTGCCCATTACACCGCACGCGATCAAGGGATTGTCGGCGGCATTGGTCAGCGGCTTTCTAACTTCGGCCCCTTTGGCTTTGCCAACCGCACGCCAATTCCTGGCCTTTGGCTTGTGGGCGATTCCACCCATCCCGGCGAAGGCACGGCGGGGGTCAGTTATTCGGCCCTGACGGTGGTCCGGCAAATTCTACAGGAGTCGTCTCCCCCCTAAATCCTCTCCCCCTTAAATCCTTGGTCCTTGCCTGAACTTTAAGGATTAGTCGCAGGAGCCTCGTCCAGCAGCGGTTCCAGCACAGGTGCAGGTTCTTCTTCCACGGGTGCAGGGGGCGGGGCAGGGATGGGTGCTTCGTAAACCGGCTCAGGGGGAATCACCGGCTGTAACAGCTCCTGCCAGCCGGAAATCCGAGACTGAGCGGCTCCGTAGGCCCCGGTCCAGGAGGGAATGAGCTGGGCAATGTCAATGGCGCTGTAGAGGTCAGAATCCGCCCGACTAATTGCAATTTGCAAAATTCGATTGCTCCAGGTTTCGATGTCGAGATCCGCGTCATAGCGCAGACTACTCGATGTCGGCACACGATCGGCAGTCTTAATCGCTTGGAGCAGGGCATCGGGGTTATCGCGGTCCTGGGCATATTGGCGGGCTTTGGCCAAACTCCCCTGGGAATCGACCTGACTTTGCCAGCCCCCAATCGCATCTTGAGCTTCCCCGTAGAGGCGGCGTCCAGACCCAATTTGTTGCGCGGTGGCGATCGCCCCCTGCAAATTGCCCGCAGCCGCCAGCGCTCGCGCCTGGGCCAAGAAGGGCTGATCCTGGAGCCACTCTAGCTTGTCACGCCAATCGCTAATCCGGCCTTGGGCTTGGTCATAGAGGGCTCGGCCCTTGCCGATGCGGCTGGCCTCGGCGATCGCCGCCTGATAGGCTTCGATGCTGGCCCCTTGGGAGAGACGCTCTGCCCGGTCGAGGAACGGACTATCCTCCTGGGTCTGAATCGTGCTGGACCATTGATTAATTAAGCGCTGGGCCTCATCCCAGCGGGGATTGGTCTTGGGAATCAGCGATACTTCGGAAATCGCCGTTATCAGGCTCGGGATACTACCTTCAGACGCCAGTTTTTGAGCCTTATCTAACCGGGTAATGTCTTCAATTTCGGTTTGCCAGCGAACGATGAGTTGCTGGGCCTTGCTGTAGAGTGGGCGATCGATACTGATGAGCTTGACATCGGCGATCGCCGCCTGGAGATCGGGAATATAACCGCTCCAGGTCCGAGCCTGGGCACGGGCCAATAGTTTGAAATCCTTAATTTCTTTCTTGAGGTTGGCCTGTTCGGGGATCTGGTCGACGATCGAAAGCGCTTCCGATAAATCCTGGCTATCGAGCGCCTGCTCAGCCAAATCCATGAGCTGACGCCCAAACCGCGACAGCGACCCCTTGGCCACCGGATAGAGGCGGCTACTGGCCGGAATGGTAGAGACTAGTTTAATGGCCTGGAGAATATTCTCCACATCCCCTTTCTCGGCCAATTGACGAGCCTTTGCCAGAACGCTATTGGTGCCTCGAACCTCTTGAATTTGGCTGCTCAGCTCTTCGTACTTGGTCGTTCGCCAGTAGCGGTTTTCAATCGACAACAATTCCGCCGCAATTTCAGACGCCTCGGTCCATTTTTGATTGATGAGGGATTTTTCAGCATCTTGAAAAATTTTCTCCGCCTGTTCCCATACTTTTTTCCAGCGTTTCTTACGGCGCTCCATCACCTCTTTGGGGCATTCCGTATCATTACAGGGTAGGTATTTGTAGGGAATCTTATCGGCAGTCGCTAAGGCATCCGAGAGATTGCCGTCTTGAAACAATTGCTCGGTGACATCCATGAGCTCCAAGGACCAGCGGCGCAGATTGCGATCCACCATCGGACGCAGGGGATGATTTTCAGGCAGCGGCTCTACCAACGTAATGGCATCCAGCAGGCCCCGGTGGGTATGTTGATCTGCTGCCGCTTGGGCACAGTAGACCCGCAGCGACGCCGACGCCAGCGGCCAAAAGACCCGAGGACATTCCCAAGCCTGGGGCAAGCGCAACAGCGACAGAACCGCCAAGGAACCTGTGGTTCCCACACAACCCATCGCCAGCAAAATCCAAAGCTGCCAACTTAACAACAACCGCGTGCCAAGGCTTGGGCGGCGGTCTGACCCTCGCCCCGAGCGCTGCGGCTGAGGGGACTGGGGTTGACGACGATCGGTTTTTGAATGAATGGGATCTGCGATCGCGGCGGCTTTTCCCTCAGGTTCTGCGCTCCGTTTTCCAGAAAATAGGGGACGCTTACCGGATTTTCTGGCCGGGCGGGAAGATGAATTAGGGTTAAGGGGCTGGTTCAGGGTCATGGAGTCACTGGAAACCGCTGAGAGAGGGCGCGCATAACGCTGGATAGAACGCAACGGGACGGCAGAACGGGACGGCCAAGGGACGATAAGGGTAAATCGATCTAAGGGCGAGATTAGAAATAAACCCCTCTTTTATAACCTGACTTTTCCTGTTCTCTAGTCTTTTCCGCTCCTCTTATTCAGCGTACCGGACTTCAATCGTTTGCCAATGGGTCATTTGGCCCTTTCAGATTGACGTTTTCAAAATTGACCCCTGCAAGATTGAATCGCTGTCTGCGGTTGCTGGGTGCTCAAAATAACACATAATCCGAGCCCGTGAGCAGGTGGGGAGCAATTAGAGAAATTGAGGGCGATCGCCATGGCTTTGTTCCAAAAGGGTTTGCAATGCAGACCAATCTTCGGCTTCGATGCTGGCGGTCACCTGCTCAAGGGTGGTGCGATAGGCTTGCAAGCTGTCTAACAGAGCAGTGCGGTTATATCGGGCCATCAGGAGACCCAGCTCCGAATTGCCGCCGCCGACTCGGCTGGTGTCGCGAAAGCCAGAGCTTGCTAGCTGTTGGGCTAGCTGCCGCACGGTGGCGCTGGGCTCTTGCCGACAGGCTTGGATCAAGCTTGTGCTGACCATGACCGGCAGATGGGAAATCCAGGCTACCGCACGGTCGTGCTCCGCTGGGTCGCAGAGATAGAGCTTGGCCCCGAGATCTTCGACCAGGGTTTGTACTGGGGCGATCGCCCCGGCGGGGGTTTCCGGCGTCGGGGTCAGGACATAGGGCCGATGGGCAAAAAGCTGAAACTGGGCCGCTTCGATGCCCTGATCGCTGGTGCCAGCCATGGGGTGACCGCCGACAAAATTGGGCCAGAGGGGGGCGATCGCCGACACAATCGGCTGCTTGACCGAACCCACATCGGTTAATACCGTCTCTTGCCGCAAATGGGGCCGGAGCTGTTCGACGGTTTGGGTCAAGACATCCAGAGGTGTACAGAGCACAATCACCTCCGCAGCGGCCAGGAGCGCCCAGTCATCGCTGGCGGCATCCACAGCGCCTCGGGCTTGGGCGCGATCGCAAGTCTCGGGCCGACGACTGACCCCCAAAACCCGATAGCCCCGCTGGCGCAAATCTAGCCCCAGGGACCCTCCAATTAGACCTAACCCAACAATTCCAACGGTCCGAGTCATAATATTTGCGGCTAAACCACCGCTAACCAGTAAACCCCCCTCGACCAACTTGCTGCAAGCTTTGACCTGCGCTGCGGGAATTATGGGCCTATTCACCGGGGTTTGATATCTACAGCCATCTACTGTTTTTGTGAACGGTTGTTTTTGTGAACGGTTGTTTAAGGGGTTACTTGTGGATTTAGCGCAGCCAAGCACCGACCCGGCAGTTCTAGGTGAAGAGATTCTCCATAGCTATGCCCAGGGAGAGCGCCAGTTTATTCGAGCCCATCTGCGCGGTGTGCGTTGGCAGGGCCGCAATTTAAGCGGAGCGGATTTTAACGGCACCAATTTGAGTCAGGCCCAGTTACAGCAGACCAATTTTAGCCAGGGCAATTTGTCCAATGCGCTGTTGGTCAATGCCCATTTGTCCGAAGCTCAATTGTTTCAGACCTGGATTAAGCGGGCTGATTTGCAGGGGGCCTTTTTGCAAGGGGCCGATTTGCGAGAGGCCAAGCTCAAACAGGCCTGTTTGGCCTATGCCCAAATGGAAGGGGCAGACCTGCGGCGGGCTTCGCTGATCGCCACCAATTTGGAACATGCCAACTTGAAGGGGGCGGATTTTACCCAGGCGGTCTTGAGCGGCGCGGACCTGCGGTTTGCCGAGCTGCGCCACAGCAACTTTCAACGGGCCAATTTGAGTGGCGCTAATTTGAGTGGGGCCAATTTGCGCTGGGCAGACCTCAGTGGTGCGAATTTACGCTGGGCGGATCTCAGTGGGGCTCGGCTCAGTGGGGTGGACCTGACGGGGGCCGATTTGAGCAACGCTATTTTGTCGGAAACTTCCTTGATTCATGCCAATCTCTCCCATACCCAGCTCAACCGGGTCCACTGGGTCGGGGCGGATTTGACCCAGGCGACACTCACCGGGGCCAAACTCCACGAAACACCTCGCTTTGGCCTCAAAACCGATGAGCTGGTCTGTGAATGGGTGGATTTGAGCGTGACGGGCGATCGCAGCCAAGTCCGCCATCTTTCTCCCGAACAGGCCCAATGCTTTTTCCGACCGTCGCTGCCGTTGGTTCGGGTCCTGGTGGATGCCTGTCTTGAACCCTATGACCATGTGGTGATTGCCAGTTTTTATCACCAGATTTCGCGACGCTTTGCGCTGTTGCAATTTCCACCCAGCATCCAGGTTTCCCAACGGCGAACGACGTTGACGTTTGATCTGTCCCAGGAAAATCATTTGTTGGCGATCGCCTATCTCATGGTCCAACCCTTCAAAGAGGCCAAAGCCGCCCAAACGAACCTCGTCACCCTGCTCAAAACCCTCCAGGGACTCAACGATTTGTCTCCTCAGGAGCAGCAGGCAATTCACCAGGCCACCCAGGTGCTTCAACCCCTCGTCGGTCAGCTGAAGCCCGTCCAGATGCCCGCCAACGCCGCAGGCAACGGCTTTTTTGATGCGCCCATTCAGGTGCTGCTGCAAAACTCCAGCGGTCAGAGCCTGACGCTGTATCAACATCCCCAGTTTGGCAAACGCATTGTCAATATTTCTGGAGCCATTACCCGGTCTGTGGGTCTCCCCAGTGAAGCCCGCCGCACGGCTCGCATCCAGGCTGAGCAAGCCCGAGAATTTCTGCGGGGCTTTTATCTCTTTGAAGTTTAATCGGGTTTAAGCCCCTCCCTAGACAAATCGCTGCCTAGACCCATCCTTGCCGACTGGGGTGCAATCGCTATCCTAATAGGGAAGTGAGTAAAAATTGTGCCTTAAAATCGGCGTAACTCCGTTGTGATAGAAGTCGAAGTCCACCAGCAATTGCGGGCCTTTCTGCGGGATCAGGGAGAGTCCCACTGGCCTCACCATCTTACCTTGGCGCGGCTGGTGGCTCGTGCCCTGCGCCTCGGTCGCAGCGCCTTGATTCAGACGGTCCCAACCCGTAGCTACCGCAGCTATCGACTCGGCTATTTGACGCCGCTCTTGCTGTGGCCTGACCCGGCGATTTTGGTGGCTCCCGCAGCGGTTCAGCAGCGGCTCCTACGCATTGAAATTCCCCGGCTGCGCCAGTGGATGCCCACGCCCAAGTCGATTCAGCAGGGCGATCGCTGGCCCCAGGACAATTTCCAAGGTCTCTTGCTCACAACCCCGGAAGCTTGGTTGGGCGATCGCCTCTTCTCGCAAAACCGTTTCCCCGATGGCATTGCCACGCTGATTGATGGAGCCGATGACCTAGAGTCTTGGGTCAACACCATTCGCACCCTGCGCATCGAACCCCAGGATTGGGAAACTCTAATGCTGGCCTGTCCGCTCCACAGCGATATTATTCGCGAAACGCGGGTACAGCTCACCCACCATCTGTTTCAACGCCCCCCTAATCCCTACGACTGTTATCGGTTGGAGGAGGGCGATCGCCATCTGCTCACAGGCCTTTACGAATATCTAGATTTTCCCGAGCCTCCCCTACCGGAGCCTTGGTCCAGGCTTCAGGCTTTGCTCGATCAGCCGGATTTGTTGCTGTGGGCCGAGGTCCATCGGGAACAGGGGCAGTTTAGCTTGGCCGGACGGGGACTGGCCCTGGCATCACTATTGGCTCCGATTTGGCAACGGCAACCCCTGGTTTTAATGGGAGAAGCCCTAGACCTAGAACCGGATGCGGAACTGTTTCGTCAGCATTTGGGCCTGGGCGACCTAACCTGTGTCAAATTCTCTCCAGACCGACAAACGTCCCTGGTCCAGCTCTATATTCCCGATCATCTGCCGCTCCCCAATACCCCTCGATTTCAAGGCGCTTTGCTGACCGAACTGCGGCGGCTCCTAACCCTCAGCGACACGGCTCCAGGACCAGTGGTCCTGCTGGTCAATGACTTGCCGCTCAAATCCCAGGTCGCCGCTGCGTTGGCAGCAGAATTTGGCTCACGGGTCCAGGTCGAACGCACCTGTTTAGACGACCACAGTATTTTGATTAGCGGCTGGGATTTTTGGCAAACTCACCAAAGCGTTTTGCCCGCACCACGTTTGCTCGTGATGGCGACGCTGCCCTTCCCCACCCTAGAACATCCCCTGGTGGCCGGACGGGTGGAGTATTACAAACGGCGGCGGGAAGACTGGTTTCGTCATTATTTATTGCCCCAATGTCTGAGCAATCTGCAGCGGGCGATCGCCCCCGTCCGTGAATCCCAAGGACTAGTAGCATTGCTGGATACCAGGGTTTTGCACCGCAGTTATGGGAAACAAATCCTAGCCGCCCTCAGTCCAGCCGCCCGCATTAGCTATCTGGATCCTCAGCTTTTCGAGCAGCCATAAACACTACGTTAGGGCTCATTGAATCGCTGATTTAATACAATTGAGGAACAAAAAACTGCTCATTCAAAGGCGGGCGCACGTAGTTCTGGGGAGCGCTTTTGCGGGGGGCTAGGTCCAGCGGTTCGGGGGTCATATCCACATAGGGAATCTTGGTCAAAATGTGGCTAATGCAATTGAGCCGAGCTCGTTTTTTGTCATCCGCTTCCACCGTAAACCAGGGGGCTTCCGGGATATTGGTGTGGGCAAACATCGTATCCTTCGCTTGGGAATATTCCACCCAGCGATCGCGAGATTCCAAATCCATCACGCTAATTTTCCACCGCCGTGCCGGATCCGTAATCCGAGACTGAAACCGCCGTTCCTGTTCCTCATCGCTGACTGAAAACCAATATTTCAGCAACAGAATGCCGGAGCGAACTAACATTTGCTCAAATTCGGGACAGGTTTGTAGAAATTCTTGGTATTGGACTTCGCTACAAAACCCCATGACATGCTCGACGCCTGCCCGGTTGTACCAACTGCGATCAAAGCAAACAATTTCACCAGCGGCAGGCAAATGGGCAACATAGCGCTGGAAATACCATTCGGTCTTTTCGCGATCGCTCGGCGTTCCCAAGGCCACAACGCGGCATCCCCGTGGGTTCAGCGGTTCAGTCACCCGTTTAATCGTCCCCCCCTTACCCGCTGCATCTCGTCCTTCAAACACAATGACAATCCGCGCACCGGTATGCTTTGCCCAATATTGCATTTTTACCAGTTCAAGCTGCAGCCGAGCTAGCTCTTTTTCATAGGCTTTTCTTGACAGCTTAGAGCTTCCTTCTGCCTCAGAAATATGGTAAAAAACTCGCCGTTCAGCCGCTGTGGGACTCGTCTCTTTCTGTTTTTTTGACTTGTGCTTTTTTCCCAACTTCTTTGTTTTGCTAACGTCGCTTTTTAGGCTACTTTTCTGGCTTTGATCCGGCTCTTGACGGTCAGAATTTTTCGTCCGCTGAGGTTGCTTCGTCGTGCTAGCGCTAGAATTCTTTTTACTCATACAATCAGCCTATATTCTGGATCGTTATTTTGATAGTCTGACCATTCTATGTTTGACCGTTCTATCCTTCCATGGGATCGATATGAAAGTCTGATACCTGAGTTACGACAGCACTGTTGTCCGTAAAAGCCAGGAGAGCCACGTCCGAAATGATGTGATGGCATTTTAACTCCAAGAAATAAATATTAGGTTCAGCTAGAGCGCCACTGACTAGGATCGCGGATCCTCCTCTTCCCATCGTTAGAGCTCGGATTGATTCTTCTTCTGAAGATCCTTGTCAGGAGAGGATTTCATAGCGCTCGGTTTGCGGCAGAACCAATCTCTGTCAGAATATTTCAAATCTTAAACAACTCTAAACACGTAGTATCCGATTTAACTTTATTTTGAGGCGGACTTGATTAAAGTCCACTCCAGGTATCCGTTCCGTGACATCGCCAGTTCGGGGGTGAGGAGGTTCAACCGATGAAATCTGCCAGGGATACTATTCGCTGGACAAGTGGCATTTTGGCCTGTGCAACCAGCTTTGCACCGCCCGCCCAGGCTAAATTTTCAGGACTGTTTTCCTTGCAGGGGCAGATTGAACCTGATGTCGCCTCCGGGACTGGGTTGGGCCGAGAGCCGCAGGATGGAGAACGTTCACGGTTTAGTTTTCAGCAGGTTTGGGTTGCTCCCCAATATGCCCAACAGGCCGAGACCCCTCTGCCGCTGCATTGGTGGGAGCAGGGGTCGGATTCGCCCGTGGCGATCGCCATTGGTGCCGCAGAAGGCACTCGTCTAGCGGATGGCGGTCGCACAGCGGCCTATTATTGGCACGCCGATCCAGGAAATGCCGCTGATAATTTTGGCAGCTTTAGTTTTCAGCACTTGAACCCGCGCGAAAAGGCGGTGGTGTATGCCCAAGAGGATTCCGACGACAAACGTTGGGTTTCGGCTCGTCGAGCACTGCCCGAGGTGGCCGATCGCCGTCAATTGGAGCGCTTGAGGCGATTTCACGATCAACTTTTGGCCCAGGCTCGCCAGCGGGGCTTGGTGCTTTCCGATTTGGAATTGCTCAATGGCTTGGATTTGGCCAACCAAAGCGAGTTGGCGGCGTTAGACCGTTGGGGTTATATCGATCGCCTGGCCCAAGCTAAACGGCTCGATACGGATCCCGATGCCCAAATCCGCTACGCCCGCACTTGGTCCTACTGGCACCCGACGCTGAAGGGCTGGGATGCCCCCGGTTTAGGCAATACCTACGATTCGATTGTGCATGACCAAAGCCGCCGCGCCGATGCCCTCAAGCAGGTCCTGGAACAGGAACGGCAACGTCCGACTGCACTGGATCAGCTCAATCCGCAAGCCCTCGCCCAGGCTCCCCTAGACAGGCCGGAGGATGCCGCTTGGAGCTTGGCCGTAGCCCAGGATTTGGCGCAGGCAGGAGCGGCGATCGCCGCCGGATTCGCGCCTCGCCCCTTTGAAATTCCGGTGGAGCAACCCCTCGCCACCCTGATTGCCGAAACCCAGCAAGACCAGGCTCATCAGGCCCAACTCGATGCCGAACTGGCCACTGCCCTCGCCCAAGATACAACCGAGGCAGACGAGATTGCCCAAACAATTTTGGCCGTTGACTCGACTCCGCTTTTGCCCATCCCGGCCCCCCTTCCAGAAACACCCCTCTCAGAAATATCTGTTCCTGCGCTACCCGGTCCCGCGATGCCGATTCAAGAGACTGCGATCGCGCCCAGCCCCGTCATCCAGCCCCCAGAGCTTGCGCCTCCGATTTCTTCCGAGATTCTGGCGATCGCCCATCCGATCATGGAAGCCGAAATCTTGGGCGTGGATGCCTTCCTGCGTCAGTCCTCTTTCCCCGTTACGGCTCCAGCGATCGCTTCAGAGGCTTCTCCAGAGGCTTCTTCAGAAACCGTGCCAGAAACAGCGCTAGAAACCGCCCTAGAAACCGTGCCAGCCTGGTCTATCCCTTCAGATTCCGCTTCAGCGGTTTCTGAGAATTTTCCTGAGAACTTTTCTGAGGATTTTCCTGAGAATTCCTCTGAGGACCCTTTTTCTAATTTTCCTGAAAATTCACTGGACTCGGCAGATTCATTGCCTTCAGAGCCTTCGACGCCAGAACCGGAAATCCCCATCGCTCCTCCTCTGGAAGCCCCTGCCATTCCCCGCTCCGAAACAACCCCAGGCCTTCCGCCTGTGCCCAGCGATCTCCAGGATCTTCTTGAGCGCCGCTCCAGCGTTCAGCCCACGGTTCTCCCCGCCCAGCCCCCTGTTCGTCTGACACCGGACCAAGTCGCGGACAGCATTGTATTCTTCGATGACTTATCTCATAACCTATCCCAGTAAACCAACTCCCAGTGACCCAACAGAAAAGCGCGTCCCTATGCAAGGTACGCGCTTTTAAAGAGGGTGGATGCTAACCTACTCAAACTGGGAAGCAAACAAAGTTGCTTTTCTAGTATGCCCTGAGATCCTCGGGATAACACGTATTTATCCGAAAAAAGAATTTTAATTTATACATTAATCGATTTAAATACGCAAGCACCAGAGCCCGTCTAGAGTCTGTCCCATCGGGGCTGCTGAGCCCAGGCGCGCTGAATGTGGCTCAGGGTAATCCGGGTTTTCTGCTCGGTTTTGGCGTAGAGCAAGGCGTCACGGGCGATCGCCTGAATCTGTCCCCCGGTGAGTTTGCCCTGATGTGCTAGCTGGGACCAAGAAATCCGTCGATCGAGCAACACCTCGGGCGGAAAAGCCTGTCGCCAGAGCTGGGTGCGCGCTTCGGTGTCGGGACGGGGAAAATCGAGACCGCGATCGCAGCGTTGCAGCCAGTTGCGGGCAATCCGAGCCGGAAGGGTTGTGCTCAGAATCGTCAAGCAGGGGCGGGCCTGTCGCTGCCGCCAAAATTCTTCGAGCAGATGCGAAGCCACCGGGCTTTGGGGACCCCAGAGGAGCTCAGCCTCTTGAAACAGCAAAAGGGTCGGTGACTGCTGGAGAAGTTGTGCCAACAGCAGCGTCAGGCCGATGGGGTTATAGCGATGCAGGGCAACGGTGGTGAGCTGGGTCTGGGCTGCGTGGGCGATCGCGTGGGTGGCCATCGTCTTTCCCGTGCCCTGGGGACCTGAGCAGACAACAACCGTACCGGGGGCATGGGCCATGGTTGCCGGCAGAGGCTCTAGGGCCAGAAGCATCAAGCGTTGGCTGAGGTGTTGGAGTTCCTGTTTGAGCGATCGCGGCACCACGAGCTGGTCCCAGGCTATGGCCGGAGGCTGTTGCGGGGTGGGGAAGGGCGGAACCAGAGGGGTGGGGGTGGGGGATAAAAGGGCAGGCACAGCCGGAGGCGAAGACAACCCAGGAGAGCCGGACGGAGGAGAGAGATTTTGCAGAATCGTTTCGAGTTTTCCAGGTTCTAGGGGACTACTGAGCAGATAGTTGACGAGGGTATCTGAAAGTTTGAGGGCATGGGTCAACAGGGGCTGGTCCGCCGCTGCGACAAATTGCAGGAGCCCTGTTTGAACCAGGGGAGAGGTTTCGGCGAGACGGAGACGGGCCTTCTGCCACTCTTGATCATTGCGACACAGCAACTTTAGCGCCAGGTCAAACTGGGGCAGCGTCGTGGTTTCGCTCTCTTGCAAAAAACCGTAGAGACGACCGTAGCGCTGGTTGACCTCCGGCGCGAGTCCCAAAAGCACCACATTTTTCTCGAAAAGGCTGAGGGAGAGGCGATCGCGCAGGGCCGGTAATCCCAGAATAACCCCTTGATTTTGGCTGGCCCGAATTCGGGCTTCGAGCTGCTGCTGATAGTTGCTCGGGGCATCCGTGACCGCCGGACGCACGTCGTCGTAGACGGGTGGAGTATCTAAAGTAACAATACCTTTCCACCAGTGCCGCGTCAGGCGATCGCGCTGACTATGGCTAATCCGATCGGTTTCTCGCCGCTCCCGCCGATGCTTGCCCACCGCCAAGAGCAACAGTCGATCGAGCCACTGCAACTCGGTTTTGATATAGGTCCAGTTATCTGCAAAGGGCAAAATCTTGGGTTCACGGCCCCCGGACGACTCTCCTGGGCGATCGCTCGGGGCTTTATCCACCATGGTCCAGTTCCCGGATAAACTCCAGCGGCAGGCCATCGGCATCGGCGATGAAGGTGACTTCGTAGAGGCGATCGCCAATCATTTGCTGTTGGGGCGCTAGCAAAACCGCCAACGGCGGCAGGGTCTCGGTAGCATCGGTAAACCGCTTTTGCACGGTTTTCAACCAGACGGGCAGACTGTGGGTTTGGGGGGTGAGGTCAAAGGACAAATGATAGTAGCCCGTGTAATGTTCATCCCCAAAGGCATCCGGCGTTGGAGCCGGCTGAGGAATCTGAATCAGTTCAATCCGCCCCCCGAGCCCCGTCATCCAGCAGGCCAAGGTGTAGCCCGTAGTAAACTGCACCTCCAGCTCGAACCCTAGCAATCCGTAGAAGGCGATCGCCCGGTGAATATCGGCAGTCCGGATAGAGGCGTGGTGCATGGGCCGTACTTATTCGGACAAGCGAAAGTAGCGATAGTGAACCGGGACACCCGGTTCTTTTTCTAAATCAAAATTAATCACGCCCCAACAGGGGTTGTCCTCGGCAGCTGGACTAAATTCCACCGGCAATCCATAGAGTCGGGGAGATTTATCCTCGTGATGACCTTGCCAGGGGGTACTGCGCTGAAAGTAGGAGCTAATCAGGCTTTCGTAGCGCTCGGCAATAATCACCCGAGTGGCCCGAAAACCTTGGGTATAGAGGCGATCGAGCGCTTCATGGATTTCAAACCGAATCCCATCGGCATGGGTATGTTGGCGATACCATTCTTCCTCCCACAGCCGCCAATGCCGACCGGACTGCAAATGCACCAAATCCTCTGTCTTGGGGTCCGCTTCAAAGGCCCCATGGCGCGGGCAAAGGTACGTATCCGTAAGCGTCAGTGCCGGAATTACTTGCCGACAATGGGGACATCGAATTTCCGGACCAAAAATCGGGAACTGGGAAATCGAGTCGAACATCGGGTACCGTGTCACTCCTTAGGGGCAGATGAAATCTATTATAGATGAGCCCCAATATTGATGGAATCTGGAGCTTTGACAATGTCCCTTTGGCCTGAGCCGGATCTGGCTGCTGCTGCCTATGTTTCACCGGCTGCAACGGTGATGGGCTGTGTGGTTCTGGAAACTGGGGTGAGTGTGTGGCCGGGGGCCGTCATTCGTGGAGATTTAGAAAAAATTACGGTCGGTGCCCATAGCAATGTCCAGGATGGGGCGATTTTGCACTGCGATCCGGGGGTGCCGACGGTGTTGGAAGATTATGTGACCGTGGGCCATCGGGCGGTGATTCATTCGGCCCATATTGAACGGGGCGTCTTGGTGGGAATTGGGGCGATCGTTCTCAATGGAGTCCGGGTGGGTGCGGGTAGTATTTTGGGGGCAGGTACCGTGGTGACGAAGGATGTACCGCCGCGATCGCTTGTCCTTGGCATTCCTGGCCAGGTGAAAAAATCCCTCTCGGAAACAGAAGCCGCAGAATTAATTGAACATGCCCGCAAGTACGAAACCCTAGCGATCGCCCATGCCGGAAAAGGCGAATCCCTAGGGTTTGTAGACCAAATCCCACAACTGTAGGGACGAACAGCCGTTCGTCCCGGCTGGGGCCTAGCAAACCGCAAGGACGAACGCGGTTCGTCCCTACGGGTTTTGTGGGGTTTTGTAATGGGCGTTGGGAATTAACCGGCGGCTTGGCGTTCCTTGGCTTCCTTAATCACCTCTTCGGCCACGTTGCTGGGGCAAGGGGCATAGTGAGAGAACTCCATGGAGAACTGGCCCCGACCGGAGGTCATCGTCCGCAGGTCACCGATATAGCCAAACATTTCGCTCAAGGGCACATCTGCCTTGATGCGCACGCCAATGACGCCTGCATCCTGGGACTTGATCATGCCGCGACGACGGTTGAGGTCACCAATGACATCGCCCATGTAGTCATCGGGCGTGAACACGTCCACCTTCATGATCGGCTCTAGGATTTGGGGAGCCGCCTTGGGTAGGGTTTGGCGATAGCCCGCTCGGGCTGCGATTTCGAAGGCGATCGCTGAGGAGTCCACCGGGTGGAAGCCCCCATCGGAGAGCGTAATCTTGAGATCTACGCAGGGGAATCCCGCCAAAACGCCCTTGTCGATGCTGTTTTCGAAGCCCTTTTGAACCGCAGGCCAATATTCCCGAGGCACATTGCCGCCCGTAACCTTTGATTCGAACAGGAAGCCGCTGCCGGTCTCACCGGGCTCGATTGTGTAGTCAATCTTGGCGTACTGACCTGAACCCCCAGACTGCTTCTTGTGGACGTAGGTATCTTGGATGGCCTTGGTAATCGACTCCCGATAGGCCACCTGAGGCTTGCCCACTTCCACTTCCACCCCGTGGGTCCGCTTGAGGATGTCCACTTTGATGTCTAAGTGCAGTTCGCCCATACCCTTGATGATGGTTTGACCACTTTCCTGGTCGGTTTCCACATGGAACGAGGGATCTTCTTGGACCATCTTGCTAAGGGCCATGCCCATTTTCTCGTCCGCGCCCTTTTTCTTCGGGGCGATGGCGATGGAGATCACCGGATCCGGGAAAACCATGGGTTCTAGGGTCGCCGGGTTCTTGGGATCACAGAGGGTATGACCTGTCTGGACATTCTTCATACCCACGATGGCGATGATGTCCCCGGCCTGGGCAGAGTCGATTTCCTCGCGGGAGTCCGCATGCATTTCCACCAAACGGCCAATTCGCTCGGTTTTGCCCGTGGCGGTATTGAGAATGGTGTCGCCCTTGTTGAGGGTGCCGGAGTAGATCCGCGTAAAGGTCAGGGCACCAAAGCGATCGTCCATAATCTTGAACGCCAACGCCCGCAGCGGCTTCTCCGGGTCAACGATGGCAAATTTGCCCGTTTCGTTACCCTCTAGATCGGTTTCCGGCTGGGGCTTGACTTCCATCGGGTTCGGCAGATAGTCCACCACCGCATCCAGCACCAACTGTACGCCCTTGTTCTTAAACGAAGAGCCACAATAGGTGGGGAAGAATGCCAGATCGCGAGTGCCCTTACGGATACAACGCTTGAGATCTTCAATGGCGATTTCTTCGCCCTCCAGATACTTCTCCATCAGCTCATCATCCTGCTCGACAGCAGTCTCGATCAGCGCCTCGCGGTAGGTGGCGACATCTTCTTTCATGTCCGCTGGAACTTCCTGGATGGTGTAGTTCATCGGATCACCCGATTCGTCCCAAATCCAGGCTTTCTCGGTGAGCAGATCCACCACACCGACGAAATCAGTCTCGCTGCCCATCGGCAGCGTCATAATTAGCGGGGTTGCACCCAAAACCTCTTTGACCTGTTTGGCAACCCGGAAGAAGTCTGCCCCCATTCGGTCCAGCTTATTGACATAGATAATCCGAGCGACCTTCGAGTCGTTGGCATAGCGCCAGTTGGTCTCGGATTGGGGCTCCACACCACCCGAGGCGCAGAACACCCCGACCCCCCCGTCTAGAACCTTGAGCGAACGGTAAACCTCAATAGTGAAGTCCACGTGTCCAGGGGTGTCGATGATGTTGAGCTGGTGCTCCTTCCAAAAGCAGGAGGTGGCAGCGGATTGAATCGTGATCCCGCGCTCTTGTTCCTGCTCCATGAAGTCGGTGGTCGCTGCGCCTTCGTGGACTTCGCCGATTTTGTGGATTTTGCCGGTCAGCTTGAGGATCCGCTCCGTGGTGGTCGTTTTGCCCGCGTCCACGTGAGCAAAGATGCCAATATTGCGATAACGAGTCAGGTCTTTCATGATTGTCTTTGACTAAAAGTATTACTACCGTTGATGACCACCTTCAAGCGTTACTCAGAGCGGATTCTGGGCGATTTTCTGTGAATTCCCAAATCCCTGGAGACAGCGTGGGCTGGCGTCCCGGTTGTCGAGTACCCGGTTGTCGAGCACTCTGTTGAGCACTATTTATATTATTTCAATATTGTTCACATTGTCGGGCAGAGTGCCCGACGGATTTCCGCGCGATCGCGGTTCGGTTCGACTGAACCGTTGAGGGGTGGCGAGACCGTTTAGGGCTGTTTTGTGGCGATCGCCCGCACTGCGGCCAAACTTTGCGGACTCATGTGGGCCTGTTGCAAGCTGACGGTCAGCCGCTGCCAATCTTCAGCCGAGGCTGAGGCTGGATTTGCGAGAACCCCTTCAAGGGCATCGAGCCAACTAGGCCGATGGGGTGCTTCCCACCAATTCTCTTGACCCACTCCTAATCCTACCGCAGCACTGGGATGGGTGTCGGGTAAAGAAATCCACAATTCGGCAGGGCGGTTGGGATCGGTGAGTTGAATTTGCCATTCGCTGAAAGTTGTAGCGGCGATCCAGCGACGATGGTGGAGAACGCGACCGGGGCGATCGCCCACGCTGGGATAGGCGGCGATCAGTGTTGGCTTTTCCTGACGTTTGGTTTCTAGGGCGATCGCCAAGGGAATGTCATGGCTCCATTGTTCGGGCGTACAGTCTAAATCTTCGGGGCGATGGTGATAGGCCAGGTCGAGGAGCTGGGTTTGGGAGAGGCGATCGCCAAAGAGTTGCTGCGCTAAGCGTTCCTCTTGGCGCTGTTGTTTTTTTTCCTGTTGTTGAGGCGATCGCGTTCGACGGGCTGACTGGGGTTCGGAGGCTAACCCGGCGAGGGCAGCACTGGCCAATAGAGGGGGGGGAGTGGGGTTGGGGGTTAAGGTTGTTAAGACAACTTGAACTGGGTCAGATCCCGCAGTCCGCAGGGCTAGGGTAAAGTCATGGGAAGAGCGACGCAGCAGTGTCAGTTCATGATAGGGGGCTGCTGGAATGGCTAGGGTTGTACCCTGCCATCGCAATTTCCAGGCTGGGGCCACAAAGGGTTGGATGGGGCGGGGTTGATAGGTAATTTGGACCGGCCCCGCAGAGTGGTTGGAGAGGTTGGAGAGGTTGGAGAGGTTGGAGAGGTTGGAGGCATTAAAAGCGGCAGAAGCGTTGTTCTGTGCTTCTCGGCGTAGATTTCGGCGTAAACGTAAATTTTGGTGTAGGTCTCGACGTAAATCTCGACGCAGGTCTCGGCAATGTCGAGGCCATTGGCTCAGATCAAGCCCCGCCAAGGTGTGAGGAATCGCAGGCTGAGGCTTTGCCCAAAATGGGGTGTGGCGCAGGAGAGCGGTTTTAAGCTGAGTATAGCCAACCGCCCCCGCAGCACTGCCAGCACCCAGAAGCCCGGAGAGCGCAATGAGTGCAAAGGTCGTCCGTTTCATCCCTGAGTTAACCCCGATGCTGGGTCATGGCTCTGGCGCGTTTCCAGAGGTTAGGCTTAGATTGCCCGGTGATTTTGGCGATGGTCTCAGGGTTTTTGCCGGAGTTGACTGGGGCAACGGTTTGAACTGCGGGGGAATGCGGAGAGGGCTTAACGATGACGATAGGCGCGCACCTGCTTCGCGGGGTCTTGTTTGCGAATCCAGCCGAGAAATTTATCTAGCTCGGGGGTTGCTCGCAGCCGCTCGATGGAATTGAGTTCTTGTGCCAGACGTTTGTTATCAAACAGTGTATGGATCTGTTTGTGGCAAGGGGCGCAAAGGTCAATTGTGGGGCCTATTTCAAGATTTTTGCGTCTAGCATATTGGCGCGGAATCAGATGATGAACGGTTAGCTGGGGACAATCGCGATCGCACAGTTCACAACGCATATCACAACGCAGAAATCACAACATATCAAGTTCCTCTCGTTGACCATTGTGGCTTGTTTTCGCCCCTCTCGCGGTATTATGACGATGCGGAGGCGATTCCTCGCTATGCCCAGTGGGCGATCGCCCTCGCAACCTACTGGTTAAGAAAGACGACTCAAAAACTTGAGTAGCGTCTGATTGGTCGGTGTTAGCAGCTTTCTACGATAGGCATCTGCTGCTTTCTTAATAACTTCTGCTTGGGTGGGATAGGGATGGATAACACCTGATAGTTTTTTCAACCCCTGTTTGGTGACGATCGCCGTCGTAATTTCACTAATCATTTCCCCAGCATGGTCTGCCACAATCGTGGCTCCTAGAATTTTATCAGACCCTTTGGGGTGCAGGATTTTGAGGAAGCCTTCGGTTTCTCCGTCGGCGATCGCCCGATCCACCCCACTCATGGGAATATGAATGGTTTCGTATTCAATGCCCTGCTGTTTGGCCTCTTGCTCGTACATCCCTACATGGGCGATTTCAGGAGTGGTAAAGGTGACCCAGGGCATAGTTAGACTACTGAGCTTAGATTTACTCATGCCGAAGGGGGAAAATAGCGTATTTTTGATGACAATTCGAGCCGCTGCATCGGCAGCATGGGTGAACTTCCAATCCATGCAAATGTCGCCCGCTGCAAAGATTTTGGGATTGGTAGTTTGCAGATAATCGTTGACTTTAACTCCTTTGCGGCGATCGTATTCAACACCTACGGTTTCTAGCCCCAAACCATCCACATTGGGTTGACGACCCGCACCCACTAAAATTTCATCGACCATCACTGACCCTGTATTACCATGACCTAAATCGTAGTAAAGTACCTTACCTGCGGTGGTGGTTTCGACTCGCGTTAGCTTTGCGCCTAGGACAAATTCTAGGCCATCTTTTTTAAGCTGGTTTTGGACGATTTCAGCGGCATCGGCGTCTTCTTTGTCGAGCAAATGACTATTTTTATGGATTAGTGTTACCTGGGAACCTAGCCGATGAAATGCTTGGGCCAATTCGCAACCAATGGGGCCGCCGCCAATTACGGCCATTCGTTTGGGTAACTCAGTCAAGGAAAAGACCGTTTCATTGGTTAAAAATCCGGCATCTGCCAGTCCCGGTACCGAGGGACGAACCGCTCTTGCTCCAGTGGCGATAACGGCTTTTTTGTAGGAGAGATTGCGATCGCCCACACGCACTTGCCCCTCTGCCGTAAACTGAGCATTACCCAGGAAAACATCAATTCCTAAGTTTTGAAACCGTTTAGCAGAATCGTGGTGGCTAATGCCTGCCCGTAGCTTCCGCATCCGTTCCATCACCGCTGCAAAATCGACGTCCACATGGGCTGGAGGTTTAATGCCATAGGGCAGAGAATTGCGCATATCGGCAGCAACGCGGGAGGAACGAATCACGCATTTGGAAGGAACACAACCCACATTTAAGCAGTCTCCCCCCATCAAATGTTTTTCAACTAGCGCAATCTTAAGACCCAGGTTTAAACCAGCAGCTCCAGCGGCAACAACTAGGCCAGCGGTGCCTGCTCCAATCACAACTAAATCATAGATTTTAGCGGGTTGCGGGTTGGTCCAATTGGGGGGATGAACGTGGGAGATGAGTTCCTGATTGTATTGATCGTAGGGGGGGAACTCGACGGGGGATTGGAAGGCGTAGGACTGGCTCATGGGAATGTTTTGGGATAAAGGGGAGTGGAAAAGTAGGCAGAGGGTTTTCGGTTCAAATCATTAGCTAAGGATCATGAATTTAATAACCTACAAATTGCTGAATTGGCTTATAAGGTTGCATTTTCAACCGAGTTGTCTAGGGCTTTTTTGGCAACTTTGGTGACGTAGAGGGTAACAGCGACGGTGGCGATAAAACCGACGATGCGGATAATCCACTGGATGCGTGCCGTTTGGGGATCGATGGTTTCCATGCCAATCGTGGCAAGGCTACCGGCTAAGGAACCGATATAAACATACATAATCGTTCCCGGTAGCATCCCCAAGGACCCCAGGACATAATCCTTGAGAGAAACCTGGGTAAGGCCGAGGGCATAGTTGAGCAAGTTGAAGGGGAAGATGGGGGAAAGGCGGGTGAGGAGAACGATTTTGAAACCTTCTTTGGCGATCGCCTCATCAATCACCCGAAATTTCTGATTCCCGGCAATCTTGCCCGAGACCCAGCCCCGCGCCACGTAGCGACCAATCAAAAAGGCGAGGGTGGCTCCAACGAGGGCAGCCATAAAAACGTAGAGGGAACCTTTGACCACGCCGAAGAGCACGCCACCGCCGAGGGTGAGCAGCGATCCGGGCAGGAACAAAATGGTCGCGAGGTTATAGATGATGATGAAGGCGATCGGCCCCCAAGCACCGAGGCTATCGACCCAGAGCAGAGCATTGTGAAAAACTGTTTGGAGATCAAATTGCTTCGCCAGGACGAGGAGCCCAGCAACGACAGTGCCAATCACGATATATTTTAGAAACTTACTCTTTGGTTGTGCCATGGGTCTTAGCTGATTTCAAGTGGTTGGGGTGGGTGGGCTAATGCGATAGCTCTCATGCGATGGCTTTAATGTAGCCGCAGGGTCCTAGGGAAAGATGAGAGAACCCTGAGCTTGGCTACAGGGTTTGCTGAAGAGTTGCTAAATCGCTTTCATGCAAGGACTCTGAGGCGCTAGCGTGAATTAGCCCCAAATTAAGACCGATCAAACGTTTGACAATTGCCAAAAACAGTTGTTACCTTACAGACAAGGACATTAGCGATTGTCCCGGCACAAGAATTTTCATTTTGGCGAAAAGTCAACCCAAACCCGCACCCATCATGTTTTCTAACAAGTTTTACTTTTTTTGGTTTATGGAGGTTCACCTGGAGTGAGCGCTAAGCGCTGATACCCAAAACTCTCCAGGTGAACCGCAGTCCAAGGGCTGCGGTTTTTTAATGCCCCAGCCCTCCCCAGTTTTTCCATCACCCCATCACCCCACTACCCCATCACCGAGAACACAACCATGAAACCCGCACCCCTCGTCAGCAAACCCACCCCTACCCACCCCACCACCCCGATCGCCCTCAGCGACAGCATCCTCATCGGTGGCCCAGAACTCTTCATCGCTGCGGGTCCCTGCGCGATCGAAAGCCTTGAGATCATGGAAGAAATCGCCCAAACCCTCAAACCCGCCCCCATTCAAGCCTTGCGTGGCGGTATCTATAAGCCCCGCACCTCTCCCTACGACTTCCAAGGTGTAGGCGCACCGGGACTGGAGATTGTCCGTCAGGTTCGCCAACGCCAAGGCTTACCGGTCGTCACCGAGGTCATGGCGATTTCCCAAATTGAAACCCTCGCCGATGCCGCCGATATGCTCCAAGTGGGCAGCCGCAATATGCAAAACTTCGACCTGCTCAAGGCCCTCGGCGAAACCGACAAACCGATTTTGCTCAAGCGGGGTCTTGCCGCCACGCTGGAAGAATTCATCATGGCCGCAGAATATATCGCCAGCCATGGCAACCCCAACGTGGTTCTTTGCGAACGGGGGATTCGCAGCTTCGACACCTACACCCGCAATGTTCTAGACCTCGGTGCCGTTGTCGCCCTCAAACAGCTCACCCATTTACCGGTCATCGTTGATCCTAGCCATGCTGCCGGACGGCGTGACCTCGTGGCAGGTCTGGCCAAGGCTGCGATCGCCGCTGGAGCCGATGGTCTGATCATTGAATGTCACCCTCGCCCCGACGCAGCCATTTCCGATGCCCAACAAACCCTGTCCCTCGAAGCCATGGCCGACCTGATCGAAAGCCTGCGTCCCCTTGCTGCGGCCCTCGGTCGGTCGATTGCCCAAGCCCCCTCCGCATCCCCTCGCGATCGCCAACTCGCCACTGTCTAAACGTCCGTAATTCCCCACTGGGGAGACCCGCTGCGATTGTCTAGGCTAGGGGCGTTGATTCAGTCTCATGGGGTTGCATGGAGCTTTCTGCAAAAAAATACCCTGCTCTTTTCCTCGGTCAAATCGGCCTGGTTTTGGCTCCGCTGGGTTGCTTCGCGGGGGGATGGCTCTTGCGGCTGTTTGAGGCTCCTGAGGGCTTGGCGATCGCCACGTTCCTCGTCCTCCTGTATATTGTTTGGACGACAACTGAATCGATCTTCTTGTCTAATCTTGGCCTCACCCTGCTGCTGTGGGTTGCCGTAGCCCGTCGGCCTTGGCCAGGGCCTTGGGAGGCGATCTCTCCCTGGAATGCACCGTCTCAATGGGCGATGACGCTGCTTCTGCTGTGGTTTTTGGGCATGTTGTTGTTGAACCTACTGGCGTTTACGTCTCAACTGTGGCAACGGCGGGGTCCTGCACAAATTTGGCGATATTTATTGACGTTCTGGTGGGGCGGGGCTTTGGCCCTAGGGTGGTTGGTATGACAGACGGCCCTCTGACAGATACGGATACTAAAAATAAGGTGTTGGATGTCCGGTTTGGGATCAATCTTTTGGTGTCTCGCTATTATGTAGTTTTGTTGATGGGGAAAGAGCGACGGGAGAAGAGTCGCGATCGCCAACTCACGGGGACGGAGCGAGTCGTGAATGGACTGGTTGCGGCATTTTTATTAATTAGTCTGAATGTGTTTGTCAGTCTGAGTTTGGCAATCCTGCTCTATTTAATCAAGTCAGCGGTAGGAATAGACCTGTTTCACGATCAGCATCTGACCGACAAGATCAACGCTTTATAGCATAAAGAAACAACACATCATTCTCCTGGGTGTAGAATCGGATCACGAGGGAATAAGCAAAGACAAATGAATGATCGGGTATTCGTCACAGGTTCTACTGGGTTTGTGGGTGCAAATTTAGTACGGTTGTTGCTGGAACAAGGCTGCTTGGTTCGGGCACTGGTACGGCCTGAAAGTGACCTGAGCAACTTGGCTGGATTGGATATAGAAATTGTCAAAGGGTCGCTCAATGATCCGAAAATAGCGGAGTTGATGAAAGGCTGTCGGTATTGTTTCCATGTGGCGGCGTTGTATTCCTTGTGGCAGCGCGATCGCCCCCACCTCCAAGCAGCCAATGTCCTCGGCACCCGCAATGTCCTTGCAGCAGCAAAAGAGGCTGGCAGCATTGAACGGACCGTCTATACGAGTTCTGTGGCGGCGATCGGGGTGCGCGGCGATGGTCAGATTACGGATGAAGCCTATCAATCACCACCGGAAAAGTTGATCAGCGATTACAAAAAATCCAAATACTGGGCGGAACAGGAAGCCGTCAAAGCGGCTCAGGCGGGGCAGGATATTGTGATTGTGAATCCTTCAACGCCGATTGGTCCTCGGGATTTAAAGCCGACACCAACGGGGGATATTATTCTGCGGTTTTTGCGACGACAGATGCCGGCCTATGTGGATACGGGGTTAAACTTGATTGATGTGCGGGATGTGGCGATGGGCCATTGGTTGGCGTTACAAAAGGGGCGATCGGGAGAGCGGTATATTCTGGGGCATCAAAATACTTCCCTGAAGGCGTTACTAGAGTTGCTGGGAGAAGTAACGGGCCTACCTGCTCCGCAGACGACAGTACCGCTGTGGCTACCGCTGGCGGTGGCTTGGACAGAAGAAAAGTTGCTGGCTAAACTGGGGTATGACCCGACGGTACCGTTGGATGGGGTGCGGATGTCGTCACAGCGAATGTATTACGATGCGGGGAAGGCGATCGCAGCGTTGGGGTTGCCACAGTCGTCAATTCGCGAAGCGGTGGCTGATGCCGTGGATTGGTTTCGAACGGAGGGGATAGCTTAACGCAATCGGAATAGAACGATTGATCTAATTAGGTTGTATCAGTCGTGCCGAAGCCTAGTTCCAAAGTTAAGATTACAAGATTAAGATTGCAAAGTTAAGATTAATCGATTGACTCTAGTACTTGTTTTGACTAAGCTAAGATTAGAGCTCTAATCTTAGATCCATGCTTGAGATCGCCAAAGAAGACATCATATCTCGCCTTCAATTTGATAATCCTTGGTGGGAGGACGGTGCTAAAGGAAAGATCCTCTACGAGGAGACACCACGGCGAAAGTACTTTGAGGCTTTCTCTCAGAATATTCTAGATGCAAGTATAAATAGAGCAATCGTTCTCATGGGACCGAGGCGTGTCGGTAAGACGGTCATGGTCTATCACAGTATTCGGATGCTCTTAGATTCTGGTGTTAACGCCAGAAAAGTTTTATATGTGTCCCTCGAAACCCCGATCTATACCGGACTGGCTTTAGAGCGAATACTCAGTTATTTTCAAGAGTTATTTAATCATGAACGTGATTCAAAGCTCTTTGTTTTTTTTGACGAAATTCAGTATTTGCGTGAATGGGAAATCCATCTTAAGTCCCTCGTTGACTCATTTCCTCGCTACCGTTTCATTGCTACAGGCTCTGCCGCAGCTGCACTACGCCTGAAAAGTACTGAATCCGGAGCTGGTCGATTCAGTGATTATGTTTTACCTCCACTAACGTTTGCTGAATATTTGATGTTCATCGAAAAAGAAGATGAACTAATTCTATCTGAGTTGTATGATCAGGAAGACTATGAATATGCTCCGCAAAAATACAAATATTTATCTCGAAATATTAAGGAATTAAATGATGAATTTGTCAACTATCTAAATTTCGGTGGATATCCAGAAGCAGTTTTTTCAGAAACGATTCGGCAAAACCCTGGTCAGTATATTAAAAGCGACATTATTGATAAAGTTTTGCTGCGAGATTTGCCCAGTCTTTATGGGATTAGCGACATCCAAGAACTGAATAGACTTTTCACGACTTTGGCGTATAACTCTGGTAACGAAGTGAGTTTAGAAGGGTTGTCAAAATCCTCTGGTGTGGCCAAGAATACCATTAAGCGTTATCTCGAATATCTAGAAGCTGCGTTCTTAATCCGCCGTGTTGAGAGAATTGATCAAAATGCAAAGCGATTCAAGAGGGCAATGTGCTTCAAAGTCTATTTGACTAATCCATCTATGCGGGCAGCTTTGTTTGGACAGCTAGAAATAAACTCTGAAGCTATGGGGGCGCTGACAGAAACTGCTATTTTTAGCCAGTGGCAACATAGCAAAGTCATTGAGCTTTACTATGCTCGCTGGGATAAAGGAGAAATTGATATTGTCCATTTAGATCAAGCACACCAATCACCATCCTGGATGGTCGAAGTTAAGTGGAGTGACCGTCCCTATAATTCACACGCTGAGCTTGAAAACTGTATAGCATTCGTCAAGAAGAACCCTGGTGTATCCCAGCCAATTTTAATCACGAGTCGAACCGTTAGGGATAATAACTTTTTATATAAGGGGGTGCGATTTCAATTTGAGCCAGCCAGCCTATACGCTTACACCCTGGGTGCAAATATATTGCGGAGAATTGATACCACTGTTCAACAGCGTGCTCGCCTGCTTCCCCCTAAATAGCTGAGTCGAAAGCAACCTCTAACGAGACGTTTGAATCTGGTCCAAAGCCTCAAACTGCTGCCAACATAAATACAGCGCCCGAGGCACATGAAAACATCCTTTCCACTTCCCTCCCTTGAGGTTCAGCAACACTTCTCCCTGCCGATTGAGATAACCAAACCATTCCCCCTGCGCCGGATCCGCAAAATGATTCCAGGTATAGTCATGCACCCTTTCATACCAAGCCCAGCAATCTTGCCGACCCGTTAACCGATATCCCATCGCCAACGCCACCAGCGTTTCTAGATGGACCCACCACAGCTTTTGATCCCACTCCAATTGCTGGGGCGGACGTCCTTCCCCATCCAGAAAATAGAAAATACCGCCATATTGCTCATCCCAGCCAAACTTCAAAATATTGATCACCCGATCGATCGCCTCCTCAATCAAGACCAGATCCTGTCGCCGCTGGGCAATTTCCATGATGAACCACATCGCTTCAATTCCATGGCCTGGATTAATCAACCGCCCCTCAAAACAATCGATTCTTGACCCATCCGGAGCCACATTTTCAAACAGCAGACCCCGATCGCCCCTATAAAAATCCGTCATCACCTCTCGCACCGTCTGGTCCAACACCTCGTCTAACTGTTCGCCCGACAACAGCCAATCCATCTCCAGGGTCAAATTCGCCAAAATCATCGGCACCGCCAAGGACTTCATCGGGCGAGTTCCCGGATAGGCTTTGCTGTATTGCCCCTTGGGATTGTCCTGGCGACGGAGGACATTTTCGTAGGCTTGGAGGGCGATCGCCTTCGCCCCCTCCGCTTCCCCCTCTAATCCCGGTACCGAACCCAACGCCCGCCCATACTGGCTAAAGGCCATCGCTGCAAAACAGTCCGAAAAAATGTTGTAGGGCTGAACCAGCGGCTGACCCTGGCGATCGAGGGCAAAATACCAATTTCCTACCCCGTCCCGCCCATGCTTCGCCAAAAACTCCGCCCCATGACTCGCCATGGCTAGCCAATCTTGGCGCGGCTCCAGTTGATTAAACAACATTGAAAACAGCCACACCTGCCGATTTTGCAACCAGATAAACTTATCCGTATCAAACACCTGACCTGCGCGATCGAGACAGGTAAAATATCCCCCAAATTCCTGGTCCAACGAATGCTGCTGCCAAAAAGGCAAAACATCTTCTAGAAGTGCCGTTTTGTAGCGATCGGCCAGGGATTGAAAGTTCGGACTCATAGAAGAATGGCAGCGCAGTAATAACGTGCTTTCTATTATCTCCTAAGCGATCCCAAAACCCTTACCCTCAACCACGGTCTTAATTTTAGGGGAGTTTTGCTTGAGTAACTTGCTTTAGTAACTTTAGATACGCGATCGCCCAGGGCCTTTGCTGCACCATAGGGAGCATGATTGCCATCGTCCCTCCTGTATCCGTTCTCGACCCTGTCCTTGACCCTGCTGGGGTCCGCCCTGCCTATGAAGACTTCGCTTCAGCGCATCCTTGTGGGTGCGGTCTTTTTTGTATTGACGTTGCTGATTGCGGTGGCAGGCTATCGGCTGGCGGGCTGGACCTGGATGGAAGCCATCTACATGGTCGTGATTACGATTTTTGGAGTGGGCTATGGGGAAGTCAAGCCGATTCTCAGCCCCGAACTGCGGCTTTTTACGATGTTTGTCATCATCGCAGGAACCTCTTCAGCGGTTTATATCGTGGGCGGTTTTTTGCAGATGGTGACGGAAGGAGAAATCAATCGCGCCTTGGGGGCAAGACGGATGACGCGGGACATTGAACAGTTAAATCGCCATGTGATTATCTGCGGGTTTGGACGAATGGGGGTGCTCTTGGCCCGACGATTGGTGGAGGCCAAACAGCAGTTTGTGGTAGTGGACCGGGATGAGGGACGCATTGAGCAGGCCCAAGCCCTGGGCTATTTGGTGCGTTTGGGCGATGCCTCGGATGAACGGATTTTGCAAGACGCGGGGATTGCCCGCGCAACCGCTCTGGCGACGGTGCTACCCAATGATGCGCTCAATGTATTTATTACGCTGACGGCTCGGGATCTCAATCCACAGCTCATGATTTTGGCGAGGGGAGAGCAATCGTCCACGGAGAAGAAGCTGCTACAAGCGGGGGCCAATCGGGTGGTATTGCCCGCAGCGATCGGCGCAACCCGCATGGCCCACCTCATTACCCATCCTGCTTCTCTAGATTTTTTGGATACCAGCAACAGCTTATCCAGTTTGAATGAGATTCTCTCCCAGGTGCATGTTCAACTAGATGAGCTGCCGATTACGCCGCAGTCGGAGCTAGCAGGGGCAAGCATCGGCACGGTGGAAGTGCGGGGACAGAATTCATTTATTGTCGTGGCCTTGCGGCGGGCGGATGGGCAAATGGTGATTCACCCGAGTCCCGAAGTATTTTTACATGAAGGAGATACACTCATTGTCATGGGGCGGCGGGGCGATTTACCCCAATTCGCGCGACGGTTGGCCCAGCGACAGCAGCGGCTGTATCGGGGAACCAGATTTTGAGTCTGCCGGTTTTGAGTCTGCCGGGTTTGATCCGCTGCACTACACTAAAAACAATGCGCCCCATTGATGCAATCTATCCGTTTTTTCCATGCCTCCTGAGCCTTCCCATCCCCTGTCCATGCCTCAAAACGAACCTAAAAACACGCCTGGCTTAGAGAAACAACTTCCCCTCGGATCCTCTCAACCGGGACTACAGCGGATGGTCCAACGCCTTTCTCAGAAACTTTCCCAAGACGAGCTGGTCTATCATGTGATTGAGCAACTGCGGCAAGAGCTGCAAAGCGATCGCGTCGTTCTCTACTACTTCTATCGGCGGTGGAGAGGTCAAGTGACCTTCGAATCCCTCAGTGATGCGTCTTTGTCGATCGTCGGCATGACCGGTGCAGATGACTGTTTTAATCAGGACTATGCCCAAATGTATCTGGAGGGGCGGGTGAAAGCGACTGCCGACGTTGATGCCGCCAACCTCCGCGATTGCCACCTTGAATTTCTCCACAGTATCCAAGTCAAAGCCAACCTTGTGGTTCCTGTGTTGACGAAGCCCAATACCCTCTGGGGACTCCTCGTCGCCCATCAATGCCGGGGTCCTCGGGTCTGGACAGAGGCGGAGATGATCCAGATGCAAGCAGGTGCCACTCAACTGGCCCTGTCTCCCAATATTGGTTCCGAGTCAATTTCCCATTGACACTCTCCCCACAGGCAGCCATGGATAGCAGCCATGGATAATGGATCGACAGCTTCGTCGAACTTGATTGGAACCCTATGAGCGAAACCAACGATACGATTTTTGGCAAAATCCTTCGCCGCGAAATCCCCGCTGATATTGTCTACGAAGACGAGCTCTGCCTCGCCTTTCGGGATAATCAGCCTGCTGCGCCCACCCATGTGCTGATTATTCCCAAGCAGCATATTCCCCAAATCTCCCTAGCGCAGACCGACGACCAAGCGCTGCTGGGCCATTTACTGCTGACGGCTCGGGCGATCGCCACCCAGCTCGACCTCCACGAGGGCTACCGCCTGGTGATTAATAATGGCGACCAAGGTGGCCAAACCGTTTACCACCTTCATATTCATCTCCTTGGCGGACGGGCAATGGCGTGGCCTCCGGGCTAATCGTTTTGCACAACTTAACAATTCCTGCTGTCGTTGATGCAATGGCCAGAAAGGACTTAGGGGCTAGACTCGCAGGGGTTGAGCCCCTTATTTTTTAAGGTTTTATGAGAAATCAGTCGTTAGGTTTAGCAAACTTTGTTTACAAAACTTTAGAACCTTGCTAATGTATGTGCAGAGCGAACGAAGTGTTCACTCATCATCCATTAAGGAATCATAAGAAATGACTACCACGATTCAACGTCGCGAAAGCGCGTCGGTGTGGCAGCAGTTTTGTGAGTGGGTCACCAGCACGAATAACCGGGTCTACATCGGTTGGTTCGGCGTCCTGATGATCCCCACGCTGCTCGCAGCGACCGTCTGCTTCATCGTCGCCTTTGTTGCAGCTCCCCCCGTCGACATTGACGGCATCCGTGAGCCTGTTGCTGGCTCCTTGCTCTACGGCAACAACATCATCTCTGGTGCGGTTGTGCCCTCTTCCAACGCCATTGGCCTGCACTTCTACCCCATCTGGGAAGCAGCTTCTCTAGATGAGTGGTTGTACAACGGTGGCCCTTACCAATTGGTGGTGTTCCACTTCCTCATCGGCATCTTTGCCTACATGGGTCGTGAGTGGGAACTCTCCTACCGCCTCGGCATGCGTCCTTGGATTTGCGTTGCTTACTCTGCACCTGTAGCAGCAGCGAGTGCCGTTTTCCTCGTGTACCCCATTGGTCAAGGTTCGTTCTCTGACGGTATGCCCCTGGGTATTTCCGGTACGTTCAACTTCATGTTCGTGTTCCAGGCTGAGCACAACATTCTGATGCACCCCTTCCACATGCTCGGTGTGGCTGGCGTCTTCGGTGGAAGCTTGTTCTCCGCAATGCACGGTTCGTTGGTGACTTCTTCCTTGGTGCGTGAGACCACTGAAGTAGAATCTCAGAACTACGGCTACAAGTTTGGACAAGAAGAAGAGACCTACAACATCGTTGCCGCGCACGGTTACTTTGGTCGTCTGATTTTCCAATACGCTTCGTTCAACAACAGCCGTTCGCTGCACTTCTTCTTGGCAGCCTGGCCTGTGGTGGGTATTTGGATGACCTCGTTGGGAGTCTCGACGATGGCGTTCAACCTGAACGGGTTCAACTTCAACCAGTCGATCATTGACAGCCAAGGGCGTGTGGTGTCGACTTGGGCGGACATTCTGAACCGTGCGAACCTGGGTATGGAAGTGATGCACGAACGCAACGCTCACAACTTCCCCCTCGACCTCGCTTCCGGTGATGCTGCTCCTGTGGCTCTGACTGCTCCTGCTATCAACGGTTAATGACTGCTTGATTGCTTGAGTTCATACAACTGAATAAGTTAGGTTGTCGAGCGATCGCTCTCTTCGGAGGGCGATCGCTTTTTGCTATGAATCAGTTTAGGAATATCTTGCTCGTTGCTTTCCATGAGGGCGATACGGGCCAGTTTGTAGGCGAATTCGATGTCTTTGCCTGCGCCGAGGGTGTCGTAGAAGGCGATGGCAAATTCAATGGCTCCGCGATCGCTAATGGACCGCTCCATTCCAATGACGTAGGGGATGTGTTGGGCGATCGCTTCGGCCTGATTTTTTGAGTAGCAGGCGTTGAGGATGACGCATTCGACGGTGTCGGAGAAGAGGTCGAAAAGGGCGGCGAGTTGTTCGCTGGGGATGAGTTTGGGGTTGCCTTGATCGTCTTCAAAGAGCAAGCCTTCGGGGTCTGGACGGTTGGGGTTAGGGATGGCGATGGGTTTGCGGGGATTGGGTTCGGTGGAGGGAGCCGTGCCGAGGCCGTGGCCGGAGAAGTGGAGGATTTGGGGGGTGTGGTCGAGGACGGCGCGGGTGAAGTCACGGAGGCGGATTGCACCTTTGTTTTCGAGGTTGAATTGGTTGCGGCGTTGGGCGCGGCGGAGGCTTTCGTCGATGTCGCGAAGTTCTTGGTCGAGGCGGAGTCTGCCGGTTTGTTTGGGGTTGGAGGCGAGGAAGAGAATGGTTTTGGCGTTGGCGAGGGGGTGTTCGTGGGTGGCGAGGGGAGGAAGGGGTGCGGTTTCGTGGGTTTGGCTTTCGTGGGTTTGGTTGAAGGTGTTGTCGCTGGCTTGGGCGTTGTCGTTGAAGGTGTTGCCGATTTGGCCAGACATGGGACCGTTGAAATTGTTTTGATGGTTGACTTGATCGCCTGCAATATTGTCGCGTTTGCCAAATTGATAGATATTTCCCATGGTTGTTTCTTGTGCATCTTCTTTGGGTTTATCGGATTGCCCTGATGTCTTGATGGGTAGGTAGTGAAGCAATAAGAGTTGGCTGGAGTGGAGGGGAAGCATAGCGTAGGTTTGCCCCGCGTCATCGCTGAACTCAACTTCGTAGATATCAGGGGCTAGGGTTTCAACGATAGTACCGACTTGACCCCGCACGAGGGCGTTTTGTGGCAGGTCTTCTGTGAGAACAACAACATCAAGCAAATTGAGTGTGTTGAGAATTGTAGTGGCCATGATGTCTCTTGATTCTGCGTTGGGGATTTTCATTGACCTGAGATCTTGTTGCCGCGAATTTGATCGCCCCCAAAATTATCCCCCTCACCCATCTGAAAAACCGGATTCACCTCCACATTTACGGGCATATGAATTCCCATGCGGTCCCGATACTGCCGCTGCTGTCGTGATTCCCGCGCTTCGTAGCCGTCGAGCAGTTGGCGCAAGTCGAGCCGTAGCTTGAGTTTACCGATCAGCACGGTGGTTTCGCCCATTTCCTCTAGGCCCAGTAGTTCTTTGTATTCCAACGGGTCGGCATTGGGATGGCCGGGGACGGGAACCCATTCGGTGATGTCGTCAGGGTTGGCGAAGGCGCTGTGGATTTTGGCGAAGCTGTGGCGCAGGATGCTGAGGAAAACGCGGCGGGTGCTAGATCTGCTAACGTTTTTCTGCATTGGACAGTTTTTAGGAGCCAACGGTAGAATGAGGATCCTAGCCTTCTTCCAAGGTTGTCTAGCCGACGAGAAATCAAGGGTTTCAGCGTTTGCCTAGAAAAGCATCCGGACTATTGAAGATTTATAATCTACTGAAATTACCTAAAAATACTGAACTCAAACCCTTGTAAGCATGGAATCCTTAAAATAATGAATATCTTAGCTCTCTTACTCAAATGTTGCTCCGACGACTGGAAACCTTGTTGTTACGCTCAAAAGCTCGATTGACGCAAGAAGTTCTTATATAGAGTTTCCCAGTCTGGTGAGATACAGAAGTTCTTTGCCTTATGAAGGTTTCAAGCATTATCCTGTACCCCATCTATCATAGAAAAACCATAGCATTTCCTGAATCCCTGAGCCGTGAGATGACAATCATTCTTGCGGTGAAAGAATTTTAATCGATACTCTTACCTTGTCAATCATAGAAAACTATATTTCTGGGTAACGCCTTTGTGTAAAGGATAAAGGAAAACAAGGAAAAGCTGTTGTAGAAACCAGGAGCGGTTGTAGGAGAAAGGAAAAGATGACCATAGAACGTACTTGCCCCACCTGTGGCTCCCACGACATTTCCAAGAACGGCACAACCCGCCGAGGCAAACAAAACTACAAATGCCGAGACTGCAACCGACAGTTTGTCGAAGACCCCCAGTGGAAGCCGAAAGACAAAGATACCCAGAGTTTGATCAACCTGCTGTTGCTAGAGAAAATTCCACTGGCAGGGATTGCTAGAGCGCCGGGCGTTTCGAGTAGTTGGCTGCAAGATTACGTCAATAAATACTATAAAGCGGTGCCTCAAAAGGCAGAGGTGCTGCCCAAAGCAAAAGGAAAGCTGAGGGTGCAAATGGATGAGCTATGGTCGTTTGTGGACCATAAGGGCAACAAGCAATGGGTCTGGCTAGCCCTGGATGCTGATACCCGAGAGGTGATTGGCTGTCACATCGGCGACCCTTCCCGAGACTCAGCTAGGGCGTTATGGCAATCCTTGCCGAGTGTGTATCGGCAATGTGCCACGGTCTATACGGATTTTGGAGAAGCCTACGAGAGTGTGATTCCAGCGAAGCGTCATCGTGCCGTCGGCAAAGACAGTGGATTGACCAGCTACATAGAAAGATTCAACAACACTCTGAGGCAGAGGGTTTTGCGCCTAGTGAGAAAAACCTTGTCTTTCTCGAAGAAGCTGGACAATTATATCGGTGCAATTTGGAATTTCATTCATGAGTACAACCGTCTAATCAGAGATAAAGATGCTGAACAACCAGCCCAATGATATTTTCTCCATCCTTTACTAAAGTAGACTACCTATTTCTCAATCGCTTTACGAATATCAAAAAGAAAAGAGCTTTTGTATTTAACTCAAATTGAAAATGATGGCAAACTTATTTCTAACACTTCTTTGTTTGGTCCTTATTGCTGCAATGTCAACTTTTGTTGGTAGCACACTAATTTCACTGTCGGTTTTTGCTGGTAATGCACTAATTTCATTGATTAACTACATTCTCCATATTCCTTTTCTAGTCTTTGATCACTTTCTAAAACTGCTACTGACAGGGACCGGGTATCTTTTAAAATTTCTATTAATAACTTCTCTTGTAGCCATAGCTTCAGTGGTTTGGACCGAGACAGACAGAGATCGGAAAGTAAAAAAAATGGAGGATATAGGCTTTGCCTTATTTAAAACTAGCGAAGGACATAAGGAGATTTTCCCTTTTTGCTTTCAAAACAAGGATAATATACAAGCTTATTTAGTATCTCTCCCGTCTAACCTAGATTCTAAAGCTTACAGTGTAAGTATAAAGACAGATAGTTTTAATATTGATAATCTGATGATTCCCTCAGAAAATCATACACATTTCCAAATTTACAATAACATTGGCTCAATGCTTAGAAGGTATAGTAGTGTAAAGAAGTCAATGAAAATAATGCGAAAGCAAGAAGAAGGTTTAAGGGTAAAAGCCTATGCAGTAACTACTGAGAGAGAAGTCAAGCCAACCACTTCAGACTATGAAACTGTTGTGTCAAGCATAGAAGGGTTGATCAAAGATGGGGAGCAGACTTTAAACGATTTACGTTATGCAATTCGAGATTGCTTGATAGACATAGAGTTTAATTTATTAGATGACAATCTAAACTCTGAATTTCTACAAGCATTGACTGTTCTTAGAGATGTATCTAGCGCAGAAGAATTTCGTGACGAATTGTCTCAATCAAGCAACGAAGCCATAAATAAAGCTGATGCTTATTTGAAGGCAATCCTTCATGTTTAGCTATACTGCGATCGCCTGAGGTGTATCCGTGATTTTTTGTTAACTAAATCAAGTGCTTAAAGATTGTGAAGTCGTGCGATCTTTTCGGATATCTCCGGGATTTAGTTGTTGAATAAATAGAGTGTCTGAAGGTTTTGGACCTGCGCGATCGCCTCTGGGAAAAAAACTCAAACTTGTTATACCTCGCCTCCAACACCCGCAAATTCTCCAACCGCCCAATCCACCCCGGCAACTCCACCAACCCATTCCCCACCCATTCTCCCTTCTCCTCATCTAACTTCCCCAAAACCAACCGCTCCAACGTCACCAACCGCCCCAACGCCTCCGGCAACTCCGTTAACCCCAACCCCGCCAAATCCAGCTCCGTCCAGCCCGCCGCCGCCTGGTCGATGAGTCGGAGGAGTTCAGTTTGGTTCGTGGGTTTGTCCATGGGTGGGTTCATCGGTTCAGCGTCCCGTAGGGGCGGGTTTAGCAAACAATCATTGACGACTCCCCACAAATTTAACGCCAAAACCCGCCCATCATGATCCACGCGACCGATGGGGAATGGGATTTGGGGGATGGGCGATCGCCAAGGCAGGTTTTGTTGCTGAAACAGCGACAGCCTCACATCATGCTGGCGGTCTTATCGGCTCAACCCCACCCTAAGTCCGTTACAGTATTACCATGCTGCGCATTTCCAAAACCGTCGCCCTGCCAGAAACCGAAATCGAACTCAACGCCGTCCGCGCCCAGGGAGCCGGGGGGCAAAACGTTAATAAAGTTGCAACCGCAATTCATCTGCGCTTCGATATCCACGCCTCCTCCCTCCCCGACTATTACAAAACCAAACTCCTTGCCCTCAACGACAAACGCATCACCAAAGACGGCGTGATCGTCCTGAAATCCCAAGAACACCGCACCCAAGAGAAAAACAAAGAAGCCGCCCTGGCTCGGCTAAAATTGCTGATTCAAAGCGTGATGGTTGTCCAGAAAGCCCGTAGACCCACCAAACCTAGCAAAACCGCTCAGAAAAAACGCCTAGATAGCAAAACCAAGCGATCGCATCTCAAAGCCAACCGGGGCAAAGTTGAATGGGATTAGCGCCTATGCCGTCCCTTAATCTCGTCATCACCCCGTAACGCCCCGTAACGATCGATAAACCTTATCAAAGTAAAAGCAGTAGACTAACAATACCAACCCAAGAACTCCAGGAAACTCCCATGGAACTCGTTCAGCATCTCGTCCAAAGTCTTGGCGTCCAGGAAGAACAGGCCAAAGGCGGCGCAGGCTTGATCATGCAAATGGCCAAGGCAAAACTTGAAGACCATGAATTTGCCCAAGTGGCTCAGGCTCTGCCCGGTGTCCAGGAACTGCTCCAAGCCGCTCCCAGCGAAAAGAAAGGGGGAGGTGGACTCATGGGAGCCCTAGGCGGACTGGCCGGCGGCATGGGGGGCAAGGCCGGAGGCGCGGCCAGCAATGTCACCAATATGATTGGCCTCGCAGCAGGCTTCTCCAAACTCGGCATGGATCCCAGCATGATTTCTAAATTCATGCCAACCATTCTCAGCTTTGCCCAAACCAAGGCTGGCGGACAAGTCGTGGGGATTTTGAGTAAGGCGTTGACCTAGCGGATTGAGCGGATCGGGTTGAGCGGGTTGAGCTAGACGTCGGGGGTCGTCACCGGAATCTTGTTGGCCTTCCCGGCATAGAACTGTTTGGCGGCATTGCCCAAGGTGTAGATCAAGGCTGCGTTGCTCGTGGCCCCCAACGCTGTGCCAACCACAGGAACCATCTCCACCACGCTCAGCCCTGTTTTAATCGCACTAGAAGCCGCCAGGGAAAAGCCAAAAATCGTTAACACTTCTCCTCGACGGGCGGGATCTTGGAGGGAAAAACCGTAGGCCGCCGCCACTCGGTAAATCATTTCGGCTTGCAGCATCGCCACCGCTAATAGATCCACCGCAAAGAGCGTCAGCGCCAACGGAGGAACAAAGTTAGTCAATAGACCGATGCTGCCTGCGGTGAGGGCGGCGCTTTTGATGATGCGATCGCTCAGTTCCGCCGCAGTTTCCAGGGGATGGTCAGCACGCAGTTGCGCCACCTCCGCCGTAATTTTGGCCGTATTGACCCGCCCCAGGGCCGCCAAAATCCATCCCATGCCGGGAAACCGAGCAACCCAATCCATAAAGGGGCTACTAGCTAAGGGTTCAACCCCTTTGCCTAAAAATTCGGTGGCGTCTTGCAGGGCCTGATGGGCCGCTTCCCCGGCAGCGGCAAAGGGGTCCGTAGGAGGCTGGGGCTGGGTTGAATCGCGATCGTCAAAGGGAGCCATGGGCGGGATCTCGGGATCTGTTCAAGATAAAGTCTGAGGTCTAGGATAACGTCCCCTTTCCCTCGCGGGCTCTATCCCCAGCCAGAAGTCTCCGGTGGTTCCTCCGCAAGAGGCGGACGGGGCGGCAGTTTGAGCTGTTCCTCACGCTGCCGTTGCTTTTCCAAATCGCGAATGGCCTGCTCACAACACCAGTTGACGGATTTTTTGGGGTGGCGGCGCAGGTTTTCTTTGATCAGATGCATGGCGATCGCCTGGTCCTTCGTCAAGGTCAACAGACGCCGATAAAGCTTGCGCTGCAGCTGATGGGCAGAAGCCGTTGAGGAACCGTTGTGGTGACGACTGAAGGGGAAAAACGACTGAGATTCCAACCAATCTTGAATGGGGTTGGAGAAGGTGGGTTTCCAGGATAATTTTGCAGAACTTGCAGAATCTCTAGAATTTCTAGAAGGAGAGAAAGATGTTTGACCATCTAAATCGCCCTTTCCCCGCCGTTCAAAAAGACCCAAGGGGCCTGCGGTCATGACCAAGACCAGAAATCCGCCACCGACCAAGCTAATCAACCAAGAGGAGGGATTTGTAGAACCAGGTAAGAAGGATGCATCAACATCTCCTCCCGCTTGGGCAATGGCAAGTCCTGGGGATTGTGATGAAGACTGAGAGGCATCGGGGAACCCATGGCCGGAGCCAGAGGCTGGAGAAACAGATGTGGCTGGCAGACCCAGAGCCGTCCCAGTCTTATTCTGGGCATCAGCATTTTTCTCGGCATTTTTCTCGGCATAGTTGAGATTATTGGTATATTCCTTGGCTTTGTGCTGCGCTACCCCATAGCGGGGATGCTGGGTCGGGACGGCTTGCATTTGGGCGATCGCCACTGTCCAATGTTCCACCACAGTCGCCCATTCTGCTTGGGTTTTAGCGGTTTGCGTCAGCTTGGCCGCTGCCATGGCTGTATTGACGGCATCGCGGAAGGGATCGGCCCCAGGGCGTCCTGCCGGAAGTCTTGCCGGGGGTCTTGCCGGAAGTTCCACAGGCAACAGCCGATCAACCGCTGGACCGCTCAGAAGTTGCACCACATAGAAGTCACCCGTTTTAGGGTTTGTGGCAAGGCCAAAGCCAAAGTGGGTGTCATTGAGGTTAGGGGAATTCTCGCGATCGCCCCGGTCATGGATTCCCTGAGCGATCGCCTCGGCGTAGGTTTGGGCTTCGCGGTCAAGGCGAGGATCCGGGGTCAGGGGGGAAAGACCTTGGTTTTGGCGATCGCGATTAAGGTTCTCCAATACCTTGGCCCGCAGCGCTGTGGCCCGTAGCGCTGTTTTAGGGGGGCGATCGCCAGACGGGTTAGCCCCGTTAGTCCCCTCAGACGCAGTTCGTCCCCAATAGACCATGCCGCCCCCCACGAGGGCGAGGGCAAGTAGTCCCTTCCAGGCTCCCGCAGGAACCCACTCCTTAAAATTACCTATCATTGCAGCGACGTAAGCTTCAGTAACTAACGAAATTCGCTGCACCCTCACCTCCCTTAGATTGCCCAGACCGGGGGCTGGCCTAGAATCAAACCTAGAACTCCTCTAGAAGCGTGAAGACCATGGTAAAAATTTTTCTATGAAAATCTTGATCGTTGAAGATGACGAACGAATTACAAAAGCGCTGGCAGAAGCCCTGACGGCGCAGCTCTACGCGGTTGATGTGGCCCATGATGGTGAAGCGGGTTGGGACTTCGTTGAGGTTTATGAGTACAGCTTGATTTTGCTAGATTGGATGTTGCCGAAGCTCGATGGCATTCAGTTCTGTCAGCGACTGCGCCAAAAAGGGTTGCAAACGCCAGTGCTCCTGCTGACCGCCAAAGATACCAGTACCGATAAAGTCATGGGTCTTGACGCTGGAGCCGATGATTATGTGGTTAAGCCCTTCGAACTCACCGAACTTCTGGCCCGAATTCGGGCGCTTTTGCGGCGTAGTAATCTGAGCTTACCTCCGGTTCTATCCTGGGGACAATTGCAGTTAGACCCTGGCAGCAAAATCGTTGTTTATGGCCCCCATTCCCTGCAGCTCACGCCTAAAGAATATCAGCTGCTCGAACTCTTCCTACGTCAGCCCCAGCGGACGCTGAGTCGCAGTATGATTGTGGAGCAGTTGTGGTCTTCGGTGGATCCGCCAGGGGCAGAAACGGTGAAAGTGCATCTGCGATCGCTCCGTCAAAAACTTGCCGCAGCCGGGGCTCCGGAGCTGATTGAAACCGTTTATGGCGTGGGATATCGCCTCAAACCTCACTAACCCAGGTCGATCATGAAATTGGTAAAAACCTGGTCTCCCTTTGCAACCAATCCACTGCTCAGCACCTTAGGCTGGCGACTGCTGTTGTCATCCCTAGGGGTGATCTGCTGTACGGTAATTGTTTTTTCACTCGTGGTCTATCAAGTTGTTGCCCATACCCTAGAGCGTCGAGCGGACCGGCGGCTCAAACTCTTGGGAGATGCAGCGATTCACAGTTTGGCGGAGATTAAAGCCAATCCGAATCGCATCCATCCATCGAATTTTAATCCATCGAATTCCAAACAACTCGATGACGATGGGGATCTGGATTTACCTTGGCAATCGCTTCAACAGGCGGAACAGGGATTGGAATGGTTTGATGAAAAGGGGCAGCTGCTAGGGCGATCGGGGTCGATTTTTGCCTCTCAACCTGCTTCTCAAGTTACTTCTCAACCTGCCTCTCAACAGAAGCTCCAGGGGACCGGTCTGGAGCGCCCAGACGAAGCGTTCTTGGAGCAAGAGGGCGATCGCCCCCAGGACGATCAGCTGCATGTCCTCACCCTCCCGGCCTATCAAAAGACCCTTGACGCTAAGACGCTCAGCCTGATCGGCTATGTCCGCGTTAGCGAGTCCAGTCGAGCAACCCAGGAAGAACTCAAGCGGCTCCGCTTGGGCCTACAATCGGGGAGTCTTTTGGCGCTAGTCCTCTCGGGCCTGGGCAGTTGGTGGCTCACCCGGCAGTCGCTCCAGCCGATCGCCCGCAGCCTAGAACAGCTCAAGCAGTTTACCGCCGATGCCTCCCACGAACTGCGCAATCCCCTGACGGCGATCAAGCTTTCAACGGAAGTGCTGCAAAGTCGTGCAGGCAGCCTAGAACCATCGGATCAGGAAAAACTTGCAGCGATCGCCAGCGCCACGGGCCAAATGGGACAATTGATTGATGATTTGCTCTGGTTGGCCAGAAGCGATCGCGAACGCCCAGGGATCTCCCAGGGGACGATCATTCCGGTGGAAGAGTTGCTGGAGGAACTGGTGGATCAATTTCTGCTTCAGGCGGAACAGCAGCAAATTGAGTTTGTGGCCAATATTCGCACCCCAGCCTCCATTGTCGGCAATCCCTCTCAGCTCAAGCGCCTGCTGGGAAATCTGATTGCCAATGCGCTGCAATATACTCCCAGTGGGGGCCAAATTACACTGGCGGTTCAAGTCGATGGCCCCTGGGTCACCCTTCAGGTTAAGGACACAGGTATTGGTATTGAGCCTGAACATTTAGCCCATGTCTTCGATCGGTTCTGGCGAGCAGACCAGGCTCGCGCCTATCGGGAGGGCGGTACAGGGCTGGGATTGGCGATCGCCCAGGTCATCGCCCATCGCCACCAAGGAGAGATTACGGTGCAGAGTCGGCTGGGCCAAGGCAGTTGTTTCCAGATTAGTCTGCCAACCGTGTAACAAAAGCTCAGGATCTTTCCGAGTTTTTTACCAGCCCTCCCTTAGGCTGTGAACATTCACAGATCATTAAGACTTCAAAGGATTAGCTATGCGACTCAACGCTTTTCTGGGTAAGGAGATTGGCACAGGTATTGGCACGGGTATTGGCACGGGTCTGATTGCCCTAGTGCTTTTGGTGGGATGTGCCCAGCAACCCCAGGCCCAGGCTCCTGACACCATGACCAGTCCAGCGACCACTGCCAGTTCAGCAACGACTTCAACAGCCACCTCAGCCACCACGGGCTATCCAGGTTTATCGACGGTGGTCGCTCAAACCAAAGCGGCGGTGGAACTGAAAGATTTTGCGAAAGCTCAGCAGGAGTTTGAAAAATTTGAATCCGCTTGGCAACCGGTGGAAGATCAAGTGAAGCAAAAGTCTGGCAGCAGCTATGATGCAATTGAAAAAGACATGGATGAGGTTTCCAATGCCCTCAAAGCAGGGAAATCGGACAATGCTTTAACGGCGCTGCAAGCCATGAATGACCATATCCAAAGCATTCCCTAGCGCATTTCTTGGCGCATTTCTTGGTGCATTTCCTAGCGATCGCCTTGGCCTCCTCATTAGACCCTCAACGTCATTGAAATCCATGATTAAACGTCTATTTCGCAAGTATCATCGCTGGCTTGCCTTAGTGGTTGCTATTCCTGTCTTCTTGACGGTGATTACGGGGATGGCCGCGACCTTTGTACGGGAATGGGGGCTGAATATTGGCCTCTCTCCACGCTGGTTGATGGAGATTCATACGGGGGAGATTTTCCATCTTGAAGCGGTCTATCCTATCCTCAATGGCCTCGGCTTAATTGGCCTCCTGGTGACGGGACTCAGCATGTCTAGCCTGTTTAATACCAAGAAACGCAAGCCGAAGCCGGAATAAAGAGAGAGACCATGGGGCTAAACGAGCTGGGATAATTGTCTTGATCCTCTCGTTTGCCAGTTCGATAGACTTGCCATGCGTTATTCTCGCCAGCGCCCTTGGCTGCCCTTTGCTCGACGTTTCTTTGCTCAGCAGCGTAATGGTGCTGGCAGTGCTGGCGATCGCCCCCCAACCCCCACCTTGCAGGCCACAATACCGGCTCCGCTCCCTCCCGATCCGGAGGACGAAGACGAATATTTTGAAGATTATTACGATGACATTGGCGATGTTCCAGGCACGCTCTACATCGAGGAGGACGCGACCCCCCCGGAGCTAGTCTTGATCGAATATTCCCAGCAGGGAGCTTACTCCCAAACCATTGAAATTGGGCAGCTCCAACCCGAAGCCATTACCAGTGAAGAGGTGTCTTGGCTGGATGTACGTGGGCTAGGGAGCGAAACGGTGTTGCGGCAGGTGGGGGATACGTTTAGTCTTCATCGGCTGGTGTTGGAGGATGTGGTGAATGTGCCGCAACGCCCGAAGGTGGAACAGTATCCCGATCAGTTGGTGATTATTGCCCGGATGGTAACGCCCTATCCCAGCGGTCGCAAGTTTTATAACGAGCAAGTGAGCTTTATTCTCGGTCCCCATTATTTGTTGACGGTACAAGAGGAGCCGGAGTTGGATTGCTTTGGGCCAGTGCGCGATCGCATCCGCCACGATCGCGGCCAAATTCGTCAATGGGGACCGGACTATCTCACCTATGCGCTGTTAGATGCGATTATTGACGGGTTTTTCCCGGTGCTAGAGGACTATGGTGAAATTATTGAAGATTTGGAAGACGAAGTCATTAGCCATCCTTCCAAGGTGACGGTCAAAAAAATTTATCGATTGCGGCGAGAGCTTTTGATTTTGCGTCGCGCCATTTGGCCTCAGCGGGAAATGCTCACTCAACTGATTCGTGATGGCAGTCCGCTGATTTCGTCGGAAGTGCGGTTACATTTGCAGGATTGCTATGACCATGTGGTGCAAATTCTGGATATTGTGGAGTCTTATCGGGAGTTGGCGACGGGGTTGATGGATATCTATCTATCTTCGGTGAGTAATCGAATGAATGAGGTGATGAAGTTTTTGACGATTATCTCGACCATTTTCATTCCGCTTTCGTTTGTGGTGGGGCTGTATGGAATGAACTTTAATCCAGAGGTCTCGCGCTGGAATATGCCGGAGCTGAACTGGGCCTATGGCTATCCGGCTTGTTTGTTGGGGATGGGGGCGATCGCGGGGGGATTGGTGGTGTTTTTCTGGCGAAAGGGGTGGTTTGAGGATTTTTCTTAGGGGATTTCGCAATCGACGTTGTCGCTTTGGCTTGAGACTTATTCAAGAGGTCTCAGCCTCTCCAGAGATTCTTGATTCTTGATTCTTGATTGTGTTTTCACATACGCTTACTGGAATCGCACGTATTTCATATGACATACCCGTCCAGCATTGATCAACTGCTTCAACCCTTTCAGCAATTTGGCGTCAACCTTGGCTTAAGCCGCATTGAGCATTTGCTCGATCGCCTCGGGGCTCCCCATCACCAGATTCCTCTCATCCATGTGGCGGGAAGCAACGGCAAAGGGTCAGTCTGTGCCTACCTGGCGTCAGTCCTAACCGCAGCGGGGTATCGCACAGGGCGTTATACCTCCCCCCATCTGATCGATTGGACCGAGCGGATTTGTCTCAATCAGCAATCCATTACCCAAACAGAGCTTGAAACCATTCTCAAGCAAGTTATCGCCGCCGTGGATCCGCAGCAGCCCACGCCGACCCTCTTTGAGATCGTCACCGCTGCGGCTTGGCTCTACTTTGCTCAGCAACGGGTGGAGGTTGCCGTGATTGAAGTGGGTCTCGGCGGTCGGCTGGATGCCACCAATGTGTGTACACAACCTCTGGCCAGCGTCATTACCTCAATTAGCAAAGAACATTGGCAAGTGCTGGGGGATACGCTCACCAAAATTGCGACGGAAAAAGCCGGAATTCTTAAACCCCATTGCCCCGCGATTATCGGTCCTCTGCCGACAGAAGCCCAGCAAGTTGTGCAAGCGCGAATTGACGCCCTCAATTGTCCTGCAACCTGGGTTGAACCGGCAGTAGAAGTCGATCAAGACACGAGAACCGTTCAAGCCTATGGCATTCGCTATCCGCTGCCGCTGTTGGGGCCGATTCAGTTAACCAATTCTGCGATCGCCATCGCCACCCTCCAATCCCTCCGCTCCCAAGGCTGGACCATCCCAGACGAGGCGATCGCCCAAGGCATGGCCCAAACCCGTTGGCCAGGACGGATGGAATGGCTCCACTGGCAAGGCCAGAAAATCCTCACGGATGGCGCTCACAATCCTGCCGCAGCGGTGGAACTCAGAGCCTATGTTGATACATTGGCGTCGGTTCAAGCCGGACAGCCGGTAACCTGGGTGATGGGCATGCTGAGTACCAAGGAACATGAGGCAGTGTTGCGGGCTTTGTTGCGGGGGGGCGATCGCCTCTACACCGCGCCAGTCCCAGACCATAGCTCAGCAGACCCTGGTGAGCTGAGTGCGTTGGCCTTACAAGTTTGTCCTGATCTCGCCGTCAGTCAAGCAACGCTGGACATTTTTGAGGCCCTGACATTCGCCACCCACAATCAGCCTGGGGACTGCATTGTTTTCTGCGGCTCCCTCTATTTGCTCGGATATTTTTTAGCAAAATCGCATTAGCGAAATCGCACCTTCAAATCTGACGCAGTCTCGCCCGGACCTCCGGATCAACCCACTGGCACTGAAGCGGTTTCCAAGCTTGCAGAATCTCGGTTTGTTGCTGATGGAGCCGTTGGGCAAAGGTGGGCATTTTGCATTCTAGGGCTTGGTCCAATACCGCTTCGGCAAATTCACGACAAACGGCCAAGTCCTGAAGCTTGCCTAGAATTTTCTGACTGTCTTTGAGTAGTGCCAGCAATTCCTCGGCATTCACGGCTTGCATTTCCCGCAGGAGTTCGAGGGGATAGCGAGTGGACTTGACCTGCTTGCGCAACTGATGGAGCGATCGCACCTGCTCCGGCTGGAGTGAGGACCGCCGCCCCGGAATCGGGAGATGCAGCCCCGGATGCAAGAATAGTTGGCTGAGCAAAGGCAAGAGTAAATCGGGGGCGATCGCCTCCACGGAATAGTCACCCAGGGATGAGATCCCAGGGGAATCCGCCAGCCAAGCCTCGATCGATTGCTTCAAGCCTCCTTCCGCAGCGCCCGGTGAACTCTGGCTCTCATTTTGGAGTTGGGGTTCCAACGCTTGTTCCAAGGCCTCATGCAGTTTCCGAAACCGCTGTTTTCGCTGATGCTTGAGTTGCTGGCGCAGCTCCCGCAAGGGGGCCTGCTCTGACTTCGGCATCAACGGTCCATAGTCAGACTTTAAACCCTCGTGCAAAACATCAAGGTCTCGAACTGCCCCCAGAACGCGATTGAGCTTGCGAATCTGTTTGAGGGTTCGCTCCCGAGGCAGCCCTAGGACGACCTCAAAGGTGACCAGTAGCGTTCGCAAGCGTCGTAGGTTGACTCGCATTTGATGCAGGGGTTCCGGGTCTTGATCCGCCAGGACCAGTGTGTAATAGCGACTGAGCTGGTCTAGGGTTTGCGCGATCGCCCCCTGGGCCACTTCGGCGCAACGACGCGGCTCCGACGTCAAAGAATCTTGTTTTTTTCCCCGAACCATGAGGTCTAAGCCCCCTGAAAAACCCGAAAAATAGCAGGGCCTCCTGGAATGGGTAGAGCCCTGCCGAGCAATGCCAGGGTTGACTACCACATCACCCTTGACCAACGTCGCGCTTTGCTGAGGTTTATCATGACAAACGGGGCAAAGAAAACCTACCGGCGGCAACGAAACGCAACGGAAATAACGAGTCAGGCGATCTTTGCAACAAATTCGACAACTAAATTTATCTTTCTTTACCAGGGGAACCATGACCACCGATTACTTTTTGTTTATCCATGGTGTGAATGTTCGCAATCGCCACTATGCCGAAAAGCTGATTGCCGCCTTGGATCGCACCATCCAGCGCTCTGCCGTACCCACCCAAGCCCGCTATGTGCCTCTCTATTGGGGAGATGTGGTGGAGAATCGTCTCAAGCAACTACGACCTCAGATTACGCAAACGAGCACTTGGCAATCATTTTGGTTCCGTCCATTTCGGCTGGATGAAATCCTTGAGTTTGTGGGCGATGCAGCGCTTTATATCAGTCGGCATGTGGGGTTTGAAACCGTGAGCCAATTGGCCCGTCAAGCTGCCGCAGGCATCGCAGATGCCCAACCGGGCGATCGCCTCCACCTCGTCACCCACAGTTGGGGAACAGCCATCTTGTTTGACATCCTGTTTGCCAATCGCTGGGAATCCATCAGCTTGAGCGAGGAAGAACGGCAGTTGGTGCAACAAGTGCGCGATCGTGTCTTTGGCATGGGTCAAGACCCCGAGACCGGTTTGCTGCTCACCAGCATTTCGACCCTGGGTTCACCCTTGGTGTTGTTTAGTCTCATCAATGAGACCGGGCCCGACAGCAGCCACAACATCAGTCTGGAACTGGTGCAGTTGCTAGAGCAGAGCGCTCGGCTCAATGGCCGGATCCCTTGGCTCAATTTTGTCCATCCCGGCGATCCCATTGCTTGGCCCTTAGAACGGCTCTTACCCGGTCTCGTGGGTCCATCGGTAAAGGTGGATGATATTTTAGTTCAGGGTCGAGGACCTTTAGAAATTTTGGCTTGGCTCTTGCAGGGGTCGTTTCTAGCCCTGATTAACGGGGGCAATGCCCACGGCAGCTATTGGAGCAGCGATACCGTCGCCAAGCGAATTGCAGGAACGCTCCATCGAGAAATGATGCGGGGGGTTGCCAGTCGCCAAGCTAGGCAACAGGGCTAAACTGAAGATATTTGCTCTTTATTCTCCCCTTGCGGTTATGGCCCAGGAACCCCTGCAGTCCATTGTGCCCTTGCCTGAAATTGCGCCGGAGCAGTTTCAAGGGCACCAGTTAGCCGTTGAATTTCGGCACGAAGTGGGTCAGCGCCAAGCCTTTGAAGACTATTGCAACTGGTACGAGGCGATCGCCCAGCAAAATCGCCAGGAGCTGGAGCAAATGCGGGGCGAATTCAACCTCTTCCGATTTTTCCTGGGCCGACATTTCTAACCCAACGCTTCGATCTCATCCTCCCGCAGATGGGTGCGCAGGGGTTTGCCATTGACATCAAACTTGACGCAAACCGGCAAATTGGCGCTGATGGGTTTACCATGCCACTCCGTCGCGATCGCGACGACTTCCCCTTCAAATCCTTGGATATCGATGGGTTGATGCACCTTCTGCGGATAGTGATACACCGTGACCGACTCTTTTACCCGCACGCGATCGCCAACTTTCATGGACTTTCTCCTCTAGACAACAACCAAATGAGACACAAGATTCAAGCAGTCAGGCCCGCCAAAATCGTCGCCTGAGCTACAAAGTGTTGGGGTATTGTAACGTTTTGAGTTGAGCCTACTCTAGGGGGCAGCAGGTTCTTGATTGTCCGGCGAGGTTTCGCTGGGGGTTTCACCAGGTGTTTCATTAAGCGTTTCACCGGGGGTTTCGTTTGGCGTCTCGCTCGATGGATTGCCATTCAGGGGCGTTGGTTCCGAGAGCGGTGTCCCCGGTGTTGGCGGCAGCGGCGTATTTCCCGGTAAGGGTTCTCCGGGTAAGACTTCTCCAGGTTGAGGTTCGCTAGGCCGCAACTGCTTGAAGGCCACATAGCCAATCAGTCCACCCAGACCCAGCATGATCAAAAAGGCCAAAATTCCCTTGAGCAACGCCAGCACCCGACTGGGGGGCTTCACAACCGTATCGGGGTCGCTGGCAGCAGGAACCCCGGCCAAGAGCGCTTCGGAGGCAGCGGTGAGGGCATCGGCAGGCGGAGCGGTGGTGGCGATCGCCCCGGAATCCAGTACCACTGGATAATCCGGCGACACCCGACAGCGACTAATCACCACCGAAACGTTATCGTGGCCGTTGCGCTCATTGGCAATGTCCACCCAGTCTTGGGCTGCTTCCTCCAGGGCAATCTGACCACTCAGCGTCGTCGCCACCGAATCGGCCCAGGCCATTTCCACCTGACCATGGTCGCTCAGCCCATCGGAGCAAAGGAGCAAAAGGCCGTCCTCATCCAAAATCAACCGCTGGACCGTCACCTGTAAATATTGACCGTCGCGGGTTCCCAAGGCTTGGGTGAGGGATCCTGAATCGGACCGTTGCAGAACGCTGCGGTACAAATCGCGACCGAGACGCACCTCCCGGCAGGCCACATCATTATCGACCGTCAACCCCTGACAATAGCGCTGGGTAATCCAGTAGGCGCGGCTATCGCCCACATTGATCAAATAAATCTCATGGCCAAACGGACCCTCTGCGGCCAAGGGTTGTTGCACATGCACCGCCATCACCAGCGTTGTGCCCATTCGCTGACGGGCTTCCCGCTCCTGGGAGTCGTTTTGGTTGCTGATCAGGTTATTGACGACGCGGACGCTGGCGGCCAACTGCTCCATGATCACCTGAGGCGGTAGGGGCGTTGTGCTATGGGAAAATTCGCCCAGAAAGGCTTGAAGCTGGAGTTTGAGCGATCGCACCGCCATCTGGCTGGCCACTTCCCCCCCCTCATGACCCCCAATGCCATCACAGACGATCGCCACATGGGGAATCAAAAGACTATCTGGAGACACGCCGCGATTTTTGAGATCACTGGGGAGCGGATAGCAGGTGTCTTCGTTCTGGCGATGCTGGGGTCCGGGATCCGTTTGGCCGGCGGTCTGAATCCGGAGCGGAAACTGGGCCGTCTGCTTGAGCAATAGCACATTCAACTGCTGCGCCACATCGCTAAGCTCTGCATCCACATCCCGTAACCGTTCACCTATGGCCTTGAGGTCTGCCTGGATACGAGGATCGACCTTATCGGCCCAACTCAGCCAGCGATCGCCCAAATGAACCAATTCCGGCAGTTGCACCTCCCCCACATAGCGGTTTTTCCCCAACCCGGTCCCCAGGGGCGAATCCTCTCCCAGGGCCGCATAGAGCTCCCGCAGCCGAATCCGCCAGCCTTCCACCCGCAGATTGTCATCCACCAGCAAGCTCGCCGCCACGCCCAACTGTGACAACGGCTCCCAAAGGTCTAAAATTTGCGCAAACCAAGAGATTTGCCGTAGCGTACTCGCCTGTTCCATCTGGGTCAAAAAGCAGGGCTGCAGGCTTCCGGCTCCCTCTAGCGGCACATTCTCCAGCAGCACTACGGGGGAGGGATAGTCCTCCACGGTGCAAACATCATAGACAATCGGCAGATGCAGCCGCTGGGGATAAAGATAGAGATAGGGCAACAGTTCCCGATGAATCTCATCCGGCGGTTCAATGGGCACTTCCGGCTGGGTATCGAGCCAGACCTGCGGCGCAATCACCCGATAGCGACCCGCCACCTCTGCCCCCGGTGCGAGGTCCAAGGCCGCATCTCCCAAAGCCCAAAGGTAAGGATTAATTACAGGTTCAACGCCGGTCATGGGTTGGAAAAGGGGAAATCAATAAACGACAACTCACCGCAGGTTAGAGAACAGATCACCGGGAAAAAACGGGAAAACGACCGACCTCAGCAAGCCTGCTCTCAAGGCATTTAGTGTAGAGCAGATTCGCCGCATTGCGTTGCCTCTGCTCTTGGAAAGCCGCCCAACGGTCTATTTGGGGCCACACTATACTGAAAGAAGCGCGTTTTGAAGTTGACCGAAGAAGTTGATAGAAAGAAGTCGACCGAAATGGGGGCGATCGCCCCTGTAGTTCCAATTACCTAGGCATCCCGGCGCACATCCACAGCCATGACTATGAATCCTGCCTATGTTTGGGCGATCGCTGGCCTCCTCCTCTGCCTGATGGAGCTGTTGATTCCAACGGCCTTTGTTGAATCGGCCTTAGGACTCAGTGCCTTTGTTGTTGCCTTTGTTGCCTTTCTGATTCCGTCACTGACGCTCCAGGTTGTTCTCTGGTTAGTCCTCTCTACGGCTCTGCTGTTTGGATTTCGTCGTCTCTCCCTCGGTCATCGTCGCCAGGGATCATCCATGGATGCGCTGGAGGCTCAAACCTTGACCGAAATTCCCGCTGGAGCTACGGGGCGGGTGCTTTATGAAGGCAATTCTTGGCAGGCCCGCTGTGCGGATCCGGATGAGGCGATCGCCCCCAACCAACCCGTTGCGGTTCTGCGCCAAGAAGGCACCACCCTCATTGTCCTCCCTCAATACCTCCTCCCCTAACCCCGCTGGCTAATTCCTTTCCTCTTCCATTTCCAGCTTTCACCTTTTTCATCTTCCATCTTCCGTTTTTCATTGTTCAATCTGCATCCCCCTGATCCATTCACATAGGAGATCCCAACCATGGGCAGCTTCATCAGTATGTTAATCACCCTGGCGCTGGGCGGTAGCGTCCTCGCCAGTTCGGTCAAAATTATCAACCAGGGCAACCAGGCCCTTGTGGAAACCCTCGGTAAATATAATGGCAAAAAGTTAGAGCCCGGTCTTAATTTTCTTGTGCCGTTTATTGATCAAATTGTCGCCAAGGAAACGGTGCGGGAGCGGGTGCTGGATATTCCCCCCCAAAACTGTATTACGCGGGACAACGTTTCTATCACCGCCGATGCGGTCGTCTACTGGCGGATTATGAATTTGGAAAAGGCCTATTACAAGGTCCAAAATTTGCAGGCGGCCATGGTTAACCTGGTGCTGACCCAGATTCGGGAGCAGATGGGCAAGCTGGAGCTGGACGAAACCTTTACGGCAAGGGCGGCGGTCAATGAAGTGCTGCTGCGGGAGCTCGATATTGCTACGGATCCCTGGGGTGTCAAAGTAACCCGTGTGGAGCTGCGGGACATTGTGCCTTCGAAGGCGGTGCTGGATTCCATGGAGCTGCAAATGGCGGCGGAACGGCGCAAGCGGGCAGCAATTTTGACTTCGGAGGGGGAAAAGGATTCCGCCATCAACAGCGCACGGGGGCAAGCTGAAGCCCGCGTTTTGGATGCGGAAGCGCGGCAAAAATCCGTTTTGCTCGATGCGGAAGCGGAACAGAAGGCGATCGTCATGCGTGCCCAAGCGATTCGGCAGGAGGCAGTCCTCAAAGCCCACGCTACGGCGGAGGCGCTCAAAATCGTCAGTGAGGCGTTGCAGCAGAATCCCAAGGGTGCGGAAAGTTTGCAATTCCTGGTGGCGCAGCATTATCTCGAAATGGGTCAGAAAATCGGCGAAAGTAGTAGCAGTAAGGTGATGTTTATGGATCCGGGTAATATTCCGGCGACCATCGAAGGGGTTAAGGCGATCGTCGGTGATCCGAAGGTTTAAACTCACGGGAACCCTGATATTAACGCGATTAGCTTATCTTGAGGGAGAAACGCTGTGACATGATGCAACGGCAATCTATTCTCTGGGCGCAGGTCTGCGGCGTCGCAGCGGTCCAGGCTTCTATCTCCCTCGCCTGGGTCACCTATGGCCTTTATATTCCCCAACTTTTGGAACAAGCGGGCTACCCCGATGACTTCGCGAACCGCGTACTGACCCTCGAAGCGCTGCTCGCCATTCCCCTCGAACCCACCATGGGAGCCCTTTCAGAACGGGCTAGGGTGTGGATGGGGTCGCGTTTTCCGTTTATTGCCCTGGGCATTGGGCTCGCAGCCCTGATTTTCATGGTGATTCCTTTGCTTGCCGGGGGTAGTGCCAGCGTGGTCGGAGGGCTGGGGTTGCTGTTGCCGATTGCCCTGGTGGCTTGGGCGATCGCCATGACGATCTTCCGTAGCCCCATCCTCGGACTCTTAGCCCAATATGCCGTCGGCTCCGGGCTGGCTCAGGCGGTCAGTATTGTGATTTTGTTTGGGGCGATCGCAGGCAGCACGGGCCTGTTTGCCCGCAACTGGATTTTGAGTTTGGGGCCGGTCATGGCTTTTGGTATTTCTTCGGCGGTGCTCTTGCTCGCGGCCTTGGTTCTGCGCTGGTCCGCCCCCGATGAACAAATCCTCGTAGAACAGAGCACCCAGCTCACGCCCCTTCGGGCGCTACCCAAACAAAATCTGCTCTGGGTCTTTGCCGCCGGGGCCGCTTTAACCGTGGGGTTGGGATTAATGCGATCGCCCCTCCAATCCGCCCAAACGACCCTAGGTTTAGTCACGATCTTTACAATTACCCATTTGCTCAGCGTCTTACCCGCAGGCTGGGTAGCAGGACAGACGGGCGCTCGACCGGCTCTGGCGGTGGGGGCTGGGGCGGCGGCATTGGGATTAGCAGCCCTGGGACTCAGTGGCGTGGACGGCGAGATTCCGGGGTCGGCGGTAGGGGTGACCGTGCTACTCGGAATCGCCTTTAGCTTCATTCAAAATGGAACGATTCCCTTTGCCCTGGGGGCAGTACCGAGCGATCGCAGCGCCCTCGGCGTTGGGATGTACTTTGGGGGAGTGGGTTTGGCAGGCGTGTTGCTGAAGCAATTGGGGGGAAACCTGTCGCCGACGCTGACGGTGATTGGGGGATGTTTGGCCTTGGCGATCGCAGCCTTCTGTGTTTGGAGCGGTTCTCGCCAGCGGCCCCTCGTCACGCTTTAATCGGGGAGGGAGAGAGAAAACGCTAGCAGCGGGGATGAGACTATGGGAATTCGGCTCAAAGCTTGGCAGTGGGCGGTTTTAGTGGCTCCGATCGGGGCGATCGCCCTCTTCATTTTGATCGCGGCAGGCTCCCAGATTCAAGCTTGGGGACTAACCTGGATCTGGGCGCTGTTTACCCTGGTGTTGGTGGGCTGGCGCTGGCTGCTGGTGCGCTGGACGCGGTCGGGATTTGCCCAAATCGAGTCGACGTTGGAGGCGGTCACCGAAGAACTGGAGGCCACCGCTGAAGCCTTTGCTAATGCAACTGTGGAAGGCAGCCCAGCTCAACGGAATCAGGTCCAGCAGGCGGAAGCGGCACTCCAAAGGATTTTGCAAATGACCCAGGGCGATCGCCCCCTCTGGGAAGACTGGCCGACGTTTTGGCAGCGCTGCCGCAGCGTGGTGGTGGAAATTGCCCACATTTACCACCCAGAAGTCAAATATCCGCTGCTCAACATCTATGTGCCCCAAGCCTACGCGCTGATTCGCGGCACCACCGATGATATGGATCAGTGGATGCAAAAATTGGCCCCGGCGCTCAACCAAGTGACCGTGGGACAAGCCTACCAAGCCTATGAAACCTATCGAAAGCTGGAACCCTCGGCCCGCAAGCTCTGGAAGGCTTGGACTTGGGTCCAGTGGGTGGTAAACCCGGCAGCGGCGATCGCCCGCACGGCCAGCCAGAACTATGGTACTCGTGCCAACCAACAGTTGCTGTTCAACCTGAGTCAGCTTTTGCGCGAGGCGGCATTACGAAATTTGGCTCAGCAGGCGATCGTTCTCTATAGCGGCGACAGTTTACCCCGCTCGGCAGTTGCGCCGGAGCCGCTGCCAGCAACCTTGCCCCAGGCTAAAACTGAGACCTTACGAGCTATTTTGGATCGAGCCGAGCCGACCGAACAGATGGTTCAGCAACCGCTAAACATTTTGCTCGTGGGCCGCACGGGAGCGGGCAAAAGCAGTGTGATTAATACACTGTTCTCCACGGACCAGGCCGTAGTAGATGTCTTGCCCAGCACCGACCAGATCCAAAACTATTCCTGGCAGATTCAGGCTGAAACACTCAATCTTTGGGATACACCGGGGTATGAACAGGTACAGCGGGCCGATCTGCGGGAGTTGGTTTTAGACTATGCCCAGACAGCGGATTTGCTGCTGTTGGTCACCCCGGCGTTGGATCCGGCGTTGCAGATGGATGTCGATTTTTTGCAGACCCTGCGGGACTCCATGGCGGATTTGCCGGTGTTAGTGATTCTGACCCAGGTGGATCGCTTGCGGCCCGTGCGAGAGTGGGAACCGCCCTACGATTGGCTGGGGGGCGATCGCCCCAAGGAACGCGCCATTCGCGAGGCAACGCAATATCGCATCGAACAGTTTGGGGCGCTGTCTGAACAGGTGTTGCCCGTGGTGACGGGCGATCGCGCAAGCGACCGAGCCGCCTGGAATGCGGAGACATTAGCCCTGGTTCTCCTGGAAACCATTGACCCCGCAAAGCAACTACGGCTGGCGCGATTTTTGCGCAACCAAGAAGCCCGAACGGTGGCCACCGCCAAGATCATTGATCAGTACGTCTTCCAAATGGCAACCACCCAGGGGCTCACCGCCCTCCTCAAGAGCCCGGTGCTACAGTTTCTTTCAACCTTGACTACGGGCTCCCCGGCTTTAGCCCAGGTGTTATTGCAACAGATACCGGTAGAAAAAGTACCCATCGTCGTCGGTAAACTACAAATGGCCTACGATTTATTCGCGCTCCTAAAGCCAGAAGCGGGTCCCCTCGGATTTGACTTACTCAGACTTTGGCCCCTCTTATTAGAAGACGCAGTTTCCATAGAGGATACCTCCACGACCGTGACGCGAGATGCCTGGGCCTTTGGTCATGGACTGGTGGAGTATTGGTCCCAGGACCTGACGGTGGCAGAATTGCGCAGCCGCTTTGAAGCCTATAAGAGTACGACCTAGGCCCTAGTGTACTGGCAGAACCAAATCAACACATTGGAGAACTTTTAGAGAACTTATTGGTTGGAGAACTGATTAGACCTCTTGCACGAATACCCTCTTGAAGGCTGCAACCCTATTGAATCCGTTAAGTTTCATGATTTATGCAAGAGGTCTATTCTACAAATCTTTTCTGCTCTCATGGCATTTAACTTACTTTTCTTCGCTAGCTCAATGATGACTTCCCTTAAGGTTTCAGAAAATTCCTCTTCCATGCTAAGCCCTTGTCTAACCATAAAGCCTTTATCAGGATGCCGTTCCAACAGCCATTGTTCCCACTGTGTTGGGGTACGTGCATCCAAAAAGCTAACGTCTTTTCTGGACCACCTTTTCTCGGTTAGAGTTCGAACAAGTATTGCATCAATACTTATATCCTTTTCAAAATCAGAAATCTTACTTTCAAGTTCAGTAATTAATTCTTTATTATCATAAGCATGATTATCCTGAAGAGTTTCTTTCAATCTGTATAAGTCATCAAGTTTATCAGAGCAATTAATTTGATGTTTAATCCATGTATCGACATAGCTGTTAATGTTTATGTCGATTGCCTCTGAAATACTTTTAAGTCCTTGAAGTTCTTGAAAATCCAGATACTTACAGTATTTATCGAGAAATTCTGTTAAATTCTTTTGAAGGTCATCTTCAACAGATTCAAAAGACTCTAAGTATGGCCTATAAGCCTCATGAAGTTTTTCTCTAATCTCATGTTGGATTTCTCTGTCGTTTAGTCTTTTGCCCTCTCCACAGAATCTTTGATAATCACAAAAAGATGTTTCAACCAAACAAATTATTTCACTGCTGATTTCTGAATTTGTGTAGCCGAGATTGATAGCCAAAAGATAAATATCTCGCCCTTCCTCTTCTCTTTCAGATAAGAGTTTTGAGAAGTCCCCTAGTGACACTAGTTCGTCTAGATTGACAGGAAAATTATTGTCTAGCTTTGATAAAGATATAAAAATTATTTCGTTGATTATTCGCTCTCGAACCCTGGGCGAAAAATCAGCAATATGGGGCCTGAACTTGTCCAGGTTCCATTTCAGCTTTTTGAAAACCCTAATATTATTAACTTGAATATTTTCTTTGCTGAGATAATTCAAAACTATATCTTCATCGGGATCAGTATTTCCGAAACCAATATGAAAGTTCTCAACCGAGTCAGGATCTAATTTTATTTCGTAGTCGATTACCTTTTCTCTATATTCCTTTAAAGTATTACTCGCCTGAGGATCTTCGACTATTTTGCTTTCATTATAAATGAGTATGACTTTGCATTCCTTCTCTTCCGCTAAATTTTCGATAAACCCTAATAGTTCATCCAGGGAAAATTTCCCTGGTCTTCTTTCAAGATCATCAATGCAGATCAATTTCTTCTGAAGTGCATTACTAAGCACAAGATTGCTTAGTAATGCACTAATTGCTAGTGTAAATCCAGCCCCATATTCTCTTTTTGTCGAAATTGCTTCTATCAGACTTCCTATGTTTTGCGAATTATCTTTTATAGGTTTGAACCAACTTCTAAGGTTAGATCTATTGGCTTCACTGCTTTTTTCGGTAGTCCAATTATGTGGGTGCTGGAGAGAATGAAGCGGCATGAGCCTGCTTAAGGCGCAATTGCTGGTTGTAATGGTGAACGAAATTCCAGATCGCAGCCTCGTGGTTCTCTTGTTTCTTTGAAAACGAGAGCGCCTTTCGGACCAAGCGCGACACCCTTTGCCGCAGGGTGCAGTTGAACCTCTCGATGTAGCTCGTCAGCCCGCTTTCTTTCCCAACCGCTCGGTGGCGTTGGCTAGGAAGCACACAGGCATAGCTCTCCCAATAATCGGTGTAGATGACTGCACATTGGCGGTACACTCCCGGTAGAGACCGCCATAAAGCTTCGGCAGATTTAGCACTTCGGTCCCCGATATAAAGGCCAATGATTTCGCGAGTGTCCGCATCTAGAGCAATCCAAACCCACTGTTTATTTCCTTTATGGTCCACGAACGACCAGAGTTCGTCCATCTGGACCGTCAGAGCTTTTTTACTTTCTTCGTCACTTCCACCTCCCGAGCAACGGTTTTAGCTTTGGCGTTGACGTAGGTCTGAATGCAGCTCTCGGAGCGCTGCATCACCCGAGCAATTCCAGCAATGGCCAGCCTTTCAAGCAATAAACGTTCGAGCAAGGCTATCTCTTCATCGCTCAAGGGAAGGGATTTCGGAGTCAGGACAAACCGGCGATGGCAATCTCGACATTTATAGCTTTGAGTACCGCGATCGTTGAAGCCGTTACGGCTGATATCTTCAGATAGACAGTTAGGACAATGAAGCAGCTCTTGAGTCATCGCAATTGGCACAGAAGGGTCTTACCCAGTTTGCTTTTTCTTTCTCTAATGGCCACAACATACTCATCCCCCAGCTAAAGGCACTACCCTTTTTTCTTGTTTGTCTGACTTAAAATTGCTCCATAATTTCACTTTTAATTCGTCAACAGTTGAAACTCCGAAAACAGAGGCATAATGATACTCTTTTTTTCTGTTTGCCAGAAATGCTTTTACTAAGTGTGTCTTCCCGATTCCCCAATCTCCTTTAATGGCAAATACTTTAGCCTTGTCATTCGACTCTTCTAGAAATGCTTCAAGTGCTTCTTCTGCTTTTTTACAATCCAAACCTGCTTGATATTTTCTAGCGGAGTCTTCCATGATTCTTATAGGTATTATCTTTGTTAGAAAAATCAGACTGGCACGACTTTGATGATGGTCAAACCCCAAAAAATGTACTCGTAGACTGAACTGTCGTGATCACAGTTTTTCTGAGAGCATAACAATTCAGTATACAGAATTTTTCCGTATATCACCCCCAGAAAGGGAGATAGGCAGAACTTTTCTGTATATCCCCAGAGCAAAAGCCGAATTTTTCGGTCTATCAGACTGCTCCGCAGAAGCCTCCAAAGACGCTGCTAGACAAGGCTAGAGACACAGTCTGTCTCACCCATCATTCTGATTATACCAACGAAAATCATTGGAGAACCTATCAGACAACTGAATCAGAGAACTTATCCCATCAATATTACCGTATCAATCACATGGATAATGCCATTGTCCGCCTCAATGTCAGCGGCTAAAACCGTCGCATTTTTGACCTCAAACGGGTTGAGACGAACGGGGATGGGCGAGCCTTCTAGGGAGGTTAACGGGCTAGCGGTGGCGAGTTGTTCTTGCGAATAGATGCCGGAAACGACATGGTATTTCAAAATCCGGGCAAGCTGGGGCGGGTTATCCACCAGGGTTTGGACGGTGCCAGGGGGCAGCTTGGCAAAGGCGTCGTCATTGGGGGCAAAGACGGTGAAGGGTTCCGGAGAGGCAAGGGCTTCGACGAGCCCCGCTGCTTGCACTGCTGCAACGAGGGTGGAGAAGCCAGGGGTGTTTACGGCGATTTCAACAATGTTGGCCATGGGGAGGATGGGGGAATGGGGTTAGCGGTAATCCTGACGTTGAACATCGCGGAGGCGAGCTTCAGGGCGGGTGAAGCGATCGATCTGTTGCTCAAAGAACTGACGATTGGCTTTGAGGTGTTCAGGATTGGGGTCGTCCAGGGGATAGAGTAGAGCGCAACGTAGGGCTTGGATGACGGCGGAGGTGACGTTGTACATGGACCGCTGGAAGGTGATGCCCAGCTGAATTAGCATGTCGTCTTCGCCCCGGCTGTGTTGGCGGTATTCTTCCACGAGGTAGTCGGGCAGGAAGTGGAGCATATCTTGCATCAGCAACGTTGGGGGAATGCCTGCACTACCGACAGGAAAGACATCGGCGTAGAGGATGCCGTAGTGAAAATCCTTTTGTTTGCTGGGGACCTGACCGGCCTGAGCGTTATAGGATTTGGTGCCGCGAAAGGGGGCGGTGCGGTAAAACACGGCTTCGACGTAGGGCAGGGCGGCTTCGTAGAGCCAGGTGAAGCCTTGGGCTTTGGGAATGATTTCAAAGCATTGGCCACCGATGTAGACGTGATGGTAAATGGGGCGACCGGCTACGGCGAAAATTCCATTGACTAGGAATTGCATGGCTTCAGGCACGCTGGTGAGTTTCCCTTCGTCGTACAGGTCACTCATTTCAAAAAAGACCGGAGCCATAACTTCCCAAAACAGGCCAAGATTGGCGTAGTAGGACAGGCGTTTGACCTGCTCTAGGAACATTTCTGGAAAGAGTTTATAAAGCCCCAGCATGACTGGATTGCCTTTGAAATAGGCGCGGATGGCGCGATCGGCGTTGGCTTTATATTCGTCACTGTCGAGATATTCGTTGAATCTCGGATTGATATCCTCATGCCAAAACATCGCCTGCATACAGGCTTCGGCAAATTCCATATTGACGCGATCATGCCAAAGATGATGCAGCAACCGAGGCAGTTTGCGTTTAGCCTCTCCCTGGTCCATAAACTCCCGTAATTCGGGATGGGCATCGGCCTCACCTCGCCAAATGCGCAGGTCGGCGCTGTCTCCGGCATAGCAATTAGGGCGATCGAGATAATCTTGAGAAATGAAGTATTTGAAGGCGGGTAAGGGGTTGAGAAATACCCGCTCGGCGATATACAACAAGTCGCGCCAGTAGAAGTCCATGGGGACGGCATAGGCTTTGTAAATGCCGATAATTTGCTTGAGGTTATCGGGGGTATCGGGCAACATCGAACCACCGGCTTCGAGGCGATGGATGATGTCGGCGAAGGGGTGGGTGGAGGGGGGGATAATTGGGGCGGTTAAGGTTGCGGTGGGCATTGGGACAATGGGGTGATGGGGCGTAGGGACGAACTGCGTTCGTCCGGCTGTTGGGTGGGGTCAGTTCGATTGACCACTAGGGGATGTTGAGATCTGAATCCATTCCATTTGCATCGGCAACTTGCACCGCTTCAAAATGAGGCACGGCGGCCACTAAGGAGGCGGATGTTGCACTACTCCAGTGAACTAACCAATTGGGTTGTAAACCCAAGGCAACGACCAACGTTGCTAAAACTAGGGCCGGAATACGTTCGTCGAAGCTAACTTTGCCGTAGTAGGCTTTTTGGCTATCCAAACGACCGAAGCAGGTGCGGTTGATCAAAATCACGAAGTACACAGCGGTTAAACCAGTGCCCACCACGCAGAGCAACGTTTGAACGGGGAAGACGCTGTAGCTGCCTTGGAAGACTAGAAATTCTGTGATAAAGCCCACCAATCCGGGAATGCCAGCGCTGGCCATACCGCTGAGGACCAGCAACGCACTGACCATGGGGAGACCCCGGAGCGGGTTCATTAGACCGTTCAGGACATCTAATTGGCGGGTGCCGACCTTGGCTTCGACCAGACCAACGAGATGAAACAGCAACGCCAGAATCAACCCGTGGGAGACCATTTGGGAAATGGCACCGATGAGGCTGAGTTCGGTAAAAGCTGCACCGCCCAGCATGACGTAGCCCATGTGACCAATGGAGCTGTAGGCCACCATACGTTTGATATCCTTCTGGGCGATCGCCGTCACCGACCCATACAACACGCTAATCGCTGCCCACACCGCTAAACCGGGGGATAAAACCGCCCAAGCCTCAGGAAATAGCCCTAAACCAAACCGAAAAATGCCGTAGGTGCCGAGTTTAGCGAGAACACCACCGAGCAAAATCGCAACGGGAGGCGAGGCGGTGACGTAGGTGTCGGGGAGCCAGGTGTGGAAGGGAACCAGGGGAATTTTGATGCCAAAGCCCACAAGCAAAATTCCCAGCAGAATCACTTGGCTGGCCCAGGGCAGTTGCAGTTGCAGGACGTTGGCGTAGGAGAAATCGAGGTTACCGCCCAGCCAAACGGTACCGAGGAAGCCAGTAAGGATGAGGGCTCCGGCGATCGCCGTATACAACAAAAACTTGGTCGCCGCATAGTCCCGTTTCTCGCCGCCCCAAATCGAAATCAAGAAATAGAGGGGGACAAGTTCGATTTCAAAGAGCAGGAAGAACAAGAGCAAATTCTGAGCTAAAAAGGCCCCGGCAACGCCACCGCTGACCAGCAGAATCAGGGAATAGAAAAACCGAGGCCGTTCGGTTTCGCTGGAACTGCTATAAATGGCAATCCAGGTGAGCAAACTGTTGAGCACCACCATCATCAGCGACAGTCCGTCCAAGGCCAGGTCGTAGTTTAATCCCAGCATGGGTAGCCAAGGCATGAACTCCCGCATTTGGAACTCGGCGTTGGCAAGGTCGAACTGGGTAAACAACCAAATCGTCCAGAGTAGAACGGTCCCGGATACGGCTAAGGCCGTAGAACGAGCGGTTTTGGCAGAAATCTGAATCGGAATAAAGGCGATTAACAGGGCTCCGGCAACCGGTAGCCAAATGAGAGGATTTAGCATGGAGGCTTCAGGAAAATCAGGGGGATGAATAAAGGGATTAAGGTTGAATGGAAAGGGTATTTAAAGCCGGATGGGTGGACACTAATTTGGGTAAATAACTCCACCCCATATACAGGCCAATGACTGCCACAAAAAACGTAATCGTTAGGGCATAAATCTGCAGCCGACCGCTATTGCCATACTTCAAGGCTTCACCGCTAAACAGCGACGTTAACCCCACCAAATTCACCAGTCCATCCACCACATAGCGGTCTAACCAATCCGTTCCCTTGGACAACAAATCCACTGCTGCGATCGCCGTCACCTGATAAACCTTCGGGGTGTAAAAATCGTAGGCTAACAAGCGATTGAGCACCGGAGGCAACAGCGATGCCGGTTGGGCAGAACGGGGGAAAACGTAGAAGAATGTGGCGATCGCCCCTCCCAAAACGCTAGACCACAACAAAATCCAACCCAAAGCACCATAGAGCAACGTGCCCTTCTGGCAACAACGCAAACTGATGCATCACCATCGGCAAATGTAACGTCAACCCGGTCATCGCCATCATCGGCAACACCACCAGCCAAATCGGTTCCGGTGCGCGGGCGGTCATGGCGGTGCGATCGCCTGCAAAGATCAAGCCAAACATCCGCACCAAGGCAAAGGCCGCAATGGCATTGGTTGCAACAACGACACCGAGCAAGCCCCACTGCTGCGTTTCCCAAAGGCCACTGACTAAATCCAACAGCGCCCAAAACCCACCGAACGGGGGCAGCGCAATCAAGCCTGCAATCCCGGTTAGAAAGGATAATCCTGTAATCGGGCGACGGCTCCAGAGTCCGCCCATTTGGGTCAGGTCCTGGGTGACCGTATTCAAAATAATCGAGCCGCTGCTCATCAGCAGCAGTGCCGTGGCAACGGCGTGGGTAAAGACCAACAGCAGTGCTGCGTTTGCGTAACCGGCCCCGACGGCGATGAAAATCAAGCCCATGTAGGCGCTGGCCAAATAGGAGAGGACCCGCTTGGCATCGATTTGGGCCGCTGCGATCAAGGTTGCGCCAAGGGCTGTGAGACTGCCGATGGCGATCGCCAACCCCGTCGCCACCGAAGACAGCGCCAATACCGGCTGCAACTTCACCAACACCCAAGCCCCCGTGGCCACCACCACCGAGTTCCGCAAAATCGTCGTGGGCAACGGCCCTTCCATGGCTTCGTCGAGCCAAAGATGCAGGGGAAACTGCGCACATTTACTAATGGGTCCAGCCACCAGCGCAATGCCGATCAAGGCCATCACCGTCGGATCGACCACTGCCGTCGGAGCCCAAACGGCCAGCTCGCTAAAGTTCCAGGTTCCTGCCAAGGGGTAAAGCGCTAGCACGCCCATGAGCAAAATCAAATCTCCCACCCGCTTGGTCAAGAACGCATCCCGCGCCCCGGTCACCACCAGGGACTGATTGAACCAGTAGCCCACAATCAAGTAGGTTCCCAGGGTCAAAATCTCCAGCAGGATATAGCTAAAGAACAGCGAGTCACACAGAATCAACGCCGTCATCCCCGCCTCAAACAAAGCCAGCAGCGCATAGAGCCGACCCCAGCCCCAGTCCATTTCTAGGTAGCCAATGGCATAGATCTGAACCAAGAGGTTCAAAATCGTAATCACCAAACTGGCCCCCAGCGTTAGGGCAGAAAGCTCCAGGGGCAAAACCAGATGTAAATCTGCTACCTGTAGCCAGGAGAGCTGCAAAAACTGGACCGGCTGTTGCCACAGAGCTGAAAAGGCGAGGGCACTATGAGCCAGAGCAAAAACCGTGGTGAGCAGATTGAGATAGCCTACTGGACGTGGCCCTGTGCGGCGAATGAGCGCTGGGGACCAAAAAATCGACAGCAGCGCCCCAATCATTGGGTAGCAGGGGATGAGCCAGCTGGTCTGGGCGAAGAAGTCGGCATTGAGCATGGGTATGATATAGATCTTTGTCTATGACCGGCCTTGATATTGACATGAGAGTCAATACATAAAATGTAACATTGGCTTGTTCTATCGCGATCGCCCAAGCCATTGGATATTTTTAAGGATTGCCTAGGTCTGGCTTATACCTGAACTGGGAGTTATCAGAATTTTGTGTACATTCCTAAAATTAACGAAAACATAAGGGTTACAGGCGGGGCATACCCGATTTTGTGAACACTCCCATTCAGCCAGAATACTGAACCTCTCTTACTCTTCCGGAATGCTCATTGCCCCGTAGGAAATAAGATATAAGCGGGTAGTGCTCCAAAGGTAAGGATGGCTGAAACTCTCTACCAGCATCAATTTCAACAATTTCTTACCTTGTAGAAGAGGGTAAGTATCTGCCGATGAGATGGCCCAGAGTACCTACTATTTCGTGAATATCTTGGCTTTGTGGCTGTAAAACCGTGAGAAAATCCAGGATATTTCAGGTCTATAAAGTTCACTCTAAGCGCTGAAAGCTCTGCGTGAAAGGGGTTGTGGCTATCCTTACCTAAATAGGACTACCGTACTTGGCAGTCATTATCGACCTATTTTCTCGTTGAGTAGTGGGTTGGTCCATGGCAGACCACATGCATACCGAGCTAGTTCTGACGGCATTGACTGCCCAGTCTTTCTAAAAGAGCCCATTTACGGGCTCTTTTCGTTGAGTCAGCCTTTTGATAGCTGTTCCCAAGTCGGTATTTACAAGCTTTAGGCAAACACGAGCGTCGACTGAACCTCTGCTAACGTTGCGCCAACAATGACCGCGACAATTTCAGCTCCAGCACCGACATCCGCAATAATCAACGCATCGCTATCTGAAGCAAAAGCTCCAGATACTAACTGATAGTTAATGCCATTAGCAAGTTGAATCCGGTCTCCGATCGCAGGATCAGGGTCAACTGTAAAATCACGACCATACCCGGTAACCGAGCCATCTGCCCCGAGCAGTTCAACCCCAATGACAGCGAAATCATCAGCTCCAGTCAATGCTGTGCCATCCAGCGAACCGCCAAAATAATAAGCCTTGCCTTGACCGCCTAGAACAAATAAATCACCTCCTGCTCCCCCAACCAATAAATCCTGCTCGCCTCGCCCGAGGAATGAGGCTCCAATGGCAGTGCTGCCACGCCCTACTCCGATTAATACATCATTGCCGATTCCGCCTATTAAGGTGTCATTGCCGCCACCACCTTCGAGGACGTCATTACCCTGACCCCCTTGAATTTTGTCTACCCCCGAGTCACCAAAGAGGAGATCGTTGCCGGTTTCTCCACGGAGCTCATCATTGCCGTTACCGCCTTCAATCCGGTCATCCCCTCCATCTCCCACTAAAATATCGTTACCATTATCTCCATAGATTTGATCGTTGCCACTAAGGCCAAAAATTTGGTCGTTGCCATCGCCACCGCGCAAAATATCAACGCCACCTCCGGTAAAAGTGCTACCACTTGCCCCTTGAATAAAGTCGTTTCCGGCCCCTCCATTGATTTGATTGTTGCCGCTGACCCCGAAGAGGCGATCGTTGCCTGCACCGCCATCAATGATATCGTCACCCGATCCGCCTTGAATGGTGTCGTCTCCGTTGCCACCGTTCAAGATATCGTTGCCTTGTCCCCCGTCAATGAAATCATTCCCATCATCTCCGTTGAGGGTGTCATTACCGCCGTAACCGAAGAGGCGATCGTTACCACCTCTCCCAAAAATTACATCATTGCCAGCAGAACTACCGGACAAAAAGTTATCTCCGTTATCCCCTTGAATAGTTCCGCTACTTGAACTGCTGCCGGGTATGCTCCCAATGCCGCCAGAAAAAAGACCTGAACTAAAAGGATTACTCAGCGAAATTGAACCATTACCAATTCCGCTATTAAAAAATGAAGTCGCCATAGATCATTGCTCCTAAAAACGATGGCTCTGGATTGTCTGCTGCAGTTTTTTGCAGGTATAACAAAAGGACAGAATCCAGAGAATGGGCCAAATTACATAGACCCACGATAGTTGCCTCGTTAACAAAAAGGATGCCAAAATGCCAATCAAGTTCTAATCAAGCCGAGCAATTAAACGATAATACTTTGTTGGTTTAACGTGATTTCTTTACTTAATGCCCTTATTAAATTACTTTGCCAAACTCCTTTATCGAAAGGTTGAAGAAACGGAAAGTGAATAGGAAAAAGAGCCGCTATCATCCTGTGAAGTCTCTGTAAAAACGCCTCTGAGGGTATTCCCACCAATGAAGACTTCACCTGAACGATTGGAAATGCCGTAATATCCAACACTTCGGATGCCGCCATCGATATGGTCAATAATGGTAAATTGATTAATCTCAGGCTGGCTCGATGCAACAGTTGTCCAAATATTTTGAAAGATTTGCCAACCCGGTAGCTCGGTAAAGGAGAGGGTCGGTTGGGGAAAGGGAATCGTTCCGTCCAGATTGGGTGTAATGGTAATCTCAACCTGATCCTCTGGACCCAATGTTAAAGCAGATCCACCGACTAAGGTCTCATTCTCTGCAATGTTGCTATTGAGGTTACTATTAGGGTCAGAAAAATTTGTAACCGGATCAAGCATGGATTCAAGATTGGGTTCGGGATTCAAGACAGAATCAGTAGGTTCCGTCTCAGGATCTAAATCTATCCTGTCAGCATCAAGGGAGTTTTCAGATTCAGACGAATCGAGTAGATCTAATTGAAAAGAATGGGTCTCCACCGCGATCCATTCTGACTGGGTTCCATAGGTTTGAACGAGCCAGCGACTATCCTGAAGCAGTGTCAGGGCATCCAAATCTTGCCCCATTTGCTCTCCATCACTCGGCAGACTGAAGACCATGCTAAATGCTTGGACTCCGCCATCTTCAACTCCGGGTTGGCTAAGGGGAATCCAAACCTCGTAATCCTGCGGGGGGAGCCACGGTTCATTTAGATTTGACTCCGCTAGGGGGGATGGTTCGATGATTTGGAGACCTGCCAACTTCCCGTTAGCGAGTCTAAAGGCAATGCTTGTGATTTCTTGAAAGGGATACTCCTGGGTACCATCTTGGGTCCCCAACTCAGCGCTATTTCCAGGGGTGAGATTGAGTGTTACCTGAATATCGTTCCAACCATCTCCATTCCAGTCTTGCCCGTCTTCGAGGGTCATCTCAAGACCCCTGGCGATCGCCCCAACCTCCCCTTGGTTTTCCCCTTGGGTTCCCGATTGGTTTCCCAATAGACTGATATTAGTAATCTGGCGTAACATCGGTTTTCCTCCTACGAGGCTATTCCCTCAGATCCCATTGAATCGAAGAAAGGAAGATAGATGTTGCCAATTTGGCTTAAATTTTTAGCGTCCAGTGATATGGAGCAGAAGTTGATACTCCAAGACCCAAGAATCTCAAGAAGTTCTAGCGGCCCTCGAGACCCGGAGGCTGGCTACAGTTCAAGCTGCTGTTGGGCCAGGTGATAGTAAAGCCCTCGCTGGGCAACTAGGGACTCATGATTCCCCTGTTCGACGACGATTCCCTTGTCGAGGACCAAGATCCGATCGGCGTTCCGAACCGTTGAAAGACGGTGGGCAATAATAAATGTGGTTCTGCCTTGACTAATATGGGCCAGATTTTGCTGAAAACGACGTTCGGACTCCGTGTCAAGCGCACTGGTGGCTTCATCCAGCAGCAAAATGGCCGGATCTCCCAGTAGGGCACGGGCGATCGCCACCCGCTGACGTTGTCCCCCTGAAAGATTTGCCCCACGTTCACCGACTTTAGTGGAATAGCCCATGGGTAACTCCTGGATAAAGCTATGGGCCTCAGCTAGTTTAGCCACTTCGACCGCTTCCGCCAGACTGTAGTCATCCCGATAAAGCTGAATATTTTCTAGAATGGTGCCCGAGAATAAGAAGGATTCCTGGGGGACCACTCCCATTTGCGATCGCAAAGAATTGGGTGACACCCGTGCAATATCATGACCGTCGATCAAAATGCGTCCATTGGTGGGATGGTACATGCCTTGCAACAACTTAATGAGTGTCGTTTTTCCAGACCCACTTCGACCAACCAACGCCACCGTTTCACCGGACTGAATCGTGAACGAAACATTCTGCAAAATATTGCGATCCGCTGCCGCATCATAGCGAAACGTTACATCTTCAAAGCGCACTTCTCCTTTGATTTGGGGCAAGATTAACATTGGCTGCCCCGAAAAATCTTCAGGCGATGTCTCTAAGACATCATTCAATCGTTCGACCGCAATCAAAACCTCTTGAAATTCATCCCATAACCCCACCAAGGCTAATACAGGACCGATGACATTGCCGATCAGCATATTAAATGCCATCAATTGACCAATGGTGAGCTCGTCTTGAATCACCAGTTTGGCACCATACCACAGCAAGGCAAGACCACCGACGGCATTGATAATTCCACCCACCACTTGCAGGGAATTCGTGAGCTTTTGAGCCTGAAATTGAATATTCAGCAATTGGGTCAGACGGTCTTCCCAGCGCCACCGTACTTCCTGCTCCGCTGCGGCGGCTTTGACCGTCGCAATGCCCGACAGCATCTCCACTAACAACGAATTCTGTTCCGCCGCTTTGTTAAATACCTCACGGGAGAGCTGTTTTAAGAAAGGGGTTGCAGCCAATGTCAACAGGATAATCGGCGGCAACAAGGCTAAGACTAACCAGGCCAATTGGGCGTTGTAGTAAAACATGAGGCCCATGTAAACAAGGGCCATGGTGGCATCTAACCAAGTAGAAACCGCCTGCCGAACTAAAAAAGCTTGAATTTTGCGATTTTCTTGAATTCGGGTAATGATATCCCCGACCTGTCGATTCTCAAAAAACGACATGGGTAGACGCAAGGCATGATTGACAAATGCACTCACCAGCGTCAGATTCAGTCGATTGGAGAAGTAATCTAATAAATATTGTCGAACTGAACCTAACCCAATCCGCCATACGCCAAATAGAAGCGCGCCCAAGGCAAAAATATTGAGGGTATCAATACTCTTTTGCACCACTACCTGGTCCAAAATAACCTGGGTAAAAATCGGACTGACCAGACCAAAGACCTGCATCAACAGCGAGATCAAAATGATCTGGCCCAGAATCGATCGATAGGGCCAAAGGACCTTCCAAAATCGTCCCAAGGAGGCTTTCTGTGCCGCTTCCGATTGTTTGAGCCGATCGGTGGGTTCCAACAGCAGCGCATAGCCACTCCAGTTGCGCTGAAATAACTGCCGGGAAATTTGGCGCTTACCCCGCGCTGGATCGGCGAGCCAAAGGCGATCGCCCTGCACCCGATAGACCACGACGTAGTGATCCCCTTGCCAGTGAGCCACCCAAGGCAGCCGTTGTTCTGCCAACACGCTCAAACTCGCCCGCACGGGTCGAGCGGCAAATCCGGCCTTTTCTGCGGCCCCCGCTAGGTTTTTGATGGTTGCCCCCGAACGTCCCACATAGGCCATTTCCCGCAGAACATTGAGATTGAGCCGATGTCCCCAATACTGAGCAATCATGGCCAAACAGGTGGGACCGCAATCCGCCGCGCTTTGCTGAGCAATAAACGGATAGCGACGCCAGAGCCGATGTCCTAGGGGACGGTGACGGGGCGTAGGAAATTCGACATTGGGTTCGCTGCGGCGGCGATCGCTCCCCGCTGGGGTTGGGTTGGGGGTCGAGGCCGCTCCTGCCTTCGAAGCTCTGATCCCCGCAAGACTCGCGATGGCCGGTGGGGTTTGGTGGGGGCGTTGATTGCGTCGCCGCGTCAGTCGACGATGGAGGGTTTGCTCGGAGGGATAGTCGTCTTCTGAGGTCGAAGTTGTGCCTTCCGCCCCTTCCACCGGTTGCCAAAAGGGCAAAATATCGGGGGCCACACTGTGGATATCGGCCCAGCGATCGCGCGGTAGCCGATAGATCACCAGCGGTTCTTGGGCGACCCAATGGGCTGCTCCCGATGCTGGATAGCCCCAGCCCTGCCCCGGCTGGGGTGGGGTGGGATGGTCAGGGGCGTCAGGATTGCGCAGCCCGATAGACCCTCGACGCAACCAGTAATAATCCGTTGCCTCCAAGGCTTGCAGGGATTGACCCGGCCCTATTCCCTGGGTTTCCAGATTTTCCAGTAGCTTTTGCAACTGATAGCTGGTGGGCGATCGCCCCTCTGTAAACACCTGGCTCTTAAAAAAGATCAGATTGTCTCGGGTTTGGGCCTCTTGGCGCAGCAACGTTGCCAGCTCTGGCCACTGCTCTAGCCAGGGCTTGAGTTCTTTTGCGGCTATGCGCGCCACCCAGCCGCTGCCTGCCGCTACGGCCCGATAGGCAAGGGGGGATTCCATCCACAGGGCTGCCTGACTTAGCGTCGCCCCCGTTTCGAGCACCTGAGCGGACACCTCTCGCCGTGAACCACTGGGACACAAAATCCGCACTCGGCCCTGCACCACCCAATAAACCGCCGCCTCCTCCGGCGAGGCAAACTGCGGCTGGGTTTGTCCTTCTAAAATCACCGTCCCCAACTCTACAGCAGCCCATTCAACCGTTTGGTTCAGCTTAGCGGCCAACTGTAAATCACAGCTCGTTTGGGCTAACCACTGGGCGATCGCTTGCTCACAAATTTGGCGATGGGCAGGGCTGGAAGGCTTCTGAAAATTGAGCAAATTCAGGCCTTGGATCATATTTTTGCTTCCCCTAGGGATGGACAAAACAATGGCAGAAGTTAAATCAAACGAGGATTAGAACAGAAACCACTAGAACAGAAACTACTAAAACGGAAACCACCAACGCAATCCTTGTCCCCCTTGAACCGTTTGCTTTTCCTCCTCAGAAGGCACATCAAGATGGGATAAGTCTGAGATATGACAGGCGCTCATCGGTGGATTCACAGATTGAGATAGGGGCTGATTTATGGGCTGAATATCCGAATGTACAGACCCATGGGAAGCCATTTGATTTGCTGCTTGCGTCCCTCGAATTTCACCCCGAATTTCATTTCGCATGGGTTTGCTGCGAAAGTTCATATTGGCCTTCAAAATCCGGTTATAGGTACGATAGGGAATGTAATGGAGGGGATTATAGCCTGCAAACCGCAGAATCAGCACACAGGCCCAGGAATATTTCCCCTCAGAAATCGCCGCGACAATATCTGAAAACGCCTGTTCGTTAAATGCCTTATCCTCCTTTGATCCATGACTGTAGGAAGTCTGGGAATAGGAAGAGCGGGAGTATGTAGAGTTCGTCATGTTCTGAGTACAACCTGAGTGATACTTCAATATCAAAACCGTTAAAGTCTGGGCAAAACAAAGCTATCTAAGATGCTCCACTATTTTGACGCAACTGCTGAATCGGTTCCAGCAGAATATCGATGATTCGGCGGCGACGAATGACAATATCCGCGATCGCCGTTTGGCCTGCTTTAAACTCAACCTTCTGTTCTTCAGACAAAATATAGTTGCGTTCGAGCTGGACCTTGATGCGATAAATTGCCCCAAGCTGGGGATCAATTTCACTGTCGGGTGAGGTGAAGACAACCTTGCCAGAAATGACCCCAAACTTTTGATAGGGATAGGCATCAAACTTGATCTTGACTGGCATTCCCACTTTCACAAACCCCGCTTCTCGACTGTTGAGTGCGGCTTCGAGAACCAAAGGATCATCGCTGGAACGCATTTCAAGCAGGGTTTGTCCCGGCTGAATCACCTCACCGGGATTTTTGATGGCGAGGGACGAAACAATGCCGCTGACCGGCGCATGCAAAAAATATTGCTGAAACCGAGTCTGGGCACTGCGCAGTAGGGTTTCATTCTCCTGTAGCTTACCCTGAAGCTGCGTGATTTGCAGAATCAGGCTTTGCAACTGCTGCTGCCCTTCAAAAACGCTGCGTTGCCCCTCCGCCATTCGCTGATCCAGCAACGCCTTGAGCTGCTGAACCTCAGTTTGCGCCTGGGCGACACCGCCTTGGTTTTGAATCACATTACTTTGGCGATCGCGCATTTGTTGTTCGATATCGAACAGGCGCTCTCGGGCGATCGCCCCTTCTGCGACCAAGGGCTCAATGCGATTGATGCGCTCACGATAGCTGTCCAAATCCACTTGGGATTGTTGGAAGAGACCCAAAGAGGTCTCGACCTTGAGCGCCGCTTGGGCGATGGCAACCCGCTGGGCCTGTACATCTGCATCGTTGATAAACTGCCGACTTTGCAGCTCCAGTTGCAGTTTTCCCATCAAATCCTTTTGTTGTAAAAGCTGAAGTTCTAGGCTTTGGCTAGCCTGCCGGAGCCGTTCCAACTCAACTTTGGCTAGATCGTTATCCAGAACGGCGATGAGGTCTCCCTCTTTGACGGTATCGCCCTCCTTCACGGCTAAAGAAACGATTTTTCCTGCCTCTGAGGAGTGAATTTTATACAGTTCTCCTTGGGGGACCAAACGTCCCTGAGCGTGGCCAATTTCATCAAACTGACCCAACCAGCTCCAGGCTCCAAAGGCGCTGATAAAGAGCAATCCGCCAAGGGTTAAAAAGAGTGGCAGTTGAGAGGGGGGTTGCTCCAGCACCGCCTCCAAGGAAGGCGACCAGGGATCATTCTCTCCCTCGGGAGCCGTCTGGGTGGGTGGGGCGGTTGGGGTCGATGCACGATGGTCCCTCACCGATGGATTTTGTGCCCGAGGGTGTCGCGATCGCGATGGGACCGAGGAAGAGGTGGGTAGAAAAGGATTAGAACGGTTTAATGTAAACCGATTTCGAGTCCGGGCTGGCATTAGGATAATCTCCAAGCACAAAGCCTTATAGGCACATAGATTGCGGATTGCAGTTTTTCTAACTTATAGCCAATTTGGCCACTGGGGTTGTCTCTTGATCGGTTACGCTGTGTTTTACTTCATCAGCAGTTGGAGGGTGAGGATTAGGGATTTGGGTTGTTTCAAAGAATGTATGGCCTGTCGGGGATGGCTTAGGGGGCGATCGCTCAGCTTGAGTGAAAGCAACTTGAATGACAGCAGGTCGAGTGACAGGAGCTTGAATAACAGAGATTAATTCAGGCATAGGTAAAGGTTTTTTGGGCACAAAAAGCACAGACCGGAGTTCAGAGCAAACTTCAAATGAATGTTGAACTCAATATTGAACAGAGTGGATTCAAGATGAGCTGAGTTCAAAATTTGAGCAGGAAGGGTAGCACAGTACGGAGCATGATTAAAACGTAATTCAAGCGGAGAGACGAATTAAACAAGCGCATTGAGTAAGCGCATCGAGAAACTCTTTTCGCTGTTTAATTCTCCCTAAATCGAGAGGGGATAGCAGGAGATTTTATCGAAGCTTTATCTTAAATTTCGACGCATTGAAACAGATGCTTAAAACACGAGTATTTATTCGTTTTTGACATCCGAATAACATGAGGGTTTCGCGGTACAAAAACGAACCTTACTGAAAAAAGACAGAACTCTAGATCTCGGAATATCAAGCCAAAAAACCTCTTGTAGTTAAGAGCACAAAACTTTTTTTACTACTTAGATAACGACGAATTGTTGCATTCGTCACTATGCGTAAGCTTAAACAGAAAATAAGGTTTTTTATGGTTTTGACGTTGCTTCTGCCCCTAGGTCAAAATCGCGCCACCCATGAGTCGCTTATAGCGATAGGTCAGTTCCGCCTGCATTAACGGCCAGCGGGCTAGGGTTTCGTCCTTTTCGATCGCCTTCTCCGCCGCCATCCGCGCCATTTCTAGAACTTCCTGGTCGTCCACCAGGCTGGCGAGAGCAAAGTCTGGGAGGCCCGATTGGCGAGTGCCTAGCACTTGGCCGGGTCCGCGAAAGCGCATATCCATTTCCGAGATAAAAAAGCCGTCCTGGGATTGCTCCATGACCTTGAGCCGTTGCTGGGCAGTTTCGTTTTTGGAGGCACTCATTAATAAACAGTAGGACTGGGAGGCTCCTCGCCCGACGCGCCCCCGCAACTGGTGCAGTTGAGAAAGACCAAACCGCTCCGCATGTTCGATCAGCATCACCGTGGCATTGGGAATATCGACGCCGACCTCGACGACGGTGGTGGAGACCAGGAGGTGGGTGTGGCGATCGCGAAAGGCTTGAATCGCTTCATCTTTTTCCACCGAGCTCATGCGTCCATGGAGCAACCCCACTTTGAATTCAGGAAAAACACTGTCTTGAAGAATTTGATGTTCTTCGATCGCCGATTTCAAATCCAGCTTTTCTGATTCTTCCACCAGCGGTAAGACCACATAGACTTGGCGGCCCTGGGCAATTTGCCGACGCATCAGATCGTAGGCTTGCTGGCGATCGCTACTGCTCAGCACCGTCGTTTGAATGGCTTGGCGACCGGGGGGCAATTCATCAATTTGACTTACATCGAGATCCCCATGGAGTGTCAGGGCCAGGGTTCGGGGAATGGGCGTAGCAGTCATCGTCAGGACGTGGGGATTGTCGCCCTTTTGTTGGAGCTTGGCCCGTTGGGCGACGCCGAAGCGATGCTGTTCGTCGATCACCGCGAGACCTAGGCGATTAAACTGGACCGGATCCTGGATTAGAGCATGGGTGCCCACAAGTAAGGGCAGTTCGCCAGTTTCGAGCTGACGATGGATTTCCCGCCGTTTAGCGGTTTTGGTCGAGCCCGTGAGCAACTCCACCGGCAGATTCAGCGGGTTAAACCATTCCACCAGTTTGCGATAGTGCTGCTCAGCCAAAACTTCCGTGGGAGCCATAAAGGCCCCTTGGTATCCCGTCTGGATCGCCGCCAGCAGTGCCACCACCGCCACCACGGTTTTACCTGAACCCACGTCCCCCTGGACCAGTCGGTTCATCGGCACGGGCTGTTGCAAATCCGTCAAAATGGCATTGACCACCCGCCGCTGTGCCCCGGTAAACTCAAAGGGCAACAGCTCATAGAACTGCTCGATTAATTTTCCCGTCGGCACCAGGACAATGCTGGTTTGTTCCTGACGATTGCGGGCGCGGCGTTTAAGCAGGCCCAGTTGTAAATAGAAGAATTCGTCAAACACCAAGCGGCGGCGGGCGGCTTGGAGATGGTCGGCATCGTCGGGATAGTGGATTTGGGCGATCGCCTCCGCCAACCCCACCAATCCATATTTCTCCCGCAACCCTTTGGGTAAAGCGTCCTTGAGAGACTGGGCCGAGGGCAATGCCGCAATCACTGCCCGCCGTACCAAGTCCGCCCCAATTCCTTCTGTCAGTGAATAGACCGGCACGACTCGGCCAATTTTGAGGGATTCGATCCGACCGCCGCTGTGGTCCAAGACTTCGATCTCCGGATCCTCCAACGTCACGCCATACTTGCCCTGCTTGACCATCCCCGAAGCCGCGATCGTCGCCCCCGGCGGATACATGCGCTTTTGCTGCTCTTGCCAGCCGCGACTGGAAAATCGATGGCCTGCATAAAACCGACTCAGCTTAATTTGTCCCGAATGGTCCCGCACCACCAGATCAAAAATCGTCAATTTATGATTCCGAGGGCTAGTAAAACAGTTGCAGCGCTTCACCGTCGCAATCAGCGTCGCCATTTCTCCCGGTTCAAGTTCACGAATATTGACCTGCTTGGCATAGTCCAGATGGTCGCGGGGATAGTAAAACAGCAAATCTCGCACGGTCCATAACCCTAGCCGAGCTAGTTTTTCGCCGTTCTTAGGACCGATACCGTTGAGCTGGGTGAGGGGAATTTCCAGGTCGATGGCCGGACCGCCCAAATTTTGATTGGGGCTAACCAAAGGCGTTGTCTTGGGCTTTTTCGTTTTTTGAGTTTTTTTGGCTTTGTTCTCGGAGGCGATCGCCCGTCCCGCCAAGGGAATCCCAGAACCATCAGCTACCCTAGAATCCCCAGTCCCAGTCCCCAGCTCGTAGATCTTGCGCAACTGGTAAAGCGTGCGGCGAGTCTCCGCAATTAAATGCTGCCGCTGGGCAAAGGTAAGCTCGGGGTAGGCCGCGAAGCGATCGCCCATCTCCCCCCAGCGGGCCTGATCCGCCGCCGAAAACTGCTCCGGCAGTTGCTGAAAACTGAGCGCCAAAAACTCATTAAACCAATAACGATTGCCCTTGAGATTGTTAAATCCCCGCTCGGCTTCAACGGCCAAAGCCTGGTGAAGTTGCTTCCAGTTGGGGAGGGGGCTGGGAGGGGTCATGGGCAGGGCGATCGCACGAAAACCAGCACCAACGCTCTAGTGCCAATTCCCATTGTAGAGATGAAACCGACCCCGTTAGCCATTAAACCAACTGCTGCGCCAAGCCGCTTCCGCTTCCGCGATCGCCCGCTCTCGGAGTTTTAGCTGGTAGCGCTGATTGAGTTCCCGCACCTGCTGAAGCTGCGCGCGAATCTGGTTGCGCCAGCCCATCACCACCGGGGTTGAAAACTCAATTTCCGAGAGCCGTAGATAGATCGCCACAATTTGAATTTGAGTACTCTTATCGCGGCGATCGCCCCCTGCTGGTTCAAGCATCAAACTCAGAATATGGGGGGAATTTTGACCAGACGGTTGCGGACGCTGGGGGGGATGCCGTGCCTCCGACTCCTCTGTATCCTCCTCTTCATCGTCTTCTAAGTCTTGGTGGGGAGAGGCTGCAAGCAAACCTTCGGGGAGTTGATTATTGAGCACCGAAGCTTTCTCCAGCAACCGCGTCATAGCCTGAGAACTTTGGCGCAGGGATTGGGAAATACAACGCTCTAGCCGCTGCTGCCACGCCAACAAACTTTCCGGCGTATCCGATTCTGGCTCGGGGCTGTCCGGCGACGATGCTTCTCCAGGATCGCTGTGGGAGGAGCGAGGGCTTCCATGGTTTATCCCGCCGATTTCCGCTGCCAGGGCGCTGGCTAGGACTCCGGGCGATCGCAAATCCACAGGACTCCCCAGCTCAGCCCCAAAATCAGCAAACGGGGATTGAGGCAGTGTCTCATCGGTCGCTGCCGGGGAAGAAAAATAGGTTGCAGACTCGGTTGTAGGTTGAGTTGCAGACCCGGTTGCAGGTTCGGTCAAAAGGTCGGCTTCGGAGGCTGGATCCGCTGGATCTAATTCTGAAGGTTCTGAAGGTTCTGAAGGTTCTGAAGGTTCTGGCGGTTCCGTAGTTCTAAGACCGCTTGACAACTCTCCTAACAGCGTAGCTTCGAGCATCTGCAAGGCATCATCCTGGGAGGGTTGCGTCTCTAGCAATCGAGACCGGTGCAGACGATGTTGCAGCTGCTGGGCCGCCTCTCGAATGTGACGCTGCAGTTGTTCGCGCTGACGATAGGACAATCGCAGAAACGCATCCGGATAGCTTTGGGTGCAGAGGTGATAGCACACAGAAATGAGCTGCTGATAGGCGACCTGACTGAGTTCTTCCAGATAGCGATCATAGAGCTGCGTTAACTGCTGACCCAGCACCTGGGATTGCTCCTCCAGACGAGCCAAATCTTGATTAATTTGCCCAACAGATCGCGCCATAATGCTTATTCACCATTTCAGACTATCCTGCTTGCCAACCCTGAATGAGTGCAGCTTTCTCTCTAAAAATAAAGCATTCCCAGGAAATCCCTGAGAATGCCCAGCCTGACAGTTGATCGAAATCAACCTGAATTTCGAAGGCTGTTTGAACAGGACTTAATTGCCAGCAGCAGCGGCCACTTCTGCCGCGAAGTCACTTTCCTCCTTCTCGATGCCCTCACCGAGGACAAACCGGACAAAGCGCCGAATCTGGATGTTTTCACCCAATTCCGCAATGCTTTGCTTGACCAGTTCCTCAACGGTAATGCTTTGGTCGCGGATATAGGGCTGATCCATCAGGCTCAACTCCTTCCGGCGCTTTTCAATCCGTCCCATGACGATTTTCTCGCGCATTTTTTCAGGCTTGCTAGCCAGATCCTCACGACCCATCTCGATTTCTTTTTCCTTCTCGATCAGGTCGCTGGGAACATCCGCCGTGCTGACGAATTCCACGTTGGGGCAAGCTGCCACTTGCATGGCGATGTTGCGCACGAGTTCCTGGAACTTGTCGCCACGGGCAACGAAATCGGTCTCGCAGTTCACTTCAACCAAGACGCCGACGCGACCGCCTGTGTGGATATAACTTCCGACCAGACCTTCCGCCGCCGTCCGACCACTCTTTTTATCGGCAGAGGCAATGCCTTTCTGGCGCAGCCATTCCATGGCCTTTTCCACTTCGCCATTGCTTTCTTTCAGCGCCTTTTTGCAATCCATCATGCCTGCACCGGACTTATCGCGCAGTTCCTTGACAAGCTTTGCGCTAATTTCTGCCATGGTTTTTGATCCTCCCTTGGATTAATTTTGCGATTTTTGCGATCGATACAAGCGGGTTTGCAGATCACCTCAACGGCTCTAATCTGACCTATTCGGCAGACTCTTCGCCGTCACCCTCAACAGCGACTTCTTCCTCTGGATCCACGTCGTAGTCGTAATCTTCTTCGGCACCGGCATAGTCATCGACAAAGTCATCGCTATCCAGTTCACCATGACGACCTTCATAGATCGCGTCGGCCAGTTTACCAATGATCAATTTGATCGAACGAATCGCATCGTCGTTGGCGGGGATAGGAATATCAGCCAAATCAGGATCACAGTTGGTATCCAACAGCGAGATGATGGGAATTCCTAGCTTTTGACATTCCAAAATGGCGTTGTATTCGCGCTTTTGGTCAATGATGACGACCGCATCGGGGAGACGGCGCATGTTTTTGATGCCACCCAGATATTTGCGCAGACGCTCTAGTTCGCGACGCAGGACAGCCGCTTCTTTCTTGGGACGGAGGGCGATCGCGCCACTCTCTTCCATCCGCTCTAGGTCCTTAAGGCGATCCACCCGACTTTTGATCGTCGCCCAGTTGGTGAGCATGCCACCCAACCACCGCTGATTGACGAAGTAAGCGCCACAGCGAGAGGCTTCTTGGGCAATAATTCCTGCGGCCTGACGCTTGGTGCCGACAAACAGAAAACGCTTGCCCTGTTCGGAAGAGTTCCGAATATAGCCGTAGGCGTTATCGATCAGCTTGGCGGTTTGAACCAGGTCAATGATATGAACGCCGTTGCGGGAGGTGTAGATGTATTTCCCCATCTTGGGGTTCCATCGACGGGTTTGGTGCCCAAAATGCACCCCCGCCTCCATCATTTGGGCAAGAGAAACGACTGGCATTGAATTTAGTCTCCTTTCGGGTTAATCCTCCACCCAGGCAGTCTGCTTGGTGCGCGAAACCCAAAAAAGTGAGCCCCGAAACGCACTCAAACCACCCGAAATCCCAGGTGTGTGGTTTTTTGACAACTTTTCCAGGGTAGCACGACCGCTTACTTTTGCGACGGATTGTGGCGGAGTTTTTGTTGTTGCTAGAGATGCTCCAGATGAGACGGACTATCTTAAAATTTGTTTACATTTGAAATTTCGTTTTGGAAGTTTTCGTGCAAACACAATCGATATCCGCGCCGGAACCGCTCAATGGACCGCTGACCGAGCCCATGACAGAGAGCGCCTGTCGTCGTCCTGAGCAAGTCCCGTTTACGCTTCAAGATGTACGCTCAGCGATTCCGGCCCGCTGTTTTGAGCCTTCCACGGCTCGTTCCCTGGCTTACGCTGTTCTCGATGTGGGGATTGTGGTGGGGTTGTATGGGCTCGCCGCAACCCTGGATTCCTGGTGGTTCTTCCCCATTTTCTGGTTTCTCCAAGGCACGATGTTCTGGGCTTTGTTTGTGATTGGCCACGACTGCGGCCATGGTTCATTCTCCAAGCACCGCTGGCTGAATGATTTAGTGGGTCATTTAACCCATTCATTTATTTTGGTGCCGTACCACGGCTGGCGGATTAGCCACCGGACCCACCACGCCAACACCGGCAATATTGACACCGACGAAAGCTGGTATCCCGTCTCTGAGGCTCAGTATCGCGCCATGGGGTGGCCTGAGAAGATGGTGCGGTTTACGTTGTTGCTGTTTGCCTATCCGATTTATTTATTTAAGCGATCGCCCGGTCGTCAAGGCTCTCACTTCTTACCGAGCAGCCCTCTGTTTAAGCCCTCTGAAAAGCAAGACGTAATCACCAGCACGATCTGGTGGTCGGCGATGGTGGCCTTGCTGACCGTCGCGACGGTGAAGTTTGGCTTCCTGTTTTTGCTCAAGTATTACCTGGTCCCCTATGTCATCTTTGTGGTTTGGCTGGACCTGGTGACCTATCTGCACCACACCGAGCAGGATATTCCCTGGTATCGCTCGGAAGACTGGTATTTTCTCAAAGGGGCGCTTTCGACGATCGATCGTGACTACGGTTGGTTTAACCCGATTCATCACCACATCGGCACCCACGTCGCGCACCATATTTTCCTCAGTATCCCGCACTATCATCTCCTGGAAGCAACGGAAGCGATTAAGCCAGTCCTTGGGGAGTTTTACCGAAAATCCAATACGTCAATTTGGCAGGATTTTTGGCAGTCCTATAAAACTTGCCACTTTGTCGCCAATGATGGGGCTAAGGTTTATTATCAACCGGTTCAAAATCTCCGTCCATAATTCAGTTCTCTTTCGCTAAATCAGAAAAAAGATTCACAAGATGGGGATATCCCCATCTTTTTTATGATCCTTCTTGATTAACTTTTTATAGCTCTCGCTCTCTGATTTTAGGAGTGCCGAAGATTCGTAAAATTACGAATAAATTATCACCCGCGACGAGTATTTTTGTGCAATGTACTCGGTTGTCCACTACGTGTTCCTGTTGAGCCCTGAGCTTCGTGAGCTCAGAGCTTTTCCGGATAAGTCATACTTGTTTATTGCCTTGTCTTTACTTGTCTTTAGTAGTGTTCTGACGATTCCAAGGTAATTTATTGAACCGTTGCTTAATCGTTATTGATTCAGAGATTTAATTCTCATTGCTCTAAATCTGGGCGGCTATTCCATTGAAAATTGAATGAAAAACCCTTGATAAAATAATCGTATTTTTCCGGTCTTGAATGGGTACAAAGTGAAGCTATAGGTGTTGAACTTAAGACTGCCATGCTTAAGCAGTTAGCTTCGATTTTGTCAACGAAGGGAATCGTATTGCATCATGGGTCAATCACAAAATAGACAATCCGGCTGGATGTTTTTCTTAGCCAGTTTATTGATGGCGTCTTTAATTTCTGGGGTTTTATTTGGCGAGGATCCGAGCGCCCAGGACTCACCGACCGTGAGTAGTTTTGCCGCAAAATAAGCCACAAAAAATAAAGTGAATGGAAAGAGCAGTTATGGAAGAAGCGGTTGTGGTTTCAGCGCAAACCTTGCAAGCAGATCTAGAATAGTTCCTATAGGGAAATGGCTTTGAAAGGTAACCACCATGGGCATTGAACGGCGAATGGACCGCAGCATGTTTGCAGCGGAGCAATGGGTACAGCTCAAGCAGCACTGTTTTACGCCGGGTAAGGTTTTTGAGCCAGGGAGATATTTGGCGGGTGATCTGCCCGATACGGCATTTGCCATGGGGCTGGTGGAAGGGCTTCCGCCGGTTCGGGGCAAGAGCGCTGAGCATCCCAGGAAATCCTCTTCTCCACCAGCCTCCACCGAAACTTAGCTAATCAAGGCTGAGGCAATGCAACAAAAAAGCATATTCAAACGCTAGCTCCTTGAGGCGTTCGTAGCGACCCGATGCTCCGCCATGACCTGCATCCATGTTGGTTTTGAGCAGGAGTAGATGGTGATCCGTTTTGAGCGTACGGAGCTTGGCGGTCCATTTGGCCGGTTCCCAGTAGGAGACTCTGGGATCATTGAGTCCGGCGGTGACCAGCAAATGGGGATAGTCCTGGGCTGTTACATTGTCGTAGGGCGAATAGGACTTCATATAGTCGTAGTAGTCCGGTTCATGGGGGTTGCCCCACTCATCCCATTCCATCACCGAAAGGGGTAGATCCGGGTCAAGAATCGTGGTCACCACATCCACAAAGGGAACGGCGGCGATCGCCCCCTGAAACAAATCAGGCCGCAAATTCAACACGGCTCCCATCAACAGCCCTCCGGCACTGCCGCCAGAAATAACCAGATGCCGTTGATCGGTCCAACCCTGGGCGATGAGCGACTCGGCACAGGCGATAAAGTCCGTAAACGTATTTTTCTTGTGAAGAAATTTGCCGTCCTCATACCACTGGCGACCCAGCTCGCCACCACCGCGAATGTGGGCGATCGCACAAACCACCCCCCGATCCAGCAACGCCAACCGATTGGAGGAAAAGGTCGCCGGATAGGGATAACCGTAGGAACCATAGCCCACTAAAAACAGCGGATTTTGCCCATTCTTTTCGAGGCCCTTGCGGTAGACCAAGGAAATGGGAACCGCTGTGCCGTCAGGGGCTTGGGCGGTCAGGCGTTCGCTGTGGTATTGGGTGCGATCGTAACCCCCCAGAACCGGTGTTTCTTTTTTCAACTCCCGCGTCTGGGTTTCCATGTCGTAATCAAATACCGATGCAGGCGTAATCAACGAGCTGTAGGTAAACCGCAGGGTTGAGGTCTGGAACTCCGGCATAAAACCGGCATAGACCTCATAGGTGGGTTCGGGAAAGTCAATTTTGTGGTCTGTCCCCGTCGAGAGCGTTTGTACCCGAATCGTTGGCAGTCCTGCCTGCCGTTCATAGATCACCAGGTGGTTGGCAAAGGCCGAGACCCCGCTGAGCATCACATCTGGCCGATGGGGAATAACCGTCTGCCAATGGGCTTTTTCAAAGGCATGAACGGGCGTCACCATCAGCTTGAAGTTGATCGCCTGCTCGTTCGTGATGATGTAAAACCGATTACTACTGGCCTCAGCGGGGTCACCGGGATGATGGACCACGCTGTATTCAATGCCCCGTTCGCGGGGACAGAGAATTTGAAATTCCCCCGTGGGCTGATGGGCCTCTAGACATCGGACTTCTGTAGTAATTTTGCTTTCCGCACTGAGCACAATGTAGGCATCGCTGCGGGTCACATCCACCGACAAATAAAACGCCTCGTCGGCCTCTTCATAAACCAGAACATCCTCGGCGGGATCCGTCCCAAGGTCATGCCGCCAAAGCTGAAACGGTCGATTGGCGGCATCCAGACGGGTATAGAACAGGGTTTGGTTATCCTGGGCCCAGACCACGCTATCCACATCGGCAATCTGCTCCGGAAATAGGGTTCCGGCTTGTAAATCCTTGAAGACCAGCCTGTAATGCTCTGAACCATCGGTATCTGTGGAATAGGCCAGGAGCTGGTGGTTGGGACTCACCACATAGTTGCCCAGGTCGAAAAATTCCTCACCTTCCGCCAACTGGTTTTCGTCCAGCAAAATTTCTTCGGCTGCCTCTAGGCTGCCTCGCTTGCGGCAGAGAATGCCGTAGGCTTTTCCCGCCTCCGTGCGCCCATAGTAAAAATAGTCGCCATGACGGTAGGGGACCGAGAGGTCTGTCTCCTGGATCCGACCCAGCATTTCGTCATAGAGTTGCTGCTGGAGCTCTGCCGTGACCGCCATTTGGGCTTCGGTATAGGCATTCTCGGCCTGAAGATAGTCGATGACCGCAGGGTTTTCGCGATCGCGCAACCCATAATAATCATCCACCCGGCGATCGCCATGGATTTCCAAAACCTGAGGGAACCGGGGGGCGAGGGGCGGAGTCACCCCATCAGACAAACCGTTGTGAGCAACCATAAGCAGCGTTGGAGGAAAGATCAGCCTCAAACAGCAGAGGATACCAGGAACGATTGCTTTCTGACGATTTGTACAGTTTTGCTGCATTTTTAGTTGTTAATCTTCAAGCAAGCCCGCAGCAGCGACATCCAGAGCTAGGCTAGGCCAAAGGAATTTTCTGGTTTCTTTACAGTCCCTATTCCGAAGTTATCGTTCCGCCCCCTTACCCGGAGTGAGCTTCATCTTCATTAGGTTCGCCATGGGATTTCAAGCAGGACAACCCTCCGATGATGGTTCGGGTTCCGATGCCGAATTGTCGGCAGCAGACTACGAGGCCCTTTCCCGTCGCCTGGCCCAAGCCCGTGCGGCCCATCAAGGTACGCCCATTCCCCTCGACCCCATTCGAGCGGCGTTGGGTCTGCGGGATCTGACTCAGATTTATTACAACCTTTCGGTCCCTGAGCTGATTGAGCATGGCTTGATGCAGGGAGAAGGAGGACTCTCGGCTCAGGGGGCGTTTTGTGTGAAAACGGTGCCCCATACGGAGCGATCGCCCCAGGATTTTTTTGTGGTAACGCCCAGTTCCACCCAGTCTGCGAGTCCCACGACCCAGATCCTCTCGGAACAGACCTTTGAACACTTATTTCAAGAGGTGCAGACCTATGTTCAAGGTCAAGGGCTTTACTTTACGGATGGCTATGCCGGGGGATCAGTGCGTATTCCTGTGCGCATGGTTACCGAGCTGGCCTCCCATAGTCTCCTCGCACGGCATTTGCTGGAGCCAGATGAACGGGCCAATGCTATTCCGACGGAGCTAGCGATCGCCTCTCCAGAGGGCTTTGTCCCCCAAATTACCCTGATCGTTTTGCCCGGTTTTAAGGGGGAGCCCAGTCTCAATCCCGAACTGCGGAGCGAAGTCTTTGTGGCCCTGCATCCCCAGCGCAACCTGGCGCTGATTGGCGGCTCTCGCCATGGCGGAGAAATCGTCGAGGCCCTGCTGCGACTGCTGGGTCATTGCCTCGCCCACCAGCGCATGCTCCTCCTCCCCAGTACCCTGGCGTTTGTCCATGGCTCCTCCCATCCGCCCATTGCCCCACCCCCGCCCAGACCCGTCCTTTTCCTGGGAGATGAACCCCAACGGGATCTCCTCGCAGATGCCCTGGGCTATCCCACCAGTGGAGCCAGTGGCCATAGTTGGTCTCCCCTGGGACTGATGCCAGCCCTTAGCGGCAGCTATCGGGCGATCGCCCCGCTGGCCCCCGCGCCCCCTTCCAGTCCCCTCGCCTCGCTTGTTCCGCCCTGGACGACCGCGATCCGCTTTGGGGCCTTATTAGAAAATGTGGTGTTAGACCCGCGCTCCGGTTTGCCCCACTATGGCGATCGCCGCTGGGCCAAGTTGCCCCGTGCTGCCTATGGGCTGAGTCCGAGCGGGATTGATCATCCCCGAGCATCATGCACCATTCCCCAGGTGATTCTCCTCTTGGTCCAGGATGTTTTGGGGGTATTGCCGCCCATCGCGCGGCTGACGCCGGAACAACTACTGTTTTATTTTCTCTGCGGCTATGGCTGCGGGGAGCGACGGCAATCGGCCAGCAGTATCCGTCATCCCCTGCGGTTTGTACCCTGTTTTGATCCCTCGCTCTCGGTGGAGGATGCCATTGTTCGGACTGCGATTTTGGGCGATCGCCTACGTCGCTATAATCCAGGGCCTGACTGTTGGTTAGTCAATACCAGCAAACTCCAGCTTCATTCACACTCCATCTCGGCCTCCGGTGAGCCCCAATCCCGGCAACAAGAGGGGCTTCAGGAGCTTCAAGCCCTCCTGGCAGGGGCGGGCGGGGGAGAAACGCTCCATCCTGTTTTTCAGTTCCTCGTCCCAACCCCACTAACCCCACTATTGGCAGCCTCCGAAGTCCAGGCTCCAGGTGCTGCCCTGGGTGCGATGCAGCTTGCAAGGCAGTTTCGGGCCTTCTTTGAACGGTTTGAAGGCCGAGTCTGTAAAGCCGTCAGCCGGGCGGGTCCCCAGCTCTAGGCGCGGTGATCCATAGACAGCAGCGCCATGACTGCTTGCACATCCAGTAGAAAAATCGACTGGAGTTCTCCCGTTTCCGTCGGAATCCGAGCAATGTGGCTGGCGATCGAAAGCGTATCCGCCTGACGATAGGCCGCAGGCAGCACCCGAATTGCCGAGGTGGGCACATCCATCAACAGGGGGGTCTCGGCGATGGGAATGCCAACCGGCTCCCCGCTAGGGGTGGGCAAGATCACGAGATAGCCCGGTTTTTCATCCGAGGTCGGTGCCGAGGTCTGAAACAGTTGTCGGTGCAAGTCGACAATCGTCAGCTCCATCTGGCCTACCGTCGTGACCCCCACGGCCCGCAGGCCACTGCTATGCACCTGGGGCATGTTGACCACGCGGCTGATGGCTTTCATCGGCAGTGCCAGACTGAGTGAGCCTAACGCGAAGACCACAAATTTGATCAGTTCTCCGGTTTCGCTGGCTGGATTGGCCGAGCCCGAAGAGGGTTGGATTCTGGAGAGAAGGCTTGTCATAGGGTGATTGCCGTGGGAGTAGTTTCCAAAATGCCTTGAATAGCCTTGAGAAATTCCTGTTCCACATAGGGTTTGCTGAAGTAGCCATCGGCATTGAGCTGAAGTGCGAGGCGACGGTGTTTGTCGCTACTACGGGAGGTCAGCATCACCACAGGGGTACCCAGCAGTTGGGGTTCGCGACGACGTTGGCTGAGGAACTCAAACCCATTCATGTTGGGCATCTCAACATCGCAGATGACCAGTTGAATGGCATTGCTCTGGCGCAGTTGCTCTAGGGCTTCTTGGCCGTCCCCGGCTTGAACCACGCGATAGCCCGCTTTTTCGAGGCTCAGCGCTAAAGTTCGGCGCATGGCGGTGGAGTCATCCACCACTAGGATCGTCTTCGCCATTTGCATCGTCGAGACGGTGCTCATGGGGGGAGGGGCGATCGCCACGGGGGCCATGGGGATAGCTGTTGGGGCTGCCTTCGCTTCTACGGCATCGCCGCCCAACTCGATCCCAACCCCACTGAGGGTTTCCTGGGGGTTACCCTGGATGGCGTTGTACAGGGCCACGCTGTCTAACACCGGAATCATGCGGCCATCACCGAGGATCGTACAGCCGTAGGCGTAGGGAGGGGGGCTCACCGCCGGACCAAAGGGTTTGACCACCAGTTCCTGCTCCATCAGCAGCCGATTGACTTCCAGGGCAAAACATTGGTTGTTGCGGCTAAAGATCAGCAACGGCATGGCCCAGTCTTGGGGCACCGGAATCGTTGAGTCTGTCAGACTCTTGAGCGAGGTGGCGTCGGGTAAAGGACAGTTGTACTCCAGCATTTCGCTGAGGGCGTGAATGGAAATCAGGTCATCTCGCCAGTGGAGGAAACGCTGATTGGCCACCATTTTGATTTTGCGGGGTTCTGGCACGAGCAGATCTTCGATGGCATCGGAGGGGAGGGCGATCGCCAACGGTCCCACCTGACAAACCATCAGCTTCGCCACACTCAACGTTACCGGCAAGCTAAGCTTAAAGGTAGTGCCTTGGCCCGGTTTGGACGAGACGCTGACACTGCCTTTGAGCGACTTGAGCTGATCCCGCACCACATCCAGACCGACGCCTCGACCCGAGAGATCGCTGACCTGATCCGCCGTGGAAAAGCCTGGTTCAAAAATTAAATCTGCAACCACCTGCTGGGGAATGGTTTTGAGTTCCTCGCGGGACAGCCAGCCGAGTTCTAGGGCACGACGGGCAATTTTGTCGAGGTTTAAACCCCGGCCATCATCGTTGATTTCGATGACGGTTTGGTTGCCTTGATAGTAGGCGCGAATGGCGATCGTCCCCCGTTCGGCTTTGCCTTGGGTTTTCCGAGATTCGGGGGTTTCGATGCCGTGGTCAAAGGCATTGCGCAGGAGATGCAGCATCGGGTCATTGAGCTTTTCTAGAACCCCTTTGTCCACGAGCACATGGGTTCCCTCTAGCTTCAAATCCACCGCTTTGCCATGCTTGGCCGACAAATCCCGCAGAACCCGAGGAAACCGGCTCAAAATGTCATCTAAGGGTAGCATTCTTGCCCACATCAGCTCATTTTGCAGACGGCTCAGGCGTTGGCGCTGCTGCGTTAAGTTTTGGGTTGATTGTTCGAGCAGAACATCAATATCGTCTACCCCTTCTTGCAACTGCATGAGTTCCTCAAACACCGATTGGAGTTGACCGTGCAAATCGCTGTAGCGATCCATTTCTAGGGCATCAAAACCGTCTAGGAAGGTTCCTTCTGCGGCCTCGTCACCATTGTTTAATCCGTTATTTAACAGAGAGGCCAATGAAGCAGCCGGTGTCGCTGCTGTCGGCGCTGAATTCACAGATCCTGGTTTCACCAGCATTTGGTCAGCAACAGACCGCAACCCATCAATTAGGCTTTCAAACGTCTTAAACCGTTTTGCCAGTTGTCCCACGACGGTTTGCAGTTGCTCATGCTGGAGTGACGCGCTGTTGCGGCTGAGAATCAGCTCACCCACCAGATTATTCATCCGCTCCAGCACACCGAGGTCTACCCGCACCGAGATGCCCGAGAGGGGTGCGCCTGAGCGTTGGCTCTTGGATTTGGCGTCGGGCTTGTCGGACTCGGCTGAACTCTCGGCTGGGTCCGCAGAGGCGGCAGCTGCGGCTTGGGGGGCAAGCATAGTCTCGGGGAGTTCTGCGATCGCCGGAAGTTGATCAAACATCTCCTCCACGGACTTCATGGCCGATTCCATGACCGATTCTAGCGTTGATGCCGTAGTTGATTCTGTTCCTGACTCTGTGGCCGATTCCAGGGCCGATTCTGCGACCAATTCCATGATCGATTCCAGGGCTGGATCGACAGCGCTCGGGGTTGGAGACCCTACAACATTAGTGCCCTCCGTCGAGGGGTCGAACCCCTCCGGTTGTTGGGCATGCAATTCGGCCAAGGCGACCTGAACTGCGGCATCGGTGAGTGAGTTGCTGGGAGTTGGGGAGGGAATGCCAAACAGTGCGGCTTCAGCGGCTTTGAGGTCGGGCTCTTCTGCGAATGGGGGTATGAATGGGGAAGTGGCCGAGGAGGCTGAATCTGCCTCTACGGGAGCATTGGGATCACTCTCGCCAAAATCACTTTCGCCAAAATCACTTTCGCCAAAATCACTTTCACTAGAATCCTCGGAAAGCCAGGACAATACCTGGGCCGTTTCATAGGGATTAATTTCATCGGAATTGATTTCAGCGGGGGGGATAAATGCTGCTAAATCCCCAAGGGCGAGCAAATGATCTTGAGATTTGGGGGAGGGGGCGATCGCCTCTGACCCAGCTGCCTCTGACTCAGCTGTCTGCAACTCAGTTGCATGCACCTCAGCTTCATTCAAGTCATTATCTAAGGCATCAATGGGAACAGAATCAAACCGCTCCGATTGGATAAAGGTGCCCTCATCAATTTGTTGAATCCAGGTCTGCTCAAATATTTTAGGCTCAACAGTTGGCTCAGAGACTAATTCCTCAGATGGGTCGTGAGTGCCATCGACTGCCGAGAAATCAAACGCATCCAAAAGATTGTTAAGATCTGCGGTTGGAGTCGTATCACTCAAGTCCTGGGATGCAATTGGGGATGCAGTTGTAGACGCTTCAATAATGGGTTCGGAAATCGGTTCAAGAATGGCGTCAGGCGTTAATTCAACCGCTTCGCTGATGGGCTCCGCTGTAACTTGAGGGATAGGCTCGGCTCCTGATTCAACCCCTGATTCGCCAAAGTCTTCTTCCTCGGCGATACGGCCAAAAATAGCATCAAAATCAATCCCCCCTTCCGTGGTTTCCTCCGCCACCGTGCTGGGAGGAGCCCAAGGATCATCTTCCCAGACATCCTCAACCTTTTGAGATTCGTCCTCAGCGGCGAACTCTTCATCAAACGCCTCACTGAGTCCTCCGCCCAATCCTTCGCCCAATCCTTGACTGAACGGATCGGCGGAGGGTTCTTCCTCTATGCCTCGCTCGCCCGAAAGCACCGATTGAAGAGCATTGGCCGAGTTCAGCAACTCCCCAAAGGCTGAATCGTCCATCTCAAAGCTAAACCCGTCGCCATCGAGCGGTTCGCCAAAATCGGCATCCGAGAAGGAAAAGTCATCTGCGTCATCAATCGCCTCGCCTGTATCTGCCAAACTGTTGGAGACCGACATCATGGCCTCCAACTCCATCGTCCTATCCTGTCCATCACGCCCTGCGCCAGCACCCTGGGCCAAGGCCAACAATGCTGCCGAAGGTGCACCACCCTGGTCGCGATCGCCCCCCATGACCAAATCCCGAGCCGCCTTCAAGTCCACTAGCGCCAAGTGCAAAATTTCCGTGGCTTGGGTCGGATGGTGGTCGAGGGCATCCATGACGGCCTGGGCGATCGCCCCAAAACCAGGCAACTCCAACAGTTCCCCAAATCCCGCAAACACTTCCGCCTGGGTTTGCAATTCCCCCGCCACCGGGAACGCCGTTGGGTTGGCAGCCACTTCTTCTAAGCGGGCAATGCCCTCCTCCACATCGATTTCAAAGATGGAAACCACCATGTCGACGCCCAGATCCGAAGAACTGGGAATATAGCTATCGGCGTGGCTGAGGGCCTCTGCTCCCAGCTTGGCTTCGATCGCCTCTAGAACGGGGGTGGCGATCGCCAGGGCCTGCTCCGCATCATGTCGCCCCGTGTCCATCTGCTCCTGGAGGGGTTGTTGCAAACAGTCATAGCCTTGGAGCAGCAGACTCTCCAGCTCGACGTCAATTTCTACCGTGGCATCATAGAGGGCACGAAAAGCCGTTTCCAGCCGGTGAGCAATGCACTTGATCGCCTCTAACTCGACGCTAGCGGCCCCGCCCTTAATCGAGTGAGCTGCCCGCATGACCTCATGGACAATATTGGCGCTACGGTCCTGGCGCAGCTCTAAAATGCCTCTCTCGATCGCCTGTAACAGTTCCGGGACTTCTTCGATGAAGAACTGATAGGCCCTATCGTGGATATCAGGATTAACTGCCATAGTATGCGAAGCCTTTGAAAATCAATGATGAGAAAACAGGGGAACCGCAGGGCTCTATCAAGAGGCATGCAGAGATTTAATCGACTTTGAAACGCGCCACTTCCGCTTGCAGCAGTTGCGCGGCCTGGAGCAAACCCTTGAAGGATTCGGACACTTTGCTCGCTTCCGCCGAGGTCTGGCGGACGAGATCCGCGACCTCAACGATGGTGCGTGCGGTGGCGTCGGAGGCTTGGGTTTGGGTTTCGGTGGTTTGGGCGATCGCCGTCACCAACTGAGTCACCTGGGCATTGGCGGCGGTAATTTGTGTCAGACTGACGCGGGTATCGTCGACGAGCTGCATTTCCTTCGCCACCTGCTTGTTCTCCACCTCCATCGCTGCTAGCACATCCTGGGTGGCCAACTGGATACTGTTGATGATTGCTTCAATATCGGCGGTCGCCTGAGCCGAACGGGCCGCCAAGCTGCGGACTTCATCGGCAATCACCGCAAAGCCCTCTCCCCGTTCTCCGGCACGGGCCGCTTCGATCGAGGCTTTCATCGCTAGCATGTGGGTCTGAGCCGCAAACGTACTAATCAGACGAATCACCTGGGAAATCCGCTGGGAGGCTTCTTCGAGACCTTCCATTTTGCGGGTGGTTTCCGCCACGGTTTCGCGAATGGTGGTCATCCCTTCCACCGCGAGGGTCATGGTGCGATCGCTCACTTCCACGGTCGCGGTGGTTGTGGCCACTGCCGTCTGGGCCGCCATGGCCTGTTGGGTCAGCGCCTGAACGGTTTCGGTCATCGATTGGATATGGCTCAGGGAGCTAGTAATTTGCTCGGCCTGACGCAGGGCCTCTTGGGCCAGATTTTGCACCGCGACGTCGTTGGCGATCGCCGTACCGCTCACCTGGGCAGAAACCCCCTGCACCTGACGGACAATTTTGCGCAAACTTTCGACCGTGGAGTTGTAGGAATCCGCCACCGTGCCAATTTCGTCTTCTGTCACCCGCGCGCGCACAGTCAGGTCGCCCTGGGAAACCGGGTCTACTTCCTGGAGCAATTCGAGGGCGCGGCGTTGCAGGGTTTCCTTATCCCGCTGGATTGTCTCCTGGGCCGACCGCTGCTGTTCGAGCAACGTAATGTAGCCCAGGGTGACCGCAATTTGGTCCGAGACCGCCTGCATCACCGCCGTTTCTATCGGCGTCCAATTGCGAATTTTTGAACAACTATGGGCAATCAAGAGACCGTAGAGTTCCTGGTTGCTATGGATCGGAACGATTAAACTCGCTTTAATTTTGAGCTGTTCCAGGAGCCGGAGGTGCTCAGGACCAAATCCCGCCTTAAGCACATCGGCATTGGCCTTAACCTGACCAGCCCGGTACGCTTGCAAAACCGATTCGGGAATACAGCGATCGCTAATCTTCAGCGCCACTGCCGAGGGCCAGTTCGCGAGTCCGGCTTCGTAGACCACCCGTCCGGTTTCGGCAGTGGAGCCACAGCGGTAGATGACGAGGCGATCGCAATCGATAAAGGTCCGCACTTCTTCCAAGGCATCCTGCAACCCCTCGGCCAAATCATGGCTATCGAGAGAGCGCAAATTGGCAATCTTGGACAAAATTCGGTTGCGATTCACTTCCTGCTGGAGCTGATGTTCGTTCTGCTCCAAGCTCGAAACCATTTGGTTCAAGGACCGCATTAATGAGCCGACTTCATCTTGACGATCCCCTTCCATCAGACGAAGACGGCGATCGCCTCGACCTACACGCTGCATAAAGCCCGAGAGTTTTTGCAAGGGGCGTGCAACCGAACCCGCAGCCGGTAAGGCAAGCAGGGTCGACAGCAAAAGCATGCCGCCCCCTAGGGCGTAGGCAAACAGTTGTTGCCGCATAAAGCGCGCTTCCACCTCCGCCAAGGACTGGCCCACGTAGGTCATGCCGACGGGTTTAGCCGTTTCATCGATCGCTTGAGTGGCGTCATAGAGGGGCGAGTAATAGTGCAAATACCCATGCCCCCCTTGCTGGTCGATGCGTAGCATATCTTGGCCTTGGTCAAGCACCTGTTGCTCCACCGTCATGGGGAGGTCAACCTGGGTTTGCCGGAGCTTGCCCTGTTCACCGGGTTCGCTGGTTGCCACTTGAACCTCCCGATCAAACACGGCCACCGCTGAGGCGGCATAACGCAGTCGGAAGGTATCCATCAACAGGTAATTATTGTTAAACAACGACCCGACGATGACCGCACCAATGGTTTTGCCATTGCCATCGGTAATGGGGTTGACGGCGATCGCCGTCAACGCTCTCCCCTCCCGAGCCACCAGCTCGTCCTCAAATTGCAGTTGTCCCGTCAATTTCAACTGTTTGACCAGGTCCGAACTCAAACTTTCGACCCCGGATTGGGGCTGTCCTTGCGTGAGGACGGACTTAACTAAGGGCAATTGCTGTTGCAAATCTAGGCCCAGGGGTGCAGTGACCGATACCGTTTGATGATCGGCCAATGATTCCTCTAGGGTTACTGGAACTTTGCCCGAGGTGGCCAAAAGCCGAATATCCTGGGCGACGGTTTTGCCCTGGGCATTGACCACCATCTGAAAACTCTGGGCTGTCTCCGGATCGGTCACGGGGTCGAGGGTCAAAAAGTTTTTCAGCGTGCTGGCATTGGCGGCAAGGGCGTTGGGGTCATTGATATCGATCTCCGTGGCCTCCACCAGTCGGGCTAGGTTTGAGGCCCGAGCCATCGCATCGGTTTCTGCCCAGAGCACGTACTCATCGCGAAAGGCTCCTGCTTGCTGAGCCGCAAAGGCCTTGGCATCTTCAATCGCCCGGTGTTTATTCAAGGCAATCAGACCCTGGGTTACGGTCAACGTTGGGATTGCCGCGCTGACAAACAGCAGAATCACCAGCTTGCTGCGCATGGTCAGATTCGCCCAGCGCTGGCCGAGGGAACTGGAGCGCCGGGGGGGACCTTGATGGGCCAGGGTCAGTGCCGCAGAAGTTTGCATTTGGCCCCGCAACTGCGATGCCGATGGGCTGGCGTAATAAGTAAACTCGGTCATGTCGAGGGTGGGGCGATCGCTAGGCACACGACCTGCGGCATCGCCATCAGCCGGATGTTGAAATTTGGCAGGGGTCTGGGTCATGGGAACCGCTCACGCGATGTCAACAATAGAAAACGGGAAAATTCGTCCAGGTCAAGGTTGGGCTTAACCCCCTTAACTCACCTTGAATCGACCCACACTCTGCTGGAGCGATTGGGCAACGTTCACCAGGTTTTGGAAGGAATCCGACACCGCCGTTGCAGAACTAGAGGTTTGCTGGGCAATGTCTGCAACTTCGGTCATCACTTTGGACACCAGCGCAGAGGCCTCGGTTTGTTGACCCGTGGACTGGGCGATCGCCGCCACCAAACCATTAATCTGCAAACTCACCTGGGCAATTTGGGTCAGGTGCTGTCGAGCGGCTTCCACCAATTGCGTACCGGCAACCACCTGCTCGGTTCCTGATTCCATGGCTGCCGAAACCTGGTTGGTCTCCGCCTGAATCTCGGCCACCAGTGCTTCGATTTCCGCCGTTGCTGCTGCGGACTGACGGGCGAGCGATCGCACTTCATCCGCAACCACCGCAAACCCCCGTCCCTCTTCTCCGGCGTGGGCCGCCTCAATCGAGGCATTCAGCGCCAGCAGGTTGGTTTGCTCCGCGAAGGAGCTAATCAGGTTGACCACCTTGGAAATCTTCTGGGAAGACTCACCCAAGCGCTTCACCTTTTTCACCGCCTCGCCCACGGTTTCGCGAATCGTGAAGATCCCCGCCACCGTTTTGTCCATGGCCGCGTCGCCGGTCTGCACAATTTCCGTTGCCTGCCGTACCGCGATCTCCGCTTGGGCGGCATTGTTGGCTACCGACCGAATCGAATCCGCCATGTGCTGAATCTGGGTGAGCGCCTCGGAAATTTCCTGGGTCTGCTTGCTCGCACCGTCCGACAGCTCTTGTACCGCCGTTTCACTACTAATGGCCGTGGTGGATACCTGCTGAACCGCGTCTTTGACCTGACTCACAATCCGACGCAGACTTTCAATCGTGGCATTGTAAGAATCCGCCACCGTGCCAATTTCATCCTCGGTCACCCGCGCTCGAATCGTCAGGTCCCCTTGGCTGACGGGATCGACCTCCATCAGCAACTGCAACACCCGTCGCTGGAGTTCTTCGGTACGATCCTTCTCTTCTTGAGCGGTTTTCTCGGCCAAACTGCGAGCGGTCTGTACTTCCTGCAAGAGCTGGGCAATTCCCATTTGAGCCGACAACTGTTGCATAAACGTGATGTCTGACTCCTGCCAATCCCGTAGCGTGCGCCCCATTTGAGCCACCAGCAGGCCGCTGAGCTGCGCGTCGTTGATCATCGGAATAATCAACTCTGATTGGACCTGCAACTCCATCAGCAGATTTTGATAGGACTCCGGCAGTTCCAGCGTTGCAAAGTTGGCAACGGCCACCGGTTCGCCCTGCTGGAAGGCATTGACAAAGGCCAGGGGAATTTCCAGGCTCTCCAAATTCATGGCTTTGGCTTCGGGCCAGCCCGTTTCGATCGCCTCCTGAGCCACCGTCAACTGTCCTTCTGGGCCAAAACGATAGATCATCACCCGGTCCACCGCCAGTAAATGCCGAGCCTCTGCCACAACCCGCTCAAAGGTTTGGTCCAGCTCAGATTTGCCCATGGTTTCGGCCCCTGCGGCCAAGTTGCTCAGCCAAGCGGCCCGCCGAGCCACATCCGCCTGCTCCTTTGTAAACCCTTGGAGCTGCGTGGCCATCTGATTGAGATTGCTCGAAAGCGTTGAGATCTCATCGTCGCCCTGAACCTGTAACCGCACGTCCAGCTGTCCTTGTCCCATGGCCTTCACCGCTTGGACCGCTTCCAGCAACGGCTTGGTGAGACGATTGGCAACGACACTGGCGATCGCCGCCAGCAACAACGCCGTCCCCGCACTACCCACCATCACACTCAACAAAAGATTGCGCTGCACCGAAAAGGCCACATCTCGGTCGATGGCCACCACCGCCTTCCAATCCAGCGGCGGCAATTCTTTCAAGAAGGTATCTTCAAAATCACGGAAGGGGGCATAGGCCAGCAATTCGTCCTTGGCAAGGCGAGTTTGGGCTCCAGGTTGCTGGGTGAACTGAGCCAATGATTCCTCAATGCCATGGTGATCCACTTCAGCGCCACCGGCATCCATTGAATCCACGATGAGGTGATTTTGGGAATCGTAGAAGTAATATTCCACCGCAGGGGCATTCGCGGTGACGTTATTCGTGCCGTTTTCAAATTTGGTGGCCGTAAACTCTTGAATCAGTCCTTGTAAGGATGCCACCGGAATTCTGGCCCGAATGACGCCGATCATTTGTCCTGTGGCCTGTTCTCGAATGGGTGATGCCACGTAAACACTGGGAATCCCTGAGGATTTGGAGGTGATGACCTGGGAATAGACAATGGGCTTTTGTGTCTTTAAAACTTCTTGAAAGTAGGGGCGATCGCTATGATTATCCAGGGCCTTACCCGTGGATTGCAGCGTCACATTCCCCTTCAGATCAAAGGCTGCAATGCTGTCATAAACGGGATAAGCCTTGAGGAACCCATTTAAGACTCGCTGCTTTGATTCTAAGGGCGTCGAGAGTCGAGTGTCGGAATGGGTAAGGATGTCCAGGGCGGCCATGACCTGGATATCCCCATAGCGCTCTCGCATAAACAGAGCAAACTGTTCCACAACCGTCTCCACTGCGGCTTGAGCGGATTCCTGGGTCCGGTTGAGCAGTGCATTACTCGCCACTACATAGGTTCCAGCGCCGATCGTGGCAGCGGGTAAAAAGCTAAGCAGCAACGAAAGCAAAATAGTCTTCCGCTTCAGGCTCATGCTTTTCAGCCGCCCTTGCCGCCAACTCGAAGATGAGCTCACCTCTACTTGCTTAAACAGCGGTCCATACACAAGTTTGGGCTCCTCAATCATTTCTCCAGGTTCCAGTTGAGGCATCTGGGGAGAGCCCAACCGAGCTGTTGAGGTTTTTAAAGACTCGCTCATGGAGGTTTGGGGCAACTGTTCCCACAACTGACTAGGGTCGGGATCGGGCAGGGAGGAGATCTCCGGCATGGAATTTGACTTATCCAGGTTTTGAGATTCCGAGTTGGCGGAAGGGGAAGGCAATTGGGTCATGGGAACAGTCCTTAGATTCAAAGCGAGGGGTCAATACAGCACTGAAAAACGGATTAAAAAGCTAAAGGCTTGGCGACTTTCATTTAGGAATAGCGACTTATTTTGCAATCATAGAAAAGATGGCATCAATATCTAAAAAGGCTAGCAATTCACCATCCTGTCTGAGCCAATGTCCTTGTAAAAAAGGAGCTAGCTCGGGAGAGGCGATCGCAGAAGAAGGCGAATGCAGCGCGTTGGCCTCTAAGGTTTCAATGTCGCGAATTTGGCTTACCACTAACCCCAACATTTTCTGTCCAGCATTGGGAGTGGTGGAGCTTCTATCCTGGGTCCGCACAACCAACGCACTATGAACGGAGCGGTTAGCAGTTTGCTGATACCAAGGGGTTAGACCTAACAAATGCCCAAGGTCTACCATCCACAGCACATCTCCTCGCCAGTTATAAACACCCATCACCCATGAGGATAAATGCGGAATGGGAGTCACTTGAGGGGTAGGAATGGTCAAGACCTCCGTTATTTTATGAACGGGCATGACCACAGTTAAATTGGGGACCAAATGACAGCCAAGATAACGCTCCCCCCCTCGGGACGCGTTTGTATCAATCCACTGGGAAAGAGATTCAGACTCAGCGACAGGGTTCAGGACCACAGCCATGTCTCCTAAATAGCGCCTAGCCCTAGGATTCCCTCAAAATTAAACTGAACAACACAAAAAAGAGCCATTGCTCCACAGAACAACGACTCTTATAATCCCAAAGGATGTGATTAAAACCAAAATTGATTTGCTTCGTAATCCCAGAAAATCCGATGAAAATAAAGCGCTATCTGGCGATAAGATTACCGTCCCAAAAGCTCGCGAACAGTGCGAATAAACTCATCCTGATCAATTGGCTTAGAAAGATAAGCATCAGCACCCTGCTTCATGCCCCAAAACTTATCCATATCGCTGCCTTTAGTGGAGCACATGAGCACGGGAATGCTGCTCGTTTTGCTTTCAGATTTCAGGGTTCGGCAGAGTTCAAAACCACTACATCCAGGCAAAACAACATCCAGGATGATAATGTCAGGAGAAGTGGAGCCGAGGGTCTCAAGCGCCTCTTCGCCACTTTTAGCGGTTAAAACATTAATCCCGCCCTGTTTTAGGCAGCTAGAAATGATTTCAGCCTCGGTTAAAGAGTCCTCAACAATGAGTGCGGTGTTCATAGGATTGACCTCGGGATTCTAAAGCTCAAAGACAGAAGAAAAAGTTTGGATGGGAATGGGCGACTCAGGTGTTACATCGCTTCGATGGCGCTACTGTAAGGATTCCCCATTTTTATTCTGCAAGCTCATGGAGATGCTTGCGAATTACAGCTAATACTGCATCCGCATCCGCAGGCTTCGATAAAAACTCAGAGGCCCCTACAAGCTTGGCCCGCACTCGGTCAACGATGCCATCATGTCCCGTTAAGATGACAATGGGCGTTTCCTTAAAGAAGGAGAGCTTGCGCAATTGGCCGCAGATTTCATAACCGTTGGCATTGGGCATGACCAAGTCTAAAAAGATCAAATTGGGTTTACGGGCCAGAAGGACGGCGATCGCCCGCAGGGGATCATTAATGGCCACAAACCGATAGTTGGCCTGGGTCAATACCTTCGCCATACTCTGACAAATAAACGGACTATCGTCGATACAGGCAATCAAAGGACGCAGCGCTGGTGCAGCGGCAGCAGTAGGAACCGGTGTTTTGGGAAAGCTGGGCGCAGGCAGATCGGGGACATCTACCAACTCGATCAGCCCGAGCTGAATGTAGGGAAGGAGCGATCGCGTTACCTCCGAAACATCCCGCTTCATCTTGACCGATAGATCCCGCAGACTCTGCTGGCCATCCAGCAAGCGGCTCAGCACTTGATAAATTGACTGGGAGGTTTTTTCCTGAAGCTGCTGGGGCTGACGAATCACCGGCACAGAATTGGGCGAGCGATCGGCAATGCGAGCCGTTTTCCAGGCTTCCCAGACCTTATGGGCCTCCATCACCGCCTGCTCCGCATCAATCAGCGTCAGCTTAGTCGGCAAAGTGTTGTCGGACTTGACTTGGTAGGTGACCTCCTGAGCTTGGGCGACATCGCACAGTACCTCAACCGTAATCGTGCGAATAATTTTGCTGGCCTCTTCCCGCGAGAGTTTGCCCTGGCTCACCCACTGGTACAGCAGTTGGTACTCCCAGCAGAGGGTCAGCTCATTGCCCGCTTGGCCCTCGGGGGGCTCTTGCAACACAATGGGAACCGACACCAACCGAGGACAATGGATCATTAATCCCCGCTTCCACCGTCGCACCGGATGATGGCCGCCCGTGGCATAGACAATCCGCCCCATATAGAGATAGAGCGTCCAGGATTGGTCCTTATGATCATTGAGGAGCAACTGACCGGTTAACTGGAGCTGCTTCAGCGATTTGAACAAGCGCACCTGCTTGTCCATGTCAAATTCGCTGATTGCGACAGGAGCTAACGCTTGTTCACCGACCGTCATCATATGCGTCCACACTTTCGTCGAGCGTCTGTGCTTAGTCTGCCCACTTGATGTCTGCGACGCATCTGCTCAGATGTACGGAAAATTTACGAGTCAAAGTGATTTATTTTGGTAACAATTGCTGGCATATACACGGATGTTTCGCAGTCTTTTCAGCTTCTGCAAAATTTCTTCTGCAATCTCCTCGCTGAAATTACCCAAAAGGGTCCTCAAAAGAGCCTTTGTATGGCAACCTGAGAATGCCTGAGGTCAGCGAATTAAGACCCTGATCCCCAAGGCTTGAGCATTTTGATCTAACCTACGCCTGTCCACAAGCGACCAATTGGGTATGCAAACGCTGTCACCAGAGATTTCTCAAACGTCGATTTCGTCAGAGGCGGCTTCTCAGCCCCCGACGGGCATTGACACGATGATCCGCCGCCGCAAAACGCGTCCTGTCCAGGTCGGCAATATTACGATTGGGGGCGGTGCTCCGGTCGTGGTCCAGTCGATGATTAATGAGGACACCTTAGATATTGAGGGTGCCACTGCGGCCATTCGTCGGCTCCATGAAATCGGCTGCGAAATTGTTCGCGTCACCGTGCCCAGCTTGGCCCATGCCAAAGCCCTAAAGGACATTAAGCAGAAGCTGCACGATACCTATCAAGTGGTTCCTTTGGTGGCCGATGTACACCACAACGGCATGAAAATTGCCCTAGAGGTGGCACAGCATGTGGATAAGGTGCGGATCAATCCGGGGCTGTATGTCTTTGAGAAACCGAAGAGCGATCGCACCGAATACACCACCAGCGAATTTAACGAAATTCGCGACAAAATTCGCGAAACCCTTGAACCTCTAGTCGTTTCCCTGCGGGATCAAGGTAAAGCCATGCGTATTGGGGTTAACCATGGCTCTTTGTCAGAGCGGATGCTGTTTACCTACGGCGATACCCCCGAAGGCATGGTGGAGTCGGCCTTGGAGTTTATCCGCATTTGTGAGTTGCTAGATTATCGCAATCTGGTGATTTCCATGAAAGCTTCGCGGGTGCCAGTGATGATTGCGGCCTATCAGCTCATGGTCCAGCGCATGGATGCGGAAAATATGGACTATCCGCTGCACCTCGGCGTTACAGAAGCGGGAGACGGTGACTATGGCCGTATCAAATCCACGGCGGGGATCGCACCCCTGCTGGCCCAAGGCATTGGCGATACGATCCGAGTGTCACTCACGGAAGCCCCGGAAAAAGAGATTCCGGTGTGCTACGAAATTTTGCAGGCCCTCGGTCTTCGCAAAACCATGGTGGAGTATGTAGCTTGTCCCTCCTGCGGTCGCACTCTGTTTAATCTGGAAGAGGTGCTGCACAAGGTTCGGGAGGCAACGAAGCATCTGGTGGGCCTCGACATCGCGGTGATGGGCTGCATTGTCAATGGTCCGGGTGAGATGGCGGATGCGGACTACGGCTATGTGGGCAAAACCCCTGGCTATATCTCGCTTTACCGAGGCCGAGATGAAATCAAACGGGTCCCGGAAGCCGATGGTGTGACCGAGCTGATTAACTTGATTAAGGCCGATGACCGTTGGGTGGACCCTGACTAGGGGCCGTTCGGCTTCATTTTGTAGGTTATTAAATTCACGATCTTTTAGTTTCGCTGAATAGGGACAATTGGGGGAAGGAATCCTGGAGCATAATCTTGGAGGACAATCTTGATGTTCTCCGGATCCTCTTCCCATTGCCTTGAAAAAATCCGTAATATGATGAAAAGGCGATCGCCCTATCGCTTGTCCTTGTATTTTTTTTGACTCGACCAGGGGCCTTGCAGCTCCCGCTGTGAATACGCTCGGCAGGCTGCCAGATTCTCGCTCACTCCTTATACTAGTGAAGCGTATCTTCCATATATCCAAATTCCTTCGGCACTATGGCGTTCCCCAAAACGAAGCTTGTAATCGGTGCGACAGCGGCTGTAGTAGCAACCGTCACTTTGGTGGGAGTCAATCAGTGGTCAAAGGTACAGGCATTTTTCCAAGATAGTCCGAAGGAACTGATCGACGAAGTCTGGCACATCATCGACAAGGACTACGTTGACGGGACGTTTAATCAGACGGATTGGCGCAAAGTGCGTCTTGCATATCTCAATCAAAACTATTCCAGCAAGGACGACGCCTACGAAGCCATTCGCAAAATGCTGGAGCCCCTGGGCGATGCTTATACACGCTTCATGGACCCAGACGAGTTTAAGAACATGAAAATCGATACCTCGGGGGAACTGACCGGGGTTGGGATTCAGCTTAGTCAAGACGAGAAGACTAAAGAACTGGTCGTCGTTGCCCCGATTGAAGATACACCAGCCTTTACGGCTGGGGTGCAGTCTCGGGACGTAATCATCAAGATTAATGGCAAGAGCACCGAAGGAATGAATGTGGATGATGCGGTCAAGCTGATCCGAGGTCCCGTGGGGGAAACCGTGACGCTAACGGTGCGTCGGGACGAAAAGAAGGAACTGGAGTTTGCGATCCGGCGCGATCGCATTGAAATCCACCCGGTTCGGTATAGCGAGCGTAACGACGAAGGCTTCAAAACCGGCTACATCCGACTGAATCAGTTCAACGCCAATGCGGCGGAAGAGATGCGGACGGCCATTCGGACCCTGGAAACCAAGAACGTTGACGGCTATGTCTTGGATTTGCGCTCCAACCCCGGCGGTCTCCTCTTCGCCAGTATTGAAATTGCTCGAATGTGGCTGAATGACGGCACGATTGTCTCCACCGTCGATCGTCGTGGGATTTCCGATCGCGAGGAAGCCAATGGGCGTGCCCTCACCGATCGTCCCCTAGTGGTGTTGGTGGATGGGGGATCAGCCAGCGCCAGCGAAATTCTCTCAGGAGCCCTGCAAGACAACCATCGCGCCGAGTTGATTGGGACGAAGACCTTTGGGAAGGGTTTGGTGCAATCGGTACGGCCCTTGGGGGATGGTTCTGGGCTGGCGGTGACGATCGCCAAATATTTGACGCCCAGCGGACGAGATATCAACAAACATGGCATTGATCCGGATGTGGTGCTAGAACTAAGCGAAACCGCTCAGGAAACCTTAAGCCAGGACCGAACGCTCATTGGTACGCTCCAGGATCCGCAGTATGCCAAAGCGATAACGGTGCTTAAAGATAAAATTGCAGCAAAGAAGGCTCAAAAATAAAGCCCCCTAACCAAGAACCATCCTTGCGCTATGCTGCTGTTCCGCGCCGTTCGGCACTCTGTCCAGCGCCTTATCCATCGCCTTAAGACTCAGCTATCCCGCCCTCCCATTGTGCATTTGCGCGTTGAAGAGGGTCAGTTTGAAATCGTCGGTCTCGATCGCTGGTATAACCATTGGCGAGAGCCCTATCATCTGTTTTCGACCCTACCCTGGTGGCTGTTCTTTTTGCTGTTGACCTTGGGCTATGGTTTGGTCAATACGCTGTTTGCCCTGGCCTATTTGCTGGACCCCGGCGGCATTGAAAATGCCAAGCCCGGAAACTTTGCCGACGCCTTCTTTTTTAGCGTTCAGACTCTAGGATCAATTGGCTATGGCGCGATGTATCCCAATACGCTTTATACCAATGGGATCGTGGCGATCGAAGCCATGGTTAGTATTATTAGTATCGCGGTGATTACAGGATTGGCCTTTGCTCGCTTCTCGCGCTCTCGGGCTCGGGTGATGTTTAGCACTGTCGCCGTGGTTGAACCCTACAATGGTCAACCCACGCTGGTCTTCCGCATTGCCAACCAGCGCCACAACCAAATTTTGGAAGCCCAGCTCAAGGTTTTTCTATTGCGTGACGAAATTTCCTTGGAAGGCCAGCATCTGCGCCGGTTCTACAGTCTCAAACTCATGCGGAATGAAACCCCTCGGTTTAGCCTAGGCTGGACCGTGATGCACACCATCGACGCCGAGAGTCCTCTCCACGGGGCAACTTCCGATTCACTTCAGCAAATGCGCAGTACGATTTTGGTGTCTTTAAGCGGTCTCGACGAAACCATTTTGCAACCGATCCATGCCCGCTATGTCTACGCGGTGCAGAATATTCTCTGGAACCATCGATTTATTGACATGCTCTATGACACTAGCGATGGTCATCGGTACTTAGACTATCGTTATTTCAATGCTACCGAACCCATCAAAAATCTTTAGGCAGGACCGCATGATGGCGCAGCCCATTTTGGCCCAGACGGGTGGACTCAATTCCGTTTTTTTCTTCCAAATCTATGTTGGGGTTGGGGCGATCGCCTGCTGCCTTTATCTGTATTTGTTTTTGCGCGATCGCACCACCACTCTCACGGACAAAACCTCCTGGCTGGTGCTGATCGCCGCCACGCTGCTGTGGCCCATCGTCCTACCAATCTCGCTCAAAACCGAACTGCTGCCCCGCTGGCGAGCCCGCAGCCGTCGTTCCCCCGCCCCACCGATTCCGACCCTACACCAGCGGGAATCTGAGCTCGATACCAAGGCCTTTGACGCCTTTGATACTTTTGAACAGTCCAGCGAAGGCTAGGGGCTCCTAGTGATATTCTCGGCAATCTTCTGCGCAACTATGAACTCGAGGGTCCGAAGCAGGGGCTAGCCCGATACAATTGGCTCTGTCCCCTACGACCGATCGCGATCGAGGCCCCTATGTCTGCGTCTGTTCTAGCATCTGCTCCGTTTTCCCCTGAAGAAATTGCGGCTGAAGGCATTAAACCGGAGGAATACGCAGCCATCGTGGAGCGGCTCGGTCGCCATCCCAATAAAGCGGAACTGGGAATGTTTGGGGTGATGTGGTCGGAGCACTGTTGCTATAAAAACTCCCGATCGCTGCTGAGTCAGTTCCCTACGGAAGGTCCACGCATTTTGGTGGGGCCGGGAGAGAATGCCGGTGTCGTGGACTTTGGGGAAGGATTGCGGCTGGCGTTCAAGATTGAGTCCCATAACCATCCTTCAGCAGTGGAGCCGTTCCAGGGAGCAGCCACGGGGGTAGGGGGAATTTTGCGGGATATCTTTACGATGGGAGCCCGTCCCTTGGCGATTTTGAATTCCCTACGATTTGGAACGCTGGACAATCCGCGCACCCGCCGAATTTTTGAGGGTGTTGTCGCCGGCATTTCTCACTATGGGAACTGCATTGGGGTACCAACGGTGGCGGGTGAGGTTTACTTTGATCCGGCCTATAGCGGCAATCCCCTGGTGAATGCCATGGCCATCGGTCTGATGGAAACCGAAGACATTGTCAAAGCCGGGGCCTCGGGGATCGGCAATCCGGTGCTTTATGTGGGATCAACGACGGGGCGAGATGGGATGGGGGGAGCGAGCTTTGCCAGTGCGGAGCTGAGTGACGAGTCCATGGACGATCGCCCCGCTGTCCAAGTGGGAGACCCGTTCCTAGAAAAATCCCTGGTGGAAGCCTGTCTGGAAGCCTTCAAAACCGGAGCAGTGGTTGCGGCTCAGGACATGGGGGCCGCTGGAATTACCTGTTCTACAGCGGAAATGGCCGCGAAGGGCGGCGTCGGTGTTGATTTAGACCTCGACCTGATTCCCGTGCGTGAAACCGGCATGGTGCCCTATGAATATTTGCTCTCAGAGTCCCAGGAGCGCATGTTGTTTGTGGCGGAGAAGGGGCGAGAGCAGGAGCTCATCGATATTTTCCACAAATGGGAACTGCAAGCCGTCGTCGCGGGAGAAATTATTGCTGAGCCGATTGTGCGGATTCGGTTTCAGGGTGAAATTGCTGCGGAAATTCCGGCCACGGCCCTAGCGGACAATACCCCCATCTACAAACGGGAGCTACCGGCTGAACCGCCCGCCTATGCCCAAATCGCCTGGGCTTGGGACGAGAGCCAACTGCCTGCCTGTCATTCCAATGGCATCAACGGCAAATCCTGGACGGAGGTTTTGCTCGCCCTGCTCGACAGCCCGATCATTGCCTCGAAGCGCTGGGTCTATCGCCAATATGACCACCAGGTCCAAAACAACACCGTCCTGCTCCCCGGCGGAGCCGATGCCGCGATTTTGCGCCTACGCCCCGTGCTGGACGGCACTGCCCCCAACCACAACCGAGGCTGCGCCGCCACGGTAGACTGCAACGCCCGCTATGTCTATCTCCACCCCTACGAAGGAGCCAAAGCCGCTGTAGCGGAAGCCGCCCGGAACCTGAGCTGCGTTGGCGCTGAACCGATCGCCGTCACCGATAACCTCAACTTTGGTAGCCCCGAAAAGCCTGTGGGCTACTGGCAGCTGGCAGAAGCCTGTCGGGGTCTGGCGGAAGCCTGCCGGGAATTTCAAACGCCGGTCACGGGGGGCAATGTCTCGCTCTATAACGAAACCCTCGACAGCGAAGGCAAGCCCCAGCCGATTTATCCGACGCCGGTCGTGGGTATGGTCGGTTTAGTCGAAGATTTGGATTATATCTGTGGTCAGGGGTGGCTGGCGGCTGGCGATCGCATCTATCTCCTGGGCTGTAGCCCCACGGAAGCGGGCGATCGCGTCAGTCTTGGGGGATCCGAATACCTCGCTGTCCTCCATCAAACCGTGGCGGGTATGCCTCCCATCGTCGATTTTGAGCTAGAACGCCAAGTGCAAACCGTTTGCCGTCACGGCATTCGCCAGGGCTGGGTTCGCTCCGCCCACGACTGCGCCGAAGGAGGCTTAGCAGTGGCTCTGGCAGAAAGCTGTATTAGCGGTCAGCTCGGGGCTACCGTGACGCTTGCAGCGGATGGGGTGAGGGGCGATCGCCTCCTGTTTGGCGAAGGGGGAGCCCGCATCGTTGTTTCTGTTAATCCAGCCCACCAGGCCCCCTGGGAAACCTATCTACACACTCAGCTTGCAGGCAACTGGCAAGCCCTGGGAGAGGTCGCTGGAGCCGACGCCGGACTCAAAATTGTCGATGCAGCGGGACAATCCCTGATCGCAGCGGATATCGCGACCTTGGCTCGGACTTGGAGTGAGGCAATCGAAAAACGACTCTCGCCCTAAATAGCTCAGCCCCAATAATCCTCAAGCGCGCTAAGCCCTCAACTTAAAAAGTCGTGAGCGAATGCCCGCAAGGTGCTTAAATGTTTCTTAAGTTTTACTTAACCCATCCCCATTTTGGGGCGTAGAGCGCTCTCATTGAGAGGGGAACCCAATTCCCACAATTCAGCGTTACCTTGATTGAGGGCGTGAGCCTCGACCCCTGTATATCTATCCTGTATATCTATCCTGTAATTTTCCCCGTTTCGCCCCTTAAAAACGGATTTTTAACTTCGACTCACTCCCTTGGGAATTTCTGTCCTGACACTGTCCTAACTGAAGGAGCCGATCGCACGCATGATGTCCCACCATTCTGCTCAGGAATTGCATCTCGCTGCTGCCACACCGCAAGCTGACCGTCCCGACAAACCTGAAGAAGCCTGTGGCGTCTTTGGCATCTATGCACCGGACCAGGATGTGGCCAAGCTAACCTACTTTGGCCTTTACGCGCTCCAACACCGAGGGCAAGAATCCGCTGGGATTTCTGTATTTAACGGCGACCAGGTAATTACCCATAAACACATGGGGTTGGTTTCCCAGGTGTTTAATGAAGACATCCTCAACGGCATGCAGGGATACATGGCTGTGGGCCATACCCGCTACTCCACTACCGGCTCTAGCCATGTGGGGAATGCTCAGCCTGCGGTCGTGCAGACCCATCGAGGGTCTCTGGCTTTGGCGCACAATGGCAACTTGGTGAATACTGCCGAGCTGCGGGCGGCCTTTGAAGCGAAGGATCAGGTGTTGGCGACGACGACGGACTCGGAGATGATTGCCTTGGCGATCGCCGAAGCGGTTGATCAAGGCAAGGACTGGCTCGAAGCGGGCATCACCGCCTTCCGTCGCTGCCAGGGCGCATTTAGCCTCGTGATCGGCACTCCCCAAGGCATGATGGGCGTTCGCGACCCCAACGGGATTCGCCCCCTGGTGATTGGCACATTGGAAAGTCCCCAAGGCCCAGCCCATAAACCCTACTACGTCCTGGCTTCAGAGACCTGTGCCCTGGATATTATTGGTGCGGAATATCTGCGAGATGTGGAACCGGGCGAAGTGGTTTGGGTGAATGAAGAAGGCTTGGCTTCGTTCCATTGGGTCAACCAGCCCAGCCCGAAGCTCTGCGTCTTCGAGATGATTTATTTTGCGCGGCCCGATAGCTTGTTTCATGGCGAAACGCTCTATAGCTACCGCCAGCGCATTGGACGGCAGTTAGCGGCTGAATCCACCGTTGAAGCAGATATGGTAATTGGGGTACCTGATTCGGGCATTCCTGCAGCCATTGGTTTCTCGGAAGCGTCAGGGATTCCCTACGCGGAAGGGTTGATCAAAAACCGCTATGTGGGCCGGACGTTTATCCAGCCCACGCAGATTATGCGCGAGTCCGGAATCAAGATGAAGCTCAATCCGCTCAAGGATGTGCTCAACGGCAAGCGGATCATCATCGTCGATGACTCGATCGTGCGCGGCACCACGAGCCGCAAACTGGTCAAGGCCCTACGGGATGCGGGGGCCAAGGAAGTCCACATGCGCATTTCCTCGCCGCCGGTCACCCATCCTTGCTTCTACGGCATCGACACGGATAGCCAAGACCAGCTAATTGGTGCAACCAAATCCGTGGAAGAAATCGGTGAGCAAATTGGTGTGGATTCTTTGGCCTATCTCAGCTTGGATGGGATGCTCGAAGCGACCCATGAAGCGGTGGGACATTTCTGCACGGCTTGTTTTACTGGAAATTATCCGGTGGAAGTACCGGATGTGATCAAGCGATCGAAGCTAATGCTCGAAAAGGAAGCGGCCTTGGCTTAGTCGATAGCTTTGACGGGACGGGGTGGGCAAGACCGATCGATCGATCTGGCTTTCCGTCCCTATTCAAATCTGAGCGGGGCCGACATAATAAAGGGGTTCAGCCCAGTAAGGAGACTTGGGAATGCAAGCCACCTATGACCCCGATAAGCGTAAGCTCCTGTCTGCCCTTTGCCATGGCCTCAATTTCTTGGGTCTCTCGATGGTGACGATTGGGGTGCCGATCGCCGTTTTGTTAGTTTCTGATGATCCGGTCGTGAAGGAAAACGCCAAGGAGTCGATTAATTTTCACCTCAACCTTTGGGTTGTGGGCGGTGTTATTGCCTTTTTATATTTCATCTTGATTGGCTGGTTGCTGTCGCCAATTTTGATTCCGATTGGTTTGTTATACAACCTAATTTTTCCGGGCTGGGCGGTGTTTAAGTGTTTGACGAACCCAGAGGTTGCCCATCGCTATCCGTTTATTTTCCGGTTACCGCTCTAGGCTGCACATCAACTTTCCTGAAGCCATTCCCGTTCTTCGATGAGTTCGTAGGTTCCTTTGCCCAGGGCCGTTTCAAACTGCTGGGCGATCGCCTCCATCTCTTCTGCGGGGATGGCTTTCCATTGTTCACGATTGGACCACCAAACGATAGTTGCAACTTCATCGGGATGGTTAGGGTCTAGCCAAATTTCCTTGCGGACAAAGGCGGAATTTTGGGCAAGGTAGGGGGTCCAGAGTTCGGCGTCTTTTTGGATGAATTGCGATCGCAACTCCGGCTGAACGTGAAATTTTAACCATTCAATATACATCTAGGGTCGGGGGAATTAGGGTTGGGGAAATTAGGGTAGAGGCAATTCGATGCCGAGTTTGTTGGCGAGGTCGAGGGCGGTGTTGGCGAAGTCGGTGATGGCGGCGATCGGGGTGGCGGTGAGGGTGGCGGCGGTGGCGAGGGCGAGGAGGCGTTTTTTGAGTTTGGTGGGGTTGCGATCGCCCTCAGGCTTTTGAATTTCGGCTTCGACGTCGTCGAGGTCGATGATCAGTTCTTCTTGGATGTCTGGGGGGAGTTGGGCGGCGGTTTGGCGCAGGCTGGCGATGAGTTGGAGGAGTTCGGCGGGGGTGGGGTGATTGGTTTGGGTGAAGGTGTTGCGGCTGGCTTGGGCGTTGTCGTTGAAGGTGCTGCCGATGATGCCGGAGGTGGGGCCGTTGAAGGTATTGGTGGTTTGTGGCTGTTCGGTCATGGTATTACGTTGATCCTGGGTTTGGTAATTATTGATGATAATGGGAGACGACGAAGGTTGGGGGTGTGGGACTTCTTTGAGGAGTTCAACATTTGGGCGGTTGGGCTTAGGGTTAATGGCGTCATCGATTAAGTTGCGAACACTGACTTTGTGGTAGGAGGGCTTGTCGCATTCAATTTCGTAGTTTTGATTTTGGAGACGTTCTTGGAGTTTTTGTAATGGGTAGGCGTGGGGATTTTGAGAACCTTTGCAGGTTGGGCAGTTGCAGGGGATAAGCTCTTGAAAACGCAATCGTTCTCCGTAGGAGTCGTGGATTTTTTTGAATTCGTGGCGGATGCCTTCGAGCAAGGGTTTCTTTATGAAGCCGGAGATACGAATGCGAATTTCATTGCGGTAGCGGGCTTCGATGACTTCAGCTCGGGCGTTGTTGTCGGCAAGAATTACGCCATCTTTCCAAACGAGTTCGCGGTCAATTAATCGATGCATTTCGACGATGAAGCGGGTGAGCATTCCTTTGGGCATGAATTCGTAGTGGTAGCGCAGAATCAGGTTATTGCTGTCGTTCCATGCGTATTCGGGTTGGTTGCGGGAGAGGAGTTGGGGGGCGATGTAGGTTTTGGGGCGGTGGGGGATCTCGTAGCAGAGTTTGAAGTTTTTCATCAGTTGCAGCAGCTCTGGGCGCATGTCTGCATACTGTTCATCGGCCCAAATGAGTTTGAGATCTTCGCTGGTGAAGCAGCCGAGGTTTTGGCGAACTTTGGGGGTGTCGAGGACTTTGTAAACGGCGGTGGTGCCCCATTCGGGTTTGAGGATGATGTAGCGTTGGAGGAGGTCGTCGTCTTGGAAGTGGAGGCAGACGCCGAGGTCGTGGAGGTATTCGCTGAGTTGAAGTTTGTCTTTGTGGCGTTTGAAGCCGTGGGTGTCGCAGAGGCTGAGATATTCGGTTTGGGGGATGTAGTTGCGATTGTCTTCTTCGAGGGCTTTGCGGACGTTGACCCAGGTTTTTGGGAGGGCTTGGCCGATGTGGGGGAGTTGGCTGATGTGGTGTTGGACGGCGGCGAGGATCTCGGGGAGGCCGCGATTGGTGAGGAGGTTGGTGGGGAGGATTTTTTCGAGATTGGGGAAGCGTCCGCGCAGTTGGTTTTCGTTGACTTGGCAGGGGCGGTCTTGTTTTTCGTTTTTAATGATCAGGGTGGGGCTGGCGTCGCTGAGGAGTTCGACGATTTCGAGCCAGTAGTTGAAGTCGGTGTTTTCTTGGCGGGTATCGGCGACGAGGAGGTAGAGGGAGCGTTTGGTGAGGAAGAATTGGTGGGTGGCGTGGTAGATTTCTTGGCCGCCGAAGTCCCAGATGTTGATGCGAAAGGGGTTGTTGCTGGGATGCTCGAAGTCGAGGCGGAGAACGTCAATCCCTTCTGTGGATTTTTCGGGATTTTCGCCTCCCTCAAGTTTGAGCGTGTAACCTGAATCAATCAGTTTGTTAGCAAGACTGGTTTTTCCAGCTCCGCCTTTACCGATGACTAAGAGTTTAGCTTCATAGATGTAATCAGTTTTTTCTTCTAAGCGTTGCCGATAGTAATCACGAATTTCAAGTCCAGATTTTCCTCTGATTTCTGGAGGAAGCTTACTCAATGGATTTTCAGTTAAGTCTAAGTGCTTTAGCTGGCTTAGACGTCCAACTTCTTCGGGTAAGCTCGTCAGTTGATTATTCCAGAGATCAAGGGAAGTTAGATTTGTTAATTGCCCGATCGTCTCTGGCAAGGTCATCAGTTGATTATTCCAGAGACGAAGAGAAGTGAGATTTGTTAATTGCCCAATTTCCTTAGGCAGGCTTGTCAGTGAATTGCCGCTGAGGTACAGGGAGGTGAGAGTGATTAATTGTCCAATTTCTGGTGGCAATTCTTCAATCCTTCTCCAGTTCAAATTCAGATGTGTCTCCCCACTCTGCCTCGCCTCCTCAATCACCGCCAACAACTTCTCCCGCTCCATCCTCAGCCCTCCCCTATTTCAAACGTTCATCCTGAACCTTAGCCACCGCCTGCTCCCCCCTCAACAATTTCTCAACCCACACCAGAGCCTCCTCTGACAAACTCGGCGGCGGCATCCGCAGTTGATAATCAATCCTCGCCCCATACCGCCCCTCCCGAAACACCTGATCAAACACCGCTTGGAGAGGCGCGATCGCCACCATCAAACGGCTATGAAACGACGACCAAAATGCCGGTTGCTCCAGATACGGATTCATGCCAGGAAAGGGAGATTGCATGATCAACAGTTTTGAGGATAAAAATCGTCAGCCTTCAGTGGTATTTTAATTCACGATATCCTGATTATAGGTCAGTGCTCAACGCCCCCACCGCCGCCCTCACCCACTCGTCGGGCACCAGAAACGTTGCTCGTCCCATTGTAGCGAGCCATCAAAAAATCCCCAGCGCTGTGAGCTACTGAGGATTTTGGTATTAGGATTTTGAAGTCCGTTGAGCTGGGCGATCGCCACACCAGTCTGCGCAGCAATCGCCCGCCCCTTAGACCCTACCTAAATCTTAGTACTTGTAATCGTTCGACTTAAACGGACCATTCAGCGGCACATTGATGTACTTCGCCTGCTTCTCCGTCAGCTTCGTGATCACACCACCAAAGCCCGCAACCATGTAGGTCGCGACTTCTTCGTCTAGATGCTTCGGCAACACCTGTACCGAGAGGGCCGCTTGCTTTTGATCCGCAGGCAGGTCAGCAAACTTGCGCTCATAGAGGAAGATTTGCGCCAACACTTGGTTCGCAAAGGAGCCATCCATAATCCGAGACGGGTGACCGGTAGCGTTGCCGAGGTTGACCAAACGGCCTTCCGAAAGCAACAGCAAATAGTCATCCGTTGCATTGCTGCGATAAACCTGGTGAACCTGAGGCTTGACCTCTTCCCAACGCCAGTTGTCGCGCATGAACTGGGTGTCAATTTCGTTGTCAAAGTGGCCGATGTTGCAAACAACCGCGCCTTTCTTCAGCGCAGCCAGCATGTTTTTATCGCAAACATTGACGTTGCCCGTGGTGGTGACAATCAGATCCGTATTCGCCAACAGAGCCGTGTTGATCGAATCGGGGGTGCCGGTGTTCTCGCCGTTGATGTAGGGAGAAACAACTTCGTAGCCATCCATACAAGCCTGCATGGCGCAAATCGGATCCACTTCAGCAATCTTGACGATCATGCCTTCCTGGCGCAGCGAGGCTGCCGAGCCCTTGCCCACATCGCCATAGCCAATGACGAGGGCCTTTTTGCCCGCCATCAGGTGGTCTACGCCACGCTTGATCGCATCGTTGAGGCTGTGACGGCAACCATATTTGTTGTCGTTCTTGGACTTGGTGACCGAGTCGTTAACGTTGATGGCGGGAATCTTGAGTTCCCCGTTTTCGAGCATTTCCAACAAACGGTGAACCCCGGTGGTGGTTTCTTCGGTCACCCCATGGATAAGCTCCAGCATCTGGGGATATTTCTCGTGGATGTGGCCGGTGAGGTCGCCACCATCATCGAGAATCATGTTGGCGTCCCAAAGTTCGCCGTTGGCATCGCGGCAGGTTTGCTCAATACACCAGATGTACTCTTCTTCCGTTTCGCCTTTCCAGGCAAAGACCGGCGTGCCGGAGGCTGCGATCGCCGCCGCCGCATGGTCCTGGGTCGAGAAAATATTACAAGAAGACCAACGCACCTCCGCCCCCAATTCCTGGAGGGTTTCGATCAGCACAGCGGTCTGAATCGTCATGTGGATACAGCCGATGATCTTGGCCCCAGCCAGGGGCTTGCTGTCACGATATTTGCCCCGAATCGCCATGAGCGCGGGCATTTCGCTTTCGGCGATCGCAATTTCCTTCCGGCCCCAATCCGCCAGGGTAATATCGGCAACCTTATAATCCTGACCCACGGCGGGGGTCGCTGGGTCGCGTGCAATAACTGATGTACTCATCTGATCCTTTTCCGTTTGTAAGTTCGCGTTTTTGGCATGACGTTTACCCAGCACGGGAATGGACCGAGGCTTCGGCGTTCCTTGGGGTAGCGAGCGCAACCGTGGGCTTTACGTACTGTAGGTAACCCAGGTGACTTGCCACGGATCTCATCATAATGGTTTCCCGGCGGAACGTCATGGAAATTCACGCCAGATTCACGCCAGATTCACGCAGCCTTGAGCCGAACGTTAAGTGCGCTGGGGATTCAAAACCCGTTCCAAAACCTCGCGGGAGGGCTCGACGATCGCCCAACTGCCATCGGGCTGTTTGCGCAGGGTTGCGAAGTGAAGAATCTGGGATTTGGCAATGCGTCCGCCTTGACTGACCGCCCCAAAGTTAACCTGCTGAACCCCACAGAGGCGCAGCAGATAGGCCGGAACTTCAGGACTGGAAAACAGGACACAGTTTTTATTCAGCGGATAGACATCGCCCGCAAAGGGAGCCCAGACCTTGTTGCCTTGCAAATCGATGGAAATATCGCCCAAGCCTCCCACCACGCGGTAGTCTCCCACGCGCTGTCCCGGTTCCAACTCCCAGGTTTGCTGAATCTTGACCTGACGAGAGGGAGGCAGGTTCTGTTGAACAGACCAATGGTACAGCGTGAGTCCGATGGCGATCGCCCCCAGCACCGCCGCCCCCCTAACGAGCATTAAAGCGGTAACCGGCATATTCATCTCCTTCATAAAGTAGAACGATCCAAGTATCGGGATCCGCTTCCAGGGGATAGGCTTCGCGCACCGCTGAGACCCCAGCCCGGATTTTGAGGCTGGGCAACAAGCAATAGGGTTCGCGGATGATGGCGCGGACTTTTTCCTTGGGCGATCGCTCCGGAATCGTCAGCAACTGGGTCAACTGCTCCCGCGACAGCACCGACTGGGGTTGGACAATTTCCTGACAGTCGTAATCCTGGGTTTTGACAATGCTTGAAATCACCCGCGTCGGCTCGATCAACACCGTCAATCCCACCAGCAGCACCCCACCCAAAATCCACAGCCGATAGTCCTCCCGGCGCGACGAGTAGGGCCGAGGTCGGAAGACCGGCACAAACTCATCTTCCTCGTCCCAGTAGGCCATGCTGAAGTGGGCTGGAGGACGGCGTGGCGCTGGGGGCTGAGGGGAATGGGGTCGGGGGGAATGGGGTCGAGACCGAGGGGGCTGGGGCTGAGAGGGACGCGATCGCCGGGGATAGGCATCATTGGCAGGGGAATACGAGCCATAGGAATTTTGGTCATAGGAATTTTGGTCATAGGAATTTTGGTCATAGGAATTTTGGCCCTGGAAATTTTGACCCTGGGAATTCTGGCCCTGGGACCGGGACCGAGGATTCGTCGGTGGCCCCACCGGATAGGGGGGAATGGGGGGATAGGCCGTCGGACTCTCAGACGGCTCGGAAGGCTCAGACTGATACCAGGGATCGGGGGTGTGGGGGTCCATCAGAACTTCTCCTTCAACGCAGTCGGCCAACGCAGTCGGCGAGGCGGTAAGCTGATGAGCAGCAGAAAATCGATAGAGCTCAATGCCTCCGGCACCCGCGTTCGGTGGTGTGATGAGTAACGCTATTGACCATTATAGTACACTGGTACTATTAAAGAGCAAGAGGAACCATGGCTGAAATTTGCCCCAAGATTCGTTACGACTGGACGACCGCTGAAATTCTCGATTTGCTTCAGCAGCCCCTGTTGGATTTGGTCTATGGGGCTCAGACGGTTCATCGGGCCTACAATCCGGGCAACGGCGTGCAGTTGGCGACCTTGCTCAGCGTCAAAACGGGCGGCTGTGCCGAAGATTGTGGATATTGCGCCCAGTCTGCTCACCACGACACGGCGGTTAAAGCCGAGCCGATTTTGCCTGTGGAGGCCGTGCTTGCGAAGGCCGAACAGGCCAAGGCCGCTGGAGCCTCGCGCTTTTGCATGGGCTGGGCTTGGCGAGAGATCCGCGAGGGTAAGGCCTTTGACGAGATGGTGGCGATGGTGCGGGGGGTGCGCGAACTGGGGATGGAAGCCTGTGTGACGGCAGGAATGCTCAACCAGTCCCAGGCAGAACGCTTAGCGGAGGCCGGTCTGACCGCCTACAACCACAATTTAGATACGGGGCCGGAATATTACGACCAGGTAATTAGTACAAGGACCTATGGCGATCGCCTCCAAACCCTAGAGCGGGTGCGCAACGCGGGTATTACGCTGTGCTGTGGGGGGATTATTGGCCTGGGGGAAAGTTTGCGCGATCGCGCCCGGATGCTCGAAATCCTAGCCACGATGAATCCTCACCCCGAAAGCGTTCCCATCAATGCGCTGGTCGGAGTTGCAGGAACACCTCTGGCGGAGCAAGTGCCCATTGATCCCTTCGATCTGGTGCGGATCTGTGCCACGGCCCGGATTCTTATGCCCCAGGCCAAGGTGCGTCTCAGCGCAGGTCGGGAAAGCCTGAGTCGGGAGGCTCAGGTCCTGTGCTTTATGGCTGGGGCGAATTCGATTTTCTATGGCGAAAAGTTATTAACCGTAGAGAATCAAGATCATGATGCCGATCGGGAACTCTTAGCGGCGATCGGGATGCAGCCGCTTGAGCCCCTTGAGCCTCTTGAGTCCCTTGAACAGCCTATCGCCCAACCGTCGGCCCTGGCGTAACGGTCTGTTACAGCCTCGATTAAAAAAATTAAACGAATTCTCAGCGGGGTCGAGCGATCGGCCCCGTTTTCAATGCCTTGACGCGCACTTTGCGAAGCGCTTGCCAGTTGAGAAGACTTAATACGCTCCTTTAATAGAGTAATTTGATATACTTTGTCACTAATACGACCAATTCAAGGACTTAATGCGTCAGTGCCTGAGTCATAGGGCTGACCTAGTATCTACCCGGCATCTACCCGGTATCCCTCTTCCTAGACAGATGCCGTGATTCACTTCAATCCTGACCTAGAAAGCAGTTTTGGCTGTGCGAAAAATGCTGATGTCATGGCAATGAATCAGCGTTTCAATAGTTCATGTATTGCTTTATGCAGCTAGCTTGATAGGTCGGTGGATTGCCATAGAGCCCTGTGCTCTGTCTAGATACCCGTAGATTCCCTGAACTTTTCAGACCTCCATGAAGATTGGATATTTGCACCTAACCGCTCAACAAGCCCATGAAAGTGGTGTTGCTCGATATGGCAAACGGCTTTCCCAGGCGATCGCAACCTTTTCCGGTGTGACCGTAGCGGAAGCAGAGGTTGTGATCACAGAGCCGCATAGTCTGGGACGTCCGCTTCAGCAAGCGCTGCGGACCTTAAGCGACTGCGACATTTTGCACATACAGTACAGCAAATATTTGGGGCTACCCGGTTGGCAAAAGCTGAGACTTTTGAGCAAAGTTCGGCGCAAATTTCGGGGTACTCTCTGCGTAACGCTGCATGACATTTATGACTACATTTATCCCAGCTACGATGTGCGGATGGCTTGGGGCTACGAAAATAAGCGACTACGGGGTTATTCCAACGGTAAATCTTTAGCGATCTGGAGCACAATGCGGTGGCTTTGGGAAAACCATCTCGCGGATAAAACGATTATGCGTTGGTTGTTGGGCAATGTGGCGATGCCCTTGGTCTCCAACGGCATTGAAGCTGAACGCCTCCAGCATTTTCGTCAGGCCTCTCGACTCCAGATCATCCCCCACTTCGTGGAAAAACGGTCTGCCATTGCATCCCTCAAGGAGGCTAAGGCAAAACTGGGATGGTCTTGCGATCGCCAAGTCGTCACCCTCCAGGGCTTTATCTTTCGGAGTAAAGGACACCAGCTACTCCTCGACGCGCTGAGTCACCTGCCCGCTTCTGTTGATGTTGTATTCGCAGGGGGGATGGCACCGGGACAGGATGCGTTTGAGCGAGAGTTAAACGCGCAAATCGAGCGGTTGAATTTGGGCGATCGCGTCACCACCACCGGCTATCTCTCCGAGTCCGATTTAGAACTGCACTTGGCCGCTAGCGATCTTGCCGTTTGTCCATTCCAAATTGCTTCGGCCTCGGGTTCCTTGGCCACTTGGATTTCCATTGGGCGACCGATTTTGGCCTTTAATCTGCCCCAAATTCAGGAATTCAATGCTATGGTTTCTGATGCTATTCAAACCTTCGAGGATTACAGTGCCGAGGCCCTAGCCGCAGGGATTACAACCAGCCTCAAGCGCATCACCGACCAGCCCGATCCCAAGATTTTGCAGCTACAACGCCAGCTCTCTCTGCCTCGAATTGCAGCGGCTCATCGTCAGGCCTATCAAGCACTACTTCAACCCGCACCGGCACTGCTACCTGGCACCACAATCACTCAACCCAACAGTTGATCTAGCCCAATAATCGGTCTAATTGGGGCATGAGAGTGTCCCACCTAGCCTGGTAGTTTGCCAAGCCCTCCGCCAGCGATCGCCGCGTAATTTCTGGTTTTGCCAGGATGTCATCCAGCAGCGGAATGATGCGATCGCGATGAAACTCATTCAGCGGAATCGAGCGATCGCGCTGGCTAATTTCCGTCATAAAGCCTTCGACCTTCGGGTCATATTCCGCCGCAATCACCGGAACTCCCAACCCCGCCGCCAAAATCAGCGAATGTAGCCGCATACCAATGACGACATCCAGAGTTTGTAAAATTCCCATGAGCGTTTCCAACGAGGGCAAATAGCGATGGATCTGAAACTGACTGGAACGATCGCTATATTTCAAAATCTCTAGAATCGCGATGTAGTCGTCATCGTCGTTGCTGTAGTAGTTGTCAAAGGCTTGGAACGGTAAGAAGTGAACGATGGCGTTGTAACGATCGGCGGCGTAATCGGCGATCGCCGCAATTTCCCGCTGCAAATCCTCATAGGAATAGTTGACGGTTTGGCCGCGATTGCTCATCCAGCGAACTGAAATACCAATTTGGGGGCGATCGCCCCTCGCCTTGGGCTGGGCAGGCGAAAAGGCATGAACTGCTGCCAATGCCAAATCTGGCATCACATAAACCGGCTGATTTACAGACAGGGCTTGCAGTCGATCTTTGGAGCGCTGATCTCTCACCGCAATCAGATCCACTTGATTCAAAACCTGAGGAATCAATTGTTGGGTTTCAGGCTTCCAAATTTCACCGACGCTCACCCCCAGTAACGCGGTTTTACGCTTGAGCTTAAGCGCTTTTTGCAGGGGTGCCAGCCAGAATCCTGCCACTTCGCGATCGGCTCCATCTCGCAATAAATCGCCGCCCCCTAGTACAAAGCCAGAATTCGCCTTTATCGCCTGCTGATCCAGGGGATTTAACCAACGTTTGAATGCCTCTAAGCGACGGCGAGGCGGATGAGTCGCCACAGTTTCAATGCCATGACGCCGCTGGGTATCTTCGGGATTGAAGGTCAACACCGTTAGCGGTAAGGCAGGATTGTGTTGCCGCAACAGCCGAATCATCCCCGCCAGCATCGCTTCATCGCCCATATTGGAGTAGCCATAAAATCCGCAAATGAGTACTCCGACTGAATCAAGAGTCATGGCATGAAGGGGTGCAAAAAGCTTAGTGAATTGGGTTTGATTTTAGAGGAACCTGGGCAGATAATGAAAGGGAATAGGGCTGAAGCTTACGTAAAGGCTTGGGCAAAGTGCCAATCCATTTCTCCTCTAGCGAAGTCTGAGCCCAAGCCTGTTTCAGGGATTGAAGTTTTAAATCCCAGTGATACTGTCGTCGAGAAAGCTTGAGCCATCCCGTTTGCCAAGGGGCTAATTTCTGGGTTTGGGGTTGATACCCATAACGCATCATCACGGAGCGAACACAATGTTCAACAATGGCAATCTGGGTTGAAGAAAGTTCCGTTTGCCATTTTTTGACTGCCTCTTGGTGAAGGGGAGAGAGGGCCGCTTGAAAATGCTTTCTCGCCCATCCTGAAGTATGGACAATGGGCATGTCTTTTTCCTGACGAGCCTGAACCATTCCCGGCTCAAAGCCTTCACCCAGGAAATGGCAAAGGGATTGCAATGTTGCTTGCGGATGCTGAACTAAGGCTTCGTATCTGAGTAAAAAGACCCGTTGATCCTTCGCCCAGCGTTGCTCAAAGCCTTGCAAGCTCCGGTGCCACCATTCTGCATTGACAAAGGCATAGCGGCTAGCCCAGTCGACCTGCATGAGCGAGGCGGTGGTAGCTCTAGGATCCCGCAAAGTCCAAATCACTTGGGCATTGGGAAACCAGTCGAATAATGTGTCCAAATGTTCATGGTGAATCGGAGTTTTCTCGCCCCAACGGGGTTTATCCATCCGCTGGGCATAGGCTTCTAGGAGGGACTGAAAGATGTGTTTAAAACTAATGTCAGAGGTGCTTAGAAGACGCGATCGCAGCCCTTCAGGCTCCACACCAAAATAGGAAAACCGCTGACTAGAGCTAAACGCTGACCAAAATTCGTCAAACCCTTCGCGCTCCCTCAAGTCCAAATGCTGATACTGTCGCAACCAATAGTTCAAAAAATGGCTTTCCGGCGAAATCGTGATTCGAGAATGAGCGCAGAGCATCGCGCGCAGCAGGGTCGTCCCTGAGCGAGGCATACCCACGATAAAAATAGGGCGATCGCTAGTCATGCAAAGTTGCCTATAGAACATTCAAGGACTAAAGGGAGCCATGGTAGAGAGAATGGCTTTCAGGTATTTAGTTTTTCGTCCTAGACTCCGTATTTATTCTTCCCAGAAAAATTATCTTATATCAGAGCCCTGAGACAGTCATGGTGTTGCCATAAAAAACGTCAAGCCTAGGCTTGACGTCATGGGTGTAATGAGTGGAGGCGCTAGTGACTAAGGAATCTGAGTGTTAAATCTTACGAAGCCATTGCCGTTCGCGGGAATATCACCCAGATTAAAGACCGCAGCACCTTGGGAACCGGAGCTAGCACCACAGGAACGTCCTGGATTGCTCGCTAAGGAAAGAGGCGTGAGCGGTGAAATAAACGTACTCGTTCCCTGGGATGCCGTCAGACTACCATTCACAATCGTCAAGGGTGACGGCAGCGGGTCGCACACTTCCACATTCGTTAGCGCTTGAGTGGAGCCATTGAGGAAGTAGACCGTGTATTCCACCGAATCTCCCGACAGGAGATCTCCAAGCTGGCGAATGTCCACTTCTCCCGTAAAGGTGGCCACAGGAGGATTGTTGACCAAATTCGTCAGCGGAGTCGTTACACCTGCCTGGGTGAATGAGGTAATCCGCTTAAACAGTTGCAGCGGAGAAGCCTGGGCAAAGACGACCGGCGTGATGGTGTTGGCCGGATCGGCGGGGTTTCCGGGCGTGACCCCTGGCCCCGGAACCCCGATTCCGTTCGCAGGATTCGCTGCACCAAATCTGGGGATATCGTCAGACAAGTCAGTGACCAGTTGTCCGTTGACCGTGGAGTTGCCGTTGGCGATCGCACTCGAATCATACAGGGCATTGGGATCGGGATTGAGAACCCGAACCGTTACCCGGAAGGTTGCGTTTTGTCCCGGCTGACCGCCTTGGGGCTGTTGATAAACCGTTGCACCCCCAGTAGCAAGGTTAATCAGTCCACTGCCTTGGGTTCTCCCCACTGCCGCCGGATCCGGCACAATTGGCGCAGGGGCGGTTGCGGACACAGGAACGACACTAATGACCTGGTAATTGGCCAGTGGTCCTACATTGTTGGCCGTGAACTGATCATCATAGTTATCAGCAACCGTCACCCCATTCAGCGGTGTACCGCCAACGTTCTGAACCACATACTCAAACACCACATCAAAGCTGCCATCCCCATTGTTGACAATGTCAACCACTTGCTTGGTTAAACCAATTTGAGGATTGGCCACCAAAGAGACCGGCGTCGGATCGTTTTCAGGGCCACCTGGGGTACCTGGGCCATTAGCCCCATCCGTTGCGGTGAAGTTTCCGGTCGTATCTCGGGGCTTTTGCTGGGCAGGAGGCAGGGGAGCCGTCAGATTCGACACGTCATCAGACAAGTCGGCCACCGGCACAGCCGAGGTTGCTCCCGTTCCCGTTGCCTCAACCTGAGCCACATAGGGAGGATCATCATTGGCAGGATTACCTAATGTTCCATCGCCCAGGTTTTGGACGGCAGGATCTAGGGGATCCGTGGGATTAACCAGCACTTGATAATCCACAATTCCGCAGCCACCTACGGGTAAATTGGCCACCGTCGCCAGTTGGAGACTTCCTGCGGTGCCGTTAAACCCAGCGGTTGGGGCTAGTGGCGTAAATCCGGTTTCAAATCCTGCGGGCGCTGTTGTTGGTGCAACCAAGCTACCTGGAACAAACTGAGCGCTGGTCACACCATTGGCTTGGCCTTGACGGAATACCGTTGCCAGATCCTGCTGCTCCGTTACCGTTACATTGCTTAGGGCTTCATTGCCGAGATTACAGACAATATGACGATAGGTGACGGTGAAGGTCCCGTTGCCATTGTCTGCAACGTTTGTAACCTGTTTGGTTACCCCAATCTGTGGCGGCAGGAAAGCGATCGGGGTACGGTTGTTTTCATTGGTCGCTGCCTGGGGATCGTTCGCTGGAATCGGGTTGCTTTGGGGGACGCCATTTCCATCGACAGGATCGGTGGTTGTTCCATTGGCTGGGTTGCTAGTGTCCCGAGGGAGTTGTTCCGCAATGGGCAAGGGCGCGTTGGGGAAGGACGTCACATCGTCAGAAAGGTCCGTCACCACAAGATTCGCAGGACCCGGCCCCGTGCCCGTTGCCGTCACTTGTCCTTCGTAGGGCGGATCACCACCAACGTTATCTCCTGTATTGGGTCCCGGCGTTACCCGAACCACAAAATCGACGACGCCACATTCATCAGTATTCAGGGGATCTGTCCCCCCCAGCAGATTCTGATCACCTTGGGCACCGCCATTAAAGCCAGCATTCGGGGTGATCTGTCGATAGTTGGGGACACCTGCAACTGCGGCTGGGGAGGTGACGCTCTGCACGGTATAGGCTGTGACGCCATTGGGCTGACCCAGACGGAATGTGTCGTCTAGGTTTTCCGTGAGCTGTACGTTGGTTAGCCCAACGGTTCCGCCACTGCGGTTACAGACAATCTGGCGATAGGTGACGTCGAAGGTGCCGTCGCCATTGTTGATAACGTTTGTGACCTGCTTTGTCACCCCAATTCGGGGCGGGAAAGTTAGGGATACAACTGTTGGTGAGTCGTTGTTACTGGGGTCATTGTCGGGAGTTGTGCCCCGTGTGACCGTATTGCCATTGGGTGCGGTAAAGGTTGGAGGAAGCGGAGTCCCGTCATCGGGATCATCCACGTCCGCGTCTACATTGGTGCCGTTGGCGGAGCGGTCTGTGACCTGGATTCCGGGAAAGCCTTGGGGTTCCGCGACCACTGTGGCTTGGTTTGCAAAGGGACCCGGTCCGGCAGCGGGCAGAATATCAACCTGGAACGAAACATCTCTAGACTCGTTGGGTGCTAAAGTTCCACCCGCTAGGGCAATGGTTGTATCTGTACTACCGTTGAAGGTCTCTCCCCCTAAGGCTCCGGTCAAACTCCCAGCGACAAAGTTGAAGTTGGCAGCACCTCCAAAGACCGGCACAACGTCTTCTGTGATGACAGCGTTGTCGAGGGGAACTTCGCCTGTGTTGGTGACCCGCATCGTATAGGTAACGCGGAAGCTTCCATCTGGTTGGAAAACAGGATCACTCGCTGTTTTGGCAATACCAATAATGGCAGGCTCAAAGTTGAAATCGCCTAAAACGCCGATGCCGTGGGGAGTCGGATTGGTGGGAGAAAGCGGGTTTGGATCATTCACATCAGCAGGTCGGTCTAGCGAAGGAATATTAAAACCCAAACCGTTCAGCGCACCATTCGAAACACCGTTGCCGTAGACAATTCGGAAGGAGTCGATTAAGGTACCAGGATAATTGAGAGTAACACTACCCTCGTCTCGAAAGTTATCCGCTTCTACGCCTTCATCGTCTTCACCACCGTTTAACCCCAGATTTTCTGGAGAGGGGTCTGTAATCCCTCGGAAAGTCCGGGCGGCAGCAGGCTCGGTATAGCCGATCGCGGTTTGATTACCGGTTACTTCTTCGACAGTTTCCCCCTGGGATCCAGGAACAACCGTAGGTTGAATTGCGCCTCCACTATTTGGAGCGGCAGGTGTTCCCCCAAACCGACCGAAGGTGGAAGTGACGTCTTGCCAGTCTCGGGAGTTATCTCGGTCAATATCAATTAGGGTGTATCGCAGGTTGCGAACGGGGACTACATCCCCGGCTGCGTTGGTAAAGTTAACGTCTAATTCAACGCGGCTGGGAACATCCGTCGAAGCAAAAATAACCAGCAAGTTGCCGGAAGTTAGTCCACCATCAATGACGCCTTCACCCAGGCTAGGACGTCCTGCAACAAAGTTGGCACCGTCAAATGTGTTCCAGTTGAACTGAAGGGTGACACCACTTTGAGGTGTCGTTTGAAAGGGATTGTTTGCGGGGCCACCGTCTAGAGTGCCTGCTGCCCAATCGTTGCCCGCGCCTGGAGTACTGCTCCAGGTAAAACTAGCGGCTTGAGCGGGATTTGCTTGGGCGATCGCCCCCAACCCCGCAAACAACAAAACCATCTGCAGCCATCGACTTCGCCTCCGTTTAGCGGATGGCCCCGAGTCAGACAATCGGTTGGAATTGGAGGAGAAAAGATCTAGCAAGAGTTGGGGTCGCAGTCGGCTCATGGGTTCACGTCCTGACACACACGATTACAGAGTTTCAGCAAAAAAGGATGCATCTGCTGGACTCCCTAGGAAACCGGCAGATGCGGGAGACGTTAAAAAAGGGCTCGTGGAATTTCTTCCTCGGTCTGGGTAGGTGCAGCTTCCTCAAGGGTGGGCATAGCTTCGGATTCTTCTACGGCTTCAACGGGAGCTTCGTAGGGAGAGGGTTCTGCGATCGCCCCCGCAGGCAATGCCGCTTCCGCTTGAACTTCACGCTCCTTGGGCACCGGTACCTGCACCCCAAAGTCATTAAACAAACGATTGACCTTGAAGTTTAGCCCCCCATAAATGCCCCCCTCAGAGCGATAGCCGCTGAAGTCTCGGTCATCGACGCTGCCGAAGCTATAGCCGAGATAAACCCGCAGATCGGGAGAGAGGTAATAGCCCAACTCGGCGGCCCAGCCCAATTCATCGAAGTCGGCGGTGGGTTGACTAATCCAGCGGGCCTCGGCGGCCACATCCCAGCGGTAATCAAAGCGGTAGAGCGCCCGGAGTTGAGCCAGGGAAATGCGGCTGTCGTTGCTGAAGCCCCCGCCAATCTTGGTGTCGGCCCAGCGCATGGCGTACTTGCCGTAAAATTCCCAGCGCCAGTCCGGTGCATAAATCAGCTCGGTGGCAAGGACCGTATCGCGGGATTCGCTGCCAGTACCGATGGCGTTCGGCGTAATGTCCCCATTTTGTCGGTGTTCTAGGCGGAGTAGACCATTGAAGCGATCGTCCAGGGGATTCCGGTAGGCCAAACCAATGCGGGCGTTGAGCGTATCACCCAGGCGATCCACCAGGGTTTGGTTGGAGGCACCCGCCACATCCACACGACCCAGGAGCGAGAACGAAGGCGACAGCTTGCCCACACCGCTCACGGTGGTCAGAAACAGATCCCCATCACTGGTATCGCGGTATTCAAACCGACCCGAGCCCTTGAAGGTTTCGGAGCCCGTGTAATCAAACCCGACGCTGTAGGAAGAGCCTTCGCTCAAGCCTAAAATCGAGCCGGTTTGGCCCACGGCGTAGGCGGTCTCAAAGCGGTTGCCTGCCCCCGTCCGGTTGAACAAATCATCAAAAATACGCTCGTAACCGACATTAATCCGGAAGCCCGGTGATACTTTCCAACGGTGGTTTAAGCCGACGGAGCCGTAGCCCCGCATGCCGCTGTTGGTGCCCAAAACTGAATAGCGACTGTAGAGGTCGGTGTTTTCAGAGAGGGCATAATCTGCCAGGGTATCGAGGCTAGTGATGGCGCTACTGCTGAGGATGCCACCATCGAAGAACTGGTGCGCGAGTCGCAATTTCACACCGGGGTAAGCGGCCCACTCCAATCCCAGCGTCGTGCGGTTGGGATAGAGCTCGTCACTGTCGCCCAGGTTGAGTTCGTTTTGAGCGCGGAAGGCAAACTTTTCATTCAGCGGCACCAGGAGCTTGGAGACGATTTGGTTGCTGGTGCTGTTGAGGGAGGTGCCTCGATTGTCGTCGCGATCGCGATAGACATACTCCAAACTCAAATCCGACGCCCCTAGCTTTTGGATAATGCCGCCCCGGACGGTGGTGAGGGTGTTGTCGACGCGATCGCCCGCTTCAAAGTCCGGATTGGGGTCAAAGAACAGGTTTCTATCGGCATCGAACAGGTCACCGGTAAACCGATTTCTTAGGTTGATCGAACGACCAAAATTGTTTTCTCGGTCCACCTGGACCTGGACCTGGGTGCTGGGTCCGGCTTGGGCCGTGGCCTGCGCCCCATAACGGGTTTGTCCCGGCACAAAGCTAAAGGTGGCATCGTTGGCAAACCCGTCTTCCGCTGTGCGGTAGTAGGCTCGGGCTCGAACCCAGTCCGTGGGTTTACCTTCCACCTCTAGTCGATAGGCCGAGCCATCCACATCGCCGAGGAAATCAACACCGTTGGAGGAGCGAGCATATTCCCCGATAAAGCTCCCGGCGGTGCCCAGGGGCACGAGGAAGTCTGCGCCAAACAGTTGGAAGTCGCGATCGCCCTGGTCTTCATTCAGATAGGTCGCACCGATCCAGCTTTCCTTGCCCAGCTCCCGCGATAGGTTGTACTGCAAACGTCCGCCAAACAGACCGTTATTGGCATCACCGTCATCTTCAAACTGGTACGTGGCCACGACTCGACGCACCAGGGTCGTCCCAAAGGGATCAAACTCCGTACCCAGAACCGAGCGGCGGAAGGTGATGGAACCGCGATCGTAATCAATTTCGTAGTCCGCGCCCCGACGCAGATCTTTGCGCTCCACCACAAAGCCGGGGCGGTTAATCTCTTCGGTTTCGATAAAGAGGTTTTCACTACCAGGAACCAGCAAACGGCGGGAGAAGAAGTAAAGACCGCTAGTGCCGTTGAGCTGAATCGTGTCTCGGCGGAAACCGTCAATATTAGTGGCGTAGGCCCCGGTGAATTGAAAATCGCCGAAGTTATAGTTGAGCTTGGCCCCGTGCAGATTGCGCGTCGTAGCGCTAAAGAGCTGGGAGGGTTGGGCAAATTCATTCGTGCCCCAGTCGCCCCACATGATGTAGTCGGGGTCCGCCCCTGGAATCAGCGAGTTGCGCTCCAGACGGGCGTAGATGCTGTCCTGGGACGGGGTGAGGTAATCAACCGTTGAACTGTCCCCGTAGACAGGGTAGAGCTGGTCGCAGTTGTCGTAATCCCGGTAAAGGCGGCTGCCGTTGCAATCATCGTTGAGGCCGCGATCGAGCGCCAAAGCCCCAGTAAATAACCATTCGCCCAAGGCCCCAGTGGCAAACAGGCCGCCATCCACATCAAACTCATAGCCGTCGCTGCCGCTGGGATTGAGAAATTCTGAGAACGGCCCATAAAAATCCGTCGTCCCCTTGCCAAGCCGAACATTCAACGAACCCGAAACCAACGAAGGCCGCAGATAGGTGGTGAATTCTAGATCGGTGTAGGTTTCAGAAACGAGGGGCTGGCGCAGCGGTTGGTAGGGCGTTGTCGGCAGGACTAGGTCCTGGGTTTCCCGCTGGAGATCAGCTAGGGGCATTTTTAGATCCCACACCGGGTCGATCGCCGCCCGAATGCGCGTGCGCTGGGCCTGAATCGGTGCCCGCAGCCGTGCCGCAAACTTGCCGTTCTTCGCAACCACTTGGAAACCAGGCCGCTCTTCATCGGCATCGTCGCCGACAAACTTGCCTGCGCCGCTGGTCAGCGTCACCACCACATCATCGGTGAACAAACTGCCGTCCGCTTTGAGGACTTGGCCTTCGACCAACCGAATCGACCGACCATCCGCCTGAATGCTGTCGAGCTCCGCAAACTCCACCCGAGGCAATTCGCTGGCTTCTGGCCCCTGGTCCAAACTGGTGTCGATTTCTACGGGCTCGCTGTCATCGACGGGGGAGGGGGTGGGATTGCGGGGGGTGCTCTCCGGACTCGGATTGGCAGGGGGAAACGACTCTTCGAGGGGGGGCAGCGGGTCGCTGGGCTCGACCGGTTCAATGAAGAGTGGATCATCGGAAGTTCCCTCTGGGGAAGATCCACCCGTCGCCTGGGCCGTTTTAGCGGATTCCGCCGGAGCAGGCTCGACCGCGAGGACCGGCAACGTCGTCATGATGACCCCTGCAAACCCGGCCACAAGACCAAGCCCAAAGGTTGCCCAGGCGCTGTTGGTCGCCTGAGCCCTGTTGCTGTCTGCGCTCGCTAGACCCGCCGCGAGCCGATTCCAATCTGTGAGTAACCTGAGAAACGTCGAATTGTTCATAACTCTTGTGCTTCTGGCAATGGCCGCGCGATCGAGATCCGTCACGCTGGGGAACTGGGATTGAACGAAAGCATCGAAACTCGACGGTCGGAGATTAGGGGCGATCGCCGAGTGCGGTCCTAGAACAACGCAGGAACGGGAGCAGCTTCTTGGGTAGGCTCGGGTTCCGGCTCAGGCTCTGGAATGGGTTCTGGCTCGGGTAGGGGCGCAGGGATAATGGGTTCCGGTTCAGGAATAGGTTCCGGCTCGGGCTCGGGCAAGGGTTTGAGGCCAAAGTTCATGACGCGGGTCGTCCCCGGCGCGAGCTGCACCCAGCGGGAAACGCTCTTGCGGTCAATAAAGTTGGGTTCCGGCGAAATTTCATATCCCGGCACGCTGGAGAGATCAATGGTTCCAACCCGTCTGCCGCCGATGACCTTGGCAAGGGAATACAGACCCTCTTCGTCGGTGGTGATGCGGTTGCCGTCATCCATGAACACCACTGCGTAGGGCACACCGGGCTCACCGGGTTCATGGAATCCATTCATGTTGGTGTCTACAAACACGCGACCCAAAATCGTGCCGCAATCGGAGAGAATGCCGGGGCGAATCCGTAGACGGTGAACTGCCGTATTGGTTAAAGTTCCGCTCAACAACTGACCCACGGCTAGGTTCCGTCCATTGCCTCGAACCGCATCTGGAGTGACTTCCGCCGCATAGACGACATCCAAAACATCACCCGGCTGGATAATGACCCCAGCGCCATTGTTTAAGCTGGCCGAGAAGGCACGACCCGCCGTATTGACGGGACCAATATCAATCGCTGTTTTCCCTAAGGCACTGGTGAGCACCGCCTTGAGAGAATTGGACTTCAGATTGAGTCCACGCGGTAGCGTGTCTTGAACATTCGCCAAGGTCGCGGATGCATCGCCTCGATTTGCAAAGAGCAGGCGGTAAACCACCGTATCACCGGGTTCTGCGGCAGAGCGATCGCCCGTTTTAATCAGCTCCAAATCGGGCTGTCCCGCAGAGATGACTGCAGGGTTGGAATTGGTTGGTTGCGTAAAGCCATTAGCAATACCTGAGGCGGTATTCACTACATCAGCAGCTTGCAACCGGAATGGTGTGGCCACAGCGGCTAGGGGGAGAGCCACCGCAAGAAACACCCGACTTCGCAATAAGAGCGGCATCCAGGATCTCATCGGCTTGCAGGAAGTTAAAGACACAGAGGAACGCTGAGCTATGAGCAGAAAATTAGAAAGAACCTACACTTAGAAAAAACCGTCGGCAATTTTCTTAAGGTTCGATTAATCTCTGGCGAGAACCTGCTCCATGGCCCCATAAATCTACATTGGTTCTTCGAAATCTACAAGTTCTTACCCGTAGATTGAAAAAGTGAGACAAATCTCCCCAGGAGAATCCCTAGAGGCTGTCTCAGCGACCTCCGTGACCAGAATTAAAGTGATGAAATTGTAAGGTAGATGCGGAACGAATCAACAGCCAATCTGCTGAGATTGAGGGCCAACCTCCATTTTCTGTAGCTTTTCTAACTTTTGATTCGGTATCCGTGAAGACTCAAAGGAGGTCACTTTTGCAACAAAATTATAATCTAATGGGGAGCAGTTTTGGGGGCGACCATCAGGACTTAATACTTGCAAAATATGTGTATAAAATCCTCATTCTCTATACTATTTTTGTCGCGGTTTTGATTGTCTTAAAATTCTCTCTTAGAAAAAATAAAGCTGGTTAAGACCAGTAAAACAAACGTATAGGCAATGCCATACAGTGCGGTTGTGATTAACCCATTCGCACTGGGGAGAATGCCATAAACTGACTCATTGCGAAAGTTAAAGCGAGACAAATCGGGGAGCACCAAATAGAGACTGCGAACTACTCGCTGAAGGTTGGGGTTCTCTGTCAGCTTGGCAAGCTGGACCAAGTCTGGGCTGAGGTGGCCGGTCAAATAAATCGCCAAGGTAAGGAGCGTAGCCAGCAGCGAGCTAGTGGCACTACCAAAGAGCAGGGCAAAGGCGGTGAGTAAGGCAAGTTCCAGCAGTAAATAAACCAAGCTCAGGGCTAGGGGCACCGGCAGAAAGGCAATCTGATAGCTTTGGAGCAGCAGAATGTAGATCCCTGCCATCGCCGCCAGCAAGACAGCGAGCACCCCACAAAGGCCCAAATGCTTGCCGAGAATTAGTTCAGCCCGGCTCAGCGGTTTTGAAATCAGGATAAAGACCGTCCGTTTGTCGATTTCCTTATTCACCAAGCCTGGTGCAACGAAGAGCGTCACCACGAGGCCAAAGACGCCGATGGCCGCTAGTCCCAAATCTGTGAAGGTTTTCTCTGCGGCTACGCTGGAAATTTCCGGCAGGAGGCGACTGGCCAGCAGCAGCACCAGGGCAAATAGACCGACGAGGTAAAGGACGCGATCGCGAATGACCTCCCGAAAAACATTGGCTGCAATCACCCACACCCGTTGAAGATTCATTTCTCTCCTCCGTCTTTGCCTGATGCCTATGTTTGGGATTCGGTTTGCTTGGCTTTGATGTCGCGATCGCACACCACCTGGGTCCGATTGCTACTGGCCACGTTGATTTGGCACTGAAGCTGCCGCCCATGGCCATCTTGATGACTGTGGGGGCCGGTCCAGATGGCTTGTAGCGTGACCTGGTACTCGGCACGACTGCCTAGGGCCAAGGGAGCTATTTGGGTTCCATCGGGTTCACTCACTAGGGTTCGGAGCTGCCAAAATTCCTGGTCGAGGCGACGGTCACTGTTATTTTTGGCCAGTTGGTTCATGACCGCATCACGGAAGAGATAGGGATTTTCCCGACGCTCCATTAGCCAGCGTTCGACCTCGGGCACGGTCACCCCCGTCGTGTCCTGGACGAGCTGGTTACTCATTTCTTCCACAATGGCGTCTGCCCGACGATAGTCCGGTTGCCAGGACCAGGGCTCCATGACTACGAGGCTTTCATTAAAGCGCTCACCCCGTAACCCCGGATATTGCTCAAACCAGGTTTGGATCCTCAACCCCAAAAAAATCCAGCTTGTCAGCAGTAGATTAGCCAGCAGTAGGACAACCAGGCGCTGCCGCGTTTGCAGGCCCCGAGGCACCGTAAAGCCCGAATCGACTTTGACAAAATCGGGGAAGGCGGCGATCGCCGTCGAAATCAAGGGCCAGCTCAAGAGCGCAGGACGCACCAGCGGCGCTTCTCCTCGGTCAAATAAAAACAGACACACTAGGATCCCCGTGAGCCAAGGCCCAAGGTTCTGCCCAAAAATCTTGATCGGGTACTCGGTGGTGAACCAGCCCACGGCAATAATCAAAAAGATCCAGCTAAACGTAATCAGAATGCTGTAGGCCGTGATCGGGGCATCCAGTTGGACGGGCGATCGCGTAATCCGCGACAGCACCCAGGCCAAAACACTCAGCCACAGCGCACTCTGCCAAGCATAAAACTGACGAGGGCCGAGAAAAGTCCAGAAGTGATTCCAGAAGGATTGAGCCAGCTCTTTCATGGATTTGGATCGGTTAGAAGAAGGGTCCTGGGAAGAGAGGGCATTGCCCTATTCCTAGAGAAAGCGAGTCCTAGATAAAGCGAGCGCGCTGGAGCACGAATAGCAGTACCAAAATGGCGGTATAGCTGATGGCATTGGCCCGCAGCAGTGCATTAGACCGAAAGCGGGCAGTCCAGGAGCTTTTATAGCGCTGGGTGCGGTTATATTTCACCTCAGAGGTATCATATTCCTGCCGAGGAATGGGGGGAGCCCAGATTCGCAGCAAAATATTCATGGCCTGGGTTTCAATCAAGAAAGTCCCGAGATACATCCCAAATAATCCCACCACCATCAGGGTTGAAGCAGAAGAGACAGGGCCAAAGCTGCGATTGAACAACACATAGCTCATCAGATTGAGTCGCCAAGGCTCCGACAAAAAGGGTTCTAAGGTAAACAATAAGGTCCAGCCAATGACGGTGGAGGTGAGGTTGAGGGCCAAGGCATACTGCACACTGCCTCGTTTGCTAATGCCCAAGCGATTGTGAATCACAGCGGCTTCGATCGCCGTCGCCACGATCAGCAATAACCCCTGCAAAACCATGGTTCGAAAGGGCAGGATTAAAGTTTGAAGCTCCTCCATCGGTCTCGCTCCTCGGTTGCCTGCGGAATGGCCTGTTTAGGGAACAGGCTCGGATCGCCTGCATTGTAGTGCCTCTCGGCAGGACTGCCTACTCCCTCTTGTCGCTTCCCTAAATCCGATACAGTCAATCAATACAGACAATACAGATCAAACGAGACAGAGCAAACGAGGAAACAGCCATGGTCCGGGTGGGAATTGGAATTCGCACTGCACAGCAGACCTCAGGGCGAGCTGTTGGCCAAATCCATGTCTACGATGGGGCGGGCAAGGGCAAGTCCCAGGCGGCGCTGGGGGTGGTGCTGCGCTCGATTGGCTATGGTATCAAAACCAACTGGCAGACCAGGGTGTTGCTGCTGCGGTTTTTGAAGGGACCAGAACGAACCTACGATGAAGATGCGGCGATCGCGGCGCTTCAGAAAGGCTTTCCCCATTTGATTGACCAGGTACGCACCGGACGGGCGGAGTTTTTTGGCGCGGATGAAATTACGCGCTACGACCGGCGGGAAGCCCAGCGGGGTTGGGATGTGGCCAAGGGGGCGATCGCCTCAGGGCTCTACTCAGTGGTGGTTTTGGATGAACTCAATCCGGTATTGGACCTAGGGCTTTTGCCGGTGTCTGACGTGGTGCGGACGCTCAAGCAAAAACCCGAACATTTAGAAATCATTGCCACCGGACGGGGAGCCCCGCCCCAACTCCTGGACATCGCAGACCTACATTCTGAAATGCGTCCCCACTACCACGAGGCGGCCCAGCGGTTGGCGGCGCAAATGGCCCAGACGGGCAACGTCGGCGGCATCGAAATCTATACGGGGGAGGGCAAGGGCAAATCCACCAGCGCCCTGGGCAAAGCGCTCCAGGCCATTGGCCGAGGCATTAGTCAGGACAAATCCCACCGGGTGCTGATTTTGCAGTGGCTCAAGGGGGGCAGCGGCTATACGGAGGATGGAGCGATCGCCGCCCTCCAGCAGAGTTATCCCAATCTCGTGGACCATCAGCGCTCGGGGCGAGATGCCATCGTCTGGCGGGGACAGCAGCAAACCATTGACTATGTGGAAGCGGAGCGGGGCTGGGAAATTGCCAAGACGGCGATCGCCTCCGGGCTCTACAAAACCATCATCCTCGATGAACTCAACCCCACCGTGGATTTAGAACTGTTGCCCCAAGAGCCCATCGTCCACGCCCTGCTGCGCAAACCGCGTGAAACCGAGGTGATCATTACCGGTCGCTGTCAGCAAATCCCGGCCTATTTCAACCTGGCCACGGTGCATTCAGAAATGGTCTGCCACAAGCACTATGCGGAGCGAGGCGTTGACCTCAAACGGGGGGTGGATTATTAACCGGCCATGAGCGTTGGTTCGGGTTCTACAAGGGCAAAGAGATCACCAAGGCGAGTCTCCTGTAAGTATCGACACATTGCCTCCTCCTCGGCGCTGGAGGCCGGTCGTGCCATCAGAGCCGCAACGTAGCGACGACGACGACGGATCAGCAGGGCGACTTGATGGCCACCATCGATCTTGGCATGGTGAAAGGGCTGATGTTCGAGCGAGGCATCGAGCAACCCCTTGAGTCCAATGGCCGAAAAAATCACTTCGGTCCAAACGGGATTGTTTCGCTCTTTCCCCAGGGCGCACCGCTCTAGGATTCCGTTGGCATCGAAGGTGGCGATCGCAAAAATCCGCTGCCTTAGGGCCAATACCATTGGAGTTTCGTCTGAGACTTGAGTGAAAACAGCGGGGATAAACGTCATAAAAACACCTCCAGGCCAACCTTTCAGGCCAGTACAAGCCTATACCCCGGAGATCCCGTTTCCCCGGTGCCATACACCCCCATCTAAAGACCGTAATCTTAAGACTTTAAAAAATTTATCCTTATAAGGGAAAATTAGCAGATTCCTGGATGACTTTCCCATGTTATTTCCGAAATTCAGCGCTTGATTTTTCGCAATTTGCTAAAAAGGATACGCAAATCCGCTGAAAATTAGCCGAGCTAATCATCGTCGATTCAGGCCCAAAACTAGAAGGGGCTGCCTATACCCTCCTTCGTAGGGGTGCTTACGACAGCAGGCACCTCGTTTTGTTTCGTAATGTGAGCTGGGTCAGGGGCTTTGTAACGAAATGGGCAATTATGCCTGACGTCCTTCTCAGGGGCTGGCTAGGATGGAGCAAATGCTCAGGGATCCCTCACATGATCTTGCCTTCACCTTTTGCTCGTTGGACGGGGGTATTCAAGGTGCCGCTGGTGCTGAAACCCTGGATGGGAAAGGCAATGCTGCCGCTCTGGATTAGTGTAGGTTTAGTCGGTATTCGTGGGTTGCCCTATGGTGCTCCGATTCGGGCTGAGGCGATCGCCCAGCAGGATCAGGCTTTAAGTTTTCGCGATCGCAACGGTCTCCCCCTCGGCACGCTTCTGAGTCAGGACCAGGACCATACCCAGGTTGTCCCCCTCGAAAAAATTTCGCCCCATCTGACGGCTGCACTCATTGCCGCCGAGGACCAGCGGTTTTATCAACACCACGGGGTTGACCTTTGGGCCTTGGGGCGGGCAGTGGGCCAAGCGGTTCAGAGGCGACAGATTGTCAGCGGAGCTTCGACGATTTCGATGCAGTTGGCACGGATGCTGGACCCAAAACCCCGTACGCTTTGGTCCAAAACCCAGGAAATTTGGCAGGCTTGGCGATTGGAAGCCGGTATGAGCAAAGCCGAAATTTTGGCCGCCTACCTCAACCGGCTGCCCCTGGGGGGCAATCTCTATGGCATCGAAGCAGGGGCGCGCTATTACTTCAACACCCCCGCTGCTGATTTGACCTTAGCCCAGGCGACCTTGCTCGCAGCCTTACCCAACGATCCCGTCCATCTCAATCCCTACGCCAATCGCCCCGGTCTGCGCCAGCGCCAGCGCTATATTCTCCAGCGCCTGGTCGCCGAGGGAAACATCAGCCCCGCCCAATCCCACCAAGCCGCTGCTGAAGATTTATTCGTGCGTCTCCCCGAAGACGACCCGCTGATTGCACCCCACTATCTGTTTTGGCTAGCCGAACAACGACAAGGGAACTTCCCCCAAGCTCCCATTACTGGACCGATCGCCACCACCCTGGATCGCCCCCTCCAGGAATTTGTCAGCGCCCAAGTCCGTCAACTCGTCGCCAGCCTCGCCCCCCACAATGTCAACCAGGCCGCAGCACTCGTCCTCGACAATCACAACGGAGAAGTCCTAGCCTATGTGGGCTCACCCCGTTATTGGGGCGATCGCCAGGGCCGCAACGACGGTGTTCAAGCCCTGCGTCAACCGGGCTCTACCCTCAAACCCTTCCTCTACCAACTCGCCCTCGACACCGGCAAACTCCAACCCAACAGCATTCTCAACGACAGTCCCGTTTACTACGCCATTCCCGGTGCCCAGTTGTATAGTCCTGTGGATTATAGCAATCGTTTTCTCGGCCCCATTCGGCTGCGCCTCGCCCTCGGCAATTCCCTCAACATCCCCGCCGTCAAAACCCTCGAACAGGTTACCGTGCCTGTGTTTTTAGAGCAACTGCAATCCCTCGGTTTCCGACACCTCACCCATCCCCCTGACCACTATGGCCTTGGGCTCGCCCTCGGCAGCGGCGAAGTCAGCCTCTGGGAACTGGCCCACGCCTACCAAACCCTCGCCCAATCGACGCTGGCCCCATCCTCACCCCTGAATCCCCAAACCGCCCGCTACATCACTCACATCCTCTCCGACCCCCACGCCCGCGCCCGCGAATTTGGCATCGACTCCGCTCTAGCTCTCCCCTTCCCCGCTGCCGTCAAAACCGGGACCTCCTCGGGCTATCGCGACACCTGGACCGTCGGCTATACAACCGATTACACTGTCGCCACCTGGGTCGGCAACTTTGATGGCAGCGCGATGCAAAACGTTTCTGGCGTAACTGGTGCAGCCCCGCTGTGGCATCGGATCATGTTGCATTTGCATGAAAGACAAGAACCTAAACCATTCCCCAAACCTGCCTGGCCCCAGGAAAAAGTTTGTGCCACAACGGGACTGCCACCCCAGGCGGATTGCCAAACGGTGGTGTTGGAATTTATGGATCCGCAGTATCCCCAGCAGAACAGCCTTGAGAAGGCTACGATCGCCCCTCCTCTAGCCATTAAAACCCAAACCCAAAACCAAACTCAAGCTCAAAACCCCTTCGAAAAATCCGTTCAGATTACGTTTCCCCGCATGGGCGATCGCTTCCTCCTCGATAGAGCCAATCTTGATTCAGCCCATCTCGATCCTAAAAATCCCCAGAAGTTGCGTTTTGAACTGTTGAATCGGAGCGATCGCCCGGTCACCTGGTTTCTCAACGGTCAGCCGTTACAAAAGGCCAGCACGGCCGAAACAGCCACGATGATTCTATGGACCCCTCAGGTCGGTGATTGGGTGTTGGAGGCTCGGGGAGAGGGAGGGAGCGATCGCGTCACGTTCCGAGTGGAGCCAGTTGCCCGGAATGGTCAGCGGCGAGGCTTTGTCAGCACAACTCAGCCAAATGCCGCTCATCCAAACGGGACTAATCCGCCTGGGGTTCGCCCAGCAAAATCATCGAGCCCCTAGCCCGCTGCACAATCGGCGTGGTGCGACTGCCGAGGACGAGGCTATTCATTCCCGCCCGTTGTCGGTAAGTCTGTAGGATTAGCAGATCGTGCTCTCGCGCTACGCGGTTGATGGTCTCGACGACATTGCGGCTGGGAATCACTTCGACTTGATTGATTTTGGAAGCCTTGGTCGAGAGTTGCGCCATCCGGTTTTCTAGATGCTGTCGCAACCGTACTACTTGTTCCTTAGGAAAATTCGGATTGCACACATGGAGCAATGTGACCTGGGCGGCGTTTTGTTCACCCAGGATAAGGGCTAAGCGCAGAGGACGCAGGGCAGCGGGCGAGAAGTTGGACAGGGGCACTAGGATGCGCTTGAACGATTGGGGAGACTCGGTGAGTGCGCTAATGGCGACGGAACAATGGGCCGATCGCAAAACTGCATCGGTAACGGAAGAAAACAAACGCGAAGATCGCCGTTGCGACGGGGGCGTCATGCCCAACACAATCAAACTTGCATCCACTTCACGACTCACATGGCTGATGGCAAAACCAATATTGGGCTCAATGCGAAGGGTTGGCTTAACTTCCACATCCAGCTCCTCACAAATCAGTTCTGCTTGCCCGAGCAACTGTTGACTGTGCTGAAGACTGCGTTCGATCTGGGGCGTATCGAGTCGCGCCTGAGCCTGGACTACTGTCAGGGGAATCACTCGACCTGCCTCATGATCCGCCAGGAGTGCCGCTAATTTCACCAGATGTCCCTCGGTTTTGGGATTGTAAACCGGAACCACCACGGAAAAAGCTTTCGTTTGCGTTGGTAGTACTTCGGCAGAATCGGGAGCCAGCCAGTCGGGAGGTAGGGTTTCAGTGGCAGCCAACGCTGTTTCTGTGGCCAGCCGAGCCCCAAACTGAGCTGTAAGCAACGGTCCAACCACGGCGGTGACTAGCATCAATAAGATGACGCTATTAAAGACATTTTCATTGATAATCTCTGCCTGATAACCAATCAATGCTGCTGCTAAGGTTGCCGCCACCTGAGGTAATGACAGCGACCACATAAGCATCGCTTGCAACCAATTGTAATGGTAAAGCATTTTCGCAATTAAAACTGCGGCAAACTTGGTTAAGAATAAACAACCCAAAACCGCCAAGGGCAACCCAATCGCTCCCAACAAATCCTCAAAGGCATTCAGATCTAACAACAGACCCATATCAATGAAAAAGATCGGGACAAACAGTGCCATGCCGATGAATTCTACTTTTTCTTTGACGGGCGATCGCCCCAACGCCTGATTCACCGCCAACCCCGCCAAAAATGCCCCCACAATTTTCTCAACCCCGATCAACTGTGCTCCCACCGCAGCCAGAAAAACCGCACAAAGTACGAACAGAAACTGATTGGTTTCATCGCCCTTGAAGTGGGGTAAAACGATGTTTCCTAGGCGAACAATTCCCCAGAGAATTAGAAAAGAATAGATGGCAAGAGATCCCAACAAAATGGCTAGTTTTGCGAGCGAAAATTCCCCTGATTGCACACCAAGACACACCGCCAGAATCACCAGTGAGCCAATATCCGTAAAAATCGTCGCACCCACGGTGACGGTAACCGATTCATCCCCTACAACGCCCAATCGTCGTAAAATCGGATAGGCCAACAGGGTATGGGACGCAAGCAGCGAACCTATCAGAAAGGCGGCATTCCAATCAAATCCAAACAGTCGACCGACACCAATTCCCCCTAATAGCGGTAGCAAAAACGTAAAACCACCAAAGCCGAGTGATCGATTGCGGGTTTGTTGAAATTGAGCAAGGTCAACTTCCAAACCCGCAATAAACATCAAATAAATCTTGCCAATATCTGACAGCAGTTTCATTGTATCTGAGTCGCTATTGAGCCAACCCAAACCGCTACTACCCAAACAAACACCAGCAACCAGCAGACCAACCAATCCAGGCACCCGTAGCCGTTCAAAGATTGGTGGAATGACAAAAACAACTGATAGAAGGAGTACAAAGCTAACAACTGGTTCTCTCAGCGTTTCTGAGATCGATTCCATAGATGACCTCAACGGGGTCTGCGAAAGATTCACCTTAACCTACTGGGTTCTAGGTTCAAATCTCTCTCCCCCAGGATGGAATCTTGCAAGGGATTTTTCAAGATGATGGAGGAAGACATCGATTGTGTTTGTCGGATGGGGGGGTGGTTTCGGGATTTTTGCAAACACCCGGTACCTAGCCTGAGCTGGAATTACCAATGAAGCTGCCAAAGGGTGATTTTGCCAGCGCGATCGCCCTGGACTAAGATCCTTCCCGAGCCATAAAACGCCACCGGTCCAGAGCCTGTCAACGTAGCCTGTCGAGTGACGATAATCTCCCGAGACTCGCCACAAATTTCTTGATCGTCAACCTGCCAAATCTTGGTTAAGTTGTCGTTGCCGCTGCTAACCAAACGCGATCCGTCCGGGCTGAAAGCTAAAAATCGAATGGCTTGTTCATGGGCTTGAATCGTCTTTAAAAGTTCTCCCGTTTCCAAATCCCAAAACCGCAGTGTGGCATCCTGACCGGCACTGACAAGAAGGAGATGAGTAGGACAAATCGCAATGCAATGAACGGCACCTCGATGACCGAGCAAAACTTTGGGTGCATTCCAGGAGGTTAAATCCCAAATGCGAATCGTAGCATCTGCACTGGCACTGACTAGTGCTTTTTCATCGGGTGTGAAGGCAAGAGAAAGGACGGTATTCTGATGACCCTTGAGCGATCGCCGAGTTCGATAGCGCAACGGGTAAAGTTCATGGGGACACCAGAGTGTGACCACTTGATCTGTACCTGCACTGGCAAAATATTTGCCGGTTTGACCAAAAGCAAGCGCACAAGTAAACCGAGCTTCTCCCCGTGCTAATTCGCTGGCTTTTGGCATTTCAATGAGCTGTTGAGTTTCTAAATTCCAATTGCTAAGGCTATTTTCTTGTCCCCCGCAGATGAGAGTGTTGTTATGGGGATTGAGGGCGATCGCTAAAACCGATTTGGGTGAAGTGAATGTACAGCGTCGCTTACCCGTGCTTAGGTTCAAGTCAATGACAGAGCCATCCTCGCAAGCGACTAAAACACGTGATTCTTGATGATAAATGACAACGTCATTGATTGCGGTTTGACTTGGCTTGAATTGCCGAAGCTTGAGCCAGGTAGCTTGGCTTAGATCAGTCCCTAACGCTATGGGTTTCAGCTCGGAAAAAACTAACGGAGAAGCAGAGATTTTCGCTGTTGCTAGTTCTTCTTTAAGTGCATCTAAATCGGCTTCGACATCGTACTCGAAAATCGTACGAAAAATATCGTCTTCTGGCAGAAACAGTTCGATTAAAGCAGAGGTATAGGCCATGGAATAAGCCAAGTCTTCATCAATCCGCTCTTCCATGCGCGAAAAAGCTGCAAAAGACGATTCCTTCGAACCCGAATCTAACATTTTGGCTATGCCATAAAGCCCTAATCCAGCAACACCGCCCAGGGTACTCATAGCTCCAAGCCCAAGTCCAAATCCCCCTAAGCCCCCCACGACGCCTACGCCACCAATCCCTGCTGAGACTCCGGCTCCGGCGGCGGCCCCAAGACCCAAGGAACCTAAGGCGATAGGGTCTCTCTCTGAAAAGCCTCGATAGGCCCCGTAGGCAGCGACTCCGGCGATCGCCCCAGCCCCCATAATCGGTACGGCACCCACACCAAAAGCTGTGCCTCCAGCGGCGACACCGATATTGCCAAAGGTACTCGTAATTCCCCAGGCGGTGGTGGTGCCAGTCGCGATCGCGGCTGAACCTTTTGTGAATTCTTGAGGCATAAGGTTGGGAGGGTGGAGCGCTATGGGTTTCCGGATCCGGCAAGGTTGTCTGAGTATCGATTATCTTTTCTACTTATACAGAGAATACTGAGACGTTCCAGAACATGCGCTAATTTTTATGACTCGATGGGCCATTCTTTGGAGGAGACACCGGGTGTTTTTGTCGGGTTTGGGCTACAGCTTTGGGATTTTCGCAAACACCCGGTGTCTGGCCTGAGCCTTTGTCGTTCGTCTAGCGTCCTAGACTTGAGTTGTTGCGTATTGCCCCGTCAATTTGCCGAGCTGCTGCACCAGCAGGCTCAGGAACAAGCCCACATCAGTGACCACCCCAATGGATTCGACAGAGCCGCGATCGCTCAATTTCGTCACCACCGCCGGATTAATATCCACACAGACCATTTTCACCCCCGCCGGAGTCATGTTCCCCACCCCAATGGAGTGGAGCATACTCGACAGCATCAGAATCAGATCTGCTCCCTGAATGAGTTGGGAGTATTCCGTCTGAGCTGCGATGAGGTCCATTTTGGTATCTGGCAGCGGACCATCGTCGCGGATCGAGCCCGCGAGGGAAAAGGGTACGTTATTTTTGACACATTCGTACATGACGCCGCTGGTCAGAATCCCCTGCTCGACCGCCTGGGCGATGCTGCCACAGCGGCGGATGGTGTTGATGGCCTTGAGGTGGTGGCGGTGCCCCCCATGGACCGAAGTGCCGCGCTTCATATCCACGCCCAGGGAAGTCCCCATGAGGGATTGCTCAATGTCGTGGACCGCGATCGCATTGCCCCCCAACAAAGTATGAACATAGCCCTCCCGAATCAAATGGGTGAGGTGTTCGCTGCCCCCCGTATGGATGACCACCGGCCCAGCGGTGACGACGACCTTGCCGCCGCGATCGCGAATCTGGCGCAGATCCCAAGCAATTTGTTCCACCACCAGCTCCACCCGTCGTTCGCTCGACACTCCCGCGCCCATAAAGCTGAACTCTTCCGGGGTGCGTTTTTTCAGCGAACTTTCGTTGCGCAGGGTGCGGATGCCTTCACTCCCCACCACCACCGCTTCCCCGAGTTCTAAATCCCGTAGGAGTTTGCAGCGGGCGACCGGTCCTTCGGCAGATTGGGTGATGGCGATCGCCCCATCCATGCGCTGACCCTGGACCCGAATCCACTGGTCGTTGATCAAGACCTCGGTGGGATAGATCGTCGTCACATAAAAATCGTCTGGCGCAACACCTGCCTGGGTAATGGCTTCCAGATAGGCCGATGCCGAGGTCGAGGCATCGGCCAAACTCACCGCCCCCAGATCAATCAACTGCCCCATAATGTCCGCCATCACCGCCCCATTGGGAGCCGTGACTTTGATTTCCGCTGTGGACCGGTCCTGTCGTTGTGATCCCAGATTAAAATTCAGCACCTGGAAACTGCCGCCACCGGAAACAATGGTATCGAGGGTGCGGTTCACGAGTCCCGAATCGAGCAAATGCCCTTCTAGCTGCACAACCCTGGTTTGAATCGTAGAAACCTGGGGCGACGCTTGGCGAGGTTCCGTTACCCGTAGAGTCAGACACTTGGCAGCCCCCCCCGCCTTAAGAAACTCACCCAGGGGCGTTTCTACCACGGTAAAGCCGCGATCGCTCAGGGTTTGTTTCAAGCTCTCACTGGCCTGATTCATCACTACAACGCGATCGACATTCACCGTATTACAGGCAAAATTAATTGCATCCACTTCATCAATGGCAATGCGTTTCTCCGCCGGAACCCGCAATTCAATTAAATGATTTGAATAGGTATCAAAGGCAGGGGGATAGTAAAGTAAATATCCTTCGGTCAACGGACAAAAGCAGGTATCTAAATGATAAAACCGCTGATCGACCAAACGCAGCGATAGGACTTCCATATCCAGCCATTTGGCCAAATAGGGATGGGAATCTAGCTCCGAGCGAAAACCATATCCGGCCCACAGCCAGCGACCCGAGCGATCGAGCAATGCATCTCCGGCCCCTTCAAAGGGCAAACTCTGGGGGAGGGTGTGAACGGTATAGCCTTGATCTTCAAACCACTTTTGAAAATGGGGTTCTTCTCCTTGACGCTCAGGATGAAAAAACCGACTCAGTACCACCGTATTATCCAGTACCAGCCCGGCATTGGCGGTAAATACCATATCTGGCCAACCGGGCTGGGGTTCAACCAAATCCACCGTCGCGTAGGTCTTTAGGACTTGGTAAAGTTTGTTCCACTGCTCCTCCGCCCGCTCCCGCGATGAGCGATGGATATTTCCTTCCATCCAAGGATTAATTACGTAGTCCACATCGTAATGATGGGGTGGACACATTAAAATTCGCACTGAGTCAGTCATGTTGAACCTAACATTTAACCGTCTGATTTAATCCGACCTTGAATGGCCTTCCTGAGCCAGGCAGATCTGGCTCTACATATACCGCATGGGCTGGTGTTTTTCCTAGGGATTAGCGATCGCCCATCACCAAAACTTTCCCAATAATTTTCCCAATAAATTTACCAAATATGAAGTCTATCCAAAGAAATATCAACTTCTTTCACAGAAACCCTGGGCAATGCCCAAAAATCCTTTTCCAGGAGTGACCCATTGGCCTCGTATTTGCCTGCTCCGACCGCACAATCCCGTCATGGATTTGATGGGGAATCTGCGCTTCGAGCTCACCACAATGTCATCAACTCGTGACTATTTCCCTGTCATGAGATTGTACTTCTCCTTGAGCAATGTTCTACAATAATTGTGCTGTACACTACCGAATGGGCTGCGACTGAGATTGAGTTGTCTTTGGCTCTACCGAGGTTCGGTTTGGCCCCCGTCAGAGCTCATCCACAATCCTCTGGGTCACTTGAGTGTTTGCCTCTGCTAAAGATTTTTACTGTTGAAATGGCTCGGCCTTTCAGGCTGACTTGCATCAAGCCATCCATTCCACCGATTTGTAAAAATCGGCTTCGTTTCTCGGGGACATGATTATGCCTAAAGTACGTCAATATTCCATCCATGATGTTCAAGACGAGGTGCGAGCCTTGATCGATCGGGGCACCGTGGGCCGGCAGTATCGGATCTATGAGCTGGGTAAGTTTTTTAGCGATCGCGAATGGCAAACCGTCGAGCAGCTCCTCGAAGCCCATGACTACCTGCTCCGCGACCATGTGATCGACCTAGTGGGCCAGGAATCTTGGCTGAATGACTAAGAGCGAGGCTCATCTTGAGATCGTCAAGTCCATCTACACCTTGGCGATCTCAGGTTAGTGCAGCGTTAAGCCTAGGCATTAGGGTTCCTACTATTCCCTGTGACGTAATTATCTGTCTTAACCCGAAAATCTAGCACTGACAGAGCACTAGTCGCTGATGTAGAAGCCGTTCGATTGGCAAGCAATCCTCAATCCTTAGCTTTGGGTTGGGGCTTGTCGCCATTAGTCTGACCTACCTCATAGGAAATCCCATAGGGGTTATCTACTCTCTTGGACGCTTTCCGCAATTCAACGCCAATAACGCTGCCGTCTTCGTCATAATCTAAAATTAGTCCCGGCGCAATCTGAGTCGTCTCTTCAACTGAATCTTCACGAAAAGAAATCTGTAAAATATCGGTCTCCGGATCGTAAATCACTCTCATAAAATATTTTATCCTTGCACTGGAATAATCAGTATCCTAGAGGATTAGTCCGTTTTGAATCTCTTCCTGTAGGGTACTTGCTGCAATGGGAAACTTATTCGATCATAGGGGATTAAAGGAGGGATTAAAGCAAAAGATTTACGCTAGGGCAAGTCAGACTCAGGGTCTGAACCGAAGCGTGAACTTAGCGCGAGTAGTTTTTATTGCAGAATTAGCTCCCCTTTTTAGACTAAGCTAACTAAACTTTAAATCATTTCTAGGTCTTTGGCGTATAAAAACAAACGCACCCTAGGCCAGAAACCAAAGAACATTTCAGGTCCGTGATTCTCATGTTGTGCATACTCTACGTCTAATCCTGATGTCTAACCCCGACCGTGTGTTTCCGGATGCGTCGCTGCAGCACACAACCCTTCGACCCATTGGTGTTTATGCACTCTCTGGTTTAGCCACGGATGGCGATCGCTTGCTGGCCGTGGATAGCATTCGAGGGTATCTGGTCAGCATTGATCCCACGACCAACGACACGAGGATTTTGAACCCCTATCAGGTCGAAGACTGGCAGGATGCGGTGGGATTGGCGGTGGGTCCAGGGAGTCTTTGGTTTGCCAAGGGCGAGGAGGTCTGGTGGTGCGAATGGCCTCAGGTTGCGTCGAAACCTTCATCGGCACGTTCATCGGCTAACCCCTCGAAGATTCCCCCCCCTCAGTTCTTTGCGCGACTTTCCTATCCGGTGGATGGCATTGCCATTTGGGAATCCACGGTGTATGTCTCCTGCAACAAGTCCGGCTATATTCATGTCTTTGAACGCAGTACAGGCAAGGCTGTGACCCGATTTCCCCAACCGGGTATAGGGCCAGAAACCCTGACGGTGATGGGGGAGGAGCTTTGGGTGTGCGATCGCACCGAACAAACGATCTATTGCCTGGATCGAGCCACGGGGCAACTGCGGTTTAGTGCCTTGACCCCCTTTAGTTCTCCGGTCGGTATTGCCTTCTACACACCGAAGGACCCCAAAGGCAAAGGTCGCCGCACCACACCGAAAGCCTCAAGTACCCCGATTTGCTATGTGGCCTATGCCGATGAGGAGCCCTACATTCGCGATGATCCCAATAGTTCCTATCCCTATCAGTTGACCTTTCGCGATCGCACCTTTATCCACCCGCTGAATCTCTACCATAACCCTGAGGAATGCTATACCCTCTCCAATGGCTATCTGGTGGAGCTATCTTACGTGGAAGAACTACTGCCCCTCGAAGCCGTCACCATCAATCAAGTAGAATGGCGGATTGCCTTACCATCGGATACGCTGCGTCAGCGGGTGCGCCAAGTGGAACCGATTGGTCATCCCTTTGTGATTGAAGAGCAGGAAGGACAGCGGGTCGCAGTGTTCAAGTTTGATCAGCTTCAACCCCATCAGGGCGGGCTGTTTGGCTGGCGGGCGATCGTCGAAATGTATAGTCTCAAATATTACCTATCCCCAAGGGATGTGGAGGATAGTCCGCCGCTATCGCCGGAGTTTCAGGCGCGCTACTTGGTCGACGACGATGAGCTTGCCATGGAAACTAGCACCATTCAAGAAGCCGCCAAGGCTGCCAGCGGAACGGAAACCAACGTGCTGCGCAAAATGTTGAAGATTCGCAATTATGTCTACGATCGCCTCTCCTACGGCATCCAGCCCCGAATCGATACCCCTGATGTGGCCCTAGCCCGAGGTGTGGGCTCCTGTGGCGAATATGTAGGGGTGTTGTTGGCGCTGGCGCGGCTGAATGGCATCGCCTGTCGCACGATTGGACGCTATAAATGTCCGCCCCATCCCGATCGCCGCAACATTCCCCTAGAACCGGACTTCAACCATGTATGGCTAGAGTTTTATGTGCCGGGGATCGGTTGGTTGCCGATGGAGTCAAACGTCGATGACGTGATTGATCGCGGACCCTATCCCACCCGCTTTTTCATGGGTCTATCCTGGTATCACACAGAAATTGGTAAGGGAATCAGTTTTGAAAAAATGAAAGCAGCGGATAAGCCGGAGGACGTGTCGCTCGGAGACCTGGCGATTAATCATATTCGCTACCGGATCCTAGAAGAGCTGGTGCCGGGGGAAGATCTATCCCTTTGAACGCTACAACTTAAACGCTACAACCATGTCTGATTCCTATTCATTAATGATCCACGGTGGGGCAGGTGCCCTAGAGGATATGAAGGCTGAAGCCAGCGAGGCCGATTTTCACCACAGCGTCATCACCATTCTGGAACAAGGCCGCCAGCGACTTGAGGCCGGAGACAGTGCGCTGGATGTGGTGGAGTATTGCGTGGTCCTGCTGGAAAACGAGCCGTTCTACAATGCCGGACGGGGGTCTGTCCTCAATGCCCAGGGCCAGGTTGAAATGGATGCGGCGCTGATGAACGGCAGCGACCTCAAGGCGGGAGGTGTCACCTGTGTAAAACAGGTCAAAAATCCCATCGCCCTCGCCCGTCAAGTGCTAGAGCAGGGAGACCATGTGTTGTTGGCCGGGGAAGGGGCCTTGGAATTTGCCAAGTTTTGTCAAGCGGAGCTGTGCCCGGACGACTATTTTGTCACGGAAGCTCGCATTCAGCAGCTCCAAGCCGCCCAAGCCGCAGGTCGCATTACCCTTGACTATGAGCGCGTCAAACCCGCCCAAAAGCTGGGGACTGTTGGGGCCGTTGCCCGCGATCTCCAGGGCAATTTGGCTGCTGCAACTTCGACGGGGGGATTGGTGAACAAACGTTGGGGCCGGGTGGGCGATACGCCCATCGTGGGGGCGGGGGTGTTTGCGGACAATGACACCTGCGCAGTCTCGGCGACGGGGTATGGGGAGCAGTTTTTGCGGACGGTTTTTGCCAAAACCATCTCTGATTTTGTGCTCTTCAAAGGAATGGATGCAGCAGCGGCAGCCCAGGCCGGGGTTGATTATCTCGTGGCCAAGGTCCAGGGGGATGGGGGCGTGATTGTCATTGATGGCGCAGGACGTTGCGGGGCGGCTCAGTCTACTTCGGGGTTAATTCACGGCTGGATTGAGCAAGGGGGCAAGGCCCAATGCAAGCTGGGTTAAGACGCCTCCTCGGTCTCCTCCGTTTGTAAGGCTCGTGGTACGAGATCGATGCCCTCGACCGTTTCTAGCGCTTCGCCCGTCGCGGCTCCGGTTTCTTTGAGCTTCCGGGCCGTGACCAAGACCCTGGATTCTAGGGAGCCCACGGCTTTGTTAAACGAATCGACGGTGGTATTCAAATTGCGGCGGAGCTTCACAAAATGGCCGACAAAGGTGCGAGTGCGATCGTAGAGTTCCTGGCCTAAATCCTGCACCATTTGCGTATTTTCGGCCATTTGCTCCTGTCGCCAGCCGTAGGCGACGGCTTTGAGCAGGGCAATTAGTGTTGTTGGCGTCGCCAGAATCACGCTTTGATTGACCCCAAACTCGATCAGACTTGGGTCCTGCTCTAAGGCCGCGCTAAAAAACGTTTCCCCCGGCAAAAACAGCACCACAAACTCCGGCGAGGGCTGGAATTGCTCCCAATAGGATTTTGCGCCCAGTTGCACCAAATGGTTCCGCACCTGTTTAGCATGGGCTTGGAGCTGGCGTTTGCGGCTGGTTTCATCGGGGGCTTCCAAGGCTTCCAAATAGGCCTGTAGGGGGACCTTAGAATCCACGACGATGTTTTTGCGATTGGGCAACTGAATCACCATATCCGGACGCAATCGCCCTTGGTCCGTCGTGGCGGTGGCCTGCTGAACAAAGTCGCAATATTCCACCATTCCGGCAATTTCGACAACCCGCTGGAGCTGAATTTCTCCCCAGCGACCGCGCACGGTGGGCGATCGCAAGGCTTTAACCAAATTCCCCGTTTCCTGTTGCAATTGCGACTGAGTCACCGCTAGAGACTTGACCTGCTCCGTCAAACTGGCATAGGCCGATACCCGAGCGGTTTCGATTTCATGGAGCTTATGACCGACCTTTTCCAGGGAGACCGCGAGGGGACGCACGAGGGTTTCGATCGCCTCCTGGCGATAGCCCAGATCCTGCTGGGCGCGGTCTTGAAATTGGGTGAGGGTGCTCTTGGCGATCGCCAAAAACGACTGATTGCTCCGGTCCAAAGCCTCCGCAGACAGCAGCTTAAAGGTTTCCGACAACCGGGTTTGGGCGTCTTCCAACAGCGCTAACTTCTCGGCAGCATGTTTTTGGGTTTCCCCTAGGTAAGCTTCAAGGGCCGCTACTTGGGCTTTAAGAGCAGTATTATCGGTTTGCACCTGTTCAATCCGCAACTGTTTTTCTTGGAGGGTGGCATTGAGCCGTTGGGCTTGTTGGTCCTGTTGCTGCAACCGTTCTAGGGTTGTAGCTCGTTCGGCAGCCAGATCGGCTTTGTTCTTTTCAATCCTTGTTTGTTCACGGGCTTTGAGGAGTTGGGCGGTGGCGATCGCCCCCAGCAGCAATCCCACCAGTAGCCCCAGCAACAAGCTAAAAATTAACCCCACCAGTTGTCTCCCATTGGCTTAGCGTAACGTGACAGCGGTGCCCGTGGCGGTAATCAGAAACAAAACGCCTTCATTGTCGATATTGATCGAATCCGTATTCAATCGCATACCAACCACCGCATTGGCCCCCAGCCGCTGGGCGCGATCCTCCAGCTCTCGAATGGCCTCCTGCTGGCCCTTTTCAAATACCCGTTCATAGCTACCGGTGCGCCCGCCAAAGACATCCCGCAGCCCTGCCATAAAATCACGCAGAGCATTGGTTCCATAGACAACTTCTGCCGTCACCGGGCCGAGATACTGCGTGATTTCGTAGCCCTGAAGAAAATCCGTCGTGGTTGTAATCATCCTGGCCTAGGAATCGAATTTCTTTCAGCATACTACGCGTTGATCTGGACTTACAGCTTGTAGAATGAGGGTCCCTTGCATTGGAATTCGTCATTTGGATCTTTGAGTTTCCGGATACCCCGAGGGGAGCCATGGAACTTAAAAGCGATCGCGCAGGTCCAAGAGTTTGGTCCAAGAGCTTGGTCCAAGACCCCAGGCCAAAAGCCTTGATCACAGAGGTTTTTACCGGGTTCGCCCTTTTTCTCTTCTCCTTGGGAGTGGGTTATCACTGTGTTTCGTTCTACTGTTCTATTTGCGACCCTCCTGTTGGCTTTAGCTGCCCCCGTGATCGGTGCCGCTGCCGCCCAGGCCCAACCGATTCGAGTTCAAATTGATCCCGGCGTGCAGCCTGAGGATACAGATGTTCTCCTGAATCAACTGCTAGACAGTGCCAAGGATGCCATTAAGAGCCAGAACTACCAAAAGGCTGCCGAATCCTATCAGCAGGCGATCGCCTACGACCGGGAAAACCCCCGTATTTACTCCGCCCTCGGCTATGCCCAGGCCCAGAAAGGGGACTTTCGTGCCTCCGCCACGGCGTTCCAGCAGGCTATTGCTCTCGATAACAAGAATTCCGATTTTTACTACGGTCTGGCCTACGCCCTCGGCAAGCTCGGAGAATACGACGGTGCCACCCGCGCCTACCGTCAGGTTGTCCAGTACGACAGCAAAAAATACGAAGCCTATTATGGCCTAGGAACGTTGCTCCAGCGGCAGAAGCGCTATGGAGAAGCGATCGCCGCCTACGAACAGCTTAAATCGCTGCAGCCCCGCGATTGGCGACCCTATGAGGCGATCGGGGCAATTTTGATTGAGCAACGCAAATATAGCGAGGCCCTGCCCTACATCCAATCCGCCGAAGGGTTTGCCCCCAGCAATGGCAAAATTCAGTTGAGCAAGGCGATCGCCTACCTCGGCCTCAACCGTCCCAATGAAGGCGTGGCGGCCCTGGAAAAAGCGGCCAATATTGACCGGAATAATGCCCAGATTTTCTACCGACTGGGCGAAGTCTATCGGACCATGGGCAATGACCCAAAAGCCTTTGAAGCCTATCGGCGGGCCGTGACGCTCCAGCCAGATTTTTTAGAGGCCCAGTCCCGCATTGGCAAGATGCTGATGGCGGAGCAGGACTACGCACGGGCCATGATTGTTTACAAACAAATTCTCGAAAAGGATCCGCAAAATGCCGAAGCTTACTTTGATTTAGGCATTGCCCTGCGGGCGCGGGAGCGTAAGTCTGAGGCTGTTGAAGCGTTCAAACGCGCCAGCCGCCTCTTCAAAGACCAGGGCAACCGTGAGAAGCTAGAGGAGATTGACAAACTCTTAAAAGATCTACGTTAACAGAGGCACCATGGGAGAAGCCAAACGTCGTCAGGAAAACCTGGGAGAAGACTACGGGAAGGAGAAGCCAGACTATCTCTTGCCGTTCTTACCCGTTACGAAAAAACAGTCCGAAAAATTCATCAAGCTCTCCACCAAGGGCGCTTGGGTGGGGATTGTCGGCTTGGTGGCAGGTTGGGTAGTGATTCGGTTTATTGGCCCCAGTTTGGGCTGGTGGCAATTGCTGGATACGCCCTAGCCGGAGCTCACGAGCTCAACGCCACTGCCAGCGCCAAGACCAGCGGCCCTAAGACCAACGCGGGCAAAAACGAGGCGACAGGGACTTTGGCCATGTCTAACAGATTTAACCCCGTCCCCAAAATCATCAGCCCCCCAATGCCGGTGGCGATCAAAATATGGGGATCCTGGGCGGGGTCAGGCAGGGTCTGGGCCAAGGCCCCTGCGGCCAGGGAGAGTCCGCCTTGATAGAGCAAAATGGTGAATAAGGAGCAGGCGACGCCGGGACCATAGCTGCCCGTGAGGGCGATCGCTGTAATCCCATCCATTACGGCCTTGAGCATCAGCAGGGTATCGTCCCCTCTGAGGCCATTGTTTAAGCTGCCAATCAGCGTCATCGGCCCGACGCAAAACAGCAAGCTCGCCGTCACAAACCCCTCCGTAAACCGGCCCTGCCCACGAAACCGCCGCTGTAGCCAATCCCCTAGCTGCTCTAGCCGTACCTCCAGCTTCAGCCCTTCACCCAGCAATCCACCGGCGACCAAGGCAATCAGCCCGACGATGATGCCATCCAGCCGTCCGGCCTGCACCGCCAGCAGTTTGCTCGCCAGCGTCAGCCCCAGGAAAATCGTCAGCAGACCGACTCCCTGGATAATGACCCGCTGCATCCGGGTGGGTAATTTTTCCTGTAAAAACAAACCAAGGCCAGAACCTAGGGCGACCGTGAGGACATTCATCCAAGTGCCGCTGGTTCTGGCCCATAAATCTGGGGTCATGGGCGATCGCTAGGTTTCTGAACGGGAGGAATTATCCTCTCGGATTTGGTAGGTTAGGTACGCCGCCAAGGCCCCCACGGCAAACCCCAGCACATTGCGGAATAGCGGCAGCCAGTCTGAAGTCCTCGTTACCACCGGACCAATCCCAAACGCCCCAAACAAAATTCCCCATAGGGGCGATAGAATCAGCGCCCACTGCCAAGCAATAATCTGACCCGGCTTGCGGGGATGGGCCGCAAACCCACAAATCACGCCGCCCAAAACTGACGTAATCAGCGTAAAAATCCACTGCTCGCGGGGCAGTCCTGGCACGACGCTACAACCGCCTTGGCGGAGACAGCCATCCAGGGTTTTGATCGATTCGAGGATAGCGCTGTCTTCACCGTTATCCCGCACGTAAAACTGATTGCCGAAGCGGGTTTGCAGTTCAATCCAAAAGGTGCGTGGGAAAATCTCGTAAAAATCACCCCCCACATTAAAGTTGAGCAAATTGCCACCACGGGGATCTGCAACCAAGAGCAAACTTTTTTGGTCTAGCTTCCAAAACTCTTGGACGGCGCGACCTGGCGTGCGATCGAACTGAGTCAACACCCGCAACTTCCAGCCGGTATCGGATTCCAGCGTCTCAAGTTCGCTCGCCAACTGCTCCTCTTGAACATCCGTTAGGGCACGGGCTAGATCAATGATCGGGGTGCTCTGGTTGGGGAGCAGATCGGGGTTGTCATAGGCAAAGGCTGGAGGGGCCAGAATCACAAAGGAAGCTAGCAGACAGAGCAGACCCGCAGCGATAGGTCGGAAGAGGCGATTGAGCATGGGCAGCTTTATGAGACCGTGTACTCACATTTCTTTACATTTTAATTTACGCGATCGTCGGCTTCAGCACAATCCGCCTGTGGTCCTTAAATGAGCGTTCGCTTCAGCGCCGGTTGAATGAGCAGGACTGCCGCTACGCAAAATCCCGCCAGTGCCAAAATTGCACCCCCCATCGTGATATTCGCAAAGGGAGCCGCGAGAACAACGTCGCTCCAATGCCAGACAGGATGCAAATAGACATGGCGGATGGGCTCGATCGCATAACTCAGCGGGTTGAGGCTCGCAATCCAGCGCAGCCACACCGGCATAAATGACAGTGGAGCCAAGGCCGTACTGGCAAACAACAGCGGTAGATTGGTGATAAAAATCGCCGCAATCAGCTCAATGTGACCGGGCAGGCTAAAGGCCAACCCTAGACTGAGGGCTGTAACGGCGAGAACCATTAGAACGATAATCATCGCCACGATCGCCAACCCCGCCGCACCAGGCCAGCCCGCACCCAAGGCCGCACTCATCGCCATAATCGCCGCCGTTTGTAGCAGCGTCAGGACCATGATGTAAAGGGCCGAGGCCAGGACAATGGAAAAGCGAGAGGTCAAGGGCGCTACTAGGAGGCGGTTGAGAAAACCAAACTCACGATCGAACATCACCGGCAATCCGGCATTCAGCGCCCCGCTAAAGGCTGTAAAGACAATCACGCCAGCTCCAAGAAACTGGCCATAGCTGACTTCGTCCCCAAACAAATTCTGGGGTGCATTTTGAAACAGGGCACCAAAGAGAACCAGCCACATCACCGGCTGAATAATCCCCGCAATCAGCGTAGTGGGGCGACGCTGGAGCTGAATAAACAGCCGACGGGTCAGCGCCAACGTCTCCTGGATCAAATTGCTCAAATCCGAAGCAGACTCGCCCTGTGGTGCAGCCGTAGAAGAAGGGGTTGAAAAAGGGGTGGTGCTCATAGCCAGACCGAGGAAAGGAAATTACATTGGGACGAATCGCATTCGTCCTTGCACAGTCCTAGCCTAGCGCAATGGCTTGAGGGATTTGATCTGGAGGGTTTAATCCGGATGGGTTGACCCGTCTGGCATGGTTGCCCCGGAAAAATCTGCCCCAATGATATTGGCACTGCTCATTTCGGCCTTCACCAGGTTGGCATCCCGTAAAATCGCTCCGGTTAAATTGGTCCGGGTTAAATAGGCAGAGACCAGCGTCGCCTGCGTTAAATCCGCTTTCGTAAGGTTGGCATGGCTGAGGGTGACGCCCTTGAGCCTTGTCTGGATCAGTCGGCAACTGCGTAAATCGGCTTTGTCTAGGACTGCATCCGCTAGGGTCGTATCCGAAAGGTCTGCCCCCCGGAAATTTGCGCCTGTACAGTTCGCCCGTTCGAGGCGCGATCGCACAATCTTTGCCCCCATCAAATTGGCATTGATCAAATTGGCATCTCCGAGGGCGGTGTTGATGGCGATCGCCTCACTCAGATCCGCCTCCTGCAAATCCACCTCCCGCAGATTCGCCTCGCTCAAATTCGCCCCGCGCAAATTCGCCCGACTCAGATCCGCGCCATAAAAATTCGCCCCGCGTAAATCCGCCCCTGCCAAATTGGCCCCGCGCAAATTCGCCCCATCGTAGGACCGCGCTTCGTAGCGTAAATTTGCGCCCCACAAACAGGCCCCGCTCAAATTCGCCCCACTAAGATTGGCGCTGCGCAGATCGGCATAGGCCAAATTGGCATCCATCAAATTCGCCAAGGTCAAATTCGAGCCCCGCAAATCAGCCCCAGACAGGACTGCCCCATGGAGATCCGCATCCTTGAGCTGCGCTGCGCTGAGATTGGCCTGGGCCAGATTGGCACCGCAGAGCCTAGCCCCCATTAGCACGGACCCGCGCAGATTTACCCGATTGAGAAAACTGAGAATTAAATTGGCGCTGCGAAAATCAGCCCGCTTAAAAATTGCACCCACCAGATCTACCCCGGCCAGATTCACACTGGTGAGATTGATCCCGCTGAAATCGGTCTCGCCCGCATCATAGCGGCGCAGAAGCTCTTGGGGATTCATGACTCAAAAACCTGACAGCTATTCTCATGTTTACGTTCGTCCTCTTCCAGCACCGCCGCAAGTGCTGCCAAATCATCTTCGAGGGAGCTGGCAACCGCCTGGGTCAAGGCAAACTGACGGACTGGGGCTCCAGCACCACTATCGGTGTAGTAGGGCTTGAGCACTTTCAAGATGGCGGCCACGGTTTTCATGGCGTTTTCGCTTAGCTCAATCTGTTCCGCCGTCAGACAAAGCTTGGTTTCCACATCGATGAAGTTGGGATAGCTTTGCCGCAACCCCGTCAGTAAACTGACCAAGCTGTACTGGCGCAAATCCTGCCAGTCCTGCTCAGAAAATCGAAATAGCCGATGCAGGGCAGAAAACACCACGATTTTGACCATGAGCGGATTGGCATAGCGCATGATCTCCAACCGCAGGCTAAAGTCATCTTGCCCATCTGGGCTCGGCAATTCTGCCAGCGAAGCGTGCTCGTCACTGGGACGTCCATTGGCCAATTCAGGCCGATCGCGATCGCTCCAATCCACCGCCTCGGGCGTCAGCATCCCGGTGGGTTGCTCTAGAGCCGAAGGCGCAGGCGCAGGATTCCAATAGGCAGCCGTCACCGGCTCAACGGCTGGAGCAGGCTCACGAGAGGTCACGGCAGGGGCTGCTCTCCCATGCTCGCTACCATTCCCGCTACCATCCCCGCCATAGAACTGTGTTGCTTCGGTGGGCTTAGGGCTGTTCTCCAAACCATAAAACTGAGTATCCGCAGCCTTAGGGCGTTGCTCATAGAGGGGACGCAGCAAGTTTAGGAGCGTACTAGCGATGGGCAAATATTCCAGCGGCTTGCTCAAGGACTTGACGATCGCCTGCAAGACATAGTCCAAATTTTCCAGCGTCGGAATCAGCTGCTGGGTTTCGCGCAGGAGCTCCCCCCAATCGAGGGCCACCAGCCGTGCCGGGTCGTTTTCCCAAAAATTCTTGCAGACACAAACCAGCAACTTTTTGAGGCGAATATTATCGACGTGATGGGATAGCTCGTGAGCTACTTGGGTGTCTACAAGCTGTCGCGGCGAGGGGGCAGCCGGTTCACTGCCCAGCCATTGAGTCGCGTTGGGGGTGGCATGGGTGGGGGGTGGAGCCGGGGGTGGAGCCACAAGCTGGGCGGTCATGGGCTCGGCTTCTAGCGCCGGAAAATGCCCGCCCGTCTCCAGACCTTTGCCGGGACGACTGAGGGGTCGCGTAATGTCGTAGGCATCCCGGTAGAGGGGCGTCATTACTCGCAAAATTGAATTGGCCACATGGGCATATTCCACGGGCTTATTCAGGGTTTTGACGATGCGGTTGAGCTGAAACTGTAGGGCATCGAGGGTGGGCGATCGCTCCCAAACCCCCTGGACTAACTCCCGCAGGGGCACCCGACCCAGACGGCTGAGATCATCTTCCCACACGCCATGGTAGGTGCAGTAAAGCAGCTTTCTAATCCGCGACAGATTCTGATCTCGTTCGAGGTCATTAACGACTCGATCGAGCCGATCTGGGATTGTCATCGAGACCTCCAGCAGCGCACGACGATGGGAAGACAGACTAGACCTAAAGTTCCCAAGGGCGGCGAGCCATTGTACAGTGAGGCGGAATGAATTTCTCGTAAAGTGCAGCGGTAGAGACGTTCGGATCATGGTTCAGGACAGTGGGTGCTATCGACAGGTTGGGGTGATTGGCGGGGGACAACTGGCCTGGATGATGGCAGCAGGGGCGGCAAAATTAGGGCTGGAGTTGCGCGTGCAAACGCCCCACATGGAGGATCCAGCGGGGGCGATCGCCGAGGAAACCTTTCTCGGCGCAATTCAGGATGTGGGGACGACCCAGGCCCTGGCGGCCCACAGCGAAGTGATTACGTTTGAAAATGAATTTGTCGATCTAGAGGCGTTGGAGGCGCTAGCGCAGCAGGGGGTGAGGTTTGCGCCCAGTCTCTCGGCCCTGCGGCCTTTGCTGGATAAGGCGGAGCAGCGGGCCTATTTCCAACGGACGGGGTTACCGACACCGATGTTTCTGGCCCTCGGCGATGTTCCCGCTGCGGACCGGGGCGATTGGCAAAATCCCTTTGGTTTTCCGGTCGTTCTCAAGGCGCGGCGACTGGGCTACGACGGCCAGGGGACAACGGTGATTAAAACCGCTGGGGCGTTGCAGCAGATTCTCGATGCAGAAGGTTTTGAACCATTTTTGCTCGAAGAATTTATCCCCTTCGAGCGCGAACTCGCCGTCATGGCAGCCCGCAGCGCCAGCGGTGAAGTCGTTGTCTATCCCGTGGTTGAAACCCGGCAGGTGCAGCAGGTTTGTCGTTGGGTGATTGCCCCGGCAGCGGTTTCACCCAGGGTGCAAGCGGCGGTGACTCGCATGGCGGAGACGTTGCTTCAGAGCTTAGAGGTGGTGGGGGTGTTTGGGCTGGAGCTGTTTCAGCAGGGCGATCGCATCCTGATCAACGAAACCGCACCTCGCACCCACAACTCGGGCCACTACAGCCTCGATGCCTGTAAAACCTCTCAGTTTGAGCAGCAGCTACGGGCGGTTTGTGGGTTTCCCCTGGGGAGTGCAGAGATGACGGTGCCGGGAGCCGTGATGGTCAATCTGCTGGGGTTTGAAGCGGCGACGGATAACTATGAAGAAAAGCGGAAGAAACTGGCGGAGATTCCCAATGCCCATGTGTATTGGTACGGAAAGAAACAGTCGCGACCCAGACGTAAATTGGGTCATGTGACGGTGACATTGACGGAGGCAGATCCGCAGAAACGGCAACGGCTGGCGGATGAGGCGATCGCCCAAATCGACAGCCTCTGGCCCCCGCTGGTCTAAGTCGATTCAATATGGTTCAAACGGCGTACGAGCAATTTCCCAGCAAGCGGCGCTGTGACACCTGTCAATGTGGAAATCCCCATCTGGTCAGGGGCAAAACCAGTGGCTAGAATGAACAAGTTCACGGCGGCGTTGGTGACTGCCAACAATGTTTTTTGATCTATGTCTTGATTTAGTTGGGAGCTAACTTGCTGGTGGCAGTAGGCCGGGCTTGTACCCGGAAACTTTAAATCAGTTTTAACCGGCCCCCCCCTGGAGTTTCCAGGTCACAAACTGAGGTAAGACGGCGTTGCGGTGAATCTTATTTTGAAAAGGCCCGGTCTCTGCGGAGGCGGGGCTTTTTTGTGGGCGCGGGGCTGTTCGTGGGCTTCGATAATTGGAGATAGACCTTTCGTATAACCTTGCATTGAACCACTACCAATCTGTATCATTATCTTCCTCTGCTTCCTCTGCTTCGTCACGCTGGGAGGAGTAGCGATCGCCCCCTTCCGCCGCCTTCGGCGCTGCCAACGGATAAAGCTCATAGGGAGAAACAGGTTTGGGTTTGTCAATGACAGGTTGGGTCGGTTGAGCCTCTTCAGGAGAATCCTTGGGCGTTAATCCACCCCCCGGTAAGAGCTCCAACTGACCACGCTTCTCGGGCTTGTGGTTTTGCGTCTTGCGCCGTCGTTGAGAGACCCGCTCTTCAACTGTATCCTCGGCAATCACTTCGTAAAGAATCGCCCGTTTTCCGGGCTTTGCCCCCCGCCGCAGAATCCGCCCTAGGCGTTGAATAAATTGTCGCGTTGAGCCCGTACCCGCTAGGAAAATCGCAATACTCGCATCGGGTACATCCACCCCTTCATCCAACACATTGGCAACCACTAAAGTTCTATAGTCCCCCGCTTTGAATTTTTGCAAGATTTCATGGCGTTCTTTAACAGGGGTTTTGTGTGTAATAGCAGGGATCAAAAAATCGAGAGAAATGCGATAGACGGTGGCATTATCATTGGTGAAAATCAGGGTTTTTTCGGGATGATGGTCCGCCAACAAATCGGTCAGGATCTGAATTTTGCCTTCATTGCCGAGGGCGATCGCCTTCGCCTCATGGTGGGCCCGCATGGCTTTTCGGCCTTCCTCAGACCGGGCGCTCACCTGAATAAACCGTTGCCAGCCATTAATACTGCCAAAGGAAATTTTGGCACTTTTCAAAAAAGCATTGCGTTGTTCGATCAGTTGGCTATAGCGCTCCCGTTCGGCCTCCGTCAGTTTCACCTTAATTTGCCGCACTTCATAGTCCGCCAAAGTTTCGCCCGATAGCTCCTCGGCAGTGCGCCGGTAGACCTCTGGGCCCACGAGGGTGCCTAGATCTTCGTGGCGACCGTCGCTGCGTTCGGGGGTAGCGGTCAGACCCAAGCGATAAGGGGCAATACTATATTCGGCAATGACCCGGTTAAAATCGCTAGGCAAATGATGACATTCGTCGAAGATAATCAGCGCATACTGACTGCCGAGGGTTTCGGCGTTGATGGCGGCACTGTCGTAGGTGGCGACGAGGATGGGAGTGCGATCGCGCGATCCGCCCCCCAGCAATCCCACTTGCACACCAGGAAACGAAGCTTCGAGTTGGGCATACCACTGATGCATTAGGTCCAAGGTGGGGACCACCACCAGGGTAGAGCGGGGGGTGGAGGCGATCGCCAACTGTGCCAGATAAGATTTTCCAGACCCAGTGGGTAGAACAACAACACCACAGCGCTCAGATTTTTTCCAGGCGGCCAGGGCTTCGGCTTGGTGGGGAAAGGGCTGAATCGAGATTTGGGCGTCTAATTCTAGGGTTTCAAACTGGCAGGCTTTGTCTTCGAAGGGGGTGTTAGCGTGGCGCAGTTTTTCCACGAGTTCGCGGTAGCGGATGGCGGGAACGCGGAATTTCTCGATGCGATCGTCCCATTCGACAAAATCCACCCAAACTTTGCCGCGCGGGGGCGGATGCAAAATCAGCGTGCCGCGATCAAAGCTGAGCGTGGGCTGGCGAGGCATAGGAAGTCCCTGAGTCCGGACGAGGCGATGGCGGTCTGCCCTATTGTACCGAGCTCTTGTACTGAGCTCTTGTACCGAGCTCCAGGGAGCAAAATCTGGGATGGAAGCTGACAACCCAGCCTCGTACAATAGGTGAGTCCATTTCATTGATGAGCTAGAAGTCGTGACGTTTAAGGTTGGTCTCCTCGGTTTAGGAACAGTCGGCACGGGCACCGCCCAAATCCTGCTCGATCCAGCCCAGCGTCATCCCCTGGTCAAGGACCTAGAGATTGCGCGGGTGGGGGTGCGGTCCCTCGATAAACCCCGTCAGGTGGGGCTGTCGGCAGATCTGTTCACCACAGACCTAGAGGCCATTGTCACGGATCCAGCCATTGACATTGTGGTGGAAGTTATGGGGGGGTTGGAACCCGCTCGCTCGCTCATCCTCCAGGCGATCGCCCATGGCAAACATGTGGTAACAGCGAATAAAGCGGCGATCGCCCTCTACAGCGACGAGATTTTTGCCGCAGCGGCGGAGGCAGGGGTTTATGTCCTGCTGGAAGCGGCAGTGGGGGGCGGCATTCCGGTGATTGAACCCCTCAAACAATCCCTCTGCTCGAACCGCATCCATGCCATTACCGGAATTATCAACGGCACAACCAACTATATCCTCACCCGCATGAAAAACGAGGGAGGAGCCTTTGAGGATATTCTGGCGGATGCCCAGCGCCTAGGCTACGCCGAAGCGGACCCCACAGCAGATGTGGATGGCTGGGATGCAGCGGATAAGATTACGATTTTGGCCTCCTTGGCCTATGGCGGTCGGGTGGATCGCAAAGCTGTTTATAGCGAAGGCATTCGCAACATCGCCGCGACGGATATTGCCTACGCCGATAACCTGGGGTTTGTGATTAAGCTCCTAGCCATGGCGAAACGTCAACCCCAACAGGAGAACGAGCCCGAGCAACTAGAGTTGCGGGTTCATCCGACACTGGTTCCCAAGGATCATCCCTTAGCGAGTGTGAATGATGTTTATAACGCCATTTTGGTCGAAGGCGATCCGGTGGGACAGGTCATGTTCTTTGGTCGAGGGGCAGGTGCGGGGCCAACTGCTAGCGCCGTAGTGGCCGATATGCTCAATATTGCGGCCTTGCTGCAAGTCGAACGGGGAAATGCCAAAACCGCCGAAGGCAAGCCCTTGCTCGATCCACTCTTGGCCTGCACCCATCAGCATGATTGTGCGATCGCCCCCATCGAAGCCACGGTAACCCGGTTCTACGTCCGGCTCCTGACCCAAGATCAGCCGGGTGTGATTGGCTATGTGGGTACTTGCTTCGGCAACCACGGCGTGAGTTTGGAATCCGTTGTGCAAACCAATCGCCAGAATGATCGAGCAGAAATCGCAGTGGTTACCCATGATGTAGCAGAAGGGAAGTTTCGCGGGGCGATCGCGGAGTTGGAACAGCAAGACAGCATTGAAGAAATTGCCAGTATTTTGCGGGTGCTCTAGGGCTGGATGCTCAAGGAAACGCTAGGATAAACCCATTGCGGAGGGACTGCGAGGAAGAACCTGCCATGACGATCGCGACGCAACCCATGACCCTGGAAGAGTACCTCAGCTATGAGGATGGGACTGATACGCGCTATGAGCTTGTGGATGGACAGTTAATTCCAATGCCTACTGAAAGTGACCTAAACGATCGCATTGCCTCGTTCTTGTATGCCTGTTTTTTGCAATTCGGCGTTCCTTTTGATCGGTTAAGTATGAAGGCGCAGATTGCGGTTAGCGGTAGACGGGTCAATGCCAGACAACCGGATCTCACTGTCCTTTCGGAAGAGACAGCCCTGGCGCTAGAAGGGGCGAAACAACGATTGATCACCCACGAGATGCCGCCCCCTTTATTGGTCGTTGAGGTGGTCAGTCCCCAGCAGGAAAACCGCGACTATCGCTATAAGCGGACAGAATATGCGGGGCGACATATTCCCGAATACTGGATTGTCGATCCGATCGCCCAGAAAATTACGGTCCTGGAATGGGTGGAAGGTCTCTACGAGGAGCAAGTTTATGAGGGAGAGGGGGCGATCGCTTCTCCGCTGTTTCCAGCCCTGACCCTAACGGCAACCCAAGTTTTGAGCGCAGGACGCTCAGCATAGGGAATCCAGGGCATTGCCGATTTGAGAGATAAACCCTGTAGGGACAGGGCAATGTCCTGTCCCTTGATCTTGACAAAATCTATGGTTTGACAGTCATGGAAAACTAAGCCTTTCGGAAGAGATGCGGTGATCCGAACCTAAAAAATTTACATTTCTAAACAATTGCGTTACATTGGTTAACAAGAAAGCAAGCGATACCTCAAGGAGGTCTCCATGTTCACCGTATTATTCGCAGTCATCGTCGTCGGTTGGGTCGCAGCGGCAGTCCTGGGCACCCAAGCCTATTTCCGGGGCGAGCAAACCAAGCCCATCCACGAGCGCAACTGGAATTCTCAAGGCTTTGAGCGCATTGCCCTGACCGTGACCGCTCAAGATACAGAAAGTAACAATCGTGTCCCTGGGTTTGTGGTTTCCGATGCGTTTGCAAGCCGCGTACTCCCCAGCAATGGCTAGGGCGATCGCAGTCCCAAACACCACGAATCTGAACTCCCCAAATTGATTTGCGGTTAGGGATCACCCCAAACATCATGAATCTCAAAGCTCTATCTCGTTGAGGTAGGGCTTTATTTGATCCGGGGATCGCCTTCCAGCGCTTGAGGTTTCGTTGTTACAACCCTACTTCGAGCCAGGACTCGCTCGTCTAGTATTTACGGTTTGTTGCTAGAAGTGGCCCAGACTCAAATTTACAGGGCACGATCCTTAATAGACCCCCCATACGTTACATCGGTAGGAGTTAGCGCCCTCATGTCCAATTTGCTAGACCAGCTTCGCAAGATGACCGTCGTGGTGGCGGATACCGGCGATATCCAGGCGATCGAGAAATTTACCCCCCACGACGCCACCACCAACCCTTCACTGATCACCGCCGCCGCCCAAATGCCGGAATGCCGCAGCATTGTGGACGATACGCTCCAGAAAGCTCAAGCCGATGCCGGAAGTGACGCATCGGAAGACGACATTGTCAAACTCGCGTTTCAGCGATTGGCCGTTGCCTTTGGCCTCAAGATTTTAGAAATTATTCCCGGTCGCGTTTCCACAGAAGTCGATGCTCGGCTGTCCTACGACACAGACGCTACGATTCAGCAGGCCCGAGAACTGATCGGCCAGTATGAGGCGGCGGGGATTGCTCGCGATCGCATCCTGATCAAGATCGCCTCCACCTGGGAAGGCATCCGCGCGGCTGAAGTGCTGGAAAAGGAAGGGATTCACTGCAACTTGACGTTGTTGTTTGGGTTGCATCAGGCGATCGCCTGTGCCGAGGCCGGAGTAACCCTAATTTCCCCCTTTGTCGGTCGCATCCTCGACTGGTACAAAAAGCAAAGTGGCCGCGACAGCTATCCCCCCGCCGAGGATCCTGGTGTGCAGTCGGTGACCCAAATCTACAACTACTACAAGAAGTTTGGCTATGCCACGGAGGTGATGGGAGCCAGCTTCCGCAACACCGGCGAGATTACCGAGCTGGCCGGTTGCGATTTGCTCACGATCTCACCTCAGTTTTTGGCAGAACTGAAAAGCACGGAAGCAGACCTGCCCCGTCAACTAGATCCTAAAGCGGCGGTAAATGCATCGCTCGAAAAAATCTCCATGGATCGGGCCACGTTTGATCGGATGCACGCCGAGGACGCCATGGCCTCGGAGAAGCTAGACGAAGGCATCAAAGGGTTTACTAAAGCCTTGGAAAATCTGGAAAACCTGTTAGCCCAGCGCCTCAGCAAGCTGTCTAGCGAAGCCACCGTCAGTCATGCCGCAGAGGACATTTTCCACGTCTATGACCTGGATGGCGATGGGTTTATCACCCGCGAAGAGTGGATGGGAACCGATGCTGTCTTTGACGCACTCGACGAAAATCGAGATGGTAAGATTACCCCTGAAGAGCTGGGCTCGGGTCTAGGGGCGCTCTTGCATTTTGCCAAGGTCTAGGGCCGAAGACAAAAAGAGGCGTTGCTTAAAGCTGGAGTTTAGACCCATCAAAAGAGCGATCGCGGCTCATCGCGATCGCTCAATGAGGGATTCTGAGAAAGAATCACCACTCGGAAATGGTGTATTACCTGATGGCAGGCGGTTTCTGACCACCGTGGAGCTGGCGGAGGAAGTGATGCAGGAACGGCTACGGGCCGACCAAGAGTAAGAGCGCGCCGACCAGACTGATTTTCGGGCTAAGCGGGAACGAGAACGGGCAGAAAAACGGGCAGAAAAACTGCGGGAGCTGGGGATTGAGGAAGACTAGGATTGCGAGGCTTACATTTATTGATTCTTCAGAGCCCAAGTTTGCGAGCACGGCTCCTCTGTTCCCTAGGGCTTCAGAATCCCCCTTGTTAAAATGGGAAAATGTTGGGAGCGATGGTGCAGCAAGCTTCCTTCGGAATTCCCCCACCCCAGCCCCAAGAGGAGCATATCGGCCATGGTGCTTTCAGTAGACCGTGAGATACTCTACCCCGACAGCGACGGACAGCCCATGGCAGACAATACTCAGCAGTTTCGGTGGATTGTCTTGCTCAAAGAAAACCTCGAATGTTTGTATGCCAATAATCCCAACGTCTTTGTAGCCGGAGACCTACTGTGGTATCCCCTAGAAGGACATCCCGAAATCCGCGTAGCCCCCGATGTCATGGTCGCCCTCGGGCGTCCGAAAGGAGACAGAGGCTCCTATCGCCAGTGGCAAGAGGATAACATTGTTCCCCAGGTGGTCTTCGAGATCCTGTCTCCTGGCAATCGGCTCACGGAAATGACCAAAAAACTTCAGTTTTACGATCGCCACGGCGTCGAAGAATACTATATCTACGATCCAGATCGGAACGACCTGAGCGGTCTACAGCGCGTTGATGGACATCTAGACGTCATTGATACAATAAACGACTGGATCAGTCCCAATCTTGGGATTCGGTTTCTTCTCACAGACGAGACACTCCAAGTCTATTACCCCGACGGTCGGGCCTTTTTCACGACGGTTGAGCTGTCTCAGCAAGCTGACCAAGAACGGCAGCGAGCTAACCAAGAACGGCAGCGAGCCGACCAAGAACAGCAAGCCAAAGAACGATTTGCTGCCAAGTTACGAGAACTTGGCGTTGACCCAGAAGCACTTGAGTAAAACGGTAAGCAGCCAGGGTCGTGCCGCGAAAATTGGCTCACCCACCCGCAAAAAGCGGATGGTACAAAAGCACTGAACTTGCTAGGAGCAAGGAGCGATGGTTCACAGTCAATTTCCTAAGCCGCCGTCGGACATCGGCGACAGGGTCTGACCATGCCTATACCGCTGGCGTCTATGTGGTTTTGACGATTTTTTTGCAAAGGCTACAATGTTGTTGAGTATTCTTCCTGATATTGAGCTATATCCTGAGTAGAAGGAAATACCTTAAGGTATACGCTCGGGTATATCCATGCAGACTCAGGATTTTGAACGAACATCCATTGTGGAGGCAAACAGCTTATCTCATATTTCTCACCAGCACCTGTGGGCAAGCCTAAAATCCTCACCAAGAAAGGGTTTGACGCGATCATTCACAATAATGCAGCATGTGTTTAAACCACACAGGCTGTTAACCCCTTATAGAGTCGCAGAAGCTGGAAAACTCTGTCTGTGTAATGTGAAGTTTCATTACATGAGTACAACCATCTAATCAAAGACAAAAATGGAGAGCAATGACCTCAATGAGATTCCCTCTATCATTTACGAAGAAGCACTGTCTTTCATTTTAATATAGCGGGTCTCATAAATATGAGAGCGCTATAAGCCTCTGTTTGTAAAGCTTATGAGGTTTATTGCTGTAGTCTATAGTTCTGAGATCCAGAATAATCCATTTTAATTTACTCTAATCCTAGGAGAATTCATTCATATGGTAGATTCGTATTCCTTAAAAAGAGGCTTCTATTCCTACTGCCGAATAGTTATTTCAAAAACTATAAGAAAACTTTTTTTACCCTTGATTCCCAAAAGACTAAATCTACCTTTTTTGTACCATATTCATCTCATTGAAGGTCAATATGAAAATGAATTGAAACATTTAGACAGTATTGTCAAACAGGGAGATGTGGCAATTGACGTTGGAGCAAATCAAGGACTATTTACATACAAAATGTCGAAACATTTTGCCAAAGTTTATGCTTTTGAAGTCAATAGCGATCTAACTCATGATTTATCTGCTTATAATCCAGGCAATATTGAGATCATTCACAAAGGATTATCCTCAAAAGATGGAAATGCGATTCTTTATATACCGGTACGAAATGGATTAAATCTTTATGGATGGGCAAGCCTAAGACCCAATAATTGTCCGGACACTCAAGAACACATCAAAAAACATGTGCAAGTTTGTACGCTTGATTCTTGCAAAATTTCATCACCTTCACTAATCAAAATTGATGTAGAAGGGCATGAGCTCGAAGTACTCACAGGAGCAATGCAAACCTTAAATCGTTATCGTCCTACAATTCTTGTCGAGGTCAAAGATCATAACCTTAATGCAGTTATATCCCTCCTGTATAGCCTCAATTATCAATGCCAAAAACTAGAAGACATGATACGCGTTACTAGTTCAAAAGAAAACTATATTTTTACGCCTATTGAGTGCTAACATTCTGTTAGACAGAAAGTTATAAAAGCTATGTCTATATTAGACTTCTTGCACAGATCCGTATTTGAAAACTAAAACCATCGTTGCCATGTCACTAGTTTCTATTCATACAGAAAGTCTATTGATTTCATGCAAATCTTTGTCTATTTACACTGGAATATAAGGCATTTATTGCATACGTATAGTCTTCAGATCGACTGCCTCTACGTATACAAAGAGAAGTTAAAGTCATAAAAGATATGAACATTAGTAGATATTTGGCAATTAAGCAGTAGGGCTATACTCTTTGGAAAAGCAAACATTTTTAATAAATATATTAAGCTCTTAAATCAACTTGATTGACAATATCTTTATCCACGATGCGAAGATATCACTCTCTTCAAGAATTCATGATAAGCATTATTACCCCAGTGTATAACGGTGAACGCTTCGTTGAACAATGCATTCTTAATGTAGTCGCTCAAAAATGCTCTAACTTAGAACATATTTTTATAGATGGAGGCTCAACAGATAAAACTCTTGAGATAATCGCGAGCTATGCTAGTCACAATACACATATACGATGGATTTCAGAGCGAGACCAAGGTCAATCAGATGCTATGAACAAAGGAATTCGCTTATCTAAAGGAAATATTCTTGGTTTCTTAAACGTCGATGATTATTACGAACCCGATATTCTCAATAGAATTAATAGTATCTTCAACGGATTAGAAGATCCTAGTTTTGTCGTAGGCAACTGCAACATCGTCAATGAATCGGGAGAAGTTATTGTTGTCAACAAACCATCGAGATTAAAGCTCCGCGATCTATTAATACTACCTAAACTTACACCCTATCCTTGTAACCCATCAGCATATTTCTATCATAAGTCCCTTCATGGCTTGGTTGGAGTTTACTTAGAAACTGAGCATTTTGCTATGGATCTCGATTTCATTCTAAGAGCTATTCAAGAAGCAAACGTCTACTACTTTGATGAAGTTTGGGGAAATTTTCGGCTTTGTAAAGGCACCAAAACCTTTCAGGATATGCGCAATGGCAATATGCATTATAGGATTGATTCTATTGTCAAGAAATATCGTAGAGACTTGTCTTACAGACAGAAAATTGAGATTTATATTATTAGTTTTTTTAGTAGCACAAAGGCATTGATATCAGCAATTAAGAAAAGATTTAAGCAGTCTCCAGATAGAAACTAAATAATTGAGAGGATATATGCTAAGCGTAATTTTGTGCACTAACAATCCAAGAATTGATTATCTAAACAAAGTGTTTGACTCTTTAAGTCGACAAACCCTCGATAAAGAGTTTTGGGAATGCATCATCGTTGATAATGCTAGCCAACCCGCAATCACTGAATTATCAAGCCTACAGATTCCTACTTTTTGTAAAGTTATTTCTGAATGTAGCATAGGATTGACTATGGCAAGAATTCGTGGAATAAGAGAGGCAAAAGGTAATCTGTTAGTTTTTGTTGATGACGATAATCTTCTAGGAAATGATTATCTAGAGCAAATCGATAAGCTAAACAAGAAGTTTCCTAATGTAGCTGTTTGGAGCGGTTCTATAGAGCCGGCTTTTGAAGAAGTTCCTAATTATCTGACGGAAGCATACTGGTCTTTTCTTGCAATTCGTAAGGTCGAGCAAGAATTTTTTTCCAATAACTATAAAGAAGCTCCTTTACCTCATGGAGCAGGAATGTCAATTCGTCGCGATGTTGCTCAAGAATATTTTCTCACCGTTTCTAAAAATCCACTTCGCTTATCTTTAGGTAGAAAAGGAGACTCACTTCTCGCGAGTGAAGATACTGATATAGGTTTAACAGCATGTGATATGGGATTTGGTGTCGGTGTATCTCCTAAATTAAAATTAGTTCATCTAATTCCATCAAAGCGTCTTGAATTATCTTATCTTAACCGGCTAGTACAATCAGTTGCTTACTCCAATCATTTATTGTATCTTGCGAGAGGTCTGGAAAAAACTAGTTATGCTCAAATTTTTCTATACAAGCTTTTTTGCGTCATCAAAAATCTTACAAAAACTCTCAATACTCAACACTATCAATACATGAGAATAGGAAAACTTAAGGCAAAAATAGATTTTGTTAGATCTAAAAGAGATAATCGTTTCAAGATACTTGGAAATTCAGGCATAGATTTTAACGTCAAAACACAGAAAGGCAAGATAAATCTTAACAATTAAGTAGAGGGACAAATGTATTAAATAACCATAGCGGATGTCAGAACTATAGACTACAGCGATGAACCTAATAAACATTACAAGCAGAGATTTATGGCGTTCTCATAAATATGAGAACTGCTATAATATTTTATACACTCTTTGCAAGAAACCCCTTGAAGATATTAGGAAGTACATCTTATGGTAAATATCGAATCGTCTATGAGAGGTTCCACTCCTAAAATAATTGTCTTAGATGGTGTTTGTTACTGGACACAACAACTATTCTCTCAGTATCAATCTACATTTGATATTCTCTTTTTAAATCCTAAGAATAATAAACAATTTAAGGATTTGTACGGAAAGTATTTCATTGATCTTCACGCCTATCCAGTTGATAATAATATCTGGGAGCAAAGAATTTGCTTTCCACCTGGATGGATGACAGTATTTTGGGGGATCTCAGAGAAAGTTTTATCTCATTGCATACGAGACTTTACAAAAGACTCTCCTTGTCTTTTGGTATGTTCCTATCCTCATTATTATAAACTTGCACAAGCATTAAGAATTCCGGCAGTATATTACAATTTTGACGATTACCAATATTACTGGCCCCGCACATCTGACAAAATAATTTCCTTAGAACAAGAAGCAATCATTAATACCGATATTACAATTTGTACAGCAAAATATAGGACTGATTTCCTAAAAGAGTGTTTTCCAGATCAGGCTAAAAAAATTTTTCATCTTCCAAATGGGTGCACTCCAATGTTTATGGTATCGGATGCCTTATCATCACCTTTGCCACTTCCATCTGATATATCTTATATAAAACGTCCTATTGCTGGATATATTGGAACCTTACGTTCTGGTTTTGACTTTGATTATTTTCTCCAAGTTGCTCAAGAATTACCAGATATCAGTTTTGTTTTGGGAGGACATTATCCAAAAAAGCAAGATGGAAATCATAAATGGTGGATGGCTTATCAAGAACTAAGAAAGCTAAATAATATTCATTTCATTGGAGAAGTCAAACATGAACAACTCGGAGATTTCTTGCAATCATTTGATGTACTCCTAACCTGTTATTCTAAGTCAGGTTTTAACATGAGTATATGTCCGACAAAACTTTGGGACTATATGGGAACCTCTCGACCAATAGTTAGTAATAATACTGTGCCAGAAATCAATCTATGGAAAGAAGTAATATTAATCGCTAATAGTCCAGAAGAATACTCAAAAAACATAAGATTTGCAATTAGAAATCCTAATTGGTTAGCAAAAGAAAGATTAGAGATTGCGAAAAATCATACCTGGGACAAGCTGAGTTTAAGACTTTTCGAATTTCTTAAAGAAAGGGGAATCGTGCCACTAAGTTAACGAAATTGTCTCTCGCTTCTATTTTCTATTCAACGAATTGAGAATTTTTTTCTGTAGAATTTACTTAATCAATCTAAAAATATGATAGATAGGAAAATTATTTGTATTGTACCGCGTTTACCACCTGCGATTGATGGTGTGGGTGATTACGCTCTCTGCATTGCTCAAAAACTACGCATAGAGACAGGGATCACGACATTCTTTATTGTTTGTGATCCATATAGTCCGATAATTGAAAATATTGATGACTTTCAAGTCTTACGCATTGAACAGCGATCAGAATCTAGTTTTCTAGAAACACTTAAAATAGCGAAAATAAATTCTACATCCATAGTGTTAGTTCATTTATCTGGATATGGCTATGATTCGAAAGGATGTCCAGTCTGGCTATTAAAAGGATTGCAATCTTTAAAAATGCAAAACATCCAAATAGTCACGATGTTTCATGAACTCTATATTAAGCCTAAAATCGACTATAAGTTTAGCTTGATAAGCCATTTTTGTCAAAAGAATCTAGTTAAAAATTTGCTCGATTTAAGCAATATCAATCTGACAAATATTGAAATCCACGCACGACACCTAAAATGCTTAATACCTGAGCGAAAGGAAGAAATATCAAACTTGCCAGTCATATCTAATGTCGGAGAGCCCCAAATAATTATACCATTAACGAAACGAAAGAGAACGCTAGTTATTTTTGGTCAAGTTGGCAACAGAGAGCGAGCGTACAAATATTCGTTCAAGAGCATTCAAAAAATGTGTGAGCAACTAAATATCAACGAAATTATTGACATTGGACCACCACTCAATCTAAAAAAAGAGAGGTTAGGAAAGATTGCAATCACAAAACTCGGATGTTTATCTACGTTCTCAATCAGTCAAGTTTTATCTGAATCATTTGCTGGATTCATTAATTATGGAGATAGCCGTTATCTTGCAAAGTCAGGAGTTTTCGCTGCTTATTGTGCACACGGACTCTTGCCGATCGTAAGTTCAAAACCATCCGAAGCTATGGATGGCCTACAGAATTTTAAACATTATTTGGTATCCACACACGCAAGTTTATATCGTTATCCTATAAATGAATTACAAAATATTGCTACCAGCGCACACATTTGGTATAAAAATCATAGCACAGATAAACAAGTTCAGCATTTACATGCCTTACTAAGGGGCAGACTTTGACTGATGATTTTAAGTCTATAAAGATTTAATTTTGACATGAAATCACTTTAGTTAAGGATCTAAAAATGAATCCAGTTTCAAGTTCAATGCTAGGAAAAAAGAAAAGAAAAATCATAAAAACACTTTCTTTAATTCCAAAACCAGCTACGGCATGGTCATTAATATTTGTATTTTTAATACTTATAATTTCCTCTATCTTATTACATGTAAGTCAAATACTTCAATTGGCTTTCCCTGCCGGAAGCTTCATAATTGCAGTATTTTTGTATTCAAAATATCCATCTCTCTATATTGGCTTTAATTGGTGGATTTGGTTTTTATCACCATTAGTCTCTAGGATTGTCGAATATCAGAGTGGAACTTCTGGTGGAGAGTTTAAAATGATAATTCTTTCACCATACTTGGTTTCTTTTGTTTGCACAGAATATCTTTTTCGTTATGGGCCTCAGTTTGTTAAAAAAGATGGACTGCCTTATATGTTGGCCACTACATCCATTCTTTATGCTTTTATCGTGGGATTTTTAAGAGAATACTCGTTATTAGAAATTGGCAGAGGCGTGTTGATGTGGTTTCCAGCGATCAGTATTGGATTCTACTTAAATATGAATTGGAGAAACTATCCAATTCATATGAAAATAACTCAGGATGTCTTTTTCTGGGCGACGCTTGTAATGGGAGCATATGGTATGTACCAGTATGCTTTTGCTCCCGCTTGGGATGTATTTTGGTGGAACAACTCCCCCAACCTTCAGAGTTCTATCGGATGGCCAGAGCCTTATATGTTAAGGGTTTGGAGTACTGTAAACACTCCTATGGTTTTTTCTGTAACTATGATTACAACATTAACATTTGTATTTTCAAATTATAGAAAATTCTCAATCTTGGCAATATTACCTGGTTTTATATCCTTTCTTTTATCTCTTGTCCGAGCTGCATGGCTTGGTTGGGGATTAACTTTTATTGGTGTTTTTATATTCTCCAATTTTCGTGTTAAATCGTTCATGATTAGAAATATATTTCTCGGTCTTTTGTTTTCATCTCCTCTTTTATTCAATTCAAATTTTACAGATACTGTCTTAGAAAGAATACAAACATTTTTAAATGTAGGTAGTGACGGTAGCCTATTAGTTAGACAAAGAATTTATGCAGATTTACTGAATCAAATCGTATCTGAAGTTATCGGTCGAGGTATGGGAGGAGCAGGCACCGTTGACGCAGGCCTTCTCGAACCGTTAGCTATATTGGGATGGATAGGACTAGCACCCTATGTTTGTGCTATTTTCTTGATATTCTATACTTTAAATCAGTGTCTGAAGTATAGGAAAGATTCATTTATCCTGGCCTCTATAATGTCTAGTGTAGGAATGTTTTCCACTCTTTCTAGCAATAATATGTTTATCTTACTTCCTAGTGTTCTATTTTGGGGCATTTCTGGTCTTGCTATTGCTGGCTATAAATATCGTAGCAATCAAGAAAAGTACAATCTTCAAGGTTGAAATATAATGAAAATCGCTATCGTAGTACCTTTTGCTGAGCAAAAGGGAGGAGCAGAAATTGCTCTCGTCAATTTATTAAGACAAGTTTCGTGCAAACAACATGAGTGGCTAGTAATTTTCTTAAAGAGCGGAACCTTATGTGATCAGATAACCTGTTTACATGTCAGGACTGAGATTATAGAAAGTGGCCGCCTAAGAAATGTATTTTTGTTTTGCCAAACCGTATTTCGATTGGCTTTCCTATTTAAAGAAGAAAATGTAGATGTAGTAGTAAGTTGGGCAACAAAAGCCCATTTATATGCTGGGATAGCGTCCTTTATCGCACGAGTACCATCGATCTGGTACAATCATGATAATCCCGACTTAGGGAGTTTTCTTCATAGATTTAGCTCGTTTTTACCGTCAAAAGGCGTGTTAAATGTTTCGAGAGAAACTAGTATTGAGCAGCAAAAGTTTTTTCCACATCGATCAACCCGAGTTGTTAGACCGGGAATCAATCTTGAAGTATTTAACAAACAGGCTTTTACAAGTGTGGTAAACACACGCACAAAGCTCAAATTACCTACTGATGTGCCTATTATCGGCATTGTTGGTAGGTTGCAACACTGGAAAGGAATTCATGTCTTAATTCAAGCAATGCCCTTTGTTCTGGAGAAATATCCTTCTGCGTACTGTCTTATTGTAGGAGGAAAGCATGACTTAGAGGCTGAATATACAGATTATTTAAAATCCTTGGTTTGTAAATATAATATTTCTGAACGAGTTATCATGGTTGGCCAACAAACAAATGTTCAAGAGTGGATGCATGCCATGGATATTGTTATTCATGCTTCTAAGAACGAACCCTTTGGTTTAGTCATTGTAGAAGCGATGGCAATGGGTAAACCAGTTATTGCGACTAATGAGGGAGGTCCAAAAGAAATTATAGATTCGAATCTTTATGGAACGCTTATTCCTTATTCTGATGTAAAGAGCTTACAAAAAGCAATATTAAACTATTTAGATCATCCATCTCTAATGAGCGAAGTTGGTTACAATGCGTTGATTCGAGCTCAAGATTTCTCTGCTGAAAAATATGCTAGTCAATTTATTATTTCTGTACAAGAGCTACTTATATAATCACTTCATGAGTCTAATTTTAGTTATGCAGACAGGTATTGAATGTTTTAGTTAGTTATATAGAGTCCAAGAAATTCATAGAACAACCGCTCTTTGTTCCATAAGGGTTTGAGGTCAGTAATTCCAAGACTTATTGAACGGATATTATATTAGTTATTTCTCTTCTAGATTTTATTTGCATACCATGAAAATCGCAATAATAGCTAGCTCATTACCCGACTTACATGTACCTGAATCTAACCGAAAAATAGGCGGAGTTGATTTTGCTATCCACCGTCTTGCCAATTCGTTGGTAGAAGTTTCCTTGAGCAATGAAGTAACTGTTTTTAGTCCTACATCATGCCCACCAGATGCAAAATATAACCATGTTCATATATTCCCCTACCTTGACTCATGTAATTTCAAAAGAATAGCAAGACTAGTTTTATTTCCCTTACTGCTTAATTTTATAGATTTCAGGGAGTTTGACGTTATTCATTTACATGGAGACGATTGGTTTTTCTGGAATCGTCAGAGAGCAACAGTAAGGACAATGCATGGCTCAGCTTTAAAGGAAGCTAATTCAAGTACATCGCTGAAACGCAGAATCTCACAGTATTTAATCTATCGCTTAGAGCATTTCTCTAAAAGATTGTCAACCTTAACCCTTGCGATCGGTAAAGAGACCAAAAAAATATACAATACTAGAGCTACCGTTGACAATGGCGTTGACTTAACCGTATTTTATCCCGGTAAAAAAACAACATTTCCATCCATTCTGTTTGTTGGAACATGGGAGGGACGTAAAAGAGGAAAGTTTATTTTTCAGCAATTTGTAGAAGAAATACTATTGAGCTTTCCAGCTGCTCAGCTATATATGGTGTCTGATTATTGTCCTTTACACCCCAATGTAACATATATTCGTTTTCCTTCTGATCAAGAGCTGGCAGTCTTATTTCGTAGCTCGTGGATCTTTGCCTATCCTAGTATATACGAAGGGTTTGGCATTCCTTATTTAGAAGCTCTTGCAAGTGGAGTCGCAATAGTATCGTCTCCAAATGAAGGAGCGGAACATGTTTTGGCAGATGGAGAGTACGGCATGATGAAAACCGATGAATTATTCTCTCAGGCAATTATCGACTTATTGAAAGACTCAGAAAAGCGGTGTTATCTAGAAGAAAAGGGATTGAGACGTGCATTTCTTTTCTCTTGGAAAAATATTGCTATAACTCATGAGAAATTTTATGAGCAAGCAGTCTTAGAGTTTAATAAATAAGATGAGAAAGTATGGAGTTTTTACTACGATGAAATACGAAATATTTAGCGAGTAAGCATCTTTTACGATCGTTGTTAAGGCAACAATAACTAAAGATTAAATTAGTAGAATTCCGTTTTGTGTACTTCTAGGACTGGGTCTTGCATCAGTCAAATACTCATTTTTTCATCCTAGCAAAGTCAACTAAGTTATTTGCTGCTCATACATGAAACCTGTATTTTTCTGGAAACTCAGTTCTCTTGCTTATAGGCATAATCTCAAGTTAATCGCCAAAATAATAAAAGCACTTATCTTTCTCATTTTTCATGCGGTGTTGCCCTATGAGGCTGATTTTGAAGATGATATTTGCCTAGCACACTTTGCTTTAGGAGTTGTTATTCATCCCAATGTGAAAATCGGTAAAAAAGTCACTATTTTTCATAGGGTGACCCTAGCCACATCAACATGGATTGGTTCCCCTTATAGAATTATTATTCATGATGGCGTAACTATTGGGGCAAATGCAACAATAGTAAGTAGAGAGAACAAAGACCTTATTATAGGAGAAGGAGCCATTGTAGGTGCTGGTGCTGTTGTTACTAAAAACGTTTTACCTGGACAAATCGTTGTGGGTGTACCCGCACGACCTATTAACAACCATGTGGAGAGATAGTTTATAACATCTTGCTAAAGTCTTGAACTAGAGACACTTTTCAGAGCACGTAATATAATTATATTTTAATTTATCTCTATGAAAATAATCTTTCTCATCAATGGTTCTCAGTCCAGTTCAGCAGGGATAAGAGCACAAACATTCTCCAAATTTTTCCCATCCCACTGGAAAATTTTATTCGAATATAGAGGAATACCTAAATGGAAGAGTATTGGGCGATTTATTTTTTCTAGTCTAAAATTTAGACCAGATGTTGTTTATGTAATGGACACCGCCTATGCAGGAGTTCTAGCGGGGTACTTAGTCAAGATATTGCTTCGCTGTAAACTAGTCGTTGACACAGGAGATGTAGCCTTTGAGCTTGCCAAGTCTACGGGAAATTATTCTACACTACAGCTAAAGTTGATTAGCTTCATTGAGAATCTAGCAATCCATCACTCTAATTTATTAATTGTTCGTGGTAGTTATCATAAGGATTTTCTGAAAGGTCAGGGTATAGAAAATGTTGAATTTGTTCCAGATGGAGTAGTCACTAGTAATATTATTAAGCCTGAAAGTAATGTAGTAAAGGCAGAACTGGGCTTAGAAAAACAAGTTGTTGTTGGCATGATTGGAACTATGTCTTGGTCTGAGCGCTATCAAATGTGCTATGGCTGGGATATTGTTGAAGCGTTGGCTTTCCTGAAAGAAAAACCAATAATGGGTCTTTTGGTAGGAGATGGAAATGGTAGAAAAATTCTAGAGGAGCGAGCAAAAGAATTAGGAGTTATAAGCAAACTCAAGTTTATTGGTCAAGTTTCGTATTCTGAGCTTCCTAAGTACTTGGCTACGATGGATATTTGTATCTCTACACAATCTAATGATTTAGTCGGCATGGTTAGGACAACAGGGAAACTACCCTTGTATTTAGCCTATGGTAAATATGTAATTGCAACAGATGTAGGAGAAGCTAAGAATGTATTACCTGGTATTGGTAGCCTTTTGCCTTACAACGGGGTAAAAGATGAGAATTATCCCCTACGGTTGGCAAAAGAACTAGATTGGCTTATAGAAAAAAATCAGTTTTCAAAAACCAAAGATCAAGCATGTCAAGTTGCTATCAAGACCTTTGATTATAAATTTTTATCAGAACGAGTCTCTCATGCTCTTCAGAGGATATGTGTGTAAGCACAGCAAGTTCTTCAGAGCTAAATTGTTACAGTTAGTCATTACAGTGTTGTTTTGTAGAAAAGGAAGGTATTACATGTTGCTCATACTTGGTCTTAAAAATCTAGGTGGCGATCGGAGTGACTTTGTGCTCGACTCGATTGAGACTCCTGTAAACAAAATTCTAGATGTTGGATGCTCGTTTGGATGGACATTAGCCAAGCTACAAGACAAATCAAAAGCTCTTTATGGAATTGATATGCATGAGGAAGCCCTTAAGCAAGCAGCAGTTAATTATCCTTATTTAAATTTAGTACATCAAACTGCAGCAACTTTGCCTTATCCAAGTGAAGAATTTGATGTAGTAGTGCTGTCCGATGTCATTGAACATGTTGGAGATGAAAATAAACAATTGGTCATCAATGAGTCTTATAGAGTCTTAAAGAAAGGTGGTTTATTTATTTTTACAGCTCCCTATCAAGGAGCATTTGCTTGGGCTGATCCAATGGATTTCAAACGTCGATTCTCTAGAATTTACCGTTTTTATATGAAGATCAGTGGATATGTTCCGAGTGATCCAGTTGAATTAGGGCATAAACATGTTTCTTTCACTGAAGTACAGAATCTTTTAGGAGAAAGGTTTACACTTTCCAAAGTGCAGTACTGTGGTTTGTTTATGCCTTTCTTTACTTGGATACTTGCGATAGACTCCCGAATGCATCTTCTGCCTCAAAGAATACATCAAAATTTAAACCGTTTTAGAGCTTGGGAAAGTGGTATTTCTTATCCAAAATTTTTAGCCTTTAATATCCGCTTAACTGCGATTAAGAAGTAATGAGGACGGCTTCAACCATCTTGTCGTTCTTCGACTCGCTTGGGTCAACTAACGCTTTGAACCTTTATCTTCCTCTGTCCTAGACACTACACATCTGTATTCCTCGAATGGCTAATCTACGCCCGTTGAGATCGCCTCAACCCAATCCATTACAATAGCGACATGTAGGCACAAGGTTCAATTTCAAGGTTTATCGCCAGGAAATCCCATGACAGGTCTCAACCCCACCACCAGTCCCACTGCAACCCCCTTCACCCCCTCACCTCCCATTGAGTTACCCGAGGGACTGACCTCACTGCCTCCCACCCAATACGACCTCCCCTGTTGTGATGATATTCCTATGGAAACTCAGCGTCACAAGCTTCAGAGGGATCTGCTCATCGAAACCGCCCACACTTGGCTCAGTCTCCATCGCCCCAATAGCTACGTCAGCGGTAACATGTTCGTCTATTTCAGCCTTGAACAAGTGAGGAATCGCGATTATCGAGGCCCTGACTTCTTTATTGCCCTGGATGTCGATCCGAAAGAGCGTCTAAGCTGGGTTGTGTGGGAAGAAGGAAAAAGTCCAGACCTCGTGATTGAACTCCTCTCCAACAGCACCGCCACAGCAGATAAAACCATAAAACGCGATATTTATCAGAACCAAATGCGCATTTCAGAATAATTTTGGTACGACCCCTTCAACCCCGAAGATTGGGCTGGTTTTACCCTACAAAATGCTCACTATCAGCCTCTACCCATCGCCCCAGATGGCAGCATCCTCAGTCCCAGTTTGGGCCTCAAGCTAGTTCGCTGGAGTGGTATTTATCACACTGTTACAGCGACTTGGCTTCGCTGGGCAAACCTCGACGATACCCTGATCCCCACTCAGGAAGAAAAAGCGCACCAAGCAACCCAGTACGCCGCTCAAGAAGCCCAATGCGCCGAGCAAGAAGCCCAACGCGCTGAACGTTTAGCCCAAAAACTTCGAGAGCTTGGAGTTGATCCCGATAGCCTTTAGCGTTGCCATACAAACACACAGACAAACCCCCTAAAACAAAATGGTTCATCGTAGTTCACAGCACCGCGATCGCCTGCTCACATCGCTCTAGATAAACCTGCGCCACCGAATCCGCCGAATTCTCGACCAAATATTGGCTAAATTGCGCCTGCGCTTGACCATAACTCCCCTCATGGAATGTCGCGATCGCCGCCTCAAATTTGACTTGCGATCGCAACTTCTTCATCCGCAACTGCGGCGCATCTGCCTCAAACACCTCATACACCGACACCCATTCCGACTTGCCCTTCACCTGCACCCGATCAATTTTCCGAACGGCATAATCACTCACATCCTGTAACCGAGTGAACGTCGATTCACTAATGAGTAAAGGAACCCGATACCGCTTTGTTAAACCTTCCATACGCGAGGCCAAATTCACCACATCGCCAATCACCGTGCCGTCAATCCGACTTTGTCCCCCGACGGTACCGAGCATCAGATCGCCTGTATTGATGCCGATGCCAATGCGTAACGGCGTGCGGTTTAGGGCTTGGCGATCGCGATTATAAGCCTCAAGGGTTTGAAGCATGGCGATCGCCGCCCGCACCGCGTCATCGGCCCCTTCCTCAAATAACGCCATAATTGCATCACCAATATACTTGTCAATAAAGCCTTGGTTCTCCACGATCGCAGGTTCCATGCGCGACAAATAGCCATTAATAAACCGAAAGTTGTCTTCGGGCGTCATCTGTTCGCTTAGGGTTGTGAAGTCACGGATATCGGAGAACAAAATCGACATTTCCTGACGAATTTGATCGCCAACGGTCACATCTAAAATGCTTTCCTTATTGAGGATCTGTAAAAATTGGCGTGGTACAAATCGGCTACAGGCAATATTGAGATTGGATAAATACAAATGGGTGCGCATACGCGCCAGCAGTTCCTGTTTTTGAATGGGCTTATTCAAATAGTCATTGGCTCCTTCCTGGAAGCCTTCGACAATATCGGCCAATTGAGATTTGGCCGTCAACATCAGAATCGGCAACTCGTTGGCCGGAAAGCGCTCCCGCAGCCGGTGGCAGACCTCATAGCCCGTCATGCGCGGCATCATCACATCGAGCAAAATCAGATCTGGCTGTAGCCCCTGCTCAATGATCTCCAGGGCTTCAAACCCACTCATGGCCTGAATAATTTCGTAGTTTTCTAGACTCAGTTGGTTGACCAACACCTGTAAATTAACCGGCTCATCGTCAACAACCAAAATCTTGAAACGACGGCCATTTTGTTGCACCGCCGCCAACTCCGCCTCCGCCAAAATTTCTAAGGCATCGGGATAATCCAGAGCGTTGGCGAAGGCACTGCTTAGAGGGGGGGCGGGGGCTAGGGCGCTGGGCAATATGGGTTCCGGTACCCCTTGACTAATGGACAATGAAAACCGAAAGGTTGAACCTACACCTACCGTTGATTCCACAGTGAGTTCGCCCCCATGGAGGAGCACCAACTGTTGGGTTACGGCCAATCCCAAGCCGGTTCCCCCGTAGCGGCGAGCGGTTGTGCCATCCCCCTGTTCAAAGGATTCAAAAATACGGCTGTGTTGGTCGGCAGGAATACCGATGCCGGTGTCGGCGATCGCCACCTCAATCCGATCCGCTCTCCGCTGCGCCGAAACGGTCACAGCCCCAGAATTCGTAAATTTAATGCCGTTTCCCACTAGGTTATAGAGGATCTGCTGCAACCGATTGGCATCGGCCCAAACCGGTGGCAGTCCGGGGGGCACTTGGTTCCTAAGGGCAACGTTTTTTTTTCCGATGGTGGCCTCGGTCATGGTCAGAATTAAATCCACAACGGTATGCAGATCGACGCTACCGGGATGAATTTGCAAGCGATCGCGCTTCAATTGCGAAAAATCCAAAATATCATTGACCAAATGGGCCAATCGCCGACCGCTCTGGGCAATCAACGACAAATTTTGCTGTTGGGCCACCGACAACAGCCCCGTTGAGCCGTCGAGCATGGATTCCGCTAGGCCAATAATGCCGTGGAGGGGGGTGCGCAATTCATGGGAGGTGTTCGCTAAAAACTGGTCTTTGACCGTATGGAGCCGCGTCAGTTCTGCATTGGCTTGAGCCAGTTCTGAGGTTCGCTCCGCAACTTTGCGTTCGAGGCGGTTGTTAAACCGTTGTAGCCGTTTGGCATAGGACTCCACCGTCGCCATCACCTGGTTATAGCGATAGGCAATTTTTCCCACTTCCGTATAGGGCACTTCCGGCACCCGCAGGCTAAAATTTCCCGTCTGCGCCTGGTCATCCATCACCCGAAAGAGGTCGTACAGCTCCGTTTTGGCCCCATGTTCCGAGACATTGAGGCCCAGCTCTTCCTCCTCCGCTGAGACCCGCAGCGGTGTGAGCCGATTGAGTCCCCAGAGCAGGAGATAACTCATCCCAAAGGCCCAAACAAACGCCACGCCACTGCCAAACAACTGCACGGCTACCTGTTGATGCCGCGACAACCCCGTCCCTAAAATCTCCAAATCCCCAAACAGCGCCACCGCTAGCGTGCCCCAAACGCCGCAAAACCCATGGATGGCCACCGCATCTACGCCATCGTCAATGCGACAGCGGTTCATCAGATCCGTCGCCAAGAGCATGACAACGCCGCCTATGGCCCCAATTAAAGCTGCATGGGGCGTTGAGACGGCATTGCAGCCCGCCGTAATTGAGACCAGGCCCCCCAGGGAACCATTGATCATCACCTCCACCTGGGGCAGCTTGCGCCGCGACCAGCCCAAGGCCACCGCCGAGAGTAGCCCTGACGACCCGGCCAAAATGGTTTGGACAATCACGCGGGGGATTTGGTCGTTAAACGCCAGTGTGCTGCCGCCATTGAACCCCATCCAGCCCAACCACAGGAGCATGGTTCCGAGCACCGACAGGGGTAGACTGGAGCGATTGAGCTCGTTGACGCGGCCTTCGCTATACCGACCGATGCGGGGACCGATGACGAGGAGTGCTGCCAGGGAGACCCAGCCACCGATGCTGTGCACCACTGTGGAGCCAGCGAAATCTAGGAAACCGAGCGATCGCAACCATCCCCCCGCAATACCCGCTTCAATCCCATTCCAAGCCCAATGACCAAACAGGGGATAAATCAACCCAGAAATAATTAAACAGATCACCAAATAAACGCTGTAGCGCATCCGCTCGGAGATCGCACCGGACACAATCGTCGTAGCGGTGCCGCAGAACATCGCCTCAAACAGAAAAAACGCCGCCAGCCGCGCCGAATCCGACAGTTCCGGCACAAACCCCGCCCCCCCGATCCAGCCTCCCAGCGAGGTCCCAAACAGCAGGCCGTAGCCAAATAGCCAAAAAACCATCACGGAAATGGCAAAATCCGTCAGATTTTTGACTGCCACATTGATGCTGTTTTTCGAACGCGTCAGCCCAGACTCTAGACACATGAATCCGGGCTGCATCATAAAGACCAGTCCCGCACAACCGACTAGCCAAGCAACGTCCAAATCTAATTCCATGCTCTTGCTATTCCAACATGCTCCCTGAGTCCGCTACATTTCGGCAGCGTTTATCCTCGTTTTGAATCTAAATGATGTAGACACACAAAATGCACTAATGCGAAGTAAGAGACCATCGCAAGCGAAAAGATAAAAAGAGTTTAATAGATTTTCCGCCATAACCTTAAAGGAATTGTCAAGTTCCAGGATTGGGATTGAAATAATCGTGGATCTGCTGGGCCAATTGTGGACCAATACCGGGAACGACCTGGAGCTGTTCCGGTGTTGCCAGACGGATGTAGTCGATGGACCGGAAATGGCCGAGGAGTTCCTTTTGGCGCTGGTGGCCGAGGCCGGGGATCTCGTCTAGGCGCGATCGCCGCAAATTTTCACTCCGCTGCTGCCGATGGAAACTCACCGCAAACCGATGGGCCTCATCCCGCAACCGCCGCAACAACTGCACCCCAGGCTGCTCCTTTTCAGTCTTCAACGGTAGTGATTCTCCCGGCAGGAAAATTTCTTCCTGTTTCTTGGCAAGACTGACCACATGGAGATCTTCGAGCAAATTCAGCTCTTGCAACACCGCTACCACTGCCGAAAGCTGACCCTTACCGCCATCGATCATCACTAGATCGGGCCAATCCGCCAGATCGCCCGGACTGAGCAAGCTCGAAGCCCGCGTTTCACTCGTGGTCAAAATCGCCCCCTGGGCCTTGGCTTGGGCGTGGCGGCGAAAGCGGCGGCGAATCACCTCGGCCATACTGGCAAAGTCGTCGGAATGGCCAATTTGAATGTCGGGATTGCGGATTTTGTAGCGGCGATAGTGCTGCTTCGCAGGCATGCCGTCGATAAATACCACTTGGGAGGCCACGGCATTGGAGCCCTGGATGTGGGAAATGTCATAGCCCTCGATGCGGCGGGGTAGTTCGGGTAAATCCAAAATCTCCGCCAAATCCTGCACGGCCTGCAAGTTGCGGTCCGCCGATCGCTGGGTCCGGGCCAGCTCATACTCCGCATTGCGCTCCACCATGGCGATCAGCTCTGCCTTTTGCTGCCGTTGCGGATTCACAATTGCTACCTTCCGTCCCCGTCGCTCATTCAGCGCCGCTTCTAGGACTTCGCTCTCCGGCAACTCATGCTGGACTAAAATTTCCGAGGGAATTTCCACCGGATCCACCTGGTCATAGTGGGCCTCCAAGACCCGCTGCAAAATGGCCCCCGCTGTTCCCGACTGGGCATCGGCCAAATAACCCAACCGTCCCACCAGCCGACCAGCCCGCACCTGAAAGAGTTGGATACAGGCATGGGTGTCGTCGAGGGCGAGGGCGATCGCATCCCGAGACACCGTATCATCGGGCAACGCGACTTTTTGATCGGCACCGAGGGATTCTAGGCCACGAATGCGATCGCGCAACGCCGCCGCCTGCTCAAACTGCAACCGCTCCGCCGCCTTTTCCATTTGCGCCGTGAGGATCTGCACCAGCTCATCGGTTCGTCCCTGGAAGACCATGGCCACCTTTTGGACGATTTTCTTGTAGTCTTCCGGGCTAATTTTTTGCTGACAGACGCCGGGACATTGACCAATGTCGTAGTTTAGACAGGTGCGGTCTTTGTGCAAGGGTTTGGGTCGTTGCCGCAGGGGAAAAATGCGTTTGACCAGGTGGAGCGTACTGCGCAGGAGGCCGGTATCGACATAGGGACCGTAGTAGCGATCGCGCGCCTTGCCCTGTCGCCGTTTGCGGGTAATAAAAATACGGGGATAGTCCTCAGACCAGGTAATACAAAGATAGGGATACTTTTTGTCGTCCTTAAGCAGCGTATTAAAATGGGGCAGATGCCGCTTGATCAGATTCGCCTCTAGGGCCAGGGCCTCGGCCTCTGTATCCGTGACGATGAACTCAATCTCCACGACCTGACGCACCATCAGCTCGATTTTGGGTGCGAGCTGACGGGCCTCGCGGAAGTAGGAGCGGACGCGGGAGCGAAGCTGTTTGGATTTGCCGATGTAGAGGATGTTGTCATCGCGATCGCGCATGAAATAACACCCCGGCTCCGGCGGAATTTCCCGCAGGCGTTGCTCTAAGCGATCGGGCTGTTTGAGCAGAGGGAGGCGATCGTTTTCGAGGGGCGGGGGGACGGGGGCGGGAGTGTTTGCGGGCGAATCAACCACGGTGAACCTGCGCTGACGGGTCTATCTCTATGATAAAAGCAAAAGATTTCCCTCAAGGATCACAGCTCGCGTCCTCAACCGCTGCCCTAGCCCCGCCCCACAAGCTGTCCCTCCTCATCCAAAACCGGATAGCACTCCTGCTTCGCCTGATAGCGTGCCGCTAAGCGGGGATAGGCCCATTCAAAAAGCGTGCGCTCATACAATTCCGGCTCCAAACGCGGGTGGTCATACAACCCTGCTAGCATCCGCTGCCGCTGGGCTTCAAACAAAATAACCGAATTCGCCACCGACACATTCAGCGACTCCACCATGCCCACCATCGGCACAATGATATGTTCATCGCACAACTTCGCCGCTGTTTCACTTACGCCCCATTTTTCTGCCCCGAGTAAGACCGCGCTGGGTTGGGTAAAATCGACTTGACGATAGTCGATCGCCCGCTCTGACAAATGCGCCGCATACACCCGAAAACCTCGCTCCTGCAACTGCTGAATCGCCATTTCCGTGTCGGGATGTATGGTCAACCGCACCCACTTCTGACTCCCTTGGGCAGTACTATTAAAGGTCTGCACGGCCCCCTTATCACTAACCGCATGGGCCTCAAATACCCCCACCGCATCACAGGTCCGCAGGATCGCCGAAAGGTTATGGGGTTTATGGACATTTTCCATCATCACCGTCAGGTCAGGCTGGCGCTTGTCCAGCACTTGACGAATCCGGTGGTAGCGTCGAGGCATCATGAGCTTTACAGGCGATCGGTGGGACGTGAGCGGGGAGTCGAACCATTCGGTTCCCCTGGATTAGCTTAACAAAGCAGGGGCGGGAATGATCCCCACGAAAAGACATCGCTTCTCGCCAGGTCCACCCCCGCCAGGGTTTATCAGCTCAATGCCTGAATCAATCCGTCAGCCGATCGCCCTAGTGAGCCGATCGCCGCCTGCGCCAGCAACTCACCCCAAATCCCAGCAGGGCAGGCAACAAACCCGGTGTCGGTACCGCCTGAAAATCGCCCGTGCTGAGTGCCAAGACAGAATCGCCTTGATCATCATTGACATCGACCACTCCGATCGCAAACCAACCCGAATTCGCAAAGGTCGTCGCGAAACTGCCACTGCTCCCCGTCAGGGTTTGCACAACGCCATCTCGGAGGACAAAGGCATAATCTAAATCGCTACTAGACCCATCGGAAAAGAGGCTAAAGTTCCAGTCCAAGCTGATTTGATCACCAGCTTGAACCAAACGCTTGAGCGCTGAACCTTCATAGGCATTATCCAAGAAACTGGGATCTAGATCCCCACCCGCTAAGCCTAGAAAATCTGTCAGATCTGGCGATGAAAGTTGCTCCGTTGCTCCGCTTCCCGTTGAGAGACTGGCGGCTTGACCTAGGTCCGGAAAACTCACGCTACCCCTGCTGCTCCAGGGCGCAGCATTAAAGTCAATCGCCGCTGCTCGGGCCGATGGCGCAGCACTGAAGCCGAAGCCGGTACAAGTCGCCAAAAGCGCAAACTTAAATCCCAATGAACGAACTGAGAATGACATGAAGAACTCCGAAAATTGCAATGAAAAACTCAAAAAGATCACGAAAAAACCTGAAGACAAGATCTAGAGAAGATCTAGAGAAAGGTCTAGAACAAGACCTAGAGAATGAAATTACGACTGTCCGCTAAGGCTTCTTGGGCAACCCCTTGGAGAACGGCGATCGCGATCGGTCGATTCTGATTGCCAGCAGCACCATCCAAATCCACCAACACATAACTATCGCCATTGCGGCTGCCGAAACTGAGGTATTGGTTGGCGATCGCCCCCGCATAATCCAACTCAGAACCGGCAAATAACTCCGTCAACACCAATCTATCCTCACCGGGTGTAAAGTCGGTAATCGTATCGCGACCATCGCCTAACTTGCGGTAGACAAATTCATCGGCCCCGCCATTGCCCGTGAGCTGATCCGTGCCGCCGTTGCCAATCATTCGGTCTGGGCCAGCACTGCCGGTCAGGGTTTCCCGCTGGTCGGTTCCGAGAATCTCGGTGATGGCGCTGCCCAGGTCAAGACCGATAATCACTGGATCATGGTCCGAAGTCCGGAAGGCATTGACCTCAAAGAGATTGTTGCCCGTGGGTTTAGCTTCAAAGCTGGCTTCTCCCGCCCCGTCGTCGAGGGTGTTGTTGTAGTCAAACACCGGCACTTCGTCGGCGTTAATATGCCATTCGGTGATGCCAGTAACCTGGGGCGTTAGCGTTGGACTGGAGAGGGCATAGTCCAGATAACCCAGTTGGCCATTGAACACATAGCTATAGGCATCGTCGCCGATGAGGCTCGCGGCCAAATCCGTATAGCCTGCATTTTTGAACGCGGTAATCGGTGCTTCACCGCGATAGGAATTGAGGTCGCCAATAATCAGAAAATCCTCATCCCCTTGGCCTGTGGGATCGCTGGGCAGCCAGGTCTGAGCCAGATAGGTCGCCGCTTTGGCACGGGTGTCATTCCAGAAGCCTTGGCCATCGCCTTGGTCCGCGTCGGGTTCTGAACCTCCTGCCGTCAGGCCAGAAGCCCCCTTGGATTTAAAGTGGTTGTTGACGACCGTTAGGGCCTCGCCAAAATCAGGATTGTTGGGATCGATGACCTCGAAGGTTTGGGCGATCGCCGGTCGATTTCGCGGGGTCCCTGTTCCATTTGGATCGGTAAACGCTGGATCATCCAGAACCGCAAAATTCCCCTTGGGGGCCACAACGCTAGCCTTGTAAATGAACCCGACGGTAATCGCATCAGTGCCCACGTCCCCAGTCTTAATGGAGTCGTAGGTCCCGGCTCCAACCTCGGCATTCAGGGCATCCACAACTGCCTGAATCGCACCACCATCGGCATCTCCGCCATTGTTTTCCAGCTCAACCAAGCCGAAGATATCTGCATCAATGCCCTTGAGCGCCTGCACCAGCTTCTGGGTTTGGCGGGTGAGCTCATCGGCACTGTCGGCACCTCGGCCTTCCTGGTCGCCATTGGGTCCAGCAGTGTTGCTGCCATCGTCGATACTGGTGAAATAGTTCAGCACGTTGAAGCTGGCGACCTTGAGATTGCCACCCACGGCCTCGGGTGTTTCGGGGCGTAGGTTCTCTGGTGTAAAGACAACCGGACTGGCCTCCGTCGGTCGAACTCGCCAAGCATCGGTGCCGCTCTGTCCCGCAAAGGACCAGTGTAAAATACCGGTTAAGTTGCTGATACTATCGCCCCCTCGGAAGAAGTCGCTGCCTTGGCTACCCGTACTCAATCCATCGGGCTGGGGATAGAAGAAGGTGCCATCGGGGAGGGGAGGATTCTGGAGATTGTTGTCATCGTCCAGAATGATTCGCTGTCGAGCCAAGTTTTCCTGGAAGGCGGTGAACTCCGCTGCCGTGGGGGTGTCGTCGAGGTGGGTGTATTGGAAGGGGCGATCGCCTTCCGTCAACACAATTTGCCCATAGCGTGCCACTTCAAAGTATTCCGACACATAGAGTTTGTCGGCGAACTGCACCCGCATGCCTTCAAACTGTTCGTAGTAGTCATCCAGATCGCCCGTCACGGGCAACGCCAAGGTTGCTGTTGTTACTTGGCCGATGTTATTGCCGCTATCGACGAGACTGATGGCGCTACCCGTTGCTGTAGCATCGATCTGGGTCATTCCGAAAAACTCGCTGACTTTACCCGTGATCCGAATCTTTTGTCCCTCTTGCACATCCAACAGGGGACTATTGCCGGTAAAGATAAAGATGCCTTCGGAGGTGCTGCTGTCGCTGTCCTGGTCGGCGGTTTCTTCCTGTAGGAAAAAGCCCCGGAGCTGATCCCCGTTTTGAAAACCCGCAACGACAACCCCTTCGAGGGTGACCGTTTGGCCATTGAGCGGGCTGACGTCATCATGGGCTCCGCCGCTGGTTTGGGTTGTGGCATTGCCCTGAATGGTGTGGATTTTGGTGATTGTGGGAGTATCGAGTACGAGATCGTTGCGGAAGGCTAAGTTTTGGATGCGGGTATCCAATTCGCGGGGAGTGTCGAGGCGATCGTAGGGATTGGCCTCAGTAAAGTTGGCGGCTAAGTATTCCGCCAAGGCATCCTGTTCCGAATGATCTGGCGCAAACGTAGCCGTGCCGGTTTTCGGATCCGCTGCCGCCGCAGTGATGTCAAGGCGATTTGGATTAGCCAAGGTCTCGAATGGATAACCATCGCCACCGCTCGCCAAGAAATCCAGGGTGACCATCCGAAAAGTTCGGCTTGGATCACCCACAATTTGGCCATCGCGGACTACCACATCGAGGTCTTTTCCTGTCGGATCTTCGATCGCCAGGGACTGAATCCGTGGCCCTTCCGGTTGACTCAAATCAAAGCTAAAGGAAAACCCAGACACCTGGGGAAAACGCCCTTCAGCACTGGCCGGGTCTAGGGTACTGGCCGCAATGCCGTACTCAATTAACGTCCTGAGCTCCACTGCGGTGACGGTGACCAAACTCAACCCATTGTTGAACGCCAGCGTATTCTGTACATCGATTTGCGAAATCCCACCTTCGGGCTTGCCGGTGAGGTCATTGCCTGCGGGGGGGAGCCGCTCCGGCTCCACGGCTCCGGTTGGGGTTTCGATGCGGCCAATGCTGGCGCGGACACCGCCGCCATTTTTGAGGGAAATCACAACGGTGGGGTCGACTTGTTGGGCGATCGCCAAATTCGCATCGGCGGTTAAATTTCCCAAATTGGTCTCCTGATTGCGCACCCCATCGGTACCGCCCCCGGCCCGATTGCCATTGAGAAAAACATCGGTGACCCCAAAGAAGTTGCTATCAAGACGGGTAATGACCTCTCGCAGGGCATCGGTAATGGCGACGATTTCCGGGTCTGGAGTTCCTCCGACTGCGGCAACGCCTGCGGCATCCGTTGCATAGGCTCCGCTGATGCTGGGGTTATAGCTTTCGGGAATGATATTGCCGTTGGCATCAAAGTCAATCACCAACCGACCGACATATTTGTAATTGCCATCGGTGTTGACGATCGCCACCGGCTTGCCATCAGCATCGGTTTGAACAATCGGATAAACCCCTTGAGCCGTGTCCCCGGCCCGAAGGCGATCATCACTATCCACCAAGCGCGTATTCGAGCCACCCGCCATAATGATATCGACATTGCGCAGGCGCTGAGCCAACTCCTGTTCAATGCCAATCTGCTGCATGTGGGCCAACAAAATCACTTTGTTCAACGCCGGATTTGCAGCCAATAGAGCATCGACCGTGGTCTGAATCTCTGCGGCCAAGGCATCGAGTTCAGCGGAACTAGGAGAGCCGCCAAAGGGAAAAGGGCTAACACCAACATCGCCAGGGCTAGAGATGGTGCCTAGGGTTGGCGTGGTTGCGCCGACAATCCCGATGGGTTCACCGTTGACCGTGACGATCGCACTCTTGGCAATTTTGCCGGGAATCGTGCTGGCTTCTTGACCATCGAGAGTCACCAAGGGCGCAAGGTTGGCATCGGGTCTAAAGTTGAGGTTGGAACTGAGATAGGGAAAGGCAGCGCCGGGATAGTTGCCATCCGCTGTGAGCACCGATTGAACTAGGCCGGTGCCCAGGTCGAATTCGTGGTTGCCGAAGGCGATCGCCTCAAATCCCAACTCATTTTGAATCAAAATATCCGCCCGACCTTTACCTGTTGCTCCCAACAAGGGCGCAAGGGAAGGATCCGCCGAAGCATCAAGAAACAGGCCAGGAATATAAGCATCCCCTGAGGACAGTCGCAGGGTGTTGACATAGTCGGCGTTACCGTCGCCATCCTGATCCTGGTTCGCGAGGGCATTGAGCACCGCTGAAAAATTCGGTGCATCGTCCAAGGCCGCAATTCCACCTTCCTGGTCCGAAGCATGGAGCAGTTGTAGAGTAAAGGTTTTGGGCTTGACTTCGTAAACCGTCGTCGTCCCGCTGATTTCATTGGAAACCACGAGCAACGGCGTGCCATTGGGGCTGTCCTCGGCGCTGATAAACGTGAGTCCTTCGGGACCGGAATCCAACGCTGCTGGGTTCGAGACCCCTGACGCCAGTTCTGGAGATTCACTAAAATCACGATTGTTGAAATAGTCGACGAACGCTGCCTTTGCCGGGTCAGTGACGTCGTAGACCATGACGCCGCCAATGCGTTCTAGACCGATAAAGGCATAGGTCCGCCCGTCAATTTGGCCCAGGGTAACGCCTTCTGGTTCAGGCCCTTTATCATCGCTGCGGTTATCCAAGGTGGTATTGGTATTGCTGGCGTTGAAGTGGGTCGGGAAACGCTCCGCTGTGATCCGCTCAAAGGCATCGCCGCTGTCGTAAACCTGATTGCCCGAGGCATCCCAAATGCTGAAGGAGCGGGAACCGTAGCTATACAGCTGATCGTAATCGCCATCGCCATCGGGATCTCCATCAAGACTCGATACCGTCAGGCGACCCAGAATGGCATCTTCCTGCAAAATGGCGGCATCGGAAAAAACCGTCGGATCGAGCGTCAAATCCTTGACTCGGACATCTTCATTGCGGGCATCCCCTTCGTTGGCGGTGATGTAGTAGGTTTGGCCGTTGGCGGAAAAGCTGGCGATCGCATCGGGCATATACAACCCCGAAACTGGCCAGTTGACGATATTGATGGCGTTGTCGCGATCGCTCGCATCTAACCCATTTCCGGGCTGGCTATGATCCTTCGTGCCGAGGGGCTGAATCTCCGTCACCGTGGCGCTGGCAATATCGACTACAGCAACCGCATTGTTTTCCTGTAGCGTGACAAACGCCTTGGTTCCATCGGGCGAAACCGAAATATACTCGGGTTCGAAGTCCTCAGCAGCGGTTTTATTGGGGAAGATCCGCACGCCCTGACTTCGCAAGCTGGCTTCCTGTCCGATAAAATTGTCAAACCCAGCGGTTTGAACCGTCGCGCTGGCGACGCCCGAGGATAAATCAATAATACTGATTGAACCCACGGGATCCATAGATCCTGGCTCGCCTTCGTTGGCCACCAAAACCTTGGTTCCATCCGGCGTAAACGTCACCATATCGGGCAAAGCCCCGACGGTGATAGCCTTTAGAAAATTACCGGTGCTGGCTTCGAAAAACACCACTTGCCCTGGATCGGTCTTGGTATTGGCTTCGATCGCAACGGCAATTATTCCATTTTTCACGGCCACGCTATTGGCCACGCCCCCATAGGACGTCGCATCAATGGTGCCCAGTTTAGTGGGAAGAGTCGGGTCACTCAAATCTAAAATATCGACGGTTACCGTCTGGGCATTCACCACAAACAAACGCTGAGAAAGGGGATCAAACGCATTGATCTCCGCTGCGCCTTGATCAAATGCGCCGCTGGCGTAGGTTCCAATGGGATTAAGCAAAAGTGACATGGTATTGGGGGGAATCGGAAATGGGTAAAGTGTTGAGTCGCGCAAGGCGATCGCTCTGAAAGATTTGGCTCAATGCACACCCAACCCTGTTTCGATCAACTCAGCGAGCTGAAGCTTTTATTTCGTAAGGATCAGTAGTTTTTCGCAACCAGCGTCCCACGGGAAGCTTAAGAGTTTGTTAAGTCCACTTTAAACTCTTGTTTCTTTATAAAATCCACACAAGATTGCCGTTTATGACCATGACTGACATGGGAGGCATTGGAGACATGGGAGGCATTGGATTACTGCAAACCGTAACAAAACAATTGGATTCATCACAATTTATTTTGCAAAAAGAAAACTATGTTAGCAAATGCTACGGTTTGAAGGAGCATCAGGAATGCAGTCTGGTTATAATCTCAATTCTTCTCAGTGATGTCTTGCAGCGATGTCTTGAAGAATGAATGACATCATCAAGGTATTGTGACAATCGAATTGACTTTAGCGTCGCTTAAATGAGTCAATTTAGAGTCAATTTATCGATGGGCTTCTTTCCCTCGCTCAGGCTAAAGCATTCCTCGTTTAAGAGCTCCTTCTCCCATGCAGTTTCTACGGATAAATACCTTGCAAAGCTGGCGTAATGTCTTAGCGGCACCAGCCCACAAACCCGTCTTGCCAGAGCCTGCCACCCACCCAATCCCAATTGTCTTTGTGGATTCGAGAATACAAGGCTCAATCGATCTAGAGGATAGTGCTTGGCCTGATATGGTTGGCATCGAGCTGGCGCGCAATCAAGATGGTCTTCTGCAAATTACAGCCATTTTGGACAAGCTGCATTCTGTTTCAAGCATCCATCTATTAGTCCAGGGTGATCCAGGCTGTTGTCTGATCGGCAATACTTGCATCACTTTAGCTACATTGTTACATTACCGGCCCTATTTGGCCCTGTGGAAACGGTGTCGCCCCTCAGGTTTGGCCTCAATTCCTGTTTTGTTTTATCGAGAAAGAACCACTTCTGCCCTAGAAGAACAAGCCCTCTTTGCTCAGTTTCATCAACTCACGCAGTTGCCCGTTGGTGTCTTGAGTTGGGACGAAACAACTTTCGCTGCCACTCAAGATTGGCGGCTCAGCTACTGGTCTGAACCTCAGAGGGAGGGATTGCCTCAATTGCTGCCTGCCCAGATGATGAAACATCGCGTTTAGGGCTAAAGCATGGGTCATCCTTGAAGATTTTAGTGAAGATTTTAGTCACGTTTGTCCAGCATCGGTTTTAGCATTTAAAACTTGAATCTCTTCCAAGGGTGGCATGTGATACCAGAGCGATCGCTGCTGAGCTGGAATTTCAATACCGGCCTCATCAAAGCTACGCTTGAGTCGACGTCGGTATTCTCGAGCGACTTCCCATTGCTTGAGCGGCTGGGTTTTGATCCATAGTTTAATGACTAAACCGCGTTCGCTAAAGTCTTCAACACCCATGAGCTGTGGTTCTTCCAAAATCAGGTTAGACCAAGGTTCTTCTTGGCTGAGGGCGATCGCCGTCGTTTGAATCAGATCCAGTGCTTTTTCTAAGTTAACTTCATAGGGTACCGGAATATTCAGATCAACCCTCGCCCAATTACTCGATAGATTAGCAACGATCTTGACTTCGCTGTTGGGAATTGAAATCAGCTTACCTTCAGAGTTTCGCAATTGGGTAATGCGCAGATTTAGATCTTCAACTAAACCAGTCCATTCGCCAATTTGCACAATATCGCCGACGCCATATTGATCTTCTAGGACAATCAAAAATCCATTAATCGCGTCTTTAATGACGTTTTGGGATGCAAGGGAAATCGCGACGCCTAAAAGGCCTGCACCGGCTAGGAGGGGACCGATATCAATGCCTAAAATAAGAAGCGTAATAATAATCCCTGTACTGGCGATCAGCAAAACCGTTAGACCTTTGATTACCCGAGCAATGGTATTGATCCGCTGATGGGCTCGTTCCAATGGCCCTCTCGCCAAAAGGGGATTGCTACTCAGGGCTAAACTAAAGCGATCAACTAACAAATGACTCAACCGCACTAAAATATAAACCCCGGCTAAAACCGCACTGATCACCAGCGGAATACGCAAACTGACCGCGAGCCAAACGGCCATGGGGCGGGTGTAGGGAAATAAAGATAGTCCATAGAGCCATCCCCCGATCCAAAGGGCGGTTTGGCTGGTTTGAATCAATTGCTGTTTAAGCGTGCGCAGTCTGCCCTGATTGAGTCGCCATCGTTGAAGCAACGAGAGGGGTTGTTCCGGATCTCCCAGGGAAACCGGGCGACGTTGTAGTTGTTGTTTATAGTTTTCTAGAACAAAGCTGCCAATGAGAATTGTCACGAACAAAACAGCAGCTTTTTTACCCTGTTCAATCAACGCTGGACGCTGCCGAGCTTGTTTGGCTTGGACCAGCGATCGCTCCAAAATCGTCTGAAGTTCCGTGGCCCAATCCTGTTGCTCGATCCCCCGGAGCTGGGCATCGTAGGCCGTGACCGTCAGCAAATAGCTGTCATTAACCCGCAGGACGGGTTGGCCCTCGGATTCTTGAATTTGGACTTGGAGATCGGCGTCGCGATCGCGAAAATAAGCTTGGGCAATGCGTTGCAAATTCGCCTGAACCTGCTGCTGACGTTCGGGCAAATTATTACTGAGCCCTGCAATTTGAAAAATCCGAGTTCCATCCAGCCGAATCCATTCCGTTGCCAAAGATGCAGTGGGATTGGGAACGCGCCAAAAGGAATTCAACAGGGTATTGGAAACCGAGAGTGCGGGACTGCTAGAGCTAGAGTCAGGGCTACTAGAAGCAGGAATCGGTGGGTTTTGAGGAACTGGGGGAGTCGGAGACGGTAATTGGGTCCAGCCAGGAGCCGTCTCGATCGCCATGACCAGGAAACAGCCCAGTCCCGCAACCAAGAGGACGCTGGGTCGAAAAGCTTTTCGTTGAGGTTGATGCGGCAGGGCGACCCAGCCTTGAATCCGTTGAAGCCAAAACCAGTTAAGCAAAAACCAGCGACGCACGGTTAAGCGATCCTTGAATTACACAACGAGTTACACCATTACATATCGCTGTCACTGTAGCGCAACCCGACCAGAATCCAGCCACAAAAAAGCCAGGGGAAATTCCCCTGACCCGTGGTGTGTGAGAAGTATGAACACTCACCAGCATAACGGCGAGATATGACGTTGCCATGGCAATGGGATGACGGTCTTGCCACAGGCTGCTGAGGGTCAGGGCCGTTAATCTCGGGGCGGTTATTCTCGATAGGGCGGTGATGGATTAAACGCCAGGGAAGAAGAACGGTTCTGGGAGAGGGCGATCGCCCCCTGACGCCGCTTTTGCTCCGCCTGTAGCCGCTGTTTAAGGGCTTTGAGCTGCTTCTCCACCCGAATCCGAATCCAGAAGGCCCACTGGATCGGCCTAGCGCTTTGGGCGAGGGCTGCCCCATGCCACCAATGACGGCGATGGTGACGCTTGGCTAAATCTGCCCAACCATAGGCCATCGCCAAAGGAATAGACACCGCTTCCTTGCCCCAGCCATCCTCCATGGGAAACGAACCCCAGGCAATGCTCTCTGAGCGAGTGGGGTGGTTCCAAAAGACGTTGAAAAGATCGAGGCAGGCCCCGCAGAGGGTTGCTTCGGGATTGAGCAGTGCGGGATCGAGCAGCAGGCGATCGGCCACGGCATAAATGGTTTCGCGAACGAGGTCATATCCCCAATCGAGTACTCGTTGGTTTTGGGGTTCTGTGAAAATAGGCTCGACACGCCTGACGTTGCCCAGTGCCGCAAGCTCCGAAGACTCGTTCACGAGGCGATAGCCAATGACAGAGCCATGATCCGCGCTACAGAAGGTCTCTAGCATGGTCACCAATCCCTGGGCATCCGTAAAGCCGAGGTTGCGACGCTGATCCTGAAGATAAACCTCTGGCATGCCAAATCGAGAAGCCTTGACCCCCTGCCGTAGCCCGAGGTAAAACCCGTGGGGCGATCTGATTTTCTCGCTGGCGCAGAGGGCAGACAGGGCATGGAAGAGCGTTGCGCCGGTCCCCAGATCAATTAAGCCCATGGGTTGACCGCTCAAAACGCCGACATCCTGGAGATAGGTTTTCAGCAGTTGGCGCGCTGCCGCTGCCTTGGCCAAGACCTGATCTTGGACCGGACCGGGGGTTAAAAACTGATGGCGCAAGGCCCGGTGTTCTGTGGGCGTTAATTGCCGATCCCAATCGCTGGGGGTGAGCCCTAGGCCAAGCAGACAGTCCGCGATTTCCTCCGGCTGCAGCTGAAATCTGGCCAGTAGGACCCGAATGGATAACAGATCGACATCCACATCTACCGGGAAAATATTGGCCAAACTCTCTTCGTTGACCTGGGTCAGACTCGGCAGCAGCCAAGCCTGCCGACTGCCGTAGAGATAGTGCAGCTCGCAATCAAAATCGAACTTTTTGATCAGACGACGGGCGATCGCCAACAAAACCTGCCCATCCCGAGCCAAGAAATACAGCCGCTTCAACCCCAGCTTTTTGGCGCGTTTGAGCACCCACAGCGTGAAGCCCACCAAAAAAGGAGCAGCCACACTCGCCGCCACATCTCGCAATGCCCGCTCATGGTCCGAGGCCACGGGCCGAGACAGCCGAGCCAAACGCGAGGCCCCCGCCAAGGCAGAAGAAAGACCCTCGGTTTTCCAGGCATGGGCTTCTAAGATCTCTTCGTAGCGATTGAGGTTCCCCTGGTCAAAGGGATGGGTCAGAAGACCGCTACGGTGAGCCATTTTGACATCGGCCCAGGCATTATTGCCGCAGTGAGTAACGTCCCCTGGGGCTAGACCTTCCTGCTGAAGCATGAGCCCATACAATCGCTGGGATTGCTTGGATTGGGCATGGTCACAGGAGACGTAGATGCGATCGCCCGCTTGAGCCAACCCATGCCGTTGCAGCATGTCCTGAACAAATTCTGTGCCCACATACATATCCGACACAAACAAAATCTGTTCGCCTCGGGCACGGGCCGCTTTTAGTAAATCCTGGGCCGCAGGCACCGGTTGCAACAGCGATCGCTCTAGCGCAAGTTCCGCCTCTAACAGTTGCATCTGCTCTGCGGCAGTGAGCCGCAGCACAAACCCCACTTCTTCATAGATTTGGCGGAGGTCCACCGAGGAATCCAGCCCACCGCCATTGGCAAAGGCCCGCTGTTCGGCATCGCGACGGATCCGGGCAAAGGCTTCTGCCGTGCAGGAAATGAGCGATCGCCCTTGTAACTGCTTACCCAGTAACAAAAAACTGGACTCTGGCGAACCGACACTCCGAGTCAAAACGGTGTCAAAAACATCAAACGATGAAGCACGAACCATAGAATTCTCGGGAAATATAGCTGAACGAATGCCTTAGGTGCTTTAGGATTTCCGCTGCAATCGCACTTGATTAAACTCGTGCCGGAGGATTGCGCGGGAGGAAAACGCTAGCGAGTTTGAATACCCAAAGCTTCCAATGCCTTACAGGACAAGGCATTGGGTAATCAAACGAGCTAATCAAGATTTAAGGGGGAGTCAATTTATTACCTACCGGGATCACGACGGTGAATAAGGTATCACTCGACAACAGTCAACGCAGACTGCCCTAAGGCAGAGAGCATATCCGACATAAAGGTCAACCACATTTATTCTGGCGATTTCTGAATTTTCAAGAGATTTTGGAAAAATCGCCTAAAGAAATTTTCTGAACCTCATCAGCAGGTTGCCCAAATCCTTAGTGATAGATCGCACTGACTAGTTTGAATCATAGAGTTAAATTCCGCAAATGGGAATGAGTATAGACAGTAATAGATAGTGATTTAGGAGAATCGGCTTAATACATCAGTACAACTCCGTACTCACCTTCGCCAGAAGAAGTGCTTTTTATGGGCTTACCGGAGCCACAGACTGCCCTGGTTCTAAAGGCTTGCCTCCACGCTTGCCTGTATTACTGCCTGCGTTATTGAAGTATCCTGACAAAGTTAAGCCATCCTTTTGATTGTTAGTTCTATATGACTGCTTCGTCCGCCTCAAGTTCCCCAGCCAGCTTTGATGCAGCCCTGGGTGGGGATGCCGTTGAACTCTGCCAGTTAACCAAACGCTTTTGGGAGGGGGATAATGAGCGCACGGTGTTGAATGCGGTCAATCTACGCTTGGCCCCCGGTGAATTTGCGGTGTTACTCGGGCAGAGCGGCAGCGGCAAAAGTACATTGTTAAATTTAATCAGTGGCATAGATCAGCCCAATGACGGCGCTATCCAAATTGGAGAGGTTATCCTCACAGCCTTGAGTGAGCGCGATCGCACTCTGTTTCGTCGCGATCGCCTGGGTTTTATTTTTCAATTCTTTAATCTCATCCCGACCCTGACGGTGCTGGAAAATATTACCCTTCCCCAAGAACTCGCGGGGCGATCGCTGAATCTGGCCCGTGAATCCGCCCTGTCTCTTCTGGAGCGGGTGGGACTGGGCGATCGCGCCAGCAGCTATCCCGATAAGCTCTCCGGGGGACAGCAACAGCGGGTAGCCATCGCCCGTGCCCTTGCCCACAACCCTCGCCTCATTCTCGCCGACGAACCCACGGGCAATTTGGATGAGGAAACTGGCGATCGCGTCTTAGCATTGCTCCTTCAGCTCAGCCGAGATTCCCATAAAACCTTGATTATGGCAACCCATAATCCAGCCATTGCAAAACAGGCCGATCGCATCTTTCGGGTGCAGGAAGGTCAATTAATCGAAACGGTGTTGGCCTGACATTCAACCGACAAACTGAGCTAACAAACAGAGCCAACAAACAAGACCAAATTCAACAGAGCTAAATTCAATCAAAAACCAGATAGATAAAGATACAGTCACTGCTGCTTTTCATGTATTCAACCCCTTTAGGAGTATTCAGCGGTATTCAAGGGCGTTAATGGGCATCCAGGGAGAAGCAAGCTTGGGATTTTACACTTGTGTGAAACAATAGGTAAAGATTCCACGGGAAGTCAGCAAATTTTCCGGGTCTTCAGAATTGCTTTACGGAAAGCTTAGTCAAGTTGTAGGGTCAGGTTGACCATGGGTTTAGAAAATAAGGGTTTAGAAAATAAGGGTTTACGCCAGAGCGTTTTACACCACAAGGTTGCAGCAATGCGATCGCCATTCCAATGGAGTCTAGGTATCAGTCTGGCTATGCTTTTAAGCGGCGGTTTGGCCCAAGCGGAAGTTACGCCAGCAGCCTCTGGCGCTTCTGATTCCTCAGATGCCTCAAAAGATACCTCAAAGACCTTGGCGCAGCGACAGATTCAATCCTTAGCTGAGGCCCTACGATTGACGGTGCAGCAAGGAAAAGCGCTTAAGGGAGACGCCTATTACGGCGATTGGCAACTGGATAGCAAGCGCATCCCCCAATGGTCCCAAGCCTGCCTGGGGCGGAGCCTGACGCCACTACAATTTGCCGGGAGTCCGGTTACGGCACGCTCCATTGTTCTGTGTATGGTGCAAGACCAGTTTCAACGGCAGTATGCTGCCAGCGGCAATAACGAAGCCATGGCGGTAAAGCGAGTGGCCGCTTGGTGGCAGACGGACAATCCGGATCGCGATGGCGATCGCGCCCTAGAACCCTTTAGTCAAACGGTAGCAACGCTCTATCAGCAGCAGTTAACCCAAACCAAAACCCTGCCCCAGGGGTCAACTGCTCCCGCCTCAGTGGCGACCCGCAGCACGGCCTACGATCGCTACATGAGTGCGGGGTACCAAGCCCTGCGCGCAGGGGAATTGGGGCAAGCCGTTGTCCAGTTTCAGCGTGCCCTGGATGAACGACCAGAGGATTCCTTTGCCCAAAATGCGCTGCGGGACATTGAACGGCAGGCTCAAGGCAATTCCACGGTAGATATTACGCCCCAGGATGAGGAGGCGACGGAGCTCAAGAGTGAGTATTGGGTTGAGGTAGCGGCGAATGGGGTGGGCGATCGCACGTTGATCGCGCCGACTTCCATTGCTCATCAGGATGGCACCCTATCCTACTGGGAATACCGGGCCTTTCGAGGTCAAAACAATGCCTTTATGGGTGTTGCACTGAAGGAGCCGGTGCGTAGTGCGTTGCTGTATCGATTGACCGACTGCGCGGCCCAGACGACCCAAACCCGCGTGCTGAAGCTCTACACCGATGAGCGCAAAGAAATTTACCAAGAAGACTTTGGTCTTGCGGGGCTCGTCGAACAGCCTCCCGCTGGCGGGAGTACGGCGAGGGCAGTCCAATATGCCTGCAAGCAAATCAAGCCGCAGCCCGAACAGGAAGCTGAAACACCTGTGGATTCTTCGGTGCAGGTTTCGCCCTAGGGGATGCATCAACATCTGGCCAGGATTTTTCGCCTCTGTCTTCGGCGGAGGCGGGAGTTTCCTATGCCAGCGATTCCTAACAATTACGCTAGAAGTTTCCAGCCTATTTTTCTTAAGGTAGTCAATGATACTCGCATATCCGTGAATCCTGCGAGATAATAAAAACTGTGATTTGAAAAGTCAGTGGTTGAGTTAAGCCGCACATTGATTGCTAGCCCATTCAACTTCAACATGGATCGCTATGGAAACCCATCCTTTGATCTCAAATGCCTCCAATGTTTCTAGTATTTCTAATGTTTCTAAAATTCAATGTTGTTATTTCAACAACACCACGAATCTGCAAGTCATCTGCTTGAAGCCCTTGGGCGCGACTAGAGCGACTGCAAAGCATCGGGAGCAGGTGCTTTTTCCCATGCAACGATTTGTCTTTGAAAGTTGCTCCGGCGACAAAATTGAAATCTATAACTGGTCGGGGCTCAAGCCCGTTTTGAGTCAATCCACAACGGCTGATCAACTGGCAGTTCAGTCCCGATCGCTCCCCGCAGTCAGTCGTTCCAATAGGAGCGTCGCGGCGCGATCGCAAACCCCCGGTTCCCCCAAGGCCGCGCGCATGCGGGCATATCCCGCCAGCATTGCCTGACGCGCATCGGTTTGGAGCAGGGCGATCGCCTCAGCAGTAATGCGCTCTGGGGTCATGTCCTCCTGGAGCAACTCCGGAACGATCGCTTCCATCTCCACCAGATTGGGCGGGGAGACAAACGGAATCGAGAGTTTGAGGATGTTGCGAGCGACCCAGGCCGTCACGGCACTAAAACGATAGACCACCACTTGTGGCACATTCTGCAAGGCAATTTCGAGATTGGCGGTGCCGGATTTGGTGATGGCGAGGTCAGCAGCGGCGATCGCCCATTGAGTTGGACTGGGTATTGAACTGGCCTTCGGACTAGGGATTTGGCCTTCTTGCTCCGACAACAGTGTTGCCCGTAATCCGTAATCTTGAATCGCTTGCTCTAGCCGCAGTCGGTATTGTTCGAGCGCCACCGGAATCCAGTAATGGACGTTGGGAAGCTGTGCTTGGATCCGTTGGGCCGCTTCAAACAGGACAGGAAGCAAATATTTAAGCTCTTGCTCACGGGAGGCGGGGAGGAGGGCGATCGCCAGTTCTTCGGGGCCAATCCCCAGCTTGGCCCGCGCCTCGTCCCGACCGGGAATCTGCGTCAAGGTATCCACCAGCGGATGCCCGACCCAAGTGACATTAGCTCCTTGTGCCTGATAATAGCGGGCCTCACCGGGAAAAATCGCCAGAATTTCGTTAGCAAACCCAATGATTTGACGCGTGCTTTTGCTATTGGCCGACCATACCCATTCCTGAGGGGCAATATAGTAGAAGATCGGCAAGTCAGGATAGGTTTGGTGCAGATAATTACCCAGGGCAATATTCGGCCCCATGTAATCAATTAATACGGCTAGGTCCGGTGGATTCTGCCGCAGAAATTGCTTCGCCCGTTGCTGTATTTGCCAAGTGGGCCAAGCGTAGCCAATCGACTCAACGACACCGATGGAACCAATCGCACTTGTATGCCCCAGGAGTTTTGCCCCTTCGGCAGCCATGCGATCGCCCCCCAAGGCCAGAATCTCTAGATCCAGCCCCCGCAGATTTGCCTGCCGCCGCAGCGCCGCCACCAGTAAGCTGCCCTGCAAATCTCCGGACACTTCACCAGTACTGATAAAAATTCGTTTAACCATTCGCTGCATCACTTTCCAGGCACCAATCCGCGCCGCTTTTCCCCCTGGGTTGAATCCTTGACAAAGCGATAGAGATGCCGAACCGATTCATAGGCCAGCAGCGGCTCCAGCTCCCGCAGATTGTCATCCAAATGATGACCCGAGCGGAAGAGAATGCGGTAAGCCTGTTTGATGGCTTTATAGACCTGGCCCTCTTCTTGGGTGGTGAGCCCTGAGCGACGCAGGCCCACGAGATTGAGCGATCGCACCCGAGGCGGACTCCCCTCCACCAACATAAACGGCGGCACATCTCGGTCAATGCGACTCATGGCTCCCACCATCGCCAGTTCTCCCACATGGACAAACTGATGGAACCCAGCCATCCCCCCAATCACCGCCCGCGATTCAATTTCCACATGCCCCGCCAGGGAAACGGCATTGGCAATCACAATGCCATCGTGCAACACACAATTGTGGGCCACATGGACATAGGCCATGAGCAAATTGCCATTGCCGAGCTGAGTGACTTCTCCTGCTTTCGTAGCGCGGTTGATTGTGACAAACTCCCGGATGCGGTTGTCATCACCAATCTTGACCAGCGTCAAGTCTCCGTCATACTTCAAATCCTGGGGATCCAAACCAATGGCCGCACCGGGAAAAATGCGATTACGAGCACCAATTTCAACCCAACCGTCAATCACTACATGGGCATCGATAACCGTATCCGCGCCGATTTTGACATGCTCCCCAACCACAACGTAGGGACCAATCTTGACCGTTGGATGAACCTCAGCCCCCGGATGGACAACGGCTGTGGGGTGAATTTGTGGCACCAATGCACTGACACTCCGCTCAATCAAATCGCTTTGCAGCACGCTTCCCACCCTATAACACCGTTGACATTCTAGAGGTCTCTCGAAGACCTCTCTCTAAGCTGTCCACCCTAGGCATCCATCAGCGAAAACATCAGTTCACCGCTGGCGGCCAGTTGTCCATCCACAAAGGCTTCTGCGTTAACCTTGCCAAAGCGTTTGCGTTTGATGCTGAGGAGCTCGGCCTTGAGGATGAGCTGGTCCCCAGGAACAACGGGGCGGCGGAATCGAACCTTGTCAATGCCAGCAAAGACAAACAGACCTGCGGGCACATCAGGAATCTGGGTGACAATCACGCCCCCCACCTGGGCCAGCGCTTCGATGATCAACACCCCCGGCATAATCGGACGGTCGGGAAAGTGTCCTTGAAAGTGAGGCTCGTTCACCGTGACATTTTTGATCCCTACGGCCATTTTTCCCGGCACATACTCAATGATGCGATCGACCAGCGCGAACGGATAACGGTGCGGCAACAGCCCCTGAATGGTTTCGACCGGAATTAAAACCTGAGCAGCAACGGGCGCAGCAACCGTGGCATCGGACGGGTCCATCGAGCTCGGAATTGAGGTTAGGGGATCGTCGGCTGTCGGTTCAGGTTTAGGGGCGGTGACGGTCGGCGTATCGCTGGTGATGGTCATAGGTATATGGAGTTTCAATCTGGTCAGCTCACGGTCAGCTCACGGTCAGCCGCGCCTGAAGCAGTTGAGCAAACCGCGTATGCAGGGTGTGGCTCGCTTTATAGGCCAGGATGTGGGCCTGGGGCAAAACCCCCAGCAGGCTCAAATCCCCCACTAGATCTAAAAGTTTATGACGGGCAGGTTCATTTGCAAATCTTAAAGGAGGATTGATCCAGCCCTCGGGACCACAAACGAGTGCATTCTCCAGGCTTCCGCCTTTGATGAGGCCCAGGTTACGCAATTGCTCGACCTGTTCTGCAAAGCCAAAGGTTCGAGCAGGTGCAATCTCCTGGGCAAAGCCTTCGGGGGTCCAGTCAAGGCTAAACCACTGGTTGCCAATGGCAGGGTGGGGAAAGTCAATGCCATAGGTGAGGCGGGTGTGGTCGGCGGGGATGGCGGTGATGAAGGCGTCGCCTGCGTGGAGGGTGAGGGGGGCTTGGAGGGTCGGGGGCGGCGTTTGGAAGGGGGGGTAGGGGGGGTGGAATTGGAGACCGGCTTGGGCGATCGCCTCTACCCAAAGCTGGGCGGAGCCATCCAGCAACGGCACCTCCGGTCCATCCACTTCCATCAGCACATTCACTACTCCCATGCCAGCCAACGCGGCCAGCAAATGCTCGACGGTGCGAACACTGGCTCCTTCGACCACGAGCTCCGTAGAGAGTTGAGTGGGGTTGACGGCGGCGAGCGTTGCAGGAATGAGGGGCTGTCCCGGCAGGTCGATGCGCTGAAAGATTCGTCCACTGCCGAGGGGAGCTGGTTTAACGGAAACAGTGGTGGTAAGGCCACTGTGGAGACCAATGCCGGTTTGGGAGAAGGGATGGGCGATCGTGGTTTGGGGATGGGGGGAGCCTGACAGGGTCGGAGTCATCACGGGTTAAGTCTGGAGGGGTAGATGGATTCAAGAGAAAGTTTGCAGTATAATTGTTCCTGACGATGCGGATGTAGTTCAGTGGTAGAACGTCAGCTTCCCAAGCTGAATGTCGTGGGTTCGAGTCCCATCATCCGCTTTTTCTAGGCCTCTTGTGATGGTGTTCCCTCGCAAACTGCTATTGATCTAGTGTTTTGCGTAGGTATGCGATCGCCCCCCTCACATCCAGTAAATAATCCCAAACCAACTCTAGCGAATACTCATCCGGCAGCGCGGGTTGAAACTTGCTCAGCCGATAGTTGGGGAGCTGCTCCAGGATGAAGTCGCGGGTGGCTGCTGCTTCCCAGAAGCCGGGTTTTTGCATTTGCTCGATCGCCAGCAAGATCGAGGTTGTCCCCACTTCCTCTCCTTCAATGCGAATGCGGAAGTTATCGACGACCACTTTCCAGTCGTGGTGGAACTGAAAGCCATATTTGAGCGTGTGATTGATTTGACCTCCAGCAAAGGTCCAGATGAGCGATCGCTTCTCTTCGACAATGAGATTGAGCTGGTTGGGCTTGATTAGGGGGGCGACTTCTTCGCGGTAGGAGGTGAGGGCATCCTGGGCGATGGGGTCGAGGAGGGGAATGGGCTGGTCGCTACGAATCAGCTCGGCGATTTGCTGGCAGAGTTCGAAGCTGAGGAGCTGGGGAGCAAAACCGCTCCAGCTCGGCTTTTTGCCTCGGGGAGCGGCCATGACCTGGACGGTGCGGTCGTCATGGTTGACGTTGATGACGGTCCAACCGCGCCCGCCGAGGAGGAAGGAGCTCATGTCGGGGACGAGCTTATCGACGAAAGATTGTTCTAATGTGCCGACGGTGTAGTTGGCCTTGGTTTGAACTTTGTAGAGCTGGGGGCTGCTGAAGACCGCGTAGAGTTCCATGAAGTTCTTTCGACCAAAGACTTTCTCGGCCTTGTCGCCCATGGAGAGCAGGCCGCCAGAGCTGAAAAGAAAGGTTTCTCGCTCCATGAACTGAAGCAGGTCATCAAATTCTTCGCGGCTGATGCCGGAGAAATCCGAGACGGTGGAGAGCTGTTCCCAGCAGCGCTCCGGGCTGATGGCTCCGAATTGGAGGGTGAGGGCGAGGAGTTGGTGGACGAGGACGGGCCAGCAGCGGGTTTGGACGGGGACGGATTCGACCCAGCCTTTGCGGGTCAGCTCGACGATCGCCACGGCTTGCAAGACCGTCTCCACATCCTCGCAGTAGAACGTGGTGTTGGCCCGCTGCCCCTGGCGTCGTCCGGTGCGGCCCAGGCGCTGGAGGAAGGATGCGACAGTAGAAGCAGCGTTGGCTTGGAGGACGAGGTCGAGGTCGCCGACGTCGATGCCCAGTTCTAGGGTGGAGGTGCAGACGATGCAGGTGTTGCTGCCACGACTAAAGCGTTCTTCCGCAGCAGCTCGTTCTTCGAGGGAGACGGAGCTGTGGTGGACAAAGACATCGGTGCCGCGATGGCGCATGCGCTCGGCAATGTCTTCGGAGAGGGCGCGGCTCTGGCAAAAGAAGAGGCTTTTGTTTTGGTAAGCCTGGGCGCTGGCTTCGGTGGCGATGCCGCCGAGGGTATCGCGCAGGTAAATGCGCAGCGCTTTGGGAGAGGGTTGCTTGGGGGGGTCGATGACTTCGCCCTGGCGTTGGGAAGTGCCCTGGAGCCAGGTGAGGATGGCTTCAGGATTGCCGACGGTGGCGCTGAGGCCGATGCGCTGGATGTCGTTCTCGGTGTGGCGGGCGAGGCGTTCTAGGACGGAGAGGAGGTGGGTGCCGCGATCGCTCCCAGCCAGGGCATGAACCTCATCAATGACGATCGCCCGCAGATCCTTAAAAATCTTGGTATCCGGCACCTTGGGCGATAGCAACATCACCTCTAAGGATTCCGGGGTGGTCATCAGTAACGTGGCGGGGTCTTGAATAAACGTCTTCTTTTCAGTTGCGGTGACATCACCATGCCAGAGGAAGCGGCGCAGACCGACCATTTCGGTATAAGTGCCCAGGCGTTCGGCTTGGTTGTTGAGCAGGGCTTTGATCGGGGCGATGTAAATCAGTCCAAGTCCCTCGGGCTCATTGGCCATGACGCTGGAAAGCAGCGGAAACATCGAGGCTTCGGTTTTGCCTCCGGCAGTGGGGGCGAGGATGACGGCGTTTTTGCCGTCGAGGATGGCGTGGCTAGCCAGTTCTTGGACGGGGCGGAGGGAGGTCCAGCCGATGCGGTTGGCGATCGCCTCTTGCAAGCGAGGATGAAAGCGAGAAAAGGCTGTGGTCATGACTTCGCTCCTCCCTAAAATTCAACCAATTCATAGCCCTTTTCATCCTCGGGCTCAGGGTCATAGGGCGGTTTGCCTTCCTGGATACGCTGTTCGTCTTCAGTGGGATCGACGGGCTCAAAGCCTTCCTCGGCCATGGGGTTGTAGTCCGGGTTCTGAATCACCAAATCTAGAACATTGACAAAGCGGCGCAGAAACTGACGGGGGACCACACCGACATCCCCTTTGAAGCCCGCTGTCACTTGCTCCACCAGCCGTTCAATAAATTCAACGGGGACTTTTGTGCGCAGCAAGGCTTGATCTTGGGTGGGGTAGATTTCTCGCAGCTTGAGGGCGACTTCTTTTAGGCGTGCTGCATCGAAGGGTTTGAGTTCGAGCTGAGGCTGGCGAGGATTGGAAAATCTGTTGTCTTTCGAGCCAGAGAGGAACTCAATGCGGTCGTTCAGGGGCTGAAGTCCGGCAACGCCGCGCTTGGTGTCGAAGAATTCGGGGGTGCCGGTGAAGACCCAGAGCAGACCAGGGTATTTATCGGCGGCGTCGCAGATTTGGCGAATGCCGTTGAGGGATTTGCCGCGCACGTCATTGCGCATCCGCAGGATGGTTTCGGCTTCGTCGATGACGATGACGAGGCCCTGGTAGCCAGCGGCGCGGGTGATGGCGAGGATGCCCTGGAGGTAGTCGAGGGCTTCGCGGCTGCCGATGTCGCCTTTGATGCCTGCCACTTTTTTGGCTGTGGCGGCGACGTTCTCACTGCCGGAGAGCCAGGAGATCAGGGCACTGGCTTCGGCTAGTTTGCCTGCTTGTTTGAGTTCGAAGATGGCGCGGAGAACGCGGGCCATGTCTTCGGGGGCTTTGCCGTTGGTCATGGAGGCGAGGTCTTCTTCCAGGCGCTGTTTGACCTGGGCATCGAAGTCATCGCTGTCTTCGTTGGCTCCGCCATCGATCAGGGCATCTTCGACGCTGCCGATCCAGCGATCGATAATGTCGTTGAGGGCTCCTTTGGGGCATTGATTCGTGCCCAGCTCCTGGACGATTTTGCGGTAAACGTCGTCGAACTTGTAGAAGTGGAGGTCGTTGTCGGAGACGACGATGAAACTGGTGGCGAAGCCCTGGGTTTGGGCATCGAGGACGGTGAGCTGGGACATGAAGGTCTTGCCGCAGCCGTAGCCGCCCCGCAGGAATTTGAAGACGCCTTCGCGATCGCCTGCCAGACTCAATTGCCGATGGATTTCATTGCGCTGTTTGTCGATGCCAACGGCGAAGGCCTCTAAGCCCCGCTCGGGGACCACGCCGGAGCGCAGGCGCTCGAAGATATGTTCAATGTCGCGTTGGGAGATAGTCATGATAACCAGAGGGAAACAACAGGAATAGAAACCTACGAGACAAGGACCTAGTTTTTGACGTATCGCTTACCGGAGGCAGTGGATTCACTACGAATCGTGAAAGGAATTTTGAGTTGATAGTTATCAATTTCCCTGGAGAACATTCGAGCTTTTCGAGCACTACCTAGCATCTGAATCAGTTCTGTTTCATGAAGTGAGCCATGGTCTTCGATGTGGCGGAAAACCTTTTGGAGGGACTCATCTTCGAAGTTGTCGATCCAGCCCGTGGCAACAGGGGGAGGTTTGGGTGCAACCGTCTTAGATTTTGAATCTTCTGTTTTCTCAATTGGTGCCCCTGCAACTGGGAAAAAGGCTTGGGAGAGACAGGCTTCAACCTCTTCGATGCCGTCGGGATGGTAGGCCTCTAGCTGGACGCGCTCGTCGTAGGGGCCGGTGAGGTCGAAGAAGATTTCGGCGGGTTTGTCGGCGTTGGGGGCGAGCAAGATTTGCTGGTTGGCCATTTCTGCGGCGGTGACTCCCTTGATGCGGACCTGGATATCGGCGCGATCGCGCACCCGCAGTCCCAAGCTAATTTTTTTCTGAGGATGGGTGAAATCGAGCACGCCCTGGGCCTCCGCCGCAGACTTGATGCTGACTTGCAAGCGTTGCAGGTTCATGACGCTCTCGCCCGCTTCGAGTTCAATGCGATAGCGCAGCAGATTGAGCGGGGCCTGTTTTCGCGTCGAAAGGGTCAACACCGGAATAACACGCTCCTGGAGGCTGTTGCCGCCATGGACAAATTTTGCGCCCTTGGTGCCGGTGGTGAAGACCTCGGTGCTGCGCAGGAAAATCAAATGGCCCTCTTTGCCCCCATTTTTATCTAGATAGCCCAGGCTGCCGAGGGAAACCGAAAGCTTTTTGTTACCCTGTTCAGGATGGAGGGAGAAAGCGTATCGACGCTCCGGGGTTTTCTTCGTGCCTTGGTCCACGCTGCTAAAGGTCTCTTCTTGCAGTAAGAAGCCATGGTCGGCGGTGAGGACAAATTCGCCAATGCCGATCGCCCTTAATCGATTGCAAGCAGACTTGATTTGCTTGAGCAACTCAGCAAAGGCGAGGGGGCCAACGTTGGCTTCTCCTGCGTCGTCGATCTCTTTACTGTGAACAATAATGAGCTGGGCTTTGTCACATTTTCGATCGAGGGTTGTATGGTCTAGGCCGCTCACTTCATCTAGCTTCAGCATGACTGTGCCGTGTTTGCCTACAGCGCGATCGCCCATGGCTCGCTCCCGGCTCTTGGGGTCTTTAACGGTATATTCTCCGGTCTTAAACCCAGCAAACTTTTTGTCTGTTCCTGCAACAGTGAGCTTGCCGCCGCTGCTCACCGGAGCCAGCAGGTTCATCCCGACAGCGGTGATGGTCGGCAGTTCGGCATAGCGAGCTTTGAGATGGGCCTGAATTCCGCTGTTTTGGTTGGGGCCTTCCAGTTGGGGCAGCAGTTCGGCGGCCATTTCGTAACGGAAGGCATCAATCAGGAAGTAGGCGACTTTGGTGGGCTTACGACCGCCGTGGGTTGTGGTCAGGGGTAGCACGACTTGGTCAAAGAGGTGGCGCTGTTGCAGGTGGGGTTCGGGCAGGAAGCCTTGGTCTTGGCAGAGCTGGCAGAAGCGATCGCACAACCGGTCAGCCCAGGCACGGTACTCGGCCCGCAGAGCTTCGGCGGCGCTGAGGAGCTGGCTGAAGTGGGGCAAGGCGGAGTCGAAGAGCTTGGCCCGTTGCTGTTCGAATTGGCGGTGGGCTTGGTCTACGCGGTAGGCGGTTTCGGTATAGACGGCGATCGCATCCGCGAGACTAAGGCTATCGGCCAGGGGATCGGGGGCGGCGCGCAGGCGGGTGCCCAAGAGGGCGGCGCTGTGGATTAGGCTCCATTCCTGGGCGCGTTCGGGGTCTTGGCTGAGCCAGAAGGATTTGTTATCGATGCGGGGGCTGGAGGCATTGAGGACGGTCTGCCAGTGGGCGCTGTCGAGGGCGGCTAGGGCGCTGTCGAGGATTTTGTTTTCTTCCCAGCGGAAGGTGTCGATCTTGCCGAGGTCTGTGGCTTCGACTTGGTCGATTTCTTTTTCGAGGTGGCCTTCGACGCGTAGGGCGAGCTGGCGATAGGTTTTGGGTTGCTTGTCCCGCAGGTGATGGACCAAGTTCAGGCAGGTTTGGCGGAGGGGAGCGGAGAGCTGGGTGAGGGGTTGGAGTTCGGGGAGGTGGGGCTCACGCTGGAGATCCTGGACGTATTCGACGCACATCAGCCAGGCGGTGAAGGCTTCGGCGATGGAGCCGGTGGTGCGGGAACCGGTGCGGTCACTGAGGTAAAACCGTCTAAACTCATCGCTAAATCCGGTGTGGCGGGTGAGGTATTGGGCGAGTTCTAGGCCCAGTTCAAGGCTGTTGACGCGCTGTTGAAATTCGGGGTGGAGGCCCAGGGCTCCTTCGAGGATCCATTCTAGGCTGAGGCCACTGAGGTAGTTTTCCAGGTCGCTGCGGTGTGGGTCGTTGTGGCCTTGGCGTTGGGCGATGGCTGTGGTGAGCCAGGTTTCGGCGCTGGCCAGGTCGGTGAGGCCGTGGGTGAGGTAGGTTTCGATCTCATCGGGGGCGAGGCGTCCGGTGGCGGCCTCGCGGACGAGGGTGGGGAGGGCTTTGCGGAAGCGTTTGCCGGGGAGGTATAGCTCTAGGAGGGGGGTTTTGCGGATGGTTTCTTCGCTGTGGCCGGGCATGTGGATGAGGAGGCGATCCGGGTCAAGGCCGTTGCCGTAGGTTTCGAGGTCGAAGAGAAGCTGGAGGTAGCTGCCGCGAAAGGCGATGACGGGGGCGAAGAAGTCGTTGTGGGCATGGCGATCGATCAGCTGGTCTACGTAGGCGCTGTAGTGGGCGTCTTTGTCGAGCCAGATGATGAGGCCCTGCTGGCGTAGGTCTCGTTTGATTTCTTCTTCGAGTGTTTGGGTGATGGGGCCGAGTTGGGGCATTAATTCTAGGTCGATTCGGCGTTGAGCTGGGAGAGGAGAAGGACTGTGATGTCGGGGATGGCTCCGAGCTGCTTATCGTTGGTCAAGAAGGTTGTGCATTGGGTAAATAGAGCGGTTGCCGCATGAATGGCATCCGGGAGCTTCAATTTGGTTTCAGCTCTCACGTGAGCCGCTCGGATCAGAATCGTCCGATCAACTGGCATGACCTGTAGATTCCCAGCGCTGACGATAGCTTGTTTATACATGTCTTGGTCACGGGGCTTGGAATTTTTAATGGGTCGAACCAGGGCTTCGGCCAAGGACAGTTCACTTGTGAGCGCTGTGATGGTTTCTTGTTCAATGGCCTGAAAGATGGCCATTAGGGACTGGGAAAACTCAGGAACTTCTTCTAGTGCATAGATCCATATGTTGGTGTCTAGGTAGATGCGATCGCCCTGGAGAAGATTCAGAATTTCCATGAATCACGTTCCTCACGGATGAATTGGTCAATCTCTTCCACAGACTTGTAATTTCCTTTAGCTGCACCAATGAAGCGAGTTAATGGCCCAGAGAGCGGAGGACAAGAGATCTCTGATTCCAGCTCCTCGGGGCTGACTGGCAAGGGGGAGTCGCCAATCTGCTTGAGGATGGCTTGTCGAACGCCGACAACATAAGGGGAGACGCCAAAGCGATCGAGGGCTTCTCGAAAGGCTTGGCAACTAATGCCAGCAATTTCACAAGCTTGTGACTCAGATACGGTTCCGACTTCGTACCACTTGACAGCAGCAGCCAAGCGTAGCTCCTGTACAAACTCCTCTGGTGTACCTTTAGTGATGGAAGTGATACTTTCAGGTAGGTTGAGTTGAATCGGAATCATGACAATATATCCTCAAAGTTGAAGTGAGATGGCATCAGAAAACTGTTATAGATTGGTAGGATTTGGGTTAGGCTCGGTTATGTTTTCCTTTGCTTCAGCAGAGTCAGTCTTTGAGCCATACTTTTGCCTTAGGAATTCGGCATAGTCGATGACGTATTGCTGATGTGTTTCGGGCAGCAATCGCCAGTATTTGAGCAGGAGCTGCTCATTTGAGTTGTCTGGCGGGGATGTAGTCTGTTTGCTTGTCATGGTTGTAGTTTTAAGCTTAAGCGACACCGTATTCTGTATAGGGCCGCCTCTTGGGGGGATGCAGGCCGAGCACAATATCAGTTTTAGGAATCCCTTCATCAACCAACCTCTTAGCAAGGCTAATATCTGTCATATTGCGCTGAATCCAGATTTTTCTATCTCGAATATCGAGATGCATGATGCAGTTATAGATGCGTTCTTCGTTTTCCCAACCCACTTCTAGCAGTTGGTAGTGGTCATGGGTCGTATCGAAGATGAGTTGCGTCTGGATATCATGATCATTCTTTGGGGGTTGCCCATATTCTTTTAGCAGGGCTTGAATGCACTGGCGATAGGTTTCGATTGTGCTTGTGCTTGTGCTTGTGCTTGTGCTTGCTGGTGTTGTTTCTAAGCTTGCCATTGAGTAATAACCTCCTGATCTGGATCGTAAACAAGTAACTGGACTTGATATTGCTCAAAGGAAGCTTTTGATCTCTACTGCTATTTTCTCGTTTCCGCGTTCTGCTGCCAGGAGTCGTTCTGCACCCAGGTCGATGGAGACACGATCTTTACCATAGCGAATCGTAAGGGGATCGTCGGTGATAGTCCACCCGTCTTTTTGAAGGGCGTGAACGACTGCATTATGGAAAAGGTCTCTGGCTGGCATGGTGGCTGGCTAAACGGTTCTAAACGATGGCATTGCTGGGTTTCGCGGGGCTCAACCCAGCCTACGGTCTTAAAGGTTGAGGGCGAGTTGGGCTTCGTTTGAGGTTGAGTGTGGGTCTTTGTCTTCTTTTTTGTGTTTGCGCTCCCGGCGTTTGGTTTCTTTCTCCTTTAATTCTGCGGCTTGGTCGGGGTGATTGGTTTCAAAGTCCTGGCGGCAGGGGGTGGAGTCGGGTTCGTCGAGGGTGAAGTGGGGGCCGATTTCGTCTTGGAGGCGCAGTTCCCATTCGTAGGCTTTGGCGGGGTGGTAGCGCCAGAAGCAGCCGTGGGCGACGGCGAGGCTGGGGTCGGTGCGGCATTTGCCATCGACGCGGCTGGGGAAGTAGCGGGCGGCGAGGTGGCTCCAGTCGTAGTCTTTTTTGCCGTTGGCGGTGCAGAGTTCGCTCCACCAGGTTTTGGGTTTTTTCCAGCCTTGGGGTTCGAGCAGGGGCCAGAGGGCGGCGCTGTTGATCATGACGCCGTCGTCGAGGTCCATGATGAAGCGGGCGTTGGTTTCGCGGGGGGGGTCTTTGGGGCTGGCGGGGGGTGGGCCTTGTTCGGCGCATTGCTGGACGAGGCGGATGAAGGCTTCGAGTTCTTGGCGGAGGGCGAGGAGGTCGTTGCGGCGTTTTTCGGCTTTGGCTTGGTCTTGGGTGCTGCCTTGGAGATTGCTGGGGCTAAGGGCGCTGCCGAGGTCGGCGAGTTCGCCTTCGAGGAGGGTGAGGTCGGGGCGGAGGTGGTCGGCGATCAGGGTTTGGAGGCTGGTGTTGGTCCAGCGGTGGATGGAGAGGTGGGCGACGAAGTTCTTTTTGTCGGAGCTGAGGGGGAGGTAGATGGGGCGTTGTTCGTATTGTTTGAGGTGGCAGTCGCTGAAGAATTTTTCGCGGAGCCAGGTGTGGAGGTTTTTTTTGCGATCGATGTCGCGACGGTGCTGCTCCCAGGCGGTGCGGAGGGGGGCGCAGGCGGGGTGGTTGAGGTTGTCGGGGCTGTCGGGGCGATCGCCGGAGTAGGCGGAGAGGTAGAGGATGCCGTGGGGGAGGGCTTCGGTTGGCTCGGTGTCTGAAGCGGCAAGGCGACCCCCTAGGTCCCCCTTGGAAAGGGGGATCGTGGCGTTTGAGGGTCGGTTGGGTGTTTGGGGATTGGAGGCTGGGGAGAGGATGCCTTCGCCGTTGGGGCCGAAGCGGCCTAGGGCGATGCCGAGGGCGTAGGAGATGTGGGCGGTGGGTTCTGGATTTTCGTATTCGGGTTGCCACTCAGGTAAGGGAGTTCCGGCGGGGCGGTCTACGGCTTGTTGTGCCCAGGTTTGGGCGTAGGGCCAGCAGGTGGGGCCGGGTTGTTTGAATTCGATGGAGGTTTCGCGGGCGGCTTCGTGTTGGGTGAAGGCGCGATCTAGTTGGATGAAGATTTCGTCGGCGGATTCGATGGGGAAGAGGGGGAGGCGGTTTACGTCGCCGACTTGAAAATGAATCGAAGGATTCAACGCAGTTGCAATTGTCTTACTGAGATAACTATTTAACAAACATGTAACTTCAGATAAATCATTAGAAAAAACCGATGTACCCATTGAATCGATGACACTTTTATATCTGTGAGCCCTTGCTGAAAAGCCTGCACCAATCATAACAAAGGCAATTCCTGGCTCAAAATAATATTGGCTATTGCAGATCTTCCAGTTCAGCCCAGCCTCGCCATAGTTATGAACAACGCTGACTTTAAGCTCTAAGGCCTGTTGCTGCCATTTAATGATGTGACTCAAGTTTTCAAACCAGACTTTACCTGCAGCACCTTTTATGTATGGAACCCAGCGAAAAGTAGAGCTTAATGCATTTGTAGCAAAAGTTTTGACCGCGTAAATTGAGTTGCTTTGGACTTCCCATGGTGATCTAATAAAACGAGAGTTATTTCCTGTGTTGGCTCCGAACTTAACAGGTGCTTCTTCTCCAACTTTAGAGGTCTCAGCATATCGCTTCAGAAACTCCTCATCCCACCAGTAGATGAGCGGCTTTTCTTTGATGGCCTCGAAGCGATCGCTCCTAAACTCAAACCGCCCCAACTGAGCCAACACCGCAGCCCGCTTCCGATTCGTCCGCTGCCGGTCATAGGATAAATCATCAAACGGCGTCGGCTGAAGCGCAACACTCAACTCCCCCGAAGGCGGCTGATTACGAAACACACTCATCACCACGGCCAAAACTTCATTGGGCACCTCATCAAATGCCCCGCGATCAAAATCACCTAAAGATCGCAAATCAAAATTATCAATCAAATATTCACGAATTGCCGAATACTGACTAATAAACATCCAATTCCGCATCGTCAACAACGCCGACAACCCACCCGGCTTTGCCAACTGCAACCCCCGCTCCAAAAACGCCGCATACAAATCCGCCTTCCCCCTCGGATAATGCCGCTTCAAATAGCCATCCTCCGCCATCTTGCTAGAGCCCTGATACGGCGGATTCCCCACCACCAAATCATAAGCCCCCTCCCGCACCAACCGAATAAACCGCACCCCCGCCGCCAACTGCTCCCCCCGCAACCGCAACCCCAAATCATCACTCCGCGTACACCGCGCCAAAAACGCCTCCAGCCGCTCCACCAACAGAGCACGAAGACCCTCACCCCCAACCCCTCTCCCCGCTGCTTGTTCTTGGCGAGAGAGAGGAGCACCAGCCCCAAGTTCCAACTGCACCCCCGCCTCAAACTCCCGAATCGCCCGATCCACCGCCTCATCCACCCTCAACAAACTCCCCCAAGCATCCGCCCCCGCCAACGCCGCCACAATCTGCTCCGTCAACTGCGCCGGAATCCCAGTTGCAGCCTCAACCTCAACCTGCAACGCCACCCGCGCCGGATCATCCCCCGGCAACGTCGCCAAACTCAAACTCGACGCCACCAAATTCAACCGACTCACCCGCGCCCCTAACCCCCGCGCCTTCAAAAACAACCCCGCCGCCGCAATCTGCACCGCCCTCGGATCCAAATCCAGCCCATGCAAATTATTCGCCAAAATCCACTCCCCAATCTCCGCCCCGCTCCAATCCACCCCCCGGTGCCGCGCCTCTTCTTCGTACAACGCCACCAACAAATCAAACGCAATCACCAAAAAATGGCCTGAACCGCAGGCGGGATCTAGGATCTTGATATCGCGAATGCTGGTGAGGCTTTGGCTACCCCTCACCCCCGGCTGCTCCACCCAATACTTCCACCGCCCCTCCAACGCCGTCTCAATCGGCATCAACGCATCCAGCGCCACCTCCCCCGCCTCCCGCTTTGCTCGCCACTCCGCCCGCCGCGCCGCCAACCGCGCCAACACCCCCTCCGACTCCACCCACGGCACCCAGCCATTCCCCGCACAAATCGCCAACCACTGCTGCCCCAAACTGTTTTGCAGCAGCCACTCCACCATGTAGCGCTCCGTAAACATCTGCGTCTTACTGGCAACCTCATGGGGCTCCACCTTGCCCCCGCCATTCAACTTGGCATCTAGCGCCTCCCGCTCCGGGTCATTCCAATACTGATAGACCCAGCCCAACGTCGTATCATCCCCCCAAGCCGACTCCAGCTCCGGCTGATTCAACTGCTCCACCACATGGCGCAGCGTCGCCTCTGGCACCGGAAACAACTCCGTTAACCCCGTCATCTGGCCCACCGGCCCAAACAACCCCGGCAGCTCCAGCGCCAGCTCATCAAACAGCAACTGCAACAAAAAGCTATAGCCCTCCGTGCCATCCCCCGCATCCGCCCGACACAGCTCCGGCGCAAAATCCCGAAAATCCCGATACCCCGGACTCTCCCAGCCCCCCGTCACCACCTTGGGCTTAATCTCACCCATGGCCTCCAGTTGCTTAATCACCACCAGCCGATTCAACAGCGTCGCCGCTGCTAGCTTTTCCGCATCCCGCAGGTGGCGTTCCCAGATTTGTCGCTCTGCGGCCTTCGTCGGCGGCTTCACCGGTTTGCCCTTCACAGGGGTTTGCTTGCCCAGCTCCGCCCGCAATTGCTCATCCAGCCATTCCTCTAGGCGCTGGCGTTTGCGGCGTTGGGCTTCTGTGAGACCCGCTTGGGTGCGATCGCGAATACTCAGCTTATAGGCGCTATCAGCGGCGTTGTGGAGATCCGTGAGGAGGCGATCGCGCAGCCCCCGAATCGTACTCGAAAGCTTCGTCTTCGCGTCAGCGGTCAGCAGAGCAACGGCAGCAGTCATCGAAACCAGAGTCTAGAGAGAGAGCAAGTCAGTCACTAATTTTCCTTCAATTCGGTGAAAATCCCTAGGAATTGCAATCTTCGTCAATGCAATGATGCGATCTATCCCTCCTCAGCTTCCTCGGTTCATGCGACTACAATGGTTAAAGTCGCCTAAAAGCCCCAAGAACCATGGTTCAGAGCCTTTCCATCGATTATCCAGATCGCCTCCCAGATGCGCTTCACCAAACCCGCCAGCAGTTTGAAGAAGAAGCCAAATGGGCCATGGCAGTGAAGCTCTTTGAACTCCAGCGCCTCTCTTCTGGAATGGCTGCACAGCTCTTAGGAGTAGATCGAGTGTTCTTCCTCCTTAACCTCCATCGCTACAACGTAGCCATGATTGACCTCACAGCAGAAGATATTCTTTCAGATCTAGACAATGCCTGATACTGCCAAGACCATTGTCATGAATACCTCGCCAACACTTGCCCTGATTGCAGCCTTGGGAGATTTGAAGATCCTGCGCGAACTCTATACAGAGGTTTGGATCCCCCAAGAAGTCTGCAAGGAAATAGCCGCAGGCGGTCCTAGTGGCTTCGGTCTAGTGGCATTTAATGAAGCAACATGGCTTAAAAAACAAACCCAGCCGGTAACGCCAAATCCAATGCTGGCAAATTCTCTGGATCTGGGCGAGGCAGCCGTCATTCAGCTTGCTCTGGATCGAAACATTCCGACGGTCTGTATTGACGAAGCCGTCGGGCGACGAATTGCACGTTTAAGTGGATTGCAACTCACGGGCTCCATCGGAATCTTGCTCCGTGCCAAGCGAGAAGGGCATCCCGTCACTCTCAAAGACTCAATCCAGCGTATGTTAGGCCAGGGCATTCGCCTTAGCCAGGCAGTGATTGATATTGCACTCAAGCAATCTGGAGAGAGTTAGTTCCATGGCACGCTGGTTCAACACCGCTGGTCCCTGTCGGCCCGACCTGCACTACATGCTCCCCCCTGCAACGCGCTTGCCCACCGTCAAGCGCTTGATTGACCAGCAGGGCTACTTCGTCATCCATGCCCCCCGCCAAACCGGCAAAACCACCGCCATGCTCGCGCTCGCCCAGCAGCTCACCGCCAGCGGCCAATATTGCGCCGTCATGGTCTCCGCAGAAGTGGGTGCAGGCTATCCCGATGACCCAACTGCCGCAGAGCAAGCCATACTCCAAGAATGGCTCCTGGGGATCCAATATCACCTTCCCCCCGAACTTCAGCCCCTTTCTTGGCCCGAAGCAAATTCAGGCACAAGCATCAATGGTGCTTTGCAAGGCTGGGCCATCTCCTCCCCCCGTCCCATTGTGCTCCTCATCGACGAGGTCGATGCCCTCGAAAACGAAGTTCTCATCTCCTTGCTCAGACAAATTCGCTCCGGCTATCCCCGTCGCCCCCAAGGCTTTCCCCAGTCCGTTGCCCTCATCGGCCTCAGGGATGTGCGGGATTACAAGGTTGCCTCCGGCGGCAGCGAACGACTCCACACCGCCAGTCCCTTCAACATCAAAATTGAATCCCTCACCCTGGGCAACTTTACCCCCGAGGAAGTCGCCACCCTCTACGCCCAGCACAGCGAAGACACCGGACAGGTCTTTACCCCAGCCGCCACCCAGCTCGCCTATCACCTCAGCAACGGCCACCCCTGGCTCGTCAATGCCCTGGCCAGACAGGCCGTAGAAGTGGTCGCTCCAGATCCCACGCTTGCCATCACCGAGGAGCATATTCAAGCCGCCAAAGAGCTGCTCATCCAACGACGCGACACCCACATTGACAGCCTCGCCAGTCGCATCAGAGAGCCTCGGATCAAGTCCATCCTGGAGCCCATGTTGGCAGGGCAACCCCTAGGCGATGTGCCAGTGGATGACATTGAATTTGTCATCGATCTGGGCCTTTGCCGCCTGGATGAGACCGGCAGCTTAGTCATTGCCAATCCCATTTACCGGGAGGTGATGCCGCGCATGTTGGCCTATTCCACGACCGTTTCGCTATCGAGCAGTCACCCTGGGCATTGAGCTAAAGGTCTGGCGCTCAGGGCGACCCGATCCTTTGGCGGCGGGCCTGGAGCAATTGGATCAGTATTTGGCTGGGCTGGGACTTCAGTCTGGCTGGCTCGTGATTTTTGACCAGAGTGATGGGGTGGGGGCGATCGCAGACCGGACCTCCAGTGAGATTATATGCAGTCCTCAAAATCGAGCCATCACGCTCATTAGAGGCTAGCGATCAGCCTGCCCAGCTTACTGGATCCGAATTCGCACATTGTCCTTTCCAGCGAGCTGAGCCAACAGCCGCTCCTTGAGCCGATTGACCAACGCTTCCACCTCCTCAGGCGAACCGATTTCCTGATGCTTCAACTGGGCATCGAAGAGAATCACCTCTGTTTCGGACACCGTGGACAGCGCATCATCCAAATAGCTATTTGCCTGTTCCGCAGCCCGCTGCAACCGCAGCTTCGCAGAATCCTTCAGTCGTAGTAGCTCAGGGTAAAGGGCCTCCTGGGTGGTGTCATCTACTGCTTTGCGCACGGGCTCAACGACATATTCCGCCCGATCAGCACTCAGCGTCGAGAACCCAGAACGGCGCTGAATCTGGGTTTTAATCTGCTCCGCCGCCTGCTCCTGGGCCTGAAGCAGCGAGAGCCTTACCTCTTTGTAGTGCTGTTCAATGGCTGTGAGGTCAGCATCCAGCGCCGCAATATCCCGCCAGGGCTCATCTAGGGCGAGCTGATCTGCTAATTTGGCGATCGCCCCCTGCACGGCCCCATCTCGCTCCACCGCCTGGAGCTGCTGCACCTGGTTTTGCTGCACCCCCATCGCCCGCTCCACCGCCGCCAGCCGCTCATCGGTCAGCTCCGACAGGATAATCCCCAGCTTCTGTAAGCCATCCCCCAAAACATCTAACTGACGCTTCAGTTCCTTTAGGGTTGGGTCCACCTGACGAGCACCCACGCATTTGGGCAAAGCATCGCGCAGCTTCTCAATGCTGCTGGGCAAGGGGGGCCGCTGGGGCAGCCGATTGTACTTGGCCTCTAACTCGCGAATGCGCTGGGACTGGGCCGGGAAATATTGGAAAACCGCATCGGCGATCGCATCGTCTTCGCGCTCCAGCTCGGTGTTGAAGTATTTTTCAAATAGCTTGCACATGCTGATGCGATCGCGCGGCGTAATTCCCGTCTCGCTGGGCGGCAGCACCTCAGCCCGCTTCAGCTCCCGATCCTTCTCGAACATATCCCGCGCCCCCGCATCCTGAATGGATGTGATCACCGCGCCCGATTCCGGTCGAATAGAGAGCTTGCGCCCCCGCAGCAACCCTGCCAAACAGGCCCGCACCAGGTCCGGCGTGTAACCATAGGGCGGTCCCCCAAAGTGGCTGAGCAAGGTTCCCCCGGCAACCCCCTGCTCCTCCTGGACATATTGCAAAATCCGCTGGGGCACAGTCCCATTACAAACCGGCGTATATTTGCCCGCATCCTCTTCCAAGATGCCTAGGCCCCCCGCCATAAACTTCTGGGACGGCCCGGATATTTCCTTGGCCAGTAGCTGCTTCAGCTCCGCCGGGTCCACGCGAGTACCCTCATAGCGGCTATAGAGCTGGGGCAGCACATGATTGGCCGCTTGCTCCAGCAGCTGCGTAAAGCTACTCCCCAGGGTCTGCTTGTCCAGCTTACGCCCCTGGAAATACACCTCCCCCGCCATGAAGGCAGCGCTGACGGCGTCTTTGACCTTGCTCTCTAGGCGATCGCAATTGCTCTGCTCATCCCCGAGCAACCGCTTCTTCGCATCAGACAAGGACTGTTTGCGCGACTCATACTTACTCAGCATGTGCTTGGAGCGCCCCAAGTGCTGCAAGAGGCTGTCCAATTCGCCGGTTTCACCCACCACCCAAATCAGACGGTTTTTCAATAAATGAGTATCGCTCTCCTGAATCCATAGATCGGGTTTGCGATCGTCCTTACTTTTGAGATAGCGAAAATCCACCGTCACCACATCCAGGTCACGGGGGCTCTGCAACGGCACCTCTCGCTGTTCCTTACCATCGTTGTAAAAGGCAGACCAGCGAAAGGTGTTGTTTTGGTAGCGAGGCCGAGCCAGCCCACCCAACAAATCCTTGAGCTTGCTCGCCACCAGCTCGCTCCTCACCCCCGAAGAAACAGAATAGCTATCCCGCTCCCTCCCCCATTCTTGCCCCGCAGAACTTTGGATTTTATAGCCCGTTTTCTCGGAATAGGACAGCAGCCCCCAATCGCGGAGATTATTCAAGGCCTGCTCAATCTGAGTCGTTTGATTACCTGCCCCCAGCCGCTGGTACAAACATTGGCTCACCAGCGCTGGCGTGGTGGGCTCCTGGTCTTGGATCAGTTCTAACAGGGCCACAGCCTTGGCCGCCCGTTCTTCTGGAGAATTAGCTAACACAGCGTTGTGGTCAAAGATTCGACTCAGGGTAATTTGAACATCGTTGTCCAAAGCAGAACGCTGAATCTCAAAGATTTGATCTAAAGTGATCAGCTCGCCAAGATCCTTTTCTCCCAGCCTTTGCTCACGGAAAAGTTCGCCCAGCAACTGCAAAAGACCACGAATGGCATAGTCATCCCCCTTGGCCTTGGCCGAACGCGTCCGCAGGTTCGAGGCGATCTGCATCACCAGGTCCACATAGCCCGGCAGCAGCGGATACACCTCGACAAAATCCTCTTCCGTGATGTTGTCGCACTGGTAGCCATAGAGCTTCAGCTCGCTGCGATGCTGGGCAAAGAGCTGCCGCAGGGCTGGCTCCTCGCTGGCGTTCTTCTTCAGCAGTCGCTTGTGGACCACGTCTTTGATATTCGCTGGCGCTAAATGCACCCGCAGCGACGGCGGAAAGCGGTCCTTGAGTTTGCCAATGTTGCTCTCATCTTCGTTGTCTTCCAGCTTTTGTTGGCCTGTTGCCAGCAGCCAAACCTGGCCCTTAAGCCGCTGCCCCAGCGATGACACAAAGGACTGGAGCGCCAGCATCCGCCCCGTGTTCTGGAAGATGTATTGGCTCACCTCGTCCACGACGATGAACAGCGTCTTGTCCTTGGCGCGATAGTTGAGCATGGCCGCGATCGCCTGGGTCGCCTCTTCTGCCGAACTGCCCATGCCCGTCTGACTCCCGGCCCGGCTATCAATCCAAGCCATCTCCTCAGAATAGAGTTCTGGCATTAAGGCATGGAGAACAGCGGAGAACTTATCCTCAGCCAGTTTTTCGGTTTTCACCTCATCCCAAGGCTTACCCAACGACTGCTGGGCACAGGCCAAAAACTCAGCCCATTTGCCATCCTGCTCCAGCTTCAGCTCATAGTCCGCTACATAACTATTCTCGCAATAGCCCAGTCGCAGCTGGAGCTGCCGTCGAATCGCGTTATGGATCTGCTCATCATCCCGCGCCACCGCACCGATATCGAAGACCACTGCAATGGGGTCAATCTGACTTTTAAGCTCATCCCAAACCTTCTGGAACTCCTGGGCTTTGGCAGAGTCATCCCGAGCTAACAGCGCTGCGGCCAATCCACGACCATCGGGCAGCGCTTTCCCATCCAGCGCTAGCCCCAATAACTTGGCGAAGCTCGACTTACCCGAACCGTAAAAACCAGAAATCCAAGAGGCAGGCAGCTCTGGACCACCAGACTTTCCTAACGCTTTGGCAATTCCACCGAGCAGCCGCACAAACTGCTCATGAATTCCCGTCGCCTTCGACTGCTGCGCACGGGGATCCCCATCGGCATAGCCTCCGGTGATAATGTACTCAGAAACTTCTTCTGCTAGTTTCTCGGGAGTCTGCTCATGGAAGTAGACGACGGGCGGGATGTTCCGAGTAACATCCCTGGCAAAAATTGCCGCGAGTTTCATGCGATCGAGTCCTTTTACCGTTTAAGGGCGAGGAATACACCCTGAGTTCAGTCTGGAGCAATCCCAAATCTCGGATTGCTAGATGCTTTTAAGAGTAGATCCGGGGACGGTAATCCCGATCCGACGCTAGTTCTCCCATAAACGATAAAGCATTCAGCTCTTTCTTCGTGCCTGGATAAAGTAGGACAACGGGTAAGTTTTGTGTCTTACCATCCAGGTGCTTGAGCAAAGCAGAGGAGCGAAAGAATGGGTAGAGAGCCCCTGCCCGTCCAAGAAAAACCAGCGTTCGATCCGTCTCATCGGGATGGTCGGTCACAAATTGGTTGACCCAATTCACAACGTCCTTCGCGATTCCCTCTGGACCTTCGATGTAGGGAGCGACTTTTTCCTTAAGGTGGTTCAGCGCACGTTCGGGGGAGCGTCGGTACAGCCGCTGCTCGCGCTGCATCAGGCTTTCCAGAATTTCTGGGTCTTCTGCATGCAGTCGATCCAAGAGCAGCTTATGTAGGGAAATAGATAATATATTCCATCCTTTTCCCTGTAATTCATCACTTAAATAACGAATCCGACCTCGCAGTGTAAATTCTGCCTTGGGGTCGTACAGCAAAATAGCAAAGCGATAATTTCGCATGGTGCTGATTTTGGGTCCATCAACTCCAAGGAGATCCTGCCTAAGGGATTCCACAGCTGCATCAATTGATGTGTTGAGTGTTCCTCCTGGCGTCATGCTCCAGTTTCTCCTTCCAGAATGACTGAGGCATCAAGATTGAGCGCATCAACGGCCCAACATTGCAAGTTCGCGTAGCGCCAGCCAAACTCATGGATATCTCCCATCCGACGAAAACTCAAACCGGACAGTTTTGCCAGCCGTTCTTCCAAAAAGGCTCCCTCCAATCCTACGGAGCGGAAGTAAGGATTCCTTAGCAAACTACCTTCAAACTTGATCTGTCGGAGCAGATAGAGCCAGTAGGTCAGCGCCTCATCTCTCACTTTGGGATAGCTTAGCTGGCGTGTTCCAGAGCCACGGCTGCAGAGACCGGCTTCTGTCGCTGAAGTCATTAGTGCCGTAGCCATGCGCCTGACCGTTGCAGACGTCCAATCAGGAAACTGGGTTTGTACCCAGCGAGCTACGATATCGCGATTGATCACGGCTTCGCCATAGTCATAGCGATTGGGCAAAAAATTTCCGGCGAAGGCACGGTAACTAGGGTCTGCTAGCTGCAAATGCCAGTGACATAAATTTTGGCGTGTCACCCGATCCCGAGGCAGCCATTGTTGAAGAATCATCAGCGTTACAGGATAGGACCCATACCGGTGACCCAGTAGGCCTAGCAGTGTTTTGATCCGTGCCATGCTTTTACTACCAAACCAGCGCTCATCGAAGGCAGTCACTGCTTGATCCCCGACTTTAAGACCCAAACGCACATGTTGCCAGTATAGAAAGCTTTCGTCTAGGGACAGGGCAAGGCGAAGAAGGCGAGTATGGCGATCGGTAATCTCACATCCATAGCCAGTGGTGACCATCGTGTCAGCTCGCAAAAAATCTTGGACCCACATGTTAACCCTGTATCCGGTAGAACGGCATAGGATATTGCTCAGGGATGGGATTAACGAGGGCAGCCACAAGTTTTTTGGCCTGTTGCTCTGGGGTGATGGGTATATCTCCTTGAATGGCTCTGCCGTTGCGCGTAATCTCCACGTTTACTTCGCCTGCGATCGCAACTTCAAAGGCTTTCGGAGAAAACGGGTCTGCCAGCTTGAGCGGTAACGGCAAGACCTTCTGGGGGTCTGCCTCGGACTTTTTGTGGATGCTTAAGCGATCTGAGAGCTGCTCATCAATATCAAAGCCCCAAAAAAATAAGGTTCTTATCTGGTCTGCCTCCGGTATTTCTCGGCGAAGGTGAGTATCCGTCTGGATGGCTGCCTGTCGGACAGCTTGTAAGCCTGACCACTGAGCTGTTCTAGGGAGTAAGCGCCTCAATAAATCTCCCCCCCCTAGCTGATCGACCAGGTCTGTGCGCCACCAGCCCAAGCGAGGGGGCTCACAGAGGGCTTCTCCTGCCCAAGCAATACAGATTTGATAAGCCAAAATCTGGTTTAAGCAAGCTTCAGACAACCGGGACATTAATCACTACTCTCAGGTCAAGTCATTGTTCTATCCTCCCTCATCTCGCTTACAGTAGGAACAAATAACTCATCATTGTTGACGATTGATTTGTTTTTGCATGAAGATCCTTTACCTCCCCCTCGACGAGCGTCCATGCAATTTCAGCTATCCTCAACAGATTGCGCGTCTCCAGCCCCAGATCGATCTTCGGGTGCCGCCCCTTGAATATTTGGGTCAAAAGAAACGACCTGCCGATCGCGATCGCCTCTGGAATTGGCTCCAAAAGCAGTTCTCCGACTGCCACTACGCGATTCTTTCCATTGAGATGCTGGTCTATGGCGGGCTGCTGCCTTCGCGATTGCACCATCATTCGATCGATCATCTCTTGTCCTGTCTAGAGCCCCTCAAAGCCATCAAAGCCAAGCAGCCTGAGCTGAAACTCTTTGCCAGCAATCTGATTATGCGGACGCCGTCCTATAGCAGCAGCGAAGAGGAACCGGATTACTACGCAGACTTTGGGGCGCAGATCTTTCGTTGGGGTTGGCTGACGGACCGGGGCGATCGCCTCCCCCTCCCCCCCGAAGAAACCCAAGAATTACAACAGCTCACGGCCCAATTACCGGCGGATGTACTTGCCGATTATCAACAGCGTCGTGCCAAGAATCTTGCGGTGAATCAAGCGACGATCGACTTGGTGCAAGCGGGGGTGATTGACTTTTTGGCGATTCCCCAAGATGACTCGGCTCCCTACGGGTTGACCGCCATCGATCAACAGCAAATTGTCCGGAAAATTAGCGACTTGCGTCTGCAACGCCAAGTCCATCTCTATCCGGGAGCTGATGAAGTGGGCTGCACGTTGTTAGCGCGCGCCTATACCCAACAGCAGAGGCTTCAACCCCGGTTTTACCCCCTCTATAGTTCCGTCTGTGCCGAGCAGATTGTGCCGCTCTACGAAGATCGGCCCCTGGGGGAAAGCTTGCGATCGCACCTGCTCGCCGCCGGAGCCCAACTCGCCCCCACCCCCGCTCAGGCCGACTGTATTCTTGCCCTCAACAGCCCTGGCCAAGTCATGCAGGAAGCTTGGGACCAAGACCAGAAGGACATGACCTACAGTAGCTACCGCAACTTACGCTTCTTCGTCAGTCAAATCGAAGCCTATCTTGGTGCAGGTCAAGCGGTTGCCGTCGCCGATGTGGCCTTTGCCAATGGAGGGGAAACCGAACTGGTTCAGTTGCTAGACGATGCCCAGCTTTGGGATGGACTTTTGGCCTATGGGGGGTGGAATACGAGTTGTAACACCATTGGGACGGTGTTGGCGACGGCGATTTTGGGTTGGAAGGGCGGGGAGGGGGAGGCGATCGCCTTCAACAAAATCCACCATCTCCTCGAAGATTGGGCCTATCAAAGCGTGGTGCGAGGGGCGATGGTCCAGAACTATTTACCAACCCTAGGGGCATCTTATTACGATTTTAATCAGCAAGCCCCCGCCATTCATCAAGAAATAGCTCGCCAGATTCAGGCCGTCTGGCAAAGGACGATGCGGCATTCGTTTGGGGCTTGGCGGATTGAAGACCTGACGGTTGCTTCGCCCTGGCAACGCATGTTTGAAATCGGCTTAAACTTGGTCATTCAGCCCACAATACGAACGCCCTAGGAGGACGCCTGGATGGTACAAGCTGAATCAGACCCATCTACAGCAGAGCCATGGGTGCCTCAGTTGACCCAGGATGGCTCTTTTACCTTTTTTTCAGCGGTCTTTAACGAGACCTTTCACAGTACCCAAGGGGCAAAACGCGAGGCCTTGGAGAAGTTTGCGATCGCCACTCAACTCCCGCTCTTAGCCCAGCAATCCTCGGTCGGCTCACCATTACAATCACCATTACAATCACCGGTCCGATTACTCGACGTTTGCTATGGTTTGGGATACAACACGGCTGCGGCCCTTGAAACCCTTTGGCGAGTCAATCCCCACTGCCCGGTGGAGCTCTATGGTTTGGAGCTAGACGCCTCGGTGCCCATCGCTGCCGCCAACTCGGATTTGCTACAGGGTTGGTCAGCCCCGGTCCAAGCGAGCTTAAGGGCATTGGCGCAATCGCAAGGGGTGGCAGAGGCGAGACTGCGAGCCCAGCTCTTGATTGGCGATGCGCGACAGACGATCGCCCAGGTTCAAGCCAGCGGTTTTCAAGCTGATGCAGTCTTTTTCGATCCGTTTTCGCCCCGGCGCTGTCCGCAACTGTGGACCGTTGACTTTTTTCGGCAGGTGGCGGCTGTGATGACCCCCCAAGCGATTTTGGCCACCTATTCCCGGTCCGCCTCCGTGCGCTCAGCCCTGGTGGCAGCGGGGTTAAAAATTGGCACGATTCCCCTATCCCAGCCGCAGGCCGCTCGTCCCCATGAATGGTCCCTGGGTACCGTGGCCAGTTTCTCGGGTGAAGGCTTGATGCCGCTTTCGCCCCTAGAACAGGAGCATTTGCAAACCCGCGCGGGCATTCCTTTGCGAGATCCGGGCTTGAATGGTTCGGCTGAGGCGATTTTGGCACAGCAACAACAGGAGCAGGCCGAGAGCGATCGCGAATCCACCTCTAGCTGGCGGCGGCGCTGGGGGATTGATTAGGGGGAAGGGGGGTTGATGAGGGGAAATTAAGGACAATTGGCTAGGGGCGATCGCCCGCCGACGTTTTGGGCAGGCCCCCGTCATGGGGTCGCAACCAGTTTTGAAAACGTCACTGGCCCCTTCGTCAGAGCAAGCCTAACTTCGTCATCTTGAAGAGCAGAATTCAAGATAAAACCCATGTCAGCCACCTGGATGCTCAGCAGTCTATTTGGGGCATTATTGACCCTCGGGCTTGCCACCTATACCACCCTGGGAATTGTCCAAGAGAGTCGTTGCAAAATTTCCTCCAGCGATGCCTCTAGCCACGCCTCCAGTCACTGTCAACCGGCGCAAACGGAAACAGCTCAAACAGAAACGGCGCAAAGCACGCCTCAAAGCATCGATCCTCAGCTTCCTACGCCCCAGCCCTAGGGTTTAGTAACAAATATGGCAACAGCTTCATGAGATTTAAAGAAATGTAAGAATAGAACGAGCCCCGGTGGTAAAGGAGTAACTCGCGTGAATGCAGCCGAGCAAGCGACGGATGTGCAGTTGGCCAGCAAGATTGCGGCGGTGGTGAACCTGTTCAAGACCCACTTCCCCGATGCCCGCGCAGACCTGAAGCCCTGGGCCAATGATCCTGACACCCGCGCCAGGATTGATCCCGACTCCATCGACATTGGGTTTCACTGGCCGGGGTGGAGTCCCCGATTCCAGAGTCGCAGTATGCTGGTTCAACTGCGTTTTTTTGATGGCGTTGCCTTTGAAGCCGACCCCGAAGCGCCATCGCTGGAGGCGCAGACCCAGGACTCGAAAACGGCTCTGCGGCTCATTGGTCTGGAGGTTTTAGGCTTTACCTACAACGGCGAACAGTGGCGGCTCTCCACGGTGGCGGATTGGACGATTGTGGGCGACAAAACCCCGGTCGATGATGTGATTCAATCGATTAAAACGTTTTGCCGTCAGGTCTTTGAGTTGTTTAATAAGTAGGGCTCAATCCCCTGCACATTGCACAATCACTCTCGAAGGCGGCAAATCACCATGGAATATGGCGTAATGGGTACCGGTCTCATGGGGGCTCCCATGGCCCAGCGACTACACCAGGCAGGACTCTCGGTGACGGTGCAGAACCGAACCCTGGCCAAAGTGCAGCCCCTCGCGGAATTAGGCGTGGCGATCGCCGCCTCTCCCCAAGCCCTCGCCAGCTTTGCCGATTGCCTCATCCTGATGCTGACTGATGCCCATGCCATCCGAGAGACGATTTTGGATAGCGAGATCAAGGCATTGTTGGCGGGCAAAACGGTGATCCAGATGGGGACGATTGCTCCCAGTGAAAGTCAGGCGATCGCCCAGGAACTCACCGAAGCCGGAGCCGAATATCTCGAAGCCCCTGTCCTGGGCAGCATCCCGGAAGCCCAGACGGGTACGTTGCAGGTGATGGTGGGCGGCACGCCGGAGCAGTTTACCCAGTGGCAGCCGCTGCTCCAGCATTGGGGCGAAGCGCCTCGATACATCGGCCCGGTGGGAACGGCCATGGCACTGAAACTGGCGCTGAATCAACTGATTGCCAGTTTGACCAATAGTTTTGCCTTGAGTTTGGCGTTTGCGCGGCTGCATCAGGTGCCGGTGGAGCAGCTCATGGACATTTTGCGTTCGAGCGCTCTCTATGCACCGACGTTTGATAAGAAGCTCGATCGAATGCAGGACCACAATTTTGACAATCCCAATTTCCCAACGAAGCATTTGCTCAAGGATGTGCAGTTGTTTTTGAAGGAGGCGGCGACGCTGGAGCTGCAAACGGGAAATTTGGAGGGTACGGAGCGGATTTTGGAGAAGGCGATCGCCCTAGGGCTAGCGGACAAGGACTACTCGGCTTTGTTTGCGGCGGTAGAACCTCGGGAATAGGTCGAATGGATCGGGGGATAAAATAGAGAAACCGAGTGAGCTTGAGCCAATGCTGACCCGATTACGGTTAAAAAATTTCAAGGGGTTTCAGAATGCAGAGCTGAGTCTAGGACCTTTGACGCTGCTGGTCGGGGCAAATGCTTCAGGCAAAAGCAATGTGCGAGATGCGCTGCGGTTTCTGCACGGTATTGGCGAAGGGTACTCTCTGCCGGACATCATTGGTGCTAAATACACCGATGGTGGTTCCTTGCAATGGCGGGGGATTCGGGGGGGGACAAAGGAAATTTCCTATGCTGGTCGTTCAGAATTTGAGATCGAAGTGGAACTCTTGATTGAACATAACCAGGAGTCTCTCACGGCTCAATATTCCATCGTCGTTGATACTCAAGATACGATTTTGGGTCCCTTTGTTGTTGCAGAACGGTTGTCAATCGTGGGTCAGCAGCCCAAGATCATTTTTGACGCCAAACTCCGAGCCAGCGATTCTCAGGGTGGTTTTTCTTATCGCATCAGCTCTGCTCCATCGACCTCCATCGGTGAATCCTTGACGGCTGGAAATTCTCATCTTCAGTTTTTGGCCAGAATTTCTCTCTATAAACAAGTTAAGGGAGAAAAACAGTCCGTGGAGGACGCCCTAGCACAGGAAGTCTTGCAAAATTTATCAAGATTAAAATTTCTCGATTTGGATCCTGAGGCAACTCGTATTGCATCGTTACCGGGGCAGAGGACGTTAGGCGATCGCGGCGAAAATCTCTCCTCTGTCCTCCAACAGCTTTGTCAAAATCCTGTCAAAAAGCAGATTTTACTGGAATGGTTGCAAGAACTCACCCCCATGGACGCCGTTGACCTAGAATTTCCGTCCGACTTTTCAGGGAAAGTTCTTATTACCCTCGTGGAAGCGAATGGTCAACGTATTTCTGCGAACAGTGCTTCTGACGGAACTCTGCGATTTCTAGCTATGCTGGCTGCCCTGCTCAGTGCCGAGCGTCAGGAACTGTTCTTTCTGGAAGAGCTTGATAATGGTATCCACCCTGCGCGTCTCAATCTTCTGCTTCAATTGATCGAGCAAAAAGCGGCTGCGGGTAGTCTTCAAGTCATTGCAACGACTCACTCGCCTCAATTGCTGCGGTTACTCAGTCCTCAATCCCTTGAATTTGCCTCTGTCACCTACCGTCTACCCAACCATCCTGATGCCCAGATCAAACGAATTCTGGAGATTCCTGGAGCAAAGCAGGTGTTGGAGCAGAATGACATCGCTAGACTGCACGAATCCGGTTGGCTAGAAAACGCACTGTTTTTTACTGATGATGAGGAAAACAGTGCCGCATCCAGGGGTCGCCGAACTAGAAGCGCGAATTGCCTCATGGCTCAGTAGCTCCCCGTAGAAATGCTGGGCTCAATCCGTATCTATGTGAAGCAGCGGCAGTGGTAGTAAAAAAATATCGTAAAAACTCAGTGCTCCCCCTTAGCAGTTCTGCGGAGATGCACCATACTGGGGACATCGCTCAGGGAAATGCTCCGTAGGATCATCAGGGCTCTCTCCTCGTTCAATGTTTTCACACCGCCGTGGAAAACAGATACACGCAGCCGGCGCATTTCTCTCAGCTTTTTTCGATTGCGTTTTTTTATTGCACTGTTATTGCACTGTCGAAGGATGGCCTGGGGCTCATGAATTTTGCACAATCAGTTCTTTTTGCTACTGCGATCGCCACCGGCACCACGATCCTAACCTGGAGTCCCCAGGCTGCCGCCAGCCTCGCCGCCATCGAACTGGCTCGTCCCCAAGCCGTACAACCCTCCCCTGGCACCCCCCAAACGATGGCCCAAACCCCTGGCACCCCCTGCCCCAACGCCAAGGGCACAATTTTGTCAGAGGCCCTCGACAGCTTGGCTGCGGCTCCTGCCCCTCCTTTAGCCCAAGCGTCAGTCCTGATTGGAGGCACCCTATTGCTGGGCGGCAGCTATCGCTATTTCAGCAAACTCAACACCTAAACCAACACACCTAAACCAACACGCCTAAACCAACGATTCTGCATCATTCGTCGCTATCGATTCGCCCTGGGTTCGCTAGGATCTCTATACTGATTTACGGCCTTGCGAACGCTAGAGGGTTGAAGATGCTAGAACAATATCGCCACCATGCTGCTGAACGAAATACCCTGGGAATTCCACCTCTTCCCTTAACCGCCGAGCAAACTGCCGCACTGTGTGATCTCCTCAAAGCTCCGCCTGCGGGGGAAGAAGAATTTTTGCGGCATTTGTTGCGCAATCGCATCCCCCCCGGTGTGGACCCCGCTTCCTACGTCAAAGCATCTTTTTTGACCTCCGTTGCCAAGGGGGAGGTCTCAAGTCCGCTGGTATCCGCCCAAGAGGCAGTGGAACTGCTAGGCACGATGATGGGCGGCTATAACGTTAGTTCCTTGATTGAATTGCTGAAACTAGAGGATACCGAGATTGCCGCCGCCGCCGCTCGGTCCTTGAGCAAAATTCTTCTGGTTTACGACGCCTTCAATGATGTGATGCTGCTGTCCGAGACCAATGCCTATGCCAAGCAAGTGGTTGACGCCTGGGCCAAGGCCGATTGGTTTACCAGCCGCCCGCCGGTGCCTGAATCGATTACGGTAACGGTGTTCAAAGTTCCCGGCGAAACCAATACGGACGATCTCTCCCCGGCCCCCCATGCCACCACTCGCCCGGATATTCCGCTCCACGCCCTGGCGATGCTGGAAAGCAAAATGCCTGAGGGCTTGGAGACGATCAAGGAACTCAAGCAAAAAGGCCATGCCATTGCCTATGTAGGAGATGTCGTAGGCACCGGCTCCTCCCGTAAATCGGCGATGAACTCGGTGATCTGGTGCGTCGGTGAAGATATTCCCTTTGTGCCCAACAAGCGCACAGGTGGGGTGATTCTCGGGGGGAAGATTGCGCCGATTTTCTTCAATACCGCCGAAGACTCTGGCTCCCTGCCAATTGAATGCGACGTTACGGCGCTGGAAACGGGCGATGTGATTACGATTTATCCCTATAAGGGCGAAATTCAGAATGAAGCCGGTGAAGTCATTTCCACGTTTGAGCTGAAACCGGAGACCCTCTTGGATGAGGTTCGGGCCGGGGGGCGGATTCCGCTTTTGATTGGGCGATCGCTCACGGACAAAACCCGCACCGCCCTCGGCCTCGACGCCAGCCCTCTCTTCACCCGACCCAGCGCCCCCGCTGACACCGGCAAAGGCTATACCCTCGCCCAAAAAATGGTGGGCAAAGCCTGCGGCCTCCCCGGCGTTCGCCCCGGCACCTCCTGCGAACCCCTCATGACCACAGTGGGCTCCCAGGACACCACGGGACCCATGACCCGCGATGAGATGAAAGAGCTCGCCTGCCTTGGCTTTAGCGCAGACCTAGTGATGCAGAGCTTCTGTCACACAGCGGCCTATCCCAAGCCTGTGGACATTGAAACCCACCATACCCTGCCAGATTTCTTTGCCCAGCGGGGGGGCGTAGCGCTCCATCCCGGAGATGGCATCATCCACTCTTGGCTAAACCGGATGCTGTTACCCGATACCGTGGGCACCGGCGGCGATTCCCACACCCGGTTTCCCTTGGGGATTTCGTTCCCGGCGGGGTCTGGACTAGTGGCCTTTGCAGCGGCGATCGGCGCAATGCCCCTGGATATGCCCGAATCCATACTCGTCCGCTTCAAGGGTAAGCTGCAACCCGGCGTGACGCTGCGGGATGTGGTCAATGCCATTCCCTATGCGGCCATGCAAGCGGGCAAGCTGACCGTCGAGAAGCAAAACAAAATCAATGTCTTCTCGGGCAAAATTTTGGAAATGGAAGGTTTGCCGGATCTGAAGCTAGAGCAGGCCTTTGAGCTCACCGACGCCAGCGCTGAACGCTCCTGCGCAGGCTGCACAATCAAGCTCAGCGAAGACACCGTGGCGGAATATCTGCGTTCCAACGTTGCCTTGATGAAAAATATGATTGCACGGGGCTACCAGGATGCACGGACCCTGGCTCGCCGGATCAAGCAAATGGAAGACTGGCTGGCCAATCCCAGCTTAATGAGTGCCGATGCCGATGCCGAATATGCGGACATTATCGAGGTGGACTTGGATCAGCTCAAGCAGCCAATCGTCGCGGCTCCTAACGATCCCGACAATATCAAACTGATGTCCGATTGTGTCGGGGATCGGATTGATGAAGTGTTTATCGGCTCTTGCATGACCAACATTGGCCATTACCGTGCCGCCGCCAAAATTCTGGAGGGAGCAGGCACCGTCAAGGGTCGTCTCTGGGTCTGCCCCCCAACGCGGATGGATGAGCAAATGCTGCGGGAGGAAGGCTACTACGCCACCTTTGCGGCAGCGGGAGCCCGGTTGGAGATGCCCGGTTGTAGCCTCTGCATGGGCAACCAAGCCCGTGTAGCCGATGGGGTAACCGTGTTCTCAACCTCAACACGGAATTTCAACAACCGCATGGGTAAGGGCGCTCAGGTCTATCTGGGCTCAGCGGAACTGGCCGCAGTCTGCGCCCTCCTGGGCCGAATCCCCTCCGTTGAAGAATATCTAGAAATCGTCACCGATAAAGTTGATCCCTTTGCCGCCGATCTCTACCGCTACCTCAACTTCGACCAGCTCACGGGGTTTGAAGACGAAGGCCGCCTCGTTTCCCGCGAAGAAGAGGAAAAGCTCCTCACCAGCGTCGGTTAAGCGACCCACCGTAGGTTAGCGTTGAGCGCCAGCGAAACCCAACAAGCCTAAGCTAACAAGCCTAAGCTAACAAGCCTAAGCCAATGCCTGGGACTGTTGGGTTTTAGGGGGCAACTCAAGCGCTTCAGCTTGACCGCTTCAAGTCAGCCGAGGGGGACTGCCGCGTTATTCCTCTTCCTCCTCTGGCATCAGGCGTTCGGCCATCTTGAACAGATTGCCGAGATGCCGCTTGCCGAGCAACTCCTCCGTGCGGGCTTGGGCCTTGGTCCAGCCTTCGATGGCTTTTTTTAGCAAATTTTCGCCCTTGCGAGACAGGGAGACAGCCTGTAAACGCTTGCCTGGACTGTAACTTGCCTTGAGCCAGCCATTACGAACCATCCGGTCCAAACCTCGGCTGAGGGTAGATTTCTCTACATTCAGCTCTAGCCCGATCACCTGAGGCGTAATGCTTTCATACTGGGAAACCAATGCCAGGATGTCCAGTTGAGCGATCGTCAACTTAAAGGGCCGCAACTCCTCATCATAGATGCCGGAGATCACGCGATTGAGCTGCCGGATACGGAGGGCAGCGCAATCATTGGTAATTTCTTCGCCAAGAACTTCAATGTTAGCCATAGTACTAATGTGCGCAACCAACTTAAACGGGTTGCTTTAACAACTTTACTGATTTTGCTACAGATTGTATGTGCAACGTGCAATACTGTCTAGACTTCTGCATCAAAAAAACTGTAATTCCTGACTTAAGGTCATTTTTTAGAACAGGAGAACTATTCTTGGCTATTTTTCGTGGCCATTTCATGATAAAAATTCCGTCAAAAATGGGGTTGACCGATTTAATGATTTGTGGTTAGCATGGGAAAGTTGTAGGATCCATTTCCCCTACAGGCTGATTCCACTCGTTTGTTATTTCGTTTCGGCGACTTGTGATGTCGATTCAACCGCAGCAACCGCGATCGCTTCCCTCCAGCCTTGATTTAGGCCGGATGCTGCTGCTGCCCGTTGGGCAAAAATAATTTCATCACACCCTTAACCGGGCCAAGACTTTTTCAAGACTTTTTTCAACCTTCATTATTTTGGAGTTTTCCATGCAAGGCCATCTTTTGCTGGCAGCTTTGCTGGGACTGCCCGTGGGTTGTCAGGTTCAAACTGGCTATCCTGGCAGCCCCCATGATTTTCGCTACACCCAGCCGACCCGCCTTTATCGCCTTGAGAAATTTTGGAGAGAACGATGTTGAAGACCCCTGCCCGTAGATATCAAGCCTTTGTGCCTGTGAACTTGCCCGATCGCACCTGGCCCAATCAAGTCATCACCCAGCCTCCCCTCTGGCTCAGCACCGACCTCCGGGATGGCAATCAGGCTCTGGCCGAACCGATGGATCGCGATCGCAAACTGCGGTTTTTCCAATGCCTCACCCAGATCGGTTTCAAGCAAATCGAAGTGGGTTTCCCCGCCGCCTCACAAACGGAATTCGACTTTGTTCGCCATTTGATTGACCAGGCGCTGATTCCTGAGGATGTGACGATTCAGGTGTTGACTCAATCGCGAGAACCGTTGATCCGACGGACGTTTGAGGCCTTGCGAGGGGTGAAGCGGGCGATCGTTCATGTATACAATGCCACTGCCCCTAATTTTCGCCGTATTGTCTTTAACGCTGATCAGGCTCAAACCATCGCCCTAGCGACCCAAGCGGCCCAATGGATGAGAGCGCTGGCAGCGGCATGCCCGGAAACCGATTGGACCTTCCAGTATTCACCCGAAACCTTTACGGCGACTGAGCTTGACTTTGCTAAGGAGATCTGCGACGCCGTTCTGGATATCTGGCAACCCACGCCAGCGCAGAAGGCCATTATTAATCTGCCGGCAAGCGTTGAAGTTTCAACCCCGAATGTTTTTGCCGACCAAGTGGAGTGGATGCATCGACACCTGACCCGACGGGATAGCGTGGTTTTGAGCGTTCACAACCACCATGATCGGGGAACCAGCGTGGCGGCGGCGGAACTGGCTCAAATGGCTGGGGCTGAGCGGGTTGAGGGCTGTTTGTTTGGCAACGGCGAGCGCACGGGCAATGTGGATCTCGTCACGTTAGCAATGAATTTATATACCCAAGGCATCTACCCAGGGTTGGATTTTTCTCAGATAGATGCGATCGCCGCCCTCGTCCAAGACTGCACCCAATTGCCGATCCACCCCCGCCATCCCTACGTGGGAGAGCTGGTTTACACCGCCTTTTCCGGTTCCCACCAGGACGCCATCAAAAAAGGTTTGGCGGTGCAAGCCCCCGACGCCCCCTGGGAAGTCCCTTACTTGCCCCTAGACCCGGCAGATGTGGGGCGAACCTACGAATCTGTGGTGCGGGTGAACAGCCAGTCTGGTAAGGGCGGAATCGCCTTCTTGCTGGAGCGGGACTATGGCTTGGTGATGCCACGACCCTTGCAGGTCGAGTTTGGCCAGGTGGTTCAGCAAGTGCTGGATGGGTCTGGTCCGCAGCGAGGGGAAATGACCGCTGCTACCCTTTGGCAGTTGTTTGAGCAAACCTATTTACAGACGACGACCCCCTTGCAGTACTTGCAACACCGGTTGCTTTTCTGCGGGTTGCAAGAAACGACGGTGGATCTGTTGGTGAATCAAATGCCAATGACTTGCACCCATTTGGGTAATGGGGGGCCGATTGAAGCCTTTGTGACGGCGCTGAATGAACAATTGGTCTACCTCGGTGGCAGTTTGGAAAGCCTGGGCCAAATTCAAGTGAAATCCTTTGAGGAGCGATCGCTCACCTCCGGCAGTGAAGCCCAGGCCGTGGCGTTTATTGAGCTGAGGGGCGATCGTCACCCTGGCCCATCTAGCCCATCGGTATATGGCGTCGGCATCCATTCCAGCATCGTCACCGCCTCGCTCTTGGCCGTCATTAGCGGCGTCAATCGGCTATGCCAAGCCGTTCTGAAAAATCCGGTACCGGCGCAGGCGACGGCTGAACTCACCCGATCGCATTAACCGAACTTAAAAGCGCGAAAACCCTACCCCCTATAGGGTTTTCTCCTCTTTTTCAGGGGAAAGCCCCACTCGCAGCGAGAGAACAACTTCGCCATCATAGGGCTATCGACGCGGAACACCAACCACCATGAAGGCCATTCTCCAGCCCCTGTACACCGTTTATCGTTCGGTTTTGAAGCACCCCAAATATCGTTGGATTGCCATTCTAGGCAGCGTCGCCTACCTCTTCAGTCCGGTGGATTTGATTACAGACTTCGTTCCCTTTGTGGGCTGGATTGACGATGGCTTGATTGCGACGCTGTTGGTGACGGAAGTGTCTCAGCTCCTGCTCGAACAGCGCCAGCGCAAGGGCAAAGACACCGAAACCATGCAAAACACTACTGAAAGCGTCGCTGAAAGCGTTTAGGCAAATTCATTCACGCCGATTTACGCGCCGATTGACGCACCGACCTACGCGCCGACCTACGCACCGACCTCATTCCCAAACCCTAAAGTACACTCTACTCCTTCGGAGGCATCTCCATGTCTGATCATCAAGTGGGTTTTCACCAGGCCAAAACCATTGCTCAAACCCGAGCCAAGCGCATCCAGTCCATTTTCCAAGCGGCTTTCTCTGAAGCCCTGAAGGAAACCAAAGCCGGTTCCAGCGAAGTTTGGAGTATTTCGAAAGGTACGCTGACGGAAGTGCTGGAGCTAGAAACGCCTACAGCGGAAACGGAAACCGCCACGCCCTTCTGGAAATCGGTTTTCCAAGCCCTGCGGGTTAAATTTACGGCTTACTTGCAGCAGAAAAAGCAAGCAATGCCGGAGCGCTATGGCGATCGCTACACCACCCTAAAAACCCGTGCCAGCCAATTTACAGATTGGTATAAACAAACCCTCGCTAAGGGCGAAACCCTAACACCTCACCCCTTTGAACAAAAACAATCAAATTGGGCACAGGATTTGGGACAGTCGGGCGCAACCGTTGCCCAAAAGGAGCAGCAGATCAAGCAGCAAGTGAAAAACGCCATCATTGATGTCGTGGCTCAATAACGCATGGTCTGATGCAGGCAACTTAGATAAAGGCAACTTACATTGAGGGGCTAACCAAAATCGCTCCATAGTCCAGCTTCGCGGGGTAACACCTGCGGAGCTGTGGTGTTGATGGGCACTTTGGGAGGAGGCGATCGCCCCACTATTTTCCTTCCCTTCCCTTAAAGTTTGCGTCTGTTTACACCTGAATCCCCGGAATTTCAGGCAGGATGGGTAAGATATGAAGATAAATTTCAATCTTTTAGCCCAGTCTTTCTAACCAGATAGTTCCTATGCGTAGTTCTTTCCTCGATCGCCTCCACAGTCCCGAACGTCCCGTTTTGGTATTTGACGGTGCCATGGGGACCAATCTCCAGGTCCAGGATTTGACCGCAGCGGATTTTGGTGGACCTGAGTATGAGGGCTGTAATGAGTATTTGATTATGACGAAGCCGGAGGCCGTGGCCAAGGTTCACCGGGATTTTTTGGCGGCTGGGGCGGATGTGATCGAAACGGATACCTTTGGCAGCAGCACGTTTGTGTTGGCAGAGTATGGCCTCCAGGATCAAGCCTATGAGATTAGCAAGCGGGCAGCGGAGCTCGCCAAGTCCTGCACCGCAGAGTTTTCGACCCCAGAGAAGCCGCGTTTTGTGGCCGGGTCCATTGGGCCAGGAACCAAGCTTCCCACCCTCGGCCATATTACCTACGATGAACTGCTGACAGCGTTTACGGTCCAGGCCGAAGGGCTTTACGACGGCGGGGTTGATCTCTTTATCATCGAGACCTGTCAAGACGTGCTGCAAATCAAGGCGGCGTTGAATGCAGTGGAGACGGTTTGTGCCCAGAAAGGGGAGCGTCGCCCGATCATGGTTTCGGTGACGATGGAAACCACGGGGACGATGTTGGTGGGCTCGGATATTACGGCGGTGGTGAGTATTCTGGAGCCGTTTAAGATCGATATTCTTGGGCTCAACTGTGCCACGGGGCCGGATTTGATGAGCGAGCATATCAAGTATTTGGCGGAGACCTCGCCCTTTGTGGTCTCCTGTATTCCCAATGCGGGGTTGCCGGAGAATGTTGGCGGTCATGCCCATTACAAGCTGACGCCGATGGAATTGCGCATTGCCCTGCATCGGTTTGTGGAGGATTTGGGCGTACAGGTGATCGGCGGTTGCTGCGGCACCAGACCGGACCACATTGCAGCCCTGGCGGAAATCGCCCAGGAATTAACCCCAAAGCCCCGCCCCATCCGTTCTTCTGTAGAAACGAACAGCAGTTCGTCCGTCCGACCCGCGTTGAATTACACCCCGGCAGCGGCATCGATTTATGCAGCCCAGCCCTACGACCAGGACAATTCCTTTTTGATTGTGGGGGAACGGCTGAATGCCAGTGGTTCCAAGAAGGTGCGGGAGTTGCTGAATGAAGATGACTGGGATGGATTGATGGCGATCGCCAAAACCCAAGTCAAGGAAGGAGCCCACATCCTGGATGTCAACGTCGATTACGTTGGACGGGATGGCGAACGGGACATGCATGAGCTGGTCTCTCGCCTAGTGACCAACGTGACGCTGCCCCTGATGCTCGATTCCACCGAGTGGCAAAAGATGGAAGCGGGGCTGAAGGTGGCTGGGGGGAAATGTATCCTCAACTCGACCAACTATGAAGATGGGGATGAGCGCTTTTTTAAGGTTCTAGAACTGGCCAAAACCTATGGCGCAGGGGTAGTAATTGGAACCATTGACGAGGAGGGTATGGCTCGATCGGCGGAGCGGAAGTTTGCGATCGCCCAACGGGCCTACCGCGATGCCTTAGCGTTTGGTCTCCCCCCCCACGAGATCTTTTTTGATACCCTAGCGCTGCCCATTTCCACCGGAATTGAAGAGGATCGGGAAAACGGCAAGGCGACGATCGAATCGATTCGCAGGATCAAGGAACATCTTCCGGGTGTTCACTTCATGTTGGGAGTTTCCAATATTTCCTTTGGTTTGAGTCCAGCGGCGCGGATTACGCTCAATTCGATGTTTCTGCATGAGGCGATGCAGGTGGGCATGGATGGGGCGATCGTCTCCGCTGCAAAGATTTTGCCTTTGAGTAAAATTGCGCCAGAACATCAGCAGGTTTGTCGGGATTTGATCTACGACAATCGACGCTTTGAGAACGATATTTGCGCCTATGATCCCCTGACACAACTCACGACACTATTTGAAGGGGTGAGTACCAAAGATGCCCGGTCTTCGGCTTCGCTGGCGGATTTACCCATCGAAGAACGGCTCAAACAGCACATTATTGATGGCGAACGCATTGGCTTAGAAGATGCACTCAAGCTGGCGTTAGAGCAGTATCCACCGCTGCAAATCATCAACACCTTCTTGCTTGATGGCATGAAAGTCGTGGGTGAGCTGTTTGGTTCGGGACAAATGCAATTGCCCTTTGTCTTGCAGTCCGCAGAGACGATGAAGTTTGCGGTGGCATTCCTCGAACCGTTTATGGAGAAAATTGAGGGGCAGGACGATTCCGGGAAGGGTAAATTCCTGATTGCGACGGTCAAGGGAGATGTCCATGATATTGGCAAAAACCTAGTCGATATCATCCTCACCAACAACGGCTATAAGGTCATTAACCTGGGGATTAAGCAAACCGTTGATGCCATTGTTGAGGCTTACGAGCAGCACAAGCCTGACTGTATCGCCATGAGCGGATTGCTCGTAAAGTCGACGGCCTTCATGAAGGAAAACCTAGCGGTCTTTAACCAAAAAGGGATTACGGTGCCGGTGATTTTAGGCGGTGCGGCACTGACTCCTAAGTTTGTCTATGGTGATTGTCAAGAGACCTATAACGGCCAGGTCATTTATGGAAAGGATGCCTTTGCTGACTTGACGTTTATGGACCGACTCATGCCTGCGAAGCGAGAGCAGGCTTGGGGGGATGGCGAGGGATTTATCGGAGAGTTTGCCCAGTACAACCAGAAGGGTCGGCAGGCGATCGAGCAAGCAGAAGCAGAATTAAAGGGTCCACCGAAACCGGAGAAGCAAGAGCCAGAGGTCATTGACACCCATCGTTCCGAAGCCGTAGAGATTGATATTCCCCGACCAGTGCCACCGTTCTGGGGCGCGAAGGTGTTGATGCCCGAGGACTTTGACCTAGAGGAATTGTATTGGCATCTGGATCTGCAAGCGCTGATTGCGGGGCAGTGGCAATTCCGCAAGCCCAAGGACCAAAGCCGAGAAGAGTACGATGTATTCCTGGCGGAGAAGGTTTATCCAGTCCTGGAGGAATGGAAGCAAAAGATCAAGGCTGAGAATCTCTTGCATCCTCAACTGGTCTATGGCTATTTCCCCTGCGCGGCGGAGGGCAATTCGGTGCATGTCTATGACCCGGCGGTGATGGCCGAGGCGGGGAGGACGGCTGGCGGTTCGTCCGTAAGGCAGGAAGACGGGCAGGAAGAGGCGTTTCCTAAACCGTTGTTTACGTGGGAATTCCCGCGTCAGAAGTCGATGCGACGGCTTTGTATTGCGGATTTCTTCAGACCGCTGGATCTCGTACAACAAGATCGTCAGTTTGATGTGTTTCCGATGCAGGCGGTGACGGTCGGTCAGATTTCGGCGGACTATGCACGGCAACTGTTTGCGGAGAACCAGTATAAGGACTATCTCTATTTCCACGGCCTTGCGGTGCAGATGGCCGAGGCGATGGCGGAGTGGTGCCATGCTCGCATTCGTCAGGAGCTGGGATACGGCGATCTGGAGCCGGATAATATCCGCGATATGTTGGCCCAGCGATACCAGGGAAGCCGCTATAGTTTTGGCTATCCGGCTTGTCCGAGGGTGGCGGATCAGGCGCAGCAGTTGCAGATTTTGGGGGCTGAGCGCATCGGTATGACAATGGATGAAAGTGAGCAATTGTATCCCGAGGAATCAACGACGGCAATCATTACCTATCACCCGGTGGCAAAGTATTTTAGTGCTTAGTCTTTTAGAGATTTGTTTTAGAGATTTGTTGGGTTGAGGGCGATCGCCCCTGTAAGCTGCTCTAATGGGCGTTACCAAAACTTGGGGCGATCGCCCCATCGCCACCCAATCTCTAATGATTTAGGAGAAGTCACCATGACCCTTTCGATGTATCAAGCTTCTATTCCCATCCTGAGCCGCACGCTCAACAACCTCATTGCAATCCTCAAAAAAGGAGAAGCCCACGCAGTCGCCAAAGGCATTGATCCAACGGTGTTGGTCAACAGCCGTTTGTATCCCGATATGTTTCCCCTTGCCAAACAGATCCAGATTGCCTCCGATGTCTCTAGACGCGGCATGGCGAGGCTCGCAGGCTTAGACGCTCCCTCCATCGCGGATACAGAAACAACGTTTCCTGAGTTGATCGATCGCCTTGAGAAAAGTGTTGCCTATTTGCAGACCTTCACCGCCGAGCAGATTGACGGTACCGAAGAGAAGGAAGTTTCTGTCCCGATCGGTGGCGGAGAAAGCATCACGATGCAGGGATGGCCTTTTTTATCGGGCTTTGTCTTGCCGAATGTCTACTTCCATATGACGACGGCCTATGACATCCTTAGACACGATGGAGTAGAAGTCGGGAAACGGGATTTTCTGGGTGAGCCTTAACCTCCGTTAAGCGCTGAATCTGAGGAAAGGATTCAGGTGAGGGTTGAGGTGATCAAGTTATTTTGTCCCTAAAGCGTGACAGGAGATTCTACATAAATTGTTGGCTCCTGCATCGTAAACTCAATCCCGTGAACATTAAGGCGCTTCGCGATTTTGCTACTCGCTAGCTCCAAAAGTCGCTTACGCAACTGAATTGAATCCTCACTCGATCCTAAAATAAAAAACGTTACCCTTGCCCGTCGGGGCAATATCGGTGGAGCCGGAGCCTGACCATTGCCTTGAACATTGCCTTGAACATTGCCTTGACCATTCCCTTGGCCTTCCTCCGTCAGCAAACTGATACTAGTACTGCCAGGATCAATGCCTAACAGAGATTCTGTACTTTCAGTAATCACTTGCTGCACCAAAGCCGCATCTTGAACCTTGAGCGGAGCTAAAAAATCTAAATACAGCATCACCATGACCTTCTTACCACGGGTCACATTTTCAATGTCCAGATTTGCTAGAGTATTATTGGGAATAATCACCAAGGTACTCTTTCCAGATGTTCGTAGCTTTGTCGAGCGCAAACCAATGGACTCCACCCGACCATAGACATCCAATTTATGGGGATTGAGACTGACTCGAATATAGTCCCCAGGCACAAATGGGCGATCGAGATACAGCACAATCGTACTCAAAAGCTGCTCAAGAATTTTTTGGGCGGCAAAGGCGATCGCCAACCCTCCCAACCCCAAGCTTGCCATCAAACCAATCAAATTAAAATTTTGACTCTGAGCAAAGGCCAAAACTGCTATAAACCCAATCAAAACATTGACTAAAGTTTCAATGACTAGCAATAATTCATTCACCTCTCTCCCTAATCGTCGCAACAGTTCAATGCCATAGAAACGCAAAACCTGACGAAAAATACGAGAGCTTAGCCAAGCAACAGAAACAATCACCCCCAAATCTACAAAAGGTTTGAGAAAGGCATATAGACTCAGATAGTCCGCCTGTAGCCAAACCAAAGAAAGTGAGATTAAAGTTAGTGTTCCAGCGGTCTGAAAACTCCCTCGAATGGGCTGAACCAGACGGTCATAGAGAATCGCTACAGAGTCTTGAGCAAGGCGATGGACGATTAGCCAGACTAATCCCGGTGTGTAGCGACCTACAATAGTAGAAAGCAAAATAGAGCAGACAAAAATGATGAGCTTCGGAACTTCTAAGATGCGGGGTAGATAAATCTCTAATCCCTGAAAAACTTCAGCAATATTCATCCACTTTCCTAGATCGTAATGGGAGAATCCACATAAACTGTGGGCGCTTCGATTTCAAAAACAATGCCGTAGGTTCTTAGCTGCTGCGTCAGATTGTGATTAGCAATATTCAGCAGTTGACGTCGAATTTTCATTGAAACAGCCCCAGAGCCCAAAATAAAAAATGTAATCTGGGCCTGCATTCCCTGAAGATTTTTCTTGAAAACAATGTCAGTGTTGCGAGAATCTAAGCCGAAAACATCTTGAGTGCTATCCAAAACAACTTGGCGGATTAGGGCTTCTTCATCTGCCGAGATGACACGATTAAAATTCAGGTAAAGCAGTACCATGACTTTTTTCGCGCCCGTAAAGTTCTCCACCGTCGATTGAATGATTGCATTGTTGGGAACGATCGCCAGCGTACCTTTTCCCGAAGTCCGAACCTTTGTTGATCGTAGACCAATGGACTCGACTCGTCCATAGGTTCCGTCCGGCAAACCAATATAATCATCGATACTAAAGGGACGATCGATATAAATAACAATGCCACCGAGTAACTGCTCTAGGACTTTTTGTGCGGAGAAGGCGATTGCAATTCCTCCCACACCCAAACTGGCAAACACTCCAAATATATTAAAATTATGGGTTTGGCCAAAGAGGATTACGAGAATCACCAAAATTGTGAAATTAGCTAAAAATTTAGCGAGAACTAAAAACTCGCTATTAACTTTTCGCCCCCCCGTGGCAGCGGCATCTAACAAGTAACTCCCAAAATATTCTTTAAATAACCGAGACATTAGCCAGCCCAACGCCACGGTAAAGGTCAGCGTTGCTGGAATTTCAATCCTGCTGTACCAGGGAACCTGCAAGAAACGCTGGAAAAACAGCCACAGGGTGACATCAAAAACTCCTAGGGAAATGACGATTCCGAGAAGCGATCGCCGAGGTTCAATGACCTTCCGATAAAACCGATTTAGCTCCGGGGCGGCTAACGCCTTGATACCAAAGTTGAGTAAAATAGCGCTGAGCTGTCCAAATAAACCGATGACTACAAGCGTTATCCCCACAACCAAGCCAAGCTGAAGCGCAAGACTGTCTTGGAAGAGGTGCAACATAGGAAAATCTTGAAGAAACTAAGATGACTCAAAGGATCTGTCTTACTATAGAGATCTTGCAATAGTTTCACTTCCTCATAAAGATAGATCTGCTGTCGGGTTTGTGGGATTTTAGTCTAGATTTTGCAGGTTTATTGCTTATTTTTCAGGTTTGCCCAGCTTGAGTTCGTAACTGGTCCAGACTAAGATGGCGATCGCCAACGGCAACAAATAGTAAATCCCCCGGTAGGCCAAAAACACACTTAAAACCTTCGGCATCGCTTGGGCGGGGGGCGCGATCGCGCTCAGCACCACCGTCTCAAATACTCCCAACCCTCCTGGCACATGGCTCATCACCGCAGCCACTTTAGCCAAGGAGTAAATGCCTAAAAAAGACGGATAGGAGGGCAAAAGTGTCCCCGGCAACAAAACATAAAGCACCGCTGCCACAATCATCCAATCCGCTAGAGTGACCCCCATTTGTCCCAATGCCAACCGCAAGGATAAGGGGGGCAAAACCCATTGCCGCAAACGTAATGGCCGAACACTCAGCAAACACCAGCCGAGGTAAGCGAGGACAAGGCTGAGAAAACATCCCCCCAAGGACCGCACCGTCTCTAGGGGTAGACGCAACAAAACTGCCACGGAAAACGGATCCCAGAGAAACAATGCCCCCCCGAGGGTCAACAGACCGACCCAAAAGCTAAGATTGCAAAACAAAATGGTTTGGGCGATCGCCCCCACAGATAATCCCCAGCGTCGATAAAAGCGATAGCGAATAGCCCCACCACTTAACACTGTAAACCCAAAATTATTGCTAAAGGCATAGCCAATCATGGCCACCAATGCCGTTCTCCCATAGGTTAACGGACGACGGGCATAGCGAACGGCCAGCGTATCGTAACCACTCAAAACCCCATAGTTGAGCAAGGTTAAACTGAGGGCCAGTAATATTGAAGATTGGGGAATACTGCGAAAGCTTTGCCAAATTTGCGCCAGAGAATGGGCCGTCAATTCATGGCTCAGCCAGTGATAGGTGAACGCAAGCAATATCCCTGCTAGGAGCACCGGCAATAGTCTAAGAATTTTCGATGACTTGACGGTCGGGCTCGCTTCTGGCAAAACTTCCATGCTTAAATCGCCGATGCCTAGGGAAGGGTAGATGGAGTTAACGTACTCGACGTTTCTGAACCATTTTGTAGCGAGGAATTCGTTGTGTGATCATCTGCTTTAGGGTCTGAACTATTATCGGTGAGCCCAGATTCTCGCAAAATCGTGAAAACTTCTTTGATCGAGCTGGCGATGGGAACGGCAATGACTAACCCCAAAATGCCACCCAGCTTGGCCCCCACAAGCAACGATAGCAAAATCCAAACGGGGTTGAGACCCGTAAAACCGCCGATCAGGAGTGGGGCGATCGCATTTTCCACCACCTGGGCAATCACCAACGCCACCGCTAAAACCCGCACCCCGAGCCAAATACTTTTGAGCGCCGTCAACAAACTGACAATGGCAACCCCGGTTGCGGTACCAAAGGGAAAAACCGCTAAAACCCCAACACCAATGCCAAAAAGCAAGCCAAAGGGCACTTGAATAATTAAAAATGCGATGGTCATGGCCACGCCCATGACTGCCGCGAGACTGAGTTGACCGGCAAAATAGTTTTGAAAATTTTGGCTGAGCAGCGGGCGAATTTGGCCATTGAATCGATCCGGCAACCACTGAAAGAGGCCATTCCAAAAGCGATCGCCATGGAGAAGCAAATAAATCGTCAGCACAATCGTCAGCAGAAAATCGAGTACGCTGCCAATGGCGTCGGGCAAAACCCCGAAAACAATGCCACTGGCATTTTGCAGAAGACCCGACAGTCGCGCTTCCAGTTGATCTCCCAATTTGATCAAATCCACCGGCAAATTGCGCTGGGCCACCCAAACCTGGAGCGCATCCAGCTGAGCCGCACCGGAATCCAGCCAACTGGGCAGCCGCATCGCCAAATCATTGAGCTGATTGAGCAGGATAGGAATGAGCGTCACGCCCAAAACCCCAAGCCCTGCTAACGCCACCACCAAGACCAGCAAAACCGAGCGACCTCGGCCCAGTTTGAGCCGCTGTAAGGCTCCCACCGGGTAACTCAAAATAAACGTCAACAGCGTCGCCGCAACGGAAATCTTAATCAACCCCTCAAAGTACTGGTAGAACAGGAGTGCGACCCAACCGTTGAGGGCCAGCAACGGGAGCACAAGCCCCCACGAAAACCAGCGGGGAAGCTGATCAATCCACTTCATGGTTCAAAGCGTAGGAAGGGCAACTGCGTAGCCTTCCCCAGGATTGTCTGACGGAAGGCTACTGACCTAGTGTATGGCTTTGTCTGACGTTAGCGATCGACTAGCAGGGGGATTTTCTGGCGAGTCTAGGGCGTAGAGCTGGGCGATTTGCGCTTCATCAAGGGCGGTGACGGGCTGATCAAACAGGACACGGCCTTGGCGCAATCCAATGATCCGATTACAAAAGCGCTGGGCCATGGCCACATCATGCAAACTCACCACTAGCGTCCGTCCAGCGGCGCACAGATCCACCAAGATCTGCATGACCTCCCGACCCCGCTCGGGGTCAAGGCTAGCAATGGGCTCATCCGCTAAGATGACCCACGGATCCTGGATGAGGACGCGGGCGATCGCCACCCGCTGCTGCTGCCCTCCCGATAGCTGATCGGTGCGTGTCCAGAGTTTTTCGGCAATGCCCACCTGGGCAAGGGCCTGCTGCGCTAAAGCCACGTCCTGGGGCAGAATGAGGGACAGCAACGCCTTGGGCACGGACCAGCGGCCCAGGTGCCCCGCATTGACATTGTGAATCACCCGTAGTGTATTTACCAGATGAAACTGCTGATACACCATGCCGATTTGTCGTTGAAGCTGACGGCGTTGGCGACCCGAAACCCGATGCCAACACCGACCCAGCGCCCAAACCTCGCCCTCCGTTGCCAACCGCGTGCCATTGAGCAAACTCAGCAGCGTACTTTTGCCTGCCCCACTGGGACCGATGAGCGCCACGCGATCGCCCGGTTGAATGCTCAGACTGACCTGGCTAAGGGCTTCGCTGCCGTTGAATCGCTGGGTCACCTGTTGCAAGATAAACAACGGTTCTGGCAAAGATTCTGGCAAAGATTCTGGCAAAGATTCTGGCAAAGATTCTGGGAATCGCTCTCGCATCGCTTTTGTCTTTATGATTGGATTCTAGACGATGGTCTAGCTAGTTTTTCCTGATCAGTAGCTAGGCGCAATTAACTATAAAACGTTCCATTGCACATCCTCCTACTGCGTTACGCGCTCCCCAAGCGGTTATCAATCTTCTGTGCGATTGTGGAGAAGCGGCTCGTGCTTAAGGATATGAGAGTTGGGCTATTTTTGATAAAGTAACCAGCGCAGTTCTAGGGGGAAGGTACCCTCTAAAAACGGAAAAGCACTGCGTCCTGTCGCCCAGGTTTCGTACCACGGGGTAGGGGGCCAGTGTTCTGCGGGGAGGTGCGATCGCTCATACTCAATAGCCGACTCATCCGAGATCAGCCTAAACGGGAGGTCAGCCTGGGCCGCTTCGAGCTGCGATCGCAAGAATAAACTCGACCAGGCAATTTGAGACATTTCGACGGCCATAGCATCTGGTTCAAACCCCTCCTTGGCCAAGAAGCAGTTGAACAGTAAATACCGTCCTGGTTTCAGACAAGCTGAAGCTTTGAGAAACATTTGCCGCAGCTCGTCTATACTGCGGAAATGCGAGGTCACTTCTGACAAGAAAACCAGATCATAGCAGTCTGTTTGAAAGCTTATGGCCGGATCGAGGAGATCAGCTGCAAAGACTTTCAACCAGGATTCAAGCTGGAGCTGGGCAACTTTTCGTTTGAGTTCAGCCGTGAGTTCCGGCGTGAGATCAACAGCATCGACCTGATAATTTTTCTGGGCGATCGGAATGGCATTGCGGCCATCGCCTGCGCCAATATCCAAAACCCTAGGCCGCTCCATGCCGGTTGTTTCCATCGGGAGCAACTCGGCCAGCACTGCCAGCACCTTGGCATCGGCAACCCCGCCAAACAGGGGCGATGCGTCCTCCATTCGATACCAGGTATCGTACTGTTCACCTAGGGACGGTAACACGAGGGAGATTTCACAGGCGATCGTTTTTTGTAACTGGGCAGTCCCCTTCACCTCGTAGTGAAAGGCGATTTGGGCATTGGGGCTTTGGGCGTAACCTTGGCTCATAGCAGTGAGCAGAAGCGTTGATAGTTGCTCTAGCTCCTCTGGCACAAATGCCTGACCAAAGTTGCGCATGAGGATATCAAGGTGGCTGACGTAGGCACCGCAAGCAGCCGGAATACAGGGAAACAGGATGTCGCCCCGATAGAGGGTGCGGGCGTTGAGGTTTTTGAGAATGGAGGGGGTTAGGCCAAGGGGATCCGTCATGGGGGTGAGTCGAAGTTAGAGCCATTACCCTACCGCAAACTCACCGTATTCCCTCAGGAGGGGGGCATGGTAGGCCAAAACGATATCCTCTTTCGGAATCCCTAACTCAACTAATTCGTTTGCTACCCCAACTTCAGTACCGTCGTACTGGATCCAGCATTTGCTATCTTTGAGATCAATATGGATGAGTGCTCCATAGACCCGACGTTCCTTGAGCCAGCCTGAGCGCATGACTTGGTAGCGATTGGCTTTGCCAAGCTCCGAAGGATCGCTTTCCTGATCAAACAGCGTACCCACTTCGATTTCGCCGTAGGCAGGCTTAATCGCCGCATGTTGCTGCAAGACTTGCTTTACCAACTTTCGATATTCGTCGTAGGTTTGGCTTGGAACCGCTAGGTACAAAATCGCTCTGGTTCTACGGCGATTTGTTGGTTTCCCCGTTCTACCCCCAAAAGTTGCTCTGCCCCGAGATCAATCTGCATTTGGACATCTGTCTACTTCTTCGGGGGAACATCACTGGGGCTTGATCCATTTTAGCGCGAGCGACAGTCGAACCACTTCAAAATCCTCATTCATATCCAATTTTCCACCCTTAATTCCGGCACCCGCATAAACTCTTTTGCATTGTTAGTCACCAAAACTATCCCCAAACTCAGGGCCTGGGCTGCAATTAAAAAGTCCAACGAACCAATCGGCAGACCCAGCTGCTCCAGATGAGCTCGGATTTGCCCATACCTCTGAGCCGCAGCGGCATCAAAATCCACAATCTCCAACGGCAATAAAAACTGTTCCAATGCCGCTTGATTTTGCCGGGGACGCTGGCTCTTTTGCACCCCATAGCTAAGCTCTGCCATCGTAATCGTAGAGATGCCAATGTCACCCGGATCATAGACCAAAAATCGTTGCAGCACCTCTGGCGGTCTACGCTTAATAATGTAGATACAAATATTGGTATCTAGCAAATACTGCATGTTGTATTGTTGCTTAATCTGACCTGTCTTGATGTGGCCTGAAATTCTTTAGATTCTTAAGATTTAATCAAATAAAGTCTCACGTTCTTGCTGAAGAGGTGTTTGGCGATTTTCCATAAAATCCTCGGAAAACAAATCCAAGCTATCGAACAACACCTGCCAAGCATTTTGATAGGGCAACAGAATCACTGCGCTGCCAACTTGCTTAATGAAGACGCGATCGCCCTCAAACCGAAACGCCTTAGGTAGCCGCACAGCCTGACTTTGACCATTCTGAAACAGCTTCGCAATGTTCATCAAGTGCAAACCTCAAGTCTATACTTTTAGTATATCTCTATAATCCGCAAACGTTTGAATTTGACAAAGAAAGGAAGATCCGCCGTGTTGCCTGGAAAAACGTCTCGCGACTGCCCATCCCCTATCCCGGAGGATTATCCTAGGAAGTGTGCTGCACTAAACTGATATTTGACCCGCAATGCGCTTCAAAATCTGGGCTACCGGGTAAAGCTGATTCTCCCGCGCCAACATTGAATAGACATCCGAGAATAGACATCCGAAAAGTCGTAGCGCTGAAGTTCTCGACTTCGCGATCGCCCCAATCCACAAAAAGTCAAGCATTACAACAGATCGTTTCAAAAATTCATAGTCGTTCTTGTCAAATTGTGTCAGTGCTCCCAGGATCCCCAATCCTAGGGGTCGGTTTCTGGTAAAAAACTATATGGATGAGTATGCTTGCTCATCTCCTGTTCCAGTCGTCCAAGCAGAACACGCATCCCGAGGAGCCCAGAACTGCATGTTCACCTACGTCAAGTCCACCATCCGACACATTACCCCCGACGACCTCAAGGGCCGTTCCTTAGTAAAGGTGGTCTACGTCGTACTGGAGTCCCAGTATCAGAGTGCTCTATCCACTGCCGTCCGCAAAATCAACGCCCAAAATCCCAGCATTGCGGTGGAGATTAGCGGCTATCTGATCGAGGAATTGCGCGACGAGGAAAACTACGAGAATTTCAAGAAGGAAGTGGCCGAGGCCAATATCTTTATTGCCTCGCTGATTTTTATTGAGGATCTGGCCGAGAAAGTCGCCGCTGCCGTAGAGCCCGTGCGCGACCAGCTCGACGCCGCCATTTGCTTCCCCTCCATGCCCAACGTTATGCGGCTGAATAAGCTGGGCAAGTTTCGTATGTCGAACTTGGGTCAGTCCAAGAGCGTCATTGGCGAATTCATGAAGAAGCGCCGCCAGAAGGACGCCGCAGGCTTCGAGGACGCCATGCTGAAGCTGCTGCGGACGCTGCCGAAGGTGCTGAAATATCTGCCGGTGGACAAGGCCCAGGATGCCCGCAGCTTCATGATGAGCTTCCAGTATTGGCTGGGGGGCTCGCCGGAGAATCTGGAAAACTTCCTGCTGATGATTGCCGATCGCTACGTCCTCAACAAAGGCGGTGACGCCCAGGACTTGGATCAGCCCGAGCTTCAGTTTGAAGACCCCGTGGTTTATCCTGAGCAGGGCATTTGGCATCCGCTGGCTCCGGAGATGTTTGAGGACATCAAGGAATATTTGAACTGGAGCAATTCCCGTAAGGATGTGGCCCAGGATGGTCCGGTGATTGGTTTGGTGTTGCAGCGATCGCACATCGTCACTGGAGACGACGCCCACTACGTCGCCATTATCTCGGAAATGGAATATCGCGGTGCGCGGGTGATCCCGGTGTTTAACGGCGGTTTGGACTTTTCTAAGTCGGTGAATGCCTACTTTTTTGATCCCCTGGCGAAAGACAAGGCTTTGGTGGATGCGGCGGTGTCGTTGACGGGGTTTGCCTTGGTGGGCGGTCCGGCGCGGCAGGATCATCCGAAGGCAATTGAAACCCTCAAGCGCCTCAACCGGCCCTACATGGTGGCGCTGCCCCTGGTGTTCCAAACCACGGAGGAGTGGGAGGAAAGCGATCTAGGACTGCACCCGATTCAGGTGGCGTTGCAAATTGCGATTCCGGAGTTGGATGGGGCGATCGAACCGATTGTGCTTTCCGGTCGCGACGGCAACACGGGCAAGGCCCACACGCTGCAAGACCGGGTGGAAATGATTGCGGAACGCTCAATCAAATGGGCCAATCTCCACCGCAAACCCCGCACCGACAAGAAAGTGGCGATCACGGTCTTCAGCTTCCCGCCGGACAAGGGCAATGTCGGAACGGCTGCCTATCTGGACGTGTTTGGCTCGATCTACTGCGTCCTGCAAGAGATGAAGGCCAGCGGCTACGACATTCCCAAGCTGCCCAAGTCCCCCAAGGCGCTGATGGAGGAAATCATCCACGACGCCGAGGCCCAATATGCTAGCCCCGAGCTAAACATCGCCTACAGAATGCCGGTATCCGAGTACGAGCGCCTGACGCCCTTCTCCAAAGCCCTCGAAGAAAACTGGGGTCCACCACCGGGAACGCTCAACAGCGACGGTGAGAGTCTGCTGATCTACGGCAAGCACTTTGGCAATGTGTTCATTGGTGTGCAGCCAACCTTCGGCTACGAAGGCGACCCGATGATGCTGCTCTACAGCCGCAGCGCCAGCCCTCACCACGGTTTCGCTGCCTACTACACCTACCTCAATAAGGTGATGGAAGCGGACGCAGTGCTCCACTTCGGTACCCACGGGTCCCTGGAGTTTATGCCCGGTAAGCAAATGGGTATGTCCGGCGAATGTTATCCCGATAGTTTGATCGGCAACATTCCCGATCTCTACTACTACGCCGCTAATAACCCCTCCGAAGCAACGATCGCCAAACGCCGGGGCTACGCCGCCACGATCAGCTACCTGACGCCTCCCGCCGAAAATGCTGGGTTATATAAGGGACTGAAGGAACTGGGCGAACTGGTCGGTTCTTACCAAACCCTGCGGGAAAGCGAACGGCGCACGTCGATCGTTAAGACCATTATCAGCGTTTGTCTGCGGGTGAATTTGGACAAGGATGTCGTTTTGCCTGACGAGAATGCTGAGCTGAGCTTGGAAGAGAGCGATCGCCTGGTCGGCAACGTGTATCGCCAACTAATGGAGATTGAATCAAGGCTTTTGCCCTGTGGTCTGCATGTGATTGGTAAGCCACCGAGTGCGGAGGAAGCCATTGCGACGTTGGTCAATATCGCCAGTCTCGATCGCGACGAAGAAGGTATCATAGGCCTACCAACGCTGATCGCCCGCAGCCTAGGTCGCACGATGGAAGATATTTATCGCAGCAATGACCTGGGTAATCTGGAGGACGTCGAACTCAACCAGAAAATCACCCAAGCGGTGCGGGCATCCGTCGCGGCGATGGTGCGGCAACTGACCAACCGCGAAGGTCGGGTTGATCTGATCGAGCGTTTTGCCTGGTTCAAGAAAATTCTCAACTTCTTCGGTATCAAGCAAAAGCCCGCCTACCTCAAAGCGTTGCACAAGCTAGGTTACAAAACCGTTGATCAAGAGCAGCTCACGGTCCTATTTGACTACCTCGCCTTTTGTCTCAAGCAAATCTGCGCTGACATGGAAATGGGCAGCTTGATCAAAGCCCTCGACGGCGAGTATGTTCTCCCCGGCCCCGGCGGAGACCCGATTCGTAATCCCAATGTCTTGCCCTCCGGTAAGAACATCCATGCCCTGGATCCGCAGTCGATTCCCACGGCAGCGGCGGTTATGTCGGCAAAAGTGGTGGTGGATCGGTTGATCGATCGCCAGCGGGCCGAAAACAACGGAGCCTACCCCGAAACCATTGCTTGCGTCCTTTGGGGCACCGACAACATCAAAACCTACGGCGAATCCCTCGCGCAAATCCTTTGGTTTGTCGGCGTCAAGCCCATGCCGGACAGTCTGGGTCGGATCAATAAGCTGGAGTTGCTCTCGCTGGAAGAGTTGGGTCGCCCCCGCATTGATGTAGTCGTCAACTGCTCCGGCGTTTTCCGCGACCTGTTCATTAATCAAATGGCACTGATCGACCGGGCGGTGAAGATGGCCGCTGAAGCCGATGAGCCCCTAGAGATGAACTACGTCCGCAGACACGCCAAAGAGCAGGCCGAGGAGATGGGCGTCAGCATCCGCGAAGCCGCCCAGCGCGTCTTCTCCAATGCCTCTGGCTCCTATTCTTCTAACGTCAACCTGGCCGTGGAAAACAGCTCCTGGGGCGAAGAGTCGGAGCTACAACAGATGTATCTAGAACGTAAGTCGTTTGCCTTTGATTCCGATAATCCTGGCATGATGAAGCAGTCGCGGGAAATCTTTGAGTCTAGTCTCAAAACCGCTGATGTTTCGTTCCAGAACCTGGATTCCTCGGAAATCTCGCTAACGGACGTCTCCCACTACTTCGACTCTGACCCCACCAAGGTCGTAGCCAGTTTGCGGGACGATGGCAAAAAGCCGACGGCGTTTATTGCGGACACAACCACTGCTAATGCGCAAGTGCGCACGCTGTCTGAAACCGTGCGTTTGGATTCCCGCACCAAGCTGCTCAATCCCAAGTGGTACGAGGGCATGCTGAGCCATGGTTATGAAGGGGTGCGGGAGTTGTCGAAGCGACTGACGTTTACTTCGGGCTGGTCGGCGACGGCGGATGCGGTGGATAACTGGGTCTATGAGGAGGCGAATGAGACGTTTATTAAGGATAAGGAAATGCGCGATCGCCTCATGAACCTCAACCCCAACTCCTTCCGCAAAATGGTGACAACGCTGTTGGAAGTGAACGGTCGGGGTTACTGGGAGACCAGTGAGGAGAACCTGGATCTGTTGCGGGAGTTGTATCAGGAGGTTGAGGACCGGATTGAGGGCGTTGAGGAGTAAGACCCGATTCTTGATTTCTCGGATTGATTAAATATGCGTGTTTAGGGTGGGTTACGGCTCACCTTTTTTTCTGAGCACTCAGTGCGGGTCGCGCTTGACTTTAGCAATGTAGGTACAGAGTTCAGTTGGACTCGTCCAAAAATTCTATGATGTTTTCTAGATCCATCGCACCGTGCAGTATCCGAAAGATCTCAACCTCTGCTTCTGTTACGACGTAAAATACCAAGTAGTCGCCAAAAGATTTGATTCGCCAGCGTCTGACTTCTCCAAAGCGAGCAGAAGCGAGCTGAACCACTCTGCCAATTCTGGGTGTTTTAGCAATCTGGTTGAATGTCGTTTCAGCGGCCTCCAAAAACTGGCTGGCTGATTGCGATGAATGCTGAGCGAGCAGATAGTTCGCCTGTGAGCGCAGATCCTGAGTTGCCCGATCGCGGACGATAAGCCGATATTTCATGGATTAAGCTAAAGCGCATCCGCTGCGGAAGAAGGAATGACAGATGCTTTGAGGCTTTTCCAGTAATCAGGTGCTATCTCTTGGGCAGGTGAGTCGAGTCCTTCCTGTAGAAGTTCATCTAACTTTTTCTGGGCTTGCTTGCGTTGGCGATCGCGTTCTACCAGAGCAATTAGATATTCCATGACGCTAGGGTAGCTGCCTGCCTGCATCTCCTGTTCTATATGGGCTTGCAGCTCTTGGGGCAATGTAAGGGTTACGTCCATGATTCACGTCTGCTTACAGAACAATGGTTCTATTGTAGTCCAACTGAGAGAGTGCCTCATGAACCTCAACCCCAACTCCTTCCGCAAAATGGTGACAACGCTGTTGGAAGTGAACGGTCGGGGTTACTGGGAGACCAGTGAGGAGAACCTGGATCTGTTGCGGGAGTTGTATCAGGAGGTTGAGGACCGGATTGAGGGGGTTGAGGAGTAGGGACGTGATGGGGTGATGGAGTTGGGGGTGATGGAGTGAACGCTACATTCTACCGATACCCGATCCTCCAATACCCCGATACCCCATCACCTCAAATAACACCTACTCAGGGTGGGCTACGGTTCACCCTTTTTTCATGCATTGCCTTTCAGATCCCATAGACTGGAGTTAGCTTGTTGAAGCGATCTCGAAATATGATCTTTTACGGGTGAACAAGTGGAGGATGCCATGGTTCAACTGCTGGAACGGAAGCAACCGGAGCAATGGCCCAATCAAAGGCCGGATCAGTGGATTGTTCAGTCCAATCTTTCCTGGGAGCGTTTCAAGAAGATTCAGGAAGGCTTCATGGGTTGCCGAAATGTGCGGTTGTTTTATTTGGATGGGACGGTAGAGATTTTGACGGTTAGCCCTGAGCATGAGATTTACAAGAGCATTATTGGGATGCTGATCGAAATCTTTTTGGTGGAGCTGGGGATTGAGTTTGTGCCAACGGGGTCGATGGACCTGGAGAAGGTGGGCGCGGCGGCGGCTCAGGGGGATGAGTCCTATTGCTTGGGGGAGCAGAAGGCAATTCCAGATTTAGTCGTGGAGGTTGTGTTTTCTAGCGGTGGGCCGAGTAAGCTGGCGCGATATGCGGTGTTGGGGGTGAGGGAGGTTTGGTTTTGGGAAGATGGTCTGTTTTCGGTTTTCGGTTTGCGGGAGTCTGGCTATGAAAAGCTGAGCCGGAGTGAGCTGCTGCCCAAGATGGATTTTGAGCTGTTGACGCGCTGTGTGTTGATGAGTTCTCGGGTGGAGGCGGCGCGGGCGTTTCGGGCGGCGCTGTAGGTTGTCTGGCCCATGGAGCGATCGCATAGTTTTCTCTATGCAGTAATAGTATGTTGGCTGACCTTCATGTTTATTGCAAAACTAGCGTTGTGAATTACTTGCGGGAATGAGATAAGACTTACCAGTAAAAGAACAATTTTTTCCAAATACAGCTCGGTCAAAGTGCCATACTCTATCAATTAGCTGTAAGCGTCCTTCACATAAATTTCCGTCTGCACTCCAAGTCTCTTTGAACAGCCATCCTTCACCATCCTCAAGTGCACGGCTGCAATCAAATGTAGACAAAGTTCCTTGAGCCAGAAGCTTGTCTGAAGCTCTACCTACAGGCTCTCGTTTTATTTCATAATTAGCCATAATCTTTCCCGGCTGACAATTCAGATATGCTCTTGGAATAAACCGTATCTCGGTGCTCAGATAGTTATCAAAAAAAAGATCGGTGTAGACACGTTCAGGAGGGAATTGCGCCAGGACCGAGGGCGAAGAAAAGAATAATACTGAGATACCTCCTATCAAAGCCGTCATTCCAAAAGTTTTATATCGAAAATGTTGTCGCATATTCATAAAGGAATAGGATTAGAATCCTGCGAAAATTTCTGCAGATATTTTTTCGCAGCCCTCTACAGAAAATCCGGATAAGCCTCGAAGCTCGGCAGAAATATTGTTGGAACACTGGCGAGAGTACCATGACTGACCCAATTTCTGAAGCACTAGACTTTGAGGCTCAATTTGCCAAGGCGCAGGCTGCTGAAACAGCGGCAAGCTTGACGGAACCTCGGGCGATCGCTGCCTATTACGACGAGAAAGCGGCTCTGATTGTGATTCGACTCAAGAGCGGAGCAGTCTTTAGTTTTCCACCTAAGATTGCCCAAGGACTAGCAGAGGCTGAAGCAACAGAGTTAGCAAAAGTTAAAGTTAGTCCAGCAGGGGATGGTTTGCACTGGGAAGCATTGGATGCTGATTTTACGGTAGCGGGTCTATTGTCTGGAATCTTCGGTTCTAAACGCTGGATGGCAGAACAACACAAGCGTTGGCAGCAAAAAGCATCTTAAGAGGATCTTTGAGAAGGGCTTAGGCTAGGATCAGACTATTGGGAGCGATCGCCAAATCCGAAAAAACCATGTACGCCCTACCCCGTCCCCTAGAACTCGATTTCAATCCCCTCAACCTCTCCGATGAGCAGTTCTACCAGCTCTGCATCAATAATCCTGACCTCGCCATCGAACGTAGCGCCAAAGGAGTTGTGATTCTGATGTCCCCTGTCGGTGGTGATAGTGGTAGCCGAGAATTAGGCTTAGGTGGAGAGCTATATCTCTGGAATAAGCGCAGTCAGCTCGGTCGGGTCTTTAGTTCTTCAACGTTGTTCAAGTTACCTGGGGGCGGGGACCGTTCTCCCGGTGCGGCTTGGGTCGAAGAATCGCGCTGGCTCGCGCTGAGCGCTGAGGACCGCAGGAAATTTCCGCCCATTGCTCCGGACTTTGTGATTGAGCTGCGTTCTAGCTCCGATAGTTTGTCCGCGTTGCGAGAGAAGATGCAGGAGTATATGGACAGCGGCGTGCGCCTGGGCTGGCTGTTTAATCCCCAGGAACAGGAGGTGGAAATTTATCGACAGGGTCAGGAGAAAGAGACGTTGAGCTTACCGGCTGAGCTTTCGGGTGAAGATGTGTTGCCGGGGTTTGTGTTGCGGTGCGATCGCTTTACCGACGAATGATGATGTGGGATATCGTTAAAATTCAGTGTAGCATTCTAGGGATTTTAGGTGGTGAGATCTCTAGACATTCAAATACGCGATCGCTCCCCAGTTTAACAGTCGGCATCCGCATCCGCACCCAACGCCTTGCTTCTACTAGGTTTCACAAGACTCAACCCAACTTACAGATTGCGTGTGATTGGATCGTTATTCCTAAGCGCCTTTGCGGAAGACCACAGACAGATTATTTGCAGGCATTTCTGCAATCTGTTGTGCCCACAAATTTTTAGCTTCTGCCGCAGCAATCACTCCCTCCAAATCCCGCACTCCCCAATCCGAGTTCCTCTCCTTGAGATTTTGATCAAAGGCTTCATTGCTCGGAGCGGTATGCATGCCGTTACGTTTGTACGGACCATAAAGATAGAGCACACCCTCCTCTGGCAAAATTCGCCCCGCCCCTGCCATCAGCGCCAAGCAGGCCTCCCAAGGGGCAATGTGAATCATATTGATATTGACGATCGCCTGAATCCGAGGCTGGTCCTGGAGTGCCGGACAATCAGGGTCTTCTACGGGCCAGGGCGATGCCATCACATCCAGCGTTATCGGCTCCAGCAAATTCTCCGACGGTTCCGCCTGCCGCCAAGCTTGAATGCTTTCCCGTCCTTCCGGAGTCAATTCGCTCGGCAACCAAATTAGCGGTTTGAGCCGAGGTGCAAAAAATATCGCATGTTGACCCGTGCCGCTAGAAATCTCCAACACCATTCCTGTCGGCGGCAAAACCTTCTGCAAAACAGTCAGGATTGGCTGGCGGTTGCGTTCAGTTGCGGGCGCAAATTGACGAGCATCAGAAGTCATAGGGAAAGAGAGAGTCAAAAGAACACCATCAGGGAACTTGGCTTTCGCAGTCAACTAACTGCTGCAAAATTTTCATCTGCTGCGGCTTTTTCAACACCTGGATTTGTTCCTCCGCCGCCACATTGAGCAACTCCATGCGCAGCCGCTCCACATAGGCTGCCGTCATGGCAACTTCAGGATCCTCAGCATCCGCCGCCAGATTCGTCAGGCCCAAACGCTGTTGGTTTTGACTGAAAGACTTTTGGGGGTTGAATCGCAGGCGATCGCCCAAGGCCCGAATCACTGCCGCCCGTTCCGGTCGCGCCCGCTGGCTCCAATCGCTCAAGGGCTTTTGCAAAATCACCGGCACCACCGGAGCCGGAAGCTGACGCTGGAGCCAAGCTTCGAGGGTGGAAATGGGGCGATCGCTCGTCTGCTCATCGATCTTGGCAAAGGCATGAGCTTCAGCATAGGCAATTTTTCCATCCCGGTTGTAGTCCGCCGAGGTCACCGTCTGCCCCACACGGTCTAGGCCGGTCAGCCCCGCAAAGAAACTGGAGCTATAGTCGCGATAGTCCGCTTCATTCACCTCCGGCGTGCAGCCCACAGAGGGTAAATCCTTCGTCGTCGCAAAAAAGCCGCAGCGGCTGCGCAGCGCCACAGGCCGATTGGGGTCCCCCCCTTCATAGATCACATTGGCAAAGGCTCCGGAGTAACATTGGGCCATCATCACCACGATCGGCTTGGCCGCTGGCAGAGCATCGAGCCGGGTGGTGAAGTCCTGGACGCTCATGAAGTCCTCTTTCCACAAAATGAAGGCATTGTTATTGTCATCGACGGGGTTGAGCGTGCCGTGGCCGGTGAAATAGAAGAACAGGGGCTGCACCGTGGCCTGGTCCATCCAGGTGAGAAACACCTGCTCTAGGCTATCCCAGGTGGCGGGGCCGCGCAGATTGGGAATATTGGGCACCTTAAACCGTTCGCGACCGGCTTCGTCGAGATAGCGCAGCGTTGCTTGGCCGTTGTTGCCATTGGCAAAGAAAATGGGAGCTGCGGGTTGATTGAGGGCCTGGAGCGATCGCTGGAAATACAGCATATTTTTTTCCAGGGCAATCTCGTTATAGCTCGGCGCGCCCCCACCGCCAAAGGCCAAAAACTCCGCCTGGTCCAAATTCTCAAGATTAATGACTTCGGGAATCGCCGCAGGAGCCTGACAGTGCCTCGGCTGAACCGAGGGCAACGGTATCCCCCCCGACCCGACCGGCTCGGGCAAACACAGCCTGCATCCCGCTAAGCTCCAACTCAATGCAAGGAACAGGGAACAGCGTTGGAACAATAAATGGGACATGAAATTGAGGAATCTGGGCCAGGAGGATCAGCATCTATCCTATTTTATCGACCCCTTTCGCGATCGCGCCGTACTCCAAGGCCGAGGGGGTGCCGGAACTGACAGCGCAATCGGTTGCTTAAGATAGGGACCCAAAAGACGACCCCAGGCGTAGGATTTATGCGCGTATTCCGCTGGACAGAGCTCCGCCCGTTCTTTCGGCAACCAGTCTTCGCCCACGAGATTGGCCGAGGTTTCTGGATCCCGGCCATAGACCAAGCAAACCACGTTGTAAAACCGCTGCATATCGAGCCCATGATCATCCCAGAAGGGCAGCGGATCCCAGTCTTCGGCATCGGCGGCGAACTGCTCCGCCCCGGCCAGCGCCGCATCCCCTTGGTTGGCCCACAGCAGCATGATCGCAGCAAACTCATCCACGGCGTCTTCTTCGCGCCCGGTGACAGGTAATTTCCACTGGTCAATCAGGGCATGGCCCAGTTCATGGAACAGCGTAAACAACCCCGCATGGAGGGCAGCGGTTTCGGGATTGCCACTTTTGGCGGCAAAGCGATCGCTATAGCGCTGTACCAGTTCGTAGCAAATGCCGATGTGCTCACCATCGTAATAGGCATCCGCCGAGCCACATTCGAGGAATTCGACGGTGATATCGGTAGGAAGACTGAGCGTTTTATTAAGATCTGTCACGACTCCTTCGAAAAGACGCGATCGCTCCAACGTTAGCTGAACAGGCTGAAGCTGGCCCTGTTTAGCCGGACGATAGGTAATTTTTAAGTCACCGAGATCATTGTCTTGGGCACTGGCGGTGAGAAACCGATCAAAGCCCAAGCCAAGAGAGAGGGCTACAGAGCCGGTCACAACCCCAGATAGGGCCATGGCCGCTACGAAAGAGCGCCCAAAGCTTTTGAGAAACTGCCGAATGGTCATCCCTGAGTTGATCGAATGCCGAGAAGAGTCACAGCAGGGGATTCAGCCGGACTAGGAGCTGATTTCGGCGACGGAGTTAAGCTTTGAGTCTTCTTTATACAGCGATGAGTAATTGATAAAGCTTTAGGTGAGGGCAAGCCAGTTAAAAATGCGATCGAGCTGCTCAATGGTCACAAACCCATAGCGCCACAGCGTCATAGAGAGGAGACTGGGGTCGGGTTCACTCCGGTCCAAGATGACGGCTAGCTCTGCTTCGGAGACCCGAAGTTCATCTTTCAAAAAGCGAATGAAGTGAGGATATTGATAAGTCATTTTTCTAAAATTTTTTAGCGCTTTAGATTTCAGAGTTTAGAACTTAATTATGAGGAACTCGTGAGGAAGTTGACAAAACTTTAGGTATGTATACACTGATACGATTTGTGCCCTTAAGGATTTAATTTTGTATTCTATGAAACATTCATTATTCCAAAATAAATCTCAGGTTTTGTCGGCTCTATAACCCTTAAGCAAACCCCCTAGGTTTCTCAGTAATATCCCTAGGGAAGAGCCAGGAGCCATCGCGCTTCTGTCTGGAGGGGGACGAATGAGCAAAACAGAAATTGCTATTCTTTCCTAGTATTCGTACCCAAACCTGGAGTGAATTCCACCATGAATTTTTTGTTTGCCACCGAACCCGCAGTATCCGCAGGACCCGCCACCGCCTTAAGTCTATCGGTCATCCTCGGTTTTATTGCTGCGGTTTCCCTTGGTTCAATTGCTTGGTACAACTCTAAGCGTCCTGCAGGTTGGGAAGATAAGCAGCGGCCTGACATTGTGCCGAAAGTTGAAAAATAAAGCCTGAGTAGAAAACCAATTAGAAAACAAATGGACAACTAAAAGGCGATCGCCTAGTTAATTTTGATGAAAGGGATGGGGCAAGACCTTATCCCTTTGTTTTATAAATAGATTTATTTTATGGATTAGATCTCTCAGTACCAACATAGATAAAAAGGGACATGATGTTATCATCCCCCTCTTATTTTTAGGCTAGATGTTTTTAGGCTAGAGCCTTTTTGATCTTAAAGTTGAGCGCAATCTACATTCATCCTGCAACCGCTAATCCACCGGCAATGGCCGATGAAATCGCCGAAAGCAATGCCGTGGCAAACATCCACCAAGCGGCGGCTTCGGCAGCCCGTTGGGTTTCTTCAAACCGCGCTTGCGCTTGCTGCTTCAGGTCACTGAGACGGCCTTCTAGCTGATGCTCAATCTGCTCAGCCCGCCGTAGAACACCATCTCGGGCCTGCTCAATTTGCAGCGCTACTCGCTCGGCGTCCGTTTGGGAAATGCTGTCGTGGGAGCTGAGGACTGCGATCAGGGTATCACGGTCAAACTGGCTGAGGCGATCGCGCAAGGCCCCAAACCCAGCCTGGGGGTCATCAAATAACTGGCCAACATCCCGACGAATCCCTTCGTAGTTAAGCTCCGGACGCTCCAGGGCGTTGAGATAATCCCGCACCCTCGCCAAAAGCGTATCGACCCAAGCCTTCAGTTGTCGCTGCACTGCGTTAAACTGAGACTGGATTTGGTCACGCACGCTCAGCAATCGATTCACAATCGCCTCTGCTTCTTCAGGGCTGAGATCATTGCGCTGCGCCAGCAACGCCGTTAGGGTTGAACGGTCCATGCGAGAAAGGCGATTACCAATCAGATCTGCCCCCAGCCGAGGATCTTGAACCAGCATTTCAAGATCGCGCTTGATGCCCGTCGGATTGAGTTCAGCTTTGCCGGTGTTCCGCAGATAGTCCGCTAATGCCTGCTCAAAGGAGTACAGTTCAACCTGAGCACGACGGGCTAACCGACGCGGCGCTTTAATAAGGTTTTGCACAGCGGACTGAAAATGATCGATGGCGGATTGCACTTCTGCTTCAGAGAGATCATCCCGTTGACTGAGCAACTGAACCAGCGTATCACGGTCCATATGGGAGAGGCGATCGCGCAGCGCCGTCAAACCGGCCTTTGGATCATCCAGCAATTGCTGTAGGTCTCGGCTAATGCCGTCGGGGTTGAGTTCAGCCTTGCCCGTATTGCGTAGGTATTGGGCGATCGCCTGAGTTGCCTGCTCATATTGTTCTTGGGCAGCCGCTTGGGCAGACTGGGCCATTTCCTTAAGATGCTGAGGCGTTTGCAGAACTTGTGTCCAGCTTGTTTCAATTTCTGAGACGAGCTGCTCAGCTTCCTCACGACTCATGTCAGGGCGTTCTGCCAGGGTGGCCACTAGGGTTTCCCGATCAAATTGGGCTAAGCGGAATCGCAGACGTTGAATACCCACATTGGGCTCTTCCAGCAGGGTTTTCAGATCACGCCGAATGCCGTCAGGATTAAGTTCAGATTTTTGCGTGTGGCGTAGATGGGTTTCTAGGGACTGCCATTGCTCAGCCAACCGCAGCTTTGTCGCCTCTTGCAGATTGGAGACATCCGCCAGTTTTCGATCCAAAACCAATCGATATTGTCGGGCCAACTTTTCCGCTTCACTTTCAACCAGTTGGGGGTTGGCCGAGAAAAACTGATACATCCAGGCATAGTCAAAAGGGGCATAGCGCTCTTGAAGTTGGGTCACCGTTGCTTCGTCATCGCCAACCAATTGTTCAAAGGCTTCTAGGCCCATAGGAGCCATCAGCTCGTCCCGAGGAGTGAATTTAAAGAATGTTTCCAGTTTACGGCGTAGATGCTTATCCACCTGAACCCGTTCAGCCGCAATCAAGTCGTTTAGAACCTGCTGACGAATGATTTCTAGCCGTAGACTGATATCCCGAATTTCAGTTTGGGTAAATACCCCCCGCGACTGCAAAATCTCTATAAAATAGCTGCGGTCGACTTGCTCTACGCTACGGCGCATCGCGCTAGGATCCGCATCTGCATCATAGAGTAAATTTTGGAAGGATTGATCAAGGCGATCGCCTTTGAATTGCCAACTATAGGTTTGGCGCAGATAGTTAGCCACTTCTTCCCGCAGCGGGCTAAACCGGTCTGATTGGGCATCAAGACCCACAAGTTGAGGAGGAACTCCCGCACGATCAGCGAAAACGCCACGCTCTCCCAGCTCTCCCATCACCTGCCGATAGATCGATTTCAACCGCCGAACAATACCTTCCAAGTCCTGATCCGACAGATCCGCCCGTTCTAAAAGGATGCCCATAAGGACATTGAATCCCTGGCTGAGGGGTTGGCCAGCCTGGCCCGAAACCGGCGAACGACTCCAGCGGCTGAGCAAACGTTCTAGGCGATCGCCCATTTTTTCGGAGTGTAGTTCCTCCGACTGAGCCGAGCGTAGATAGCCCATCAATTCCTGAATAGGCTGTTGCGCAGCACCGGCTTGATCCAGATGCTTTTGCCAAATTCGATAGAGCTGACCGGCAATGCGTTCCGTTTCCTGGCGAGAGAGATCTGTCCGGCTTTGAACCAGGTCAATAAACGACTGACGATTCACCGATTGGGCCAAGGTATCTCGGTCGACCTGAGCCAACATACCCGAATCTTGCAGCCATTGTTCGAAAACCTGCTCTAGGTTTTGGGTGTCTAGTTGAGGCGATCGCAAAGCAACTAAATAGTCCTTTAGGTTGTCCCGCAGGGTTTCGTCATTTAGTCCCGAAGAAAGCTCCTTCCGAATTGCTGCCACCGTTGATTCAGCCGTTTCAGCCAGTTGATTGCTCACCGACTTGGCTCCCAGCGCGGCAGTTGCTGTCCCCACCAGTTCTTGAAAACTAGAGGTTGCCGTTTTGAAAACAGAACCCAACAGCGAGCCCACGGTCGTGGAACTAATCCACACCAGCAAGGTGAAATACATGCCCCAAATAACCAGGCCCGTAACCACCCCCATCAACACATTATTGAACAGGCTTAATTTAACGGCAAGTAAGCATGCTGCAAACAAAGCCAAACTCACCGTTACTAGAGTCCAAAGGCCAAATCCAACGGTGATTTTCTTAAAGGAAAGGCTATCTGAACTGGAGCTAGGCCGATGAACCAAATAGGACGCGCCCGTGGCTACTGCTAAATTGGTCAGTAGCATTTGAAAGCCAAATGCCAACACAATACCCGAAAGCAAGGCAATAAAAAATTGAGGTCCTGAAAAAATCAGCGCCGCTTCTTCGGGCGTATCAATTCCAGGTTGGGCAAGCTGTGCCAGTAGCAAAGACCATCCATCAGGAGTACTCCCTATCATTCCAGAGGTGGTTTCCACAGTATTATATAAACTCATAAAGCTTCCCTAGGCCAGTCGTCGTGTTTACTTTAGTTGATGCTTTTAATTAAATGCTTTTTTACGCGCTTTGACCTCCCTCTCCAGCGGGAATTGAGGGATTAAGTTCAGAAAGATCTTCGAGCCCGAATTTGAGAACCGTAGCGATTAGTATAAATCTGGGTAAATTCGGCACCAAAAAACAGAATTTGGGCAGAATAATAAATCCAGAGCAGTAAAACAACAAAGGATCCCGCTGCACCATAGGTCGAGGCCACGCTACTGTTGCGGAGATAAAGCGCGATCGCCCATTGCCCAATCGCAAACAAAATCGCCGTCATACCGGCACCAATCCAAACATCACTCCAGTCAATTTTTGCATCCGGTAATACCTTATAAATTAGGGCAAAAAAGAAGACTGTGATCACAAAGAAAATCGATGCGTTGAGCGTTCTCAAAATAGATAGCCAAACGACTTGATCCGCAGGCATAATATTGGCAAAAAATGACAATGCTGCGCTAATTCCCAAAGAAAGTAAGAGCAAGATCCCCAGTGCGGGCACAAGGCAAAAAGAAAGCAGTCGCTTTTTGACCACTTGCGGTAAGGATAGGTCTGACTTGGGCTCAACTTTCCAGATTAAGTTTAACGATTCTCGTAAATGGTTAAAGACATTGGATGCGGCAAAGATTAAAAGACCTAGGCTAATCAATGTAGCAAAGAGACCTGATGCGGGATCGCTCGCACTTTGCAACATCGTTTGCACCGCCGCCGCCCCTTCAGTTCCCACTAAGTCTCGAACCTGGGCCAATACTTCCCCCTGCGCGGTATCTTGCCCCAAAAAGAAACCTGCCACAGCAATCACAATAATCAAAACGGGTGCCAGAGAAAAAATCGTATAGTAGGCCAGGGCCGCAGCTAAACGAGAGACATTATCCTCGCGCCATTTTTGAAATGCCAAGGGAAACAGGTGCAAGGCGGATTTAAGTCGCATAGTGACAGAAATGGATACGTCGGCTTTCTTAGGATGACGAAAGCATCTCGATTTTGTAAGGCACCTGAGATATAATAAGCCCGCCTTCTAACCTATTCCCTCAGAAAGACCTATTTTAGAAAACCTTTGCAAAAACGTTCCTATTTCTTGATTCTTGTTCCTTGATTCTGCAAGTTGTATGCAATTTATCTCTGACCCAGCGATCGCCCTCAAAATCAGCCAGATGCAACGGCGGGTCCGTTGGCAGGAATCAGCGCTCCGCCATCGTCAGATTGACCAAACAACATTTAGGTTGGAGGATGGACGGTCCCAGGAAACAGCTTTTTCCTTTCTCGTAGTGGGTGATAGTGGTTCCCGCTCCTATCGCAATGACCATCCCCAGCGGCGGGTTGCAGAAGCAATTTTGCCTCATCAAGCGGATTGCCGATTTATGCTCCACACGGGGGATGTTGTTTATTTAGTTGGGTCGAGCGAGCAGTATTTTCAAAATTTTGTAGATCCCTATCGAGAATGGTTAGTCGGAGGAGAACAAGCTGAGGCGATCGCCTATGATCAAATGATTTTCAAAACTCCAATTTTGCCGGTACTGGGTAATCATGATTATTATGATTTGCCGCTTTTTTGGGGAATACTTTCGAAGTTCAGCGAACCCCTTCGGCGAATCTTTCGTCAGCATATTCATTTTGATGTGGGCTTCCATGGTTCATTCCAAGGAGATGCCTACGCCCGCGCTTTTTTGGATTATTTGGCTAACTACGAGGGAGCAGAGCTTTCCCGACATCTCGATCGCCATTACTGGGCCGAGTCTCCTAAGGGTCGTTGCTTGGTTTATCAACCGGGGGAGTTCACGCGTCTCCCCAATCGTTACTATCAATTTCGATATGGGGGTATCGATTTTTTCGCATTAGATTCTAATACCTTTAATGCTCCTTTACCTATTCCCCTGACTGAAAAGGGTGAACAACTACGTCAACAATTACGAGAACAGCGATTAAAGTTAATCCAGCGGCAACAAGCTTTGTTGCAGAAAACCGTTTTCCTTAATCCTGCTAATCCTGAGGATGCCGATGATTTAGAAGATTGTTATGTTAAACGGGAACAGATCTCGGAGCGAATTCGAGATATTGACCGTCAACTAGATCCGTCTGAACAATCAGAATATCTTGACCAAGCTCAGCTCGACTGGCTGTGTGAACAGTTAGTACGGTCCTGGGAATCGGATGCACGGGGTAGAGTTTTGCTTTTTCATCATCCTCCCTACGTTACCGAAAGTACCAAATGGGATCAAGGCCAAACTCTCGCAGTTCGGCACAACTTACGCTGGGTTTTAGACCAGGTTCAGGCTCAGATTGGTCGCAAAAATCAAGGGCGATCCCTCGTTGACTTGGTTATTTGCGGCCATGCTCACTGTTTGGAATACCTGAAAACAGAGGAGACGGGGCATGGCGATCGCCAAATCAATTGGCTCGTCTGCGGAGGCAGTGGCTTTAGCCTACGAAGACAACGTCAGGAGGGGCCTCTCCTGCGAGAAGGTCGAGGCGAACATGCACCAGTTATCGCCCAGTCTCAGTTATTTTTAGGTCGCAATGGCCAAGGCAATCGTAAACATCGTCCCTATTCCTTTGCCCGCATTGATATTCAAGCCCATAATGATCTTGAGATTAAGTTATCCCCCTATGTAGTAGAGCGGGTAGAACGAGAATGGCATTGTTCTCCCACTCAGTCATTTTCTTTGGGTACTTCTACGATGATGAGCTAGCATTCAATTCCCAGCGATCTTCATCACGATGGTCTAAAGCCTCTTTGAGGGACACATTTTGTTCGGAAGTCTGCTGTTCTGCAGGGGTCATGAGACTATTAACATCTGAAAGCTCAGGTGTGGGTTCTGGGCTACCTGCCACGGCACCTTGGCCATCGACAGCAGACTCTTTTGGGGATTCTTGGGGAATAGAAGACATAGAAAACCTATCGTTAAGCAAAGAGTTAAGTCGAAAGTTAAGGCAAGAGTTAAACAGAGAGTTAGGCAAGATAAGGTTTTAAACTCAGCTAAAATTTTTAGCTAAACTAGGCCATCACCTTTACGCGAGACCAAACGCCATTTTCATCCTCGGCATAGCGTTCGCGAATATAGTCCCAAGCAGCTTCTTCGGCCTTTATGGCATCGTCGCTTTGCTTAAGAACCGTATTATAATGGCTCATGAATTCTTGCTGAGCTTCCCTAGAGAGATGGGAACGGATTTCTGGAGAAAGATCATCGATACTCTCACAGTTGCTGGGACAAGGAAGCGGTAAGGCTTGCTGATTGATGTGAATTTCTTCCCCCCCTTCGCTTTCCAGTAAAATCTGAATTTCACCAGTCCGATCAGCAGATGTTTCCGCAACCACCATGAAATCTCCCGCCTTTAGTCGTGTCTGATAAAGGGTTGCCTTCTCTTCAGGCATCCCGTAGGCCATCAGCACGGAAACTAGACCAGCCCCAGCGCTCCCAGCCAAGGCACCACTGGTTGCGCCTAGCAAAATGGCTCCAAGGGGACCTGCGGCCACAACAGGGCCAATAAACGGAATAAATAAGACGCCAACACCACTTAGAAGGGCCAAAAAAGAGCCGAAGAGCGAGCCAAAAATTGCGCCTGACTTCAGACCACTTATAATCACATCCCGCTTGGTTAAAAAGCCAGAAATTCGAGTTTCGGTTTGAAAGTTACGACCCATGACCGAAAGATGGTCGCGCGAAATATTGCGGTCTAACAAACGATGAATCACTCGATTCACTTGCTCTTCTGTTGAAAAAATTGCAGAAATTGAGCGTTCGACTTTGTAATCTGTAGCCATTGAAATTCTCCTACCATTTTGCTGCTTCTAAGACTAGTTCTTGATAACAGATGAGACAGATGATGAAGTTTTCTCACCTCCGCCGTTTTTTCAACATCTGCTTTCTAGACCTCTACTTTCTTACTTTCTAGACATCTGCTGGCACTTTGACTGACTTTGCAGAGGTGCGATCGCCACTCGCCATCAAATTGTCGCCTTCAAGAAACGAACGCAGCATCCAAGCTATCTCTTCATGCTGTTCCATTAATCCCGTGAGAAAATCTGCTGTACCTTCATCGTGATATTGCTCAGAACAAGCATCAATATGCTCCCTCAGGTTACGAATCACCTGCTCATGATCAACCACAAGTCGAGCAACCATCTCACTAGCCCTGGGCAAATCACCAGGATGCTCTCGCAAGGTTGCATGCTTAAGAAAACCTTCAGCAGTGCCGATAGGATACCCCCCTAACATCCGAATCCGCTCGGCAAAGGCGTCAACGTTAATTGTCAGTGCTTCGTAGTGTTCTTCCCAGAGTTGATGAAGCGTGCGGAACTGAGGTCCAACCACGTCCCAATGATACTTCTTCGTTTTGACCAAGAGCAAATAAGCATCTGAGAGATCTTGGTTCAATAGATCAATGACACCCTGGCGCTGTTCTTGATTCAATCCAATATTAATGCTTTTCACAGAAATCTCCTATTACATCTAGTAACAAAACCATTGAATCAAAATAACAAATCAGTTACATCTGATTAGAGACAGATCTTTTCTAATCTATTCACTGCCTATTAAGAAATAGAGCTTAGGCAAAAAAATTAGACAATAAGATTTATTTTTCTCTGTCACAAGAGGGATGAACAAATTAATTCTCTAGGATTAGAATCGATAAAATTAGGTACGATTTAGTTAATCTTAATGAGTGCAAAAATGAGTGCAAAAAAACCGTTACAGGGAATTGACCTCGTTGACTGCGCAAAAGCCAATGCGCCCCAAGGCATAGAAATGGCAGCAGATCAATGCGGATATGGTTCAGACCTAGATACTTTTTTCGCAGCGTTGCAACAAGCCGGAGAGGAAATGGGGGTAGATATCGAGAGTATTCAGGATTTAATTACTGATCGCAAGCGATCGCAAGCCTTAGGTGGTATCGAGATATCCCCCGATACCTCTTCGCAGCTATAACCTTGAAAAAGGGCACAATCTGAACGACAGTTCAAACCACACAACCTAAATTATCAGGCTAAACTCCCTCTCTCGAATATTGAGAGAGGGAGTTAGGAGTTAAGTCAGTTTTATTAACCAGTTTATCTCTGGCTAGGCTTCACCTGCAAAGTCACGATTAATCATTTTATGCCCGTTTCTTTCTATTGAAGGTTCACGAGATGTTGTTTCATTAAAAGCGGCTTGGTCATACCAATAAAGACTACGAATGGGGTAGGGAATACTAATGCCCGCTTGATCACAGGATTGCTTCACAGCTAGCATTACCTGGGTCTTAATCTTACGCACATTTTTCATTTGTGGGGCAGTCCAATAGCGTACAAGAAAATCAATCGAGCTATCGCCGAAGGCAACAACATCAACTTCTACTTCTGGCTCGCTTAAAACACCTTCTACAGAGTCTGTTGCGCGTAGCAAAATCTCAATCGCCTCTGCTAAGGAAGTATTATAGTCAACCCCAATGGCTAGATCGGTGCGTCGCTGAGCACGGGCCGTGAGCACTTGAACTGGATTGGTAAAAACAACGGAATTGGGAACAACAACAACTTCCCCTTGATAAGTACGAATCTGAGTCGATCGTAACTCAATCGATTCTACAGTTCCTTCATAGTCACTGACAATAATTTGGTCCCCAAGATTAAACGGCTCCTGAAGGAGAAGTAGCACGCCTGCAAGAAAATTCTTAAAAATATCTTGAAAGGCAAAGCCCACAGCAACCGAGCCTAAGCCTAAGAGTGCAACAATGCTACTCAAATCTAGCCCAGGAAAAGCAATAACAGCCGCAACGATAATGCCAACCACCCAGGTTGTAACAAAACTAATTTGGGTAAGAAGAGTTCGCAGCGACACATTTTTCAGCGTTCGTCTTCCTAGGCGAGCCACGGAGCGGCGGATAACATCTGCAAGAAAACGAGTTGCGACTAAAATAGCAATGCTAATTAGAACACCTGGGATAATCTCAATGCAGCGACCGACCAAATTAAGCAGAGTAGAATTGATTTCTTTAACAAGTGCCTGCATGAGCCAAAATATTGAAAAGAATACGTTTAAGGGATGAGGCGTGGCGATCGCAATTGGTTAACCATTCATTGACCAAAATCAGAGTTTGGTACAAAGTTAGGACATAATAACGCTATGCCCCAACTTTAAAACTAATGGAGATTACAACTAACACCTGTCTGCAGGTTTCACCAACCTATAGTTAGCCTAGGGCCAAATCCGTTCGCCTTGATCATCAACCCTCGCCTGCCGAATCACATCGGAAATCTCTTCTGCATCCTTGATGTGATGCAACGCTTTCTCCTCACCTTCTTCATCTTCAACTATCACATAGGTCGGCACTTGGATGTGCTCGCCTGTAATATCGCCTGTATCAACCGCAAGCTGACGTTTTTTTGATTCTAAGCTTTGGTTGGGATCATTGACCTGATCGCCATCATTCAAGGTTTTAGGGTCTGCCATGATTGTACCTCAGAGATTCTCGCTTTAGCAAGTTCTTACGGATACCAAAGTAACGGTTAGCCCGCCCAATCCACATCCTTCCCTAGAGCGAAGCGACCCAGTTCTGGATTAAATTTTGTCTCAGATGATAAATTCTAGACAGACCATTGTTCCAACCCCATAGAGGATTGAGCAGCGACGACGTATGATGATGGAACATTAAAGATCGTCACTGGGGACGGTTGGAGGCAAGGAGATGGAAAATCATCGGCAAGACATAACCGCTGGACAATTAGAGCGGGCAATATCCCAGGGCATTAATGCGCTCTACCGCAAGCTGCTGGGTCACCAGCCCGGTAAGATTGTGGCGCAACTGTTTGAAAGCAAATTAGCGATCGTCATTGAGAATTCGCTTAGCCCAACAGAACAGGTTCTGTTAGAACATGGAGATGATCAGCAAGAAGAAGATCTTGCCGTCAAAGCCCGTGAGAAAGTTAACGAGGTCTTCCAATCCGAAGTCAAAGACCTGCTGGAAGAGATTTTGAAGGTAGAAGTCCAAGATATTATGCTTGATTCTAGTTTAGACACGGCTAGAACAGGTTTAATTGTCGTTTTAGAACAGCCTCCCCAAGTTCGCAACCCGGAATCCATTCCCAAAACAGGTCGCAACGCCCCTCCTCCGACCTCTCCCCCTCAAGTCTCCTAACCAAAACCCTGTTTTTTTTTCGCTTGTTTTTTGTTTTTTGCTCGTCCCTTTGTCAGGTCAAGCATTGCCGTTTGAAACAGCTCGTTGAGGTGAACCGGAAGATTGGCAACTTCCGGAAGCACTGGCTCCGCGCGATGACCAAAGGACTCTAAAACCTGCGGTAATTCGGTGGATTGCCAGTTGGGTTGCTGAAGCAGAATAGCAAAGGCTGCGCTAAAGTTTTGCGGCATTTCCTGAGCGAAGTGATACCATACATAGGGACTTAGCTCTGATTTGCTTAATAGAGCATGCAGCATTTGGGTGAGTTCTGTTTGGCGATCGCCCACAGCCACCGGTAGTTCAGTTAATAGTGATTGAATCTGGGCATAGTTATCCAAAAATGCCTGACCCCATTCGGGATGAACCAACAGCGTTACTTGCTCAGCTCGCCGTAAATGTTCTGGCACTTCAAGTTCTATGGGAGCCATGCGAGGTTTACCTTGAGATTGCAACACACTCGATACTGTCTTTAGGTTAGCTCCTACATTTTCCGCCGCTTCTTCGACAGCAGAGAGATTAGTTCCTGATTTTTGAGCCAGCTCCTGAATCGAGGTTTGCTCATCAACGCCCGCTTGGTCCATTTTTTGTTGCGCTAGGGCATCTTGGAATGCAGTGAGCTGTTGAGAAAGCTTGGGACCGGGGAGAGTGAGGCGATCGCTGCCAAAGTAATCCACAAAATCCCGATAATGCTGAACAACAGATCGCCAAGCCTCTTCTAAAAGCTCAGGAGCATCTTCGTATAGGGAATCAGGATGATAGCGCTTAAAGTTTCCCACGGCCATGGCTAATTTGGGTTTTCCTAAGGCCCCCAAAAAGAGGTTTGGACCCGACAAAAACCAATGTTCAGAATCTAGGGGAGAAATACGACTCATCAAAATTCCCCTAGGCTGCATTCGCTTAAGCAAATCTGGAGATTCAGAACCGTTAGGATAAACTCGATAGGACTGAGCAGTCAACCAGTTACGCAATAGCAAGTAGCCTTCCGGAGTCTTTTCATCGATCTCAAATAAACCTAAAAAAGAACGCTCCCACGATTGCAAGAGCTGCTGTTCTTCAGGCGACAAATCGGGATGTTGCTGAAGAAACTCAGCAATAGGCTGACCTTGCTTAGATTGGGTGATGAAGCTATCTACGACAAAATCCGTTAATACACCTCCCTGCTGAAATTGGGATTGACTTAGTTGGGCGGACTGCTTTGCGCTCCAGCGTTCCAGAGCCTCAGCCAGCGCACCATCTGCGCCAAACACAAACTCAAGGAGATGTTGTTTGAGTACTTTAGCTTGAGCTAATCTATCATTCATCATTAAAAAGCTGAGGATTTAGAAGAGAGCAACAACTGGATAAAAATGGACAAACCCGCAACCAAAGCTGCGGGTTATTCAGTCAACCAATCAATCAACAGAAACTAACACTTTGCTGAATTTCGCTCGTAACGTTGCAAGGGAGAAGCTTGGTAACAAGAAAATATCCATCTAGAAGTCTAGAGCGTTGGCCGACTGACTAAGCCTGTAATCAAAGAAATCAGGAAAATTGCTAAGAAGATGTAGAACAGGATTCTTGCAATACCAGCGGCACCGGCAGCAAGACCACCAAATCCCAGAAAACCAGCAATCAGTGCAACGATGAAGAAAACAAGTGCCCATCTAAGCATGGAAGACCTCCGTATTTTTTGATTATGGATAAGAGCCAACTCGGCTGGCTTGTAAAACCATTTTCCTTGTGGCGTTTATTTGAGAGTTTCAAATCTTGTTTCTATCAAACCATAGGATTTTGGAATTTCGCTCTCCCTTGAGAAAGAAGTCAACTATTCTCCTTTCAAGTCTCTATGCTTCTTTGTGCTGAGAGAGGGACAAAATCCCTAAATACCAGACTGCTTAAACTCTAAATCAGCCCATTAAATTCACGATCCACCTAAGTCTTTACATATCTTATTAATGTCGCTCTTAGGCTATAGGTCGTGACCAACAGGTCCATGACATACTTTCAGTTTATAGGCAACCTATAGGAAAGCACCTGGATCAAGGCGCTGTATCAAATCTGTGTCAAAAATTCAATTCTACGCAAAAAAGGAAATAATCTACCAATGCAATGATTCCCGAAAAGCCCAATAATAATGTGCAGACCGAAACAGCAGACTGTGAATTGCCTTCTCAAAACAGAACGGAATTCTCCCATCCTAGACTACCCGTCAGTTCTTGCTTATTTGGCCTGTTTTTTATCTCGCTTGCTACGGTTTTAGGTGGCATTCTTTATTCACTTCAACTTATTCAAACCCTAGAAACAATCGATAAGCCCTTGGCTAAACCCGCTATTTCGACACCTGATATCCTACAGGAGCCCCCCCTAAAGTGAGTCGAGAAAATGTCAACTTCTATAAGCTCAGTCTTGCGGAATAAGTCGAACTAAATCGCTGGATAGATACTGTACCAGCTACTTCAAGCGATGATAGCCAGTAATAAATACACCGAGAGGTTTTCTATGAGTCCTGCTCCTATCAATTCTAACAGCGACGTTAAATCTGATGGCTATGATCGCGGCATCATCCCTGCTGAGACCGCTGCTCGGATCGAGCGGGAAGGCGAAAATTTTAAGCACATGCCTGAAGGCTCAGATGTAGCCGATGCCGATGCCATTGACACAACGGGTGGCTATACCATGGATCGCGAGGGTTTGATGAATAACTATGCGGTTGAACCAGAAATGTATTACGAAGAACCTGGCGACCTAAAAGAGAAAGAAGCAGCGCTCAAAACCGAACGCCAAGAACAGCTCACGGCTATTAATCAAACTGATGAATCGGGTAAACTGCGGATGAATCAAGATGAGCGGCAGGAAGGCACAGGTATTATCTAATCTAGTTATGCCTTAAAAATTAACAAGGTCTAGGAATACCGTAGGCAATCGCTCCTAGGCCTTTAGTCGATTTTCTGGCGATTCAACGCTTACGCTTATCCTGCTATTATATTATTTTTGTGGTACATTTTTGCATTCAGCTCCCTAGGAAAACCCCCTAAGAAGAACTTCAAAGGCACTTTTTCGTGGGAACTGAAAATAACACCTTCTTCAGTTCCCTAGGTCAAGTAAAGAAAGCGGTCTTCCACCCTATAAATAAGCAAGATACGTCAGTTATAGACATCTCCACAGGGGCAGAAAACCGAACAAATAGAGGGAATTCTCTACTTAGCCTCTTCCATTCGAGATGCTATTCTGTTGTTGACAGTATTCCACAATAGGAATGCTTCACCGTCGGACCAGGATAACTCCGGTGAGCACACAAGAACTCCTCGCCAATTCTTCGTCCAAAACTCATCTCGATAATGTCTTACAACACCATCGAAGATAACGCTAGAAGACGATGCTAGGAGGTTCCAGTGTTCTGTCTATCCCTAATTTTTGAACGAAAGCCAACGCCAAAGTTAACGTCAGATTCAAATTCAAAGAAAACCCCTAACCTGATGAGTTGTTACCAATCGAGGCGACCCATATCAGACCAGAGGATTCAGGAATTATCATTACAACGATCAGTTGATCAGGCCCGACCGCAGGGCTCGCACTGCTGCTTGAGTGCGATCGTCAGCGCCTAGCTTATTGAGGATGTTGCGAACATGGGTTTTGACCGTACCCACAGTAATGTAGAGTTGCTCTGCAATCTTGGCATTGCTGCATCCCTGGACAATAAGCGACAAAATTTCCAGCTCCCGCTCCGTCAACGGGTAAGCGTCAATAATCTGTTCATACTCAGGTTCAACGGCCTGAATCTCAACGGTGCGTTGACGATTACCCAAACCACTAGATACGGGCTGGGGTTTGACCTGACCTAGAACGATGCGGGCGATCGCCGGATCAATCCAAGCATTCCCCTCTTGGGTTTCGCGAATCGCATGGGCCAGATCTTGGGTATCAATCTCCTTCGTACAGTAGGAATCTGCCCCAGCAGCAAACGCCGCCAGAACCGCCTTTTCGCTATCATGCATGGTCAGCATCAAGACCCGAGTTTTGTGCTCTCCTTCTTGCTCTAGCTGAAACTCCCGAAACTGACGAACCAGCTCTACCCCATCAATATCGGGCAAGCCAATATCAACCAGGGCAACATCCGGCTGGTAGGATTTCAGCAAGGACAACCCCTGCTGTCCGGTAGCGGCTTCCCCCAGAAAATCCATATCCTCAAATTGCCCCAATGCTGCCCGTAGGCCCAATCGGGTCAAGTCATGGTCTTCAACTAGTACGATCCGAATCCGTCTACTCATGAATAGCCTCTACTTAAAAACCCTGTTTCTATGTCTCCGGGGGAGGAAGAGAAACTCTACACTCTAGGGTATTACAATTTATAGAATCCCAGAGCTAAAGGATTACAACATCTTCCCAGGGAAGTAAGCCCAAAGACAGGTCGTCGCTACGCTTAGACCACCCTGCGACGCTTCCCCTCTGTATTATCCATTTCTCATTGCCCTTTCTTCCATTTTTGTTGACCTGTGAACGCCATGCTAGGTTCTCCAAATGATGTCGATTCTTCTTTTCTACACAGTTATTACTCTAGATTGCCAGAACAACAAAATCTAGAAATCTGCTCTGAAATATTAGGCCAACTCTCGGTTCCCTTGATCGTTTGGCAATGGAATGAGGAAGAGGAGCCAGCTGGTCTGAACGCTGAGCTAAGACTCGCTAGCTGTAATTCGGCGGCTCTAGAGATTTTAGATTTTGACCTGGAAATGAGGCTGGGGCAGTCTATCCGTACCTGTTTTCCTTCTATGGAAAATGATTTGATCGTGCTCTATGGTGCAGTGGCCCAGCGGGTTTTGCCTGCCCAGCATCGCGAAGTATATTATGAAGACGGACAGATTCAGGGCGGCATGTTTGCCATTCATGCGTTTCCCTTGCCTTACAGTTGTGTAGGGATTAGCTTCGAAAATATTACGCTGCGGAAACAGATCGAGTGGCAGATCAAGGAAAACGAAAAGCGCTTTCGAGCCGTATTTGAGCAAGCGGCGATCGGTCTAGCTCGGCTCTCACCGGAGGGTCAGTGGCTAGCCGTCAACCAAACCTTTTGCGACTTGCTGGGCTATCGAGCAGCCGAGCTAACGGGGCTAACGTTTCGAGAGATTACCCATCCAGCGGACCATACCCAGGACGAGCAGTTTCATCAGCAATTGTTGAGGGGGGAGATTGAAGAATGCGCCTTAGAAAAACGTTATATCCATCGAGAGGGGCACAGCGTTTGGGTGAGCGTGACGGTTTCAACGGTCCGCGCTGACAACGGAAGCTTGGATTATTTTATTATTTCGATCGCAGACATCACCTCCAAACGACAGGCTCGGCTGGAGATTGAACGGCGTGCCCAGGAGCTAAACTGGTTTAATCAACAGCTCACCACGATGACAGCTAAGCTTCAAGAGCGCAATGAGGAACTCGACCAGTTTGCCTACGTGGCCTCCCATGATCTAAAGGCTCCACTGCGGGCGATCGCCAGCCTAGCAGAATGGATTGCAGAAGACGCAGGACCCCAATTGCCCCCGGAGAGCCAAGGCCATTTGTCCTTGATGCAACAGCGAATTCATCGGCTAGAGGGCTTGCTGGCAGGGCTTTTGGACTATTCCCGTGTGGGGCGAGCTAATTTAGCACTGACAACTATAGATGTATCAGCACTCATCCAGGAGGTGATTGACAGTCTCGCTCCGTCCCCTCAGGTGCAGATTCAAGTCGCGCCTAATTTACCGGTATTGAGAGCGCGTCGGGTTTCCCTCTTGCAGGTCTTTACAAATTTGCTGAGTAATGCAATTAAGTATGGGAGCGAAACCGATGGAGCCCAGATTGAAATTTCGGTTCGCGATCGCGGTGAAGTCTATGAGTTTTCAGTGCGGGACCACGGGCCGGGGATTGATCCGCGATTTCACCATAAGATTTTTGGCATTTTTCAGACGCTTCAGTCCCGTGACCAGGTGGAAAGCTCGGGGGTTGGGCTGGCGATCGTCAAAAAAATTATTGAAACAGAACAGGGCGAAATCCAGGTCATTTCGGCCCTAGGGCAGGGCACGACTTTCCGGTTTACCTGGCCCAAACAATCTCTCTCGCTAGAAGAAAATTCCCAGGACGAATCCGAGTGACGTTAACGTTTCCGCCCGCTCTTCCGGTATCCCGCTAAATCCACATTTTGGTAGAGACAGGATTGGAGGTCGCATGGCAAAATTGGCCCATGCATGCGATCCGCCAAACACAACAGCGCGCTTGGAGCCTTTGGAAAAGGCTTCCCGTTCGCCATCGTGGGGCTTTGGTCTTGGCCATTCCATTGATTTGCTTGGTCGCAACCTTTGGTGCCTGGGTGCTCACCCGCCGCAGTATTGTCGTGGCAGGCAGTTGGGTTGACCATACCCAAGCTATTTTGACTGATAGCTATCGCCTGCGGTTGAGTTTGCTCAATGCAGAAACTGGTATTCGAGGCTATGTCATCAGCGGTAATCCACAATTTTTAGTCCCCTATCAAACCGAGGAGAAAGAACTTCAGAAGCGATTGCAACGGTTACAGGATGCGACGCGAGACAATCCTAGACAACGGGCACGACTCCAGGAAACGGATAAAGCCATTCAGGATAAGCTAGAGGTGCTGGTCACCCTTCAAAGCAATTGGCGGGATAATTCAGTCGGCCCAATCCTCATTGTTCCAGAGATAGAGCGTCTCATTATCGAAGGGGAAAACCGGATGGACAAAATCCGTCAGCTCCTTGACGTTTTTGAGGCGGAGGAACGCTCTTTACTACGTCGGCGTCAAGCCGCGAACATTCGCACTCAGCAGTGGACAACCCTGCTGATCGGGACGCTCGCTTTAGTGAGTTTGGCCAGTTGTATCGGAGCACTTTTACTATTTCGATATTTAGAGCGGGAGCTCATCTCCCGTGCAGATGAGCTGTCTCGTTTAACGGCCATGCTCACCCAAACCAATCGAAATTTGGAAAAACAAAACCAGGAGTTGGATCGGTTTGCCTATGTTGCTTCCCATGATTTAAAAGCGCCTTTGCGGGCGATCGCCAATCTTTCCGAATGGATTGAAGAGGACATTGGTGAACTTTTACCACCGGACAACCGTCATCAGATGGAGCTGTTGCGGGGACGGGTTTATCGACTAGAGGCATTATTAAATGGACTATTAGACTATTCTCGCATCGGACGTCAGCGGCTTGAAGTCGAGCAAGTTGCTGTTGCAGATGTGATTGCCGATGTAATCGATACGCTATCGGTAACAGAATCTGTTACCGAGGATGTCATCATCACCCAAGATCCTAACATGCCAAAAATTCGAACTCGACCTTTATTGCTATGGCAGGTTTTTAATAATTTGATCGGCAATGCGATTAAACATAATCCTAATCCGAAAAAGACCGTTCACATCGCGGTAGCACCCGCAGGAGCATTTTATCGCTTTGAGGTATCAGATAATGGACCCGGAATTGCACCCGAATATCATCAGAAGATATTTGAAATTTTTCAAACGCTCCAGGCTCGTGACACCTTTGAAAGTACGGGCGTGGGGCTTGCGATTATTAAGAAGATTATCGAAGCAGAGGGAGGCATAGTCGGCCTTGAAGCCAAATCCGGGGGAGGAAGTACATTTTACTTTACCTGGCCTAAACACTAATTCAAACTACTCATTTAAACTACTCATTTAAACTACTCATTCAAAAGGTAGGGGATTGCGGTACGATGCCTGGAGTTTGCTTTTCGTTGCCCTCCTGTTCTAACCTAAAATGCAAACCTCTGCGTACCCAAAAGCCATGAACATCCTTCTAGTCGAAGATGATGCGGTGGATGTTATGAATGTACGACGAGCCTTTACCAAAAATCACCTGCCAAATCCATTATTTGTGGCAGGAGATGGCGTAGAGGCGTTACAACGATTAAGAGGTCAGTCTGAAGCTGAGGCTGAGGCAATGGATGCGCTGCATGGAGAGGCAGCGGAAATCCCCAAGCTATCGACTCGGCATTTACTCATTCTTCTAGATCTAAATATGCCCAGGATGGGAGGAATTGAATTTTTGCAGGAGCTGCGGCGTGATCCGCAGCTACAGTTTATTCCGGTTATTGTTTTGACGACATCCAATGAAGATTGCGATCGCGTTGAAGCCTATCGTCTTAATGTGGCCGGGTATATCCTCAAACCGGTCACCTTTTCCAATTTTTCCACCGTCGTGGCTACGCTCAGCCACTATTGGTCGATCTGTGAACTGCCCTGATACGTCTTTTGGTTCATGCTAAAGGAAACGTTTCGATTCTTGATTGTGGACGACGATGAAGTCGATCGGATGACCCTCCAGCGAGCCCTTCGCAAGGGTGGGTTTCAATTTGATTGGAAAGAAGCCACCAATGCCCAATCGGCCCTGGCGGTGATTGAGCAAGAGACCTTTGACTGTGCGTTTATCGACTATTATTTGCCGGACCAAGATGGTCTGAGTTTGCTCAAGACCCTGCGGGCACGAGGGATGCGGGTTCCCATTTTAGTCTTAACAGGGCAAAGCGATGAACAAGTCGCTGTGGAATTAATGAAGGCAGGGGCCTCGGATTATCTCAACAAAACGCGAATTTCCCCGGCACAAATTAGTCAGATGGTGTTGCGATCGCTACGGCTCTATCGCGCCGAGGAGCGGGCTATCAGCATCCAAGAGCAGCTCCGAGAAAGCAATGCCCTCCTGCGGATTCAGAATGTTGAACTAGAGCGTCAAAAACGTCAAATTCAGGTCCAAAACCTTCAGCTGATCGAAGCGGCTCGGCTAAAATCAGAGTTTATTGCCACCGTTTCCCACGAGCTCCGAACCCCGATGAACGCCATTATTGGGTTTTCCCAGGTACTCGCTCGCCAGAGCCAAGGCGCTCTGAGTGGCTATCAGCTCAATATGGTCAATCGGATCTTGAGCAATGGTGAGCATTTACTCGCATTAATTACAGACCTGCTGGATTTCTCTAAGATCGAGGCAGGCCGCATGCAACTAGTACCGCAAACCTTTGACTTGAGCGAAGTTGTTCACGAAACCTTGGAAGAATTGCGATCGCTGGCCCGGACCAAAGCACTAACCCTAACCCTGGAAACCAACCTAACGGATTTGCAGCTCACCAACGACCCCCTGCGAATCAAACAAATTTTGATCAACCTCATTTCGAACGCGATCAAATTTACCGAGCAAGGGAGCATTCTCGTGGGGGTGAGCACTTCCCTCACCGAGGCCGATTCCATCCAGATCGAGGTCCGAGATACGGGCATCGGCATTGCCCCAGAACAACTCGACCATATTTTCGAGGCCTTTCGGCAACTCGATCAGTCGGTGCGACGGCACCGTCCAGGTACAGGGCTGGGCCTCGCGATTACCCGCGCTCTGGTTGAGATGATGGATGGCACCATCACGGTAGAGAGCGTTTTGGGCAAGGGTTCCACCTTTCGAATTTGCATCCCTCGCCACATTAAGAGTCAAGCAGCCGATTGAACGATTCTCCGTACAGATATAACGGAACGTCAAAAACCCCGCCCTACAAAATATCTGCACAACGACATCTGCCCTACGATAGAGGATGATGTGGCCATTTTGTTATTCTAATGGTTGAAGACTGTGCCTTTGACTACTTTGACAACAATGCTGGATAGTCCTGTGCTCAACTTGTCATCAAACGCTGTTATCTGTGTCGGAGCATAAACCTTGGAAACGTTAGTTCCCCCCTCCCCCATACATCAGATTTTTGCGGTTGATGATGTCAGCGACAACCTGTTTTTGCTAGAGGCCATGCTCGGGGATGAAGCGGCTTATTCCCTTTCCTGTTTTGAACGGGGCTCAGCGGCACTGGAAGCGATCGCCCAAAATCCCCCGGCCCTCATTCTGCTAGATGTGATGATGCCGGAAATGGATGGCTATGAGGTCACCCGGCGGATTCGAGCCAATCCCAATTTGCCCTACATTCCCATTTTGCTGATCACGGCCCACGATGCCACGAGCGTTGTCGAGGGTCTTGATGCCGGAGCCGATGATTTTATCCGTAAACCCGTTTCGTTGGATGAACTCAAGGCACGGGTGCGATCGCTCCTGCGCCTCAAAACCAGTATTGATAACCAAACGGCCATGATGCGTCAGCAAGATGATTTTGTGGCGCGGCTTACCCATGATTTGCGGACGCCTCTGGTTGCAGCCAACCGCGTCTTGCAGCTTTGTGTGGAGGGTTGTTTTGGCAATATTTCTACCCCCTTAGAGGAGATGCTGAGCAATGTCATCCAAAACAACGACAACCTGCTCAAGATGGCGAATACGCTCCTAGAGGTCTATCGCCATGATGCTGGTCAAAAGGAAATGGCCTTTAGTCGCGTTAAATTGCTAGAGGTCGCCGAAGAGGTGGTCAAAGAGCTGGAGCCCTTGGCCCAGGAGAAATCGCTGACGCTCAAGCTCTGTGTTGGCGCGATGGATGAGGAAGACAGTTGGGTTTGGGGCGATCGCCTAGAGCTGCGTCGGGTCATTACCAACTTGATTGGCAATGCCATTAAGTTTAGCGACGCTGGGGGAATTGAGCTGCGTTATGAATTGCAACTGGATGAATCGCAACTGGATGAATCGCAACCAGGCAGGTCACAAACCGATCAAGCCCCCGCAGAGCCGATGATTGCGGTCGTCGTTGCCGATACAGGACCTGGCATTCCGCTGGAAGAACAGCAGAAAATTTTTGAGCGCTTTCGTCAGGGTGAACATATGCGAGCGGGCAGCGGTTTGGGACTGCATCTCACCCAGCGCATCGTCGAAGCCCATCAGGGTCAGATTAGTCTCAGCTCGCAACCGGGGGATGGCAGTACCTTTACGGTCCTGTTGCCGATCCATCGACAGTCCTCCTAAAGACGACCATCAAGACGGCCATAAAATTGGTCCTCATCAGAGCACAGGTATAGACACCGAGGCTCCCGATTCCGTCTCTAGAAAGATTGCGCTAGCCCTGAACTATCGGACAATGGCAGCAACACGGAGACGCAGGATAGAGCCCAAGCAAACCGGCTCAAGCAAGCCCAGGCAAGCAAGCCCAGGCAAGCAAACTCAGGCAGACTGTGTGGCAGCAATCGTTTAGGGTAAAGAATCGATGACCGCGACTATGAACACTGGCACTGACTCAATCCGGTTTTACCTCCAATCGATTGGTCGAATTCCGCTCTTGACCCAAGATCAAGAGGTTCACTACAGCCGCCTAGTGCAGCATGGCGTGGAATTGCAGGCGCTCAAAGCTCATTTGGCTGAGCAGCTAGGGCACGAACCCAATCTAGAAGAATTTGCCACTGCCGCACATCTAACAGTAGATACCTTGGAAAAGACCCTAGACGAAAGCGATGCAGCAAAAAGGGTAATGGTCGAATCAAATCTGCGTCTTGTGGTTTCGATCGCCAAGAAATACGTCAAGCGAAATTTGGAACTTTTGGATTTGATCCAAGAGGGAACCATCGGTTTACAGCGGGCGGTTGAGAAATTTGATCCCTCTAAGGGATATCGTTTTTCCACCTATGCCTACTGGTGGATTCGGCAGGGGGTGACGCGGGCGATCGCAGAAAAAGGTAGAGCAATTCGTCTCCCCATCCATGTCACGGAAAAGCTCAATCGGCTCAAACGCGCCCAACGGGAGCTGGCACAGCAACTCCAGCATACGCCCAGCGCCAAGGAACTGGCAGAGGCACTGGATGTCGAGCCTAAGCAGGTGCGGGAATATTTAAACTATCTTAGACAGCCAATCTCCCTGGACATGCGCGTGGGAGAGAACCAAGATACGCAGTTGAGCGAATTACTAGAAGACGAAGAGCATGTCCCCGAAGACTATGTAATTCAGACCTCTTTAGCCAGCGATCTCAAAGAGGTTCTAGAAACCCTAAGTCCTCAGCAACAGACCGTTCTAAAACTCCGCTATGGCTTAGAAAACAATCAGCCCATGACTCTAGCAAAGATTGGTTCGACGTTAGACCTAAGCCGTGAGCGCGTCCGGCAAATTGAACGGGAAGGTCTACGTCAACTGCGCAATCGGGCATCCCAATTCCAGTCCTATATTGCCGGCTAGTGACAAGCATCAACCCCACCATTTAGATTTCACCCCACCACACACCCCTAGGGGAATTGGGATATCCCAGTTCCCTTTTTTCTTTTCGTTCCCTTCTTTGGACAGAGATTTATCTCGACAAACTCTTGCTTTATGAAGGTTCGCGATCGCCCAAAACTTTTCTAAAATTTCAACTAATAGACTTGAACAACAGGACATGAAAACCTATGCTTTTTACCCAACAAAAGACTCTCAGTCTTTTAGGTCTAATCGCGCTCGTCGGCAGCCTATCCTTGCTGGGAAGCTGCGGACAGGCCAATGATGAACTCGCTGATGTTGGCACAAATGTCACCACAGAAGAAGTCGTTGATCTCCCCGACGCCATTTCAGGGCAATTGGTTACCATTCGCAGCGCTCCAGAGCAGGTTCTCGGCGATAGCGTCTTTTCAGTTTCTGACCCCAGAGTCTTTAGCGACGGCGCAGTGCTCGTGGTTAATGCAACTACAGACCCCTTTGTAATTCCCAGTGACGGCACCGAGGTGCAGATTTCAGGTGAGGTCATGCCGGTCCTTTCGCCTGAACTAGCACAGCAATACAATCTTGATTTAAATGACCAATTCTACGATGCCTATCGAGAGAAGCCGGTCATCGTTGCCCAATCCCTTGCCCTCGCCCCAGACCCTGCAAAAATTTCCGAAAATCCTAGCGCCTTCTATAACCAAACGATCGCGATCGAAGGGGATATTAACGAGATTTACGACGCGCAAGCCTTTACGATTGATGAAGAACAGCTATTTGGGGGTCAAGACCTATTAGTTCTGGGACAACCCTTAAATCAATCTACTGAGGGAAATCGAGTGGTAGTCACAGGCCAGATCCGTCCCTTCATCATCAGCGAGTTCGATCGAGACTATGATTGGACTTGGGACCAAGGCGTTAAGCAAAAGCTCGAAGCAGAATACAGCCAACGTCCGGTTTTGGTGGCTACGGAAGTTTATCCGATGACGGATCAGTAGTTTGATTGTTTGATTAATAATAGTACTTAGCCCAATCCGATTTGGCTCAATTCTATTTGGCGCAGCTAATCATGCTGATGAGGGATTCATGAAAGGACTACAACAGAAAAATGTTTTAGTCACCGGGGGTGCATCTGGTATTGGCAAGGCGATCGCCCTTCGTTTTGCCCAAGAAGGAGCCAACGTTGCCATTAATTACCACTCTAATCGGGAGCAAGCGGAAGCGGTATTGAAAGAAGTGTATGGCTGTGCGATCGCCGCTAACTATCCGACAACCCAGCATTTTCTAATCCAAGCAGATATTACCCAGGTCCCCGACATCGAAAAAATGTTTTTGATTACCCATCAAAAGCTAGACTCGCTGGATATCTTGATCAACAACGCAGGCATACAGATCGAATCTCCTTCTGACAAAGTTGAAATAGACTCATTTGATAAGGTTCTAGGCGTCAACTTGAGAGGGGCTTTTCTGTGTTCGCGTCAGGCAATTCGGGCATGGTTAGCTGAAAATCGAGCCGGTGTGATCATTAACAATTCTAGTGTTCATGAGATTATTCCTCGACCCCAATATCTGAGCTATAGCGTCAGCAAAGGAGGGTTAGAAAATATGACAAAAACCTTAGCCCTGGAATATGCACGCGATCGCATTCGGATCAACTCGATCGCTCCCGGTGCAACCCTTACGCCCATCAATGACTGGGCAGAAGAACCGGGGGGGCGGCAAGAAATTGCTGATTTTGTACCCATGGGTCGAGCAGGTCAGCCGGAGGAGATGGCGGCAGCAGCGGCGTTTTTAGCCTCATCTGAGGCTGCTTATATTACTGGGCAAACGTTATTTATTGACGGTGGTCTAACGCTCTATCCAGGCTTTCGCCATTCTATTACCTAACCGTTTGTGGAGAGACTTACCATGATTAAACCTTGGATGGTAATTGGGGGAGTTACGCTACTAATTGCTCTTTTTGCCAATATTTTACGCCCCAAAGACATTCGTTGGTTTCGCCGTCTAGAACGTCCTCAATGGTTAACCTTTGAGAAGCTTATTCCTGTCATCTGGAGCATTATTTTTGTTTGTGGTGCCTTTTCGGCTCATAGCATCTGGCAAATCCAACCCGATGCCCCCTCAACCCCCTGGATTCTGGCTGCCTACGTAGTACTAGAGGTCCTAATTGTTGTCTATTCGCCTATCATGTTGTGGTCTCACAATCTCTTGATTGGAACTGCGATCGGCGCAGCGGGCTGTATCTGGGGGCTGGGCTTAATGCTGTGGGTTTTGCAAATTTCTGGTGGAGCCGCTGCCTTGCTTCTACCTTACCTGCTCTGGGGGCCGATTGGCACCTATACGACTTGGCGAATGGCCCAGCTCAATGATCAGCAGCGATTGATTTAATTTGGGATGATTCTAATTTACCAGTTCAGGATCATTCCCATTCAGGACAAATCTAATTTAGGATAATCTCTCCATGGCTAAACAATCCCTTGATCAATACGGGATTATTGGTAATACCTATACAACTGCCCTGGTCGGCTTAAATGGTTCGATCGACTGGCTTTGTTCTCCCCAACATGATTCTCCCAGTATGTTTGCTGCCCTTCTAGATGATGAGAAAGGCGGCTACTTTCGGGTTTCTCCAGTTGAGGAGACTGAATCCGATAGCGAAGCAAGGCCATTCCGAACCCATCAGCTTTACTGGCCCAGTACTAATGTTTTAATTACTCGCTTTTTGGGACTTCAGAACAGTGGTGAAATCATCGATTTTATGCCCCTGGGTTTGGAAGATCCCCATCATCGCGCACAGCGATCGCTCGTTCGCATGGTCAAGGCTACACGAGGAAGCGTTCGGTTTCAACTCCACTGTTTTCCCGCATTCAACTATGCCCAAGACTCCCATGAAACCACGCTCCATTGCCACGGTGCTCAATTTATATCAGCATCTGACTGTGTAGATCTGTCAACCTCACTTTTCCTAGAACAGAGTCAAACAGGTGTCGTTGCCAACTTTGAGCTCGCAAAGGGTGAAATGGTGGTGTTGATGCTACAATCTCGCTGTCAGCCCTCCGATCCTGACCCTCAGCCTCTTTCCGACTCAGAAGCTCAATCTCTACTGGATCAAACACTTAATTATTGGCAGCATTGGTTGTCGCAATCTACCTATCGAGGTCGTTGGCAAGCTGCCGTTGAACGCTCGGCGCTTTTGCTAAAATTGCTGACCTATGGACCCTCCGGTGCCATTATTGCAGCCCCAACCACCAGCCTGCCGGAGAGCCTCGGCAGTGACCTAAACTGGGATTATCGTTATGTTTGGGTCAGAGATTCAGCCTATGCTATTTATGCGCTGATCCGTTTAGGATTTAACCAAGAAGCAGCCCAATTTATTCATTGGATTCGCGATCGCTGCGCAGAATGTACCGACGATGGCCTGATTAACGTGGTCTATTCCATCGACGGTAAGCATGAAATGCCAGAGCGATTACTCCCCCATCTCAAAGGCTATCAAGATTCCTATCCCGTACGAGTAGGCAATGCAGCCTATCAGCAGTTTCAGCTCGATATCTATGGTGCCTTTGTGGATGCCGTTTATCTCCACAATAAGCATGGTGAACCGATTTCCTATACCTTTTGGCAATATATTGAACGCATGCTCAACTGGCTTTGTGATAACTGGCATCGACCCGACCAAAGCATTTGGGAGCCGAGGGACGAAAAGAAACAGTTTGTCCATTCCAAAGTGATGTGTTGGGTGGCTTTGGATCGAGGACTGCGCTTGGCCGAGAAGCGATCGTTTCCTCACCCTCGCGATCGCTGGATGCAGAACCGAGATCAGATATATCGCGAAGTGATGGAAAAAGGTTGGGATGAATCACAACAGTCCTTTGTTCAGTCCTACGGTAGTCAAACCCTAGATGCCAGCAACTTAATTATGTCCTTAGTCTTTTTTCTGGCCCCTCAAGATCCCCGCATGTTGAAGATGATTGAGACCGTTCTCAAGCCCTTGGAGGAAGGGGGCCTATGTGCCAATGATATGGTTTATCGGCACAACACGGCCCAAGCGGGTACCGGTGTAGACGGCGAAGAAGGCACGTTTAGCCTTTGCACGCTATGGTTAGTCGAGGCGCTAACCCGTGCTGGCCGCCATGATCATTGTTACTGTCAACAGGCTCAAGTTATTTTTGAAAAGTTTTTGGGCCTGTCTAATCATTTAGGTCTTTTTGCAGAAGAGATCCGCCCAGATGGTCAAGCCTTAGGAAATTTTCCCCAAGTTTTTACTCACCTTGCGCTCATTAGTGCGGCCCTTAACTTAGATCAGGCACTAGATAACCATCCCTCTTAAGATTGAAATTAAACACCATAGATTAGAGGCATAATTACCTCCTTAGAACGAAGTGAAGTCGAAATATATTTGGTTAGATGAGAATATTGCTAACAATAAAGAAACCGATGGAGAAAGAAAGATACCAAAAGAAAGCAGAGGCTCAGCTAGAAAAGTTGAACGCTCAGATTGATGAACTAAAGGCAAAAGCACGCCAAGCCCAAGCCAATAGTCAAGTTGCCTATCACGAAAAGCTTGAAGAACTGAGTCAACAACGAGATGAGGCTAGCCAAAAACTCGAAACCTTCAAATCTTCTAGCGCTAATGCTTGGGAAGAACTGACCGCTGGCATGGAAGACGCTATAAAACGTCTTCAAATTGCATTCGAAAGTGCTACCGATCAGTTCAAAACCTAGGAAGATTCTCATCCACCATCAGTTGATCATCCAGCAATTGAGTTACAACTCATTGTTTTATTGACTTATTTACTATTTTCCAAGGAGAGCCATCATGGTTAATTTTCACTTCGGCACCCCCACCCACAAAATCATCCGTCGCTTGATTATTACGTTTAGTCTTTGCCTGACGATTTTTCTAGCTGCGACCCCTGCCTTTGCAATGGGTAGTTCTCAGGCCAAACCCTCTGAAGGCATTGCTCAACTAGATAAAATTGAGCAGCGATCTAAGGATGTTCTCAAGGAAGGTCCACGCGGTATGCAAGAAGTACAAGAGCGTGCAAAAGGGGGGATTAACGCAGTTCAAGGTGGAGCCGATCAGTCAAAGATGAATACACCCGAAAACTCAAAGGAAGCCGTTAGCGTTATCGATCAGGTTAAAGACGCCTTGAGCGATCTGGGTAACTAAGCTAATCCTTTGTCATTCTTTGCCATTCAAGATAACTTCTTCTGAATCCCGCCAATAGCCGTTAGTGAGGGGAGACAAGTCATTCCACTTGTCTCCCTTTTCGTATTGAAATTTGGTCGCTTATCGGCTACAGTCTTAGGTTTAAAGCTGCAACAGCACTGTGGGTTTAGGAATAGTCAAATCAGCCGCAAGGGCCGATTGCTCGAAGGCGCTGCGGGGCAATGCTCGAAAAATTTCAGAGGCTGTGGTTTTGCCCTTTAGGACTTTGGCGATCGCAGATTCCCGAAACGAATGAAATCCAGTGCGACAAAGATGGTCTTGCAACTCCTCCTGGCTACCGCGATAAATCAGCCGCCGTACGGCATCATTGACATCCAGAACTTCTACGATCGCCTCTCGCCCTAAATAACCAGAATTAAAACAGCGTTGACACCCCCGACCCTTTCGCCACTGACTGAGGTTGGCTTGGGCCGGAGTTAGACCCAAGGCTCTGAGCTCCCACTCGGTCGGCATGTAAGGCGCGGAACAGTGGGGGCAAATCCGCCGCACCAATCGCTGACCAACAATGCCCAGCAGAGCATCGCTCAGGAGACCTGGATCGGGGCCAATGTCCTTGAGTCGGGGAATCGTACTAATCGCGTTGTTGGTGTGCAAAGTTGTGAGGACCAAATGTCCCGTGAGCGCGGCTCGCACTGCGGTTTCGGCAGTGGATTGATCGCGAACTTCCCCCACCATAATCACATCCGGATCCTGGCGCAAAATCGCCCGCAGCCCTGCCGCAAAGGTCATTCCCGATTTTTCATGGACCTGGGTTTGGGTGATGCGGGGTAGGACATATTCGACCGGGTCTTCGACGGTCACGACGTTCACGGATTCTTGGGCGATCGCCTGCAAGCTCGTATAAAGCGTACTGGTTTTGCCGGAGCCCGTGGGACCGGTTAAGACCACCATGCCCTGGGGCTGACTCAACCAGCTTTGGTAAATCGCCAGGGTATCAGGATCAAAGCCTAAATCATCGAGGGAGTCAAAGGGATTTTGTTGAGGCAACAACCGAATGACGGCTTTCTCACCGCCCATACAGGGTAACGTACTCACCCGCATATCCAGTCCAACGGGAGCTTCGGTTTGTGCCGTGTATTGTTGGGCAATCCGTCCATCTTGGGGGCGACGACTTTCGGCAATGTCCATACCGGCCATGACTTTGAGTGCCGCAATCACCCGGCGGCTCACATCGTTGGTCAGGGTGGTGATATCACGCAAAACACCATCAATGCGATAGCGAATCCGCAACCCCTCCTGGGTGGGTTCCAGGTGAATATCGCTCGCTCGGTTCCGCAAGGCCCCCGAGATAATCGTGTTAAGCCGCCCAATCTGATCAGCGGCCCGAGCCAAATAGATCTCCGTGACCTCGGCGACATCCTCCTGCTCTGCTTCGCCAGTGAGGGGATTGATCAGGGGCTGGGCGTTAATGCTGCTGGAATCCGCATTTTGGCTATGGAACCAAGCCCGATAGCTTTTGTCAGAGATCGGTAGGATTCTGAGTTCAGTCAGGAGACGGGTTTGGAGGCTGGCGATCGCCTCAGGGGGCAAAGGAACCGGACAGCCCAGATAGTAACAATTTTGCCACAGCAACAAAGGCATCAGCGGCGGTAAGAGCTGAGGCTCTTGAAATTCTCGAAAGAAGCGATGGCTCACTTCTTGATCCAGCAACGGCAGGTTGACCTCACCATCTTCATGGATCAAAAGCTCAAGGGCTTCGTCGCAGGTCAGTTCGCGGTTGCGCAGGCGTTGCCACACAGAGAAGGAGAGGTACATAGGGGCATCAACAGGGTGCTTTACCTAAGACTACCCAGGAGACCCCCTATACCATCGTCCAGAGAAATTAGCTCGATATTAGCCTACCTCAGGCTCTGGAGTTTCAACAGCTGGAGCCTGAACTTGAGCCAAAAGCGACTGCAACGCCTCTCCCTCTAGCACCTCGGTGGCCAGTAGCTGTTGGGTTGCCAACTCTAGCAAGTCTCGGTTGTGCTTGAGAATGTCTAGGGCAATGCCATAGGCTTGGTTGATCGTTTGGTTCACTTGGCGATCGATTTCCGTTGCAACCTCGCTGCTCACCGTTCGCCGATTGCTGCTGTTCTCCAAAAACTGGGTTTGGGTTTGGGCAAAGGCAATCGGTCCCAGGGTCTGGCTCATGCCGTACTGGGTAATCGCCCGCTCCGCCAAATCCGTGGCCTTTTGGATATCGTCGCTGGCTCCGGTGGAAACTTTGCCCAAAACCAGCTCCTCAGCAGCCCGTCCCCCCAGCAGCGTCGCGATGCGTCCGCGCAGCTCGTCTTCAATCATCAAAAAGCGGTCTTCTTCCGGGGTTTGCAACGTATAGCCCAACGCCCCCAATCCTCGGGGCACAATCGAAATTTTGGAGACCTTTCCACCACCGGGCATGAGGGCACCCACGAAGGCATGACCGACTTCGTGATAGGCCACGGTTTTGCGCTCTAGGGGAGAGAGAAGGCGCGATCGCTTCTCCAATCCCGCCAATACCCGCTCAATCGCCTCGCCAAAATCAGCCATTAGCACTGCCTGACGGTTGTTGCGCGCCGCCATTAGAGCCGCTTCATTCACCAGATTGGCCAAATCTGCCCCGGCAAAGCCTGAGGTTTGGGTGGCGATCGCCTCCAAGTTCACATCTTCGCCCATCATCACCCCGTTGGCATGGACCTCAAGAATGGCCAGTCTGCCCATTTTATCCGGGCGATCGACCAGGACTTGGCGATCAAACCGTCCGGGCCGACGCAAAGCGGGATCGAGAATCTCAGGTCGATTGGTTGCTGCCACAAGAATAACGCCATCGTTACCCTCAAATCCATCCATTTCCGTCAGCAATTGATTGAGCGTTTGTTCCCGTTCATCGTTACCATTCAAGTTGGCATTTCCCCGAGACTTGCCAATGGCATCAAGTTCATCAATAAAGATAATGCAGGGAGCTTGGCGTTTGGCACGGTTAAATAAATCCCGCACCCGCGCTGCTCCAACCCCCACATAGAGCTCTACAAACTCCGAGGCTGCCATACTCAAGAAAGGTACACCAGCTTCCCCTGCAACGGCCTTTGCTAGCAGCGTTTTGCCCGTTCCCGGCGGACCCACCAGCAGAATTCCCTTGGGGATCTTTGCGCCAATTTTGCGATATTTCTCCCCATTTTTGAGAAAATCCACCACTTCTTGAAGCTCTTGCTTGGCTTCATCAACCCCTGCAACTTCGGCAAAGGTAATACCCGTTTTGCCTTTGTCATAAACACGGGCCTTGCTTTTACCGACGCCCATCACGCCACCCCCAAAACTATTGCCAAAGCGATTGCCAAGCCCCTCCGTCTCACCCAGCTTCATCAACCAAGCAAACGCACCCACCAACAGGCCGGTTGACAATAACAATGCCGCCAAACCCGCTCCACTCATTTCCGATTCTGACAGATTCACCACTTCCACGGTGCGATCGCGCAGTAGTTCCTGCAACTCATCGGTTTGCCCCGGTGCTGTCGTATAGAATCGCTGTCCGCCAAACTCAGTCTTGAGCTGATATTCAATCCGCTGGGATTTCAGGATGAGGCGCTGCACCTGATCGGCCTGGAGCTGGGTCAGCAGCTCGTGATAGGATACCTGGGAGGGAATGGCAGTCTTCATGGGTCAAGCTCAGTAGGAGAACAGTCAGAAGCGAGACAGGGCCAAGGGCTTGCCGTGGCTCCCGATGGCTTGATTATGGGGCGATCGCCTCAGCGATTGATAGATGAGATTACAACACTCATTTGCGGGTTTCCCGCCGCATCTTCAGCACTAGGATTCGGTTATCACATGGGTTGGAGTGAGTTTTCCGTAAATGTAGCTTGAGCCTACCCTTAAAGCCCAGGAATCGTTTAAAATCTCAACCAGTGACCGTCCCTTTGCTGTTCGCATTTTTGCTGTCTGCGTCTATGTCTCAGCCCTATTCTGTCCGGGAAAGCAAGCGGGCCAAGTACGTTTCACTCAAAATTTCATCCATTGGGCGTCTAGAAGTCGTGGTGCCCCTAGGCTTCGATCGCAAGACGATTCCCGATATCGTGGCCAGAAAACGGCATTGGATCGATCGCGTACAGCGCAAACTCGCCGATCAGCAAGTCCCCACGGACCAATCCGTTAGTGGCCCTTATCCAACCCAACTGAATCTCCTGGCCTTGGCCCAAACTTGGCAGGTGGAATATCGCGCGACCTCCGACAAAGCCCTCCATCTCACGGTTCTTCCCCATCAGCAGCTCTTGCTACGGGGCGCGACGGAAGACTGGGATCTCTGCCGGGAAGCCCTCAAGCGCTGGCTAACCCAGATAGCCCAGCGCCAACTGGTGCCTTGGCTGAGAGAGCTCAGTACGGAGACCGGATTAGAGTATCAAGGCGTTTCCGTGCGATCGCCCAAGACCCGATGGGGGAGCTGCTCCGCTCAGCATCGCATTAGCCTCAATAGTAAACTTTTATTTCTTAATCCGGCAATTGTTCGCTATGTTTTAATCCACGAACTTTGCCATACGGTTCACTTTAACCATTCTTCGGCATTTTGGAACTTAGTGGGTTACCATGAGCCCCGCTATTTAAGCCTTAAAGAAGAACTTAAATGCGGCCATTATCAAGTCCCTCGCTGGATAGAGTAACCCGCTACAAATCAATGGGTAGTCTAGGGTTAGGCTTTGACTAAGCGATTATTTCTGCGCTAAGCAATATTGAAAAGTCTAACGTTTCATTACGTAAAACGGCTTTTCATAGAGAATTCTCACTTTCTCTTTTTAGCATTGAAGAAATAGAAGCTGTGTGAGCTGTTCGCGATGGATTGAAGATAACCTATAAACTTTTTTGGTGGATTACTATGAAGACTTGCCCTTGCTGCCACAACACTATTCTCCGTCATGTTCGCAGCGGCCAAGTCTATTGGTTCTGTCGGACCTGTTGGCAAGAAATGCCACTCCTAGAGCAGGTCATAGACGATGACCAAGAGACCCATGGGCGATCGCCCTTGTCCTCCACAGCATCGTTATCGGAAATTCTGAAACGGGCGGCGGTGCACTAGTTGGCCCTAGCACTAGTTGACCTTAAGAGAATGCTGGCGGCGCGGAAGGACAGAGGTCCGCGAGTGGGCAGCGATCGCAAGCTGGCTTCCGCGCCTTACAAACCGCCCGCCCATGGTAAATCAACCGGATGGACCAATTTTCCCAATCCGGCTGGGGAATTAATTTCATTAAGTCCCGTTCAATTTGAATGGGATTATCTGATTGGGCAAAACCGAGGCGATTGCTCAACCGTTTGACATGGGTATCGACGGTGACGCCGCTGTTGATACCAAAGGCATGGGCCAAAACCACATTGGCAGTTTTGCGAGCAACACCAGGAAGCGTTAGCAGTTCTTCCATAGTTTGAGGCACTTCACCGCCAAATTCCGTCACGATTTTGTGGCAGGCTCCTTGAATGTTTTTGGATTTATTGCGATAGAAGCCGGTCGATTTTACCAGGGCTTGTAGCGCATCCCGATCCGCTCCCGCCAAAGCAGGAGCATCGGGGAATCGAGCAAAGAGGGCTGGTGTAACGAGATTAACCCGTTCATCCGTGCATTGGGCGGAGAGAATGGTCGCCACAAGGAGCTGAACGGGGGACTCGTGATCGAGAGAGCAGGTGGCATCGGGGTAAAGGGCTTTGAGGCGATCGAGAATCTCCCAAGCGCGTCGTTGGGCTTTTGTGGTTCGTTGCTGCGTGCGTTGCTTTCTGGGTTGCTTCACCACGGGCTATTGCTGAAACAATTGCTGGAAAACCGGCAGTTGAACGGTGTCTTTAATAATCAGGAAGACGCCCAGCCCCAGGAGCAAAAACAAACCCGTTTGCATAACCGTTTCTTGAAACCGCTGGGGTAGGGGCTTACCACCGCGTAAGCCTTCGATCAGCAAAAACGCGAGCTGTCCACCATCAAGAGCAGGCAGGGGCAGGATGTTGATCACCGCCAGGTTAATACTGATAAATGCCGCAAAGAAAAACAGATTGCCCGAATCAGACTGGGCAATATTGGAACCCCACTGGACAATTTTCACTGGGCCAGACACCTGGGAAGCCGTCTCGCCAAAGCGAGTGATGAGCAGACCGAAGCCCTGAAAAATTCGCTTGGTCAGCTCTTGAAACTCATCGGCGGCTAGCGTCAAGACTTCAAGCATATTTTTGGGACGCCGGAAGAGGGCCTTACCGTTGGGCGCAAGCTGAACCCCGACGCGACCGCTGCCGTCTTCGCCCAAACTCGGCGTCACAGTGATTGGCAGTTCGCTATTGCCCCGTTTGACCGTGAGCTGGATGGATTTGTTCGGGCTGGCCTTGATTTGGTCTACCAGGGCTTGCACTTCATCCTCAGAAGTCCCAAAGGTTTTGCTGTCCGCCTGGAGAATGACATCCCCAGCCTGCAAACCCGCCTTGGCTGCCGGAGCACTGGCATCGACAATTTGCGGAATGATGACACCGGGCTGCAGATCATAGCCATTGGGAACCCCCACCGTACCAAACTGCAACAGTAGGACGAAGTAGGCAAACAGCAAATTGGCAATTACGCCTGCGCTGATGACGATCGCCCGGTCCAAGATCGGACGGTTGCGCAATAAATTCGGGTCCTTCGGATCAATATCACTGTCAGGGTCATCATCGGGGAACCCCACATACCCCCCCAGGGGAATGGCCCGCAGGGCATACTCCGTCTGCGACCCCTTATAGCTCAGCAGCGCCGGACCAAAACCGATGGAAAAACGATTGGCATAAATTCCCTGCAAACGAGCCGCAAGGAAATGGCCCAGCTCATGGACAAAGATCAGCAGGGCCAGAACCCCGATCGCAACCAAAACCGACATAAAATCCTTCGCTCTAGCAAGAGTTAACCTTTCTTATTCTAAGGGCTAGCGCTAGGGATTGCCCCTAAAGCACGTCTTTACCCAGGTAGGGTTGCAGCACTTGCGGGATTCGCACAGAGCCATTGGGGTCCTGGTAGTTTTCCAAAATCGCCGCCATGGTCCGTCCCACCGCAAGGCCAGAACCGTTGAGGGTATGGACAAACTGGGTGCCCTTTTTGCCCGCTGCCTTAAAGCGAATATTGGCCCGTCGCGCCTGGAAGTCGTGGCAGTTGGAGCAACTGGAAATTTCCCGGTAGGTGCCGGCGGAGGGGAGCCAAACTTCCAGGTCGTAACACTTAACGGCCCCAAAACCGAGATCGCCCGTGCACAGTTCAATCACCCGGTAGGGAAGCTCCAGTGCCTTAAGAATGGCTTCGGCATTTTCCCGCAGGGCTTCATGCTCAGCTTCAGAGGTTTCAGGACTGACGATTTTGATAAGCTCGACTTTGTTGAACTGGTGCAGCCGGATCAGCCCCCGCGTATCCCGGCCATAGCTGCCCGCTTCTCGTCGAAAACAGGGCGTGTAGGCGCAGTGGTGGATGGGAAGCTGGTCGCTGTCGAGAATTTCGTCGCGATATAGGTTAACCAGTGGAACTTCAGCAGTGGGCGTGAGCCAAAGGTCATCATCGGCACATTTAAAACTTTCTTCCGCAAACTTAGGCAACTGGCCCGTGGCGGTGAGGGAATCGGTGTTGATCAAAATCGGCGGCAGGGCTTCAACATACCCGGCAGCGATTTGCTGGTCGAGCATGAACGAAATCAGCGCCCGTTCCAACGCCGCTCCAGCGCCCAGCAGCGTGACAAATCGGCTTTGGGCGACTTTGGTCGATCGCTCAAAGTTAAAAATCCCCAGTTGTTCACCGATTTCCCAGTGGGGCAAAATCCCCTCAGGTTTGGGCTTATACTCATCGCCCCAGCGGTGCAGTTCCACATTCTCTGCTTCACCACTCCCCTGGGGGGTCGTATCACTCGGCAGATTCGGCAGCGTCAGCAAAAATGTCTGAATTTGGGCTTTGAGCTCCCGTTCTTCTGGTTCGAGCTCACCAAGGGTTTGCTTCACCTGGTTGCCTTCTTCCCGCAGGGCGGCGATTTCTGCTCCCTTGGGGTCGCTGCCGGACTTGATTTTTTGGCCCACTTCCTTGCCAATTTCGTTGCTGCGGGCCTGGAGTTGCGATCGCCTCGTCTCCAAATCCCGCTGCTGTTGATCCAGCGCTAAAACCGGTTGCAAATCATAGTCACCACCGCGCAGATTGAGCTTGGCCTGCACGGCTTCGGGGTTTTCGCGAATGAGTTTGATATCAAGCACGGTGGATCTCTTGGCTTTTTACTGGTTTTGATAGGGGGTTTGAAGCGGGGGCTGCGTTTCTGGGCTGCGTTTCTAAGGGCTGCGTTTCCAATAGAACAGCATACCCCTAGGGCTTCGTTTCTGGCGTGACAAAATGCCAACTTGGCAACATGACCCTGGGGCGCTGCCGTAGGGTTGTGGCAGTTGAGTCAGCAGCGTAACCTTCATCAAACTCTAACGATTGGAGTCTGCTTCCGATGGCCTCAGATTCTGCTTCCCAGCCTGCACCCGCCAAGCCGCAAACGCTGTGTCCGAGTGCCCAACCGGATCGGGAAGGGGCGATCGCCTTTGGCATCATCGTCGGAACAGTCGAAACCCCTCGCTTGGTCCATTTGGCAACCCCGCAACCCGTAACGGAGGAGTTGCTCGCAGCGACAGAGCCCGTTACCCCAACAGAGGTTTTTCGGTTTGCCAGCACCTGCGAAGAAAAAGGCTGCGCCCATTACGACGGTTCTCAGTGTCGCCTAGCGGAGCGAATTGTCAAGGGTTTTGAGACCGTTACGGAAACGCTACCCCCCTGTCAGATTCGGGCCAGTTGCCGCTGGTGGCAACAGGAAGGCCAGAACGCCTGCTTGCGATGTCCCCAAGTGGTGACGAACAACTTTTATGTTTCGGATCAGCTCCGTAACGCGGCAGATCCGAGTGTTTATTCAACCTAAAGTCCAACCCTCTATCCTCGGAGAAGCCCCATGTCAAAGATCTCTATTACGGATTTGCATCACGCGAACGACCTCAATGTTGTGGAATCGGTGGATTTTCATGGGGGAGACGTTCTTAAAGCTGCAAAGGAGCGGGCGATCGCCGCTCGCAATGTAGCCGGTGGTATCGCTGCGATTAAGTCTCCCGGACTCCCCATCCGGATCATTGAACCGATTTGCCCAGTTGAGCCGCTTTGTCCGCCGGTCATCGCTGGATTTAAACCGATTTGCCCGCCAAAGCCGGTTCTACCCTGCAAGCCCATCCCAATCACGGTTGGATTGATTGCTCTGCCCCTGGAATCAATGTAGTCAGTGGTCGCTGATTTTCTAAGGATTCCAATTGATTAAGAACCGCGATCGCCGCCTCATAGGCCTCCCGCGATAACTCACTCCGCTCCTCCGGATCCTCAACCAAATCCTCTGCCAATAGACCCAGGGAACCAATCATAAAGTTCAATCGACTGCGGGCTTCGTAGGAGAGCTGACTGACTGTGGTTTTCTGGCTTATTGTCTCCGATAATGGGCTTTGGTTCTGAGAGCCCTCGCCATGACGTTCCGCAAACTGGAGCGCGCAAAGCTGGCTGTAGAGCCCATCCTGGTGCAGGAGCTCGTCGTGGGTTCCGAGTTCTACCACATGGCCTTGGTCGAGGACTGCGATTTGATCGGCATTGCGGATTGTCGAGAGCCGGTGGGCGATGACTAACGTCGTGCGTTCGCGGCTCAGTTCATCCAGAGCCTCTTGGACCAGCCGTTCAGACACCGTATCCAGGGCGCTGGTGGCTTCATCGAGGATGAGAATATCTGGGTCTTGGAGAAGGGCGCGGGCGATCGCCAACCGCTGCCGTTGTCCCCCAGAGAGCATGACGCCGCGATCGCCAATCTTGGTTTCCAGTCCCTCCGGCATTTTTGAGATAAATTCCTCTGCATTAGCCCGTTGCAGTGCTGAGCGGATTTCAGCTTCAGTGGCCTCGGGGCGTCCGTAGGTAATGTTGTAGCGAATCGTGTTGTTGAACAGGAAGGTTTCCTGGCTCACAATCCCCATGGCGCGGCGGACAGACTGGATATCGTACTCACGCAAATCTATGCCATCGAGCAAAATCTGACCGCCGTTGGGATCATAGAATCGGGGCAGCAGGTCCGCCAGGGTCGATTTGCCCGCGCCAGAGGAGCCGACCAAGGCCAGGGTTGTGCCTTTCGGCAGGGTTAGATCAATGCCTTTGAGGATGAGATTTTGGCTGCTGGGATAGGCAAATTGAAGGTTCTTAAAATGGATTTCCTTTTTGATACCGGCATAGAGGCGATCGCCCTTAGGCATAAACGATTTGTTATCCCGCCGCAGCATGTCATAAACCACTTCAACGGGAGAAGATGCCAACGCCAACGTATCCCGTGCCGAATTGAGCTGACCGATGTAGGGCAGCATCCGGAAGATCAGAATCATGTAAAGGGGAAGAATCGTTGCCAAAACATCGAGCTGATTGGCAAAAATCGCACGGCTAATAAAGACAATGGCAAATAGCGAAACAATATTAACGACTTCGGCGAGAGGACCAATCAAACCGGTATTGGCTTTGGCAAAGAAATCGATTTTCTCCCGGTTTTCAATCAGGTCCGTAAACCGCTTGAATTCTCGACCTTCATTACCGGTTGAACGCACCAGTCGCATTCCCCCAATCAGTTCCACCAATCCACTCGAATACTGATTGTTAACGGTCGTTAGCACTTTGCTAAATCGCTTAGAATTGACAATGAGGCCACGGTTCAGCAGCGCTGAAAGAGGAAAAAGCAATGTTGTTGCAATGCTGATTTTCCAAGAAATTCCGATTAAAATAACCAGAAATACAAAGATCGTCGAAATAATCGTAAAGAGTTGAACCGCCCCGGTAATGGCAAGGGTTGCCCGGTTCATTTCGCCGCCCAGACGGTTCATCAAATCCCCAACGCGCATCTTGGTCAGATAATCGATATCCACATCCAAAATCAGCTTCAGCCCTTGCTCTTGGAAGTCCGAGGTAATTCGCCGCCCCAAGGTGGTTGAAATCAGCGTGCTGAGATAGTTCGTCAAACTCTTGAGAAAGATCAGCACAATAATCACAGCGGTCATTGCCAGCAAGCGCTGACTTCCATCCATCTCGCCAAAGGGTGACAAGAGTTTTTGCAAAAGCGGTGGGCCACCATCAAGCGAGGCTTCCTGTCCAATTAAAGCCAGCAAAACCGGGACAATTAATGTCGTTCCAATCCCGTTAAAAATGGCCCCTGAAAAACCAAACAGAATACTCCAAAAGATCTTAAACGGATACTTCTTGGCAACCTGAAACAGGAATTTCTGGGTGGAAGACATGGCAAAAAAGAAGGGAATCAAGGGCAGGATCGGATGTAGGGACAGGGCATTGCCCTGTCCCTACGCTGGCGATTAGGGTTGGGTGGGTTGGGTGGATTGGGGCGCTTGGGGCGCTTGGGGCAACAGAGTTGCGAGAGTTTTGGCCATGGCTTCGATGCTGTAGTACTGGACGCAGCGATCGCGAGCCTGTCGTCCTTTTTCCTGGGCAACCTCAAATTCCCCAAAGAGTTTCTGAATTCCCTGGGCCAGTTGCGCCGGATCATTGGCGTCAACCAAATAGCCTGCATCACCCAAAATACGGGGAATATCCCCCACTCTAGTCGCTAAAATGGGCTTCGCCATGGCCATACCATCGGTGAGCTTGAGCGGAAACTGAGCCTGGGTGGCTGGAGTGTCCTGCTGAGGCACCACGATGGCGTGAGCCGCACTGATTACCTCGGGCATTTGGCCATAGGGCGTGCGGGGAACTTTGATGATCCAACGACCCCAGTGGGCCATGAGTTGCTGGTCGTACTCATCGTAGGGACTGCCACCGACGATCACCAGACGTAAATCCGGTTGGTCCAACAAATCCAAGGCGGTTAGAATATCTTCCAAACCCTTGTAGGGACGGGGCGCACCGGGAAACATGAGGGTGCGGTAGGGCGTGAGTTGGAAGCGATCGCGACTCACCACCGGGTCATAGTGTTCTGGATTGAACAGACAAACATCTTTGCCATTAGGAATATAGGCTCCGCCAAACCGATTTTGCAAAAACTGATTGTGGGTCGTGACCTGATCCGCTTTAGCCACTAACCGCTCCAGGGATTGCAGATAGAAGGGGTGATCGGGATTGCGCAGGGCACTTTCTGAGCGAAACAAATCCCGGAACAGTTGACGGGGAGTGGGCTGATAGGAGAACGCATCGCCCCCATGCCAGCTCAACTCCCAGTCATCGATATCCAAAAATACGGGTCGGCGCGATCGCAGGCGATCTAGCAACGCCAAGCCAAAGCTGCTAGGCTTGAGCTTGTAGGCATAGACCAAATCACACTGGCGATCCGCCCGCAGTGCCCGTAACAATGCCGCCGCCGAGCGGAAAAACCGAGGATAGATTCCCCCCTGAATCTGTTGGATGGGCAACTTCTCAGAGGAGGCGATCGCCGTTTCGCGATCGGTGTCGCGATCTGCATTAAAGCCCAGGATTTTGACCTGATGACCGAGGGATTGCAGGGCTTTGGTCAGCAAAAACGGGCGAACGGCATCTCCCCACCGTCCAGCGCCACTGGCGGATAAATCACTGACAACCAACGTAATGTTCAAGGGGATTTCCTCTCTGGCGGGGCACGACAGGTGTCACCCAGACTCTATTGTGAGTATGCCCGGTTTCATCCAACCCTATGCAGATTCTTCGTCTTCCCGCCCTCTCCGATAATTATATTTTTTTGCTTTACGATGGCGATCGCCAAACCGCCGCTGTCGTCGACCCGGCCCAAGCCGCCCCGGTCCTGCAAAAGCTGGCCGAGCTAGAGGCAACCCTCGTCGCCATTTTCAATACTCACCACCACAGCGACCATGTGGGCGGCAATCAAGCGCTGCTGGAGCAATTTCCCGCAGCCGTGGTCTATGCAGGCGCTGAGGATCGGGGGCGAATTCCGGGGCAGCAGGTGTTTTTGAAGGAGGGCGATCGCGTGTCCTTTGGCGATCGCGAGGCCCAGGTCTTTTTCGTCCCTGGCCACACCCGAGGGCATATTGCGTACTATTTTCCGCCGGTGAAGAATCTTCAAAGTCCGGAGGCGGGCTGGGGAGAGTTATTTTGTGGGGACACGATGTTTGCCGGGGGCTGTGGCCGATTGTTTGAGGGGACACCGGGGCAGATGGTGCGATCGCTGTCCAAGCTACGCGCCCTCCCAGACCAAACCCGCATTTGGTGCGCCCACGAATATACGCTCAGCAATCTCAAATTTGCCCTCACCGTCGATGGCGACAACACCGCGCTCCAGCAACGCTACGCCCAGGTCCAAGCCGCCCGCCAGCGCCAGGAAGCCACGGTGCCTTCTGTCCTAGGCGAAGAAAAACAAACCAATCCCTTTCTCCGCTGGGATGCTCCTGCCCTGCAAGCGGTCACCGGCAGCACGATTCCTGAGAAAACCTTTGGGAAGCTCCGGGGGAAAAAGGATTTGTTTTAGCTGGGGATTTTAGCGATCGCCAAAGTTCCGGTCCGCCAACCAAGCTTGGAGATCTTCAGGGGCCTGAAATCCAGCGATCGCCTCCCCCAATGCCTGAATCTGCTCCAGGAGCAACCCTTGCATCGCCCTCTGTGTCTCTTCAGACAAATCTCCAACCTGCACGGCTAACTGCTGCCTAAGGTGGGATTGCGCCGGAGCCAATAGCCAAGTTTCTAGTTCAGCGATTTGAGAGAAATTGAGTTGGGCGATCGCCAAGGCTTCCAGTTGCTCTCGGGAGAGTTGGGCGATCGCAGTTTCGATCGGGTGCGGTAGAGCGCCAAGTTTCTGGGCAAGAAGAAGTTGGAGGAGCGCTCGTTCACCTTCTTGGCGACCTTCTTGGCGACCTTCTTGCCAACCCACCTGGCGTCCTTTTGCCTCAGCGTTTTGCTGGGTTTGCTGTTCCCACTCCAAAAATGCCTGGGATAAAGCCATGATCGTCTCCTGGTCTGAGAAATCTTGGAGTTCTTTGAGGTCTATTCTAACTTTCCAACTTGCTAGAAGTCGGAGGATGTTGTTGCGTCTGGGATGTTCGGGGGGAAGGGCTAAAACTTCGCGAATGGCGCGTTCTTGAGTGATACCTCGGCCCAAAATTCTAAGCCAAAGAGTATCGGCGCTTTCTGGCAATTGGTCAATGGCAACGATCGCAGTTTTCAGCCCTTCCGCTAAGACATAAACCCCAAACCCCTGTTGCTCCGTTATTTCAGCCTTAAAGGCTCTCAGTACTGGTTCATGGGTGGTCGCCGCCAGAATCCAGAGCTGTGGTAAGTCGACCTCAGGCAGTTTGCGCTCAGCCTGCCGCGCTTTGCGGCGTTCGTCCTCCTGGATCCAAATCAGTTTCAGCAAACAAGTGCGAATTTCATGGCGGGTGGGAGCATTACGGAAGGGTTCTAGGAGGCAAACTGTTTGCAGCATCTGTCCCAACAGCCCTAAATCCGCCGATTGGATGGCATTGGGATCCGGGGCAAAAAAGACATCGACGAATTTTGGCTCTCCAGGCACTTCAAGATTACGAATCACCTGACCGACCGGAGCAAGAAATTCCTCTAGGTATTGTTTTGCGAGCTGATCAAACGGGTTTTGCGCCATCTGCTGTTTTCGCGAGTACCATAAGAGTTTAGTCTATCGCAGGATTGGACTCGAAAATCCGACATTCTCCTCCCAAGCGCAATTGCACCTTTGCCCCAACGGGGAGCAGATCCCCCGAGAGGCGTCGCACGAACAGGGTTTGGCCGGAGGGAAGCTGGATACTGTAGCGGTGTTCCCGTCCGAGGAATTGGCGATCGCCCACGACCCCCATCCCCCGCTCATCGGCCACAAGCTCCAAATCCTCCTGCCGCACCATCAACTCCCCTTGCAACTCCCCTTGCCCCCGTTTTGCCGCCTGCTCAAATTGCACTGCCATCGCTGCCGCTGGGACTGTGCCTAATTCCGTCTCCCACCCCGCTGCGGTTCGCTGGGCCGGAATAAAATTCGCCTGGGTGACAAAATCTGCGACAAAGCGCGTGGCCGGATGCTGATAAATCTCCTCGGGTGTCCCAATTTGCTCAATGTGGCCATGGTCCATGACAACAACGCGATCGGCCATGGACAGCGCCTCTTCCTGGTCGTGGGTGACGAAAATTGCCGAAGTGCCTGCCTGTTTAAGGATGCTGCGCAGTTCCTGGCGCAACCGCAACCGCACCTGTACATCCAAATTGCTCATGGGTTCATCCAGCAAGACCAAAGCCGGAGCCGGAGCCAAGGCACGGGCGAGAGCGATGCGCTGCTGCTGCCCACCCGAAAGTTCGTGGGGATAGCGGGATTGATAACCAACGAGGCCAACCAGACCTAAGGCTTCGCTCACCTGCTTAGGGGCTAAGCGGGAGCCCCCAGCGCGTCCCAGCCCAAAGGCGACGTTTTTGGCAACGGTGAGGTGGGGAAACAGCGCATAATCCTGAAAGACCATGCCAACGCCGCGCTGCTCCGGTGGCAGATGAGCGACAGGCTGCTGTCGAATCAAAATAGTTCCAGCATCTGGCCTTTCAAATCCGGCAATGATTCTCAATAAGGTGGTCTTACCACAGCCCGAGGGACCCAGCAAGCTAAGGATTTCACCGGGTCTTAACTCCAAATCAATCCGAGCGATCGCCGGTTGAGCTGAATTGGCAAAACGCTTAACAATGCCTTGCAATTGCAGAATTGCGGTTTGTGCCCCCGCCTCTGCTGCTACCTCTGCCCTTGAATCCGTCATGAAACCTGCTCTTAAGCCTGCTATGAAGTGAACTGCGATCGACCGTTAATCTAACGCCTAAACCAAACCCTAGTGTAAATTATGGAATGAGACTTTTTCTCAATAGGATATCGAGGACGTCGCTGTGACCGGTTTGAAACAATTGCTTCGCCAGGGCAAAACTCCATCTCCCCAGGCAAAACCGCCTCAACGGCCTGATTCTCGCTCTAAAACGCGATCGCCTCAGCTTTGGGGTTTATGTTTGAACCAGGGTTGGACGCTGGCGGTGTTGGCGATCGCCACCCTCGTCATCACCCCTGTTCTCGTCGTCCTCAGCAGCATTTTTGTCAATTCCAGCGACATCTGGGCTCATTTGGCCAGCACCGTCCTGCCCCGCTATGTCAGTAATTCTCTAATTTTGATGGTGGGGGTTGGGCTCCTGGTCTCGGCCCTTGGCATCGCCACCGCTTGGCTAGTGACCCTCTGTCGGTTTCCGGGGCGGCGCTGGTTTGAATGGGCGCTGCTGTTGCCTTTGGCTTCTCCCGGTTATCTCCTGGCCTACACCTATACGGAACTGCTGGATTTCTACGGACCTATTCAAACGGCATTGCGAGGGATCTTTGGCTGGGAAAGCGTGCAGGACTATTGGTTTCCGAATATTCGCTCGATTTGGGGAGCGATCGCCCTTCTCGGCCTTTCCCTCTATCCCTACGTGTACCTCCTCGCCCGCGTCGCCTTCCAAGAACAATCGGTCCGTACCCTCGAAGCCAGTCGAGCCCTAGGCTGCACGCCCTGGCAGAGTTTCTTCAAGGTCGCGCTGCCCCTGGCCCGTCCAGCGGTAATGGGGGGACTAGCCCTAGCGTTGATGGAAACGCTCAATGACTTTGGCACAGTCCAATATTTTGGCGTCGATACATTCACCACCGGCATCTACCGGACCTGGTTTGGCATGGGCGAACGGGTGGCCGCAACCCAATTGGCGGCGGTGTTGATGCTGTTTATTTTGGCGTTGATTCTGCTAGAAGGCTGGTCGCGGCGACAGGCCAAATATTACCAATGCGATAGTCCTTACCAACGGTTGCCCGGTTATGGATTGCGGGGGGGACGGGCGATCGCCGCCTTCCTCACTTGCCTGACTCCCATTGCCCTCGGTCTGATCATCCCAGCAGTCTTCCTGCTCCACCTCGCCATTACCCACGCCCGCGAAACCTTCAACGAAAGCTTCTGGCAGCTCAGCCGTAACAGCCTCATTCTCGCCCTCGCCACCGCCTTGATCGCAGTGCCCCTGGCCCTGACCGTCGCCTACGGCCTTCGGCTCAATCCCAAGCCAGTCATGGGTTTTGGCGCAAGGCTAGCCTCCATGGGCTATGCCGTACCCGGTGCGGTGATTGCGGTCGGATTGCTGATTCCCCTTGGACAATTAGATACAGTTTCCAGCGCGGTTCAAGCTCAGTTGGGATCACCCTGGACGATCGCCCTCGGGGGATCAGCCCTGGCGTTAATCCTGGCCTACCTGGTCCGGTTTCTGGCCGTGGCGCTCAACACCGTTGAATCCAGCCTGCAAAAAATCAAACCCTGCTTCGATGATGCGGCCCGCAGCCTGGGCCAAGGTCCCACCCAAACCCTCCTGAAGGTCCATATTCCCCTGCTAAGTAGCGGCATGCTCACCGCCCTAATGCTGGTGTTCGTCGATGTGATGAAAGAACTCCCGGCAACGCTGGTCATGCGTCCTTTTAATTTTGACACCTTGGCCATTCGGGTCTACCAATATGCCTCCGACGAACGCCTCGCTGCCGCTTCTGCGCCGGCCCTCGCCATTCTGATTGTGGGTCTCTTACCCGTACTTTTATTGAGCTGGCAGATTACCCGCGCCCGCGTCCGCTGATATCATCGCCTCTATTCAACTTTCTTAAATCTATGCGCGAAGTCATTCAGACCGATCAAGCTCCGGCTCCTGTGGGGCCTTATAACCAGGCGATCGCCGCCACAGGCAAAATGATCTTTGTCTCCGGCCAAATTGCCCTCGACCCAGCCACAGGGCAAATCGTCGGCGATGGCGACGTAGCAGCCCAAACCGAACAAGTCATGAAAAACCTGAGTGCAGTTCTGGCTGCCGCCGGGGCCAGCTTTAGCGATGTTGTCAAAACCAGCGTCTTCCTAGCCGATATGAACGACTTTGTCACCATGAACGGTATCTACAGCAAATTCTTCGACGAAGCCACAGCCCCGGCCCGTGCCTGCGTTCAAGCCGCACGCCTACCGAAGGATGTCCTCGTTGAAATCGAATGTATTGCGGTCATCGATTAACCCCAATGGCTTGGGTCAGCCCCCATTAGGCAGGCGTACCATCAGGGTGGAGCAAGGCTCGCTTCGGTCCATGAATCGGGTCTTCCACAATGATGGTTTGATCGCGGCTGGCTCCGAGGGAAACAATGGCGATGGGCACATCCATCAGCTCCGCCAGAAACTTGAGATAGTTCAAGGCTTCCTGGGGCAAATCCTCTAGAGAACGACAATCTTCCGTCGATTGCTTCCACCCCGGCAAGGTTTCGTAAATCGGCTGGCAGCGAGAAAAGACCGATGCACTAGTAGGCAGATCCTTGCAGGTTTGCCCCTCTAGCTCATAGGCTACGCACACCTTGATTTCATCGAGACCATCCAACACATCCAGCTTGGTAATCGCCAAACAATCCAAGCCATTGATTCGCACTGCATAGCGACCGATCACCCCATCGAACCAACCACAGCGGCGCTGACGCCCCGTAGTCGTACCAAACTCGGCTCCCCGCGACCCCAAAATCTCCCCCACACCCTCATGGAGTTCGGTCGGGAAGGGACCTTCGCCCACGCGAGTGGTATAGGCCTTTGCCACCCCAATCACCCGGTCAATCATGGTTGGTCCGACTCCTGCGCCAATGCAAGCCCCACCCGCCACCGGGTTAGACGAGGTCACATAGGGATAGGTACCGTGGTCCAAATCCAGCAGCGTTCCTTGAGCCCCCTCAAATAGGACGTTCTTGCGCCGCTGAAAGGCTTGGTAGAGCATCAGTGAGCTATCGACCACATGGGGGCGCAGGCGGTCCGCGTAGGCGCTATATTCCTCAAAGATTTGATCCGCGTCTAGCGGCGGCAGGTCATAGAGTTTGTCGAGAATGACATTTTTTTGTTCAATGGTCCAGCGGAGCTGCTTGCGAAAGTCCACCAGATTCATCAGATCATTGATCCGAATGCCGCTGCGCTCTGATTTGTCCGCATAGGTCGGACCAATGCCTCGACAGGTTGTCCCAATCTTATAGTCGCCCCGTCGCTGCTCTGCGGCTTGATCGATCAAGCGATGGTAGGGCATCGTCACGTGGGCTGTATCTGAGATCCGCAAATTTTGAGCATCGATCCCCAAACTTTTAAGCTGATCCAGTTCTTCGATCAAAACCTTCGGGTCAATGACCGTTCCTGAGCCAATAATGCATTGCGTCTCAGGATACAAAATTCCGGAGGGAATTAGGTGTAACTTAAAGGTCTGGTCGCCGACGACAACGGTATGACCCGCATTGACGCCTCCCTGGTAACGAACGACCACATCGGCGGACTTGCTGAGCAAATCCGTGATTTTTCCTTTTCCTTCATCGCCCCACTGGGCACCGATTACAACGACGTTAGCCAAGGGAATAACAAAGAGCGCGACAAGAGCTGCACAACCGTTGTTGCACAATCGCTAATTATCTCCATCAATCTGGACGGCTGTCAATCACTGCGGCCAGAATATCTATAGCGAATCTCTAAGAAAATCCATAAAAGAACCCGCTTGGGGAAGCGGGCTTGCTGGAGTTGGATTAACTCAGATTGGATTAACTCAGAAGAAAGGGGCGTCAGGGCCTAGGCTTCCCGCTTGAGGGAAACCTCAACTCGCTTCAGTTCTTTATTGAGGCGGCTCTTGAGCTTCTCGGGCAGAGGACGGTTGGGGTAGGAGCTGTAGTGACCGGCTAGGGCATTGAGCGCAGTCTGCATGGTTAAAAACGAAGGCAAACCGGCAACCTTATTGTCACGACGGTAGCGTGCAGCAAAATCATTGATCAGCTTGCGAGCCTCCGCTTGGGACTCAGCCTGGGAGGGAGAACTTTCTTCTGCGTTCACCGCAGCCCGTAGCGCAGTGACGACCGAGAGCGTATCTTGCTGATATTCCCCGGTCATGGCGGAACGTGCAGCCCAGGAGGGACTAGCATAGCCAGTGAGGGTCATACTGATGAGGAGAACCACAGCCAGCAGGCGAACGAAAAAACGCTTCATAAGCTTCCCAGGCACTCTTACTAAAAATATGTATGCAACCTTACCGATCGTAGGAGCGTTGTGCGCCTGAAGCAACTGTTTGAGCGGAGAGATTCGGATTTGAATCTGGGAGCAAATTGTCAAAATGCATCACAGACTGCAATTCTGCGACTCAATCTGCGTCAAGATTTCATCACGAAAGTTATGGAAGCGACAACTCAGAACCTGATTAGAAGAGCCCCTCAGAAAAGCGCAACGCCATTGGCTCCAGGTCAAGGATGTAGTCTTTAATCTTCCCTTTACCCAGGGTTAACCAAAAGATGAACTACGCCCACTAGGATGCTGAATAAGGACCGCCTGTTGACCTTCGGGTTGGTCCCTAGATGTGTTTTAGGTGTGGAGTGAGTTCGATGAAAGTGTCTAAGCATATGCGGCGATCGGCATTCCTGGCGGTTTTGGCGTCCTTGTCATTTGGTTTTGCAGCCTGCCAATCGGGCACCACAGAAGGGCCAACCGCAGGGTCAGCAGGCTCCTCCTCTAGTGGAGGCTCAACGGTCTCTCTCAGTGGTGCAGGGGCAAGTTTCCCCGCTCCGCTCTATCAGCGTTGGTTTGCGGAATACCAGAAGGTCGATCCATCCGTTCAGGTGAGCTACCAATCGGTGGGTAGTGGTGCAGGGGTTGAGCAATTCCTTGCCCAAACCGTTGATTTTGGAGCGACCGATTCGCCCCTGAAAGATGAAGAGAAAACCAAGGCCCAAGAAGCCTATGGGGCTCCGGCCATCCAGTTGCCCATGACGGCAGGTTCGGTGGTGTTTGCCTTTAATCTGCCTAATGTCACGGACCTAAAGCTCTCCCGCGAAGCCTACTGCGGCATTGTGACCGGTAAGGTAACTAAGTGGAACGATCCGCTGGTTGCTAAGGGTAACGATGGAGCTTCGCTGCCCGATGAGAACATCACGTTTGTTCATCGCTCCGATGGCAGCGGCACCACGGCAGTATTCACCGAGCACCTCAAGGCCGCTTGCCCTGATTGGACGCTGGAACCCGGCAAATCTGTCGAATGGCCCGTGGGAAGCGGTGCCAAGGGCAATGAAGGCATTACGGCCCAGGTGCAGCAGACCGAGGGCGCTCTGGGTTACGTCGAGTATGCCTATGCCAAGGAAAATGGCTTAACGATGGCTGCGATCGAGAACAAGTCAGGCAACTATGTGGCTCCCGGTCCCGAAGCGGGCGGTTTAGCCTTTGAAGGGGCAGAGCTGCCTGAAGACTTTGCGCTGTCGGTTGCCGATCCCGAGAATGCCGACGCTTATCCAATCACCAGCTTGACCTGGGTTCTGTTCAAGCCGAAGTATGAGGATCCGGCGAAGGTAGAAGCACTCAAGAAAGTCTTTGCTTGGGCGCTCAATGACGGCCAATCCTACAGCGAGGAATTGGGCTATGTGGCTCTTCCGCCGTCAGTGAAAACGAAAGTGGAAGAAGCGCTCGGCAAACTCTAGACTGGAGTAAAGGCGGGGAGGCGATCGCCTCCCCGCTAACATTATCAATGCTCATCCGGGTCTATTAAAACTCATCGAGCATTTCTCAAATAAATCTTCTTTCCTATATTTCCTTGGTCTACCGTTAATAAGGTCTTAACGGCTTCATAGCCAAGGTTGATTACTCTATTTTTACTGCTTCTAAGCAGTGATTTGTCCCCTGAACTCATTTGTGTCTTAGCACCTAGAATCGATGGCTCCAACGACGACTCGCTCTCCTGCTTCCATGGCCAAGGCTGAATCTTTGGTGATAGCCCGTTTGTTCGATCGCGCCTTCTACTGGTTAACGGCAGCCTTTGCCATTGGTATTGCGGGGGTTCTGCTGTGGATTTTGGTGACGCTGTTTCAGACGGCTTATCCGGCAATCGCCAAATTTGGCTTAGGCTTTCTGTTCTCTAACCGCTGGAGCGTCCAGGACGAGATCTTTGGAGCCCTGCCCTTGATCTACGGCACGGTGGTGAGTTCGCTGGTGGCTTTGATGATTGCCGTTCCTTTGGGTGTGGGAATTGCGGTTTTTCTCACCGAAGATTTTTTACCCCCCCCACTGCGGACACCGATCGCTTTTGTGATTGAGCTGCTGGCAGCGGTGCCGAGTGTGGTTTATGGGCTTTGGGCGATCGTTGTGTTTATTCCCTTCATCAAGCCCTTTTTAGAACTGATACACAACCTGTTCGGTTGGATCCCACTGTTTAGCACCTCCCCCACCAACGTCGGCATCATGTACACCAGTTTGATTCTGGCCATCATGATTTCGCCCACGATTATTTCAATTTCACGGGATACCTTGGTTTCGCTCCCACCTCAACTGCGCCAAGGAGCCTTAGCCCTCGGGGCCACCCGTTGGGAAACCATTCTGAAAATTCTTTTACCCGCTGGACTTTCAGGGATTGTGGGTGCGATCATGCTGGCCCTGGGTCGTGCCCTGGGAGAAACCATGGTCGCGGCGATGCTGATTGGTAGCAAAAATACAATTAGTGTCTCCCTTTTCGACTCTGGGCAAACCATCGCCTCCATGATTGCCAACCAGTTCGGAGAAGCCTCCGGTCTACAGCGGGCTTCACTGCTCTATGCCGGTTTAGTGCTAATGGTGATCACGCTAGCCGTCAATATTCTGGCGGAAGTGGTGATTAGCCGCTTCCAACAAGTAGAACGCTAGACCCACTCCGATCAAGATTAACCCCGTTGGCTCTTAAGCATCATGACTCAGTCTTCCTCAAACTCCCAGTTTGCCCAAGGGGTTTCCCCCAGGCGTAAAGCCTTTGGGTCCTTCATGACCACCCTTGTGGTGCTCTGTGCACTGTTGGCGGCGTTGCCCTTGTTTTCGATTCTTTGGACGGTAATTACCAACGGGATTACCCATCTCAATCCCCAGGTTTTTACGGAACTGCCGCCGCCACCCATGGTAGATGGCGGTGGGTTTCGCAATGCCTTGGCTGGAACCTTTTGGGTGCTGTTGATTGCGTCGCTGCTGAGCGTTCCCTTTGGGATCTTGGTGGCGGTTTATGTCTCTGAGTTTGCGCGAGACACCCAGTTTGCCCGGTTTGTGCGGTTTGGCATCAACGTTTTGAGTGGTGTACCGTCGATTATTGCGGGCCTGTTTGCCTATGGCGTCGTCGTCTTAACCGTCGGTAGCTTTTCTGCTTGGGCCGGTGGTGTTGCCTTGGCAGTGCTCATGCTGCCCATTGTGGAGCGAACTGCTGAAGAAGGCTTGAAATCGATTCCCCCCGATATTCGCCAAGGGGCGATTGGGTTGGGCGCGACCAATTTCCAGACGATCGCCAAGATTGTGCTGCCCTCGGCACTCCCCTTTATCGCCACAGGGGTAACGCTATCCTTGGCGCGGGCCATTGGCGAAACGGCTCCTCTCCTGTTTACGGCGCTGTTTAACCAGTTTGACGCCAAGTCCCTCTCCGACCCCACTGCAACCCTTTCGGTCCTGATTTATAACTTCTCGACCTCCCCCTTCCAGAATCAAAAGGATCTGGCTTGGGCCGCGTCGCTCATTGTTGTCGGTATCATTTTGGTCATCAGCATTGTGGCGCGGCGAATTGCGAAGCGACAGGTTTTCTAGGCTGGCGCATGGCCCCTTCATTGTCCCCTGGCGTTCCTACCCCTTTCAGTCCTAGTTCTTTCAGTCTTAGCGTTTTATTTGTGAGTTGATTTTTATGCAGAGCTCTCCCCTTCAATCTTCTACGGCGATCGCCGACAGCCAAATCGCCCTCAAAGCCGAAAACGTCAGCGTTTACTACGGTGATTTCCAGGCGGTGCGGAATGTCTTTATGGATATTCCCAAAAACCAGGTGACAGCCTTTATTGGTCCTTCCGGCTGCGGCAAAAGCACCCTGCTCCGTTGCTTCAACCGTCTGAATGATCTCGTCGCTAGCGCTCGGGTGGATGGCCGGATTAGCTTCCATGGCCAAGATCTCTATGCTAAGGGAACGGACCCGGTGGAAGTGCGTCGCCGGATCGGCATGGTGTTTCAAAAACCCAATCCTTTTCCCAAGTCGATTTACGAAAATATTGCCTTTGGGGCGAGGATCAATGGCTTTCGCGGCAACATGGATGAACTGGTGGAGCGATCGCTCCGAGCAGCAGCCATCTGGGATGAGGTCAAAGACAAGCTCAAGCAAAGTGGCCTCGCGCTCTCCGGCGGACAGCAGCAGCGCCTCTGCATTGCTCGGACCATCGCCATTGAGCCAGAAGTCATTTTGATGGATGAGCCCTGTTCAGCGCTAGACCCTATTTCAACGCTGCGGGTTGAGGAGCTCATGCACCAACTGAAGGAGCAATTCACCATTGTGATCGTTACCCACAACATGCAGCAAGCTTCACGGGTCTCGGATATGACCGCGTTCTTCAATGCGGAAGCAGGTGAGGGCGGCAGTCGGTTTGGTTACTTGGTGGAATACAACAAAACCCAGGATATTTTCAGCTCACCCCAGCAGAAAGAAACCCACGACTATATCAGCGGGCGGTTTGGCTAAGGAGGCTTGAGTTGACTACTACTTTGCCTGAAGACGAGGGGGTTCTACGATTCCCTCTCTCAGTTGTGTTGCCATTTGATGCACATCATCTTTGTTCATCCGCAGCTCTTGCGCGATCTGAGCATTTGAGAGGTTCAATCCCATCAAGTACAAGCAGCATATCCACACTCGCAAGGATTGGTGGCGACCCGCGAAGAGACTTCCTGTGAGGGCGTTAAACTGTTTGCCACAGCCCAAGCCCTGGCATTGGTAGGGGGGTGGAGAGGCCGGTGTTCACGATCTCGTCCCTTCCATCGCCGTATTGTATTTGCTCTGACGCGCTGCTCCATTACACTTGGCTCGATGTAGCAGCACCTGTTGTGCCGCTGATATATTCTCCTCCTTGCCTTGCCAAAGTTCTAATGCGGGTTGCTGAATGGCGCGTCCAAAGGAAAACGTCAATGCCCAGGGCGCTTTAAACCGAATATTCATGGCATTCAAACGCGCCGAGGCCGGTTCACTGGATTGACCGCCTGACAGGAATGCAATCCCCGGCACGGCAGCGGGAACCGTTCGCAATAGACATTGTACTGTGGCATCAGCAACTTCATCTACCGCTGCTTGCTGAGAACAGTTCGATCCCGACAACACCATATTGGGTTTCAGGATCATGCCCTCCAGCAGCACCTGTTGAACCACCAACTGACTGAACACCGATCGCGTAACACCTCCTCCGTCACCTCGCGGCACTGTTCTAAGGTATGCGCTCCCTCCATCAAACCGACTGTGGTGATAATCAACTCCCGATAGGCACGCCGACATTCCTCATTCTGGGGAATTCCCAACTTGGCAAAGCGTTTGTTGCAGGTTGGCTTGCTTTCATCAATTGCCAGTAGACCCTTGTTGTTAGCAACCAGCATCTTTGCAGTGTCTATCAGCTTTTGGGCATTCATTTCCTGCTACTCCACTCTGGAAGGTTCATCTTTATGCGGAGAAATGAATCAGGTAAAGCGGTAGCCAAAAGCGCCAGCGGCATAGTCCAGGTTTTGCATGAACGCGCCGATCGATAACATCGTCTCTCTCTGCATTGGGTCAACGGCAGGTAGCCACTTATGGCGATCGTTGCCAATAATCCAGTGATAGGGTTCGAGATATTGAACGAACCATGGTTGTGTATTGTGACCGCTGGGTGCGAGGGACGCAAAAAATAGAATTTCTTTTTCGTCCAGCTTGAGCGTTACACTGCTATCGTCTATCGATTTGATGTCGGCTCTGACAAGATTCCGTTTATCGCTGAGTAAATAAGATGTTGTCCCGATCGCAAGGGTTGTCCCAACCGCAAGACTAATAAATTTCTCTCTGTTGATCATGGACATCCTTTAATTGGATAATGTAGTTATTGCTTGACTACAAATTCTTTGATTTAAAAGAAGATCGTTGTTTTATCTCCCTTTGAGCATTCACGCGGTTCTGCTCATTCAATCGCTATTTGAGGTTTTTCTCTGCCAAATTTCCATAGCAAGATGACACCCAATCCGAACAGATTTAGTAGGAAAACGACCAACCCTCCGAAAAATGGAATGAGTGTTAGAGCAGTCACGCTCGCCAAGCCCAACAAGAACTGCTGCTGTAACGATCGGTTGCCATCCTGAATGAGGCATTGACCAATAAAAAGCACTACACCCAATGAGCCGACTAAAGCCACGATCACCGTAGTTAGGCTTAAGAGTGGAATCAGCGGAATACCAATGAGCGTAATCGCCAAAAATACGGTGGCAAAGACAAAGGAAACGAGCGCTCCGATCCCCCATAGAGCGGTTAGAGCAGAGTGTTGACGCAACTTCGTGGCTAAAATCGGCAAAAACTGTGGGCTAGTTTGCAAGATAATCAGCCCGAGAAGAGTGGCTACTATGGCGGTACTGATTCTAAAAATGGCACTGAAAAAATACTGAGCGAAGAAGCTACTTCTGCCTCTACCAGAGCCGTACATCATGCCATGGCGATCGCTGAATGTGGCGCGTTCACCACCCACGACCGCACCGGGTTCCTCTAGGATCTTCCCACCAAAGGAGTAAGCATCACCTTCTACCTGCGCTCCTTTTTGCAGGATGACATCGCCGCCAAAGGCGATCGCAGTATCCACAACTTTGGCATTAGGAGAGACCGTCACGCTCCCACCAAAGGCAATGGCATTTTCGACAGTTTGATTCTCTGATACGGTTATACTGCCGCCAAAACGAATAAGGTTAGCATTATTAAGATTGATATCAGTTTGTGCTAAGACATTACCTGCAAAGAAGAAGCAAACGGTGGCTATAAAAGCCAGCACGAATTGTTGCCATTTCATCGATTTTAGTCTCACTAACGACAAGTTAATTGATCAGCGATTGAGATAGCGAGTCTTTATTGGGCCTCGTCAATCATCTGAATTGTCTTGACCTCAACCTCATTCGCAACTTGATCTAACGCGACATCCTGAGACAACGATGAAAGCATTTGCGCGGGCTTGATCATGCCGATTTTTGTTGTGCCTTTCTCCGTGAATACAGAGATCCGACAGGGTAACGCCATATTGAGGCGCATATCAGTAGTCAAAACCCTTGCTGCCTGTCCTGGATTGCAGACTTCAAAGATCTTGCACTCTTCCCCAAAAGCAATGCCTTTAGTACGAAGGGTGTTTCCCAGGTCGTGGATATGGAGTACCCCAAAGCCATGATGTGCAACCGCTATTTTAAGGTCGGTTACTGCCTGACTGAATGATTTCTGAGTCTCGACGATGTAATACATCACGTCACCTCAATCTTTGGACTTCCGACTTGATTTCCTTGGCAAAGGCTATTTGCCAAAGGCTATTGGGTAAAAGCTATTGGGTAAAGGCTATTTGGCAAAGTGTTGCCTCACCTTGGCGGCAAGCTGAGGGTCGGTCAGATTATCAACGGTTTCAACCCCGACAATCTTCGCGCCAAGCCGATTTTCTTCTAGCCGCTTTTGCAGCTCATGCTTAGCGACACCTGGTCCAACAATCAGAATCGAATCCGCATCCCGAATCTGCCCAATCACCTCGTCGTAGTACGTATTCAGTTCTCCCGTCAGCGCTCGCTGACGGCTATCATCGGCAGGTACCTGAAGGGCTTCGTAAGAGCCTTTCAGAGGTGAATCGCCAGATCGTCGGAGCTGTGTTTCTACATCCGAGTGGACTTCGCTGATCGCTTCCCCTTGCCCTGTAACCGTTACGATCGTTGCCTTCTTGTGGTCAATCCACAGTCCTAGTTGTGTACTCATGACAATCTCCTTCTGGTGTGAATAATGCAGCCCTAAACCGAGCGCGATAGCGGTGGGTCAGTCCGATGACTTGCTTCATGTTCTAGCCGCCCAAGGGTATGCTCGATCAGGTGGGTCAATTTCTCCGCTGCCCCGTCAACCGCCTGGTCTAGGGTGGCAGCCTGATCGGTAACCGCAAGGGGTTGGAGTCCTTCGAGGTGAGCTTCGAGCATGCAGCGCATATTGTCATTGCCACCCTTCTTGTCGCTGTTCACATCGCTCAGGTGAACATCAACAGAGGTGATGCGATCGCTGAATTGGCTTAGGCTCTCTTCCACGACACCACTAACCTGAGTGGCGAGTGCTTCGTGACCTTGGATGTTATGGCCGGTACGAATTTGGACTTGCATAGTAGTTTCCGCTTGTAATTGTGATGGGCTCAAGCCTTGTTCTGCGATTCACCTAACCACTCTCGTGCTGCATTGACATTGGTATGATCAAAGTAGCGAATCGCCGCTTTTGTAAATGGTTTGGAGAGGGTTGCCATGGCGTGCTCCCACTTGTTTTCCCCAACCATCTTTGCTTTGCTTCAGGCTGGTACAGGCGTTGTTTCCACCCGCACGTCCCCTGGCTGTGTTGCATCCGCATGCCATTTCCAGTTGCGGATTTCTGGTAAGTCTTGTCCATGTTGGTCAATGTAAAGTTTGTGCTCGATCAGCTTGTCTTGCATTCTCTGTTTGAGATCAGCACCCTCACTGCCCAACTGTGGTAAGCGATCGACCACATCCATCACCAAATGAAAGCGGTCGAGGTCGTTCAGCACCGTCATGTCAAAGGGCGTCGTAATGGTGCCTTCTTCCTTGTAGCCCCGTACGTGGATGTTCTCGTGGTTGGTACGGCGATAGGTCAGCCGATGGATGAGCCAAGGGTAGGCGTGGAAGGCGAAGATGATGGGTTTATCCTGGGTAAAAAGCTGGTCGAAATCGCGATCGCTGAGTCCGTGGGGATGCTCGCTTTCCGGCTGCAGTCGCATCAGGTCAACGACATTGACCACGCGGATTTTCAAGTCGGGCAAATGCTCTCGTAGAATCGAAACGGCGGCTAGGGTCTCTAGAGTGGGTACATCGCCGCAGCAGGCCATGACCACATCGGGTTCTCTGCCGCCATCGCTGCTGGCCCAAGCCCAAATCCCAATGCCTGCGGCGCAATGCTGAATAGCCTCTGCCATCGTCAGCCACTGCGGGGCTTGATACTTGCCCGCGATGACCACGTTGACATAATGGCGACTGCGCAAACAATGGTCCCAAACCGACAGCAGGCAGTTGGCATCGGGCGGCAGGTAAACGCGCACAACGGCGGCTTTTTTATTCACCACGTGATCGATAAACCCAGGGTCTTGATGGGTAAAACCGTTGTGCATTTGCTGCCAGACGTGGGAGGCCAACAGGTAGTTTAAGGATGCGATCGGTCGCCGCCACGGTAGCCCTGCCGTCACCTTCAGCCACTTGGCGTGCTGGTTAAACATCGAATCAATGATGTGGATGAACGCCTCGTAGCAGTTGAAAAAGCCATGTCGCCCCGTGAGCAGGTAGCCCTCCAGCCAACCCTCACACTGATGCTCACTCAACATCTCCATGACGCGACCATCGGTGGCCAGAAACTCATCGTTATCCTGGGTTTGGGCATCCCACTGGCGGTTCGTCACCTCAAACACTGAGCCCAACCGGTTAGAGAGGGTTTCATCGGGGCCAAAAATTCTGAAATTACGCTGGTCCTGGTTGAGCTGAACTACGTCCCGCAGGAACACACCGAGCTGGTGGGCGTCAGCAGCCTGCACCGCTCCGGGGGCAGGGACATTCACCGCGTATTGGCGAAAGTCGGGCATGACCAAATCGCGCAGCAGCAGACCGCCGTTGGCGTGGGGGTTGGCTCCCATGCGGCGATCGCCCACTGGTGCCAATTCCGCCAGTTCCGGCTGCAACCGCCCTTGCTCGTCGAAAAGTTCCTCCGGTCGGTAGCTACGCAGCCATGCTTCAAGCTGTTTCAGATGTTCGGGATGCGTTCGTGGATCGGAAAGCGGCACTTGATGCGCCCGGAAGGTTCCCTCGATTTGTTGTCCGTCCACCCACTTTGGTCCGGTCCAGCCCTTTGGCGATCGCAGCACAATCATGGGCCAGCGCAGACGCTTGGTGTTGCTGTTGACACGGGCTTCGTGCTGGATGCGTTGGATCTCCTCAATTGCTAGATCGAGCGTCGCGGCCATAGCCTCGTGCATCAACGCTGGGTCATCTCCCTCAACGTAGTGGGGTGTCCAGCCGTTTCCGCGCAGCAACTGGTCTAACTCTTCCGGTTCGAGCCGCGCGAGGATGGTGGGATTGGCGATCTTGTAGCCATTGAGATGCAGGATGGGCAGCACTGCACCATCGGTGACGGGATTGAGAAACTTGTTGGATTGCCACGCCGTTGCCAGCGGTCCGGTTTCCGCCTCGCCATCGCCAATCACGCAGGCCACGACCAGATCAGGATTATCAAACACCGCGCCGAACGAATGGCTGAGGGAATAGCCCAACTCACCGCCTTCGTGAATTGAACCGGGACATTCCGGCGAGGCATGGCTGGGAATGCCGCCGGGGAACGAAAACTGTTTGAAAAGCTTTTGCAACCCGGCTTCGTCCCGACTGATATGGGGATAGATCTCGCTGTAAGTTCCCTCAAGGTAGGTGTTGGCCACGACTGCTGGACCGCCGTGCCCCGGACCGGAGACATAGATCATGTCAAGGTTGTATTTTTTGATCACCCGGTTCAGATGGACGTAGATAAAATTTTGTCCCGGCGTTGTGCCCCAGTGCCCCAGCAGCATGTGCTTAATGTCCGTAGGTTCCAGCGGGCGTTTCAGCAACGGATTGTCGAACAGATAAATCTGCCCGACCGACAGATAGTTGGCCGCTCGCCAGTAGGCATCCATTTTGTGGAGCATTACTGGAGTTAGGACATTGTGTTGCATCGTTTGCATGGTTTGAGTTCCTGGGTGAGCCGATCAGAACGTCTGTAGTGTGGTCTCATAATCCCGAGTTAGCAAAGATTCCTCTCTGTATTCCGGTGCTTGATTCCGGTGCTTGCTGGATAGTTTCGCGAGGAAGCTGGATGAAGACTTTCGACTTGCTCCAACTCATGCGATTGATCCGTTGCAGCGCAATCAAGATCTTTTTTCCCTGGCCACCAATCCCCAATTCCTTATATCGACTGTATCAACTGGTTGTTTCGCCATCGTCGCCATCATCGCTATCAAATGAATATTGACAGAAATTGCTCCAGCCTACCTCTACCCTTTGAATGGTTTAGTGAATGGTTGAGTGAATGCGTTAGTAGAACTTAATACAATTCAGATGAATTGTTATGTCAGAGAGGGTTGCAGAAGGGATAATTAAGCAGTTTTCAAGTACCATCAAAAGCGATTAGAAAAATCATATCGATAAAGCATGAGGAACCTGTGAGCTCTAATCAACCAGTTCAACCAGCAAGAATGTAATAAGCATAAACATCAACATAAGCGCAATCACAAGACATTCAGGGCTTATAACGATTACCTCGATCCAAGCAGAGTCGAACTTGCCATGGAATTAAAGATCACGCTTTTGGCAGACAAGATTTCGCTCAGCCTGTGGTAGGTTAAAATTGAGACCCAAATAGACTCAAATAGACTGAGCCGCCTAAATCAATAAAGGATGCATTTTGTAGTGATGGAGATTAAGCAAAATGGCTATATCAACGGCTCGGTATGATGCTGTTCTTTTTGATCTTGATGGTGTGCTAACACCCACGGATAAGATTCACGCAGTTTGTTGGAAACGCCTGTTTGACAACTTTTTGAAACAGTATTCTCAATCTTCAGGTCGTCCTTTTCAGCCATTTGATATTCAGCAGGACTATCGGCTGTATGTCGATGGCAAACCCCGCTATGAGGGTATCAAAAGTTTTCTAGACTCCCGAAATATTGATCTGCCCTATGGCGATAAAACGTCTGATCCCGATGAGATGTCCGTGATTGAATTGGGCAGTCGCAAAGACAAATATTTTGAAGAGACTTTGCAAGCAGAAAGTATTGCGCCCTATGAAGGCGCTGTATCAGTGGTGCAACATCTTCGAGCGCAGGGCCTGAAAACAGCGGTGGTCTCCTCTAGTCGCAACTGTAAGATGGTTTTGGTCTGCAGCTGATATGACTGAGTTGTTTGACAGCATTATGGACGGTGTTCGGGCAGAACAGCTGCATTTAGCCGGTAAACCAGAGCCCGATACGTTTCTTGAAGCGGCTAAGCAGGTGGGGGCTGTGGCGAAGCGTTCTGTCGTGGTGGAGGATGCGATCGCAGGCGTTCAGGCTGGACGAAAGGGTGAGTTTGGCTGGGTCGTTGGCGTGGCCCATAATGGAGACGCCAGTGCGCTGACAAAAAATGGTGCAGACATTGTGATCCGCAATCTTAGCGAATTACTCTCCTAAAAACTGCTTATGGACCTTCAATTTTATCTTTTTAAAATCAAAGATAGAACAGCTCTAAATAATACTAAAAATATGGCGAATCGCCAACCCGAAAATCTATCTCAACACACCGACTCTAGTCATCTCTGGAAACTTATAGAAAAACACTATGATCCTAAAACACTGGGCAAAATGGAGACACTCTATGCCCTGAGTAATGGCTATATCGGAATGCGGGGCTGTTTTGAAGAAGGCGATCCGGTGTCTCAAAGTGGCACCTTTATTAACGGATTTTATGAATCCTGGCCAATCGTTTATCCCGAGGAAGCTTACGGTTTTGCCAAGATTGGCCAAACGATGATACATGTCCCTGATAGCAGCATTATCAAGCTTTACGTTGATGATGAGGCCTTTTACCTACCGACAGCGAATTTGTGTAGCTATGAGCGATCGCTCGATCTACAAACAGGGGTGCTAAACCGAGAAATTATCTGGGAGACCCCCGCTGGCAAAAAAATTTCGATTAAATCTCAACGACTAGTCTCCTTTAAACATCGCCATTTGGCCGCGATCGCCTACGAAGTGACAGTCATCGACAATGATGCACCCATAGAGATCGTTTCTAAAATCCACTATGAGTCGTACGGAGCCGATAATAGCCAGCCAGCGAACTATGGCGATCCGCGTCAAACTAAAGAATTTTCCAAACGAGTCTTGCTGCCTAGAATGGGGAGTGCTAAGGCAGGTCGAGTTCTGCTCGCGCACGAAACCCACAGCAGTGGACTCACACTGGCCACCGGAATGGATCACACTTTTGCTTGCGATTCTTCCTTTTCTATCGATAGTGAGTATCAAGCAGATAGCGGCGAAGTCATTTTTTCGATCAATGCTCAGGCAGGCATTCCTGTCCGGCTAACCAAGTACATGACCTATCACACCTCACAGCGGTCTTCTCCGCAGGAGATGTGTACACGTGCAGTGCGAACACTGGACCGCGCCGTTGTCCAAAGCTTTGAAGCGCTCAAAAGCAGCCAGCGAGCCTATCTGGATGATTTTTGGTCGCGCAGCGATATTCACATCGAAGCAGAATTGCCCACAGAATCGCCTACAAAACTGGCCCAACAGTCTGCGACAAAATCCGATGGGGTGATCCGAAAAAATACCGTACAGCTAGCCATTCGCTTCAATTTGTTTCATATTCTACAGGCGACCAGTCGAACTGATGGACTGGGATTACCGGCGAAAGGGCTAACCGGGCAGGGTTACGAAGGACATTACTTTTGGGATACCGAGATTTATGTGTTGCCCTTTTTGACCTACACCAATCCTCAACTGGCTCAGAATTTACTGCAATTTCGGTATGGACTTTTAGACAAAGCGCGTGAGCGGGCTAAAGCGGTAAGCCAAAAGGGGGCTCTTTTTCCTTGGCGAACCATCAATGGAGAAGAAGCTTCCGCCTATTACGAAGCCGGGACTGCTCAGTATCACATTAATGCCGACATTATGTTTGGTCTCAAAAAGTATGTCGAAGTAACGGGCGATCGCACTTTCCTATATGAGAAAGGTGCAGAAATGCTGATCGAGACAGCCCGACTATGGCACGACCTTGGCTTTTTTTCCGCTCAAGAAAACGGTCAATTTTGCATTCATGGTGTCACCGGCCCCGATGAGTATAATACCGTTGTCAACGACAATTTATATACCAATTTCATGGCCCAAGAGAATCTGTACTATGCAGCTTCAACACTAGGGGAGCTGAAGGCAAAACAGCCTGGGCGTTTCCAGGAGCTTGCAGACAAAACTGGGCTAAAAGCCTCAGAGATGCAAGACTGGCAGCAGGCCGCAGACAAAATGTATATTCCCTTCAATGAAAAGCTAGATATTCATCTTCAGCACGATGGTTTTTCGGATGAACAGCACTGGGATTTTGAAAACACACCAGCCGATCAGTATCCCCTACTGCTACACTTCCATCCTTTGTTCATTTATCGCCATCAGGTGATCAAGCAAGCCGATCTCGTGCTGGCCATGTTTTTATTAGGTGATAAGTTCTCTTTAGCACAAAAGCAAAAAAACTTTGATTACTACGATCCGCTAACAACCGGAGATTCTTCTCTATCCGCTTGTATCCAAAGCATTGTCGCGTCGGAAGTCGGCCATGTCGAACTGGCGACAGCCTATGCACTCGACGCCATGTTAGTGGACTTGGAAAATCTCTCAGGCAATGCCCAAGATGGCTGTCATATTGCTTCTATGGGCGGCAGTTGGATGACACTCGTGTATGGATTTAGTGGTCTACGAGATTATGATGGAAAAATATCTTTTAATCCTAAAATACCGGATTGGATCAAACGCCTGCAATTTTTCCTGACCGTTCAAGGCCAGCTTTTAAGCGTAGAACTTCAGCCTGATTCGGCCACCTACTGGCTAAAGGAAGGGAGGCATTTAGCGATCGCCCATCAAGGCCAGGACATTAGCCTTGCCTTGAACTTGCCTATTTCCGCCCCCATCAGACCTGGCTATTGACTTTTTAATCGTCAATGTTGCCCTGCCGTCCATAGAACGTTGATATTAATGCTTGATCCTGTAGAGAAGCTTTGTGACCAGAGTTATGCAGGAGACTGCATCATATGGCTGACAATCTTTTGCACAATTTGCACTCCAGTCACGGCTTGCCAACCAAACAAACCCAGCAGAATCAGGTTCAGCGAAACGTGGAAGTTGCGAACCCAGTCATGTTTTTGCATAAACGGCACCAGCGCCGCAGAAGTAGAAATCAAGCCCACCATACCTAACCCAGCAAACAGGTGGGGACCAATCACAATCTTGCCATTATTGAGGTAGGTGACGGTGATCCCCCCGATCGCCCCGATTACCATCAAGGCCAAGAGAATAGAACCTATTTGCTGGTGACGAATGGCAAATCGACCTTTCACCAGTTCTTTCTTGCGCTCGCCATCCGCCAGCCGCGCCCGCCGGACTTGCACGCCCAGATACATCGCGTAGAGCGCAACCACCAATAAGATCCACATGGTAATAGGGTGGAAAAAGCTGAGATAGGGTTTAAGCGCTGCTAGACTTTCCAAATTCATGATAGTGACTCCTAAAGTGATTCTTACAGTATTTGTGTCGTTTGATTTGAATCAATCAATGAGCGATCGCCATTCTTCAACCACATCAGGAGAAACATTCAGCTTGATCTCTGATTGATCGAGATTAAGTAGGGTTAACTGCAATGGGATCGCCGATTCTAACTGCATCAAGATCGGCTGTAAATTATACTCTCCGACATCTGGTTCCATTTGGATTTTATCCATAAACATATCGTGGGATACGTCGGCGGCAGTGAAGGTTTTTCCCATCGAGTCGGTGAGGGTGAGGGGCTGCGAATGGTCAAGGTTTGCGGTTCCTGGAAACCCAACCAGACGTAAGTACATTGTGGCGGTGTGATCAGGATGAGTCCGCTGGAAGGCGATCGCTTGCCAACTGCCGCCCTGTTGATCCTTGAGCGTTTGGCGAGATCGGTAAATTTCGGACTGGTAGACCGTCTCTCCGGGGGATTCTTCTAAGTGGCGAGTGGCTGCCTGGGTGGGGGCGATCGCTAGATTAATCGTCAACACCCAAGCTAACATTCCGAGAATGAATAGTGATCCAATAGAACGTAAAATGGCTTTCATTGTCACTACTCCTTGAATGCTTTTGCAATGATATTAGTGAACAACAGTTTGAACGAATCTCTGGATAAAATCTGCAATAAAAACATAGCTTTCCTCCATCATACGCTGCACTGATATTTGCCTTGATCTTGATGGACGATTGTTTGAATTATCGATTGAATTGATTGAATTGATTGAATACAACGCAAAACGCAAGAGAAGCAGGCTACTTAATCGATAAGCAACTGACTATAATATGAGATATTAAAGTCATAAAAGAGATTGTCGTCATGGAAATGAATGTTGGTTCAGTTGATCGCTTAATTCGCCTACTATTAGCTTCAGGGTTATTTTATTTGGGATTGTTTCTCTATAATGGTTCCGCCTTGGGCATCGGACTCGTCGTTGCAGGTGGCGTATTGTTGGCAACCGCGCTGTTCGGTTTTTGCGGCCTTTATCGTCTCTTAGGAATTCATACCAATCAGACCCATGAACAGCTTTAAGTCGTAGTGCATTGCTCCTCCGGTTATCGATCGGCAATGGGCGCAATGACACTGCGTCTGTTGGGTTATTTGTTGGGTTATGTGAATGTACAGGGTTTTCCGCCTAGCGTTGTGGGGTGGCAGGCCGCAGAAGAGGCGATCGCGCCACTCGCCCCAATTTCTACTTACCCTAAATTCCTCTCCTCTTGTAAGAGAGGAATTGTGCAGTCACTCCCCTTCTTCCCTATTGCAGGTGAGGGGTTAAGGGGGAGATCTATATATCTAATATCTAAAGAATATATTTAAAGAATCTTTTCGAGGCCATACACCAATCCTTCCAGATTTCGTACTTTGCGAATGGAGAGCAGCACACCGGGCATGTAGCAAATGCGATCGCTCGTATCATGGCGCAAAAGATACGTTTCCCCCGGACAACCAAAGATCACCTCCTGGTGAGCAATCAACCCCGGCAGGCGAATACTGTGGATCCGAATGCCTTCGCCGCCATCGGCCCCTCGGGCTCCGGCGAGTTTCTCGGTTTCTTCGACTTGGGGGGGGTTAAAGGTTTTGCCGAGTTCTGCCAACAACTGAGCGGTTTTGACAGCGGTGCCGCTCGGGGCATCGGCTTTTTGGTTGTGGTGGAGTTCAATGATCTCAACGTGGTCATAGAACTGCGAAGCTTGAACCGCAGCCTGTTGTAGCAACACCATGCCGATGGAAAAATTGGGAATGACTAAGCCGCCGACACTGGCCTTGCGGGCAAAGCTATCGAGGTCGGCAATTTGCTCAAGGGTGAGGCCAGTGGTGCCGATGACGGGACGGACGCCGTAGGCGATCGCCGCCCGCACATTCTCATAAATCACATCGGGATGGGTCAGGTCCACGACCACGGGAATTTCTTTTTCCTGGGAGGCCATGGCGTAGAGGCCTTCCATATCGTTGGTAATGGGCACTTCCACGGGGCCACAGCCTGCTATTTCGCCAGCGTCTTTGCCGAGATTTTCCGGGTTGCGGGCCAAGGCCCCTATCAGGCGCAGGTCTGTGGCGGCGCTGACGGCTTTGATCGCTTCCCGGCCCATTTTGCCGGTGGCTCCGTTGATGATGACGGGAATGGGCGGTTGGGAAGTCATAGGGCTGTGAATTCGGGGCTGAACGTTGAAGATTGTTCCAGAATAACGGTTGGGGTGGGGGATTGAATATCAAAATTTTTGCGGATGGGACTATCGCAGAGGGTTTCAGCAAAATTTGGGAAAAATAGTAGCGAGAAAATAACCCTAATTCCCGATCCTCCGGCCCCATGCCCGATCGCCCCATTCACAGCACCGATCCCGACTTCCCCACCCAGCTTCCCCAGTCAGGGGGCCGTTTGGACTGGCTGCGGCAATCCTGGGGGCAATTCGCACAGCCGGGAATGATCGGGAAAGCGATCACCCAAAGGATTCAAGCCCTTGGCCACACGGCCCAGGGGAAATCGCTGTTTGCCGCTATTCGACCGATTTTGCTCGTCACCCTCGTCACCACAGGGGGGCTGGTCCTGGTGCGCCAAGCGGGGGGGCTGCAAGCCTGGGAACTACGAGCCTATGATTTAATGGTACGGCTGCAGCCCAGTCCAGGACTGGATGAGCGGCTGTTGATTGTGCAAATCACCGAAGAAGATATCCAGGCCGCGCAGCGATGGCCCTTGCCCGATGGGATTTTTGCTCGGGCGATCGCCCAACTCCAGACCCACCACCCCCGCACCATCGGCCTCGACATCTACCGCGACTTTCCCCAGCCCCCCGGTGAAGCCGACCTCCATCGGCAGCTTCAGCAATCCAACGTCGTGGGGATTCGCCAACTGCCCACCGCTGTGGATCCCAATGGCGTCGCGCCGCCGGACATGCCGCCGGAGCAGATTGGCTTTAATGATGTTCCGCTTGATCCCGATAGCGTTTTGCGACGGGCGTTGCTGTTAACCTGGGAAACCGAGACCGGCAATCTGCAATACTCGTTCGCCTATCGGTTGGCGGAGCAATACTTTCGTGCGGACGGGGTTCTCCCCCAAGCGCGACCGGGTGAAACCTTTGGCTTCGACTGGGGCAAGGCGACGTTTCAACCCCTCAATGCCAATGATGGGGGGTATCAAACCATTGCTGACGAGGGCTATTCGCTGATTTTGAACTATCGCAATCCTAAAGACTTTGCCCGAACGGTGTCGCTGGCGGAGGTGCTTGAGGGCAAGGTCAATCCCGACTGGATTCAAGACAAAATTGTCCTGATTGGCACCACGGCCCTCAGCAGCAAAGACTTTTTCTTCACGCCTTTTAGCGTGAACAAACGGGGCGGATTCGATATGCCGGGCGTCGTGGTCCATGCCCAAATGGTGAGCCAGTTGCTTGATGCAGTCGCGGGGGAGAGACCGCTGCTGCGAGTTTGGCCAGAATCTGGGGAGTTGCTGCTCATTTTCGCCTGTGCGGGGATAGGGGCGACGCTGAGTGGGTTTCTGCCTAATCCGCTGCGGCTGTTGATCCTGATGGAAACGGGGGCGATCGCCCTCCTCCTAGCAGGCACCTGGGGGCTCTTTCTCCAAGGGGTTTGGTTGCCGATCACCGCGCCCTTGGTGGCCTTAATCGGCAGCAGCATCGCCATGATCAGCTACAACAGCTCCCGTGCCCAGCGAGAACAACAGCTCTTGGCAGAACGGGCAGCGGAACAGGAACAGGCAATCCTCGCGCTGCGGCTCTCGCTGTCGCGGCAGGCGGAGCCGGAAACCAAGATTCAAACTGCGACCTCATCGTTTCAGCGGGACGGGTTAGTGGCGAATCGCTATCGTATCCAGCAGGTGCTGGCGGCGGGTGGGTTTGGCATTACCTATGTGGCCAAGGATACCCAACGCCCCGGTGCGCCGGAATGTGTAGTGAAGCGCCTGCGGCCTGGTCGGCAGGATCCGCAGTTTTTGCAGGTGGCGCGGCGGTTGTTTCAGGCGGAGGCGGAGATCCTAGAAATTTTGGGACGACATGATCGCATCCCGCAGCTTTTGGCCTATTTCGAGGAGGGGGCGGACTTTCTGTTGGTGGAGCAATTCATTCGGGGAACCTCCTTGGCGGCGGAACTGCCAAGCGATCGCCGTTGGCCAGAAGACAAAGTCATCGCCCTCTTACAGGACCTACTGCCAACGCTAAGTTTTATCCACAACCGCCGGATTATCCACCGGGATATCAAACCCAATAATATTATTCGCCGCCCGGATGGGGCATTGGTTCTGATTGATTTTGGCGCGGTGAAGCAGATGCAATCCCAGAACGAAGTGCAGACCGAAAAAACTATCGCCATCGGCACCCAGGGCTATGCACCGCCGGAACAGTTGGCAGGACATCCGCGTTTGAATAGCGATTTGTACGCCCTCGGGGTTATTGCCATGCGGGCGCTGACGGGGATTCCACCCCACATGCTGGAGCAGGATGAGGAAACGGGGGATTTGGTATGGCAAGGCTTTGCGCACTGTGAACCGGGGTTGAAGAAGATTGTCCAGCGGATGGCGAAGTATCATTTTGGCGATCGCTACGCCACAGCAACGGAAGTCCTAGAGGATTTGGCCTTGCTCTAGGCGGTCGAACCGTACCTCGACCCGCTCTAGACGCCGCTCCGCCCCCGAGCTACGATCTCTGTAAAAGGAGGGGTTCCATGGCAGAACTGAACTTAGAACAACTGGCGGAGCAATTGGATAGTGGGAGCGATCGCGATCGCCTACTGGCCCTCGTCGCCCTCAAAGATGCGACGCCCGAACAGGCTGTTCCCCTCATTCGCAAAGTCCTCCAAGATGGCAGCATTCAGGTGCGCGGCATGGCGGTCTTCGCCCTAGGCATTAAGCCCTTGCCCGAATGCTATGACTTGCTCATGCAGGTCCTGGAAACGGAAACAGACTACAGTGTCCGGGCCGCAGCGGTCGGAGCCTTGGGTTATCTGGAAGATAGTCGAGCTGTAGAGCCTTTGATTCGCATCTTTTACGAGGAAACTGATTGGCTGGTCCGCTTTAGCGCGGCGGTCGCCCTTGGCAATCTCAAAGATATGCGGGCGAGGGAGGCTTTGCTGCAAGCGCTGGAAGGGGATGAGGTTTTGAACCATCAGGCGGCGATCGCGGCCTTTGGGGAAATTGGCGATCCCAGCATCGTCGACGATATTTTGCGGTTTGCGAATGCGGAGGATTGGCTCGTGCGTCAGCGGCTAGCGGAAGCCCTGGGGAATTTGCCCACGGAAAAAAGCCAATCTGCCCTGCGATACTTAGCCAAGGATGGCCATCCCCAAGTGGCAGAGGCTGCTACCATTGCCTTACAGCGGCTTGAGCCCTAGCCTAAAACTCCCTAAAACTCATTGAGGAAAAAGCGGACAGCCTTGGGTCGAAGGCTCTCCGTTGGGCAACACCGCATAGCAAAGTGTCGCGCCCGTGGCGCTAATGCCGCCCACCTGAGCCCCCTGGAGTAGCGCTTCGGCCAGTCGAGCATTATCGAGATTGGCGTTTTCTAGATTGGCCTGGATGAGGGAAGCACGGCTGAGATTGGCTCCGGCTAAGTTGGCTCCGGCTAAGTTAGCACGCTCGAAATTGACGCCTTGAAGATTGGCCCCGCTGAGATTGGCCCCCGATAGGTCCACAAACGTTAGGTCAGCATTTTGTAAATTCGCCCCGCTGAGGTCCGCACCTTGCAAATAGCGATAGCGAAAATTCGCCGCGCTGAGCATACAGCCCGAGCAGTTGTTTGTAGTTTCGAGCTGTTGACTGGCAGCGGGGTCCGGCAGGGCTTGGGCTGGGCCAAGGGGAAAGAGGGGGGCGATCGCCAGACTGCTCCAGGCGAGCAAGGCAATGCCGTCCATTCGGTAGTGAGTTCTCATAGAAGAAATTATGCCCCTCTTTCCAGCCCCTTGACCACCGCCCGGAGGTCTTGATCCACCAACGACGGTCTGGTGCGAAGGCGATGCCCTAGCCAATTGAGTCCCCGTTGCCACAGGGGTTTGGTGAGGAGCGATCGCAACCGCCGCTGCGAAAAATTCTGTCTCGTTAAAACATGCAAATCTCGACCATTGGTACAGACTTTGCAATGCAATTGTTCTGCCATAAACTCCAGTGTTTTGGGTGTATAAAACGTAATATGCTGACCCGAAAGCGGAAACAAATAGGGCCAAGTTGAGAGCTGCTCAACCGCAGGCTGTAGATCGGTCGAAAATAAGATGGTGTTGCCCTTTTGCAATAAGCTACCAAGGGTTTCTAGCGGATTGACTAAATGCTCTAAAACCTCAAACGACGTAATCAAATCAAATTGGGCTGTTTCTGGTAAATCCGAGAGGTCAAAGCCATGAGCAAATAAATTTTCGGTATAGCGATCGCAGCGATAAAACGCAAAGCCGCGATCGCGCATTAATCGAACAAACAGCCCTGTTCCTCCCCCAAAATCCAGAAACCGTTCAGCCTGGGGTAGCCATTGATCAATCAATCGAGCGGTTTGCGCTGCCATGCGCAAATTACGCTGCACAATCCCCGTATCCAAAGCCGAAATTCCTTGTTTTTCATAGGCTTCATTGAGCCAATAGGGGTCTTCAGTTTGGAGGGCTTCACAGCGATCGCATCGCGCGTAACTCACCCAGTACTGATTCAGAACCAGTTGTTTGAACAATGGCTGTAGATTTTCTCCACAAATCCTGCAAAGCCCCATATTTTTGTCCATAAATCTCCTATGAACTTCCCTACTTTCCTACGGAAACCCATCAACAACAACGATAGTCTGAGATAGAAGTCACGGATCGGACTCTGTTTTTTCCTGTACACTACAACTAATACCACATTGCATTTTATGAACTGATTTTGTCTGCTCGATGTAGAACTGTAAGCAAGACTCTGCCATGAATTCTACGCTCGCTCCGTCTTCTAAACGTCTGCCGGAGACCAAACCTCGTCCAAAGTGGGCGCGATTGGGAGAATATCTCATCACCTACTCACTGGGTTGGATTCCTCGTCCTGTAGGAGTGATTCTACGCCGCTATTTGTATAAACCCATTTTTGCCACCTGGGGCAGTTCCGCCTATATCCAAGCAGGGGTTGAGTTCTTAGGAGCCCACGCTATTCACTTGGGAGAGGGAGTCCGTATCTTCAAATATACCCGACTCAACGCAACACCTGGCGGTGCCTCGATTTGGATTGGCAATCATGTGGTTCTTGAGCGAGGGATAGAGCTCAATACAGTGCCGGACTATGAGGGGTGTCGGATTGAAGTGGGCGATCGCACATACCTAGGTCCTTTTACTTGTATAGCGGGGCCAGGTTCGATCACCATCGGCCAGGATTGTTTAATTGCCGGACAGGTGGGCATGTATGCGAATAATCATAATTTCTCTGACCCTGATCTTTTGATCCAAGAGCAGGGAATCACCCGCAAAGGTATTTGTGTCGAAGATAACTGCTGGATTGGGGCGGGTGTGAAGGTATTGGATGGCGTCACGATTGGTCGCGGCAGTGTCATTGGAGCCAATGCCGTGGTCACGCGGGATATTCCGCCCTATTCCGTGGCCGTGGGGGTTCCGGCGCGGGTCATTTCCAAACGGAGATAGACCACATATCCCCTTGCCCCCCCCAAACACCCTCAACCCGCCCAGGATTTCAGCAACCAGCCGACGAGAACGCCCAAACCGCCGAACCGCACCATTTGCCAAAAGGGTTCACGAAAACTCTCCCAGGAGAGCAAGCGACTTTCCAAGGCCACTTCGATTTCGTCTAGCTCCTGCCGGATTTTCTGAAGTTCTTGGCTGAGAGCGTCTGGGCTAAAACCCTGCTGAGAGAGGTCTGCTTGCTCAGCGCGGAGCGCTGCCTGCATCCGCAGATCGCGCCGCACCTGGCCATAGCGGTCCTGGAGATCGCGGCATTGCTGCTGGACCTTTTCAAACGCCTGGTCAAACTCAGCCCAATTCTCAGCGCCGGTATTGCTGTCCTGGTCTGGCCCGTTTGGCTGCGTCATGAGTCAAGATGGAAAGCGAATCCCATTGAATGTAACAAGGAATGGAGCGATCGCCATGGTCTCAGCCCCTCGAACCTCAGCCCCTCAATCCCTCGGATTGCAGAGTCCCCTGCAACAAAAGGTTGAGCATCTCAGCACCCTAGAACTAGCCCAGGCTCTGGCAGAGCGCTTGATGCTGACGGAAGGTCATTGGCACAAACAAAAGGCCAATCGCGGTGTGCGCGCGAAGGAACTGGTGGCAGCGGCGCTGGTGTTTTTACTGCGGGATCAGGCTCCGGAGGCGTTGCCTCGACTGGAGCAGGCTGTCGGCTGGCTGAATCGGTCGATTTCTGCACCGCCTTGCCCGAGCCATGGGGATCACCCAGGACGTTAGGGCTCGGTGCCGATGGCCTTTGGTCCAAACCATTTTTCATCGAGGGATCGCAAGACCCCCCGCTCTTGCAAGATCAGCAGGGCATAGTTGATTTCCTTGAGCAACGCATAGTTGTCGGGGGTGACGGCAATGCCGTAGTCCTCACGGGTGAGGCGATCGCCCACAGTCTCAAATTCAGGATTACGCGCCACAAAATATTGGATCTCGGGGTAGTCCCGCACGATTCCCGCAATTTTGCCTGAACCCAGCGCAGTTACGGCATCGTCAAAGGTTTTGTAGACCTGGGGGATGACCGGTTGCGATCGCACAAAGTTGGCACCGGTTGTTCCCTCAACCACCCCAATTTTCTCTCCCCTCAAATCGTAGAAGGTTTTGACGTTGCCTTCGATGCCCTGCACGGCCATGGAGGAGATAAAGTCCGCCACGATAAAAAAGCTGATTCCCATCCAAACGCTGGTAATAATCCGGGCTGGCAGCTTCACAGGCGTTACATCCCCATAGCCAAAGGTACCCAGGGTAACAATCGCGAACCAAAAGCCCTGGCCAATGCCCTCCAACGGACGGGCGGGAAAACCTTCGTTGTGTTTGTGTTCGAGCGCCCAAACCAGGCTACCCACCACTGCACTACTGCCAATCACCAGGAGAACCGCACGGATCGAGGCCCAGTTTTGCAAAAAGGTTAAAAAACGCCCCAGTCCAAAATTTTGGTCTTTTTTGACCATGAGCTGAAGACCGGACTGGAAAAAGGGATAGGAAAAATTAAGGCCAGTTTCAAGACGATCAGCGGTGATGGAAATGCCTGCAATGCCAATATCCACATCCCCACCCTTGACCGCTGCCAGCAGCTCTTGCACCGAGGCGTAGGGAACAAATTCGGTTTGGACATTGGTTTCTCGGGCGATGGCATTCCACAGGTCAATGCTGTAACCGTAGGGCTGCTGGGCTTCCGTTTGCAACAATGCCAGACGGGAGGACACCGAGAGGGGCTCTGCGGACCGTCGCTTGACGGTATCTGGCAGAAACACAAAGGGTTGAAAGGCTTTGACCCCAACCTTGAGGGGGCGGCTCTCATTGCGGGGGGGGAGGGACTGGGCAAAGGCACCGCTCAGAGGACAAAGGGCGATCGCCATCAAAGGCAGCGCTAAACGAAACGCGTGCGACGCAATTTTCCAGGAATTGGGCAGCATGGTGGGCCGGGGTAGATTTCCAACTGGGGGCTGAGACCGTCCTCAAACAGCGGCTGGGCTAGAGCAGGAAGCAGCCTGGTAATACTGATTTCGGGCGAAAAAGCTCCAATCCCGGATAGTTTGGGTCTGCGAACAACTGGGTTAAAAATATAACAAAAAATTCCAGGCTATTCCACTGGAAATGCCTGGACACTAAGGGAGTTTTTTGGATTGTCCTTGTCTAAAGAGATACTCTAGCTTTCGTAAGATACGCCACGATAAGTGAGCAGGGCATGGAGATGCTCGATCCAGGCGTAGCCCCGGCGGATCTCATGGGATCGCACCGGACGACCGCGATATCGCCCAATCACCTCTCCTTCCTGATACTCGATGGGGTGGGGGTCATATTCATAGCGCACGCCGCGATAACACATTTGCATTGCTTTTCCCTCCGTCAACGTTTAAAAGCTCAAATGCCAATGATCTGAAGACCAACGATAGACCAACGATCAAATACCAACAAATACCAATTACTAAAAAGTATTGGTTGTTACAGAAATATTATTCCTAACTGGATTCGATGTCAAAACACCATAAGTAATCAGAGTGGACGATTGAATGGGCTTGGGGCGATCGCCAATCCCTCTCCTCAACCTCGCCAATTCCCAGGACAAAACCTTTCTAGGCGCTTTGCCACTGTGGAAAACTTGGGGTCGACCCAGAATCTAGCCTCCGCCTGTGCATCATTTCTTTACAAAACTCCAAGGCTCTCCACATCAGGCGATATGGTGATCAGCAGCATCCTTGGTGGAAGAATTCATGATTGCCTCACCTCACAAAAAAGCCCGCCCGATTAAGCCCGGTGGCACCTACCCCGCCAAGGATCTGTGCAGCCAGTGCGGACTCTGCGACACCTCCTATGTCCACTATGTCAAGGACGCCTGCGCCTTTCTCCATCAGCAGTTTGATCAGCTCGAAACCCAGTCCCACGGGCGGCAGCGGGATTTAGACAATCCCGAGGAGCTCTATTTTGGCGTACATCAAACCATGGTGGCCGCCCGTAAACAGGAGCCGATTCCGGGGGCACAGTGGACCGGCATTGTCAGCTCGATCGCCATCGAAATGCTCAATCGGGGCCTCGTCGAAGGGGTGATTTGTGTCCAAAACACTGAGGAAGACCGCTTTCAGCCCAAGCCCGTGATTGCCCGGACCCCAGAAGAAGTACTCGCGGCACGGGTGAATAAGCCGACGCTGTCGCCCAATCTGTCGGTGTTGGATTTGGTGGAACAGTCGGGCATGAAACGCCTCTTGGCCATTGGCGTGGGCTGTCAGATCCAGGCGTTGCGAGCGGTCCAGGACAAACTCGGCCTCGAAAAGCTCTATATCCTCGGAACGCCCTGTGTGGATAATGTCTCCCGCGAGGGGTTAACTAAATTTTTGGAAACCACCAGTCGATCGCCCCAAACCGTGGTCCACTACGAGTTTATGCAGGACTTTAATGTCCATTTCAACCATGAGGACGGCTCTAGCGAAAAGGTGCCGTTTTTTGGCCTCAAGACCAACCAACTCAAGGACGTGTTTGCCCCCTCTTGCTTGAGCTGTTTTGACTACACCAATGCCCTGGCGGATCTGGTGGTGGGCTACATGGGTGCGCCCTTTGGCTGGCAGTGGTTGGTGGTGCGGAACGAAACCGGGGCGGAAATGTTGGAGTTGGTTAAGGATCAGCTAGAGACCCAGCCGGTGGCTTCGAGTGGCGATCGCAAAGCCGCCGTCCAACAAAGTATCCCCGCCTACGAAAAGGGCGTCACGCTTCCCCTCTGGGCTGCAAAGCTGATGGGTGTCGTGATCGAAAAAATCGGTCCGAAGGGTTTGGAATACGGACGATTTTCCATTGATTCTCATTTCACCCGCAATTATCTCTACGTGCGGCGAACCCACCCGGACAAGTTCGATCGCCATGTGCCTGAGTTTGCTAAGCGCATTATTCAGCAGTACCGACTGCCTGGGGATACCTGATACTTTGGCCTGATGCTGTGGCCTAATCCTACGACCTGATTCAGTGTTCTGATCCCTTGTCTGAAAGCCAGTGTCCGGAGGCCAGAACGGTTGCGGTGGAAAAGTAACCAACGCAGCATAGCGGGTCAAAGCGGATGACAAAAGCGAGGCGACTGTTTCACGGGCTGTCTGGGCGGCTGTCTGGGCGGCTGTTTCCGCCCGAGCGAGTTTCTCCTTGTATTCACTGGGTTTTGCAGGGAGAATTGGCCGTTGGCTGTTTTCCAACTCGGCTGTATCGAGAGCCGTTGGGCGATCGCCAGATCCAGGTGATTCTCTCCCTCTGTAGCGAATGGGAAGGCCAGCTCCCGCCGGAGATTCGGGCCGCGTTTTGCTGTCTGCGGGTGCCCATGCCCGATAGTCGCTATACCCGCCCCCTAGAAATCGAAGAGTTGTCAGACGCCGTTGATTTGGTTCACTGGCATTTGCAGCGGCGGCGACCTGTCTATGTGCACTGTTGGGCCGGGATGGAGCGATCGCCCCTGGTCTGTTTGGCCTATCTCTGCCGCTATCGCCATCTGGATTGGCTTGACGCACTAGCCTGGATGAAGCAAACCCATCCGCCGACTCAGCCCACCGGCCCCCAGCTTCAGGTGGTGCGAGCCTATCTTGCGCAGGTCCAACACCGGGAGCCGTAGGTTTAACCCAAAATTTTGCAGAAGAACTGCGGAAGAACTTTAGAACGTTAGCTCGTTTTAGCCCTGACGAGATTGGTCCGCCCAGGGGGCGATCGCCTGACTCAGCCGCTGCAAACCAGAGTCAATCAACCACCCGATCGCCCCAATTAAAATCACACAAAAAATCACCCGATCCGTTTGCAAAAATCGCTGAGATTGTAAAATCCGAAACCCCAAACCCTTTTCGGCAGCAATCAGCTCAGCCACCACCAAAAAATTCCACGCTGCCGAAACATTGACCCGCAAGGTATCTAAAATGCTGGGCAACGCTGCCGGAAAAATCACCCGCAAGAGGACATCCCGTCGTCGTCCTCCTAGCGTGTATGCCACGTTAATCATTTCATCGGGAATAAACTTCACTGCATCGGCCACCATTAGCGTGTTGTAAAGCACCAGTGCGAGAAAAATAATTACGACTTTGGACAGCTCACCAATTCCGGTCCAAATAATAATCAGCGGTACAAAGGCCACAATGGGCATATAGCGAGCTAGGCTTACAATTGGTCCAAAAAAACTATTGAGGCTGGCGAATGTACCCATGGCAATACCAATCGGAACACCGATGATTGCAGACAAGCCAAATCCCCAAAAGACTCGCAATGAACTTGCCCAAATATCATTTAATAAAGAGGCTTGAGTTAGCAACTCGATCCCTGCTTGGATAACCGCTGTGGGCGTCGGCAAAAATAGCGGCTTAATCCACCCCCCATAACTGATGACTGACCAAACTAACAGCAGCAGGACTACGGAAAGGGCAGAGAGCGCCCAGGCAAGCGATCGCGGAAATTCCTGACGAATCGACCACAAGCGAGAAGCCCGAAGTCGCTGTGAGGGCTGCCGGGCAAAGCCTAAGCTCATCGGATCAGTCTGAGTGGGTTCTAGATGGGAATGAGCTTGCGGATTAGCCATGGGGTGAGTTGAGATTTTTAGTTTAGAGTGCCCAATTTAAACCGAGTTAATGAACTCCAATACCTAGCAAATCTCTGAAAAAATACACAAGCTCTCTAGGGAAGGCTACAGCTATAGTTTGCACAGAAACCGTTTTTGCATTGAAATATTTTAGCTCTGCAAAAACCATAAATAATGAATAAAAACGAAATCCATAGACCCTATAGATATTGAAATAGATGTTCAAAATCAGCATTCTGTAGAGTTTGACTCGTACTCTAACTTGCGATTCAACTCGCCATCGTCAATGGTTTTTTTAATGTCTATGCTTGGCCTTCCCTTTTCCCAATCCTCCCGAGTGCATCAAAAACCACCCGATCTAGCGCTCTCTGACCCCAGCTTTCCTAAGCTAGAATTGCCCAAACTAACACCGCCCAAACTAAAACTGCCCAAACTAGAGGTCATTGAGGTCACGAAAAAACTTCAGAGAGAAGGCGTTTGCCGCACGGTTCTACCCGCGATCAACCTCGTGCTGTATCCAGGAGAATTGGTTTGTCTAGTGGGGGCATCCGGGAGCGGCAAATCGACGCTGCTCAATATTATTGCCGGACTCACGCCCCCCACCCAGGGCAGGCTGCGCATCGATGGCCATTCCGTAATAGGTCCCGGATCTGACCGGGGCATGGTCTTCCAAGGCTACACCCTCTATCCCTGGCTTACGGTTGCTCAAAACATTGCCTTTGGGCTAAATCTTCGTAAGCTGCCCAAAAAAACGGTGCAAGAACGGGTCGCCTATTTTCTTGGAGTTGTGGGTCTCACAGAATTTTCCCAAGCTTATCCGAAACAGCTCTCCGGCGGCATGAAGCAACGGGTAGCGATCGCCCGTGCCCTTGTCAATGAGCCTGAAGTGTTGCTGATGGATGAGCCCTTCGGAGCCCTAGATGCCCAAACCCGAGAGCAAATGCAGCAGTTTTTGCTGGGCCTTTGGGAGCAAACCCAGACAACGGTTTTGATGGTGACCCACGATGTAGAAGAAGCCATTTATCTGTCTCAACGTCTCTATATCCTGCATCCGCAGTCGGGTCTATCCCAAACGCAATTGCAGGTTCCGTTGCCCCAGCCGCGATCGCTCGATCTCAAGCTCAGTCCCGAGTTTGTTGAGATCAAACGTCAGGTCCTACAGCAGCTAAGAGAGGCCCATGTCGGAACTCAATGTTCATGAATAGGCGTAATACGCGACAGTGATCAATCCGCTATTGATCAACCCCGCTGACGAATTGGGCTTTAATCTGCTCAGTTCTTTGGCTTGCATTCAAAATTATGGAGTTTTAGGTCCATCTCATGAGAGAGATTACAGTGGTTTCCCGACGCAAAGCACTCTGGCTAATGGGCGGTCTGGCCGGTGGCCTGATGCTGCATGGTTGCTCCAAGGGGTCGACCGGAACAGCGGTCGGCAATGCTGCGGCTCCAACCATTACCGTGGGTGGCGTGCCTTGGATTGGCTATTCTCCGCTTTACGTGGCGGATGCCAAGGGCTTTTTTAAGGACCATGGGGCAACGGTTGAGGTCAAGGTGTTTAGTGCCAATGGGGACAACCTCTCGACCTTTGCCGCAGGCAAATTGGTGGCCCAGGCGGCGACAAATCCAGAAATCGTCACCCACGCGGCTCGAGGCGTAGACTATCGCATTGTGCAAATGGCCGATGCTTCCCTAGGGGGCGATGGCATTCTGGCCCGCAGCAGTGTTAAGGATTTAGCGGATTTCAAAGGGCGCAAAGTCGGGGTCGAAATTGGCAGTACGAGCTATTACTTTTTGATCCAAGCCCTCAAGGAAAAGGCTAATCTCTCGATCAAGGACATCGAAGTCGTTAATATTGCTGCGGATGCATCCGCAGCGGCCTATCAAGCAGGCAGCTTAGAGATTGCGGTGACCTATTCACCTTTCCTGCAAAAAAGTAATCAGGCCCAACCCGATGGCCGCATCATTTTAGATACTTCTGCGCTGCCGACGGCGATTGTGGATTTGTATATTTTTCAACCAGACTATGTTGCGGCTCATCCGGACGCCGTTCAGGCCTTTGTCGATGGCATTTATCAAGGGCGGGAATTGATCAAAAATCAGCCTGAAGAAGCCTATCCCATCATTGCGAAGAAGCTGGACATTTCAGAAGCAGAAGTGGCAGAACAGCTACAAGGCGTTGACTTGACTTCGCCGGAAACCAATTTGCAGGTTTTGTCTGCAACCACTGGGGCTCCTAAGCTTGCGGATAACCTGGCCACACTGAGTCAGTTTCTCGCCACAGAAGGGCAAATTGAAAAACCGCTGACATCGAATCAAACTAATCAGTTGATTGAAGCCAGCTTTATTCAACAGGCGAAGCTAGCCCAAACTTCTAGCTAGGGAAAGCTGCGGAAACCCCTACCGGTTTGTCGTTGAAACCGACTTGAGCGATCGCCCACAAAAAAGATACATTCCTTCACACATCCTCAAAAATCCCAGCCAGTAACCCCGATGAAATACCGTTTTGAAGCCGAATCACCCAAAATTCGCTGGGGAAAATTGCTCACGAAAACGGCAGTTTGGGTCTCCGTAGAAGTGGCTTTAAATGTGGTGGGTCTGGATACGATCGCCGATTACAGCGAGTTTTTGTTCCAACATCCCACCGTCACCCAGATGGCGGAAGCCTTTACCAACTTAATTACATCGGTTTAGACCAGTCGTAGCATTTGTTTACGCAAACCTTGCTGAAAGGGTCGTTGGCATTGTCCAATCAGAAGAAGGCTTGTTCTTGCGATCGCGATCGCCCTTCCCATGGCACTTTTTCAGACTCGGTTGATCCCCTTAGCGAAATTCCTGGTGAAATTCCCGGTGAAATTCCGCTGGAGATGGCTGCGGCTCCCCCTGGTTCGGTCCCAGCATCGGTTGCTGGGTCTAACGGTTTTGGGTCTGATTTTGGCCTTGGGGATCGCAGGGATCCGCTCTCCCGTTTGGGCTCAGCCCGTGACCCTTACGTTTTTGGTGGGGGCTCAAGAGATCTCCATTTGGCAACCCCATATCCAAGCTTTTGAGGCAGAAAATCCCAATATCCGGATTAATGTGATTGAGGGGCCAAACGCCACCAACTTAGTCGAAGACCTCTATACCTCTGCCTTTTTGCTCGGCGACTCGCCCTATGACTTGGTCTATATGGACATTGTTTGGGTGCCCAAGTTTGCGGCGGCGGGTTGGCTGATGGATTTGTCGGACCGACTGACGCCTGAAGCCGAAGCGGATTATCTACCGGGCGATTTGGCTGGGGGTCGCTACAACGGCGGGCTCTATCGGATGCCGCTGCGCTCCGATGCTGGCATGCTGTATTACCGCAAGGATTTGATTGCCCAGGCCAATGTGCCCCCCCCTGAAACCTTCGAGGATCTCAAACAAAGCGCCAAAGAGCTGCAGGACAGCGGCAAAGTTCCCTGGGGCTACGTTTGGCAGGGCAAGCAATACGAAGGCTTATCGGCAATGTTTGTGGAAATTTTGGCAGGGCATGGAGCCTTCTGGGTGAATCCACAAACGCGAGAGGTGGGATTGGATCGACCGGAGGCGATCGCCGCCGTCCAGTTCCTCCAAAGCACCATTGCCGAACGCATCTCTCCCACGGGCGTCACCACCTACCAAGAGGAAGAATCTCGGCGTCTGTTCCAAACGGGCAAGGCGGTCTACATGCGCAACTGGCCCTACGCTTGGCCCCTGGCACAGACTGAAGACTCAGCGGTGAGGGGAAAAATTGCGATTAAGCCCATGGTCCATGCCCCCGGCCAGCGCAGTGGAGCCTGTCAGGGGGGTTGGGGTTGGGGCATCGCCAAAACTACGGCCCATCCAGAGGAAACCTGGAAAGCCGTGGAGTTCTTTTCTAGTCCGGCGGTGCAGAAAGCCATTGCCTTGGACTGGGGCTACTTACCCTCGCGGCGATCGCTTTATCAAGATCCGGAAATCGTCGAAAAGTACCCCTATTTTCCGGCCATGCTAGAGGTGCTCAAAAATAGTTCCCTCCGTCCCCCCATCGCCCAATACGCCCAAGCCTCCGATATTTTGCAACGCTATCTCAGCGCCGCCCTCACCGGACGGATGACAGCGGAGGACGCCATGCAAGCGGCAGCCCAGGAAACGCGCCAAGTGCTGAGAACTTGAGCCTGAGGGGTTTTGGGGTTACAAAAGTGTTGTCAGTATTACCCGTGTTGCCAGTATTGCCAATGCTGAACCTGCTAAATCTGCTGGGCTCGGTGGTTGGAGCCTTGGAACTGGAGGCTCAGGATCCTTTGCGACGGGAGTTAGGAGAGTTGGGCGATCGCCTCACCCATCCCTGCTACCGCATCGTAGTCTTTGGCCCCTTTAATTACGGTAAATCCACACTCCTCAACGCGATCCTGGGCGAAAAAGCATTGCCCATGGATCTCATTCCCACCACCGGGGCTGCGATTCGGGTCCGCTACGGTCAAACCCTGCAAAGCCGGATTAAGCTTCGGGATGGCTCGGTTCAAGTGGGCGAGGGCACCGCGCTGCTCCAGGAATTTGCCCGACTCGATGACCAAGGCCATCTGCGCCAAGATCTGGCAGCGGTGGAGGTGGACTGTCCCCATCCCTTTTTGCAACAAGGGGTAGAGCTTTTGGATCTCCCTGGCACGGACGATCGCGACGCCCAAGATCACCTGGTGCAGAACCAGTTGTTGACCGCAGATCTGGTGATTCAGCTCCTCGATGGCCGCAAGCTCATGACCCTGGGGGAGCGCGAACATCTACGGGACTGGTTACAGGACCGAGGCATTGACACGGTGCTATTTGTGGTTAATTTTCTCAATTTACTGGAACCCAACGACCAGCAGCAGGTGATGAATCGGATGCGATTTGTGGCGGAGAGCTTTCGGTCTCGCTTGCCCGCTGGCGTCAGCAATTTGTACCGCGTTGATGCCCTTCCGGCCCTGCGGGCCAGACTTAAGGGCGATGGGGCAGCACTGCAAAGTTCGGGAATTTTGCCGCTGGAATCAGCCCTCGATCGCCTCGTTCAAGCCCACCAACCGGACATTTCGATCCGGCCTCAGCTCCTGGCACTGACGCAAACGCTTCAGCAAACCCTTGCCCAACGCATCGCCCAGCTCGACGCAGCGGTTTCGGCTGCGGCCCACCCCATACAGGTTGAACGTTGGACCATTCAGCGACAGGCCCAAGTCTTGATCCGCCAGGGCTTTGAGCAAGATCTCAAAATTCTGCGGGATTGGCTGGAGCCGCTGACGCTGCTTCAGCGCTATGAAGGGGAGGCGATCGCCTCCCTCCAATGCTCAGCCTTTCAGCAATCAGCCTTTAAACAATGGGAAGCGATCGCCCTCCAGTCCCCCTGGGAAAGCCTCTGCCGGAATTGGGTGGATTGGATCGAGAAAGCCTGCGATCTGTTTGAGTGCGATCGCCCTACGGATCCCCAAATGCCCTTTCCCCATGAGCCCCGACGCGAAATCGAAACCCAGATCAAGCTCCAGAAAGCATCCCAAGTCGGTCCCTCGGTTTCGGCTGACTCGGTTGCAGCCCCCTCGGTTTCAGACTGGACCACCAGCCTCCTCGTAAAACAGGCCGTGCGTCGCTATTTTGAACAATTGAGTCTAGCGGGTTTGGCAGCGATCGCTGCCCATGAACCGCAGGCTAGGCAAATCATCCATTGGCCTTTACCAGAAACCAGCCCTAGCGAGACGGCTCGCCTTGAAGCCGGACGACTGACGCTGCTGCGCAACCTGCACATCCAACTTGAAACCCTGGGGGAAATGTCTTGAATTGTGACGAATAGCTTTATAATGGGCTATGCTAACAGCGATTACGGGATGTAGCGCAGTTTGGTAGCGCACTTCGTTCGGGACGAAGGGGCCGTGGGTTCGAATCCCGCCATCCCGATTTAGATCAATCAAAAGTTAATAAACAATAGGTTTGATGGGTGTGTGGGCGATCGCGAGCAATCTCCTGTAAGTTTTATTGCAGCCGCTGATCCTGCCACAACGTTTTTTCTATGATGCATTCACCCCATCGACTGTCGCCCAGGATGGGATTCTGGGCATTCTCTTTACAGAAAGAAAAAGCTCCCCGCACACCCTATGCATAGGACTCTTCAAGCTCCTCCTCGCCTAACCCCGTTGTCCCCGGCTGCCGACCCCGATGCGGCTCCTAATACGGCTCCCCACTCCGCACCCAATGCGACCCCAGTTTTGCCGCTGTGCAAGCTATGTCTGCTGCTGATGGTAATTTGTCCGCTGCTGGCTGCGATCGCGGCATTGGCCCAGCCCCTCCGAGTTTGGGGAACTGCCGAAGAATGGTGTCAGGTGCTAGGACCCAGTGGTTATCTCCAGGCTTTTTATGGAGAAGCGGCTTGCGATCGCCCCGGTTTAGTCCGTCGTTTTCGCCAGCCCTAGGCGGCATTAAATCGCATCAGGTAAAAGCGAGTACTAACCTATCAGCAATAACCGCAATTTTACTTCGAAAAACATTTGAAACGCTCTTCCTAAGACGCAGGTTTGTAAGGGTTGTGTGATAGCATCCTTTTAAATCAGACCGCTCGGGGTTTTGTACTCTAAAAAGGAGAGTTCAATGGCAAGGATTAATGGACGAGCTCGTGGTTTTTTTGGGGACTTTAAGGAGTTTTTAATGCAAGGCAACGTGGTTGACCTTGCTGTTGCTGTTATCATTGGCGGAGCCTTTGGCAAAATCATTGACTCCCTCATAACGGACATTATTACGCCTGTCATTCTTAATCCTGTCATGCAAGCAGCAGGCGCTGATACCCTTGAACAGTTTGCGCCCAATGGTATTAAAGTTGGGGTCTTTTTGGCTGCAGTCATTAACTTCATCGTCATTGCCTTCGTTATCTTTTTAATGATTCGTGCCCTTGAAGCCGCAAAGCGCAAACAGCAACGGGAAGAAGCCTTAGCAGAACCGGAAGTGGATCCAGCACTGGCGGTTCAGCAAAAGCTTTCGGAAAGTCTCGATCGCCTCACCCAGGTCATTTCAACCCGCTAAAGCCTGATGTCATATCACGTTCGTTGACCATCGGTTGGCCTTAAGCCCAGCGAAACCCAACGGTTTTAGCCTGGGCTATTTTTGAAGAAAAATTAGGCTGCTTTCTGCCAAGAACCTGGACCAAATTCCTTTTCAAACTCTTCAACAATCCAAGTAATGGATTTCCCACGTCGTTGCGCGACTAAGCCTAAATAATGCTTAAACTGATTGACTTGAGTTGAGGTTGGCGTTTTGCCAAAAATCGCCCCTCGATCCCATTCCGGGTAGGGCCAGTTGCCAAAGCAATCGAAAAATTGTTGCTTCGCCAAATCGGGCAAATAGCCCCGTCGAAAGGCTCGTTGCCGAAAGGCTTGAAACAGTCGATAGCGGGTTGGTTCATCCGTGATTTGGGAGAGCTGCTCTCGACCCATCAGTTCGATGAGTTCTTGGGTATAAATCGGGCGATCGGCGGTCCAATCGTAACCACAATCGGGGCATTCCATCGCAAAGGTCTGTACATAGCCATTGCATTCCGGGCATTGTTTTTTAGGTACCGCACGACCTTGACCCGGTTGATGCTCCGGGCTTGAGGTTCCGTAGGGCAACTCATAGGTTGTAACATCCTCCGGGAATCCCAGCCGCTGCAAATTCCCCGCTTGGTCCAAAATGATCCCGTGGGTTTTTCCCGTGTGTGGACTAATGCGCATGACACGACCAATTTGCTGTTGATGGAGCGCGATCGACATCGTCGGTCGCAACAACAGCCCCACCTCAATGGACGGCACATCAAACCCAATACTCAAAACATTGCAAGAGGTCAACACCCGCAGATCTCCCGTGGCGATCGCCTCATAAAGCTTCTGCCGTTTTTTGATCGGCGTATTCCCCGCCACATAATCCGCCGCGATCCCCTCCCGCTTAAAGGCCTCTGCCACATGACGCGCATGGCCAACATCGACACAAAAGGCAATGGTGCGTTTTCCCGGCGTCAGGCGTTGCCACTCGGTGACGACCCGCTGGATTAATTCGGGGCGGTCGCAAGCATTCTTCAGTTGCTTTTCGTCATAGTCCCCAGCAATCAACTGCACCCCGTCGAGATCCATCTGGCCCTCTTGGGGAATGCCGAAATACTTCATCGGCGCAAGAAATCCCATTTGTTGCAGCGTCGCAGGGGGCGGTGCCGCGACCAAGGTATCGAAATAATCTCCCAATTGCTCATGGTCAAGCCGATAGGGCGTAGCAGTCATCGCCAAGTGAACGGCGTGGGGATGGGTATTGTGGAGCAACTCTTGCCCCACCTGGCTAAACACCGTCGTGTGGCCTTCATCGTAAAACACCACATCCGCAGGCCAGGTTTTCCACCAATCTCGCTTAGCCATGGTTTGCACACTGGCGATCTGGATCGGTGCATCGGGATCCTCCGGCCAACCCGCCTTAATAAAGCCACATTGGAGGCCAAACTGCTTCATTTTCTCGTAGGTCTGGCCCACAAGCACATCCAGATGCACTAGAAAAAGCAGTCGACTGCCCTTGGCCTCTGCATGGGCACAGATTTGTCCGCTAATGACGGTTTTTCCCGCGCCAGTCCCGGCAATGATCGCAACTCGACGGTAGCCCTCGCGCAGCTTGGCGTAAAGATCGTTAATTACCTGAGCCTGATAGGGCCGAAGCTGGGGGGGAGCGGGGCGAGATTCAGACATAGACCTATCAAAACGCCAGACCAAAAGGCCAGACTAGGAAACCGAGGACTAGGAAACCGAGGACTAGGAAACTGAGGACTAGGAAACTGAGGACAACCAACCGCGCAAGAAATAGTAAACCGAAAGAAACTGCTCCTGAATAGCCTGGGTGGTGAGATAGAGTGCTTCCTCGCTGGGAACCACATCCTTGGGAAAATTAAAGCGACGCCGCAGATTGCCGCTGTCTTGCACGGTGACAAAATCGGTGGCGCGGGGAACGATCCGGACTCCTGTCCCATCATTGAAGCTTTTCAGTGCTTCTGTAAACGTTAACGTTGCCCGCTGAATATCCAATGCCGAGGAGACTAACAGCAGCTCTCGGGTTCCCGAAAAACTTTCCTGCAAGACATCGCGGACCCGCTTGGCGCTCTCCCGAATCGTCCGACTGCGATCGACAATGCGAATATTCGTCGCTGGAACCCCCAGGCCACTCAACAGCGTCCGCACATCATTGCCCTCCTGTCGGAGATTGCGATCGCCCGAGAGATCATTGCGACTGTCCGTCGCCACGAGCACTGTAGAACCGGGCTGATTAGCGTAGAGCTCAGCGGTGTAACGAATGCGATCGCCCTGCTCCGTCAGCTCGATCTGGGTGCGGGGGGGAATCAGGGGATGGGTTGTGTTTTGCCCGAGCAGGACAATAACCCCCGGCGTATTAATCGTTGAATTTCGGATCAGCGTGGTGACATCCTGCTCCGCTTGGCTGTGGAGCCAATAGGCCGTGGCCGGAGCACTGCTCACTAGCAGGATCATGATCGCCCAGAAGATTCGATCCTGGACAAACTTAAACTTACCCATGTCCTTAAAGGGAAAGACACTGAGTAAAAAAATCAGCGCCAGTCCCAGGGGCCTGAACGGCAGCGAAAGGATGCTCCAGGCTTCCGAAACAATATTTTGGTCCGGGTCAAAAAACGCCATGACCAACAGCGTAATCAGCAGTGCAAATCCCAGAAAGGTATAAACCTTTGGATCAATAAACTGCTTGAGGAGAAACCAGGCAATATAGCCAATCAATATCCACAGCAGAACCTGCGTGAGCAATTCATACATAATCCCGCACTCCTCAGACCCGTTCCTCTCAAAGTCCCTGTGCAAGCGCCTGTTGAGCCTTGAGGCTAGGCCTTTTTTCTCAACCGCCGCATAATCTGCCATACCTTAGCATGGCGATCGCAACTGAGCATGACTCTCACTACAACAATTTGGCATCGAGCATTTGGCATCGATTCGCCAGCGCCCTGGGAAGATGGCAAAAAGCCAGACCCTTGAGAGAGAATCCGCATCAAACCGGCATAATTATGGCAATCTTCAGAACAATGTCAATCCTGCTTACCCCCCGCTAGAACCATGCCGACTACGTCCCACTGGTCTACCCTGCTGCAACAATTGCTTGATCGCCAGTCCCTCAGCTTTGAGCAGGCAACCCAGCTCATGGAAGGCTGGCTCAAAAACGAGATTCCGGAAGTCACCTCCGGAGCTATTTTGGCGGCGATTCAGGCCAAGGGGGTTTCCGCCGCAGAACTGGCCGGGATGGCCAATGTGCTCAAAGCCCAAGCCCATTCGGGAATAACGGGTATCAGCGGTCCAGTGATTGATACCTGCGGCACCGGGGGCGATGGCGCTTCGACATTTAATATTTCCACCGCCGTTTCCTTTGTCGCCGCTGCGACGGGGCTGGCGGTCGCTAAGCATGGCAACCGTTCGGCCTCCGGCAAGGTGGGTTCGGCGGATGTGCTTGAAGCCCTAGGGATCAATCTGGGGGCTCCGGCTGAAAAAATTCAGGCGGCCCTGCAGGAGGTCGGGATTACCTTTTTATTCGCACCGGGTTGGCATCCGGCAATGAAGGCCGTAGTGCCTCTGCGTAAAACCTTAGGGGTGCGGACGGTGTTTAACCTGTTGGGACCGCTGGTGAATCCGCTCAATCCGACGGGGCAAGTCCTGGGCGTTGCCGATGCGTCACTCATTGAAGTTTTAGCAGAAGCCCTCGGTCAACTGGGCACCCAGCGAGCCTTGGTCGTCCATGGCCGCGAACGCTTAGACGAAGCGGGGCTAGGCGATCGCACCGATGTGGCTGAACTGCGAGACGGTCAGGTTCAAACGCAGGTGCTCGATCCCCAAAGCTTAGGACTCACGTCCGCTCCCCTGAGCGCCTTGGTCGGAGGGGATGTGGCGGAAAATGCGGCCATTCTCAAGGCGGTGCTCCAGGGCAAAGGGACCCAAGCCCAGCAGGACGTAGTTGCCCTCAATGCCGCTTTGGCCTTGCAGGTGGGCGATCGCGCCACCACCACGTCAGCGGGTTTGGCCATCGCCCAAGACATCCTCCAATCCGGGGCCGCCTGGGAGAAACTGGAAGCCCTTGTGACCTTTCTTCAAACCCCTTAATTCCGCTTCATCCCAACAGTTCCCATAGGCCAAACATGAAATAATAGGCGACGGATTAGCTGATTTGCTTCGGAGTTTCGTCATGCCCTTTAACCCAGATCCACCCGCCCTGCTCGTACTGGCCGATGGCACGGTCTATCGCGGTTATGCCTTTGGAGCCAAAGGCACCACGATTGGCGAGGTGGTCTTCAACACCGGGATGACCGGGTATCAAGAAGTTCTGACCGACCCCAGCTACTGTGGTCAAATTGTCACATTTACCTATCCCGAATTGGGCAATACCGGCGTCAATCCCGAAGACGAAGAATCTGCCGCTCCGGCGGTGAAAGGGGCGATCGCCCGCAATATCTGCCGCACCCCCAGCAACTGGCGTGCCACCCAATCCCTGCCGGACTATCTCAAACACCATGGCATTCCCGGCATCTACGGCATTGATACCCGCGCCCTCACCCGCAAAATCCGTGCCGTTGGGGCCATGAACGGAGCCATTTCCACTGAGATTCTCGATCCCGTTGAGCTCCTCCAACAGGTTCAGGATGCGCCCTCCATGGAAGGCTTAAATTTGGTGCAGCGCGTGACGACGCGGGAAGTGTATGAATGGCGCGATCGCACCGCAGCCTCCTGGGAATTCAGCCCCCAGGCCAAAGCACCGATCGAACCGTCCCTCACGGTCGTTGCCCTCGACTTTGGCATTAAGCGCAATATTCTTCGACGCTTGGCCAGCCTGGGCTGTCGCGTCATCGTCGTCCCAGCGGACACCTCACCCGAGGAGATTCTCAGCCACAACCCCGACGGAATCTTCCTATCCAACGGTCCCGGAGACCCCGCCGCCGTCACCGAGGGCATCGCTGCAGCCAAAGCCCTCCTCCAGCAAGAACGCCCGGTGTTCGGCATTTGCATGGGCCACCAAATCCTCGGTCTCTCCCTCGGCGCAGAAACCTTCAAACTCAAATTCGGTCATCGCGGTCTCAATCAACCCTGCGGACTCCAGCAGCAGGTCGAAATCACCAGCCAAAACCATGGCTTTGCGATTCGGGAAGAATCCCTCGGTGCGGATGTAGAAATCACCCATCTCAATCTCAACGATCGCACCGTGGCCGGACTTCGTCACAAAACCCTACCCTTGTTCTCAGTCCAGTATCACCCTGAAGCAAGTCCTGGCCCCCACGATTCTGACTACCTGTTTGAGCAGTTTGTGACCGCCATGGTCAACCATCGCCAATCGCAATCCCCAACAGCCTCCTAGGCTCTAGCCTAGCTCTGGGATTACCATCAGAATTGGCTCCAGAAAAGGGCTGAAAATTTGTTGCGGAGAGCACAATCCTAACCTATACTGGAGCGTCGACAGATTCACCCAGCCTTAACCGCTGGCCTTCATCTAAAATCGACTTTAGGGTCGAAGTTTAACCGGTCGAAGTAGATTCGCTGAAATGTACGAATAAATGTACAAAGCGGTAATCGATCTACCCCCCTCTCTAGAGCCGATCTCGCAAGCTAGATCTCTAGAACCAGCCAGTCTATTTAGGAGTCCCTAGAAGGAGGCGCTTATCCCTGAACAACTAGCCCTAACCGTTAGTTTAAGAGGCACCCGAGACGTTAGGGACAATTGTCAAATCTTTCGCCTCACGGGTCTTCTCGATGCCTTCTCGGAGCCAAACTTTATCAAAGTTCTGGGCAAGTGCATTGGCGAAGGTCCCAAAAATGTGATTTTGGACCTTTCCAAAATTGATTTCATTGATAGTTCGGGCCTTGGCGCATTAGTCCAGGTCGCGAAGCTCTCTCAAAATGAGGGAGGTCTGTTGCAGATCGTGACCAATGCCCGTGTGACACAAACCGTCAAGATGGTGCGGCTCGACAAGTTCCTGTCGCTCCAAACGTCGGTCGATGCCGCTCTAGAGAATTTGCAGTCGTCCTAGGAGATCCTGTTAAAAGACTCAAGCGCAAGGGTGTAGGGCAGTTCAAGCTGTCTTACACTCTTTTAGCGTTTGACGTTTGAGCCAGAACTTGATTACAGAATAGTTCCTTGCAATCTCTAACCTCCCAACAAGCCCAAAGCCTATCTCCCGTCCAATGGTCCTATATCGGTGATGCCGTTTATGAGCTGCATGTCCGTTTGCATTACCTCTTGCCCCCGCGACGAATCAAGCAGTACCACGAGCAAGTGGTTGCCCATGTGCGGGCAGAGCATCAAGCTGAGCAACTTCAGCGGTTATTGCCCCAGCTCACTGAAGACGAGAAAGAGATCGTACGGCGGGGGCGCAATGCGGCAGTGGGCAAGCCGCGACGACTGAATGCAGAAATCTATGGTCAGGCCAGTGGATTTGAAGCCCTTTTAGGCTATTTGCATTTGACCGATCCAGGGCGTCTGCAACTTCTCCTCGGATACCTGCTCTTTGAATAACGAGCGCTTTGAATAACGAGTGATTTTTTATGGCTCCTAAACCTTCCCGAGGCGATCGCGACGCCAACTTCTCCCGAAATCGCCCCCAGCGCGGCCCCAAACGCGATGCCAAGCGATCCTCCTCTGGGGGACGTCCTGAGCGCCCTGACCGTTCCGACCGCCCCACGCGCTCAGACCGACCTGACCGACCCGCTCGCTCAGACCGACCTGACCGGCCCGCTCGCTCAGAACGACCTGACCGGCCTGACGCCTCCGATCGGCCTGCTCGTGCTGACCGCAATGATCGCCCCGAACGGGCCGGACGGGCTTATCGACCTGAGCGCTCAGACCGTGCTGACCGTTCTGCTTCTCGCTCCGATCGCCCTCCCCTGCGCTCCGCTCGCCGTTACAATTCCGAGCGCCGGTCCCCCAATCGTCCCCCCGTGGAAGAGACCTTCAATGATGGGTTTGCCGCTGACGATGAAGAGTCCTCATCAGATTTGATTTACGGGCGTCATGCAGTCCGGGCTGCCCTCGAAGAGAACGCCGCTGATGGCTCACGGGGCAAGCGTAATTTAAACCGGATTTGGGTTACCCCCCGATTACGATACGAAGTGCCCTTTAAGGTGCTGTTGGAAGAAGCCAAAGACAATGGCGCTGTGATTACCGAAGTCGAACCCCAGCGGCTCACGCAGCTCACCCAGGGGGCCAACCATCAGGGCATTGCGGCCCAAACCTCTCCCTACGAATATTTGTCTCTAGAAGACTTGATCACCCAGGCCAAAGCCGCGTCCCATCAGCCGGTGGTGCTGGCTGCCGATGGAATAACTGATCCCCATAACCTGGGGGCGATCATTCGATCTGCCGAGGCGTTGGGGGCCCATGGCCTTGTAATTCCACAACGGCGGGCTGTTGGTGTAACCTCGACAGTCCTAAAAGTCGCAGCAGGTGCCCTAGAAACCTTCCAAATTAGTCGGGTCACCAACCTCAACCGAGCCCTAGAGCAGTTAAAATCAGAGGGATTCTGGATCTATGGAACCGACTCAGCAGCGCCCCAACGGTTACATCAAACGACTTTCTCAGGACCGATTGTGTTAGTCCTGGGAGCGGAAGGAACGGGGCTTAGTATTTTGACCCGAAAGCATTGTGATGTTCTCCTATCGATCCCCTTATCGGGTCACACCGAAAGCTTAAATGCTTCGGTTGCTGCAGGAATGGCGCTCTACGAAGTCTTTCGTCAACGCTGGCAAACATAGCTTAAAACCCTTGCCCTGTCTGATCCCTGTGATCCCCAATCTACATACTTTGGGGATCACTTTAAACCCTAGCAGTGTGCATTGAAAAAACTTGAATGACAGAGTATAAAGAAGTGTAAAGACGGGCATGATAGGGATGTATCTATCCCTGGAATGGTCCACTTTGTTACCTTATGATCACCAGCGATTAATGGGTTAGCGTTTGCTAATTTGGTATTCAGGTTCGAGAATCGCTTCATCGAGCATTTGGTCATTTATTCATATTTTAGGAATTAGCATGAAGGATGCATTGTTGGCTCTTCGCGCAGTCTTAGGATTAGCCTACTGGGTCCGGATTTCTACGGAATCTCCCCAGTGTGTTTACTTTTTTGGGCCTTTCGCCAGCGCTGCTGAGGCTGATGCCCATGTTGGCGGCTACCGTGAAGATTTGGAAGGAGAAGGGGCTCAGAATATTGCAGTGAAGATCGAGCGCTGCAAGCCCAAACAACTGACGATTACCACGGATTGGGGGGGAATGGAAGACACAACCCTTGCATTATCTTCTTCTCCGGCCTATAGCAGCTAACCGTTGATCAAGACGGGGTTCCCTAGGGCAACTGATTCTCGGCTAGCCAGGTTTGTAGATCCTGGGTGACGATTGCTGGAATTTCCCAGGGAAAAAGGTGGGCGACGTTGCGATAGACCTTGCTTTGGCATTGAGGTAAGGCTTGTGCTGTGGCAAGGCTGGAGGCGGGGGCGATATGGCGATCGCCCTCTCCCACCAGCATCAAACCAGGGCACTGAATCTTCCCGAGATCTGCCAGGCAGCTATAGCGCGATCGCAAGGCCTCTTGCAAGGCCCGATTGGCCTGACCCGAGGTCTGCAAAAAGGCCGGGACAGCGTATTGAGCGAGATACCGATAGGTGTCTGGGGTATGTTGCTGCACTAGGTAACGCAGGAGCGATCGCTTCCCCAGGGTTTCAATATTCCAGGACCAGCCCGGTATTGCCCAGTTAATCAGCGAAGCGAAGCCGGTGAGCACATCATCGGTCCAATCTGTGCGAGGGTGATCGCCCCAGGGTTCGGCGGAGGTGGCCACCAGGATCAAGCCTTTGACCCGATCGGGATGGCGTAGCGCTAGCTCAAGGGCGAGGATGCCGCCCAGAGACCAACCCAGCAGCATAAAGTCTTGAATGTGATGGCGATCGAGTAGGGCTTCTAGGTCGCCCAAGTGGTCGGTCATGGTAAAGGGTCCCGGAGCCTTGCTGCGGCCATAGCCCCGCAGATCAGGGGCGTAGGTTTTGAATTGGGTTTGCAGGGCGTCTGTGAAGATTTCCATGCAGGCTCCCGAGCCGGGATGGCCATGGAGACAGAGGAGCGGAAAGCCGCTGCCTTGGATTTGGGTGTGGAGGGCGATCGCCTGAGCGGGAGAGTCTGCGGGAAGAGCAGTTTGATTCGTTGGGATCATCACGGGTGGGGTTGCATTGCGCTCATCAGCCCCAACCTAACGGGAACCGTGCAAAACCTGGGGGGAGATTCTAGGATGGGGAAGCGCTATCTACCGATCATCCCCCATGGCCTCCCGTTCTCGTCTAAAGAAACTCTTTGAATATTTGCGTCCCCATTGGCGACAGACGGGGTTGGGGATCGGGGCGCTGCTCCTCGTCAATATTTTGTCGGTCATGCTGCCGCGTATCATTGGCAATTGTATCGATGAGCTTCAGTCTGCCCGTCAGCTCGAAATGGACCGAATTATCTACTATGCCCTGGTGGTCCTGGGGCTGGCCTCGGTCATGCTGGTGATTCGGCTGGCATCGCGACAGCTCATTTTTGGCGTGGGGCGCAAGGTCGAGTTTGACCTCAAGCAGCGGATCTTCGAGCATCTGCTGCGGATGGAGCCGTCTTATTTTGCGAACAATACGATTGGGGATCTGATTAATCGGGCCACGAGTGATGTGGATAATATCCGTCGTCTCGTCGGTTTTGCGGTTTTGAGTCTCATTAATACCCTGCTGGCCTATCTCTTTGTCTTGCCCGCAATGATGCTGCTAAATTTCCGGCTGAGCGTGCTGGCGATCGCGGTTTACCCCATCATGCTGGTCACGGTCCAGCTCTTTAGCAATAAACTGCGGATCCAGCAGGAAAACGTCCAAGAACAGCTCTCTGACATCAGCGAATTGATCCAGGAAGATATGAGCGGGATCGGGCTAATCAAGATCTATGCCCAGGAAAACAACGAACGTCGTGCCTTTGGACAGTTGAATGATCGCCTGTTAGACGCCAATCTCATTCTGGCGAAAACGCGAAACTTTCTGTTTCCATTGCTGGAAGGACTGACCAGTCTGAGCCTTTTGGTGATTTTGTGGCTAGGATCGCGGGCGATCGCCACGGGCGGTCTCACGGTCGGCAATTTTGTTACGCTGATTTTGTACATTCAGCAATTGGTCTTTCCCACGGCCCTCTTGGGCTTTACGATTACGGCCTATCAGCGCGGTGAAGTCAGTGTCGATCGGGTCGAAGCCATTCTACGAGAAATTCCAAAAATTCAAGATCGTGCCCCCGCACAAACCATCCCCTTGGGCGAGATCCAAGGCTGGCTCAAGGCGGATGGCTTGACCTATACCTATCCAGGGGCATCGGTTCCAGCATTAAAGAACGTGAATTTCAACATTCAGCCTTACCAAACCGTTGCGGTGGTGGGTCCCATCGGCTCGGGAAAATCAACCCTGGCGAATGCGATCCCGCGCTTGTTGGATATTGGTTCGGGGCAGCTCTTTTTGGATGGGATTGATGTGACGGAGATTGGCTTGGCGAATTTGCGGGAGGCGATCGCCTATGTCCCCCAGGACAGCTTCCTATTCAGCAGTACGATCCGCGACAACATCCGCTACGGCGATCCCCTAAAAGAGCAACCTGCCGTGGAACGGGCCGCCAAACAGGCCCAGATTCACCCAGAAATTGAAAACTTTCCCCAGCATTACGACACCCTAGTGGGGGAACGGGGAATCACGCTTTCCGGTGGGCAGCGCCAGCGAACGGCCCTCTCGCGAGCATTACTCGTAGACGCGCCGATTTTGATCCTAGACGATGCCCTTTCCAGTGTTGATAACCAAACGGCTACGCGGATTTTGCAGGAGCTTTCCAGCGGTACCCAGCGCAAAACCGTCATTTTTATCTCCCACCAAATGTCCGCAGCGGCAACAGCGGATGTCATCCTCGTGATGGACGCTGGGCAGATTGTGCAATCCGGCACCCACGAAGCCTTGATGGCGGAGCCGGGACTTTATCGATCCCTGTGGGAGCGTCAGCAACTTGAAGCGCGCCTGCAATCTTGATCCCCCATCGGTTTTCAATAATCGGTTTCCAATGACGCATTCAATCCTGATTCCCTATGGTTACTCCAACGCTGTCAGAGGTTGTTCCCGTTGCGGGCGAGAAACGGGTTACCTTACACAATTTAGATTGGCAAGCTTATCAACAAATTCGCCAAGCCTTAGAAGAACGATCGGTTGCCCGTCTGACATACAACTGTGGTTCCTTAGAAATTGTGATGCCCCTCGAAATTCATGAATTTTCGGCTCGCATGATCGAACTTTTTATTCGCGTTTTAGTCGTTGAGTTCGGGTTGCGCATTAAGACGCTGGGATCCACTACACTCAATCGTGAGGATCTCGATCGCGGGGCACAACCAGACAATGGTTACTATATTCAAAACTATAGTGTGATGGCAGGGCGAACCGTTAACCTTGCTCAGGATCCCCCTCCGGATTTAGTGGTTGAAGTCGATATTACTCATACCGATATTGATAAGGATCGGCTTTATGCGGCGATGGGAGTTCCTGAGTTTTGGCGATTTGATGGGACGGTTTTGAAAATTCAAGTTTTGAGAGGTCTTGAATACCAAGAAGTTGATACTAGTCCAACCTTTCCCAGGGTTGATATGAGAGCATTCTATCAATTTCTGGAGCTTGCAAAACAGGATGAAGTTGCAGCAGAATTGGGTCTTCGGGAGACCATTCAAAAATTACAAAAGGAAAATAGATAAAGCCTATAGGTTTGAGAAAAAACTAGAGAAACTGACGTTCTCTAATACTGTTCCATTCACTTGCCATTTTGTGTTGCGATCCTAGGGCAGCGTGGTCAACGTTCCCAAGTTGCCATCCAGCCGCGCCGAAATCCCCACCGGCAACGCCGCATTCACCCCATCGTGACCAAAGGGCAAATTCGCCACAATGGGAATGCCCAAATCACAGAGGCGATCGCGCAAAACTTCCTCCACACTCAAGCTCGGAACCCCCGCCGAAGGCTCGCACTGGCTAAAGCGCCCCAGGGCAATGCCCCGAACTTGGCTCAGAGCTCCCGACATTCGCCATTGGGTCAACATGCGATCGATCCGATAGGGGGCTTCCGTGACATCTTCTAGGGCCAAAATCACATGATTCAGCGAGGGCTGCACCCCCGTATGGAGCAGATGCGTCGCCACCGTCAGATTGGCAGGCATCAGCTTGCCTTCAACCACCCCGCCCACCCAACTGTCCCCTTGCAGCGGCGGCAAATTCCAATGGCCTTCGACCCAGTGAAACAGCCGCTGAATCGACCAAGCGGGCTCCTCCGCCAGCGTCGTTAACAAGGGGCCATGGAGCCCCGCAATGCCCTGTTGGCTCAAACTCCAGAGCAAAGCCGTCACATCGGAAAAACCAATCAGCCACTTGGCCGGAACCATGGGCCAGTCCCAGTCTTCCAGCAGCCGCGCCCCCCCATAGCCCCCGCGCACGCACAGAATACCCTTGCAATCGGGATTACTCCAGGCTTGTTTGAGCTGCTGCCGTCGCTGCTGGTCGGTGCCGGCTAGGTAGCCCCAGCGTCCGTCGTAGCCTGCGCAGAGCTCCACCTGATAGCCCCGCTGCCGCCAGAGCGCCACGCCGCGCATAAAGCTTTCCCGCTCTCGCAGGGTACCGCTGGGGGCAACCACCATGAGGCGATCGCCCGGTTTCAGCGGTGGGGGAAGGCGATTGAACAGGTTTTTTTTGCTATCAGTCTCGCTATGAATAGACACCCAATCCCTTGTTTACTTGATATTTGGCTTGATGTTGCTTGATATTCGGCTCGATTTTTGGCTTGCCCCTTGACCGTCGATTGACAGGGTTGGAGCCACTGCCCCTAAACCGTACATCCCTAAACCGTACATCCCTAAACCGTACCCCGTCCAAAAATGATACCGACTAACAGGACCACCCCAAGCCAAACATTTTGATTGAAAATCGTGGCATAGAGCAAAGAGGTCGGGCGGCTGCGGTGTTTTTCTAAACGACGATGCTGGGAGAGCCAGCCGAGGGAAACCAAAACCATACTAATCCAGTACCAAATCCCAAGATTGAGCTCAATCCCTACCCAGAGCAGCATGAGCGCTGTGCCGACAAAAAACAGACCTACCGCCTGGGCCGAGCGATCGCCAAAAAACAGCGCGCTCGAATTTACCCCCAACCGCCGATCATCATCGCGATCGGCCATGGCATAGACCGTATCAAACCCCAGGGTCCAAAGCACCGTCGCCAACCACAGCAACCCCGTGGCCCAGGTGAGCGCTCCAGCGACCGCTGCCCAGCCAATCAAGACCGCGAAGCCCCAGGCGATTGCCAACACCAATTGCGGTACCGGAAAGACCCGCTTCGCACCGGGATAGAGCAAAATCACCACCGCAGCGGCAACGCAGAGGAGCTTGCTAAGGGGATTGAGCAATAGGGCAATGACGACCGCCACGATGCCAGCAATGACCGCCACGGCGATCGCCGCTTCCTTCGAGAGGGTGCCTGCGGCTAGGGGGCGATCGCGGGTACGTTCCACCTGGGGATCAATATCCTGATCCCAAAGATCATTAACCACACAGCCGACCGCACTGGTGGCAATACTGCCCAACACAATCATCAGCAAAATTTGCCAGCTCGGCCACTGGGAACCCGCCGCCAAAAACGCCGCCCAAAGGGCCGGGAGCATTAAAATCAGCCGACCCGCTGGTTTGTCCCAGCGCAAGAGGCTGATGAATGCTGCCGACGGGCTGACGGGTTCGAGGTCGGTATCATGGCCCAGTTCATGGCCCAGTTCATGGCCCGGTTCATGGTCCGGTTCATGGTCCGGTTCATGGGACTCCATGCGCGTCGGGGCAAAGGCTGGGTGAGCTTCCGAGGCGGGGGTAGGGGTCTTATCGGGGGCGATCGCCGTCTCGCCCTGTAGTCGCGTCTCTGCGGGGGCGGCAGCGGCTGGAGCACCTCCAGAAGCCGGAGAAAACTGCTCCGCAATCCGCTGGTAGGCTTGATTAATCTGGTGATAGCGTTCGTGAACCTGCTCAAAGAGTCGTGGATTGGTCTCGCGATTGACCGCCTGAGGATCCCAGGTTTCGATCAGCGCTAGGTACGCCGATTGGATGTCCTTGCGCGGGGTTTCCGGTGATACCCCCAAAATTTCGTAGTCCCTTGCCGATGCAATCTGCTCGTCCACGGTCTTCCCCCTTGGCTAGCGAAATAGAAGCATGTGAATAGAAGCTTTTTAACATAGCCCCTAAAACTTTCAAGCTGTCGCCTGAGTTTTGTAATCTGAACGATAGAGAACTGCCGATCTTCCATCGGTGTTTTGTCACGTTCAGTAGGCACCCCTAAGCCCATGGTCTATTCCCCTGATCGCTCTGGCTCTTTCTCCGCTCCCGTAGACTCGGATGGTGGCCCTGACAACCTTCAGACCCATCTGGGGGCAAGGCCGGGAGGAACCATGACCGCGCCCCGCATCCTGGCGGCCATTGATGTGGGGACAAACTCGATCCATATGGTGGTGGCTCGGATTCAGCCTCAGATTCCGGCGTTTACCATTGTGGCCAAGGAAAAGACAACGGTGCGGTTGGGTGATCGCGATCCCCAAACCGGAGATCTCACCGTCGCCGCCATGGACCGAGCCGTCAAAGCCCTGCGCCGCTGTCAAACCTTGGCCCAAAGTCTACAGGCCGAACAAATCATCGCTGTGGCCACCAGTGCCGTACGCGAAGCGGGCAATGGGGCTGAGTTTCTGCAACGGGTCAAGGAGGAACTGGGGTTACGGGTTGATTTGATTGCGGGGACGGAGGAAGCTCGGCGAATTTATTTAGGCGTGCTCTCGGGGCTGGAGTTTAACCATCACCCCCATGTGATCATTGATATTGGGGGCGGATCGACGGAGCTGATTCTAGGCTCTGGCCATGAACCCCGCAGCCTCAGCAGCACGAAGGTGGGGGCTGTGCGGCTGTCGGCGTTGTTTATCCAGAGCGACCCCATTAGCGCTAAGGAGTTTAATGCGCTTCAGGCTTATATTCGCGGCATGCTGGAGCGTCCGGCGGAAGATTTGCTCCAGCACCTGGAACCGGGCGAAGTTCCACGACTCATCGGCACCTCAGGCACCATTGAGGCGGTGGCTTCGCTCCTGGCGGCGGAACAGCAGGGCGCGGTCCCGGAACGTCTCAATGGCTATCAGGTCAATCTCAAGGATATTCAGAGCCTGATTCAACGGCTGCGGAAAATGACCTATGCCCAACGCTCGGAGCTGCCGGGGATGTCGGATCGGCGGGCCGAGATTATTGTGGCCGGAGCGCTGATTTTGCAGGAGGCCATGACGCTCCTTCAGCTAGATGCGATTTGCCTGTGTGAGCGGGCTTTGCGGGAAGGCATTGTGGTGGATTGGATGTTGACCCACGGGCTCATTTCCGATCGCCTGCGGTATCAAACCTCGGTACGGCAGCGCAGCGTTCTCCATGCGGCCCATAAGTTTCGGGTCGATCTGGAGCATGGTGAGCGGGTAGCGCAGTTTTCGCTGGACTTGTTTGATCAACTGCGGGGCAGTTTACACCAGTTGGATGACAGCGCCCGAGAGCTACTTTGGGCGGCAGCCATTTTGCATAACTGTGGTCACTATGTGAGCCATGGAGCCCATCATAAGCATTCCTATTACTTGATTCGCAATGGAGAACTATTGGGCTATACGGAGGGAGAAATTGAGGCGATCGCCAACCTCGCCCGTTACCACCGCAAAAGCGGCCCCAAGCGCAAACACGAAAATTATCGACGGCTTACCAGCAAGACCCTTCGTCAGGTGGTTGATCAACTGCATCCGATGCTGCGGTTAGCAGTAGCGCTGGATCGGCGACAGTTGGGGGCGATCGCCCAGTTGCGCTGTGAGATGGATGTTGATCGTCAGCAGTTGTATCTCCACCTTGAACCTCAGGATCCGCAAGATGACTGTGCCTTGGAACTTTGGAGTTTGGAACAGAAGAAAGGAGAATTTGAAAAGGCATTTGGCGTCAAGATTATCCCTCTATTAAATACGGCGTCGGTTCACTGATTGGCATTGGCTGAACATCAGCAATAACCATGACTAAAACCATGACTAAAACCCTATATTTAGCTAATCCCTACGGATTTTCGACCCAGCAACGAGCGTTGCTATTACCGCCTCTTTGTGCACAGCTAGAAGCACTGGGCCTGGAGGTTTGGGAGCCCTTTGCTCGCAATAATCAGGTAGATTTTTCTCAACCGGGCTGGGCCTATGGTGTGGCTCAGGCCGATGTGGCCGATGTGCGAGCGGCGGATGGTTTATTTGCGGTGGTGAATGGTACGCCGCCGGATGAAGGGGTGATGGTGGAGTTGGGGATGGCGATCGCCCTCCAAAAACCTATCTTTCTTTTTCGAGATGATTTTCGACGCTGCAGCGATAGCGAAGAATATCCCTTAAATTTAATGGTCTTTGCGGGGTTGCCGGAAGCGAATTGGCAAGATTATTTTTATTGTTCGGTGGCAGAAATTAGCAACCCTGAAAAAGCCTTGGCTCGCTGGTCAAGGGGTTAGGATTTAGGTCGATCGCCATGGGAGCAGAAATCGTTCCGGTTTAACGCCCAAGATCAGAAAGACTGCAATTGTGTTGAAGGGAAGAAAGATGGGGGTGCGATCGCCCTTAAACTTTGCTTTGACGGAGGCTCGGCTATTGGGTCGAATGAGGTTGACTTGAGCATCGCTTGCCCGCTGAGCGGTGCAAGCAATGCATATCTCAAGTTTTCCTGATTTAATCAAGCATCTGAACCACTAATGGTCCTTGCAGCATCAATTGGGATAGCTGCTCATAGGTTTGGCTCTTGGGGTCAATGTGAAAGAAGTTTTCTCCTGTTTCACGTAGGGGGTCTTCGTTGGGCCAACGGCTGGGATACTGGCTTACACCTTTGAATTGGGTTCTACCGCCCACATGTTTTCGAGCATCGGCCATCAGCTTGGGATGTTGCAAATTGGCAATGACTTCGTTGAGCGCAAAAAGGGCATCTGACTTGGAATAACCGCGCGATCGCAGCACCTCGATCGCACTCGCTTCATCCACAATATCGCTGGCCTGAAAATGAAAATAGGGCTCGTATTGCTTTTCCTCGAAAACAATCTCAGTAATGCTAGATCCAAATTGCCCTGCACCCACTGAAGGCGCATTGAGGCGATTAAATACGGACTGAATTACGTCCAATCGGCCCATGGAGGTGGGAGCTTCTAAAACGCTCAGGGTCACTAATCGATAAAAGTCGGTCTTGGGTAACTGAACGGTTGGGTGAGATGCTGCCGTCGGGGGAAAAGGCTTGTGCAAAATATTGGATTCCAGCCCAGGGAGGTAGACTGGAGAGTTTGCAGAGACAGAATGATCCGAGGTAGGGGCGGAGATTGCATGATGTAAATGCATCCCGTAGCCAAAAACGGCAAAGGTCGCCACCGTATTCATCAATGTGATCCCAGGGCTCAAGAGGAGTAAGCGATCGACCCAGGAAAGAGAGGTACGGCACTTGAGTGAGCGATTGAGTATGTTGAACATGCTGTTGATTCCGTTCCCCATCGGGGGACTGGGTTGACGATTCCAGAGTCCGTTTGGGGGAGTGGGACAAAGCAAGCAAGGGGGGTAAAGTCGCTAAAAAGCTTATGAGATAAGACTTTTATTTAGGTTTGGGGGAGAACGAAGTTGGGGGGATCTCCAAACTTTTTGGGAGTTGAGAAGGCTCGGGAATTGTGCAAAACTCAAACCAAACTCCAGCAAGAAATCCACAAACAAGAAGTCAACAAAAAAGAGAGAGCAGGGCTCTCTCATCGGGTTTGGGGCTTGGATCCGGGGTGCTATTGCGCAAACTGCTTGACCAAGTCATCTCCAGAGATAATGGTGGTGCTGAAAACGTACTGTTGATCGGCTTGGTAGCGACGATCTTGTTTCAGCAAGTCCATAAACGCCTGATGACCCTCCCAGGTTCGCCCCACCAAACAGCCCGCGCTGGCGGTGTAAACATCGTCAACGGGATGGTCATAGCCCCAGTGCTGATTGATGTCAAACTCGCCAATATCCAGCTCATCCCCCGTGCGCATAAAGTCCTGATTCAAATCGCGATAAACCGGAATCGGTGCCGCTTGCTCCAACGCCACATGCAGATCTTTGCCATGCAGTCCCATCTGCCAAGCCTTGTACTGACCAAACTGGATGCGAGCAGCCCCTTTGGCATTGAGAGGGTTAAATGTGTAGTGCCATCCCGGCTCAGTGGTTGCCTCCCACAGGCCAACGATTTTGGGCTGCCCTTTCTGCTCTTCAACGAATTCGATTACTAGACGAAGATCGTTAAAGACGTTGGGGCGATCATCATTCAAGCTGCCATCAAGGTTCATCCCTTCGATGTAGATGATGTTGTACTCATTCGGTTTCGTATCGACCTGGTAGCCCTGGCTGATCATGTACTTGACGATGCGGCTAGCCAAGCTGTTGTCGAGCTGGTTTGCCCAAACTGGAAGAGAAGCTAAAGGCTTCTCCTCAGGTTGATTGGGTACATCATCGACCTCAGCTACAACGATGGGAGTTGGATTGTCTAGGCGATGCAGGGTGTGAAGTAAGAACCCAGTGGAGAGACCCAGGCTAGCGAAGCTGACAAAGGGACTCACGAGCAATAGCAGGCCGAGCCAGGAAATCGGCTTTTTGTCAGTGGCCTTGCGGTGGCGAGCAGTCGTGTGGACCATGGTGGTTGCTCCAGTCCCCAGAGGGGCGATGAATCGACAACCACAGGCTCGATTTGGGGGAGTGGTCCAAAGCAAATGCAGGACTCAAGCAGGCTGAACCGGTTACAGTAGAAGGACTAGAGGCCAGTTTGGGGGAAGAGCCAGTTTAGAGATACCCCAAACTTTTTGTTTTGATGAAGTCCCCGCAACTCAAGCAAGGGATTCAGTAGGATGAAAAGACAGGATGGTTGAGGGTGTTTTTACTAAAACGGTATGGCTAAGTATTCCTACGGTCCTACGAACCGGTTACGGGTTCGGCAGCTTTTGGCTGCAATCTTAGAGTTTGTCGAAACCGGAGAACCCGCAAAAGAGGTCCATGTTCTTTGGTTAGACACCGAGTCACCGGAGCTGAGGGTTGAGGCCAAACGTCGTTTTTTTGAACAGCTCACCCGTAAAGGAGAAGGAGACCCGCTGACTGCTGACCAGGTCCGGTATGCGCTCAGCCATTACTTGCCAGACCATCTGGGGATCCTAGAAGACGAACGGGCCACCACCCGGGGCTCAGAAGAATGGAAGTTTAAATTGATGCTCTGGAGTCGTGAGCCAGCCGAGAATCTGAGTCGATTTGACAAACTCTGGGAAGAGCGTCGTCCTGAAAAGTCGAAATCGATGGCGAGCCAGGACTCTTTATCCGCAGCCGACTTAGCAGCCGACTTAGCAGCCGAAAAGCCTCCCCATTGCTTTATTAGCTATCGCAGCCAGGACCCGGTGTTAGACGACAATAGCATTGGCGGCTGCTCGACATTTCCTGGCGGGAGTTGTCGCGAAAGCGTGGCTTGGATCGTGAGACAGACGTGAGACTTTGACAGCTCACTGGCGTGGCGATCGACAAAAAAAGACACTCATAGGGTCCCCCTGGAAAGAAAGGACTCTAACGAGTGTCGAGAGTAATAATGTATCAACAGCGAGTGTACATGAATGCAAAGGAGCATGGCCTGTCGCAGCAAGATGCGGCAGCGGTGGCGGAATTTTCGGTGCGAACCGCGCAACGAATGGATGCCAACGAGTGGCAGCAGGGGAGTGGAGAGGGCACCGGGGTGCGGACCCGGCCAGATCCACTCAACGGTCTTTGGGAAGCCGAACTAGAGGCGATGCTGCGAGCTGAGCCAAGACTGAAACCGACGACGTTATTTGAGCATTTGCAGGACAAATATCCGGGTCAATATCCGCAAGTGCTCAGGACGCTTCAGCGGCGAGTGAGAACCTGGAAAGCACTGTATGGTCCAGCTCCCGAGGTGATGTTTGAGCTGCGTCACGAGCCGGGGGTGCAAGGATTTTCCGACTTCACCGAACTCAAAGGGACGGTGGTGACGATAAATGGAAAGCCCTATGAGCACTTGATTTATCACTACCGCTTGGGCTACAGCGGCTGGTCCTACGCGGAGTTAATCGAGGGGGGTGAAAGCTTTGTCGCCCTATCCGAAGGATTGCAGAATGCCCTGTTTGCCTGCGGCGGGGCTCCAAAGCAGCATCGCACCGATAGCCTGAGTGCGGCCTATCGAAATCTGGGTGGGAAGAAGACCAAACCGCTGACGCGCTTGTATGACGACCTGTGTGAGCACTATCGGTTGCAACCGACGCGAAACAACCGGGGAATCGCCCACGAGAACGGTTCTATTGAAGGCCCCCACGGTCATCTGAAGAACCGCATTGTCCAAGCGATGTACCTGCGCGGCAGCACCGACTTCGCTAGCGTCAGCGACTATCAAGACCTGCTCAATGACTGTGTGGCCAAGCTCAATGCCCAGCATCAGGATAAGTATGAGCATGAGAAAGCGCATCTCCAGGCGTTGCCCAAATACCGGGCTGCGGACTACGAACTCCTCACCGCCAAGGTGAGCAGCAACAGCACGATTGATATCCGCTGCATGCTCTACAGCGTGCCGTCTCGCTTAATTGGCCGGTCCCTGGAAGTGCATCTGCACCACAACCGCCTGATGGGCTACCTCGAAGGCCATGAAGTGTTCAGGTTGAAACGGATTCGTTCTACTGACAAGGACAAGCGGCGCGCCCGCTCGGTGGACTATCACCATGTCATCGAAGGGTTGCGCAAAAAGCCCTTGGCCTTCCTCCACAGCACCTGGCGAGAGGACCTCCTGCCCAATGAGCGCTATCACCAACTCTGGAAACAGCTCCAGGCTGGCTTTGAGCTTGATTCTGCCGCCGTGCTCATGGTCGAAGCCCTCTATATTGCGGCGACCCAAAACAAGGAAGCGGCGGTCGCTGACTACCTCTTCCCAGAGATTGAGGCCAAAACCCTCACCCTCTCAAGGCTCAGACTCCATTTTCAGTTGCTCACCAAACTCGAATTCCCCACCGTGAATGTCCAACAACATGACCTCAACGACTACGATGCCCTTCTGTTCACCCACAGCAGCGTCATCCCAGATGCAGAACCAGAGCTCGTCTCAACCGGAGCTGAGCCCTTACCAAAGCCTCAGCGCTCAGCTCAAGCACCTGCGCTTATCCCATATGCTCAACCACTGGGAGACCTTGGAGCAGCAAGCCATGCGAGAGACCTGGTCCTACGCGCAATTTCTCTTGGCCCTGTGCCAACTCGAAACAGACCGCCGCAAGGCTTTGCGCCTCCAAAGAGCCATCACCGAAGCTCAACTGCCCAACGCCAAAACGGTTTCCAATTTCGATTGGACACACCTGCCCCTGGTTAACCCTCTCCCGATTCAAAAACTCGCCACTGAACCCCAGTGGATTGATGACGCCCAAAACTGTCTCTTCTTCGGACCTTCTGGGGTCGGCAAAACCCATCTGGCCGCTGGCATCGCTCGTGCCGCCCTGGAAGCGGGCAAGCGCGTCAAATTCTTCTGTGCCACCACCCTGGTGCAGTATCTCCAAAAAGAAAAGCTTCATCTCCAGCTTCAGCCTGCCCTGAAAAAGCTCGACCGCTTTGACCTCGTGATCATTGATGACCTCGGCTATGTCCAAAAATCCGAGGCAGAAACCTCCGTTCTCTTTGAACTCATTGCCTATCGCTATGAGCGCAAAAGCATCATGGTCACTGCCAATCAGCCGTTCAGTGAGTGGAACTCCATCTTTGGTGATTCCATGATGACCGTCGCCGCCGTTGACCGCCTCATTCACCATGCGGTCATTCTCGAAATCAAGGCGGACAGTTTTCGTAAACGCTCCGCTCACCAGCGCTCTGAGAACTTGAAGGCACTCCCGGCAAAATCCTCTGAATCTGACTCCCAAACATCGACACACCAGAAGCGATCTTAGATTGTCGTCTTGACCTGAGATTGCCGCTTCTCATTTCCTTTTGCCAATTCAGTGGGCTCCCCGCCTTCTAATTGTCGCGACAGGCAAATGTCTTGACACTTGATAACCCGGATCAGGTCTTGGCACAAACCTTTCAGACCGCGCTAGAGGCCGAAGGCTATAGCGCCTTTATGGCAGGGGCAAGTTTGCGGTTGGGCGAAGATTGGGTGCAGCGGATTGACCAGGAGCTGAACACCTGTGACTATATGCTCGTGCTGCTGTCGGAGCAGGCGGCTTTGAGCGAAATGGTGACCGAGGAAGTGAAACGGGCCAGACAGCGCCAGGAACAGACCGGTAGGCCCTGGATTCTGCCCATTCGGGTGAATTTTCCACTGGATGCCCCGCTCAACTACGATCTGCGAGGCTATCTCCATTCCATTCAGCAGCGAGAGTGGAAAAGTCCCGCAGACACCCCCCGGATTCTCGCGGAAGTTCTAGACTTACTCAAAACAGGCACACTGCAAGCGACGCAACCCATGACAGTGCCAGAGAGTGTGGATCTACCCATTGCCCCCAGCTTGATAGGGCAAGAGTCGGTGAACATGCCGCCGCTGCCGGTGGCGGAGCCGGAGCTGCCGGGGGGACAGGTGGATTTGGCTTCACAGTTTTATGTGGAGCGGCCAGGGATTGAAGATCGCTGTTATGAGGCCATTACCCAACCGGGGGCGCTGATTCGGATCAAGGCTCCCCGGCAAATGGGCAAAACGTCGTTGATGTCGCGGGTGCTGCGCCATGCTGAGCAGAATGGCTCGTTGGGGGTGGCGCTGAGTTTTCAGATTGCGGATTCGGTGGTGTTTGGCGACCTGCGTCGGTTTTTGCGCTGGTTCGCGGCCAGTGTAGCGCGACGGCTGAAGTTGCCCAACAAACTGAATGACTATTGGGATGATGAGATCTACGGCAGCAAGCTCAACTGCACGGCCTATTTTGAAGAGTATATTTTGGACAGCCTGGAGCAGCCGCTAACGCTCTGTCTGGATGAGGTGGATATGGTGTTTGAGTATCCCAACATTGCAGCGGACTTTTTTGGGATGCTACGGACCTGGAATGATACGGCGACAACGCGAGATATCTGGAAACGTTTCCGTTTAGTGGTGGTGCATTCCACGGAAGTCTATATCCCCATGAATATCAATCAGTCGCCCTTTAACGTGGGATTGCCCATCGAACTCCGGGAGTTTACGGCGGAGCAGGTGCAGGATTTGGCCCAGCGCCATGGCTTGAACTGGAATGCATCGCCTATTGAGCGGCTGATGGATATGGTAGGGGGACATCCCTATTTGGTGCGGCTGGCGCTGTATGTCATTGCCCGCCGGGACAAGACGCTGACGGAGTTGCTGCGGGAAGCGCCGACGGAAGCTGGGCTCTATGGCGACCATTTGCGGCGGCATCTGTGGAATCTGGAGCAGCACCCGGTCTTGGCGGCGGCGGTGCGGCAGTTGGTGCAGTCCGATGGGCCGGTGCGGCTGGAGTCGGTAGTGGCGTTTCAGTTGCACAGCATGGGATTGGTGGATTTGTTGGGGAATGAGGTGACGTTTCGGAGCGAGTTGTATCGGGTGTATTTTGGCGATCGCTTAGAATCGAGATAAAGCAGGGGATGGAGTAATACGTTTGATTTTTGTACGATTTGTCCCATTCAATTTTGTCCTATGACAGCGCTCTTACCGATTAGCAAACCCATTAGTCAGCTCCGGCTCGAACCCGGTAGCCGAGTGACGATTCCAAATGTGAATTGGCTGGAGTTTGAAGCGATTTTGGCGGAGATGGGCGATCGCCGCTCGGCTCGAATCGCCTACTGTCACGATACTTTGGAGATTACGGTGCCACGTCCTGACCATGGCTGTTTGAAATGTACAGCGCCGACGGACTTGATTTCGGATATTGTCAAAACCGTGCTGCGATCGCGACGGATTCGATATCAACCCCTAGGGTCTACGACGTTTAAGCAGCAGGGCATTGCGGGAATTGAGCCAGATGCTTGTTTTTATATTCAACACTATGAGCGGATGATTGGGAAGCGCCGTCTGGAGCCGGGGGATCCGCCGCCGGATTTGGCGATTGAGACGGATGTGACGTCGTTGACGGCGATCGCAGCCTATAGGGCGCTTCAGGTTCCTGAGGTTTGGATTTATGCCAATGAGCGTCTGACGATTTACTGGCTAGAAGCAGGGGAGTATGTGGCTTCAGCGGTGAGTCGGCAGTTTCCAGATTTACCGATGGTTGAATGGGTTGAGACAGCGATTCAGCGCGCTTGGATTGTGGGGAGTTTGCAGGCGCTAGAGGAGCTGGAAAATCGGTTACGAACGGGTTAATTTGCGGGTATGATGTCTGGCTTGCACGGGTGATTCCTATGGCGACTTCAGGGGCTAGTTTCTATCAGGTCGGGGGGACGCTGCCGGGGGACAGCCCGACCTATGTGGAGCGGCGGGCGGATGCTGAGCTGTATGCAGGGCTGAGGGCGGGGGTGTTTTGTTATGTGCTGAATTCGCGGCAGATGGGCAAGTCGAGTCTGCGGGTGCGGACGATGGGGCGGCTTCAGGGGGAGGGGGTGGCCTGTGTCGCCGTTGATATTACCTCGATTGGTAGCCAAAGCCCGACGGAGGAGCAGTGGTATGCGGGGCTGGCGCGGCAGATTGTGGCGGGGTTGGGGCTGACGGAGCGGCTGCAGTTGCGGAGCTGGTGGCGGGAGCGCAAGGAGTTTCCCCCGGTGGATCGATTGGGGATGTTGATGGATTGGCTGCTGGCGGAGTTGCCGGGGAGTCTGGCGATCTTTGTGGATGAGATCGATAGTGTGTTGAGTTTGCCGTTTCCGATTGATGATTTTTTTGCGTTTATTCGGGCTTGCTATAACGGGCGGGTGGACAGGCCGGAGTATGGGCGGCTGACGTTTGCGTTGTTTGGGGTGGCGACGCCGGGGGAGCTGATTCAAGATAAGACGCGGACGCCGTTTAATATTGGCCGAGCGATTGAGCTGGAGGGCTTTGGGGAGGGTGAGGTGGGGCCGCTGGCGGTGGGATTAGGGAACCGGGGGCCGGAGGTGTTGCGGGAAATTTTGGCTTGGACAGGGGGCCAGCCCTTCCTCACCCAACGGGTCTGCGGATTAGTGGCCAACACTCAGGTTGATGTCGATACTCCGACCGGTATTGATGTGTCTACAATTGTGCAATCCCGGATCATCGGTCATTGGGAGGCGAATGATGAGCAGACGCATCTGCGGACGATTCGAGATCGGATTTTGGGTCAGCCGGAGCAGCGGCGGCGGGAGATGTTGGGGATTTATCAGAGCATTTTGGAGCGGGGCGAGGTGGCGGCGACGGATGCCCCGGAGGAGATGGCGCTGCGGTTGACGGGGCTGGTGGTGAAGCGGGCGGGGCTGGTGCGGGGGTATAACCGCATTTATCGAGCGGTGTTTGATGGGGCGTGGGTGCAGCGGGAGCTGGGGCGGTTGTGTCCGTTTGCGGAGCAGATGGCGGCTTGGCAGCAGGATCAGGATGTGGCGCGGCTATTGCGGGGGAAACCGTTGGCGGAGGCGCGGTCTTGGGCATTTATGCAGCCGAGGTTGCGGCAGGTGGAGAATCAGTTTATTCAGGCGTCGTTGGAGCAGGAACAGCGGGATGCGTTGGACAAGGCGCAGCGGGAAGTTGCGGCGGAGCAAGAGGCGAATCAGATTTTGACGGCGGCGCGGGCGGCGGCGGAGCAACAGTTGGAGGAGACGCGGTTAGAGGCGGAGCGGCAGTTGGCGGTGGCGGCGCAGCAGGCAGAAGAAAAAGTCGCGGTAGCAACAAAGCAGGCGAATCGGCAGAATTTGCGCAGTGTGGTTGGGGCTGTGGCGGCGTTGGCGTTGGCGGGGGTGGCCATACCGAGTGCGTTGTTTGCTCGGGCGGATTTGCAAACAGCTCGGAAAGAAACGAATGCGGCCCAACAGGAGAAGGAAACCCTGACGCAGCAAAGAGAGACGCTCAACGAGAACTTGCAGGCGATGGAGCGTAAGGAGCTGACGGCAAAACAGCAGTCTGCTGAGGCTCAGAAGCAGGCAAAGGCAGCCCAGCAGCAGGCCCAGATGGCTCAGCAACAGGTGAAAGAGGTAGAAGCGGAGCGGGAGCGGCTTAATCAGGCGGTGCGGGTAGCGCAGGAGCAGGAAAGCGCTGCGAATCAGCAGGTAGCGGCGGTAGAGCAGCAGGTGGCGGCGGCAGAGCAAACTGTGCAAGCAGCCGCAGCTCAGGCGCAGCAGGCACAGGGGAAAGCACAAGCGGCAGAAGTCAAAGTGCAACAGACCAACGCTCAAATTACTCAGGCGCAGCAGCAACTGAGACTAGCGAAGCAGGAACAACGGAAAGCGGCACGAAGTGCAAGAGTTGCAGAAGACACGCTTGCAGAGGCGGAATGGACGTTGCGGATTGTGGGGGTACAGGTGGATGCAAGGAAGGCGGAGGCAGAGGCACAGACTCGGCCACTCTTGGGATTGGTGCAGGGAATTCGGGCAGGAAGAACCTTTCAGCAGATTGAATCAAAACCGAAAGGAATCGGGCAGAACGTGAAGCAGGAGACTCTGGAAGCAAAGTTGCAGACTCAAGCAGCGCTGACTCAGGTTTATGGCATTCGGGAACGCAATATTTTCAAAGGCAATCAAGGCTTGGTCTTGAGCGTGAATTTCAGTCCCGATGGCCAGACGATTGTTTCCGGCGGTTCTGACGGCACCGTCAAGCTCTGGAACACCGACGGCAGCGAGCGCGCTACCCTCAAAGGCCATCAAGGCAGGGTCTATAGCGTGAATTTCAGTCCCGATGGCCAGACGATTGTTTCCGGCGGTGAGGACGGCACCGTCAAGCTCTGGAACACCGACGGCAGCGAGCGCGCTACCCTCAAAGGCAATCAAGGCTGGGTCAGGAGCGTGAATTTCAGTCCCGATGGCCAGACGATTGTTTCCGGCGGTTATGACGGCACCGTCAAGCTCTGGAACACCGACGGCAGCGAGCGCACTACCCTCAAAGGCCATCAAGGCAGGGTCTATAGCGTGAATTTCAGTCCCGATGGCCAGACGATTGTTTCCGGCGGTGAGGACGGCACCGTCAAGCTCTGGAACACCGACGGCAGCGAGCGCGCTACCCTCAAAGGCAATCAAGGCTGGGTCTCTAGCGTGAATTTCAGTCCCGATGGCCAGACGATTGTTTCCGGCGGTGAGGACGGCACCGTCAAGCTCTGGAACACCGACGGCAGCGAGCGCACTACCCTCAAAGGCCATCAAGGCTGGGTCTCTAGCGTGAATTTCAGTCCCGATGGCCAGACGATTGTTTCCGGCGGTTCTGACGGCACCGTCAAGCTCTGGAACACCGACGGCAGCGAGCGCACTACCCTCAAAGGCCATCAAGGCTTGGTCTTGAGCGTGAATTTCAGTCCCGATGGCCAGACGATTGTTTCCGGCGGTTATGACGGCACCGTCAAGCTCTGGAACACCGACGGCAGCGAGCGCGCTACCCTCAAAGGCCATCAAGGCAGGGTCTTGAGCGTGAATTTCAGTCCCGATGGCCAGACGATTGTTTCCGGCGGTTATGACGGCACCGTCAAGCTCTGGAACACCGACGGCAGCGAGCGCGCTACCCTCAAAGGCAATCAAGGCTGGGTCTCTAGCGTGAATTTCAGTCCCGATGGCCAGACGATTGTTTCCGGCGGTTCTGACGGCACCGTCAAGCTCTGGAACACCGACGGCAGCGAGCGCGCTACCCTCAAAGGCCATCAAGGCTGGGTCTCTAGCGTGAATTTCAGTCCCGATGGCCAGACGATTGTTTCCGGCGGTTATGACGGCACCGTCAAGCTCGCAGCTTGGGATGTGGATCGACTCCTGGAGCTGGCTTGCACCTGGGCCAGCGACTACCTCCGCACCAACCCGGATGTCAGCAATGAAGATCGGGCATTGTGTGGGATAGAGCCAAGAGGAAAGGAGAATTGAGAAGGCAGAAATGAGAACAGGGCACCCGCTCAGCCAGAAACCAAATTTTTCGCTAAAATTCCCGAAACCCACCGAAATCCACCCAAAATCGAACCATCTGGGCTTATCCTTGGGCCTCGCGTCGGGCCAGGAGGCGATAGCGTACACCCACAGGATTAAACCGCAACTCAGCCTCGCCACGAACCTTTGCCGCCAGCCGCCGCCGTTCTGCCAGATACGCATCCACTTCTTGCTGGTGACGCAGATAATATCCAATCACCGAGTAAACATCAGAAAGCTGAAGCGATGGATACTGTTCCCAAATTTCCTCCGCCATGCAACCCGTTAAAAACGCAGTAACCACCGTGTCCAACGTCACCCGAGTTTGACCCACACGAATTACACCCGAATCGTCAGTCTTTAGCGGTATAGGCTCAGTTGTGGGAACAAGGAGCATGGCAAAATCCAAGCATGAACAGATTGCCCCTATTGTAGCCGAAGACCCCTTTGGAGGCGATGTCAAATGCTAAAGATCACGCCTGGGAAAGGACGACAGGGAGACCTGCAACCAGGGCTCTCCACCCCACATAAAACCGGCATCCCTCTCCCTAGCCAAACCGCCCAGTCTTACACTAGGATCACCCCCATTGCGTTTGATGACTGCATGCCCGACTACGCCCAGGTCACCCAAGCCCTCATTCAAACCGCCACCCAGCAGGCCAACCTAGCACCGCTACGCAATCCGCGCTGTCGGCCTATTATGTTTTTGCATCCCCAACCCACCCCTAAGGTCTGTCTGTTATTTCATGGGTTTACCGCAGCCCCCTACCAGTTTTTGGCCCTGGCCCAGGCGCTGTTTCGCGCCGGTTACAACGTTTTAGTCCCCCTCCTACCCAACCATGGTCTTGCCGGAGACTGGGGACCGTTCAGCCTGCCGCCCCTGCCAACAGAGGCCCAAACCTATCAAACCTTTGCACGGGACTGGCTTCAACAGGCTCAGACCTTGGGGCAGCAGGTGGTGGTCGGGGGGCTAGCGGGGGGAGCAACCCTAGCCGCTTGGCTGACGCTGGACCAGCCTCGGGCGATCGCCAAAACCCTCCTACTTGCACCCTATTTAGCAGAGAGCGATCGCGTCATCCAACAATTCACCCGCAAAATTAACCGCTACCACGAATGGATACGCCCCCGCGAAGCCCCGGAGTTACCAGGGTATGGAGGCTTTGCCATGCCTGCCCTACAGCTCTTTTTGGAAATGGGAGAAGAGGTGGTGCGGGTGGCCCAGTTTGAGCCCTTGCAATCGATGTTTGTAGTTGCTAGCGCAAGCGATGGGGCGATCGCCCCCCAAAACCACGGCCTGCTGTTCAAACGTGTCCTGCGCTATCAGCCTCAAACCTGGTATCTCAGCTTTAATGGCGTACCGGATCTCCCCCACGGGATGCTGCCGCAACAAACCGATTCCCAGCCCGAGTTTTTGCTCACCCGCGTCGCCAAGGGGTATCTCGAAAGTACGCTCACTTGGGCCGAAATTGCCGAAATTGGCTACCGTATGGCACGGGGACAGGCATTCTCGGCGGCAGTGGAGCAGTTGGGTTTGCGCGATCGCATTTCCGTCGATTTACCCGCCATCATGGCCATGATGGATAAGCAACAGTTTTTAGGGTTGAACCCCAGGGTCAGGCGGGGGCTCTAGACCGGGCAAGCCAGGAAGTTCCGGCACGGTTGGCGGGATGGCAGTACCGTCATTGGGAGTTGCCGGAGGCTGAGAACCACCGGGTAGGCCAGGGAATGCGCCGGGTAGGGTGTTGCTGGGAACGCTTTGACCGGGCTGGGTTGCAAGGGCAACGCGATCGCCCCCCACAGACCGCATCAAATCCAGCACCCGCACCACATCGTCGTAGATAGCCGAGCGATCCGCATAGAGCACCATCAAGCCCTGGGGGGTCGTGCGGTGATAGCCCTCTAGGAGCAAATAGAGCTGGTCCTCGGAAACGGGGGTGCGATCGACATAGACCTGACCAATCGAGTCGATGCTCACCACAAGGGTTTGCTGGCTTTGCAGCGCCGAGGTCGAAGACTGCGGCAGGTTTACATTAATTGCCTGCTGACGGGTGAGCTGTAGCGCCGCCAAAATAAAGAAAATCAAAATACAAAAAATGACGTCAATCAGCGGAATCAGCTCAATCCGCACGTCCTCCGTCTTGTTCTCAAAATCCAATTTCATGGATGCGATCGCCTCAATGCTATAAATGCCGACTGGGCTATGCCGACTGGGCTATGACTGCCGACTGGAACATCGGATTAGGACTTCGGACCATTGGCCTTGGTAAATCCCCCTTTTACGGGTACGCTGGCTTCCTGGGCAGCAGGGTGATTGAGCACGCCAGGTAAGAGATTGCCACCGGTTTGGGACCAAGCTTGACGATAGAGCAGTTCCAAATCGTTGCCTGCCCGCTGTAGGATTTTGGCCTGGTAAAACACTAGACCCTGAAAGAGCCGGTAGAAGGCAAGGCTAACGATCGCAATAATCAGACCCACTGCCGTACTAAACAGCGCTTGGCCAATCCCCACGGATACGCCCGCAGTGGAGGAGGTGCCCAAATCTCCCAGGCGAATATTACCGAGGGATTTTATTAGACCCAAGACAGTACCCAGCAGCCCTAGCAGGGGCGAAAGCGCAATCACCGCTTCCAGGATTTTGTCGCCCCGTCGCATGGCCACTAGCTCTTCATCAGCGGAGGCTTCGAGGGCCAAGCGAAAGACTTCTGGATCAGGGTTCGCGAGCTTGAGCGGAGCATAGAGAAACCGGCCAATGGGGCGGCTGGTGGACCGCCGCGCAATTTCCATGGCGGAGACCCAATCTTGACGGGCGATCGAGCTGATCACCTGATTAATAATTTCTTTTTCCTTGGTGAGTAAACTTACCCAAAACCAGGACCGTTCAATAATCGTGGCCAAGGACAATACGGATAGTCCAATCAGGAACCAAACCGTGATTCCCCCTTGCCTTAGTAAATCTAATACGCTTGCGAACATTCTTCACTCCTAGGTCCACGCCAGCCTTGATCACTCAAGGTATCATGCTCTGCCAGTCGAATATAAGTTGTCTGGACCACCCTGGGACAGGGAGTCTTAACCCGCTCTCTTGACCCGATCATAGGTTCCAAGGTTCCGGTCCTCTCCTCCGGTAAAAATCTTGACCTAGGATAGCGAATTTAGGTCCTGCCTGAGCGGAAGACTGAGCTGGCGGCTGGTCTGAATACAGTGGTGCAAACTGGCGTTGGTTTTGAGCGCCTGGGCACAGAGGTGAGTGGGACTGGCGGCGTAGCCTTGGGCCTGGAGGGTGTGGAGGAGGCGATCGCGCCCCGGCGGATCCATCTGACCCCGTCGCCCAATCTCACCTAGGGGGAAAAAATAGGGCGGCAGTTCGGCTTCCGCCGCCATGAGCGAGAGCAAGGGCAAATGCTGGGGCCAGTGCCAGTCCTGGGCCTGCTGGCTCATGTGTCCGAGAAACCTCTGGCTGTGCAGCGGACCCAGCCAAAGGGGACCGCTGAGGGTCAGCGGGAGGGGAGGGGAATGGTGTGGGCAGAGGGCGCGGCTGAGTTGACGCCAATTCAAACACTGATACTCACCGCAATGATGGCAGTATCCCAAAAAACCATAGACGGAACTCGGAGCAGAACTTTCGCGCATCCTAGGCAACAGCCGCACCATGACTCGGTAGGTCTGGATACCAAAGTAGGAAAACAACGGCGCAATGCCCAATCCCCTCGCTGCCGCCGCCTGCCATAGTCCTCCGATTAGCAATCGTAGTCCTTGCTCTTGGGCGCTGGGGTGGCTGCGGGCATAGGCTCCGTAGGCTCTGAGGCTGGTTTCCGGTGCATGACCGGCCAAGGCGCGGCCATCGGTACCGGTGAGATAAATCAGCCCGCCCAGCTTGGTGGCGCTGATGCAGGGCGCAAAGTAGGCCGAGGGATTGCCAAAGGCATCCACATCCACCAGGTCATAAAAATCCTCTGCCACAAAACAGCGGGCTAACAAACGAGCAGCTTCCTCCTGGGTGAGGCAATAGCGGTCTGGGGGGAGATTGCGGGCGAGATTGGCGGCGAGGGTGGATTGAACCTCAGGGTTGCCGTCATTCGTCCAGACAAAATCCGCTTGGGCTTCGAGGCCATAGCGCACCGCCCGGATTCCACAGCCGCCCATGGCTTCTAGAACCCGCAATTGTCCGACTTCGGCCCGATGCACCGCAGCGGCGAGCAGCCCTAATTCTCGGGCGGTTTGAGCCTGGGGGCGAAAGAATGCAGAACCGATTTCAAATTGAGCTTGGCCTTCTTGGTTGAGCAATCTGGGTGAATGGAATGACGCCTTGTTGACTTGACAATCATCACTTGGTTATCAAATAGATACCTGTGCCGATCATCAGGCTCCCCGCAATTTGATTGAGCACCTGGGTTGCACGGGGGTTTTGGAACAGCAAGCGGGCTTGGCTGGCGAGATAGGCATAGACCAGTTTGACGCCCCCCACCGCGAGGATGGCGATCGCCACAATCCCCCAGGCCTCCCGCAGCGAGACCTGGGTCAAATCCAGAAAAGCCGGGAAAAATCCCATATAAAACAAAATTGCTTTTTGGTCACCCAGGGTCAGCAAGAGCCCGCTGAGGAAACTGGATAGCCAAACAGACCGCGAGCTTTTTACGTCTAGGCCCCCTCCCCCCGCATCCCTGGTTTCCAGCTCAGTTAGGTTGGATCCCCGGCTGCAACGACTGTTCGATCGCCACAGGGCAACCCCCAAAACCATCAGATAGGCAGCCCCCAAATACTTGACGAGAAAAAAGAGCCCTCCTAGGGTAGTGGCGATCGCCGACAAGCCGTAGATCGCCACCCAAATAAACACCACATCTCCCACAACGATCCCCAGCGCCGTAACCGCCCCCTGCCAAAAGCCAGCCGCCGTAGTTCTCGCCACCACCGTCAAGACGCTCAAACTCGGCAGCGCGGCCAGCACCAAGAGGGCTCCAAATAAAGCGAGCATACTGCTGAAGCTCATCTTGTCAACTCGATAGCCGGTTTACCCGGTTTAAATAGGCTTAAGATGCAGCATTAACTCTTCGATAAGTCAAATCCAATACAAAACTGCACCAAACCTTCTTGATAAGGTCATTTTACCAAGCCATATTTTTGCATGGCGCTAACTTATCGGCCTTTTGCATGGCTTTAATCCTAAATTTTGATCAAATCCTGGGAATAGTTTTCTATGCTGGAATTGGAATCTCGTTTAGCTCAAAGGTCTATGGCGATTTCGACCCAGTACCCAGTGATGGTCATTGGTGGGGCAGAGGATAAAGTCAATGGGTGCGATATCTTAACCGCCTTTTTTGAAAGTGCTGGAGGGAGCAGTGCCGTTATCGGTGTGATCCCCTGCGCTTCGCGGGAGCCCAGCATTGTGGGCGATCGCTACTACCAAATTTTTCAAGGCATGGGAGCTCAACAGGTTCAAATCCTGGATATCCGTTACCGCAACGAATGTGATGAAGCTCGCTGGTTGGATATCTTGAACGACTGTACCGGGGTTTTTGTCACCGGAGGTGATCAGTTGCGTCTGTGTAGTCTCATTGGCGGAACTGAGCTTCTTAAAATAATCCAGGCTAAAATCAAGTTAGGCAAACTGGTCCTGGCTGGTACGAGTGCTGGGGCCGCAATGATGGGTGAGACGATGATCGCTGGGGGAAGCAGCGGCGAATCCCCGAATAAATCCTTGGTAGATCTAACGGAGGGTTTGGGTATTATCCCTGAGTTGGTTGTCGATCAGCATTTCCACAACCGTAACCGTATGGCTCGTTTGATGAGCGCAGTCGCAGCTGTGCCCGACAAGCTTGGGATTGGTATCGATGAAGACACCTGCGCAGCCCTGGATGGAAATGGCACTTTTCAGGTGCTGGGCAAAGGAGCGATTACCGTGATCGATCCGGGTCAACTGACCCGTACCAATCATGCTGAAGTCGATGAGGCTGCTCCCCTGAGCTTGCATAACCTCCGGATTCATGTGCTCAGCCAGGGCGATCGCTACGATTATCGCAATCGTGTAGTCCTCTAAAGGGCTTTGAATGCTTTTGAATGCTTTTGAAAACTCAAGGTTGCATTGAATTCATGTGGAGCCTGTCCAACGCTCCTTAACGCTTATGAAAATCCTCAAAACCCAAACCCTTCGCGGCCCCAATTATTGGAGCATTCGTTATGGCAAGCTCATCCTCGTCCGCCTGGATTTGGAAGACTTGGCCGATCGCCCGTCTGATACTTTGCCTGGATTCTATGAAGGACTCGTGGCCGTCTTGCCGAGCCTAGAGGAACACTTTTGCTCACCGGGTTGCCGGGGGGGGTTCCTGAGCCGGGTCCGAGAAGGCACGATGATGGGCCATATCCTAGAGCATGTGGCCCTAGAGCTTCAGACCCTGGCGGATATGCCCGTCGGCTTTGGCCGCACCCGTGAAACCTCAACCCCTGGGGTGTATCAGGTTCTTTTTCAGTACGAAACAGAAGAAGCCGGTCGCTATGCAGCGCGGGCCGCGTTTCGCCTGTGCCAAAGCCTGGTGGAGACCGGCAGCTATCCCCGAGCAGAGCTCGAAAAAGATTTAGATGACCTGAGGGAGTTGCGGGTGGCGGCGGCCCTAGGGCCGAGCACCGAAGCCCTGGTGCGCGAGGCGGAAGCCCGCGACATTCCCTGGATCGCCCTAGAAACTCGCAATCTTTTGCAATTTGGCTATGGCAAATATCAACAGCGGGTGCAAGCCTCCCTCACCAGCCGCAGCAATGTTTTGGGGGTCGAGCTTGCCTGTGATAAGGAAAGTACGAAGCAGATTCTCGGCAATGCTGGCGTGCCGGTCCCTCGGGGGGCGGTGGTTTACTATTTGAGTGAACTGGAGGAAGCAATCGATCGCCTCGGGGGCTATCCCGTGGTGGTTAAGCCACTCAACGGGAACCATGGTCGAGGCATCACCATTGATATTCGCAACGGGGAAGAAGCGGAAGCCGCCTATGACCTAGCCCGCGAGGTGTCCAGTGGCGTGATTGTGGAGCATTTTTACCAGGGACGAGACCATCGAATTCTGGTGGTTAACCACAAAGTCGTCGCGGTGGCCGAACGCATACCGGCCCATGTGGTGGGCAATGGCCAAGATACGATTGAAGCGCTGGTGAATCGCGAAAACCGCGACCCTCGCCGGGGGGAAGGCCACGACAATATCCTGACCCAAATTCAGCTCGATCGCACCACCGATGAGTTGCTCAGCCGTCAGGGCTATAGCCTAGATACGGTGTTAGAACCGGGGGAAATTGCCTATCTGCGGGCAACGGCGAATCTGAGTACGGGGGGGGTGGCGATCGATCGCACCGATGAAATCCATCCAGAAACCGTTTGGATTGCAGAACGGGTGTCTCGCATTATTGGACTGGATATTGCAGGGATTGACGTGGTCACCCCGGATATTTCTAAGCCCATGGGCGAAGTCGATGGCGTCATTGTAGAAGTCAATGCTGCACCGGGGTTGCGGATGCACGTTGCGCCCAGTGAAGGCTTTCCCCGCAATGTGGGGGCTCCGATTTTGGACATGCTGTTCCCCCCCGGAACGCCAACGCGTATTCCCCTTGTGGCGGTGACGGGAACCAATGGAAAAACCACGACGACTCGCCTAACCGCCCATATCCTACGGGAGGTTTATGAAACGGTTGGGTTTACCACGACGGATGGGATTTATCTGGGTGAGCATTTGGTTGAGCAGGGGGATACGACTGGCCCCCAAAGTGCCCAGGTGATTCTCCAGGATCCAACCGTAGACATTGCGGTGCTGGAAACGGCACGGGGCGGCATTCTGCGCTCAGGACTAGCGTTTCCCCATTGTGACGTGGGCATTGTCTTGAATGTGGCAGCGGACCATTTGGGGCTAGGCGATATCAACACCATTGACGAAATGGCCAAGCTCAAGGCTGTGGTCGCGGAATCGGTCCAGGCAAACGGCTACGCAGTGCTCAATGCGGACGATGAGCGAGTTGCAGCCATGGCGGATCATGTTCGCGGGAAAGTGGCCTATTTCTCCATGGATCCGGAGAATCCGATTGTGCGATCGCATCTCCAGCGAGGCGGCGTCGCAGCGGTCTATGAAAAGGGCAACCTTTCGATTTTGCAGCAGGATTGGGTTCTGCGCATTGAGAAGGCGAAGCAGGTGCCTCTGACGATGGGCGGACGGGCTCCCTTTATGATTGCCAATGCCCTAGCGGCGAGTTTGGCGGCCTTTGTTCAAGGGGTGCCGGTGGAGGCGATTCGGGCGGCCTTGCGGAGTTTCCGCGCTTCGGCCCAGCAAACACCGGGTCGAATGAATTTATTCAATCTGGGGCGATACCATGCCTTGGTGGACTATGCTCACAATCCCGCAGGCTATGAAGCGGTGGGGGGCTTTGTCCAAAACTGGGCGGGTCCGGCCATTGGGGTTGTGGGGGGACCGGGCGATCGCCGAGATGAGGACCTGATGGAACTGGGCGCGCTTTCTGCCACGATTTTCGACCAGATCATCGTTAAGGAAGACGACGATAATCGGGGACGGCCTCGGGGAGATGCGGCGGCGTTAATTGTCCAGGGCATTCTTCAGACTGCGGATGGTGCTGAGCCGACGGCCCACACGGTTCAACTGGATGAAACGGAAGCAATCGAATGGGCTTTGAACAATGCGCCGGACAATGGTCTGGTGGTGATTTTCCCAGAGAGTGTGACTCGGGCGATCGCACTCATCACCGCTCGAAATCCCCTGCCAGAGGATGCCGAACCCCTGTCTCTATCCAGCCCTGCCCCTCAGAATGGTCATCGTAAGTCGTCTAAAAAAGGCAAATTGTCCGAGGTCCAAATGTCCGAGGTCCAGGAGTTGAATGGCACGGTCATGGATGCGGCGACGATGATTTCGTCATCGTGATGGCCCGATGCTGTTCCCGCGTGAGTGGATAACACCAAGCACAAACCCACCCCAGGACAATGATCAGCGCCGGCAATGGCCCGATCATCCAGCGAATGGCCCATAGCGCTGATTCGGGCTGTCCGAGGCTTGAGGCGGTGTTCTGGGTAATGGCGGGGGCAGTGGCCAATCCGGACCAGTCGAGCAGCGTGCTTGTGAGGAAAAGGGCGATCGCCAACGCCAGTTTCTGCAAGAACACCATGATGCTCGTCAATAGTCCCTCACGCCGCTGTCCGCTGCCTCCCCCTGGTGATCTTCGCTGGTGATCTTCAAAGGCATCTAGGTCAATCACATCCGGCAACATTGCCAAGGGAACGAGGTAAAAGGTTGCTAGGCCAATTCCGACGACCAAGCCCCAGCCATACATCCAATCAATCTGCCCTGGCTGCACTGTGAACAGCCCCAAGAGCCCCAGCACTGCAATGGGTGCCCCGACAAGATAAACCCGCCGTTTATTGGTTCTTTGGGCAAGCCAGCTCCAGAATGGCATGGCCAAAATGGAAGAAATCTGGACCAAAAGCGCCATTTGAATAAACTGTTGTTCTGCCAACCCCATCCAACTGGTCACAAAGTAGGGCAAAATTGCGGCGGTAGTTTGTATGCCAACCCAGGAGCAGAGATAAAGGCCGATGAGCCAGCGGAAGGGGCGGTTTTGAAAGAGGGTTTTGAGGGGGGAGTGGGGTGATGGGGTAGAGGATTGCGATCGTGCTAAAAGCTTTTGTTTGGTGACCTTTTGCTGTTGTTGAATGTGGTGATAGTGGGGTAGGGTACCGCAGATGGCGATCGCCATGCCGACCAGAACTCCTATTCCTAATACAATTCCCAACGCTAGATATCGCTGTTTGGGGTCTTGAATTTGGCTAAAAATTGCTTGAGCTAATAGCAATCCAGCGATGCTGCCTAAGAGATTAAAGGCTGATTTAAAGCCCATGAGCCGAGTGCGATCGTCGTAGGTCTGGGCTAGTTCTGCGGCTAGGGCTGTGAAGGGAATTTGAACCGTTGTGAAGAAGCTATAGCTGAGAATGGAAAGACAGCCGTAGTAGGTGAGCAATGGCCAAGTTTGGTGCAAGGGCGGCACCCACCATTGCAGGGCACAGGTGAGGCTGAGGGGCAGGATGCTAGCAATCAGCCAGGGGTAGCGGCGACCCCAGCGAGGCAAGGCAGGGGTGGCATCGCTGAGACTGCCGATCAGAGGGTCATTGATGGCATCCCAAAGGCGACCCAGTAGAAGAATGCTACCGGCCTGTGCGGGGGGAAGACCGACAACCTGGGTTAGAAAAAAGAGCAAAAAGAAGATTGAAACTGAAATTGGGGCAACCACACCCATTTCGCCCAAGCCGTAGGTCCATTGTGTGATTGCGGGTAGCTTGAGACGGGGCGATCGCGAGTCAGGATCGGGGTTTGACATCTGCTTTTGTATTACGCATACTATGCAAATACTACATGCATGGGGCTAAAATGCCCAATCCTGAATGCCTGAGGAGGTGACCCATGACGATGACTGCGGCGTACAACCTCATTTTACCCGTGGGGACTCAGGTGGTAACCCGGATCGAGCAGCGGGATAGTGCGGGCCATTTGCTTTGTCTTAAGGGGGCGGTGGGGGCGATCGCCCATGCACCCACGGATCATTCCCATGTCTATGAAATCAATTTACCGACAGGGCATCTTGTACGGTTGCATCGACATGAGTTTAGCATTCGCAAGCACTTTCAGGGCATTGGTTCCGCTGCAGCTGAGGATTTTTTGGCGGATTACAACCTCTTTGAGAGCGTTATTTATCGCTGCGTGGTGGGGTCGAGGGCCTATGGGTTGGAGACAGAGGCTTCTGATATCGATCGTCGCGGTATTTATTTGCCCAGTGCGGAGTTGCAATGGTCGCTGTACGGGGTGCCTGAGCAACTCGAAAACAAAGACAATGAAGAATGCTATTGGGAGTTGCAGAAATACTTGGTCTTGGCCTTGAAGGCTAATCCTAATGTGCTGGAAGTGTTGTATTCACCGCTGGTAGAAACCTGCACGCCGATCGCGGAACGATTGCTGTCGATGCGGGAGATCTTTCTATCCCAGTTGGTGTATCAAACCTATAACAGCTATGTGTTGTCTCAGTTCAAGAAAATGGAGCAGGATTTGCGTAACACGGGGACCATTCGTTGGAAACATGCGATGCATTTGATCCGGTTATTGCTCTCGGGTATTACGGTGCTCAAAGAGGGCTTTGTGCCGGTGCGAATTGAGCACTACCGGGCGGATCTATTGGCAATTAAGCAGGATGAAGTTCCTTGGCAGGAGGTGAATGCTTGGCGGTTGAGTTTGCATACTGAATTTGATCAGGCTTTTGCTCAAACTCGTTTGCCAGAACGTCCTAATTATGAAAAAGCTAACGCATTTTTGATCTGGGCCAGGCGGGAGCAGGTTTAGGAAGATACGGTCCCGTCATCCTACTGTTGTCTACCCTCACTCCTGCCAGTCGGAAAACTAGCACAACGGATCGCAAAATTTAGTAAGCCCTAGTCACGATCGAACTACAAAAGACTAAAGGTTTTTTCTATGGTTTACCTTCTACCATCCAGCCTTGGCTTCGGCCTATTTTTGCTACTTCTGTTTGCCATCTTGCAATGGTTTCAAATTCCCGTTGGCAGCTTCCTAGATTGGGTCACTGGTGGGCTTAGCTTTGAGTGGCTCGTACTGATTACAACGGTCCCTTGGAATATCCATTTTCAAGCGCGAGAAGTCGTTGCAGAGGCTGCTCAATCTCAGGAAAAAGGCATCGATATTGACCCTGAAAAACTGACCTATGCTACGGTCTTGGTCAGGCGATCGCTCTGGGTCGCGATCGCTCTCCATTTATTTTCGGCTGTTGTACTCTACAGCCTGGCAATCGCTGACATCAGCGTTATCGGTTATCTCAGCTCTGGTGCGGCGCTTTTATTGACGGGATTACGTCCTACGATTCGAGGCTATGAATATCTAGCGGAGCGGCTGCGAGGGATTCGCCAGGAGTTTCAATATCCTCGGAAAGATGTGATTGAATTGCGAGATCGCCTGGATCAGCTCGTGGCAATAGTGAAATTGCTAGAGCAACAACTTAATCCTGAACAGGAAGATTCTTGGGTCTATCACTATCAGCAGTTTGCTCAAACGACGCGGTCCGAACTTGCACAGACCTTGACAGCGATTGAGCGGTTGCGCTCGGATAATGCCAGTGACCACGACCGGCTGGCCAGAGAAGCAAGACAGGGGATTGCTCAGCTCTCGGAGGACAGTGAATTTTTGAATCATGCAAGGGAGCTCATTCGTTTTTTTAAGTCAGCATAGTTTTGCTTTTGCTTGACTTGTTTGGCATTTATTTGAATTGTTTTTATTCGCCTTATATTTAGAGGAGTTCTTCAAACATGTTTGATTGTCCTAAACTGCAAGCGATCGCCCAATCCCAACCCTATCCCCTCCTCTTCGCAACCCTGAGCGGTTCCCATCTCTACGGTTTTTCCTCTCCCGATTCCGACTACGATTTGCGTGGCGTGCATGTTCTCCCCGTCCAAGATGTCATAGGGCTTAAAACCGGACCAGAAACCCTAGAAGTTTCAGACGATTGCGACGGTCTCGAACTCGATTTGGTCACCCACGATGTCAAGAAATTTTTTGGCCTACTGCTCAAACGCAATGGCTATGTGTTAGAGCAACTCTACTCGCCCTTAATCATTCATACAACCCCTGAACATGGGGAACTGAAGGCGATCGCCCAGCATTGCATCACTCGCCATCACGCCCACCACTACCTCGGTTTTGCCCAAACCCAGTGGCGTTTATTCGCCAAGGAAAATCCCCCTCGGGTCAAACCCTTGCTCTACACCTATCGAGTCTTGCTCACCGGCATTCATCTGATGCGAACCGGTGCAATTGAAGCAAATTTAATCGCCTTAAATCAAGACTTTCAACTGTCCTATCTTGCCGACTTAATCGAGCGCAAAGGTTTAGGGACTGAGCAGTCTGTTCTCAGCGATGCCGATGTGCCCTTTCATGAGCAAGAATATCAGCGATTGATGAACCAACTCGAGGCTGAACGCGATCGCAGCTCTCTGCCCAACGAGACCACAGCGGAATCAGTCTTGCAGGAGCTATTGCTCAAACTCCGTTTGGGCTAAACAGAGCTACCCGGAAAACAGCGTTGCCCCTTAAGACAACGCTGCTTCCAAAAACTAGCGTAGAGATATCAAGCGTCGACCACTACACAACCTGAGCCAACGTCCGTATTTCGCTGGTCTGGGCCATATCTACCGGCTCAATCGGGTCTTCGCAATAGACCTCTGCTGAGTTGTTCGGGCTTTCGATCAGCTTCACTTTGTACAACTGCGCTCCCGTTTCCTGCATCGGCGCGGCCAGCAAACTGCGAATGTAAACAGCAATGTTTTCCGCCGTCGGCACGACCTGCTCAAAATAGGGAATGTCCTTATTCAAAAACGTGTGGTCAAAGGGTTCGACAACCTGCTCGTCAATGATTTTTTGGACGTCCACCAAATCTGCAATCATGCCCGTGCGCGGATCGATTTGGCCCTTAATCGTCACTTCCAAATGGTAGTTATGGCCATGGCCATGGGGACGGGCACATTTGCCATAGATTTCTGTGTTTTCTTCCATACTCAGATTGGGATTCGCCAAACGGTGCGCCGCACTGAAGTGGGTTTTGATCGTGAGATAAGCTTCCATGTCGTTTCCGGTATACTCCGCCCAAAGTTCTTGATTTTCAAAAAGCTGAATGCGCACCAACGGCAGGTGAGGAGCCAGCCGCTGCCAGATCACCCGCGCGACGTTCTCAGTGGTCGGGAGGGTCTGCTGAAACTCTGGCCAGGCCTCGTTTAGATAAGAAAAGTCCAAGGGGTCTGTTACTTCCTGCTGGATGACCCGTTTCACATCCGAAAGATTCAGGACCATGCCATATTCATCGAGATCCCCCTCCATTGAGACAAAGAGCTCATAGTTGTGGCCATGGCCGGGAGCACGGGAACAAGCTCCAAACCGCTGCCGGTTGTCCGCATCACTCAGTTCCGGTAGCCAATAGCGATGGCTGGCGGAAAACTGGGCGCGACGGTTGATAACGCATTTCATGGGCGATCGCCAGGTGAATTGTTAAGTTTCGTCAAGGTTGCTCTCTCTAGCATAAAAGCTCTCCTCGGATTCTGTACATGCTTCAAAGACACATTTACAACCCCGTTGACCTTTAAAATAACGCTACGGTACTCCTTTGGGGGCCAATTAGCGTTTATTAATCGTTGGTATAGAAACAGTGGAAGAACAACTTAAGGGCATAAATTTATACTTTGTTGGCATGATGGGCGTCGGCAAAAGCACGATTGGACGGCTGGTAGCGGAAAAACTGGGCTATCAGTTTTTTGATACGGATACGGTGGTGGAGCAGGCGGCCCGTTGCTCCATTCCGGAGATTTTCTCGCAGCAGGGAGAGGCCGCGTTTCGGGATTTGGAAAGTCAGGTGTTGGGTGAGCTGTCGGCCTATACGCGGTTGGCGATCGCCACAGGAGGCGGAATTATTCTGCGTCAGGAAAATTGGGGCTATTTGCAGCAGGGGTTGGTGATTTGGATTGATGTTCCCCTGGAACCGCTCTACGAACGCCTACGGCAGGATCGGCAGCGTCCGCTCTTGCAGACGGAAGACCCAAAGGAGCAGTTGCGCAAGCTGATGGAACAACGGCGCGCACGCTACGCAGAGGCAGACCTACACATCATCCCGGACCCGGCAGCCTCCCCGATGGCAACGGCTGAGAAAATTTTGGCGGCAATTCCTTCGGTCTTGCGGTCCTAGGGCCAGTGGGACGCTCTAGACCCTATTTTTCTAAGCGAATCGCAAACCACTGGACGGTTTTGCCGGTATCAATGTCGAGGGCACAGCTTTCGTCGAGCAGGAGCTGCACTTGGGCTTCAAGCCCCGCCACTTGCTGAACATCCGGGGGCAGAGCCTCAGGGTAGTGCTGAATCCAGGCCTTGAGCTTGGCAACCATTTCCTCCGCCGTGAGCAGTTGCTCCGCCTGTCCGGGTTCGAGGACGACGAAATGGTCTTCGCTATATAGGGTGGCACTGGACATAGGGGGGGTACCGCAGAACAAAGCAGATCTTCTTCTAATTTAAAACATTTTTGAGGAGGGCTGAAACTTTTGCGATCGCCCCTCGTCTCAAAACCTATCACCGGGAATGTTTCCCCTTTGCTTGCGATCTGGAAAAAGATTGAAGCTAGACCGCAAGCAGAGTTTCTTCTCCCAATGAAAGCGAGATTAAGATCATCTGAAGCGAGATAAATCGATGATCAATATCGGCATGAAAATTGTCTAGAAAATATTGCATAGATATTGCTTTAGGTATTGCTTAGAAAGCTACAGACCCATCATAGAAACTGTAGGTTGGTGTTGAGCAACGCGAAACCCAACTGACTTTGCTTTGGTTCAGCGAGTTGGGTTAAGGCACGCAACCCAACCTACACATTGTTGTGTGATTTTAGCCCAAGCTCAGGACGGATTAATGACACCAAAGTTCCTCAGCAAAATCCTATCTTGAGGAAATCTGTGCCACTTCCAAAAGAGGACCTGCTTACCCCACATCACTATTCAAATCAATTACAACTAAGACAAGAAGGCGAAAGCTTCAAGGCAAAGGTTAAAGGCAAAGGTTCATCCCAAAATTAAACCCGTTCCGCGAAGTATTTCCAAATTCAAATCCAGATTTGTCAGCTCAGTGAGGAGCGAGTCATGAAATTTTCAACTGTTGTTTCCGCTGCTATTCTGTCCGCAACCGCTGCTTTGATTGCAATTGCCGGACCTGCTTCTGCCCAAACCGCAGTCAAGCCAACTGGCCTAGAAGGTCACTATCTCGGTGGTGGTCTTTCCGTTGGCGGGAATACGGACCAAGGCTTTGGTGATATTCAGATTGGGGGAGTGGTTCAAGGTCGTTATGCCCTCAACGCAGCACCGGTTTCGCTCCGGGGCTCAGTATTGTTCTCCGGCGATGGTGCCGCGATTCAGCCGATGGTGACCTATGATATTGCCACCAGCAATGTTTCCAACGTTTATCTCGGGGGTGGCGGTTCCTTTGTGGTGGGTGATGGGGATACCCCTTTGGGCGATCGCTCGGCCTTCATGCTCACCGCTGGTGTAGAAGGGGCAATCAATCCGAATGTGGCTCTCTTTGGTGATGTTCGCTGGGGGATTAGTGGCTATGAAAATGGTCAAGCTATTAGCGTTCAAACCGGAGCTGCTTATCGGTTTTAATGACATTCAATTGCCTGTGGTGTGATTCCGTTAGACTTCAGTAAAACTTGAGTAAAACTTTCATCGGCGCGGCAGGTAGGTTAACTATTTGCTGCGCTTTTCTGTGATGTTCTGGGATTTTTTATGATTTTCTTTGGGTTTCTCCAGATGTAGTTTCCCAACTTCAGAAAATTCACCGGCAAGTTTGTCCTGGTCTGTGGGCTCACTAAGCGGAGAAGGTCTCGATCGCGCTTTTCATCCGTACTTTGCATTCGTACTACTTTAGCTAGACTGTCTCACCCTAACTCACGGCTACCCTGTGAGCTCTACCCACGACTTTAAATCCATGAATCCAAATCTGCTACATCAAAAGGGCTTGACCCTATTGGGCGCAACGCTAGCATCCTTTGCTGTAGTCAATACGCTGAGTCTTGGCAGCTTGAGCCAGATTCACAGGAGTCCCGGCGAGTTTATGGGGCAGCCTCTAGGCCAATTTCATTGGCAGCAGCTTTTGGAGGGCGATCGCGCCTGGGCCAAAAAATCCGGTGGTCGAGTGCGCAGCGGCTCTTTCAGTAAACCCTCTAGCTCTAAAAGTTCCGGCTCCAATAGTTCCCCTTCGAAGAGCTCCAGTAGTTCCCCTTCGAAAAGCTCCAGCAGCAGTTCCAGTAGCAACAGCTCCGGCAATAACAGCACACCATCCCACACCACTATCAACAACAACTCGGTGTACTACGGGGGGTCGTCCTATCAGAACGGCTCAGACGTGAGTAGCGATTCCACGGGCGATGGGGAGGCACTCTTTTGGCTCCTAATCTTCGGGCTCTGTGTGGGTGGCGTGGTTTGGTGGTGGTGGTGCAGTCAGCAGAAAACTGGGGCCAGTGAGAGTGCCGATACGGAAGACAGGGGCAGCGCCGAACTCGATAACGACATCGTCAATGTCAGCCGTTTGCAGCTCGTCTTGCTGTCTGAGGCCCGCACGATTCAAGCAGAACTGAACGACTTGGCCGAACAGATCGAGACTGAGACTCCTGAAGGCACCGTTGAACTGTTGCGCGAGTCCGTGCTTAGCCTGATGCGCCATCCTGAATATTGGGCCTATGCCCAAGGGACCTCCCAACGGGCAACATCGCGGGAAATGGCTCAGCGCCTGTTTGAACAGTTTTCCATCGAAGAACGCAGCCGCTTTACCTCGGAAACCTTAGTGAAGGTTGGCAGTGGCCCCCTCCGTCAACAAAACGCAGCTCCCGAGGCGTCGGCCAGCCCGGACGTTGGTCGTTATGTGGTGGTGACGCTGCTGGTGGGCACCGAAGATGACCATCCGCTGTTTGGCGAAATCCATAGCATTGAAGATGTCAAAACCGTTTTGGCGACCTTAGCCGCTGTCACGCCAGACTATTTGCTGACGGTGGAGTTGCTCTGGACGCCCCAAAGCGAAGGCCGCAGCTTGAGCGAGGATGAGCTGATTTTGGAATATCCCCATCTCGTGAGCCTCTAAGTCTGTGAGCCTGTCAGCCTGATGTCAGGTTAGCGTTTACCATCGAGGGGATATACCGTCGCTGGATGCAACATCCTGTGGCTCTGGATTGAGTTTGATCATGCATATCCCCCCGCTCCAGGACTGGCCTAAAACCGCTGCAGAGGCGATCGCCCTCCAGCAAACCCTCCGCAGCCAGGTCAACTGCACCGACCGACTTGGCCCAGTCAACACCGTCGCGGGCGTTGATGTGGGATTTGAGGAAAATGGCACCGTGACGCGGGCAGCTGTCGTGGTCTTGAGCTTTCCGGGGTTGGAGTTATTGGAGATGGCGATCGCCCGCAACCCCACCACCTTTCCCTACGTCCCCGGCCTACTCTCGTTTCGCGAAGTCCCCACGGTGCTCGATGCCCTGGGACAGCTTCAGCTTCACCCCGATCTCATCCTTTGCGATGGCCAAGGCATCGCCCATCCCCGTCGGCTCGGCATTGCCTCCCACCTGGGCCTCTTGCTCGATCACCCAACCATTGGCGTCGCCAAGTCCCGCTTAGTGGGCACCCATGCAGAGGTGCCAGCGGAGAAGGGCACCTGGGTCCCCCTGTGGGACAAAGAAGAGCAAATTGGGGCGGTGTTGCGCAGTCGGCAGGGCACGAAGCCGCTGTATATTTCGACGGGGCATCGGGTGAGTTTGGTGGGGGCGATCGCCTATGTTCTCGCCTGCACGCCCAAATATCGTCTGCCCGAAACCACACGCCTCGCCGATCGCCTCGCCTCCCAGAAGGGGCCAATGCCGCCCTTGGCAACCCCTTAGCCCCGTCCTAAGAACTGAAGGCTTAGTCCTGAAGGATTATTCCGTGATCGAAAAGACGATGCGATCATGTTCGCCAACCACCGTGACGCCGCTAGGCAGGTCGAGTTCGCTGACGTGTAGAGCACTCCCCACATCGAAGTTGGTAATATCAATATCGATACTGGCGGGAATCACATCGGGCGCACATTGCAGCTCAACCACATTGAGGCTTTGGTCCAGATTGCCTTTGTTGAGCGTTACGCCAATGGCCTGTCCCTTGAGGTAGATGGGGACGGTGACATGGACGCTGGCTTGGGCGGCGATCGCAAAGAAACTCAGGTGATTGAGCTTGCTCCCAAGGGCATTGGTTTGGATGTCACGCAGCAGCGCTTTGCAGTCGAGGGAGAGATCGGGAACCTGCACATTAATAATGCTGTTGTTGACAGAGGCAGACTGCACGAGCTGCTCGGCGTCTTTGGCCGTAATGCTAATGGAGACAGCATTGGTGCCATCATGGCCATACATGACAGCGGGGATCATGCCGTTGCGTCGCAGGGTATTGGGCTTAGAACTCTCGGTACGAGAAATGGCTTGGACAGTAAATTCCATGAAAAATTTCCCTGATGCAGGGAGGCAGAATGATCAGCAAGGACCATGCAGTCTGAAGCGTTCTTGCGATTCCGCCAAAGGGAAATTGGTCAGGGCAATTGAGCAATCGTCACTGGGGAAGAAAAGAAAAACCCTAGGAAAACAGGGGGTTTAGATAAACAGGGGTCTAGATAAACGTTGTTGACCGACTGATGGGTCGAGCCTTTCTACTGTAAACCGTTGGGGCCGTCTTGGCATTGATCCCCCCTTCCCCAGCAAAGCCAATCAGCCCCCAGCCACCGCTGGCACGATGCTGACTTCATCACCGTCGCTGAGTTCCGTGGCTTGGTTTTCCAGAAAGCGAATGTCTTCTTCGTTCACATAGAAATTTAAGAAGCGGCGCAGTTTGCCCGCGTCATCGCAGAGGCGGTTCTTAATGCCGGGGAAGGAACTATCCAAGGACTGAATCAAGCCATCGATATCGCTCGCCTCGCACTCGACGGTCGCTGTGTTGTTCGTAAACTTTTGTAAGGGAGTGGGAATGAGAACTTTGACTGCCATGGTGAAAAATCAATCGTTGAGGGTGAACAAGTAAACAGCGCCCTAGACCGAAACCGGTTGCCAATCCAACCGTTCTAGCGTTCGCGCCCGCTCTAGGGCTTGCTCAAAGCTTTCCAGCTTGGGCTCAATGGTCAGGGGTGAACTGACTTCGCTTTGGATCGATTCCTGGGTTTTGAGGCCGTTGCCCGTAATGTAAACCACTGTCGTTTCGTCGGGACTAATCTTACCGGCTTCTACGAGTTTCTTGAGGACGGCGATGGTGGTGCCTCCGGCGGTTTCGGTGAAAATGCCTTCGGTTTCGGCGAGGAGCTTGATGCCTTCGATGATTTCTGGATCGGTGACGTCTTCGATGTGGCCACCGGTTTGACGAGCTTGCTCCAGGGCATAAACACCATCAGCGGGGTTGCCGATGGCGATCGACTTGGCGATCGTATTGGGTTTTACCGGGGTGATAAAATCCCGACCTTCCTTAAACGCCTGGGAAATCGGCGAACAGCCCTCCGCCTGGGCACCGCTGTAGCGCACCGGTTTGTCTTCCACGAGACCAACTTTGACAAATTCCTCAAAGCCCTTGCGAATCTTGCCGAATAGGGAACCCGACGCTAACGGCGCAACAATGTGATCCGGCAGTTGCCAGCCTAACTGTTCTGCGACTTCGTAGCCTAGCGTTTTAGAACCTTCGGAATAGTAAGGCCGCAAGTTGATATTGACAAAGCCCCAACCGTGGGTGTTGGCGACTTCAGAGCAGAGGCGGTTCACTTGGTCATAGTTGCCTTTAACGGCCATGACGGTGGGGGAGTAGATCACCGTGCCCAGAACTTTACCGGCTTCGAGATCGGAGGGAATAAAGACGCAGCAGTCGAGACCGGCGTGGGCGGCGATCGCCGCCGTAGAGTTCGCCAAGTTCCCCGTGCTGGCACAGGACACCGTGCTAAAGCCCAACTCCCGCGCCCGACTCAGGGCTACGGACACCACCCGATCCTTGAAGCTCAAGGTGGGCATATTCACCGCATCGTTTTTGATATAGAGCTTTTTCAACCCCAACCGCCGCGCCAAGCGCTTTGCTTCGAGGAGTGGCGTCATCCCTGTGCCCACATCAATATAGTCTTCGGTTTCGACGGGCAAAAACGCCCGATAGCGCCAGATGGAGTTTGGCCCTGCCTGAATGGTTTCGCGGGTGACGGTGCGCCGCAGAACTTCATAGTCGTAGACCACTTCCAGGGGACCGAAGCACACATCTTCGCAAACATGGAGGGCTTTGAGCTCGTAGTCTTGGCCACATTCCTTGCAGCGCAAGCCTTTGAGGGCGGTTTCAAGACCCGTGGTGGCGGGGGTGAGGAGGGTTGGTGTCATGGTGAAATCCCTGGAAGTTGAGCGAATCCTAGCATGGGGGATTTTTACCGTCAAACATACCCGACAAAAAGAGTCGGGATTAAAATTTTGGGGAGTAGATCATGGCCATGCTGGGGACGATTCTTGAATGGGTCCAAAGTTTCCGGAGATTTTTTGGCGATGAGAAACGACACCAACCCCTCGTAGGGGCGCGGCATTCGCGCCCTGGACCTCTGCAGTGCATCACAAGCACAAGAAGCCAGGGAGGGTCGGGAATGCCGCGCCCTGGACCTCTGCGGTGCATCACAAACCAGGGAGGGTCGGAAATGCCGACCCCTACGGCATAAGAGATAGATGGGGGAATTGCGATCGCCCCTCCTTCTTACGGCACCGAAAACACCAAAGACCAAGGCGCAGAAAGCCGCTCCGCATTCATCACAAAATCCCCCTGGGTCAACACTGGCGGTTGCAGCCGCTTTGGCCAAAGGGCCAAGGCTTTTGGCTGGGTTTCTAGGCCCGAGGCGATCGTCCCCTGGGCAAACTCCAGCTCCTTCAGCCCCAAAAGCCTAGCATTCCGCAAAATCCGAGTCACACTCGTCGGGAGTTTGAGACCGAGGCGATCGCTCGTACTCAGCAACCCCGCAATATCCAGATTCAGCTCCAGTTTCCCATCCGTTTGGGTCTGACACTGGCGCACCTGACAACTCGCCAACACCAGGGGATCCAGCCCCTCAATCGTAATCACATCCGTGTTGTCGCTGTAACTAAAGGAAAACTGCGTGGTGCGATCGCCCCCAATCGAGCCCGTCCCACGAATCTCATAATTCAGCAACGTTTCCAGGGTTTCCATCGTGATCCCGTCCGGCAAATCATAGGTTTGGGCTAGCCTCTGGAGCGCCAAGTTGATCGCCGGTCTCAGAAACGCCTTCAGCGGTGCCGCATTAACCGTAATTTTGCCGGAGGCCAGCTTGGCATAACCCGGCGGCAGGATAAACGAACCTTCGAGGTCCGTCGCAGAAAATTCCAGGGCAGAGGGAATCTCCTTCTTGAGGGATCGGCTCAGAACCCGGCTTGCAATCGGGTTAATCTCCGCCTTCGCCGTCACACGACCCTCGCGATAGGCAAAGTTCGGGAGCGTGGTTTGGGCGATCGCAGCCCCACTCGGCAGACAAAGGGCTAGGCTGAGGGCCAAAGCGACATAGCGCATGGTGTACTCCTTTCAAGACAGGATCGGAATCAGCAGCGGTGGATGCTTTGCCAAAGGGTATGCGAAGCCCTGACGAAGGGTGAGGGGGAAGGGTTCCTCCCCAGGGAATGGAGCCTTACCCTTCAATCAGCCGTGTCAATCAGCCGTGTCAATCAGCCGTGTCAATAAGCCGCAACGGATTCCGGGACAGGCGCTAACGCCTTGAGCCTTGCCTCCTCCGCCAAAAATGCGGCCAGTTGCGCTTCAATTTCATCGCGAACAATGTGGCGATATTCCAAAAAATGCTCGATTTGCGCACAAACCGCCAAATAACTACTCACCCCACCGGGATTGTGCTGGAACATTTGCCAAAGATTTCGCCAAAACTGCCAGCGGGTTTTACGCCAAACGCCCTGTCGCCAAGCGATCGTGAGGAGTGCGCGAAGGGTGATCCAGTTGATGGGTTTGCGCGATCGCTTCCCTTTTTTCGGATAGGTGGCCTCCCCCAACAGGCGATAGTGACGGTAGGTGCGATCGAGAAACTTTTCAGGATCATAGAGTTGCCAAAAGGCATCAATATACTCACGGGCAATCTCTTCCAAAGGCCGCGTGGGCACAAAGTTCATCAGCGTGGTTTGGTTGATATTGGCCCCTTTGCTGCGTAGACGCTCCTCTTTGATCAGACGATGCCACAGCGCGGTATCGGGGAGGGCTTGCAACATGCTGAACAATGCGGTAGGAATGGCGGTCTGTTCGACAAACTGGACGATGCGATCGCCCGCTCCCTTCGCCTCCCCATCAAATCCAATAATAAAACCAGCCATGACCCGTAGCCCGGTCCGCGTAATCGACAGCACGGCCTCGCTGAGGGAATCGCGGGTGTTTTGATGTTTTTGGGTCAGGGTTAAGCTGGCTTCATCGGGGGTTTCGATCCCCAGAAACACGGCCCCAAAATTGCAGGCCACCATTTGTTTCATTAACTCTGGATCCTGGGCCAAATCAACAGATGCTTCGGTGGCAAAGGAAAAGGGATATTCATGCTCAACCATCCAGGGCAAAAGCTCCTGAAGAAAGAGCTTGACGTTGCGTTTATTGCCAATGAAATTATCATCAACCATGAAAATGCTGCGTCGCCAGCCCAATTCGTAGAGGCGATCGAGTTCAGCTAAAAGTTGCCCTGGGGTTTTGGTGCGCGGTTTTCGACCATAGAGAACGATGATGTCGCAAAATTCGCATTGGAAGGGACAGCCCCGCGAGAACTGCACGGACATTTCAGCGTAGGCATCGAACTCTAGCAGCTCAAAGCGAGGAATAGGCGTTAGGCTCACGTCCGGCTTCTCCCCCTCGGACCGAAACGTCCCTGAAGTTTCTCCCCGTTCGATCGCCGCCACAAACAGCGGCAGCGTAATTTCACCTTCATCCAAAATCAGATAATCGGCCCCGGCCCCAGCCGCTTCGTTGGGGAGCGCGGTGGGATAAGGTCCACCCACTGCAACGCGCTTGTGGCGGCGTTTGGCTTCGCGAATTTGCTCAAGCAGGTCTTCTTTTTGCACAATCATGGCCGACAGAATCACCAGATCCGCCCAGGCCCATTCCGCTTCGGTCACCGTCCGCACATTGCGATCGACCAGCTTAAATTCCCAGGTCTGGGGCAAAATCGCCGCCACGGTCACCAGCCCCAGGGGCGGCAGCATCGCTTTGCGATCGAGCAAGGCCAAGGTTTTTTCAAAGGACCAAAAGCTTTTGGGAAAGCGAGGATAGAGCAATAAAACATTCATGACGGTTTCAGCCTATGGAATGGGGTGCAAACCTTGAAGACGGAGCGATCGCGATGCCGGATATCTGCGAAACGTTTTTCTCTAGAGTTGTCCCCATAGTAATCTCGATACCTGCAAGAGGGCTGTTATTCTCGCCTAGGTCGTTGATCCCTTTCCCGAGGCTGGAACCAGGCCGACGATTTGACGAAAGGTTAGATTGACCCGAGGTTGGTCGATTTGCGGGGTTTTCGGAAGCTGATGGTGCCAATGGTGTTGCGTCTCGCCTTTCATCAAGAGTAAGCTGCCGTGGCCCAGATGGAGGGTCTGTTTGAGTGTTTTATCCTGTCGGTGGCGTAGGAGAAAGCGACGGCTGGCTCCAAAACTGAGGGAGGCGATCGCCGGATTTTTGCCTAATTCTGGCTCATCATCGCTATGCCATCCCATGCTGTCTTGGCCATGGCGATATAAATTGAGCAACACGCTGTTAAAGGTCAGCCCAGTCTGTTGTTCGATCCGGTTTTTGAGCGATCGCAACAGCGGCGTCCAAGGCAGGGGTTCCCAGTAAAGGCCCGAGTAGCGGTAGGCTGCCCCTGGGTCACCGTACCAGGCCGTCAGGCGGGGCTGGGGAATGGTTTTGCCAAAGAGGGTGATCGATCGCTGCTGCCAGTCAATGTCGCTGAGCAACTGCTCCAAAATGACATCCGCTTCTACTGCGGGAATAAATTGGGAATCCAACTCAAGGTCTGCCTCCGGGAGACGGAGCGACTCGTTAATAGCAAACATGACGTTTGTAGTGATAGCCGGGAGCCCGGTATTTGACCGTTTTTTCCATCGTACAGTCGAGCAATCGAAAACCAGGGGTTGCGGAAAAGTTCACCAGCCAAAGCTCAAACGGACGAGGCAAATCAGCCGTGGCCTCTCGCAACCCTCGGGTGGCATAAAAAGTATAGGGATTGCGTTGAATCAGGAGAAATTGAGGGGGCTGAATTCCCGATCCAATACCGCTCAACGGTTTCTGCCATTCCCAGGCAATTCCCATCATTTTGCTGGTTTCAGAGTGGGTTTTGTGGGTAATGGCCAGGACGAGGGGGCGTGAGGTCCAGGGTTCGCCGGTTTTAGCTTCCCACTCGCGATAAAAGTCCCGGATATCTTGCACGACTTGGTCCGGGCGATCGGGTTTTTGAAAGGCAAAGTCGAAGCTGACGCTGAGGCTGCCGCAAAGCCCCAGGAGGAGGAGCAGGGCGATCGCCCGCCGCGATTGGGGCCAGAGGGTATGAAGGGCGATCGCCAACAGCAGTCCAGTGATAGGCAACAGCGGAAAGGCGTAGCGAGGGCTAAGTGTCAGGTCTTGATGAAAAAACCAGGCCAGTCCCAGCAGGATGGCCAGTTGGGCAGCACCGATCGCTAGCAACGCCTGGGTCACGGGGTTGGAGGCCGAGAGGGATTGCCGGAGTCCTTGCGTGATCTGGGGTAGCAACCAAGCCAAACTTCCCAACAACAGCAGAACACCGGGAATGACAAGGCCCAAGGGCACCTGTTCCACCGGCACAGCCCCTACCATGGCGATCAGCCAGCTCAGCAACCGTCCCAAGGGTTCCAGCAGCGCCAGTCCCGAGAGTTTTTGGTTGACCCAACGGGTGAGTTCGCTGTTGGCGGATCGCGCGAGGAAACCGCTCCAGGGCAACAGGCTGAATAATGACCCTAGGGCGGCGATCGCCACCCGCTGCCAAGCTCGATTGCAGATTCGATTCCAAGCTCGATTCCAGGCTTGATTCCAGAGCATTGGCGAACCATCCTGCCCCCTTTTGCCAACCCGTCCCACCCCCACCCCTTGCCAGACCCAGCGCAGCCCCAAGGCTAATCCCTGGGCCGCCATCAACAGCGCAAAGACATAATGGGTGGCAAACCCGAGGCCATTGACCCCGATCCAGAGCCAGACGAGGGGCGTAAACCGCCGTTTGTCGGGGGGGGAGGGTTGCCCAACGGCTTCCCAGGCTCGCACAAAACAACCCAGCGAAACCATTGCCCAGAGTAACGCCAGGGTATAGTGCCGCGCATCCTGGGCCAAATAAATCCCAAAGGGCGAAACGGCCATCAGCCAAGCGGCCAGGTGAGCCACGCGCGGTGGCTGGCCCAGACGGCGGGCCAGAAGGTAGGCCAAGGGAATGGCGATCGCCCCAAACAACGCACTGAGCGATCGCCCAACCCAGGGAGAAACCAGCTCTCCAGGCCGCTGCCAGAGCTGCATCCAGACAGAAGAGAGGGCAAAATAGAGCGGCGGATGGGTACTTTCGGCCATGAGATGCCCAATCCCCTCCCCGAGGGTGGCGGTATCGAGCTTGACCGGTGCGAGGAGTTGGTCCATCGACAGCAATTGATTGAAGGGCAACCCCCGAAAGCTATGGCCCAGGCTAAAGACAAATGTCGTCCATTCATCGGCCCAAACGGGTTTGGCATCCAGGCACAACAGCCGCAGCCCCAGTCCAACGACAAAGCAAATGAGTAAGAGCCCTGGGTTGCCCATGGTCTGCGATCAATCCCCAAAATGGTGGTGCCTAGCTAGGCTTTATATCCTAATCTGCTCCTGGCTCGGTTTCCCAGAGGGCTTCGAGGGATTGAATCAGGTCTTCCACATAGCCGAGGGCCTGGGCAATGGTCTGGGGGTCTTCCAAATCGACCCCGACAAATTTTTTCAACGCGCCCACTTGGTCTAGGCTGCCACCGGCGGCAAGCAATTCTAAATAGCCCGGAATAAAGGCTTTGCCGACTTCACGATACTGTTGATAACAGGCTAGGCTAACGATAGTGGAGGCCGTGTATTGGTAGCAGTAATAGGGCTTAAAGAAGATATGACCAATGCGTGCCCAATCGTATTGATGCACCGGCAGGAGATCGATGGCCTCGCCGCAGAGCTGACCATAGAGTTCCTGCCAGGTTTGATTGACAAAGGTTGCATCAAAACTACCGGTCATGGCCCGTTCATGGATGGCCAATTCTAACCGGCTAATCGTGCTTTGGCGAAAGAGTAAATTGAGCTGATCTTCGATCTGACGGGTGAGGAGCGATCGCCTCAAGCCCCAATCCTCAGAGGCCTGTTGGAGCCAATAATCTAAGAGCAACAGCTCGTTAAACGTGGAGGCAATTTCCGCGAGAATCATGGGCGGATGGCTGTTGAAATAGGACTGGCGATCGCCCGACCAAGCAAAATGTAAACCATGGCCCATCTCGTGGGCTAGGGTAAACAACGAGTCGTAGTCCTCGGTATAAGACAACAGCAAATAGCTGTGTTTTCCATAGATAAACGAACAAAATGCACCGCTGCGTTTTCCCGGACGCACTTGAGCATCCACCCAGTTTTTGCGAAAAAAGACTTCGGCCTGCGCCCCATAATGGGGATCAAACTGACCGAGGGCCGCTAGCAGCATTTCTACACCGGTCTCGTAGTCCACCGTCATCGGGTTTGCCTGGGGCCAAGGGGCATAGATATCGCTAATTTGGGTGCGCTGACCGAGGGCTTTGCCCTTGAGCCGATAGTAGCGCTGAAACAAATCAAAGCGCCGGGCGGTGCCGTCCATAATGGCGTGAAAGACAGACTCCGACACCTGATCCAACAACAACTGCTTGGCCAACGTGGAGGGATACCCCCGCATTTGATTTTCGATGCGATGGTCTTGGGCCAGGGTATTGAGGATAAAGCCGTAGAGCGAGTTATGCTCCTGCAACACCCGACGGACGGATTCGTAGGCTTTGCGCCGCAAGGTTGCATCGGCATGAAAGAGCAGGGCATTGAGTTCGGCTTCGGTGGTGGCGATCGCCCCATCGGGCAACCTCACCGGCTCATATTCCAACTCTCCCTGGTGGACGGCGCGTAGCTGAATCAGGGACTGTCGCCCCGTCAAGGCCATTTGATTACGGGTTTGCTCGACGGCCTCAGGCAGTTTGTGGGGACGCGCCAGGGCTAGGCTATGGAAATAATGCTGATAGGGACGCAGCTCAGGGGCCTGTTCGAGCTGAGAAAATTGCTGAGCTGAGAGGTCTTTGAGTTCCAGAAGGAAAAATAAAACTTGATTTTCCAGGGCGGTGAGCTGTTCGAGCAGTTGGTCTAGGGCCTGTTGGGCGGGGCGATCGCGGGTATCCGCCGCAAACCTCAGCGAGGGATAGGCATAGAGATAGCCCGATTTTTCCAGGATGCCCTCCAACGCTTGCACCCCCGCCAAGATTTCAGCAGGGGTGCGGGTGGCTAGGGTTTGGTAGTAGCGATCGCGAAACCCCATCGCTTCCTCTTGCAGCGCCGTTAGATCGGCCTGAAGCCGCTGATCCGCCAACCCTTGATACAAATCCGACAGATCCCAGGTCTGGGAAGGCTTCGGGGGGGACTGAGCCATGGCACGATACTCCTGAAAATCGAAGCAAACCTCGATTTCATAGTGATTGTGCCAATTTTAAAGAGGTTAGGCTTGGTTTTAAATCCCCCTTCAAAATTGATTAGACCTCCACGGGTGCTGCATCCTTGGGCACCGCACCCGATTTCTTCGGAACCTCGGTAAATTCGGAGAGAATTTGGCGGAAATCTTCCCCATCAATACTCTCCTGTTCCGCGAGCACTTCCACCAGGCGATCGAGGGCTAAACGGTGCTCTGAAAGGGTGTTGCAGGCTTCTTCATAGGCTTGGGCAGCCAGGGAGCGGATCTGGCGATCGATCTGAATGGCCATATCCTCGGAATATTCCGGACGGGAGTTCATCAGGTCGCGCCCTAGGAAAATTTCGCTGCCAGAGCTTTCGAGGGCCACCGGACCCAGGGACGACATGCCGTACTTGGTGACCATCTCCCGCGCCAGATTCGTCACAAATCGAATGTCCGATGAGGCTCCAGACGTGACTTCATCATCCCCAAAGACGACCTTTTCGGCAGCACGACCCCCCATGGCCACAATTAGGCGATCGAGCATATAGGCCCGCGTGTAAAGACCACTATCGATCACGTCTTCATTGGGCACGGATTTGGCAAAACCGCCAACCCCGCCGGAGCGCGGAATAATCGTCACTTTGTCGAGCAAATCCGAATGCTTGCAGAGCGTCATCAGCATGGCATGGCCGACCTCGTGGTAGGCAATCAGCCGCTTTTTCTTGCTGTCTAGGAGCGGCGTCAGCGTCATGCCGATGGTGATGCGGTCGATGGCATCGTTCACCTCGTCCATGGTGGCGGCTTCCTTGTGGCGACGGGCGGTGAGAATGGCCGCTTCGTTGAGCAGGTTTGCCAAATCCGCGCCGGAGAAACCAGGGGTGCGCCGCGCAATTTGCTTGAGGGAGACATCGCTGGCGATTTTCTTGCTGCGGGCATGGACTTCCAAAATGCCCAGACGCCCGTTGTAGCTGGGCAAATCCACGACAACCTGACGATCAAATCGACCGGGCCGCAATAATGCTGCATCCAAAACATCCGGGCGGTTCGTCGCCGCGATGATGATAATTCCAGAATTGTCCTCAAAGCCATCCATCTCAGTCAGGAGTTGGTTGAGGGTTTGTTCACGCTCGTCATTGCCACCGCCAATGCCCGTGCCCCGCTGGCGACCCACCGCATCAATTTCATCAATAAAAATCAAGCAGGGCCGGTTTTCCTTCGCCTTACGAAACAGATCCCGTACCCGCGAGGCCCCGACACCAACAAACATTTCGACAAATTCTGAGCCGGAAATGCTGAAGAAGGGCACACCCGCTTCTCCGGCGATCGCCTTCGCCAACAAAGTCTTCCCCGTTCCCGGCGGCCCCACCAACAGCATCCCCTTGGGAATTTTGGCCCCGATCGCCGTAAATTTTTCAGGCTGCTTGAGGAACGAAACCACCTCTGCCAGCTCCTCCTTCGCCTCTTCTACCCCCGCAACATCCTCAAAGGTCACACCGGTTTTGGCTTCCATCTGGAACCGGGCCTTAGACTTACCAAAACTCATTGCCTGATTGGCTGCCCCTGCCGATCGCCGGATGATCATCATCACCGCAAAGATCAAGATCAAAAACAGCATCAGATTCGCCAACAGCACGAGCTTATCGCTATTGTCAGCGGTGGGCTGAACCGTAAAATCCACGCCAGAGACCCGCAGCCGTTCGGCATCGTAGAGCTCCGTGGGACGCGGAGGCAACGAAATCACAACCTCCTGGGCCGGATTGCTTTTGTAATAGGCCCGCGCCACATCCTGCACTGGGTCATACTCTAGGCCTTTGACCTTCTGGGCATCAATATCCTTGAGCAATTGGCTGTAGGTCGGCCCCGACGAAGGCTGCGCCGAGGTATTCGGACTGCTGGGGACTGCATTGGGAACTGCATTGGGAGCCGCATTGGGCTCCGTCTCGGAGGCCGCATCAGGGACATTCTGACCCGCAGCGGGAACGGCCTCTGCCGTCGGCAGAGGCGTAGCCACGTCAGCCGTAGGCTGGGGTTGATTCTGAGCCAAGGATCCAGCCCCTAAGGATCCAGCTCCGGTTTTCGGCGCTGACTGCGCCATCACGCCTCCCCCCAACCCTTGCAACAGCATCCAGCCCAGGGTTATCCCCAGAACCGAACCTCCTTTCATCCAACGCTGCCCTTGCTGAGCAGGCGAAGCAGATTGCTGATGATTCGGACGCTGAGACCAACGGGGTTGCCGAGAACGTTTCATAGCCTAAGGAATTGGGGTGCGAAATAAAAAGCTTTCCCTAGTCTAGCGCTGTCTGCTAGAGGGTTGTCGATTCTCCGTGGTGCTACGGGCTCGACAGGCTTAGACGAAGTCGTTATGATTATGAGAAATAAGCCTCAGGAGGGTAACACCATGGTCAAGATTGTCGGCATTGGCGGAAGTTTACGGCCCAATTCTTCGAGTTATCAGGCCTTAGGATTGGTCATGCAGCGGCTTGCGGCCTTGGGAGCGGAAACAGAGATTTTAGATTTGCGCGAGATGACGCTCCCCTTTTGCCACGGTGGGGATGATTACAGCGCCTTTCCGGATGTGGCGCGGCTGCAAGCAACGGTCAAGGCAGCGGATGCCTTGGTCTTGGCCACACCGGAATACCATGGCAGCGTGAGCGGTGTCCTCAAAAATGCCCTGGATTTGATGAGTTTTGAGCACCTAGAGGGCAAGGTCACTGGGGCGATCAGTGTGTTGGGAGGGCAAAGTAACAATAATGCGCTCAATGATTTACGGACGATTCTGCGTTGGGTCCATGCCTGGATGATTCCGGAGCAAGTGGCGATCGGCCAAGCTTGGCAGGCGTTTGATCCAGACGGAAAGCTCAAGGATGCCAAGCTTTCGGCGCGGCTGGACCAGTTTGCCGAAGCGTTGGTCAATGCCACTGAAAAGCTACGATAGAACTGCTCTAGAACGGCCCTAGAACTCTCCTAAAATTTTAAGATAGGACTAGGGTTAGATAAAACTAGGGTGAGGCTTTCAGCAATTGGGTCAAAGCGGATAGTGCTGCTGTAGGCGCTGTTGCAGGTGCTGCTTGAGCTCCGTGGGGAACAGACTCAGTTCCTCATCCAAATAAACCGCCATCACCCAGTCCAGCATGACCTTAAACTGCTTACCCGGTTTATATCCCATCGCCTTCAGATCCGTGCCATCTAGGGGCGGTTTGGCATTCATCCAGCGGGTGAGATACTGCCAAATTTGACGCCGAGGCTCTGCATCACAGTGGGCTGCAATCAACATGAGGGTGGGCACATCGTAGGGCAGCAGGCTTTGATAAATCTGGCTCGGACGTTGCGCCTGTTGCAGTGAGGTGAGGACAGCCCTGTGAGCGGTGGCCAGATGCTCTAGCCGCCGAATGCTATCAGCGGGAAGCTGCAGCCTGTGGGCAACGATGCCGCGATAGTCCGGCTGGAGTTCTGCCAGCAACACTTCGAGCCGCATTCGCCAAGGGGTCAACGGTGTTTCCGTTGGGGGCTGCTGCACCCGCTGAATACCGCGATTCACTAACCGAATTCGTTTCCACAGTGCTGGCGTCAGGTGTAGCGTCGGGTGCAAACAGCGTAGGGCATCGAGTTCTCCTAGCAACTTTAGGGCAGCTTGCCAGTAGCCCGCTTCGAGGATGTATTCTAGCTCCGCCCTGAGACGGGTTTGGAGGGCGGGGGCGATCGCATTTTCCCCCTGAATCCGTTCATACACCCCACTATCCAGCGCGTAGGTGATGTATTCACGGGTCTGGGGCTCAATGGCAAACCCCAGTCGCACGGCAAATCGCACCGCTCGATAAATTCGGGTGGGGTCTTCGATAAAACTGTTGGCATGGAGGACTCGCACGAGGCGATCGCGCAAGTCCAACAATCCCCCAAAAAAATCTAGCAGGGCACCGGTTCGCGGCGGCGTCAGTTGTAGCGCCAAGGCATTAATCGTGAAATCCCGCCGATAGAGATCCTGTCGAATCGAGCTGGCTTCCACTTCAGGATTCGCCGCCGGATAGGGATAAAATTCCGTGCGGGACGTTGCCACATCAATCCAAAGGGACTGAAACATCGGGTCATTGTGCCAAAGCAGCGCTGCGGTTTGAAATTTGCCATGCACCTCCAGACGAGCCGCCGGATAGGTCTGCTGCAGGGCTGTGGCCAGTTCAACCCCGGCGGCTTCTGTGAGCGAGTGATGAAAGCCATCAACCACCAAGTCAACGTCGCTCAGCAACAATGGCTCCTGGGGATCCGCCAATAGCAGATCGCGCACGCCGCCACCCACCAAATAAAGATGCCAGCCCCGGTGATGGGCATAGGCCGCAGCGGTTTCCAGCAGGTGCCAGAGTTGTGGCAGCAGGCGAGCCTTGAGTTGTGCGTTGATCGGCTCAGGGCTAGGAAACTCTGGACTCGTGGATTGGGCTTCGGTGGCCAGCGTTCCCTGGTAGCGGGTCCGCAGCACATCGGTACGGGTGACAATGCCGATTAAATGTCCTGCCTCCAACACCGGCAGCCGCCCCACATCGTAAGTCACCATTAACTGCTCAATTTCTGGCAAACCAGCCTCTGGGGCGATCGTCTTGAGATTGCGGCTCATGTAGCCCTTGACCGGCGCATGGCCAAACCCATGGTGCAGCGCCAAGTCCAAGTCCCGCCGTGAAATGATTCCCACCAACGCATCTTGGTCATTCACCACCGACAGCCCCGAATGGCCATAGCGCAGTAAAATCCGCTGGGCCTCTTCGATCAGCGTATCGGGCCGCACCGTGCGTACCGGCGAAGACATCAAATCCCTGGCGGTTAGGGGCTCCGGAATTTGTTGATGAAACAACTCCCAGATTTCATGCCAAATTGGTTCTACCTCAACCCCGCGCAGCGTCATCGCCGCCGCCTTGGCGTGCCCTCCGCCGCCCCAACGCTGAAAGATCTGGCCCAGATTGGGACCTTCAATTTGCGATCGCCCAATCACCGTCAGCCGCACCTCCTGCTCGTCTTCCCCGACGGGATAATAGACCCCCAGGAGCACCCCATCGCTCGCCGTCAGCGCCAGCAGTTCCGACGCTAAACTCGATAGCCCACCGATATATCCCTGGACGGGTAACAGTACCCGCGAAATCGCCTGACCGTGGTAGGTTTCGGTCCCCAAATGTTCCAACGCCTGGCTAAGAACCCCTTGTACCTCGGTGGAGAAACCGGGGTCGATATATTCTGATAGGGCATCCACATGGGCACCTTGGCGCATCAACCAGGCGATCGCCTCTGCATCCCGAGGGGTGGAATGGGCAAAGGTGAGGGACCCCGTATCCACATGAATCCCTAGGGCCATGACGGTGGCGGCAAAGGGATCGAGGTTGAGGTTGAGCGATCGCAATTTCTCAACGATCAACGTCGTCGTTGCCCCCACGGCTTCAATTTGCAATTCGCAATGGGTCTCGGGTTGGGGGGGGGAGGCTAGATCACAATCACTATCCAGGTGGTGGTCATAGACCAGAATGCGATCGACTTGGGGGAGATCAAGCCATTCGGCGGATTTTCCGAGGCGCGATCGCTGTTGGGCATCGACGATTACCAGGGTGCGGATTTGTTCTGGCTTGACGGCGCGGCGTTCGATCAGGGGATATTCGTCACGATGGAGCGCCAGAAAATCGCGCACGGCGGGATGGGCTCCGCCGGTCAAAACAATGCGAGCGCCAGGCAGGAGCTGGGTCATCCCGACAGCGGCTCCGAGGGTGTCGAAATCGGCGGTGGTGTGGCAGAGAATCAGATCCATGATTCCAGCCTAGCGGCGATGGGCGGGTCCGCCAAGGATTGTGAGCCTTGATATGATGAAGACAGTTGTTTGTCTGGAATTTCCCCATGGCCTCGCCTTTTCCGGGAATGGATCCATATCTGGAGCAACCTGCATTTTGGGCGTCGTTTCATCGACGTCTGATTGGTGGAATAAATGCCGGGGATGGCGATGTGGAGGTTTCCGGCGAGGCGGTTGTTGGGGTTACCATTGATGATGAGGCCAGAGATTTTGGCCTGGAGGAGGGTTTGGAGGCGATCGCGTTTTTTGCGATCACTGGCTCGTCTTCTTCCATTTCGAGCGATCGCAACCGGCAAGCTTCACCTAAACCCACGATGCCAGGGACGTTAAGCGTACCAGGACGCAAACCGTACTGTTGACCGCCGCCGTAGAGCATCGGTTTTAAGGGATGGCCTGAGCAAACAATCAGGGCTCCGACGCCCTTGGGTCCATACAGTTTGTGAGCGGAGAGGGCAAGCATCGTGATGCCCCATTCGTTGAATTTGATGGGAATTTTGCCGACGGCTTGGGTGGCGTCGCAGAGGAAGGGAACTTGGTGGCGTTGGGCAATTCGGGCGATTTGCTGGATGGGATAAAGGGTTCCGACTTCGTTGTTGGCGGCCATGACACAGAGGAGGTCGAGGCCGCTAGCGCAGGTTTGTTCGAGATGAGGAATATCGAGGTTGGCTTGGCGATCGACTTGCAGAAAAAGGAGTTCGATTCGGCCTTGCTTGTGGAGGGCGTGACAAAGGTCGAGCACGGCGCTATGTTCGACAGGGGAAATGGCAATTCGAGGTTGTCGGTCGAACTGAAGCTGAGGTTTTTGCGCTTGTTTTTGTGCTTGGGCGTTGATGGTGCCTTGGATGGCGAGGTTTAGGCTCTCTGTGGCTCCGGAGGTGAAGAAGATCGCTTTGGTGTTGGTGTTGAGGAGGTTGGCAACCGCATTTGTTGCTTCTTTGATTGCCTGTGCGGCGCGATCGCCTACGGCATGGTCAGTGCTGTTGGCGTTACCAAAGTTTTCGGTGAGGGTTTGGTAGATTCGATCGGCGATGCGGCGATCGCAGGGAGTAGTTGCATGATAGTCAAGGTACATCATGGCTGTAAATTCTCTCTCCGTTCTTTTAAATCGAATCAGAGAGATATTGCTGAGCAAACTCATCTGGCGTATAACAATTAAACTCTTTTGTTTCTGCAACCATTGTATGAATCAGGCCATGATCCTACGGCTGACCTCACGTTCAAGTAGTATTTCCCGTTTCACGTCCTGTACGAGTTCGATGATAGATGCTCGGTTTGTATATCCTGCCTTTTCTAAGGCTTGCTTCAGTTCCTGCCGAACTCGCTCCATCGGCGTTGCGGGAGTTGCGAGTGGAGAGAGGGTCAACTTCTGCTCTTGGCAAATCAGCTCAGTCTGCGATACTTGGATTTCTCCTGATGCTGAAACCAAGGTGATAGATTTGGCTTTGTCGGTCTGATTTGTTTTTAATGTATGCAGAAATACAAGTAACTGAGCTAAAACAGACTCAGGCAGGGCTTCTATCTCTTGTAAAAGCAGCTCTTTGGTTGTCATGACTTAACCTTGGTCTAGTCTTCTCTCACTATCATGGCATATCCGCTCGCTGAGTTGTCAATGACGATTTGCATGGCAGGTTGCTTGGGCTGTGGTGCTTGGTCTGAGTCTTGGACGATGGCTGATGCTTATATTTTAAGGGCTTTGGACTGTCTTTGGCTTTGTATGGGGCGATCGCGCCCTCGGCGAGCAGCCTAAACTTGGCTGTATCAACATCTATCCGGTTCGCGATAGATTTCTAGGTGGCGATCGTACAAATTAAAAATCCAGTCATGGCAGTATGCGAGGCAATTAGATAAGAGTTTGATCCAGGGCTGATAGACCAATGACCTATCTGGCGACCACGCCCCAAGGGACATCCCCATGGTGATAGCCACCGTTGAACAAATCGATCGCCTGCTGATGGACTGGCAGCAGCGGGTGGATGTGATGAGCCAAGCGCTGCTGCGTTTTGATGATTTGCCCAGCTATCAACGCTTGGTGGCACTGAGTCGAACGGCCTCTGCCACCCTTGACCCCACTGGCCAAGCCCTGCTGAGCGAATCTCAGGCTTTGTTTGAACAGTTCGATTGCTTGATCAATTTTCTCCATCGCGCCCAGAACCATCGCCAACAACACCAACCGCTATTGGGAAAAACAGCTCTGGCAACAGTTGCAGCTCTGTTGACCGAACCCTCCATTGATCTGCCCTCAGGCGAGCGGATTCTACCCGAAACCTTGCTCTCGCGCCTGATTCAGGGGCATCAACAGCTTTGGCAAGCCTTGGACCAGTGGGAAACTACCTATTGGGAGGAAGTGGGAGCACTGCAAGCGGCGATCGAGGACTGTCGCCAGCGGTGGTTGAGCTGTCGCGATCGCTATGCCGATGCCCTTATCCTTCAACGGGAATATCAAACTAAAATCCATCGCCACAGCCCTCCCTTGTTTCCCTCCGAGGAAACCCTGTTGAATCTCCAACAGCAGTTGGAGCAACTGAGTCAGTTGCCCCATGCACGAGAAGCATTATTGACCTGGCAGCAAGCCTTCACCCCAGTGGTTGAGGCGATCGAATCGAGTTTGGCCTGCTATAAACGGGACCTTGCCCTACGGAAAGAATTACGAGGCCGATTGCAGGCCCTTCAAGCCAAGGCCCAAGCCAAGGGAAAAATCGAAATTCCTCAGCTTTGCCAATTGGCGAAGTGCGCAGAGCAAGGTCTTTATAGCCGTCCGACACCCCTTGACGAAGTGGAATTGTGGACGCAGCAGTATGAGCAGCAGCTCAATCGCTAGCTCTCTAGCTCTAGAGAGCTTGAACTCTAGTCGGTCTATTTATTTTAATTTTTAGCCCCATTCAGCAAAGAACCGATTGAATTTAGGAGCAATTACGATGGATGGCGATCGCTGTCAGTACCCCCAATGCACCGGTATTCTCGAAGAGGGCTATTGCAACTGCTGTGGTCTTGCCGAACAACCTAGATTGGTTTCTACACTAGGCGCGACCGTCTCTAGCGATCCAGGTTCCATCTCTCTCAGCAGCACCCGAAACACCAGCACCCGAAACACCAGCACCCGCAATAGCGGAGGACTCGGCCTGGGACTGGTTTCCCTGCCCCCTCTGCCCGCTCGCGATCCCGAAGCGTTGCTTCTGCAAGATCCCAGCGTACCGGCTCACAAACGCTTCTGTGGCCACTGCGATCATCCGGTGCGTCGCGATCGCGGTTTTTGTGGACAATGCGGCCATCGCTATTCCTTTGTGCCCAGTCTTAGGGCTGGGGATGTGGTGGCGGAGCAGTATGAGGTGAAGGGGGCGATCGCCTACGGGGGACTCGGCTGGATTTATCTTGGGTTCGATCGCGTCCTCTCTCGCTACGTGGTTCTCAAGGGACTGCTCAATAGCGAAGATGACTCCAGTGCGGCGGTGGCCTTAGCGGAGCGGCAGTTTCTGGCAGCGGTCAAGCATCCCAACATTGTCGGGGTATACAACTTTGTGACCCACGGCGGCGAAGGCTTGATTGTGATGGAATATGTGGCGGGACAAACCCTGCGTCAACTGCGGCGGGAGCGCGGTCCTCTGCCGGTGGCGGAGGCGATCGCCTACATCCACGGTATCCTCGGAGCCTTTGGCTATCTTCACAATCAAGGGTTGGTCTACTGCGATTTTAAGCCCGACAACCTGATGCTAGAAGGAAACAGCATCAAACTGATTGATATGGGGGCGGTGCGTCGCATTGATGATCCCCAGGGGGATATTTACGGTACCGTGGGGTACAGCGCGCCAGAAGCGGGGGCGGGACCTACGCCTGCCTCGGATTTGTTTACCGTGGGGCGGACGCTGGCGGTGCTGGTAGCGGTCATCCCGGAATTTAGTGAGCGGAATCGCGATCGCCTGCCCACGCCGGACCAAGTACCGCTGTTTGCCCAGCAAGAATCGCTCTATCGCTTTTTGCAGCGGGCCACAGCCCAGAAGCCAGCGCAGCGCTTTCAGTCCGCTGAAGACATGGCAGAGCAACTGGCGGGAGTCCTGCGGGAGGTCGTGGCCCAGGAAACGGGACAGCCCATTCCTAGCCGCAGCCATTACTTTGTGCCCGATGACGCCCAACGATCTGCCCCAAACCGGCTGCCCACGCTTCTGCTAGACCCAGAAGGACCCCGCCTATAGCGCCATCTTGCCCTTGCTGAGCCTGACCGATTCCGCCCAGCAACTCCAGGAGCTCAAGCGATTGAGTCAGCAGGTTCCCACTTCCCAGGCTACGCTTTTGCTGCGCAGTCAACTGCTCATGATCCAAGCTGATCTCAACCCCGCTGAACAGCTTTTGAACCGGTGTGCGGTTAATCAGCCTGCGGACTGGCGAGTGGCTTGGCAGCGAGCCCAACTGCGGCTGTTGAAAGGACGTGCCCTACAAGCTCAACCCTTGCTAGAGCAGGTCTACAATCACCTACCGGGAGAGTTAGCCCCCCAACTGGCTTTGGCCCAAGTCGCAGAACTGACTGAAAACTGGAGCCGAGCCCTGAGGCTCTATCATCGTGTCTTGCAAACCGATGTCCGCTATGAAGCGGCTGCCTGTGGTTTGGCTCGGTGTGCCCTTGCCGCTGGAGAACCATTCGGAAAGAATTTTCCACAGGTTCGCACTCAGGTCCTGCAAGTCCTTCAGCAGATTCCACCCACGTCAAGGTTGTATGGGCGATCGCGCCTCGACATGGTCCAGATCCATCTACAACTCAAACCTTCTCTCCCCACCCTACAGGACTTGCAAGCGGCAGCGGATTACCTAGCCCAGATCACCCTTGATCCCCAAGCAGCCCATCGACAGCGGTATCTGTTGCTGAATACTGCCCTCTATCTGCTCGAAAACCAGCACCTCCCGGAACGGGCTGACATCCGCCTAAGTCAATGTCGGCTCACCATCCTCGACCTGCGACAAGCCCTCGAACAAACCCTGCGCTCCCTGGCCCGGTTGAGTGCCGGTTTAGAACGGACTTGGCTCGTGGATCAAGCCAATCAAATCCGTCCGTTGACCTGGGTGTAGCCTGCTTCGGTTATTAAATCCCATTCTGCCATTCCGTCCTTGTCTATGACCTCTCCTCCTCCTCTACAAGTTGCGCTCAGACATCTTTGTTCCCAGTGCAACGCGCCTTTGTTTACGGGCGATCGCTTCTGTGAAACCTGCGGTACCCCTTGCTCTGCCCCCGCTCTGCCCTCCCAACCCTGTAACCATTGTGGTGCACTGGCCTTGGATGCTGAGGGCTTTTGTCAAGATTGTGGTTTGCGCTCAATGCCTGAGGATCCGCCTCTGCAACTGCAACTGTCATCTCGCTGTGCGGCCTTGAGCGATCGCGGTTTGCGTCGTCGCCTCAATCAAGACGCCATTGCCCTGCTCAACCAACCGGCCCAAGCCGCCCAGCCTGCCTATTGGGGACTCATTCTTTGTGATGGTATCGGCAGTGCCAGCCGTGCGGAGCTCGCAGCTCAGGTCGCCGTCGCTACGATTAGCCAAGTCTTACAAAATCAGATAACTTCTGCAACGGCGACGGATAGGCCTTTAGTTGAGCTTTTGGAACCGGCCATGGCTCAAGCCCAGACCGCCGTCACCGATCTCGCTCGGGGGGAATCCAATGTTCCAGCAACCACGGTCGTCGCGGCTTTGGTGCGCGATCGCCAATTAGCGGTTGGTTGGCTCGGCGACAGTCGGGCCTATTGGCTTTCCTCAAGGGGTGGGTATCAAATCACCCAGGACCACAGCGACTCGGTGCAACACCATCAACTGACGCGCTGGCTTGGAGCCGATGCGGATTTTCACCAATTTCCGCCGCAGTTTACCACCGTTGAACTGCCAGGGTCAGGCTATGTGCTGCTGTGTAGCGATGGTCTCTGGAACTACGCGCCGGAGCCGGAGCACCTGTGGCAGTTCCTCCAACGGTCCGAATGTCCAGAGGCTGCTGAGACTGCCGCTCCCCCCACAGCGATCCTGACCCAACGGCTGATCGACTTTGCCCGCAGCCAAGGGGGCCACGACAATATCAGCGCTGCGTTACTACAAATTTCTATTCCCTAGACCATTCCCTAAACCACTTCCTAAACCATCATGACCCAAACCACGTTTACCGCTGAAGTTTTTCAAAATCCCTACCTTCCCGAGCAAAGCCAAGAAGTCCATGCGATTATGACCGTCAGCAGCGGGGGGGAAAGTTTGGAAGCATCGAACAGCGATGTCTTTGATACGCCTTTACTCTTTGGCATGATTTGCGATGTGTCTGGCTCCATGGGGAGTGAAAAAATTGCGGCGGCTCGGAAGGCTTTGACCCAGGCCATCGAATTATTGCCATCCAGCGCGTCATTTTTTGTGATTTTGGGATCAGGCCATAGTCAAGTTTTGGTGCCCATGGTTGCGGCTTCAGAAACAGAGAAGGTACAGGCGATCGCCAAAGTCCGCAGAATCCGCGCCAGCGGCAGTACTCGCATTTCCACTTGGCTCGACGCTGCCCAGCAAGAGTTCGCCAAACAACCCCACGCCATTTGCCAAGCCCTGTTGCTCACGGATGGTCAAAACGATGCCTCCGATGAGGAGGCCCTGGCAACCCTGTTAGACCGTTGCCAAGGCCAATTTCAGTGCCATTGTCGAGGCGTTGGCACAGATTGGAGGGTCAAAGAACTAAAAACCATCGCGGAGAAACTGCTCGGCACCACCGACATTATCCCGGAGCCCGAACAGATGGCTGAGGATTTTCTGGATATTTTGGGTAGCGCCGCTCAAAAATCGATTCGGGAAATTCGGCTGCGGCTTTGGACCCCCCGTGGTGCTGAGGTGATGTATTGTAAACAGGTTAGTCCCGAATTAATGGACTTAACGGATAAAGCGACGCTGTCTAACCCCCAAACGCGTGACTATCCGACCGGTGCCTGGGGTACGAGTGAATCCCGCGATTACCATTTTTGCCTACAGGTCCAGCCCGGCAAAGTGGGGGATGAAATGCTAGCCGGTCGGGCCAGTTTGATCAGCTTGGTCCAGGGCGACGAAGTCAAAATTACCGAAGCCAAGGTGCTCGCCATTTGGACCGATGATGAATCCCGATCCACTAAAATCGATCGTCGCGTCGCCCACTACACCGGCCAAGCGGAACTTGCCGATACCATTCAGCAGGGACTGGAGGCACGCGATCGCGGTCATTTCGAAGAAGCCACCGCTAAGCTCGGTCGGGCTGTCCAGCTTGCCCAAACCTCCGGCAACGAAGCCACTGCCAAACTCCTCCACAAAATCGTCGAAGTCGAAGACGCCGCCACGGGCACGGTTAAGCTCCGTCGCGATATCGCCAAGGCCGATGCCATGGCCCTGGAAACTCGCTCGGTCAAAACCACCCGTCTGCAAACCCCTGCCGCCCATTCATAACCCCTGCCTGTTGTTGCGCTCTTGCCTCCTATGTCTTCTCCTCTTGCCTCTACACCTGCGCGCGCCTGTCCCCAGGGCCATCCATCCACTGAGCCTGACTTTTGCTCAGAATGTGGACTCAAACTGAAGACCATCGCCGATGCGGAGCCTCTGGCAGACCCGCCTGAAGAGAAGCGGGAGGATCCGATGGAGGAGGCGATCGCCTGTCCCGATTGCACCAGCCTCCATCAAATGACCTGGGGCCAGTTTTGTGAAGTTTGTGGCTACAACTTTAGCCTCAGTCAATCGGCTTCTCAATCCGCTCCCCAATCCACTCCTCAACCCGCTCCCCAATCCGCTTCCAGTACGGCCCCCCAACAACAATCCATATCCCACTGGACCCTGACCCTCAGCATCGACCCCAGCCTCTGGGACCCAAATCTCTCCCCTGCTCCCCCGGATCGCAATCCCGAGCCCCTTGCCCTCCAGCCGGGTCCCACACTCATCGGACGCACCAGCCCAACCAAAGCCATCTATCCAGACATCGCCTTGGACTTTGACAATGCCGTTTCCCAGCGCCATGCCCTCTTGACGCCTCACCCTCAGCAAATCCTCGTCCTCCGGGATTTAGGCTCTTCAAACGGCACTTACTTGCGGGGACAACCCTTAACCCCACTCCAAGATTATCCCCTCCACAGCGGCGATAGTTTTACCCTGGGCCACTGGACTCGTCTTACCGTCACCCTTCAAGAATCGCCATGACCCTGATTCGATCTCGCCTCCAAAGCCATCTCCGCTTGAACGTGTTGCTTGAGAAACTCGGTAAACTTGCTCCCTTTGTCACCGCAGACCGTTCTGTCCTCACGCTGCCCAATCCCATCCCAACCAGCGCCCAACAGCTTTCCACCCCGCAATGGCTCAAGCTTGGTCTTTATACAGTGTGTGGGACCACATTCTTTACCGTTGCCCTGGGACTGATCGCCATGGGGCAACAGCAGACCGCTCTGCGCCTTTTGGCCGAGGATTCTGCCCCGAGCATGCTTACTACCTTGCGAATTCAGGATAGTCTAGCGGCATTAGATGCGAGCTTAGCCAATGAGTTGCTGCTCCCCCCCGGCCAAAACCAAGCTGCGCGACAAGAAGCCGACGTTCGTCAAAAGAAACTCGCCAACTACTGGATCCAAATCATTAGCAAACTCTCCTATGGCAACCCGGAATTGCGACCGGTGACGATGCTACAACTGGGTCTGGGAGACTATCTGATGGCGATTGAGCGGGCTAGAGTCTGGCATGGGCAAGATAACGCGGCTGAAACCGCTAAAGCCTATGCGGCCTCACTCCAGCAGTTGGACCAACAGCTTTTACCCGCCGCCCGTGCCCTGGGACAGGTGAAAGCCGAGCAGCTTGCCCGAGCTGAACGACTTCAGCAAGCTCGAATTCATACCACAAGGGTCGGCCTCATTCTCAGTGGTGTAGGCTTGTTAGGCTATTTGGTTTCGGTGCAATGGTTTTTGAGCCAGCGCACCCGCCGGGTCCTCCATCCGCTTCTGTTCAGCGCCATGCTGGGGGCTTTGGGGCTGTGGGTACATACGTTGCGATCGCTCGACACCGCCGCCACCCAAATCGCCCAAGCCCAATCCGACACCTTTGCCGCCCTGGTCGATCTACGCACAATCCGCACCCTGGCCTACAGTGCCCATGCAGACGTCAGCCGAGCCCTGCTCGATCCGGTTAAAACACTGCAATACGATACTTCGTTCCGACTAAAGCTCAATCAAATTGTATCCCTATCGACCATCGACGCAGTGAGTAACGCTAGCTATTCCTTCGAGCCTATCTTTTCAGATTTATTGGGCTCAGTGGCTCAAAGCCTGAAAACGGAAGAAGAACAGGCCATGGTTGAGACAACCGTAAAGGCTTTAAAAACCTACTCACAGCATTACGAGACGATTCATAGGTTTAATCAGCAGGGACGAAAACAAGAGGCGATCGCCCTCGCCACGGGCTACCAGATCGATCAACTCAACGGTTCCTTCGAGCTGTTTCGCGACGCCCATCAAAAGCTGTTAGAGGTCCAGCTAGCGGCCTTTGACCAATCCATCGGTTCCGCCTCCAAAACCCTGGAAGCCTTACGCTGGCAACTGCCTGTTGGGGGGATCATCATCATGGGTTTGACGGCTGTGGGGATACAACTACGTCTACGAGAATATCAGCAATAGACTCCAGTAAGGAAACTCCAAAGATGTCCATTCAGACTCACGCACCGATCCTGTCACGCCCACCCCAAGACTATCACAAACGTTGGGGGCGATCGCTCCTTTTAGTATTGCTGGTTCTGGGGATGTTGCAATGGCTCTTCTCACCGCAGAAATTCTTCTCGGAACTGCCTGGAGCTCAGGCCCAAAATCCCCAGATCAGCCTCGGTGAAGACCTCTTATTTCAATCTCCTACTGCGGCGAAAAAGGTGGCAGTGCAAGCCTTTAGACAAGGAGATTATTTGACCGCAATCGAGAAGTTTCAGACCTCGTTGCTGCAAGAACCGGATGATCCGGAGGCTTATATTTACTTGAATAATGCGCGATCGCGTCTCAAAGGCGATGCACATCCCCTACGCATTGCGGTCAGTGTACCCATTGGGAATAATCCGGCGATCGCCGCTGAAATGTTGCGTGGCGTTGCCCAGGCCCAAGACCAGAGTAGAGATTTAGGGATTAATGGTATTCCCCTGGAAATTGTCATCGCCAATGACAACAATGATGCCAATACCGCTGCAACCATCGCCCAGACCATTGCCCAAGATCCCCAAATTCTAGCTGTGATTGGGTCGAATGCCAGTGGTCCTTCCCTCGCGGCAGCAGCAGTGTATCAGGATGCTGGCGTTGTGATGATTGCACCCACGGGATTTTCAGGGAAACTTTCGGGATTTGGTAGCTATATTTTTCGCACTATTCCTAATATAAAAACGCTGGCAGAAAGCCTAGCCTACTATTCGGTTCAGTCAGCCAATCAAAAGATTTTTTTGATTTGTGTTGACTCCAAAGCACCGGACAATGTCGCATTTCAAGCAGAATTCGTCCAAGCTGCAACGGCACTGCAAGCACAAATTCTGCCGATTAGCTGTGATCTGTCTGAACCTCAATTGCCTGGGGAAGACAAGGTTAACGTTGCCTTAACCAAGGGGGCGGATGCAATGTTAATTGCGCCCCATGTGGACTATCCGGATCGGGCTATTCGCCTGGCCCAAGCGGCCCAGGGACAACTGGCACTCTTGGGTTCCCCCACGATGTATAACAGTACGATTCTAAAGCAGGGAAATGACAGCATAAAAGACTTGGTCGTCACCGCCCCTTGGTACGCCAATCCGGATTCCACAACTTCCTTTTTGGCGCGGGCTGCGCAACGGTGGGGCGATACCTCGTTGACTTGGCGGACTGCGACGTCCTTTGACGCGACTCAGGCGATCGCCACAGCCCTCCGCCAAATCCCCCCGGAACAACCCCTAACTCGTAGCACGCTGCAACAGCAACTGCGCCGTCCGGATTTTGTAGCCCGAGGGGCGGGGGAGGATGTGCGATTTTTGCCCACGGGCGATCGCACCGGAGAAGCGATTTTGCTCAAGGTCCAGCGCAATGCTAAACAGGAATACGGATTCACGAGATTATCGGAATCGCCTTAGTCTGAAGGGTGGGTTGAAACCCTTGTGTCAGCCATGGGGGTCAGTGATGACTTTGCTGTTATGACTTCGCTGTTATGACTTTGCGGTCTTTTTGCCGGTTTTGCGCTCCTTTTCCTTGGTAATCCGCTTTTCACGATTGGCTTCGGCCTTCGCTGCTTTTTCGGCTTCGATTTTCATCAGCCGTGCTTTCTCTTTTTCCTCTTCGATCTTATCAAGATAGTAACGATAATCGCCTCGATAGAGCCGTAATTCTCCATCACGGACTTCGAGAATTTGGGTGGCAACCTGGGAGATAAAGTAGCGATCGTGGGAGATGATGATGGCGGTGCCGTCGTAGTTTTTCAGCGCATTTTCCAGCATTTCCTTCGCCGGAATATCCAGGTGATTGGTCGGCTCGTCCAGCATCAGCAGGTTGACAGGTTGCAGAAGCATCCGTGCCAGGGCAAGTCGTGCTTTTTCGCCCCCGCTCAGGGCCTTGACCTTCTTAAATACCGTATCACCACTAAACAAAAACTGGCCCAAAAGCGTTCGAACTTCCCGGTTTTCCCAGTCGGGGACTTCGTCGTGGATCGTATCAATCACCGTCTTTTCCAGATCCAGCGCTTCCGCTTGGTTTTGTTCAAAGTAGCCGGGAATGACATTGTGCTGACCGAGTGCAACCTGGCCATCTTCTGGCTTTTCGATGCCCGCAATAAAGCGCAATAGGGTTGATTTACCCGCGCCGTTGGGGCCGAGAATGGCGATGCGATCGCCCCGTTCAATCAACGCTTCCGCACCCAAAAACAGCACCTTATCCCCATAGGTATGGGTTAGGTCATTGATAATTACCACCTCCCGACCGCTGCGCGGCGCGGGCGGGAAGCGAAACTTCAGCGTTCGCACATTGGAATCCGGTGCTTCAATCCGCTCAATTTTGTCGAGCTGCTTCTCCCGGCTCTTGGCCTGGGTGCTGCGGGTGGCGCTCGCACGGAATTTCTCAACAAAAGCCTGCTGTTTTTCCAACTCCTTTTGCTGCCGCTCGAAGGCGGAGAGCTGAGACTGACGATTGAAGGCTTTTTGTTCGAGGTATTGGGAATAGTTACCCAAATAGGTGGCGGAAACGCCCCGCTCGGTTTCAACAATTTGAGTGCAGAGGCGATCGAGAAACTCCCGGTCATGGGAGACAATCACCATGGGCGTCGTCAGGCCCTTGAGATAGCCCTCCAGCCATTCGATGGTTTCCAGGTCCAGATGGTTGGTCGGTTCGTCCAACAGCAGCAAATCCGGTTCCTGGAGCATGATTTTGCCGAGGCCCATGCGCATTTGCCAGCCGCCGCTAAAGGCTTTGACCAGGCGATCGCCATCTTCATCCTCAAACCCCAGTTCCGGCAAGAGCTTTTCCACCAGGGACTCCAGCTCGTAGCCATTCATCGCCTCAAATTGGCGCTGGTAGCGGTCCATTTGTTTGAGCAGCTTATCCAACGCCTCGGGATCCGCCTGCTCCATTTTGTGATGAATCTCTAGCAGGTTCTCGTGGACGTCGTTGGCTTCTTTGAAGGCGCGGAACAGCTCTTCGCGAACGGTGCGGCTGGTATCCACGTCAAATTCTTGGCTGAGGTAGGAGATCTTGAAGCCGCTGGGCTTGACAATATTGCCTGCGGTGGGTTCGACTTCCCCGGCAATGATCTTGAGCTGGGTGGATTTGCCCGCGCCGTTGACGCCCACCAGACCGATGCGATCGCCCACTTTCACCTCCCAATTCACGTCCTTGAGGACTTCACCGGTCGGATAGATCATTTTGATGTGTTCGAGGCGAAGCATAGGCGTGGAGGGGAGAGGGTGAGCGAAGAATTATTGCAGATTGTTTCGATTCTTCTCTAGGGTAATGCCTCAGCTCCCCGGTGGGTAGATCTTGCCGACGAAATTCGCAGATTGCCTATGATATAGATCTGTGAATCAAGGGATCGAGCGTTCTAGACCGGAGGCCCAGTTGACTATGGTGCGGGCAGCAGTCATTGACCCGGCGCGTTCCTACGCGTTTTCGGACTATTACAAGCTCAATGTTGATATTGAGGATTTGCTGGCCTATTTTGGCTATGGATTCGGTCGTCAAATTTTGGAACTGCCTCGCACGGGGCGGGTATTGGAGCGATCCCAAGGGCTGATTGATCAGCTCAACGAAAGCCTGCCGCTGATCTCGCTGGACAATGAATCGGCGCGACAGCAGTTCTTAATTGCACCCGTTCTTGTGGATTTGCTGCACTACACCCATGCCAAACTCAAGGTTGGCTATTCGTTGTTTGTAACGGAGCAGTTGAAGGGAGCCTTAGACTATTATTTGCAGCGGGATAATTCACTGGTTGTGATCGAGGCAAAGGATGAGAATTTACAACGGGGATTTGCCCAGCTTGCGGTGGAGCTGATCGCGGTAGATCAGTGGTCCCCGTTGGAAACTCCCGTTTTATATGGAGCGGTTTCGATTGGTAATGTGTGGCAGTTCGGGATTTTGAACCGGGCGGAGAAGCAGATTTGGCAGGATTTGAGTTTGTTTCGCGTTCCTGCGGATGTGGAAGATCTCCTTCAGGTTTTAGTTGGAATGCTGACAGGGTAAAGGATTAGCGTCCTGCTCTAATCGGATAAAGAGTAGTAACCCCATCAAATAGTTTTATCGTATTAACCGAACCAGTTGTTGGGTAAACCCTAATCTGGGTAAGGTTTTCACCCTATTTCTTCCGGTTAACTCTCCTCGGAAAAACGCAACGGATTTGTCATGCTAAAAGGGCAAAGAGAAACGGAAAGATAAACACCATGAACAAACTGATTCGCTACGCCCTAGGAGTTGCTCTACCACCGGTTGGTGTGTTCCTGACCTACGGGATTAGCCCCGCCCTGTTTATCAATATTCCCTTGACGATCCTCGGTTGGTTACCGGGGAGTATTCATGCGGTGTGGGCGATCGCCAAGCATGACGAAAAATTGCAACAGCAAAAGCTGAACCAGCAATCGGATATCGCCGAAGTGAATGCCTAGTTTCTAGCGAGTTTCTAGGTTTTGAATTGATTTTGACCCCATAAGCATTTGAATTAGGAGCGTAAAAACATGTTGGGATTTTTTCTGACCACCCTCGTTACGGCCCTCAGCCTCCTGGTTGTTGACTTGGCTGTCCCTGGTGTTGGTATCGCAACCTTTCCAGCCGCCTTGGCTGCGGCTCTATCGCTGGGCCTGGTCAACGGTACTATAAAGCCGGTGATTTCGTTGCTGTCTTTGCCAGTGAATCTGCTGACGCTGGGTAGCTTTTCCCTCGTGATCAATGGCGTTTGTTTCTGGCTGGCTTCGCTGCTGGTTCCCGGATTTGCAGTCCATGGATTGTTGGCCTTTATCCTCGGCCCGGTGGTGCTTTCTGCTGTAACGACGTTCCTCACGGGCTACTTCGTCGAAAAAGGCATCGATAAAAAACTGGCCGGTGTGAAGCAAGCGATCGCCTCGAAAGCTGTAACCCCAGCCGTAACCTCCAAAACCGCAACCTTGGAAACTCGTGAATCGTAAGTGATTCAGTCAGTTATCTTGCTTGAATTCCTCGCCAGGAATAGCCCATCACAGGATCTGTGATGGGTTTTGTCGTATTTTGTCGTATTTTGTTGTGGGATTATGTTTAAACCCGGATATCTCACCAGTGCCGAGGGATCGGGGTCACCAACCAGCGAGAATGTAATAACCACAAGACATTCAGCGGTTTGCAAAGATGGCCCCGACCCAAACAGAGTGTAACTTGCCAAGCTACGAGTTTGGACGCCTGAATCAACGCAAGATAGTAGCGAACTTTAGCGGTGGTGAGCTCAGCAGTGATGGAGGGCTGCTGCTAATTCGAGAAATCGACCAGCTATATCGAATCAGTGAGCGGCTGTCCGAGTGCTTTACGGATCACCGCGATGGCAGCCGGGTGCAACATGAATTGAAAACGCTGCTCGGGCAACGGCTTTATGGATTGGTGCAAGGCTACGAGGACGTGAATGACCATGACGACCTTCGGCATGAGCGATTATTTGGGGTAGTTCTGGGTCAGTTAGAAAGCCAGCATCCGCGCTGTGCACCGTTAGCGGGCAAGAGCACCCTCAACCGATTGGAGCAAGCGATGCATGTCCCCCGCGACTTGTCAGATTCGCGCTACGTGAAACTGAGCCTGGACCCGGCTGCCATCGAGGCGCTCTTGGTGGAGCTATTCATCGAACAACTCGAAGGTGAACCGAAACAAATCATCCTGGACATGGATGTCACCGATGACCCCACCCATGGCACCCAGGAAGGTTCAGCGTTCAATGGGTATTACCGCCATGACTGCTACACCCCGTTGCTCATCTTCAGTGGTCGCCATTTGTTGAGTGCAAAACTGCGACCGGCCAATGTGGACCCCGCAGCGGGAGCGTTAGAAGAACTCCAACGCATCGTGGCTCAGATTCGAGGTCATTGGCCGAAGGTGAAGATTCTGGTGCGCGGCGATAGTGCTTACAGCCGAGATGACATCATGCTGTGGTGTGAAGGTGAAGCCCAGGTGGACTTTGTTTTTGCCCACAGCAGCAATGAGCGCTTGCGCCAATTGACTTGGGGGTTAGAACAGCGAGCCAAAGCCGTTTATGAGGCCCAGCGCCAAACGGTTGCTGCCACCTTAGAACCTCTGTTAGAGCAGAGTGCAAGTGAACTAGAGGCTGAACTCAACCGCTTGGTTCCGCCCCAGGTTTGGCATCAGTCCTTGAGCTATGCCACGCTTAAATCCTGGAGCTGTGAGCGTCGCGTCATTTGCAAGCTCACCTACGATGGCAATGGCCCACGTCGCCATTTCGTTGTCACCTCTTTGACAGCACAGCAGGCCCATCCCGCTCACCTTCACCGCGATTATTACTGTCCGCGAGGAGAGATGGAAAATCGCATCAAGGAGCATCAGCTTGACCTCTTCAGCGACCGCACCTCCACCCATGACTTTGAAAGCAATCAGCTCAGACTCTGGTTTTCATCCTTCGCCTATGTCTTGATGCAGGCCCTGCGCCTCAAGGCACTCGCCAAAACTGAACTCGCTGATGCGACTCTGGGCACCATTCGACGCAAGCTGCTCAAGCTTGGCGCACAGGTTCGCATCTCTGTCAGGCGCATTCTCGTCGCATTCACTTTCGCTTCGCCCATACAAACCCTCTTTGAAGCGGCAGCACAACAGTTGCGCAGACGACTCCCTAGGCCAGGATAGACCGATGAGTAGAACTCTAGCCTTTCGCTCCGACTTTAATTCAACGACTCTCCAAGGGTGAGATTACACACCCTTGCTTTGACCTGCTCAAAATCTGCCTGAAGCCCCATATCTAGAGCACAATGACTACCTTTACAGCATAGACAGCCTGAAAGATGCCTCAGGCATCCTCTATTGCTCGAGTCAACAGACTGCTCATCTCATTTCGGGCAAGCCTGATACTCTCTATCCGCCCTGGTGAGAAATCCGGGTTAAAGAAGGTCATCGGCGATTGGTAGGCGCGATTGAGACCCTCTGGTTATGATGGAATTGAGTTCCTAACGGTAGCTTGCGCACCGCTAGGGCTTCGTCTGTTGAGTTTCAGCCCTATTCTCAAATTCCCATGATGACCCCCCTCGCCCAACGCCCCTGCTGGATCTTTGACATGGATGGAACCCTCACCGTTGCGGCCCACGACTTCGTTGCCATTCGCGCATCCCTCGACCTACCTATTGACCAGCCCATCCTCGAATCCCTCTCCCGCTTATCCCCCGAAGAAGCCGCCCCTCGACGGCTCAAGCTGGAAGGCATTGAGCTAGACATTGCTCGCAAAGCCGAGGCGCAGGCGGGGGCAGGGGAACTGTTGGAGCAGTTGCGATCGCAAGACAAATGCATCGGCATCCTCACCCGCAACAGCAAACCGGTTGCCCACGAAACCCTCGCCGTCTGCGGTTTACTCTCTTTCTTTGAGCCCGACCTCATCCTTAGCCGCAACTGCTGCGCTCCTAAGCCCGAACCCGATGGGATTCGTCATCTTTTAAAGCGCTGGCAAGCTCTGCCCAACCAAGGCGTCATGGTGGGAGATTACGTTTTTGATTTACTGGCTGGGCGCAATGCAGGCACCGCTACCGTTCATATCGATGTCACTGGCCAATTTCCCTGGCCCGAACATGCCGATGCCTGTGTCACCAGCTTGGTCGAGTTAGCGGCGTTGCTCCCTTCTTAAAACTTTTACTTCCAGCCTTCTGTCGTCTCATTTTCTAACCATGGTGAGCTTAAGTTCTTCTACCTCCCGCAGACCCATCCAACCGCAGCAAATGACATTGCTGACGCCCAAACCGCCGCAGCCTAAGCAACCCCTGTTTATTTTTTTTCCAGGAATGGATGGCAGTGGTCAACTCCTGCGACGACAAGTCGATGGTCTAGAAAATTGTTTTGACATTCGCTGTTTAGCGTTGCCAGTAGATGACCTTTCCAACTGGAATAGTTTGGTTGTTCAGGTTGCTCATTTGATTGCTAAGGAGCAGGAGCGAACGGGGAAACGTCAGCCGGTCTATCTGTGTGGAGAGTCCTTTGGGGCTTGTTTGGCGATGAAAGTTGCGAGCTATATGCCGTCACTTTTCGAGCGGATCATTTTGATTAATCCGGCCTCTTCCTTTAGCCAATCCCCTTGGTTACAATGGGGAAGTTTAGCAGCAGATTGGATTCCTAATCCGCTCTATCGATTTTCATCGGTGGGACTGGTTCCCTTTTTGATTGCACCGGATCGGGTGCAGCGGGCCGATCAAGAAGCATTGTTAGATGCGATGCAAGGTGTTCAACCGAAAACCACCGCTTGGCGGCTGGGGTTATTGCGTCAGTTTGACCTTGCTGAGGTGGATTTAGAACGTTTGGTTCAGCCGGTGTTGTTGGTGGCGGGAGAACGCGATCGCCTCCTACCCTCAACACAAGAAATCCAGCGCATCGCCCAGCGATTACCCAATGCGCAAACGCGATTTCTGCCGAAAAGTGGCCACGCATGTTTACTAGAGTGGGATATTCAACTCGATGATTTGCTACGGGCCTGGATGAGTCCTCTCAATGGACAAAATACAACGATTTTGTAGGTTGGTGTTGAGCCCAGCGAAACCCAACGAATCAAGAATGTACAACGAACCAATCCTAAACCGACAAGTAGGTATAGCGTCTCAAGCTGCGCTCATAATTTTGCAACAGCCGCTGCGATTCCTCAATACTCATTTGTTGCGTTTGCAAAGCCACTTCCGTTTGCTTCCGCATCCGCTCTACCAAATCCTCACTGCTATATTGCACATAGCCCAAAACCTCTTCCATTGTGTCCCCCTTAACCACATATTCAATCTCATAGCCCTTCGGCGTCAGCTGAATATGGACCGCATTGGTATCACCAAAGAGATTATGCAAATTCCCCATGATTTCCTGGTAAGCTCCGTTGAGGAACATACCGAGATAATAGGGCTGTTCGGCATTAAACGAATGTAGCTCCAGCAAATTCTTTACAGCCTTGGTATCGATAAACTTATCGATCTTGCCATCACTATCGCAGGTCAGATCCGCAAGACTAGCCCGTTGGGTGGGCTCTTCATTAAGGCGATGGATTGGCATAACCGGAAACACCTGATCAATTCCCCAGGTATCCGGCGCAGACTGAAAAATGGAAAGATTGACATAGTAAATTGCCGACATGGCTGCTTCCAATTCTGCTAAGCCGTCTGGAGCAGGATCTAGAGTACGGGCGATCGCCTGAATTTTCTCACAACAGGCCCAATACATCTGCTCCGCCCTAGCCCGTGCCGTCAGCGACAAATAGCCCAAACGAAAGGCACTAATGGCATCGTCCTTAAACTTGAGCGCATCGTTATAGGCTTCTTGACAGTTGTCCGACGTAATCGATTCGTAGGCTTCCCAGAGATTGCGAATAATCAGATCTTCATCCTCCGTAGCAGGCTGAGGCTGTGCAGACACAACTTCGCTCGTCCCCAAAACATCAAAGACTAGAACCGATTGGTGAGAGGCGATCGCCCGACCACTTTCACTCACCAGCGTCGGCATCGCCAACTGATGCTGCACACAGGCATCCTTTACCCCTGCAACCACATCATTAGCGTAGTTTTGCATGTTGTAGTTTTTCGAGGCGTGGAAGTTGGTTTTAGAGCCGTCGTAATCTACGCCGAGACCGCCCCCCACATCCAGATACTGCATGGCCGCACCGAGTTTCGCCAGTTGTGCATAAATCTGACTGGCTTCCTGGATGGCATCTTTAATGACGCTAATATCGGAAATCTGAGAGCCAATATGAAAGTGCAAAAGCTGAAGACTGTCGAGCAGATCCGCTTCCCGTAACTGATCAACTGCGGTGACGATTTCGGGCATGGTGAGGCCAAATTTGGCGCGATCGCCCGCTGAAGTTCCCCACCGCCCAATGCCCCGGCTATTGAGCTTAGCCCGAACCCCGAGAATGGGTTTAACTCCGAGTTTTTGATAAGCGGCGATCGCCATATCCACTTCTTCCGCCTGTTCCAACACAATGATCGGCGTCTTACCCAACCGCCGTGCCAAAACGGCAGTTTCAATATATTCCTGGTCTTTATAGCCATTGCAAATCAGCAGGGCACCGGGAGTATTAAGCAACGCCAAGGCAATCATCAATTCAGGTTTAGATCCGGCTTCCAGGCCAAATTGATAGGGCGCGCCAAATTCCACTAGCTTTTCGACAAGGTGGCGCTGTTGGTTGCATTTGACGGGGAAAACACCTTTGTAAACGCCATCGTAGCTATAGCGGGTAATGGCCTTGGAAAAACAGGCATTGAGGCGTTCGATGCGATCGGCCAAAATATCCGAAAACCGAATCAGCAGGGGCAGTTGTAAGTTACGTTTTTGCAGACCCTGAACCAAGTCCACTAAATCGAGGGAGCCACCGCGATCGCCCTTCGGAGAAACGGTCACATGGCCATTGGCATTAATGGAGAAGTAGGGCTCCCCCCAGCCCTTAATGCGATAGAGGTCTTCGCTCGCTTCGATGGTCCAGCGCTGGCTCGAATGAGGGTTAGGTGAAAAGGTCTGGCTAGGGGACTCAGCGGCAGTAGCCTGAACCGGGATAGTGTCGAGGGAATGGACCATGGATTCCTCCAGAACGCAAAGCCTGCGGACGGTGCCGGGAAGGACACGGGGATCGCTGGGGCTTGTTGGGAATTGTATAGTTCTATAAACTATCGCAGATTGGGGGAGTTTGTAGACTGGCTTAGTTCATTGTCTATCGACAGAGAAGATTAGACATGAGTTTGCAAGATTTTGACTATCTGAGACTCTAGATAAGTCCGTAGCCTTGTCTTAAGATAAGGGACTTCTTGCACGGCCTCACACCATGACCTACGCCATTCACTCCAACCTCCTCACCTTCGAGGAATTTCTAGAATGGCACCCAGAAGACGGGTGCAACTTTGAACTATTCGATGGTATTCCCAAAGAAATGACTAACCCCACCGGTCCCCACGAAGCCCTCGGTGGATTTTTGAGCCTAGAACTCGGTCTCCACTGCCGACAATTTCATCCCCACTATTTCCTGCCCCTCTCCGCGACTGTCAAACCGCAACGGCAAGGGAACGCCTATAAACCTGACTTAATCCTGCTCGATCGCACTCAACTCATCCACGAACCTCTTTGGAAGAGTCGCAGTAGCATTATTCATGGCGCAACCATCCCGCTGATCATAGAAATTGTCAGCACAAACTGGCGAGATGATTACGATCGCAAACTCTCAGACTACGAAGAAATGGGAATTGGGGAATATTGGCTAGTTGATTACCGTGCCCTGGCCGCAGTCCGAGCCATCGGAGGACCCAAGCAGCCCACGTTCACGGTCTGTCATTTAGTGGATGGAGTTTACGAACTTCAGCGTTTTCATCGCGGCGATCGCCTCATCAGCCCAACCTTACCCAACTTAAATCTGAGTATCAATACCCTATTCGAAGCAGCGGAAACCGATGAATGACCGATGAACAATCAGGAGTAGCTTGTAGAAATTCTACGCTATAAATCACCCGTGGGGGTATCTGTATTCAACCTGTGATTCCCCTAGAGTAAGAGCTAGGAAATCTCATCGTTAACCCAGGACATTCCCATGCAAACCACAACCGTAACCCATCCCGTTCTACAACCAGGCGATCGCGGTGCAGCCGTCAAGGAACTGCAATTATTATTGCTCGATCGCGTCTCCATCTTTGGCCTCACCGCCGATGGTCTCTTTGGCCCGACCACCGAGCTCGCCGTTCGCGTTTTTCAGACCCGCTCCTTTCTCGAAGATGATGGCATCGTCGGTCCAAAAACCTGGCAGGTTTTGCACCAAGGCGGCGTTGGACATTTGCCCCTGCTGCGTCGGGGCAGCCAAGGCGAACTCGTCAAACGGCTTCAGCAGATCCTCTCCTTTGGCCCCAAAACCGGTGCCGCCAGCGAAATCCAGCAAGTTCTAGGCCATCGGGGCTTTTACTTCGGCGCGATCGACGGCGAATTTGGCCCATTGACGGAACAAGCGGTCAAAGCCTTCCAACAGTTGCCCCTCCCCGTGCGTCAGCCCCTCGCGACGGTAGATGGCCTTGTGGGTCCTGACACCTGGTCAGCGCTGACATCGCTTGTCACGAGGATTACGCATATTAGTTTGTAGGATGAGTTGGTCATTAAATTAAGCCTTCTAAAACCGCAGCCACAACCCGATGGTCCTCATCCTGGCGAAGTTGCACTAACATCTCTCGGGCGCGATAACTGTCAAATTGACGCAGCGATCGCGCCAATGCCGCCCGCACCACCGGATATTCGGCCTGGGCCAGAGGCAATAACCGCTCTAGGGCCGCCGTTTGCATGTCCGTGTGGGCAAACCGGCTAAACGTCAGCGCCCCCGTTTCCCGCACCGTAATGTCCGCATCCTCCAGGGCCAACGTACAGGCATTAAACAGCTCAACCGGTGCATCCATCTCCGACAGCGCCGCGAGAATACTGCGGCGAACGAGCCAATGCTGATCCTGCTTAAAGGCCACCATCATGGGGGCGATCGCCATTTTGCCATAGAGCCCCAAGGCACTGGCCGCCTCCGCCCGCACATTGGCATCAGTATCGTCCAGCAAGGTTTGCAGCGCTGTGAACCCAGCGGGCGATCGCTTCCGACCTAACCCCATCGCCACAAACGACCGAACCCAAAACTCTGGATCCTCCAGACGACTGCACAAGAGTGGCACTGCGGTATCGGCTTCATAGAAACGAAGCGCCGTCAGCGCCCGTAGGCGAGCCTGGGAGTCAGGGCTATTAAGCTCGGCTTTGATTTGATCTAGATCCATCGGCTGAGAATTCATATAGGCTACGATGCTATTCCCTCAAACGGCCTGGTCTGGCGAGCTGTTAGGTTAATTATTGTAGGGTGAATTTTTAGGGGCCGCAGTGAATCTCTATACTCAGTTTCTTTTTCCGCGTCTAATCGATCGAGTGATGCAAGGGGAGCCCTTCGAGCATTATCGGCGGGAGCTCTTGGCTGATGTCAGTGGTGAAGTTCTGGAAATTGGCTTTGGCACAGGGCTGAATTTGGCTTGCTATCCCGATCGCGTTCAAAAGATTACAACGGTGGATCCCAATGTGGGCATGAATACCTTGGCCCGGAAGCGGGTGGAGGCCAGTGCGATCGCCGTTGATCAACGCACCCTCAGCGGCGAATCTCTCCCCATGGCCAACGCCAGTTTCGACAACGTCGTGAGCACCTGGACCCTGTGCAGCATCCCCAACGTCGAGCAGGCGCTCCAGGAAATTCGGCGGGTGCTGAAGCCAGGGGGACGGTTCTTCTTTCTTGAACATGGTCTTGCTGCCGATGATCCCCAGCTCCAGCGTTGGCAACATCGCCTAACACCGCTGCAAAAAGTCCTTGGCGATGGCTGTCATCTCGATCGGGATATGGGGGCGATCGTTCGGCGGGTTTTTCCAGATGTGGCGATCGACCAGTTTTACATGGAAGAGGTACCGCAATGGGGGGGCTATCTCTATCGGGGGATCGCCGTTAAGGCCATTGGAGAAATCGGCTAAATCCCAGGCGATCGCTGAGGGCGGATCTGCCAAAGGGACCCTTTAAGTGACAGGATGAAAGAGAGCCTTGATTCATTGACGACTCTAGACGCATCATGCAAACGCTCGATCGCCCCACTCCAAGTCCTGCCCAAGCCACCGACGATCTCCTCGTCATCGCCGGTCGTAGCTTCCGGTCTCGCCTCATGACCGGCACCGGCAAGTACCGCAATTTTGATGAGATGCGCCAGAGCATTGCGGCCAGCGGCTGTGAAATAGTCACCGTTGCCGTGCGGCGGGTGCAAACCAATGCGGCAGGCCACGAGGGGTTGGCGGAAGCCCTAGACTGGAGCAAAATTTGGATGCTGCCCAATACCGCCGGTTGTCAGACCGCCGAAGATGCCATCCGCGTGGCGCGGCTAGGCCGGGAAATGGCGAAACTCCTCGGCCAAGAGGACAACAACTTTGTCAAGCTAGAGGTCATTCCCGACACAAAATATCTCCTGCCCGACCCCATTGGGACCTTGCAAGCGGCAGAACAACTGGTGAAAGAAGGCTTTGCCGTTCTGCCGTACATCAACGCCGATCCCCTTTTGGCTAAGCGCCTAGAGGAAGTTGGCTGCGCGACTGTTATGCCCCTGGGATCACCCATTGGTTCGGGCCAGGGCATTAAGAACGCGGCCAATATCAGCATCATCATTGAGAATGCTGCGATCCCGGTGGTGGTCGATGCGGGGTTGGGTGCCCCCAGTGAGGCGGCCCAGGCCATGGAGATGGGAGCGGATGCGCTGTTGATTAATACGGCGATCGCCCAAGCCACCAACCCCGCCGCCATGGCCCAGGCCATGGGTCTCGCCACCATCGCCGGTCGCCTCGCCTACCAAGCGGGTCGGATCCCCGTGAAAGCCTATGCCAGCGCGAGTTCTCCCCTGGTGGGGGTGATTGGTTCCGCCTAGGCTCGGGACGGTACTGAGGAAATTTAAGGTGTATTTTGAGGCGTTATTGAAGGCGTAATTTAAGGTACAGGCAAAGTTTTTGGAATCATCTAGAGGCGCTTTGTAGAGGCTAGGGAGCGCCCCAAAACTCGATGTGCCGTTTGAGTGTCAGCATCATATCCTCTGCATCCCTCCCATCTGCCCGGCAATTCTCTGGCTGCCGTCTTCCCTGAGACAATGCTTAACCTAGACCAGAGCCTAGACCCATGCCACAAGACAAAGTTTCTCAGTACTTTCAAACCGCCCTTATGGTTGTTGGCTTGACTTGTCTGTTGTTATCCCCCAATCGACCCGGACGGGTGCAGGGATTGGGCGGTGCCCAGCAGGCGATCGCCAGCAACTGTCCCCCCAATTTCCACACCGTTCAAGTGTCTCGAGATTCGGTTTTGAATGTGCGATCGCAACCCAACGGCGAAATCATTGGCGATCTGCCCGCTGGAACCGCTGTCTGGGTCGAACAGTCCGACCGCTCCGGCCAATGGTCCCAGGTTTCGACGAACAGTGGTGCTCGGGGTTGGGTTTATCAAGCCTATTTGGGGCGGGCGACGGGCTGTTCGGGGGATTGAGTCCCGCATCGGCCCCGGCTCAGCGATATCATCAAAGCTGACCTCCAGCGTTTGGAATCCGTTATGAAATCTCAGTGGGACTGCTTCAAAGCCAATCTCGGCGAATGGCGCGGCTCCTTTACCCAATTTTCTCCGGATGGAAGGCCGCTCAGCGATACGCCTAGCGTCTTGCGGCTGACAGAGCAACCCGATCAGAGCGTCAAACTCGCCCTCACCCGCACCCCGCTGGGTGAACTGCCCCAGGAAATGGTCCTAGAGTTTCGTCCTCCGGGTCCCGGCGCTGCGGTTCCGTTCTTTGAGACCGGCGCATTTGCCCAGGGGTCTCCCTATTGGAGCCATTTTTCCCAGAGTGGGGCGGAGCTGGCGCTGACTACGCCCGATCGCCGGGTGCGATTGGTGCTGCTCTACGAAGGCTTAGGTAACGGGACCAGCAGTCTCAAGGGCATGACGCTGATCCGCGAGACCCAGGCCGGTTCTGGGGCAACTGCCAGTCCGCCCCTCACCCTGGAACAATTGCTCGGGACCTGGGAGGGGCAAAGTCTTTCGATCGATCCGGATGGGCGGATTTCTGAGGCGATCGCCAGCCAGTTAGTTCTACAACACCAGGGCGATCGCCTCCAGCAAACCCTTTCCTTTGGCGATCGCACCCTCACCCTCACCTCCAGTGCCAAAATCGACGGCCCACGCCTGCTCTTTGACGAAGGTCCGCTGCCCATACAGGTGTTGATGCTCCCCGGCGGTGCTTCCGCCCATGGTCCCTTGGAAGTGCGCGCCGGTCAGTCCTTTGGGTTGGAAGTAGGCTGGATGGTGGAGCCCAATCAGCGGCAGCGGCTGATCCGGCGCTACAGCAGCAGCGGCGACTGCGAAAGCGTAACCCTCGTCCAGGAACGGCGCATCCAGCCCTAGGCCATGGCCCAAATTGGGCGCTTTTGCCGAGATTTGTCCTGCTCTTTGGCTATCTCCCCTAGGATGGAAAACAAAGAGGAGTTCTTCTTCTTGAATAAAGCTATAGACGCAAGGGCAGAAAAACAGTGCTAGAGCTATACCAATTCGAGCTATCCCACTTCTCCGAAAAGGTGCGGTTGATCTTAGACTACAAGGGCCTGCCCTATCGCAAAATCGAAGTGACACCAGGGTTAGGGCAAATCGACCTGTTTCGGATGTCGGGGCAGCGGCAGGTGCCGGTGTTGAAGGATGGAAATGATGTGATTGCGGATTCGACGGCGATCGCCTTCTACCTCGACAAAAAGTACCCCGAGAAACCGATCCTCCCCCTTGATGCCCAGGCCCGCGCCCTGACGCTCATGCTAGAAGAATGGGCCGATGCTTCCATCGCCCTCAATGGCAGAGCCGCAATGATCGGAGCCTTTAACCAGGATGCCGAGTTCCGCAAGGCGTTCTTCCCCACACAAACCCCAGACGCGATCCAAAGCCTCGTCAACGGCATGCCGGATTCCGTCCGGAGCTTGGGCAGCATGGTTGCCAATGGGGTGCCCACGGTGGTGAAAAATATGGTCGGTGCCGTTCCTGGCGAATTGCTCAGCATTGGCGGCACGGTGGCGGGGTTTGGGTCGAATGCAGTCAAATCAGCGAAGCGCGACCTCGCCCAAAACCTGGAAGCGCTCAGCATTCTGCTGTCTGAAAAGCCCTATTTGGTGACCCACCATCCCACGCTGGCGGACTTTGCCGTGGCGGGGTTGAGCATGTACATCAAGTTCCCCTCCAGTCCGGCGTTGAATATTCCCCTGCCGCTGAAGGATCGGGGCATACCTGGCCTCGCCGATGATCCGGCCTACGCGGCGTTTTTCAACTGGCGCGATCAGCTCTACCTCGACTATCGCAAAATTGACGAAACCCAGCCGCCCCCCATGGATGGTAGTCCTCAGAAAATCTCGATCGATTAATGGGGTGGGGTCGGGAATACCGACCCCTACTGCCATAATGGGAGGGCATCTTGCCAAAGCCAGCCATGACCGCATCGTCTCTCCCCTCATCCGCCGCTCCCTCAGCCGACTCCCACCCCCTCTCCCGCCTCCTGCGCTATAGCCGCACCTACCGCGCCCAAATCTGGCTGGCCAGTATTTATTCCGTCCTCAACCGCATTTTTGACCTAGCTCCGCCCTATCTGATTGGCATTGCCGTCGATACCGTCGTCCAGCAGGACAATTCGCTCATCGCGCAGTTGGGAATTACCAGCATCGTCGGTCAGATGGGCATTTTGGCGTTGCTCACGCTGGTGACCTGGGGCGGTGAGTCGATGTTTCAATACGCCTACGACACCCGCTGGCGCGACCTGGCCCAAACGCTTCAACATGACCTGCGCCTCGATGCCTACCAGCATTTGCAAGAGCTAGAGATGGGCTTTTTTGAAGAGCGCAGCACCGGCCAACTCCTTTCCATTGTCAACGACGACATCAATCAACTGGAGCGGTTTCTGGACGATGGGGCCAATGAGATTTTGCAATTTATCACAACGGTTTTGGTAATTGGTGGCTCGATGCTGATCGTTGCGCCCCAGGTCTCCTGGATGGGAATGCTGCCGATTCCCTTTATTTTGCTCGGGTCCCTCTGGTTCCAAAAACGCCTTGCCCCCCGCTATGCCGTAGTGCGCGAACAGGCCAGCCTCGTCAATAGTCGCCTAGCCAACAATTTGACCGGCATCGCTACGATCAAAAGCTATACCGCCGAGCCTTACGAACGCGATCGCGTCTCCCTCGAAAGCGAAGCCTACCGCCGCAGCAATAGTCGGGCGATCGTCCTCAGTTCGGCCTTCGTGCCTTTAATCCGCTTTATTATCCTGATTGGCTTCACCGCTGTGCTCTTCTTTGGCGGACTTCAGGCCGCTGCCGGTAGCCTCTCGGTCGGTGTCTATAGCTTCATGGTGTTTATCATTCAGCGGTTGCTCTGGCCCTTTACCCGTTTGGGAGTCACCTTGGATCAGTACCAGCGGGCCATGGCTTCGGTCAGTCGGGTGATGCATTTGTTGGATACGCCGATCGCGATTCGGACGGGCGATCGCACCCTCACCGGCCAGCGAGTTGCGGGTCAAGTCCAGTTTGATCACATCACCTTTGCCTACAAAGATCGTCAACCGGCCTTGATTGATTTGAGCCTAACCGTACCGGCAGGGGAAACTATCGGCGTTGTAGGCGCAACGGGGTCGGGGAAAAGTACGCTGGTGAAGTTGCTCCTACGGTTTTACGAAGTCCAACAGGGACGCATTTTGCTCGACGGCATCGACATCCGCGATCTGCAACTGCGGGAGCTACGGCGTTGTCTTGGCTGGGTGAGTCAGGATGTGTTTTTGTTCCATGGCACCGTGGCGGAGAATATTGCCTATGGCACGTTTGAGGCAATCCCCGCAGAAATCGCCCAGGCGGCGAAGCAGGCGGAAGCTCACGAGTTCATCATGCAACTGCCTCAGGGCTACGATACGGTAGTGGGAGAGCGGGGACAAAAGCTCTCGGGGGGGCAGCGGCAGCGGTTGGCGATCGCCCGCGCCATTCTCAAAAATCCACCGATTTTAATCCTAGACGAAGCAACGTCGGCGGTGGATAACGAAACGGAAGCGGCGATTCAGAAGTCTTTGGAGGTGATTACGCGGGATCGGACGACCATTGCGATCGCCCACCGTCTTTCGACGATTCGCCATGCCCATCAGATTTATGTGTTGGATCAGGGGCGGTTGGCGGAGCAGGGCACCCATGAATCGTTGTTGGCACAAGGGAGAATTTATGCGAAGTTGTGGCGGGTGCAGTCTGGAATTCGGGAGGGTTAGATTTCGTTTTCAGCCAGTTTAGGGGCAATATGCCACACCGCGACAAAGGCTAGGCTGATTTTCAAGAAGCGTAGAAAAGTCCTTTAGTTTTTTGGCTTCGATGGCCGAAACCAAAGAAAATAGGCCACCAAACCGAGCTGCAAAGGCAACAGTGCTAGCTGAGTTTTCAGCAAGGCGTTCATTTCTAAGGAACCAAACGTGGCGAAATAGCCCAGGCCAAAACCTGCGAAAATGAGCGACAAAACAACTTTTTTAGGGGTTCCGGTGAGCATCGACTTCTCCTGGTTTCGGATTTTATGGCATCTGTTACAGCACCTTACAGCGCCTTATAGCGCCTGGGCTCCAGTGGCGAAGACCTGCCAAAGGCTCGACTGGGCGATCGCCCCCGGCAACCCATCAGCCCCAGACCAAGCATAAAGCCGCAGCAGATAGTATCCCCCAAAGACGATGCCGATCGCGCCCAGCCCCAGCGAATAGCGCTGCATTCCTCGTCCTAGCCTTTCACTGAGTCGAACAGGACGGTTTGAGGTCAGCGCCCTTCCGCAGACAATAATGCTGACACAACAAAGGCCAAACAGCAGAGGGCCAAACAAATGATATTGCATGGATTGCAGCAGATCGCCTCGGGCGATCGCCATCAGCGATCGCGTCAATCCACACCCCGGACCCGGAAATCCCAGCAGCGCCTGGAACAAACAGTGCATCCCCGGCATACGCCAGCCTTGGTTGTAGAGCACAGCCCCTAGGACCGGGGCGATCGCCATTCCCAAGCCCACCCCGTATCCCCAACGCTGGGATCGCATCGGCCTAAAACCAGGGTTTGCGGCCTTCAACATAGGTTGAGACGAACTCTTCATCACTTTTAGTCAAATACAGAATTCCTTCGATTAACCCAATAATCCCCATGGCCGTGGTGGCCAACGCCGGGATCACAAAACAGGACAGCGCCAAACCCGCCAGACTCGTCACCAGCATGATGATGCCCTCCTGCTGATAGCCCAGAATAAACTTATGCACCCCGAAGGCACCGACCACAATGCCACAAATTCCCGCCACAATCTTTTTATCGGCCCCGTTAGTGGATGGAGACTGAGTCATGATAATTCTGTGTAAATAGAGAAACTGATCGAACCGAGATGAATGCTAGCACCCAAGCATAAGCACCCAGCATGATTAATTACCAGTGTGCCCCGACACTGATGCTAAATTTTACTTTGGAATAAAACCGTTACAGAATTTGAGCTTGAGCCATGACAGCGTAGAACGGATCCGCTCCCGGAAAGCCGAAAAGCTGCAATATTCCAGCACCCGCAGGCTGATTGATGAGCGTTTCTGGTTCTGCGAACCCCGGCGTAGCCCGAAAATAGGACTTCACCAGCTCCACTCGCCCCAGTTCCGAAGCCGTTTGCCAAGCCTGGATCGCCTTGCTGGGAAACATGCGGTTGGAAAAACTGATAATCGCGATCCCGCCGGGTTTCAACACCCGCTGAATCTCAGCAAAAACAATTTCCGGCTGCTGGAGATACTGCACCGAGACCGCAATCAACACCGCGTCAAAGCGATCGCTCTCCAGGGGCAACTGTGGCGTTTCATTGAGATTTTGTACAAAGAAATGGTCCAACCGAGGATTACGCGCCAATTCCTCGGCATTGAGACCGTGGCCTTCCACATGACGAAACCGCAGCTCCGACGGCAAATGGGAAACCCAACTACTCATCAAATCGAGGATCTCGCTCTCGGCGGAGAGGCGATCGCGATACACCTGGGTGAGCTGTTCGATAAAGCCCTCATCCACATGGGTGACAAAGCGAGGCTGGTCATAGAACCCAGCATCATTGCTATCATCGAGTTTCCGGCGTTGTTCAGGGGTCAGCAGCACCTGGGGGACGACTCCTTTACAGAAATTAAAGACGTTATGCTTTCTCCCATCCTAAGCCATCGCGCATAATAGGGCTTAGGGCCTCTACCCACGCTGACTCACGCTCCGACCCAGGGCGGACCGAACGCTGCTCGACGCTGAATTGCCTGTTTTTGAATTGCCTGTTTTTGAATTGCCTGTCTTTGCCTATGCTGGCCCTTATTTTAATCCTATTGTTCGCTCTGCTGCCTGCGTTGCTGTCCCTGTGGCAACTTCACCAGTTCAAGCAGCGCACCCGCCGACGCATTGCGGCATCCTGGAGTCGCTCCCTGACGCCGGTATCCCATCCCAATGCCCATCTGCCAGAGTTTCGCTATGTAGAGGGCATTGGCTATTTGATTGGGGATTTGAGCTGTGAGTTCAATGCGCGATCGCCCCACGTCCGCTGTGCTGTCAATCCCCTGGGACCTTGCCAAGGCTGCCATGCCTACAAAGCTCGCGAGTTTTCAGCGCCCCAGCAGCGACAGTAGCCAATCTTCTACGCGTTCTCCCATGGCCGCTAGGGAATAGTGGGTCTCGGCTCGGTGGCGGCAGGTTTGGCGATGGATTTGGGGGAGTTTGGCGATCGCCCCCCGCAACCCTTCCACATCATCCGGTGCAACCAGCCATCCCGTTATGCCATCCTCCACAATTTCCGCAGGCCCCCCCCGTCGATAGGCCACCACTGGCACCCCACAAGCCAGCGCTTCGATCGCCACATTCCCAAACGCTTCCACCCATTTCGGCGTCATCAGTAATCCCTGACATTGTCCCAGTTGTTGCTGCAAATCCTGCGTAGATAAAAAGCCCTCATAGCTGAGCTGAGCCTGGGGGTAATCCGCCTGCACCTCTGCCCAATAGTCGGGATACTGCATCGCTCCCCACACCTTCAGCCGCGTTCCCGTATGAGCAACCGCCGCCGCCGCATCCTCCAACCCCTTCTCCGGCGCAATCCGACCCACCCAGCCCAGCTCCGGCTGAGGTTCTAGCAGAGGCTCCGGCTGAAATTGGTACTGAGACAAATCAAATCCATTGCCTAAAACTCGGCAGTGCGCTGCAAACGTAAAGGTCTCCGCCTGGGCTTGGCTATGGACACCGATACTACCCGGCTGTTGCAGCGCCACCTGGCCAATGATTTGATCCATGGCATCCGTCAACGACCCCATACTCACCAAATGGGCAATGGGGGTCGTAAAAAACGGCGTCAGGTAAAACGGTAGCCAATCATAGGCAAAATTGAGAATGACATCGAATTGAGTCTGCTGTTGCCGCGCCATGTCCCAAGCCTGGGCCAAGACACAATCCCCCGGCATCGTAATCGGCGCATCCCGACCTTGGGTTTGGGCCGTGGTTTGCAGTTGTCCCGGCACCAAAATCAACGGCACCCCCGGACAAACCGAACCAGCAGGCGCAAGCACAATCAGCTCATGCCCCCGCCGCTGCAACGCCTTCGCCAAGTTCGCCAGCGTCAGCTCCACCCCGCCCCCCAAACCCGATCCCAACGCGCCCACAGGCGTCGAAACCAACAAAATCCTAAGCTTACCCATACCCCCCCACTCAAACAGCAACAACCCCATCACCCCATCACCCTACCGCCCCAAGCGATTCTCCACATCCCCACAGCCCCCTGGCATCGTTGCGCGGGACTGCTCGCCACACCAGGCACAGCAATAGCGACGCTGCTCCTCGGACAATCGCTGAACCCCCGTAAAGTTGACCCCTTCGACCACAGACCCTGTATGCTCTCCCGTTGCATAATTGGGCGGCTCCACTCGGCTGCGAGGCGAAGCCAGCTCCCCAGCCCCATAGAACAACCGAGCCCCCATCAGATCGGCCCCCCGCAGATCAGCCCCAAACAGAATCGTGCGGGAGAGATTAGCTTTTACCAAATCCGCCTCGCGCAGATCCGCATAAATCAAATTGGCTTCGCTGAGATCTGTCCAGCGTAAGTCCGTCCCAGCGAGATTAGCCTTGGCCAGCATCACACCCAAATCAATGACTCGCACCCCTGCCATCCGATCCTCTTCATAGCCACCGCGACCATCCAAAATTGCCCGTCCAAGATGGCCATCGCGTTTGAGCGGTGTCAGCAGCTTCGACCGGGCTAGGAAGCGAATCACCTTGGCTTTCCCATCGGCGTTGACGCTACTAAGAATGGCAGCGGTGCGTCCCTCGGCGATCGCCCGTTCCTGGGGCCAGTCTTCCAGCAGCCCCTCATCATCCAGCACCAAATCCGAGATTCCCTGGAAATAGGCATCGATCGTTTGCTGTTGGGTGATCATGTTTTGCTGAATCGTAAGCTGATTCTGCTGTTCCGTCAGGATCTTCGAGATAATGTACTGCCGCCAAGCAATATAAACCGCCAACAGGGCAATAAAGATTTGCCCCACGGCACCCAGAGTATCCCCCAACGCGCCAATAATGTCCCAATCTACCCAGCGCAACAGCCGCAGGGTTTCATCGCCAAACCCTGTGAAATCTACCACCGCAGCCAGGGCCACCATCAGCCCGATAAACGCTACCAAGGGAGCTCCCCAACGATCCACGAGCAGTTCGAGCAAAATGGCACTGAGACTCGGCCAAATGAGCCGCAGTGAGAGCACCAAGCAAAAGGCGGCACCGAGCCAGCCCAGCCACGGCAGGCTCAGGATCATGCCAGTCAGAGTGAGGGCGATCGCCACCAAAATCAAAGGTGTCAGATTCGGTCCACTGCGAGCGATCGGGGGGGTGAGACCAAATCCTGGTGTGGTTGCACGGGTTAGGCTGCCCTGATAGCCAGGATTAGCGGCATGGCGCAGATCGCTAATATCAGCCCAAGCCTGTTGCTCACTAGAGGCCAGGTCGGGATCAGCGGCGGAGCGAGGAAAACCATTAGACATAGGGAAGGGACAATCGGAATCTGGTATTTGATTTTAGACCAGACCCATCCCATGGAGTAGAAATCCATTCAAAATTAGAGATTCCCCCCAAAGATAGCCTCTAGTTATAACCCCAGAAATCTATAACTCACTCAAGGGAAAGAGGCAATCTCCTAGGCGTGAACCTATTCTGGGATCAGATTCAAAAATACTGGCCAATCAGTACAGCAATCTCAACGACAAGACTCTCAAAAACAAGCAAAAGACACAGGAGAATTTACAGTATGACACTCGTAAAATATCGCGATTATTTCAATCATCATGAAGACCTTCTAGGAAATAGTGAACTGCTCAATATTGACCAGTTTGATGTTTATACCGAAGGCGAAGAGAATATTGGCGGCATTAAGGACGCCTTAGTGGATGAGCAAAGCGGCAAATTTCGCTATTTGGTCGTTGACACGGGATTTTGGATTTTTGGCAAAAACGTCCTCCTCCCCATTGGTCTAGCCAAATTTGATATGTCCCATCAGCGGGTTTATGTGAACGGATTGACCCGTGAACAAGTTGAGCAATTGCCAGAATATCGCAGTGATCTCGTTGTCGATTATGACTATGAGGAAAATGTCAGAAATGTCTACCGTCCTCTAGGTCGCTCTCGGGCTAATGAGGTTAGACAATACCGAGGACAAACCTACACCAATCAAATGCAGCCCAATGATGCTCAGGGATATCGCTATGAGCAAGAGCCTGAACTCTTTGACTTGGATGCAGAAGATCACAAGCATCCTATTCGCCTCCATGAGGAGCGTCTTGTTGCTAATAAGAGTCGGGACAAAGTTGGCGAAGTTTCGGTCAAGAAACGGGTAGAGACCGCAACGGCGGAGAAATCAGTTCCTGTAGAAAAAGAGCGAGTCGTGGTGGAATATAGTCCATCCGGTCAAATCAATAACAGCACCAGTGTGGCTCCTGGCTTCCAAGAACAGGAGGTGGCGCATCTTGATCTTTACGAAGAAACAGCCCAAATTGATAAGCAAACCTTCGTTCGTGATGAAGTTCGCATTCGCAAGGAAGCTGAACAGGATCGGGTTGTTATGCGCGATCAAGTCCGTCGGGAAGAACTCGATGTCGAAGGCGATGCCGAGGTTATTAACCCTCGTTCGGGCAATTCTCGTTCGGGCGATCGCCTCTAACTTTCTATCCCCACAATTTGCCAATTAGTTCCTGACCAATAGGCCCGTCCCATAGACGGGCCTTACTGCTGGGCTAAGAAATTGGAAATATCAAGATTGGATATCAAGATTGAAGGGATTGCTAGGGTTGGAATCCATTGCCTTTAAATGGGCCTTTAAATGGGCCTTTAAATGGCGATCGGCAGATCGTCCGGGGGTTCGCTGACGAGCTGGAGCATGGGAGGGAGAAAAAAATCGTCTTCGTCTCCAAAATTGAACGAAAGGTCATTCATGGGGCGAAATTCCACAACGGTCGATTCAATCTGGGTGGCGCGCTGGGTGGCCCATTGAACGATTTTGAGACAGTCGGGGGTGTCTAAAACCGGGATAATGCGGGCGATCGCATCCATGGCGGCTTGAATTTCCTGGGGGGCGAGGCGATCGAGTGCCATCGAGGTTCTCCTTGCGATATCTAGGCGATTCAGTTGTTTTGACTATCGCGGGTTTTGAGGCGATCGCCCAGGGGGTGAGGTGGGTCAAGGTCGCAGGGGGACAAAACCCTCTGGGGAAATTACGGATTTCTTAAGCTTTGGTGTGGATGGGGGCGATCGCGTTGGCGATCGTCTCTGTGGGGCTAAACCGAGGCCGCAACGCGCTCATGGGCAAAACCCGTTTGACTTCTTCGAGGGTCGTCAGACCCCGATTAATTTTGTCAATGGCGGCGGTTTGGAATGAAGCAAAGTCGCTTTCTTGCAAATAGTGACGCAAATCGGTGATTGAGCCTTCGTAGATGATTTGGCGAATGGTGTCATCCACGTGCAAGACTTCCATCACGGCTTCGCGTCCGAGATAACCGGAGTTGAAACAGTTGGCGCAGCCTCGGCCTTTTTGCCAGTTTTGCTCCATGGCTTCCTCCAGTGTCAGCCCCAAAAGCTTTGTCTCTTTTAGGCTGGGAGTATAGGGTTCGGCACAGTGGGGGCAAATGCGACGGACTAAACGTTGGGCGACAACGCCGAGCGATCGCCGCCTATCTAGCGTACTTCACTCACAAGATTATCTGATCCATCGATTATTTGATTTCAAAGTGGTACCTCGCGGAGTTAATGGTGTTAACTGATAACCACCGATGCTGAAGTTTTTGCTAGGTAGTCCAAGATGCAAGTGAATTCCATAGGAAAATGCGCATTTTTTGTCATTTGGTAAATCTGACGCAACAACACCAATCTTCTCACCTTGTCGAAAAGATTTCCCCTTGCGCAATCCAGATGTACTAACATGAATTAAGTTATAGTATTGACCATCTGACGCTTGAAGAATAATTGCGTGATGGCTCTTAGTACCTTTTGCGATACAAAAATATTTAACAGTAGAATCGATAGGCGCTAAGATAGGAGTCCCAGCAGGTACGCCGATATCAATGGCATGAAAACTGCGATTTCTATTCTTGATAGAATGCCATGTTTGAATTATCTCTCCAGTGACGTCTGCTTGCCAAGGCAACTGCCATCCAAATTCATGCTCCTTTCGAGTAAATATTTCGGCCTGTGCAGTTTCAGCAAACCCACACAGCAGAGATAGTAACAGAAAACCAAGAACACTAACGAATTGGGTAGACCTAAGCATGACTATGTTAAGAAAATAAGATGGATATAAACGAGAAGAGAGACGCAGCCCATTGACAGGAAAATCCTGGGGTAGTGACCTTATGTAAAGGTAAGAGAAAAATTCAAATCCTGAAAGCTTTATCCAGCAAGCCTTCTGAAAACGACTATTTTTCTTTAGCCTTTAAGAAATAGGACTACCAATCCTGGTGCTGTATGCGTGCAAACCGATATCAGCGTTGGAATTGAGGGTTTGAGAAAAGAATTGGGGTCAGCGTTCTAGACTCAGATACCACTCAAATCCATGAAACGCAATATTGAGAAGTGTTTGGTCAGTTGCCCAATATATACTCAAAATCAATTCTTGACGGAAACATCTGCGATACTGCTTCCGTCAAGACTAGGCTCAATTAACGCCGAAACTCCAACGGAACCGCAACAACCTTAGTCTTTCCTGTAGATAATTCCACGACTTCAGCGAGCCAGTAGAGCTGCTTTCCTAAACGACGTCCTTCACTGCTAATACCTAAATCTTCACCTTCATAGGTCTTAGAAGCTAGACGTTTAACAAACTTGTATTCATTGGTACTGTCAGGGTTAATGATGAACCGAGGCTTTCGATTTCTAGGAGATTCATATGCCTTTGTATCAATCACAAAAGTCATATCCTCAGCAATTTCAACGTCAGGGAGCAATTCCCTTGCTGTAGCAGATTGAACAGAAACGGTGGTCAAAACCATACCGAGCAAAGCGAATGTGGGCAGGATATTCTTGATTTTCATTGATAAAACCTGTTAGACGAGTAGTTTATCGGCCAAAACAATAGATTAATCGCTTTGACCTAAGTCAAACAACATACAACTATCGAGGTGAAGGCATGCGGCAATTAACTCAGCTCACTCAAAAAGAAGAATGACTGGGTATACCATGTGACTTTTCTTAAATAACGCTGAAGAAACGTTATTTGTCAAATCGTTTAATGCCACCACGATAAATCAAATGTTTGCAAGACTATGTAAAATAGATTTCCCGAGAATTATTAGAATCCACCAATTACTCCCAATCATTCCAAGGCTTTAAAGTTGGCTTTTATTACATAAAAAAGTAAAAAATGAATATTGACATCTCTATCCTTTCGTGCAAGCATAACTCCGATCTCAAGGAGCGATTAAGTCAATATAGTCAGCATTAAGATATAAAGCCTGCTTGACTGACAAAACTAGGAAGCTGGAATGTGTTTGAGGACAGTGAATTCACGCTGAAATGATTGTTTGGCTTGACGCTTTAAAGCCGTCGCGGGTTCGGGATCAGGGGCACTGCAAAATGACAGCAACTTCGGCACCGGAATGAAGGTGTACTGCGGTAATGGATTTGCACTAAAGTTCGGCACTAGAATGATGGTTGCTTCGGCATTGAATGACATTTATCAAGTGTCAAGACATTTGCCTGTCGCGACAATTAGAAGGCGGGGAGCCCACTGAATTGGCAAAAGGAAATGAGAAGCGGCAATCTCAGGTCAAGACGACAATCTAAGATCGCTTCTGGTGTGTCGATGTTTGGGAGTCAGATTCAGAGGATTTTGCCGGGAGTGCCTTCAAGTTCTCAGAGCGCTGGTGAGCGGAGCGTTTACGAAAACTGTCCGCCTTGATTTCGAGAATGACCGCATGGTGAATGAGGCGGTCAACGGCGGCGACGGTCATCATGGAATCACCAAAGATGGAGTTCCACTCACTGAACGGCTGATTGGCAGTGACCATGATGCTTTTGCGCTCATAGCGATAGGCAATGAGTTCAAAGAGAACGGAGGTTTCTGCCTCGGATTTTTGGACATAGCCGAGGTCATCAATGATCACGAGGTCAAAGCGGTCGAGCTTTTTCAGGGCAGGCTGAAGCTGGAGATGAAGCTTTTCTTTTTGGAGATACTGCACCAGGGTGGTGGCACAGAAGAATTTGACGCGCTTGCCCGCTTCCAGGGCGGCACGAGCGATGCCAGCGGCCAGATGGGTTTTGCCGACCCCAGAAGGTCCGAAGAAGAGACAGTTTTGGGCGTCATCAATCCACTGGGGTTCAGTGGCGAGTTTTTGAATCGGGAGAGGGTTAACCAGGGGCAGGTGTGTCCAATCGAAATTGGAAACCGTTTTGGCGTTGGGCAGTTGAGCTTCGGTGATGGCTCTTTGGAGGCGCAAAGCCTTGCGGCGGTCTGTTTCGAGTTGGCACAGGGCCAAGAGAAATTGCGCGTAGGACCAGGTCTCTCGCATGGCTTGCTGCTCCAAGGTCTCCCAGTGGTTGAGCATATGGGATAAGCGCAGGTGCTTGAGCTGAGCGCTGAGGCTTTGGTAAGGGCTCAGCTCCGGTTGAGACGAGCTCTGGTTCTGCATCTGGGATGACGCTGCTGTGGGTGAACAGAAGGGCATCGTAGTCGTTGAGGTCATGTTGTTGGACATTCACGGTGGGGAATTCGAGTTTGGTGAGCAACTGAAAATGGAGTCTGAGCCTTGAGAGGGTGAGGGTTTTGGCCTCAATCTCTGGGAAGAGGTAGTCAGCGACCGCCGCTTCCTTGTTTTGGGTCGCCGCAATATAGAGGGCTTCGACCATGAGCACGGCGGCAGAATCAAGCTCAAAGCCAGCCTGGAGCTGTTTCCAGAGTTGGTGATAGCGCTCATTGGGCAGGAGGTCCTCTCGCCAGGTGCTGTGGAGGAAGGCCAAGGGCTTTTTGCGCAACCCTTCGATGACATGGTGATAGTCCACCGAGCGGGCGCGCCGCTTGTCCTTGTCAGTAGAACGAATCCGTTTCAACCTGAACACTTCATGGCCTTCGAGGTAGCCCATCAGGCGGTTGTGGTGCAGATGCACTTCCAGGGACCGGCCAATTAAGCGAGACGGCACGCTGTAGAGCATGCAGCGGATATCAATCGTGCTGTTGCTGCTCACCTTGGCGGTGAGGAGTTCGTAGTCCGCAGCCCGGTATTTGGGCAACGCCTGGAGATGCGCTTTCTCATGCTCATACTTATCCTGATGCTGGGCATTGAGCTTGGCCACACAGTCATTGAGCAGGTCTTGATAGTCGCTGACGCTAGCGAAGTCGGTGCTGCCGCGCAGGTACATCGCTTGGACAATGCGGTTCTTCAGATGACCGTGGGGGCCTTCAATAGAACCGTTCTCGTGGGCGATTCCCCGGTTGTTTCGCGTCGGTTGCAACCGATAGTGCTCACACAGGTCGTCATACAAGCGCGTCAGCGGTTTGGTTCTTCTTCCCACCCAGATTTCGATAGGCCGCACTCAGGCTATCGGTGCGATGCTGCTTTGGAGCCCCGCCGCAGGCAAACAGGGCATTCTGCAATCCTTCGGATAGGGCGACAAAGCTTTCACCCCCCTCGATTAACTCCGCGTAGGACCAGCCGCTGTAGCCCAAGCGGTAGTGATAAATCAAGTGCTCATAGGGCTTTCCATTTATCGTCACCACCGTCCCTTTGAGTTCGGTGAAGTCGGAAAATCCTTGCACCCCCGGCTCGTGACGCAGCTCAAACATCACCTCGGGAGCTGGACCATACAGTGCTTTCCAGGTTCTCACTCGCCGCTGAAGCGTCCTGAGCACTTGCGGATATTGACCCGGATATTTGTCCTGCAAATGCTCAAATAACGTCGTCGGTTTCAGTCTTGGCTCAGCTCGCAGCATCGCCTCTAGTTCGGCTTCCCAAAGACCGTTGAGTGGATCTGGCCGGGTCCGCACCCCGGTGCCCTCTCCACTCCCCTGCTGCCACTCGTTGGCATCCATTCGTTGCGCGGTTCGCACCGAAAATTCCGCCACCGCTGCCGCATCTTGCTGCGACAGGCCATGCTCCTTTGCATTCATGTACACTCGCTGTTGATACATTATTACTCTCGACACTCGTTAGAGTCCTTTCTTTCCAGGGGGACCCTATGAGTGTCTTTTTTTGTCGATCGCCACGCCAGTGAGCTGTCAAAGTCTCACGTCTGTCTCACGATCCAAGCCACGCTTTCGCGACAACTCCCGCCAGGAAATGTCGAGCAGCCGCCAATGCTATTGTCGTCTAACAGACATTCATTCCCGGCCCCGAAATGACAGCATGGGTCGGCAGCAGACGCGGGTAAGTAGGTGGAAATAAGAGTGAGAGAATCAGGAGAGGAGTTGAAGATTGAGGCAGAGCGATGGGAGCCCCTCTACGAATTAGCTTGAGTGAGCCAGAACAAACCATGCTGGAGGAGCTACGTGTAGCTCCCAAGGTGCTTCAGCGGACGAAGGATCGTGCCCACATGCTGCTGCTGAATGGGCAGGGATGGCGAGTGGCGAAAATAGCTGAATGTTTTGGCTGCCATCCCAACACGGTGAGACAAACGATAAAGTGCTGGCAAAGTGCAGGATTGATGGGCCTGTGGGATGCTCCGAGTAGGGGAGTGTCAAGCCCAAATGGAGTGAAGCGGACTTAGTGTACCTGGAGACCTGCTTAGAGAAAGAAGAGAGAACCTACACGAGCGTTCAGCTCTCAAGGTTGTTAGAGCAAGGGTGTCAGGTTCAGCTTAGCAGCGACCGTTTGAGACGGGTGCTAAAAAAAAGGGCGTCAACTGGAAACGAACGAGGCAATCGCACCGAGGCAAGCAAGACCCGGAGCAGAAGGAACTCAAACAAGCCGATTTAGCGTTGCTCAATCGAGCAGCGGACGAGGGACAAATTGACCTCAAGTATCTCGATGAATCTGGATTTTGCCTGTGGAGCCCGGTGAGCTACAGCTACATCCGAGTAGGCCAACAGAAGTATCAAGAGCAGACCGACCGACGAGGCAGGCGATTGAGCATCATCGGCCTATCTGAACCGGGTCAGAGCTTTGATTATGCCTTAGCTGTCGGGAGTTTCAATGAACAGCGGTATCTCAAATTCATGGAATCGGTGGTCCAGAAAGCGGAAGTGACCTTGGCTGAGACTGGACGATTCACTGTCGTGGTTCAAGACAATGTGAAGTGACCCCCAAAACCTGAACAGAAGCGAGAGAGAGTAAGCTAAAGTCCAGGAGGCAAAAGGGTCATGGCAAAAAGACAGAGAAATTACAGCAGCGAGTTCAAGGCCAAGGTGGTACTGGAAATGGTCAGCGGCCAGCGGTCGCCGACGGAGGCAAGTCGAGCTCATAAGGTCCATCTATCAGTGCTATGCCGGTGGAAGAATGAATTTCTCAAGCAGGCCCATCGAGCATTTGAAGGGAAAGAATCAAATGACGAAGCCTCAGAGAGAATAAGCGAATTAGAAAGAATGATAGGTCGATTGACAATGGAGCTGGAAGTGTCAAAAAAAGCTTCGGATGTGTGGAACCTGAGCGGAAACGGAAAATGATAGAGGAGCTTAAGGAAGACTATCCCATTCAAATTATTTGCGATGTGATTGGATACAGTCGAAGCCGATATTACTACAAGCCGAATTCAGAGAAAGAAGATGAAGACGAAAAGCTCAGAGTAGCGATTATCGAAGTTGCAGGAAGATATCCGACTTACGGTTACAGACGGATAACGAAACAACTTCAGCGAGAAGGATGGAGTGTCAACCATAAGCGAGTGAGTCGTCTGATGAGGCAGTTAGGTCTACTAGCTCAAAAGCGGGTGAGGCGGAAGCGAACGACGAACAGTGTGCATGGCTATCGGCGTTATCCAAATCTGGAGAAAGGGCTGTTGGTAATGCGTCCTGAGCAGGTGTGGGTGGCGGACATCACCTATATCCGCTTGAAGGAGGAGTTTGTCTATCTGGCAGTGGTGATGGATGTATTCACCCGCAGTATACGAGGATGGCACCTGGATAAGACAATGGAGAAGAGCTTGACGATAACAGCACTGGAGAAGGGATTGATGAAAGCAATTCCCGAGATACATCATTCAGATCAAGGGGTGCAATATGCAGCGAATGACTATGTAAAAATGTTGGAAGAACACAACGTTAAGATTAGTATGGCAGCAGTCGGGAAAGCCTGGGAGAATGGATATGCGGAAAGATTAATGAGGACGATCAAAGAAGAAGAAGTAGACCTATCAGAATACCGAAACTTTAGTGAGGTCTATGAGCGAATAGAAGAGTTTCTAGAGGAAGTGTATATGAAGAAAAGAATCCACTCGTCATTGAGCTATTTGACACCGGCTGAATTTGAAGAAAAGTGGATGCGCGGGCAACAGAATGCAGAAGTGTGATAAAAGTAAAATAACTCTCGCTTAGGCCAGATCTTTCTGTCCAAAGGAAGGGGTTCACTTCAATGGTTCATCTTACAAAAGTAAGGCCGTTCGAAAGCGGTGGCCAGAATGGCAGGAGAAGGGGCTGATTGTCTTCTTTCTGTCTCCTTATTGCTCCGAGATGAATCTGATTGAAACTGAGTGGCGTCAGCTCAAAGCTCATGAAATCGCTGGGCGGATTGAACCTTTCTATGTAGCTGGTCAAACCACACTCTTTGCCGACCGCACGATGACGCTTTGCTGGAATAACGGTCTCGTAAGCTTCCCCAAAATCGGTATAGACCGTGGCACATTGCCGATACACCGACGGTAATGATGCCCACAACGCCCTGGCTGATTCTCGGGAACGATTGGCTTCGCCAAGCTCCGAAGGATCGCCGATGTGACAACCAATCACCTCTCGGGTGTCGGCATCCAGCGCGAGCCAGACCCATTGCTTGTTGCCCTTATGGTCTACAAATGACCACAGCTCATCCATCTGCACTCTCAGCTTCCCTTTCGCTTTGGGCAGTACTTCTACCTCTTGAGGCACCGCTTCATAGTATGCATTGACGTAATCTTGCAGCCAACTGCTTGAAACACCTATTAGAGTTGTTGGGCAATAAAACTCGCTTTAGGACAAGGTTTGCCAATGTTTCTGCCCAATTTATGCTGCATCCAAATACCAGTTCCATAAACCCGCAGCATTAAGCATTAAGCGGTCATCAAAATCAGGCACACGATTGCGATAAACATCTGTGACCGAACGATAACGCTTGATGCCTGCATGGGCATGTTCACACACGACTCGTTGCCGACTGAACTCTCGGTTTTCCTGCTTCTGTTGTTCGCTTAATTCCTTGCCCTTGGGTTTCTTGTGCGGCAAATGAACGTTCTCAAACTCATTCTGTAATCCTTGAAATCCTAAGTCTCCTTCTATAGCAACTTCATCGGGAATGTTGCCCACCAAGTCTTCTTCGTCCAACTGTCGTTTGTCATGAATTTTTCCAGGTCTCGCCTTCGTCAGGAGGATCACTCGCTTTTTTCGCGTACTGCCTGTGATGTGCTTACGGGTATGCCGTTTCTTTTTGCCTGAGTAATGTTCTTTTTGTTTGCTCGAGTCTTGAGGACGCTGCACGGGTCGCTCCGTCCCATCGAAAATCACTTCTTTCACCTCTGGAAAGCGTTCTAGAAATTCCTCTATGCTCCGTACCTTGCGCTCCGGTAGCACCTGCTTGAGCCCTAAAGCCTGTTCCAAAACTGGGAGCAGACCATGTACCCAATCCCATGCACAGGAACGGTCAAAGTCAAACAACACACTCAGTAAGTCGAAGGTGGGATAGCATTTGCAGTACAACAAAATGTAAAACAACTTGTCACGGTTTGTTCGTAGGGTCGCTTTTCGTCCCCCTCCGGGAGCGCGTTTTCGCTCTACCCCAGGTTTCACCTGACTCTGCTGATACGCCTCTCTAAAACTGGGCAGAAGTTTCTCAAATGCTTGGCGATTGAGTCCTGTCATTGCCCGCAACAGGCGGTCATCCCGGAGAATTCGGTCTAAGTTCAGCATGGCTAGAGCAGCGTGCAACTACCGACTATTATCTCTTATTTCCCTACAGGTCTATTGCTCTAGCAATCCCTGCCAGGGGCATTTTCTCTAGCAACAGCAGGTCTACCAAACTCTGGGTGTCTTTGTCTTTCGGCTTCCACTGGGGGTATTCGACAAACTGTCGGTTGCAGTCTCGGCATTTGTAGTTCTGTTTACCTCGGCGCGTTATTCCATTCTTGGAAATGTCGTGGGAGCCACAGGTCGGGCAAGTGAGTTCTAGGGTCATCTTTTCCTTTCTGCTACAACAGCTATGCCGGGTTGTCTTCTATCCTTACCGACTACAGCAGCTACGCTTTGTTTTCCTTTATCCTTCTTTCGATAGTAGGTTTACCCTATTTCTCTTTATCCTTTACATAAATGCACTACCCCCTTTCTCTTATCTAATGCTCTAGCAACTGTAAAACTTCCCACTGTCCAGTATTCTCATCTCTGATGACTAATTCCTAAGCTAGATTAGCCGAACTGAACTTCAACGGAAAAACTAAGTCTGTGCCCAACATCGATACCGACCAAAATTTCCGCACTTCCATTCAGGTGCTTTCCAGACCTACGATATTGAATCGTTACACCATTTGAGGATGTAGCTGTCTCATAACTAATAGGCGCAAAATCTTGCTCCCAAGAATGCCATTCATCGAGATGACGTCGAGTTGGAAGCAATGCTGATTGAATCTGCTTCAGGGACATATGAGTAGTTTTGCTGAGATAATTAGCTGCATAACTGATTCCGATTGCTGCTGGCCCTGAAAAAGCTACTAGGTCATTACCTTGTCCTGTTAGTCGTGGCAAAACTATAGCTGGACTGTAATAGCCTGAGGCTTCTTGTTTGGTTCCGATCAAAATATGCTTATAAGATGTATTAGGAATTCCTACTGCCCTGATATCAGTAAAATCTTGCTCAATTAATGCTCGCTGAGCTAACTGGGCATCTAGGCGTCGATCATACCATTCCTGTACTCTTCTCCGCATTTCTTTATAGTAAATACCTAACATCCCCTGTAAACCTAAGTGAGTGGCATTTTCAATCGCATAAGAGAGTCCTACTCTTAGAAACAATGAAAATAGTGGTCCAAAAGCTTGCACAGATTGAGGATTATAGAGATTAATTCCTGTTGCACAAGAGATTGATCCTAATGTGCCAATTCTAATAAGCTTCCTTCTGTTCATATCTTTCAAGGTTAGAAAATTTTCAGCATAAAGCTCTTGTAGAAAGAGAGATATAACAAGAGTTCGACATGCTTATTCTGTGTGACTTCACGTTGAATAAATAGATCTCTTGCACGGATACCTTTTTGAAGGATGAAGCCCTGTAAAATCCGTTGATTTTCATGATTTATGCAAGAGATCTAATGCACTAAATCTAGTGGAATTACCAAGTTTTACTCTGTCAGCAGATCTTCTGTAAACCATACTGGTGGGCAGTACCCTTCACCCCCTCCTAGTGCTGGGCGTCCATTAAGACACTCTAGTTCAAAGGAAAAGCTTCTTATGTTTTCTACATTAATGGCAGCCCTGATTGAATCTCCTTGCCTAATATTGACGGACTCATAAAAACCTCCATCTCGAAATAACTTCATTCTAATTTCTGTCTTTCCTACGGAATAGGGATGGTCATCTGCAATGCCGAAGGCTAAGTTAAGAGTTCTAAATCTGGGCTGAGAACCATTAGAGGCTAGAGCGCAAGTAATCGCAATTGCCTGATTCCATGTATATGGATCTCCGGAGTCGCTTACCTCCAAGATTCCTGTATAAACACGACGCCCTATCACAATATCTTCATTTTTAACTCTAAATTTACCACCGATATTTTTGCATGACATCTCTGCTAATGATGCTGTATTAGAAGAACGCTGAGATTGCGCAGATGACGGCTGGATCTTGAACAGTACAGGAGTAAGAGCTAAAAGCAGAAAAAGAGATGATTTGATCTTCATAAAAGTAGTATTCTTAACTTGGTTGACGAACAGATTCGATAGATCTCTTGGATAAATCATGAAATTCAACAGATTCAATAGGGTTTCAGCCTCTAAGAAATTATCCATGCAAGAGATCCTATAGTTAAAAGAAGATAAGAAAGAGTGATAAATTCACCTGAGTTCACAAAAATGAATTTACTGAACTCTAGTAGCCTAACTGTAAAGTATCATATTCAAGAAAATGAGTTTACCTCAGATTTTCTAATTAATGCATAGCTAAACAGTGCTTCGAGTTTTATAATAAAGTTGTTCTCGACTTGATACACAGCCACCAAGAGAGTCATGATTCATTAATTTTGGAACCACTGTGATGCAAGAAAAAACGCTATCTTTAATTTCTGGAAATGAGTAGTTTTTCGAACCGAAATAATAGTATCTCCCTTCTCTAGGAAGAGAAAGTTCTGTCAAATTGCTAGCAAAAGTTCGGTTTTCGTAATAAAAGGATTTTTGTCTATCCATGTAGCTTTTCATGAAATTTATAGCTTCAACCTTCCTGGCCTTTTCTATTTGTCCTGCAAGGAAAGGTATAGAGGTAGCACTCAAAAGCCCTAGTATCACTAAGGTGACAAGAAGCTCAAGAACTGTAAAACCTGAAGATGTATCTTTTCTATGAGGTGGCATTTATGTCAAAAACAGTTTTTTTGCAGAAAGGAATCATAAGATAGGGAGAGCTCTTTTCTAGACCTTATGCTTTGTGCTGGAAGGTACTAATACTTTTACTTCTTTAAATTAATGTTGAAAATCATCAGAACACAGATTAACATCAACTCCAATAACTATAGTAGAAATTTGTATCCCAACTCAAGAGTAATACTTGACTACCCTTAGCATCTCCTCTTCCATATTTCCATCTGCACAAATCATTTCGATCCCAAGGTGGAGTAGGCAAAGGTTGTCTGCTTTTTGCCCTCCAATAATTGCTATTGTCAGCAATAGCTGCGCGACCTAAATACACATTTTTCCAGCCAGACCAAGCAGAGGCTGGTTTAGCAACACTGAGAAGTGTTGAGCAAATAAAAGCCGTCGATAGCATCACTAACTTCTTGTTCTTCATGAACTTAAATCGTGTTAGTTAGAAACTGTAGATTATGATCGCAGCCATCGAAGAAGAATCAAGTCCTTTGCAAGTTAAACTCAAGTACAAATCTTTGAGAGATGTTTTTAACCTCTAATCTCTGAGCTTTTACGCCCTGGCAGGCTATATTAGGTCAGTTAATTGCTGGGGGCTAACAATTAAAAAATTAAGTTACTGAAAAATAGACCACAAGAGGGGGAGCTCTTGAGCCAAATTCAGAGATTTGAAAGACTTCAAAAGCAAATTAATGTTCACTCTTTGCTTATGATGAAGATCTCACAAAACTTCTGAACCTTATGCGAATTAATTTACAGGACAACTCCTGAGACCCGCCAATCTCAGATTTTGGAATTTCTCCAGCCCGCCCCCTGTTCATAAACTCAAAAATGACGATTGACTTGATTGCCATCTGTGTGATATGGGACGATTAAAACTCTCGAAAACCGGCCAAGCCCTCATTCTCCAAGCCATAAAAAACCGAGAACTTACCCGTTCTAGCACCGTGCTCCTAACAGAAATCAGTAATCTCCTAGAGCCGCACCTGCAATGGCCCCAGGTGAATGCCGAGGGGGATCTGCTCTATGCCTTTTCCCCTGCGACTTGGCAACGGTTTTTGGCCATGAAGCCCGTTTCTGAGACGCTCGTCCGAGCAACCTGCGAAGTGCTCAATCTCAATTGGCATGAGGTGATTGAGATCGACAGCTCCAAAGCCTTGCAAGAGCAGCAGGCCGAGTTTCAGCAGGCCCAAGAAAACTGGGTCGAGAGGGGAGAGGTGACCGATCGCCTCCTCGCCGATCTCCAACTCAACTGCCGCTTGCTCTTACTAACGGGCCTCACTGGCATTGGTAAAACTGCCATTAGCCTCTATCTGGGTGACCAATTGAGCGAAGCAGGATGGCCGGAAGGATTAATTTTGCGGATCGATCCCGATGAGGGATTAGAATTTGTCCAATTCGTCACCTATTGTTTCCGATCTTGGCAAATAGACTTTCCGAATTCGGAACTTCAGGAGGCCGAAAAACTGCTGAATCGATTCATGGCAGCATTGGTCGATCGCCCGGTCATTATCCAACTCCACTCCTTTGAATATTGCCTGAGAGGAAACGAAGCGCTAGGCTGGAATGAATTTATCGACTCGGGCTGGGAGGCGTTTTTCAAGCGTTGTTTGGAAGTCCCGGCCTTTGCGCCGCGTTTGATTATTAGTTCTCAGGATCTGCCCGGTTGTTTTCGCGATCGCCCCTCCTGCGATCGCTACCACTGCCAAACCATCACCGGCCTCAGCCGTCTGCAACAATTGCGACTGTTTCATCTACGGGGCATTAGTGTTCAGCCTGAATCTCTAGGACGACCCCATTTAGAGCGGATTGGAACGGCCTATGAAGGTCATCCCCTGGCGCTTCAGCTTATTGCCTGTGAGATTTTAGCGGAACCATTTTCAGGCAATGTCTTGGCCTATTGGGAGAAGTATGGCAAAGAGATTATTGAAATTGAGAAAACGGCCCAGCGGGAAGGCATCGAACAACCAGGGCGGGAGCACAAGCTGCATCGCTACAGCAAATCCTTACGGCAGCGAGTCAAGGATCGCATTGAACTGACGCTGAAGCGATTGGCGAGTCATGGGCAAGGTGCTTACATTTTGTTGTGCCATGGATCGGTGTTTAATCGTCCGGTGCCGCCGCGTTTTTGGGCACGGTCGGTGCAACGGCTAGGATGGTCAATGGGGCAAACAGCCCAGGCTTTGGAACTGCTGGTGCAGCGCTATTTGGTGGAATATCAGGAGGAACCCTTTGCGTTGGACCGTCGGGTTTTGAAGTTGCATAATTTGGTGCGGAGTGTGGCGCGGGAGCATTTGAAGCGAATAGAGAGTGAGATTTCGCGGGAGTAGACTGAGGTTTTGCCAGGGGGTGAACCGCTTGGCAGCAAGGTCAGGTATCGGGAAAAGGGTGAGGGTGATGGAACTGCTGGAACAGGATTTAATTGCTACTGCTTTTGACTTAAATCTAGACGAACCGGGTGGTCTTTCGGCGGTTGCAGGTCTAGATCTAGAAACCCTCTATGCCCAACCGCAGCGATTATCCCATTGGCAGTTGGCCCACTATGCGGCGGTGGAGTCTTGGTTGCTGGATTATCGCCCGAGGGCTGATGCGACTGGACTTGAGCAGGTACGGGGATATTTAGAGGCGATTCATCATTTAGTTGAACTGGAAGATTGGCCAAGAGCCGAGCAATTGTTTATGACGCCCATTCAGTTTGAGGAGGAGCGGCAGAGTGTTTGCGATCGCCTCTATAGCAAAGGGTATTTTAATGAATTAAAAGAAATAGGTCTGAAGCTGCTTGAACATATGAGTACTAACTATCAGCTCTTGCTACATCTCAAAATTGGTGACTGCTTACGAAAATTTGGTGACTTTAAAACGGCGGATAATCACTATAATCACATTCTGAATAATGAGCTGATCAGATCTCAAAAATATGCTGATCTGTATGGAGATACACTGAGCGGGTTAGGACATTGCAAAAATCAAGGTGCTGACTACAAGCAAGCGAGGAAGCTATTTTTACGTCGGCTGGAGCTGGCTACAGCGTCAGAAAATTTAGACCAAATTACAAAAGCTGAGCTTGATCTTGCATGTCTCATGGGAGATTGGGGTCACTTCAAAGAGTCATTGAGTTGGATCAAAAGAAGTTATGATCATAGTCTACAGCTATCTAATTTAAGACTAAAAACGGAGATTTTAGGACTTTTAGGCTCTTCCTATATGCGCTTAGGTAAGACCGAACTAGCAGAAAAATATTTACTAGAACAACTTGCAATTGCTCGGCAGTCTAAGATCATTCATCAAGAATGGGTAGCGATTAGTAATCTAGGGGGAAATCTTGTAAACTCTGACAATTTTCAAGCTGGATTAAGATATTTAGAAACAGCACTTTTGATTAGCAAAAGTCGTAACGATCTGTTGGGAGAATATATAAATCGAGGAAATATAGCCTCTGTTTATGCGCGCTCTGGTCAGTATAAAAAAGCTATCATTCTCTTTCAAGATTTGCTGCAATTATCGATAAAACTGGGTGATATTATAAGTCAAGCCAGCGACTTAAATAATCTATCTTATTGCTATGCAAGACTCAGGCATCCAGACCAAAAGATGGTATTTTCAAACCTTAGACAATCAATCCATATTTTTAGATCTATCAATCACCGACCGATGGAATCGTTTGCTACAGCAGGTCTGGCCAATGCCTACTGGTGTTATGGACATCATATTAAAGGCATCCTGACAATCCTCATGGCATTTTGGATACAGCCCCCTTGGGCCAGTGCAGATGGCCGCTTTATGCTGAAGAAAACTTTAGAAACTATCTTTGCCTTCCTCTATAAATCACGCACATAAATTAACAAAAAGAGCTGAAATATGAAGGATCAAAGTCAGAATGTGCTTATTGCGGATTTAGATGCGGAGATATGTCAGCTAAATCTAAATTCTCCAGGAGAACTCTCGGAAACAATTGCCCTAGCCTTAGAAAAGCTCTATCCCCTATCTCAACAAGTCTCTCATTGGCAACTGGCTCATTACGCTGCGGCTGAATCTTGGTTGGTGGACTATCGCCCAAGGGTAGATGCGACGGGGCTTGAGCAAGTGCGGGGATATTTAGAAGCCTTTCACCATTGCTGCGAGGTGGAAGCCTGGGAAGTCGCTTGGCAAATTTTACAGATCCCTGTCGCCCCACAACAGCAACTTCTTCATGAGCAATTATCTCTTTGGGGCTATTATCAAATCTCCATTGACCTCTACAGTCGTTTACTGAACAAGCTTTCCGTAGAGGTAAGTGGTATTTGTTTGTGTGGTCTAGCGGTTTCCTACCGAGCGATTGGAGAGATTAAACAGGCAATTTTCTATGGCAAAGAACTCCTCAAAAAAGAAAATATCTTACAAGACCAGTCTCTTATTGTCAGAGCTTTTGGGTGCTTAGCTAATGCATATAGAACTCAGGGAAGCTACAGGATCTCCAATGATTTTTATCAGACGCAACTGCAAGCTGCTAGTTGTATCCATAACGTCAATTTACAGATTCAATCACTTTGTGGCCTTGCCAGACTAGACGTTATCAATTTAAAATATAAACAAGCTGAGACCTACCTAAAGCAAGCATTAATACTCAGCAAGATCGATCGATCATCGAGCCTAAATAGCCATATTTTAAATGAGTTAGGTAATCTCTACTCCACATGGGGAAAATATCAGCTTGCTATAAAATATCTTAAAATAGAAGAGAAAATTAGTAGAAACCTTGAGAACAGTGAGCAACTAGAAGAAATATTTCACAATCTTGGGTCTTGTTACCTGATGTTGGGTCAGCATAAAAAAGCACTAACTTGTTTTGAGAAAAGTTTGAAACTGGCGCAAAACTCTGACAATCGAATATTTCTTGGAAGCATTTTTAATAGCATCGGCATTCTGTACTGCTTTCATCTCGATCAGGCGGAAGCAGCACTCAGTTATCTTGAGCAGGCACTTGCTTATGCACAATCTGTTGGTGATTTGCGAATTATTGCCCATGAAAAAGTAGCCTTGAGTGGATGTTTAGGAAAAATACATCGATATCAAGAGGCTTTAGACTATGCCCAAGAAGCCCAGCAGACTAGTCGAGAATTTGGCTACCGGCAGGTCGAGGCGCTTGCTATGGGAGCGATCGCCAACGCCCACTGGCACAACGGCCATCCCTTTCTAGGGCTTTGGACCGCCCTCAAAATGTTCCTCATTTGGCAACCCTGGAGAGATGCCAATGGTCAACTGATGCTGAGAGTCTTTCTCGAAACTGTGGGGAGCAAACTGCGCCTTTCAGCCCTAAAAAAAGCTAAAGCTTAGCCAGCCTGCGCCGCCAACCAACGCTCCAAATCTGCCACAGACCCAAAGGTCAAAAATTCTGAACCTAACCGTTGTAACTGCCTCTTTTTGAGACCGCCTAGCTGCTCCTGGCTTTCAGCAGAAAGCGGCTCCCCCAAAAACTCTTGCAATAAACGAACGACCACTACACGACGCTGTCGAGGCGAAGGAAATATCATCAGCCAGGTTGCCAACTCAGCACTAGATTTCATCTCAAAACAGGCATCCTCTAGGGCATCCAGCGCTTTTGCATCCAGCCGATAAACCTCCTGTTTCAGCGCCTCAGGCAATGGCCCTAACTGCCGCTCCAGAAATTTCACAACAAGACCCGCCTCTCGTTGAAGCCCCTGCTGAAGCCCCTGTTGAAGCCCCTGCTGAAGCCCCTGCTCGATGCCTTCTTCCATCCAACTGGTGACAATTTGCATGGCTGCCTCCTGTGCTTCTGGTTCAATGTTACCAAGCTCTGCTTGAAACTGGCGCTTCTCTCGGCTGTTCAGGCGTAGGTAGGTATCGATGAATCCAGAGATCAAGTGCATTCTGGCTGGATCCAATCTGAGTGTCACCAAGAGGCGTAGACATTGGGCTTTGACCTTGGGTCGGTCTTGGGGCTCAATATGCATTTTAGTCATAAGCGCGCTGGCGATCGGATTGGGGCGATCGAGAAAATCACGCCAGTTGAGTTGGTTGAGTTGCAGCACACGGTAGTTAAACGTATTAACCGTGAATCCCGGAAATTCAACACGAAATTGTTTAGGGGCACGTTTACGTGGTTTATCGTAGGAGAAAATGACGATGGGATAGATAGGAGTATCATATTTTTCATAGAGGCGTGCAAAGTAGCGGAACATACGTTTTCCGAAGTTATTCTGAGGGTTAGCCTGGTTTTCAACATGGATCAGGAAGCAAGCGGGTTGCTCCCTAAACCGGGCTTGAACCAGAAGATCGGTCTCATAACGTTCTCCCGCTGTGACATCGGTGAAGAGCTCTTTATCAAGAAAGTCGAGGCTATCAGGCTCAAGGTACATGAGAATGTCAGGAAAAAACAGCTCGATAAAGTCGAGGAAAAAGGTGGTCAGAAGTTCTTTGAAGAGACGATCATGGTCAATCATGAGCAGAATTTTAAGGCAATCTCGACAAGCTTTTCTTCAAAGACGGCCCTACCCCCGAGCAAACTACCATTGCTCCTGCTGCCAGCAATGCCAAATTGGCAAAACTCAGCCCCCCATCGTACAACCAAGCCCCCAACACCAAACCCAACGAAGCCGCCAAATTCGACAGCGCCACAGCCACCGCATAAACCGTTCCCTCCGCCCCCTTCTGGACAGGTTTTAATGACCAGTTCAAACATCAGCAACGTCGCCCAAATGGTGCTGGCCCCCGTGAAGAGAGAAATGGCGATCGCGCTCCCCACCCCCTGCATCAGGCCCAAACTCACAGTTGCAATAGCACTAAAACCCACCACTCCATAAACCAAATTGCCACGGGAAAGCCAACTTGACAATCGCCCAAACAGCAACGCTCCCAGCCCTGTTCCCAGCAAACTTACCGCATTGAGTTGACCAATCAACGTATTGCTAAACTGCAATGCATCCCGCTGATAAAAATAGGTTGGCGGAATCGGACAAAAACCCAGCAATACAATCAAAAGCATCACCAGCAGGAAATGACGCTGCCTGATCGTTTTCCAGAGACTGCGCATCGTCGTCCGCACATCCCCCAGCACCGCACTCGCCTGTTGACGCGGTTCTTTCAGCAACTGCAAAACGCCCCAAATTCCCAAGACAGGCCCGATAGCACTCAAGCCAAACACCACCGACAACGATACCCGATCCGCCAACCAACCCCCCAAAAGCAAGATCGCCGCACCGCTCAGGCCCAGACCCACCCACTGTGCGCCCTGCAACCGAGCCGTCGTTCCGGTAGCCTTTCCCTGGGTGATCATCAGCTTATCGGCAACCACATCGGAGAAGGCGATCGCCCCCGACACCGCTACAATCCCCCCTAACAGACCCCCATAGGAATAGTCCCCCACCCGACTCAGACCCAAAAACACAAAAATCGCCCCGGCATAGCAAGCCACCAAATACCCCTTAAACCGGAATCCCCAAAATAGAAAGCTATCGGCGACAAATCCAAACAGCGGCTTGAGGAACCAGGGGAGGAAGGCGATCGCCCGAAATCCCATCACCTGGGCCGCAGTCAATCCCAAATCTGCTTTGAGAAACTCGGCGATCGGCAACATCGCCAGCCCCGGATTGCTACTGCAAGCCTGCACCGAATAGAGCAGTGCCATCAAAAAAATTGTTTGTCTCAACTGCGATACGCTCCCAAACCCGCCAGATTCGCCTCTAGAATTTGAGAATCATCGCATCAAATCATCCAGTCGCAACCGTAACTGCGGAAAAACCTGCGACTCAATCCAACTTGGTTCTCAACGTGAAGCGCTAACTCCGAGCTTGCTTGACGTTTCTTTTGCCAAATAAGCTTGCCACAGCAACCGCGCCGCCACACTGCGCCAAGGCCGCCAAGGCTCAGCGATCGCCATCAACATCTCCCGGTCTGGCCTCTGCTCTAATCCCTTAATTCGCTGCACCGACAACTGCACCGCCAAATCCCCCAAGGGCCAAGCATCCGCCCGATCCAGCGCCATCATCAAATAGATCTCAGCCGTCCAGGGGCCAATCCCCTTCAGCTGACACAGCGTTTCCCGCACCCTATCATCGGGTTGTGTCACCAACCCATCAAGATCTAGGCGATCGCTCCGAATCGCCTCCGCCAAATTTCGCACATAGGCCGTCTTTTGCCGACTAAATCCCATCCCCCGCAGCGACTCATCCTCCAGGGTCAAAAATGCCTCCGGCGTCAGGGCGATCGCCCCCCGCAGTCGCTCAAACGTCGCCTGGGCCGAAGCCATGGAAACCTGCTGCTCTAGAATAATGTGGACCAGCGTTGCAAATCCCGGAGGGCGGCTCCAGAGGGGGGGATGGCCGTGCCGCTCGACCAGGCGGGCGAGATCGGGGTCGCGATCGCACAACACCGCAATCCCCGTTTTGAGACTGACTTCATCCACACACAGGATTGCATCACTGGCCATGGCTCAGGACTCGCGGCTTATTTGCCGTAATAAAACGCGATTTCTTTGTCCTTTAAGCCCGCAAAACCTGCATCAATTAGCTTTTGGTTGAGCTCATCCTGGGGAATATGCTTCGCGCCAATGCGGACGATGCGCGATCGCATACTATTCGACACCCCGCTACGCTGGCGATCGCCCTCTAGTCCCATCACCTGGTTGTAGAGATCTAGCTTTTCGGCGGGAATCGGGGAACCATCCAGATCGATGCCCTGGGCAATGGCGGCGTCAACGGCTTCTGCACCGGTTTGGGGTTGATTGCTCATGGAAAAAGAGGGAGAATCAGATCCTTTATAGCCTACCGGCAAAGCGATCGCCGTGGGAATTCAAATCAAAAACAGGGAAATTCAAAACCGGTAGCTGGCGCTGAAATGCACCCCTTGATCCTGTAGATTGTTGCCGCGATCGCCCAAACTCACCAACGGCACCCCATAATCCACCCGAATCGTCGACGCAGGCGTTGGTTTCCAGATCACCCCCACCCCCGCACTCGCCAAGAGCGCCGTCCCGCTGCCGCTGGGATTATCCACATCATTCCAAACCTTACCCACCTCCGCAAAGGGAGCCAGTTGCACCGTCGAAGCGCCCCCCGCATCCCGCTGCAGCGTTATGCGATCCTCAACGGAAACCCGGAAGCCATTGTCCCCAGACCGCACATTTTGCCGATAGCCCCGCAGGGACTGACCCCCACCCAAACTAAACTGCTGGGAGGCCAACAGCGCATCAGAGCTCAGTTGCAGGCTCCCCTGGGCAATGACCAAATGGTTGTCACCGAGCCGCTGCACCCGCTGCACCTGACCCAGCCAACTGAGAAATTGACCATCGGGCATGGGTTCGGCGTTGTTCGTGGCATCGAAGAGACCCGTGCCGAGGTTGAATTGCGATCGCAACGCCCAGGCCCCCGACGGATCCCGCTTTACATAGTCCTGGCCAAAATTAATCACCGCTGTGCGGCTGATCCCATCGGCATCGGGACCGGCCCCAAAAGGAGTTGGTGTACCATCTAAAAAGGTCTGACCATCCTGAAACGTGAACCCAGCGGAGAGCGCCAACTCCTGGCGAAGACTGCGGAGCAGCGGCTGGCGATATTGCAGACTGTAGCGCTGGGAGTTGCCGGTAATATTGAGCGATTCAAATTCATCCTGGGTGATTTTGGTCCGGGTCCAATCCGCCGACAGGCTTAGCGTTCCCTCCCGAGGATTGACCGGTGTGCTGTAGGAGAGATTGACCTGCTGGGAGCCCCCGGTGCGCGATCGCGTATATCCCCCACTCAAAACATCCCCGTTGCCCGTGAGGTTACGATACTGAAGTTGTGTACCAAACCGTTCTGAACCCACACTGGGCGGAGAATAGTTATCCACACTGGCCTCCGCCGTAAACGACTGGGCCTCCTTTACCGTCACGGCCAAGACACTCTGCCCCAAACCATCCCCCGCTCGCAAACTGGCACTCAGCTCCTCAAACAGCGGGTCATTGCGCAACAGCTTGAGCTGTTCTTCCAGGCGGTTAGTATTGAGGGGTTGTTGGGCCGCCAGTTCGATGCGGCGACGAATGTAGTCTTGGCTGACCCGTTCCGTGCCCGTAATTTCAATCTGCTCGATCGCCCCTTCGACAATCTGTACCGTGGCGCGATCGCCACTCACCACAGGATCCAAGGCACGGGAGGTGATGTATCCCTGGTTGAGGTAATGCTGGGTGATGGTATCGGCGATCGCCCGCAGGTCCGTTGGGGCCAATGGTTTATTGAGAAAGGGAGCCATCCAAGCGTCAAATTCCCCAGGGCTGAAAATCTGGCTGCCGTTTACCTGAATGGTTTTGAGCGTGACCGATGCCTCTGAAGGCGATGATTGTGGTGGCGATTCTGGAACGGATTCTGAAAATTCTGGCCTGCTGCTCTCGGGCGATTCCTGGGGCAATTCTGAAGTGGGAGGAATGGCCTCTGGAACCGGGAACTGCTGGGCGATCGCCTGCTCCGTTTCAGGCTGCTCGGTTTCAGGCTGAAAGCGCTCCGGCTCAAGGGAGAGGGGAGGCTGAATCCCCTGGGCTGCTGCTTCGGCGATGGGAGAAACCTGGGGCTGCGATGCAAAAACAACGTTGGCTGGCGACGGTGGGGTCGCCGGCAGCTGCGCGAGATCTGGAGGAGGGGCAGCCATCATAGGCCGAAGGTATCCATAGAATGATGCATCCTTGGATACTTCGCGCTGGGGATTGGGCGATCCGAATGAATTTATCTCTCGTTTGTGTAAAACTCGTGAAATCGTGAATTTAAGACAAAGATTATCCGTGCAATTCCGGAGATTACAGGCTCTCGTATGAAAATCGAAATGATTGCTGGAGACTCTTTCGCTTGGACCTCGCTATGCAAGGATGCTATCGCTTCACTGCCCATGCCACTTGTGCACTCTTCGTTTCCGGATTGGGAATGCAAGGGGCGATCGCCCAGCCGGTTCCTGCCAATGGTGCCCAAACCATTACGCCCAACGGTGCTGGAACCCAAGTCGAAGGCAATGGCCCTGTCATTAACATTACCGGGGGAACCCCATCAACGGATGGGGGTAACTTATTTCACAGTTTTTCAAAATTTGGCTTGGATGCAGGACAAGCGGCCCAGTTTCTGACTACCCCGAATGTGCAAAATGTCCTGGGTCGCATCACGGGTGGCGAAGCTTCTTTGATCAATGGCACGCTGAAGATTACTGGCAGTAATGCCAATCTCTTGCTGATGAATCCGGCGGGAATCGTCTTTGGCCCAACGGCCCAGCTAGATTTGCCAGGAGCCTTTGCGGCGACCACAGCCAATGGCATTGGCTTTGGTAATCCTGGGGAAGAAACCTGGTTTTTTGCGACTGGAGAAAATAGTTATGACCGCCTGAATGGAGATCCAACAGGCTTTTTGTTTACAACGGCGACTAACCCTGGGGCGATCGGCCTCTTTGGCGATTTGACGCTCAATCCCGAGCAAAACCTGACGCTGGCGGCTGGTGCCATTGGGGGCAATGGCCAACTCACAGCCCCTGGGGGCAATATTACGCTCCAGACCGTGACCACAGCCTCGGGTGCGCAGCGGCTACGCCTGGGTCAATCGGGACAAATTCTCGCGCTGGAGCTGGACCCCACCTTTACGACGAATGCTTTGTCGGTCTTGTCCCTGCCAGAACTGTTGACGGGACAAGGATTGCCTGCGGCGGCGGCGAATGAGGATAGCACGGCTCAGGCTGGTGATATTCGCCTGTCGGGGACGATTTCTACCGCTGTGGCCTCAAATCCTGTGGCCTCAAATCCTGTGGCCCAGGCAGAACCGGTTAGGGGGGGGACAATTTCGGTCAAAACCCAGGCGGGGGCGATCGCCCTCGGATCCCTCACAACCTCCGCTCGGGCCACAGATGCCCTACCCGCCAATTCCCCCCAGGCTGCCACGACCCAAGCCCAGGCGGGCGATATTGTGCTAGAGGCTGGCAGTGTGCGGGGGACCATCGAAACCGATGGCATTCAAATGGGGGCGATCGCCACGTCCAACCGAGCTGCCGGAGCCACAGTGATTGCCCAGGGCGGTAATCTTCAGATCAGCGCTGCCGGACCCTCGGTGCAAGTGGGCAATGTCGAGACCACAGCCAAGATCCAGGGGGGAGATGTGAGTCGGGCGATCGCTGGCCGGATTGAGGCGGAAGTGACCCAGGGGCAGTTCACCAGCGGCAAGCTGGATGCTTCTGCAACCACAGAGACCTCTAGCTCAGCTATCTTTGCAACGGTGGAAGCAGCGGGAGGGGCGATTCAGCTAACGACATCGGGGGATTTGAATGTGGGCGATCTGTCCAGTAGGGTGAACAACCGAGGGGGGAATCGGATTACGGCCCAGGCCGGACCCATTCAGTTAACGACAACCGGAAGCAACAGCCCCATCGGGGCTCAAACGATAGACGCCTCAGCCAACTCGGCGATCGCCTTTGAAACCGTGTCTCTAACGGGTGGCGATGTGCAGTTGACCACCGCAGGCTCAGACATTAGCGCTAAGACCCTAACGACGTCGGTTTTGGGGTCTGCGGGCAAAACCTCCCAGGTGACGGCGGGCAATGTCACGCTGTCCTCTAATCCAACCGCTGGAGCCGCCAACGAGAATGGGGGCATCACCGTCGAGTCCATTCGCACCACAGCCCGGAGTGGGGTGGGCAATGGCTCGGTGCAGGCTCAGGCTGGTAATGTTCAGCTAACGGGCGATCGCGTTCAATCCGGAGACATCAATGCGACAACCTTTGCTGTGGGGGCCGGGAGTCTGACGGCCATTGCTGGAACCGTTGGGATTACAGCCCCTGAGTTAAATCAAACCGTCGAATTTTCCACCCTCGACACCTCCGCCCGAGCCTTAGACTCCAGTAGCGACGGGCAATCCGTTGCAACGGCAAAAGCCGGAGATGTCACCGTAGTCTCGGGAGGCACGATCCAGGGGCAGGGTCTGTTACCCGCCGTTGATCCGGACACGGAGATGAACAATCCGCCCAATACCACCCTCAATGCCCAGGCGTCCGTTTTGCGCATGGCGGCCACGGAGAGTAATGTCGTTCTGGGAGAGGTTTTGAATCTTGAGGATTCTCCTACCGTCGGCTCCGTCACCGGTGGTCAAGTGTCTCTGCGTCACAGCGGCGGGGCCACCAATACGCCCTTAACCGTAGGCCAAGCGAGCCCTAACGGCACCCGAGGCGCTATTCGAGCAGGCACAGCCGATCAGGTCGAGAACCAACTGACTGGGGGACGGTTTTCGGTTTTGCCCGAAGGAGGGGTGACGCCGGGATTGCCGGGGGCGATCGCCATTCTGTCAGACAATACACCGCCCCAGGCATTGGTGCAGGGCCTAGAGGCCAACGACATCACCGTCGCGGATACGCTAATCATTACCCTGCCCACCCCGGACACGCTGTTTACGGATGTCAATCAGGATCAGTTGCGATTGCAAATTCAAGGCATTGCTGGCGGAGAGTTGCGTCAAGGCGATCGCTTGCTCAAAAATGGTGATATCTGGCAACCGGGAACGCCTTTAACCTATCAGCCCACAGCGGTGAGCAATGGGCCAATCAATGCCTTTTCGATCGTGGCAACGGATGGGGTGTCGAGTTCGGAGGCGATCGCCTACCGCTTGACCGTTAACCCTGAAGTGGGAGAACCTGGGCCTATAGATCCTACTCCCAAACCCGAGCCAACTCCCAAGCCCGAACCTTCTCCAGAGCCTGAGCCGACTCCCAAACCCGAGCCTTCTCCCAGACCCGAGCCTCCTCCAGGTCCTGAGCCTTCTCCAGAGCCCGAGCTTCCTCTCAATTCACCGGATTCTGTGTTGAAAATCCCCATGGATTTACTGGATGCCCTGAGTTCGAATGCTGCTGTTGAGCATGAAACCCAGGGCAGCGAGACAGGGGAAAACAGCACCAACTCAGTTGCCTATGCTAGACCCTTTGAAGGCTATGAGCGACGGATTGAAACAGTGGCTGAAGCAGCAACAATTCTCAATCGTGTGGAGGCTGCGGCTGGCGTTAAACCGGCGTTGGTTTATATTCAATTTGTGCCTGCGACAATGCGCCAGTCACCAGATTTTGCCCAGCGAGAAGCGCATTTTTCAGATGCCTTGGAACAATATTTTCAAGGGGCTACGGATACGGTAAATTTGAGCGAAAATGAGACCGATGAGCTAGAACTACTGGTGGTCATGCCCGATGGTGCAGCCGTACGAAAACGCTTGTCAGTGATGCGTAAAGACGTGATCCAATTGGCCGATCGCTTCCGTCGAGAAGTGACAGATCCCCGCAAGCTTTGGAGCAAAAGCTATCTAAAACCAGCTCAGGCATTATATAAACTGCTGATTGAGCCCATTGAGGGTGAACTCCAAATTCGGGAGATTGATAACCTTAGCTTTATCTTGGATGCGGGATTGCGATCGCTCCCCATGGCAGCTCTCCATGATGGCAACCAGTTCCTCGTGGAGCGCTATAGCCTGGGCCTCATGCCCAGCTTGAGTCTGGCGGATACGCGCTATGTGGATGTTCGTAAATCAGAGATTTTGGCCATGGGGGCATCGGAATTTGATGCAAAATCTGACTTACCCGCAGTGGAAACTGAGCTGTCCGTGTTGACCCAAAGATTGTGGCAAGGCAAGTCTTTTCTCAATGATCAGTTTACGCTGAAAAACTTGACCCAAGCGCGGCAGCAACAACCCTATGGCATTGTGCATTTGGCGACCCATGGCGAGTTTCGAGCTGGAAAAGTGGATCAATCCTATATCCAATTGTGGGATCAAAAACTCCAGGTGAATCAGTTGCGCAATTTGGGCCTTGGCAATCCACCGGTAGAACTGCTGGTGTTAAGTGCCTGTCGAACGGCCCTGGGGGATAAAAATGCTGAATTGGGCTTTGCGGGTTTGGCCATCGAGTCGGGGGTCAAATCAGCCTTGGGCAGTTTGTGGTATGTGAGCGATGCCGGAACCTTAGCTTTGATCACCCAGTTTTATGAACAGTTGCGCAAGGTGCCGGTGAAGGCAGAAGCCCTGCGTCAGGCCCAGATCGCCATGCTCCATCAACAGGTCACGATCAGCCAAGGCATTTTACAAAACGATTTACAAAGTGAGCAGAAATCGATTCCCTTGACGGAACGGGTGGCGGAAGATATTGGCGATCGCGACCTTTCCCATCCCTATTTTTGGGCGGCGTTTACGCTGGTGGGCAATCCCTGGTAGCTGCTGTGTTTCTGCTGTATTTCCGCTGTTTTTCTGCCTCTGTTTGAGGGGTAGAACGTCACTATTTCCCCTTAATTTCCGCCATCATGACATCGATATATTGTTCCATGACCTTCGCTGCTTTTTGACCCGGTGTGGGGTCCGGGGGTTTCTTCTTTTTCCGGGGTCGGTCTCGGAGCAAACCGATTCCCATACCCAGAAGCACACAAATCAGAATGGCGCGATCGGATAGTTCCACCATATTGACCTGGAAATGGCTGGCAGTGGTTCAACAGGGACACGGGATGATTGAAGCGAATGCTGACTGCAAATGACTAGGGGAGACCGGGGGCGATCGCGCCCGGTGAACGGTCCCCTTGACGCGGTTTCAACGCGGTTTCAACCTGTCTCAATCTATCTCAACCTGTCTTGGACATCTCGGTTTGACGCTCAATCCGTCGTTGGGTAGCCTGTCCATCCCATGGGCAGCATGGTCCAGCCCGTGGGTAGGGCGATCGCCTCAGCCTGACAGGCTTCGTCCAATACGGCCTTGACGCGATCGTAAATCTCCAGGGCATGGTGAGGAGAATCGCCCACGCAGGTTAATCCCAGTTTGCCAAATTCCGAGAGACAGCCCATGAGATGAAACACCGTTCCGGTTTTGGTCCCGCTATCAAAATGTAGCTGATACTCCGCCACAATATCCATGAGATCGCTGGGCAGCAAGCCTCGATAGTGCTTGGCCTGTAAATTATCCGTGGCTTTGTAATATTTAGGGCTACCGGGTTGGCTATAAAACAAGCCATCCTTTTCGTTATAGGATCCATTGGTTAAATATTGCAGCGTCATAAAGGGATGGGTTGTGCCACCCTTCCGCAAATTGATTTCGATCGCCTGACAATCCCATTGGCCATCCGGTTGTTGGACCACAACAAAATCCACCCCAAACCGCTCCATTGCCCCCTTCGCGGCTAAACATTCGCCGATGCGGCGGCCATAGTCTTGCAGTTGAAGCCGATAGCGTTCGTCCGCTGGAAATTCGCAGCCCAAATAAATTTGACCATCGGGACCGCCTAAAATTTGATCGTGGGTTGAGAGAATTTCCACCTGTCCCGTGGGGCTAATGGAGCCTTGGACGCTGGGCGATCGCTTCACCTCTCCTTCGATAAAGGCTTCGGCGATCGCCCCTAATTCCGGCACCCGCGAGCCAAAGGAGGCCCAAGTTTCAGCCGCCGCTTGAAAGCTGAGATGCTCAAACTGGTTTTGGAGGACCAATCGTCGCTCGGCAGGGGTACCGCGACCGGGAGCCACTTCTGCCAGGGGACGCAGATCTAGCAGCGCATTGCCTTCCCCGGAAAACCCTTCATTGAGCTTGATGACGATTCGCTTTAACGCCGCCTGTCGCTCCCAGAGTGCGGCAGCTCGGTCGGCCAGCTCGGTTGCGCTATACACCAATTCGCTGCCATCGGGATGGGGCACGGCGCATTCTGCAAAAATCTGTCGACTGCCCTGTTTCGTTCCCCAGGTCAGCAGCGTCGGCGGTGCCCCAAACAGTGGAATGCCTAATTGCACTGAGAGCTGCTCTTCCAGCTTGCTGACATTGAAGCAGACCATAAATGCCCGTTGGGGCCGCAGCGCTTGGCGCAGGCGCTGAATTAACCGAGGTCGTTCTAGGATTTTTTGGGTGAGGGGACGGGGCGAACTGTCATAGGTAGAAAGCAGGAGCAGGCGATTGCGAGCATGGGAAAAGGGAATACCGGGTAGCAGCTGAAGGTAATAGTCAATAACAATGGGGGGCAGGGGCTGGGAGGTGAGATAAATGAGGCGGGTGCGGGGGTTGCGCAGCCGAATTAACGAGAATAGCAATCGTTCTTCATAGTGAAGTGCCCCATCGATTTTTTCCAGTTCCCGTTGGTCAACACTCAGGGACGGGATGATGACGATATCGCAGTCATGGGAGGGGTCTAGCTCTAGGTCCTGCCAGCGATCGCGCAACTGGGCCTGAAGGGCTTGAAAGGGGCGATCGGGGGAGGAGAGGCAACTCATAGGAGGATTAAAAAGCAACACCAAGTGCGAAGCCGTTGCGGGATTCGATCTGGTCCGAGTATAGCGCTGGGTTAGGGCTAAATCATGTGTATAAGCCGCTGCTTCACAGGTCAGAAGCTTAGTCTCAAGATACTCGACTTGGTCTGATTCGTACAACTTCTCCAGGAGCGATTTTTACCTCAGCGGACTAAAATAATTAGGAATATAATAGTTTTACCCACGGGTGGCTAGCGCAACGGTAGCGCATCGGACTCTTAATCCGCTGGTTCTGGGTTCGAATCCCAGGCCACCCATGCAAAATGCCTATCAAGAATCGTCTGACAGTTGCCAATCTGATGCAGGGTGATTTTGATCCCAAAGCGTTAGTCCAAGATCTTGAAGGAACTGGAGTGCAGCCTCAATGCGATCGGCTTCTCCTTCTAGTTCTAAATCAAACCAGCCGCCACCAATACCATTTTTCCCGAGAACTGCGGCCCGAATATTCACAACCAATTGATAATCGGAAACTAACCGAGAGAGAACAGGCTCTTGGTGGAATTTTTGAGGAACTTCTAAATGAATAGGATGTCGCATGATTTGAGGGCTTTTTCAAGAATTGACGAATTGAGTTTAAGGGGATCTAAATTTGGTAATACCAGCCAGATTCAGGCTGAATCACAATCTTTTTCATCGGTAAGCGCTGAATAACCTTGTGTTCTTCTAGACGGGACATGAGTTTAGTAACTGTGACTCGGGTCGTACTAAGATATTCAGCAATGTCTTGATGACTGAGAAAAAAATCTAATGCTTGCCCTTCACTCTCGACATAGCCATATCTTTTTGCTAACCACATCAGAAAATGAAGAAGTCGAGACTCTACTGAGGGATAGCTACGAATCAAAGCAAGTTCCTCAGTGAGTTGCAAATGGTCGAGCAGTACTTGGCGCTCCATTTGCAAATCTGCTTGAAAATCTTCAAGCAGAATCACCTTCGCCAAAACAGGACTGAGACACTCAATCTCAAGAGGACGAATATTGGATAAAGCTTGTCCGACTTTATGCCCTACTCCCCAAAGACCAAGATTAATGACAGTGCCATCTTCTAACCATGTCAAAGTACGCACGAAGCCACTTTCTATATCCCAAAAATATCTTGAATCTAAGGGGAGGCGATCGCGTTTTCTGAACTTCCTGCTTGTTCCAGTTTGGCAAAGTATTCGATGATTCATTTAACCTTAAAATGATCCTTTTCATTCTCCAGACAAGCAATCATTTATAGCGCTCGATGACGAGCATTAACCTTACGTTCCATAAAGCTCTTAAGCACCAAAGTTACTAATGCAAGTAACACCAAAATTACGGCTGCTGAGTAGGCTGATTCAGTGGCATATTGGACATAGGATTCTTCTACAAATAATGGCAAACTTTGAGTTTTCCCCGTAATATTTCCAGAGACGACAGCAACGGCACCAAATTCCCCCATTGCTCTTGCATTAGTCAAAATAACGCCATATAAAAGACCCCAACGAATATTGGGGAGCGTTATATACCAAAAGGTTTGCCAGCTATTTGCTCCCAAAAGTTTAGCGGCCTCCTCTTCTTCCTCTCCTGTTTCCTCTAGTACTGGCAACACTTCACGAGCAACGAAAGGCATTGAGACAATAATGGTAGCGAGGAGCATAGACGGAAAGGCAAAGAGGACCTTGAAATTATTGGCCTCTAGCCAGGGGCCAAACCACCCTAAACGACCATAAAGTAAAACTAACATTAGGCCCACAACTACAGGAGAAATTGAAAAGGGGAGATCGATAATACTGAGTAGCAAGGTTCGCCCTGGAAACTGTCTGCGGGCGATCGCCAAAGCAGTACAAAGACCAAAAACTGTATTTAGGGGAACAGCAATAAGTGCAAGGATTACAGTAAGTTTAGCGGCATGCAAAAAGTCAGGACTATTGAGATTAGAAATTAAAGGACCTAAACCCTTTTGAAAAGCTCGGGCAAAAACATTTGCAGTCGGAATATAAAGAACTAAAGCAATATAAAACAGAGAAAGGCTGATCAGGATTGTGGTCACCAAATGCTGTCGATAATGCTGGAGAAAAGTCTGAGCTCTTCTAAATGTATTTTTACTCGGCATAGCGTCTACTCCAGGCTTGCAACAGATTAATCAACAGGAGAACTGCTAAGGAAATTAACATCAGAACAAATCCAATGACAGTTGCTCCCCCATAGTCATATTGTTCAAGACGTTGAAAGATCAATACAGGAGCAATCAAATCTTTGAAAGGGGTATTGGAAGAAATAATTACTACTGAACCATACTCACCAACTGCGCGGGAGAACCCCAGTGCAATGCCTGTTAAAATGGCGGGCATAATGGGAGGGAGAATCACCTGAAGAAACGTTTGCTGAGATGATGCTCCCAAACTCCAAGCTGCTTCTTCGATTTCTTTTTCAATTTCCATCAAAACAGGCTGTACTGTTCGTACTACAAAGGGAAGCGAAATGTAGAGCATGGCGATCGCAACGCCTAACCGGGAAAAGGAAATCTGAATCCCAAAGGGTGAAAACCAAGCGCCAATCCAGCCTTGGTCACTATAGACCGTTGCCAAGGTTAGTCCTGCCACCGCCGTGGGTAAAGCAAAGGGTAAATCGATAGATGCTTCGATCCAGCGTTTGAGGGGGAAAGAATAACGAACTAAAACCCAGGCAATCAGAGTTCCAAATAGGCCATTAATCAGAGCTGTGAAAAGAGCTGTTACAAAAGTAACTTCATAGGTTTTGATTGCCACTGGTGCGGTTGCAATCCGCCAGAACTCTGGAAACGGAACGATTGCCGCTCGGTTAATCAGACAGAGAATGGGTAATAAAAGCATGATAAACAAGTAGCTTATCATTACTCCCCAATTCACGGACAGTGCTGGCACCTTGGCCCCTTTTGCTACCAGAAAATGCCATGCAAGACGTGGTGTAATTTGAGTTGTCATTAGGTTAGGTTACTTTGACTGCTGAATTTGATCAAAAATAGCACCGTCTTGAAAGAATTTATTTTCAATTGCATTCCAATCACCAAAATCTTGACTTTGGGCAAGCTGATTAACCTTAGGATATTTTTGTTCTCGCTCTTTGTTGGCACTTAAAACAGCCTCATCCGCAGGCCGAAACCCAAAATTAGCAAATTCGGCCTGAGCTTCTGGGGAAAACAGAAACTGTACAAAAGCTTCCGCAACTTCCCGGTTTCCATGCTTGTCAACGTTCTTATCAACAATCGCAATAGGATTATCAATAGAAATGTTTGGTTCTGGAATGATATAAGAAGGATTCTCTCCACTCTGAATCGCTAGAAGAACCTCATTTTCATAGTTAATCAGGGCATCACCCTGCCCTTGCTTGAGGAAAACATCCGTTGCTTCTCTCGCATTTTTAGTCAGAATGGGAACATTTCGATAAGCTTGTGTCACAAAAGCCTGAGCAGCAGATTCATCGCCCCCTGATTTTAGCCCTGCATTCCAAAGGGCAAGGAAATTCCAACGAGCCACCCCTGACGTTTTGGGGTCAGCCGTGATGAATTTAATATCTGGCTTCGCTAAATCTTGCCAGCTATTGATATTTTTGGGATTACCCTCACGGGTTACTAAAGCTGCAACGGAGCGGGAAACTACACTATTAGCTGGAAATTCCTGGTCCCAACCCGTTTCAATGAGCCCAGCCTCTGAAATTTTTTGAACGTCTGAACCAATTGCGAGATGAACAATATCTGCCTCTAAACCATCAATAACAGCCCGAGTCTGGGAACCAGAGCCACCATAGCTTTGGTTAAACTTGACTGTTTGCTGATGTTCTTGCTGCCATTTGTCAACAAATTTCGGAATGATCGCATCATGAGCTGCTTTAGTCACTGCAAAAGAGACCAACGTTAATTCTACGTCAGGCTTACTTGCTCCCGAGGTATTTGCTACTGCCCTAGCGCTAGACTCCTGCAACTCGGAGTTGGTCGCACAAGCGGTGATACTGCCACTAACCAAAGTCGAAGTGAGCAGAAGTGCCAAGAAGCGACGACGAGGTATGCCGAAAAGGTGAAATTTTTGCATTTTCTGAAGGAGCGTAGAGTCAAAATACTTGCTCTGAAAGCTGTTCGGGCATTTAATCATGAGCCTATCTCTCTTTAATCTACGGTAAGTTGATCGGAATAGTGATGTTTTGGTCATCCGATACTAGCACCAAGGCTTTTTGAGATCAACCCTTAGATTTAATCATAATTGAATTGCATTTCATTTGTAATTCAATTATGATTTAAATCAAGTCTGAACTGTTTTCCAAAAGCTGTCCAAAGCTATTCCAGGTAGAGCTTTAGGGTTTTTAGGTAGCAGCCAAGGTGCTGGAAACTTCTGTGAGGACAGCTCTCTGTTCATGTAAAGTACGATAAATCGACCGACAAACCGTAGATTAAAAGAGTGTTTTTGTACTATGGGAATCTTTGTTGAGCAAGTCTCCAAGCGCTTTGGAAGCTTTTCTGCTTTAGATCGGGTGAATGTTCAAGTTGATACGGGCTCTTTGGTCGCCTTGTTGGGGCCTTCAGGTTCCGGAAAGTCAACACTGCTGCGGGTAATTGCGGGATTAGAAGAGCCGGATGAGGGAAGAATTTTCTTGCCGGGGGCGGATGCCACTCACCAAAGTGTGCAAGATCGCAACATTGGGTTTGTCTTCCAGCACTACGCCTTGTTTAAGCACATGACTGTCCGTGAAAATATTGGCTTTGGCCTGCGTATCCGTAAATCTCCTAAGGCTCGAATTAGGCATCGAGTTGAGGAGCTTTTGGCCCTGGTGCAGTTAGCAGGGTTGGGCGATCGCTACCCATCCCAATTGTCTGGAGGTCAACGACAACGAGTTGCGCTTGCTCGTGCTTTAGCAGTGGAACCTAAGGTCCTGTTGCTAGACGAACCCTTTGGAGCGTTAGATGCAAAAGTTCGCAAGGACCTTCGAGTTTGGTTGCGTCGTTTGCATGATGAGGTGCATGTCACGACAGTATTTGTGACTCATGATCAGGAGGAAGCAATGGAGGTAGCTGACCAGATTGTTGTGATGAATCAGGGTCGAGTTGAACAAATTGGAAGCCCTGCGGAAATATATGATCAGCCAGCTACACCATTTGTTATGAGCTTCATTGGGCCTGTTAATATACTTCCTCTAAATACACCTATATTTCAGGGAAACAACTTTACTACAGAAAGTCGAGAGGTTTTTTTACGTCCTCATGATGTAGATATTAATCGACTGCCTGCAGAGGGATATGTTGACGCACTCGTTGATCGAATTACTCATCTTGGTTGGGAAATTCAGTTAGACTTAACTTTAGGAGATGGACAAACTTTAGTGGCAAACTTGAGTCGCGATCGTTTTAGAGAGTTAAATCTACAGCCTAAAACTCAGATTTATATTAAACCTAAGAATGCAAAGGCTTTTCCATTACAATATCAAATCTAAAATAATGGTAGATGTTTCATCGTAAGGAGAAAATTAAGATGAGCATGGATTTTACTCTGTTTGTAATGATGGCTTTACAAGCAGCATAGAATCACTACTATGTACTAGTAAATGTGCTAAGTCGTACACTTTAAGGCTTAACGACCTTAAACTGAATGATTGTATGTTTTTCTTGTTTCATAAAGATTTCATCTGAAACGCTGATGAATACAAAACAAAGACTCGGTAGCCGCTATTACGCAAAAATCTTAGTTTTGCGAACTAGAATGTATCAAAGATTCAGCTTTTAGGAGTCATCGCAGCATGAATATTGCGTATAATGTTTTGAATACAATCGGAAAAACACCTTTAGTTTATTTGAATCGTATACCTCAAAGTGAAGGCTGTAGGGCTAGAGTTGTTGCAAAACTAGAGGGTCTAAATCCATCCTCGTCTGTTAAGGATCGGGTTGCAATGAGTATGCTTGAAGCAGCAGAGAAATCGGGATTAATTGAGCCAGGAAAGACGGTTTTAGTAGAGCCGACTTTAGGCAATACAGGAGTAGCCTTGGCTCTAGTTGCAGCTATAAAGGGGTATCAGTTAATCCTAACGATGCCTGATACGATGAGCTATGAGCATCAATTGCTAATTCGTTCCTATGGGGCTCGTATTGAGCTAACTGAGGGATCTAAAGGAATGAAAGGTGCAATCGCTAAAGCTTCGGCAATTGCCAATTCTTTGCCTGATTCTTTTGTGCTACAGCAGTTTAGCAATAAGGCAAATGTCAGCGTTCACCGGCACACAACAGCAGAGGAAATCTGGAATGATACTGATGGTCAAGTTGATATTGTGGTTGCTGGTGTTGGTACCGGAGGAACAATCACTGGAATTGCAGAGGCTTTAAAACCCAGAAAACCGAAATTTCAAATTATTGCGGTTGAACCAGCGGAAAGCCCGGTTTTATCAGGTGGAAAGCCAGGCCCTCACCAAATTCAAGGTCTGGGTGCTGGATTCATCCCTGATATCTTGAAGATCGACCTAATTGATGAGGTAGTTCAAGTTAGAAGTGAGGCAGCAATCACTTATACATGTAGACTAGCACGAGAGGAAGGAATACTTTCTGGGATCTCTTCCGGTGCTGCTCTATACGCAGCAATTCAGATTGCAAAGCGAAGCGAAAATGCTGATAAGTTAGTAGTTTTTATACAGCCTAGTTTTGGGGAACGTTATCTTAGTACAGGAATATTTTCGAATTCTTTAGGAGCTTGCTCTCATTATAGAGCAAAAAGTGCGGCTGTAAATATTAAGTGAACCTTAATTCTTCACACTGCATACGTTTTAACTTTTTTTAATTGCATTAATAACTTTGAGATCTAGTAAGTTTTATTTCTTTTCTAAAGAGCGAGAGTATCCTATTGTTACCTTATATAGCCTCGTCGTAGTAGCAACATAAGGGAATTAGGCCAGATAAGTCAATTATATCCAGCAGTTTGGTAGGATACTCTCGTAGGTAGGAGTCGTTAGATAATTACTTAGAAACTTGTTTTCGACTTGCTAGAACCTTACTGAAGATTCCCCCATCGCTGAAAAACTTTTTATCAACATTGTTCCATCCTCCTAAATCCCGCACTGAAAAAAGATTAGAGACTTTTGGAAAACGATTTGCAAACTCTTTAGATACAGTAGAGTTGACAGGACGGAACCCTAACGATGCAAACTCACGTTGTGCTGTTTGTGTAAACAAATAATTGACAAATGCTTCTGAAACCTTACGTGTTCCACGTTTATCAACTATCTTGTCTACAACTGCGACTGGCCCCTCAACTTTAATATTTGGTGAAGGAACGATGTAAGAAGAATTAGTTTGCTCCCTTTTTGCAGCTAAAATTACTTCATTTTCATAGTTAAGTAAAACATCGCCCTGTTTCTTTTTGTAGAATGTATCGCTAGCCTCTCTGGCATCCTTAGGAAGAATTGGTACATTTCTGTAAATTTGGGTTGCGAAACTCTGAGCTTGAGTCTCGCTTTGCCCTGATCTAGCTACTGAACCCCAAATACCAAGGAAATTCCATTTTGCCCCACCTGAAGTCTGAGGGTTGGCTGTAATAACCGTGACACCTGGCTTCGCCAAATCTTTCCATCCTTGAATTTTCTTGGGATTACCATCTCGTGTTTCTAATGCAATAACAGAGTTAGTTACTATTGAGTTATTGGGAGCTTCCTTTTCCCAACCTGGCTGAATCAAACCTGCTTTTTCGATCTTTGAGTGGTCTGAAGCTAGAGCCAGAGCGACAACATCTGCTTGTAAGCCATCAATTACAGCTCTTGTTTGACTTCCAGAACCACCATAACTGGTTTTAATAACCACATCTTGACCGGTTTTCTTTTTCCACTCAGCTGTGAACTTAGGAATGATTTTGTCATAGGCAGCTTTGGTAACAGCATAGGATGCGAGCGTAATCTCAACCTTTTTATTTTGTGAGATTAGATCTTGAGAACCTGCTAATACGGGACCTGATACTGCAATTATGGAAAAGGCAGTAGAGGCAATGACTATAGAGGGTTGTCTTAGTACTTGAACAGGGAGAAAATTCTGCACTTTACGAGCCTCATTTAAGGGAAGCAACACTTTCAGGAAATCCATGAACGTCTTTATTAGCTACAGACAGCTTTCAGTATGTCTATAGCTTCACCTGAATTGCAGCATTTTCAGATACTCAAAAGTTGTAATCTGAAACACACCCTAGTAAGTTGTTTACCTTTGTTTCCAATCCTTAAGTTCTTCACGCCACAAAATGTGCAATAAGTAACATTTTTAAGGTAGTTGATTGTACTGCCAAGGTGAGCATGGCTATGCCATAATTCATTCCGTTACTAGTTCTCTGTTATTTACAGAGTTTAAGAGACTGCAATACGCCAAGTTTCCTAGTATTTTTGATATTCCTTAGGATGGAATTAGTTATCGTCCCAGGAGATTCAGATCACCTGGGTTTAACGATCTACTTGTACTGTCTTCATTTTTAGAGTTGAACTCTCCCATGCTCAGTCCTTGTCAATTAAAGCCATCATTCTATGAGTATCTTACGAAGCATTGTCACTACGAACTCTCCATCTCTATTGATGGACGACTTATGGCGATCGAGGTCGAGGAACAAGCAATGGTCTTGTGGCCGCAGCTATCTCATTGTTCTGACTTTAATTCCGCAGCTAATCTATAGCTTACTTAGGATCCACTTCTACTTGTTATATGAACAAAGGAAAACTTTTCTCAAACACTTTTTAAGTCATGCGGCTCTCAATATAACTGGAGAGCGTAGACTATCGAATTTAATATCGAAGAGATATTAAATATCCTAATACTCCAAGGAGAAATAAGGAGAAATTATGCTTACTAAGAGTATTCGCTTGGTAAACTCACACTATAGTATTGGTGGTGAACTTTCAGTAAGACAAATTGAATGGGCTGCTGCTCATGGCTTCTGTTCAATTTTGAATTTACAGTTACCTAGTGAACTGAGATTACATTTCTATGAAGCTCGACTAATTGAATCGCTTAAAATGGTCTATGCTCATTCTCCTATCAGTGTAACTGAGACTAAAGGAATTGATGTTGCTTTAGAGACTCTTATACATCTACCCAAACCTGCACTAGTTCACTGCCGAGGAGGCTATCGAGCGATCGCTTTGGTTTTGATGGCGATCGCCGTCGAACAGTCATTGACCGCTGAGCAATTTATTAAGCGAGTTGAAGCTCATGGATTTACTGTAGATCATCCTCCCATTAAGCAGTTTTATAGGCATTGGCTTGATACTTACCAAGTAGCGATGCTACTCTAAAATAATCTATTAGAAATGAAAGTGACATCGATATCCTGAGGGAATGGAGCTCTGTAAGGGTGATACAGATGAGCGTAAATAAATCTGAAAAAAGCAGATTCAAAGGAGATTGAAATGCTGGTATTAAGTTATGAAGTTAATCGCCGGAAAAATCAGCTAGCTATATTTCTGCTGACATTGATAGCTGTTCTAGGCTTATCAGGTTTTGTAGCACCAAAACTTGCCAATAGTAGAGAAATTTCTCAATTAGACTTTGTTGCTCCTGAATGGCTGAATAATCATGCCAACGATCGTAATGTCAGAATTCTTGATGTGCGCATTAACCCCCTTGATTATATTAATGGACACATCCCTAATGCCGTTCACATTGCCGACAATACGTTTCGAGGGCCTAATGGACGCCTACCCATTCAATATTGGGACCAGCAGAAGATCCAGTCTCTCTTTCAACAAGCTGGTGTTAACAAAGGTAGCCATGTTGTTGTTTATTCTGATGATGCAAACGTTTTAGGAGCAACAATGATCGCCTATTTATTAGAGCGTAGTGGGCATTCACGAGTATCAGTTTTAGATGGTGGCTATAAAGGATACAAAATTTCTGGACTGCCAGTAACAAAAGAATACCCATCTTACAGCCTAGGTGATTTCACAGTAAACGAAAATTTGGACACAAGGGTTGACTTACAGCAAATACGCCAACATGTTAGCCAAAAGAGTAATCTTGTTCTGATTGATCCTCGTCCTGCTTCTCTCTTTGCTGGTGAAGAGGATGTCTTCATTCGTAATGGTCACATACCTGGTGCGAAGAATATTCCTTGGCAATCTCTGACGGTGGGCAAAGATAACCTACACCAACTGCTTCCATTGGAGCAAATTCAGGCTCTGGTGAACCGCCGTGGCATTAAACCTCAAGATGATATTGTGATAAGCTGTAGTACTGGACGAGAAGCGACTTTACAATATGTTGTTCTCAAGCACTTACTGAACTATCCTAGAGTTCGTGTTTATGAAGGCTCTTGGACCGAATACTCCGCTCAAGCAGATTTACCTATTGAAGTAGGCCGAGATCCAGAAGCTTGACGACTTTTTTTATTTCGAGTATCTAAAGTCAGATAGGAAAATCTGGCTTTTTCAAGTCAATCATTAGTTCCAGTCTTGCAGTAACTTATGACTCTTAGAATAATATTGATTAGTTTCTCGTTATATGCTACCTCCCCCGAAGTTCATGTTACAGCTGCTAATAGCATAGTAAATAAACTGATGTCTGAGCAGCTAGTCTTAAAATGGTTGTTTACCTGTGAACCTACTTACCCTTCTTCTGAAGATAGTACAGAGAATAGCTCAAAAAATTATGGATAAGAAAACAGTTAAGCTAATTCAAAGGGCTTTAGGTTGAGAAGAACTGGAGTAGAGAAACTTTTAGTCAATCTCTTTTTATGGATAGTTTTATGCATGAATTCTTTCAGCCTTCGGATCTAATTCTACCTTTGCCTGAAGAATCACTTAGCGATTGCTCAGGATCAATTAATCCTAGTGATTTAAATTCACTATCCATGTTGTCTTCGCAGCACTTACCAAAGTCAGGGTCGCGAACCCGAGACCATCTGGCAAACGAACGGACTTATTTGGCTTGGATGCGGACAGCCATTGCTCTCATTGGTTTTGGTGTGCTAATTGCTCGATCGCGTTATCTTGTTTCCCCGCAGGTTATGGGAACTGGGCAAGGATGGCTGTTGGGATTAGCTCTGGTTTTGATTGGTCTAATCACTGTGCTCCTGTCCACCTGGCACTATTTTAGTGTTCTTCAGGCTATTGAGAATAGTACTTATCAGCCTAATAACCGTTGGGTTGTGCTTTTTAGCTTAGTGGTTGTTTTAATGGGTGCAGGTGTCTTGTATGTCCTATTCTCAGCTCCAGCAACGGTTAAGGGAGGTCTAAATCTATAATTTGATGTTAAGTATCTGCTATGCAACTTGTTAAATCCTTCTTATAATGTCCAGATGCCCTATTGAAATAACCCAAGTCGTTGATATTGGTTACCACTCTTGGGAACTGTATTTTTCTTAGCTATTAGCTGGATTCGTGTTCCTTTAGGAATTCATGATCTGAGTGACATTATTGGACGATAGTTCTTTTCGACAATAATTCTAAGATTAACTTCGTTCATGCTTAGAGACTTATGTCGGTCTTACTGAAATCCATGAAAGTTTAAGTTTTGTGGACAAGTCAGTCAATTTTACGACTTGTCTTTTGACAATTCTAAGATCTTAGGGCAGTTTTTTCTAAAAGAACTGCTTGACGTTACAGGAATTGCTACAATGAATTTGCGAACCAGAAGTATTCTTATCTATGTTTTTCTTTCACTTTCACTTTATTTGATCTCATTTAACTGTCTGGTAGTTTTTGATGCGATTGCACAGCCCAATATCGTACAATCTGATGCCATTGCTAACTCTGCTGCTAAAAATAAAGAGACTCCAACCTCATTTGATGTTGAATTCTCTGCCTTTGATTTAGGTATTCAAGCCTATCAACGAGAACAGTATATAAAAGCAAAAAATGCATTTGATCTCTTTTTAAAGAATCATTCTGAGAATGCGGCAGCCTATAGTAATCGTTGCTTATCTTATATTCAACTGGAAGACTATGTTGCAGCGATCGCCGACTGTACCCAAGCCCTTCAATTTAATCCTAATAATTTAGAAGCCTATCTTAATCGAGGTTTAGCCCATTATCGATTGGCTGACTATGGCAATGCGATCGCAAACTATGATCAACTCTTGTGGCAGCAACCCAAAGATTACCGAGCCTATTACAATCGTGGTCTTGCCCAGTTTGCCCTAGAAAACTATGAAGCGGCGATCGCCGACTACACCCAGTCCTTGATCAATTGCCCACAGCCCTTGCAAGATTGTTTGGCGGCAGTCTATAGGGATCGAGGAATTGCCTATGGGGTAAGCCATCGGCCTGACTTGGCGATCGCCGATTTACAACAAGCCATGGATAGGTTTAAGCAGCAGGGTTTAGAAAGAGGCTATCAGGAAACGTTCCAGCTCTTAAAACAACTTCAAGCGGCTCAAATTGCAGTCGGTTAGAGCTCTGTGGGTTAGAGCTCTGTCTGACGGAGGCTTGCGGCCCTTTGAAAGCACTGACAATATTCGTGATGTCCACCGGGAAAGGCAACATTAATCTGGAGAGGATCGTCGCGATCGCCCGGTCCCTCAATCACCACTGGAGAACCCTTTCGGGTTTCGAGTTTTAGAGGCTTACGGTTTTTGAGTTCTCCGCCGCTGCTATCCACATAAACCACTAGATTTTCGGTATTAAAGGTTTGCCCAAGGGTTTGAATAAGTTGGAGAAAATTGCGATCGCTCCCCCCTCGTCGGATCACCGTTTGTTCCTCCAAAACCTGAGTTTGGCTCGTAACCGTATCACCCACGCCAATGATGCAAGGCATCAATGCTGGATCAAAATGAGTTTGAGCTAACTGAGCCAAGACTTCCACCGAATGGGGAGCTTGACGAACGTTAAAGCATTCTCCCAAGGGATAGGTTCCAAAGTGAGTTCGGTAATAGCGATTGAGCAAGGCTAAAACTCCGGCTTCTTTGATCGCCCCTCGCAGCATAAACTGAAAATCAGTCGTTCCTGACTCCCCCAACTGGCTGAACCAAAGCACTTCTTGACCTTGCTCATCTTTGCCCAAATTAGGCGCATAATGCACAAAAAATGAATCCGCTAAACCTTGCTGCTTGGCATCAGCTAAGAGCGAATTCATCAGTTGCTGTATGGATTGTTGTAGGGCGATATAGGTTTTCGTATCGCCTTCAAGGATTTGATAGAACGTATTGAGATTGGCGGTGGGCGAGGCGATGTTGTCTAAAACTGAGGCTTCGATGGCAGGTTCGAGGTTGGGGGGCTGGGGGCGATCGCGAAAGAACTTATGAATCCACATCCGGATGCGGTCGGGAACGGCTGCTAAAAAATTTAATTCGGCATCACTAACCCCTGGATGGCATACCTCTCCATCCCGTTCTTGCCATTGCACGCCGCCAGCCGCTAAGCCTGGGAGATAAGACGGTTTGGGCGCTGGATTCTCCTGGGATTGAATACTATGATAAAGACGATCGACAATTCTATTGACGCCGCGTTTTCCAATATGTTCACCGTTTGTAAGCACATAAAAGTGCTGTGCAAATATTTGCGTGGCCTGAAGATAGTTGAGGTCGATGATTCGATCTAATGGATCATTGACTAATTCCATACAAACGCCATCCAAATCTTGAATCACGAGTAAGTTTCTGGTTTTACTCAAAATCTTTGAAAACGCAGCATGATCCAAGGATAGAGTTTGCTGATGTAAGGGAATTTGCATCCTAATGTTAGAACTCTTCTGCTGTTTACCATAGCAAGCTTTGGGACCGGGATGGGGCGATCGCAGCATTAAACCTAAAAACTGATAGAAAAGCCCCCAAACACCTGTCCAACGAAAGAGGATTGAGGCGTATTGGGGGCGAGATTAGGCGATTTATGCAAAGCAATTTATGCAAAGCAATTTATGCAAAGCAATTTATGCAAAAGCACTGCTCACGGTCTGAGGAGACGTCCACTCAACAACAGCCAGTAAATCAGAACCATGGAGAATACGAGCATGGCTGCCCTCTTGGCCAAAGGTTAAATCACTGGGTTGAAGCTGACTGGAACCCAGGGCAAACTGGGTCGTCCCGGCTTTGAAGCCCACCACGGTGACATATCCTTCGCCTTCATGGAGAACCACAGTGGCTCCACCCGCTTGGCCGACCCACACCCAATCTAGGCCAGTGCCGGGATCAATGTAGTCCCCACCACCATTGCCATAGATCGTGTCATTGCCGGTACCCCCGATGATGATTTCTGATGACGCTTCGCCGTAGAGGATGTCGTTGCCGCCATCGCCAATCAGTCGGTCTTCACCGCCGTTGCCGTAGAGGATATCGTTGCCTGCACCACCGATGAGGGTATCTGCACCGGGTTCGCCGTAGAGGATGTCATCTCCCCCATTGCCGATGAGGCGATCGCCCCCTCCGTTGCCATAGAGGATGTCATTCCCCTCGCCGCCAAACAGGGTCTCTGAAGCCACAGTTCCCGATAAAACTAGAGGCTTTATGAGATTCTGACTCCCGCCACCACCAGAACTATCAGAACTTGTAGGAGCAACGAGAAAGGATAACTGTCCCCCCTGAACCAGATTCTCGCTGGCGATGACACCATCGCGCAGGCTGTGGGCTTGGGTACCGAAGAGAAAGAGACTACCCGGTGCTTTGTCAAACAGACCCGAGACATCAATAATGCCGGAGGATTCCCAGTTGCCAATATCCGTGGGGCTGGGGTCGCTCTGGCCCGCAGGCACTGCCGAACGATCCATCTGCGCCACACGGGTCAATTTGCCAGTGGCCGGATCTAAAGTCCAGATCGAGGCTTCTTCGCCGGAAACCTCGCCAAAGGAATCGATGGAGCGGTCTTCCTGGATGTAGATCAAACCATTGTCGGCCCAATCCAGATTATCTGGGCTACGCAAGCCGTAATCGGGTCCAGCAAACTGACCAGCTCCAGCATCATCACCGTCGTAAATGGCCTTGACATTGGCCGCAACAGGTGTGCCGTCCGCCCCAAATTCGGTGTCGATCAGGTAGGTGGTCCCCCAAGCATCAGAAGGGAAGAGACTGTCGCGTCCCGTGGAAGCCAGCACCGCTTGGGTTCCATCCTCGGGATTGGTGGCAACATCCTCAGGACGGGAAAATTTGAACGCACCTGCGGCTTCCGCCAGAGCGTCTTGGTGTTCCTGGGTTGCAAAGCCTAGCGCATCGTACTGACCGTTACCTGCCAAGTCGGGGCGATAGTAGTCGATCGCGTTCCAAGTCCCATTGCGGTCTTCACCGGTACCGTTAAATTCTTCGGGACTGAGCTCACCGCTATCCGCAGCCCAGACGTAGAGCCTACCCGCCGCCAGACCATTGCGTTCCAGCAGATTACCCCCCGCTTGCTTTTCACCGATGTAGAGCAGGAGCGGAGCACCACCCCGATCGTCACCAATCAGCAAAGCAACTTTATCCGTGGTACCGGTGTTGAGTTCGGTGACACTTTCCCAGGCCGCACGACCCATCCAGGGCACTGCGTAGAGAGTGTTTGTATCTGGATCAAGGACAAACTCGGTGCCGCCATCGGTTTCTTCTCCGGTGAAGAAGAGCGCATCTTCAAGACCGATGCCATTGCCAAACTGGTATGCTTCGATGTACTGGGCGGAGCAGAGGCGATCGATACCCTCAAATTCCAGATCAGAGGCTTCATCCACGACCTCACCGGCCCGGTTGATAATCGTATCGTAGGCCAAGCCCGCATCGACAATTGCAAGGCTATCCTTATCGATATCGAAGTAGCTCACCCGACCGCCAGTCAACGCTGCACCGCTAGCCAGCTCATAGGCATAACCTGTGCTAGCCCCCAGTTCGCTGTTGGCGTAGACACGAACCGTATCATCGTCGAGGGCAAAGGCTCCTAAACCATCAAAGATACCGGTGGGAGTAAAACCGCCATAGGTTTCACCCACGGTGAAGAGGGGATCAACTGTGTAGCCATTGAGGCCCTGCATCTGAGCCGGAGCGCTGGTGTCAAAGGGCTGACCCGCTGTACCCACGTTGTTCAACCCTGCAACGCCTAGGCGTGGATCCAGATCCAGGGGCTGGTTCAGCTTGATTTGAACAATCTCGTTATTGTCGATGGCCGGAGGACGACCCACGGAGAAGGGATAGTTGTTGTCGTTGGCAACCAAAATCGTATCTTCATCCAGGACCAAGACGTTTTCGATCGTGACAAAGGGCATGGCGTAGGTTGTGCTGCCATCACCGTTGAGATCGCTGGGGTCGCTGATGTTGAGTAGATCCACCAGTTCTTCTTTTTTGACAAAACCGCTGTCGTTGACAGCTGAGATATCAATCTTGAAGATCTTCTTGAACTCAGCGGTCTCTCCCTGGCCGCCGTCCCGTTCAATGATGAGGAATTCATGGTCGTTAACCGGGGTGAAATCGCCGATCGCATGGTCCGGTGCATCCATCTGATAAAGACCGACCAGTGCTTCGAAGACGCTCGTGGTCGTATCAAATTCATAGATGCGTAGGGACCCCGCAGGGTCGCCGAACACCGTGCCTTCTAGGAGTGGATACAACGTCTGGCGATCGGGGCTAAAGGCCATGCCTTCGTAACCTTTGGACCCACCTAGGTTGCTTACCGCTTCACCCGACTGAACCGTGGGGTTTTGTGGGGCGCGGACGAAATCATCGACGAGGCGATCGCGCACTTCATCCCCAATCCCAGGAAAGTCCGTGAAGAAACCATCAACGCCAATTTGGGTCAGTTGCACAATCTCATCAGCCAGGGTCTGCGGCGTACCCTCGGCATTCAGCGTCAGGAAACCTTCCTCGGCCCGCAGCGTGTACGGATGCACCTGCAACCCAGCGGCATGGGCATCCTCCACAAAGGAGGTGACTTCGCCCGTGAGCTGGGAGCCGATTTCGGCCTTGCCATCGCCGTTGCCATCGACTTTGGGATCAATCGATTCCCGCAGCAAGAAGTTGTTCTTCCAGGGACCTGCGCCCTCGGCATACTGGTCACTAATGACTTGCAGAATTGTGGCATTGTCTAAATCGCCGTAGACCGTGTCAGCTGACAGCGGATTTTCTGCCGCATCAAGGAAATCTTGACCGTAGATAGCAACTAGGTCATTGCCCTGGGCGACGTTATAGCGAATGTCGTAGGGGAAGGAGAAGGGATCGGTCGGGTCTGCCGCCGTTGTGGTGTCGCCGTAGAGCTGCACCAGGGGAATGTCGCCTAAGCCTTCCGCATCCAGACGGGTCTGAATTTCGATCAGGTTTTGAACTTCAAAGGACTGGATGAAGATGCGACTGGGGTCGGTAAACCCTTCGGCGATCAGCGTATCCACCAAAAGCTGGCTGGTGTCCTGATTGATCGGTGTACCGTCCAGATAAGCGCCTTCCTTCGCCAAGAATGTAGGATGCTTGGTTTCAGGGTAGATGCCGATTGTCTTGCCGGTTGCTGCTTCAACGGATTTCACCAGGTCAATGACTTCCGTTAGAGTGGGAATCTCAAACTGACCGTCATACTGGGTATTGTCGGGGCGGGTGCCGGGAATCCGTTCCTTTGCCCGTAGCGTTTTCAGTTCAGCCAGGGTGAAATCTTCGACGAACCAGCCTGTGAGGGATGTACCATCAACCACCTTTGTGGTTTGGCGATCGGCAAACTCAGGATGATCTGCCACATCTGTCGTGCCGGAGATTTCGTTTTCGTGGCGGGCAACCAAGACACCGTCCTTGGTCACCACGAGGTCCGGCTCGATGAAGTCGGCACCCAGTTCGATCGCCAACTCATAGGAAGCCAAGGTATGTTCCGGACGGCTACCGCTCGCTCCTCGGTGACCAATTACAACCGGAGCTTGACCATTAAGGGTGTTGAGATTAGCGAGATTTGGCGTGGGAATGGGTGCTTCCAGCAGTTTGCCCGTGCTGTCAAAGTGAAGCACATAGGGGCCAAATTCTTCACCGACCCAGATGTCGCCTTTGCCATCAATCACGAAGGATTCGATGTCGAAGTCGGCACCGGTCAGATTCCGCTCGGCGGTCGCGCCGTTCTGAATATCGAAGGGAACTAGATTATTAGGATCGCTCAGTTGCACAAAGCCCTGGATCTCAACGGAACCATCGCCATTTTCAGACCCCGCAAAATTGGGATCGGCCTGATAGAGGCGCAGCAGATAGTCAGCACTATTGGTCTGGGCACCAAAGCCGTTATCCGAAAGGAACCAGTAGTTGCTGCCGTCACCACCGGGGGCAAACTGCACACCACTAAAGCCCTGCACCGGAGGTCCTTCAAAGGGACCGGTCCGGCCATTGCCAGAAATGCCTTCGCCCGTCGGGGGACCTTCCGCAAAGGTATCTGCGGGCAGTGACGCATAGCCTTCTAGGGTGGCGGGGCCGGAGAGGAAGTAGATTTGGCCGCCTTCGACTAATCCTTGGTCGGCGATCGCCCCATCCACCAAACTGTGGGCCTGGGTTGTCGCAATCAACAAGCTTCCCGGTGCCGCATCAAACAGTATCGAAACATCCAGAATGCCAGAGGATTCCCAGTTGCCGATCTCGCCGATCGCCCCATCGGTTTGCCCCGTCGGAACGCCTGTATCGCGGTTCATCTGGGCAATGCGAGTCAGTTTGCCCGTGCTGGGATCCAAACGCCAAATTGAAGCCTCCTCCCCCGAGGTTTCCCCAAACAAGGTTTCGGGACTAGTGGAGCGGTCCTCTTGCAGATACAGATAGCCATCATCGGCCCAGTCCATGTTGTCCGCACTGCGTAAGCCGTAGTCTGGCCCTGCAAATTGGCCCGCTCCCGCATCATCCGCGTCATATAAGACGTCAATGTTGGCTCCAATATTGCTCAGGTCGCTGAAGTCCACGTCAATGCGATAGGTCGTTCCCCAGGTATCGGCTCCGCCAAAGAGTTGACCCCGACCCGTCGAGTTCAAAGCAGCCTGGGTGCCATTGGTTGGGTTAGTGCTAACATCCTCCGGTCGAGAAAACTTGAACGCTCCCACCGCTGCGGATAGGACATCCTGCTGGGCTTGGGTGGCAAAGCCCTGGGCATCGTACCCCGACGAGCCATCGGCACTGGCCAAGTCTGGCCGGTAGAAGTCAATTTCAACAAATCGCCCATCGCGGTTTTGGCCGGTGCCGTTAAACTGACTGGGATCAAGGTCTCCATTGGCTGAAACCCAGACATAGAGCTTGCCTTGGGCAAGTCCATTGCGATCGAGCAGACTGCCATCTCCCTGGGCATTTTTCTCACCGATGTACAGCAACAGGGGAGCACCTGCTCGGTCATCTCCAGCGAGCAGTGCCACGGTGTCGCTCGATCCTGTATTGAGCTCAGTGACGCTTTCCCAAGCCGCTCGTCCCATCCAGGGCACGGCGTAGAGCGTTTGGGTTGCCGGGTCAACGACGTATTCCGTTCCTCCAGCGGTTTCTTCGCCCGTGAAGAAAAGCCCATCCACCAGACCCATGCCCTCACCAAATTGATGGGCGGGTACATATTGGGCCGAGCACAAGCGTTGAATGCCACCAAATTCTAAATCTGAAGCTTCATCAACCCCTTCGCCCTGGCGATTGATAATCGTGTCGTAGGCTGGACCCGCTGCTACTACAGTTCGACTCGATTTGTCAATATCAAAATAGCTAACCCGCGCCCCGGCTAATTCTGTGCCGTTAGCCAAGGAATAGGCATAACCACTGGTTGCACCCAGTTCGTGGTTAACCAGAATTCGAACGGTATTGTCATCCAATTCATAAGCCCCGACGCCATCAGGAATCCCTGGCGGGGTGTAGTCGCCGATCGTGTCACCAATCGTCACAATCGGGTTGACAGTATAGCCATTTAGCCCACTTATTTGAGCCGGTTGGTTTGTATCGAATGCCATGTAACCCAGACTCCTCAGTCTTTCAGTGCCGAGGTGAAAATTATCACTTTCAGATTAAGGAAGCGCGATCGCCTGTTTAAGAAAAGCCAGGACCATGAAATTTTTCGTTTTTCTACAGGATGTTACGTGAATTTCTACAAAATGTTTAGGGCATAGACATCTCGTTGCAATGTCATCCCTTAGATGCTTGCATTTTGACTCAAGTTATCCTTGGTCAACTGACGCGATTATTGTTGAGAAAATACTGATGAGGTTGGCGATCGCGATGTAATTTTAAGAACATTTCTAGAGATGTTCTTGAAGGGTTTCTTGAAGGGTTTAAGGGGGCTGTTAGCGATCGCCCTTTCAAAATTTACTTGAGCCCTAGAAAACTATTTTGAAACTTTTAAGCGGATGGATCGTCTTTGAAGGGAAATGAGTAATCGGGTGCGACCTTAATTGTTCTATGAGCTTTCCCCACAAGTTGAGTCGAGGAACGCTCATAAAACATTTTTCCAGAATGTAAAGCCTTCGATGAAGGTTTTGTCAAGATTCGGGAAAGCCATTGTAGGTCTTCGTTGGGAAAGGCTAGCCTTGATTTTGGACTTTGTGTCAAATTTTCTCCGTAGTTTAACGGGGTCGTCGAAGGTTATTTTCCTTCGACGGGGTGTCAAAAAGCCGTTTCAGGTGAGATGTCTACCAAGCGCTTGAGTTCTCATTTCTTGTTTGCCACACGATGAGCCCCCCCAATAGACAAAGCCTGATCCTCTCTTTAGTTCGCTCTTGTGCTGGCCTAGCTGTGGCCATTACAGCAAGTTCCGAGCTGGCGATCGCCGCTCCTCCGAATAACCCGTTCGTTCTAGATTTTGAAGGTCTAGCCGATTTTGAAACCATTGGTGAGTTTTATGCTGGAGGTCCCGGCGGCTCCGGTAGCTACTCGGGTTTCGATTTTGGCATTACCTTCAGTGAAAACGCCCTAGCCTTGATCGATGCCGACGACGGGGGGCAATCGGGTAATTTTGGAGGTGAGGCAACCCCAGACACGGTGCTGTTCTTTCGGTCCGGTCCCGCTGCCATCATGAATATGGAGAGCGGGTTTCAAAAGGGGTTTTCGCTGTATTATTCGGCGATCGCCCTCCCCGGCAAGGTGAATATTTATGACGGTCTTGATGGCGCAGGCAATCTGCTCGCCAGCTTTGATTTACCCAAAACTCCGCTGAATGGGGCTCCTGATCCCACCGGACAATTTAGTCCGTTTCTCCCGGCGGGGACCAGTTTTGAGGGCGTTGCTTACTCGGTGAGCTTTGAAGGGGCAGCACGGCGCATTGGCTTCGATAATGTCACCCTCGGAGCGGCCAGCCCCTTACCTGGATCTACGTCTAAGTATGCCTATATGCGGCCCGATGACGGTCCGACCAAAGTGCCAGAACCTTCGGCGGTGCTGGGTCTTTTGGGGATTGCCGGGTTAGGGCGGCGCGTGGCTCGGCGCAAACGCTAGGGACGTTCGGCGGAACGTCCGCAATCCATTATCCCTAGAGTTGACAAATTAACTGGCTGGCCTTTTGGCTGAACTTGAGGTTCTCGCGGTAATCCACCGGGCAATCGATGATGGCAGGCACGGACTGGGCTAAGGCCTCCTTGAGCGTCGGCAACAGTTCCTGGGCGGTCTCCACTCGATAGCCCATCAGGCCCATGCTGTGGGCGAATTGGACAAAGTCAGGGTTACCAAAATGAACGTGGGATGCGTGACCAAATTGATTTTGCTGTTTCCATTCGATCAGGCCATAGCCTCCATCGTTGAAAATCAGCACCACAAACGCCGTTCCCACCCGCAGCGCTGTTTCTAGCTCCTGACAGTTCATCATAAAGCCGCCATCCCCCGTGACCGCAACCACTTTGCGATCGGGGTAAACCAGCTTCGCCGCCAGAGCACCGGGGATCGCGATCCCCATGGCAGCGAAACCATTGGAAATCAGACAGGTATTGGGTTTTGTGCAGTGGTAATGCCGCGCCATCCACATTTTGTGTGCCCCCACATCGGAAAGCACAATATCTTCAGGACCCAGAACCGTGCGGAGATCATAAATAATTTTCTGGGGCTTGACCGGGAAGCCGTCGTCTAGGGCGTATTGCTCGTAGTCTTCCACCAGGGTTCGGCGCAGTTGGGCGGTGTAGGGGTCAGGTTGACTGGGGCGATCGCTCCGTTTCAACAATTCCGCCAGCGCATCCGATAAATCCCCAACAATTTCCACTTTCGGAATGTAGCTGCTGTCTACCTCGGCAGGGGCTTCGGCAATGTGGAGAATGGGTAAAGTCCCATCCGGGTTCCAGCGTTTGGGGGAATATTCGATCAGGTCATACCCGACGGTTACAATCAAATCGGCGCGATCGAGCCCGCAGTTAATATGATCTCGCTGCTGAAGCCCAACGGTCCAGAGGGACAGGGGGTGCTCGTAGGGAATCGCTCCTTTGCCCATAAATGTATTGACAACTGGAATCTGGAGCTGGTTAGCAAATACCGTCAAGGCCGCGCTGGCTTGACTGCGAATCACGCCATTGCCCGCCAAAATTAGGGGATGTTTCGCTTGGGAAATCAGATGGGCAGCGGCATTGAGGCTACGCTCGGGAGCAACTGTGGTTTCTGGGGTTTCAATGAGGAGGGGTTTACCAAGGGCTTCCATCGCGGCGATGTTCTCGGGCAAATCGATATGGACCGCACCGGGTTTTTCGGATTGCGATCGCCTAAAGGCCTTCCGCACAATTTCCGGCGTATTGCTGGGCCGCACAATTTGCGTATTCCACCGGGTTACCGGAGCAAACATTGCCACCAAGTCGAGATATTGATGGGATTCGATATGCATCCGGTCCGTGCCCACCTGCCCGGTCAACGCCACCAGTGGAGCCCCGTCCAAATTTGCGTCTGCAACACCGGTCATCAAATTGGTTGCCCCTGGTCCTAGGGTCGAAAGACAAACTCCCGCTCGCCCGGTCAAGCGCCCATAGACATCGGCCATAAATGCCGCCCCCTGCTCATGGCGGGTGGTAATGAACCGAATGCTAGAGCCGTTGAGCGCTTCAAGAACGTGCAAATTTTCTTCGCCCGGCACCCCAAAAATATACTCTACGCCTTCATTCTCCAGACAGGCCACCAACAGTTCCGCTGTATTCATTTTGCCGAGTTCCTTGATCCTAAAGACTTGATTTCCGACTGAATTCCTGACTGAATTCCCGACTGAATTCCTTACCTCACCCAAACGGTTTTGGCATTGACAAAGGCGCGAATCCCTTCGCCAGCGAGTTCCCGACCATAGCCGGAGCGCTTAATACCGCCAAAGGGCAGGCGCGGATCGGATTTGACCAAGCCATTAATAAACACCGCACCGGCTTCCAGTTGATTGATGCAGCGCTCCTGTTCGGCGGGGTCTTGGGTCCAGGCGCTGGCTCCGAGACCAAAGGGGGTGGAATTGGCGAGGGCGATCGCCTCCTCCAAGCTCGCCACCGTAAACAGCAGCGCCACGGGTCCAAAGAACTCCTCCTGGTAGGCCGGACAACCCGGTGGTAGCTGATGCAAAATCGTCGGGGGATAGAAATTGTTGGTGACTAACTCCGGTGAAAGCTGCGAGGCAAGACTTTCTAGGGCAACAGGACCTCCCACTAAAACCTCAGCCCCTTGGTCAACACAGGCTTGTACTTGTGTCGCCAACTCCTTTGCAATCTCGGGCGTGGCTAGGGGGCCGATGTCTGTGGTTGCCTCCATCGGATCACCCAGGCGCAGGGCTTGGAATTTTTCGACTAGGCCTTGGGTAAAGGCTGCCGCGATCGGTTCAAGCAAAATAAAGCGTTTGGCGGCGATGCAGGATTGACCATTGTTGAGCAAGCGGGCGGTGGCGGCAGTGGCGATCGCCTCCTCTAACGCTGCACTCGCCGTCACAATAAAGGGATCGCTGCCGCCCAGCTCCAACACCGTTGGCTTCAAAGCCTTCCCCGCCGCTGCTGCCAGACTGGCCCCCGCCGCTTCGCTACCGGTTAAAGTTGCTGCGACAATGCGATCATCTGCAACGACAGCGGCGACTTGATCACCGGGAATGAGCAGCGTCTGAAACGCGCCCTCCGGATAGCCCGCTGCCTTAAAAATGTCTTCAATCTCCAAGGCGCATTGAGGGACATTCGAGGCATGTTTGAGCAAGCCCACATTCCCAGCCATCAGCGCCGGAGCGGCAAACCGAAACACCTGCCAAAAGGGAAAATTCCAGGGCATGACGGCCAGCACTGGCCCCAGGGGCAGATAGCGCACAAAGCTTTGGCTGGCATCGGTTGAGGCTGGGGCATCCGCCAGGAAAGTTTCGGCCTGGTCGGCATAGAAGCGACAGACCCAGGCGCATTTTTCGACCTCTGCGATCGCTGCCCTCAGCGGTTTTCCCATTTCCTCGGTCATGGTGGTGGCCAATGCCTGTTGACGGGCCTCCAGGAGATCAGCAGCTTGATTGAGCCATTGCGATCGCTCAGCAAACGAGGTTTGGCGATAGGTCTGAAACGTTCGGGCAGCGCGTTCTAGCTTCTCCTCTAACGCAGTCGCGCTCAAGGGTGTAAATTCGCGCATCACCTGCCCGGTCGCTGGGTTAATGCTGGCAATTCCCATTTTCAGGGCTCCTAAGGCTCCTTATGATTCGACGGACGCTGAAGCGGCATCGGCAAATCGCCAAAATCGAACTTCAACCCTCCCTCTTCCGTTATAGGCCGTAGGACTGAGGACTGTGGCGAAACGGTACGTTTTTTAACGTTTGGGGGGGTACGGTTTAGACCGGTTCGTTGCCCTGGGGCGTGATGGCGATCGCAAGGTCTGCAACATTTGTACCCGTGGGGTGGGTTTTGATCAGACAACCCAGTTGGGCCAGCAACGGATAGCTATCGTGCTGTTCCAGCGCAGACTGCGGGTCGAGGCCCTGATTCAGAGCTTGGCTAATCGTTGTGGTGTCAACTATAGCTCCTGCCGCATCCGTGGGTCCATCGGTTCCATCCGTGGCGAGGGTGACGAGGGTTGCCGGGATGGACTGTTGACCGAGGGCGATCGCTGCCCCTAGAGCCAACTCTTGATTGCGTCCCCCCCGTCCCTGGGACTCTGGTGGAATCGTGACCGTCGTTTCACCCCCATAAATCAGCACCGTCCCCGCTGGCTGTTGGACAATCTGCTGGGCAATGTCTCGACCTCGCGCCTGGGCTTCTCCCGCTAGGTCCGTTGTCACAATCTTTACCTGATAGCCCTCGCGTTCAAAGACTTGAGCTGCCGCCATACAAGCCTGGGCATTATTGCCCACCAGCCAATTCTGAGCCTTAGGATGGTGGGTTAATCCGGAGGCAATGACCGGGATGGCGTCACCGATCACATCCGATAAAATGAATCCCAGCACCTGTCCCGGCTGAGCAAGCTGGACGAATCCACCGCCCTTGAGTTGATCGAGCCGTGAGCGAACCGCATTCATTTCCTGAATATCAACCCCACTTTTGAGCAAAGCCTCATTAATCGTTTGCAGCGTTTTGAGGGAAATATGGGGCTCCGGCGCAACCAGTAGGGCGGATGCCCCCCCGGAAATCCCGGCAATGATCAAGCTACGCTCGGTGCAATCGCGAATTAACTGCATGACGCGATCGCCCGCCAAAACGCTATTTTTATCGGGCACCGGGTGGGCCGCTTCTAAAACTTGCCAGTGGGACGGCAACTGCACTTGGCCAATATGATCAGATTTCGTAATGACAAGGGCCTGACTCACCACATCCCCCACGAGCTCAGCCAGGGCTTCAGCCATGGGGATGGCACCTTTGCCCACGGCAACTAGGCGAACATCCAGCTCCGACAGCAAATAGGATTTGTCCTGCACCCATAGCACATCGCCATCCCGCCGAAGATAACGCTGAATCGCTAAACCCGGATGAACGGCTGCGATCGCGGTTGCGATCGCCTCTTGGATCACGGCATGGAATTTCATGCCTAGGTTTTATCACAGTTTGGGGTTGCAGCCTGCAATGGCGAACCCGCGACTAACCCGCGACTAACCTTCCGCATTAATTTGGGCAATCAACGCCTGCAAAACCGTCTCCGCCTGGTCATTTTCGATCTGGCAAGTGCCCGCATTGGCATGTCCACCCCCTCCATACTCCAGCATCAAATCGCCAATGTTGGTGTGAGAGGTGCGCCGAACAATGGATTTACCCACAGCCAAGACTGTATTTTGCTGCCGTAATCCCCACAGAACATGGATTGAAATATTGCAATAGGGGAAAAGCGCATACACCATAAACCGATTCCCGGCATAGATGAGTTCTTCTTGACGCAGATCTAAGACAATTAAGTTTTTATAGATCTTTGCACAACGCAGAACCTGTTGCTTGAACTTGATATCCTGTTCAAAATAGAGCTCTATCCGTTCTTGAACATCCGGTAGCGCTAGAATCTCATCAATAGTGTGGGATTTACAATAGTCAATCAACTCCATCATCAGTTGATAGTTAGAAATACGGAAATCCTTGAATCGGCCTAAACCAGTGCGGGCGTCCATCAAGAAGTTTAATAATACCCACTGATTAGGATTAAGGATTTCCTCAATCGAAAACTGTGCCGCATCAGCCTTATCTACGGCGAGCATCATTTCTCTAGAAATATTGGGAAATGCTGCGGCTCCCCCAAAGTACTCATAGACAACGCGGGCCGCTGACGGGGCTTCAGAGTCAATCACATACTGGTCTTTTTCAATGCCAAAATTACGGATTGTTTCACTGGCATGGTGATCAAAGGCCAGATGGACACCCGGAACGTAGGGCAGGTTGGTGGTGATGTCGCGATCGCTAATCTCAACCTTGCCATCCTGCATGTCCTTAGGATGAACGAATTTAATTTCATCGATCATTCCCAGGTCTTTAAGGAGAACCGCACAGACTAAACCGTCAAAGTCACTGCGTGTGACAAGGCGATACTTTTGCTGGGTCATCAACATCATTCAATCCTCAGGAGAAATGCAAGGCCAATGGTTCATGAACTTATCTTTCTTCAGCATGCCCGAATCAAATCCGCCAAAAACTTTTTGAAAGCATTTCAGCTTAATTTCCTGAGCCCATTCAAGCTTGAAATCCTATTAATCTGATTTTTTCGGGCTCATTTTTCAAGCTAAAGTAGTTGCTTGTTTCAACCCTAAATGCCGATAGTCATTTGGCTCAATTCATCGAGAATTTACGATGCTCTGCTTGTTCAAAAATGTGAGATTTACGAGTTTTGATAAGGCTATTGATACTCAAAGTCCGTAGCTCAGCCATGGTCGTCGTTCAGCATTTCTTCGTAAAGCTCCCTAAAATAATAAAGGAAATGCGCTGTTGCTGCTGCTAGGGGATCGTTACCGTGGTTTTATGTCGGTTGCTTTTTCGTTTACCTGGGCTGATATCAGAGTCGCTGCTCGGTCGGCTGTGGCGGCGCTCCTGCGCCCTGCTGTTGCTCACACTCTTCGCCTGGGGCCTGGGGGGAACCCCATTAGTCTGGGCCGGAAACCAACAGCTCACCTGGCTGAATCAACCCTCCCTTCAAACCCAACGCTTTACCCACGCAACTCAGCCCAACCAAATCCAATTTCCTCGGGATCTCGGTCCCCATGCGGACTTTCAAACCGAGTGGTGGTACTACACCGGCAACCTCAAGACGGAAACCGGACGCCCCTTCGGCTATCAGCTCACATTCTTTCGCTCAGCGATCGCCCCCCCACCCCCCCAATCCCCCTCCCCCTGGCGCACCCCCCAACTCTACTCCGCCCACTTCACCCTCAGCGACATCGAAGCTCAGCAGTTCTATCCCTACGAGCGCTATAGCCGAGGCGCTGTTGGCTTGGCCGGTGCCGCAGCAGATCCCTATCAAGTGTGGCTAGAGGACTGGTCCGCTGAGGCGATCGCCCCCAACCAAGTCCGCCTCCAGGCTCAGTCCGCAGCAACGGCCATCGATCTGGTCGTCAGCCAAACCTTGCCGCCGATTTTACAGGGCGATCGCGGCCTCAGCCAGAAGGGGCGCGAATCGGGGAATGCTTCGTATTACTACTCCATGGTCCAGCAGCCCACCACCGGGAAAATTACGGTCGGTGACCAAACCTACCCCGTGAGCGGAATTACCTGGAAGGACCACGAGTATTCCACCAGTGCCCTGAGTGCTGGCACCGTGGGCTGGGATTGGTTTTCGCTACAGTTGGACAATGGCATGGCGCTCATGCTCTATGGGCTGCGGCATCAAGACGGCAGCTTGGAGCCCACCTCCGGCGGGACGTTGATCCAGGCGGATGGCTCGACGGTTCAGCTCAGCCCTGGAGACTGGCAGATCGATGTGCAAAAAACCTGGAAAAGTCCGAGAAGTGGGGCGATTTATCCGGCTCGGTGGGCGATCGCCCTCCCCCAATGGGGCCTTGATTTGCAAGGACAGGCCCAACTGGCAGACCAGGAGCTCAACACCGCCACAGCAACCTATTGGGAAGGGGCCGTGGCCTTTAGCGGTCAGATCCACACCCAGCCCGTCACGGCCCAAGGCTATGTCGAACTCACCGGCTATGCCGATCGCCTCGATCGCCTCCTGGCCAATCGTTAACTCCTCCCTTTGTGGCACACTAGAGTGATGACCTCCGTAACTTTCTCCTCACACTTTCCTCAATCCGAATTACCGATTCCTCGATTGGGGTATCAGCGAGATTGGTACTGGCGTGGGCGACGGGTTCGGTATACCTTTCTTCGCCCCCGAGAGGTCACAGTTGCAGCCCCACCTATCTTGCTCATCCACGGATTTGGGGCTGCTCTTGGGCATTGGCGTTATAACCTAGAAGCCTTAAGCCAACACCACCCCGTTTATGCCTTAGATCTCCTGGGGTTTGGGAACTCAGAAAAGGCCCACGCCCCCTACAGTCCACTCTTCTGGGCAGAACAGGTCCATGATTTTTGGCAAACCTTTATTGACCAACCTACTATCCTCGTTGGGAACTCCCTGGGCTCCGTGACGGCGATGATGGTCGCCGCTCGCTATCCTGCCATGGTTCAGGCGCTGGCCTGGATTAATTTACCAGATTCCTCCGTCCTGGGGCCGGACCTGTCCCTCGGTGGCCAAAGGCTGCGGCGTCTGTTTTTCCAACTGCTCAGTCCGCTGACCCGCCCGCTGCGCTATGTCTTTACCTCGCCCCTGGTGATTAATCCCCTGCTGATCGCCATTCGCCGCCGCCAAATTCTGACGTTTTGGGCCAAGAAAGCCTATCGCAACCCCACCGTCGTGGATCCGGAACTGATGGATATTTTGGGTCTTCCCCCTTACCATCGCGGTTCTCGACAGGCGCTGCGGGCCATGACGCGATTTGTGGGCAATGTCCCTGCGCCGTACCGGGCGCGATCGGTTTTGCCCCAGCTCACTGTACCGATGCTCTTGATCTGGGGAAAACAGGATCTGCTGGTACCGCCCTTGTTGGCTCCTAAGCTGGCGGCGCTCAATCCTCGCATTCGCTGGGTTGAACTGGAAGACGCAGGCCATTGTCCCCATGACGAATGTCCGGAGCAGGTCAATGGTCTCTTGCTGGATTGGCTGAACCAACTGGGTGAGCGGTCGGCTGATGTTCATCATCAAGATTCATCCCAAAATCCTAGCAATCTCCCTGGGGCCTTGCCGTAGAATAGGGAGTCTGACGAATTTTGTACCGGGGCGATCGCACCAACCATGAAACACACCCTTTCTGTATTGGTGGAAGATGAAGCGGGAGTTCTCTCTCGCATTGCGGGCCTGTTTGCCCGCCGGGGCTTTAACATCGAAAGCTTAGCTGTAGGACCTGCGGAACAGGGCGGTGTCTCGCGCATCACCATGGTGGTCCCAGGGGATGATCAGATCATTGAGCAGCTCACCAAACAACTTTATAAATTGGTGAATGTGATCAAGGTGAATGACATTACCGAACTCCCGGCAGTAGAACGGGAGCTGATGTTGTTGAAAATCAATGCCGATAGCAAAACGCGATCGGAAGTGTTGCAGTTTGTACAAATTTTTCGCGCCAAGATCGTCGACGTCTCCGATGATTCGGTGACCATCGAAGTCGTGGGAGATCCGGGCAAGATGGTGGCGATCGTCCAGGTTCTGCAACGCTTTGGCATTCGCGAAATCGCGCGCACCGGGAAGATTGCCCTGACCCGAGAATCCGGTGTGAATACCGAATTTCTCAAGTCGTTTCAGGCCCAGATTTCCCAAGTTTCCTAACGGGGAGCGGTCGAAGGCAGCGAGGCATCAAACCCCAGCCGCTCTAGGGCGTCTTTGGCGGCGGCTTTTTCGGCATCCTGCTTGCGTTTGCCTTGGCCCCGCCCCAGACATAGGCCACCTGCCCAGACCTCGGCCACAAACTGACGGTTGTGGTCAGGACCGGATTCGTCCACGATGCGATAGGTTGGATTCTCTTGAACGCGGCGTTGGGTTTCCGCTTGCAGTAGGCTCTTGGTGTTGAGCAGTGGCGCAACGAGGGCCATCTCATCCACAACCGTATCAAAGAAGGGAATGATCCATTGACGGACGGGGCTCATTTTGGAGTCTTGGTCTAAAAAATAGGCTCCGATGACGGCTTCAAAGGCACAGCTCGTGAGATTGGGATTTTGACGTCCTCCTTGGCGCTGTGCGCCTTTCCCCAGTCGCAGTCGCTCCCCTAGGTCCAGTTGACTCGCAAACTTAGACAACTGGAATTCATCGACGAGGGCAGAGCGCAAGGGGGTCAACTCCCCCTCAGGTTTCTCCGGGTATCGTTGAAAAAGATACTCTCCACTCAAAAAGTTTAAAACTGCGTCCCCCAAAAACTCCAGGCGCTCATTGTGCTTGCCGCTTCCGGGGTGTTCGTGAATATAAGAGCGATGGGTCAGTGCTTGCTCTAATAATGTCGCATTGCGAAAAACAGGAAGCTGAATTCCGGTCATACGTGGTGATGTGACTCTCTGATGTGGAGAGGCGATGGTTCTTCATGCTACATCAGTAACTAGGGTACAAAGCAATCCCCCGACCATAGGATTGTTCGTAGGAAATTAACAATCATCCCCAATACTTGTTTATTCAACCGGCTTGACAACCTGGCAAAAGAGGGGAGTCATCCCACGACAAAACGTCCTGGATTGAGCAAGCGATCGCCATCAAACTGGTCCTTAATCCGCTGCATCAGCGGCAGCGCATTGCCCTGGTATCCCCAAATGTTGAGCTGTTCTTTCAGGCTGCGAGGCGCTTCCAGCACCGACAAAAAGCCCCCCTGCTCCTGACAATGGGAGCGCAATTGCTCTACCTGAGCTTGACCCCAGACGGCAGCTCGGCCCCGCAGATGGCCCAAGCCACTGCCGCTGTGCAGAATCAAATGGGCCTCAGGATCCAGGGCTTGGACTTGGGCAAATAAAATAGGAGCACTCGTCGGCACACATCCCAGTTTGCAAAGCAGGATTGCATCGGCATCTCTAGGCGATTGTGGCTGACTCAGATGCTGCCAGAATTCTATTTCCTGGTTTCCCCCTAAGACTTCGACACCTAGTCCCCAGGTCTGGGCAAACTGCTGTACCGTTTCAACCTGCTCTTGGACACTGGCCGTGACGGTCCCGAATCGTAGCGCCAATACTGGCCCCACTTCACCCCAACCCGAAGCCATTGTCTGAACGATCGCTTGTGCCGACAACCAATCCTGGGCGATCGGAGTCAAGGTCGAATGGGTGAGTTTCTGGGCTCCTTGGGTCAATCGGTCTAGCTCCCCTGTCAGCACCACCGTTTGATAGGCCTCGGGCAAGGGATAGGTGCGCAGCGTCACCTGTGTCATTACCCCCAGCGTTCCATAGGAACCGGTAAAGAGTTTCATCAGGTCATATCCCGCGACGTTTTTGACCACCCGTCCCCCGGCCTTGGCCCGTTGACCATCCGCGCGCAGAAACTGGAATCCCAGGATTAGATCGCGAACGCCACCGTAGCGATGGCGGAGGGATCCCGCGTCGGCGGTGGCCAGAATCCCGCCCATGGTTGCTTGGTCAGGATAGGTGGGATCCAAGGCTACGAATAATCGGTGTTCAGCCAAAATCGCTTGAAGCTGGGCGAACTGCATCCCGGCTTCAACGGTGACGGTTAGATCGCCCGTGGCATTTTCAATCAGCCGGTTAATCCGAGCCGTACTGATCACCCAGGTGACGGATTGACCTAAGTCTCCCCAGCTCAATTTGCTGCCGCTGCCACAAATCAGGACTGGACAGCGGTGGGCGGTGGCGGCGGCTAAAACCGTTGCGAGCTGTGCCTCTGTTTCCGGCTGCAGCCAGTATTGGGGCAAGGCCCCGAGCTCTAGTCCCTGTTCGACGATTTGGCGCTGGAAGCTGGGCAGGTCTGCCCAAGCGGTGATTGCGGAAGCGGGCAGCAAATCAAAGGGAGAAGGGGCGATCGCATTCACGACAGTTGGGTTTCAAGATGAGTTTCAGGATGGGCATCAGGACGGGGTTCAGGAGAATAGGGAACAGCCGTTGGCGTCAGCCATTCGGCAAAGTCCTGGGTAAAAGTATCCGCCAAAATGCTCGCCCGAATCCGCTGGGTAAAGCGAATCAGCTCGGTCAGATTGTGAATCGAGAGCAACGTGTAGCCCAGGAGTTCCTGGCTGCGGATGAGGTGGTTGAGATAGGCGCGGCTAAAATTTTGGCAGGTATAGCAGGGACAAGTGGGATCTAATGCCGTAAAGTCTTCGCGGTACTGGGCGTTTTTGATATTCCAGCGTTCCCCTTGAACCAGGACAGCCCCATGGCGGGCGAGGCGGGTGGGGATGACACAGTCAAAGAGGTCTATGCCTGCGGCGATCGCCCGCACCATTTCCCGATAGGTGCCCACCCCCATCAAATAACGAGGCTTATTCACCGGCAACAGCGGAGCCGTCGCATCGACAATGCTGTGGATAAACTCCGGCGGCTCGCCCACGCTCACCCCACCAATGGCATACCCAGGCAGATCCAGCTCCACCAAGCGCTTGGCAGCGTCCTGACGCAGATCCAAATAGGTTCCCCCTTGGACAATGCCAAACAGCGCTTGATCAGGCCGATCATGGGCGTGGATACAACGCTGGAGCCAGCGATAGGTGCGTTCCGTTGCGGCGGTGACTGCTTCTCGGCTGGCGGGATAGGGCGGACATTCATCAAACGCCATAATCACATCGGCACCCAGCGCATTTTGAATGCCAATGGAATGTTCTGGCGTCATGTTAATCACACGGCCATCGCGGGGAGACTTAAAAGTAACCCCATCTTCGCTAATCGTGCGCAGCTCACTCAGACTAAAAACCTGGAATCCCCCCGAATCCGTCAGAATTGGCCCATGCCAATTCATAAACCGATGTAGTCCCCCGGCTTTCGCGACAATGTTTTCACCCGGAACGAGGTGCAAATGATAGGTATTGGCCAAAATCATCTGCGCTTGGGTATCTTGCAGCTGCGCTGGCGTTACGCCCTTGACCGTAGCCAGGGTACCGACCGGCATAAAACGAGGGGTCTCGACCATGCCATGGGGGGTCGAGAAACGGCCTGCACGGGCCTGGGAATGGCTACAGCAGCCCTGACATTCGAAAGAAAAACTCATCAATACGCAGAATGCTCATCATCATCCAGTTGAGCATCCAGATTAGCGGATAAAACCTCCGCCATCATCACTTCTAGAGTGGCAGTGTCAAAGGCTCCGGTTAAGGGACGATCCATGGGGCTAGAAAGCGGAACTAGACGCAGTCGGCATCCGTCTTGAACCAAATCAAAGTAGGACCCGCCATCCGGAGAAGGCAACAATTCCAGATAGTCAAAGCTGCACATATTCAAGTACAGCGTGTGATTGGCGACCATGGTCGCCCGCTGGGCATCGGCAAAAACCTCGACAATGCAACCTTCGCCTTCACCTAGGGTTTTATCCTCATAGCGATGAATATAGCGGACATGCCCCAGGTCTTTCAGCAAGCGCTGCATATCCTGTTTTTGATAAAGAATTCCCCGATCGATGATACAAGGCGCGACCATGGAAGACGACTGAGAATAGGAACTAGAGGACATAGGCCGAAGAAGTTGCGCGAACGGCGACTAACACAGTGCAGCAAAGAGAGAGCTCTGGAAGCAACCCTGAAACCTAAGTTTCAAGACCCCGACAGTTTCAAGACCCCGACGCCAACAAAACCCAATGAAAAGGGGGCTTGGTCGAAACACTTCGCTCGATCCTTGGACTTAATTCCTGGACTCGATACCGTGGCTTGATACTTTGGGGCAGAATCCTGAGCGCACTATCTTGGGGGAAAGATAAAGCGGAATCAGGGATAACACGGAAGAGAAACAATAAAGAATTGCCTCATGAGGACAAAACTCAATGCTATCTCACTATAAACCCTTAAAAGGGGTTGCACCTCCGTATAGGCCAAAGGGCGAAGTTTAGGTCACAAAGGTCTTTGTGGGGTCGTGAATTCATTATGGCTCGGGATTAAGGTGAGTCGGTTCCGCTAAAATGCGGAGAAGGTTTAATCTGAGGGTTGGATTGTGCTGCCAAAAATTGTGCTAGAAGCCTTTTAAGCAGTGCGTTAGGGGTGTTTTACGGGATTTTGAGTTTGCGTACTTATGAAAATCCGTAAAAGTACGGTCAGAGAAACCAGGGGTAACCGTGCTAAGGAGACTCAGGAAATGTCAGGACAACCTCGATTGAAGCAAGGGCAAGGACTCGGTCGATGGCTTCAGACGGAGGTTTCGCAGTTGCTCGCGAGTTTGACCTTTTATACAGCGCTGCCCTTGCCTCAGGTTGAGTCCTTTGATTTTCGCCGCATTGCACGATTTGCCCCTTTAATTGGTGTGGGGTTGGGCCTGGGGTTGGGATTATTAGATTTGGGTTTAGCTCAGCTACAAATGCCTTTGATTTGCCGCACGGCGTTGGTGGTTGTGCTGTGGATTGCGATTACAGGGGGGCTGCATTTGGATGGGGCGATGGATACGGCGGATGGCCTGTCGGTAATGGATCCTAAGCGACGACTAGCAGTGATGGCGGATAGTGTGGCCGGTGCGTTTGGGGTGATGGCGGCGATCGCCCTCCTACTGCTGAAGTTCTCCGCCCTTATGGCGCTTCCCCTAGACCCCATTGCCAGAACCGCAGCCCTGATGGGGGCGGCAGGCTGGGGGCGGTGGGGGCAGGTCTTGGCGATCGCTCGTTATCCCTATCTCAAACCCGAAGGCAAGGGGGCATTTCATAAAGCTGAGTTTCAACCGGGTGATCTGTGGCCGGGGCTATTGCTTCTAGTTGGTCTCAGTGGACTTTTGGGGGGACTGTATTTGCATCATTGGATGTTGGCGCTAGGGATGTTGTTTGGGGGGTTTGCGATCGCCTTCAATACCGGCTCTTGGTTTAACCGCAAGCTGGGGGGCCATACCGGAGATACCTACGGTGCGGTTGTGGAATGGACGGAGGCTTTATTGCTCTGTTTGCTCACTCTTTTGTGTTAGACTGCTACAGTCGCTGCGAACAGCGATAGTTTTCGGGCGATTAGCTCAGCGGTAGAGCGCCTGCCTTACAAGCAGGACGTCACTGGTTCAAATCCAGTATCGCCCATGGAAGTTGAGGATTTGTAAGGCTTGCGACTCGCTTGCCGAAGTTTTTCTTCCATTGCTTATAGTGATGAAGGAAGATGCTCGGATGTCATGGCCTACGAACCGCTCCACCACAAATATCGACCGCAGACGTTTCGGGACCTGGTGGGTCAAGAGGCGATCGCAACGACGCTAACGAACGCTATCCTGCAAGAGCGCATCGCGCCGGCCTATCTGTTCACAGGTCCCCGAGGCACGGGAAAAACCTCTAGCGCGCGGATTTTGGCCAAGTCGCTCAACTGTCAAGCGGGCGACCACCCGACGCCTCAGCCCTGTGGCACCTGCGAAGCCTGCCGCTCGATTGTGCGGGGCAATGCGCTGGACGTGATTGAAATTGATGCGGCGAGCAATACCGGTGTGGACAATATCCGGGAGCTGATCGAGAAAGCCCAGTTTGCACCAGTGCAGTGTCGGTTTAAGGTCTATGTCATCGACGAGTGCCTGACGGGCGATACCTTGGTGCAAACCCAAGATGGGCTAGTGAGGATCGATGATCCTCAGCTTCAGGGTCAACGAGTCCTGAGCTACAACGAATCCTCAGAAGAATGGGAGTACAAGCCTGTTGTGCGTTGGCTCGATCAGGGTGAGCGCCAAACACTCTTCATTAAAACCACCCACCGCACAATTCAGTGCACAGGGAATCATCTCATCAGAACCGATCAGGGATGGGTAGCAGCAAAGGACGTAAAAGAAAAAACGAGAATACTATCCCCTGTGCCTGTGGATGTGGGGTGCTTATCTACCAATTCGGTGTTGATGGGCGAGAGCGTCGATTTTCCGCAGGGCACCAATTTCGAGGAAATCAGTACGGCCAACGGGACTACGATCTTCAAGCCATTCTTCGGCAAGCAGAATCACTACGACCGTTCTGTGCCTGTGGATGCGGAGAACTACTTGCAATCCCAAAATTTCTGCAAGAGAAGGGAAAAGGGATTCAGAGCATTAATTCCTATTGGGGTAGACATCCCTATAAAAAAGGTCATGGAATTTGGGATAAACGAACGGACAATTTCACAGAACGTTCTGGCCATCTCTCTCCCTGTATCCAAGGACTCATTTACGGCACCCTACTTGGCGACGGCTCTATTTCCTATCCCAATGCCCACAGCCGTTTCCCACGGTTGGCATGGACCCACGGAGCAGAGCAAAAAGCATGGATGGAACACAAAGCCAACCGACTGTCTATCCTCAGGCCCAAGATACGGCTGGCCACAAATCGTGGATATGGCACTCTATCTGTGTGCTGTAGCACCGCCTGTCATCCCCAATTGTGTGAAATCTACCGTGTGGTTAAGCCAGAGGGGACATGCAAGCGGATCACCCCGAATTGGCTGGATAGAATCACTCCAGAGGGAAGAGCATGGTGGTACATGGATGACGGATCACTCTCCATCACACCTGCAGGTAGCCCCGCTATTCAATTCCACACAGAAGGCTTTTCAGAATCCGAAACAGAGCTGGTCGCAGCTTGGCTCTCGGGCTTGGGATATACAGCAAAAGCGAAGTCTTACTTGCGATCCAACACACAAAAACGCTATTACTACATCTCCTTGGGAGCTCAATCAGCACGAAGATGGTTGCGAGACCATCAAATCTACGCAATTCCCTCAATGGAGTACAAGTTTCGAGGAGGTCCTTTCTGTTGAGAGGTCAACAATCGAGCAGGTCTACGATATCGAGGTTGAAGATAACCACAATTTTGTAGCTAATGGTCTTTTGGTGCATAATTGCCATATGCTCAGTAGTGCGGCGTTCAATGCGCTACTTAAAACCCTAGAAGAACCACCCGATCGCGTCGTCTTTGTGCTGGCGACTACCGATCCCCAACGAGTCTTACCCACAATCATTTCCCGCTGTCAGCGTTTTGATTACCGCCGGATTCCGCTTGAATCCATGGTGGATCACTTGGGCATGATTGCGACCGCCGAAGGCATTCAAATTGAACCGGAAGCGCTGACGCTGGTTGCCCAGGTTGCCCAAGGGGGGCTGCGGGATGCTGAAAGTCTGCTGGACCAACTGAGCTTGCTGCCTCCGCCCGTCAGCATTGATGCCGTTTGGGATTTGGTGGGTGCTGTGCCTGAGCGGGATTTGTTTAGTTTGGTTGAGGCGATCGCCACCAACCATCCCGAAACCGTCCTCGATCGCGCCCGTCATCTGATGAACCGAGGCCGTGAACCCCTCATTGTTCTACAAAATCTCGCTAGCTTCTATCGAGATCTGCTCATTGCTAAAACTGCACCCACGCGCAATGATCTAGTTGCTATTACACCCAGCACTTGGGAGCAGCTCATCGAATTTGCCCAGCACCTCGACCTCGGGACGATTCTGCGGGGACAGCAGCATCTGCGGAGTAGCGAAGTCCAAATTAAGAATACGACACAGCCTCGACTCTGGCTGGAGGTCACCCTAATGGGGCTCTTGCCTTCAGCAATGCAGTCAGCTCAACCGGTTGTGTCTCCATCTACGGGGGGATTTGCTGCATCAGCGGCACCTGTTTCCGTTTCTTCAACGCCTGCAACCCCTGTAGTTGTCCCAGCGCCACCGCCACCGCCCACAGTTGTGCAGCAATCTGTGGTGCCAGCGGCGGCAACTATCCCTGCCGTTCCAGTCGCTTCATCCCTCTCTTCTGCACCTGCGTCTCATCCAGCGGTTGCCCTCACGGTTGAACCTCCCCCAGCGGCCCAGCCCTATTCCGTGCCGCAGGCGGCTCAGCCCCATTCCGTGCCGCAGTCTGAGTTTGATTTAGAGGATATCTGGCAGCGGGCGATCGCCAATGTCGAGTATCGCAGCACCCAAATGCTCATGCGGCAGCAAGGACAGTTGCTCAAATTTACCGGCACCGCAGCGATCGTAGGGATTACGGCCCAGTGGATGGGCAATATTCAAGGCAAACTACCGGCCATTGAAGCCGCCTTTGCCCGTGTGGCGAGCCAACCCATCAAAGTTAAATTAGAGCCCGTTATTCCTTCGGTGGAGACGGAAGGGATGGTCCAGACTGCGCCTTCTCAATCGGTGTCTTCTCAATCGGTGTCTTCTCAGTCTGCGCCTCCTCACCTGGCACCTCCGCAACCAGCACCTGCGCGGCCTGCGCCTGCGCCCCCCGTCCCAGCTTCTCCCCCCCGTCCGGTTCATGAACCCACCGCGATCGCCCAGGCTCTGCCCCCGGAATTAACGCCCCCTCCAGCGTCGTCGCTCGTCCAGTCAGAGATCGTCCAGCCTGAGGCGATGGTCTCACGCGCTGCGGTTCAGACGGTAGTTGGCGTTCAGGGCTCGACCCTCGACGCGGTGGCGTTCAATGAAGCAACGTTCAATGGGACATCGGATCAATCAAGGCTAGCGGCAGTCGCACCGCTGCGGCCCACGTGGGATGAGAATGAATTGATGCGGGCGGCGAAGAGTTTGGCGCAGTTTTTTAATGGAGAGATTGTGACGGATGATGGTTTTGTGGCGGGGATGGCAAGCCTGGATTCGGAGAGTGCGATCGCCACCGCAGCCTCCATGGAAATTCTGCTAGAACCGGATGAGGGTTCGACAGAGGCTGAAGGCGAAGATGATGATGTTCCCTTTTGAGCGAGTGTGACCCATTTAGTGGTTTGAATAGTCCCCAAAAAAATCCCCAGCCTAGGCCGGGGATTAAATGAGTCAGGGTGCATCTACCACTCACTTATACTGAATTGATACGGTGTCTCCGGAAGAGAATTGCAGTTAGTTTGCTCGCGATTTTGGGTATCCTCAAGGAATTTTATTCTGGAGCAAGTCGCCAGTAGATTTATGCCTGAAAAGGTTTGAAAAAGATATTGAAGCCTCGACCCTAAGTCCTTCCCCAGTCCTTTTTGACTTCTTACGATCGCGCCAATAAAAAATCCCCAAAACCACTTGTGGCCGGGGGATTAAATGAGTCAGGGTGCATCTACCATTCACTTATACTGGCTCATTCGATCGGTTCCGGAAAGTATCAGAAAAAAGAAAAACCTCGACCGAAGGCCGAGGTTTAATTGAGTCAGGGTGCATCTACCATTCCCTTATACGAGTGCTTTAGGGCACATCCGGAATTGAGCTAACTTTTCTTTCTATGGGACAGTTGAACGGTTAATCTATGTTGGTCTAAGGCGCTGATTCAAAGAGCCGTTGCTCTAAATTAAAAGCCATAAAAAAATCCCCGGCCTAGGCTGGGGATTAAATGAGTCAGGGTGCATCTACCATTCACTTATACTGAATTGATACGACGTTTCCGGAAACTAAAAGAATTTTTGTTTGGGGCGATCGCACCTCCCCATCCTGATAGCTTCAATACCCAAATTACAAAGAAAAACCTCGACCGAAGGCCGAGGTTTGATTGAGTCAGGGTGCATCTACCATTCACTTATACTGGTGCCTAATGATACTTCCGGAAAGGATCGCAAAAAAGTTTGTCCGCCCTCCCTGGTACTCAATCTGCCCCGGAAACCTGTAACAATGGAACCGGCAAAAGAACCGGCAAACAGAAAAATCAGGCCATTTAACCGATTTTCCTGCTATATCGAACATATCGAACATTCAGAAATGGGTTGGAAAGGGGCTATGGCGGATTGGCACAGCATTCCAGGGGGAGTCACCGCTCCTAAGGGATATCAGGCAGCTGGAATCGTGGCGGGTTTAAAGCCTTCGGGCTTGCCGGATCTGGCGTTGATTGTTTCGGAGGGGGAGGCGATCGCCGCTGGGGTCTTCACCACCAGCCATGTTCGTGCGGGCTGTGTTGATTTTTGTCGCCAGCAGCTCAAGCAGAAGGCAGCGGCCCAGGCGATTCTCTGCAATTCGGGGCAGGCCAACGCTAGCACCGGCACCCAAGGATGGGCAAATACTGTAGAGTCGGCGCAGCGGGTGGCTCAGGCCCTAGGCATTCCGGATTCTGCGGTGTTGATTGCTTCTACCGGCGTGATTGGGCGTCAAATTCCCATGGAGCCCATGCGCACGGGGATCGATCGAATTGTTCAGGCCCTGACGGACGACGGTTCCGATGACGCGGCCCAGGCGATCGCCACCACGGATCTCGTCACCAAGTCGATCGCTGTAGAAGGGATGTTTGGCGATCGCCCGGTTCGGATTGGTGGCATTGCCAAGGGTTCGGGGATGATCCATCCCAATATGGCGACGATGCTGGCGTTTGTAACCTGCGATGCCACGGTCTCCCCCCACCTTTGGCAGGAGATGCTGACCCGAGCGGCGGACCGAAGTTTTAATCAAATCACCGTTGATGGCGATACCAGTACGAATGATTCGCTCATGGCTCTGGCTAACGGTCAATCCCGTACCCCTGCGATTACGGAACCTGGTCCTGAAGCCGAGAAGCTCGAAGCAATGCTGACGGCGGTATGTCAATACTTGGCCCAGGCGATCGCCCGCGATGGCGAAGGGGCTACCTGCTTAATCGAAGTCCAGGTTTCTGGCACCGCCGACGATGCCGCTGCTCGACAAATTGCCCGGACCGTCGCTGGTTCAGCGCTGCTCAAATCCGCCATTTTTGGTCGCGATCCCAACTGGGGGCGTATTGCTGCCGCTGCGGGTCGTGCTGGGGTGGCGTTTGATCAAGAGGACCTGAAGATTGTTTTAGGAGATATCGTCCTGATGGACCAGGGTCAACCCTTGGAATTTGATCGAGATGCCGCTCACGATTATCTCTGCCAGCAGTCCGAGCGCAGCACGTTGCCTAAACCTGAGGCGATCGCCAGCTCCGAGTCAGCCAATGCCCTATTGGATGCGACAACGGAACCGACCCAAGCCCAGCGCCGTCCAGCCCTAGAAGCCAGGAATCTAGAACATCCCGTCGTTATCCAAGTTGGGGTCGGAGCCGGTCTGGGACAGGGGGTCGCCTGGGGCTGTGACTTGAGTTATGACTATGTCAAGATTAATGCCGAATATACGACCTAAGCCCTCCACCCACTGAACCGAACGCAACCCGCATGGCTGAACCCTTTTCTCTGCAACCCAGTACGATCCTGGGCGATCGCTACGTCATCCGTGAACTGATCAGTCGCGGACAGTGGAGTCTGACCCTGCGGGCCAATAGCTTGAGCGACCGGCAACCAGTGATCTTGAAGCTGCCTCGGCAAAACTCCCAGGGCATTCAGTTTCAAGCGGTTTGGATGCAGCGGGTGGTTCAAGGGCTCGCCTCGCTCCATCATCCCAACCGTGCCAGAATTCTGGACTATTTTGAAACCCAGGGACTGCCGGTTTTGGTTCAGCAGGAAGTTATTGGGATTCCCCTGAGTCAACGGCTGCATCAAAAGCCCTTGACCGAAGCCCAGGCGATCGCCGTGATTCGTCAGGTGGCGATCGCCCTCACCGGCATCCATGGCCAAGGTCTTATTCATCGCGATCTCAAGCCAGAAAATATTATTTATCGCACCGGCATCAACCGTCCCGTCTTAGTAGATTGGGGCCTGCAACCTTCGCTGTTCCCGGCCAACCGTGCCTCCAGCTATGCTGCACCCGAGCAATTTCAGCCCGGCGGTCCTTTTAATCCCGGACTGGATGTCTATGGCCTAGCGGCTACCCTCTATGCCTTGGTCACGGGCCAGCCGCCGGTCCATGCCGCGTTGCGCGCGCAGTCGGCCTTGATTATGCCCCGTCAGATTCAGCCCCGTTTAAGTGCGGTGCTGGAACGGGCAATTTTGCAGGGTATGGAGCCGGATCCCCAGGTGCGTCCTCCCAGCATGGGTGCATGGTTGAGTTTGTTGCCGGAGGCCGTGGCGACACCGGCTCCAGCCGCTGTTCCTCAAGCCGTCTCTCAACCTGTCTCTCGACCCACGCCGATCACGGTGACGCAAGCGGTGCAGACTCAGCCGGTTCAGGTCAAGCCGGTTCAGGAGCCGGTTCAGGTCCAGTCCGTAAAACCGCGATCGCCCTCCCCCTCAGGGGTCTCCCGTCCCACTCTCCCGACGCCCAATTTTAATCCCATGAAAACCCTAATTGGCATTGGCTGCATTGCCGCAACCCTCGGAGCCTTTGGGGGAACCATTCTCCGCATCTCCAACCCCGCTTCCGTGGCAGGGTTGTCGGGTCTGGGTCGTCCTCAGAGTTTTCCAGAGGAAAGCTGGCCCGGTAGTTCCAGTGCAGAAACCTTGCCCCAGGACGTACCCCCGCCAGAACAGCAGCTCGAAGGCTGGCAAAATGCCTTGCCGGAGGAGGGAGCCCTGCGAGAGGTCATCCCCGACGATGCGACGGAGCCGCCCCTGCGAGCGGTTCCGCGTGAGCCTGAGCCGCAGATCTTGCAGGATTCTACCCATGATTCTGTATCGCCGGATCCTGGAGAGTTTGTGGCCCCGGAGGAACCCGCAGCCATCGCTCCCGAACCCGCCCCCGTCCCCGAAGCGTTCATACCGGCCCCCGAACCTGAACCTACCGTTGTTGAACCGTCCCCCGTAGAGCAACCGCTGGAGTCCTTGCCGGAACCAGAGCTACAGGCTCCCGAGCCTCCGCCGCTGCTGCCCAACGAGGGATTGCCGCTGGAAACGACGCCGGAATCGTTTTAGGGATGGTTTTAGCTAGGGTTTGACGCCACAGGCCGAAGCGGCTCAGGTTATAATTCTTTATATTCCTTTACGCCTCCTGATGCCTGCAAACCATGACGAATCCGGTGCTACAAGCCTTCTTTGTTGGACGCGCTCTGGCAGAGGGCCTGAATGAGCAGGTCGAAGCTGTATTATCCAATGCCCTCAGTGATCTGGGTAAATTTGATGCGGAACAGCGAGAAAAACTGCGGACCTTTTCAGAGCAGGTGCTGAATCGAGCCGCGCAAGCGAGCAGCGAACGGGGAGGCTCGACCTCACCGGGGGGAATGCCCAGTAGTGGCGATCTTCAGGAAACGATTGACGATCTGCGAGCTGAGGTGGCACTGCTGCGCTCCAAGCTTCAGGAATATCGCAACCAGCACCGCTAGGGAGATGATCGAGGCTATAGATGCCACGGCTGTAAGTTCGGGAAATGCAAGTTAGGGAGTGATAGCGTGCCTGTAGGTCTCGCATGAGTTCTGGAATGTCTGAGCGCCATCTTAAATCTTTGCCCCCGTCAAAGGCGATCGCCCCTTCGGCTGAGCGAGACTATGGCAGCCAATATCGCTGGAACCGAGGCAACTACTCGTCCCAGCGTCGTTTTGTCGAAATTTGGTCCTTTGTGCTGCTGCTCACGGCTCGACTGTGGCGAGATGGCAAGGACTGGTCCTATTTAGATGGACCCACGGAGGAAAATAAGGCCGCCCGTAGACGGATACTGGCGATTTGGATTCGGGAATCGTTTCTGAATTTGGGGCCAACTTTTATTAAAGTCGGTCAGCTCTTTTCCACTCGGGCCGATCTGTTTCCCGTAGAATATGTGGAGGAACTCTCCAAGCTTCAGGATCGGGTTCCGGCCTTTTCGTTTGAGTCGGCCTGTCAGATTATCCGGCAGGATCTGGGCAAAGATGTATCGGTGCTCTTCCAGCAAATTGAGCCAACGCCCATCGCCGCCGCCAGTCTCGGGCAAGTCCACAAAGCCCAACTGCATTCCGGCGAGGAAGTGGCCATCAAGATCCAGCGCTATGGATTGCGGCGGCTGTTTGAGATTGACCTCAAAATTTTGCGGGGCATTGCGCGCTACTTCCAGCGTCATCCGCGTTGGGGCCAAGGACGGGACTGGCTAGGAATCTACGAAGAATGTAGCCGAATCCTCTGGGAGGAAATCGATTATCTCAATGAAGGGCGCAACGCTGACTCGTTCCGGCGCAATTTTCGAGAACAGGCCTGGGTCAAGGTTCCTCGGGTTTACTGGCGCTACTCCTCGCCTCGGGTGTTGACGCTGGAATATATGCCCGGCATCAAGATTAGCCACTACCAGGCCCTCGAAGCCGCAGGACTCGATCGCAAACTGCTGGCCCGCATGGGAGCCGAGGCCTACCTGCGGCAGATTTTAAACTATGGTCTGTTTCATGCGGATCCCCATCCCGGCAATTTGGCCGTGAGTGCCGATGGCTCATTAATTTTTTATGACTTTGGCATGATGGGGCGGATTCGCTCAGATATGCGTCAAAAGCTCCTGTCAACGTTCTTTGGCATTGCCCAGAAAGACGCCGGACAGGTCATGAACTCCCTGATTGAGCTGGGGGCGTTGGTGCCCACCGGGGATATGGGACCGGTCCGTCGCTCCATTCAATACATGCTCGACCATTTCATGGACAAGCCCTTTGAGGAGCAGTCTATTGAAACGATCAGCGATGACCTCTACGAGGTTGCCTATGGTCAGCCCTTTCGGTTTCCTGCGACCTTTACATTTGTGATGCGGGCTTTTTCTACCCTTGAAGGGGTTGGCAAGGGGCTCGATCCCGAGTTTAACTTTATGGAGGTAGCCAAACCCTTTGCCCTCGACATCATGACCAACGGCGGTTCTTCCAATTCAGGCTTTTTCGATGAGCTCGGTCGCCAAGCGGCGCAAGTCAGTAGCACCGCCCTGGGGCTACCGCGACGGATTGAAGATACCCTAGACAAGCTGGAACAGGGAGATGTGCGCGTGCGCGTGCGGTCGACGGAAAGCGATCGCCTTCTCCGCCGTTTGGGTAGTATTCAGATGGGGACCAGCTATGCCGTATTACTCGGGGCGTTTACAATTTCGGCATCAATTCTATTGGTCTATGGTAAGCTTCCCTTTGCCGTGATCTTGTTTATTGCGGCGCTTGGGATTGGCATCGCCTTTATTCGGTTGATGTTGCGTCTCAACCGCCTAGACCGTCTGTAAGCGTCAGGAATCTAGAGAGGATCGCAGGCTGATGAAGCTGTATTTCGATGGAGCGACTGATACCGGGCTGGTCCGTTCGGCAAATCAGGACGCCTATTACATCGATCCCGAGGGTCGCTTTTTTATCGTGGCTGATGGCATGGGTGGTCATGCCGGCGGCGAGGAAGCGAGTCGCTTGGCCACGGAAGCTATTCGGGGCTTTCTGGAGGAGGCTTGGGAAGAGAAGATGACGTCTCCCGAGTTGCTTAAAGCGGCGCTTTCCGAGGCGAACCAAGTCATTATTCAAGACCAACAGGATCATCCTGAGCGGTCGGATATGGGAACCACGGTGGTGACGGTCATTTTCCGGCACCGCACGCTGCCGCCCGAGGATCTCGATAATCCGGCAACGGCTCCCCTGGACGGCTTATCTTTGGAAACGGTCGAACCCTGGTGTGCCCATGTGGGAGATTCTCGCCTCTATCGATTGCGGGGGGCGACGCTAGATCAGATTACGGAAGACCATACCTGGGTGAATAAAGCCAGTAAGCTGGGGGTGATTAGCCTCGACCAGGTGAAAACCCATCCCTGGCGGCATGTTCTGTCCCAATGTCTGGGGCGTCCTGATTTGGCGGATATCAGCATTCAGAAATTGGAATTGCAGCCGGGCGATCGCCTCCTGCTCTGTAGCGATGGCTTAACCGAAGAGGTGTCGGATCACCTAATCGCCGAACTCTTGAAAAACACCCGAGCCTGCGAAAAAGTTACCACCAAGCTGATCGCCTCCGCCAAGGACAACGGCGGACGGGACAACATTACCGTGGTTGTGATTGCCACCGACGTTCAGGAATAGACGGGGAATCCCGCAAACCCAAGTGGAGAACCGGGATATACTAGGAGCACCCTAGTCGATGACTGTGTGGAACGGTGGAACTTTCCTGTAAAACTGCATATGCCTTGTTGGCGTTGTTAGAGCTAGCCTCCCATTACCGTGGAGGAGAGCCCTTGCAAATTCGCCAAATTGCAGCCAAGCAAGACATTCCCGATCGCTATCTGGAACAACTGCTCGCAGCGCTGCGGCGGGCCGGTTTTGTCCGTAGCCAGCGGGGTGCCAAGGGGGGCTATTTACTCAAGCGTGAACCTTGGCAGATTACGCTGCTGGAAATTGTTAAATGTATTGAGGGCTCTGAGCCGTCGGTGGGAGAGGTCAAAGATAGTCCCAAAACCACAGAGGGTGGAGTCATCCTCGAAGTTTGGCAGGAGGCTCGACAGGCGAAGGAAGCAGTTTTGCAGGGATACACCCTTCAGGATTTGGCAGAACGCCGAGATGCCCAACAACAACTCGATTTGATGTATTACATCTGACGACAGGGGTGCGATCGCGCTGACCCTGACCCCTTACCATTGAGGAGATAAAGCGAGGAATTTACCATGCGGATTGCCGACAACATCACGCAGCTTATTGGCCGTACTCCCCTTGTGCGCCTCAATCGAATCCCCGTTGCAGAGGGGTGCGTTGCTCAGATTATCGTGAAGATGGAAAGTATGAATCCCTCTTCTTCGGTAAAGGATCGCATTGGCATCAGCATGATTGAGCAAGCGGAACGCGACGGTCTAATTACACCCGGCAAAACCGTACTTGTAGAACCAACCTCAGGCAACACAGGGATTGCCTTGGCGATGGCTTCGGCAGCTAAGGGCTATCGGCTGATTTTGACCATGCCGGATACGATGAGCTCAGAGCGTCGGTCGATGTTGCGGGCCTATGGCGCGGAGCTTGAGCTGACGCCCGGTGTGGAGGGGATGTCGGGCTGTATTCAGCGAGCCCAGACGATTGTGGAAAGCCTGCCGGATGCATTTATGCTGCAACAGTTTCAGAATCCGGCCAACCCCAAAATTCACCGGGAAACCACCGCCGAGGAGATTTGGCAGGATAGTGATGGCCAAGTTGATATTTTGGTCGCGGGGGTTGGGACGGGCGGTACGATTACGGGCGTGGCTGAGGTCTTGAAGGCGCGGAAACCGGGATTTCAGGCGATCGCCGTTGAACCTACGAACAGCCCTGTGCTTTCCGGCGGACGTCCTGGCCCTCACAAAATTCAAGGCATTGGAGCGGGGTTTGTGCCGGCGGTGTTGCGGCCTGAGTTACTGGATGAGGTGATCGGGGTGAGTGATGAGCAGGCGATCGCCTACGGTCGTCGGTTGGCCCGAGAGGAAGGTCTGTTGTCGGGAATTTCCGCTGGCGCGGCGCTCTGTGCGGCCATTCAAGTGGCGAAGCGTCCGGAAAATCAGAATAAGTTGATTGTGATGATTCAGCCGAGCTTTGGCGAACGCTATCTCAGTACGCCGATGTTTCAGGAGCCAGAAACGGCCCTGGCGGAATTGACTCGGGGATAGATTGTGCCAACCCTCAGCCCACGAACCGTTACGAGGAGTCTTTAATGGAGGGCAGCTATTATGTCATCCGATCGCGACAAACGGGCGAGTTTTTGACGGCGCGGCAACCGGCGAAGACGGCAGATGAGCCCCTCCAGCGCTACCTGTTGCTGTTTCATCAAGACCATGAAGCCTTAAGCTATCTCAATGCCCATGCGGCGGGATTGAGCGATCGCTTTGCCGTCGAACATAATGCCGTGGCGCAGCTCAAGCCCTTGATCGATCGCTGGGGCTTTGCGGGGGTTGGGCTAGTGTCTGACCCTCTGGTGCCGATCGTCGATTTTATGGAACGTCGCTTCCTCTGAACATCTACCTGGACCTGTCTATGATTGCTGAAACTACATCTCAGTTGCCGGCCCTGTGTCAATCCTTGCCCCCCATTGCGGGCCGAGAGGCGGAGTTGCGGGATTGGGTTCAGGGAACGGAGCCAGTGTTTCTGGGGAGGACGAATTTAGAGGGCGATCGCCTCCAGTCTGGCTTCGCTTGCGCGCTGCATATGCATCAGCCGACGATTCCGGCGGGTCCTGAAGGTGCGTTGATTTCCAATTTGCAACACATGTTCGAGCATCCCCACGATGGCGACAATCACAACGCCGGGGTCTTTGCAGATTGCTATGGACGCATGGGGGACTTTATCCCCGCACTGATTGACCAGGGCTGTAATCCCCGCATTATGCTCGACTATTCGGGCAATTTGCTTTGGGCGTTGGAACAGATGCAGCGGCAAGACATTCTCGACAAGCTGCGGCGAATTGCCTGCGATCAGCGCTATCAGCTCCAGGTGGAATGGTTGGGGACGATGTGGAGCCATGCGGTTGTTCCTTCAACGCCAGTGCCGGATCTGAAGCTTCATATTCAGGCTTGGCAGCACCAGTTTGCGGCAACCTTTGGCACCGCAGCCCTGGCTCGGGTCAAGGGCTTTTCGCCGCCGGAGATGCATTTGCCCAATCATCCCGATGTTTTGTATGAATATATCAAAGCCCTGAAGGACTGTGGCTATCGCTGGTTGTTGGTGCAAGAGCATTCCGTTGAGCGGCTAGATGGCTCGGGCTTGCATCAATCTGACAAGTATTTGCCCAACCGTTTAGTGGCTCGCAACGCTCAAGGAGAAAGTATCAGCATCACGGCGTTAATTAAAACCCAGGGATCGGACACCAAGCTAGTGGCTCAGATGCAGCCCTATTTTGAAGCCAAGGGCTGGGGCCGTCAGCGGTTAGGCGAGGTTGAAGTTCCGTCGCTGGTGTCTCAGATTGCGGATGGTGAAAACGGCGGTGTGATGATGAACGAGTATCCCCGTGATCTCTTCCGGGTGTATCACGAAATTCGGGATGGGGGGGGCAATGCTGCGGGAACGGTGGCGATGAATGGGACGGAATATTTGGAGTTGATTGAAGCCCTAGGCGCTAAGCCTGAGGATTATCCTGTCTGTCAGGCGGTGCATCAGCATAGGATTTGGCAGCACCTGGGGACAGACTCTGTGACGCCGGAGGGGGTGGCGATCGCCATCCAGCACCTGCGCGACACAGACCCCCAATTTCACCTCGACGGGGCATCCTGGACGAATGATCTGAGCTGGGTCCAGGGTTATGAAAACGTCCTTGAACCGATGCAGCGCTTGAGCATTCAGTTTCATCAAAAATACGACGCCCTCGTGGCGGCTGATCCTGCGATGACGCAGCGTTCGGATTATCAAGCGGCGCTTTTGTATGTGCTGTTGTTAGAAACTAGCTGTTTTCGCTACTGGGGCCAGGGACAATGGACGGATTATGCGCGGGAGCTGTATCGGCAGGGTGAGGCGGTTTTGGGGGCGTAGCCAATGAATCGGGGAGTCGTCATGGGTGTAATGTCACAGAAGCATCCCTGGCTAGAGTCAGTTTTGGGACAGTGTCTGGGGCGGCTGGGTTTGCATGGAAAGCGAGGCTGAAGCCTTTGGATTCCCTGACTCGGGGGTGAAGATTTTGTAATTTTCTACGCTGACTCAAAGGGGATGATTATACTGAGACATGCCTGATAATACCTGCTCAGGGATGTTATCCGGCGGCTGTGCGGGGATAATGCCTGGAAATGGGTTGTTATCATGCGGCGTTGCCTGATAATACCTAACCAGGGATGTTATCCAGCATAATTGCATGGGTAATAGGTCATGGCTGGGGATTATACGGCGCTGATACTTGAGAATAGCGAGAGGAGGGAGTTATCAGGCATCGTGCATGAGAATAAATTGTTAGGTGTAGTCAGTTCAACAAGTATTAGATCTAACCTAGTTTTTTAGATAAATAAGTTTGAGAACAGCCATATGCTTGGTCTTAACCCAAAGATTTTTTGGATGATCCACCGCATCAAAGTAAATTTTACGGATGATATAGGAAACGAAAAATCTGGTTGTGGTACTGGATTTTGGATGATTTCCCAGACTGGAAAGAATATTTTTGTCACCAACAAACATAATGTTGATCCATCTATAAGATTCCCCGACAAGCCAGGATTAAAGCTCGATAGGATTTCTATAGAGTTACGATATTATGAATCAAACCAGCCTGCAGAGAATACAGATTTCTTTGATGTGGCAAATATAGAAAGTTGTTTATTCTCTTCCCCATCTTCTGACTGCTCTATTCTTGTTGAACCTGTATTCCATGAAGAAACCCCATTCGATCCAAATAGAGAAATTCTTAAGTTTGAAAACCTTATTGATGAGAAAAACTTTGCCAATAGTCTAATTATTGGACCGATGGAAACATCCTTCTTTATCGGTTTTCCAGGGAAGAATGGCCGGCACTGGTGGGATGAAAAATGGAAACTTCCTGTAGCCCGTCAATGTACAGTAGCTTCTCTGCCACAGATATCATTCACTAACGACCAAATAAAGACAGACGATATAATTCTTGTATCAGGATTGTCTTTTTCTGGATCAAGTGGTAGCCCGGTCTTTTTGCCAGCGAGAGGATTTCGTCCTGGCGGGGATATAGACGATCCGACTTGGCGACCTGCATTGCTTGCGGGAATCATGTCTGGTCATTTTTGGGATGAAACATCTGTGCCACCAATGTTTCATCATACTGGGCTTTCCTATATGACCCGTTCAACTTCTATTTTAAAGCTTTTACAGCAAGCAAATGTTTAAAGTGTTCTTAGATAAGTGACATCTAAGCAACACCTAATCGGGATAGGGGGTGCGATTCGTTGCAGATGAATAACGGTGCAAGCCCATAAATAACTCTGCCAGCTTGGCTTCCAAACATGAAGCACTCTCAAGAGCTGAACTGTCCTCTTGATGAGGGTGAAAGTCCCTTCCATCAAACTCGGATGTGACTCCTGATCTGCCCACGATGACCCGACTCGGAATTCGGGAGATCGAAGCTAGGAGCTGGGCGCAATCAGAAACTCATTGCAAGTGACACTGGCGCTAATAGGGAGTTCCCACGGTGAAACAGAGCCTAGAAAAGCGACTTACCCGAAAGCAGACGCAATCCAAAAGTCTGGTTTCCGACCGACCCCTTCTCGCGAAGACGCCCTTGCCTTAGGCTAGTGGTTGTCCATCTCTCGGCTCCAATTAATACGAGCATTTGGATGGCTGGTTCTCCCACAGGGGACTTTCACCCCATTAGCTCACGCCCATGCTGGGCGTACACACTGCGCTGGAGCCGACACGACAGCATTCACATCTCAGCGAGCCGTCCTGACGACGTTGTCGCCAGTATTGGCAGATTGACGGGTGCGGCTCAGCTACGACGTTGGGCTGCTTCTCGTTATTTGTAGGAGTAGTACTCAAAAAGTATCAGTGGGGCTAAGCTAGTCAAAGGAAAACTCCTAATCAAGACCTTTGGACTCAGCGAATGCCATGTCAAAAAATCCCTTTTCTCCTGGAAAGTTAGTTTCTTCAGAAAGCTTTGTCGGATGGGCATCTGAAATTGGTATTGCTTTTGATCGAATCGCTAGTCGTAGCAGTTTAGCCATCTGGGGTGGAGCGGGGATGGGTAAGTCATCTTTTTTGGAACTGCTGATTTCTCCTCAAGTTTGGCAACACTATGGATGTGAACATTCTGAATCTATCATTATCTACCTGGACTGCTTGGGCATAATGCCCTTTCTACCAGCTACCTTCTGGCGAGAGATCCTAAGCTTGATCAAGGACGAACTTGTTGATGATGACCTTTTACAAACTGGGATCGACCAATCCCTTAGGAAGGCTGAAGCAACAAAGGATGACTTACGTCAGTTCTTGAAGCAAATAGGAAAACAAAATAAGTTTCTACTGCTGCTGCTAGATAACTATGATGCTGCTTTCCGTCCGCATGATCAGTATAAGGAGAGCAGCATAGAGATATTCCTGAGCGAGACTCGTAACCTGGCAGTTCAGAGTAAAGGTTGTCTCTCAATGATCGTGACTTCATTTCGTCGGCTCAACGAACTTGGACCCAAGCTCTCGCCAGATAAGTCTCCGTGGTATAATCACTACCTATTTCAACCTCTCAAACCATTTACTGATAGTGAAATTGATACTTTATTAGGTTGTATGCCAATGACAACGGCACTGCGGGAGGGGATTCGAGAAATTACTGATGGACATCCAGCACTGATTCAACATGCTGGTTATCTTTTATATGACAAACTCCATACTGGGCAGATGCCCGATCCTGAAGCATTCACGCGAGACTTCCTGAGTGCAACTGAACAATTTTTCCAACAAACCTGGGAAATGTCAAATCAGGAGGAACAGACACTTCTAATGTTGATTGCTCTATCTAATCTAAAAGGTCGTTTACAGCGTAAGAATTATGACTTGGGCGACATCAGCATCGTCTTTAGTCAACGAGAGCGTGAATTGACAGATTTGGAACAACGGGGAGTAATTATCCGAACTATGCAACAGGGCAGACCAAATTATGCATTTGCCTCGTCAATGATGGAGTGGTGGGTAATTAAAGAAATCGAGAATAGCAACGAGGAGGAACTTCAACAACGCCAAAAGGTTTTTCTCAACCTAATGAGCAGCAAGCAAGCAGAGCAAGTTAAAACTGGGATTCGATATTTGTGGCAGCATAAGGACGAAGTGCCCTCTGTTATTGAATGGGTTAGCAAGCTAGTTAGTGCCATTCCCAAAGGGTTTGTGTCAGGTTAGCTGCTTGTTGAGTATAGAGTACGTGTTCTACTTATAGTTGTTTTACTGTCTTCTCTTCGATCTCATGGCTCAGGATTGATGATTATGATGTCTCCACAATCTCGGAGAAATCCTTATGACATTGGCAGTCCGATCGACAAGCCAGATCTGTTTTTTGGGCGAGAAAATTTATTTCAATTCGTTAAGGATAATCTGAAGTCAGGTGCAAAAGTTATTTTGCTGCATGGTCAACGGCGTATTGGCAAATCTTCTGTACTCTCTCAAATTCCAAGGTGTGTCGGATTGAACGAGTTTTCTTTTGTACTCTTTGATCTTCAAGATAGAAGCAAAACACCTCTTAGTGATGTGTTGCACTATCTTGCTATGGAAATTGTCGATCAACTTGAACTGCCATTAGAAGAGATAACATTACCTTCAGCAACGGAACTGAAAGAAGATTCAAGTGCTTTCTCTCGCATTTTTCTGTCTCAAGTTTATGAAGCATTGCGAGGCAGAAACTTAGTCTTGTTAATGGATGAGTTTGATGTCTTAAGTAGCTATAACCCAGAGACAGCAGTTGAACACTTTTTTCCCTACTTACAGTCAATCATTCATCGACAGAAACAACTTTTTCTCATTCCGGTTGTGGGACGACGACTGGATGACATGCCAAAGTTACTCAGTTTATTCAAAGAAGCGCCTAGTCAAGAGATTGGTTTGCTTGATGAAACGAGTGCGAAGCGTTTAATTGTTGAACCTGCTAAAGAAATATTAGAGTACGATTCAGCAGCTATACAAGCAATTCTTAACCTCTCAGCAGGACATCCTTACTTTACACAATTAATATGTTTTACGCTTTTTGGATACGCACGAGAGCAACAAAGCTGGAAAATTATTTGTGAAAATGTAGAAAGAATTGTAGATAGAGCAATTGAGATTGGTGAAGCGGGTTTAGCATGGTTTCGAGATGGGTTGCCCATTCCTGAACGGGTTGTCTTTTCGGCTGTAGCAGAAGCTCAAAAGAAAGCCAACAAAGAAGTCAGTGATTTAGATATTCAAAGTAACATTAGTCAAACATCTAATGCCTCAGTTCGCTTTCAATTAAGTGAACAGCAAGATTATGAAGGTTTAAGATATCAGTGGTTAACCATAGAACTTCTCTCTGAAAGTGGGGTTATCGAGCCGCAGGATCTCGTAAATCTAGAGCTACCTGAAGAGATTGATACGAACATTGGAATAGTCATTACGGGTCGTGCTCCAACCTGGTTATATAGCTATCTGATGCGTGAGTTACCCTCTACAGCCTGGATCGCTTCCTATGATCCAAGACTAGGGGCAGTTGTAGTCAGTACAGAATTACAGCACGTTCGTGTGGGACAGGTTCTAACACTTGGGCTACCCAGAGTAGAATCTAAATTAGTTCTACCACTAGAGTTGTTGGAGGGATATGGAGTTGTTCGGACTAAACCATTAGTTGATGCTGAAAAACGACTGGTTGAATGGAATTTCCTAGATTTTATAAAAGATTCCAAAGCACCCGCATATAAAGTAAAAATTGAACTTGTCCGCCGTTGGTTAATCAAACGTTATCCACTCCGCCAGGAAATAAGAGAGTTGGAGAAGTTGGAGCCAGAGGCTAATCGTATTTATCAAGGAGCAATGGAGTTGCATCAGAAGGGTGAGATGACAACTACGCTTGATCTATACAGTCAGGTACTAGATTTAAACCCCAATCATTTTAGTGCTCTACTTAATATGGCAGCAGCGTGCTTAGAGATTGAGGATTTTGGTAAAGCGTCAGCACTTTATGCAAGGGGATTTCAGATTGATTCAGTACGAACTAAAGAAAACTATATTCAAGCACTGTTAGGGTACGGTCGAGATTTGAGACTGCAAAAAGAGTTTGAACTAGCAAAGGAGCAACTCAGAAAGGCATTAGATATAGAGTCTGATAATGATGAGATTCACAGTTTACTAGCATTTGTTACTCATGAGATAGACAATGGCTAAAATTGCACTATTGATAGGGGTGAGTGAGTATGAACTGGGGTTAAATCCACTCCCAAGCGCAGGAGTAGATGCCGAGGCAATGGCTCGCGTTTTACGAGACCCCGAAGTAGGTGGATTTGACCAGGCTTCTCTACTAGCTAATCCAAGTAGACAAGAGATGGAAGAAGCCATAGATGATTTATTTTCTAAGAGCCAGAATAATGATTTGGTATTATTCTATTACTCTGGTCATGGAATTAAAGACGACAATGAAGAGATTTATTTAGCTACTCGGAACACTCGAAAGGATAAGGATAGATTCGCAAAATCTACTGCTGTTTCAGCTAGATTCATTCAAGAGATGATGAGTAATGGTCGTTCTCGTAGACAGGTAGTCATTTTAGATTGCGATTTTAGTGGAACATTTGGTCGAGATGTAAAGATTTTACCTGTCAGAGACGACGACCATATCGATATCCGGGCACAGTTAGGTGGTGTTGGACGTGCTATTCTAACCTCCTCTAGCTCTACCCAGTATGCTTTTTGGCAGGAGGAATCTGACCTGTCACTTTATACCCGTTATTTAGTTGAGGGGATTGCAACGGGAGCAGCCGATTTAGATAGTGATGGTTTTATTGCTGTTGATGAATTACATGAGTACGTTCAAGCCAAAGTGAGAGCGGCTGCTCCAGCAATGACTCCTATGTTTTACACTGCTGCGGAAGGTTACAAGATTCTGCTAGCCAAAGTACCTGTAGACAATTCAAAACTAAGATATCGCAAAGAATTACAACGTTTTGCCAGTCGTGATGAATTATCCTCTGTAGCTCGTAGAGTCTTGCACGTATTGAAACAACAACTTGGCTTGTCGGAAGCGGAGGCACATGCAATTGAGGTTGAGGTTTTACAACCTCATCGAGAGTACCGACGCAAACTGCAAGAATATAAAGAGGCATTGCTTGAGGTAATGCAGGTGGAGAATCCTATAAGTGAAGGATCTCTAAGGGATCTGAAAGACTATCGGCAATATTTAGGTTTACGAGATGAAGATATTGCAGCAATTGAAGCACAGGTAGTTGCTGAGCAGTCTGCTTCCACCCAACATTCATCTTTGACTGTTGAAGCATCCCACGATAACCTTAGTTCTGAGCGGGGTTTGGACTATACTTTACTCCGAGATTTGTTAAAGGCTGGGAGATGGAAAGAAGCTGATTATGAAACTTATAAGATCATACTCAAGCTTATTGGTCGGAGAGAAAGCGACTGGGTTAGGGAGGAAGAAATAAGACAGTTCCCCTGTTTAGATCTCCGCACCCTTGATGAATTGTGGGTGAAATACAGTAGCGGTAAATTTGGTTTCAGTATTCAGAAGCAAATTTATCTAGAATGTGGTGGCAAGCTTGATGACAATTATGATGATAGTACTTATGAAAAGTTTGGCGACCGCGTCGGATGGCGATTAAAAAGTATTTGGATACCGTATTATGATTTGATCTTTGATTCATCGGCTCCGTTAGGACATTTACCCCGACCGGGAGGTTGGGTTAGAGGAGTGCCAAGTCTTTTCTCTCGCTTAGAAGCGTGCAGGTTATAGGAGGAATTTCGGCAGAGTACGATTCCATTTTTGTGTTGACAAACAACACCAGAACATTGCGACTAGAAAAGCAGAGTTTATGGCATTGCCGCTAACTTGAGTGTCTTGCCAGCAGCCCAATCGGGATAGGGAGAATCCTCACGAATCCCCCCTCCCACACCACCCATCGTGCGGCTCCGCAATGGGCGGTTCTCAACCTAACTGCTAGACAAACTGACAGGCTTCTCTTCGTAGCCCTGGACTTTCATCCATAGGTCACGAATCGAAAGCAATCCCTGTTGTGCCAACCACTCATTTGTCATACCCGTCTGCGTGGCCAACGTCCGCGACAACCGCCAATATCCCTTCCGGCTCAAGCCAGTAGAAAAAGCGTGCTGCTTCGGTGTCCCCAACTTCAACAGGTTACTGATGCGAGTCCTCGGTCTGCGCCATTGTTTCCAATAACACATCCGAATTCGTCGCCTCAACCACCCATCTAACTCAGGAATTGGCCCATACAATTTAGGGTAGTCCAATTATGTGGGTGCTGGAGAGAATGAAGCGGCATGTGCCTGCTTAAGGCGCAATGGCTGGTTGTAATGGTGAACGAAATTCCAGATCGCAGCCTCGTGGTTCTCTTGTTTCTTTGAAAACGAGAGCGCCTTTCGCACCAAGCGCGACACCCTTTGCCGCAGATCGCTCAAGGGAAGGGATTTCGGAGTCAGGACAAACCGGCGACGGCAATCTCGACATTTATAGCTTTGAGTACCGCGATCGTTGAAGCCGTTACGGCTGATATCTTCAGATAGACAGTTAGGACAATGAAGCAGCTCTTGAGTCATTGCAATTGGCACAGAAGGGTCTTACCCAGTTTGCTTTTTCTTTCTCTAATGGCCACACCATACTCATCCCCCAGCTAAAGGCACTACCCCCATGATTTACCAGGATGCGTTGAACAAATTAAGGGCCAGCTATCTTGCCAATCAGTCTAACGAGGTCGTTAGGTGTCAGTTGTGAACTGTAACAAGCCTCTGGTGGCTCCCTTTATATTAGACTAGGTTAGCCTATATATTTAGCGGGTAAGAGTAATGAGCGATCGAGATGATCTTTTTTCTTTCGAAGGTGAAATTGACAACAAAATTGTTCAGTCTGATATGTTTCAGTTACCGCTTAGGAGTGTTTTAACAAGCTTATTTGTGGTAATCGACATTCTGATTCAGGGTGAGCGCTTTGGTCACAACATATCTAAGAATCAAGCAGAAGGTGAAGCATTAAGTAGTAGACTTTCTTACTTAATCCCTTTGCTGAGAAAATGCACTTCACAAATAGGAGTTAGCGCAATCGATGCTTTTTCAGCTACTGCACTGTTCGTCAAAGATTTTCGAGAGCTAGTATCCTATGCCCATTTTTGCGAACTTATGCCTGAAGTACGGCGCGGTTACTATGAGGTCAGAAAAATCGAGGAAGGGTTTGAGCTTATACATCCCAATGAAGAATTTTCAAGAGCTGAAGAGTACGATGTTCTTTTAACTGAACTTAGCTTAACGTTCTTAGTTGGTGAAGCTCCTAATTTAAAGCAAGAATTTATTGAACTAGCGGATCAACTTCCTAATATTAATATGGCTTTGATGTGTAGAGTATTAGCCGATCTATTTCAATATCGTTTAAATAGTTTTAAGGAAATACCAATTTTAGAGCCAAACGCTTTCCAAATATCTATTGGGACAACATGGGAAGAGTTTTGTAAGATCAGGGCTGCACTATTCGCATATGCAGACTACAGTATTGGTCTTGCAAATGCTTTAGAATTTCTTTGGCTTAATGAAAGCAGTGAAACAAGAAAGGAAACTCTATTTCACGAATTTTACGAATGGGTTGCAGTTTTTAATGCTAAAAGCTTTTTTATAAGGTTATTAATGGCTTTAACAAACGTTAAAAGTTCTGCAATTGAAAATATATTAAATTTCTTCACTATTGATGTTGTCAATCAGAATTTTGAAAATTCTGGTGAAGGTTTTTTCCCACCTTTAATAGATTATTCGCATTCTTATTTATTTAGCCCATATATTCTTCGATCAATGTTGGCAACAAGAAACATTTTCTATGTTCTTAACAGATGCAATACGACTCAATTCAACAATATTGTTTCACAGCATCTTGAACCCACACTTTTAAAGCAAGCTTTAGAAATATGGGAAAGACTACCAGGTTTAAGGATCGTCTCTAATAAAAATTGGAGCAAGGGAGAATTTGATTTACTCATCTATCAATCAAGCGCTAATACAGTGGTACATATTCAAGCGAAAGCAGCTATTCCACCACAAGGTGCAAGAATGACAAAAGCTGTTGAAAATCGTTCAAAAGAGGGAATAGAGCAACTTAACCGTTTTCAAGATTTACCTCAAGATGAGCGTGATTCTGTAATATCGGAAATATTTGAAATAAGAGTCGAGAACGTTCAATGTGTAAGTGTACTATTGTGCCGTGCTGGTCTTGGCACTCATTCAGTTTGGAAGCTAAAAAAAGATATTACTGTGCTTAATCTTCAATTGCTTAACGGAGTCGTACATAGAATCCTATCCTCCGAAAACTTGAATCTTGCAGACGTTAAGACGGTTACAGATAGACTTTTAATAGATATCTACAACAGATCAGTAGTAGAGTGGGAACAAGGAAGCATCTCTCTAAATGGGAGTTTAATTCGTATGCCTCTCTTAAAGCTAAATCATGATGAGATGTACAAAATTAGCAAGCAATTAAGCCCCGTATAGTAGCATTGTCTTTATAACAAGCTGGATGCATAAGAAAACACCTAACATAGGTCCTGAGTCGGACGGGATCAATAGAGAAAGTGAAAAACAACTCTAAAGTAATGTTTGAGCGAATTTAAGCCAGCCCCAACCACCTGATACTCAGTTTTGATTGTCAGCCGAACTGAGCTATCAGAGCCATCTTCGTATTTGATTTATTCAAAACCTAAAGCAGTTCAATCGAGCAACAAGATAGAGACCTAATCTGCATTGCCCTACATCTATTCCAAACTAGTTATCTGACGATAGGTTATGCTAGTAAGCTAGCAGAAGTGCCCCTGAATGCTTTTCGTCAACTCCTTAAGCAGCAAAACATACCTCTCTACTCCTACGACGTGGAAGATTTTGCAATAGACTTGAAAAACTTGCAGGAGTTGGGACGGCTTTAATCGTTATCAGTGATACATCGATGCTGACGAATCTGGCGGCAATTCATCACTTACAACTTTTACCTCAACTCTATAATCAGGTCATTATCCCTAAAGTTGTATGTCGTGAACTTGTAAATATTGATCCTCCTGTTCCAGGAACACTTGAAGTTCAAACTGCTTCCTTGCTCCTCCCCGAAAGAACTGTGTCAGTTGGGTCTCAGTCCTAGCTTGTGCCGTTTGTACATCGGGGTATTGTTCCAGGAATTCACAGAAGACGAGAGTAGGGATATGGCAATGCCATGTCCCCACCACCATGTCCCTTGCCCCATGCCCATGCCCCATGCCCCTACAAACCCTTCATCGCCTGTTTCTTCTCCTTCTTCAAATCCCGACTCCCCGCCGCCGCCAATTCCGCATCCATCAACGTCCGTCCCGTCGCCGCCAAATAGACATCATCCAAACTAGGTCGCGCCTGGGCTATCCCAAACGTCGGCAACCCCGCCTCCCGCAAAGCTTGCTGCACCGTTGCTAAGGCATCTGCTTGGGGATCAACCACAAGGTTTAAAGAATTGCCCTGGGCCGCATTAAGGATCACCTCTTGCACCAAGGGAAGTTGCTCAAGCATCTGCTTGACTTGGTGGGCTTCTTCGTCAGGGGTGAATTCACGAATGCGGAGCGTGATGCGATCGCCCCCCACCCGATCCTTCAACTCCGACGGCGTCCCTACCGCAATTACCTGCCCCCGGTCAATAATCGCCACCCGATCCGCCAGGGCATCCACTTCCTCCAAATAGTGGCTGGTCAGCAAAACCGTAATCCCCTGGGCCTTTAGACCGCGTAAAAAATTCCAAATCACCGTGCGGCTCTCGATATCCAGACCCACCGTTGGTTCATCCAAAACCAGAACGCTAGGTTGGTGTAGCAATCCCGCCGCCAGGTCTAGGCGTTTACGAATGCCGCCAGAGTAGGTGCCGGTCTTTTGATCCGCCCAATCGCCAATGCCGAGGAGATCGATGACTTGTTGGACGCGATCGCCAATCCGTTGCTTCGGCAAGTGATACAGCGCCGCCTGAAGCCGCAGTAGTTCCCGCCCCGTTAAAACCTTATCCAGCGCCACCTCCTGGGCCACATAGCCCAGCTTCTGCCGCGCCAACTTCGGCTGCGCCACAACCGACACCCCACTGACTTCCAGCTTACCCGCGTCGGGCGTGCTCAAGGTACAGAGACAGCGCAGCGTCGTTGTTTTGCCCGCACCGTTAGGACCCAATAGTCCAAAAATCTCCCCCGCTTCCACCTGGAGCGAGACGTCTTTGACGGCCTGCACCGAACCGTAGGATTTTTGAAGCTTCTCAATGAGAATTGCGGGAGCCATAGGATTGTATGAGGATGAACAAACTCTTGTCCATTTTAATCGAGCCCATTCAGAATTAAGAAAAGAGCTCGACCTTAACTCGATCAAGCTCTTAGGAAAAGAAGTGTCCTCAAAAAAAGACCGTCAGTAGTTAGGGATACCCTAAACCGCAATCTTCCCGCCATCATTGCGCGTAATCACGACCGTTGCAGAGCGGGGACGCGCATTTCCCCCATCCGGCCAATGGCTTGTAAATTGACTCGGATCAGTAACCGAGGGGCTATTCTCGCCGGGGTGCTGAATATTCACGAAAAGGACCTTGCCATCGGGCGATTCAGTGATGCCAGTGATTTCACAATCCCGAGGACCAACCAAAAAGCGCCGTAACACCATTGGGCTAGCGGGCTGCCCCAGGTAGGTTTGGAGGGTTTGATCCGAATTGCTATTCGTGGGTACAGCCTTATTGGTCACCATTTTTGTGCCACCATCCCCCACGGCTCCGGGGATTGCCGCTAGCATCATGCAATTGGTACGATCGGTGTAATAACCATCATCGGTTTGAATCCATAGCAAACCGGGTACTGCTTCGCTAAACCAAAGGCCATCAGGGCTTGAAAAATCGTTTTCATCCGTGAGATTCGAAAGGTTGACGTCCGCCTCTGCGTCGGCCTGGGCTCCAAATAGATAAACATCCCAGGAAAAGGACAGCGCGGCAGAGTTGCTAGCGGTTTCACGCCAACGAAGGATGTGGCCGTTAACATTCCCCTGAGTGGTTTTGGAGCCTTTCTCGTCCCCATAGAAACGGGGATTAGCGGCATCAAGGGGAGTCTTAAACCCTCGCCCATTACTGCTTGAGACATTGTTGGTCAGCGTGATATAAACCTCTCCATTGGCCGGGTTGACCCCGCCCCACTCAGGACGGTCCATCTTCGTGGCTCCAACGGCATCGGCGGCGATACGGGCATTGATTACCACATCAGCTTCATCCGCGAAGGGATAGGTCGTGTAGTTGGCAATCTTGGGATTGTTGAGGGTTAGGGGCAACCACTCCCCAGTCCCATCATCCTGAAATTGGGCCACATACAATGTACCGGCATCCAGATACTTGTTGCCAGCCTCCAGCCCTCTGGTGGCATCTTGAGGGTCCCAGGCAGCGGCGGAAACAAATTTATAGATGTATTCGTTGCGAGCATCGTCGCCCATATAAAACACAAGGGGCTGTCCAGCAACCACTGGAGCAGACCAGGCTCCCTCATGGGCGAATCGACCTAGGGCAGTACGTTTTTTAGGAGTAGCATTGGGATGAAAGGGATCAATTTCCACAACCCAACCAAAGGCATTGGCCCCATTCCGAAAATCTTGCTCAGCGCTGCTGCCTGTTTGTCCGACGTCCCAACGGCGATAGTGGTCGGTGCTATCGGTGGCTCCAGCTCGTGACCAGTTGTAACGCCCCGAAGTCGCTGAACCAATACCGTAGCGTTTGAACGAGGCTACGTCCTTGGTGGTTCTGGCCGTATCCGCTTCGCGACGATGGAAATATCCAGCCCAGTTTTCTTCGCCACTGAGAAAGGTTCCCCAAGGCGTGTATCCATGTCCGCAATTGTTCAGGGTTCCACGGGTCTGTTCGCCACTGGGAGAAAAAACGGTCGCCATCATCGGGCTGCGACGAGCAGGCCCCGTGATTTCAAAAAGGGTTGTGCCCGTGATTCGTCGGTTGTACCGGGAGTCACGATTGATCTGGTAAGTGTCACCCTGCCGCAGGATTTCAATCACGCTCACTCCATGGGCATCAACTTCCTTATCGATTTCTGTGGGAGGACGAGGGGCGATCGCTTCGGGGCCATAGTCCGTTGGGCCATTGGGATGGATGAAGCCCAGGTCTTCACAAACTTCGTGGTTTATACAGAGGAGGGCGCGATCGCTACCCTTAGAGTCCCATTTCGTACCCGAGGAGTCCATGCCGAAGTATTGCATCGCGTCATGGTGATCGCCGGCCCGCCCTGCGAAGTCATCGTCGGTCCCATCATTCTTATAGGGAGTAACATCCCGATGAATCGGATCACCCGTTGCCAATAAAACTCTCGCCGTATATCCCTCCGGAACAGTCAGGCTATCAGTGATAGTCTTGGCCACTGGATTGAAGCTCAGAGAAGCCTTTGTAGTAGCTTGAGCAACTTTCCGGGCAGGATGGGCTGAGTCGGCCAGAAAAGACAGCCCTGTTCCCAGCATAGAAGCCGCCACCAGGGATGAACTGCCTTTGAGAAACCCCCGTCGCCCCACGCGAGCTCTTGCTAAGACCTGATCAAAGGAGTCGTTGGCAGAACCGTTATGAATTGTATCTTCAGAATGAATGGCCTTTTGAATCCGGGAAGAAAAGCTGTGTTTTTTCGCCATAGCAAGATCTGCTGGAGGAACCGAAGCAAAGGGATAGGAACGATGTCATCCTATCGGTCGCAGGTAAGGAAATCTTTAACCTTGGGTTAGCAAATCTTTAAGGTCCTTGGGGTTGACCTTGTACCTCACTATAGGGTTTAGCATCACGGTGATGCTGAATTTAAGGGAGCCACTGTTCTATGCTCAATCGTCGTCATTTTCTGTGTGCGGGTGCTGGACTCTCCACTGTGGGTTTTGCAGTCACATCTCCTGCCCAAGCGGCGCAGACAGTGGCTCAGGCCCCAACGGGAGCCATAACGTTTTATGCAGAAATTCGCGTGGCTGTCCCGGAGAATCAGGCTTTGATGGGGGCGATTCAAACCCAGGCGCGATCGCTACAAAAGGCCTCTGGTTTCCTCAGTCTTTCGCTCAAACAAATGACGGGGGACTCGACGATGGTAAAAAACTACCCGGAAGCCTACAAGGGCAGGTTGGCCACGGCTTATGCGGATGCGGTGGCTGATGGGTCATTGCCCTATTTCTATTCGCTGTTTGTGCGGTTTTCGGACTATGAGCACTTACAAAAAGCCCAGGTCGATCGCTGGTTTGACACAGTGATTGCCCCTCACCTCTATGCCTATCGCCAGACGCCAGAGGGTCCTCAAAAAACGCCGATGGCGATGGAATCCTATCGAGGGATTTATCAGACGGTGGTGGCGGGCGATCGCAACGCCATTTATCGCCAACCCGAAGAGATTTTGGCATTTTTGCGCCGTCCCGCAGATTTGCCCGATCGCGGCTATGTGACCGTCGAAAATCATGTCTTCATCCAAGATGCTGACCTCCTCCTCTTTGAGGCTAAAACCGCAGAACTGCTCGCGATCGCCCAGCAAACCTACCAGCCCACCACCACCCAGGATGGCATCGGGCTTCCCGGTGCTCCCAATAATCGCCATTACCATAAAGCTGTGACCACAGAAATCCTCCGCAATGCCTTTCCCGATGGAAGCTTGAGGGCTTATCTAATGCATGGGGTATGGGAGTCCGTGTGGGACCACGAAAATTCCCATCTCGACCCTCGTTTTAAGCAGGCCGCAGGACCCGTAGGGGCTATGGTGGTGAATGGTCCAGTGGAGCCTTTCTATGAAACCCGAATCTCATTGCTCTAAAACGATGCATCTAGTCTCGCCTGTCTAGGCTGTCCGTGTGCAAACATGAATTGGTTAGTGGCCATCAATGGGCGTTGACCTTATACCTGGGTATTAAGGATTAGGATCCATGAGAGTGGAGTGAGCAGGAACAGTGGGTAAAGCAACAGAATCGATGTTTCAAGTGGGGGAGGTGGCGCAAAAATTAGGACTTAATCCGCAGACCCTTTATTTTTATGAGCGGATCGGCCTCATTCCAATTCCTCAACGCAATGCATCCGGTTATCGGCTCTATAGTCCAGCGGATGTGGAGCGGCTGGCATTTATCACCAGGGCAAAGACCTTGGGGCTAAGCTTGGGGGAAATCCAGGAAATTCTGGCGCTGAAGGAGGGGCGATCGCTCACCTGTCAAGCAGTATATCAACGGCTCCAGCAAAAGACCCAAGCCATTCAAGCGCAAATCCAACAATTGCAATCTCTCCACAACGAACTGGCTCCGCTCCTTGAACAATGTGCTCAAAATCTAGACCACCCCGATCCACAGCATCAATGCATTGTTCTAGAGCAAGACCCCCAAGAGCTTTAGCGTTAATCGTCAATCTTGCTCATTAATCTCGCCAGTCAATCTAAGGCATTAAACCAAAGCGTTAAACCAAGGCGTTAAACCATGATTCAGCTAAAACTTGAAGTATTAGGAACAGGCTGCAAGAAATGTCAACAACTGGAAGCGAATGCGAAGGAGGCGATCGCCAACCTCAATTTAGACGCAGAAGTCTTGCACATTACCGATCCCCTTGAAATTGCCCAGCGTGGCATCCTATCCACCCCAGCCTTAGCGATCAATGGCAAAATCGTCAGCAAAGGAAAGGTTATGAGCAGCACAGAGATTCAATCCCTCTTACAAGTCTAGTGCCTAGTTTGTAGAGTCCCGCTTGCGGAGTCCATGATGTTTGATCTCTTTTATCCCTTCGACTGGCTTGCCACCCAGATTGTCAGCTACGTATTTCGGCTATCTCCTGACTCTCAACTCGGTGCCAGTCTCCATTTTTTCCTTTATGATGTGCCGAAGGTTTTAAGCTTACTGGTCGTCATTAGCTTTGTCATTGGGATACTACAAAGTTTTCTCTCCCCCGAAAAAGTGCGCCAGTTTCTGGCGGGAAAATTGACAATTTCAGGCAATATTCTAGCGGGTTTATTGGGCGCATTTACCCCCTTTTGCTCCTGCTCTGCTGTTCCTTTATTTATCGGATTTTTAGGGGCAGGAGTTCCCCTCGGTGTCACGTTTTCTTACTTGATTTCGGCACCAATGGTGGATGCGATCGCTGTCTTTCTGCTTTGGAGTTTATTTGGTCTCCAAGCAACGCTTCTCTACATCGGCTTTGGCGTAACTTTAGCCATTGTTTCTGGGTTTATCATCGGTCAGTTAAATCTAGAGAAATGGGTGGATCCCTTAATCTTAAAAGCTCGGGATACCTATCAGATGAAAGCCTTAGACATAGAGACTGATTTAGCTCCAGAAACCTGGGCACAGCGATGGAAAAGTGCTCAATCACAATCCGTTGAAATCCTCAGCTCAGTTTGGCCCTATGTCGTTATCGGCATTGCCATCGGCGCTGGAATTCACGGTTATGCCCCCACCGATCTAATTAGCCAATGGGCAGGCCCCAGCAATCCCTTCGCCGTGCTCATTGCTGTTTTGATGGGGGTTCCCCTCTACACCAACGTGGCTGGGGTCCTCCCCATTGCAGAAGCCTTAGTCAATAAAGGTATGCCTTTGGGCACGGTGTTGTCCTTTACGATGGCTGTCACAGCCTTGTCCCTGCCACAAATGATCATTCTCAAGAGGGTCCTTCGTCCTCAGCTTTTGACTTTGTTTGTTAGCATCACAACCTTAGGAATCATTAGTGTAGGATATCTTTTCAATCTCATTCTGACCTCAGGAGTTGACTGAAGTACACAGGTTTTAATCCAGTAAAGCTGTCGCGTGATGTTTGATATGGTCTTCCATAAACGTGGCAATGAAGTAATAGCTGTGGTCATAACCCGGCTGCATCCGCAGCGTCAGCAACTGTCCAGCCTCTTCGCAGGCTTGCTTAAAGACCTGGGGCATGAGCTGGGTTTCCAGGAAGCCATCGGCTGTTCCCTGGTCAATCAAAATACTGCCACCAAAATTAGCCGTACCCACCAGTTCGCTGGCATCGTACCCTTTCCAGTTGGTCGGGTCTGGCCCCAGATAATGGGTAAAGGCTTTTTGACCCCAGGGCGATCGCATCGGAGCCGCGATCGGTGAAAAGGCTGAGACCGAACGGTAGCGATCGCCATTGCGCAGCGCACAAATCAACGCCCCATGACCTCCCATGGAATGGCCAAAAATCCCCTGGCGACTGATATCCGCAGGAAAATGTGCCCCAATCAACCCAGGCAATTCCTCAACCACATAGCTGTACATCCGGTAATGGTCATGCCAGGGCGCTTGCGTCGCATCTACATAAAAGCCCGCTCCTACCCCAAAATCCCAAGCTTCCGCGTCCCCCGGCAAATTCAACCCCCGAGGACTGGTATCCGGAGCCACGAGAATCAGTCCCTGCTCCGCCGCATAGCGTTGTGCCCCAGCTTTTGTAATAAAGTTTTCCTCCGTACAGGTGAGCCCCGACAGATAGTACAAAACAGGAGCAGGCTCTTTTTTGATTTGAGGAGGTAGATAGATCGCAAAATTCATTTCGCATTGGCAAACCATAGACCAATGACGATAAAAACCTAAGGAGCCTCCGAAGCAGCGGGTTTCGCTTCGTTGCGTGGGGGAATTAGACATAGTTTAATTGCGTAGCCATTACATCGGCTGTTCTTGGCGACCTTTTGGCGACCTTTTGGCGACCCTAATGTAGCGTGGATCTCTTGTTCTGACTGTATCTCTCTAACGCCATACTGCGATTTCAGCCAATCGGCGGAGAAAGAATCCACCTGTAGGATGTGCATAAATCATGGCAAAACAACGTAGAAAGGAAGAACAGAAGATTTTTCAGCGAGAAGTCAATGGACAGTCACAACTTAACCCTCGAACAACAATTCAAACTACAGGTTATCCAACAGCAAGTCAGAGATCTTAGTCTGGAGCAAGCTCAAGATTATGTCGTTGAAATGATGCGTCAGATGATGGTCAAAGACAACCTCGTCAAGCAAATGCTCGGTCGCTAGAAGGTAACGACGCTACGGATCGACTTGCCCCCGTGCATGAGGTCAAACGCTTCGTTAATCTGTTCAATCGGCAGCACATGGGTAATGAGATCGTCGATGTTGATTTTGCCATCCATGTACCAATCCACGATTTTGGGAACATCGGTTCGGCCCCTAGCGCCACCGAAGGCACTGCCTTTCCAGACTCGACCCGTCACCAGTTGGAATGGTCGCGTGTGAATTTCTTGGCCAGCCGCAGCCACTCCGATGATGACGCTAACGCCCCAGCCCTTGTGGCAACATTCCAGGGCCTGCCGCATAATTTCAACATTACCAATGCATTCAAAGCTGTAGTCAGCTCCACCGTCTGTCAAATCTACCAGATAGGGAACCAATTCTCCCTCTAGTTCCTGGGGGTTGACAAAATGGGTCATGCCAAACTTCTCAGCGAGTTCGCGCTTACTGGAATTGATATCTACCCCGATGATTTTGTCTGCTCCCACTAGACGAGCGCCTTGAATGACGTTGAGGCCAATGCCTCCAAGCCCAAAAACCACGACATTGGCACCGGGTTCAACCTTCGCCGTATTGATCACGGCACCGATTCCCGTCGTAACGCCGCAACCGATGTAGCAAATCTTTTCAAAGGGTGCATCTTCGCGGATTTTCGCCAAGGCGATTTCAGGCAGGACGGTATAGTTGGCAAAGGTAGAAGTCCCCATATAGTGATAGAGTGATTGACCATTGAGGGAAAAGCGGCTGGTCCCGTCGGGCATGAGGCCCTGGCCCTGGGTGATGCGGATAGCTTGACAGAGATTGGTTTTACCACTCAGACAAAATTTACAGCAACGGCATTCCGGGATGTAGAGCGGGATAACATGGTCCCCCGGTTTCAGGCTTTTGACCTCTGGCCCCACCTCCACGACCACTCCAGCCCCTTCGTGACCCAAAATTGTGGGAAAGAGCCCTTCCGGGTCTTGGCCCGATAACGTATAGGCATCGGTGTGACAGATCCCAGTGGCTTTGATCTCCACCAGTACCTCTCCCGCCTGGGGGCCTGCTAATTCGACAGTTTCTAGACTGAGGGGTAGCCCCGCCTCAAACGCAACAGCGGCTTTGACCTGCATAATCCTGTACCAGAAGAAAATAAAGTGGGAATCCTATCTATATTGAAGCAAGCCCGGTTCGCCTAGGGCTAAGTTTGATGAAAGCCTTGCCAGCGGGAACAAACCGCCTAAAATCAGTTCATTCTGATCTCAGACCGCGAACTCCTAATTCAGACAAGTATTTGAGACGAGCTATGAAACGAAGCGCATTCTCTCGGTTGGTTCCGCTGCATCTGCTGGGTTATCTAGGATGCGTCCTGGCGGGATCCACGTTGGTTGTTGGGGTTAGACAGGCCCCGGCTTTTGCCGATCAAGTCATTTCCTTTCAGGACCTGAACAATACCAATGTTTGTCTAGGGCGCGACCTGAGTTGTAATCGGTCTTATAAATTGAGTGAGGTCGATCTGCTCAGTGATTATGACGAGATTCAATACCAGTTTGAATCCCAGGCTGATTTAGGGGCAACGGAGGTGGAGCTCGGCTTTCGCTCGCTGCTGGACTGGGCGAAGGAAGTGCGGGTGGTGGATGCCTCAGGGCGGGAGCTGATTGCGCTGGAGGCGGAGGATGGAGATACGCGTCTACGCCGCACCACCGTGGATACGTCCTACCTGAAGGGCGGTAAATTAGTATTCGTGAAGGGCAAGATGTTTGGTGTTCGGGCCAAAACCTATGATATGCCTTTGACCGATGAGATTTTGGAGGCGATCGCAGGCAAGCGAGTCACATTCATCTGGGTTCAAGACTAGCCCTGGAATTAGCTTCAATAGAATCAAATTCAATAAAAACGAACCTTGGGGACGAATCACAATTCGTCCCCAGCTTTTTACAGGCTCAGGCTACAGGCTGAGAAATTGATTGATGGGAATGGCGGCCAACACCCCTTGAACTTCGCCGAGGAGCTGCTCGGAGTAGGCGGCAATGTTAGGCAGGACATCCACGACCATGGCGGCGGAAAGCAGCATCAGATAAAGGATCGAGTATTTGAAGAGGGCACGAGCCAGAACGCGATCGCTCGGGTCTCGCAATAATCGCCAAGCCTTCACCAAAAGCTGGACCCCGAGGAGAAGAGCACTTGCCCCATAAATCAGACCATTGCTCCCCACCGGATACACCAGCAAAAGCGTGGCAGGCACGAGCAAGATCGAATAGACCCAGATTTGCCAAGCGGTTTCTTCCTCTCCGGCAACCACCGGCAGCATGGGAACACCGACGGAGGCATAGTCATCGCGAATCATCAGCGCCAGGGACCAAAAATGGGGCGGAGTCCAAAGGAAAATAATTAAAAACATCAGCCAAGGAGCCCAGCTCAAGTCGCCCGTGACCGCAGCCCAGCCGACTAACGGCGGAATGGCTCCTGCCGCTCCCCCGATGACAATATTTTGGACACTGTGGCGCTTGAGCCAATGGGTATAGATCAAGACGTAAAAAACGATCCCGGCCATGGCCAAGAACGCCGCCAGTAGATTGGCAAACAGGGTGAGCAAACCAAAGGAGGCGATCGCCAACCCAGCGGCAAAAATCAGCGCGTCCCTCGGCTGCACTCGGCCCGAGGGGATGGGTCGCCAGCGGGTGCGTTCCATGATGAAATCAATGTCGCGATCGTAGTAGCAGTTGATCGCATTGGCCGATCCCGAGGCCAGGGCTCCTCCCACCAGCGTCACCAAGAGCAGCGTGGTATCCACTTGGCCCTGGGAAGCCACCCAAATGCCTGCGGTGGTCGTGATCAGCAACAGAAGAATGATGCGCGGTTTAGTCAGTTGGTAATAGCTTTGAAGAACTTGCAGGCCGTTGGCGTGGAGACGAGGGGCTGCATTAAACGTTTCTTGCATAGTGCCGTCAAAAATTAGAGGGATGGGGATTCAGTGGGCAGAATGGTGGGGGTTTCGAGATGATCCCGCCAAGCCAAAATCGTAAAGGCCAGCAAAAGCCCCAGTAGAACGGCTCCAACCAGTTGGTGAGTGACGGTCAGAGGCTCAACCTGGAGCCGCAGCCGCAGCGCCAAAACCCCGAGGCAAACCTGAGCCAGCAGGGCAAATCCGGCTCCTAGGGCAAGCTGGCGCAGGGGCCGGGAAAGGGCAGGCGATCGCCCCGTCCACACCACCAGGCCCAGGGTCGCCAGGGTGGCGGGCAAAACCCCAGCAATGTGGCTATTCATTACCAGGCAGAGTTCCCCTCCGCCAAAGCACTGGTGCAGCGCCCAGCGGGATGCCACCACACCGCCCAAGAGACTCTGACCATAGACCAAGACCGTCGCGACCAAACCTAACCAGCGCAGCCGCCCGGCTGAGCCAACGGCTTGGTAGGGCATGAGGCCAAGGGTAAGCATCAGCAGCACCGAGAAAAACAAAAGGGCAGTGCCTAAATGGGCCGTGACCAGGTCAAACCGTAGGAGTTCTGTCACCGTCAGCGCGCCCAAAATACCCTGAAAGACCACCAGAAATAAGGCCAAGGCTGCGGCCCAGGGCACCCAATGAGGGAGCGATCGCCGCTTCCCAACCGCAAGACCCAGCAGGGCAATGGTGCCAAAGCCGACCACCGAAGCATCCAGTCGGTGGAACCACTCCAAAAAAACCTGCACATTCATTTGCTGGCTGGGTAGGAACTGGCCGTAGCACAGAGGCCAATCGGGACAGGCGAGTCCGGCATTCATCACACGGGTCGCGCTGCCAATAGCCATCAAAATCAGCGTAGCAACGGCTAATCGTCCCGCTAACCAATGGACCTGATCCGGTGCGGGTTTCGCAACAATCGAGAATAAAGGAAGCCGAGAGGCAAAAGGGGAAAGAGATTCAGTCATGGGGACGGAATAGTTGCAAGCGTAAGCACAACGGGTTGTGATGGGAAAGGCGATACGGTGCGACTCGATCTTGAACGTTTTCGCTTCAGCGCTTAACTTTTGGATACCCCTACTGTAGCGAGAGAATCTCAAGCAGGGCGAAAAATCGCGCTTTCTTTTGATTTTTTGCAGACTTTCGCGACAATTTGGGCACTACAAAATTCAGAACGTTATTCAGCACGTTGATTGGCTAAAAGAAAAGTTAAATTTTTCTTAAGTTTTGAGAACCCCCTAAGATTTGCAAAACTCCCTAAACTGATGAAGAAGGCAATAGCATGCCCCCAAGGTTGACGGATGATCAAAATTTATCTCTGGAAAACCAATATCGTCGAAATAAATTGTTAAAGATGTTGGTTTTAGCACCCACGCACCCGGAAGACTGTTTTACCGTGGTAGGAGAGGAACGGTTTATTGGAGGCGAACCTTAAAAAAATGGGGGCAATCCTAGGTCACGACAGCTTGCCTCCTCTGGCCCATCTGTTTAGTTATGGGCCAGAGCTCATGGGCCAAATCCTTGGCCAAATTTTGCCAAATTGTGTTCGTAGAGACTGCGATCGCCTGCTGTGAATATTCCAACGACTATCCTGACCCTGCTTGCGGGGATTGCCATTACCCTCCTAAGCCTTTGGTTTGGGCAAAATAATAATCTTCTACCCCTCGCCGCTGCTGAAAATGCCGGTGGTTTTGACAGTTTGTTCAATGTCATGTTTGCGATCGCCATGGGCCTCTTCCTGTTGGTTCAGGGCCTGATTGTGATTGCAGCTATCAAGTTTCGCCAGCGGCCTGGGGATGACTCCGATGGCCCTCCCATCCATGGCAATATTCCCCTAGAGATTCTCTGGACGGCGATCCCCGCTGTCTTGGTTTTGGGGGTCTCGGTTTACAGCTTTGACATTTACAACCGCATGGGCGGTCTCGACCCCATGAACCACGGCGGACACAGCGCCCACAGTGCGCCTACCGCCCAGATGATGGCCTATGAATCCTCCAGTGGTGAAGCTCAAGCAGCCTCGCAAGATTCCCAGTACGCCGGTGGGATCGGGGCTCGACCGGGGGGTGAGGAAAAACCGGCGGATGTGGTGGTGAATGTGACCGGACTCCAGTACGCCTGGATTTTTAATTATCCCAATGGCATTATCAGCGGTGAACTCCACATCCCCGCTAATCGCGATGTCCAGCTCAATCTTTCAGCTCAGGATGTGCTCCATGCGTTTTGGGTACCCCAGTTTCGGCTAAAGCAGGACGCCATTCCGGGGCGGCAAACGGAGTTGCGCTTCGTGCCAACGGAACCGGGGACCTATCCCATTGTCTGCGCGGAGCTCTGCGGCAGTTACCATGGCGCAATGCGGTCCCAGGTGATTGTGGAAACGCCGGAAGCCTATGACAGTTGGGTGCAAAGCCAGGTGGCGATGTTGAATGGCGGTGAAGAGCTGGCGGGAGAGGCGATCGCCGCTAATCCTGAGGGTGAGTTTCTGGCTCCCTTTGCCGAGGCCATGGCCATGGACATGAGCCCTTCCATGATGCACAGCCTGCATGGCTCTGGATCCTAATGCTGTAAACCGTTCACTTCAGCGTCACTAGTTCCATCGCTAGTCCTATCCCAGCTTATTCTCGCAAAAGCCTATTCCATGCTCCCATGACCCAAGTCCTACAAGAATCTCTCCCAGGCGCTTCTCCCCCGGAGCCCAAGCATAAACCCACAACTTGGCGCACCTACTTTAGCTTTAGCGAAGACCATAAGGTCATTGGTATTCAGTATTTGGTGACGTCGTTTATTTTCTATTTGATTGGGGGTATTTTAGCCACTGTGGTGCGGGCTGAGCTCGCGACTCCCCAGGTTGACCTCGTTAGCCGAGAACTCTACAACCAACTGTTTACCGTCCATGCCACGGTGATGATCTTTCTTTGGATCGTTCCGGCAGGCACCGGAGCCTTTGGAAATTATTTGATCCCGCTGCTGATTGGGGCACGGGACATGGCGTTTCCAAAGCTGAATGCCGTGGCGTTTTGGATGATCCCGCCCGCCGGTTTATTGCTCATCGGCAGCTTTCTGGTGGAAGCACCGGGCTCGGGTTGGACGTCCTATCCCCCGCTGAGTTTGGTCAATGGCAAGACCGGTGAACTGATTTGGATCCTGAGCGTTTTGCTCCTGGGAACCTCTTCAATTTTGGGGGCGATCAACTTTTCGACGACGATCCTGAAAATGCGTCGACCCAATCTTCAGCTCACCCAAATGCCCCTGTTTTGCTGGGCGATGCTGGCGGCTTCGGCGCTGATTTTGATCTCTACGCCGGTTTTGGCTGGGGCCTTAGTGCTCCTCAGTTTTGACCTGATGGTCGGCACGAATTTCTTTAACCCGGCTGGCGGTGGCGATCCCATCGTGTACCAGCACATGTTCTGGTTTTACTCCCACCCGGCGGTCTACATCATGATTTTGCCGGTGTTTGGGATGATTTCGGAGATTATTCCGGTTCATGCGCGTAAGCCGATTTTTGGGTATAAGGCGATCGCCTACTCCAGTCTCGCCATCAGCTTTCTAGGTCTAATCGTCTGGGCGCACCACATGTTCACCAGCGGCACCCCGGCCTGGCTGCGCATGTTCTTCATGGTGGCGACGATGATTATCGCGGTGCCCACGGGGATCAAGGTCTTTAGCTGGGTGGCAACCCTCTGGGGCGGCAAAATTCGGCTCAACAGCGCCATGCTGTTTGCCATGGGGTTTGTCTCAATGTTTGTGGTTGGCGGTCTTAGTGGCGTGATGGTGGCTTCGGTCCCCTTTGATATTCACGTTCACGATACCTATTTCATCGTCGCCCATTTGCACTATGTGTTGTTTGGGGGCAGCGTCTTTGGACTCTATTCCGGGATTTATCACTGGTTCCCAAAAATGACGGGACGAATGATGAATGAAACCTGGGGCCGGATTCACTTTGTGTTGACGTTTTTGGGTTTCAACCTCTGCTTTATGCCAATGCATTGGCTGGGGCTCAACGGCATGCCGCGCCGGGTAGCGGAGTATGATCCCCAATTTGCCACGGTGAATTTGATTTGTACGGTGGGGTCGTTTCTGCTAGCAATTTCCACCATTCCGTTTATTGTCAATGCGATTTGGTCCTGGTCCAAGGGCGAAAAGGCCGGGGACAATCCCTGGAATGCCTTGACGTTGGAGTGGCAGACGACTTCGCCACCGCCGGTCGAAAATTGGTTTGGTGAACCGCCGTTGATTAAGGATCCCTATGCCTATGGCACAAAGTCCGGGCGGAAGCGGATTGGAGCGATTCGCGGGTCTGATTTGTGGGCAGCGAAATCATAATTTTCCTGGTGAGTTGGTCTTTAATGTTTTGCTGGTTTTGACCTATGCAAGGTTCTGCGATTGATACGGAAACGACGTTGAATATGGCGGGCACTGCCTCTGTTGCCCACCACGAGGAGCATCCGGACCATCGGGTCTTTGGATTAATTATGTTCCTGGTGGCAGAGAGCATGATTTTTCTGGGGTTGTTTGCGGCCTATTTGACCTTTCGGGCGGTTTCGTCTCTGCCGGAAGACCAGATGCCGGAGCTGGAGCTGCTCTTGCCAGGGATCAATACGCTGATTCTGATTAGCAGTAGCTTTATCATTCACAAGGCAGAGGACGCTATTCATGAGAATGACGTCAAAGGGGTTCAGCAATGGTTTGGGATTACGGCGGTCCTGGGAATCGTCTTTTTGGCGGGCCAGCTCTATGAGTACAGCAATCTCAACTTTGGACTGAAGGATAATCTATTTGCCAGCACGTTTTATGTGCTGACTGGATTTCACGGGCTCCATGTGTTGGTGGGGGTTTTGACGATTTTGGCGGTGCTGTGGCGATCGCGCCAACCCAACCACTACCGCGCTGACCACAAATTCGGCATCGAAGCGGCGGAGCTCTACTGGCACTTTGTGGATGTGGTCTGGATTATCCTCTTTATCCTCCTGTATCTCCTGTAGGCCCGTTGTCCTAGGTCGTCCTAAGTCATCGGCTGCAAATTGCGGCGCTGGAGACTGGCTCTCTAGTGCCTGTTTTTTATGGATTTTGGTATGGGTGGGTGAGCTTCCCCAGCGCCGACGAGGATGTTGAAGTTGGTGGGTCAGCTCTTCAAAGTGGGTCTTCTGCTTCGCGCCACCCAGCCTAGGAGGCCGAGCAAGTTGGTGTCAAATTTGGCAAATTGTTTGCCTTTTCTTGCCATTCTGTTTACGATGTCAATAATGTCAGTGAAAACTTATGGCGCAAAAGAAACCGAGGGAAAGAGTCCAAATTGACATTGCAGACATGCTCGCCAAGATAGATGCGTATCCGGAAGCGGCTGGTATTGACCCAGTTATGTGGAACGAGCTGAGTTATTCGCAAAAGTTGAGGTATCTGCTCAAGAAGCAGTTGGAAATCGTTGACAAAAACTTAGATGAGTTGTCAGGGCAGTGAGCGATCGCCAAGATATCGACAAACTCATCGAGACCACCGAGGCGCTCCGAGATTGTTCAAGATAGCTACATCATTCCAAGTACGGGGCCACTTCGCGAGCAGCTCGCTGAGATGCGGTAAGAGCGAGAAGAACGGGAGGCAGAGCTAGCCCAGCGGTCTCGCCAAAGGTCATCACAGCCAACGTTGGCAGAGGTGATGGCGTTGTTGCAAAAGCTGATGGCGGAGGTTTTGTTGTTGCGATCGGCCAGTGCATAATACAATTTGACGTTAGTGACGCGCAACGTTAGATGACTTCAAGTCAATTCAGGGTTTAAAGGTTCTCAATCCCTTTTCTGTCTGAATTGTACAGAGGGTAATCGCCTCGCCCTACAGGTCGATTGTGGCGGCTTTGAGCTCATCGACCGTCACGGTACGCCAGCCAGGAACGAGGGTGGGGTTGTCAGTAACGGTTTGGGCTCGGGGGTTAGAGTTCTGCATTCAACGCCAGCCTACTCACGGCGAAATTCTCCTAGCAACTGTATCGGTGTAAGAATTTGGATTGTCGAATCCGTATAGTCATTGGGATTTCGCGTAACGATTAAATCAAGCTGGTTAATGATTGCGGTGCTATGTTGGATAGCATCTTCAAAGTCACCGAAGTTGGAATCCAGCGCGGATTCGATGGCATCTTGATCGACAACTGCGACCCGACAGAACGTTAAGATGCGTCGGATAAAGTCGATGGATGGTGCGTGCCCTTTGTTTCTGCGAATGATGTAGTAGAGATCGCTGACGGTTGATGCCGATAGGTATCCCTCCAACTGCTTGTGGAAAATCAGCGAGAGCACTTGGAGGCTGTCGGCAAAGAAAGGCTGTCTTTCTAACGCAATGTCTAAAAGTACATTTGTATCTACCAATATTTTCATAGGCCATGTTTGGAGCGCAGATACTCCCATTTTGCTGGTTCGGCCTCTACCTCAGCCGGGGGAATGGTTTGTTCTAGCCATTCCTTCAGGATTGGGATGTCGCAATGGACGGTGCGGCGAGCAATGGGTTCGGGGTGTAAGGACGATGGAGGAGCTGGATGGAGCATTGGCGCAGAACTTATCCAGATTACGATTTCGAGGATCTGTCCAGCGGGGAGTGTAAGGGGTTCTTCGAGAACTAGGCGACCATTGGCATCAATGATGGCGGTGTATTTGTAGGCTTGCATGGTTTGCGATGTGGTTTGCGACTGCTATGTCTGCCCCTGGTTTTAGGTGCTTGGCTCGCTCTATTGTAAATCTGCTGGGGTCTGGCTCCCAAAATGCCGGATCAGCCAATGGACAGAGAGTTCAGTGTCCGGATAGGACGGAACAGTGATGGCTTCGCCGTAGCGATCGATTTTGGCAGCTTTGAGATCGTCGATCGTGATGATACGCCAGCCAGGGACAAGCGTCGGGTTGATTTCGATGGGGGGGCGTGCGTCATCAAAACCGACGATAATGTTGAGGTTCTCGGGGTTGTAGCTGACGCTCTTGGCCTGGGGGTTGGGGTTATGCATTTCTAAATTCCTCCCATTTTTGGAGCAGCAGGTCTTGAAACAAGATGACAATTGCCAGTGCCTTTTTAACGTCTTTGTTGGAGAGCCCGTCGCTGTCCCATAGGCTTGGCTCTGTGTCTATGTCTCCCAGAAAGATCCGGGCTTCGCCGCCTGCTTTTTTGACATGCGCGTGGGCAGGGTCGTGATCGTTGAAGTACAGAACGACGCTAAAGCCTTGTTCGCTAACAATTACTGGCATCTAGGTGTCTCTCCAATCCTCTACTCGCCGCGTTCTAGCTACTCTATTTTGGCAGGCTTTGAGGCCATCGATGGTGACGAGGGCTGAACCTTGAACTCTGCAACCCCAGGGCTTTCTCCTTATCTACGAGAGTCACTTTATTTTAGTGGCTCTGGAATCGTCGATCGCGCTGGTGACAGCGTGGAACCGGAGCTTTGCTAGGCTCTGCTGCGCGCCACCCAGCCTACGAGGCCGAGCAAGTTGGTGTCAAATTTGGCAAATTGTTTGCCTTTTCTTGCCATTCTGTTTACGATGTCAATAATGTCAGTGAAAACTTATGGCGCAAAAGAAACCGAGGGAAAGAGTCCAAATTGACATTGCAGACATGCTCGCCAAGATAGATGCGTATCCGGAAGCGGCTGGTATTGACCCAGTTATGTGGAACGAGCTGAGTTATTCGCAAAAGTTGAGGTATCTGCTCAAGAAGCAGTTGGAAATCGTTGACAAAAACTTAGATGAGTTGTCAGGGCAGTGAGCGATCGCCAAGATATCGACAAACTCATCGAGACCACCGAGGTGCTCCGAGGTGGCTTGGAAATTTTGAAAGAGATTGTGGATGCAGACAAGGAAGAAATTCTGGCAGAGATGCGAGCGGGCTTTGCTGAGCTGAACCAAACGCTGCAAATTTTGTTAGATGAAAACAAGGCGGCTTTCAAGCGGATTCAGGTGCTGGAGGACCAAGATGGAGATCGTTCAAGATAGCTACATCATTCCAAGTACGGGGCCACTTCGCGAGCAGCTCGCTGAGATGCGGCAAGAGCGAGAAGAACGGGAGGCAGAGCTAGCCCAGCGGTCTCGCCAAGGGTCATCACAGCCAACGTTGGCAGAGGTGATGGCGTTGTTGCAAAAGCTGATGGCGGAGGTTTTGTTGTTGCGATCGGCCAGTCAGCCTGAACCCAAAACCAGCCGTAGGTTGGGTTAAACGCAGTGAAACCCAACAGGCAGGGGTATTGAGCTATATTGCATTGAGCTACGGCTTTGCCGGATTCTGCTTCGCGCCACCCAGCCTGCACGGCTGAATGGTTTGATGCGAGTTGGGGTTATGCATAGCCTGAGATTCAGCCAATGGACGGAGAGTTCGGTCTCAGGATAGGAGGGAAGGGTGATGGCCTCGCCGTAAAGATCGATTTTGGCGGCTTTGAGGTCGTCGATGGTGACGGTGCGCCAGCCGGGGACAAGCGTGGGGTTAATTTCGATGGGGGCCGAGCGTCACCAAAGCCGACGATGATGTTGAGGTTGGTGGGATTGTAGGTAACGGTTTGGGCGAGGGGGTTGGGATTATGCATTTCTGAACTCCTCCCATTTCTGTAACAGAAAGTCTTGGTACAAAATCACGAGTGCTAGAGATTTTTTGATGTCTTTGGCAGACATATTTTGGCTATCCAGGACGCTGGGCTCTGGGGAGTGTTCACAAAATTGGGCACGACCCGCCTAAAATCTTGATTCTTTCGTTGATTTTTAGGGATTTACACAAAATCCTGCTCACTCCCAGAGTCCTTTGAGTCTCTGCAATCGGAGTAAAGGTTAGTTCTACGGTATTTCTCTAGGTAGAGGGTAGTTTATATTCACTCGTAACGCTGTTTTTACAACGCCTACAGCATATAGTCCCCCTAAAGTTTATGAGTACTATGATTGCCGCCTCAGAAATGTTGGAAAAGATTCGCCAGCAATTTAATGAAGCCCCCTATCCCAATGTTCCCTTGGAACAATCTCCTCTCAACGATAGAGAACGCTTATACAGCCATTGTCTCGTAACAGGTTATTACCGGAAAAACCAGCATATCATTTCTACCCATGACAAACTCATTTTGGATGTAGGTTGTGGAAGTGGTTATAAGTCCTTAATTCTCGCTGCGGCCAACCCTGGAGCAAGAATCGTTGGTATTGACATCTCTGAAATATCTGTTGATCTTGCAAGCAAACGCCTTGCTCATTATGGTTTTGAAAATTATGAATTTCATGTCATGGACGTGGCAAATTTACCTCAGCTAGGTAGGCAGTTTGATTACATTAATTGTGATGAAGTACTTTATCTCCTTACCGACCCCATTGCAGGACTCAAGACCATGGGTGCTGTCTTAAAAAAAACAGGAGTGCTGCGAGTCAATTTTCATAGCGCGTTACAACGTCACCTTTATCATCAGGCTCAAGAATTCGCCCAGATGGTCGGCATCATGGATGAATCCAGAGAAACTTCGATTGCATTGTTTCGTGAGTTCATGGCTGCACTCAGGCCAGCGGTGACAATCAAGGCACAGACCTGGAGCCCACCTTATCAAACAGATGACGGACTCGTTTTGGCTAACCATCTTCTTAGGGGCGACAAAGGCTGGACTATCCCTCAATTTTTTTCAGCTCTGAGCAAAGCTGGCTTGGAATTCATCAGTATGGTCGAATGGGAACGATGGAACCTACTCACTTTGTTCGAGGACTTAGAAGAAGTTCCGGTTGGGGTTGCGATAGCCCTTGCAGGCGCTAGCCCAGAAGAACAGCTCCACATGTATGAGCTTTTAAACTCCAAATTCAACCGCTTGCTGGATCTCTGGTGTGGTCACCCCGACGATTCAGCAGATCCAATACCTCTAGAACATTGGACAACAGAACAATGGCAAAGCTCGCGAATCGCTCTGCATCCACAGATCGCAACGGAGCAGCTACAGCAAAACTTGACAGAATCGGTAATCACTATGACAGTGACAGATCTTAACAGAATTTGCGACAAAAGCGTCTCGCCCGTCCTGGTTAATGGCCTACTCGCGTCCTGCTTACTCCAGCTATTTAACGGTCCAACGGAGTTTTCGGCAATAGTAGAGCAGTGGCGAAAAATTCAACCGGTTAATTTGCTAACCCTAGCACCCACGACTTATCAGGAAGCCCATGATGCTATTCAAGTCGAGATGCAGCGCCTTATGGAGTTAGGGTATGTGCTTGCAGAACAATCCACTTAAAGAAGAAACAGAGCTTCTGTGCTAAATGATATGAAACCCATGTCTTCTGGGTAAGTTGTATTCAGGAGCTAGACAATAGACGGCACCGAACCCCTCTAGGAGAGACATCATAATGAAAGCTGAATTCAAGACTAAGTTTCTACAGCACGTTGTTGCAAAGCGCCAAGAAGGTGGTTTCACCTTGATTGAGTTGCTAGTCGTGATCATCATCATTGGTATTCTATCTGCCATTGCCCTGCCTTCCTTCCTAAACCAGGCTAACAAAGCAAAGCAGTCTGAAGCCAAAACCTATGTAGGTTCTATGAACCGTGCTCAGCAAGCTTACTACTTAGAAAAAGGTAGCTTTGCAGCCCCTGGCATCACAACCATAGGTACTAATGATAAAGCGATTGGAGCTCTTGGCTTGGGTATTCAGACAACAACCCAGTACTACATCTACAATGTTGCGGACGGTGATGCGGGCACAGTAGCAGATACCTTTAAAAGTGTCACTAATCAGGCTCAGCCGAAAACTGATTCCTTAAAAGCATACCTAGGTGGTGTCCAAATTGGTACTCAGCTCGGAACTGGCGAAGCAACTACCCTTGCCACTCTCTGTGAAGCGGTGAAGGCTCCTGTGCAGACTGGTGCAGATGGCACGGACACGTTTGGGTTTGTATACACTGCTGGAGCTGGTGCTCCCGTATGTCCCAATCTTGCGGCTGATCCTGCTGGCTATAATCCGGTTAACTAGGTTTAAGCCCCTATACCGTTCGAAATCAGCTTAGCCAATTGAGTAAAGCACGATTAATATCGCAAACAGCTTGTTTTTCTAGTAAAAATCTGCGACTGCACAAAAGGTAGGTGCTTTGACTCAATTGAATCTTTTAACACTAGCGTTTCTGTAACTACGCTAATTATTGTGTGAACCCAAAACTCCGCTTTCTGATGTTGTCAGAGGCGGAGTTTTTTCTTGACGATACTCTGTACCCGCTACCTATCCTATTTCTTGCTATTTAGAGCTTGCCGAAAAAGCCAGGTCTAGCCAAATATCGCCTGAAAGCTTATAGAATCGTTCAAAAAATCCTGTTTTTTAAGAGTCTTTGGTTTCAAATTGTAAGGCAAGATCGGCTGAAACGTCGAAAATGCGTAAATCGACCTTACTCTGACAAACTCATGCAGCCAACGCTTCCTTACAGTCCACGCCGCACCGCCTCTACCCGCCACACACCACCTTACCCAATTTCCACAATTTCTTCCCCGATCTCAAGCTGTTGCAAGGCATCTGCAAAAGTCTCCGCCAAAAGCTGACGCAAAGCCCGATTCGTCACATTCCCGCAAGTCAACCAATATCTAGCTTATCCGTTTTGGAATTTCCGCCTCTTCAGAGTTCTAAATTATTATTTTGAGCTGATAAGTTTGGTGGATGCCACCCCGCCTTTACCCAATTCCGCCTCACAGTCACCGCCAACGGTGAATTTAACGTCCTCCGCGCCGTGACGCCTCTGCTAATCCTTCAGACTTGCGTAGCTGTCCAAGCTGATAAACCTGCAATAAAACAAACAGCTCAATGCTTTCAAGCTTCGTCAGAGACTGCGTCTTTCCCTTTGTCTGTAGATCTCCCAACCGCTGATTCTGCCCAGCCTCCATCTTCAGCTCAGCCAGCTCCAATACCTCGCTATCCGTCAACTGCTGAAGCGAAACTTCCGACAACGACTCCGGCAACAACTCTCCCAAAGACCATAGTTTCACCAGCCGGTCTGCCAAAACCCCAGCTAAATCCTGGTTTGGACAAAGACGACTCACCTGTTCCACAAAGCTATCAGGCAACTCTAGAACAATTTGCGCCATTGAAAAACACTCCACGATGAGCTTTCAATAGCCTAGCGTATCCCGCTGCTCCCCAACTTCTGTCTCACACGCTGTCTGGATCAACCCCCAGCTCCCGAAGCTTTGCCGCCAGCCGCTCCCTATCCTGCTCCGCCTGCTGCTGCCGTTGCTCGGCTTGCTGAGCCAGTTGCTCGGCTTGCTGAGCCAGTTGCTCGGCGCTGGGATAGGGGATCCCGTCCACAGCAAACCAGCTCAAACCTTCCTGCTCCAGCCCACCCAGCGTTAATACATGCCTGCCAATCCCCAAGCCGACTTCCGGCATCCAAAACGGCTCACCAATTTGTAGCTGATAAGCTCCATCCATCAGCTTATAAACCTCAAAAGGCTGATGCCGCTCTCGCTGCCAGTAGCGGGGATTGTAGACCACCACGTAGAGCACCCCCAGCCTGCGGTAAATTTCTAGCTTTCTGTCGTACTCACCGCCCGGTGTATGGGAAACCATTTCCAGCACCATCACGGGCGGCGTCTCATTCTCCTCCCACATCACATAGCTGAGGCGAGATTCGCCATTTTTCTTACGATCGACCCCCAAACTCAAAAACGCATCCGGCACGACGGGAACCCTAGGGTTTGCTCCGGTGGTGTGATAAATCGCCATATCCACCGCAAAAAACCAGTCGAGGCGATCGGCCCAAATGCGCTGCAGCAGAAACAGTAGGTAATTTGGCAGCAGGTTCTGGTCTTCGTTATCCACAGGAATATCGTCTGAGCAGGGTAGCTCGGTACTGGAGGGCAACTGGAGTTTTGGATCAACCTGAAGCATAGTTTCTGGGTCTATCCCAAAATACGTGGGTGCTCCTCAAGCATACGACATGGGTTAGGGGCATAGCGATCGCCACCTATTCAGCGATTCAGTCAATATCCAACCTTTCTTTCTCACCTCAAGCTGCCGCTAAAATGGAGAGAACATGCCCCGTCTCTATCCTTAAGCGCAAGCTATGGAAAAAATTAGCCCTCTAACAGCCGAAATGCAGAAAAAATGGTCCCTTCTTCCACCCGCACTGCAAAAACAAGTCCTTGATTTCATCGAGTTCTTACTCAATAAATATCAACACTTTCAGTCATTACCCTCGACGTTACCCCCTAAAGTTCAGCCTGCAACTGCCCAACCGCCAAGGGTTCTGGGTCTCCACGCTGGCATGGGTTCGATCAGCCCAGACTTCAACGATCCCCTCCCAGATTCCTTCTGGTTTGGAGAGGATGTGTGAACTACCTGATCGACACCCACGTTTTTCTCTGGCTCAGCCTCAGTCCAGAACGGCTTTCCGAGCAGGCGCGTAGAATTCTAGAGAACCGAGAAAACTCAATTTTTCTGAGTAAGGTCAGCATCTGGGAAATACAAATCAAGCAGCAGCTTGGTAAATTATCTCTCGCACTCCCATTGGAAACTCTAGTCACTGATGAAATACAAACCAACCAACTACAATTGCTATCGATTGAAACGCATCACATTTACGGTCTGAGCGCATTAGAACAGCACCATCGCGATCCGTTTGATCGGCTCATTATTTCTCAAGCCCGCCAGGAGGAAATGCCTCTGATTAGTGCCGATCAAATATTCTCTCAGTATCCTGTTCAGCTCATTTGGTGATCAAATTTCGCCCGGATCAACCCCCAATTCCCACAATTTTGCCGCCAGCCGTTCCTTGTCTTACTCTGCCTGTTGGGCAAGTTCCTCCGCGTTGAGATAGTAGCTGCTGTCCGCTGCCACCAGCTCACCCCCTCCTGTTCCAGTCCCCCAAAGGACAAAACACGCCGACCGAGCCCCAAACCCATCTCCGGCATCCAAAACGGCTCATCAATCTGAGAAGGTCTTGGGGTTTAATCCAGCCTGGATTCAGGGATGCTGCGAGTCCGGCGTGTAGGTTAATTCCTCCGAAACATAGTCCGGGGGTTCGACGTGAATCGTTGGGCGAATGGGGTGGTAGCGATCGCTCAATTTCGCCTCCACCGCCTCCGTAATCTTGTGGGCCGTCTCCACATCCTGGGCCTCTACAATCAAATGCATTTCCACAAACACCTGCCGTCCTAACATGCCCCGCGAGGCGATGCTGTGGCAATTCATGACCCCAGGTACTTCCATGACCGTTTGGTGGATGGCTTCGGGGGCGATCGCCATCTCATCCACCAACCAAGGCAAATTCATTTTCAACACCTCCCAAGCGCTCCACAGCACCAAGGCCGCCACCGGAAACGCCAGCACCATATCCAGCCACTGAATTTTTAGCAGCCATACCCCTAGCAACCCTACAATCACCGTAATCGTAATCCAGACATCGCTCATGGTGTGGTGGGCATCGGCGATCAGAATGGGGCTATCGAGGCGTTTGCCCACCCTGCGCTCGTAGAACGCCACAAAAATATTAATTCCGAGGACCAAGATCAACAACCATAGTTCTGGTGCTGTGATATTTAGGGGGCTACTCCCTGTGAACAGGCGCGAAACTGCGGTTTTCAAGATCTCAAAGCAGGCAATGCCGAGAAATGCCGCAATGCCCAGGGCTCCCACCGCTTCAAATTTTTGGTGACCATAGGGATGTTCGCGATCGGGCTCAGGGGTCGCTAATTGATTGGTTGCCAGACCCAGAACATTATTGATACTGTCGGTCACACTGTGGAGCGCGTCGGCCATAATGCTGAGGGAGCCAGTAACCCATCCGACCCAGCCTTTTAGCAACACCACCGCTAAATTGAGGACTAACGTAATAACTAACACCCGTCGTACCGCTTTGCGACGAACTATGCCTAGGTGGGAAGGTTGGGGGGGCTGCTCGGGGGGATGGGCGTGGGGATGGCTCTCGTGGGAGTGGTGCACCATGGCGGTTACGGCGAGAGGTTTTGTTGTGATCGCGAAACCCCACAACGAGGGTTTCGGCTCCTATCCTAGCGTTGCTTTGATTCCTTGCCTGTCAAGATTTTTTGTAATCGAGAGCCAGTTGCAGCAGGGGGTGGGCGATCGCCCTATGATGCAATGAGATGCCGTTCCAGATATCAGGGTTGGCCTCGGAAACCACACAGCACCGGACTGGGCCTACATCGCAAACATTACGGTTTCGCCCGCAAGGGATCGATCCGCAATCAATCTAATGTAAATGCTCAGATGGGGGAAGCTCAAGCGGGGGGTTGAAAACACGCGGTATCTGACCTTAGGTTGACGATCTAGGTGCTCCCCACCGCTCCCTAAAAAATCCCGTTGTTGTTGCAACCTGAGACAGAAAAAAGAGCCCCGACACCAACAGCCCCGGATGGCTCGACTTCGCCTTCAGGGGATAGGTCAACAAATCCGTATAAAACGACAGCGGCTCCACCTGAATCGGCTCCGCCTTGCGCTGGGCTCGCACCTGGTGAAAACAAAACGCCCCGCGCCCATAGCCAAAATGCTGCCGCCAAAACGAGCCCAGCGTCAGATGATGGGCATGGCGAATTTGGGCTTCCGGCACATATTCTAGGGAATAGCCCAGGTGTAGCCAGCGATCGCAAAACTCCCGGTCCTCCGCCGCCGCCAGCGGGAACGTCACATCAAACCCGCCGATTTCGAGGAAGCGATCGCGCCCCATGGCAATGTTATTCGAAGCAAAAAACTGAATGGCTTGGTTCGGCTGGTTGTAATAGTCGTAGAGATAATCAATTAACTGCTGGGATGCCGTGGAATACAGATTCTCCGCCAAGGCATTCAGCGTTTTGCCCCCCAGAAGGGCTCCCGGCGCAGATTGCCAGCACACAGCAAAAGCCCGTAGCCATCCTGGTTCAGGCAGACAGTCATCGTCAGTGAATACCAGCAGATCTCCCTGGGCCGCAGCGGCTCCCCGGTTGCGAGCAGTGGCTGGACCCCTATTCGCTTGCTGGATCAGCGTTAGATTGAGCTGAGGGTTAAACGGGGCTAGGACCGGTTCTAGAGTTTGAGGGCTGCCGTCGTCTACCACGATGACTTCGAGGCGATCGCCCGGATAATCCAGCCGCGCTAACGCCCCTAGACAAGCCCCCAGCCGTTCCGGTCGATTATACGTCGGTATAATTACTGAGGTATAAGGCAGGACTACGTTTGCAACCATCTGCTCCTCCTCTAGGCCGCAAGGGCTTCTTGCTGACGCTTTTGCTGGGCTTGCTTGAGCTGCGACCACTGTTCCTTTGTGAAATCTTCATAATAGGAACGCTCCGTATTGACCTCCCACAGATCATGGGATTCACCCAGAATATTTTTTGCGGCGAGGAGCCCGGTCAACATCGAGTGATCTTGATTGTTGTAGCGGTGCATCCCATTGCGGCCCACCGTTTGAAGATTCTCAAACTGGCAGAGATAGTTCCGTAGAACCTGAAGATGGTCACGGTATTCTCCGTCATACACTGGGTAGGCCTTGCGCTGGCGAATTACCGTTCCATCTTCGATTTGAGTCGCCGCCGCCATCAGCCCCAAGCCCCGGACCTCCTGGCTCGCCAGCTCAATCAGCTCCGACTCCGACATTTCCCAGAGGGCATCCCCTTCACTACAGAAATACTCCATGCCCAAACAGGTTTTGCGGGCATCGGGCACCATGGCAGGGCTCCAGTTTTTGAAGTTCTGGATACGACCCACCTTAAACTCGGGGCTATGGATATAAATCCAGTTGTCTGGAAATAAATCCTCTTGGTCGACAATCAGCGCCACAATCAAAAAGTCGCGGTACTTCAAGCTGCGAGCCGCCTGTAGAATCTTCTCGGGAGGAGCAGGGTTCAACCGCTGAACTAGGGCCGTAACCGGCATCGTCGAGACAAAGTGCTCACCGGCCAGCTCTAGGGTTTTGCCTGCTCGCTCCGCAATCACTCGCTGAATCCGGCCCTCGTGGTGGTCTAGGCGAATCACCCGCGTCTCCACCTGAACCTCAGACCCTTGAGCTTCTACCTTCTCCTGAAACCGCTCCCACATCATGCCGGGACCATGGAGGGGATAATCAAACTCCTTGATTAGGGTTTTGGCATCACTGCTGCCCACGATCGCATCCATCACCGCCTTTTTCAGCGATAACCCCTTAATCCGCTGAGCTGCCCATTCCGCCTGAATTTTGTCGCAGGGAATTCCCCACACTTTCTCGGTGTAAGTCTTAAAAAAGGTGCGATAGAGACGACGGCCAAACCGTTCGCTCACCCAATCTTCGAAGTTCTCGGCCTCTTTCCCTGGAAAAAATCGAGCCTGAAGCCGAGCCTTGAGATAGCTCAATCCAATGGCTGCGCTATTGAAAGGTCCCAAGTTTCGAAGGGTATTGCCAATCGATAGGGGATAGTTAAAAAATTTACCTTGATAATAAATCCTAGAGAGCCGAGGAACCTTGATAAATTCCTTTCCTAGAACTTCATTCCATAGGGTTTGAACTTCGCCAATCTTCGTAAAAAACCGATGTCCACCAATGTCAAATCGATAACCTTTATAAGTTTCTGTCCGAGAAATACCTCCTACTTTTTCGCCCTGTTCGAGAACCGTTGAGGCAATTCCATGCTTACAGAGCTCGTAAGCCGCAGTTAACCCCGCAGGACCCGCACCAATAATGATTGTATTTTTTTTCATATTTACTCTTGGGACCTATGCAACCTGGTTGCGATGAAATTGCTTTAATAGATGTAATGAGCTAACAGGTCAAGCCGTTTCCAATGTATCGGGTGTATCGGGAAAATGGGACGGAGTTACTGAGCATCATAGCTATCATCACGGAGAAGCCGTAAGAGACTTTACGAAAACCTCAAAGAGATGGCTGTGTCGCTTGAATATTCCTATCCTCAGAGTTTGTACGCAATAAAAGACAAATTTTTGTCCTTTGTGCAAGAGAAAAAAACAGGGTTTTTGCGGCAGATGACTCCAATCTGGGGATACCCCCAAAATGCAAAGACAATCTTGTAAATCGATGGGACGATATTTTAGAAGGATTTGATCGAATCGAGTCCAAGGCGCTAGCGCCAAACTGCTAATTTTTGAGTGAAAATTTCGACCGCCCAATACTGAGCTATGCATGTTGCTTCTGTGCTCTCCTCTAATTCTTCCCCATTTGAGGCGAATGACCACCGATCTTTGGTCCATCAGCGACCTGTCCTATTGGCTCCAGCCGGGGATTGGGACTGTGTCAAGGCGGCGGTAGAAAATGGAGCCGACGCTATTTACTTTGGCCTCGATCGCTTCAATGCCAGAATGCGCGCCCACAACTTTACGGAAGCCGATCTGCCGGACTTGATGACCTTTCTACACCAACGAGGGGTAAGGGGCTATGTAACGGTCAATACGTTGATTTTTACGGAAGAGTTGGCGGAGATTGAGGGGTATTTGCGATCGCTGATCACCGCCGGGGTAGACGCAGCCATTGTCCAGGACGTAGGGCTCTGTCGCTTGATACGCCAGCTATCGCCGGATTTCCCGATTCATGCCTCAACTCAGATGACGATTACCAGTGCCGCCGGGGTGGCGTTTGCCGAAAACCTGGGCTGTGAACTGGTGGTGTTGGCGCGGGAATGTTCGATCGCAGAAATTGAAAAAATTCAGGCCCAGATGGCTGTTCGGCCAGGGAAATCCCTCCCCCTGGAAGTCTTTGTCCATGGGGCGCTTTGTGTGGCCTATTCGGGACAGTGCTTGACCAGTGAGGCGCTGGGGGGGCGATCGGCGAATCGGGGAGAATGCGCCCAGGCTTGCCGGATGCCCTATGAACTAGTGGTGGATGGGGAGGTGCGGGCGTTGGGCGATCGCCGCTATCTCCTCAGTCCCCAGGATTTGGCGGGGCTGTCGGTGTTGCCGGAATTGGTGCGATCGGGGGTGAGCTGTCTCAAAATTGAAGGACGGCTCAAGGCCCCAGAATATGTGGCCAGCGTCACACGGGTCTATCGGGAAGCCCTGGACCGGGTGATGGCGGATTTAGAAACAGCGGTGACTCTTCAGGCTTTGGGCCAACCGGATCCCGAGGCTCAATATGAACTGGAAATGGCCTTTTCGCGGGGACTTTACACCGGTTGGTTTGAGGGGATTGATAACCAGAAGCTGGTCCATGGCGAATTTGCCAAAAAGCGGGGCGTTTACCTGGGCCAAGTCCGGCGCATTTTGCCGGGGAAAGACCCGAAAATTGCGATTCGGCTGGAAGCGCCGCTCAGTGCCGGAGATGGCGTGGTCTTTGCCGGGGATTATGCCAAGGAGAAAGAACAGGGGGGGCGCGTTTACGGCGTCGAGGCACGGGGGAAAGAGACGCTAGTGGCCTTCGGGCGGCGGGATTTGGATTTGCGTAGGATTCAGGTGGGCGATCGCCTCTACAAAACCAGCGATCCCGCCCTCAGCCGCCGTATCCGCCAAACCTACAGCAGTGAAAACCGTGAAAAGGCCCTGCTGAAATGCCCGATTCGGGTAACAATTCAGGGGGGTGTGGGACAGCCTTTGCGGGCGATCGCCCAAGACCCCCAAAACCAGAGCGTCCAAGTCGAATCCAGCCAGGTGCTCGAACCCGCCCAAAACCAACCCCTCACCCCTGAACGACTTCAGCAGCAGTTTAGCCGCCTGGGCAATACGGCCTACGAGTTGGCGGAGCTGACGGTGGCGCTAGAGGGCGAAGGAATTTTGCCCGTGAGCGAGCTGAATCGCATGCGGCGAGCCTTGGTGGAGCAGTTGGATCAATTGCGGGAGCGATCGGCGGGAGCAAGTGCCAAAGATCTACCCCGTTGGACCTTGAATCCACCCGCAAATCCACCCGCAAATCTACAAACAGTCCCCCTCACCCCCGACCCCTCTCCCCAGGGTGGGCAAGGGGAGAATCCGCAGAAAATAGATGAAACGGTCGAGCTAATGGTCTTAGTCCGGCGGTTAGCCCAGCTCCGGCCTGCCCTCGAAGCCGGAATCACGACCCTCTACTGCGAACTCGAAGACCCCGCCCAATATCGCCAAGCCGTCGCCCTCATCCGCGCCTGGACCCCATCCCCCCATCACCCCATCACCCCTCCCAAACTCTTCCTCGCCCCACCGCGAATTACGAAGCCCAAAGAACGCTACATCCTCGACCAAATCCGCAAGGCCGGTGCCGATGGCTACCTGATTCGCAATTACGACCAGCTCGACTATTTTGCCGACCTCCCCGCCGAAGCCTGCATCGGCGATTTTTCGCTTAACGTGGCCAACCCCCTCACCGCTGAGTATTTCAAGCAACAGTTCAACCTCAGCCGTCTCACCGCCTCCTACGATCTCAACGCCCAGCAACTCGCAGCCCTGGCTCGCCACTGTCCCCCCGACTGGCTAGAGGTCACGATTCATCAGCATATGCCCATGTTCCATATGGAGCACTGCGTCTTCTGCGCCTTTTTGTCCGAAGGCAAAGACTTCCGCGACTGCGGACGGCCCTGCGAAACCCACGAGGTGAAACTGCGCGATCGCGTTGGCAAAGACCACCTCCTCCACGCCGATGCCGGATGCCGCAATACCCTCTTCAACAGCACCGCCCAAACCGGTGCCGAGGCCATTGACCTGTTGCGAACCGCCGGACTCCACCATTTCCGCATCGAGTTTTTGCAAGAAACCCCAGACCAAGTCACCCAAATCCTGCGATCTTACCAGCGTCTCCTGGCCGGTCATCTGGATGGGAAAGCGCTGTGGCGATCGCTCAAACTCCAAAACCAGCTCGGCGTCACCCGAGGCACGCTGGAAATGCCCCGATAAACCGCTAGGATGATCTCTCTTCCCCATTTTCCTCGAACCTGTGACCTCACCTGCCCGCCAACTTGCCTTTATCGCCCTCTGTGCCATAGAAGCTGGAGCCTATGCCGATGTTGCCCTTGATCGCGCCCTGACCCAGTCTCAAAAATTGGCCCAGTCTCAAAAATCAACCCAAAATCCAGCCCAAAATCCAGCTCAAAACCCAGCCCTCAGCTCCGCCGATCGCCGCTTGGCCACAGAACTGGTGTACGGCTGCATTCGCCGCCAGCGTACCCTAGATACCTTGATCGATCAACTGGCCCAAAAGCCAGCCCGCCAGCAGGTACCCAAACTCCGGTTGTTGCTACACCTAGGATTGTATCAACTGCGCTATCTTGACCAGATTCCCCCTTCCGCAGCGGTCAATACCACCGTCGAACTGGCCAAAACCGAAGGACTGACCGGATTGGCAGGGTTTATCAATGGGCTTCTGCGTCAGTATTTGCGTCAGCGGGATGCCGGTGAGGATCCATTGCAATTGCCCGAAGACCCGGTGCAACGCTTGGGAATTGAGCAGAGCTATCCTGATTGGATGATTGAAACCTGGCGATCGCAACTGCCCCCCGACGAAGTGGTGGCGATCGCCCATTGGTTCAACCAAACCCCCAGCATTGACCTGCGTATCAATCCCCTCGTGACCAGCCTGGAGACCACCGAAGCTGCCTTTCAAGCCGCCGGCATTCCCGTCGAGCGTTTGCCCTACCTACCTCAAGCCCTCCGCCTCCAGGAAGCTGCCGGACCCATTCAATCCCTACCGGGTTTCGCCGAAGGCCACTGGATGGTGCAAGACAGCAGCGCTCAGTTAGTCAGTCATTTGCTCGACCCGCAGCCCGGTGAAACGGTGATCGATGCCTGTGCTGCGCCGGGGGGAAAAACGGCTCATATTGCTGAGCTGATGGAAAACAAAGGGGTGATTTGGGCCTGCGATCGCACCGCTTCCCGACTCCGCAAACTCAAACAAAATGCCAAACGTCTCGGGCTCAAAAATATCCGCATTCACGAAGGCGACAGCACGAATCAGCCCCAGTTTGAAAACCGGGCCGATCGAGTTTTGCTCGATGTCCCCTGTTCAGGCTTAGGAACAATCCACCGCCATGCAGATGCTCGCTGGCGACAGACACCGGAGGCGATCGCCCCACTGGTTAACCTGCAAAAAAACTTGCTCCATCACGCCGCAACCTGGGTAAAGCCTCAGGGCATCTTGGTCTATGCCACCTGTACGCTCCAGCCCCAGGAAAACGAGCTGCAACTTCAGGACTTCTTACGCACCCATCCCCACTGGAAACTCGACCCCCCCCAAGCCAACTCCCCTGCCCTAGCCTATGTCACCCCTGAAGGCTGGTATCAAGTCTGGCCACACCGCAGCGATCAGGATGGATTCTTTATGGCGCGGTTACGGCGGTCTCATTAATCTGCGGTCTCATTAATCTTCTGTGAAGGTGTAAAGAATCCTAGTGGATTAAGGCCCAAGCTCTGATCCCCAGGCTAGGCTAAAAGAGTATGTATTAACACTCAATTGTATTCCAGGAGCAGGGCAAGTATGGTAATGCAATCCCGGAACCCACAATCCCGGAACCCGCAATCCCGGACCAAAATGCTCCTTAAGGTTCTCATTGGTGCGGCTTGGATTGATGGCACCATCCAAGTTGAAGAACGGCAGTATCTTCGGCATCTGGCGGAACAGCAAGGTTTAGAAAATGACCCTGAACTCAAGCCTTTCCTGTACGAGCTCGTTTCAGTCAAACCGGAGCAGTGTTACGCCTGGATTGAGGAATATTTGGGCAGTAGCCCCAATTCAACGGCTTGCAATGATTTGCTAGAGGCCATCAGTGCGCTGGTCTACAGCGATGGCAGCATTGAGATTGAAGAGGCTCGTCTGCTTAATCATCTCCAGGAAATCGATGCCGCCTGTAGCGTTGAGAAGCCCTCGCCTAGCGCCATGTTGCAATCGGTTCAGAAAATCTATCGCCATTGGCTGGATCGTCTAGAAACCCTTACCTGAAGAATGCTGATCTTAATCTATTAATCTAAGGGACATGACAATGCCATGTCCCCGCGTCGGATGCACTTGTGTTGCTCACCTTAGTCTCGCTAATCTTTGTCTTGCTCGTCTAGCTTGGTTTTAATCTCAGGGATAAAGCTCGGGCGTTCTACATCTTCCCAACCCGCAGGACGCTTGGAGTTATACCAAGCCAAAGATCCCCCTACAACCGCCGCCAAAAAACCAACCCCGTAGACCAAGGCAAAGAGCTTGGGGAAGGGACGGGAGGCTTCGGAGGCGATCGCAAATATCAAAGATAAAAACATGCAGCTCACTCAATCGATAAAAAGATAAACACAGACAGCACTACAGAGGCGTTAAACCTACGTCCTATTGACCCGAAGTGGCATCAGGCAACGGGGGCGGCGGGGGTGGCGGGGGTGGTTCCTCGTAGGCAGGCTCGGGTGGTGGTGCCTCATAAGCAGGCTCAGGTTGGGGCTCGGGCTCATAGTAGGGCTCGGGCTCGGGCTCATAGTAGGGCTCGGGCTCGGGCTCATAGTAGGGCTCGGGCTCAGGTTTAGAGTCGTAATAATTGTCCGTCGAATTATTATTGTCGTAGTAAGGGTCCTCTGCATAGCTATCGTTAGAATAGCCATCATCAGAATTGTCCGAATAGCTTCGTTTAGGCTCTGGGTCATAGCGACCTTCAATGAAGCTATTGGGATTGATCGGCTCCGCCTTAATACTGCCTTTGCGCGTATCCAAATTCGGCAAATTCGGAAACTTTTCGACATCAAGGTCTGCGGTGATTTCCTTCATCACCTCATGCCAAAGGGAGGCTGCTGTACCGCTCGTTCCCCCCGTGGGATAGTTGTCATCATTGCCTAACCAAACACCAGCGACAAGCTGCGGAATATATCCCACAAACCAGAGGTCCCTAGCTTTCTCTGAAGTTCCTGTTTTTCCGGCGACCTGGCGATCGCTCAAATAGGCAGGTCCACCGGTCCCCGCTTCAACCACTTGCTCAAGCATCCAGGTCATAATCGATGCTGTACCTGGATCTACCGCTTTTTTCGCTTTGTATTCCTTGGATCCATCCACGAGAACTTTGCCCGTGCGATCGACCACTTTGACAATGCCGTGGGGCTGAACATGCTCGCCTTTATTGGCCAAGGTCCCATAGGCACTCGTCAGCTCTAGCAGATTGACCTCCCAAGCCCCCAGGGCCATGGAATAGGTAGGCTCTAGCTTGGATTCGATGCCCATGGCCCGAGCCATGTTGATCGTCGGCTTAAATCCCGCATCTAGCAAAACTCGCAGGGCAATGATATTGACCGAAGAGCTTAGCGCCCGAATCATATTCATCGAGCCGGCGTGTTTACCGCCATAGTTTTTGGGTTTATAGCCATCCACCTCAAGGGGCACATCGTTATAGACGTCGTAGGGCGAAAAGCCCGCCGCAATCCCGGCGGTATAGACAAAGGTCTTGAAGGTTGACCCAGGCTGACGCTGGGCTTGGGTAACCCGATTAAACTGACTATCTTTGAAATCTGCGCCCCCGACCATCACCTTAATTTGACCCGTTTTTGGGTCAATGATCGCCATCGCGGCCTGCTCGAACCCTTGGTAATAGCCCTCGTTGTTGACAAAATCCACAACCATTTGAGAAGCGTGATCTTGCCATTTGAGATTGAGACTGGTTTCAACGGTTAATCCCCCTGCCTCTATTTCTTCCTTACTCAAAAACTTGCTGAGCTCTTTTTGAATGTAGGTGGTGAAATAGGGGGATTGGCTATTGAAGTATTTGGGGATTTGGGAGTTGGTTTTTAGCTCAGAGGCATTGGCCTGGTCGGCTTCAGCTTGGCTAATAAAACCCTCTCGTACCATCCGTTGCAGCACAATGCCGCGACGCTCCTTCGCCAAATCGGGATTTTCCAGGGGAGAATAGGCGCTTGGGGCAGGCGGGACTCCGGCAATCGTAGCGGCTTCCGATAGGGTGAGCTTGTCAGGCGTTTTGCCAAAATAAATCCAGGCCGCATCGGCCACACCGTAAGCGCCGGAGCCCAAATATACGAGGTTGAGATAGCGCTCTAGGATTTTGTCCTTACCCAGTTCGTGCTCTAGCTTTTGCGCCATCAGCGCTTCCCGCAGTTTGCGCTGAAGCGTTCGGTCTTGGTCTAGGAAGGCAATGCGAGCCAACTGCTGAGTGATTGTACTGCCTCCCTCAACTACGCCTTGGGCGGTGAGATTGGCCCGTACAGCTCGGGCGATGGACTGATAGTCAACGCCATCGTGTTTATAAAAACGACGATCTTCGGCGGCAATAAAGGCTTTGATCACTTGGTCAGGCAGCTTGCTGAGAGGGACATCTTCGCGGGTGGAAGGACCCAATTTTTGCAGCACCTGACCATCGGCAGACTTGATCGTGAGCGTGCCCCGACGGGCAAAGGTCAAGGCTCCGTTAGGATCGGGCAAGGCAGCAATCATTTGCTGACGCCCGTAGGCTAAACCGCCGACGACGACCCCCGAAACCACAACGATTGCGGAAACAACTTGAAACCGTCGCATTTTAACCACTTTGGCGATCGCCGGTGGCAAAGTTACCGGGGGGAGACGACGCTTACGAGATCTCCGGGCACGACGGCGAACTTTGCTGTTCTCTTTGCCTTGTTCTTTGCCCGTTTTGTCCGCTTTATCATCCACCAGGTCTTGGTCCTGGGCCGTCATCTCATCAGCTTGAGCGGCAGCCTTGGACAACTCTGGCGGTGTGCGATCGGGTCCACCAATTGACTTAGTCACCTGAGCCCTCTGGCAAAACGATTGGATTTGTACGACTGGATCTAGATCTAACTGATTAAATCACAGCATGACCCAGAGCTAAAGCCGTGACTAACATCCCGAGAACCAAAAATGGCTGGGCGCTAGCCTGATATTTGACATCATTATTCAAGGGATCCCGCAGAAAGTACATATCCTGAAAGGTGATTTGCGGAATAACCAAGAGAATCAGCAAGACGGCGTAAAGATTTTGATGAATGGCGATTAAATAGGCGGCAATGCCAAGCTGGAAGAGGTCTATCATGGCGACGCAGATCCAGGCGGCTTTGTCGATACCAAACATGACGGGGAGGGATTGGAGGCCGAGTTGGCGATCGCCCTCGACGCTCTTAAAATCATTGACCACGGCGATGCCCAGTCCAGCCAAGCTATACACCAACGTAATCACCATGATTTTCCAGTTGAGCTCGCCAAACAGCGCTTGACCGGCCCACCAGGGCAAGGCGATGTAGCTGGCCCCGAGGGCGTAGTTGCCAGCCCAGCCGTTTTGCTTGAGCTTCAGCGGGGGGGCGGAGTAGATATAGGCGACGAAGATCCCAAACAGCGTTAGGGCAGTCATGGTGGGGAAGCTGTGGCCCACGGCTCGATCGAGGCCGAAGGCGATCGCCAATCCCCCCATGAGCAAAATCCCAATCTGGACCTTTACCTGGTTGAGGGGAATGGCTCCCGAGGGAATGGGGCGGTAGGGTTCGTTGATGGCGTCGATTTCGCGATCGCAATAGTCATTCAGGGTCTGGGTGTAGCCCGTCAGCATCGGTCCGGCCATCAGCATGCAGGCCGCAGACAACAGCACATCATCGAGGGTCCAAACATAATTTCCCGAGGCCGCCGCTCCGCAGACCACCCCCCAAATCAGGGGAATCCAGGTAATCGGCTTCATCAGCTGGAGCCGGATTTTCCAAAGGGACGTCTCGCCCGCCTGGGCACCTTTCATACCCAGCATTTGTCGGGCTTTAGAGCCACTGGCGGTCTCCGCTGGGGCGGTCTCAGGCGTAGGCTGGGGTACTGGGGTTGATTCCGTCATAATGTTTTTCTCCTAAAACGAGATCACCAGATAACTGTCCTGAAATTTTGCTCCGGTGACCGATCGCCCCCGTAACTCCGGCGGCAGCAAAATATTACGCCGCTGGTCGCCCGCGTCAATGGTGACTTCCTGGTTGTATTGGGTCAGCTTGACTTGTTTTTTGTCAAAGCCCGGTAAAAAGACCCGTACCTGCCCCGCTTGAACATCGATTTCTAGCGGCTCCGGCGCACCCAGCCCCTCAGAAGGACTGGGCAGGGCGTCCATCAGGGGTTGCCAATCGCCGGTGTAGCTTGGTAAGGCATGCAGGGGTAATGGGGTAAATTGACTGGCCAAGGTCGCCGGATTTGCCCCTTGGGTGACCAGGACGCCGCCGACGGTTAAGCCCACCTGCTGGGCACTTCCCCAAAAATGACGGGCGGTGGCGATCGCCAACTCATCCCCCGTCGTCACCAAAAACGTCATCATCCGCGCCGGATCGTTAATCGCCTGACGCCCCTCTTCTAATAAATTTTCCGCCTCTTGCATCGGCCCATTCATATCGCCTCCGCTCCAGGCGTTTTGCAGCACTGTGGCCGAGATCGGCTGAATAAATGGCATCAGCGACTTGCCAATGTCCGACTCTAGAATCACCTGCTTAAACCGCCGCACATACCAACTCGTCACTTCCAGGGACCCGAAGGTGCGCAGGGTTTCTAAACTGGAATCCCCGTCGTAAACAATCACGTCATAGAGACCGCTCTGGGCGTAGTCCCGCACCGCATTCAGGGTCAGCGCCGAATCCATTCCCGGCAAAATTCCTAATTCTTCGCCATAGACATTTTTGAAAAAGGGACTGCGCAGGTACTGGGCCTCTTTTTGCTTGAGCACTTCCCAACCGCGCTGCACCAAAGCCGTGGCCTGTAACTGCACCACTGAGAGGCTCGGTTCCAAAACCAACGGGTCTATCCCAAGGGTTTGACCCAATAAAAGACCCAAGGCCGGACCCGCTTCGGCAGAAGCCAGAAGCACCCGTTTTCCTTGGGCCGCAAGTTTCTTGGCCGCTGCCACTGCGACGGTGGTCCGCCCTGTGCCGCCCTTACCTAGATATGTCAGAATCAGTGCCATGTCTTCTCTGGGGGTCAATGGGAGTGGGTTGAATTAGGGGGAGGACAATTAGCCCTCTGCTTTAATTTCGTCTTCAAAAAACCAGGTACTAAAGGCATCGCTAAATTTAACAACATAACCAATGCCCTTGCCATCGACCACGCGGTAGCCCTGGACGGTGCCCACGGGATTTTTTTTAATTTGCGCGACAACGCTGGCGGGAATGCGATCGCGAATCCGCTGCACTCTAACCTTTTGCCCAATATTCATCCAAGCCCTCTCTTAAAAGCACTCAAAATAACTTAACAGGTTTGAAGCCAGTCCACAGTCTATCAGTCCTTTCAGCCCCTCGGGCGATCGCAAAGTGCAAAAATGGCAGGGCAGAGAATTTAGCCCTGAGTTCGGTTCCCAGGGCAATTCGGCATTATTCAGAATCGTTCAGAACGATGGTTGTGGTTCAGCAATGAACCTGTACAGGACTTGAAACAGGACATTGGAGAAGCAGGAAGACTCATGCTAGCAAAACGAATTCTGCCCTGTTTGGATGTTAAAGCTGGGCGCGTGGTCAAGGGGGTTAACTTTGTCGACCTCAAGGATGCCGGTGATCCGGTCGAGCTGGCCCAGATCTATAACGAGGCTGGGGCCGATGAATTGGTCTTTTTGGACATTACGGCGACCCACGAGGAACGGGACATTATTTTTGATGTGGTTTACCGCACGGCGGAGCAGGTGTTTATTCCTCTGACCGTGGGGGGCGGGATTCAAAACTTAGAAATGATTAAGAATTTGTTACGTGCCGGAGCGGACAAAATAAGTCTGAACTCCGCTGCTGTGCGGGATCCAAGCCTGATTGATCGGGCCAGCGATCGCTTTGGTCGTCAGTGTATTGTGGTGGCAATCGATGCTCGCCGTCGATCGGATCAAAGCAATCCAGGCTGGGATGTGTTTGTGAGAGGAGGCCGAGAAAATACGGGTTTGGATGCGGTGCAGTGGGCTGAGGATGTGACCCGACGGGGAGCCGGTGAACTGTTGATCACGAGTATGGATGCGGATGGCACCCAAGCGGGGTATGACTTGGAGCTGACGCGGGCGATCGCCCAACGGGTTGAAGTCCCTGTCATTGCTTCCGGGGGGGCTGGTACCTGTGAGCACATTCGCGAAGCCTTAACCGAGGGGCATGCTGAGGCTGCACTTTTAGCTTCTCTGTTGCACTATGGCCAGCTTTCAGTCGCTGAAATTAAGGACCATCTCCAAGCCCATCACGTTCCCGTCCGTCCGCTGTAGGCTAGCGTCCTTCCCCTATATCACCCCCTTGACAAGGGAGAGGACTTAGGAGGCGTTAGCGGCACATTTTTTAAATGGCTGTTACAATACTTAAAGACAGGCTCATTTTTGGCCTTATCTCTCCCATGGTTATTTTATTGGCAGCAACGGTTGGCCTCGTGGCCTGGGCTCTGCACCTCATGCAGTCCGCTCTTACCCAACGTGAATTTTCGCTGATGCTTGCTGGATTCCTAGTGGTCTCAGCGGCAGCGGCACTTCTGTTGGTCTATTTTTTGGTGAACAATTCCATGGGATACATGGCGCAAGCGATGGCGTTGGAGGAGATGGCCTACCCTCGCTCGATCGCTGAGTTTGCCGCAGATTTTTAAACCAGGTTTGCTTCAGGAGCCTGAGGGTTTTGGGTTGAACCTTGATGTTCGAAACACTTATGTTCGAAACACTGTGATCAGCAAGATAATTGTCTGAATGATAGTTTTCTGAATCGCTGTTTCCCATGCTTTCCACTGAGTCTCGGTCCCAAACCCTCAAGCAACTTCAGACCCTGAGTCGGCTCTTAGACAATGCCGTCGCTATTCCCGGTACTTCCTACCGCGTGGGACTTGACCCGTTTTTGGGCTTGATTCCCGGCATGGGGGATGTAGCCGGGATTGTCTTTTCTGCTTACATCGTTGTTCAAGCGACACGCTGGAAGCTGCCCGCTGAGACCTTGATTCGGATGGTGCTCAACCTCGGCGTTGACTGGTTGCTGGGAACGGTGCCGCTCTTGGGCGATCTGTTTGATGTGGGCTGGAAAGCCAATGCCCGCAATGTTGCCCTACTAGAAGACCATTTGGCCCAGCCCGCTCAGCATGCTGCTGCGGATCGGTGGGTGGTTGGGTTGGTGTTTGTCGCCCTCGGACTGCTGTTGGCGATGTCGGTGGCGATCGCCAGCGCGGTTATTCTCGGACTGGTTCACTTGATCCGTTCTGCCCTCTAGCCCCCCACTGAAGCACTCCCTTAGCGTGTGATAATAAACCGGCATCGATTTCCCTAAGGACGTTTTCGCTATGGTTGCTGCGCCGCTCTCTTCGGATCCCCTGGCCCAGGACCAGCTCGCAACCCTAGCTGCCGACCTGGAGTTAAGCTTTGCATTGCCGGATCCTGAGGATGACGCAATCTCGCCCCATGACTTTAATACCAGGGTCGAACAGGCTTGGCAGGTGTGCGATCGCTTTGATCTGCAAACGGAAATCTGGCGGGGGCGAATTTTGCGGGTGGTGCGCGATCGCGAACGCTACGGCGGCGACACCCGTGGAGCCGGGTTTTTAAACTGGCTGAAGGACCGGGAAATCACCAAAAGCCGCGCCTACAACCTGATTGAACTGGCCAACAGCGCCGATCACCTCTTGGAACAGGGCAGCCTCGATAGCGACTCGGTCAACCGCTTTAGCAAAAGTGCCTTTATTGAAACAGCCCAGGCCCCGCCAGAGGTCCAGGTGATGCTCAGCGACGCCGCACGGGATGGCAAACGCATCACCCGCCAGCAGGTCAAGCAGGTGACCGACGAATGGACCGCCGTCACCTCCGAGATGTTGCCTGAGCCCGTGCGGGAGAAGGCCGCCAACAATAGCTTGCCATCGCGCTACTTGGCTCCGCTGGTCAAGCAAATGGAAAAACTCCCCGAGGTCCATCAAGAGGCTATCCAGGCCGAGGTTGCCGAAAATCCAGACCTCGAAACCATTAAAGAGATGACGCTTTCGGCCCGCTATCTCTCCCGCTATCTAGAGGCATCGGCCCAGGTCCAAACCATTAATCAAGGAACCATGGACATTGAACAGGCCCTGGAAGAAGCCTTGCGCCTAGATTGCCTCAACCTAGCAGCAGACCTGGTTAATCAAGCCTCCCAGGTGGAGCAGGCCATGACCAAGCTCTACACCAGTTGGAAACGGCTCGGCAACCTGAGCGAACGGCTCTATCTCGAAAGCGGAGCCAGTACACCGCATCTGCGCCAAATGCTAGATGCCCTCGGCCAGATTTCTGGGGATCAGCTCTCGCTACCCCTGGGGGATTTAGCCGCTGGACGTACGATTCGCTTCAAAGTCCTACCCGACGAGTAAATCAAGTTAATCCAGGCAACGATCCATTTTTTTGAATACACTGGGAACAATCGCCCGCAGATCAGAAAATGGGCGGCTGTTTCCATTTTGTTAATAAATCTTTGTATGATCCCGTACAGATTTTTATCGAAGTCTGCAACAGGATCCACATAAGGTTATCGATCCGTAACGGGAGGTTGCCATGGATCAATCTAAATCGCTTTCGATGGAACAGCAGTTTAGTCTGCATGCGTTCAAAACTCAGGTTTCTCAGATGGACTTGATGCAGGCGCAGGACTTTTTGCTGGAACTGTACGAGCAAATGATGGTGCGGGAAAGCCTGTATCGGGAAGTACTGAGGCATGAGTGGGGCCTGGAACCGCCCAGCCAGGGAGACCGCTAGGGAAAGCTAGGGAACCCCCCGTCCATCAGCGGCGAACCGGGCGAGTGGGCTGGTGGGAAAACCCCATCTAGAGGACTTGCCGACCAGGGACTTCCGTAAATTCCCTGTGAAATTGATGGGATAGCTTTGGGCTTACTGGGATTATTCCGAGTCAAGGTTGAAGGAATGCCTGCGCAAGGCAAGTCACTGTTGGCATTTGACTCGGTTTTTGCTCAGCAGGGTCTGTACCAATCCATGGACTTGAGGCATTACCTAGCACGTTTTCGAGACACGATCGTTCTCCGTGAGGAGGATTCTGTTGACGTTTTGAGACGTAAACTGGCTCTTCCGACGCTTCTGCTCTCCTTGTTGGCGACGGGGGGAGTGGTGGGGGTCAGCGCTGTGAAAATCTCAACCAGCTTTCGGGCTCTAGAGCAGGCTTCCATCGAAATTTACCCGCAGGCGAAAAGTCCACGAGAAAGTAGCTTGGCTAGCGGCTGGGTGACTGACTCTCTGGTCTCTCCTCCTGCAACTGGCGATCGCCCCCTCGAAGCGCAACGCAAGCTCACCCTAACTTTACTCTGGGTCACCTTTGCCGTGTTTAGTCTCTCCCTCGTGGGGGTGGTGACCTGGCTGGTGCAAAAAATTGCGGTGTATTTTAGCGATCGCAAGCAAATGGAGGCCAAGCTCCTTCAGGAAAAAGAATTTGCCCAAACAACGCTGGATTCCCTGGCGGAAGGCGTGATCACCCTAGATGCCCAGGGACTGGTGCAATCGATTAACCCCATTGCTCAATTGTTAACCGGATGGTCATCGATCGAGGCGCAGAATCGCCCCCTGTCGGAAGTCTTTTTGACGATTGATGAGGAAACCGCTAAAACCATTGACCTCGGTCTTGAGCAGATCTTACAAGGTCAGGAACGCCTAGGGGATCATCGCCAAACCCAGCGGCTAATTTCCCGCATGGGGGATGAATTTGCCATTGATGATTCGTTGGTGCCGATTCGCGATCGCCGAGGCACGATCCAGGGCGCGGTGCTAACGTTTCGAGATGTCACTCAGGCACGACAAATGGAGCGGCAATTGTGTTGGCAGGTGAGTCATGACCCGTTGACCGAATTGGCCAATCGCAGCAATTTTGAAAGCCATTTGCAGCGCGCCATTCTCCAGGCCAAGGAGAATAACCTTGAACACAGTGTTTGCATTCTGGATTTGGACTGCTTCAAATTAATTAACGATAGCTGTGGCCATTTGGCGGGCGATCGCCTCCTTTGTCAGATTGGCCAGCTCCTGCGGGAAAAGGTGCGTCGCTCGGATGTGGTGGCGCGGCTGGGGGGCGATGAGTTCGCGATTTTACTCTATCAATGTTCGGGACAGCGGGCTTTGGCCATCGCCCAGGATCTGTGCCGCAGTATCCAATCGCTCAAGTTTTTTTGGTCAGGACAAATGTTTTCGGTCAGTGCCAGCCTCGGCATTGCGCCGGTTCGGGGCCATGAGGCCAGCGTCGGCGATGTGATTTCCACCGCCGATGTAGCTTGCTACACCGCCAAGCGCCAGGGTCGCGGTCGGGTTTATGCCTGTAAGGGGGATGACCAGGCGATCGCCCAACAGCGTGAGGAAATTCAGTGGATTGCGCGCATCCAGCAGGCACTAACGGAAAATCGCTTCTGTCTTTATTTCCAGACGATCGCCCCTCTGCAAACCCATCACCCGGCCAGTGAGCATTATGAAGTGCTGATCCGCCTACGGGACGAAGCGGGGCGGATTATTTCTCCTGCGGCGTTTATGCCAGCGGCAGAACGCTACAATCTCATGCCGGTGATCGATCGTTGGGTGATTACCACGCTATTTTCGACCCAGGGCGAGCACTACCGCCAAGCCTGGGAACGCTGTCGTCAGGAGGGTGGCGAATGTGTCTACGCGATTAATCTTTCGGGCAGCAGTATCAACGACGATCAGTTTATTCATTTTGTCCGAGAGCAGATTGCCCGCTACCAAATTCCGCCCCAGGTCTTGTGCTTTGAGGTGACGGAAACGGTGGCGATCGCCAATCTCCAAAAAGCTGCCGAATTCATTCAGGACCTGCGCCGTCTCGGCTGTAAGTTCTCTCTGGATGACTTTGGTACCGGTATGTCCTCCTTGGCCTATCTGAAAAATCTGCCCATTGACTACCTCAAAATCGATGGCTGTTTTGTCAAAGACATTGTCGAAGACCCCGTCGCCCAGGCCATGGTCGAAGCCATCAGCCAAATTGGCCGCGTCATGGGCATCCAAACCATCACCGAGTTTGTTTCCAGCGACGCCATTTTTGCCAAGGTGTGTGAGCTCGGTGTCGACTACGCTCAAGGCTATAACATTGCCGAGCCCCGTCCTTTGGTCGCAGTCCTAGGGCAAAATGGGAAGGATTCCATCTTAACCCTTCAGGATTAATTCCCTTTGACCATGCTGCGTACTTGGTTTCGTCGTTGCTTGCACTGGACCCTGGCTGTTTGCTCCCTTGTCGTCGTCGGTCTGATTGTTCTGAGCACCTGGAGCCCCGTTCCCGCGTGGGCCAGTTTGCAAGACGATCGCTTTGATGGCAATATTTTTGCCCTCTACGCTAGCAATGGCTCTCTTGTTCCCCCACGGGTTGACCTAGCGACATCCTTTGCCCAGAAAAAGCCTGCACTGTTGCTGTTTTATCTAGATGACAGCCGCGACTGTAAGCAATTTGCCTCGACCTATTCCCAGCTGCAAGCAGGCTATGGCCGAGCAGCGGATTTCATTCCTATCAGCGCCGATACCGTGCTCAACACGGATTATCCCAAAACCGATGAGCGCTCCTACTATCGCGGTCAGGTTCCCCAACTGGTTGTGTTTGACCAAGCAGGCAAAATTGTCCTGGATGAAGTCGGCCAGGTGTCCTACGAAAAAATTGACGATACTCTCCGAGAGGTGTTTGAGCTGTTACCGCGCACAGAATCGGCCACGCTCCGCCGTCGTCAGGTGAATGAAGTCAATACCGAGCTGATTCCCCGTTAATCACGGTTAATCACGGTTATCCCAAGCTTGCGTCAATCGCAATCCTTAGCGGCTCTGAACCTTACTATTCATGTACAGCTTGTCGTTGAGCTGACGAATCGTAAGGTTGAGCTGGTTATCTGAGTCCTTGAGCTGGGCGATTTTGTCACAGCTATACATCACCGTGGTGTGGTCCTTCCCGCCAAAGGCCTCGCCGATTTTAGGCAAGCTCAGATCCGTGTGCTGGCGCATTAAATACATCCCTACCTGTCGGGCCTGACTCACTTCTCGCCGCCGTGAGCTACTTTTGAGGTCTTCCAGAGAGATCCCAAAGGTCTCGGCCACGATGGATAAAATAATTTCTGGCGAAACTTCAACTTGCTCCATGGGAGGGTTGAGCACGGGACCAATATTATCAACCGTCATCGACATGCCAGAAATGGAAATATAGGCCACCGCACGGGTGAGCGCACCTTCCAATTCCCGAATGTTGGAGGTATAGCGCGAGGCAATATATTCGTTGACCTCTCGGGGCAGACGGATATTTTCGTACTCTGCCTTCTTCTGCAAAATTGCCATCCGGGTTTCAAAGTCCGGCGCTTGTACATCCGCAATCAGCCCCATGGAGAAACGTGAACAGAGTCGTTCCTGGAGTCGGGGAATTTGGCTGGGGGGGCGATCGGAGGCCAGCACCACCTGCTTGCCCGCTTCATGTAGCGTATTAAAGGTGTGGAAAAACTCTTCCTGGGTGTATTCCTTCCCCTCAATAAATTGAATATCATCCACCAACAGCACATCCGCTGCTCGGTAATGCTCCCGAAATGCCTGCATTCCGTCCCGCCGGATCGCACCAATTAAGTCATTGGTAAACTGCTCGGTCGAGACATAGAAGATGTTCGTATTGGGATCAATCTGCAAGCGATAGTGACCAATGGCCTGCATCAAGTGAGTTTTGCCCAATCCAACGCCGCCACAGAGAAATAGCGGATTGAACTCTCGGCCTGGTGATTCTGCCACCGCCAGCGCCGCCGCATGAGCCATGCGACTTCCGGCTCCCACCACAAACCGTGAAAAAACGTATTTGGGATTGAGTTCAGACGGACGCATCTGCCCCCGCTTGACCTCGCTGCCAACGCTATTTCCAGCGCTATTTCCAGCGCTATTTCCAGCGCTATTTCCAGCGTTAGACTCTGACGCTGCGGGGGCCTCCACTGGGGCCGCAGCCGCCGTTGTCCAGAGACTATCGCCTGTGGTCGTGCCCCCGGCCTCATCCCCCGTCACAGGCACCGTGAATTGAATCTCTAGGGCATAGCCCAAAATCGCTTCGATCGCCTCGGCAATCGTTTGCAAATAGTACTTTTGGAGCCAGTTCCGCGCAAACGGGTTGGGCGTACAAATATACAGGCAATTGCCTTCTAGCTTCTCCGCACTGGCTGTTTTAATCCAGGTTTCAAAGGTGGGACGACTAAGCTGTAGCTGAAGCCGCTCCAAAATTTCATGCCAGAGCTGTTCGGGAGAATAAGGAGCCACGTTAACTGCCTACTGTGAACCGGAAACGACGAAAACGGAGCCTGATTCAGGAGCATGATTTAAGGGACAGGTGATTAAACCCGGCGACAAGCGATCGCCCCAGAAATCAGCCCAGGGGTCAGACTCAAAAACCAGCATCCTCGCAAAAACACGGATATTCGCCGACCGGGCCAGCGGGGCAACAGATCAGCGGGGGGCTCCAGCTACTGACCTAAGCTACTGTGTGCCTCCCTGGGATTAAGCAAAAAACCTCACCCAGAGTCTATCAAGTTACCCCATCTAGCCCCATAGAAAAACCGAGGGCTGAGGCAAGAAAAGGGATTGCGTTCATCATGATATTTACGTAATTATACTGAATTTCACGACAAACCTGCAAGCGTCCGGTCAAAGAGAAGCAGGGTCTCAGGAGCGAGCATCGGGCGATAGAATCAGAGCGTGAGGGGAAAAGTGGGTTTAGGGAATAGAGCCATTGGCAAGCGCTATTCTGTCAGCATTGTCCGGCGAGAGGCTAGCCAGAATGATAAATCTTGATATTCAAGGCCATACCCAAGGCCTACCCAAGGCTATCTTCAAGTCCAGCGTTGCGTCGGCAGAGCGATGTAGAGATGGTCCCTTAGACTAACGGTCTGGCTAGATTTTCCTTCGGTGCATTTTGAGGACTTTTGTTGCTCCCTATGAGACCTACGCCTTCTGATTCTTCTAACAGTTTTTCTTCTTCGTCGCGATCGCCCCAGGACAACCACGGGTCTGGCGCGCCAAGGCGTTCGGGCAAAAACAACATCTGGCCGATTGCATTGTTCTCGTTGCTCGTGGGCGTCGGCGCAACCTTAGCGGGTCTGCGGGCCGCCCAGTCTGGCCATTGGAACCCCTGGAGCCTAGGGCGCACGCCCCAGATCCTAGCGGAAGCGACACCGGAGCCTGGTGGGGGTACGCCTAATCCAGCGCTGGTGTCTGCGGCGCTGCAAACTCGCCCGGTGGCGGCGCAGGGGGAGGAGAATTTTATTGTGAGTGCGGTGCAGCGGGTGGGTCCAGCGGTTGTGCGGATCGATGCGTCGCGGACGGTGCGCACGGGGATGCCTGAGATCTTTGAGGATCCCCTGTTTCGGGAATTTTTCGGGCGACGGGCTCAGCCCCCGGAGCGGGTGCAGGAAGGGTCGGGATCGGGATTTATCATTCGTCAGGATGGCGTAATTTTGACCAATGCCCATGTGGTGGAAGGGGCAGAACGGGTCAAGGTCAAACTCAAGGATGGCCGCAGTTTTGAAGGCAAGGTGTTAGGTCAAGATACGGTAACCGATGTGGCCGTTATCAAAATTAATGCGGTGACCTTGCCGACGGTACCCCTAGGAAATTCGGATCAGCTTTTGCCGGGGGAATGGGCGATCGCCATCGGCAATCCCCTCGGTCTAGACAATACGGTGACAGTCGGCATTATCAGCGCCACTGGACGCAGCAGCTCAGAGGTGGGCGTTCCAGATAAGCGGGTGGGCTTTATTCAAACCGATGCGGCCATTAATCCAGGGAACTCGGGGGGGCCGCTGCTGAACGATCGGGGCGAGGTGATTGGGATGAATACGGCGATCATTGGCGATGCCCAAGGGCTAGGGTTTTCGATTCCGATCAATACGGCCCAACGGTTGGCGGAGCAGTTGATTAGCAAGGGCAAGGTGGAGCATCCTTTTTTGGGAATTCAAATGCTGACGCTGACCCCGGATTTGGTCGAGCAGATTCGCTCCAATCCCAATGTGGGGTTTGAGATCTCCCAGGAAGACGGGGTTTTAATCGCCCGAGTAGTGCCCAAATCTCCGGCGGAACTGGCGGGGCTGCGGCCTGGGGATGTGCTCCAAAAGGTAAGTGGCAAAGGGGTCAAAACCGCCCAGGATGTACAAGACCGGGTAGCGGAGGGAAATGTGGGCAAGGATTTGCCGGTTGAGGTCAATCGCCAGGGAAAGATCTTGCAGTTGAGCGTGAAGCCAGCGGAGTTGGCAGAGCGCCGGGAAAATCAGCGGTAGCAGGATAGAGGACAGTCGCAGGGCAGAGGACGGACGCGGGAAACGGGAAAAATAATCACCATGATGAGACGTTTAATTCGGGTGGGGGATCGGCGGTTGCGGCGGGTGGCGGAGGCGATCGCAAACCCCGAATCCCCCCAGGTTCAGCGATTGATTGAGGACCTAATGGGGATGATGCAAAAAAAGGATGGGGTAGGCATTGCGGCTCCCCAACTGGCGGTGCCCCAGCGGCTGTTTATTGTGGCGTCGCGGCCCAATCCTCGCTATCCCGATGCGCCGGAGATGGAGCCGACGGCGATGATTAATCCCTGTTTGGTAGACCGATCGGAGGCAGAAGAGCTGGGTTGGGAGGGCTGTTTGAGTGTGCCGAATCGGCGGGGGCAGGTATTGCGGGCTCGGTCAATTCAGGTGGAATATGTGGATCGGGGGGGGAATCTGACGCGATCGCATTTCCAAGGCTTCATCGCTCGGATTTTTCAGCATGAGCTGGACCATCTGGACGGCATTTTATTTATCGATCGGGTGAATCGGGAAGAGCCGGGACATCTGGTGACCGAACAGGAATTTGAACGGTTGACCCAGCCCTTGCAGGAACCGGAATCGGAGGCGGTGATTTAAAGTGTCAGCAGTGTCAGCGCTAGGGCCGTCACCGGAGTCGCGATCGCGCCAAGGACTCAACCAACTGATCGTCTTTACTCGCTATCCCGAACCGGGCACAACGAAAACTCGACTGATTCCAGCCCTGGGGGCGGCGGGAGCGGCAGACTTGCAGCGGCAAATGACGGAGCATACGCTGCAAACGGTGGCTCAGTGGCAAGCCTTAGACCCGGCCCAGGATTCCCCGGTTGAAGATTCCCCGGTTGAAGATTCCCCGGTTAAGAATACGCAGGTTCAGGTGCTATTTGCGGGGGGAGATGGCGATCGCCTGCAATCCTGGCTAGGACCCCAGTGGGAATATCGGCCCCAGGCGACGGGGGATTTGGGCGATCGCATGGCCCAAGCCTTTCAAGCAGGATTTGCCGCAGCCAGCAAACGGATTGTGATTATCGGCATCGACTGTCCCGGCATCACCCCTGAGCTCTTGAGTCAAGCCTTTGAACGCTTAGACAACCAAGATTTAGTCCTAGGACCAGCCTTAGATGGCGGCTATTACCTCATTGGTCTGCGCGCCGAAGCCTTTGCCCAGGCGGTTCCGGCCCTATTGGCAGAGATGGCTTGGGGAACGGAGCAAGTTTTAGCGGAGACCTTGGCTCGGGCCTCGGTCCAAGGCTTGCAGGTGGCGCAACTTCAACCCCTCCAGGATGTGGACTATCCCGAGGATTTGCCAGTGTGGGAGATGTACCGCCCGGAGGATTGGACGCTTCCCATCCGACCCCGCCCTTCGATTTCGGTGATCATTCCCACCCACAACGAAGCGGAAAACTTACCCCGGCTCTTAACCCGACTGCGAGCGATCGCCCCCCAGGCGGAACTGATCATCTGCGACGGCGGCAGCACCGACAATACCGTGGCCATCGCCCAAACCCAAGGCACAAGGGTCATCATCGAAACCGGCGGTCGAGCCCGACAGCTCAATCGCGGCGCGGCCTTGGCCCATGGGGAAATTTTACTGTTCCTCCATGCGGATACGGAATTGCCAGAGCAGTTTGAGGCGATCGCCCAAACAGTCCTCAACCAACCCGGCGTCATGGCCGGTGCCTTTCAATTGCGCATTGACGGACCGGATCCCAAACTGCGCTGGATTGAACGGGGGGTACAGTGGCGATCGCGGTTTTTCCAATTGCCCTACGGGGACCAGGGAATTTTCCTCAAGCGCTCGGTGTTTGAGGCCCTGGGCGGGTTTGCGGATTTACCGATTATGGAAGATTTTGAGTTGATGCAGCGGGTGAGACGGCAGGGGAAGGTGGCGATCGCCCCCGCAGCGGTCACCACTTCGGCTCGGCGCTGGCAAAAGCTTGGCATTGTGCGGACGACGATGCTGAATCAACTCATGATTTTGGGCTATCGGGTGGGGATTTCAGGCGATCGCTTAGCACAGTGGTATCGGCAACCAAGGCGCTAGGGGCGATGCAACCCACCATCCCCCCTGTATTAACTCAAGTACTAACTCATGGCGAGAGGGGCCAGATGAGCAACAGAAGTTTCGCCAAAGGGCGGTTGATTGCTGTGCCCCTGCGCTTGATAGCGACGGACGCCCCATTGAACCAAAACCACAAGGACCACACCCAGTTCCACGAGGAGCTCAACGGCAGCCTGGACGACCACTACTGCCATACAAATTAGCAAAAGCAGCGGAAAGGCTGGAGAGTCGAGCAAGGCGGAAGGCTCGGACGGATTTTCCACGGACGGATTTTCCACGGATTGTGCTTCTGCTGGCAGTGCTTCTGCCCAAGGGTCGGCAGTTGGGGGCGGCACTGAAGCAGGGGATGGTGAAGCAAGGGATGCGGGCGTGTCCGAATAAGATTTTGGGATCGGTTGCATAGCAATCTCCTGAGCAAGACAGCAATATTCCTATTTTAACAATCTCCTTGAACGATCTCCTTTAACGGTCTCCCAGCTTCCAAAACTCATAGGGACCCATCAACGCGCCCCATAGCCCCTGCCCCGTCTCCGGATCGATGCCCTTATCATAGGTTTTGAGACTCACCCCTGCCTCAGTTTCTGCCACATCAAACCCCACTAAAACCTGGCGCTTTTGACCCTCGTACTCAAATTCGCAACAGCCTCCCGGTACGAGCCGCGCCTGCCATTCTTCCGTCGGGTCTCCGGTCGGGTCTCTGGTTGGGTCTCCGGTTGGGACTGGGGCGATCGCCACTCGACAACCGGGCAACTCCGCCACATCCGCCAGCATCAGCCCCTGCAATCGCTCCGACGCTTCCCCACAACCCCGCCATCGGGAAAAATCCTGGAACTGGTAATACTGCCCCCAAACCTGGCCAGCTTCCTCCGTTAGTCGCAGCAGCCGTTGACGATAGGGCCGATCCAGATAAAGCACATTGGCCTGTTCCAAAAACAACGTCACACTATCCGCTGCGAATAGCGGCGTTCGGCGCTGCCAAAGCTGCAAATGGACAAACCAAGCTGGATTTTCCAAGGCTTGGTCCGGGTTTCGGAAAACACCCGTCAGAAGGGAGGCGATCGCCTCCAGCCTCACAGAACGATTCAACATATTTCGAGTAACCGCAAAAGGTTCGCAGTAATGGATAGTCGGAATAAAACAGTGGGAATACAACAGGAGTCACGGGTTTGAACTATAATCCCTGTTCGGGATTTGACGCCGATCGGTACCGCTGGAGATTTTCGCTTGAGCTGCTAAAAACGGTTATTGTCCGGTGAAACCTAGAGGTAATCTATCCCTCACCTTACTCCTCGTCCCATGCCCATGAAGTCTTATCTGGCCGCTGCCATTCAAATGACCAGTCTGCCAAACCTGGCGAAAAACCTAGTTCAGGCAGAAGAACTAATCGATCTGGCGGTTCACCAGGGGGCCGAGCTGATCAGTCTCCCCGAGAACTTTGCCTTTATGGGCGAAGAAGAAGAAAAAATTGCCCAGGCGGGGGCGATCGCCCAGGACGCCAGCAAATTCCTCAAAACCATGGCCCAGCGCTACCAGGTGACGATCCTAGGGGGCGGCTTCCCGGTGCCTGTGGGCCAAGGCCAAGTGCACAACACGGCGCTACTTGTGGGTCCCGATGGCCAAGATCTCAGCCGCTACGAAAAGGTTCACCTGTTTGATGTAGATCTGCCCGATGGCAATACCTACCGGGAATCCAGCACGGTCCAGCCCGGTCGCCAATTGCCCGTTTTAGTGGATTCCGAACAGTTTGGCAAGCTAGGGCTCTCGGTTTGCTATGACGTGCGCTTCCCGGAACTCTATCGCCATTTGTCCAAAACTGGTGCGGAGGTCCTGTTTGTCCCGGCGGCGTTTACGGCCTATACGGGCAAGGACCACTGGAAGATTTTGCTCCAGGCGCGGGCGATCGAAAATACGTGCTACATCATTGCTCCAGCCCAGACCGGCCAGCACTACGCCCGTCGTCAAACCCACGGCCACGCCATGATTGTGGATCCCTGGGGGGTGATTTTGGCAGACGCTGGAGAAAAACCGGGGGTGGCGATCGCCCCCATCGACCCCAACCGTCTCAGCCAGGTGCGTCGACAAATGCCGTCACTCCAGCACCGCATTTTTGCTTAAGCGATCGCCGAGGGATTGTGTAACGGATAGCTGAAGAAATAACTTAACCCATTGATGATCAAATCCAATGGATCCAGAAGCAGATGGGCCAAAATCCTCAGGTTGATAGAAAATAAACCCATTGTTGAGGGGATTTCAATTGCCCAGCTCAATTGATAGTTTCTGATAGTTTCCGTTCACTGGGTGATTCGCCTAGGTGATTCGCCTCAGTGAACCGTCAAAGCAAACCGGTTTGCAGGACCGATTTATCATGTCCGTTTTTGATCTTCCGTCTACCCTTACGCCTCTGCGGTTTTTGGCCGAAGCCGCCGAGGCCCCCTCGGCTGAAGTGGCACCGCTGGTCCTTGCCGGGGTTTTGCTCAGTTTAGTCGTGGTCTTTTTGGCCAGCAAAATTGGCGGGGAGCTCTGTGCTCGCATTAATCTGCCGCCGGTTCTCGGAGAATTGGTGGGGGGCGTGGTGGTGGGGGTTTCGGCCCTGCATCTGCTGGTCTTCCCGGAATCTGGAGCCGTTGCCGCCGACTCGATGCTGATCGGCATGTTGGAAAAGACAGCGGGATTGACCCCGGCGATCGCCACCGAGGTCTTTAAGGCCCAAAGTGAAGTTATCTCCGTCTTGGCCGAGATGGGGGTTATTTTGCTCCTGTTTGAAATTGGCCTAGAGTCGGACCTGAAGGAACTCATCAAGGTCGGTCCCCAGGCTGCCGTGGTGGCTGTGGTGGGGGTGGTGACGCCCTTTGCCCTGGGGACACTGGGGTTGATTGCGCTGTTTAACATGCCCACGGTCCCGGCGATCTTTGCGGGGGCGGCGCTGACGGCAACGAGTATTGGCATTACCGCCAAGGTGTTGTCAGAACTACGCCAGCTCAGCTCGCGGGAAGGCCAAATTATTATTGGCGCGGCGATTCTCGACGATATTCTCGGGATTGTGGTCCTGGCGGTGGTGGCGAGCTTGGCCAAAACCGGCGAAGTGAAGCTCACCAACGTGGCGCTGCTGATTTTTAGCGCGGCGGCCTTTTTGATCGGCACGATTGTGGTGGGGCGGCTGTTGGCTCCCTATTTTCTGGGCGTAGTCAACGAAATGAAAACTCGCGGTCAGCTCCTGGTGGCGGCGCTGATCGTGGCGCTGGTGTTGTCCTATATCGGTGCAGTCATTCACCTAGAGGCGATTCTGGGAGCCTTTGCGGCGGGCTTGATTTTGGGCGAAACCGAAAAACGCCATGAGCTAGAAGAACAGGTGGTGCCGATCGCCGATGTGTTGGTGCCGATTTTCTTCATCAGTGTCGGGGCCAAAACCGAGCTGTCGGTGCTCAATCCGATGGACCCAAGCAACCGCGAGGGCTTGATTATTGCGGCCTTTTTGATTGTCGTGGCGATTATCGGTAAGGTTGTCACTGGCTTTACGGTCTTTGGCCCGGAAAAGGTCAACAAGCTAGCCATTGGTTTTGGCATGATTCCTCGGGGCGAGGTGGGCTTGGTCTTTGCTGGGGTTGGCGCGGCCAGTGGAGCCCTGTCGGATTCGCTGAATGCGGCGATTATCGTCATGGTGATTTTGACGACGTTCCTGGCTCCGCCGCTGTTGCGGTTTGCCTTTGATCGAGACAGCGGTGAGGTTGCGGTTCAACCGGCAGAAGCGGCGATCGCCACAACCTCCGACCCCTCCAACGGTGAATAGACGCCCAAACCAGCTTTATGGGGTGATACCCCCTATGCCCATTGACCCCATCGTCTCCTACCCAAACGGATGGCGGTGGGGTCTCATGATTAAAGCGAATCCTTAAGGGGACGGACGGACGTGACTCGGGTGACTCTTATCGGCTGCGGGGTTGTAGGGGCAATGACGGCCTATGAACTCAGCCATATTCCAGGATTAAAGATTACGGTGCTCGATCGCCAGCCCCCGGCCCAAGCCTGCACGGCGGCGGCTTTGGGGGTACTCATGGGCGTGATCAGCCATAAGGTCAAAGGACGCCAGTGGCAACTGCGGCGGGAGAGTCTGGCGCGCTATGAGCAACTGATTCCAGAGCTCGAAGCGGCGACGGGTCAGCATGTGCCGTTTAATCGCCAGGGCATTTTGAAATTGCTGTTTGAGGGGGATGACTGGGAGCGGTGGCGATCGCTCCAAACCAGCCGCCAAGACCAGGGCTTTGCCCTGGAACTCCTCGACCGCGATCGCCTCCAGGAGCGCTATCCCCAAGTCAATGCTCAGCGACCAGATTTGATCGGTGGGGTGTATTCTGAGGGCGATCGCCAGGTCGATCCCACCGCGCTCACCCAAGCCCTCGTCACAGCGGCCCAACGGCGAGGCGTACGCTTCCGGTTTGATGCCGCCGTGGATGCTTTTCTCACGACCCTGACCCCCAACCCGTCCGATGCCCTCGATTCCCCGTTGCTCCACTGTACCCAGGTCTGCTGGGCGGAGGATTCTGAACCGGCAGATATTGTCGTGATCACCGCTGGGTTGGGCTCGATGGCGTTGACCCGTTGTTTGCAAACGCCTTTGGAGGTTCGTCCGGTGTTAGGCCAAGCCTTGCAGGTGTGGTTGCCTCGGCCCTTGGGCGGTGATCATCTGCAACCGGTGGTTACGGGCCAGGATATTCATATCGTGCCGCTCCTGAAGCCCTGGATGACGGAGACGGAACTTTCGCCTAAGGCGGCGGAATATTGGGTGGGAGCGACGGTGGAATTGCCGGATGATGGGGGGATGGCGGCGATCGCGGATAAATCTTTGCTGGATCAGGTGTGGCGGGGGGCGATCGCGCTCTGCCCGGACCTCGCCCAGGGGGAAATCGTCCGCGCTTGGTCGGGTCTGCGTCCCCGCCCCCAGGGCCGTCCGGCTCCGATTTTGGAAACGCTCCAGGGCTATGACAATGTTTTGCTGGCGACGGGCCATTATCGCAATGGTGTTTTGTTGGCTCCGGCTTCGGCTCGGTGGGTGGTGGACCAGATTACGAGGTGATATCCAGTGGACTGCGAACGCCTCGGCCTCCGCGATTGAGGACATGGGTGTAGATCATGGTTGTCTTGACATCTTTGTGGCCCAACAGTTCTTGGACGGTGCGGATGTCGTAGCCGTTTTGTAGGAGATGGGGGGCGAAGCTGTGGCGGAAGGTGTGGCAACTCACACGCTTTTGTATTCCTGCAAGACAGGTTGCTGCTTTGAGCGCTTTTTGGATACCTGTTTCGTGGAGTGGATGGCGGTAAGGGAAGGGAGCACTATCGTCTTTTTTGATATTGATGGCCGGAAAGACAAACTGCCAGAGCCAGTCCCGTCCTGCATGAGGATGTTTTTTGGCCATAGCAAAAGGGAGTGGAACTTGTCCATAGCCACGGTCTAGATCTTGCTGGTGGAGGCGGCGAATGGCTTGGAGGTGTTCCTGTAGGGGCTCAGTGAGCTTTTGAGGAAGTGGTGTGACGCGGTCTTTGCCACCTTTGCCCATCCTGACAATAATTTGAGATTGTTGGAAATCGAGGTCTTTCACGCGTAATTTCAGACATTCAGTCTGCCTAAGACCACTCCCGTAGAGGATTTGAACAATGAGTCGGTGAACGCCAGACATCTGGGTTAGGATGGCCCGAACTTCTTCTGGGGTAAGAACAGTCGGCAAGTAGTGAGGGCGTTTGGCTCGGATTGCATCAACTTGCCCGTCTAGGTCTTGTTTGAGGACGTGTTGATAGAGGAAAAGTATTGCGCTGAGCGCTTGATTTTGGGTTGAGGCTGCGACTTTTCCCTCGACAGCCAGATGGCCTAGGAATGCTTCAATTTCTGGGACTCCCATATCCTTAGGATGACGCTTATTGTGAAACAGAATGTAACGTTTTATCCACTGAATATAGGTTTCCTCGGTACGATAAGAGTAGTGTTTAAGGCGAATTTGCTCACTAACCTGTTCTAGGAGCTTCTTAGGCCGGTTTTCCATGGTGGGCGATATGAAGAATATTTCTGCCTATCACCCCTATATGCGGGTTATACGGAAAGTTTCGGGATATCGTCTAGGGGATATGTAGAAAGTTTCTGGCTATCATGCTCTATGAGGATGATATACAGAAAATTTCTGCCTATTAAGAGTTAAATCGCAGCGGAAATATGAATCACTGAGGAGGCTTGCCTATAGATTTAATGTTAGCGCTTGGGAACACTGTAAACAACTCCGCTACGAATTAACACATCGCTGCAACCGACGCCACAAAAAAAGGATTGATGAGCCAGCCGCGCTATCAACATGCGTTGATAATAGCTAGATTTCTTGGCGCGGCTGAGCTAAATCGTTATGCTGCTAGTCCTCTGTTGTGAAGGTACTTGAAGTTCATCTGCTTGTCACGCAGCATTTCGTCATGCAGTTTAGTGACAGAAGTCACAGTATTGGAACAATTGGGAATTCACGCTAATAAACTTGGCGAAATTGTGAAAAAAGATCAGAATTCTCTTAAAATTGCGTCTAGGTGTTTATCAAAACACTTTCCTGTCAACATTTCCATTAACATGAGCCGAATTTTGTAAGTAGTTCCAAGCGTTAGAGATCCTGAAATCCGGGTACGTTCCCTCGTTGTCCTTTGAGGAAGATCGCTAGACATGCAGCTTAGCACTGAAGATTTCCAGCACCTCGTCATTCTCCTTAAGGATCTGCCACAGCTAGCTACGAAACCTGGTCGTCAGGCAATACTTGACTTTGCTGGGTTGAGCCAGTTTGTCGCTACGATTGATTTATCCGGTGATACGTTTGTTGTAACTAGTCAAATTGTTAAGCAATTATCGAGTTATGGTCGTCTGGATGATGGAACTTATGCCTTAGGAAAATTTATAAAAGCCGTAAGACAATTTACAGGCGTTGAGAACCAGCAATGGCTTGATACATTAATCAGTAAGTATGAAATCGGTCACGGAACATCAAGTCCTACTATCGTAAAGGCTCCAACTAAAACATGGAAAATATTAATATTATCGGCTAATCCTAAAAATACGGAGCGGTTGTCCCTTAATGAGGAAGTGCGAGAAATACAAGAAGCGATTCAAAGATCTCGTTACTCCTCAAACTTTTCTATAGAAATAGCTGGCGCAGTCCGTACCAAAGATATAAGACGGAAAATTTTGGACTGTAAACCAAACTTGATACATTTTGCAGGGCACGGTGCTGGCGAAGATGGATTAGTGGTAGAAAACAGATTAGGGGCTTATCACTTACTTGATAGCGAAGCTCTCGCCAATCTCTTTAAACTCTGTTCGGAAACAGTTGAATGCGTTGTCCTCAATGCTTGTTACTCCGAGTTTCAGGCTGAAGCCATCAGTCGGCATATCAACTACGTCATCGGTATGAGTAAGGCTATTGGCGATGAGGCAGCGATTGAATTTGCAATTGGCTTTTATGATGCACTCGGTGCAGGAACCCCAATTGAGGATTCATGTGAGTATGGTCGAAACGCGGTTCATATGGAAGGTATGAAGGGGCATCAATATCCAACACTCCTTCGAAGAGGAGCTTCTCTATCAAAAGAAGTTCCTACAAGAAAAGACTCGACAGAAGAAGCTTCCTCTGAAGAAGAAAGTGTAACCGAAGGCAGGACGCGAACGTATGCCCCTCCACCAAGGGATGCTGCCGAACCATCTCCATCAACGCCTGAGTCAGCATCCGAAGATCGCAAGCCTATTGCCTCGCTGGTTGGCTATATCTTTGTTGCCTTGATAGGATTCAGTCTCGTTTTCTCTGTCGGGGCTAGGCTGTTTGAAGCTATCTTTGAAGCCGGTAATCCTCTTCCAGAGTCTAGAAAGAGTCTTGGCGAAGAGTTTTTGATTGCGAGTGACAGTGACAGTCCTCTGAACGCTCTGAGAGAATTAGCTGAAGCCCATTTTCAAGAGGGTAGATATGAAGACGCTGTGCAAGTGCTGGAAGCGTGGCTTACGGGCTATCCAAATGATCCAGAAGCTCTTATCTATCTAAACAACGCAGAAGCTGAAAGACAACGTAAAGAGGGTGAAAATGTACAAGTAGTCAAGATAGGGGTAAGCGTCCCTATTAGTGGCGTATCAAAAGATCGGGCAGAAGAAATACTTCGAGGGGTTGCTCATGCACAATCAAAGGAGAATTGCGGAGAAATTACAGATATCTTAGAAGAAATCAGAAATAAGCAATCAACAGTTACGTGCAATGAAGGGATGCAAAACAATGGTTTCCTGCTACAGGTCGAGATTGCTGATGATGGTAATGAAAGTGCCGTTGCGGCGCAGGTGGCTAATAGTTTCGGATCTGACCCTGACATACTGGCAGTCGTTGGTCACAATTCGAGCAGTACAACTGAAGCCGCTCTCAAGGATTATGATGACTTCGGCTTGACTATTATCTCTCCCACCAGCAGCGAGACAGATTTAGCTGTTAAGAGTAAATACTTTTTTCGAACAGTCCCAAATGATAAAGAGATAGCCGAGGCATTTATTCAGTACGCAAAAGAGAATTTGAGTGGGAACGTCTCTGTTTGCTTCAATTCTGGTTCACTCTTTAGTGACTCCTTCACAAGCGATATCATTGATAAGCAGAAAGAATCCAGCGATGATAACTTTGAACTCTTAAAAGGAAGTTGCGACTTTCAGAGTATTCTCAGTCCTGTTGCTCAAGCTGGTGTTGAAGCTACTCAGGCAGATTTAAACGAGATGCTTCTGAAAACACTTACAGAAGATGGAGCAACCGGACTCCTTATTGTGCCATCGACGGAGGATACAAGTGAGGTTATTAAAGCATTAGACTATGCAAAAGGGGAAAAAGCTTTGCAGGATGTCGTCGCCAGCCCCTCCATGTATCTGGGTGAAATCCTGGCGGCGGAAAACACAAATATTTTGGGAACAGTCGTTTTAACGCCTTGGGATCCAAGTATTTCTGAAGCGGCTCAAGAATTCGCGAACGATGCTGAAAAACTTTGGGGTGCTGCTGTAGGCACTTGGCGCACGCCAATGGCGTATGATGCTGTCTTGGCACTGGTCAATAGCTTACAAGATAGCTTACAAGATAGCTTACAAGATAGCTTACAAGGAGGATTCACGCGAGAGTCCATCCAACGAAACATGACCACCATTAAATTTGATGGAGCAACAGGGACAGTTCAATTTGAAGAAAGAGGGGATCGCATTGGTGGAAAAACTTATTTCGCTGAGATTGTTGAAGGCACTTCAACAAGGCATGAGTTTCGAGTGATTGCTAAAATTGAATAACTGAAAGTATTCTTTAGCTCAACTGTTCCAAATTAACTATCTACCTCATGTAAACGGCTATAGAGTCATCAGCGATTTGATTAAAAAATCAGGCTGGCGTGCTACCCAAGTTTGCTCAAGATTCTATGAAGTCAGCTTTAGGGATGAAATGCAATCTCCGAGCTTGTAGGATGCATTCCCAACCACAACTTCTACTGCCCAACCGATAAATTTTGGGGAACACATTATGCCCAGATTGCAGCATAACATAGGCCCTGAGGCGGACAGGGTCAATAGAGAAGATACAAAATAACTCTGATGTAATATCCGAGCGAATTGAAGCCAGCGCAAACCACCTAATAGTCAGTTTTGAGTATCAGCCAAACTGGTCTATCAGAGCCATCTTCGTATTTTTTGTATTCGATTGGTTCAAAACCTAAAGCAGTTCAATCGAGCAACAAGATAGAGAACTAATCCGGTAAAAGAGCGACCAAAGGAGAGTTTTTGCGCCGGAGAGCAGCGAGATACTTTTCCTCATCATAAGGAGTCCTATCCTGCCAACATCGCCAAAGAATCCGCCCCCATTTATAAGCCAAAGCACGAATGGCCTTTTGATGGGATTTACCCGACAGTCGTTGCTGTTGATAAAATGCCTGTGACCAGACCGAACGAGACCGAGCATGGGTGACCCACTCGACAAAAGTTTGCCTGCGGGGCGGTTCGTGGCTCAGATCTCCGAGGGACTGCCGCTCGGCCTCCCGCAACAACGCTTCGCCCGACAATCGCAACTACTACTGCGGGTTTCGGGTGGTGTGTGTTAGCGCGAGGACTCACTAGCACTTTACACTTCTTAACCTTTTGCCCTCTGCCCTTGGGTCTTTTCTCCTCTTGCGCGCGCAGCGCGTTTTTTTTTATTTTTTAATTTTAAAATTTTTCCATCCCCGCCAACACCTCCCGCAACACCTCCCGCGAAACCTCATCGGTGATCACCACAGAACGGATCGCCTGGGGCAAAATAAACCGCACTTTTCCAGCCTTTACCTTCTTATCACTTTGCAAAGCATCAATAATCGCTTCCAGATCAATCCCCGCCGGTAATTGCGTCGGCAACCCCGCCTTTTCAATCAGCGCCAACTGCCGCCCATTCGAGGCTTCATCCCACAGCCCCAACGCCACACCCAAATGACCCGCCGCCACCATACCAATCCCCACCGCTTCCCCATGATTGACCACGGTGTAGCCCGTCAGACTCTCCACCGCGTGGCCGATGGTGTGGCCGTAATTCAAAATCGCCCGCAACCCCGATTCCTTTTCGTCCTTCCCCACCACCTCTGCCTTGGCCCGACAGGAATGGTCCAGAATCGCCGTTTGCAACTCCGGGCTCAGGTCTTCTAGCTGCATCAATCGCTCATTGCGCTCCAAGGCTTCAAACAGCTCCGCCGACCAAATCACCCCGTATTTGATCACTTCCGCCATTCCCGCTCGAAACTCCCGCTCCGGTAGCGTTGCCAAGACCGTCGGGTCAATGAGAACCAGCTTCGGTTGATAAAACGCCCCAATCAGGTTTTTCCCCTGGGGATGATTCACCCCCGTTTTGCCGCCAATTGAAGCATCGACCATGGCCAATAGCGACGTCGGCACCTGGACAAAGTTAATCCCCCGCAGCCAGGTTGCCGCCGCGAACCCCGTCATATCGCCAATTACGCCACCGCCCAGGGCCACCAGCGTGGAAGAGCGCTCCAGCTTGTGGTTTAAGGCGCTGTCGTAGAGCGCTTGGATCGAGCCCAGGTGTTTGTGTTCTTCCCCCGCTGGGATCAGGTGAGTCGCCACGTCAAAGCCTGCGGCTTGGAGAGATTGGCAGGCGCGATCGCCATAAACTGCAAAAATCTCCGGATTGGACACCAGCAACACCTTTTTGCCCAGATTCAACCCCCCATCCTGGACCACCATCCAATCCCCTAGCTGCGCCAAGCCGCCGGGCACAATGGCGATGTTGTAGGACTGTTGGGGCAATGGGACGGGGATAATCGATTTCATCACAGTGGGTACCTGGGCAGCCAAACTTAAGGATTAGAACAAGTTGCCGACGGCGCGGTTTTCAGCAGCGGTCTGTGTTTTATCCTATCGTTAGTGGTGGCGACTTTTGGTGCGATCGCCCATCCTGCGCTGGATAATTCCTATGGTGACTCCCCTCCCCCATTCCCCTTCGCTGTTTGCACCGATCATTCCTTCGGGGGCTTTGTTGGGCGATCGCTACTGCATCCTCCGAATGCTCGGTCAAGGCGGCTTTGGCCGCAGCTATCTGGCCAAGGACACCCAGCGGTTTGACGAAACCTGCGTGCTGAAGGAGTTTGCCCCTCAGGTCCAGGGAACTGCCGGGTTAGAAAAGGCCCAGCGGCTATTTGAGCGGGAAGCGGGGGTCCTTTACCGCCTCGATCATCCGCAAATTCCCAAGTTCCGCGAACTGCGGCGGCTTCCGTTTGGCGGCTACGACTATTTGTTTTTGGTGCAAGACTACATCGAAGGACGCACCTACCAAACCTGGCTCCAGGAGCGACAGCGCCAGGGCCAAACCCTGAGCGAAGCGGAAGTAGCCTTGCTGTTGCGGCAGATTTTGCCAGTGCTGGACTATCTGCACCAGCAGGGCATGATTCACCGGGATATTGCACCGGATAATTTAATCCAGCGACCCGACGGTTTACCCGTGCTGATCGACTTTGGGGCGGTCAAACAGGCCGCTGTCACCGTGCTCTCGCAAATGATGAGCCCGAGCGCCGCCCAGGCGACAACCGTTCACGGCACCCGTCTGGGCAAACTGGGCTATGCGCCGCCGGAACAAATGCAGCATGGGGCGGTGTTTCCCCACAGTGATGTTTATGCTCTGGGCGTAACCGCGCTGACGCTTCTGAGCGGCTGGGAACCCCAGCGGCTGATGGATGTTCATACGTTGGAATGGACCTGGCCCCAAACGTTACCCCTTAATCCAGGGCTAGGCAACGTCCTCTACCGCATGGTTGCACTCCGCCCTGCCAATCGCTACCCCAGCGCCGCCGCCGCCCTCCAGGACCTAGCGCAAATCGTCGCGGTCTCCCAGCTCAAAACCCAAAGTTCCATCACCCAAAGTTCCGTTACCCAAAGTGCCGTCACCCAAAGTTCCGTTACCCAGAACCTCATCCAAGGCCCCGTGACAGCTCCCCCCCCTGCCCAAACGAGCCCCGCCCCCTCCCAGCGCCCTAGGTTTTGGCTTGGGTCCCGGTCTTGGGGACAGATTATTGTATTAGCAATCCTGGCCCTAGGCACCGCCTATGGGATCCTGCACCGCCAAAACCAGCTCCCGAACCCCAACCCCGCAGCCGTCACCCTCACGCCATCCCTCGCCCCCCCATCCCCCACCCCCATCCCGGAAACCAGTCCTGAACCCCCGCCCCTTTCTGCCGAAGAGTTGGCTCGTAAACAAGCTTTGACGCAAGCGCGCGATCGCCTCAACATCCCCCCATCCTTTTATAACCAACTGATCAACGAAAGTTTTTACGCCACGCACCCGGACCTTGCCGGACGCAACTTGAGCACGACCCCTGAAGATGCCCCCCTACGAGCCGCCTGGGATGCCTTGGCGGCGGAGTGGTTAGATCGGTTAGCGCGGCTGAGTCCTGAGCAGCGATCGCAACTGGGAACCTACAGCGACGGCGTTCTCCAGGGCTGGATTGCCCAGGTCAATCAAAAATCTCTCAGTAGCCGAGCGCTTTACGATCTGGTGGATCTGGGGTTTCGCGATCGCTTTCCCGAGCTGCAATCGCTTCGTAAACCGGGGGATGGCCATGGGGCCATCGATCAGCTTTGGCGGGCCATGGCGAAGGATCAGGTCGTGGCGGTGACCCAGGGAGATGCTTTGGCAACTGTGGCGATTGATGCGGCGGGGAATGGCTATTGGCGCAAAGGAGTAGAGCCGCAGTCGGGGAGGGTGGCGATCGCCAATCTCAAAGCCGGTCAGCATTTGCGCGTCACCCTGGAAGCTCCTCCCGGTTTGAGTTTAGCCATTTATCCCCCAACTGCCCAGCGGTCTGCTCTCCAGTCTCTCTCTGGGGATTACCACTGGGAGGGAACGCTAGCGGAAACGGGACTGTACGAATTTGTGGTGGTGAACGGCGGGCAGAAGCGAGTTGAATATGCGTTGAATTGGATTGTGGAATCGGGGGATTAGGCCGAGCATCGTTCATGGGTTTAGATAGGGTCTATCAAGGGGGATGAAAAGAGTTTAGCGACGGCGGGTTTGGTGACTTTTCCCATGGCATTGCGGGGGAGTTCGGCGATCGCCAAAATCCGACTGGGCACTTTATAAACCGCGAGATAATCTTTAGCCCAACGGCGAAAGTCTTCAATCCTTAATTCTGCCTGATCCTTCAGCACCAAAGCCGCACAAACCCGCTCGCCCCACTCTGGATCAGCCACGCCCACCACGGCACAGTCTTGAATATCGGGATGGGTGCGGAGGACTTCTTCGATTTCTAAGGCCGAAACTTTATAGCCGCCGGTTTTGATAATATCGACGCTCATTCGCCCCAAAATGCGATAGCAATCTTCCTCAACGATCGCCAAGTCTCCCGTACAAAACCAACCCGATTGAAACGCCTTGGCTGTGGCGTCTGGGTTCTCCCAATATTCCAGAAAGACCCCCGGACCTTTGACCTGAATTTCACCGGAGGTTCCACTGGGAACAGCACTCCCATGGTCATCCACCAATCGCACCTCAACCTGGGGCAAGGGTTGTCCCACAAACCCCGCCCGTCGCTGACCCTGAAGGGGATTAGAAAGGGCCATGCCAATTTCGGTCATGCCATAGCGCTCCAGCAGGAAATGGCCGCTGATCCCCGCCCAGCGCTCTAACAATTGGACGGGCAAGGCAGCGGAGCCGGACACCATTAATCGCATTTTGCCACAGGCTTGGGAGCGGAGCTGCTGCTGTTCGCCGGAGGCTTGTTCCCAGGCTGCGATTAATTTGGCATAGATGGTCGGCACCGCCATAAATAAAGTTAGATCGCCTTGGGCAATGCGCTCCCAAACGGTTTCGGCCTCAAATTTGGCGAGCATATGACACTCGGCCCCAACCCACAGGGCACAGGTCAAGACATTGATAATGCCGTGGATATGGTGCAGCGGGAGGACATGGAGAATGCGATCGCGCTCCCCCCACCCCCAAGCGGTCACCAAGCTAGTGACCTGGGCCTGAATATTGCCATGGGTCATGACAACACCCTTCGGTTTGCCGGTGGTACCGCTCGTGTAGAGAATTAAGGCCCGTCTGCTTAGATCTAAGTCTGGCAGCTTCGCGATAGCGGCGGGAAGTCGTTCTGAAGTGAGGATGAAGCGCAAGCCGTGGGTTGCTGCGATCGGGCGTAGCAGGGCCTCAAATTCGGGATGGGCAACCACAATCGATGCACCAGCATTCGTAATCACATAGTCCAGCTCAGGGCGCGGATGGATAACGCACAAAGGCACCGCAATGCCCCCCGCTCGCCAGATTCCCCATTGGGTTGCGACATAGTCAAAGCCGGAAGGCATGAGAAAGGCGACCCGCTGTTCTTGCAAATCATCAAGACCGTTGGCATCGAAACCCTCGCCACCCTTGAGCAACTGGGTGGCGATTTGACCGGAACGGCGAAGGAGATCGGAGTAGGTAAACTGTCCTTCGGCGGTGACGATAGCGGTGTTGTCGCTCTGTTCCGTCGCCCGAGTGATGAGAGAAAGACTCACGTGAATTCACCCCATTGTTCCAGCAACCGGGCTAGAAGTCGTGCGCACTTGTCGTTGTTCCAGCAACAACCCATATTCTAAGCCCTCCACCACCGCCTCATAGGATGCCTCAATAATATTCGTCGAAACCCCTAGCGTTGTCCACCGCTGTTCCCCATTGCTCGATTCCACCAGAACACGAGTGGTTGCAGCCGTACCAGCGGAGCTATCGAGAATTCGAACTTTGTAATCCGTTAAATAAAATTGCGAGACCGCTGGATAAAAGGTTTCCAGCGCCGTCCGTAGGGCCTTATCCAGCGCGTCCACCGGACCATTGCCTTCTCCCGCTTGCAAAATGTCTTGACCATTGACGCTGACTTTGACCGTCGCCAAGGAAGAAAGCCGTTCGCCCCGGTGGCCGCAGTGAACCTGAAATTCGCCAAGGGTAAAAATAGGGTCTCGCCCACCCAAATACTCCCGCATCAGTAATTCAAAACTGGCCTCCGCTGCTTCAAATTGATAGCCTTTGTGTTCCAATTCCTTCAGTCGCTGGAGCAACTGCCGCGTGGCGGGAGCCTGCCGGTCTAGGTCTAGGCCAAAACTGCGAGCCTTCGCGATCAAGTTGCTCAGCCCCGATTGCTCAGAAATCACAATGCGGCGGCTATTGCCAACGGTTGTGGGAGAAACATGCTCGTAGGTCCGAGGATTGCGCTCAACGGCACTGACATGGATGCCGCCCTTGTGGGCAAAGGCGGATTGCCCCACGAAGGCGGCGTGGTCGTCTGGGGCCAAGTTGACAATTTCGCTGATGAGACGACTCGTAGAGGTTAGGGTTTGAAGCTGCTCGGGCTGCAGACAGTCGTAACCCAACTTGAGTTGAAGATTGGGGATGAGGGCACAGAGGTTGGCATTACCGCAGCGTTCGCCGTAGCCGTTGATCGTGCCTTGGACGAGGGTGGCTCCTGCTTGGACAGCGGCGATCGCATTTGCCACCGCCGTCTCCGAATCATTGTGGGTATGAATGCCCAGCGGTGGCAGGGCTCCTAGGGCTTTACGGGTTGCCTGCACAATTTCAGTGACCTCATGGGGCAACATTCCCCCATTGGTATCGCACAGCGTCAGCCACTCCACTCCCGCATCCAACGCTGCCTCCAGGGTTTTGACCGCATAGTCCGGGTTCTGACAATAGCCATCAAACCAATGCTCGGCATCGTAAATTACCCGGCGACCCTGACTGCGCAAATAGACAATGCTGTCTCGGATCAGCCGCAGATTTTCCTCCAGCGTGGTTTTGAGCCCTTCCGTGACGTGCAAATCCCAGGACTTGCCAAAAACCGTTACCCAGCGCGTTCCCGCCGCCAAAATGCCCTGGAGGAGCTCATCCTGATCCGCGCGCTGCCCTGGCCGACAGGTGGAGCAAAAGGCCACGACTTCCGCCTGCTGAAGTGGCTGTTGCTGGAGCTGCCAGAAAAACTGCACATCCTTTGGGTTTGCACCGGGCCAGCCCCCTTCGATAAAAGGAATTCCGAGGCGATCGAGGGCCTGAGCAATCCGCAGCTTATCCGCCAGCGACAGGGCAATTCCTTCCCGCTGCGCCCCGTCCCGCAGGGTGGTGTCGTAGAGCACGAGCGAAGAGGACGGAGCAGGAAAAAGAGCAGCCGTAGAAACCGACGTAGAAACCGAAGAGGGTGTGACCATGAGTCTAGCGAAAAAATCGAGAGCATTCCGTCAAGACAGGGCGCTGCCCGAGGGGGGCTCCGGCCATGTCTGGTCTCAACATATCCAGGTTTTGGGGGAGAAACGGATAGGCGAAACAATTTGTTGGAGGTTGGAGGAATCTGTTACCCGAGAAGCCTGATTTTGGGCTTGACGCCAGGAAGTGAACGGGGTAAAAGCGTAGAGCAGATTTTTTGATCGCGCTATATTAACGGGGCGAGTCCAGAGGCAACCCATGGCAAACCTGATTTCAATTATTTTCGCGGCGATCGCGGCCATTGCAGCGGTTCTGGGCCTGAGCAAAGTCCCTGCCTTCCGCCTGGGCTCAACCAACCAGGTTGCAGATCCCACGGTCTTGCCGGCGGTCCCGAATATTCCCGCCAATGGACAAACCACCCAATCCTCCAACCTAGGGGCACGGCAGGTGGGACAAAACGCAGCAACCCCCTCTGCCACTTCGGAGACAACCCGTTCAACGACCAGTCCCAACACCAGGGATGTCTTTGTCGCTCAACCCAGTACAGAGAACACAACCGCCCAAGCCGGTTCCACCACGGGCAATCTCGATCCCACCCCCGGAGCAACGCCCCCTGCGGCCACTACAGCCCCCTCAACCCCTGCTGCGACAAACCCGCCACCCCCACCAGCCCCTGCAGCCACTACGGCCCCTGCGGCCCAGCCCCCAGCTCCGGCTGCTCCCGTTCGCGCCATGTGGTAATGGGATGTGGTAATGGGATGACATGGTGGCGGTTCTGTTCGACCAGTAGCCTAGAGAATTTTGTCCTGATCTTGTTCTTGGAAACAGGGAGCCCAGGTTCGGGCTCTTTTTTGTGGGGTATTTTGGGAAGGGTTTTGGGAGGCTTTTGGGAGGCTTTTGGGAAGTTTTTTTGATCCTCCACTCAAATCCTCGTGATTTCAGCGCTTTCGTTACAACTGTGCCTTGCAGAATGTTGCAACCTAGAACAGTTAAAACCCTCTAGCTGACGCTTTCGACTAGAGTGAAAAGAGGCGGACAAACTGCGTATCCGCTGCCCGCTTTCGATCAACAACTCATCGGTACTGAATCACCCTAAGGGGTACGGCAAGTATGCACCTAAGTGAACTGACCCATCCCAATCAACTCCACGGCCTCTCTATCCATGAGCTGGAGCAGATTGCCCGCCAAATTCGGGAAAAGCATCTAGAGACAGTCGCCGCAAGCGGTGGACATTTGGGACCGGGATTGGGTGTGGTGGAACTGACGCTCGCACTCTACCAAACCCTGGATCTAGACCGAGATAAGGTGGTTTGGGACGTGGGTCACCAGGCCTATCCCCACAAACTCTTGACGGGACGCTATCAAAATTTCCAGACGCTGCGACAAAAGAACGGGGTCGCAGGCTATCTCAAGCGCTGTGAAAGCGACTTTGACCACTTTGGCGCAGGGCATGCGTCTACGAGTATTTCGGCGGCGTTGGGGATGGCGATCGCCCGCGATGCCAAAGGGGAAGATTTCAAAGCTGTCGCGGTGATCGGCGATGGTGCCCTGACCGGTGGCATGGCCCTAGAAGCCATCAACCATGCGGGTCATCTGCCCCATACCAACCTGATGGTGGTCCTGAACGACAACGAAATGTCGATCTCGCCCAATGTCGGCGCGATTCCCCGCTATCTCAACAAAATCCGCCTCAGCCCGCCGATGCAGTTCCTCACGGACAATCTAGAGGAGCAGTTCAAGCAATTGCCGTTCGTGGGCGGTACGCTGCCTCCTGAGCTTCAGCGGGTCAAGGAGGGGATGAAGCGTTTGGCCGTGCCTAAGGTTGGCGCAGTCTTTGAGGAATTGGGCTTTACCTACGTGGGTCCAGTGGATGGTCACAATTTGGAAGAGCTGATCCATACGTTTAAGGAATCCCACAAGATTCCGGGGCCGGTGCTGGTGCATGTGGCGACGACGAAGGGCAAGGGGTATGCGATCGCCGAACAGGACCAAGTCGGCTACCACGCCCAATCTCCCTTTGACCTCACCACCGGCAAATCTAAACCCTCGAACAAGCCCAAACCCCCCAGCTACTCCAAGGTTTTTGGCGAAGCCCTGACCAAAATTGCCGAGGATAATCCTCGGGTTATCGCCATTACTGCCGCCATGGCAACGGGCACCGGCCTCGATATTTTGCAAAAGCGTTTGCCCAAGCAATACATCGACGTGGGCATTGCCGAACAGCACGCCGTTACCCTCGCCGCAGGCATGGCCTGTGAAGGCATGCGCCCCGTTGCCGCCATCTACTCGACATTCCTCCAGCGGGCCTTCGATCAAATTGTCCACGATGTCTGTATCCAAAACCTTCCCGTCTTCTTCTGCATTGATCGAGCAGGCATTGTCGGGGCGGATGGACCCACCCACCAAGGGCTCTACGACATTGCCTATTTGCGCTGTATCCCCAACATGGTCGTCATGGCCCCCAAGGATGAAGGCGAGCTCCAGCGGATGCTGATTACCGGAATCAACTATACCGATGGGCCGATCGCCATGCGCTACCCTCGCGGCAATGGCTACGGCGTTCCGCTCATGGAAGAGGGCTGGGAAGACCTACCCATCGGCAAGGGCGAAATTTTGCGCAGCGGCGATGATGTTTTGCTGCTTGCCTATGGCTCGATGGTGTATCCGGCAGTTCAGACGGCAGAAATTCTCAGCGAGCATGGCCTAGAAGCCACGGTAGTGAACGCCCGGTTTGCTAAACCCCTGGACGAGGAACTGATTTTGCCCTTGGCCGAGCGCATTGGCAAAGTGGTCACCCTGGAAGAAGGCGGTTTGATGGGGGGATTTGGTTCGGCGATCGCCGAATCCTTCCTCGATCACCATCTCAAGGTCTCGCTCTTCCGCCTCGGTGTCCCCGACATCCTGGTGGACCATGCCACACCCAATGAGTCCATGATCGACCTAGAGCTCACCCCGGCCCAAATGGCAGAGCGAGTCCTCAAACAGTTCCAGCCCCAAGCGGTTGCCGTCGGGGTTTAGGAGCTGCTCCAGCCAGGCAAACCCCACAAAACCAGGTTCAAGAATCGGAACGTTCGGTTTCCGGAATGTCCTACCCTTGGTTTTGTGGGTTTGGGTATGTTTATATACAGGAAGCTAAGTCACTTAGTTTAATCATGCTCCTTTCCCCTCCTCCGTTTCCCTTTTTGTTCTCTAGTGCAGCTTGATGGAGGTTAGGTGTTGTATGGCACCGCTCATCTTGGTGGTTGATGATCAGCCAGAAAATTTCAATATTTTAGAGATTCTGCTCTACCAGGAAAATTACCAGCTAGCGTTTCTCGATAGTGGTCGTGCATTGCTGAGTTACTTGAAGGACTGTCAGCCTGATCTCATTTTGCTCGACATCATGATGCCAGACCTGGATGGTTTGGCGATCTGTCGAATCCTCAAATCCAATTCCCAGTGGCAGCATATTCCGATTATTGCGCTGACGGCCCTCTCCTCCCGTAAGGATCTGGAGGCTTGTCTGGCCGCAGGGGCTGATGATTTTATTTCTAAACCCACTGATAGCGTAGAGCTACGGGCTCGCATTCGCTCGATGCTGCGAATCAAGCAGCAGTACGATCGCTTGCAAAATCTCATCGATCTTCAGGATGATCTGACCCACATGATCGTTCATGACCTGCGCAGCCCGCTGACGAGTATGACCATGTCCCAGGAGCTGCTGCTGCGTCTTTGTCCCGAGGAAGCCCAGCGGAAACAGGTACAGCGCATTAGTTCGTCGATCCAGCGATTGCACTGCATGGTCGACAGCGTTTTGATGCTGTCCAAATTGCGCTCGGAGCGGATGACCTTGCAATTGCAGCCGGTGGATGTGGCTCGACTGGCTCAGGAGGCCCTGGATGATTTTCGGTTGCTGGCTCAGCAGCGATCGCTCACCCTCCGCACTGAATTTCCCGCTACAGCTCACACCGTCTTGCTAGATGCATTACTGATTCGGCGAGTCATGGACAATTTGTTGAGTAATGCCCTCAAGTTTTCTCCACCGGGGGGCGAAATTTCTGTTGAGGTCGCCTATCCCACCCCTCAAACCGTTCATATCCGTGTTCGCGATCAAGGGCCAGGGGTAAGCGACCAGCTCAAGGAGCGTTTATTTCAAAAATTTGCCACGGATCTCAATCTCCAAGGGGTGAAGCAAACCGGATTGGGCTTGGCCTTTTGCAAACTCGCGGTTGAGGCCCATGGTGGCGTGATCACAGTCATGAATAATCGGCCCCAAGGCTCAATTTTTAGCCTGGAGTTGGGCCGGATTAGCCCTAATCTCACCCCGGCTCAGCCAACCTATGCCTAGGAACGGGCCCATCACCCCTGGACCTAAGAACGGCGGGTTAGTTCAACGGTGACCGATCCCAGAAAGTCTGGAATGGGTGGCGAGAGTTTGGTGAGCCGCACGGTGATCTGGTCAAATTTTTTGAGGGAGAGGAGCGCTTCGGCGATCGCCCCCGCCAGCCGTTCAATGGTCTTGAAAACCTGAGTTCGGACCAACGTCTGTACTTGATCAATCACCTGGCGATAATCCAACGCATCGTCAAGCGCATCGGATTGGGCGGCGCAGGACAGATCTAAGCCAAACCTTAAATCCACTTCAAACCACTGGCCCAGCTCATTCTCGGCGGGAAAGTAGCCGGTATAGCCGTAGCAACGAATGCCTTTGACTTCTAGGTAGTCCACCGCCTCAGAAATCCTCGTGCAAAAAGGCTTTGGCCTGGGCACCGCTGTAGGTCGCTGCAATGTGCCCTGCGCCGACCAGTTGATATTTGTACGTCACTAGCCCCTCCAGTCCCACCGGCCCCCGTGGTGCAAGCTTCTGGGTGCTAATGCCCACCTCGGCTCCGAAGCCGTAGCGAAAGCCGTCGGCAAACCGGGTTGAGCAGTTGTGGTAGATCCCAGCGCTATTGACCTGGGCCAAGAACCGATCGGCAGCGGCTGGGTCTTCGGTGACGATGGCATCGGTATGGTGCGAGCCGTAGTGATTGATGTGGGCGATCGCCTCGTCCAAGGAGGCCACCAGCTTGATGGAAAGCACCAAATCACTATATTCCGTCCCCCAGTCCTCCGGCGTGGCCGCTGCGATCCCTAGGATCTCCACACAACGGGCATCGCCCTTGAGCATCACCTGGGCCGCTTGCAGCGCCTGGGCCACCGGGGGCAAGATTGAGGTCACCAGGGATTCATGGACCAGCAGCGTTTCGATGGCGTTGCAGGCTGCGGGGTATTGGGTTTTGGCATCAACGGCGATCGCCACCGCCTTTTCCGCATCCGCCGCCCCATCCAAATAGAGATGACAAATGCCATCCGCATGGCCCAAAACGGGAATCTGCGTATTTTCCTGAACGTAGCGCACAAAGGCGTTGGAGCCCCGAGGGATAATCAAATCCACATCTTGCTCTAGCTTCAGCAGTTCAGCAATTTCCGAGCGACTGGTCAGCAATTGAATCACCGCTGGGTCCACGTCACTCTGGGCTAACCCCGCTTGAATCGCCTGGACGATCGCCTGACAGGAACGCACCGCCTCCCGACCGCCCTTGAGAATCGCTCCATTCCCCGACTTGATCGCCAAAGCGGCAATCTGCATCACCGCATCGGGCCGTGCCTCAAAAATCACGCCCAACACCCCCACTGGGCAGGAGAGCCGCCGCAGCACCAGGCCCTCATCCAGCCGCCGCTGAATTTGCACTTGGCCCACGGGATCCGCCAATCGACCCACATCCCGCACCCCGGCGATCGCCCCTTTGAGCTTTGCAGTATCCAGCTTCAGCCGAGCATAGAGCGCCGGGGCAATGCCATCGGCCTCAGCGGCTTGGCAGTCGGCTTGGTTCGCCGCCAAGATCTCGGTTTGGGCCGCTTCGAGGGCTTGGGCGATCGCCTCAATGGCTTGGTTTTTGGCGTCTGTAGGCAACCCTGCAAGCTGCTGGGCGGCCATTCGGGTTGCCTGGGCTAATTCCGGCAGGGAGCGAGACAGGGAGGTCGATGCAGTCATGAACTGAGGAAGTATCAACGAGTATCAACGCATTGAGTATCAACGCTGAGTATAAACATTCGGGCGGATCTGCTTCGCAAGCACCGCAATGGCCGAGGCATACTGGGGATCCTTAACTGTACCAATATCATCGGGATTATTGGCCAGAGCCTGCTGTTGATTTTCGCTCAGCTTAACTTCCACATCCGGCGCAATCCCTGTTTGACTGATGTCGGTGCCGTTGGGGGTGTAGTAGTGGGCGATCGTCACCGCCAGACCCGAGCCATCAGCCAAAGGATGGAGGGATTGGACCAAGGCTTTGCCAAAGGTATGCGTACCCACGATCGTCGCCCGCTGGTTGTCTTGGAGCGCGCCCGACAAAATTTCGCTGGAGCTGGCCGAACCTTTATCCACCAGAACCGCCAAGGGGCGATCGGTCAGCGCTGTGCGGTTGGCCGTAATATGTTCATCCTTTGCATCCCGATCGACGGTTTTGACAATTTCGCCGTCTTGGATCCACATCCGAGCAATGTCGAGACTGGAATAGAGCAAGCCCCCAGGATTCCCCCGCAAATCCAGAACAAAAGCGTCTGCACCCTGGCTATTAAGATCCTTAATCGCAGACTGCATTTCCTGCGCCGCATGGGCGGTGAACTGGCTCAGGCGAATGTAGCCAATCCGATTGCCCTCTTCCTGCTGAAGGCTGTATTGCACGCTGGGAATCTCGATCCTTGCCCTGGTGATCTGCCGCTCAAACGGACGCCCATCGCGGGAAAACTTAATTTTGATTGAGGTACCCTCTTTACCACGAATCAGCTCCGCCGCTTCCTCCACGGTCATATTGCGGGTGGAGCGGCCATCAATCATGAGGATCTGGTCTCCCGCTTTGATCCCTGCCGTCATGGCGGGGGAATCCTTAATGGGGGCTGCGACGGTCAAGACTTCCGTTTTCGGATCCAACGAGAGACGCATACCTACCCCAGAAAGCTCGCCCGAGGTCTGATCCGTCAGGGCCGCATACTGCTGCGGATCCATGAAGCGAGTATACTTGTCGCCGATCTTGCCAATGGCTTGGCTCAGGGCTTTATAGGCATCTTGCTGAGAGGCATATTCCCGGCCCAGGAGGTCGCGACGGACCTGCTGCCAATCTTGTTGATTAAAGGTTGGATCTACATACTCCTGGTTAACGATTTGCCAAGCTTGGTCAACTAGGGCCTTCGGGCTATCCTGCCACGCTGCCCGGACGACATTGCCCACGCCGGGGCCAACGAGAGAAAGCGCAAAGGTTGTGGCGATCGCACTTCCAAAGAACAGGGCCTGAACAGGGGGTAAGGATGTCAATAGCTTCATGAAATCTCCAGCGGCAGCAAGGGGTCAACGCAACGATTGAGAAATTTGGGAAATATAGAAGTGGCTAAATGGCTAATGATAGAAATTGTAATCCCCGATTACGGAAGCGGGGGAGGGTTTGGAGCGGGGAAGGGTTGGGAGCAGAGGATTGGGAGTAATGGAGCTTCGCTGTCTCTCACGGGAACGCACGCCCTATCAGGGGTTCGTTTTTAGACTATCCAATGATGGGTTCGCGGACAGCGGGGGAGGTGTGACAGTTCTGGGATTGGTTCCCGCGTGCCCTGTTTTGTTTCTTTCCAAGCCTTACAAGGGTTCTTCAGGACAAAGTGGGATTGAGTAAGCAACCAAAGATTGAGCGTAGGAAGACGGGGCCGCGATTGCTCCTCGGTCTCTTGCTGGGTTGTCTGTTATTTTGGAGCGCCCATCAAGGCTTGGCCCTGGTCCAAGCCGCACGGCAGCCGATTGATGGGGTCTTAGTCCTAGGCGGCAGTATCCGCCGCGAAATCTATGCAGCGCAGCTAGCCCAACAGTTTCCTGAACGGCCCATTTTAATTTCTGCGGGTTCGGCAGAGCCTTGTATTTGGCTGATTTTTCGGCGATCCCATGCTCCAATGGAGCAGGTATGGATTGAGCCCTGTGCCCAGTCCACCTTGGGCAATTATCGGTTTAGCACTGCCACCCTCAACGCTTGGGGCGTTCGCCATCTCCAGTTAGTAACCTCAGGATCACACACTGCGCGGGCGGTGGGATTGGGGCGAATTATTTTAGGGGGACAGGGCATTTGGGTTTCACCGGTGCAAGTGGCAGAGACTGGACGTCCTGGCAATCGAGAATCCTGGATCAAAACAGGTTTGGATTGGTTGCGCGGTTTTGGCTGGATGGTCGTTAGCCAGGTCTATCAGCCTCGTTGTTTAGGACTACATCGTCTATCGGAGATGGATCTCAAGACTTGGCAAACCCAAGCCTTCGAATGCGAAGCGCAAGGACAGGTAGATGTGCCTGCCGCATGGCGTTCAGAGCAAAGTTCAGAGCAAAGTTTCGAGAAAAGCTTAAAGCATAATTTTCTACCCCCGCAGTTTTAGTTCGTCCTCAGGGTCGGGCATCTTAAAGCGGGGCATACTGTCCTTATTTTTGTATTTTTGTTATTTCTGTCCTCTCTATTCTTGGCCTATGGCGATGCCACTCTGCTCTAGTTCTGCGGGGGTCTTTGAACCTGGGAGTTGCCTTTCCCCACCCAGCACCTTTGAAGATGCGATCGTGGGAGCCGTGATTTTTGATTGGAATGGTTTGCCTCAGGAGTATTTTGTTTCCCAGGCTTCAGAACCTTTGCTGTGGGAAAAGACCGTTTTTCAGGTTCTGGGTCTGCGCTGGTTGTTGATGTCGACGCTAAATCTGGAAAACTTTCACTACGCCAAGGTGTTGTGTGAAGCCCATACCGCTTTTATTCTGCGACAACAGGAATATTACGTTGCTCTCCTGCTCGACACGTCTTTAATCCAGACTAACGACCCTCTGCTCATGGAAGGGCTCTGGAATTTCCAGGTCTCTGGCTTGCGGAGCAATCCTCAGTTTCAAATGCTTTAGACCCTGAAGTCAAAGATGTAAACAGCGGCTGACTTAGCCCTCTTGGGGATAGTCCTCCCAGAGGTGGGTTGTTTGGCGCAAACTGGTGAACTGTCCACCGCCGAGAATCAGATGATCCAGCAACGGAAGTGAAAGAATTTGAGCGGCTTGGAGCAACTGTCGCGTGAGGGCCAGATCCTCGGGACTGGGGTCTGTGCTGCCAGAGGGATGGTTGTGGGCAATGATGGCGCGGGTTGCCCCTTGGCGAATCAGCGTGCGGAAAATCTCGCGGGGATGGGCCAAGGTTTCGGTGGCGGTGCCAATGGAAACGATGCGAGTGCCAATGGGGCGATTTTTGATATCCAGCAACAGCACCGCAAAATGCTCTTGGCTTTCCCACATCAAATCTGGCGTCAGATAGAGCGCAGCAGCCTCCGGACTTTCTAAGGGTAGGCGATCGAGCGGACGGGCCAAAAATACCCGCTTGCCCAACTCCACTGCTGCCAGAATCGAGCAGGCCTTTGCGGGGCCAACGCCCACAATGGAGGTCAGCTCCGCCAAAGAAACCTGACGCAACACCGCCAGCGGATCCTGTTGATTTTGAGCCAGCGTATGCAAGATGTAGTTGCCCAGTCCAAGGGCGGAAAGCTTACCGGGTCCTTGACCGGTACCCAGCAGAATCGCCAGCAGTTCTGCCGTCGCCAGAGCACGGGCTCCTTCTTCCATCAGGCGTTCGCGAGGGCGTTCGGCTGCGGGCAAATCTGCAACGCGTAGGCTGTAGGTCATGGGGGCAAAGCGTCAAGAACAGATGAGGTGCGGGCCTTAGAGCAGACCTTTCAGGTAGAAGCACCGTCTGACCCTGAGTCGTCTGACCCTGAGTCGAATGAATTTCGGTTTACTTATTAATCCCCCAGGACCCGCTGAACGCGACAGGTGGGATATTACCAGGTCGGCGGATGCCAGTCTGAGCCTACCCGTACTGTAATCTCAGATTCTAGATCGCCAGTGGAGGCAGAATCCACCTGACCGAGCCCGAGGCGATCGCGCACCAGATCCGCCGCTTTCAGATCACCCTGCTGAACAATAATTTCGGTGTTGGAATTGATATCGGGCCAATCATCCACCACGTAGACATCGCTAAAGCCCAATTCCCGCAGAGACTCGGCCATGCGGTAGCCCTGGTCTTCTTCCAAGGAGGCATTTTGAACGGCGATGCGGATATCGTAGGGCGATCGCTCCGTCGAGACGTCATCCCAGCCGGTGTAGGTGCGGGCGATCGCCTTCGTGTCAAAATAATCCGCCAGAATCTGATCGCGTTTGTCCTCATCCATCAGCCAATAGCTGGCGTTAAACTCGCCCACCTCACTGGCACGACCGGGCAACATCACCATTTTGAGCTCTTCCGGCGTTAGCTTCAGTCCAAACCGCACTAGCGCCAACATTTCTTCAGAAGAAAGATTGGTGTCGACATAGCGGCCAAAAATATCTAGCAATTGCGGTACCCGCGCCACGATGGTTGGCTGGGTCAATCGCTTGCGCAGTGCCTTGAGCAGCGTTTGCTGCCGCTGAACCCGGCCAATATCCCCGTACTCATCATGACGAAACCGAGCAAACTGCTCCGCCTGATCCCCATTCAACGTCTGCCAACCTTCTGCGAGGTCAATTTTGAGGCCCTGGGTATTATCGGTGTATTGCATGGGCTTGGGCACAAAGACTCGCACCCCGCCAACGGCATCCACAATTTCGCGAAACGCCCCGGTGTTCACGCGAATGTAGCGATCCACCGGCACATCATTAAAGTTATGCTGGAGAACCGAGCGAATGAGAGCGGGTCCCCCCATCCAGTTGGCATGATTAATTTTGGTTAGCCCGTAGTTAGGCACCTCAACCTGAGTATCTCGGGGAATTGAGAGTACAGAGACCGCCTCTTGACGCGGATCGAGATGCAGTAGAAGCAGGGTGTCACTGCGCCCGGTAAAACTTTCAGGCGAACCCGGCTCTGCCTCCGGCACACGGTCCACACCCATGACCAAAACATTGATCGGACGGGCGATCGGGCTCATAAATCCATTGGCCGTCGCCAGTTCTTCCCCTTGGCCCGTTGCGATCGCTTGAGTCGGATCCGGCAACCATAGGGAGGCCGCCAGCCCTGCTGAGGCAGAGACGATCGCGCAGGTCGTACAAGCAATTTGCCAAAACCATCGTTGAACCTGGGACGGTCGTGGACTGCTAGAAGTGACGGCTCCCTCGACGCTGGACAGAGAGGGTTTCGACGAATAATGCTTCGATGAATTCAAGGGGCCTCTCTGTTGGGATTGATACGCTTGTAGATAGAGTTGAGACGAGTGGCACTGAATCACCAGCACAGGCCAACAAAGACCTTGAGCCAGAAAACCTCGCTAGGCAAACGGTTTTTCACACCACCCATAGGTGAATTGAAGTTTTGACTTGTAATGTTTCGTAAACTTCAACGTCGCAATTATAGCGCCAATTCTTAAGGCGCAAAGGTTCAAAAGCTGCAAATCTGGGTAAACTTGCGTAGGGTAGAAACCCCTGGGATTGGGCTGTATCAGACCCACTGGTGCCATGGGTCAGGGCAAATTCCTTCAACTGCGTTGAGTCAATGCGGTTGAGCGGACTTCTAAAATTTTTGACTGCACTGGCTGACAAAAGGTTTCTTAAAAAGGTATTGAGGCTATGGCTCGCACGTTGATTCCGATGATCCTCGCGGGCGGTAAGGGGGAGCGTTTTTGGCCCCTGAGTCGCCAGTCCTATCCCAAACAGTTTTTGAGTTTGGATGGGAGCGGGCTCAGTTTATTGCAGGCGACGGCTCAGCGGTTGCTGACGGTTGCGGGGGGCTGGGATGACCTTTGGGTGGTTACGGCGGCCCATTTGGCGGATGGCGTTCGCAAGCAGTTACCGGAGCTACCGGAGGCGAATTTGCTGGTGGAACCCGAGGGGCGAGATACGGCTCCAGCGGTCACTTGGGCAACGTTAGAGGCAGCTCAGCGCTACGGCGAAGAGGCGGTGGTGGGCTTTTTCCCCGCAGACCACTGGATCGAAGACCAGGCGGCGTTTGAGCAAATTCTGACGGCGGCGGCCATCCTCAGCCAAGAACAAGGGGCGATCGCCACCCTCGGGATCCAGCCCACCTATGCATCCACAGGGTATGGCTATATTGAACAGGGCGAAAAAGTCGGGATTTTCCAAGACCTGCCTGCCTATCGGGTCAGCCGCTTCACCGAAAAGCCAGACCCGGAAACGGCCCGTGGGTTCCTCGATAGCGGTCGGTTTAGCTGGAATGGGGGCATGTTTATTTTTCAGCTAAAAACGGCGATCGCCGAACTCCGTCGCCATGCCCCCGAAATTCTGATTCCCTTGGAAGAAAAAGGTGTCGAGGCCTATTCGACGTTGACCAAGCTGAGCATTGATTATGCCCTGATGGAAAAGACCGATCGCGCCTGTGTTCTACCCGTTCAGTTTGCCTGGGATGATCTGGGAGACTGGAATGCGATCGAGCGATTGCTCAAACAGGAAGAGGAGCCCAACATCGTCCTGGGCCGTCACATTGGCCACGAAAGCGCAGGCTGTATTTTCTACACCCAGGATTCTGAAGAGCTGATCGCCACGATTGGTCTTGAAGATGTGGTGGTGGTCCGGGCTGGGAAAGCTACGCTGATCGTCAAAAAAGAACGGACCCAGGAAATCAAGCAGTTGCTAAAACAAATCGGCGAAAATCCGGATTATGCGCGGCTGCTGTAGTACGATGCCCATCATGGTGTTTTGCATAGTATTTTTGCACTGATATACCCCGATTGAATATACCCCAATTGAATCCGTATTAAATTCAGGAGCGCGATCGCCATGCAGGCGGGTCAAATCTTGGGCAAAGTCGTCAAATCCAACTCCCACTGCGATTACGTGGTTCAGCTCGACGACATCATGAGCACGAGCTGCCCACCCCAGCCGGGGGATTATGGGTTCGGGAGTTTTGTCAAGCTGGCCAATGGCGATCGCCCCCCGATTGTGGGAATTATCTACAATTCCCAGTTGGTTAATCCAACATTTCTCAACAATGGACCGCGTTTATCGAGCGAACCCGACCCGGTGTTTGCCCCGGATTTAATTCATGAAACGCGGACGCTCCTGGGGATTGTTTTGATCGGCACCCTAGAAACGGACAGCCGGCGCTACGGCAACCAAGGCATTCCCCGAGAAGTGGTTCCGGTCAATGCGTCGGTCTGCTGTATGGATACTGAGGAAATCTATCGGTTTCATTTAGATGCCCAGGAGCGGCCTCAGTTTCGCTATTACAGCCTGCTGCTGCGCTACGGAGGCAGCTTTGCGGCCCATCTCACTGAGCAGGTGCTCCAGGAACTGATTCAATTCCAACTGTTTGAGCCGCAGGATCAGCGGGCGCTGGAAATGCTCTGCAAAGAGCTCACTTGGCGTAATACCTTGGGGGTCTTACGATAGCTGAAATTGCTTGATTTTGGGACCCACGGAGAAAATTCCGTTAACGAAAAAAAACCGACGATGATCTCAAAAGATCTCCGTCGGCCAACTGTGTGTTCCCTGTTGATGACTCGGCTAAAGTTGAGCCATCTATAATATGCACTGACTTCCCCAAAAAAGAAAGTAGTATCAACGACGATCTCCCGTGATTGGAATCACACAAGCGCCAGAAAGCCTATTGTGACGGCTTTTTCTGGTCTATGTAAATTTATTGAGATTTGAAACGGTTGGGATAGATTCCTGAGGGGGTAAGCCGTCCTCTGAAGTTGAGAAATCCCCCCTAGGTTGTCTCTGGCAAATGTGGGAGGCTAGAGACGGATTGATTGGCGCGGCATCCTATGGCTGAATCTCCTAGCTCAAACTTTTCTGGCTCGAACTTTTCTGACCTAAGCTCCTACAGTCAGGACGAAGTTCAGCAAATTTTGCATTTGGCCATTGCGCGCCAAACTGAACAGGAAGATGTGACGCGATCGCAACTTCTAGAAATTGCCGCCGAATTGGGAATCAGCCCTAGCGAAATTGAAGTGGCTGAACAGGATTGGCGTTTGAATCAAGGGGAATTGCTGCATCGACAGGCTTTTGACCGCGATCGCCACCAAGCCTTTCAACAGCAGGCGCTGAAGTTTTTGATGATCAATGGCTTTTTAGTCCTATTCAACTTGCTGACCAGCAGTGGCCTAACTTGGTCGCTGTATGTGTTGGTCTTTTGGGGATTTGGCTTGGCCATGAAGGCTCGCAAAACCTACTGGCTGGGGACGGAGGAATATCGGCGGAGGTTTGAGGTGTGGCAGCGTAATCGGAAGATCAAGCGATCGCTCAGCACCCTGGTCAATCGAGTTTTGCCATCTTAGGGCTGAAGGAACTGGGTGGATTGGAAGGTTCTAAAGCGGTTCTAAAACCGCTCTAAAACTGAGTGGTCAACTGTCCCAGTGTTACCATCGCCTGTTCGATTTCTGCGGACCAGGGCTTGCTGCAATTGAGCCGGAAGCAGTTGCGGTAACTTTGGGACGGAGAAAAAATGATTCCCGGTGCGATGCTAATTCGATGTTCTAGGGCCTTTTCGTAGAGGACCACCGCATCCGCTGGGGGCGGTAGCTCGACCCAAAGCACATGACCGCCGTTGGGACGGGTGACCTTGGTTTCCTCGGGGAAATAATTGCAAATCGCCTGACGCATTTTGGCCATTTGGTCCTGGTAGGCGCGGCGCAGGTGTCGCAGGTGGCGATCGTAGCCGCCATTGCTGAGAAAAGCCGCCAGCGTCAGTTGGGGAATAATGGCCGTTGTTTGGTTCATCACCCACTTCATCTGCTCAATCCGCGCCTGATATCGCCCCGCCACGGTCCAGCCCACCCGCAGTCCTGGGGAGAGGGTTTTGCTGTAGGAACTGCAATAGATGATCAGGTCGTGGCGATCGAAGGCTTTGATGGCCTTGGGGCGATCGGGACCAAAATGCAAATCGCCGTAGATGTCGTCTTCGATCAGCGGCGTATCGTACTGGGCCAACAATTCCGCTAGGGCTTTTTTCTTGGCATCATCCATGCAACCGCCGAGGGGATTGCTGAAATTGGAGACGAGGGCGCAGGCTTGGACCTGTTTGCGGTGCAGAGCCGTTTCCAGATGTTCTAGGGAAATGCCGTCGCGGGGATGGGTGGGAAGTTCTAGGGCGTTGAGATGTAGGACTTCCAGTGCTTCTAGCATGCCGTAATAGGCGGGGGATTCGATGGCGATCGTGTCTCCTGGTTTGGTAATGGCTTGCAGCGCCAAATACACGCCCTCAAAGGTCCCATTGGTGGTAACAACTTGATCCGGAGAAACCGAACAGCCTGCATCCAGCAACCGTCGAGCAATTTCATGGCGCAGGGGTTCGCAGCCGGGGGGAATATCGTAGGAATGGGCGAGGACTGGATCCTGGCGAATCACTTGGCTCATCAAGCGATTGAGCGCATTCAGCGGCAGCAACTCCATGGCCGGAACCGCCGCACCGAGCTGAATTGTATCGGGGTCACGAATGGCTCGCATCAGCCGAAACGCGAGGGAATTGTCCACCCGCCGCACATCCTCCGGGGGCATGGAGAGCATGGGCTCTGCGGGGACTTCCAAAGCGGATTGACGCACGTAATAGCCGGACTGAGGTCGGGCCAGGATCAGTCCTCGATCTTCTAATAAGCGATAGGCTTCTAGGACTGTGGAAATGCTGACTGAGAGCTGTTTGTGGAGCTTGCGCACCGAAGGCATGCGATCGCCCGGTTGCAAGGTTCCTTCCGCGATTAACGACTCCATGCGATCGGCCACCTGTTCGTAGAGACTGCGATCGCTGAGTTCTGGCGAAAGATGGTGAGCCAATGTTTGCATGATAGTGCCTCGCTTTAAGGGGTACAGGTTTGGCGAAAATCGGGCATAACAGTTTTGTTTCCTAAAACTGTACCCGTTACAATTTAGGGTAACTGAATCTGTTCGCTTTGGAGGAAGGAGAAGACAATGGGAGCATGAGATAGCAATCGTGAGACCACGATTAAGGATGGGGTGAAACATCCCCAGGATGAAATGGAATGAAAATTTCTCAGGAATCGCAGGATAGACAAAACGCTGCAATTGAATCCGTGCAGGGGTACAAATTTTCAAGCCTTGATGCAATTGCCGAAAGTCGATTTTATCGAGCGCACTCGCTGGGGCGATCGCCCTCTACCGCAGAAGCTCCAAAAACTCGACTGACCCAATTTCTTAAAACCCTGGTCAACTGGCTAGCGGGGGAGTCAGGCATCGGCAGTGAACCTAAAGTGACTTGGAAACGCGATCGCCAAGGTCGTTCCTATTACGAAGTGATCGATTCGATGCGTCATCAAACCCACAAATTCGATACGGCTCAAGCGACCCGGATTTGGCTAGAATCTCGCTACAATCAACCCTAGGATTGCGTTAATTTAGGATTTAAAGCCATGAGTATGGTTTTAGAACGAGTCGTTCCGTTTGGGCGATCGCTCTAAGAAATCAGCAAAGCCTCAAGACTGGGTGTGGTCTTTTCATCGCAACCGGAGTGAGCTCAGGCACAATCGTATCCAGGCGCTGAATACGTTTTTAGTGGATTACGAATTAGGGCTAAAAGCGGGCCGATATCTTCAAGCAGAGCTCCCCCATTTACCATTTGCAAATGGCTCATTTGACTTGGCTTTGTGTTCGCATTTTTGTTTTTGTACTCGGATCTGTTGCCACCGGCGTTTCATTTGGAGGCGATCGCTGAACTCTGTCGAGTTGCCACGGAAGTTCGCATCTTTCCGCTGATGACACTGGCCTTGAAGCGCTCGCCAGATCTAGTCCCTGTGCAAACTTGGGCAAAGGCCCAAGGCCTCAAGGCTGAAGTCGTAACCGTATCCTATGAGCTACAGAAAGGAGGAAATCAGATGTTGAGGATTTGGTGAGGCTGAGCGAGACTAGGACGATTTGCTAGATACTGTAGAAGACCTTGAGTATTAATGAATACTATGTTTTCTCGTTTAACCGATCGCGTAAAAAGTTTGTTTGGTTCTACTGAATCGCGTTCTATCGAATCACGTTTCGCCGAATCACTTTTCACCGTTACTTCAGGCAAGTTTGTCAAGGGGATTAATTTTGGGGGCGATCGCCTCACGATTCAAGGTGAGTCTTGGCTGAGCTTTGAAGAAGCCTTGGCGGAGGGATTGTCTGTCTCCGGTATTCAGTCTGCGACCACTCAGGTCAAAATCAAACCAAAAGCAGAGCCTGAAATTGCAATCATGCTCAATTCTGTCATCTATAAGCCGCAGACCCTGGAAATCACCCAGGATCTGCCCAATGGCAACTATGAAATCTATTTGTGGATTTTAGAAAACTACAAAACCTATTGGCACGCCTTAGAAATCAGCATTGGCAACGAGTGCGTTGCGACGGATGTGGGTAAGTTGGCCTTGGGCAGATGGCAGCGTTATGGAGGCTATGGAGTGGCGATTGAAAACGAACCTCTGCATGTCACGATCAATACAAATAATCCCAAGGTTGATGCTCACATTATGGGGATGAGCATTTTCCAAGTGGAAAACGTCCCTTTTCCTTGACGAATCAAACCTCATGAAAATTCTTCAAATTGATGCGTTTACCAATCAAGCATTTAGCGGCAATCCAGCAGCAGTTTGTCTCCTAGAAAGTCCCAAGTCCGATACCTGGATGCAGCAACTGGCCCAGGAAATGAATTTGTCGGAAACAGCGTTTTTGTTACCAGAAGGGGATGGCTATCGGCTCCGCTGGTTCACGCCTGCGGTTGAAGTGGATCTCTGTGGTCATGCAACCTTAGCCAGTGCCCATGCCCTTTGGAGCGAAGGACTTCTGCCACCGCATCAAGCCGCACGTTTTCAAACGCGGAGTGGTCTGCTCACCGCCCAGCTTCAGTCCAATGTCCTGCCAGGGGACTGGATTGCACTTAACTTTCCGATCCAGCTTCCCCAACGCCTAACGGAGCTGCCGCTGGATCTGGGGCGATCGCTTCACCTCGACCTCGATCCCCAAAAGACAGCGCTTTCCCAAGACAGCCTTGGCTATTGTTTTGTTGAGGTGGCAACCCCCGAGATCGTCCAGCAGCTTCAGCCTGATTTTGCGCTGCTCAAAACTCTGCCGTTCCATGCCGTGATCGTCACCAGTCGCGGCAACGCTCCCTATGATTTTGTTTCCCGGTTTTTTGCTCCTCGGTTTGGCATCAACGAAGATCCAGTGACAGGCTCAGCCCATTGTGGACTGGCGGCTTACTGGGGCGATCGCCTCGGCAAATCTCAAATGCTGGCCTATCAGGCCTCTACTCGGGGTGGGGTGGTTCAGGTTGAAGTGGCGGGCGATCGCGTCATCCTCGCGGGGCAAGCCGTGACAATTTTTAAAGGAGAACTCTTTTAACGGCGATCTCCATGGCTCATCCAGCCCTTCAACGCCAAAACCCTAGCCCGGATCGATCGGCTTAGTCTCCAGAGCCGTTGGTAGTAGCCAACACAGCCTCAACCGTTCAATTAATCTAGACCGAGTGCCGTCTATTCTTTGCAGGGTTGCCCAAACCTGGAGCAATTGATAGGGCGTATTCACCTGCACATACAACGGCTGATGTGCCCGACAACTGCAATCAATCTCTAGCTCTTGCAAACGGCGATAAACTTGCCAGCGGTCTTCAGCTTGAACAACAATCATTGGGTTTCTCCTAATGTCAATCAATGTGTGAATTGCAGTGTCAAGAAAAACAAACTTGAGATCACAAAATTAAAAGATAGAAAAATATATTGATATTTTTTTTGAAAATAACTCCCATGAGTGAAGCTAAATCGTGTTGGGAATGATATGCCTAATTTTTGCGAACTAATTATGGCCTGCACAGTTTTGTCATGATAGATTCAGCGCTAAAAAAGATAATTGTTTGGGTCATGGTTCCTCTACTTTCTCAACTAAATTGATCTCAATTGCGATCGCTTCTGCTGTATCTAACTCTCGCACCCAACCAATAACCGTATTGTGACTAACTCCGGTTAAGCGTTCGATTTCCCGGTAAGTCATGCCATTTTGATGCATACGAATACAGATCTGCCTGACCATGCTGGGATAGCCTCTCGGATTATAAAATTCCAAAAATTGCTTTCCACAGGATTTACATCGATAATTTTGTCGATTTTTTCTGCGCCCATTTTTGATGATTGAACTAGAGGCACAATGGGGGCAATTCATGACGTATCTGTGCAGCGATAGTTAATCAGCCTGAGATAGACTGCTTAAGCTATCTCTATTAATAAAAATGATTCTCAGGCACCAAGAGATTCTGTTTTGATCGAGCTCAGATTTCATAATTTTTAGCTGCTAATATGACAGTGATCTAAATCGCATCACGATTGTTTCAACTCATTGGGAGGTGACCCTATGTCTGACTCTACGTCTGGCTCCATATCTGGCTCTATGTCTACTGCACAAACCCCACTACGAGCATTTGGAGAAGTCGCGGATAATGTCGTGCTATTGGATCGCACAGCCACTGAACCGATTTGTGAAGGTCTTAACATTGCGCTAGCCAGTTTCCAGGCCCTTTACTTGCAATATCAGAAGCATCACTTTGTGGTAGAAGGGGCCGAGTTTTACAGTCTGCATGAGTTCTTTGAGGACTCCTATGAAGCCGCCCAAGACCATACCCATAGTGTCGGTGAACGCCTCAACGGCTTAGGTGGAATTCCAGCAACCAGTTTTACGAAGTTAGCAGAACTGTGCTGTTTTACGCCCGAACCGGATGGTGCCTTTACGAGCCGTCAAATGGTTGAAAACGATTTGAAAGCCGAACAAAGCATCATCCAAATGCTCCGACGTCAGGCGGCACAGGCTGAAAGTTTGGGCGATCGCGCTAGCCGTTACCTCTACGAACAAATTCTGCTCAAAACTGAGGAACGGGCCTATCACCTTGACCACTTCTTGGCATTGGACACTCTCGTGACTCGCCTCGGCTAGGTCTTTGCGTGACGACCTGAATTGCCCTAATAGCCTGCGATCGCCTTAACCTTCACACTGCTGGCAGATGCCAATGGGATAAAAGTTAGGGCGATTGGCGTTAATCCGAATATTAACCTGAGGGATGACCTGAGTTTCCCTGAGATCTAAACCAATAGCTTTCTGAAAACCACTATATCCTTATTGACATCATTTGTCACCAGATTGTTTGAGAAGTCCTGAAAAGCTTATATTTTCGTACGTTTTCTCGGGCTTAGAGTCCCGGAACGCAAAGGTTTATCATTAATCTAACGGGCTACGATCAAGTTTGGCCGAATCCGAGTATCGGCAATCAGCCTGAACTGAGATCTTGCACCGATTGCGATGACTGCCTAGGGTTCAAACCCCAGGCTAAACGCTTAAACCTGTTGAAACAGGATTCCTAAGGCTGAGGATACGCCTCTAGGATTGATTTTTCACTTGACAATAGTTCTCAAATGAACGTAAGCTGTCCTACAGCCGGGCTTATCGACAATAGCTTTCAATGTTGTCTTCTGCATCTTGCAGCCTTATCTCCAGGTAGATCAGCGCTATGACAGAACCGATTTCACGACTTATTTCACAATCGACTTCAACTTCACAGCCTGTTATGACTGAGCAGCCAGTGATTGCTCAGGTTTCAGTACCCCCGAACCCGTCCTCAGCCTTTAATCCCACGATTTGGCATCATTGGCTTTTGCTGGGGGTTTCAGTCTTGTTCTCGATTTGGGTACTGCGGGTTTCATGGACCTGGCAGCGCGATCGCCATCATCTTTCTAAGTAATTCGCCATGAGCTGTTCTCAAAAGATGAGCTTTAGTCTACTGGGTAAATTTCTAGGCTATGAGCTCAAAGGTTATAAAATTCGGCGCATTCAGCTCGAAACCTCCCAAGGGCCGTACTGGTTAAAGCTGGACAATACCGCTCGGGATGATTTACTCCGTGCTGCTTTGCAGGGTCAACTGACCGTGGGAGACCAAGTTTTGATTTCTGGGACTCAAGAATGGAAAGAAGGTCGGCTGAAACTCAAAGTTCACCAGCTTTTACCTGCAATCAATACAGTTCCAGAATCGTTGGAGTCTGCTTTAGAAACGATACTTCCTTTGCCAGAACAAGGGCCTAAAACCCAGATTTTGGTCTGTCAAAAATCAGCCTGTCGCAAGCGAGGGGGGCGATCGCTTTGTGAAGCCTTAGAGGCGGAACTCAGGGAGCAAAATCTTCAAGATCGAGCCAAACTGCACCTAACCGGATGTCTTAAGCAATGTAGTAAAGGCCCTAATTTAGTGATTGGCAGAATGCGATATCAACAAGTCAATCCCGATGATCTGCCCCAAATTTTAGCTAAGCATTTTCCCCAGACCCTAGCCTGCATTGGATCGACGACGTGAGCACAGTCCCCTAATTCGGCTCCACTTTCTCAAGCGGACAGGGATGCTCAAGCATTAGTTAATGACAAAATTTTCATGTACCTTCCTTTTTGGCCAAGGCAGAATCTCTGATCTTGGTTTTTTGCTGTCTATTCAATACTTGAAAATTACTAAAAATTCCTACAAGACAAAGACTTTCAGAGCTTTTTGTAGCTTAAACAACAGTTTTAAATAAAACTTAATAGCTTCTTCTTGAGAAAGATTCTAAACTAGTCTTCATCAAGCTAATGATTTTAATTCTCAATAAAGCCAAGGAACGATTCGGCTCTCCGAAGAGTTTGGTCTAGAGAACTAATTCACAATCGATACTCTCCTCTCTGCGCTTTGGGGGAAGTAGACAGACCCGGCTTCTCCCAAAGGCTTTTTCTTAGAACTAATTTTTCATTTGGAGATAGATATTTAGATGAATGCACTTTGGCTCAATGCTAGTCCAAGCTTATCCACCTTCGATCACCCACTTTTGCGCGAACTAGCTAAACGCATCGCGATCGCCAAGTGGCAATACAACCATGAACCGGATGAGCCCTGTTCCCTGGAAATTGCTATGACGCTTCTCCACGACTATCTCAAGTCCAGAGGCCAACCGATTCACCTGCTGGGTCACGGCCTTAGCGGAACCCTAGCTTTGCTCTATGCCCGCCGTTATCCTGAGCGAGTGCGATCGCTTACCCTCCTCGCTGTCGCAGAGCAACCGGCTGTCACTTGGCACGCTCACTATTACGTCCAACGTCACCTCTTACCCTGTTCCCAAGCTTGTATCCTGGCGCAAATGGCCCAGCAATTATTCAAAGGCAAACGTCCTTATCCAGCCGCTGATCTAGTCAACGTCTTACAAAAAGATTTAGTGCGATCGCCCCTCCTCCACTCCCTGGTTCAAGTTGAATCCTTACCTGTCGGTGGCGTTGAGGTTCCGCTTTTAATTTGTGGAGCTGCCGATGATGGGGTTGTGCATCCTCCCTTATTAAAAGCTTGGCAAACCTGGTTAGCGGCAAGCGATCGTCTCTGGCTTTGTCCAGAAGGTGGACATTTTTTCCATTTTTTTCAGGCAGCTCTTGTCAGTCGAGAAATCTCCAAATTTTGGGCTGGCTTGGGGCAGACTGCGATGGAGCTAGAGTCCTTTGCCAGCACATCACACCTTTGAATCTCTCCCTGCTGAACCTTCAATCCCGTTGACTCTAAAATTTATCCCGACCTTAGCTCAACGCTTCTTTGCCATGGTTTCATCTTTACTTCTCCATCATCCTCCGCTAACATCACCGGCTGTTCTGAAACTGAGGCGCAAAGAACAACTGCCCTTAAACGTAGAGGGGCTTTGGCAATTAGAAACAGGCTTTATTCGGTTGATTACCTGGGATGAAGATGGCGTAGTCAATACTCTTGGAATTTGGGGACCTGGAGAACAAATTGTGCCGGCTTTGCTCACCACCGATCCTGCCCAATTAGATTGTTTGAGCCCTGTTCAGGCTTGCTTTCACTGCATTACAGGCGACTATCCGCTGGCCTGTGTGATTGCCCGGATGCAAAAACTCGAAGAATTTTTGCAAATCTATCAGATTCGTTGTACCGAAACTCGTCTTTGGGTTGCTTTTCAGTGGTTGGCACAACGATTTGGCCGTTCGACCACCCAAGGTTGGCTTTTGCCCCTACGCCTGACCCATCAAGAGTTGGCCGAACTGATTGGTTCAACCCGCGTGACCGTAACGCGCTTACTTCAGCATCTACAGCAGCAGGGGTACCTGAAACGTTATGGCAATCAGTGGCTGATCACAGCACAAGAACCCAACAAGCTTGGGCGAGTGCCGGGGCCTGTTGGGTTTCTTGCCGCTGGGTGGGATTAGGATGCGGGTATTTCTTCGCGATCGCGTGCCATCACCTCAGGTGCATCCTCAAAGAGTGCCAGATAGGCCATACCTGCTAGGACGGCCCCCACAATCGGAGCGAACCAGAAAAGCCACACTTGGCTAAACAACTCAGCCCCGGCAAAGAGCGCAACTCCCGTGCTGCGGGCTGGGTTAACGGAGGTATTAGTTACCGGAATGCTAATCAGGTGAATCAGCGTCAGGCAGAAGCCAATGGCCAGCGGAGCCATACCCTTGGGCGCACGGCGATCGGTTGAGCCCAAAATCACCATCAAGAATACGAAGGTCAGCACGACTTCCGTCAGCAGACAAGCCATTAAACCATAGCCGCCGGGTGAATGTGCTCCAAAACCATTGGTTGCCAAGGGATTAGAGCCGGACAGTTCAAATCCAGGACGCCCACTAGCGATCAGATAAACAATGCCACCACCCAAAATTGCGCCAGCAACCTGAGATCCAATGTAAGGGAGTAACTCCGAACCGGGGAAGCGCTTCCCTGCCCATAGACCAAAGGATACAGCTGGGTTGAGGTGACAGCCAGAAATATGGCCGATCGCGTAGGCCATGGTCAAAACCGTTAATCCAAAGGCCAAGGAAACTCCGACCAAACCAATTCCTAGGGCATTGTACTCATTGTCCACGGGGAAATTGGCAGCCAACACGGCGCTCCCACATCCCCCCAAAACCAACCAACAGGTTCCCATCAATTCTGCGACGCAGCGCTTGGTCAAATTCATCACAAACCTCTATCAAAAATGATCGCAATTGGCTCGTTGAAGCGTAGGCATCTGGCTTCTTGACGAAGGGGCAAGATGCTTAAGAAAAAGCGGAACTAACGAGGACTGCTTGCAAAAACCTTTCTCTGACTCTGGTGCCATCGATTTTGATGACCTTTAAGGACTGTAGCAGAAACCCTAAGTAAATGCATCCTTTTGAATGAATCAAATTATACAAATAAAGCATAATTTGCTTGCGAAATCTTAGGCCTATGCTCAGGAATACGGTCAGGGATGCGGTTTTAGTCGGCCTTTTCGTTTGGTACGCTTGACATCGAAGCAACAGCCAATTGGCTGAACTGGCTAAGATTGCTTTTGAATCTATCTTGCATTTCAAGGGCCATGAGGCTTAGTCAGGACAATGACCCCAAAATTGCGATCGCCCTACAACTTCCGTAATCTTTTGACATATTAAAAGCCGACTCTCTGCCCTTGACAAAAGCCAAAAACTATTGATTATTCTTAAGCTGCGTGACCAAGGCTTCCGGTACTCGCAGACCTAAATAGGTCAAAACCAAGAATTCTCCGCTGGTATTCGTGACTTCGTGCTCCTCCCCCGGTTCCACCGCAACGCAGACGCCGGGAGATAGGGAATACACCGTTTGTTCAACTCGAATTTCACCCTGACCCGCCTCAACAAAAAAGACTTCAGCCATATCTAGATGGCGATGGGCTATGGCCACTTGACCGGGGGAAAAACGAGCTTGGGAAAAGTTGGTGAGGTGGGGGAGATCGCCTGCCCGCAGCATCACTTGTTTCTGGATTTCTGGGTTATGGGAAACGGGTTCCTGGGGTAATTGCTGGAGGTCAACGTATTTCATGGCAATTGTTAGGGAAATTTTTGGAGCAATTTTTGGGGCAATCTTTGGGCAACGAAGGCTGCAATCTTCGCTAGGGTAAAGAAGATGGTTAGCCTAGCATTTCCCCCGGAGCCAAACCTGTGAGAGCCTGGATAGACAATGAGGTTTTGTATCTGCACGCGGATGATGTGCCGTTCTATAAAAAAAAGGGTTCCGTGGTGCGCAACAGCTATTTTTGGGCCTTGCGATCGATTTCGGCGCGATCGCCCTACGACAAGCCCTGGGAGTTTGAGTCCGAAGTCTGGTTTGCGCTCCAGCGGATGCTAACGTCCTTTCTCGGATCGGGCTATTTAGGGCTGCGGGAAACCCAGCTAGAGTTTTTGGATGGAGCCGAAGCGCCAGAGGTGCTTCGCACCGTTGCGACTTGGATTCCTAGCTTTGATCCAGAACTAGACGGGGAAGAAGCGGTCGAGGACTGAAATCCTGAATTGAGACGCTTGATCTAAATTAATACAATTGTGCAGCGAGGATTCGGACCATGGAACAGAGCATGGAACAGAGGGGCGATCGCTACGACCTTATCCTCCGTCAGGGGCATCTGCTGAACATTGAGGGTCAGCATGGGCAGGGGCCTCAGGACATTGGCATTCGCGAGGGCAAAATTGTGGCGATCGCCCCCACCCTCCCCGGCAGCGCCCCCGAGGAAATTGACGCTAGGGAGCAGTTTGTTAGCCCTCCCTTTGTCGAGTCCCACATTCATCTCGACTCTGCCCTCACCGCTGGCGATCCTCGCTGGAACCAAAGCGGAACGTTGTTTGAAGGCATTCAGATTTGGGCCGAGCGTAAGGGATCGCTGACCTATGAAGATGTCCAGCATCGCGCCTTGGCAGCCCTCAAACGCCAAGCCAGCCACGGTGTTTTGTTCGTGCGCAGCCACGCTGATGTGAGCGAGCCAAGTCTGACAGCGCTCAAGGCGCTGCTGGATTTGCGCGATCGCGTCAAAGATTGGATGACCCTGCAAATCGTCGCGTTTCCCCAGGACGGGCTCTACGGTGATCCCCAAAATGAATCCCTCTTGGAGGAAGCACTCAACCTCGGGGCTGATGTTGTGGGTGGCATTCCTCACTATGAAATGACACGGGAAGACGGTGTACGATCGGTTCACCGAATTTTTGAGTTGGCAGAACAATACGATCGCCCCATCGACATCCACTGCGACGAAATCGATGATCCCCAGTCTCGTTTCCTAGAGGTGGTCGCCGCCTGCGCCTGTCGCACGGGCTTAGGTCCCCGCGTCACCGCCAGCCACACCACTGCTTTTGCCTCCTATGACAATGCCTATGCATTGAAACTAATGGGATTGCTGAGGCGATCGCGCATCAACTTCATCGCCAATCCCCTCATCAACATCACGCTCCAGGGCCGCTCCGACACCTACCCCAAACGCCGGGGGATCACGCGGGTGAAAGAACTCTGGCAGCAGGGGCTGAACGTGAGTCTTGGCTATGACTGTATCCAAGATCCCTGGTATTCCTTAGGGACAGGCAATATGCTCGACGTCGCCCACATGGCGATCCATGTCTGCCAGATGACGGGTCTCGATGAAATGCAGGCCTGTTATCACATGGTCACAACCCACGGAGCTCGGACCCTAGGGGTGGCTGATTATGGTTTGGGAATTGGTATGCCCGCTAATTTAATTGTTCTTGCAGGAAGAAATATTCACGAAATCTTACAAAATCGCTCCCCTGTGACCCATGTCATCGCCAAGGGAAAACTGCTGCTCAAACAAATACCCGCCCAGTCCGTGTGGTTACGCGAAATTGCCTAACTTACTCGACATCCCAGAGCGATTGGCGACGGTCTGTCTGCCTCTGGAAGGGGGAATTTCTGGGGCGATCGCCAAGGATTTGTATCTTTGTATGCGATCTGTATGTAAATATATGCTTCGCCACTCGAAGCACCAGAAATCCGCGCTAACCTATGAACAGCTAAGATGTCCGAGACCACCGATACAAACCCCAAGTTTTAGCACACAGGTTTCCGCTAGTTTGCAGATGACTTAGGCCAGGACTAGGGGCGGTCGATCGTACAGCGAGTAGCGGTGTTCGGTTCAATCTGGATTGCCAGTGGAATCATCCGCACCATCTGTTTTTTGACTGCTGTTAACCCCAGTAATTCAGGGAATTCCCTAATACTGGCCGGGGCAGTCAAGTCTTAGATGAGTCAAGGGATATCTATTCAAACAGATCAAACAGAAGAAACTTTAGCTCCTTGAACTCCGTCAAGAGATTGGGGAACTGAAGGTCTACCGATCGCCTTCAATTCTGCATCGGTTTAGGACTTATAACGTATGCTGCGAAGCAGAAAACCTGTTTCCAGGCGAGAGAAGAGCCAATCGGGATCAAGCGCAAAATCATCAAAACGATTTTTGAAGGGTGGCTGGATGAGTCTACAGTCTGAGCAACTAACAAGTCCTACCTGGCGCAGGGTCACCATTCTCCTCGGAAGTGGGCTCGTGACCGTTGGTGTGACGGCAGCGTTAACCTATGGCTATTTGGGGCTGCAAAAATATCGCAGAGAACAGGCGGAATGGTCAACCATTCAGGCTTTAGCAAAAGCAGAAGATTTCGATCGCTGTCTGCAGCAAAGCGATACAGTCTCACCCAAATCTCGCTATTTCACGGCAACTCAGTCCTTGGCGGAGCAATGTCGGTTGGGTAAAGCAAAGCAATTAGCAGCGGAAGAGGATTGGTTGGCGGCGATCGCAACGGCGGTAGCGATCCCCAATACAAATCAAACGGCCCGTGAGGAAGCGCAGCCCTTGATCCAAGATTGGTCGAACCAAGTGACCCAGCAAGGGGAAGCTTTGTTTCAGTCGGGAAAATTGGCGGAAGCGATCGCCATGCTCCGCACCCTATCGGCGGAAGCCCCCCAAGCTGCTGAGGTTGAGACCCGCATCAAAACTTGGCAGACGGATTGGCAGAAAAGCGAAGCCGCTGTGAAAGAGGCGAAAGCCCTGCTAAATCGGGGGCAGTGGTTAGCCGCCAAGAATACCTTGGAGAAGGTGGCAGCCGTTAAGTTTTGGCAAGACCAATCCAAGCCGCTGCTGAAACAAGCCAATGACGGCATTGCAGCCGTGGAGCAATATGAAGCCGAAGTGGCTGCCGATCGACAGCGGGCGATCGCAGCGGCCTCGTCGGGTTCCTACGCAGCACCCTATGCAGGGGAAGCCGCAAGTAGCTTAGCCCCTCAGGCTCCAGCCTATGGAGAAGAAGCAGCTACGCCGCCTCCTAGCTATAGTGCCCCTGCACCGCTGGCCAGCGTGCCTAGTGCGGCTCCAGCACCAGCGGCAGCAGCCAGTGGGAATTTTAATCAACAGGTCGAGTCGCTTTATCAAGACTATCGAAATCAGGGGCAGGGAACCTGGGATGCTTGGACTCAGGCTTGTCAAGACTTAGGGGGTGCAATTGTGGATCAAGGACCCGAAGCGTCCTGTTCACATTAGGTCTATCTACAGGGTGGGGCAATGCCCACCCTGACAGTGAACGCTAAATGCCGAGGCGCTGGTAAATGGCGTCTAGGTTGCGCAAGTGGTAATCGGTTTCAAAGCAGCTTGCGACCTCTTCGGCTGAAAGCGTGGCCTTAACCGTTGCCTCTTGACTAATCAGCGCGCGGAAATCTCCTCCTTCGGTATTCCAGGCTTGGTGGGCAGCGGTTTGCACGATTTTGTACGCATCTTCGCGACTCAATCCTTGTTCTACCAATTTCAGCATGACCCGCTGACTGAACACTACACCGCCATAACAGTTGAGGTTGCGTTGCATGTTCTCGGGATAGACCAGGAGTGATCCCATAAGCTTGGTCGTTTCCACCAGCATAAAGTGGGTTGCCGTGGAGATATCCGGCAGCATCATCCGCTCTACAGAACTGTGGGAAATATCCCGCTCATGCCAAAGGGCCACGTTTTCTAGCGCTGCAACGGCATAACCTCGCACGACCCGAGCCAATCCGGTCAACCGCTCAGAACGAATCGGATTGCGTTTGTGGGGCATGGCCGAGGAGCCCTTTTGACCCTTGGCAAAGAATTCTTCAACTTCTAAAACATCCGTGCGCTGCAGGTTGCGGATCTCTACGGCAAAGCGCTCAATGGAAGCCGTGAGAAGCGCCAGACCCTGCACATAGGCGGCGTGGCGATCGCGCGAAATTACCTGGGTCGAAGCCATGTCCGGTTGAAGACCTAGCTTTTCACAGGCCAAGGCTTCCACAGGGGGATCAATATTGGCGTAGGTGCCCACGGCCCCAGAAATTTTGCCCACGGCCACTTCGGTACGGATGGATTGAAGGCGATCGCGATGCCGCAATAATTCCGCTAACCAACCCGCCAGCTTAAATCCAAACGTAATCGGCTCTGCATGGATGCCGTGGGAGCGACCGGCCATGACTGTATGGCGATGTTCTCGGGCGCGATCGCGCACCACCTCAATTAGCTCATCCAGCTGCTGGGCCAGGATATCAACGCTGGCAACCAACTGAAGCGCCAATGCCGTATCGAGCATATCCGAGCTCGTCATTCCCAAGTGGATGTAGCGTCCCGCATCACCGACGTACTCGTTGACATTAGTCAAAAAAGCAATCACATCGTGGCGAACTTCCTGCTCGATCTCCAAAACGCGCTGGGGATCAAAATTCGCTTTGGCTTTAATTTCTTCGACCGCCTCTCGGGGAATTGCACCCAGGTCAGCCTGGGCCTCACACACCGCAATCTCGACTTGCAGCCAGGTTTTTAGCTTGTAAACGTCGGTCCAAAGGTCGCCCATCGCGGGCAATGTGTAGCGCTCAATCAAGGTCTGGCGGGGGAAAACGACCGTCCTATTCTACACAAAATGCCCTCAACAAAAAGAGCAGCAACCCAAAGGCCACTGCTCCGCTCAATTCCAAACATTACTCACTGAGTCAACGGCAAGGCAAAGAATGATTATTCAACCCTTTCTCTATTTGACCTTTTCTATTTGACCACGATGCTCCCAACCATCCCTGCACCCCGGTGAGGTTCACAGTAGTAGGTGTATTCTCCCGGAGTATCAAAAGTTGCAGAGAACGATTCGCCCGGCGAGAAGGCCAGTTGCTTGTGGTTAAAGGAGGCGGCATCAGCGCCCGCAGGAGCTTTTTCAAACACGACGTTGTGGGGAGCCAACTTATTGTTCACCCAGGTTACCGAGTCTCCAGCGCTAATTTCCACTTTGTTGGGAACAAATGCGAGCATGCCATTGTCTGCGCCCATCTTGACGGTGGTGTCAGCCGCTGCTGCCGGGACGGCGGATACAAAGATCGGCCCCAGGATCAACAGAAGAGCAGGAATAATCAGCGCGACCCGCTTCAAAATTTTGTTTACCAGCGTCATTACCAGCTTCATAGGGTTCATATCCTGAAATGTTAGACAGCCTGTCTAATTTTCCATTCTAAGGGCGCTTTTGCCAATTGCGGGAGATCGGGAAATGACAGGGGCAGAGCCAAAGGCTCAAAGTTTCTTAAAGAAGAATTACGGATCGGAGGGGAACTTTCCTGTAGTAGGGAGCAAGCGCGGTTCGCTGACGCTTGGGATCTTGAGAAACGGTAACGTTTGATAGCGCCTGCCCTCGCCAAGTCTGTAACAATGTGAAATATTATTAAGCACAACGTTCAGCAGCTTGTCGGATGCAATGCAATTCCGACCTTGAAGTTATCTCGGAGTTATTTACGTAAATTGCCGAATTTGCCGTCGCTGTTGCTAAGGAACGGTCATAGCCCATGCCACACACTGCTCAGTCTCAAACCCCTCATCATGTTGTCGTTGTGGGCGGAGGTTTTGGTGGCCTCTATGCAGCGAAGTCCCTGGGGCAATCGCCTGTCCAGGTCACGCTGATCGACAAACGCAATTTCCACCTCTTCCAGCCCCTGCTCTATCAGGTGGCCACAGGAACCGTATCCCCCGCCGATATCTCTTCCCCCCTGCGTGGGATTTTGAGCCGCAATCGCAACACCAAGGTTTTGCTCGATGAGGTGATTGACCTCGACCCGGACAGCAAAACCGTCATTCTTAAGGGCAGTGTCCTGTCCTACGATTCGCTCATTATGGCGACGGGGGTGAGCCATCACTATTTTGGCAACGACCAGTGGCAGGAGATCGCGCCGGGGCTCAAAACCGTTGAGGACGCCATTCAGATGCGGCGGCGGATTTTCTCGGCTTTTGAGGCGGCAGAGAAAGAAACCGACCCGGAAAAGCGGAGGGCATTGCTGACCTTTGTGATTGTGGGCGGCGGCCCGACGGGGGTGGAATTGGCGGGGGCGATCGCCGAGCTAGCGAACCATACCCTGCGAGCAGATTTCCGCGATATCGACACCACCGAAGCCCAAGTCCTGCTGATTGAAGGGCTCGATCGTGTCCTGCCTCCCTTTGCACCGGATCTCTCCCAAAAAGCCCAATCCTCCCTAGAACGGCTGGGCGTTAGTGTGCGGACCGGCTGTATGGTGACTCACATTGATGGCCAAAGCGTCACGATTCGCCAAGGGGAAACAACCGAGGTGATTCCCACCCATACGGCGCTCTGGGCAGCGGGCGTCAAAGCCTCTCGCATGGGCGCAGTGTTGGCAGAACGGACCCAAGCAGAACTCGATCGCTCCGGTCGCGTCCTGGTGGAGTCGGATCTAACGGTCCCTAACTATCCTGATATTTTTGTAGTGGGTGACCTAGCACATTTTGCCCATCAGGACGGTCGTCCCTTGCCCGGTGTTGCACCCGTCGCCATGCAGGCCGGTAGCTATGTAGCCCAGCGAATTCTTCAGCGAATCCAAGGCAACACCCTACTAGAACCCTTCCGCTATGTGGATCGTGGCAGTATGGCCGTGATTGGCCAGAATGAAGCAGTAGTAGATCTCAAGTTTGTCAAATTTGCAGGGCCGCTGGCTTGGTTCGTTTGGGTGTTTGCCCATATTTACTATCTGATCGAGTTTGATAATAAGCTGGTGGTTATGATTCAGTGGGCTTGGAGCTACTTCACTCGCAATCGCGGGGCTCGTCTGATTACAGGCTTGGATCAACTCTCCCAAGGGCCAGCCAGCGATGGGACGGTAGTCCCCCAGGCGGATCGTCAAAAAAGTGAGGCGTCCGTCCAAACCACTACTCAGGTTTAGAGAGGGAGCGTTCCCTGATAAACCGAGGACAGGTAGGTGGATGCTGGAGAGGAGGGGAGTGGGGCGATCGCGTCTATCCGGCGGCGAGAATGCCACCACTCCTGAGTTTTAGCATCTAAGCGTGTCTCGTAAAGCGTCAAAATCACGATGTCACCGGAATAACCCGGTTCCAGAATTTCAACGCTGTAGGATGGGGACTTACGAGTGGCAAGATCTGGAATAAAACGACGCCCAATCCGCCGCCAGCTAGGTTCCTTACCCCGCCATTGCAGACGACAGCAAGGCCAAGGCAGTTGTTCACGGTCAAATAGTCGACAACAAGGACCAATAATTCGATAGGTAAAATGTCCCCCGGTGCTAGAGATAATTGCACCTGAGGCCAGAGGATGCGTGATCCGGAGGTTGTCCAGGTTTTCAACCATAGAGTGCAGAACCAATCGTCCCAGCTAGCCATTTTGAGACATTCTCGGAATTCAGCCAAGCCCCGAACCGAAAAAGCTTCAGACCGAAAAACATAAATTCAAAGAGAGAGGGAATTAGTTCAGTTCTGTTTTAGGTTTGGGAGGATTGAAATGTAATTCTTCCGTAAAAGTTTCTGGCGGGCTAATGGACTGTTGCAGCAGTTGTTGCTGACCTGGGGATTCTCGGTTGGCATTAGAACGAATCCGATTGAGTTGACCTAAGGCCCATTGCGCAGTTTCTCGTACTTCTCCATCTTGGTCTTCGGTCGCGACACTCAGCAAGTGACTAATTTGACCCACCAAATCATAAATACGGGTTAAGTCGCGGATGGCATTCTTACGGACTTCGGCATTGCTATCCTGCAACGACATCGCGAGGGCGCGCTTCATCGGCTTGAGCGTTTGGCTGCCAATCTCCGACAATGCGCCCAAAATCAGGCTTCGCTGCCTGGAATCCGACGTTCCCATCAAGTTGACCAGGGGCTGAATCGCGCGTGAATCCGCCCGTTGGCCTAGTTCCCAAATGGCTTTGCGACGCTTAGTTGAATCGGGACTTTGTAAATCCACGATGAGCGTTTCAATGATGTCAATGCGGGCTAGCCGAGAGGTCGGGGTCAGGGGCATCGCTTCATCTTGCCGCTTGCGCAACATTGAGGGCGGAGGGGGGGGAGTAAGGGATGCGTGGGGCGGCAAGGGTTTCGGCGTAGAAGGTTGAGAGGGCGGCATATCCAAGGCAGTGTCGGGCGACGATTGGGATTGGGATTGAACCCACTCGGTCGGTGCAGCAACCGAAAGTGCAACAGACTCGCTAGTCTCCTCTGCGGCGTCCCGAGCAAATTCAGTCGCGATGGCAACGGTGCGCTGCTTCGATCGACGCACTGTCCGTTTGACTCGCTTAGGTCTAGAATTCCCAGGACGGAGCATTTGCCAAAGCCCAATGCCACCAATCCCAATGCCACCGAGGGCAATTCCCATGAGTAATAGACGATAGCTGGAATTCTCGGGGGAAGCTTGCGTGGATTCTGTATCCGTCGTTGAAGGAGAATCCGTCGTTTCAGAGCTCTCTTTCGCTGTCTCCTGGGCTGCTGTTTTGATGGCGGCTTCGATTTGAGCCGTAACCGGATCGGCCAAAACTCGCCAGGTTTCTGCATCAACTACCCCAGTAACCGGAACCTTTTGATCCTGCTGAAAGGTTTCTACTGCTGCCTGTGTTGCTGCGTCGAATTCGCCATCAATGTCATCGCTATAGTAAGAAAGCCGCTTGAGCTTGATCTGGAGATCTCGCACTAAAGGTCCGCTGTCTCCAGGGCTGAGGGTGGGACGTTCAGGGGTTGCTGGGGTTTCGTCCGCTGGATTGGCTGCGCTCGCTCGCTCTCCCCACGACAAAGGAGCACTCAGCCCCCCCCAGCCCCAAGCAAGGGTGATGAAAACTGCACTCCAGACTAGGCGATAGAAGATCATCAGTTTGGCAGGGGTGAATGGGGTAGAGCGAACAGGAAGGGCAAATGGGCGGACGCAAACATCACAGCCTTTATAACAAAAAATACTTTTTATACCTAAAAGAAGACCGAAAGCACTGGCTAGAGAATATAGGAGAAACGGTTAATGGGCTGTTTTTAGACGCCCTTGAAACGCCCTTGAGACGTCTTAAGATGCGTTTGGAGAAGGGTTAGAAGACGGGGACAAGGTCGGATCTGAAGACGATGGGGACGACGATTTGGGTAGTGCGGTTGGTAATGGGGTACTGCCTACAGAGGTTATAGCCTCTGTGGACGATTCCGTTAAAGATTGCGAGAACCCCTTGGGGCTGTCCGGATCATTACCGGAGGAAAGCGCTGCCTGGGGGGGGAACCAAGCTAAAAACCAGGGGGTTAAGCTCTCCCGCTGATTAATCAGAAAAATACTGACCAACGTTAAAGCGACACCAGCCTGTTGGAGACCCGTCAGGACTTCCTGGAGAAAGAGATTGCCAAATAGCAGGGCAAAAACCGGGGTTAAAAAGGTCAACGCACTGAGACTGGTGAGGCTACCTTGGGCGGCAAAGTAGAAAAATAGACCATAGGCGATCGCACTCCCAAACACGGTCGAATAGGCCAGCGCAGACCAATCGGTCCAGGTCAGCGCCTCCCATTGATGAGCTTCTTGAGTGGCTGAAAGCCATAACAAGGGCAAGCCCCCCAGGAGCATGTGCCAGCCCGTCGCCATCACAGGGTCAACCCAACGAGACACATATCGACTCAAGATCGTGCCCACCGCCATGGACAACGACGCCAAGAGCATCAGCCATTGCCCATTTTGGAACAGGACATCCCAGCCCACCCCGGCGGGCAGCAACAGTGGCCCCGGAGCCCCCCCATCCCAGCTCCCCAAAGAGCCGACCCCTAGGTGCTGCACTAAGGCGTGAGCCGCCTGTACCAGCCATTCATCAGGCAGACCCAAAAAGCTAATGCCTGTAATCCCCAGCAATAGTCCTAGCGCTCCCCAGAGACCAATGCGCTCCTGAAACAGCCAACTGGCCAACAGCGCAACCGCTAAGGGCTGAGAATCAATCATAACTGAGCCCAAACCGGCATCCGTACGCTGGAGACCTTCTGCCAAGAATCCTTGAAATAGCGTGCCATCCACCCCGGCAAATCCCAAGATCCAGGCCCAAGCCTGCCAGCCTCGCGGCCCTGGACGGCCTGTACTCCAAGCCACCAGCAAGATCAGCAATCCTGCGGGAACCAAGCGTAGTGTCGCCACGAAAAGGGGGGTGGTATGGGGAAGGGTACCCTTCATCGCAACCATTGCTGTTCCCCAGAAAAAAAACGGGGCAATCAACAAAAGACGAGCTAGGAGCGAACGATTCAGATCAAACCGGGAAACAGGAAAACGCATGGAGCGGGCAGAGGAAAAGGACGAGGCGCAATGTACAAATTCTAGTGGCTTCACAGGATTCGCGCAGTCAGTCAGGGGCCTAGACCGACATAATAGATGGAGGAAATGGGTTTGCTCCGCACCTAGTCCATCGTTACACTGATTATCTTTTTGTCAAAAAACTGCTTTTTCTATGTTTTGGCCCTTTAAACGCCGGTCTCGTAAAAAACTTGCTCGTATTGAGGTTTCAGGGGCGATCGCCGGAGCTACTCGGGAACAGGTTCTCAAAGCCCTTAAGACGGTTGAAGAACGGGAATTTCCAGGACTGTTGCTCCGAATTGATAGTCCTGGGGGAACCGTTGGTGATTCCCAAGAAATCTACAGCGCCCTTCGTCGTCTACAAAAAAAGACAAAAATTGTGGCCAGCTTTGGCAATATTTCGGCTTCGGGGGGCGTCTATATCGGTATGGGAGCCCATCATATTGTCGCCAATCCAGGGACCATTACTGGCAGTATCGGGGTAATTCTCCGAGGCAATAACTTAGAGCGACTATTAGAACGGGTAGGCATCTCCTTTCAGGTGATTAAGTCTGGCCCTTACAAAGACATTTTGGCCTTTGACCGGGAACTTACCGCTTCGGAGCAGTCGATTTTGCAAGAACTCATCGACACCAGCTATGAGCAGTTTGTGAAGACTGTGGCAGAAGCCCGGAATTTAGCAGTTGATGCCGTGAAGAGTTTTGCAGATGGGCGCATTTTTACGGGGGAGCAAGCGCTGGCCTTAGGCATTGTGGATCGATTGGGAACCGAAGAGGATGCCCGTCGTTGGCTGGCTGAATTGGTTGGGCTAGACCCAGAAAAGACAGAGCTGTTTACCCTAGAAGAGCGCAAGCCCTTTTGGAGCCGGATCCTCTCCGGTGGTCTGGTCTCAGGAACCCAGCGGTCTTCTAGCCGTTGGTCTATGGGACTTGAGCAGTTGGGCTTTGAACTTGAGACCAACGGATTACCCCTTTGGCTGTATCGTCCTTAGGGGGGACGAAGTCTTAGGAATGAAGCGTAATGGCAAAGGGAATAGCAACAAAACCTATCATCGTTAGGAAATTTGAGGAGGATTGCGTAGTGTCGTGGCAAGTGCGGGCAATTCGAGGGGCGACGACGGTGCCGGAAAACTCTGCGGCAGCGATTCGAGAAGCGGTGACTGAGCTCCTAGATGAGCTGGAGTCCCATAATCGCATTGATCCCCGCCAGATTGTGAGTCTTACGTTTTCTGTAACAAAAGACTTGGATGCGATCTTTCCGGCTTCAGTCGCCCGTGAGCGTCCAGGTTGGGGAGATGTGCCCTTGCTTGATGTTCAACAAATGTACGTTGTGGGAAGCTTGGAGCGTTGCATTCGACTATTGCTTCATATCAACAGCGAAACCCTGGATGAGACGGTGTATCACCCCTATTTGCGACAGGCTAAGCAATTACGACCGGACTGGCACTTGGCACGACCGACCGTTTAATCTAGCACCTTGACCCGGATGAATCGCTGAATTAAGAAAATCATATTGAGACAATAAAAGGGGGACGCATGTAGCGTCCCCCTTTTGCAAGGCAAGGTTGTTGTCTAGAGTGGTGCGATCGTAGGACTCTACTCCATGAGCCCGACGTTTAGCGAATCCCGGTTTTAACCGGTTGAGTGGGACAATGATGGGTCGCGCTCATGAGCTGTTGCTCGACAACACCGTTGGGGCTCAGTCGACCATGGCCCACGCAGAGACAGTTATTGGTCGAACCCGTGTGGGTTGAGACATTCAAGGAAGGGAAAGAGGGCAGGTTGGCCGTGGCATTGTCTTCGGTGACGGCTGAGGTATTGGCGGAGGAGGGATGGTGTCCCCAGCGAATGCCTAGAAACACATCGTAGACAAAGCTAAAAAAGCTTTTCCAGCTTTCCAAAATCCCTAGGGTTTGGGGGGAGCCCTTTGCATCCAAAATGTGCTGGGTGGCGTAATAAGCTCCTTGATAGCGATACCAGGGAATAGAGGGCCACAGATGATGAATCAGGTGATAATTCTGACCCATGATCAGCAGATTGAGAATGCGACTGGGGTAGACTCTGGCATTTTTCCAGCGATCGCGCTCTTGAAAGGGCCGATGAGGAAAATAATCAAAGAACAGACCCAAGGCAATGCCCACCACGAGGGCAGGCGTGAACCAAAAGTTCATCAAAAAGCCCAAGAAACCCAATTGCACCGACGTGTAAACCAAGACTGCAACGGCTAACCGAGCCAAAAACCACTCCAGCAGCTCATATTTGCGCCAGAGACGGCGGTGGAAAAAATAAATCTCGTGATAGAAAAAGCGAGCTGCAATCATCCAGAGCGGACCACCCGTTGAAACAAAATGGTCTGGGTCGTTTTCCGGATCATTGACGTTGGCATGGTGCTGCATGTGAACCCGTGTAAAAACCGGGAACGAAAAGCCTAACAGCAACGCGCTTGCATGACCCATCACAGCGTTAACGACCCGATTGGGGTGCGCCGCATGGTGGGAGGCATCATGAATCACCGTGCCTGCTAAATGGAGCGACAGAACGCTCAGCAAAAAACAACCCACGCCGAGCCAGTGCCAGCAAAAATGACCGAGGACCGACAGTGCCATCAACACAAACGCGGAGCACAACATCCAGACATTGGGGTTGAAGCGACCCGGCGGACGTATAAACTCCTTCGGCACCGTCAGGGGCATTTGCGCCTCCGACATTCTGGTTCCACTCCTTACCACTCTCGACTGATACCGGAACGCCAAAATGCTAGGGTTGAAACGCTGAAAAATCAAGCGCTAAGCCCCCCTGAACACCCTGACTGCCAACTATCCTCGGTAGTATACGGTAGTTGTAACAAAGAATAAAGTTTCTTAACCCAATTCTGAGCAAATCCGGGACGATGCTTCATCTCGGTCAATGGAGGATTCCACTGACTAAACCCTTGCAGTAGCTTGGGCTAAGGGTTTGAATACCATTGATCCAAAACCTGAGTTTCTGAGAATGCTTCCAGAAAGCTCTCATAACCCTAATTCCTATCGCAATGAATGAATCCCCATCGATGAACTAAGTTGTTTGCAGGGGATGAGCTGAGCTAATGCGGACGAAAGGACTTGAACCTTCACGCCTTGCGGCACTAGAACCTAAATCTAGCGCGTCTACCAATTCCGCCACGTCCGCAGGAGTTTTATTATCATACTCAAACTTTGGTCAGAATGAAAAGACTCCCTTCGTTTCCGCGATTGATGCGGAGGTCGGCATCCAGATAGGTCAGATCAATCCAGCCCTGGCGATCGCGAATCATGAAGTCGATCGCTGCAAAGCTTTCACCCGACTGAATCTTCGGAATAAACTGAGCGGGACTGACATAGTTCACCCAGCGCTGGAGCCCAAAGAGGGCACGCTCAAAATGGACCGTCAGGCGGCGTGGGCCTGTGGCCTCAAACCGGGCTCCCACCGAAACTAGCCCCTCACAGTAGGGAATTCCTTCAACTTCCGCCAGATTAAACACCTGGCCCTGAGCCACCCGAATACATTGATACACCGGTCCGAGCTGGAGCAAAGGCCAACCATCGATCCCCAAGAGTTCGGTACTGGTCGTATAGAGCAGTCGCCAGTCGCCATCTAGCAGCGAGGCCGCCTCCGTAGGTGTAGGAGTGGGATTTCGTTCTTCAAGGCGAGTCACGGCGGCTTCTACCCAGGTTCGCTGCTCGGAAGTCGCTACAATGCCGCGATTGAGGCCATTCAGCATTTCTAAGAGTTCTGTTTTGCCTAGCATGGGAATTGTTCTGTTCTTCGTAGAGTCTTTCTAGGGCGCTTTTCGCTTCTTCGATTATGATGAATGGTGCCCTTGACATGCCGATAATGGGCAAGTTATACCCTGCCCAAATGCATGCATTGTTAGGCATTGTTTCAGCTTGAGTCGCAAAAACGGCATTTTCTATGGATAACCCTTCCCTTCGGGCAGAGCCTCGCTATCAGCAGGCCCCCGTGCTTCCTTCAACGGGAGAGCCGTCGATTCTAGAGTGGCTAGAAAAAAGCGGTCGTTTGATCTCCCGCGATGATGATGTTGATTTAGAAAAAATCCTAGGCGATGAAGAAGAGATCAGCGCCCTCATGGGAACCGATGACAGCCGTTACGAGGACGAGGACGACGATTTCGATGATGACGACGATCTCGACGACTAAGGGTATTGTGAGCAAGTACACTGACAAACATTTTGTTTTGCGATATTTTTAGGCTCAAATTCGGATTGCGGAAATCTGTCAGCGAAAGCTGTTTGGTGTGTTGTGAAGAGTGAAGCGAGAAAGTTGACCTGTGGATGCCAAATTTTTAGCAAATCGGTCTAGTGGTCTCTCGGGGACGAAACTCCTCTGGTTTCTGTCCAGCGGTTTGATTGTGGGTGCTTTAGTGCTCGATGCGATCGCCCAGCGGTCCTTCGCCAGCGTTTATTCCTTGTTTCTCCCGTTTGCTTGCTGTACGCTCCTGTCCGGTGTCTTGGGCTACTGGGTGATCCCAGCTCTGCGGCAGATCAAGGCAGAACAATATATTCGGGAGGACGGTCCCCAAGCCCATTTGAAGAAGGCTGGGACACCCACGATGGGCGGAATCTTCGTGGTACCAGTGGCGCTGGTGTTTGCGGTGTTGGCCTCGGGGTTTGCGCCGAAGGTCTTGGCCGCAGCAGGATTGACCTTTGCCTACGGTTTAATTGGTTGGCTGGATGATTGGCGGATCCTGCGCGATCGCTCCAACAAGGGAATCTCTCCCCAACTCAAACTGCTCCTGCAGGTTGGCTTCGGTTCACTCTTTTGTCTCTGGCTAGCCTTTGGTTCGGGTCTAGAGTCTGTGACGTCGGTTAATTTGCCCTTTGGCTGGATTCTCCCCCTGGGATTCCTGTTCTGGCCCTTAGCGTTGTTTGTGATGACAGCGGAAAGTAACGCAACCAATCTTACGGATGGGGTAGATGGATTGGCGGCTGGGACTGGGGCGATCGCCCTCCTCGGTCTGGGGGCCTTTGCGGCTCCCCAATCCCCCGAACTGATGCTGTTCTGTGCGGCCCTCAGCGGTAGCTACATGGGATTCCTGGTTCATAACCGCAATCCGGCCCGCGTCTTTATGGGAGATACGGGATCCCTGGCCCTAGGGGGGGCCTTGGCCGCAGTGGCACTGATGGCAAACCTGCTCTGGATTCTGTTGGTGATTGGTGGCTTATTCCTAGTGGAGTCGCTATCGGTTATTGCTCAGGTTAGTTTTTACAAAGCAACCAAGGGGCCGGATGGTGTCGGCAAGCGTTTGTTTAAGATGGCTCCGATTCATCACCATCTAGAGCTATCGGGTTGGGCGGAAACGAAGGTGGTAGGGGCGTTTTACTTCTTAACCGTCGCCCTGGGCTTCGTCTCCTGGATGGTTCACTAACACCAAACTCCAACGCAGCTAAGGATTTTTTAGGCTCATCGACCCATCAAATTAAAAAGGGGGGAAGACCGTTAGTCTTCCCCCCTTTTTCGTTGTAGTTTTATTTTGTCTGGCCGTGTTGACTGGAGAGAGCTAGGCTAAAACGCCATGGAGGAAAATATCCGAAAGCCCTTCTGCCATTTCACGCAGCATCTGGGGAGAGGTATCTTGCTCCAAAATCGTCACTTCGCTAAATCCTGCCACCATAAACATCCCGAGAAAGACCCGCGCAATCACTTTGGGGTTAATGGGTCGGTAAATGCCGCGATCGATCGCCGTTTGAAAAAAGGCTTCCGCGACATTCATCATTTTGTCTAAGACTTCCCCTTGAATCCGCTCTTGCAGATCGGGGTGAAATTGAGTCTCCATGAAACAAACCCGGACTAAATCTGTATTTTCCTTGAGATGCTGCATCCGTTTCCGCATCACATCCCCTACGGCTTGATAGCTGCTCATTTCACTGAGCTCGGTAAGCAAATCGGTTAAAAGCTCAACCCAACCTTCCGTCGCAAGCTCAACCAGGATCGATTTCTTATTGGGAAAGTGGCGGAAGAGGGTGCCTTCTGCAACCCCTGCGGCCTGGGCTAGATCACGGGTTGTAGTTCCGTCATAGCCATAGCGAGCAAAAAGATGTTGAGCTGCTTTCAAAATGCGAGTTTTGGTCTCGGCTTCTGGGGGAGCAGTTCGGCGGGCAAGTCTCATAGCTTGTGGCCTCGTAGGCAAAGCGGCTTGGGTCCTGACCCAGCAAGATCAGATCACGCAGCTTGGCCCAAATACATATCCTTGAGCTCCATGCGGTTTGGCGCGATCAATAAAGAGCCCCTGGAAGACTAGGTCTGAACCGTTGCGTTTGTTGTTGCTGACTTTTATTGTTGCTTACTTTAGATCAGAGGATCGGCCAAGGTTCATAGAACCTTACACTTTGACGGATTCCAGAACATTTGCCTGTGCAAGACTTATTAATTACCCTATCTGGAGAGAGAAAATAAGCTGAAGCCGCAGCGACCAAGGCGGTTCGACCGCGCCTGACGTGGCATAGCTCAGCTCAATCTGTCGGATAAATTCTCGAAAGAAAAAACGACGTTCTGCCTCAGAAAGATCCAGCCAAAATTGGGGAATGGTAACGGCTTGGGCAATTTCCTGAAGATTGACGGGGGAGAGCTGGTCGACTTGATCATAGAGTCGGGCGATTTCAGTGCGGAGCTGAGTTTGGCGAAGCTGAGCGCTGGCTTCATCTAAAACTTCGGCCTCCAGCAGCACCGGGATTTGGCCAAGGGCCTGCTCTTTTTTGGCGATCGCCTCCCCTAATACCCGACGACGGGGATCCCCCTCTGGCGATCCCAGGGCTGCGGTAGCTCGGGGCAGTTGCTCACAAATGAGTCGCACGGTTTCCAGCAAAACGGCATCGTAGCGAACAGCGGAACAACGGGGCGATCGCGAACAGGCTTGGGGCCGCAGATACAGATATTCCTTTTGAGTCGATTTCTGGCGAGATTGTCCCGCACGGGATCGGGAAGCCACGCGCGCTACAGAAAACTGAGTCTGGCAAGTCTGACACCGCACCAGTCCGGCTAGGGATCGCGGAGCACTCGCTGTTCGCGGGGGAAGTGCCCGATTACGCTTGAGAATTCGATCTACCTGGGCCGCTTCGAGGCGAGTGATGAGGGCTTCATGGGTATCCCGCACCAGGTCTCCACTGCCGTAGAGTAAATCCCCCCGATAAACTGGATTTCTCAACCAGCGTTGTCCGGTCGAAACCGACACCTTCTTGCCATAGGTTTGGGCAATATGGCGGATGGCTCCCCGCAGGGATCCGTACAGCAAAAAATGTTCAAAAAAACCTTTGACGATGGGAGCCGTACTGCGATCGATGCGGTAGCGATCGCGTCCCCGACGATAGCCCAGCGGGGCTTTGCCAGGAGGGGGAAGCGCCTGCTGACGATTGCGGGCATGGCCCTGGCGAATTTGTTCTCCGTGGGACTGAATTTGGGTGTGGAGCAGCAGCGGTAAGAGAATCTGTACTTGCCGGGGATCCAGTGTTAGAGGGGTCTCGATGGTTTCTGCCGTTGTCGCTGTGTCGAGACTTAGCGTGACCGAGCGTTGGGCGAGCTGGGTGAGGCGCTGGGCGATCGCCCCTGAAGATTCGCCTAAATCTCGTAGATCCTGCAGCCAGAGTTGGGCCAGGGGATGGCGATCGCAAGCTTGCAAGAGTTGCTGAAAGGCAGGGCGATCGCTATCCTCTGCGCAGGAGGCATGATCCAGATAAATCTGCTCCGGAGGTAAATCCCAGGGACAAACTGGTTGCTCCGAGTGGAGTTGGGAATTCCAATAAAGATAAGCAAGGCGATACATTCGTCACTTCACTGAACGTTCTGGGTTCGTTAGGGTTACGGTTATATCTCAAAATGCCTTAGCGACGATATATCCTGATCCTGGTCTTTACGGAAGTAGTTATGACTAGGTATCAAAAAGTACGCGCAAAGTTCGACATAAACCAAGAAGAAACACGAGGAAAATCGAGATTCAACATGAATGAAATATAAATCAAATACAAGTCGAAAATCCGTCAAACATAAACTACAAAGGATTGAACTTATTCGTTTTTTTGCGAATTAAATCCTAGCATGTTGAATCAAATAACCTCAAAAGAGCATCCTTTGAAGGGTGATGGGTTTGTTTTTGTCTTGGGAATATTGAATTTAGGCCACTGCTTGGCATAAACCTGCAAAGAATTTTATGAACACACAGCCTCTCTCATCCACAGAAGCCTTAGAGGTCGATTTCTTTCGCTATATGCGCACTCTGAAAAGCCGTTGGCTCCTGATTGCCTTACTGTGGGGAGGAACGGTGGGATTGGCAGGAATTGTAGCCTCGATGAAACCTCCCATTTATGAGGCCAGTAGCAAAATTCTCATTCGTGTAGATCCGACGTCCAATTTGACCGGAGTCGGTCGCGGTGTTGGAGAATTAGAATCAGTCGTCAAAAGTCAAAACCCGCTAACAACGGAAGTTGAAATCATTGCTTCAAATCCGGTCGTAAATCATGTTATTCGCACGCTGAAGTTGCAAGATGAAGTAGGTCATCCTCTAAGTTCAGAGGCATTTAAGAAAAATCTAACGGTTAAAATTTCGGGTGGTGCAGATATTATTAACCTTTCCTATCGGGATGGTAATCCAGAAATTGCTGCTGTAGTGGTCAATGCCTTGGCCAAGACTTACATTAACGACAATATTTTAGACAATCAGCGGCAAACCTCAAAGGCACGAGGCTCGATTGAAGAGCAATTGCCTGAAAGTCAAACGTTCATGGCTAAGGCTGAAGCCGATTTGCGTCGTTTTCGTGAAATGCATGGCATCATTTCATTGGAAGAAGAATCTCGCTCGATTTTGAATGTATTAGAAGCCCTGGATTTACAGGTTTCTCAAACGCAAGCAGCCTTGGACGAAGCAACGACTGAAGCTCAAGTGTTGCAAAGCAATTTAGATTTGACAGTTGATCAGGCGATGATAATTAGTGACATCAGCCAGTCTGAGGGGGTACAAGCCGTTTTGCAAGAGCTTCAAAGGGTAGAGCGACAAAAAGCGCTACAGGAGGGCATTTATACAACCCAAAGCCCAACAATCATGACAGCCACCGCCCAGGAAGTCGCGCTCAAACGTCTGTTGCAAGAAGAAATGCAGCGTGTTTTGGGCGATCGCAGGCTCTTTTCCGATCAGTTCATGCAGGTGGGTGAGCTGCGCCAAATGTTGATCAATCAATTTCTAGATGCGGAGGTTAGGCGTTTAAGCTTGGCCAGTCGACTCCAGTCCTTGGCCAATTTCCGCAATAATTATCGGCAACGGGCAAGTAATTTGCCCATTCTAGAACAGCAGCAGGCGGAGCTAGAGCGAACCCTCGAAGTGGCTCGGTCAACCTATCAAAATCTGCTGCAACGGCTGAAGGAACTTGAAGGAGCGGAGAAACAGGCGATCGGCAATGCGAGTGTGATTGAACCGGCCTTAGTGCCTGAAGAGGCGATTTCTGGAGAGCGATCCACCATCATTGCCCTAGGCGGTTTGCTAGGCGCATTCTTGGCAACAACGGTTGTTACGCTGCTCACGCTCAAAGAAGAAAACCGCTGGCAGCAAATCCCTGCGTCCAGCGGCTACCTGCCCGGTGCTGCACCCAGATCTACACCGAGTCCCATGCCGCCCGGATCGCCCCCAGCGACTAGGTCTCCGCAAGAACGACCGGAATCCTCGAATCGGCATCCTGTCGGTCCATAATTTATAGAAAATAGATTTTTTCATTTTTTATCCTGATTCAAGGGCAGGGTCAGCTATTGCGCGTAGCCATACCATAGGGCGGGTATTTTCCTTGGGAAATACCCGTTTTTGCGCTTATTTTTTCTAACAAATTCAGTGAACATCAGTCGCGTCGATAAACCTAAACACCAAACTAAAATAGGATTCTGCGTAAAAGAACTGAAGTTCTTGATTAAGCTCTCTTAAATTGCATTTTTTCAAGGGTTTTGTCGTTTTTGCGTAAACCTTGATGTCAGGCCATTTAAGGGATTGTGCCAATAGACATAATTTATAAATCTTGAATCAAGACCATTTTAAGGCGATCGCAAATATTAGATCTATCAGTATTGTTGAGTGCATGGGGAAACGCCTCACATCAAGAGTCAGTTGTGGCATCTGTATTTTTCCTGAGCCTATAGCCCTCGGCCTTATTGCTTCAGGACAAGCTTCATTAAGTTGCCTCAGAGAATCTGACTATGAAACTGCTACTGGCCTGCACTTCCGGAGGGCACTTTGCAACCATGCGTTCCTTGAAACCGTTCTGGAACGCTCATGAGCGGGTCTGGGTGACCGATTGCAAAGGCGATACACAAGTTTTGGACGATCAGCATGAAGCTGTTTATTGGCTACCCTACCAAGGACCGAGAGATTGGTGTGCATTAGTTAAAAATCTACCCGCTACATTTCAACTTCTGAGCCACGAACGTCCCGATATGGTTGTTTCAACCGGCGCTAGTATTTCGATTAATTTTGCAATCGTGGCTAGACTTTTGGGGATTAAGTTTATGTATGTGGAGAGTATTTCCCGCGCTCAAGAACTGAGCTTGTCTGGCAAATTAGTCTATTGGCTTGCCCATGAGTTTTATGTGCAATGGCCTGGCCTTTGCAAGCGATATCCCCGAGCGATTTATCGTGGAATGGTTACCTAGTGCAACCAGCCGCAAGTCCCACTGATTACTAAGGAAATTCATTCATGCTCACCGTTACACTAGGAACCATCCCTTTTCAGTTTAATCGCTCGATTGCATGGCTCAAAATGCTGCTCGATCGCGAGATTATTACAGAACCTGTCTTTTTGCAGTATGGCACGACTGAGATTGCGGCGATCGCCCAACATCCTCTGATTACGGCGCTGCCCGTCGTGCAATCGGATTATTTACAACGGCAAATTGATCAGTCTCGTCTAGTGATTTCCCATGCGGGTCAGGGCTCGACTCGGATGCTCGTCCAACGGGGCGCGAGCTTTGTGATTGTGCCGCGTCTGGCCAAGTACAAGGAGCACATTGATAATCACCAGTTGCTCTTTGCTCAGGGCATGGCAGAACTCGGTATTAGCTGTTGCGGCTCGCTCGAGGAATTAGCCCAAGCGGTGCTTTCTCCACCGGCTCCTTGCAATCCTGATATTTTTGAAGGTCCTAAGTTGGTGGAACATCTCATGCAACGCTATCCTTCTCGAATTCTTGCTCCCCAGCGGGAATTGGTTCAGAGTCTCTAATTTGGCTTCTCTGCTAGCTTCTCTATGTTCCCATGTTAGATCGTACCCTTAACCATCCCACTCAATCTGCTAAATCTGCCGATCCCTTTGTCAGTATCATCCTCAACAACTACAACTACGATCGCTTTTTACAGCAATCGATCGAAAGTTGTTTGGCTCAAACCTATCCTCATCTAGAGGTGGTTGTCGTGGATGATGGGTCTTGCGATCGCTCCCCCCAAATTTTGCAGGATATCTGCCAACGGCATGCCCAGCAGGACAATGCCATTGCGCTCATCCCAGTCTTTAAGAAAAACGGGGGCCAAGCCTCGGCCCTCAATGCGGGAATTGCCGTCAGCCGGGGCGACCTTTTGGTCTTGCTGGATGCGGATGACTATCTGTTTGAAGATGCGGTCACCCGGATTGTTGCCGCTTGGCGACCGGGCGTTGCCATGGTGCAGGCACGTCTAGAGCTGGTCGATGCAGAAGGCCATTGGATTGATCTCTACCCTGCTCGGGAAATTTCGTTCGACCAAGGCGAGGTTTGCGCCCTGCTCCTGCGGAAGGGCCGATATTCCACCACGGTTACGAGCGGCTTAAGTCTGACGCGATCGGCCTTTGAGCAGATCGCTCCGATTCCCGAGGCGGATTTTAGGATTTCTGCGGATGGGTATCTGACGACGCTTCTGCCTTTTTGTGGGGAAGTCGCTGCGATTGAAACCCCCATTGCGGCAAGGCGTAAACATGGCCAAAATCACTGGGCAGCGGCTCAAGTCGAAAATTTAGCTGAACAGGCCCGTCGCTCGATTCACCATGACTTTTTGCGCTACCACTATCTGGCGCAATATCTGGCGCAAGCTTGTCCCCCGTCCGTCGCCAAACAACTGGACCGTCATGGGGGGGACCGAGATCTCCTGCATATGACCGATCGCTTGGTTTCCTTACGGCTAGAGCCTGATCAGCATCCAGTGGGGAGCGATCGCCCCTTCTGGCTAGCCTTCCAGGGGGCCGTGGCAAGCTGGACCTATGGCAATGTCAGTCATCGGCGGCGGCTGATCTTTCTACTGTGGTTTTTGTGGGTTGGGCTGATGCCGTTGCCTTGGGTTAAGGCGGCGATTTACTGGCGTTTGTCGGCCCAGTCTCGCCCTAAACCCCTTAATAGCGTCTTTAAACGATTACGGTGGGTCACCCAATGAACAATATTGCCATTTGTATTAGCACCTATCAGCGATTAGAGGGGTTAGACACTTTACTCAACGGCCTGCAACGGCTGGAGTTCAAACAGGTGCCAGTGCCAGCCGTAACGGTGATTGTGGTTGACAATGATGCGGCGGGAGTAGCCCAAGCGGCCTGTGAAGCAAGGCGATCGACCTTTCGCTGGAGGCTAAAAACGGCGATTGAACCCCAGCGGGGCATTTCCTATGCCCGGAATACATCGGTGGCCTTAGTTCCTGAGGATACAGATTTTATTGTCTTTATTGATGATGACGAAATGCCGTCTCCGGCGTGGCTAGAAAATTTATTGTTAACACAACATAATTACCAGGCAGACGTTGTGTTTGGGCCTTCCCTCCCGCACTTTTGTGGCACCCCTGCCCCCTGGATTCGGCGCGGTGGTTTTTTTGAGCCCCAACGTCGGCCTACCGGGCATCCTATAGAAGTGGCCTATACGTCGAATGTGTTGGTGAAGGCGGTGTTGTTGAAAGCTTGCGATCGCCCCTTTGCCGAACGATTTGCCCTGTCAGGGGGGGAAGATTCCTATCTTTTTCGCTCGTTTCATCACCAAGGGCATCAACTGGTGTGGGCCGATGAAGCCTGGGTCTATGAGTCGATCCCGGAAAGTCGTCAAACGGCCCCTTGGTTGTTACAGCGTCACTATCGCAGTTGCCTCACCTACAGCCTCTGGGAGCAGGACTGCCATGGTGCGGGTGCAAAGGCGAAGGCCCTGATGAAAGGGTCGGCTAGTGTGGCCTGGGGACTGCTGAGCTTGTTTCCGGCTCTGATCCAAGGGCGGGCTGCTCAGGTGCAGGCATTGATTCGGATTGCCCGAGGTGCAGGCTGTTGGGCGAGTCTACTGGGATTGACCTACTCGGAATATAAAGTCATTCACTAGAAAGTCATTGACTAAAAAGTCATTCACGGGGCGGCTGACCGCTCTGAACCCTCAAATCACTGATTATGTCTACGATTTCGCTACAACCGTTGACTCACACGATCCAGGCGCAAGGGGCACCGCCCTTCGCCCGTCAATTATTTATTGCTTGGGTGCCGTTTCAGCGTCGGGCCGTTGCCATGCAGCCGGAGTTTGGCTATGCCCTACATCATGTGGGGCCAAGTTTTCGCTGGCGATCGCTCCGCCCCTTGGAATACCTCCTCAAGGCCCTGCAAACCCTCGGCCTCTTGATTCGGCACCGACCCGAGGTCCTGTGGATCCAGCTTCCCCCTGCACCCCTGCTCTATCTAGCGTTTTTATACCAACAACTGGTCCAGCCCCATCTAAAACTCATTGCCGATTGTCACAACGCCACGTTTCGTCAGCCCTGGATTCAGTTTCCCGCCGTAGTGCGGTTGCTCAACCGTTGTGACCAGGTGGTTGTCCACAATCCGTTTGTCGAAGCGCAGGCCCTTGCCCTCGGGATTCAGCCCGAAAAGCTGGTGGTGTTACGCGATCGCACCCTCTCCCCCGCCAGTGCTCAACTTCCTCGCCCCTGGGCCTTGGTTCCCTGTTCGTTTAATTCCGATGAGCCGATCGCCGAACTTCTGGTCGCGGCCCGCCAAGCCCCAGAAATCACGTTTGTCCTCACGGGCAACACCGCTAGGGCAGTGGGTCGCCATGATCTAAGCCAAGTGCCTGCCAATATTCGACTGCCGGGTTTTGTCTCAGAAACCGACTTCAACGACCTGCTCGCCCAGGCCGATATGGTCGTGGGATTGACCAAGCTTGAGGGGATTCAGCTCAGTGTCGCCAATGAAGCCGTGAGCTACGGCAAACCGATGGTGCTGTCTGATACGCAACTGCTCCGAAAATTTTTCTATCAAGGTGCGGTTTATGTGGATCCCTTGGATGGAGGGGCGATCGCCGCCGGTTGCCGAACTGCCCTAGCCCATACGGACCAGCTCAAAATCGAGGTTATTGCCCTCAAACAAGACATCGACCAGGAATGGCACCGTCAAGCCGCCCCACTCCAAGCCATCTTAGGCCTTTCCACCAGCTAATTCTTTTGTTCACAAGCCATGGCATCGCTTCTCATTGCACTCGAAAAGATTTTTACGATTGCCTCTCTGGTGTTCTATTCCGGAGGACCCCTCGCAGTGATCTTGAACGGGGGGCACAGCCAAGGAGATGGCTCTGGGGAAATCCCCCAAGACTATCCTTTAATGCGTTTGATTTTTATTGCAACCTATATTGTTTTTGCGGTTTTGCTAATCGTTCGTTGGGAGAAAACCTGGGTGGTGATTCGGCGCGATCGCTTCACCCTCCTCCTTGCCATCTTTACCGTCAGTTCCCTATTTTGGTCGGCGACACCGGATGAAACCCTTTCAAAAAGTATTGCTTTTGTCGGCAGTACCTTGTTTGGTATTTATCTGGCGACCCGCTATACCCTAAAGCAGCAGATCGAAATCTTAGCCTATGCCTTTAGCATCGTCATTGGCCTGAGCTTTTTCTATGGTTTAGCCCTGCCCCAATACGGCATTATGGGGGGGGTTCATCAGGGCGACTGGCGAGGAATCTACAGCCATAAAAATACCCTTGGAAAACAGATGGTTTTGAGCGCGGCTACTTTTTTGACACTGGCTTTAAACTCCCAACAAAAGTCCTGGAAACCGCTGTTTGGATTACTAGCCTCTGTGGTTTTAATTGCCCTCTGTACCTCCAAAGGTGCAATGATTAATCTGAGCATTTTGCTGGCGACTGGCTCATTGTGCTATCTCCTGCGCTGGCAGCTTAGATTTTTAGTGCCGACTCTGATGGGCGGCATTACCTTGGGAACGATTAGCTTTCTCTGGATTATGAATCATCTAGAAGAAATTGCGGCGTTTCTCAAAAAGGACTTAACGCTGACCGGACGGACGGATATCTGGAGTCTGGTGTTTGACATGATCCAGAAAAAGCCTTGGTTTGGCTATGGTTACTTTGGATTTTGGAACGGTTGGGACAGTGACGCAGCCTATGTCTGGCGAGCTTTTAACTGGGATGCTCCCAATGCCCACAACGGTTTTATTGATACTTGGGTTCAACTGGGTTTTGTAGGTCTGGCGCTGTTTCTATTAGGACTGTATTTTCATTTACTCCACAGTTTGCTGCAATTACGGTGCACAAGTGAGCCGGAATATATTTGGCCTGTATTGCTCTTCGTCTACGTAATTTTTAGCAATTTACCTGAATCTAACGCTCTACAGCCAAATGATTTGTTTTGGGTTTTATATGTTTCAACAACATTGCAAGGCTATCGTCTAACGCAACGTTCCTATTCAACCCAGCCCTATTCTGCAACGGCCCATGCTCTTTAAATCTAGCCTTCCTGATCGCCTTTTTTTAACGTTCAAAAAGAAGTTCGAAAATCCAACGTTTCAAGGCGCGATTTGGATCTTTGCATCACGCATGTTGCGGATTGTCTTGCAAGCGGCTTATTTTTTATTGATTGCGCGATCGCTCGGTACCGAACAATACGGCACGTTCATCGGCGTCGCCTCCCTCGTCAAAATTCTCCTGCCCTTTTCCGCCTGGGGCGCACCGGAGATCTTGATGAAACATGTCTCCCGCAATCCCCTGTTATTCAGCGCTTACTGGGGCAACGGGTTAGCCATGATCGGGGCCTTTGGCACCCTTTGTCTGACCTTGATGCTAGGGTTTTCGGGGATTTTATTACCGCCTTCAGCCACCTTGGGATTAATGGTTTGTGTCGGCCTTGCCGATCTATTTTTCTCGCGGGTTTTAGATGTGGCGCTCAAGGCATTTATGGCGATGGATTTACATCATCTGAATGCCAAGTTTCATGTGCTTTTAACGGTGAATAGTGTCATTGCGGCCCTCTGCTTAGCGGTGTTGGTTCCAGAGCCCAATGTCACCGCTTGGGGAGGGCTTTATTTGGCTAGCCGTGTCGTCACGATGCTGATGGCCTTTGCCCTCATCCATCGCACGATTGGCAAACCTAAACTGGTTTTCAAATGGATTGTTCCAGAACTTGGCCAAGGCTTTTTCTTCTCCGTAGATTTTTCTGCCTACACCCTTTCCAGCGATCTCGATAAAACCATGCTGGCTCGCTTGGGAACGTTGGAAGCCACAGGAATTTATGGGGCTGCCTATCGGGTCATTGATGTGGCGATCGCCCCCGTCATGTCCCTGGCCGCCGTCGCCTACGCCCAATTTTTTCGCGCTGGACAACAGGGAGTGCAGGGCAGTTTGCAGGTGGCAAAACGGTTTGTGCCTTTGGCCGGGGGCTATGGAATTTTGGCCAGTATTGGGGTGTTTGCGATCGCCCCCGTTGTGCCTTACCTCCTAGGTTCTGACTATGCCGCCGCTGTGGATGCGATTCGTTGGCTGTCGCCGTTGCTGTTTTTGCGATCGCTCCAGTCCTTCGCCGCCGATACCCTCACCGGAGCGGGACTCCAGGGTAACCGCACGATTTTGCAGGTGAGCGTGGCATTGCTGAATGGGGTGGCAAACTGGTGGCTGATTCCGATTTATTCCTGGAAGGGGGCGGCCTGGGCCAGTATTTTGGCCGATGGCACGATGTTGGTCGGCCTTTGGATCTTGGTGGCTTTGTCCTATCGAGAGCAAATGAAAGCGGAGGGGCTGAAATCCAGTTGAGGCAGATCCAAGGTTGCTGCGTTGTCGATGGTGCCTGCAATCGCCCCGAAGGATTCTAGATAGGCCCGCAGCGGAATTCCCTGCCAATGGTCCGGCAACTGCTCAAAGGAGAAGGTGCGATCGCCCTCGGCAATATCCGCCCAAAAATTTCGCAGGCTGGGGGCAAGCTGGGTGGCCAGGGCTTGGGGTAAATGAGTTGGGGGTCCCATAAGCAGTTTTTCCATGAAGGATTGGCTGCGATCGCCCATCCACTGGCGCGATCGTCCCTGTAAATCTGGCCAACCCGCCACCGCCGAGACCCGATGGGAGGTATAGCTCAGCCGTGCTTGCCCTTCAGTTTCCTCAAATTCCAAAATTCGGTAGGGGTGGGGATAACTCACCAAGGAACCTGTGGTGATTTCGTAGAGGGTGTCATCCTGGGAGACATCTTGGACGTGGAGATGGCCGGTGAAGATTAGCGAGACCTGGAATGCTTTGAGGAGCGATCGCAACCGCCCCGCATTTTGCAAAATATACCGCCGCCCCATGGGGTGATTGGCTTGGTTAGGGATGTGCTCAATAACATTGTGGTGAATCATGATAAACACCCGCTCGCCCTGGGCTTGGGCCTGGGTCAGTTCTGCTTCGAGCCAGTCGAACTGCGCTTTGTCTAGGCGACCGATGATTTGACCCTCGTCGTCAAAACGGTTGGAGTTGAGGCCCATCAGCCGTAGACCGGGGACTGGGCTAACGCTGTAGTAATCGCGACGGTCGCCGCAGCCCCTGGCGTCAGCGTAGCCAAATTGTTGGTAGAGCTGGGGAAATTCCTCGGGACCAATGCGCTGGGCCTCCGCCTGGGGGGTGACGATGTCATGGTTACCGGGAATGACGTAGGTGGGGAAGGGAAGCTGGGTGAGGCGATCGCGCAGCCATTCATGGTTCTCCCGTTCGCCATGCTGGGTCAGGTCACCGGGCAGCAGCAAAAAGTCCAGGTCGAGTGGGGTCAAATGGGCCAACGCCGTTTCCAGGGCCGGAATGCTGACTTCCACCAGATGAAACCGACTGGGATGGTCCCAAATGGTATGGGGTAGACCAATGTGAAGGTCGCTGATAATGGCAAAGCGAACGTGGAGGCTCATGGTTTTCGAGAAAAGGCAAGCGGTAGACTATTCGCTGAAGCAAGCTGAAGAAAGGAGTGGGGAAATTCAGGAGCAAGGTTCCATTGTAGGTGCAGTCATAATTGCAGGAGGTTCCCCTTGTCCGTTGTGCGTGTGCGTCAGCATGTCAATCCGTTGTCCAGCAAATTTCAAACCGCCTTGGCTCCACCCGACTGGGGCCAGATTTTTGACAATTTGCAGCGGCCCTTACATCTCGATATTGGCTGTGCTCGGGGACGGTTTTTACAACAGTTTTCGCCCCTAGCCCCAGACTGGAATTTTCTCGGCATTGAAATTCGTCAGCCCCTGGTTGATGCCGCGAATCAGTGGCGAGACGAAGCAGAACTGAAAAACCTTCATTTTCTTTTCTGCAATATCAATACCTCCCTTGAACCGTTGCTACATTCCCTGCCCCCTGGCCGATTACAGCGGGTCAGCATTCAGTTTCCCGATCCTTGGTTCAAAAAGCGCCATCAAAAACGCCGCGTCGTCCAGCCGGAGTTGGTACAGCAGTTAGCCGCAGGTATGCCCAAGGGAGCCGTTGTGTTTTTGCAGTCGGATGTGGAGGGGGTGGCGCGAGAGATGCGCGATCGCTTCGCCGAACATCCCCACTTCCAAAGTCAATCCCCCACCTGGCTAGCCGAAAGCCCTCTCCCCGTTCCCACCGAACGAGAAATTGCCACCCAAAACAGAGGCGAACCGGTTTATCGAATCCTGTTTACCCGTGTTTAGAGACCCCACCCTAATGGCATAATGGCGACCGATCCCTCACTCTACCGTTCCTTGGCGGGGCCATCTATGGAATCCCTCTGGCAATCCTTATCCCTGGGCCGTATCTCCATTACTCAATGGCAGCGCGGCAGCTGGCTACACCGTCACACCGTCGGTTTAGTTGAACCCTGGCGCAACAGCAGCCTACTGATGCAGCATGGCGAAACCCTGGGGGCGATTTTGCTCTGTCTGGTGCTGGGGTTGGCCTGCTTTGTGCCCAATTCGCTCACCGGACTGCTGCTGTTTGCCTGCGGTGCCCTGTGGTTGCTCTTGACCCTTTCCGACAAGCCAGGTCAGGGGCTCACCCCCATCCATTTGATGGTGGCCCTGTTTTGGGGCGTGATGCTGGTTGCGACGGGGCTTTCGCCGGTCAAAATGGCTGCTGCTGCTGGCCTGGTGAAATTTAGCCTTTACCTCTTGATGTTTTTGTTGGTGGCGCGGGTGTTGCGATCGCCCCCCCTCCGCAACTGGACCATCACCCTTTATCTCCTGATCAGCCAACTGGTCTCGGTCTATGGGATCCGCCAATATTTCTTTGGGGCCAAAGCCCTGGCAACCTGGGTAGACCCCACCTCGGAACAGGCTTCCACCACACGGGTGTACAGCTTTCTCGGCAACCCCAACTTGCTGTCCGCCTACCTTTTGCCTGCGGTCGCCTTTAGCATCGCGGCGTTTTTCCTCTGGCGACAGCGGGGACCGCGAGCCCTGGCTGCCCTCATGGTTTTGACCAATAGTGCCTGTCTGGTACTGACCTATAGCCGAGGAGGCTGGATTGGGTTGCTTCTGACCTTGGCTACCCTAGCGCTGCTGCTGATGGTGTACTGGAGTGTCCACTGGAATGCCTTCTGGCGACGCTGGGCCATCCCCATGGTGCTGGGAGCGGGGGCGGTTTTTGTCGTGGCAGCAGTGGTTGCTCTACCGCCGCTGCGAATGCGGGTAATGAGCATGTTTGTCGGTCGGGAAGACAGCAGCAATAACTTTCGCTTCAATGTCTGGGCCGCCGTTGTCGAGATGATTAAAGATCGTCCCGTTTTGGGAATTGGACCCGGCAATAAAGCCTTTAACTCCATTTACCCGCTCTATCAGCGTCCTCGCTTTACGGCCTTGAGCTCCTACTCCATTTTCCTCGAAACCCTGGTCGAAACAGGCTTTATTGGGTTTGCCTGTTTCCTTTGGTTCTTGGTGGTGACGGTGAGTCAGGGGTGGCGATCGCTTCAATCCCTGCGCGATCGCGCCAATCCCCAAATCTTTTGGCTCATCGCAGCCCTCGCCATCATTCCAGGAGAATTGGGCCAAGGTTTATTTGATACCGTCTGGTACCGACCGGAAGTCCAGACCCTTTGGTGGCTGACCGTGGGTCTCATCGCAAGCTACTACAATCCCCTGAATCCAGACCCCAGCGAATCCCTGGAAGCCTTGCCCTCAGCTGAATCGGTGCGGGATTAAGGTGAATCTGGGTCGAAATGGCTTTTAGGACTTTATTGTGGAAACTGATTTGAGGAACTGATTCTTTGGAGGGACAGGGTGGAACCCTATAAAGACAGGCTGCGTCTTCAGAACAGAGACTTTTCCCCAAACTCTCGACCCTTTGCTTCCGATCTGCGGATCTTCCCCATGGCGGATTGAGAAAATTCTCCGCTAAACTAATAGCCCTGATTGCGCGTCCTCCATTTGAGATTTGACAATCAAGATCTGGGCGTCTCGATTCAGGGGACTCGTTTGGTTCACTGTTGTCGTTTTGAGTGATGAATTGGCCCATGGCCCCCCGGTACCCCTTTCCCGTTGCTGCTGTATCCCGCTTGCCCCTGCGCACGAAGGATTTCGATTTTCTGCTCTTGACAGGCTGCTCCTGCCTCCTGACTCTGCTGTATCATCCTGTGCTCGACCAACTTCAAGGACAGAGCGTTTCGCCACAGCATAAAAACAATACGTCCACCCGTAGCGCGCCTTCCCACACCCCAAATCCGTCAGGCCTTTATAGTGCCCTAGAGGCCAAACGACCCCAGTTCAAAATCGAAGAGGACGAAACCGCTTAAACCCCCTGCCCAAGGGGATAAATCAAAGGCTCAATATCCTGGGATATCGAGCCTTTAATGTCGAGCCTTTTAAATCAAGACCCTGTTTGAGAAGTCGGATCCTGGAAGCAATCTATTGGAAGCTAGGGTTATGACGGATCATATCCATGAACTCCCGCCGCTTTTGGTCATTCTCCGCAAAAATTCCGCGCATGGCGCTGCTTGCAGTCCAAGAACCCGGTTTTTGAACCCCTCGCATAGCCATGCACATATGCGTTGCTTCAATCACCACCGCTACACCCTTAGGATTCAGCGCTTCTTGGAGACCATCGGCAATTTGAGCGGTTAGGCGCTCTTGCACTTGCAAACGACGGGCATACATCTCACAAATGCGAGCAATTTTGGACAAGCCAATCACCCGGCCATTGGGAATGTAGGCAACATGGGCCTTACCAATGATGGGCAAAATGTGGTGTTCACAGGAACTAAACAAGTCAATGTCTCGCACCAAAACCATCTCGCTAGACCCTTCGTGGAAAATCGCATCATTGACCACTTCGTCTAGATTTTGGGTGTATCCCGAGGTTAAAAACTTTAATGCTTTGACCACCCGCTTTGGTGTATCTAGCAACCCCTCTCGGTCCGGATCTTCTCCCAATCCGATTAGCAAAGTCCGCACAGCTTGCATCATTTCCTCTTCGGAAACACGGGGCCGAGCTTCAGTCCGGATCGACTGGGTGCGAATTGCATCAGGAGAAATCGATAGTGTCATGGATGTTGTTGTTGTTTCCTTAGGCTAAGAGTCATGAAGTAACCCAATGCTAAACTTCCTGAAATCGGCCTTCTTGAACCGCTCCAAAAACGGTGAGAAGTTTGAAATACCGCACAGCAGAAAGATGAATTGGTTCGTTGTCTGACACCCCTTTAATGGGGACGTGCGGACAAGCGATAGGGAATGGGGTTGCATGGGCAAACCCCAGGGTTTTCAGTTCTCCTCTGAAAAAGGGGAATGAAACTTGGTAATGGGGCAGCTGTGGCGATAGGGCTGCCTGGTAGTCCACGATGCTGTAGGTTATGGGCGATCGCGCGCAGAATCAGGCGATCGCCTTCCCGTAAAGAAACCGACAAGCGGGTTAGTCGCCACCCGCGTGACAAAAAATTGGACAAAGCAGTCATTGAGATGCGTAGAAGTGAATACCCGAGTTGAGGAAAAGCAGGAAGCCAAACAGAGAGTAGTTTTAAGCGACTGAAACGAGCCAGAGTCCTAAATCCCAGTTGCCAACCTAGGATGCATCGGACAAAAAACTATTCCCTGTAAAAACTGGCAACCATCAGAGAGATTCAACCATTGGGGATGGCAGCACTTGCTGCTTGGTAGAGAGAGGCTTTATTTTTCATCATCTGGAAAATATTGTAGAACCCATTGGCCCGAGACGGAGTCAAACTCACGTTGAGCCCCATGTCTTGGATAAAATCAGGGGTCAACGCCAGCACTGCCGCAGGAGGCAGACCGTTGAGTCCTTCTACCAAAACAGCCACCAAACCCTTTACCAGTTGTGAATCCGAGTCACCACTGTAAATTAACTTACCGTCCTCTAAGATGGCAGAAATAAAAACTTGGGAAACGCATCCCTGAACTCGATTTTCTGGAACCTTAGAGTCCTCCTGCATGGGTTTCAGCTTTTTGGCAAACCAAATCAGCATTTCATAGCGCCGCTTTGGTTCTGCCTGTCGCTGAAACTTATGAACTATTTTCTCCAAGGATGGAGGTAGAGGTGCGGAAGAATGGGACATCACAAAGGAAGGTGTGATGGATGGATAACGTATCTTTACATTCCACCCTCAACCATAGACATTATTGAGCGAACTGGCAAGTTCGGTAAGCTCGCCCTAAATCATTCCCTTAGGCTTATCTATAGAGAAGTATGAGGTGTGTCAATGGTAAAGGGGGAGAGTCTTAGGGAAAAGATCGCGATCGCGCGTCCCCAGCCATCAACACCCCAGCCATCAATACCCCAGCCATTACCCCCCCGGCTTTCTGAGAAAACCATTAAAATCTAATTCAGTTTTGTGGGGTTCCAAATCTCTGCCGTTACCATGGGAGGGCTTGAGGCTTTTATCAAGCCTATTGTCAAGCCATTGTGTTAAAGATGTGTTGAAGACGAGAGAGACGAGTCATGACCGATCTGAATCGCGGCATTATGAAATTTCGGGGTGCAGACCACACCATCGCTGTTGTGCTCTCAGCCATTGTTATTTTGGGGTCAATTGGCTTACTCCTGATTTGGGCAATGGGAGCCGCTTATCCCTTAGGCTGAGCCTTGAAAGCGCTCATGACCAGCCCCATGGGCACAAAAAGAAGGCTGACAGATCCTTGAGATAAACCTCTAGGAAGCTGTCAGTTTTTTTAATGCCCATGATTTTTAATATCAGTAATTTTAGCGAAGCTCGAAGTTCTTTTTTTACCATTAGAACCATAAACTCTTCATGGGCGATCGCAACGAATTAGTACCCCTAAGGGCACTCTAGGTTAGAACCCGTATAGCGGCCAGTACCAGGGGTATCCACCAATCTCGCTCCCCTCAAACCTTAGCGGAAGCAAGAGTCCTTCTCCTATGATCAAATGGCCCATGTACTGATTTGGCAACGACTCCATTTCAGTGCGGGAGCTTGTTCTTTTCACAGATCATTGTGTTCTGATTCGGTCGGTCCTCGTGGTAGCGCATGAACTTTCCTCAGATTTCAGAAGCGAAAGCAGAAATTTTGCTGGTTGACGATCAGCCGCATACCCTGCGATTGCTCTCCATTATGCTGAATAGTCAGGGCTATAAGGTGCAGCGCGTTGCCAGCGGCGGTCTCGCGCTTAAAGCCATTGAGCAACGTCTACCCGATTTGATTTTGTTGGATATCCGCATGGCTGGGATGGACGGATATGAGGTTTGTCAGCGGCTCAAGGCAGATCACTCCACCCGACATATCCCGATTATTTTTTTAAGCGCCCTCAATGACACCCTCGATAAGGTCAAAGCCTTTAATGTCGGCGGGGTAGATTTTGTCACGAAACCCTTTGAGTTTGCTGAGGTCTTGGCACGGGTTGAGAATCAAATTCAAATCTGTTTGCTACAGCGCCAACTTCAAAGTAAAAATGAAACCCTTCAGCAAGAAATTACCCGGCGCAAAAAATCAGAGATGTCCCTGGTCAGTCAGGCTCAAAAGGAACAGGCACTCAATCGAGTCATTCAAGAGATTCATAAATCAATGGACTTGCAAACGGTCTTTTTTACGGCGGTCTCCGAGATCGGGCGGCTTCTACACCTGGATTTTGCCAGCATCATGGATTACCGACCCCTGGAGCATATTTGGCTACCGGTGGCAGAGTATCGTCAGTCTCCTGAAGGGGATAACCATCTTTATCCCTCCATGCCGGATGAGGGCAACCCGATTACGGCCAAGCTCAAAAATAGCGAAATGATCTGCCTGGACAATGCGGGGCAGCTAATTGATCACATTCACCAAACGCTGGCCAAAAAATCGACGGGGTCTTGGCTCATTGTGCCGCTGGAGGTTAATCATCAGGTGTGGGGTTGCTTAAGCCTGCTGCGTCAGCAGCCTTCGCCTTGGCAGGAGTTAGAGATTAAATCAGCGGAGGCCTTGGCGAGTCAATTGGCGATCGCCATTCAACAGGCCGAGCTCTACAAACAGCTCCAAAAAGCCAACCGAGAATTGGAGCGCCTGGCCACCCTTGATGGCTTAACTCAGCTTGCCAATCGCCGCAATTTCAATCAATACCTCGATCTCCAATGGCGCGAAGCGCGGCGAGAGCAAAGCTTCTTAGGGGTGATCTTATGTGATGTTGATCACTTCAAACGCTACAACGACACCTATGGACATTTAGCCGGGGATGATTGTCTCAAGAGCGTGGCCCGAGCACTTCAGCAGGTCATCAAACGACCGGATGATCTAGTGGCACGCTATGGTGGCGAAGAATTTGCAATTATTTTGCCGCGTACCCATTTAAGCGGTGCCGCCCATATTGCCGAAGCCATTCGCAAGCAAATCTATGGCCTCCAGATTCCCCATAGTGGTTCCACCACTGCGGAAGTGGTGACCTTGAGCTTGGGGGTTGCTAGCTTTTGTCCTGAGCCCGAACAAACCGCTCAAGATTTGCTCGATCAAGCCGACAAAGCCCTCTACAAAGCAAAGGAAGCAGGCCGTAATCGTCTTGCCCTTTACGGTTTAGCATCCGTAAGCCATGTCGCCTAGTCACAAATTTCCCTGGGTTTGGGGTGCCCCACCATGGTCAAATCGATCGCCTTCGGCTGATACTGGAGAAGGTTCTTCTGCCGTTCACGAACCCAGGCTTTGTCCGTGACTGCATCTTCCAGCAAATCTTTTTCAGCCAAACAATTTCGTCAGCGCTATGGCCGCATCACGCCGTTACAGTGGACGGTGTACGCCTTGGTCTCGACGCTGGGTCATGTCCTGCTGGGTTCGATTTTCCCCTGGTTTTTTGAATTTCAGTGGATGTCTCCATCGGGCTCAACCGGGGCTAACCCCATTGATTTGATCGAAGTCACTGTGCCGCCGGAGGCCTTGCTCGCCCAGGCGATGGAGCAAATGCCTCTGCCCCCAGTTGCAGCCGAGCCTAGTTTTGCGGAGCCCGCCTCATCCCCTCCCGACCCAGACAGGCAAAAAACGGTGGCCCAGCCTAAACCCCTGAGCGCTATTCCCCCTCAGACTTTAACGAAACCGCTAACGCCCTCAACACCGAAAACGCTACCGGTTCAGGAGTTCCCTCCAGCAGCTGAATCCACCGACCCCAAACCTAGCGAGACAAAGCCCCGTTTTCCCTTTAGTATTCCGAAGATTCCCATTCCGGCTTCTATCCCGTCCACGGATGCTAAGCCCAAGGAGTCTGCCGCTGCCCAAATGCCCGATCGCCCAAATCCCGATCGCCCTAATCCTCCCCCCCCCCTCTAATCCTGAAAACCGACCTAACTCTGCTCCTGAGCCAGGTTCGACAGCGGATTCAGCAACAGCGCCCTCAACATCAACCGCTCCCAATTCTGCTGCCCCTGGATCTGCCGCTAACCCGAATTCCGCGACTCAGGATGTAGAATCCCAGGGCAATCAACGCTTGCCTAAGCCTGGTATAGAAGGAGATGTTGATCCAGCGCCTAGACCTTCTTCAGCGGACGAGACGCCCACCGAGGACGGCGCTCCCTCCCAACCGACCTCCCCGGTGGTTACGCCCGACCCCAAACCGTCTGGAGCGCATTCATCTGAAATTGAGACGGAAGAGCCTGAAAAGACTTCAGAGAATAACTCAGATAACGGCTCCGGTTCCAGATCTTTGACTGTAGGGTTGTCAGTGCTCGAATCGGATAGCTGGGCGAGAAATAGGAAAGATATACCGGATCAGTTAGCGGCTCCGAGTTTGTTTTGGAAAGAAGTGCCGATTAGTCTAGACCCAGCAACCTCAACAAAATGCGATGACTTAGTGAACCGGCTCTCCTTAGGAGAATTTGATAGGGAAGCCAAAGTGGTTGTTTTGATTACAAATCAGGGAGCATTTGACCAATTGGTTGATACACTAACGCCCCCTTCAGTCAGCCCCGAGACCCAATCAGCGGTAAGCTGTCTGCTTCAGGATTGGCAATTCGAACCTGCACTTAAAGCCGGTGTTGCAGTATATGGCACATTGGTGCTTCAGCTGAACTTTAGCTGATTAGACCTCTTGCACGAACCCATATTTAAAGGCTAGAACCCCTATAGCCACATTGCGAGTTCCGATTCGTGCAGGAAATCTATTAACTTTAGCTGAGGATTAGAGGCGAATATTGTAGCGTCGAATTTTAGAGCTGAGCATCAGATAACAGCTTCTCAACCTGCTGATAGAGATCGGCCTCTTCCCGCCCTTCTAAAATTTTGTCCTTCAAATCCATCAGTCCACGGGTTAGGGCATCAAGCACAGCGGGATCTTCTCCATAGGCGGTGTAAGCCGTTAAAAAATCCTGAAACACCGTGTGTTCAATTTCTAGACGCGATCGCGTCTCTCCCTGCCCCATGGGCGTGGCATATTCAGTTCCTGTCACTTCGTACTTCAACAAAAAAATCAGCGCTTGGCTCACCTGCTGAAGCTGCTCCTTCAAGTCCCTCACCTTCAAATCCAGTCGATTAAACCCAACTTGGCCCCGAATGCGCAGCTCGACGATCGCCTCCTGGGTTTTCTCTTGGGTCGCGGCTTGCTGGACCTGGGCGATCGCCTCCTGCTCCAGTTTCTCCAAACTCCAGTCCTTTTTCACATCCAACGTCAGCCGCAGAATCGATCGCTGGGTATAGTCCTGTTTGAGCTCCGCCTGAATCCCTTCGCCATTGAGTTCAACCAAATATGCCCCGCGAGCGATCTGACTGCGAGCTTCAGCGACGCTATTGGCTTCGAGGGAGCCGGGGTTAAAAATCCAGTCCTCGACTTCGTAATTTTTGTGAATATGACCCAGGGCCAAATAGTCAATGCCAGCTTCCTTGAGTGGCAACAAATCGCTATAGCGCAGCGCTCCGCTGTACCGGGCGATTTGGCCCTCTAGTCCATGGTGAACCAACATCACCTGATGGCTAGGACCGGGGGGTAACTGTCGAAGGCTTAAGGCTAAATGGGCTAGGGCCTGGGGGGCAGCAGCTCCGTACCAACGGGAGCCAATCACCCGTACACCGCAATCTAGGTCGATGTAGCCTCCTCGGCGATCGCTCGCATCCCAAGGCTGAAAAACCTGGTCCGGTGCTTCGCTATCCTGGGGCTCCAACAAAATCAGATGGTCCCAATCCGACAAATAGCGCAGCCAACTCGTGCGGGTGCCATAGGGGAGATTGTCGTGATTCCCCTCCACCGCAATCACAGGAATCTTGGCTTCCTTGAGCATTTCCAAGGCCAGCTGGGCCTGATTGAGCACCGCAGGCATGACGTTCTGATGTTCGAACAAATCTCCAACAATCAGAACAAAATCCACTGGGTTTTCGAGGGCATAACGTTCCAGGACATTTTCAAAGGCGTAGAAAAAATCCATGGTTCGCTGGGCGTTGCCATAGCGATCGAAACCCAGGTGGATGTCAGCAAGGTGAAGAAATCGAGCCATGGAAGGTCTCTGACTTACCCCGCAATATATTCGTGGATCATGCCCCGGCGGCGGCGCAGATGGTCGAGGGCCTGACGCTCTAGCTGACGCACCCGCTCGCGACTGAGGTTCATGCGATCGCCTACCTTGGCCAAGGACAGCCCTTTGCCATCATCCAAACCGTAGCGCAGCGTCAGAACGCTTTGCTGTTGGGGCGTGAGCTCTGCCAGCAAGGACGCCAGATCCTGCTTCATCGCCTGTTGCCAGGTGTACTCTTCCGGAGAAGCATTTTCATCCTCTAGAAGATCCCGCAATTCGGTGTCCTGGTTATCCCCCACGCGAATGTCGAGGGAGACGGGCTGACGGGCCATGAGTAAATACTCTCGCACCTGCTCAGGCTCTAGCTCTAGCTCCTGAGCCAATTCCGCTGCCGTAGCGGCGCGGCCCAGGGTTTGAGACAGCTCCCGCTGGTACTTTTTGATCTTGTTGAGCTTTTCGGTGATGTGGATGGGTAGCCGGATCGTGCGGGCGTGCTGGGCGATCGCCCGCGTAATCGCCTGACGAATCCACCAATAGGCGTAGGTCGAGAATTTATACCCCTTGGTCGGGTCAAATTTCTCCACACCGCGCTCTAGACCAATGGAGCCTTCTTGGATCAGATCCAAAAACTCTAGATTACGCTTTTGATATTTTTTGGCGATCGACACCACCAGGCGTAGATTCGCTTCAATCATCTTTTGCTTCGCCCGATGACCGATCTTCAGGTCACGCTTAAGTGCTGTCACCGACAAACCGACAGACTGCGCCCATTCTTCATCGGTTGGATCGCGTTCTAGGGTCGCAGCAAGCACCTCTTGCCGCTTTTTCAGGGCCATTAATTGCTGAACCTGCTTGCCATAGATAATTTCTTCTTCATGGGTCAGCAGCGGTACGCGCCCAATTTCGTGCAGATAGGTGCGAACCATATCGGTATTGAGCGGAGCAGGGGAGTCAGAACGGGGTTGGGTAGCCATGGTTTACAACGGACTCCTTAAACAGGAAAGGAATAACGAGTGAGCTGCTGGACTCACCCACGGATTGAGGACAGCAATAACAACAAAACGAGAAGATTTTGGGAGAAATGAATGAAGGCGGCTAAGCTAGGAACTGGAAACTGGGTACCCCTCGCGAAGGGGAATTCCAGTGGGCCAAGGCATAAACGCAGAAAACCAGATCCTAAATGGGAATAACTTTCAAAAACGAAGGACAAAATTGACAGGTGTTCACGGTGCCGCAAGACCAATACAAGAGAACTTCAGAAGCAGGGATAGAACGGTGCTGAGACACGACTGAAACACCGAGGCTGACGATTCAGAGTTATCAAGGACAGCCGGGGTATTCTAATGCTAGAGCCTGAGTTCGCGCCGCCATTTGCAGTCATTGGGGAAAAAATAGCTAACTTGAGCCCCTAGAGATGCAGATTGCGATCGCGGATAAGCCAATGGATGAACCGCACAAAGTCGAAATCACTACGACTTTGCTTTTTAATAGTAGTACCGCCTTTCTAGGAAGTAAAGGTACGGTTGGCCGAAACCTAGAGGTGGAAAAACCGACGGTGGGGTGGGTGCATTGAAGTATCCTACGCTACACAAGGAACCAGAAAAAGGGGTCCTTAACCCTAAGACGGAAATCAAAATCCAAAAGTTTCGGGTTTACGGGATCTTTACTGGTTCTGGGAAAGAACCCTAAATTCCCCTCAACCCGTGGACCGGATTTTATCTTGAGCTATTGCATTATCAAGGATGAGATTCATTCAGCAGGATTTCTTCTGATTTTCTGCGGAAAAGTTAGCTTTTATGGATTGCAACAGTTTTGCAGGAACGTAATACATTGTACTACGTATTTGCCGTTCAGTCCCCAGGGGGGGAAGTCTTGCACAGACTGGGCTGCACCTCCAGGATTTGGGCTTTATTGCGGGCCTTGTGCAGGATAGACTGAGTCCTCGGGACAGATAGGTAAGGCTTTGATCCACGTCCAGGGTTCGGTGGGTTACTGCCCCTCCTCTATGCACCCGCCAGTTCTACTACTTCGTCGAGCGAATGAGTTCTGAGCCCTTTCCCCAAGCTGCCGAGCAGTGGAACCTCGCCACACTCTACAGCGACCTTGGCCAGGTCAAACAACAATGCCTGGGGGGTCTGACGCCCCATTCGACATTGACCCAAACCGAGCAAGAGCGTTTGCGAGGCTTGCTGTGTGGATTTAGTCCAGCGGAAATCGCAGCGGTGCAGGTGGTCTCTGAGGGAACGGTCAAGGTGTCACTGTCCAATACGCTGTATCGCTATGTGGAGGCTTTGACTGGGCGATCGCCCAATAGTCTCGAAAGCTGGCGGGATGTGGCCACTTGGCTAAAGGAAGCCGGGTATCGGGTTTCAAAAGTTGAAATCAATTGGAATCAGGTGCCCGATGTTTCAGTGTTCTATGGGCGCGAAACGGAACTGGAAACCTTGGATCAGTGGGTCGCTGAACCCTGTCGATTGATTGCCCTGTGTGGTCCTGGGGGGATGGGTAAAACCGCTTTGGCCGTGAAACTGGCGGGGCGGATCCGCAGTCAATTTGATGGGGTAATTTGGCAATCCTTTCGCCATAGCCCTCCGTTGGAGCCGGTGTTGAGGGGGTGGATTCAGCAGCTATCGGAGGGGGAGAATGAGGTGGGCAGAGAGCCGAAGCGGCTCACAGAAACGGTGCAGTCGGTCCATGGGCTGTTGAATCAGTTGATGGAAAAACTGGTCGATCGCCGCTATTTTTTTCTTCTGGATAATGTAGAAACGCTACTGCGCAGCGGCGATTTCGCGGGGCATTATCGGCCTGGGTATGAAGAATATGGCGAATTTTTCCGGCGGCTGGGCGAAGAGCAACACCAAAGCTGCGCCCTCTTGACCAGTCGGGAGCCTCCCCGAGAACTGGTGTTGTTGGCGGGACCCCAGCGGGCAGTGCGTTGTTTGGATTTGGGAGGACTAGAAGAAACCGCAGCGCGGCAGTTATTGCAGGAAAATCAGCTTTCGGGGGATGCCCTCTGGCATCAAATGATCCGGATTTATAGAGGCAATCCCCTGGTGCTGAAGATGGTTGCAACAACGATTGGCGATGTCTTTGGGGGCAATGTCGCGGTGTTTTTGAAGCAGCGCATTACTCTGATTACCAGTGACTTAAGCGATTTGATTGAACGACAGTTTGAACGGCTATCGGCCACCGAGCAAGCGGTTTTATATCGCTTAGCCGAACAGGAAGATGCTGTGTCCGTGGAGGCGCTGCCTCCGGAGCCTAGCTCAGAAATGATTCAGGCCCTGGGGTCGCTGTTGCGGCGATCGCTGATCGAACGCAGTACCGCAGGCTTTACCCTCCAACCTGTGGTGCGGGAATATGTGAGCCTCCGCCGCCGTCGGCAAGCGCGCTAGGGTTAAATTAGGGCTAAAGAAGGAGTCATGGTCCTGAGCTACTGTATCAATCCCAAATGCCACGATCGCCTCAACCCAGCAGGGCAAGATATCTGTCAAGCCTGCGGGACGCCGTTGCTCATTCAAGGTCATTATCGCTTGTTGCAGCCCCTGCGGCCCTTGGAGGATTGGAGTACGACGGAAATTTTTGAGGTCATTGACCAATCAGCATTGCCAGAAACCGAGACCCCTGAAGCCAAGCACTCCGAAGTTAAAACCCAAGAACGGTTGGCTCCGCATAAGGTTCTGAAAATCCTCAAACAGCCGCACTTGCTGTCTCTTTTTGAGCGGGAAGCTCGGGTATTGCAGCAGTTAGACCATCCCGGTGTTCCCCAGGTCGAGGCAGATGCTTATTTTACGGTGGTGCTCGCCTCACAAGCCGAGCCGTTGCCTTGTTTTATGATGGAAAAAATTCAGGGAGAAACACTGGATCAATGGCTAAATCAGCGCGGTCCCATTGATCAAAAACGGGCAGAAGATTGGTTGACACAACTCATTGAAATTTTGCAGCAAATTCATCAAAAAGATCTCTTTCATCGCGACCTTAAACCGTCCAATATTATGCATCGTCCTAACGGCCAACTGGTGCTGATTGATTTTGGGACTGTCAAACAGGTGACAAATACCTATTTAGCTAAGATTGCAGGAAGACGAGAGATTACCAGTGTGGTTTCGCCAGGATATACGCCTCTGGAACAAATCAATGGCAAGGCAGTTCCCCAATCAGATTTCTATGCCTTGGGGCGATCGTTTGTGCAGTTGCTGACGGGCAAATCTCCCCTAGATTTTGAAGAGGATCTCCAAACTGGAAATCTCCATTGGCAAGCCTCAGCCGCTCATCTTTCTCCACCATTCATCCAGCTCATTGATGACTTAATGGCCCCCTTTCCAGGCCAGCGTCCTACGAGTGCCGCAGCCATTGCCCAGAGATTGAACAGCCTACAGCGGGATCAGCCTCCCAAGACAGCGCCGATTCCTAGTTCAACGCCTCCTAAATCCTCAACCCGAACCCTGTTCTTCGGGCTAATGGGCATCAATCTTGTTTTGTTATTCCTGCAAGTTTTGATATTTCTGCGCTGGTACGAGGCTTGGCAAGCTCAACCGCCGGAACGGGCTTCCGGGCTCGATCGGCGTTCATTCATCCGTTGACCCAACGCTGCCCCCAAAAGCTGCTGGGTTTCGGCAGCCGCCGCGCTCATCCCCGTTGCCGGATCGACTGTTCCAGTCAAAATCTCCCAGAGATGGGTTTGTAAGATAGCCGAGGCTTGGGGGTATTGGGCGATCGCCGGTCGAAACACCGATTGTTCTTCTAAAATCTGCTGAATTTGAGGCAAATCGGGATAGCGTTGGACTAGGGCCGGATCGGTGAATAACGCAGTACGGCTGGGCAAAAATCCCGATTCCAAGGCAAATTCCCGTTGAACATCAACACGGGTAAAAAAGGCGATCGCCTGCCAAGCTTCCTGCGGATGGGCTGAACCGCTTGCAATTCCCAGCCCCCAGCCGCCTCGCACACTCCGGCTTAGTCGATCTTGTTGCCGAGGCAAGGGGTGTATGGAAACCTGTGGGTATTGGGCTCGGGCCAAAGCGCCAAAGATGGGCCAACTGCGCAAAAAAACCGTATCCCCTTGCTCCATGAAGCGATCGAGCGAACTGTATTCGTCGTAGCGAGTAACGTCGGTAGGGGTAATTTGGCGGGTGATGAGCGATCGCAAAAACGTTGCCGCCGCGATCGCCTCCGGTTCGTCCAGCCCCACCGTCTGAGTCTCAGGATTAACCCAAAACCCACCAAAGCCATCTAAAATTTCGACAAAGTGCGCGACGAGTCCCTCATAGGCTTGCCCCTGCCACAGGTAACCCACCTCCGCAATCTGTTGTTTCTGCAAGCGCTGCGCAATCTGCCCCAAGGCTTCAAAGTCCTGGGGATGCGTTTCCCCTCCTTCCTGGAGCAGGTCCTCCCGACTCAGTAAAACACCCACATCTGTGCGAAAGGGAAAGCGATAGAGTTTCCCCTGATAGCGTCCCGCTCGAACCTCACTCGGCAAAAACTGAGCGAGGCTTGTCTTATCAACCGTCTCAGACAGGTCTCGCAATTGGCCCGCTGTCGCAAAGGGAACCGTCCAAATAATGTCTAGATAAATCAAGTCATACTGGGGTGACTGGGCCTGAAAGTCCGCCGTATAAATTGCCTGTAAGGCATCGGTGGAATAGTCACCCGTGACTAGATTGAATCGGATTTTGGGATGTTGACGCTCAAAGGCCGCAATCGGTTTGGCCCAAGCTTCGGCTTCCTGAATCGGAACCACAAAGGATAGGATGACCGGGGGCCAAGTCAGCCACCATCCCCCGAGCAGGATGAGCTGGAGGATCGTCATCAATAGTAGGCTCAAGATCAGCGTCCGCCTAGACCCGTGGATGAAATTGCGTAGAGCACGCAAAGGGCGTTTCATGGTGATTGCAGGATTGCCGCAGCGCTTGGTTAAACTGGTCAAACAGCCCCTCTATTGTGTAATGTTCTGGCCGTTGACAGAGATCCAGCATTGCTTTTTGGAGGGCAACCGCATAGCGATCGCCCTCTCCGGTTTGCTCAAGCCTAGGGTCCACCCAGATTTTTCCTGAAGCCTGCATTTGGATCAGAAGGCGGGTGAGCGATCGCTGCCGTTCTAAACTTCCAAGTGCAGCCGTTTGACTTTGAGACAAGAGTGGGGCAGTTGTAAAGGAAGACATGAAACCAAGCCTAGGGAGAAGTTTTCAGGGAGAAGTTTTCAGGGAGAAGTTTTCTCAGGGATCCAAGCGGAGATTTTCAACGCTAGGGTCAGACTTATCCTAGTCAGTTCAAAGAGCTAAACAGGGATAACCACTGGTTATGAATCCCGTTAGGCTTAGCTTAGATTTCAGGTCAAATCCGCTGCCCATCAATGACTCAAAGACACTGCTTGGTGCTTGAAATGCTTTTATTGCAGAATTCAAGCTCCATTTGACACAAAGGTTTTTCCTCAAGCTGCCACTCCAATGAGGAGCCGGGGCTGAACTGGACCTAAAATCAGATCCGTTGATTTCTTTAGATCCGTCCCCCAGGTTTCATGAGCGACTCTACTCCGAACGAACCGATCAAAAACGAACCGATCAAAATTGGCATCATTGGCGGCAGTGGCCTCTACAAAATGGAGGCGTTGCAGGACGTGGAAGAGCGGGCGATCGCCACCCCCTTTGGCGATCCCTCCGACCGCTTTATCATTGGAACCCTCGATGGCACCCGCGTTGTCTTTTTACCCCGCCATGGCCGCAACCACCATTTGTCACCCACAGAACTCCCGTTTCGGGCCAATATCTATGCGCTCAAAATGCTAGGGGTCGAATATATCGTCTCGGCCTCGGCAGTCGGGTCGCTTCGCAAAGAGATGAAGCCTTTAGATATGGTGATTCCTGATCAATTTATCGATCGCACCCGCAATCGCATCTCAACCTTTTTTGGAGACGGTATCGTGGCCCACGTCACCTTTGGTGATCCGGTGTGTCCCAAACTCAGCCAAATCCTCGCCGATGCGGTCAAGAGTTCAAACCTGGAAGGGTCCGATTTGCATGTGGGGGGCACCTATGTCTGTATGGAAGGCCCAGCGTTCTCGACCAAAGCAGAGTCAAATCTCTATCGCAGTTGGGGGGCCTCGATTATTGGCATGACGAATCTACAGGAAGCCAAGCTGGCCCGCGAAGCCGAAATTGCCTACGCAACCCTTGCCCTCGTCACCGATTACGACTGTTGGCACGAAGACCACGACAGCGTCACCGTCGAAATGGTCATTGGTAATCTGCGCAAAAATGCAGTCAATGCCCAAACCGTAATTCGCGAAACGGTCAAACGGTTGAGTGCGGAGATGCCCGTTTCTGAGGCCCATTCCGCCTTGAAATTTGCCATTTTAACGCCCTTGGATCAAGCCTCCGCAGCCACCAAAACCAAACTCCAAGCAATTCTAGCCAAATATCTCTAAATTGGGCTCTGAGCAAATTGGGTTCTGAACTTGGATCGTTACACAACGATTCAAAACCATACAAAACTCACTATTTTGGTGACATATCCTCGTCATTGCCTTACGAAAAATGTCGTGAGACCGGAACGGAATCCAATCCGGGTTAGGGTCAAAGTGGCAGAACTTCAGCAGTGTTTTGATCTCCTAGACCTGCGACCCTAGCCCCTGCGAGTCCAATTGGCTAGATAGTTCCTCCGCAGTTTCCACTGCCAAGTTCTGCTCTTTGCAGAACCATATCGGGTGGGCAACAAAGGCCCAAAGCCTTGGCCCCCAAGGAGGCAGAATATGCACGAAAAAGCTGTGTCGGGCATCCGAAATGTGGCGATCGTTGGTCCCTATTCAAGCGGTAAAACCACACTTCTCGAAAGTTTTCTCTTTGTCACTGATACGATTTCTCGAAAAGGGTCAATTCCTGAGGGGAATACCGTCGGAGATGGAGCCGCTGAAGCCCGCGATCGCCAAATGACCGTTGAAATTAGCGCAGCCAGTGCCGACTACGGCGGGTTGCGCTTTAATTTTATTGACTGTCCTGGTTCGATTGAATTTGCCCAGGAGACTTGGGATGCGTTAGTTGGCGTCGATGCGGCGGTGATTGTCTGTGAACCCGATCCGAACCGGGTGTTGATTCTGGCCCCGCTGTTTAAGTTTTTGGATGATTGGGAGATTCCCCATCTGGTTTTTGTCAACAAGATGGACCGGATGTATCACAACGATTTTATGGATGTATTGCATCAGCTTCAGTCGGTTTCGAGCCGTCCGTTGGTGCCCCACCACTATCCGATTCGTCAGGGTGACGAGTTAGTGGGCTTTATTGATTTGGTCAGCGAAAAGGCCTTCCATTACGAGTCCGGCAATCCCGCCACGCCCATGGTCATGCCCGAACGGTTGCGGGAGGAAGAACAGGCGGCGCGGGTGGAAATGTTGGAGGCGATCGCCGATTTTGATGACCATTTGCTGGAAGAACTCCTGGAAGAAATTAATCCGCCCGAGGAAGAAATTGTCAAGGATCTGCGCTGGGAGCTGAGCGCCGACCTGATTGTGCCGGTGTTCCTCGGACTGGCCCCGGAAGACTATGGCGTGCGCCATCTGCTGGATGCCCTCCTGCGAGAAGCTCCAAGCCCCGAAGAAACCGCCGAGCGTCGCGGTGTGGGCAGCCGTTCAGCTCCCGTGGCCCAGGTGCTCAAAACCTTTTATCTGCCCCAGATCGGCAAACTCTCGCTGGTGCGGCTCTGGCAGGGTGAACTGAGTGAAAGCACCGTTTTGAATGGCGAGCGCCCCGGCGGTCTCTATCGGCTCATGGGTCAGCACATGCTGTCGCTCTCCCAGGCCCAAGCGGGAGATATCGTCGCCCTCACGCGGTTGGAGAACGCGAAGACAGGGGATACGCTGACGGTGGTGGACTGGGCGGGTGATGCGGCAACGGTGGCTTTGCCGGGATTAGAGCCCTTGCGGCCTGTGTTTGCCCTGGCGATCGCCCCCCAAAATCGCAAGGACGAAGTCAAAATGAGCGCCGCACTCAACAAGCTGATGGATGAAGATCCATCGCTGCGCTGGGAGCACCATGGCGATACCCACGAGGTCATTTTCTGGGGCCAAGGGGAAATTCATCTTCAGGTCAATCTCGACCGACTCCAGCGCAAGTACAATCTGCCCATGGCGACCCACCTGCCGCAAATTCCCTACAAGGAAACCATTCGTCAGCGGAACGAAAATGTCCATGGTCGCTACAAACACCAAACCGGTGGCCATGGGCAATTTGGGGATGTCTTTATTGACATTCAGCCCCTCCCTCGGGGGGAAGGCTTTAGCTTCGACCAAAAAATCGTTGGCGGCGTAGTTCCTCGTCAATATATTCCTGGCGTCGAAACCGGCGTGCGCGAATACCTGGTCCAGGGTCCCTTGGGCTATCCGGTCGTGGATGTGGCGGTGACGCTGACTAATGGCTCCTACCACTCGGTGGATAGCTCGGAACAAGCCTTCAAGCAGGCCGCCCGCATTGCCATGCAGTCGGGGATGCCCAACTGCCAGCCCACACTCCTGGAGCCAATTCTGTCGATTATGATTTCGGTGCCCAACGAGTTTACGTCCAGCGTCCTCAAGTTGCTCAGCACCCGTCGCGGTCAAATTCTCGGCTACGACATCAAAACGGACTGGTTCGGTTGGGATGAGATCTCGGCCTATCTGCCCCAGGCGGAAATGCAGGACTTGATTATGGAATTGCGATCGCTCACCCTCGGCGTCGGTTTCTTTAGCTGGGAGCATGACCACCTGCAAGAAGTGCCGGACAAAGTGGCGGAGCGAGTGCTGGCTCGCACCCCATAAAGCACCTCATAAAGCGCCGAAAAGCTGACATTCATCCCCGGAAGCTTTATAAAGAGTGGGGTTATGAACGCGGGGAGCTTCCTGAGTCATGAGTGACAGCAAAGGCGGTGGCGCAAAACCGGCCTCCAAACCGGCCTCTAAATCGAAGGCCAAGAACCAATCTGGCAATGATGGATTTACAGCGGGGCTGCAATATTGGCTGCTCTTCCTCGTGATCCTTGTGCTATTGCGGTTTCCCTTGGCGCTTGCGGTCGTCTTTGGGGCGATCGCGGGGCTCGCTGGGGGGTTTCTGGTCGGTTGGTGGGAAGACACCAAACAGCTCAAGGGCCAGGAACGGGACATTGAAATTCGCAATCCTGGAGCCCTCGCGGGGATGGATGCCAATATTCTGCTCAATCCCGATGCGGAATATTCCGAGGAATATGTGGATCCCCGACAAAAACGGCGATCGCGCTATGTCTCCAACCGTCCCTATCGGGTCGAAGACCGTCGCCGGGTGGTGAACAGCGTCTTTGCTTGGCGTCGTGCCGCCTCGCGGCCCCGCCAGCAGGATCCTGAGGGCTAGATGCGCTAGAGAACCTTGGGTGATGCCAGAGCGCCTTTGGCTATATTAGTTACCCATGGCAATAAAGTAGGTTTTGAGCTGACCTAGGGCCATCTCCGGTCCGTTAAATGGCTGAATGCTTGTATTTTATGGTCTAGAAGAGGATTTGAAAGGGCTGATTTTTAGGGAATGAGAGCGATCGACCAGAGTAAACTTTTCGGTTTCTTTAAATGAAGTCTGCGTATTTTCATCATCTGCTTATCAGACAATCCGAGTTTCCCGCTTAAGATTTGAGACATGAGAAGCTGCTTGTGAGCCCGGAAGAACTTCCGGGTTTTTTTTTGCAAGTTTTTTGCGAATCTTTTGCGCCAGTTCAGGATTATCGAAGGGAAGCAAGCCGCTATAGTTGAGGACGTATCTCTCGATTCGACTCCCGTGGCTTCATCCAATCTGCTCCGCACCCCCCTCTATGACCTTATCCAATCCAGCTCCGCCCGGATGGTGCCCTTTGCGGGCTGGGAAATGCCGGTGCAGTTCCAAGGGCTGATTCAGGAGCACGAGGCGGTTCGGACCGGGACGGGAATCTTTGATATTTCTCACATGGGTAAGTTTTTTCTGCGGGGCGACGGTATTCTCGCGGGGTTGCAAGGGTTAGTGCCGACGGATCTGAGCCAGCTCCAGCCCGGTCAGGCTCAATATACGGTTCTACTCAATGAACAGGCTGGAATCATTGACGATTTGATTATTTATAACCAGGGTGAAAAGAACGGTAGGGAGGCCGTGGCTCTGATCGTGAATGCGGCGACGAAGGATAAGGATAGGGAGTGGCTCGTGGGTCATTTGGGTAGGGCGATCGCCCTGGACGATCGCAGCGCCACCAATGTGCTAATCGCCGTTCAGGGTCCCACCGCCGTTGCAACCCTGCAAACCCTAGTCCCGACGACGGATTTGTCAGCCGTGGCCCGATTTGGCCATGCAGAGACGGATGTGCTCGGTTACCCAGCCTTTCTAGCCCGGACAGGCTATACCGGCGAAGATGGCTTTGAGGTGATGATTCCGGCTGAGGGGGGCGAGGCGTTCTGGACAGCACTCCTAGAGGCCGGTGCGGTGCCCTGTGGGCTCGGGGCCAGGGATACGCTGCGCCTAGAGGCGGCCATGGCGCTCTATGGCAATGATATTGATGATACGACTACGCCCCTGGAAGCGGGTTTGGGCTGGTTGGTTCATCTCGATCGCAAGGGTGATTTTGTTGGGCGGTCGGTGCTCGAAGGCCAGAAGGCTAACGGTGTCAAGCGACGGCTGGTGGGCGTCGAAATGGAAGGCCGTAATATTGCCCGCCATGGTTATTCCGTCCTGGCAGACGGTCAGGCGGTAGGGGAAGTGACGAGCGGCACTTGGTCACCGACGCTGGAAAAGGCGATCGCCCTCGCCTATGTCCCCACGGAGTTAGCTAAAATCGGCACCCCCATCACCGTCGAAATTCGCAAAAAGCCCCAGTCCGGCCAAGTGGTCAAAAAACCCTTTTATAAAGCGCAGGGATAGACTGAGGAGGGCTTGTTAAAACAGCTCAGCTCAGATTACTCATCAGATCTCACTCGATCAGATCATTCAGGCGCAATGGATTGGCAAGAACGGTTCGGCAATTGGCTTTTGATTCCGCCCCATCCCCGAGGGATTATTCATTTCCTAGGTGGAGCATTTATTGCGGCGGCTCCCCAGGTAACCTATCGCTGGTTGCTGGAAGCGCTGTATCGCGAGGGCTATGCGGTGATTGCCACGCCGTTTATCAATACCTTTGACCATGAGGCGATCGCCGAAGATGTGGTTACCCGCTTTGAATCGCTGCTCAAACGCTTGCGTTATGACGGAGCGTTGCCAGTACAAGAACTGCCTATCTATGGTCTAGGCCACAGCATGGGATGCAAATTACATCTGCTGATTGGAAGTACCTATGAAGTGGAACGATCGGCCAATATTCTGATGGCTTTTAACAATTATCCTGCCCGTCAAGCGATTCCATTTTTTGCTCAAGTTGCGCCGAATTTATCGCCTTTTTTAACCCAGGTTGCACCCAATATTAATTTGGAAATGGAGTTTACGCCTTCGCCTGAAAAAACATTGCATCTGATTGATCGGTATTACAATGTGCCGCGCAATTTGCTGGTGAAGTTTCGCTCGGATACCCTTGACCAGACGAAGGCGATCGCCACAGTCCTAGAACGCCGCTTCCCCAAATCTACAACCATCCAACGGCTCAACGGCAATCATCTGACGCCCATGGGCCAAGATGTGCAGTGGCAAACCCGTCAGGACTTTTCACCTTTGGATGCGATTGGCCAGTGGATGAAGCAGGAGCTTTATCGGGATATTTCGGTTCTTAAAAATGAAGTTTTGCGATGGATCGATAACGTACTTTAGCAACAAGAACCAACAATTAAGACTTCTACCAAGAATCTCCGCAGTGCTCCGCCTATACCCGAAAGGTTAGGGAGTGGTGAGGCGGAGATTCTTGGTAAAATTGCCAGACAGTGCTGAAACCAAGAAGCTGAGCCGACGATATGGCAATCGAAACCGGGGATCTTATCCCCATCAGTCAGGTCTTCGAACGACTCACCACAGCCCAGGGGAATGCCTGCGTATCCCACTGGGCAGAGGATATATCACTGACGGGTGTTGAAGATTTAGAAGCCGCTCAAATCGGCCAACTCAGCTATATCGAAGGCGCTAGCCCCTACGCCCGCCTCATTCATACCACCCAGGCTAGTGCCATCATTCTGCCCCTCAAAAACACCGAGATGCATGAGCAGGCCACGGCACGGGGATTGGCTTGGATTGCGGTGCCCTATCCTCGGTTGGCCTTTGCCCAGGCGATCGCCCTCTTCTACCAACCATTCCGCCCCGAGCCCCAAATCCATCCCAGCGCTATCATCGACCCCACAGTCAAACTGGGGCAAGACGTCAGCATTGGCCCCCATGTGGTGATCTATCCCGGTTGTACGATTGGCGATCGCGTCTGTGTCCAAGCCAACGTAGTGCTCTATCCCGGCGTTACCCTGGGCGATCGCACCCACCTCCACAGCAACTGCACCATCCACGAACGTACCCAAATCGGCGCAGACTGCGTCATCCACAGCGGAGCCGTGATCGGCGCGGAGGGCTTTGGCTTTGTGCCCTTGCCCGAGGGCTGGTTCAAGATGGAGCAATCTGGTCAGGTTGTGCTTGAAGACGGTGTCGAAATTGGCTCCAATAGCGCAGTCGATCGTCCGGCGGTAGGCGAAACCCGGATCGGAGCGAACACCAAACTGGATAACATGGTGCACATTGGCCATGGTTGTCAGGTGGGCAAAAATGGGGCGATCGCCGCTCAAACCGGCTTGGCCGGTGGGGTGACCGTGGGCGATCGCGTCATCATTGCAGGCCAAGTGGGCATCAGCAACCGCGCCACCGTCGGCAATGGTGTGACGATTTCCTCTAAGGCCGGGGTCCACTCCAATGTAGAGCCGGGTGTCGTCGTCTCGGGATATCCGGCCATCCCCCACAAGATTTGGCTGCGGGCTGCGATCTTGTATGAGCGCTTACCGGAAATGTACAAACTTTTCCGCAAGCTTCAGGCCCAGTCTGCCCTCACGCCTGAGAATTCTGACTAGAGGCCGTAGCCTCAACTTGACAGCCTCAACTTGACAGCCTCAACTTGACAACCCTAGAAAACCCTTTCATGGTGGATTTATTCTGGATTGAGTGGATTTCGTAAATTTGACAGGCTGAGCGTTGAGCAAGGATTTATCCAGACGATGGACAAACTGCCGGATTACTACCAATTACTCGGTGTGAGTACCCAGGCCTCGCTCGAACAAATCCGCCGAGCCCATCGCGATCGCAGCAAACATTTCCATCCCGATACCACTCAACTCCCCCTCGACCAGGCCCGGCTCAAATTTGAACAATTGCAAGAGGCCTATCGCATTCTCAGCGACCCCGCCCAGCGGCTTCGCTATGACCAGCTACAAGGCCAGACTCGCCTACAATCGCGAGCAGCTTCTCCCTTCCCGCCTCAACCGCCAACCCCAAGCCCCACCCCCAGACCGATCCAGACGGGCTCATCGGCCTATTTAGAACCTGGCGAGCGTCCCCTCTCCTCTGGTGAACTTTTTGCGCTCTTACTGTTGGGGCTGACGCTCGTGGGGTGTTTGGTGCTGGCGATCGCCCTTGGATTAGCCCATGGAGAAGCCCTCATGCCCATCCCCAGTTGGCAGCAGCCCTCCGACTTCCTTCAGCCAGCCAGCCAGACTCAATCGTTACCTTAGCGGCAAAGCGGTAGCATGGAGACAGCCTTTAAGACTCTGCGCCTGTCCCTAACTGTCCCCAAGACCGATGAGCCTATCCTCCACCAGTTTGCCTGCCGCCGAGACCCCTCTCTACAACCATTCCCTCTTAGCGATCGAAGTTTGGCTCGCACAACAAGGCTGCCATCAAGATGAAGAGAACCGCAATTGTTGGCGTGTGACCCGTGAGACCTGGTCTGCGGATCTAGAGCTGGATGTGGAGCAAATTGTCGTAGCCTATCAACACCAGTCGGGCGATCGCCCCCATATTCAGCGGTCCTTTCCCTACTCCCTAAGCCGTCGGGACTTGGAAGATGCAATTTTCGCCGGACCCTAGGCAGATCCTCAGGAGGATTCTCGGCAGATCCTTGGCAAGATGATCCTTGGGAGAACAGCTTAGTTCGCTGGTTCCAGGGCTTGGAGGGCGATGGCCTGCTGTAATGACAACAGCTCATCACGATGGGCTGCAATCTTCAAAATGCTCTGGGCCGTAGCAGGAGGAGTCACGTCTAGAAGATCGGTGGCCCCTTGAACCGACAAGATTCGGTAGGTCACTTCTTCCAGTCGACCCGCTTTGTTCCAGTAGAACCAGCCTGCCAAGGGACAAAGCAGCAGCACCCCCAGCCACAGGGATCCTCCCTGGGGAACCGCAAGTTGCAAAACCAGCGCCAAGCAGAACAAACCCACCGCCGCTAAGAAAGAAAGAAAGAAAGCCAATCCGAGACTGGGCTGAACCCACCCTTCCCAAATGACCCGTCCATTTTCTCCTTCAAAAGCCTTGACGCGATAAGCCCGACCATCAAGATAATCCTTGAGCTGTTGGTGCAGGGTCTCGACGGACTCAGCGGAAGCTAAACGGAGCTGCTCCGTTCGATCCTTGGCTGAGGCGCGAATAAAGAAAAAGAGGCCCACTAACAGCAATAGCGTGAGCAAGAAGGTCGAAGTAATAGTTGTATGACCCATTGTATGACCCATAGCGGCCCGAGAGTTTCCCTTGAGGTTGCAGTTCGTTGGGCAAGAAGATGAGGGCCACCACCGGTGCGGACAGCCCCAAGCATCTAAAAATTTGCCCTTTGTTATTCTATCGAGATTCAGAACTGCAACCCCATAGAGAACTGGGTCTAAATTAGGCACTCGGGCCTAATTCCCCTAGCGAGAAGCAGCCATACTGGTGGCAGAGGGAGTATGGGCGATCGGACCGCTGGTACCGCTTTGCTGGAGAATGTAGCTCTGCCACAGCTGAGCCATTTCCTCGCTACGCTCGCGCCATTTGGCATCGATCTGGTACATCCGACGAGGACGGCCCCGACCTTCCACTTTCTTCCAGTAACCGGTGATCACGCCTTCAGATTCCAGGAATTTGAGGGCGCTGTAGAGCACCGTATCGGACAAACGATAGGCAGGATACTCCGTTTCCAGCAGCTGAATCAGCTCAGTGCCGTAGGAGTCGTGGCGCAACAAAACAGAAAGTACGTAGCAAACGGCCAGTTCCTTGTTTAGATAGTTTGGTGGCGGATTGCGAAAGAAGTCGTAAATATCTTCAAATTTCATAGGACTTGCTACATCAGGGCAATAGTTTTGCAGCCAAAGAGTTCCAGTGCTGACCTGATCGCAGGGGTAGCCTGCACACTGATGTGAAAGTTCAAGACGTTGCCTTGGGGTCTTAATTGAAGGGGGCATATTAAGGCCTAAACGCTAGAATAAACCGGAGAAAAAAGAGGGCTGTGATGACAGGTTCCTCCCAATTGTGGTTTATCCCTTTGTTGAGATTCAGTTCTTGCTTTAGTAGTTCCCAAAAGAATGGAAATTTACTAAGTTGCTAAAACTGCAAGGTCGTGGATTGAACTTCAGCGATCGCCACAGGAGACGTTCGCAAGGGCTTTGCACTTAAGCGCGTTCAGAGGGCTCTGAGCGCCTTAAGTTAAGATTGCCCATCGTCGAAAGATAAAACTCTCCGAGAATTTGCGAGATTATGATCCAGACCAACGCGTTTATACGGAAATCGAAGATTAAAACATCAAACGTATGAAATAAAGTGGCGTTGGCAAAGGCTAATAAAAAGCTTCCAAAGCACAGTGGGTGGAGGGGAAATCGCCATTTTTCTGTCTGTAAAAAGTTTTCCCTAAGCCAATAACGCGTCCCCTGAAAAAAAATCCAGCCCATTAATCCCATTAGACTGAGGGTTAAAGGTACGCCGATTTCAGCCCCCAGCATCAAAAACAGATTATGGGGATGGCCCATCCAAACCTGGGTTTTGGCCTCGTACAGCGGACTAAAATTGCGCAATCCCCAACCCAGCCAGGGCCGTTGGTGAATCAACTCTAGAGCAAATTGCCATTGGCTGCTGCGGAGGGTGGGAAGGGGGCGATCGGAAAAGTTTTGATCGGTGAGCCGCGCCCAAAAAAGCTAGGAATAAGCTGACGCAGGGGGCGTTGACCCACAGGGCTAAAGGCAGCCCCCAGAACCGCCCCCGCAAACCCGAGGACGCTCCCGACCCATGCATACCAACGAAAGCAAACCGCCACAGCAAAGGCCGACAGTAGGGCCAACCCCCAAGCGCTGCGGGATTGGGTCAAAACCAAACCCACCCCGTTGAGCAGCAGCACCAGGGTCCACCCCCCTAGCCACCCCCAGGTCAAACGGGAAGGCGATTGGCGCAAGCGTTGATAGGCCATACACCAGAGCCCCAGCCCCAAACTCCAGGTCAGCATCAAATACAGGGCTAAATTCGTGGCATAGCCCAATAATGCCGACATACGCCCTGGCGGAGTCCCGTAGGGCTGCATCGGCCAGGGAAGCAAGCCCCACAACAACGATGGCGCAGACCAGCCCCCCCAGAGTTCGCCCAGGCCAATGATCACCATGGGGATCACGGGCAATACCACTAGGCGAGCGATCTGCTGTAGCTGCTGGGGACGACCCGTGAGTTCGGCCTGGGCTGCCATGAGCCAAAAGTAAGGTAAAAAATGCACGAGCCCAAGGAATGCATCGCCCCGATAGACAGCATTGAGGCTGGCGATCGCCATCCCTGCCCCCAAGAGCGCCAAGCCCCAATTTAGCGGTCGCCTCAGCATCACCCCAGGGCGCTGAATCGTCACCTGAATCGCACTAGCCAACAGCAAGAGCCCGCCCAGGAGCGGAATCCATGGCAAGGTCAAAACACCAAGCTGGGTACAAAACCAGGCTCCTCGCAGGGGCGGGTCAGGATGCTTCTGCAGAATATTCGGCACGGGTTAAGCGAATTTGAGCCAGGAGAAACAGCGCTGGAATCGTACGGCTGTGGTTGGTGGCGATCGCCCGCCACCCCAAATCCGCAAAAAACCAAGCCCACAGCGCTGGCCCCAAAAACGCCAACAGACTTCGCGCCGCACTATATCGGGCCAGGTTGACCGCTACCCCGCGTCCTGCCATCTGGGCAGCCACGTAGCCCTGCATACGAGCCGCTGCGCTGCCGCCCTGCTTCAGCGCTTCCCGAGCCACTTGACGCTTCGCCGTATGCAGCATAATTTGGCGCGCAATTTGTTCCAGCACCAGGGGACGAATAACCGCACTCAGAGCCAGGGCACTTCCCCCCTCCAAGGCCAGACGTAGCGTATCCCGCTGCAACCCTGGAGTAGAGGCTGAGAAGCCTTGGCTATTTTGCCGCAGTGAGCTGTGGATTTGCTCGGCGAGTAGCGATCGCTCCGCAGCGGGCAGTTGTTTCCAAGACTGCTGCAAAACATGCAAAAACAGCTCTGCCTCTAGCTCTGTAACCGAATAGTGGGGTTGACAGGAAATCCGCAGAAACTGACAAGCTTGTAAAAGCAGATGGTGATATCTCAACCGACGGGTTTGCCCTCGCAAAACCGTCAAGCCATCCGCTGCTAAAAAATAAAGACGCGACTCGATCGCCCTACATTGTTCACCATAGGGCAGATTCCGAACCGCTTCGGGAGAGAGGGTTTGAACATAGTCCAGGGGGTTAAAGCGGGGACGAAATAGCAGCTCGATGAGACTCTCTCGTTCATCATCGCTTGCCAAGACCAGGGCTTCCCTTAGCTCATCCACAGGCATTCCCCCACGGACCATCGAGCAGCACTTTTTTCAAGCACTTTTCCAGCACCGATTTACAGTGCTCCTATCCTAACGCAGCAACCGATTAGCATTGGTAGTCTAATCACTGGCAGTCTAGTTACTGGCAGTCTAGTCACTGGCAGCAGTAGTGTTCTCTTCTTGCTTATCTTCTTCCTCAGCAGATGAAGAACGATTATCTTGGAAGCGACGGCCAAACCGGCCACGTTGGGGACGCTTACGGAACTTGCGGGCGTAGGCCTCGTTCCGAAGCGCTTTCTCTTTCTTGAGATTGCGGCGCTTTGCCATGTTTACCTCACGAATAACAGCGGATTTGAGGAGCAAAAAATTAGCACTCGGAAGATCCAGCCTATCATAAATAGACTCTCTCCCCCTATATTTTCTGCCCAGTTCCCCTAGGGTTAGCTTGAGAATTCTAGCGTGATACCGTCCCCCCTCACGGGCCACGAACCCTCTTCCAGTCGGGCTTAGACCCTCACCCAGCCTGTCTTGAGCGCTTCTACGGGGATTTTATTTTGGCCCAAAATAAAATCAGGAGATCCGCTGAGCCATCTTAAATTATTCCCTGAGTACCTTAGGAACACAACATCATCAGGGCTAATGAGTATGTCTCAGCTTACCCCCCTACAGTTGGACGACGGGACCCTTATCTACCTAGAAGCCACCGACGATCAGCTTTGTACACCAATCTGTACGCCAAAAGTGGTACCGATTCAGTCGGTCGCAGAGATGCACGCCTCAGAAGGAGAAGCCCGTGTGGGCAAGGGTTGGCACAATTCAGCTCGGGTGCTTCAGGGAGCGGGGGCAGCGATCGCCTCAACGTCTCACAGCCAGACCCCCCATCCTTTCCCTCGGCAGCAATTCCACGCGATCGAGCAAACCATCAAAGGCTATACCCAGCAAACCCTCAATATCTTTAAGCAGGCTCCCTTTGGTAATGCCGCCAATGTCAATAAAGTAACACTGGAATTTGGTATCCAAATGAGTGGCGAAATGGGAGTCCCCTACATCACAAAAGGGGCAGCGGAGAGTAATATCAAGGTAACCGTTGAATGTTCCTTTCCTTCTGCTTAATTTAACGCCCCGTTTTACTAGTAACCCGTTTTGCTAGTGGCCCGGTTATTTGGCAGAAACGATCCATTCAGAAACGCGAGTGTTTTCAATCCTATTATTGAGCACTCCCAGGCGAAGTGTGAGGTCTCGAACGACAGACCCTTGGAGAAATGTCCATGCAGACGCCAATCGAGGCGCTAGCCCCCGTTGTTGAACAGGTCCAGTGGCTGAGGTCCGGTGAACTTTCACCGACGGAGTTGGTGGATCTTTACCTGAGTCGTATTGATCGGTTTGACCAACAACTGGGTAGTTATTTCACGGTTTTAGGTGAAGTGGCTCGGGCCGATGCCCAGCAGAAAACAGCGCAGCTTGAGGTGGCTCGGCGTCAGGACCGAGTCCAGGAGCTGCCCTTTTTATTGGGGATTCCGACGACGATTAAGGACTTAAATGCCTTAGCGGGTTTCCCCGTCACCTATGGGGTGGCTGCGTTACGGGAACAGATCGCAGAATTGGACGATGGGGTGGTCCAGCTCATCAAACGCAGTGGGTTAATCATTCTAGGCAAAACGGCCCTTTCCCAACTGGCCTCTTGGCCCTACAGCGAACCCCCTGGTTTTCCCCCTAGCCGGAATCCCTGGAATTTGGACTATACCTCGGGGGGTAGCAGCGGTGGGGCGGCGGCAGCGGTGGCGGCGGGACTTTGCAGTGTGGCCCATGGCTCGGATGGGGGAGGGTCCATTCGAGGACCGGCGTTTTGCTGTGGTGTGGTCGGTATCAAACCCTCACGAGGGCGGGTTTCTAGTGCACCAGTGGGGGATTCTTTGGGGGGGATGGGCACCCATGGAACCCTAGGCCGCACCGTCGCGGATGCGGCGGCGCTGTTGGATGCCATCGCCCTTTCCCTCCCCGGCGATCCCTACAGCCTACCGCTGCCCGCCGAACCGTTTCGAGTGACCGCTCAACGTCTAGCAGACTTACCCAAAGGTCTCAACGTGGGCGTTGCGACGACCCTCCAGCCTTTTGAAGCGGCAGACCCCATCTGCAAAGCGGCGGTGGTTGAGGTTGCGCACCTCCTGGAAGCAACGGGGGCGATCATTGAAGCCGTGGACCTAGACTGCACAGCCTTAATCGAGCCTTTTAAGCTGGTGTGGCGCTCAGAAGTGGCGGCAGCGGGACTGCCGACCGAGCTGCTGGAGCCCATGAACCAGTGGCTCCTCAGCCAAGCCAGTTCTGCGGGGGACTACATTCGAGCCCGACAACAGTTGCAGGTGCTGGCTCGCCAGTGGGTTGAGCAACTCCAGACCTACGACGCGATTGTCTTACCGACCTATCTCTCTCCACCGATTCCGGTCGGGGCTTGGCAAGATTTGTTGCCGGAGGGGGTGATGGAGCGGATTGCCCAATGGATTGCGCCCTGTCCTTGGGTGAATGTCACCGGACAGCCGGCGATCGCCCTCCCCACAGGCTTTACACCCACAGGCTTACCCGTTGGCATTCAGCTAATTGGACGGTTGGGGGAAGAATCGCGCTTGATTGCGATCGCCGCTTATCTAGAACATCAGCTCAAGTTTCCCTACCATAAAATGCCGTTCGGGCGCGATGGCAGATGATGGTTTCCTAGGGCCGTCGTTAGAATTGACACAACACAACCTATGCAACATCCTCGTCGTTAGAGGAGGAGCTCGCTATGCCTCGTCGCTCCACATTTCCCATTTTGGTGTTAGTTGTTTTGTTGTTCTTGGCGCTAGGCGATCGCCTACCCTCTCCCGTTGGAGAATGGAGTTTGCAGACCCGGCAGAGCCTCAATCAATTTGTGATTAGCCTATTTCCCAGTTGGGACCCCAAGCTCAATCCCAATCAACGAACGGAGTCTGAGCTGCGCCAGATTGAGAACAGCGCTAGCCCCAAGCCTTAGCGCTAGTTCCACCCCCCAATCACATCTTGGCCACGTCTTGGTCACGTCTTGGTTATTAGATATCTCTCTACGCGAATTAGCGGAAGAGGGTGAAAGAATAACAACTCTATGGGTTCCCACCCCCATGGCACCGTAGGTTAAATCTACTGCTATCCTATGTAAGCGCTAAACGAACCCGACTCTCCAATGGGTCGGAAAATCGGCTAGATCGCTTGCCTGAAAAGGCTCCCAGCCCGACAGGACTGGGCTTTTACTCTGCACACAGAGGAACGGTAAACGATGGTGTTCAAAATCCGCTGGCTCTTGCTGAGTCTGCTGGGCGTGCTGGTGTTCTCTTGGCCAGCTGAAGCGGCTAATCTCCTGCGCTGGCGTTTTGACCAGGGGCAGAATCGTCTTGAATTTTCGACGGATAGCCAAATTCAGCCTCGGGCACAACTAATTTTTAACCCAACTCGGGTGGTCGTCGATCTGCCAGGTACCAAACTCGGTCGCTCCCAGGTTCGAGAGCCCGTAGGACGCGGAATCCAGTCCTACCGAATTGGCCAGTTTGATGCCCAAACGACCAGAATTGTGATTGAACTAGAGCGGGGCTATACCTTGGATCCGACCAAGGTGATGGTGCGAGGCATTAGCGCCACAACCTGGGCGATCGAGCTCCCTGAAGCACAGCTAGAAACGGCGGCGGCGAGTGGTGGAAGCGGTATTTCCTCCGGGGTAACCGGTTCGGTGGGCACACAGCCCACAGCGCTTAAGCCAGGAACGCAGCTAGGAACGCAGCCAGGAACGACGGTATCGGGGAATCCAGCGGTTACTGCTCCAACCCAAATCGAAGAAGTGCGCACGACCGCTGATGGTTTGTTTCTGCGCACCAGTGGCAAAAATCCGAAGGTGAAGGTTCGCCGTAGTCGCGATCGCCGCACGATTGATCTAGAAATTCGAGAGACGGCTCTGGCCGCAGGGGCGATCGCCGTTCCCACGGCAGCTCCTCAACTGGGTGTCCAGCAAATGACGCTGTCCCAAAAAAGTACGACGCCTCCCGTGGCTCAGCTCAGCCTCAAGGTCACCCAGGATGCTCCAGACTGGCAAGCAACAGTAAGCAACTTTAACGGCATTGTGTTTTTGCCCAAGGAGCGGCCTCAGCCCACCGAGGCAACCGGCAGTCCTTCGGGTTCAGCCGCAACAACACCGCCTTCTCCCAATGTGCCCCCATCGAACCGGGTAGCAACGCTGCAATCGGTATCCCTCGACCGAGGCAATAACCAGCTTTTGGTGCAGGTGGATCAGCCGGTCAAATATGTTACTCGTTGGGAGGGGTCAGAGTATGTGCTGAGTTTGTCACCGGCACAACTGGCCGATACTGTTCAAGAGCCTCGATTGTATGTGGGCGATCGCCTCCGTCAAATCAAAATCCAGCAGCAAAGCGCCCAAAATGTCGAAATTCGCGTCACGCCGGATAAGGGCGTCAATTTAGGGACGTTGCAGGTGCCGACGCGGAATCTGCTGGCATTGCCGTTGCAGCGTCAAAACACGATTTCTGTCACACCTCCCACACCGTTACCCACGACGCCTTCTAACCCCTTTCCCCCCACAGGGCCAACGTTAACGCCCCCGACGGGATCCGTAGATATTGATTTACCCAGAGTTAATCGCCGGGCGGTGGTGGTGATTGATCCGGGCCATGGCGGACCGGACCCAGGGGCTGTAGGGAATGGCCTACGGGAAACGGATATTGTGCTAGATATCAGCCGGCAAATCACGGCGCTCTTGCAGCAGCAGGGGGTCCAGGTGATCATGACGCGGAATGCGGAGTTTGATTTGGATCTTCAGCCCCGCGTAGATATTGCGGAAAATGCCAATGCTACGCTGTTTGTCAGCATCCATGCCAATGCGATTAGTTTGTCGCGACCGGAAGTGAATGGGGTGGAGAGTTATTACTATTCTTCGGGCCAATCGCTGGCGCAGACGATTCATCGCAGCATTTTGGAAAGTATTAATATGGGCGATCGCGGGGTTCGTCAGGCTCGGTTTTATGTGCTGCGCCGCACGTCGATGCCTGCGGTATTAATCGAGACAGGCTTTATCACCGGTGCGGAAGATTCTCGTAAGTTGGCGAGTCCTGAGTTCCGCACGCGGATGGCTCGGGCGATCGCCCGTGGGATCCTACGTTATCTTCAGTAGACTGATCTCGGATCGAAGGATCTAGGCTCAGGGGCTCTAGCTTGCAAGCCGCGTCAATCAGGGACCAAGCCTCTCGGTACTGAGCTGAACGCGGCTTTCTCTGCCGCTTTTCTTCCTCAACAAAATGAATTTCACTACCATAGTCGATAAAAACCTGCACTGGAAAAATATAAAAAACTTCTAAGGGCTCAAGATACACAATGGCAAAATGAAAGTCTGAAGCTCCATAGGGTTCTCGTTTCATTGTTCGACGATTGGTCTGCGTTCTGCGATTATCGACTACATAGTTGCGAGAAGATTCGTGAAACCAAGCTGATTTGACTTGGATTTTAACCAAGTTTCCATGAACGTCGAACACTAAATCATAGGGAAGGCGATCGCCAACAGGCTGGAGAACGCCCCATCCTCGCTTGAGCGCCTGAAGAATTACGGCTTGCTCTGCAATATCACCTTTAAGTTTCGTACTGGCCAAAATTTGAGAGGACATCATCCAAGTTGGTGAAAGCCAAAATTCGATAACAACTAAAAATTGGGACAAAACAAACTAAATAAAAAAGACACCTAGTTGAACTAGATGCCTTTTTATAAAGTGGCGGGGCATGGATTTGAACCATGGACCTTCGGGTTATGCGTACCACTACAGCTTTCGCTGCCTGAAACCAGTTTGTGGTCTGGACTGTCCCTTTACCCTCAGCTTGACCTGTAGGGTACCTGCCAACCAGTCTCTACACCTTCCTGACGAGTCAGGCTTGGCTCGGGATTATCGCGCTACCGACTTCCCCGAATTTGACAGGTAAACACATAAAGATCTCTCTTTATGCCGCCCAACAAAAGTAGCTTCTAAGCGTTTCACTACAGTTGCTATTGAGCCCGACGAGCTACCAGACTGCTCTACCCCGCGTCGCCGGTTTCCTTACTATAACCCACAATCGATGGTTCTGCACAAATCGTTTGAAATATCCTGATTCATCCCTGGGGCAACTGGTTTGGAGCGATTGGTTTGGGGCGATCGCCCTTTTCACCTCAAACCAGCGTCAGTTCCCCTGTGACCTCTAGGCGCTTAGTCGCGCTCAGGCTCAGAAAACCATCGGCAAGCTGCTCAGCCAACATCGGGCTAATCCACCCCAACTGCCGTAGCAAGTGAATCGCCACCGCATACTTGGCTCGCTTTGCCCCATCTTGGACCTTAATTGCCAACCCCAGACCTTCTCCCAAACGACCAATACATTGAATGCCTTCCGCACCCGCCTTACTCACTAGCGCGCCCTGTACCGAAGCTGCTGGGGCAGAACGATCCTGAGAAGCAACGGCATAGGTCAACTTCATGAGCTCCGTATCAAACTGTCCTTCGCCCGCAATTAATTCAGGATGGTGGAGCATCGCACGGGAAATCCGCTCTAGCTCCAGCGAATTGCTAGAGGCTAAATGGGCATAGAGCACGGCCATCTGGTGGAGCGGCATCAGATAGGTTGGCACCCCACAATCATCCCTTGCCGTAATCAGCTCCGCCGCAGGCATCCCCAGCAGTTCCGCCACCTGATTGCCGATTAACTGCTGAACCGGGTGGCGACGGTTCATATAGTCATGGGTAGTCCAACCGCAATGGTGACAAACCGCCAGCATGCCTGCATGTTTACCCGAACAATTGTGCTCCAGGGGACTGCGGCGATGTTCCGGCGTCGGACATTGCAGTACCGAGGGCTCTAGATCGCATTTCCACAGGACATTAAAAGCCTGCCTCGCCTGGGCCACATCGCCCTGATGGGAAGCACACATAATCGCGAGATCCGCATCGCCCAGTTCATAATGGGCCAACGTTCCCGTCACCACGGCGGCTAAAGCTTGAAAGGGCTTAAGGGCTGAGCGAATAAAATAGCCCGCTTCTGGATCTCCAGCAGCCATCAACAACCGTCCTCGGGAATCGCAAACCGCCGCATGGACGCGATGGGTGGATTCAACAATCCCCTCTCGAAGAAGCTTTACCTCCAAGGGATGGGTGGTCGTGGGCGATCGCCTGCTCATAAATCCTTACTACATCCATGTGGTTTACAACAACTGCCAACCCGCTAAGGCACCGAGCAACAGTAGGGCAATCAGCCCTAGGGCCTTTTCTATTCGGCGCAACAGGGGCTGAATTTGATAGGTCACAACCAATCGATCCTGCACCAGCACCTCGGAGGGCTTTGTCCAATATTGACCGTCGTACCAGCCCGATTCCTCGTAAAAAACCTTGGGATTTTTAAGGCGATCGCGCACATAAGTCCAGCCCAAATAAAGCTGAATCAGAACAAACGTCGGCAAGAGCAGCGATCCGGCGGTGCTCGCCAAAATAAACTGCCCAAGCCAGCGCTGCGGTGCAAAGCTTGCCGCACTGACGGGGGCTGCCAAACCCCAGTTCAACAACGCGATCGCCCCTAGCCTCTGAAGAAAAGGCATTCGGGGCAACATTGCCCAGCTAAAAAACCAGGATTCCTGGAGTTCGCGATACTCGTTCAGCGGTTGCTGCTCCTCCGGAACAGGACAAGGTAGGGCAGGAGGCTCCATATTCATCCGAACTCATCCGCAGCCAACGTAGTCGATAGCTTCACTTTAGCGGAGTTTTAGAGACTAGGCGTGGGACTGAACCGATTCGGGTAAGAGCGCTTGCCAATCGACCACTTCGCCATGACTCCAAAAGGCTTCAAGGTTGTAAAACTCTCGCTCATCGGGCAAAAAGATATGGATCACCAATTCGCCATAATCCTGCAACACCCAGCGGGCATCGCCCATGCCTTCCCGTCGCAGCGGACGACGCTGAAACTGGTCAGCCAATTCTTCCTCAATGGAACGGGCGATCGCCTTCACCTGAACTGGCGAATAGCCCGACACAATTACAAAATAGTCCGCAAGATAGGCAATCTCTGAGACCTTCAGCAAAATTAAATCAACACCCTTGCGATCGTCGGCGGCAGTGACCGCAGCTAATGCCAGTGCCAAACTAGGGTCATGGGGATCCACCAGAGAAACCTGAGAAATAGGACGAGCCGTGGAGAAGGCATTCGCATTGACGGGCAAGGATTTACTCATGGGCAAACGGAGACTCCCTTTGATGAAATGCATTTAAAACGCATTGATGAAATGTAGCAACGCGATCGAATCACGCAGCTGACTTTCATTTTAGCCCACCCATCCCAAGGCGATAGGGGCTCCCCAGGGTCCTTGCACAACTCTCTACATGTTTCTCCAAATTTCGCAATCTTTTCGCAATCCTAAATTATCCCCTAACTGCCCCGATGGCCCCCTGACCCTGGCCTGAGTCCTTAGCGAGTCCCAGACATACCCGGTACCGCTCGACGAGGACTGGGAGAAACCGTTGACTCTGACGAAGCCGTTGACTCTGCCGGAGCAATAACCGCCTCAAACAAGTCTTCATAGCGATTGAGCGAGGCCTCAAAACTGTAATGGTCCAGGGCATACTGACGACCATTTTGGCCCATTTGCGCGGCTTTCTCCGGCTGTTCATAGAGACTGAGAACCGCCTGGGCCAACTCTTCAGGCGTTTCCGGACTCACAACTAACCCCGCCTGGGAATCCCGCACCGCCTCCGCAGCAGGCCCATCGCCAGGAACCGAAGCCACAATCGGACGACCGCTTGCCATCAAGACTTGAGTTTTGGACGGCATATTGAAAGCCACAACATTGCGTTTTTGCACAATCAACCCCACATCGGCGGCAGCCAACATGGTCGGCAAATCCTTGCGCGGTTGAAGCTCCAGCAGCCGAATATTGTCGAGCGAAATCTCCTGGTCAATACACCATTGCTGGAGCCGCTCTACAGCGTTGGCTTCACCCACAATCACAAAGACGAGTTCCGGCACATGGATCAACTGGGCCGCAGCTCGCAAGACCGTTTCAATGCCTTGGCTATGGGCAATATTGCCCGAATAAAGCACCACAAATTTATCTTCTAACCCTTGGGCCGTCCGAAAGGCATTGGGTTGTTTCGGCAGGGGCCGAATAAAAGAAACATCAACCCAGTTCGGAATGCAGTGAATCTTCTTGGGATTCACACCTTTAGTCTGAAGGTTATCCGTAAACTTATCGGTAATCACGCTAATAGCCGTAGAGCTGCGATAAGCAAACCGTTCTAGGGATTCAAAAACGCGGATCATGGCCGGATTTTTGAGGATGCCCAGATGAATCGCCGCATCAGGAAGAATATCTTGGAGATTCAAGACGACCGGGCAAGAATACAGTAATCCCAGCATCGAAGCAGGCACCGAAACCGGCAGCGGAGGCGCAGTCAGCATAACCAAATCTGGCCGCCATCCCCGTAAGGCTTGGAAAAAGCTGGTGACCACAAAACTGCCATCCAGCAGGATGCGATCGATCAAGCCTGGATTGGGGCGAACCCACATGTAGCTGCGTTGAATCGTGACACCCTGTCGTTCTTCAGTGACATAGAGCTTTTTACGGTAATCCGGGTGAATTTGACGTTCTGGATAGTTGGGCATGCCGGTCACCACCCGAACTTCATGACCCCGTTTGACCAATCCTTCCGCCAGCTCGGTCATGAGGGGCGCAATCCCAATGGGCTCTGGATGATAGTTGTAGGAATAGATAAGAATTCGCATTCTGGAACGTTAAGTCGTTGACTGTACCACCAATGGCAAACATGCCGGTTACCAGAGAGACTGTCCGAACGCTGACGACTCACTTCACCCATTGCATTGAATCGTCGACACTACATAGCAGGTTTAAGGAGACACACCCTGATGATTGATATGAGATTATCCTCAAGCTGAGAAACAATCCATTCATCGATACTAATGACTCAAGAGCCTATAACCGATGGTGAATAGATTTGTCGGATAGAAAACGACAAATAATCTGCTGAAAATCATTGGGGCGCTAGGATTATGTTTCCCGCTTCTTCCTGTTGCTTAACGGTTCTTGAAAGTTCCTGGGGATGGAGTGACTCAAAGAAGCTTTATCAAATCTTAGGGAACAACAAAGACGCGACTTAAACACCATCAATCACTCCGCCAAAAGCCTTGGAATTTTCCCCTCAGCCTGCAACCACTCAACGAACTCTTCCGTGACAGAGCCGATGGCTTAAAACGGCAACAAAACATTCCTTTATAGTATAAAAAATTACCTATTTTTCATAGAGATAGCAAGTTTTGCAGTTCAGATTTGAAAAATTTTATTGCTCCGTTACATCCACAGGATTTCAAGCTTTTTGCAAAGTATTTTTTTACGAAGCATTTTTTACCAAGAACTTAGGAGAATCCATTTAGGAATTTTTCCTGAAAGCTCTGGATTTTAGCGATCACGACGGGACAGACGCAGGCCATAAAAAACCTCCGGCCTTTCTCTGGCCAGAGGATTGGAAAACGCAAACCGTTTATCGGGGAGAAGACAATCTAGCCATCTAGCCGTAGACGTTTTCAGAGCGAGGCACGCCCAGGGGGTCATCTTGGGTAGCTTTGGCCTTGGCCTTGGCCTTGGCAGCGCTGCGCCGCAGGGCCTGAAGCCGGGAATCGTAGAAACTGCGCTTTTTCTTTTTGGGAGTTTGTTCAATCACCGCCTTGAGGGCACTGCCCAAGCTGCGGTAGGCATTGGGGAGAGAATAGCCAAAACGGGTGGCGAGGGCGATCGCCCGCTCATCCGCCTCGATCGCCTCCTGCAAGCGCTTTTCGCCATTATTGCGCGCATAGAGCCGGTACCCCGCAAATCCCGAAAGCCCCAGGGCTAAGAGCAACAGCAAACCGTCTTGGACCCAGAGCTCACCCACCGCGCCCCCCAGGCCGATCGCCAAGGCTGCCATTTCCCAACCATCGCGGGGAATGGTGTCATTCTGAACGCGCGCGACCTCATGCCAAAAAAGCAAATTACGCTGGTCGAGGGCAAATTGCTCCCAGCGAATTAAATCTATCTGGATTTCCACCTCATCCTTGCCAATTTCCTCACAGGCAATCAGCGGTGGATCGACAGCCGTTGCCGCTTCCACAAACACCCAACTCTGAAGCTCAGGCGGCAGCAAACTTTTCAGTCGCTGGAGCTCACTCATTTCCGACCTTGCGGTGTTTGCAAAGGCTGCCATAGATCGACGCTGTCCTCGATGTGAATAGTGGTTGGAGTTATTCCAGTAATAGCCAAATTGTAACAGCCTATTGCAAAGGCTGTCGCTTCATGCTTCCTCTCTGAGGCTCGGGTCAAGCCAAGAAACCCTTTCTGTTTTACGACGATTTGTAATAGAGGGATGGGAAACGTAAAAAAACGCCACAACCATTTTGTCAAACCTTAAACCTATCCTGCAAATTTTCAATAACCCTTGATAAGGCATCGAATGAGCCAAATCCCATTCCCCCAAGACCGTAGAATAGTCTGGATCTGCTAGCGTCTTCCTTTTCCTTACCTATGCCTCGCCGCAACGACCTGAAAAAAATCATGCTCCTGGGCTCCGGTCCCATTGTGATTGGTCAGGCCTGTGAGTTTGACTACTCAGGAACCCAAGCCTGCAAAGCGCTACGTGAAGAGGGCTTTGAGGTGATTCTCGTAAACTCCAATCCGGCGACGATTATGACGGACCCGGAGATGGCAGACCGCACCTACATTGAGCCCCTGACCCCAGAGATGGTGGCCAAAATTATTGAAAAAGAGCGCCCTGATGCCCTTTTGCCGACGATGGGGGGACAGACCGCGCTGAATATGGCGGTGTCGCTGTCGAAAAATGGCACCCTGGACAAATATGGTGTAGAGCTGATTGGGGCGAAGCTACCGGCGATCGAAATGGCTGAAGATCGCCTGCTCTTTAAGGAAGCCATGGCCCGCATCGGCGTCGCGGTCTGTCCCTCGGGGATCGCCGAAACCATGGACGAAGCCCGTGAATTGGCGGTTCAGATCGGTAGCTACCCGCTGATTATCCGTCCGGCCTTTACGATGGGGGGCACCGGGGGGGGCATTGCCTATAACCAAGAGGAATTTGAGGCCATTACCCAATCGGGTCTCGATGCTAGTCCCGTCAGCCAGATTTTGGTCGAGCAGTCGCTCCTAGGCTGGAAAGAATATGAGCTAGAGGTGATGCGCGACCTGGCGGATAACGTCGTGATTATCTGCTCCATTGAGAATTTAGATCCCATGGGGATCCATACGGGGGATTCGATTACGGTGGCCCCGGCTCAAACCTTGACGGATAAGGAATATCAGCGGCTGCGAGATGCGTCGATCAAGATTATTCGCGAGATTGGTGTGGAAACTGGGGGTTCCAATATTCAGTTTGCGGTCAATCCGGTCGATGGCGATGTCATTGTCATTGAAATGAACCCTCGGGTGTCGCGGAGTTCGGCGCTGGCCTCGAAGGCGACGGGGTTCCCCATTGCTAAGATCGCGGCCAAGCTGGCGGTGGGCTATTCGCTCAATGAAATTTCCAACGACATTACCCGTAAGACCCCGGCTTCGTTCGAGCCGACCATCGACTATGTGGTAACAAAAATTCCTCGGTTTGCCTTTGAGAAATTTGCTGGGACCCCACCCGTGCTGACGACCCAGATGAAATCCGTCGGGGAAGCCATGGCCATTGGGCGGACGTTTTTGGAGTCGTTCCAGAAGGCTCTGCGTTCCTTGGAAACCGGTCGGGCGGGTTGGGGTTGCGATCGCCCCGAAACCCTCCCCAGCCTCAACAAAATTCTGCCCCAGCTCCGTACGCCTAATCCCGATCGCATCTTTACCATCCGCCACGCCATGCTGATGGGGATGAGCAACGAAGAGATCTTTGAACTGACGGCGATCGACCCCTGGTTCCTCGATAAATTCCAGGAGCTGATCGAAGTGGAGAAATTTCTCAAGCGATCGAAACTGGCGGATCTGGATACCGATACGCTCCAGGCGATTAAGCAGCGGGGGTTTAGCGATCGCCAAATTGCCTTCGCCACCAAAACCAGCGAGGACGAAGTCCGCAGCCACCGCCAAGCCCTCGGCATCATCCCGACGTACAAAACCGTGGACACCTGCGCTGCTGAGTTTGAAGCCTTCACCCCCTACTACTATTCCACCTACGAAACCGCTTCCGAGGTGATTGACACCCAAAACAGCGCCAACGACTATACCATCGAGCGCCAAGCCCCAGAATCCGAAGTCCTGGCATCCGAGCGACCCAAGGTGATGATTTTGGGTGGGGGACCCAATCGCATTGGCCAGGGCATTGAGTTTGACTATTGCTGTTGTCACGCCTCGTTTGCGCTGCGGGCGGATGGCTTTGAGACGATCATGGTCAATTCTAATCCGGAGACGGTTTCGACTGATTATGATACTAGCGATCGCCTCTACTTCGAACCCCTCACCAAGGAAGATGTGCTCAATATTTTGGAGGCGGAAAATCCCAAGGGGGTGATCATCCAGTTTGGCGGCCAGACCCCGTTGAAATTGGCGGTGCCCTTGCAGGACTATCTCAACCGAGTTGCCGCTGACGATTCGTCTCCAATCCAAACGCAAATTTGGGGCACTTCGCCGGATTCCATCGACACCGCCGAGGACCGGGAGCGGTTTGAGAAAATTCTGCGGGAGCTAGAGATTAAACAGCCCCCCAACGGCCTCGCCCGCAGCTACAACGAAGCCCTGCGCGTCGCCCAACGGATCAGCTACCCCGTCGTCGTGCGGCCCAGTTATGTCCTCGGCGGTCGGGCTATGGAGATTGTCTACTCCGACACAGACCTGGAACGCTATATGCAAAAGGCGGTTCAGGTGGAGCCGGATCACCCGATTTTGATTGACAAGTTCCTGGAAAATGCCACGGAAGTGGATGTGGATGCGATCGCCGACCACCAAGGCAATGTCGTCATCGGCGGCATCATGGAACATATCGAGCAAGCGGGGATCCACTCCGGCGACTCCGCCTGTTCGATTCCCACGGTCTCCCTCTCGGAACCGGCGCTGGCGACGATTCGGGAATGGACGGTGAAATTGGCCAAGGCGCTCAAGGTCATCGGGCTGATGAATATTCAGTTCGCTACCCAGGGGGATGAAGTTTTCATCATCGAAGCCAACCCTCGGGCCTCACGAACGGTGCCCTTTGTCTCAAAGGCGATCGGCGCGCCCCTAGCGAAATTGGCCTCGCGGGTGATGTCGGGCAAGACCCTGGCGGAGCTAAATTTCACCACCGAAATTATTCCGTCCTATATGTCGGTGAAAGAGGCAGTGTTGCCCTTCGATCGCTTTCCCGGCACGGATACCATCTTAGGACCGGAAATGCGGTCCACCGGAGAAGTCATGGGCATCGACCGAGACTTTGGCCGCGCCTTTGCCAAGGCAGAGCTCGCGGCGTCCCAGGCCTTGCCCGAGGGCGGGACGGTGTTTATTTCGATGAACGATCGCGATAAGCCTGCCATTATCCCCGTGGTACAGGAGCTTTTAGATCTGGGTTTCACGGCCATTGCGACCCAGGGCACGCGCAACACCCTGGCGGAAAATGGACTCAAGGTCGATCGCATTCTCAAAGTTCATGAGGGTCGCCCCCATATTCTGGATGCGATTAAGAATGGGGAAATTCAGTTGATCATCAACACCCCGATTGGGGAGGTTGCCCAGGAGGACGATCGCACGATCCGGCGTACGGCGCTGTCTTACAAGATTCCCACAATCACAACAGTTGCTGGCGCAAGAGCGGCAGCGGCTGCGATTCGGGCGACTCAGCAGCAGCCCTTGGAGGTGCGGGCGATTCAGGACTATCATGCCGGGATCTGAGGTCTAGGGCCGTGCCTAGATAATCAAGCCATTATCAAACACGGTAGTCCTATTTAGGTAAGGATAGCCACAACCCCTTTCACGCAGAGCTTTCAGCGCTTAGAGTAAACTGTATAGACCTGAAGTATCCTGGATTTTCTCACGGTTTTACAGCTACAAAGCCAGGATATTCACGAAATAATAGGTACTCTGGGCCATCTCATCGGCAGATACTTACCGTCTTCCACAGGGTAATAAATTGGTGAAATTGATGCTGGTAAAGAGTTTCAGCCATCCTTACCTTTAGAGCCCTACCCAGATCGATCGCGCACCAGCTCAATAACTCCTGGATCGGTGAGGGCTTGGCGGAGCAGGGCTTTAAGGGCAATTTGGCGGGGGTTGTCTTGCCAATGATTCTCCCGTTCAAAAGGATCTTGCCTGCTGACTTGCAAGAGCAACTTAATGACATCGGAGTCGTCCTTCCAGCGTTCGACGATCGTCTCCCCCGCCGCACTGCGCACCTGCCAATCGTCGTCTTGTTGAACGTGTTCTTTGAGCCAGGAGAGGGGATGGGGATGAGCATTAAAGCTGCTGGTTTGAGGGTTTCTGCGGTCAAAATAAAATATCTTGTTGATATTTACGGATGCGACTCCACAGAGTTTGTAATGATCATCAACAAGTGACAGTATAAAAGAGAGCCATGTAGGGATGCGGTATGTTACATCATTAACAAACGAATCAAAAAGCCTGCAGCCTTTTCCCAATAAGCATTTCAAGCATCTTTAGGCTATGAGTCTTGCGATATACTCAGACTCTCGCTCCTCTGGAAGCCTTGGCCAGGACGAAAGGCTATCTCACCAATCGATGACAAGTTTCCCAATATGCGTCTGATTTTTTTATCTTTATCGAACCGAGCATCTACCCATGGGCACTAAAAAACGGCTTCAAGACAAGCTAAGCGAGGAATATGGCATCAACAAAAATATCACGGCAGCTCTTTCCCAAGAAGAATGTGCGAATCTTTTATTGATTCTCCAGAATGAACCTAGCGTTCTGAGCCTCGTCGCCTCTTTCTCTAGCAAAAACAGAGAACTCGGCAGAAACAACAGCCGATACGGCACCCAGCGTAGCCAAGCCGAGAAAAAACTGGCAAAAATTCAGGCAGAGAACCAAGCTTTACAGCAGTCGATTCAAGACGGCTTAGATAAAGAGCCGCGAGAGCTCCAAGCTAGGCTTCAAGCCCTCGAAACGAGAAACCAACAGCTCATTGGAACGCTGCAAACCTTAGAATCAAGCAATCAGAACCTGAGTGAGGCTAATGCTGAACTTCAGAAAGACAATAAGGCACTCAAAAACCTCGTTGACAAACTCAAGCTGAGACTCGCACTAGATCTAAAACAATTAATGAAATACGAAGACAGCGAACTTCGCAAGGCAGCAGCGAGAATCTTTCGTTGGACTCAAGAGTAAGCCAAGAGTAACCAAGACCATGCCGTAGAGACCCTAGTTGATTTGTGAGATGGGCATCTCGTTCATTTCGGACTAGAAGTCCGAACCACATTTATACATCAAAAAGATAGCTAGACCCATAGAAAAACAGCAAAAAATGAAAGTGAAGAAAAGAACAGCCCAAACTTTTCAAGGGATGACTTACCGAGAGCTTCAAAGTCACAACACAAGGAGTCGAGGTTCACTTCCTCAAAAGCATCAACAGCAACTCAAACAAGAGGGATGTCGCAATGTTGGATGGGAAAATGTCATTAAGATTTACGAGAAAATCGAATTAATTGAAGAGCAGTTAAATGAGCAACTTCCCAGTCTTGAATCACTATTTTTAGAGGCAGATCGAATCGGAAACAAGTATCAAAGCTCTGAAGAAAGAGCCGATTTTAGGAAAGAGATGGCCGCAGTTTCGGTCGAAATGTCGGATATCGTTGACCAGCAGTTTCCCGATACAGAAATAGAAGTAATTGACTTTAGAAAGAGTCGCTCAAGACGCTGAGTTCAATTCTGAATGTGCCCTGTCATTAATTTAAATATTTATCCCCATGCAGAAAGAAGATCAACTGTGGCAAGAACTTAGCCTAGATGAACTGTTCAAGCTTGCCAACAAAATTGGCAAGAAACAATACCATAAGCTGACGCCTGAAGATTTTGAAAACTATAGGGAATATGATTACTGGAGATACAACAACGGCGATGGTGAGTGCGGTAGTACGCTGGAGAGTCAGGCATGGGTAGAGGAACATTCGGACTATCATTGTCCGGTATGTGAGCAGAAATTCGGGCCTCCCGATCACTATCGAACTATTGATCATAAGTTACCACGCTCCCAGTACCCATGGCTTTCTCTCGCCTTTTCAAATCTATGGGTCATTTGTCGAGCATGCAACGAAGAGAAGGGGGAAAGACATTGGTTTGAGTATGAACACTACATGCTTCTCAAGCATCCTGACCTCTATGAAAATCTTAAAGTTGCCAGGCCGAACAAGCTGCTGGAAAAACTGGAAGAGTGAGCGATCGCCACACTCACCTTCTTCGCAACCACGGCTTCCAAAGCTTCAATGAGCATTTTCCCACATCAAGCAGCACTCAAACAAAAGGGTTAGCCAAAGTCCACCCTCAACATTTGTGGATCGGTGAGGGCTTGGTGGACCCGTACTTTAGCTGATTTCTTGCCATAAGGCAGCAGGCATGAACCGAGAGAGATGGCTCACATTGGTAGTCGCAATCACAACACTCACCAGGAGATTTCTTTGAGGTCTGGGGGGAAGAGGGGGCGGCTGGATAGGCGGTGTTTGTCTAGGGATTGGATCAGTTCTGTGCCGGTTTCTTGTTGTTCGCCTTCGTCGTCTTCATCGATCCAGGATTGAAGGAGGGCGAGGAGTTCGGTTTTTGGGCTTTTGGGTGGGAGGTAGCGATCGAATAGCCGTAGGGTGTATTCAATAATGGAGAGTTTCTGGAATTCTGCGGCTTGGGTTAGGCGCTGTTCGAGGTCGGGGAGGAGGCTAAGGGTCATGGGCTGGGTGGGGATAGGTTGTATTTCTCGTTTAGTTTGTGGGCTGGGGGCGGTTTGGTTCTTTCTGAGGCGCTTGGCTAGGATAAAGAGTATCGAGGTCGTCTTTCCAGCCTTGGACGATCGCCCAAGGCCGCACTGCGCATATCCCCTGCGCTACAATTGAGGGGATTCTATTACTCGCGAAGCCCTATGAGCATTGATGAACTCATTCTGGCCGCTAATCAACTCAATGAAACAGATCTGGAACGACTTCTTCATCAGATCGTCACTTTGCGCGCGCGCCGTAAGGCTCCTGTAATCCCTGATGAAGAGGCTGTGCTGCTTCAGGAGATTAATCAAGGTATTGCTCCTGAACTCATGGCCCAGTATCAAGTTCTGAGGGAGAAACGGGAGGCCGAGACGCTGACTGAAAATGAATATGAAGTTCTTGTTCACCTCAGTAAAATGATTGAGAATTTAGGTGCTCAACGTCTTGAATCTTTGGCAAAATTGGCTCAGCTCCGGCAGATGTCTCTGCTCGATTTGATGGAAAGCTTAGGTATCCCCTGCGTTACCTATGCCTAGTGAGTATGTCCCTGTCGCCCTCAAGCAGTTTGTTTTCGATCGTGCCCAAGGAAACTGCGAATATTGTCGGAGCCAAGCAAAATTTGCTGTTGACCCGTTAGTGATGGAACACATTTATCCGGTTAGCCGGGGTGGAGAGACGATCGCAGAAAATCTAGCTCTTGCTTGTCAAACTTGTAATAATTGTAAATACACAAAAGTTACGGCCCTAGATTCGATTACTGGACAGGTGGTTTCCTTGTTTAATCCTAGGGAAATGCGGTGGCGCGATCACTTCACTTGGACGCCTGATGCCACGGAGATGCTGGGATTGACACCGATCGGACGAGCCACGATCGAGCGGCTCCAAACCAATCGTGAGGGTGTTGTGAATATGCGTCGAGTTCTTGCTGTGATGGGGTATCATCCGCCTGCGGAGTCAGAATAGATAGAGTTCAGTTGTGGATCGCTTGGTGAAGTCGATCGCAGAGACAAACGCTCTCTTCTTGCTGATCGATTATTGTCCTCTATTCCTCTAATTCATTCAGTCTTTTTTCAGCCCAATCCCATAATTTCGGGAGCGTGTTTGATATACCAGGTCTAGGCATTCTTCAAAGTCGTCGCCTTGCCAAGTGCTGGCTGCTTTGAGGAGGTCTTTTGCTTTTGAGTTTCGGAGGATGGGCTCTGCACCAATCTCGGTTGGACTGTTTGGAGGAGGGGCGATGAGGGTGGTTAGGGTTTCTATGTGGGGGAGGTTTGTGGGTTTGCGTAGGAATTCTAGGATGGCTAGGATGAGGGCCAGGATGGGTTCGGGGGTGGTTTCGATCGCCTGGAGAAGGCGTTCTTTGGTGTTAATGATCATGGTTGAGGGTGGGGTTTGGTGATGTATCTAGTTTAGCTTGAGACTCGGGGGCTGTTGGGGTAGATGGGGTATCGTAGCCACCCTATTCTCCCTTCGCTTTCAGCTTCTTCTTGGCCCAATCCCGCAATGTCTCATCCCCATCATTCTCAGCCCGATCGCGCAGCAGCTCAATCACTCGTGGATCGGTGGGGGCTTGGCTGAGCAGGGCTTGGAGGGAGATTTGGCGGGGGTTATCCTGCTGTTCTTTTTCCCGATTAAAGGGATCTTGGACTGCAATTTGCAATAGCAACTGAATGATGTCGGGGTCTTTCTTCCAGCCTTCGGCGATCGCCTCCTCTCTTGGTAGTGGGGTGGCAATTACCTGCCGTATCACCACAGAATCAATCAATTGCCGCTGCTGGATGAGTGGAGTACGATAACTAAATGGGGCGTTTTTTGTATTTGCCTTTGGACTAACTGAGGGGAGGACCTATGGTCGTATCTGAGGTACTTTTGGGCGCAAGGTTCTTGACCGATGCGGAGGGCCACAGGACTGATGTGCTCTTGTCATGGGAGGTTTGGTTGGTTTTACTGCAACTGTTACAAGCACTGATGGAGCAGCTTGAGCAGCAAGAAGAGGCGGAGGTGATTGAGGATTATCTAAAAGCTGGGTCGCAATCTCAGAATCTATCATCAGCTAAGGTTGAGGCTAATCCCTTAGTGAAATTTGCAGGGATTTTTAAGGATGATCCAATGTTTGATGAGTTTTTGGAGGCGATCGCTCGAAATAGACAGGGGACGGATCTGAGAATTGCTCAACATGATGCCGAGCTTGAGGAGCGGCAGTCGGCGTGACGCGATACATTTTGGATACGGATCATGTCACATTGATTCAGCGGGGTCACCCCTATGTTAGGGCACGACTTGAGCAAGTGGGTAAAAACAATACCTTAGAGGATTGGACCCTAAAACCCTAGGAGTAGAGTTCGTATTCCCTACTTCCTACTCTCCATTCCCTCCAACTTCTTCTTGGCCCAATCCCGCAATGTCTCATCCCCATCGTTTTTGGCGCGATCGCCCAGCAGCTCAACGATTTGGAGGAGGGTGCGGAGTTCGTTTTTTTGGGGTGGGAGGTGGCGATCGACATTAAAACCTTCCCTGACTGCGGGCGATCGCGGTTTCGGTTTTTTGCGAAGGTTTTTTGGGAATCATCGAGAATTTTGGGCTAAACCGATCTATGTAAGGATTGGATGGCGTGATGGTCACAATTGAGCGTTCTCAATTATTTTGACTTCGGGCTGGGAGCCAACCCAGAATTGATAGCCCCAATACCAGCGCAGTCCGGCTTCTTCCATTTGTTGGTCGGTGAGGTTGGTGGGTTTGCGACCAAAGCTATAACCATCATCGTAGCCGTTCAAGGCAATCGCTCGGCCATAAGTGCGTAGGGTTCTGTTCTGTGATGCAGTTTTTGAGTTTGGTGTTGATGGTTTGGGTGGTGCCTGGGGCGGTGGCGATGTTGAGGCTGAGGGCGATGGGGATATGGTTTTTCATGGTGTTTTGGCTAGCAATATCAATAGGATGGTGGGGTGCTAGAGTGTGTGGCTGCTAGCATTGAGAAAATTTTGTTGTTAATGTTGGCCTTTCAGAATTTAATCTTAAATCTCTTGAGCCGCAATGAGAGGGATGATTTTTCATCAATAGGTCAAGTAATTGTTTTTGCTTTGAGTTTTTCCGAAATTTTGAGAGATGGGGTTGCTTTAGCATGGTTTTTTCTGGGGTCTCGATCTATGGGATTTCGTGTGATGGCTGGATATTCTGATGTTGAGGCTATCTGCAATCATCACAATGCGACCAAGTCTATGACGGGTGGATTCAGCTATAAAACATGCGATCTTCTTCTGGGTTGAAAAACTATTTCTGGGACTGTTTGATGACTAGATGTGCGGGCTATTTAATTTAATGTTTGAAGATAAAAGTCAAGAGATAAAAATACAGAAATTTAAGTCTAGTTTTCGGACAATTTATTTTAAAAATATCGCTGCGTGAAGTGAGTTTTTTTTTTACAAAAAGCTTTTTGTACGTATTTTTAAGCAGCTACTTTAGGTGAGGAAGTGAGATTGACCGATGCAAGCATGAGATTTTTCATGCGGAGTTGGTTCGGTATGACATCACTTTTGTGTTCACCATTTAGTTTTTGAGTTAGGAAAAAGCAATGGTTGTTAGTTATATTCAAGCTTTATTACATCAGGATGGGCGTCACTGGAATGATGGAGGTCAGGTTGGATATTTAGGCAGCATGGGGGACAAGGTAACGCTCACTTATAGCTTTATGACGTCTCTTAAGATGCCATATAACTGGGAAGCATACCCTGACTTTCGTCAATTTTCTGATGCGCAAAAAACTGCCATGAGACAAGCTCTACAGCATTATTCAGATGTCGCTAACATTACATTCGTGGAAGAAACAAATGGTAGTGGCAGTCTAAAGCTAGGATTTGTTAATTTACCTACAACAGACAAAAACAATGATGGAAATCCTGACTCGTTTACGCTTGGCATAACCCATAAGCCTTCTACATCCGGAGTATCTCTGTTCATTGATCAAGGAGGCGTATCAGGGGAAAACCCAAAGGACATGAAATTCGAGAAAGGAAGTTGGGAGTACAGTACTCTACTGCACGAATTGGGTCATGCGGTGGGTGGATTTAATGACACCACAATCGGAAGAAATGAAGACGAAAAATATGATGACAAGAGCGTGAAGTGGAATAGGGGAATAAATGGGAAAACTTTATCCCAGGAACAAGATAGCAACAAGTATACAATTATGTCATACAACAGTCACCCAGACATGTTGGATGTGCAACCTCGAACATTAATGTTGTATGATATTGCTGCTATTCAAGCAGTCTATGGCGCAAATTGGAAGCATAACGCTGGCAATAATGTTTACTCTTACAAAACGGACGAAACCTTCTTAGAAACAATTTGGGATGGCGGTGGTATCGACACAATTGATGCCTCGCAGCAGCGGCGTAACTCAGTTATTGATTTAAGGGCTGGAAATTTTAGTTCGATTGGTTCTTACAACGGATGGAGAGAGGCTAAGGATAATTTGGCAATTGCCTACGGAGTCACCATCGAAAATGCCAAAGGAGGCTTTGGTGACGATACCATTCATGGCAATTCTGCTGACAACCATCTCTACGGTAGTTACGGCGAGGACACCCTTTATGGGGGTGATGGCGAGGACACCCTCTATGGCGGTAGCAACAACGACATACTCCACGGTAATAATCAATCTGATGTCCTTTACGGCGACAGTGGCGACGACAAACTCTATGGCGGTTACGGCCATGACAAGCTCTTCGGGGGTGACAACAACGACTTCCTCGATGGCGGTTGGGATAATGATTTACTTATCGGTGGCGATGGTAACGATACTTTAGTCGGCAATGTCGGCAACGATACTTTGGAGGGCAACAACGATAATGACACCCTCTATGGGGGTGATGGCGAGGATACCCTCCATGGCGGTAGCGGCAACGACGAACTCCACGGTAATAATCAATCTGATGTCCTTTACGGCGACAGTGGCGACGACAAACTCTATGGCGGTTACGGCCATGACAAGCTCTTCGGGGGTGACAACAACGACTTCCTCGATGGCGGTTGGGATAATGATTTACTTATCGGTGGCGATGGTAACGATACTTTAGTCGGCAATGTCGGCAACGATACTTTGGAGGGCAACAACGATAATGACACCCTCTATGGGGGTGATGGCGAGGATACCCTCCATGGCGGTAGCGGCAACGACGAACTCCACGGTAATAATCAATCTGATGTCCTTTACGGCGACAGTGGCGACGACAAACTCTATGGCGGTTACGGCCATGACAAGCTCTTCGGGGGTGACAACAACGACTTCCTCGATGGCGGTTGGGATAATGATTTACTGATCGGTGGCGATGGTAACGATTTTCTAGAAGGAAATGTCGGAAACGATATTTTGGAGGGCAACGACAACATTGATATTCTCTCTGGTGGCTATGGCAACGACAGGCTTTATGGTGGTGCTGGCTCAGATTCTCTCTATGGCGGCGACGGTGACGACCTCCTCCAAGGTGGCTATGGGGTAGACCCCATTATCGATGGCGGTGCTGGCAATGATACAGCCCAATACACCCACGATGCCTCCGGCGTTTACGCCGATCTTACTACTGGCAAAGCTTACGTATATGGCTGGTATGTTGAATCTCTCATCTCCATCGAAAACCTTGTCGGTAGCCTTGGCAACGACACATTAATAGGCAACAATTCCAATAACCATCTCAATGGTGTAAGAGGTAATGACCATATTTGGGGCGGTGGTGGTGCTGACACCTTCTTCTTCAGTTCTCTCTCAGAAGGCATTGATACTATCTATGACTTCAACCGCTGGGAAGGAGACAAAATCGAGATTTACAAAGCTGGATTTGGTGCAACCTCAACCAATCAATTCTCCTATAACCAGTCCACAGGAGCGCTCTCCTTCGGGCAATCTCAGTTTGCAACCTTGCAAGCTAACCTCTCATTCTCCACGGCTGCGGATATTGTCTTCATCTAGGGAGTCTACCCACTTCTCCCCCACAAATACCAGGGCTCTAATATAGCCTAACGTCCCTTCTAGAGGTTATTCAAGCCAGTAGAGTTTCAGCGATTTATAATCACCAGATGAGCTATTCTCTGTGATTTATATACCTAAAAACCTGATGCGCTTTTTAACCTCTAGGACACGGAGAAACTGTTCCTTGCAATTTCCATCTCAGATGAAAGTGCGTGGAAACTTCAAGATTTTAAGTGCTAAGCATACGATAATCAGTATATGTACGCTTGCACTAATTTATTAATTCTCTATTGCCGACAAGAGCTCTATTGTGGACAAAACAGAGTTTTTGGCGATAGATTTTGAGACAGTTTCGGGAATGATTTAGAACAGTTATGTATAACTTTTCATGAGTGTTAAACCTCGTGAATGTTAACTCAACATCTGCAAAGTCGTTCATCTAAGAAAAATAGTCAGGAAGAAAAATAATGTTACAAGCAATCAAGTCAATGAAACTAGGTAGCCGTGTTACTGCATCTGCATTTCTGTTTGCGACAGTAATGGGAGGGATGGCCACTCCTGCCTCTGCACAAAAGATTCCTGTCGGAGTCAACTTTAGCTTTCATGGCGCAAACCTATACCGTGTAACATCAGACACAACTTACTGTCAATACACGAGTCCTACACACTTTAAATTTGCTACAAGAGGCGCAAAAACACAAGTTCTTAACTTCAACAGCATACCTGACTCAATGGAACTTGAGGGTAAGTGCTACGGTAGCATCCCTGGAGGAAACTTTAAATACCAATACGCTGGCGTTTACTATTCTGACGGTCAAGGCTCTTTCTGTAGATATAGCTACAAGAGCGCTGCTGACTTTAATGCGAAGTCTGTTGCAAAATATGGCCAGTGGCTCGATATACAGGAATCAGTTCCTTTTACTGACTTTATGCAAGACAAAGGAACCTGTCCTGTCAAACCACAGAGTCGCCTCTAGTAACAGCCTTAGAGAGTGCGAAGTTTGTCTTTTGATCTAAGAGTTCTGTTATTCAACTTGTAATCTTCCCAGCCTCCACATTGCGTTCAGTGGAGGCTTCTTTTTGAGCTGTCCCATGAGCTAATGTAGCCAATCAAACAGCTCCCCCACCGTCAGCCGAAACGCCGCCGCAAACTCCGGTACCGGCAACATCTGGCTCGCTTCATCAAAAATTTCCGGCGACTGCTTCGGCTCAAAGACTAATACCGACTTCTCCTGCGGATCAATCAACCAACCCATCCGCGCGCCATGCTTGAGACAGTGCAAAATATTCTTCGTCACCTTCGTCTGACTCTGCTCCGGTGACAAAATCTCAATCGTCCAATCCGGTGCAATCTCAAAGGCATTCGCCACCTCGCCATTCTCATCCCGTGCAATCCGAGACCAAACAAACACCGAAATATCCGGAACCGTCGATCGCCCCCCAAACGTACAGCGCAACTCCGTAAACGCCCGAGCAATTTGAGCCGGTTTTAGCGCCGCATTGGCCGCTGGAGCCAGTTCGGTTTGAATAACGCTGTGTTTTCCCTTGGGCATGGGCTTTTGAATCATCTGGCCATCAATGTATTCACTCGCCGGTTTCGTTTCCGGCAGTATCAGAAACTCCGCCAACGTTAGCGGCTTGATAGGGGTTTGAACCATCGTTTTACCCAATCCACTCACCTGCGAGGCTATCCTCCTATCCTATCGGATGGCTTTTTCTAATGATCCCTATCCAGACTTTCAAAGCCCCCAGCTGACCAATTCGCCCAAGATGAGTCAAGATAAAGAAACGTAACGAGTAAGTCGATTTACCCATTGGGATGACGATTCGGAGGAACTGAGATGGTAGTCGCTCAAGAACGAACCCCCAAAACAGCCACTCGGCTGACCATGGACATCGTGGCCATTGCCGAGGATACGACGGTGTTGCGATCGCTCGACTGGGATCGCGATCGCTTTGACATCGAATTTGGCCTCAAAAACGGCACCACCTATAACTCTTTCCTGATTCGTGGCGAAAAAACCGCCCTCGTCGATTCCTCCCACGCCAAGTTTCGCGACATCTATCTCAAGGCCCTACGCAACGAAATTGACATTGCCCAAATCGACTATCTGATCATTAGCCACACCGAACCAGACCATAGCGGCCTCGTTGCTGACCTGCTCGAACTCAATCCCCAGATCACCGTCGTGGGAGCCAAGGTGGCGCTACAGTTTTTGGATGACCTCGTCCATCGGCCCTACACCAAGCAAGTGGTCAAAAGCGGCGAAAAGCTCGACCTCGGCAACGGTCATGAGCTGGAATTTGTCTCCGCGCCCAACCTGCACTGGCCCGACACGATTTTCACCTACGACCACAAAACCCAGATTCTCTTCACCTGCGATGCCTTTGGCATGCACTTCTGCGACGACTGCACCTACGACGAAGACCTGGAGCTGATCAGCGAAGACTACCAAATCTATTACAACTGTTTGATGGAGCCCAACGCCCGCTCCGTCCTGTCAGCGCTCAAGCGGGTCAGCCAACTGCCTCCAGTCCAGCAGATCGCCACGGGCCACGGCCCGCTGATTCAGCATCACTTGGAAGAACTCATGGGACGCTACGAAGAATGGAGTAAAAACAAAGCCAAGGCAGAGAAAACCGTGGCGCTGTTTTACGTGTCCGACTATGGCGAGAGCGAGCATTTGGCAAAATCCCTGGCCCAGGGCATTGCCAAAACTGGAATTGCGGTAGAAACCATGGATCTGCGGGTTTCTGATATGTCCGAAGTGCGGGTGTTGACGGAGCTGGCAGCGGGGATTGTGATCGGGATGCCGCCGCGATCGCTCAACAGCATCACCCAAACCGCCCTGAGCACAGCCCTCGCCTCGGTCAACAGCAAACAGGTCTTTGGTCTCTTTGAAACCGGCGGTGGCGATGATGAATCGGTCTATCCCATCCGCAGCAGTCTGCTTGAATCTGGACTCAAGGAAGGCTTCCCGACGATCCAGCTCCAGGATCCCCCGACCTACGCCACCTATCAACGCTGTGATGAGTCCGGGACAGATCTGGGTCAGTTGCTCAACAAAGACAAAGCCATTCAGAAAATGAAGTCCTTGGATGGGGATTTGGACAAAGCCCTCGGTCGCCTGAGCGGCGGACTGTATATCATCACGGCCCAAAAAGGCGAAGTTGCCAGTGCCATGCTAGCCTCCTGGGTCGCCCAGGCCAGTATAGAGCCCCTGGGTATTACAATCGCGGTGGCCAAGGACCGGGCGATCGAATCCTTGATGCATGTGGGCGATCGCTTCGTCCTCAATGTCCTCGAAGAGGGCAATTACCAGCACCTCATGCGCCATTTTCTCAAGCGCTTTAAGCCGGGGCAAGACCGCTTTGCAGGCATCGATACCCAGCCCGCAGACAACGGTGCACCGATCTTGACCGAGGCCCTGGCCTATATGGAGTGCGAAGTGGTGACCCGCATGGAAGGGGACGACCACTGGATTGTTTATAGCAAAGTCGATAGCGGTCGGGTCTCCAACACCGATGGCATTACGGCGGTGCATCACCGCAAGGTCGGCAACCATTATTAAGAGTATGGAGGGTTGACTACTCCCCAGCCCTGAAGGGGCGAGGCTAAGTCGTGTAGCTGGCCCCTAGCCCCAACGCCCCCAGGGCCTTGCGATAGGCGATCGAGGTTTGGTCCGCTTGGATATGCACCTCATCCCGCAGGGCCAGGGGTAAGTCTTCGGGGTATTGGGCTTCTACAACTTCCTTGTCTTCGCTAAAGATCTGATAGTTAAATTCATAGACGGGCTCTAGGGGAGAGTTCTGGTCAAAGTTGCGGCAGAGGGGCGAAAACACACGGGTTTGGCGGGCGGAAACCGGTGAAGCGGCGTTGAGAATGCAGAGCCGTCCGGCTTCCGGGAAATGAACCGTTAGCCGAGCCGTAAAGGGGAGAAACACCTCAAAGTCCCGCAACCACACAAAATCCGCTGGAGCCCGGTGTTGCAGCGCCTTGGGAAAGTTGCTGACCGTACTGAAATACTGCGCCCGCACCCCTCGGGGGGTTGGCGTGACGGTGTAGGGGGGCACTTCGGGCTGATTGCGATCGCCAAAGGCCTGGTCATGAACCCAAGCAAAATGGGCCACATCCAAAAATCCTTCTAGCTGGCGTCCCGCCGCCGCCTTTACCTCAACCGCATCGGGCAAAATTTGCTGATAGGCCGGGTCGTCCCACTCCGGGAAATGGGGCAGTTCCTCGGGGGAAGTCTGGAGAGAATCCTGACCGGCGAGGGTTGTCCACACCAGCCCCGCCGCTTCTCGAACCGGATAGGTTTTCAGACAGAGTTTGGCTGGAATCTTCGCTTGAGGGTCCGCTGGGATACGGGTGCAGCGTCCGTCAGCGTCATAGTGAAACCCATGGTATTTGCAAACCAGGTGTTCTGCCTGCACATGGCCCATGCTCAAGGGAACGCCTCGATGCAAACAAAGATCGTTGGCAACCGATAGACCCTGGGCTGTGCGCCAGAGGACTAGACGTTGGTCGAGCAACTGAGTGCCTAGGGGGCGATCGCCCACGTCTCGACTAAAGGCGATGGGATACCAAAACTGGGCCAGAATCTCCCAGTCCGATGGCTTAAACGTACAGTTTCTTGGAAAAGGACCCACGGATTGTTGATTGATACTCCGAAATCGTCCGGAGCCCGATCATATCAGTCCTGCCTCGGGCCACTGCTGCTACGGTTGATACCGGAGCTTGGAAGGGCGATGAACTGAGTTATGCTATTCCCGCATACTCGGTCACTCGATCGATTGCCCTTTATCCTCGGGGGAAGGCCCATGGCTACGAGCTACGAGCTTCATCCAGATACACCGCAACAGCGCACCATCGACCAAATCGTGGATCAGCTTCGCTCAGGCGCGGTCATGCTCTACCCCACGGATACAGTTTATGCGATCGGTTGTGACCTCAATTCTAAAGCGGCCCTACAGCGGGTTAGACAGATCAAGCAGATGTCGAACGACAAACCGCTGACGTTTTTATGTTCGTCGCTGTCCAATATTGCGGAATATGCGATCGTCCAGGATTTTGCCTACCGTACCATGCGTCGCCTGATTCCCGGCCCCTACACCTTTATTCTTCCCACCACCAAACTGGTGCCCAAACTGGTTCTGAATCCTAAACGCAAAACCACCGGTATTCGGGTTCCCGACCATGCCGTCTGTCAGGCCCTATTGGCGAGCCTGGGCAATCCCGTGATCTCGGCTTCTGCCCCTTTGCCCCCACCCCAGGGCAAACGGCAACCGCGCCCTCTGTCTCGCTATGAGCTGTTTGACGCCCTAGAAAATCAAGTGGATCTGATCCTTGACAACGGCGAAGATCCACTGCATCAAGGGTCAACCATGCTAGACATGACCGGTGATGAACCCCTAATTGTACGACGGGGGCTCGGAGTTGATGCCGTGGAAGACTTTGCGGAGCAATTGGCCTAATCGGTCAGCCCCTCTAAATCCAAATCACCTCCTCTAGGGGATCCCCGCGCCTGGGTAGCGGCGGCAGCTCATGCCAATGGGTGACCTGGCCCATGCCTGTGTCAAGGCCAAGCCACTGCCCCTCCTGATTGGGGTGGTCAAAATAGCTGCTAATCGCCATTCCGCCAGTATTCAACAACACCAGCACGCTACGAGACCAGGTATAGGGCTGAGAACCAGGATAGCGGTATTCCACCGGAATCCAGCCTTTGCTTTCCCGGCTGCCAGCTTTGCCCAAATACCGAGATTCAGAACGCTCGGCCTCCGGATCCGATAACTTGGCAAACCGTTCGATGGTGCTTTCGGCATTGGGGCCTTGAATAACCGGAAAGTCCCAGGTCAGGTATTGCTTGCAGTCGTGGGGGGACAGGGCGATCGCCTCCCGACGGGCCTTTTGCATCCGCATCACGCCTTTGGCCAAAAAAATCGTAATGGCCCGAATACGACGGAGCTCCGTCGCCATCCGATTAACGGCACAGTCCTGTTCAGCCAGTCCTCGGGGCTGAGTTTCCCTCTGAACGAGGGTTTGGGTCTCAAAAACCATACTTACGCAGAAGATTGCATAGGGATTCAGTTGCCTGCACACTGAGTGAGCCGAGTTCTACTAAGTTCTAAATTGAGATCTAATGAGATCTGCGGTTCTCACTGTAGTTTTCTGCGTGTTTTCGCTGAACCCGGAATATTCCGAGACGAATGGCTACGAATTTTCCCTAGCCTGAGGATCCGCAGGATTCCAGACGCTCGCAGGCTAGCTTCGTCACCCGATGCCGGTAGGCAAACATATCTCCCAGTCGGGCGCTCACCCAAGTTTTGAGCAACGGCTCTGTCCAGTCCCCTGCCGGTAAGGCATATTCAATTTCATCGGTCAAACGCATTTGGGCGGGACCTAGGTTTGAGGCAGCAAGCGGCTCAAAGCGGTGGCGATGGAGCCAATGGGCCATCGGGCCTTGGGTTTGAAGATCCGCAAAAAGGCGATCCGGCTCGCATTCCACATGCTGAGCCAGCCACAGGACCGGCAGCGGGCCAAGCCACAGCCGAAAGGCTGAGCTGGTCCCAACCCCAAGTCCCCCCTCTCGCCACAAAACCTGCACCGGCTGCCAGGGGGGAGTCAGAATATTCAGGATATCGGCCCGCTCATGAAAGGCCCAAACGGTTTCGACGGGGGCATTGATCTGAATGCTACGCTGAAACTTCAGCATGAAGAAGACTCGGGCACTAAAGATTCAGGCGCTAAAGATTCAGGTGCTAAAGATTCGGACAGGGGCACCAATTGTCCCGACGCGGTTAGTCCTAGGAGCATGGGCGATCGCGCCGAAATAACCTCCCCCGTCACTGCACAATACTCTTCTTGTTGGGCGATCGCCGGCAGGGTTGCCCGAATTTCTGAAGCAGAAAGGCGATGTGCCCCCCCGGCCTTGAGCGCATCGCGCTGCCCCTGCTCCTGACGTTCTACGTAGTCCCAAAGGATCTCTCGAATCAAACTTTGATACCCCTGTACCCCCGACAAGGCCCGTAGTCGCTCCTTCAAATCCGTTTCCAGGCGAATACTCGTAACTTGCATTTCCGTTGTCGGTGTTCTTTTGATCGTGGTTATTCCAGGGGCAATCATGGTACGTCTCTGCACTCCTTCTAGCAGGGTTTACCTTTCAATACTACATCCTGTAACATTAGAGCGGTCACTCTTGCCCCAAAAAGCTGGAAAATCGTCCACCGCCTTAACATTCGGCCCAAAATTCGGCCCACATTGACGGGTCGAGTTGAGACATCCATCGCCAACATCGCTAACATAGAAAAACGCAGAAGTGATCTTTACGACGGAAAAATCGCTATGGCACTACAATCTGCTCGCATCTCTGACCTGCTTTTCCACCGGCTTCAAGAGGCATTACAGCAGGGCACCGAAGTTCGGATTCGCTTGGCCAATAGCAGTTTTTATGGCGTTCCGGTTCATTTGGATGGAGAGTTTGTCGAGATTCTCTCCCTCTATGTGGATGAAAGCGACACCAACTCGCTCTGTGAGCGGGCGGTGTGGTTGATCAAGCTCTCGGAAATTGTCGCCTTTTCCTATCCGATTGATTCTTGGTCCAAGGAACGCTTAGAAGCCCTCCTCAAACCCTCGGACACCCAAAGCTCCTAGGATCTATCAAAGAAATCCCGGATCGAGACGGTGTGGGGTGGAATCCGTTAGACAGGCAGGACGGATGACCACCATGAAAATTTTGCAATGGGCTGCGCCCATCTCGGCAGGATCGCCTCACCCGCCATACCCTCGCGATCGCACTGTCCATCCTTCGACAGCGTCGGGATTTACGCTGCTGGAGCTTCTGATTTCGATGGTGATTTTGGGCATTCTCTCGGCAATCGCCCTCCCCTCCCTCTTGAACCAACGGGCCAAGAGCCAAGAATCCGAAGCCAAGACCTACATTGGCACGATGAACCGAGCCCAGCAGGCCTACTACCTGGCAAATTTGAGTTTTGCGACCCATCTCAATGCGTTGGCCTTAGGGATTCCCACCCAGACCAATGCTTTTATTTACCAGATTGCGCCAGGCGAGGTCGTGACCCATCAAGCCCAACCGAGGGATTTGAACCTACGGGGCTATGCAGGTGTTGTTTCACTGCTAGAGGGCAGCCGCATTGGTACCGTGCTCTGTCAAGCGGATGATCCAGGAATGGACCCCGTGGGCCAAGGAACGGTCGTAGCGGGGGCTCTGGTCTGTCCCAGCAACTATAGGCCCTTGAATTAGTCATCCCTTGATTTAGTGACCGAATCACTGGGGGTGAAGCGTTGAACGCTTCTAGATTACGCAGAATCCTTTCCGCATCCGGAAAAATTGAGTTTATTTTTTATGGGGTTCAAAAACAGCTCCCTTGATTTAAGTCTATTCCAAACTATGCGGGTTTGAATTCCCTACCTGCGTAAAAACAGACAGACTTGCAGGGTGCTGTCCTCTACCGAGAGAGCTATGGGTCTCGGTAGCCCAACCTAACCGAAATATTGAGAGAAAAGTGCTGTTATTCCTGCTGTTGCGTTCCCGCTGTCCCCAGGCCGAACGGGGTTTTACCCTGCTGGAACTCCTCATTACGATCGTCATGATGGGAATTTTGTCGGCGATCGCCCTCCCCTCTTTCCTCAACCAAAAAGTCAAAGCCCAGGAAACCGAAGGTAAAACCCTCGTCGGCTCCATGAATCGAGCTCAACAGGCCCATTATGCGGTCTACGAAGCGTTCGCCCAGTCCCTCGCAGATCTGGAGTTAGGGATTCCAGGACAGGGTCGGTTCTATGACTATGACGTTGCCTCGTCGGCGGATGGCAAACTGGTGACCAATAAGGCGCGATCGCGCAATCCCGAGCTGCGGGGCTATGCGGGGGTGGTGGCCAAGTCCGAAGATAAAACGACGTCCCTTCTTTGCCGCTCGCAGGCGAAAGGAAGTGTGGAGGTGGCAGAAGGAAAGGCGATCGGTACGCTGCTGCAATGTCCTGAGGATTATCAAGCGATGAATTAGGCTTGACCTTATCTCTGGTGCCGATTGTTTTTAGGGTTTTCTCCCTCTGGTCGCAACCTAAGCGTGTGGGTTACCGTCGGAGAAATCACAGGATGACAATACGAGACGGCAGGAGCTAGGGAAGATGGCGGAGTCTGGATTCAGCGTGGAATTGGGCGCGGCGGAAATTGACCAGTTGACCCAGCAGGTGGATGCCCAGTTGCAGGCGGTGCGGACGGTGCAGCTGCGGGTGAGTAAGGGTGCAGAGGACGAGTTGGCTCGCAAACGGTTGGAGCTGGAGATGCAGTGGCAACTGGTGGCGCAGGAAGTGCAGGAGCCGACGGATAATTTTTTGCGCAAGTTTGGCCGGGTGACGCGGCGGGATATTTGTGAGGAGGGGGGGCTGCTGAATCAGCAGTGGAAGCAGTATCAGGATTTGAGTAGCTCTAGCACGGTGCAGGTGGTGGCGGGTGCTTTGGCGGGGTTGGGGATTGTGAATGTGCCGATTCTGGTGGTGCCGGTGGCGGTGATTGTGGTGCATTTGGGGCTGCGGACGTTTTGTGAGGAGTATGGCTGCGGCGCAGATGAGGATGCTGCCGAGCGGGATGCGTAGGTCGGGTTGAGCCAACGAAACCCGACAAAGCCAGGGCTTAAGGCTTTTGCTCGTTGGGTTTCATGCTTCAACCCAACCTACGGTTAACTCGCATTGATTTGAAACGTCTATTTGGATTGGATTCCAATGCCTCTAGAGTTGCTGCTGAATTTTTCCGATGCGAATCAGTTGACCGTCACGTTTGATGGTGAGAATTCGAGTCCGATCAATTTCGAGAATCCGATTACGGCGGCAGAGCTTCGGGATGTGCGCTGGTATTTGGAGACCTATGGGGCGCAGTATACGGCGGATGAGGATGACGATTCGGCAAATAGAATTGCGGTCGGTTTGAAAAAGCTTGGGACGCGGCTGTTTGAGGCGGCGTTTGTGGATCGATCGGCGATTCGGTTGTTTGATCAATTTCTGGATGCGGATGATGAGCCGGGACGGTTAGTGACGGTGCAGTCGGTGAGGCCGGAGATTTTGGCGTTGCCTTGGGAGCTGTTGCATCAGCCGGGTGGGGCCTATATTTTCAACGAAAAACCGAGGATTTCGGTGCGGCGGAATTTGTCGCAGCTCAAAAAAGGCCGCAAGCTGAAGAAGTTTAAGCCGAAGGATGCGTTGCGGGTGCTGATGGTGGTGAGCCGTCCGACGGATGCGGGGTTTATTGATCCGTTTGGGGAGTCGCGGGCGGTGCTGGATGCAGTCGATCGCCATGGTGCGGGACGGATTGTGGTGGAGTTTTTGCGTCCGGGGACGTTGGCAGGGCTGACGGCGCGGCTGGAGGATGACGCGCAGCCCAGGGTGGATATTGTGCATTTTGATGGGCATGGAGTGTTCGATGCGTCGGGGACGCTGGCGGGGAAGGCGGGGGAGAGCGCTCACCTGAAGGGTGAGGGTAAGAATATGGGCTATCTGCTGTTTGAGGCGGCGGATGGCCACAAGGATTTGGTGTCGGCGGAGCGGTTAGGTGAGTTGTTGAATCAACAGGGTTTGGGTTTGGTGGTGCTGTCGGCTTGTCAGTCGGCGATGTATGGGCAGGAGAGCCAGGAAGAGGGCGAGACGGGGGCGATCGGTTCGGTGGCGGCAAGATTGACCCAAACGGGGGTGCCGTCGGTGTTGGCGATGAGCTATTCGGTGCTGGTGAAGACGACGGAGATGTTGTTTGGGGCGTTTTATGGGGAGTTGGTGCGGGGGAAGGGGATTGGGGAGTCGTTGGATAATGCGCGGCGATCGTTGATGGTGAATCAGGATCGGGGGGAACGATCGCGGGGCCAAGAACGGATTGTGATGCGGTTGGAGGATTGGTTTGTGCCGACGCTGTATCAGTCGGGGGCGGATGTGGGGATGGTGTTGGTGGGTGGGGAGGCGCGATCGGTGGCCGAACCGGGCGCGGGACCGGGCGCGGAAAGCGCGCCCCTACCGGAGCCGATCGCGGGGTTCTTTGGGCGGCGGCGGGAGTTGTGGCAAATCGAGCGGGCGTTTACGCCGAATCCGACAGAACCTAGGAAGGAGACGCGGCGGTTGACGATCGCGGGGTTTGGGGGGCAGGGGAAGACGGCGCTGGCGGCGGAGGCGGGGCGGTGGTTGGTGCGGACGGGGCTGTTTGAGTCGGCGGTGTTTGTGGATTATGCGGCGTTTCAGGGGCAGGATGCGGTGGCGGTGGCGGTGAGTACGCTAGCGCGGGATTTAAATACGAATTTGATTGATGCCGATGCGGTGACGAGGGAGCTGGCGCGGCGGCGGGTGTTGGTGATTTTGGATAATTTGGAGGATTTGTCGCGGGAGGCGGGGCAGGCGTTGCTGGGGCAGGCAGTGGCTTGGTCGGAGGCGGGGCAGAGTCGGGTGCTGATTACGACGCGGCAGGATGATTTGGGGCATGGGCGGTATGGCCGATCGGGTTATGAGCATCAGTTGATGGCGCTGACGGGGTTGGGGACGGTGGCTTACCCGGATGATGCGATCGATTATTTTCAGGCGTTGATGGCGGTGCCGCCGCAACCGGACAGGTTGCCTGCCAGGAAGGCGTTGATTGAGTTGTTTGGGATGGTGGATTTTCATCCGCTGTCGATCGCGCTGGTGGCGGAGCAGTTGCGCAGTCGGGGGATTGTGGATGTGATCCAGGCGTTGGATCGGTTGCTGGGGGAGGTGCCGGAGGGGCAGGGGAAGGATCGGAGTTTGGTGGCGTCGTTGAATTTGTCGCTGGAGCGGCTGGATGGGGGGGCGAGGGCGTTGGTGGGGCGGTTGGGGGTGTTTGAGGGTGGGGCGTTTGAGAATGTTTTACTCGACATTACAGAGTTCACAGCGAAGCAGTGGCAGCCGTTGCGGCGACAGTTGGAATCGGCGGGGCTGGTGAGGGCGGAGGGTTTGGAAAATGTCGGCGTGGGGGTGCCGTTTTTGAAGTTTCATCCGACGTTGGCGCGGGTGCTGTGGGCCAGCCTGGAGGAGGGGGAGCAGGAGGCGCTGCAACGGCGGCATCGGGAGCGGTACTATGCGCTGTCGGGGTGGTTGTACCAGGAGGATGATAAGAATCCCTATGCGGCGCGTGCCATCGCCCAGCGGGAACTGCCGAATCTGCTGGTGGCGGTGCGGGGGGCACTCGCCGAGGGGGAAGACTGGGCGGTGGACTTTGTGGACAAGGTGAATTGGTTCCTGAATTTCTTTGGGATGAATGGGGACCGGGTGGATCTGACCGATCGGGCGGCGCGGGCGGCGCAGTCGGTGGCGGTGGGTTCCCAAGCTTGGTATCTGGCGCGGACGAATGCGGGGGAGCGATTGTATCAGTCGGGGCAGCCGCAGCAGGCGAAGGTGATTTTTGAGGAGATTTTGGCGGGGTTGGTGATCCCCCCTAGCCCCCCTTCAGAAGGGGGGAACCGGACGAGCTATGAGCGGTGTCTTACCTTGGGCAGACTGGGACGCTGCTGGGAGGCAATGGGGCAACCGGCGCAGGCGGCGGTGCTGTACCGTCAGGCATTGGCAGAACTGGGGCAGTTGGAGCCGAGTGATGGGGTAAAGCGGCAGATGGGCGCAACGCAGGCGGATTTGGCGGATGTGCTGAGGGCTGTGGGGGACTATGGGGCGGCGCGGCAGGCTTATGAGGTGAGTTTGGCGATCGACCAAGAACTGAATGATGAACGCGGGGCGGCTGTTTCCAACGGCCAACTCGGCACCCTCGCGATGCTCGAAGGCAACCTCGCCGAAGCCGAAACGCGCTACCAATCGGCCCTCACCACCTTCTGCACCCTCGAAGAACCGGAGCAGGAGTCGGCCTCGTGGCATGGCCTTGGGTGGGTATATCAAGAAGCAAAATCATGGGAGCAGGCAGAAAATGCATATCGAAGAGCGTCGCAAATCAAAGAAACCCAAGGACTGATTGCTGGGAATAACGGAGCCGCCGCGATTTGGAATCAGTTGGCGATCGTCTGTCAAAACTCCGGGAAACCCAAGGAGGCAGAGGCTTGGTATCGGAAGGCGATCGAGGCTAGCAAAGCGGTTGGGGATATTGTGCAAACATCGCGATCACTCAGCAACCTCGCCGACCTGCTGCAAACCCAAGGCAACCTCCCCGAAGCCCAACGACTCGCCGAAGAAGCCCTCACGCTCAAGCAAACCCTAGACCCCGCCGCCGCTGAGATTTGGAAAACCTACGAACTCCTCGCCCAGATTGCCACCCAGCAGGGCGAAGCCGCCAAAGCCCAGGCTTACCGTCGGCAGTCCCGCCAGTCCTACGCCGCCTTTGCGGGGTCGCAGCAGATGTTGAAGCAGAATGAAGGATTCATTCAAGGTGTGGTTGTGGCGATGAGTGATGCCGAAGTTCGTCCACAGGTAGAGGCCGCGTTATCGAAAGTTCCAGCCTTAGCCACGGCGATTCAGCGGATTTGGGCCGGGGCACGGGATGAGGATGAATTGTGTGAGGAATTGGATTTTCGGGATTCGTTAATTGTGGGAGAGATTTTGCGGCGGTTGTCGGCGTAGGCACTTGGGTGTGCTCTCCCTACGCCCAACAGCTCAGCTCGGCACCTTGACCAGATTCGCAACCGTCGGACTGATACGGGTGAAATGTTTGGGATTGAGCGTGAGCAGTTGGCTGGCATTGATTTCTAAGGCAGCTTGGGCAATTAATGTATCGAAAATGCCACCCCCCGGTAGGTCAAGCTGCACCATTTGGACGATCGCCAATCGATAGATATCGGGCGTTAGCGTGACACATTGAGTGACTGGAAATCAAAGCCGCAAAAACGACTGAAGTATCGAACAAAACCCTCACAACGCCATCTGCTCCTGAATCCGTTCTTCGCGGAGTTGTTCGATCCAAGCATTGATATCGATCGCGGGGTCAGAGTCAGTTTCTAGAATCAAAACCTTATTTTTGCGGCGTAGGCGTCTGGAATCAGCTAAAGCGGAAGCCGACTGCTCGGGCTTGTAGGTTTGTTGTAGACGGTTGAGCTTTTCTATGACAGCCTGCGCCAAAAGAGCATCCGGCGAAATCCCTTGGGTCTCCGCCCATTGATTGATCGCAGCTTGGAGGCTTGTCGGAAGATTCATGGAGCGACTATTCGGAATCTGAGATTAAAGCCATTATAACAATCGGCCGATCACCTCCGCGCAAGGCTTGGCCCCATCATCGTCGTTTAATCATCGAGCGATCGCCCCCAGACCGCCGTTAATTGGCTAGCCGGTCACCGGCCTTCATCACCAGACTTCACCTCAAAGGCCGTAAATTTCCCCCCCAAGGCTTCCACAATGGACCGCGTATTAGCCTCCATCATCTTCAGGTAAGAATCCCCAGAACTGCCGGGAACGCCAATGGAATCGGAGTAAAGCGGCTCTGGCGCAAGCTTCACGCCAGCTTCCGTGGCAACGGTGCGAATCAGTTGGGGATTAATCGTCGTTTCAGCAAAAATGGCCCGGATCTGGGCCGTACGAATCGCCTGGACAAGCTGCTGAACAGTTTGGACACTGGGCTGTTCTTCGGTGCTGATCCCGATGAGCGTGCCCAGCATCTCTAGGCCATAGGCACGAGCATAGTACTGGAAGGCATCGTGGGTGGTGACGAGTTTGCGCTGACTGGGGGGGATGGTTTGAATTTGGCTGATGATCCAGCGATCGAGGGTTTCCAGTTTCTGAGTCAACTGGGCGGCATTGGCTGCAAACAAGGCTTGATCTTCTGGCGAGAGCTGGGTGAGGGCATCGCGGATGACTTGGGTCATGGCGATCGCATTCTCCGCATCCCCCCACACATGGGGATCTGGCTGCTTTTGCCCTGCTTTCTCCAAATCCAGGGGCTGAACCACTTCGCCGACGGCCAGTTGTTCCGCTGATTGCCCCGCTGAGGTGAGCAGCCGAATCAGCGCGGGTTCCAGATCAAAGCCGTTGTAGAGAATTAAATCCGCCGTTTCTAGGTCCTTGATATTCTCGGGTACGGGCTCATAAATGTGGGGGTCATCCCCAGGCCGCAACAAACCTACGACTTCGACTTCATCCCCAGCGATGGTTTCGGTGAGGTCAGCGATGATCGTGCTGGTGGCGACAACCTTGGGAAGTTTAGGGGAGCTTGGAGTCGCTGGGTTGGATTCAGATTGCAAGGCGCTGGCGCAACTGGTGAGGAGGAGGGCGATCGCACCAAGACCCATAACCTGCATCGCAACCGACTGCGTCTTCGTCCCTCTACAAAACTTGCAAGACCCCATAATGATTTTTCCCAATACTGGTGTAGTCCAGCTTTTATTTTTTCATAATTCTTTCATTATCTTGCGTCTATAATTCCACAAATTCATAGATCCTGAAGGCAAAAGCCTTATTGAAGCTTGCGATGGTGCTTAATTCTTCCTCAAAGGCATAGAAATCAAATAAGCGTTTGCGAGTTTCAAACAAGGCTTGAATTGGGTTCCCATGCTGAAGCACAGCCTTGAAGAACCAAATCATGGTTTTGGTTGAGGAATCACCCGCATCATTGCTAATGATGGGAGCAAGATAGAATTGTGTATCGCTTTTTTCTTGAAAGGTTTGCAAAAAGTCTAGATTAGAGCCCTGTTGACAAGAGTCAAAATAGACAATCCAAGCTTCAAGTTTGGCAATGAGTTTGGAGCTAATGGTTTCATCATTAATTGAAATCCCGCCTGAGTTGTTTTCATCCAAATCACCATGAGCACTTACAACTAAGACATCAATTTTATCCGCAGCATCTTTGATTAAACTCAAATTCGAGTCTTCCATCTTTTTATACTTCGACTCTGGAATCAGCTTCGAGACTGTTTTGCAAGCTTCTTCCGGATCAGCCGTTAGATCTGCAATGAGTAAAGCACTTTTTATTTCGATTTCAGGATTATCTTCTCCTTCTCCTTCTCCTTCTTCAATTTGGTAGCAGATACTTCGCTGTAAGAACAACGGCTTTTCTTCAAATAACAGCAGATCGAAAGGATAACGAATTAGCTCTTTGCTTACTACAAAACGGACTAGCTGACATCGCGTTAAAGCTTGAGCAAAAGGTGCAATTAGCTGCTGGCTCAAGGTCTCTATGCTATTTTCTAATTTTGTTTCTCGATGCTCTTGTGTTTCTTCTAGGATTTCATAAATCGCTTCTAGGTTTGTAATAATGCTTTTCGCTTTCCCTTCAAGGACTAATTCTTTTTCATAGTCATCCATTTCTGCATAGATAAAAAAGTCATTGCCTTCGGTCCAGAACTCTAGCAGCAATGTAGCCATGAAGATCTCGAAGTAAGGGTTGCTCTTAGAGTTCCCAAATAGAATGACTTCGGGATCGGAACGCGAGAGTCACTTTTGAAAATGAGTGCTACTGCAATCCGCACGTCTTCGTCGTTATATTTATCGAGCCATGCTCACAAAAAAGTTTATTTGCAGAATGGATAATCCATCATGACTGGGAGGGGGGATTCGTGAGGATTCTCCCTATTCCGATTATCTTGCATAATTTGTGTAAGCTCCATTAGCTAATGTAGGAACACAATCACTACTGATCGGAGTTAACTGCGAAATTCCCTTCTCACCCCACTCACAGCGCACCTCAAAATAAGCTTGATCGAAGTTCATAAACTATATTACCACTTACCTGATGCCGAACACTGCACAGATGGCTTAACTGTACTGCCCCAACCCATAACCGAAGCTAGCTAACGGTGAAGTTAGCTGGGGCAACTACGAGTGATTGCTTGGTTGCTACAGAAGCAATGGCTCGATCTTTGCCTGTACTTCTTCAACAACACTTGCTTGAACAGACTCAACAAACTGAACGCTACGGGATTTCCAGTCCAGACACTTAATTTGATCGGCAAGAACCACACCTTGAGTCTGCAACTCAGGCGGCAGAGGGACTTCAAAGGGATATCTGAGATCTTGCACCAATCTCATTAATGCTTGCCTAATGGAAGAAAATCTGTAAGAAAGGGCGTAGCAAAAAAATCAGAAGACGGTCATGGAAACCATTCTTCAACACGCTCAAGGGCTAGTGTGTAGTCTCCTTTGTCTGATGCCTAGCATCTATCAAAACGATAGTCTCAAGGCGATTTTCGCTCTGTTTCTGGCTCCCGATGGCCACGCCTTGCCAGCTCATACCCAGATCAAGTCAGCCAGCTCCCTGAGTCGATTTCTCAATCACTACTCTTGGCCAACTCGCCAGGTGATTCGGATCAGTCGCCGCGCGGTTGTGGCGCAATTGGCCCAGCATCGGCCCCATCCCAACGCTCCGCTGAAGCTCTTGCTCGATTTGACCACCTTGCCCAAAATCGGCAAGTTTCAGCACTTGAGTACCGTCACCGACGAGACGACTTCCCCTGACCCCTGGGTGAGGATGCTCAATCAGAAGCGGGGATTGCATCTGGTTATGTTGTATCTGGTTCTAGGCCAATGGCGCGTCCCTTGGGGGTTTCGCATCTGGCGTGGGAAAGGGCACCCAAGTCCGGTTCAATTGGCTGGTCAGTTGTTGGCCACGCTTCCCAAGTCTGTGACTCAGGGAAGGAGCGTGATTGTCCAGGCTGATACTGAATTTGGCACGATCGACTTTCTCGCCGCCGTGCGGGCACGCCGTTGGCACGCCGTGGTGGGGGTGCGCCACAATCGCACCCTTCAAGATGGTCGTCATCTCAAAGACTTGTATCGCCATCGCAAGCGAGGTTGCCAAGTTTACTTGAAAGGCTTGGCTTATCCCCTCACCGTTTCCTGGTTTTGGCTCAAGCGGGCTGAAGGAAAACGCGAACTCCGATTTGTCGCTTCTACCTACCCCTATTCGGGGACCTATCTCGTTCGTCTCGGTCGCCAGCGCTGGGCCATAGAGGGCTTTTTCAAAACCGTAAAACATCGTTTTGGCTTGCACTGTTTTGGTCAATCCACACCCTTGGGAGTCTATCGCTGGCTGATTCTCTCCTGCCTCGCCTATCTCTTGACCCATTGGATTCACCGATGGCATAGCCCCTCGGTTTTGGACTGGAGAAAAACGGCTCGCTTGGCCATGGAAACCTTGCTTCCCGACCGTCTCTGGCTACAGGTGCTACGACAAATCCGAATTCACCGCGAAATTGCCGCTCTACAAGGCTTTCAGATTGTCCTTGCTCCGCTGCCTGAACCGGCTTATCAAGAATGCTACAAGATCTGAGTTAACAAACCTACGGCCTGAAGCTGAAGACGCACGCTCAATCCCGTTGCCCTCAGACTCCGCCACCTGGATAAAAATGACCTCCCCATCGCCATCCTCAAGCTGAAACTGAACAAAATGCTGATCTTCCATAGAGTCTCATCCTAGCGCTAGCTCATTCTAGCCCAGGACACCCAGATGTCTGGTGGCGCAGAGAAGGCTGGAGGATGCAAAACAAAACGCCCCCGGAAAATTCCGAAGGCGTCTAGTGATGAAATCGCAACTGAATACTGCGGATCCCTTAGCGGTGCTTGCGGTTAGACTTCCACAGGTTCCGGAGCCCGAACCTCTTGCTTCACCGTCAGATAACGAATCACATCTTCGCTCAGACGCATGGCCCGTTCGAGGGGAGCGATCGCCGCCCCCGGAGCCTTATAGTTCATCTGAATATAAATCCCTTCCCGCTTCTTATTAATCGTGTAAGCCAGACGGCGCTTGCCCCGATGTTGAGTTTCTAGCATATCCGCACCCCCTTCCTTGAGGATGTCCTGGTATTTGGTGATCAGGTTCTCAACCTCTTCTTCACCCAAATCCGGACGAAGGACATACATCGTTTCGTAAACAAAGTCTTTCATTAAAGATCCCTCTGGACGATATGGCCTCTTGCACGCTACAAGAAGCAAGGCTTTACAATCTTAGATCAGTTTCCGCCAACTCACATAGATTTTTATGGCGACTCGCTATGTCCGGGTGTGTACTCCAGAAGGGACCACTTACTACGGTATCCTTCACCTCAACCGCACCGTCCAAGTGCTCGATGCGCCGCCCTGGCTCCAGGGTCAGCCCACGGATCTCGTCCTAGAACCAGATCGCTATAGCCTGTTGGCCCCCTGTGCGCCTTCCAAAATCGTGGCCATTGGCAAAAACTATGCCGCCCATGCCGCAGAGATGGAATCCGCCGTTCCCAAAGAACCGCTACTGTTTCTCAAGCCGCCCAGCGCCATTATTGCGGACCAAGCACCCATCCTCTATCCCCCTCAATCTCAGCGGGTGGATTATGAAGGGGAACTGGCGTTGGTGATCGGCGATCGCTGTCTCAACTGCTCTCCAGAAGAAGCCCTCAGCAAAATTTGGGGCTATACCATCGCCAATGATGTCACCGCCCGCGATCTCCAGCGGGCCAGCCCAGGCCCTTGGTCCCAGGCGAAAGGGTTTGATTCTTTTTGTCCCCTTGGCCCTTGGATCGTGCGCGAAATTTCTCCCGGTGCCACGATTCAGACCTTTCACAATGACGAGCCTAAACCCGTTCAATCCGCCAGCATCCAACAAATGGTTTATAAACCCGAGGTCCTGGTTGCCTATATTAGCCAGATCATGACCCTCATGCCGGGGGATGTGGTTTTGACCGGCACACCGGAGGGGGTGGGACCTTTGCAGGTGGGCGATCGCGTCCAAATCGAGATTGAAGGCATTGGACGCCTCGCCAATCCCGTCATTGCTCGCAAACCCCCCACCGTCTGAAGGGACGATCGGGCGAGGGTAGAGCTTTAGCGCACCTGCATGGCCACGATCTCAGATAGACTCGGAATCTTGTCGGGATAGAGTCCGCGCACCACCTGAACGACGCAGTAGGCCACCGCAGCCAGTGTTCCGAGGAAAATCACGTTGTAGAGCACTTCGATCAAGAAGCTGGCTCCACCGGCTTTACCCAGGGTCGGTCCCAGCAGATAGGTGTCGACCACGTTGCAAAGGAACAGGACAATATCAATCAAAATCGCCTGCATGGTGTTGAAGCGGATGAAATGCGAGATGTTCTCGTTGCGGATCACCAGCATAAACAACGCAAAGAAAATAATCAGGCCCACGAAGGGAATGCCGCGATAGAGCAAGATGAGAGGGGCCAGAGGGGTAAGAAGAATCGCTCCCAACAGCGGCACCTGGCGAAAGAGAAAATTGCCAAACCCCAAAGCAATCACGTCGATCAATGGCAGCAGATAAGGAAGACCGCCAAAAACCCGATCCTGAATGGTGCTAGATCCGCGCCATGCCATGCTGAACTCTCCTGGTGAGGCTGAAATTAAATAGCTTCGTGCCTTCCTAGGATAGCGCACCCAGCCTGGGGCTCATTCCACTTCGACCACCCGAAATCCCATGGGACATTCTTGCCGCTGGCCATGGGTTAGCGTTGCCTTGCGTGTTTGGCCACAGGTGAGGTGACCGTCTCGCCAGCGGGGTTGACCCGCTTGGCTAGCGAACATACAGGATTGACACACCTGCTGGGTGGGAATGACGTGGTCTTTGGTCAAGAGCACTAACATAAAACGCTCCTCCCAAATCAAGAAATCTAAATGAATCCATCGAGATATTTATATTCTATGTCACTCCCCCTGGACAAATGTGGCCTTGCATACATGATTTAACGCAAATTTCCTATCCGTCCTAGGAAATTCCTTGGGAGTTTCCTGGAAATTCCTTAGGTATTGGTTGGGAATTTGTTACAGCCCTAGATATAGCGTTTTATTTCTTAAAGAGACGGGTTTACCCGCCAGATATCATGTTCTACAGTAGGAAAGGTTCGAGAATGATTCCTGAAACTCTCGCCAGCATTTTCCTCCCCCGCAGCGATCGCGCTTGGCTCGATCCGTGGGGGCTTTCCATTGATTAGGGCATTGAGCCTTCAAGAAGAGACATGGTCCAAGAAATTTTTCGCCGCTCTACCGTCGCTGACTTTCCCCCCTCAGCCCCTGCCGCCAATCCGGTATTTTTCCGGACCTATAGCCGTCAAACGGAGGCGGGACGGGAAAGCTGGGAGCAGGTGTGCGATCGCACCGTCGCCGGGATCGCCCAGCTCGGCCAGCTCACCTCCCAGGAAGAAGCGCTGATCAGCCGCATGCAGCGGGAGCTGAAAACCCTGACGTCGGGGCGCTGGCTCTGGATCGGCGGCACGAACTGGATTGAGCAGCGCCAGAATTTCTCCGGGGGCTATAACTGCACCTCCACCAATGTCACGGATTGGCGGGCCTTTGCCCTGATGATGGATCTGGCGATGATGGGTTGCGGCACGGGCGCGGTGCTGGAGCCAAAGTACATTGAGCAATTGCCGCCGGTTCGTAACCCCATTGCGCTCAAGGTCCAAGGGGAAGTAGGCGTTACCCCTGCCCTCCAACGCCGGGAAGAAACGGAAGTCATTGTTAACGGCAACCAGGTCGTGATCCATGTGGGCGATAGCCGTCACGGTTGGGTGAAGTCTTACCAAACGCTCCTGGAATTGTGCAGCGACGAGCGCTTTGAGGGTGCGGTTGAGGTTCTGGTGGACATGAGCGATGTCCGTCCTGCGGGGGAAACGCTCAAGGGATTTGGGGGCATGGCCAACCCGGTGAAGCTGCCGGATATGTATGCGCGGGTGGCTCGGATTTTGAATCAGGCGATCGGGCGGCAGCTCAATTCGGTGGAATGCTGTTTGCTGATTGACGAAGCAGCAGTAACAATCGTTGCAGGCAATATTCGGCGCTGTTTACCCGAAGATGCGTTGGTTCATACCGACCATGGATTGGTGCCCATCAGAGAAATTCAGGTGGGCGATCGCGTCCAAACGCCCCTCGGATTTCGTCGCGTCCTCGATAAGTTTGATCAAGGCTTCCAGGAGGTTCATGAAATTGAAACCAATGGACCCTCGCCTCGGGCCACGTTGAATCATCGCATGGCGGTTTATGGCGATGCGACAGGAACGGTTCAGTGGAAGCGGGTTGGGGAATTGGTTGAGGGCGATCGCCTCCTGCACAACTGCACGATTCTCCCCGGTACGGTCACGGAACTTCCCCCAGACTTTACCCAAGCTCGTCCCGAACAAAGTCGGACGATTAAGCCCCTCAGAATTCCACCCTTAACGCCTGAGGTTGCCTGGTTGATTGGCTTTACCCATGGTGATGGCTATGTTGCTTTAGGCCGAAATAAGCACGATAAGCCCTATGGTCGGGTGGAATGGGCGATGAATGGTCATGATTTTGATCTATTACCGCAACTTCAGAACAAAATTGATATTGCCCTAGAACTGTTTGGGCTGAGGGCAAGCCATGGCACGGTTAAGGGGGAGAATACAGCCAAGGCCATCTGTTCTTCTATACGATTGGCTGAGTATTTTCATCAATACATCAAGCAGCCAAAACAGCCCTTAACGATTCCAAGTTTTATCTTGCAAGGTTCAGTGGATGTGCGTGCTGCTTATTTAGCAGGCTTGATGGATAGTGATGGTGCAGTCAATAACCGCCCTCCCCATTTATTAACCTCTGTTTATCGAGACTTTGTCCGTCAAGTCACGGCATTACTATCCAGCTTAGGGATTGCAGGTCGAATTTCAATCACGCGTCCAGAAAAATCCCATTGGCAACTCAAATACAATCTCAAGCTTCCGGCACTCAAGGACCGTTACAACGCTTTAATTGCCCCCCATTCGGTCAAAGGTTCACTCCGGCAGGGCTTAAAAGCCCACGGCTTTACCTTTACGGGGGCAATGATGCGCGAAGCCTATACCTACAGTGAAATGCGAGGTATGGGATTTGAAGGCTCACGCACAACAGATAGCAACTATGAACGTTATGTAGCCCAGTCCAGTCTCGATCTAGATATTCCGGTCACGATGCAAGCACTCGGGAGCCATGACCATGTGAAAACCTATGATATTGAGGTAGAAGAAGCCCATTGTTTCTATTGCGATGGCTATTTGACGCACAATAGTGCGGGTATGCGTCAATTTGATAGCAATGATCAAGGCGCGGCAGGTGCCAAGGAAAATCTTTGGCAGCAGGACGCCCAGGGCAACTGGCGCATTGACCCCGAGCGGGATGCCTTGAGAATGGCGAATCATACGCGGGTGTTTCATCGGAAACCCACGAAGGAAGAAACCTTTGAAGCTGTACGGAAGCAGTTTTACTCTGGGGAAGGGGCAATTCAGTATGCGCCCGAGGCGATCGCCCGTGCCAACGCCGACCTCCTGACCCACCCAGATCTCAAGCAAGAATTTTTGGGCATCTACGACGAGCTCGGTATCGAAGAAGCCAAAACCTGGATCAGACAATATCGACCTGAAATGAGTGACCAGGAACTAGAGCATCGCTTCCAGCGCTATGGTTTGAACCCCTGCGTCACCGCCGACACTTGGGTGCATACGGAACATGGTCCCCGTCAGGTCAAAGATCTACTGGGAGTGCAGCACAGTACCTATATCAATGGCGAACTGTTTAGCACAACCGCTGAGGGCTTCTTTTATAGCGGTACAAAGTCTGTTGTGCGGCTGCAAACCCAGGAGGGTTTCGAGCTTCGTTTGACCGCCAATCATCAACTCCTTAAAGTTTCAGCTCAAACGCAAAAAGCGCAGTATAGCGAGTGGGTAGAAGCGGGTGAGTTGCAGGTGGGCGATCGCGTTCTCATCCACAATCATCGCGGGTTACAACCCTGGATTGGGAAAGGCTCAGAGGAAGAAGGCTGGTTGCTAGGCAGTTTGGTCGGTGATGGCTCTTTAGCGGATAATATCACCGCTCAAAATCGCCAAGTCGTCCTACGCTACTGGGGTGAATCGCAAGTAGAAATGGCAGCTCAGGCGCTAGAAAGACTGGAGGAAACACAGCTTTCTGTCGGACAAGTAGCGGTTTATCACAAACGCAATGGCTATCTTCAAGTCGCCTCTGCCAACCTTCGCAAACTTGCTGACGAATATGGCATTGTACGCGGCCATAAAACGATTACAGCGGCGGTTGAGCAAACTAGCTATGAATTTTATCAGGGCTTTTTACGGGGGTTATTTGATGCCGATGGCTCGGTCCAAGGGCAACAGCAAAAAGGCGTCAGCATTCGTTTAGCTCAAAGCAATTTACCCTTGCTACAAGCAGCTCAGCGGATGTTGCTGCGATTGGGTATTGCTTCGACGATTGATCAAGCCCAACATGAATTGGTCATTAGCAATGACAACATTCAAGTGTTTGCTGAGCTAATTGGGTTTTCAGAGCCTCAGAAATCCGAGCGTTTGTCTGAGTTATTGGGTAGCTATCGCCGTCAACCGAATCGAGAACGGTTTGCAGTGCGGGTAAAGGCGATCGCCCCCGCTGGCATCGAGCCTGTGTACGATTGCACCGTTCCTGGACCTGCAAGATTTGATGCCAATGGCTTTGTGGCACACAACTGCGGTGAGATTATTGGGGCGAATTTCCATTGCAACCTTTCGGAAGTCCACCTCAACCAACTGGACCCCAACAATGAGCAGGACCAAGTCGATGCGTTCCGTGCCGGTGCCCTCTCTGTCGCGGCGTTGCTGAACCATCAATTCATCGAAGATCGCTACCGCGAATCCCGCGAACTCGACCCGATCGTCGGCGTATCCTTCACAGGCCTATTTGATTTCTTCGTCCATGCCTTGGGTACACCCTGGCTAGAGTGGTGGGTAGAAGGTCGGCCTGAGACGGAGCAGGGGCTAGGGTTTAAGGCGAAAGAGGCGGCCTATCTGAATCGCTGGCGGGAGGTTGTCCATTCAACCATTTGGGATTATTGCGATCGCCACAATCTCCACCGTCCCAATCGCTGTACAACGGTGCAGCCTGCGGGATGTCTCGATCGCACCGCGCTGCGGATTTTTGATCAAGGCTTGCTCTATGCGGACGAAATCATCGAACCGGGCAGTGGAGAAACAGAGGGTTTAGATCTCAGCGTACGCGGCGGAATTGCGGCTGATACTGCGATCGCCAACCAACCCCTGAGGTTAATCAAAGTGACGCTCAAAAATGGTCGCATTCTGCGCATGACGCCCAATCATCGGCTCTCGATTCAGGGGCAATGGGTGCGTGCAGACGAACTTCAAACAGGGCTTGACATTGACTACTCTATTGGTGAATACAAGAAACAAGAAGACGCCCTCTTACTTAGCCTTGATCCATTGCAGTACAGCCGCGAAGAACGCAAACAACAGGTGGGTCATGGACGTGGGGTGCTGACGCAGGAGATTCTGACTCCCACAACATTGAACCCAGAAATCGGTTACTTCCTCGGTTGTCTGTTGGGTGACGGGGCGATGAGCGAAGGTAAATGCCGCATTCGCTTTGCCTTTAACGCAGAGGAAGCCGATCTGGTAGAACGATTACAGGCCATTGCGCAACGCTGGTTTGGCATCACGGGAACCGTTCACTATGACCCCCGTAATCACAATTCCCGAGGTGAATTGGTATTTGCCTCCAGGCAGCTCTTTGACTGGCTTCAGCTCAACCGACTCGGCAAAACTCGCAGCACCGAACTGGATCGGATTCCCCAAGCCATTCGGCGCTCGTCACAGCAAACCATTCTCTCGTTTTTCTGCGGTTTAATTGACACCGATGGTTGTGTTCGCAAGCAAGGGGCTTTGTCAATTGACTCCGCCAGCGAGGCGTTTATTCGTAACCTGCAACAGGTCGGCGAAGCCGTTGGGCTCTGCTGCTCGATCTTTCACAACACCCAAGGCGAAAATCTGCAAGGAACGAAGAATATGTGGGGATTGTGTCTCAGCCGCATGTTGTCCTCTGTAGATGCCTTGGCCTATCTCAATGCCCACAGTCGCAAGTGCGGGTTGCGTCCACTGTTTGAGCCCAAGCGTCAGTTTGCCTTTCATCCCTATCGGGTGGAGGCGATCGCCTTTGAAACCGTGCCTGACTACAGCTACGACTTTGCGGTGGCGGGGGTCGATGACGATGACTCCTGGTACTGGCAGGGTGCACTGAAGTCCCACAATACGAAGAGTCTACTCACGGGCGCAAGCTCCGGCTGGCATCCGCCCAAGGCCCAGCGGTTTATCCGTCGCATTACGTTCCGCAAAAACGATCCCGTGGCCATGGCCTGCATTGACTATGGCTATCAGGTGGTGCCATCCCAGTCGGACAAGGATGAACACGGCAATTTGCTCAATGATCCCTTTGATCCGCGTTGCACCGAGTGGCTGGTGGAGATCCCCACAGAGGTTAGCTGGGCCAATCTGCCGGGAGCCGATACCATCGACATCAGCCAGTTCTCGGCCTTAGCGCAGTTTGATTTCTACATGCAGGTGCAGAAGCACTATACAACCCACAACACATCGGCGACGGTGGAGTTGCGGGAAGCGGAGATTGAACCCCTGGCGGAGCGAATTTATCGCTGCATTGAAACGGATGAAGGCTATATGTCAGCTGCTTTGCTAGCGCGGTTTGACGATTTGCAAACGTTCCCGCGTCTGCCCTTTGAGCCGATTGATAAGCAGACCTATGAGCAAATGTTGTTGGCGGTGAAACAGCGGCGGGATACGGCTGATTTCTTGGCCGCGCTGAAGCGATATGATTCGGGGCCGATGATGGAGGCGGGGCCTGCGGGGTGTGATTCGGACAAGTGTTTGTTGCCGGAGAAACAGCCTGAGTAGAGTTACAGTTCACCATAGGGGCTGGACTTGTGTATAGATCTGGCCTCTTTCTTGTCGAACTCGCTTCACTCACTAAGATGGCGCTCTAGTCCCGATGTTCAGAAGCTGGGGGAATTTTATAAACGTAGGCGAAAAACTGAAAACGCGGGTAGTAACTTAAGCCGGGAAAACGAGGAGCAGCTTAGGTTCAGCCTATCGCTCATCAATGACTCTAGGCGGAGGAAAAAGAATCAGGAGGAGAAACAGAAGCCCCTCGAAACTGATTCATGAGGCGAAGAAGGATTTGAAATCCAAGCTCTAGCTCTGGCATCGGGAAAATCTGAAGCCAAGGTCGTAGCAAGTTGAAACTCACCCAGGGCAGGAGAATCAGGCGAAGATTGTTAAGCCAGTTCTTCCATCCCTGTCCCTCATCCCATGCTGAATGTTTAGTAAAAGATGAGACCACAGCCGAATCATGCAATTCTGGGGAGATAACCTCCTCCGGACGCAAGGGAGGAGTGTGCAGAGTCACCATGAGATAGGCGCTCATCACTATCTCCCACCACTTGTGGATTGGGTCGTAGTTCGTAACGCGAAAGTCTGCCCATCCTAGCTCGTTCTTGCATTGCTTGAACCCATATTCAATCCAGTTTCTCAGACCATAGAGGTCTCCCACTTGTTTATAGGAAATTCCCTCAACTCGAGTCATGACCATCCAAGTAGAAGCTGATGGCAAGGTTTCTTTATCGGTGGTCAGTCGCCAGTAGCGAATCGGGCCTCGTTTGCCGTAGATAATTTCTTGAATGAAGCGAGTTTCGCTTCTACCCTCGCTGAAGGTTCGCTCATACTCATGCCATTGATTTGTCCGTACTGTTTGCCCCTTGGGTAGCCAAACACCATGATTCGACCGGACTGCCAAAACATAAGGAAGCTGTAATTGCTCAAGGACTCTGACAAAGTTGCTGCGACTTTCGCCATACTCACTATCGGCCAAGACGAGCTCAAATTCAAAGCCAAGCTCACACAGCTCTTCCACCAGAGCAGCTGCGATTTGGGGTTTGCTGCGGTAAGTTTCTCCTTCTTTCAACCGCCCTTTGGGTTTATATACTTCAAAGCTCAAAGGAAACGTGATTCCATCGATTACACCATAAGCATCTACAGATACAATCCCGTTCTCTACCTTGCCTAAATTGCCAATGTATTGCCGCTGCACATAGTCCGTCGTATGACCCTTTTTGCGGTCTCCTGTTTCGTCAATCACCAACACCAACTTTCGACCCGCTAGCTGACACAATATCAGCTCCAATCGCCTTTTCCTTAGCTGACTTACACTCCAGGGGGAGTTGACCAGAAACTGCTGCAGCGACTGAGCATTTGGCAAACCCGTTACCTTTGCAATCGCTGGTAACGATTTACGCTTTGCCTCTGATATCATCCCTATATGTAAATGCTTGAACGCCTCGAAGCTTCTTACCTCCGCAAATAGGTCTCGGTAACTGGCGCAATAGTCATCCACGAATCTCACGGTCGCCTTTGCTTCACGCGGCTCTACCATAGGCCCTTCTTTGCTTTCGTCTCCTTTATCCTAATTTATCTCTCGCTAGAGTCATTGATGAGCGTTAGATCCGTCTCTTTGGATGGATGCGATAGCGCAGTCTGCGTTGTATTTTGTATTGTTGCATTCGGTGTTGTATTCAAGAGTCCTATTATCCTATTAACAGAAGACTCGCTGCAAATTGAGGGAGGCGATCGCACTTAAAAAAGCGACAGAAAGAGCGGCTGAAAAATGGGCTTAGCATAAAAAAATAACATCCTACAGCCAAATCTTGCTAGATTTCACAGACCGTAAAATCTCAATTATGAGTCAATCTGAATGACATGGACGAAATTAATATTGTTGTAGTTGTAATCGGCGGAACGGTCTTACTCCTCGGTCTCTTTTCCGACTACTTTCGACGCAATTGGTGGGCCTCTGACCCGCTAACGACTCTTCTTCTTGGCATTTTGGTAGGACCCGTTGGCTTAGGAGCGATTGATCCAGCGCGCTGGGATATTGCCCCAGGATTGCTGCTAGAGCAAACAGCACGCCTAACGCTTGCCGTCGGTTTGATGGGCGTTGCCCTGCGAATTCCTAAGGGTTACATTGGTCGCAATTGGCGATCGCTGCTGGTTTTGCTCGGCCTGGTTATGCCTGGGATGTGGCTATTGAGCGGTCTGCTGATTTATGTGGTGTTTCCGCTCTCCTTCTGGTCAGCCATGTTGATTGGCGCTGCCCTTGCACCTACTGATCCAATTGTCTCCAATTCAATTGTGACAGGTGTCATCGCTGAGCAAAACTTACCGCCTCGGCTTCGGCATCTGATTTCAACTGAGTCGGGTCTGAATGACGGACTGGCCTATCCTTTTGTGTTGCTGAGTTTGCTGATGTTAGAGCGATCGCCCATTGCAGCGTTAGGGGAATGGATGACGCGAGTGATTTTGTGGGAAGTGATAGGGGCGATTCTTTTAGGTACGGCCCTAGGGGTTTTGGCGGGATGGAGTTTGCGATGGGCAGAACGTCACCAAACGATCGAGCGTCAATCTTTTTTAGGTTATACCTTAGCGCTGAGCCTAACGGTATTAGGCGTAGTTAGTTTGCTAGGGATGAACGGTATCTTGGCAGTTTTTATCTCAGGTATTGCCTTCGATGCCCTAATTGGCGGAAAAGAGCGAGCCGAAGAAGAAAATATTCAGGAAGCAATTAATAGGTTTTTAACTTTACCTATTTTTGTTTTACTAGGAACAATATTGCCTTGGCGCTTATGGCTTGAATTAGGATGGCAAAATTTACTAATTCTAACTGTGCTGCTTCTATTGTTACGTCGTATGCCATCGTTACTGCTTTTTTCTCGCTGGATTAAACCGATTAAAAATCAACCTGAAGCTTTCTTTATGGGTTGGTTTGGCCCAGTGGGAATTGCTGCATTGTTCTATGCGGGATATGTTCTAAGACACCATACGACTGAATGGATTTGGCCAATTTGTGCGGCAATGATCTGTGCTTCTATCTTGGCTCAAGGTTTGAGTGCTGTTCCATTGACTCGCCGGTATAGATGCTGGTATGAGCTTCATCACTCAAAGCTTATTTCTAAAGAAGGAGATAGCGCCGAATAAACTCTGGATTTAGAAGGATGAGAAGGCTCATCAAATCCTCCAAGCTAGATGTAGCAATTTAAGACCAAAACCAGGGTTGAACACAAGCAATATGTTTGAGCGCAAAGAGACGGAAAACCGTAAACCGCTGAGTCAAAATCTATCTGAAAACCATGAATTGAAACGCCACCAGACCCGCGAAAGTGCTAAGTTTAACGCAGGTTGGATGATTGCATTAGGGAGCCTGATGGTAATTTTGGGAGGGATTGCGATCGCGAGTCCGTTGTTTGCAAGTATCGCGGTTGGCATCTTTTTAGGCTGGCTATTTATTGCTAGCAGCATTATACAAGGTGTTGAAGCCATTCAGCATTATCGCAGTGGCAGCACACTAGTGCTCAGATTTTTGATTGGACTTTTGTATTTGGGTTTAGGTATTTTGCTCTTGTTTGATCCCTGGGCCAGCGTAATCTCCCTAACGCTATTAATTGGAATTTTCTTCTTTGTTGATGGAATATTTAGGGTCTTTCTCGCTTTTCAACTTAAACCAAGATCTCGATGGGGATGGATTTTGTTCAATGGCATTTTTATCAGGGCGAACGCATCACTTTAGCAGAGAGAAAAAGATGAGAGAGTCAGAGAGGGAAAGCTGAGAGAGTAAAGCCTATAGGTACTTGCAGATGCTGAATCCCCCCAAAGTTGCTGGCGTCAAGCCAGAAGGATTCCAGGCCGCTAGGAAAGAGCCGTCTTGGGAAGGTTGCCAGCCGCCGGGCGGCTGGCTGAAAGCATTCGAGGGACTCAAAGACCCCAGGCGTGATAGGCGTTACTGGCATCCTCTGCTATCAATTATCGGAATCTCGCTGTTGGCAGTGTTGTGCGGGGCGGAGCACTGGGAGGAGATAGAAGTGTACGGACGTAGCAAACAAAAGTGGCTGGAAAGCTTTCTGGACTTACCGTTCGGTATTCCGTCCCACGATACGATTGAGCGGGTGTTTGAGCATCTTGATGCGGACGCCTTCGAGCGGGGATTCCGGCAATGGGTGCAGGAGCTGCTGGTGAGCTACGGGGGAAGTGCCAAGCTGATTGCCTTGGATGGCAAAACGCAACGGGGCTCCTATGACCGCAACCAGAGGCTCAAAGCGCTGCATCAAGTCAGTGCCTGGGCCAGCGAGCATCGTTTGGTGCTCGGTCAAATGCCGGTGGACAGAAAGTCGAATGAGATCACGGCGATTCCGAAGCTGCTGGACATGCTCGCCCTGGACGGTTGTATCGTAACGATTGATGCGATGGGGACTCAAAAGGCGATTGCCAAGCAGATTCGGGGCAAGGGGGCAGACTATGTCCTAACGCTCAAGGCCAATCACGCGAATCTCTACGGCTTGGTCAAAGACTGGGTCGAGGCCGCAGAGGCGAACCAGTGGGAGGGAATCGAATTCGACTTTGCCCAAAGTCAGGAAACGCTTCATGGGCGCGATGAGACCCGCCAAGTCTGGGCGATCGACATCAGCGAGTTGCCCGATTGGCCTGAACTGGGCGAGTGGGAAGGACTCGCCAGCATCGTGGTAGTACGCCGCGAACGAGTGCTGTGGAACAAAACGACCCGTGAGGTTCACTTTTACCTCACAAGCTGCGAGGCGCAAGCCTCAGTCTTGGCAAGAGCGATTCGTTCCCACTGGGGGATTGAGAACCAGCTTCACTGGGTGTTGGATGTGGTTTTTCGCGAGGATGCCTCGCGCATTCGCAAGGGAAACCGTCCGCGCAACTTCTCGTTGCTGAGGCGTTTAGCGCTCAACCTATTATCCCAGGAGAAGAGCTTCCAAAAGTCACTCAAACTCAAGCGATACAGGGCTTCTATGGACAATGACTATCTCTGCACGATTCTCCACAGTGCCACGACAAAACCAGATGTTGCTCACACAGCTCATCTATGAAATCCGATTATTCTCTCGATTAAAGTCATACGCGATCCCTGAGCAACAACCGACAAAAGGCTAGGGTTCGCTTGGCGAAGCTTGACCTCAAGATAAGTAGGCAACGTAAAGACCATGCCGTGAAATTGGCACGGTGCGTAGTTCAGTCTAACGACTTGATTGCCTACGAAGACTTGAGGATCAAGAACATGGTCAAAAACCATTGTCTCGCGAAGTCTATCTCTGATGCCGGTTGGTACCAGTTCCGAGTTTGGGTGGAACGGTTTGGCGTCGTGTTTGGTCGGGTCACGGTTGCCGTTCCGCCTCAATACACGTCTCAGACTTGTTCAAGCTGCGGAACGATAGTGAAAAAGTCACTGTCCACTCGCACCCATATTTGTCGATGCGGGTGCGAACTAGACAGAGACCACAATGCAGCGTTGAATATCCTCTCTGTGGGATTAAGTACCGTAGGGCATACGGGAACTTGGATCGAAGATCCGAACGCTTCTGGAGATGAGACCTCTTTGTCAGTTGCTTCTGGGCAATTGGGGAAAGTCACGTCTATGAAAGAAGAATCCCCGTCCCTTTAGGGCTGGGGAGTGTCAAGGACTATCCCGATCGCCTGGTGGGTTTGCGATAATGGCTGTGGCGATGCTGTGAGGATGTCATGGTTGCAAATCCAACCCAGAGTCAAGAAAAGCGGGAGTCTGCGAAGCCGGTGCCACCGCTGGAGAATGGCGATCGCCTCACCCGCGCAGAGTTTGAGCGTCGTTATGAAGCCTCAGCCCATATCAAATATGCAGAGCTAATCGAAGGAGTTGTGTACGTGGCCGCTGCCCTACGATTGGAGAGTCATGCCAGGCCCCATGCTGATTTGATGGCTTGGTTAGGGTTGTACCGAATGTTTACATCTGGGGTGAAGGTCGCCGATAACCCAACCGTCCGCTTGGACCGCAACAACAATCCTCAGCCGGATGGTGCCATGTTTATTGAGCCAGCCTTGGGAGGTCAGGTTGTCGTCTCGTGGGATGACTATCTGGAAGGCGCACCAGAGCTAATCGTTGAGATCGCTGCGAGCAGTGCTGCTTATGATTTGGGGGATAAGAAGGCAGCTTATTTACGCAATGGAGTGCAGGAGTACATTGTTTGGCAGATGTACGAGAATCGCTTGGATTGGTTTGTCATTGAGGAGGATGAATATGTATCGTTGTTGCCCGATGGAGATGGGGTGATTCGGAGTCGGGTCTTTCCTGGTTTGTGGTTGCTCGTGAATGCACTCCTGTCAGAGGATATGGCTCAGGTTGGGCAGATTGCGCAGCAAGGGGTTGCTTCTGCGGAGCATCAGGCGTTTGTGGAAGCCCTGAGGACTCAAGGCTAAAAAGACTAATCTTGAAGGAGGGCCAAGCTGGCGGCAATTTCATTCATTTTGCCGTATTTCCCGAAAAGCAGTCGGGTCAGCCATTGACGTTGCTATAACCCCACCCTTAACCCCGAGTCTCCTCAAGCTTTTCCTGCACCCAGCGCCGTAGCGATCGCGCCCAACTCGTCTCCCCCATCTCCTGCGCCCGATTCAGCCAATCCATCAACTCCGCCGAAGTTATCAGGGGGAGCGCCAGCGATCGCTCCATCTCCCCATACTCCCCTTCTGCCAATTGCAAAAACACCAACTGTTCTCCATCAAACCGCCACACCTCCGGCACTCCCAACGCCCCATAAATCGGCAAGCGAGGCAGTGACAAACTGGTAATGTCAATTTCGATCGCCAAATCCGGCGGTGGATCAAACGCCAAATTAATCTCCATCCGTCCTCGAATCAGCCCCTCATTCTGCACGTAATAACACTCATCCGCCTCCACCCCCTTTGCTAAATCCGGACGCCGCCACGTACAAGACCCCAAGCTACAGATCTCAACCTCCAGCTCCTCCGTCATCACTTCAATCAACCGAGCAATGAACTTCTTGTAGCGCTCGTGAGGGGGCTGTGGCATCCAAATCTCCAATACTCCATCGTCATAGGTCAAACGCTTACTCGGCTGCGACTCCAAGTCTCGAATTAACGCCTCAAAGGTTTCCCAAGCAATGCCCCGCAACAGTACATACTCCCGCGCTGGAGCCTGTGGGGGCTGAGATCTCACCGTTGTTGTCACCATGGCTTCCCCGCTCTCCCATCAAGCTGTACTTAGATTAGGCTATTGTAAATCCCGTGGAGTGATGCATTGCCGGTTTCCGCCCCCCCAAACGATCGCAGAAATCTCAAAGCACACCCCCCCGATCGCCCAGCTTTACCCTTACAGTGAGGAAGTCGGATCAGGAAAAAAGAATCTGTGACAACGGTTGCTGGAACGGTATTTGCAGAGGAGCGATTGCTCTTTGAGCCCGCCCCCCCCCAGGCGGGAGCGGTGCCGCTGGTTTTTGCCTTTCCCAATGAATACACCGTGGGGATCACGAGCCTTGGCTACCAAGTCGTCTGGGCCACGCTGGCCCGTCGGAGCGATCTGGACGTCTCTCGATTGTTTACCGACCTCCACGAGCCCCTGCCAACACAGCCCGAACTGCTGGGGTTTTCGGTGTCTTGGGAGTTGGACTATGTCAATATTTTTCAGCTTTTGGACTCTCTGGGAATCCCGCTGCGCAGTGGCGATCGCCTCCAGTCTTCCACGCCCTATCCCCTCATCTTCGGCGGTGGCCCCGTCCTTACCGCCAACCCAGAACCCTTTGCCGAGTTTTTTGATGTCATCCTGGTCGGAGATGGGGAAGTCGTCCTCCATCCTTTTATCGATGCCTACCAGGAAGTGCGCCACCAAGAGCGGCAAACCCAGCTCAAACGTCTGGCCCAGGTGCCGGGGATTTACGTACCCAGTTTGTATGCCGTGACCTACGAGGATGGGGAAGGGGCGATCGCGGCCATCACCCCCATCGACCCCGACATCCCCGCCCAGATTGCCAAACAAACCTATCGCGGTAACCGGCTGTCTGCTTCAACGGTCGTCACCGAGCGGGCGGCTTGGGAAAATATTTTTATGGTGGAGGTGGTGCGCAGTTGTCCAGAGATGTGTCGGTTTTGCTTGGCCAGCTATCTGACATTGCCCTTCCGGACGGCTAGTTTGGAGGAGTCGCTGATTCCGGCGATCGCCCAGGGCCTCAAGGTCACCAACCGCATTGGCTTACTCGGAGCCTCGGTCACCCAGCACCCGGAGTTTGAAGCGTTACTCGACTATTTGAACCAGTCCCAATACGAGGATGTGCGACTCAGCATTGCCTCGGTCCGGACGAATACGGTGACGGAAACCTTGGCGCGGACCCTGGCGCAGCGGGGAACAAAATCCCTGACGATCGCCATTGAGAGCGGCTCGGAACGGGTGCGCCAGATTGTCAACAAAAAGCTGAGCAACGACGAAATCCGTCAGGCGGCGGTTAACGCAAAAGCTGGAGGATTAAGTGGACTCAAGCTCTATGGCATGGCGGGAGTACCGGGAGAAGGGGCGGAAGATTTAGACGCAACGGCGGATTTGCTGATCAGCCTGAAAAAATCTGCACCAGGGCTGCGACTGACGTTTGGGTGCAGCACGTTCGTGCCCAAGGCCCATACGCCGTTTCAGTGGCGGGGGGTAGATGCTCAGGCGGAAAAACGGCTCAAACAGTTGCAAAAACGATTGCGTCCCCAGGGCATTGACTTTCGGCCCGAGAGCTATAGCTGGTCGGTGATTCAGGCGTTGATTTCGCGGGGCGATCGCCGTCTAGCCCCCCTACTCGAACGGGTCCGAGACTACGGCGATTCCCTCGGCAGCTACAAACGCGCCTTTAAGGACTTGCGGGGCCAACTGCCTAATTTGGATTACTATGTCCATCAAGATTGGTCTACGGATCAGGTCCTGCCCTGGCACCATTTGCAGGGGCCACTGCCCGACGAAACCTTAAAAAAACACTTGACCATTGCGTTAGAACATTTCACCGCTCCTGCTTTAGTTTAATTACGAATCCCCATGAAAGAACCCCTTCCTGTGTCCAATGCTCAACCGATTCTACTCAAAACCATTCTCGATGAATTAAGCCTTGCCACCTCCGATGAAACAGTCTATTTGCACAAGCCAACGGGACGGCTACAGACAATCCCAGAGGAAGAGATTACGATCCTGAGCGAAGTCCATGATGATATGCTGCCGGAGATTGAGGTTGAAATCATTGATGAAATTCGCGAAGTTTTAACATCAGATGACTGGGTGCCATTGCCCTCGCCGGGGGTGCGGGATGAGGCGGTGTTGTTGCAGGGATTTTGTGAAACCCTGGAGGGGGGAGAGGTGCGATCGCAATTCACCGCGATTTTGCAGCACCATCATCGGGTTTCCCAACGGGTTTTGGATTTTCTCGATGACAATGATCTAGAGGAACAATGGCGGGAGTTCCAGCGGCAGGCCATGCACCAAACCCTGGCGCTTTGTTTACAGCGGCATGCCATTGAATATCAATAAAAACGGTTTGATCTAGCGGTTTCAGCCAATTATTCAATCCTTAAACACGCCCTTCAGCAGCAGCGCCCCCGCTGTAATTTGCTGAAGTTGAGATTCAGACAATTCACCCAACGCCACTACCATACTTTGACGGGCAGCACGACGGGCATCCTGCAGCAATTGAGCCCCTTCGGGCGTTAGGGTATGCCAGTTGCGCCGTCGTTCCTGGGGATGCTCTGAGCGATTCACTAGCGCCCGACGAACCAGCCGTTCCACAATCGCAGAAGCCGTAGCACGAGTCACCCCAAGATGCTCCGCCAACTCTGACAAGGAAGCCCCTGAATACTGACTAAAAAAACGCAGTGCCCGAAACTGGGGAACCGACAAAACCTGAGCCCCCTGACGACGCATTTCTGCACGGATAAATTGCATCACCACCGGAATGGCTTCTATCACCTCAGTAGCACAATCTTCTGCGGTGGTCTTTGACATAATCGCCCTATTTCACCCATTCACCACAAATCGACTTGACTGAAAATAGTTTTTTTGTCTAACTGTTAGTGTATCTAACTATAGACGGCCTAGGCCCCTTTTTCGATATTTTTTTGAAGCGCGAGCGGCTTATGAACGCTGTCACACAGGCTGTCCCACAGTGGGTTAGGACCAGAAAAATGCGATCTGGATGGATCGCTTTTAGGCGAATTCAGCGGATTGGGGGCGGGGTGCTTGGTGCTATTTTGCTCATCACCCTGACCAGTTGTGATCTGCTTCCCGGTAGAGAAGTAGAAGCGCAGGCCCCGCCTGGAGGGGCAGGCAGTCAGACCCCAAAAACCAAGGGAAAGTCAAGAGAAGGGCCAATGGCGGTGGATGTGGCGATCGCCCGTCAAGACACCCTCCGCCCCCCCATCGAATACACCGGCACCACCCGTCCTGTGCAGGAAGTTTCACTGCGGGCCAGGGCCGAAGGCCAACTCCTCGACCTGCCGGTGGACATTGGCGATCCCGTCAAAAAAGGACAAACCCTAGCCCGCTTAGATGACAATTTGCTCGCAGGGGCTGTCAATCAAGCGGAGGCCGAATGGGCCGCGCAGCAGTCCGCCGTGGTGACAGCCCGCAGCCGCGTCGGCAATGCCCGCACCGATGTTGAGCAGGCGCGCCTGTCGCTCCAGCAGGCCCAGGGCAACATCACCCGCTTACAAAATGTCTGGAACGCCCGCATCGAAGAGGCGCGGCTGCGGGTTCAGCAAACCACAAGCGACGCCACCCGTCTAGAAACCCTAGCCCGCCAAGGCGCGGTGCCCCAGCAGCAGGCCGAACAGGCCCGCACCACCGCCAGCCAAGCCCGTCAAACTCTCCTCGACCAGCAGGCCCAGGCCAGTCAGGAAATTGCCCAGGCCCAAACCGAGGCCAAACTTGCCCAGCAGGTTGTGCAATCTGCCCAGTCACAAGTTGAAATTGAACAGCAAAGCATTACCGCAGCTCAAGGCCAGTTGGCCGCTCGTCAGGCCGCCCTCGGCCAAGCCCAGGAGCGGCGCTCCTACAGCACGGTGTTTTCCCCAATTAATGGACTCGTTCTGGAGCGCGTTACGGAACCGGGAAATTTGGTTCAACCCGGCAGCGAAATTCTTAAATTAGGGGATTTTAGTCAGGTCAAAATTTTGGTTGAAGTGTCTGAACTAGAGCTTGGGAATTTACAGGTGGGGCAGTCCACCCAGGTGACGCTGGATGCGTTGCCCAATCAAACCTTTGCGGGGCAGATTAGCCGAATTTCGCCCGCCGCCGATCCCCAAGCGCGGTTATTACCCATCGAAATTACGATTCCCAACCCCAATGGCCAGATTGGCAGCGGTCTTTTGGCACGGGTAACGTTTTCCCCGGAAACGGCCCAAGTGGTTGTACCCGAAACGGCGCTGCAAGCTCAGTCCGAAGGAAAAGCCACCCTGTTTGTGCTGCTGGAGCAAGGCCCATCGCCCCGCGTTGAGGCCCGTGCCGTCACCCTGGGTCAGCAGGCCAATGGTCAGGTTGAAATTTTGGCTGGGCTCAATCCCGGCGAGTTTTTTATTGCCCGCAGTAGTGGGCCGCTCAAGGCGGGTGATCCCGTCAACTTGAGCGTTTTGTCTGAAACACCCCCCAAGGGAGCTGCAAAATGACTCAGACGACTGCTAAAACTGGATTTAGCCTCAGCGGACTCTCTATCCGGCAACACATTGGCACTTTGATGTTGACCCTGGCGGTGATCGTCATTGGTCTATTTGTGGTGTCAACGCTGCAGGTGGACTTGCTGCCTTCAATTACCTATCCTCGCATTGGGGTGCGGGTGAGTGCGCCTGGCGTTTCGCCGGAGGTGGCTGTGGATGAAATTACCCGTCCGCTGGAAGAAGCGTTGGCGTCGACGGAGGGAGTTGTTCAAATTTATTCCCAAACCCGTGAGGGTCGCATCAGCCTTGATCTGTTTTTCCGACCGGGGGGCGACATTGACCAAGCGTTAAATGAAGCCACGGCGTCGTTGAACCGGGCGCGGGGATCGTTGCCGGATACCTTAGAACAGCCTCGTTTATTTAAGGTAGATCCGTCCCAGTCGCCGATTTACGAACTGGCGCTAACGTCACCGCAGCTTGAGGGCGAAGCCCTGCGGGTCTTTGCGGACGAAACCTTGGCGCGGGAGCTGCGGGTGGTACCGGGGGTGTCGGCAATTGATGTCAGTGGGGCGGCCAATGAGGAAGTTCGAGTAGTGGTCGATTTCAATCGGCTACAGGCCCTAGGCATTGGCTTGACGGATATTCTCAATGGCCTACGAGAACGCAATCAGGATGTTTCGGGGGGGCGCATTCAGGGGAGCCTGACGGAACCGTTGGTGCGGACCCGAGGCCAGTTTCAGGATACGGACGAAATTCGGAATTTGCCGTTGGCGGTGGGTCGAGCCAGTGGATCGGCATCAACTGCAACACCTATTACAACATCAACCACGACAGCAACTTCTGCCAATGGGCAGGTCTATTTACGAGATGTGGCCCAGGTCTTAGATGGCAGCGAAAATCAGCGGGTGTTCGTTTCGTTGAATCGGCAACCGGCGGTCAAGCTGAGTATTCAAAAACAGCCAGACGCCAATACGGTGGAGGTGGTGGATGGGGTGAAGAAACGCATTGAAGAACTGCGGACCGCTGGGGTGATTCCGGCGGATGCGATTTTGACCCCGACCTCCGATGAGTCCAAGTTTATTCGCAATTCTATTTCTACGGTGATCACCTCGGGGTTGACTGGGACGGCTTTGGCGGCGATCGCCGTTCTCCTATTCCTCGGCTCTATCCGCCAAACCCTGATTATTGTGATTGCCATTCCCTTAGCGACTCTGGCGGCGATTATCTTGATGGGGCTATTTGGTCTATCGATCAACGTCTTTAGCCTGGGGGGCTTAGCCCTCGGGGTTGGGATTGTTGTCGATAACTCGATCGTCATGTTAGAGAATATCGCCGAAGGCGCAGGCATGACCCCTGGCAAAGATGCGCGGACCGGGCTGAGCGCCCAGCAGTTGCTCGGCCAATCGGAACGGAGTGCTAAGGAGGTGGAATCGGCGCTGATTGCGTCCACGAGTACGAACTTGGTGGCGGTGTTGCCGTTTCTGTTGATTGGTGGGTTTATTTCGCTGTTGTTTAAGGAACTCATTTTAACGATTAGTTTTGCGGTGGCGGCTTCGATTTTGATCGCGGTGACCGTGGTTCCCATGGCTACGTCGCGGTTGCTGGCGATTCAGAGGTCGAGCGGCCTTACGAACTTTTGGCTGTTGCGAGTGTTTAATCAACGCTTTGCGGCTGCCACGATAGCCTACCGACGATTACTCGCCCAGGTCCTCCACCAACGGCTTTGGATGATTGCAGCAGCTCTCCTCATCTTTGGCAGTGGCAGTGCTTGGATGATGGGCCAACTTCCCCAGGAAATCCTGCCCCGGATCAATACGGGCCAAGCCCAGCTCATTGCTCAGTTTCCACCGGGAACGCCCCTGGAAAGCAACTATCAGGTCATGGCCCTCGTCGATGATATCTTGCAGCAGCAACCGGAAACCGAATATGCCTTTACCACCACCGGAGGATTTCTGTTTGGCTCGAACACTAGCGAAAATCCCCTGCGGTCTAGTAGCACGATTACGCTCAAACCAGGTACCGATGTGGAAGCCTATATCGAACGGGTGACAAAAGCCTTTGACCAACTCAATTTGGTTGATATTTCATTGCGACTGCGTCCCGGCGAAGTGCGCGGCCTGATTACCAACAACTCCCCTGTACGCGGTGCAGAGGTGGATATCATTTTGCAGGGAGATGATGCCCAAACCCTTGCCCAGGCGGGACGTGAGAGTTTAAGCGTTTTGAGTGAGCAGGTGCGATCGGCTCGGTTTCGTCCCGATGCAGACCCCCGTCAGCCTGAGATCCAAATTCGTCCAGACTGGGAGCGAGTCGCGGCGGTGGGACTCAACGCCCAGGAGATTGGCGATACGATTGCAACGGCGATTACCGGTTCGGTGCCGACACAACTTCAGCGGGGCAATCGCTTGGTGAATGTGCGGGTGGAATTGGACGAAACGGCGATCGCCCAGCCCTCTCAGCTCAATCAACTGCCGCTCTTTGTCAACGGGGGTCGTCAAATCCGCTTGAAGGACATTGCCCAGATCGAAGATGGACAGGCCCCCAGCGAACTTCAGCGGATTAATCAACGCCAGGTCTTTTTGATTGCGGGGTCGTTGAGCGAAGGAGCCAGCCTGGGGACGGCATTGGCAGAAGTCGAAGCCGCCTTTGCCAATATCGACTTGCCCGAGGGGGTTTCGCGCTTGCCCAGCGCCTCCGCTGAGGCCAATCGCCAATTGCAGGATTCTCTCAAGGTCTTGGGCGGTTTAGCGGTGTTTTTGGTGTTTGTGGTGATGGCGGTTCAATACAATTCCTTGGTGGATCCGCTGGTGATTATTTTTACGATTCCCTTGGCGTTGGCGGGGGGATTATTAGGGCTCTATGTGACCCAAACGGCGATCGGCGCAACGGTGATTGTGGGGGTGGTGCTGTTGGTCGGAATTGTGGTGAATAACGCGATTATTATGGTCGAGCTGGCGAATCAACTGCGGGAGCGGGAGGGGTGCGATCGCCGCACGGCCATCCTCCAAGCGGCCCCCCAACGGTTGCGCCCGGTATTGATGACCACGATCACAACGGTGTTAGGCATGTTTCCCCTAGCCCTCGGAATTGGTGAAGGCTCGGAGTTTTTGCAACCCTTAGGCATTGTGGTGTTTTCAGGGCTGTCCCTGGCAACGCTGTTGACGCTGTTTATTATTCCTTGCTTTTACCTGTTGCTCCATGATCTCTTTGGCCTGAATCCCAAACGCCGCACCGGAGCACGGTGGCGTATGATGTTGAGGAAATTTTGAAATCCCTATCCTAGACGGCTGTGAAAGCAATCACCCTCCTCGGCTCCACCGGCTCCATCGGGACCCAGACCCTTGATATCGTGCAGGATCATCCGGACCAGTTTCGGATTGTTGGGATGGCGGCGGGGCGAAATCTTGAGTTGATTGCCCAGCAGATTCGTCAGTTTAAGCCGGAGATTGTGGCGATCGCCCGCCCCGAGGATCTACCGCTGCTGAAGGAGGCGATCGCCGATGTCACCCCCCAGCCCCTGCTCTGCGCTGGACCCGAGGGCATGTGCGAAGTGGCGGCCTACGGCGATGCGGAAGCCGTTGTCACGGGGATTGTGGGTTGTGCCGGACTGTTGCCCACCCTGGCTGCGATCAAGGCTGGAAAGGATATTGCGCTCGCCAACAAAGAAACGCTGATTGCCGGTGGCCCCGTGGTGTTGCCTCTGGCCCAGGAACATGGCATCCGCATTACTCCGGCGGATTCGGAGCATTCGGCGATTTTTCAATGCATCCAGGGTCTGTCCCACGGAAAAGACTTTGTCGTCGGTCGTCCGGATGTGGGGCTGCGGCGGATTTTGCTGACGGCTTCCGGTGGAGCCTTTCGGGATTGGCCGGTGGAACGGCTGCCGGAGGTGACGGTGGCCGATGCGCTGAAGCATCCGAACTGGTCCATGGGTAAAAAAATCACCGTGGATTCTGCCACACTGATGAATAAGGGTTTGGAGGTGATCGAAGCGCACTATTTGTTTGGCCTGGACTACGACCAAATCGATATTGTCATCCATCCCCAAAGCATTATCCATTCGCTGATCGAAATGCAGGATACGTCGATGCTGGCTCAGCTCGGCTGGCCGGATATGCGTCTGCCCTTGCTTTATGCCCTGTCTTGGCCGGAGCGAATTTATACAAATTGGGAGCCGTTGGATTTGGTGAAAGCCGGGAGTTTAACCTTCCGAGAGCCGGACCATGCCAAATATCCCTGTATGGATTTGGCCTATGCGGCGGGTCGGGCGGGAGGCTCGATGACGGCGGTGTTGAATGCGGCCAATGAGCAGGCGGTAGCGTTGTTTATTGAGGAACAAATTCAGTTTTTGGAGATTCCTCGGGTGATTGAGCAGGTGTGCGATCGCCACCGCAACAACAATAACGCCAACCCGAGTCTCGATGATATTTTGGAAGCGGACACCTGGGCTCGCCAAGCGGTTTTGGAAGCGAGTAATGCCTTAGAGAAACAACCCATTTTGAGCGTTTAAGCGATAGAGAACCAAACCCAAAAACCGGAGGAGTGATGGAAACTGCAATTCTTGTCATCGGTGCCATTCTGATTGCTTGGCTCGTGTTTACGTTTTTGCTCAAAATTGTCAAAACAACGATTAAAACGGCGCTGTTGGTGGCGGCTATCTTTTTGCTGTTGACGTTTTTCGGAATTGGTCCGAATCAGGTATTTGAGCTATTTGGCCAGTGGCTGGGCTTTGGGGGGGATCCGCAGCCGACCCAAAGCCTAGCCCCCATTCGTTAGCAAATTGCACGATACTAGCGGGACATGATGGACTGACTATAGGGATTGCTATCGATTCATAACCTGTGGATGAAGGTCCAGGGCTACAAGAAGAAGGGCTATCAGTTTGTCTAGCAGTTAGGAGGAGGAGTCTGTGAAGGCGACCCCTATCCCGATTGGCCTGTCGGGAGTTCAGCTACACCAAATAGACTAGCTCCTGATACCTTAGAGATTGGAACTAGTTCACTCATCCTGACTTATGGCTCGAATTAATCTGTTGGACACGCGCACTAACAGTTTCGGCGATTTGATCGGCAATGGCAAGATTTATCGAGTGCCGCCTTTCCAGCGTGATTACTCTTGGAATGAGGAAAACTGGGAGGATCTTTGGCAGGATATTTTAGTACTCCACGTAAACTCTGATTCTAGTCACTACATGGGCGCACTTGTCCTACAAAGCTCTAGTACTTCAGACAAAGCGTTTACGATCATAGATGGACAACAACGGTTAGCCACTCTCAGTATTATTGCTATCGCTGTTATTGATAAGATTCAAAAATTAGTAGAGCGAGAAGAGCAAAAAGAAGCTAATCAAGAACGACAAGAAATTCTCAAGCGTACTTATCTGAGCGATAGAGATCCACGCTCTCTTCGTTACTCAAGCAAGCTTCTCTTGAATGAAAACAACAACGATTTTTATCAAAGTAATTTGATAAATCTTAGAAAGCCACTTAACATTAGATCGCTTTCAAAATCCAATCAATTGCTCTGGCAAGCTTTTCAGTATTTCTCACATCATTTAGAGGGGCTTCAAGACGTTGTTCAGAATGGGGAAAAGTTGGCTGAGTTTTTAACGGATACTGTTGCTCAAAGACTCCTTTTTATTCAGATTAATGTTGAGGATGAATTAAATGCTTATACCGTCTTTGAGACGTTAAATGCTAGAGGCATCGAACTGAGTTCAACCGATTTACTAAAGAATTACCTATTTTCTCTGTTTCAAGGACCAGACGATCTACAAGAGGCACAAAGACAATGGAGGAGAATTATCAATACAGTTCAAATGGAGAAATTCCCTGAGTTTCTTCGTTACTACCTTAGTCTTAAGCAGACTAGGGTGAGACGTGAACGACTATTTAAAGTTGTTCGTGAATCGGTAAAGGATGGTCAACAAGCATTTGAATTGCTCGATCAGCTTGAGAACTACGGTAGTCTTTTTATTGCTCTCAGTAACTCTAACGACGAGTTCTGGCGTGATGCTTCAGAAAACCGACCCTATATTCGCGAACTTGAGTTATTTCGAGTAAAGCAAGCCTATCCAACTCTATTTGCAGCATATGAGAGGTTTTCTCCTGAAAACTTTACTCGCCTATTAAAACTTGTGTGTGTATTATCTTTTCGTTATACCGTTGTTAGTCGTCTAAATCCCAATGAATTAGAAACTCTTTACAACAAAGTAGCCATCGGGATTGTAAATGGTGAAATAACCAATCCTAAACAGGTGTTTGATAATCTTCGCTCAATTTATGTTTCGGATGAGAAGTTCTTGCAAGACTTTTCCCTACTCTCAATTTCCACAAAAGGGCAAAAGAAGAAACTAGTCCGATATATTTTGTTCAAGCTTGAGGCAGATACGTCAAATATAGAGGTCAATGAAGATAGTTTTTCTATTGAACACATTTTGCCTGAATCACCGAGTAGTGAGTGGTGGCAAAGTTTCAATGATGCCCAAATAGAAGAAATGGTATACCGCATTGGAAATCTAACCCCCTTAGAACCTCATCTTAATCGTCAGGTAGGAAATGGGCTTTATCTAATCAAGCGAACAGTTTATCAGCAGAGTGTTTACACTCTAACAAAAGATGTTTTGGCTGAAGAATGGAATCCAAATACACTCGCTACACGGCAAAGGTATCTAGCACAGCGAGCTGTTCACATTTGGAGATCAGACTTTCCTCTGTGAGTGTCAATTAGTGGCAACCTTATTACAGGCAGTTTTCCAGAACTGGCAAAATTTAAGAGTGAAGGCTGGCTAACGGCAAAGTGCAGCGGCGGTCAGTAACTTTCAGTCGTCAACAGATACCTTCTGTCCGTCCGCTGCCACGACACGTTAGGCATCAAGTCACAGCTAACGGTTTCTAATTCTCTCAACTGTATTGACAGCGCGCCTGAAACAAGGGTGAATTTGAATCTCCTCAAACGAAGGTTCATGATATTCCTGATATGCGTAGTAAGTTCTACTTCCTCCCTGACCTCCCAGCACAAAATCTCCGAGAAAGCCTATCTCGTATAATATCCTTAGGAATTCCGAAGTGTCCGTATTATCAATAAGTTGATTGAACCAATGACAATCGAGCGTAACGTTAGACATGATTTCAAGTAGAATTTCGTCAACTTCTGCTCGCTTTAGATGATATTTTCTGCGACGAAACCTCGTCTTCCAATACGACATTATAGCGCTTAAACCAGGGTACTGATTTGAATACTCAGCACAAAGATCATCTAATTTCCAGCTTGAGTACGTTGGTTCTGCTGATTTTAGTTTCTCATCTGAAGGATCACTGTCATTCACATCTTCAGTGTAATAACGAGCAAGTTGTATTAACTCTCTGGGACGAGACAGAGTTTTTTCAATCAACCAGTTGTCAGTATTTGCAGTACCAATAGTGCGTGGAAAAACGGAAAAAAATGATTCATCAATTGCCGGACAACCTGCTCTTTGACGGTTAAAGTTTATCCTCTTTTCCAGAACCGAAAGAAGCTGCTCTTGAGCCCATCTAATTCTCTCCACATCACGATATTTATCAGAATGTTGAGTCTTACTCAATAAAATGGTGTATACATCTTCACGAAGGAACACAATGGGATGTATGAACTCGTGTAGACCAGAAATATAGTTAGACGCAGACAGTAGACCTAAAAGCAAATTATTTGCGGTTGTCGAGTTATCCCAACCTAAATCCAAATCATCGATTAGAGCAACAAAATGAGCTCCACCTTTTGCCAACTCAACTAAATGATGTTGCAAGGCATCCACTTCCGAAATCTCTTTTAGCTGATTCTCAAGCCCTAGACCAAACTCTCCTAATTTTCCAGCTTTAAGCTTAGTTCTCTCTAATATCTCTGATATATTTTCGACAAGGTCTTTGGAGGTTCGGTTTAGTTGTTGTGCAATTTGACGTGCATAAGCGTGGCTTCCGTGGCAATACGCTCCTTTAGCACTATGACCAATGGCACAAAGTAAATCAATCAAGATTTGACGCAACCATGTGTGTTGAAAAAAGATTTCCTCTCCAAAGGATTCTTTCAAATCATGGTCATTTAGGATTGTGCGAATACTGCTAAAGTTTGGAGCTATTTTGACTACATAAGTATCCTCAGTTTTCTGAAAATGGTTATATAGCTTTTTTAGAAGCGCACTTTTTCCTGATCCCTTACGCCCAATTACTAGCGACCGACGATTCTCAGAAAGCCGACGGAATGCTTCTGAACTGACAAAGTATTCAAGAAGATGTTCATCTCTCTCTGCGCTATCATCACCCCAGTCAATTTGGTTAAGAAGCATAACTTAAATGCAGTCCTTACTTTTGTTAATTATTGAAAATATTGATGATGCCTAACAATTTATTGGACTGAATCTAGTCCATCTAGTCACGGTTTGGGCGCGTTAGATGGAAATCTGTCCATCTAACAACCCTCTAGAGGAGATTGGGTAGCCATATGTCTGCATAACACCCTCATAGGCAGATTAGGTAGACTCATCCCAGTATAGCCACCCAGCCACCCCTCCCGAGAGCCTTCACAAAATTTTAGACAAGTTAGAATCTCCCAACCCTCCTCTCACCGCGATCGCTCAATCAGCAACACCTTCGCCTCCCCCGATAGATCAGCCGGTTGACTCCCCAACATAAACTCACCCACAGAAGTCTCCACCCAGTAATCCGTCCCTGCAATCTGCGCAAACCGATCCGCATTACCGCTACCCAAACAGCAGGGAGCCAAGCCCATTGCCGTTGCCACCAGATACATCGTTTGGTAAAGACAACCCAAGTTTTTCAAAATCAGCGAATAGGCCAGGGATTGGTATTTCCAGGTTAATCGTGGGAATCGGGCCGCAATCACAATCAACAGTTGGGGCAATTCCTCCCGGCGGCTGGCGTGGCTGGCGTCAGTCAGGAGGGCGGCGATCGCCTCATGCCAATCCCTCACTTTCCCCAAACGATGTTCTTGGGGACAATAATGATAAAGCCCTTGGGCCAACCCCTCGCACTGATTCACCGCAATATACAGTTCAAATTCGTAGCAGGCCCCGCTGCTGGGGTAGGGGCGATCGCTACAGTCCAGATTTTCCATCGGGAAGATTTGCCGTACCCTGGCCGAACGATAAAGAAACTCACCCAACTGCTCAAGCGTGATTGGCGCTGGGGCAAATTTGCGAATGGAACGACGCGCTTCTAGGACTTGAGTGAAAGGCAGATCTTGAGCCTTGAGGGCTTCTAAATCGGGTTTATAGAGATCAATTTTTTTCCATTCATCGGGTTGGGTTTTAATCACAGGAAGCGGATCGATATGGCCTCGAAAACGATAGGTTGATCCCACCACTTGATTGTGCCGACCCTGACGGCAGCGGGTGTGGAAAATCAAATCGTGAAACTCCCACTGTTTCAGCGTATCGGGTTCGGGGTCTACATCACCTGTTTCTGCGCAGACTGCGACCATTTGGCAGCTCACTAACAAACTCAAAAGCCCTTGGACCGTCTCAGGTTCTAAACCAGGAATTTCTGTCAGTAATACTTGTCCTGTCATGCCAGTCGCCAAAGCTGCGACCATGGCCCCCCCGCGCCAATCGTGCAGAACAATTTGGGCTTGGGCTAAGGGTGATTTCAGCACCCATTGGTTTTGATCGGAATGGGAATCGAGCTGGCTGTGGCTATAGGCAAATCGAGAGAGTTTGTAGCCTGTTTCGAGCGAAATCGCAGGAAACCGAGGCGACTCAAAGGCTACACCGAAAACCGTCGGCATTAAGGTTGCAAAGGGTTTATCCTGCTGCCGCACACCATAGCAAATCGTCCCTAGCTGGATCAGCTTGGCGAGCAAAAAGTGTAGCTTAGGCAAACCACTAAAACCATCCGTTGCCATCACCTGTAAACTCAACGCGGACTCCGTTGCCCCTACTTTTGACAATTGCTGCAACGCTGCGAGCAAACCGGGTGAAAAATGACTGAGATTAAGCTGGGCATAGGGCGTTTGCAAGATGGCCCCGGCTTCTGCTGCATCGGTCACAATTGAAATTCCAGGCTTCAGTGAGAGCGTTAAGGAATCCAGCGTTGCGGCAGCAGTTGAGTCAGCAATTGAATCAGCCATGGCTAAGTACGGATTGTAAAGTACAGGTGGACAGGTTCAAATGGACAGGTTCAAGTGGACAGGTTCAAAAAGGAAACAGGATCGGATTGACATCAGCCTCGGTTTTGGGCTGAGACAACCATCCCATCTCCACCGGCACCTCGTAGAGCCGCCCTGGTGCCAGCCGATGCCAAAAATGGCGCATCTTCGGCACGACGACTCGCACCACTGGCAAATTCACGTCCGGACGGGTTTGATCCAGGACCAGCATTTCTAGACCGTGCGATCGCAAAATCTCCATCCCAGCTAATACATCATCCCGCAGGTCCTGCCGCCATTCCTCAGAGAAATCTTCATATCGTCGTCGCGGCTGAGACGGATCCGGCAAGAGCTGATCCTGCCCCTCCAGTTGCAACGGTGTTTCCCCTGGCGTCTCGTTTTTTTCTCCTCCATCCTCCGTCCTCGCCTTAGCCACCGGCGTTCCTACCAAAAGCTGATTGATTTCAGTGAGGGCGCGGGAGAGGGCGATCGCCCCATCAAAATGACAGCCGAACCCACACAAAATTCCAGGATTGTTGCCTTCCCCCGTTGGAATCGGCTCCAGCAAATAGGACACCGCCGCAAAGGTGGGAATGCCTAAGTCGTGCGTTAGGTCTAACACATACAGCGTCCGGCCCTGCTCCTCGGCATAGTGATGCTGAAGTTGAGTAAAATAGGGGTCCGGGAAACTGGTCAAATCCACCTCAGGCCGCCCTAGCTGATTACACCACCAAATCGCCACCGCATCCCGTTCCACCAACTCAAATAAACCCTGCAAAATCGCCTCTTCGCGGCTGTTGCCTGCGGCACAACCATTGGAGTTGGCATAGCAAAAAGGAGGCGGTTGGTTGAGCTTATTACCGGGATAGTTGTAGTAGCAATAGGCCGTGGGAATATATTTCCAGCGATTTTCCGTCAGCGACCAAATGGGCGTCCAATCAACCTCTGCTTCGGGGTCAAAGGGCTCGGGTACCTGGTGACGCAAATTGGGCAAGGTGGCATTCCAGGCTTGCCGATTGGCATATTGGGAGGGGCTAAACAGGAGCAAGGGCTGGGGATCGATGGCGAGGTTTGGGCCAAGGTGGTTGTAGCGATCGCGTCGATGCAATTCATACCCCTGAAAAATCCCAGAATGGCGCTCGATCGCCTCACACAATGCACTCACCTGGGCTTGAATCGCTGTTTTGCCCTTACCGGCACTGCGACCTTGCAAATTGATCTTGAGGGCGTTGAGGGTTTCGGGGGTCGCTCCAGTGTCATGACCGGCGACATAGGTGTGGAGCAGGGTTTGGGTGGTGTGGTTGGGATGCGCCGGTGGCACTTCTCGCAACTCGCGGATGATTCCCAGGAGGGGGCTGATGTGGGGCTGGAGCTGTTCCAGGGTGATTTCGGGGGGCTGGCTGCGGTGGCCCCCATCCTGGGTAAAAGCCTTAGGCGAGGCCGATAGCACCCAGGGCTCGGTGGGCAATTGGTCGGTGCAAATTGTCTGAAAATCGATGGAGCCACAGGCCAAACATTGGGGACGATGGGGCAGCGGATGGCTGCGACTGGTGAGGGTGCGGGGGTTGAATGTCAGCAACTGTCCCCAGACGGTTTCGGAATGATAGAGGGCTTGGCGAATTAAACCGAGGGCGATCGCCCCCATCCCAGGGTCCTCCCCCCAGACCTCCGTTTGTAGCAGCTCTACCGTCTCCAACTGACTCAACCAGGCATCCACCGGACGATTGCCCCGCAGTCGCTGCGCCAAACAGCCCCAGCAGCCGGTGTCATCGGGCTGAAACCAAGGACCCAGCCAAATCTGCTCCCCCCAGGGTTTGACGATCAGCCAGGGACGCTGGGCTGCGAGGGTGAGTTGGTTATAGCGCTCTAGGTTTGGGTGCAGATAGTTATCGGTGAGGACAATGCCGAGGTCCACGTCCGGGTCGTCGGGGGGGACTGGAGTGAGTCCCCAATCCCTGAGGGCGGCGGTGAGTTGGGTGGCGCTCGCCTGCCCTAGGGCCTCTAATGTGGGTTGACTTTCTGCTGAAATGTAGGTTTTTACAGAAACTCTTTGAACACTAAAACCAGCAAAACTTACAAAATCAAGACGGGTCGAATTTGATTCAATGGTGTATCCCTTTTCTTCGAGCTGCATGAGCGCATAGTAAAGCTGCGGCAGCGACCCCTGGGGTTGTAAGGCTGCGACAATCTCATCGGTTGTGTGCTGGCCATCGATTAAGGCCGCAATCTGGCAATAGAGAGCACCCTGGAGCATAAAAAAATCCTGCTCTGTCCGCAGCAAAACTTGATCCGGTGGGAGCGAAATCACGCGAAACTGCGGCGCAAAGCGGGGCTGATGAAGCATGGCAGCGCAGGAATAACGACAAATGAACGATAACTATGGCAACAAAGCTTGAACAAAAACCTACAAAAGCATCATTTCACGATTTGTGAATTCATGACTCCTGTAAATCCGCTAAAACCTTCTGCGAGATAATAACTAAGTTCTGTCCTATTGACCCACTAGTGAGATGTAGTCATGGGGTATGGCCATCCGTAGCCGGTTACGAATTTGGCGACGATTGAGTCTTTTTGTGGGTACTGTGATTTGTACCCTAATTTTTTGTTTGCGACTCGGGGCGATCGCCCCAGCCCTCAGTCAGCTTGGGGAACCCGAACGCCTCATTCAGCAAGGCTTAGATGCCTACTATGCCGGGGATTATCACAACGCCCTGGCCTTTTGGAAGAATGCGCTCCGCCAAGCCCCCAATCTGGAAACCCGACTGGATTTGTACCGCTATCAGGCAAGGGCCTATCAAAAAACGGGTCAAACGATACCCGCAATTGATGAGTTTGATCGCCTGATTACAGCCTACCAACAGCTTCAACGGCCCACGGACCTAGGTCACATGCTGACGGAGCAAGCCCAAATCGCTGCGGACCTGGGTCAATATGACTGGGCAGTGGCGCTGCTCTGCGGCCAATCCGAACCGAACCAGCCCCCGCCGCAAACCTGTCTGCCCGATAGCGCGGTGGCGATCGCCATGGACCAAAACGATGGCGTGGGATTGACTGCGGCCCTCGGTGCCCTAGGCAGTGCGTTCTTTGAGCAGGCCCAGTATGAAGCGGCGATCGCCACCTACCAGCGCGCCTACAACCTGGCTGTGGAGCTGAAGCATTTTCCCTATCAAATTGCCGCCCTTAGTCAGTTGGGAGCGTTGCATTACCGGCTGATGGTGCAAAACGAACGCTATACCCGGTTTGCCGAAGGAAAAAAAGACTGGATTGCCGCTAAGAACTTTCGCGCAGCGGTGCAAACCCATACCCAGGAATCCATTACCGCCCTCCAAGAGGCGTTGCAGCTTCCCCAACCGCAGACGGAGCGTCTGGAGCGGCTGTTAAATTTGGTGTCCGTGAGCCGGTATCAACCGTCCATGCAGGCGATCACCCAGGCCGCCCTAGCGGAAGCCCGCAGCCTCGTCAATCAGATGCCCCTTTCCCAGGACCAGGTTTATGACCTCTTGCGGGTTGGTTTTCTGGAGGTACCGCCCCCCCAGGATTTTCTGCGAGAAGGAGCCCCGGCCCTCTGTGAGAACCTTGCGCCTACCCGGAGGCTGACAGGCTGGGTGCGGCGAGCAGTTCTGGGGGCGCAGCGGCTCCAGGATGCGGGCCTAGAGTCCGTGGTGCGGGGCCATATGGGTCATCTGTACGAATGCCAAGGTGACTATAAAACCGCTCAAGACTGGACCCGCCAAGCCCAGGTTTTGGGGCAGGACAAGGGGGATCGTTATCTGTGGAATTGGCAAGCAGCCCGGATTTTGCTGGCCCAGGGCAATGAAGCGGCGGCCTTAAAGGCATACCAATATACGCTGGACTCGCTCAAGGGGGTGCGGGGAGTGTTGAGTGTTTCGACGCGCGATCGCCAACCGGATTTCTACAGCGTCATTGCACCCATCTACCGTCAGCTCAGTCGCCTCCTGGTGCGTTCCGTGGCCTATCCTGGGGCCTTTGGGGTGACGGCTTGGCCCGACGCGGAGGCTCAGAAGCGACTCATCAATGCAGTCCAAATTATTGATGAACTCCACTTGCTGGAGTTGCAAAACTATTTGGGTAAAGTCTGCGAACCGCCACCGGAACTGCCACCGATTACGCCCGGTGACACCCATACGGCCATTATTACCACCTTGGTGTTTGAAGAGGCCACGGCGGTGGTGGTGGCCATTCCCAATGTCACTCCCGAGAATCCGATTCAGCCCCGTGAAGGTCAGGCGGATCTGGTTCCGGTTCGGTCGGAGCTGTACTGGATTCCGCTCAAGCGCACCGAGTTGATCGAACAGGTCAATGAATTTCGTAGCTTGCTGGGCCAACGCTCCGACCGCGCCAACGGCTATCTCAAGGGGGCAACGCAATTCTACGACTGGCTGATTCGTCCGGTTGCGGCCCAGCTCCAAGCGGCAGGCATCGACACGTTAGTGTTTATGCAAGACGGTATTTTGCGGAGCATTCCCATGGCTCCCTTGTTTGATGGGGAGCAATTTTTGGTTGAACAATACGCCCTGGGGATCGCACCCATCCTGTCAGAAATTAAACCCTTACCCTTAGTGGTGAATCAGATTCAAGCGTTGCCCTTTGGGCTGACTCAACCGGCAGAATTGGCCAATGGATTGCGCTTTCCGGCCCTCGATTATGTGGACGAAGAAGTGAATACCATTGCGGACCAATTTGTACCCCATCAGGGTCTATTTAATGAAAAATTTACGCGGCTGTTTCTCGGCCAGATGACCCATTCTCAACCGGCTCAGTTGCTACACCTCGCGACCCATGCGCAGTTTGGCTATGACGCACGGCAAACGTTTTTGATTTTGGGCAAGCCTGAAGACGCCTTAGGATCGGATGCTTTAACCCAGGATCTACCGCAAAATTTGCCCCAGAATTCGCCCCAGCAAAAGGCCCTACGGAGCACGCCCGAGCAATTTAATGAAACCCTAACCATTCAACAATTGGCGGACGTGGTTCAACAGGCTCCAGAGCCGATTCGCCTGCTGACGCTGAGTGCCTGTGAGACCGCAGTGGGGAGCGATCGCGATATCCTAGGCATCTCAGGCATGATGTTTCAGTCGGGTGTGCAGTCTAGTTTGGCGTCGCTCTGGCGGGTTGATGATGAAGCCACCGCCCAGATGATGATTCAGTTTTATCAAGTGTGGCAGCAGGGCATGGGTCGAGCAGCAGCGCTGCAAACCATGCAACGGGATTGGATTGCGCGATCGCGTCGCAGTCAATTCAGCCATCCGGGCTATTGGGCCGCGTTTATTGCAGTGGGGAATTGGCTTTAGTAACCGATGGGAATAGATCAGGGAATCAACCAGAAGTTGGTCGATACCTCGGCAATCGGGCGATCGCCCAAATCCTTTGCCCCCTGGGACGGAACGCCTGCATCCGTCAGCAATGCCGCCCGGAGTGCAGCGCTACCCAATTGCTGCGGAGCCCTCAAGGCCATCTGGAGTTTGTCATACCAAAAGGGGCGTGAACCTGGTTGCGTCACCACCTCGATATCGGCTTCGGCAAAAATACCGCTGGAGGGGTCGTTCGGATCGCAGCGCAACTCGACTTGCCAGAGATAGCGCTCTCCCGGTTGCAGCGCCGGAACGGTGTCAGGTAGGGTCAGACTGACGAGTCCGGCTTGGCTGCGCAATTCTGGATGAGTTAGCTCCAGGATCGGTAATAACCCCGAGATCGGCCAAGGCTCGGAGGCCGGGGGCTGTTTGTAGATCCGAAAAATCAAGGGTAAATCCACCGCGTCTCGGACATACCAGGCAAAGGTTGGGCGGCTGGCGAGGGTTTGAATGTCGCCCCGAGGGGAGGCCAGCAAAATCAGTGCGGCGGAGCGATTCTCCGGCAGGGTTTGGGCATAGCTATTGCAACCGCGCGTGCCGCCTGCTCGTCCTCGGCTGGGTGGGTGGGGGATGGCGGTATCCATTGAGGACTGTGCCCGTAGCGCTGGCATCGGGATGCAGAAAAAGTTGAGGGCGATCGCCCCCAACAGGATAGCCAAACTCGGGACCGGAATCTTTAACATCTTTCCGCAGGTCATTATGTTGCCTCCCTGATTGCTAGGGTGCCAAGCGGGTATCAAGTTTCATCCTAGGTCATGACACTGGATTGGGGCCAAAAAGTTACTCGGAGTCTTGCCCCGTCTTAACTTCGTCTCAGTTGTATATCTTTAAACTCGAACCGGAAATTGCATTCGGCAATAGGCTCCGCTGCGCTCAACCTAATCCCGTTTTTTGGCCTTTTGCGGGGCTCCGTCGTCATTCATCCCACCCATGCCGTTGAACAGCATCCAAAGGCCACCTAGGGCGATCGCCAGCGCTAATGCCCCTAAGACCCAATCCAAATTCATCTCTCCGTTCATGGGCTTTCTGTCTCCTGACGTTCGATGACACCGCCTCCCAACAATACCTCTCCGTCATACCAGACTGCGGCCTGACCCGGTGTGATGCTGGACTGGGGTTCATCAAACACCACCCGCACCCGTTCCTCGGTCAACGGAATCACGATAGCGGGCGTCGGAACCGAACGATAGCGAATTTGGACCTCGGCGCGAATGGGCGTTGTGGGTGCTGGGATCGAAACCCAGTTGACCCGTTGGGCGGTGAGATCAGAGGCCAGGGTCTCCTCGCGATTGCCGACAATCACCCGATTCATCACTGGATCCAAAGCCACCACATACAGCGGTTCACGGAAGGCTACGCCTAGCCCTTTGCGTTGGCCGATGGTGTAGTGATGAATACCGTCGTGTTGTCCCAGGATCTCCCCCGAGGTATGGATGATTTCGCCCGGTTTGGGCGCTAAATACTGATCGAGAAAGGCCCGCATGGAGCCATTGGCCTCCACCAAACAGAGGTCCATGCTTTCCGGTTTTTCTGCGGTGTGTAAGCCATGGGCCGCAACGGTTTGGCGAGTTTCGGTTTTGGCATAGGCTCCCAGGGGAAAGAGCACATGGGCCAAGACGTCCTGGGACAAATCGTACAGAAAATAGGACTGATCCTTAGGCCGATACACCGCTCGCAGGAGCTGAGTCCGTCCCGTTGCTTCGTCATAGCTTGTGCGGGCATAGTGACCGGTTGCAATCCCATCCGCATCTAGATGGTCACGGGCATGGGTCCACATGGGGCTAAATTTGACCATGCGGTTGCAGTTGGAACAGGGCAGCGGCGTGATCCCGGCTTCGTAGCCCTCGACCAGATACTCCACAATGTGGGTCTGAAAGCGATCGCGAATATCAACAATATGGTGGGCGACGCCGAGGTCTTCACAAATTTTGGCCGCATCGACCATGCCGTCTGAGCAGCACTGACCCTTGCCCTTCATCAGCCAGAGCGTCAGGCCTTCTACCGCGTAGCCCTGGTCATGGAGCAGGGCGATCGCCGCTGAACTATCTACCCCTCCCGAGAGGCCAACCACTATCTTCTGTGCCCTGCGCTTTACCACGTTCCGCCCCTTTCGCTGAAGCAATGCTGCCCCTAGGCTAGCATTTCCATGAAACTTCAGAACAGCATCGGTCAACGTCTGATTCCGTTAAGAAACTTGATGGTGTTCCGTGAAATTCACAAGAATCCGCAAGAAGTTTTAAGTCTCGCTGAAACCCAGCAAACCCTAGCGTACAGTAGCGTACATTGGGTACAGTTTCTTCCTCGGCCCTAAAGTTGCTCAATCCCCAGGGGGAACCGTGACTACGGAGCTGTGACTACAATGGATAAGGGTGAGGACCTTCCTAGGACGTTTTTGACTTCTTCTAATTAGGTGCATATGGTGAATTCACAAAACGCTCCTCGGCTGATGTTGACACTATTGCTGGGGCTCGTCCTGCCTGCTGCATCGGGATTGTGGCAACCCCATAGGGTACATGCCAGTTTTGTTCATCGATCGGGTGAGCAACTGGATGAGCAATTCTTAGATGGGCAACTGCATGAGTTGCCGATCACCCCCCCTGATTCAACTGAAAGAATTGAAAGACGGCTCGGTTCGACTTGGAAGAATGAAGGGCTACTTGACGGACTGGTGGATAGGCGAGGGTCGGTGGCTGGGGAGCACAATGGAGGATCGGAAAAGCGATCGCCCGCCCAAGGGCCTCAGCGCCCTACGCCGGATTGGTCCCGTTGGCTGCTACTTGGGCCGGTAGCGATCGGGTTGCTTGGGGTCGGGTGGATGCGGCGGGGAAAATCGGCAGCGAAGGGGAGACTCTATCCGGATAGGGGGCCATTCCTGACTCGATCCCTGGCTCAATCCTGGGCTGAATCCCGACTTGAACCGATCGCTGAGGCTTCAGACCAGACCCGCTTGGTTTTAGTTGCCCGCGATTGTCACCATGCCTATGCCTACTGGGAATGGTCCCAGGCCGATCGTCGCCAAGGCCTTGACCAGCAGGCCCTAAAACTGCGGCTTTATGATGTTACCCAGCCTAGTCATCAAACTCGCCCCTTTTTGCAATATGACTGCGAGGCTCAAGTCTGTGATATGCAGTTGTCGATTGAACTAGACAACCATTTTTATCAGGTAGAGTTGGGATATGTGGGGGCGGAGGGTCGCTGGCAGTCCTTGGCAATTTCCGAGGCCGCGAGGGTACCAGCCTGTGCCAAGCGAAAAACCATGACCCGTACCTTGCTGGAGCTGGAGCTGGAGCCAGGGACCGCAAAGGCGAGTTTGCTGGCAGATCCCCTGGGCGATCGCACCTGGATTCGACTCCTGCCCGTTGGCCCGCGCCGAGCTAAGGTGGAATGGCATATTTCCCAGGCCCATCTGCGGTTGGTCAGTCAACACCAAGGAGAGCAACTGGTGCTGAAGATCCACGATGCGGAGCATCTAGATTTCGAGCATGAGGGGCAAGCCCCTGATCAACTTCAGGTTTATGATTGTCAGCCGGGAGAAGCCAGTCGTTGGGTTGAACTGCCCCTGGGCGATCGCGATTATGTGGCTGAAATTGGCTATTTAACATCGGCTCAGCAATGGCTGCATGTGGCCCGCTCGGTCTATACCTATCACGCCCCGGCGACCTATGAGGCCTGTCGAATTTTGCTGTTGGCCTGCGCCAAACCACTCCAGGTATATCTCTATTGGGATATTGCTGAAGACCGGCGGCAGATGCTGCGACAACGGGGAGGCAAGGTCTTGGTTCTGCGGCTTTATGCCCTCGGCCCTCACATAACCCAGCGTCGGTTGATCCGCGAATATCCGGTGAATGAAGCGATGCGCGATCGCCTCGTCAGGGTACCCGCAGGGGATTGTCATTATGAAATGGAAATCGGGTATTTGACACTGGAACGTCGGTTTTTGAGTTTGGGGCGATCGTGTCAAACCCATGTTGCTAGGGTCCTATCGTCGGAGGAGTAGCCTGGATGACGTTATTTTTTGAAGTCCTAAGTTGTATTAACAATACCCATTGCCAGGGAACGGTGCAGCAGCTCAATGATTGTGTGATGCAGATTCGGCAGTTGGGCAATCGTCATCGCTTGAACCTCGTGCAAACGGAGGTGGTGTTAACGGCACTGAGCTCTCCGTTGCGGATGAGTTTGCGACGACTGGGTGCGCAGCGACGACCATCGGCGATGGAGGATATGCTGGCACAGTTTGATCAACCGTTTGATCAAACCGTTGATCAAGCCATTGATCAAGGCTATGAACCGCAGTGCGAGCTGATTAAATCCGTGATTCGACAAACAGGGTATTCTGCTAAAACGATACAGGCCTTTGTCCCTAAGGTCTTACCCTGGGTCATACAACTGTTGCGGATGGGACAAAGTACCTTGAGTCAGCAGACCCACAATCCCTTATTGGAGCATTTTTTAGAAGGGCGCGAGGCAGATCTTGGCAAGGTCTTTTGCCTCGCCCATCGGTTTCTCGGGGTGGCAATGGATTGAGCCTGCCTACCCAAGCGCTGTCAGCTCCAGCGCAAATCCGGTAGAACGTCTTCGCCTGAAAGGGTCGTTGGGGCTTCTCGCACCTCTGCCTCCTCTGATAACTGGGGTGTGGCGTTTTTGCTGGACTCCCCATAGGCAGATTCCCAGTCTAGGAGGGCTGCTTTGCGATCGCCCCCCCAACGATAGCCCCCCAACGCCCCGGATTCTCGAATCACCCGATGACAAGGAATCAAATAAGCGATGGGGTTTTTGCCAATGGCATTGCCGACGGCGCGGGCGGCGGTGGGTTTGCCGATGGCGCAGGCGAGTTCGCGGTAGGTCGCCCGTTGACCGAGGGGAATTTTGAGCAGCGCACGCCAGACTTGGATTTGAAAGTCGGTGCCCTTGACCCAAAGCGTGAGGGGATCGCGAGGCGCTTGGGGCTTAAAGAGATTTTGGACCATGGCTGCGCCTTGGTCATCGGCTCGAAAGGAAGCCTGGGGCCATTGTTTCTTGAGCAAGGCTTTTGCAGTTGCCTGGACATCTGAATCGGTTGAATCTAAAAACTGGAGGGTGCAAAGGCCGCGATCGCCCTGGCCCATTAACAACGGACCAAAACGGCTCTCATGCACACCATAGATAATTTCTAATCCCTGGCCCTGTTGCTGATACTCCTCAGGGGTCATGGCAAGGAGGCTAGGAGCTGGGGTGAGGGGGGCTTGGGTCTGTTCGAGGGTGAGGAATTGCATCAAGCGTTTGGGGTGAGGAAGGCTGTATCCTGGAATTTTGGTTTAGTTTACTGATTCGTGTTGTTCTAGCCAAAGCATCAAATCATCCAACGTCGAGAAATCAAGCAGCGCTTCATACAAAACCTCTAACTGTTCTAAAGAAAGCTGCTGAATGCTTTCCTGGGCCGCATGGAGTGAAGTCCCTAGCGATCGCTGCAATAGTCGCAGAACAAGCGCTCGCTGACGTTCTAACAATCGCGATCGCTCTTGCTCAATCCCTTGCTCAATCCCTTGCTCAATCCCTTGCTCGATCCCTTGCTCGATCCCCTGCTCAAATCCCTCCTGTCGAGAGGTATCCACAACATTATTGAGATCGCGATAGTATTTCAAACTATCTTGATAGCTATCCTGTTCTACCGGAGAGAAGTTAGCTATTTCTGCAACTCGAAATAGTTCGTTAAAAATCTCTTCCTGAAGGGCAGGGGGGCGATCGCTCAATTCTGCCAAGTGTCTCAACACGTACATCCACCCCTGGCAATAGATGTCGAAGATTGCTTTGCGATCGATGGGTGTATTGCCAATGTTCTCATTGTTTTTGAACGTGAGGTCTTCGATTTGGCGTTCTGGAGGAAGCAGTGTGTTTAAAAAATCCATTAAAAGCTGCTTGTTGGGTTCCATGCCAAAAACACGCTTAAAGCCAAAGTCCGTCAGCAGGTTGATGTACTTATCTTGGAGTGATTGACGCTCTCCCTCTGACCTTTCAGGTACAGAAGGAGATTCTTGTTTCACAGACTCTTGGCTAGATGACAGCACCTTCATGCCGCCACCCCCGCTAGACCGTCTCCACAAGCCTTTTCTTGAACCGTGCGCCCCACGGCCCTTTGCTTAATCACAATCGCACTGGCAATGTCCCGAGGCATTAATGACCCGCAATGGGGACAATTGTGCCAACGGTCTGCCAGTACCTTTTTCACGGCATGACCACAATCAGGGCATTGCTGAGAAGTTCCACGGGCATCCACTTTGAGATACCCTTTCCCTCGCTTGAAGCACACCCAAGGCAAAATCTGATTCAGGAACTGTCCCAATCCAGCATCGAGCATGTGTTTGCCCAACATGCCACGAGACAAGCCCACGAGATTCAGATTTTCCACCACAATCACATCGCCCCGCTCACAGAGCAGATGAGCAATCTTGAAGTGGAAATCCTTGCGAGTGTTGCTGATTCGTTCATGCAGCTTTGCGCTCTTGAGTTGAAGCTTTTTCCAGTTCTTCGACCCCAGCACCTTTTTCTTGAGTCTGCGTTGCAGCAATTTCAGCTCGCTTTGCAGGTCAACGAAAAACCGAGGACGATGAACTTGCAGCCCATCCGAAGCTGACAGGAAATATTCCAACCCCACATCGACACCCACACACTGACCTACCAATGGCACATCGGGAATGGACAACTCTGCTTGAAAACAGAGCATCACATAAAACCCTGACGCCCGCTTCACTATCCTGGCCTGCTTCACCTGGAAGCCTTCGGGATAGGGTCTCGACTGCCGGATAGCAATTTTCCCGATACTGGGAAGCTTCACCCATCCCTCCCCTAGCGGAGCCTTTCCCAGTTGGGGAAATAGAAAGGACTTCATCTGGCCAGGTTTCTTAAACCGAGGAAAGCCAAACCCACGATCTGTTCTATCCTTGAATGCCTTCTCTAAAGTCTTCAGCACCTGCTGAAGGGATTGAGCATTGACGGATTTGAGGTCAGGATTTGTTTTCTTGGCCTGAGTCAAGGATTTGCATTGCTGAGCAAAACCAGGATAAGGAGCATCTGCCACCATGATGTATTCACTCTGAAGAGAACAGGCATTGATAGGACACTTCCTTGAAGCAATCCAGTCCTTGCGCTCTTTGAGGGCATAATTCCAAACCTTTCGGCAAACATCCAAGCTATTTTCTAGCTCTTCAATTTGCTGAGCAGTTGGCTTCAGTTTGTACTCATAGGTCAGGGTTAGCATGAGTTTATTTTATCAGTTCAAAATCCTTCAAAGTGGGCTACATTCAGTCTTTACGCTTTGCATTCTTCCTCCTTATCACTCGCGCTTCGCTTCACCACCCCCTAACCCTTCGGGTGTAGACGGAATACTGTGGAGAGTTTTGGTAGACCATAACCTCAACCGATCAGAACATTGCTCTCCCATTATTTTAACTTGGACATCCCGGAATCACGATATGGGCGATCGCCAGCGCGACGAAACCCAGCCCAAAGTGATCTGGCTGTCGGCCCTGCCTGGTTCTGACAAAGACCACTGGATCAGGACCCATGGAGGCAATTTGTCCGTGTTTTTCCTGGATGAGATTCGTCAAGAGATGAGCTACACCCCAGGAAAGGTCGGAGCGGTGATCCAGCTTGCTCGTAGCTCACCAAGTAGACTAGAAAACGTAAGGCCTATTGTGAAATTGAGTAATGTAAGGCATTCTGCCTTGCTTCTAGAAGGTCGGAGCAAATCATTTGGTTATTTTAGATACTGTGTTGATAGAGATTTTCGAAGTATTCGCGATCCACTGAGTATAAAATAATTGAGTAGAGCAGAGGCACAGTGATGCGGGATACAAGGTTGACAGTTCTGCTGACGCTTGGGGGTATTACCTTAAGTGTGTTGCCGGGGATTGCCCAAGAGGTATTGCCAGATGATAGTTTGGGTGTGGAATCGTCTCGTGTGCGTCAGGTGGTCAATAATGATCTTGTGCTTGATGTGATCGAGGGAGGGCAGTCAAGAGGACCAAATCTCTTTCACAGTTTTACGTCATTTGGGGTGGGGGCGGGTCGAGCGGTTTATTTTGAGAATCCGGCTGGCATTGAGCAGATCTTTAGTCGGGTAACAGGGAATGCAGCGTCCCGGATTGATGGGACGCTGGGGGTGTCGGGGTCAGCAGATCTATTCCTGCTCAATCCCAATGGTATTTTGTTCGGGCCAGGAGCCAGGCTGGATTTGGCGGGTTCGTTTATTGCTAGCACAGCAGATGCCTTTGATTTTGGTGCCGATGGCATCTTTGAGGTGCTCAATTTGGGTGCTGCACCGTTGCTGACGCTGAAGGTTCAGCCGGGTTTGCAGGTGGGGCGATCGCCCATTGTCGCTGAAGGAGCTTTGAGCTCAGAGGGGGGGCTGCTACTGAATGGGAGTGCGATTGAGTTGCAGGGAGCACTAGCGGCGAGGGGTGGGGTTTTGTTGCGATCGCCTGGAAGTATCACACTAGGAGATTACACCGGAGGCTCGTTGCATATTTTGTCAGGGGGCTCGGTGACAGTGGGAGATGTTACGGTGATGGGGCAGGGACTGGCAGGGAATGTGCTGCGGGAGTCAGTGCTGTTGTCGGATGGGGCGACGGTGGTAGAGATTGATGGGGCTGCGGAGCCGACGGTGGATGTGCGATCGGGGATATTGGCGCTAAGTAGTGGTGATGGGACGGTAGGGTCGGGAATTGAAATTGGGGACATTCGGAATGAAGGCGGAACAGTTTTGTTGACCAATCAGTATCAGCCAAATCTTACATTGCAAGAAGGAGATATACAGGCTGAAATGATTGATACAAGGCAGATTTTCGAGATGGGCCAGTTTGCAAATGGGGGAGATGTTTGGATTGATTCTCAATGGGAAATTGAATTGAACGGAGATTTGATAACCGCTGCAAGGGTCGGCAACTGGATTGGAGACTTGTCTGAACTTGAATACGCTCTCAATCCGAATATCATCTTTCTACCTTCTGGGGATATTGCAGAAGCAAAGGGAGGTAGTATTTTCTTGAAGTCTGGCTCTAATATCTTAGGTCAAAACCTAAATACATCTGCTCAGTCTGTTTCCTATGGTGAAACTCTTAACGTGAATGATATTACTCGACCCCTGACTCTATCTCATGGAGGGAATATAGTAATACAGGCAGATGGCGAAGTCCTACTCAAGGACATATATACTTATTCAGCGTCAATCTCAGAAGGCAGTTCTCAATTCTACACAATCAATGGTACTGCTATCAGCCAGGGCAATATTGAGGCGGTATCAAACTCATCTGTTGCAGGTAATATTGGTCTATCCTCTTCTGCATCGGCTAGAATAGGAGAAATATACGCCTCTGCTTATAGCTACACAAAAGTAAACGCCTCAGTAGAGTCAGGAAACTCAGCGCAAATCGGAGAGATAAAAACAATAACGGCCGGTGGAGATATTTCTCTAGATTCTCTGATTTCACTAACAGCCAAGAATATTCAATCCTCTTCTAATTCACTCGTAAATATAGATGCATCTGCTCAGAAATATGCCAACGATAATCCTGTATTTGATGTGGTCAATGGAGGAACAATTTTGGCTATTGATCAGACGGTTTTTGGAGGAGACATAACAGTCTATTCTAATCAATCTTTCGAGTCCCAAAAAATAGATTCTTCTATCAGGATAAACACATTTATAGATTTATATGCATCCACGTTCGCATCTAAAGATTCATCTTTTCTCACTGGAAATGGTGGTAAAGTTGATGCAGGAAAATTTGTCGGAAATAGTGGAGACATCAATATCTCGGCAGGCAACTCGTTCGTTGCAAGTGATATCCTTGCATTTGTAGACGTGGCTCATTTAGATTTTCTAGCAACAGCATCTTCAGATTCATTTGCATATGCAGGAAGAGGAGGAGAGATAAATAGTCTTGATCTATCTTTCAAAGGCGGAAACATAGATATTTCATCTCAAAATGAACTTTTGGCAAATAAAATAAAATCATACGTAAGTGTCGATTCTCGCATAAATTTTGGCTCATTCGATGATTCGATTCAAGTACAAAACGACGTTAGTAGAGTGCCTATCAATAGTTATCGTGGTGGAGAAATAGGATCTGTTAGGTTAGCGTCAACAAGCGGAAATATTTCTGTCCACGCAAACACTTCAGCGATTACTGGTAATATAGATTCTTCTGTAGAAAATCTTTATGTTTTGAGTGTAATTGGATCTTTAAGAGGAGGAAAGATAGGTAGTGTTGAGTCAACAGAACGAGCTGGAGATGTTTCAATCTTTTCTTCAAGCCTAACTAAAACGGAAGATATATCTTCGTATATAAATTCTGATATAACCTTATCTGCATCTTCAGACCTACTCTCTTACTGGTCCGGAAAAGGTGGGAAAATTGGAGAAATTCAATTATCGGCTGCCGCAGGAGATATCATCATTGACTCGGACAGTTCGGTCGATATCGGGAATTTGTCTACATATACTAGCACTCTAATTAGCTCAAGTGCCGTTTCATTTTTAGGTCAGATACAATATCCAACTTCTGATGAACTAACAGGAGGAAGTACTGATAATATTGAAGTCTCTTCTAATGGTGGAGATATTTCAGTAAAATCGGGAGATAGCATAAGAATTGGCAATGTCAGGTCTTTTGTAGAAGGACTTCATGAAACCTCTGCATCTGTAAATGTTGAAAAGAGATTTGGGAGTTTTTATACGCTTGAAGATTTTACTGGAGAGACAGGCATCTCAGGAACCATAAGAGAAACTGCGCAGTCTGGCAAGATCAGTGTCTCTCAATACAATGGAGTATTAGCCTTACGCAATATTGATTTCAGTTCTAGTGTTATCAATATGAATGGAGATTCAGGAGAGATACAAATCTTGTCTCCATCTATCGAATTGAAAAACTTTACGGCATCTACAAGCATAGCTGGAGAAGGCTCTTCGGGAGGGATTTATCTGAGTTCTGAGAAGACCGTAAGTCTTGACAACTCCCGGTTAACGACAGCTATTGAACCAGGTGCAAATGGTAAAGGGGGGAACATTGAACTTGAAGGAGAGTCAATTCTTCTAAAAGGATTTACCTTAGTTGACACAACTAACTTTGGAGATGAAATTGCCGGTAATGTAGTGTTGCTCTCTAAGAAAGATATCACGATTCTGGATAGCAGTATTGTCACTATTACTGGTGGATTGGGAGATGCTGGCGACGTTATTTTGCTCTCTGAAGGAACATTAGATCTATTTGGAAATAGTGTGGTTTCTACGGCATCTCTCCCTGGTTCTCGGGGGAGTGGAGGAAATATCATTGTTCAATCATTAGAAGGTTTAGTGGTGGATGGTAGAACTGCTTTGATATTTCCTTCAAAGCAGTTATCTGCAAATGCCAAAATTCAAGAACGTTCAGGATTTAACGATGATTTTAAGAATGCTCAAGACTTAGATTCTGCCTTTGGTGTAGATATAAACGATGCTGATAATCCTGAAATTGAGCTTTCCAACCAAGTACCTTACGTGTCTATTGAAGGCTATCTTGATGAGAGTGATATTTCCGGAACAGAATATCTAGAATTTGGAGACAAAGATGTTTATGCTTTTAATGTGGCCTCAGCTGGCGTGCGACTTAGATGGAAAACGCCTCTTGACTCAACTTCTCGATTTTTATTTGTTGACCTAATTGACGAAAATGGTCAGATTCTGAACGATCAAGATGATTCGAATGGTTCCCGCTTTGACTTCAGTCTAGGAGAATTTATTTTTGAGAAACCAGGACGTTATGCACTACGAATTGTTTCTTATGACCCTGGCGAATATATCTTGAATGTTCAACTAACTGACAGTTTGCCAGTTAGTACAGGTTTTTCTGCTCAATCTCAAAGTTCTGGCAACGCAGGAAATATCTTTATTGAAACCCCACAAATCTCACTGCTTGATGGCGGTCAAATCGCTACTTCTGCCACAGGCAGCGGCAAAGCAGGTAACATCACCCTTTCTGCCTTCAATAGCGATATTCTCAATATAAATTTTCAGAATAATCTCTCAAGTATTCCGGATACTAGCCAATTCGTTAGCCAAATTACAGCTGAGACCCGAAGTACCGGCAACGGGGGCAATATCATTCTCGCAGCTCCGACAGCCATCAATATCACAGGTAACGGTGTGCTCAACGCTCAAACCAGCGCTACCGGCTCCGCAGGCAACGTCACCGTCACCACCGATCGCTTCACCCTCGACCAAGGTACCCGCCTCACCACCACTGCCACCGCCACCGCTACACCACCGGCCAATACCCTCGAACCCAGCGCCAACATCACCCTCAACGCCAACGAAATGAACCTATTTGGCACCGTCCAAGTGCTCTCCGAAACCCAAGGAGAAGCTCAGGCGGGGCGGCTCACGCTGCGGTCTAATACCAGCGATGACCTCACCATCAACCTCCGAGAGCAATCCCGTGTTTCGGCCTCAACTTCTAGCAGCGGCAAGGGCGGCAGCTTGTTAATCACGGCACCCAACTCCGTCAGTATTAGTGGCGAAGGCAGCCTTTCTGCTGAAACCAGCGGTAGTGGCCTTGCGGGTAACCTTATGGTTGAGACCCAAAGATTTACACTGCAAAACAATGCGCAACTTTCCACCTCCACGACAGGAGAGGGCAACGGTGGCAACTTGCGTCTAATTGCGCCCCAAAGCATTACCTTGCAAAATCAGGCTCAGGTTGTGGCGCGATCCTCTAGCGCAGGTAAGGCCGGAAATTTGGAGATCGAAACAGGGCAGCTCAATCTGCGGCAAGCCGAAGCCAGCGTCAGCAGTTCTGGAGTCGGTGATGGTGGCAATTTAGAAATTGATGCACGGGCGATCGCCCTCTACGACCAAAGCCGCCTCAGCGCCTCCACGGCCTCCGGCGAAGGCGGCAACCTTCGTTTCAGCGTTGACGAAACCTTGCTGTTGAGGCACGGAAGCAAAATTGCCACGAATGCTGGGGGCAGTGGCAACGGCGGCAACATCGACCTGACTGTTCCCTTCCTGCTGGGCATACCGCGTGAGAACAGCGACATCACTGCCAATGCTGTGCGAGGAAACGGAGGTAATATCAACATCACCGGGCAGTCAATTATTGGCCTAAAGTTTCGTCCGCAACTGACGCTTCTAAGCGATATCACAGCCAGCTCAGAATTTGGAGCCCAGGGCAACATCGCGCTCGATATTATTGATGCGGATCCCTCCCAAGGATTAAGCGAATTGCCTAGCAGCCTAGTTGACCCAACAGCACTGATCGATCGGCGCTGTGAGCTAGTGGCAAATCCTACCCGTAGCAGTCGCTTTGTGCAACGCGGACGCTGGGGAATTCCCAGTAGCCCCGAACGTTCCGCCCAAGACGCTCCGTTTCAAGCCGATTTAGGACCAGATTTACAGATCGAATCTGTAGCGCTAGCACAGCCCACTCCCACGATTCAAGAGTCTGTCTCTCTTCTGCCAATCCCCATTTTAGAAGCCCAAGACTGGAGTCGAGATGCCCGTGGAAATATTCAGCTTTTAGCAGCCCGACCAGTTTATCCAAACCATTCCCCACAGGTTTGTTCAGGCGATCGCACCCAAATCCAGGAGACAAAATCATGACCGATTCTCGCATCTGGAGATTCATCGCTTGGATGAGTCTAACCCTGTGGCTATGCATCAGCGCTCCGAGCTTAGCCCAACAGACACCTGTGGGATTTTTCCTGGAACTTAATCAGTCTTCTCCATCAGTTGTAGAAACTTCTAATCAGAATTTTTTGGAGGCTGGACGTGCAGCCTACCAATCGGGTCGATTTTTTGAAGCCAAGATACACTGGGAAAAAGCTGAGCAGTGGGCTGAGCAAAAGGGTGATAGGCTGGCCCAGGCGATCGCCCTCAACAACATCGCCCTTGCCCATCTCCAGCTTGGGGATTATGGAGCCGCTGAACAAATTCTCACTCAAGCCCAAACCCAGCTTGAAAAATTATCTCCTAGCACGGCACAACAACGAGTCTTGGCCCAGAGCTTCAGTACCGAAGGGCAGCTCTATCGCGCGCAGGGGCAATACCAAACTGCCTTACAGAAACTCCGTACCGCTGAAAAGTCCTATCAGCGGCTCAATCTAAAACTGCCCAAAAATGCTAGTGCTTTCCTGCGCAATCGGCTTAATCAAGCTGAACTTTTGCGTCTGAGTGGTTTGTATCCACAGGCGATGGAAAGTCTCAATTCAGCTGGTCAGATGCTAGTTTCTCAGACTAATACATTGATTGATCCTCAGAACAAAGCTTTAGTCCTGAGGCAGTTAGGTAACTTACTGTATCAGTTCTCTGGCCGGAATGAAACGGGATTATGTCAGAGTGCCCAGGATTGCTTAGAACAAAGTTTGACGATCGCGCAACAGGAAAATTTCCCCATCGAAGCTGCACTCTCCCTGATCAGCATCAGCAGCATGGCAGCAAACTCAGAAGATGCGCAAGCCTCTCTGCGGCAGGCGATGGCTCTGTCTATTCCCCCTGAGATTGAACTACAAGCCCAAATCAATCTGATTCAGCAGATGATTCAACAGCGAACTCAGCAACAGCTTAAACCTGATACTGCGAGCCAACTCCGTTCGGGTCAAGCGATCGCCTCAGAAATCACTCAAGCGATCGCATTACTAGAAACTATTCCAGCCAACCGCGCCAAGTTTCGATTACAAGTCACCTTGATCGCTGATGCATTAAATCTAATGAAGCCCAGAGATGGAAAAAATCAATACGATATCATTTCAGAAAAAACAGTAGAAAGGCTAATTCAGCAGCTACTTGCAGAATCGAAATCACTCCAGGACGGTCAGTTTGAAGCCTATGCTCTAGGGTACTGGGGAAGACTGTATGAATATCGATTTCTGGAGGCGCTCGCACCTATCGAAAAACAGCAGCAATTAGCCCAGGCAGAGGCTTTCACCAAGCAGGCATTAGAACGAGCGGAGGGCCTCAATCTTGGGTTTATGACTTACCCCTGGCTTTGGCAGCAGGGGAGGTTGCTCAGGTTCAAACGATCGCTTTTACCAATCGATCAGCTTGAGAAACGGGATCAGCTTTTGATGGAGGCGATCGCCGCCTACGAGTCCTCGGTGACTCAAATCAATCTTTTGAAGGGTGATCTAATTACAATCAATCGTCAGAACCAGCTCTCTTTTCAAAATCAGATTAAACCTATCTATCAAGGTTTAATTGAGCTGTTGATTGAAGCAAACCATCAAAAAGTATCATTAGAACCAAGTCAATATTCTATTTTAGAGCATTCGAAAAAGAAACAGACTCAAAAACAGTTGACAGGCCAGACGATAAATTTAGTTCAAGAAAACTTTAATTCCTATTTGGATCGGGCTATTCAGATTGCAGATTCGCTTCAGGTCGCAGAATTGACCAATTTCTTTCGATCTGACTGTCTACTGGCTAGTGAGATTAAGATTGAAGACATTGATCCAAAAGCCGCGATTATTTACCCAATTATCATCAAAGATCGAGTCGAAGTTGTCGTTGGCTTGCCGAATACAAAAGTTTCTAGAACAAAAAGTAATGTCTCTAATAAAGTCAATGATTTATCAAACAATACTATCTGGAAGCATCAAAGTAGTTCGGTTAATTTAGTCGAGTTTGATCAAGATTTGTTCTCACTGAGAAGTCTTGTCTCTTCTCGGGGCACGGCCTGTCAGCAAGCTGAGTTTGATGATACTAACGAATTGTCTAGTACCAACTGCTCTAGAAGCGATGGAGAAGAAATTTTGCAAGTTGGCCTGAAGCAACCCCAAGAAGCGAGAGACGAGACAGTACTCATTGGCGGACAACTCTACGATATTCTCATTCGACCCTTTGAAGCGGATCTAGAAGCAAGCGGTGTAGAAACACTCTTGTTTCTGTCGAGTGGTTCGCTTCAGAATATTCCCATGGCGGTTTTGTATGACCAACGGGAAGAGAAGTACTTGATTGAGAAGTATGCGATCGCTACCTCCCCAAGTCTACAGCTTTTGGATTCGCGATCGCTATCCCGTCGTAATGTTAAGGTAATTCTAGGTGGGCTAACGGTAGATAATGGACCTTTTAAAGCACTAGGCTTCGCCAAACCTGAAGTTGAATCAATTCAGGCTCAAGCCCCAGGTAGCCAGGTCTTATTAGACGGAGACTTTACGCAGACAAATCTCGAAACTAAGGTCAATGAACTCTCATTCCCGGTGGTTCATTTGGCAACCCATGGTGTTTTTGGCTCGACGTTAGAAGACACCTATGTTGTCACGGCGGATGATCGGCTAAATGCGAATGAGCTGAGTGCTCTTCTCCAGGGCAAGGGGCTGGGCTCTGACCAGCCTATCGAACTTTTGGTACTGAGTGCCTGCGAAACCGCCAAGGGGGATGAACTGGCAGGACTGGGTTTGGCGGGGATTGCAGTGCGATCGGGCGCAAGGAGTACGCTGGGCAGCCTTTGGTTTGTTGATGACCGGTCTACAGCATTTCTGATGCAGCGGTTTTACCAAGAACTTGCAGATAGCTCTGTGAGCCGTGCTGAGGCGTTGCGTCGGGCTCAGCTTTATGTGAAGGACTCGGATGAACTGGATACATCGGAGCCCTATTTTTGGGCCGCATTTGTTTTAGTCGGTAATTGGCTCTGAGCGAAAGCCGGACGAATACGGTTCGTTCCAATGGTGAGCGTTCCTTGAAGTAGCAATGTCTGATTATTTTGTTTCTTTTAGGGCTTTGATTAGAATGGCGATCGCCTTCGACTCTCGTTCTAGAACATTTTTAGATTCTTCAAGCCCGTATTCACCATATTCTGGGATCACGATTAATTCTCCTTGATTCGTCAAGCCCGCCTGTGCCAGCGGCACTGTACTTTTTGTATAGTCAACGTACATGTTAACCGTTATCAAAAAAGCAATGTTTGCTTTATTTGGTTTAAATTCACGAACATTAATATCGGTTCGAGATCTTAGTGTCTGAACAACATTCACTAGACTTAGCACTGCCACGCGACTAAATTTCGAGTCGTTTTTTTTAATATTAAGAACGCAAGCCATGCCAGCTTGCATGACTGTACCTTCACAGGTGCCGGAGTCTGAAGAGAAGTCAACATATTTGTGTTTTTCGTCGTAGGGTTTGAGGGTCAGTGCTAATTTTGTTTGAGCGATCGCCGAGCTAGCAATCACACCACTCAATAAAATTGCTGTAGAAGCATAGAGACCAAACTTGTGCATTTTCATCATCTTTCTAGCTTGATGCGATTGTAGTGAGTGAGGTGTAGAAGTGAGAACTTTATGATTTCTGAAATTCGATTCTTGTATTAGAGTGAAAATCTACTGATTTTTTGTTTTCCACATTAGCTACTAAAATCCTCTAAACAAAGATGGAGACATTCCACTATTTCGTATAGCATCTTCTAACTGCTGTACTCGGCCACATGTATTATTGAAAATACTTGAATGACTGTGACATCCTTGACGCGCTTCACTCAGTTCAGACTTTCTTTCTTGATATACTTGTCGGGCAAGCTTCAAACTCCGAGGCTCTATGTCTAGTTTTGGAACAAAATAAGATCCAGAAGAATTTCTGAAATAGATGTCAGCAGAGCATCGATGGTTTGCCGAAAGACACTCTATAAAACCTACTCTGACCCGGTATTTACCCCCAGATAAATTGACAGATATAAATGTGTGAGCGTCTGCGGTAGACGACTTAACTTGTCTGTCAGTGTCTTCCTCAAAAATAGCGATGAATGGGCTAGAAACTCTGGACGAAACCACATCAATACGATAGGTTCCCTTTGGAAGTTCAAGAATATAATCGGCCTGTTCCAGTGGAATTAAGTTAGATTCGGTTCGAGCGATTTGAGGCTGTTGAGCAATGGCTATACTTGAAAAGTATCCAATACCAAAGAAGGCAATTGTCAAGCTTGTTAGCGAACTCTTCATGCTGCAAGAAAAAAGCTTCACGATGAAAACTCCAGGATAAAAAACGCACGTGATAGCATCAGCTCATGCTAAATGAGAGATGAGTCTAGTAATAAAAAAGGCAGAGGATTTTGCTGCTATGACAACAACTACATTACTTCGTATTTCTTAGGAAACCACTAAATTAATAATGCGGTTTATTCCTAATAGGATGTTCGAGAATGGCTTAGACTGTAGCTGAATGAGCTAAAAATCTCTTACGCTTGCTCAACGTTAAGCAAAAGATTGCCCTGTTTTAGTGTCGAATCTTTGGCTTTGGCGTACTCTCAAACATCCTTCAAAACTGATAATCTTCGTAGGGGCGAATCGCGTTCGCCCTAGATGTATACTGCTCATCTAAAAGCTTTTAAGAGCATAAAAACTCCTGATGGAAAACATTGCCATACAATTGACAATTCTCATGACATGTGAAAAGCTAAAGGACTAAGCTAAGAAAGCAAAGGCTAAGAGTCATTGCAGATCTAGAACACCACCAGTATTCTCACGGCGAACTGCTTCTTTTCTCTCAAATTCTGCAATACAGCTTCCTTTTTTCACCATCACACAGTCAAGGTAATTAGTGGCTTCGACCAGCGCAGAACGAAGCGCTTTTCCAACCGGGGCTTTCGTGGTTTTGCTAGAGCTTCCGCCCGTAGTGATAGGGCCAATAGTAATTCCGCCTGATTTGGACTCAGATTCTGAAGTCGCGAGTCCTTCAACTGTTCGCGCATAGGCTACTTCTCCGGTTGTTGAGTTGACGACACGCAGATCGATCGCCACATAAGCTTGCTGCTTTTGCTTGGCACCACCACGACAAATGCCGAGAACACAGGTTCTGTTCTTGCTTTCTTCCCCGTTGACACCTTCCTCATAGGACGTCACCTTACCCATAACAATATATTGTGCGCCCGTTAGCTGCCCCGTTTTAGCCCCAGTTCCTTGCCGTACAAGACCCTCATTATTCAGGACTTGCTCATCTCGAACCGTATCTAGCTTTTGACGTTCAACAACCGTAAAGCTGCCAGTTGAACTCAACTCATTGCTCAAGGCATCCGCTAGTTCTCTGGATGTGCCTCCCCGCCACCACCACCAAGTGCTTTCATTCTTAAATTCGGGCACAGAAATGGTGGGTTTAGTCTGTGCTAGGGTTTGGGTTGCTCCGACCAAGCTTACACTCACAGCGAATAACGCGGCTGTCGCGTGATGACTTAACACTTTCAATGCTGTCGGGGTCATAGAATCGTAAACCTCGTAGAAATGTATCAGTAAAGGCTGCTGTATTCCCTGTGCGGGCCTTCACTCTATTAATCCGTGGGAGCACTGAGCTTTTACACGTTGGTGCAAAAATATTTTTGGGATGGCCTGAACACGAGACATAAGCATGCAGGCTTTCGGCCAAGCCCGCACGCTCTGAGTATTCTTGCGCATTCCCTGCGCATTCCAATGGGGTGCTAGATGATTGAGGGCACTATAGGCCTAGCGATCGCCCCTCAATTCGCCCAAATTCCACAAAATGTTCAAAGCCACTTGAAAAACCGCCGCCACTCACCGCTGCCGCCACATCAGAATTTGCACCCAGGTAGCCACCTTCACGATAGGTGCTGCTGGAAATTCGTCCTTCCCGTTGACCATAGCGTGCAAAGTGCTCAAGCCCAGAGCTGAAGCTCCCCCCAGTTACAACCTGCGCCACATCCGGATTTTGGGCCAAATAAAACGCCTCCTCAAACAACATCACCCCCGAAACGCGCCCCTCATTGGCACCACTTTCGACAAAATGCTCAAAACCACTACTCAGGAAGCCCTGGGTAACAGCTCCAGCGACGTCTGGATTTTGAGTTAGATAATCAATTGGATTAAACGCAGTGCTGGCAACTCGATTTTCGATATGACCATAGTTGATATAGTGCTCAAAACCGCTGCTAAAGGCTCCAGCTCTCACCGCCGCCACCACATCTGCATATTGGCGCAAATAGGCTTCTTCGCTGTAGAGTACGCTAGGGTCACGCCCTTCAAATCGTCCATGTCTGATGAAATGTTCATAACCAGAGGTTAGAGCACCGTTTTCCACTACCGCTTTCACATCTCTGTTGCGATCGAGATAAAACGCCTCATCAAACAAAGACTGAAGCGAAACCCCTCCCACTTCCGCAGGCGTCAATGGAATGTTGACACCATCATCAAACCGCTGAAACTTGACCCACTGGTCAAAACTGAAGAACTTAGCAAATGGAACCCGTGCCGTCGTATCGCGGCCAAACACAACATAACTTCGCCCTGCATTCGCTCCTGTGGAACGATTTGCAGTGATCAGATCATCAATCCCATCACCATTGATATCACCCAGACCGCTAACGGCGCGGCCTGGATAACGAGACTCAACGCTGAGTGCAAAACCATTCTGGCTATTGAGATCACTGAGGTTAAAACTGCCACTGCTGCCAATCCCACTACCCCCAAAAATCACATAGCTGCCGAAAAAAGATGAGCCAATAATGATGTCATCAATCCCATCATTGTTTACATCGCCAACCTCGCTCACATCTCGACCATACCCCCCTCCACCATTCCCACGAATGACAAATCCGTTACTGCCGTTGAGGTCAGCTAAGTTAAAACTACCGCTAAGACCAACGTTGCTTCCTCCAAAGACAACATAGGTTTCTCCTCCATTATTTTCCGAATGGATCAAAACATCATCAAAGCCATCATTATTGATATCTCCGGCGCTGCTGACTTCTGAGCCGGTGTCATCGAGGCGATCGACACCTCTTAGCACAAAACCATTGTTGCCATTCAAACTCGCTAACTCAATCGTGCCACTCGTAAAGCTGCTACGGCCAAAGACAATGTAGCTTTTGCCTGTCTTGACGCCGTTGACCTCACCATCAGGAGCCCCGATGATTAAATCATCAAATCCATCTCCATTGAAATCTCCAGCGCTGCTGACCGAGGCTCCAGCGCGATCTGAGAAATTACTGAAGCGACTGCCGTTTAGGGCAAAACCATTGCTACCATTCAAACTCCTGAGATCAAAACTGCCTGTGATGCCAATGCCTCTACCACCAAATATTACATAGCTTTGTCCCGAGTCAAAGCCATTCGGATTAGCTCCGGGAGCTCCAACAATGAAATCGTCAAAGCCATCGCCATTGACATCTCCAGCCCCGCTCACAGAAACACCAGAAAAATCGCTGTTATTAAGGCCCCTGACAATAAAACCATTGCTTCCGTTTAAGCTGCTGAGGTTTAAGCTAGCGCCCAAGCCAACACTCTGACGCCCAAAAACGACATAACTTTCCCCCGAAAAAGCCTCAGGTGCATCCGCATTATAGGCACCAATAATAATGTCATCGAAACCATCATTATTAATATCACCAATCCCACTCACCGAGTAACCAGAATCGTCTTGAGAGTCAATGCCCTTTAGCGCAAAACCGTTACTGCCATTTAAGTTACTCAGGTTAAAGCTTCCACTGTTACCAATTCCTCTCGCACCAAAAATAATATAACTCTCACCTGCCGCCAAACTACCGCTAGGTCTAGCACCCAGCGCTCCAGGTGCTCCAATCAGCAGGTCATCAATACCATCTCCGTTAAAGTCCCCTGCTGTGCTAACTGAACGACCCAATCCGTCGCCTGTGCTGATTCCATCAATAAAAAATCCATTGAAGCCGTTAAGGCTAGCAAGATCAAACGTTGGTCCAAAACTCATTTGTATTACCCTGGCTAAGATTTAACTCCCTTCGGGAAGCTGCACTTAGTTAATCAGTGAGGATACTGAGTTTTTACAGGTTGCTTGAAAAATTGATCGAAAGATTACCTTGTGACGGTTCTGAGTAAAAGATCAGAATGATGACTTAATCGTGGCGAACGACTGAGCCACCACTTGATACTGGTTTCTTTGATAACGCCTCAAGTCCAACCCCTTCTAAAAAATCCTGCCACAAGATGATGTAACGGTCCGGAGCAGTACGGTAGTGCTGGGCTACAGCATCAAAACTGTCCAGCCAAATTCCATTCCGCCCATAAATCTCTATAGCTTCTGATGGAGAAGCAAGCTTGAGCTGTTCACTCATATTTTTCGGTAACGATCGCAGCTCAACCCAACCCTTAATCGGCTTTAACGAACGATAACTTTTCGTTAAACTAGGCTTAATCGAACTCAAAGACCAACGATAGAGCTCCCCTTCTTTTAACCCTTCAAATGAATCAGCAGGCGTAATAGAGAGGAATCCTTCCCGAGAAATAGGGATTTCCTGCTGGTAAACGGTTATGTATTTCCGACCGCGTTCCGATGGGTTCCTACGTTCAATTACAAACCTAAGCGTAGGATCTTCAGCAAGGGGAACATAAAACCAAAAAGTCGGATAGCGAGAAGCCGTGAGGACCCATACCTGTGGAATAGGCAAAGACTCTACTACCCGCTCAAACTCAGGAACAATGGCAACCAATTGCTGAGCCAGCGGCAAAATCTGTCCATCACTACCCCGACTCCCAGCCTCGCTACGATTTCCGGGAGCATTCAAACCTGGAGGGGGGTCCGGGGGGACATAGGGCGTTTTTTTCTTCGTAGCTTTCGTCTCAGCCGATTGGATCAATTCGGGCTGTCCTAGGGCTAGTGACGTGGAAGCAACCACAATCCCAGAGAACAAAATCATCAAGGGCAATAATTTTCTCATATGATACCTTTGGCAATATTCTCAGTAATTTTAGCAACGATCACGAATTTATTTATACGGGCTATCTAGTAGATCTGACGCCAAATTGGGAGATAATGCAAACGAGTTTACTGTAGAAATAATACATACTATGACATTAGATTACAGGAAATATTTTCTTCATCCGCAAAATAATTTGAAAATTCTAAAGCAGAACGTGTAAATTACCCATGTAGACGAGGATTAAGTTTGTGAAGGTTCCATGCAATAGGCATAGCATGACTGATTTCGATTCCATGGAGATGGCTGAGGCGCTTCTCCGCCATAATGCTTTCTATCGCTTACTCCAGCGGGGAAAACCTCCTTATATCTACCAAGAGATTAGTAGACTGGCAAGTCAGTCTCTTTCTGTGCTTCTACTAGAAACGATACAGCAAGGGCCGCTTTCCGAGCAAAGGTTTAGCGAAATTTCATCTTTGCTTCTTGCCAAGACCTGGCAAGCCGTACTGGGAGAGCGACAGATGAAGGCGATCGCTCTCCATGTCCAAAGTTACGCACTCGGAACTCCGGAGTTTCAAACAGCGATTGACATTCTCTTTCGAGCTCTATTCCTCAGCAATCGGCTCAAAAAACGGCCCGACTTTGCCTCAGACGAAGCCTATCGCGAAGCTCAGAACATTCTTCAGCTTTGGATTTGTAAAAACATCCATAAATTTGATGCTGAGCGAGGTGAATTCATTAAGTGGATTAACTTTCGCTTTGACCGAACTCATATCCCTCAGGCTACTGATCTGAAAAGACAAGAAAGATTCGGGAAACCAGTTCAAGACTTTGATTTCGATCGTGTTCCTAGTCATTCATCGGATTTTACAACAAGTAACCTTTTAGACTGGTTAAAAGAAGACTATATTTTTCGAATTCCCAATCGAGATAAGCCACACATTACCTTCCTAGACATTGTTCTAGCTCGAATAAAAAATAAAACATGGCAAGACATTGCTGACCAATACGGCTTTAACAGACTAACGACGCCCAGAAACTTTTTAAGCAACTGGCTTGATAATCTTTTGACACCAGTCGTTGAAGGGCAGTCTAAATCAACCCTTCATGCCATTCGGTTTTCTCGGTTTGAGGGTGAGTCCTGGGAAAACATTGCGCAGAAATTTAAGATTGATGAAGCGAAACTGGAAAGTGATCACCGGAGCCGAGTTAAGCGATTTCCTAGCTATCGTGATGTCACTCGTAATGAGCGGTACAAAATTGTCATGCCAGACTATCCAAGCATCACATTTTCTGAGTTAACAAAAATCCTTTTAGATGCCGGACATCTCTGGCAGATTCCTAGTGATGCCCTAAAGGTAGACCCCACGAAGCTTAGAAGCTTTTATGAAAGGAGTATGATGGTACTGTGGCCACAAACGTTCTCAGATAGGAATCCCGAACTGAATTCAGTACGAAACCCAGAATAGAAACCATCCAAATAGCTAACGATTGGTATCTTCACCGCCCTTTGTCACATCACCACAATGCAGCTTATCACCCCATATACTATGAACTCATCGCTCTTGTACAGCCCTGAATCCTTACCAACACCAAGTTTTCCGATCGTCCTCACAGCCAAAGCTGAACAAGAAGCGAAGCGACTTGCTCAAAACTGTCCAATGCCTAGACAGCAACAGATCTATCACAATGCCCTAGCGAGATTTGCTGTCAACCACTATTTCCAATGTTTAGGAATAGAATCTGATACTCAAGCAACCGAGTTTCAGGAACCGTTTCGGCGAATTCTCTTAGACATTGCAGATATTCGCCTACCTGATCTAGGGATCGTTGAATGCTGTCCAGTTCTTCCGGGAAGTCATCATATTCGAGTGCCAGCGGAGTCTTGGGAAAACCGGATCGCATATTTTGCTGTAGAAATCGATTTAGATCAACACCAAGCTATATTACTCGGCTTTCTGAATTGCCTTAATCCAGAGACGACAGGAGCTCGGAACTCTGAATTGTTTTCTATTGAAAACTTCCGAGGTATAGATGAGTTTCCTGAGTTTCTTGCGACTGCCAAATCACCATTTGTCGAGCTGAGACAATGGTGGTCTGACTTCTTTGCCTCTGGCTGGTCTTCTCTCGACGCAGTCATACATCCCACTTCTTCCAACCCGTCAACCCTTACATACGCCTATCGAACTCTAGAAAATATCGAGCTTCAACAAAAAATGGAAGACTTTTTTGGAGGCCACTCGCTCCAATCTAAGTTTCATCACACTCCATCTAACTGTGTTTCTGGATATAAACTTATTTCGTTATATCCTAATTTACATGGAGGTACAATGGCACCAAACCTCGACGAGGATATTGACCAGACAGTAGCATTGGTAATTCGTGCTGCTGAGGGCATTGAGGAACCACTTGAAATCTCTATTGATGCAATTCCAGGCCCTCGTCGAGAGTACTTGCCCCAGAACCTAAAACTAGCCTTGCTAGATACGAATCGTTCTGAACTGCTCGCCGCCTGTGCCCAACAGCATAATCGTCATCTTCAATTGGAATTCTCAGGGACGAAAGGTGATGCTGTGATTCTGCACCTCAGCTTGAATGGTCTTACTTTTGAAGAAAAGATCGTTCTTTAGGTCTATACTTCATTGATAGTATTAGCCGATGCCTAAGCTCATTATACTTAGTTTTGATGGTTCTTTAGAGTCTGGCTTTAAAGTCATAATCCAAGCCAGAGAAGAACAGGGTTCCCCCTATCTTCAATCGACAGGATCCCTACCTTTCTATCCACAATTAGCAACTCATTATTGTGAATGGAGTAAAAGTTATCGAGCCCTCGGAAAGCAGGTTCGGGCTATCAAAACAAAAGCAGCGAGAATTGATAGCTCTGCGGCTTCTCTTCGCCAAGAATGTAGACAGCTCTCAGCCAGTCTTAAGGCTGATATTGATACGTGGCTTGCTGACCCCGGCTTTAACCCAGTTCGACGAGAGCTGTATCGAGAACTCGCTTCAGATCAGGAATGTCGAATCCTCATTCAGGCCAATGACCCACAGTTGTGGCGACTACCTTGGCATCTCTGGGAGGAGCTGGAGCAATACCCGACATTAGAGCTGGGTTTTTGCAAAAATGACTATTCAAAATTCGTAAGCCTTAAGTCTCCAGTAACACCAAAGGTAAATATTTTAGCTATCTTTGGTGACAATCAGGGTATTAATACAGAGATAGATGAGATAGATCTACGAGCACTGTCTAATGCCAACGTTGAAATTTTACGCAAACCTTCTCGCCAGGAATTTTCAGATAAGCTGTGGCACCAGTCATGGGATATTCTCTTTTTTGCAGGTCACAGTCAAACATCCAATGCAATAGGGTATATACAGCTAAATGAAACTGATAGTCTTTCCATAGGACAACTTAGAAAATCTCTCAAACAAGCAATTAGTCGAGGGCTACAGCTCGCTATTTTCAATTCCTGTGATGGCTTAGGATTAGCCTGGGAACTAGAGGAACTCAATATTCCTCAGCTCATTCTTATGCGGGAGCTGGTACCAGATATTGTTGCTCAGAAGTTCCTACAGTATTTTTTACATGATTATGCTGGGGGTAAAACACTTTATACAGCAGTGCGACAGGCACGCGATCGCCTAGAAAGCTTAGAAAATGATTTCCCTTGTGCAACTTGGCTTCCGATTATCTGCCAAAATCCCGCTTTCTCTCCCCCAACTTGGCACGATCTACAGTCAGACAACGCCGAGATTCCGTTGCAATCGAGAGATTTTCTCCGAAGATTACCAACTTATCACCAAGTATTTTATATTGCAGCCCTAAGCATTGGGATAACCGCCGCTGTTCTCGGATTACGCTTTAGCGGAGCTTTACAACAGCTTGAACTCTGGAGCTATGACGTAATAGTGCGATTGAGCCCTGCAAATGATGAATACGACCCCAGTATCTTGATCGTAGAAGTTACTGAAGACGACCTTTATCATCCTACTCAGAAGGATAGGATTGATTCTCTTTCGCCTACTGCTCTCAATCAATTACTCACGATATTGAATCAGGCAGAAGCAGCCGTAATTGGCCTAGATATTTATCGCGATCGATCCTTTGAGCAAGGAGAGAATGAATCTTTGCTACTTAAGGAAGTGAAACCTCATCTATCAAATCCTAATGATATTTCAAAATGGGCTAACACAAACTCACCTCTCATCACAACCTGTCGAGTTAGAGATATAGCTGCATCAAAGCCGGAAGTCATTCCCCCCCAAAACTTTCCCCTAAAATCTGTCGGATTTAGCGATACGATGAGCGACCAAGATAGAGTCGTTCGGCGTGCTCTGATCGCCATGCAGCCAGAAGTTGGTCAATGCGTCCCTCCCTATTCTCTTAATTTACAACTCGCACTAAGATACTTAAGCGAAAAAGATATACAGCTTCAGTTTCCAACAGGTAATTCTTGGCAGTTGGGAGAAGCTACCCTAACATCTCTCAAAACTCGCCCAGGCATTTACTTGAATGCTGATGTTAGAGGATTACAGATTTTGCTTCGGTATCGGAAAATTCCAGGTTCATCTCCGGTCAATAGCTTTGAGACAGTCTCACTCTCACAGGTCCTCGATGGCGAAATTGCAGCACAATCGATTAAAAACCGGATTGTGCTCATTGGTACCACAGCAGCTAGCTATAGAGATTACCATAGAACGCCTTTCCGGTACGATCTTCCAGGGGTTGTGCTACAAGCCCATGTAACCAGTCAAATTATCGATGCTGCTGTCGGGCATCGTCCGTTGCTCTGGTTCTGGCCAATGTTAGCAGACAATCTCTGGATTCTTTTTTGGAGTTGCAATGGTGTTATTTTAGCCCTAGGTCTACCGGCAACAAAGTTGCGCCTTCTTTTACGAGTAGCTTTATTTTGTTTACTCTGTACTGTTTCCTGGGGGACACTCATCTTCTGGAATGGCTTCCTTCCAATAGTTCCAAGTCTTCTTGGCTTAATTTTGCCAAGCATATTTAGTCTTAAAGTATTCCGAACAGTTTTTAGAGTAATTCAGTAATTGAGCTACAGAAGAGTGATCACTCCACTGATGTGCTGATTTATAGGAACATGCACCGTGTTTTCTAGCGACCTTAAACTGGCAAGATCGCTGGGGTGGAGGTAAGGTGGCCATCTTCGAAGTGAACAATGCGATCGGCAATACCCAAAATCCGGTTGTCGTGGGTCACCAACAAAATTGTACATCCTCGCTCCCGTGCCGGTTTCTGCGTCAACTTCACCACATTACGGCCTGATTCGCTGTCTAGATCAACATTGCTGAATTAGTGAATGCGGATGAGGCAGGAGTTGCTCTGGCAGATAAAGGCTCTTCTCCCGTTAGTCCTAAACGCGTAAGGACGCATTGTAATCTTGGACGAAATATCAAATTGCAACGATGTGGTTTTCGAGCTTTTTCGAGAATGAAAGCATCTTACGCACCAATCTCGACACCCGTTGTCTGAGGGTATAGTTGAACCACTCAATGCGGTTGGTTCTGCCACTTTCTTGGGGGAAGGTTACTGTCCATTCTACTGACAAAACCAACATAAAAAGCCCAACATGAAAAACCCAACAGGCCAAGGATCGCTCCTCATTGCTGTTGGGTTTCACGAGAGTTGGAGCGTCTAGGCGATCGCCCAACCTCTAGCCCTGCGGCTCAATAAAATGTGCCCAAACATGGCCATCTCCTTCTGGGCTACACATTTTCTCCATGTAAGCCTTCGGATAGAACAGCTTGCGGCCATAGGCGCTGTGATAGCCTGTCAGCGCGTCGCCCCAGGGATCGTTGACGATATAACCTTCGCTGTTAAAGCCAATCACCGTTAGGATGTGGCCTCCAGCGGTAAAGTAGCCGCCCAAAACCACCGGCTGTTTTTTGCGCAACTGAGCCCGAACCTCGGACCAAGTGCGATTGGTGGCAAAACTGGCCTTGAATCCATAGGCTTGGGCCAAGCGCACCAGCACTACATTTTCCGTTTGAGCGTCAGCACCATAGTTGTTAACGCACCACTCGTAGAGCTCGTCTTCGAGTTGACCCCAGCGAGGCTGGACGCCGTAGTAATGCATGACCATTGCTAGGGCTGTGACATTGCAGGTACTGAGGGGACGAAAATAGTTGTCTCGCTGACAGAAGTAGGGGACATTGAGCTCGATTTGGGAGGCGATCGCCTCAATCACCTTCGCACCCCGATTCAGTTGCACATGGCTAGGATGCACATAGCCCGTATTGCCAAACCCCGGCAGATTCTCGCTGAGTGTAACCGCAATGTGGTCATCTTCAGCGGGTTCGTAGGCCAACACACCATAGACCTGGCCTTGGGGTAGTGAGCACTTTTGCTCATCTAAGAGGTTGCTAGAATTCACCGGGCGCTTCTTGAACACCGTGGGTTCCAACACCGACAGAAGCAGGGCATCGGCATCAAACTCAACCAACTTTTCATTGCGTTTGATTTGTGCATGGTCAAAGAACACATAGCCCGTGCGGCCAAAACCAGGGATTTCTTGGAGGAGTGTGACGCGGAAATGGCCTCGAATGCAGGCATAGCCCGTAATTTCAAAATGCTGACCTTGCTTGAGCACAAAGGCTTGATCTTCGCTCAAATCAATAGAATCGACGGGTTTTTGCTTGAGCAACGTTTCCTGGGTAATCAGTACCTGGCAGGCACCGGGAATGATGACAGGAACCTGACCAATTTCAAAGGCCAAAATTTGCTGTCCCTTGCGCAGTTCCACATGGCTGGCGTAGAAGTAGCCGGTGTTGCCAATGCCGTCAAAGCTGCGATCGAGTTCAACCAACACATGACCATCGGTATAGCTATAACGCTGCACCGTGAAGCTCTCGCCTGCGGGCACGGCTACAAGAGCATTCTTGCGCTGGGAGCGGGAGTCAGTGGGCGTTGGTTTAAAGAACGTGGGTCGCAAAACGGTAAGTTTGAGGGCTTTGCCGACGCTAAGGGGATTGGAACTGACGATGAGGTTTACCACTTGGCTATTGAGGACGCGATCACCCCCATCCAATGCCTCAATGCGTACCCAACGGGCACCGGCTTGATAGAAGCCATCGCTGAGCTCGACTTTCCAAGAACCGGCGGTGGCATCTAGGACAACGGTGAAATCATACTTGTCTTCCGCTGTAACGGTTACCTTTACAACTTTTTGAGGATTGTAGGTGCCCTGGAGCAGAATAGGTGTTTTGATCAGAAGTTCCGTGGGGCCATTGTAGGTGAGCAGAGGTGCGTCGGGTGTTTCTGTAACAGGTGTTTCTGTGACGGGCGGTTCTGTGACGGGTTCTTGAACGGTGATGGGTGTTTCGTCTGCGATCGCCTCGACTACTGCAATTTCTGTTCCTTGAGCTTCTTCTTTTTCTTCTTCAACTGCTGCTGCAATTGTTTCTGGCACTACTGCTGCTGCTGCTATCTCTGGCGTTGCTTCGAGAACCATTGCTTCCGGCACAATCTCCTCAGCCATTGTTGCTTCGGTAGCGAGTTCTTCTGAGACTAATTCTTCGGCAATCGGTTCTTCGGATACTGGTTCTTCAGTGTCTAGTGCTGCGGCAACTGTTTCTTCAGTGGCCAATTCTTCGGTAGCCAATTCTTCGGTGGCCAGTTCTTCCGCAATCGGTTCTTCGGCAATCACTTCTTGGATTGATACTTGTGGAGGAATCGCTGCTTGAGCAAGTTCTTCCTGGGCAAGTTCTTCTTGGGAAATCTCCTCTTGAGCAATCTCTACCTGGGCTACTTTTTCTTGAGTAACCTCTTCTAGCGCAATGGTTTCCGCTGTGTTTGCAACGCTCTCTGTCTCTGGCGCGATCTTTAGTTCAATCTCTGATACAACTTCTACGATCGCCTCTGGTGCAATCTCTAGTTCAACGGACTCTGCTAATTCGGTAGCTAGATCTTCAGGGGTAGCGGGTTCGGCGATGATGCCTGCTTCCGGCGAGATCTCTTCAGTTGTAGCCGCGTCAGTCGTAACCACTTCAGTTGTAACTGCTTCAATTACAGTGGTTTCGGCAGTTTCAGTAGCTTCAGCGGTGATTTCTTCAGCAGTAACCGTTTCTTCAGTAACCGTTTCTTCAGTAACCGCTTCATGGACAGTTGGCAATGATTCTAGGGCGATCGCATCTCCCAGCCACTCCTCTACTGCTGCCTCAGATAAGGTTTCTGGCTCAGTTTCAGTTTCAGTTTTGGCTTCGATGGTGGCTGCGATCGCCGCTTCTTGAACCGCTGCGATCGCCATTTCAATCGCCGCATCCGTTAGGGGTTCAGCGTTGTTCAAGGACTCAGCCTGATGGAACTCTGTAAAATCCTCATCGGCAAAGGCGATCGCCGGTTCCGCGACATCTTCCAATTGCTCAATATCCGCAGGGGTCAATGCAAGCTCTGCTAGGTCTCCCAGGTTTTCGATTGCTGCGATTTCTGTTTCTGCGACTGCTGTTTCTGCGACTTCTGTTTCTGCAATCTCTACAGTGTTCATTTCGGTGGCCTGCTCTGCTGCGATCGCTTCATTCTCCAGTTCCGACTTTGCTAATCCAAACCACTGGTTCAGCTTGGCTGAAAGGCTCTCTAGGGCTTGGTTGTCGGCAGTTTCTACAGTGTTTGACATAGGGATTTAGGGAAAAGACTTCCTAAGTTGACCGTGGGGGCGAGTCGGTTTTATCCGGAGATCGCTCAATGCACAGAAGATGCAGAATCTGCTCAAAAGGGTCGAGGGGGGTAAAGACCAAGCTTAGAATGGGGTTGTCTCCCTATCCCCAGGGGCGATCGCAGTAGTAAAATAGACCTATGATGCCCTACGAATTAGAACAAAAAATCGCTATCCAGGCAGTCGCCGCCGCTGCCCAACTTTGCGAAAAGGTCCGCGCAGAGAACCTATCCGATGCCATTGAAAAACCCGATGAGAGCCCGGTGACGATCGCCGACTATGGCTCTCAGGCTATGATTTGCCGGGTTTTAGACGAAGTCTTTCCTGATGACCCGATTGTGGGGGAAGAAGATGCGACGCTGTTGCGACAGCCCGACATGGCCGACTGTTTGGCTTTGGTGACAACGCGGGTGGCGGAGTATGTATCCGGCGCGACATCTGACCAAGTGGTTTCCTGGGTGGGGCGCGGTAAGGGAGGATCCGGCCCTCGGTTTTGGACGCTGGATCCGATTGATGGGACGAAGGGGTATGTGCGGGGGGATCAGTATGCGATCGCCCTAGCTCTGATCGAAAATGGCGAGGTCAAGGTCGGGGTGGTGGGTGCACCGGCCATGGCGGTAGACCCAGCAAATCCAGAGGCTGGACGCGGTGTGCTGTTCCTAGGGGTGCGCGGCACGGGTGCCAAGCTGTTGACCATTGAGGGGGAATTTATCCGCGATCTCAAGGTCAATGATGCCAGCCAAGCGGCTCAGTTCCGGTTAGTTCAAAGTGTGGAAAAATCCCACGGTACACCGACGGAGCAGGAAGCGGCGGCGAAGGCGGTGGGGATTACGGCAGAGCCTTTCTGTATGGATAGTTTGGGGAAATATGGGGCGATCGCCCGAGGCGAAGCGGATCTCTATTTGCGGTTACCGTCGGGTAAGTATATCAACCGTAAGGAAAATATCTGGGACCATGCGGCTGGGGTGGTGGTGTTGGAAGAGGCGGGGGGAAAGGTGAGCGATCGCCACGGCAATCCGCTGGATTTCACCCAGGGCAGTACGCTAGCCAACAATACGGGGATTGTGGCGAGTAATGGGGTTTTGCATGGGGCGGTGATTGAGGTGTTGTTGGGGTTGCAGGGGGAGTGAGACTGAGAGATTAGAGGCCCTGAATTAGTGGTGAAGATTTTGTAATTTTCTACGCTGATTTCAATGGGGTGATTATAATGAGACATGCTGGATAATTCCTGTTCTGGGGTGTTATCCAGCATGATTGTGTGGATAAGAGGCTGAGGCTGGGGATTATACGGCGTTGGCGCTTGAAAATACTTGAGGGGGAGGAGTTATCAGGCATTAAGCATAAAAATTACTTTTTATGCTTCTCTAAATTACAGGTCTTGGAAATCTGATGGAAAGAAGAAAGATAGAGGATATAGACCAAGAGATTGAGCATCTCATCTCATTAACAGAACATGGCGGTGGTTTCGGTGATCCGAGCGCGAAAGAAGCTTACGACAAAAAAATTCAGGTTTTGTTGAGTCTTCGGCAACAAGAGATCATTAAAAATAACTCTGGATCTGGGAAAGAAAGCCAATTATCTGATCAGAGTTTGATGGCTAGCTTAGCTGAGAGTTTTGGGTATGTGAGTGCAACACGGATTCAGGAGTTGAAGATAATAAAATCGAAGCGAGTTGATTTGACGAAATTAATAAGACTGTGTGAGGAACTTAATATCGCTCATGCTAATGATCTTAACTTAGCTACAGCAATGCTTTTAAGGGCAATATTAGATCATGTTCCTCCTATTTTCTCTAAAGCTTCATTTAAGGAAGTAGCTTCGGAATATGGCGGAAGGAGTTTTAAGAATATAATGCAGCACCTTGAAAATGGAGGCAGAAAAATAGCAGATTCTCATCTTCATGTTCAAATTCGGAAAAAAGAAGTTCTTCCTAGTTCTTTACAAGTTAACTTCTCTCAGTATCTAGATGTTTTGCTTGCAGAACTGATTGCTATTCTGCAACTCGAAGAAGCATAAATCCTAACGCACACCGACCGCTGAGAAGTCATCGGATAGAGTTCAAGGTTATCTGCATCGGTTGATTGGGAGTGTTGGACTGCTTCAAGTTGTCGCTAGGGGCAGCATCGTAAGTCTTTGGTGAGATATTCAAGATTCAGATCTCTTTCTTCCCATAATTGCCAAGCCTCTGCCAAGCCACTACAATGTAGATACTCTGTATATACGTTTCTTCAAAGGAGCAAATTACGCAGTGCTTCAACTCAACCAAGAGTAAGGTTAAACCTATGGTGACGACAGTGGCAAGGTGGGGAAATAGTTTAGCGATTCGACTTCCCCAGCACTTACTTAAAGAGGTCCACCTCACCGAAGGTGTCGAGGTCGATCTGGTAGTGATCGATGGTAATCTCGTCATCAAACCCAAAACCCGAAAGCGGTACTCCTTAGAGGATTTGATTTCTGCCATTACACCAGAAAATCTACATACTGAGATTGAGAGTGGTACGCCGGTGGGGAATGAATCTTGGTAGCACCAACCGATCGCTATATCCCAGATCGGGGAGACATTGTCTACCTGAACTTTGATCCAACCAAAGGTCACGAACAAAGAGGGCATCGACCTGCTTTTGTGATTTCACCTCGGAGTTACAACGCCAAAAGTTCTCTAGCCCTGTTTATGCCCATCACTAAACAGCAAAAAGGATATCCCTTTGAAGTCCCTCTACCGCTTGAGTTGCAGATTCAAGGCGTGATTCTTGCCGATCAAATCAAGTGTCTGGATTGGAAAGCCCGTGGTGTTCAGTTTGTTGAGTCTGTTCCAGTAAGTGTCATTGAGGAAGTACAGGCAAAGATCGAGCCATTACTTCTGTCGTGACCCCGTAAATCAGATCACGACGATGTCGCTGGCTTGCAGCGTCGGTGCGCCAGCCAAAACGGCTATCTTAACAGGACTAGTGAGACCGCGATAAAGCCCAGGTCCTTGATAAAACACATCACCCGTTTGATTGTCGTAAATAATGCGCGTCGCATCCGTCGTGCTACCTTGGCCTTGAATGAGAAACTCAGCTTCCGATAGCGCTCCTGGCGTGAGCCGATAAAAGGGAATGTATTGCAACGCGCGATTATCTGCGAGAATCAGACCCGTCTCAAATTTACTCGATAACACCAGTCGATCCTGTTCCGCTGAGTTAAAATCCTCAATCGTACTTGGCTGAATCGAGCGAGGCTTAAAGCCTGATCGGCCAGAATAAGCCGCCCAAACCGCCCCAATCTGAAACTGGTCGGCTCCTAGACCTCCCGTAAGGGAATCCTGTTCAGTTGTGCGCAAGATGTCGTTCCCCTCGCCCCCGATCAAAACATCCTCCCCGGCCCCCCCATCCAGATAATTAGCGTTGCTGTCTCCAGTGATCTGATCGTTCCCATAGGAACCGATGACCTGCACGAAGTTCTTGACCGTAAGCGACTGGGGCGTTCCCGCTACATCAAAGGACAGCGCTCCTGTCGCCAGGTCTACGGCGATCGCAGGGGCTGAAACCGCAGGCGTGGGGTCAAACTGGGAGGCCACGGTGCGATAGGAAAAGTCCAAGGTGTTGGTTTGGCTCTGGGGCGCGATGATGACTTCGATGGCGCTGAGGGTATCGCTATTGGGTTTCGTTCTCAAACTATCAGCATCGCCTCGCCCATAGCGAGAGGCTGCGGAATTTGTGGGTGCAAGCTTGGTGAGCTGCCACTGGGGAATGGCCACTAAAGCATTGTTGGTCGCGCTGGTTGTGCTGGTGGCCTGAGGATCTGAGGGCGGAGAAGGGACAAAGTCAAAGGCATAGCGCAGGGTGATAGCCCGCCCCAAATCACTGTAGTCCGCTGTATCGATGCCCTCGCCCCCATTCAGGCGATCGGCCCCTAGGCCCCCCTGGAGATAATCATTTCCAGCACCCCCATCCAGCTGATCATCCCCCGCTTCCCCAAAGAGCTGGTCGTCCCCTGCTCCCCCAAAAAGCTGGTCATTGCCCTCCCCCCCAAAGAGGCGATCGCTCCCCCCTTGGCCATCCAATTGATCATCACCGTCGAACCCAAAGATCCAATTTTCGTTTTGATCACCCGTGATTTGATCATCCCCTAAGCTACCGCCCAGGATGCCGATTTCCCCGATCGTAAACTGATAGCGGGCACCAGAATTGACGATGCTCGGCAACACCGTGGGCAAATCGGCAGAGTCGGCCTGAGTCGTATTTGCAGAAGCCATCATGATGAATACAATTGAATCCCTGAGAGAGCACAGTCGATGAATGAATGGTAGATGCCCCTGCTCACCCAGTAGCGTTGCGAAACTGTAGTGTCCTAAAGCCACGACGACTACAAGCGCTAACTCACATTTACTTTATCAAACGGTAACAGAGAAACTTAAAAAGTCAAACAAAACCGTCAATTGTTACGGCAGTTTGCGCGGGATTGAGAAATCTGAGAATGTCCGAAATTTGGGCTAATGATTCGACAATTAGGTCCTCAATCCGTAAAAGCCTGAATTGGAGTTTCAAATCGCACTTTTTTATGAGTTTCCGATGTCATTTCGGTCCTTTTTTCAGGTCGATTTTCAGACAAAAATCCAGGAACAGCATGAGGGAGGCTTTTACCAGGGAGAGGGCGATCGCCCTGACCCTCTTGATCCCCCTGAAAAAGCGTCTGCAACGCGATCGCCTGGGCCGCTGGCATTTGTCCATAGCTAAACACTGCCGGTAAATCCTGCGGCAAAATGGCCAGAAGCTGCTGCCAAACGTAGGGACTGCCGTAAACCACGAGGCCCCGTAGATGATTTTGGTCTAGGAGAGTTTGTAACAGAGCGATCGCCGAGGCTGAAGATCCAGCGGAGCCCCGAAACGGATTGCCGCGAATAAACAGTTGGACCAGGGTGGGTGGGTTCAAGCTGGGGTCCGTGGGGAGCGCGTGGATGGATTGCTGATCGAACCATTGGGAGCGATAGCCGTAGGTTGGGGGTAGGGCGATCGCCGGACTGGCGCTATTCAAAAAGGGGGTTTCCAGGAGATTGTCCACCAGCACAAGATTGCGACCGGCCTGTTCCAGAGCTGCCAATGGGATTGCCCCGCTGGTTTGCTGAGCGGTTTGTAAAATCTGGTCCCGCAGGGCCAGGGTTTCGGGCTGTGCCAGCGGCGCAAGGCTGATCGTGGGCGGTGGTTCTCCCTCCCAAGCGTGACAGGAGCCCAGGCTTTCAGGAACGTCGTTGATGCGCATTTTCGCCCGCCAAATCCGTTCGAGGGAGTAGTGCAGGCGCTCTACCGGAATCCGCCCCACCCGCAGGGCCTCACACACCGCCTCGATCGCGCCCACGGGGTCTACGGGCATGAGCAGCACATCGGCTCCCGCCTCGAAGGCGAGCACGGGGGCCTCGTAGGGACCATAGCGCTGGGTAATGGCCTGCATTACGAGGGCATCGGTGACGATTAGGCCATCAAATCCCAGGTTTTCCCGCAGTAAATCGGTGAGAATTTTTGGGGAAAGGGTAGCGGGATATTCTGTGTCGAGGCTGGGGAGCAGCAGGTGGGCGGTCATGATCGAGGCGACGGAGGTGGCGATCGCCGCCCGAAAGGGTTCCAACTCCACTGCGTGCAGCCGCTCCCAAGCATGGCGAATTTGGGGCAGGTCCAAATGGGAATCCGTCGCGGTGTCGCCGTGGCCGGGAAAATGCTTGGCGGTGGCGAGAACGGGATGGGATTGAACTCCACGAATAAAGGCCGTGGTGAGCTGACTGACCATTGCTGGATCTTCGCCAAAGGCCCGCACATTGATGACGGGATTGAGGGGATTATTATTGACATCCACGACGGGGGCTAAGACCCAGTTGAGACCAATGGCATGGGCTTCTTCGGCGGTGGTGGACCCGAACTGCTCGGCGAGGTTGAGGGCGAGGTTGAGGTGGGTTTGGGCGATCGCCCCCAGGGCCATGGGCGGCGGCATCCAAATCGCCCCAGCAAACCGTTGACCCACGCCTTCTTCAATATCCGCAGCCAGGAACAGGGGCAAGTCTGCCCAGTCTTGCAGTTGCTGGGTCCGCAAGGCCAGTTCCGCTGCACTTCCCCCCAATAAAATGACACCCCCAACTCCCAGATCTTGAATCCAATGCTTGAGTGTGGCATTCGGCGCTTCCCATTGGGGATAGCGAATCTGGTGGTCAAATAGATGGCCTGTGGTACGCACAACAAAAAGTTGAGCAACCTGCTGTTCGAGGGAAAGGGTTTGCCAGTCGGGGAGAATGCGCTGCATAAACGAAAGCCTGCCAAGGCACAATGCTGTAGCAGTAGCGTCCGTCTAGAGGGGACTGCCCGTCAAGCCTCAGGTCAGATGTTCGGCAAAAGTCATGACTTGTATCAGGTGTTGCAGGTGTTGCGTGATTTGGGGCAGGTTGCGATGCGATCGCAACCTGCTGCCGCATAAAGCAGGACATGGAAGTTACACCATGCCCCGCACGCCATTGAATTACAGTTTCGGAACCCAAACCGACACCGAACCCGCCTCACAGCAAAAATCAGCCCAGCCCTCCTCATTTGTCGTAATCGGTTTGTCAATATGCTCCGTCAGGTCCACATAGACTTGATTGGGATACCCCACCTCCATCCATTTGCTCCCGGCATCACCATTGCTCAAAACCACAGCCATACCGCCCGGATGTTCCTCATCTCCCAAACGTGTCCAACCGAGGGTATTGGCATGGTCGAAATAGTCATACTGATCGCCATAGGCATAGGCTTGACGAGCTTCTAGAAACTTGTCAATTAACCAACGGTGACTATCCATCCAAATTTCGTACTCACCGCCATCATTGCCATAATCCTTGTAATGAGTACCATAGTAATCCGCGTAAAAGATGCAGGGATAGCCATCTCGACGCAACAGAATTAAGGCATAGGCTAAGGGTTTAAACCAGCCCTCAACTACAGATTCCAAGGATTGCAAGGGTTGAGTATCGTGATTCGCCACCAGTGTTACCGCTAAAGCCGGTTGATCCTGCACCAACGTGTGATCAAAAATCTGGCGCATATCATAGCCATTGCCCGCCTTACTCGCCTCGCTAAAATTGCGGTGCAGCGGCGCATCAAACAGCGCCACATCGCCACCGGTGACCTCTAAAAAGTAGTGCAACGCTTCCACGTCATAGGACCAATACTCGCCTACTGCAAAGAGTCGACGACCTGCATGTTTCCGAACATGATTCAGCCATTCTGGAAAGTAACCAGCTCTAACATGTTTGACGGCATCGAAGCGTACACCATCGATATCTACCGTATCAACATACCAGGCCCCCCAGTTGTTCAAATCCTCTCGAACTTCAGGATGATTAACATCTAAGTCACAGCCCATCAAATAATCAAAACAACCATTTTCTAAATCAACCTGCTCATCAAAAACTTTGCCTTCAAACAGATAAACCGCAGTCATTTCTTGATTGTAGGCATTGTAGTCAACCGCAGTAAAATGCCACCAATGCCATTCCAGATCCGAATACTTACCTTGTCGTCCTGGGAATGTGAAATTGGTCCAGGCTTTGATTTTTTGAAACTCGCCGATCGCCTCATGACGATTATCATTGCTAAAGGGTGTTGCCATGGCTTCTTCTTCCGCATCACCACCTAGCTTGTGATTAAACACCACGTCTGCATAAACTTGTAAACCCGCTTTCTTCGCTGTTTTGATGGCATTTACATATTCATCTTTTGTACCGTATTTGGTACGCACCGAACCCTTTTGATCAAACTCTCCCAAGTCATACATGTCATAGACGCCATAACCCACATCGTAGCCGCCTCCCGTGCCCTTGTAAGCAGGGGGTAGCCAAAGCGATGTAATACCAACTTTTGCAAGTTCTTCGGCATTTTCGGCCAATTCATTCCACAACGTTCCATCGGGAGGGAGATACCAATGGAAATACTGCATCATGACGCCATTTAGATCAGACATACATTTGTCCTAGTGGTCAAAAAGTAGAAAGGATTATGATCGGCCTTTAGGGGGCTACAAGTTCTGTAATGGTCTAGAAGGCTGCTAGGGTTTCAGGGCTGGACTGCCAGGTGCGATCGCCGAATAACCTTCTCAGCTTTTTACAATAGGTTGCTTTCTCCTAAACCTTGTCCGCCTAAAGATATATCCTAAAGATCTATCTTATCGAAGGCTTGATCGATAAAAGTTTGGCTAGTAAAAGTAATTCTTTTATGATTACGGATACAATTATATGAAATTATATGAAATTTAATAGCTAGATACTGATCTGGACAAATTCTGCTCTCTCTTCATCAGAACTTGCTGCTGTTGATGAGGGTTCCTGCTGTAACAGGTTCTCTTGCAAAATATTCAGGACAACCTGCGGATCAGTGGATTGCTGCATGATATTGGCCTCCCAGTCGTGGCGATCGCACACATCGGGTAGATCTCGACGTAGCTCTTCGACTAGGCCGATTAGTTTTGCAATCTTTTGTTCATTTAGTAAATTAATTTGCAGCATTAGGTGCGATCGCTGCTCAGAGAGTTTTTCCTGACGACTTTGGTAGATTAAAACCCCCGTTGCAATCATTAGCGAAGCGACGTCAATACCTTGGTCTTGGAAACGCAAGAGTGGGATTTGCCAATGCAGAAGTTGCAGCTCAACCAGTCGGCTCAAGAGTGCCCAGATTAGAAAGAAAAAGGTTTGAAAATATAAGAATTGTGGTTTACCCAACACCGTCGCAATCTTTCCCAGCAAGCGCTCGTGAAACGGAAGATTCCGTTCTTGTTTAGCCTGTACCTGGATGATGGCCTTGATATTTCTGACCACCTGTTTGGGCAACGGATACCGTTCTCCATTAATTACAATGGAGCCCATTGAGGTCGATGTCACAGATTGGGGAGCGGATTGCTTAGCCACGGATCGCTTAGCCACGGTTCTCGGGTATCTTTCCCAGTTTCCCCCAAAATTATTGGTCTGCTCTCTGTCGGGAGCCATAGATTTGAGCTACGTCAAGGCAGATTTTTGGCCCAATGGATCGACAGATCCTTGAGTTTGGGCCTAGGTCGCAAGGCGGAAGGATGCCACTAAGGGAAGCTCAATTGTAAACGTGGCTCCCTGATTGGGGCCATCACTTTCTGCCCAAATCCGTCCGTGGTGAAGCTGAATGAGGGATTGGGCGATCGCCAGCCCCAATCCCAATCCTTGACTCTTGGTTAACCCCTCTCCCTGGTGAAATCGATCAAAAATGACGGGTAACAGCTCGGGCGCAATCCCTCGCCCGCTATCACGAATGCTGAGTTGTAGAGAAAACTCAAAGATCTTGAGCTCGACCTGGATCTGGCCATTTTCCGGCGTAAACTTGAGCGCATTGGTGAGCAGATTCCCGAGGACTTGGCTTAAGCGATTGGTATCCCCTTCAATCATCAAAGTCTTACCCAGTTGGTCTAATGCCTCTAAATCACTAGCCTGTTTAATTTCTAGAGTGAGTTGCGGCAGTCGCAAATAAAACTGCAAAGTTCCTTGCTGAATCATGGGCAACATCAACATCAGCGTATCTTTTAGAACTGTCAAAAAGTCAATGGGCTGAAGATAAATTTCCAAGGTCCCCCGTAAAATACGCGACATATCCAGCAGATCATCCACTAGGGCAACCTGTTTAAGTGCACTTTGGCGGATGATTTCGATCGCCCGTTTCACCTTAGTTTCATCCTTGCTCCGCTGCAAGATTTGTACCCAACCCAGAATCGAATTGAGTGGATTTCGCAGGTCGTGGGAAACCATCGCAACGAATTCGTCCTTAGCCCGATTGGCCGCTTCCGCCTCTTCCCGAGCAGCTTGGGCAGCAGCTAATAACTGTTGGTTTTCTAACTCCGTGCGCTTGCGATCCGTAATTTCTCGCCAAGTGGCAACAAATCCATCTCCTAGCTTAGTGGCGCGGATATCAAAGGCTTGCTGGATGCCAAAGGGCGCGACACCTGAAGCATCCCTAACTAGCACCTCTCGACTGAGCGGGATGCCGGTTTCAACCAGTTGACAATAGTCTCGAAAGAGCTCCTGAGTCCATTGGGGTGGGTCTGCTGGAGAGGAGTCCGTAAGTGAGGATGAGCCCACCGAGAGCACCACTTGGTCTCGTTCACAGGCGGATTGGTTGATGTATTCCGTCTGGAAGCCATAGATTTTGCCTGCCTCATCCCGAAGGCTGACGTAGATGCCAAAGCAATCTAGAATGTTGGCAATAGAGGTTCGGAAGCGCTCCTCAGCGATTTGGAGCGATCGCTGTAAATTATGCTCCTCCAAAACGTAACGACCAATCCGCGCTAAACTCTCTGGCGTCATACTTCCTTTGACGAGATAGTCCTTTGCGCCCGCTTTCATAGACGCAACGGCCACTGACTCGCTGCCTTCACCGGTCACCATAATAATAGGAGGCATAAGCAGGGTGGGGACGATGGGAAAACTCAGCCGTCGGAGCTCTTGAATAAATTCGAGACCGTTGAGATCAGGCAGATTGTAGTCCAGCACAATCAAATCCGGTTTGGCGGAGATCGCAAGCGCTAGTCCCTGCTCCCCCCCTTCTGCCTCAAGAAATTTCCAGTGAAAGTAGCTATCCCGAGCCAAGTAGCGACGATAGGTTTCCCGGTCTTCGCTCGAATCCTCTACCAATAAAACAGTTGGTGTTTTTACCACAGTCATAATGATCAGGCGTCCAGTTCAAGAAAGAAAGCCACTCAGGGAATTTCAATCTCATTAAAACGAAGAGCCGGAGAGGATGAATTGCTCTGCCATGCAGTCTTGGTTCGCTTACTTAATCAGTATAGGGCAGCAGAACGGCTTTACCAATCTATAGGGATTCTTATATGAGTAAGACCCCTTTGCTAGAGTATAGTCTTTGCATCTGGTAAGACGACAATGCTGAACCAATACTCGATGAATACCTGGATGAGCCGCTTAAATGCTTTGAGATCCATGGGTTTGAGTAGATAGCTGTTCACGCCGTAGCTGTAGCAGGTTTCGATGTCCTTGGGGCTAGAAGATGTGGTTAAAATCACAACAGGAATTTTTCGCAGAATTTTATCTTCCTTAATCTCTCGTAAGACTTCCCGTCCATCTGTCCCAGGCAAATTGAGGTCGAGCAAAATGATCGAAGGACTCTGAAGGGATGTCGATTGGGCGTAGGGTCCTCGCCGATGCAAAAAGTCCAAGGCTTCTTCGCCATCGATACAGCGATGGATTGAATTGCTGAGCTGCGCGTTTCGCATCAAGCGAGTGAGGGCTTCAAAATCTTCATCACTATCTTCGACCACAAGCAAGGACCGACTAGGGTCGGCAATAACTTGTGGGACCAATCCTGAGGGATCGATCGGTGAAGGAGCTTGGCCCATAGGAACTACAACCCGAGACAAGGAATACCGCAAGAAGAGGACTAGCCTGCTTGAAGCGTAAAGTAGAAGGTGGTTCCTTCTCCATAGATTGATTCTACCCAAATTATTCCACTGTGACGTTCAACAATTTTTTTGACAATGGTTAAGCCCGCGCCTGTGCCGCCGCCGTAGCGTTGGGGACCATGCAGGCGCTTAAAGATGCGAAAGATGGTGTCGAGATGGCGATCGCGAATTCCAATGCCATTATCCATCACATAAAAAACCTGCGGCACCTGTCCCGATGGGGTGGTAATGCCCTGCTGGGCAAGCTTCTCCTGGGCTAATTCGTCAGATAGCCAGCCAACCTCAATCCGTTTTTGAGGACTTTCGTTGTATTTAATGGCGTTGCTGAGTAAATTGGAAAAGAGTTCGTTGATTTGGATGCGATCGCACCGAATCACAGGAAGCAATTGCGGAACCAAAATTTCAGCTTCATCAGTTTTTCGACTAACCTTGAGAGTTTCTAAAACATCCCTAACCAGAAGATTTAAATCGGTTTGAATAAGATTGAGCTCCACTCGACCGAGACGGGAAAAATGCAGCAGTGAATTGATTAAGTCCTCCATGCGTTGGGTCAGCCGCATAAGGGTGTTGAGCTTGTGGACCCCGTCTTCATCGAGGCGATCGCCATAGTCCTCAATCAGGAAACTGGCATAGTTGTGAATGCCACGCAGCGGCTCTTTCAAATCATGGGAGGCAATATAGGCGAAGGCATCGAGCTCATCGTTGCTGCGGCTCAGTTCGCGGTTGACCTGGACTAATTCATCCGCATTTCTCATGAGCAAACTGAGCAGGCTGCTGCGAAACTCCTGGGCGATTTCCAGCTCACAGTCCAGCCATGGCTCCGATTGCCCACCCATGATTTCCTGCCAAAGGGCAAAGGAGGTGCGAGGCGAAATCTGAATCGTTCCGTCTTCTGCTCGGGTCTGGCGTTTGTCCGGTTGTCCGCCCCAATGAATGGTTTGAACGACCTCAGGTCGAAACCACAAAATGTAGATATTTTGTAACCGAGAGAGCGTCAGTGCCAAGAGGCCACTGCCAACATCGGCAAAGTCTGTTGCGTCAGGATAGTCTTTGCTCAGCGAGGTGGTGCAATAGCAGGTCTCTTGGCTGAGGGGGTGTTCCAGCCATTGAATCAAGGCACTGACTTGCTCGGACTGGGGCGTTGTTCCCAGGCAAATTTGTTGATTTTGATAGTAGATCACTGCTCCGGTTGCGTTGACCAAAGACAGTAATTCTTGGGGATACTGTTCCAAAATTTGGAAAAGATCTTTGGCTTGGGCGATGGATTCAATCAACCGAGATTCCGTCATCGCCAGTTTAAGGCGATAGTCCAGACTTTGGCTTTCTTCCTTGTTTTTGATTTCGATCGCCGCCACCTGTCCAATAAATTCACACAGCGTCCTTGTGGAGTAGGGAATGCGTTTGGGCGACGCGTGATGACAGGCAATCAGCCCCCAAAGGTGTTGCCCTTGCACCAGCGAAATCGACATGGAGGCAGTTACCTGCATATTGTGCAGATATTCTAGATGTAATGGCGACACGCTGCGCAGGACACACTGACTCATGTTCAGAGGTTGCTGGGTCACCGGATTGATCTCGGGGACCAAGGTTACGGGGCGATAGGTTGCATCGGGAATCAGCCGCAGCGGGTTGCGTTGATAGAGCGCTCGGGCCTGATTAGGAATGTCAGTGGCGGGATAGTGCAGTCCTAAAAACGGTTCTAGCTCAGCCTGACAAGCTTCAGCGATGACAGAGCCCACACCATCTTTGTGAAAGCGATAGACCATGACTCGGTCAAAGCCCGTTATTTCTTTTACGGTCTGCACGATCGCCTGACAAAGGTAGTCAAGATTATCGGCTTGTTGAAACCGGTCGAGTGGGGATTTGACAAACCGATAAAAATCAAAAAAGTTAATTGCAGGCTCGGCGGCTGTGGGTTCGAGTTCGAGCACAATCAAGCCGTCCACCCCATGGACAATGGCATCAAAGGGGCGATCGCTCACCACCAACCGCAGCGGATTAACCACCTCAAAATCAGCGGATAAGCAGCGCTGAATCTGCTCGATGGCAGCGGAATCAATCCAATTGGCGAGGGCTGACCGTAGCAGTGTTTCAGCCGGTTGACCCAGCCATGCCTCGGTGTTGTCGCTCACCTGGAGAATGCAAAAGTCCTCCGGTTCCACTACTAGCAAAACCCCGTGGGGTTGGATAGCGTTGGGAATGTGGATGGGTTCGCGATCGCAGTTCGTTAGATCCAGCACCCTATTCCTCTTCATCCGCCCAGGCAGCGTCCTCGGCTTCTAAGTCCGGGTCATCGCCTCTCTCTGCCCGTGCATAGGAAAGTTGGCTGAGTAAATTCAGCACATTGCTACCGCGTTCAATCCCCAGATCTTCCGCAAAGATTACCTCCGGTGTCCGGCGCAGCCGCACCCGCTTGCCAATTTCTCGACGTACATAGCCCGTTGCCGACTGTAGCCCCGCCATCGTCGAGGCCCGAGCCGCTTCGTCCCCGTAGATGCTGACGAAAATTTTGGCATGTTGTAAATCGCCAGAGACTTCAACATCCGTGACGCTGGCCATGCCTGCGCCGACGCGATCGTCCTTGATATCTGACATCAGCATCTGACTGACTTCCCGTTTAATCAGAGAAGCCACCCGCTCCACGCGACGATTGTTAGCCATGGCATCCTCCTAAAAAAATCAACCCAGAAAAATCAACCTAGAAAAAATCAACGGGAGGTGGGGTCAACCCCGTATCGGTCATGCCCAGCATGGCCCGTAGTGTAAAGGTAATGAACAAAAAGCCTGTCATCAGGATTCCGGCCAGCGCCACAACCGTGGTCCGGCTTTTGATCATCGGCTTGACCCACTGGTAGATGGAATAAAAAATTCCGGCGAGGAAGGTGATGAAATACCGAGGGTAGCGAGAGACGTTGACGAAAAAGTCCTTCATGACTGTTTTGGGGAGTAACCCCAACAATTCTAGCGCCTTTGATCAGCCCCGCTGCGAATTGCAGGATTTTATCTGAATCCTCACCCCTGAACGCTTGTGCAGGACGCTAGACAGTCTTGTAAACTTTGCAGCTCTGCTTGCAGCTTTTCGCGACCCAATGGGCTAGGCTAATTGCAGAGGATTAATAGATCGCCTGTTCTGGCCCCTAAAGAATGGGTGAGACGATAGGTGACGAGTTTGCGATTTTGATTCATTTATTGATTGATTGGTCGATCGTTCGTGATGGCTGTTCCGCTCAATTTATCCCCATCTGTGTCCGTTGTTGAACCGCGTCCCTTTATTAAATGGGCGGGGGGAAAAGGTCGCTTGCTGGACCAGTACGCAGCGCTTTTCCCCCAGGATTGGCAGCGCTATCACGAGCCGTTTTTGGGGGGAGGGGCCGTTTTCTTTCATCTGCAACCCCAGGGGCTGATGGGTCCGGGGGAACAAGGTGCGTATCTATCAGATATCAATCCGGCCTTAGTGAATGTCTATCGCTGCGTGCGAGACCAGGGGGATGCCCTGTTGGAACGCTTGCAAATACATCAGCGTCTGCATTGCCGGGAGTATTATTATCAGGTGCGATCGCAACACGATCTCTCGGGTCTCGACCATGCAGCCCGCTTTATCTATCTCAACAAAACCTGTTACAACGGGCTCTACCGCGAAAATCGCCAGGGACAGTTCAACGTGCCCATGGGTCAATATAAAAAACCGGCCATTTATGATCCGGAGCGATTGCGAACGGCCTCAGTCGCGTTACAAGGCACTCAGCTACAACGGCAGGGCTTTACGGCGATTCTCGACCAAGCCCAAGGTCCAACCGATTTTGTCTATTTTGATCCCCCTTATTTTCCCCTAAGCCCCACCAGCAGTTTTACGGCCTATAGTCGCGCAGCCTTTGGTGAGGCGGAACAGCGGCAGTTGCGCGAGGTCTTTGGCGTATTGGCTCAGAACGGGGTTAAAGTGATGCTCTCCAATTCAGACTGTCCCTTTATTCGGGAGTTGTATCGAGACTTTCCAATCCATACAATTACTGCTGGACGGGTAATTAATTCGAAGGGGGGGCGTCGAGGCAAGATTACGGAAGTGGTGGTGACGTCTTATGAGGTGATGGGGTGATGTTCTAGTTTTTGGGGTGCTTTGCAGGGCCGGGAATGCCGACCCTGTAACTGATTCTGGTTAGACTCAGTCTTCCGTCCCTTAGCCGCGATCGAAGGTCAAGATCCAGGCTCCCAGCGGACGCAGTAGGGGAACATCACCGGGCACTTCCACGAGCCCGTTAAATTGGTACATCCCTGGACTGCGAGGATTTTTCACATTGCTAAACACGAGCTCTACATTCGTCTTGGCGGGGATGGGCTGGGCGGGATAGATGGCAATTTGCCGAGCCTCCATATCAACCCGAACATCATCCACGGGAACAGCTTCGCATTTTGCGCGGCGCAGGAAGTTGCCAGGGGTAGAGCAAACGCGCAGCTCGATTTCTTTCTCGTCAAATTTGCCGTCAAAGTGATCGGGAATATTGACCGTAAACTGGGAGGCTGCAAGCTTCATGTCGCTGGCCTTGAGCTGCAACCGATAGCGACCATAGTTATTCGGCGAATTACTCAGTTCGATCACATGGGACAGTTCATGGAAGCCTTCGCGGTTGTTCCAGCGAAAGGTGATCCCCGGTAACCCTTGGGCATTGGCCTGGGTGCCTCCGGTAAAGCCCTGCTCGGTGACAAGACCACCGGTTAGGACGCAGGCGGCGATCGCCATTGCGGAGAAAGCGGGCTTGACAAACGATTTAGGCAACATAGGCAGCATGAACTCCTGCGTCAATAAGGCACATCTGTTTAATTATGACGGCTTCTTGTAAGAAAATGTTGCCGAGAGATTGCTAGAATTAACCGTGACATTTATCGTTTTACTGCTGGAAATGCGGAGAGGGCATCGAGAAATGGGATCGCCTTCCCACCTCTAGCCGCGATCGCCCAGCGATCGCCCAGAAGATTACCAAAGATAAACAAAGGCACGCCGCTGCTAACATCCGGTTAAATTTATATTTCTGTTCCTTGAGAATGTTCAAGGAACGTAACGATGTTTTCCCTCCCCAGGGGATCAGCCTAGGATCCGAAGGTATCGCTGCGGTTTTAGGTGTGCTGGAGCAGCGAGATCATTCTGCGCTTTGTGGGGTATTTTCATGACGTTGAAGTTAGGCGTCCCCAAGGAAATTGAGGGAGAACAGCGCGTTGCGCTGGTGCCGGACGGCGTTCGCCGGATGGTCAAGCAGGGCTTGGAGGTGTGGGTCGAACCGGGGGCCGGTTTAGGCGCATCCCATCCCGATACGGAATATGAGGCTGCCGGTGCTCGTTTGGTTCCGGCAGATGCCCTCTGGTCCGAGGTGGATGTGCTATTGGCTGTCTCGGCCTCGCGGCTTTTGGCCGAGCAGCCAGAGCGGCTACAGCAGCTTTCGTCCCACGCGGTCCTGATTAGCTTTTTGAATCCCTTAGGTTCACCGGAGCTAGTGCAGCGCATGGCGCAGCAGGGGATCACGGCCTTTAGCATGGAGCTGGTGCCGCGCATCAGCCGCGCCCAAAGTATGGATGCCCTTTCGTCCCAGGCCAGTATTGCCGGCTATAAGGCGGTGCTGTTGGCGGCGACCCAACTGCCCAAGTATTTCCCCATGCTCACGACTGCCGCTGGGACGGTGGCTCCAGCCAAGGTGCTGGTGATTGGTGCGGGGGTGGCGGGTTTGCAGGCGATCGCCACCGCCCGTCGTCTGGGAGCCGTGGTTGAAGCCTTTGATGTCCGCCCAGAGGTGAAGGAGCAGGTCCAAAGTTTAGGCGCTCAGTTCATTGATATTACGTTTGAGGAAGAGACCCGAGGGGAAGGGGGTTATGCCAAGGAGCTTTCCCAAGCGGCCCAGGCCCACACCCAGCAGGTTTTGACGGATCATGTCCAGCGCTCCGATGTGGTAATCACGACGGCCCAAGTTCCCGGCAAAAAAGCACCTCGGATCGTCACAGAGGAGATGATTGGCGGCATGCACCCCGGTGCGGTGATCGTCGATATGGCGGCGGATCAGGGGGGCAACTGTGCCTATAGCGAACCTGGCGGCACGGTGGTTCACGATGGCGTCACGATTATGGGGCCGTTAAATTTGCCCTCGACCGTGGCGGCGGATGCGAGCCAGCTTTATACACGAAATATTTCGGCTTTGCTAAAACTCTTGGTTCCGGCGGATGAACTAACGCTGAACTTTGAAGACGAAATTATCAGCGGAGCCTGTGTCACCCATGGAGGTGAAATTTGCAATAGTCGAGTGAAATCGCTGTTGGAGGGTGCGACGGTCTAGGGGGATGGAGCTTTCCCCACCCAGGGCGCAGACGGCGCGCCCCGACCGGAGACGTAATCGGTTCTGTTGAAGGAATGGTGAATTCATGTCTGAAACGTTGATTTCGGCGCTGTTTGTCTTTGTGCTGGCGTCGTTTGCAGGATTAGAAGTAATTACGAAGGTGCCACCGACGCTCCATACGCCCCTGATGTCGGGGGCCAATGCAATTTCGGGGATCGCGGTGATTGGGGCGATCGTTGTGGCTGGACCAGACCATTTGAATTTGACGGTGGTGCTGGGACTCATTGCCATCGTCTTGGCCACGGTCAACGTGGTGGGTGGCTTTTTGGTGACCGATCGCATGCTGCAAATGTTTAAGAAATAGGGACTCTCGATGGACATGACTTTTATCCCGACGGGGATTCAACTGAGCTATATCGTCGCGACGGCCCTCTTCTTTCTAGGGCTCAAGAAACTTGGCTCTCCGGCGACGGCTCGCCAAGGAAATGGTTTGGCGGCGGCGGGGATGCTGATAGCCGTGATTGCAACCTTGCTAGATTTGCAGGTGGTGAACTACGGCATGATTGGGGGGGCGATCGCCCTCGGTACAATCATTGGCATTGTGGCGGCCCAAAAAGTAGCCATGACCGCGATGCCCCAAATGGTGGGTCTGCTCAATGGCTTGGGCGGGGCAGCCTCTGCCCTAGTGGCGGTCGCCGAGTTTTATCGCCTCTTTGCAGACGGTCATGTGCCGATCAATGCCACGGTCACAGCAATTCTGGGCAGTCTGATTGGTGGCGTGACGTTTACAGGCAGTTTGGTGGCCTTTGCTAAGTTGCAGGGCTTGATTACAGGCAAGCCGGTCTCGTTGCCGGGACAACACATTATTAACGCGACCTTGTTTGCTGGGTTCTTAGTGGGGTCGGGCTATTTGCTCGTGGATCCCATGAATACCCTGGCGTTTTTGAGTATCACCGGAATTTCGCTGGTCTTGGGCCTTTTCCTGGTGTTACCCATTGGCGGAGGCGATATGCCCGTGGTGATTTCACTCCTCAACTCGCTCTCCGGTTTGGCGGCGAGTGCGGCGGGCTTTGTGGTGATGAACAATGTGCTCATCGTTGCCGGGGCTTTGGTGGGGGCGTCGGGTTTAATTCTGACGGAAATCATGTGTAAGGGCATGAATCGCTCCTTGCCGAACGTGCTGTTCTCGGCCTTTGGCGGTGCGCCTGCGGGTGGCGCTAGTGGAGCCGGATCGGATGGCCGCGACCAATCGATTCATCAGATCGATGCAGAAGCGGGGGCCATGATGTTGGGGTATGCGCGATCGGTCGTGATTGTCCCTGGCTACGGTATGGCCGTTGCCCAAGCCCAGCATAGTGTGCGAGAGTTGGCCGACCAACTGGAAAAGAAAGGGGTTGAGGTCAAATACGCCATTCACCCCGTAGCCGGACGGATGCCGGGTCATATGAATGTGCTCTTGGCGGAGGCCAATGTTTCCTACGCCCAGCTCTACGATATGGACGATATCAATCCAGAGTTTGAGCGCACTGATGTGGCGTTGGTCATTGGTGCCAACGACGTGGTCAACCCCGATGCGAAGGAAGACCCGGCGAGCCCAATCTACGGTATGCCCATTCTAGAAGTCGAAAAGGCAAAAAACACGATTGTTATCAAGCGGGGGATGAGTCCGGGCTATGCAGGCGTGGATAACCAGTTGTTCTATCGTGACAATACGATGATGTACTTTGGCAGCGCCAAGGAAGCGGTGGCTGGACTGGTGGCGGAAATCAAGCAGTTGTAAGAACTTCTGGAGGGATTTTTGTAGAAACTGCATCAAGACAGTCGGTCTAGCGGTTAGATGGCTTGAAGCTGTCTAACCGCTTATTTGTATACAACCAATATAGCCAATGTCGCTGATGCTTACTTGAGCGCCCGAACGATACGGATGACTTGATTGAGCTGCGATCGCAATTCCTTCACGGTCTCTTCCAAGGATTCATTTTGCCTCCGCAGCATCACCACCTCCTGTTGAATGCCACGCACCGCATATTGCCAAGACTCCACCGGACGGGCTGAATCTCGGCTTCTCGGGGAAGACGACTCTCGCATAAACCCCTGGGTCGCTTCTCCCTGGGTTTGGCTCACCGGTTGGCCTGCGACTGGGTCACGCTGACGAGTTGTTGCTTCCCGCCGCTGTCGTGCTTTTTTGATAGCCTGGTGACTTGCCTTCAGCAACTGCACGGAGGTAAACGGCTTGCTGAGAAACTCAATCTCCGGTGGAATTTCCTTCAAAACCGTCAACACTTCATCTGGACGGGCGGACATCAGGACCACCGGAATGTGGCGAAACTGGGAATGCTCTTGAATTTGCTGCAAGAGCGTAATCCCATCCATCTTCGGCATTTGGCAGTCGAGTAGGACCAAATTGGGCTGACTGGTTTCAATGCTGTGGAGGCCCTCTAGCCCATTGGCTGCCTCGACGATTTCCGCTGAGTCGGGCAGCATTTGCCGAAGATAGGCACGTGTGCTAGTGCTATCGTCAATGACGAGAACTTTAATTTTCTGGCTCACGGGTGTAGATGCGGCGGACGCCGATTTCAAGGGTAGACGCTGAAGGCAAATTCAGGAGACGTTTCTAGAGTTCCCTAGCGTCCCCCCAATCAAACAAGATCAAGCACTACGTTGCCCTTGAGATAACTTGGGATGAGCAAATCCTGGTAGCCCATAGCCCTGCAGCTTTTCTTCGTCATGCAAGGCATCCGGTGAGCCATCATCGGTGACTTCGCCCGCTAGCATTTGAGACTCGCTCCAAACTGTTCAATGAGGAGTTGCCGCAGCACTGGCTTAAGATCCTCACAGGGAATTCCTTTCATGACCTTGGCTCCAAGCTTGGCTTCTTTGCCGACTTGGCCCCCCAGAAAAATATCAACGGCTTCGACAGTTTTGCCGTCCTTGCGGGTTTTAGCGCCCATCAATCCAATATCCGCCACCTGGGGTTGACCACAGGAATTGGGACAGCCGGTCCAATGCATTCGCACGGATTGGGGAATCTCCAGTTCAGCTTCGACTTCGCGGGCGATCGCCAAGGCTCGCTGCTTGGTCTCGACCAAGGCAAACTTGCAGAATTGAGCACCGGTGCAGGAGACGAGCGATCGCATCAGCGGTGTCGGCTTTACCGTGAACTTTTGCAGCAGCGGTTCTTGGCACAATGCATCCAAACGTGAGTCAGGAATCCCCGCTAAAATAACGTTCTGTTCCACCGTGAGACGCACATCACTATCGCCATAGACCTCTGCTAACCGCGACAGCTCAAACAAATCCTCCGCAGACAACCGACCCACCGGGACCAGTAGACCGACATAATTCAGCCCCGCTTGCTTTTGCTTATAAATCCCTAAATGATCGCGCTTGTCCCAGTCCATTTCATCCTTCGAAGCAGCGGTTTGTAGGGGATGCCCCAGCTGGGTTTCAATTTCAGCTCGAAAGCGATCCATGCCCCATTCATCAATGAGCCACATCAAGCGAGCTCTCTGCCGATTGGCCCGAGATCCATGGTCTCGAAAAAGTTCGAGAATAACGCGGCATAGCTCCGTTACGTCATCGGGTAAGACCCAGGCATTGAGGGGAAGTGCAGCGGCCACGCGAGTAGCGGAAAAGAAACCTCCGACCAATACATTGAAGCCAAATTGTTGACCCTTTAAAACCGTTTTGAATGCTGGAATAAAGGCAATATCATTGATTTCGGCGTGGATGGAATTGTCCCGTCCGCCTTCAATTGCAATATTGAATTTTCGGGGTAAATTGCTAAAGGCTCGGTTGCCCTCTCCACTGGCTGTAATCATGTCTTGAACTTGCTGAATGAGTGCTCGTGTATCAAAGAGCTCATCTGCATCAATGCCAGCCACGGGCGATCCTGTGATATTACGCACGTTATCCATGCCTGATTGAATCGACGTCAGGCCGGTGGCCTGCATCCGTCTAAAAATGTCAGGAATATCGCCAATTTGAATGCCGCGAAGCTGTAGATTTTGTCGGGTTGTAATATCGGCACTGCCCTCTTCGCCGTAGCGTTGGACAATTTCCGCTAAGGTCCGAACTTGAGTTGCATTTAAAACGCCATTGGGTAATCGCAACCGCAGCATAAATTTGCCAGGAGTCACTGGGCGAAAGAAAACGCCTAGCCATTTCAAACGATTGCGATCGTCATCATCAATAGCTTCCCAGCCCATTTGAGCAAAGCGATCGAGATCGTTCTTAACCTCTAGACCATCCTTATCAACTTTGTATTGCTCAAATCGATTAAGTTTGGTGGGAACGTTTTCAGTACTCAACACAGGTTTACCCTTGAAACAGCTTGAGCGCGAGGCAAGAGGCAAAGCTCTTGAAGAACGTTGCACAAAGACCATTTTGTCGTGGCGCAAAGGTTCTTTTTGTCCTTACTTCACTTGAATTAGTTTTTTAGAGCTAGAGAAAATGTAGAAAACTCCCTCGAAATTCTTGGTAGCTGATGCTACAGAAATCTGTCTGGATTGAGTAATGTGCATGATGGCAATGCGTTTTTTGTCTTGATCTGCTTTTGAGACTTTTATAACCAGTCTGGGCTGCAACAATGCTCTGGGGATGGCCCGTTAATAACAGTATTGGGTAGTTTGACCGGGTATTCGAGACCCTGATTAAGGTGTTTTCATGACTGATCTATCTTCTGTTTCCTTATCTTTTCAGCCACCGATTCGGGATGAGCCCCAGGTCGCAAGGCTCATTGAGAAATTATTGCAAGGGGATTTCCAGGTGCGATGGGACGTTGCCAAGCAACTCATCGGGTATGGGGTTGAAATTTTACCGAAGCTGGTGATGTTGCTGGAGACAGAGGCAGAGGATGCAGAATTATGTTGGTTTATTGCGCGGATACTTGGAGAACTCAAACACCCTAGAGCGATCGCCATCCTCGCCGATTTAGTGTCTCAAGCGGAGCAACCCGAGTTGGCTTCTGTGGCGGCAATGGCGTTGATTGAAAGCGATCGCCTAGCGATTCCCCCCTTGCAAGCCTTGCTTAACGCATCAGAAACGCGACTATTAGCGGTACAGGCCCTCGCGCAATTGTATTTACCGGAGGCAATGGCGCTGTTGCTGGAGGTGGCCCAAGACCCCAATCCCTCAGTGCGGGCAGCGGCGGTAGAAGCCTTGAGCGGATTTCGCGATCGCCCCATTGATTCGATCTTGATCCAGTCGCTCCAGGATGACGAATCGCCTGTCAGGCTAGCCGCATTGCGAGGACTGGGTTCACGCTTAGCCGCACTGGATCCTCAGACTCAAAGCCTAGAGTTAATCCCTGTTTTGGAGGAGCATTTGGGCGACGGCAATCTGGAGATTGCGGAACAAGCGGCCATGGTTCTGGGTCGTCTGGGTACCGCTGCAGCCCTGATGCCTCTAGAGCAACTTTTGTGCAGAGCGGACCCCGCTGCTCGTCCGCCTCACGGGGCTTTCCCTGTCCCAGAACGGCTGTTCGTCCAGGTTATCCGTGCCTTGGGCTGGAGCCATTCAGGCCTAGGATTGCAAATCTTGCAACGGCAGCTTGTGAGACGGGTGGGTCACCTCAAAACCGATCCTGGAGCAGCACGACTTGCCTTAGAAATCATTCAAGTTTTGGGTCGAGTGGAAGATGCTGCCCCTCCCTCTCCGTCCCTAAAGGTACAAGCGACAGAGATTTTGCTGGCGGTTTTAATCCCCGTTCAGCAGCAGGGGACCATACAGCTTCAGCAGGCGATCGCCCACAGTCTCGGTCAACTTTCCCAGGCGATCGCCTTTGATCCTTTGGTCACATATCTTGCTATTCCCCATGTAGGGGTACGATGGCATGTCCTAACTGCTCTCAAGCGTCTAGATATCTACAGCGGAAAAGAGCGTCTTCAAGCGCTTCAAGCATCGCAAGAGCCGGGTGAACAAGCATCGGAGCAATGGTTTGCAGGAGTAGCATTTGCTTTAAAAGAGTGGACTTAGTTGCCGTTTCAGGTAATTCAAAAAATGCATATTATTTATGAATAGAAAGCAAATTGATGATTTTTGAGTAGCTGTTGTAACAAAGTCCCTGTTCTGAACCTTCTACGCTCGTGAAGCATTTCGCCCATGGGTAACATGGAGTCGGGTCAATGGCTGAGTTTACGAAAACCCAATGTCCTTACTGTGGCGTAGGCTGTGGTCTTGAAGTGGTGCCCCCAGCTCAGCCGGGAAAAGCGATCAACCGAGACTCGGAAGGAACCCCCCTTTGGCAAGCGCGGGGCGATCGCACCCATCCTTCTAGCAAGGGCCTCGTCTGTGTTAAAGGGGCAACGGTGGGAGAAGCATTGGACAAAAGCCGTTTGCTCTACCCAATGGTGAGGGAATCGTTGGATCAACCCTTTCGGCAAGTGGAATGGGAAGAGGCTTATGGTTTGGTTGTGTCGAAAATTCGGCGGGCGATCGCCACAAAAGGCCCCGATTCAATTTGTATGTATGGCTCAGGCCAATTCCAAACTGAGGATTATTACACAGCGCAAAAACTGATCAAGGGCTGTCTGGGTACGAATAATTTTGATGCTAATTCTCGGCTCTGCATGTCTTCAGCCGTGGCCGGATATATCCAAAACTTTGGCGCGGATGGCCCCCCCTGTTGCTATGACGATTTAGAAGAAACCGACTGTGCTTTTCTCATCGGCACCAACACCGCAGACTGTCACCCGATTATTTTTAATCGCTTGCACAAACATCTGAAGAAAAATCGTCGAACGGCGACTTTAATTGTCGTAGACCCGCGTCGTACAAAAACCGCTGAAGCAGCGACGCTACATTTAGCCATTCAGCCGGGAACCGATATCACGCTCCTTAATGGCATTGCGCATTTGCTGTTAAAGTGGGGCAAAATTGACTACGGCTACATTGAGAGTTGTACTGAAGACTTCAAATCCTATGCTGAAACGGTTCAGCATTATCCACCGGACGTCGTTGCAGAAGTCTGTGGGATCTCAATCCAGCATCTCGCCGCCGCCGCCCGACTCTGGGCTAAATCAAAACGGGTTTTATCGCTCTGGTCTATGGGGGTTAATCAGTCTAGCGAAGGGACCGCCAAGGTTTGCAGCATTATCAACCTCCATTTGCTGACCGGCAATATGGGTCGTCCAGGGGCTGGACCGTTTTCGTTGACAGGGCAACCCAATGCCATGGGCGGTCGCGAAGCCGGGGGACTGTCCCATATTTTGCCAGGGTATCGCTTGGTTCAAAACGCCGAGGACCGCCGGGTCCTAGAACAAGCTTGGCAATTGCCAGCAAACTCAATTTCACCCCAGCCGGGATTGGCTGCTTGGGAGATGATTTTGGCCTTAGAGCGAGGCGAGGTGGAGGTGTTTTGGGTGGCGGCAACGAATCCGGCGGTGAGTATGCCGGACTTAGAGCGAACGAAGAAAGCGCTGCGCAATTCGCCCTTTACTATTTGTCAGGATGCCTATTTCCCCACCGAAACCACCGAGTTTGCCCATGTGCTTTTGCCTGCGGCCCAGTGGGGCGAAAAGACGGGGGTGATGACTAATTCTGAACGGGTCGTGACGCTGTGCAAGGCCTTTAAGCGACCGCGAGGTCAGGCCAAAGCGGATTGGCAAATTTTTGCGGAGGTGGGACGACGGTTGGGTTTTGCGGCCCAGTTTGAAGCAACCACGGCGGCAGAGGTTCATGCTGAATTTGTCGCGCTCACGGCGGGTCGTCCCTGTGACATGAGCGGCATGAGTCATGAGCGGTTAGCTACGGGGCCACTGCAATGGCCGTTGCCCCAGATAGAAACGGAGGCAACGGCAGCAGAAAAGTTGAATAAGCGTCTCTATACGGACCATCGCTTTTACACGCCCAGTGGACGCGCTAGATTTGTTGCGTTCCATGCTAAGGGCTTGGCCGAACCGCCGGATTCAGAGTATCCCTTTGTTCTGACAACGGGACGGTTGTATGGTCATTGGCATACCCAGACCCGAACAGGGCATATTGAAAAGATTCGCAAGCTGCATCCCCAAGCCCAGCTTGAAATCCATCCTCGGGATGCGGAGCGGTTAGGATTTAGGGCGAATCAGGTGATCGAGGTTCGCTCGAAACGGGGCACCGCCCGACTTCCCTTGTTGGTGACCAGAGCGATTTGCCCTGGTATGGTGTTTGTGCCGATGCATTGGGGTTTTTTATGGGCAAACGATGCGGAAGCCAATGCCTTAACCCATGGCGAAGTGTGCCCGATCTCGTTGCAGCCGGAGTTGAAGGCTTGTGCGGTACAGCTATTGCCGATTGAGGTGGAGGACTCGAAAGGGCTGGGGGTGGAGACGGGCCTGTTGTTCGGTTTGGTGCGATCGCTTACAATCGAGCAAAAGTATGGCGCAATTTTTTAAGTTTGAAACTGAGTTTATCGAGTCGCTTCGCTGCATTCCCATGCAGGTTCGACTGAATCTTGATACCTGTGGTGTGAAACTCAAACTTTCCCATTGGAATGGGTTTACCACGGCTCAAAAACAAATGCTCATTGACCAGCCTTGTGAAACGGCGGAAACCTCTGCTGCCTATCGAGATTATCTACAAACCCTAATCACAGAACAAACGGGGTCACCCGCTAAAACCTTAGTGATTGATGCCCATCCTGCTTGGCTAGATACCGCCCAAGTGCCCCCAGCTGTTTTGCAGAAGGCACAGGAATTTGACTTGACCCTATCGCTCTCTGATTGGATTCAGTTAACGCCGCTACAGCGCTTTGCCCTGATCAAACTGAGTCGTCCGAGTCATGAAAATCATAACTTTTTACCGGCGATGCAGGAGTTTGGTTTGGGCTAAAGCTTGAGGCTATTAATGCTAATAGGGTCAGCACCATCATATTTCACATAGAAAAGAATCTAAAACGAAAAGTATAAAAAAGGAAAATATAAAAAAGAAAGGTGCGATCGCACCTTTCTCTCAACTTCTAGATAACTTCTTGCCAGCAAACTTCTAGGATTCAGTCGCAGCCGCATCCGCCGACCGGATCGCTACAATCTTGCCACCAAGACGACTAATCCGACGCATTTCTTCATTCATTCGACTATAGGGAACCGCAATGGAAACCGTTCCGCTTTGGCGAATCGCATGAGCGGATTGCTCCGTTTGATCATTTTGCCGCAACCCTTCGACCTCATAAACAAACAAGCGATTGTTTGCTGAGGAACTGGCTGCATTTGTCAATGTCGATTGTCCTAACATAGCAATCCTCCCGAATAATAATCTATTGAGCAAGTGTAACACTGGCGACTTTGCCACCTAACCGCTGAATCTTTTGCAATGTGCTGGATAGCTGTTCGTAGGGAACGATAAATTCCCGATTGCTACGACGCACTTTCGGATAGCGAGACAGGGCAAGACCTGCCACCTCAATCCGATAAAGATTCTTCGACGCATTAAACGAAGATTGGCCAAAGGCTCGCTTGGGTGCCGTATTGCGTTCCGAAGGCTTGTAAGCGAAGCCAGAACTGCCGCCCGAGGGCGCAACGATGGGGGAAACGCTATTTTGAGCCAATTCGGTGGCGAGACGCGAAGATGCACCGCCGATCTGGGCGCGATCGCTATTGGCGTAGCCCCGATAGAGACGGAACATGCGCGTAAACCCAGCCATTTTCTGCGAGGTTTGAGTGGTAAAACCGCGATAATAAGGCACAATGGCATCGCCAAAGTTTTCCTCATATTCAGCGGAATTAATGTAGGAATCGATATCGGCTTCAAACCCTTCAGTTTGATAGCGATCGAGGTGCTCAATGACCTCAGATTCATCGTAGGGAGCGCGACCCAACAAATGTTTGAAGTTGAGCTCAATCACCCGCGTTTGAAAATGAGGATAGAGAAACTTCGTTTTGTACAGATCAGACTTCGCCACGGCCCGTACAAATTCTCGCACGGTGAGTTGTCCGTTACAGAGCAACGATTCCAGTGCAACAAGACGCTCACTGCTCATGACATAGTCATTGCCGAGCACATGCCGATAAACGGCATTAATCACACTTTGAGCTTCAGCTTGGGTAAAGTTAGGGCGCAATTCCGTTGGGCTAGCATTGCTAAATGCACTAGTTCCTAAACGGGATGCTCCGGTTGTGATGGCCACAGATTCTTCTCCTTGGACAAAATGGAAAGATGAGGGGAAGGGAATGGTTTATCCCTTCGTGAGCGCGCCAAATTGAGCTCATTTGGCCTAAGCTAAGCGGGTGAAATGCTGACGATGCGCGCGCCGCGCTGATTTAAACGCTGAAGCGTTGGCGAGAGCTGCTCATAGGTCACCACATATTCGCCCATGCTGCGACGACGCTGGGCTGCACCTTTGCTGCTCCCTTGGTTGACCTGAACCCGGAAGAACTTACTGCGATCGCCCTTGGTTGTACCCGCCAGCGCCTTACCAAACTCCGGCGTTTGAATCGCATTGGCCAGATTCATAGCCAAGGATTGCGTAAGCCAAGCAGATTTGTTTTTACCCTGGGAGCGATCGCTATTGGCATAACCGCGATACAGCTGAAACATTCGGTTGAAACCTACAGTTTTTTGACCGTTCTGGCTTTCAAAACCCCGATAATAGGGGACGACCGAATCTCCAAAGCTATCCTCGTATTCGGCAGAATCAATATAAGAATCGATCTCTGCTTCATAGCCTTCATTGACGTAGAGATCAACATGGTAAGCGATCTCAGACTCATCATAGGGAGCGCGACCCAGCAAATGCTTAAAGTTCAGCTCAATGAACCGAACCTGGGGGGTTGAGTAAAAGAACTTGTTGCGATAGAGCTCCGACAGGGCAAGCTGTCGCACAAAGTCTCGAACGCGAATGTTCCCTTGACGAAGAAGCGACTCAGCACTGCTAAGCCGCTCCATTTCCATCAAATGTGCATTACCGAAGATCTGCCGGTAGGAAGCTTGGATGACTGCCTGCACATCTTCTTCGGTCTGTTTTTCCCGCAACTCGACCGGAGAGGTGTTGGCATAGGGCTCAAACCCAAGCTGGCGGGCAGCCGTCAAACTAGACATGGTTTAACTCCTTAATTGCAACACAATTAACCGCAACACAAAAAACGCTCTAAAAAACGAGTCGGAACAGCAAGAGATCGCCGATCAAAGCCATCTCAAACTGTCCCGAACTCAACTCTCACTAATTCAAGAAAATCTCAAGAACAGGCAATGAGAGATTAGCTCAGTGCGTTGATGGCGTAGTCGAGGTAGGAGTTCGCTTCAACAGCGGGGTCACCAGACAAACCATGGTTTGCTTTGATGTACTTCAGCGCTTCAACATACCAGCTGGGGGAGAGATCAAAGGTCTTGTTGATCTCGTCGAGACCGGCAAGCAGGTACTCATCCATGGGGCCAGTGCCGCCTGCAACGAGGCAGTAGGTGACCATGCGGAGGTAGTAACCGATGTCACGAGCGCACTTCGCTTTGCCTTCCGAAGACGCTGCGAAGTTGTTGCCCTGCATTTGGGTGGTGTAGGGGAACTTGCCATAAACGGCTTGAGCTGCGCCGTTGACCAAGGAGTCAGCCTTGTCGCTCAGTGCTTTAGCGGCTTGCAGACCAGAAGTGGCTTGGCGAAAACGGCCAAAGGCAGCTTGCATTTCGGTGCTGCTCAGGAAACGGCCTTGGGAATCAGCAGCAGCGACGGCTTCAGTAAGAGGGGTTTTCATTGATGGTATGTCTCGATGTTTTACAAAAATTCGAAAGTTAAAGTCAGCATCTAAATCGATGTGACGTTTAGCCGACCGCAGCAGCAGCGCGATCGAAATAGCCACCGATTTCGGAAACCAAAGCGCTGCAATCGCCAGGGGTGATACCGTTACGGTCGTTGACGATGTCGAGAGCGGCAGCCTTCATTTTGTTCACGCCTTCTGAAACAGACGCGCCGGGAACGCCCAGAGCGAGGTAGGTTTCACGCAGGCCATTGAGGCAGCGATCTTCTAGTACGGAAGAATCACCTGCAAAGGTTGCGTAGGTGACGTAGCGCAGGATGATTTCCATGTCCCGCAGACAAGCAGCCATGCGGCGGTTGGTGTAAGCATTACCACCGGGAGCGATCAGAGCGGGCTGCTCAGCAAACAGTGCACGAGCTGCGTTTGCAACGATCGTGGAGGCATTTCCGGTCATCCGGTTGACAGCGTCCATACGCTTGCTGCCATCGGCAACCATGGCGTTAAGAGCATCGATTTGGCTACCGCTGATGAATTCGCCGCGAGCATCAGCTTGGGCAACTACCTTGGTGAAAGCGTCTAGCATTCTTGTTGTTCTCCTAATAAACCTTATTAAAAAGGGTGGATATTGATTTAATCCGCTCAATCCGCGAACGCTCTTGATGAAAACACCCTCCAACCGAGCAATCAGCGATCAAGCCTTTGGACTCGATTGGAAAGATGAAATCTTGCTTTAATTCAAGGTCGCTCGGCAATGGTTATGCTGAAATCTGGACAACAAATCCCTTTGTCGGACCCAGGTGTTCGCGGTAGCCCCGCTAAGACGACACTGGCAGAATCGAAACTCCGCCAGCGGAGCCTAGCGGTTAATTCTTGTCTGGAGACAGTCAAGAACTAAGTGCCATTTGAACCTGATTTCGATTAAAGCAACCTGATTGTGCAATTCTTGTGCAATTATAGAAGATAAAGTTCTGTAAAAGCAGTAAACAATTGTTTCGGAAAATGTGAAAAAACAATAAGAAAAGGCAAGTTCAAAGAAAATTTGGTATGGTTCGCCCTTGATTTCCCTATTCTTTGTTCCTTAATTCTTCTTATCCTTGGGTTAGCGTCAAGATTGGAGAATATTAAGGTCTTGAAAACGGACTTAAAAATCTATAAATCTCTCTCAAGAGGCTGGATCGTCAAACAGCATGGTTTTCATATAGCGATCGGCCCAGGCTTCTCCAAAGGACATTACGAGGACGCGGCGGGTTTTGTCGTTTTGGCGCTGGCGATCGCAGTAATGTTGGTGTCCGGCTTGGATAGGGGCGATCGCCGATTGCGATTGCAGCGGTTTTGAGGCGGTTGCGATTTGGCAATGTAAGCTTAAAAAGCTCCGGACTCGCTCAAAGAACAACGCTTCTTCCTCCGGGGTTTGAGGCCGCACAAATAAACAGAAATCAGAAAAAATATCTCCCCAGTCTGGCAAGGCACGAGGTTCAGAAAACTGTATCTCGGGCAGTGATTTGAGGGCGGTTTGATAGGCTGCGGGAAGCTGGCGATCGCTCTGGACCGGTGAAAGATCGGCGATCGCAGCACTAATAGAATGGGTTTGGCCCACGAGATCGGCCCCAAAGATTGGCAAATCTTGACGCTCATCCACCCAATCGCTAGGCGATATGGATGGAGATTCCTGTTTCACAGACTCTTGGCTAGATAACAGCACATTCATGCCGCCACCCCCGCTAGACCGTCTCCACAAGCCTTTTCTTGAACCGTGCGCCCCACGGCTCTTTGTTTGATTACAATTGCACTCGCAATGTCCCGAGGCATCGATGACCCGCAATGGGGACAATTATGCCAACGGTCTGAAAGCGTCTTTTTGACAGCATGACCACAATCAGGGCATTGCTGAGAGGTTCCACGGGCATCCACTTTTAGATACCCCTTCCCTCGCTTAAAACACACCCAGGGCAAAATCTGATTCAGGAACTGTCCCAAGCCAGCATCGAGCATGTGTTTACCCAACATGCCACGGGACAAGCCCACTAGATTCAGATTCTCCACCACAATCACATCGCTCCGGTCACAGAGCAGATGAGCAATCTTGAAGTGAAAATCCTTGCGAGTGTTGCTGATTCGTTCATGCAGCTTTGCGCTCTTGAGTTGAAGCTTTTTCCAGTTCTTCGACCCCAGCACCTTTTTCTTGAGTCTGCGTTGCAGCAATTTCAGCTCGCTTTGCAGGTCAACGAAAAACCGAGGACGATGAACTTGCAGCCCATCCGAGGCTGACAGGAAATATTCCAACCCCACATCGACACCCACACACTGACCTACCAATGGCACATCGGGAATGGACAACTCCGCTTGAAAACAGAGCATCACATAAAACCCTGACGCCCGCTTCACTATCCTGGCCTGCTTCACCTGGAAGCCTTCGGGATAGGGCCGAGACTGCCGGATAGCAATTTCCCCGATACTGGGAAGATTTACCCACCCGTCTCCCAGTGGAGTCTTGCCCAATTGAGGAAACAGAAACGACTTCATTTGCCCCGACTTCTTAAACCGAGGAAACCCAAACCCCCGCTCTGCCCTATCCTTGAATGCCTTTTCTAAAGTCTTCAGCACTTGCTGAAGGGATTGAGCATTGACAGACTTGAGCTCAGGATTAGTCTTCTTGGCTTGGGTCAGGGATTTGCACTGGTGAGCAAAACCGGGATAGGGAGCATCCGCCGCCATGATGTACTCACCCCGAATTGAGCAAGCATTGATAGGACACTTTCTTGAAGCAATCCAGTCCTTGCGCTCTTTGAGGGCATAATTCCAGACTTTTCGGCAAACATCCAAGCTATTTTCTAGCTCCTCAATCTGCTGAGCGGTTGGCTTCAGCTTGTACTCATAGGTCAGTGTTAGCATGGTCTTATTCTAGCTTAGTCGCCCACAATGTCGCAACAGTTAAACACCCTCCACCACTGCTCCTATAATCTTCAATTCCACTTAGTCGCTTGCACTAAGTACCGACGAAAGTGCATCACGAAACCCATGCTGGAAAGGATGCGAGAGATATTCGCACAGACGCTCGTTAAGTGGGATGGCGACCTGCTTGAGTTTAATGGGGAGGCTGACCATGTTCATCTTCTTATCTCGATCAATCCCAAGGTTCAGCCGTCAAAGTTGGTGAACAACTTAAAAACTGTCTCTAGTCGGTTACTCAGGAAAGAGTTTGGTGAACACCTTAATCAGATCTACCAAGATAAGCCGATTTTTTGGAGTCGTTCCTACTGCATTATTTCTTGTGGCGGAGCCCCCATATCTGTTCTCAGGCAATATATTCAACAGCAGGCCGAGATTGATTAGTTGCTTCCTGCGGTCGCGCTCCGCTTCACCACCCCCTAACCCTTCGGGTATAGGCGGAGCACTGCGGAAATTTCTGGTAGGTAATTCGGGGGAACATGACGCAGTGAAGGATATGGAGGCGATCGCTCACCCTCGCCAGCTCAAGATGGAGTTTGCGGAATTGAGGGGTTTGATAACAGCGGTTTTCGATGACGAGGCGATCGCCTTCCAGGGTGCCTTCGACGTATCCTAAATCGTCAGGAATTTCGTAGGGCGAAAGATCAAGAAATTGCTGCCAAACGGACTCAATGCAATCAGCTAGTTTGCTAATCAAATGATTTCGCTGGCTTCCAGAGGTGGGGGAAACAGAAACTGGAGTTTTAGCAATTGGCGTTGTCGAGGTGAGGGGCGATGAAACCATGGGTGAGTATCCAGGTGGAGCGTGGATAGTTCTACCTTGCCGGATGGACCGTGCAAAAACCGTGCAGGCTTTAGGACTAGAGGTAGAGCTTCATCACAGTAAATCTATACCATGAACAATAAATGGCTCCTACCCATGGAGTAGGAGCCAGACTGGCATAGAAAATTTGTCGTTCTAATTTAAATCAACCGAAAAGAAACGTGAAGCAGTTGTAACCTCAATCGTTATTCTTTTCGTGGGCACTGGAGAACAAACCGAACTGATATTCAATCAAGCTTTGCCCTTGGGGTCTTTGGCTAAGATTTTGCGTCGGTGTTGCCGCAAAGGATGCTTGGGTTGCTAAGAGCGTAGCTGTAAACATCAGAGCCGAAAACGTGCGGGTGAAGGATTTCATCGTGAAGGTCTCCTGAAAAATCGGTGTCCTAACTTGTTCCGAGGAATGGTCTAGTTGAGGTCAGCAATCGTCCGCAAAGAGCTGCGGACAGAGGCTCTTAGCTCTGGCGTAGGTGTTTCGCCAGCGGCCTTGATAATGTCATCGATGCTGATGGTGTGGGAATTGAGGCCCTGTTCCAGTTGCTGATAGCCAGGGATACCTTTCAGTTCACCCCGATAGGCTTGATGCGCAATACTGACAGGAGAAGCAAAGGCCGCCGTGGCAGCGAAGACTGTACCAGCAAATGCGAGGGCAGAAAGAACGCGGGTAATCGGTTTCATAGCTGTGACTCCGGGATTGTGTGACGGGCGGTTATTCCTTGGACTGACCGCCTCGGTTGTTGAGTATGACTATCGGGGAGAGAGCTGAGAAGACGATGAGCGAGATCTGAAAGGATCGGAATGATTCGCTGAGATTTTGTTGAGGGACCGGTATTCCCTGGGGTTATCTGCGGTTGCGGCAAAGAATGCGGCAACGAAAATACCGGCAGCCCCAGCCCACCCAACCATAAGGCTGAGGCAAAGATTTCTTGAGCCTTGGATGAAGCGCGCAACTCCAGTCCAGCAGCGGGAAATTCTAAACCTAGGAACGTAATAAAGATGACAGGAAAACACCTCAACGGCGGCGTCCCCTCACCCGCCCTTTTTCAGACTTTCCTGATGTCATGCTCTAGATAGCGAGAAGTAGAACAGATTCCATTCGCTACTTCTCAAAGATCAATGAGCGAACTTTGCCTGGTTGCCGCCATGGTGGCCAAAATGCAGGCGGCAGATCATCCGGTTTCCATTGAGCCCGAACCGATCGCCCTAGATCGTCTGAGCCCCCAAGCCAAGCATCATCCCTATCAACCCACCGCCCATCGCCCCTCCTGGGGACTCTTTAGCTCCCCGGCGTTTGCTCAAACGGTCGAGGTTTCCCACAGTTTTGCCGCCGCTGAATTTAGCCCTGGGCGGGGCATGGCTGAGGATGAGTCCCAATGCCAGACCCGTGCCAAGGTTGCCGATTCGAAGTTATCCAAATTGGCAAAGGGGCGTGTCAGCACCGTCGCCCGCGCTACAGCGACGAGCCAACCCCTTTCTCGTCTCAGCGATCCCTTTTATTGGCAAACCACCCCCAATTTCAGCACCAGTCAGCCCAGTGCTAATGGACCCCGATCCGGGCCACAGCTTTACTATCAACGTCTTGCCGCGCTCAAGGCAGGCCATCTCTACACCCGGCTGCCCGCCGATAGCTTTCGCACTGCTTGGACTCATGTCACGGCTCACCCGGACTATAACCAGTGGAAAAGCCTGCTAGCCTTAGAGGCCAAGGCCGTAGGGGGCGGACAGGGCAGCAATCGCCTCAGCATTGTGGTGGGAGATTCGATTAGTCAATGGTTGCCGATGCAGGATCTCTCCCGCGCTCAGCTTTGGATGAACCAAGGCATTTCCGGCGATACGACCCGAGGCATTTTGCAGCGACTCTCGGCGTTCAAAAATACCCGTCCCCAGAGTATTTATGTCATGGCGGGGGTGAATGATTTGAAAAATGGCTATGGCGATGATGAGATTACAGCAAATCTGCGGCAAATCATGCGGCAACTGCGCCAAAACCATCCCAAGGCTGAAATTTTTGTCCAGTCGATTTTGCCCACCGCCACGCCCAAGATTGATAACGATCGCATCCGCCGGATTAACACCCAGCTTGCCCAAATCAGCCGGGAGGAAAAGGTCACCTATTTAGACCTCCATAGTCAGTTTACAGATGCCAAAGGTGCGATGTTTGCGGATCTGACGACGGATGGCATTCATCTGAATCCACGGGGGTATGGGGTGTGGCAATCGATTTTGCGCAATATGGAATATTGGGTGGCGCTGAATCAAAATCTGGGTCGTCAGACGCCTTGGTCGAGTTGAGGGAAGGGGGGATGTCGCCTTTGGGTGGGATTGGGGAAGCCTAAGGCCATCAGGTCTCTACCCCGGTTCTCGTGAGGGGGTCCGGTGATTGTTTCGTTGTGCTGTTCTCTCGCTCAACCCGGAGCCTGTTGATGCATCCCTTTGCCTTTGTTGATACCCGGACAACCCAAGCCGAGCGCCTCCAGACCTATCTCCAGCCTGAACTAACCGTGAGATGGGACGCGAATGGGATTGCCCTTGCGCCACTGCCGGTCTATAGCCAGAGTATGTTGGCCAATGCCTATTTTTTTGGCCATCCCCGCTGGGCGAAGAAATATTTGGCAGAGGCTCATCGGGGGAGGGGATTTCGCGATCGCTGGCAACATGCTCTCCATCGTCTAGATCTTGCCCAGGGCTGGGATCAAAAAATTGTGGTGGATCTGGGCTGTGGCCCTGGTAATCTCTTTGCCACCCTGGGGGGACAACCGGCGGCGCTGATGGGGGTTGATATTAGCTATGGCGCGTTGCGCCATGCCCAACAACAGGGCTATTTGCCCATTCTGGCCGATGCCCACCACTTGCCGCTGGCGGATGGCTGTGCCGATGTGGTGGTGGCCAATGCGCTCCTGCACCACTGTGACGATATGGCGCGGGTCCTGGCGGAAGCGGGTCGGTTGGTGAAGTCTGGCGGCATTCTCATCACTGACCTTGATCCTCAGCGCAGTGCCTGGACCCTAGAGGGGTGGGGGCTCTGGCTCCAGCAGTGGCAGCTTCCGGATTGGTTGTTTGAAGACGAAAACCCAGATGAGCGGATCTGGCAGCTCGCGACAGAACGTCATAATCGCCAGCCAGGGGTTGGCTTAGAGCCCGATCTCTATCGAAAGGTACTGGAACCTTTGGGCTTTTCAGTGCATCTTTATCCCCATAACCCTGACGTCGGGTCCGAGATCTTTTTGGGAGACTTGGGGCGATCGCCCTTCAAAACGCGTCTCAGTCAAAGGCTATCGGGTCTAGATCCGGATACGTCCGCCGCCGCCCTCTCCCTGATGTGCGTTGCCCATCGAGACCTGTCTTCCTAAAAACCTTGCTATGTCGTCATTTCGGCATCGTTTTGGCTCCAAGCCCTCGTGACACCGGCATTAGTACGTGCCTAAATAAAAAATGGGTATCATCTTAAAATTGCTGGTTTAGAGAGGCTTGAATGACCCAGACTCCGGGAGACAATTCCACCCCGACGGTTAAAGGGCATCGTCGTTCCTGTCTGGGGAGCTTGATACGTACCCTTTTAGTGTTGGGGGTGCTGCTAGCGGGGGCCGGTGGTGCGGGCCTCTGGTGGCTTTGGCGCTATGTCCAAACGGATCTAACGCCCCAGGTTGAGACCCAACTGGGGAAGATTCTGGACCGCCCCGTTGAAATCGGTGAAATCGAGCGGATTACACCCTTTGGGATAACGTTCGGGCGATCGCGTCTACCCGCCACCCCCACCGAGCTCGACACGGCGGAAACCCGTCAGGTCGAGGTAGGGTTTAATCCGCTGCAACTGTTGCAGACGGGGGGACGGCTCGATCTGGATGTGACCTTGGTGGAGCCGGATCTCTATCTTGAACAGGATCAAAGCGGTGAATGGGTGGCGACCCAGCTCAACCTAGAGCCAGGTAATGGACCCCTGCAAATTAAGCTGGATGAGCTCAAGCTGCGGCGGGGTAAGGTGATAGCGGTGCCCTATGGGGCGCAGGGCGCTAATCCAGGGGAGGCGATCGCCCTCGATGATGTCCAAGGGGTTTTGAAGGTTCGCGAGGACGGCAAGCTGCTCAAGTTTGAGGCAGATGGCCAAGTCGTGGGTCAGGCCGGACGGCTGCGCACGGAGGGAGAATCTAAAATTCCAGCTCCATCCCCAAACGCTTCTGCTCCAAACGCTTCCACTGATTTACCCCAATCGGCTAAATCGCCTTCGCCAGGACCTCGGCTCAACTTCGATATTCAGGGCAAAAATCTCCTGCTCAGCGATGTGAAGCGCCTGCTGGACAAAACGGTGCAGTTTCCGGAGGTCACGTTTGACCAAGGTCGCGTGGATGCGGATCTCAAGATTGGCTATGTGCCGAATCAGCCGGTCGAAATTGCGGGGACGATCGATTTTAATCAAGTGATTGCCAAGGTTCCGCAATTGCCCCAGCCGGTCAAGAATGCCCAGGGCAAGCTCACGATCAAAAACCAGGCGATTCAACTGCTCAGTTCCACGGGCAATTATGGGCCGCTAGAATTGCAAGCCCAGGGGCTGATCCATCTGGAAAATGGGCTAAACCTCACGGCTCAGGTGAAACCCGTGGAAGCCCCAAAGGTTCTGGATCTGTTTCAGGTGAAGCTACCGGTGACGGTGGCGGGGATGGCGATCGCCGAGGATCTCAAGGTCACGGGCCAACCGGAACGACCGATCATCACCGGTAAGGTCAAAAATTTGCGGACGCTGACAGTGGATAAAGTGCCGTTTGCGGCGGCTTCCAGCCGGTTTCAGTGGCAGGGCTCGACCCTCAGCCTCAGCGAAATCCGGGCTGAACCCAGCTCCGGAGGACTAATCACAGGTAGCGGCCAAGTGATCACCGGCCCCAGCGGTGGGATTGCGATCGACACCAACGCCACGGGACTCCAGGGAGACGACCTGGTGCAGCTTTACAGCACCGGCAGTTTGCCCTTTGCCATTGGCCCGATTACGGCCCAGGCTCGGGTGTTTGGCCCCCTGGAGCAGCCGCGTACGACAATTCAGTTTCAGGCCCTCGAATCCACCTATCCGGCTCGGGGAAAGGCGGTTTTGGAGAAGGGTACGCTCCAGGTTCAGGACTTGCTGCTCCGGGTTGCGGAAGGCACGGTTCGCGGTCAGGGGTCTTGGACGGGCGATCGCTTCTCCGGGACGGCCAATCTCTCTGGGCTCCAGCTAACCCAGTTTTCTGAGCAACTGCGGGGTAGCTTAAATGGGGATGTCCTGCTCTCGGGGCCAGTCCAGGGGTTTAATCTCAATCGGCTAGAGGCGAAGGGGTTGGTGACGTTTTCCCAGGGCATCGCCTTGGTGAGTGACCCGCTCACCGCTAACTTTCGCTGGGACGGAGCCCGCAGTCAAATTATCGTTGCTAGCGCAACCGCACCAGGGTTAGAGGCGAGTGGTATTGTCCAAGCTGCGGTCGCCGATACCCCTACGGTTACAGGGCTGAATTTAGCGGTTAGCGCACGGGGGTTCGATGTGCAATCCCTCCCTTTTGCCTCGGCGGGCAATTTGCCCGTCGCCCTGGATCTGGGGGGATTCGCCAACTTTGAGGGCAGGGTGCAGGGGCCTCTGGAGGCGCTGCGTGCCCAGGGAACCTTGGCCCTGCGGGAGTTTCGGGTCAATAATTTGCCCTTTGAGTCGAGTCTCGATGGTCGCATCAGCTATGCCCCTGAGGGGGTGGTGTTGAATGTGGCGGGCGATCGCGATCGCATTAATCTCGATCTCGACAGTCAGTTCCAACCTCGCAGCTTTCTGGTGCAACAGGGAGAGGCGATCGCCCGAGGCAATCGCACCGGGGACGATCAATATGCGATTAAACTTGACGAATTTTCCTTAGCGGCATTCAATCTGCGTCCGTCCCTGGGCCTAGGGGATGTGGCGCTCCAGGGCGTTGCCTCTGGCAATGCCACGGTGCAGCTCAATCCCCTGACTGCTCGGGGCAATCTGCGGATCACCAATCCTGCCCTGGGGACGCTCAAGGGCACAGCCTTTTCGGGGGACTTTTCCTTGGCCAATAACGTGGCGCGGCTGGAAAATGCGGCGCTGACCCAGGATTTGTGTAAGCAACAGCAGGGCGATCGCTGTTTAGAGCCTGTGCAAACCCGCTATCGGGTGGAAAAGGGGGAGGTCGTTCTGGGAAAGGATCCGAAGTTTGATTTGGCGATCGCCATCGACAACGGTGATATCCAGGGACTGTTGCGCATGGTCCAGTGGTTTGAGTTTGGGGATGTGGCCCAAGGATTAATCGCTCCGACCTATGCCAAAGGTGCAGACCTATCCGTCAACAGCGTCGGTTTATCCCAGGCTTCATTGCTCAACCAACTGCGCCGCTTTGCCGAAATCGAACAGCTCGTGGCCCAGGAAAAGGCCCAGCAGCGGAATGAAGCGCGAATTCCCTCTCTGGTGGCGTTGCAAGGGCAATTTGGAGGGCGGGTCGAAGCCTCGGGTTCGCTCCAAAGTGGTATCCAGTCAACCTTCAAAATCCAAGGACAGGACTGGGCCTGGGGACAATACGACATTGATAGTGTCCAGGCGGAGGGGGAGTTTGCCGATGGCGTGTTGACGCTGTTGCCCGTGCGGGTGACGGATGGCGATGCGGCGATCGCCTTTAGTGGTCAGTTGGGGGGCGATCGCCAGTCCGGCCAACTGCGCGCCAGTCAGGTCCCGCTGTCCCTGGCTCGTAATTTTATTGATTTACCGGTGGATTTGGATGGTGAAATGGACCTATCTGCTACTGTATCGGGAAGTGCGGACAATCCCCAGGCCGTGGGCAGTCTCAACCTCACCAATGGCAAACTCAACGGCACTCGCATCGAGACCCAGCAGGCCGGGTTTAACTATGTCAATGCGAGGCTGAGCTTTAGAGGGGCGCTGAGTTTTGTCGACGATCCGCTCGATCCCTCGCTCGATCCTCAGATCAACTCCCCGGTGGCCTCCGGAACACCTCCCAGCCCTCCGACCACAGCCGCAGAACGTGAGCCTGTCAGAATCTCAGGGAGTATTCCCTATGCCCTGCCTTTCAGTCAGGTTCAGCCGGATAGTGACCAGTTGGCCCTGACGCTAGATGTCAAAAATGAGGGTTTAGCGTTTCTCAATTTACTCACCCGTGACCAAGTGCGCTGGCTCCAGGGCCAAGGCGAAATCCAAATGCAGGTTGCAGGGACCCTCTCAGAGCCGATCGCCACGGGCAGCGCGCGATTTGAAGATGCGGTTTTAGCGGCCCAATTTTTACCGGACGAATTACTGACGGGGGTCACGGGCTTAGTTCGGTTCAATCAAGACCGGGTGCGGGTAGATGGATTGCAGGCGGATTTTAGCAACGGCAAAGTTCAGGCAGAGGGAACGATTCCCATTGCGCGATCGGATATCCAAACCAACGACCCGCTCAAGGTCAACTTTAGAGAGTTAGCGCTCAATTTGCGCGGTCTCTATCGAGGCGGAGCCAGTGGTGATGTCCAGATCAATGGGTCGGTCCTCAGTCCAGATTTAGCGGGACAAATTCTTTTGACCGATGGTCAAGTCCTCCTGCCGGATCCGAGCGTCGCTGCGGCCCAGGAGTTTGACTCGGTTGCCCCCACAGACGGCATTCAAATCGGCAGCGGTGAAATTCCCATTCGAGTTCCAAGCTTTAATGGGCTCCAACTCGTGTTAGGACAAAATGTACGGGTTGCCGCAGAACCGGTCTTTAGCTTTTTTGCCGAGGGCGATTTAGGACTCACTGGGGACCTCACCAATCCTCGATTGGAAGGGGCAATCTTGCTCACCAAAGGGCAAGTCAATCTATTTACCACTCGGTTCACCCTTGCCCGTCGAGCCCGCAATGTCGCTATTTTTGACCCCGATCAGGGGCTAGATCCGGAGCTACAGCTACAGCTCGTCGCGGCGGTAACCGAAGTCTCTCGCCGTCGCAGTCTGTTTGACAACACCTCCACCTCGGAAATCAGCGACGAAATTGAGCCCGGTGACTTTGGCAGTTTGCAAACGGTGCGGGTGAGGGCTCAGGTGAATGGCTCAGCCAGCAGTCTCCTCGACAATATTACCTTGAGCAGCAGTCCTGCCCGTACCCAGAGCGAAATTGTGTCACTCATTGGCGGGGGCTTTGTGGATACGCTGGGTCGAGGAGGAGATAGTACATTGGCGCTGGCCAATTTAGCCGGTTCGGCGTTGTTAGGTAATCTACAGGCTGCCATTAACAATGCCCTCAGCGGGCCGGTGGAAGTACGCCTTTTCCCAGCTATCGTCGATTCTCAAAAACAACGCAACCAAGTGGCCAATGGGGACGATAAGCAAAAATCGGTATTCGCCCTGGGCGGAGAGATCGGAATCAACATCACCAACAGCGTCTCATTCTCGGCCCTAAAGCTGCTGACGGTGGATTTACCCGCGCAGTTTAGTCTGCGGTATCAGCTCAATGACAACCTGACGCTGCGGGGGACAACGGATCTCCAAGGGGAAAATCGGGCGCTGGTAGAATATGAAGCTCGGTTCTAGGGGAAAACGCGACAGCACTGAGCAATATCAATCACCTAAGCTGCCTCAGAAGCCACCTCAGAATTTTCTAATTTTGTCCGGCTGGGTCCATCCCGCCTAGTAGTAATAAGTGGTAGATGCACCCTGACTCTTAATCCTCGGCCAAGGCTGGGGATTTTTTGTTTTTGTCGGCTCGGTCCTAAGCCGCCTCTTGCTTGACTTTCTGCGGTAGGGGCTCTGTTTCAGCCAGGGTCTTGAACGTAATCAGACGCTCATAGCGGTTATTACCGGCTTCGTCTTTACCCAGTGATCGACTAAACCAAATGGCAGGGGCAAATTTGTTGTCGGCACTGCGGCGGCGGTAGCGATGGCCACGCCACCGCACCACGGCGACCCCGTCTTCGTCGTCCTCTTCTACGGCTGCGCCAATGCTTTGCCAGTCAAATCGATCAAACGTGGCTAAACTGGCCTCGTAGTTGGGGGCCGGGATAGGTCGTTGTTCTACAAGGGTGATTAGACGTTCAAGTAGTTCCGTCTGGCGTTGGAGCTGGTCTAAAATGAGTTGATTGCGATCGTCGTTCATCAGGGAACCCCTTTTGAGTCCATGGGAGGTGATTGATTGGGTGCCGCATCAAGCTGCACCGAGTTGCCCCTGACCTGTCTCTATAATTCCCTTGATGATCGCTTAATGCTCGTTAAAATAGTCTCACGGGTCCGCTGGCAGTCATCTCTTTGTCGGTAAACCGACCCCTCAACCCGCCGAAGTGGGGGAATGGGTTCGCTAATATAGTTGATATTCGGTATTTTATAGAACCTATCTATATCAAATCGGGAGTCTATGTTCAGTATCCTGAGTCCAATGATCCCCCCCTCGTTCCTAGCGTCCCTACTGCCCGCCCTAGATAGTTTGCTCTCGACCCAGGGCATTATGGTGGTGCTTTTGCTAGCTTATGCAGGGGCGATGTGGATGTTCCTGAGCAGTGCGCCGAAGGTGCACACGGTGATGGTGTCGGATTTGAATGTTGCCCGAGATCTCTATGAAGGGATGTTGAATCTGCCTGCGGCGGAGGTACCGCTACATTATTACTACAACTATGAGCAGACCCTAGGGGCAGGGAGTTTAGATCCGCTCTATATGTCGGCGAGTTCGATGACGAGTGGGTCTCGCTATGCCCAGGCGGCGGGTCAGCCTTCTGAGGGGCTGTGGTATCAGCTGCGGAAAAATACACAGCTCCATGTCATTAGCGGGGCAAGCATCGGTGAAAAGAATCGCCAGCGCCATGTTTGTTTTGATCGCGATTGTCTTGATGCGCTGCTGATGCGGGTGCAGACGCGGGGGCTGAAGTACAAAATCCGCAGGGAAAAGCCGCTGAACTTTTTGGTAAAAGACTACGAGGGACGCATTATTGAGATGGCTGAGGTGGCCAACTAGCCCAGAAACCCAACCCCCGTAGGCTCCGTGGTAGTCTTCGACGTGTTTGGCCGTGAGGATCACCAAATCCGCAACCACGATATTGCCGGTCTGACCTTCTTTCAGTTCAACGGTCTGAATCCTGCTCAACGGTTCACCCCAAGCGTTACCGCATCCAGATTATCGCGTGATACGTGGGAGCCGGTAGCGATGGGCTAGGTGCAGGGAGCTACGCAACCCGCAAATCCATCACTTGCTGCTGCACCTGCTGGGCCGCAGCCTGGGCAATCTTTTCCCAATCCTCTGCGGTGAGCACTTCCTGTAAGACTGACCGCACCCCCGCCAACCGTTCCGGTGTCATCTCGGGCGGTGGACCCAGCAGTTCACCTTCTAGGAGGGCTAAAAGACGCGCTTTGACCGCTTCGCCAGGTTCAAAAAAGCGCTCATACACCAAGGTTTTGCCGCAGCCCGAAGCAGCCTGGTAGCCGACGCCGAGGTTACCTTCGCGCAGGATGGCATCGAAGCCCCGGAGGACGAGCGATCGCACCTGCATATAGTGAGAATAGGTTGGCAGCTCCGGCCAAGTCTTCATCCAACCCCGCTGTTGGAAACCATTCGCCAGGACACCACCAGCCGCTTGCTCTGCCTCATCCACAGCAGCCTGCCATGCAGAATCTTGGGTCAGTTGCTGCCATTCCTCGGCGGACAGCTCCCCAGGTGTTGGATAGGTGTGGTTAAGGCTCGGGGTCATGGTCGCGATCCTCAGATTGGCGCAGGGCTCTGTATTCAAAATAGGGTAAGTTTTCCTCTGCATCTACTATATCTTCAGGATCTAGCTCCAGACGGGTCATGCCGATCCGTTCATAAAACCCCACTGCGTCAGGCAACGACAGTAATCCCACCCGTCCCTGATAGCCCAAGGCCAAGCTCCGCTGTTGGGCAAACTGCATCATCTGTCTCCCGATGCCCTTAAATTCTGGCGGGCGCTGAATCCGAGGTCGGTTCCAAGGTGCTGTCATGATGGTTTCGACGTAGACCAGCTTTTGCCCCCAATTAAACTGGGAACCATGGAACTGGGTTTCGAGCAAGATGAGGCCCTGGGTTAGGTCTTCGTATTCGATCGCGTAGCATTCCCAGTTGGGTTGGCGCTCTGCGAGCTGCTGTTTGAACCGCCAGCTCAGGGCTTTGTCGTCTTCACCGAATTCACGCAGCAGTGGCTGCCAGAACTGGTCGTAGTCTTCAACGTGTTTGGCCGTGAGGCTCGCCAAATCGGCAGCCACGATATTGCCGGTTTGACCTTCTTTTAGTTCAACGGTCTGAATCCTGCTCAACAGTTCACCCCAAGCGTTACCGAATTCAGATTATCGTGTGATGCGCTGGCGCTGCTGTTGCGGGGAGATACGACGGAGCCGGTGAATCTGGAGCAGCGGTTGAAGCGGTTGGAGGGGCAGGTGCGGAGGTCGCAGCGGGTGGCGATGGGGTAGATGAGTCCTTTCAGATCAACCTGCCATCACTCCTAGAGGAATCATGGCAGATTGCATCAATTATTCAGTGTGGCAGGGCTTTGGGGTTAGGGGGAGTTAGGAATCATAGCTGAGAGATGATGCTTGGATTTTCGGGGCAAGGCAGGAGTCAACGATAGGTTCTGGCTCAGAGGGGTGATGGTGCATGAGCGGCAACACAGCGACCGTTTGAAAAATGACGTAGAAAACGATAGACATTGCGTGGATGAGAACCACGGCAACGGCTTCACTATTTTGCTCGGAAGGTTTCCCTAAACTATCAAAGAGGATCTTGAGAGATTTGATGCCAAACATGAGGCAGTCCTCCGATCAGTGGAAGTGAAAACGCAACCTCGTCAAGGCTACGTACACTGTATTGTGCGATTTTGAGCAAGACTGTGACCCATACTCATGGCCTGTCTAAATTCATACATTCAAATCACAAAATTAGCTTTTTTATCACAACTAAGCAGTGACATTGAAATGGAGAAAGTCAATCAAAAATGGTCACATTTTCAATCAAAAAATCACTTTTGTATTAAGTGATGCACTTACTCTTTTTCAATTTCTAGCAGTTTTTCTTTCAGAATGAAGCATGAGTATCAACTTCAGTGACGATCGCCATCGCCGCACTTCCCGAGCATCTTGGCAACCGCGCCACTCCATCTCCAGAACTCGTCGTTGTCGTGAATTACCGCGTAATCACCTGCGATCGCTCTCCGGCAAAATCGTTAACTCATAGGGGCTTTCAGCTATGCAAGGCAAGCGTAATCGACCGATTTACACAGATAGTCATTTCGTTAGGCTATCGGGCTACTTTTCTAGATTTTTGCTTTTTTCGCTCTTAGGCCTTATTCTTGTGGGCTCTTTGGGCCAGATTCTAGAAGCAACTGAGATCTCTGATTTTCTCATTGGCTTTGTTTGGCCACTCCTTGGAAAACTGATGGGAGTATCCATCATTGGAATTGGAGCAATGGCTTTTCTAGAATCAATACGTTAAGCCGCTGTCTTTGATTTATCCACTCCTGCCACAGGAGGATGCTGATAGATATGCAGAAAGATTACTTTAGACAATTCTTTCACGTCCTCATCTTCAAAGTCATCCACCGGCAACCCCGTTTCCTCGCTGTAGAGATGATCGTAAATCAGGGTTTTAATATCGGATTGAGTCGTCTCTTTCTGCTGCCAGTTTTCCAGCTCTTGCAGCTTCTGCTGAATGGTTTGCAGCAACGACTGAGCCACTTGCTTTAGGCGATCGCGGGTACTGGATTTGATGCCCTGCTTGTAGTTACAGAGGATATCAAACAGGGCGAGGTCTGGCTCGGTGAGGCCCTCGCGGACGTGGCGTTTCTCCTCGTCGTCGAGGGCTTCGACCAGTCGCAGCAGTTCTTCAAAGGTTTGCTCGATGGTGACGCGATCGGTCTCGCGGTTGTAGTTGCTGATGATTTCCTGGTAACGGGCCTGGAGGTCCCGACGCTCTTTGCTCTGGGGATTCTGCTGCATCAGATTTGCGAGGCGTTTTGCGATCGCGTCCTTCACCTCTTGCACCTGAACTTTCTTTGCTGTGGACTTGGCAAACTCAGCCTTGAGCCGCTCAAAGTCAATCTTGCTCAGGTCATAGATCTGCTCAGATTCAGCACCGGGAGCCTGGGTTGCTTTGACAGTAATGGTCTCCCCCACTTCCGCGCAAATCTCCCGAAAAATCTCGCCTAGGTCGGTGTCAGAACGCCGCATCTCTAGCAGCTTTTTGTACAGCGCTTCCAGGGCGTTGTAGCAGCGGTTGTAGGGTTGCAGTAGATCGAACCGACCGGATAGGGCCTTGTGCTTCCGCATCAGGTCCTGGGTCAGCACTTCAAAGCGGATGCGGCTTTCATCGTTGGTGCAGATGGCATTGAGGGCAGGGCCAGTGTCACTCAGGAGCATGATTTTGTCGATGCCCTCGGCCTCTATGAGCTGGTTGAGGTCAAAGCCCAGATTGGCCAGGTGGTCGGTGCAGTGAAGTGAACCCCTTCCTTTGGACAGAAAGATCTGGCCTAAGCGAGAGTTGTTTTACTTTTATCACACTTCTGCATTCTGTTGCCCGCGCATCCACTTTTCTTCAAATTCAGCCGGTGTCAAATAGCTCAATGACGAGTGGATTCTTTTCTTCATATACACTTCCTCTAGAAACTCTTCTATTCGCTCATAGACCTCACTAAAGTTTCGGTATTCTGATAGGTCTACTTCCTCTTCTTTGATCGTTCTCATTAATCTTTCCGCATATCCATTCTCCCAGGCTTTCCCGATAGCTGCCATACTAATCTTAACGTTGTGTTCTTCCAACATTTTTACATAGTCATTCGCTGCATATTGCACCCCTTGATCTGAATGATGTATCTCGGGAATTGCTTTCATCAATCCCTTCTCCAGTGCTGTTATCGTCAAGCTCTTCTCCATTGTCTTATCCAGGTGCCATCCTCGTATACTGCGGGTGAATACATCCATCACCACTGCCAGATAGACAAACTCCTCCTTCAAGCGGATATAGGTGATGTCCGCCACCCACACCTGCTCAGGACGCATTACCAACAGCCCTTTCTCCAGATTTGGATAACGCCGATAGCCATGCACACTGTTCGTCGTTCGCTTCCGCCTCACCCGCTTTTGAGCTAGTAGACCTAACTGCCTCATCAGACGACTCACTCGCTTATGGTTGACACTCCATCCTTCTCGCTGAAGTTGTTTCGTTATCCGTCTGTAACCGTAAGTCGGATATCTTCCTGCAACTTCGATAATCGCTACTCTGAGCTTTTCGTCTTCATCTTCTTTCTCTGACTTCGGCTTGTAGTAATATCGGCTTCGACTGTATCCAATCACATCGCAAATAATTTGAATGGGATAGTCTTCCTTGAACTCCTCTATCATTTTCCGTTTCCGCTCAGGTTCCACACATCCGAAGCTTTTTTTGACACTTCCAGCTCCATTGTCAATCGACCTATCATTCTTTCTAATTCGCTTATTCTCTCTGAGGCTTCGTCATTTGATTCTTTCCCTTCAAATGCTCGATGGGCCTGCTTGAGAAATTCATTCTTCCACCGGCATAGCACTGATAGATGGACCTTATGAGCTCGACTTGCCTCCGTCGGCGACCGCTGGCCGCTGACCATTTCCAGTACCACCTTGGCCTTGAACTCGCTGCTGTAATTTCTCTGTCTTTTTGCCATGACCCTTTTGCCTCCTAGACTTTAGCTTACTCTCTCTCGCTTCTGTTCAGGTTTTGGGGGTCACTTCACAGGCTTGCACGGCTGCGGCGTAGTCGTCCCGCAGCTTTTCCATGGCGTTGTAGGGAGCATTCTTGTCGCCCACTGAATACGTTCCTCCAGCTTCTTGGGCGGTGAGGCGATTACCTTGTGTCTGTTCCACCGCTGCCTTGCCATACTTGGCCAGGGCAGCGCGGAAGCTTTTGAGGATACCGCTGTAGTCCACGAGCAGGCCGTTGTTCTTGCCTTCAGAAACGCGGTTGGCGCGGGCGATCGTCTGCATCAGCGTGTGGCCGCGCATGGCCTTGTCCATGTAGAGCGTGGCGAGGCTGGGCACATCAAACCCGGTGAGCCACATGGCACAGACGATCGCCAGCCGAAAGGGATGATCATCTTTGCGAAACTCGGTTTCCAAATCTCGCTGCTCCATCACTTGCCGGTGGGGCACAATATCCAGCTCATGATCCCGAAACACCTTGACCTCATCGGCGGCTTTGCTGATCACGACGTGGTATTCGGTTTCTTTCAGCCAATCGAGCTTGCGCTGCTGGTCCTGTTTGTCCTGCTCATCGGTTGCCTTGCGAACTAACTTTTCTTGGGCTTTGATTTCTTGCTTCCAGTACTGATCGATCAGAGCGTGCATCTTGACCGTGGTGATTTTGTCGATGCAGACGAGCATGGCTTTGCCGGTTTGCCAGCGATCGCAAAAGTGCTTCACCAAGTCCTGCGCGATATGCTCTAGCCGCTCTTGAGCCGTAATCACAGCGTAGTCACCCCCCAGCCGCCGCATCAGTCGCGCCTCGTCTGCTTCGCTGAGGTCATGTTCCTCTAGCTTTTCAGCCACCCGCTCGTTGACCTCATCGGTGGTGATCTCCAGCTTCTCGCCTCGGTTGTCGTAGTAGAGCGGCACGGTGGCCTCGTCTTCGATCGCCCGCTGGAAGTCATACACCGAAACGTAGTCGCCAAAGACTTCGCGGGTCTTCTGGTCTTCTTCGGATTCCATCAGGGGCGTGCCGGTGAAGCCGATAAAGGCGGCGTTGGGGAGGGCCTTGCGCATGTTGACGGCGAGCTTGCCGTACTGGGTGCGGTGGGCCTCGTCGGAGATGACGATGATGTTGTCTCTGTCGCTATAGCCCACGGGGTCATTGTCGGCAATGTCTTGGTTGAATTTGTGAATCAAGCTGAAGACGTAGCGTTGGTTGCCCTGGAGCAGGGTTTTGAGGCTTTCGCCGCTGGTGGCTTGGTTGGGGAGTTGTTTGCCAGCGGTGGCCTGGACCGCTCCGGTGCCGACGTAGGTTTCGGCGATTTGGCGGTCGAGTTCTTGGCGATCGGTGACGATGAGGAAGGAGTAGCCGCCGATTTTGCGGTGGACTTTTTCGGTTAGGAAGACCATGGAGTAGGACTTGCCGCTGCCCTGGGTGTGCCAAAAGACGCCGAGGCGTTTGATCGCTTCCTGAACCTTTGGATCCTCACTGTCCCGGAGTGTCCGCCGCTCTTGGATGCGCTGAATAACGCGGTTGACGCCGAGGAACTGATGATTGCGGGCCAGGATTTTGACGAGTTCGCCGCTGCTGTCGTCAAACAGGATGAAGTTTTCCACCAGGTCCAGGAAGTTGCGTTTGTCACAGATGCCCATGAGCATCGTCTCGAAGTCTACGCGGCCCACTTCGTCTTCGTCGAGGCGTTTCCACTCGTTGAAGAAGGCGTAGGGGCTGGCGAAGGTGCCGACACGGGCTCTGTCGCCGTTGCTGAGGATGCAAAAGGCGTTGTGGTGGAAGAGTTCGGGGATGTATTGCTTGTAGTTGGTCAGGTTTTGGTCGTAGGCGGTTTGGAGTTTTTTGTCGGTGCGTTTGAGTTCGATGAACAGGAGGGGAATGCCGTTGACGAAGCCGAGGATATCGGGGCGGCAGCGTTTGTAGGGGCCTTGAATCCAGAGTTCGCGGACGATGAGAAATTCGTTTTGGTCGGGCTGGTCGAAGTCGATGACTTTGAGGCGGGGTTCGAGGGGGTCGCCGCTGGTGGGGTCGTCGTATTTGACGGGGATGCCGTCGCGCAGGAGCTGGTGTTTGCTCTGGTTGATTTTGAGCAGGGGGGTGGAGGGGTTGTAGCTTGTGACGCTTTCGATGGCCTGGTCGTAGGCGGTGGCGGGGTGGCCGGGGTTGAGGCGTTCTAGGGCGGCGCGGAGGGGGCGCAGCAGGAGGGTTTCGGTTTGGCTGGTGCGGCCTAAGGTGCCGGTGGGTCCGAGGGTTTCGTCGTTGTAGGCAAAGATGCTTTGCCAGCCGAGGCTTTGCTCGAAGTAGTCGGCGTAGGTTTCTTGGACGAGTTTGTCTTCGGAGTATTCGGCGCTCATGGGGTGGCCCGGTGGGTCTTACGGATCTTTCTTTTCTACAAGAGTAGCGATTAAGACTCCGGGCGGTTGTGATTTTAGACGGTGATGCTGCCGTTCATCAGGCGGGGGAGGAGGCGATCGCGGGCTTCGCGCAATAAAACATTTTGGCTATGCAACAAATTAGTCTGTTCAAAGACAGGACTTGTTATTTTCTCAAAGTGCTTTTGTACATTTTTGTGCGGCAGAAGGACTGGCAAAGATTTCAGAATTCCTGCACTCAAGTTAGCCATAGTAGCCCCGACTGCATTGTTATTAATAAAATTGACAGCTTCCTGACCTCTTAGATAATTAAACAGGTAAAGCGAAGATAATTTTTGCTGAGGAATGCTTATCTTTAAGCATCCTGTTCCACATAAATATCCTGCTTCATTTTTTGATATTAAAGCCCTTTTATTCAAGTCACCGCGACGTGGAAATACGATATCTCCAATATTTAAGATATGTCTTGACAAGCGAGTAGCAGTTGCTTCATCGATAAAAGCGATCGTATCTAAAGCTATCTTGTCTCCTTTAATATTTTTCGGCATGACCACTGGAATACCTTGCTCAACATAATCACTTTTATGAAGCTGAGAGCCGAAAGGACCAGTTTGAACAATTCCGTTATAGCGGTCTGCGATCTCTCCTAAAGCTATCTTTTCCCACCCCTCCGGCACCCCATCAACCACCGCCACCCGCTCATGCCCCGGAAAGCGCAAATGCACAAACCACTCGCGGTACAGGCGATGCACGGCTTCCTCTAGCAGGGCGATGCGGCGGTTGTTGTTGTCGATGAGGTCGTCATAATTTGACAAAAATTCAACGATTTTTTCTTGAGTTGTTTCATTCGGAATCTTTACAGGTATCCGCTTGATAACATCTTGATTTAAGGATGCCATCGTAGCTTTATTAGAGCACTGGGTCAGCATCCACTCTTTATGAGAATCAAGCAAAAAAAGATAAGAAATAAATCTTGGACTAATCTTATTAGATAGAAATCTCAACCGAATACAATCTGAACCCTGGACCCAACCTGATTGTTCTTCTTGTACAAAAAGATGTCTATCAACTGCTCCCTTACGCCCAAAAACAATATCGTTTTCTAATAGAACATGTTGCGCTAGCTGATCTCGCTTTTGTTCAGGTACAAATTCTAATTTGTCAGCTCGTAAACTGGAGTAACCAATATTACGAACATTGATCACAGGAGTTCCTATTTCGGTATATTCAGAAGCTTTGAGCTGAGTTCCAAAGGGTCCTGTCTGGATATCGATATGCCCTTCCTCCACCAAGTTGCCGATAAGCAATGACTTCCAACTCATAAATTCAGCTCCTCAAAATTACTCTAAACCTCCCAGCGCCGGATAGAGCGATCGCACCCATCCCATCGCTTACTCCCCCCGCATTCTCAACGCCTGCGCCCGAATCCCCTCCACCGCCAGCAACTGCTGATCATTCGTCAACAGCATCGCCTCCGTTGCCTCAGCACTCGCCGCCACGATCGCATCCGGTGTCCTCAGCCGAGAGCGCCTGCGTAGGGCGATCGCCCGTTCACTCACCGCCTCATCCAAAGGCACCCGCTCCAACACCTGCAACTCCTGACGAATCAGCCGCTCATCTTCCTCAGCCAGCCCCGCAAACGACAGCAGCTCAATCTCCGTAATCACAGAAAAGCCTAAACGCCCCTCCGGGATTGGCTCAGCCAACTGGTCATTGAACAGCAGAATAAAAATGTTCGTATCCAAAACATAGTCAAGCGTCATTCCACTCAGACCTCACCTGCCGCTGCCAGCTCACCGCATCCACCGCCGCAAACGATCGCACCCGACCCGCCAACCCATCCAGCCCCCGCCTCGCCTGAGGTTCCGCCTGCACCTCATCACTCCGATTCATCACCACCACGATCTGATAGCTCCCCGCCTCAACGCCCTCCGGCAGCTCAATCATCAACCGCCGATCCGCCGAAACCGTCACCTGCGCCTCAAACGTTCTCATACCCCATCTCCTCATCACTACCGCCATTCTAGAGACTCCAGTGACATACTCCCGACGCCGACCGCTTAGGCGGTACGGCGCGGGCTTCTCCTCCGGGTTGCCCCAGATTCGCGTTTTATAGTGAGCCGATGCCCCAGGCCCACTTTTCTGATGAGTACTCCAGAATTCACGTCTCGCGGCATAGAGGCTCCACAGTGGGGGCAATCATGCCAGCGGTCGGATAACTCCTTTGGTACTCGGTTCAGGCAAATTGCACAATGCTGGGATGTCCCAGCGGGGTTAACTTTCACGACCAGCCGCCTAGCTTTCTCAGCTTTGTACGGAAGGATGTTGGTTAGGAACCCCGCTATCCCAGCATCAGCAAAACTTTTATTCAACCCAGACTTGGCCGCCTGACCGTTGGGCAAGAAACCGCCGCCCTCACTCTGCTTCGGCTTGCAGCGGCGGGTCATGTTGGCAACTTGCAGATCCTCCACAAAAATCACATCAGCTTTGGCAACCAACTCGCCAGCCGTTTCAAAATGCCATTGCCGCCGCTGCCTAGCAATGCGCTGGTGCAACCTGGCAATTTTGGCATTCAGCTTTCGCCGCGCCTTCGACCCTTTGGGCCTCAGTTCACGCTTCGCCTGAAGCTTGGCCAGCCTTTCTTCAGCTTGGCGGTAGAACTTGGGTGGCGTCTTCGTGGTGCCGTCTGAACAAGCGACGAAATACTCCAACCCAGCATCAACCCCGATGCTGTTTGCCTCGGTCGGGACAACCTCAGGCAGGGGATTTTCTGGCACCGACTTGTCCTCTAGGGAGAACGTGATGTACCAACCATCGGCCTTGAGCGAGATTGCCACCGTCTTGAGCGCGAACCCTTCAGGTAATGGCCTGTGGCAGATGAACTTCACTGCCCCAATCTTAGGCAGCATGACACGGTTGCCGTCTAGCCAGTCGTGACTTGCCTGGGGATAGGTGAACGTGCGATAGCGGTGCTGCCCCTTGAACCGGGGCTTGCCACTACGCTTGCCCGAGCTATCGCCCTTGATGAATCGCTCAAACGCCAAGTTAACCCGCTTCACCATGTCCTGAAGGACTTGGGAGTGAACCTCTTTGTACCAAGGCCGTTCACCCTTTAGGGGTACCAATGACCGCTTCTGACTGTAGTAGTTGGGCCGCTCCCGTAGCTCAGCGATACTCGTCACCAGCGGGCAAGCGTTGACTGGGCAGCGGTTCATCTCCCACCAATCAAAGCGATCTGCCAGCAACCAGTTGTACTGGTGCCGCAACATATCAAGCCAGCAGCTCATCTGACACCGCTGTTCGTAGGTTGGTTGCAGTCGATATTGGTAGGCTATTCGCATACAATGAGTGTAACACTTTCAAGGCACACTGATTAATGAAAGACGACTTTGTTTCGAGTGGGCGGTCGGTTTCAGACCTTAAAGCCCATCTGGTGCTGACCACAAAATACCGCCGCAAAGTGTTCACTGCTGAGATGCTGCAACGACTGACAGAAGTAGTTGGCGACCTGTGTGAGAAGTGGGACTGCAAGGTGATAGAGGTCAACGGTGAGGCCGACCATATCCACGTCTTGTTTCAGTACTACCCTCAGATGGCGCTGCCCAAGTTCATCAACAACTTGAAGTCTGTCTCTAGCCGCAGACTGCGGTCTGAGTTTTCAGAGCGCGTGAACAAGTTCTATTGGAAGTCAGTGCTCTGGAATGAGTCGTACTTCATTGCCAGTTGTGGAGGGGTCACGGTATCCGTCCTGAAGCGGTACATTGAGCAGCAAGATTCTCCTGTTTTGGGCACTTCGGGGGCATCGAACCCCCTCAGTGCCCCTGGCTCTCATCCCGACGCTCCCCTTCGGGAGAGCGCGGGGCTTCCCGCCTAGTAGCTAAAAACCCAGCTCTGCAAAATTGCTCTGAATCGCCTCAGCCAACTCCACCGCCTCCGCATTCAACCCCGCCAACTCCCCATGGATCGCCCGCATCCGCTCCTCAAACGCCTCCTCATCCTCATCCTCCACCTGAGCAGCCACGCCCACATACCGCCCCGGCGTCAAACTCCCATCCTCAATCTCACCCCGCTCAATCACCCGACAAAGCCCCGGCACATCCACCATCGCCGCCTCCGGGAACCGTGACTGCAACCACAGCACCTGCTGCTCGAAATACAGCACCTGTTCACCACAGCCACCACACCATCCCGCGCCGCCTCCAGCCCCTGCCGCTCCTGCCGCACCTCCCGGCTATTCCAGTCCTTCAGCCCCCTTGCCCCCAACTGCTTCTCCGCCAACTCCACCCCTCGGCCCACCAGCTTATAAACCTGATTTGTCTCCTTCTGCACCGCCTTCCACAACGACACCTGCGCCCCAAATTGCTCCGCCCACCTATGCTGGGCCTCATTCGTCTCCAGCTCCTCCGGCATCGGCAAAGCCCCAATGCCAGCCATCAACGCTGCTCGGTCCTCACCTAGCTGCACCACAGCCGCCTCCAGCTCCACCCATTGCGCCTTAAACGCCTCCACCGACTCCGCTGTCACCTCAGCCTTCTCCGTCATCAGCGGCTGCACCGTTTCCCCTAGCTGCTTCAACCGACCCATCAACGGCTCCAGCGCTGTATCCCAGCCAGCCAGCCGCTCCACCAAAGGCTCCGCCTCGCCATACACCTGCTCAATATAGGACCGCACCAGCCCCAAGAACCGCTTCGTCTCCCCGCGATACAACCAAGTAATCGCCGTTAGATTCTGAAGCTGCTCCTCGCTAAAGTCATTAATCTTCCGCGTCACCACCCGAAACACATTCCGGGCATCGATCATCAAAATCTTGTCCTTGCGGGCCTCCGGCTTCCCCCGGTCAAAGAACCAGAGCGTGCAAGGCAATGAGCGCGTGTAAAAGAAGTTTGTGCCGATGGAGATGATCGCATCCACGTCTCCCGTCTCAATAATCTGCTCGCGGATCGTCTTCTCCCCATGGCCCGCATCCGACGCCGAACTCGCCATCACAAACCCAGAACGACCCACACCCGGCTTCAGATAGGCATGGAAATACTGAATCCACAGGTAGTTCGCATTGCTTACCGTCTCTGTCTTGGGGCTAATGCCCGGAATCTTCTTCTCGGTAAACAGCCGGTCGTCGTTCTTGATTTTCTTGGGATCCACCAAATCCACATTGAATGGCGGATTTGCCATCACATAGTCACAGGCTCCCACCAGCTCCTTGCGAAAGTCGTAGAACGTATTGCCGAGCTGGATATTCCCATCCAGCCCATGCACCGCCAGGTTCATCTTCGCCAGCCGCGTATTCGTCTCCGACTTCTCCTGCCCAAAGAACGTCACCTTCTCCGAAGGATTCGTACCGAGCCGCTCCAAAAAATGCCCCGTTTGCACAAACATCCCCGCACTGCCGCAGGCCGGGTCAAACACCACCCCCCGCTTCGGCTCAATCACATTCACAATCATCCGCACCAGCGACGGCGGCGTGAAAAACTCGCCCCCTTCCTGGGCACCGCTCATCGCAAACTTATTGAGGAAATATTCATAAATCCGGCCAAACACATCGCCCTGGGCCGTCTTCAACTCATCCCGCCCAAAAATCCGCACCAGGTCACGCAACAGCGCCTTATCAAACCCGGTGTACTCCTTCGGCAGCACACCCTTCAGCAGGTCGGACTGCTCCTCAATGTCCTTCATCGCCTGGACCAGCGCTGCACCGAGATTTTTGTCTTCTGGAAGGTTCAGGAGATAGTCATAATGCGCCGTCTCCGGCAAAAACAGCGCCGCCTTGCTCTTAAAATCCGCAGCGGTCAGGGCTCGCTTCTTGCCGCCCCGCGTCGGTAGCGTCTTCTCAATCTCCTCCCGCACGACCTCGTAGCGATTGGTCGCGTGACGCAGGAAAATCAGCCCCAGTACCGGCATGCTGTACTCAGAGGCATTCAGTTTTGAATTGGCGCGGAGCTGATCAGCCGCCTCCCAGAGAGAGGCTTCGAGCTGGCTGAGGTTGGACATACAGGGAATACAAGCGATCAAGACAAATTCTATTTGAGCAGGTGTAGGGATGTCATAGGGATTAAATTTCTTGAATTTGCCGAGGTGGGGCGATCGCTTGCAACAGAGAAGGTGCAACCCAATGCAAAAGACAACAGAAGCCTGAAACGCATTACTCCTCTTTCAAAGACGTCTCGTGATAAAGCAACCGAAGTCTGGTTAGTGCCCGCTCCTTGCGTTTGCGGAGCCCCACAATCGTACAGTCACCAAACCCTTCATCTCGAAGAATCTGCTGAACCTCAGACCAAGGAAGCCTTTCAACGATTTTGAGCTGTAGAATTCGCTGATCACGAGGCTCTAATTTTCGAGTCGCTAGACGCACTCGTTTGAGCTCCTGACTCAAATCATTCCCATCTAAGGGATCTACCGCTGGCCAGTTTGCCAATCGTTCATCGGCTGACACCGTACGATCTTCTAGGCGACTCCATTCAGACGCAATATTGCGCCCTGTCCGGCGAATCCAACCCGCAACATTCTCAATCTCCTTTTTCTGATTCGCCTGCACCCCCCGCTCATAGGCTTCATTCAACACATCAATAATGCTGTATAAACCGGATAATCGATAGGACTTCAGCACCCTCGAAACCGCAGCGTACAAAATCGCGCCTTGTTTCGTATCTGGATCTGTCACCCGCAAAAATTCGATGCGAAATCGATGACAAGCCAGCTCCTCCGAAATACCTGGAGTCCCCTCTTCCTCCGAGTAATAAAAATCGACAGAACCAACGGAATCCTGATTTACGAACTCCTGGGACCCATCTGTGCCCTGCTGCCTGAATTGGTTTGTCATTACATCATCTCCACGATGTTGTTTCGCGAGGGTGGAGCCATAGATTCCAACCCTGTTGACGTTGATGTGCCTCTCTCATTTCTCCACCCATGGGAAAAGCAATAAAATGAGCGGCACGCCTCCCCTGGCTCCCACAGCCAAACCACACGAGTCACTCCGAAGAATTGTGATTCACTAGAGATTTTTGTGACATACAGATCATGCACGACTTATATGGCTACATGGATTTACTAGCCTTACAACATTTTGGCCAGTGTTGACATCTCCAACCATCACATCAAAATTATGAGTGCTGTCACAAAAGTTCATCTGTATCACAAAGAAAATGGGTCACATAATCGGCCCGTGATACACAAAGTCTTGAGTGCAAGTCAAAAGGTATTACTTACCCCTCTGCTCCTTGAGCTGGGGGTGCTCTTGTCTCGTCCAGTTCATCCACAATCGAAAGAAACAACACCATGGATAGCGTACTGGCTTCTATTATTTCCAAGCGATGGTGCCATCAGGTAATTCTCCTAGAATACCAAGATCCGAATTCGTTACATCGCTTATGGGAACAGTACAAAGCTCAACTGAAGAGGGATGTAGCAAAACTTAAACACCAGTACATCTATCTCTTCTTAAGCTATCAGAGCAATTATCTCTTATTTAACGGCCCAGTACACAGGATGAAATAGATCATGCTTGATTGTTCTTTTAATTCAGCTCTCTACACTGTAAAACGCATTCATTTATATCTACTATACACAGTAGATGGTGCTAACAAGTGTTAGTGGAGCAACACCATTGAAATGTTGCATAGAAGGGAACGCAAGAATGGAAACTCAGAACGACTATGTACAAATCAGCCAGCTTCTAGATGAAAACCTATTGCAGCAAACTACTCCGGACATAAAAGAGAAGGTGCTGGAATACGGACGTTTATCACAGCTTGTCGAGCCTTTAGAAGAAGAAGAGCAAAAGGTTGACAAGATTTTGGAAGCAGCAATCGACGATGCACTACTTAATTTTTGGATTGAACAAGTGGATCATATTTTGGGGCATTATTATGGTCTTCTCACTGAAGATGCTCGAGAATCTTACCGGAATCAGGGCCTTGTGCTCAGGGAGCGCATTGATCCCAGCTTGTGTTCACCAGGAACTGCCTCGTCAGATGATTGGACAAATAAGTTGAAGCAAGATAACCATCAGAGCCAGAGTTCTACAAAGACTTACTAGATCGACAAACTCAAAAATTTCATTTTTTTAAGTCAGGCTACCGGTAACCTATGCTTGCAATCAACTTGCATATAAAACGGTAGCAAAAGATTTTAGCTTTGCAATTGGGGCTAAAGGAAAAAAGCAGAAGATGTCTACAACTAAGTTCTTGCGATAATTCCAAGGTGTCACCAACCCCGATCGTCCCCAAATGCCCCCACATACCGCTCATCCCCATAGACTATCCCAGCCCCCACCCTCACCCAACTCATCCACCAACGCCCGCAGCTTCGCTTGCATAACGGGACTGCATAACCTAGAAAGGCTTGACAACTCCTACTCACTTTCATCCTGGGCTGACTTTTCCGACCGCAACAGCGGAAACGCAATCACATCCCGAATGCTCGGTGAATCTGTCAACAGCATCGCCAATCGGTCGATGCCAATGCCTAAGCCTCCGGTGGGTGGCATGCCATACTCCAATGCCGTGAGAAAATCCTCATCAACGCTATTGGCTTCCTCATCCCCTGCCGCCTTCTGCGCGGCTTGTGCCTCAAGACGCTCTCGCTGATCAATGGGGTCCGTCAACTCCGAGAAACTATTCGCGGTTTCTCGACCCACAATAAACAATTCAAATCGTTCTACCAATCCCGGCTTGGAGCGATGGGGTTTGGCCAAGGGCGAAATTTCTACGGGATAGTCGAGAATAAAGGTGGGCTGAATTAGCGTTTCTTCGACTTTTTGCTCAAAGGCTTCGTTGAGGATCTTGCCGATAGAGGTTGCTTCGCCAACGCCGTGAATTCCCGCTGCTTGGGCAGCGGCTTTTGCCGCTTCCAGATCTTCAATTGCTGAGAAGTCTACGCCAGTTGCCTCACGAACTGCCTCATGCATTGTCATCCGTTTCCAGGGGGTGTTGAGATTGATGGCCTCACCCTGGTATTCAATCTCTAGGGTGCCTAGTACCGCCTGAGCGGAATCGGTGATAATCGCCTCGGTCAGCGCCATCATGTCGTTGTAGTCGGCGTAGGCTTGGTACACCTCGATTGACGTAAACTCGGGATTGTGCCGCGTCGAAACGCCCTCATTGCGGAAGATTCGGCCCAGTTCAAACACCTTCTCGAATCCTCCCACAATCAGCCGCTTGAGGTGTAGCTCCGTGGCGATGCGCAAATACATCTCCATTTCCGTGGCATTGTGGTAGGTCACAAAGGGCTTAGCTGCGGCTCCGCCTGCTTCGGATTGGAGGACGGGGGTTTCAATTTCGATGAAGCCCTGTTCATCAAGGTAACGGCGAATGGCAGCGGTGATTTTCGCCCGCCGCCGGAAGGTTTCCCGCACTTCGGGGTTGACGATGAGATCCACATAACGCTGACGGTAGCGCTTTTCCACATCGGTGAGGCCATGCCACTTGTCCGGCAGGGGCAGCAGCGATTTCGTCAGGATTTGATAAAACCCTACATTGATGGAGAGTTCGCCTTTGTCGGTCCGACGCACGCTGCCTTTGACGCCGATGAAATCTCCGACATCGGTGAGGTTTTTCAGATGACTAAAGGCTTCGGGGTCGGCCTCGCCCAGGGTGGCTTGGATCTTTTTCTTATCGAGGAAGAGTTGAATTTGGCCGGTTTCGTCCTGAAGCGTGAAGAAGGCTAGTTTGCCAAAGACGCGCCGCGCCATGATCCGACCGGCGATCGCCACCTCTACCTCCACCTCTTCCCCATTCTCCAGGTCCGCATATTTCTCCTGGAGTACAGCGGCGCTATGGGTGGATTCCCAACGGTAGGCGTAGGGATTTTGCCCCAACTGACGGAGCTGTTCGGCTTTTTCCAGGCGAGTATCGCGGAGATCGGACATGGTTCAGGTTCAGCGTGAAGACAAAGGACAGGATCTTGGGGGCACACAGGATTTTGGCACAGAGATCAAGATTAGCGTACTGAGAGGTGTTCATCACCCAATCGACCACGATTCCCATGACTCCACGATGCGGCACCTGCAAAAATCGCTGCCGCAGCGCTAGGCTCTAGGGGAAACCAGAGCGCCCAACTCACGATCGCGTGACTCGGTGTATTCAGACCGGAATGTTCCATCCTCCAAGGGGTTGGTGAACAATAAAACTGAGCGGGTTTTTTTGCATCTGTCGCCTATGTCTAGCCAGCCGACTTCTTCCCAAATAGACCCATCAACCCTGATTAAAGCGAAGCTCAAAGCGGGCTTAGCGGCACTCAAGCAGGAGGATTATGATGGGGCGATCGCCCATCTGCGTCAAGTCCCCAGGGGAGCCTATTGGGAACAGGCCCAGATGGCGTTGATCGTGGCCTACGATCGCATTGAGAATTTTGAAAAGGCGATCGCCCTCTGCTATCCCCTCCACAGCAGCGCCAAACCCGAAACCCAAGCCTGGGCGAAGAAAAGCCTCAAAAAGCTGAAATGGCGCGCCAAACAGCAGGAAATGGAAACCGCCGAAGCGCCCACCCAAGCCTTTGAAGCCCCGCCGGAACCGTCCCAGCCGATTTCCGATTTGTCCGTGCGCAATCCCAGTTGGCGTCCGCTCTCGCCGCTGCGCACGGAGCGCTGGGTTTGGTTGGCCTGGTCGGGGGTGCTGATCTGGGGGCTGAGTCAGTTGTCGGGGCTGGGGTTTTGGCCGGCTTGGCTGAGCGATTACCAACGCTGGGTCGTGGCAGTTCTGGGCGTCATTCTCTTTGCGATTCTCTGGATTGGCCATCAGTCTCTGGCAAAGCAGCTCGGTCCGCTCAAACTGCGGCTGGTGGAACTGTTGACCGTGGGGTTCACCCTTTGGGCCATTCCCTTCTCCCTGGATTGGATCACGACGGCTCTCGACCGGGGTCTGGCTCGCCTGCCTTGGATTTCCTCCTTCGTTTCGATCCCCGACTGGACGCCCTTGCAGGAGCCGCTGCGCTGGGCAGCGGTGGCGTTGCTGGTGGGGTTGCCCTGGGCGATCGCCGGGATCTTGCGATTCTACAGTCCTGGGCAAGATTTTCCCTTGGAAGACCTCAAACCCCACAGCGCCGATGCCATGGCCTTACTGGAACGCTTTTTCAAAAAACAACGGAGTCTTTCGCCGGAACGGTTGCTGCTCCTAGAAACGTCGGTTCCGATTATCTTTTCCGTGGGTCATTCGCCCCGCGATGGTCGCATTGTGCTAAGTCGGGGATTGCTGGAACGGTTGAACAGTGAGGCGATCGCCGCCCTCATCGCCGGAGAACTCGGTAAATTCGCCACCCACTCCGCCCTCGTCCTACCCTGGCTCAACGGTTTGCTCCAACTCCCCTACGGTTTGTATTGGCTCTGCGCTGGGGTGGGCAACCGCTGTCGTGAAAAGCTGGTATCGAATCACAAACTGGATGCGGGATTTCGGTTTTTGTTTCGGACGGGCATGGTCCTGGGCGGCGTTTTCGGGGCGATCGCCTACGGTCTTTATAAACTCTGGCGCTGGCCGTTGCTCGGCTTGTCCCGCTGGCGGGTTCTCTATGGCGATCGCGCGGCGGCGGATTTTCTCGGAGATCCGGCGGCCTACAGTCGGGCGCTGCGGTCCTATGCCCAAGCCCTCTGTGAAGCCTTGGCCCAACAGGAGCAGACATTGCCCCTGCTGGAAGGCTTTGAATTGCTCTTACCCCTAGGCGCATCTGTAGCCCTGACCGCAGCCCTACCGATCGTCGACCTAGAGGCGGATGCGCGGCTGGCCTGGGACTGCTCTAGCCCCTACCGTCGCTGGCTGAATCTGAACAATGCCCATCCGCTGCTGGGCGATCGCCTCTCCTTACTGAATGGCTACGGCATTCGCTCGAAGCAACCGCCGGATGTGATGCTGCCTGCTCCCGAACGGGACTCGCTCAATCTCTGGGTCGCTTGGACCTCGGAAAAAGGCTGGGGCGATCGCCGAGTTGCGCTCCGGCGTTGTTTTGAACTGTGGGGACCGCTATTGCTCCAAGGGGCTCCGTTCTATGGGGCGATCGCGGGTTTGCTCATGGGTTTGCTGCTCTGGGGCATCGGGGCGACGGTGAGTTTGTTTGGCCTTTGGCAACTGGACTGGATGTTTGGCGATCGCACGCTGATCTGGGGTTGTATTCCCATTGGTGTGGGGCTAGGATTGATTCTGCGGACAAATTCGTTTTTTCCCCAGCGAGCGCAACGGGAAACGGCAGCGGACCGGGCGATCGCGACGATTTTGCCCCAACCCTTTTTGTTGCCGATGGATGCGGAACCGGTACAGTTGACGGGACGACTAACCGGGCGAGCGGGGGTGAGCAACTGGCTGGGCCAGGATCTGCTCCTGCAAACCGAAGCGGGGCCGGTGCGGCTGCACTGGTGTTCGCCCTTAGGTCCGGCGGGGAATCTTTGGCCCAAGTTTTTACGCCCCAGTTTTTTGCTGGGTCGCGAGGTCGTCGTCAGTGGTTGGCTACGCCGGGGCGCGACGCTGTGGCTAGATGTGGAGCAACTGCGGACGACATCGGGGGGACGGTCTTCGGAGCGGGGGCATCCGATATGGGCGGCGGTGATGGCGGCGATCGCAGTGCTTTGGGGAATTCTGATTTTAGCGAGGGTTTAGTTGCTCAGACATCAGATGTATAGACAGTATCACGATCGAGACCTCTAGTACCCCAGGTGTTTCGGAGCAAAGCATCAAGGAAATGGTTCAACTTTGGGCCAATCTAGCGGGTCCAAAGTACGTGTACGATGGCTCCTCCGCTTTGAACCGTATCGCCGCTCCATCCCACAAGGTAACGACCAAAGCAACAGTGAATGGAAGATCTTACGCTCAAGCTGGGGCTACTACAATGGAGGTTGAGCAGGATTACGTGCTTCCGCCCTTTGACCCGGAAGAACCCGTTCGGTTCTACAAGACTCTTGTTCATGAACTAACGCACTGCATGAACTACATAGACCCTGATCTGACAGAGGCTATAATCCAGTGGGTGGAGAGCAAAGCACCCAATCCAGGTGACCGCCAAAAGCTCTCACTACTGACAGGGGATCCTGGGTATGCTGATACTGAGATAGCGGTTCCGGGGGACTTCAGCAAACCGTATGTAGGTAAAGAATACAAGTGGTCGGGGTTCCCGCGAGGGTACGCATTCCAGGAGGTTACGAGCATGGGTATCCAAGAGCTTCTGTATGAGCAGGACTTTATCAAGTTCTTACAGGAGTACCCAGACCATACGCTTATTACGTTAGGAGCTATGAGCCGAAAATGACCATAAAACTGTACCTGACCAATGAGCCTGATAGCGAGATGCTACTGCCCACGAACCACCCAGATGAGCCCACGAGCGAGCTGCGAGGCCCTGGGAATGAGATCCTGAGAGATGCCCTCAAGGACCGCTTATCGACCATGGACGGGCACGGTGCCTATCTCCACGATCTATCAGCGAGGGACTTGGTTCATACCTTGTGCTTGCTGGGGTATGGCCCGTATATCAAGTACCAGATTGGGGGTCACCTGATGAAGTTGCCCCGTCCCCCAATACCTCCAGGAGCAGACCCATGACCTTTGAGCAGATTATGGATTGGCTTGCTACCGAGCCCAGTGATGCAGAGTACGATCGTATTGCTTCAGAGATGAGTTTAGAGGAGCTCAGGGACTTAGAAATCGCTATCATTGCCCAGGACACGCTCTTAATTATGCCTAATCCCTTGACACGTACATAAGAGCAGGGTAAGCAGGAACTCCCACCTCAAGACCTTCGTCATAGCTGCAAATTGGTGAACGTTGGGTTAGAGAGCGATAGGGGGCAGGGGGGGATAGATGAGTTATGTGTCATTGATAACTTCGAAAAGTCAAGGGAATGAGGAAAAGAATGATTCTGCAAGCCCAGTGGCAGATCTGAACGCTACAACAAAATCTTGGACTCAATCCTTAGGGCGATCGCACTCTCGACCAAGAATTGCATTCTATTCCCATGACACCATGGGGCTAGGCCACAAACGCCGTAATCGGCTTTTAGCGGAAACACTGGTTAAGTCGGATGTCAATGCAGATATCTTAATGATAATGGGGGTTTGTGAGATTCACGGTAGCTCAATGCCCACCGGTATTGACTATTTAACGTTGCCCTCGCTCTATAAAGAATCTACTGGACGCTATCGATCTCGGTCGTTTCGATTGTCGTTTGATGATTTAATTCAGCTTCGCTCTAAGACGATTAAAGCCGCTTTGAAAACATTTCAGCCAGATATTTTCATGGTTGATAATGTTCCCCGTGGTGTGGGTCAAGAACTCAACTCAAGTTTAAGAATGCTGCGTTGGCGGTCCCGGACACGTTGTATTTTGGGATTGCGAGACGTCCTTGACCAACCCAATACTGTTGTTCAAGAGTGGGCAAAGCTCAGAAATGAATCAGCGATTCGCAAATACTTCGATCAGGTTTGGGTTTATGGCGATCGCAATGTTTATGACCTCGCCCAAGAATATCATTGGTCTTCGGCAATGGAATATAAGCTCAAATATCTGGGATATTTAGACCAAAGCTCCCGTTTAGAGTCACTCCCTTCGCAGACCCTTGAAGGGCTAAAACAGCTCAATCTTAGCTCAAGTCCCTTCGTTTTATGTTGTGTCGGTGGCGGCCAAGATGGTGCACAATTGGCCCAAGCCTTTGTGCAAACCGCCTTACCGAAAGGTCTACATGGTATTTTGCTGACTGGGCCGTTTATGCCAGGGGAAATACGAGAACGGCTACGCATTCAGGCTCAAGACAATCCCCGTTTGCAAGTTTTAGACTATTTCGCCGAACCTACCCTTTTGATGCAACAGGCACAGCGTGTTATTGCCATGGGAGGCTACAACACCACCTGTGAAATTCTCTCTTTTGGCAAACCCGCTCTTCTGGTTCCCCGAGTGTCCCCCCGTCTGGAGCAATGGATTAGAGCCCAACGGTTGCAAAGCTTAGAGCTCCTTGATGTTCTTCACCCGGAACACCTGAGCCCACAGGCTTTAGGCGATTGGCTACATCGGGAGATCGCTCAGCCCTCTGTCCGCAATTCCATTGATTTACAAGGGCTAAACCGCTTTACCCAGCAGGTCAGCAATCTATGTAGATGTTTAGCTAGCAGTGGGACAGAAAGGAAATTTTAATGTCTGAAATAAAACCTCGGGTTGCCTATATTCTGAAGCGTTATCCTCGCTATTCGGAAACCTTTGTCGTCAATGAAATTTTGGCCCATGAAGCTACAGGTCTCGCCATTGAAATCTTTGCGCTACGCCCAACGATTGATAGTCATTTTCAAGATCTGCTGGCTCAAGTTCAAGCCTCTGTGACCTATTGTTTAGCATCCAGTCCGAAGGTTGCTGATTTTTGGCAAGCCTTGGAATCAGCCAGCCAAGTTTATCCGGATATTTGGTCAAAGCTTGCATTAGCCAAAGGGCAAGACTCGCGTGAGATTTATCAGGCCTTACAGATAGCCCGTCAGGTTTATGAGCGTCGAATTACCCATTTGCATGCTCATTTTGCAACCTCCGCCTCCGGTGTGGCAAGGCTTGTGAGTTTCTTTACGGGGATACCCTATAGTTTCACCGCCCATGCCAAGGATATTTTCCATGAATCGGTCAATCCCCAAGACCTAACGGCGAAGCTTGCCGATGCGCGAGCCACCATCACCGTGAGTGATTTCAATCTTAAATTTCTTCAGGGGACCTACGGTGATGCCGCTCAACAGGTTCACCGAATCTATAACGGTTTAGATTTAGACCGCTTTCCCTTTCTAATGCCGCAAAATCGCCCTCCCCGGATTGTGGCCGTCGGTCGTCTCGTTGAGAAAAAGGGATTTGCTGATTTAATTTCAGCTTGTCAGCGGCTTAAACAAAGAGGCATTGACTTTGATTGCCAAATTATTGGGATCGGAGAGCTAGAAGCAGCGTTGCGATCGCAAATTGCCCTTCTCCAGCTTGAGACTCATGTGCGGTTAGCAGGCCCCCGCCCCCAAGCCCAACTCCGGCAACTCATTCAAGGGGCTGCTGTGTTTGCCGCTCCCTGTATTTTGGGCCAAGATGGCAATCGAGATGGCCTCCCCACAGTCTTACTAGAAGCAATGGCGTTAGGGACCCCCTGTGTGTCAACGGATGTGACCGGAATTCCAGAACTGATTCGCGATCATCAAACGGGTTTGCTCGTGTCCCCAGGGAACCCAACAGAACTAGCCGATGCTTTAGAACGACTCTTAGGCAACGAATCCCTGGGCATTACACTTGCCCAGAATGCTCGGTTGCTGATCGAGCATGAGTTTGATATTCATTGCAATACGTTGAAACAACGGCAGTTGTTAGGCTGGGAAACCTCAGTCGCAAAATCTCCAGCAAAGATGGAGGTCAAAAGATGAAAATTGCCTATATATGTGCAGATCCAGGGGTGCCCGTCTTTGGTCATAAGGGATGCTCCATTCATGTCCAATCTGTGCTCCAAACTTTCTTGCAGCAGGGACATGAGGTCGAGCTATTTGCATCCCGTCTGGGTGGGCCTCCCCTCAACAGTCTCAAAGATATTCGAATGCATCAATTACCCCATCTCCCGAAGGGTAAAACGCTTGAGATGATTGCGGAGCGTGAACTTGCTGCGATTTCGGCAAACGAAGACCTGAGACAGGCCCTAGACCATTGCGGGCCATTTGACCTGGTTTATGAACGCTATTCCCTTTGGAGCTGTACAGGTATGGAATATGCGCAATGGTCGCAGATTCCCGCCGTGCTAGAGGTGAATGCGCCGTTGATGGACGAACAATCTACCCATCGGGGACTGGTGAATCGGCTAGGGGCTGAGCAAATGAGCGCAAGAACATTAGCCGCCAGCTCTGTAATCATTGCCGTGTCCGAAGAGATTGCTCACTACTTACAGCAGTTCGACATTGATCCTGACAAGATATATGTGATTGCCAACGGTGTCCACCCTGAACGCTATCCATCCGATTTAGCGCCATTACGCCCCAAACAAGCTAACGAATTTGTAGTGGGATTTGTCGGCACGATGAAGCCTTGGCATGATCTCCAAACCCTGGTGCAAGCGTTTCGTTTGCTCTACCAGAGTCATCTCCAAGCGCGGCTGTTAATGGTCGGAGACGGTCCCAATCGGGCGGTCATTGAGGCCGAAGCGATCGCCCAAACCTCTGCCGAAGCGGTGGTCATGCCGGGTTTAGTTCCCCCGGATCAAATTCCGGCTTATTTAGCCTCTATGGATGTCGCGGTTGCCCCCTATGCCGCCCAAGCGCCCTGCTACTTCTCCCCTTTAAAGGTCTATGAATCGATGGCAGCGGGATTGCCTGTAGTTGCCAGTGAGACAGGACAATTGGCTCAACTCCTGCACCATGGGGAAAATGGAATCCTCTATCCCCCTGGTGATGTCTCAGCTTTGGCAGAGGCTTTAAAGCAGCTGTTGCAGGTACCAAGTTTGCGATCGCAACTGGGAGAAACGGCACGCAAGCAGGTGCTCGCAAACCATAGTTGGGGCGCGATTGTGAGCCAAATTTTAGATTTGGCTTACCCCCATCGAGCGACTCCCCAGACAAGGGAGGTTTCGTAATGGGGCGTCCCCAAAAACTCCAAGAAATTTTTCCCGGTTTCTGGCAGGTCTTACGAGCCTTTTGGCCCTACGCCCAAACGGAAAAACCCTTATTAATCGCCTCTTTTGTAGCCTTGTTGGCTGAGGTTGGGTTTCGCCTCATGGAGCCTTGGCCGCTCAAGTTTATTTTTGACGGGGTGATTGATCCGGAAGATGGCCTAGCGGGCATCCCTTTAGTCTTGGCCGAGCTAGAACCGATGACACTGTTGGGACTCGCTGCGATCGCCCTAATTGGGATCACAGGGCTCCGGGCCTTTGCCGCCTATCTCAATACCGTTGGCTTTGCCTTAGTGGGGAATCGCGTCTTAACCCGTGTAAGGAATGATCTCTATGACCACCTTCAGCGGCTCTCCCTATCCTTCCATGACAAGGCGAGGAAAGGGGATCTCACCATCCGGGTGATTAGTGATGTCGGTCTTTTGCAAGATATTGTCGTGACGGCATTTCTTCCCCTGATGGCCAACAGCTTAATTTTGGTCGGTATGGTTGCCCTCATGCTTTGGCTTAATGCTGAGCTGATGTTAATTGCCATGGCAACTCTTCCCTTGTTTGGACTGGTGACCCAGCGGCTCAGCCGCAAAATTCAGTCGGTTTCTCGCTCCCAACGGCAACGGGAAAGCGTGATGGCTTCAACGGCGGCAGAATCTATGAATGCCATTAAGGTGGTGCAAACTTTATCCCTAGAAGATCAATTTTCCCAAACATTCTCTAGCCAAAGTCGTCGTAGCCTGAAAGATGGGGTCAAGGCTAAACGCCTAGCCGCGAGGTTGGAACGGACGGTCGATTTGTTGATTGCGATCGCAACGGCCCTGGTCCTCGGTCGGGGTACCCAGCTTGTTTTAGATCAGAGTCTGACGCCGGGGGATCTTTTGGTGTTTTTGTCCTATCTTAAAAATGCCTTTCGACCGGTGCGGGATTTTGCTAAATATGTAGGACGGTTGGCGAAAGGAACAGCGGCTGGGGAGCGAATCTTACATCTGTTTAACCAATCTTCGGACGTGGTTGATTCTCCCGAAGCCCTTGCCATCACAGCCCTTGAAGGGGTGATTCGGTTTGACGATGTGAGTTTCGCCTACAATTCCCATTGTCCCGTGCTTAAAAAAATTCAACTGACCATTCACGCCGGTCAAACCGTGGCGTTGGTCGGGCCATCTGGAAGCGGAAAATCGACGTTAATCGGTCTTCTCTTACGCCTATATGATCCGGTTGAAGGTTGTATTCGCCTAGATTCTCAAGATATCCGAAACTTTACCCTGGCTTCGCTGCGATCGCAGTTTAGTATCGTCTTACAAGAAAACCTGCTATTTGCCGCAACCGTGTGGGAAAACATTGCCTACGGAAAGAGTGATGCCAGCAATGAACAGATTATTGCTGCCGCCAAGTTAGCCAATGCCCATGACTTCATCACCCAAAACTTACCCAACGGCTACGATACAATCTTGGGTGAACAGGGATCTACCCTCTCCGGCGGTCAACGGCAACGATTGGCCATTGCTCGCGCCGCCGTTCGCAATGCCCCCATATTAATCTTGGACGAACCCACCACAGGACTCGACCCAAAAAATGAAGCGGAGGTCGTGGAAGCATTGCAGCGCCTCGCCCAACATAAAACGACTTTGATGGTCGCCCATGATTTAAAGCTGGCCTCCAGAGCGGATCACATTATTTATCTTGAGCAAGGCCAAATTTTAGAGCAAGGGTCCCATCGTCAGCTGATGGAACTCAACGGTCGCTATGGGGCTTTATATCAGCTTCAGTCCGCGACGCGGCAATTCATGAATGCGGAATCCGATGAGGTGTCTGATGCTTCTTACTGCTGACAAAAATTTGATTCAACGTGAGCCATTTCTACCCGGATTACGGGTACTCCTTGATGACGCGGCTCTCTTGGAGTATTTGCAACTCACCTGGCCGCAGCTGCAATGGCGATCGCTCCACAGTCGTTACATACGCTATAAACCTCAAACGAACTGTTTGGTGGCGCTGGAGGCCCAAGTGAGCAAGGCCCAGGGGCCTTGGCAATCCCTTTGGCTTTATGCCAAAGCTTTTCGTATGGATGACGATGCAAAGTTGCAAAAATGGCAACAAAGACCCGGAATGTCTCAAGTGTTGGGCATAGGACGATGGATTTGGCTCGAAGCATCGGTCAAACTCTCTGTTCTCCCCAATGATGCGAAGCTGAAATCCTTAATCAAGCTTTTAGAGCCCCATCACCAAGCCCCTACGATAGCAAAGCTCTTGCCGGCCAAAAGAATCTCTAATACAGGACAATTGAGGCTGTTGCGCTATAAACCTGAACGACGCTTGGTGGCGCAATGGTGTTGTCAAGATACCCCCCAAGCTCTGATCAAGGCTTATACGGCTCCAAACTATGAGAAAGCCTGGCGTCATGCCAATGGCTTCCAGTCGCAACCGGAGTTGGCGATCGCGCCCCTCATCGGCAAACGAGACAAATATCACCTCTTGGCGTGGGACTGGTTATCGGGAGTTCCCCTGCCAGACTGGATGTCAGATCCAGGTTTTAGCCACGATGATTTGAGCCGCGTTGGCGTGGCCCTCGCCCAGCTCCATCGACAAGGGCCGAGTCACTTGAAACACCTGAATCTAACGCATCAACGTCAGACGCTGTTGCAACTGGCGGATTGGATTGGCTTTTTGCTCCCATCGTGGCGCTTGGAGGCCGTTGAAGTCGCCCAAATCCTGAGTCAACGATTGATGCAGCTTCCGTCCCTAACCACCGCCATTCATGGGGATTTTTATGCGGATCAAGTGCTGTGGCGCGACGACCGCATTGCCATTATTGATCTGGATAGAGCAGCCCTAGGGCATCCCGCTCAGGATATTGGCAATTTCATCGCCCATCTTGAGCGTCAAGCCCTTCTGGGAGGAACGATCCTTCGAGCAAGTGCGGTTGTTAGAATCATCATTGTTAACCGGATATGAAAGTATTGGTTACCAGATTCCCCGAGAGGCCCTCAAGATCTACACCGCCTTTGGGCTATTTTTACTCACGCCAGAACCCTTTCGATATCGTTATTCCGATTGGCCCCAACGCATTCCAAGGGTCTTGACTCGGATCCGAAAAATCCTCCAGTCTATCCCGGAAAAGGCTGGAAACAGATGGGTAGAACAAACATGTTAAGCCCCAAAATCACCATTGATCCAAAGACGGTCTTAGATGACACAAGTCTGACGTTTTTAGCCCCGGCCTTCTCTCCAGAAGTCGCGAGAAATATCTTACTGGATTGCCTTGAGATATCTTCTGAAACCAAACCCGATTTAGAATTAAGCCAAATTCAAGTCCTGCGTCATAAGCTTGGACGGCGCTGTCTGATTGCCTATGGTCTAGAGCGGAGGAATGGCGATCGCCTCACCCCCATCCGAGTCTTAGGCAAGGTACGAGCCAAAGGCTTTGACAAGACAACCTATCATCTTCAACGTCATTTATTTGAAGTCGGTTTTAACCCCCAATCCGAAGATCAGATTGCTGTGCCCAAAACTCTGGGTGCAATTCCCCCATGGAAGATGTGGTTGCAAACGGAGGTTCCCGGCACTCCGATGACCCAGCGGCTGTTATCAACGTCTGGTGTTCTACCCCTGGAAACGATGAGCCACATGGCAGATGTTGTTCACAAACTCCATCAAACGAATCTAGAAACTTCTCGTTGCCATACCCTAGACGATGAGCTCGCCCTTTTGCGCGATCGCTTAGGGCGGGTCACTCAACTCTATCCTTCCTGGCATGAGCGTCTCCAGCAGCTCATAGGCCGCTGCGAAGAGATCGCTACTCTGATTCCCTGCCAACCCTTAGTGGGTATTCATCGGGATTATTATCCCGATCAAGTTTTAGTGCAGGGCGACCAGTTCTATCTGCTTGATTTAGATCTCTACTGTCGCGGAAATCCAAATTTAGACATTGGTAATTTTATCGGACATTTAATGGAGCTGGGGTTACGGTGCTTTGGGCAAGTAACCTATTTTCAAGACTATGAAACCGCGATCGCAAAACGATTTTTGACTATCTCTCCCCATGGAAATCGAATTGCAATTCAAGCGTATTCATTGCTCACCCTAGCCAGACATATCTCAATCAGTACCCAAATTGCTCAACGCCATTCTATAACCCAGGCTTTGTTGGACCTTTGTGAAGCTCGGATGACTCGGTTTTTACAGGAAAATCTACCCAAACAATAATACGAAATAGCATCTTGAAATTTTACTAACTTTTATAAGATCAATGACCTTTCAACGATTTCATCACAAAAATTGGCATTTCCTTCCTGCACCCCAACGCATCCAGGCCGGGTTAGCCGTTGCCGTCACCCTTGGATCCTTACCTAGCTGCTCGCCGAAGCCCAAGCCCCCAGCCTCAGCCTCACCCCCGAACAACTCCAACAGATTTACCAGCAACTCCCACCCCACCAAGCTATCCTCCACTGGCACCACAGCCCCAACCACCCCATTCCCTCCCACCCCATCACCCCACCCACTCCCCAAACCGCCCTGACCGGCAACCAAACCATCACCGCCGAATACGTCGGCCTCACCAGCGCCCTCCTCGCCCAAGGCATTCCCCACGTCCTCAGCACAATCTGGACCGTCGAATCCGCTGCCAGTGCTTTATTTGCTTACCAGTTCTATCACCAACTTAGCAATGGTCTTTCCGTCCCCCTTGCCTACCGTGGGGCTCAAACCTGGCTCCCTCACCTCACCGTTCAAGACCTCCGCGCGCTCTACACCACCTGGAAAGAAGATCCCAACCTCAAAGCCCTACGGAGTTTTCTGAAGACCCAGCTGCTTCAACTGAGTACAATGGAAGAGAGCGATCGCCCCTATAATCACCCTTATTACTGGGCAGCCTTCATTCTGACCGGGAACCCATGACCCCCCCTCGTAATCTACAAGCCATCGATCTAGCTGCCTTCCGAGCCGCCTTGGCAGCCTGCTCGGCAAGGGGGATTGAGTTGCCAGAAGCAATCATGGCGATCGCCCCAGACCTCGAAAGCCACATCCACGAACTCGACGAACTCTCCGAGCAAGACAAAACCTTTGAAGCCTTCTACCAAGCCGAACGGCTAGCGATTCAAAACCAAGACGCTCAACGTAACAAACGCCTATATCGCGCCACCACTATTCTGGAAGATCCGCTTGTTCGCGATCGCCCTCCTCAGATTGACCCTCCAGAAGTTAACCCCCTAGACATTCCCCCTCAAGCAGAGACGAAGGCCCAAGGCGCTCCCTCTCCGCCTCAGATCCAGCGCTTTGTCCTTCCAGCGAATTCCTCCCAGGGCGATCGCGAATACTTCCAAACCTACATCGCTGAGCTCAAGCGGTTAAATCCTCAGTGGGTCGTCTCCCCCGCACCTCGGCAACCCGGCGAAGCAGATGCCTACATCATGATTTGTCGAGATCAGAACTACGCCCTCAATCACGCCGCGTATCTCGCCACTCAAATTCTTGACCAAGCCTTTCAGACCCTCTAACCAATGACCCCTCAACCGGAAGAAATCTCTCCATCCTCTGCCATTATTCAACTGCCCTCAAACACTACCCCTCCGAGTTTATTGGCTCAGGTTTTAGCCGCAACGGAAGGGGCAGAGTCTACAGAAATCCTCGCCCTTGTCAATAAAGTTGTCGATAAGGAATATGAGTTGCGCGAGCAATCCGAGAAAAATCGACACACCAACCTGCCGAGCACTTTGTTTGGCGGAGCCTTAGGCTTGCTAGGAGGCGGGGGCGGGACATTGACGCAGGCCCTCTTGTCTCAAAAAAATAAAAATCGCTCCGATGAGAACAAAGGGTGAGGGTCATCTACAGAATCGCCCCGTGAGCAAGGTCACCGCCGCAATTTACAATTGACTTCGATCGTTTAATGCGATCGCCACCCCAATCCCACGCTCAACCCCACATCCATGTCCGAAGCCGTTGGAATGATCCAAATCGACGGGTTTCCCGGAACCCTCGCCGCCGCCGATGCCATGCTCAAAGCTGCGCGGGTCACGCTGGTCCAGTTTGACCTCGCCGAACGTGCCAACTTTTATTTGGTCATCCGAGGCCCTAACTCCGAAGTACAACTGGCCATGCCAGCGGGCATCAAAGCCGCCGAAGCCGTCAAAGCCGAGATCGTCGTCAACTATTACATCGTGCCCAACCCCACAGACAACGTTGTGGATTTGCTGGGCATCGGCTACAGTGCGGCCTCCGAGCCCTTCCGCAGCCATTTTCCCCCTGGCTCTGAACCTGCATCTTAAGGACCGCCGAGGGAGCGACCCAGTTTGTCCTAGAATAGGGTCTTGGATTGGTATAGATTTTTTTCACTGGTCACCCGTTAGGAGTTTGCAATGTCATTAGAGGCCGTTGGTTCCCTTGAAACGAAAGGCTTTCCGCCGGTACTCGCAGCAGCCGATGCCATGGTCAAAGCTGGTCGGGTGACGCTTGTGGGGTATTTGCGAGCGGGAAGTGCGCGGTTTACGGTGACGATTCGGGGCGATGTTTCTGAGGTCAAAACGGCCATGGAAGCGGGTAAAGAAGCCGCCAAAAATACCCCCGGTGGCACCCTCGAAACCTGGGTGATTATTCCCCGTCCCCACGAAAACGTCGAAGCGGTTCTGCCCATCGCCTACGGTCCTGATTCCGAACCCTATCGGGTTACCCCGGTTCGTGGCAACCGACTTCCCCTCGTCGGCAGCTAAGCGAGGTCCGTAATTCCGTGAGCTCATTACCTGAAATTTCTGTGGAAACGGTCTGGGCCATTCTCAAGGATGAGGTGGCTGACGAAACCGCCAATCAGTTGGTTTGGCAGGCATTGGGCTATCGCTGGGAGCATGAAGCTTGGAATAACGCAGCGGTGGCGGTGGATTGGCGAGAGGCTTATCCAGAGCCACCGAATTTTATTGAAAGCCGTCCGGCAACGGTAATGCTGACGCGATCGATTCCCAAACCTCACAAGCAACTGCTCAAGGAACAGCTAGGGTTTCAAGGCTACAAAATCGGTGAATTGATTCCTCGCAAAACCCGCCGCGCCACGATCGCCAACTGGCTGCTCAGCTATCTCAAACAGCAGGATTCATCGGCAACTTCACCGTAACGGTTGTTCCTTGCCCTAGGCTACTCTCGATCGCCACCTCCCCCCCGTGGAGCGTCACACAGGTCTGGACGATCGCCAAGCCCAACCCCGAGCCGGGCTTTTTCTTCGCATTGTCTGCCCGAAAGAAGGGTTCAAAGAGGCGATCGCCCTCCCCCTCCGGAATCCCCATCCCTTGGTCTGCGATGACAAAAATGACCTGTCGGTCCTCGTAGCGAAGGCTGAGTTGAATGGGCTGATCTTCGCCGTATTTGATCGCGTTGCTGAGCAAATTGTAGAGAATCGAGCGCAAGAGTTTCGGATCCGCCTCTAGGGAAGGCAACTGTTCGGGGAAGGTGCAGGCAATCGCCGCTTCCCCCCCCTGGGACAGGTTCAGACTCTCCACCAAATCCGCAACAAATTGGGGCAGGTTCAGCGCCACCGGATTAAACCGCAGTAGGCCAGTGTCTGATTCTCCGAGGACCGCAATATCGTCCAACAGCCGCGTCATTCCATAAACTGATTCGCGAATCCGCCGCAGATGCCGGTGGATGCGGTCCTGGTTCCAGCACTCGCCATAGTTTTCAATCAGTTCGGCTGAGGACAGGATCGTCGTCAGCGGCGTGCGGTATTCGTGGGACAGCAGCGCCACCAGCCGAGACTGCATGGCTAAACTAGCGTTTCCCTGGGGCGCACAAGCTGGCTCATCCGTGGGAGGTTCATCGGCAGGGAGTTCATCAGCGGGGGGCTGACGCTGCAATGCTGCCCTCAGGTCATGACTTAGCTCATTGATCTGGGCCTGCTGATTGGCGATCAGCAAAATTGCAAAATAGGCCAAAACCCCCAGCAGCGGTGCAGACAGGCAGAAGGTTAACCCGAGGCGATCGCCCAACAACTGGGTCACAACGGCCCTAGCCTCTGGCCCTAGCGGCAACTCCCGACAGAGAAAGTCGTAGAGCCCATAGAGCATCAAGGCCCAGACCAGCGCACCGCCGAGACTCACCAGCAGCCAGAGCTGCAATCGGAATCCCACCGGAGTTTGGGGGCGGGGGTTGGGGGGGAGCTTGGGGATAGGCTTGAGTGGAAAAGGCGTAAACTTCAACCCGTTGGCAAACACTAGACGATACCTCAGCGATCGCTGACGAAAATAAAGCACTAGCAGATGGCCTGCCTAACGCCCTGTCTTCGATCGCTTCTTCATGAACTTGTTTGACTCTGCGGTCAGCAGATCTGCCCCTGAGTGGGAAATTTTTCTAAAAAAGTAAAATTTGCCCCTGACAGTATACGGTCTCCGGCTCGTTCTTCTGGTGAGGAGTAAGAATCCTTATCCCAACAACGCATTAGAATAGATAGAAGGTCCGAAATTTAATTTTTTGCCTAAGTTTTTGCTTTCTTTTGTTTCAGTCTCCCCATAGTTTTTGCCATGCCGCTGCCCATTGTTGCCATTATTGGTCGCCCCAACGTGGGCAAGTCTACCCTTGTAAACCGGCTCGCGGGGGGGCGAGATGCGATCGTTCATGATGAGCCGGGTGTAACGCGCGATCGCACCTATCGTCCAGCCTTTTGGGGACATCGAGATTTCCAGGTGGTGGATACCGGGGGATTAGTCTTTGAAGACGAGACAGAATTTTTACCCCTGATCCGTGAGCAGGCGATGTTAGCCCTGACCGAGGCCAGTGTGGCCGTGATGGTGGTGGATGGCCAAGCGGGATTGACGGCTGCCGATGAAAGTATTGCGGAATGGCTGCGCCAGCAGCCGGTGCCGGTGTTGCTGGCGGTGAATAAGTGCGAGTCTGACGCGCTAGGTGCCTCTCAGGCCGCTGAGTTTTGGTCCTTGGGCATTGGCGAGCCCTTGGCCATTTCCAGCATTCACGGCAACGGGACGGGGGACTTGCTCGATCTGATTATTGGGTATTTGCCCGCGCAGGAAAATATTGAAGCGGAGGCGATCGCCAATATCGCCATCATCGGTCGTCCCAATGTGGGCAAATCGAGTTTGCTCAATGCCTTTGTGGGCGAAGGCCGAGCCATTGTCAGCCCTGTGGCCGGAACGACGCGGGACGCCATCGATAGCCTGGTGGAGCGCGAGGGGAAAACCTATAAGCTGATCGACACCGCCGGCATCCGTCGCAAACGCAGCATTGACTATGGCCCTGAGTTCTTCGGGATCAACCGGGCCTTTAAGGCGATTCGTCGGGCCGATGTGGTGCTGTTGGTGATTGATGCCCTGGATGGCGTGACTGAACAGGACCAAAAGCTAGCGGGACGCATTGAAGATGATGGGCGAGCCTGCGTCATTGTGGTGAATAAATGGGATGCCGTTTACAAGGATTCCAGCACAATCTACGACTACGAGCGAACCTTGCGATCGCGTCTCTATTTCCTTAACTGGGCTCCGATGATCTTTATCAGTGCCAAGACGGGACAGCGGGTCGAAAAAATTCTGGAATTGGTCAACACCGCCACGGAGGAGCACCAGCGGCGAGTCACCACCTCTGTGATCAACGAAGTTTTGGAAGAAGCGGTGGGGTGGAAGTCCCCCCCGACGACACGCCAGGGAAAACAGGGCAAAATTTACTATGGCACCCAGGTGACCAGCCAACCGCCCACCATTGCCTTGTTTGTCAATGATCCCAAGCTGTTTGGCGATACCTATCGGCGTTATATCGAGCGTCAGTTCCGGGAAAGTCTTGGATTTAACGCTACCCCCCTACGGTTAATCTGGCGGGGCAAACGCCAGCGGGAAGCCGAACGCACGGTCAATCGCGCCACCAAAGTTTAAGTTTGATTCATGGATATTCTGCGATCGCTGCCCCTCGGTCTTTATCTCGAACAACCCGTCACTTGGCTGCATCGCCTTGATCCCCGTGTCAAACTCTTCTGGCTGATGGGTTTTTTGCTCACGCCAGTTTTGGCCAGCGATATTTGGCGGATTGTTTTGGTCGGACTGTTAATGCTGCTGACGCTGATTGCGCGGGTGCCGCTGCGGGTGTGGCGGCAGCAGATGGGCTGGCTCACAATGCTCTGCCTGCTGATTTTTGTGATGACGGCGATTACCCCGGATGGGCTGTTGGCGCAACACACGGCCCATCGGCCCGAAAACAGCCTCCAGCTTGATGGCGCTCCCCCCCCTGGAGATCTACAAAAGGGGGACTTACAAAATGGTGCTGTACAAAATGGTGCTGTACCCAATAGCAATGGACAAAAACAGTCCGGTGGAGAGCAACAGCCCCTCCGCCTCTGGCCCTTTGGCAAATCCCAACCCCCAACAGTTGTTCCAGCGGAAGACCTGCCCACCGCCAGCGGCTATCGTTATGTCCTGGTGGATGAAGGTTTTTTTACAATTACCCAGCGATCGCTCACCCTCGCTATCCGCGTCAGCACCCTAATTTTCACGCTGATCTACAGCACCAACCTCTACCTCCTCACCACAGCCCCCGAAGAAATTACCGCTGGCCTTGAAGACCTGATGTTGCCCCTGCGCAAGCTGGGCTTCCCCGTCACCGAACTCGCCCTCACCCTCACCCTCTCCCTGCGCTATATTCCCCTCGTCCTCGAAGAAATCCAAAACCTAGGCCGCTCCGTCTGGACCCGTGCCATCAACTGGAAAAAACTCGGACTGCGGCGTAGCATTCGCGTCTGGCTGATCGTTGCCGAGCGGCTCCTCGAAAACCTCCTCCTGCGCGCCTCCCAAGCCGCTAGCGCCATGCAAGTGCGAGGCTTTGTCGGTGCCGATCGCCATCGGGTTCAGTGGCATGACCTGCGGCTGAAGCGGCGGGATTGGGTGGCGATCGCCATCCTCTGCTGCTTTTGTGGCCTACGGGTCTGGGTCGGTGGTGAGCTATAGTTTTGAGGTATTGAACCGCTGTGCATGAATACCGAAACCTACCTCAACCACCCCACCTTTGGCCTTCTCTTTCGGGTCTGTGTGATCGACGAAGGTAAAGAAATATTTACGACACTCTATGCCCATCGGCTGTTTTTTCTAGTGCTAACGCCCACCAAAGGTCCCCGCGAATTCCAATCGATGAACCGGAGTGAGGCGCGATCGCTCGTTGAGACCCGAATGCGGTTATTACGACAAAAGGGTAACACCCCCGAATTCCAAACCCTGCAGGGCACCTTCAAAATTCTGTTTTAACCCAACCCCATGAAGATGGTCGACGCGGAGCAGATCGCCGCACGCATTCATGCCATTCGGGCAACGTTGCCGCCCCAGGTCCGTCTCATTGGGGTCAGCAAAACCCTCAGCGCCGAGCATGTGAGAGCTGCCTACGGGGCAGGATTACGGGATTTTGGCGAAAATCGAGTCCAGGAAGCGATCGACAAACAAGCTGATCTCCAGGATCTGCCCGATATTACCTGGCATCTAATTGGTCCCCTCCAAAGCAATAAGGTTCGGAAAGCCATCGAGCATTTTGATTGGATCCATTCCGTCGACAGCTTGAAGCTGCTGCAACGGATCGATCGCATCGCCGCTGAACTCCAAAAGTCCCCCCAGGTCTGTCTCCAGGTCAAGTTACGACCGGACCCGAACAAAACCGGCTGGGAACCCCAATTGCTCCTTCAGCAATTACCCCAAGTTTGTCAGTATAATCAACTACGTATTTCTGGCTTGATGGTCATTCCGCCGCTCCAGCTCGAAGCCGCAGAAACCCTTAATTTATTTGAAGATGCACGACATTTGGCGGATCAAATCGGGAGTGAAGCAAAACAGCAAGGATGGTTTAATATATCCATGGAGCAACTGTCAATGGGAATGTCTGGGGATTATCCGCTAGCGGTTCAAGCTGGCGCTACGATGGTCCGATTGGGCACAACCATCTTCGGAACGAGGGGTTAGTTCCCTTCTTGTCATCTATTTGGGGCGTAGATAGCATAGTCTCGCACCTGGATGAATAGGCTCAGTGAAATTTGATTCAGTGAGTGCTGTTCCTTAAGTCAAGCCGTTCCAGAAGTCCCCATTACAACTCCCACGGGGTGTTCGCTTGTTTCAACCCAAATTGGGTCTAAGAATCCTGGTCATCTCCTGGTTCATCCCGGAGGCCCCGAGGTTTTTAGCGGGTAGAGCAAGGTCCAAGAAAAAACTAGAGATTTTTAGCGAATTGGGATAAGGTGTGTCCCACGCATAAGAGATCGGTGCTACCCTCTATCGTAAAGTTTTGTTAAAGAGACTTTTCTGATTTCAAGATTAGGTGCATCTTTAGCTGCAAGTCTAGCGTCTCTAGTCTCTTCACCTTCTGGGTGCTGGTCTCGACCAATGCTGGTTTCGATGAGCGACTTTCAAGATTCTGAAAGCTTTTACTGAGTTTTACTGGAGTGTGAACCGTGTCTATTTTCAACAAGCTGCGCGACTTCGTCGGACTGAATGAAGGAATGGAGTACGACTACGAATACGACGAGATGGATGGTGAGGAGTATCAAAACCTTTACCAGGAAGAGAATCCTCCTGCGCCCGTGGTCCAAGAAGAAGTCCCCGCCCGTCGTCGTGTTCGTGAGCAGCGCCCTAGTATTATGACCACCAGCATTGGTTCCACTAGCAACGTCATCGGCATGCCCGGTGCCATCAACGGTTTGTCTGAAGTGGTAGTGATGGAGCCCCGCTCCTTTGAAGAAATGCCCCAAGCCATCCAGGCCATGCGTGAGCGCAAGTCTGTGGTTCTGAACCTGACGATGATGGATCCCGACCAGGCTCAGCGTGCAGTGGACTTCGTTGCAGGCGGCACCTACGCCATTGATGGCCACCAAGAGCGCGTGGGCGAAAGCATTTTCCTCTTTACTCCGAATTGTGTCCAAGTGGTCACCCAGCAGGATGCTGCAAACCACAATCCGATGGAAGCTCCTCAACCCCATGTGCGCCCCGCAACGGGAGCTCCCGCTTGGGCCAGTGAGCATATCCCCATGGCTCAGTAAGTACAGGGTCGGTTAATTGGATGATGCGGTTAACTCGTTTTACTCGCGTTAGTAAGTTTTGATCAGAGCGATCAATGGGTAAGGGCAGAGGCTACTTACCCATTTTTTTGGCTGTTTTTTTGACTGTTTTTTGAGCTGAGAGGCAAAGCGCGATGGCTCCCAAACTGGGTTTGATTGGTGGTGGCGTCATGGGGACGGCGATTTTGTCGCGGCTGCTGGCGCGAGGGATATATGCACCGGGGGATGTGTTGGTGAGTGAACCTACGGCGGAGCGGCGAGAGCAGTTGCAGGCTCAATTGGGTGTACAAACGACGACAGAAAATGGGGCAGCGGCGGAGGCAGAAGTGCTGCTGCTGGCGATTAAGCCTCAGGTCTTTGAATCGGTGGTCACGCGGTTGCGAAGTCAACGATCTCAGGTCCAATCTCAGCAATTGGTCCTCTCGATTTTGGCGGGGGTTCCGCTGAGTCGCTTGAATGCGGGGTTCCCAGATCAGCCGATTATTCGGGCGATGCCCAATACCCCGGCGTTGGTGGGGGCCGGTTGTACGGCGATCGCCCCCAATTCCCTCGTCCAACCGGAGCAACTCACCCAGGCAAAAACCCTGTTTTCGGCGATTGGCACGGTTGTCGAAGTGGCCGAGGCGCTGATGGATGCGGTGACGGGTCTATCGGGATCGGGGCCAGCCTATGTGGCGCTTATGGTTGAAGCCTTGTCCGATGGGGGGGTGGCTGCAGGGTTGCCGAGGGCGATCGCCCAGCAGCTCGCCCTCCAAACGGTGTTGGGGACAGCCACGTTACTCCAGGAAACCGGCCAGCACCCCGCTCAGCTCAAGGATCAAGTCACCAGCCCCGGCGGTACAACGATTGCCGGGGTCTCCGCCTTGGAACAGGCAGGGTTTCGCTCGGCCTTGATCGAGGCCGTCAAGGCTGCGACTGCGCGATCCCAAGCCCTCGGGCAAGCTTAAGCTACAGCCGCCGTCAAATCCGGGAAACTCTCGCGAACGGCGGGATGGATTAATTCGTGTCGCTGCACATTCAGGCCCTTGGCCAGGGCGGGATCCTTGGCCAAACTGCCGAGGCCCTGGTCAGCCAGCCTAAGCACATAGGGCAACGTACTGTTATTGAGCGCTTGGGCGGCGGTCCAGGGCACAGCCCCCGGCATATTGGGGACGCCATAGTGCACCACGCCTTCTTCTAGATAAACCGGCTGGGAGTGGGAGGTGGGCCGCAGGGTTTCGATGCAGCCCCCTTGGTCCACTGCCACATCGACGATGACTGAGCCGGGACGCATTTGGGCCACGAGCGATCGCGACACCAGCGTCGGCGGTCGTCGCCCCGGCACCAGCACCGCCCCAATAAGCAGATCAGCCTCCGGGACCGTGGCTGCGATTTGGGCCGAGCTGCTGTGGAGCAACTCTACGCGAGAGCCAAACAGGGCTTCGAGTTCTCCCAGGCGATCGACATTAATATCAATCATCTGCACCTGAGCCCCCAGTCCCACGGCCATTTTGGCCGCCTCGGTGCCCACCACACCGCCCCCTAAAATCGTCACCCGACCTGGGCGCACCCCTGGTACGCCCCCCAGCAATACCCCGCGACCACCTTGCTGTCGTTCGAGAAAGCGCGCCCCAAACTGGACCGAGAGTCGTCCGGCAATGATACTCATGGGGGTCAGTAGGGGCAGACGGCGATCGCCCAACTCGACAGTTTCGTAGGCGATCGCCGTAACGCCGCTATTGAGCAGGGCTTCGGTCAATCCCCGACCGGCGGCTAGGTGTAGGTAAGTGAAAAGAATCTGTTCCTTTTGCAGAAACTCATATTCCGCCGCCAGGGGCTCCTTGACTTTGATGACCAGGGCTTGATCCCAGGCGGCTTTGGCCGTCGCGACAATCTCAGCGCCCGCCCGACGATAGTCTTCGTCCGTAAATCCTGCTCCATCACCGGCTTGGGTCTCGACGGCGACGTTGTGCCCTCGCTCGGTCAGCGCCTGGACGCTGCTGGGGGTTAATCCGACCCGAAATTCTTGGTCTTTGATTTCTTTGGGGACTCCAATGTTCATGGCGATCGCCTCCTAATGCGTATGCTGAAACCTGACCCAGGGTCTCTAGAACCATTACCCTGGCTTGGATGCGTCTGTATGTCTTAAAAGGTACATCTTTACACACCGGTAGACAGAACTTTTCTCCCCAGTTTCTGGGAGGAAGTCCTATTCTGGGGAGGGCATCCTAGGTCTGGAGAGCCGTACTCTACAGGTGTTGCCCTGACGCTTAAAATAGAAGCAGAGACCCTTTAGGCGCAAGATTGTCATTATTTCCATGGCTAAGCTAGAACCAACTCAAACTCCCAATCTCAACGCGCCCCGGTACGGCTTTCATGATTACGCCGAACGTCTCAATGGTCGTGCGGCCATGTTGGGCTTTGCCGTGGTAGTGGCGCTGGAGTATTTTACGGGACGTGGACTGTTAAGCTGGCTGGGCCTGCATTAAGTGGGTCTGCGTTAAATCAATTGTTGGATGAATCCCCATGACCCGATCCCCCCGCAGTCGCGAACCGCTATCCAGTTTTATTTTGACGGTGGGTGCCGCTGATATGGTGATTGGCGGCGTGGGCGATCGCGCCTCCCTCTTCTTATTGGGGTTAGCCACTGCGGGAGTGGGTCTGTTGATTCGCTGGGCTCGACTGGCACAACAGCGGCCTTTAATTTTGAAGCAACCCTCGGAACCGGCGCTCAAGATTCTGCCCGCAAGCCGATCGTCGAGTTCATCCTCTGCCTCGACGCGCCATCGGGGTCATCGGATTTATTAAACCTTAGGACTTGACAATTGAATGGGGGCGCTTTACTGGGCGATTCAGGCGGGTGACTAACACGGGTGACTAACGTAGCCCAAGGGTACGACTGTACCAGATGCATCACCAACCTGAATGGAGAGTCCTGCCCCGCCTGCTTTGGTGCGGATATAGGCGAGGCCAAAAGCTCCGGTTGGGGTCGGCACAATGCTGGTCAGTTGACCCACTTTCTCGCCTGCTGGGGTGATGACGGGACCCGGTGACGCCCATTGATCTAGCTCTAGACCCCAAAGTCTTTGTTTGACGCCATTGTAGGTATTGAGTCGGGCGATGGTTTCCTGACCGATGTAGCAGCCCTTATCAAAGGAAATCGTTTGCCATAGCCCTGCTTCCAGGGGATTGTAGTCTTCTGTTAATTCATGGTCGGGGGCGGGTCGCCCTTGCACGATGCGGAGCGCTTCCCAGGTGTCTAAGGTGCAGGGCTTAGTATTGAGTTCTTCTAGCAACTGTTTGAGCGAAGCCGCTTGGTCGATCGAGCAGAAAAGAGTATAGCCTGGTAAACCTAGGTCGCTGCCGCTGGCAATGCGGATCTCGATACTTTCTAGGTTGATCTGTTGATGGTGATACAACGGTTGTCTTGAAAAATCCTTGGCGGTGAGCTGCTGAAGCAAGGCGTAGCTGCCAGGGCCAAATAGGGTGAAACAGGCTAGGGTCTGGGTGACGTTGGTGAGCTTCACTGCGTCGTCAAAGAAAATGTAGCGATCGAATTGCTTCAGCAATAATTCCGTGCGCTGGGGTGAGACGAGGAGCAGAATTTCATTTTCCAAAACGTAGGCTGTCGCCAAATCCAGCGTTCGGGCGGTGGAGGTGACAAATACGGTTTCGCAGCCTTGGCCCGCTGTGAGGTTTTGGAAATCGTTGGTGCTTTGGTTGTGGAGAAATTTGATGCGATCGCCATCCCCCACCAAAATTCGGCCCCAGGAGGTGCGATCGCAAACCGACACCCAGCTCTCGGCAGGAGAAACGCCAAGGATGTCTTCAATTAAGGGAGAGGGCGATAACGGTGCAGGGGCCATAGATCTATTAATGGTGCGTTTTGGCTGGGGATTTTACTGGGAATTCTGCTGAGCGTAGGCCAAGTTCTTTTTATATTCTCCCACTTTTGTCTGGGCCAAGGCGGATTTGGGATGGTCTGCGGGCACCGCCGCCATCATCGCCACCGCATATTCCCACTGGGTTGCAACTTTTTCCCATTCTTCTGGGGTTTTAGCGGTTTGGGTGAGCTCTGCTGCAGCGGTGGCATAGTTGACCCCGGCGGCAAAGGCATCTCCATTTTCAGGCAGAACCCCTTCGGGGAGCGTTCCTGGGGGTAAATCCCCGAGTTCTCCCGGTTCCCCGTTTGCAAAGGGACGATCCTCCATGGGCATCGTCATGGCTCCTTCGAACTGATTCATCAGCCCTGGCATGGCTACGCTGAGACCGATCATACCGGCAATCATCAGCACCGCCCCGCCAATATTTCCCAGGAACGACCGCCGCACCCATTTGCGGCTCCAAAATTTGATGCTAAAAACCAAGGCGGCAAAGGGAACCAGCAAGGCCAAAATTCCCCACAGGGCGCTCTCTTGGAAGGCGAGAACGATGTTCGTAATGCCGAAAATGGTGGAGAGGAGAAGACCGACGAGGAAAAGGAGAAGAAACGGGAGAAATGGGAGAGTGGCCATGGTAGTTCCCTGTAAAGCAGGATGGATGGTTTTAAGGTTCCCAGGGGCGATCGCAAACGTTCCGATTCTTTAGTCCTCTAGGAACTGAAATGGCTGTTTCTTACGCGTTCTGTGCCCGTATTATGCCCCTTAATGTAGCCATGTTTCATGTCATATAGGCAGTTGATCGAGAGTTTCTCGGTAAAACCGCCAAGCAGGCATAAATTGATCCATGAAGATAATGAGCGGTGTAGACGGCGATCGCGTTTTCGACTTTTTTGAACAGGTCTTTGTAATCGACGATGTAGCCGAAGTCTTTGTCCTCACCGTCGAGGCTGAGGACGGTTTGCAGGGTGCCCCATTTTTCCCGTAGGGTGGCTTTTTGCCAGTCGTTGAGTCCTTGGGTTTTGGCGTCGAACCAGGCGTCGATTTTGGTTTCGGAGCCGAGGGTTTGGTCGATGTCACGGGCTTCGTAGATCAGGTCGAGGACGATGTTGTCTTCGACGGCTTCGCTGAATTTGTAGGTGTGGATGTATTTGCCGAAGACTTCGAGGCTGGTTTGGGCGTCTTTTTTGAGTAGGGGGGTGCCGGTGAAACCGATGAAGGTGGCTTTGGGCATGAGGGCTTTCATGGTGCGGTGGAGTTTGCCGCTTTGGGTGGTGTGCCAGATGATGCCGCCTTCGTGGTTGCGGATATGTTTCTGGGCGGCTTTGACTCCGAAGTATTGGTGGCAGCGGGAGAGTTTTTTGACGCCAGCGTCGAAGAGGATGAAGTTTTGGATGAGGTCGAGGAGGCGGTGTGGTTCGCAGAGTTTGAGCAGGTATTTGTCGAGTTTGTAGGTGCTGTTTTCGGTTTCGTCTTCTTTCCAGGTGAGGAAGTATTTTTCGGGGGTGCCGATGGTGCCGTAGCGCAGTCCTTCGGAATCGTTTCCGGCGAAGATCAGTTGGATGGTGCTGAAGAATGCGCCGATGAATTCGGGTTGTTGGTTGGTGAGGCTTTGGCGGATGCCTTTGCCGATGTCTTCGCGGCTGTTTTTGAGTTCGATGAGGGCGATCGCGATGCCGTTTAGATACAAAACGAGGTCGGGGCGTTTTTCTTTTTGGCCTTGGAGGGTGACTTCTTCGGCGATCGCGAAGTGGTTTTGTTCGGGGTTTTGCCAGTTGATTAGTTGGAGGGTTTCGGTGGGTTCGCTGGCGCTGGTTTTGATTTGGATGCCGTAGTAGAGGAGGCTGTATACGGCTTTGTTGTTGTCGTAGAGGCTGCGGGTGGGTTTGTCGGCTTCGGTGCGGAGTTGGTAGAGGGCTTGGCTGATTTGGGCGGGGCTGTAGCCTTGGGCGGTGAGGTGGCGGGTGAGGTCGATTGCTTCGATGTTGCTGTTGGGCTGGCCTGTGGTTTTGGGGCGATCTTGCCAGTTGCCGAGGTAGTCGTAGCCGAGTTGATCTTTGAAGAGGGTGATCACACGGTTTTGGGTGACGCGTTCGGAGTGTCCGATGTTGCTCATGGCGGGGCGGGGGGAGGGGGAGCTTTTGGCCGTGAGTCTTATTATGGGGGAATTTTGGGAATTCGCCAGGCACTGTCTGGCGAATTTAAATGGACACAGCGACTTAACGGCAAAACGAGGTGCATCATGCCTTGTTTGAGTGGGGCTTGGCGAGTTTGGTTTCGGGGCTGGCGATTTCGCTGTCCATGTCGGAGAGGATGGTGGCGATTTTCCTATTTTTTGCGATAAGCCTGCGCCGGGTGATTGGGGCTACCAGGAACACGAGCTTCTAGACGACCATCCTTCAGCATGGAATTGATATAGTGCGTTCTTAAGGTGTCTGAATGACGATTCAGTAGCTCTGTAAGGGTGCGTAATGTTAGCCACTTATCCTCGCATAGTGCCAATATTGCATTCTCCATGATTGTTTTATTGATTTTGCGCGTATTACGAATGGGGGCAGCTATTTCCAGAAGCCGAGCAACGGTCTCAGCTTCTGGATGACTTATCTCTGAAGAAAGCATGACTGCATCATGAGAGGGCAAATGCTCGGAGCTTGAGGGCAAATGCTCGGAGCTTGAGGGCAAATGCTCGGAGCTTGAGGGCAAATGCTCGGAGCTTGAGGGCAAATGCTCGGAGCTTGAGGGCAAATGCTCGGAGCTAGAAGTTGATCCAGGAGAGAAAGCCTTGGCAGGAGAGGAGTTCACCTTGCACAGGCGGTATCTCGTACCTCTGCCATGACCATCTTTGTTCAACCAGCCTGAGGCTGTGAGTTGCCTCAACCGTTGCCCGATGTCTTGAGGATGATTCCCCAAGTATCTTTGGATATCTGCATTACGGGGTAGTCCCCTTTAGTAAAGGATGGAGAAAATAGCACTGGGCTGGTTGTTCAGCATCTTTTCTCTGATTAGACGGTTGTACTCATGAATGAAATTCCAAATTGCACCGATATGGTTGTCCAGCTTCTTGGAGAAAGACAAGGTTTTTCTCACTAGGCGCGAAACCCTCTGCCTCAGGGTGTTGTTGAACCTTTCGATGTAGCTCGTCAACCCACTGTCTTTGCTGACGGCACGATGACGCTGCGCTGGAATCACACTCTCGTAGGCTTCCCAAAAATCCGTATAGACCGTGGCGCATTGCCGATACACCGACGGTAAGGATTGCCATAACGCCACGGCTGATGCTCGGGAGCGGTCGCCGATGTGGCAGCCAATCACCTCTCGGGTGTTCGCATCCAAAGCTATCCAGACCCATTGCTTGTTGCCCTTATGGTCCACAAAGGACCATAGCTCATCCATTTGCACCCTCAGCCTTCCTTTCGCTTTGGGCAGTACCTCTGCCTTTTGGGGCACCGCCTTATAGTGTTCATTGACGTAATCTTGCAGCCAGCTACTCGAAACGCCCGTTGCTCTAGCAATCCCTGCCAGGGGAATTTTCTCTAGCAGCAGCAGGTCTATCAAACTCTGGGTGTCTTTGTCTTTCGGCTTCCACTGGGGGTCTTCGACAAACTGTCGGTTGCAGTCTCGGCATTTGTAGTTTTGTTTGCCTCGGCGGGTTGTGCCGTTCTTGGAAATGTCGTGGGAGCCACAGGTCGGGCAAGTACGTTCTATGGTCATCTTTTCCTTTCTCCTACAACCGCTCCTCGTTTCTACAACAGTTTTCCCTTCTTTCCCTTTATCTTCAGCTCCTATTGACTACAACTGCTTCACTCTGTTTTTCTTTATCCTTTACATAAAAGCACTACCATAACGCCTAGTGTTCCAGAACGTCCCGTAACAACACCAGGTGCCTTAACCATAAATTGACTATGATGATTTTGAATTCCATTAGAATATACAACAGGATATAGACCCTGCTTCAATTGACTGTTAGGGAGATCAAATCCTCTTTGTAAAGGTGCAACTTCTTTTAATTTTTCATCTTTCCAGCTTGCCTGAGGAGTCAGCAGCTCCTGCATCGCCCCTTGCTTAATCTGGCGCTTTTTGGCGAGGAGTTGCTCTAGGGATTCGAGCAGGGCATCGGTGTCGCTGAGGGCTTGGGCGATGGCTTCTTGCTCGGCGATCTGAGGCAATTGTACAGGAGTGCTTCGAAGAATCCCGAGATTAACGTGTGGAACTCCTGTCTGAATAGTATTTAGTTGAACATATTTTTGCTGCGCAGAAGAACTGAAAACATAATAAAAAAAGAGCGGATCAGCTATCCTTCTGCTGACCGTGAGCTTCATTTGACTTTGCGATATCAAGTAGCGCGGAAATGAATTAGCAGGAACAAGGCTCACCTGACCAAGGGTTCCTCGTTGTGTAAACAATAAATCCTCTGATTGAGCGAGGTTAGATTCTAATGATTTAGCTTTCTCTTGAGTTACAAATACAAAATTTCCCGAGATATATCGCTCACCCATATTTTGCCCACGAATGACGGGAATCCCCTCTTCAACGTAGTCGCTAGAAACGAGATCTGAGCCAAATGGGCCACCAACGATAGCATTTTTTACAGGTGATGCGATTCCACTTACTTTAGTAACCTCCCAATCCTCAGGAATCACCCCAACCTCAGTCTGCTTATACCCCTTCGGCACCTTCTGACTACTCACCCCTCACCCTCCAAAATCCACGAAAACGCCGCCGCACTGGTAGCAAAAAATAGTCGATATCGATCGGCATAATGCCGCAGATTAAAATTCCTCATACCAACTCCTCCTCTAATTATCCTGAAAAACCGCTAAATAAGGCGCATAGGAAAATGCCCGATTGCGCTTCTGCCCGGTAATCTCCTGAAACAAACCAATATCAATCAACTGCTTAATCAAGGCATTCGCATTTGGATACGAGAGATTCGTAATATTCGCAACATGTTCAACTGTAAAAATCGGCTTGAAATAAAGACTCTCAAGCACCGCGATCGAATTCCCCGCTTTCCGTCCCATTCGACTCAGCACCAATTGACGATGCTCCTCTTTCAAATTGACGATTTGTCGCGCGGTCAGCGCTGCCTCCTGGGCCACCTCATAAACGCCACGCAGAAAGAACTTCAACCATCCTTCCCAGTCCCCGCGATCGCGAACGGCCTGTAGTCGATCATAATATTTAGCCCGGTACAGTTTGAAATAATATGAGATATACAGCAGGGGTCGTTGCAAAATATTTTGTTCACACAGTAAGAACGTAATCAACAGCCGCCCCGTCCTGCCATTCCCATCCAAGAAAGGGTGAATCGTTTCAAACTGGGCATGGGCCAATCCCACTTTGATCAGCGTCGGCATTGGCTGCGGACTATGCAAAAACCGCTCCAAGTTATCCAAAGCCCGCAGCATCTCATGGGGCGGCGGCGGCACATATGTCGCACTAGCCAACGTACAACCCCCTGGCCCAATCCAATTCTGGGAGCGTCGAAACTCCCCTGGACTGCGCTCAGCACCCCTCACACCCTTCATCAACGCTTGGTGAATCTCGCGAATCAACCGTAAAGAGACAGGCATTGTCTGAAGCCGTTCTAACCCATGATTAATCGCCGTAATATAATTAACAACCTCCTCAACATCCTGAGGGTTATCTGGTTCCAATGCCTGAGATTCAAATTCCAAAACATCAATCAATGACGCCTGTGTGCCCTCAATCTGACTAGACAGCACAGCTTCCTTTCGGACATACATAAACACGAACAAATCCGGATTGGGTAGTGCATCCGTCGAACCATCTAAACGCCCCAAAGCCCGATCTGCCTGTGATAGCAGATTCCACATCTCCTGATCGATCGCAATCTCAGGAATCGGTGGCAGATCATTCGGGATAAACGCCCCATAACCCTCGATCTGCCGCACGTATTGACCAGATCTAGAAGTCTTCACCACTATTATCGGTTCCGTTAATACTGAATAGTTCGCCAATCTATATTATCAATAAGCCGCTCTTTTCGTTAATAAGAATGAACCCTAGTGTAAACCTTAAAAGCGAAACGCTACCGAGAGAGTGAGCGCCCACACCTTGAGCAGACAGCAGGAAAACTTATGCATCAGCCACCTTGGCCTAAACAGCTGCTTCAGATCGCGCCGCCATATGAACGAGAATTAGCAATATTCATACATAAGATTGTCTTATGTACACTAAATCCACTTTTGCAGACACAACCCTGACTTTACACATAAGTTTAGCTTATAACGATTCACATTCCGAACCCCATCTTCGCCAAATGCCCCGCCACCCTGGCCTCCAGCGCCACCACCCGCTGCGTCAGCTCCGGCAACGCCACCCCATACCGCCCCGCCAAAACCTTCACCCGCGCCGCCAGCCCCTGACTCACCCGCTCCATCTCCCCCGCAATCTCCGCCCCAATCCGCGCCAACCACTTATCCTCCACCACCAACCGCTGAATCTCCTCCACCGTCAGCTCAGGATACTTCCCATAGGCCAACCGATCCAGCTCATCCTCCGCCTCCTTCACCGCCTTCTTCAGCTTCGTCTGTCGATCAGACAACTTCACCCATTCCTGCAAAACCTGCACCTCCGCCTTCAACCCTGGATCGCTCCCCATAGAAGCCTTCGCCTCCTTCAACCGCGCCTTGACCGCCGCCCCATTCACCTTCTCCAGCTCCGCAAAAGCCCCCTCTTCCCCAACCTGCTCCTCTTCTAGCTCCGCCATCTGAGCGTTCGCCCCCTCCAGTTCCGCCTGCTGCGTCGCAATTTCCCCCTGCTCCGCCGCAAAATACCGCGCCACAATCAGCGCCTTCGGCACCAAATCACAGGCCCAACCCTTATCCACCTCCTTCCCCTTTTTGTTCACCTCAATCATCCGATACGTCTGCGCCTGCCAACCCTCCGCCGCAATCAAATAGCAATCATCCTGCATCACCTCAGCCCAGTAATCCATCAGATGCTGATACACGTCATAGCGCTCAATCTCTTCCAGCGGCACCATCCGCGAGTATCCAGCAATTTCTAACTGATTCGTAAACACATCCACAATCTTGTGAATATCCCGATCCCCCAACCGATTTTTATTGCCATCCTTCATGAACCCCGCACTGGCATCAATCATGAAAATGCCATCCCGCTGCCCAGCATTCGCTTTATCAATCACCACAATGCAAGCCGGAATCCCTGTCCCATAAAACAAGTTCGCAGGCAACCCAATAATCCCCTTGAGATAGCCCCGCTGAATCAAATTCCGAACCAGCACATAATCCTTGTACTGGCTGGCATCCATGCCGCCCCGGAGTTCGTCGCAGCTTGCCCAAAGCGAGCTATAGAGTTCGGATTTCTTGAGTGCCACAGTTTTTAACTTGAGAGCTAAGGGAATAAAACAGCGATACCCTGGCTGATCAGTACAGGTTGCGTTGCGCCATGGAGAGACAGGGGAACACTTGAGAGTGTTTGAAATCTTACCTTAAGAAAAGAGAGAAAACTAAGCACTGAACTGCTGTGCATAGTACCCCGCATAACGCCCGCCTTGCTCCAGCAATTCCTCGTGGGTTCCAGATTCGACCAGTTGCCCTTTTTCGACCACGAGAATGCGATCGGCTCGACGTACCGTTGCCAACCGATGGGCAATAATAAACACCGTGCGGTTTTTCATCAGTCGTTCCAGGGCTTCTTGCACTAAAGCTTCCGACTCCGAATCCAAGGCTGATGTGGCTTCATCTAAAATCAAAATCCGAGGGTTGAGCAGGACGGCGCGGGCGATCGCAATGCGCTGCCGTTGTCCCCCCGATAAATTCACCCCCCGCTCGCCCACCCAAGTGTGATACCCGTCAGACAGTTGCTGAATAAACTGATGGGCATTGGCCACCTTGGCCGCTTCCTGGACGGCCTCTAGGTCAATTTCCCGCTGACCAAAGGCAATATTTTGCGCCACGGTCCCCGAGAACAAAATCGTCTCCTGGGGGACAATGCCGATCTGGCGGCGGAGGCTGCGCAGCGTGACATCGCGAATATCCACGCCATCAATGAGAATTTGGCCCCCTTGGGGGTCGTAGAAGCGGGGAATGAGGTTGACCAGCGTGGTTTTGCCCGCGCCGGAGGCACCGACGAGGGCGATCGCCTCCCCCGGAAATGCCAACAGCCCAATCTCCCGCAAGACTGGCTGCTCCGGCTGATAGGCAAAACTTACCTGCTTAAATTCAACCTTGCCGCTGACGGTGGGCAGTCGCTTGGCCTCGGGGCGCTCTAGTACCGCCGGTTGTACATTCATAATTTCAAACACCCGATCCACGGAGGCTTCGGCCTGTTTGAACGTGTTGTAGTTTTCGGTGAGGTGGGCGATCGGATCCACCAGCATAATCACCGCCGCAATATAGCTGACAAACTGACTCCCGGTGAGATTACGCTCCGAAATCTGCCAGGTTCCCAGCAGTAGCAACAGCAACAAACTCATGGCATAGAGAAAACCAATGATCGGATGCTGGATAGCTTGCAACCAGGCGGCGGAATAGTTGGCTTGGCGGTTTTGTTCGGCAATGCGGGCAAAGCGATCGATCTCATATTCCTCCGCCGCAAAAGCCCGGATGAGCCGAATGCCCGAAAACACCTCGGTCAGCAGCGAAGATAAATCTGAAATACGGTTTTGGCTGCGGCGCGAAAACTTCAGGAGCAACTCCCCAAACCATCCCACCAACACGGCCATCAGTGGCGCAATGATAAACGTCGCCAGCGTCAGTTGCCAGTTAAGATAGACCATATAGATCAACACAACAATGAGCTGTAAGACACAGGGGACAAAGTCATGGAAGATCTTTTTGATCACCTCCCCCACGCGATCGACATCTTCTGTCAGCCGATAGGTGAGGTCACCGGTTTTAGCCGATTCAAAATAGCCCAGATCTAGCTTTTGCAGATGAACATAGACTGCCCGCCGCAGATCCAGCGCAATCTTGAGGGCAGCCCGTGCCATTAGCGAATCTTGACCATATTGGGCGGTTTTATGGACCAAAAAGGCAACGGCCAGCAGTGCCGACAGTCGCGCCATTGCCCGCACCTGTCCCTTGCTCAAATACTCTGCCGCCGTTCCCGCCAATCGCGCCAGCAATGGCCAAAAGGCAATAAACACCAGCGTACACAGCAGCGCCCTGACAATCGTCCCGGTTTGGGGGCGCAGGAAGGGAAGCAGTTGCCAATAGCTGGAGCGGTCAGTGGGGGACACCCGGTGTTTTTTCATAGAATGTTGGTCAATCCTCAGCTCCATTGTTCCAGACGCCTGGTGTATTGCGTCAGGAGTCGATTGGGCTTCAGGGAACTGGGCTTCAGGGAACTGGGCTTCAGGGTTTGGATTTGAAGGATCCCTGTCAGACAAGGATGATTGACCAGACTTGACTTAAGTCAAAGCATTATCGCGGGAAGTGTTCTAAATCTAATAGACATCGGCTCTGCGGGGGCTGGTCAAACCGGCCCCCGAGTGTAAACCGATTCCGAAGCGTTTGAATAGCATTTAAGAAAACTATGGCGACTTTATTTGATCGATTGGGTGGTGCGGCAGCCGTTGATTTAGCCGTTGATCAGTTTTATGAGCGGGTCTTGCAAGACGAGCGTATCAATCACTTTTTTGCAAATACCGATATGGTCAAGCAGCGGGCGCACCAAAAAGCGTTTCTGACCTATGCCTTTGGGGGGACAGATAAATACGACGGTCGCTATATGCGTGAAGCTCATAAAGAATTGGTCGAACAGCAAGGCTTAAACAGCGAGCATTTTGATGCGGTTGCGGAAAATTTGATGATCACGCTCAAAGCAATGGGGGTTTCGGAGGCACTCTTGGCTGAAGTGGCGGCGATCGCGGCGGCTCCCCAGCACAAAAAAGATGTTTTGAATGGGTGACCTGATTTGCCCTTAGGATCGTAAGGACTGACCCCAAGTTTCTTCCTTCACGGGTATCAGTCCAGGACTCCCATGAACGAGCATCTCGACGAACCTTTCGACAAACCACTAGACGAACCACTAGACGAAATTCCCTCTACCTTGCCAGGGGTCCAAGGGACCCTTGAGCCAGCGGTGGGCGATCGCCCCAAAATCAAACTGGATCAGTTCCTCAAGCTCAAAAACCTCGTCGGTAGCGGCGGAGAAGCCAAGGGGGCCATTCAAACTGGCCAAGTCCAGGTGAATGGAGAAATCGAAACCCGGCGGGGGCGGAAACTAGAGGTAGGCGATCGCGTCACCTTTAGCGGCTACACGTTCACGGTAGAGGCCTAATCGGTCTAAACTGAACATTGCCCTTTTGAAACTACGCAAGAGCTGTGCGCAAAATCGTCATCGCTGGCAACTGGAAAATGTACAAGACCCAGGCGGAAACGACCGAGTTTCTCCATGGGTTTCTGCCTACTTTGGAAACAACCCCAGACGATCGCGAGGTGATTCTCTGTGTGCCGTTTACGGATTTGGCGGTACTCTCCAAGAGCCTCCACGGCAGCCGAGTCAGGGTAGGTGCACAGAATGTTCATTGGGCCAGCGAGGGAGCCTTCACTGGGGAAATCTCTGGGGCAATGCTGAGCGAAATTGGCGTGCGCTATGTGGTGGTCGGACACAGCGAACGGCGACAGTATTTTGGGGAAACAGACGATACGGTGAATCAGCGGCTCAAAGCGGCCCAGGACGCCGGTTTAACCCCGATTCTCTGTGTGGGTGAAAGCAAGGAAGAGCGCGACGACGGCGACACCGAAGCCGTGATTTTTGAGCAGCTCAAGATTGGCCTTGAAGAAGTGGACCAAACCAATCTGGTGATTGCCTACGAACCGATCTGGGCGATCGGCACGGGGGATACCTGCGCAGCGGCGGAAGCCAACCGCGTCATTGGCCTCATTCGCAGCAAGCTCACCCATGGCGATGTGCCCATTCAGTATGGTGGGTCCGTCAATCCCGGCAACGTCGATGAAATCATGGCCCAATCCGAAATTGATGGGGCACTGGTCGGTGGCGCAAGCCTCAAGCCCGAAAGCTTTGCCCGCATCGTCAATTACCGCAGCGTCAATCAGCCCTAGGGGTGGATCGGCCCGACTCCCACAAGGGTTTTGAGGTGAGCAACCTGACTGCCATACCCCTCATCCGACAGCACAGGATGGCTATTTTCAACGGTGATAGCCTTCGGCAGTTCTAGCCAAGAGCGACAGCCACCGAATGCTGGGCAATAGTCTAGAATCTGGGGCGTGGCTAAGTGATAAACCCGCAGCAGCAGAAGGCTCAGCGGCATCTTGGGCTGCCAACGGAGGCGATCGCGCACAAACCGTTCATTCCACACATGCAGCGGCAACAGCGCTTCAATCTGCTCCGCCCGGTCCAGTTCGAGCTTCTCCGTCACCGCTGCCCAAGCCCGAATCGTCACCTGGGCAGGATGCCAGCCGGATGGCACCGGCTCCACTCGGTGGGCATAGGCGGGTTTGAGCAATTCGGGCTTTTGGTGTTCGTAGGTGGGATAGAGCCCAAAGGCTTCTGCCTCTAAGGTAAACCCTCGTCCCTGCTCTCGAATTCCACCCTTGCGGAGCAAGAGAATTTGTTCGCCTTGGTAGAGGGCATCGAGGGCGATCGCCCATTCCTTGAGCGCCAGCTTGAGCGGCAGATTCTGAGACGTTATCATCGAGAGACCTCTTCTGATAAACCTGATGATGCAACGGATCGAACCGGGTCCCGGCCAAGAATCCGTTTGGGATTATCCCCGGCCCCCCCGCCTAGAAGCTTGTACCGCGCTGCTCGAAGTCGTTTTCAATGGCGTCTTGATTGCCACCAGCCAACGGTCCCAGCGGGTGCTCGAAACCAGCCATCCGCCGGTCTATTACATTCCGCCGGAGGACATTCAGATGCAGTATCTCACCCTAACGCCGCGTCATTCATTTTGCGAGTGGAAGGGGTTGGCGGGATATTACACCGTGACGGTGGGCGATCGCCAAGCGGAATCCACGGCCTGGTTTTATCCCAATCCCACAGAACCCTTTGGTCCCATTCGTGACTTCATAGCCTTTTACCCTGAATCCATGGACGAATGTCGCGTCGATGGCGAACGGGTGAGGCCCCAACCGGGTCATTTTTATGGGGGTTGGATCACTTCAACCGTGGTGGGTCCCTTCAAAAGTGGCCCTGGAACGATCGTGTTTTAGCTGGGTTTTAGCCTGTTCTGGCATTGTGTTCTAGATAGCTTGTTTTTCCTAAAGCGACCGCCTAGGCTATTGGGCAAGAGTAGTGCTGGCGATCGCCTCGTCCTCTCTTCAATCGTCTAGCTCAAGGCTTAAAAGCTTAAACTCGCCACAACCTTTCCCTTACCTCCCCTTGATTTACCGCCCCTACACTGAGCACTGACCCCATCACGCAAGGTTTAAGTGTTTGGCTATGGCAACTTTAAATCTTCAGGCGGTAGACCACAGGCCGGTCCGCTTGAACTCGACCCTTGATCTACGGTCTCTGCCCCGGCCCGTCCACGGGTTTCGGCGGGGTCAGGTCATTCCGCTCCAAGAGCATCAAGTCTGGATCGTCAAATCGGGGGTAGTCTTGCTCAACACCCTGTATCCCACCGGGGATGAAGCCTTGCTAGGTTTGGCAGGTCCTTCGATGCCCTTTGGCAGTCCCCTAAGCATGGTGGATCCCTATCAAGCCGTGGCCTTTTCGGATGTGGAGGCCACAAAGTTTTCGATGGTTGAGGTTGAACAATCTCCAGTGCTGCTACAGGAAGTCTCGCGCAGCCTCTGCCGTCGCTTGCAGCAAGCGGAGACCATGGTGGCGCTCTTGGGACAACGCCGGGTGGAAGAGCGGCTCAAGCAGTTTTTGCAGCTCCTCGCCCTAGAGGTGGGTCAGCCCGTTGAAGCGGGAACGCGCCTCGAGCTGCGGCTGACGCACCAACATTTGGCCAATGCCCTTGGCACCACCCGAGTGACCGTTACCCGAATTTTGAACCAGCTCCGCGATACGGGCTGGCTCAGTTTGGATCACGGACGCCACATCGTAATCAAGGGATCCTGAAGGGGTTTGATCGCCCGATAGGGGAGGGAGGCCTGGAGCCGATCCGCTGGCTCTAGCACCTCCGCCCGGATCGGGACAACGCCATTATTTTCGCTGCCCAGGTATTGGGCCGCGCCTTGGGAGAGGTCTAGCATGCGATCGCCCACATAGGGTCCTCGGTCGTTCACCCGCACAATCAAGGTATCCCCAGTTTTCAGGTTGGTGACCTTGAGATAGGTGTCTAGGGGCAATTCCTTGTGGGCCGCCGTAAATAATTGTTTATCAAAGATTTCGCCCGTGGCCGTGAGCTTGCCGTGGAAATAGGGGCCATACCAGGACGCGTCCCCTTCGAGGTAGTCGCCAGTTCGCTTCAGGCCATGCATCAGCATTTGACTATCGACCAGAGTCAGGGGTTCAGCCCCTAGGGCGATGCGCAGTTGGTTGACCCATTGGGTAGCTAGGATTTCGCCATTGATATGGAGAGCCGTGGCCATTTCTGGGGTGATGATAAACAGGAGGCGATCGCCCACCTTCGCCGCAGGCAAATTTTCCGCCAAGGTCGGCTGAATCGAATCCCCTTGCCACTGGGCTGCTCGCAGGGCTTCCTCCATGCGGCGAGCCAGACTTTCCGAGGCGGCTGGGTCCGTTTCCGCTATGTCTACCAGCAAACAAGACCGCAGCCAGGTTGAAAACCCCGGATACTGGGTGGTGTGGTGAGGACGTAGCCCATGGGTGCCGGACAGACAGCTAAGGTCTCCGACTGCCCAGGTATTTCGAACATCCGGTAAAGGATCGGGGCGATCGCCCTGAAAAGGACGCCAAGCCGTTAACCAGCGGGCTAAGGGCTGGGCCAGTTCTAAAATACTGCCTTGGGAGGCCAGCCAGTTCGGCAAGAGTGAAGCGGAGGCCACTGGTGGCAAAGTAGCGGCGGTCTGAACCTGGGGTGAACGGAGGGTTGGTGCAAGGGGGGGGTGAGGGTGGGTCTGGGCGGCAACAGTAGCCAGGGTACTCTGCACTTGCTGTTGGGCCAAAAGACTCCCTTGAAGGTAAAACTGAAGATTGCAACTGCTTTGGGCAAAGCAGCTACTCATCCAAGATGCAACCCAAGCAAGCCCGAATAGTAGCATAGGTCTCTAACACATTAGGACAGCGGTCGTGTTGCAATCCGGCTTCTGAGGGATGCCGGTTGTAAGCAGGGTGAGATTATACCGTTCTCAGAAAAATTTTGTCATGCGATATTTTGCATAGATTATTCAACAAAAATGATTGGCGAGAACACTTTTCTATAAATCTTTAAGTATAAATTTAAGCCGCCTACTGAACTCTATCCCCTCAAGGTCCCGTTCAAGGTCCCATGGGAGCATCCAATCAAAATCCTATGAGGGATCAGAGATCGGGGCGATCGCTACTCTTTTCCTGTACCCCTCGCACAATCCGGGAAAGTTCGCTCTTTTCATTGAACGAAATCCGGCTGGGGGCACCGCTAATGATGCCTTCAAAGTTACGGAAAGAATCCTTAATATCAGGACCGTTCTCGCTAATGGTAAACTCTCGAATCCCCTTATCATGCCAAGATCCACGCATTTTAAAGACGTTGATAGCACGGGCCATCTCTCCCCGAATCTCAACGTACTGTAACAAAAGGATCGAATCTGTAATCGTTGAGATATGGGAATCGGTAATCGATTGAGAGCCCATAAACTGATCCGTTGTGTTGGTGAAGAAACCCGTGATTTCCTCCTGTTTGGCGTAGCCCGTAACACCAATCACAAATTGTCGAAAGGCAGTACTGCTGACGCCTCGATCGAGGGCTGATAAGGAATCGATCGCGATGCGAGACGGTTTATATTGCTCGATTTCCGTTTTAATAATTTGCAGATGGTCCTCTAGTCCGGCAGATTCCGGGTAGGCGCAGATAATTTTGAGGAGACCCTGCCGCTCGAATTCTTCAAAATCGATCCCCCAGGAATAGGCATTGCGCAGGAGCTGAGCTCGCGATTCTTCGTAGGCAAACAGGATCGCCCGCTCCTCGCTCTTGCAGGCATTTTCGACAAATTTGCTAACCAGCAGCGTCTTGCCTGTTCCCGTGGCCCCAGTGGCCAAAATAATCGAATCTTTAAAGAAGCCACCGCCGCACATTTCGTCCAGCTTCGTGACCCCGGAGGATACCCGCACATTGGAAGATCGCTGGGTTAAGCGCATCGCTCCCAGGGGAAAGATATTGATACCATTGCTGGTCATCGTGAAAGGATATTCTCCTTTCATGTGGGTGGTTCCGCGCAGCTTGAGAATTTCGATCGTGCGTCGCCGTCGTTCTCCTTCCAGGACGTTGCGCACTACCACCACGTTATCTGAGACAAATTCTTCGACACCAAAACGAGCGATCGGCCCGTATTCTTCCACCCGTTCCGTGGTCATCACCGTTGTCACACCAATTTGCTTGAGGCGGGCCACGAGCCGAAAAATTTCTCGACGGACGACGGACGCGGCGTCATACTGCTGAAATACTGCCGTAATCGAGTCAATCACCACCCGCTTGGCCTTGTATTTGCGAATGGCATACTGAATGCGCTCAATCAATGCTGAAAGATCAAAGTTGCCCACAATGTCCTGGCCATCGGGATCCGGTGAAGCATCCAGAATAAAAAGCTTGCCATCATCTATCAGTTGTTGCAGATCCCAGCCAAAGCTTTCGGCGTTTTTGATAATGTCCGCAGGGGATTCCTCGAAGGTGACAAAAACCCCAGGCTCATTAAAAAACTGAATGCCGTTGTAGAGGAACTGGACCGAGTACAGGGTTTTGCCGGTGCCTGAGGTTCCACTCATGAGTGTGGTCCGACCGCAGGGCAAGCCACCGTGACAAATGTCATCGAACCCTTCGATCATGGTTCTGATCTTCTGAACGCCTCGCAGCGGAGAGTTCATGGCCTGATCGGATTGACTCATAGGTTTAGGGGCGAGCTGACGAAGCAAAAACTAAACGCAGAGGCCATTATATGCCGGGATTTCGCACGAACAATACCTTACCGCGATTCTGCGACAGTCTGATGGCTCCCCCTATACTGGATGGCGATTGGATGGCTGCGGGCGATCGCCCTAGGTCGTCGAATATTCGCTATCGTCCTGAAGTTCTTCGTAGAGCAAGTCTAAACCGATCAGCACCCGCTCTCGATCCGATAGATCGCCGATAATGCGACGAACCGGCGGTGGCAAGATTTTGGCCAGCGTTGGAGTAGCCAGGATCTTGTCTTCTTCTGCCAGTTGTGGATTCTTCAGAACATCGATAACCTTTAGCGCATAAACCCCTTGAAACTCCTGCTCTAAAATATTTTTTAATGTTTTTAACGCGCGCACAGAATTTGGCGTATTCCCTGCAACATACAGTTTCAAAACATAGGTTTTTTTGAGAGATATGATACTCATGGTTTAGGACTCTCGTGGGATAGATCGCCGGTACATCTCGCAGAGGTGAGCCACGATATCCAGCAGCGTTAGGCGATAATCAACCAAGATTTCTTCGCTTCTGCCTTCCAATTTTAACTGTTTGGAATACTCATCCATAAGTTCCATATGAATCTCAACAATTTGAGTCACAGAAACATCTGCAAAAAAAGCTAAGTTTACAAAGGCATCAATGGCAAGATTGATATCCTGATTGTCATAGAAGTACTTTAAGACAATTTCTTGATACTGTGTTTTTAGGTTTCCGAGGACTTCTCCCACTTCCTCCGGGGAGAGGTTGCGCAAAAAGAGTCGGGAGTCTCGTTTGTAGTACACCCCTAGATACCCCAAGCGTTCTCGAAGTTTTTCCGCTAAGCGTTTTTGTTGGTCCTGTAAAAGGGCGAACCCTTGGTGGGGACGATCGAAGGTTGGGTCTGGAAACTGTGAGGCTTTTGGAATGGGCGCGGAGGCCGGTAGTTTTAGAAATTGGGCGATCGCCTCATCTACCCAATGACCTAGCTGCTCGATTCCATCATCTTGGCTCAGCCTGATCTCTGCTGGATGATAGCGATGGGGAGGATTATTAGCCCCAACCTCATCCTTGAGGGAGCGAGTCGGCGTTAGGATGACGATGGGGAGCAGGATGGCGCATTGCCGGAGCTCCGAGAGCAGCGTTTCCAGCTCAGGGCTCTCTTCGACCAGTAGACAGTCGGCGGTGATGGTTTGGGTGCGGATGAGCTGAAGGAACTCATCGCGATGGCGGCAAAGATTCAGGACATAGCGCTGTTGCAGGTAGGGTCCCAGACGCTCCAGCAGTTCGCCTGAACTCAGAAACCCAAGAATAGAGACATGAGATGACACAGCGATAGTCGAAGGAATCAATGAAATGGTAGGGATCAAAATGCTTCTCACCACTGTACCGCTTTCGCTTGGTTAAGCGATGCCCATTACCGCGAAAGAGCAGCACCCTTGTAGGATGATTTGTGGCTTCGAGGATGCGGAATCAAGGCAGAAGACAACATGGGCAGTGCATATGTGATTGGGCTGGGTCGGTCGGGTTTGGCAGCAGCGCGATTGCTTAAGGGGGAAGGGTTTGAGGTGACGCTGAGCGATCGCAACCCCAACGCAGCACCGCCAGAGCAACAACAGCAATTGGCCCAAGCTGGAATCACGGTCTCGCTGGGGGAAACGTTTGATCCTGCGGCCTGGGCGTTTAAGACTGGGCGATTGCGACCCAAACCCGATCTCGTGGTGGTGAGTCCAGGGGTACCTTGGGATCTGTCGGGGTTAGAGCAGGCCCGCAGCCTGGGGTGGGATATGGTTGGGGAACTGGAGCTGGCCTGGCGATTTTCTCAGGAAATTCCTTGGTTAGCGATTACGGGGACCAATGGCAAAACGACGACGACGGCGTTGGTCGAGGCCATTTTTAAGGCAGCGGGAAAACAAGCTCCTGCCTGCGGCAATATTGGCTATGCGGCTTGCGATGGGGTGGCGGACTGGCGACACCAGGGTCAGCCCTTGGACTGGGTAATCGCGGAAATGAGCAGTTATCAAATTGAGGCCGGACGCTCAGTGAAGCCGCAAATTGCTATTTGGACGACGCTCACCCCGGACCATCTCAGCCGCCACTACACCGTAGAAAATTACGCCAGCATTAAGGCCCATTTGATTGACCAGGCCCAATTTCGCATTCTCAATGGGGATGATCCCTATATCCGTCAGCATTATCAGGATCGTTGGCCCGATGCCTGCTGGACCAGCACCCAGGGTCAGGCCGGTTTACCCGCAGGTACGACGCCGGGAGTCTATCTTGACGCGGGATGGGTGACGATCGCCGGACAGCGGCTCCTCGCGGCGGATCGACTCAAGATGCAGGGAGCCCATAACCAGCAAAATCTGCTCATGGCCGTGGCGGCGGCGCATTTAGCCGGAATTGAACCGGAAGCGATCGCCGCTGCCATGGATGCTTTTCCTGGGGTGCCCCATCGCTTGGAGTCTATTTGCCAATGGAAAGGTATTAAATTTATCAACGATAGTAAGGCAACCAACTACGACGCTGCCGAAGTTGGCCTACGATCGGTGGAGGCCCCAGCGGTCTTGCTGGCTGGAGGGGAGTCGAAGGCTGGAGAAGATCAGGGCTGGTTAGCCCAAATCGAAGCCAAGGCCGTTGCGGTAGTGTTGTTTGGGGCGGCGGCGGCACAATTTGCAGAACGGTTGCGATCGCGCGGCTACACCGCCATCGAATGCTGCGACACCCTCGACCAAGCGGTTCCCCAAGCGGCAGCCCTCGCCGCAGCCCAGGGGGCTAAAACGGTCTTGCTCTCCCCAGCCTGTGCCAGTTTTGACCAGTACGAGAACTTTGAGCAGCGGGGTGATCATTTCCGCCAGATTTGTCTCTCGTCCTTTTCCCCCTCGTCTGTCTAGGAGCCTTGAACGTTCGTGTCCGACCCCCGGAATCATCTGGTTGACTGGTTATATCCACTGGGCTTTCTGGGGGGGATGATGGGCTTGATGGTCGCCTGTGGTTCTTTTGCGCCTACCCCCGAGACTCCGACGCTCTCCCCTACATCGCGTCCGCTGCTGCCGCCGGCCCCCGATGAGTTTGCGAGCCCTACGGCCCCGCCTCAGCAACCCGCCTCCGTCCCCAGCTTAGGCTCGCCAACCGCTCCAACGCCGATTCCTTCAACACCGATTCCTTCAACACCGATTCCTTCAACGCCTATTTCCCCAACGCCCCTTCCCCGAGCATCCAGTTCCCCCAATTCCCCAACGCCCCTCTCCTCCCTCTCCCCCCTCATCTGTGCAGACCCCGTTAGTCAAGCCCAGCTCAATCAATGTGCAAGACAAACCCTAGAAGCCTCGGAACGCCTTCAGGAGCAGGTGATTCAGCAAATTCAAAAGCAGCTTCAAAAGCAGCCAGCCCAAGCCGCTACGGCTTCCCCAACGACCTCCGTGGCCTTGCTGGACCAGGCCCAGTCTAGCTGGGACGCCTATCGCCAAGCGGCCTGTGAATACCTCAACCGCGATCGCGCCCAGCAACCCACCTACGAAACCTTTGTGACGACCTGTCTCACAGCACTCACAGAAACCCGCACCGGTCAGCTGCGGCGTTGGGTACGCCCCACGGCTGGCGATTCGATCACCCCATCTCCCCAGACTGCGGAGATGCTGGCGGCTGTCCATCGTTTAGGGGTTTTGTATTACCAAGGTCAGCCCCTGCACTGTGAGCGGGTTGATGGGCCGATCCTCGGGGCACCGCCCCAGCGAGATCTGCTGTTTCGCTGTACCCAGGTGGTTTATGAACAGGTCGATGCAGCCCTTCAGCAACGCTATGATGCGATCGCCATCACCCTTCTCCCCGTTGAACAGCCGCTCCTACGACAAATGCAACAAACTTGGACCCGATTTCGCGATCACCATTGCCAGTGGGTGACCGGAGAGGATCCGAGTACCTGGAACTATTGTCGTCAGGGGCTCATGGTGCAGCACCAAACAACCTTGGAGGGGCGATCGCCTCAGTCTAAGGATTGAGGAAAAATTTTAACCGGGAGTCCCTCAGGATCTAACCTTGTTCTGATTTGAGATCTATCTGTAAGCAGATTTTTTGCATTTTGTAATTGATCCCTCTTGCCAAGGAGACAGGACAGGCCGACACTGAGGATGTTCGTGAACCTAAACTGCTTTGCCTTCTTGACTATTAATCACGAATTGAGAGAAAAGAAAGGCAATCTTCGGGTGCTCGAGCGATTTTATAAGATACAGCAAAGCATCGTTAAACGCGCGGATCTTCGGGAGTCTGATTGTGCAAAAAGTTTTAAGCATCATTTTGGGAGGCGGGGCTGGAACGCGGCTGTATCCCTTAACCAAAGTGAGGGCCAAGCCTGCTGTGTCCTTGGCGGGTAAGTATCGCCTCATTGATATTCCTGTCAGTAATTGTATCAATTCTGACATCTACAAAATTTACGTTTTAACGCAATTTAACTCGGCCTCCCTCAATCGCCACATTTCCCGGAGTTATAACAATCTGGGCGGATTTAGTGATGGATTTGTGGAAGTTTTGGCTGCCCAGCAAACTCCCCAAAACCCGAGTTGGTTCCAGGGCACCGCAGATGCGGTTCGCCAATACATGTGGATGTTTGAAGAATGGGATGTGGAAGAATATCTCATTCTGTCCGGCGATCATCTCTACCGCATGGATTATTCCAAGTTTGTGGAACACCATCGCAAAACCGGGGCTGATGTTACCCTGTCTGTCGTGCCTATCGACGAAGACCGTGCTTCTGATTTTGGTCTAATGAAGATTGACGACGAAGGCCGAGTGATTGATTTTAGCGAGAAGCCCAAAGGGGAAGCCCTCAAGACCATGCAGGTGGATACAACGGTCTTAGGGTTAGATGCAGCCTCTGCCCAGGAGAAGCCCTACATCGCTTCGATGGGGATCTATGTCTTTAAAAAACAGGCTCTGATTGACTTGCTGGCGAAGTACCCTGACCAAACGGACTTTGGTAAGGAGATCATTCCCGCAGCGGCAGACCACTACAATCTTCAGGCCTATTTGTTTGATGGCTATTGGGAAGATATTGGAACCATCAAGGCATTCTACGAGGCCAATTTGGCGCTGACGATCCAACCAGAACCTCCCTTTAGTTTCTACAACGACGAGGCTCCGATCTACACCCGCAGCCGTTTCCTGCCGCCGACCAAGCTGCTCGATTGTCAGGTCACCGAATCGATCGTGGGTGAGGGCTGTATTCTCAAGGAATGTCGCGTTCATCACTCAGTTCTGGGCGTCCGCTCTCGGGTGGGATCGGGAAGTGTGATTCAAGACTCACTGATTATGGGCTGTGATTATTATCAGCCCCATGCCGAACGTAATCCGGACCCGACCGATCTTGTGATCCCTATGGGGATTGGGGCGAACACGACGATTCGAGGGGCGATCGTAGATAAAAATGCGCGTATTGGTAAGAATGTGCAGATTATCAATCGCGATCGCATCGAAGAGGCAGAACGGGAAGATCTCGGTTTCTATATTCGCAGCGGCATTGTGGTGGTTGTGAAAAATGCCACGATTCCGGACGACACGATTATCTAGCCGGAGCTCTAGCCTGATGAACGTTAGTTTTGGCTGGAGCAAACCGAATCCTGGAGCTTACGGTTAAACGCACTCGCGTCTAACTCTGCGGATTGTCACAATAGATATGGGCCTGGGGGCAGGTTTTTACCTGCCTCTTATTCCAGGCTGAGGCAAAACTTCGCAGAGCAAGGAGTTTGAAGGCGAATGGCGGCGACGGATTTCAAAGACTATTACTCTATTTTGGGTGTGCAGCGTTCAGCGGACGCGGATGAAATCAAGCAGGCCTTTCGTCGTCTTGCGCGAAAGTATCATCCAGATTTGAATCCGGGTGATCAGGCTGCCGAAACTAAGTTCAAGGAAATCAATGAAGCCTACGAGGTTCTCTCCGACCCCGATAAACGCAAGAAATACGATCAATTTGGCCAATATTGGAAACAGGCGGCGGCGGGTGGCCCCGGTTTTGGCGGTGGTGGAGTTGGCTTCGGAGATGTAGACTTTGGCCGCTTCAATAATTTTGAAGACTTTATTAACGATCTGCTGGGACGGTTTAACACGCCCAGTGGTGGCGGTGGTAGCTACTCATCCTATGGTTCGTCGACGGGGCCATCGGCGGCGGGTTATGGCGGTTTTAATGGAGGTTTTGGGGGAGGCGGGCGCGCCACAGCGACCAATTTAGACCAAGAGGCTAAGCTGGTGTTGACGTTGGGAGAAGCCTTTCGGGGCGTCCGCAAGTCGATTAAGGTGAATGGTGAATCGATTGACGTCAATATCCCAGCGGGGGTCAAAAGCGGTAGCAAAGTGCGGTTGCGGGGCAAGGGCATGGCCAGTGCCTATGGCCAGCGAGGCGATTTATATCTGCTGATTGATTTGCAAAGCCATCGCTTTTTTCAGCTAGAAGGGGAAAATCTGGTTTGTGAAATCCCCATTGCCCCCGATGAGGCCGCGCTGGGAACCCAGATTGAAGTGCCGACGCCTGATGGCAAAGTAACGGTCAATATTCCAGCGGGAATCCGTTCCGGCCAATCGTTGCGGTTGCGGGGCAAGGGTTGGCCCACACGTAATGGTCGGGGGGACCAGTTGGTCAAGGTCTTGATTGCAGTGCCCAAAACCCTAGGGGCTCCAGAACGAGCTGCTTACGAAGCGCTCAAAGAGGCACGAACAACGGATCCTCGTAGTGATTTAAAGAATCTAACCCTTTGAGCGTTATGGATTCCGTCTAACTCTCTCTGTTGGATGATTTCCTGTCCTAAATTCCTGATAACTCTAACCCCCGCGCTATGGTGAGGGAGGGTCCACCGAAGGTCTCTCTGTTGTATGGTTTGGGTTTGAAATATCAGGCATGAAAATCGCCTATATCCACTTTGGGGTTGAAGATGCTCGGGCTTGGCGATCGCAATTTTGCCAGGTTTGGGGATTTGAGAGCCGTTACAGCGGACAGGACGCAACCACTCGGCATGAGCGCGTGGTGCGGGGCTCGGTCTGTTTTGTCTTTTCTTCGCCCTTAGGCCATGACGGTCCTGTGGCTCGATACCTTCAGCAGCACCCGGCGGGTGTGGTGGATGTTGCCTTTGTGGTGTCAGATTTGCAACAGCTCCTGAGTCGGGCCGAAGGGTTAGGCATTCAGACCCTGCTGCCTTTCACTACAGATACCACAGATACCACTGGCCTATTACCCTATGGACCTGGGCTCCAGGCTTGGGCGCAGCTACCGGGCTGGGGGCCGCTGAAGCATACGGTGTTTCAAGGGGAACGTTCAGCGGTGGAGTCCATGACGGGACCGAGTCAATCTAAGCGTGACTGGTACGTCGATCATGTGGTTCTCAATGTTGCCAAGGGGGAGCTAGACCAGGCGTTGCAGTGGTACAGTCGGCTGTTTGCCTTTGAGCCTCAGCAGCAGTTTCAGATCGAAACGCCCTGGTCGGGATTGCGGAGCCGAGTATTGCTGGGGCCGCTACCGACTGATCCAGTCCAATCTCGGGTTCAATTTCCCATTAATGAACCCACGTCTAGGACTTCGCAAATTCAGGAATTTATTGATTTGAATCGAGGCGCAGGGATTCAACATCTAGCGCTGGGCTGTGAAAACTTGCCCCAAACCATTGCCCAACTCCGACAGGAGGGCATTGCGTTTTTGGATGCGCCGGTCACCTATTATCAGCAGCTTCGCCAGCGCGCCGATTGGGGAGCGCAGCGGCTGGACTGGGAGGCGATCGCCAGACAACAAATTTTGGTGGATTGGCAACCGGAATCTCCCCGCAGCCCGCTATTGCAGATTTTTACCCATCCTTTATTTTCCCAGCCAACATTTTTTCTTGAACTGATCGAGCGCTATTCGGTGCAGGGCGATCGCAAGGCCCAGGGATTTGGTGAAGGTAATTTCCGCGCCTTATTTGAAGCGATTGAGCGGGAACAGGTTCTGCGAAGTGCGATTGCAACAACGGTTTCTGCAAACGGTGATGCTTCAAATGCGGGTTCTGTAGCAGGTTCTTTAAGCTCTGTGGCGGGTTCTTTATAAGGATTCTTCAAAAATGGTTAGTGCGAAGAATATCTCGTAGATCGGCTCCGGTATAGCCGGTCACTAGCCAGAGAAAGGCTCTTACGCCATCGCGGATAGATTTTTTTAGAGGTTCTTGGGCCATCTCCGAGGGAACGGTCACGGGAGCCATCACAATGCCCCGGCTGCCGAGAACAATTTCCCCAATGATGCGAGCGCGACGCATGTGGGAACGGGAGGTCACGAGATAGATCTTGTGGATGCCTGAGGCTTCCAGGTCACCCACGAGGGTTGTGAAATTGGTGACAGTATCGACCGCCCGGTAGTCGAGATGGAGGCGATCGCGTTCAATGCCTCCCTGTTCTAGGAAAACCCATTCGGCGTATTCAGGATTGGTGCCCGAGGAAACCCAAACCGGTAAATCGGGATACTGCTGGGCCATGCGGGCTGCAAAGTTTTCGCGATTGACCTCGCCACCCAGAACCACAATGGCTTGGGCCGGAAGCGTCCACAGCTTGAATTGACGCTGGGCCCCAAAAAACACGACGGAAACGGCCAAGCTACCCACCACCAGCCGCCGCCAAGACAGGCGGCGTTTGGTGCGGCGAGTACGACGAATTTTATGGGGATAGGGGGGAAGCTTGAGCTGCATAGGGGGTTGCGTAGATGTGACTGCTCAGGCAGTCATGGCCCGTTGACTACTCCCCACGGTTGAAACCGGGGGATTCTCCGGATTGCTCCAAAGATTTCCTGCTTCATTCACGATGCGTACACGACAACAAACGTTGCTATGTTCCCGTCTTACTCAAGTCCACAGGCTTTCACCCCTTTGCAGAGGTCCGATTCCGTGAGCCCCACGGTACGGTGTCTCTAAGACATCTACTTGTTGCTTGAAGTTTTTACCTGGCCAAGCATTCCTGACCAGAACCCCATAACTTCAGTTTTCAAGGTGCAAGGGAAAGCTTGGTTTTTGCTTTCCATACCCACTCTAGAATAGTTGAAAGCTGTGCTCCATAAAGATCTTGTAGATTTAGGTCTTAGCTTCTGGGGCGAAACACAAATTGCTCCCTCACGGTCGCGCTCCTATCCCTCCCCATGGCTAAAGCCAGGGGTCTCTCGGAGGATTAGATGAGAAACGACGAGCGAAAGCAATTTTAGGGTTTCGTATAGTTAGAGAATTCCCAGAATAAAACCTGATAGATGCGTTTCTCTAGGCGCTTCGTCAGTGACCCGACCCGAATGTTTCTATTTTTGCACGGATAACCCAAAATCAGTGGGGGGCAGCCGCCTCCCCTAGGGGGTGGGGACCAAGACCACAGGATGCTGACCATAGAAAGGACTGGCCTCGCTCCAGTGGGGGCGTTCTCCGATGTAATAGCGACATTGGGCGATCGCCAACACCTGGGTCACCGAAGCCGCAATCCCTCCTTCAACGGTCATCACCGTCCTAGGCATACTCCAGGTTGCCTGCTGCGCTGCCCAAGCCTCTGGTGTCATCACCTGGTCAGGCCAGATTGCCTGGGGCAGCTGGTGGGGGTCTGGTTGTTGATAAAGGGCAGTAAAAAGTTCTCCCCGCTGGGCGCGCATGGAGAGGGCGATGGCTTGCGATCGCGCCACGGTTTCCCCCGCCCACTGGGCAACGGCATAGGCGGCTAGGGTAGACACTGCAAACAACGGCAGATCGAGCTGCTGGGCTAAGGTCCGAGCGACGACGATGCCCATGCGCGTACCGGTAAAGCCACCGGGGCCGGCGGCGATCGCCACATAGCCGAGGTCCTGCCAGGTTTGAGGTTGGAGAAACGCTTGCAGCCGCAGGTGCAGTTGATTCCCCAGATCGCGACCTAAGTCGAGGACCTGGAAACGGGGGGGCGTCGGGGCCGGATCGGGACTTGCGGTAGGACTTGAGTCGGGAATTGGATCTTGAGGTTGGGGGAGGGAGATCGGGGCGATCGCCAGCCCCAGCTCTGGGGTCGTGGTGTGGAGCGCCAAACCATAGCGCCAAGAAACAGTCACGGGCAGGTCAAAACATGAAAATTAGGAGCAACAAAAGTGTAGGGACATGGCAATGCCATGTCCCCACAGATGGAATTCCGATCGCTACGTCGGGACCAATTCCCCCGGTCTGAGCTTAGCCCAGCGCCCTGTATCCGCCGTAAAACTTTCACACCCGACCACATCCCACTCCATTTCAATAATTTCGCCGTCTTGACGAATATTGACATTAATGGTGGGCTCCACTGCTTCAAAATCCGGAGATTCCGTTAAGTGAGGCTGTTGATGTTGGGTTTCGACCGCATGGTAGGTGGTACAGCGATCGACATACTGACAGTTTACGCAAATACACATGGGCTCGCCTCCGAGGAGCGATCTAGATAGCAGTGTCCATCCCTTGAATCAGGAAGTCGAAGTAAGGCTCGGCGATCGCGGCTTCCTCTCTGCTCAGGAGCGACAGAGACACTTCTTTCATGCAGCGCATGGCTTCCACCATTCCGGGCATCGGTACCCCTAGGGAGTTATACATTTCCCGCGCACCGAGCAAACCAATGGACTCGATCGGATCCTTGTCCCCGGCCAAAATCCCATAGGTGACCAGGCGCAGATACCAGCCATAGTCCCGCAGGCATTGGGCCCGCTGCTTTTGGCCATAGGCATTGCCCCCCGGAGAGATAAAGTCCGGGCGCTTTTGCCAGAGTTTCCGGCTGGATTGCTCAACAATTTTCTTCTCGCTCTCGGTGAGCGTTTCTGCAATGCGAACCCGCATTTCGCCAGTCTTGAAGAAGTCGGTAATGCTTCTCAGCTCGCCATTACTGGGATAGCGCAGCTCGTCATCAGCTTTCAGAATTACTTGGCTTACTACAGTCATATCTATGACAAGTTTTTTAAGGAAGATGATTTTGATCGCAGCGGATCGCGGTCTTATTCCCTGTAGTTTAGCGAGTTGGGCGGCACGAGCGAAACAATCTGTTACGGAAGTTATTAAGCTTCACGACGCGATCGCCCTCGCTGGAGGGCGAAGCCCCTGTAAATTCCCTAGGAAATTCGCCCCTGCTTGCCCTCTCCTGAAACGTGCGACACTGAATCAAGTCAATCTTTAAGCGCATTCCAGCGGCGTGACGGTCAGGTTGAAGTCCGCTGGGTTCTGGGGCAAGCAATGAACGTGAGTGAACGGACGGAAGGACGGACAGAGGGACGAGCGGACGGCTGGCAGCAAGGTCAGTTGGTCGAAGTCACGATTACGGATTTGAGCGATCGCGGCGATGGTGTCGGACGCTATGCCCAGCGGGCGGTGTTTGTGCCGGATACGGTAACGGGCGATCGCGCCTTGGTTCGCCTCGTGCGGGTCAAGCCTCAATATGGCTATGGTCAATTGGTGACGTTGTTGCAGCCGTCGTCCTACCGCACGCGCCCCAATTGCATTGTGGCCGATCGCTGCGGCGGCTGTCAGTGGCAGCATGTGGACTATGAGTATCAGCGAGAGGCCAAGCGCCAGATGGTGGTGAATGCGCTGCAGCGGATTGGCAAGTTTGAAGCCGTGGATGTTTTACCGTTGCTATCGAACGCTGCGTCGTTGGGCTATCGCAACAAGGCGACCTATCCCCTGCGGGAGTCGGGCACGGGTCAGGTGAAGGCAGGCTACTATCGCAAGGGTAGCCACCAGTTGATTAATCTGAATCGCTGTCCGGTGCAGGACGATCGCCTCAATCCGTTGCTGGCAGACATCAAGGCGGATATCCAGGACCGGGGCTGGAGTATTTACAGTGAGAAAAAGCATTCGGGCGAGTTGCGCCATTTGAGTCTGCGCATTGGACGACGAACGGGGCAGATGCTGCTGACTTTGGTCTCGACCCATGCGGATTTGACGGGCATTGAAGCCCAGGCCCAGGTGTGGCTCGATCGCTATCCAGATCTGGTGGGCGTTTGCCTCAATGAAAACGCCTCCCAAACCAACGTTATCCTCGGTCCCCGCACCCATTGCGTCGCCGGACAGCCCTATCTGGAAGAGGAATTTGCAGGGTTACGGTTTCAGATTGGCCCAGAAACCTTTTTCCAAATCTATACCGAGCAAGCGGAAGCGCTGCTCGCGGCTTTGGTGGAGACATTGAATCTGCAAGGGTCCGAACGGATCGTTGATGCCTATTGCGGGGTTGGAACGCTGTCGTTGCCCCTGGCGCGGCAGGTGGCCCAGGTGATCGGCCTAGAGGCCCAGGCCCAGGCGGTGCAGCAGGCGGAACGCAATGCTCGGCTCAATGGCATTAGTAATGTGGAGTTTCGGGTGGGGCCGGTGGAATTGGTTTTACCGACGTTGGAAGTGGTGCCGGATGTGGTGGTGTTGGATCCCCCTCGGAAGGGATGCGATCGCCGCGTTCTCGATACCCTAAGGGAGCAAAAACCCCAGCGCATTGCCTACATGAGTTGCAATCCCGCCACCCTAGCACGGGATCTCCAGATCCTTTGCGAAGGGGGGTTGTACCAGCTCAAGCCGGTTCAACCGGCTGATTTCTTCCCCCAAACGGCCCATGTGGAGTCCCTAGCGGTTTTGGAGCGGTCTTAGCTAGAAAATCGCTAAAGTAAAAATACCGAGGTGAAGGAAAAGGAGGGTTACCCATGGCAGTCGCGGCTCAAAGACGAATGACCCTAGAGGAGTATCTAACCTATGACGACGGCTCTGATAACCGCTATGAGTTGGTCGATGGGATATTAGTCGAAATGGGTGCTGAAAATCCGGCGAACTGTCGCATTGCCATGTTTCTCGTGATCGCCTTTGTCCGTTTGGGGTTGACGGAAAACGACTTAGCGATCGGCCATCAAATTGCCGTAGACAGCACCAAGGCAACGGCTCGACAGCCTGATTTAATCGTTCATTCTCCGGAATCCAGCAAGGCGATTTTAGAAGATGGCAAGCTGCTACGAGAGGGCTTGCCGGCTCCCTGGCTAGTCATAGAAGTTGTTTCCAATAGCAAGACAGACAGAAAATCCCATGAACGCGATTATCTTGAGAAACCCATAGAGTACGCAGAGCGAGGCATTCCAGAATATTGGATCATTGACCCCGATTACGCCTGGGTGAAGGTTGGCAGACTGATCGCTGGAGCCTATGAGTTTGCGACCTTCCAGGGGATTGAGACTATTCTCTCTCCCCTATTCCCCAGTCTCAAACTGACAGTGGCAGAGGTATTGCGGGTGGGACGGTAATTTTAGCGGGTTTGAGCTCTAGCTGCGCAGTTCCACCTTGTACTGCTTAACGAGTTTGTCACGCACCTTCTGCTGGATCGGGTCGATGTCCTGGTCTGTGAGGGTGCGATCGCCCGCCCGATACTTCAGCCGGAACGCCAAACTCCGCTGGCCTTCGGGGACGTTTTCGCCGCGATATTCATCGAACAACTCGACTTTCTCTAACAACTTGCCGCCGGTCTTTTCCATCAGCCGAGCTAGGTCTGCCACGGAAACGGTGCTATCGACGAAGAACGCTAAATCGCGATCGGCCAGGGGATAGGTGGAATAGGCTTTGAACACAGGGACTTTGCGACCCTCTTCATCGGCCAGGGCCAGGAGCAACGCCGCCAGATCCATCTCAAACAAATAGACTTCGCCAGGTAAATCCCGCTCCCGCGCAATCACCGGGTGAAGCTGACCAAACGTACCGTAGGCCCGACCTCGCAGCCAGAGCGCCGCTGTTCGGCCCGGATGGAGTTGTGTTTGGCTGGAGTCCGTGCGCCAAGCAACGTCTAAGCCGAGGCGTTCAAAAACGGTTTCGAGAACGCCTTTGGCTTCGTACCAGGTCAGGGGCTGAGGCCGTCCGCTGCGGTTCCAGGTGCCGAGTTCTGGGTCGCCCCCGAGGATACCGGCGAGGCGATCGCCCTCTTTCAAGCTCTCCCCCGCTTGCCAAAAAATCCGTCCCAATTCAAACGCCCACAGCGGTCCATTCCCCTGGGACAGGTTGTATTCAAACGCCTCTAGCAGCCCCTGAAACATTTCCGTGCGGAGGGCAGAATACTCCGCCAACAGCGGATTAGCGAGTTTAATTTGGTGATCCTGATCGGGCTTGCCGAGGGAATAGTGCAGCACTTCCGTTAACCCTAGGCCCCGGAAACTCTCGCGGAGCTGGCGCAGGAGCCGCTGTTCGCTGGAGAGTTTGCCAATGCCAGCCGCTTGGGGCAAGGTGTCGCAGAAATTGTCGTAGCCATGGAGTCGTGCGACTTCCTCGATCAGGTCAATTTCCCGCTCCAAATCCCGGTAGCGGTAGGGGGGCACAGTGACGGTCCAGGTGCCTGCTTTAGACAAGGGGCTCAGTTCGCAACCGAGGGCGGTCAGAATTTCTTCGACGCGATTGGCAGGGAGGGGCGTTGGCTGTCCGTTGATTGAAACGGGGCCGAGAACGGTTTGGAGGCGATCGAGTCTGAGTTCAATCTGATTGCTCCACGGGGTGGCATCGCTGATTTCAGACTGAGCTGCTTGAGCGACAACGGTTCCGCCCGCTAATTCGAGAATCAGGTCGATCGCCCGCTGACAGGCTAACTTCAGCTCAGCTTGGTTCACACCCCGTTCATAGCGAGACGAGGCTTCCGTGCGCAATCCTTGGGTGCGAGCCGATCGCCGAATGGCCACCGGTTCAAACCAAGCAGCCTCTAGCATTAGATTCGTGGTCTCCGCCCCCACTTCTGTCGCTTCGCCCCCCATCACCCCGGCCAGCGCCACAGGGTTGTCATTGGCGGTAATCAGTAGCGTTTGGGCTTGAAGCTTGCGCTCCTGGCTATCCAGCGTGGTTAGGGTTTCACCCTCCTGGGCAAACCGCACCCCCACGCTCAGTGCCTTCTCTCCGGTCACCTGCTGGAGCTTATCCGCATCAAAGGCATGGAGCGGCTGGCCCCATTCCAGCAGGACGTAGTTGGTGATATCGACGACATTGTTAATGGGGCGGGTGCCTGCGGCCTGGAGTCGCTGCTGGAGCCAATCCGGCGACGGACCAATTTTGACCCCTTCAATCACCGTCCCGATGTAGGTCGGGCAAGCCTGAGTTTCCCGAATCTCCACCTGGAGCCGCTGGGGTACAGTTTTGTAATCCTGGAGAGCAATCTCCGGCAGTGTCAGCGTGCCGCTGGTCAAGGCCCGCACCTCCCGTGCCACACCCACCATGCTCAGGGCATCGGCCCGGTTCGCCGTCGAGGTCAAATCCAAAATCACATCTTCCAACCCCAGCAAGGGCCGCACATCCTGCCCCGGCGTCACTGGCTGCTCGAAGAGATGAATTCCGTCTGAGTCCTTCTCCAGACCGAGCTCCGTCAGGGAACAAATCATGCCCTCCGAGGGTACCCCCCGCAGTTTGCTGGGCTTGAGCTTCAGATCAATTTTGGCCAAATAGGTCCCAATCGTTGCCACAGGCACAAAGGCTTCTGCCCGTACATTGGCTGCGCCACAGACGATATTCAGCGGTTTCTCCGCTCCAACCTCCACCGTGCAAACCCGCAGGCGATCGGCATCGGGATGGGGCTCACAGGTCAAAACCTGGCCGACCACAACCCCATCGGCCCAGGCACGACGGTCTTCGATATCTTCTACCTCAAACCCGGCCATGGTGAGCTGATGGGCCAGTTCCTCGGGGGATAATTCGTACTGAACAAGCTCTTGCAGCCAATGGAGAGAAATATGCATGGGATCGGAACGGGTAAATCTCAGGCGATGGAATTGGGTCGTTAAATCCCAGGAACCCAGTGTACATGGGGCACTCAGGCTAGGATTGGGAGGAGAACTCGGAGGCGATCGCCCCCAGGTCCGTCATATTTTACCGAGAAACTGCTGGATACACCGGAAACGAGCCATTACACTGGGAATCAAACCCTATACCTTCCTGTCTCCCAAAACGTTGCCTAAGCTACGGTGTAGTTTTGCACTTCTCAGGGAAGAATAGGTTTACCCTGGTAGCATTCCGCTTTCGTGTGAACTTAGAACTCGACTGCGTCGCCCCCCCTTCCGGATCAGGTTTTGCTGTTTCCGTGAATGCTAGCCAATAAGCAAACCCTTGCGGCGAGTGAACGGTTGCATGGCCCACTGCGTCAATCCCGATTGTCAACACCCGGAGAATCCTACCGGGGCAACTATCTGTGAGAGTTGTGGTGCAGAACTCCTCTTAAATGGTCGCTATGAAATTGTACGAGCGCTAGGGCAAGGCGGCTTTGGTGCGACTTTTCTGTCTCGCAATCGGAGTCTGCCGGGTCAGCCCTACTGTGTCATTAAGCAGTTGCGCCCAACGTCAACGGCACCCAATGTTTTGAGAATGGCGCGGGATTTGTTTCAGCGCGAGGCGGCCACCCTTGGCAAGATCGGTAGCCATCCGCAAATCCCGACATTGATGGATTATTTCGAGGACCGCACAGAATTTTATCTGGTCCAAGAATTTATCAAGGGTCTTACCCTGCACCAAGAAATTAAAAAAAACGGACCTTTTACAGAGGAGGGGGTGCGCCAAACCCTGAGCGAATTGCTGCCGATGCTGGAGTATATCCATGGCCAGCAGGTGATTCATCGAGATATCAAACCGGCTAATATTATTCGTCGCCAGCAGGACCGCAAGCTGGTGATGATTGACTTTGGCGCAGTCAAGGATAAAGTCAATCCCGCTGCCACATCCCTCTCGGAGCAAACGGCCTTGACGTCCTATGCCATTGGTACCCCAGGGTATGCGCCGCCGGAGCAGATGGCGATGCGACCGGTTTACAGCAGCGATATTTACGCAGTTGGGGTGACCTGTATCTACCTACTCACGGGCAAGTCTCCCAAGGACCTGAACTACAATCCCGCCACGGGAGAAATCATGTGGCAGGACTATGTCAATGTCAGCAGCCATTTCGCTGAAGTCCTGCGCAAAATGCTAGAGGTGTCGGTCAAGCATCGCTATCAGTCATCGCGGGAGGTTTTGCAGGCCCTGAGCTTGGAGCCCTACATGGACAGTTTGGTGCAGGGCATGATGTCTCAACCCATCCATAACCAGGGGTCGCCTACCTCCGGAAATTTGAATGGGGAGGTGTCTTCGCCGTCCTCGCGCATGGCCGAAGCGATTCGGGCTCGTAAACGGGCGACAGGGCAGCAGCGGCGAACGGCGGGTGGACGGCCTGAGCAAACTCAGGTTCGGTCGAACGGTAATTTGGGGATGACTTCTGGCAACAGTACGGCGGGGAACGGACCGCGATCGCTCAACGGCGGCATGACCGCAGGCAATCGCTTGAATAATCCCCGTGTGAAACAGCGTCTCCACCCGATCGAGCTGCAAAAGCGCTATGACCGGGGCGATCGCGACTTTACCGGGTTTGATTTTCGCTCGCTCAATCTCCAGCGACTGGTGTTAGCGGGGGGTAATTTCCACGAGGCGAATTTGACCGGGGCCAATCTGCAAAGTGCCGATTTATCCAATACGGATTTTGGCCATGCGGGGCTGAATCAGGCTCGGCTGCGAGGGGCGAGGTTAATCAAGGCCTATCTCAGTCATGCCAATCTCCAGGAAGCGGATCTACGGGGTGCGGATTTGACCCATGCCTATCTCAGCAATGCCAATTTGCGGGGTGCAAATCTCTGTGGCGCAAATCTGACGGGCGCTAAGGTCACGGACGAGCAGCTCGCCCTCGCAAAGCTCAACTGGAATACGGTGTTTCCCAATGGTCGCCGGGGGGGGCTTTGGTAGGCCAGCAATTCGACGGCGGTTATCTTTGGCGTAACAAAACCTCAACGGGACTTCCCGCTGGAATGGTTTTCACACCGATGGGAAGTTTCGCCAGGGCGTTGGTTTGGGCGAGGTTGACCAAATTGCCAGAGCTGTGACTGCCTCCGGCGATCGCAAACCGCCCCCTGTCCTCCGTCCAAGTCAAATTGCCCCAAAGATAGGTCTCCCGCTGCCCTCCGCCCTTGAGGGTTTGGTCTGCAATGGCGGTGACAAATCGCGGCTGCCAGTCCCTCCGCCCCGATAGGCGCAGGAGCGTCGGCTGCACAAACCGCCAAAAACTCACCAGCGCTGAAACCGGATTGCCCGGTAGACCGAAATAGAGAAGCGATCGCCCCGAATCCCGAGGAATCGTCGCCACGGTGAGGGGTTTGCCCGGTTTGACCGCGATCGCCCGAATTTGCAACGTTGCGCCCAAAGCTTCCAACACTTGATCCACATGGTCATGGTCCCCAACGGAAACCCCGCCGGAGGATAAAACGACGTCCAGATCCACCTGGGCCAAGGCCCCTTGGATCGCGGTTTTGAGCAATTCCGGGCGATCGGGTAAGGTCTCCAGCATCCGAGGCAGAGCGCCGCTTTGATGGACCAAGGCCCCTAGGGCATAGCGATTGGAATCGACAATTTGCCCCGGCCCCAAGGGTTGATCCGGAGCCACCAGCTCATCCCCGGTTGAGAGAATGCCCACCTGAAGCCGTCGATAGACCTGAACTTGGGCACATTGGGCCGCCGCCAGGACCGCAAGATCCGCAGGCCCGATACAGACCCCCGCAGGCAACAATAAATCCCCAGCTCGATGAAACGCCCCTTGCTCCCGGACAAACTCTCTGATCGCACCGGGAGGCTCCAAAATCACCACTCGTTCACCCTCTCGTCGGGTATTTTCCTGAATGACGATCGTGTCAGCCCCTTCTGGCAGCATGGCTCCGGTGAAAATGCGGGCGGCTTGACCGGGGGCGATCGCCTGTTTCGGGACTTGCCCCGCCGCAATTTCTTCGACAATCTTTAGAACCGCTGGATGCTCAACGCTACAGCCCACCACATCGTCATAGCGCACCCCATAGCCATCCATGGCGGAATTATCCCAGTGGGGAAAATCCAAGGGGCTCGTGATCGGTTGGGAGAGGATGCGATCGCCCTGCCCCACCAAATCCAACAGATCCACCCATTCACTCTCCACCTGGGCGTCTAACGGCCCCCCCAAGGTCGCCAAAATTTCATCCGCTGCCGCAACCGACAAGATAGACCCCATTGCCTGCTCCATTTCCTTGCCCATCCGCTGAGCCTATGAAATAATTAACGATTGTGTCAATTGTTCGCGTAGTCCAACCGAAAATCGGTTTGAGAAGGTTATGGCCAAAGGGAAGGGCGTCCGAATCATCATTACGCTGGAATGCACCGAGTGTCGCACCAACACCGACAAGCGGTCCGCAGGGGTGTCCCGGTACACCACCATGAAAAACCGTCGGAATACCACGGGGCGCATGGAGCTGAAGAAATTCTGCACCCATTGCAACAAGCACACGATCCACAAGGAAACCAAATAGTGTTCCCCTAGCGATCGCGTTTGCGCGATCGGCTTGATTGAGGCTTAACGCCACCCGACTAGCAACACAATCCAGGTGTTGCCTCGACTAATCGGTCTGAGTCCAACTATTGAATAGAAAACGTTATGGCTTTTTATCGTCGTCGCCTCTCTCCCATTAAACCCAGCGATCCCATCGACTATAAAGATGTCGATCTGTTGCGCAAATTCATCACCGAACGGGGAAAAATTTTACCTCGCCGGATCACCGGCCTGACGGCAAAGCAACAGCGGGATTTGACCGTTGCCATTAAGCGCGCCCGCATTCTCGCCCTCCTCCCCTTCATCAACCGCGAGGGCTGAGCCTCTACTCCAGGTCCACCGGACCACCTGATGCGGGGGTAGATTTTGGTGTCATCCAGTGCGGATGGGCCGAGTCTACCCCCGTTTTGATGGGTCAAAATTGAATAGGGCAAAATAGGTCTAGGGGAAAGCTGGTCGGTCCCCGATCCGTTCATCTCATTTCCGTTCATCTCATTGTCGTTACAGCAGCGAAGAATCTGTGGAAAAGGGAACGCTAGTCGAATTTCGGCAGGGAAGCGATACTTCCGGGGGGGCGCGCAGTCACCACCGCCTAGGGCTCCTCGATCGCCCCGAAGGCAAGAAGCACTGGATTGCGGTGGACGATCGCGGTCAAAACCATACACTTCATCCCCGTGATATTACTTATGTTCTCCCTGGCAATGACTACAGCCTAGCGGATCTCAAATCTCTCCAAGCGGAGCTAGGTAGCTATCTAGACCCCTCGACGCTGGAAGTGGCCTGGGAATTTTTGGTCGAGGAGAAACAGCCTGTCGGACCGGCGGAGATGGCTGAGCTATTATTCTCTGACCAAAGTCCAGTTTGCTGCTATGCCGCCTATTTACTACTTGCGGAAGATAAGCTGTACTTCAAGCAACGCAAAGATCAATTTGAGCCCCGCTCGTCGGCTCAGGTGGCAGAATTAAAACATCAGATTGCTGTTGAACAGGAAAAGCAGACTCGCTGGCACAGTCTGATTGAGCGAATGCAGCAAAAGCTCAGGGGAGAAGCCGTGGCTTGGGAAGAGGGCGATCGCCCATATCTCGAAGCCCTTGAGCAGTTTGTATTATTTCCAGAGGAGACCAAGCAAAAATCTGCGGCTCTTGAGCTGCTTAAGGCCCTAGACCAACCCACCGATAGCCGTGCCACCTTCGAGCTCCTCGTGAACTTAGGGCATTGGCAGCCCCACGAAAATCTTCAGCTCCGTCGTAAGCAAATTCCTACGCTCTTTTCTTCTAAGGTGCTTGATGTGACCTACAGCCGTCTCAGCTCTCCGCCGCCGGATCCCGATGCTGCCCATCGCCTAGACCTGACCCACCTCAAGGTCTACACCATTGATGATGAGAGTACGCGAGAGATTGATGATGGGTTGAGCGTTGAGCTGTTAGAGGAGGGTCGTCAGCGCCTTTGGATTCATATTGCTGATCCCACCCGTTGGCTGCAGCCGGGGGATGAGTTAGATCTGGATGCTCGACGTCGGGGCACGACGGTGTATTTGCCCGAGCAGACGATTCCCATGTTTCCCAAGGAGCTGGCCACGGGGCCAATGAGTTTGGTGCAAGGCCAGGTCTGTTGCGCCTTGAGCTTTAGCGTGATCTTGAAGGAAACGGGCGAGGTAGAGGAATTTAACATTTATCCCGCTTCGATTCGGCCTACCTATCGGCTCACCTACAGCGATGTGGACGAAATGCTAGAGCTGGGGGTGACTGAAGAGGCTGAGCTGGCCTATCTGCACGCCTGGGCCAAGCGTCGGCTGCAGTGGCGGGAAGCCCAGGGGTCGGTCACGATTCGTATGCCGGAAGCTTCGATCAAGGTGGGAGAAGACGGGGAGATTGTGATCGATGTGCTCGAAGAATCGCCCTCCCGGCAGTTGGTGGCTGAGATGATGATTTTGGCCGGGGAGATCGCCGGACGCTATGGCCATAGCCATGGGTTGCCCGTGCCGTTTCGGCAGCAGTCCCAGCCCGAATTGCCCTCGGAGGCTGAGCTCTTGGCATTACCGGCGGGGCCGGTGCGAGACTGTGCGGTGCGTCGCTGTATGCCCCGGAGTGAGGTGAATTTGACACCGGGTCGCCATGCCAGTTTGGGGCTAGAGTTTTATACCCAGGTGACTTCGCCCATTCGTCGCTATAGCGATCTGATTGCCCACTTTCAAATTAAGGCCCATTTGCGGGGCGACCCCCTGCCCTTTGAGCGCGATGCTCTGCAACAACTGCTGGTGAGTTTGGGGCTGATTACCTATGAAGCGGTCCTGGTGGAGCGGCAAACCAAGCATTACTGGGCCTTGGAATATCTCCGTCGTAAGGGCGACTGCCCCTGGCCTGCACTGATGCTGCGCTGGTTGCGGGAGCATGAAAATTTGGCGCTGGTTTTGCTGGAAGATTTAGGTTTGGAACTGCCGACTCGGTTTGATCGCAACGTGGCGTTGGGCGATCGCATCACCCTGCGCGTCACCCATGTCGATCCCCGTGAAGAGGTTATTCGCTTCCAGGAAGTTATCGACGATGCGGCTTAGATAAGCCGGGGAAGGCACCAGGATTTGTCTGTTCTGGCATCGTAGCCCATCCGGATTCCAGCCCATCCCATTGGAAGAATTCCCTAATCGGAATCTACTGTGGGGAACGTGAGGAATGACTGCCAATTTGATGACGGTGGGCCAAAGGAAAACGCTATCGATGTTGTCTAAAGCGGGATTGACGCCCGACGGATTGCCAGAGAGATTGCCAGAGGGATTGCCAGAAATTCATCAGGCGATCGCCACCCAACTAGCCCAGCAAACGAGCTATCAGCAGACGCTACAGCAGTTAGCAACCCTGTGTGGTGATCAGTCCTCCCAGGGGCAGGCATTGCTGCAAACCCTGCTGCAAACCCTGTGCGATCAAGTTGTCACGGTCACCCAGACGGAGATGATGGCTCACGTTGCTGCGACCCCTGCGGGGGCTCCTTCAGAAGCCCAGTCAGAACCTCCGGAAGATGCGTCTCCCCCTACTTGGCAAGAGATGTTGGCCTCCATTGGACCTGAGCTGCAACGAATTCGCCAGACCCAAGGGCTATCCTTGGCGATTTTACATAATCGGACCCAGGTGCCCCAGTACCATTTGCAAGCGATCGAAGCCGGTCAAGGGGACAAACTGCCGGAGCTGATTTTTGTGCGAGGGTTCCTCCGCCGCATCGGAGCCGTGTTGGGAGAAGAAGCCCAGGGGCTGATTGCTCAACTGCCCCAATCCCAGCCGTTGCCGAATACGGTCGCCCCTTGGCAACGACAGGATGCTCGGTCCAGTCAGATTACACCGACCCATTTGTATTTGGGATATGCGACATTGCTGGTGAGTGCAGTGGGGGGGTTAGCCTGGGGAGGCCAGAGTTCTGCCAGTGTGCGAGTTGTGCCGGATCGGGAGCCGGAGGCGGTGTCTCGGGCGATCGCTCCTCAGCTCGCCCCTCAACTCGCCACTCAGAAACCGGTCGTGGGCAAGGATATTGCGCCGCCGGAACGTTCAACGCTGGATTGACGCTGGAAGATGGGCTTTGGAGCATGGGCCCTGGGCGAGGACTGGGCAACCCCTAGGGCCAGTTGGATTGATGGTTGTGCTGATTTTCGTATTGGGCATAGAGATCGGGCCGCATCCGTCGGGTCTTTTCGATTTGTTGGGTGAGTCGCCATTGGGCGATCGCCTGGTGATTGCCAGAGCGCAAGACCTCCGGCACTGCCATGCCGCGAAAATCCGCTGGACGGGTGTATTGCGGATAGTCCAGGAGCGAGGTTTCAAAGCTTTCCAACTTGAGGGACTCCGCTTTGCCCACGGTCCCAGGTCGTAGCCGCACGACGCCATTGACTAGGGCCAGCGCCGGAATTTCGCCACAGGTAAGGACAAAATCTCCCAGGGAAACCTCCCGTGTTACGAGACTGAGGACTCGCTCATCCACGCCTTCATAGTGGCCACAGATCACTACGAGCTGGTCGTAGTTGGTGGCAAAGTCTTCAAACATGCGCTGATGCATGGGTTCACCCTGGGGCGTCATCAGCAGCACTGACCGCTGAGGCAAAACGGGTAAACTTTCCACTGCGGCGAAAATTGGCTCCGGCTTGAGCAGCATGCCCACACCGCCGCCATAGGGTTCATCGTCCACCTTGTGGTGTTTATCCGTAGTGAAATCCCGAGGATTGGTGAGCTGCACTTCGGCGATGCCGTTTGCCAAGGCACGACCCAACAGACTGCATTGCAGGGGGGTCGTAAAAAATTCTGGAAAAAGCGTAATGATATCGAATCGCACGGTGAGATAGGGGGCTTGCTCCAGGTCAACTCTTCATTTTGACAGGCGATCGCAACCCGCGACCAGTCCTGCACCCATCTCCGCAAAAGGTAAAGAAATCTCCGAATCGCCGCAAAAAACTTAAGTGATCGTTAAGCTAGAGACAACTGGCCTTAAGTTTTGTGTGCGAAAATGCTGGCAACTTCCCGCACAGGGGTGCCTCAATCGGTTTGATGCTAGTTTGACGCGGGTTGATTACTGAGTTTGGACAGCGCTCCCATGGCGCATTTACACCAAAATTCCGTTCACCGACAGCTTGTTTATCGAGTCACGAGGAAGCGAACCATGACCGCTGACAGTTCCAGATGGCGGAGGTCGTAGGATTACCATGCTGCTGAGTGATGATCTGTTCCTCCATTATCTGCGCTGTCATCGGCGGGCCTACTTAGAAAGATATGGCGATCGCGAACAGCGCGATCCACCGGGGGACTACCTCAACAAGATCATCGCGGATGGCATTGCGAATCGCCAAACGGTTTTGGCCACCTATGACTCCATCCAGCCGGACTATCCGGAAGGCGATCGCGCAGCGGGGGCTGTGGCAACCGAAGCCCTGATGGCCGAGGGGATTGACTGTATCTATAAAGGCATCCTGTGGGTACCGGGGGATGAAGCCTATGCCCATGTGATCTATTCCTCTCAGCCGGATTTGCTCTTGAAACGACCAGGACGCTCCCGCTGGGGCAATTGGGAATATGAACCGGCGCAAATTAAACTGGGCCGTCGCCCCAAGCTGGAGTATCAATTGGTGGCGACGCTCCATGCTTGGCTATTGGCGGAGGTTCAGGGTCAGGCACCGGAGGCGAGCTGGCTGTTGTTGCGCGATCGCGATCCGTTCTACGTCCTCTGGCAGGAGCGACTGGACGCCATGCTGGAGCTCTTAGAGGGCTGTACACAAATGCTGAGTGGTCCCATTGAGCCCGAAGTGTTTATTGCGCGCAATCGTTGTGGGCTCTGTGCCTGGCAGCATTTTTGCCACGACATTGCCGTGGAGCAGCAACATCTGTCGCTATTGCCGGGGGTGACGCCCAAACGCTATGGCTATTTGCAGCATGTCGGAATTACGACGCTGGAGATCCTGCGGCAAACCAAACCCAAGGTGCTGGAAAATTTGCCCGGTTTTGGTCCGGCGGTGGCCCATAAGATGATCGAACAGGCCCAGTCCACTTGGAGTAATCGCCCTGTGCGACCGCCGGTGGTGCCGATGCCCCCGGTATTGCGATCGCCCGTAGAGCTCTATTTTGACATCGAAGCGGAACCAGACTTGGGCATTGCCTTTCTCCACGGGGTTTTGGTCGTCGACCATCGGCGGGACACCGAAACGTTTCACTCGTTCGTGGCCGAAAAACCCGAGGACGAGCAGCAGTGTTGGGAAGAATTTCTGGCGTTCGTTTGCCAGGTCCACGGCAATGCACCGGTTTACCACTTTTGCAGCTACGAAGCGGACACCATGCGGCGTCTGGGTCGGCTCTATGGCACGGAACCTCTGGTGATTGAGGGGTTGGTTTCTCGGTTTGTCGATATTCACTATTGGGTGACCCACACGGTGACGATGCCCGTGGAAAGCTATGCCCTCAAGCACATTGCTCGCTGGGTGGGGTTTGACTGGCGCGATGGGGAAGCCAATGGGGCGCAGGCGATTTTTTGGTATGTGGAATGGTTGAAAACGGGCGATCGCGCCCAGCTCGATCGCATTTTGGTCTACAACGAAGACGATTGCCGCGCCACCTACGTGGTTAAGGAATGGCTAGCGGAGTTTGTCTGGGGATTGGGTCCAGAATCCAAAGCCGAGCTATCTGCCTAAGCGTGAGCATAGACCTCCGCTACCACCTGAGCCAAGCGCCGCATGCCTTCGCGCAGTTCCTCCGCCGGAGCCGTGAGGCTAATGCGCAAACATTGCCGTGTGTGAGCCCAATCCTCCCGCAAGCCAGGGAAGAACGAAGACCCTGGGACCACAATCAACCCGACCCGCTTGAGCTGCTGATAAAACTCCCAATCCGTCATGGGCAGCTCATCTAGCCAGAGCCAAGCAAAAATCGCCCCCTCACCCTTGTGCAAATACCAAGGCAGCGCCTCGGGCATGAACGCATCCAGGCTCGATTCAATCACCTCAAACTTTTGACCATAATGGGGACGAATCACCGTTTCCGCCAAGTGGCCGAGGGCTCCTGAACGAATGGCTCGGGCGGCGATCGCCTGCCCATACCGCGACGAATGAATACAAAAATTCGTCTGAAACGCCTCCAGATTCTGAATAATCCGCTCCGGCCCAATTACCACCCCCAGCCGCTCACCAGGTAATCCGGCCTTAGACAAACTGATGCAATGGACAATATTCGGACCAAACACCGGCTCCATGTCCGTAAAGTTCAACCCCGGATAGGGCGGCGCATAGGCCGAATCCACAAACACCGGCACGTCATAGGGGGCCGCGAGCTGGGCCAGCTTTTCCACTTCATCCTGGCTCAAGACATTCCCCGTCGGATTACAGGGGCGCGAAAACAGGACCATCCCGGTTTGCTCATTAATCTGCACCTGGCTAAAGTCCGGGCGGTACTTAAACCGATGGGGCGCGAGGATATCGATGTGGGGCCGATAGGCGATCAGCGCTTCTGGCACGAGGCTAATGCCGCCATAGCCGGTGTAGTCTGGGCTGAGGGGAAGCACAATATTTTTGAGCTGTCCCTCGGGGGTGTGACCGCCGTAGGCATTGGCCGCTAGAAAATAGAGCGACTGGCTGCCGGGGGTGATCAGGAGATTGCGATCGCTCAACCCTAAGCCATAACGCTGGTTGAAATCCTGGGCGATCGCCTCAATCAACGGCTGATACCCCTGACTCGACCCATACCGACAAACCACCTCCCCATACTCTTCACTGGCCAACAGCTCCGCCGTACAGTCTCGCCAGAGCTGCTCGACCGCTGGCAAAATCACCGGATTCCCGGCACTCAAATTAATAAAATCCTGGCCTTGCCCCCCCTGAGCCTGAGCGCTGCGGAGCGTCTCAATGATGTCCTTCATAATGGCGCGCACCCCTGTCAGGGCCGACATCTGTTCGCCAATTTGGGTCAGGGTAGGGTTCATAAATATTGCAAACGGTTACGAGAGGTTGCCAGGGATTGTCAGGCGCATGGACCCGGATTACCAGGTTGGATCGCTATAGAGATCAATCGTAATTTCTTCTGTCGCCGATGGCACCGCTGTAATACAGCTACAAACCGGTTCACCATTCAAATCCACCTCACAGGCATGGCAAGACCCCATCATGCAGCCTGTAGGAATCGCAATCCCAGCTCGCTGCGCAACCGCCAGCAACTCTTCGCCAGGTTCTGCTTGAACCGTGAGATTGTTGGGCAAAAAACGGAGGGTGACAGACATGGTAAAAGATGGGGCGATCGCCCCAATAATGTCAAAATTCGCAAGTTTCCAGTCCCTGACAATTCTAACGCTGGCTTTAGATCCCTGAGCTCAGCGGGAAACCTAGAAAGTAGGAAATACAAATATTTGTATGGTGTCTCGCCCCGTCTCAGGCTGAGCCTCAGACCGGTCGATCGCAGGAGCAGGACTTTTCATGGATTCGGTCCGGTTGGACAAAATGCATGGATACCGCTGTCCTTGACGAGCTAAGCCAATGCATGCTTCACCTGCATTTCTCACCGATTGATTCGTCTCCTGATTGAGCTGCCATGCTGAACTCTACTGAGCACAAGATCCCATCGCAGTCTTCCTTCATGTCTGCTTCTCACCCTGCTTCGCAAGATTCGATGCTCAACACCCCCGGCGTTGTTGCATCGCCCCCTAAAGCCCTGCACAACGTCATGCAGCGGGAAATTTCAGGTCGGCTGGTGATTCGCAGTGTCAGCGAAGAATCCACCGCTTGGACGGTCTATGTGGGCAAAGGACAACTGCACTTTGTGAATAGTACGGTGGGAGAGCGGGAGCGATTGGATTACATCCTGCAACGGACGCGATCGAACCTCCTGGGGCAAGTGGCGGTGGAGTTTGAAGGCTCTGCCTATCTGTTTCTCTATCGCGCTTGGAAAACGGGACAAATCACGCTCAACCAGTTACGTACCTTTGTCCGCCTCTTTAGCCAGGAGGCTTTGGTGCATGTGCTGTCCATGCCTCAGGCGGTCATTCAGTTTGATCGCACCATCGGCCTAGACCCCATTCTCATGACCATGCCCCTCCGGGATTTGATCTCCCCCATCGCCGGTCAAATTGGCACCTGGCAGCAGCTTCGGCCTCACATTACCTCGCCGTTGCAACGGATTGGGATTGCAGACCAGCGGCGTTTTGATAAGGAGCTGAGCCCAAAACTGGATTTGCTCACGAGCCAACACAGCCATCTGTCCTTCTCCAATATTTTGGAAGATCAGCCCTGTATTTATCAGTTGGCCTCTCGCTTAAATGCAGATGTTTTGCAGGTAGCAACCCTGCTCGCAAAGGGTGTTGAATCTCAAATTTTGGCGGCAATTTCCTATGGTCGAACCGAAGTTAGACAACCGAAGGCGACGATTGTTTGTATTGACGATAGTGTGACCGTTCAGCGCAATGTCAAGCTGATTTTGGAAGCGGCAGGCTACCGCGTTTTGGGCTTAACCAATCCCTTGCAGGCCCTGTCTTCTTTGGCAAAGGAAAAACCAGCGCTGATTTTAATGGATATTAGTATGCCGAATTTGGATGGTTACGAGCTCTGTCGGTTGCTACGGCAATCCGCCATGCTCAAGCATATGCCGATTGTGATGTTGACCGGACGAGATGGCTTTATTGACAAGGTTCGAGCCAAGGTCGCGGGGTCTACGGATTACATCACCAAACCCTTTGAAGCTAAAACCTTGATGGACACAGTGGCTAAGTACGTTCAGTTAGAGGAAATCAGAGCATGAAGGACAAAAAAGCCTTAGTGGTGGATGATTCCCGCTCGGATCAACGCCTAATTGTCGCGTTGTTGGGGCAAATGGGTTTATCGGTGGAGTCGGTGGATAGCGGTGAGTCGGCCTTGGAATGGTTAACCCATCAAGTTCCGGATCTGCTGGTGATTGATGTCGTCATGCCCGGTATTAGCGGGTTTGATTTGTGTCGGCAATTGCGGGCAAAACCGGAAACGGAAAAAGTTCCGGTGATTTTCTGTACGTCTAAGGACCAAGATTTCGATCGCTTCTGGGGACTGCGTCAGGGCGGGTCGGCCTATTTGGTGAAACCCTTTGCCCCCCAAGAACTGCTAGATGCTGTCAAAACCTGTTTCCCATCCGCCCAATGAGGTTAGAACTGACGGCATGGAGACGCAATCGACTGAATATTTAGAAGTTTTGCTACGGCAACAGTTGCCCGTGGGCCTACCGGCTCAGGAGGTTGCCGAGGTATTGGGGATTCAACCCGATCAAATTTGTCCCATTCCGGGGGTGAATCATCGGTTGCTGGGGGTGATCCACTGGCGGGGTCGATTGCTCTGGACCGTGAATCTCAGTGATTTTCTATCGCTACGTCGAGACCCGCAGGCGTCCTCACCCTTGAAGGAGGATGTTTCTGCCCTGGGCTGGACGGCGGTGGTGCTGGCTCATCCTCAGGAAGACCGGCATTTGGCCTGTGTCGTGGCCCGACTTCAGGGGCTGGTGACGGTGGGCGATCGCCTGATTCAACCCGTTCCCGAGCAATTTCCCCCTCAAATTCACACGGCCTTTCGCGGCGTTGTTCAACGTCAACCGCCCTTGCTGTTGCTCGATACTCAGCGCTTGCTGACGTCTACGGGCTGGCCGCTGCGATCGCCCCTCAAAGTCCTATCCCATTGATACCGTCCGAACCATGACCTCTCAAACGTCTGCTTTTTCTCCCAATTTTTCTTCTGCTCCCGCTGAGCCCTTGGCGGAAACGCCCATGATGACGGAGGACCAACTGCTGGAAACCATGGTGCAGGCCAGTAGTCTGCAACAGGCTGGGGACTTGGATGCGGCGATCGCGGTCTATCGGATGCTGTGGGTGGCGGATCCGGATGGTCAGTATGGAGCCACGGCCCGTAAGGCATTAGAGGGCTTAGAGGCCCTGCCGGAGGCGGCAGAATCGCCCGTTCCCATTCCTCCCGAACCCCTGGATAGCTTGCTGTTGATGGCGGAGGTGACCGGAGCGAAAGCGGGGCTTAGGGGGTGGCTACAGCCCTTGGCTAATTTGCCAATTCGCCGCAAACAGGTGCTGGGGCTGGTGGCGGCAGAGGTAATTTCGGTGATGGGTTTGGTGGGGGTGGGGGCAACGCTATTGACTGCGGGGTTGCGATCGCAACTGCTTGAACAGGCCAAGTCAGAGCTCAAGGTCGCGGAACTTCAATACAACCTCAAGATTGACCAAATGGGGTTTGGGTTTCGGGGGCAATCCGATAACCCAGCGGTGATTGAGGCTGCCGAGACGGGCCAAGCTTCGGCGCAACTGTTGGCAATTTTGAAAAATGAGACCCAGGCTCGCAAGATTGAATATGCCACCTTGGTGGATGCCCAGGGCAAAATTGTGGCTAACGCCAATGCCAATCGTCGCGGGGAGAAGTTTGACCCGGATCAATTGGTGACGGCGGTTTTGTCGCGGGGAGAACAGATTAAGGCCACGACGGCGATCGCCCCCTCGGAGCTCCAGCGGGAGGAGCCGCCCCTGCCGGAAGGTCTAGAGCAGGAGGATTTATTGGTGCGCTATGTGGTCACGCCGGTCCGCAATCCTGACACCCAAAAAATCATTGGGGCCTTGGTGGCCGGGGATTTGGTCAATGGCAAATCGACGATTGTGGAAGCGACGGTCAATACCTTTGGCCAGGGCTATAGCGCCATTTATCTGCCGCGTCTGGACGGGACGTTTGAGCCAAGCACCTCATTTTTCCAAGCGGGATCGCGCCAAACCCAAGCCGTTGAGCTCAAGGATGATGCCTTTTTGGCGCGGGCTTTGGCGGCAGGGGGGACACCCGTGACCCAGCGTATCCGGCTCGAAGGTCAGCCCTATACCGTTGCGGCGCGGGCCATTCAGAATGCTGCGGGGCAACCGATCGCAGTCTTGCTTTGGGGAACCTCTGAGGAATCCGTGAGCCAGCTCTTGCAGCGCAGTTTGCTACAGCAGGGGGCCTTGTCCTTAGTAATTTTGGGGATGGGGGTGGTGCTGGCCTTGGGGTTGGCACGGGCGATCGCCCAGCCCATTTTGCGGCTGAATCGGATGGCTCAGCAACTCGCTGAGGGCAACCTCCAGGTCCGGGCAGAGGGTTTTGCAACAGATGAAATTGGCGAACTGGCGCAATCCTTTAACCATATGGCGGACAGTATGCTCCAGTCCACGCAGCAGTCTGAAGGCTTGATGGACCAGCATCGTCAGGAAGCAGAGCGCCAGCGGCAGGAGGCGGAACGGTTGCAAAAGCGCGTTCTGCAATTACTGATCGAAATTGATGGGGCCAGACAGGGGGACTTGAGCGTGCGGGCTCGGGTTTCGGATGACGAAATGGGGTCGGTGGCCGATGCCTTTAACGCCACGCTGACGAGTTTGCAAACCCTGGTGCTGCAGGTTCAGGATATGGCCCAGCAGGTGAGTCTAAATGCCACCCGTAGCGATACTTCGATGAATCAGCTCGCCGAAGCGGCCTTTGAGCAGGCGGAATCCATCCGTCAGGCCCTAGATTCGGTGGATGAAATGGTGCAATCGATTCAAACGGTGGCGGGTTCGGCAGCGGAGGCGGCGACGATCGCGCGGGAAGCATCCCAGGCGGCGATCGCCGGGGGAACTGCCATGGACCAAACCGTTACCAGCATCAATCAACTCCGGGGCAGCGTGGCGGAAACCTCGAAGAAAGTGAAACGCCTAACGGAATCCTCCCAGGAAATTTCCAAAATTGTTGGGTTGATTTCTGAGATTTCGGCCAAAACCAATCTCTTGGCGTTCAATGCTTCCATTGAAGCGGTGCGGGCCGGTGAACATGGTCAAGGCTTCCGCATTGTCGCCGATGAGGTGCGTCGTTTGGCGGAACAGGTCACGAATGCCACGAAGGAAATCGAACAACTGGTGACCGGGATTCAGCTAGAAACGGCGGAGGTGCTGACGATGATGGAAAAAGGCACCGAGCAGGTGGTGACCGGATCTCAGCTCGTGTCCCATACCCGAACCACCCTATCTTCCTTGGTCAAAACCAATCAAACCATCGACGAATTGCTCCAGTCGATTTCGGTGAGCACCGCCTCCCAAACCCAAACCTCCCAGAGCGTCAGTTTGACCATGCAAAGCGTCGCTGCGGTGGCGGAGAATAGCGCCTCGGAGTCCAACGCCGTATCCGATACGCTCAAACGCTTGGTGACCGTGGCCGAGCAGTTACGGGTGTCGATCGCCCGGTTCCGCGCCTCCCATTCTGGATAGAGTTCGATATGCTAAGCCTTGACCATTTAAGCGAGATTGAGCAGGAAGTTCGTCACTGCTTTATCCACGAAGATGCACCCGAGTATCTCGCGGAACTCGAAGCGGGAATTTTGAGTTTAGGAACTGCCCCTCAACAGTTTGGAGGCTGGCGGGATCTGTTGCGTGCGGCCCATACGCTCAAGGGGGGGGCAGGATTGGCCCAGCTCCAAGGACTCAGCCAACTGTCCCATCGTCTGGAAGATGTCTTGGTGGCCTGTCGCGATCAGCGGGTTCTGGAGGCTGAGTTAGCGCAGCAACTGCTGGTTGAGGGCATTGACGAGGTGCGGCGGCTCTTGAGTGCGGCGGCGGCAGGCGACCTGGATCCAGTCTCTTCGCTGACGGCGGGGCTAGAAGCATTGCTGCAAGACTGTGCACAACCGGCAGAGGGTTTGGGGCCAGATGCTCGGGTCACAGCAGGCGGGGTGGATCCGGTTCAATTGGTTTTGGAAAGTGACTTTCGGCAGTTGTTGGAAGATGCGGCGAATCAGTTGGAAATTGGGGGAGCGGGGGCGATCGCCTCCACCCTAGAAACCCTGGGCGAAACCTGCCAAATGCTGGCGGAGGTGCTGAATCTGAGCTGGTTGCGCCATGCCGTGGCGGCGATGCAAACCCTGCGGACCAGTGCTGCGCCGACATTGGACCAAACCCAGGCGCTCTTAGACTATCTACAAACCGCCAGAAGCTTGGTTTTGCAAGGCCAGTCGCCGCCGCTTTTTGGCGGAGAGGTCGCAACGGACCCCCGTGATGCCTTGGCTGTACCATCGGTCGCGATCGCCAAATCCACAGCCTGCAAACCGCATGCGGAAAGGGCTCTCAGCCGTCCAGATTCACCTTCGGCCCATGTCTCTCCAGATCTGACCATGCGGGTGCCGGTGGCGCGGTTGAACCATCTCAATGATTCTCTGGGGGAATTGTTAATCGGCTACGAAACGCTCAAACTGGAGCACCGCCGCCTGGACCAGTCCAATCAAGATATGCGCCGTCGAGCACGACAGTTCTATGGGGTCCGGGAAAAAATCCAGAATCTCTACGACCAGTGGCTGTTACCAGGACAAACCTCCGCTTCTCCCAGCAACCCTGCCGATGGGTTGGTCGAGAATCTTGGGTTGGTCGAGAATCTTGGCGGGAATCTGGATGGAAATCTGGATGGAAATCTAGATGGAACTTTCGATGCCTTGGAGATGGATCAGTTCACAGGCCTCCACTCCGTGCTTCAGGATTTCCAGGAACTCCTCACCCGCCTGGAAGAAAATACCTCGGATATTTCCCTCTTTACCCAGGGTGCCCAGGAGGCGATGGACCAGATGCAGACCCAGATCCAGTCCCTGCGAACGGGGTTGGTGGCGACGCGGATGCGGCCTTTCTCAACCTTGGCCGAGCGGTTTCGGCGGCCCCTGTGGGACCTGAATCAACGGTTTGGCAAAACGGTCGAACTGGAGATCATGGGAGGCGAAACCCTGGTGGATCGGGCGCTCCTGGACCAGCTCTATGAGCCCATGCTGCACTTGCTGCGCAATGCCTTTGACCACGGCATCGAGCTTCCCCTGGAGCGACAGCGGCGCGGCAAACCATCCCAGGCAGTGATTCGGCTCGCAGCGCGGCAAACCGGCACCCAGGTGATGATAGCGCTCAGCGATGATGGTCGGGGGCTTGACCTAGAGCGAATCTACGCCAAAGCCCATCAGCAGGGACTGGTGGGGGAGCACCGACCGGATGATCGGACCTTGATGAACCTGTTATTTCATCCTGGTTTCTCGACCGCAGAAAGCGTGAGTGAACTCTCGGGACGAGGCGTCGGGCTAGATGTGGTCAAGGCTCAAGTGGAGCAATGGCGCGGCACCGTTGGGGTCGAAAGCCAGCCGGGACAGGGCACCCGGTTTAGTCTGACGCTGCCCCTCTCGATTAATATTCTGCCGCTGCTGGTTTGTCAGAGCCGTCGCGATCCGGCTCCGCCGCTCCAGTTGGCGGTTCCGTCGATTCAAATTTTGGATTTCGTGCCCCTGTCTGCGGTGGAGGCCCAGGGGGAGAGTCTCACCTGGCGGGAGCAAACGATTCCGCTGCGATCTTTGCTGCAACTTTGGTCCAATGCGGCTGGGGCGATCGCCCACTCCCCCACTCCCCTGGGATTGAAGCCAACGGCCCAAATCGGCATGGTGATTGAAGCGGCGGGACACCCCTTGGCGATCGCCGTGGATCAACTGCTCTCGGAGCAGGAAATGGTACTCAAACCCCTAGAGGACTGGATTCCAACGCCACCCTACGTAGCAGGCTGCACGGTGCTGCCCTCAGGCGAGGTGGTGCTGGTGATTAAGCCGGAAGCGCTAACCCTGTCGTGCCTCTCAGGGACTCCGCTGGGGGACATGCCAGAATCCATGCCAGGATCCAGGCCAGAATCCAGGCCAGCGGCAGCGGCGAAACCCCAAGCCTCAGGGCGTCAGATTTTGGTGGTGGATGATTCTCTGACGGTGCGGCGCTGGATGGTGCGATCGCTCGAACGTTTGGGATATCAGGTGGTGCAATGCCGCGATGGCCAGGAAGCCTGGGATCGACTGGTGGCGGGTCTCCGGTGTGATGCGGTGGTCTCGGACGTGGAAATGCCTCGGATGGATGGCTTCCAGTTGCTCAGCCGGATTCGGCAAACCGCTGCGTTGGCGACCTTGCCGGTTGCCCTGTTGACTTCGCGCCAGGGCGATCGCCACGTCGGCCAAGCGCGCAAACTCGGAGCCACGGGCTACTACACCAAACCCCTGGGCAATCAAGCGCTCCTCGCCGAGCTGGAGGGATTGCTGACCGGTAAATCCGGTGGGTTGCTGGCCTAAGGGTCGCCTAGGGGTCGTCTAAGAAATAGTTTGCAAGACCCCCCCATTCTTCGCTAAGATATAGCGTTTGGAGATACAGCTGAGGAACATTCAGAGCAATGGGAAAGCGCGTCCAGGTCGTTTTGACACAGGATATTCGGAAGCTGGGTCGCAACGGCGACTTGGTTGAGGTAGCACCGGGCTACGCTCGTAATTACTTACTGCCGGGAGGCATGGCCAACATCGCCACGCCGGGAATTCTAAAACAAGTCGAATTTCGCCGCGCCAAAGAGCTAGAGCGTCTGGCCGCGATGAAAGCCGATGCAGAAAAGCAAAAGACCGCCCTCTCAACGATTGGTCGGTTCACGATCAAAAAGCAAGCCGGTGAAGAACAGGCGATCTTTGGAACGGTCACCAACGCTGATGTCGCCGACGTGATTAAGGATCTGGCCAGTATCGAAGTCGATCGTCGGGATATCGAAGTCCCCGAAATTAGCCAATTGGGTGACTATACCGTCCAAGTGCGGCTGCACCCTGAAGTGATTGCGGATGTGAATATTCGTGTCGCGGCGCTCTAGGGTTTGGCGTGACGGACATCAATAATCCTTAAGGACTGTGACCCCTGTCTTCGGGCAGGGGTCATGATTTGAAGGGTCCAGCGCGGTGACTTAGTTCAAATGTACGATAATAGTCATGGCGCTCATGGAGCGCCTTTGAGCGCTAACGAATTGAGGCGATCGCGGCAGCATGGAGAACGCAGGGGATACGAGTAAGGCGAAGCGTAACTCCTGGAGACAGGGGAAGGGGGGCATGGCGGAGGAGGGGAATTTTGAACCCTTGAGCGATCGCGTCCCGCCCCAAAATGTCGATGCCGAAGAAGCGATTCTCGGGGGGATTTTGCTCGACCCGGAGGCGATCTCTCGGGTGGCGGATATTTTGCGGCCTGAAGCGTTTTATATCAACGCCCACCAGGAAATTTATCGCACGGCGCTGCTCCTGCATGGTCAGGGAAAACCCACGGACCTGACGACGATTACGGCTTGGCTTCAGGATAATAATAAATTAGAAAAAATTGGCGGACAGGGGCGAATTGCGCAACTGGTGGAGCGGATCGTCAGTTCGGCCAACATTGACCAGTACGCCCAGTTGGTCACGGACAAATATCTGCGTCGGGAGCTGATTCAGGCCGGCAACGAAATCGTTCGGCTGGGCTACGACAACACCATGCCCCTAGAGGCGCTCCTCGATAAATCCGAGCAGCGCATTTTTGGTCTCACCCAGGAACGACCCCAGTCAAGCCTTGCTTCAACGGCAGAAGTCCTGACGACGACATTTAACGAAATTGAAAGCCGCTCCATGGGCACAGCAGTGGCGGGGATTCCCTGCAACTTCTACGATCTGGATGCTATGACCCAGGGGTTTCAGCGATCGGATCTGATCATCGTGGCGGGGCGTCCGGCGATGGGAAAGACGAGCTTCGTTTTGAACCTAGCCCGTAATATTGCCGCGCTCCACCGGTTGCCCGTCTGCGTCTTTAGCCTGGAAATGTCCAAAGAGCAACTCGTTTACCGCATGCTCTCCAGCGAAGTCAGCATCGAAAGCGGTCGGCTGCGGGCGGGGCGCGTGCGCCAGGAGGAATGGGAAGTTCTCGGCCATGCCATTAGCCAACTCTCCCAGTTCCCGGTCTACATCGACGATACTCCCAATGTTTCGGTGACCGAGATGCGGTCTAAGGCGCGGCGACTTCAGGCCGAACATGGGGGCAAGCTGGGCCTCATTTTGATTGACTATCTCCAGCTCATGGAGGGTAACTCTGAGAACCGAGTGCAGGAGCTGTCTAAGATTACGCGATCGCTCAAAGGCATGGCCCGCGAGCTGCAAGTGCCCGTGATGACGCTCTCCCAGCTCAGCCGGGGCGTCGAGGCTCGGACCAACAAGCGTCCGATGATGTCAGATTTGAGAGAATCGGGCTCGATCGAACAAGACGCGGACCTCATTATCATGCTCTACCGAGACGAATACTATAACCCTGATACCCCCGATCGCGGCATTGCAGAGGTGATCATTGCCAAACACCGTAACGGTCCCGTGGGCACGGTCAAACTCCTGTTTGAGCCCCAGTTCACTCGCTTCCGCAACTTAGCGAATGGTCCATCGACTTAGGTGCGGGCTGGGGATATACGGAGGCGATCAGTGTATCTTTAGTATTTTGTGGTGAGTTAAAAACGATAAATCCTAGGTGTTTTGGTCTTTGGGTTGAGGTCTGGAAGGAGCGATCGCATTCTCTTCAAAAAAGAAAATAAAATGCTCTCCAAAAAGCTTTTCAACCTCTTCAATCCTTCATCAAAACCCCCAGGAATAAAGCATTAATTTCATAAAGAAACCATCAAGGCGCAGCCTACTTTATCAGGCGTTGTAGAAACGCAGCCGAGTATGAAGCTCTGACGAATCTCTACGTGCAATCCTGGACGATCAGGTTCGATCAATGACATCATAAACACAAGAAACACGGAGTCGTCGCAAGTTCCACGGTAACTCCTAGCTCTTGAAAGTAAAAGTACTGACTGCTTGGTTTGATTCGATACGTGTTTTGGCTTTAGATTTTAGAGTTTAGATTTAGCGGCAAGGCTAAATCTCCCTAGCATCTTCAACGCAGTCCCCAGCCTGTGCCGCGATCGCTAGTCCTCCCCCTCTTTTTGGCTTTGTCTTTGTTGGCCCCCATTTCATCCCCATTAACCGACTCAAACAACCGTAGGAGAAGTGAGGTCATGATGATTTCTTCCTTTGCTAAGAAGGTGTCCCTTTCCGCTGCCGGTGCTGCACTTTTAACCCTCGCCATGGGGACAGCCAGCCAAGCTGCAAGCCTGAAAGTTTCTGCTACAACTTTTGGTTATGATTCTGGACTGAATGCAATTTCAGCCGACATTCCCAACCTAAACGCTCAAAACCAAGCTGCCCTAGGCAACGACGATTTCTTTCGAATTTCTTTTGACGAAGGACCTGTAGATCAATTCATCAAATCCATTACGATCGACTTAACAGAAACGAAGTTAGGAACTTCTGATGCTTGGTTTGATAACCTTGACTTTGTTGGTTACGATGCTAGTCCTGAAAGCGGTCAAACAAATGGATTTAGCCCAAGTGACATCACCTTTAGTCCGGTTAATCACGATGGCACAACCACAGCATTAACAGTTAGTTTTGCAACCGGTTCATTTGGGTGGGGTGATTCCTTTACCTTTGGTGTTGATACGAATTCCGTGGGTGATGATGAAGTTCCTCTGACTCCTTCCCTGGATGTGTTGCTCGCCTCTCTCCTGGGACATGACGCAAGTGGATTTAACGATACGGGTGCAGATTTTGGCCTCGCTGGCGTCAAGTTTTTGGTTGAATTGGAAAGCGGTGAAACGGGCGAGGCAATCTTTGATCAAACTGGCCCTGTAAGTTCTAAAGCCGAAGTAACTTTTGCAAATTTGGTGGATGATGGCTCTGACCCTTCTACCTCTGTTCCTGAACCTACAACGACCTCTGCACTGCTGGCAGTGGGAGCGATCGCCACTCGTCTAATCCGTCGTAAAGCCTAAAATTCATGTACAAAAAAATCAAGCGCCAGGTAGATGTCTCTCCCTGGCGCTGGTTTTGATCAAAAGTTGATCGAAAACAGTCAATCTAACGGCTAAATCTTAAACCAAATTGAAAGCCTCCGAAATCAATGCCAATTTCAAACGGAGAATCACTCTTCGGTTTGATATCTAGCTCAACATTGCCTGCACCCAAGCTCACATTCAAATCAAGCGAATCTGGAACGATTTCCAGATCAACAACCCCGCTACCGAAGTTGGCGATCGCATCAACCACACCATCACCCGTAGAAACTGAAACATCTCCACCGTCATAGTTGATCAGTGCATCAACCCCAGAACTATCCACCCCGACAGAAACACCACCCGTCAGATAGTCGACATCCAGCGTTGCGACGCTCGAATCCGTTACGAGACCGAGTGTCAGACCTCCCGCAGAAACGCCCACTTGAGCTTGCTCTGCATCGACAAACACATCAGCTTGTGCATTGGGCCCATCAAAGGTAACCCAAGTTTCATCTGCTGTTGCATTCGCACGGGCTTGACTCGATGCACCCGTCAGGTCCAGCGCCAGTGCTTGATCATCTACCGTCAACTGGAAGTCAACATTGTCGCCTTCATAACTAGCGACTCCACCTTGGTCATCCACAAAAACGATTACAGGTGGCCCATCCGGCGAAAATTCCACCGAAATATCGGACTGATCTTCCAACAGCGTTGCCACAATACCAACATTGCCAACGTCCGCTGTCAGATCAACGCCATTCTCCGTTGCAATTGTCAGCCCCAAATCTGCTTGAGGGACATCCAGTTCCAACAGATCAGCGCTAATTCCCAAATCAATTTCGCCCAGATCGGCTTCAAGGTTACTGTCTGTAATTTCGATATACATACCAAGTAAGGTCTCCTGACTAATAGGATCGCGATCGTAGAGAAGTAACTGCCAGTGAGGAGCTGCTGGTGAAAATTAAATGCGAGTAAATGCTAGATGCTAAGTACAAGACAATTAAGATTGCGCATAATCAACGATAGCCAAGTACTAGAAACTAAGGAATTCATCTACACAATAGAGATGAACAGCGGTCATATACTGCTCCCCGAGGTTTCCTTATGATTCCCAACGAAAACCCTGACGAAGAATTCCGCTAGCTTTGATAGTCTAGCGATGTCGTCCTCAGATTACAAGCGTCTCAATTTTCTTTGAATAAAGGAAGAGAGAACACTCAACCCAATCTTGTCATCCTGCTAGAGAGTGATTCTAAGGTTCATAGATTTTTTTAATCAAATTCATTCGATTGATTTGAATTTCTGAACTGTTATTCCTAAGGCATAAATGACCGAATAGACCCATGGTATCTTCGTCACGAAAGCTTCAAACCTCATCAAAGCTTTAAAAGCTATTCTAAAGCTTGTGCCTGTTGGACTCGCTATTCCCGTTGAGCAAAAGTAACGAGCCGATTTCGGTGATATTTGTCGTTTAACATTGCCTGGGTTTATCCGGAAATGTAATGACATCCTGATAATCGAGCATCCGATGCAGCCTTTGCTCGGATTGCAGTAGGCTTTACAGAAAGTTCATATCCTTGGCTTCTGTTTTTCGTCTGAAGACCACCTAATTCTTTGTCTGTCAGTGGTTTCATCATCGGCTGATCTGGCTGAAAGTTGTCGATTGAGTAATTCTAGGTCTACCCCTAATCCCTGAGTGGGTCTGCATTTTAAGGACTATCTCTCGGTGACATACTCATCCGCAGCGATGTTGTCGCTATTGTAGGTTTACGTAGGTCTTGGGGGAGATATACAGAAAAGTCTCCGTGGAGAAACGATGCTTTCCTGTGAAAGTTGCTTGAAGTGCCTTGATCTTTACTGCCTTGGGCGGATACGTTGTACATGTTGATTTTGCTACTCTCCTTTTCGATTCACTCAGATTCACTCATCTGAGAAAAAGAAAAGAAGGCCCAAGCAAGTTCGTATCACACAACAGAGGTGCGGAGTCGAGTAGAAGTCTGAACTAGGAGGAATGTCATTGGCTCTTTCTATCTTTAAAAGCCCTTCGTTATTGGTCTTTCGTAGCTTTAGCTACATAGCTTTCTGGAGAGCTATTGCAGATTGTAAGAGGGTAGTCCCAATCATGCTTAAAGAATAATTTATATCGTTATTGCCTGTTGATAGGACGAGTGGTGTAAATGGCTGCAGTTATGACTCTAGGCAAGTCTGGCATTGTTGTCATCTTCTAAGGTCTCTTAAGGATAAGGGCTCTAAGGACAATTGCGATCGCTGTGTGTCGCTTCGTTGTTGGGTTTGTCGCGTTATGCTTTTCCTGTTTTCCTTTGGGTTAATAAGCTGAATAATTTCAGCAACCCCGTACGAGAAATTTTGGAAAGAGTGTGGCTGAGTGGGTTTCAATTCAGGATAGGTGCAGGCTAGGGCATTATTATCGCTTATTTGCTCATGTCGTCACTCAGCCTGAGTTTTGGGTTTGAGCAATATCGTCCTCAGTTTTTGACCTGTTTATGTATGGGCACATGTCTAGGCTATGTTTGCTTCCAAAATACGTAACTCTTTAGATGAGTTTCGAGAAGATTTAGATGCTTTTGAGCAGACTGTTTCAGAAATGATTAGGGAAAAGAAGACAATGTTGAATCAGTCAACGAAATCTATGGTTGGTCTAAGTGCGGGTAAACCTAGCTTGAGTCAGACGCCCATTGCAATTATTGGCATGGCTTCTCTTTTCCCACAGTCGGAAAATACTCAAGTCTATTGGGAAAATATTCTCAATGAGGTGGATTGTATTACCGAGGTACCGGCGTCCCGCTGGAATAGCTCGGACTACTACGATCCCAACCCTCGGGCCGTTGATAAAACCTATTGCAAACGGGGTGGTTTTATCCCAGAGATTGATTTCAACCCCATGGAGTTTGGCTTGCCGCCCAATGTTCTGGAGGCAACCGATATCTCCCAACTTTTGGCCCTAGCGGTGGCCCGTCAAGCGATGGAAGATTCGGGCTATGGCCCTGCTCAGCTTGATGTGGATTATGAGAAGACAGGGGTCGTGCTCGGGGCCGTGGGGCGGCAGTTGAGTGGGCCGTTGTGGGGGCGTTTGCAGTATCCCATTTGGGAGCGGGTGCTGAAGAGCAGCGGCCTGTCCGATGAAGATACGCAAAAGCTGATCGAGAAACTCAAGCTGGCCTATCCCAGTTGGCAAGAGAATTCCTTCCCTGGCATGCTCTCGAATGTGATTTCCGGGAGAATTGCCAATCGTTTTGACTTTGGGGGGTTGAACTGCACGTTGGATGCAGCCTGTGCGAGTTCTTTGGCGGCGCTGAAGATGGCCATTAGTGAGTTGGTCGAGCATCGTGCTGACATGATGCTGACGGGGGGGGTAGACCCGGACAACTCTGCCTTTACCTATCTCTGCTTTAGCAAAACGCCTGCCCTGTCTCGTAAACAAGAATCTCGTCCCTTTGATGCGGAATCCGATGGCATCATGCTGGGCGAAGGGGTCGGCATGGTGGTGCTCAAGCGGTTGGAGGATGCGGAGCGCGATGGCGATCGCATCTACGCCGTCATTCGGGGTCTCGGGACCTCCAGCGATGGCCGCTTCAAGAGTATCTATGCCCCCCGTCCAGAAGGCCAAGTCAAGGCCCTGCGTCGCGCCTATGCCGATGCCAACATTGATCCCGCAACGGTGGGATTGGTGGAAGCCCACGGTACAGGCACAATGGCTGGGGATCCGGCAGAGTTTGAAGGCATGAAAGTGGTCTTCGCAGAAACCCAGGCCGAAAAGCAGTCGATCGCCCTAGGGAGCGTCAAGGCTCAAATTGGTCACACCAAAACCGCTGCGGGGGCAGCCAGCTTGATTAAGGCTGCGTTGGCACTGCATCACAAGGTGATTCCCCCCACGATCAATATCAATCAGCCCAGCCCCAAGCTAGGCATTGAAGATTCTCCGTTTTACCTCAACACCAAATTGCGGCCCTGGATGCGTCGAGAAGCGCAAATTCCACGTCGTTCTGGGGTCAGTTCGTTCGGATTTGGTGGAACTAATTTCCACATCGTCCTAGAAGAGTATCAATCGGAACATTCCGCTCCGTATCGGATTCATTCGGTGCCGCAATCGCTGCTCTTTGCGGCGGCTGATACGGCGGCATTGACGCAGCGGTGTCAGGCGGTGCTCTCGGCCTTGCAGGCTGAAGCGGGGGGCGATCGCGCCTATGCCGACCTGGCAGAATCCTGCAAAACCCAAGTGATTCCCATGACGGAAGCCCGATTGGGTTTTGTGGCTAGCTCCCGCGCAGATGCCTGTGCCAAGCTCAAGGTCGCCATCAATCTGCTGAATCAACAAAAGCGGGAGGCTTGGGAACATCCCCAGGGCATTTATTACCGTCAGTCCGGTTTAGCGCTCCAGGGCAAAGTCGTAGCCTTGTTTGCGGGCCAAGGGGCGCAGTACCTCGACATGGGACAAAGCCTTGCGGTGAACTTCCCAGAAGCTCGGCAAGCCTATGAGCCGTTTGATCAGTTGCTACGGGCTGATGGGTTGGACGCCATTTCTGAGGTGGTCTATCCTCGCTCTGTTTTTGACGACGCGTCGGCAGAAGCGCAAAAGCGCAAGCTTCAGCGAACCGAATATGCCCAGCCTGCCATTGGTGCGTTTAGCACGGGGCTTTATCGGATTTTCCAGAAAGCGGGATTTGCGCCCAACTTTACGGCAGGTCATAGTTTTGGCGAACTCACGGCCCTGTGGGCCGCCGGTGTGCTGACGGATCAAGATTATGCCTTCTTGGTCAAGGCACGGGGTCAGGCGATGGCGGCTCCGGCGGGTCGGGATTTTGATGCCGGGACGATGCTGGCGGTCAAGGGCGATGCGGCGGTGATTGAGTCGATTGTCAATGCCCTGGAGGGGGTGGCGATCGCCAACTTTAACTCTGGACAGCAGGTGGTGCTGGCGGGATCAACGGCGGCGATCGCCGCCGCCAAAACCACCCTCGAAGCCCGAGGGTTTGAGCCGATTCCCCTGCGGGTGTCTGCGGCGTTCCATACCCCGCTAGTGGCCCATGCCCAGGTGCCCTTTAGTCAAGCTGTCGATCAAGTCGCCTTGGGTACACCCACCACGCCGATTTATACCAATGTCACCGGACAGGTCTACCCCGCTGAGGTTGGCGCGATGAAAACGCTCCTCCAGCGACATATGGTGAGCCAGGTTCAGTTCAAACAACAAATTGAGAACATCTATGCTGCCGGAGGCGTTTGTTTTGTTGAATTTGGTCCGAAGAATACGCTGACCAATTTGGTGAAGGAAATCTTGGGCGATCGCCCCCACTTGGCGATCGCAACCAATGCCAGCCGCCATAAGGACAGCGATCTGCAATTACGCGAAGCGGCGATGCAATTGCGAGTGGCAGGGTTATCGCTGGCAGATATTGACCCCTATCAGTTGCCCATTGCAGTCCCGGCTGAGCCCGATGAACGGGCGAAGAAGCTAATGGTGAAAATTAGTGGGGCAAGCTACGTCAGCGAGAAAACCCAGAATGCCTTTGAAGCGGCGCTTCAGGATGGTCACCAAGTTAAGATTGCGGTTTCGTCGTCTGTTCCCACTATCGTTTCAGCGGTTGGTTCAGCCGTTGAGTCTGGGGCGATCGCGAGTCCAGGGGTGTCGCCTGTGGCCCAAAAGCATGGATTCTTGGCTGAACCGCCGGTCACGCTTGAGCCGGGTGCAAGTCATGGTGCATCTAGCCCTGGTGTATCCAGTCATGGGTCACTGAATGGCAACGGCAAGACCAATGGCAATGGCAACGGCAATGGCAAGACCAATGGCAACGGCAACGGCAAGGCCAATGGCAATGGCAGCGGTAACGGCAAGATGGTCAATGGTAAAACCAACGGCCACGCTGCGCAAAATCTTTCGATTGGCCAGATCAATGGTCAACCCTCTGTTGGACAGACTCAAAAGGCCACCCTGCCTCCCCCCGCTCAAACTGATGTCGCCCCGATAACCGTTATGCAAAATTCTGCCCAATCTCCGCATCCGGCCCTCACGAGTCTGGAAAATCTGCTGGTTCAGTTCACTCAGCACCAAAATCAAATTTTGAAGGTGCATGAGCAATATCTCGATGGCCATCGGGAATACACCCAGACCTTTGGGCAAATTGCACAACAGCAACAGCGTTTGCTGACGGAAGCAGCAGGCCAGCAGGCGGATTTAGTGGCCAGCACGGATCGCAACTTAGCGGCGTTCCATGGCTATCAGCAGGAAACTTTGCGGGTCCATGAGCAGTATTTACTCCAGCAGATGGAGTTCTCAAAGCAACTTTGCGGCCTAGGCCAGCAGGTCTGTGGAGGAACGGTTCAATCAGCGACCACTGTCCAGCCCGTACAGCCCGTACAGCCAGCGGCTCCAGTGGCCCCCGTTACCCCTCCGCCAGTAGCGGTTGCCGCCGACCCAGTGGTCAAGGCTGCCCCTGTGCCGGAAGTCCCGGTTGCTAAGGTTATCCAGCCAGTTGTCCAGCCGGTTGTCCAACCAGAGCCCATTCCGGTTCCCGCTCCGGCTCCTGCTTCAAGGTCGAATGCTTTGGCCCTTGCCCCCAAGCTGCTTGAGGTTGTGAGCGACAAAACGGGCTATCCCGTAGAAATGTTGGAACTGGACATGGATATGGAAGCGGATCTGGGGATTGACTCCATCAAGCGAGTTGAGATTCTCGGAGCGCTCCAAGACGCCTTTCCGGAACTGCCCCAGCCGAATTTGGAAGAGTTGGCTGAAATTGAACTGCGGACCCTGGGCCAAGTGGCGGACTATATGCAGTCTAAGCTCAAGGGTGAAGCACTGGCTGCGGCTCCCATAGCAGCTCCAATGATGACAGCTCCGATTGCGGTAACTCCAGTTGCTGCGACCCCGATGGCGGTGACCTCGCCCGTAGCAACTTCGCCTGTCGCGACTACAGCCGCGATCGCCCCAACGGTTGCCAGCGGTGTCATGCAGGAAAAGCTCCTCGAAGTTGTGAGCGACAAGACAGGCTATCCCGCCGAGATGCTGGAGCTAGACATGGACATGGAGGCAGACCTGGGGATTGACTCCATCAAGCGGGTTGAAATTCTCGGAGCACTCCAAGAAGCCTTTCCGGAACTGCCTCAGCCGAATTTGGAAGAGCTGGCTGAAATTGAGCTGCGGACCCTGGGCCAAGTGGCGGACTATATGCAAGCTCAGTTGGCTAAGGGCAAGGGGAACGGGTCTGCGCCTGTGACCCCGGCAGTGGTTCTCCCGACAGCGCCTGGGACAGCGTCTGGGACGGCACCGGCACCGATGGCGACCCCTGCTATGTCTTTGGGCGTGCCCAGTCAGTCCATCGCAACTCCTGTTTCTGCCCCGGTGCCTAGACCCATAGCACCCGTCGCGGCCCCGGCCTTGGCAACGGCCCAAGCAAGCACCACCGTGGCCCTTTTAGACCCCCCGGTAGTGGCTCCGGCAGGTATCCCAGCAGTCATCCCAGCAGTCGCCCCGGTTCCCGCAACGGCCCCGGCCAGCGTGAGCTCGGTTGAGATGCAGACCCAACTCCTGGAGGTCGTCAGCGACAAAACTGGCTATCCCGCCGAGATGCTAGAGCTGGACATGGACATGGAAGCGGATCTGGGGATTGACTCCATCAAGCGGGTTGAAATCCTTGGTGCGCTCCAGGAGGCTTTCCCTGCATTGCCCCAGCCGAATTTGGAAGAGCTAGCTGAAATTGAGCTGCGGACCCTGGGCCAAGTGGCGGACTATATGCAGTCCCAGTTAGCGAAAGGCCAGGTGGCTTCAGGTCTAGTAAATTCAGGTCTAGTGAATGCAGGCGAGGCGATCGCTCCTCTAGCCGTCCCTAGCGAACCGGTGGTCGCGATCGCCCCCGGCGAAATGCAGACCCAACTCCTAGCGGTCGTCAGTGACAAAACTGGCTATCCCGCTGAGATGCTAGAGCTGGACATGGACATGGAAGCGGATTTGGGGATTGACTCCATCAAGCGGGTTGAAATTCTCGGAGCACTCCAAGAGGCCTTTCCGGAGCTGCCCCAGCCAAATCTGGAAGAGCTAGCTGAAATTGAGCTGCGGACCCTGGGCCAAGTGGCGGACTATATGCAGGCTCGGCTGCAAACCGGTGCCGAAAAAAAAAAGCAGTCCAGTCCTACGCTTAACGAGGGGATCCAAGGAGGGGTCACCACTTGGGATATCGCAGCCCTAGAAGCTGCCGTCGCTCTTGACCCCCTGCCCCTGCCTCGGCATCCGGCCCAGCTGCAATACTTGCCCCCTGCCGATTGGCTGGACTTTGAATTGCCCTCCGGCCACATTTGCCTCCTGACCGACGATGGTTCGGCCACCACGACCCAACTGGCTCAGCAATTAACCCAGCGGAATTGGAAGGTCGTGGTTCTAAGCTTCCCGGCTGGGTTGGTTCCCCAGCAAGCACCCTTGCCCCAGGGCGTTAAGCGGGTGGTTCTAGAGCAGCTTGGTGATGTGGCGCTTGGTCAGCAACTGGAGGCGATCGCCACCCAAGAAGGGTCGATTGCGGCGTTCCTCCACCTTCATCCCACTGGCTTTGTCCAGGCGGGCCAAGGGCTCAGCTTTTCGGAGGCAGAATCCAGTTTGGTGAAACAGGTCTTCTTCTTGGCCAAGCATCTCAAAGCGCCGCTGAACCAAGCAGCCACCCTGGGTCGCAGCGTCTTCCTCAGCGTTGCTCGGCTGGATGGGGCCTTCGGTCTAAGCCAACAGGACCCGTACAGCCCGATTGCCGCAGGCTTGATGGGACTCACCAAAACTCTCAACTATGAGTGGCGCTCGGTCTTCTGCCGAGCGGTGGACCTTAACCCGGCGTTGACCCCGGAGCAGTCCGTTGCCTGCATCCTGGCGGAACTCCACGATTCCGATGGCTTGTTGCCAGAAGCCGCCTATGGCCAACAGGGGCGAGTTACCCTCGTCGCAGCCTAGTCGGTTGAGTCTAGGTCCTCAGTTCTCCCCAGAGCCTCAGGTTACAATCTGAGAGCAGAATGGGGAAAACCCAAGACAAAGGCAAAGACAAAGGCAAAGACAAAGGCAAAGACAAAGGCAAAGACAAAGGCAAAAATAAAGACAATCGGGTCTTTCCCAAGGCCCGATTCTGCGTCATCAAGTGAGCAGAATGATTCAAGTGATCAAGCTATGAAGTTAGGAAAGGAGAATACAGTATCGTGATCACCCCCCGTCTTGACGGAAAAGTTGCCCTAGTTACGGGTGGTAGCTCAGGCATTGGCCAAGCCTCGGCCTTTGCCTTTGCCGAAGCGGGTGCCAAGGTTGTGGTTTCCGATGTGGCTGTGGAAGGCGGCGAGAAGACGGTCCATCAGATTCATCAGATGGGCGGCGAAGCGCTATTTATCCAAACGGATGTCTCCCAGGCCGCCGAAGTCCGAGCCATGGTCCGCAAGACCGTTGAAGTTTTCGGTGCTGTCGATTGTTTGTTTAATAACGCTGGGATTGAAGGCGATCGCGCCTCCACCTCCGCCTGCACGGAAGAAAACTGGGACCGCGTCATGGGCATCAACCTCAAGGGGGTTTGGCTCTGCATGAAATATGCGATTCCGTTTATGCGGGAGCAGGGGGGCGGGGCGATCGTCAATATGTCCTCCGTGCATGGTCTAAGTAGTGGCATGAAAGGCTACATGGCCTACGTCACCAGTAAACATGGCGTCATTGGCCTGACAAGAGCCGCTGCCGCCGAATATGCTAGGACCGGGATCCGGATTAATGCCATCTGTCCGGGCTATGTTCAGACCCCTATGATTGAGAATAATCTGGGCGGACATACCTCCCAGTTTGACACCTGGCTCCAAGCCTTTGTACCCGCAGGGCGTTTGGGAACCCAGGCGGAAATTGCCAATGCGGTGATCTGGCTGTGTTCCGACGCGTCTTCCTTCGTGGTCGGACATACCCTCGCGGTGGATGGCGGTTTCCTCGCCCAGTGAAACCCTAAATTCCTATCGAAACCTTTTACCCGTCTCTGCCTCATTAAATCTAATTAAATTTCTATGGTAACTACAGCTCAAGTCCCTGCCTCTACCGTATTTCTGGTGAGTGGCGGTGCTCGCGGGGTCACCGCTGAATGTGTGATGAAAGTGGCGCGTTCGGCGCAGTGTAAGTGGATTTTGTTGGGGCGATCGCACCTCGCAGAAACCGAACCGGTCTGGGCCGCAGGCTGCACCGAGGAACCCGAGCTCAAGCAGCGGATCATGCAGGACTTTATCGCTCGCGGCGAAAAGCCCACGCCCATGGCGATTAATCAGGTTTATCGATCGCTCCTCTCCAACCGCGAAATTAAACACACCCTCGACACCCTGGCGTCCCTAGGGAACGAAGCGGTTTATCTCAGTGCCGATGTGACGGATTTGGCGGTACTCCAAACCCAGCTAGCGCCCGTGGTGGCTCGATTTGGGCCGATCAACGGCATTATCCATGGCGCGGGAAACCTTGCCGATAAGCTGATCGAAAAGAAAACCGAACAGGATTTTGAGCGGGTCTACGGTCCCAAAATTAAAGGACTGGAGAATTTGCTCACCCTCGTTCCCCCCAGTCAACTCCAATATCTTGTGTTGTTTTCATCCGTGGCGGGGTTTTATGGCAACGCCGGTCAGTCGGACTATACCCTCTCCAACGAAATCCTCAACAAAGCCGCTTGGCTGATCAAGCAGCAGCATCCCACCTGCCATGTGGTGGCGATCAACTGGGGTCCCTGGGACAGTGGTATGGTGACGCCCGAGCTGAAAAAAGCCTTTGCCTTGCGCAAAATCGATATTCTGCCGGTGGATGAAGCGACGGATATGCTTGTCAACGAGCTCAACCCCCGTCATCATGGCGTGGCCCAGGTGGTTGTAGGTGGACCGATTCATCCGCCGTTGGCGCTGGTCACGGATGAGCTGAAGACCCATCGTCTACGGCGACGACTGAGCCTGGAAGAGAATCCCTTTCTCCTGGATCACGTCATTTCTGGGACGCCGGTTTTGCCCTTTACCTGTTCGATTTCCTGGCTAGCCAATGCAGGCGAACAGCTCTATCCCGGCTACAAATGCTTTGTTTGCGAGGAGGTCAAGGTCCTGAAGGGCGTGGTCTTTGACGAAAATCTAGCGGATGAATATGTGCTAGACCTGCAGGAAAGGGTCAAGAGCGAAGAAAAGATTGTTTTGGAAGGCAAAGTCTGGAGCCTGGGACCCAACGGCAAGCCCCGCTATCACTTCAGCAATCGCTTTACCCTGGTGCGGGAGATTCCTGCGGCACCCAAGTTGGAGCAGTTTAACCTAACGCCGGACCATGTCATTACGATGACGGGTCAGGATTTTTATACCGTCGAGCCCAATCCCCTGTTCCATGGTTCCGGCTTCCAGGGGCTTCAGCGCATTCTCAATATCGATGAGCAGCAGGTGACGGCGGAGTATTTTGCCCATGACATTGGCCCTCGGGGTCAAGGCCAGTTTCCGGCTCAAACGATTAATCCCTATATTTCCGATATTCAAACCCATTCCGTTTGGATTTGGCTGCGGCATTTTTACAATTCCGTTTGCTTGCCCGCCAAAATTGTTCGGTTTGAAAACTTTTCCAGCGCCCCCTACGACAAACCGTTCTACACCACGACCAAACTGGTCTCGAAAACGGAAACCCGGTTGGTCATTGACATTACTGTTCATGACGAAGACGGCACGATTTACAGTTTGGTTCAAGGGGCAGAAGCGACGATTTTTCCCCTCAATTCTCAGGTGGCCTAGGGAGATCTTCCCCGCAGAATCGCATGTGAGCAGACCGTGTTTGAGATGAATTTTAAGAGGGAAAACGGCGATGGAAAAGATTGCAATTGTTGGGCTTGGCTGTTTGTTTCCCGATGCCGATCATCCGGATCAGTTTTGGCAAAATCTGGCCTTGGGCAAGGATTCCACGGATCAAGCCACCGTTAAGGACTTTGGGGTTGACCCAGCGATTTTTCACGGTACGGATAAGGACAATCCCGACCAAACCTATTCTTTGAAAGGTGGGTTTATTCGAGATTTTCAGTTTGACCCGGCGGGCTATGACCTGAGTTCAGAACAGGTTGCCGGTTTGGATCCGATCGCCCAAAGCGCTCTCTATGTGGCCCGTCAAGCGCTCCAGGACAGCGGCTACTGGAATAGCGAGACTTGGCAAAATGGCGAATTGCGACGCAAATCGGGGGTGATTCTCGGCAATCTGTCGCTACCGACCCAATATTCCAATCGACTGTTTGCGCCCCTGTATCAGCAGGCGGTAGAACCTGCGATGCAGGAATTACTCCAGGACCCAGAACTGCGGCTCAAGCCCCTGAGTCAGGGGGGTGTAGATCCGCTAAATGCCAGAATGGCGAGTTTACCGGCGCAGATTGTGGCCCAGGCGCTGTCCTTAGGGAGTGCGAATTTTGCGCTAGATGCGGCCTGTTCTTCTTCTTTGTATGCGATCGCCCTCGCCAGTCACTACCTCCATTCGGGCCAAGCGGACCTGATGCTGGCCGGTGCCGCTAGTTTTTCCGATTCGCTGTTTATCCGCATGCTGTTTTCGGGGCTGCAAGCCTATCCAGACAATGGGGTGAGCTGTCCCTTTGACCAGCAATCGCGGGGGCTGACTCCGGCAGATGGGGTGGGGATGGTGGTCCTAAAGCGCTATAGCGATGCCGTGCGGGATGGCGATCGCATCCACGCCATTGTTTCTGGCATTGGCCTTTCTAACGACGGTCGCGGCAAGCATCTGCTCAGCCCGAACCAAAAGGGCCAGATCCTCGCCTTTGAGCGGGCCTACGCAGAAGCCGGGATTACACCCCACGAGATTGATTATTTGGAATGCCACGCCACAGGGACGCTCCTGGGAGATACAACGGAGCTGAATTCCATTGATGAATTCTTTGGTCGCTATCAGGCGAAACCCCTAGTCGGTGCGGTGAAGGCCAATACGGGCCACCTACTAACGGCGGCGGGGATGGTGAGTTTGCTCAAGATTATTCTGGGGATGAAGAATAGTCTGATTCCGCCAACGATTAACCTGCAAACGCCCCAGCAGTCGGTCAATCGTGTGATTACGGCGGAGAATATCGTCACCCAGCCGACCCCCTGGCCCCAGACCCCGCATCCCAAACGGGCTGCCCTGAATGCCTTTGGGTTTGGGGGCACCAATGCCCATGTGATTGTGGAGGAAGTCGATCCGGCAGCTAAGGCGGCGGAGGTGCTGATTGCGGCTTCCGTGGAAGCACCGCCCACGGTGCCGATTCCCTTGGCGATTGTCGGAATGGATGCCTGTTTTGGTCAACTGGACAATCTCGATGCCTTTGAGCGCAGTCTTTACGAAGGCACCCAGCAATTTCGTCCGCTGCCAGAAAAACGCTGGAAAGGGGTGGAGAATTGCCAGGACTTGCTCAAAGCCTACGGGTTTGAGGATGGCCAAGCGCCTGAGGGAGCCTATCTGGATGCGGTGGACATTGACACGATCCGCTACAAGATTCCGCCCAACGAAGTCCACAAGTTGCATCCCCAACAGCTCCTGATGCTGAAGGTGGCCGATCGCGCCCTCCAGGATGCCCAAATCCAAGAAGGCCAAGCTGTGGCGGTGATCATCGCCATGGAAACGGAATTATCGATTCACCAGCTCCAGCAGCGTTGGAATTTTGCTTGGCAGGTGAAAGATGGCCTAGCGGAACAGCGGGCCGAGATGCCAGAAACCCAGCGGTTGGAGCTGGAAGCGATTCTCAAGGACAGCATCCATGGTCCGGCCCAGACGAGCGAATATGTGGGCTATATCGGCAATATCATGCCCAGCCGGATTTCGGCGCTATGGGATTTTAACGCGCCCTCGTTTACGCTCAGCGCGGGCGAGGATTCCACGGTGAAGGCCCTCGAAGTGGCGCAGAATCTGCTGGCCCATGGTCATGCCGATGCCGTGGTGGTGGGTGCGGTGGATTTGGCCGGAGGGTTTGAGCAGGTGCTCCTGCGCAACCGGGAAGCCCAGGTCAATCGCGGCGTACCCACGCTGAGCTATGACCAAAAGGCCACGGGCTCCATGGTGGGTGAAGGGGCGGGGGCGGTTGTGCTGAAGCGTTTAGAAGCGGCTCAACAGACCCAGGATCGGATTTATGCCGTTGTTGATGCCATGGAATTTGGCTGGGCCAAGGATTTGGCGCAGACCTGTACCCTTGCCCACGGGCGGGTGGGAATCAGCGCAGCGGAAATTGGCTATCTGGAAGTCTGTGGCAGTGGTATGCCGGAACGCGATCGCCTCGAATGCCAAGGCATTACCCAAGCCTACCGAGGCGACGACCTCACCTGCGCCCTCGGCAGCGTCACCGCCAACATTGGCTATACGGGCGTTGCAGCCACTATGGCGAGTCTGATTAAAACGGCCCTCTGTCTCTATCATCGTTATCTTCCAGCCCTCCCCAAATGGTCTGCGCCCCAAGAGGCCGAGCGCTGGGTGGGTACCCCCTTCTATGTGCCCCAGGAATCTCGAGGTTGGCTCGTGGCCACGGGCGGCAAGCGGCGCGCAGCAGTCAGTCATCTGGGAATTGGCGGGACCGTCGCCCATTTGATCTTGTCGGAAGATTTGGCCCAAGTGCATCGGTCAAGTCGGTATTTGGAGCAGACGCCGTTTTATTTGTTTCCGCTGGCCGCGAGCGATCGCCCCAGTCTCGAAGCCAAGCTCTCTGCCCTCTTAGCCCAGCTCGAAACCCAACCTGAAACTGGCGAATCGCTTTCAGCCCTGGCCAAAGCCACATTCCAGGCGTACCAACAGGAAACCCACCTGCCCTATGCCCTCACCCTCGTGGGCAACAAACCCAAAAGCCTCCGGCGGGAAACTGGCAAGGCCCTCGAAACCCTGGCCAAGGCCTTTGAAACCGGCGAAGACTGGCAAACCCCCGGCGGCAGCTTTTTCACCGCTCGGCCCCAGGGAGCCCAGGGAAAAGTAGCCTTTGTTTATCCTGGGGCCTTTAGTGCCTATGTGGGGCAGGCTCGCGATCGCTTCCGGCTCTTCCCGGAGATTTTTAACGACCCCATGCTCTCCAATTTGGGCGATCGCCTGGTTGGCATTGACCGAGCCATTTACCCCCGCAGCCTCAACGCCCTCACCCGCCGTCAGCTTGAAGACCTAGATAATCGTCTTCTGGCGGATCCCCTAGCGATGTTTGAAGCGGAAATTGGCTGCGCTGGGTTTACCACCTCGATTTTGCAAAATTATTTCAAGCTTCAGCCCGACATGGCCCTGGGCTACAGCCTCGGAGAAACCAGCATGATGCTTTCCCAAGGCGTCTTTGCCAACTCGGAGTTTGGCCAGGGCAGTCACTCCTTGGCCCAGTCGCCTTTGTTTGGCGATCGCCTCTCGGGACCCAAAAACGCCGTCCGCGAACATTGGGGCCTGCCAACGGTCACCGCAGCCGATGGCCAAGATCTCTGGAGCAATTTTGTCCTGGTTGCCCCCGTCGAAGACGTTCGTACCGTCGTCGCAACCGTTGAACGAGCCTATCTCACCCAGATCAACACCCCCAACGAAGTCGTGATCGCGGGCCATCCTGATGCCTGTAAGCAGGTGATTGAAAAGCTGGGCTGCAACGCCTTCCGGGCTCCCTTCAACCACGTTATCCACTGTCCTGCCATGGCCTCGGAGTATGACGAACTGGTCAAGCTCAACGGCCTAGCGGTCCACAACCGACCCCCCGTCAAGTTTTATTCCGCAGCGGCCTACCAGCCCATCGCCGTGGAAAGCCAGGAAATTGGCCGCAGCATTGCGACGAACCTTTGCAACCCACTGGATTTCCCTCGCCTCGTCAATCAGATCTATGACGATGGGGCGCGGATCTTCGTTGAAGTCGGGGCAGGCGGCACCTGCTCCCGCTGGATTAGCGAAACCCTCAAGGATAAGCCCCACCTGACAACACTGCTCAACCGTCGTGGCATGGATGACCATAGCTCCATCGTGCGCGCCTTGGCTCGGCTTGTCAGTCACCGAGTCCCCGTCGATTTGACGCCCCTTTACGGCACGGATGCGCCGCAACCCCAAAAGCGGACAACGATGGTCAAAACGATTCCCTTGGGTGGGCCTGCAATTCAGCAGACGATTTTGAGCGATCAGAATCGCCAGAAATTTAAGGACGTTCAGATCAAACGTCAGGCTGCTCCTGTTCAGCCGCCTGAGCCCGTGAAACCGCCTGAGCCCGTGAAACCGCCTGAGCCCGTAAAACTGCCTGAATTCGTCAACCCAATGGCAGGCGCGATCGCCTCTCCTCCCGTTCCAGCCCCTCCCGTTCCAGCCCTCCCAACCCCCCAACCCCCCAACCCCCCAACTCCCGCTCTAGTCGAGTCCCAAACCGCCATGAGCCAAGCCCACGCCGCCTTTCTCAAAAATCGCCAAGCCGGATTACACAGCTTGCGCGACCTGATTGAGCTGCATTTAACCCAGGCCAGGGAAACCTTACAAGACGATCCGGAGACCGCCGAGGATTCAGAGGCCCAGCCCACCTCCTCTCGGACCTAAGCCGGTTGCGATGACCAACCCCCTATACGAATTCCCTATTTACTCCCTATGATTCCAGCGACGCTTTCCCAACCGATTTTGCAAAGTCCGCTTAGTTCAGGTCATTCACAGTTTTGGCAGGGCGACCCCTCCAGCTTGGTTTGGGGCGAAGCTGAGATTCGGCAATTGCTTTTGCAGTTAGATCAGTCCCTGTTTGTCGTGCGTTGGCAGGGACAGGTGGGAGTGACCCAGAGTGGGGCGATCGCCAGCCCAACCCTTCCCGGCCAAACCACGGGTCAAGCAGAACTCCTCGCCACGCTTCCCCCGTTACCCCTGCAAAATCTGGGGGATTCGAGCTTTTTAACCTGTCATCGCACCTCCTACGCCTACATGGCCGGAGCCATGGCTGGCGGCATTGCCTCGGAGGAGATGGTGATTGCCTTGGGTCGAGCGGGATTGATGGGCTCGATGGGGACTGGCGGATTGTCCTTGGAGCGGGTTGAGGGAGCGATCGCCCAGATCCAGCAAGCCCTCCCCCACGGCCCCTACGCCTTTAATCTGCTCCACAATCCCCATGACCAAGCCGCAGAACGGGCCGTGGTGGATTTATATCTCAAATATGGCGTTCGCACCGTCGAAGCTTCAGCCTTTTTGGCCCTGACGCCCAATATCGTTTACTACCGTGTCGCCGGACTTCAGCTTAATGCCGCCAACCAAATCGAAGTCCACAACCGTGTAATTGCCAAGGTTTCCCGCCAGGAAGTCGCCTCCAAATTCATGCGACCCGCCCCCGAACGGATCCTCAAGGATTTGGTCGAACAAGGGCTGATTACGTCCCAACAGGCCCAGCTCGCCCAATCGGTTCCCATGGCCGATGACATCACCGTGGAAGCCGATTCCGGCGGCCATACGGACAATCGACCGCTGGTGTGTATTTTGCCGGGGATGATTGCTATTCGCGACCAAATCCAGGCGGAGCAAAACTATGGCCAACCTGTGCGGATCGGTGCAGCGGGCGGCATTGCCACCCCGGAAGCCGTTCTGGGGGCCTTCATGATGGGCGCGGCCTACGTGGTTACCGGTTCAATCAACCAATCCTGTGTAGAAGCAGGCACCTCGGACCATACCAAGGAACTCCTGACCAAGGCGGAAATGGCCGATGTCACCCAGGCTCCCGCTGCGGATATGTTCGAGGATGGGGTGAAGGTACAGGTGCTCAAGAAAGGAACGTTTTTCCCAATGCGGGCTCAAAAGCTCTACGAGATTTATCGGGCCTATGAGGCGATCGCCGATATCCCCCCTGCCGAACGGGAAAAAATCGAAAAGCAAGTCCTCCAGCAATCCTTCGACGCTGCTTGGCAAGAGGTCGCCGATTACTTGAGCCAACGCAATCCCGCCAAGCTCGAACGGGCCAGCAAAAATCCTAAACTCCAGATGGCTCTGATTTTCCGCCGCTACCTGGGCCTCTCCTCCCGCTGGGCCAGAAATGCCGACCCCGCCCGCAAAATGGACTACCAAATTTGGTGTGGTCCAGCCATGGGCGCGTTTAACGAATGGGTTCGAGGCTCCCATTTGCAACCTGCGGCCCAGCGCCAGGTGGTGGAGGTCGGTCATCAGCTCCTCGTGGGTGCAGCCTATAACTACCGGATTCAAACCCTCAGCCTTCAGGGGATTCGATTACCTGCGGCCCTAAGCGCCTATCGTCCGCTGCCCTGACTGTTTTGAGGGTGCCAGCCATCGGCTTCAACCGGGAGAAAAACTGTGGAATTTACAGTTGGAAAATTAACACTGAATTTAAGCTTTCATGAAGTTTCTCGCTGCGCTTTCCATGAGCAGAAGAAAAGTAAAACTATAGTAGTATCTCTGTAGATTGAACTTCTGAAATCGATTTCGGCGATAGGATTCGCGACCCGTTCTTGACCGTAACCTTGCGATCGCTCCCTTGAATCTATCGAACGCTTTAAAATTAAATGGGTTTAAATTAGGTAAATTGAGTAAATTCTATGAGTTCTATGGAAACGTTTACGGCTGAATCGATTCAGGATTGGATGGTCACCCAGCTGGCAACCCAGCTCGACATGGATACGGATGAGATTGACGTGACCGTTACCCTCGATAACTTTGGTCTAGATTCAGCGAAGGCCATGGCTTTAATGGCAGAAGCTGAAAAATTTTTGGGATTTGAAGTGGCTCCAACCCTACTGTGGCACTATCCCACTATCGAAACCTTATCAGAACGCTTGGCTGAAGAGGCTCAAGAGAACACCGACGACCAACTACTGGCTCAGGTCGATGACGCCACCCTAGAGAAAATTCTGGCGGACGTTGAACAAACGTCCTCGGCCAATTAGAGAGGGCACCACCGATGAATAACCTATCCGAGCGGCTGGCCAAACTCAGCCCAGAACAGCGGGAACTGCTGCGGGCTCGCCTGCAACAAGAAGGGGGGCGTCGTCCTAAGGACAAACCCTTTGTCCCTAAAGCCCTCGACCTGAAGGCAGAGGTCAAACTAGACCCAGAAATTCGGCCTGCAACCCCGGTCACTGCGCTGCTGACTGAGCCCAAAGCCATTTTTATCACGGGAGCAACGGGTTATTTGGGTGCGTTTCTGCTCCAAGATTTGTTGCAAGAAACCGCCGCTGATATTTATTGTTTGACGCGCGCTCAGGACGAAGCAGAGGGCTATCAGCGACTTAAGCAAAACCTAGAGCGCTACAACCTCTGGCAAGAATCAGCGGCCCAACGGATTATTCCCGTCTTGGGCGATATCAGTCAGCCTCGTTTAGGGTTGAGCGAAGCGAACTTTGCGCAGTTGGCCCAGCAGGTCGATTCGATCTACCATAGCGCCGCTGTGCTCAATTACATCCTGCCCTATGCCGCGCTCAAAAAGCCGAATGTTTTGGGCACCCAGGAGATTTTGCGGTTGGCTTGCCAATCCAAAACTAAGCCTGTGCATTACGTCTCCAGCGTGGCGGTGTTTGAATCTCCCACCTATGCGGGTCAGGTTCTCACGGAAAGCGATCCCTTGGATTCCACCGAGGGCATGTTCATCGGCTATTCCCACAGCAAATGGGTGGCGGAGCAGATTGTGATGCTGGCGCGCGATCGCGGTCTTCCCGTGACCATCCACCGCGCTTCCTTCATTTCTGGCGATAGCAAAACCGGCATTACCAATACGAATGACTTCGTTTGCATGATGCTCAAGCAGTGCTTCCAAATGGGTGTTCTGCCAGACTTGAACTTCACGCTAGATGCTTCGCCAGTGGATTATGTGAGCCGGTCCATTGTCTATCTCTCGCTCAAGCCAGACTCCCTCGGCAAAGTCTTTCACCTGCAACATCCCCAGCCCGTTCCCCTGAGCGAGTTGGTCAACGCCTGCCAGTCCCTCGGGATTTCCATTCGGCAGATTCCCTATCGAGAATGGACCGAAGCCCTGAAGCACCATGCCACAGGACCCGAGAATCCGTTCTATCGATTGATTCCCTTTTTTACCCAAGAGTACGAGGATGGCTTGACCATTCCTGAACTCAATGCAGCGGATAAGCGACCCACGATTAACTGTGATGCAACGCTGCAAGCCTTGCAAGGGTCCAACATTGTTTGTCCGCCGCCGGACGCAAAGGTTTTGGGTCGGTTTTTGTCTTACTTTATCAAGAGTGGCTTCTTGGAATTACCCAGTTCTAGCTATCTCAATCCGAAGCTGCTTTATGTGCTTTCTACACCGCGTCAAAAGGCGATCGCGACCACCGCAGCGCTATTGCTTTTCAGCGTCAGCATCGCATTTGGCTTTGGCATGCTGAACCTGTCTTAACCGGATTCGCGATTGCTCCGAACTCATTTTGCGGATTCTAAATTACTAAATACAATGACAAACCTATTGGGAAAGAAGGTTATCTTAACGGGAGCAGGGGGTGGTCTGGGAACTTATATTGGGCAACGTCTTTGTCAAGAGGGCGCGTATGTGATTGGCGTTGATATTGCTCAACTTCAACTTGATGCTTGGAGTCAAGCGTTACAGGCGGTGGGCGGAAAAGCCTTCAGCGTTGTTTGGGATTTGTCTGCCTCAGAAACTCTAGCTCGCTTGATCGAGCAAATTGAGTATGAACACGGCCCGGTTGATATTTTGATTAATAACGCGGGCGTTTCAAGCTATCGAGCCTTTGAGGATTGTTCTCTGGGTCATATGCAGGATGTGTTGGCGATTAATCTCATTGCGGCCATGGAATTAACCCGACTGTTATTGCCCGGATTTTTGGCTCGCCAGCAGGGTCATATCGTTAATATTGCTTCGCTTGCTGCAAAAATGGCACATCCCTACGATAGCGTTTATGCTGCAAGTAAGGCAGGTTTGCTGCTCTGGAGTGATTCGCTTCGGCAAGAATTGGCCCATACGGCAGTCAAAACCTCTGTGGTCTGCCCCGGCTATATTGCGCAGTTAGGGATGTTTGCAAACACTCATCTGCCTGCGCCCAAACTTTCGGGTATTTCTCCCCCATCCCGCGTTGCTGAGGGTGTCATAACGGCTATCCTGACGAATCGTGCAGAGTTGATTGTGAATCAAGGAACTGCCCTAGAATTTTCGGCTCGGGCAACCTCTGCTATTCGGCAATTGTTCCCAGCTTTTGGAGATTGGGTTTCCCATTCCTTGGGGGTGACAGAGCTCAATCGACAGCGGGCGATCGCTCTCAAGGCGAAGCATCAGCTTGCGAGTCTCAAATCCTAGTGATCGTTAATCCGAGTCGTCGTAGTCGTAGATACGAGAGGTGTTTTTTCTTCAGCCTTCTCCTATGATGAATGTATCTATGAGAATGTGCCCCATCGAGATGGCCAGATGCAAGATTTTATTTCGTTTTTATTAAGCGTTCCCTTTCTCTTTTGGAACCTGTTATTGCTTTCTTACTTTCACTTGGGGCTGTGGGTCTTTTTATGCTTTCGTCTCCGAGGAACTCGCGCTTGCGCCATTTCTTTGTCAGAGATTGGTTATAATCTACCCAGCGCTTTGGTTGTCTTACCTTTGCGTGAATTAGGTCGCCAAGAGGCTGTTTGTTTACGTTCTTTACTAACCCAGGATTATCCTAATTACCAACTGCAAATTATTTTAGATCCCCGTGGTGAAATTGATCAGAGTCTTCTAAACCAATTGTTGGCTGAATATCCGAGTATTCCGGTTGAATATTCTAGTTTAGAAACCCCTAAGGAACTGCATAACCTCAATCAATTTTTCCACGCAGCCTATGCCCAGGTCTTGTCTTTCATTCAGAAAGGTTTCACCTCTTCCCCGGAAGTCTTGGCCATGGTGAGTCCACAGCTCACGCTCTGCTCAACCTGGTTGCGTGAATTGGTTGCTCCCCTAGCGCTGCAAGGTATGACTGCAACTACGAGTTATCCTTGGCATCGTCATCCACCGCGATCGCGCCATCCTCTGGCCGGTCTACAAGAACTGGCTCAGTATGCCTGGAATGGCATCGCCGCCATTCAAATGATTTGTGTCTCTCGCATTCTCTGGAACGGTTCAATGGCCGTGAGAACCGCTTATTTGACGGACAATCTGGTGCTAGAACGTTGGCGAAATATGGGTCTTACGGATGTGGCCCTGGGACAGTTATTGCATCAAGATGGCCAGAGGATTCGATTTGTAGGCTCTCTCATGGATATGCGGCGATCGCCCCTCGATCCCCCTCACCTCAGCCAAGAAATTCGGCAGCGTCTGGGGGCTTTGCGACGTCACCATCGATTTTGGATTCTTCTCGCCGCCCAAGGTGTTTTCGTTTCGCTGACCAACCTGCGCTTTCTGTGGAAATTATCTACGAGTGCGATCGCAGGGGATGTTTGGACGCTCCGCTGGATTTTATCTGGGTATTGTATTTATCTATTTGCGCTAGTTCTTTTAATTCTGACCGCCGAACGCTTCGTTGTTGCTGCGGGTTCAACTCCCATTGCTCGGTCTTCTCAGGGGATTGTATCAACACTGGGTCTTGTTTTTATTGTGCCGTTTACCCACCTAACCCACGCCTTTAGTGCTGTGAGAATCTTGTTTGCCTCCCAATATCTGCCCCAGCGTTGGCGACGGCAGCCAATTGTGTCAAACTATCCGATTGATGAAGTCAAGTCCTCACCTACAGGATGACTGCTGTCTATGATTAATAACTCTCCGGCTTACTATTCATCACTCTAGGGAATCTCAATGTCGCTGAACTTACACCCCCTATCAGGCGCTTCCTTCTCCAATCTAGCCTACTTGCTAAAAACCTATGGTAGCGACGTCTCTTTCTTGCCCCGTTTATTGCCCGCCGCTGCACTGAGTTCTTTAGGGGGGATTGAGCGGAGCCTCGAAAGAAAAAGGCTACAACGGCTTCTTCCCGATGTCATTTTGGAGCCAGAGCCGATTTTCATTCTGGGTCATTGGCGCAGTGGGACCACTTATCTTCACCACTTGATGAGTCAGGATCCACGATTTGGCTATACTTCTTCCTATCAAGCTTGGGTCCCCGAACTCTTCTTACGAGACAGCCCGATTCCACGCGCTATGGTATTAGCTAGCTTACCGAAGACGCGGCCTATGGATAATGTCGAGCTTTCGATTCATAAGCCTGAGGAAGAAGAACTCGCGATGGCTGGTTTGTGTCGATACAGCTATATTCACAGTTTCTTTTTCCCAAAACAGACCCGAACGATTTTTAGGCAGTCAGTGTTGTTTGACGGTATTTCAGAGCAGGAGTACCAGCATTGGAAAGATAGCTATCTAAAAGTTCTTAAAATGGCTTCTGTAGGTTGTCAAAATCGGCAGCTTCTGCTTAAAAGCCCTGCGAATACGGCTCGGATATCAACATTACTCGAAATGTTTCCCAATGCTAAATTCATTCATATCTACCGCGATCCTTATACGGTCTTCACCTCTAAGTTACATACCTGTCTAAAGTTAATAAAGTTATGGGGACTTCAGCATATTGAGACAACAGAGGTCGTAGATAATGTATTCTATCTTTATCGGGAGGTGATGACCCGTTTCATTGATGATCAGGGGCTTATTCCTGAGGGTAATCTCATTGAGATATCCTATGAAGGGCTCGAATCTAATCCCTTTGATACTCTGGCTAACATCTATAGCGCCCTCAATATCTCTGAATTTGATATGGTTTCTGACTCCCTAAGAGACTATATTACGTCGAATACCAAGTATCGAAAAAATTCCTATAGCATCTCTCCTGACCTGAAAAAACGAGTAGAGGAAGAATGGGGCTTTGCCCTCGATCGTTGGGGCTATCATCCTTCTCAACCCCATGATGTATTGCTTTCGCACTAGTTAATGGTTCAATGTTCATTGATTATTTTTATTTACCATGGAACTTTTTACAGCACTGCTACGTGGATTCAAGAATGTTACAAGTTATCGTGCCAAGTGTGCGCTCTATCATTTAACCCATCGAGATCAACCCTACCGGTTCAATAAACCCTACGCCACCTATGCACCCTGGAAGGCTGATCAGGCATTCAAGGATATTTACTGGAAGATCTTTCCCTACACGATGGTGGACTGGTATCGCTGTTACGAGCTTTGGCAGTTAGTGGAGCAAACAGCTTCGCTGAACGGCAGCATTATTGAAGTGGGAGTTTGGCGAGGAGGCACAGGGGCCTTGATGGCAAAGCAAGCCGAGCATTGTGGAATTCAAGCCCCTATTTATCTTTGTGATACGTTTGAGGGGGTTGTCAAAGCTTCAACTAAGGATTCGGTTTATAAAGGTGGGGAGCATTCTGATACGTCAGTAGAATATGTTCAAAAGAATCTAGATAATCTGAATCTCAAGAATGTCAAAATCCTCAAGGGGATTTTCCCGGATGAAACTGCTCATCTCATTCCGGATAATGAGCGTTTTCGCCTTTGCCATATCGATGTAGACGTCTATGAAAGTGCTAAAGAAGTGCTGGATTGGGTGTGGGAACGGCTAGAAGTGGGGGGGATGGTTGTCTATGACGATTATGGCTTTATGATTTGTAGTGGGATTACGAGATTTGTGGATGAACAGCGAAAATTGGGCGATCGCGTTGTTATCCACAATCTTAATGGCCATGCCATCGTCATTAAAACGCGCTAAATCGAAGCTATTTTTCGCGAAACCCCACCATAGGTTTTTGTACGAATTCAACCTCAATATATAAGAGCCTTAAAATCCATGACTCAAACTGTAAAACCAGCGAACACACGAGAAACAGAGAAACCGATCACAGGCCATCTTAAGACTTGGGGGGTCTGGGAACGGCTCGTTCCGGAAGCGGTTGGTCAAGATGCTTCCAGCCAGCTAGCGCTTGAAATCCATCTCAAGCGCTATGTCACAGCAGGTCGCTATGTGGCAAGCAAGAAAGTTCTAGACATCGCAACGGGCACTGGCTTTGGCGCTAAGATGCTGAAAGATGCTGGAGCCGAACAGGTAGTGGGTGTTGATATTGCCCCTGAAAGCATTGCCTATGCTAATGAGCATTACAGTACTTCGGGCGTTAGTTTTCACGAAGGAGATGCTGAAAAATTTGAGTGGCCTGAGCTCTTTGATGTGGTAGTTACCTATGAAACAATCGAGCATGTGCCCCATCCCAATATTTTTCTCCAGCGTCTACGTCAGTTGATTAAACCCGATGGAGATCTATTTCTTTCCGTACCTCTAGGGGAGACGCGTCATATTGACCCGTATCATTTACATGCCTTTGATCAAGAAGAAATGTTCCGATTGATTGAAGCTGCCGGATTCGACCTACAGGCCTATCGTGTTGAGCCTTGGATATGTACGCGCAAGGATGCTCGGCAATTACGAAAAAGCAATCCGGGTACGATGGCTTCTTTCCGAGAGCTTTTATTTACTTCACGGGGACGCAAAGTTCTTAAAGATTATGTGACGAAAGGAGGTGTTTCTTGGGACTGGCTTTTGGTCCATGCAACACCGAGGCCAGAGAATCTAGCTTGTCTTCGAACCAATCTGAAGAGTTTAGATTAAACTGATCTATTCAATGCTTTCTTTATGTTTTTGGATCTGTGTCTGTTTAGATCTTAAATTCTTATCGATCAACACTTTCTGAATAGATCAATGCTTTAGATATTTCAAGCTATCTTTACGATAGCTTGTTTTTATATAGGTACTCAGAACTTTCAAGGTGAAAGCCGCAATGAATATAAGTTTGCATCCTCTAGCTGGTGGTTCTCCTCGATTTTTATGCTCAAGGATACGATCCTATGGGGTTGAAAAGGACTATTGGCCTCAGTTAGCAATGGCATTTCCGATGACTCTACTCGGCGAACCTGGGCGTTTTTTTATCAAGCACTTTTACCGAAAACGTCTAGAATCTTCCATTTTACCGAAAGCTCCTGTTTTCATTTTAGGTCACTGGCGAAGTGGAACGACCTATTTGCATCATTTGATGAGTCTAGATCCGAATTTTTGCTATGTAAGCTCTTATCATGCGTGGCTACCTGAGCTTTTTATCGTAAACGATTGGTTGGGAAGAAATATTGTTCGTCTCAGCATGCCAAACAAGAGACCAATGGACAATATCGAGCTCTCCCTTGAAAAGCCGGAAGAAGAGGAATTTCCTCTAGCAACGACTTCTTTTTATAGTTATATTGATAGCTTCTATTTCCCTAAAAATACACGCGAGATTTTTGATAAAGCGGTTTTATTTAAGGGAATGTCTGAAAAAGAATATGAGCAATGGAAGCTGGATTATCTGAAGATATTAAAGTTTTCTTTTTTGTCTATGCCGGGTCATCAGCTTCTGCTGAAAAGTCCGGCTAATACAGCACGCATTCGAACTATTCTTGAGTTGTTCCCTGATGCAAAGTTTGTTCATATCTATCGGAATCCCTATATTGTTTTTGCTTCTAAGCTACATACCCTTAGGCAGATGACGCAGCGATATGGTCTGCAATCTGTGAGTGAAGATGCCCTGGTAGAGAATGTATTTTGGATTTATCGAGAGTTGATGAATCGATTTTTTGAAGATCAAAACCTGATTCCCTCAGAAAATCTGATTGAAATTCGATATGAAAAGTTTGAAAAAAATCCGCTAGAAGGCTTGAGAATGATCTATGAAAAGTTTGATCTTGGTAATTTTGAAGATGTTCAGGATAAGTTTGCCCAACATATTAATACACAGAAAAAATATCTAAAAAATCCTTATCACTTAGACTCATGCGCGATCGAAAGAATTTATCAGACTTGTAGTTTTACCATTGATAAGTGGGGCTATGAAGCTCCTCTATGACTAGAGTAGTTTTAGGGCCTAACAGATGGCTACTAAAACTACTCTTTCTGTCAAGACTAGAATTGCATTATGTCTAATCTGAATACCCTAGTTCTTCGATAAGATGACCTGTTATCTGACGAAAGTGGGACATAACAGAATTGTCAAAATAGTTTTTCCAATCCCCTGATTGTCCCTTTCGATAATGGGAGTTTATATCTTCTTCCCCTGGCTTTCGACCCCCTGATAACTTAGAGAAAGTATGTCGCTCTACAAATTCAGATAACTCTGCATCAGATACTGTTATTTCTAAGTACTCAAACAGAGATTGAAGAAATGCTTTGTCGTCATGGGCTAATGCTTCATAGTAGAATATTTTGATGCGATCGCCTTCTTCGGATACATTCATCCAAGATCTTTGGGCGTCAAACGATCCAAATTCTTGCAAGCGATTAATGATATAGATTAAGCCATCCCGTAGATTGAGAGGTTCTAAATCCAGTCGCATTTGAGGCACTGGATCAATCAGAACATGTGAATTTTTCGCCGAAAAATACCAAGAAACAACGATATCTCTTGGATCTCTCATAACAAAAAAGGTCTTGTAGTTTTCTGGCTTAGGAATGGTTGAATAGGCGGGATAGCCCACGTATAGATGAGTCGCAACCGTTCGCTTAGGTAGTGCTTTTTTAAAGGATGCGGTGCGTAAACCCATTTCGATATAGGGAGAGCTCACCAATCCTGTTTTCTTATAGAAAAATGGATCATGAAAGATGGATCTAAACCATTGACTCGCTGTCTTTTGAGTACAGCAGTGGTATACATTTGTGAGAGATGATCGGTTTGAAACTTTATAGAGAAGAGGATAAAGCCGATTAGAAGAAGCCAGAAGATAGGCAATTCTTTTTGTGTTTCTTTCGACAACTTTAGACTGAATAAGCCTTTGTCGAATGGTAGGCATCAGCACCTTCGCCTCTCTGCTTGCATCGTCTTGTTTGAGATTTGGTCTAGACATGACTGTAGGCTCTTAACTTTTTAGTAATTTTATTTAGATGATCTAGTGTGAAATTATACAATAATTTTAGAGGCACTGGGCACTCTTCATTGGACCGTAAACTTCAATAATTTCATAGATTGATGAGGTGTAGGAATATGTGCTCAAATTGCCGATTGATGTAGGTTGGGCTTGAGTAAAAAGCAGGCTAAAACTGCGCTGCTCAACATAATTCCTCCTGTGACATAGAAAGGCAATGCGTGGCTGATGGAATCGTAAAGCCACCCGCCTAGTAGAGGTCCTACGGTTGCTCCCAGTCGAAGCGCCAACTCGTATAGACCGTAGATACTTCCTCTGTTCTGACTTTGGCTTAAGTCTGCAACAAGCGCGGTTTTCGCGGGTGTGGCCATGGCCAATCCAATGGAGGAAAGCGTGTATAAAACAATGAGCCATTCAATGTGGGGGAGGAGGGGTAAACAACCAAACAGTAAGCCTGTGCTGGCCAGACCTGTGGCAATCATTGAGGCTCGTCCTAGGCGATCGCTTAACCGCCCCAGATAACTGGGTAGCACACTCATCACTAAACCTGCGGGGAAGAAAGCCCAAGCTAGGGCTACAACGCCTGCCTCAAAGCGATCCTGTAAAAAAATAAGGTAGATTGGGCTAATTAATGCTTCCGCTAAACCCGTTGTAAAAACAATCGCCATAAGAAACATTAACTGACGAGAGATTGAACGTGATTTGGGAAGCTCATCCGGTTCGCTTGGCAATGATCGGGTCTCTGGAACGACTAGCCAAGCTTGCCAAGCTCCTATTGCAGCGGCGATCGCATAGCCCAAAAATGCGATTTTCCAAGCTGCACCGTGGGGCAGAAAACGAACCAGTCCAAATCCAGCAAAAACTCCAATGAGACCCGCTCTCGTATAAATTTCTTGCAACTTACCCATGGCATGGCCCCGTTCCTCTGGAGCAGACAGATCTGCCGTAATGGTCCTGATTGAAATCCAGAGGCAGGCAGCGGCAATCCCTTCACAAAATCGGGCAATATAAAGTCCAGAAATGCCCTCACTAAATGCAAAAACTAGCATTGTGACGGCATAGCTCAGCAACGAAGCAACAAAAAAACGTTTACGGCTATATCGATCTAATGCCCAGCCAACAAAGGGCCTTAGCACCATGGTTGTGACTGTAAAAATAGAATAAAGCCCGCCAATTTCTAAAGCGCTTGCTCCTATTGATTTCCCAAAAATAGGTAGACCAAATAAAAGAAAGATAAAAGATAAAGAGCCAAGGAAAAGAGGTAAATGAAGAACATTTGCCAGCTTACTGCTTTTTTGAGAAGTTGACTGCATAGAAAGTTAGAGGGGGATTTGAGAAGTAGTGAAGGTGTGGAGAATGATGCCAAACGTCGGAGCATGATGCGAATCGTGGCGATGCAAATAAAGGCCTCACGAGTCGCTTGGGCTATGGCTCTCCTGGGAGCTGTCTGGTGATACTTTTAGCTTAGAACCGGAGAGCTTTTTTACTCCTTCATTCCTTTCTCAAGACCTCTCTTAATGACTTCGTAGTCTAGAGTTTCCATCAATGCAATAGAAAACTGAAATGGGGTTTTACTGAGGTGCAGTTTTGGAAAAATAACGTCTGAACGGCCAAAGCCGAATACCGTCATCCCTCCCTTTTTTCCTTTCATAGGCCAATAGACGTCTTTTCGAGTTGCTTCCCCCTGGTAAGACAGCACCAGGGAACGCGAGCTTGGGGGATCGCAAAATGCAACCCATTTGGGGTTGGGTAGATGTCCCCGGAATCGGGTACTGCAAGATCGAACGCTACCGTCAGAGGTAAGCCAGTACTGCTCCTCAGGGCAAAATCTGCCTCCTGGTGTCCCTTCATATAACAACCAGGCCCGTTGGCCGATTGCCTTGGCTGTCATCACAGCCCGATCCGGATAAAACTCCCAGACAATCTGCCAGACGCCGCCTGCAGACTCCGAGGTAATTTGGACGAAATCAGGACGTTGCTCACTCAACCAGCTTTTGGAACCATTAGTGAATCCGGGATGACCAAAAGCTTTGAAACCCATGTTGGGAATACCCCGGTGATTGCCATCAGCTCCTCCCGAGGGGTGATAGTCAATCCAATCATTGCCGTCACAATCAATCAGGCTTGAGAAAGCACAACCTTCTTTTTGATAGTAGTACGTTGCTGTTGGGGTTGTAATGACAAAACATACCTGACCTTCGTCTATGACATCCGATGTAAGTTGAACACTGTATTCTGCGGTCATGATTCTTGGTGTCGCTCGTACTGAGGTTGCTGATCAGGGCACTCTTGGCAGGTTTGGGGAGTGTTTACAAAATCTTATAAGTTCAGGCTAAAGCGCTGATTCTACCGTCAAAAAATCGCAATCTATACAAAACTCTGGACACACTTAATAGATTTTGTCGGTAGATTTTTAACCGTTAAGGTATCTATCTATCTATGGGCTATGGGTTGAACTCTTTCTTGTATCGTATTTGTATCTTAGTACACATAAGAACGCATAAGCATAAAAATAATCAATTGAAGGATCGATAGATCTTATAAAATAGATGCATTTGACTTTGGATTAGAACCTTTGTAAGGGGAGTACTCTAACATTCTGATATCTAGCTTGTTCTCAATTTGATAATTGATTTCCCGCCACTGAATGCTTTGCATGCCTAATGCAGAAAGGGTTCCTCCAAGAACAATTAGATGTGCAATCAAAAAAGAAAAGACAAGCTTTGGAAAAACAAATGCTGAGCAAGGAGCAAGAACTTCTCCCCTTTCAATTAGCTTTCCTTGCACATTTTTCTGAATTGAAAAAATAGAGATTCCAATCGATACAAAATAGATCGCAAGTCCCCCAATTACAACCATTGTGGTGAGAGAATCTCCTTTTAACAAGGAAATTGGTAATAAAAGAGCTGCGGAAAGTAGTACGATAAGGCGAAAAAAAGCCTGAGTCGCGATAAAAGTCCATTGGGGACTATAGAGACGAGTCCAGAAGAACTGGCGTTTTACAAACTGCCAGCAGCCCTGTAATGTACAGCTCTCTCGATTGACCATGATAAGAGAAGGGATGAATTGGATTTCTAATCCTTCATCTTCGATCATTACAGCGGCGGTAATATCCTCTGAGAGCACTTTTTGCCAAACACCTAGTATCTTCTCCTGAGTGAGTAGATGACGCTGAATCGCCATGGAAGCACCTGAAGGCGTTCGACAGATATATCGGCCTGTAACGCCATAAATATTCCAGAGATAGCGAACTAGAGAACCAACATTTTCTTCTTTCGGTAGATACCATGGAAGACCAGACGTTAAACCCACTTTAGGATTAGCGAGAGGCGTGACGAGTTCCCGTAGCCAAGTTGGATGAGCGATAACATCTGAATCGATAAAAGCTACAACATCTAAATCTGGATCAAGTTGAGAAATGGCTTGAATGAGGGCACTACACTTCAATCCACAGGTGTCATAACGAACGTTCAAAAGCAGTAGCTCGATGTTTCCGTGACTAGCGTCTTGACTAATCTGGTGCAACAAGTCCCAGGCTGTATCTTCTTTACTATCCACAACAATCTTTATAAGATAATTGGGATAATCTTGAGTCAATAAAGAGTGGATACAATCTTTTAAGGATGGATCTAGTCCTCGAACGCTCATCACAATCGCAACTGAGGGAAGTTTGCCGTCTTGAAGTGCTATGGGCTGAGGCGATCGCTTAAGAAATCGAACAAATTTATAAGTGGATTGCACCACGAAAAAGGTTGGAATTAAAAATAAAAATAAAAAGAGACTTGCTAATTGAATCATTTTAAAATAATGCTCTTTTAAGGTTGTAGGTCAATGACTAGATGTAGACTTTAGAAATAGCTAGGTCCGGCAGAGCATAGGTGAAAAGAAAAAGCGTAGGGGTGTGCTTGGCGACTTGGCTTGTCAGCGTAGCCTCAAAGTATTACTAGCTCTATTGGGTTGTAGATAAAAATATTGATAGGTTGAGCTGTTGTTCAACGGCTTGTTTAAAGTCGCTATAATTCACATCTAGATACTTTTCATAGGCAACTTTTTGCGTCGGGGGTATCTCTAGATAGTTATACTCGGGTAGAGGTCGAATGTATTCTCTACCAAAAGTTAGATTTTTTCCTGCGGATAAAGTAATGTACAAATCCAAAGGAAAATGCTGGCTTTTGAAGATTTTCCAACAGTCTAAAACCAAATGATATTCTTCCTGGGAGAGCGTTCTACATTGGGTCTTTAGTGTCTCGGGGTAGCGGCGCATTCGAAGCGGCAGTAGGCCCAGTGGAGTTCCATAGCCGCTGTATTCTGGAAATTCGTAGATTTCTATACTGGAATTGAGCTGACGGATGGCTTGAACCACGCAGTAATGCGCTGTGTCATGGTCAATGTGCCCTCCCTCATAGGCTGGAATATAAACCGTATCGGGTTGAATGAACTGAATTCTTTGCTTTAAGTCTGCAATGAGATTGGGAATGTGGAGATGGGTTGAACCATCGGGATACATGAGGAAATCAAATTGATCTTCGGGAATTGCGAGCTTTTTCATCAGAGTCTTTGACTCTTGGATTCTCGTATTTTTAAAGGTTTCTCCTTTTTGATAGGATGCTGCAGTCCAGATAACAAAGATTCGATCGCCCTCGCTTAAATGTTTGTTGATCCTAGACACAATAAAAACTTCGTCATCTTGATGAGCAACGACGAACAATGCCTTTTTTGATATGGTGTCGAAGTGACTCATGGAGTTTCCAAAAAATGGCCTAGGTGCAACGAAATTATGTTATGTCGTGAAGGTCTGTAGCAACGTCATTCACTCAGGTCATTCATGCAATCTTTACGCTTAGGCATAGGTATAGGTGGCTTTTGGGTGATTAGCATGCTGATGAAAGAGCTCGATCGCCCGAGCAACACCATCTTCGTCTCGAATTTGTCCACCTAGTAGAGCTGCGCGCTTCTGCATGTTGGCGTCCGTTACCATGGTTTCAATGGCCTGGGCGAGGGAATTGACGGTGACATCACCAATATAAATCGGTTCAGGACCAACACCCAATGCGGCAATGCGTTGTCCCCAGAAACAGTAATCCGTAAATTTTTGATAAATAACGACCGTTGGCTTGCCGTTGCGCAACCCCTGACCGGTGGTACCTGCGCCGCCATGGTGGACTAACGCTGCCATGCGGGGAAAGAGCCAAGCATGAGGAACTCTGCCAGAATCTAACTTAAAAACCTGTGGGGGTAAATTGAGTTGATTTAACTGTGCCCATCCTGTTTCTAGAACGGCCCGTTGACCGCTTTTGATCACCGCATCAATTGCGGTTTGAATGGTGTGTGTGGCATGGCGATCGCCAATACTCCCAAAACCGATGTAAACCGGTGGGGAGCCTGCCGCAATAAAGTTAACTAAGTCTTCGGGGGGCTGCACCGAGCTGATGCGATTGAGCAGCCAGTAGCCCGTTACATGAACATTGTTATCCCAGTCTGGAGGCGGGGAGACGACGCTGGGACTAAATCCATAAAGCGTCGGGAAGGAACTGGTATTGACGCCATTTTCACCCATTTTAGGCAGATTCAAGGTCTCTTTGCGCCATTGGTTAATGGTCCCCATCAACATTTTCTGATCGAGAAACTGAGGAACCCAATAGGTAAACCGATTGAGTGTTCCACCTAGCCACTGTTGCTGGGCGAGACGGGACCAGGAATGGGGAAAATATCGGGTAGGGGTGAAGGGGCAGGTCCAAGTGCCAAAGAAGGGAATTCCTAGCTTCTCGGCAATGTGGCTACCGGCATAGACCGTGGGTAGGCCAATAATTGCGTCTGCCCCTTGGCAGGCGTCCCAGGCGGCATCGAGCAGCTCCCGTAGTGTTGGTAAGAGAAACTCACGATAGGCACGATAGGCCGATAGAATGGGGCGATCGCGCGTTTCTTCTAGTAATTTAAACCAAGGTTCATCCGCCAGACGCTTTTTAGTATCCCCTGGGAGGTAGGCATACTCCAATCCTTCTTGGGTCAGCCACTCCTGGTAAATTCGCTCGGTCGCAATGCAAACCTGATGACCGGCAGCTTTGAGCCCCAATCCTAGGGCGAGACAGGGTTGAATGTCACCCCTTGAGCCAACCGTTAAAATGACAACTCGCATAGTTAAATAAGTATTCCTTTCTGACTCAGGCCAACAGCATATGTCTCTCAATCAGAAACATAGAGGATCGGTATTTTAGTCAGAAGTGTAAGTTTACAGATAACGCCTGATTAGACCGGGATGTACTGAAATAAACCAATCAAAGATTTTGAGGTAGGATTGAGATTGATGGTGGCATTATTGAATGGTTCAATTCATAGATCATTCTAGTGGAAATCCCGATCTAATGCTTTTCCCTTTACGTTAAGTACATACCAGCTCGGGCCTCTGTTAAGGATTCATAAAATTAAAGATTGGTGACTGTTATAAAGGGGTAAGCTGAGCTTGAACGCCCATTTCGTCTAGCATTTGCTGGATTTCAGCGCAGTAGATCCCATTCATGACAATAATCTCATCGGGTTGATAGGTTTTCAAAAACGTTGGGGGCTTGATCTCCTTGCCAATCCCTGGAATAAATTGGCCGTGACGGTGGGGATTGATGTCGATCACATGTTGCACTTGGTCCAGGGTATTGAGCGTTGTCAGGAACGCAACGCATTTTGAGCCTGAGCCCCAAACCACAACGCGTTTTCCCTGGCGCTGCATAGTTGCTAAGTGATCTTTCCAATAGTTCAACTTCTCTGTGATTTTATGTACGAAGTTTTGAACTTCCTGGACTGTAGCTTCAGGGCTTTCCTCAAGGGCATGAAGGGTTGTGGAAGGCGTGGCCATGGGTTGGGCTTCAATCAGCAAGTACTGGTCCCCATAGCCTAGGTAGAGGTCCGTGATTTCAAACCCACAGGCTCGAAACAGTCGGGCCAAGGAACCCGGCGTGAAGTACGAGCAGTGCTCATAGTAGATGTCTTCGAAGGCTTGGTCTCGAAGCACACGCAGGGTTTCAGGAATTTCAAAAAATACGTTGATATGCAGGCGATCGCCAATGGACTGCCGTACGGTTTTGAGGAATTCTTGTGTGGGCTGAATATGTTCTAGGGTGTGGCGACAACAGATAAAATCGCCGACATATTCGGCATGCTTTTCGGAGTAGTAGTCTTGGATAAAGGTGACGCGATCGGCGGCCTCACTTTGCACCCGTCTAGGGACAACCGATGGGTCAATGCCAACACCACGGTTATTGCCCAATTCGCAGAGCAACAAAAGAAAGTCGCCTTTGCTACAGCCAATTTCAACGATGTCTTTATTGTGCAAATCGTACTTGTCGATTAACCGCTGGGCGAGGTCCTGGGCAAATTGATTAAAGGTCGGTGAATAGCTCTGTTGGTCCTCATAATTGGGAGCATAGGCAGACCACTTGGCATCAAATGCCGTATTGGTAATAAAACCGCAGTGGTTGCAAACGGCTAGCTTGACATCACCCCGTGGAAAGTCTAGAGCTGCGGCGGGGCTTGGCATCATCAAACAGCTATGGACCGGCACATCTAGGACTTCGTAGAACGGCGTGAGGTCATCATGGCCGCAGTTGGGGCAGGAGATGGGGCGATCATTGTCCGAAGTGCTGAGATGGGGCGCAGAGGCAGACGCAACAGTCATGGGCAGAGCTCCTAGAATTGAGTGGAGAGGCTGAATCGGTTCGCAGTGGCGCTGAGCCAGATCGGTGAGGGTTAGAGTTAGATAAGTTAGATAATCTGGGGCTCAGGAATTGGCACGATAAAGCGTCCCCCTTGGTCACGATAGGTAGATTGCTGTCGCATAATTTCCTCTGCAAAGTTCCAGGCCAAAATCAATACGTAATCCGGCTGATCTTCCAGGAGTTTGCTAGGTGGGAAAATTGGTAAATGGTTGCCGCCCATATAGCGTCCGTGTTTATAGGGATTGAGATCAACCACGTAGTCTAGATACTGCTGATCCAGACCGATGTAGGCCAAGAGGGTGGTCGCCTTTGCCGCTGCGCCGTAGGCCGCAATGCGTTTACCCTGATGTTTGAGATCTTGAAGGAGGGTGAGGAGCGATCGCTTAATCATCGCCACCCGCGCTGCAAAATCATGATAATAATCGAGTCGATCGACCCCCTGCGCCTGTTCCATTTGCAAGAGCGCCGTTACCGATGCTTCCACCGCCTCTCGGGGTTCCACAAAAAGCCGCAGCGAGCCCCCATGGATAGAAGTGCGTTCGATCCGGTTGAGAAAGAGCCCATGGCGACGGAAGAGCCGATCCAGGGCGGTGACAGAGAAATAGCAAAGGTGCTGATGGTAAATCGTATCGAATTCGCCTTGCTCCACCAAATCGACGACATAGGGTGCTTCAATCACCGCGACGCCGCTGTCTTTGAGGAGTAGAGAAATCCCTGCGACAAAGCCATTGAGATCAGGTACATGGGCCAAAACATTATTGGCCAAAAAGACATCCACCCGCTTGCCCGCTTGGCGCAACTGCTGGGCAAGTTCTTCACCAAAAAAAGTGCGGAGCGTCGGAATCCCAGCGGCCTGAGCCACTTGAACCGGCCCCTCAGCGGGGTCGATGCCCAGAACCGGAATTCCCGATTGGGCAAAGTGTTTGAGTAAGTAACCATCATTGCTGGCGGCTTCAACCACGAGGCTCGCTTGCGTCAAATTTCTAGCCAAGATGAGGGCCTTAGCACTCGCTTCAAAGTGCTCCATCAAGGATTTGGAAACGGACGAATAGTAAGGATAGTCTCGGCAAAAGAGAATTTCTGGATCGATAACTTCGGTAATTTGAACCAATCCGCATTGGGGGCAAAAGGCTAAGTCCAGCGGCGCAAAAATTTCTGGCTCCTGCAACTGGGTAGCGGATAGCAGCGCGTCCGCTAGGGGGGTCTTTCCAAAGGAAAGAATCAAATCAAGCTGGGGATTTTTGCAGGCGTGACAGGCGACGTTGGGATTATCCATAGAAGGGTGAGAGGGATAGTTATAGAAGGTTTATGAGGTTTATATAGATGAATGGCGCTAGCGCCAGCGGAGCTGATCTCCTAGACTGCCGGATTGCAGGAGCGATCGCACATGAGCGATTCGGCTGTATTTTGGTCCCTCAAATTCTTCGAGGGTTAACCCCACTTTCTGGAAGGTTTCATAAAGTTGTTTTGCCCCTTTGCAAGCATCCCACTGGGGCTGAAACTCCGGCAACACCCGTTGGATCTTGCTGCAATCCACGCGGTAGCAGCTCGGCCCCGGTCCGCCATCGGGCGCATACTCAATTTCGCAGCCCGGTACCGTGGCTTGGACAATGTTGGCAATCTCGCGCACGCGATAATTATCCTGATTACGGCCCACATTAAAGGCTTCACCATGGACCTTGTCCCGAGGGGCTTCCATGACCGCAATAAAGGCTCGACCAATGTCTTCGATATGCACAATCGGTCGCCAAGGTGTGCCGTCGCTTTTGATATAGACCCGACCTGTGGTGAAAGCCCAAGCCATCAGATTATTCAGCACCAGGTCAAAGCGAATTCGGGGAGAGGCTCCAAAGGCCGTGGCATTGCGCAGATGGGTGGGACTAAAGCGATCGTCCGCCATCTGGTTGAGCGAATGCTCTGAGTCAACCTTGGACCGACCGTAGGGGGTCATCGGATTGAGGGGGGAGTCCTCCGTCAGCCAGTCCTGCCCGCCCGCGCCATAGTTGCTGCAAGAGGAAGAAAACACAAACCGAGATACCCCTGCGGCTTTGGCCAATTCCGCTAGCCGTACCGTCGCGAGATGGTTAATTTCATCCGTGAGCTGAGGATTAAAATGACCGAGGGGATCGTTGGATAACCCGGCCAAGTGAAGCACTGCGTCGAAGCCCTCTAGATCCGCTGCGACAGCGTCCCGAATATCTTTCCGCAGTTCTGGAATGGGGCAAATCCCCCCCCCAAAGGTACTGCCGCGAAAGAGATCGCTGTCGAGGCCAACAACCTCATGCCCCTTGGCGAGCAACAGGGGAACCATTACGGTTCCAATGTATCCCAGATGCCCGGTTAGTAAGACTCTCATCCTTTTCCTCCCACGTTTTCCAAGGTGCGTTTCCCGATGCCCACAGACTTTCTAGGCGGCGCTTATCCCGCAAGGTATCCATACATTGCCAGAAGCCTCGGTACTGATAGGCCATGAGTTGTCCATCTTGGGCTAGACGCTCCAGCGGTTCTTTTTCCCATTGGGTTGCGTCACTGTCAATATAGTCAAAAATACCAGGCTCTAGGACAAAAAAGGCACCATTAATCCATCCTTCACGGGTTTGGGGCTTTTCAGAAAATTCCGTCACCTGAGCCCCATTAAGATCCAAATGGCCAAACCGAGCAGGGGGATGAACCGCTGTGAGGGTCGCGAGTTTACCATGGGAACGATGGAATGCCAGCAACTGATTGATGTCCAGATCGGAAACCCCATCCCCCCAGGTCAACATGAAGGTTTCATTACCGAGGTAAGGAGCCAAGCGCTTGATGCGTCCCCCGGTATTGGTATGGAGTCCCGTATCGATCAAGTCAATATTCCAGTTGGGGCTGTTGCCATCGTGGCGCTGGACGGTGCCGTTGCGGAGGTTGACCGTAAGATTACTATTGAGGGAACAATAGTCCACCATGTATTTTTTGATGACTTCTGCTTTGTAGCCTAGGGCGATCGCAAAGTCATCAAACCCATGATGGGAATAGTGCTTCATAATGTGCCACAGGATCGGTTTTCCACCGATCTCAACCATTGGCTTTGGTTTTTCTGTGGTTTCTTCCTCTAGCCGCGTTCCCAGACCACCTGCAAGAATAGCTACTTTCATTAGACTGCTTCCCTAAGCCTGCATCAGGCTGATGTATAAGATATATCTAAATGCAATTGTGCTGCATCGTAATTAATAATCAACGTATCTGTCCCTGCATATGATCTCCTATGAGAGTCCCACTTTAGGCAATCCCATTAGAAAATCAGTCAGAATTTCATCATTGAGGGCAGAAAAGCCTTACAAAAGCTTCATAATTAGGACGTAATATCAATTGGCATTTGGGTCTTGCCTTGCATCAAAATATCATGGAGATACATCCGAAGCCCGTAGTTTTACCTGGGTTTACCGAATCTTCAATCTGATAACCCTGAATTCAAGGCGAAGTTAGACGTCTGACGTTTTCAGATAAAATTACAGAACACAATTTAACCCCGTAGATTTTCTAGGTAGGGCATGAGCAATTTTCATAAAGGTCTTGCAGTTTGGTTTACAGGTTTAAGCGGTTCTGGAAAATCAACGATTTGCGCTGAAGTCGAGCAACAACTGCGATCGCAAGGATATCGAGTAGAGGTCCTTGATGGTGACATCGTCCGCGAAGGACTGACGAAAGACCTTGGGTTTAGTAAAGAAGACCGGGACACGAATATCCGCCGGATTGGATTTGTCACCAAACTCCTAGCTCGAAACGGCGTCATTGTGCTGGTGCCGGTGATTTCGCCCTACCGTGCGATTCGAGAAGAGATCCGGGCTCAGATTGATGCCTTTATTGAGGTCTATGTCAGTACTCCCTTGGAAGTCTGCGAAGCACGGGATGTCAAGGGTTTATACAAAAAAGCGCGGGCTGGAGAGATTAAGCAGTTCACTGGCATTGATGATCCCTATGAGCCCCCTCTCAATCCTGAGGTGGAGTGCAAGACCCAGGAAACCAGTCTAGAAGATTGCACGGCTCAAGTCATTCAGGCAATCAAGGAACGAACCTGATTGTCATTCCTGATTGTCATTTGATCTTGGGTGGACGATCGAACCGTTTGCTGAGATGGAACGACCAAGGAGTCAGCAAATGGAACTCCTTGGTTCTCCCTGGTTCTCTATGTTACACTCTGCATGTGTAATACAGGGCTATATTTCTTGTCATATTGGTACGTGTTGGGACGTGCTTTGAGTCTTAATCATTAATTGTGGTTATTTATGGACCTAAGTCATAAAACTCTGTTGATTACGGGTATTGGTGGTTGTATTGGACAGCGAATTGCGGAGTTGGCTGTAGCCAGAGGCATCAAGGTTAGAGGACTACAGCGATCGCCAGATACCAGCGATTTGGCAGGACGGCTTGGCATCGAAATGATCGCAGGTAGCGTGACTGATCCAGAAATTGCCCACAGGGCTTGTAAGGATATAGATCTGGTTATTCATACGGCTGCGATCGTAAAAGAAGAAGGGGACCTAGCGGAGTTCCGCAAAGTGAATGTAGAAGGCACTTTAACGATGGCCCATGCTGCAAAACAGGCCAAGGTTAAAGCCTTTGTTCAGCTTTCTAGCGTGGTGGTTTATGGGGTTCGATATCCCAAGTATGTAACGGAGTCTGGACCGTTTTATCAGGGTAAAAATCCTTACTGCCTCACAAAACTAGAATCTGATCAGCAAGTTCTAGCCCTCAACAACCCACCGGACTTTGGGGTCATTGTCATCCGAGCGGGAGATGTCTATGGTCCTCGCTCTGTGCCCTGGGTGATTCGTCCTTTGGAGATGATGCGATCGCGTAAGTTCTTCCTGCTCAATAATGGTCGAGGCGTCATGAACCACGTCTATGTGGACAATTTAGTGGACGCTATCTTTCTTGCCCTTGAGCAGGAAGCCTATGGTGAAGCCTTCAATATCACCGATGGCTGTGAAACGACTTGGAAAGACTATTATCAAAGACTCGCAAAAATCGAAAATTTACCAAAATACCCTTCAGCTCCTGCAATACTGGCAAAAATAATCTTAAAACTTTTTCCTAATAACAAAATAGGAGCCACTGCGGACACAATTGATATTTCTACACGACGTTATCCCTATTCGATCGAAAAAGCACGTCATCGGCTAGGGTATCAGCCTCAAATTAATCTAGAAGAAGGAATGGCTACAACCGGCGACTGGGTGAGAAAAAATTTGACTTGATACTGAGCAAAACTTTACTCTCGCTTCAATTGAAAGACGATTCTGTGAGGATTTCAACAAGTCGACGTTTTGCAGGAAAACTAGCGCCTGATTGCCAGTAAAGTCTCACATAGGAATATTGTGTTAGGCTTTGATGTTTGCCTTTGCAGGCAACCGTTTCGAAATTTGGCTAAGCTAGATTATCGATGAGAAAAGGGTCTATCTGGACAAGATCGAATCACTTTTGAACGGATAAAAAATAAATTGATGCTTCCCTTAAAATTGATGGTTCCCCTGAAGACTACGCTTTCGGCAAATTTTGGGTTAGCTCCTAATCTTCATCAAAAATTAAGTATTGTCTTATTTCAAAGAATTCTTAATCCTGTCCTACAGGCTTTGATTTGGTACATGTGCCAGTTTATTCTGCGCATGTGGTTTCAGCTTAAAATCGAAGGTTTAGATAACCTTCCTAAGGATCAACCTGTTCTCTTGGCGGCCAACCATTCTAGTCATTTGGATGGGCCAGCAACTATTGCCGCAGCAAATCGCTATATGAATCAGGTCTATAGCTTGGCAGCCAAGGATTATTTCTTTGATCATCCTATCAAAGGGAAAATTTGCCAACATGTTTTAAACATGATCCCCTTTCAGCGACAGGGCCATTCGACAGATGCGCTTAAGTCTTGTCAGGATCTTGTCGCTCAAAATAAAATGATCTTGCTATTTCCGGAGGGGACACGCTCAAAAACAGGGAAACTACAGCCGTTTAAGCTCGGGACTGGTTTTTTGGCAATGCAGCTCAATGTCTCAATTATACCGGTTCATATTGAAGGAAGTTTTCAGGCTTTTCCTAAAGGGGCGCATTTTCCCAAACGACATCCTATTCGTATTCAGTTTGGTCGTCCGATTGATATTGCGCCCTATCAAGCGAGATTGGAGGTCGAGAGCAATCGAAGACTCTGCCGCGAGATTGTGGACGAAATTCGTTCTAGAATTGAGGAGATGGCGAATGCTGATACTTCATCTCAGCCATTACCGCTTGCCCAAACCCTGTAAGCTATACAATCTACAAAATTCTTTACCCTAGCCGTTCATGCTAGATTCTTCGCCTTCTATTTCCATGTCGAATCTCGTTCAGCGACCGACCATCGCGGTCTTTGATTTTGATGGCACATTGACCCGGAAAGACTCGTTTTTACCGTTTGTGAAGTCGGCTTGTACAGCCCAAAAAATGCGTCAAGGTTTGTTGAAGAAACGCCGTGCCGTGATTTCCTATGTTTTAGGTCGTTGCTCAAACCACTTTATCAAAGAAACCCTCGTTACCCAATATTTTCGAGGCTGGTCATTGCCAGACCTACAAGCAGCGGCGGCTCAGTTTTCTGAGGTGACATTGCCCAAATTACTCAATTCCCAGGCGATGGAGCGATTGGCTTGGCATCAAGCTCAAGGGCATCGTGTGGTGGTGGTCAGTGCAAACTTAGAGGTTTATCTTCGACCTTGGGCAATAAGGCTCGGCATTAACGATGTCATTGCGACTCAGCTCGCGGTTGAACAGGATAAAATCACGGGAAAACTGCTCGGAGATAGTTGTTATGGAAAAGAAAAGGTTATTCGTTTAACAGCTTTGTTAGGTGATTTGCAGCAATATTATCTTTATGCCTATGGCGATAGCAAAGGTGACTCTGAGTTGCTTGCGATCGCCGATCAGCCTCACTATCGAACCTTTACGGGCTCGCAGAAAATCATGGTTCGTTGAGCACTCGGTCCTTGAATTTTGCGACTATAGGGTTATTGTATTTTACGGAGCTCTGTTGAAAAAGAATCTAAGGATCTGCTAAAAAAGACTCTGTATTCTCAAAGCGCCCAGCATAATATTTTAAAAGCCCTCATGCTACAGTTCGAAAGCTTTTATCTTCAATAACGCATTCATCCTAAATAAATAAGCTATGTTCAAAACTCAAAATTCGGAAATGGAAAACCTCTCTCAGTCGGACGGCAGCGGGCTTTGGTCGCATCGTTGGGGATATTCAGACACGGAATTTGTAGTTAATCCTGAGACGCGTGAGGTTAGCCTCACTGGCGATCGTTATCAGATTTGCGGCTATTCTATGCCCTATCTTTTGCCCTATCTAGAGAAGGGGCTAGGGGTATCCTTGGATCTCAATGACCTGCGGACAGAGGTGCAAGAGAAGCCCATCGCGCCTCCCCACTGCAATGAAGGATTTTGTGAGGCGATCGCAAAGCATTTTCCGCCGCATACCTACACGTTTGATGATTCTGTGCGGCTGAGCCATAGTCACGGACAAGCTGGTGCGGAAGAAATTTTTCCAGTGCTTTTTGAGCAACTGCCCCGTGGGGTAGATATGGTTTTTTTCTGTGAATCAGAATCAGATGCCGAGCAATTGATTCAGTTGGCGCTTCAGTTTGATGTCTGTTTGGTTCCCGTTGGGGGCAGAACCTGTGTCAGTGGGGCTTTAATGTTGCCCGCTGAGGAGACGCGCATGATCGTTGCCGTCAACACCAAAAGAATGAATAAAGTGGAATGGATTGATGCTAAAAACATGCAAGCCTGTGTGCAAGCAGGGATTACTGGAACTCAGTTAGAAGAAACCCTAAAAGAGGCAGGTTTTACCTGTGGTCATGAGCCCGATAGCCTAGAGCTCTCGACCTTAGGGGGATGGATTTCGACCAATGCTAGCGGCATGAAAAAAAACCGCTATGGCAATATTGAAGAGGTTGTGGAGAGTGTTACGTTGCTTACCCCTATGGGACTGGTTGAGCAAAAAATCGCTTGTCCACGTATGTCGATGGGGATGCAATTGCAGCAACTGCTCTTTGGTAGTGAAGGGAATTTGGGCCTCATCACCAAAGCCATTATTCGAATCCATCGATTACCCGATGTTCAGCATTATGGTTCCTTAGTATTTCCCACCTTAGCAAAAGGGGTTGAGTTTTTACGAGAACTGTCACAAACTAACTTTATACCGGCCAGTGTTCGCCTGGTTGACAATGGACAGTTTCAGTTTGGACAAGCGTTAAGATCAACTGAAACTCCTAAAGCAAAGTGGAAGAATAAAGCAAAGTTTTTCTATCTCCATGATGTTCTTAAGTTTGAACCGCGTGAGATGGTGGCAGCAACCTTGGTGATGGAGGGGACTGCCCCAGAAGTCGCGTATCAAAAAACAAGTATTAATCAACTGGCTAAAAAATTTGGAGCTGTTTCCGGTGGTTCAACTAATGGCAAACGGGGATACAATCTGACGTTTGCGATCGCCTATATTCGGGACTTTCTAGCTTCGCTCCATATTCTAGGTGAAACCTTCGAAACAACAGTTCCTTGGAGCAAGATTCATGAAGTTGTGCATCAGGTCCGAGAAGAATTACAAGTGCAGCATCAACAGCACAATCTTCCGGGTTCTCCGTTTTTATCCTATCGAATTTCGCAAATCTATCATACTGGTGTCTGTATATACTTTATGAATGGCTTCTACGCCAAAGATGTTCCCCATGCTGAAGAAATCCTGAATAAAATTCACTATGCGCTGCGGCAAACTATTCTAAAAAATGGGGGCTCTATTTCCCATCACCACGGTGTTGGTAAGCTTCGTAAGGATTTTCTAAAAGATACGGTCTCGCCGACCAGTTTAAGCTTGATCAAAAAGCTTAAAGATGCCAACGATCCGACCAATGTTTTTGGTATTAGAAATAGCGTCTTAGGTCTATCTGAACAGGATTTGAGCGATCAGCAATAGGGTCTCACAATAGGGATCCGTGAGCGTTTTTCTATTATCTTAGATTGGCACTAAATCCCGATGGAACAGCATCTTATCGAGTTGGAAGTAGAAAAACATCGCTTGGTCGCGATCGCGGGCAACCCCAGCAAGCCTGGTCCTCCCATTATTTTTTTACATGGCATCACGGCTTCGATCCACTTTTGGCCCCCGAGTCTACCGGCAGAAATTCGGCAGAACTATCCTTGGTACTCCCTGAGTTTGCCTGGACATTTTCCGGCGATCGCTCCCGAGGACTTCGGCCCAGCCCGTGTGACACCGGAAATGTTTGCACAGGTTTTAGGCACGGCGATTGGTCAGCTTGTAGGTAATCAGCCCGTTATGGTCGTGGGCCATTCTACAGGAGCCTTTGCTGCCTTGCTTTTGGCAGCTCTGAGACCCCAGCAAATTCGCTCTGTCCTCTGCATTTCAGGGTTTTATCAGGGAGCCTGGACTGGCTTGTTTGGTTTTTTACAAAAGCTAGCTTGTGGTCCTCTGCCGGGTCGTTTATTATTTAAGGGGATCCTCCGTTTTGGTGCCTCTAATTCGCGCAGATACCGAATTGCATCTGCCTTGAATGCAGCGAACCGTCGTGCTTATTTTAAGGCTTCCGTCTTGTCAGAAACCTTAGAGCCTATGCGACTTGATGCAGCTCGGCACAATTTAGATCATTTGCTCTATTTGTTTGCGGGGCTGAGAGAGATGGATATTGGCCCTTTGTTGCAAAAGATTCAGGCCCCATTGGCTGTTGTTGCGGGTGAGCAAGACCCTCTTATCCCGATGCAACAGGCCCTGGCGATCGCTCAGGAGGTTCCGAATACGACCTTAACGTTATTGCCGGGGGTGGGTCATATGTTTTTTGCAGAATGTACAGAAACATACCAAAAGCTGTTAGTGGATTGGTTGATGACCGAGTTTCCCTCTGATCCATCGAATTGACGCGCTAAATCTTTACTAGGATCTATATTTATTCATGATTTCTAATGACTCTACTAGTTCAATCAGTACTCTAGATGCTGTTGTTATTGGTTCTGGGTTTGCTGGTTTATGCATGGGCATTCGTCTGAAGCAAGCAGGGATCGATAATTTTATAATCTGCGAGAAGGAAAGCCGAGTTGGAGGAACTTGGCGAGATAATCATTATCCAGGTTCTGCCTGTGATGTGCCTTCTTTTTTGTACTCCTACTCCTTTGAGCAAAAGAAAGATTGGTCATTTCGCTATGCCGAGCAGGCTGAAATTCTAGAGTATTTGGAACATTGTGCCAGCAAATATGGGCTCTATGCCCATATCAAGTTTAAAACTGAAATTGCTCAAGCGGTTTTTCAAGAGACGGATGGTCAATGGCAAGTGATAACCTCTCAGGGGCAAATCTTTTACACCAAGTTTTTGGTTTCGGCCTGTGGACAACTGCATCATCCTTCCATACCTGCCATCGAAGGATTGAACCAATTTGCCGGAACTCAGTTTCATTCAGCGCGCTGGGATCATCAATGTGATTTGCAGGGCAAAACGGTGGCTGTGGTGGGTAATGCGGCTAGTGCCGTTCAATTTGTTCCCCCGGTTGCGGAAAAAGCGGCTAAAACCTATATTTTTCAGCGATCGCCCCAGTGGGTTGCGACAAAAGGCAACAATAACTTCTCGTCCGTTGAGCAGTGGTTGAATCATCATTTTCCTTGGGCTCCAGCGCTGCGCCGTTTTTGGATTTATTGGACCTTAGAGATGCGATTTAGAGTTTTTCTCCAGGGGACGCTTTCCGGAAAACTATTTCAGCAAAGGCTAACTCAGAAAATCTTAAGTCGACTAAAAAAAGTAAATCTTGACGATTCGTTATTACCCGAATATACCGTTGGCTGTAAACGGATCTTGCTTTCCAATGATTATTATGAAGTTTTAGCCCGACCAACTGTTGAGGTCATTAGTCATGGGATAGCCAAAGTCACTCCAAAGGAAATTATTACAGCGGATGGTAAGCAGTATCCTGTGGATGTGATTATTTTTGGTACAGGCTTTAAATCTAATGCATTTTTGCATCCCATCCAGCTAGAAGGGGTGGCTGGAAAAATGCTTTCCCAGGCTTGGAAAATGGGTCCAGAGGCTTATTTTGGCATGATGGTTTCTGGTTTTCCTAATTTCTTTCTGCTCTTTGGGCCGAATACGGGATTAGGGCATAGTTCAATTGTTTATATGATTGAAAAACAGGTTGACTATATTGTTCAATTGCTACAGCTCATCAAGCAAAAAAATCTAAAATATTTAGATGTTAAGTCAGAGGTGATGGCCAACCATAACGCCAAGCTACAAGAGGATATGCAGCGACTGGTGTGGAGCTCTAGCTGTCAAAGCTGGTACAAAAATGAATCGGGTAAAGTGATTAATAACTGGCCTGATTTTACCTGGAAATATGCTCGACAAGTCAAACGAATTCGACTAGAGGATTTCAATTTAGTTTGATGGGATGAGGTTCGATAGGGCCCTGGGATGCTAATAATCGATGGGGAAACGGAGCATGACGCTGCAATTCTTCCCAAAAGGCAAAAACTGCAGGAGAATGAAGCCGATCGATTACGCGGGCTGCAATGATGACTCGCTTATGAGGGACGGGAAGCGAACGGCGGTGAATTACGGGGGGAATTGGTTCTGCTGCCAGCCAAGGAAAAATGCCGATGGCGAGCCCTCGGTGGATCATGCTAACAGCAGTCGAGTCTTCTCGAATGGAACTATTCGTGGCTAACTGCGGAGCATGTTGCGTGAGGTGCTGATGCAGACCGATTCCGCAGGGTAAACAAGGAACCAGTAAAATTGGCATCGTTGTAAAATCTTCCCAGGTTAGTCTTTCCGGGGGAGCCTGAATTGTCGGTGGGAAAAGGGCAAGGTATTCGTCGTGAATAACTTCAAAAGTTTCTAAATCGTTCGTTTCTGCGGTGTGATAGGTAAAGCCAATATCAGCTTCTCCATGGCGTAGACAATGCTCGATCGCGATGTAATGTTCCCGCTCAATGAGCGTGACCGTAATGTCGGGGAACTGCTGGTTAAACTGGACAATCACCTGAGGTAACAGATGGGTGGCAACGCTGCGAAAGGTGGCGACACGAACCTCCCCACCCTCCAACCCTCGATGTTTATAGGCTTCGAGGGTCATGTTATTTAAATGATTGAGGACCAAGCGGGCTTGCTGAACAATGCGATCGCCCGCTGGCGTTAACACCGCTCCATACCGACCGCGACTAAACAACGTCACACCCAGTTCCTGTTCTAAAGTGGCGATCGCGTGGCTGACTGCGGATTGCGAAAGACCCAATTCCAGGGCAGCCGCGCTGAAGTTTTTCTGCTCAGCGACGGCAATCACGGCGCGGATTTGGGAGAGGTTCATGGGGCGGGCAACGCATGAGATAGGGCGCATTCTCAGCATAGTGGAGCGCAGGAAGGAGAGAAACGGGGCGCTTGAATGAAAGCTATGAATGAAACTGATGGATAGGATGCGGGCGATCGCTTGATTGCCAGAGGCCAGACTGATTAAGGTGACGGGGACTGAAAGCCTTCTGGGAGAACGATGCAATGGAAAACGATGCAATGGAAAACGATGCAATGCTGACGCTGATGATTGGCAATAAAAACTACTCGTCCTGGTCCCTGCGCCCCTGGTTGGCGATGAAGCAAATGGGGGTGGAGTTTGAAGAGATCCGGATTCCGCTCTATCAGCCAGGTTCGGCGGCAGTGATTTGCGAATATTCTCCGGCAGGGCGGGTGCCGATTTTGCAGGATGGCGATCGCCTCATCTGGGATTCCTTGGCGATTCTGGAGTACTTGGCAGAGCGGGATGCGGAGAAATTTTGGTGGCCTGAAACCCTAGAAGCAAGGACGGTGGCGCGCTGTATCAGTGCCGAAATGCATTCAGGCTTCTTGGCGTTGCGGCAACAGATGCCGATGAACTGCAAAGCCCGTTTTCCGGGGAAAGGGCGGACGCCGGAGAGCGAGTCGGATATTGCGCGGGTGCGGCAGATTTGGACGGATTGTCGATCGCGGTTTGGGGAATCGGGTGAGTTTTTGTGTGGAGCCTTTTCGATCGCCGATGCCATGTATGCCCCCGTTGCCCTGAGATTTATCACCTATGACGTTGAATTAAGCCCACTGGAGGCCCAATATCGGGATGTGATTTTAGCCCTACCGGCTTTGCAGGACTGGGTTGTGGCGGGCCTCGCCGAGACAGAAACCCTGCCCCAGTACGATTTGCTTTATGCCTAAGGGTGGCGTTTAAGACATTCTCACCCCCCTGCCCTCAGGGTGAGGAATAAGGGGGGCGATTTCTTAGAACCGAATCTCAGAACTGAATCTCAGAACTGATTGCGGAACCGGTCTTAGACCTCCTCTAGGCCACAACCAAGTCTGCCTGGATCACATAGGCTCCTTGGGCAACCCCGATCAAATCCCCATTCTTGAGAATATCCGTGTTCCACTTGCTGCCATCCCAGGACTGATTCAGCGTGTAGTTACTGGTTGAACCATACACCTGAATCTTGTCGCCTTCACCCCAATGGAAATCCTTGAGTGTGGCATATCCTGCTCCTTGATAGAAGCTGCCATAGGAAGCTCCCAGAACAAAGACATCTGCCCCCGCGCCGCCGGTCATCTCGTCATATTCATAGGTATTCATCGCCGTGGAAACAGAGCCATAGAGCTTGTCTGCCCCCGCGCCGCCAAAAAGTTTGTCGTTCCCAGCTTCGCCCTTCAGCGTGTCATTGCCATTGCCGCCGCTGAGGTAGTCATCGCCGGAATAGCCGAGCAGCGTGTCATTACCGTCTTCGCCATACATGGAGTCGTTACCGGTCCAGCCATCCATATAGTCATTGCCGGTGTAGCCGTACATGGTGTCATTACCAGCGCCACCATCCATGTAGTCATCGCCGGTCCAGCCATCCATATAGTCATTGCCAGCTTCGCCGTAAAGCGAATCATTGCCTGCACCGGCATAGATGGAGTCATTGCCTGCACCCGCTTTGATGACGTTGGCGAGAGCAGAACCGTAAATCACATCGTTACCGGCTCCGGTATTGATGTTTTCAAAGTTGAGAATGGTTTCGTTGTAGAAGCCGACAAAGCTGGCAACACCTGTGCTCAGGTTGTAGGTGCCACCGCCGTTCCAGTAGGTGTAGTCGACGGTATCGATGCCGCTGCCGCCATCCATATAATCTTGACCGCCGCCACCGGAAATCACATCGTTGCCGCCATAACCATAGATGACATCGCTGAGACCGCTACCGTTGAGAACATCGTTGACGTTGGTTCCTGGAATAAAAGTCATGGTGTTTACCTAGAAGATTGGTTAGCTGTGAGCCTGTGCTCCACCATTTCTAGGGCGATCGCCTAACCTTTATGCAGAGATACCGCCGCGATGTCGAAAAATCTCAATCGAAAACAAAACCCTAACTGCCGACAAACTCCTTCTCGGGCTTGAGGCGCTGCAACGCCTGCATCGCCAAGACCTGCACCAGATTGGTTTGACGGCTGGCTTGAAACGTTTTTTGTAAAGCTTGCTTGAGCCGCTCCAGCGTCTGGGGTTCTGGGGCTTCGCCTGTGATCGCGAGCTCTTGGAAATAGTCCATCAAACTCAATCCCACCACCCGCGTTAGATAGGCGGCACTGGCCCCTTGGATCATGCCCCCGGCGACGTAGGTAAGGCCGTTGGTTTTGAGAACGGTGCCCAAAAGCTGGGTGGAAACTTCCACCAGGCCGAGTTTGATTAGCATCTCAGCGAGGGCGATCGCCAGGGTCTTGGCATGCTCCACCGAAAGCGGCTGCTGATAAATCTTCGAGAGATCCAGAATCAGTTGACTGCTCACCGCCGCCGTGGCCAACAGATCCAAACTCGGGAGCGGATTGACAAACGCAGCCCCTGCGGAAACCCATTGATATTGCTCAACAACTTTCATCGACTTGGCGCGGCGCAGGGTATTGAGCCAGTCCTTGGCTTCGGCTTCGAGCTGTTCGGCCCGCGTTTTTACCGTTTGCCAAATCAAGGGCTGCACGGGTTCTTCGATCAACAACTGATTGAGGCGATCGCTCAACAGCGCCAAATTCGCCTCCTGAATCACCTGCTCCTGCCGCACCGAACCATCGGCCTGGGGTTGAATAACCGTGAGAGGGGAGGGCTTGGCCGCGATCGCCACCACATCTCCGGCTGGGAGGATGTCTTTGAGGTGCGATCGCAATCGTCCCACTAGCAGGGCCTGCTCCTGGGGCAACCGCTGATCCTGTTTATTGAGCACAACAAAAAGGCGTGAAACCTGGGGCTGGAGCCACCGCAAGCAGCGAAACTCCGTATCGGCTAGGTCCCCTGCGGTGACAAAAAGCACGGCGTCGGCCTCCAAAACTCCCTGGGGAATGCTCCAGTCGAGTCCTGACTCTAGGGCTGGGTCCGTGGAACGGGCAAGGGTAAGGGCTCGAAAGAGGGGCGGGGTATCAAGGAGCTGAAGTTTGCTGACTGACTCGGGTTTCCACTGTTGCGCCAAGACTTCCAGCAGCGTCGTTTTGCCCACTCCTTGGCTTCCAACTACGCCCAGGCGCAGGTCTTGGCGATCGAGTTCGGCGGTCAATTGAGCCAGGGTATTGTGGAGCTTAGGAAAAATCTCGGCGGGAATAAGCTGCTGATTGTCGGGGGCCAGTTCCGCACCGAGTTGATCGAGGGTGAGTTGGGTTTGGGCGATCGCCTGTTCCACATCGGCCCGATTGAGTTGAGACGGATGGAGCGCGGGCAGGTCGAGGTTGGGTGTCGCTTGCGACCGGCGATGAAGCCACCAGACCCCAGCGGCGATCGCCACAGTTCCTGTCAAGCCAAAGCCATCCCCGTGGGACGCCGAACCGCCCAGGCTATTGCCCAAACTATTCAAAACCCAAAGTCCGGTCGCCAACCCCAAACCCCCGGTCAACACCGGTCGCTTGAGCAATTTGGATAGTTGTTCGTCAATCCCCATGGCGTCTTCCCTCGCTCCTGGCCGCTTCAATTTTATCTAGAGACCTACGTTCGAGAATGGTGTGAATCCGTATCTTATCCGGGGATGACCGCACGGGTTGACAATCTTCACAGACAATCTAGTTAGAGACGGGCGATTTCCCCCAAGCACTCCCCGAGTTATCCCCATCGTTTATCCCCTAGCAATATTCCCATGACTCAACTCACCCTTAATCTGGAAACTGGCTCCGTTAGTTTTGCCTTCCCGCCGGACGCGGCCCAGGACCTCAAGACTGCCCTGAACGACCTCATGACCGGACTCAAAGCCGTCGCCGCCGCCGGGACTGGCAAAAAGGCCTCACCTCAGCCTGCCATGGAATACTGTCACCGAGGCGAGGTATTCCTGGAGCTGTTTTGCAATCCCAATATTTGGCCGAGCCCCTTTGCGGCCAAGCTGCTAGTAACCCTGCGGGATGAGCGGATTCGTCTGAGTACGGAAGCGGAGCTCACCCGTGTGATCGAAGACCTCAACCTGTTTTTAGAGCAAATTTGAATTGAATCAAACCAGTTGTAGTTTCCGTAAAGCCCGACTCTGGGCGGGTGCGATAAGATCGAACCAGCTTTCATGGAATCAGGCGCTATGAATCCCGACCCGTTGACCGCAACTTTGCAAAAGGGCTTCCATACAGCCCTCGGCGCAACGACCTCGCTCGTCGAGAGTGTGCAAGACTCCCGCAAATGGGATGAAACGATGCGCAAGCTCACCACCGACTTTGACCAACTGGCCCAGGAATGGGAAGCCAAAGGCGCGGTGACCGAACAGGAAGCCCGCAGTTTTGTTGATGCTTGGCTGGCTCAGCAGGGCTGGACTGGCGCACCGGGGGCTGGCTACAAAACCGTGGATACTACGGTGGCGGTTGTGCCCTCTGCCAATTTAGAGATAGAAGCAGATCTGAAAGCGCTAACCGCTCAGGTGGCTGCCCTGCGGGAAGAGCTGGAGCGTTTGCAAAATCAAAAAGAGGGCTAGAGCGTTTAGGCCCGTTTCTGGGGATGAACGCCCTTCATCCTACGGTTGCTGTCCCGATTCACTTTCCCTCCCTATTCACTTCGCAGTTAACGAGGATCATGCGGTGCTGTTAAAAGGATTTGAAGTCGAAGCCTACACTGGCACGCCCGATGGTGACATCGTGGGTCTGTCCGATCGTATTACGGCAGATCTCCCCAATTTTGTGAAGGAGCCGGACAGTCGCAATGTCGAATACATTACGCCGCCTCGCGATCGCTACGATCGACTACTCTGCGACCTGGTAACGCCTCGACTTCAGCTCCGCCGCTATCTCAAATCCCTCGGGGACTACACCATCTTGCCCGGCAGCACGCTTTCCTTGGGGGATAGCCACCGCTTTTTTCGCTCCGACCCATCCCATCCCTATCACGACTACATCGAACAGACCTACGGCACCCGCGTTGTCACCGCCAGTATCCACATCAATGTGGGCATCGATGACCCCGAAGCGCTAATGCGGGCCTGTCGGTTGCTGCGGCTGGAAGCCCCGCTGTATTTGGCCCTGAGTGCTTCGTCTCCCTTTTTGGATGGTCTGCCAACGGGATATCACTCCACCCGCTGGCAGATGTTTCCCCAAACGCCGGACCAGGTGCCCCTGTTTGAAAGCCATATCGACCATATTCGCTGGGTGGAACGGCAGCTCGAACTAGGCACCATGCAGAATGTGCGGCATTTGTGGGTGTCGGTGCGGCCCAATGGCGATCGCCGTCCCTACGACCTCAACCGCCTCGAACTGCGGATCTGTGATTTGGTCACGGATCCCCTCTCGCTGCTGGCCATTACAGCCTTGTTAGAAGCTCGACTCCATCAGCTTTTGGCCGATCCGGGGCTTGACCCGCTGGAGTGCAGTCGCCTACCCGCGAGTCACCGCGCTGAGGATTTGCTGGCGATCGCCACGGCCAACGAAATGGCGGTGGCCAAGGATAGTCTGGATGCGACGCTGCGTCACTGGGAGGATGGGCGAAAAATTATTGCCAAGGACTGGATCCGCAGCCTCTATGCCGAATTATTGCCGATCGCCGAGGAGCAAGGGTTCCGCTGTTTCCTCTCGCCGCTCAAGACGATTCTGGACCAGGGCAACACAGCCCAGCGCTGGCTACGGCTCTACAACCAAGGCTTGACCTGTCGCCAAATTCTTCAGGGCAGCATCATGGAGATGAGCCAGCAGGAACAGGCGCTATCGAGCGAATTGTGCCAGCCTACCCTCGTCTAGAGGTCTAGTCTAATCAGCGTAATTCATCAAGCTTGGCCAGGACCTCTTGACTGTGAATTGCAGGCAAAACCCCGAGGAAGACCTTCCGCAGAATTCCCTCGGGGTCAACGATGAATGTATGCCGACGGGAATAGGGTGCGATCCAGGAGCCGTAGGCTTTGCTGACGGTGCCGGTCGTATCGGCCAACAGAGGAAACCGGAGTCCCTCGGCTTCACAAAATTCGGCGTGGGAATCAATATCATCGGCACTAATCCCGATGATCTGGGCATTGCGCTCCAAATATTGAGACAGGTCCCGCTGAAAGCGTTGGGCTTCGAGGGTACAGCCGGAGGTGAAATCCTTGGGATAAAAATACAGGACCACCCACTGCCCCCGATAATCACTGAGGGAAATTTCGCCATCTCCGGTGTTCGTGGGGAGCGTGAACTCAGGGGCGGGTTCTCCGAGGGGAGGGAGCTTGCCGCCTAGGGCGATCGCCCCAGCAGGCCAACCCAGCCCCACACAACCCAGCATCCCCATCGATATCCCTAACCCAGCCCCCCAGCCCAGTACGGTACGACGGCTCACCATAAATTCAGCCTGCTCATCTTGCTCATTCATGAACTTGCTTTTTTGCTCAAAAGGGCTGTTTTCTAGCTTAGCTGGCGTGCGGCGAGGCCAAAACACAGGATTCGAACTGCTCTAGCATTCGCCCGAGCTCATCGGTTTTGGCGGCGGTGCTGGCGCTCATGCTTTGGACAAAGGGCGTGAGAGACGGGTTGAGAAATCGCGATTCAGCGAGAAAGCCTTGGTACAAGTTAAAAAGTTTACGCTCGTGATGGAGAGCACGCAGCAGCATTTCCTGGGTGGATTGCCGACTAGGCTCCGTTAGCGCCGGTAGGTCCAGGCGAGGCCGTTCATTCAATGCCATGAGCCATCGACTAACGCCCTGGGCATCTTGCAAGGATTGACTGGCTAAGTCTGTAAAAAAGTTGGCCAGTCTGAGACGATCCTGGCCGGAGACCATAAGTGCATAGTGTGTATAGCGGGCTACACCTAATAATCGATTTTCGAGGGTTTGATTCAGTAATGCAGCCGCTCGGTCAAGGCTTAGGAGAGTCATATCAATAATATCGGTTAGAGAAGAGGCTAAACGACTGACTCCTCGGACTCCTAGGTTATGAATCGGACTCATGGGAAGAGCCAGTGCCCTAATCAAACTATATCGGTAATTCTTGGTATAAAGCGAAAAATAAATTCGTAAAAAGAAAAAATATTGCATCCAAATGATACAGAATTCTAATCAGGGTTGAATGAGGCGGTAGTGCTCTTAAATCGTAGGGTAGAGAAAAATCTCAGACTGTAAACCCAAGCAAAATAGGGAGTTTGAGCTCACTCAATAGTGCTCTATCGTTTTCTGTCCGTTATTCACCGTTATTCAATCGGACTACCTCATTTGAAAACGTCAATATCGCGATCGCCTCAAAAAGGAAGTATAGAAAACTACAAAAACTGTCTTAAAACTTTTCGATTTCCTAATTTTAATTTCCTAATGAGGAAAATGAGTTGAAGTTAGATGTCAAGCCTGTATCAGGAGGCGTTTTAGGCCGGAGCTTGAAGAAAGGTTTCAGCTTTAAGGCCCTGACGCTGACGACAAACATCGCAATGGCCACAGTCTTGGGGCATGGGATCGCAACCAAAGCTAGTGAGCAGCGTTTGCCAACGACACTGGCGGCGCTGGATATAGCTGCGGGTGGTAGCGCTATGGTGTAGCGTTCCCGTCTGGGAAGCAAGCTTTCTGGACCCAACCGCGAGGCGATAGTGAAAGGGATCAATCCAGCGAACCTTGCCGAGTCGGTGCAGCAGCGCCAGGGCGATCGCCCCCTCAGGAAACCGTCGCTCGATCTCCTCTACCGAACCTTGAGCCGGGAGCTGCTGGAGGAGCGATCGCGCCGTTTGGGTTTGCTGGGTGATTTGCTGGGTAAAAAACTGATCCCGTTGGCGATCGCTCGGTTCCAGGATCCCGCTGGGCTCGCTCACTAAGGCCAGGGCTTCTGCGGCAAAGCCATCCCGCCCGCCCCGTCCGACTTCTTGGACATATTCCGAAAGCAGCAAGGGCATTTGATAGTGCAAAATCCAGCGAACGTTGGCTTTGTTGATTCCCATGCCAAAGGCGGAGGTGCAGATCACAAAGGGAAGGCGGTTACAGAGCCAGTCTTGTTCAATTTGGCGACGACGGCGATCGCCCAACCCCCCATGGTAAGCCACGGTATTGAGGCCTTGGCCGCGCAGTTCCTCAGCCAGAGATTCGCTCTCGCGTCGGGTGCGGACATAGATCAAACCCGATTGTTTGCCGCGACTGCGGATAAAGCGCAGCGTCTGCTGACGGCGTTGGCGAGGGGTCCAAACGGTTTGGATGGTGAGATTGAGATTGGAACGATAAATATTTTGCTGGAAAATTTCGGGTCGCTGGAGCTGGAGAGTTTTGATCAGCAATCGCTGGGTTGGCAAATCCGCCGTGGCGGTAAACGCAGCAATGGGCAAAAATTCACCATTCCGACGCTGGGCCATGAGCGATCGCCGCACGGCACCCAAGCGCTCGTAGGCGGGCCGAAAGCTGCTGCCCCACTGCACCAGGCAATGGGCTTCATCGAGGACGATGCCGTTAAGCTTCAGATCGGCATTGCACAGCCGTAGCCAAAGGTTCCGACTCAGCAGGGTTTCTGGCGAGACGTAGAGCAGTTTAAGGCGCTGATCGTCCAAGGCTTTGAGCACTTGGCGGCGCTGGGTTGAGGAAATCTGACTATGGAGTAGTCCCGCTGCAACCCCTTTGTCCCGCAGCTCTTGGACCTGATTTTCCATCAGTGCCACCAGGGGCGAAAGCACCAGCGTCAGCCCCGGACGCACGATGGCAGGCAGCTGAAAGCACAAAGACTTGCCTGCGCCGGTCGGTAGAATTGCTAGTACATCTCGCTGTTCGAGGATGGCCTGCATAATTTCGCGCTGGGGGGAGCGAAAGTCTGAATAGCCCCAGATCTCTTGTAAAGTCCGGCGCAGGAGTGGCTCTGCTGAAGGGGTAGGGATTCGGGACAGCATCAGAAGGTGAAAAATCAGGACAGGGGTAGCGCACCTTCATTGCTTTAGAATTCCCCGAAATCGGCTGGAGTGGGCTAGGGCAACTCAGATCTTGCAGCCAGCCCTAAACCGCCAAGGAATAAATTCCAAGGCTAACCGCGAAAGTCCGTTAAAATGGACTCCAGAGCTGATCAGCAGCCTTGGGAATCGGTTTCAACCGGTTTAAGCATTTAGCCTAGGGTTTGAACCCTAGGCGTTAACAACTCTTTCGCAATCCGCCTTGCCGCACCCGGTTCCCCCATGCGTCGCTTGCCATTCTCTGCGATCGCCCGCAACCAATCTGGATTCTGCATCAATGCGTCCAATCTCTCCGGCACCCGCGAAGGTTGTTCCACCAACAGCACCGAAGATCCCAACAGCCGCGTCTGCGCCTCCGCAAATGCCGCTGTAAACTGAGGCCCCTGACCCGGAATAATAATTGCCGGTTTTCCTAACCCGACAAACTGCTCCGTTGCGGTACCCGCCATGGCGATCGCCCCATCCGCCAGTTGCAAATAATCCCCATAACTCTGTTGACTCAACAACAGCCGATGCTGCCGTCGCCCAAAGACCCTCGCTCCTTCCGGTAACAGCGGCCCAAAGCGATCGCCCTCATCCGACAGGGGCAACCATCCCTGTATCTGTACCGTTTGGGTCAAGGCCTCCAAATCTAATCCCGGCGTCATTGCTCCCAGAAAAACTAGCGGACGATCGGCACCGCCTAAATCCCAGGGCGATCGCTGTTGATGCACCAACGCCTTAACCGCCTCCAAAACCAACTCCCAATTGCGATAGACCTCCGGAGGACGAGAGCCCGGTAGTAGCAGCAACTTCAGACTGTCCCGTTCAAACGGATACTGCAACACCTCTGGATGCTCCGGTTCCAAACCGTCCATCATCGGATTTCCCAAATCAAACACCGGAATTTTCCAGCGTTTGAGGGTTTGGGCGGTGAGGCGATCGCGCGGAAACACGGCCCGACAGCGAGAGCGAGACATGAGCCAACGCTCCCAAGGCAAATAGACCGAGGGCGATCGCGACTCCAGTTTTGCCATCACGCCCTGACGCTTTAGCGGTCCAATTTCATCCCGTAGGTAATAATCCGACTTCGCCGTTCCCACAAAGGCATAGGGCACCCCGCTGAACCAGCCCAACAGGAGCGGCACAATATCCCCCACCGCCAGGATTAAAGCGCCCCCCGGTCTCCCCCTGTTGTTAGAGCTACCCTGCCCGCCATCCCGCCACTGCCGCACCGCCCGCCATTGCTCTCCCAAGAGTCCTAACAATCCCCCTTGGACGTCCTTCGCCAACTGTCGCCCATCCATGTAGATAAACCCCCCCGAGGGCAGCGTTTTGCTCGGGCCAATTAGAGGTATCCCCGCGTTTTGATAGGCATGGCCATTCCCCACCATCGGCATCGCGACCATCTCTGGTGCTTGTGGCTGAGTTTGAAGGGCTTGAAGAATGCGAACCGCAATTTGGTCCTCCCCATGGCCATTGCTCAAACACAGCAACCGCGAAGGAGAAGAGAGAGACGCCGATGACATAGGAAGATGATCTGTTGTGCAGCATCTGTTATATTAGGAGCCGAAGAGGCATGGCGGCATAGCCAAGTGGTAAGGCAAGGGTCTGCAAAACCCTCATCCCCCAGTTCGAATCTGGGTGCCGCCTTTTTGAATTAGCGTTTTTGCATGGGTGATTTCTAACTGGGAAGCCCCCGAATTTCGCCATTGCCAGGGATAACTTCGCCAAGGTGCCAGGCGGCGAGACCTTGGGCTTGGAAGAAAGCGATCGCCCTCTCCAAAGCCTCCGGCGGCACGATCACCACATACCCCACGCCCATATTAAAGGTCTCAAACATCGCTGCCGCTGGAACCTGACCGGCAGATTGCAGCCACTGAAAGACACGGGGAATTTCCCAGGAATCCCCATTCACCTGAACGCTCTTGCCTTCCCCCAAACAGCGGGGCAAATTCTCCGGTAAACCACCGCCGGTAATGTGGGCCATGGCGTGAATGGGTAGTTTTTCCTTCAGGGCCTGGAGAACGGGCTGGACGTAAAGCTGGGTTGGCGTCAGAAAAACCTCCCCGAGGGTTTGCGGGCCGAAGGCTTCCACTCTATCGGTCCAGGCTAGTCCTTGAGTCTCCACAATTTTGCGGACCAGACTGTAGCCATTGCTATGGACACCGCTGCTGGGGAGGGCGATCGCCACATCCCCCACCTGAACCTGGGATCCATCTAGAATCTCGGATTTCTCAACGATCGCCACGCAAAACCCCGCCAGATCATATTCTCCCGGACCATAAAATCCCGGCATCTCCGCCGTTTCGCCCCCGGATAGCGCACAACCCGATGCCTTACACCCCTGGGCAATGCCACTCACCACCGCTGCTAACTGCTCTTCGTTGAGCTTCCCCGTGGCGATGTAGTCCAGAAAAAACAGCGGCTCTGCACCACAGGTTAAGACATCATTGACGCACATTGCGACGAGATCAATCCCGACGGTTTCATGGCGATCGAGCTGATGGGCCAACTTCAGTTTCGTTCCAACCCCATCCGTCCCCGAGACCAACACCGGTTGCCGATACCCCCCAGGAAGCTCGAATAGCCCACCGAATCCCCCTAATCCGCCGAGCACCCCCGGTCGATAGGTTTGGGCCACCATCTCCTTGATGCGAGAGACAAACTGACGTCCTGCCTCCACATCTACCCCCGCAGCCCGATAGTCCATCTTCCTTAATCTCCCTTGATCTCCTGAATCGGCATTCTCCGTCGGCCTCTCCAAGCCGATGGCAACGTTCTATTGTGCCTAGGGAGATTGACCGAGAGCAAGCCTTCTAGGTCAGCAGGTTTTCACACCCCCTTGATTGACCGACTTAATCAACCTAAATCTTCTCGATCAAATCTTTACTAAACCGAAAAGATAATTCCTGGTATGGAATCGAACACTTTTCACGGAAAGAGGCTGCAAACCACGATGAAATCAGGAATTTGAAACGTCACAGAAATTTGAATTTCCGTTTTTTCACTGACAAAACCAAGGATTTATCCCGTTTCACGGATGATCCTCAAAAAATCGCTGAAATTAAGGCTTGCTTAAGCTTTGGCGATTTTACTAACCCTATTTAATTGACTTTTTGCAGAGAATGCCCACGCAAATCCCCCGATGTTCAGGGCAAAAACTTCGTGGTAAGGTCGTGAAGTTCTGTAACAAAGGTCCGCAACAAGAAGGGTCCGTTCTGAGATCACGCTTTCGAATTGATTCGGGAGGATTCTCCTCTCGACGCCACCGAGAACTTGATTTCAGGGGCTTTGCTCAATTCCCTGTGCCCTTAGCGATCGCTGCTCAAGCATCTTTGCACTTTGCTCCGCATTGTTCAGTGACTTGAGTCAATCCGCTTCTGGGCTTGGCAAAGACCGTGACCCCCCTGGTGAACTCAAGCAGAGACTATGAAATATAAACGTTTGGGCAATGTCGTTATCGCACTTTTCGCATCTGCGGTCAGCTGGGTAACGGTTAACGGGATCAGTCCCGTCGAAGTCGAAGCCGAAGAAGTACGAGCGGATAAGCCCGCAGACGTACAGCTTCAAGAGAAAGTTTCCAATTCCTCAACGGACGATTCCTCCTCCATCGCAGTCAAAGTTGGAGAACCCGCTTCGGATCAATCTAAAGTCTCCAAAACTGCAACTTCTACTGCGATCGCTAAAGTTTTTTCCCACACCCTCGATTCCCGGCCTGCCGCTACACTCTACGTTCGGGATATTCCAGTTCTAACCTTCCTGGGTCAAGAATCCTCCCCATCCACCACCGCTGCTGAGGCTGTGACCCCAGCGACCCAGGATACCAAGGATGCCACCGAAACCCGCAAATTAGCGGCAGGCAAGGCCGAAAATTCTGCCGAAAATTCCCATGATCCGCTCTGGAAAGCGAGCCAAATTGCGGCGAGACTGAACCAACTGGGACGCTCCGGTGAGGTGGACGCCCGCAAGATTTCCGTGAAGTGGGACGACGAAAAGTATCTGGTTCAGATGGGGGATGATACTCTGGTCACCCTAGACGAACAGGTGATTTTGCCGGACAGCACCGGCACCCGCACCGAGGATGCGTTACAGGCGACCAATCGCTTCCGGCGATTGTTGGGGCAAAGCGCGGCAGAGCCCTTGAAGGTGGTGGCCAATTTGCCGAAAGCGGTGTCCAAACCCGCGATGGTCGCAGCGGCAGGCTCGTTCTATCAGAAGGGCTGGGCCTCTTGGTATGGTCCAGGCTTCCACGGCAACCAGAGCGCTAGTGGCGAGGTCTTTAACCAATACGCCATGACAGCGGCTCACCGCTATTTGCCCTTTGGGACCTTGGTGCGGGTCACCAACCTCAACAACGGCTCTGCGGTGACGGTGCGGATCAATGACCGGGGTCCTTATGCGGGCGATCGCGTCATCGACCTCTCCGCAGGCGCTGCTGACTACATTGGCCTCACCAATGCAGGAGTCGCTCCGGTTCGTCTCGACGTTTTGAATTAACACCTTGAACTAGCGCCTTGAACTAGCACCTTGAACTAGAACCTTGAACTAGCGCCCTAGGGCTTTTCCATTGACCCCCCAATGACGCCCTAATATAGATGAGACGTAACTGCTCCTGAGGCCATGGCGGCGTTGGGAGCAGTTGCAATTGATCATTTTGGGAATTTATTGTTTTTGGATTGTCAAAACGGAGAAGGCCTGTGCGCTGTTTCACCACTGTCGCGGCTTTGCAGCGCTATCTTGAGCTAAACCCGGATCGGGATTCCATCGGGTTTGTGCCCACCATGGGGGCGCTCCATGCAGGACATCGGAGTTTGATCGATCGCGCTCGCCAGGAAAATGCCCTGGTGGTGGTCTCGATTTTTGTCAATCCGCTGCAGTTTGGCCCCCAGGAAGATCTGGCCAAATATCCCCGCAGCCTCGCGGCGGATCAGACTCTCTGCGAAGCGGCAGGGGTAAATATTCTTTTTATGCCAACGGTGGCGGCGATCTATGGCAGTGAAGCCGGTCCTGGCCCCCAGACCTCTTTGACCCAGGTGGTGCCGCCGGTGTCGATGACCTCGGGACTGTGTGGGCGATCGCGTCCAGGTCATTTCCAGGGGGTCGCCACCGTTGTCACGAAACTCTTAAATATTGTTCGACCGACCCGCGCCTATTTTGGCCAAAAGGATGCCCAGCAGTTGGCGATTTTGCGGCGGCTGAGTCAAGATTTAAATTTGCCTGGAGAAATTATTGGCTGTCCGATTGTGCGAGAAGTCACAGGATTGGCCTTGAGTTCCCGGAATACTTATTTATCCGAAGAGGAAAAAAAGCAAGCTTTAGCATTGTCGCGAGGATTACAAAAGGCGCAGAAATTGTTTCACAATGGAGAGCGGCATGCCTCAGCGTTGATTGAAGCGGCTCGCTGCGAATTTTTCCGGCAGACTCAGGTTGGGCCATCCCCATCGGGGCAACCCCCTGGATCCGCTCTAGCGGTCGAGTACATCGAACTGGTGCATCCTGAAACCTTACAGCCTTTAGACAAGATTCAGGAGGTCGGACTGTTGGCGATCGCAGCTCAAGTGGGACCCGCCCGCTTAATTGACAATCTGCTGCTCGTGCAGCGCCAAGCTACCGTGGCCATCGATGGCCCAGCGGGAGCAGGCAAGTCTACCGTGACGCGACGGGTGGCCCAGGCTCTCGGGCTGCGCTATCTGGATACAGGGGCGATGTATCGGGCCGTGACTTGGCTTGTGCTGGATGCCGGTCTTTCCCTGGAGGATGAGGCCGCAGTGGCAGAACGGATGGCCACTAGCCAGATCCGCTTCGAGTTTCCGCAGCTCACGGCGACAGAGGATCCCACCCAGCAGCTCACGCGCGTTTGGGTCGATGATCGGGAAGTGACCCAGGAGATTCGCACCACCCGAATTAGCCAAAAGGTTTCGACGATCGCAGCTCAGCCCCTCGTGCGGCAGCAGCTTGTGCGCCAACAGCAGGAATATGGTCGTCAGGGGGGCATTGTGGCTGAAGGTCGAGACATCGGGACCACCGTATTTCCCGAAGCAGAGCTCAAAATCTTCCTAACGGCCACAATTCAAGAGCGAGCGCGGCGGCGGCAGGCGGATCTGCTAGAACAAGGCCAAGAGCCCCCGGCCTTGGAGGTCTTGGAACAGCAGATCTTTGAGCGGGATCGCAAAGACAGCACTCGCGCGGTGTCGCCGTTGAAAAAAGCGGGGGATGCCATTGAGCTGCTCACGGATGGTCTGACGATTGAAGAAGTGACCGATAAGATTGTTAGGCTGTATCACGGTTTGGGCGATCGCACTCGGATCGACGCCTAGCAATGCAGCGAACCCGCGCCCTATTTCCGTGGAGACGAGAGACCCGTCCGCGATCGCCCTTGAGTCTGAGCGAGGCGGGTCTTACGGAGAGCCAAGACGGACAAACCGTTTTGACATTTGTCCTGCCCGAATTAGAGGCGCTGTTTGATCGCTTTGACGGTGCGGTGGAGCAGCCCTATCGACGGCTCAATCCTGAGTTTGTGGACTCGCTGTTGTATCGCATTGGCCAAGTCAGTAGCGATCGGTTTGATATACATCTCAAAATTGCCCAAGAGACTGAGGCGATGCAATGCGATACGGCTCGCTGTAATCTCAAAAACTTTTTTAGTAACCTAGAAACGCGAGAACAGCGCACGCTGCTGGAAGTCCTGCGCAATGGGCTGTTGTTAATGAGTCTCGGCGCGGGGGTAGTGACCGTGCTGATTCAGTCTGGTGCTTACGATTTTCCGCCACCCAATGGATTTTCGATCCAGCTTTGGGGACAGGCTTGGACTATTTTCGCCTGGGTGACGATTTGGGATGGCATTGCGAAGTTGCTTTGGGGCTGGCAACCCCACCGCAGTCGAATAAAGTTGTATCGTCAAGTGCAAGCGGCTAATGTTTGCTTTGACCCGGTCGATGTCCCGGCGATTCCCCATGCGTCTCAGATGGAGGACTAGCGGATCTCCACCGTTAGCTTGTAGGTTGCATTGCCTCGGGTTCCTCCCACAATGACTTGGTAATCGCCTGTGGTGGGTAGGGGCACCTGCTGATTGCTTGCTTCGGTGAGAAGAATCGTGCCATTGGGGGAAACCACGTCAAAAACAGCGTTGTCTTCGGTGGAGGCGATCGCCAGGTTCATGGTTTGGCCTCCCTGGGCTCCGAGGATGTAGAGATCGCGATCGCCCCGCACCACAGCCCCTTCCAGTACCGCCGAGGAAGCACCGGGCTCAAACTGCACGACTTGACGATGGACGTTTTGAGCCCCATCTAGTAAATCATTCGCTTCTAGGCCATTGGGACCCGCGAAACGCTCTTTGACGGTTGCACAGTCTACTGCGGTGAGGGTTTCACGATCGGTCTTGATCTGGTCTGCGGTGACGCGCCAGGTTGCGGTGGTTTTTTGAACGTCGTATTCGATCCAGGTGGTTATATTGGCGGCGAGTTGGTTTGCACTGAGTTGGCCAGAAAATTGCTGACGATAGCTGGTGTAGTATGCCGCTGCATCGTTTTGGACCGTGGCAACACTATCTCCGGTGACGGAGCCATCGGCGGCAAGATTGAGGCGCAGGGCTTGGGATAGGGTTTGGGTTTGGGTGGTGTAGCAATATTGGCCAAGGGCGAGGGCCGGAGCGTTAGTGCTAGGAGCGTTGGTGCTAGGGGCGGTGGTAACGGATATTGACTCTGTGGGGGTTGGGTCAGAGGCTGGACTGAGGGGGTCGGGGGGGGTGGGATTGGCGTTGGGATTGGGGCTGGAGGCTGTGGGGGTTAGAGATTGGCGATCGCCACAGCCTACCAAGGCGGCTAGCACAAGAATGACCATAAACCAGGAACGGGCTTTAGAGAAATGCAGCATCGGTAAATGGGCCTAGGAGCGTGGTTGAGCATTCCCTATTCTACCGGGGTGACGAATCTGCCCTATTACCCAAAGGTGCTGCCCATTATCTAACCCATTCCAGGAAGGCGTGGCCATGAGCGCTAATCAGAGTTCAAGCTTAGGAGATGAACCAATCGTAAGTAACTCGATAATGTCCATCATGTCCCTTAAAGGTCGCGACGTATTCACGTCCATCAACTTTGGGAGAGGTGAAAGTTCCTCGAATCGGAACAGGTGGAAAAATATCATCTTTCCGAATTTCCTTAAAGATCTCTTTGCCAACGACAACAAGAACTTCAACAACAGCCTTCCAAATCCCACTGTCGCCGTCATCGGCTTTAGCCGTTCCGCCGACCGCATCAGCTTTGGCTTTGGCTTTGGCTCTAGCATCATCAGCAGCGGCCTTTGTTTTTGCTGCAAGCTTGTCTAGAAAAGGATCAATTTGATTGCCACTATCTTTTTCAATCAAAACGAGGTTGACGAGAACATTGTGGGGAAAACGATCATTCGGTAGGTCAAAAGAAGCTACAGCCTTCGGTGGCGAATAAGTTTTCTTATCACCATCATCAAAGCCTCCAACCTTGAAAGGAGGGATTTTTCGAACCCTATACTGTGAATCAAGGGTAACAGCAGCGAGGTAGATATCATCTTTTCCAATTTCGGTAAATCGGTTACCTCCCGTTTCGTCCACGCACTTAACTTCGCGCACTCGCAATGACAAGTTAGCCATGATGGTATCCTAGTTTAGAGAAGTGTTAGAGAAGAAATAAGGCAAAACGAGGCATGTATCTTCGATCAAAAGGTCTAGACATCAGCCAGATTTCTTGATGGATTACCAATCTTTTGACCTTATTTCTACTTACCTCCTACAGTAAATCTGGGGATTAATTTTGAACGTACCCTCGTGGGTACTTTGGCTGGTTTGATCCTTGTTTGATCAATGTTGCCTGTTTGATATAAGGATGGAGTAACGGTGACGAGTCTTCGGGATTTGGCGATCGCTCTATTGCTCAAGGGACGATCGCGTCAAACCCAAACACTTTTCGGTAAGCTGGAAACACTGCTCACGCTTGCTGCTCACTCTTGCAATTGCATACGATGAACGCCTCTGCCAGCCCCAACACCCTCCAGCCCCTCCTCCTCCAACTCGATCGCGCCAGCACCGCCGATGCCGTTCGCTTTGCCGTGGAAGATATTGCCGCGACTCAGCTGCCAGAGGCTGTTCCCACGCTGATCACCGTCTTGGGCTATAACAACCCCGGTGCCGCCGTGGCCGCCGTGGATGGTTTGATTGCTATTGGGGAACCTGCCGTCTTGCCCTTGATGGAACTGCTGGATGGCTACAACTACGGCGCTCGGGCCTGGGCGCTGCGAGCCTTGGCAGGCATTGGCGATCCGCGCGGCATGGACCTGCTGATTAAAGCGGCGATCGATGATTTTGCCCTAAGCGTTCGGCGAGCAGCAGCTAGGGGGGTCGGAAAGTTGTGCTGGCAACTGTTTGCCGCTGGGGAAGTTCCTGCGGCCCAGACGCTTGCCCTAGAGACCCTCGTCAAAGTTTGCGATGACCATGAGTGGGTGGTGCGCTATGCGGCAGTGACGGGATTGGAAGCCTTGGGTCTAGAACTGGACGAGAGAATTGCTGAGCAGCGATCGCCCATCCAAGCCCGCCTCGCAAAAACGGTTGCTGAAGATGAGGCGATCGCCGTCCAAGCCCGCGCCCAACTCGCGCTCCAACGCCTGAAGGCTTGACGTCTTAGATTGGTCTTGGGCTGGTCTTAAGAATTAAGGTTTTTAGAGTATTTGTTTTTAGAGCATTTCCAAACGCTCAACCCGCACCCAGGGGCCAGACCGGTTGAGCTGACCGGCGATCGCAATTTTCTGACCCGGTTGTAGCAGTCTCATCCTTTCCTCGACTTCGGGCCGGAGTGTGATCAGCGGTAGCCCTTCGGGGTAATCGGGATGGTGGAGGCGGTAGCCGGTGGCGTTGGCTTGGAGGAGGGAGTCTTGGTGTTGGAAGAAGGGTGATGGGGTGATGGGGTGATGGGGTGATGGGGTGATGGGGGGGATTAGGACTGAGGCCGGTTCTGGGACCGGGTGTTCGGCGCGCAGGGGATAGTCGTCAGGATGGTTGAGATAGTGCTGTTGGATGGTTTGCCAATCGGGATGATCGGGAGGGAGGTTGAAGAGGGGGATGAGGGCGCTGGGGGCTTGGCGATCGCCCAACAAAGCTTCCTGTAAGACTCGCATCGGTAAATCGCGGGGTTGACAGTGGCGCTCGATACAAAGGGCGGCAGCCATGCCTGCGGCTTGGCCAATGCCTAAAACCGTGGGCTGAAGTCGGGTCGCACCGTTGGCCATGTGGGAGACGGAAATATTTTTTTCGCAGGCGAGAAAACCATCGACGGTTTCAGGAATCAAAGCGCCGAAGGGAATCGTAAAGGGTGTGCCAGTCCAACGACCGCCCCAGCGTCGGGCCTTGGGGGCGAGTTGGATTTCTCGTTCGGGGTAGTGATGATCGTTGGGGTAGTTGCCGATGGCGATCGCGCTCACCTGTCCCGAACCGTCGCGGGGAAGCGCTGCTCGGAATCCACCCGCCACGGGTAAAAGATCCTGTTCTGTGACCGTGGTCATCCCGATCAGCCGTCGCCCTTCGCGATAGTAGGGCTGGAGCCCATAGGCACCGCCGCCGATTGCCTGGGATGGAAAACAGTGGGTGGCGAGACCGTAACGGCGACCGATATGGCCCTGAATGTAAGCAGCAAAGCCTTGGGATTGGGCGATCGCCTCCTTGGCCCAAGTCTCCCAATCTAACTGGGAGCCCCGAAGTCGTTCTAGGCCAAAGCCGTAATCGTTGCCCTGGATCGGCCAGTTGATCATGAAGCGATCGCCGGGCAGTTTTCCATAGTTCAAAAATTTTTCCGGTCCGTAGCGATCCCAGGCTCCGGCAAAGGTTGGCTCTACATCAAACGCTGGGGCGGGGATCAGCGGTGCCTGGGCCTCTGGGCCGTAGTCTTGCATCACCACCACCCAAGTGGGGGACTGAACCGGGTAGCGGGCAAACCAGGGATCAGTCTCTAGCTCCACCTGGGTTGGGGCACTGGGTTCTTGCCACTGCTCCTGGGGTTCCCAGCCCCAGCGGTGGGGGATTTGGCCGAGTTCTAGCAGGTTGCCGAGTTCGGTGCCGTCGAGGAGGATTTGGGAGGTGATTTGGTAGTCGGGGAATTGGACGGTGATGGGGGGTTCGGGGGTTCGGGGGTTCGGGGGTTGGGAGGACAGGCTGAGGGCGATCGCCTTCTGGCCTCTAATCCAGGTCAAACTAGGCAGGGCAGCTACCCAATCGGCAAAAATCTCGGCTCCGATTTGGGGATCGTAGGCAAAGCAACTGACCCAACTATGGTCTAATCCTTCGGGTTGTCGTTGGCTCAGTTCCCGCAAAAACTGACCCCAAATGCCGGTTTGGAACGCCACCAGTTCATTGCCATCGGGGACGCTGACGCCAGCGCTGGTGAGCATGCCGCCTAGCCAAGGGCCTTCGCTGACGAGAATCGTCTGGGCACCGCGCCGAGCCGCCTGAATTGCGGCTGCTGTTCCCCCCGTTCCGCCCCCAACCACCAGTACTTCTGTCGTCAGCTCTTGCATGTTTGGCTCTTGATCCCCACAAAGACTAAATCCCCAGCCATGACCTACTCATGCCCTACCCATGATTAAGGGACATGGCATGCCATGTCCCTCCGGAAAAACGCAGTTCTCAACGTGGATGGGTTGTCTAGCAGTACTCGCTCACGTCTTCACCCAGATCATCGGCCAGGTAGCAAAGTGCACGGAACCGCAGGCCCACGAGCTGATCGTAAAGGGGATTGAGTTTGCACAAGGGGGGAATATGGACCACCTTGCGGCCAAACAGTTTGACATCCCGCTCAAAGGGACATTGGGACGGGATCAGCTTGCAGAGAAACCGGGCAATGCGGGGATCATCCACTTCTAACCCATCCAGCAACACCCGAGCGGGCTTCAAGACATCCAGCCCTCGCTTATTCAAGTCGCTAGGGGGCCGAAGCGCAGACATCGGCGCAGCCGGGGCGACTTCTAGGGGTTCGACTAAGGTTGAACGCAGCGCTTGGAGCGCGGAACTATCTAACTCTAAACTCTGACAAAATTGCTCTAACATTCGATCTTCAGGACTCGAATAAACACCGTCGGCCAATGCAACCATGACTGCGGTTCGTAAAAAATTCTCTCGAACTCTGGGATCACTCCCCAGGGCGTCCGCCAGCTCGTTTCCCTGGATGGGATCAAAGCGGTCTACGTCGAGGCAAGGGGCTAGATCTTCACGGGTCAGGGCGTCAATGAGGCTTTTTTCTTCGGCATCAAAATCGCCATCGGCCCAAGCAATGGAGAGTAAGCCGCGCAACCAAGCAGTCATTTGGGTGGCGGTGTAAGGAGAAGGAGCTACTGTAGCCATAGGGCATCATCCTGTAGAGGTTCAGTAGTTCGGTGCGCATAGCTTAACAAGGGATTTCTTGAATGAGAAGCATCAATTTATACACTTGATACGGACTTTATGTAAAGGTTGCGCACCGAGTTTGCAAATTCCGGATGTCGGTAAGGATTGGAAAGACAGATCGAGTGAGGGGGATTGTGGGAGCACTGAAGTCGCCTTTCGACGACGATGTTTGCTGGGTCCTTCCCTTTATCCATTCTGCCTCGTTTGCGGAGGGATATATCACCGATTGAGAATTGATGAGGGAACTCGTCTCAGGGGTGGATGGACTGGGTTGGCTAAGGTCAGTTCTGGCTACTCAAAATCGACAGTTTGTAGGGACCGCTTTGGTGATTGCGATCGCCCACATAAACTTTATAGAGTCCAGGCAACCAATAGCCGGAGACCTCAGCCTGTTCCTGGGCGGAACCGTTCCCTAGGGCGCAAAATCGTCCTGCGGGACCCTCTAAGATCAACAGGGGTGCACCGCCTGCTTCCAGGGAAAATCGTAGAAATCCGGACTGTTTGGTAAAGGCGTCCGTGAGCTGAATTTCCTGGGTAGATTGTTGAGGCAGGGGTGCATTGCAATCGCTCATCAAAGAGACGCCCCCAGACACCCCTTGCAGTTCGAGGGTTGCCGGTGGATTTTCCCCAATCACAGTGGGGGCTGCTTGGGCCAGCGGGGTGAGTCCCAGGACCAGGGCTAGGGTTCCTAGCGATCGCCGCCAATGACGGCCCCAAGCGGAGGAATGACGAGATTGGGTTGAAGATGGGTTTGCCATAGGACTGACCCCCTGGTCACAGGGCTGGAGTTGGGCGCTAACGGAACGAGAATCAATCAGAGTCTGAGAAGAACGCTGGCTTCAAGATCTGCCTGGTCCTTTGGGGATAGTGGCGATGAGGCTTTGCTGGATGAGACTCTGCTGGATGTGACTCTCTAGAGAGAGATTCACGCTCTCACTCTAGAGTTACGCAATCTCCGGTGATTCTGTGGGGGGCTGTGGCTGTTTGCAGACTGTCACGTCCATAAAAATCTGGTCATCTGAAAATCTTGGGTTAAATTAAGGGGGCATTTTTGAGAAACGCTGTTGAACGCTACTGGGAGAAGTCAATGAACTGTCGCGGAATTGGATGGTTACTTACCATCCTCACGGCTGTCACGTCGCTGGGTGGGGTGCTGAATGGGGCGCTGGCAAAGCCTGCCGCTGCCCAACCGGCCTACGGCAGCTATATCGGGGTTGGGGGTGCCCTTGGGGTGGAAGGACAAGATGGGGGGCAGCTGGATTTGGCGGGGGTGGTCTCGGCTCGCTATGACGTGCTCAAGGCCCCGATCTCGTTTCGAGCCCAGGCCTTTATCGATCGCGATAGTCTCGCGCTAGTCCCGACGGTGTCCTACGATTTTCCGGTGTCTTGGCAGCTTGAGCCCTATGTGGGGGCTGGAATTTCCTTGGCGACGGATGGTAGCGTCGTTGGCGATAAATCGTCGTTTGTGATCCAGCCCGGTGTGGATTTTATGATCCCCAATACTAAGCTCGTGGTCTTTGGCAATGCGGTTTTTGCCTTTGATGCCTACGACGGGGGTAAAAAAGACGGAGATACGGCGGTTTCGATTCAAACGGGGGTGGGCTGGCGGTTTTAAGGCAAGGGCCGGTTCCGTTCCGGTGGCCAGCTAATGCGATAGGCTCGACCAACAATCTTGCTGGCAGGCAAAAAGCCCCAGACGTGGGAATCGTAGCTTTCGTTGCGGTTGTCTCCCAGAACAAGGAGATGGCGTGGGGGAACCGGCTCTGGTTCCCAGCGATAGTCGGGTAAACGGTCTAAATAGGGTTCTACTAGGGACTGACCATTGCGCCAGGTTTGGCCCTGTTCCACAAGGATGCGATCGCCCGGTATCCCCACCACCCGTTTGACAAAAAATTGCTCACGCTTCGCTGTGGGATTTTGAAACACGACGATATCTCCCGGCTGGGGCTGATAGTCCGATCGCTTGGTGACGAGAATGCGATCGCCTGCGGTTAGCGTCGGGTACATGGACTCGCTGGGCACGGTGAAGGGTTCAACGAAGTGATGCACGAGGGGCATGGAACCCAGGAGTAGCCCTCGGGCGAGGAGGATGGCGATCGCCAACTGAATTCCCCAGCGTTGCGATCGTTGTTCCAAGAGGGACGCTGACAGTTGCGCGCAGGCCAAGGCTGTCAAAATCGCACCCCCAAAGCTGAGGTCTCGATAGAGCCAAGAGCAAAAGACAAGGGTCAACAGTAACAAACCTAGCCCCAAGCCCCATTGGCCCCGATAGACTTGGCCCAGGCCGGGGAGTAGGTGAGAAAGAAAAATGGCAAACCAGGGATCGGCGCGGCGGTTTTGGGCTTCTTTCTGGACGCGCGCGGTCGCTTGATCGCTCACCCAGCAGGCGTGGGTGTCGATGAGGCTAAAGACCCAGAGGACGAAGCCCATACCCAACGCCCCGGCCCCCACCTGGATATTGCCGTTGGGACTGAGGAAAGCCCAGAAAATCAAGCCGAGGAGGCAAAGGGCGATCGCCCCCCACAGCAATCCTCGCCAGGGCCGACCTATCTGCCACTGCCCCAGCCCTGGAAACAGCAACGATAAATTAATCGCGTACCAAGGGCTGAGGGGCATGGACGTTACGGCGCAACCACATTCAATCGGCGGCTGACCATCGTAATCCCGTCTTTGCGGACAATCACCGCAGAGATCCAGCGATCTTTAGCCTCGCGGGGGGCGCGGCCTACCTTAAATAGCCCACCCGGACCGGTTCCTGTTTTGCCATCGATTAACGGCTGCACTTCAACCTTGCCGGGCCTGTGAGACAGGTCGGCACTGACAGGTTCATCGAGAACACCCCCCAGCAGCAAATCGCTCTTGAGGGGTTCGTTGACAATCACATCAAAATCAAATGCTCCCCCGGCTTTGACTTGGTTGGGCAGATTGACCGTCAGTTGGGGCGGGTTTGCGCCCGTGGTCACCGTGCTTTCTTCCGAGAGGACTTCCTGACGGACGAGGCGATCGCCTTCAAAGGTTTGGCGGCTCCGGAGCTGGGCCTGTAGCCTAAATTCCCGACCATTTTCTTGACGGCTGCCAGTAATGCGGGTCAGGGTTTCGGCAACGCCCCCTTGCTCTTGGTTGGTCCAGCTCACCAGTTCGGTTTGATAGGTCAGATTGGGATACTGATTCCAAAACCGTTCTAGGGATTGAGCGAGGGCCTGTTTATCAAAGCCGTCCTCGTGACGAAAATTAGGACTATAGGCTTGAACGAACTGGGCCAGATTTTGCTGACTTGCAGCTTGATCCATTTGGGCCAATAGGCTCACCACCATGGCCGGGGCTTTGGGCGCAGGGGCTTTTTCGGCACCCTGGGCCTGGACGATTCCGGGTTCCAGTCCCCAGCCCAACAGAATGCTCAGCAGCCCTACCCACAGGCCCAGTTTGACCCCAGGCCGAGGGTCAGAACCCCGGTGGGATTGGGATAAAACGACACCTTGCCGAATCTGTTGCCATGCGGTCATGAACGCGTTACCTCTACAGAAATAGAATAATCTGGAGCCGGGATGCCCCCGTTTGAATGCCCTATCTCAAGGAAGTCCTATCAAGGGCGATGGCCTAAGGGATATTCTAGTCCTTACTTCGGCGGACGCCCAAGCTGGGACCTCGCCCTTCGAAATCTTGGGAGGCATCCCCTGTTTTCAGGACCTCAAGGGGGCGGGTAATGTTGCGTATCCTCCCATATCCTAGATGTACTCAATCGGATTCCCGACTATGAATGCTGCATCCACCGCTGTTTCTCCTCTTCTTTCTTCGGTTCGGCCTCGACTGCTGATTGCGGCGAGTGGGACAGGGGGCCATGTGTTTCCGGCGTTGGCGTTGGCGGAGCAGCTCTCGGACTATGACATTGAATGGTTGGGGGTGCCGAATCGGATGGAAGGTCAGTTGGTGGGCGATTGCTACCCCCTCCACCAAATCCCAGTAGAAGGCTTCCAAACCCGCCCTAGCTTGCAGAGCCTCAAAATTTTTGCCCGACTGATTCGGGGCGTCTTTCAGGTCCGACAGATTCTCAAGGCGGGTCAGTTTCAGGGTGTCTTTACCACCGGGGGCTATATTTCAGGACCGGCGATCGTGGCGGCGCGCTCCCTCGGTCTGCCCGTGATTTTGCATGAATCCAACGCCCTCCCTGGTAAGGTGACGCGCTGGCTGAGTCCCTGGTGTACGTTGGTGGCGCTGGGGTTTGAAGGGGCGGCAAAGTATTTGCCTCGGGCTCAGACCCAATGCTTGGGTACGCCGGTTCGTCAGGCGTTTTTGGAGGCCAGTCAATTGCCCTTGCCGTTTGGGATTCCCGACGATGTGCCGTTAATTGTGGTGGTGGGTGGCAGTCAGGGGGCAGTGGCGGTGAACCGCATGGTGCGGCAGGCGGCTCCGGCTTGGCTGGAGGCGGGGGCCTGGATCGTTCATCTGACCGGGGAGCAAGATCCCGAGCGGGAGAGTTTGCAACATCCCCACTATCTTGCCCGTCCGTTCTACGACAATATGGCAGCGTTGTTTCGCCGGGCAGATTTGGCCATTAGTCGAGCGGGGGCCGGAACGCTGACGGAGTTAGCGATCACCAGTACGCCATCAATTTTAATTCCCTATCCCTTTGCAGCGGAGGACCACCAGACAGTCAATGCAGCGGTGTTTGGTGCGGCGGATGCGGCTTGGGTTTGTCAGCAGAAGGATTTGGATGTAGAAACGCTGCAAACCAAAGTCTTGACGTTGTTGGATTCCTATCATCAACGACCCGAGCATGAACGACTCGACGATGCGGCTTCAGGTTTGCTGCAACACATGGCCCAACGGGCTAAGGGCTTGGCGGTGGAAGAGAGTGCGCAGATTTTGGCGGGGGAGGTGCGATCGCGCCTGCAACCCCAATCTAAAACCTGTGGTTTTGAACCTGGGACGCATGGTCAACGGTCCTAGGAGGGGCTGAGCCGGGGGGCTTAACGTTAAAATAAAAGCATTCGATGGTTGCCGCTTTTTCCTTCCTTCTTGACCCAATTCCCTCTTTATTTCCTCCTAATTCCCTATGGCTTCTCGCGCCTCAAACAGCATTTATCAGCTCAAAATCACCCTTGAAGAGATTCGCCCGCCGATTTGGCGTCGGATTTTAGTCAAAAACACAACCCCCCTCGACCAGCTCCACGAAATCATTCAAGTGGTTATGGGGTGGGAAAATTACCATCTCCATAGTTTTCGGATTAGTAGCACGGACTATGGTGTTATTGATCCTGAGTGGGGTATGGAGGATCTGGAAAATGAGGCCAAGTTCAAACTCAATAAGGTTGTGAGTGGAGAAAACTTCAAGTTCCGCTACACCTACGATTTTGGCGATGGTTGGGAGCATCAAATTTTGCTAGAAAAAATTCTCCCCGTTGACCCTAAGCAAACCTACCCGGTCTGTATCAAAGGCAAACGGGCCTGTCCTCCGGAAGACTGTGGTGGTGCCTGGGGCTATGCTTCCCTGCTAGAAGCCCTGGCAGACCCGCAACATCCCGAACATGAGGATCAATTGGAATGGGTGGGCGGAGAATGGAATGCAGAAAGCTTTGACCTCGAAGCGGTGAATGCGGCCTTGGCTGAACTCTAGAAACTGGACAAAAAGACTGGGAAAAATTCTGGGTAAAAAGACTGGGCAAAAATTCTGGGCAAAAATTCTGGACAAAAGGACTGTGCCAACCCTACGCCAGCGGCTCTACCAGATGTTCTACGCCTCGGATCCTGCCGATCCGGTGACGTTGATTGATAACTATTTGGTGCCGGGGTTAATTGCGATCGACGTGGCGGCGTTGATTTTGGAGAGTTTTGAGGACTTGGCGCAGGGGGGGGCGATCGCCTTCCGCACCACCGAAATCATCATCATCACCGCGTTCACCCTGGAGTATTTGCTGCGCCTCTGGGTCTGTGTCGAAGATCCAGCCTATGCCCAACCGCTTCGAGGACGGCTGCGCTATGGGTGCACGGTTTTTGCGCTCCTGGATTTAGCTGCTTTTTTGCCGTTTTATCTGCTCAACCTCTTGCCGGTGGGTTGGGCAACACTGCTGGGACCCTTTTTCCGGCTGCTGCGGTTGTTTAAGCTCATTCGCTACTCCGAATCAACTCAGATTTTTGTTCGGGTGCTGCGGGATAAGCGGGATGAGTTGCTGACGACCTTGTTTGTGGTGATGACGCTGCTGGTAATTGCCTCCAGTCTGATGTATTTCATCGAACGGGATGCTCAGCCCCAGGACTTTGCCAGTATCCCTGCCGCCATGTGGTGGGGGGTGATTACGCTGACAACCGTTGGCTATGGGGATGTCCATCCGATTACGCCCTTGGGGAAGTTTCTCAGCGCAATTTTGGCGTTTTTGGGCATCGGCATTTTTGCCCTCCCGGCTCGGGATATTGCGACGGCGTTTTCGGCGGAGATGGCGTTGCGATCGCAAAAACGCCCCTCCAACCTTCCTCCTCTGATGCAGCAGGTTGAAGCCTCCGCAGACTTGATGGGTCTTTGTGTTGAGGTTGCAAAACGTAAGCTAGGGGCGCAATTTAAGGATGAAGCGATGGTGCGGGATTTGGCGATCGCCCTTTTCCAGGAAACCTCCAAATCGCTCAATCCCCCAAGCTCTTCCTCCAACGCTGAGTCCTGTCCCTTCTCCCTAGAGCAAAACACCCTAGAGCAAAACACCCTAGAATAGGGGCGTTATTCCGTGATGCTTTAGCGTTCCTCCTCCTAAATCCATGACCTCGATTCGCATCGGCAACGGCTACGACATTCATCGCCTCGGCCCCAATCGCCCCTTAATCATCGGTGGCGTCACCCTCCCCCACGAACTGGGTCTCGAAGGCCATAGCGATGCCGATGTGTTAACCCACGCGATCATGGATGCCATGCTCGGAGCTCTGAGCCTGGGCGATATTGGCCACTATTTTCCCCCCACAGATGACCAGTGGAAAGGGGCCGATAGTCTAAAATTACTCGCAGCGGTCAATGGACTGATTCAGGAAAAGGGCTGGCAGGTCAGCAATATTGATTCCGTCATCGTCGCTGAACGGCCCAAGATGAAACCTCACATTGGCACGATGCGCTCGAAACTGGCCTTTGTGCTTGGGGTTGCCGAAGACCAAGTGGGCGTCAAAGCCACCACGAACGAAAAACTGGGTCCCACCGGGCGGGAAGAAGGCATCGCCGCCTATGCCGTGGCGCTGCTCACGCAAACAGAGGCTTAGGGGCTTGGGTGGCTTCTGTTCTGAGGGGGCGATCGCCATAAGGTTGACAGCCCTAGGCTTAAGGTTGTCGCCTTGTTTTGATAAGGTTGACAGATGACTGGCTTGACACTTCTCTCCTGACCTTTTTATGGCTGGTACCCGGCAGCGAGGCGAGACAATTCGCCAATTTATTGTTAACCATGTGGCGCAACATGGGACTGATATCGCTGCGTTCACGGCCCAAACCTTTGGAATTTCCCGACAAGCAGCCAACAAACATCTCAAGCGCTTGGTGGAGCAAGGAGACCTGCAAGCGACCGGCACTGGCAGCAAGCGGTCCTATGCTTTGCCGATCGGCTTGCAATGGGAGCAGACCTATCCCCTTCAACCTCTCCTCTCTGAGGATATAATCTGGACCCGAGAGGTAAAACCCCTGCTCATTGGCTTATTTCCCAATGCTGTAGAGATTTGGTTTTATGGGTTTACAGAAATGCTGAACAATGCGATCGATCATTCTGCCGGGACAATCGTGAAAATAAAAGTTCTTCAGACTGTGACTACGACAGAAATTACCATTCAGGATGATGGTGAAGGTATTTTCCGAAAGATTCAGCGCGAAATGAATTTACTGGATGAGCGTCATGCTGTTTTGGAACTTGCCAAAGGTAAACTCACCACAGACCCAGATCATCATTCGGGTCAGGGAATCTTTTTCAGTTCGCGTCTATTTGATCAATTTGCGGTTGTTTCGGGCAATGTGACGTTCTCTCACCAAATCAACTTCATTGAAGACTGGATCTTAGAACATCCTCAGAATCAATTGGGTACTACGGTTCTCATGCGGTTAGAGAATCAAACCCAGCGAGATTGTAAGACTGTCTTTGATCAGTTCTCTGCAACGTTAGATGAGGGCTATGGCTTTATCAAAACTGTAGTTCCAGTACGATTGGCTCAATATGGGGATGAGCAGCTAGTGTCGCGATCGCAAGCCAAACGACTGCTCGCTAGGGTCGATAAGTTCAAAGTTGTCATTTTTGATTTTTCAGAGGTAGAGGCGATCGGGCAAGCCTTTGCTGATGAAGTTTTTCGGGTCTTCCCCAACCGTCATCCAGACCTTGAACTGATGTCTATCAACACGAATTTGGCTGTACAGTCCATGATTCAACGAGCATCAACCAGTTAACTCGGTGCCCATGACTCGCACACTCTCGGACTGCTTCTTCCCCTTCGGTCTAACGTTTTAAGTCTAGTGTTCTATGATTCAGCAACTGCATCGCCCTTGGACAATCCTGATGAGCTTCAGCCTCGCTGCCCTTCTGGCTCTTGGCATCGGCAGTTGCTCGGCACGGCAGCTTCGCACCGAAGCGGCGCAGGTGCCAGAAATGATTATGGCAACCCCCAGCGATCCCAGCACTTTCAATTCCCCCATCAACGATTCGCTGTTTAGCAACGCGGTTTTTGGCTTAATCCAGCAGGGCATGTTAGAAACCAACGGCATCACGGGGGAGATTGAGCCCGGTCTGGCTGAATCCTGGGAGATTTCTAAGGATAAGAAGAGCATCACGTTTAAACTGCGTCCGGGGCTGCGTTGGTCCGATGGCGCACCGCTGACGGTGGATGATGTGGTGTTTACCTTTAACGAGATTTATCTAAACGAAAATATCCCGACCAGCATTCGCGACATTCTGCAAACGGGCGATGGCAGCTATCCCTCGGTGAGCAAAGTGGACAATCAGCGGGTGCGCATTGCCGTCACGCAACCCTATGCTCCACTGTTACGCAACAGCGGGGTGACGATTTTGCCTAAGCATATTTTCGAAACGTCGATCCAGGAAAAAGATGCCAAGGGAAATCTTAAATTTTTGACGATGTGGGGAACGGATACAAACCCGAAGGAGATCGTGGGCAATGGCCCCTATATGATCGAGTCCTATCGTCCTAGCGAACGCTTGGTGTTTAAGCCCAATCCCTACTACTGGCGCAAGGATGAGCAGGGCGGCAACCTACCACGCATCGAGCGGATTGTGTTGCAGATTATTGAGTCGGATACCAACCAAATGATTCGCTTTCGCTCCGGTGATCTCGATAATTTAGAGGTCAAACCGGAGGCATTTCCCTTACTCAAGCAAGAAGAAAAACGAGGTGGATTCACGATTTATAATGGTGGCCCTGAGCTAGGCTCTCGTAATCTCAGCTTTAATCTCAATAAGGCTAAAGATGCAGATGGTAAATCCCTAGTGAATCCGATGAAATCCCGCTGGTTTAACAAAACTAAGTTTCGTCAAGCGGTAGCCTATGGACTCGATCGCCAACGCATGCAGGATAATATCTTTCGGGGCATTGGTGCTGTTCAAGACTCCGCCCTCGATCAGCAAACGCCCTTTCATGCAGGGGTCGACGAAGGGGTTCGGGCCTACGATTACAATCCTGAAAAAGCGAAGCAGCTTTTGCTAGAAGCGGGATTTCAATATAACGATCAAAATGAATTATTAGATGAACAGGGCAATCGTGTTGAATTTACGCTGTTGGTGAAGTCTGAGGAGAAAGCCAGGGTAGATATGGCCGCCCAAATTAGTCAAGATCTGGCCGCACTGGGCATCAAGGCTAATCTGCAAGTGGTGAGCTTTAATACGGTGCTTCAAACCCTGACCTCCCGCAAATGGGAAGCCTATGTCGGTGGTTTTGGAGGGGGTGGCCTGGAACCCCATAGTGGATTTAATATCTGGAACAGCAAAGGCTCGCTGCATCAGTTTAATCAAGGGCCAGAGGCGGGGGATACGGCTCTGACGGGTTGGGAAGTCTCGGATTGGGAGAAGAAGATTGATGCTCTGTTTTCAGCGGGTGTGCAGGAATTGGATGATGCCAAACGCAAGAAGATCTACACCGAATTTCAGAAAATTGCCCAGGAACAACTGCCGTTTATTTATTTGGTCAAACCCCTAGAGTTAGAAGCGGTGCGCGATCGCATCCAAGGCATCCAATATTCAGTCATCGGCGGCGCATTTTGGAACCTCGATCAGCTAACTGTCCTAGATTAGAGCGACTAAAGCCCTATGGCCATGACCGATGAACCTTTTTCCCATTTACCCTTGCCCCATTCATCCTTGCCCCATTCCCAATATGAAGCAGTTTCTAACTTTGCCAAAGTAGACCACCATCGAGCAATTCGCACCGGCTTTCCAGAGGTGATTTGGGGACAGGACAAAAGTGCGGCGCAGATTGCGCAGATTATGAAAGCCCAGCGCGATCGCACCAGTAAACAGCGGGCGATAATGGCAACTCGGGTTGGACCGGCGATTTATGCAGACATCCAAACTCAGATGCTGGGAACACAGTATTTTGAGGTGGCGCGGATCTGTGCGATTCCGGCAGTGCAGGCGATCGCCCAACCGGGCACTATCGGAATTCTAACGGCGGGCACCTCGGACTTGCCCGTTGCGGAGGAGGCGGCAATCACGGCGGAGCTCTGTGGGTTTCAAGTGGAGCGGCTTTGGGATGTGGGGGTGGCGGGGATTCATCGGCTGTTGGATAACCGCGAGGTTTTGGACCGGGCAGATGTGCTAATCGTCGTGGCGGGGATGGAAGGGGCGTTGCCCAGTGTCGTGGGGGGCTTGGCGAATTGCCCGGTGATTGCGGTGCCCACGAGTGTAGGCTATGGAGCGAGTTTTGGCGGTTTAGCGGCGCTGCTGGGGATGTTGAATTCCTGCGCAGCGGGTTTGGGAGTGATGAATATTGACAATGGATTTGGGGCGGCGGTGTTGGCGGGGCAGATTTTGCGCACGGCCCAGCGTCTGCGGGAGCGAATGGAGCAACCGCAAAATGGTTAGTAATTTGAGGAGGGGAGCATGAGTCAGGAAAGGGAGCGATCGCTGAATGGAGCAGATTCAACTTTGATTGAAGATCAGCCAACAGATCAGCGAATAGATAAGCCGACAGACAATCGGCAAGTTTCACCCGCTGAAAAGGTGCTCTGTCCCCATTGTTTACGAACGGCGTCGAATGGCATTAAATGTCAGGGCATTTGTGTGGCAGATAGTGATTATTAGGGATGCCATACATGCCTTCGTTATTTCCAGTTCCTAACCTTCAGTTCCTAACCTTCAGTTCCTATGTCTAACCCGATCGCCACCCTACCCACCCCTCGCCAAATCATTGCAGCACTGCTGCCCCATCTCAAAGTCGCAGCGGCCTACGCCCAGGAAATCCAAAGCCGTATCGCCGAGCAACCAGAGAAAGACTACCCTGATAATCCCTTTGCTTCGGCGCTGACCGATGCGGATTTGTCGATTCAAACCTTTGTAGAGGTTTTGCTTCTAGGCTACTTTCCTCAATTACGTTTCTTTGGCGAAGAACATGAAAAATCTTTTAACACTAAATACTTCCGAAGTATTACTCTTGGCCCCCAAGGGGATTATCTCGTGACCCTTGATCCTATTGATGGCACTCGCTTTTATGCAGATGGTCATCCCTATTATCAAATTATTTTGAATGTGCTCAATGGGGATGGCTTTGAGGCGGTGCTGTTGATTAATCCGGCCCAGGACCAGTATTTTTATGCCCTGCGAGGCGAGGGGACGTTCCGAGGCCGACTGACAGAGGCTTTAGAGGATTGTCAACCCCATAGGATTATCCCTCAACAAAACGCCATCTACCTCGGAGGGGGCATGGGAGCGGCGGGAGCAAAACTAGCGGGGCAGTACGAGATTTACGACTTGCACGAGATGTATTCGGCGGAAGCCGCCATGCCTAATACGGCGGGGCTACTCAATGGCACATTTGCTGGCGCTGTGTTGGCTGGAGCGCAGTTTATTGATGGGGCGGCGATCGCCTTCCTCGCCCAGGAAGCCGGTTGTATCGTCACCACCCACGACGGTAACCCGCCTCCCCCGTTGAAGGACTGCCCGAGCTTTGTCTGGCCAGGAATCGTAGTTGCCACCAGCGAAGCCGTCCATCGCGATTTGCTTCAGGCTGTGCAGTCGTAGCTCTTTTGGGGGCCTGTCCGGTTTTGCCTAGAAAACGAGCCCATTTTTGCGTCATGATAAGACTGCAACCTCACGGTGGATGGAGCGCAATCATGCAATCAATAACGCGATTGAATCCGTTGATGCGAAGCCTGGGTTTACGGGGAATCGGTTTAGGGGGAACCTGTTTGGGCTTGCTGCTGCTGGGCAGTTCCTTCGCCGCGCTGGTCCCCAGTGCTCCGGCCCAAGCGGGCACCTGTGCTTCTAACTGCGGCCCCAAACCCGTGCGGTTTGTGCCGGGGAAACCCGTGGAAGTAGAAGTTGTGAATCAAACTGCGGGTTTAATCCTACTCGAAGAAGTCCAGGGCAGTGATCCCATTCCCGTTGCACCGACCCGGAGCTTCCGCCTAACCCGGCGAGGGGATACGATCGACAACTCCTCCGTGGTCTTTTGGGATTCCCTGGGGCTGCCGCTCAAGGCCAAGGTGACCCAGCCCAAACCGCAGCTGCTGCGCATCGAAATTACACCGGGATTTCGGCCACCGGGCGATCGCTCTGTATATTTACGCGACGATGGCAGCCTCGCGGTGCTCTAATCGCGGTAAGTTGAACCTGGTCAGTTGGACCTATCCTGGGTTGGGACGATGGTTGATCAAGCCTAAACTCCAGCCCTGATTTAGCATATTAACCATGGCTCAGCCCCTACCCACCCAACGGTGGCAACCCTACCCCGAACAGCCTGAGATTGTGGAGGCGATCGCCCAAACCACCGGGCTATCTCCCCTCGTCGCCGCTGTGTTAGTCAACCGCGAGATCACCAGCGCCGCAGCCGCTGAAGCTTTTCTCTATCCCGAACGACAACCGTTGCCCGACCCCTTGGAGGTGTTTCCGGCCCTGGCGGAATGCGTTGAGTTGCTGGAGCAAGCGCTTCGGAACCATGACAAAATTGCGATTTGCGGCGACTACGATGCCGATGGCATGACCAGCACGGCGCTGCTGCTGCGGGCTTTGCGCTATTTGGGCGGCGACGTGGATTATGCCATTCCCAGCCGCATGACCGAAGGCTACGGAATCAATGAACGGATCGTCGAAGATTTCCATGGGGAGGGTGTACGACTGATTTTGACCGTGGACAATGGCATCACCGCCGTGGAGCCGATCGCCCGCGCCCGCGAGTTAGGGCTAACCGTAATCATTACCGACCACCACGAGTTGCCCGACGAACTTCCGCCCGCCAATGCCATTCTCAATCCCAAGCTGATTCCGCCGGACTCTGCCTATGCGGGCATGGCCGGGGTGGGGGTTGCCTATATTCTGGCGGTTTCGTTAGCCCAGCAACTGGGTCGCCTGGAAGAATTTATCGATCCACTTCTGGAACTCTTTACCCTCGGTACGATCGCCGACCTTGCCGCCCTCGTTGGCGTTAATCGACGTTGGCTCCGCCAAGGATTGGCCAAACTGCCCCAGTCTCGAATTCCCGGCATTCAGGCGCTGATTGAAAGCTCCGGTGTCAACACCAGTAACCGCAGTCTTAAACCTGAGGATATTGGCTTCCGGCTTGGCCCACGCATCAATGCCATTGGCCGCATCGGTGACCCCCAGGTGATCATTGATTTGCTCACCACCGACGACTGGAACGTGGCGCGGCAGAAAGCCGAAGCATGCGAACTCGCGAACCAGGACCGGCGGCAATTGTGCGAAGACATTGAGCGAGAGGCGATCGCCCTCTGCGAGCAAAGCAACCTCAACCCCATCAAAACCCGCGTCTTGCTGCTGCTCCAAGACAACTGGCACCATGGTGTCATCGGCATTGTGGCTTCCCGCTTGGTCGAGCGCTACGGCATGCCCGTGTTCATTGCCACCTATGAAGGACGCGATACGATTCGCGGTTCCGCCCGAGGTATTCCGGAATTCCATGTATTTGAAGCGCTCCAGTCCTGCGACCCATGGCTGGAAAAATACGGTGGACATCAGGCCGCTGGCGGATTCACGCTCAAGGTCGAAAACTTCGAAGCCTTCCAAACTCGGCTTCAGGCCTTTGCCCTAGAACGGCTTCAGCCGGAGCAGCTCAAACCGTTAGTTCGGATTGATAGCCGAGCCGAATTTTCCGAGCTGACACTGGCGTTGTATCAGCAAATCGACGAGCTTAATCCCTGGGGCATCGGCAATCCGGAACCGATTTTCTGGAGCGAAGATGTTCGCGTCAAAGACCAGCGGGTGGTCGGCACAGGCCATGTCAAACTGACCCTCGAACAGGAGGGCAATGTATTATCCGGCATTGTCTGGCGCTGGGCCGAGTATTGTCCCCTGCCCGATCGCGTCGATATTGCCTACAAACTCAAAGAAAATTGCTGGAAAGACCAGGTGACACTGCAACTAGAAGTGGCCGGAATGCGCGTGGCACAGAAGGCGATCGCCCAACGCCAAGCCCTCCAAGCCCAAATCATCCAACCACTCCAACCGCTCCAATTCTCTTCCCCCCCCAAACCCAAACCCAAGTCTCGCCCCACCCCCCGCTCTGCCCCCCCTAAACCCCAACGCGCGATCTTTTGGTTGGGCGATCGCCACTACACCTGTGTGCTCGAAAATCAGGAAACGGGCTCAGAACTGCGCATTCGCAATGATCGGGGCCATGTGTTGGCTGTTCAACAAGGCCAGGTCACAGGGCTATTGGGTCGCAGTCGGCTAGAGGCGCAGCCAGTGGATGTGCGGCAGCCCCATTTTCGCACTTTGATTCAAACCGCCCTGGCGGCGCTGGAGTCGGCCTCAGCGTCCTAACCGACCTTTTGCTCAACCCCAAATCCGACTAACCCCAGATCCGTTAACGGTTCACCCTCCGGCGGACGCCGATAATTCAAAATCTTGCGAATCCGTAACGTTGGCTTAATCAGCGTAATTGAATCGACCGAAACCGTCCGCGTATAGTGCGTTGTCATCAACAACTCCCGCACCGTCGGATCAAACCGAAAAGCTGACACAATGGGACGGGATTCTTCGTAGGCGCGATCGCGCAAATAATCCCCCACTAACTTGCCATCCGCTTCTCCACGAATCACAAACAGCATCCGCAACTCCTGGCTCACTTCCTCTCCCGTTTCAGAGACGGTATGAAACGCCAACTGAAATCCCGGTAGCGCCTCAAGATTGTCCGGCATCCCATACTGGTTGTCTTGCAACACCTTCCGCTTGAGCGCTGCTGAAACCCGCTCCACCTTGAACTCCGTGCGCGATCGCTCCACCTCCTGATGACTCAAATAATGGTAGGTTCGCTCCGTTGTCCAAGCACCTACACAGGCTTCAAAAAATCCATGAAATACCGTTGTATCCATAGCTCAAACAATCCAAATGGCATTGAAATTACTCTATCGCGATCGCCTCGGAAAATTCCTTAAACTATTGATTTCTATTGATTGTTAAGTTTGCTCGACAACTCTACCTTAAGCCGATTCAAAATTGACGTCTGGTCCAACGATTCCAAAATTCGCATCGCCATTGCCTTCGGCCCCTCCTCTCCCCAGGTGGCTCCCTGAGCCAAATATTGCTTCGTAATTTGTCCAATGCCGTAGGACGAAACCCCGGCCACCGCCGCTTGCGTCGCTGCCACGGAAACATAGGGCACCATACTCGTCCCCCCCGACACAGGTATTGCGGCCCCCAACAGCGTTTTCAACGACCCCAGCCCCAACGTTGCCAGCAGCTCACTCAACCCCAGCCCGCCCATGGCCAAGGCAATGCGCTGGAGGAGGGCGATCGCCCCCGGCTCCGTCATGGGAATGCCATAGAGCTTCGACAACGATAAAATTAAATACACATCTACAGCTGCTCCACCGAGCAGATCCAGGACCGTGACCGGGTTGATGGCGATCGCCGTAGCTTTCATCAGCGTGGCATTCCAGATCAGTTGGTCCGCACTGCGATCGCGAATCGCCATTTTCCGCGCGATAATTTGCCCATTGGCTTCATCGGCAAACAGCAGCGTGTTGAGGGCAACCAATGCCCGACCTTCGCGGTTTAGCACTTCAAGAATTTTTTGCTTGAGGGCATTGATTTGGGGGGAACCGGGCGATCGCTTCACCTGAATTTGGCCATCGGCCTGACGCATCGCTTCTACCTTCAGCGGCGACGCAGCCACCATGACAATTTCTTCCGGCGATAGCAGGGACTTCAGCCGGTCATCGCGAATTTTTTCGTAAATTGCCTGCCGATCGGCTTCGGGATATTGGTCAATTTTGTTGAATACTAGCAACATCGGCTTACTCACCTGCCGCAGCGTTGTCAGGGCTTCGTATTCAATGCTCGTAATATCTCCCGTCACAACAAAAAGAATCAAATCCGCCCGCTCCGCCACCGCCAAAGCCAGTGCTTCCCTTTGCTGGCCATTCACCTCGTCAATGCCAGGGGTATCCACCAGCTCCACCGTCGCCAGTCCCTCTCGCCGTAGGCCAAACTGCTGCACCTGGGTATCGGTGCCCGCCACAGGGATTTGCTCTAGGGACCACTGGGATGTGCCAATGTCCTGGGTGACGCCATGGAGCGGGCCGGTCTGAAACACGGGCTGGCCCACAAGTGCATTCAGCAGCGACGATTTGCCCCGCCCCACCATCCCAAACGCCGCAATTTGAACTTTGCCGTTTTCCAAGCGGTCGAGGGTGTCAGCCAAGTTCGCCAACAAAGGATTGAGGCTGCTGCGTTCGCGCTCGGACAAATCCAGCCGCGTCACCCAGTCCTGCAAAAGCTGCTGGGCCTGACAATAATGCAGTTCTGACTGGAGTTGCTCGAAGTCCAGACCGAGAGCGTCAAATTCAGTTTCAGAAAATTCAGTTTTGGATGAAGAAAAGTCAGCCACGGTAAGTAAAACCGGACAGGGATGCTTCTATGCTAACGAATCTCCGCTACCGAATCCCCTAGACGACCAGCGTCAGATTGGCATTGCCAAAATTAGTACTGAAGGCCACGTTGAGATTTTCGAGGATTTGCACCAACCATTGAACCGAGTGGCGTGTCGCCCCTTCGTAATGGTTAAACAGGATGGCGAGGCGTTTTTCCAGGTGAGGTTTGACCTTGGAGCAGAGCAAGAGGATCTTAAGCAAAAGCCCCGTGGTTAACGTGGCCCCTAAATTCCCAATTAAATCGACAAAGGTAAAATGCTCAATCCGGTTAGAACTTTCCACCACTAAAAAGTTCAGCAGTTGACCACAGGTCCGAACCATTAAAAAGTCACTTAAGGGCTTTTGATCCAGATCGGCAAATGTACGTTGCAAATAGTTACAAAGCTGGGGATTGAACCGCCGACTGCCATAACCGGGTTCCACCGAAGACACGAGATATTGGTAGAGGTCGCGCTTGAACTGGCCATAGGTCGGCCCATAGGTGCTGTGAGCTTTGAAGGTTCGGGCTAAGTCTCGGTAGGTTTTGCCCGCTTCGATCTTGCCGGTAAAATGCTTAACCGCTGTGGCCAAGTCCGGATTAGTCAGCAGTGTGGGATTGCTCACGCTCTGCATCCGCTTTTGCAGTTGGGTGAGCTGCTCTGGGCCTTGTCGAGAGGCGCGAGCACAGCGCACTTGGTAGAGAACGTACTGGGAGAGGTCGAGCTCAAACCGTCGCTGATGCTGAGCTTGCAGTCGCTGGATGGTGAGCTGCTGCTCGTTAGTGCTGGATTCATCGAGCAAATAATGCTCATAGAGGTAGGGATAGCGATGAATCAATCCCCCAAGCGGTCGTTCCCCTTCTAGGTCCTGGCCTTCAGCGGCCTGTTCTACCACCTGTAAGAGTCGTTGGAGCGTGAGATATTGTTCGCTCGCGGTGAAGCCCTTCACCAGCCCTCGGAGACGGTGAGCCGATCGCGATCGCGCCCCTGCCATCCCATAGGGACTGGGTAAGCTTTCAAACTGTCGGATTAAGTCCGGAATTGCACCGGTACTGCGGAGATTTAAATGCCAACGGTTGATCAAAATATGACAGCAACGGTTGAGCAGAAACACAAAGTCAGTCTCAGCAGAGCCATAGCGGATGAGTCGCTCTACCGCCTGAGTCACCTCCCTGTCTTGACAGCCCGCGCCTTCAATCAACAGCCGACGAAAATGATGGATGGATTCCTCAGGGGAGGTTTCCTCAACGAGTCGCAAAAAATAGTTATAGACCTGTTGTTCTTCAGGACTAATCTGTCGACTGTTGTAACCGCTATCTGTGTCTAGTACACCCATGGTCGCACGATGAGGGCCAGTATCGAGAGCAAACTCAACCGCCATAATGTTTTTCCGAGGTGAGCGGTTTTATACCAAATCGCAACAGACAAAACAGCTATTTCTAGCATAACGTCCGTTGGAAACAATCTAAGAAGTAATCTAAACGGAAGACTCTAAACGAAGGACCGCTTAGGTCCCACAGGAAGCCCAGGAATCGGGCAAGGCGAAGCGGGCTGGGGGGCAAAACAAACAGACTTCATACCACCATATACACCTCCTATGATTCAGTTCTGTACGGCATACAAATCTTCAGCAGCTCTTAATATGAAACACAGGTTTTTGGAGAACTGATAAATTTTCTTCTTAAGAATCCGTAATTTTAGACTGATTCTTGTTTGCCGCTGCCCAAGATTTCTGCGCTTTTGTCGCAGCTTTCCTTGGCTTTTCCTAGCTTTTTCCTAGCCTGTTCTCCACTTTTTTGACGATACCTGTCGATACCTGTATGATGCATCCTCTCACTCTGGCGAATTTAGTATCGGTATTACAAGCCACATCGCACCCGCCAATTCCCTCGGATCGGGCGGATGGGTGCGTTATTCGGCAAATCTCAACGGATAGTCGGAGCCTGGGACCGGGAGATTTATTTGTGGCGCTGCGGGGCGATCGCTTTGATGGCCATGATTTTGTAGAACGGGCTCGACAACAGGGGGCGATCGCAGCCATGGTCGATAGCCAATATCAACCCAGCATCGATCTTTTGAGTCAGTCAGATTTTATACTCCTACAAGTACCTGATACCCTCGTGGCCTATCAACAAATGGGTCATTTTTGGCGGCAGCAATTTCAACGCCCCGTCGTTGCGATTACAGGGTCTGTCGGCAAAACAACGACAAAAGAATTAATCGCGGCGGTACTTGAAACCCAGGGACCTGTACTGAAAACCCAAGCCAATTACAACAATGAGATTGGGGTGCCCAAGACGCTATTGGAATTGCGCGACGAGCATCAGTTTGCCGTGGTTGAGATGGGAATGCGGGGACGGGGCGAAATTGAGCTGCTGTCGAAAATTGCTGAACCGGATATCGCGGTGATTACCAATGTGGGAACAGCCCATATTGAACGATTGGGGTCGGAGCAGGCGATCGCCGAGGCCAAGTGCGAACTCTTCCGACATACCCGACCCGATGGCGTTGCCATTCTCAACTATGACAACGAGCGCTTGATCAATACCGCAACCCAAGTCTGGTCTGGGAAAATACTGACCTTTGGACTGGAAGGGGGGGATATTCACGGAACACTGTTGTCGGACCCCAAGTTGTCGGACCCCAAGACGCCGATGGGCTCCGCTGGACGGCTCCAGGTGGGTGAGATCGGGTTTGATCTGCCGTTGCCCGGTCGGCATAATGCGCTCAATTTTTTGGCAGCGCTAGCGGTGGCTCAGGTGTTGGGGATTGATTGGCAAAACCTCCGCCAGCTCAAGCTGACGCTGCCGGGGGGACGGGCGCAACGCTATGACCTGGCGCGGGATGTGGTGATTTTAGATGAGACCTACAATGCGGGCCTAGAATCCATGCAGGCGGCACTGCAGCTCCTGGCCGATACACCGGGGCAACGTCGGATTGCGGTGCTGGGGACGATGAAGGAATTGGGCGATCGCTCCCTCGAATTTCATCAGCAGGTGGGAGAACGGGCGGCGGCGCTCAAGCTAGATGGGCTAATGATCTTGGCAGACCCTGCCGAAGCGACCGCCCTAGCCCAGGGTGCTGGGTCAATCCCCACCCAGATCTTTAATGCTGCCGATCCATTGGTGACTCAATTGGTAGAGCAGGTGCAACCGGGCGATCGCCTTCTGTTCAAAGCATCCCGTGCCGTGGCCCTGGATCAAGTGGTTGCGCGCTTTCGGACCGCTTGGGACGCTGGCTGAAGTAAGTCTGTCCAATGTTGAATCTGAGTTCTGGCAATGTCTGGACAAGGATTCAACTGGGTCGGCTGCGGCACCTCGGAGGCTAAGAATGGAAACAGCGCCGGATGGCTACCGTAGGCCGCACAAATGAGGCGATTGTAATTAGCCAGGGTCAGCTCAGGCATTTGCAAGGTGGCTAGCCCCTGCAACAGCCCCAGGGGATGACCCTGGTTAAACAGCCACTGGGTGCCCGAAAGCACCACTGTTTGTCGGGACTGATGTAAAACCGCAGGCAAGACAGCGGTGAGTTCATCCAGGGCGATCGCCTCATCCCCTCCAGACTTTCCACCACCAGCCTTCCCCCCAGCCTGCCATGCCCCGGACGCCGATAAATCCGACAGCAAAATCTGAGCGATCTGCCGCTCTAGCAAAACATAGGTGGAATCCAACACCCCCAACTGCCGTTCACGGGGAGAGGCGGCCAAGTGATCAAACTGATTGGCCAGATAGGCCAAAACGCCATAGCAAAGCGAAATTTGCCGCGAGGCTGCGTCATAGGTGAGTCGCGGCTGCTGGCACTCCCTCACCACCAGCGTCAGAGGGCGAGCCAGACTAGGGAGCCGATTGACCGATTCGAGCAATTCCGTTAGCGGTGCAAAATCCGCCAGCCACTGCTGGGTCCGACGGTTAAAAAGCTGTTCAGCGGGATAAAACACCAGAGCAGTGGGTCGTGAGGTAACGGTCGGCGCTTGTCCCACCGCCGCGCGAATTCCCGGCCCCCCAAACCCTCCCAGTAAAACCCAAAAAACTAACAAAACCAGCAAAATAACAGCGGCGAAGCTCAGCCACGCCGCTGTCCAGGACCTGAGGCCGCTCCGGTTCACTAGGGCGCAACCCGCATCAACGGTTGGTCAAATTCCACCGGCTGGCCATTCTCTACCAAAATCTCGACGACTTGGCCTTCCACTTCCGATTCCAGCTCGTTCATCAGCTTCATAGCTTCGAGAATGCAAACGGTTTGGCCGATTTTGATGCGATCGCCCACCGCCACAAACGCAGACTCTCCCGGTGCCGGTGCCGTATAAAATGTGCCTACCATCGGAGACTTAATCTCCAGCCAATTGGAATTTCCCGGCGGCGCGACCGGCTCAGGGGCGGATGGAGGCGCGACCGGAGGAGCAACGATCGCCGCCGCCGGAACTGCCGCCGGAACGGGAGCCGAAACCAGCGGCGCAGCAGCAGCCATTGGCGGCACCGCTGCCAGGGATACATCGGGCGATGCACCACGCCGCACCACCATCTCAAAATTCTCGCCCTTGAGGGTGAACTCGGAAATATCCGTTTGGTCGAGGGAAACGAGCAGGTCTCGGATTTGGTTCAGGTCTAATTGCACAGTTGGATACCCTAGGTTTTGGTAAAAACAATCGCGCCCTGGGCGATCGCAAACGAAACAAACACAGGTCCGCTTAGTTATTCTCGCGACCCAAATAGGCATCGCTGCGGGTATCGACTTTGATTCGCTCGCCCACCGTAATGAAAAGCGGCACCATCACCTGAGCGCCTGTCTCAACGATGGCGGGCTTGGTGCCACCGGTCGCCGTGTCACCCTTAACACCGGGGTCCGTTTCCGTTACTTCCAAAACCACCGAGTTGGGCAGGTCCACGTCAATCACCTGGTCGTTCCAACTGACGACGCTGACTTCCATTTCTTCTTTGAGGTATTTGACGCGATCGCCAATTTGCTTCGCATCCAGCCGAGCTTCTTCATAGGTTTCCATATCCATGAAGACAAACTCTTCGCCTTCTTTATAGGTGTGCTGCATCACCCGTTTTTCGATCACCGCTTGGGGGACCATTTCACCCGCGCGGAACGTTTTCTCTACAACGCTGCCCGACTGAGCATTTTTGAGCTTAGTTCGAACAAACGCCGAGCCTTTTCCCGGCTTAACGTGCAAAAACTCGACCACGCGCCAAACGGAACCGTCCAACTCGATCGTGGTGCCGGTGCGAAAATCGTTGCTTGAAATCATGAGCCTTAAACTTGCGGAGAATACGAGTTTTGCAGAAACGTCGCCGAGAAGCGGTCAGGGGGCTAGCCTAGTGCGGATGCCCTTAGCAGCGCCAAGCAGCATGACACAATCGGCACTACATTTTACCGCTCGGTGGGATGTTTTATAGAGTGGTCTATCCTCCCAGATGCTATGGCACTATGGAGGAGATGAGCATTTCTAAATCTTTCATGTCCCTTGTCCTTCGCGTCGTTTCCGGTTTGAGTCAGCTCTGGGCAGGATTCAAGCGCCTGCGCCCCGCTCAGGTAGGGATTTGTAGCCTGCTTGTGGTTGGGTTTCTCCTCGGTCAACCGCAGCCCGCTGCGGCCAATCTGCCCCCTGGCAATGCCATTACGGATGGACGGGCGCTGTTGCGCTATGCCCTTCCCCTGGAGTCTTCTGAGATGCGATCGCTTCAAAAGGACATCGAGGAGATGTCCAATAATCTGCGGGCGCGTCGCTGGGGAGCCCTGCGCAAACAGGCTCAAAAGGCGACAACGACGCTGACGAGCAAGCGCGAAGCCATTCTCGCCGCCACGCCAGCGGTTCAGGTGGACCGCGTGACGCCACTGCTGGCAAGCCTAGAACAGGAACTGGTTAGCCTAGGTGAGGCGGTTGAAAACGAAAACCGTGAACAGTCCTGGACTGAACGCCGCAAAGTTCTCAATCTCGTGGGCGACGTTGAAGAACAGATGGTTGGAGCATTCCCCTTTGAAGTGCCCGCAGACTACCAGAATTTGCCTCAACTCAAGGGGCGAGCCACCGTAGAACTGGAGACGACCCAGGGGCCACTGACGATCAGGGTGGATGGTTACAATGCCCCCGTGACGGCGGGGAACTTCGTAGATTTGGTCCAGCGGGGCTTTTATGATGGACTGCCCTTTACCCGTGCGGATGAATCCTATGTTCTCCAGGTTGGTGATCCGCCGGGACCCGCAGAGGGCTTTATCGATCCCAAAACGAAAGCGCCTCGGATGATTCCGCTGGAGATTCGTGTTGATGGCGATGAGGAACCGGTTTACGGAGAAATGCTGGAGGATCTGGGGCTATTCAATGCTCTGCCTGCGCTGCCGTTTTCTGCCTATGGCACCGTAGGGATGGCCCATGACAGTGAGAACTTAGGGTCTTCCCAATTTTTCTTCTTCCTCTTTGAACCCGAAATGACCCCAGCGGGCCTCAATTTGATTGATGGACGCTATGCCGCCTTTGGTTACACAATTGAGGGCAAATCGGTCCTGAAGGAACTGACCCAGGCGGACAAGATTGTCAAAGCACGGGTGCTCGACGGAGCCGAAAATTTGGTGCAGCCCAGCTAGTGCAGCCCAGCTAGGTGAGACATTAAGCGTGAAATGTTAAAAGTGAAATGTTAAGCGTGGGACGCTGAGTGAGAGAGGAACCATCCCCACTAACCGTCGCCGATTTGGGGGAGCAGGGTCTATTGGCCCTGCTCCAGTCTTTTTGCCCGTCCGATCTGATGGGTGATGATGCAGCCGTGTTAAGACCGGAGCCAGATCGGTCCTGGGTGGTGACCACGGATGTGTTGGTGGAAGGGGTGCATTTTAGCGATCGCACCACCACCCCCCACGCCATCGGCTGGCGTGCTGCCGCCGCTAACCTCTCGGATCTGGCCGCCATGGGGGCTACCGGCACTGGCATTACGGTGGGTTTATCGCTGCCGCCTACCTGTCCCATCTCCTGGGTCGAAGGGGTCTATCAAGGTCTTTGGGACTGTCTTTCGCCCTACGGCATGACCATTGTTGGAGGCGATGTTTGTCGAGCCCCTTACCGCAGCTTAGCGATTACGGCACTGGGTCAAGTCGCAGCGACGGCAACGCTATATCGTCACCGAGCTCAACCTGGCGATTGGGTGGTGGTTAGCGGTCCCCATGGTGGGTCGCGGGCGGGACTGGCGCTGTTGCTGCACTCGGAGGGTGAAACGCAGGATGAACGGGTGCCTTGCCCTCCCTGTCCAGCGGAATTGCGATCGCGCCTGATCCGCCTGCATCAATATCCGCAGCCGCGTTTGGATTTAATACCGCTGTTAGAACAGTTGGGCGATCGCCGTCCCCGCTGCGCCATGGATAGCAGCGACGGCCTTGCCGATGCCGTTGTACAACTCTGTCGAGCCAGTGGAGTTGGGGCTCGGATCCAAGCCCACCAGATTCCCTTGCCTGAGGGGTTAGCCGATTGGGTGGGTCAACGGGTAGCGCTCGACTGGGCGCTCTATGGAGGGGAAGATTTTGAGCTTGTGTTTTGTTTACCTGCGCAATCGGCTCAAGCTCTCTGCGCGGTGGGCGGGGCGGGACTGGCGATCGTCGGTCAAATTACAGCGGACCAGGAGGTAAGACTAGAGAACGCTCCAGACAAAGCTGGGCGGGGTCAGTCTCGCCCCTTAACCCTAGACCAAGGCTTCCAACATTTCCTTTGACATAACGCCCCTTAAGCCAAGATCTAAAAGCCAAGATCGAAAAAAAGGGAGCGATCATTCGCTCCCTTGCGGTATTTAATTTGCAGCTGCGTCGCAGCAATGCGCGATCAAATCTAGGGCAATGAGATCTAATAGAATGAGATGCTCTAGGCCCACTTTTCAGCCACGAGCTCAGCCAAATCAAGCACCCGTTGACTATAGCCCCACTCGTTATCGTACCAAGCGATGACCTTCACGAGATCTCCATCCATGACCAGCGTTAAGCTTGCATCCACGATGGAAGATTCGTTGGTCTTGCGATAGTCAATGGAGACTAGGGGCAGTTCGTTATAGCCCAGGTAACCCTTCATCGTGGTTTCAGAAGCTTTCTTAAGCGCTTCGTTGACCTGTTCGGTGATGGTTGGCTTCTCGACTTGTACGACGAGATCAACCACAGAGACGTTAGGGGTCGGAACCCGCAGGGCGATCCCGTTCAGACGACCCTTCATCTCAGGGATGACCAAGGCAACGGCCTTAGCCGCCCCGGTCGTTGTGGGCACAATGTTGACCGCTGCAGCCCGAGCCCGACGCGGATCGCGGTGGCTGGCATCCAGCAATCGCTGGTCGCCCGTGTAACTGTGGGTTGTGGTCATTGTGCCTTTGATGATGCCAAAGTTTTCGTGGATAACTTTGACAATCGGGGCTAAACAGTTTGTGGTGCAGCTCGCGTTACTAATGATTTTCTCATTAGGATCGAACTGTTCATGGTTAACGCCCATGACATAGGTTCCGATCCCACTGCCTTTGCCAGGGGCTGTGATCAAAATTTTCTTAGCGCCCGCTTGAAGGTGCTTGGAGGCCCCCTCTTCGGTCACAAAAACTCCGGTTGATTCGATCACTAGATCCACGTCCCAATCGCCCCAGGGCAGATTGAGTGGATTGCGATCGGAAACGCATTTAATGGTTTTTCCATTGATCGTCATGGAATGCTGATCCGCTTGGATATCCGCATCTAAACGACCCAGTAACGAATCATATTTTAACAAGTGGGCAGCCGTTGAAGGCTCAGACGTGTTATTGATCCCGACGATATCGAGATTGCTGTTTTCACGCTCCAGCCAGCAACGCAAAAAATTGCGCCCGATACGCCCGAACCCATTGATCGCGACTCGAATCACTGCGTCAGCCCTCAGTTAACTACAAGTGTAAATACCTATTGATTGCACTCATCATATCCTAAAGGCTGCGTTAAGCGAACTCGAATTTTCCGAGGAAAACCCTGCTCTTTCAGGATGTCCCAGGAGTACTCTGATCGGAAACTTGCCGGAAAACCGCAGGTCAGGATTCAGCAATTTTAGCGAAGACAAATTTTTGATCCCCTCGTTAATCTGAGCACAAACCTTCGGGTCATGCTGAGTCCGTTGCTCAGTCTCAAGGGTCTTCTTTGTTTGTTTTGCTTTTCCCAGCGCGCTGCCAGGTCTCCTTTAAGAAAAACCTAGTTTATCCGGAGGAAAACCAGGACGGAACGGACATTGGACTAGTGGAACAGTTTCAGCAAAGTCATCTAAAAAAGTCATCTAAAACGGTCGCAGATTCGCCCACTGCCCTTCACGGCTTTCCCTTCCTTCGGGGTACCTAGCAGGGTTGAATGTCTAGAATGGCAAGCCAGATGAGCCTCTTTGCTGATGCCTGAAAGTCCGAAAACACTTTCTTTAGAGCGATTTCGGGCGATGTTACGAATCATTATCGCAATTTAGCAAACCCTGATATGATATCGCCTGAATAGGAAGCACCCGACTCCTAGAATCTTGAGACAGGTCTTTGAATGTTATTGAAGTGAGTCGCTTCACGGGCGGTGACCTAGGTCGCTGAACCAATCAACCCTAGACCCTGTCTTTAACCTTGCTGTGGTGTGGTAATGCGAGGAGCAGAAATGATGCAAGCTGTCGATTTTAGCGGCAGGCCCTTTCACTTCATTGGTGTAGGTGGAATTGGGATGTCAGCCCTGGCTCAAGTCCTAGCGGAGCGAAAGCTTCCTGTCTCTGGTTCGGACCTGCGGCGATCGCACATAACGGAACGATTGGAGAGGCTTGGCGTCCACCTCTTCTGGGGACAAAATGCCGATAATTTGTCCTATTTCCAGCCAGTGGCTGAACCCCCCTGTTTTCCAGAAAATTTTGAGCTCGGCGGCACAGCGACCCTGGTGCAGACCGCAGTGGTTGCGGTTCCCCAGATGAAGGCGATCGATACGGATTACCTCCCCCAAGTGGTGTGCTCCACTGCGATTCATCCGGATAATCCGGAATACAATGCAGCGCTGGAGCTGGGCTGTCCGATTTTCCATCGATCAGATATTTTAGCAGCGTTGATCCAGTCCACCCATCGAAGTGTTTCCGTAGCGGGCACCCATGGTAAGACGACGACCAGCGGTATGATTGGCCATCTTTTGACCCAGGCCGGGTTGGACCCAACCGTTGTGATCGGAGGCGAAGTCAATGCCCTGGGGGGCAATGCCCGTCTTGGCCAAAGCGACTGTTTGGTGGCAGAGGCCGATGAATCTGATGGTTCTCTGGTCAAATTCAACAGCTATCTGGGGGTCATCACTAATATTGAATTGGATCACCCGGATCACTACAGCAGTTTAGAACAGGTGATTTCGACCTTCCGCCAGTTTGCAGACCATTGCCAGATGTTGGTGGGCTGTGTGGACTGCAAAAATGTGCGGGAGCACATGCCCTTGACCCTGAGCTATAGCCTCAATCAAGACTCCAACGCAGACTACAGCGTCGACAAAATCGACTATTCCGGCAGCGGGACTCGGGCGCGGGTCTGGGAGCGCGGTGTGGTTCTGGGAGAGTTGCAGGTCAATTTGCTGGGAACCCACAATCTGAGCAATGCCCTGGCGGCGGTGGCCGTGGGTCGGCATTTGGGGTTGGAGTTTGCGGTGATTGCGGCGGCGATCGCCAACTACGAAGGAGCCCGTCGCCGGTTTGAGTATCGCGGCCATGCCCAGGACATTGTCTTTGTCGATGACTACGCTCACCATCCCAGTGAGCTCAGCGTCACCCTAGCGGCAGCACGACTTCAGTTGCAAACCAAGACCACTCGTTTGCCCGTTCTGCCTGAGCGAATCGTGGCGGTTTTTCAGCCCCATCGCTTCAGCCGCACCCAGGCCCTGCTGGATGATTTCGCCCATTGCTTTGGAGATGCGGATGAAGTGATTGTGTGTGAAATTTACAGCGCAGGAGAGCGGGACCCCGGACTAGCTGGGGGACAAAAGCTGGTTGATGCCATTGCTGAAGTCCATCCGAATGTTCGCTACTGTCCGTCCTTAGATGATGTGCGAGAGCGACTCAAGGCCACCCTTCAATCCAAGGACTTAGCGCTGTTCCTGGGAGCAGGAAATCTCAACCAGATTATTCCGGACCTCGTGGAATATTTCTCCTTAGGTCATTAGAGATTCTCTATTCCATCTGCCATTGACTGTGAGTCCCATGCCCCAACTCATCACTCAGGAACAGCCTTTGATTCTGGAGGCCTCCTCTCAGACCTATATTCGTCGTCAAGTTGCCCTCGCGCCGTTTACTTCGTTTCGAGTCGGCGGTGCAGCGGAATGGTATGCAGAACCCCGAGATTTAGATGGTTTGGCTGCCTGTGTTCAATGGGCCGAGGCCGAAGGGCTTCCCGTTACGGCCCTTGGGTCTGGCTCTAATCTGCTGATTAGTGATTCAGGACTTCCGGGTCTGGTCATCTCAACGCGATTTCTCAAGCAGTCCCTGTTTGACGAATCCCTAGGACAGGCCACCGTTTCCGCTGGTGTTCCCCTACCGGCCCTTTCCCGGCGCTTGGCTCGGCGAGGATGGCGAGGGTTTGAATGGGCGGTGGGGATTCCAGGGACCATCGGGGGGGCCGTGGTGATGAATGCGGGAGCCCACGGGGGCTGCATGGCCGAACGGGTGGTCAGTGTCAAAGTGCTGGGACCCGATGGTGTCGAACACTGGACGCCGGAGCAATTAAGCTATAGCTATCGCACCTCAGCCCTGCAAGAGAATCCTTATATTGTTCTGGAAGCGACCCTGGAATTTTTGCCAGATGGGGATCCTGAGCAGGTTTTGGTGGAGACTAACCATGCCCTGCGCCAGCGGAAATCTAGCCAACCCTACGATCGCCCCAGTTGTGGCAGTGTCTTCCGCAACCCCCAGGCCCACAGCGCGGGGTGGTTGATTGAACAAAGTGGTCTGAAGGGCTATCAAATTGGCCATGCCCAAGTGGCGCAGCGCCATGCGAATTTTATTTTGAACTGCGGTGGTGCAACGGCTCAAGATATTTTTGAGCTGATTCGCCATGTGCAAACCGAGGTGGCAGAGCGCTGGTCTTTGTTGCTGCACCCAGAAGTCAAGATGATGGGCGAATTTCAAGGGGTCTAGGGCTTTGCTCGCCTGGAGCCCCTGGGCAACATCGCAACTCTAGGCCGAAGCGCCTGAGAAGTGTTAGAGTGAGTTGGGCAAATTTACCCCTGAAGAAAAACGCTATGACCGGAAAAGGATTTGGCCTTGGCAAAATGAAGGAGCTGGCAGAGGCTTTTAAGAAAGCCCAGCAGGTCCAAGAAGGTGCTAAGCAACTCCAGGAAGAGCTGGAGAAAATGGAAATTGAAGGTCAGGCTGGTGGTGGTCTGGTCAAGGTTTATCTGAGTGGGAACCAAGAGCCCCTGCGGACGGAGATTGCGGCGGATGCGATCGCCGAAGGTCCCGAAGTCCTCTCGGATCTCGTCACGGCAGCGATGAAGGAAGCCTATCAAAAGTCTACGGATACCATGCGGGGCCGGATGGAAGAGCTAACCAGCGGTTTGAATATTCCTGGATTCTAATCTCTAGGCAATCGATTCAACCTGTTTGAGAATGATGATGGGGGTTTGGCAAGGTCAGACCCCTTACTTTTTGGTTTACTTTTTGGTGATGACCCGATTGGATGCCATGACGCCTTACAAGTTGCTGTTTGTTTGTCTCGGTAATATTTGCCGCTCGCCCTCGGCAGAAAACATTATGAATCACCTCATTGAGGAAGCGGGGTTGAGCGATCGCATCTACTGCGACTCAGCAGGCACCTCGGGCTATCACGTTGGCGATCGGCCCGATCGGCGAATGACGGCAGCGGCGACGGCGCGGGGCATCAAGATGTTGGGGCGATCGCGCCAGCTTGACCGTCATGACCTAGAAGAATTTGACCTGATTTTGGCCATGGACCGCAGCAATTATCAGGGCATTTTGGCCTTGGACCCGGCGGGAAAATTCCGTCACAAGGTCAAAATGATGTGCAATTTTTGCACGGAGCACCCCGATCAAGAGGTCCCAGATCCTTATTATGGTGGGGCCGACGGTTTTGATGATGTGATTAATTTATTAATGGATGCTTGCCAGGGTCTGTTGAAACAAATTACTAAAGAGCAGGGATTTGGAATTTGATTCCGTCTCTTGATTTGCTCCTGTCCCTTGATTTGCTCCTGTCCCTTGATTTGAACCCGTGGAAAAAAGCATGGCCAAGTCTACAGAGATTTTAGCGTTTTGGTTTGGTGCGCCGGACTCGTCTACGTATGGGCAGGAGCGCAAGGCTTGGTTTATCAAAAATCCGACGTTTGATCAGGAAATTAGCGATCGCTTTCTCCCCACCTACCAACAGGCCGCCGCCGGAGCCCTAGATGCTTGGCAAGATTTTCCCCTCAGCTGCTTGGCCCTACTGATTGTTCTGGATCAGTTCCCCCGCAATCTATTTCGGCGGGATCCTCGGGCTTTTGCGACGGATGAAAAGGCAGTGGCGATCGCCCAATCGGCTATTTCCCAGGGCTTTGACCAGCAGCTTTTACCGGTCCAGCGCTGGTTTATGTATTTGCCCTTTGAGCATAGTGAAAACTTAGAGGATCAAAATCAGGCCGTGGCGTTGTTTGAGCAGTTGCGATCGGACCCCCAAAGCCAAAGTCCGATTGAGTACGCCTATCGCCACCGGGACGTGATTCAGCGATTTGGCCGGTTTCCTCACCGCAATGCCACTCTGGGCCGTGCCAGCACGCCGGAAGAGCTGGAATTTCTTCAACAACCCGGCTCGACGTTTTAGCCGCAGGGCAGCTAACCTTTGAGGCCAAACCCATAGATTTTTAAGATGTCCGATAGGGTTTGGGCGTAGGGTTGCAGGCCAAAGGTCGCAGGACTGACCGGATTGCGATGGACAAAATGGCGATAGCGAATGCAAAACCAATCCCAGGGGCCAACCTGAATCCGAAAGACGCGGATAAAAAACTCCGCTAGCCCCGCTTTTAGCGGCACCCGAAAATAAATCCGTTTGCCAAAATAGCGACAGGCCTCCCGAATGGTTTGGTTCACCGTCATGGGCGCATTGCCTAAAACCACCTTGCGAACGGCAGACGCTTGACTGGCAGCAGGGGAAGCCTCGGGGTGATCGACCAGATGGCAGACGACCTGGGCAATATCGTAGCCATGCATGAAGTGGAAGCTGCCATCCGCCGAAAGAAAACGAATCAGCCACAGCCAGCTTAAAATCTGGGGAAAGCCCTCGGTGAGGTGAGAATAGGGCTTGCGATCGTCTCCGCCAAAGACCAGCGTGGGAAAGAGTGCGGTGATTTTGGGGGCGATCGCCAATTTCTCCAGCCCCTGGAAACAGATATATTTGGTGCGAATATAATCCGTCCCCAGCTCTCCTGCCTCGGGCAAAAGCTGGTTTTCCTGGTCCAAAATACTTTCCGTTGAAAAATACAGCACCTGCTCGCACACCGCTGGGTCAAGCCGTTCAATCAATGCTAAGGTTTTGGCGACATTAATCTCATAGGATTCTTCGACGCCACCCCAGGATGTCGCCGCCAGAATCGCGACGTTAATCCGACTCAGCAGGTCGCCGTACTGGTCGATTTCGCGCAGATCGGCGGCGACAACATGGATCCCAGGGCGCGCATCGACGTCAAACCGGAGCTTGGCCGGATTGCGCGCCAGGATATAAAGCTCATGGTCCGTTTTGTGAATGAGCTGTTCGGTGAAGTAATGACCAATGCAACCACTCGCACCCGTGATTAAAATTTGCTTTGGGGTCACACCTCACCGTCCCAGAACTCAATAACAGGCTTACCGACTGACCGCCAGGAGTTGATCCACCTGCTTGGCTGTCTCAAAGAAGAATGCAGCATTTTCCTCCGGTGTTCCGGGCAAAATGCCATGACCCAGGTTAAGAATATGGCGATTGCCTCCCGCTTTGCGCACGGTTTCCAGAATCCGCTCGCGAATAAAGGGCTTAGAGCCAAACAGGACACAGGGGTCAATATTGCCCTGAACGCCCACATTCGGACCCAATCGACGACGAGCATCGGCCATATCCACTGTCCAGTCTACGCTGACAATGTCTACTCCCGATTGACCCATCCGCTCTAGGATCCCGGCACTGCCATTGATATAGAGAATTAGGGGGGTATCGGGATGGGTTTCTTTGACCTGCTGGATAATACGCTGCTGATAGGGCTGCGCAAAGACATCGTAGTCAGCGGGGCTGAGCTGACCGGCCCAGGAATCAAACAACTGCACGACCTGGGCACCACAATCGATTTGGTAGCGGACGTAGGTGGCGATCGAATCGGCGATGTTTCCGAGCAGTTTGTGCAGCAGCTCCGGTTCTGAGAAGGCCATGCTCTTGATCACGGTGTAATCTTTTGAGCTCTTGCCTTCAATGGCGTAGGCGGCGAGGGTCCAGGGGGAACCGACGAAGCCCAAAACCGTGGCTTCATTGCCGACTTCCTGACGCAGGGTTTCGAGAATGGTGCGGATAAAGGGCAGCGATTCCTCTGGATCAAGGGGACGCATCTGGTCGATTTGTTCCTTGCTGCGAATGGGCGGGTCAATGATCGGACCGCGCTTTTCAATGATGTCGAAGGGAATGCCCATGCCCGGTAGCGGTGTCAAAATGTCGGAGAACATGATGACCCCATCGGGGCGAAAGGCACGGAAGGGCTGAAGTGAGATTTCGATCGCCAGATCCGGATTCTCAGACCGCTCCCGGAACGAGGGATATTTGTCGCGCAGGTCGCGGTATTCCTTCATATAGCGCCCCGCTTGGCGCATCATCCACACAGGGGGACGATCGACTTTTTCCCCACGGGCTGCCCGCAATAGGTAGGGGACCTGTTCTCCAGCCATGTTCTTAAACCTCGCTTGCCTTAAAACGCTTTTTTAAATGATGCGGATTGTTTCAAAACTGCCGACTACAAGGGCCGTCATGGTAGGTCCTGAAGGACGTTGGGGACTGGCGCTGGCCCGTTTGGGCCTTGAGTAAGCAAGATTTGATTATAGGCGATCGCGGGATCCGAACCCCTCCCAAACGGCCCCCCATCCCTGCAATTCCTAGGGACTGGGTACACTAAAAATGGACAAAAACAAATGGGTTAACCTAGAACGGGCCAAGAGAGAACGGGTCAAGAGAGAACGGACCCAGAGAGAGCGGGCCAAGAGAGAACAGGTCGGACGCAATGGCAAAGCGGGAAACATGAAGCGATCGCCTCAAACCATCCGGCAGGCGGCTGGCAGCCTGTTGCTAGCCACGGGAGTTCTTTTGCTGGGGAGCTTGATTTTAATCTTGCCGCTCTGGGTGAGTTTGAGCTGTCATCGTGGTGGGGCTGGGACTTTTCCGGATTGTCGGTTGCGGGGGGCGAGTTTGATTGGGATTCCTTGGCGATCGCGTGCAATCCATCAGCTAGCTGGCGTAGAGCTAAACCTACAGGACTTCCGCCCTGGCTTTGTCTACCGTACGTTTCTCTATACCTACGATGAAGAAATCCCCTTTGCAACCTACAGCGTCAGCCAGACGAGGGCAAGACAGACCCGAGAAACGATCAAAGCTTTCCTAGAAAACCCAGAGCAAACCAGCTTGAAGATTCTGTATAGGCCCCCTTGGCAAATTCTGCTGAGTGCTGTTCTTTTTGCGGGATTGTTGCTGGCGATCGGGGCTATTTTGGTCGGAGTATAGACCCCATCGAGCGATATCTAGCGATTGAGGCGCTCTGAATTTCGGTTTCGAGGACCCCCAATTCAAATTTGATTCGCTACAGTACAGAGAAGGTAGAATTCCGAACGGTAATTTGAGGTTTCCGTAAAGCCGTATTTTCTCTGAAGAGCGATGATCTCTCTGACTTGAAAAGTGGGTAGGATCTTTGCATACTATGCGGGTGCGGCGGAACCCAAAGTCATTTACTTTCTGGTCAATGCTACCGCTAGGAGTCGGAGTGGGGTGCAAATCGCCAGCGGATCGTTTGTTCCGGTGGGTGTTCTTAATTGAACCACTTCAGAACTCTACACATTTTCTCAACGAAACGGTCCCATCTGTGGTGAGGTCACGATCCCATGGCAAAACAACGGTTCATCCAGTCTCTCGAAAACCTGTTGAAGTCTGCCCTCCGGCTTGACCAGACCCTGACGCCGAAGGATCGGTTTTGGCTCTGGCGTAGTAGTTTGATTAGTCACTCACCAGGTACGCAGGCTGGTTTTATCCTACCCACGGTGACGTTGCTGTTGCTCATGTTGAGCTTGATCCTGGGGATTCTCATTTTCCGCACTGGCAACCGTACGAACCAGGTGATTGGCCAGCGTCAGCAGCGTCAGGTTTATAATGCGGCGACGCCTGCCATTGAACGGGCCAAGGCGAAGCTTGAATATCTTTTTACAGAAGAAAGCATTCCGGTTTTGCCTTCGGAAGGAGATATTGAAAGCACAATCAAAAGCAATGCTCGCTATACGCTTCCTGACGAAACGCGCCTCAATATCGCTACATTGACAGATGGTTCGGAAACCACTTCAGGACTCGACAATGCCTGGGTTTTTAACTTTGATTCTCAAGGCAAAGAAAACGACACCAGTGACGATGTAAAAGTTGTATATTCAATCGTCTCCCGCGCAAGTCGCATTGACGGTGCGCAAACGATCAAAATTGAAAATGATGATCAAGACAAAGCTAACAGTTTAGTGGTGCGGACAGGACCGATTAACTTGTCAGACGGTGCAGGTAACCCTGCCTGTGACAAGATTGATCGATCCCCCTACCAAGGCTGGCAAAAGGTTACAGGGGCCAATTTGCGGAAGGCAATTCAGGTTTATGCCATTGCCATTCCAGGTCCTGACAATCCAAATAAAACTGCTGCAACTTTAGAGATGCAACAGGATAAGCAAGCCAACTTAGGGAATAAGTGGGGGGCTTGGTTCCGGAACGATATGGAAATTGCTCCGGGTACTCCATTTCGCTGGAATGGAGCGATGAATACTGCTGGAAGCTACTTCATTGGTAGTGGCAAGATCAGCGGTAAGAGTCTTTTGGAGTTATACCCGGTTTCATCCCCTGGTTCTTGTGTATACACCAAAGAAAACTCCGTCATTGTCACGTCTGATATTACTCAGGCTGTCATTGATAAAACAAAGAAAGCAAGTGGTGTAGGGGTGAATGGAGAGAAGGAGTTTCAGGGACAGTTTGTGATTGGTAGTCTTCGGGATGCGGGCAATAACGCTAAGAAGTTTGGGGGTGAGGTAACCATTTATCGCCATGAAGGATATGCACCTGGAACGAAGTCCGATTTGATTGAGAATACTAACGACTCGATTCTGGATACGACAAATTCGCCTGTGGATATCGCCCTAGATCCGGTCCTCTTGCTGACGGAAGGCATTAGCCGCACCCGGAAAGATGAGAACCCGGCGGTGTACCGAGATGGCGCTTGGAAAGATAAGGCTTGGGTGGGTTTTCAGCGTCCTTTTAATGAATATCAAGCGATTCCATTTGTTGATGATACCTATCGAGCAGACAATCGTTGGGGACCTAAGCCACTCTATAGTGAAGACCCTATTCTTAAAACGCCAGACAACGATATTTCTGACCCCGATCTGAATTCGATTACACTGGCTACAGTCGATGGTACAGATGCAGAAGATAAAGAGAAAAAACTCCTACGTTTAACCCGAGATACGCCACCGGTTGACAACAAAACTGATGAAGAAAGCTATGGTTTAGATGGCTATTGGGAACGGCGGGCCAAGGCCCAAGGTGTACGCTTTATTGTGGGGCAGCGCCTGGAGCTGGGTAATGTGAATGGTTGGATAACAGAAGTAGATACGAATCAGGATGGCGTGCCTGATATTGATTACAACGGTAATGGTCGGGTCGACTTTGATCCGCTTTATCCTCCACCAGCCAATCCGGGAGTCGGCAGTACTATGGCCACCCGTCAGAATGAGCTGATGCAGTGGAAAACCCTACGGGATAATTTGGCAGCGGTTCAAAGTACGGCGGTTTATCATTACCTGAAGGATGGTGGAGAATATCCGGTTGCCTGTGTTGCAACGACGGCCCATCCTGGTACGCCTAAAACGATTGAAAATAGTACGACCTTCAACTATCTAGAGAATGATCCAAATAAGCTCAAGGTCGATTTCTTGAATGGTCAAGGAACGAATGGTTGGGAATTTGCCCCAATGGCCAAGACCACGTTTGAGTCGGATATTTCTAGTTCTAGTAGTGCTTTAAGGACTGGTTTACGCAATCTTGCCTATTTCTCGGGCGATCCAAAGGGTGCGTTTCCACCGGTCCAAGATGTGAGTGGAGCAGCCAATGCAGCGACCCATCCCTATCCCATTCATACGATGTGGGGAGATTTTTCCAATCTGCGGCGGGCCATTGGTTTCCTAGAGAATGGACAGAGTTATGAGGACTTAAGTTTAGCGGATCGGACCACGCTGCAAACCGCAAGCTGTACGTTGGGGATGTTGGCCTATAACGTGCAGAATGTTGAAGAAGGGTTTGATGATTACAATGATCCGGCTTGGCAGGCATTGCGCGATAGCAAACTCATTAACAACGGCGCACTCTACGAAATTACCAAAACCGCCAGCAATAATGGGAAAATTCCTTTAGATAGCACAACAGATTCCAACTATTTGGTTGTTTCGGATGCTCAAGGAGAAGAGATTTATCGGGGCGCCACGAGTTCCCTGAAAGCCTACGACACGACCGCTCCCGCTCGCTCTGTTCCCCCTGACGTTTTGATTGATGCTCTGCCGCCTGAAATTACAGAGGACGAGCGCAATTTGCTCAAACGGATGGTGGCGAAAGAGCAGGTGAATCGCGATCGCCTCATGGGTTTTGCCACCCAAACCTATCCGATTAAATATATTAATGACACAGCCACGGGGACTGATGGTAACACCTATGGCCGAGGCCGAAGTGCTTCGGGCGCTAGCCAGCTTGCAATTTTAGGTGTTAGTGGACTCAGTAGAGGTCAAGCAATCCCGCTGCAATGCGATTATAAGGGTAGTAACTACTTCGGCCTAGGTGAGCCTACAACTGCCGCCCAAGAGCGAGATTTTCTGGCCCTAGCTTTTACCTTCTGCCCCCGCGCACCTAAATATCCGTCTCTCTTCTATCTCTTCCCCAAATATGACCATGACCAAAAAGGCGAGAAAGTTGGTTGCACACCAGGAAGTCCAGATTGTAATTTTACCCAGCCTGAGGCAGAGCCCTATACCAGCGAAGGTCTTGAGCTCACAGAACCCCTTTCTACACCACCAAGCACATCCGATTTCAACAATGAATATGGCATCACAACCAATACGGGTGTCGAGTATAAAGTAGTCGATAATGCCAACCAAGGCATTGGTGCCATTGCCCTCAGTCCTAGATCCTCAGGCGCATGGCAGCTTCCTTCAGGGGCAGGCTCAGCTGCGCAAACTGTCAATAAGGTGGTTGAAATCACCTCAGTCGGAACAAGAATAGAACATCGCACCACACTGCTCGATAAAGCGATCTTTGATGGTCGTCAGCACATGGGCGTTCGGGTTTTGGACCTGGACCTAGATCTTCTGCGCCGGACACAGATCAGCGGCACTAATGAACTGCGCGGCAAAACCGCAACCGACTACTGGATGCCCCTCCCTGAAATCGTAGACCCGCAAGACTCCCCAACCCGGACCGGTGCAGCCTTCTATGCATTCCGTGAAGATGCCCTGCGCGAAGATGGCATTGCCCGACCCAAAAAAGTCAACCCAGATGAGGCAGCTTGGAAAACCGCTTGGAGAGCGATTCTAGGCGGGACCGCTAACGCCAACTATCGAATGAATGCGGCAGCCTTTGGTACGACCAATGAACAGGATCCGCCCGTCAATCCCCTCAATGGCCTGAGTCCCAAACCCGTTGATTTCTACGCTGACCCCGCACGACGGCCCCATGGTTTCCGCCTCAAAAATGGCAGCGATCTGACCCGTGTTGGAGCACCCGTGGAAGATGCTCGCGGTATCTCGTTTATTTCCGATAACGCCGTTTACATCCAAGGCAACTTCAATCTCCATAGTGACAACGGCACAGCGCAGAATATCGAGGAGTTTTTACCCGCTGACAAACTCAATGCAGACTGGGGGAACTTCTATGACCGCACCCAGTTAAACGAGAAGTTTGCGGATTCTGTGAAGGGGGACCGATGGCGCGCTAGCGAAGTCGTTGCGGATGCAGTGACGTTTTTGAGCAACGCCTTCACCGGGGACAAAGATGGCTCAGTCTCCCAAGGAATACGTCAACCCGCTGCCACCACTTCATTCCATGCCCTTAACTTTCCTAAGGACACAGCAACATTAGCCTGGGTCCGCGAGGATGGCTTTGTCTATCCCGATAACGCAACCGTTGCAATTCCCCCGATCAAGATTTCCAAGCGAGGCTTCCCGGTCTATTGCCTCACGGCTCCTGCCACCCCCCTAGCACCCCTACCGCAAAATAATCCCCCCGTCTCTCGCGTTCCCTGTGCAACGGTTGGATATCTTGAGAAAGAGTATGGGGTTGGTGATAACCGGGCCTTTATTTCATTCAAAAAGACTCGAAATCAAATCGCTGGCGTCTCGGAGCTAAACCGTAACGGCAAGCTCATTACAGCCCAAGAAACATTCATTAACTCCCTGATTGTGAGTGGCACTATCCCTTCTCGCAGTGCTCAGAGCAATGGCGGTCTACATAATTTCCCACGCCTGATTGAGAACTGGGAACCGACCAACTCAAACGGCGCTAATGCAACCAATCTTTGGTTTTCCGGTTCATTGTTCCAGCTTAACTTTAATACTTCAGCCACAGCACCCTACGATCAAGATTCCTGGGAACCCACAGAAAATCCTGATGCCAACAATGAATATTGGTCAACCTACTACTGGCCAGCCGGTCGGCGTTGGGGGTATGACGTGGCCTTGCAATATGTCCAGCCTTCGCCGGTTGCGAATCGTTTTGCAGGGCGTTCCAATATTCGCAGTGAGTTCTATCGGGAACTGCCGGTGGATGATCCCTATATCAGCCTGCTGAGATGTGCCGTCCCGGATGGCGGATCGTTTGGCCAGGAGAAAATTGACCCGACAGCCGCTTGTAACTAAACGGGAACAATGGGGTTAGGGTGTATCGTTCGTTCAAGATGGTTTACAAGGCAAGCACCATGGTCAGCACAGTTGGCTTAGCGCATCGAAAATTGATTAGAGCAGCCCAGGTCCTCGGGATCATGAAGCCGCTGCACCAGGCCAAAGCCAAACACCAGGCTCAACCGTCTCAGAACGACAGCGGCTTAACCCTGCTTGAAGCTTTGGTTGCCATGATTATTATTACTGTCGTGGTGACCGTTATCACACCGCCGGTTTTTCTGGCGGTGGGGACCCGTGTGAATAATCGGCGTACCGAGCAAGCGCTGCAAGTGGCTCAGGCGGAGATTGAGCGAGTGCGGTTATTGATGATGGGAAGTGAAACCTTTGCTGACCTTGAAACCTCAGGACGCTTACCCCCAGAGGCTCCTGACACCATTAGCCCCAAAAATCTTCAAGAAATGGGTGCGCCAACCCAATTTTGTGCGGGAGAAGCCCCTGGGGAAGCCACTTGTGTTTCAGCCACGAGCGTCTATCAATCAGCCGCGAGCAATGGTCTCTATGTCCAAACTTTTCGAGATGCAGGTTGGCCTGAAGAGGGAGAAACCATTGCCTTCAATATGGGCGTGCGGGTTTATAGCAGCGAGGCATTTGATGCAAGCCAGAATCCTGTAGCTGCGTTGCAAACTGAACCGGCTTCAGTCGGTTTTACATCCGGTACTAAACAAAGATCGACTCGTCCCTTGGTTGTGATGTACACCGAAATGAGTCGAGGCAGCCAAACAGGTGGATTGACAGAGATGAATAATTACATCAACCAAAAGTACAACTAGAGAAAAACGATTGTCAAATTCGTTAGTTGCTTCTGTTGGGCCGGTTATCAAGGATGGAAAGAACCATGGGTAAGCTGAATAAACTGTTTTTAAACTTATCGGACTATCGGCGAGGGCGATCGCCCCTCTCTCCCAATTCGCCCCATGGCTTCACGCTTACCGAGCTACTCGTGGTTGTGATTATTGGCAGTATTATTGTTTCTGCTTTGTTGAGCTTAGTGGTTGAATTAGTCGGTACAGAACAACGCGAATCTAGCAGAACTGAAACGCAGCGAGAAATGCAACTTTCATTAGACTACATCGCGAGTGATGTTCGGCAAGCAGTTTATATCTACGATGACTCTGCCCATCCTGAAGACCCAACATCGCAGCCCAGCTACAAAAACTTCTTACCCACGAATCTTAAAACCGGTATTGATAACGGCACCTACAGACCGGCGTTAGCCTTTTGGAAACCCAAACCCTTAGACCCACCCAGCGCAGCCGTTTGTGCGGGTTTTGGTGCTACAGATCCCAAGAAAAAAGAATGCGACAATCTACGGCTCCAGCGCCGAGCCTATAGTTTCGTTGCTTATTTTGAAGTCCCTAATAATAACGCGACCAATCCGAACGGTATCTGGAAGGGGAACTCTCGGATCGTTCGCTATGAGCTCGAAAAATACAGCAATATCAATACCCTAACGAGAAATGCGGGCTATGTGGATCCGGCGGAACTGGGAGATTTTGTGTCTTGGCCCATACAGGTTTCTGGAACCAATAAAGATAACTGCCAAGATTCAAATAAGTGTCCTAACATCAACGGCAGTTTTCCACCTGCTGATGCAGGCATTCCCTCAACGTTAGTTGATTTTGTTGATACATCGACCCAGGAAAGAAAAACCAACGGCTTTGCTGAACGGTCTGATTGTCCGGGCTACAAAGATAATAGCCGCCCTCAAGATAATGACTATTTAATGACCCCTGTCAAAGGAACTAATCCCAATCCTAGCTTTTTTGTCTGTATTCGCAACACAAGAGAAATTGATCCCAATGATACGGCTACCCCTCCTCGTGAGCGAATTGGTAATCCTAGAACTGGCGAAGTTCAAGATGTGATTGTATATTTACGCGGTAATGCTAAAGGACGGGGTGGCGTACAAAGTGATAGCTTCTTGCCGACCATGGAAACCCAAATTAGTATGCGAGGGGTGATTGATAGAACTCGATAAAACAACCATACATATTCAAAACCATTACGAGAATTTTTCCCTTAATTCACGTGAACCCTGCCACAACTTCAGGAGCGCCTCATTCATGAAAAAATTATTCCCAACCCAGCCCCTTCATCCAGAACAGGGATTTACGCTCACAGAAGTGCTGGTTGTTGTTGTGATTGCTGGGGTTTTGGCGGCGATCGCCGCCCCAAGCTGGTTAGCCTTTATGAATCGTCAACGGGTGGGAGAAGCCCGTACAGAGCTATTGCAATATTTGAGAGAGGCTCAGTCTTCGGCGATCGCCAAACGAACCTCCTACGGCATTGAAATTGACGCCAACGCACAATCCATCAAACGCTTTTCCGCCAAAGGAGCAAGGCCCAATGGAACGGGCGCAGTTGATGCAGCCAAAATTGGTTATATTAGCGAACAAAAGTTAGGAAATGAAGACGGAACAGAGCTCACCCTCAGCGCCTCAGATAGTGCAGGCACCGACCTTGAACGCATCGTGTTTAACTTTGATGGAAGCATCGCCCTCGATACCCTAGGCAACAATATTCAAGTGCCCCTCTACGTCTCGGTTCAACTCCCCGATCAACCGAATAGCCGTCGCTGTGTCGTCATTGAAACGATCTTAGGGGCCATGCGAGAGGAAAGTGGCAATGGTGCTAACACCTGCCCCTATTAGAAAGCCACTCCTCCGCAGCTCGTTAGCGAATGGGCTGTGGAGCTTGTAATGTCGGGGTATCCGCTAAGGCTGCTTGGCTGACGACCGGGACCTGAGGCAGCGTCGCTATCGGCTGCGGAGCAATGCGCGGCTGCGCAGAAGAAACGGGTGTACCGGGGCGCGTCGCTGTTGGGGGCTGAATAGGAGTAGGGGACAGATTCGGCTGGGTTTCCAGGGACTTCACCACTTGAACCACTGCCCGTTCCAGCGGCGTTGTGGGCTGTACGGGTTTTTGTACAGCGGTCTGCTGGAGCAGCGGCATCAGTCCTGTCGAGAGATTAGGCTGACCCTGCTTCAGCTGGATGGGAATGCTTTGGGCCAGGGGAATTGGGCTCAGCTGCGCCGTCTGAACCGGCTCGTTACGCAAGACATTCATCAGTTGCGCCACTGCACCTTCCAAATAGCGACCGGGGTCAACCGCCACCCAACCACTGTTCGGATCGAACTGGCGAACCTCAAAGTGCAAATGGGGACCCGTAGAGTTGCCGGTGCTGCCAACGCGACCAATCACTTCCCCTTGGCGAACCACCTGGCCAGGACGCACAAAGATTTCTGAAAGGTGACCATACAGGGTTTCACTTTGGCCGCCAACATGGTCAATGACCACTGTCAATCCATAACCCCCGACAAAATCTGCGGTGCTGACTTGGCCCGAGAGCGCCGCCACCACCGGCGTGCCCTGATCCGCTGCGAGGTCAGTCCCGCTATGGAAACGCCAGCTATTGGCAATGGGGTGCAGTCGCCAGCCAAAGACTGAAGAAATCGGTGCGGGTACCGAAAGGGGGAATAGGAGTTGGCGATCGCCATTCCCCCGCAGGCCCAAAGGCCGAACCGTCCGAGCATAGTAACTCGCCACATCGACAGATTGAGACAGGGTTTGGCCGAGGCTTTGAACCGCCATTTGTAGCGGATTTTGCATTTTGCCAGGGAAGGTGACGCTGTAGCCGCCTTGATAAGAAGCGTCGCCCGCCACTTGGGTGGTCGCAGGGGCATTGGGTGCGGGATGTGCGCCGGTAAATTGCACGTTCGGTGCATCCGCAGCAATGTTGCCTCTTGCGCCTGTGGGGCTGGAATTCGCGAGGTTAGCGCCTGGATTGCCGCTGGATTGGGCTGCGTTGTTGCCCTTGGCTGTGGGGGCGATCGCCGTTGAGCCACAATTCCCCGCTAGTCCATTGGCTTGGAGGGTCTGCTGGCAGCCGTTGCTGCGATCGGTCACGACGACCTGGGGCTGGACCTGCTGAACCGTACCCCGCTGGGTTGCGCCCGTTGAATAGAGATCCGTTGAGTCAATCATCGTGTTGCTGCCCTGGATCGCCGCAGCATCATTAATCGGAGAAATGATCTGCTCCTCATAGCTTTCTGAGCTGGGTGGAGCCAAATCCTCGGGGGCAAGATTAACGACGGGGGGCTCGATTTCGGGCGCAGGAATGGGGGCTTCCACCGGGACAGGCTCCGCTGGAGCCGCTTCCACCGGGGCGGGGGGCGGTGCGAGATCGACCGCCTCGCTGGAAAATGCTGGAGGCTCAGGGGCAGATTCAATACTGGGATCAGACTCTAACTGGGCCAGCAGTTGCGGAACGACCACCGAGGCAACGTCCTTGGAATTTGTCTGAGCGGCATCGCGCGCTTCTTCAGACAAGGCCATCCCACTCATTAAGCCACTACTTAAGAGACCTAAGCTCCCGATGCAGCCGAGTGATTTAAACAGGCGCTGACGCTGCAAGGCGTTGGCGTAATCCTTGGACGGTTGAGGTGTCATTACTCGCTATATCACTTACGTTTTAATGTTTACGTTTGATGAAGTCTGGCTAGGCCGTTTTAATCGTAACCCAAGTTAATTGAGCCGGGGGGAAATCTCAGAATGGGTCGAAGGTTCTGCCCAGCGCATGGTTTAGCCCCATTGACAACCGTGGAAGGTAAATCTGCAACAGGTCCATCGAACTGAACTTTTATTTCTCCCACAGAGGATATCCCAATAATCTTTCCCCACTGATTACAAACTTCAACAGGCCGACCCTGAAGATTGACGAACTTTTCATAGTCTTCCAGGAGATTTGATAAAGGTACGTCCCTTGCTTGCCATTTTTGGTAACCCAGTGCTAAACCGCGCAGAACGACCGCTGCCAGAGTTTCCAGGGACGTTATTCGCAGGTTTTGGGTCTTCGCCAGGAAAGGTTGAAGAATAATTCCAGGCTCGGGAACATCATTGGCCCAATTCAGTCCAACCCCAACGACGGCCTGATAAATTTCTCCCCCCCGCAATCGGCTCTCCGTCAGGATTCCACCCAGCTTGCGACGCTCCAGCAAAATATCGTTGGGCCATTTTAGCGCAACGGGAATGGCCTGCTCTCGCAAGGCGGTTGCAACTCCCCAGGCGTTGCCGAGGGTGAGGCGAGCCGCTTCTTGGGCGGGACAGCGGCAGGCGAGGGCCATGGAGAGGTACAGTCCTCCCGACGCAGACACCCAGGTGCGACCCTGTTGCCCTCTGCCCTGGGTTTGGGTTTGGGCGAGGACGGTGGTTCCGGCGGGTGCTCCGGTTTTCAGCAAGTTGTTGAGGCGATCGCTCGTAGACCCCAGTTCTTCATAAACATGCAGCGTCGGCCCAAAGGGCATTCCCTCCGGCCACAGCCACTTCAGTTCCGCTTCTAGTTGTTCTGTCCTAAACTGCACCATTGGGGAATCAAAGGAGCTAAATAATGAGTTTGGAGATGGAGCAATGGCATTGGCAAGTTTACGAAGGTCGTCCGTTTTTGACCTGTGAATTATTAAACGATTGGCAGCACGGTTTTTTCACCCAGCAATGGTCGCCCGATCGCCCCGGTCGTTTGGTCGCAGCTCTAAACCCTGAGGTGCCAGTGTATCGAGTCAAGCAGGTCCATGGGAACCAGGTGTTGTGCACGGCGGATGTGGTCCCGATTGCTGTGGACGAGGAAGAAGAGGCGGAATTTGATCCAGCGGATGGATTGGTTTCAACCCAGGCCCAGCAATCGGTTTGGGTCTGTAGCGCGGATTGTACGCCAGCCTTAATTGCGGATGCTAGCACGGGGCAGGTGGCGGCGGTCCATGCGGGCTGGCGGGGGACGGCGGCGAAAATTGTGCCGGTGGCGATCGCTCAGCTCCAGTCCCAAGGGAGTCAGATTGGTGATTTGCGGGTGGCTTTGGGGCCGGCGATCGCAGGGGAAGTCTATCAAGTGGCTGTAGCCGTAGCCGTGCAAACGGGCCGCAGCCTCATTGACGGAGCTGATCAGCAGGAAGACGAGCAGATTCTGGAAGCCTTACAAGCCTTACCCCAATCGCCCATTTTGTCGGATCCAGAACCCGGTAAGGTCAAGCTCGATGTCCGTCGGGTGAATGGGCTGCAATTGGCCCGGTTGGGGTTGGCGGCGGAACAGGTGGCGATCGCCCCCCACTGCACGTTTCAAACACCGGACTATTTCTTTTCCTATCGCCGCACCCAGAAAAAGCAGGTGCAGTGGTCTGGGATTATCAGTCGATAGGTATCGTTGAGCGATCGCCGCAGTGCAACCTTCTTAATCAATATCAATTCCCGTAATCTCTCGGAAGCCACCCCAATTCCCATTTGATATCTCAGTAATCTCCCGCTTTCCCGGAGAAATGCGGTAAGGTACCTATCGGGTGCATAAACTTGACAGCGAACGATAGGGTGAACAACCTTTTTAAATAATCATCACAGGGCAATCATCACAGGGCTCATTCCCCAGTTTGCTTGCTTTCCATCCCGACGGATTCTGACGTTATGATTCGGCCTGGTGTGCCTCGCGCTGAAATTTCTGAAGCGCAGGAAAAGATTGACATCGACAAGATCCGAGTAACTCCCAACCATGCGGAACGGCGTGCGGAGCTACTGCGGGAGCGCCTGCTGGAGTGGGATCGGCAGGTGGCGATGAATCCGAAGAATCTGGAAGCTTGGATTCAGCGAGGCATTCTGTTGATGCGGTTGCGCCAGTACGATGAAGCCTTGGCGAGCTATAACTGTTGTCTGACGCTGAATGCGGAATGTGCGGATGCTTGGATTCAGCGAGCGGAAGTGCTCGATCGCATGGGCCATTATGAAGAAGCATTGCAAAACTGGGAATATGCGTCGGCCCTTGCGCCCCAATCGGCAGAAACCTGGAATGGTCGTGGGGTGGTCCTGCGCAAGCTGGATCGGCTGGAGGAATCCCTGGCGAACTATGACCAAGCCTTGAGTTTGCAGCCGGATTTTGCTAAAGCCCTGAATAACCGTGGCTTTCTCCTGGGGCAGATGGGCAAATGGGAGACGGCACTACAGGATTTTGAACGGGCGATCGCCAAGGATGCCACCTACTACCCATCCTGGCGCAACCGCGCCTATTTGCTGTTTGCGTTGGGCCGCAACGAAGAAGCGCTGGATAGCTACGAACAGGCGATTTTGCTGCGCCCTAGCAGTCTGGAAGCCTGGAATGGTCGAGCCAATGTGCTCTATAACTTGGAGCGCTATGAGTCGGCGCTGGTCAGCTATGACCGGGTGCTGACGCTACAGCCCAACTATCCGGAAGTCTGGGAAAATCGCGGGAATGCCCTGGGGAATTTGAATCGCTATCGGGATGCGATCGCCAGCTACGAAGAAGCCTTGTTGCTCAAGCCAGATTTGGCCAGTGCGGCCTACTATCGCGGTGTGGCCTTGGCTCAAATTGGGAAATATCGTAAGGCGATCGAGAGTTATGATTGGGCGCTCCAGCAGCAGCCAGACCACTGGGACTGTCTTTACAATCGGGCCAGTTGTCATGCGCTGATCGGGGAGTTTGCAGAAGCCCTGGATGATTTGAAGCAAGTCATTGACGCGCAGCCGGAGATCTACCGGGAGATTGCGCGGGTGGATGCGGATTTCAAGCGGCTGCGGTCTGTGGAGGCGTTTCAGGATTTGGTGCAGATTCACATCTCAGAACAGCGTCCGCAGGATGTGTTGGCAGATCGAGCGTCCGCAGTCGAGGCTAATACGCGGGTGGAGCCTTCTGAGTCGCGGAAAACCTTTGACGTGCTCAACGAAGATTTGGCGGAGATTTCCTTGTAGAGACAAACAACGTTTGTCTATGGGGTGAGATCTCACATCCACTTCAGGATGGAAGGGGCTTGTCGCTAAAATAGAGTGGGCTGAGACGTGATTTTGGCAGGCACTCTGGTGATGGCTTATCCGCTACAAGACAAGTACATCAACTTACTGACCGATTTTGGCTTCAAGCGGGTGTTTGGCACGGAGCCCCATAAGCGGTTGCTGATTGATTTTTTGAATACCCTATTGCCTCAGAATCGCCAGATTGAGGATGTGACATTCAAAAACAATGAGAATCTGGGAAATACGCCAATCGATCGCAAGGCAATTTTTGATATCTATTGTCAAGGAATGAATGGAGAGCGATTTATCGTTGAGATTCAAAAGGCAAAGCAGAATTTCTTCAAGGATCGAAGTGTTTACTACGCGACGTTTCCCATTCAAGAGCAAGCCTTAAAAGGCGATTGGAACTATAAACTAGCCCCTGTTTATGCCGTTGGAATTTTAGATTTTGTGTTTGATGAAGATAGGGACTCTGCTGAGATCGTACATTGGGTTGAGTTGAAGGATCAGCAGTGCAAAGTTTTCTATGACAAGCTCAAGTTTATCTACATTGAATTGCCGAAATTTCAGAAAACCCTTGACCAGCTTAGCTCCCACTTTGATCGATGGATGTTTTTATTAAAGAATCTGGCAAATTTGAGTGATCCGCCTCAACTGCTACAAGAGGAGATTTTTAATGAGTTATTTGAAGTGGCAGAAATTGCAAATTTTACCCCTGAGGAGCAGGATACCTATCAAAATAGCCTGAAGTATTATCGCGACTTGAACAATGTGGTAGAGACTTCTCGGGAAGAAGGATTGCAGGAGGGAATTTTGCGGGGGCAGCGATCGCTCCTCCTGCGTCAGTTTAGCCGCAAGTTTGGGGAGATTCCCCCGGCGATCGAGGCACAGATTGCTCAGCTTTCTGGCGATGAATTGGAGGCGTTAAGTGAGGGGCTGTTGGCGTTTGAAACGGTGCAGGATTGGGTGGATTGGCTGGCGGAGCGGAGTTTGGGCAAGGGATGACTGGATCGGTTGGCTTACGGCATGAATCTCGGTGCAAGATCTTTGCGGGATCTCAGACCGGGGTTTCCAAAATACCCGGTGTCTCGGCTTGGAGGCAGATATCCCTGCCAAACTCACGGGGATAAACCAGCCAAGTCTTCTGCCGAATCTGCACCAACGCCCGAATCAGCGGCGACAGCTCCCCAATTTCCCGATTACCCGCCGGCGTCTCTACCCGAATTCCCTGGCGATAGGGTTGATACCCCCGACTAAATGCCACCTCTAGTCCGGCATAATAGCTGCCTTGATTGTCCCTCAACTGGCCTGGAGATCGGTCGATCTGCCCCCGAATGGCTTGCAGCAGCACCTGTTGTGCAGGCTTCTCCAGCTCAGAAATTTCCTTCACCTTAAACAAATCCCGATCCACATAGCGCCGACAGAGATCCGCCAAAATCGCGTCCGAATGCCGCTGCCAACGCTGCAAATGATAATGAAACACATGATCATCCGCCGCCAAATAATCCGCCAGCGGCAAATTGCTCATCGCTGCACTCTGCAACCAAGCCGTCAGCGTCTCATCCGCTCCTAGCGCTTCCACACCCTGGGTTTCCGCAATCTCCTTAGCACGACGAAACGCCTGTTTTAGGCCCCAAACCACCGCGATATTTTTGGGGTGATTATAGATCTGGTCGTACATGAGCGATCGCACAATCAAATAATGCTCAATCGACGCCTGCCCCTTCGCCGCCACCACCACCTCCCGCCGCTGGGGGTCATAGCGTAGGGCACTGAGAATGCGATCGAGATCCAACTGACCGTAGGATGCCCCCGTGTAGTAGCTGTCCCGCATGAGATAGTCGAGGCGATCGCAATCCAACTGACTCGAAATCAACTGGCTCACCAAGGGCAGCGGATGCTGTTTCCGGTACGTGGCGATGATAATCTCCGGCAAATCCGGGTCCATCGTCCGCAACAGCGGATTGATCACGGGCGATTCCAGCAAAATCCGCGCCGTCCAAGCCTCGTGATGTCCGCCAAAAATATCCTCCGCCGTGTGGCTAAAGGGACCATGGCCAATGTCGTGGAGTAGCGCCGCACAGAGCACCGTCGTTCGGTGGGGCAACAGTTCCCCATAGTGGGTGGCCAACAGATCAAAGGCACGACGGGCCACGGCCATCACGCCTAGAGAATGGGTAAACCTTGAAGCCTCGGCCCCATGGAAGGTCAGGCTCGCCGGACCCAATTGACGAATTCGCCGCAGCCGCTGAAACTCCGGCGTATCTACCAGTTCAATTAATAAACGTTCGGATGGATCCTTGGCACTCAACGAAATTCCCCCGTGGAGGGGGTCGTGGTAAACGCGGGTGCCGTCAGGCCGCATCTGCAAGAACCGGCTGGGGGGCCGGCTGGGTCACCAGGGCGGTGCCGACTTGCTGGGTGAGGAGCTCGACTGCGGCTTGGTATTGGGGGTCGGCGGAGGTGGCGATCGCCTCCCGCGTCAATCCCTCCGTTTCCACCGCCAGATCCGGCTCAATCCCCAGCTTATTAATATCCCGATGGTTGGGTGTCTCATACTTGGCCACCGTCACCGCCAGCCCCGCGCCATCGGAGAGCTCAAACAGCGACTGAATCAGCCCCTTGCCAAACGTACGCTGACCCACGAGCTGAGCCCGTCCTGTGTCCTGCAAGGCTCCAGCCAAAATCTCGCTAGCGCTGGCGGTCCCTTCATTCACCAAAACCACCAACGGCGCTTGGGTCACCGCCGAGCCATCGGCCCAGAAGCTATCCAAAATCCCTCGGCGATCGACCGTATAAACAATTGGTCCGTCATTGATCCACAGCCGCGAAATGGCAACTCCCGCTTGGAGCAAACCACCAGGGTTATTGCGCAGGTCGAGGATATAGGCTTGGGCTCCCTGGCGATCGAGCTTTTTCAACGCCTTGGTCAAATCCTCCACCGCATTGGCATTAAACTGACTCAGCCGCAAATACCCAATGGGCAACGGGTCTTGCTTCAGTGCCGCCACCACGGGGTTGAGCGAAATCCGCTGTCGGACCACCACCACATCTGTTGGATCTGCTTTCGCCCGCTGAATCGTCAGCGTCACCGGTGAACCCACAGCCCCACGCATGCGAGAGGCCGCATCGTCGAGGTCCATGTCGTTGGTCGGCACCCCATTAATCGACAGGATCTGGTCCTTGGGTCGAATGCCTGCGGCTTCTGCGGGAGAGCCTTCCACCGGGGCAATCACCAATAGCATCCCGGTGTCCGACTCCTTAGCAATCTGAAGCCCAACCCCCGTTAATTCACCGGACGTCGTCACCTGAAGATTGTGATACTGGTCGGGACGAAGAAGCCGGGTAAAGGGATCCTCCAGCATTGCCAAGGAAGACTGAATCGCCCCGTAGGTTTGTTCTCGATCCGACAATCCCTTGCGCAACGTCTTTTGGCGCAGCAGCCACCAGTTTTGTCCGTTAAAAGACTCATCCACATAGGCTCGGCTGACAATACGCCAAGCTTCGTTATATAGCTGCTGTTCTTCCGTCAGCGCTTGGGCCGAAGGCATCCAGCCCGAGAAAACCGCAAGCTGAAGCAGCAGAACCAGAGTAATTCTGAGCGCAAGTTTCATCATGTAACAGATTGTAGCGGCAGTTTTTACCTTCGGCTGCGGCCCATTTCTTCGATTCTTTCTCAGAATTCAGTGATGCTTCCCATTTTTCTCCCCCTCAGGCCACCCTAACAATTCCCGAATTTCCCGTCACTCCGGCCCCCTAGGCCCTTCCTGCCATGTTACATTTTGTATGGACAAACATGCATTTTTAGGAACTCGGTCTCATGGCGAAGGTCTACGACTGGTTCGAGGAACGCCTGGAGATTCAAGCGATTAGCGAAGACATCACCAGTAAGTACGTTCCTCCCCACGTAAATATTTTTTATTGCCTTGGTGGAATCACGCTCACTTGCTTCATCATCCAGTTTGCCACTGGATTTGCAATGACGTTCTATTACAAACCCACGGTTACTGAGGCATTCAGCTCGATTCAGTACCTGATGAACGAGGTCAACTTTGGCTGGTTGATTCGTTCCATCCACCGCTGGTCTGCCAGCATGATGGTGCTGATGATGATCCTCCATGTTTTCCGGGTTTACCTGACCGGTGGTTTCAAGCGCCCCCGCGAGTTGACTTGGGTGACGGGTGTGATCATGGCGGTCATCACGGTGACCTTTGGTGTGACTGGCTATTCTTTGCCCTGGGACCAAGTCGGTTACTGGGCGGTCAAGATTGTGTCGGGTGTGCCTGAGGCGATTCCGGTGGTGGGCAGCCTGATGGTTGAATTGCTGCGCGGTGGCCAAAGTGTGGGTCAACCGACGTTGACTCGCTTTTACAGCTTGCACACTTTTGTTTTGCCTTGGCTGTTGGCGGTGTTCATGCTGATGCACTTCCTGATGATCCGGAAGCAAGGTATTTCGGGTCCCCTGTAAGCCATCCCGATGAGGGATGGGTAAATTTCTGTTCTCGAAGGAGATCCTCCCATCATGTCCATTATTAAGAAGCCGGATCTGACCGATCCGATTCTCCGCGCCAAGTTGGCCAAGGGCATGGGTCACAACTACTATGGTGAACCCGCTTGGCCCAATGATTTGCTCTATATCTTCCCGGTGGTCATCGCTGGGACGATCGCCTGTGTGGTTGGTTTGGCGGTGCTAGACCCAGCCCTGATTGGCGAACCCGCTGATCCCTTTGCAACGCCCCTGGAAATTTTGCCCGAGTGGTATCTGTATCCGGCGTTTCAAATTCTGCGCGTGGTGCCCAATAAACTACTGGGTATTATGCTCCAGAGTGCGATTCCCCTGGGCTTGATGGCGATTCCCTTCATTGAAGGGGTCAACAAGTTTCAAAATCCCTTCCGCCGCCCGGTGGCGACTGCGATGTTCCTTTTTGGAACGGTTGTGACGCTGTGGTTGGGTGCGGGGGCGACGTTCCCCATTGACCAGTCTTTGACCCTGGGTTTGTTCTAGGGGCTGTCAAGACCAAATTTGCAATTAGAATGCAATTTAAGAAGAGGGCTGGGTGCGATCGCACCCAGCCCTTTTTCATACCCATTTCCCTAGCCGTTTCCCTGACTGTTTTCCCGCAGCAAAGCCCACCCTGCCGTTGCCAACGCCTCTCTGCCTGGGCACCCTAAATGCATGAGCAGCATCTCACCACGGGTCATTGTGCCTGTTTATTCCAGCCTTTGAATCGAGACAGGTTACGGCAGAGAGTGAAATTTATGGGAACCGCAGTGGGAGAAACAGTGCTAGAAACAGCCGCGCTCAAGCACCACACCTTCGTCTTTCTGGAAATCTTTTCCCAGGAGGGCGGGATTCAGTCCTATATCAAGGATGTGCTGAATGCCTACCTGGAGGGGGACGAAGCCCACACCGCTGATATCTTTTTGTTGCGCGATCGCCCCAGTTCCGCCACCGCCCCCAATCCCTTCGAAGGCCATCCGCGCCTAGAATTCCACTACTGCAAATCTCCGACCGCCCAGATTGGACGACTGCGGCTGGCGGCGGAGCTATTTTCGAGCTTGGTGCGCGATCGCCCCCGGCGGCTAATTTGCGGTCACGTCTTTCTGACTCCACTGATTCGGCCTCTGTGTCAGTTACTCAACTTGCCCTACACCGTTGTCACCTACGGCAAAGAAGTCTGGCAGCCGGTCAGCCCTGGGATGCAGCGGGGACTGCGGGAGGCGGAGGATATTTGGACGATTAGTCGGTATAGTCGCGATCGCCTCTGTGCCGCCAATGGAATTCCAACGGAGCGGGTGAAAATGTTGCCCTGTGTGGTGGATGGCGATCGCTTCACGCCAGGTCCAAAATCAGAAACCCTAGTCACTCGCTACGGTTTAGCCGATGCCAAGGTGCTCATGACCGTGGCGCGGCTCTGGTCCGGCGATATTTACAAGGGCGTTGATGTAACGATACGGGCCTTGCCGAAGATTTTGCCCGTGGAGCCTGCGGTGAAATATCTGGTGATTGGCCGGGGTGATGACCAGCCTCGGTTGGCCCAGTTGGCCCAGGACTTGGGCGTAGCGGACCATGTGGTGTTTGCTGGGTTTGTGGCAACGAAGGATTTGGTGGACCATTATCGCTTAGCCGATGCCTATATCATGCCCTCCCAGGAAGGCTTCGGCATTGTTTATTTGGAGGCGATGGCCTGCGGTGTGCCGGTGCTTTCGGGGGATGACGATGGCTCAGCGGACCCCGTTCAGGATGGTCGTGTCGGCTGGCAGGTACCCCACCGGGATCCGGAGGCGGTTGCCAGTGCCTGTCTCGAACTCTTGCAGGGAACCGATCCGCGTTGCCAAGGGGACTGGCTGCGCCAAGAAGCCCTGGCCAAATTTAGCCAAACGGCCCTCGCCCAACAGGTCGCCCAATTACTGGCCTAGGGATTATCTACGGGAATAATAATCGTCTTCACCTGGCCCCCGCTCACCACCATCGTTTCATCATTGAGATTGCCCTTGGCCGTCGGTCCCGATAGCGACAGCGGCGGCTCGGCCTGGTCATAGCTGACATTCCCCGTCCCTTCCACATCCTGGCTGGCTGTATTCCAGGTGAGGCGATCGGCCCCCAGGCGAGCTTGGCGCAGTTCCGAAATGCCCTTGACATTGCCGGTCATGGTGACAACTTGGTTGGTCAAATCCGCCTGACCGCGATCGCCCGAAATCGTCGTTTTCTCCAAGCGATGGACCACCCTGAGCGGCGCTTCGCTCATCACCTGATTTTTTTGCGTTTGCCAGCGGATCGCATCTCCAAAAATATCTAAGGGGGGCTCGGTCAAAACCAAATGGGCCGCCTGTCGCAGAATAACTTCTTGGGTTGGCAGTAACGCTTCGCCCGATTGGGAGGTGGCGCGGCGAATCATTTGAGTGGGATCCTTTTCGGCAAATTGCTGGATATCTAGGGGGCGATCGCCCACCACCCGCTCCTCCGCCACTTTCCAAAGCAAATTTTCCGTTTGTAGCTTCAGCCGCTGCTTGCCCAGCGTTGCCAAAACCGGAGCCCCTTTCAGCTGAACTTCATTATTTTTGCTGCGCCAGGTGCCCTCCTGGGCCTTAATTTCCAGATCCGCCTTTGTGCCGACCACATTTTGGCGCAGGATCAAAACCTCTTCCTGGGGATGCCATTCTGCTTCGTCAGCCCGTATCGTTGCCCCATCGCGTAAATCCTGAACCCTCACATTCTGGCGCAGAAAAACCGTCTCCCCATCCTGGTTGACCTCCCCCTGCTTGGCTTCTACTTCATAAACTTCTTTACCCCCCTGAAAGAGTTTCCCCCGAGGCTGATCAACCTTGGCCTGTTTACCGCTTTCGCTGTAGGTCGCCTGGGTTGCCTTGAGTCGCCAGAGCAAATTGCCAGCCTCGTCAGCCTGCTCCAAGGAGACATTCTCAAACACCAAGGCATCGGACGGATTGCTTTCCACGGGAGCCACTGGCTTGGGGCGGCGCAACCACGAACAGCTCTGACCTGCGAGCAGCACTAGCAGCAAGAGGCCAAACCCGGTGGTTCGAGCCCATCTGACAGAGAGAAACCGATTCAAAAGAGCCAAGGGACGCGGTGAATTTTGAGCCCTCCCAGTGTAATCGATGGCTTTGGACTACGGCAGGGGCGGTTTTTCCTCACCCTTATCGGTGGGTTCTGAGCCTTCTAACGGACGATAGGTATAGCCCTGGCGAGGGGTTTTTTGAATTTCGTCTTTGATGCTTTCCAAATCCACATAGCGATCGGCCACATTAATCAAGCTATCGCTGGTCATCGAGCGCAGGCTGACCACCTCCACCCGCACCCCCCGATAGCTCACCGCATCAACGGCATAGGCCAGGTCTCCGTCGCCACTCACGAGAACGGCTGTATCATAGGATCCCACCAAGGCCATCATGTCTACGGCAATCTCCACATCCAAATTGGCCTTCTTGGAGCCATCGGGAAGCTGGACCAGGTCCTTAGAAATGACGCGGTAGCCATTGCGACGCATCCACAGCAAAAAACCCTGCTGTTTTTCGTTGCTGCGATCGACCCCCGTATAGAAAAACGAACGCAAGAGCCGAGAGCCTCCCGTTAGGCGGCTGAGCAGCTTAGTGTAATCAATTTCAATTCCCAGCTGGAGAGCAGCATAGAACAAGTTTGAACCGTCAATAAAAATAGCAACCCGTCCTCGGTTTTCGAGAACTTGCTCAGGCGTAAAAATTGAATCCCGCTCCATGGGGTGCAACACGGTTTTTTATCCTCGTTTTTATGAAAAGGCTAAAAGAGTTAGGTACTTTGTAAGACAGAGGTTTTGAAATTAAGGGTTTTGAAAAAAGTCAAAGCTTAGACATCCAAAGGGTGGAAGCTTGGCTTTGAAGAAGGAAAGTTAAAAAGAAAATCGAACCTGAGTTGATCAGACCGGCCCCAACCTTAAAGGTCAAGGCCAGTGAGTTGGGCTCACACGTCGGGAACTTCGACGGGAACTTCAATTTTAGGGAACACGGGGGTTGGGTTTTGCAGAGTTTGGTGAGCAGGAAGCGCCCCCCACTGGTTATGGTCAGCATAGGGGAAGCGATCGCCCACCCCGGCATCATCAAAATCTCCCTCAAACCCAAGCTGTTGATAAATGGCCGTACTCAGCCGAGGGACAATCGGCGAGAGAACGTAGGCCACAAGCCGTACAGACTCCAGTACGGCATACAAAATTTCCTCGACGGCCTGCTGATCCCCCTCCTTATATCGGGTCCAAGGAGCCTGCTGATCGAGAAATTTGTTGCTCGCCTGGGCCAAGGCTAAAGCGGCTGTGCAGGCTTCGCTGAAGGCCAAGGCATCGTAGGCATGGGCAGCGCGATCGCCCAGGGTGATCCCCAGGGTTTTGAGCTCATGGTCGGGGGAGAAGCGATCGCCCGACACCGATGGCACCGCTTGATTACAATAGCGCTTGGCCATATTTAGCGTGCGGTTAACTAAGTTGCCCAAATCATTGGCTAAGTCAGCGTTGAGCGTGTGAATAAACCGCGTGCGGCCAAAATCCCCATCCCGACCAAACTCAATTTCTTTCAAGAAGTAGTAGCGAACGGCATCCGCCCCAAACTCATCCAGCAACGCCACAGGATCAATCGTATTGCCGACGCCTTTACCCATTTTTCGGCCATCCTTTGTCAGGAAACCATGAGCAAAAACGCGATCGGGCAGTGGCAGTCCCGCCGACATCACCATCGCAGGCCAATAAACTGCATGGAACCGCAAAATATCTTTGCCAATGACATGGAGATTGATCGGCCACCATCGGGCCAAGGCATTTTCCAGCGTGGGTTCATCCTCGGGATCAAGGAGGGCCGTCACATAGGCCAACAGCGCATCAAACCACACATAAAACGTATGTTTAGGATTGCCAGGAATCGGAAAGCCCCAGTCCAAATTCACCCGAGAGATCGAAAAATCCTGGAGCCCCTGCTTGACAAAGCTCAGCACCTCATTGCGGCGGCTGACGGGCTGAATAAACTCAGGGTGGGTTTCGTAGAGGGCTTCTAGTTTCTCCTGGTATTGGGAGAGTCGAAAGAAATAGTTTTCTTCGTCACGCCATTCCGCCTTTTGATTGGGATGGAGTGGACAGTATTGGTCCTCTAGTAGATCCCGCTCTTCTTTGAATTCTTCGCAGCCAACGCAGTAATAGCCTTGCTGTTGCCCTAGATAAATATCGCCGTTGGCTTCGACCCGCTTGTAAAACGCTTCGACGATCGCCTGGTGACGGGGAGCGGTCGTGCGGCTGAAGCGATCGTACTGAATATTGAGCTGTTGCCAAAGCTGCTGAAAACTGGCCACAATCTCATCGCAGTGTGCCTGGGGTTGCAACCCCCGCTGTTCGGCGGTGCGCTGAATCTTTTGCCCATGTTCATCGGTCCCCGTGATCATCAAGACCGAATCACCCCGCAAGCGCCGATAGCGGCAAAGCGCATCCACCGCCATCGTTGTGTAAGCGCTGCCCACATGGGGAGCTGCATTCACGTAGTAAACCGGTGTCGTCACCGCAAAGAACGGAGGGCTTGGATCCAAAGCAGTCATGGGAAATAAATTCAATGAAAGAGGCGAGAAAAAGCGAAAAAAGATGCAAAAAAGCTTTTATGATTTTGGATGAGTTGACAGGCGGATCCCTGATCAATATCCATGCCCGAAAAATAGGCACGGTTTAAGCACCATAATATAATCGTATCCTGACCCGAACTCGGAACATTTTAGACAAAGCTTAAGGAAATCCAGAGCATTTGCCCGTTGGGTCCAGTTCTCTGCTTGGTGGGTCGTTCTACTTCCGCTGACTTCTGTATCCAAGCGCTTTTTGACTGTTCATAATCCTTCTTATTCCGTTATTCTGCCGTGTTGCCAGACGCCTCCCCCGCCGCCAAAATGTCTGAAGTAAGCCATGTCTATCCGATTCTGTGGCAGGACGACCACGTTCTATTAATTGATCAAACTCGCCTCCCCCGAGAATATAGTTTGGTTGAGATTCGGCGCAGCGGCGATATGGCTGAAGCTATCCGTCGAATGATTGTCCGGGGAGCTCCGGCCATTGGTGTGGCAGCGGCCTACGGAGTTTATTTGGGGGCACGGGAAATTCAGACGGGTGATCGAGCTACGTTTTTGACGAAACTTGAAGAAATTGCAGCGCTGTTACGGGCCACCCGACCGACGGCGGTGAATCTTTTCTGGGCGATCGATCGCATGATGACCGTGGCCCAGAGCACCATCGGTAAAGTCGAAACGATCCAGGCCGCGTTGTTACAATCGGCCCAAGAAATTCATCTGTCGGATTTGCAAACCTGCTATCGCATTGGCGAACAGGGGCTCACGGTCTTACCGGAAACCCCGGAGAAATTGCGCATCCTCACCCACTGCAACACGGGAGCCTTGGCCACCGCAGGCTATGGCACTGCCCTCGGCGTGGTGCGCTCGGCCTGGCGGGAGGGACGCCTGGAGCGGGTCTATGCTGACGAAACCCGGCCCCGGCTCCAGGGTGCTAAGCTCACCGCCTGGGAATGTGTCCAGGAAAAGATCCCGGTAACGCTCATTACCGATGGCATGGCGGCCCACTGTATGAAGGAGGGCCTGGTAGATGTGGTGATTGTGGGAGCAGACCGGATCGCCGCTAATGGGGATACAGCGAATAAAATTGGGACCTATAGTTTGGCGCTGGTGGCCAAGGCCCACGAGATTCCATTTTTCGTTGCAGCCCCCCTTTCAACCGTCGATTTTTCACTTCGCGATGGTCGTGAAATTCCCATTGAAGAGCGTGATCCCAGTGAAATTGCTCAAATTGGCGAAACAGTGATTTGTCCGGCGGGCACAGAGTTCTATAACCCTGCCTTTGATGTCACCCCGGCTTCATTAATTGCTGGGATCATCACGGAAGAAGGGGTAGTCAAACCCGAAGCGTTGATTTCTCTGAATCGTTGAACGGAAGCTTTAAAAGGGTCGCTGCTCGGGTCGCTCAATCCTCGCTAAACGGGCTATCCACGACCTGGCTATCTAAAATCTGACTTTCGATCACCTGGGCGGAAACATCGACCACATCAACATCGATGGTACCGGGGGGATTAATGCGCTGGAGCTTACCGTTGCTGACCTGAAGAGGGGTACCACAGCTTGGACATTGAATCTGTAAGGTTTTGAGACCGCTCAGGGGGGCACCGCAGACGGGACAAGCGTCTTCGATCAGATTGCGCTGTAACCACCACCGTAGGCCCAAGAAGCCGACGACCGGAGCCAAAAATGCAAGGCCAATTAAAACAAAGATGAGGTTGACCAGCCATTTCGGCACGATCGATCCTATGCCAACCAGCAATAGCAACGCCACGAGCCAAACGACGAGACCTCGGAGTTGCATTCCCCGTAGATTATTGGAGTTCATGGGCTTGCCTCACTGCCTGATGGAACGGCTGAATCAACCTGGCTGAGGGTGACCGAGAGCTTTTCGGCGATCGCCTCAATCCAGTTTTCATCCTGCTGAGTATAGCTGCGCGGCGCGTTTGCGCCCAGGATCATCACCCCAGCTTCTCCTAAGGGCTGGCAAATCACCCCTTGGGTATTGTGAGGTAAATAATCAAATTCAATGCGACCCGGATAGAGCTTTAAATCGACTAGATAAATGGGCTTCTGCGTCGTCAAGACTCGCTGGGTGATGGTGCCGAGCCGATTGAGGGGCTGAGGACCCAGGATACCGCGACGGAGCAGGGGGCGATCGCCATACCAAATCACCACGGATCCCGTCACCGTATTGGTGAGCAGCAGCTTCGAAGCCCAGGCCAACTCCGCCCGCACCTCCGCTGGCAAATCCTCTGCCAGATCAAATCCTTGGGAGCCCGCTAGGTCTACGGCTTCCGGGGGCTGGGGCTGCACCTGCTGCCAGAGCAAACCCGTCAATACTAAAAGCGCGCTGAGGATGATCCCGAGGGCATCCGAGCGCGACTGGGAGCTGAGCAGGGTAGGGGTCAGCAAACGGTTGAGAAGCAACAGACTACCGCCGAGGATGCCGACGGCAATGGGCAATTGTTTCAAAACCTGAGTAGAATCCGATGCAGCCACAGGGCTCCGTTAATCCAAAGGTTTAGTTGAGATACGCGTAGTCGAAATATTCGTCGAAAGATTCTTAGTCGAGATATTCAATCAGCGAATCGTCTTCGGGTGTGGAATTCGGGGCGATGGGACGATTCATGATCGACGGGGACTGGGAAAAATTGACCCCGTTTTTGTGATTGGAAACGCCAATGGGACGCTGACCCGCCATGCGCACTGTATGGCTGATTTGGATGGGGCTGGGGTCAACCGGGCGATTGTCCATGCTGTGGGATGGATGCTGGTGCAAGGCCAAGGCCGATCGGGCTGTGCGCGAGGTGATCCGAGGCTGATGGGTCTCTGCCGTGGGCTGGTCTGCTGCCGGATTTGCAGCGCTATCGGTATCCGGTTGGGTTTTGGGCATTTCGTCAGGGGTTTGCTTCCGGCGGGTTGATCTTCCAGCGCTCATGGCCATTTTGCCTCATGTGATCCTTAAGAAAATTATAAATCAGTCTCTATACGTTCGGTTGAGCCTCGCCAGGACGGGACATTCCTTGCCATTATCAAAGGGAAAAGTCAGGCTTATTACAGGCGTGATGCGCTGAGCAACCATGAGGGTGCAAATCGGTTGCAAACGTCGAACGTTATCGAGGCAAGAGAGCATGGGTTTATTAGACAAAATGCGAGGCTCCCAAGGGACGAATACCCAGGAGCCGCTAAGCGCAGCGGATACGTTTGCGGCGATCGCCTTGGCAGCAGTGGCCTCCGATGGCTATCTCTCCGAAGAGGAAGCCCAAAGCATTCCCCTGATCCTGTCCCGGATGAAGCTCTATGAGCACTATTCTGACGACAAAATGCGGCGGCTCTTTGATCGCCTCTTGACGAAGCTCCAGAAAGAGGGCGTCGCGGCGTTGTTTAACTCGGCCCAGGAGGCGCTTTCCGAGGAACTGCGAGAAACAGCGTTTGCCGTGGCCGCAGATTTGGTGCTGGCGGATGGAGTCTTTGCGGAGGAAGAACAGCAGTTTCTCAACGAACTTCAAGTGGCCTTGGCAATCCCCACGGAGATGGTTGAGCAAATTATTGCGGTGATGCAGATTAAAAACCGGGGATAGGGATTGGGACTGGTTTTCATCGGGCTTTTACTTGGGCTCCGTGACTGCGGGGATCAGTTTGGCCTGGGGTTCCACTCGATGGGGTGCTGAGGCGATCGCCCTGGATCGTCGACACGGCCCCCACTGCCTGGGATTGGGGCAAGGCCTGAGCCTGAAGCAAGGCATCCAAATCGGCGGCTAACACCGGCAAGGGCTGCTCGCCCAGGGTTGCTCCGATGCTCTGGGCTTGGCGATCGAGAAACTCAAAATGGGGAATGCCGTCTACGCGGTAGGCCAGGATTTCTGGTAGCCATTTGTCGTTGTCGACGTTGAGCATGACGAAATTGACGCGATCGCCATAGGTTTGCTCAACGCTGGCCACCGTAGGAGCCATGGCCTGACAGCTCGTGCACCAATCGGCGTAAAACTCAATGAGCGTTGGTTTACCATTGGTGACAGCGGTTTCCAGGGGGACGGCCTGGGCTACGAGGGTCGCGAGGGTCGGCACCGCCGTTTGCACCCGCAACCCGATGAAAATCAGAACGCTGAGGACCATGGCGCTGACGGCAATCAGCAGATTGCGCAGTTTGCTGCCGGCGGCAGCCGTGGCGGAGGGTGGCGTGGCGGTGGAAGACGCAGGGGAGACAGAATCAGAGGAGGCAGAATCCACAGGCATGGGTCTATTGTTTTGATGTTGCGCTTAGGTTTTTCTCAGTTTAGCGAAGCCCTTGTAACGAAGTTCTTGTAACGTAGCCTTTCCTCTCTAAACGACCTCCCAGAAAGGACCCCCAGAAAGGACTCTATGAAAAAGCGCGTGATGCTGACGTTCCCCCGTCGTATGGTTCAGATGCCGATTACCTATTTGTTGGCGAAGGACTTCAATGTGGCGGCTAATATTATCCGGGCTCAGGTGGCTCCCAATCGCGTGGGGAAGCTGGTGCTGGAACTTTCGGGGGATATTGACGAATTGGATGCGGCGCTAGGCTGGATGCGATCGCGAGAGATCCAAGTGTCCCTGGCCAGTCAGGAGATAATGGTGGATGAGGAGGTTTGTGTTCACTGCGGTCTTTGTACGGGGGTGTGTCCGACGGAGGCGTTGAGTTTGGATGCGGAAACCTTGCGGTTAAATTTTGCGCGATCGCGCTGTATTGTCTGTGAACAGTGCATTCCCACCTGTCCTGTGCAGGCAATTTCGACCAATTTATAATGTCTAGTGGCAATTGTTTCTTTTTCTTTTGATCCTTAATTCTCACTGTTGAAGCCTGCTATGCAAGAGCTGCCAAAGGTGCGTCATCTCATTCTGGGGTCTCTGCTGCTCCTGATTGTGGCCTATGTGTTTTTTGGCTGGCAGTGGGCTTCGTGGCAAGAGCCCTGGCGCAACTATTGGCTGTTTGAACGCTATCCTCAGAGCTTTTGGCCGACTGCCTATGGTTTGTCACTGATTGGAATTGGGTTGTTTACGCAGCCCTTTGCGGCGGGACGAAGCTGGCTTAAGCGGGTATTTGAGTCGGATAGTCGGATGTTTTTGGCGAGTATTGCGATCGCTTCTCTTAGCGTTTTGTTGTTGATTCACATGGCGATCGTGGCGGAGGCGTTGTTGATTGGCGGGGTGATTTTGCTGGCGAGATTTGATTTACAAATGGCGCGAATTTGTGGCTGGCCGCAATTTTTAATTTTGGCGATGATGGCGATGGCAAGCCTTGCCTTTGGTGGGTTTCTCTATCGGTTTCATCCCCTGGTGATGACGTTGCCTTGGCGATTTTGGCCTAATGGATAGGATGCTTTGATACGTAGAAACCCAAATTTTAGCTGTCTGCGCCATATCCTGTGTGTTGCCGCACGCTGGGGGGATGAAAGGCTAGGACAATGTTATCTTTTGGGACACCTGCTGCGACTAAGTCTTCGGTGATGCCTTCCTCTGTGCCGTCGTGATGAATCCAGATTTTTCCGTTACGGATTTCTGCATGGACGACGGTGCCGTAGACTCGCCGATTGCCTTCCCAGCCTTCGTTGATGAGGAGAAAGTTTTTTCGATCGCCACTAACAACAACGCTCGTTGTAACCTCTCCGTAGCGATAGGGAAGATCAGCATAATATTGCAAAATCTTTTCGATTTCCTGACACCATTGCTCAAGGGTTTGGGGCGTTGGGGTGTTGGGGGAATTGTGAGGTTGGGCTAGGGTTTCCATAGAACTATTTCCTGGCGATCGACATCAACAACGAGTAAGCGAAATCCTGGCTCTTGAAGGAGGATCTGACCGGCTTCTTCCTGAAAGAGGGTTTCAAAGGTTGTATTGTTTACGGCTAGATAGAGGTTGCGTTCAGGTTCTTGCCGTGCAAGGGTTCGGGCGTAGAGGAAAAACTGTCCCCAGGCTTTTTCTAGTTCGGAGAGGAGGGAAGGACCAATGAAACTTTTGACTTCGACTGCGATTTTGTCTGGCCCACGTTCTGCTGCGAGGAGTTTCTCGGCTCCTAGGTCAATGGCTAGGTTTCGAACGCCAATCTTAAGGGTGAGTGGATCATCGGTGATGGTCCACCCGTCTTGAATCAGGGCTGATTTGACAGCGTCGTGATAGAGGTCTTTGGCTGGCATGGTTTTAGTGTAATGCAAACCCTGAATTCATAGTTGGAGGCTGAAACGCCGGGAGTTTGGTGGGGGAGAGATGCAGATTTCAGGATGAGACCAAAACCCCCGGTGTCTGGGGCTGAGGTGAGGGGTGGGGTTAGAGCCTGCCCTGGCAGACGTCTCGGGCGCGGGCTTGTTGGCCGGTGGGGTTGTGGCGTAAATAGTTGCACTGGCAGATGTCATGGTGGAATTAGCGGTCTGTGCCATACCCTGTGTGTTGCCCTAGCGTACCCATTGGCGGAAGCTCTCAGGGTATTGTTACGTCCGGTGAGTGGGCTGCTAGCCGACTAAGCTACAATTAAAGATAGCGTTGAGGATGGATTAGCAATGACTCAAGCCACGGCGACCCAGGCAAGCAGTGGAGGCCCTCCTGTAAACACCCAGCTTGTGGATTCTCTGGCGCAGATTATCCTAGCGTTAACAGATGAGGAGCGCAGGGCTCTGACAGAAAAGCTACGGGCTAAACCTTTGTCGGAGGAGGAGCAAGCAAAGTTGACGGAGTTGCGTCAGGCACTGATGCTTGGGGTTGAGCAGCTTAGAGCAGGTCAGTTTACGGCGTATACGAATGAGACGTTGCCAGATTTGGCGGCAAAGATTCGGGAGCGAGGTCGGGCTCGGCAAGAGCAAGCATGAACCGTTATCAACTCTCTCGGGAAGCTGAGCAGGATTTGGAAGATATTTGGGTTTATTTGGCTGAGCAGGATGAGATTGGAGCGGATCGGGCGATCGCGAAGCTCTTGGATCATTTGCCAATGTTGGCGCAGTTTCCGGAAATGGGGAAGCTTCGGGACGAGTTGTTGGCAGAACTGAGGAGTTTTCCGGTGAAGCCGTATATTGTTTTTTATTTTGTGCAAGCCAACTGCATCGAGATTGTTCGAATTTTGCACGGCTCCCGAGATGTAGAGCGATTATTTGATCAATAGGGCTGCAGCGGCGACTGGGGAAATGGCTAGAGCCTGCCCCGACAAACGCCGTCTGCCTTTGCCTTTTGCCCATCGGGGTTGTGGAGCAAATAGTCGCGGAGCCAGTTGCAGTGCCAAGCCAGTAGCCTCTGCGGGTCGCGATCCCAGAGTTTGACCGTGCGATCTGAGCTGGCGGATGCAATCGTTTCTCCATCGGGGCTAAAGGCCACACTTATGACACTAGAGCCATGGCCTTCTAGGGTGTTGAGCAGCTTTCCCTGCCGATCCCAGAGTTTGACCGTGCGATCATCGCTGGCGGATGCAATCGTCTCTCCATCGGGGCTAAAGGCCACACTTATGACACTATCGCCATGGCCTTCTAGGGTGTTGAGCAGCTTTCCCTGCCGATCCCAGAGTTTGACCGTGCGATCATCGCTGGCGGATGCAATCGTCTCTCCATCGGGGCTAAAGGCCACACTTATGACACTATCGCCATGGCCTTCTAGGGTGTTGAGCAGCTTTCCCTGCCGATCCCAGAGTTTGACCGTGCGATCCAAGCTGGCGGATGCAATCGTCTCTCCATCGGGGCTAAAGGCCACACTTATGACCCAATTGCCATGGCCTTCTAGGGTGTTGAGTAGCTTTCCCTGCCGATCCCAGAGTTTGACCGTGCGATCATCGCTGGCGGATGCAATCGTCTCTCCATCGGGGCTAAAGGCCACACTTATGACACTATCGCCATGGCCTTCTAGGGTGTTGAGCAGCTTTCCCTGCCGATCCCAGAGTTTGACCGTGCGATCATCGCTGGCGGATGCAATCGTCTCTCCATCGGGGCTAAAGGCCACACTTATGACACTATCGCCATGGCCTTCTAGGGTGTTGAGCAGCTTTCCCTGCCGATCCCAGAGTTTGACCGTGCGATCCAAGCTGGCGGATGCAATCGTCTCTCCATCGGGGCTAAAGGCCACACTTATGACCCAATTGCCATGGCCTTCTAGGGTGTTGAGCAGCTTTCCCTGCCGATCCCAGAGTTTGACCGTGCGATCCAAGCTGGCGGATGCAATCGTCTCTCCATCGGGGCTAAAGGCCACACTTATGACCCAATTGCCATGACCTTCTAGGGTGTTGAGCAGCTTTCCCTGCCGATCCCAGAGTTTGACCGTGCGATCCAAGCTGGCGGATGCAATCGTCTCTCCATCGGGGCTAAAGGCCACACTTCTGACCCAATTGCCATGGCCTTCTAGGGTGTTGAGCAGCTTTCCCTGCCGATCCCAGAGTTTGACCGTGCGATCATCGCTGGCGGATGCAATCGTCTCTCCATCGGGGCTAAAGGCCACACTTATGACCCAATTGCCATGGCCTTCTAGGGTGTTGAGCAGCTTTCCCTGCCGATCCCAGAGTTTGACCGTGCGATCTGAGCTGGCGGATGCAATCGTCTCTCCATCGGGGCTAAAGGCCACACTTATGACCCAATTGCCATGGCCTTCTAGGGTGTTGAGCAGCTTTCCCTGCCGATCCCAGAGTTTGACCGTGCGATCCAAGCTGGCGGATGCAATCGTCTCTCCATCGGGGCTAAAGGCCACACTCCAGACACTAGAGCCATGGCCTTCTAGGGTGTTGAGCAGCTTTCCCTGCCGATCCCAGAGTTTGACCGTGCGATCATCGCTGGCGGATGCAATCGTCTCTCCATCGGGGCTAAAGGCCACACTTATGACACTATCGCCATGGCCTTCTAGGGTGTTGAGTAGCTTTCCCTGCCGATCCCAGAGTTTGACCGTGCGATCCAAGCTGGCGGATGCAATCGTCTCTCCATCGGGGCTAAAGGCCACACTTATGACACTATCGCCATGGCCTTCTAGAAAGTTTTTTTCTCGAAAACTACGCTTAGAGAACCGCTTTGCTTGTACAGGACCCAGATTAAATCCTGGCTCATAGTATGCTCCTCCCATTAGGGCAGTCCTTGCTGGTGCTGCCATCGTTGCTGTACTCAAATCTTCTTCCTCCACCTTCTGCCAAGCCGCCACCGCCGCCACCATGCCTTCCAAGGGTTGATTCGCCAACAAAAAAGCCCGCGAAGAATTAGCCTGAGCCAAAATCGTTTGTTTCTGCGCCTCCGCCCGCTGCTCCACCGCCTCCCGCCGCCGATACTCCGCCAACACCCCCAACGGCACCGCCACCAACGTCACCGCAAGCAATGCAGCAATAGCGGCCCGCGCCCTTTGCAAGCGCTTGACCCAATTTGTGGGGAGATGTTCCTTCACCCAAGCCTCGTCAAACACCGCCCGGTAAACCCCATTGCTCACCCGCAGCGCCCCTTGCCGATCCGCCTCCCGCCGCACAATCCCCGCCAGCTTCAGATGCGACTTCACCAGCGACTGCTCCTCATCCAGCACGGGTTGCCTATCCAACCACACATCCCGATAGGTCATCAACACCTCATACACCGACTCATTCCGATTCGGCGTCCGCTGGGTCAACATATCCCGCACAAACAACAAATTATTGTCGTTCCGCTCTCCCCCCTCCAGAAATAGTTTTTCCACCAACTGATTCACAGAGCCTTCGTCCACACCACTCCCCGCCTCCGCCACCCCCTGACACAACCGCTGCGTCAAATACGGGTGCCCCCCACTCCACTCCATCACCCAGCCCAAAACCTCCTCACCCTGCGGCCCCAACCCCTGGGCAAAAGGCAACGCCTCCGCCGCCGTAAAATCCGTCAACTCCACCCGCCGCCCCACATTAAACGGCGTCCGCTGCGGATCCCGAATCAAATCCCCCGGTGTCGCCACCCCGATCAACACAAACGACAGCCGACCCAACGCCTCCGCCTTCGCCCGCCCCACATAGAAATAGCGAATCGCAATAAAAAAGTCGTCCGTAAAATCCAAACTCAGCGTCGTGTCAATCTCATCCACAAACACCACGAGTTGCCCAGCCACCTCCGCCAGCAGCACCTCCTCAAAAAATCGCGTCAGCCGCTGCGTCACACCCAAATGCTGCCGCTCCGCCCACCAGTCAAAAATGTCCGTCTCCAACATCAACGCATCATCAATCTCCGTCAGCAGCCCCAAATACCATTGCTCCGCCGTCACCTCCGTGCCAATCTTGGTCAGGTCAATAATCACCGACGTAACGCCTTCTTCCCCCAGCCGCTCCGCCGTCCGTACCATCAAACTCGACTTTCCCATCTGTCTCGGCGTCAACACATAGGCAAACTGCCCCTCCCGGCAGAGCTGCAACAGCTCATCATCCGCCTTGCGGGGCAGATAGATGCCGCCCCCCGCCTGGACCGTTCCGCCTGTGGTGTAAATCGATGAACTCATGGTGCTGTTAATCCCTGGGTTAATCTCGATCTGGCTGCTGCTTGGGTATTGGCAAGGACGAACGGCGGTTCGTCCCTACGGGCATAACGGTTATTGTCGTAAATGGTCTCCAAAAAATTCGGCATATAACTGACACCTTGGAACCACATCATGACCCTGGCGCATCACAATCCCCGCCCCATTCAGCCGAAAAAACACCCGCTCATTTTCGCAGTCCCGCCGTTTCAACACCTCCAAAAAACCTTCCACCAGCTCCCGTTGGTCATACATGCGGAACAGGTGATAGCGCAAATGATCGCCAAACGGCCCCCGCTCATCCGCCGCCGTGGCAAACAGCTCCCCCGGCCCCAGCCGTCCACTCGCCACCAAATACAACGCCCGCCGCGTCAAATAGGGGTGCCCATTCAACAACCCAATCAACTTCTGCACCTCCCCCGCCCCAAAGGGCTCCCCGTGGGCCAGATTCAACGCCACCACCTGCTCCGGCGAAAAATCCTCTAGCCGCAACACCTGCCCCACATTAAACGGCGACTGATTTAAATCCGCAATTAGCTGATAGGGCTCCGTCGAAGTTACCAAGGCCAAATCCAACCGCTTCCACAGCGGCTTCATCGCCCGCTGATTATGCCAACTGCGCAACATACTGAAAAAGTCATTGCGAAACGGCGTATCAAACATCCGCTCCACCTCATCCATCGCCAGCACAATCGGCTCCTGAATTTGCTTAAGGATATGGCGCTCGACGTAACGGGTACAGCGCTGCGGATTCCCCAGAGGTCGCGCCCAATATTGCTCTACCTCGTCGTCCAAATTCAGCTCATCCGTCAGGCAATAGCAAAACTGCCGATAGAACGTATCCGCATCCTGCAACGCCGCTTGGTCAAACAACTGAAAATCTAGAAACACCACCTGTTTTCCCGCATCCCGCGCCGCCTCAATGGTGCGCAGCAGCAGCGAACTTTTCCCCATCTGACGCGGACCCTTAATCGTCAGCGTCACCCCTGACTGAGCGATGGTTTCCAACGCCACTGCATCCACCGGACGCTCCACATAAAACACCGACTCCGGATCCATCGTCCCCTCCGGCTGCTCCAGCGTCGCTGGGTTGCAGGCCGCTTGGGTTTGGGGCTGGGCCGAAGGCGTGGGGCTCGGAATTGTGGAAGTCGCAGTTGGTTGCAGCAGGGCCTGCTTCGCCTGAGCCGTCGCCACCGGCAAATCGCCACCGCGCAGCGCCGCCTGCAATTCTCCCAGCAAGCGCGAGGTGTCCTCCGGTCCCTCCCAGAAAGCCCAGTTGATCGGGTCCAGGTAGACACTGAGGGGATATTGAAACGGCTCTCGGTACTGCACCCGCACCGGCAGCACCGTGGGCTTTCCAACATTGGCGGCTCCCTCCTGGGCCAGCTTCACCTCCAGCTCCACCATTTCGCTCTGGACCGACATTTCAGACAGCAACACCACCATGGCATCCGCTTGGCGAATCTCTTGGGCGATGCGATCGCGCCAGCGCACCCCCACCGCCATCTGCTGATCGATAAAAACCTGGTGATTGTGGCTGAGAGCCTCCACCAACTGCAAGGCCAAGGCCGCATCCGGTTGCGCATTGCGCTTGTAGCTGATGAAAACGCGCCGAGGAGAAACATCGGCAGAATTGAGCGATCGCCGTCCCCAAGTCAAAACCGGCACCTGGGGCAACCGCTCCAGCTCCAACGCCGTCAAGCCATACTCAAACGCCCGCTCATAGGACTCCCCATAAAACAGTCCATCATAAAACCCGATGGCAAACTTCCGCGCCGCCTCATCCCCCACCGCCTGATTCATGCCAATCAGACAACCCGATATGGCTGCTTCCAACGCCTCAGCCTGAACCTCGGAATAGCAGGCATTCAAGACCACACATTCAAGGCTGGACGTCAGCCGCAGCAAATTAGCAATGCCTTGGCTGTCGGCTAGTTGGCTGTTGCCTTGGTCATCCTCGAAAACTAGACCGCGATCGCCCACCCCATGCCCCGAAAAATGGACAATCTGCGGTTGATGCTCCAACAAAGCTCGCCGTAAATCATCCAGCCGGACGGCCCAGTACTGGATGACTTGAAAGCGATCGCGTCCCGCCGGAGCCCGTCGCAGCGCCTCCTCAATATCCCGGACTTCTTGGTCCAGGCGCAGCTTCTGCGTATCCTTTGGGTTCGCAGCCAAAATCAGGATTGTTGTCAGCACCATGGTTCCAGCCAGTCCCCAAGACAAGCACTGTCCCCATGCTAAAGCCCATGCTTGGGTTCACACTGGATATACAGGAAAAATTCACCCGTCAGACCAAGCTCAACGCCAACGCCTCAAACAACTGCTCCGTATCCAGCAAAAACAGCAGCGGTTCGCCCGCCGCCTGGACCGAGAGCGAACTAACACATTGGATTTTCCCCGAGGTTTGGTATTCGTGGGGGATGGGGGCGATCGCCTCCGCTACCACCCGTTTCAACACCGGACGAGAATCAATTGGAATGCCAATGGGCTTCCCCGTCGGAGCCTTGAGAATCAACAGCAACTGGACCTGATCCAAAACATCCTGTTGGGAGGCATCCAGATGCAGCAACGTGCCCTCTGCTTGACCCGCTTCCCCAAAAAGCCGCTGGCCCACATCTACGACCACCAGTTCTTGACCCTGGTAAACCGTAAGGCCAATGCCCGACTGATGGGCTTCGCCATAGACCGCCTCCAGGGGAATCACTCGCTCCACGGCAGTAATGGGTAGCGCAAACCAATCCTGGCGCAGTTGAAACGTAATTAGTTGTACTGTCGTTTCCTTAACGCGTTTGCGATGGCGTCGAGTCCGAACTAAGGTATTTTTCATCGAGTTGCAGTCTCCAGGGCAGAACGCAGACGTTTGAGTAGTGCTTGTTCGTTATAGGGCTTTGAGAAATAGTCCGTCGCCCCCAGGGTCATCGCCAGTTGCCGATGCTTCTCGCTGCTCCGAGAGGTCAACATAATGACCGGCAACCGCTTGAATTGGGATTGCTCACGGACGTGGGTCAGGACCCCATAGCCATCTAGTCGGGGCATTTCTAAGTCGCAGACAATGCCGTGAACGGTAAGCCCTTGGGCTAATTTTTCCACGGCATCTTGACCATCGCGGGCCTGAACCACACGATAGCCTGACTTTTCGAGCGTCAAGGCCAAGAAGCGGCGCACATTGATCGAATCATCGATCACCATAACGACGGGGGGTGAGGCCGTGGAGGTCGTGGAGGTCGTAGAGGATGGGAATGGGGCGATCGCCTCAAGATTGCCGTTACCATTGGAGCTGCCATTGGAACTGCCATTGGAGCTTGAATTCCCCCTCGCAGTCACCGGCATTGCGGGATGAAGATCACAGCCCGTCATCCAGCCCAGGAGTTGTATGGGATCCATAATCGGCACCACGCGACCATTGCCCAAAATCGTCGAGCCCGTGCAGCCCGGTGGCAATGCCAACGGCCCCTCAATGGGGCGAATAGCAACTTCCTGTTCTGCCCGGAAGCGATCGACCTGAATTCCTACCCAGCTATTATCCCGATGGATCAGCAAAATGGTTGGCGTATTGATTTTAGTTGCTAGTTCACTTTCCAGAGCTCGTTTGGGGCAATTAAACGGGAGCCAGTCACCCAAGTTGAGCACCGGCACCATCAAATCATTCCAGTTGAGCAGGGTCTGTCCCGCAGCACTGAGCAGCATTTCGGGATGGGGCAGGACCATCTCCGCAATCACATCCGTGGGCATGGCCATGAGCAAATCATTGCTCTCCACCAACAGCACTCGCACCACCGAGAGAGTCAGCGGGACTGAAAGCGTAAACGTCGTGCCTTGACCGGCGTGGGTTTCGACTTTAACATCGCCTCGAATCTGCTTGAGATTGGTGCGAACCACATCCATACCCACGCCACGACCCGACAGATCCGTGACTTGGTCAGCGGTGCTAAAACCTGGTTCAAAAATCAGGTCTAGCAAATCTGCTTCGCTGGATCGCGCCAGTTGGGCTTCGCTAATGCCCATTTTGAGCGCCCTTGCCCGGACCTTCTCAAGATTGATCCCTGCCCCATCGTCCTGGATTTGGATCAGCGTTTGGCGACCTCGGTGGGCGGCGCGAATTTCAATGCGTCCTGTCTCTGGCTTACCCGCTGCCCGTCGGGCCTCAGGGGATTCGATGCCGTGGTCAAAGGCATTGCGCAGCAGATGCAGCAGCGGGTCCGCCAAGGCTTCGACGATCGCCCGATCCACCAGCGTCGTGCCCCCCATCACCTCTAGTTCCACGGTTTTGCCATAGCGCAACGACAATTCCCGAATCGTACGGGGAAACCGACTCACCAGTTCCGAAAGGGGCCGCATCCGCGATTGGGTAACCCGGTTTTGGAGCTGTTTAATGGTTTGGTTGACCTTCCGAGCCGCTTGGCGAGCTTCCGAGAGACCCAGGTCAATATCGGTGCTGACCTCCTGCAACCGCACGACGTTTTCCATCTGATCTTGAGAGAGCAGATGCAGATTGCTGTACTGGTCTTTTTCGAGGATATCGAAGTGATGATCGAGGGTGGCACTGCCCTGGCCCCATTGCAGATGCCCTGGCTGGCGGCCTTGGAGCTGGTGACCGCGCACCGGATAGCCGCTTAGGGTAATGGCCGTTTCCGTTGCTACTTGGTCGTAGAAGCGTCGCAGTTGATCGTTGGATAGTTCGACCTCTTGGACGCGATCGCGCAAAATCTCCGACATGATTTGCAGGCGATCAAGACGCAAATTCAAAGCATTGCGCTCAATGAGTAATTCTCCAAACAAATCACTCAGTTGATCCAGCAATCGCAACGGCACCCGAACGGTTTTTTCGCGAATTGGCGGGCTGGGCGGTGGGGCGTCGGCAGGGGTTTCCATGGCCCTTGCCTCTAACCTTTCCTTTGGCCTTGCCTCTGACCTTTCCTTTGGCCTTGCCTCAAAGCCCTCCAACTGACTCGTAATATTCTCCGCTTGCCCCACCAACACCATGGCATGGGCCTTGCGCCAAGCTTTGAGGGCGGCTTGGGCGATCGCCAATCCCCGCTCTGGTGTCTTCTGAGCCTGCGTTGCCACGGCTTCACACAACCGCACAAAGGCCTGGAGTTTGAGCATGATGCCCAACTCTTGCAGATCCTGGGTCAGTTCAGTCAGGGCAGCAGCAATCAGCGCTTCATTGCCTGTTTGTAGCTTTGCCTCCAGATCATCCAGCAATCCCCCCACTTCCTGCTCAAACAGCGTTGCTGCCACATCTGTGCCGCTCGCCTCGGACAGGAGCGCATTCTCGTCCTCCGGTTGCAGCGTCCCCAGGCGGCGACGCAGTCCGCCGAAAATCGGCTGGAGTTGAGGTTTGAGGGCTTCGGCGTTGAGGATTTTTCCGGCACGTTGGCGATCGCTCTCCTGGCGCAACTGATCCAACGCCGCCAGCAAAAGGCTCTCTAGGGGCGCATCCACCTGGATGGTCTGACGCCGAGCCTTGAGAATTTTGAGAAAATCCTCTAAATGGTGTGCCAACGAACTGAGGATTTGAAACCCCATCAGCGCCGACCCACCCTTGATCGAGTGAGCCGCCCGCAGCGCCCCATCCGCCTGGGCAGAGTCCAACGGGCGTGCTGCCAAGCCCATCAAAAAGCGCTCGATCGTATTGAGATATTCTTGGGCTTCTTCCAGAAATTGCAGGCGGAGTTCCTGCTCGGTTTCCCGCCCCATTTCCCGTCTAGTTGCTTGTCCCATGCCAAATTAGGCCTCCCAAATTAGACCCCCCCAATTAGATCTCAGTACCGACCTTAAACTGACCCACAGCGATTTCAAGATCCTGGGCAATTTCCACGGTTTGCTGCAGATTGTCCGACACCGTCCGCGAAGATTCGGACGTTTGCCGCGAAACCTGAGTAATCTTTTGCATGAGTTGTGCCACTTCGTCGGAGGTTTGGGTCTGGGACACCGTGGCCTCAGAAATCGATTGCAGGAGCTCATTAATTTGGCGGGAAACGCTGAGGATTTCCACCAAACTGGTTTTTGCATCCTCAACTAAGCGGGTGCCTTCAACCACCTGAGACGTTCCCACCTCCATGGCTTCAACCACTTCGTTGGTTTCTTTTTGAATCCCTTCGACAATTTTTTCAATTTCCTTGGTGGCCGTGGCCGACTGTTCCGCCAGTGCCCCGACTTCCTCCGCAACTACCGCGAAGCCTTCGCCCTCTTCCCCAGCCCGTGCCGCCTCAATACTGGCGTTGACCGCGAGGAGGTTGGTCTTGAGCGCAATCTGGTTAATCAGCGCGACCACCTTGGAAATCTGTTGGGACGACTCGCCCAAGCGTTTCACCTTCTTCGCAGTTTCCGCCACCGTACCCCGCAGATTCAGAATCGTTTCCACGGTTTTATCCATGGCGATTTCCCCGGTTGAAGCGGTAGTCGCTGCCGATCGCGACACCTCCGCCGCCCGGTTAGCACTACTCGCCACCATCTGAATCGATTGGGCCATGGCTTCCACGGACTGGAGCGTATTCGAGATTTCCTCCGTTTGCTTGAGGGATTCGTCGGCCAATTGGCGAATCGCGGCTTCATTCCCCGAAACGGATTGGTTCACCTGACCCGCCGATTGCTTCACCTGAATCAGAATCTGCCGCAAACTGTCCACAATTAGGTTGAAGAAATCCGCCACGGTGCCCATATCCCCCGAGCTGACCTCGGCGTGAACTGTTAGGTCCCCTTGGGCCGCGCCTTCAACGCTGGTGAGAAACTCCACCAACTGCATTTGAATCGCTTCGGTTTGCTCCTGCTGCCGCTGAACTTCCTGGGTGAGGGGCAAGGAGAGTTGCTTCGCCAAAATCTGGGTTAATAAGGCGGCAATGCCCCCCAGAACTACCGCTGTTCCCAGAAAGACCAAGAGCAACTGCGAACTAGCGGCGTTGATATCTGCGTTTTTGAGGGAGGCGATCGCCACCCAGTCTGTTCCCACAATGGGCGTCATGGCATATTGGCGATCGCCCTGGCGAAATGTTGCCGAGAGCTTTGCGGATTGCGAGTCATCAGAACCCAGCGTTGTTAACGTTAAGCCCTGTACGCCATACTGCCGTTCCCATTCGGATTGCAACTGGGTGGTATCCGGCACCGTTTGGGGATTGAGTTGGGAAAGGGCGGCGGAGAGTTGGGCGATCGCCTCTCCCCCTGTCACCTCTTTCACCGTTCCAGCGCCCTGAACCGTCACCGTTTTAAGCAACTGAGTTGCGCCAGTATCCAGAACCTGAATTTGCTCGGAGGTTTTAAAACTCTTAGTGTTGAGATATTCGTCAATGCGGCTAAAGGTATTGAAGGGCAAACCCGCTTTGATCACGCCTAAAAACTGGCCCTGATCATCCACTACAGATTGCACCAAATCGACGTTCACCGATTGGCTAGATTCGTCAAACTCCGGGTCACTAATCCAGCGGCCCTGGGCCTTACCGTTTTTCCACCAGTCTTCATCACTTTGGACAAAGTCAGAGGTTGCCTGACTATAGGCCACGTTCAAACCGTTGCGTTCTGTGATAAATAGCTCTGCCAATCCCCCCACCTTTGCCAATTTATCCAGCGTGGTATTGAGGGTTTGATCCAACTTGAGCAATCGCGTTGAGGCAAAGTCTGCTTCAAGTTGCTCTAGGGGCTTTTGCGGCAGCTTCTCCGCTTCCGCCTGTTGTGCACTGGCGCGCAAGGTGTTGAGCATACTGGGGTTGCTGGCCACACTCGCAGGAGTTTTGAAGGCATCGTTCAAAAAATCCTGGGTGGCTTCACTGGCCAAGAGCGATTGGTTTTGGAGCTGAACTTTGGCCGTGACTTGGTTGCGATTGCGAATGATGCCATACCCCAGCGCACTCGCGAGCAAGAGGGGAACCAGCGCCGTGGGCAAAAAGGTGGTCAGCAGGCGGTTTTGCAGCGCATTGCCCCGCAGCAACGCTCGAATACCCGCTTGATCTCCAGCACTATCTAGGGTTGAGTCTAGGGCCAAGGGGGTTGGCACGGTGCCCCCAGCCATCTCCCCTAAATTCACAAAGCCAGTATTGTCAGGGGCGGCAGCAGGCGAAGAGGGAAGGACATTGGGATCCTGGGTCTGCATGGTGATTCTCTGGGAAAGGACAAGAATGAACTCAAGCTTGAATCAGCAGCGGTGAGGTGGCGATTCGATTGGCGTTGAGAACGAGGGTGAATTCATTGCGAAGTTCAGGTTGCGGAGGTTTGATCGATAAACATCCATCGAGATAGGGCAGTAAGAGGGGTGATAAATGTTCCGAGGGGGGCTGAATGGCCTCGGGCAAGATCCGGACACTGCCGCGAATGGTGGGGACGGCGATCGCCATCAAACTCAAGGGTAGGTCTGACGACAATGATGCTGAAGCCTGCGAATCCTCCCCATGAACGCTGAGCACAATGACGCGATAGACCTCGGTCGTGGGCATCAAAGGCGGTAACCCCAGCAACTGTGCCAGATCAACCAACCAAATAACGCGGCTGCGGCGGTTGAGCAGCCCCAGAACCGGCGCGGGCATATTGGGCAGTGCCGTCACTTGGGAAAATGGGACATCCACGACTTCCTTGGCATAGACCGTTGAGAGCAGAGCCGGTGTCTCCGCCGTAATCTCGAAGTTCACATAGGTCTGTCGAGCATTGCCCTGGCGACGACTGCCTTGCCGATTACTGCCTTGCCGATTACTGTCCTGTCGGGGGGTAACAGTTGCCTGGTCCATTAGCCTTGCCCTAGCACAGACTGCACCGAAGCCACGAGATTCTGTCCATCAAACGGTTTCGTAATATAAGCCGCTGCTCCTTGGCGTTTGGCCCAAAGTTTATCAATCGACTGGTTTTTGCTAGAGCAAATCACAATCGGCACATTTTGGGTTGCGGGTTCTGCCTTGAGATTGCGGCAAAGATCAAACCCACTTTTACCGGGCATGGCAATATCGGTCACGATCGCGTCCAGTTTCTGTTGCAGCGCTTTTGTAAATCCTTCATCGGCGCTTTGGGCACTAATCACCAAATATCCCGCTTGGCGCAAGTGGTGACACATGAGCTGAAGTTCAGAAGGGGTATCGTCAACGACTAAAACAGTGGCCATGGTTTTTCTCCAGAATGAATATTGATCAACAATCGCAGGCTAAACTAACAGCCAACGCCAACATTTGAGAGATTCAAATGACGTTTAACCATCTCTAGCAAGCCGGTTTGCGTAAAAGGTTTAGTCAGATAATCTGACGCCCCAACCTTCATTGCTTTTTCCCGATCGAGCGCACTCGTGTTACCCGTCACCATGATGATGGGAATGTCGGCAAACTGCTTATTTCCGCGAATGAGCTGGCAGAGTTCATAGCCGTTCACGCCGGGCATGCCCACATCCATCAAGATTAGGTCTGGCTGAATTCGTCTCAACCACATCAGCGCCTGTACGGAATTTACAATCGGGAAAATAGAAAACTCATCGACACCCCCACTTAAGCAATTTTCGATTTCTTTGAGGATGGTAGGACTGTCATCTACGCAGGCAATTTTGAAAGACTTGGCAGGCGCTTGACTGGTGTTACTTAGGGAAATTTTATGAAAACCTTCGAAAGAACTGATCCCAGGACTTGCCCCAGAACTTGCCCCAGAACTTGTCTCAGGCGGAGATAAATTGGTTGTCGGCAGCATGTTTGCTGAGACCGTGCCCTGTTGGGCATCGGCTGGGGGTGGGGGTGTTAGCTCAACCAGACCACGCTGGATGAGGGGCTGAACCTTTTTGGCTAGCTCAATCGCATTTTGGCGATCGCGAGCGGCAAGCTCATAGAAACAACGATCTGGAGCAACCTGAGCAATCAATTGTTGCAACCATCGTTGTGTTGGATTTTTCGCCACAAGCTGATGCAACGCTTCGACTCGTTTCAGCCTAGGGCAGTGAAAGAGCGATGGTACCTCTGGATGCAACGTCCGCCATTCTTGCAGCAAATCCTGAAGCCGAGGAAGCACCTCTTGAAAATTCAATGCAATCAGCAGCGGCTGAAGCTGAACCTCGGCACTCAAGGGTGTAATCGTCAGCTTAGATGCCGTCAGAATTTGGGCCAACGCCTCTACGGAAAACATGGAAAGCAGTTGGCGAACCCGCTGCCGGGGCAACGATTGGGTTGTTAACAGCGAGCACATGTAATCGTAATCTGAACTAAAGGTTTCCCACTGGGGCAGGGTCAGGTTGGGCGCATAATGCTGAAGGAGGTATTGCAGACGCGATCGCGATCGCACCGCACTGGTTAGAAAATTAAGCTGTCCTTGGGTGCAGTACAACAGCCAAGTGATGGGACAAGCCGTATTGACTGAGCTGGATGCGTTTACAGCGCCAGCAGGCTCCGCCGTAATCAAAAATTCACCTGTTGCCTTTTGACCTAGCAGAGATTGCAAGGATTGAGCAGCAGATACAGACTGATGAGGATCGATCGAAATAGAATTGCTCATGACATCGGGAACCTCTTGCACACAATGCAACGGCGATGGGTCCGCAACAGGGATAACGTAGACCCGTGATCTACCTATCATTTGTTCCCGAAATGGGGAGAGAATTAACGCCTCAAGGGCATTTGTGATACAAGACTTGATGAACTAGATCACTTAGGCTCCAGTCTCAACAGAATAAACCCAGAGATCGACTCAATCATTTCATGCTCAAAAACAAACCATCAGTCTGGTGTAGACTCGTCTGTAAATCTTCTAGGGTCTCTAGGGGATTGCCACAGGATAGGCCCGTGCAAATAAATCCCACGGTGCCGCTAGGAGGCTGTATCGCCTGGAGCATCAGCGTTGGCCCATAGCCCCAGGATAAGGCCCCTAGCACTCCTTCTTCCGCGCGAACCTGGGCAAAATGGAGCAGCCAATCCCACGCAACGAATAGGCTCGGACAACGCTGAGGGGTGATTTGTAGGACGGTGCTAAAGGCACTGAGCGCTTGTTCGGCTCGGTTGAGATAGTTCATCTTTCCGGTTAAGGCTGACAACCTTACCAAATTGGCGATCGCCATACCATTGGCGGAAGGAGTTGCATGATCATCATAACTACGCTCTAGAATCAGCAGATCCGCCCGCCTCTCCGTATTGTAATAACCACCTTCCTCACTCCACAGATGTTGATCGAATTCGGATTGAACTCGCACAGCTTCTGCTTGCCAATCCAGGATCTGTTCCTCCGCCGAAATCAACAGATTTAAGGCAGACTGTTGTAAATCCAACAAGGCTTTGATTAAGAGCGCATAGTCCTCCGACTGGGCCAAGACTTGGGGCTCACCTTCATAGTTCAGCCGATGCAATCGCTTAGCCGGAGCCGTTGTCGCAGTCGCGACAGGTGCCCACTGGTGGATAATGATAAACTGCGCCGCCTTCGCGGCCTGATACCAAATCTCTGGGCGTTGCCAAGCGACCGCCGCTTGCGCCAAACCTGAAATCATTAGGCTATTCCAAGCCACAATCATTTTGGTGTCCGTGACCGCCGGAATCCGACCCGGCCACTGGCCCTGGCAAGCGGCGGCATTGCTACGCGCGGGTGGAAAAACTGAGCATTGGGTTGAGGGCTGCCCGTAGCGTGCCACGAATAATTGATCCAGTGCTGCCTCCGCGATCGCACTCAGTTCCCCTGGCTGCCGTCGCTGCAAAACGTTCGTCCCCTCGAAATTACCCGCTTCGGTCACCGTAAAAGCCTCGGTGAGTGCCATAAGTTCTGAGGGAGAAAGCCGCTCGGCTAACTCTTGATAGCGCCAAACATAAAACGCTCCTTCCTCGGGCTCTGGGGCATTGGGCGACGGAAAACTATCGGCATCTTGAGCCGCATAGAAATAGCCCTCGGGAGCCGTCATCTCCCGCTGGAGCCAGCCCACAGTTCGGTCCATAGCGCGTTCAAAGGCCGGTTCTTGGAGTCCGGCCTGCCATAAATGGGCGAGGTATTCCAGAATCTGCCCATTGTCGTAGAGCATCTTTTCAAAATGGGGCACTGTCCAGGTGGAGTCAACGGTATAGCGATGGAATCCCCCAGCAACAGCGTCAAAAATTCCCCCCAGGGCTAAATCGAGTCCCCGCTGCTTGCAGGCTTGACGGACGGGCTCCGCCCCCTCGGGCCAGCGCAGCCTATGGAGTGCCGCTTGGGCATAGGGCATCATCGGGAAGCGGTTCCCTTGCCCGCCCGCTTGACCACCCGCTTGACCACGAGATTGGATAATCCGCGCACTGACGCCTAAGCCTTGGGGGAGTAGTGTGGGGTCGAGTGTCCCTGGCGCTAAACTGGCCTCCTGACGCAGGGCCTCGCTGAGCTCTTGGGTAATGGTGTTGAGCTTGGCTTTATCCTGGTGGTAAAGCCGATGCAACGCCTGAAGAATTTGCAAAAAGCCGGGTCGGCCATAGCGCGGTTCTAGGGGAAAATAGGTGCCGCTGTAGAACGGGATCCGTTGCTCTGGTGTTAGAAAAAGATTGAGCGGCCAGCCCCCTTGACCCACCATCATTTGAAGTGCCTGCATGTAAATGCTGTCGAGGTCCGGGCGCTCTTCGCGATCGACCTTAATGGCGATGTAATGCTCGTTGAGGAACTGGGCGATCGCCCCATCCGAAAACGCCTCACCCTCCATAACCGTGCACCAGTGACAGCTAGAGTAACCGATGGACAAAAAAATTGGTTTATCTTCCGCCTGAGCTTTAGCAAGGGCTTGATCACACCAAGGCCACCAGTCAATGGGGTTTTCAGCATGTTTACGCAGATAGAGGCTGGCAGCCTGAGCAAGACGGTTAATCATGGAAAGCTTGAACACAAACAGAAAATAGAGCGCTGGTGTCTCGATTAAGAGACCCACCTTATGATTTAAGCGCGATTTCTATGTTCCGAGTAGCAAAATCTGTTTTCCTAGAACTGCAACTTATGTGGAAATTTTGGTCAAGCGAAGGGGCAACGTGGGTAGCCTTGGGAATAGGTCTTGTTTGGCGATCGCTTATGTTCATCCGACTCCTTGGCATAGCCCTGGTCCTGTCAGGATTTTATTTTTTAGGTGAAAACATCATCTTTGCCACCCGGATTTCGCCTTACTGGTGGCGCGACTTCTCTGCTGCGGGAGCCTCATTGACGCTGATCATCGGGATCTTGATGGTGGTTCTGGGAGAAGGGGATATCCGCTATCTCGGGGGCTGGGTGATGGGAATTGCGATTGTGTTAGTCGTCGTCAGTGGCGGCGTGATGCTGCGTCCCACCAGCCTTTGGCAATTTGGCTTAGCGGTGGGGGCGATGGCCAGCGGGTTGCGACTGCTGAGAACTTGAAAATTCCTCCTGTGCTTTAGCGCAGTAAGCAAATCAACACATCCTTCTTGGTTTTGCCATGGTGACGGGAGAGTAGCTGAGCAAGCTCTTCCTGGGAAAAAGACTTGGGCAAATGGGCCGTTGCCCCCGCCAGTTTCGCCTTCGCCCGCTCCATCAATCCTTCCTGCTCCATCACCATTACAATGGGCACATGCTTCAACATCGGCGATTTGCGGATCAGCGAACAAACCCGGTAACCATCCACCTCCGGTGTCGTGGCGTCTAGCAAAATAAAATCAGGGTTCATCGAACTGAGCCGAAGCAAGGTTTCGTCGGGCTCGTCCATCAAGGCCAGCGAGAACGCTTGGTCCTCCAGATGTTTTTGGATCTCATCGGCTAGGGTGGCGCGATCGCCCAGTTCGTGACCCGTTACCGGCACCGGTCGCGGGGCCAACGAGGTGGTTGGACGTTTGATTAATCCCCCTGTAACCTCCGCGATTTCAGGGAGATCCTCGGGCACAGCAACCCCAGGGGCTAGATCTGGCGCTGCTTGGGGAGCAGGTTCGGGGAGAGCAGGTTCGGGGGGGACTGGCTCGGCAAGCGCTGGTTCAGGAGTTGCTTCAGGAGTTGCTTCAGAAAGCGTTTCGGGAGTCGTTTCGGGTTTTGGGGCGATCGCACCAGTCGACGGCTTCGTCAGCACCGTAAAACGGGGCAACTGGTCAAAGGGAGCGACGGGATCCCGCAGGATCACGACGCCATTGTTAATCAGGGGCAGTAAACGTTTGGCCAATACCAGTTCATCCTGATTGAGCCGCAGGCCGAGCTGACGAAAATTGGACCCCATCAAAAACCGGCTTAGCGCACTGACTGATTTGGGAGAGAGTTTTTGGTAGGCGATCGCTTCCCCCGCCAGGTAAGGACGCTGATAGGGCGAGCTAATCCGAGGCAAGAGCGTACGCCAAAGTTTGAGCCGGGTCTGAGTCCGCTCCACAAAATGCTTGGGTTCGAGGGAGCAAACCTTCGGCAAATTCGCCATGATGACGTGATGAATGCCATACTCCGCTTCCGGCAGCAGCAAATAGCTTTCAAACACTTCCGCCGTCATTTTGCTGGCTAAGGTGCTCGCCATGAGCCGATCCAAGATGCCTTGTCGAACGAGTTCCACAATCGCTCGGTAATCGGACGTGAGATGGGACTTCGGGGCCGTAGCATCCTCAAAGTAGGACCGAACCAGTACTTTGATCTCAGGAATAGGCCGGGGCAGCTCATGACCCAGCCCTAGCAAATAACGATCCAGCCGCTCTAGTGGATCGACGGAATTTGTCGCATAGACAATCTTCCCCTGCCGAAAGTAGATAAACCATTCCACAGTGGAGCCGCGAAGCTGCAAATAGCCATCCAATCCACTCACGGGTTCGAGGAGCGATTGCGGGAGGCATCGACATCTCCACGGGGCCGAGCTGGTGTCTTTCATAAACCATTTCCTTGCCTGGAGCCTAATGGGGCACCCTGCTCCGCAAGTGGTCAGCAAGTGGTCAACCCATACTTGTTCATGGGTATCCGGGCCTTGCAGCCCCCGACCATGGGGCTACTGACTTCCTGTGCCAACAGTATGCCCAAGTCCCTGGAAAAGATCAAAGACCTAAATGCAAATTAATTAAGATCTGGCAATTTTCGAGCCTGTTTTCCTCAAAATAAAACTATTTCGCCCAAGACTCTTTCTATAGAATCAAGTTGTCGTGAATCTGGACGATTGAAGCGCAGCAAACAGGGTAGAAAAATTCCAAAAACAAATACCCTGCAAACGCTGAAACGCTTACAGGGTTTAGCCTTGCAAATACCCCCAGGGGAATTCGAATCCCCGTCGCCTCCGTGAAAGGGAGGTGTCCTAGGCCTCTAGACGATGGGGGCCGGACTTGCTTGACTGTTCTTAATATAAAAAGGAGGGGGTGCAATTGTCAATCCCTGACATTTATTTTTTTCTAGAATGCCTGCAATACCCCCTAAAGCCTTGCCCCTACTGAAACTCACGGGAATTGCGGAGACGAATAAGCTGACGCCGAAGCTGAGGAGAAGCATCGGTATCTGCCAAGGGTCGCGCTTGGGCATGGACATGCAGGGATTCTAAATATTCGTCCGAGCCATAGCCAAAGGCTTCAAGGAGAACTTCCAAGAGTTGCTCACGATCTTGAAACACACTCTTCTCTTCAATCATGCGAAATTTGAGGCTAACTTCGCACTCATAAACACCGATGCTTTCGACGTCGTCTTGCTGCCGGAGCGATTCGTAAGACATAAGATCAAAACCGAACGAAGAGAACTGTTGGAGATACAAATTCACAGACTAAAACCGGAGACGATCGCACCCTATAAGCCAGTTAGCATCCAGATTAATGCTGCGATCGCCCATCAATGGGAACACAAAAGGAACAAAGAATCTAACGGGGACCCAGAGAATCATCCCGTAAGCCTAAACTATCACTCCCGCCGGGGGTCTCAATCCGCCAAACCACGGAACTCAAAACTCCGTAATATTCGGGTAAAACACCCGATTTCCGTAGGTTTCAGGGAATGAGTATCCCGAGAAATACTGGGGTTTCCGAGAGAGCTCGGAGAAAAATCGAAATCTGCGAAAAGCTTCTGCTTCCCACATTCGGTAAACGCGCAGATCTCGCTTTGCTAAGGTTTTTTTGAAGCGCAGTACAGAACCTCAACTGCTCCGTATAACCACGGTTTTTTCTGCAAAATAGCCGCTTAGGGCTGCGATCGCCCTAGAACTCAAGCCTAATTGCGGCGCTTATACGTAAGCATACCCCAAAAAAGATACTTGCAAACAGAAGGCACGTAGAAACTTTCAGAGATGACCTAGGGCGATCGCGATCACAATTCCCTAGTTTGCCCTATAAACTGTCACTTTTGCTACCCAAAATCAGACCAGCACCGGCACCGTAAAATGAAAGCAACTACCCTGGGGTTGGCGTGGACTCACCCAGATTTGCCCGTAGTGGGCTCGGATAATGCGGCGACAGACGGAGAGACCAATGCCATATCCATCGGTTTTATAATCCCGAGGAAGGCGGAAGGTGTCATCAAAAATAATGGTCTCCGCTTCCTCCGGAATCCCAGGACCGGTGTCGCAGAGGCTGACTTGCACTTTTTGGCTGGTGCGGTGCAAACAGGCTAGGCTCAGCTCTCCACCTTGGGGGGTGTACTTAATGGCATTGTCAAACAAATTGAGCAGCACTTGACGAATCCGTTGCGGATCGGCACAAACCAGCGGTAAATCCGTAGGAATATCGAGAATCAGGGTTTGGGATCGGGCCGCAATTTGCTTCGTAAGCTGAGAAACCACTTCGTGGCAAAGCTGCTGGAGGTCGAGCTGTTGGGGCTGAATAAAAAATTCTTCTTCTTCGCCACAGGCTGCTTGCAGCATCTCATTGAGCATGTCATCTAGCTTACGAAGCTGACTGCGCGATTGCCGTAGCAGTTGGCTCACGGTAGCTTCTGGGAGACGGCGATCGGCTTGGTTAAACCCCGCTTCTATGGTTTCCATAGCCAGGGCGGCAGTGGTCAGGGGCGATCGCAAGTCATGGGCCAACATAGCAATGATGCGATCGCGAAACCGCAGCCGGGATTGCAGGGCTTCGTTTTCTTGCTTGAGCCGAAAAACCTCATCCGAAAGCTGCAAAACACGGGCCGAAATTCCCGGCGGTAGCAGCGCTGGGGGCAGGGCGAGCTCAGCAGAAATTAACGAGGTCGGAGTTGTATCTTGCCAATTCAACTGCCAGCGAGGCCACCAATAGGACAACTGCTGAATCAAATGACTGCCCGTAAAAACCTGCACTGGTTCAGGATAGGTTTTGACTAAGGCAGGCACCGCCACTAGCCTAAAATACTCCACCAGAAACGGCTGATCAGAAATCTGGATAACTTCCAAGTGAAAGCATTCTTCTTTGGCCAAAGCCAGAAGGGCCTGACGAATCTCGTTCGCGAGGGGATCGGCCTTGGCACGATGCGTGACAAACAGCATGAGCCGTAAGGGACTCCGGTCTCGCGTCTCGTTTAGAACGGCCTCCTTCATATCCATATTATCCCCATCGTTTCTCCGGTAGAGACCCAATCGTCCCTGGGAGCGAACGGCTTATAAAGAAAATCTTAAGGGTTTTTGGGACGAGTGTAAGCAGTATTGACTCAGGAGCTTGGCAACCATTGGTGTAGGAGCAATGATTTGTGGGAGAGTTTTTACGGTAGTTTGATCAGTGTTTTATCAATTCTGAAGCTTGGCCTTATGGTGGATCTGCTGCGAGCACACCCGATGCGTTGGCTGAAGGGGGTTGCGATCGCCTTCCTTCTCATCACATTGCTGTTGACCGTCCATCGCTATTACGGTTTTTCTGCATCCTACGATCAGGGCATTTTTAACCAGGTTTTTTGGAACAGCAGCCACGGTCGTTTTTTCCAAAGCTCGCTCTCGTCGCAGTTGTCAACCAATGTGGTCCACGCGGGGGAAGTTCCCGATGTGGCCTACCATCGGCTCGGGCAGCATTTTACCCCGGCACTGATGCTGTGGCTACCGCTCTATAGTCTATTTCCCTCCCCGGTGACGCTGTCGGTCTTGCAGGTGGCTTTGGTAACTGCAGCGGGGCTAGTGCTCTACCGGCTGGCTCGCTGTTATCTGGAGCCGGGACCGGCAGCGGCGATCGCCACCAGTTTTTACGGAGCCAACGCTATCATTGGCCCCACCATTGGCAATTTTCACGACATTTGCCAGATCCCACTATTTGTTTTTTCGCTGCTCCTGGGGTTAGAAAAACGTTGGTGGTGGCTGTATGTCCCCATGGCGATTTTGATTCCTTGGGTGCGAGAAGATTCGGGGATCGTTCTGTTTAGCATTGGCTTCTATTTGCTCGTCAGTCGCCGCCATCCTTGGCTGGGGCTAGGGCTATGTGGCTATGCCCTGTCCTACATGCTGATCCTGACCAATTGGGGCATGCCTCAGTTTTCAGCGGATGTCTCCAAGCGATTTATGTTGGAGCGGTTTGGCCAATATGCCACCGGCGATGAGGCGTCGACGCTGGATATTCTTCGGGGCATGGTCATGAATCCCTTCCTCCTGCTCAAAGAGCTCGTGACGCCGGTCGGCAAGACGACGCGCTATTTGCTGGGGCAGTGGCTGCCCTTTGGATTTATCCCGGCGATCGCCCCGGCCTCCTGGCTCGTTGCGGGGTTTCCGCTGCTCAAGCTGTTAATTGCCAAGGGCGAGTCGGTTCTAGCCATCAACATTCGCTATGCCATGGCGATTGTTCCCGGTTTGGCCTATGGCGTCATTCTCTGGTGGGCACAGCGACCCGATCGGTTCAAATCCCTGCGGATGCGTCGATTTTGGGCCGTTTGCATTGGACTCTCGCTGTTCTTCACCCTGACCTCCAATCCCAACCAAACCCTGTCGTTTTTAATTCCCGATGCGATCAACCCGACCGTTTATGTGTCGCTGCCAGAGCAGTGGCGGCATGCCGCCCAAGCCCAGCAGATTCTCCGGCAAATTCCACCCGAGGCCAGCGTCTCCGCAACGACCTATCTGGTCCCCCACCTCTCCAACCGTCGGGAATTGGTACGTTTTCCCATGTCCCTCCAGGTACGCAATGACGCCCAAGCCATTGTCAATGTGGACTATGCCGCTGTCGACTTGTGGCGGTTTCGTCGGTATGCCCCTGCTTTTCAGGGCGATCGCGGCGATCTTACCCGCTCGATTCAGCTCATTGACCAAGCTCTGGGCGATGGCAGCTATGGACTCACGGCCTGGGCTGATGGTGTGCTCCTGCTTCAGCATCAGGCACCATCCAATCCCGAGGCCCTAGCATACTGGGATCCCTTTCGGAGTCAGGCTTTGGGCGAGATGACCCCCTAGACTAGTCATCAACACTTGAACGGTAACCCTTGAAAATTAATAATCAATTAACGATTCCGGGAGTAAGCTGAAAGAACCCTGACCGAGTCAATGGGAACATTCTGTGAATCCCGCTCGATAATCGTCTTTTTGGGGAAAAATTGGCCCATTAGTTTGACGTCGCGTGTGGCGTCATTGGTCTGGTCCCAATGGGTGTACGCAGAGGAAGAAACGGCTCATGAAAATTCTGGTTCTGGCTTGGGAGTTCCCCCCGCGAATCGTGGGAGGCATTGCTCGTCATGTTGCAGAGCTCTATCCAGAACTCGTTGCCCTAGGCCATGAAATCCACTTAATCACTGTAGCCTCTCCCCCCATGCCCAGCTATGAGGTGGTAGAAGGCATTCATGTCTATCGGGTACCTGTCGACGGGGGCCATGACTTCTTCCACTGGATTGGCAACATGAATCAAAGCATGGGCCATGTGGGGGGAGAACTTCTGTTACAACAGGGACCCTTTGATCTCATTCATGCCCATGACTGGCTGGTGGGGGATGGGGCGATCGCCCTACAGCACCATTTTGGCCTGCCGCTGCTCAGCACCATCCACGCAACCGAACAGGGCCGCAATAGCGGCTTACACAACGATACTCAGCGCTATGTCGACTACAAGGAACGGGCCTTGATCCATCGCTCTTGGCGGGTGATCGTTTGTACGCAGTATATGGTGCGGGAGGTGAGTCAATGCCATCACTATTCCAACCATTTAATTGACATTGTGGCGAATGGGATTCGTCCTGAGAAGAAACGGCTAGAGCCAGACTTTGAGGTCCAACAGTTTCGACGGCGCTTTGCCAACGATGATGAGAAAATTGTTTACTACGTAGGCCGCATTACCTATGAAAAGGGAATTGGCGTTTTGCTGAATGCAGCACCGATGATTTTGGCGCAGCTCCAGGGCAAGGCAAAGGTTGTCATTATTGGGGGCGGCAACACCGAACAACTCAAGCAACAGGCCGCCGAGCTGGGGATTGGGGAGCGCTGTTTATTTACTGGTTTTATGTCAGAGGAAGATTTGGATTGCTTCCAGGCGATCGCCGACTGTGCGGTCTTCCCCAGCCTCTATGAACCTTTTGGCATTGTCGCCCTCGAGAGCTTTGCCGCGCGGGTTCCCGTGGTGGTGTCCGATGCCGGTGGCCTACCCGAGGTGGTCCGCCATCGAGAAACGGGGATTGTTACGGTGCGCAATAATGCACAATCCCTCGCCGAAGGAATTTTGGACGTTTTGGAAAATCGGGTGGATACCCAGCGTTTGGTACAACGGGCCTATAGTGAGCTAGAGCGACGGTTTAGCTGGAAGAAGTTAGCCAAGCAAACCGAGTCCTGCTACAGAAAGGTGTTGACACAACAGGAGCGCTCGTCCTTGGCGTCTTGAAATGGTGAAAATGGCCCTATGGATGAAAGCGCGTTAGTTCAGCTGGAGTATGAACAGGCCCTACGCCCGTTTTTGGTGCCGCGCATCCAGCGGGGGATCATTGGTCAAAGTCGTTATGCCAAACGGTTGCGGCAGCAGGTGCGCCAGGCCAGTCAGCAGCAGGCCCAAGCTTTAGAACAAAATCGGGAGCGGCGATCGCCCATCTTTATCTTTGGAGAACCCGGCCTCAACAAAGACAACCTCGCGGCACTGATTCACTATACCTCGGTGCCCCAGCGGCAAGCCCCGATGATTCAGATTGACTGTGCCAAGGCTTGGGAGGTGGAAGCATTGTGGGGGCGATCGGACCGACCGGGGCTGCTGGTGGCCTTGGGGAGCGGGAGTTTGTTGCTCAACAATGTACAGGATATTTCCCCTGCTCTCAAACCGAATCTTTTGCGCTTGGTCCAGACGGGGGAGTATGAGGGGAGCGATCGCCCCGAGAAGAATACCACCCCATCCCCAAACGCGACGCCCAATGAAAATCTTCTACCTACAACTGTGACTCCATGGAGTCCGGCGTGGATCCTGATGACTGCCGAACGAGCGGTGAGCGATTTTTCCCAAGGTGCGACGTCGATCAAGGTACCGCCCCTGCGGGTGCGTAAGGCTGACATTGAGTTGCAAGTCAACTATTATCTCAAAGGTGCTTGTCGCAAAACGGGCCAAGCCAAACCCCGACTCACCCCCGAAGCCCTGCGACGGTTGCAAAGTTACGATTTTCCCGGCAACTTGACCGAGTTAGAAAGCCTCGTCGAACGGGCGGTGGTCCAGGCCGATTACGCTGCGATCTTGACCGCCGATGTCTTTTGGTCTGTGGAAAGTCGAGCCAAACGCTTTCGCTGGAATTTGCTCAATGCCTACCCCAGCCTGCGGAACTTTCTCAATGGTCCTTGGTGGCCCGATCGCCTCAACTACGGGTTTACCTTCGGATTTTATACACTGACCGTGGCCCTTTTGCTCTGGGGACCCCAAACGCGAGACACCAACTTTGCGCTGAACTTATTTTGGGCTTGGTGGTGGCCGCTGATTTTGCTGAGCTTCCCCTTTGTGGGGCGATTATGGTGTGCGGTTTGTCCGTTCATGATCTATGGCGAGGTGGTGCAGTGGCTCTCGTTGAAGCTTTGGCCGCGATCGCTCCTCCCCTGGCCCCGTCGCTGGGCCGATCGCTGGGGCGGCTGGCTGTTGTGGGCCGGGTTTGCATTGATTTTGCTTTGGGAAGAACTTTGGAATTTAGAAGATATGGCCTATCTGTCCGCTTGGCTGCTGATTTTGATTACGGCAGGCGCGATCATTTGTTCTTTGCTGTTTGAGCGGCGCTTTTGGTGTCGCTATCTTTGTCCCATTGGTGGCATGAATGGTCTATTTGCCAAGCTCTCCATGGTTGAACTGCGCGCCCAGCAGGGGATTTGCTCCGCCACTTGCGAAACCTACCATTGTTATAAGGGCGGGCCAGCGGAGGGAGAAGGCCAAGCGACCGGCGGCTGCCCCGTCTATTCCCATCCCGCCCAGCTCACGGACAACCGCAACTGCGTTCTCTGCATGACCTGTCTTAAGGCCTGTCCCCATCGTTCGGTCGAACTGAATCTTCGGCCTCCCGGTATTGAGCTCTGGACTACGCATCAGCCTTCATTCTCTGAAATCGCTCTGTTATTTTTGCTGGCGGGGGCCGTACTGCTCCATCGCTTGCCCGAGCTGATGGGATTGGCGGGGTTGGAGCCCAGCCTGTTGGATCATTTTGGACTCCATGCAGCTCTATCGATTATCGCCTTGACGGTACCGGGGGCGATCGCCCTGCTGGTTCAAACCATCCTCCAGCGCCAAGTCTGCAAAATTCCCTTTCTCACTCTGGCCTATGGCTACTTACCCTTGGTCTTACTAGCGAGCTTGGCCCATTATCTGGACCTAGGTCTGACCGAAGGCGGGCAAGTGATTGGGGTTGCTGGGGTCACATTACAATCCATCTCTTCCCTGGGGGCGTCGGTGACAACCTGGCGCTGGGTTGCCCATCCAGCGGTGGTTACATTTTTACAAGGTTGCACTCTTTGCCTGGGAGCCCTAGTGAGCCTCGTGCTCACACAACGCTTGGGACGACGGAGCTGGCGATCGCTCCTCCCCCAGCAGGCGACGATTTTGGGACTCACCGCTTTGTTCTGGCAAGTGATTTTGTAATCAAAAAACCCAACCAACACTAGACCGGAATCTTGGTTGACTGGGTTTCTCAATTATGTCTAGCGAGATACAACTAGGATGCAGCAACCTTGGTCGCAGAAGACCGCCGTCGCCGTAGTCCCGTCTTTTTCGGTGCTGGGATAGGAGTTCGGTCTATCGATTGTTCAACAGACTTGTTCGCAGACTTTTCTATGGGCTTGCCAATCCGGCTATCGCTCGATCGCACAAGGGTGCTCTGCATTCCCGCTGCCTCCGTGGGCTGCACGACAAAGATCGTCATGGGATTACTTTGCAGTTCTCGCCGCAGTCGGCGCTGCATCCCGAGCTCTACCTGGGATTGGAATCCCACCCAGTCCACTTCAACCGCACCATTCTCCAGATCTTGCTTAAACGTGGACCAATGATCCCGCAAGGCCATTTCGATCTCGCGGGTGACCCAGCCTTTGACCCGTTGGCGATCGGCACTGGTCACCACCCCCCGTAGCTGGACTTCGGGTTCGCTAACCAATTGGCCTTGGAGATTGATCAGGGCCGCAGCCGTCACAATCCCGTCTTCTGCCAACTGCTGACGCTCTTTGAGCGCGCGATCGTCCACCATACCCTGGCGAGAACCGTCAACCAGCTCAATCCCCGAAGGCACCTGGCCAATCACACCAATCGAGTTGGGGGTGAGCTCAACCACATCGCCGTTGTCAATCACGACCATGTTTTCCGCAGGAATGCCCATACTCTGAGCGGTTTCCGAGTGCTTCACCAGCATCCGATGCTCACCATGCACGGGCAGGAAGAACTTCGGTCGGGTCAGGGCGATCATGAGCTTTTGATCTTCTTGACAGCCATGGCCTGAAACGTGAATCCCCTTGTCTTTGCCATAGATGACCTTCGCGCCCTTTTGCATCAGGCTATCGATGGTATTGACCACAGAGATCGTATTGCCAGGAATCGGGTTGGCCGAAAAGATAACCGTATCCCCTTGCCGAACTTGAATCTGCTGATGCTCGCCTCGGGCAATCCGGGTCATGGCCGCTAAGGGCTCGCCCTGGGATCCCGTCGTGAGGATCAGGACATCCTTGTCCTCCATATTGCGAATAGTTTTAAGCGGCACAAACAGGTCATCCTTGCAGCGGACATAACCCAGGTTCCGGGCTTTCTCAATGACATTGAGCATCGAGCGTCCTAAAACTGCCACTTTGCGCTTGTGTTTGGCGGCGAGCTCCAGAATCATATTGACCCGATGAACCGAGGAGGCAAACGTCGTGACGAGAATGCGACCCTCTGCCCGGAAAAACTCCCGATCCAGATTGGGAAATACGGCCCGCTCGGAGGGCGTAAAACCAGGGACCTCAGAATTGGTTGAATCACTGATGAGACAAAGAACGCCTTGCTCACCGTATTCTGCCAGCTTTTGCAGGTCAAAATGTTCGCCATCGACCGGCGTATGGTCAATCTTGAAATCCCCCGTATGGATGGCAACCCCAACTGGCGTACGGATGGCAACTGTGAAGCTGTCCGCCATGGAATGGGTATTGCGGATGAATTCCACGAGGAAGTTTTTGCCGAGACGAATGGTGTCGCGGGGACCCACCGTCCGCAGTTCTGTGCGATCGGCCACGCCCGCCTCTTCCAGCTTGCCTGCCAGGAGAGCCATGGCCAACCGAGGGCCGTAAATAATCGGAATATCGATTTGCTTCAGGTGGAACGGGATCCCACCAATATGGTCTTCATGACCATGGGTCACAATCATGCCCTTAATGCGGTGCTGATTCTCCCGCAAATAGGTCATGTCGGGCAAAACCAGATTGACGCCATGCATCCCGTCGGTTGGGAAGGCCAATCCAGCATCTAGCAGCACGATTTCATCGCCGTACTCAAAAACACAGGTGTTTTTGCCAATCTCATGCAGTCCACCTAGCGGAATGACTTTGAGTGCGGGGGTTGAACCGTTTTTAACCATAAATCTCCTTAGCTTTTTCAACTCAAACAATGGGAAACGAAACTTGTGTAGGCGTGGATGAAGAGGAAGCGACGCCGTGGGGATGAGCGATCGCTCATCCAAACCTGGGGCAAGGTCGCTTGTGGAGGCCCTTCTGGGACTCCGACACGCTCGATATTTTTAAGGGAAATCGTTCAATTTAGATTTAAGTCATGGGTATCAATCTAGGGTTGTTTTTATAAAGTTTGACTAGGGTCTGGATCTTTCTAGAGCGTTGTTTGCGCTGGTCGAGAAGCTAGAAGGTGGGGCTAAAGCGGGACTAAGACTGAACTGGGCGATGGCATCGTGATAAACGTTCAATTCTTCGCAGTTTCTGCAATTTCCCCGCAGTTGATTCCCTGCTGGACGGACTCTGACACCCCATACAGGTAAGGCTTGGGCCATGAGAAAGCAGATTTGCCCAAACCAATCGGCTGAAAAAAACTTGGATGAAAAACCTGATGCATTTACACCCTACTGGCAATGCCTAATTGCTCCAAAACCGCCCTTAAGGTTTGCGCTAAGTCTTCGGAGTCGTCCCATAGCGGCGGGCGAACCGTTCCCACATCCCAGCCCTGCAATCGAAGCGCAGTTTTGATTGGAATCGGGTTGGTCATAAGGAATAGAGACTTGTAGAGAGGTTGGAGTTTGAGATGGATGGCGATCGCTGTCGCATTGTGACCCGTTTCAAAGGCCTGAACCATCTCTTGGATTAGGTTACCCACCAAATGGCTGGCAACACTAACGATACCTTGACTGCCCACGGAGAGCATCGGTAATGTCAACGCGTCATCTCCAGCATAGATCGCAAACTCAGAAGGTGCCAGTCTTCTGATTTGCGTCGCTTGCTCTAGACTACCACTCGCTTCCTTGATCGCAACAATGCTCGGGACTTCTGCCAGACGCACAGTGGTTTCAGGGTGGAGATTTTGGCCGGTTCGTCCAGGGATGTTGTAGATCATCATGGGGATGTCAGGACAGGCCTCGGCGATCGCCCGAAAATGGCGATATAGCCCTTCCTGGGGCGGCTTGTTGTAGTACGGCACCACTTGCAACGTACCGTCAAGCCCCAGATCCTGGGCCTTGCGGGTGGCGGCGATCGCCTCACGGGTGGAGTTGGAGCCAGTGCCCGCCATCACCTTAGCCTTCCCCGCCACGGTCGCTTTCACCACCTTGAAGAGTTCATATTCCTCATCCCAGGAGAGGGTGGGCGACTCCCCCGTCGTCCCACAAATCACAAGCGTATCAGTGCCATGGTTAGCCAAATAATCGGCCAGCGCCTCAGCCACTGCGTAATTGACGGCTCCCTCCCCATTGAAGGGAGTGACCATTGCTGTGAGAACACGTCCGAAGTTACTCACTCACTGCCTCACTAAAACGTCTATACAATACCTGAAAAGCCCTGAAAAGACCTGAAAGGCTGCAAACGGATGGAGAGCGGGGACTGGGCTAGGCGATCGCCGCAGGGACTGTCAACCATTGTCGCTGGGCCAAAAGTTCCGCAATCTGGATGGCATTGAGCGCCGCCCCTTTACGGATCTGGTCCCCACAAATCCATAGCTCTAGACCGCGATCGCAGGACAGATCCTGACGAATTCGCCCCACCAGCACATCATCTTGGCCACTGGCCTCCATGGGCATCGGAAAATAGTTGGCCTGCCAGTCTTCCACCAGCTTGACACCGGGTGCTTGGTTGATCAGTTCACGGGCTTTAGCCACTGAGAAAGGCTGCTCAAACTCAATGTTGATGGCTTCAGAATGGGCACGGAGTACGGGAACCCGTACACAGGTCGCCGAAATCTGCATCGTGGAATTGCCAAAGATCTTGCGGGTCTCGTTAACCATCTTCATCTCTTCCTCGCAATATCCGGCCTCGTTCAAGGGCGAATTATGGGGAAACAAATTGAAGGCCAGGGGATAGGGCAGAATCTCCGGTTGCGGCGTTTCGCCGTTTAACACCGCCTGACTCTGGGTTTTTAGCTCTTCCATGGCCCTTGCCCCCGCACCACTCGCAGACTGATAGGTTGAGACAATCAGTCGCCGAATGGGAATCTGTTGGTGCAGGGGCCAGAGCGCTACAGCCATCAAAATCGTCGTGCAGTTAGGATTGGCAATAATGCCAGCATGTCCCTTGGCCGCCTCAGGATTCACTTCCGGAACCACTAATGGCACCTCTGGCTGCATCCGAAACGCGCTGGAGTTATCAATCATGACCGCACCGGCCTTGACCGCGACGGGAGCCCACTGCTTTGAAGTACTCCCCCCCGCAGAAGCCAGAACGAGATCAATATCTTTGAACGACATCTCTGTCACGGCTTCAATTTTTAGCCTCTCCCCAGCAAAACGCAGCTCACTCCCGGCGGACCGAGGCGAAGCCAACAGCTTCAAATGCGACAGGGGAAATTGACGACTTTCCAGTAGTTCCAACAATTCAGTGCCGACGGCACCCGTTGCGCCTAGAACTGCGACTCGATAGGACTGCGACAAGTGAATAGCCTCCTCACCTTTTCAAACACTTTTTCAAACAACGGCTTCCAAACAACGGCTTTCAAACCATGGCAAGACTGACAACTGCGTTACAAATCTTTATCTCAAAATGCTGAAATTTCAGAGAAACAACTGAGGCGACTTTGACTTCCTGTAAATGCTACCGTATTCAGGCACGGTGCTTGCAGGACTTGCAACCATTTATATCAGTTCTCGGCGTACAGTTCTCACGCCTTCGGCTAATATATATGGTTGGATTAAATCGTTGCCCATTGCTAGAGTCTAGATTGAATGAAAGTCACCCAGGAAAAACTGCCAGATAGCCAGCTTGGACTTGAGATAGAAGTTCCTGGCGACCTCTCCAAGCAAGTATACGAACAGACGCTGACCAAACTCGCTCGTCAGGTCAGCCTTCCTGGGTTTCGTAAAGGCAAAGTCCCTCGCCATATCTTAGTGCAGCGACTGGGAAGTGCTCGCGTCAAAGCCTCCGCCATCGAAGAGTTGGTGCAGAAGGGGGTTGATCAGGCGATCGAACAAGAGGAAATTCAAGCCCTGGGCAACTACAAACTGCGCTCTTCCTTTGAGGAGCTAATTGAAGCCTTTAAGCCCGGTGAGAGCATGACGTTCTCCGCCTCAGTCGATGTAGCCCCCACCCCCACCCTAAAGACCTACAAGGGCCTCTCCATTCAAGCAGAAGAGATTCAGCCCGAAGCCGGCAAGGCAGACAAAGTCCTCGAAGATTACCGCAAACAGATGGCCACGCTAGTGCCCGTTGAAGAGCGAGCGGCCCAACTGGACGATGTTGCCATTATCGACTTTGTGGGTCACTTAGATCTCCCAGAAGATGCGCCTGAGGATGCAGAGCCTGAGGAGATTCCAGGCGGCAAGGGGGAAGACTTCCAGGTAGAGCTGTCAGAGGGCCGGTTTATTCCAGGGTTTATCGACGGCATCGTGGGTATGGAGCCGGGCGAGAACAAGCAAATTCAAGCAACCTTCCCAGCAGACTATCCCCAAGCCGAAGTCGCAGGCAGGGCCGCCACCTTTGATGTCACGCTCAAGGAGCTCAAAATGCGGGAGCTGCCGGAGCTCAATGATGACTTTGCCCAAGAGGTGAGTGATTTTGAGACCTTAGCTGAGCTGCAGGAAAGCCTCGAACAGCGTTATCAAAATGAGGCAGATCAACGGACCAAGCGCAATAAGGAAGAAGCGTTCTACACCGCTTTGACGGAACAGATTGAGGTCGAGCTGCCTGAAACGTTGATTGCTCGGGAGAGCGATTTTATTCTGCGGCAAACGATGATGAGTTTGAGTGAGCAGGGCATCGATGTGAATCGGATGCTCAATGCGGAGTTAGTTGAAAAGTTCCGTGAACAGGCTCGTCCGGATGCGATCGATCGCCTCAAGCGAACCCTCTCCCTCGGAGAAATCGCCAAGCAAGAATCGATTCAAGTCGACGCTGAAGAAATCGACGCCAAAGTCGCCGAGGTTTTGGAGAACACCCAGGAAGACACTGGCAAGCTGGATATGTCTCGTCTCCGTGCCGTCGTTGAAGAAGATCTGCTCAAAGACAAGATTATGGCTTGGCTAGAAGAGCATTCAACCGTCGAACTGGTTCCGGAAGGTACCCTTACCCCTCCAGCCGCTGAGGACGACGAGGACGAGGAGGATGACGAAGAAGCGGTGGCTGTCGACGTAGAAGTGGCGGATGACGAGACCTAGCACCCTAGCGTGCTCTCAAGGTTGTCGTTTAACCGCTGGGCATTTGACTCAGGGAGGTGTTATAAGAGATTCGCCCGGTTCAACCGGTGCTGAGTGAGTTAAGGCATAATGAAGTCCAGGGCTGGCATTGCCCAACCCTGGTTCCAGTTTGCTGGGTGCTATAACGGTCCATTTTTCACGTCTCTATGCTGTCTTCTCAGTTTCCCGATCCCCTCTATTCCCAGGCTTCAAGTTTGAGTCTCTCTTCTGAGAACCAGCGAGGCTTGCAGACCTATTCCATGTTTTCTAGTGTCCAGCCTCCCGCTCGACTCGTTCAGCCCTTGGCAATTGTTCCAATGGTGGTTGAGCAATCCGGTCGGGGCGAGCGAGCCTTTGATATTTATTCGCGTCTGCTGCGGGAGCGCATCGTATTTCTGGGGACGCCCGTAGACGACAACGTGGCTGACTCGATTGTGGCTCAGTTGCTCTTCCTCGAAGCGGAGGATTCCGAAAAGGATATTCAGCTCTACATCAACAGTCCCGGCGGTTCCGTGACGGCGGGGATGGCGATTTATGACACCATGCAGCAGGTGGCTCCTGATGTGGTAACCATTTGCTTTGGATTGGCAGCTAGTATGGGAGCCTTTTTACTGTCGGGTGGGGCAAAGGGCAAACGTTTGTCGTTGCCGAACTCCCGCATTATGATTCACCAACCCCTAGGCGGTGCTCAGGGACAAGCGGTTGATATTGAGATTCAGGCCCGCGAAATTCTTTATCATAAGCGTGTGTTGAATGAGTTACTGGCGTGCCATACCGGACAGCCCCTCAGTCGGATTGAAGAAGATACGGAGAGGGACTTCTTCATGTCCGCTGATGAGTCTCGCGAATATGGCTTAATTGACCGTGTCTTGTCGAAGCCTGTTGTTGCCGTCGCACCCGTGGAGTAAAAGGTCTCATGTCCAAGTATGACTCCCACCTCAAATGTTCGTTCTGCGGTAAGTCGCAGGAGCAAGTTCGGAAGCTAATCGCAGGGCCGGGAGTCTATATTTGCGATGAGTGTGTTGACCTTTGCAATGAAATTCTCGACGAAGAGCTGTTTGACTCGGGGACGATGCCCTCGCAGCCTGCGCCAACGCCCCGTCGAGAAACTCCGCCTGAAAAGCGGAAGACGCGATCGACCCCTCTCTCCATGAGTCAAGTCCCGAAACCTCGGGAGATTAAGAAGTACCTCGACCAGCATGTCATTGGCCAACATGAAGCCAAAAAAGTTCTGTCCGTTGCGGTTTATAACCACTACAAGCGGCTGAGCTTCCATCAAGGGGTCGCTGCGGGTACCAATACTGACAGTGATCCGATTCAACTCCAAAAGTCAAACATTCTCTTGATTGGGCCGACCGGCAGCGGCAAGACGCTGTTAGCTCAAACCTTGGCCCGATTGCTTGATGTGCCTTTTGCGGTGGCTGATGCCACGACCCTGACGGAAGCGGGGTACGTAGGGGAAGATGTCGAAAACATTTTGCTACGGCTTCTACAGGTTGCTGATCTGGATGTGGAAGAAGCCCAGCGCGGCATTATTTACATTGACGAAATCGACAAGATTGCTCGGAAGAGTGAGAATCCATCGATTACGCGCGATGTCTCTGGCGAAGGCGTGCAGCAAGCTCTATTGAAGATGCTGGAGGGAACCATTGCCAATGTGCCGCCTCAGGGGGGCCGGAAGCACCCCTACCAAGACTGCATCCAAATTGATACCAGCAACATTCTCTTTGTCTGCGGTGGGGCCTTTGTTGGCCTCGATAAGGTGATCGAGCAACGCATGGGTAAGAAGTCGATCGGCTTTATTCAAGGGGATGGTCAGACCCGTGATCGACGTTCGGCAGACTTGCTCCGGTATTTGGAGCCGGAGGATATTGTCAAATTTGGCATGATTCCGGAATTCATTGGCCGCTTGCCGGTGACGGCAGCCCTTGCGCCGCTAGACGAGGACGCCCTCACGGCGATTTTGACTGAGCCCAAGGACGCGTTGGTGAAGCAATATTGTGAGCTGATGCGCATGGACAATGTACATTTGGAATTTCGGGCGGATGCCCTGCGGGCGATCGCCCGCGAAGCCTATCGTCGCAAAACCGGTGCCCGTGCACTCCGGGGTATTGTCGAAGAGATCATGCTCGATGTCATGTACGAGCTCCCCTCTCGAAAGGATGTCAATCACTGCATGATTACCAGGGAGATGGTCGAGAAGCGATCGACGGCAGAGTTGATTGTGCATCCTTCATCCATGCCTAAGCCAGAGTCGGCTTAGGTTAAGAGGATCTAGACATGCCCTTCGTCGCAGTTCGCAATGTTGCCCACTATTATGAGTGGATCACCAGCCGGGGAGAAACACCGACCGGCAAGCCGGTGATGGTCTTTGTCCATGGTTGGGGGGGATCGGCTCGATACTGGGAGGCCACCGCTAGACGGATGAGCGATCGCTTTGATTGCCTGCTCTACGACCTGCGGGGCTTTGGTCGCTCCCATAGCAAGCCCGCCGCCACGCCCGATTTTCCCTTTGCCAACTATCCCAAAGACTACAGCGTGGATAGCTATGCGGCAGATCTATTAGCTCTGTTTGAGGTGTTGCACCTAGATCGGGTGTGGCTTCATGCCCATTCTATGGGAACCTCGATCGCCACGGTGTTCTTAGCCCAGCATTCTGCACGGGTGGAGCAGGCGATTTTGACCTGTGGTGGAATTTTTAAGTACGAAAAACTGGCGTTTGCAGCGTTTCATCGGTTTGGTGGGTATGTCGTCAAGCTGCGCCCCGCTTGGCTGAGCAAAATCCCCTTTGCCAATCGCATGTTTATGGCGCGGTTTCTGCACCAGGCTTTGCCCGATGGAGAAAGTCAAGCCTTTTTGGAAGATTATCTAATGGCCGATCAGGCCGCTGCCCTGGGAACGCTTTACTCTGTGGTGAGCCAGCAGGCTGCTGAAGAAATGCCCAGTCGGTTTCGGGCGATCGATGTGCCGACATTGCTGCTGTCCGGCGAGCATGACATTATCATTCCCCCTGAACTGGGAGCCAATGCGGCCCAAGTCAATCCCCAACGGATCCAATACGAAGTGTTAGCAGGCACAGCCCATTTCCCGATGCTGGAAGATCCGATCGCCTATCAACGCTGTGTGGATCAGTTTTTAGGCCGCAATGACGGAGATTTACACTTCAACCGTACGGCTAACGCCCCGGAAGAGCAGTCTCTCGCAAGCTAAGCTACAACCATCTAGGGTCAGTCAAGCCCAGCCGGGTGAACCATTTTTGTCATTCCTTAAGGACCTTCAGCCATGGCCAAAGGCGATCATCTTTATGTGTCGCGGGGAGCCTATACCCACCACGGCATCGACTGTGGTGATGGCACGGTAATTCACTATCGCGAGGGGGAAGCGATTACCCGCAGTTCACGTCCCTTTTTTGCCCTGGGTCAAGAGATTTGGGTCAAACCCTACCCCTTGTCTGATCCACCGGAAGTGGTGGTCCAGCGTGCCATGAGCCGGGTAGGGGAACGGGATTATCACATTGTCTTTAATAACTGTGAGCATTTTGCCTACTGGTGCAAAACCGGGAAACATCGCAGCGAACAGGTGGATACGGTGGTGGCAGCGGCGGCAGCAGGGGGTGTTTTGGGGGGAATGTTGCTGGGGGGCGTGTTTGCGGCTCCGGCGATCGCCGCTGCCGGGGTCTACGGCGTCTCTAAACTGATGGAGCAGGCCAAGAGCGCTGCGGATCCGACCCTGGCGAGTCACTATTGGCAGGCGGCGATCGCCCAAATTCAAACCGCCCACCAAGAACAACAGGCGGAACTTGACCAGGCCCGCCACGAAGCCGAAGCCTGGGATCGCACCGCCCGAGCCGCCCTCCAACAAAATCGGGAAGACTTGGCCCGAGCGGCCTTGGCTCGCAAATATCCCTACAAGCAAAAAATTCAGGAGTTGCAAACGCGAATTGATGAAATTGTGGGGGTAGAGCAACAAATCCTGCGATCGCGCCCTGCCCCCATCGCCGAATAACCTCTAATTCCTAATCCCCAAGCCCTAATCCCCGAACCCTAATCCCCGAGCCCTAAACCCTCGCTAAAAGAGCCTCCGGTACCGAGGGCTGATCCAAGAGCCAATAGGTATTCATCCGTCCTTTTCCTTTAACCGTGATCTCCCCCCGAGCCTCACAGCGAAACGTATCGGGCCGCAGACGGGCGTAGGTGGCTTCGCTGAGCTGAATGCAGTGGGCCTCACCGCTGGATTCCATGCGGGAAGCGATATTCACAGTATCGCCCCAGAGGTCATAAATAAACTTTTTCTTGCCAATCACGCCACCGACCACCATCCCGGAATTGATGCCAATGCGTAGCGCGAGGTCTAACCCCACCTGCCGGGAAAAATCCTGGACCGCTGTCCGCATATCGAGGGCCATGGTGGCGATCGCCTCTGCATGGTCCACCCGCTCCTCGGGTAACCCGGCAGCGACCATATAGGCATCCCCAATGGTCTTGATTTTTTCCAAGCCATGCCGTTCAGCTAGGGCATCAAATCGACAGAACAGTTCATTAAGCAACTGAACAATTTTGGTAGCGGAATATTCCGAAGCAAGGGGTGTAAAGCCAACAATATCGGCAAAGAGAATGCTGACTTCTTCAAAGCTTTTGGCAATGGGCTCCTGACTATTTTTGAGCTGTTCCGCGATTTTGCGCGGCAAGATATTGAGCAACAGTTGCTCCGACTTTTCCTTTTCGCTTTGCAACTCAGCCGTCCGTTGAACCACCCGCTCTTCAAGATGGCTATTGGCTTCTTCTAGGGCCTGAAAGGAGGCTTGGAGATTGCGCGTCATCCGGTTAAAGGATCGGGTCAAAATTTCCACCTCTCGAATACGGCTGCGTTGTTCGACCGGCGCGAGGTTCCCCGCACTGATGGCGTAGGCAGCGCGACTGAACCGCTGAATCGGTGCACTTAACAACCGAGCCAATATCATTCCGGACAAAATCGAAACCCCCAAGGCAGCACCGCAGAGCTGGAGCGTGGTGCGCGTATTGGCCTGAATTTGTCCCATGAAATCCTGTTCGGGGACCACCACTACAATCAACCAGTCAAGACCCCGCTGATGCTGATAGGGCAAAATTTGGACAAACTGGCGATCGCCCTGGTGATCGGTTGCCTCTGGATGACGGATATCTCCCTCCCAATTAAAGTCAAACGACTGGGGCTGTCGAATCGCCCCAAAGCCTTGCAGATGGTCTTGGACATACCGGGCAGTGGCTTGGACCCGAGGATCGTGGCTGGCGATCGCCTCAATCCGCTGACTTTCAGGGTTTTCAGGGGAAGCAACCGCAGGCTCCAGACCCCGCTCCTCCGATGAAGCCACCAACAGCCCCGATCGCTCCACAATAAAAATTTCGCTTTGGGCGCTGAGCGGCAGGGCCTGGAGAAATTCACCGATTTGTTGGAGTCGGACATCGGCCCCGGCCACCCCCAAAAAGGTTTGGTGGGTCGGATCATAAATCGGGGCGGCAGCGGTAATCCCTAGGGAGCCATCGGTGAAGGCATAAATATCGCTCCAGTTCGTTGCCTGATAGCGTTGCGTACTGAGATACCAAGGGCGCAGACGGGGATCATAGGTATCGAGTTTGAGCAGGGCTTGGCGATCGCCCTCAGGGTTTAGCCGATAAAGCTCCCGCTGGGGCGATTCCACCACGGTTTTTTCGACGACGCCGAATTCTTCACTGCCACAGGCACAGAGAAATTGTCCCTGTTCGTTGCCAATGTAAAGACCATCAATATTCGGCAAGACCTGAAGCTGTTTGAGGAAATAGCGTCGACTGCGGTCCCAGTCTTCCATCTGCAATTGACCGAGGGTGGCGGCGATCGCATTGGTTTCCACCGTCGAGACCGAGGCTTGCAAAAAGCCCTCCAAATGTTGCTCAACCCGTTGCGTCGTCGCCTGACGCAGTTCGCTGGCCATCTGCTGAACCGCCGATTCACCATTGCGAAACGACAGATACCCCACCAATCCCACAGTGCCAATGGTCTGAATCACGAAGGGCACAATCAAACACAGGCGGAGGGGAATGGTGTTGGGAATCATGGCGCAGGATCTTGAGGAGGATCTTGAGGGGGTCGAACAATCAGGGCAGACTTGACTGCCCGACGCACCGCTTGTCCTTCGGTATCGAATTTGCCGTAGTGAGTTGTGGGGGAATAGTAGAGTGCGCTAGAACTGCCCCCATCCAGATTGAGCGCGCTGATGGCTCCCTGGGTCTGCAAAAAATCCGCCAACTCGGGCAGCGTTAAACCCGAGCCGGAGCCGGGAATTTGGGCCGCCATGGCTAGGATGACATCGCCGTTGGCCGTGAGGGCGATCGCACTACGGGCATTGGGTCGATACAGTCCAATGGGATCCCGCTTGATTTTGCCCTCTACTTCATGCCAAAAAGCCTCTTCCTCAGCATTCAACCGGGGCAAAAGCTGGGGACCGGCCCCCACGGCATCGGTGAGCAGGCAGTCGGACGGAACCTCTGTGTCATGGGACGTAATGGCATAGCGAGTGGTTTCACCACAGCGATAGCGCCGGAATTCGCTGCGATTGAGGACCTGGGGGAGATAAGTCTGAATCCCAGCATTGGTCATGAGCTGCTGATTTTGCTGGGGATCGCCCGTGAGGATACCCTCCTGAATGATGTAGGCAGTGGTTTGGCCATTGGCGGGGTCAAAGAAACCGGCGTTGATGCCTGCGATCGCCCCTCCCCCCCGCTGTGCTAACACTTCCACCGCAGCCAAGCCGGGGTCCGCCTCAACCCGCAGCTCAAACCGCGATCCCAGGGGAATCCGCAGGGTATAAACCGTACTCGTGGGTAGCTGATGAACCTGATATTCCAGTTGCATAGGGGCAAAATCACGGACTCCAGCCCAGGCGAGGCCATCCCTGGCGACGAAGGCGCTTGGCAGCGTTTGACAGCCGCTGAGACTCAGGCCAAATAACGCACTGAGGCTAATTTGGCGTCCGGCGATCGCCCAGGATTTCAACAATTTAGCGGGAAAAGAGAAGACAAACACAGTCAATCTGGCTGTATCGCCAAAAACATTATGGCTTCACGGTATATTGGATTTGCCACTAGGAAAAGCAAATTTCCGGAAGATCTTCATGGTTGTTAGTCAGCTTTCTCTTTTTTCTGCGACAGAGCAGTGGCAAGTTCAGGGCCGAACCCTGGAAGGGCTCTCGCCGAACATGAGCCAGACGGCGCTAGAACTTTGGCAGGAGCGCATTGGAGATTATCAGCGCCAGGTGAGGTTTTTGCCCCAGGCGGAGCAGGGCTCGCTGTTTGCGGATGCGGTGACGGAGGGGGAACGGCTCGACCCCTATGGGTTACCGCAACAAAATATTAACTTTTGGCAATCGCCGATTCATGAGGCCGGGGTGGCAGCGCTGTATTTTGTCATCGACTATGAGCGATCGCTCCTCCTCTACGTGGGTGAAACGGTGAAGTCCAACCAGCGCTGGAAGGGTGTCCATGACTGCAAGCGCTATTTGGCCAATTATCGCCAGATTCACTATGTCCATGGGCTGACAACGCAGCTGGGCATTGCCTTTTGGCCCCATGCGCCGCAGGCGACGCGGGCGCGGCAGCGGTTGGAGGCGGCGTTGATTCGCAAGTGGCGATCGCCCTTCAACAAAGAAAACTGGACATTTTGGGGGACGCCGTTTGTGGGCGGGAAGATCGACACAGGGGAGTGACTCAAATGGCTCAATCCTCAAGTGGCTCAATCCCCAGCCTACTTGTATCCCAGAATCTCGATGCTATCCCCCACCTGGAGTTGCCCCAGATTGCGCTGCACCAAATTCTGCCCAAACCAAATCTTTCCCTGCCACCGTCGATACTGAGCCAACGTCAACAACGGTTCTTTAGACTGCATTCCTGTTGCTTGATCAACCCCAGGAACGGAACAGCGATCGCATCCCTTCACCCCCTCAAACTCCACCGTTCCAATCCGCAGTCGCTGCCAACCATCCTCCGCAAACGCTTCACACCCCCGCACTACTAAATTCGGTCGAAACCGATCCATCGGCACCGCCTGCTCCAGTCGTCCATTCAAATCCGCCAACGAGGCTTCCGAAATCAACAAAAAAGGATAGGCATCGGCAAAACTCACCAGCTGATCCGCGCCTAACTTGCCATGGGCTGTGGGGCGTTGGGCCGTATCAGGCATGTAGACCAGTTGGCAAGGCACCTGAAGAAACTCGCTCAGCCAAGCCTGGGCTTCTGCGCCACCGGAGAGGGCAGAGGTGCGATCGCCCCAAACCTCAACCTCCAGTTCCGGCAAAGGCAGAGCATCGGTTGATAACACAAGCCTCGGCATACCAGGGGCATCCAGACAGAGGTTGGCGGCTAAGGCGACCCGAATCAATGCCATCCGAGGATATTGGCGCTGGGTCATAAACTTGCCCTGGAGATCGGTAACCATGTAGCGGCGATCGCCCCCCAATCCCCGTTGCACCACCTCAGCCGTTTGCAGCGCTATCCCCGCCGCCGATTTCACTGGGTAAATGTAAAGACCGGACAAACTTAAGGCTCCCGCCATGATTCCCAACCCCGAAACCCACTTCTCACGCTACAGTATGCCTGGTAACGCGATCGCGATGACAGCATGACCGGGCAACATCATCTTTCTTTACCCACCCTGGGCTGCGGCACCTGGGCCTGGGGCAATCGCCTGCTGTGGGGCTATGACGAGACCATGGACCCGGAGCTCAAGCGGGTCTTTGACTACTGCGTTGCCCAGGGCGTTACGCTGTTTGATACCGGCGACTCCTACGGCACGGGTCAGCTCAAGGGCCGCAGCGAAGCGCTCCTGGGCGAGTTTTCCCAGGCTTACCAAGGACCCTATCAAAACCAGATTTGTCTGGCCACGAAGCTTGCCCCCTATCCCTGGCGACTGTCGAAGGGCTCGATTCAATCTGCCTTTCGGGCTTCGGCGGCGCGGCTGGGTCGGGTGGACTTGGTGCAGTTGCATTGGTCGACGGCCAATTATGCCCCTTGGCAGGAGGGAGCATTGCTGGATGGTCTAGCGGAGCTTTATGAGCAAGGGATGGTGCAGGGGGTGGGATTGTCTAACTTCGGGACTAAACGCCTCAAACAAATTTATCCTCGGTTCAAAGAACGAAATATCCCGATTCGGACGCTTCAGGTTCAGTACTCGCTGCTTTCGACCTATCCGGTGACGGAGTTGGGGGTCAAAGATCTCTGTGATGAGTTGGGAATTCAACTGATTGCCTATAGTCCGCTGTGCTTGGGACTCTTGACAGGCCGATATTCTGCGGATGGCCCCAAACCGACAGGGCTACTGCGTAAGCGCTTGTTTAAGCAACTGCTGCCGGGGGCGCGATCGCTACTCGCCACAATCCAAGTGATCGCCGAAGCCCACGACAAAACCATGGCGCAAACGGCCTTAAATTGGTGTATTTGCAAGGGGACGATTCCCATTCCAGGGGCCAAGACTCTCAACCAGGCGCAGCAAAACGTCGGTGCCTTGGGTTGGCGGTTGAGCGAGGGGGAAGTGATTGAGCTCGACAAGGCCGCAGCTTCGGTGGGCAAGACCATGGTGCAGAATATCTTTCAAACGCGATAAAGCCAATGAGAAAAATACGACGCGTGGAAGACTTTTTCCCCGAGGAGCTTTCTCTGAAAAGCTAGAATCGTAGTGACTCCATCTTTCATGTCTTATTCGATTATGGTTAAAACGCCCTCGACGACTCGATATGTAACTCGTGTGTCCTCAGAACTTAGTCAAACCAATCTGCCAGTCCTAGAGGGTGAACCCATTATTATGGGCACGAAGGTTCCGATCCGTGACATAGTTGCGCTCTGGCAGGATAACGTTCGACCAGAAGACATCCCGGCTATGCTATACAATCAGGTCTCGGCGGCTCAGGTATTTGATGCGCTGGGCTTCTATTTAGATAATAAAATAGAGATAGATGATTACTTACAGCGATATCGAGAGTTGGGTATATTGAGCCGCTCTGCAATTATTCTCAGCCATAGTCCGTTTTGGGATGAAGTAGAGGCAGAGATAAAACATGAGCGTCTAATACCCGTCTTGTAGACCAGGCTCAAGCTTTTATGCTTCCGCAACTATCTAATTTGTTCCAGTCAATTAGCCTGTGCTCTCCTCCCTAACGTCGCCGCACTTTACTCACCATCTTGCGCGAGAGCCTGAGCTTTAATCCTTGCTGCTCCGACCAATCCTGTAATAGCCGATAAAAAGCATTCCGATCTTCCATTTTTAATACAGCCACTTGATCTGCCGTCTCGATTCCATAGGGATACCCCCCACCAATCACCACCTCCCCACGCACCCAGTTGAGCACCTGCTCTAGACGTCCGTCCTCATAAATCCACAGGGGAAGTTCTAGTCGCGCGGGATAGCCATCGTTGGTTTTGAGATAGGTGTAGGCGATGCGCTGTTTGTGGGGACCGTAAAACTTTGTGAGCACATCGCGCTGGCAGCGGAAGAGGGGGGTGCGATCGCCCCAATCCATCTCCGATCGCACAACCTGAGCATCATGAATCGAATTCACCTCAGGCAACCCAAATCCCCGCCGTAAAACGGTTACCAAATCCTGGGCGTAGGAAGTGTCGATATAGGCCACTAGCGGGACGCGGCAATCTTCACTCGCCTGAAGCAATCGCAGCAGACAATCCACATAAAACTGTTGCGTATCCTGATCAAAAACATCGGCGAATGTGGCCACTAACGAGCCATCGAGAAACACTAGGCATTCTTGATCGCCAGAATGATCTTCGATGTATTCCACAAGGCGCTCTGTCTCCATCTGAAACCGGCGCATATTGACCTGGCGATCGGCCAGATCTCCCTTAAAATCCTTAAGGTCTGCTGGGGTCATCAAATCGACTCGAATGTTTTTTTCATAGGACCCCTCAGGACGATGAAAGTTTTCAAACCAACCCACCTGGACAAGAGCCACAGGGATGGAGATATCTTTGCTGGGATAGATTTGGGAACCATCCACAGCGAATGTCGCGATCCCCATCAGTTGCTGTCGCACCCAGGCATGACTTTCTTCGCGATTGTTCCAGTGGTGACCAAAGGGAATAATGCCTCGATGGGCCAAAGCCAGGGGTTCCAAAACCGCGCTGTCGCCTGCCTGTTCTAGGTCAACCAGTTGCCGCAGGCCCTGCCGATACTTTTGCAGCAGTCCTAGGGTCGTCTGATCAAAGTTGGCGAAGTCGGCTTGCTTGGTTTGGAGCAGGGCAAGGATATCAGCGGGTCGCGTGGGCATAGGGGTTGGCGCAGTGAAGAACAAGTGCTCTACTGCTGTTATTCAACCATAGATGGAGAGGATTGTTACTGGAGCCTGCATGGCAAAATTGGCGGAGAAGGACTTCACAGCCTCATGCAGATATTCGGTAGACTTGATTTCATTAGTAAACTGTCATGCTTTATTAGATGAAGATCAAAAAGATCGGATTAAGTTTTAGGAGGTCACGAAATGTCAAGTCGAACTATTGATTCTATCCAAACCCTCTTCCAAAGCCGTTTGACCACGCTTGAGCACCTCTTAACGTCAGCTCAGACTCATTTCAGGGGGAGCGAGGCGTTCCTTCAGAAGCGTATTGCGGCGGACATGCTTCCCTTTGGCACCCAGATCGTGTTCACCTGCAATCAACCCCGCAACTTTGCTCTGTGGTGTGACGACAAACCCATGAATAACCTGGATCCGGAAGTCCAATCTCTAACGCAGGCATACGAGCACATTGCGAATACCAAGGAACGCCTCTCAGGCATCACTGCCGAAGATGCAAAGCTAGCAGAGGTTCAGCGCATTGACTTAGGCCAAAATCTCTATGCAGAGCTGTCTGGTCGTGCCTATGTGGACGATTTTCTGATGCCAAATTTCTATTTTCATATGGTCACAGCTTATGACATTCTGCGTATGGCTGGTGTTCCCATTGGAAAACGAGATTACATGATGCATTTAGTACCATTTGTTAGACAGGCATAAACCACAGTTATGAATAGACGCGCGCTTTTGAAATTCCTGGGTTTACTGTTAACCAGTTGTACAGCGACCCAGGCCATTCCTGATGGGGAAGGGGCGGTTATGTTGGGCAAGAAACGGATCCTAGTGATTGGTGCGGGGTTGGCGGGGCTGGCGGCGGCGAGGGAGCTCCAGGCCCAAGGGCATGAGGTGGTGGTGCTGGAAGGGCGCGATCGCATCGGTGGGCGAATTTGGACTAGCACAAAATGGCCGGATATGCCTTTGGATTTGGGAGCGAGTTGGATCCATGGGGTCCAGGGCAATCCCTTAACGGAATTGGCCCAGGCGATCCAAGCCGAACAAGGGTTAATGAGCTATGACAGCAGCATGACCTACAACACATCAGGAAATCCCCTATCTGAAGCCGAAGAGAATCGTCTCGAAACATTGCGAAATACAGTATTTAAGGCACTGGAAAAAGCTCAGGAGCGGGAGAATGATGCTTCGATTCGGCAAGTTTTGACGGCGACGTTTAAGGCAAATGCTTCTCCAGAAAATCAACGGTTTCTCAACTTTATTTTGAGTGGTGAGTTTGAGCAGGAGTACGCGGGCAGTGCCAATGAATTGTCTGCCCATTGGTACGATGACAGTAAAGCCTTTCAAGGAGATGATGCGCTGTTTATGGATGGGTTTCGGGTGATTACGGAGTATTTGGCCCGCGATCTATCGGTTGAATTGGAGCAGGTGGTGCAGCAAATTGATTGGAATCAATCCCCCGTGCGTGTGGTGACTGACAAAACGGAGTTTCTGGCGGACCAGGTGTTAATCACAGCCCCCCTCGGGGTTTTGCAGGCGGGCAGTCTGCGTTTTGTGCCGGAACTTCCTGCTGCGAAACGGGGGGCGATCGCCAAGCTAGGCATGGGAGTTCTGAACAAGTGCTACCTGCGTTTTCCCCAGGCATTCTGGTCGACGGATGTGGATTGGCTGGAATACATTCCGGAGCAGCATGGTGCATGGACGGAGTGGGTGAGTTTGATGCGGGTGGCAAATCTGCCTGTTTTGTTGGGGTTTAATGCGGGCGATCGCGGTCGTGAGATTGAGTCTTGGTCGGATCAAGACATTGTGGCGAGCGCGATGCAAACCTTGCGGACGATCTTTGGAGAGAATATCCCTGAACCGCTTGATTTCCAAATCACGCGCTGGGCTTCGGACCCGTTTGCACGAGGCTCTTATTCGTTTAATCCGGTGGGGGCGATGCCTGCGATGCGTCAGGAACTGGCTAAACCTGTGGGGAAGCGGTTGTTTTTTGCGGGTGAGGCGTCAGAAAGGGATTATTTCAGTACGGCCCATGGGGCTTATCTGTCTGGCTTGCGGGCGGCGAAGGAGATTTTAGCGGGGTAAGGTGTTAGATATCCAGAGATTATGTATGAAGGGAGTAGGGAGATGATTGCAGCACGAGATAACGAGCGGTACTTTACGCCTGAAGCGTATTTTGCTTGGGAGAAAGGGCAGTTAGAAAGGCATGAGCTAATCGAGGGTCGGGTTTATGCGATGAGCGGTGGCACGCAAAATCATAGTGCGATCCAATTAAATATTGGTGCTTTGCTCAAGGCACATTTACGGGGTGGTCAGTGTCGTGTTTTCAATTCGGATTTAAAAGTTAACATTCTCAATACTTCTAACTATACCTATCCCGATTTGAGTGTTACCTGTGATGAGCGGGATCGAGAGAATGCGTTTTATATTACCTATCCTTGTTTGATTGTGGAGGTTTTGTCTAGTAGCACCGAAGCTTATGATCGAGGTAAGAAGTTTGAGAAGTATCGTCGTAATCCGAATTTGGTGGATTATGTGTTGGTCAGTTCTGATGAGATGGCGATCGATATTTATCACAAAAACGATGGGGGGGAATGGGTGATTTTGAGTTATCGGGAGGGCGATCGCGTTGAGTTGAAAAGCATTAGCTTAGTGGTGCCGATTGAGCAATTTTATGAGGAAGTTGTGTTTGAGCTGTCATCCTCATCTGCTGCGGGTAATGCTGGCTAATATGATGGCGGGGATTGGGTTGGGGGTGGTTGGGGAGTTGGTTGGAGTTTGGGCGATCGCGAGAGCCAGCGAGTTGTTAGCGTTTTTTCACGGTCTAAAGTGCTGAGCTGTTGGTGAAGGTTTTGTAATTTTCTACGCTGGGTCGAAGAGGGTAAGCTTATACTGAGACATACTTAATAATACCTGTATAGGGATTTTATCCGGCGGCTATGCTGGGATAATGTCTGGAAATGGGTTGTTGTCGTGCAGTTTTGCCTGGCAATACCTGTACGGGGGTGTTATCCAGCATGATTGCGTGGATAATGTACCATTGCTGGGGATTATGGGGCGCTGGTGGTTGAGAATGACGAGAGGGGGGAGTTATCAAGCATTGTGCATGAGAATAAGTTGTTCGACCACTCAATTTAGCGTCATTATAAGCAGCCAGAACGATGGCAAGTACTTACTGATTTGTAAAAAAACGTAAATTTCTGCATAAGTCTTATCGTCGTCTATAGACATACATGCAGTGCAAAAAGATTTAGTTGTAAAGCCTATGAGTCCAGCTTTAAGAAGTCCGCCATTGCGGATCTACAGTCTTGCAAAGAAAACCACAAGTTTTGCGATGTGGTGGGCGATTCTCTGTCTACCTTCTAGCTGTAACCGAATAATGCTGTATATGAATTCAGCAGGTTATCGTCCGGTTTCTTTTATGGTGATAGATGGAACGTATGATTCTAGCTCGGATAGTTTGGCGAGTTATTGGCTAATTGGTACTGTGGACGGACATAAAGAACGCTTGATTCCTCCTTTAAAGTCGAAAGCAGAAGTAAATAGCTCGGAGGATCTTCTCAGAATTTTTCCAAAAGGTACAAGTTTGCCAGCAATGTACAATCCTTCGATGCCTGGACTATTGCTTCAGGGGGAATCATTACGGTTGCGATACGATAATGGTAAATTTTGGGAAAGTGAGGTTAAAGGAGGAAGTCGGTTCTTAAAGCTACCTCTTCTACCAGCTCTTGCTTTGAATATAATACTGCGTTTCTGTAAGCCTCCCGAAAATCATGAAGCATAAAACTAACACACGCAGCCGAACAATGCCCATGCACATCGACCGTCCAAAGGTTAGTTGTTTGTATTTCAGGTCGACTACAGCGGGTGATGGGCAACGTTAGCTTGAAATTGTCGTTTAGATTGGAGCAGTCATTGAACAAGTATTTTTACGTTGATTGTCATGGTTTTTTTGATCTATAGCTTATTCAATAGACCTTTTGTACAGACCCATGTTTGCAGGCTAAAATCCTTATGACTACGTCGCTGGTTTTCGGTTCATGCAGGAAGTCTAATTAGTAAAAGCGATTTGGCAACTTTAACTGATTGTATTTAGGCAACTCAAAATTTTTGATTTAGGTAGGTTTGCAATGAAGATGCGATTGCGCTACAAACTTCTCTCCATCGTATTTGTAACTATGGTTCAAATTGTAGTTCCGATTTCAGTGGTCCGAGCAGATCCTTTTCGACCCTTGTCATCAGAAATTATTGCTCCTCAGAAAATCAAGCAATTAATCCAAGACTTGGCCTCAACCGATTCAAAAGTGAGATCGAGTGGAGCCAAGGGGCTAGGCGACATTGGAGAATCTGCAAAAACAGCGGTTCCTAAACTTATCTTTGCACTCAGACACCCAGAGCAATGCGAATACATTTCATTTTTACTAGATAACTGTGTTCGACAAAATGCAGCAGAAGTATTGGGTGAGATCGGAGAGTCTGCAAAAACAGCGATTCCTGAACTCATCACAGCGATCAAAGATTCATCTCCACAGATGCGCTCGAGCGTAGCGATTGCTTTAGGACAAATAGGAGAACCAGCTAAGGAAGCAATTCCTGAGCTCATTATCGCGCTCAAAGACCCCGAGGCACAAGTGCGCTCGAGCGTAGCAATTGCTTTAGGACGAATAGGAGAACCAGCCAAGGAAGCAGTTCCTAAGCTCATTATCGCGCTCAAAGACCCTGACGCACAAGTGCGCTCGAGTGCAGCAGAAGCATTAGGCCGAATCGGAGAATCGGGCAAAGCGGCACTCATCATTGCGCTCAAAGACTCCGAGGCACAAGGGCGCTCGAGTGCAGCATGGGCATTAGGCCAAATCGGAGAATCATCAAAAGCAGCAGTTCCGGCACTCATTACCGCACTCAAAGACCCAGATCTGGATGTGCGCTCGAGTGCAGCATGGGCATTAGGCCGAATCGGAGAATCTTCCAAAGTGGCGGTTCCGGGACTCGCCACGGCTCTCCAAGACTCAGATAAGGAAGTGCGCTCGAGTGCAGCATGGGCATTAAGCCAAATCGGAGAATCATCAAAAGCAGCAGTTCCGGCACTCATTACCGCACTCAAAGACCCAGATCTGGACGTGCGCTCGAGTGCAGCATGGGCATTAGGCCGAATCGGAGAATCTGCCAAAGCAGCAGTTCCGGCACTTATTGCTGTACTCAAAGACGCAGATAGCCTCGTGCAATTTGAAGCACAATCGGCATTAGATGATATAACAGGAGTCACCAGGGAGGTGCCTGACCCTATAGTTCTACCCGAAGACTCGGAATACTTAGTTGATTTCGAATCGCTTAAATTTGAATCATTTGGGATTGTAGGATCTGCGAAACCTGCGGTTCCGGCACTCATCATTGCACTCAAAGATCCAGATAAGGAGGTACGTTTGAGTGTAGCAATTGCATTAGGTCAAATAGGGGAATCTGCTCAAGAAGCAGTTCCAGCACTCATTGTTGCACTCAAAGATCCGGATAAAGAAGTGCGGTCGAGTGCAGCAGCAGCCCTCACAAAACTCGGCTACCAACCCTAAAATCACGATGATTTATACGTTGGAGATCTCGGTAAGGGCTGCTAGTGAACCAGTTTTTGGAGCGGCAATCCACAATCTTCTCGTCTACCTTCGAGTTCTCTCATTTCTGCTCAACTTTGTCGTTATCTAGCTTTAGTTGTGTGGACTAAGCACAACCATCTATTTCAATATGGATAGGAAAAAACTGGTTTAACACTATCAAAAGACACTATTAGACCTCTTGCACGAATAGCCGGAGCGAGAGAGAGAAATTGGGGTTGAAGAGTAAGAAAGTGACCTTGCGATCGCCATGCACTACAGCCAACTCAAACCCCTCAAACCTGGAGAGTTTCGTCGTTACAGCGGAATCAAGCCAGAGACGTTTGAACGTCTAGCCAATGACTTACGCCCGCACCTGCCCAAAGCGGGTCAGCGGAGTGGGCAACCGGGCTTCACCCCGGTGAAGAAACCCAGGGGGGGTAAGCTGAGTGAGACGCAGAAAGTTTACAACCGAGAGTTAGGGAAGCTACGGGTCAAGATCGAGCATGTGACAGATCTGGAAGCTGCATCAGCAAAACTTACCACTCACTGAGATTGCTCAACGGGTCGGAGTGAGTATAAAAAGTGTTCAACGTTATCCGCAAAAACCTCAGACACCGGAACCTAAAAGGCGGAATACCTTCGGATTGAGCCTTCTCAATCCCTATAAAGACTATTTGCTGCAATTGTGGAACGACGGAATCACCCGTCCTCAAGTGTTATTGAAGCTCCTCTAACAGAAGGGATATTCAGGAGGTGCTCGAACATTAACACGCTACCTGCCTCGAATCCGCCAAGCTCAAAGTCTTGGTTCAAGGCGCTCAGTTTCCACTGAAGGGCTACCGAACGTCATTGACCCTCAAAATCCACCACTGACCCCACGACGCGTAACCTATCTGACCATGCAAAAGGAAGAAAATCGATACCCAGAAGATGCACACCTGCTTCAAAGGTTTGCCGAGAGGCTATTTGAGGACTATGAAGCCGTCAAAGCAAGCATGACTTTGGAAACGAGCAATGGGCCAGTGGAAGGACTGGTCAATCAGTTAAAAATGCTCAAACGACAAATGTATGGTCGAGCTGGTCTAGATTTGTTGAGCAAACGCTTCTTGTTCTCCAGTTGAGCTAGAGGGGAAATGCAACTGTGCTTTCTATAAAGGATCACCCAAAGCTGCCAAGAACTCAAAGTAATTGACATTTGATATCAGGGGGTCGAGAATGCCCACGGTGTCACAAAACCGAAACCGAAATGCGCCCCACGACTGAACAGACTGGGCATTGATGGGCTGAAACGACCTTAGCCCGTTCCGAATGCGTTTACTGAGTCCACTCAGTCTACAAGTCGATACCTGAGCAGCTTGCGGATGTTTTCAGTAGATAGTTCTAGTTTCTGAGCGATCGCTGTCTCTATTTCACTAGCTTGGGTAACTGGGAACTCATATTTTAATTCCCCCAACGTTAAATCGGTGATTCTGACAAAAATCGTGCTCACACCTCGGCTGCGATCAATTTCTGCATTCATAGATAGGATTGTCCGGGAAGGCCTTACATCCATTTGCATATCTGCCTGGAGTTTGATGACAGATCCATAAGAGCGGTTTAGTATCTCTGCAACTGCAAAGTTACCTGTAAACCAAAATAATGCCGAAATAAAGGGCAGAGGCAGCCAGAATTCCCAGCCAGTGCAATGGAGAAGCCGTAGTATGCGCGGAACAAACATGGGATTTTAAGAGAATCGGAGGAGTGAGGTGGAAACTGAATAAATAAATTTTATTCAGCAATACAGTAAGTTAAATCGCACCTCTGGGGGACGCTGCCCTTCAATCGTTTCATCTATGATGCATTGTGCAGAACTATAGTTGGACTAATGCGAATCCTGCTAGTAGAAGATGATGCGAGTCAACTGGAGCCGCTTCAGGCTGCCCTCTCTCAAGCAGGGCATATTGTGGATGGTGTGGAGGATGGTGAGATCGCTCAGTGGATCTTATCGAAGCGGGAGTACGATCTATTAATTCTAGATTGGTTATTACCTCACGTCAGTGGCTTTAGCCTATGTCAACACTATCGCCAACTAGGAAAAACTTCTCCAGTGCTACTGCTGACCGCAAAAGATGCCACTCCAGACAAAATTAGCGGTTTGGATGCTGGAGCAGATGATTATCTCGTCAAACCTGCTGATGTGTTTGAATTGCTGGCACGGGTGCGGGCATTAGGACGACGATCACCTCTCTGGGAAGGGGATATGCTGCACATTGAAGATCTAACCCTGCACTTATCGACATTGACAGTAGAACGGGGTGAGCAGAGTCTTCAACTGTCTACTCGCGAATTTCAGTTTCTAGAGTATCTCATGCGTCATCCTCGGCAGGTACTTTCCCGCGACCAGATTGAACAAGCCTTGTGGGAATGGGGCAGCGAGCCAGAGAGTAATGCTATTACTGCATTAGTGTATCGGCTGCGACAACGATTGCGGGCCATAGGCGCTGTTGATTGGCTGGAAACAATATATGGCATGGGTTATCGATTAAATCCAAATGTTCAATCGTAGTCGCCGTAATCTTGCCCATTGGTTTACGCTATCGATGGGTAGCATTTTAATTTTGTTTGCCAGCATTTTTTATTACCAGCGATCAATCGAGCGTCTGGAAGAGATTGATCGCCTACTCTACAAAAAAGCAAGAATCATGGCAGCTAATATCAGCTACCAGCGGCAGCAGGGAAAAGAACACCTTGATCTCAGTAACGTTCCGATCTTAGGAAATTATTTTCCTCCCTCAGATAGTGAGATTGTTTACGCTCGTTGGTACTCAAAGGTCGGAAAAATACGGCAGTTTTATGGAGTGCAGCCCCTCGATCAAATTCAGACGAGCGCGGCTTTTGAAACGATTCAATCAGATTCCGAATGGCTGCGCCAATTAACGCTCCCGGTTGACTACGACGGACGCACAATAGGCTACCTTCAGATTGCTCTTCCGCTAACTGAAGCTCAAGATACACTCAGAGACCTACTCATCATGATGATGCTGGCAGTCCCTCTGACGTTAGGAGCAATCAGCCTCACCGGTTGGGTACTAAGTGGTTTGGCGATGTATCCGATTCGGGACGCTTACGCTCAACTAGAACGGTTTACGTCTGATGCATCCCATGAACTAAGAGCACCCCTTGCCACAATTCTCAGTAATGCTCAAGTTGGCTTACTAAGTCCAGTTGATGCAGGTAAGCCTAAACACACTCGGTTAGAAAAGATTGCTGAAGCGACCAAGCTAATGAATCGGCTCGTGACCGATCTCCTATTTTTGGCACGACAGCCAGGGCAGTTAGACTCAAACTCGGTTCAATTAATTAACTTAAATAACTTATTGGAAGAGACGATCATCACTTCAGCGATACAATTTGCTGCCCAACATCTAATCATTCATTTAGAACTGCCTAAAGAGAATAGTATTATCCAAGGCAACCCTGAGTTGCTAAAACAAGCTATCACCAATCTATTGATCAATGCTTGTAAATATACCTTACCTAATGGAGCGGTATGGTTACGGCTAGTGAATCAATATCATTGCATTTTAATTCAGGTAGAAGATACGGGAGTTGGTATTTCAGAACTAGATTTATTGCGTATTTTTGATCGATTTTACCGGGTTGATGAGGAACGAACACGAGAGAAAGGTGGTGCTGGACTGGGATTGGCGATCGCGCAGCAAATTGTGGAAGCGCATGGTGGACGGTTAACGGTGAGCAGCCAAGTTGGAAAGGGTTCACTGTTTCAAATTGAATTTTCCTTACAACTGTCGGTGGAACACCGTCTGTAAGTTGAATCACTGTAGCTTGAGAGGATATTTAGAAAGTAGCGTTGAGCACCAGTGTAGAAGAAAAGCTTCTTGGGTATTAGGTTGAAATAACCCAACCTCACCCCCCCGAAAAGCCATGACAGCAGCCTACTCTAGTGAACTGACCTCTGACCAGTGGGAGCTGCTATTGAGCCTGCTTGCGGCGAGTAAGCCAGGGGGACGTCCCAGGCAAGTCAACCTGAAGTGGGTCATACAAGGCATCCTCTATATTCTGGTCAGTGGTTGTGCTTAGCGATTGTTGCCCAAGGACTATCCTCCCTATTCCACTGTCTACTACTCCTTCAGTCAGTGGCGCGATGATGGCACTTGGAAACGGGTGCATGACAAGCTCGTTACTTGGTGCCGCCGCGTTGACCAAGACCGACACCCCAGTCCCAGTGCTGGCAGTCTGGATTCTCAAACTGTTCCCACTGCCGTGATGGTTCGCCATCAGGTAGGCTATGACGCAGGCAAGAAAACCAAAGGACGCAAGCGCTTTACCCTCGTCGACACCCTAGGATTATTGATTATGGTCCACGGGGTCGCTGCCAATGTTCCAGAGCGAGAAGGGGCCAAGCAATTGCTCCATAAGCTTGATGACGAAAGAGAACGCGTTCCACGGTTAGCTAGAATTTGAGTCGATGGTGGATTCTCAGGCAAAGACTGTCTCTGCTGGGTTATCGATAACTTTTGCTGGATTTTAGAAGGGGTGCTTCGTCCCGATCATGCCAAGGGTTTTGTGCTGCTGCCAAAGCGCTGGATGGTCGAACGAACCTATGGCTGGCTTTGTTGGTGTCGTCGGCTCAACGTCGATTATGAATGCTTGTCCGAATCCTCTGAGGCTTTCATACACATTGCCATGATCAGACTTATGCTACGTAGACTTGCATGAGCTTTTTCTTACTTTCCAAATATCCTCTGAACTGTGGTTTGAATTTGAGAAAAGTTCAAAATCATGCTTCATCCCTAAATCCTGTCACTTTTAAGTCACATTTATTGTTGACCATAAGAGTAAGACTTAAATCTTGCTATTGTCATTGACAAATTTTTGTGATGAATGCTCTACGCTTCAAGCGATTCTTTGTTATTTCGGGTCTAGCAGAAATGTTGCTCGTTACTTAGCAGGCAATCGGCTGCACTCGGTATGGCTGATGCTTCAGGCATTAGTTTGCAAATTAAGCCTTTGATGTCTGAGTCTGTCATCCCAATGTCTGAATGCCAATGAGTGGATCAGCCTAACGCCTTGCGCTGGCGGGGAAACCTTCATTTCGACTGGCAGAGAAGCACTGTGTACGTATTGGTGAAAGGCGGTGTCCATGTTCCTCTAACGGTTCAGCCCACAGCCAATGCGGGGGTCAATGTTGGATTTTTGGGGAAACCATAAGTTGGCTTACGGCTGGGCATTGGACATAACTTTTAGTCATTGATAAGGAGAACTGTGACTAGATTAGAAAACTCTGCACTACTGGAGCGCAATCAACCTGGTAATACAGTTCCACGTCCTTCTCTTACTTCGGTTGATGCGATCACCTTAATCGTAGGATTGGTGATCGGCGCAGGTATTTTTGAAACGCCAGCTCTAGTCGCTGCCAATACTGGAACGGTTGGCGGTGTTATTGGAGTCTGGCTAATAGGGGGTATTGTGTCCCTGTTGGGGGCATTGTGCTATGCGGAACTCGCGACTGCCTACCCCCATGTCGGTGGCAATTACTACTATCTGAAGCGAGCCTTTGGACAACCGATCGCAGTTCTGTTTGCCTGGGCACGCATGACTGTGATTCAACCTGGATCGATCGCACTGTTAGCATTTATCTTTGGCGATTATGCTTCGCAGCTATTGCCGCTAGGGGGCTACTCGCCTTCCATTTATGCGGCGGGGACGATCTCGCTGCTGACTGCGCTTAACATCATTGGACTGCGCCAAAGCAAAGGACTTCAGAACTGGTTAGCCGTGTTTCTCCTGTTAGGATTACTGCTGGTTATCCTCTTGGGGCTTGGCTTTTCCACCTCTGCTTCTGTTGCTCCCAATGCTCCTTCTGCCTCTCCGCCCTCCTGGGGTTTAGCTTTAGTCTTTGTGCTGCTGTCCTATGGGGGGTGGAATGAAGCGGCTTACATTTCTGCGGAAATCCAAAATCCTCAGCGGAATATCGGGCGATCTCTTCTCTGGAGCATTGGCATCATCACGGGGATTTATCTGTTGATTAACCTAGCATACCTACGGGGATTGGGTGTGGCAGGTATGGCGGACTCCCAAGCGGTTGCAGCAGATTTAGTGCGGCAGACTTTGGGTGAACCGGGAGCTGCATTTGTGAGTTGGCTGGTTGTGATTGCAACGCTAGGGTCAATCAATGCAACCCTCTTGACAGGTGCCCGCACTAGCTTTGCTCTGGGGCAGGATGTGTCTTCATTCCACTGGCTAGGACAATGGCACCCGAAACCCAGTTCACCCACAACCGCTTATTTGTTGCAAGGGGCGATCGCACTCACCCTGCTTGGGCTGGGAAGTTTGACCCGTCAAGGGTTCGAGACAATGGTGGACTATACTGCCCCCATCTTCTGGTTTTTCTTTTTGCTCAGCACCCTGTCATTGATCGTTTTTCGAATTCGGGAACCTAATCGCTCCCGTCCGTTTCGTGTACCGCTTTATCCGATTGTTCCCACCCTATTCTGCGCCATCTGTGGTTATTTACTCTACTCTAGTCTGGTTTATACCGGCATCGGCGCAATCGCAGGAGTCATCGTCGTATTACTGGGTCTTCCCTTTATCCGTCGTACCGAATAATTCAGTCCTCTTTTTTTAGGAGATCAAAATCATGAAACTTCAATCTACGCTGTTCAAATCCACTGTGCTTCAATCCACGCTGCGATCGCTACGGGTTGGCATTAGCGCTCTTAGTCTTGCGGGAATTGGCGTTTTTAGTCTTGCGGGAGTTGGCTGTACCCAACTCCGTAACTTTGAAGCAGAGGCCCAAGGTCCAGATGCTAACGTCCAAACTGCTCCTTCTTCCGATCAGGCTCAAGTCGTTCCTACCCCCACAACAGAATCTCCCACCCGCAAACCTGATGTGATATACGTTCCAACGCCCATGACGGTTGTGAATGAAATGCTACGGTTGGTAAATGTGCAATCTAATGATCTGGTTTACGATTTGGGGAGCGGCGATGGGCGAATTGTGATTACAGCAGCTCAACAGCGCGGCGCACGCGGAATTGGGATTGATATTAGCCCCGAACGCATTCGAGAGGCGAATGAGAAGGCTCAAACAGCTGGTGTGAGTGACCTTGTTGAGTTCCGTCAGCAAGATTTGTTTCAGGCTGACTTCAGCGATGCCACTGTTGTTACACTGTACTTGTTGCCAGAACTCAACGTGAAGCTGCGTCCCAAACTCCTGCGCGAATTAAAACCAGGTACACGCATTGTTTCTCATGCGTTTGATATGGGAGAGTGGAAGCCCGATCAGACCGTAGAAATAGATGGCAGAACGATCTACTACTGGGTTGTGCCTGAAAATCCCCCCGCGAATTTGCTGTAGCGAAATAAACTAAAGCTCAATGCCACTGAAATAAGGATCGCCAGATTCTTTATACGTGCCCCCAAATAAGGGTTTCAAGCATTTTTCGCTATTTGGTAGTGCTCCAAAGGTAAGGATGGCTAAAACTCTCTTCCAGCATCAATTTCACCAGTTTCTTAGCGCTATCGCAATCGTCGCAAGCGGTTTGGTTTGCGCTTCAACCTGATTGCTTCCCTATACAACTTGGAACTCGACCAAAATGTCGTTTAGCATTCATGCAAGAGGTCTGGTCTAGAGTGCTGAGCTGTTGGTGAAGATTTTGTCATTTTCTACGCTGGGTTGAAGAGAATAATATTATACTGAGACATGCCTGATAATACCTGAACAGGGGTGTTATCGGGCGTCGCTGCTGGGATAATACCTGGAAACGGGTTGTTATCATGCAGCTTTGCCTGATAATACCCAACAGGGGGTGTTATCCAGCATGATTGCCTGGATAACTGGCTGAGACTGGGGATTATACGGCGTTGGCGCTTGAAAATACCGGCAGGGGGGAGTTATCAGGCATTGTGCATGAGAATAAGTTGTTATACGGCTCTGATGGTCAGCTAAGGCTTAACTGAGAAGCCATCTGTAATGCTGTAGCCACCCCATCAAAAATCTGTTAGATTTCACAAGAGAAAAACTAAGTTATCTAAAGCAAGGCGTAAATGGATGGAGATCCTATCGAAAGGTCTTGATATAGAGGCATTTTTTAGAAAAGTCACAACGGCAAGGAGACGCCTCTTATTGCTGGATTACGATGGTACGCTTGCCCCTTTTCGTGTAGAGCGAGATCAAGCATTTCCATATACGGGTGTTCCTGAGTTGTTAGGTGAAATTTGTCGCAATCAGCTATCGCGAGTTGTAATTATCAGCGGGCGGGCAGTACAAGATTTGGTTCCCTTGCTTCATATAGATCCCCTGCCAGAGATTTGGGGATCTCATGGATGGGAACATCTTGCTGATGGAAATTATGTAATTGCTTCTCTTGATGAGCATACAAGACAAGCACTTTCCCAAGCCAAAGAGCATATTAAATCGCTAAAACTCACAAAATATTGTGAGCAGAAACCTGTCAGCTTAGCTCTTCATTGGCGAGGTCTGTCATCAGATATAGCTGATTCTATTCAGGCGCAAGTTTTAAATTATTGGCAAGATTTAGAAAAGTCATCAAACCTAAAAGTTCATGATTTTGATGGTGGAATAGAAATTCGCGTAAATGGAAAAGATAAAGGGACAGCAGTAAATTCTATTATCAAGGATTTAGAAGAGAATGTTCCAATTGCTTATTTGGGAGATGACTATACCGATGAAGATGCGTTCAAAGTTCTTAGTCAAAGAGGGTTAAATGTCTTAGTGCGTGAACAGTTACGTTTGACTCATGCAGATATGTGGATAAAACCACCTGAAGAGCTAATTAATTTCCTATACAAATGGCAACAATCTTGTCTTGGCTCAACGTAAAGCTAGATGAGTAAAACGACTTAAATAAAAATGATGTGAAGTAGCTGTATGAACGAAATATTAATTAATGTCGTAGCAAATCTAATTGCAGCCTTGATCTTTGCATTAATAGGCTTTATTGTCTACGCCTTTTTATATTTGAGAAATAGAAATAGAATTTTACGCTTCTTCGGAATCACCAGTTCTAATCCAAATGTTTGCATCTACGTTTCTAATTTGAATATTCAACCTGGAGGTACATCAGGCATTGAAAAGATTGACAAGGGTTATGTTGGCTCTGCCATTACTAAACTAGAGTATGATGGTGCGCTACTTATACAGCATGAACTGAAAGATAAACCACTTGCTCTGTTTTCTAAAAAGCTACAGGACTGGTTGGGTCAAGAAAATTTAGAGCTAAGAGCCATTGATGCTCCTATTAGAATTAGCCCAACAAAACAAATTGTTAGCAACAGAAACTCAGCATTCAGTAGCAACCTGATCATCTTAGGTACTGGCATATATAACAGCTTATCGCACTATTATTTAAACGATTATTTTCCAAAGTATGATGAAATTTATCGCTTTTATTTTTATCATACTAAAGACAATAAAGGTCAACGAGTGATGGGTGTTCGCCAAGATGGTTTAGCAGATTCAATTACCGGGGAAGGTCGTGACCAGCGTGTAGAACCTGCATTCATTCATAGATTTTATGATGTAGACAAGAAGATCAGCGTCTTTATTTGCGCCGGACTTGGTTCAAGTGCAACGCTTGGAAGTTCGCGCTACCTTATTGAAAATTGGAGGTATCTGCAACGAAAATTTGGAAATGAAGACTTCGGTATTGGGCTACTCTTTCGTAACCAAGATCCCGATAGCGAGTTAGTAGGGCAACCGGAAGTTTTCGCAGAGAATTTTTTACGGCGTTCCAAGCCATTCTGATCGCGGTCGCAGTATAACAATCCCGTTGCACACCGACCGAATCAAGTTGGTTGGTGAGTCCGAAAGATTGCCAGCGGCGGGTGAACGGGGTCGTTGGACGGCTTAATTCCCCAGTTTGGGCATCCCCTCAGTCTCTCGCCTCAGACCCTCATTCTCCTCTCTAAGCTTGCAGTGTTCCTGTTTTAGAGCCTCAAACTGTGAAATCTTGTATAGTACAGGATCGCTATTTTCACAACTCACTCGATCAATGATGCAGAAAAACAGTAAATTACTCCCGATTCTATTGGGTATGCTGTGCATATACTTACTCAGCTACGCTTACGCCAGAGTATTCATTTTTCACACAGTTGAACGTTATGCAGGCGTGGAAGGAAAAGGGGGGCCAAGGCAAGACTACATCGCTAAAAAGGATCGTCCTGCTGGAGAAGGATGGGAGTATCAGTTGTTTTTGCCTGTCATTAAAGCAGAGGAGGGCATTGTCAACTACCTCTATAATCTGTAGCTAAACACCAGGTGTTTTCCCGCATCTTCGCTGCCTGCTCAAAGAGCCTTGCACACACCCGGTGTCTTAAGCCTAAACTCAATCCACCCCCTCAATCGGCGCAAAGCCCTGACGCTGCACATTTTCCGTCACCGTGCGCGGATCCAGGAACTGCAACAAATAGTCCGGTCCCCCCGCCTTCGAGCCCACCCCCGAGAGCTTAAAGCCGCCGAACGGTTGCCGTGCCACGATCGCCCCCGTAATGCTGCGATTAATATACAAATTCCCTACCTCAAACTCCGCCTCCGCCTGGGCAATGTGGGACGGCGTGCGGGAGTAGAGACCGCCGGTGAGGGCGTAGTGGGTGCCGTTGGCGATCGCCAAAGCCTGGTCAAAATCCCCCGCCTTGATCACCGCCAACACCGGCCCAAAGATTTCCTCCTGGGCGATCGCCGCCTGGGGATCGACATCCGTAAACACCACAGGGCCGACAAAATATCCCGGCTCCGGCGAGGGCAACTCCACCGCCAGCGTCGCTTCCGCCTTGCCCTTGGCGATGTACTCGCGGATCTTGGCCTGGGCCGCTGCGTCGATCACCGGGCCGACCTTAGTGCTAGGCTTGGATGCGTCGCCAACATTAAGGGACTGGGTTGCTTCTACAAGACGTGCTACAAAAGTCTCGTAAATCGAAGCCATCACCACCACGCGGGAACAGGCGGAGCACTTCTGGCCACTGTAGCCGAAGGCAGAATAGACAACCCCTTGGACCGCTTGATCCAGGTCGGCACTTTCATCGACGATGATGGCATTCTTGCCGCCCATTTCCGCCACCACACGCTTGAGATGCTTTTGCCCCGGTTGCAAAATCGCGGCATCGGCATAGATTTGACAGCCGACTTCCTGGGAGCCGGTAAAGACAATCATGTGGGTGTCGGGATGCTTAACCAAGTGATTGCCCACCGTCGAACCGCGACCGGGCACGTATTGGAATACTCCCCGAGGAAGGCCCGCCTCTAGCAAAATCTCGCTCAGCTTTGCCGCAATCACCGAGGTCACCGCTGCGGGTTTGAGCAGGGCACAGTTGCCAGTTACGAGGGCTGCGACGGTCATGCCCGTGGGGATGGCGAGGGGGAAATTCCAGGGGGAAATCACCAGGACAATGCCCTTGGGCCGGTAGTGGTAGCGATCGCGCTCCCCCGCCACATCATAATTAATGTCCTGATCGAGCCGCTCCATCTCCGCCGCATAATACCGACAGAAATCCGCCGCCTCTGACACCTCCGCATCGGCTTGGTGCAACGGCTTCCCGCCTTCCAACACCATCCAAGCATTCAGCTCATGGCGGCGTTGCTCCAGCAAGTCTCCGGCCTTGCGAATGATCGCGGCTCGTTCCTGGGCTGGGGTGCGTTTCCAGGTTTCAAAGGCAACTTTGGCAGCGGCGATCGCCCCATCTGCCTGCTCAATGCTGATCTGCCCCACGGTTCCCACAATTTCGGAGGGGTTAGACGGGTTAACCGATTCAACCTTAGCGTCTGTTTGGATGGCTTCACCATTGACGATGGGCCAGTAGGTTTTGCCAAGTTGCTGACGCACCTTGGTCAGTGCGGCTAGGGCTGTGTCGCGGAGAGGGGCGATCGCATAATCGGTATCTGCCGCCGGATTAATCCGGATCACCGGATCAGTTGTAGAGGCGATCGCAGTCGGTCGAACAGTATCCGTATCGCCATCGCCCTCTCCCCAAGCGGGGATCACGAGCAATTCTTCTACGGGGCGTTCCTCTAGGTTCTGGCGCAGGAAGGAGCTGTTGGCGGTGTTTTCCAGCAGTCGCCGGATCAGGTAGGCCATGCCGGGGATGAGGTCGCCGTAGGGGCAGTAGACGCGGACGCGGTGGCCCTGTTTGACGAGGGCGGTGGCGAGGTTGTCGGCCATGCCGTAGAGGACTTGGAATTCGATGTTGCGGGGGGGGATGTTGAGGGTTTGGGCGATCGCCAGGGCATGGGCTTGGGAGCGGACGTTGTGGCTGCCAATGGCTGCGTACAAATACTCGTGATGTTCTAATAGCAACTGTGTCATCCGCTCAAAGTTGGCATCGGTGGAAGACTTGTGGTTATAAACCGGTGTGGGCCAATGGTTTTGGCGCGACAAAATCGTTTCCTGATCCCAGTAAGCGCCTTTCACCAAGCGGACCGTCAGGGGATTGCCCCGTTGTTTTACCCACTCGATCCAGTCTTTTAAGTCTTTGTAGCTGTCCCGCAGATAGGCTTGGAAGGTGATGCCGAGATCGGTGCGATCGCGAAATTCCGGTTCCATCAGCAACTGTTTCAGGGTTTCTAGCGTCGCGTCCTTATAGCGATACTGTTCCATGTCAAAGTGAACCGCTGCACCCAGTTCCTTGGCCCTGCGCAGGAGGATACGGATGCGATCGCTCACCTTAGCCCGACTACCTTCCACATCCAGCGGGTCGAATTGCGAATAAAACGCCGTCAGCTTCACCGAAACCTGGACTTTGGGCAACGCTACGCCATCTGCTTGATCGATCTGCTGAACGGAATTCCAACGCTTTGTCGCTTCGCTGAGTTGGGTCATCAACTCCAAATACTGGTTCAGATAGGACTCAGCTTCCGGCTCTGTAATCACCGCTTCCCCCAGCAAATCCATCGTAAAGGTCATGGATTGCTTGCGCAGTTGCTCGATGGTTTTGAGGGCTTGGTTGAGGGTTTCCCCGGCGATGTACTTGCGTGCGAGGGTTTCTACTGCCGTTGACAGCGTCGTCGCTGCCACTTGCCCCGGCATCGAGGTTGCATCGGCAAAGTTGAGTAGGCCCTTGAGCGCCTGGGGCAGTTCAACGCTGGCGTCGTCGAGATACTCCTGTAAATGTCGGGCAATTTCGGCCTTAGAGCGCAAGGCTGGCAAGGCATCGATCAATCGAAACATTTGCACCCGTAGGCCAGGATTCTCCATGGTCCAGGCCAGGAGCTTGTCGTCCCATCGCAGTTGATCCCGCATTTTGGAGAAGAGCGATCGCTTCTCCCGGCTCTCAGAGAGGAGTTGGCGGGCGATCGCCTGGGTTTGATCCTCGTAAACCGACGAGGTGGATGGAGTTGCTCCAGACACACGACTATCCATCCCATAACCTCCAATGGCGTTTGACTACAGCTTGATCCTGATCTTAAACGATCTACTCTGTGGTTCTCCACAAACCGTTTGCGGAAAAATTGAGAACGGATCATGAACGGATCGCGAATGATGACATTACCGTCCGTTCCGCAACGCCACCACCGTTTCCCGCACATGCGCCGCCACCCGATCAACCTCCGCCATCGTTGTAAATCGTCCTAAGCCAAATCGAATCGAAGCCTGGGCGAGCGGAGCCGATCGCCCCAAGGCCAGCAACACAGGGGAAGGGTCTGAGTTGACCGAGGTACAAGCCGAACCCGACGAAACCGCCACCACCGGCTGCAATTTCAAAAGCAAGGCCGGACCCGCCACCCCCTCAAAACTGAGATTCAAGTTTCCCGGTAATCTCTGGGTGGGATGACCGTTGAGATGCACACCGCCGAGGGCTTTGAGGGCGTTATGGAGGCGATCGCGCAATTCTCTCACCGTTTGCTCGGTTTGACCTAAAGACTCTTGTTGCGCCAATGCCACCGCCTTTCCAAACCCCACAATCTGCGGTGTGTACAACGTTCCCGATCGCAGGCCCCGCTCATGGCCCCCCCCATGGAGTTGAGGGGCTAACTGCACCCGAGGATTTTTACGACGCACATAAAGCGCGCCAATGCCCTTTGGTCCATAGAGTTTGTGGGCCGTCATCGACATCAGATCGATTTGCATCGCCTGGACATCTAGGGGAATTTTGCCGAGGGCTTGGGCGGCGTCGGTGTGGAAAAGGATATTGCGATCGCGGCAGAGGGCGGCGATCGCTTGAATCGGCTGGAGCACGCCAATTTCATTATTTGCAGCCATGACTGAGACCAAAATCGTATCGTCCCGCAGGGCAGCTTTGAACAGGTCAAGGTCTAGCAAACCATCCGGTTGTACCGGCAAAATTGTTAGTTCAAACCCGAGGGTTGCAAGATAGCGACAGGGATCGAGGACCGCAGAATGTTCGGTGGCGACGGTGACGATGTGTTTACCCTGGCTGAAAGAGGCTTCGGCGACCCCTTTGATCGCGAGGTTGTTGGCTTCCGTTGCACCGCTGGTGAATACGATTTCGGTGGGTTCGGCGTTGATGCTAGCCGCGAGGATCTCACGGGCTTGTTGAACGGCGGCCTGGGCTTCCCAGCCATAGCTGTGGGTGGTGCTGGCGGGATTGCCAAAGGCTTCGGTGAAGTAGGGCAGCATGGCTTCCAGCACCCTCGGATCTAGGGGCGTTGTGGCATGGTTGTCGAGATAAATGGGGCGATGCATGGGCAACGGTACCTTAGGTCGCTGGAACCTTCAAAATATCGAGGTTATAAACCCCTGTGGCTGTTTCTGGAATTGTAAACTCTAGCTGCTCACCGCTGGTCAACCGAATGGTATAGCGACCGGGCTTAAAGCCTTCGAGGGCAAACTTGCCGACGCGGTTGGTGAAGAGGGTGATGGGTTTCCAATGGGGATCATTCAGGGCAATGACTTCGCCGGTGGCCAGTTCGAGGGGTGTCCCTTCGGCAGTTTGCAAGATGCCGCGTAGGAAGACCGTGGCATCATTCCCGACGGTGATCAGCGTACCCCGGCGATAGCTGGGGCGGAGACGATGGCTGGAGCGACCGAGGGAATAGCCTAGGGGGAGTTCTGGGGCATCTAGATTGACGGTGTTGAGACGATATTCCGACAGTCCCGGCAAAATTGCGGCTCCCCAGGTGTCAATGGTTGCGGCGGCACCGGAGCGGCTGGGGTTGATTTCGACGTCGATATCCTTGAGTGTGGGATGGGGCACCAGCAGGGCAAAGCTGCCGTTAATGGGACGGGAGAAGCCCCAGTGACCATCGGCGAAGGCGATCGCCGACCCAAACGTCAGATTACTTTCCATCGATGCCGGATCCAGCCAAGACCCCGTATTCCCTTCAACTTTGTTTTGCAACTCCAATTGAGCCCGATGCCCCTGCCAAGACATGCGTTGGTTCACATCCCAATCCTCTGGAGTGTAGTTCAAGGTTGCGCCGGTTTTGATGCTGTTGAACGCAGCCCGAGGATTGTAGTTCCAATTGATTTGCTGTTTGCTAAAGCCGCCGAGATCCGCGTCGGTGGACAGTCGCATTGTTTGTCCCTGGCGAGGCGAAAAGGACATGGAAAAATTAACTTTGGCTTGGTTGTCGGTGGAACCGTCTTCCCGCTGTTCGTGGCTGAGGGTGATGCCCAGGTTGCGGCCTGGGCCGATGGGGCGGGAGAGGCCGAGGTTGAGGCGGTAGGCATTGTTGCGATCGCCATTGCGATCGCCCCGTCCCCACTGGTACCGCGCCCCCAAATTGGCTCGAATTTTCTCAAACAGGGTCTGGCTATAGGTGAGCCGAGCTTCTAAAGCCGTGTCGTTGTTGGCCTCTGCTTCTCCAACGCTGAGAAAGTCTGGACTGCGATATTCCAAACCCAGCCCTAAGGCTCGATTGTGGGTATCCCCGGCTCGGCGATAGTTGTAGTTCAATTTCCCAGCGTAGCCGAGACCAAGGGATGGATCGCGGCTGAGGGCCAGATCCCAATCAAAGCTCCCCAAGGTTGTCGCCCAGGCCCCATCCCAACCGAGGAGTTGTTGGTTTAAGCGCGCTTGCAGATAGGCTCCGCTGGTGAGCGTATTGCTCAGGCCCCAGCGATGGGAAGCGGTTAGCAAGGGGTCGTCCCAGTTGTAGATGCGGGTTTCGCCGTCTTTGGTCACGGGCACGCCAAAACTATAGGCAAACTGTTGCAGCCCTGGAGCCAAAAGTTGTGAGGCGGTGGGGGCAAAAAACTGCAGCCGTTGGACTCGACCGACGGGATCTGTAATGACGAGTTCAATATCGTTGACGCCTGCGCCGAGGGAGAGATCTCGTAAATCTTGGGTTCCGGCGGGCAGGTCGAGGGTACGGTCTTTGTCGCCGTTGATGTAGATTTCGACTTCGGAGGGGGCTTCGAGAAAAAATTCGTAGGTGCTGATGGGGCGGGTGATGCGGTCGGGTTGAATGCCAAACTGTCGTGCCGCAGAAAGGCCTAAAATCGCTTGGCCGCGCTGGTAGCCGGTGGTGGGTGTGGAGATTTCTCCGGCGCTGGCGCGCATGGCCAGGGTGGGCCAATCATGGGTCAGCCGCAAATCTCCCCGTCGCCAGCGGGGGGTTCCGTCTTCGGTAAAGTCAGCGCGACCTTCGAGAACCCAGCCGTTGAGGTTCATTACGCCGTCCCAGCTGAGGGCGAGGGGCTGTCTGCCGGTTTCGTCGCGCTCGGAAATCCAGTTCCAGCCGAGGTTGCCGCGCATGTTGACGTAGCCACTAATCTTTGCGGGATTCACCGTGGGCGAACTGTCGAGGTTGTTGCGGTTGCTTTTGGTGGTGACGACGTTGGTGCGCAGTTGAGCGGGGGTAAGAACGATATTGAGGGTGAGGTCTTGGGGATTAAATTGGGTTTCGATGTTCAGGGTTTTCAGCGTTTCCGGGGAAAAGGGTCCCTGGGTGCTGAGAATTTTGAGCTGGGCTTGCAGCTCGGGTTTGACGGTTGCGCCGAGGGTTTCGAGGAAGCTGGTGGCGTTCCAGCTAATGGTGTTGGGGTCTGCGCCAATGTTGATGCCCATTTCGCCCTGGCGGTTTTGGTTGATGCTCCAGGGGATGATGACGTTTTGGGCTTGGCCCGGTTTGGGTTTGCCGAAGACTTGCTCGAAGAGGGTTTGGCGATCGGGCGTTGCAGCAGGAACTAGCTCGGTTTCGTCGGTTTCTACGGGTGGCTCAGGGGCGGGTGGCTCAGGGGCTGAAGTTTCAGGGGCAAAAGCTTCAGGGGCCAGGGGTTCGGTAGAAACAGCAGAAAGCGGGCTGGGTAGAGGCGAAGGGGTTTCGGGGGGGTGAAGGCTTGGGGGAGGGGGAACTTCTGCTAGGAGGGGACAGTGAACTGTGGCCCAGATTGGATAGCTGAGTTGGCTGATGAGGCTGAGGGAAAGGGTTCTCAGGCGTTTTAGGTGGTGTAGATGCGTTGCCCTATGGGGAGTAGGGGGTTGTTCCATGGGACTTATTTTTGCAGGATAAGTTGTCCGGTGACTTCGCCTTCGGGGAGTTCGGTGGGCCAGGGAATGCGGAAGCGACGCTCACCCCCCGCTAAAATCGTCCGTCTATTAATGGGTTCCAAAACTTCACCTTCCAAAATAATCGAGCGATTGGAAGAGGTTAGCTGAATTTTCGGGAGTTCTAAGGTCTGATGTGCAGTACCTTGATTTTTAATATGGACCTGTAACCACTTTCCAGCGTTATCCCGTTCCATACTTACACTCTGAAGCAAAACATCTGATTTTGCATGAGAAGGACGAATATACAGAGAGTTAGCATAGCGAAGCATAACTTGAAATGCTGCCACTGCCCGACTAGGAGGTAGTGAGCCTTCCTTCTTGACTTCAAGCGGTACTGGTAATTGCTCCACGACCAAACGGAAAGATAGTTCTTGACTAGGATCTTGATCTCCAACCCAAGTTACTCTAACTGTTTGTTTCGATTGAGGTCCTAATAAAACTTGTGGTGGATAAATTACAAAATCTTCTTCTGCTGGTATTTGAGTTTCTTCTCCATTAGCATCCACTAATCTTTTTACAACAGAAACCTCGATCGCAATAGGTTCATCTTTAGAGTTAGATATTTCATAAGATTGCGTTGAACCAGATCCTGATGGACTAAACGTTTGCGACATAGGAAGAATCTGGAAACAAAGCGCTGAGCGTGCAAAAGTAATTACGCAAGCAGCAATGCCTAATCCTAATCCGTATAATCTTGCCTTCATATCAATTCTAGAAAACAATAGTTTTAATCAACAAGCATTTACATTGTCTTCCGCCGTGACGCTGACGACGCTACTGTACAGCCCTGGATCCTGTAAACTTGCTGGTGTATAACGAATATATACATCCAACGATTGAGTGGTAGTGCTACACAAGATATAAGAACTTCCGGCAGGAACTGTAAAGCTCCCAGAAGTTGGGTTTGTTCCAGTATTTACTGCGGTAACCTGATAGGGAATATCCTGGCCATCAGATTTGCTTATATTGCCTGAAGTGATCACCAGAGTGTATCCATTTTGAGCCACACTAGAAACAGTAAGGTCGGCAATTTTAGCTATATGCGTTGAAGATGTCCCTGTTCCATCTAGAGTCAATGAATTTCGATCTGTACTAGGATTAACATTCAAGACTGGCTGAGCAGAGACACTTATTTCTACGAACAGAGAAATAAGTGATCCTATAAGAACAAGGCTTTTTCTCATCCTTTCTCTCCAGTATGAATTCACATAATATGTAAGCTTTCTACGGTGAGTTCTATCTGTATCCCACCGTAGAATAGAGAGCTGCCTTACTTAAGCCCTATGAAACGGGCTCTAGGCTTAGCAGACTTTCGATGCTGACAATGCGCAACTACAGATCTGCGACAGTTACAGTGATAGTTGCAGTATATATGCCTGGATCTAACAACTCAGGAGTTGTATACATTACATGCAAATCACGCTCCAATGCACCATTGGTAAAACCTGTAGTAATGCTCTCTTTTTTGTCTGTGCTAGAAGCCTGGGTAAAGTCGCCAGATGCAGGTGTCAAAGTATCGGCGGTAGTTACGACCTGATAGGCAATTGTGCTACTACCAGGAGTACCATTAGTTAAGTTACCAGAGGTAATTGTTAACTCTAATCCACCAGTATTGTTAGTGAACAGCGATACATCAGCGGCTTTTTCGATATGGTCAGTTAATCCCGTACCTGTACCTGTGCCTCCCAAAACTAAGGCTTGATTACCATTGGTTAGTGTAACGCTAGCTTGAGAAGTAACAGATCCGCTAATTGTCACATCTGCTGCCATGGCAGACGAAGCATAGAGCACCGAAGAACCGAGGATAACACCAGCAGCGATCGCCAAACGATTAAAAGTACGCATGTCTTGTCAGACTCCTGAGTAATCAAAAAAGAAAACGAGAATAAAACCCACACTCAACCCAGACAGCAAAGCTTTATTAATCAAGCTTTTCTAAAGTTGAAAGAGAATCGCAACCGGGTGAAACAACGTTTCGATTCGCTTGTCTTAATTATTGACTCAATCCTCTTTAAAGCACTCAGTGCTAAAAGCCATCTTTTATAAATTTAAACTGCCCAAATCAACCTAAGGTTCTTATTCGAAGAAATCAGCAAATTGCAAACTTAGGCAATCCCTAAGAACACCGAGACAAAATCAACTAAAACCCTAAATACTCACCCAAAAACTCCCCTTTTAGCCCCCTCTCTCCACCTTTCGCCCCATTCCCGCAACTGCTGCTCCCCAATTTCACGCAAATTTTCCAACCCCAGCTCAGTAAATTTCATGAAAGAAAAATAGAACTTACCGATCGCCCCTCCGCAATCCCAAGCCCACAACCCACCCCACTCCCCGCACAATCAGCATCTTTTTCGCAACCCCAGCCCTAACCGCCCGCCGCCTGCCAAAAACTATAGGCCGCCGACAGCAACAGAAACAGCCGAAACAAAAGACTCACCCCCCCACTCGGCAACTTCGGCAATAGCCGCGTACTCAACTGAGCCCCAAGCAATCCTCCCAACCCCAAAACTAGCCCCGGCCCCCACAACACATTGCCCTGGACCCCATGCCCAACCGTTGAAGCGATCGCCGTTAACACCACCACCCCCAAACTCGTCTGAATCGCCCGCTTAATCGGCACCCCCAACAACAACATCTGCAACGGCACCATAATCGCCCCGCCCCCCACCCCCAATAGACCCGCGATCGCCCCAGCGATCATCCCCGTTCCCCCCTGAACCAACCGCTGAACTCTGACCGTTCGAGCGCTTGTGGGCTGAGGCTCTCCTGCCTGCAATTCCTGCCGCAACGACATCAAATAGATATTCAGCAGCATCAACAGACCAAACGCAATCAGCAAAACCTGACTCGGCAAAATCGTCGCTAAAACCACCCCCAGTTGCGTCGCCACCAATGCGGGTAGGCCAATATAAACCACCTCCTCGCCCCGTAACAGCCCCATGCGCCAGTTTTGTACCGTTCCCGAAAGAGACGTAATTACGATCGCCCAGGAGCTGGTGGCGATCGCCTGAATCGGCGAAACCCCCAACGCCACCAAAACCGGCACCAACACCGTCCCCCCGCCAATGCCCAAAATGCCAGCCAGCAACCCCGCCCCCAGCCCCCCCAACCCCAAGGGTATCCAATGCATAAAAAATGCCTCCCCATCACACGCGCCTTCCCCAGCCATCCATCATACTGAGAACACCGATCAAAACAATTTCACCTCTGCCCTATGACCCCTGACCCCATCACCCCCGACCCCATCACCCCATCCCTCACTCCAGAACAACTCAACGCAGACTATGGCATTACCGACCAACTGCAATTTGTCTCCGGTCCAGGCGAATTCCCGATTATTGCAATAGCCAATCGCTTTGCCCAGGCCCGCATCTCCCTCTACGGCGGTCAAGTCCTGTCCTTCCAACCCGCCAGCGAACCCGTCGATTTAATGTTTGTGAGCGATAAGGCTTACTACGCCACTGGCAAAGCCATTAAAGGCGGCACTCCCATTTGCTGGCCTTGGTTTGGCCCCGATCCCGACGGGCAAGGCCGCCCCAGCCATGGCTTTGTGCGCAATCGTCCCTGGAATGTGTGGACAACCGAAACCACTGAAACCGGCGAAACCCGAGTCATTCTCAGCTTGACCGACACCGAGGAGACCCGTGGAATTTGGCCCTATCGGTTTGAGCTGGCGATCGCCATCACCGTCGGCCAAACCCTCACCCTCGAACTGATCACCCGCAACACCGACGATCAACCCTTCAAACTCACCCAAGCCCTGCACAGCTATTTCACCGTCGGCGATATCCGTCAAGTGAAGATTTTAGGGTTAGACAACAAGCGCTATTTAGACAAAGTGGATGGCGGTGCAGAAAAAACTCAAACGGGACCGGTGGCGATCGAGCAAGAGGTCGATCGTATCTATTTGGATGTCCCTTCAGAACTGGCCATTGAGGACCCCTATTTAGGCCGTCGCATCAAAATTTCCGCCCACGGAAGCAAAACCGCAGTGGTCTGGAATCCAGGGGCAGAGATTGCGGCCCAAATGGCCGATTTAGGCGACGACGATTATCGACAGTTTGTTTGCGTAGAAACAGCCAATGCCGCCACAGAGGTGATTGATTTAGCAGCCGGTGAAACCTATCGGCTCCATGCCACCTATGAGATCGATCGCACCTAAAAAGCAAGTAGGGACATGGCATGCCATGTCCCTACAGGTTAGCTAATTGGAAATGAATCCGTCTTCGTTAAGTTTAGTAACGACGACGACCGCCACCGCCGCCGCCCCCGAAGGAGCCGCCACCGCCGCCCCCTCGGTTGTTCTCGCGAGGACGAGCTTTGTTCACTTTCAGATCCCGACCCATCCATTCCGCCCCATCCAGGGCTTCAATGGCAGCGGCTTCTTCAGCGTCCGAGCTCATTTCAACAAATCCAAAGCCACGCATCCGTCCAGTTTCGCGGTCCGTGGGCAGTTGAACGCGCTTTACGGTTCCATATTCGGAAAACACGTCGTTCAGGTCTGCCTCGGTAGCGTCAAAAGAAAGATTACCAACGTAAATCGACATGGAGCGTCTCCAGAATCATATGAGGTCTGCAACGGGTGAGATTTCGGAGAGGTGCTACCTATGAAAAACCTGACAAATCCGCCAATATCAAGGAACGAACGCATCAACCGAATACTTAATCCCAGGACTCATTATACCACCTGCGGCCTAAATCCGCTGTATTTTCGACCCGGTCTTCACCGATGATAGAAAACGGCTAAATTGCCTGGTGAAGGCGATCGCCCGCTTCCTAAACTTTTGTTTTCATCTGTTCTATTTTGTGAAGGCAAGTCCCCATGACCCCCTTTTCTGATCCCGTTGTTTTTGAGCAACAAACCGATCATCTCCAGCTTGGCTTTCGCATTACAGAAACCCTGCTTTCAACCCAAACCCCTTACCAAAAACTTGACGTGTATCAAACCGTCGAATTTGGCAAATTAATGATGCTCGACGATAAAGTCATGCTGACCGAGCGAGATGAGTATTTTTATCATGAAATGTTAGTGCATCCGGCCATGCTCACCCACCCCGACCCCAAGCGGGTGGCGGTGATTGGCGGCGGCGACGGCGGAGCTGTCCGAGAAATCCTCAAACATCCCAGCGTCGAAGAAGTCCTCTGGGTCGAAATCGACGGAGCCGTGGTGGATGCCTCCCGCGAATTTTTCCCTAGCGTTTCCCACATTGCCCTGAGCGATCCGAGGGTGTCGCTGCAAGTCGCACCGGGGGAAGACATTTTGCCCCAGTATGACCATCATTTTGATGTTTTGATTGTGGATTCAACCGACCCCATCGGTCCAGCGGTCCCGCTATTCGAGGCTCCTTTCTTTAAAATGTGCCAGCGATCGCTCCAAACCCAAGGGATTTACGTAACCCAATGCGGTACACCGCTCTATTATCCTAACGAAATTCATTCCGTGAGCCAGCAACTGCGCCAAGTCTTTGACCAAGTTCGGTTTTACGTGGGATTTATTCCCTTCTATCCGTCCGGTCTGTGGTCCTATGTCCTAGGGTCCCAGGTTGAGCTCCAGGCGGATTTGGCGCGGGTGCGCGATCGCTACCAAGCAGCTCCCTTCAACTGCAAGTACTACACCCCAGACATCCACCAAGCCAGCGCCATGCTGCCCAAATTTGTCCAGGACCTCGTTCAACCTTTGGGCTAACCTCCCTCACGGCTGTGTATCTTCCAATGTCGTGGTCGGCGTAATAAACACCACGGGTCGCTGATTGGGGTCAATCCGATAGCTTTCTTGCTGCATCACCGCCTGGGCCTGCATCGGATCAAAGGAACGGTTAAACTCCGACCGGAGCTGATCCACCCGCCCTTTGGTAAAGCTTAGCTCTGCTTGAACTTCCCGCAGTTGGGCCTGTTGGGTCATGTGGGTTGGCACTAAGCGGGCGAGGGCGATCGCAGACATCCCAATCAGCACCCCATTAATCGAAAGCTTAACCACCGTCTCACGGGTGAGTGCCAAAACACTCTGCTTGGGCTGCTTGCGGGCCAGGGGCCGGACCGGAGCTGCACGAAGATGGGAAGCACGGGTGCGAATGGAGGCAGGTTGGGGACCCCGAGCTCGGCGGGAATTGGTGCGGGTCGCTTGCATCACGTTAAAACATCCATCAACAAGAGGCGAGGGGGCTCGATAGCCAGCAGTCTAGCAGCAGATTTTCTCAGGTCAAGAGAAACTAGCGCAAACCTGGGCTATGGAGTCCATTAAACCTAATACCTGACTATCGGAAGTGTCTAAGGATACACGACAAAGCGGGATTTGGTAAAACACCCCCTAGGGGCAGAGGCCCCTATATCCCTCCAGGGCCTACACAAGATGGATCGCATTAGTCTAGTTACCCCAAAAAGCAAACGGGGGCAGATAGACTCTACCCCCGTTCACTGGAGTGGATGCTGGGCTTCCTTGCTGGGCTTACTTATAAAGCTCGGTTCCGAGACGTAGGGCCAAAAAGCCAGGAACTAGGGCAAGCAAAAGGGCGACAATAATTTGGGTTTGGGACATTGCTCTGGAATCTCCTTAAAACGTTATGTCATAGATTCTCTGTTTAGATTCCGTTATAAATTGCAAAATCGAACGGGACTGTCACATGACTTAACAAGAAAACTGCTACCTAGAACACTTGAGCCTCCCAAATACAGCCGCTAGAATGGGATCTTCTTAGGGGGCGTCATGTCGCGCTCATTGCCTGGGGTTCACCCTCAAAAATAAAAATAAAAAACTTGGGTCGGGTCTGTAAATTCGGGTCAGTAAATAATGATGAGCCTTTTCTCTGATAGTCCGCCGAGTACCACTAGAACCCATTTTGAGCGTCAAATTAAGCGCGTCCAGCAGGATGTCCTGCGCATGGGGGCACTGGTTGAAAGTTCCTGTTGGCTAGCCCGTCAGTCCTTAATTGACCGCGACCTCGACGCTGCCACGGCCCTAGACCATCAAGATAAGCAAATTGATCAGCTTTATCGTCAAATTGAGTTGGATTGCGTCAATCTGATGGCGTTGCAATCTCCTGTCAGCCACGATCTGCGGCTGCTCAGTGCGCTGATGCAGCTGGTTCGAGACCTAGAGCGCATTGGGGACTATGCCGAAGATATCAGCGAGCTAGCGGTCAAGCTCTTTCCCTACCCCGAGTCGCCGCTGATGGGGCGGATTGGACTGATGCTCGATCGCTGTCGGGCCATGCTAGCCCTGAGTTTAGAAGCGCTGTCTAACCTCGATGTTGAAGCCGCCAAGGCCATCAAACATAAAGATGATGTGGTGGATTCGGACTATGAAAGCCTCTATCGGGCCTTGGTCCAAGAACCCGACCTGCAACAGGGCGTTGAGCCCGTGGTGCTGCTGGTCTTGGTCATTCGATATTTGGAACGGATGGCCGATCACGCGACGAATATTGGGAATCGAGTGGTTTATATCGTGACTGGAAAGCGATAAAGCATCCATAGACCGCTACAATGTAGTGCGACGGATTGTGCTTATGCCACGTTGCGCAAAATTTTGCTGGGGCAACGGAGATCGCACGGCAAAGTTTCTGTAGCATTTCAGATCTGTCCATCGCCCTGTTCTTTGAAGTCAGGGGTCGTTGTCTAGTCTGTTGGTTCATCGCGTTTCAGGTTTTGTGCTCTTCGCGTCTTGGAACCTCGGCTATTGGCGTCCTGGGTTTCGAGGGCGGTTTTCGGTCCATCTTCACCTTCACTCCGCAGATTCAGATCGAGGCATCCATGAAATTTTCAGTCGCCACCCTGCTTGCTACCTTTGCTGATGACAAATTGGTTGCACCTCGGGTTTTAGAAAAAAAGTTGGGTTGTGAGGATGAAACCAGTCTGCGGGAGCTGCAAATTACCCTAGATGCCCTCGAAAAAATTGGGATTTTGGTGAAGGAGCGGGGAAAATATCGGCGGTTGACCGATACGGGCTATATCGAAGGGCGCTTGCGCTGCTCCAGTAAGGGATTTTGTTTTGCGATTCAGGATGTGGAGGATGCGGAGGATATCTATATTCGCGATCGCGACCTCAATCATGCCTGGAATGGCGATCGCGTTTTAGTCACCGTTACCAAGGAAGCTAGCCGCCGCCGCAGTCCAGAAGGGCGAGTTCAGTTGATTATGGAGCGGGCCAATACGTCGGTTTTAGCCCGTATTAAGGGAGATCAGGGCCGTTTTCGAGCGGTTCCCCTGGACGATCGCCTGTTGTTTGAACTGGCGCTGGATGCGGATGAAGCGGCGCTGAATGAAGCGATTGAACATTTGGTCAATGTGGAGGTCATGCGCTATCCCATTGGTCGCCATGCTCCGGTGGGCCGTTTGACCCAGGTTTTGGGGAGCGATGCCGAGGCGGCTTCCGATATTGATATCGTTTGCTGCAAGCACAGTCTGCCGGGAGAGTTTCCCGAGTCGCTCCAGCAGGTCTTGAAGGATTTGCCCACCCGAGTGCGCAAGGCGGATCTAAAGGATCGGATCGAGCTCCGGGATACGCTGACCGTTGCCATCCATGGGGCAGAGGCGGATTCGGCAGCGGGCATGATCGACAATGCCATTTCCTTAGAAAAGCTCGAAGACGGCTGGCGGCTTTGGGTGCATACGGCGGATGTGGCGTTTTATGTGCCGGTGGATTCGGCCATCGACCAAGAGGCCCGACGGCGTGGAACGGCGATTTATCTGGGTGAAACGGTGATTCCGCTGTTGCCGGATCCATTGGCCAAGAGTCTTTGCAGTTTTCAGGAGGGGCGCGATCGCCTCAGTATTTCTCTGGAAATTTTGCTCAGCGAGGAGGGAGAGCTGCAAGCCTTTGAGGTGTATCCCTCGATTATTCAGGCCAATGCGGTTTTGAGCTATCACCAGGCCCAGACCATTTTGGATCGGGATGCTAAGACCAAGGGCATTAAAAAGCATAAAGAAATCTTTGAACTGATTGATCAGTTAGCAGAAGTCGGTCAACTGCTACGCCAGCAGCGCTACCAGCGGGGAGCCTTTGAGCTCAATCTGCCGGAGCGGTTGCCCATGGTAGCGGAGGCCAAGGATAACGTCAGTCCTGCCCTCTACAGCCGCTTTGCCTATAACGACGAGGGAATTTTGGGGGCGATGATCGTCGCCGATGAATTGCCGATTCGAGGTCAATTGGCCGAAATTATGCTGCTAGCCAATCATCTGGTGGCGATGCATCTTCAGTCCTTGGGCCTACCGCTGCTTTATCGGGTCCATCGTGCGCCCGATCGCAACACTGTCCAGGAGCTGGTTAAGCTCGCAGCCAATCTAGAAATTGAGTTGGATTGGGAAGAATCCGACGAGGATATTGACTCCAAGGTGTATCAGCGCTTTTTGGAACAGTTTGGCGAAACCTCGGCGGAGCGGGTACTCACCTATCTGTTGCAACAAACGCTGAAACCCGCCTCCTATAGCCTTACGCCTGGTAAGCATTTTGGGCTCTCGATCGCCGCAGAGGAAGGGTACACCCACTTTACCTGCCCCGCTCGGCGCTACTGTGATCTGCAAATTCAGCGGGTTCTCCATGCTTTGTTTGAGACGGGACGCGATCGCCGCACCACGCGCTCGAAGGATCGGGTCAATCTGCACAGCAGCGAGGCCCATGGCAATGTCAACTGGAATGTCTTGCCTCCCGATGTTCAGCAAGAGCTGGAAATGCAGCACCAGGCGATCGTCGTTCAGCTCAGCGAGCGCGAAACCCGTGCCCAGGATGCCGAAGAAGATTTGATTGGCCTTAAGAAAGCGGAGTTTATGAAGGCCCACACCGGGGAGGTCTTCAACGGTTTAATTACGCGGGTGCAAAATTACGGCTTCTTTGTGGAAATCGAAGATTGGCTCGTGGAAGGGCTCGTCCATGTGAGTTCGCTCAAGGACGACTGGTATGAGCATCGCATTCGACAGCAGCGGTTAGTGGGTCGCAAAAATCGGCGGCAGTATAGTTTGGGCGATCGCGTCGAAGTCCAGGTCAAGAGCGTCGATTATTACCGTCAGCAAATTGACCTCATGGTGGTTGGGGGCGGTAGCGAGAGCGATGAAGACCCCGATGGGGAAATGGATGATCTAGGCTCGGGCTCAACGAATCTGTCCGGGCTCGATTTCAACGAAGAGGAGTAAACCAGCTTCATGGGCCAGTCCCGTCCTTTGATCCTGGGGGTGACCGGAGCCTCCGGGTTGATTTATGCCGTGCGTGCCGTCAAACATCTACTCACGGCGGGCCATCAGATTGATTTGGTTGCGTCTAAATCCGTGGCGATCGTCTGGCAAGCGGAGGAGGGCGTTCGCATGCCCCTAGAGCCTGAGCAGCAGAGTCAGTTTTGGCGCGGGCTGGCCGGGGTGCCGGAGGCGGGAACGCTGACTTGCCATGCCTGGGGAAATGTAGGTGCAACGATCGCCAGCGGCTCATTTCGCACCCAGGGGATGTTAATTTTGCCCTGCTCCATGAGTACGGTTGGCAAATTAGCCTCGGGACTTACGCCTGCCCTCTTAGAGCGAGCAGCGGATGTGCAGATCAAGGAAGGTCGAAAGCTCGTGCTCGTGCCTCGGGAAACGCCGTTTAGCCTGATCCATTTGCGCAATCTCACGACGCTGGCGGAAGCGGGCGTGCGCATTGTTCCAGCCATTCCAGCTTGGTATCACCACCCTCAAACGATCGAAGATCTGGTCGATTTTGTCGTGGCGCGGGCGTTGGATCAGTTTGAGTTGGACTGTGTTCCCCTGCGTCGTTGGGATGGGGGCAAACACTCAGAGATCTAGCCTTGAAACGCATTAAAGCCCGTTAAGCGCTTGCCGAACCTTTTGCCGCAAAGCTCGCAAAGCCGGACTTCTGCCCTCGGTTAGACTTTGTGCTAATACCTCTGTAACCCAGGTCAAAATCGGCAATGTCGGAAATGTTGGGCTAACGTCGACGGATTGATAGTCTCCAGCCTGTAATCCGTAAATTTTGAGTTTCTGCCCCTCATAAACCCAAAGCTCAGGCACACCCAAGCTGAGATAGGCGTTGATTTGAGTTTTGGAGGTGACATCTACTTCGATCGCCAGATCCGGGGGTGGGTCAACCGATAAATCTAGGCGATCGCGACCCATCACAGCCCGGTGATTTTGAATATAAAAACAATCATCTGGCTCAATCCCAAAATCCATCTCTTGGCGCTTAAACGTCGCTGAACCGAAGCATTCGCAATCTATCTCTAACTCCTCCAGCAATATCTTGACGACATCACCGAGGATCGATTTCTCGCGCTCGTGCTTTGGCAGCGGCATTCTAATCTCCAAGATGCGCTCACTATAGGCAATGCGGGCAGCTCGTTTTTCCCCCAGCTCTTCTAAGATGTGCTCAAACTCAGACCAGTCAACATCATGGATGAGAAGCCTTTGACCCGGAGGGATGTCGAGTTGCCGAAGTTGGAGGGTGACCAAGGACATGTGCCTGCTCCGTCGCGAGTCCTTAGATTTTAACCTTTACTGCTCAAGCTTCACAGGCTAAGCTGACGCTCGATCGCCTCCCCATCCAGCTCATCCCCAATCAGCACCAACCGAGTTTGTCGCGGTTCATCCGGTTGCCAAGGGCGATCGAAAAAGGAATCAAACCGCGACCCCACCCCTTGCAAAACCAACCGCATGGGCTTGTTCGGCACCTGGACAAACCCCTTAATGCGATAGATTTCCTGGGTTTCTACCAGTTGCTGAAGCTTCGCAATCAGAGCTTGAGGCTCAAAAGCAGCGTCACTGAGCCACACCACCGAATTGAGATGCTCGTCGTGTTCATGCTCATGCTCGTGGTCATGGTGGCTGGGCCGACTCTCTAGATCGTCTTCAACGGCGGCATTAAACCCCAGCAGAACCTCAGGGCTGATCTCTCCGTGGGTGCAGGGGATAATTTTGACTTGGGGTTTGAGTTGCGATCGCAACCACCGCTCCACCGTTTCCCGCACGGCTGGCTCCACCTGATCGACTTTCGTCAACAGCACCAAATCCGCACAGTTGAGCTGATCCTCAAACAACTCTTCCAGGGGCGTTTCATGGTCTAAACTGTCATCTGCCTGGCGCTGCTGTTCTAGGGCTTCTAGATTCGACGCAAATTGCCCCGCAGCCACCGCCACACAATCTACCACTGTGACCACACCATCCACCGTTGCTCCGGTGCGTACCTCCGGCCAGCGAAAGGCTTGAACCAAGGGCTTCGGCATTGCCAATCCACTGGTTTCAATCAGCATGCAGTCGATCTGATCGCGACGCTTGAGCAGTTCCTCCATCGTGGGCAAAAACTCCTCCTGGACCGTGCAGCAGAGACAGCCGTTGGTCAGTTCGACAATATTGGCAGCGTTATTGACCGTGTTATTGGCAGCGGCGGATTCGGCGGATTCTTCGGTGGAGCCTGGGACCTCCTCCTCGTCACAAACCTGACAACCGCGCAGTAAATCCCCATCAATCCCGACTTCGCCAAACTCATTCACCAACACCGCAATGCGACGGCCTTGGTTATTTTGCAAAAGATTGCGAACCAGTGTCGTTTTGCCAGCACCCAGAAATCCTGTGATAATCGTGACCGGAATCTTATGCATTTTCTATCACCCTAAAGCTGTGGATAAAAATGCGATGCCCGCACCAAAAAATGTAAACCCAGCATAGCGAAGTAACGTCGCAGGGTTCTGAGTGGCCCGCTGGATGACGGTTTTGAAGAACTGGGCGACGGCGATCGCCACCCCCAGTTGAATCAGCGTCAAACCCGCCAAATAGGCAGTCAACGGCGTCATTTCGGCCCCTACAATGCTTTCTCCATAGGCATAGCCGTGGAAAATACCGGCGATCGCCCCCAATCCCAACAGCGCCACGAGCGGTAACCCCTGTCGCCGCGCCAAGAACCAACCCGCCAGGAGCAGCGAACCGGCAACGCCCACTTCGACGAGGGGCAGATTAAATTCAGCGAGATGCAGCAGCGTCCCCCCCAAGCCGGCCAGCACAAAAACAATCGGGAGCCACAGCCCCCGCACCTGGGTTGCAGCCAAAACCCCGATCGCCAGCACAAAGCAAAAATGATCCAGGCCAATCATCGGATGGGCCAGTCCTGAGTAGAATCCTTCTAAACCATTACTGGGAAGGCGACCGCTGAGGGCATGGTGAGCCAGAGCTGTAGAGGGGAGAAGGCCGAGAGTGGCGATCGCCCCTGCAACGATAAAAAGTAGTTTCCCAATGGACGAAAATCGCCCAAACACATTGCTCGTCATAAAGTCTCCCCATCTGTACCGCGCAGATGTTAATTCGGTGAACAGTCCTGATGGCGGGCATTCTGACTTGGTGAAGGCTGCGGTCATGGCACAAAACCCCATAAAGACCAATCCTCGACCTTACAGCTGCGGGACAGCGCCAGACTTACACTGGCTTTCCCCGTTTCCTTCTGGAGCTGTTCCCTCCAGAAACCATCCTGGTTTTCCCACTATACGTCCTAATGGCAACTTGTTTTCTTCAGGACAGACCCGTCCCAATCCGGACAAACGGGAGTTCCCATAGACACTTCAGGAAGCGGATCCGCCCTGGAATCTTCTCCGCAACCCGCCCGGTCATAGAACCCAGAAAGGCAAACTTTGATACTCAGAAATTCTACCGGAGCCTACCCCATGACCCTCCCTGCTCGTTTCGCTCTCTCCGCTTTCGCCCTTGGCACCGCGCTTTCTTCAACAGTTGGACTTGCACCTGTTCAAGCAGCGGCCTCTCTCTTCACCGAGGCAGCCGTCCCGCAAGATAGTTTTTTAGTCATGGCCGCTCCCCGCGCCAATAACGCCTATAACTTGGTCGTGATTGAACAGAAACCCAATCAGCGCGCCTGTTGGCAAGAGAAGAACACCGCTGCGGGAACCGTCGATCCCCTCCTGCTCAACTTTGACTTCTCCGGCATCTGTGGTCGCAGCACCGATAGCAATGGTTACTCGATCCGCATGGCCGGTGAGGATTTGGGCTTGAGCTATAGCTTGCGGTTAGAAAACCGGGGTTCCTATGTAGCACTCCTCGGTACGCCCAGCAACCGCCGTCAAACCGAGCTTGAAATTGGCCGCACCAAGGGCATCGCTCAAGATTATTTGGCAGTTCAACTGAATCCGGGTTGGGAATTGAGCCGTCGGATCTACGATGGCAAACCCCTGGGACATGTTTATTTCACGAGCCCGGTGGCCTTGGCGAATACGATTGCCCAGAAGCCTACACCTAAGCCTCCGGTTGCCGCAACACCCGCGCCCGCGCCCGCGCCCAAGCCTCCGGTTGCCGCAACACCCGCACCCCAACCCACACAACCGCCCGTGGTAGTGGGGAATCCCTTGCCCACTCCGCCTGTCGCCCAAAAGCCCGTTGCCCAAAAACCGGTTGAACAAAAACCCATTATCATTGAAGTCGTACCCGTGACCGAGCCCACTAAGCCGGTTGCTTCCACACCTAAGCCTCCGGCAGCAACGGTATCTGCCACCGAGCAAAAAAATCCTCACTATGAGGCCCTCAATGCACTGTACAGTGACATTTTGGGACGAACCGTAGATCCATCTGGGCTAGCGACCTATAGCCGTCAGCTAGAGAAAGGCAAGACCTTGGCTTGGGTGCGCGATCGCCTCCTCAATAGCCAGGAAGGCCGCACCGTTGCCATTAACCGGGTTTATCGCCAAGTCCTGGGTCGCGATGCCGATCATTCTGGCCTCAAGACCTACATGCGCCGGATGGAAAAGAATGGTTGGTCGATCGCCCAAGTTCAACAGGACTTGAGCAGCAGCAAAGAAGCCCAAGCTCGTCTGGCCCAGAAATAAATCGCGAAGGTGGTGTGAGGATTTCGTGGGGACAGAAATTGCTCTGTCCCTACAACCATGGAAACCGATCGGGTAAATTACTTAACCCCATCTTGAATCCCATCTTGCCTACTCAATGCTCACCCCTCGACGGGTTTTAGCCGGTTTCCGTCCTGCTAACGGCGCTTCCTTGATCTGCCGTGCCCGAACCTGATGCTGCTCAAAATGGTTCATCCACATTTCCGGGGCATTCAGCGTCGTGCCCCCATGTTTGGTGAGTCGCTGACGCACTTGGCACAGGACCGGTGTATTGATGCAAGCCCCAGAAACAATCACTTGACCCTTTGTGAGCGCAGGCAATTCCATCAGCAAATCCCGCCCTGCGGCTTCGACCCCATGCTTGAGACTTTCCTGATCGACCGGGTTGACAATGCGCATCAAAAACTGGCTCATGCATTGGGATAACACATCGGAATCTACCTTTCCTGGGCGTTGTGTAATCAACCCAATCCCCATACCGAACTTACGGCCTTCTCCTAAAATCGTCCGCAGGACCTGCTTACAGCGGGAGGGCTCGTGAGCCGGGGCGAAGCGGTGAGATTCTTCTAAGAGGATAAACACCGGATAGGGCAGATAGTTTTCATCGTCAGGGCCGATGTTTTCCTTTTGGGTATTCAGTCGGGCGTGGTAGGTTTGCCGCAACACCGCTGCGCAGATCACCTGCTGTTCTTCCTGGCTGATTTCGCTCATTTGCAGGACCGTGACTTGGCCCGGTTCCAGCAGACTTGGGGGTGTCATGTGTTCGTAGGCGTGGAAATAGGGCGATCGCTCCATCTGCCCCAATTTCCATTCCAAAGCCTCTGCCGAAGAGCCCCGTTTTTCATTACCCTCTTCATCGACAGTGGTATCTGCTTGATAAACCGCCGCAATCAAATCCTGGATATCCCAACGATATTCCCCACCACCACGCTTGTGTTTTTTGAGGATGGCGAAGGCTTTGCTGAGAATGGCCTGCTGGCGATCGCTCATGGCAGGCAACAGCGTCACAATGTCGTAATAATCCAGCGACGACATACGAATCCGAATTTGATCTGGCGTTAGAATCTGCACCTTAGGAGCATAACCATCAGGATCTTGAAAGGCCGGATGCCCCCGCAACTCCTCTAGCGTACTGTATTCACCATGGGGGTCGAAAATCAGGACTGCTGCGCGGTTGTAAGGGCTGAGCAATTCTTCGATTAAGACCCCAGCCGTATAGGATTTGCCCGAGCCCGTCCCCGCCAAAATCGCCATGTGGGTGCTTACGAGTTCCTTCACATCCAGCGTCACGGGTACCGCGCCCAATTCTCGCAGGAGCAGCGAACCAATCTGCGCTGAGCCCAATTCTCCGGGCTGCTTTTTGTTGAGAATTCGCTGGAGCATGCGGTCTTCAGCAATGTGAACCTTGGCTCCCGGATTGGGGGCCTTGCGCAAATTCAAAAAGCCTAAGGCTGGATGGAAATAGCCAATTACATCCACAGAAACTTCGTAAATTTCGGGGTTATCGTGGGTGAAGCCCACGAGGGCGGCAATCAGTTCAGGGCTGGTTTCAGTGTCCGCAAAGATGCGATCGGGCAGATGATCAATCAGGCTAATTCCAGAGATTTTGCCCAAAATATTGCGCCGCTCCACTGGCTGCCCTGGCCCAAAACTTTCTTCGAGAATGTAATAAACATACTCGCCAATTTTGACCTGGCGTTTATCTGCCGTAATAAACACATACTGGTTACCATTTTCGCCCGGTCCCTTCACAGTGCCCACGATATGGGTAGAGGACCGAGGGGCAACGGCGGAGATCGAGGAATCAAAGGGAGACATGGGTTTAATGGCCCTTAGAGGCCCTTAGACAGGCAGGAGGTTAGGCTTATAGTACAAAATTTTTACTCGGGATGGATATAGGGAAATGCAGATCGCGTGCAATCTCTAGGAGGCTTCAGCCCGGAGCTGTTGCACGTCTTCTAGCGAGAGCCCCGTGATCTGGCTGATGACTTCGTCGTTGAGGAGTAGGAGGGATTGACGGGCGATCGCCAACTGCTCCTGCCGCCGACCCCGTTCAAGGCCCCGTTCAAGACCCTGCTCAAGACCCTGCTCAAGACCCTGTTGCATCCCTTGGCGAACGGCCAGTCGAACCGCGTTGCGCTGATCGTGAATAAACATTTCGCGGCTTTCCAGATCGTCGAGTTCTTCGGGGGTCAAGGCCGCTTGATTGGCAAAGGTGAAGGCTTGGCGCAGGGCTGGGATTTGCTCCATGGAGGCGGGGATGGCCTGCAACGCCCTGGCATTTTTGAGAAAGAATAGCCACTGGTCCATGAGACTGTGGAGGTCATCGAGGGATCGCTCAAACTTCGGCAATTCCACAAACACTAGCTCGATATCATAGACCGGATAATCAATTAAATAGTCTTTCTCCTTGAGCACAAAGCACGACCGATAGCTCTCAATTTCATCAAACATCACAAAATCCGTAATCGTTAAGGCGATGACGGGATTGAGCAGCGTGTAGCCCTCACCGGTTTTGAGCTGGGTGGAGTAGCGTTTGGCGGCGTTGTAGAGAATGCGTTTCTCAAAGCCTTCGACGTTGAGGACTTGCATTTCGATGATGACGCTGGTGCCATTGGCCAGTTGGGCTTTTACGTCGAGATAGGTGTCTTTCATCCCCCGCACCCGAGGCGCTTGGTAGGGGTTGAGAATGTCGAGGGATGCAATGTTCGGTTCGCCGTCGTAGAGCAGGGCATTGAGGAAGCTGATTAAAACTTCCTGGCTTTGGTCGGAGCCGAAGATTTTTTTAAAGGCGAAGTCGGTTTTGGGGTTGATAAATCGCATGGTTTGCTTCCTGGGGCGATCGCACAATCCTGATTATCTACCAGAAATCTTCGCAGTGCTCCAACCATAGCCTCGCGGGCTGGGTTGGTGGTGAAGGGTCACGCGACCGATAGGGAGCAAATCGCGAATATCCAGTCGAACAACAAAAAATCTTCTCCGGTACAATCGTACTGAGCGAAGTCACGGTAATGCGTCACGCTCAATGAGCTGAACCTAGATAACAGAGTATGGGGTTCCAAGACTGAATCGTGTCTTGGGTAAAACTTTGTGCGTAAGGGTTGAACATATCAAACTCGATTTGTACTTGTTCAAAGTCTGCGGTGGGGCGCACCGTGGACTGAAAACCAAACTGCCTGCGGAGTCGGTCTGACGGGGGTGTAGTCACAGCGCTGCATCTAGTTAAGAGGCTGTGAAACAGGAATCTCCGACCATACCCGTTAGGCTTGGGGGGAGAGCGTCAATCTGTTATACCCTGTTTGGCCTATTTTGGCAGAGGTGCCGTACATTTAAGGAAACATTAAGATAAAATTGCTGTGGATACAATTGCTGAGAATATTTATAGCAAGTGATAGAATTTTTAATAAAATTAATCTGTCTGACAGGGCTACTTGCCCCTGCTTTATTAATTTAGCGTTGAACGTTCTTAGGCTGTTTGTTTTCCGTTCCTTTGATGTATCTTTCGCAGGTTCTTCTGTTCTGGGATTTTTATGGTTTGAGTGCTGAAGAGGAAGCTTTTGCGATCGCGAACAACCCCGAGTTTGGCGAGTTCGAGATACACATGCAGATTGCTGGACTTATCTACTGCCTTTCAATCTTTAGTTTTAAAGTCTTTCTTGTCTTGCTCAAAAGGCTTCTCTATTGTGCCGTTGAAGTCGCCTTAGCCTATTTCCCTTGCCGTTTGCTTCTCATGGCTATGCACGCTTTTACCGATTCGCCACTGCCGGTCAAACTCCTGTCCGAGCCAGCGTAGTTCTTCAATCGAAAGTGCGACCCGTTGAGCAATTTTGATTCGTTTGCCCTCAACCACCAAACGAATATGGTTTTCATGGGCGTACACCTGCTTGATCTCCTTCAGTGCGACTTGGCTCTTCCAGTAGGAAATAATTCCAAGCCGATGTTGAATTTTGAGAATTTGACCATCAGACTCCAGATTAAGGCTGCGGTAGGGCTCAAACCTGGCACAAAATTGGGGATAGCCGAGCAGCCGAAGCAGGGCAATGGTTATCAAGCCACTGCCTACATATAGCGAAGGCATGGCAGCAGCACTCTCTACCGCCATGATGCTTAGAACGACAATAGAGAGAATTAGCATCGTCAATCCCCCCAGAACAGCAACAAAGATAAGCATGAGGATTGGCATCATGATCAGATCCCCCAGCAGTGAAAACAGCGAATCATCGGCGGCAGGAATGACAACCGTGAGCCGATACCCGTCGCTTTCGACCTGAATGCGACTGCCGTAGGGACGGGCGAGCAACGCTTCGCCCCGAGTCATTTGGTCAGGAATGCCTTGCTCTAACGTTGCTAGAGCTTCGCGAGCGGTTCCAAAGCGTTGGCGCAGTTGTGGCTCACTCAACTTAGCCAGCCAATTCACAAACGGACGTTCAGCGCTGGTGTAGTCCTGAAATCGAATGCCGGTGTCATCCTGGGGCAAGTTCATCGGCGCGACGCCGGTCAACAAATGAATCAGCGTCGTCCCCAAACTATATAAATCCGAGGCCGCAACCGCTCGTCCGCCGTATTGCTCCATGGGGGCATAGCCGTAGGTGCCGACCACCGTAAAGGTCTGCCCCTCCACAGCGGCTTGGTTTTGAACCGCACCGAAATCGACCAAATAAATCTGTCCATCTTCACCCAAGATGATATTACTGGGCTTGATATCACGGTGCAGAACCGGCGGACTCAGCTCGTGCAGATAGCTCAGAATATTGAGCATCGAACGCGCCATGGCTTTGACCCATTCCGGGGAGAAGTGCTCGCTCTCATTCAGTCGTTGCTTGAGCGACTTTCCAGGAATGTACGTCTGGACGAGTCCAAAGCCCAAACCCTCCTCTAGCTCAAAGGAATCGAGATACTCTGGAATCTGGGGGTGATTCAGTGATTGCAAGACTTGGCTTTCCCGCTCAAACAGCTTGAGCGACTCCCAGTGTTCGGCACTGCTGACGCTTAAGAGCTTGATGACCACAGGCTGAGGTGGAGATTGCTCCCTGTCCAGGGCAATCCAGGTGTGCCGGTTGTCATGTTTGGCCAAGGATTCGGCCAGTTGATACCGCTGCGCCAAGCGCTGTCCTACTTGTAGGGATTGCACTGAAGCTTGGGTCGGAGCTAAAGGGCTTGATTCGGCTTCGTGGCTCGCTTTGCTGGAGAGGGGGCTGGATTGAGATGGAGTCAAGGGCGTTACCTGAGTTCACTGGGCTTATGGTTCCCAATATGCTGTTTGTGAGTTGGCGATCGCGATTACTCCCAAAAACTCAGTAGCTAGGCGCAATTAGCGCAATTAAATCAGGAAATCAGGACTTACGCATTGACAAAATCGCTAAAACATGGATCAGTACGTCCAGGTTTTTGAGGCCTACTATACCCGTACGGTGAATGATGTATTGGGTAGCGTGCTGGGCGATATTCTGAGCAGCAACACGGGAGAGCTAGGCATCCCTGACCCGCCGGGAGACTGGCAGGAACTGAACCAGGTGATTGGGGGCGATGGACTGGGGGATGTGATGGGGCAGGCGTCGGGAGAGTCACAGCGGCTGGATAATTTCAACGCTAACCCGGTGGTGTTGCAGCAGTCGTTGGCCAATGCCTCGGATCGGGAAAGTGCCCGCAGTATAGCTACTTCGGTGTTGGGAAGCGAAGGACAGACGGCGATGAAGCAGGAGATGGATGCCGCTGAGCAGGCATTGAGTGCCATTGCTGACAAGTCTCAGGAAGCCCAGTCACTGGATGTAACCCAGGACGTGATGAAAAATTTGACGGATATGGTGAGCCATCAGAGTCAGCTAGAGGCGGGCAGCTATGAGCAGTTGATGCAGCTGCAGCTGCAGTCGGCGACGGCGAATTTGATTGGGGCGAATATCTCGGAGGCGCTGAATGAGGGGAATCGGGTGAAGCCATGGGTCAGAGATGGCAGGGGCGCAGCAGGGGGTGCAGGCGGCGGCGAATGTATATTTGCCGGGGAATGAAAATAAGCATATTTCCTGGAATATACCTACCAGATTCTCTCTCTAACGACCGTAAATGTCTCTCAGGCATTGTTCGATGTCTTGATCCTGGAAGACAAAGCCTGCCTCTAGCAGTTTGCCTGGTGAGACGCGCTGCCCCGTCAGCACCAGCTCTTGCCCCAGTTGTCCCATCAGCGCTTTGATCAAGAAAGCGGGGGCAGGGACAAAACTTGGTCTGCCCAACGCTTTGCCCAGACTTTGGGCAAAAACCTGATTGCTACAGGCTCCCGGCGAAACGATGTTGATCGGTCCGTTGAGGTCGGGATGGTCAAAAATGAACTCGATGGCGGCGACTAAATCGCGCAAACTGACCCAGGACATAATTTGCTTCCCCGTGCCAGATTTGCCCCCCAGGAAATAGGGAAATGGAGTTGCCATGGTTGGCAGTGCGCCCTCGTTGCGATCGAATACGACCCCGATGCGCAGTAGTACGACCCGATTGCCCGCTTCCATGGCTGGCTTCGTTGCTTGCTCCCATTGGTCAATCAGCTCCTGCAAAAAGCAAGTCCCTGTTCTGCGATCAGTATCTGCTTCTGAAAACGCCTCGTGGTCATCGTCATAAAACCCGTAGGCACTGACCGCTGACGCGTTAATCAGACGAATATCGGGATTCTGTTTGCAGACCTCAACGCAGGTGTTGGTAGTGTCCAGACGGCTATCGGTCATGATTTGCTTGTAGGCATCCGACCACGGTTGGTCACTCACATTAGCACCCGACATGTTGATAATGACGCCTAATTCCTCAGCCGGGTACGCAGAAAATTCCGCCCAGGAACAGCAATCCGCTGCAAAGGGAAATTTTTGCTGAAGCCGCTGAGGGGTTCTTCCGACCAGCACCAGGGGACAATCTTTTTCGTGGAGCAGCTGAACCAGCCTAGTGCCAACCATGCCGCTGGCTCCGCAAACGACAACCTTTTTCATGGGAAATAACCTTTGAATGTAACTCTATTTACATCACGACTTTTTGAAACCTAAAATTGCAAAGACTGCGGCTGCGATCGCCACGACTACTCGCACCCAATGCAGCAGTACCCAGATTTGCAACCTGCTGGTTGCCTTTGCCGCGCTATACTTCAGGCCCATGAAAGCCAAATTATTTAGCAAATGGTAAATCAGCGTAATCGCTATGGTAAGTAGCAACCCCACTAAAGCGATTAGCCAAAGTGATCGAGTTTCAGGGTTATTCCAATTGAAAACAACAGACAAGAATGTTGCGATCAGAGCGGGTAAAAGAGTCGCTGCGGTGGGGGCTAAAAGCAGCGGAAATTTCACCTTGAAATCTTCCATGAAGGCCATCGGATCAATGGATTGCCAATAGCTTGCATAACTCATGCCGATATTAATCATGTTTCCAGCAAAAGCAGCAGTGGCAATGATGGCAATAATTTCCGCTATGTTTTTCATTTTTTAAAGTTTCCAAACTAAGCGTAAGATTCATATAGGGCAGGAGCAAGATAACTCGGCTCAAAACCGTTCGCCCCAGGGACGTAGCTCTACTTCCCATGTCCAAGCGCTGCGGTGCTGCATTAAGGTGTTTAGATAGGTTTGTGCGATCGCATCCGGTTCTAAAAAACTATCCGGCTTATCCTCAGGCTGCGGTCGGTGATGCGATGCAATGCTCCCATCAATAATGAAATGAGCCACATGAATATTCTTCGGCGCTAGCTCTCTGGCCATACTTTGAGCCAGCCCGCGCAGGGCAAACTTACCCATCGCGAAAGGCGCAGAAAACGCATAGCCTTTCACACTCGCAGAAGCACCTGTGAACAAAATTGCCCCATGCCCCTTTTCTAGCATCCGCTTCACGGCCTGCTGGCTGACGAGAAAACCGCCGTAGGCTGTGACGGCCAATGTTTTTTCAACATCGGCAGGCTTCAAATCAACCAGAGCTCCCTGGGTGCGGTAGCTAGGATTGTAAACCACGACATCAGGCGAGCCAAGGCGATGATCAAAGTCAGTAAAAAGCTGCTCAACCTCATTTTGCTGCGAGGCATCGCACTGAAAAGCCTGTGCCTTGATCTGATCGCAAAGAGAAGTCAACTTTTCAGTATTTTGAGCGGCTAATCCTATCGTCATACCGTTTTCAGAAAAAAGGCGTGCTATCGATGCGCTGAGCCCATTGCCTGCACCAACAATTAAAGCGGTTTTGAAATCCATAGTCTTGAATTAATTCCCTGTGGTATCGACGTAATAATTTTCAGATTCCCTTGTGCTAAAAAGTATTGCCAACTGATCTTCTGCTCTCATCAGAAAAAACGCGATGATTGCACCGATTGTTGACACCGCCTGCCCTCTGAACTCACGTTTTGAAATGGGCGACAACATCGTGGCGGAACAGCAGCCAGAGCGCGATCAGCTGCAACACCACAAAGATGCCGATGCCACCATAGACGGTTGCGGGCGAAGCCATCTCTGCTGGCATTGGGCTGACATATTGCGTGATCAGACCTTGGGAATAGTCAAAGGCTCCGACAGCGTTATAGCCCACCAGCACGCCCCAGACCCGAATTCCGTGCCCCGTCCAAAACAGGAAGAGCATTACCGGCAAGAGGAAGCCAAGGATGGCATCGCTCAGCCACGGACCAAACCAACCATCCGGAGCAGAACCGCCGAACATTTCCACTGTGGGAAGAAAAAGGACTGTTTGAACCCGGAAAATCGTTGCTGCCATCAATAAGGCGATGGTCCATCTGACTGTTTGTGTCATTGTCGATACCTTTTTACGTAGTCTGCTGGTGCTATCTCAGTCAGAGGCAGGGGATACCTCGGTTATGGCAGGCCCGATACGATAGGTCACAATTGAGTTCCTCGTTGTATCGATGGCTGTTCAGTCCGTCGCTGCCAGGCTGTGTTCTTTATTGCCGCGCGCAGGGTCGCCATGATAGCGAACGCAAAGCTCGCCAGGGCCAGCGCCACTCGGACCCAGTGAAGCCCAATCCACATCTGGATTGTGCCGACCATCTCCTCAGGGGAGTATTGGCCCTGGAATGAAGCGATCACGACCTGAAGGTGGTATCCAACGGTGATCGTGCAGTTCATGAGCCAAAGACACAGCGCCCAGACCCAAAGCTGCCGAACACCATTGCCCTTGGGTGACGTGAATGTTGCTGTAAAGAGCGCGATAGTCTTTGTGAGTGCGATAGGAATGATCGTGCAAGCGATCGCAATCCAGTATTTTGGGAAAAGCTCGACCAGTTGCTCACCGCTCATCGCTGGCACCAGGTTGCCAAGTCCTAGAAAGACAATTCCGAAGGAGAGGCCGACCATAGTGCCGCCGCCTGCAAACAGTCCAGTGGCGACAACGGCCATGAAATGAGATCGTTTGGGCATAGGAAATTTCCTCTATTGAGTGTCTCGGCCCAAAGCCGTAATAATTGCCACAGGCCGGGATCTTGTGGTGATTTTCATTAGGCGTTTTCAATCCTTTTAAGGTCTTCGTCTCCTTTTTTGACGAGACGATGGAAGATGTAAATATGCGCGATGAGCAGAGTCGGAAAAAACAAGATCGAGACAAACCACATCGTGCCGATATCATGATTGAACAGATCAAGGCTGATGGCAATGCGCCCGACATTGACGATGTCTGCAACTCCGATGAAAGTGAAGAGCCAAATCAACGGCATCGCCAAACTTGACTGCCCCCGTAGGGCAAGCGCGGCAATTAACGCGCTGATAGCAGCCAGTAAATCGCCTACGGCGATCGCAGACATCACTGGTCGTGGCAAAGACGGATCTACCTGTCCAACCACCAGTAACGCAAAGCCCGCATATCGAAAAACGTGCAACAAAAGTAGCGGCAAAACAGCTTTTTCAAAGGGTAACTTTGAGAGCCTCGGCTGCACGTACCAGAAAAATATCAACGTGTATACAACTAATCCAATGGTGCTTTGAACGCCCAGGATAGTCCAGTTGTTCATGATGATTTGCTATCTCCATGCTTAAGTAATGGGAGCGTTATCTCTAGGCGTTCTTATTCATTTGTTGAAAGAGGAATCCTGGCGCTAGGCGACTCATTAGCTTCAGCTGTGCCGACTGACCGGGAGTGATTTCGTCAGTATTGTTTTTAAGTCCTTTGATCAGGGCTGCGACTAACTTTTCAGGCGATATGCGGGGGAATGACGGATCGAGGTCAGCCGCCAATGGAGTATCGACGACCGGCGGCAACAGCTCTACCACCCGAACAGAAGTATTCGCAAGTTGCGATCGCAGGCTTTGGGTGTACGAGTGCAAAAATGCTTTGCTCGCGCTGTAAACCGGGGCCGCAGCATAGGGAACGTAGGCTAAGCCGGAGCTGACGTTGACAATCACCGACTCGCGTTTCAGCATCCCCGGTAAAAAGTGGTGAACCAGGCGCACCGGGCCTGACACATCGATGTCGATTTCCTGCAGCTGTTTCTCCAGCGGGAAACCCTGGGTGACATCAAACGCGTGCATGATCCCGGCATTGTTGACCAACATATCCGTGCCGCCAGCTGCATCCATAGCGTCGCGCAGGGCAACAACAGCCGCCTCGTCAGCCACATCGCAGACCTGGGACGAAATATTCGGATGATTGGTTGTCGCAGCCGCTAGCTTCGTCTGATTGCGGCCCGTGATCACCACGTGGGCACCTTTAGCGGCGAGCGATCGCGCCATCGCTAACCCAATCCCTGAACCGCCGCCCGTGATGACGATGCGCTTTCCGTTGATATCCATGGATAGTTCCTCAGCCAGTCATGGCCAGCCTGGTTAGCTTGCAAAACACAAGTGATTTAACTTGCGAAATAAGAGTAACTTTTTGGCTAGCAAAATGCAAGCTATAATTTAGAGCTCTTGAACTGTCTGCGATCATCGATTTATGCCGTCTGGCAAAGACATGCCGCGCTCAAACTGCCCGATTGCCTGCGCTCTAGATCTATTAGGAGACCGATGGACGCTGGTGGTGCTGCGCGATGTGCTGTTGGGTCAGCGCCGCACGTTCTCAGAAATTGCCGCTGACGAAGGCATCGCAACGAATACCCTGACCGATCGACTGGAGCGATTGATCGAAGCAGGCGTTTTGGAGCGGCGAAGAGATCCCCGCGATAGGCGTAGTCGTCGATATGTTCCCACCGAGAGTGGTCTGGAGCTGATTCCGGTACTGGTTGATTTAATGGTTTGGGGAAGTAAACATACTTCGGGCTCTGTGCCTGCCGAACTCGTGACTCGTGCGGTGAGCGATCGTGAAGGTTTACTGGCAGAACTTGTCGAGCGTGCCCTTGAACTCCCCTAATTCTTCCATCTCCCAGTCATATCCGCTTCCTAGCCTGAGGCGATATCCCTCTGCGAGTTTCCCATGACCTCTCCACCTCTCCTCTGGCTAGCCGTCACGGGCGCAACCCAGATCCTCCAACAAGGGCTCGATAGCTCCCAAAGCATTGCCCAATCCTGGGAACAGCAGTGGCAGATAGCGATTTTGGATTTCGGATTGGCGATTTTGGATTGTCATTGGTCCGACTGGTGGCGGCTTGCTGTGAGCTTGAGGATGACTTGGGCATGAAAGGTCAATTGGGCATTCTTGCATCCATGGAGAGTCGGGCAGCTTTTTTGAGTGACCCGACTCATCGCATTCGGTTTGTTTACATTCCCAAGCACACCTCCTGGTTGAATCAGATAGAGTGTTGGTTCAGCATCTTGGTCCGCCGATTGCTTCGCTGGGGCAATTTCACCTCCACCGATGACCTCAGGCGGCAAATCCTTCAGTTCATCGACTATTTCAATCGCACCATGGCCAAGCCCTTTCAGTGGTAATTCCAAGGCTTCAGACCTCGTAGCTAGCTGCTTCCTTCCAGGCTTTACCACTAGGGCTCACCGGTCTTTTAAAACTTATTAAGTAAGACATCGATCCATCTGCCTAATAATCCTGGTTTACCTCACCGATAGTCCCTTGTAGCACTGAGGAATGCCATGGGAGTTTATCGAGGCATGATTAATCGAGGCATTGAGCGAGATATTGGACGTTGGGGACGAGCCTGGGCCATTGCGATTGTGTCTGTGGTCATCGCTGGAGCGATCGCCCTAGCCCAATCATCTCCATTCTTTTGGGCATCTATAGACGTTGACTTAGACGTTCACCGTGATGGAAAGATGTGGGTGACGGAGACCCAAACCTACGTCTTTGAGCGAGCACATACAACTGAGCGATATCGATATATTCCTTTGGACCGAGTGGACAACATTCAAGTTCTCTCAGTCTCAGAAGATGGCAAGGAGTTACCCTTTGAGACGCAAGTCGAGGATGGCAACCGTTGGATTCGATGGAGCCACTCGCTCAATGCGCCGGAGAGTCACGTCTTTGTTTTGAAATATGTTGTGGAGGGCGCTCTACAGCAGCGTGGGGAGCAAACGCTGGTGTACTGGAAGGCGCTATTTCGCGATCGCACAGCCCCGATTAATCAGGGGAAGGTCATGGTCAAGCTTCCCCAGGAGCTAGACGGGCAGGTCAGCTCGTTTGAAAGTTTTGGCAGCAAGGCCCCAATCAAGCAGCAGCAGATCAATGGACACACCTTCGCATTTGCCACCCAAAAATCTTTACCGCCAGGCGAAGAACTGGAAGTGCGCGTCGCTTTTCCAGCAGAGATTTTGAAAATTCCTAAACCGGATTGGCAAACGTCTCGGCTATTTTCTGGTGTTATCGGGAGTTGGCCTGGTTTCAACCTTCCAACGATTCCAGGATTTTTGCGTCATCCCTTCTTCCTTTGGGGAGGAGGCATTACAACCGTCATTTGCGGTCTTAATATTTGGGGAAGGCGTTGTCCTCGCTGCCATCGCTTTCAGCTAACACGAACGAGTCGGGTCAATCGTCAGGCGACTTATAGTTGTCACGGCGAGGGCATACGTCTGCACCACTGTCGGAGGTGCTTCTACATGCGTCAATTTCCATACACCATTCCAAAGACCATTCCAAGGCGTTTCCACAGCAGTGGCAGTGGTGGCGGTGGTGGCGGTGGTGGCGGTGGTGGCGGTGGCGGTGGTGGCGGCGGTGGTGGCGGCGGTGGTGGCGGCGGTGGCGGATGAGAGTCACGGATAGATTTCAGAACTGGCTTGCCGCCATCTGAAACACCGTCAATCCCAGACCCCGTCTCATTCCCGCAACCTGCTAGCGATCGTCAAAAAACAAAGTGGATGCTAGGCAGATGCATCGAGACAACTGCCGGAGGGAGTCAATTACAATCAAGGTAGTCGCTCGGATACTTCCGATGATCTCGAAACCGCTCCTCCATCAATTGCCCAGCACTGCCGACCTGCCCTGTTCGGACGATACGCCTGTGGATAACGAAACTCAGAATCTGTTGCCAAATCTGCTGCTGCTCTTACTGACGGACCTTTGGGCGGCGCGGATGGATTGGTTCTTTGGCGTGGATATGGCGGTGTATCACACCACTGGCGTGAGTCCGAAGGTACCGGTGGTGCCAGATGCGTTTCTGAGTCTGGGGGTGGAGCGTCGCAAAAATGGCCAAACCCGTCGCAGCTATGCCACTTGGGAAGAAAACGACAGGGTACCGATTTGGGTATTGGAGATGGTCTCCCATCGTCCGGGTGGGGAGTATGACGAGAAGATGGTGATTTACGCCAACTTGGGTGTGTTGTATTACCTGGTCTACAATCCGGAGTTTTGGCAGCGGGACCGGCATCAACCCTTTGAGCTGTATCGGCTAGAAGCGGGTCAGTATCGGCTTCAGATTGGCGAACCGTTTTGGATGCCGGAGGTGGGTTTGGGGATTGGGCGGTACCCCGGTGAGGTGGGTGGATTGTCTCAGGAAATTTTGACTTGGTATGGGGAGGGGGGCGATCGCCGCTTGAGTTTGGCAGAGCAAGAGCGTCAGCGAGCGGAGCAAGAGCGTCAGCAAAAGGAACGGTTGGAGGCGTTTTTGCGATCCCAGGGCTTTGACCCGAGCAATCTGCCCGAATAAAACAACACGATCATGCCCGCACAACCTTTTGCCCTGAGCTCAGGCATGGTTACCGATGCTGCAAGCGCTTTCTCTTCAGCCGCAATACCGCAGCGACAGTGCGATCGCCTGCGCTAGGTTTGTCAGTTTGCATTGGCAAGGGGGTCACTGCCCCAACCCTCACAGTTCTGGACACAATCTCGACAGATTCCCGTCTCTAGAGGACAACGGAGCTAGCAAAACCGCGATCGCGCGCTAGCACGGTGATGGACTGCACAGGGAATCGCAACGTTCTATGGTTACTTTAAACAATCGCTCACGTTTCAAAAGGAGTCAGGCCTTCAGTCTTCTCAGTTTGCTACTGGGTCAGGCAGTTGGCATGGGGGGGCTGGGGACTGGCGCGATCGCCCAAACCCAACCCTCTGCTGTGCCCACTCCAGAAAAAACCGAAACCTGCGAAGTTCTCGTGGCCGGGGGCGGACTAGCCGGTGCCGCCACGGCCTACGAATCGTTGCTCGCCGGTCGCACCGTTTGCCTCACCGAAATCACCGACTGGGTGGGGGGCCAGATTTCAGCTCAGGGAACGTCAGCGCTGGACGAAGCCAAAAAGCAGCGATCGCTCCAATACTACGCCCGAGGCTATAACGAACTGCGCGATCGCATCGAAAAACACTACGGCACCCTCAATCCCGGTAACTGCTGGGTGAGTGTCTCCTGCTTTTTACCCAACGATGCCCATGTAGAACTCTGGTCCCAGCTCAAACGGGCGGAGAAGCAAGGCAAGGGCAAACTCAAATGGTTTCCCCATACGGTGATTAAGGATTTGCAGATTGGAACCGATGGCAAGCTGATTGAAGGGGCGATCGCCATCCAGCACCGCTCGGCCAATGGCCAGCCGCTCAATACCGAGCCTTTATCCCAAACCCTCGAAGATATCTATCGCTATGAAGACTCGACCCGGTTGAGCAAAACGACGATCCAGTTCGTGCCACAACCGAGAAAACAAAAGCAAGAGCAAAAGACAGTCTTGGTGAAGCAGGACTGGTACGTTGTGGACGCAACAGAAACAGGAGAATTGATTGCGATCGCCCAGGTCCCCTACCGCCTTGGCATCGACCCCCGCTCCTCTCTCAATCCCTCTTCTGCCAGCACCACAGGCGATCCCTACTGTACTCAGGGGTTTACCTACACCTTCGCCATGGAGCGAACTGCCGAGGCTCAACCCCAGCTAAAACCTAGCTTTTACGATCGCTACGCGGCCTACTACGGTTACGACAAAAATCCCAACCTCTCGGACTTCGACGCGGTCTTTACCTACCGTCGCATCTGGGCACCGGGCGGGGCGCAACGGACGCAAAAAGTCCCTAAATTCAATGTGGGTCTGCCCCAGCCAGGGGATATCTCGATGCAAAACTGGGTTTGGGGCAATGACTACCGACCCGGCACAGCTCAGGACAATTTGGTTTATACCCCTGAACAATTGGCCCAAACGGGACAGCTCCAGCCCGGCGGCTGGCTTGGCGGTCTGCGAACCGAGACGCTCCGGGCCGGAGAAGAGCAATCCTTGGGCTTTTATCACTGGCTGACCAGCGGTACAACCAATTCCCAAGGTGACGCGGCGTTGAAAAAACCCTATCCCAATCATCAATTACTCAGCGGTTTGGATTCGCCCATGGGTACGGTTCACGGTTTGTCCAAATATCCCTACATCCGCGAAGGGCGTCGCATTATTGGCCGTCCGTCCTACGCCTACCGCGAGGGCTTTAGTATTTCTGAGTTAGATATTTCGCGCCAGGATTTCCGGGCCGATTTCTACAAAGAAAATCTCTCGATCCAAACTTACCGCCATCTCTGGAATGCCTTGGCCGGATTGGAAGCAGCGGCGGCCATTAGCGGCAAAATTCCGGTGGACCAGATCCAGCGGCGCACCCGCTCAACGATTTATCCCGATGCCGTGGGTATCGCCCAATATGCCATTGACTTCCACCCCTGCATGGAGCAATCTCCCTCCGAAAAACCCGGTAACATCGAACGTCCCGGCACCCGTCAGGGCCATGGCCAAGCCTACCCGGCCCAGATTCCCCTGCGGGCGATGATTCCCCAGAAGCTTGATAATTTGTTAGTCGCAGGCAAAAGTATCGCCACTAGCCACATTGCAGCAGCGGCCTATCGGGTCCATTCCTTCGAGTGGTCGGCGGGGGCAGCGGCGGGGGTGACGATCGACTTGGCCTTGGAAACGGGGACCAAGCCCTACGAGATGGTGGATGATTTGCCGAGGGATGAGCCTTTGCTGCGGAAATTGCGCGATCGCCTCAACCGCCAAGGCAACCCCACTGCCTTTCCCAACACCTCCATCTTTAACGAATCTTGGGAAGACTGGCGGGTTTGGTGAAGTTTTGATGAAGCTAAACGACAAAACCAAATTCCTAAGACTGGCCCAAATCGCGGAAATAGAGCGAAAACTAGGCAAAAATACTCATTAACACGTTCAAGTAGAAACCCCAACCTCCATAGCGCGTCCCAAGCGAAGCGGGCAGAAGCGTTACAAAGTGATACAATTCACTCTTAGCCTCTGAACTGGTCTACTCAGTTTGGGGCTTAGCCGCTTGAGGCTGTTCTCGCAGCTTCGAGCGGTGCCTGGTGGTTGGGGTTAAAACCGCACTGTAGCGCTTGTTGCAGGTTTTGCTGTTACAAACGGCACAGCACTAGATAACAAGATACACCATCCAACAAACCTGAAAAATCAACCCAACGGGGCTAATTTCGTTAGCTTGTGAATAGCAATGACGCTTAGTTTTCCGCAGGAGCAGGCGCAGCTCCGTTGATTTATAACGCGGGGTTTGTAAAGGTAAGGTCTTTATATAAGCTGACCCTATTCGGTTATGGGGTCTCCCAGCGACATCAGGACCCGGAAGATTGCACCCGACAAACCGTAACAACAACTACGATATCAAGCTCGGTGTCCCAGGCCCGTTCTACTTAATGTTTCTTTTTACTTCTTGACATAGACACGGGTTTCGAGCTTCTATCGGTCCTTTAAATGTGGTCCTGGGGTCTTCCCCTTCTCAAAGTCTGGCTTTACAGTGCAGATGGTTTTGCCGTTCGGCTCTGTTTTCGTCATTTATCCCTGCAACCCATGCGATACAAACTCCTCGGACCCAGCGGCCTGCGCGTTTCGGAACTCTGTCTAGGTACGATGACGTTTGGCGAAGATTGGGGCTGGGGAGCAGCCGAGGCGGAAAGTCGACAAATTTTCGATGCCTTCGCGGAGGCCGGGGGAAACTTTATCGATACGGCGAATCTCTATACCAATGGTTCTAGTGAGCGGATGGTGGGGAAATTTGTGGCGGGGGAGCGCGATCGCTGGGTCGTCGCGACCAAATACAGCCTCAACACCGGCCAGGGCCACATCAATGCAGGGGGGAACGATCGCAAAAACCTCGTCCAATCGGTTGATGCGAGCCTCCAGCGCCTGAACCTCGATTATCTTGATCTGCTTTGGCTCCATGCCTGGGATGGTTTGACGCCGGTGGAAGAGGTGATGCGGGCGCTGGATGATCTGGTGCGTCAGGGCAAGGTGCTTTACGTTGGGGTTTCGGATACGCCCGCTTGGGTGGTGTCCCAGGCCAATACGCTGGCGATGTTGCGAGGCTGGACGCCGTTTATTGGCTTACAGATTGAATATTCTCTGAAGGAACGGACGGCGGAGCGGGATCTGTTGCCCATGGCTGATGCGTTTGGGCTGGGGGTTACAGCCTGGAGTCCTTTGGGGGGCGGTGTGCTAACGGGCAAATACAACATGCCGCCGGAGGAGCATGAAGAAACGGGGCGGCTGGCACGGGAGGAGAGTGCGGGACGGATTACGGAGCGGGATTTGCAAATTGCGGATGTGGTGATGGAGGTGGCGGATATTTTGGAGCGATCGCCCGCCCAAGTCGCCCTCAATTGGATCCGACAGAAAAATCGCCACACAATTCCAATTATTGGTGCGCGTCGACTGGCCCAGGTTCAGGATAATTTGGCCTGTGTGGAGTTTTCGCTCTCGGAGGAGCAGCTGCAAAAGCTGGATGAGGTGAGCGCGATTACGTTGGGATTTCCCCATGATTTTTTGCAGAGCCCTATGGTTCAAGACTTTGCCTTTGGGGGGGCAATGGCCAAAATTGATCGGTAAGGGTGGCCTGCGCAGTGCCGTTCGATTTCCCCAAGCCGCCTGACCTCGGGCACAATGGAAACGCAGGCTCTCCCCTAATCGTTTGCCTATGCTGGCCCAGATAAGCGATCGCCTCCAGACACGCCTCCAATCCCGCCCCAAACTCCAGACAGAAGATTCGATCGCCCTACGGGTGCTCGTGCAGCTTTTGGTTACCGTCGGCATCATCGCCACCGACATTGCCGCTGCGGATGTAACTGATCGTCTCAACCTAATTGGCTGGGCCGTGCCCCTCAGCTTTGCCGGAGCCAGCGTCAGCTATTTTCGCCGCCATCAGCGCAACATTGCCCTCAAATTTGGCATTGCTCTGGGGATGCTCGTGGCGCTGGCCTATTTTTTCACCAATCTGCTCAGCCGCAGCTACGATACGCGACTAGTGCTGGTCGAACTGTTGATTCAGTTGCAGGTGCTGCATAGCTTCGATTTGCCTCGCCGCAAGGATTTGGGCTATTCGATGATGATTGGCCTCATCCTAGTGGGATCTGCGGCGACCCTGAGCCAGACGCTGACGTTCGGGGTGTTTTTGTTTTTGTTTTTGGCGATCGCCCTGCCGGTCCTCGTTCTCGACTACTGCTCCCGCCTCGGTCTCACCCCCGAATCAACCTCTCACTCAACCTCTAATCCCCGCTGGAACAGCTTTGCCGCCCTCAAACTCGCACCGGATTTAGCCCCCCGCCGCCTCGGATTAGTCTTAGTTTGCGTGGCCGCCTTAGGTTTGACCATCTTTGCCGGTTTGCCTCGGCTGCCGGGGTATCAACTGCGTACGTTTCCCGTCAGTGCTCCCATTGATGTCCAGGGTAAATTTGACAATCGTCAGGTTTTCAATCCGGGCTACGTCACGAACAATAATTCTGAGCTCGAAGGTGCAGAGCAAGGCGATCCTAGGGCCGTCCAGGGGCGTGGACGCAGCCCCACCCAAGGGCCTGGACAAGCTGACGAAGACTATTACTACGGCTTCAACACCGTCATGAACCAAAACCTGCGGGGCTCGCTCACGCCCAAGGTGGTCATGCGGGTCCGGTCCCAGGTGGAAGGCTTTTGGCGGGTGATGGCTTTTGACCGCTACACCGGCCAGGGCTGGGAAATTAGCCGCAACGAAGATACCCAAACCCTGCGGCGATCGCCCTGGAGCTATCGCTTTGAAATTCCCTCCCTCGTCCGGGGCCGCAGCCGTGAAGTCATCCAAACCTACACTCTCGTCAGCGACCTGCCTAACCTCGTCCCAGCCATGCATCAACCGACCCAGCTTTACTTTCCCACCCAGGAAGTGGCGCTGGATTTGGAAGGAGGATTGCGATCGCCCGTTCCCCTCAGCGAAGGATTGACCTATACCGTGGTGTCGCGGGTGCCCTATCGCGATCGCAGCCAACTGGCAGCGGCCTCTCAGGGCTATCCCAAGCTGCTAACCCGGCGATATACCGAAGTGCCCGAGGCGATCGCCCCCAAACTGCGCCAAAAAGCAGAAGAACTCTTGGCAACGGCTCCCAAGCCGCTGACTTCCCCCTACGAAAAAGCGCTTTATCTCACCCAATTGCTTAAACAGCGCTACACGGTCCAGCCCAATTTGCCCTTTTTAAATGAGAACGACGATTTAGCCGAAGCCTTTTTGTTTCAATATCAAGGGGGGTATCCCGACCACTTTTCCACCACGCTGACGCTGATGCTGCGGAGCTTGGGCTTCCCGGCAAGGCTCACGGTGGGGTTTGGCCCCGGTCAATTCAACCCCTTTACCGGGCTCTATATTGTGAGCAACACCGATGCCTATGCCCTTACGGAAATGTATTTCCCCGGCTACGGCTGGTTTGCCTTCGACCCGATTCCCGGTCATGATTTATTTCCCCCTTCTGTGGAAGAAAGTGCAGCCTTTGGTCTGATTAAAAAGTTTTGGCAATGGATCGCAGGCTGGTTACCTTCGCCCCTACGCAATGGCTTAAACACGATATTTGCCTTTCTGGGGCAAACCCTTGGACGGGCGCTAGGCTGGCTTTTGGGCCTACTGGGTCGGGATATTGTGGGCTTGTTTGTGGGCCTGATTCTTCTGGTCGGACTTGCCTTTTTGGGTTGGCTAAGTTGGATGGGCTGGCGGGGATGGCGCGATCGCCACTATCTCTCCCAACTCCCCCCCCTTGAACGTTTGTATCAACAACTGATTTCCAACCTCGCTGCCCAAGGGCATCCCAAATCCCCCAGCCAAACCCCCTACGAATACGCCGCCCAAGTTCAAGCCCAAGCCTCCCCTGAATGGCATGGTGTTGCTGAAGCAATTTCACGAACCTATGTTAGTTGGCGGTATGGGCAGCAGACTGAAATGGAAAAAGCAGCGGTGGTGCAATCCCTTGAGGCCGCGCTCAAACAAGCTCAAAGCGCAACCCAACCGACGTTAGCGTCAAGGTTTAATTTCCCATCTCGCCCACATTAAACAAAAACGGCACCGCGCCCCCGTCCTTACCCATGACCAACACCTTTGGCATTTGGGCTCCACCCTCGCGCCAAGCCTCGATCGCCTCCTTCTGCAACACCAACTCACCCCCCGCTGCCTTCAGCGTTTCCGCCAACAATCGCTGGGCTTCCGCTTTACCTTGAGCGCGGTTAATGTCGGCTTGGGCTTCCTGCTGGGCTTCTTGGGCGACGTAAACGGCTCGCTGCGCCCGCTGTTCAGCGATTTGCTTTTCTTCCACGGCGCGGGCAAATTCCGTCGAAAAACTTAGGTCAATGACGCTCGTATCGAGAATCAACACGCCGTATTTTTCCAACCGCTGACCCAACGTAATATCAAAATCTTCCTTCAGCTTTTCCCGTTGGGTAATCGACTCCTCAGCAGTGCGGCGGGCGGCAGAAATTTTGAACGCCTCCTGGGTTTGGGGGGCGATGACTTTGGTGACCAAATTTTGCAAACTTCCCTGTTTGCGGCGAATTTCGACAACGCGATCGGGATCGAGCCGAAAGTTAATGGCAAAGCTGGCCGTTAGCTCCTGCAAATCCCGCGTTGAGCTTTGGGCTGGAACCTCAAACTTTTGCACGGTCACATCGTACACATCCACCTGACCCACGAACGGGGGTTTGACATGGAGCCCTTCGAGCAAGACCCCATCCTGGGATTTACCCAAAACACTCAAGACTCCCGCTTGGCCTGGGTTGATGATCACAAAGGCATTGGCTCCCAGGAGTAAGAGCAGGGCTGCGATCGCCCCAATCACCGACAAAGAAAAATTCTGAACCGCCGCAGATTTCATAAAGTTAAGCCCACGTAAGGTTAAATCCCAAAATTAAATCGCCATTGGAGCCGTCAGATGGCGCAGCTTCTCGACGATATCGCCAATGCCGTTGTGATTGAGCCGATAGCTAAGCGGATTGGCAATGAGTCGGGCCGTGCTCGTAAAAATCACATCCAGTTCCACCAGACCGTTCTCCCGCAGGGTTGTCCCCGTCGCGACTAAATCGACGATCGCCTCCGACAATCCCGTAATTGGCCCCAACTCTACGGACCCCGATAGATAAATAATGTCCACTGGCAAATCCAGGGCGTGAAAATAGTCCTTGGCACAGCCCACAAACTTGGATGCCACACGGGCGTGGGCCGGTAGATCCAGCGCCGAGCGGTAGGGACTCGACTTTTTCACCGCCACAGAAAGCCGACAGGGGGCAAACCCCAGATCCACCAACTGGGCGACCTTCGCCTGCTTTTCCCGCAAAACGTCATAGCCCACGATGCCCAGATCCGCTTGGCCATATTCCACATGCACCGGCACATCACCATTGCGGACAATCATGGCACGGGCCTGTCCGGTGGGATCTTCGATTTGTAGCTGGCGCATTCCCGGCTCCAGGAAGGCACTAAAATCCAATCCAATGGATTGGAACAGGCGAATGCTTTCCTTGAGCAATTCACCTTTGGCAAGGGCAACGGTTAGCATGAAAGGGTGAAAATGGGTGAATATAAAAGGGTGAAGGTCAAGCGCTCAGAAGGCGCAGAAGAAAGCGCAGAAGAAGGCACAGATTGACGGTTTGGCTTTCCCAGTGCTCCATTCTAGCAAGGGCCGTGGGTCCGCCCAACATATCACCATGACAATCAGCGATCGCTCCCCCGCTTCTCCCCAAATTTTGCTGGTGGATGATGAACCCGAACTAACCACGCCCCTGGGCCGCGTGCTCCAAAAGGAAGGCTATCAGGTAGAGATTGCCCAGGATGGCCAAACTGGTTTAACCCTGGCGTCAACGGGGATTTACAGTTTGCTGATTCTCGATTGGATGATGCCCCAGGTTTCGGGCCTCGAACTCTGCCAAAGGCTGCGACAACGGGGCGATCGCACCCCCGTCCTGTTCCTCACTGCCAAAGATACCTTGGATGATCGGGTCGAAGGGCTCGATGCCGGAGCCGATGACTACCTCATGAAACCCTTTGAACTGCGGGAATTATTGGCGCGGGTGCGGGCTCTTCTGCGGCGGCCTCCCATGGCAGAGGCGATCGCAGGCTCTAGTACCACTTCTGATCCATCAAGGGTCACCGCACCCAAAGTGCTTCAGGTCGAAGACTTAGAACTCGATCCAGACAACCGCCGAGCCCGACGCCAGGGGCGCACGATTGATCTATCAGAAAAGGAAACGTTGCTCTTGACCTATCTCATGCAGCATCCGGCGGAACTGCTGACCCATGAAGCGATTCAAGCATTTTTGTGGGGGGGCGATCGCCAGCCCTCCAGCAATGTCCTCGCTGCCCAAATTCGTCTCCTGCGCCGCAAAATCGAAGCCCCCGACGAAGTGCCACTCATTCATACGGTCTATGGCAAGGGCTATCGGTTTGGAACGTTATATTGAATTTTGCCTTTGATACCCAATAATCCCCACAAAAAAGCGACCCCTAGGGAGTCGCTTGAATTTAAACTGAACACAATTCACAAAACAGAGGAGAGACAGAAAGAATTTAGTCTTCGCGATCGCCCACAACCAATTGCATAATCATCGGCTCACCCCCTTCCACGTGGTATTTATCCGCCCAGCTTTGAACATATTTGTCCAATTCCTGAAGCGCATCTTCCCGTCGAGCCGGATCAATATCGAACGCCTCCAGCGCCCGCATCACTCCAGGCTTTTCGTCCACCCAAACCTGCATCAGGCGGAAGAACCGAGCCACGTCTTCAATGACCACATAGGCTCGCTCTTGTTCACCCTTGGGCGAATAGGAGGTCCGAGCCAGTGCGTAGAAAGGCAGTCCCCAGGGGGAATCGATCTGCAACACCGTACCGGAGTAAAGCAACCGCAGCTTAATATGCTCCGCCAGCGCCTCACTCAAGGGCATCCGCCGGTCGGGGGGCAAATGGTCCTGGGACTTCATATGTAGCAGCTCAATTAATTCCATAAACTGGAACGAGTTGAGCAAACAGGCATCGGGCAGATCATCGGGAAGCGTTTCCTCGATTTTTTGCTTTTCGCCCAGAGTCAGACGATTCGTTAACAGCCGAGGTTGATTGGAATTCCAGGGATATTGCTGCAGCCAAAGGTGCGGAAAGCGAATCAGGTAGCGAGGTTCTTGAGAGCCAAGCGTCTTTAGCAGTTTCCCCTCGTTCAGCGCGGCGTCGATCTCCTGCACGATCGCCTTTACCCGTTTGGGCTCAACATGGTGCAGACCGCCCGTTTTCCGTAGGTTCTGACCCTGCTCCAAATAGGTCGTATAAATCGCGCATTTGGCAGCGGTGGTTGCCGCATCCAGGAAGGCACCATAGCGGTGTCCCCCCATGCGCATAGCGCTTGCTGCAAGCTGGAGCAGAATTTGGTCAATGGCACTGGGCTCTAACGCATCAAATAATTTGGCGTAGAGTGCAGAGTTTGAATTTACGGACGCTGCGATAGATGACACTTTGGTGGATGTAGTAGTAGATTGCACGGGAACACCCTTCCTAAACGATTTGGGGTTTGTTCATGACAATGGCTAAAAAGACTTTAATTGGCCTTAATCACTCGAACCCGAAGTACCGCCGGTAAGCGGCTGGATTTCCATCTCTTGAAGTAATAATTATTACCCATAATACAGCAATTAACTAGGCAGTCCAGATAGTTGCCCAAAGATCCGCAAAAATACTGGAATTTTCGCCAGTCTTTCTGGGCAGAGCCGTATGCCTTTGCCGCTCAATAGTTAAGTCAATCCTAGGCCCCCAAAAAGATTGGGTTTCTGCTTGAGGGGGATGACCCCCCTCAGGGGTGAAGGTCTCGTTACTTTTGATAATGGGGTGTTACCCCTTCTTGGCGATCGCACCGCAAGCTTCTGAAAATAGGGTTTTGAAGCTTTAGACAGGCACAATCGCAAACCCAAATATTTTCTGTCTGTCTTACGCCAGTAGCCTGAAATCTAAAAAATTGATAAAATTAGAAGTTAGGAATTGCCTCAAGCAAGGATTGCCATGGCTGGTAACAACTGGGTTCAATTCGAGCAAGGGTCTACGGATGACGTCCTTCGGTCCCGTCATCGGCCCACTTGGAAAACGTTGAGTTTTCCCTCCACACTCCACCTCCAGCCCATCCTGGATTTGTTATTGACCCTAACCCCTGACCCCCACCAGCTTGAGGTACGCCTCGGGTTGCAGGAAGCCCTAGTCAATGCGGCCAAGCATGGAAATGCTTTGGATCCAGCCAAATCGATTTCTGTTCGTTATGCTCGCTATAGCCAAGGCTGTTATTGGATCATTGAAGACCAAGGGGCTGGATTTACCCCGCCTTCTCTAGATTTCAAGGTCAGCGAGGATTGGTTTCCCTGCGAAGACCAATCCTGTGGACGAGGTCTGTTTATTTTGCATCAGGTTTTTGATGAGATTTCCTGGAATGCAAAAGGCACGACCCTCACCCTCTATAAGCGCTATCAGCGTGCGCGCAAGCCGGTTTGTTTATCCTGCGCTTCCTAAAGGATGGGTCGTCATAGTATAGATTGACCGTCATGGATAAGGGGTCGGGAATGCCGACCCCTTAGGGAATTAGAGAGAGAAATTAGAGGGAGAAATTAGAGGGAGGACTCAGGGTTGGAGCCTCTACCTAGCAATATCCCTGAAGGCTCGGTTCCCCTAAGGCTCAGCTTGGGGCATTTGGGGTTGCAAGGTTGAAATCATCTGTTGAATCCCGCGCTGAATCCGACGCGTCACGGTCATAGGGCTAACGCCAATGCGCTCTGCTACTTCTTTGCGAGACATGTCGTTGAAAAAGACAAACTCGATCGCTGCACGAGTCTTGTCTTCAAGTTCTCCCATAGCCCGTTGCAGTTGCTGACGCTCCTCTTCCCGCGCTTGCAGATGAATATACTGGGGATCCGGCAGGGTATCGCCGAGGGTCAGTGAAGAATCATTTTGATAGCAGACGGTTGCATCTAAGCTCAGGGGCATCCGGTTTTTCCCAGCCAGCTTAATGTCCTGCCATTCACAGAGCGAAATCCCCAGTTCATCAGCGACCTCTTGATCCTGGGGCTGACGGCCCATTTCACGGGTCAGCTTTTCGCGAGCGCGCTGGCTGGCTTTTTGCAGATCTTGCCAACGGCGGGGAATCCGAACAGAGGTGGCGCGATCGCGCAGGAAGTGCAGAATTTCACCGCGAATGTAGGGAACGGCAAAGGAGCTGAACGCACAGCCTTGGTGAGGGTTGAACCGCTCAATTGCTCGGATCAGGCCCAGGTAGCCAATTTGCTCTAGGTCTTCGTAGGGTTCAGAGCATTGGTGGCTAATCCGATGAGCAATTTTACGCACCAGACCTGCATTCATTCTTACGAGATGGTTCCTTGTCTTAATCGAGCGATCGTTGTGGTACTGCACCAGCAGTTCCAGTCCTCGGGAACGATAGGAAGATTGAGTGGCTAGCATTGACAGGACACCTTGCATCAGAGCTAGCCCTATTGTCGAGATCTGAACCGGGGATAACCATCGTTGATCTACGGGAGTCTAAAATCACGCTGGCGATCGCTTCAGAAGAATCACGGAAGGCACTTTATGGGTCTTTGGGGCTGTGATTTTCGTATCTATTCAGAGAAAAATGCTCAGTGGAGAATGAGGTTTTATATCCATCGCGTCAACAGGAGTAGAAGTCCGGATGGAGGGTTTTAATCTCAGAAGGACTAGACAGATAGGGTGGAGAATGGGATTGACTGGTGTCCCTTCAGAACTGGTGTCCCTTTAGAACTACGCAAACCCTTTCCCTGGTTTCGGAAATTGGTTCACTTCTCTGGAAGCGTAACCTGATCTGGATGGTCTGTCGGGGTTGGTAGCCCCCCTATCTCTCTAGGATTGGCCCCCCCTTGCGGTTCTGATGGTGGTCCCGACGGGGCTCTACTCGATGGCTCTACTTATAGGTTTCCCAGGATTGCAGGCTTTGTTGAGCCGTGAGGATCGAATCCTCCTCCACAAGCATCCAGCGCTAAACTGAAACCAATGACCATCATCATTTCTAGACCCTATGGCGAATACCAGTAATTTTCGGAAGGCCATCGAGGCAGCCCGTGGCCAATCCTTGGTGGGTCCCAATGTCATTGGCAAAGCGCTGCCTTTTCTGGGGGGTGGGCTGCTGCTCACCGCCCTTGGGACCTATGGGGGGTTGGGGGTACTCGAACGCTATCCCCAGTTCTTTATGCCCAGTTTTATTGGGGCAATTATCCTAGAGCTCCTGTTGTTTTTTGTGGCCCGTGGGGCAGCAGAGCAGGAGAAGCAAACGACGGCGCTGCCGTTGCTGAGTCTTTATAGCCTGCTCTCGGGTTATACGCTGACGGGATTGATTGCGATCGCCCTCGCCACCCCCAAAGTGGGCATTGAAGGGATCGGCATCGCAGCCCTAGGCTGTGGCATCACCTTCATCCTCGCCCGCCCCATTGGCAGCAACCTCAGCGAAAGCGACGGATTTGCCCTGCAACGAACCATTCAGCTGGGTGTGATTGGTTTAGTGGTAGTGCTGGCCGCTCAACTGCTGTTGAGTGTGTTTGGGGTGTATACCCCTGGATGGCTAGAAATCAGTATTTCAGGCATTGGCGTTGTCCTGTTTGCTGGAGCCGCTGTGGTGGATTTCTATGCTCTGCCACGTACCTATAAAGACGAACAATATTTGTCCGCTGCATTGTCAATGTATCTGACCTATATCAATTTGTTTGTCTTTCTGCTGCGGCTCCTGATCGCCCTCCAAAGCCGAGACTGATCGCTCTATTTTCAAGGCAAGCTAGAGAGACAAAATGCAGCCTCAGCAGGTCTTTCTGGCTTGCAGTCCTGATCCCGACCGTCTATGGTATTGTGGTTCATATGAACTAGGCTTGCAAGAGTCGCTCAGGTTTGTAATTCTTATACGGTTTACTTGAGCTCGCTGAGCGGACTCCCTGTCTGCGCTAGTCTTAAATAGATTCGCGGGGTCGAAAGGTTCAACTCTACAGATGGGAAGATCGTTATGAATCCAGAAGCACAAGATCCTCAATCTCCGGATGGGCAAACCCCGGACGTACAAACCATGGAAGCCACAACAGAAACTAAAGCCCCCGTTGTCGAAGTCAAGATGGAGTCTGGTCCCTTGGCCACGACACCTAGGCTCCCCCAGGGCAGCGGCGAGCTCCAAGCGCTGCTTGCTCAAGCCTCTGCCTATGTTGCTTGGGTGACTGACTTTTTCAAGAGCAATCAACCGGCCATTTTGAAGGTGGGTTTGGTGATTGGCGCGATCGTGACCGTGAAGGTTGCCTTGGCTGTTTTGTCTGCGATCAACGAGATTCCCCTCCTTGCCCCTACTTTTGAAACTATTGGTCTTGGCTATAGCGCTTGGTTTCTGTATCGCTATCTGCTCAAAGCTTCGAGTCGGGACGAACTGTCTCGGGACTTTGATGCCTTGAAGAAGGAAGTCCTAGGTAAGCAGAGCTAGGCTCCCCCAGAACAATGGCGTTTGTTCCGCTCAGAACCTGCGTCGATGGGCTTCACGGTTTAATTCAAACTCAATCCATTAGTCTATGCATTTCAGAAGCAGGGTCCAATACCCTGCTTTTTGCTAGGGTGCTTTTGGGCTGGGAAACAAGGGGAATGGGCGTGATGCCTCAGCCGCCTTGCGGGCTAAGATGACAGGGTACTCATGACCGCAATGGGCCAGGGAAACATCGGTGAGAGTCCGAGGCTGTGCGGCAGCTGTGAACGGAACAGGTGTGGAAAGAGACCTAACCGTAAGTCAGAATGCCTGCCCATTGTTTGTCTGTTTCATTCCTGCCAAGCACAGGAAAGGAGCCTCTTTGTATGTCTTTATTGGATCTTGCGGTAATGCAAGGGTTGCAGCAGGCGGAGCAGGCGCGATCGCCCCTCTTTCTTCCCCCCTTGCCCGAACAACGACCTTTGCTGATGATTGGCCATGGTAGCCGCGATGCGGAAGGCCGTCAGGGGGTTTTAGATTTTGCCGCTGCCTACGCCGCATTGGATCCCTCTCGCCCGGTGATTCCCTGTTTTCTGGAGCTGACGGAACCGACGATCCAGGATGGGGTCGATCGCTGTGTGGAGATGGGCTATACCGATCTATCCGCGTTGCCTGTCCTGTTGTTTGCCGCACGGCACAACAAGTTTGACGTCACAAATGAGTTGGATCGGGCGCGATCGCGTCATCCCCAGATTCGGTTCCACTATGGGCGTCATTTTGGGATTTCGCCGGGGATGTTGGAGCTGTGGCGCGATCGCCTCACCCTGCTCGATACCCCGACTTGGAATCCCCACCAAATTGACCGCGCCGAGACCGTTCTGCTCTTTGTCGGACGAGGAGCCAGCGACCCTGATGCCAATGGCGATGTCTTTAAGCTGGCACGGATGCTTTGGGAGGGGAGCGGCTACAGCACCGTCGAAATTTGCTTTATTGGCATTACCCACCCCCGCTTGGAAGAAGGCTTTCGGCGAGCCAGCCTGTATCGGCCCAAACGCATTATCGTCTTGCCCTATTTCCTCTTCACGGGGGTCCTGATGAAAAAGATCTTCGACCTGACGCTGCAGGCCCAGGCGCAGTATCCCGAGATTGAAATGGTCTGTCTGCCGGAAATGGGACTCCATCCGCAGCTTTTCGCAATCGCGCGGGAACGGGAAATCGAAACCCAGCTCGGCCAAGTGCAGATGAACTGCGAAATGTGCAAGTTCCGGCTAGCTGCGGTGGGCGAAGTCGGGGCTGGGCACCCGCATAACGGCCACCACGGCCATGCTCACGACCACGACCACCACAGTCACGACCACCACAGTCACGGCCACCACAGTCACGACCATGGCTACGACCACGAGGCCCCGGATCCCTATGCCCAGCCCGAGCAGTACCACGAGCGAGCCTGGCAGGTTCCGTAAACCAATGGTGTCAGTTGTTATTCCAGGCGTTTTATCAGGTGTTTTATCAGGCGTTTTACCAGAAGCAAGACCATGACTCTTGAATCCTCTTTGGCGGTGGGCGATCGCGTGCGCCTCTGTCAATCCCCCCCCTACTTCAAAACCGCAGACCCGATGCCCATGTTACGTCCCCCAGACCTGATTACCGTCGGAGAAGAAGGCATGCTCACCGAACAGCGCCTCGGCCAAACCTGGGTTGTGCGGTTTGAGCGGGGTTCGTTCCTGCTCGACAGCGCCTTCCTCCAAAAAGTTTAGAAAAAGGTTAAAAGGTTGCCTGAAGGTCTAACGACGCCTGCTAGAGTCCGTCCAAGACCTCGGCGGGGCCTACGAGAGAAACGTAGGGCTCATGGAAATGGGCCTGGGCCGCAGCTTGAAGATCCTCGGCGGTGAGGGTCTGGATTTCCGCTTGAAATCGCTGGTCAAAGTCAATGCCTAAATTGAGCGTCTCGTACCAGCCATAGATCTGGGCAATTTGAGAGTTGGTCTGCTTGCCCAGGACATATTGCCCCAGCAGTTTGTTTTGGGTGGATTGCAGCTCCTCGTCGGTGAGGGCAACCGTCGTCAGTCGAGCCATCTCCCCTTGCAATCCCTCTAGGGCCTGGACGGTATTACTGGGGGCGGTCCCCAAATAGGCCCCAAAGGGGGCGGTATGGAGCCGGGTCGGGTAAAACGTCGAGACTTCGTAGGCCAACCCCTGTTTCTCTCGCAATTCCACAAATAACCGGCTGGACATCCCATTGCCTAGATAGGTATTGATCAGCTTCATCGCAGCATGGTGAGGGTCGTGGACTGCTGGGGCCAGATGTCCGACCATCACCATGACTTGATGGCTAGGAATCGTTTGCTGAACGGGATGGGGCTGGGAAGCCACGGGGGGCAAACTGATGACTGGAAGTGGGTTGGCGGGCCGTCGCCAGTCGCCGAAGATCGTTTCAACGAGCTCAAGGGCAACGGCTGGGTCAATGCGCCCCGCGATGCTAATCACCAAGTTATCGGGCCGAAAATGCTGGGCATGGTAAGCCTGCAAATCCGCTTGGGTGATCTGTGCCACGGAGGTTTCGGTCCCTAGGGACGACAAGGCGTAGGGATGGTCACCGTAGAGGGCTTGGCGCAGGGCATCAAAGGCAAGGGAGATGGGTTGCTCCTGCTGGGAGCGGATGCCTTGGAGGGTGAGGTGGCGTTCGAGTTCAATCTCTTGGGGGGGAAAGGCGGGCGATCGCAAAATCTCCCCCGCCAGCCGCAACAGCTCCGGAAAATCCTGGGATACGGTTTTGAGGCTCAGTAACAGATAATCCGTTGCCGCGTCCGTTCCCAACCCCGCCCCGACGGATTCGACCTGTTCTGCAATTTCGAGGGAAGAGTAATCCTCGGTGCCCTTGGTTAGCAGCGCAGCTAAGAGATTGAGCAAACCAGCATTGTGCGGGGTTTCCCAAGCACTGCCCGATCGCATAAAGAGCCGAGCTGCAATGATATCCGCCGTCGGGTTGGGCGTGACTAGCACCACAATGCCATTATCTAAACAAATCCGCTGAGGTAGCCCACGGCTCGGTTCGGCGAATTGGGTCATCGAAGTGCCTTTCCTTTCAGCTGCATGCATTACTTCTTCACCTTAACCTCCTGTTGCTCGGAATGTGCCCCTAGTCCTCCGGTTGCAGAATGGTTGTGGCACAGGTTTCTCGGGAAAGATACTGAATGGCCAACGCCTGGAGTGTTTCTGGGGTCCATTGTTTAACCCAGTCTGGATAGGCAAAGGCGAGTTCTAGATTGCCGAGGGTGGCGTAGTAGCCATAGAGATCCGCCCGTTGGCCGGGGGTCTCCAGGGAAAAGGCAAAGTCATTGCACAGTAACCGTTTGGCCCGCTGCAACTCCACTTCGCTAATCAGCTCTTGGTGCAAGCGCTGAATTTGTTCGTGAATAAAGGCTTCCACGCTGTCTAGATACTGGGGCTCTAGCCAAGCGGTCAGACCCAAGAGACCGGAGTGGCGATCGCTCGAATAATCCCCATCAATATCCATCACCCAACCCCGCTCCTCCCGCAAACTCCACACCAGTCGCGATAGCCGCCCCTCGGTCAAAATAGCCGCCAAAAGGTCGAGGCCCGTGCCGACACGCGGCTCGTCCAACCCCGGTCCGACCCAAGCCAGCAGCAACCGCGTCTGTTCCAGGTTGGGCAATGTCAGCACCTGTCGCTGGGGTCGCGATGGCGTGGGCCACTCCACTGGAGGATAGGGCGTGGCTGGGGAATCGAGCCGTGAACTGTCTCCCTTGGACCTTCTCTTGGACGTTCCCTTGGATTTTGCCTTGGATTTTGCCTTGGAACGGGGTTGAGGCTGAAAATGCTCTTGCACCAAAGCTAAGGCGCGATCGCGCTCTAGCCCCCCCACCACCACCAGCGTCATCTGCTCAGGCCGATAATGGGTTTGGTGAAACTGCCGCAGCGTCAGGGGCGATTGGGCCAAGAGATGGGCCTCTGTTCCCAAAATCGGACGGCCATAGGGATGATCGCCATAGATCTGAGCCGCTAGCACCTGGAGACCAACCCAATCGGGTTCATCCTGAGCTTGGCGAATTTCTTCCAGGACTACCTGCCGTTCCCGCTCAAACTCGTCCTCTGGAATTGCTGCATTCAACAGCAAATCCGCAAAGGCGGGGAGCATGGCGGGCAGTTGTTGAGCCGTTGCCGTGATGTAGTAGTGGACATAGTCATGTCCGGTGGCCGCATTGGTGAGGCCGCCACTATTTTCGATGATGCGATCGAAGGCACCGGGCTGAATCCGCTCTGTCCCGCGAAACACCATGTGTTCCAAAAAATGAGCCGCACCGGCCCATTCCGGCGGCTCTACCGCCGCACCAGCCCCCAGCCAAGCATCTACCACGACGATGGGGGTCGGCAAATATTGATAAATCAGCGTCAAGCCATTGTCTAGGGCGATCGCTTCCACCGCATAACCAGCAACATCACTAGCGGCAACATCACCCTCGGTAACGTCACCATCAGGGACATCAGCTAGGACAGATTCTAGAACATTGGACACAGGCAAATTGGACACAGGCAAATTGGACACAGGCACAGAGGTCTTCAAAGTCAGTTGCTCAACGTCAAGGGCCAAGGGATAGGTCGGACCTCAAGAGAGATCCTGTCTGCCATGATAAAGCGCCTCTTTAGGTGATGGATAACCGGCCTGGGTCGGAAATCCCGAAATTTCTTAGACCTTGATTCGGGTTTTGAAGCGTGGTTCGGTATGATGAAGAAAAGTTAACATTTCCTTAATCGGCGTTGTTCCTCGGGTTATCAACCCCTTAGCAACGACCTAGGAGTTCTGTCACCGAGGGGAGAGACACAATCATGGCCATGGCGCGAATCCAGTTTTTTCAAGGCATTGATGAAGAAGTCGTTCCTGACGTGCGTTTGACCCGCTCCAAAGACGGCAGTACCGGGCAAGCTATTTTTTATTTTGAAGGACCTAAAGCCCTGGTTGGGGAAGAAAAGCAGGACATTACCGGGCTCTATCTGATTGACGAAGAAGGCGAATTGGTTTCCCGCGATGTCTATGCCAAGTTCATTAACGGACAACCCGCAGGCATTGAAGCCACCTATCAAATGCGCAGCGAAGAAGAGTGGGAGCGGTTTATGCGGTTTATGAATCGCTATGCGGAGGCCAATGGCCTTGGGTTCTCGAAAGCCTAATCCGGAAAAGTCCTCTTCAGAGCACCCCCATCCAGATGGCACAAGGGGAGCGATCGCCTGTGCTGTCTTAACGATTAGTGATACCCGCACGGTGGTGAGCGATCGCAGTGGTCAACTGGCCCAAACCTTGCTCACCAATGCAGGGCACATCGTCGTTGCCTATGGGATTGTTCCAGATGAACCGGCCCAAATCGCCGCCTGGATCCAAGACGTAAAAAACGTTCAAGCCCCCCAAGCCATCATCACCAGTGGGGGAACAGGGTTGGCTCCTCGGGATACCACCTATGACGTCATTACCCAGGCCATTCAGACCGAAATCCCAGGGTTCGGGGAATTGTTTCGCTGGCTAAGTTATCAAGAGATTGGCTCGCGGGCGCTGGCCTCTCGGGCGATCGCTGGCATCTTGCCCGCCCCGCCCCATCCCACCCTGATTTTTGCGCTACCCGGCTCCAGCAATGCCGTCCGCCTGGGAATGACCCAGCTCATTCTGCCGGAGCTTGACCACCTCATCACCCAAATTCACCCGCTTCCACACATCAGCCCGATTGGGTAGCGCAATTTCACCGAAAGCTACATCTTTACTTACAAAGGGTTACATTCCACAGATTGGAATCTATAATCAAAGCAGACGCAAAGCATCAGCGGCTTCGCATCGCGAGGACAGTCTTTTCATACTCAAAATCACGTCCCTAACCCAAATTACGGAGTTGTCGTGATTTAACGCTAGGGAAAAGATAATCGCAAGAGAGTAATCCCTAGGGAAAAGGGTGTCTTTCTTTAAATATTTGTCTTAATCTTGTCGGATCTGCGGTGATTGGGGTGAAAACCTAAATATAGTGGGTCTTTACACAAGGTAAGTCGAAATTCCTAAGGAAAGAAGACTGGTTTTCCATTCTGAGCCTAATTTAGGCTCGGATATTGAATCAAAGCCTTGGATAGAACCCTCGTGCTGAGATCCTCGGACTAAGACTCTTGGACTAAGACCCTTGTGCTTAAAGCCTTAAGGTCATTAGGCTTTCGGGTCCTGTGGTTCGCTGATATTCGATCTACAACTGAGCTCAATATTGGGTTTCCCTATATGTCAAGAAGCAGCCGCTAGGTCAATCTGTACCAGACGCTAGTAGCTGTGAGTATCCATTGATGAATCTCTCGGAGGTGAGTGCCATGGCTGAAAATAATCAGCAGCCCTGTTTCTCGATTGTTGAGTTGAGTGCTGATGTTCGGGCCCGAACATCGTTGCCTCCGGTCTGTCATTCGGCCTTAAGGGCTGGGTTCGAAGGCTATTCGGTAAACCCTCGCTGGAACGGAACCAAGCTACGAGCTTGGCGGCTAGGTCAAGAATGGAGGCAAGCCTTAAATCGAGGAGAAATGTTGATCCGTCCGTCAGATCAGCTTTTGCTCTCACCGGAGGAGTTGGCCCAGGGAGAATCAGGCCCAGCTGCGCCAGAGACCTGCTCAAAGCCGGAGACTGCAAATTCCGAAGGAACATGGCGATCGCTCCTCGGCTGGTCTCGCAAAAAGCTAGCCCTCAGCTAATTCCCTGAGGCGACCAACACAGCTTCTCAAAATCAATATTCCCCTATAAAAAGGGACCTGGCCTTGGCTAAGTCCCTTTTTATATTGTCCGTTTATATTGTCAATGGGCAGAGATGGAGGGCTAGGAAACCGCTTGATCCGGGGTGTCCGAAGCCGGGGGGGCATCCGTGGCTGCTGCCTTGGCTTTACGCTCTTGCTCCCGCTGCTCGCGCTTCTTGCGTTCTGCCTGGACCGCCTCTTCCATGACAATTTTGGCCTGGGCCATTTTCTCTAAATTGCTGGCGTAGGTTTCGAGATCCTTTTGCAGTTTATCGAGGGGCAAATTCAAATGGTCAGTCACCGGCTGGAGTAGCTTGATGCGCTCCTCCGTTTTTTGTTTCAGCAAGGTCGCGTCAACCTTTTCCAGGATGGTGAACAAACCTACGCCAAAGAGGCGGCTATACTTGAACGTCGGGCGATGGGCGATCGCATTCAACACCCCTTGCAAAGGCTCTGGAGCCAGACTGTTTTCCCCTTGGAGCCAACCTAGCAGAGACCCGAGCTCCACATCGCTAACCGCCTGAAGCATCGTCTCTGCATCCCTGCGATAGGTGTCGGGACTTTGCTGGAGGGCTTGGCACAGGGCTGAAAAAATCGAAGTGCGGTCGGCCTCAGGTCGGTAGCCATCCATAAAGCGATCGAAGGACGTGACCACCCCGAGGGCAAAGAGGGGGTCGTAGGTGAAATTGTCATTCACCGACAGCAAATGCATTTCAACCAGCAGTTCCTCAACGACCCGACGGTAGATCGAGTTGATCGGACGGGTGTGGGCGTTGTAAAACGCACGTTTGGTATCAGAGACCGTAGGGACGTTGTTCACAGGACTGAGGAGTGTAGACAAAACTTCAAGACATCCAAATCTTAATTGTGCTTGATCCTGAACCCTTTGGAAAGCTGAGGAACGGATCCAACGGGCAAAATCCCCCGCCTGTCTTTCGTCGGACCTCCACAAAAATCTTTAGAATCAAAGGAGCGAATAAAACAGAACAGGTACGTTTGATGATTCCCATTGTTGTCGAAGAATCTGGGCGGGGCGAACGCGCGTTTGATATTTACTCTCGTTTGCTTAGAGAACGCATCGTTTTCCTGGGTCAGCCTGTGGATTCTGACGTCGCCAACCTGATTGTGGCGCAGTTGTTGTTCTTGGAAGCGGAGGACGCGGAAAAGGATATTTATCTCTACATCAACTCTCCAGGCGGATCGGTTACAGCGGGTATGGGTATTTTTGACACCATGAACCATATCGGTCCGGATGTGGCAACGGTCTGCGTGGGGCTCGCAGCCAGTATGGGTGCATTTTTGCTGGCGGCTGGAGCCAAGGGTAAGCGCAGTAGCCTGCCCCACTCTCGGATCATGATCCACCAGCCCATTGGCGGGGCTCAAGGACAGGCCACGGATATTGAAATTCAGGCGCGAGAAATTATCAAAACCAAGCAGCGACTGAATATTATCCTGGCGGACAACACAGGCCAACCCTTGACCAAAATTACCGATGATACAGAACGGGACTTTTTTATGTCGGCAGCGGAGGCAGCGGACTATGGTCTGATCGACAAAGTGATCAATCGAACACCGTTGGTGCGTGCCTCCTAGGAGAGGGGTGACGAGAGGCTTGATTTTTATGCTTTCCGTAGAATTTTCGCTTCTTAAAAACCTCCGGGATTTTCTCTAGCCAAATGTATAGAATCCCTAAAAAATTAGGCAAAATTGCTGAGATTTTTAGGGATTTTTCTGATTTAGGCTTCAGCGATCGCCCGATCCTCCCGTAGAATTAGGGGAATAATGCTGGGAGACAACACTATGACGACGATGCCCCCAAGTTTGCTGCAAGCCCTAGAACGGGGCCAAGCTTTGAAAGTCATTAGCGGTTTGACAAACTTTAATGGCGATCGCGTGGCCATGATTGTCCGCGCAGCTAGCCGTGGCGGTGCGACTTTTGTAGATATTGCAGCGGATGCCAATCTTGTGCGTTTGGCTCGGCACAATACCCACCTGCCTGTCTGTGTCTCGGCCATCGAACCCGAGCAGTTTGTGCCAGCGGTGGAAGCCGGTGCGGACCTGATCGAAATCGGTAATTTTGATGCCTTCTATGCCCAGGGCCGTCGGTTTGAAGCTGCTGAAGTCCTAGAGCTCACCCGCCGGACCCGCGCGCTGCTGCCCAAGGTGGCTATGTCGGTGACGGTTCCCCACATCCTCAATCTGGGTGAGCAGGCAGCCTTGGCTGAAGCCCTTGTGGCCGCAGGGGCCGACATGATCCAAACCGAAGGTGGCACAAGCATCCAGCCGCAGCATGCTGGTTTGATGGGGCTGATCGAAAAGGCTGTGCCGACCCTGGCGGCAGCTTGGGAAATTTCCCGCGCAGTGGAAGTGCCGGTGCTCTGTGCTTCGGGTCTATCTACGGTGACGGTGCCCATGGCGATCGCTGCCGGTGCTTCTGGGGTCGGGGTTGGCTCTGCCATCAACCGTCTGGAATCAGAAATTGAAATGACCGCAGCGGTCCAGGGGCTAGTGGAAGCCCTGCAATCTGAGCTCATTCCCAGCCGAGCCTAGTTTCCCTGGCGTTTGGAATCACCCTCGGAGCAGACCCATCGGTTCGCCGAATCCGTCTGCTCCGACTCCAGAATCTGCGATAGGCTGGATTGCGTACGCTTGATCCATCTGCCCCATGTCGGACTACCTCAGTCACCTCAATTCTTCTCAGCGCGCTGCCGTCGAGCATTTCTGTGGGCCGTTGCTGGTGGTGGCGGGAGCGGGCTCCGGGAAAACGCGAGCGCTGACCTACCGAATTGCCCATTTGATTCGGGTTCATCGGATTGACCCGGAAAATATTTTGGCGGTGACGTTCACCAACAAGGCGGCGCGGGAAATGAAAGAGCGGATCCAAAAGATCTTTGCTCAGCAGTTAGCGGAAGACGAATACGGTAAGCCCTTGTCCCTGCTGTCGGGTCGGGAGCAAACCCAGTTGCGATCGCGCGTCTATCGAAACTTTCTCAAAGACCTTTGGATTGGCACCTTCCACGCCCTTTGTGCCCGTATTTTGCGGTTTGATATCGATAAATATAGAAGCCCCCAAGGCCATACCTGGACGAAACAGTTTTCGATTTTTGATGAATCCGATGTCCAGAGTCTGATCAAAAATATTGTTACGGGTGTCCTCAACCTCGATACCAAACGGTTTGAGCCCCGCTCGGTGCGTTTTGCCATCAGCAATGCCAAAAATCTTGGCCTTTCACCGGACGAATATCGCAAAGAGCATCCCGACTACAAAGGTCGTGTCATTGCGGAAGTTTATGAGTATTACCTGGCCGGCCTAGCCAACAACAACGCCCTTGATTTTGATGACCTCATTTTGATTCCGGTGCGGCTATTTGAGCAAAACGCACAAATCTTAGACTATTGGCACCGCCGGTTTCGCCACATCTTGGTGGATGAATATCAAGACACCAACCGCACCCAATACGACTTGATTCGCCTTCTGGTCACCAACGGAGCCAGCCCCAAGCAGTTCGATCACTGGAACCAGCGTTCCGTGTTTGTCGTGGGCGATGTCGATCAGTCGATTTATTCGTTCCGCTGCGCCGACTTTAGAATTCTGATGGATTTTCAGGGAGACTTTGGCGACGGTCTACCCGATGACGATACCCGCACCATGGTCAAACTGGAGGAAAACTATCGCTCCACCGAAAATATTCTCCAAGTGGCCAACCACATTATCCAAAACAATACCGAGCGGATTGATAAGGTCCTGCGACCCACGCGGGGCAGTGGTGAACCGATTACCTGTTTTCGAGCTGATGATGAAATCGTCGAAGCCGATTATGTGGTCCAGCAAATTCGCAGCCTAGAACAGGACGACCCCAATCTCAACTGGGGCGGATTTTCTATTCTTTATCGGACGAATGCCCAATCCCGCGCCTTTGAAGAAGTCCTGCGCCGGTTCAACGTGCCCTACACCGTGGTGGGGGGGTTGCGTTTTTACGATCGCCGCGAAATTAAAGATGTCTTGGCCTATTTGCGGGCGATCGCCAATCCCGCCGATACGGTCAGCCTCCTGCGGGTAATCAACGTACCCCGTCGGGGCGTGGGCAAATCCACGCTGGACAAACTCAGCGGCGCGGCCCAGGAACTGGGGGTACCCCTTTGGGAAATCCTGAGCGATGAAACCTCGGTGAAAACCTTGGCGGGGCGATCGTCCCGTGGTGTAATCGAGTTTGCCAATCTGATTCTCGGTTGTATTGGCCAAATCGATCGCCTGTCGGCTTCAGCCATGGTCCGCAAGGTCATCGACGAGTCGGGCTACCGCGATAGCCTCCTGGCCGAAGGCACCGAAGAAGCAGAAGATCGGCTGCAAAACGTCGAAGAATTATTTAATGCGGCGCTGCAATTCGAAGAAGAAAATGAGGATGCGACGCTGCTGAACTTTCTGGGCAATGCCTCCCTGGCATCGGATTTAGACAGTTTGGACGAAGAAAACTCCCAAGTTTCTTTGATGACGCTCCACGCGTCTAAGGGCTTAGAATTTCCGGTGGTCTTTCTGGTGGGTATGGAGCAGGGCCTGTTTCCGAGCTATCGCTCCTTGGATGATGCCTCGGCCATCGAAGAGGAACGCCGCCTCTGCTATGTGGGGATTACCCGCGCCCAGGAACAATTGTTCATTACCCATGCCATGGCTCGCCGACTTTGGGGCTCCCGCGAACCGGCGATGCCTTCGGTGTTCCTCGGAGAGTTGCCCAAGGACCTCTTGCAGGGCCATACAGTGAGCCTGGGCAATCGGACTCAACGGGCCAAGGCGATCGCCATCGATGTCGAAACCCAGCGTCAGCAGGCCCGCAGTGCCGCCCGTACCCAAGCCAAGAACCGTGCAACCCTTGTGGAGTGGCAGGTGGGCGATCGCGCCCTCCATCGCTCCTTCGGGATTGGCCAAGTCACCCATGTCTTCGGAGTGGGAAACAAGGTTTCGATCGCCATTAAATTCCCTAATTTGGGCCAAAAAATCTTCGACCCCAGCCTTGCTCCCCTCGAAAAACTAGAGGGAAAGTGAGAATTTTTTTATACATCAAACCCAGGCAGGCAATATCTTTGTGATACACTTGGCGCGATCCATGGGTCAGACCCCTCAGGGGTTCCTTCGTCAGGCTTCATAAGGGCATCAGCCACCCTTGGATTTTCGGCAGCTTAGACAATAATAATTTATACCTGAAGGCAATTGCGTATATATACGCAATCATCATACCCAGTTCCCATCGTTTTTTGCAAGCAAATGATTTGGTGAGCTTGTTAAGGACGGCAACTGGGGATGCCGACATCAGAGCAGCGTTTGGTTCGCTAACAGGTTGTTGCACCGTGTTTTTTTCAGACTTGATGCGTTAACCATGAAGCCCCCCGCCAATCCTTTCCCCCAGGTCATTCATTACCTCGAAGGACAGCCGCCCTTTTTTAGCGCGATCTTGAGTTTGCTGCTGGTTTTGCTGCTAGCGACGGTCGACCATTTGATTCCTTCAGAGCTCAACTTGTCGATTGTCTATGCCGTGCCCATTTTGATGGGGTCTTGGTTTGCTGGGGTAAATTTTGGCAGTTTTATTGCCATGACCAGCGCGATTCTCTGGCTCAGCAGCGAGATCAGCCAATTCCACGGCGGTAATCCTTGGTTGCCCTACTGGAATATGAGCGTCAGTCTGGGATTTTTTATGATGATTAATCATCTCTTGGCAGCACTCAAGGCGGGCTACGAACGGGAAAAACGCTTGGCGCGGACCGATGGGCTAACCGGCGTGACCAATCGACGCTATTTCTATGAGCTGCTTCAGGCAGAATGTTTGCGATCGCGCCGCTATCGATACCCCCTGACCGTGGCCTACATCGACGTCGATAATTTCAAAACTGTTAACGATCGATTTGGTCATGCAACTGGGGATTTGCTCCTCAGTTTGATCTCTCAATGCATGCTCAAGCAGGTGCGATCGATTGATGTTGTGGCTCGGCTGGGTGGGGATGAATTTGCGCTCATGTTGCCGCAGACCGGACCTCAGGAAGCGCGGATTGTGTTGCCCCGTGTACAGCAGCAACTCATGCAGATTGTCCAGGAACATCAGTGGCCGATTAGCTTCAGTATGGGAGTGGCAACCTTTATTCGATTGCCCAAAACCGTTAAAGAAGTCGTGGACCATTCCGATACGCTGATGTATCACGTTAAGACTCATGGTAAAAATCGAATTAATTATGATGTTGTGGGGTTGCCTGCTACGCCTGTACCGAACTCCGCTAATCTGATGGCCCGAGCCTCTTAGCGATCGCAATCTCAAGGCAATCTAGGATTGTGCAGATTTTGTTTCACCCTAGCTGTTTCACCCGATTAGATTTCAGAGCAAATCGCCGCAGGAAGCGCTTATCTTCTAAGCCTGACCTGCGGCTTTTTAAATTGAGATTAGAGAATTCAAGAGTTTGATCCATTGAACCCATAATCCCCAAAAGTCTCTTCCCTTAGGAACTCTGAAACGGAATCCGTTACATAGGTATGATTCCGTCGCGAATAGATTGATTTGCTGAGAAATCTGGAGCTCCGGGTACTCTATTCATACCAGCGACATACATGAAACTTACAGGATAGAGGGGGCATTTATGGATATTTACGGAGGAGATCCGTCATCTGATGATTTGTTCTTCAATTCTTTCTAAATGATAGGGTTTCATCGTCAGCCAAGGTGCGATTGCCACGCAGTTAGTCTTATACAAATCTTGCCTTAAACTATGGCGCTCATTACGGAACGACAGGAGCCTGTTTACCTCGATTTAGCTCTACAAGGCTTTGAAATTCAGATGCAACAGGCTGCCCAACAGCAGCTCACCGGATGTCTTGTGTTTACCTGTTCAGAGACCCTGCGGTTCTGTTTAGTCTTTCGGCTTGGGCGCATCATTTGGGCTACGGAAGGAGAACATCGATTTCGTCGTTGGCATCGCTTGCTGCGTCTTATTTGTCCGGAACTATATCCCCATCTTCGTAAGCTTCAGGCTTTTCAGTCTTCACTCCTGTGGGAATATCAGGTGCTCACCCATCTCTTTCAAGAGGGACGAGTGGGACGTGCTGCGATCGCTCAAATCATCCAAGAAAATATTCAAGAAGTCCTGTTTGAACTCATCCAAAACTTCTCAGCCGTGGAGCGGATTGATACCCTAGAAGGGGAGGATTACTGCGCCGGTCAAATTGCCTTTCTTCCCCCCATTGGGAAAACCGTTGAGCCGGTTCAAAATTTATGGAATTGCTGGCGAGCGGCACAGTTAGAAGCCTATTCCCCGAATTTGGCTCCGATTATTTGCGATCGCACCACCCTCCAAAACCGAGTTTCCGCCAACACCTATAATACCCTCAGTAACTTTCTAAAAGGACAGCTTTCTCTGCGGGAGATTGCCCCGCTGCTGTCTCAACATTTTTTAGCGCTAACCCAATCCCTGGCAATTTACGAACGGCAGGATCTCATTCAGTTTGAGCGAATTAAGGATTTCCCCCCCCCTTGGCCCCGCGCCACGGAAGCCAAAAACCAGAACTCCACCCAGCAAACTCCCTTGGTCTTTTGTATCGATGATAATCCCAATGTTTGTAGCCACTTAGGTCAAATGGTGCAAGGATTTGGCTATCGCTATGCAAGCGTCCAGGACTCGGTTCGCGCCCTTCAGGAAATTATTGAACAGAAGCCGGATTTGGTGTTTGTCGATTTAGTCATGCCGGTCATCAGTGGCTATGAGCTTTGCACCCAAATTCGCCGCGTGAGTTTTCTACGAGATATCCCCTTAGTGATTTTGACCAGTAATGATGGCATGGTCGATCGCCTACGCAGCAAAATTGTCGGGGCGACAGAATTTGTCTCCAAACCCATCCAATCTGACAAAATTGCCATGGTTTTAGACCGCTATATCCCCCTAACCCTGCGGTCAGCGCCCTAGGACAGTGCTGCTCCAGCAAAGGTTCCCCTAAAATAGGACTATCATTCATGCTGAGATTGCTGTAGATAAGCCTATGCCCGTTGCTGCCCCTGCCAAAATCGAATACGAAGCCGTCATCGGCCTAGAAACCCACTGCCAACTGAGTACAAACACCAAAATCTTCTCCAACAGTTCCACGGAATTTGGAGCCGTTCCCAATACCCACATTGACCCGGTTTGCATGGGGATGCCGGGAACGCTGCCGGTGCTCAACCAAACTGTGCTGGAGTATGCCGTCAAGGCGGGGCTAGCGCTGAACTGTCAGATTGCCCCCTACAGCAAGTTCGATCGCAAACAGTATTTCTATCCGGACCTCCCCAAAAACTATCAGATCTCCCAGTACGACCTACCCATCGCGGAACATGGCTGGATCGAGATCGAACTCACCGATAACAAGGGTGAACCCCTGCTCGACGAAAACGGCAAAGCTCAAACCAAGCGCATCGGCATCACCCGGCTGCACATGGAAGAAGATGCGGGCAAATTGGTCCATGCGGGCAGTGACCGTCTGGCAGGTTCCACCCATTCCCTCGTGGACTACAACCGCGCAGGGGTTCCCCTGATCGAAATTGTCTCAGAACCGGATCTGCGCACGGGCCGAGAGGCGGCTGAGTATGCCCAGGAGATCCGTCGCATCGTCCGTTACCTCGGCGTTAGCGATGGCAACATGCAGGAGGGGTCTCTGCGCTGTGATGTGAATATTTCTGTTCGGCCTAAGGGTCGTGCAGAGTTCGGCACTAAGGTCGAGATCAAGAACATGAACTCCTTTAGTGCGATTCAGCGGGCGATCGAGTACGAAATCGAACGGCAAGTCGAGGCGATCGAAAGCGGCGAAGGAAGTTCCATTGTTCAAGAAACTCGCCTCTGGGACGAAAGCAACCAGCGCACCATTAGCATGCGCAGCAAAGAGGGCTCCAGTGACTACCGCTATTTTCCGGAACCGGACCTTGGCCCCATCGAAGTCTCAGCGGAACAGCGGGACGGCTGGAAAGCTGAATTGCCAGAGCTGCCTGCCCAAAAGCGCCATCGCTACGAAGATGAACTGGGTCTCTCGCCCTACGATGCGCGGGTGCTGACGGATGAGAAAGCGGTAGCGGCCTATTTTGAGGCGGCGATCGCCACGGGAGCCACCCCCAAACTCGTCGCCAACTGGGTGATGGGGGACATCGCCGCCTACCTCAACAGCAACGTGGGGATGAGCATTGCTGATCTGCCGCTCAAACCTGAAATGCTGGCGGAGCTAGTTCAATTGATTGACGATGGCACCATCAGCGGTAAGATTGCCAAGGAAATTTTGCCGGAAATGCTAGAAAAAGGCGGATCGGCAAAGGCCCTTGTGGACTCTAAGGGGCTGACCCAGATCTCTGATCCCGCTGCCATTGAAGCAATGATCGATGAAGTCATGACCGCAAATCCGGACAAGGTTGAACAGTTTCGCGCCGGTAAGACCAAACTTCAGGGATTTTTCATTGGTCAACTGATGCAAAAAAGCGGCGGACGTGTTGATCCAAAGCTGACCAACGAGATCCTCAGCAAAAAGCTGAAAGGCTGATACAGCAAGGGCGGTGAATTTACTGAAATTACAGAAAAAAGGCTCAGAGGGGGTGACACCCCCCACCCCCTTGCGGTATTAATAGAAGTGTAGATGCACCCTGATGATCGGGGGAGTCACTTTGGTGGCTCTCCTTTTTTTTATGGGTATTTTCGAGCGGGTTAGCGCAAGACCCGTGGGGTGCGGACCGTCACGAAACCTCAATCTCCGCCACAGCCGCCACAGCCCCCTCCACAACTACTGCCGCAACTGCTCCCACAGCTACTGCCACTATCCCCGCTGCTCCAGCCGCTTGAAGCACTTGCGGGAACAGATTTCAATCCTGGGATAAAGCTGGCGTAAGGGGTTCCGGCCAGGGCACTGACGCCTAGGACCGCCACGGATTGGGCGATCGCCTCCACTTCAGCTCCTACCGTTTCAGCTCCTACCGTTTCAGCTCCTATCACTTCAGACCCTTGAGACCCAGCCCGAGCCCCATGGGAAGCTAAAGGCTGCGCCATCAAAGTTTGTAGTCGTCGATCACCGCTCCACGTTCGCTCCTTGCCAACCGTCGTCAACAGGATTAGCGCTGCTACCGCCGTGATCAAACAAAGGATCACCAAAAACCCCACCGGCTTGAGTCGAGACAATCCCACAAAAATCTTGCTGCCCCCCAGGAGCAGGGGTAACGCCATGACCCCCGCAGACAGCCACTGCCTCCGCTGGATTTGTTCCGGGGTCATTAGCAGGTGTTCGGTTCGCAGGCGATCGCCCAGGGGTTGCAAGAGCGGCTGCAGGCTAGCCTGCGGGATTAGGTCGCAGAGCGAATGGCTCTTGTCTTGAAGCAGGGTGGCGATCGCCTGTTCCAAGGGATGGGAAGCCAGCGTCAGAGCATCCGCCAAATCCTTTTGCAGGTCGAGGTTACCGGCTTTGTCGAGGGTAATGATTTCCAACATGGCGAGTTTGGCGATCGCCGTTTCCACCGCCCGCCGGGAGCCTCCGGCCAAATAGGCCTGCTCATAGACATCAAGGGTAGAATCCTGGCCCAGACTGGACTCCGAGCGGCGGGCAAGAAACCGCAGGACTTGGGCCACTCCGAAGCAAACCCCAGAGAGGACGAGATACAGGCGAAGAAACTCAGGACCCCGATAGTTCAAAGGGTTGAGCGTATCACTGGCCAGGGCAGCCTCACCACTCAAGGCCCAAGCCATAACCATTCCCAACACCCCTAGCAGCCCCAGCCAAAGCCATTTCTGTCCTACACGGCTCCGCTGAGCGGACTGGACGGCGGCAGCGGGCCACACCTCTGCCGGAGCTAGCCCAAAGAAACGCTCGTAGCTGTCTAGGGTTTGGCCATACCAAGTCTCAAATTTATCGTGCTCCTGCTGCCCTCCCAGCGTCGGCATGTGGTGCAAAGGCCGACCCAGAACCTGGCCGCAAAAGCGATCCCAGTAGGATTGGGTGTAGAGCAAATGGAGATGCCAGACTTGGTCCACGGCCTCGGAGGGAGAGACTGGGTGACCCGCAACCATGGCGAGAAAGACAAATTTACGATATTCGGCGATCGCCCGCTGGGTTTGTTGGACAGACCAACGATTTTCCTTCGCCAACCGCCGACTAAAGGGGAACGTCGCGCCGGGTTCATCCAGGACAAAGGCTTGAATCTTGTCGTAGAGCGATCGCTGCTCCGGTGTCATATCCATCGGCATCCTCTCTGGGGGAGTCATAGGCAAATGATTCACGGGATTATCGTCGGATTACGGGCGCTTTACTAAAACCCTAGACAACTGGCCCAGAAATGTCCCACACTCAAGGACTGGGTTACATGCGGCTGAATGGTTCGCCCAGTCCCCAGGAGCCCGATGCCTCAATCAATCATCAATTTTTAGGTTGAAAACAGATGGCCTCACAACAAGAACAACTGATTTTGATGGCGGAAGACGAGCTGACCCAGTACAGCACTGATGCGCGAAAAATTGAGAAATTGCGGCGGAAAATCGGTCTCTTGCTGCCGCCCCAAAAGCAGCAGGAGGTCAAAGCAGAATTATTGGCAGAAATGCCTACGGATCCTGTACAGAAGCTGATTGAAACGCAGCGGCAGACGGTTGCCTTACCGTTCTGGGGGATTGCAGGATTGGGACTCCTCTTTGGAATTTCGTTTCAGCAGCCGTTGGATTTGGTGGCGACGTTTTTTGGGGGGGCGATCGCCTTCTATATCCAAAAACTCGGCTGGCGACTCCAGGCCAAGCGACTCGTGATTCGAACGATTGAAGAAGTTGAAAAAGATCTACAGAATCCAGACCGTTAGACCGATTTTTGGTACGAATAGAAACGCCCTTGATAGAGTTGCCCTTTTTCCTATGCATGGACCTACCGCGATTTTGCTGCTCTCCTGCCCAGATCAATTGGGCCTTGTCGCAAAGCTAGCCAACTTTGTTTTTGCCAATGGGGGCAATATCATCCATGCGGACCACCACCGCGATTTTACAGCGGGCTTGTTCCTCAGCCGGATTGAGTGGCAAATTGAAGGATTCAACCTACGACGCGAAATCATTGGTCCAGCCTTTGAGGGGATTGCTAAACCCCTGGATGCAGACTGGCAGTTGCATTTTTCCGATGAACGGCCTCGGATTGCCATTTGGGTGACGAAACAGGATCATTGTTTGTTGGATTTGCTCTGGCGACAGCGGGCCGGGGAGCTCAATGCTGAAATTCCGTTGATTCTCAGCAACCATGAACAGTTGCGCCCCACAGCAGAACAATTTGGCATTGACTTTCACTGCATTCCCATTACGAAGGAAAACAAGGCGGAACAAGAGGCGAAACAGCTAGAATTGCTGGCAGCCTACGATATCGATCTCGTGGTTTTAGCCAAGTATATGCAGGTCTTAAGCAATGCATTTTTGGCCCAGTTTCCCCATGTGATTAATATTCACCACTCATTTCTACCGGCTTTTGCGGGAGCGAAACCCTATCACCGGGCCTACGATCGCGGTGTCAAACTCATTGGTGCAACGGCTCACTACGCCACGCCAGATTTAGACGAGGGACCGATTATTGAACAGGATGTGGAACGGGTGACCCATCGGGATGGAGTGGAGGATTTGATCCGCAAGGGTAAGGATTTAGAGCGAATGGTGTTGGCCCGCGCGGTACGATTGCATCTACAACGGCGAGTCCTCAGCTATCGCAATCGGACGGTTGTGTTTGCTTAGATTTTGGGTATCAGTTTCCTTGAAGAGAGGTGCTAGGCTAGGGGCAAGATCATTTGGAGCATTCGGTGATGCCGTCTCCCTTCCCTGGCATGGATCCATATTTGGAGCATCCCCAGCTTTGGCCAGATGTTCACCATCGATTGATTAGCGGGATTGCCATTGCCCTTGGTCCGAAGCTGAGGCCTACCTATCGGGTGGCGATTGAGAAGGCGGTCTATCAAACAGACGGCTTGAATTCTTTGTTGATTGGGGTGCCAGATTTATCGGTGCAAACCCCTTCGACAGTGGCCCGACCCCAGACCTCGACAGAGGGGAGCAGTGCCACTGTGGTGATGCCAACAACCCCGAGCACCGTTATTGTGCCCATGCCTGAGGAAGTGCAGTTGGGCTACCTGGAAATTCGGGATGTGGCGACGGGGCAGGTGGTGACGACGATCGAGGTGTTGTCACCAGTCAATAAGCGAGGGCTGGGACGGGAAAAGTATGAGCGCAAGCGGCAGCAGATATTGGCCAGCCGGACCCATTTGATTGAGATTGATTTGCTCCACGCGGGGGAGCCGATGGCGATCTTGGGTGATCTGGTGCCGAGTCATTATCGGGTGCTGGTAAGTCGCAGTGAGCAGCGGCCTCGGGCAGAGTTGTATGGGTTTAATGTGCAGCAGCCGTTGCCGGTGTTTGCATTGCCGTTGCGACAGGGGGAGGAGGAGCCGCTGGTGGTGTTGCGATCGATTCTGGATGAGTTGTATGAGCAGGCGGGCTATGACTTGATTGTGGATTATCGTCAGGAGCCGAAGCCGGGATGGCCGGAGGCAGAGTTGGCCTGGATGGAGGAGTATTTGCGGCAGCGGGGCGATCGCTAGGGCTGGAGATGATATCTGTCCAATTGTTAACACTTGGACAGGTATCGTTCTCTCCCCTGACCAAAGCCAAATAAAAGTCACCCGCAATATCCTCCACTGCTTAGAACACGGCACTGCTATGGGTTGGATGATCGATCCCCAGGAATCTGGTGTTTTTGCTTACCAACCCAATCAAACGCCACAGTTTTTTGACCAGCCACAAGTCCAATTACCCGTTCCGGACTTTGCAGATGCGATTGGCTTCGCCAAGCTCCGAAGGATCGCCCTCACGGTTCAACAGCTCTTTGACTGGCTGATGGATTAAGAGGCTAAAGCATCAATGCCGGAGCTTTTGTAGTGTATTTGCATCTACAACATCGAGTCTTCAGCTATTGTAATCGCACGGTTGTTTTTGCTTAGATGTTGGGTATCAGTCTCCTTCGCGGGAGCGATCGCCCTCAGCTCATAACGAACCTGATCAATGCCAATTTGAACCTGTTCTGCAGCTTCAAAACAATTAGCAACCCAAAATTCTCGCTGAGCCTTTTTATAGAGTTCTAGAGCTTTGTTCAAATCGTGCTCTTGATCGTAGGCAATGTCAGCCAATTCTCGTGTACGAATCGCTTGAGTTCGGTTAGGATTGCCTGGTACACAATCTTGATGCGCATAGGGTTCTGATGAAATCGACGGTTGCGCAGATTCCATCTGTTGTCTAACTTTATCAATTCCTATTTGAACCTGCTCAGCAGCCTGAAAACATCGAGCCATTCGAAACTCTTGCTGTGATTGTTGATAAAGCTCCAAGGTTTTTGGGAGATTTTTTTCTTGGCTGTAAGCGATATCGGCTAATTCTCGGGAACGAATAGCCTGTGTTCGCATTGGATTTCCTTCAACACAATCGGTTTTAGGTTGCGAGGATTCAGGAGATGGCTGTATCTGAAACTGATCGCCAGAGTCCGCTGAAAGAGGGACCTGAGTTGTGGGCTGAGGTGAAGGCTGAGGTGCGGGTTGAGATGCTGATGGTGGAGGAGATTCAGAAATATTTGCGCTGGGCGTCGGATTCCGTTTCTCCATCGTGAGCGAAATCCGAGGTAAAGAAAATATCTCAGGTTTGAGAGCTGCTGCGGTAATCAAAACGGCAATACCGCTTATAAGAAGGGCAATGGAGGGACGAATAGAGATTTTTTCCTGCATGGTATGACGCCTTGAAATAGAGTAATCATGGTTGACGAACAGCCCATTGGGCTGCGAAATACAGGGATAAAGTCTAAACCTTATAATGTCAGAGCCAAATCAAACAGAGAACAAAGCTATCTGCCATAAATTGTGAAGAACAGCCCTCCAACACCAATCGTTTTGAACGTTCTCCCAGGAACTTTGGTTGTGTAGAGGCTGAACAACGCAAAGTTTTGGCGTTCAGTTGCGACACCAATCACTTGTTTTGCAGCGCCCCTTGCAAGCAAATCCACTCCATAAATGGCAGAACGGCAAAATCCTTGCATCGGCAAATTCAGTAAACTACCAATCGTGATATCTTCACCGAGTAGCGCACAGCTCTCCTGCAATTCTTCTGGCAGTCGTTCAGCTGCATAATCCACATAAGCTGGTTGACCAGGATTTGTCAGCGTAAGCGCGATCGCCAATCCCGCCAGCAATCCTAGAGGTAGTTTGTGAGATTTGAGTGGACATTTGGTAGGAGAGGCAATCGCAGGTGGGATAGAACTCATAGATTTCCAGCGAATTGAAGTTTAATTGTGATCGGCTTTGTCAGCAAATCGGCCTGGGCGATCGCCATTCAACAATCCAAAACGCGGCGGCAGATTACACAGTGCCGGATCCAGAAACATCGGCTTTGAAGTTGGCGGCACCGTTTGGGGAATAAATAGATTCTCCAAAAAGCGACATTCGCGCGGTGAAAGGCGGCAATATTCTGCGTGGTCCAAAATTTGATTGAGCTGGTGCTCTACGCCTCTTAAATCCGCCATAAAGGCTTGAAGCTGTTGTTGCTGAACGCGATCGCCCAAACAAAGCAGTTCCTGGTAACACATCGCGTTATCAACGATGAACTGAAGACAAGCTTCGTAAAGTCGATATTCCGTAAACCGCTGATTCAGCCGAACAAAGGCATAAGGACGAGCCAAGCGCTCGATCGCCCCTATCTGCATCGTACTGGGCAACAGCGGCCAATAGGTGGAATCTTCCACCAAAACGCTTAGGTATGGATTTTCTGACAGCAGTACCGGGTGATTGTAGATGGACTGCTGAATATTTTTGGCACAGGTTCGATAGGACGCAAGCATGACTAGGACTCCAAATGCATGAAAGAAGACAGAATGAGCAAAGTAGACCTCTAAGCGACATCATTATTTGATGTCACTTTTCGACAGAGATAGCATTAGCCGGGACAGAATTAGTGGGAACCGGCTGGAATTTATGGGCTTGGAAGCGATCGCTCAACAGCGCCAGCAGCAACAGGAAAAACACCACAAACGCAAAGACCGCATTGGGCGAGGACGCTGACTTGGACTGCGGTTCACCGTTAACCCAGCGTTCTTGTTGACAATTAAGGCAATAGTAATGATCCGGATCCTGAGAGTCACTCACCCAGTTACATCTTCCAGGGGGACAAGGCATCGTCATCTCGAAACCTCCAAGCCTTTATCAAAGTCGATAAATGTATGATATCAATAAATGATATCATGTCAAGGTGTCAGATTTGATTTTAGAAGGGTTCTCTGGACGGTATCTTCCTGGGGCATTGAACCGTAATCTCATTGGATTTCCTAGACGTTTCAGGACCAAAATGTGCAAACTCTGTCAACGCGTGATATCAATGGATGCTATAAAATAAGAAATGGCCAGTAAAGCAAAGGCCAGAGCCGTTCAGTCAAGACAGATCCGGTCTTTGCTGTTGCGGACAGACTCAGGGACAGCAAGCAGCCGGTGTTTTATCGGGATGACAATGAATATCCATGAATAAAGATGTGGCAGCAGTTCCTGCCTCAGCAGGTCGGGCGGATACCTCTATGAAAGGAAGCGGATCAAACGCGGGTCAAAAAGAATTCTCTGGACGTTTGCCCTTCCGGACTAGTTCGACGATCCACCAGCGCATTGCCGAAGCAGCCAATCAGCGGGAAAAAAGCATTAATGCTTGGATGGAAGAGATATTGGCAGAAGCAGCCAATGATATCTTGGGTTTCGAAAGTCAAGAGAGCGAAAGTGCCCTCAATTCTCCGGCGATTCGACGGCTGCTCAATGACACGGATGAAGCGACAGCGGAATGGGTCGGTCAGCTGATTGGCAAAATCTTGCCCCACCTAGAAAAATCTGACCCGATGTCAATCATCCGGTTCAACAGTGCGTTAAAAAAATTATTGATTGGGATTGACGCGCTTCGCCCCTTAGTGGGTGAAATTTCGGGGAAGAATTTTTCGGGCTTACTCGCCAATTTCTACCCCCATCAAACTGTGGATGGATTGCTGACTTCCACCCTCGGAATTTTGCTGGTCCACAACCACAGCCTTGATCTTCGGCAGTTAATTGGAGCCATCAAGCGCTTGGGCATTGGCATTCGCGCTATTTATCCCATGGTCAAACGCGATCAGCCCCTGGGCCATCTATTACAAATTTTTGAAAAGATTGAGACTGAGCTTTTGACGCTCGAATCGTTGGGCTAAGCGGAGCCTTCGTCGGGGCGCTCATTGGGGCTGTCAAGATCTCAGGAATACATGCACGAGAGTAGTGACCTCAGCCATTGATATTAAACTTAAAGTTTATTTCTCCTATTAAAACGTTCAATGCAGAATGTTTTTTGTGGATTCCATGACCGATAGGACCAACAGAATTCACATCTCGCGATAAGATTGAATGTATCAGGCGACTAGCTTGATATCTTCTGTTGATGTCGTAAGGATTCTGCTGAATTCGCTGAGGGTCATCCATACCGTGGCACGCTCCTTAAGCCCCCCCGCCGGTAGTGCTCTAGTTTTAATTCTTGGAAGTGATGTACTGACTTGGTTAGGAGTCGGCGATCGCAGCCTTCCCGCCCTTTCCGTTAAAGCTGAATGCTGTGTAACCACCGCAGCCGCAGCAGTTCAAGAAGGGGCGATCGCCGCCGTAAACTTCTGGGGAGTTTCCCTGGCTTATCTGTTTTGCGAAGACACCGATGCTGCTATCCCAGAAGCACTGAGCGCTCAACTCACAGCTGTCGGGATTTATCCCCCTAAACCCGACCCCAGCATCTATCTTCCGATCCAACAGGATTCAGTGGATATTCAAGTTTTGGAGCTCAAACTGCTCCAAAGGCTGAATACCCCATCCGCCGATTCCCCCTCGGCGGGAGCCTATCCTACCTTTATTCTGCTGGCTCTGAATACGTCGGTTTATCAGCAAAAAGCTACAGGCATTTGCTCGCCCGACTGGATTTGGTCTTTAGAAGATTTACGCAAGTTTGTCACCGAATTCAGTTCTCGCTCTCATCCTAGCTATCCCAGTTGTCCCAACGAAGTCGGAAAATGGCAAGCTTCTGATGCTATCCTTCAGCCTGAAGCTACGCCAGTTACAACATCGCCACTTTTCCAGGCGTTACGGACTGATCTTTCTGAATGGCTGCAAGGTTGGCTTGCGATTGTGGTGCTGTTTGCAGTTGCGCTGCTAACCATGCGGGAAAGCGAGGCTTCGGAATCTTCTACCGTCAGTCGTTTAGCTGTAGTTCCGCCGCTATCTGCTGCCTTGATCTTGACGTTGCTGCAAACGCCTGAGCGAGGGAATCCCTCAGGCAAGCGTGGAGCCTCCTTGAGTTCACGAGGCTCAGAAATTCGGGTTCAGGTTCGAGCGACTGGTGTTCCAGAAATCGTAGGGGGGGGCGATCGCCCTAGAAATCAACTCGCTTCTAGTTCTCCCATTCCTGTTTCTGTTCTGCCGATATCCTCTCGACCTCAGGAATCTGTTGCAAAGGGGCTTGTAAAAGAATCTGTTGCAATCGCTACGTTACCTGCATCTTCTGCTTTAGAAGCTCCTAATCTAGGAAACATCATTGAACGGGGGGCTGCAAGTTTAGCTGCAATTGATCCTGACCTTGCGCTTAAATCGGGTGCGGGACCAATTTGGGTAGCCATACCGGATAGGATTGTGGCCATTGAACGATCAAAAATTAAGCCATCACCCATCGAGCCATTCGTTCCAACGTCATCCATCGACCAGCCATCCATTGAACAGTTGGTCATCAAACAGTTGACAGTCGAGCGGCCAGCCATCGAATTGTCAGTGACTGAACCATCGGTTGCCGAACAATCGGTTATTGACCCAGCCATCACTCAAGACGTGGTCCTTCAACCGTCAATCGTCGACCCATTGCTCAGCCCCCCAATTCTTCCAGCCCAACCCCAGACGCAGCCAGAGGCTCCCCTTGCGATCATCCCCATCCAGTTAGCTAAGCCCATCGTGACCCAGCCGGTAAGTGAACAACCGGTAAGTGAGCAACCGATAAGTGAGCAACCGATCGAGTCGGTTGTTCTCAGTCCTTTCATTCAATCAATTCCAACCTCGCCTCCCTCTCACTCCATTAATGCTGCTCCCACTCTTATTGACCTTCAAGGCGGCAATTACACGTTGGAGATTTCTGATTATTCTAACGGAGTCTTCAAATTCTATAACTTTGGCGGTGCCGGTCGAGGCACCATGCCCTCCGAAGCAATCCGTCAGGAAGTCGACAGTTTGCGGTTTATCGGTTCCGGTTTTCAGGCTGAAAATCTACGACTCACTCAAGTTGGTCCAGATCTCAAGCTCAGCTTTACAACAAAGGCCAACTTAGAAATTTGGTTGGTTGATTTTAGTCTAGAAAATCTCGATAACCTAACCCAATCTACAACAGCAGCGGTGGATTTAGCTAATCTCATGTTTGCGGATCAAATCGGTGTTCATGATTCCTTTGATGTCTGGAATGCTGAATGGCAAATCGACCAGATCTTTAACGCCAATACGGTTACCTTTTTGAACGATCTAGACAATCAGATTTTAGGCTTAGATAACTCTGATGATGTTATTCATGGACTGGGTGGAAACGATCGCCTCACAGGCCTCAGTGGAAATGATCAACTTCTCGGTGGAGACGGCAATGATATTCTGATAGGTGGCTCTGGCTTCAACCAACTCTGGGGGGGAACAGGAGCCGATCAATTCTGGATTGATCCGTCTGGTTATGCCCTAATTTATGACTTTGACCCTGCGGAAGATAGTGTTTATTTCCCAATCACTTCTGGATTGGAAGATCTCACTTTTACACAAACGACCTTAGGCAATTTAGGAATGCCTAATCTATTGGGCGATGCGAAGACGTTAGTAACTCAGATGTGGTATCAGGGACAGGCGATCGCTGGTTTTTTGGGTTCTAGCCCTACACCCCTGTAAAAGAGGTGCCGTTTGTTCAGTTTTCAACTTGAATAGGATGGCTGGCTCTCTTTTACAACCTATGAGCAAAGATCGCAGCCATGCCGATGCTTCTATCCTCAACCCCAATCGCCCCTGGATCGGTCTGATCGTCGGCAACTCCCGCTTGCACTGGGGTCGGTTTGTAGGAACCGAGTTGGTTGAAACCTGGGATACAGACCATAGGGCAGAAGCTGAAACGGACGTCTACATTGACCATCCCCTTCGCTTTGCCTCTGTTGTTCCTGCCCAAACTCAGTTCCTTCGCCGTGTCTATCCCCAAGCCCAGGAAATTACGCTGGCTGACATTCCCCTGGGTAATCTCTATGCCACCTTCGGCATTGATCGGGCCTTGGCCCTATGGGGCGCTGGCCATCGTTATCACTGGCCCGTCCTCGTGATTGATGCAGGCACTGCATTGACGATTACGGGAGCCGATGACCAAGGCAATTTAGTCGGTGGAGCCATTCTGCCCGGAGTACAGCTTCAATTTGATAGCTTGGGTCAAGGAACCGCTGCTCTCCCTCGATTACAGGCTGGTCAGTTACAGCGAAATCCTATCCAGCCGTCTGCTCAGCCTGCTTGGCCAGAACGCTGGGCTAGAACCACGGAAGAGGCGATCGCCAGCGGTATTCTCCACAGTCTCATCAGTAGTCTGCGAGACTATATTGCCGACTGGCGATCGCACTACCCCACCAGCACCATTCTCATGACTGGGGGAGCTGGGGCACTGCTCGCAGCAGCGCTGGAGCCGCCGATAGAACTTGCTGCAACGCTCGGGTTCTGGGGGCTAGGGGTTTTGGGGCCACCGGCTGAGTCGAACGTTTCGTCGTCATGACGGGATCCCGGTAAACCGTTTCCGATTCAATAAAGCTATGGATCTGGCGAACCAAGAGATCGGCCTGGGCGCGATCGCTCGACTCCGGCAGCAACGCCACCACCGCCTCATGACAAAGCGCCGCAAACCGCTCCGCCAAAATTTTGGTGCGAGGACTGGCATTCTCCCGTTCCAAAATCAACGCTGGGACCAATAATCGGGGCAACTCCCGATCGAGCAGATCTTGCTGAATGGCCTTGAGGTCACGGGCATAGAGCAATGTGCCCGAAATAGGGCAAGACATAATTTGTTTGCGCAAATTGAGCAGCGTTTTGATCCGCTGGGTCGGACCCGGCAGTTCCCCCAGGGGCGCGATCGTCTCAAACAGACCGGCCCAAAACGAGGTCTGAACACTTAGTCGTTTCCCCCAGCGGCTCAGCCAAGCCTGATCGGGGCTGCTCACCCCCTCCGGTTCCACCAACAGGAGGCGATGGACCGCGTAGGGAAAGCGCAAGGCATAGCCCGCCGCTACCCAGCCGCCAATGCCATAGCCCACCAGGGAAACCCGCTTGAGATTAAGGGCTTGGAGGTAGTGGGCGATCGCATCCACCAAGGTTGTCACCGCCAGCGGCTGATCCGCCCACAGCGTCGAGTCTCCAAACCCAGGCAAATCGGGAATAAAACAGCGATAGGAGCGTGACAGTTCCTCTACCAAAGGCTGCCACTGTCTGCCATCGCCCCAACCGCCATGCAGCAGCACTAAGGCAGGTCCTTGACCAACTTCACGCCAATAAATTCGACCCTCTTCGATCGCCAGTCGAGACCGATATGCCGTCTTTGTCATGAGCTACCCTCACCCCATACCAACACTGAACGAATGATTAACCCTAAACCGCCTCTGCGTCTACTGCGTCTGCTGCACCTACTATGTCTACTGCATCTGTCGCGCATCAAGACAATGCGGTGAGACCCGAAAAGTAGTCTTTTAGTTGATGCTTGTGATCATGAGCGAGCTCATCTAGGGCGATCGCATCAGGCTCAAAGGCTTGAACCGCCTCAATTTCAAGACCGTCTTCAATGTGAAACGTTCCTGAGACCCGTGCTTCGACCGCAATACAAATCGAATGAACCCGAGGATCTCGATCTGGGGACGAATAAACCCCCACCAAACGACCGAGTTCACGGATATCGAGCCCCGTCTCCTCCTTCAGCTCCCGTCGGACTGCGGTCGCTAAATCTTCTCCCCAATCAATGAGGCCTCCGGGCAATCCCCACGAACCGTCATCTCGACGCTTGACCAGGACGATGCGCCCATCCTCCAAAAGGGGAATTACACTCGTACCGACCAGGGGACGGCGAAACAGTAAGCCGAGAACCGTACTTACCACACGGAACCATTGCCGGGGATCTAGAAAATTCAGCGTCTATACCTCCAAGTCCTCTAGTATCTGGGCAGGATGCTCGGCGGGCTTTACTTTGCGATAAATCTTTTCAACTGTGCCATCCGGCCCAATCACAAAGGTTTGTCGAAAGACGCCCATGAATTCCTTGCCCATAAACTTTTTGAGCCCGTAGCTGCCGTAGGCGGTTGCCACTGCGGCATCGGTATCGCAAAGTAGAGGAAAGGGCAAGTTATGCTTTGCTGCGAACTTCCCGTGAGATTTTGCGTCATCGGTACTGATGCCCAGCACGACCACAGCATTCCCCTGCAAAGCCGGATAAATATCACGGAATCCGCAGGCTTCTTGGGTGCAACCCGGCGTGTTGTCTCTGGGATAGAAATACAAGACGACGCGCTGGCCCTTTAGATCGGCCAACCGAACGAGACGTCCTTCCGCGTCGGGCAAGCTGAAATCGGGAGCTGGATCCCCAGGTTGTAAACTCATAAAACAAGCAAGAAGGAGATTACCCGGATTGGTCTTAAATTGCTTTCACCGTAGAGTGAACGCCATAAATCCGTCAACATGGATTTGGCCCAAGCCCTGTGAAGGGTTAAGAATGCTTTCAAAGCTGGGCTAAAGGTGCTTTCCTGTGACTCCACTCACTGACAACCTTAGGGGTGGGCCGGTCGCTGTTGTAATCCCAATTTGATCCAGCTTAAGCATTCTTGCTCAGTTGCAAAGAGCTTAGGCGCGGCAATATTGCGAAGGACGTAGGGAGGGTAATGGTCATAAAAGAACTTCCCGCGTATTTCTCCAACAATCAGCAAATGCCCTTGATAAACATAGCGATTTTGGAAGACATCGAAGGAGGACCGGCTCTGGACATCGGCTTGGGCCAAATGTTCACGGGCGATCGCCACAATCCCCTCCACCGAGCTGCTATAGAGTTGAGCCGGATTAATCGACCGATGGAGTGGGCCTCGATGGCCAAGTTCGGAGAGCAATCCGTAGGAAAAAACGGGATAACCGCTTACATGTACATACTGAAAGGGAATGATGAGATGTCCCCGCTCAGGGGTGGATTGGTCGTACAAAAAGGGACTGTCCATGCGTGGGATGAAGTACAGCAGATTGAAGGATTGAAGCTGTGATCGATTGGATGAATCGCCCAGCGACGGTTCAGTGGCACCCTGCGGTCCCTGAGCTGAAGCTTTTCTCTGGAGAGATACACCTTTGGTTTACAGACCTAGATCAACTAGGTCAGGACGAGACGATCGATTCGGCCTTTGGGCTGCTCGATGAGCAGGAACAAGGCCGAGCCCAACGATTTCGCTTCCCGCACCTGAAAAACCGCTTTGTGATGGCTCACGCGCGCTTGCGGCAGGTGTTAGGACGGTATTTGCAGCAGCACCCTGCGAGCCTGCGGTTTTGCTATGGCGATCGCGGCAAACCTGCCCTTGCCGATTCTGACCCCTTGACGCTTCAGTTCAACCTTAGCCATAGCGATCGCTATGCCCTGATTGCGCTGGGTGAACAGCCCCTGGGAGTCGATCTCGAACAGGTGCAACCCTTTCCTAGTGCCTCTTCTCTAGCCCAACGATTCTTTTCCGCAAAAGAATTTGAAGTTTTACAGACTCTTGATGATCCAACGCGATCCCTGGCTTTCCTGCGCCACTGGGTCTGCAAGGAAGCCTATGTGAAAGCGACGGGGGAGGGACTGGTTACCCAGCTCCAGCGAGTCGTTGTTAACTTTGACACCCAAGCTCATTTTACGGAACTTCCCGGCTATTCCGCTAGTGGGACTTGGACGGGGTCCCTCCCTTGGCAGTTGCTTGAGCTGACGCCATCGGCGGAGACCCTTGCAGCACTGGTGGTTCCCCAGGGCGATCCCATCCGCTGTCGCTATTGGCGGTTTTGAGTCGGGACGCTAGTCGCTACCTCTAGATTTGCCTCTAGCGCTGCTGTCTAGAAAGACTCTAATGCTTCAGCCAGAGGGCATCGCTGATCATGCAAATCCCGCCCATGCGGGAGAGCAAGGGCCTCAGACCTTCGACGACGCTTTGGGCGATCGCCTCATCGGTACAGGCCGCCAGGATGTAGCTGTTGGTGAGCAGGTCATCCCCCGACGTGCCATGGAAACCTTTACCCGTAGCATTACTGAGAATGGTGTAGCCTGAAATCTGATTTTTGTTCAGAACTTTCAGAACACTTGAAACTTCCAGCTCGTTGACAATGATTTCGATGCGCTTAATCGGCTGCATGATAAAAAGTCGTCTCGTAGGACTGGCAAGGGAATAGGGATGAAGTTATTGGAGACCCAGTAATTTCAGCGCCTGTAGATAAATGGGAATACCCAAAATAATATTGAACGGGAAGGTCAATGCGAGCGCCATTGACACATAAATACTTGGATTGGCCTCCGGCACGGTCATGCGCATGGCCGCTGGCACGGCAATGTAAGACGCACTAGCGCAAAGCACAGTAAACAGTAATCCGTTGCCGAGGGAAAAGCCCAGCAGTTTGGCCAACAGCGCCCCGACAAAGGCATTGAATAGGGGCATGAGGACGGAAAAAGCGGTAAGGAACAAGCCGCTGCGCTGTAGGTCGCGGATGCGACGGGCGGCCACGATGCCCATGTCCAGAAGAAAAAAGGTCAGGGCTCCATAAAAGATTTCTTCCGTGAAGGGCCGCATTTTGTCCCACCCCTTATCGCCCGAGAGGAGTCCGACGAGTAAACTTCCAATGAGCAGGAAAACCGATCCATTGAGAAAGGACTCCCGTAGGACCTCTGACCAAGGCACATCTTCGCTTTCATGGCCTTCACCTCGTCGGGCAAAGACCCGGACCAGGATCAAACCAACGATAATGGCAGGGGATTCCATCAGGGCCAGGGCAGCGACCATATGTCCCCCAAACTCAATGCCGAGTTTGTCGAGAAATGAACCGGCAGTGATGAACGTGACCGCGCTGATCGAGCCGTAGGTGGCGGCGATCGCCGCTGCATTAAACACATCCAGCTTGAGCCGTAGCACAAAGAAGCTGTAGAGGGGAACGACCGCAGCCATAATGACAGCGGCGGCCAAGGTGATCCCTACTTGGGTATTAAAGCCATTGTGCTGAAGCTCGTAGCCCCCTTTAAACCCAATGGCTAATAGCAGATACAACGAGAATAGCTTGGGCAGCGGCGCTGGAATTTCCAGATCCGATTTGAGAAACACCGCCAGCATCCCGAGGAAAAAGAACAAAACGGGCGGGTTGAGAATGTTAAAGACAATTAGGCTGCTGTCCATGCATTGACGACGCAACAACCCCTTATTATTGGGGATTAGGGCGATGCTGTAGCCGTGTTGCTGACAAAGGACTCGGTTTTGTTGCAATCTGTGACATTCCCCTCTTCCGTCAGAGGGGGCTGACGGCTGACATCAGCGGGCATTTGCAGGGCTTTGCAGGAACCCTTCAGGGGGGAAATCGCCAGCTCTCTTGATGCTCTCAATGGCCTAAGGGGCTAATCGTTCCAGTGGTTAGCCTCTTAGTTGTTTGTTCAACAAGCTAGCGCGAAGTCGAGGCATGATGGGTCACCGTAAAGGGCTAGTCTCCTGCGAGATGGGTTTCGACCATGCAGCGCATGGTGACATCCTCCCGACACTCACCGTGCGGTTGAAAGTCGCCCGAATCCATAAAGAGATTGCCAACGGGAAAAAAGATTTTCTTCACAAGCTGACGATGCGATTGGTGCGTGAGAAGCAAGCGATCGCCATCGAAGACTGGGCCGTCAAGCATAGGGTGAGGAACCCCAAATTGGTGCTGTCTATCAGTATCGCAGGGGTGGGTCGGGTGCCGCATCGCACAATAGACCTAGAGCGATCACCACAAGCAGTCCCACTGCCAGCCCATAGGGTCGTAGATTGCTCCCATCCGGCATCACCATAACTGGTATGACCCACCCCCAAGCATTAACCGCAGTATGCAGCACGAGGGCGGGCAGGACGCTGCCTTTGGTATGGTTGAATAACCATGCAAACAGCACCGATAGGGCCACCGTGCTCACCATAAATAGCCTAACCGGAATGTAACTTTGTGCTGTGTCGGCCAGATAAAACAGTGGCAGGTGCCATGCGCCCCAGACCAGGCCCAAGACCAGGCTAGCCCCGCGCCAGCTATAGCGCTCTTGCAAAACAGGCAAGGCATAGCCCCGCCAGCCAAATTCCTCGCCCAGGGGGCCACCCAGCAGCAGCACCAGCCCAAAATTTGCCAAGGCTAAGAGCAGATGCCCGGATGCGGGAGACGGGGCGATCGTGCCGCCCAAGGCGATGTGCCCAGCGGCAGCCAGCCCCATGACGGCCAGGGGCAAGAAAAATGAGAGCGCCAGCCAAGGCCAACCAACCCGCCATTGCAGCGATCGCCTGAGCCAACGACGCAGCCCGTCCTGGCCATCGTTGTACCTCACCATTGCGATCGCCGCGATACCAGGGCCAAAACTCCCTGCGATCATCAACATGCTCCCGATGGTGGGCCACCGAGGTCTGACCACCAAAGCCAGCAGCCAGCAGGCCCATGACCAAGCAAACGCTAAGGCAAAGAATGCCAACAGGCGCGGATAAAAGCTGGATTTACTGTGTTGTGCCATAGTCCCAATTATTAGAATTCATAAACCCGTTTTTGATAGGAGAGATTCACTTTTCCAAACACTGCGATTAGGATGATGGCCACCACACAATTCACAAGAGCGTATGCGATAGGGGATATTCCAGGGATAAATGCTCCAAAGATGTTCAGCGAACTATGAAAAAGTGCCACGAGAAAAATACTGCCTTGGGTGCGATTGTAAAGCCAGGTGTAGATAAAAGAACTTGCAACGATGCTAGTAAACCAGATTAAAGGTGACTGAGCCATTGGGCTGCCCGTCAAAAAGACCAGCGGCAAGTGCCATAAACTCCACAAAAGTCCCACAATCAGGGTGGCGGACAGGGCATTATGTCGTTTCTGCAAATGTGGGAGCGCAAACCCCCGCCACCCAATTTCTTCACTCGTGTTGGAGAGAATCACCGTTAAAACGGCAGTAACAAAGAGAAATGGATGACTGGGAACTGCTGCGGATGCTCCGGTCAAGCCCATTAATTTTGTCAGGAATTGTCCCGCAACAAAAATAGCAATAGGCCCCAGCACCGCGACGAGATACCAAACTAGACCAACCCGCCATTTAAGCAAACCCTTGAGTAGATTCTGAACACCTGTTTTACCCCGCATCACCTGGGACATCATCACAGCCGCAAGGGCGGGGCCAATGGAAAATAGGATGCCAAGGAACTGGACCAAGGGACTATCAAATGGGGCTATCCCCCGCGAACCGAGGACTCCTGGAATCAGGCCAACCCATGAGATCCCAAAAGCCAAGATATAGAACCAAGCAACAGGATGTTTTCTCATTTTTCACTATCTTCTTTGACATAGGATTGTTGTTGTTGCGATCGCGGCTCGATTGGAAATGCCAACCAACACCACAAGTACAGAAAAACAAATCCAGGGATGACGATCGCTAAAACAACCGTGACAATCCGGATTCCTGAAAGGGACTGATGCCAACGCTGAGCGAGAGCTGAACAGACGCCTGCAATTACTTTGTGGCGGCGACTCCGGTAAAAAGCAGCGGGGGTTTCGCCTGAAGTGCCGCCTGTATTTCGGGAGCGCTTATACTGTAAAATCCCAGACAGCAGCAGCCCGATCATGCCTAAAATCGCCGATGGAATGGCCAAAATTGCCAGCCAGTGCGTCATCGCCAGCCCAGAAATAACGTCTCCCAGCCAAACTGGGGAAGGACAGCTAAAGCGGACAGCCTCTGCCGAGCAACCGAATCGTCTAGCCAAGCCGAGTGCGCCCCAAGTCAAGAGAAACGGAGAAATTCCATAGGCGACGCAAAGGCTCAACAAAAACAAGTGCCAACGGATCGAAAGCCGTCGAAAAAATGCGATTGTGGCGATTGCAGGGCCAACCAATAAAAAGAGAAATGCGACAAACGCCACGATATAGAACCTAAGTAACGGGATGGAATACGCTCAAACCAGCACAGCCTCAGGCGATTGCCTGAGCGATCTAGACATCTCTGTCCAGTTCTTTGAGGTGGGCGAACTGTGCATCAGTCATAGTTCAGCCTCTGGAGGTGGGCGTAGTCACGCGATCGCTGCGAATGAGAAAACGACCATCGAAGCGCACCGGCAATGGGTCGCCTGACAGGGGCATAGCTAAAGAGCCCGGTCGCTGGGCGTGAATATGAAGGTGGGGTTCGCCGCTGGCCCCAGAATTGCCGACCTCGGCAATGGCGTCCCCGACGGCAACAGCCATGCCCGATTGCACCACGAGACTCTGGGGGCGAAAATGGGCCAGGACGACCTCGGCCTCGCCGCAGCGCAGAATTATGTGATTTCCAGCCCGGTTGACCAGGTCACTCTCGGGGATGGTCATATCTGGGAAGCCATCGATCGCCTGCACCACCTGGCCTGCACAGGGAGCGAACACCGGCGCGCCGTAGATCAAGTACGCCGCAGGCTGCTTAGGCATGATGCCGCGCGATCGCAACCCCCACCGATTGACCTGAATGATATCGGTGCCGTAACTTTGGCCCCGATAGGCTCGAAAACGCGGTACTGACTCATCTAAGGTTTTTAGGTGAGCATTGATGCGAATATTGCTACCGCCATTGACGATCAGAAAATTGTCACCCCGCAGCGGAAAGGTAAGATCGACAGCGGTTGCAGCCGCAGGAAACTGCCCTGTCCAACTGAGCACCGCCTCATTGCCTGCATACACGCCAAAGGCGACGAAGCCCACAATCATCACCCACCCCGGCCAGATCAATGGCATCCGGTGCTTGGGCTGTTGCCTCAGAAACCCCAGCCCCAACGCCAGCACAAATAGCACCCCATAGAGGTAGGGCGTCCACCAAGGCGGAAAGACCCAAATGCCCATGCGGGCGATCGCAACTAGGGCGATCGCCGTCATTAGAGATTGAATCCCAATACCCAACAGATTGCGAGGCGGCACAAAGGCCAACCACCCAATTAAGAGTAGGGGAACCAGAATCTGGATCAGGATTAAGATCGTCATCGCTGACCTCGTTATTACATCTTTTTAATCAACCCGGATTTCCGCAAATCGGACTTTTTGAAACTAGAAACTATTACTGATAGATGGCATCATCAATGGTGGCTCGGAAGAACTCGCCTTCTGCCTCAAATCGCTCGGTGCCAAAATACCACCCAACCCGCAGACGGGTGGGAATCGTGTAGCCGCAGAAGGTGCCTTCTTCTTCTACAATCGCCCCAAAATCCACATAGCGATGTTCCGCACCGTCTGGATTGCCCCAGCGCGGAAGTTTCGCAGTTTTGAGCCGACCTGCCTGGTCGATGGTCAAGTCGAGTTCTGCCTGTTCAGCTTGGGCCATAAAACTGGCATGGAGGTGCGATGCCTCTGGGCTACTCCAGGTCACATCACCCAGACAAAGTGCCGATGGCAACAGCATTAACTCGGTGTGGAAGCGCCCCGCCGCCGATCGGGTAATATCAGCACCGCTCCCAGTCATCACCGGAAATAGCCCCAACAGCTTCCACTGCATGGCCCCAACGCCATCAATGATTCGATCTGATCCCACAATGGGTAAGCGGTTCATCCAGGCGGTGGCGCTCCAAATAAAGCCGCGATCCCAGCAGACGACTTGCTCTGCGGTGAAGGGAATCCAGGTCTTGAGTTTGATTTCGCCATGCATTTTGAGGCGTACGGCTGAGGCGAGGACGGTACCAGGTGCGATACTCCCCAGGAGAGGCTCTGCCATCGCATGTTCGAGATACCGCCTTACGGCTTCTGGCAAATGAGCAACGTCATTAGGGCTGAATACGCGCTTCTGAGATATGGCTGACTCCCAAAAGGCATCGAGGGAAAGCTGTTGAGGTCTCATAGCTCTAATCTATGGCTCCTCTCTGGATCGTTTCTATGGGTCAATTGAGTTGGCTGTTTTAACAGACCGATAAAAGAAGCTAAGGCTATTAAGCCCGGAGCCGCTAGCCATAGCCAAAAACCCAGCAACAATTGACTCAGAGCAAATTCAGAAACGCCACCGCTGTCCGCAGGCAAGTTGAACCAAAATGCTGAAAATGTTCCTCCAAAACCAATGAAGATGGCGGCAATTCCAGCTATGGATGCAAACCGATAACGTTGCATCATAAACATGACGCAGCACAACCAATAGATTGGATTGGCGAGCCAACCAATTGCGGGAATTTGCAGGAAAAGTAAGCCAATGATGCCAAGGAAAGTTAGTTCAATCCCCTTCATGGCATAAACGTCACTAGGATTGGAGGGACTCTCACCCACAGATTCTGTAGGAACCACATTAAACAAAAGACAAGGTAGTGCAAGCGCTATGCCATACAGGAAGAGCGATAATCCTAGACATACAATCTTATATTTCATCAGCGATGCTCCTAACGCGATTGATTAGGGTTTTCTGAAAATGATCTCTTGAGGATCAGGTAAAATCCAACGTCATTCCCAAAAAACATTACGGGATCGAGGGCGACAAACTCCCATCCTTCCGCAGAGAGTCGATTTAGATGACGTTCAATTTTTCTAGCTTTTTGCCTGGTCGTCAGGCATAGCCAGTCGCTGATTACTTGATATTGTGTTGCCACTGGTTTTCCTCTTTCTTTGGTTTGCTCGCACAAAGCTTGTTAACCTGTTGTGACTAACCTCGACAACTAATATCTCCTTAACTATATGCTAAGGCTGTGTTTGGTCTCTTGAACGAGTTGATGAACTATGATGTAAAACGTAAGATTTTAGCTAGCCAAAAGGATGAGATCTAAATTCGGAGCGGCCATAATTAAAAAGACGTGCCAGGATGAAGGTGAGTCGTCTATGCAAGGCACGATATGATGCCCAGTACAGACAATTTGCTTCAAAATTCTCAAGCCACAACAGCAGCCAAAATCGAGCACCTGGCAAGGATCTACTTGGAAGGTAACCCCGCCGAGATTTCCGACGCAGCGATCGCTCAATTCTGTGATTGGCTTTGGAGCGAGTACCAGAGTCTTCCATTGAATATAGAGTTTTCATGGTACGAGCGTTATGAGAATGTTCCAGAGATGTTTGCTGATATTCAGAGAAGCCATCTTTGGGTATCCGGGGAGAATTACGATACGTCCCTAGGCCTTAATCCGATCTATAACTTTATTTTTCAGGCAATCCACGATGATGATCACTACCTAACTAACAGTGACTTTAGTCTGGCAGGAGAAATTGCAACCTATAATGCCACCGCTAAACGTGCGCCTAGCCTAGACGTGCAAAAGATTCTTTACTCTGAAAGTGTGCTACGACCGGCTGCATACATTTTCTTGGGTCGTGCGCCGATCTCAAAAATTGTTTTTCCCTAGCTGATAAAAAAGAGGTGATGGAAAAGCTCATCTATGAGCATCTTCATCAATGACAGCCATCTCCCTACTATAAAAGGTTCAACTCCATGAGCACAGCTATACTGTCACCGAAAGCAACACAAATTAATTGGTCTAATGTAATTGAGTATCCTCAATCTGGAGCCAAGAGCAAGATTCTTCTAGAAGATAAAAATTGTCGCTATACACTGATGTCTCTGGCGGCATCAACCTCCATTTCAGAACATACTAATCCTCGCAATGCCACCGTGAATGTCATTGAAGGGCAAGGTGTACTGACCCTAGAAAACGAAGAAATTGTTTTGGAACTAGGGGTCTTTGCCTTTATACCGGCTAACGCACGCCACTCACTTAACACTATGACAGATCTCACCTTTTTGCTGACACTTTCGGAAAGGGTGACTGACTCCAATCATTGACCCAACCTGTGGGGCGTAATTTTCCTTTAACACATTACGGGTGTCCTAATATTTAGGGAGAAATGCTATGTTAGATATTGATGAGATGAACACAAAAGAGATACATGAACTGCTGAGAGAAGTAGGGCATGGACATCTGGGCTGCGCCCTTGACGGGCATCCTTACGTTGTGCCAATGCACTACTATTTTGACGAGCCAGCTATTTACATCTTCACCACAGTGGGGATGAAAACTAAGTATATGGATGTCAACCCAGAGGTTGGCCTACAGGTTGAAGATGTCAGCAATCTCCAGCACTGGCGCAGCGTTACGATAACAGGCCGGGCCGAGCACATCACTGAACAGGGCGCTATTGATCGCGTGATGGAATTTGTCAAAACACACAATCCAGCTCTGTCGCCTGCCATTAACCGCACCTGGATCGACGCCTGGGGCCGGGCGGAGGAAATGGCGCTTTACCAGATTCACCCCAGCGAAATGGCTGGACGAACAACCGATGGGGTGAGTAGTAAAGGTTGATACAGTAACCCGAATTGATTCATATCAATAGGACGGATTCTCGCCCGTGCGTGTAGGATGCCTGCACTACGGGCACCTTCTATCCACGGGGAAGCGCCAAATTCTGTAACGTTAGGGTTTAGCGATCGCCTCCCCCGCCACCTTCCAACCCGCCAGACTGGGGGGAAACCCCTGCACATTGTCATAGCCCAGCAGATGCAGCATCACGACACCCATGGCCGAGCGGTAGCCCGAGGAGCAGTAGAGCACCACCGGGCGATCGCCCTCGATCTGGTCAAGGTGCTGGGCCAGGGTGCGCAGCGGGATGTTGATCGCCCCAGGGATGTGGCCTGCCCCGTACTCCGCCGGTTCACGTACATCAACCACCTGCGCCTGGGCGTTAGATTGCAGGCGTTTGAGCCCCGCCACATCGTCCACCTTGTAGAAGCCAGTAGGAATGGCGGTGAGAACGCGATCGACTTCGGCCTTTAGGTCCAATGATGGTTCAGACAGGGTTGGTCCCCTATCGTGAACCCTTGATTCCGCCACTGAAAACGGTACTGCCATGGCCAAGTTTGCCCCCACCCCCACCCACAAACAACCCCCCAGGACGAGAGCCAGCATGACGGCTCGCAGCGACTGATTAACCCGGATTTCTCACCAGGGCGGATAGAGAGTATCAGGCTTGCCCGAAATGAGATGAGCAGTCTGTTGACTCGAGCAATAGAGGATGCCTGAGGCATCTTTCAGGCTGTCTATGCTGTAAAGGTAGTCATTGTGCTCTAGATATGGGGCTTCAGGCAGATTTTGAGCAGGTCAAAGCAAGGGTGTGTAATCTCACCCTTGGAGAGTCGTTGAATTAAAGTCGGAGCGAAAGGCTAGAGTTCTACTCATCGGTCTATCCTGGCCTAGGGAGTCGTCTGCGCAACTGTTGTGCTGCCGCTTCAAAGAGGGTTTGTATGGGCGAAGCGAAAGTGAATGCGACGAGAATGCGCCTGACAGAGATGCGAACCTGTGCGCCAAGCTTGAGCAGCTTGCGTCGAATGGTGCCCAGAGTCGCATCAGCGAGTTCAGTTTTGGCGAGTGCCTTGAGGCGCAGGGCCTGCATCAAGACATAGGCGAAGGATGAAAACCAGAGTCTGAGCTGATTGCTTTCAAAGTCATGGGTGGAGGTGCGGTCGCTGAAGAGGTCAAGCTGATGCTCCTTGATGCGATTTTCCATCTCTCCTCGCGGACAGTAATAATCGCGGTGAAGGTGAGCGGGATGGGCCTGCTGTGCTGTCAAAGAGGTGACAACGAAATGGCGACGTGGGCCATTGCCATCGTAGGTGAGCTTGCAAATGACGCGACGCTCACAGCTCCAGGATTTAAGCGTGGCATAGCTCAAGGACTGATGCCAAACCTGGGGCGGAACCAAGCGGTTGAGTTCAGCCTCTAGTTCACTTGCACTCTGCTCTAACAGAGGTTCTAAGGTGGCAGCAACCGTTTGGCGCTGGGCCTCATAAACGGCTTTGGCTCGCTGTTCTAACCCCCAAGTCAATTGGCGCAAGCGCTCATTGCTGCTGTGGGCAAAAACAAAGTCCACCTGGGCTTCACCTTCACACCACAGCATGATGTCATCTCGGCTGTAAGCACTATCGCCGCGCACCAGAATCTTCACCTTCGGCCAATGACCTCGAATCTGAGCCACGATGCGTTGGAGTTCTTCTAACGCTCCCGCTGCGGGGTCCACATTGGCCGGTCGCAGTTTTGCACTCAACAAATGGCGACCACTGAAGATGAGCAACGGGGTGTAGCAGTCATGGCGGTAATACCCATTGAACGCTGAACCTTCCTGGGTGCCATGGGTGGGGTCATCGGTGACATCCATGTCCAGGATGATTTGTTTCGGTTCACCTTCGAGTTGTTCGATGAATAGCTCCACCAAGAGCGCCTCGATGGCAGCCGGGTCCAGGCTCAGTTTCACGTAGCGCGAATCTGACAAGTCGCGGGGGACATGCATCGCTTGCTCCAATCGGTTGAGGGTGCTCTTGCCCGCTAACGGTGCACAGCGCGGATGCTGGCTTTCTAACTGACCCAGAACTACCCCAAATAATCGCTCATGCCGAAGGTCGTCATGGTCATTCACGTCCTCGTAGCCTTGCACCAATCCATAAAGCCGTTGCCCGAGCAGCGTTTTCAATTCATGTTGCACCCGGCTGCCATCGCGGTGATCCGTAAAGCACTCGGACAGCCGCTCACTGATTCGATATAGCTGGTCGATTTCTCGAATTAGCAGCAGCCCTCCATCACTGCTGAGCTCACCACCGCTAAAGTTCGCTACTATCTTGCGTTGATTCAGGCGTCCAAACTCGTAGCTTGGCAAGTTACACTCTGTTTGGGTCGGGGCCATCTTTGCAAACCGCTGAATGTCTTGTGGTTATTACATTCTCGCTGGTTGGTGACCCCGATCCCTCGGCACTGGTGAGATATCCGGGTTATTACATTCTCGCTGGTTGGTGACCCCGATCCCTCGGCACTGGTGAGATATCCGGGATTAAATATCATGGCTCTCTCTCGAAATAGGTTGTCTAGAGTTGTTCTGGCGGTGCATCAATTCAGTCTTGAGGTCAATTGATGCTCGGGTTGCTACTCCAGCAATATGGGGGCTAACCACTGGAATGGATAGTCGAAAGGTTTGGTAGTCTAGCGTTGCAAACCCTGCTTTTTCCAGGTTTATCCAGGTTTCGCGATTGGCATGGCAGTGATCAAATACTGTCTTCCAAATCGGCGTAATGCCATCCTGGACGGTGCGACGACAGGTGCCATCGGTCGCGGCAACATGCTCCATAAAAACAAACTTGCCGCCGGGTTTCAACGAGCGTTGAATATCCGCTGTGCCAACATGCACTGTTCGTTACAGCGCTAATCATGATGTCTCTGTCTCCGGGTTGTCGGTCAAGCCCTGCGCCAATAAAGGCAAGAGCTTGCGAATCAGGCCGATCGTCACCGCCGGTTGCTCCAATTGGGGCGTAAAACCCACATCATCTAGATAGCAAAACTGACGGATGGCCCGAGGATTCATAGCAGCGAGCCGACGACCGATCTCGGGATCTGTAAACTCAGACCCCTTGCCCCAAATGATAGCGGTCGGTACTGTTAGTTCTGTGATGTATTGGGATAGATCAAAGCACAGATCTCCCCGCACAAATGAGAGCGCCGCATACTCGGCATTGTGTTGCTGAGCCGATTGTAGATAGGCCTCAACAATTTCAGGATAGACGCGCGATGCATCGGCAAACTGACGCTGCTCCAAGAAGCTGCGAATGCCAAAACTGTTGGCGACCCCCGCACCATACAGCAGTTGATTGAAAAAGGGGATATCGGCTGACTGGGCAAACTGGGCGAACCCGCTCTGGCGATAGTCGTTACCAAACTCAGCCAAGCCAGCGGCGGTGGTAACAATTAATGACTTGAATAGGTCAGGGCGGGCGATCGCCGCTCGAATCGTAAAGGCTGCCGTCAGAGCCGAGGCAATTACAATACTAGGCTCCTGACAGCTCTGCTCCATAAATTCTATGATCATCGCAATGTAATCTTCAGCCTGGTACCTACGGGCGGGATGATCGGAGCGCCCCCAGCCAATTAAATCGGGTGCCAAGACCTGATATTCTGCGGCAAATGCTGGATACACCTTCGACCATTCGTAGGCAGAAGAGCCCCCGCCAAAACCGTGCAAAAAGACCAACTTTTCCTTTGACTCAGGTTCACCCCATAGCTCTCCTTGAGGCGCATAATAAACTACTTTTCCTAGACTTGTCGCAAAAAAGCGTTCGCCAAATCCACGAGGTATAAACATTAGCTTTGATCCACAATACAGAGGTTATCACTTCAATGACAAAAAGTAATATTCTCAACAATTATCACTAGGGCAGACTGTCCCCAAAAGACATTTCACGCATGTCACTCTCTACAACCCCAATCGCCGCCATTCTATCATGCCGCCAGTAATGTTATAGACCGTTGTAAACCCTGCCTTAGTTAGCTGTTTCGCTGCAATGGGACTTCGGTGAGCGGTCAAACAGATAACGGCAATGGGCTGATCGGGGGAAAGTTCTCGAAACCACTGTGGCAAAAACCAGCGCGATACACCCAAGCCGAGCAGAATGCGGGGCAGACTAAGGTTCCGTGCTCCTGAAGCGTGGCCCGTGAGATACTCAAGCTCGCTCCGTACGTCAATAATTACGGGAGCATTGGCTGCTTGAGCTAGGTCTGTAGGAGATAGGTTTACCACAGATGGGGTTAACTGAGAGAATTGGGTCATTACCCTGGAAGGGCGACAGCAGAAGCTAGAAAGCAGATAGAGTCAACTCTCTAGCCCTGAGCCCTTTTTTGTAATGAGTCCGCTTGTTTGGACTAAGTTTCATTAACTCGATAATGAGTGGTTCACACAACTGATAAAGTGGACTCCAACGATAAGCACACAAACCCACATGAAATGCACTGTGACGGCGTTGAGCATGAGCTGCACGTTCTGGGCGAGCCAGATACTTTTGTAGTCCCCTTCTCTTGGCAAGTTGGCCCTGCTTGAGACTCTCAACATAGGCCAGGGCGATCAGCAATATCATCGCCACTAAACGCTCTCCAGACAACTGGCAGCTCTCCAAACTGTAGCCACCCAGCTTCAGGTCTCGAAACATCTCCTCAATGCCAAATCTTTTCTGGTACGCCCCTATCGCTTCATCTAGAGTCTCTAGATTGGTCAAAATAAACCAAGGCTCATGGGGTGCAAATCCCCGGTAGCGTTTCTTCCATTTACTGGCCACATTAAATGAGCCAAACTCCTTTTGCTTAGTGACTTCCACCTCGTTGAGAAAGAGACTTGTTAGACGACAATAGCATTGGCGGCTGCTCGACATTTCCTGGCGGGAGTTGTCGCGAAAGCGTGGCTTGGATCGTGAGACAGACGTGAGACTTTGACAGCTCACTGGCGTGGCGATCGACAAAAAAAGACACTCATAGGGTCCCCCTGGAAAGAAAGGACTCTAACGAGTGTCGAGAGTAATAATGTATCAACAGCGAGTGTACATGAATGCAAAGGAGCATGGCCTGTCGCAGCAAGATGCGGCAGCGGTGGCGGAATTTTCGGTGCGAACCGCGCAACGAATGGATGCCAACGAGTGGCAGCAGGGGAGTGGAGAGGGCACCGGGGTGCGGACCCGGCCAGATCCACTCAACGGTCTTTGGGAAGCCGAACTAGAGGCGATGCTGCGAGCTGAGCCAAGACTGAAACCGACGACGTTATTTGAGCATTTGCAGGACAAATATCCGGGTCAATATCCGCAAGTGCTCAGGACGCTTCAGCGGCGAGTGAGAACCTGGAAAGCACTGTATGGTCCAGCTCCCGAGGTGATGTTTGAGCTGCGTCACGAGCCGGGGGTGCAAGGATTTTCCGACTTCACCGAACTCAAAGGGACGGTGGTGACGATAAATGGAAAGCCCTATGAGCACTTGATTTATCACTACCGCTTGGGCTACAGCGGCTGGTCCTACGCGGAGTTAATCGAGGGGGGTGAAAGCTTTGTCGCCCTATCCGAAGGATTGCAGAATGCCCTGTTTGCCTGCGGCGGGGCTCCAAAGCAGCATCGCACCGATAGCCTGAGTGCGGCCTATCGAAATCTGGGTGGGAAGAAGACCAAACCGCTGACGCGCTTGTATGACGACCTGTGTGAGCACTATCGGTTGCAACCGACGCGAAACAACCGGGGAATCGCCCACGAGAACGGTTCTATTGAAGGCCCCCACGGTCATCTGAAGAACCGCATTGTCCAAGCGATGTACCTGCGCGGCAGCACCGACTTCGCTAGCGTCAGCGACTATCAAGACCTGCTCAATGACTGTGTGGCCAAGCTCAATGCCCAGCATCAGGATAAGTATGAGCATGAGAAAGCGCATCTCCAGGCGTTGCCCAAATACCGGGCTGCGGACTACGAACTCCTCACCGCCAAGGTGAGCAGCAACAGCACGATTGATATCCGCTGCATGCTCTACAGCGTGCCGTCTCGCTTAATTGGCCGGTCCCTGGAAGTGCATCTGCACCACAACCGCCTGATGGGCTACCTCGAAGGCCATGAAGTGTTCAGGTTGAAACGGATTCGTTCTACTGACAAGGACAAGCGGCGCGCCCGCTCGGTGGACTATCACCATGTCATCGAAGGGTTGCGCAAAAAGCCCTTGGCCTTCCTCCACAGCACCTGGCGAGAGGACCTCCTGCCCAATGAGCGCTATCACCAACTCTGGAAACAGCTCCAGGCTGGCTTTGAGCTTGATTCTGCCGCCGTGCTCATGGTCGAAGCCCTCTATATTGCGGCGACCCAAAACAAGGAAGCGGCGGTCGCTGACTACCTCTTCCCAGAGATTGAGGCCAAAACCCTCACCCTCTCAAGGCTCAGACTCCATTTTCAGTTGCTCACCAAACTCGAATTCCCCACCGTGAATGTCCAACAACATGACCTCAACGACTACGATGCCCTTCTGTTCACCCACAGCAGCGTCATCCCAGATGCAGAACCAGAGCTCGTCTCAACCGGAGCTGAGCCCTTACCAAAGCCTCAGCGCTCAGCTCAAGCACCTGCGCTTATCCCATATGCTCAACCACTGGGAGACCTTGGAGCAGCAAGCCATGCGAGAGACCTGGTCCTACGCGCAATTTCTCTTGGCCCTGTGCCAACTCGAAACAGACCGCCGCAAGGCTTTGCGCCTCCAAAGAGCCATCACCGAAGCTCAACTGCCCAACGCCAAAACGGTTTCCAATTTCGATTGGACACACCTGCCCCTGGTTAACCCTCTCCCGATTCAAAAACTCGCCACTGAACCCCAGTGGATTGATGACGCCCAAAACTGTCTCTTCTTCGGACCTTCTGGGGTCGGCAAAACCCATCTGGCCGCTGGCATCGCTCGTGCCGCCCTGGAAGCGGGCAAGCGCGTCAAATTCTTCTGTGCCACCACCCTGGTGCAGTATCTCCAAAAAGAAAAGCTTCATCTCCAGCTTCAGCCTGCCCTGAAAAAGCTCGACCGCTTTGACCTCGTGATCATTGATGACCTCGGCTATGTCCAAAAATCCGAGGCAGAAACCTCCGTTCTCTTTGAACTCATTGCCTATCGCTATGAGCGCAAAAGCATCATGGTCACTGCCAATCAGCCGTTCAGTGAGTGGAACTCCATCTTTGGTGATTCCATGATGACCGTCGCCGCCGTTGACCGCCTCATTCACCATGCGGTCATTCTCGAAATCAAGGCGGACAGTTTTCGTAAACGCTCCGCTCACCAGCGCTCTGAGAACTTGAAGGCACTCCCGGCAAAATCCTCTGAATCTGACTCCCAAACATCGACACACCAGAAGCGATCTTAGATTGTCGTCTTGACCTGAGATTGCCGCTTCTCATTTCCTTTTGCCAATTCAGTGGGCTCCCCGCCTTCTAATTGTCGCGACAGGCAAATGTCTTGACACTTGATAGAGACTCGTTCCTGGGGTCAGACCCAAGGCTGCGAGCTCACGCCAAGCCTGCTGGGCTTCCCTAATATTGGTGTTGCACTTTAGGCGTAGACAGAAGTAGCACTCTTGCTCATTGAGCCATCGACCCAGCTTGACACTACAGAATTCTCGGTCCCCCAGCACCACCACACGATGGTCCTTCAGCAGGGGAAGGACTTTGGAGAGGGCATCGCGCTGTTCTTCCCAACTCGTACTTCCCAGCTTGTCGAGCAATTCCCAGTACAAGGGAATCCCACGTTTGTTCCAAATCAGGCTCACTACCAGCAGATTCACCGTTCCCCAACTTGTGCGGTCGATGGCGATGTGAACCCGCTCTCCCTTTTGGCAATGCTCCTCTAGCCACTGCTTTAGGTAAGCGAACCACAGCCCCCTCACCGTAAATTTCTCTTGTGAGAGCAGTCGTTGGATTTTTTTCGGCGACTCTCGAACAGAATCGGAAACGGTAGCGCTTCGGCCACCACTTCTAATCGGACATCGCGAATACTTTGTAGCACTACTACCAGCAGCGAAACCAGCAGAGCTGACTTTTTCCCTATCTGCGTTTCCAGGCAAGTTTGATAGGATAGGGTCATCTTTTTGTTGGGTAGGCCGTGCTTCATCTCACTGGCCTATCTTTTTTTACTTTAGACCACTACAACCCATACACCGAACGCATTACTGCTCTTTCTGTCGCCCCGTCAGACAAAATTGTCCTTCCGAAACATCTCAGCTAACTAGAGTATCGCAACTTTGGCACCGAGTGTTTGAAATACAAGTAAGAGATGAAAAGCTTGAAGAAGTGCAATGCTTTATTTTCGAATCCGGACCTGTGTTGGAATTGGAAGACGAGACCCTCTCAGAATGCCAGACGGTAACCGAGAAGGCAGCTCTTGATTGCTGACATTATGAGCGGTCAGTGTTGTCTGCTGCCGCACTGCCTCAATAGTCTGAGCATTGGCTCCATCGCCATAAAAATAACGGAAAAGCATGATGCCAGTCTTACTAGGGGATTGAACCACAAGGGTAGAGCTTTCCTCAAAATCCTTTAGTGCTTCTAATTTAGAGTCATTCGGTCCAATCAAAATTAGATCTAGCTCTGGATCATCGATTTCAAGATCGTTAATCCTAAAAAAGTTGTCTGTATTATCTGCATACATAGAAAGCGACATGTACGTCAGTGGAACAACTGAGTGAATGCGAAGTGGGCCTGTAGACAAATCAAATACACAACCCGAATAAATTAAATCGGGACTTGGGCGAACAATATCGCGAAATTCTGAAGTTGGTCTTGTGCCATGGGTAATTGTATTTTTACCCAACATTCTCACGCCCTTCCGCATGGCAACGGACATGACTAAGTATGGATAAACCAGAATAAAGCCATAATGAATAATGCTGGCTAAAGCAATCGTGAATAGAATTCCAAAAACTAGACTGCCCAAGGAGTAACTCATACCTTTATCCTTCCCTGATAATTTGTGGTAAAAGGAGACTACTAAAGCTTTCTAAAATAAACGGTGCTGGATTGTAGAGCCTAAGCGTTAAATCAAAATTTTTCACCTTATCCACCGGAATCCAATTTCCTGCTTTTGGATTAGGAGAAACATGAATCACATAACTCCCGTCAGCATTCCATTGAACATCGCTCATATTATAGGAATAACGATCAAGCTCGTTGGGGATCAGGAAGCAGTCAGGACCATAGGCTGTAATACTCCACCACCGTGCGGGCAAACTTTGTCCCTCAATCCGATAACTGGCGTCACCACGGAGCGGATTGCCATCGCTATCTTGCTGGGCAATAAGATAGAGTGCTTCGAATTGATTGAGTGCAAGCAGACCTACCCTTGCAATGGTGGCTCGTAAATATGGATTAGCCGCAGTACTACCAATCAATGGATCATAAAACCAGGGGCCATTTTTGAGTGGGGAAGAAAAAAAATGCCTGGTGGCCCAAACCGCAGAAGTAATTCCTAATAGGAAGGCAGCGAGTAAAACTGAACTCCAATAGCTCATCTTGAATCAACCCTGTCTGAATAAATTCTATTTAAGAGAACAATCGGTTATGCTCAGCAATTTTGCAGGTGAGGGGGTTCATAGTTCCATCGCTCAATTGCGAAACCCCACCGGGAACGAATTTTGGTAACAACGTCTGCATCCAGTGCATAGTCATTTTTTTGATATTGAGCACAACTATCGATGTATTCTTTAAATTGATGTTTCCAATCGTTGAAATTAGATAGCCCGAGATGGGCGTAAATTTCTTCTAAGGTGTTTAATTGATCCTGCTCAAAAGACTCGTATCGAATTTCAATTAAGTTAGACGGCAAAATCAAAGATTTGTCTTCAAAGAATCGCTGCATTACCTTTTCATATGCATAGAGAACATTTTCTTCAACCTCTGCTAGGCTAATATCTTGAAATTGCCAGACTTCCATCAGCTTTAGATAGGCATACACTGTGGAAGTAAAAACAGTATAAGGATTTCGGTAGATATGAACAAATTTGGCATTAGGAAAGAGTTTTAATAGAAGTCTAATTCGTGCGGTATTTCCAGGACTTTTCAGTAAAGGACGAGCTGCCTGCATCCCTATACAAGCAATTTTGATGGCACGAAGATAGGCCTCACTCCAAGAGCGCAATTCTTTTTCTGTAAGATCTTGAAATAAAATAGAGTTATTAAAGATCTGTCTAGCTTTTTTAGGAAAGGAAAAGGTATGAATAAAGCTATAGGGAGAAGTATTTGCCATTAAGACTTCTTCCTCCTCCGGCTTTTGCAGAGACAACTCAATATTATCCATTGGCCTTTTTTGAGGCAAATTTTCTGCAACAATGGAACGAGTTGAAGGTGTATCCGCTAGAAAGAGCTCAGGAACTGCTGCTTGATAAGAAGACACATAACTAAAACGCTTATCTTGGCTCATCAAATGATGTAGATACGTTGTACCACTTCTCCAATGGCCAACGATGAAGACAGGGTCTTCTTTCAGTGAAAAAGCATGGATCTGAGAATTAAATCTGGCTTTTTGAACCATCCTTGTGGGTGCACCTGCGAGACTAAAGCCCAAGGTCGATAAAAATCGGGGAAGATATTTTAAGTCCACGCCATAGGCTAGCCCTCGGCTTATCAGATTCCGAGACGATCCACCAGATAAAGGATGAAGCTTCAAAGACATATCTTTGAGAGTTTGAGATAGGAGCAGCAAGGACAAGAGAGCAAAAACGGATTCTAATCCTGTGCCCTTGACAGTGCCGCTGAATAATTTCGTTGTTCAAAACAGCCGGTGCAAACCCGGCGTAATCCCCAATGATTATGACATTCTTTTCTGAAAAATGTAGTTTCTAGGTACAATTTTGGGTCAAAGGATGGCATTCAAAATAATCGCCTTCCTTTGATCGAGTATTAAAGTGAACGACGAATCAAGTATTTTCCCTTATGTATTTAATAATTCTGAAACTCTACCTTGACTGCCGAACTTCTGTTCCAAAAAAACTTATCAACGCTCAATAAGTATTGAATCTACAAAGTATTTTGCATCTCAACGTTGTGCTGGCTAGAGCAGCTAAGCATGGATAAGCTTGCTGAGTATGACTGGAGAGCCATTCAGCTAAAGTCTCGTAAGATACGGAGATTTTAATAATTCTTTGGTTTATAAACTTTCTTATTGCAGTGTTATTGTAGGCCAGCGATCGCCCGGATCCCCCCCCTTCCACCGGGGCCATTCACAGGTCGGCCCCTGGGGCTTTGACTTTTGCATCCAGATTCTTGCAGCCAATTGCTGGGCTTCAGTTTTAGAGAGGCTATTCTGGAGCGATTGCGTTTCAGTCGTCATGGGGCAGACCTCTGGATCGTCGGGGATTAACGGAACAATTCCTTTCTCTCCAGAATGCCCAAAGAATCCGGAGATGACGAGGGTGGAATATCCGATATTCCCAGGAGTCGCAACCCTCTAGACCCTGGGCACTCTAAATCAGAGTCATGAACCCGAGTCATTGCGTCTTTCAAGTCTCGCTAATGAAGGCGGTTGATTGGAGCGATCGGTATGCTGGCAAGGATTTGGAGCGCTGCGCTCGTTGGAATTGATGCGGTGAAAGTGGGCGTCGAAGTGGATGTTTCCGGCGGATTGCCCGGCATTACCGTCGTGGGATTACCGGATTCAGCCGTTCAGGAAGCGCGGGAGCGGGTCAAGGCTGCCCTGAAAAATTCGGGCTACGCGGTGCCGATGCGGCGGGTGGTTGTGAATTTGACCCCTGCGGATTTGCGTAAAGAGGGACCGAGCTTTGATTTGCCCATTAGCATCGGTGTCTTGGCAGCTTCGGAGCAGATAAGCCCGGTACTGTTGGATGACCATTTGTTTTTGGGAGAGCTTTCGCTGGATGGCAGCTTGCGGGCGATCGCCGGGGTTCTCCCCATTGCCGCTGCTGCCCAAGCCATGGGCATTAAAGCCCTCGTCGTTCCGGTGGACAATGCGGAAGAAGCGGCGCTAGTGGCCGGACTCAAGGTCTATGGTTTTAAGCATTTAAGCGAAGTCGGCAATTTTTTGAATAACCCTGACCACGCCACCCCAATCCCGACCCAGGGCGCGGATTTGCTGCAGCGTTCCACTCGGTTTCAGCTCAATCTCAAGGATGTCAAAGGTCAAGCCCATGCCCGTCGAGCTCTGGAAATTGCAGCAGCGGGAGGCCATAATCTCGTGTTTGTGGGTCCACCGGGGAGTGGTAAAACCATGTTGGCGCGGCGATTGCCGGGAATTTTGCCGCCGCTGAGTTTTGAGGAAGCCTTGGAGGTGACACAGCTCTATTCGGTGAGTGGGTTGCTCAAGGAACGGGGGAGTTTGGTGTGCGATCGCCCCTTCCGCAGTCCCCATCATTCCGCCTCCGGCCCCTCGCTGGTGGGCGGCGGCAGCTATCCGCGACCAGGGGAAGTTTCACTGGCCCACCGAGGGATTTTGTTCTTGGACGAACTCACAGAGTTCAAACGGGATGTGTTGGAATATCTGCGCCAGCCCCTAGAGGATGGTTGTGTGACCATCTCTCGCACCCGTCAGTCGGTGTCGTTTCCTGCGCAGTTTACTTTAGTGGCGAGCACTAATCCCTGTGCCTGTGGCTATTTTGGCGATACAATTCAGCCCTGCACCTGTACGCCCCGTCAGCGAGAAGCCTATTGGGCGAAGCTTTCAGGACCGCTGATGGATCGGATTGATTTGCAGGTGGCGGTGAATCGGCTCAAGCCAGAGGAGATGACCCAGGCGCAGTTGATGGGGGAGGCATCGGAGAGCGTGCGCGATCGCGTCCAAGCTGCCCGTAGTTTGGCTCAACAGCGGTTTCAGGGGGAACCGATTGCTTGCAACGCAGAAATGCAAACCCGCCATTTGCGACGCTGGTGCAGTTTTGATGACAGTACCCGCATGATTTTGGAGGGGGCGATTCGTAAGCTGGGGTTGTCGGCGCGGGGGACCGATCGGATTTTGAAGGTTGCCCGGACGATCGCGGATCTGGAAGGGACTGAAACTTTGCAAACGCACCATGTGGCCGAGGCGATTCAGTATCGCACCATTGACCGACAGGTGAGCTGATGCGGGACAAAAAAATCCCCCCAGACGCATAGACTGGAGGGACTCAGAATTTAGGGATGAATGAGGAATCAAACGGTTTCTAGGCGAGCCATTCCTCGAGGGCTTCTTCCTTTGTATTCGTATGCCGGGACGGGGTTTCCCGCTCGAACTTCATGTGAATCGAACGGGTTTGCTCCCCATCTGCCGCCACCGCCATAATCGGGTAATCGATCAGCCCATCCTGGAACGACATCTGGAAGCGGAACGTCCCATCGGGACTTAGCTTGATCGGCTTGCCGCCAATCGTCACCGTTGCATCGGGCTCCGTTGCGCCGTAAACAATCAGCTCCGCATCGGCAATCAGCCAGAACTTGCGGGGGCTGCGAAGCGGCGGCATTGATGCCGCGATGCCTGCACCGGACATGGTGAGACCCGAGAAATTGGTTGGGAACAATGCCGATTCGCCGGGCAGCGGAGCCGCCCACATACCCACTCCCGAGGGGAAGACAAAGGAGCTGATGCTCTCGATCATCTGCGCCGAACCCGGTACCATTTGGCCCGATCCCGGAACGACCATTTGAGCTGAGCCAGGAACTTCTACGCCCGACCCCGGAACATGCTGCATCGAGCCGTAGAGCGAGCCTGCAACGCGCATGGCTTCAGTCGTCTCGGCCATGCCAAAGACTTCTTGATAGATTCCGTCCTGCTCCGTTGCGGTAATCGAGCCCGGTGGCACCAATTCGAAGACGGTCTTGCCGCGTAGATCTTCGTCCCAACTGACCGTCACAAAGTGGTCTTCCACCCAGTCCGAAGGATAAACCGGCGGAATGTGAACCCGAGGCGATCGCACCAACGTCAACCAGCGGCCATCCATGGCACGGTAGCCCAACTCCACGATGTAGGAGCGATCGCTCACCGGAATCGGCAAATACCACTCCCGTGCCATCTCGTCGCAGGGGTACTCCTGCATACTGTGGGGTGCCCGGACATTGATATCAATATTGGTGACATCGTACAGCCGTAGCGCCAATTGGTTACCCCCCTGATGACGCATCTCATCCTTATGCTCATTGGGCACGTCCCAGTACACATAGGACCACTGGGGATCGCGCGGCAAAATCATGATGCGGCTCTGACCATAGCCATCGGGCAGCTCAGGCAAATCGGCATCGACATCTGCCAAAAACACTTCATCGGGCTGCCCCTGACCCACATCGAATTTGGTTGCTTCCACCGTTTCTTGTTCCTCCTCGGGTTTGATCGAACCTGGTATGCCAGCGGTCGCCGCCACAGGTGCGGCCACGACGTCTTGAGCTTGCTGGGCATCTTTGATGGCTTGCAGCAACTCCGACTTGCGGAGACGGCTATAGCGAGAGACTTGATACTCGCTCGCCACCCGACGCAATTGCCGCAGCGTCATTTCTTCTAAAGGGGGACGTTCATTAACCACGACTTAAAGTCCTCAGAGCCTTTGAGCAAAACTGTTGAAACTGATCCCGAAGTTGATATGGGGATCACAGTTGATCCCCATAATGACGAGTTTGCCAAAAGGACGCAAGCCCTAAAAACAAGTTTTAAAGGGGCTTTCACGAAAGCAGAAGCTTTTACAGATCTTAATATCAAGATTTCATGACATTTAAGGGGATCCTGGGATCAGGCTTGTCAGGGTTTTAAGATATTTGAAAATTGAGATAGGCTTAGGCGTGGCGTGCAGCTTGGCCCGTCCTATCCTGATTGCCCCGGTTTACCCTTTTGTTTGGATCCATGGAACGTCAAAGCAAAATAATTCGTACCGTCCTCAGCCCTGCGTTGCGGTTGTGGCTGCGATCGCAGGTGGAATCCATCGAAACCCTAGAGGTGGACATTGAAGGGGGCGATCGCCAAATTCTCTCGGGCCAGATTCCAGGCTTGCGGGTTAGCGCGACCCAGGCGGTTTACCAGGGGCTCCATCTCAGTGAGCTTGAGCTTGCGGGGGGGATGATTCGGGTCAATTTGGGGCAGGTCCTACGGGGCCAGCCGCTGCAATTGCTGGAGCCGATCCCGGTACAAGCGAAGGTGGGTCTACGGGTAGAAGATTTGAATGCGTCGCTCTCGTCGCCCCTGTTATTGCCTTTGATTCAGGACTGGTTGCAGGCCCTGGCGCTGCTGTTGGTGGGGGCAGCGGGCGATGGCGGCAGTCTGGAAGTTCCGACAGGACGGATTGAACAGCCCAATTTTGGGCTTGTTCCGGAAGGAATTCAGCTCCAAGGGCTTTGGCTTGAGGACCATGCCAAACCGCAGCCGTTGTTGCTCCAGGCTAAGCTGCAGCTCGAAGGGGGTCGACGATTGGGGGTGCGATCGCTCCACTGGCTTCAGGCTCCCCCCCAGGGCTTAATGGCTGAACTCAATTCGTTAGTGATTCCGGCCTTGGAACTGGGCGAGGAGGTTTGTCTGGAAGGGCTGACACTGACGTCGGAGCGCTTGCACTGTTGGGGACGGCTGCAGGTCAACCCCTATTAACCCTGATCCTCTGTAACCCGGCTCTATAAGTACAAACTCAAGCCAACAGCAGTTCAACCGGCTTGTCGCACCCAGGCCCGAACGGCTTTGCGGATGGCGCGGTTGCCCCCGGCCCGGTGTTGAGCAATCAACGCAGGCAGTTCGGCAAGGGGCAGATTTGGAAAGGTAAGGCTATGCTCAACGGTTTGGTAAGCCCCGTTTTGCAACACCCGAATCAGCAACAAACCGTTGTCGTAGCACCAAATTTCCGGGACGCCCAACTTTGCATAGATTGGTAATCGACCCAAGGATTTGCTCGTCAGGTCAATCTCTAAGGCCAAGTCCGGGGGGGGAGCTGCATCCAGATCAATTTCGAGTTGACCCCGCACGACTGCTTCATGCTCAAAGTAAAAGCAATTATCCGGTTCTAAACCGGCTCGCTGCGCGCGTTTGCGCCAGGTCGCAGACCCGTAGCAGGCATAGTCCTGGTCAAGCACCTCGGCAATATCTTTGATGACATCTCCCCAGATTTCTTTGTAATACTCGTGCTCCGGTAAGGGCGTCATAATTTCCAGGCTTCCGTCATCGTAGGCCAAGCGGGCTGAACGAGGTTGGCCCAGGTCGGTGAGCAGGTGCTCGAACTGGTCCCAGCTAATGTTGTGCAGGAGAACGCGATCGCAACGCCCTAAAAATGGAGTTTGCAGCGACGATGACGTGAGCATGATTTAGCCCCTACCCAAATTGGCCTTGATCAAGACCGTTCGTTATAAAAACCATCCGTAACTGTGCAACCCCTTACCCAGCAGGTTTACACCGAGATAGCAAACCCAAATGATGGCCAAGCCTGCCGAAGCCAGTAGCGCCGGTCTGCGCCCCTGCCAGCCCTTCGTAATCCGAGAATGCAAATAGGCTGCAAACACCAGCCAAGTAATCAGTGCCCAGGTTTCCTTCGGGTCCCAGCTCCAGTAAGATCCCCAGGCTTCGTTCGCCCAGACGGCTCCGGCGATAATGCCGATGGTCAACAGCGGAAATCCCAAACCAATAATCCGGTAGCTGATATTGTCCAGCGTGTCAGCTAGGGTTAGGCGTTGCAGGGTTAGCGTTGGCTGAACCACTTGGGGCGGGGCAGGTAGAACTGCGACGCCTCCGGTAACAGCAGGCTCAGCATCAGCAGCCAAGGCAGATGTCATTTGCTCGGACCGATCGGGCACCACCACACCGCCCTTGCGAAATGCGCCGGTTCCCACGGAACTGCCTCTCAGCTCGATTTCTTGACCTCGGGTGACGATGAGGAAGGCGATCGCCAACAAAGCCCCCACCATCAGCGTCGCATAGCTCAGCATCATGACACTGACATGCATCATCAGCCAGTTGGATTTCAGCGCTGGCACTAAAGGCTCCGCTACCCGCATATCCGCCGGGAGCGTCAGCGCCGCAAAGGCTGTAATCGCCATGGCCACAGGAGCGGTAACAACCCCGACCAATCGGCTCTTGCTCATCCATTCGGCAACAAGATGCATGGTTGTAATGCCCCAGGCGAGGAAAAATAGCGATTCGTAGAGATTGCTGATGGGAAAATAGCCCGCTTCGATCCAGCGACAGGCGAGGAGGGCAGCGATGGTGAGATTGGCGATCGCCATCCCCGCTGTCCCCAAACCACTGAGCCAGGGCAGTTTCGGAAAAGCCGCACCCACCCAGTACACCAGGAGCGTGGCGAACAGAATCGCGAAGGAGACATTGTCGAGGATATTTTCGAGGCCGACGAGGTTCATACCCACAAAATCCATGGTGGCTGGTTTTTAAGACACGGTTTATCCCTCTATCGTACAACTGGAATTTAGACAAATCAAAAGAGCGGGTGGTGGTCTAGACCTGGAGATCGATAATCTGAAACCACTGCGCAATACAATGGGATAACCTGGGTGAAAGATTCGGGAGCTACTCCATGGCGATCGCCTCCACTAAACCCATGACGATTGAGGAGTATCTGGCCTATGACGATGGCACGGATACCCGCTACGAACTGGTGGATGGGGTATTAGTTGAGATGGGGGCAGAAAATCCGCTGAATCCCAGGATTGCGATGATGTTGGCGTTTGCCTTTGCACGATTGAGTGTGCCGGAAGAACACATCGTGATTGGGCATCAGGTTGGAGTCAGTTCCACGAAGGCAACGGCTCGACAACCGGATTTGATGATTCATACGGCTGAGTCTGATGCGGCAATTTTTGATGATGGCAAGTTACTGCGTGCGGGATTTGCTCCACCGATGTTGGTTGTGGAAGTGGTGTCTAATAGTAAGACGGATAAGCGATCCCATGACCGCGACTACCAAGAAAAGACTCTGGAATATGCGGAGCGGAGTATTCGTGAATATTGGATTATTGACCCCGATTTTGCGGTGGTGAAAGTTGGTACTTTGGTGGCTGGGGCCTATGTGTTTAGGGATTTTATGGGGGATGAGGCGATCGTGTCTCCCACATTTCCCGCGTTCAGTCGGACGGCGGTGCAGGTTTTGACGGCGGGGCGATAGGTGGGTTTACCCGGCTTTTTGGAGTTCGGCGAAGTACCAGGTGATGTGGCCGTTTTCGAGGTGTTTTGCAACGAGGCCGAGGGTTTCGAGGGCTTCGAGGGTGGTTTGGATTTTGGGGTTCGGTAGAATCAGGGAAGGGGAAGGGATCGAAGCAACTGGATTTTGGATATACAGGTGTAGGGCCAAGTTGCCCACCAACCGATAACCGATAGAGCCCATGTCACATGGATTGTACTAGAAAGTATACCAAGGTGATAAGTATCTTCAAGCGCAATAACGATTAGTTTATTGTCAGGAATAACATTATTGTTCAAAAATAATTGTTCAAAAATATGGCTGAGTGACACACCTACCTAAGTCCAAGTCACGTAAAGCTCTAACTTGCCTGTGCCGGGGCAGAACGTAGCATCAGCTTGCCCATCATGTCCGAGTTTCTTGTCTAAGCGATAGCAGGCTTTACTGTGGTTGATACAATCATTGTTGTCATCAGTTAGACAAGTTGAAGGATCAATTTTCCACTCGGGAGCCTGCTGAATTTGAGTGAGAAAGTCTTGTGCGTCATTGGGAGTAATTTGAAGGATAACTTCTCGATGTCCATCTCCTTGCATACTGGTGATAGACGTATCCCCCTCTATCATCACAGTATTCCTAGGAATATCCAGTGCAATGACATCGCTAGCCCAGGAAACGGCATTACGTTTAAGATCTTCTTTATCTAGATGAGCCCAAAGGGGATCTAGCACTCCCCATAGTGTTAAGACAAACAGTATGGAAGAGAGTAGAAGTCCTCGGGTGAGTAGAAGATACAGTAGGCGAATAGGATCTTTCATAGAAGTGTTTTCCTGACTGGAGAGTCCGCAGTCTGGCTACTCATTATGTCGTCATATCTGGACCGTAGGTTTATATTTCCCAAACTCCGGCAATCAGTTCGCCTGTCAAGAGTCGAAGGTGGTTTGTGGCCCATTTTCTGTAACGTCGGGGCCATAGGCCTGCAAAGACTTCAGAATCTACCGGCACTTTTTTACACGTATCTCAGCATGAAATCTTAGAGATTATCAAGTTGTTTCTTCGCAAGGATTCAGATCTGCGGATTCAAAAGTAATAGACCTCTTGCATGAATCCTAAACGGCACTCTGATCGAGTTCCACGTTGTATAGGGAAGCAATCAGGTTGAAGCGTAAGCCGAACTGCTTGCGGCGATGTGGAACTGTGTACGGGACTCTCGCCAGTACTCCAGGGTGATGCGCAACTGGTCTTCTACTGTGAAACCCGGTTGCCCACTCCGCTGACCCGCTTTCGGCAGATGCGGGCGTAAGTCATTGGCAAGACGTTCAAACGTCTCTGGCCTGATTCCGCTGTAACGACGAAATTCGACAGGTTTGAGGGTTTTGAGTTGGCTGTAGTGCATGGCGATCGCAAGGTCGCTTTATTACTCTTCAAGCCCAAACTCTCTCTCCGGCTATTCGTGTAAGAGGTCTAATACAATAGAACTACCTAGGTGAAAGAATTAGAGAGCCATCCCATAGCGATCGCCTCTACCAAAGGCATGACGCTTGAGGAGTATCTAGCCTATGACGATGGCACGGATACCCGCTACGAACTGGTGGATGGGGTATTAGTCGAGATGGGGGCAGAAAATCCGCTGAATCCCAGGATTGCGATGATGTTGGCGTTTGCCTTTGCACGATTGGGTGTGCCGGAAGAACACATCGTGATTGGGCATCAGGTTGGAGTCAGTTCCACGAAGGCAACGGCTCGACAACCGGATTTGATGATTCATACGCCTGAGTCTGATGCGGCAATTTTTGATGATGGCAAGTTACTGCGTGCGGGATTTGCTCCACCGATGTTGGTTGTGGAAGTGGTGTCTAATAGTAAGACGGATAAGCGGTCCCATGACCGCGACTACCAAGAAAAGACTCTGGAATATGCGGAGCGGGGTATTCGTGAATATTGGATTATTGACCCCGATTTTGCGGTGGTGAAAGTTGGTACTTTGGTGGCTGGGGCCTATGTGTTTAGGGATTTTATGGGGGATGAGGCGATCGTGTCTCCCACATTTCCCGCGTTCAGTCGGACGGCGGTGCAGGTTTTGACGGCGGGGCGGTAGGTGAGTTTACCCGGCTTTTTGGAGTTCGGCGAAGTAACAGGTGCGGCTTCGGGGATGCTTGTGAGGGTGGTTTGTTGGGGTTCGAGGGATTCGGGGGCTTGGTATTCGGTTCATGAAACCCGTGATTTTGGCGAATGGACAGGTCAATGCGTGTGCTACCCGAGACGTTGAAGCTGAGCTAACGGTTGTCAGCCTATGTTTTTGTCGCTAAGCCTAAAAGCTTTGATGGGATTGAATTTTGAGCAACAAAAGACCCCAGCCAAGTAGGGGATCCCAAAAAGGGTTACAGAATAGGGAGGGCGCACTTAGATTTGAAGTCAGCCACAGGAATACGTCTAAACTTGTGGCCCACTTTCTGTGGGGGGTTGGTTGGTCTGAGTAAAGTTGTTCTCATCAGCCTTCGCATTGCCTGTGAACTGACTACCGATGAAACCCGACATTGGACCATTGAAGTTGTTGGTGATAGATTGTGGGCTTGCCACAATTTTCCAAGCTGTTTTCGCCAGTTCATTCATGAACTTAAATTCAGGCTTAGTCGCATGAAATGGCCTAATTCCAAGCGCTTCTACTTTATATTTTTTATCTAGCTGCAAGTGTTGAGGAAGCTCAGAAACTCCCAACTCCTCTGCTATTACGTTTTTGATCCAGAATTCCTTTATCAAAGGTGGTGGATTGTCAAATAGAGCTACATACAATTCATCATCTTTTAGAAAAAATTTTATTTCATGAACATAAGCCATTTACGTAACTCCTATAGGCCTTCCTGGCCTCTGAAACAACCACAAAATAACTTTTAGAGCCTTCTTCTCTTCGTAAGGGTCGTTGCCATACCCCTAGTAGACATCCTGGAATCTACTTGAACTTTTTACATATATCTCGGCATGACTCTCCCCCTAGAGATTATCAATTTGTTTCTTCAAAAGAGCTAACTCTTCGTCAACAGCAAAAATTTTATGAGCAAATCTTCTAGACAAACCCTCATAAATTTTTAGCTCTACTGACTCTAGACGTTGCATAGCAGTATCCATGGCTTTCTCTCTACTTTTCATACGCAGCTCAAGTAATTCAATCAAACTTGCTCTTTTTTTGCACTCAGAAAGAGCTGCATCAGCCAGGTCAAGCTTTAAATGCTGCTCAGCTAATTCAACCCGATTTTCCCACTTTTTCTTCTCTTTCTTGGCTTGCTCATACTGCCAATTCAAAGAATTTTGAGATGACTTTATCTCTCTAATTGAGCGTTCTAGCTGAACAGCCTCGCTATAAAGATTAAACATATGCATCTTGAACTGAAACTAACTTAAGAAGCTTCTATGCTGATTGCCCCTATATTAGAAGGATGTGTCAGAAGGCTAAAAGCGACTGAACCTTGAGATTTGATCTGACCTAAATCAGATACGCTAGTCTTCTACTTTTGGCTTTAGTTGATCAACCAATCCCTTAACACCGTTAAATGTTTTTGAAACCATTTGCTTTGCAATAGCCTCCCTTTTTAGATTTGTATTTTCTTTGACCAGTCCTGCTATGCGATCATGCAGATCCTGAAAATCTGCATTTGAGCGAGATGTTTTTAGTAAAGATTGCTTTAGCTCTAATTGCAGCTCTCTATTTTTCAAATCTTGCTCTACATTCGCATCTCGGAGAGATTTAACCTGTGTCTCCAAGTCAGATGTTCCTCTTATTAATCCAGCTATCCTATCTTGCAGAGCTTGGTTATCTGCCCTTGCTCCCGATAAACCTACTTGAGCTTTTTTGAGATTCTCTCTCAATTCCTCAATTATTTTGTCTTGCTCTCCCACTCTTGTTCGCAATTTATTCTCGTCAGATTCTTTAAGCTTCTCTATCTCTAGGTCTTTTTTGTGTAATTCATTTTTAAGATGTGTCACCTCAAGAGTAACCGACTCTAGAGCTTTCTTGAGTTCATAAAAATCGTTATCAAACATAGAATATTAGTACTACAAGGCTAAGATGAATCAAAGTGCGACAGTCGCTCTTTTCTTTTTACAAGGCAAACTCCGGCTTACCGGAAAATACTGAGACAAGAGAGGACTTGTAGATGTGCCAGCTTCCCAGTCCAGACCCCAAACGGCAAAACCACCTCATCAATTTCTCGGTCAACCCTGCTACGCGGCTTGATTGCCTACTGCCATCAGCCCAAGCAACCGGCTCTCAACCTTGATTTCGCGCTTCCATCGGCCGAGTCTTAACCGGAACTGACGTTAACTTGACAGCAACTTACAAATTCACTTTGAACCGGACCACCAGCCTATTGTTTAATCTGTCAGTGGCGACGGGTAATGCTGATCTAGATATCCTGGCGGCAGATGGCACGACGGTGCTCTACTCTTCCACCAATCCGCTGCTCTTGCCGGAAACCTTTACTCGTCAGTTGGCAGCAGGCAACTATTTTGCCCGCGTCCGTCTGGTGACGGGTTCAACGGGCTACAACCTCAACATCACTCAAATCGGCTAATGAGAAAAGCCGGAACGATTGCTCCGTTCCGGCTTCATGAATTCTGAAACGGTTGTCAACCTAGCCAAACAGAGAAGCGAGCGATCGCCCCACATTACTCGGTTCCATCGAATCCAACGCCGCAGTCGGCTCATAGCCACAATGGACCATACAGTCCGCACATTTCGGATTGCCGCTCTTTTGGCCATACTGACTCCAGTCCGTATGATCAAGCAACTCCTGGAAGGTTTTGTAATGGCCTTCATTGAGTAAATAACAGGGTTTTTGCCAGCCTAAAACGCTGTAGCTTGGACTGCCCCAGGGCGTGCATTCGTAATCCTTTTCACCCATGAGAAAGTCGAGAAAAAGAGGACTGTGGTTAAACACCCACTTTTTCTGACCGGCCTTGTAGGGCGCGAGGATTTCCCGAAAGAGCGCCTTGGTTTTTTCCTTTTGCAAAAAGCTGTCTTGATCCGGAGCCCATTCGTAGCCATAGCCCGGTGAGATCATCATGCCGTCTACGCCCAACGTCGCCAGAAAATCAAAGAACGCTTGAATCTCCTGCGGATCCGTTCCTTCAAAAACCGTTGTGTTCGTGGTGACCCGGAAGCCTCGCGCCTTGGCCGCTTTAATCGCAGCGACGGCTTTATCAAACACGCCATCCCGATCCACGCATTTATCGTGGTGCTCCCGCAGGCCATCCAAATGGACACTGAAGGAAAAATAGGGCGAAGGCTTAAACTTGTCGAGGCTTTTCTCTAGCAAAAGGCCATTTGTGCAGAGATAGACAAACTTTTTGCGAGCCACCAAGCCCTCAACAATTTCCTGGATCTGGGGATGGAGCAGCGGCTCACCGCCTGGAATCGAGACCACAGGGGCACCGCATTCTTCCACTGCCCGGAAGCAATCTTCCGGGCTCAGATTCTGTTTGAGAATTTCCGTGGGGTGCTGGATCTTACCGCAGCCCGTACAAGCCAAGTTGCAGCGAAACAAGGGCTCCAACATCAGGACAAGGGGAAACTGCTTGTTGCCCTTGAGCCGCTGGGTGACCAGGTACTTGCCCACTTCTAGCGCTTGCAGCCAATGAATAGCCATAGATACTCCTCACCTCAATTGAATTGCGCGATCGCTCACAACACCAAAACCTTGTGCAAAAGCGCTTTATAAAAAACACTTTGCACCTCAAAACCTGCCTTTAGAGTTCACCTAAAAACCGGTTCTGCAACAGCATGGGCTAAAAATGCCGTTTTATAAAGAAAAACGAGTTCTTCAGAGATAACGTATTTCCGTCGATCCTGCCCCAGTGCGATCGCCCCTCGGATGTAATCCAAAGCACAGAATGCGGATCTAAAGCCCAAGTGGTCCTAGCGAATCCTGACAAACCCCGCCTTCTCTAGCAGCGCCTGCCCCTCATCGGACAACAAAAGCTGAGCATAGGCTTCTCCCGCCTGAGTCTCAACGCCACTGTTTTGCTTCGTCACCACAAAAAGATTGCGGGTGAGCGGATAGGTACTGGTTTGAAAGGCAGCGGCATTGAGTTGATTGCGGCGACCGGGGCATTGCTCGGGCGGTACATAGGGGTCTTGATAGGGCGAGACAAAACTGCCCGGTTGCAGGCCCAGGGGCAGTGGCTTGATGGTGCATTGAGGGACGACTTCCGGTGCTGAGGCAAAGTAAATTGCGCCGGGGGTCTTGCTGAGTTCGCGCAGTGCCTGGGTTGTGTTGGAGACAAGTTTGACATTGGCTCCCGGCGCTTGTCCCCGAAGGACCATGTCTGAAGTCCCCCCCGAATCCACAGGCCGCATCAGGGGCTGGATCGGCAGCGCCGGTCCGCCAACCGCTTGCCAGTTGCTAATTTGACCGGTATAAATCTGCGTCAGTTGGTCAACCGTTACCCCAGGGACCGGGAGCGTCGGGTTGACCGCAGCGGCCACGCCATCCAACGCCACAGCCACTTGCTTCAGGGGGGTTCCTTGCTGCTGTCCCGTTTGGTATTCCCCTGTTTCCATCGGTCGCGAGGACTGGGCAAAGGCCAATTCTCCCCGCAGCAGCATTTGAATCCCCGTGCTGGACCCCGCTGAGCCGCCCGCCGGATTGACATAACGCAAGCGAAACTCGGGGCGCGCAGCCTGAATCGCCGGATCGACCCCCAGTCGCACCGGAGCCCAGGAGGTACTGCCGCCGTAATTAAATAAGCCTGTAGGGATGTTGGAGACCGCTGCAAACCCTGCTGCGCCGCCACTGCTGGGATCGGGTTGGCCCTGATTGTTGGGGGAGTTGTTAGCGGTGTTGTTAGCGGTGTTGTTAGCAGTGCTGGTAGCGGAGGGGGAAGTGGGGGCGATCGCCCCCTTGGGCAGAGACCCGAAACGCCCGAACAAAAACCACAATCCTCCGCCGATTAAACCTACGGTGACCACAAAGGCTAAGGCTAAAGCAGCGGTGTCATTTTTCTGTGCCATATACCCAGGGGTGATGGGGGTTAGTAGGTATTCTGTTTTACTTCTGGGTTTTACTTTTGAGTGTTACTGGGGGTCTGTTGGAGTGCCGTTAGTCCACATCCGTTTTGGCCGCAGTGGATTTGCTCGTTGATTTTGTGGTGGTCTTTTTCGTCCCCGTCGACTTCTTCGTCGCAGCGGTTTTAGTGCCAACGGCTTTGGGAGCCTTCGGAGATTTTGTGGATTTTTTAGCCGTGGCTTGCTTTTCCGTGGGCTGGGATTCCGTCTTTTCCGTCGATTTCTTAGCTGTAGACTTTTTGGCTGTAGATTTCTTGGCTGCGGTTTTCTTCGCTGCGGTTTTCTTCGCTGCGGTTTTCTTGCCCTTTTTCGTTCCGGCTTTCGCTTCGAGCAATTCTAGGGCTTTTTCCAGGGGCAGCTCTTCGACGGTAGCCCCTTCCGGCAGCGAGGCATTGACCTTGCCATGTTTGACATAGGGACCGTAGGGGCCATCAAAAATAGCAATGGGCTCGTTATCATCCGGATGGTTGCCGAGGGTGCGCAGGGGTTCCTTGGCTTTGCGAGCACCGCGACCGCGCTTGGGCTGGGCAAACAGTTCTAGGGCGCGATCGAGCTCAACGGTCAGGACATCATCATCCGCTTTCAGCGAACGGTAATCATCCTTGCCCTCTTCTCCCCCTTTTTTGTGAACCACATAGGGACCAAAGCGGCCAAGGCTGGCTTGAATTTTGTTGCCCGTTTCGGGATGGATCCCCAGTAATCGAGGCAGGGCCAAAAGACCCACCGCCAGATCTAGGGTGATGTCATCGGTTGTGACGCCCTTAGGCAGCGAAGCTCGCTTGGGTTTGGGGTTCTCATCTGTGGCATCGCCAAGCTGGACATAGGGACCATAGCTGCCAATCAAGATATAGATTGGTTCGCCGCTTTCGGGGTGCATCCCGACTTTGTCCGGACCTTCGATTTTTTGCCGGAGCAGTTTCTCAACCTGTTCGTCATCGAGATCCGCCGGGGTGACATCGTTGGGGATCGAGGCCTTGACCGAATCGCCCTCGCCCTCGGCCTCGCGCTCCAGATAGGCTCCGAAGCGGCCAATTCGGACTTTAACATCCAGGTCTGCCAGATCAATCGTCCGGGCTTCCGTGGGATCAATCTGGTCTTCGCGGGTTTTGACCTGCTGGGCCAGTCCCTGTTCGCCTCGATAGAACTGATCGAGATAGGGCAACCAATCCTGTTCCCCCATGGAAATATCGTCGAGGGCCTGCTCCATCCGGGCGGTAAATTTGTAGTCCACCAAGTCCGGAAAATGTTTTTCGAGCAGTTCGGTGACAGCAAAAGCCGTGAAGGTTGGAATCAGGGCGTTGTTATTCAGTTGGGCGTATTTGCGATCGATAATCGTCCCAATAATCGACGCATAGGTACTGGGGCGGCCAATGCCTTCTTTTTCTAAACCCTTCACCAGCGAAGCTTCGGTGTAGCGCGCCGGGGGCTGGGTTTCGTGGCCAATGGCATTCAATTCCTGACAATTGGGGTGATCCCCAACCTTGAGCGCAGGCAACAACACCTCTTGGTCTTCCAGGGCTGCCTCGGGATCATCGGAGCCTTCGACGTAGGCCCGGAAGAAACCGGGAAAATCGATGCGTTTACCACTGGCCCGGAAGCCTGCGTTCTCGACTTCGAGTTGGACCGTGATCATCGTCTGGCGAGCATCGGCCATCTGACAGGCAACGGTACGTTTCCAGATCAAGTCATACAGGGCCAAATCCTGTCCTGAGAGCCCCGTCTCCTGGGGGGTGCGGAAGCTGCTACCGGCGGGACGGATGGCTTCGTGGGCCTCCTGGGCGTTTTTACTTTTGGTGGTGTATTGGCGGGGCTGGGGGCTGAGGTATTGGGCTCCGTACTTGTGCTCGACGCAGTCCCGCGCGGCGGTGATGGCCTGCTGGGAAAGGTGCACGGAGTCCGTCCGCATGTAGGTGATGTAGCCCCGTTCGTAGAGCCCCTGAGCGACGCGCATGGTGTCGCGGGCGGAGAGCCGCAGTTTGCGGTTGGCTTCCTGCTGGAGGGTGGAGGTGGTGAATGGCGGTGAGGGTTTGCGGGTGGTGGGGCGTTCTTCGAGGCTGGCGACGGTCCAGGGCTTGTGGGTGAGGCGATCGCACAACCCCCGAGCCTCTGCCTCACTCAACAGCACCACATTGCGTCCTTCGGCAATGCGCCCCGTACTCTCATCAAAATCACTACCCGTGGCCACCCGCCGACCATCCACGGTGACCAGCTTGGCATCGAATACCTTGCTGGCATCATCCGCCCCGGCCAGCAGTGCCTTCAAATCCCAATAGGAGCCCTTGCGGAAGGCCCGACGCTCTCGCTCCCGCTGAACCAGCATCCGCACAGACACGGACTGTACCCGGCCTGCGGAGAGCCCTCGGGCAATTTTTTTCCAGAGCAGGGGAGAAACCGTATAGCCCACAAGGCGATCGAGCACCCGGCGGGTTTCCTGGGCATGGACCAGCTCTTGGTTAATATCGCGGCAGTTTTCCAGCGAGGCCCGAATCGCCTCTTCGGTGATCTCGTGAAACACCATGCGCTTGGTCGGCACCTTGGGCTTAAGCAGCTCCAGCAGGTGCCAACTAATACTTTCCCCTTCGCGGTCTTCGTCAGTGGCCAGGAGCAGCTCATCGGCATCCTTCAGCGCTGCCTTGAGCTCTTTGACAATCTTTTGTTTGTTTTTCGGGACAATGTAGAGCGGCTGAAAGTTTTCGTCCACATTGACGCCGAGCGTCGCCCATTCTTTCTCGGCCTTGATCTCTTCCGGGATATCACTGGCCGATTGAGGGAGATCCCGGACATGCCCCATGGATGCCTCGACGCGGTAATCGGCGGGCAAATAGTTGCGAATCGTGCGGGCTTTGGTGGGGGATTCGACAATGACCAGCTTAGGCATGAATGTCTTTGAAGGCGATCGAGTAACGGTTAGGGGAACAGTTTTGGCCTTCCGAGGAGGGCTCAAACTGTAAGAGTCTTTATTGCACCTTAAGCCAAGTTTTCCCTTAAGGCGATTCTTGGAGCGGGAAAACTTAACGAAGTCGCCAGAACGGCAGCCGACTTTCTCTAGGCTAAAGCACAATCGGGAGATGCCCCTCTTCTCTCTTATAGCCAATCGTTCCGGGCCTTGGGGAAGAGCAGCCCACAAGTATTTCCCAAAGTAGACAGGAAAGCGGAAGACTTCCCCCCGAGAAAATGCGGAAGTTTTTTTGAGGTTGAGCCTTACAGGGAGTCTATATTTCGGAATTTTAATCCCCCGGAAGACTTTGAGGGATGCAGGGATGAAAGGTTAGAATTCACTCTGGGTTACCAAAGGGGACTGTTCTCAAAGAATTTTATGGACGTAGCCAATCTTGCCTCCCAGCTCAATGCTGGGGTGATCCTGCCCGAGGGCATTGTCATCATCACCCTGCTGATGGTGTTGGTGGTGGATCTCATCCAGGGCCGCAGGTCTAACCGTGTCACACCGGCCCTCAGTATTGTTGGGTTGTCGGGGGCCTTGGTGGCCTTGGCGACTCAGTGGGAGAGTACGGAGGCGATCGCCTTCCTCGGCAGCTTTAGCAGCGATGCCTTGAGTTTAATTTTCCGGGCGATCGTGGTGCTCTCGGCGATGATCACGATCCTGATCTCGGTCCGCTATGTGGAGCAGGCGGGAACATCGCTAGGGGAATTTATCACGATCCTGCTCACGGCAACCGTGGGGGGCATGTTCCTCTCCGGGGCGAATGAGCTGGTGATGATTTTTGTTTCCCTGGAAACGTTGAGTATTTCGTCGTACCTGTTGACGGGCTATATGAAGCGGGACTCCCGCTCCAACGAGGCCGCGCTTAAGTATTTGTTGATTGGGGCATCCAGTTCGGCGCTGTTTTTGTATGGCGTTTCGTTGCTATACGGGTTGTCGGGGGGGAGACTCAACTGGGGGCGATCGCCGAACATTTGGCGATGAGCAATCAGTCCCTCGGTTTGGTCATTGCCCTGGTCTTTGTGGTCGCGGGGGTCGCGTTCAAGATTTCGGCGGTTCCCTTCCACCAGTGGACGCCGGATGTCTATGAAGGTTCTCCGACGCCGGTAGTCGCGTTTTTGTCTGTGGGATCGAAAGCCGCAGGGTTTGCCCTGGCGACTCGGTTGTTGGTCACGGTTTTTCCGCTGCTGAGCGAAGAATGGCATTTTGTCTTTACGGCACTGGCGATTCTCAGCATGATCCTGGGCAATATCGTCGCCCTGGCTCAAACCAGTATGAAGCGCCTCCTGGCCTATTCGTCGATTGGCCAAGCCGGGTTTGTCATGATTGGCTTAATCGCCGGAACTGAGACGGGCTACGCCAGTATGCTCTTCTATCTGTTCATTTACCTGTTTATGAACCTGGGCGGGTTTGCCTGCATCATTCTATTTTCCTTGCGCACTGGCACGGACCAAATTAGCGAGTATGCAGGGCTTTACCAGAAGGATCCGCTGATTACGCTGGGCCTGAGTCTTTGCCTACTTTCCCTGGGTGGCATTCCGCCGCTAGCGGGGTTCTTTGGAAAGCTCTATCTCTTCTGGGCGGGCTGGCAAGCGGGTCTTTACACGTTGGTGCTGATTGGGTTGCTCACGAGTGTGATCTCCATTTACTACTACATTCGTGTGGTGAAGATGATGGTGGTGAAAGAGCCCCACGAGATGTCTGATGCGGTGAAAAACTATCCTAGAATTTCTTGGGATTTACCGGGATTGCGTCCGTTGCAGGTGGGTTTGGTGCTCACGGTAATTGCGACGACGTTGGCTGGGGTTTTGTCGAATCCGCTGTTTGCGATCGCCACCGAATCCGTCCAAAAAACCCCGATCCTAAGCGCGAGTATTACTGAGGCTGGATTGGCCAAAGTTGCAACTTCTCCTCTCTCTTCGGTTGATTCGCTCTAGGTCCAGTTCCTAGAGGTCTGAGATATCTGAATACCGTTTTAAACACCGGGTGTTTGTCAGGAAATTGGGGTTTTGTTCTCCAACTTCGATGAGGCGCTCGGTGTTTTTCTTGGGATTGTCAAAGTTGACACTCTCCTCCAACTCTAACGGATATAGTCGGAGATACTGGAGCAGCTCTTGGATAGTGCCCTTGGACCGTGCGGATGGCATAGCTGTTTCGGTGGAGAAGATTGGGTGGGTGGGGTTGTATGGGAGCAGAGAATAAAATATCTAGTTTTCTTAACTTAGTAGTGAAGATTTTGTAATTTTATACACTGGCTCAAAAGGAGTGATTACACTGAGACATATCTAGTAATATCTGCCACAAGGATGTTACCCGGAAGCCATGCGAAGATAATAAGATTATAGGGCATTGGGCATTGGAGCTTGAGGATACCTGGAGAAGGGGAGTATCAGGCGTCGTTCGTAAAAAATAATAATTGTTGCGCTGCTTTTTTAGTTCCCGGTTAAGGCATTTATCATCAACCTCTTGTTCAGCCAGATAAATTGGTTGACGTTTTTCAATGCTAAGACAGGGCTAGAAAAGATATCATTAAAATATCAAAAAGTTCAATAGGCGTTTGTTGTTAAGTGATGATTATTTCTCACATAGGCTTGAAGAACTGGAGAAACTTTCGGTCAGTGGATGTCCATTTGAGAGATCGTGTTTTTCTCGTTGGCCCCAATGCCTCTGGCAAGTCAAATTTTCTTGATACTCTAAGATTCTTGCGAGATCTGGCCAAGGATGGAGGTGGATTACAGAAGGCTGTAAGAGACCGAGGTGGGTTATCCAAAATCAGGTGTCTGTATGCAAGACGATATCCTGACGTTGAAATAGAAGTGCATCTATCAGAAAATGAATTAGTAGAACCTACCTGGAGATATAGTATTGGAATTAAGCAAAGAAAAGGGGGGCAAAATGAACCCGTTCTCTCTTATGAAAGAGTTTGGAAAAATGGCGAACAGTTAATAAACCGTCCAGACCCTGAAGATGAACAAGACAGCCTACGTTTAACTCAAACATACTTGGAACAAATTAATGCCAATGCAGAATTTAGAGAAATTCCAAAATTTCTTGAATCCATCCTGTATCTCCATTTAGTACCTCAACTATTACGGTATCCTGAAGCCTTCAGTGGACCAGGACTTCAAGAAGACCCCTTTGGTAGGAACTTTTTGGAGCGCGTTGTTAAGACTCCAGAAAAAACTCGCCGCTCTCGTCTAAAAAAGATTGAAAATGCCTTAAGAATCGCAGTTCCTCAATTAAAACAATTGACTGATATTAAAGATGAAATGGGAATTCCTCATTTAGAAGCAGTCTATGAGCATTGGCGACCTGGAGCCGGTAAACAGCGAGAAGATCAGTTTTCAGATGGGACATTACGTTTAATTGGTTTATTATGGTCACTTCTTGAAAGTGATTCTTTACTGCTTCTTGAAGAACCTGAATTATCTTTAAATGCTGGAATTACTGCTAAACTACCTTCTCTAATTTATCGTTTACAGAAGGCAAAAAAACGACAAGTTATGCTAAGTACCCATAGCGCTGACCTGCTATCTGATGCAGGTATTGGAGGTGAGGAAGTTTTACTGATGACACCGACTGCTGAAGGTACGAAAGTTGAATTAGCTTCTTCAATTCAAGAGATTAGCAGCCTTCTTGATGGAGGACTTACTGTTGCTGACGCAGCTTTACCTTGTGCAACACCTGCACAGGTTGACCAACTGAGCTTACTCAGATGACAGATATTCCAATTAACCTAGCAGTTGAGGATGATTTAAGCGAGGCAGTCTTGAGGGAAATACTCAAGCAGTCTCAGCGTCCATTCTCTATTGGAACTTGCTTAAAGCGCCGAGGTTATGGTTATCTCAAGAAAATTCTTCCCGGAATAAATCATGCTGCAAAAGGTTCCCCCTATTTAGTTCTAACAGATTTAGATAAGAATGAATGTCCACTAGCTTTACTTGGAGAATGGTTATCTTCTCCAAAACACCCCAATTTGATTTTTAGAGTAGCAGTGGTAGAAGTAGAGGCTTGGCTCTTGGCACATCGTGAAGCATTTGCAGAGTTCCTTGGAATTTCAGTAGGCTTGATCCCTGATGATGTAGATTCAGTGCCTGATCCCAAGCAACTGCTGCTTGATTTAACTAAAAAGTCAAGAAAACGTTATTTGCGTGATGCAATTGTGCCCACTAAAAATAGTACTGCAAAAATAGGGAAAGACTACAATGGTCAACTTATTCAATTTGTCAACCAAAGCTGGAATGCTGAAATTGCAAAAACTCACTCTCGAAGTTTGAATAGGGCGGTAAATGCAATAGTTAATTTCGAACCTACTTGGTAAATCTAAGAATCAAGGATAGAGCTTGTTGGTGTATTTAGTCTATAAATAATTGATAGGAGTCCAATTGGTATAGGGAGTGCAATTTGTTGCAGACAAATAACGGTGAGAGCCCGTAAATAACTCTGCCAGCTTGGTTTCTAAACATAAAGCCCTCTAAAAAGCTGAATTGCCCTCTTGATCAGGGTGAAAGTCCCTCCCCTCAAACGCAGATGTGACTTCTGACCTGACCACAATGACCCGACTCGAAATTTGGGGGGTCGAAGCTAGGAGGGTAACATTTACGAATTGGAACGGCAATCTGACTCCTGAGAACGAGTTATTTACTAAGCCCAAATTGCCTCTCGCTGGTTTTTCAATCATCGAAGCAAACGATATTGCTCAGGTAGTTCAACTTGTCACCAATACCTCCTGTGCTAGAGCTAAAGGGGGTATTGAGATCAGACCATTCTGGGACTTCAGCGAAAAATCTGAAAGCAATAATGCATAACAAAAGGCTTCAGACGTCACATATTCGAGCTGGTAAACTGAAGGCATTGATTGGGCTAATTTGCCCTATGACCCTTGCCATCGACCAACCCATACAACAAAAGCCACTCAGCCTTGACGAGCGTTGGGTTTCGTTCCTAACCGCAACCTACATACTCTCAAATTTGATTGTGTCTATCTACTTAATACCCAACCGGGCGTGTTATCCAGTATGACTGTCTGGATAACTGGCTGTGACTGGGGATTATATGATGTTGGCGCTTGATAATACCGGGAGGAGGGAGTTATTAGGCATCGTGCGTAAAAAAGCAATTATTGGGCTGCATTGTTGGCAGTTGGTGGCGATAGATAGCAGTGCATTGTTGGCAGCTAAAATCGAGTAACTGTGAAGATGTCGGTGAATCCAAAAGTGTCAATTGATTGTTCATCATGGATGTTGAAGTCTTACCCGCTCTAATCACAGACAAGTCAACCATTCAGCAAATGATGGAGCTTTATCAGTATGACTTCTCAGAGTTTGAGAACACCGATCTCAACGAGCATGGCTACTTTGGCTATCTGTATCTGGATTACTACTGGGTTGAAGCCGATCGCTATCCGTTTCTGGTAAGAGCGAATAGTAAGCTCGCTGGTTTTGTGTTGGTGAATCAATACACGTATCTTCCAGATAGCCAATACTCAGTAGCAGAGTTTTTTATATTACGGAAGTACCGTAAACAGGGGATCGGTCGCCAAGTTGCTTTTCACATTTTTGACTTATTTCATGGTCGTTGGGAGATCCATCAAATTCATACCAATCCTGTTGCGCAACAGTTCTGGCGAAGTGTTATCGCAGCTTACACAGGGAAAAACTATACTGAGACCGTGATAGAGGACAAAGATTGGACAGGCACGGTTCAATGTTTTGACAACACAGATAAGTTGAGGTCTTGAGTCAAATGTTGTTAGCGATCTCAGCATAACGCAGACCCTGAGACGGACAATACAAAGGTGATCGGTGGGAGTTCAAGGTTGTATACCGCTGCACGACATCGCAGATCTCTATCATTACCATTGATTTGGATAGAGGAAAATCACAAAATCTATACAGCAAGATGACCAAGACTGTCGCAAAATGTTGAGTAAGCTTGCGAAATGTTCAGCGATCGCCTACCCATTTCACCCAGCAAGACCTCTACAAAACATTTACCTCGCGCCAGCGCCCTTACTCTAATCTCTATGACTTCTGTATCTGCATCCGCTATTCGTCTTGCCGCCACCGTAATGGAACCTTCTAGCTTTGTTCAACGCCATATTGGACCTGACGCCAACGCCATTCAGGCCATGCTCGACAGTCTAGGGGTGGAGACACTGGAGACGCTGATTGGCCAGACCGTGCCCCCAACGATTCGGTTAGAAACTCCCCTGAATTTGCCAGCAGGCGTGAGTGAAACCTTGGCGCTGGAACAATTGCGGGCGATCGCCGACCAAAACCTCGTCTGCCGTTCCTACATCGGCATGGGCTACAGCGACTGCATCACCCCCCCGGTAATCCAGCGCAATATCCTCGAAAATCCCGGCTGGTACACCGCCTACACTCCCTATCAGGCGGAAATTGCCCAGGGTCGGCTGGAAGCACTGCTGAATTTTCAGACGCTGATTACGGATTTGACCGGACTCGAAATTGCCAATGCCTCGTTGCTCGACGAAGGCACCGCAGCGGCAGAGGCCATGGCTCTGAGCTACAGCAAAGCTAGGAAAGCCAATGTTTTTTTTGTCTCGGAAGCCTGCCATCCCCAGACGATTGAAGTTGTCCAAACGCGGGCCATTCCCCTCGGGATCGAGGTAATCGTCGGCAACCACACAGCCTTTGACTTTGCCACGCCGATCTTCGGGGCTTTGCTGCAATATCCCGCCACCGACGGCACGATTTATGATTACAGCGATTTTATTGAAAAGGCCCACGCCGCTAAGGCCCTGGTCACCGTCGCCGCCGACCTGATGAGCCTGACACTGCTCAAGCCACCGGGAGAATTTGGCGCAGACATTGCCGTCGGCAATACCCAGCGGTTTGGCGTACCCCTGGGATTTGGCGGTCCCCACGCAGCCTATTTTGCCACCAAGGATGAATACAAGCGTCAGATGCCCGGTCGGATCGTCGGTGTCTCCCAGGATGCCAACGGCAAACCCGCTCTGCGTCTAGCGTTGCAAACCCGTGAACAGCACATTCGCCGGGACAAGGCCACGAGCAATATCTGCACGGCCCAGGTGCTTTTGGCGGTGATGGCGTCGATGTATGCGGTGTATCACGGCCCCGAGGGAATTCGGGCGATCGCCCAGCGCATCCGTCAGATGACGACCCTCCTGGCTCGGGGCTTGCAGGAAATTGGTTTTGCGGTGGATGGCGATCGCGCCTTCGACACCCTGGCCATTCCCACCCCCAATGCCCAGGCAATCTTTGACCTCGCTACGGAACATGGCATTAACCTGCGGCGGCTCAACCCCGAGACCCTCGGCGTCAGCCTCGATGAAGTCACCACGTTTGAAGAAGTCCAGCGACTCCTAAAGATCTTTGCCCAGGGTGAACCCCTCGGATTCAAGCTCGAAGCCCTGCTGGATGAAGTTAGCATCGATGTTGCTCCAGAGTTTCGCCGCACTAGCCCCTATTTGCTTCACCCGGTCTTTAACCGCTACCATTCCGAGTCGGAGTTGCTGCGCTATCTGCACCGGCTCCAGGCCAAGGATCTGTCGCTGACCACGTCGATGATTCCCTTGGGGTCCTGCACGATGAAGCTCAACGCCACGGCGGAAATGATTCCCGTGACCTGGCCGGAGTTTGGTCGGATTCATCCCTTTGCCCCGGCCAGTCAAACCCAAGGCTATCGAATCTTGTGTGAGCAACTGGAATCCATGCTGGCAGAAATCACCGGATTTGCTGGGGTGTCGCTCCAGCCCAATGCCGGGTCCCAGGGGGAATATGCCGGGTTGTTGGTGATTCGTCAGTTCCATGAGCAACGGGGCGATCGCCACCGCAATCTCTGTCTCATCCCCACCTCCGCCCACGGCACCAACCCTGCCAGCGCCGTCATGGCAGGTATGAAAGTGGTTCCCGTCGCTTGCGATGACCAGGGCAATATCGACGTGGCGGATCTGAAGGCTAAGGCAGTAGAGCATGCAACTCATCTGGCGGCGCTCATGGTGACCTATCCCTCGACCCATGGGGTGTTTGAGGCGGAAATTCGGGAGATTTGCGCGATCGTCCACGAAAATGGTGGCCAGGTCTACATGGACGGAGCCAATATGAATGCCCAGGTGGGAATCTGCCGTCCCGGTGATTTTGGGGCGGATGTCTGTCACCTCAACTTGCATAAAACCTTCTGTATTCCCCACGGGGGCGGCGGTCCCGGTGTTGGCCCGATTGGGGTCGCCAAGCATCTCAAGCCCTTTCTACCGGGTCATTCCGTCGTCTCCCTCGAAGGAGAAGATCGCATCGGTGCCGTTTCCGCTGCGCCTTGGGGCAGTGCCAGCATTCTGCCGATCTCTTGGATGTACATCAAAATGATGGGCGGCGAAGGCTTAACCCAGGCCACCCAGGTGGCGATTCTCAATGCCAACTATATTGCCCGTCGCCTAGAGCCGTTCTATCCGGTGCTCTATCGGGGTAAGGGCGGTTGGGTGGCCCACGAATGTATCCTTGACCTACGCCCGGTGAAGCGGTCTGCTGGGATTGAAGTGGAAGACATTGCCAAGCGGCTGATGGATTTTGGGTTCCATGCACCGACGGTGTCCTGGCCCGTGGCGGGAACGGTGATGGTGGAGCCGACGGAAAGTGAATCGAAGGAGGAACTGGATCGGTTCTGCGAGGCGATGATTGCGATTCGACGGGAAATTGAGGCGATCGAGTTGGGTCAGATGGATCCAGCCGATAACCCGCTGAAGCATGCGCCCCATACGGCGGAAATTTTGCTGTCCGATGCTTGGGATCGTCCCTACGGGCGGGAGCAGGCGGCCTATCCTGCGCCTTGGACGCGGGAGCATAAGTTTTGGCCGGTGGTGAGTCGGATTGATAATGCCTTTGGCGATCGCAATCTGGTCTGTTCCTGTTTGCCGATGGAGGCCTATGGCAGCTAGGAAATAGTTATTACTACTATTCCACGAAGCTAGATAGGCTCCCGCTGGCCAGTACCGCATCCATCAGGTTGTACAGACTATCGCGACCATTGCTTAGCAGTTCGTAGGCTTGCTTGCGAAATTTGCTCAAGTTGGAAAACATTCTCATGGGGTTCTGAGGTGGCTGGTTCTTTCTCAGAATCCCTCATTGAGCGATTTCGGGTCACCGCGATCGCTCTTTTGATTTGTCTAAACTCCAGTTAATTGGTGCTGAATGACTTCTCGATTGACAACCCTTGCTGTGTCGCAGGAGCCTGAATTTCGGGTAATTGATTCTGAAAATAATTTGGGTAGTAACTTAAGCCGGGAAAACGAGGAGCAGCTTAGGCTCAGCCTGTTGTGATTTATGAGACTGTCGAGGGAGTGGAAGCTCAGAGGATTGTTCAAGCCCCCATTCAAAGAAGTCAGGGAAAGACTGTATTTTCAGCACCAACGGTCATTTGTTTGTGGCGTTTGACCGCACCACGGGGCTGACGAGCCCAGCCAAGTCTCTAACTGATTTTCCATCGCCAGCAGAGCTGCGATCGCGCTACGAAGCTCACATCGGCTTTAGCCTGGAGTCCGATGCAGCAAAGCCGCTGCTAACGCCCTATGCCGGGGGAGAATCTCAGCGGCGCTATTACCAAGATGCGGCGATTCGAGCGGCGTTTGAGAAAATTGGTCGGTGCCACACCCAAGGCGAAGCGGCGCGGGTTTTGCTGACGCTGGCGACGGGGGCGGGGAAAACCTTCATTGCGGTCAACTTGGTGAAGCGGCTGGCGGATGCAGGCGAGATGGAGGTGGGTCAGTTTGCGGCTTAGGGATGGCGTAGAATGAGCCGTTGGCTTGGGGCGATCTTATATCCTGATCTTCTGATTGAGGTTGTGGTTAACCCAGAAATAATAATACCGAGTTACTTGCAGTGTATATGGGATTCACCACTAATTCGTTGTGATATCGAATCTAAGTCAAGAACTGCCGCTGGGATATACAAGATCAATCAAGCCAATTTATCATCAATTATGGTGTTGCTTCCGCCTGTAAGCAGGCAGAGAGAAATAGTTGAATTATTGGGAAGTAAAATGAAATTTCTACAAGGCTTGCAACAATTCCTCCAATCCCAACTCGACACCATCAACCAACTCCCCGCCGCCCTGCTCCGGCAAGCCTTCAACGGCGAACTTTGATCTAGTATCCAAATACAACAATAAAAACCATGCCCCTCCTGACACTCAACAAACTCAAATTCATCAAAAATATTGACGACCCTAATTGCTGGGCCTACGAACAAGACACCTGGCAAACCGGCAAAGAAGTCGAACTCAACTGGTCAAATACAAAAGGCAGCGAAACCAATGCAGCCAAAGCAAACCAAGGCGACCTAATTCTCCTCGTCCAAAACCCTCCCGCTAGCGAACACACCCTCGTCACCCACCTCGTCCAAGTAACCAGCGCCGAAGCAGAACGCAAAGACGAAGGAGAATGGGGCATCGTCCGCAAAGTCAAAGTCATTTGGAGAGCCACCCCCAACGCCACCCAATGAAAAAGCCTTTGTCCAAACCAAACGCAAGCTCCTCGACGAAGCCGATGTGTGGTGCATCGTCAGCCTCCCCGGTGGCGTCTTCACCAGCGCCGGTGCTGGCGTAAAAACTAACCTCGTTTTCTTCACCAAAGGCAAATCCACCGAGCGCATTTGGTATTACGACCTCTCCGATCTCAAAGTCGCCAAAAAAAGTCCCCTCACCCTCGACCATTTCGCCGACTTCTTCAAACTCCTGCCCACCCGCGCTGATAGCGATCGCGCCTGGACCGTCACCCGCGACGCAATCGAAGCCAAAAACTACGATCTCAAAGCTGTCAACCCCAACAAAAAAGTCGAGGAAGACACCCGTACTCCAGAAGAGCTGATCGCCGTGATTGAAGAGAAAGCGAAAGAGGTTGCAGCCAGCCTTGCCTTACTGAAGTCTTGAAGTATCAGCAACTCATGATTCTTCGAGGCTTCGATACCCTCCTGCATGCAGGCAATCTCGGCATTGGCTACCAAGCCGCAGACCTCGCGCGGGAGCAGTGCTTGCTTTTATCAATTTTCCCTCAAGTCTCGATCGCCCACTTCTCATACAAATCCACTAAATAACTGGGTCGCCGAGCCGTGATCCAATAGCCAAAGGAAATCAGCAGTGCCGACACCAGGATCACCGGGATCGAAAGCGGCAGGAAAATGGCATGTCGCCAGTCGGTGGCGATCAGCTTTTGGAGGCGATCGCGAAAAATCCCCCACTTCTCCGCCCAACCTTCCGTGGGACTCGCCGATTCCTGGTTTTGAACAGAAGCCCTTGCAGGTCCGGTTGAAGCCTCGGTCCGCAGTGGACGCACCAACCGATCCAGCAAACGCTTTTGCCAATAATAGTCGTAGCCAATCAACAGAAATCGCCAGAAAAAGTGAGTCAACCCATTCGGGGGGGCATGGGTGGCGCGGGCCTGGGGCTGTCGCCAAATCGGATAGCCCTGGGTGATGAGCTGTCGTGCATGGACAACACAATTGCCCCGATACAGCGGCAGATCCGTAGGAATGGGGTGGGCCAGCAGAAACTCCCGACGAAAGGCCACATTGTTGAGGAAATACTGATCGCTGGACTGGAGCGTGGTCTGACCTGAATATTGAGGGAAAATATAGGCGATCGCCATCGCCGTCCCATAGAGCCCCATTCCCCGCGTGCGCGTTTCCCCAGCCACAACCTGAACCTCTGGATCTTGCCCAAAGCTCTCCAACATCGTTCCAAGCCAATGGGGCTCATAGAGGCAATCCGAGTCGTAATAGACCACGATATCTCCCGTGGCAGCCTCCGCTCCAAGCATTTTTGCCTGGTAATAATTCACACCAGTTGGCACCGGTAAGACTTGAAGCCAGGGATAATGCCGACAAAGTTGCTCTAGCAATTCAGCAGGCGTATCACCACTGTCAATGAGCAAAACTTCCTGGGCCTGTTGGGGCGAGGGCTCCTGCGCTGTCAAACAGGCCAGTGACTGGCTCAGCCCCGCCAAATCCGCCTGGGCTAAATTTTCAGTTTCTAAGACAACGGAAAAACTCGGATATGGCCGATGAGTTGTCCCTGTCCCCATGTGTTGATCTCCCTGTGTCATAGACATCTGTGTGATGGCAATCGTGTGATGGCAATGTGTATCAGCTTTTCCAAGGCATTTTCGATAATGCCCAAATTCAGCAATAATTTGCAAGAAAAGCAAAAAAATGAGAAATCCATCAGGGCTCTATGTGACTTATCGGTAACTTATCGGTGACTGCATGGGTCACTGAAGCGTTAACAAGCGCCAATCCTAGCTAATTCTAGACAGCTATAGCGAAGAACAATGCTAAGACCGACTTGGCGTCTGGAGCCAAGGGTTGCTAGGCTGCATATACTTCCCGCGAGGATTTCTGAGATGTTTCTGTCTCGCTATACCGCGATCGCCTTTTTACTCTTTGCCGTCCTGTTTCCCGTGCGGACCCGCTGTGATAATCCACGGGACTGTGGTGCCTTGCCCGACTACCGAGGGCAAATTCGCTCGGCCTACAAAATTCAACCCTTGAGTATTCATCTGCTGGAAGAAGCTACGGGGACAGAATTACCCGTCATTTATCGCCATGGGGTGGGTCTGTTCTAAAACAAGCCGCGATCGCCCAATTCCCGAGCCTTTATGACCTTTTGGCGGTATCGCAGCCTTGCTTAAACTCTTGAGCAGCAGTGGCCTGGGTCCTTCACCTAGGGATTTCCCTAGGGCAATCTGAGTCAAACAATCCGATTGCTCTTGTAAGGCACTCCAAAACCATGGCCCAGGCTCGTCCTAAAGTAAGTATTTGTATTCCAACCTTTAATCGCAAACCCTATTTGAGCCAGGCGATCGCCAGCGTTCTCAATCAAACATTGGCCGATTTTGAACTGATTATCTGCGATGACGGCTCTGACGATGGCACGGCTGAATTTCTGGCAACCCAGACGGACCCTCGCATCCGTATCCTGCGCCAGCAGACGACGCTGGGTCCTAGCCCCACCCTGCGAGCCGGATTTGCGATGGCCCAGGGCGAGTATTTTATGCAGCTTCATGATGACGATCGCCTGGTTCCCGATTGCCTCGAACGCACCGTGACGATTCTGGAAGCCCATCCCGAAATCGACTGGGTTTCGACCGGACATTGGGTGATTGATGCAGCGGGTCGCCGGGACTTGGCAGTGACCGAGGAGAATGCTGAACGTTGGGGCCGCACCCGCCTCAACGATGGTCCATTAGGGGATGTGCTGACGGAAACATTTGTCTATCAGAGTTTGCAACTGGGTGCCTCCCTGTTTCGGCGTCAGGTTTTGGTCGAAGCGGACTATCTGCGGGCAGATCTGCGGCACTGTGGCGATAACGAGCTGTTAGTCCGGTTAGCCCTGGCCCATAAGCGGGCCTATTTCCTCAGCGCCAGACTGATGGAATATCGGTTTCATAAATCTCAAACAGGACTACAACGCCGGTTGCAATATCTCAAGGATAAGGCCACCTATCTGGACAGTTTTCGCTTTCCCCAGCGCTCCCTGGAGCAACTGCGGCGGGCGCGACTGGCCCAGACTTGGCTCAGCCTGGGGTTTAGATTGGTCGAACAGGGCGATCGCCCCCTCGGTCGTCAACTGATTTGGCAGGGGCGACAGGATTGCTGGTGGAAGGCGATCGCCGGTTTAGGATTGAGCCTGCTCCCCCAGCCTTGGCAACGGCCCCTAGTTGAGCGCTTGCGCCAGCGTCGTCAAGCCCAGGCGATCGCCTTTCCCTTCGTCCAAGAAATGGCCTAACGTCCATCCTGGGGGTTATCGTTTCGATTGGAAAACCACCCAATCTCCCTGGACAACGGCGATCGCTCCCCCTGGAAACGGGTCGGTTTGACTGTGGTTGGGAGCCGTAAGCAACGCCACGACCTTTTCGATTTGGGCATAGTTGGGCGATCGCCCCAAATGCTGCCCCAACACCTGCCGCACCACCCGCCGCTGGAGCGCTAAAGGAGCCTGGGCTAGAAGGCGGCGGTTAAGCCCTTGCTCGGTCTCGGTTTCCTGTCGCAGCTGCGTGGCCTGCTGTTCTAAATAGGCGACATCTGCCTGGAGGAGCTCAGCGGTTTGGGCTAGGTGCTCGTCGACCCGAGGATTAAAGTGCTTTCGCAAATAGGGCAACACCGCTAGGCGCAAACGATTGCGGCGGTATTGCAAGGCCTGGTTGGTGGAATCTTCCCAGACGGGCAGGTTGGCCGCCTGACAAAAGGCCGCAGTCTCCTGGCGAGTCAGGTCCAGGAGCGGTCGTACCAGGCGAATTCCCGGTGCCAAGGGCCGCTGCCAGGGAAGCGACCCCAGGCCATCGGCCCCACTGCCCCGGATGAGGTTATGGAGAAGGGTCTCAGCGCGATCGCTCGCCGTATGTCCGGTCACCACAGCCTCAAAACCTTCGGACTGGGCTAATTCACCCAACACTTGATACCGCCAAGTTCGAGCGGCGGCTTCACTGCCAGGGGGGTCTACGGCAATTCTTTCAAAATAGGGGAGTTGCCAAACTTCGGCGAGATGGGCCACATGGGCCGCGTTGGCGTCGGCGTCGGTGCGCCAGCGGTGGTTGCAGTGGGCGATCGCCAATCGCCAACGCCAGTGGGGCTGAAGATCCAGGAGCAACCGGGCCAAGCAAAGGGAATCTTGACCGCCGGAGACCGCAACCAGAAGCGCCTGACCCGGAGAAAGTAGGGCCGGGGAGCCGATGGCAGCAGATGTCGTCCTACGCAGCCGCTGGTGCAGCCGTGCCTGGAGAGGTCCCCAGTCCGTCGAGCGACCCCTGGTTGATCCGCCCATCAGATCGAGCCATCACTCCGAGGCTGATGCACCCCCACCAAAACCCCATCAGGGTCATAAAGTTCCAGGGGAATTTGGGCGGCGTTGCTGGCCTGTTCGAGGGAGTTTTCCAGCGCCTTAACGTGGTTGAGCGCTCCTAATCGACTTTGGTCATCCCCAAGGGTGCCAGCGGTCAACACCGCTCGCTCGTACTCCAGCGTGAGCTGCACCGAAATCAATTGCGGAGAAATGTCGTAGGTACAGACCTGGGGCGTGCCCGCACAAATGCTATCGACTTTGCGCTTGACATCATCCAATGCCGCTGCCTGATTGGCTTTTTGCTCGGCTTGGCTGAGGGCATAGTCGTATTTGGAAATGAGCTCCTGGGCTTGGGCAAAGTAGGCCGAAGCCGAGGGAATCTGTTGCAGACTGGCTAGCGCCTGCTGCCAAGCCTCGGTTGCGTCGGCCCAGCGGTCCTGGGATTCAGCCACCTTGGCAGACTCCGCGCGGGAGAGCGCTTCCTGATAGCGATTGACGATAAATTCTTCCTTCGACTGCTGCCCTGCATTCATCGACAGCTCCGCCTCGTAGCGCGATAGCAACCGCACCGCTTCCTGATAGGCCGTTGTTCCCTTAGGTATTTTCCGCAGCGTAAACATGGCATCTTGCAGAGCGCTCTGGGTTTGGCGCAAAAATTCTAGCTGGCTCAGATCATCCTTGAGCGTCGGCGCAGCGCTGGCAAACTTGCGGGCTTCGTCCAGGAGCTGCTGGCCACTGGCTTCATTCTCCAGCCGAGTTTGCACCGTAATGCGTTGGGCTTCGTACTGGGCCAACTTATCCTGAGCCAGGGCATAGAGCGGGCTTTGGGGAGACACGCCTTTGAGCTGGGCGATCGCCGCTTCCCAATGGGCCAAGACCTCCCGCCATTGTTTTTCCGCAAGCGGATTCCCCTGACTTTTTTGCTGGGCGGTTTCTGCTTGCTTGAGGGCGTCTTGAACCGGCGTTAGCGACTGCAATAGCTTGCGATACCCCGTCCGCAGTCCCTGGGCCTGTTCCCCATAGGAGGACCAGCCTGGCACCTCCCGCAGGTGTTTGAGGGCCAGGTCCAATTCCCCTTTAGCCTGTTCAAGATCCTGCCAGGTGCTGGCCACCTGAATTTTGCTGTTGGCCTCTTGTCCAGTCTGGACAGCCAGCGTCAGCGGCGTACAGTTTCGCAACCAGCAGGGCCGCGAGGTAATGTAAAAACTCCCCACAAAGGCCAGGAGACAAAGACCCAATCCCGCGACCCAAACCGAGCGAGGAATCACCAGGGGGTCCCGCTCCGGCAAATCCTCTGGATCTTCTTCGTCTTCCTCCAGATAAGCTGCCTCCAGTTCTTGGCTCGGGCCAAAGGCAAAATCAGCATCTTCTAGGGCTAGCTCTGCATCCAAGGGATGGGGCGGCGGCGGTCCCGGTTGCCACACGACCTCAGGCATAAAGGCAGCGGCAATTTCAGGGTCCAGGAGGACTTCCTCCTCTTCATCCACCTCCAGGGATGGCTCGATCTTGGCCAACGCCGAGCTGGTGGTGCTTAGTTTTAAGGGGGTTGATGGGTTTAAGGATTCAGGGGCTACCGCAGGAAGCGCAAGCGTTTCCCGCTGGTCCGCGTAATACTGGGGCTGCTGCAAAACCCGCATGAAATAATGCACCGTCAGAGACGCTACAGGCAAAACGCTGCCGAGCCAGTCTTGCCAGAGCTCTAGCGGGGCGGTCTCCAAAATCTGCTGAATCGCCGCAAAGGTATTCACCACATGGGGTTGTACCGTTAGTGGGTGTTCCACCAGCACCACCAAATCCTCGCCGCGAGGAGCACAGTCTAGGGTCAAGGCCAATTCTCCTCGGTTTTCCCAGGCCGTCCTCAAGTAATCCCCCAAGCGAGAGCAGGGATTCGCAGAAGCGGCGGGCATGGTGAGGGTGGTGGTGCCCAAAGCTGGCGATCGCATAGGGGAAACGAGGGGGAGGTAAACGGTAAGCGAGATCGACGCAAAGGCTCAGGGTACTGTTCGATTTATGTTCAATTCATTACGACCTTGGCCCATCTTGCGGAGACTATAGGCGGTCTTCCGGATAGTTTGCAAGATTTTCGCTCGATTATAGACCCCCCTAACGGGTTTCGCTGAACTGAAGCTGATAGGGGACATACTGACCGTTTTCGATGGAGCCCACCCAGATCTGGTAACGACCGGGGAGCCATTGGCCCGCAATGCCGGGACCAGCCTCGGTGCGCTCGTCACTACACCAGGTTCCTCCAGCTCCTCGCACCAGCAGGACGGTATCGCCGGGGCTGAGCACCTGGACATTGAGGTAGTTGAAAAAGTCGGTGAGGACGAGTTCGTGGTCGGGCTTTTCGTTGACGAAGCCGACGCAGGAGCCAGTTTCCGTTTGGAGGCGACCGGCGATCGCCTCCGTATACACCTCGCCCCCGCTGAGACCGCGCAATCGGGTCGGATCGGGAATAAACCGAGGACTGAGGCTCAGGTCCGTGAACATGGGGGGAGCCGTGGCGATTTGGGCTAGTCCTGGGGCCGGGTTGGGGGCGATCGCCAGCCCGAATGCAACGCCCCAGGAGCCAAGGGCCAAGCCGATCTGTCCCACCCAGGTTTGAATCCGATGCCGCCTCATGGTTTTGACCTCACTCCTTTGAGAATTCCTGGATATCCTAACCTTGGGCAGCGGTAAGCGCCTTCTCTAGGCGGGTTTTGTCCCAGCCTTTCTGATTGAGCAGCATCCAAGCCTGCATCAGGTCTGGCCCTTGGAGTGCCCCGGTGAGCGCCGCCCGTAGCGTCCGCATGGTCACGCCTTTTTTGACCCCTTGGGCTTTGGTCACTTGGTCAATCAGGGCTTTGGCCGTATCCGGTGTGAATGCAGCGGCGTCAGCCAGCCCTGCAAGAAAGCCCTGGACGATTCCAGCGCCGGTGTCCTGCTGGAGCAATGCTGCTGCATCGGGTTGAATCTCGACGGTTTCAGTGGCGATCAGACTGACCTGTTCGACGGCGTCGTTGAGCTTGACTAGGCTGGGACCGATCAGAGTAGCCAGTTCCGTGAGCCAGGGGCGATCGCCCTCTCCATCGAACGCATACCCCGCTGCCTGCCACAGGGGCAAAAGCTGATCCACCAGCGTTTCCGGCGGAATGGCGTGGAGGACTTGGCTGTTGAGCCAGTTGAGCTTATCCCAGTCGAACTTGGCTCCGGCCTTATTGACGCGATCGAAGCTAAAGGCTTGGGCGGCTTCTGCTAGGGTAAACCGCTCAGTCATGGGTTCCGGCGGCGACCAGCCCAGCAGCCCCATGTAGTTGGCCAGGGCCTCGGCGCTATAGCCCATAGCCTGGAAGTCGGCGACGGAGGTGACACCATCGCGCTTGGACAGCTTGCGGCCTTCTGAATTCAGGATCAGCGGCGTGTGGGCGAACTGGGGCACAGGCTTGCCCAGGGCTTCGTAGAGCAAAATTTGCTTGCCGGTGTTGGCAATGTGGTCCTCGCCACGAATTACATGGGTAATCGCCATATCCGCATCATCCACGACCACGACAAAGTTGTAGAGCGGTTGGCCAATGGTGCCAGCGGGAGCCCGACGGGCAATCACCATATCGCCCCCTAGGTCGCTGCCCTTCCAGGTAACGGTGCCCCGAACCATGTCGTCCCACTGAATGACGCGATCGTCCTCGATTTTGAACCGAATCACTGGCTCCCGACCTTCCGCTTCAAACGCGGCCTGTTGCTCTGGGGTCAAATTCCGGTGACGATTGTCATAGCGAGGCGCTTCCTTGCGGGCCTTTTGACCTTCGCGCATAGCCTCTAGCTCCTGCTCGCTGCAATAGCAGGGGTAAGCCAAGCCTTTATCCAGCAGAATTTTAATCGCCTCACCATAGAGGTCTAGGCGCTGGGTTTGGTAGAACGGACCCTCATCCCAGTCCAGCCCCAGCCATTGGAGGCCGGTCATGATATTTTCCGTGTATTCCGGGCGCGATCGCTCCTGGTCTGTATCTTCGATGCGCAGAATAAACGTGCCTCCCTGGTTCCGCGCGAACAGCCAGTTGAAGACCGCAGTACGAGCGGTGCCGATGTGTAGGTTGCCGGTGGGGCTGGGGGCGATGCGAACGCGGACAGACATGGTGAAAGGGTGTAAAGGATAAGGGAGTAACGAATGGAGAATAAGGGACCCATACAGGGACCAGGGATTCATCCTACACAGTAAAAAGCGAAACGGATTAACTCGTTTCGCCCTTTAGATTTATCGGGTTTCTATCGGTCTGATTAACGGGACTGACGGGATTCGAACCCGCAACTTCCGCCGTGACAGGGCGGTGCTCTAACCGGTTGAACTACAGTCCCAGACTGCCTTTCGGCACTACCTTTCGGCATGTGGTCGCTGGCCTTTGCATTTACCAGCTTTACCATTGTGCAGAGGAGAAACTCATTTGTCAACACGTTGTTTCAACTTTTTGTGTCAACTGTTTTGAGTTGCCTTTGCCCCTGTCACAACGCGCCCTGGAGGACTTGAACCCCCGACATCCGGTTTTGGAGACCGACGTTCTACCAACTGAACTAAGGACGCAAGGGAGAAGATCGAATTCAATCTCAGGATAACCTGTTTCGAGCCGCATTAGGGGTGGAGGCTAATGGAGCAACAGAATTCTGGTCAAAATTCGCTCTTCGCCATTATGACACGGAATGGTGCCAGAGCAAGGCACCCTTTCGTCGCGATCGCGATCGCCCATAGGCATAAACCTAGAGGCTGCGATCGAAACGCTGCTTGACGCGGGTGGCTTTACCCACGCGATCGCGTAGATAATACAATTTCGCCCGACGCACTTTACCGCGACGAATGATTTTGATGCTCTCAATTAAGGGAGAATGGAGTAGAAACACGCGCTCTACGCCAATGCCTTGGAAAATCTTGCGGACTGTAATCGTTTCGCTGATACCGCCATTGCGCATGGCAATGACAATACCTTCGTAGGGCTGGACTCGTTCCTTTTCTCCCTCGCGAATCCGGACGCCCACGCGCACGGTATCGCCGACATAGATGTCGGGGAGGTCTGACTTGATGTGCTCCGATTCAATGGAGCGAAGAATTGCCTGGGCGTTCATGACTCCGTGCCAAAAACTCACGATTTTCCATCATATCGACCTTTCTGCCTGGCGTCTAGCTTTTATTGCAAATCAAGGTATTTAAGAGGTATCTAAGATGAACCCCTGGTTGCACCGTCTGCTCCGTTTGCTGATGGCGATGATTTGTCTTCTATGGCTGGGATTCCTCGCTGGAGAGGGTTTAGGGGCGAGGGCCGAGGCCTTTGCGGCTCCTCAAAACCTAGCCAAGCAACCCCTCATCCCCGTAGAAATGAAGCTTGGGAATGAAGCAGGAGCCCTCCGCTTTTTCCCCGACACCCTGACCTTTGAAGCGGGCAAACGGTATCAGCTGCATCTGGTGAATTCGAGTCCTAGCAAGCATTACTTCACGGCCAAGGATTTTGCGGATGGAATCTGGAGTCAAAAGGTGGATACGGGAGGCGTCGAGGTTAAAGGCGCAATTCATGAAATCGAGGTGCGAGCAGGGGCCTATGCCGATTGGGTCTTTGTGCCAGTGCGGTCTGGGAGCTATGGGCTGCGCTGTGTGGTTCCGGGCCATACGGAAGCGGGTATGGTGGGAACCCTGACGATCCAAGGGAGCTAAACCCAGGGGCTTCAAGATTCTGTTAGCCTAGGATACGGATTGTTAACTTGCTCCTCATCTTTCTTGCCCTGCGCGATCGCCATGAATATTTTCGGTAGTCTTTTAGCTCAGCCCAACAAAGGGCAACAAGCGCAGCGCCAACGGCGCGGTGTGGAAATTAAATCCAAGCGCGAAATCGAGATCATGCGAGAAGCATCGAAAATCGTGGCGACGGTGTTGAAGGAAATTTCCTTAATGGTGGAACCGGGCATGACCACGGCGGATCTGGACGCCTATGCCGAGAAGCGCATTCGCGGCATGGGTGCCACCCCCAGCTTCAAAGGTTACCAAGGCTTCCCCTGCTCGATTTGCTCCAGTATTAACGATGAAGTGGTCCATGGAATTCCCAACAAGCGCAAGGTGATCCGAGCCGGGGATGTGCTCAAGGTCGATACCGGTGCTTATTACCAAGGCTTCCATGGAGATTCCTGCATTACGATCGCAGTCGGTGAGGTCACCCCAGAAGCGGCAGATTTAATTCGGGTGGCTGAGGAATCCCTGTTTAAAGGCATTGAGCAGGTCAAGGCGGGCAATTATTTACTCGATATTGCTGGAGCCGTGGAAGACCACGTCAAAGCCCATGGTTTCAGCGTTGTGGAAGATTACACGGGGCACGGGGTAGGTCGCAATCTCCATGAGGAACCCTCGGTGTTTAACTACCGGACGCGGGATATGCCCAATGTGAAGCTGCGGGCGGGGATGACGTTGGCGATCGAGCCGATTCTCAATGCAGGCTCCAAACACACCAAAACCCTGCGGGATAAGTGGACGGTGGTGACGCTCGATCGCGCCCTCTCGGCCCAGTGGGAACATACGGTGTTAGTGACGGATGATGGGTATGAGATTCTGACCGATCGCTCCAAGGTATAGGTGCCCATTGGCCCAATGTATGCTCCAAAGTATGCTCCAAAGCCCCCTAAAACTGAGCAAAAAAAGTTCAATAGGGGGCTTTGTCGTTGCTGCTAACGCAAATTGTTGATTGATGAAATAGATTATTGCTTGATGAAATAGGGGAAGGCTTTGTTGGTCTTCAGCTATCTGATTTTGTATCTTAAGGCTATGGTTTAGGCCAAAACTATTGATGATTAGATATTCCCGTTTTGTATCGCAGACCGCAGAAGTCTGATTTTCGTGAATACGGATACATCTTGTTTTGAGGATGAAGTACGGAAAATTCTCTCTCCTTTATAATCCAAGCTTAATTCATGAAGTTTGTGTAAACTCCTTTAAAAGTCTCCGGAGGATAGCGTAGATTTTATCACCAACGAGGTCCGCATAACAGCAGAAGTGTTGTTAAAAGCGTTTTGCTGAAAACCCTGTTTATGAATATCCCTAGCTCGGCAATTTGATCTGACATATTTGTGAATATCCCTGACTTGGCAAACGGATGAGCATTTGAGATCTTTCAATATCTTGCACATCTCCAATGGATCCATCTTCTCAGAAGGGACAGGTATCTGTCTCGCGGTTGCCCTTTGAAATTGAGACAATTGAATATGTGGAATTCTATGTGGGTAGTGCCTTTCAGGCTTCTCACTTCTATTGTTCTGCGCTCGGATTTCAGCTCCTGGCAACCGCCGGAGTCGAAACAGGAATCAGCGATCGCCTGTCCTTTTGGGTCCAACAGGGTGAGGTCAATCTGCTGCTGACTGGGGCTTCCCAGGCGGATAGTCCGGTTGCCTATCACACTGCCACCCATGGCGACAGCGTCAAAGAAATTGGCTTTCGAGTCAATGATGCAGTGATTGCCTTCCAAAATGCTGTTGAAGCTGGTGCTCAGCCTGTGCTTGAGCCTGTCCGCTATGAGGACGAATCAGGGCAGTGGTTAATCAAGGCGGCGATCGCGGCCTATGGCGATACGGTTCATAGCTTTATTCAACGGTCTAGTCCGGATAAAGCGCTGTGGTTTCCGGGATATAAAACCATTAAGCATCGGCGATCGCAACGGCCCCTTGGCATCAATTACATTGACCATCTTGCCATCTGTTTAGAGGCGGGAACCCTACCGCAGTGGGTGCATTTTTATCAGCAAATTCTGGGTCTTGAAGAGTTTTATCAAATTACCCTCCATGCAGAGTCCGGCGGTTTGAATTCCAAGGCTTTACAAAATCGAACCGGTACGTTTAAGCTCACGTTGGTTGAACCCGTTTCGGCCCTCCAAAAGTCTCAGCTCAATGAGTTTCTCAAATTCCATCGTGGCCCTGGTGTCCAGCATCTCGCGTTGCATTCCCAGGACGTTGTCCAGACGATTCGGGTTATGCAGGAGCGGGGGGTTGAGTTTCTGCAAATTCCCGATTCTTACTACGATACTTTGGGCGATCGCGTGGGTCTTTTAAATGAGGATTTAGAACAATTAAAGCAGTTCAAAATTCTGGCCGATCGCAATGAGCAGGGATATCTTTTACAAGCCTTTACTACGGTTGTACAGGATCGTCCGACCTTTTTTCTAGAGGTGATTCAGCGTCATGGTGCCCAAAGTTATGGCGAAGGTAACTTTAAAGCCCTATTTCAAGCCGTGGCGGATGAGCAGGACAAACGTACGCCCTCTAAAATTTTGCCGACTTCTCTAAAAACAGCGGTTCCCATTGCACTGCATAGCAACTCCCTTAATGCAGTTCAGACCGCACCCTAAACGCTATGCCGGACCTATGCCCTAAGACTATTGATTTGAGTATTGAGTCAGGTGTAATTGATGAGTCAGGAGAATTGTAATTATGTTTGAGAGAGAAGTCTTAGAACAAGAAATACTTGATCAGAGAACATTGACAACTCAATGGGAACTCTCATCCCAGCAACCCCAAAGCATTCACTCAGCAACTCAGCCTACATCGGCTCTATCCGTTCTCAAGTATTTTGAAGGACAGGTTACACGATCACCAGACGCGATCGCAGTCCGATGGGATGATCAGTCCCTGACCTATGAAGCGCTCAATGCCCAAGCCAATCAATTGGCACGGTTCTTGCGGCAATCGGGCGTGAAATCCGAAGTCAGAGTGGGCTTATGCGTTCATCCCCGTTTGGAACTGATGATGGGTCTACTGGCAATTTTGAAATCCGGGGGAACGTATGTTCCGATTGACCCGAGCTATCCTCCCCATCGAATTAACGATTTGCTGAGTCAGTCTCAACTCTCAGTTTTGTTAACTCAGGAAACTGTTCTTCAAACCTTACCTATTTATCAAGGGCTGACGCTTTGCTTAGACCGAGATGACCCTCTTTGGGCTCACTTTGACATCCATAATTTGAACATTTCTATTGAGCCCAAGCAAGCAGCCTACTTAATCTATACGTCTGGGACGACAGGTCGCCCCAAAGGTGTCATTGTTGAACATCAAAATTTACTCAATTACCTACTCACGACCCAAGCTAAATTTCAATTTAATGCCCAAGACGTTTTTCCCTGTTTAGCCAGATTTTCCTTTAGCATTTCGTTTTTTGAATTGCTGAGTCCCCTGCTGAGCGGTGGCACAGCGGTGCTTTTTAGCCGTGAGCAAGTTCTGGATATTCCCAATTTGGTCGAGCGACTGAAAATGGTGACGCTCCTGCACACAGTCCCCAGCCTGATGCGCCAAATCCTCAACTGGATTCAAGCGAATTCCATTGACCCCAACCTGTTTTTAGGAATTCGTCAGGTGTTTCTGGGAGGAGACTTAATTCCTGCAGATTTGGTCGAAGAAATGAAACTGGTGTTTCGGGGTGCTCAAATTCGCGTGCTCTATGGCTGTAGCGAAGTCTCAGCGCTAGCATTGACCTACGCCGTTCCTCGCGATCGCCCCTTTGAAAAACGTTGGGTGGGCCAGCCCTTCGATCGCGTGACCCTGGGTTTATATGACGAAGCCCAACAGCCAGCAGAAGTGGGAGAAATCGGAGAGATTTACATTGGTGGCGCGGGAGTCGCACGGGGGTATGACCAAAATCCCGAGCTCACCCAGGAGAAATTTATCACGCTGGAGGGTCAGCGGTTTTATAAAACGGGCGATCGCGCCCGCCGCTGGGCTGATGGCAATCTGGAGTTTATCGGTCGAGTAGACTATCAGGTTAAAATTCGTGGTATTCGCATTGAACTGGGTGAAATTGAAGCCGTTCTCAACCGCTATCCTAGCATTCGGCAGGCCGTTGTTACAGCATCTGAGGATAGGGCCGGAGATCGTCAGCTCGTAGCCTATCTGATTTGTCGCGATGCCATCAATCATCCGATTAGCGGTAGCAAACTGCGGGAGTTTTTGCGTCAGCAGCTTCCGCTGGAAATGATACCGGCTATTTTTGTACAATTGGATTGTCTACCCCTCAATCCCAATGGCAAAATTGATCGTCAGGCGCTGCCTGCGTCCGATGTTGCGCTTTTACTGCCTGAAGACCCCGCGATTCCACCCAGAAACGTAGTAGAGCAGCGGCTGTTTGAAATTTGGCAAGCCATTTTGCACCGATCTGATTTTGGGGTTTGCGATCGCTTTTTCGATCTCGGTGGGCATTCCTTGCAGGTGGCGATATTGTGCGATCGCATCAGTCGAGAATTCCAAAAATCAATTCCTTTACCGAGCCTCTTTGATGCCGCAACCATTGAGCAAATTGCCCTATTAATTTGTGAGCCAACAAGAACGTCCGAGAGTTTTGTCAATCTAAACCTTATGCAACCGGGCGATCCTGTGCGACAACTGCCGCCGCTATTTTTACTGTCCGGGGCCCATATTTATCGATCCCTAACGCCCTATTTATTGCCTGAACAACCCATCTACGGCGGTGTCGAGCAGATGATTGGCAATCAGCGCTTGCCGAACAGTGTTGAAGCCCTGGCTCATTGTTATGTTGAGGAGATCTTGAGGATTTATCCCGCTGGTCCCTATTATTTAGCTGGGTTTTCGTTTGGGGGAATGTTAGCCTATGAAGTGGCTGCTCGACTCCGACAACGAGGATATGACGTCGCATTTCTCGCTGTTATGGATAGTCTTTTAAGCCGAGGTTATCGGATTTTGCCCACGCAAAATCGGGCACAGAGCCACAGGGAAAAGTTAAAGCAGCAAGGCTTGAGTTATATCCAAGAAAAGCTTTGGGATCGCTATATCGGTACCCGTGAATATGTGCGAACGCTAAGTGCAAAACTTTTCCTCAAACTGGGATTACCGCTTTCTCAGTGGCAGGCCTATCATTTGATGGCGAGCGATCGCTGGCAAATGCAACTCGTCTATGATCCCCAGCCCGAAAACCTCTCGATGGTTTTGATCAAAGCCACGGAACGCATCGATAAACACACAAAGGCGATGATGCCGCTCTTGGGCTGGGATGATATCGTGCAAGGCGAAATCGAAGTCTTGGAAATTGCTGGAACTCACAATGGCATTTTGGACGAGCCCTTGGTTCAAACCTTGGGTAAGCAGTTGAGGACCCGTTTAAGCGCTAGGCTCGATCAAGTGTGAGTTTAGTAGGTCGGGACTGAAGAATCCACTTCCTGGCTCCAGGCCGTGATGCCACCTTTAACATTGGTGCCTTCAATGCCGTTTTCCTTTAGAATTGCCAGCGCCTTGGCCGATCGCCCGCCCATCTTGCAGTGAGCCACTAGCCGTTTACCCTGGAGCACCTCCTTGACCTGAGCAACTCCATTACCATTTTCAATATCTGGCAAGGGCACCAAGACCGACCCTGGAATTTGAGCAATTTCATATTCATGGGGATTGCGCACATCAAGCAGCACAAAGTCATCAGCACCGCTATCCAGTAGTGTCTTCAACTCCGTCACAGTCATTTCAGGGATCATGGTTTTGGCTGCCTCTTCAGCAGCTTGAGCCTGGGGAATTCCACAGAATTCTTGATAATCAATCAGGGTTTCGATCACGGGGCGATCGGGATTGGGCTGAAGCTTGAGCTCCCGGAACTTCATGTCTAAGGAGTTGTAGAGCATGAGCCGACCGCTGAGGGTTTGGCCTTTCCCTAGAATTAGCTTGATGGTTTCCGTTGCCTGGATCACGCCAATAATTCCCGGCAAAATTCCCAGCACGCCGCCCTCGGCACAGGAAGGTACCATCCCCGGCGGTGGCGGGTCGGGATAGAGGTCGCGGTAGTTGGGTCCTGGCAGGGTTTCGTCGTAGAACCAGTCTTTGTTCCTGTGGCGGAGTTCGGCTTTTTCTGCCTTGCTCAGGTCGTGCCAGCCGTCTGGGCGTTTCCAACCCCCTTGGGAATTGAACACCGTCGCTTGGCCTTCAAAGCGGAAAATCGAGCCATAGACGTTGGGTTTTCCAAGCAGCACACAGGCATCGTTTACCAAGTACCGCGTCGGGAAATTGTCGGTGCCATCCACGATGATGTCGTAGGGTTCGAGAATCTCCAGGGCGTTTTCTGAAGTTACGGCGGTTTCGTAGAGATCAACCTGGCAAAAGGGATTGATTTCCTGAATGCGGTTTTTGGCCGACTCGATTTTGGGTTTGCCGACCCAGGAGGTGCCGTGGATCACCTGACGCTGGAGATTGGAAGGGTCAACCACATCAAAATCCACGATTCCCAGACGACCCACGCCTGCGGCGGCCAAATAGAGTAGCAGTGGCGAACCCAAGCCGCCCGTGCCAATGCATAAAACGCTCGCCGCTTTTAAGCGCTTTTGTCCCTCAACGCCGACTTCCGGCAGGATCAGATGCCGCGAGTAGCGGGCATAGTCATCCTGGGTGAGATCAAAACTAGTGTCCAAATTAAGCATGGTGGATGAATCAAAAAATACGCATCACAAAAACACAGGTGGACTCACCGGTGAGGGGATAACGCTCGATCTACACCCTAGCGCAAACGGCGAAGTCAGCGTTGAGGAGGCTCTAGAGACCGGTCGTTCCGGATATCCATTGCTCCCATTCTCGCGCGAAACGTCACCAATGGGGAGAACAGAGATCATTGGATCCTCTGCTAGGGGGGGCTAGGGATCGGTGGCGACGGGCAGGCTCGGTGCAGAATTGGATTTTGTGGCAGGATTCATCCAGCGTTCCAGTTGACTGAAGAGCAAAGAAGACAGGACCGTGAGCGTTAGATAAACCAATGCCACTGCCACATAAATTTCAAAGGCACGATAGTTCTTGGCCACAATCAGCCGCCCCTGCTGAAACAGTTCTTCAAAGCCAATCACCGCGACCAAGCTCGTGTCCTTGAGCATGGCAATAAACTCATTACCCAAGGGGGGAATCATCCGGCGCAAAGCCTGGGGAAAAATGACATAGAGCATCGCTTGGGGCGGACTCAACCCGAGACTTTCTGAAGCTTCCCGCTGTCCCACTTCAATGGATTGGATGCCCGCCCGGACAATCTCGGCCAGATAGGCCGCGCTGTTGAGGGTCAGCGCCAAAATGGCTGCAGTCCAACGATTGAAGGAGAAACTCAGCCCCGCACTTTGGACCAATGCCGGAACCCCAAAATAGATCATAAAGAGCTGAACCAGAAGGGGCGTACCGCGAAAGAAGTCGATATAAATTCGCGCTGCCCAGCTAATCCCTGCAACCCGAGAGAGCCGCGCAATCCCCAACAAAGATCCCAAAATCATCCCCAGCGTCACGGAGGCGGCTGTGAGCTGAAGGGTGACTTTGGCCCCTAGGAGGAGACGTGGCAATGCCTCAAGAATGACCTGAATCGAATCCGCCATGGCGATCGCCCTTCCCCCTCATGTATAACGCGTGCTCAATCTTCATGTCTGCCGAGCTTGCCTAAAGCGCCTGCTCCGGCAAGGGCTCCGGCTCCTTTCCAAACCACTTTTGATAAATCGTGGCATACGTACCATTCTCAATAATGGTGTTGAGTCCCGCGTTGATTTTTTCTAAATTAGCGGAGCCTTTGGGGGTAGCAATACCGTAGTACTCTTCAGTCAATAACTCACCGACAACTTTGAGCCCTTTGACATTGCCTGTATTAATTGCATCAAGCGTCACGGGTAAATCATTAATCACCGCATCAACGTTTTTGTTAGACAACTCCTGCAAGGCCAATGGAGCCGTTTCAAAGGTTGAGATCTTTGCCCCTTCAATTTCTGCGGCTTTATCGGCTCCAGTTGTGCCAATTTGAACGGCGATTTTCTTGCCCTTGAGATCCGCTAAGGATTTGACCGACTCGTCAGCATCTTGAACGGCGATCGCCAATCCCGCCTTAAAGTAGGGCCTAGAAAAATCAACGGTTTTTGCCCGTTCCGGCGTAATTGTCATGGCGCTAACCGCTGCATCAATCGTACTGGATTGCAGGGCGGGAATTAGACCATCAAACGTCATATTTTGAAACTCAATTTCTAAGCCGCTGGCTTCTCCAATGGCCCGAAACAAATCAATATCAAATCCCTCAAAATCTCCCGATGCCGACTGACTTTCAAAGGGCGGATAGGCCGCATCGCTTCCCACTGTCAAAACATTATCCCCAGCGCCAGCAGCGCCCGTAGAATTTCCTCCCGTTCCACTACAGGCGGCGATCGCAGTTACAAGAATTACACCACAAAGTCCTAAAGAAAACTGTCGCAGCAGACGGGAACGAGAGATTCTAATCATCGGTTTTTCAGTGGGCTTACTCAGTGGGCTTACAAGATTGGCTTATGCAGGCAAGTCTCAGATTTTACGCACAAAGCCTTAAAAAGTTTGTGTTTTTTGAGGCCATTTGCAAAGGTCACGCTATGATAGCCTGCAAATCTGAGTTACTCACCGGGATGGGGAAAATTGATAGGTTTTGATAAATTCCTTTTGATTGCGCCTCGTCTGACTTAGCCTTTGACTGAGTCTTTGACTGAGTCTTTGACTTAGCCTTCGTCCTTTCTCGCCGGTTCTCCATCTCCCATGAACCCATCTGCGCCCGCGATCGCCTTTCACCAGCTTGAAAAACGGTTTGGGACAATCCGCGTCCTGCGCGGCGTCACGGAGGCCATCTATCCCGGTGAGGTCATCGCGGTGATCGGGTCGTCGGGTTGTGGCAAAAGCACCTTGCTGCGCTGTTTTAATCGTCTAGAGAAAATTAACGGCGGACAGCTCACCGTCGATGGCATCGACCTTTCCGCGCCTCAGCTGCCCGCAAAATCCCTGCGCTATCTCCACCAGCGGGTGGGGATGGTATTTCAGCAGTTCAACTTGTTCCCCCATTTGTCGGTCTTGGAAAACCTGACCCTAGCCCCCCGCAAAGTCCTGGGCCAATCGAAGCGGGAAAGCGAAGAGACGGCTCGGCTGTACTTGCATAAGGTGGGGCTAGGGGAAAAGGCAACGGCCTATCCCGATCAGTTGTCGGGCGGACAAAAACAGCGGGTGGCGATCGCCCGCTCCCTCTGCATGCAGCCCCAAATCATGCTGTTCGATGAACCCACCAGCGCTCTAGATCCGGAGCTGGTCGGCGAAGTGCTGTTGGTCATGCGTCAGTTGGCAGAGGAAGGCATGACCATGGTGGTGGTGACCCACGAAATGCAGTTCGCCCAGGAAGTCGCCAGTCGGGTGTTTTTCCTCAACCAAGGGCAAATCGAAGAATCTGGGCCAGCGCGGCAGGTGATGCTGGAGCCGCAGAGTGAGCGGTTGCAGATGTTTTTGAGTCGGATTAATGCTGCGAATGTTTTGCGGTAGGGGTTTTGGGGTAGGGGTTTTGGGGTAGAGCGGGGGGTTGGGCGATCGCCCTATAATTCAAATATCGCTTCCTGTAAACCTATGCAATCTCGTCTGTCTGCATCTAGTAAGCAGCCTGAGGCCCAAGTCTCCTCTTCTCAGGCTGCGGGCCAACACCTGACGATGTATGATTTGCCCAGCGAATTTCCTCAGGAGCCTGGCTTGCCCGACGTTTACCATGATCTTCAACCCGAATTGCTCAGTGCCACGCTTCAACTGACGCAATACGGCTTTCAAGAGCGTTTTCCTGGCACGGACATTAATCTTTACTACGACCCTGACCATCCCCTCTGGCACAAACGCCCAGACTGGTTTGTGGCCTTGGGTACGCCCTATCTCTACAGCGGGATAGATATGCGCCTCAGCTATGTGGTTTGGGACGAAGGCGTTGCCCCCAGCATTATTGTTGAATTACTCTCGCCGGGGACAGAAAAGCAAGATCTCGGCCCCTATTACCGCACCACGGACGACATCGATCCGGCAGCCGCTGAGACCGCTGAGATTGATGACTTTTTAGCCCAACCCCGTCGCCGTCCTCCTGCCAAATGGAAAGTCTACGAAGACATTCTTCAAGTTCCCTACTACATTGTCTACAGCCGCTATACCAATCAGTTGCACTTCTTTCAGTTGCAGGCAGGCCAGTATCGCGAACAGCCGCTAGCAGAGGAGAACCCTCGCATTTGGCTGGCCGATCTTGAGATTGGTCTTGGCCTCTGGGAAGGAGAATACAAGGGCGTCACGCGGCCCTGGCTGCGTTGGCAAAATGCCCAAGGCGATTGGATTCCGACCGAAGCCGAAGCCCAGGCCCAGCGCGCCAATCTAGAAGCCCAGCGCGCCAACAGTGAAGCCCAGCGAGCGGATGCCGCCGAGGAACGCTTGGCTCGACTTCTCGCCCAATTGCAACAACAGGGCCTTGACCCCACCGACTTTATGGAACCGTAACGGGTTGGCGCTCTGCCAGAACCTCCTGTGCTGCCAGACCCGCAAGGGAACTATCGTGGGTTAAATACAGATGCCCGAGGGTTTTGCCGTTATACACCCGCTTGGTCAACCGCCACCCCGGTTCCAAAACAAGCTTAGAAAAGTCTTGGGCAGAACCCTGACTACGGGCAATCAAGAGTTTGGCCTCAGCCGGATTATCCGTAGGGACACCGACCAGCATCAGTTCACCGTTATATTCCAGGACCTTCACGGTGTAGCGCCAGTTCAGGTCTTCGCCACCGACCCGAATCGAGTAGCCATTGCTATCGGTACTGCGACCACAGATGCCGCTGAAATTAAAGCCGAGGAGCAGCGGATTGATGATAACAGGGGTCTCGTTATCCTCATGGGGGTTGGCTGCGGTCTCGCTCCAACAGGCTCGACTGGGCTGCTGCTGTTCCACGATCGTCAGCTGATGGGCACTGCCACTGTTGTAAGGCGTGGCCATCAGAACAAAATTTTCTGGATTAACCTCCTGTTGTTCAAAGGCAGGATTGGCAACGGCAGAGGTGATTTGGGAAGACCCCAAAAAGGCAGCGGTGAGAAACGCCACACGCTGCTGTGCAAGGGTAAATTGCATGGCTGAGGGCTGCTGAATCAGTGGTGTAAATGGCGGTGTAAAAGGTTGCGATCGATACCCCAAAAAAGTTTGATCAGAAGGTTCTCACGAGAAAGTTCTCATCAGAAAATTTACTGAGGTCATCAGTCAAAGTGAAAACATGTTCTACTAGTCGTATGTATTCCCTTCCGAGGAAAAGAGATCAGCAGATTCCGGATAAAGTTTTTGCGAAGCTCGACAAAATTTCGATAATTCCGGCGGCATAAGAGCCACTCAAGCATTCTCTACAACTCGTTCCTAGGGGAGAAGACGGAATTATCGCAGCAACTGTTCCATCATCCGCTGGGCTTGGGAGCCGTAGCCGCCCCCAAAGAGATTGAAGTGATTGAGGATGTGGTAGAGGTTGTATAAAGTTTTTCTCTGGTCGTAGCCTGATGGCAGGGGCCAGATTTCTTCGTAGCCTTGGTAAAACGCGGCGGGGAAACCGCCAAAGAGTTCGGTCATGGCCAGATCGACTTCGCGATCGCCATAATAAACCGCCGGATCAAAAATCACCGGCGTCCCATCCGCCATCACGGCTGCATTGCCCGACCACAGATCGCCATGGACCAGGGAAGGTTCTGGATGGTGGCCTGCCAGCAAGGCGGGAATCCGGGCCAGGAGGTCATCGCTCCCGGCAAACCGCCCCCCCTGGCGCTGAGCCAGCCGCAGTTGATAGCCCAGGCGATGCTCGGCCCAAAACTCGGCCCAGTCTGGGGTCCAGTCGTTGATCTGGGGGGTTGAGCCGATGGTATTGTTGCGCTGCCAACCGAAGCCGCGATCGCTCCTCGCCAACCGATGCAGCCGCGCCAACTGCCGCCCCATTTCTGCCCAACCCGTTTGCCCCCGTCCCCCCAGCTCCAACCATTCCAGCACCAGATAACCAGAGCCGCCCGCCGTACCAAGACAAATCGGTCGCGGCACCCGCATGGCCTGGGCCGCTGCCATTTGCTTGAGCCCTAGGGCCTCGGCCTCGAACATGGCGATTTGGCTGGCCTGGTTGAGTTTGACGAAGTAGCGATCGCCCCCCTCCCCCTCGATCCGATAGCCCTGGTTAATGCAGCCGCCCCCGACGGACTGGCGATCGCACAGCGCAAACGGACGGGCCGTAACCTGGCTAATCTGGCGAGCGATTTCATCCCACATGATGCAAGGGTTGGTAAGGGCACAACACCAGCATATTCAAGATCTGCCCCACAAATCTGCAACAATAGAAAGCCGGTGCGATCGCAGTCCCTGTGATCCCATGTGTGATCCCACAGATTGCCTCCCACTGGCTATTCCTGGCCGCCCCTAGAGCCGTTCTTGAGAGACTTGTTTTGGGTATCGAACTGCGTAGCTACGTTTATATTGACAACCTCCAGTCCCAACATGCGGCCTTTGTCGGAACGGTGTCCCTGGGTTTTTTGCCCTTGCCCGGTGATGCGTCCCTGTGGATCGAGGTTTCTCCGGGTCTAGAGGTCAACCGGCTGATGGATGTGGCGATGAAAGCCGCTGTGGTGCGCCCCGGCGTGCTGTTTGTGGAGCGGTTGTATGGCTTAATGGAAATCCACGCCAGCAACCAAGGAGAAGTCCGCGCCGCCGGGGAGGCTATCCTCAGCAAGCTCGGTGTCAGTCGCCAAGACAGCCTCAAGCCTCGCGTCGTCTCGAACCAGATTATTCGCAATATCGACCCCCACCATGCCCAACTGATCAACCGCAGTTGTCGCGGCATGATGATTACGGCGGGACAAACCCTCTTTGTCTTTGAGGTTCAGCCTGCGGCCTATGCCTCCCTCGCCGCCAACGAAGCGGAAAAGGCTGCCAGTATCAATATTTTGCATGTCACCTCCGTGGGCAGTTTTGGGCGACTGTATCTGGGGGGACCCGAGCGGGAGATTTTGGCAGCAGCTTCGGCGGTGACCGCTGCGATCGAAAGTCTTCCCGGTCGCCCTGAATTGCACCTCAGCAAGGAGTAGGCCATGGCAAATCCCCGGCATGTGGCCTTACTCAACCAGGGGCTCGCTCAGTGGACCGCTTGGCGGCGGGATTTTCCTCTGGTGCAGCCGGAGTTGATGGGGTTGGCGTTGGATCCAGCGCGATCGCTCGTGGGGACCAATCTTGCAGGAGCCAATCTCCAGGAAGCCCAACTGCGGGGTGCCGTCCTAACCGGCGCGGATCTCCGCCAAGCCAATTTGCAAGGGGCAGACCTGAGCGATACCAATTTGATTGGGGCCAATCTCTGGGATGCCAATTTGCGAGGGGCAATTCTCAACCGGGCTCAGCTCCTGCGGGCCAATCTAGGCAATGCCAATCTGCGGGAAGCCCATCTCTGTGATGCGGATCTAACGGATGCCACGCTGACCCAGGCGGATTTGATTGGGGCTTGGCTGTATCGAGCGAAGTTGAGGCGGGCGCATTTGGTTGAGGCCCATTTAACGCAGATCTATGGTGTGGAGGCGGATTTTCGGGAGAGCCATCTTAGAGAGGCGGATTTTCGGTGGAGTCAGCTTCAGGGGGCGCTGTGGGAAGGGAGCGATCGCACCAGGACGCGATTTTAGCGGGGCGGGTTGGATGCGGATCCCCAGGACTTTGCCTAGAACTGCCCACAAAAAAACCTACAAAAAAGGGGGATTTGCGGGTTGAGATCTAAGGCTTAATCTGATTCATCAGGGGTTTGGCCGATGTGAAGTCTGGATCGGGTTTTTATAATGGGTAACAACTTTTATCTCTTGGGGCTGTAGCTCAGCTGGATAGAGCGAGCGCCTCCTAAGCGCTAGGTCGCGCGTTCGAGTCGCGCCAGTCCCGTTTTACAAAGGATCATGGATGTTCGAGAGGTGGGGAGACACCGGCTATTTTTGGCGGCTTTGGGGGGTCGGCTTGTGGATCTGGCCAGATTTTTTAGGGGTCAATAGGGGTTAGGCTGTTGTCTCTTTTGCAACTCTTTTTCCAGGGCGTTGAGGAAGGCTGGGGCGTGAGGGGTGTTGGGTCGGATGGTGAGGAGGTCTTGGAGGTCGCGGATGGCTTCTTTGATTTTTTCGAGGGGTGGGTTTTGGTTGAGGGCGGTTTGGTAGAGGGTTTTGGCTTGTTGGGGGTTTTGGGCGACGAGGTGATAGAGGGGGAGGTTGAATTTGTCGTGCCAGTCGGCTTTGTTTTGGTTGAATTCTTGTTGGCAGAGGTGGATGGCTTGGGTGAGGTCGGTTTGGGCGGCGGTGGGGTTTTTGAGAGTGAGGTGGGTGAGGGCGCGGATGTAGTGGAACCAGTCGGATTCGGGGTCGAGTTCGAGGGCGCGGTTGATGCTGGGGAGGGCGGTTTGGGGGTGGTGGGTGAGGAGGTGGAGTTCGGCTTGGTGTTGGATGGCCCAGCGGTATTCGGGGTCGATTTCAGTGGCGCGGGTGAAGTCGGTTAGGGCTTCTGGATAGCGTTTCATCAATCGGCAAGTTTCGCCGCGTAGGGCGATCGCCCATTTATATTCCGAATCCAGCTCAATCGCACGGTTGAAGTCAGTGATGGCTTCTTCGTAACGTTCCATCAATTGGTAAGTTTTGCCGCGTTGGGCGATCGCCCATTTATATCCCGAATCCAGCTCAATCGCACGGCTAAAGTCAGTGATGGCTTCTTCGTAACGTTCCATCAATTGGTAAGTTTTGCCGCGTTGGGCGATCGCCCCTTTATATTCCGAATTCAGTTTAATAGCACGACTGAAGTCAGTAATGGCATCTTCGTAGCGTTCCACTGATTGGTAAGTTTGGCCGCGTAGAAAGATTGCCCACTCATATTCTGAATCCAGTTTAATGGCACGGCTGAAGTCAGAGATTGCATCTCCGTAGCGTTCCATTAATTGGTAAGTGAGGCCACGTTGGAAGATCACCCCTTTATCTTCCGAATTCAGCTTAATGGCACGGCTAAAGTCGGTAAGGGCATCTTCATAGCGTTCCATCAATTGGTAAGTTTTGCCGCGAGAGGCGATCGCCCATTGATATTCCAAATCCAACTCAATGGCACGGCTGTAGTCAGTGATGGCTTCTTCGTAGCGTTTCATCAATTGGTAAGTGTCGCCACGATTTCTGAAAGCCCATTTATATTTTGAATCGATGCCTATGCAAAGGTCGAAGTTTTCTACAGCCCTTTCATAATTTTTAATTGCTTGATGAGCTAAACCTCTTTTATTCAGGCAGTCGGTGTTTTGAGGATCAATTTTTAGTACAAAATCAAAATCAGAAATAGCATCTTCGTAGCACTTCATCAATCGGTAAGTCTCGCCGCGTTGGGCGATCGCCTCTTGATATTCCGAATCCAGCTCAATGGCACGGCTAAAGTCAGTTATGGCCTCTTCATAGCGCTCTATTAATCGGTAAGTGTATCCGCGATTTCTGAAAGCCCATTTATAGTTTGAATCAATGCCTATGCAAAGGTTGAAGTTTTCTACAGCCCTTTCATAATTTTTAATTGCTTGATGAGCTAAACCTCTTTCATTCAGGCAGTCGGTATTTTGAGGATCAATTTTTAGTACAAAATCAAAATCAGAAATAGCATCTTCGTAGCGCTCCATTAATCGGTAAGCTTCGCCGCGTTGGGCGATCGCCCAGTCATCTTCCAAATCCAGCTCAATAGCACGGTTGAAGTCAGCAATGGCCTCTTCGTAGCGTTCCATCAATCGGTAAGTTCCGCCACGAAAAGCAATTGTAAGTTGATCTTCCGAATCCAACTCAATCGCACGGCTGTAGTCAGTGATAGCCTCTTCGTAGCATTCCATCAATTGGTAAGTATAGCCGCGTAGGAAGATCGCCCTTTTATATTCCGAATCCAGCTCAATCGCACGGCTGCAGTCAGTGATGGCCTCTTCGTAGCGTTCCATCAATTGGTAAGTGTAGCCGCGTTGGAATATCGCCCATTTATATTCCGAATCCAGTTCAATCGCACGGCTAAAGTCAGTGATGGCTTCTTCGCAGCGTTCCATCAATCGGTAAGTGAAGCCTCGTGAGGCGATCGCCCATTTATATTCCGAATCCAGCTCAATCGCACGATTCAAATCCTTCAGCGCAGCCTCATACTGCGAATCCAAACGATAACTTTCCCCCCGCCAAGCCAAAGCAACCGCCCGCATCCCCTCCTGCAATTCCTGCCGCCCCAAAACCGCAGAAAACATCGCGATCGCTTCCCTATACCGATCTTCCTCATAAGCCGTTAACCCATCCCGCCGCAACCGCTCCCCCCACTCCAAAACCCGCCCCGCCTCACAACATTTCCCCACCTCCCCCATCACCCCCGCCCACCGCTCCGCAAATCCCCGCTTCGCCTTCAGCGCCCGCAAAAAGCCATTAATCGCCTCACTCAACCCCAAATTCCCCACGGAACAAAGCTGGTGATACAACTCTTCCAGCCGCAACCCCTGCCACTGCTCATCCTTCCAAGCCTCATCCTCAGAAAGCTCCAACCCCGCCGCAACTCCCCAAAATACGCCGCCAACTTCCCCTGCCGCGCCTTCCAATCCCGCTCCGACTGCTTGCGCACATACCGCAACATCTGGCTGCGCACCACCTCGTGATACCGCCAACCATCGGACTTCTCCTGCACAAACGCCCGCCCCTTCAACCAAGCAAACAGCTCCTCCGCCCGATCTTCTCCCACTAAACAAGCCACCACATCCCGATCGAGCCGCCGAGGCAACGCCCCATCCAACGCCAATTGCCGCTGCACCGGATCATCCACCCACTTGAGAAACCGCTCCACCGCCGTCCCACTCGCATCCCCCACTGACCCTGCATCCTCCGGCGACTCCTCCGCCAACGTCGCCATCAACAACGGCAACCGCCCCGAAATCTCCAGAATCACCTCAACCACCCGCTCATCGACAATCCCCTTCCGCGCCAAAAAGCCCTGAGCTTCCTCCTCCGTAAACGGCTCCAGCGGCAACCGCACAATCAAATCGCCCAACTCCGCCCAATGGTTTCGGTCCAGCTCCGCCCGCCCCGCAATCACCATCACCACATTAGTTGGCACCGCCCCATACTGCTCCTCCGTCAGCAGCGCCCGCAGCCAGCTATCCAAAAACTCACCCGTCTCCTCATAGGTATCCAAACAGAACAAAATATCCCGCTTCGCCGCCACCGCCTCCAAGTCCTTTAGAAACAGTTGCGTCAACACCCGCTCCGACTCCCGCAGCAGAATCACCTCGTCCTTATTCTTCAGCTTGCGCGACAGATAGGTTGCCCACTCGCCCCCCTGGTCCACCAACGCCTTATCGTCCACCAGCTCCGCCAACGCATCCCCGCCCAACGGCACCTGCTTCGCCAATCGCAACCCCGTCCGCGTCACCGTCCGACCCAAAAACGCCGCAAACCCCTGGGGAGCCTCCGGATCCGTTTCCACTTCCTCCCGCTTTTCCCGATAGGTTTTGTACCGCTCCGCAAACTTGGGCAGCGGCAGCCCCTGCTGCGCGAGCTGATCCGCAAACCGCCCCAGCATCTCCGGCAGCGCCTTAATCCCCTCATCCATCGACACCCTGACAAAATCAGCGCCCCCCAACCCAGAACCCTGGGCAATCTGCTGAAACTGCCCCATCAGCGTCGATTTACCCACACCGCCCTGACCCCAAATATTAAAAATCAGGTGGTCAAAATAGCGCGTCCCATCCAGCTCAACCCGTGGATTGCGCACCGTTTCTCGAAACAACTCAAGCTGCGCCTCCCGACCCACAAAGGTCGATCGCTGCCGTTGACGAATCAGATCCTGGAGGCTTTTGCGGGCCATGGGCGTCAATCCAGAACGGGAAACTATTCCTAGATCCCGAGAATCACGGAACCCATCCGTCCATTTTGCCAAAATTCTCTGGGTATTTTGGGTACTGCAATCAAATTAGGGCGATCGCCAAACCGTTAGCGATCGCCCCAAATCATCAATATAATCCACTCACCATGCTCAACGCACCGCTCCCCTAGGCGTCAGCCGGAGTTTCCTCTGCGGGAGTTTCATCAGTGGAAGTTTCTTCTGCGGGAGTTGCTTCGGTGGAAGTTGCTTCGGTGGAAGTTTCTTCGGTAGGAACCTCCGTTGTCTCAGCGGTTGCGTCGCTCACCGCTTCCGCCACTTCTGGCTTAGGCGCTTCCTTTTTCTTCGAACCAGGCTTGGGACCCCGTACTAGCGCCGGATTCACAGGCTGCTTTTGCTCTTCGCGATCGCCCTCACCTCTCCCCCGTCCGCCCTTGCCACGGCCCTTGCCGCCGCTCTTGCCGCCGCTATCCCGACGCTCCTCGCGCCGCTCCTCCTTGCGCTCCTCTCCCTCACCACGCTCAGCGCGTTCAGATCGTTTAATAGGTCGCTCAGCCATGGTTCAACTGGTTCACAAATGTTGTAACTCGCCGATCCTACCGCGAAAAGGGCGCAAAAAAAGAGTACACCAGGGCACGCTCTCACCCCTCAGCAGGCTCTTTCCTAAACCTTGTTGATCCCACGATTCACAGAACCATCCATAGGAAAACCCCGGCTCTCCATGAAGAGATGACCGGGGCTTCAAGGCTATTCCATGGCTGAACGTCGTCTCAGTCTTGTGCTTCTCTGGGCAAATGCCCGGTTAGGCTTAAGCATCTTGGCGGCGCTTACGCAGCACTCGACCCCCAAGCGTTACGATACCTAAACCAAGCAACAGACTGGGTTCCGGCACTTTTTTTTACAGTTGGCTCTTCGGGCGGTGCCTCGTAGGAGCTAGAAACCTCGGGAGTGTTTATACCAACAGAAGGGATATCAGGAGTCGAGGGTTCTTCCACTGGAGGCTGACCAACAACAGGAGGCTGTTCGACATTTGTCAACTTCTAAAAAGGAATGACCCTGGCAGAAAATCACTACCAGGATCATGTAAGTTTACTTAATTATTAGTTTGAACTGCTGAGCAGATTCAGTGTAATTCACCTTACTGACGCTTGCGGGCACGCTTCGCGCCGAGGGCTGCAACCCCTAGACCAAGCAGTAGGCTGGGTTCCGGGACGGATACGGAGTTATTGGTTGAACCTACATTTGGGTTGGCTGATTTCACTTCAGGCGAGCCAGATTTATCAGATTCATCTTCGTGGCGATCGCTATGTTCTTGAGACGAATCGTGGTCATCCATATCTCCTATGTTGTAGCTGCCGTGGTGCTCATCATGGCCTTCGCGATCGCCCTCCTCTTTATGCTCAGATTCTTTCTCCTGGGAGTGCTCTTTTTCCTGCTCAGCCTTTTCTTTGTCAACCTTCTCTTTATCAGCCTTTTCCTTTTCCTGCTCAGCCTTTTCTTTGTCGGCCTTTTCCTTATCAGCCTTTTCCTTGTCAGCTTTTTCTTTATCAGCCTTTTCCTTCTCTTTTTCGGCCTTTTCCTTCTCTTTTTCGGCCTTTTCCTTTTCCTGCTCAGCCTTCTCTTTTTCGGCCTTTTCCTTGTCAGCCTTCTCTTTTTCGGCCTTTTCCTTGTCAGCCTTCTCTTTTTCGGCCTTTTCCTTGTCAGCCTTTTCTTTATCAGCTTTCTCGTTTTCCGCTTTTTCCTTTTCCTGCTTAGCCTTTTCCTGCTCGGTCTTGTCTTGACTAGACTTCTCGACTTCGGTTACAGACTGGTTCTTAGAGCTACTTTCGGAAGGCTTCTGATCGCCAGCTTTAGCTACATTTGCAAAGGAAGTAATCGACAGAAGTACAAAAATACCTAAAAGACGAGTGATCTTAGTCATGAGGTGAGAAGCTTTGAAGTAATGATTAGAAGAACTGCAAGTGAAATGATAAAGATGCAATCTGGCTGACTATGTTGGAGTTGGGTTCTTGTCAAGAAGCGCTTGACCCAACTGCATGCATCATAGCCACCGCCCAAAGCTGGTTCCAAAAGTAAAAACAGTTTTTGTTGTTCTTTATACGTTTCTACTTCTAGTTAATTGCTGTCTAAAGTGACTGTGGTTTTGCGCAGAATGATAGGGGAGCGATCGCATCTCTCCCTCGCACACTTCTATTTTTCTTCAAACCCAACCTGCGCTAAGTCTGCATATATGCGGGATCAACGCAGCTTAAAACAACTTCTAGGCTTCATCAAACTTCAGCAATTAGCCCAGATAAATAACGACTCGCGAAGAGCCAAACCCTAGCCATGGTGCTGTTTTAGCGCTTGCAACTCCGCCTGGAGCTCATTCACCGTTTGTTGCAACGTATCGATCACACTATGCATTTCCATGGGGTCAAAAATACGTAGCAGACTGGTCTGCGTCACGATACCTAGCCCCTTGCCCCAATCCCAGGACACCACGAGTCGCCGAACCCAACGCCGCTGCATCTCTTCATAGGCCATGAGCAGCGAATCCTTGGGGCTGAGTAAAAACAGCGGCGTACTCATGACCGCTCGGGCCGGGGTTTGAGCCAAATCCAAGCGCAGGGCCTGAAACTGCACAATATCTCGCTCCGTCACAATGCCCACGGGAATCAAACCGATCTGACGCAGGTCAAACTCTGGATCTTCCTCGATAATGACCACACAGCTCACCCGGTGCTTAGTCATCTGCTGAGCCAAACTCAGCACCGAGGCAGATTCAAAGGCATGGACCACAGGCGTTGTCATTACATCAGATACCCGCCGCATTTTTAGCAGATTCGCCGGTCGAATGGCGTGGCGCATACTGTCTTGGGAAACCACCCCCCGCAATCGCTGTTCTTCATCGACAAGTACGAGATGGCGAATTTTGTAACGACGGAAGAGAAAAAGCGCTGAAAAAACTTCCCGAAAATCTTTTTCCGGCAATGTCACCACCGGACTGGCCATAAATTCGCTCACGGGCAGATCGCAGCTAGGCAACTGAAGAGACACAAACCTCACCACATCCCGCTCCGTCAAAATGCCAACCACAGATTCGCCATCGAGAACGATCGCGCAGCTCGAACCGCAGTGGTGTGTTTCAGGCGGTAATACTCGACACTGACCCATTTGCACCACCACCTCCCCCAACGGAATATCGGGGCGAACCACAAGCGGATGGCGATCGATCGCATCTTCTAGGCTCGGTTCACAAAACTGCTGGGCATCAAGGTACATGGCGCTTAGCCGATAAGGGTTGGTCTTGGATTGCAAAGGGGTCAATCTAATAGGACAGTCACAAACAGTCGTTCTTCTAGGCCAGACTAAGCATATAAATTCGCCACAAATTTCTCGTAGCCGTTGTACAGCAGCGTTGGGCGCTCCTCCCAGGTTAGCCCTGGCCCCTTGCCAATAAACCGCTCCTGGGCTTGGGACCACCGGGGATGGGGCACTTTCGGTTCTACATTGGCTTCGAAGGCATACTCACTGGGCTGAAGTGTATTCCAATAGGTTTTGGGCTGTTCCGCCACAAATTCAATTTTGACAATGGATTTGGCTCCCTTAAAGCCATATTTCCAGGGCAACACCGCTCGAATCGGTGCACCGTGCTGCTTGGGCAACAACCGTCCATAAATGCCGAGGGCAAAGAAGGCTAGCTCGTTAGCCATTTCCTCAATGCGAAGCCCTTCGGTGTAGGGCCAGGGCAAAAAGCTGGAGTAGAGTTGGGGGCCGGTGGTGATTTTGGGGTCGTAGAACGAGACGAAACGGACAAATTTGGCTTCGGGTTTGGGGTCAACCTTGTCGATTAGTGCCTTCATGGGAAACCCCAGCCAGGGCACCGCCATGGACCAAGCTTCGACACAACGGAAGCGATAGAGCCGTTCTTCCAGGGTGAATTCCTTTTGTAGGGCGTCAAGGTCAAAGCTGCGGGGTTTGTTGACTAAGCCGGTCACTTCAACGGTCCAGGGCTCCGTCGGCAGTGCCTGGGCTTTGGGCCAAATGGTTTTGGTGCCGCCAAATTCGTAGAAATTGTTGTATTGACCGGCGAGCTCTCGTTTAGTGAGGGGGCGATCGAGTTCGTTAAAGACCGGATTGCGCTGAAAACCGCCGACTTCGGGGGTATCGAGGGTCGCTTTAAGGTCAATGTTGGGTTCAGAGCCGCTGGATTGGCAAGCGGTGAGAAGGGGGGTGGCGGCGATCGCCACCCCTGCCCCAAGGAAGTTCCTTATAAACCGTCGCCGATTGAAAAAGGCAGCTTCATTGCTGATGGAATTTTCAGAAATCTCCCAGCCCTTAGGAATCCGGATCAGAACCATGGTTTAAGCAAGGCACAATACAAAAGGGTTGAAAAACACTCAAGATGAGACATCCGAATCGTTTTCCTTTAACCATAGTGCGGCAATCAGGGACGGTGTGCCACAAATCCAACCCATTCCCAGCCAACGCTGAAAATTTCGACCCTTGCGCTGGGCAATGACGGCGGCGACGGTGCCAATGGCGCAGTGGAGGAAGGCTAGGGCGATCGCCGTCGGTAGCGGAGGCAAGTGGGTCATCACAGTTTTAGCTTCAGGTACTGGGAACCCCATTCAAGGAGCATATAAATAAATTTTTCCCGAGAGACAGATATACATGTCAAGGAGGCATCTCAAGAAATTATCTCAGGGGGATTCTCAAGTCATTGTCCCTGGGGAGTTGGATTATAACGAGTCTGGGGAAATTATAGATGTTCAATCAGCCAGGGAAAAATCAGCCGGGGAAAGTTGCAGTTCTGAAAATTTCTGCGGGAACAACGGTGGCTCAAGGCTTTTCAGCCACCCTCGAACTGGCTCAGGAAGGGCAACAGCCCTTTAGAAAAATAGCCTATCAACTGCCTCCAGCCCCAGGCCTGTTTGAGCAGTATGGGGCATGGCAGCGGGCGTATCGCGCTTTAGGTGAAACAACACGCTGGCGCTGGCACCGGGTGATTGTTCCCTCTTATCAAAAGACTAATTTTTCCCAAACTTCAAATACACAGCGTCTCTGGGATGAGGTGAAACAGCAGGGAAAGAGCGTGGAGGAACTGCTGCTGCTGTGGTTTGAGCAGTCTAGTTTCCGGGATTTGCGGGAGGACCTGATTGATGGAGCCCGGATCAACGAACCGCTGCGGTTGATTCTTGAAACGGATGATCCAATCCTGCAACGTCTGCCCTGGCATTATTGGCCCCTCTTCCAAGTGCGTCCCAATGCAGAGTTGGTCTTGGCGGCTCCCTATCAGGGGGGAAAGGAGAAAATGTTGCGATCGCCCCTCAAAATCCTGGTGATTCTAGGTCTCTGCGACCAACTGGATGTCGAAACCGATTTCCAAACCCTAACCCAGCAATTTCCCGATGCTCAGATCCGATGTTTAGCAAATCCCACGCTTTCTCTCCTCAAAGACACCCTGTTCTACGAGAGCTGGGATGTCTTGCTCTTTGCGGGGCATAGTGCCAGCGATCATCTAGGGGACTCTGGCGGGGGTAGCCTTGGCCTCGGAAATACAACGGTTCCGATTCGGGAGCTCACCGAAGCCCTAACCGTGGCGGTGCGTAAGGGACTCAAATTAGCGATTTTTAATTCCTGCGATGGCCTGGGACTGGCCCAAGGGGTCAGTTCGGCCCATGTCCCTAACGTGGTGGTCATGCGGGAGCCGATTCCGGATGATGCAGCCCATGACTTTTTGCGTTACTTTTTGCAGGCGTTTCAAGCGGGAGAGGCCTTTCACCTCGCAGTGCGCCATGCCCGAGAGCGACTTCAGGACCTGAGCCAGACCTATCCCCAGGCGACCTGGCTACCGGTCATTTTTCAAAATCCGTCTGCACCCAGCTTTCAGTACCGACGGCAACGGCGGAAGCGGACGATTGTCCTTTTTAGCCTTTGCCTTTTTGCGGCTTTACTGGGGGTAGGATGGTGGGGCTCCCAAGTCTTTTGGGCCTGGACGCTAGCCTCGCGCATCAGCCATTGCGAGGACTTGTTAATTCCCTTATCGAAACAGGAAAACGCTAAACAGCGAAGGAGCAGCGCTTGTGCCCAGAAAAACTGGCAAGCAGCGGTAACGGAATTTGAGACCTCATTGCGCCAAAACCGCAACGATCCAGAAACCCGCATCTATCTTAACAATGCTAGAATTCTGGCCAATCAAACGGCCCATTTCACCGTTGTTGTGAGTGTTCCAATTGGGAGCAATGTGGATGTTGCCCAGGAAATGCTGCGAGGGGTTGCTCAAGCTCAAACCCAGTTCAATGAGGGTTCTAACGAGGGCAAAAAACTGCTGGTTGTGATTGCGAACGATGACAACGACACCGAGCTTTCTAAACAACTGGCTCAGCAATTTGTGGGCGATCGCAACATCCTAGCCGTCATTGGCCACAATGCAACCAATGCTTCAATGGCAGGTGCGAAGGTTTATAACCCAAAAGGGCTGGTGATGTTGACCCCCACGAGCTTCGCTGCCGATTTAAGTTTCTATAACGTTGGCAAGCAATATCCCTATGCCTTCCGCATGGTGCCAGATATGGTGACGGTGAGCCAAATGCTCTCGGCCTATATGCAACGTCGCGGGGATCAAACCATTGCGGTTTGTGTGGATACCTCTGCCGAAGATAACGCGTCTTTTGGACAAGATTTCATGCGAACGTTCAAGGGCACAATTGTGGATGTTAATTGTGACTTTGCGCAACCCGATTTTTCGCCTGAGCAGGCGATCAAACAAATTGCAAAAACAAACGCCCAAGCCATTGTCATCGCCACCCATGTCGATCGCCTAAAAAACGGGATTGACCTAGCCCGTATCAATGCCCAAGAACCTAAACCTTTGACCCTTTACGGCAGCCCTTCGTTTTACACCCAGCTCACGCTTGAGCAAGGCCAAGCTGCCATGGCGGGCATGGTGATTCCCAGCCTCTGGACGCCCGAAAATTTACCGGTAAACCATCCCTTCCTGCAAAAGGCGATGCAGCTCTGGGGAGGGCCGGTGACCTGGCGGACTGCGATGTCCTATGATGCCACCAACATCATTGCCGAAGGCCTGCGGGAGATTAAGCAGGCGTCTCCTACAGGATTCAATGCCTTAGGGTTCAATGCCTTAGGATTCAATCTGTTTCAATCCGTAAAACCGAGCGAGCGAGCGGTCTTACAGCAATATCTTGCCAATCCCAAATTCAGTCACGAGGGAATTACAGGTCCTGTGCAGTTTAGAGTCACTAAGCCTAAGTCGCGTACTATGGGTCTCCTCAAAGTCGTCCCGGATGCCAAGGTTAAAACAGGCTACAAATTTCAGCTTCTGTCCCACCGCTAGGAATCCATCAGCGGGCTAAGGGGTCAGAAAGATTCTGGTCGTCTCCGTTGCTGCGATCGGGCTATGTGTTGTATACATCCCTATGGAACCGAGTCGTATCTACCCCAACCAAGGATGTCTATCGATGCACCTACTACCGTCAAAATCATCCTTGTTTTGGGGATTGTTTTTCGCGTCTAGCTTGCTCGTTTCAGGTGTCGCAGCCCAAGAAGCACCCGCCCCCCAGCGCACAACTCAACGCACAACCCAGCGCACAACCCAACGATCGGAATCCCGAGTGTCCGACTGGTTTGAACAACACCGCGATCGCCCCTCTCTCCTGCGTGCCTTTGTCCAGCGTATGCCCAAAGGGGGCGACATCCACAGTCATCTGAGCGGTGCCGTTTATGCGGAGAATTACCTCAAATGGGCCGCCGAAGATGGCTACTGTGTTGATCCCAGTGCCAAAACCTTAGTCGAACCCAGCGCCTGCGGTCAGAGTAGCACCTATTTCCCCGCATCCGAATTATTGAACCGCACTGAAACCTATGACGCCCTAGTCAATCAATGGTCTACCCGCAACCTCAGTTTTGCGGGGCAATCTGGCCATGATCAATTTTTTGAAGCATTTGCAGGCTTTTCTGCGATTTCATCCTCCCCTTCTCGTCAAGATGACATGGTCGCGGAAGTTGCGAACCGTGCGGCTTCTCAGCATATTTTCTATCTAGAATTAATGCTGACCGTCCAAGGCAGCGAAGTGCGTCAATTGGGCCGAACCATAGGCTGGAATCGTGACTTCGCGAAAATGCGACAACAACTGCTCGATCGGGGCTTAATGGCCCTTATCAACAAAGGTAGCCAGGAGTTCGCGGAGCTCAACCGTGAACTGCCTAAAACCCTAGGGTGCGGCACGGCCTCTGCCCAGCCTGGTTGTCAGGTCACCGTTCGCTATCTGCAACAAACCACTCGTACAAAAAGTCCTGTAGAGGTCTTTGCTCAATTGCTCTATGCCTTTGAGTTAGCGAAGGCGGATCCCCATGTGGTTGGGCTCAATCTAGTCGCACCGGAAGATCATCCCCTCGCCCTTCGGGACTATACCTTGCAGATGGAGATGTTGAAGTTCCTCCGCAGCCAATATCCTGATATCAAAGTCGCGCTCCATGCCGGGGAATTAACCCTCGGATTAGTCCCCCCCCATGAGTTGCGCTTTCATATTCGTCAGGCGGTAGAAGATGCCCAGGCCCAGCGCATTGGCCATGGGGTTGATGTGCTTTATGAGGATAATCCTTTGGAGCTCATGGCCGAGATGCGGCGGCGAGGCGTACTGGTTGAAATCTGCCTTACCAGCAATGAAGTGATTTTGGATGTGAAGGGTGAAGAGCATCCTTTCCGGCAGTATTGGGCAGCGGGAATCCCCATAACGCTGGCGTCTGATGATGAAGGGATCTCCCGCATCGATCTGAGCAATGAGTATCTGCTCGCGGCTAGTCGATATGGTCTGGGTTACAAAGATCTCAAAAAATTAGCTCGCAACAGTTTGGAACATAGCTTTCTAGAAGGTAAAAGTCTGTGGCGGTCTGGTGAGTTTACAGCGATGGATCCGGCTTGTGACAACGACACACCGGGCTCAGCCACGATATCTGATGGATGTGCCGTTTTGTTGAAAGAGAGCGATCGCGCCCAAACTCAATGGCATTTGGAGTCTGAATTCGCCGAGTTTGAGACCTTACCCCTCCTTTATTAACCATTAAAACTATCCCAGACTTCTTCCTTGATTCCCTCTAGGAAGAAGTCTGGGAATTACGCGGATCCAGCACATCCCGCAAACCATCACCCAATAGGTTAAAGGCTAAAACCGTCAGCACAATCAACGCCGCCGGGGGCCAAATCAGCCAGGGCTGGAGCACCATAATTGAGGGATTCGTCGCCAGGGAGAGCATATTGCCCCAGGAGGGATCCGGCTGCTGAATGCCTAAGCCCACAAGGCTCAAGACTGACTCCGTGACAATAAAGCTAGGAATCGTCAACGTCGCCGCAATGATGATGTAGGTCGCGGTTTGGGGCAGGATATGGCGCACAATAATTGAAAAACTGCTGGCCCCCATGGCCTTGGCGGCCTGGACAAACGTCCGTTGCTTGAGCGACAGCACCTCCCCTCGAATCACCCGTGCCAGACCCGACCAGCTAATAAACGATGTAATCAAGACAATCAGCAAAAACCGCTGGGCACTGCTCAACCCCGGTGGCAAAATCGCCGCTAGCGCCACCAATAGGTACAGGCTGGGAATCGTCATCAGCACCTCCACCAGACGCATGAGCGTGCCGTCAATCCAGCCGCCAAAGTAACCCGCGATGCCGCCGATCAACATGCCGAGGGGGAAGGCGATCGCCGTCCCCACCACCCCCACAAACAAACTCACTCGCCCCCCATGGAGCAACCGGCTGAGCTGATCCCGCGCCTGGTCATCGGTCCCGAGTAAATTTAACCGTCCCGGTCCTACCGTGCCGAACAAATGCCGATTCAGCGGGATCAGGCCCCAAAGTTTGTAGGCATTGCTTTTGGGGAAAAGCCGGATGGGTGAGGGTTGATCGCGATCGACGAGGAGGGGGCGATCGCCCGTGTCCAAGTCCACCGGCCCCTGCATCGTGGGATAGACGTGAGGACCAATAAAGTCACCCTGGGCATTTTTCCAATAAATCGGCGTGGGCGGCAGCAGTGAACCGTTGGGCTGAAACTCGTAGGGGCTATAGGGCGCGACGAAGTCTGCAAAAATTACCGCGATGTAGAGAATCAGCAGAATCGTGGCACCGAAGCGGGCGAGGGGGTTGGTTTTGAGTTTTTGCCACCAAGACATAAATGAGACTGACCCCTAAGACATGGCCACTGGGACGTAGATGATCATGATAGGGGATAGAGCAAGCTTTTCGTGGTGCTCCGAAGCGAATGCGGCGGTGGTTCCCATCCTAGCAGTGACCCAGGCTGCCAAGCCTGTTGACTAGGGCGATCGCCAAAGGGCATCCGCTACCCGGCAAACATCCCGCATCTCAGCCACATCATGGACTCGCAGGATATCGGCTCCGGTGGCGATCGCCCCACAGCAAGCCGCCGCTGTTCCCCAAACTCGCTGTTTGGCGTCGGGCTGGTCGAGAATCTTACCAATAAAGCTTTTGCGCGAGGGACCCACCAGCAGCGGATAGCCTAGGTCTCGCAGTTGCCCCAGTTCCCTAAGAAGTTCTATGTTCTGCTCATAGGTTTTCGCAAAGCCAATCCCAGGGTCGAGAATGATTTGTCCCGGTTGAGCACCCGCTTCCAGAACGGCTTGAGCTTGCGTTTGGAAAAAGTCTGTGATTTCGCCCATGAGATCCTCGTAGTCCGTCAGCGACTGCATCGTCTGGGGGGTACCGCGAATGTGCATCAGGATCAGGGGAACCCCTAGCGCTGCGGGAAGTTTGAGCATTTCGGGTTCAAATGTTCCCCCAGAAATATCGTTGAGCCAGTTAGCCCCTGCTGCGATCGCCGCCCGTGCAACCTCCACCCGCGTCGTATCGATGGAAATCATAATCTGCTCACTCACCTGGGCTCGAATGGCTTGAATGACCGGAATCGTGCGATCGAGTTCTTCCTGGAGCGAAATTTGCTCAGCACCGGGGCGCGTGGATTGGCCCCCAATATCGAGGATGTCGGCTCCGGCTTGGAGGAGGTGATGGGCCTGGGCGATCGCCTTCTCCCGCTCATGAAACTGCCCGCCATCGCTAAAGCTATCGGGGGTGACGTTGAGAATTCCCATGAGGTAGGTGCGCGCACCCCAGACAAAGCCCTCGGGCAAATTCTCGGCAACGGATGTCTTCACGGATTTTTTCACGGATGTATTCATAGAACGTTACGTGAACATGGGCTAGGGAGAGACACGGGGATTCTAGACTATACAAAAACAGCCATAGCAAAACGCTCTTCTAAACCACCATGTTTCCTAGCCATCGTCCCCGCCGTTTGCGCCAAACCGAAACCCTGCGCCGCATGGTGCGGGAAAACACGATTACCGTCAACGACTTTATCTATCCCCTGTTTGCGGTACCGGGGGAAGGGGTCGCCCAAGAAGTGAAGTCGATGCCAGGGGTGTATCAACTCTCCATCGACAAGATCGTCGAAGAAGCCAAGGAGGTGTATGACCTCGGCATTCCCTCGGTGATTTTGTTCGGAATTCCTGATAGCAAGGACCTAGAAGCCACCGGCGCTTGGCATGATTGTGGCATTGTTCAAAAGGCCACCACGGCAGTGAAGGAAGCGGTGCCGAATTTGGTGGTGGTGACGGATACCTGTCTTTGCGAATATACCAGCCATGGTCACTGTGGTTATTTGGAAACCGGCGATTTGACGGGCCGGGTTTTGAATGATCCCACCCTAGAACTGCTCAAAAAAGTTGCCGTGTCTCAGGCTAAGGCCGGAGCCGATATCATTGCACCGTCGGGGATGATGGATGGCTTTGTGGAGGCCATTCGTGAAGGGCTGGATGGGGCCGGATTTACGGATACGCCGATTATGGCCTACTCAGCGAAATATGCATCGGCTTACTATGGTCCTTTCCGGGATGCGGCAGATTCGAGTCCCCAGTTTGGCGATCGCCGCACCTACCAAATGGACCCCGGCAATGGCCGCGAAGCGCTCCGGGAAGTGGAGCTGGACATTGTAGAAGGGGCCGATTTTGTCATGGTCAAACCGGCGCTGTCCTACATGGACATCATCTGGCGCATTAAGGAAATCACGGAACTGCCAGTCGCGGCCTATAACGTTTCGGGTGAATACGCCATGGTGAAAGCAGCGGCGCTGAACGGCTGGATCGACGAGGAAAGAGTTGTACTTGAAACATTGACCAGCTTTAAGCGCGCGGGGGCAGATCTGATTTTGACCTACCACGCCAAGGATGCGGCCCGCTGGTTGGCCTAGGTTGGCCTAGGTTGGCCTAGGTTGGTCTAACACCTGTGGGGTGAACATGAGTTCGCCCCTCGTCCATGGCGGGTCAGAAAGCGAGACTGTTTAGAACTTTTAGGGTGTCTTGCGCTCGACCACAGGGCACAAATAAATGGTCATGATAATAGGCTGAAACCGTGTTGACGCTAATCTGATGCCGAGCCAACTCAGTTGTGATTTTGGCAAGAAATCCCACCGCATCCAGACTCGAATGGACGGTGAGGGTAATCCTGGAGAACACAGTACCATAGGGCAAATTGGCTTTCTCTGCCTGCCAGCGTTCTACAATAACCGTCAAGCCCTCCACCTCCCGAAATTGTCCAATGGGCTCAAATTCTGCACATTGGCGCAGAATCCAGCGGAGGTCACGGGCTTCATCGGGTAAGGTACAGAATACGAATTCTCCCGGATGTAACGCTGGTTGCATCGATCGCAATAATGTCTCTAAATGGGTTTCGCCAGTCATAGTTTTATGGGCAGGAATCAGCGTCAATCGATAAAAAAGGCCCAGTCGGCGATCGCCCACCAGGCCCAAAAACGCCCTATGCCCTAAGGCTATAGGTCTATACGTTAGGAATCCAAAACTTATGCAGCCGGGTCTGTTGTTTGAATCGGTTTAGGCTCAACTTTCTTTACCGCTGTTTTCTCCGGCTTAGGCTCAAACAGTTGATAGGTTGTCCATTGAGGCCGAGCCGCGACCTCCCCCTTGCCCTTCTGAGGAATTGCGAGTCGCCAGGTTTCCCCATCCGACTGCTGTTGCAAATACACATCAAAGGGATTGTGGTGCTGTTCGTAGCGTTGCTTCGGAAATTTCACATTCGCGTCATACTCCCCCTGTACCCGAAAGCCTTGCAGTCCCTCGAGCCGCAACGGCGTTTTGTTCTTGACTGATACCCGTTCAATCTTAAACTTGGGAACAGGCGTGCGCAGTTGCTGGCTCAAAGCTTGCTGGGTTTGTTCAAACTCGATGGCGATCGCCCGTTTCACCACCTTACTCTCCGGCCCCCGCGCCCCACAGCCCGTCAGCAGCAGCAGCACAACCCCCAAAATCAAGCCAGATTTCAGAGTCTGAGTCAGGGTCTGAGCCAGGGTCTTGCCCAGGCTTCTAACCCAGGTCTTAACTTGTTGCGATCGCCCACTCATCCGCAGTTCTCCCATGATTCATATCCCCCCTCCAGCTTAGCAAGCTCTCCCCGCAATTCCATCTGCCAAAATAACCCCAGACCCCAATCTTCAAATCCCACCCCAATACCCCAATACCCCATGACCCCCAAAACCCTCAACCTCAGCCCCGAACTCCACACCTACCTCCAAGCCAACTCCCTACGCGAACCGGAAATCCTGCAAAAACTCCGGGCCGAAACCCAAGACCTGCCAGGAGCCATCATGCAAATCGCCCCGGAGCAGGGGCAGTTCATGGCCTTGCTGGTGCAGTTACTAGGCGCAAAGCGCACGATCGAGGTGGGCGTTTACACAGGCTATAGCAGTTTATCCGTAGCCTTGGCGCTGCCCCCAGCGGGTCAGGTCATTGCCTGTGATGTGGATCCGGAAGCCACGGCGATCGCCCAGCGCTACTGGGCCGCTGCGGGGGTTGAGCATAAAATAGACTTCCGTCTCGGCTCCGCCCTAGACACCCTCGACCAGCTTTTGGCGCAAGGACAGGCCGGGAGCTTTGATTTTGCTTTCATCGACGCGGATAAACGTAACTATCCCCGCTACTACGAGCAATGTTTGCAACTGGTGCGATCGGGCGGATTAATTGCCATTGATAATGTCCTCTGGTCTGGGCGCGTGGCGGATCCCAGCGATACAGACGCCCGCACGGTAGCGATTCGGGAGTTTAACCAAATGCTCCATGGAGATGAGCGGGTGGCCTTGAGTCTGGTCCCCATTGCCGATGGGCTGACGTTGGCGCTGAAGCGTTGACGGAAAAGAGAGTTATTAACAATCAGGTGTGCCAGAACTCTGGTTTCATTTCCTGGGGATGCTGAGGTTGAGTGTTATTTTACACTCTAGAATCAAGTGAGACTTTACAAGATTCTTGTACTGATACCCATTGATGAGGAGGCGCACTATTGGTTTGCCAAGGTGACGAATGGGAAGAAGCGACCCGCGTTGAAGGCGATGCGGGTGTTGTTGGGTGACTTGTGACCGAAGGATTGGGTTTAATCGCCAAAATCAATCCGCCAAATGCTAGCAGCTACATCGCCCATGTGTTTCTGCCGAGCCTCAATTTTTTGTTCATCCCAGGTGTCGTAGCGTTCGGCCACGGCTTGGGTCATCTGAAAGTCGCTCCGCTGATAGGCAGCTCGCTTGGTTGCATAGTCACCGTTGCCTAAATCTCGATTGCGGGCTGTTTCGAGGGGCGTTATGTTACCCAGACGATAGATCAGCCGGTTTTGTTTGGCTTCTTCAATGTAAGCCCAATCCTCGGAGGGATGCTCGGGCAGAATGTGCTCTAGGTTGTAAGTGGCGCTTTCAAAGTCAAAATCTTGGCCAGAACGCTGCTTCTCAAGAGCAAACAGGATGTAACGCACGATCTTTTTATTGCGGCTGTTGGTGGTGCGTAGCTCTTTTTCAGCAAAGGCTCCTTTGAATTGTGGGTCGTCTGGATAGACGCGCTGGAGAGCCTCGCGTATCTGGGAGTAGCTGGTGTAGGTGCTATCAGAGACCTTCCAGGCAATTTCGTTATACAGGGTCTCCTGTTCGTGGGTGGGCAGGCTACAGATAACGTTGTATCGCAGCGAGATCACGGCGATCGCGCTAAGAATGCGAGTAAACGAGCGTCGGTCCACAGAAAAGAACCGTTGGTAGCAGGCCAAGAGCATGGATAGCGGCTGGCGAACGCCAAACATCTTTAGCTGCTGGAGGGCTTCACGCTCATCAGGGTTCCAGCGGTCGTCCTGAGCGTCCCGGAGGGCAGCATAAATGTCGGCGCAATAATCAAGATCGCGGACTAGGGTAAAAGCCCCCTCGCGGGTGGTGATGTTGCGGCGAATGGCCTTAAATAAATCGGTCTTGCGGACTAGCCGATGGCGACTGTTCCAAAACACTCGCAAAAACTCAGGGAAGCTTTCGCTGCCCAAGAGACCCACAATTCTTTCCCAGAGGTTTTCCAGGCTCTGAACTTCGGTCTCGTGGGTATCTGCGGTGCTGATCAGAGAGAAGAGGTAATTTTTGAGTAGATCGGTGGAGGAGAGGCGCACCCCTCGGGCATTAAGGGTCTCAAAGACTTTGAAGGCGTTGAGTTCGTCGGTGACCGTTATGACGGTGAAGAATAGCTTATCGACCAGGGCGTCGAGAAACGCAGCAAAGGTTTTACCGCTGTCGGGCTCTGTGCCAAACCGGCTTTTGAGAGGATCTTTAAACCAACTAAAAGCTTTGCGGAGTTGGTGCTCAGAGGCATTGAGGCCCCGCTGGGGAATGCGTTCTAGGGGCACTAGGTAGGTTTGGTAGAAACGGTCATTGTGGCGGTTGAGCGACAGCTTGGAGCGCGGCACGAGACTGACCGGATCCACGTAGCCAATGTAGCTGTTCTGAAGCTGCTCTTTGCGACGGCGGTTATTATCGGCATCAAGTCCGGCGGCCACGAGGTCATTCAGATAGGACAGGCCCGCCAGCGCCATGATGCTGAGGGTGGTGAGTCGTTGCTGGCCGTCGATAATGTCAAAATGCTTGCTGTCGGAGGACTGTAAGACTAGGTAGCCCATGTAGTGGGCGGGGTCACCGTCTGCTTCAAATAGAGCAGTGATGTCCTGCCAGAGGTCGTCCCATTCGTCTTCGCCCCAGGAGTAGTCGCGCTGGAAGGGGGGGACATGGTAGGTGAGCCCATTGCCGAGGAGTTGGCGAAAGGTGGCGTTGGTGGTGTTGAAGTTGAGCGTGGCCATAGCTACAAGGATAGCGCCAGCGCCATACAGTTCTTAAAGCTGTTTGCTTTTACTGGGGGGTAGCTGCTTTCGCCTCGAACCAGCCCTGTCTCTGAAGATGCTTCCATGCAGTTTCTAGATGGCGTGGCTTGAAGAGATTTTTCTTCCGATTGCTCCACTCCTCAACACGCTGAATCGCAACATCCACATTCTGGGTTGCCTCTGGGTCTTCCTGAGCAATCCAGTGCAAAGTGGCTAGCATCTCCATGCCGTAGGGCGTTTCAAAACCTTGGATGAGCTGACTTACACGCTCTAGATATTGACCTCGCTCAGATTGCGGCTTTTGCAGAAAACGTTCTGCTTCTTCTCGTCCCTGGGGCAAAACTTGGATTTGAGCCCGAGCGCTACCGCCGTGTTTTGGCTGTGCTGTTGCAAAATTTGTTTCACTTGGGCGGAGATATTGGCATCGATGACGCAGACGGCGCGGACTAGTGACCAGGGTACGGCTTGATGGACCAGAAATTCCGCTTGGCGGCGACGTTTGCGATCGCCATCCTCGTCTGTATCGTTCCAGTATCGGTCTTTCATGATTTCCCAATCGATGGCCCACTCTAGGTCTGAAGCTTGGTCTTGACGCTCATCCACCCAATCGCGCGGCGGTATATGCTCTGACGATTGATATTCTTTCCCTAGGGGAATAGCTGCCCGAGGCAACATCGGGTCAGACTCATGCTACGTGGACTGGCATGAGTTTTTTCTTACTTTCTGAATATCTTCTAAGTGAAACCTTTCCCATCCCGCATCTCTGTATTTCGATAGAGCGTCGAGCATGAAAATCTCTGTTAATTAGGAAGCAGCGCTTGTCATAGGCGTATCTCACTCCTGCGAAGGGAACTGACTGCATGGAAAGTTACGATGTTGTTGTGATAGGTGCTGGCCACAACGGACTTGTTTGTGCAGCTTGTTTGCCGAAGGAAGGGTATTTTGAATCGACTGAGAGAACTGGGGAAAACGGTCTTACCTGGCTTCTCATAACTCTCCGAGTTAATGCTAGACCTTTTATCTGCGAGCGCTTTACAACCACCACAACTATGACTGTTGCATCTGTTCAATCTCAACTTCAACGCCGCGAGCCTACTGTACAATCGTCTCCTTTTTCCTCTCCTGATCAGCTCTTTGAGGTTGCGGTTCAAATTGCCGATGTTGCAGCTTCAGAAGCAGCATCGGTAGATAAGATCGGGGGATTTCCTCGCCGCTCTTTCCAAGGGCTTACAGAAGCCGGATTGCTAATCGCGCCACTCAGAGAGGACTTGGGAGGACTGGGACTCGGATTTCGAGCCAATCAAACGGAGCGACTCCTACAAATTCTTAAACAGATAGGTCGGGGTAATTTGGCACTAGGACGAGTGTTCGAAGGACATGTCAACGGGCTTCAGCTAGTTCAGACCTTTGGCACGCCCGCGCAGATTCGAGCTTTTGCCCAGGACGCGAAAGCAGGACGAGCCTTCGGCATCTGGAATGCTGAAGCTGCTGATGGCGTAAAGCTACAGGCGCTAGAAGGAGGGCGCTATCGACTGGAAGGCAGCAAAACCTTTTGTTCGGGCTGCGGCTATGTTGAGCGGCCCTTTGTGAATGGTGCGCTGCCGGACGGCACCTGGCAGATGTGTATCGTTCCGATGGAGAAGGTAACAGTTGCTATAGATCCAGACTGGTGGCAGCCTTCAGGGATGCGGGCCTCCGCAAGCTACAAAGTTGATTTTACCGGTGTAGAGCTAGGACCCGGCGAGCTGATCGGCGCGCCAGGCGACTACTTCCGTCAGCCTTGGCTAAGCGGTGGCGTTGTACGTTTTGCGGCGGTGCAGCTAGGCGGTGCGGAGGCTCTATTTGACGCTACGCGGAAGTATTTACAGGATTTGGGACGAACGGAGCACCCTCACCAGCAGGCTCGCCTAGGGAAGATGGCGATCGCACTCGAACAGGGCAACCTCTGGCTGCGAGGCAGCGCAGCCCAGATTGAAGCCTATGCTGATGTTTTCGGTGACATGCCGGTTCAGAATCGCTCGGATTGGTCAAGGCTCGTCAGCTACTGCAATATGGTTCGAACTGCAATTGAACAGATCTGCATAGACATGATGCAGCTAGCAGAGCGCTGCATTGGAACGCAGGGTTTGTTGCCGCCGCATCCAATGGAAAGAATCATTCGAGACTTGACGCTGTATCTCAGACAGCCTGCCTTTGATGCCTCGCTGACCGATGTCGGGTCATACGTTTTATCGCAGACCCCGCCTGCGAGAGCGCTATGGTAGTAATCGCCTCGCTGCCGCTTAAACCGATTGAAGATCTGCTGCTACGTTTTCGTCGGGTTGCGGTAGTGGCTCCCCATCCTGACGATGAAACGTTGGGCTGCGGGGGGGCGATCGCCCTTTTTCGGCAGAATCAGGTTTCTGTCCGGGTTGTAGTTGTGAGTGACGGCGCTCAGTCTCACCCCAACTCTCAGCAGTTTCCTCCTCGCAAGCTTAGAGCACTCAGAGAAGAAGAAGCCCTTGCCGCCCTCAAAATCCTGGAGGTTCCAGAAAGCCACATTACATTTTTGAGGTGGCCAGATACAGCCGTGCCTCAGCCGGGACAGCCTCAGTTTCTGAAGGCAGTAGAAGATTTTGATCGTATTCTCAAACCCTACCGACCGGACCTCCTGCTCTCGCCCTGGCAGTTCGATCAGCACTGCGATCATCAGGCCACTTGGCATATTGTTCAGCACTGTTCAAGCGCTTGGTCACCCCCCCCGACACAGCTAGCCTATTCCATCTGGGGCGATCGCGCTGCGGGTCTGCGCTGCTTACCTCCCGGTGAACAGGGCTGGCGGTTGGACATCGCCTCAGTCATGCGTCTTAAGCTTGACGCCGCAATGGCATACCGCTCCCAAACGACTGACCTGATTCAGGACGATCCGAACGGCTTTCGACTCACCGCCGAAATGCTAAACAATCTCATTCAGCCCTACGAAACTTACCTAGAGGTCCGCTAATGCCTTTCGCTTCCCCACCTTCTAAAGATGTCTCACCGGGTTCCCCGCAGGATTCAAAGCACTTGGATGCCGCTTCCGTACAGCCCGAGTACTTCGAAAAAATGTATGCGGCCAATATTGATCCCTGGGACTTTGAAACGAGTGAGTACGAAGCCAAAAAGTATGCGGCAACCCTGGCGGCGTTGCCCAGACAGCAATACCGCTCTGCCTTTGAAATTGGGGGGTCCATTGGTGTCCTCACCCAAAAGCTAGCGGCTCGCTGTCAGTCTTTGCTCTCGGTTGATGTTTCAGAACAGGCTCAGGTCAGGGCAAAAGAGCGCTGTCAATCGCTCTCCCATGTCCAGTTTGATATGATGCAGGTGCCACACAATTATCCCTCCCAGACTTTTGATTTAACCCTGGTTTCAGAGGTAGGCTACTACTGGGGAGGGTCAGACCTACAAATGGCCCAGAAGAAGATCGCCGAACATCTAGAGCCAGGTGGACACCTGGTTCTCGTCCACTGGACGCCTTTTGTCGAAGACTATCCTATCACCGGCGATCAGGTTCACGAAGCCTTCCTCGACCAGGTCGGCAGCCTTTATAGATTACGAGTAAGTCGGCGGGAGGAGCGGTATCGCCTGGACCTGCTGGAGCGCTTCTAAAATCAGGCGTGCATGTGATTGTACATACAGCGACTTTGACGCTGGCTGCGGCAATGCGCCCGATTGACTGATGGTCTGCCGAGCCTGCTGGAGCCGCTGGCGCAAATGCATATTGGCAATGCTAATTTCGGTGGTTTGGTCAAATCGACTCAAATCCAACTGTTCCGCTTGCTTAGCCGCGAGCGTTGCTACAAGCTCACCAAATGTCGGAGAAGTTTCAATTTGCTGTCGTAGCTGAGAGTCTGGTAAACCGATACTTCTCGCGAGGAGCGTTGTTACCCTCTCGTACTCGCGAATGCTGGAGATATATCCTCCTTGCAAGGTTAACCAGACTTTTCTGAGAGCTCGATTCAAGACAATACGAGCTTCCGTCACCTGAGGTGACTCTACCCAAACCGTTCGCTGCTCCTGAGTTACATAGGATAGCGTCGTTAGTAGTGCAGATAGTCCGCCGGTTGCTCTTCCGAGCAGCCGAGCACTGGTCTGCACGCGCACATTAAGACTGTGGCGAATCTTGGCATCGGCGCTTTGCAATCGGCGATAGAGCGCAACGTCTTCCTCATCCCTAACAAACGGTATTCCTCCGATCTGACCATAGATCTGGGCTGAGACCGCCATGTTAGCTCCGCAATACTGAAAGTGACGAGGCCAACAGTCGTGCAATTGCGGATCCAGTAGACATGCGATTTGAGCAGCAAGATAGGCATGAGCCAAACGACGTAAATAGTAAAGCGATACTTCAGTGCTGAACTCAGATTGATTTTGTCGCTGAGTAATGATACGTCCGCCAACTGCATCTACGCCCGTTGCAAACTCGCAGAACAGCGAGTGAATCCAATTAGGTGCCACTTCAGTATCCCCGTCTGTGGAGGCAATAATGCGATCTTCTAGCCCGATGAGTGATAGCCTGCGATAGGCTTCATTCATCGCAATTTGACGAGCCTTGCCAACACAGGCAACTTCTTTTGGTAAAGCAATTTCGATAATGTGTAGCTGCAAGAGTGGATAACGTTTACTTAGCTGCTGTGCTACCTCAACGGTTTGGTCGGTACAGTTATTTGCAACGAGCAATACCTCATAGCAGGACGGATTGAGCTGCTGTCCGGTATCGTCGATCTGGGACGCAAGTGCGCCGATCGCACGGGGTAAACGTTCTGCTTCGTTCCGCACCGGTATGACAACGCTGATACGACAGAACGGAAGCGGCGGCTGTGCTGTTAGTGGAGGCTGCTCTAGCTGTAATGAAGAGTCTGGTTCCAATCCTGTTTTGGGTAAATGTAAGTGCGCTTGTTTAGAATTGAGATCAAGATGACACTGCTGTAGGTAAGTGTGATCGATCAATCGGCGTATTGAGTCAACATCTGGCGACTGAATACGAATTCGCTGGTGAGAAGGATGCACGAATGTACCGTCGATAGGGAAGATTCTAGATTAATTCTCATGGCCCGGAAATGCTGAAACCTCCTCAAAAAGGTATATTTTGCTAGTGTAAACACAATCGCTAAACTTCCAAGGCGTCATTACGACCTTGATCCATTTATCTTGCTTCTTTTAAAAAACCAACGCCCATTGGAGCTTCATCCTATTGGTCAGATTGACACAAATTCCGCTTAGTAAGTCGTACGCTTTGTTCAAGTTCTTGTCTTCACATCGCAGGGAGAGTCAATCAGTTGCACAGCTGGTTGACTGACAAAAGTTGATTTTGAGAGCCGGAGTACCTTGCTGTGTGGTGGCCTTGCTGCAGCGAGGAGAGATTAGCCTGACGCGGTGGCTGCCCTATGTCCCCTGTCGAGGGGTGCAGGCGCAAAGTAAACAACGGCGTTTAAGCCGCTGGTTGCATAACAGTCGTTTGAACGTCCACCGCCTGTACAAACCGTTGATACAAGGCATTAGCGGATTGGGGTGAGGAGTGTTTGTATCTGAGCTTGGACACCTCGCTCTTTTGGGCTCAGTATTGCTTAGTCCGCCTGGCGGTTGTGCACCGAGGTCGGGCGTTGCCCGTGGTCTGGCGAGTGCTCAAGCACCGCAGTGCCTCGGTTGCCTTCAGCGAGTATCAGGAGATGCTGCACCAAGCCACCAACCGATTGCCTCAGGGGGTGAAGGTGGTTGTGCTCGCCGACCGGGGTTTTATTCACACTGATGCCATGACCGCTATGACGACTCAGTTAGGGTGGCACTACCGGATTCGGGTCAAGCGAAATACTTGGATTTGGCGGGCCGGTCACGGGTGGTGCCAATTGAAGGATATTCATCTTCAGCGCGGGGAGGCCCTCTGTTGGCACACCGTTAAACTCCATAAAGGTGAGTGCTATGGCCCGGTGCATATGGCCTTTGGCTATAACAGCGTCAATGGTGAGTTTTGGGCCATCAGAATCACCCCCAGAATCACCCCCAGACAGCCCTGCTCCCCCAGACCTTGAATGGGAACGGGAGCAATTTCGCCAACTGGCGGATCTCCCCAACTCCCCCGGCTGTTTGCAATATTGCCTCGACTCCATCCCCATCACCCCCTGGCCCCACCAGCTCAAAATCCTCAGATGATGCCATCTTGGATGGCCTAGAGGGCTACCTAGAACCCGTGGATCCGAGAGAGATTGAGTACCTTGAAGCGCTATTGCACCAATTTGAGAATACGGGCGAAGACTCCAAGTTTTCCCATTTGATTACGCTGTTGCGCCAGGAACTCAGCCAGCACGAAAGCGCCATCATTTTCACTCAGTACACCGACACCATGGGTTTCCTGCGGGAGCAGTTCCGCCAACTCTACGGTAACCAGCTCGCCTGTTACTCCGGACGTGGCGGCGAGCACTTGCAGGGGAATAACTGGATCAATCTTCCCAAGGAAACCATCAAACAACGCTTCCGCAACGGCGAGATCAAAGTTCTGCTCTGCACCGAGTCTGCCAGTGAGGGCCTGAACTTACAAACCTCTGCCGTCCTGTTCAACTACGATATGCCCTGGAACCCAATGCGCGTTGAACAACGCATTGGCCGGATTGATCGCATTGGACAGCGATCGCCCCAGGTCACTATCCACAACTGGTCACCGGGACTAGGATCCCCCGGTCCGCTGTACCCACAGCATCACCCCGTCTGCCAACGTCTTCGCTAACTGCGTTTGAGCCTTGTCATCCACAATCCACTCAAACTCCTCAGGATTAATCATAAATCCCAGCTCCAGCAACACCGCTGGCGTCAGGCTTGGTCGCGTCAGGGCCAAATTATTCCAAAACACACCGTAGGATTTGCGATCGAGTTTTTGGGTCAAATAATCATGGAGAAACTGAGCCAAATCATGGGCTTGGGGCTGGTACCAAAACGTGCCAATGCCCTGGGTATTTTCCGCGTCGCCATTGTCCGGTAAGGCATTGTAGTGAATGCTAAGGGCCAAATTGGGCTCGGCAACTATCATGCGATCGACCCGATCCTGAGGATATAAATCATCATCCCCCTCCCGCGCCATCACGACCGTCGCACCGCGTTTTTGCAGCTCATCCCGTACCAGCTTCGACACCTTCAGCGCCACATCCTTTTCGGGATAGCCATTGGGACCCCGTGCCCCCAAATCATTGACGCTGCCATGACCGGGGTCAATAAAAATTTTTACCCCCCGTAGGGACGAAGTGGTCTTGGGCGGATGCCGCAGCGACAAAATCAAACTGGTGCCTTCATACCGCGTTTTGAATCCCCACTGCTGGGGCGTCTTGAAATGAATGGTGTAATCAACCTCACCCGGTCGCGGCTGACTCCAGTCCAGCCGCTCAATCAGCGGATCCTGGCTTGTGTAAATCGTGTCCGTCTGGGCCGTGGTGTTGTGCAACGTCAGCGTCAGGCTGCGCGTATCCTGGCGAATGCGAATGGGCACGGGTGTTTGCAGCGGAAACACCACCTCTGTCCAGTCTCCCTTAACGCTGCTGCTCAAACTGCGAATCACGGTCTCCGGCGGCACTGGGGCCGGGCTGAGTGAGACTTCGCTGGCCTTGATCCAAGCACCGTAATCTAACCGGACCCAATCCCCTTCTTTCCCCGTTACCGCTGCTTGCGTGCCCTGGGGGAGAGGTGTTAGCCGCGAATAATTCGTGCTGGGTCCCGTTCGGGCCACCCCTTGGTCTGGGGTTACGGTCGCGATGGTAATCGTTTCCGGGGAGAGAATTTCTAGCTTTCCCGGTGCAGGCGTAGTTTGGGTCTGGCCCTGGCGGGTGAGTTGATACACAGGCTGAATCGTTAAGGCTTGACTAAAGCGGGTACAGGCTTGGTACTGTCCCCCTGGGGCTTGGGCTGTGGGAGCATTGCGGCCCGTCAAAATGGCTGAGTTGGCCGGTAGGTCTACGGCACCGTTGACTGGGGTTAGCAGCAGGCTTTGATTGCCCAGCTTAACCGCGACCTGGGATTGGGGAGGGGCGATCGCCCCAAAACAAACCCGCTCCCCCACCTGCCGAGCAATATCCACCCCAGGCACCAGCGAATCCTTGCCAAAGGCTAACCCCCGAGGCACTGCTGGCGTCGAATCCAATCGGGTGACCATCAACCTCAGTTCCTCGGAACCATGGCGGAGCGTGAACTGATTCTCGCCCATCTGAAGCGGAAATGAAGGGGCAAAGTGACCGCCCTGACTGCGTTTGACGGGCTGACCATTAACCGTGACGGGTCCCCCTGGAGCTGCAGAACCGATGAGAAAAATGCGATCGGACGTGGTTTCGTGATTGGCCGGGGGATAGGCGAGGAAGAGGGGTTGGGTGCTGGGCTGGGGAACCTGGGCAGTTTGGGCCTGGGCGGTTTGGGCCTGGGCGGTTTGAGCGATCGCCCCCAGCACTATGCCGAAGACCACAGCCCCTAACACAGGACCCCAGAGAATTCTTCCCATTCCTATTGCCATCGAAGCCTGAACCATGACCCTGTCCCTACCTGAATTAAACCGACCTGAATTAAACCGGCCTGAAGTGAACCCGCCTACGCCGCCTTCTCAGGAGGGGGAATCATCCGAATTTCCGAATAGAACGAGCTGTTCTCAAAGCCATCTGCCCCGTGGCGCATCAGGCTCGTGCGCAGCCGTAGGTTAGGAGAAGCAAACCAAAGCCGTTCCTCGACGTAGAGATCATCCTTCTCGGAGATCAGGGTGAGGCTATCGTCAGGATTCACGATATACCGACCCAAAACCGGCGACTGGCCAGGGCCAAGGGTGCTACGGAGGAGGAGGCCTTCGGCATCGTTGGGAGAAGGGGCGATCGCCACCACATAGGACGATCCCGCCTTTTGCAACAGCGTCTGCTTCCACTCCACCTTCAGCCCCCCAAGGGCCTGGGCCGGATCAAGCTTGCTGAGCAGACAAAGCCGCTCTAATTCCGACACCCCTTGCCCCAGGGCCTCGATGAACACATCGGTCTTGTCCGACTGATGCCACTGATTTTTCTGCGCGAGCTGATAGCTGGTGCGCTGGGAGAACCACTTACCGACGCTTTGGTCAAAAAATTCCAGAATGTTCATAGGCCAAGGGTTTACAAAGGGCGTACAGGTAAACTAACGGGTCCAAAATGGCTTCCTAAGAGTGTCGCACCCCAAGGGGCCAAGTTCAACGCCTCTAATGGAAGTGAAGCCTCTGTCTAAGCCTCCACCTGATAGCCTAATTCCTCTAACTGCAACCGGGACTGTCGCCATTTGGGCTGAACTTTGACAAATAGCTCCAGGTAGACCTTTCCCGCAATGAGCTTTTGCATCTGCTGGCGCGCCTCCGTGCCAATTTCCTTCAGCATGCTGCCCCGTTTGCCAATCAAAATTCCCTTCTGGGATGACCGCTCCACATGAATCGTCGCCAGGACCCGCGTAATCGTCTCGTCCTCATCCACCCGGTCGATCACCACTGCCACAGAATGGGGCACCTCCTCCCGCGTTAGCATCAGCACCTGCTCCCGAATCAGCTCGCCCATAATAAACCGCTCCGGCTGGTCCGTGACTAAATCAGGGGGATAGTAATAGGGGCCGGGATCAAGGCGATCGTACAGCGTTGCCAGGAGGGCCTCACAGCCATCGCCCTCCAGCGCCGAAAACTTCAGCAGGGGCCAGTTTTGAGCCGTTGCCAGATCTTGATAGGACTGGTCGATGGCTTCTGCCTTATCCTCCGGTTGCTGGTCCAGTTTATTGAGGCCCAGTAGGGCGGGGATCTGAGCCTTGGTGAGGAGATCGGCAATGAAGCGATCGCCCCCCCCCATCGGCACCGACCCATCCACCATAAACAGCACCACATCCACCGCCTCGATCGCCGCCCGCGCATTTTTCACCAAAACCTTACCCAGCTCATGATGAGGTTTATGAATCCCTGGCGTATCGACAAAAATGAACTGAGCCTGATCCGTCGTCAAAATCCCCTGGAGCCGGTTCCGGGTCGTTTGGGCCACAGGCGAAGTGATCGCGACCTTCTGACCCACCAGCCGATTCATCAGCGTGGACTTGCCCACATTGGGCCGCCCAATCAACCCAACAAAACCAGCACGGAACCCCTCAGGTGGGGCGGGAATTAACGGCAGGGGTAAAGTCATAAGAACCAGCGGAGCATAGAATCGGTGGAGATGTCCTGCCTGGATCTTATACGGGTTCTGCTGCGGACGGGCGCGCAGGGCACAGGGCACAGGGGGAAGCTAATCTGGCTGTTGAGGAAAAACTGTTGAGGAAAAAGCCTGTGACTCAAATCACAATGTATTGGAAGTAACTGTGGTTCCTTAGATAAGGGATTTTATGCTAAATCTCCAAGCCTTTCAGGGTGGTCACTTGCTATCTTTGTCGAGTTTTTCTCCACTGAGTTGCTGTAGCGAAAAATTACGCTAAGTAGTCAATCCTCGTCAAAATAACTGGAGACTTTGCATGAAATGAGGAGAACTCAGATTCCACATAAATTCAGCCATTTGATGCTGGCGGAAGTCCCCTAAAAAGGCGGTAATTTTACGTGAGTACAGATATTTCCAATTAATACGAAATTCGTGTCTCCAGCTCAATTCCTCGTTCAGGGTCTTGGTTGTTCTTTCTATTTCCGGTATCTTTTCGACAAGTGCTTAATCCGACAACTGGAGCTTAATCTCGTCTAGAGGCATGCAAAGCTCAATTCTTTTCCCGCTTTCTTGGCCTATATGTGCGATATGGGTTCCTAGCGATCGCCCATGGAGAAGGGTACAGAATTGAGATTCTACCGGAAGATAGATGATGTCTTCTGTTTAACAGTCTAAGGGAGGGTTGAGATGAGATAATGAAAACTATAAAAACATTGTTAAGTTCGATGATTTCGTTGGTTTAACCTCGGTGTAAAAAAAAAGACTTGGATGAATCAAAACTCAGGGAAGGGGAGATACGTGGTGGATGACTGTATTGGGGGTTGTCCGGAAACCTGTGATACAGAAAGTTCCCTGGAACTCTCTTAATTTTTACTCTTGAAAGTCTCTTTATACCGATTGAGATCCCCTAGAAAATAGTAGAGCCCTCAAAGATTTTCTAGGGAGTGATGAATTAACCTGGCAAGCCTCCTGTGCTGTTTCTTGTTTGAATTGCGTTGCTTTTGTGGCTGTTTTAGCGTTGAGTGCTGTTTTAGCTTTGATTAGGGAGTAGAAGTGTGATGGCAAAAATTTGTGACATTGTGAGACAGGCTATGGTGACAGGCTATTTGACGGTGGATGCCGAGGATCAGTTGCGTCAATTGCTCAAGCTTAAAAACGATGCCGATGAGTTGAGCGCCTTTACTCAGCTACAGCTCGCCGCCGCTGCTGGGCAGATTCGCCAGGAATCTCGTGAAATGTGGCAACATTCAACAGCCCAGTAATCCCAGGCATCATAACCTGGACAGGGAAAGCACACCCTCAGGTCAAAGGAAAGCCGATCGCTACAGGGCTTCCTATACTTGATAGGCTAAGGGTGATGTTTTCGGCGCTGCTGCCATGAATGCTGGCCCTGGTCTATGGACCACCTTTCTGTACTACTTTGTCATGACTACGCTGATTGGCAGCGTGACTGCCAGTCAAGCCCTCGAAACCTCACCGACTAGCCCGATCGCGGTACAGATTGGCACAGTCTTGGGTGGGTTGGCGGGGATCCTGGGCACTTACTTTAATCGCAGTCTGACGTGGGAGCTCCCGATTCAAGGCCAAAAAAGCTTTTGGAATCGGCTGGAGCAAATTCTGGCGGAACTCAACGTTGAGCGGTTACCTGAGTCGGAGGAGGAGGAAGAGGCGAACGTCAGGATCTATCGCCGCAGCGGTCGTGGGAGTTGGTTTGCTGGCCGGTTATATGTTCAGGTTGAAGGGGAGCAAGCCCAATTTCTAGGCCGAGCTTCGCTAATTCGGAAGCTCAAGCCGTTGCTCTAACTGAATTTCTAGGGATTGGCAAAGGTCCGAATTTGCCCGTTGCCAACGGTTTGCCCTGGAACGTTGCTAGGGACAAAATAGCCGGATGAGCCAGTTGTCGTCGTTTGAGGTTGATAGACCGGTGTCCCAGGGGCTGGGGGAAAGACGGGCGCACTGGGATCAATCGTTGTGGAGTAAATTGTTTGGGTGTTGGTGGTGCTATAGGGATTGTAGGTCGAAGGGGAAACGGATTGTGTCGGGGTGAAACTTTGGGGATTCACGGGCGTAATCGAGGAATTTATGGGGGTAAAGGTTTGCCCGGTGGTGGGATTCACCGTGGGCGAAGAAATCTGTGGATTAAGGAGTTGGGTAAAGGCGTTGTCGGTCGGAACTGTTGCGCGTGGCGAGGAACTGGGCAACACCGTCGGATTGGTAATTGTGGTGGAGTAGAGAGGGGTGGAGCTGGTATTGAGCGTTGTGGGTAGGGTGGTTCCGCTGATGGCTGTCGCGGAATTGACAGAAGAATTCATGCCGCTGAGGGTGGTAGGGCTCAGGGTGCTAGGACTGAGAGAGCCAGGACTTAAAGAAGTAGGACTGAGAGAACCGGAATTTGTACTGGACTCGGTCGCTGTGGAACTCAGTCCCGCTGCCTGGGGGGCATAGCGATCGAGGGCTGATTGAAGGGCTGATGGAGCTTGGGCTGTTCCATTTTGATTATTATTCGAAGCGGCGGGTAGTGTCATGGAACCGCCATTGCCTAGGGGATTGAGACCCAGAAATCCGCCACTCCCAGAGCCAATACTGACCGTCTGGCTCCCGGCTGGATTGAGGTTGAGCAGTGGCAAGCTTTCAAATTGACCGTAGCGAATATCCGGGACTTCCAGCTGCGGCAGTTGGCCTGCCGCAGAGGCTTGGGGCATGTTGGCGGATGATTTTCCTGAGGAGGATTTACTACCGGGGCTGCCTTGGGTCGTAATCGTGACTTCTGAACCGTCAATGGTGTTGTTTTTATCTAGCTCTTTGAGTAATACGGATAGATCATCCACATCGGCAGCGGCGGCGCGATTTTCGGGAGAGAGCTGTTGATCGGCCTGTTGATTCACCGCGACATTCCGCTGATCGTCTGCCTTGCCTAGTAGTTGCTCCGGCTGGAGGAACATTTTCACGAGCACAATCATGGAAAGGCCAAAAATCCCCGCCGAGGCCCAGAACGCTGGTTTCATGAGGGGACGGAACCGGGCTTTCCAGTAGGGAGAGAGGGCGATATTGAGATTTGCCATGGCGGTGGCCTAGAGGGGTGGAGACGGTGGAACGGGAATACGAGCGTGGATGTTCTGGGTGGATGTTCTGGGTAGATGCCCTTAGCTTACTGTTTCAATTTGCGATCGCCCACCGCAGCCATCCGGAAACCCTTGGGGTTGGCCTAATTTTGGTCCGACAATGCCATCCAATTCTGATTAACGACTTTGCCGTCGCCGCTGGGCAAACCAAGCTTGGAGCTGTTCACGGGCCGGAGCCGCCAGAATGCCGTCAATCACCGTTAATCGATGCAACGAGGCCGCACTATCGGGCAAGTTCAACACGCTGCGGACTGCTCCGGCTTTGGGATCAGCGGCGGCGTAGATCAAGGTTTTGATGCGGGCCTGGACGATCGCCCCCGCACACATGGGACAGGGCTCCAGCGTCACGTAGAGCCGACAGCCCTGGAGATACCAGTTTTGCTGCGCCACACCAGCCCGACGCAAAGCCACGACCTCCGCATGGGCCGTGGGGTCATGGTCTCGCTCCCGGCGGTTTTCTCCCTCGGCGATCGCCTCCCCCTCTTCCCCCACAATCACCGCCCCCACCGGCACTTCCCCCGCGTCCCCCGCCTCTTCTGCCAATTCCAAGGCCCGAATCATCCAGCGGCGATGTTCTAGATAAATGGGGTTATCAAGGGCGGGGGGGGGAATTCGGTAAACCATCGACAGGGAGAAGAGTATGGGGATTTGTTACAAGTTTGACCGATCGTCTTTTGACAGAGTTTGAGGTTTGTCGGTTTGCTAGGACAGTCTGTCTAAATCAGTCTGTCTCGACTAGGCCATCCATCCAGGGGCTGAGCCGAATGGACTGCGATTCAAAAATCTTGGAGAGAAGATTGATTATGAAACGGTTTTGGAGCGCGATCGCCCTCGTTCTCACCTTAACAATCGGCCTGGTCTTCAGTGCAGGTCAACCCGCCTTCGCCGCCGATGCAGCCGCTGGCGGCAGAGTTTTTAGCGCCAACTGTGCCGCTTGCCACATGGGCGGCGGTAACGTGGTGAATGCCGCAAAGACGCTGAAAAAGGCAGATCTAGAGGCCAATGGCATGTTGTCTTCGGAAGCCATTGTGGCCCAGGTGACCAAGGGCAAGAATGCCATGCCCATGTTCCAAGGTAAATTGAGTCCCGACGATATGGAAAACGTCGCAGCTTACGTCCTGGCCCAAGCCGAAGCCGGTTGGTAAGAGTCGCGGGTTGGTCAGAATCGAAGTTAAACCCATCAAATACCATGAAGCGAACTCAACTGGCCCCGTTCCTGGGGATTGTTCTGGGGATGGGGGTGGCGATCGCGAGCTGTACTCCTCCGGCTCAGTCGGAAGGCATGCATTCTGGCGACATGCCCCATGGCACGATGCCCGAGTCGGACGACCATATGGCCCACCCGAACCCCCATAAAATGTTGGCGATTCCGGCTGAACAGCCTGTGCCGACGCTAACGCTGACGGTAACCCCCGATGCTATGCGGGGCTGGAATCTCCAGGCAGCGGTGACCGCCTTTGAGTTCGCCCCCGAGCGGGTTAACCAAACCAGTCTCACCACCGAAGGCCATGCCCATTTGTATATCGATGGCGAAAAAGTCACCCGGCTCTATGGCCCTTGGTACTACATCCCCGATTTACCAGCGGGGGAGCATGAAGTTCGCGTGGAGCTGAATGCCAACGGCCACGAGGTCCTAACGCACAATGGAAAACCGATTGACGCTAGGGTAAAGGTTGTCGTGCCTGCGGCTTCCTAGGCTGGCCCCTATGATTCTGGATACGTTACTCCTGTTTAGCCTGGGTTTTCTGGGTAGTTTCGGTCACTGTGCCACGATGTGTGGTCCGGTGACCGTTGCCTTGGGGCTGAGTTCGGGGTCCAAGCTCGGGCCAGAGGCTGGGGGGCAATCCCTCGGGTTTCATCTGCTGCTCAATTTAGGGCGGATTTTGAGCTATGGCTGGGTGGGGGCTGGGCTGGGTGCCGTGGGCGGTTTGCTGGTGGCGGGGGGACAGTTGGCGGGTTTGGGGAGTGAATTGCGACGGGGGATGGCGATCGCCACGGGTCTTCTCCTGATCTGGCTCAGCCTCGGCTACATTGCCCCAGGTCTTTTGCCTCGTCTTCCCTTCTTCGGACTAGGCGAACAGCAACACAACCGCCTCAGCAAGATGATGGTGCAACTTTCCCTGGTTAATCGCTGGTGGACGCCGCTGCTTTTGGGGCTGTGCTGGGGGCTGATTCCCTGCGGTTTTTTATATACCGCCCAAATTCGGGCAGCGGAAACAGGGCAGGTTTTGACGGGGGCCTTACTGATGCTGGCCTTTGGTCTCGGGACAACGCCAACGCTCTTGGGCATGGGCTGGGTCGTTAGCCGCTGGAGCCAGGATCAGCGCAGCCAACTGTTTCGCCTGGGGGGCTGGGTAACCCTGGCGGTGGGTCTCTCGCTGCTCTTGCGCACAGGGGACAGCCACGGTGGGGCGTTTAGCGCCTATGGTTCGCTCGGGTTGCTGGTCTTGGCCTTGATTGCCCGACCGGTGCAGCATTGGGCGAAAGAAGGACAACTCGCGGGATTGCTGCGCTATCGGCGCGGCTTAGGCGTGGGCTCATTCCTATTGGCTCTGTTGCATATCCTACAGATTTTTTCGCTCAATTGGGGCTGGAATTTTCGAACCGTTCAGTTTTTAATTCCCCAGCATCGCTTAGGGGTGGCCTTGGGGCTTGGCGCGATCGCGCTCCTCACCCCCGCTGCGCTCACCAGTTTTGATCGATTCCAAAAAGGCTGGGGTAATGTTTGGCGCAGGATTCATTTATTGACGGTTCCGGCGTTGGGATTGGCGATCGCCCATACGCTATTGCTAGACAGTCGCTATTGGTTGCTAGGGCAAGAACAGGGGAGTGCGATCGCCACGGGCCTATTGATGGGTGCAGGTGGTTTGGTTTGGGGGATTCGGGTTTGGGGATGCTCCTTGGGGTTACAGAATAGAAGGTGTAATGAAGACGGCAACAGATGAAGTCAGTATTCGCGAATACGGGGACCTTGTAAACTCAATCCCATGGGCCTCACAACGCTGAGCCATGCTCGCCTGAAGGCGATCTGTAGGAACTTTGACAAACTTTTGATTTGTCTCCTTTCCTAGAAGTCAAAGGCTTTTTCAGGTTTGTGGGTAAGGTTTAGGTCTATAAAGAATAGTTTTGAAGGAGAGAGTTTTGAGTTTTAGAACTCAGGTTTTAAGCGATTTGTCAGTGAGCTAGTCTTACCATTTCTTGTAGGGTAAGAACTTACCGCACATGATAATTTTGACGCGATCGCCTTTAGGATCTTCTTCTTTTTCTACATCCAACGTGAAGTCAATTGCGCTCATAATGCCATCACCAAACTTTTCATGAACGACTGCCTTAAGCGGCATTCCATAAACCTGCATAATTTCGTAGAGTCGATAAATCAGAGGATCAGTCGGAATGACGGGCTCTAGAGATCCTTTGAGCGGATATTCCGTGAGTGCTTCAATCAGTGCTGGAGGTGCACAGATGGCCTCAACTATTTGGGTTGCCTCCGTTTTGGATGCACTTGCCTGTCGATAGAACACTGAAGCGATCCAAACCTCATCAAAGCCCAATTTGGCTTCTAAATCAGCAAAACTGAGACCTGCTTCTTTCTTGGCAGCAAGGAGTTGTTCGGTAATTTCTGAAATAGCCATGGTTGAATAGTGAATTAGGACAGAAGTGAATTAAGGCAAGACTAATGGTTTGCGTTTGAAGAGTGAGATCGCAACCAGTACATTCGCCTTTTTTGAAAAACGGCGCAACTACTTGCGGATACGGGCAGCTTCAACGGCTCGAGTTTCACGAAACAAATGACTTTCCATTTCGGCTTTTAGACTGTGATAATCAGGGTTTTTCTGAATGGTTTCACGGTCACGTGGCCGAGGGAAAGGGATATCGAGAATCTGATCGATTCTGGCCGCAGGGCCGCGCGTCATCATGACAATGCGATCCGATAACAAAAGCGCCTCCTCAATGCTGTGAGTAATCATAATTACGGTCTTGCGATGCTGTTCCCAAATCCGCTCAATCTCATCTTGGAGAAAGCCGCGTGTGAGTGCATCTAATGCGCCAAATGGCTCATCCATTAACAAAATCTGAGGATTGATAGCCAGAGCACGGGCAATACCAACCCGCTGACGCATACCGCCGGAAAGTTCGTGGGGATGTTTGGCTTCGGATCCTTCTAACCCGACGAGCTGAATGTTTTCTTTAATCATGCGGGTCATGAGCAGGGACGGCATTTTGGGGTGAACCGTTTCGATCGCAAAGCGAATATTTTGCTCGACGGTCATCCAGGGCATCAGAGCATAGTTTTGAAACACCATGCCACGGTCTGAACCGGGTCCAGTAATCGGCTGGCTGTTGAGCAGAATTTCACCATCGCTAATTGAAGAAAGCCCTGCAATCATATTAAGTAAGGTCGATTTACCACAGCCTGAGGGACCAATGATTGAGACAAAGGTGTTCGGTTCGATGTCGAGGCTGATGTCTTCGAGCGCCGTAAAATCAGGACTTGTCTTACCTGTCAGTCTATTAAAGAAGCCCCTTTTACCCGAAAAAACCTTTGTCAGATGACGAATGGAGAGCTGCGATGTAGAATGAATCGGCTCAACGGAAGGGATCGTGTTCACGGATGCTAAACTCACGAGTTTCGACCAAATGCAACGAATTTTTCTAAGGCAGCAAAAATGCTATCAAGCAGTAAGCCAACCAGACCAATAATAAAAATTGCGACCAAGATATTAGGAATATAAAGGTTGTTCCATTCATTCCAAATAAAGTAGCCCAGTCCTGTTCCCAACAACATTTCTGCTGCCACAATCACGAGCCAAGCAATGCCCATGCTGATGCGTAAGCCAGAAACAATGCTGGGTAATGCCGCCGGAATAATCACTTTGATAATTGTTCGCAGCCGTGATGCACCTAAAGTATTTGCAACATCTAAATAGTCTTGGTCAACATTGGCAACCCCAAAGGCGGTGTTAATTAGTGTTGGCCAGATGCTCGAAATCAAAATGATAAAAATTCCAGTCTGCTCCGAATCCCTCAGGATGTAAAGACCGAGAGGTAACCAAGCTAGGGGAGATATAGGTTTGAGCAACTGAATATAAGGATTGAAAACACGGTAAGCGATGGGAGACATGCCAATGAAGATACCAAGGGGAATGGCGATGAGGGAAGCAAAAAGATAGCCAATGGCAACTCGCCTCAGACTAATTAATAAATTCCAACCTATCCCTAGATCGTTGGGGCCATTATTGAAAAAAGGATGTGTGATCCACCACCAAAACTCTTGCAGGGTTTTGGATGCGGTTGGCATACCTTTGGAAAATAGCCCCGATCGCGCCCCGACCTCCCAAAACAATAGTAACAAAATCAACGAAAGCAAAAACAACCCTAATGATTGAATACTCTCGTTTTTAAACCAGGGATCTGGTTTTTTGGGAATTGATGCGATCGCCACATTGCCCAATGCCATACATTCAAACCTCGTTACAAAATTTGTACTCTTTCTGTGTACTACATCTAAATTCTGTCTGCTTGTTGGCATTCCTAAACGCCATATTTATTGATTTGCTCCTTTACGTAGTCATCTGGTTTTTCTGGATTAAAGCTGTCAAACTTTAACGTTTCTGTTCGATAAATTTCATCAGGTGATGGTTGTCCCAGCTCTTCTGCGAGATCCCGCGCGAGATTGGTTAAGAAAATGTTTTGACCAACTTGGTCATAGCCCTTCTCCGAAATAGACTTAGTTGCTAAGCCATCTCCTTGTAGATCCCAGCGGACGAGTTGTGACGAAATCCAGTTAGCAAAGCTTTGCCAGGGATAGGGATCGAAGTCAATGCGATCGGGAATCGAAAGCTGTTTGCCATTACCATCTTCAAAATTTCCGGTCAATACTGCTTCTACAACTTCGACAGGTTGATTCAAGAAGGCTCGCTCCGAGATGGCTTTGGCAATTTCAGGCCGATTTTGGGGATTCCGAGCATAGCCCGCTGCTTCGATAATTGATTTGTTGAGTGCTCGAAATGTGTTGGGATGCTCGCTGATCCACTGATCGCTGGCGGCAAAGGCACAGCACGGATGACCAGGCCACAGTTCCTTGGTCAACATATGAATAAATCCTACCCCTTCGTAAACGGCCCGCTGGTTGAATGGATCGGGCATTAGGTAGGCATCGATGTCGCCAGCAACCATCTGGGCAATGCTGTCCGGCGGCGGCACCGGACGAATTTTGACATCGACATCCGGATCAAGGCCGCCTGTGGAGAGATAGTAGCGCAACAGTAAGTTGTGCATCGAATAGGGAAAGGGAACGCCGATGGTGAAGTCTTTGAAGTCAGCAGGGCCGTTGATCTTGCCCTTGTGGCGCTCCGCGACAGTGATGGCTTGGCCATTGATGTTTTCGATACTGGCTAGTTTTACGCCAAAGGCCGCTGAACCCAGCCCTAAGGTCATGGCGATCGGCATAGGGGCGAGCATGTGGTAGGCGTCTAGTTCCCCTGCGATCGCCGAATCACGCACTGCTCCCCAGCTCGGCATCTTCACAACCTTGGCATTAAATCCATATTTTTTGTAAAACCCTAGCGGTTCCGACATGATGATCGGCGTGGCGCAGGTGATGGGAATGAAGCCAATTTGCAGATCGGTTTTCTCTAAACCTGAAGTATCGATAGGTTCATTGGGATCGATGTCGAGGGCCGCTTTGTTGCTGTTGCTTCCACAGCTCGCCAAGCTGACGAGTGCCGCGCCCACAGCTAAGTTGCGCATGAATTCCCGTCGGGTTACGGTACTGGTGCGCAGCGAGTCCCCAAAAAATCGACCTGCTTGGGAACCAAAGGCGGCGGCAAAAGCATTTTCGAGCCCACCGGCTTGTTGGCACAGCGCCAAAATCAGTTTTTCGCGCTTGGGGTTACCACGCCCAGCAATTTTCAGAAAGAGGGTTTTGCGCAGTTCGTAAGCGTTGATGCCGTCGGCGGCACGGAGCTGATTTTCCTGATAGATTCCCATGCGCACCAGGTCATCGACCATGTCCACTGGATCCTTGGGCATGGTCTGCATGAAGGTCAGGTGATCGTGGCTAAGGTGTTGACCGCCACAGACGTCGCAGGTGTGTTGTGAACTGGAGAGATTGGAGGTGGATCTACGATCGCAACTCAAACTTCCCCACTGAGCGTCTATGCCGAGGCTTGATACCTGGATTGCTGATCTAGAAACCATAATTTTTGCTTACGGGAAAATAGAAAGGGGGTAACAAGTAGACAGGAGTGAATGAAAATGCAAAGAGACGAACAAAAAATCGTCGATTTTGATGGCTTTCATCAAGTCGATTAACGAATGCAAGCCGATTAATGGCTACAAGCAAGTTTTTGATTAAAGATTTGAGCAAACGTTTAATCAAAGATTCAAGTGAATTTAACTAAAGATAAGAACGAAAAAAGCAAGGAAAAGGAGCACGTTTGCCCAAAACTAATCTGAATGAAAACCACTCGTCTTGACGTTCTTCCTCATAGGACTAGGAAACAACCTGGGATTAAGAGGGTCGGGCCAGAGCAGAAAGCTTGTGCTTAAAACTGTACTAGCACTTTATCAAGTTTAGACTAAATATACATTGAACGTTTTTTAGAACCTATCGGTACTTTTTTTTGAAGTTTGAAAATTAAGTCAGAAACAAACTCTAATCTGTTTATTCTGATACAGATTCCTGTCGCCAAAGATGGGGAGATGTGCCGTGAAGTTTGCGAAACTGGCGCGAAAAATAGCCTGCATCCGTATAGCCCGTTGCCTCTGCGATTTGTTTGATACTTTGCTGGGTTTCCAATAAAAGAAGTCTGGCCTGGGCCATGCGCCGCTCAATAATCCAGCGTTTCACTGTATGCCCCGTCTGCTCCTGCATGAGCGTCGTGAGGTAGGCGGGAGAATAGCCAACAATCTGGGCAATTTCATTAAGATGGAGCGATTGGCAATAGCGAGACTCGATCAGATCGAAAACAGCATTGAGGGGGGGGCAGTCAGGAAAAATATCGGTGGAATGGGTCTGATTTAAGACTGGCAGTTCTGATATTAATGGCGCTGAAGAACTTGCTGGTTCTAAGCTTGAATCGGTTTCAGGCCTAGTATTTGTTTGAAACCTCTGCCGTGCAAACTTTTGGGAATAGATCCTTTCAAGTTTTTCTTGGCGCTGGAGGCGGGTGGCGATCGCCGCCAAAAACTGCTCAATACTGCAAGGCTTCGTTAAATAGTCGTCTGCGCCTAGCTCCATTCCTCGGCGTAGGTCGCTCATCGTCACCTTCGCCGTCAAAAAGACAAATGGAATTGAAGCTGTTTCCTGTCGCTGTCTGAGCCCTAAAAGTACTGAATAACCATCAATATCCGGCATCATAATATCGCAAACCACGAGGTCAGGCTGATGCTTCTGAGCCAAAGCTATGCCAGTGATGCCATCGCCTGTACCAACCGCGTGAAAGCCCTCAAACTCCAAACATCTCAAAAAAATGTTGCGTGTTTGAACCTCATCCTCGATGATTAGAACGGTCTTCATCAGCTCTCCCTAGGCTAAAGGATTATTGTGCAAAAGGATCTATTGTGCAAGAGGATCGCGAGCTGGAAGGGGGTCAAAATGGCTGATCAAAGCCATTCTCTCAAAGCTAGACTACAAATCCAATAATGGATTGCGGGGCCAATGTTAGATTGCGGAGCCAGATGTAAAACCCGATGCGTCTTCCCTATCTCTTTCCTTTGTCGTAAACTGTAAAGTGAAGTCATGCAGTGTAGTGCAATACATTTCTTCCCATTTGAACCCAAAGTGTTGGAAATGCAAAGCAGAACTTCTCTACAAAAATCTTGTTCAGAGCAAAAGCAGAATCCGATGAAAACTCGGTCCGATGGGGGCGAATTAGAGCAGTTGAGGCAGCAGTATCAGCTCATTCTGAATGCGGTTGGAGAGGGGGTGTATGGTCTCGATTTAGACGGACATGTCACCTTCGTTAATCCGGCGGCGGCGGCGATGATCGACTGGCCTATGGAGGAGCTAATCGGTAAATCGATGCACTGTGTGCTGCACCACTCTCACCCAGATGGCGATCACTACCCGAGGGAAGACTGTCCGATCTACGCTGCCTTTCAGGACGGTAGCGTGCGTCGGGTGACTGATGAGGTGTTTTGGCGTAAGGATGGCACAAGCTTCCCTGTGGAATACATCAGCACACCGATGCATAATGAGGATGGAGCGCTCGTGGGAGCAGTGGTCACGTTTCGCGATATTACCCAGCGGCGCTGGGCCGAAACGGTGCTGCAACGTACAAACGAGGAGCTGGAGTTAAAGGTGCAGGCGCGTACTGTCAAATTGCGAGAGGCCAATCAGCAACTGCGGGAATTGAGCGAGATGCGATCGCGCTTTGTCTCCATGGTCTGCCACGAATTCCGTAACCCGCTTAATAATATTAGCCTGCTGGTATCGTCACTTCAGCGTTATCAGGAGCAACTCTCCTCCGAACAAAAAACTGAATATCTGCTGGATGTTAAAACCAATGTTGATCGCATGACCCAGATGATCGACGACATTTTGGTTATTGGTAAAATTGAGGCCAAGGTGTTAGAAGTGCAGCCAGAACTCTTAGATATCGTTCAATTTAGCCAAGCGCTGTTGAATGAGCAAGATTATCGTCGTATCCAGAACCCTATTCAGTTTTTTTGCCGTGTACCTCAGCTAATGGCCAAACTTGATTCGCAGCTTTTACGCTCAATTCTCAGCAATTTACTTTCTAATGCTATCCGCTACACGCCTGTCGATCAGGCCATCTACCTTAAGCTAGCTCAGCGTCAAAAACAGCTCATTTTCCAGATTCAAGACAATGGCATCGGCATTCTTCCCGAAGATAAATCCCAGCTCTTTGAGCCCTTTCATCGTGGCCGTAACGTGAGCAATATTCCTGGAACAGGTCTCGGATTAAGTATTGTTAAACAGTTTGTAGACCTACTCCACGGCAACATTGAAGTGACTAGTGAGATCGATATGGGAACAACATTCACTATCAAATTACCCGTAGGTTAGATTGAACACCTCAACGCTTCTCACTTCCGTGAACAAGTCTCGATAACTTTCACAATATTCATCTGACTGTTATCTTTTTGATGGGCTTTGCCAATGGTGATGGGGTAAGAGGATGTGGGCTAGCCTTGGTTCAGTTTTTTTATAGGATTATACTCGTGTATCTACATCTCGGAGTATTGGCCTAGGCGCGGAACGAGATCCAGTAGCGTTTTTGCTCCTGACGAACCTTAAATTCCGAGCATGCAGACAAAAAAGTCACGAACTTTTTACTCACTTTCAGACGCTTGAGTGCGCTGGTAATGGCTTCTCCCTGGGATTGATAAAATTTTTGGGCAAGCAGGGGTAACTCTAATTCCGGTTGAGCTTCAGTTGTGTTTTGCTTCATCAATACAATAAGAACGTTTGTCAATTCTGTCGTCGATCGCAGCAGAGAAGTGGTTGCTTTTCCAGAAGCTTTTGATTGGGCAGACTGCGAAGTAGGTTGAGCCTGGGGGGACAACTTGGCTGGGATAGTTTCCACAGACATTCGGGAGACAAACCATTCCAGTGGCTGACCCAATTGATGCAGACTAAACCGATCGGGATAAGCCTCAAACACCGATAGGGCCTGCTTACCCAGTTGATGACGGCTGGCTACATCCTTGAGGGTGAGCTGATGCTGATGACGAAAACTCAGGGCGATCGCACTCAGGCGGGCAATGGGCATCCCAGATTTTTCACAATCTTGATCAATCAGATTTTCGAGACTGGCGATCGCATCCTTCAATTTCAGTTCAGGGACTGCGGGTAAAACCTTCTCTTGGCGATGACCATTGTTCCCAATCACCAAGGTCAGACCTTTACTCGACCGCACAACCTGATAGACCTCAATTTCATTTTGCCTGAGTTGATTATGCAAGCTAGTCATGATGGAATCGGAGGAACAGACCAAAACCGCTTGAGTTTGGGGATAACGTTCATGGATCGACGATCCCATCGCAATCATTTTCCCATCTGCATGGTCTTTTCCCCCTGGCACGTGAATCAGATCGTAGCTTCTGGCATGGAGCTCTTGATCGCGTTTGCCGAGCGATCGCCAATCGGCGAAGGCAATTTTGACCTGAATCGGAAAAGGACAGTGGGTTTGCAAAAAGTGTTCTTCTTTCGGGTCGAGCTGTAAATTTTCGGCATCGAGCAGCAATACTGCAATACCCTCCGTTGGCACAGGAGGTGCAAGCAGCGATGCCTTGAGATGGGCATCAAAGCTCTGCTTTGGGGGTTGCTCTAGAAATTCTGGCGTGAAGAGACGCTGAAGCAGCGTATTGCCAATCCAATGGAGAATTGGCTCAGGGTCGGGAGTGACTTGAAGACGAGTGGCGATCGCCTGATGAAACCTCTCTGCGGTCTCTACTGCTGTCCAATCGAGGGCCTGAAATTGGGGCCGCAGCATCTCTTTGTGAGCCTGAACAAATGCCAAAACCTCTGCCTTGAGACGGTGTGAGCGTTCTGCTTCTGGGCTAGAAGGGGAAACGGGATGCTGCATTTCGCCAATTCTGATAGCGCTAAATGCTTCTAAGCTAGCCAAGCCCTTGGCTGATTGTCCAGGATACAACGCATCGGGATCAACCATAACGGGGTGCGCTTTGTCAGAATTGGACGAACCAAAGTCGGGCGAACTTTGGTTCGCCCTTACTCACCTTGATAAGCCGACGCAGAAAGTTACGCAGAAGCCGACGCAGACAAGGCTTGGGCGGCGGCGGCGACACCTGCGCCGGGAGAGCTGCCCTCATGGCCAAGCTCATGGGCAACGGCTTCGATCGCGGCTACTGCGGTGAGAATATCGCGATCGCTCACAAACCCCAAATGACCCACCCGGAAGATCTTGCCCTTGAGGTCGTCTTGTCCGCCTGCGAGGGAAATATCGAACCGCTGCTGCACGGTCTTGCGGAGTTTTTCCACATCCACTTGATCCGTACCCAAAACTGCAGTTACCGCTGGGCTAGCTGACCCATCCAGCGCATAGAGGGGCAGACCGATCGCCTGCATCGCCGCACGGGTGGCCCGCTGGAGCCTTGCATGGCGAGCGAAAATGCTGTCCAGCCCTTCTTTCTGCATCATCTCCAGCGCCGCCTGGAGCGCAAAGTAAAGATTCACCGGAGGTGTAAACGGGGTCAAATCCTTCGCGGCATTTTTGCGGTAGGGACCGAGGTCAAAGTAAAACTTGGGCAGGGTTGCGGTTTCGTAGGCTTTCCAGGCTTTTGGGCTGACAGCGACGAAGCCCAGCCCCGGCGGCATCATATAGCCCTTCTGGGACCCGGAACAAACCACATCCAGCCCCCAAGCATCCACCGGCACATTGGCCGCGCCGAGACTGGTCACGGCATCGGCAATCATCAGGGCACCATGGGCCTTCACATGGCGGCTGATGGTTTCCAGGTCGTTGATCACCCCGGTGGAGGTTTCGCTGTGGGTGATGATCACCGCCTTAATTTGCTTGTCGGTGTCCGCTTCTAGCTTTTGGCGAATCACCTCCGGATCCAAGGGCTTGCCCCAGTCTTCCTTGACTTCATCCACATCGAGACCAAAGGCGCGGCTGAGCTTCACCCAGCGTTCGCCAAATTTGCCATTATCAGCAGCAATGACGCGATCGCCCGCACTCAAAAAATTAATAATCCCGGCTTCCATGGCCCCGGTGCCGCTAGCCGCCACGACTAACACATCGCTTTCGGTTTGGTGTAGCCACTTGAGCCCAGCGGTGACCTCCTTGGCGATCGCGCTAAACGCCGCCGTCCGGTGACCAATGGTGTGCTTGCCCATGGCTTGGAGCACCCGCTCCGGTACCGGAGTAGGCCCCGGAATCATTAGCATCAGTTTGTCGTCCATGGGTCTTCACTTCCTGCGCGTGAGCGGTCTGAGGGTTTCTAAAGCGTTGACGATGGCGATGATCGATGACGATGGGCGAGCATCGCCAGTGAGCATCGCTTAGGTTTTCTAGGGTACGATTTTCCGCCACGATTGAAATAGCCCATCCCCAAAAAATTAACGGCCTTTTAATCTATTCATCACCCATCACCCCATCACCCATCACCCCATCACCCCATCACCCCCATGCCCCGCTCCGGCTACACCCTTCCCGTCTTCGCCTGCGCTGCGGCGATCGCCGCCCTGCGCACCCTACTCGACTCCCAACCTCCGACTCAAGTAGAGGTAGATCTGATCGAGCCCGCTGAAACCGTGGCGATCGCCATCGACCAAGCCGCGCCCCTCTCCGCCACCAGCGCCCTCGCCATTTGCCGCAGCGATCCCGGCGATAATCTGGATTTAACCCGTGATACCCCGGTTTGGGCCAAGGTTGAGCTTGATCCTGTCGGTCAGACCGAGGCAATGACTATTCCAATCACTATCCAAGGGGGCGAAGGCATCGGCAAACGGGATGCGGGGGCCGGTCCCGAGGCAATTTACGCCTATGCCCGTCAACTGCTGCTGACAAACCTGGAAAAATATCGTCCAGCCCACCAAACCCTACGGGTGACAATTATTCTGCCCGAAGGCCGCGCCCTCGCCGAGCGGACCTCCAACGCAGCCTTTGGCGTTGTCGAAGGACTCTCGCTCCTCGGTACCAGCGGCATCTCTCACCCCCTCAGCGCCCCGGACCAGCTCGAAACCTTCCGCGACCAACTCCGGGTTAAGGCCCAGGAATACAAACACCTGGTCTTCTGCATTGGCGAAAACGGCCTCGCCCTCGCCCCCAGCCTCGGATTTCCGCCCGATCGCCTCGTCAAAACCGCCAACTGGCTCGGTCCTCTGCTGGTCGAAGCCGGAATGCAGGGGGTTGAGGGGATCATTCTCCTGGGTTACCACGGCAAACTGATCAAACTGGCAGGCGGGATTTTTCACACCCACCACCACATCGCCGATGGACGCCAGGAAATCTTGACCGCGATCGCCGCCCACCAAGGCCTCCCCACCCCCCTTCTACAAAAGCTCTACGAAAGCCCCACCATCGAAGCTGGCCTAGATCTATTGCGATCACAAGATCCCCCAGCCCAACTCCCCAACCCCCCAACCCTCTACACCACCATCGCCCAGCGCATCGACCAGCGTGCCACCACCTACATCCACACCCACTGCGGCGATACCGGCCATCCTCCCACCCAAGTCGGCTCGATCCTCTTCGATCGCCACCGTCAAATTATTGTGACGAGCCAAAATGCTGTCAATCTGAGAAGAAAAATAATCTAAGGTGACGAAATCTCCAGAAAGCTGGCGATCGCGCTCAATTGCGATCGTCATATGCTAGATTATTCTGAATATTGATTTAACTTAACGTTTCAAATCCAGTGACTCACACTGGGCCATTCACAGTAGGCCATTCACATCCAGCGACTCACGCTGGAATTTGTCATCGCTTTGGCTTTACTCAAGCCCCCCATTTCTGTAATTCTGTCTCTGTAATTCTATTTTTCAAAATCCTTTTTGATTTCCGTTTAGGGTTCGCTTAGGGGTCTAGTTCCTTCTCTTCGCAGTCAGCGCTTCTGCGAAGCCTGGTTTTTGTTTTTCATACATCTCCCATCATTATCATTCACGCTACCAGGGTAACCGCAGTGGTTTCATCTTCCCAAACCTTGTCAACATCTACCGTCGCTAATGTAGACCTCGATCCGGATCTACAAGCTGCTATTAATCGACAAATGATTGTCATTTTAGATTTCGGTTCTCAGTATTCTGAACTGATTGCCCGTCGCATTCGAGAGACTGAAGTCTATTCTGAAGTGCTGTCCTATCGAACGCCTGCTGAACAGATTCAGCAACTCAATCCTAAGGGCATTATCCTTTCCGGCGGACCCAATTCCGTCTACGTTGAAGGTGCTCCCCATTGCGATCCAAAAATCTGGGATTTGGGCATTCCTGTTTTAGGGGTTTGCTATGGTATGCAGTTGATGGTACAGCAACTCGGTGGCAGTGTCGAGGCAGCCAATCGAGCAGAATATGGCAAAGCATCGCTTCAGATCGATGACCCCACGGATTTGCTGACCAATGTGGAACAGGGGTCCACCATGTGGATGAGTCATGGGGATTCGGTTACGCAGATGCCAGATGGCTTTGAGGTCATGGCCCACACGGAGAATACGCCCTGTGCGGCGATCGCCCACCACGAAAAACGCATGTACGGCGTCCAGTTCCACCCAGAGGTTGTCCATTCCATCGGCGGCATGGCGCTGATTCGCAACTTTGTCTATCACATCTGCGAATGCGAACCCACCTGGACGACGGAAGTTTTTGTGGAAGAGGCCATTCGCGAAGTCAAGGCCAAGGTTGGCGATAAGCGGGTGTTGCTGGCATTGTCTGGCGGGGTAGATTCTTCGACACTGGCCTTTTTGCTCCACCGGGCCATTGGTGACCAGCTCACCTGTATGTTTATTGACCAGGGCTTCATGCGAAAGGGGGAGCCGGAGCGCTTGGTGAAGCTCTTTGAAGAACAGTTTCATATCCATGTGGTGCATGTGCAAGCGCGCGATCGCTTCCTCGAACAGGTCAAAGGCATTACGGATCCCGAAGAAAAGCGCAAGCGCATTGGCCACGAGTTCATCCGTGTATTCGAAGAAAAATCTAGGGAATTGGGTCCCTTTGACTACCTGGCCCAGGGCACGCTCTATCCCGATGTGATTGAATCGGCGGATACCAATGTGGACCCCAAAACCGGCGAACGGGTGGCGGTGAAAATTAAAAGCCATCACAACGTAGGCGGTTTACCCAAGGATTTGCAGTTCAAGCTGGTGGAGCCGCTGCGGAAGTTGTTTAAGGATGAAGTGCGCAAGGTGGGACGCTCCCTCGGTCTCCCGGATGAAATTGTCAACCGTCAGCCCTTCCCCGGCCCCGGTCTGGCCATTCGAATCCTAGGGGAAGTCACCGCCGAGAAACTCAATATTCTCAGGGATGCGGACTTAATTGTCCGGCAGGAAGTCAATCGCCATGGGCTCTACAACGATCTCTGGCAGGCCTTTGCGGTATTACTGCCGGTTCGGAGTGTGGGCGTCATGGGCGACCAGCGAACCTATGCCTATCCGATTGTGTTGCGGATGGTGAGTAGTGAAGATGGCATGACGGCAGACTGGGCGCGGGTTCCCTACGACTTTCTGGAGATTATTGCCAACCGAATTGTGAATGAGGTGGATGGGGTCAATCGGGTAGTGTATGACATTACGTCGAAGCCCCCTGGCACGATTGAGTGGGAATAGGGCCTTGCGCTAATAGCCTTGCGCTAATGCCGTAACGGTCGCGGCCATCGCGGCTTCCGTTTGCCCCATGACGGTGAACATGAGCACCTCTCGATAGATCCGCTGGGCCGGATGATCGATGCCATTGGCGGCACCGCTGGCGATCGCGATCGCCCCCTGGGCACACCGGCCCGCTAGGGCGATCGCCTCCCCCCGCAAGGCTACTTTTTCCTCAAAGCTCAAGGAATGATCATGATGATCATTGGGGTCATCGTTTAGGGCAATCAAGATGCGTCGGCAACAATTTTGCTCCGCTTGGTCTAGCCGCTGCCAATCCGCCTGAAGTTCGTCCACCCCCCGTTTTGCAATCAGCGTTTCCATTAAGTCCAGAGCCGCACGGGCTGCGCCGAGTGGAAAGGCTGTCGCGCTCAGCACATTTTTGCGATCGGCTTGCTGCAACCAGTGGGGAGGCTTGTGGTCAATCACCTGCTCCCCAGTGACCCACCAGTTCTCCAGGGTTAATGCCACGGTTTGAGTATTGGCCATGGCCACCAACACCATGGGAGCGGAGCAACGAATCTGTCCCTGATTGGCCTGCACCGAATCAAAGGGGACTAGGCAGAGCAACGCTTGCCCATCCGGGAGCGCTGCACCGGCGACAATCTGCTCAAAGCATTGCCAGCCCGTGGCCCAGGGAATTGTACCGTTGAGGCGATACCCAGAATTCTCCGGCTCAGCCCGTAGCAGCGGTGCTCCCGCTCGTCGCAATTGGGAAAAGCCCACGCCAATCCGGGATTCCCCCCTGGCCATGGGTCGCAGAAATTGCTGTTTGAGGGCGTCGTTTTGTCCCTGGGCGATCAATTGGGCGGCGCTTTGGTGCTGGATTTGCAAAAAAGCTAGGGCTCCCGAGGCTCGGGCGATCGCCCGCTGAAATTGCCAGTAATCCTGAACGCCTAGCCCTTGTCCTCCCCACTGAGGATCGATTCGTAGGGTGAGGAGCGATCGCCGCCCGAGGGATTGCAGCGCCTGAACCAAGGCGAGGGGATCGCGATCGAGCTGCGCTGCCTGGGGGAGAATCTCGGTGCGCAAAAATTCCAGGTCGAGCGGGGAATCACAGCCCATAGCTTAGTTTTGAGGTCTAGGAAATGGAGGGTTGGTCGGGGAAGGTTTGCTGAAATTCATCAATCAGGTCATCGACTTCTTCGATCGCTTGATTAACGTCAATCCGGAGGGTGCCGAGGTTGGGTTGGTCGAGGAGTTTGACGAGAATGGCCCGTTTTTCCTGGATGAGGGCAACTTTCTCGCGAATGGCTTGTTCTGATGACATGGCGATTCTGGTGGGGTAGGTAGATAGGTTATGAGATGTAGTTTTGTAAACTCATCTGTCTTTATGCTAGTCGATAGCTAGACAACGGACAATTTTTCGGGCATGGACTGTTTGTTCTGTCCAACGCGCAGCGGTAAAACTCTACGACGAATCGTCGTAGTACCCATGCAAAGGTAGCTCCCACGAGTCTAGATGTGTTTCTATGTGTATAGTGTGTATATACCTCATCGTTGAAATGCATGAGTAGTCGGGAAATCATTGCCAGACTGATGCAGGAGGATTGGCAAGAGGTCAAGACTAGCGGTGGCAGTCACCGACAGTTTAAAAAAGACGGTAAGCGGGTTACGGTGCCTCATCCCAAGAAGGATTTCCCAGTTGGGACCCTTAGAAGTATTTACAAGCAGGCAGGATGGGATTGGCAAAAGCGTTAGTAGAGAGTGCGATCGCTAAGACATATGCATTATTTAGTCGTTATTCATAAAGATCTAGATTCTGATTACGGTGTGACGGTGCCTGACCTTCCGGGTTGTTTTTCCGCTGGCTCAACGATGGATGAAGTTTTGAAGATGACGCGGGAAGCCATTCTCTTCCATTTGGAAGGTTTGCTCAATGATGATGAGCCAATTCCTGATCCTTTACCGATAGAGGCGCATCAGCAGAATCCAGATTATCGAGATGGAATATTTATGTTGATTGAAATCGATCCATCTGAAATTGCGGGCGAGGTACGGCGGATCAATATCACAATGCCGAAGAAGATTTTGGCCCGATTGGATAGGTATGTGGCGGTGAATGGCGGCAACCGTTCGGCGGTCCTAACGGAGGCTGCGTTTAATTTGACCATGAAGGAGGGGCAAGAAGTTTAGGGGGAGTGATCGAACTGCCTCGATCTAGGCGAATGCCTTAAACTAGTCTCGGTATCAGCAATTGGGTATTATTGATGACCTTTGATGGCGATCGCACGGAAACCATCCCCGTCACCCTCGAAGACGGTACACGGTTCAAAATTGAGGTGGTGCCCCAGGGGCGGGAGGATGTGAGCTTTGGCGATTTATCTTTTCAGGATGTGGCGAAGTCGATTGAGGGAGTGTTGAAGGCAATCGCGGAACCCGTGCAAAAAGCCCGCCCCACCAAGGCGACGGTCAAGTTTGGTCTAGAAATTCAGATTGAGCAGGGGAGTTTGGTGGCGGCGCTGGTGCGGGGCCAGGGCAAGAGCAATTTGGAAATCACGATGGAGTGGGAGCACAAACCCCAGAAGCCGCAAAGTCCTCCGGAGCAGCAAGATAACGCGTGATTGCTCCTGAGGATTTGCCACGATATACGGTGAAGATTTATTGTCCCGGCAAGAGCGGCCATGGGACAGGCTTTTGGGTGGGTGCGGGTTGGGTGTTGACCTGTGCCCATGTGGTTCGCGATGTGGGGTCGGATTTATTTTTGCGGTGGGATGGCAGAGAGCTGGGCAAGGCGACGGTTTTAGATCGTTGTGAAACGACGGATTTGGCGTTGTTGGAGGTGGAGGCAGAGGCGATCATCGCAGCCAAGCTGGATTTGTCGGTGTTGCAAGGCGATCGCGTTTCACTCTATGGCTATTCTGATGAAACTCCGGAGGGAGAGCCTGCAACCTTTGAGGTGGAAGGGATTACGGGGCAGAATTTCATTAAGTTTAAGCAGGGGCAGGTGCGTCCGGGGATGAGTGGTGGGCCGTTGCTGAATCTGCGCACGGGGCGGGTGTGTGGGATGGTGAAGTTTACGCGCGATCGCTCCCAATCCCTCGGCGGCGGGGCGATTCCCATGGCGGTGATTTTGGCGCGATTGCCGCAGCTCGTTCAGACGGAAAATGCATTGCCCAATCCCTTTGGAGAAACACGGGCGATCGCCGATCCGGCTAAATTTTGGGGACGCCAGGAGCTATTGCGACAGATTTTTGAGGAGTTGGGCAAGGGCAGCAGTCGGGCCTTGATCGGGCCACCCCAGAGCGGTAAATCTTCGATTTTGCAGATGATTTGTGGTTTGGGGCCGGAGCGGTTGGGGCGATCGCCCGCAGAGTTCATCAACCTCGATATGCACCGCGTCCGGGACGAACATAGTTTTTTCGAGCGGCTTTGCGATGCGCTGGAACTGGAGCCCTGTACGCAATATCGGCTAGAACGGCAACTGCTCCGACAACAGCGGCGTTATGTTCTCTGCCTTGACGAAATTCATGTGTTGTCCAATGAGGCGTTTTTCCCAGAACCGACGCGCAACTGGCTCAAGGGCATGGCGGATTTGCCCAATTCGCCGCTTCAGCTTGTGGTGGCCAGTCAGCGAGAGTTGCGGGAGCTGTTTCCCGATAGTCCCACTCGGTCTTCGCCCTTGGCGGATTTTTTTGATGGCCAAACGACGCGGGTGAATCTCCTCACGGAAGCGGAGGTGATGGCGTTTTGGCAGGAGGGGGTGGCGGGAACGGGGGTTATGGGTTCGGCGGAGCAGGAACGGTTGTTGTGGGCGGAGAGTCGGGGGAATTTGCGATCGCTCCAACGCGCAGCGGCGAAGCTTTATGAGGAACTAACGCAGGGATGAGAATTATTGCTAAAAGTACACTGAGGCAGTTTTGGGAAGTTCACCCAAAAGCGAAGCAACCGCTGCTAGCGTGGTACGCAGAAGCAGCGCGGGCGGTATGGCAAACGCCTACTGAGGTGAAGACAAAGTACCGAAACGCTAGCATTGTGGGTAATAACCGTGTTGTTTTTAACATCAAAGGTAATGATTATCGATTGGTGGTGCATGTTCGATATGACATCGGAATTATCTTTGTTCGGTTCGTCGGAACCCATCGCGAGTACGACAACGTTGATGTAGAGACGATTTGAGGTGTGGCTTATGTTGGTTGAGATTCGTCCGATTAAAACCGAGGAAGACTACCAGGCTGCGTTGCAGGAAGTCGAGGCATTGTTTGATGCGCCTGTGGGGACACCGGAGGGAAATCGCTTAGAGGTGTTGGTGACCTTAGTCGAGGTCTATGAGGCGGAGCATTGCGAGATGCCTTTGCCTGAGCCGGTGGAGGCGATTTTGTATTATCTGGAGGCGCGAGGGTTGTCTCGGGGGGATTTGGAGGTTTGGTTGGGAGGAGCGGAGTGGGTTGAGGCGGTGTTGGGGCGTCGGGTGGGGCTGACGCTGGAGATGATTCGGGGGCTGAATCGGCATCTGGGGATTCCGGCGGAGGTTTTGATTCAGCCCTATGATTTGGTTGAGCAGGTGGCGTAGAATTTGGTATGACAGCAAAAGACCTCTTTCATGATGCGGTTAAAACAGCTCTTCAGAAGCAGGGGTGGCGGATTGTAGAGGATCCCCTCAGGCTCACTTGGGAGCGGGTTGAGCTGAAGATTGATTTGGCAGCAGATCGGGTCGTTGCTGCGGATCGAGAGGATGAAAAGATCGCGGTAGAAATTAAGAGTTTTCTGGAAAAATCTACGGTCTACAGTTTCCATGGAGCAGTGGGGCAGTTCATCAGCTACCGAACAATGCTAGGGGCTCAGGAGCCTGATCGTAAGCTGTACCTGGCAGTCCCCTTGGATACGTACAATGATTTTTTCCAGCAGCCATTCACCCAGGCTGTGATTCAGCAGAATCAGATCCCGTTGATTGTTTACAGTTCTGTGCAAGAGGAGATTACGTTATGGAGCGGCTAGATACGTATCGTAAGGCGATTCGGACAGTGATTTTGAATCATCGAGATGAGAAGTCAGAGGAAAAGGGCATTCGATCTGAAGCAGTTTTTGATGGAGAGGGGGATCATTATCAGCTTGTCAATGTGGGCTGGCAAGGGGAGCGGCGAGTTTATGGCTGTATTTTGCACATTGATATTTACAAAGACAAGGTTTGGATTCAGCACAATGGGACGGAGTTTGATATTACAGATGAATTGATGGCTTTGGGAGTTGCCAAAATGGATATTGTGTTGGGGTTTCAGTCTCCGTTTAAGCGTCAGTTTACGGAGTTTGCGGTGGGTTGATGGGGATGTTGAGCAGGGTTTGTGTGTTTTAGGTGGATGAGATAATGGCAATGATGAATTCTGATTTACTTCAGCGCATTACGATTAATCCCGAGATTTGTCATGGGAAGCCCTGTGTTCGGGGGTTGCGGTATCCGGTGGAGATGATTTTGGAGCTGTTGGGGGCGGGGATGAATCGGGGGGAGATTTTGGAGGATTATGATGATTTGGAGGCTGATGATATTACGGCGGTACTGTTGTTTGCGACGAGGTTGGCTCAGGTGAAAAGTGTGTATCGGATTGCGGCATGAAGTTTTTGGTGGATGCACAGCTTCCGCTGAGGCTGGCGCGGTGGTTAGCGACGCAGGGATATGATGTGTTGCATACGCGAGATTTGCCAGACCAGAATGCAACGTCGGATGGTTTTATCAATCAGCTTTCGATGCAGGAAGAACGGGTTGTGATTACAAAGGATGTGGATTTTGTGAATTCCTTCCTGACGGTTGGGCAGCCGTTCAAGCTGTTGCTGGTGACGACGGGAAATGTCAGGAATTCTGAGCTGGAGGAGTTGTTTCGGCAGAATCTGGAGCGATGTGTTGAGTTGCTAGAGCAGAATTCTTATGTAGAGTTGAGCCGAGCGGCGATCGTGGTTCACCAGTGAAGCATGTGTAGGTTAAGCAAATTACGCTGGGAATGAAAATGACGAGAGAATTAAAGAGCCAGGATATTTTTCTACCACGACCACTAAAAATTCTCAATCCTTCTCATTATTTACGCCTTTTATTCTGTTGCTATTTTCGTCCTATTAGCATACAAAGTTATTTTATTGACGTAACAACAAACTTATCTTGGGCCAGGGAGGCAAGCTGGACGAAAGTTCTTTCTCAAATATGGCACATTCCCGCAGCAAGAACCTGTTGGACAATATCCATGCTGCTTGTATTTCTGTCTGCCTCTATAGCTGGCTATGCATCAAAAAATCCATATTCTGCTTTCCAGTCTACTATTTCAGGGTTCACTATTGGATGCTTATCTAGCTGGATTTTATACAAATCATCTGTTGAGACAAAACCCTCCGATCACGCATCTATAATAGCAACCTTTACAATCATTTTTGGAATATTTCATGCTTTAACGCTCATTCATCCGGTTTTTTCAGTTTTTGCAATGAGTGATATTTTTAGTGTCACATCAATTATTGGAGGAGAAACATCTGCCATCTTGAGCGGTGCCATTATGGTTACTCTTTGGAGTAGTGGCTTATTCTTTCATGATGAATCTTTCAAGTTAATAAGTCTAGATATTATATCTACGAGCCATTGGGCCAATTTTCTTTCTACAGTAATTTCGAGCGCTGTCATTTATTCTCTTTATGCGGTATTTCCAGTATTGAAAGTACCCGTATATATTCTTTTAGGTTTCTTTTCTTTCTTTAATATCAGACTACACCCATTATTCTGGGACTATCTTTTTGTCGAGCATCCCACACGTATCGTTGTACCTAGAACGAATGAAGCTACTCATCGCTTCTTAAAAGAAATCAACTTAAATCAAGATGTCAACTCAATCTGCCTTCTACTGGAGAGGCGCGGCGCTCATGATCTCGTACAAGAGTTATGGCTAGAAAAAATATTTAGCGAAGTAGATAATTTTATATTAGAACTATATTCTGTTTTGCAAGAAAACTCTTTTCAAGAAAGAATTGTTTCTTTGGGAAAGCAAGTCCAAGAATATTCACTAATGCGACCGACTAGGATACAGGTAATACTGAAGGCATTTCCATATAAATTAGGAGAGCTTAAGAAGGAAAAGAAATTTTGTGCTTTAGAAAACACAAAAAGAAGTCATGGTGATGAAATCTACGGCACTACTAGGCTTGTTGCCATATTCTATAGGATTCTTTTTCTCGACTTGCCAGATGAAATTTCTGTGATTTCTAACTATTTAGAATCTGACATTCATGCTCTCTCAGAATTTGAAGGGTATCACGAGCTATGGAATTCATTGACTGACATTAAAAATTTTATGGAAGCAAACTCGTTGGACCAAATTTCAGCAGTTTGTCCCTCACGTTCTGCCTTCGTATCCTCTCAAACCTACATTCGCCCCAACATCATCCGCGTCCTCACCACCCTCGGCCAAATTAGCCAAGAAATCCGCATCGCCACCACCGCCAGCAGCCGCGTCAACCAACTCGCCGCTCTCGCCCGCGCCGACGCCGACCTGCAAACCCTCGACCAATTCGTCACCGATCGCATCCCCCCCGGCTACCCCGAACAAAAACTGCTCCACCGCATCATCCACCAATGGCGCGAAATCATCACCACCGCCGCCGGAGCCGTCGGCCAAGCCCAAATCCTCAGCCCCATCGCCAACCCCTACGTCGTCGGCCCCCCCGTGCGCGGCCAACTTTTCGTCGGACGCGAAGACATCCTCAGCCGCCTCGAAGAACTCTGGATGCCCCAAGGCCAACTCCCCTCCGTCATCCTCTACGGCCACCGCCGCATGGGCAAAACCTCCATCCTGCAAAACCTAAAAGGACACCTCGGCCAAAACACCCAAATCATCGACTTCAACCTGCAACGCGTCGGCATGGTCGAAAACGTCGGCGAACTCCTCTACAACCTCGCCACCGCCCTGCACGACAGCCTCCCCGACAACACAGAACTCGAAGAACCCAACGAAGAGAACTTTCTACACCGCAACCCTTACAGCGCGCTCGATCGCTTCCTCAGAAAACTCGACCAATCCCCCGATCGACAACGCCACCAAACCCGCTACATCATCACCATCGACGAATTTGAAATCCTAGAAAAACGCTTAATCCAACAGGAAATCATCGCCCCCTACCTGATTGAATACTGGCGCAGCCTGATCGTCACCTACCCCTGGTTTATCCTCGCCTTTGCGGGCCTTGCGTCCTTGCAAGAAATGACCCAAGACTACTGGAACCCCCTGTTTGGCAACGTCACCGCCGTACCCGTGGGTGTGCTCAGCGAAAAAGCCGCAGAACGCCTGATCACCAACCCCACCGACGACTTCCCGCTCGATTACGATCGCGACGCCATTCACGAAATCTACACCCTCACCGGCGGCCAACCCTACCTCATCCAACTGATCTGTCACAGCCTCATCAGCCGCTTCAACCGCCAACGCTTCGAAGAAGGCCAGGAAATCGAACCCCGCCTCACCCTCAACGACGTTCAAGAAATCATCCAAAGCCCCGACTTCTTCCGCGACGGCAACGCCTACTTCAGCGGCGTCTGGAGCCAATGCCAAGAAGAACACGCCGCCGAACAAATCGCCATCCTCCAGGGGCTGTGCCCACATCCCAACGGCCTCACGGCCCCAGCGCTAGCGCAAAGGCTCGCAGCAAGACAGCTAGATTTTGAAAGCGCTCAGGTCACCGAAGCCCTAAGCCTGTTGCAAAGGCATGATGTCATCCACCTGAGCGAAGGCCGCTATACCTTCGTCGTTGAGCTCATGCGCTGCTGGGTGGAGCAGGAAAAACTAACTGTTTAAAGCTTGTCTATTCTAATCTTAATGATAATAGTAGACAGACCTTCTCCTTCATATGGTGCGATCGCCGAGATTGCTGTTAAGCCTCAAGAATGCATATCACCACTCAGCAGGAAGAATTTAGCTATGCCTACCTCGAAGCGATCGTCACGGCCGCAGGCTACAGCATCCACAGGAAACCTACGGCTATGGATAATGTAGGTATTGACATTGGCGTGGAAGCTCCTGGCACTGTCGGGCGGATGCTGTCGCCTCGATTTGATGCTCAGGTAAAATGCACCACGAATTCCAGCCTTATACGGGCAGACTATCTCAGCTTTCCGCTTCCCGTCAAAAACTATAGGAGATTGATTCACCCTTGGCCTGCAGTCCCTGTTCTCTCTACTCCGCAGCTTCTGATTGTTATGCTCGTTCCGCCAGATGTTGAGAACTGGCTGGATATTACGGAGGAGGAAACCAAAATTCGAAAATGTGCCTATTGGCTTTCGTTGGCTGGAGAAGCTGCAACTGATAACAAAGGAACGATTTCTGTTCACATTCCACGCAAGAATCTACTGACTCCAGAAGCTGTCCAAACCCTGATGCAGCGTATTGCTAACTCACAGCCTCTATGAACACCCCGATGTTGACGATAGAACAATTCGAAGCTCTGGAACCGCAGATCGTGAAGGACTATCTGCGGCATCAGCAGTGGCAGAAACAGGCAGATCAAGGTGCTGGACAGGAATTCGAGAACTATGAAGTCTGGCGGAAGGAGCAGGCGGAGAGTGAGGGTTTTGTACTGCTGCTGCCCTTAAAACGTGATTTGATGGACTTTGCCGATCGCATGTACGACGTGGTGCGTTCCCTGTCCGTTGCGGAGCAGCGTTCGGAAGCAGAAATTCTCAATGACCTCATCAGCGCAGCGTACCTCGCTCGCGCACAGGAACGGGACATCCTGAATCTGCATTTCTACTTTTCTGAGGCAGCAACATATAGCCCTGTCGAGGCTCCAGCTAAACGGTTAGGGGCAATTCTGACGACGTTTCAGGATACTTTAGATGCTATTGGGGAGGTGAAAGCGGGACGAGCTAACCCTTACGGAAGAATTGCAGGAAAGATTACTGAACAGACTCAGCTATCGATACTAACAACCTTTCGCGGTTCTTTTGGGTTGCGCTTAGCGGTTATGCCGTCCTTGATACAGCCAGATTTGTTTGAAGTTCCTCTGGCAGAAAGTAGTCTGGAGTCGTTGATACAGTTGCTCAATGGCAGCGACCAGGATGAGCAGTTGCAGGAATTGCTGATGGAGCTGAAGCGGCGTTGTGCGGGGCGTTATCGCAAGTTCCTCCAGGCGATCGTCGATGCTGAGACTGATGTGCAGTTGGAATGGGGGTCTCCAGTGGAGAATAAGGGTGGAGTGGCCCGATTGTCTTCTGAAACAGCACTGAGGGCTTTGGGCACAGTGACGCGGATGGAGGTGGAAGCACCGGAGGATTTTTTGATTAAGGGGCCTTTGCTTTCTGCCAGCACAACCAGTCAGACGTTTGAAATTCGGGATATGGTTGAGAATAAGACTTATTCGGGGAGGTGTGCGGATGGCGTGTTAGGCAGTCACATCGACATCACGCTCAACAAAACTATCTACACGGCGAAGATTCAGGAAATGGTCAAAATGAATCAGGTGACGGGGGAAGGGCGGATTGAGTATCGTTTGACCGAACTGCGTCCTTGGGGAAATGGGCAACATGCCAGTGCGGTAGCGGAGACGGCTTAGAGGTGGCAGCGGTCTGAATCTCTTTGAGAGTTTTTCTTTGGGCGCTCCCCCCCCCGCAGGCCATTGGGATCTGCGGGGGATAGGAAGAGTCAGAAGGTCCCCGCCAACGCCTCCACACACCGCTCACAAATCGTCGGATCTTCGGTTGAATCGCCAACTTTTGTGGAATAGTTCCAGCAGCGATCGCACTTTTTCCCCTCCGCATCCGCCACCCCAATGACAAAGCCATCCACCTCCGCCTTGTACTCCAACTCCGCCAAAGTTTCCGCCGAATCCACCAGCTTCACCCCAGACACCAAAAACAAATAGCGCAGTTCATCCACGCCATTGCCCGCAAGGCTCACTGGGTTCATGGCCGCGAGTTGCTGACGCAGCTTTTCGTCGCTCACCTGTAAAAGCAACTGAGCTTCTAGAGAAGAACCGATCGCCTTATCCTTCCGCGCCTGCTCCAACACCTTATTGACCTCATCCCGCAGTTGACGCATCACCTGCCAAGATTGGGCCAACTCCGGCTTTTTCCAGCCCTCGTCGATGCTCAGCCAACCGGACTGAAAGACCGACGGGTGCTCGGTTGCGTAGGGTAGGTTTTGCCAGATATCTTCCGCCATGTGGGAAAGGACCGGGGCAATGGCTTTCGCCAAATTCTCCAGGGCAATCTGCATCACCGTCTGGCAACTGCGCCGCCGTGCTGCATCGGGGGCGCTGATATACAACCGGTCCTTGGCAATATCCAAATAGAAATTGGACAGGTCCACTACGCAGAAATTCTGCACCGTCTGGAAGAAGCGGAAGAACTGATAGGTCTTATAGGCATCATCCACTTCCGCAAACACCTCGGTGATGCGGTGGAGCATGTAGCGATCGAGCTCCGGCAGATCGTCGTAGGCAACGGCATCAGTTTTGGGATCGAAGTCGTGCAGATTGCCGATTAAATAGCGGGCGGTGTTGCGGATCTTGCGATAGACATCCGCCAACTGCTTGAGGATCGTGTTGCCGATGGGCACGTCGTTGGAATAGTCCACGGACGACACCCAGAGCCGTAGGACATCCGCGCCGTAGGGTGGGTTTTGCTTTTGGTTTTTGCCACCGTTAATGATCTCCGCCGGGTCAACCACATTGCCCAGGGATTTGCTCATCTTGTAGCCCTTTTCGTCCAGGGCAAAGCCGTGGGTCAGGACCGTTTTGTAGGGAGCGCAGCCATTGACCGCGACGCTGGTCAGCAGACTCGATTGGAACCAACCCCGATGCTGGTCGGATCCTTCCAAATACAAATCCACCGGGTATTGCATCCCTTCCCGCTGCTTGGCCACCGCATTCCACGAAGATCCAGAATCAAACCAAACATCCATGGTGTCCGTGCCCTTGCGGTAGGTGCGGCCATTGTCGCGGTATTTTTCCGGTAAGAGCTCGTTTACCTCCCGTTCCCACCAGACATCGGAGCCATGCTCGGCGATCAGGTCGCGGATATAGGCGATGGTCTCTGCATTCAACAGCGCTTCGTGGCTGGCTTCGTCGTAGAACACCGGGATGGGAACGCCCCAGGTGCGCTGGCGGGAGATACACCAGTCGGAGCGATCGCCCACCATGGCCGTAATCCGATTTTCTCCGGCTGCCGGAATCCAGGTGACTGCGGCGATCGCCTGCAGCGCCGCCTCCCGGAACCCTTCCACCGAAGCGAACCACTGCTCTGTCGCTCGGAAAATCGTCGGTTTCTTCGTCCGCCAATCGTAGGGATAGCGGTGACCGTAGGCCTCTTGCTTGATCAGCGCCCCGACTGTATCCAGCGCCTGAATAATCGCGTCATTGGCATCCTTCAGCACATTCAATCCCGCAAAGGGACCGGCCTCAGCGGTCAAGTTCCCCGCATCATCCACCGGGCTCAGAATCGGCAAGCCGTAGCGCTGACCAACGATATAGTCATCCTGGCCATGGCCGGGAGCCGTGTGGACCAATCCTGTTCCGGAATCCGTCGTGATGTAGTCGCCGCCGATGACCACGGGGCTTTCGCGATCGTAGAGCGGATGCTTATACGTGGCATGTTCCAAGGACTTGCCCATGACCCGCGCCACAATCTGCACGGGCCTGCCCAGCTTTTCACTCAGGGCTTCGACCAACGCATCGGCGACGATCAGATACTTGGGAACCTGGGTCCGAGCTTCCTGGCTGAGATTATCGGTCCCCGTATCCACAACGGTGTAGGTCAAGTCGCCATTCACCGCCACGGCCAGGTTACCGGGAATCGTCCAGGGCGTCGTCGTCCAAATCGCTAACCCCATATCGGGAACATACTCCCCGATCGCCATCTGCAAGCCATCGGGAATCGTCGCCAGTCGGAACGCCACATAGATACTCTGGGACGTGTGACCCTCGGGATATTCCAGCTCTGCCTCCGCCAAGGCCGTGCGCGAGCTGGGGCTCCAATGGACCGGCTTGAGTCCCCGGTAGATATAGCCCTTGAGGAACATCTCCCCAAACACATCGATTTGCGCCGCTTCGTATTCCGGCTGGAGCGTCAGATAGGGATGGTCCCAATCCCCCCAAACCCCGTAGCGCTTGAAGCTGGCTTTCTGGCCTTCCACCTGCTCTAGCGCCCAGGCTTTTGCCTTCTGCCGCAGCGTAATCGGGGTCAGGGCCTGTCGTTCGCTCGACTTCATGGACTGGAGCACTTTCAGCTCAATGGGCAGCCCGTGGCAGTCCCAGCCGGGGATATAGCGACCTTTTTTGCCCTGGAGCAGTTGATATTTGTTGATGATGTCCTTCAGCACCTTGTTCATGGCGTGGCCCATGTGGAGCGCGCCGTTGGCGTAGGGGGGGCCATCGTGGAGCGTGAAGGTCTCACCGGGATTATCTTCCGCCAGACGCTCATAAATCTGGTGCTCCGCCCAGAACTGCTGAATCTCCGGCTCCCGCTGGGTCGCATTGGCCCGCATGTTGAAGTCGGTTTTGAGCAGGTTAATAGTGTCCTTATAGGATTTTGCTTCCGGGCTGGACTCGGGCTGGGGGGGGCGTTGAGCGTCTGTCACGGCATCCAAGGGATAAACAAGGGGATAAAAAGCTAACGAGAAAAATCAACCATAGCAGCGCGGGAGCACAAGGCGGCACGCCCGATCGCTTGTCAAAATATTCGTCCATTATCGTTCAGAAGCCGGACTCGCTTCAAGGTCTTTGCCGTATCTAGCTGCATAAAGCGAAGGGTTCAGACGGATAAAGCTCTAGGCAGGTTTCCCAAGCAGTTTGTAAAGACTGAATTAATTGGGGCGATCGAAATTGAAGAATTTGCTTTTCTGCGGAAATTTTTAGAAGGTTTCTGTAGGCTGGTTTAGTTGATTTTTCATTGCGATCGCCCCAACTAACTCTCTGATAAACCTGCAATAAAAATTCGTTTCCAAGCAATAAAATAGCTTTATTTTCATCATCATGAAAATCGGGAACGATAGCAATACCGTCCTCATACGGCTTGATGTTGTAATTTTTCTGTACCGTTATGCGGCATTTTTTTAATTTCGGAATAGTTATTCCAGGTCTAGCTATAAGCCTATTTAATCTGGCTCTGTTTAATCTGGTTTTGAATGCCGGAGGCATGCAGGCTCAATCCCTCGATGATTTGGCCGAGAAATGTACGCCTAAGCAGAAAAATACCCATGATTGCTTAGCACCGCTGCCTGCCTATAGCTATATCCTGGCCTTGCCGTCTGACTACGCTCACCCTCTCTGTCTCGCCCTGGGAAACTGGGATGGACTGAATCAGCTTGTGGTGGAATGGGATGGTCTCCAAACTCCGCTGCAAATTCAAGGAAAAGCGGGACAAACTCAGTTGGTTCAACCGGCGGTTCGGGTGGGTAGAGGCAGCGGTATTGTCGTGTATTCCCACAAACCGATTTTTCCAGATTTAATTCAGGGGGCCTGTAGTGGGGCCAAAACCACCGCAGCAGCGGTGACCCCGATGCAATGGCCTGCCGCTGCTGCGAATGTGGCGGATGGAAAGGTTCAGCCTGTGAGCGATGGCTTGGCGGCACTGAAGGCTGAAGAAAAGTAAGGAGATTGCCCTAGGATTCGGCGGCATCCCCATCGCTGGAGTCGACGGCGTCTGGGGATTCGTCTCCGGGAGAATCTTCTTCTTCGGGAAATTCCTGAGAGGCACCGTAATCGGGGAAGGGATCGGCGTCTTCTGCGGGGGGAGTTTCGCTGGGGTCGGGGTCTGCGATCGCGATCTCAGGTTCCGCGATCGCTTCTGCCTCAGGGTCTGTTGCGGTTTCGACTGACGCTTCAGTGGCAATTTCCTCAGCTTCTGCTAGTTCGGCTTCTGCTAGTTCGGCTTCTGCGGCTGCAATTGCTTCGTCTTCGATTTCTGCTTCGGTCTCAACTGCTTCGGTCTCAACTGCTTCAGCTTCAATCTCAGCTTCGGCCTCAGCTTCTAGCGTTTCTACAGCTTCTGCAACTGCGTCGGCTGTAACTGGTTCAGCTTTTGCAGCTTCATCTCCTGCATCTGCATCCTCAATCGCCTGAGCCTCCTCGCCCGATTCTTCACTTTGAGGTGTTAGGTCTTCTTGGGTGTCGGCGGTGATCGGCTCAGGGGGAACTGGTTCAGGGATGACCGGTTCAGGGATGACCGGTTCAGGGATGACTGGCTCTGCTACAGCCACCGCTGCCTGTGCCGCTGCCTGTTCTGCCGCTTGTTCCTCTAGGGCATCCCAGTCTTCTTCATAGGTAGTTTCTGGGACGACGACCGGTGTCTCAGGTCGTACATATTTTTTGCCATGGGTCTTGCGCCCTTGGAAAACGCCCTTGATTTGGGTCACAAACCGCGTTACGGAGGCGATCGGTGTGGTTCCAGGCTCTGCTGTAGTTCCAGGCCCTGCTGTAGTTCCAGGCTCTGCTGCTGTATTGGTCTCGACAGCTTTGACTTTCTCCGCACCCGATGATTGCAGCACCTCTTGCCAGTTGCTCGTCTTGAGCTGACTGACCCGTTGCTTCATGGCCCGACCATCGGAAATCCCCGCTTGCTGTTCCGGCGTCAGCAATCCCCAACGAATCTGGAAGACCTGCCATCCGAGCCAACCGATCAGAGCAACGCTGGCTCCTTGACCCAACAACACCGCGCCTGTAATTCGTTTGGCGCAAAACCACAGGACCAAGGCATAGAACAAAGCCACGCCACTCCAAAGCAAATCGTTTTTCCGATAAAGTCCTGGCAAAAGAAACGATGCGATCAAAAGCGACAGACCGGCCAGGGCCATAACGAAGGCAAACAGGTACGGAAGCATGGCGAATTCTCCTTAACACAATAGAGCCGCTGCTTGGCGCTTCCTACCATTGTGCGGGATCACGTCAATCCCAGTTCCCTGGTTTTGTTACAACTCTTGAAGGAGTTCTCAGGGGCCGGGGGATTGCCTCAGCCCTACTGGGTGGCCATGCTTTCGATTTTCCAACTGCCCTCTTCATTCACCAAGCTGTAGCGCATCTTAAGATCGCGATCGTCCCGTACGTTAATCACCTCGTCCCCTTGGTAGTACTTAGCGATTTCTGTGACCGTGGCGAGCACCTCTGCCTGTTGCTCGGTTGCACCCGGTTCAACCCCATCGATCTGGAGTTTGTGCTCGTACTGGATGGTGATGCCGTCCTGCTCCGACAAATCCCCTTCGCCTTTCCACCAGGTCAGGGCATCTCCGGTCAGGACATTCTCCAACTTATCAACGGCATGATCTTTGCCGAAGGCCTCGACCTTGGTGGCTAGCCAAAGGTTTAAGACCTGCTGGGCTACGGGGTCCGTTAAGACACCTGCGGCGCTGATTTTGTCTGGTGAATTGACGCTCTTGACACTTGGGGGGAGGCTCAGTACGGGTTCATTGAGGGAAATGGCAGGTTGATTGTCCTCTAACTGGTCCTTGCCCCAAGTACTCACCCAGGCCAGAGCTTGGCTGAGGAGGGCAAAGCAAAGCCAGAGGGCCAAGAGCCCGCCGCCGATGAGGAGCAAGAGTCGCCCGAGTTTGAGCGATCGCCCAGGTCGTCCTCCCCCAGATCTCGATCGCCCAACCGGCACAACAGCTCCCTCTCCCCGCCGTCGCCGGGGTCGCCGCCTCCGCCCGCCGGAGTTCGTGGCTTCGGCCCCTGGATCCGGTGTGCTACTGCCAAAGGTGGCGATACCCGCCCCGGCAGCCGCTCCAGCAGCCAGGGTTGTGGCCTGACGTCGAGGGTGGCGATCGCGCGGTGCTGGGGGATCTAGCGTCGCCGTGGCGGCGCGATAGCCGTTGGGGGATCCTAGGGTTGCTGCCGTTGGTCTCTCTTCATTGACAAATCCATGGGCTCGTGGGGCGATCGCCACGTTTTTGTCCGACATAGGGACCCATTCATCGGAGGGCAACTCAGCCGGCAAGCTTTCCAGATAGGTCTGCACCTGGGGATCGGCAAAATAGTCCTTTAGCGTCGCCCCCCGGTCTTTCAAATCCCGGAAATTCGGAAAAACCTCTTCCTTTAGCCACCGCTCTGCGTAGAGACAAAGCCCCGGCAACAGGTCCGGCGACCCTTGGGAATGCTCACGGATGTAGGCCAGTGGCTCAAATTCCTGGCTGAGTTCGAGGGTGCGGCTGGCTTCCTCCGTTTGGCCCAGCATCAGCGCACAAACCGATTGCTCTAGGTGAACATCCTGGCGCTGGCTGAGGCTGCTGAGCAAAATCTTGGCACGACGGACCAGGGCAGGCTGGTGCTCTGCAAAGCCCCGCGCCATCAACGCATACACCGCCAAATAGGAAGCGACCGCTGAAGGGCGACGGGCCTCCGTCTCAAACAGCTCATGCTGTTCTGCCACGGTGAGGTAGTCCCGCAACTGCTGGACAAACCGCAAAAAGTCATCGACACTTAGCCCCGATTGGTCATCGCCTTGGCCATCAATGCCGTGGCGCTCCTGGAGCATATCCCGCAGAATCTGGAGTCCTTTTTGACGCTGGGCCGAATTTTCGAGGGGATGGGCCAAAAGCTCTAGGACCCGATAGGGGCGCAGGCGATACAAATCGCTGCGAATTTCACCGCGAACCCCTGCAAACAGCCCTTCCCGCAGGAGCAAATCTTGACCGGCTTCCAGGGAGGCTGCGGCACTTTCGTAATGGGATTGTTGCCACTGTTCCCGCCCCAGTTCGAGGTCGGCGAGGGCCACTGTTAGGGCAATATCCGCTGAAATTAAATCTAGGTCCGTAGAACCCACCGCACGGGATTTCGATTTAGCAAGATACTCTGCGCCCAGCTTCAAAACCTGTTCGTATTCCCCCAACTCTTGCAGCAGCAGGAGCGCTCCAATGAGCTGGCCGTCTTCGATGGTGATGTGGGGCGTTTGGGGGGCGGGGGGGTCTTGGGCATCCCGCCCTTCTCCAGGACGGAGCTGAGTCGCCCGAGGGAGCGTGGCACTTTGCTGCAAAAAGCGAGTATCGTACTTGCTGCGGGTCTCCGCATCCGACAAAACCTCGTAGGCTTCATCGAGCAGTTCTCGGCGGGCGGCGATCGCCGGTTCCGAATATTCCCGCCGAGGTTGCTGAAGAACGCGATCGTCATGGGCCTGCTGCACCTGATCCGGCGTCGCTTGTGTCGGCAGTCCTAAAATTCGATAATAGTCGAGCGGAATGCGCACAATTCACCATCCCCAGGCAACAATCAAGACATTTCAATGATGGCTGCAGACCCTACGCTTGGTGTAAGGGTTCTCTGCCTCCAAGCTATTGACGAAATCACCCAAATAATAACCCAAGAGTATAAAGTATCAAGGGAAAGCTGTAGTGTGGAAGTCTTAAATCCTCACACTACGCGATCTAAGGTTTCAGGGCCATTACCGGTCAGGGCCTAGGCCCTCACGACATCCTGTCGGTGTTTGGTAAGTGTTTGGTAGAGGATTAGGACAACAATTTCATGATTCAGGAACGACCACTGCCCACCTTTAAAGCGTCCGCCGCTGAGGTCTCGAAGGAAGAGGGACTGCGTCTCTATGAAGACATGGTCCTGGGCCGCACCTTTGAGGACAAATGCGCGGAGATGTATTACCGGGGCAAGATGTTTGGCTTTGTCCACCTCTACAACGGCCAAGAGGCGGTTTCCACCGGGGTGATTCAGACGATGCGCCCCGGCGAAGATTATGTCTGTAGTACCTATCGGGATCACGTCCATGCCCTCAGTTGTGGGGTTCCGGCGCGGGAGGTGATGGCAGAGCTGTTTGGCAAGGCGACGGGATGCAGTAAGGGCCGGGGCGGTTCGATGCACCTGTTTTCAGCGGAGCACCGACTGTTGGGGGGGTTTGCGTTTATTGGCGAGGGGATTCCGGTGGCCACGGGGGCCGCGTTCCAGAGCAAGTATCGTCGGGAAGTCATGGGCGATGCTTCGGCGGATCAGGTGACCGCTGCCTTTTTTGGCGATGGCACGACGAATAATGGTCAGTTCTTTGAATGCCTGAATATGGCGGCGTTGTGGAAGCTGCCGATTCTCTACGTGGTGGAGAATAATAAGTGGGCCATCGGCATGGCCCACGAGCGGGCAACCTCTTCGCCCCAGATTTACAAGAAGGCGGAAGCTTTTGGGATGCCGGGGTATGAGGTCGATGGCATGGATGTGTTGGCTGTGCGCGCGGTGGTCAAGGAAGCGGTGGCGCGGGCCAGGGCTGGGGAAGGACCGACGCTGATCGAGGCGCTGACCTATCGGTTCCGGGGCCATTCCCTGGCGGATCCCGATGAGTTGCGATCGAAGGAAGAAAAAGAGTTTTGGTTGGCGAAGGACCCGATTAAGCGGTTTGCGGCCTATTTGTCGGAGCACAATCTTGCCACCCAGGAGGAGCTGAAGGCGATCGACAAGAAAATCCAAGGTTTGGTCGAAGAGGCGGTGAAGTTTGGCCTAGAAAGCCCTGAGCCCGACCCCAGCGAACTGCGCAAATACGTCTTTGCTGAGGATGTGTAAAGGTTCGCACCCGCCCATGGGGCGGGGTTTAGTAAGCAGCCAAAAAGCTACTGTGGGGGCCTGGGCGGTTTTTTAACTCCTCGGGCCTGCCTTCGATGGGGCCGTTGGTCGCCAGACTGGGATCGAGCAGGATGATCCAGTCCGCCCGCTGGATGACCGAAGGCCGGTGGCTGATTAGAATTGTGGTTTTACCCTGACGAAGCTGAAAGACTCGGGTGAGAATCTCTGCCTCTGAAGTGGGATCAAGGGCACTGGTGGATTCGTCGAGGATGAGGATGGGGGGATCGCAGAGGAGGGCGCGGGCGATCGCCAATCGCTGTCTCTGTCCCCCAGATAAATTAGTCCCAAATTCTCCCACCACCGTTTGATAGGTATCGGGCAATCGCTGAATAAACTCATCCGCTCCGGTGATCTGACAGGCCCAAACCATTTCCTCAAAACTGACATGGGGGGCACCCATGCGGAAATTTTCCACAATGGTTCGCTGCCAAAGATGGGCATCTTGGGGCACCAACACCACCTGCTGTCGCAAACAGGGCAACGTCAGATCCTTTTGGCCATAGGGACCAAAGCGAATTTGGCCCGAGGTGGGTGGGTAGAGTCCGGCGAGCAGTTTGACCAGGCTGCTTTTGCCGCAGCCGGAGGGGCCGACCAAGGCGGTTACCTTTCCCCCCGGAATCCGCAGGGAGAGATCCCGGAGTAATTCTCGTCGCCCCACATGAAAGAAATTCAGGTCTGCGCAGACAATGTCCCCGTCCCCTGACAACCGCACCCAATTGCGCTGGTCATCCGTTTCCATTTCTGGACGGGCTTCGGTGACTTCCGCTAAGCGCTGGGCTGCGGCTTGGGTGTAGGCTAGGTCATCCATGAAGCCGAGCATTTGGCTGACAAAGCCGCCTGTAGCGTAGGCCATGGAATTGAACGCCAGCAGTTGTCCCACGGTCATCTGGCCCGCCAAAACTTCGGAGCTGCCCAGCCAGAGAAGGACTAGATTGCCCAGGGTGGAGAGCGATCGCCCCAAGGTCCGATTCCAGATTGCCCAGCGGCTGCGGTTGTAGGCCAAGTTGGCTTGGCCACTAAACCGGCTTTGCAATTCATCCCAAAGCTGGGTCTCCGCTCCCAGGGATTTGAACGTCAGCGCCCCTCGAAAGGTTTCCACCAACATGCCCTGGTTTTCCGCATCCATCAGCAGGGCTTGGCGATTGGCCGCCGCGACTTTGGGCCAGAACAGTTTTACCGGCAGGATGGTTAGGGCGAGGAGAACTAGGGCGATCGCCGTCAACTTAGCGCTATAAAACACCATCAGCGTCAGCGACACCAGGGCAATAAAAAACTGGCTGGGCAAACTCACAATGGCATTAGCCACGAGCCGGTTGACCTGTTGTACATCAAAAAGACGACTACTGACTTCCCCGCTGCGGTGGCGATCGAAATAGCTCAGGGGCAATTGCAGCAACTGCCGCACAAAGTCCAGGGAAAGACCCAGCTCCAATCGACGGGCAAAGTGAGCGATCAGCATCGACTGGATCAAATCTAAAAGCTGACTCACCAGCGTCAGGACTACCACGCCCGCCATCACCGTCGTCAGCATGTGCTGATCCTTTCGTACCAGCACATCATCGGTCAGAATCTGGACGAGGAGCGGTAGGCCGAGGGAGAGAATGCCGATAAAGGCGTTGAGTAGGCTGACCTTGAGGAGAAGGCTGCGGTGGGTGAGCGATCGCTGCAACAGTTTCGCTAGGTTGCCTTGGGGGCGATCGTTGGCCTGGGCATAAAACCGCGCCTCTTCCACCTCCAGCAGCAGCATGATTCGGTCCTGCCACCCCTTCATTAGCTGCTCCAAGGTGACCCGCCGCAGCCCGACGGACGGATCATGGATGACATAGCGTTTTCCCTGTTTGCCATAGAGCACGACCCAATGGCAGCCCCGCCAATGCAAAACCGCAGGAAGTGGGGCGTGGTCGAGTTGGGCCAGGAGTTGATCCGAGGCCTGGACCGCATGGGTTTTAAAGCCAATGGTTTCTGCGCCGCGCCGTAACCCTAGCAGTGTGGTTCCCGTCTGGCCCGTACCTACGGCTTCCCGGAGGCGGCTCATACTGAGGCGGCGTCCGTGGTACTGGGCGATCGAGGCGAGGCAAGCGGCACCGCAGTCCTCTTCGGAATGTTGAAGAATCGCGGGATAGCGCATAGAGCAGGGGGGAGATCTTCGGATTCAACCTATTGTTCACCGTTGAAAAACCTGAATAACTCAGGAAAATACGGATTCGTAGATCTGCAAAATTTGCCGGAATGAGTAGAACTGTAAATGCCGATGTGCTGAGGAATCGTGAAAGGTTCTTGAGGTTTGCGATCGCTCTGCAAAATCACGCAGTTCTCAAAGATAAGTTTCTCAAGTAGGCCGTAATTCCCTTGAACTCACCAAAAACTATTCATTCAATTCCTAAGAAAATCTTGCTCAAAGCCTTAACTAAAAGACGATTAGGCTTGTTAGATTTGAATCATCCAACCGGAAGTATTGGTTCAAGAAACCAGCTTCATCTAACTTCCTTCTCATCACTTCTTTGTAAGTTATCGCCATGAATTGGAACAAAAAGCAGCAATCTCAATCTTCCGAGCCTCCCCAAGCTGAACTGTGGACGGAGCTCTCGGAAGCAGACCAAGAAAACGCTCAGGGCGGTTGGCCTCCGATTTGGCCGATTGGCGGTGGCAGCGGTGGTGGTGGCGGTGGCATGAGTGCAGTCATTAGCAGCTCAGCTAGCAACGTTGCTATTTCGGCTGTTGCTTCTACTCCCGCTGGGAATTAATTCTTGATGTATTCAGACGATTAGGCTGATTAGATTTGAATCATTCAATCGAAAGCCTCGGTTCATAAGTCAGCTCCATCTAACTGCTTTCTCATCACTTCTTCGCAGGTCCTCACCATGAATTGGAACAAAAACAAAAAAAAGCAATCTCAGCCTTCCGAGCCTCCCCAAGCTGAACTGTGGACGGAGCTCTCGGAAGAAGACCAAGAAAACGCTCAGGGCGGTTGGCCTCCGATTTGGCCCTTTGGTGGTGGCAGCGGTGGCGGTGGTGGTGGATTGAGCACAACCGGTGGTTTGGATTGTAATACTCAGGTCGATCAAAACACTTAAGTAAATCTGTCCTTTGGAAAAGTCGTCCAGGAAAGTCGTCTAGAAAAGATCTCCTGCGGAGAGTGTTTCTCCGCAGACGGACATTTGAATCTCTGTCAGCTGAATCTCTGTCAGCGTTGGAGCACCCCAAACTTTGGGAATCCTTAAGCTGAGTCTTCCTACCTCAAATCTATGCGTCTGCTTCACACCGGTTTCCCTCGCCTACCGCTCAAGTCCGGATTGACGGGCGGAGTTCTGCTGGCAAGCCAGTGGATTGCACCGGTTCAAGCCCAGATCATTCCGGACTCAACCGCAGGGACTCAGCTCAACAGCAGTTGTGCCGTTACCTACTGCATTGAGGGGGGGACCTTGCTGGACAATCGGCGATTGCATAGCTTTGAGCAGTTTTCTCTGGGAACTAACGAAACGGTTTATTTCCAAAATGCCTCTGGATTAGCCGCCATTTTGAGCCGCGTTACGGGCGGTACGGCATCTCGTTTGGATGGAAAGATTCGGGCCGACGGTACAGCGGATTTCTTTTTGATTAATCCGGCTGGGATTCTGTTTGGCCCCAATGCATCCCTTCAGTTAGGGGGCAGTTTTTACGCCAGTACGGCATCTGGTTTGACCTTGAGCGATGGCAGCGAATTTAGTGCGATCGCCCCCCAACCCCCCAATCTCCTCACCGTCAGCACCCCCGTCGGTCTCCAGTTCGGCTCCAGCGCCAATTCCCCGATTACCGACCCTAACGCTGGATTAATTCAAGTGGCAGGCACGGGCAATCAATACAGTACCGATCCTCAGTTTTTTATTCTCGATCGCTCCAACCGTCCCGAGGGGTTAGCCGTAGCTGCCGGAAAGACATTGCTGCTGGCTGCCCCCAATATCGATTTGGTGGGCGGAAATTTAACAGCCCCAAGCGGAACGCTGAATCTTTGGGCCTTGTCCGATGGCTCCCTAGATTTGACCCAGGGCCCCCAGCCCGGTCAAGCTTTGGGCAATATTACCTTGCGGCAAGCCTCGGGGGATGTGTCGGGCGATCGCCCCGGTTCCATTTCCCTCCAAGGCAACCGCATCGCGCTGCTGGAAGGCAGCGGTTTGGTCAGCAACACAACCGGCGGCACGAGCAGTACACCAGGGGGACAAATTTCAATTACGGCCAACGAAGCATTGACGCTCATTGGTCAAGGTCAAGGCCAATTCAGCTTTATTCGCGCGGACGTGGAGTTCGGTGCAGCGGGGCAAGGCAGTTCGATTTTGGTGAAAACCCCGCAGCTCACGCTGCAGCAAAGTGGAGTCTTGACTGTCAATACCTATGATTTAGGCACGGCAGGTTTGCTGCGAATCGAAGCAGACCAAATCGACCTGGAAAACTTTGGTAGTGGAATTTTTAGCAGCGTTTTTTCTCCCAGTAGCGCAGCCGGTGTTGAGATTGCAACTCAGCGGATGAATCTGCGGGATGGGGCGACGCTTTTGAGCTACAGTGCCGGCCCAGGACAGGCTAGTCCCCTCCGGATAGACGCCAGCGAATATCTGCATATATTGGGAACCAGCGCCCAGGGGGTTCCCAGTGGATTATTTTCCTATGCCTTTGCTACGGGGGCCGGGGGAGATATTTCGGTGAAGACGCCTGAGCTTGGGTTGACGGATGGGGGGAATATTGCGGCGATCGCCCTCGACTCCGGCAATTCCGGCTCCATCAATATCACCGCTGACCGGGTCAAACTCGAAGGGTTATCCATCGTCGATTCTCCCAGCGGCATCTTTTCCCAAACCTACGGTAGCGGCAATGGCGGTGAGGTTCATCTTACGGTTGATCAGCTCACGGCCCTCAACGGTGGCACGGTTTCTGTGAGTACCTACGGTGCAGGCCAAGGCGGAGTCTTAGACATTAAAGCCCGTGCTGTTGTTCTCACCGGTCTGGGGAATACCGATAATCTCAGCGGCCTGTTTGCCCAGGCTCAAGGCAATGCTACCGGCTCCGGCGGCATGCTCAAGATCGACACAGACACCCTTCAGATCACCGGGGGAGCCAGAGCCGCAGTCAGTACGTTCAGCAGCGGTGATGGCGGACAGCTCCTTGTCCAAGCCAACCAAATTCAGATCGACGGCGTCAGCCCCGACGATGCTTCTCCCAGCGGCTTGTTTGCCCTCGTCCAGCCCAACGCGACGGGCAACGGGGGACAGCTCATCGTGGAAACGAACCAATTGCAGATAACTGGAGGTGGGCAAATTGCGGTCAGTACCTTAGGTGCAGGCAATGCCGGTGATCTGATCGTTCGGGCTCAGGATCGGATTGAATTGGTCGGCGGTGGAACGGCCAATGGTCGGAGCGGTTTGTTTGCCAACGCCATTCTGGGAACCGGTAATGGAGGGACGGTAACTGTCGAGACCCGCGATCTGAGCCTACAGACCGGGGCAACCATTAGCGCCAGCAATTTTCAAAGCCAGGGTTTGCTGCCACCGGGCAATGGATCGGCAGGTAGCCTAAATCTCACTGCAGACATTATTAGTCTTGACCACAGTACGTTGACCGCTGGCAGTGCCGGAGGCGATCAGGGCAACATTGCCTTGCTCTCGAATCTGCTGGTCCTCCGCAACGGCAGCCGCATCTACACCGATGCCCAGGGCGATGCCACCGGGGGGAATATCCAAATCAAGACTGGATTTCTAATCGCCCCTGCTGATGAAAATAGCGATATTACGGCCAATGCCGCCAGCAATTTTGGCGGACAGGTCGAGATTGCGGCCCAGCGGATATTTGGCATTCAATTCCGGGAACAATTAACCCCAAATAGCGATATCACTGCCAGCTCTGGCCTTGGCGCTCAGTTTGACGGCACCGTTGAGCTAGAGACCCCCGGTATCGACCCCAGTCAGTCTCTCCCGGAGCTGCCGGATCAGCTGGTGGATGCCAACCAGCAAATTGTGGCTCAGTGTGGTCAAGCTACTCAGGGAACCTTTGTGACTACGGGCCGGGGTGGCTTACCGACGAATCCTCAGGCGACCCTCAACGCGGGTTCCCTCTGGCAAGATTCACGCACTGCGTCTGCATCTACCGATGTCCCAGGGGTTCCATCCTCTACGCTGCAAGAAGCGCAAGGGTGGAGCCTTAATGCTCAGAGTCAGGTTGTCTTAACGCCTTCTTCCCATCCTCTATCCTCTAGGGCTACCGCTGCACCGAGCTGTGCAGCGCGCCTCCCCGAGACGAAGACATGACTCCGGCTAATTCTGCTTCTTCCCAGCCCCCCGCCCAGCGCCCCAAGTCCTCTCCTAAAAATCAACGGCCCAATCAACGGCCCACTGGGCTGCGATCGCGCGGTAAGCTGCCGCCGGAAGCGCCTGCCCAAGCGTCATCTCCCTGGGAAAAACTGCCCCAGCCGGGAAGCTTGCCGATGTTGTCGTCGGAGTTGCTCCTGCCCCAGGTTAGGGGTTGGATGAGTGGGGGGGCGATCGCCCTCCTGGGCACCCTTACCGCTGCCTTCGTTTCGGTCCAATTTACCCCCTACCGCACGACCATCAAAGCGCCAGCTGTCGTCCGGCCCAGCGGCGAACTCTACCAAATCCAAAGCGAAATCCCCGGTACGATCGCCGACCTCATGGTCCAACCCTACGCTACGGTCAAAAAGGGGGATGTGTTGTTGCGACTGGACGATCGCGACCTCCAACTCCAGCAGCAGCAACAGCAAACCTTGCTTCAGCAACTCACCGCCCAGCGGCGTCAGGGCGATCTGCAAATCCAAGCGCTCAATCTGCAAATTCAAACGGAATTGGCCCAGGGGTCGCTGGCCTTGAACCAGGCCCAAGCGGAACAGCGGCTCAGTCAGCAGCGCTATGGGGAGGAACAGATTCAGCGTCAGGCGCAGTTTGAGATTGCCAAGACCGATGTGACGGTGTTGAGCGATGAGCTGAGGCGATTGCAGGGGCTGGCGGATGCAGGGGCGATCGCCCAGCAACAGGTCCGCAACAAACAGGCCGAGTTGCAGCGTGCCCAAGCCCAGCTCCTCAGCCTAGAGGCCCAACTCCACCCCAGCAGCGCCTCCCTAGACATCGCTCAAACTAACATTGCCCAAGCCCAGGTTCAGGTCCAAACTCGCCTGGCCCAGCTCCAACAGCAACAGCAGGAACTCCAGCAGCAGCAGAGCGAACGCCTAGCCCAGCAGCAAACGGCGATGCAGATGCTGGCGCGGATTGAGGAAGAACGGGAACGGCGATCGCTCCGCAGTCCTATCGATGGGGTCGTCCAGGCGATTAACCTGCGCAATGCAGGTCAGACGGTTCAGCCAGGGGATTTACTCGTGGAGATTTTGCCCAAGGCGGCATCCCTGGAGATTCAGGCTTGGGTGTCAGCGGAGGATATTAATCAGGTTCAGTTGAATCAAGCGGCTCAGGTGCGGATCTCGGCCTGTCCCTATACGGATTTTGGGACGCTGCCCAGTCGGGTGAGGGCGATCGCCCCAGACACCGAACCCCAGGGCGACACCCGCGCCTACCGCGTCACCCTGGAGCCAGAGCAAACGGTTTTGACCAGCGGTAGTTTGACCTGTCCGATTCAGCCCGGTTTGGAAGGTCGCGCGGATATTGAAACGCGCCAAGAGCGGGTGAGTCAGCTAATTCTGCGGCGATTGCGAATTTTGGAACCCTAACTTTTCTCCAAAGTCTTTGCTTGACCTTATTCCCACGATGAGGATGAACAACATGGCTTAGAATTCTATGCCTATCAGAGTTCTATGGATAAATGTAATCAGTAAGATACTGATCAATCTTGACCAAGAACTTCTTATGGTTCCTGTAGGAAATTACTTTCTTTTGATGTAAACGTCCCACTAATATGCCTGGGTGACGATCCTGAGATATCGCAAAATTCTGAACTTTTGTTGAAGAAAAATAAGGCTGATTCTTAAGAACAAATCGTTCAACTTCAGCGCTATCTAACAACCAACTAGTAGCGAGCCGATTGGCTTCTTCCTCTTCTTCTTCCACTTCGAGATTCTCCATATCATCAAGATAGCGACCTTGATGTCCTGCCACAATATGACCTAACTCATGCATCAGAGTAAACCAGAAGTTATCGATGCGCTTATGTCGTAACGTGAGTGCAATAACGGGAGCATCTTCAAGGTAAAAGGCAGCACCATCTAAATAGGTTCTTTCTAAATGAGGGACAATTGCGAAATGAATTCCCAGGGATAGTAGCTTGGGGGGGACAAGCGCAATATCTTCTGCATCCGCAGCACAAGTCAAAATGTCGGGAATAGCTGCTTCTAAGCTAGCTCGATCAAAAGCAGGAATCTTTTGTCCCTGCACAATATTTTCAACCCTCTTAGCCCAGGTCATTTGTGCCTGAGTCTTGGGATCTCGATTCCCCGACTGCCGGAAATTGATTGCAAGCTGAGGAAACTCTTCGACTTGGCTAATGCCGAAAAAATGACAAACTTTCTCCTCTAATTCGTCTATGGAATCACTAGGGGGAAGCCAGCACCGCTTAATCATCTCGGCTACTGGCGCAAAAGTATACAAACGGCTTCTGCGAAATATTTCACTATTTCTTTCCGCATTTCGAAGTTCTTTCTGGACAATATGCAGGCGGTACTTTGCTTCTAAGTTTGTCCAAAACTCAGCAGAAGTTCCTAGCGCTTCGGCCAGTTCGATCGCCGTCTCTGGCGTAATTTGCTTATTGCCCTTTACAATTCCATTAATAGTTTGATGAGGTCGACCCATGATTTCAGCCAAATCTTTTTGGGTCCATCCTCTAGCTTCAATCTCCCGGCTTAAAATACGTCCGGGCGGCGAAACCCTTGCTGGTGCTAATGTTTGGCTCATGCTTCTCCCCCTCGTAGGTCCTTAAATTCAGTGATAGTCTTCAATATCAATGATCAGGAGATATGACCCATCTTCATCTTCCTCTAGCGAAACGATTAATCGCCATTGTTTGTTAAGCCTTAGGGAGCGCTCTCCTTGCCGCCCTTTAAGCTTTTCAAAATGAAACCCTTTCAATGCGTATAGATCGCGCTCATCCTTGGCTGCATCAATGGCACTCATCGCATCAAAGAAATCGTCTATGACATTCGGATACTTGTGGGCATTCTTCTCCTCGGTATAGAGAGCTTCTATTTTCTTCCTCTTGAACTTGAATCTCAAGATGATGCCTGCCCAACCACAGAAGTCATTTTGAGCTCATAATACCTTATGTTTGATTCTGTGATGGGGTGAATCACTGAATATAGTGTACCCAATCTAAACGAATTTTTGTATGTTTTGTCGCAGTCACCGCCCTGCCCGCAGCACCTGCTCCGTCGTCAACGCCAGCCCCTCAAAACTCGGCGACACCAAACGCTCTGTCCCGCAAAATGTTCCAACCCCACGGTAAGCCGCCCTTTCCAGCGCCAAAACCAACACAACCTCACAACTTGGATCCACAATCGAATACTCTAAACCCCCTCGCAGCCCATACTCTCGGCGTTTGCGAACATAATCCCGCTGGTAATTGTCTGAGGTTTGGTCGCCGGGGGAAACAACTTCAATACCCATCGTTGTCTTTCCCAATTCCTATCTTTCTCTCAGGCGTTTTTAAGGCAAGGGCATTACAACAGAAACAACATCATTTCAGCGCCCATGAAGGGTTTCGCAACCATGAGTCTTAGACCTCAACACTTCTCTCAATCCCAGGTGAAAACCGCCTCTCGCCGTTTGCTACTCCTCGGCAGTCTCAGCCTCCTACTCCTCACCAGTTGTAGTGTCCAAAGCGGCGGTAGTTCCGCCAGCTCAGCGGGTTCATCGGCAGGTGCTCCCGCAACAACGGTTGCCAGTGGCGCGCCATCGGCGACGCCCAGCTACTTTGCTGAAAAAGGCATTGCCATTCGCGGTGCAGACCCCGTCGCCTACTTTACCGAGGGGACCTATGTTCCAGGCAGCGCTGAATTCACCCAGGAATGGAACGGGGTGACCTGGCAGTTTGCCACCGCCGAGCACCGGGACCAATTTGCCAGCAATCCTGAAGCCTATGCGCCCCAGTACGGCGGCTTCTGCGCCTGGGCGGTGAGTCAGGGCTACACGGCGGAAGTGGACCCGACGGCCTGGAAGATTGTTGACGGCAAGCTCTATCTGAATTACGACAACAACATCCAGCAAAAATGGGCTAAGGATATTGCAGGCAATATTGCCAAGGCCAACCAAAACTGGCCCGGTGTCCTGAATCAGTCCTGAGTTAAATAAGTCCTGAGTGAATCGGCCCCTATCCGAGGGTTAATAGGGTTCTGCGCAGATCCGCTACCGAAACCACATGGACTCCTGCCACCAGACTGGGTTCCACCGCCACCACCGCCTCCGCAAAGGCCAACACTGGCACTACGGCTGTGCGCAGGTGCAAGCGCTGCTGGGTCCTGGCGGTTCGCTGCTTGGTCTGAAGGATAAAGTCTGAGCTAAAGGGCTGGCGCGATTGGTCATAGAGCCGAAACACCGTGCGGCCATCGCTGCCAATCCGGCCCCGCTCCGCCTTGACAATGATGCAATAGGCTTTGCCCTGGGGCGATCGCGCGATAATCTGGCGATCGCCCGTCTCCGCACTACTCCCCAGCTCAAACTTCCAACCCTGCTGCTGCAACGGCTGGAGCTCCGCTAAAGGCGCTTTATTCACCGCTGGACGAGAACGATGGCTCGATCGCAGCAGCCACGCAATGCCTTTCCAGATCGCGTAGAGCGCGATCGCCCCAATCCCCCAAGGCAAAACCGCACTGAGCAGCGGCCAGAACGGCTGAAGCGCCGTTTGAATGGGCGTCCACAATTGCTGGAAGGCTCCCCCAGCAGCCCCCAGCAGAGTCCCCATCATTAAGGCACCACCAAAACAGGACAGGGAGCCAAATTAATCACCCGATTGGTGACACTTTCCGCCGCCCCCTCTTCCGTGAGGCCAATGCCCCGACAGCCCATGACAATCAGATCGGCACCTATTTCATCGGCCAAGTCGCAAATCACAAAGGCTGGTTTTCCTTCCCGCTCCTCTATTTCCGCCGTAATTCCCTGCTCAGAAAAGAGTTGTTTCGCTTGGGTGAGGAGTTCGGCGATCGCCTCCGCTGACGTCATCACCTCCGCCCGAACTGGCTCAGTGGACTTTTCCTCAGATGGCTCCACCACCGACAGCAGCACCAGCCGCTTACTCTGATGGATCTGTACGAGCCGAACCACCACATCCACGGCTTCTCGTGACTCGCGGCTTTGATCAATTGGAAATAGAACGGTTGTGAACATCTCCCATTTCCTCCCTGTGGACTCAAAATGCCCCAAAGCTTCTCTCCCGCAGTCTAGCAGTCCTGGTTTTCTGGGTTTGACCTTAATCGCGAAACTTTACGCTCCAAAATCCCCATTGCCCTGGTGCCGATTTATTAGACAATGAGTATAAAGACTTAATAAAATGTTAGGAGACCTGCTGCTGTGGCTAAAAAATCCGTTGCAAATCTTTCTGCGAGCGATTTAGCCGGTAAGCGCGTCCTCATGCGGGCAGACTTTAACGTGCCCCTGGACGACGCCGGGAAAATCACCGACGACACCCGTATCCGCGCAGCCCTGCCCACGATTCAAGATCTCATTAGCAAAGACGCCAAAGTGATTCTCTGTAGCCACTTCGGTCGCCCCAAGGCCAAGGTCGTCGAGAGCATGCGCCTCACCCCCGTGGCCGAGCGCCTCTCGGAGCTGCTGGGCAAGCCCGTGGCCAAGCCCGACGACTGCATTGGCGACGCGGTCAAAGCGGCAGTGGATGCCATGGCCAATGGTGATGTCATCCTGTTGGAGAACGTGCGCTTCCATGGGGGCGAAGAGGCCAACGACCCTGAGTTTGCCCAGGCCCTCGCGTCCGTTGCGGATGTCTATGTCAACGATGCCTTTGGCACCGCCCACCGCGCCCACGCTTCCACCGAAGGGGTCACTAAGTTTCTCTCGCCCAGCGTCGCTGGTTTCCTGATCGAGAAAGAATTGAAGTATTTGCAGGCAGCGGTGGATGCACCGGAACGGCCTTTGGCGGCGATCGTCGGCGGTTCTAAGGTCTCCAGCAAAATCACCGTGATCGAAAGCCTCCTGGGCAAAGTCAACAAGCTTTTCCTCGGCGGCGGCATGATCTTTACCTTCTACAAATCTCGCGGCATTTCCGTGGGGAGCTCCCTGGTAGAAGATGACAAGCTTGACTTGGCCAAGGAACTGACAGCCTTGGCTGAGAAAAATGGCGTTGAGCTGCTGCTGCCCACCGACGTGGTCGTTGCGGACAAGTTCGACAAAGAAGCCAACACCCAAACCGTTAGCGTCGATGCCATTCCCGATGGCTGGATGGGTTTGGACATTGGACCCGACTCCATTAAGACGTTCCAGGCCGCGCTGGGGGATTGCAAAACTGTCATTTGGAACGGACCCATGGGCGTCTTCGAGTTTCCCAAATTTGAAGCAGGGACCCGTGGCGTCGCGGAGACGCTCGGCTCTTTAACCCCTGGTGGCTGCTCGACGATTATTGGTGGCGGTGACTCCGTCGCAGCGGTAGAGCAGTTTGGTCTTGCGGATCAAATGAGCCATATTTCGACGGGGGGTGGCGCGAGCTTAGAGCTGCTCGAAGGCAAAGAGCTGCCCGGTATCGCGGCCCTTGACGAAGCCTAAAGCACCTACAGGGATTGATTGATTTTGATGGTTTGATAGCGACCCGAATAGCGGGTCGCTTTTTTGTTGCGATTGGTTGCGACTGTTTTATTGCGATTAAATGCGAATTCTCACGTTCTGCAAAATTCTGAAGACGAGTCGGAATAAAGCCGAACTTTCCCCTCTATGATTTGTGTCCACTGAATCAGACATCAATCAGAACAGCTTCAGGACGTCACAAAGCACTTGAAAAATTCAGTTCAAACAAAATCTCTATGAAGTCTTTGTAACGCTTTGATGTAAATCATGAAGTCTGCCAAATGGTCAATGGGGGCTCAGGAACGTATGAAGCTGATGGGTGAAAGCCAACAGGCCGCTCAATTGCAGATGCTTCCTGGTTTTTTCGGGATACTTTCTCGCTAATTTTCAGGAAATCACGCTGATAATTCCGTAGATCACTTTGGATAGACCTAGACCTGTAAAACTTTCCCGTGTTTTCTCTGTATCAACCCTTTTTTCTATCCATGTAGACTTTTTTACATCGGAGTCAGATAAAACTGACTTAAGCGATTCTCCCCGACCTAACCTCCCTAGATTCCCGGAACCTCCCAGACTGTGCACGAGTCTACATCGTTGGGAACACTAGGGGCGTGAGACCAGAGTAAGTCTAGTCATCATTTCCTCAACCACCTGCGTGACCTATGTCAGAACTCCCCTTCTATCAAGCGTCAGCACCCTCAGATGAGGCTGTTCTTGACCCTGAAACCGACGACTTTTTCGGCGGTGATGAGATTGATAATATTGATAACGACGCGATCGCCGCTGTCGAAGAACTGGAAGCTGAAGAACTGGTAGACGAGCCCACCCTCGACATCCAAGCTGCGGCTGCCGTTGGAACCGGTCGTCGGACCACCGACTTAGTCCGTCTCTACCTTCAGGAAATTGGCCGCGTGCGCTTGCTCATGCGCCATGAGGAAGTTTCCGAGGCCCAAAAAGTTCAGCGCTACATGAGTCTGCTGGAACTGCGCCAAGTCGCTGCCAACGAGCAAGGCGGCGTGCTGCAAGAGTACGTCAAGCTGGTCGAAGTGCGAGATTCTCTCCGCTCTCGGCTGGGCCATCGGCCTTCTTTGGAGCGCTGGGCAGCCACGGCAGGCATTGCTTCTGCGGAACTCAAGCCTGCTCTGGCCAAGGGCAAAGCCCTCTGGGCCGAAGCTGCAGAAATCCCGGTTGAGGAACTGGAAAAGGCTTTAACTGCTGGCGAAAAGGCAAAGCAGCGAATGATTAATGCCAACCTACGCTTGGTGGTTTCTGTCGCCAAGAAATATCAGAACCGGGGTTTGGAACTCCTGGACTTGATTCAGGAAGGAACCCTCGGTTTGGAGCGGGCGGTTGAGAAGTTTGACCCCACCAAGGGCTATCGCTTTAGTACCTACGCCTACTGGTGGATTCGTCAGGGGATTACTCGGGCGATCGCCACCCAAAGCCGTACCATCCGCCTACCGGTCCACATCACCGAAAAGCTCAACAAAATCAAAAAGGCCCAACGCCAAATCTCCCAGGAAAAGGGCCATACCGCCACCATCGAAGACGTGGCCAAGGAGCTGGAAATGACGCCCGCCCAGGTGCGGGAAGTGCTCCTGCGGGTGCCCCGCTCGGTTTCCCTGGAAACCAAGGTGGGCAAGGAAAAGGATACGGAACTGGGTGACCTACTGGAAACCGACGAAGCCACGCCGGAGGATCAGCTCCTGCGGGAATCTCTCCGCCGGGACTTGCACAACCTGCTGGCGGAACTGACTGATCGCGAACGCGACGTGATTCGCATGCGCTTCGGCCTACGGGATGGTCAGCCCTACTCACTAGCGGAAATTGGCCGGACGCTGGAACTCTCTCGGGAGCGCGTGCGCCAAATCGAAGCCAAGGCGTTGCAAAAGCTGCGTCAGCCCCGCCGTCGCAACCTCATCCGTGACTACCTTGAAGCTTTGACTTAGGCTTGGCTGTCTAGGCTGGGTGGATGATTGCTCAATTTCCTCCGTTTTGTAAAGCAGATTTGAGGGTGTGTTGCTCCACACCCTTTTTTTGACTGTTTTTTCCTGAGAAACGCGAAGCCCTAGGGCCAGGGTTTTGGGCAATTGAGTTAAAGTAGTGCTGTGGCTTGTTCCACGTTGATTAGTTAAGCTGTCTTGGTCACGTTCTCAAAAAACTCCTATGGCTGAGTCCTCTTTTGGATTAATTTCTAATACCGTCTCCACGACGCTATTTATCTATACGGGTCTGCTGATTGTTCGGGTTTTGCTGACTTGGTTCCCGACCATCGATTGGTATAACCAGCCCTTCGCGGCCCTGAGCCAAATCACCGATCCTTATCTGAATCTGTTTCGCCAATTTATTCCGCCCCTGGGTGGAATTGATATCTCTCCGATTTTGGCGATTTTTCTGCTCCAGTTCCTCAGTAGTTTGATTCCGGGTTAAGGGCCAAAGTGAGGGCAAGGGTTTAAGGGCAAGGGTTTAAGGTTTAGGGCAGTCGATTAAACCAACCTCTTCGCCAAAAGAACAGGACCATGGCGATCGCCATTGCCCCCATCACGCCCAAAACCAAAGGATATCCCCAATACCAGTTCAACTCCGGCATATTCCAAGGGGATGCGTCGGGGTTGAAATTCATGCCGTAAATCCCGGCAACAAACGTCAACGGGATAAAGATTGTGGAGATCACCGTCAGCTGCGTCGAATCACGCCTTTGTGACTGCGAATGCGCGTACGGAAATGTTTAGCGTCCCTGGCGCTGTCCCCGCAGGATGATAGAAATAGGGGAGCTTAGGCTTAGAACTGGGGCGCGATCGCAATCTCTGGTTTTGGGCGTTTGGGGGGGTCATCCCATGGCCTCCGATAACAGCGCAATTGAACAGGGGACGTTTTGTAACAGATTGATGCCGTAGTTGCGAGTGAGGTCTCGGCCCGGTGCGACATCCCAAGCACTGAGCAGGACTAAATCAACCTGCTGGGATGCGCGTAGAACCGACGCTTCAATATCCGCATGGGGAAAGACTTTGATTTTGAGTAACGGCTCTGACAGCGCTGAGGACGCTGAATGCATTGGGGGTCTAACCAGTTGCTGCTCTAGGCGATCGCGCAATTCCCGCTGCTCGGCGATGGACACCGAGGGGGGACAAATATAAAGAATCGTGATTTGAGCTTGGAGGCATTGGGCTAAATCCTGAGCAAAGTACAGAAGTTGAAAGGCTTGAGGGCGTAGATCCCAGAGCGGGACCAAAATCCGTTTCAAGGTTGCGGGAGGACTGAGCAAATAGGCCACCAGGAGTGGGCAAGGGCTAGCCCGAAAGACTTGGTCAGTGATGGTTCCGAGTAAACGGGCTTGGAGGGAGGTGCGATCGCCATAGCCCATGACAATCAGCTTCGCGTTCTGCTCCTGCGCGGCGTGACAAATGCCAAGGCCAATATCTCGGTCAATCCGGAGGAGCGGATGGGCGGGGAGGGCGAGGCGATCGCAAATTTCCATCGCCTGCCGCAGCAACGCTTTACGTCGAGTGAGTTCGGTTTCTAGTTCCCAACCATTCAGTCCTGAGGGGGCAGGCACTACCGCTAGGGGGACGATCTGAGATCCAGCGGTCGAGTTGTCCTGGGAAATTAGCGAAGACTGCAAGAAAACTCCCGCTAGCTCTAGGAGTGCGCCTTCGGTGTTGGGGTTGTAGATTGGGACAACGATGCTGACCGGAGAAGGCTGACTAGAATGAGTTTCGACGGAAGGCGCTTCAGAATGCGTCGCGATCGCCTGGGGAATCGCTTCCGCCAGGGGTAACCGACTGGCAAACCGCTTGGTCAGAACCGGCCCTAACACCGAGGTCACAAGCATCAACACAATCACGCTGTTAAACAACGGCTGACTCAACAGCCCCACCTGCACCCCTACCAATGCTGCGGCTAGGGTTGCGGCCACCTGAGGCAAAGACAGCGACCACATGGTTAGAGCTTCCGTCCAGCCGTAGCCATAAAGCTGTTTGGCGCAGAGCGCGGCGAGGAATTTGCTGCCGATCAGGCCTACGACTACGGCTAAGACCAGCGCAAAATCGCTGGAGAGGGTTTGGATAAAGACCGGAATGTCGATCAGCAGCCCCATGGCCACGAAAAAAAACGGGATAAACAGGACACCGCCAACAAATTCGACCTTTTCCTTGACTGCACCGCGCCCGAGGACGTCATTGACCGCGAGACCCGCTAAAAATGCGCCGACAATATTTTCAATGTGGATCAGTTGAGCCCCGACCGCCGCGAGAAATAGGGCTAGGAGAATAAACAAAAACTGGTTGCCTTCGTCGTTTCCGGTGCGGCGGAAATATTCTTTGCCGAGGCGATCGAGACCTAGCAACACAATTGCCGCATAAATTCCCAGGGCCAACAATTGCAGCGGCAAACTGTACCAGGTGAATTCCCCCCGATGAATCGCCACACAAACCGCCAGGACCAACAACGCCCCAATATCCGTAAAAATCGTCGCACCCACCGTCACCGTCACCGCTTCATTGCGAACCACCCCCAGCCGCTGCACCAGCGGATAGGCCAAAAGCGTATGGGAGGCAAACAGCGAGCCGATCAAAATTGAAGCATTCCAGCCAAAGCCAAATCCTAACCCTACAGCCGTGCCCACAAGCAGCGGACAGGTAAACGTCGCTAGGCCAAACCCCAAGGAGCGATTGCGGGTGCGGCGAAACGCCTGCATGTCGATTTCCAACCCGGCCACAAACATTAGATAAATCTTGCCGATATCGGAAAGCAGTTTGACGGTTTCGGTCTCCGGATTGAGTAGTTTGAGCCCAAAGGGACCCAGTACCATTCCGGCCAGTAAAAGCCCCACCAACCCTGGTAATCGCAGTCGCTCGATCAGCGGCGGGACGGTGAGACTGACCAACAGCAAAATCGTAAAGGCGACGACTGGGTTTGCAGCCAGTCCGGCGGTATTGAACATGGAGAAACCTCAGCCAACCAGGTAAGGAATTCAGCAGGACCGATGATGCATTAAGGAGACCGATGTTTAAGCCGTAGAACTAATTTTTCCGCTTCGAGCCAAACAAAGACGAGGGCGCTAAACCCTAAACACACCAACAGTTCTATCGGGCTTAGCCAGTAAGTGTTGAAGAAGTTGCGTAGCGGTTCGACGTAGATCAACAGCAGTTGTAGGGCAGTGGTCAGCAATACAGCCCAGAGGAGAAAGCGGTTGGAAAAGGGATTGAGTTCGAAAGTGAACTGGGTTTGCGATCGCACCGCCCAAGCATGCCCCATCTGAGCCAAACACAGCGTCGTAAACACCATGGTTTTCCAGCGATTACTATCGGGGTCAGCAGCGGTTGGATTAGCGTGGGTGTAGTGATAGCCCCAGATCATCAGGGCGATCGTCACAATTCCCAGGACTAAACCGACCCGCACCATGTATAGCCCTAATCCCCTTGCAAAAATGTTTTCTCTGGGATGGTAAGGCGGACGCTGCATCACGTCGGGTTCGCCCTGTTCCAGCGCTAATGCCAATGCCGGTAGACCATCGGTCACTAGGTTCATCCACAGGATCTGAAGCGGACTGAGGGGAACCCCAGCGAACCCCAGCAGCGGCGTCATGGCAATGGTTAAGACTTCGCCAATGTTGCTGCCTAGAACATATTTGATAAAGCGACGAATATTGTCGTAGACAATCCGGCCTTCTTCCGTGGCCGAGACAATCGAACTAAAGTTATCGTCGAGCAACACCATATCCGCCGCCCCTTTGCTGACATCCGTGCCGGTGATCCCCATGGCAATACCGATGTCGGACTGTTTGAGGGCTGGGGCGTCGTTGACGCCATCGCCGGTCATCGCGACGATTTGCCCCTTTTGCTGGAGGGCTTGGACAATGCGCAGTTTGTGCTCCGGAGACACACGGGCATAGACGCCCACTTGGTCAACGCGGGTGGCCAGTTCAGCCGTTGTTAATTGATCCAAATCCCGTCCAGTTAGAACGTCCTGGTCGTGGGGGCCGGCGGGGAGAATGCCGAGGTCTTGGGCGATCGCCTGAGCCGTTAACTGATGGTCTCCCGTAATCATCACCGGGCGAATCCCAGCAGCACGACAATGTTCAACCGCTGTCCGAACCTCGGGCCGGGGTGGATCCATCATTGCCATGAGACCGAGCCAAACCAAATCCTGTTCTATGGCAGCCTCCGCTGAAATCCCTTCTAGCTGCTCTGTAGCGGTCAAGTTTCCAAGGCTGGCCAGTGGACGAAAAGCTAATCCTAAAACCCGCAATCCTTGACGGGCCAGATGCTCGTTTTGCTGCAAAATTTGTTGCCGTAGGGTAGGGGTAAGCGGCAGTGGTTCACCATTTTGCTGTTGACTGCAACAGTCCAAGACCAGCTCCGGTGATCCTTTTGTAAAGGCGACATAGGGAGGCAGATCGACGGCTAGATCGGTTTCTAGGCGGGAGTCCGTTTGGCAAACAATACTCATGCGTTTGCGCTCGGAGGAGAAGGGAATTTCCAAGACCCGAGGTAACCGCTCAATCCAGTAATCCTTTTGCAACCCGGCTTTACCCGCAAGGGAGAGCAGCGCCCCTTCCGTTGGATCCCCTAAAATTGTCCATTGGCCCTGTTCTTTTTGCAGAACTGCATCGTTGCAGAGGAGCCCCGCGAGCAACAGCCACTGAATCGCCGGGGATAATTGCTCTGGCGAGAGCGGCGCGGAGCCGGTATCGGCTTGAATAAAATTTCCGACCGGGTTATAGCCATCCCCACTAATCCACAAGGATTGGTTCTCGCAGTAAACCTGTTTCACGACCATTTTGTTTTGGGTCAGCGTGCCGGTTTTGTCCGAACAAATCGTGGTCACCGATCCCAAGGTCTCTACCGCCGGAAGCTGACGGATCAGAGCCTGTCGCTTCACCATTCGCTGCATCCCTAGGGCTAGGGTTACGGTAATCACCGCCGGGAGACTTTCCGGGACCACCGCCACCGCCATACTGAGGGAGACTTCGAGCAAATTGGGCAGATTGTCCCAGCCCAAGACAAAGCCTCCGCCCAAAACCACGAGGGCAACCAGAACCATTGAGCCGCTGACCAGGACGTTTCCCAATTGGGTCATGCGTTGCTGGAGCGGGGTGGGTTCTGTTTCCACCGTTTGGAGGAGTTCAGCAATGCGGCCCAGTTCTGTGCTCATGCCTGTGGCGGTGACCAACACCTGGCCTCGACCTTGGATGACTTCTGTGCCTTGAAACACTAAGTTGAGGCGATCGCCCAAAGCCGCATCCAGCGGTAGAACCAAATCCGCTTGTTTGGTTACGGCGATCGCCTCCCCCGTCAACGCCGCTTCCCGCACCTGCAAATTCACCGCCTCTAGCAAGCGTCCATCCGCTGCCAGTTGGGTTCCCGCTTCGATATAGATGACATCCCCTGGCACCAATTCCTTGCCATCAATCTCTTGCTGGCTGCCGTCGCGCAGGACTCGCACTTGGGGCGAAGACATCTGTTTTAGCGCCGCCAATGCCTTTTCTGCCTGATTCTCCTGGAAATAGCCCAAAATGCCGTTGAGCAAAACGATGGCGAAGATGGCGATCGCATCCTTCGGAAACTGCTGGGTTCGAATATCCAAAACCGCTGAGACCACCGCCACCACCATCAGCATCACTAGCATGATATTGGTGAACTGATCGCGAAAGATGGCCCATTTACTCCGTCCTCCCTTCTCCTCCAACTCGTTCAACCCGTAGCGTCGTTGTCGTGCTTGGGCCTCGGGGGCAGTCAACCCCGTCTCCGGATTGACAGCAAGCTGTTGGGTGGTTTCCGCAATATCCAAGACATGATAGGCGTCGCGGCTAGCGCGTGCCAAGGCACTGGAAGGAGAGGCAGGGGCCATGAGAAGAGATCCTTAATGATTCTCAAAAGACCCCGTCCCTAAACCTTAGGGACGGGATATGAATCTCACGTTAATGGGTGAGATATAGCTCTATGGCTGATGGAGAATCAAAACCTAGGGGGTTGGGGTTGCAGCGGGGGTGGCACCATCGGTCGGGGTTGCAGCGCCATCGGTGGGCGCTGCATCGGGGGTTGTGCTGCTGGCATCCGGAGCCGGAGCGGTCGTTTCCATGGGCGTAGCTTCTTCCACAGGGGCTGCACCCTCGGTGGGCGCTGCGGGATCGGTGGCGTCAGGGGACGAACAAGCGGTCAAGGATACTGAGAAGGCGGTACCTAGGGCGATCGCCAAAGCAAATGCGCGTTTCATAATTTTTGAATTTCTCCTACACACTGCTCTCTACGGTAGCGATGGAGGGGACCAAAAAGATTGACCGAAGACGCCATAAACAGTGACCTAAAATGTCAGATAGCAATCTCACCATTGGCCGCTGACGCGATCGCCTGGGACCACACTTTGGATCACCACTACTCGGTTTCGGCAAAACTCATCCAAGGCATCTTGGCAGCGGCGGAACAGTTTGATCTGTCTAGGTCCGAGCTGCTGAAGACGATTCAGGTTTCTCCTGAAAGCTTGGAGGACCCTGACCAGCGGGTCTCCCAGGAGAAGCTGATGATCCTGTGGCGAGAAATTGCGCGTCGGTCGGGCGATGCCGATATTGGCTTGCGAATGGCAGAGGTCACCCAATTGGAAACGTTTAATGTGACCGGCTATGCCATGAGCCACAGCCCAACCCTGGGTAAAGCGCTCGATCGCCTCGTTCGCTACAGCCGCTTGTTTTACGGTGGCATGGAATTTCAGCTGTCCCAGGTTGGTCACGAGGTGTCGCTGATCTATGCACCGGTCAGTGCAGCAGTCTGGTTATCCTCCATTAGTGTGGGCTGGACCCTGGCCAATATCGTGCGGTGGGGCAACCGGAGTCTGGGTCAACCCTGGCTGCTCAACCGGGTCGAATTTCAACAGGCTCAACCCCAGGAAAAGGCTATTTATCAGCGTATTTTTGGCAATCGTCTGGCCTTTGGGGGGCGGAGCAACCGGCTGCAGTTTGCCGTCGCCTGGCTGGACGCCCCGCTGACCCAGGCCGATGCGGGGCTATGCGAATTGCTCGATCGCTATGCCGAAAATCTGCTGAACCAATTGCCCCCCTCCGGCAGCATCGTCGACGAACTGCGCCATCTTTTAGCAGGAGAATTGCGGGCGCGGGAACCCAAACTGGAGGCGATCGCCCAACGGCTCAATTATTCTCCTCGCACGCTCCAGCGCAAGTTGCAACAAGCCGGGACCTCGTTTCAACAGGTTCTCGATGAAATTCGTCGTCAGCTAGCGGTGCAATATTTGCAAAACTCCCAGCTCACCACGAGCGAAATTGCCTTTTTGCTGGGATTTTCAGAAAACACGGCGTTCAATCGTGCCTTTCGGCGTTGGGAAGGCATGACACCGGGAGAATATCGCTTGGGGCTAGGTCGTAATTCTACGGTTCCCAACCTTGGTACAAACCCTGATACAAATCCTGGCACTGGCCCACTGGATCAAGTCAACGCATCAGGGCATTAACGGATCATTCATCTTTACAGTCGCTAGAGCGTCACACAGCATCACCGAATCTTCATCGCCAGCCCCTTTTTCTTTCAGTATAATTACTCGTATCGCAATCCTTCCTCAGCCAGCATCCTGCCATGGAATCTCCAGACGCTTTCCCGATTGTTTATCTCCTCGGTTTTGGCAATATGTTGAGCCAATTTTTGGGTCAGCCCTTGGAGAAAGCGATCGCCTCTTCGCCCAATTTGAAAGTTATTGCTACCCGTGATGCCGGTGGTTTTGATGTCACCGAAGAGCTCAAAGAAACCGCCAAGGCCAGAGAAACCATCAAGGCCAGAGAAACTGCCAAGACCAAAGAACCGGTTAAAGTCGGTGCTTGCTAGTGCGGCACGAGTCCGGTACTAGTTTTGCGTTTCTCCTATGCTCCAGGCGCTTTCCGACCGTTTGTTGCGTCTCGATGGCCAAAGCTATCGCGCCTACAAAGATCTGCGGGGCTCCTATGATGCTGACGGTTTTACAGTACTGATCGATGCGGTCCAAGGGGATCCCTTCGCTGCACCGAGTCGTTGTCGGGTCGTGGTGGAGGCTGGGTTGGCGCGACTACCAGCGGCGTTCTATGGCACCGATGCGCGACGGTTAGGGCTAGAGGATTTTTTGACCCGCCAGGGCGATCGCTGGAGTCGGCAGCTCAGCCAGTCACGCGGCCAGTCACGCGGCATGGGGAATAGCGGTCGCATTGAGCTAGAACGGCCCAGTCAAGCGGTTTTAGAGCGCACCACGGTCTTGATCGGAGAAACCGGTGCGGTTGAACTGCGGTTTACGGTCGGACTCCCGGCCCAGGGACGGCGGATTCTGGGGCGGCAGGCAGCGGCAATGTTTTGTGAAGATATCCCGACGCTGGTAGAGAAAGCGTTGTGCTATGCCAATCTGGATGCCTCAGCCCTGCAAACCCATGTCGAAACCGTTGAGGATACGGAATATTTGCGGAGGGCGATCGCCCACCAAAATCTCGTAGCGTTTATTCCCGACGGCGCAATCCTAGCGCGCCGCAGCGGTATCGATGACCGCCCCCTGGCTGCGGCTGTTCCATTTCAGTCGCCCGAGTCTTTGCGGGTTCAGTTAACCTGTCCCAACCGAGGTCCGATCACCGGCATGGGCATTCCGCGCGGGATTACGCTGATTGTCGGTGGGGGCTACCATGGCAAATCAACCCTACTCCAGGCGATCGCCCAGGGGATTTATAGCCACATTCCCGGCGATGGCCGCGAGTCCGTTGTCACCGACCCCAGTGCTGTGAAAATTCGTGCCGAAGATGGCCGCAGCGTCGCAGGGGTTAATCTCTCTCCCTTTATCAACCATCTGCCCCTAGGCCAATCCACCGAAAACTTCTCAACGCCCAACGCTAGCGGCAGCACCTCCCAAGCCGCCAGTATCCTGGAAGCCCTGGAGGCCGGGTCCAAGCTGTTGCTTTTGGACGAAGACACGTCCGCGACCAACTTTATGATTCGCGATCGCCGCATGCAAGCCCTGATCGCCCAGGATCGCGAACCCATCACCCCCTTCGTAGATAAAGTGCAGCAGCTTTATACAGAACAGGGCGTCTCGACGATTTTAGTCATGGGTGGCAGTGGGGATTATTTTGACGTGGCGGATAGGGTAATCGCTCTGGACGAGTTTATCCCCGAGGATGTGACTGAAAAAGCTAAGGCGATCGCCGAGACGTTCACCACCGCCAGACTCTCGGAAGGGGGCGATCGCTTCGGTTGTCTCACCCCTCGCTATCCCCAGCTTACATCCCGAGCCCAGCCGAGCCCAGGGGAGGCAGCAGACCGCCGGGTCAAGGGCAAAACGCGGGGGCTAGAGGCGATCGCCATAAACCAAGAAAACATCGACGTTTCAGCCCTGGAGCAGTGGGTTGAACCCGCACAGCTCAAGGCGATCGCAGCGGTGCTTTTACAACTGCGCCAGACATCGTTGCGGGGCCAACAAACTATGGTGGAAGTTTTAAACCAGGTTGAAGCGCAAATTGCCGAGGGGGATTTGGACGCCTTGACGGAGTTCCCCCAGGGAAATTTAGCTCAGTTTCGGCGGCAAGATTTAGCCGCCGTGTTGAACCGCTGGCGATCGCTTCTTCCTGAGAGCACGTAGGCCCGAGAGCACGTAGGCCCTAGACCGCGCAGGTAACTCCGGTACCGCCCAAACCACAGTAGCCACTGGGATTCTTGGCTAGATACTGTTGGTGATACTCTTCCGCATAGTAAAACGGGGGCGCATCCCGGATCTCCGTGGTAATCTCGCCATAGCCCGACTTCTGCAGGTTCGCTTCGTAGGCGGCCTTAGAGGCTGCCGCTGCGGCTTTCTGTTCGGGGGTAAAGGTGTAGATGCCTGAACGATATTGTGTGCCTGCATCATTACCCTGGCGCATGCCCTGGGTCGGATCGTGAGATTCCCAGAAAACCTTCAGCAAGTCTCGATAGCGAATGACATTCGGGTCATAAACCACTAAAACCACTTCATTGTGGCCCGTCATGCCCGAACAAACCTCTTGGTAGGTGGGGTTGGGGGTAATCCCCGCTGCATAGCCTACGGCAGTGCTATAGACGCCCGGTTGTTGCCAAAACTTCCGCTCCGCGCCCCAGAAGCAGCCCAGCCCAAAAACGGCCTGCTCTAGTCCGGCGGGAAACGGCCCTTTGATAGGATTACCATTGACAAAATGTTTGGCCGGAACTGACATTTCCGTCGTGCGGCCCGGTAGTGCTTCCTCTGGGCTAGGCAGGACAAGCTTTTTACCACCAAAGAGTGCAGAAAAAATCATGAAATTTGCGGTGAACAGTGAGTGTCGAAGATTCTGAACTTATGGTAGCGAAGGCGATCGCCTCCAGACAGGTCGGATGGCCGATGGATCTGGGGAGGCGATCGCGAATCCCGTAGAAACCGCGTTCGTCCAGGTTTATTGGGGACCCCTATTGGGTAACCATGAATTTACTTCTCGATTTTTACCGACAAAATCTTGTCACCCTGACGAATGGCATTGACCACATCCATATCGTTGGTTTTACCAAACGTTGTGTGGACTCCATCCAAATGGGGCTGAGGGCTGTGGCAGATGAAAAACTGACTGCCCCCCGTATCCTTGCCTGCATGGGCCATGGAAAGGGTTCCGGCTTCGTGTTTATTGCCGTTGATTTCGCACTTGATTTTATAGCCCGGACCGCCGGTACCAGTGCCCTTGGGGCAACCACCTTGAACCATAAAATTGGGGATGACGCGGTGGAAATTCAACCCGTCGTAGAAGCCCTTCTCGGACAAGTCGACAAAGTTTTTCACCGTATTGGGGGCGTCTTGGTCAAACAGCTCCAGATTGATTGTCCCCTTCTCGGTTTCCATAATCGCTCGGGTCATGGGTTTCTCCTTGAATTTACCGTGCCAGATTGGGATTTAATCCTTTGGCCCGTTGGATATTCTCGCATTCCTGTGGGGGAACTGGGGGAGAAACCCTCAAAAGATGGTCCACGAGTTCACAAAATCCAACTGCTTCTTCAGCTCCTGTAACAAATCGAGGCAGATAGGGGAGTTGGTCTCTGTAATGCCGCACATTGGCGACTCCTACGGAGAGGGGAAAATCCTTGGGATTAAACAGGCTGGCATCATTGGGGCTATCGCCGAGGGTGAGGACCTGATGGGGCTGTAGGGCTGGAAAGTCTTTCTGAAGAAAGGTTTTGAGCAGGTGCAGGAGGCCGATGCTCTTATCCTGTTCCAGGGGACGAATGTGGCACTGGACGGTGCTGTAGGTAAAGCCCCAGCCTTCGGTGTGGCACTGGTGGGCGATCGCCCCCAACTCCCCTTGACTCAACCCCTGTACATCAAACGTCCAGTCCGTCAGCCGAAAGCGGTTGTCGCTAGATTCTTGGATCTGGGGAAAATGCCGCTGGAGCTGTTGGAAGGTTTGGGCAAGGCGATCGCGATGTTCCCCCAAGTCCGGAATTTCGACTAAAAGTTCGGCTGCATAGTCTGGCCCTCGAAAGAATAGGCCCCCGTTTTCGGCGATCGCCCCCAACACTGGCAAATACTGGGCAATGCCTTGGACCCATCCAGCCGATCGCCCGGTTACAATCAGCAGCGGTAGATGGGCTTGATTCAGCCGGTCTAAGGCCGCTAAAAGAGCTGTAGAAAACTGTCCGGATTGGGTGAGGGTGCCATCCATGTCGCTGGCGATCAGACGGAGCGATCGCACCAGTTCCCCAGAAAATTCATCAAGCGCTTGCAATGTCATCGGGCATTCCCCTAGAAAATTCAATCCTGAGATGAAATCGGCACGCTTAAATGGATCCGTGGTCAAATAGGCGTTAGCCGAGTGAGTCCTCAACCATGACAGCTCTCAACGCGGATCAGCGCAACTATCTCTACCTTCTAGAAGCCGCCCGAGTCGGAATTCACAAGTCGATCCTGGCAGGGCTTTATGCGGCCCATAATCCGGGTGCAGCCCGCGCCGTGCTGCCGGAGGTGACCCCCCAGCCCCAGGATGCCTTGCCAGAAGAGGAAATGGCGGTTCAGGATGAGGCAGCTCGGCGAGAGGCTCAAGGAACCGATAGCGGTACGCTGGGGGTTGTTCCCTTTGCGCCGGTCACGGCGTCGGCGTTGGACAGTTTTGAAGAGCAAGTCCAGGTCGCGGCTACGACGTTGCGCAATCTGACGGACCAGCTGATCGACAAAAAAATTTCTCCCCTGGATCTGTGGAATGCCGATGCCGGGGGCTATGGTGACGGTTTTCTCAAGCAAGTGGCTGCCGGTTATACGCCCAGCCCAGCGGAACCCGGCGTGGCGCGGCTGCTACCCTGCAATTTCCAAATTCTCAAACAGGCCTATTTTACCGACGCCCAAGCGGACCTCTCCATTGATCAGGCCCCCCACAATCTTGCGTTTCTCGACAAAGCACTGCTCCAGCTCGTTGAACGAATTCCGGCCTACTACCGAGGGTTGCCCAGCCAGCGGGATGCCCTGCTTGAAGCCGGTCGGATTTGGCGGAAACTGCCGGACCATGCTGCGGTTATTACATCCCTAGGACTGTCCGAGACATCGCCGCCTGCCCATCTGAATCGGATGCTGGTGCAGTTCATTCAGCGATTATCGGTGAACTACAGTGGTTATCCCCATCAGCGAGAGGCGTTGCTGCGATTGGCCCAGCTTTGGCGGGAATTGAATTCGCGGGAGCAGGCGATCGCCTCCCTCCGCAAAGACACCATCCCCCGTCCCAACCTCACCGCCATCGACCCCGCGCTCCTCTCCTTTGTCCAGCGCATTCCCCAGTACTACCAAGGGGCAGGATCCCAACGCCACGCCCTCACTGAAGCCTTTCGCCTTTGGCGGCAGCTCGATTCCCGCAGCACCGCCCTTATGGCCTTAGGGATCAACGCCGATATATTTAGTGGCGAACAACAACTCTCCGCCGCGACGATCCAGCAGGCCGCTTCTCAGCTCGATCGCGAACTGCTCAACTTCATTCGCCGTATCCCTGGCAACTACGGCCAGACCGACCACCAACGCCAAGCCCTTGTCCGCCTGGTTCAGCTCTGGCGCGAAACCCCGAATCAAACCCAAGTGATTAACTCTCTCGTCGAAGAAGTCAAAGCCATGGCCACGGCCCGCCCCAATACCCCCGAGGCTCCCCCCAAACCTAAGCCCGTCCCGCCGCCGCCCCGTCCCACCCGCTGGACCACCCGCAATATTCAGCTCTACGCCGCCATTATCCCCGGAGGCCATTTCACCTGGGCCCAGGCCACCCACGGCGGCACCCGCATGCCCCCCAACCAAGCCACCGTCGATGCCATTGTCCGGATTGCCCAGTTGGCTCAACGGGCCTTTGACCGGATCGATCGCCCCTTCATTGTCACCAGTTGGTATCGTCCCCCCGATGTTAACCGCGCTGTCGGCGGAGCCCCCTACAGTCGCCATATCGTCGGTGACGCCGTTGATTTCTACGTTGATGGCCTCACCGGCAACCAGCTCTACTGGACCTTCGACCCCTGGTGGCCCGGCGGTCTAGGGCGCTATGTCAAGTTTCCCTATCTCTGCCACCTCGACGCCCGCAGCTACCGTGCCCGCTGGACTAACTGAAGCTCTCTTCTTCATCCCCCATTCCCTCTTTCCTACTTCCCTCTTCCCCATACCCCTCTAGTCAATCTCCCCTCCCCCTCCACGACGCTCCCCTATTTTTTCCGTACCTCCCCCGATCCTGCCTCCCCCTTATCCTCGCTACAAATCAAACAGTGAGGATTCAGGAGGCGTCAACGCATGTCAGGTTCGCTCGCGGCCCAAAAACAAGTAACTGCCGCATCCGGTGCAGCCTCTTTGCCATCTGCACTCAGTGCCAACAATGGTGAGCTCTGGATATGCTCCTCCGGTGTCCTCTTAGTCGCGCTTATCGGGACTAATGTCTTACTACGCCTGCGGTTGCGACATCTGCAAAAACAGTTAAAGTTCGAAAATTTCAAAGGCCGGGAGCTGAAGAAAAAGCTCAAGCTAGCCCTGAAAACCATCACCAAGATGGAGCAAAATCCCGACCTCATGCATTCGCGAGATTTTAACCTTGACTATCTGCGCATGCGTATGGCCGAGGATACGTTTAACTTCGCGATTCTCAATACGATCAAAATCCAAATTAAAGAAACGATCGCCCTCGCCCTACGACCCAAGCAGGCGGATCTCGGTGTGATTGGGGTTGCCAGCGCAGGGCGTCAGATTGATGAAACCTTCGATGTGTTCTATTGCCCCGGCGATAGTCTCCTGGGTCAAGAAAAACGGGTCCTCTTTCGGATCCAGATTCGTTTGGTTAAACTTCCCACCCAAGCAAGCTCGCAAACCATTCAGCAGCTCATTGACTGTATTGAAGCGTTTCTCAGCCCGAATGCGGAAGACGATTACTGGCAACCGACGATTCAAGGACGCTTGGCCCATATGGAATGGGACCAAAAAGCCAAACCCACGCCGCTGTTGGTGCTAGAACAAATGCAGGATGGCTCTAACGTGACCTTCCGCACGAAAAAAACAGCCGGGGCTGAACCCGTGGGAACCTAGGTAGCGCAAAACGCTGAAAATGTCTCGTCAAATTTTTTCACTTCATCCTTCCTTCACGCAATATCCGGAGGAGGATTGCGCGGTTCTGTAGAACGTAGCTGAGCTTGATAGGCTGCAATCTGCGCCTGTACTTGGCGTTGCAAATCATCACAGCGAATTTCGATTCCCTGCCGCGAATCACCTTTGCTTTCAAAGAAAATCGCGCTATCCACCCGTTGGAGGGCAATGAGCCGAAACAGAATATGGATAATTGGTATAGGAATAATTAAGCTTTCTTCCTCCCTGTTGTCGGTGGCCTGCCGCTGGGCATCATCGTAGGTAGGAAATGCGTAAATAACTGATTTTTCTAACTCAGGCTTTGTACGATTACTCAGGGTTGTTACGATCCAGCCTGCATCTAGGGTCTGAAGCACATAATACTGATGGTGCCTTAGCTGGCTCGCCATTTGCTTAAGGAGCGGTGCAATGACCCTTACGAGAGTCGCGGTAATGCCGTCCTGAGGGGCCTGTTCAATCAGCACCTTAATCTGTTGGTCGAGGCTCTCCATGGCGTAAATGCCCCATAAATCGCTTAGGCCGACACCTTAGCATGTTTTATCTGTTGTGCTATCGGTGGCTTTTACGGTTAACATGGCTCGGGTCCATTGCGTAATCGGGTAGCGATTATGATGACATTACCTCCCTAGGGATACTAGGGTAGTTCGGCTCAGGCTGCGGCTGTTCGTCCATTGATTCCGTCCATTAATACGGATCTTCGCTATCCTAGAGCGGGCTTTCATCCGCTGTATAAGCTTTTATCTCAGATTCAGGGCTGCAACTAGACATCGACTCTCAGGGCGTAATCGAAGCTACTTTTGCAGTCATTTCTACCACATAAGTTTTTACGAATGTTTGATGGTTTCAGGCTTTCGCAAGTTTTCCATGAAGCCCTAAGCCCATATGTTAGGGTCAATATTAGCTACCGTATTCATCAGGGGATCTGAGGCGTGGAGACAACTTTCAATCTGTTGTACAACGAGCTCAGACAGGCCACCCGAGCGTCCGATTCGAACTGCCGTGCGATCGCCTTTCGTCTGGCAGAGGAAGTTGAACGCATCTGTACTGAGAGTCATCGCATTCAGTCATCGGGTGAAGTCGCAGCTTGGGCCGAAAATTTAGCGCGTCATCGGCTGTCCCAGTGCTTGAAGTACTACCGTCTAGGGCACCGTCAAGGCCGCGTGGAGCTGCATAGTACCTTGAGCGCAGTGATTTATCGGTATATTACCCCGGCCAAGGCCCAGGCCAGTTATCAGGCCCGTCTGACCCTGATTGAGGACTTCCTCCAGGGCTTTTATATGGAGGGCCTCAATGTCTTTCGTCGGGAGACGCAATCGGCGGAGGACTACCAGCCCCGAACCCTGTTGGAATTAGCCGAATACATGGCGTTCACCGAGCGCTATGCCAAACGACGGATTCCGCTCCCCTACGGTCGTAGCCAACAGCTGATCATTCTGCGGGTTCAAACTTTCTCCCAGCAACAGCCCCAGGAATCTCTCGTCGATCTGGAGCAAGCAGCGGAAGGGAGCACCTCGGAGTCCGATGATGCGCGCGGCAATGCCTCGCTCCAGCAGGTGCGGGAGCAGATGGTGGCTCAAGACCTAGAACCGGCTGAAGATGCCCTGCGGGAAAAGGTAGTTCAAGAGCTGTTGGGCTATTTAGAGGCTCGACAGCAGACGGACTGTGCCAATTACTTTATCCTGCGGCTTCAGGACCTATCCGCCAGTGAAATTGAAGAAATCCTAGGGCTCACCCCACGGGAACGGGACTATTTGCAGCAGCGCTTTAAGTATCATCTGATTCGATTTTCCATGTCGCACCAGTGGGAATTGGTGCACCAGTGGCTCGAAGCTGATTTAGACAATAACCTGGGGCTATTACCCCAAGAATGGGAGGTCTTTCAGGATAGTCTTAATGCGAAACAGACAGACTTGTTACGGATGAAGCAGGAGCAAGTGCAGGATAGTGCGATCGCCAAAAACCTAGGATGCACGGTTGCGCAGATGAATCGGCAGTGGTCCAAAATGCTAGAACAGGCTTGGGACCTCCGCAATCGGCCTGCCTCAAAGGCACAAATGGCTGCCGAGGATTAAATTTTTCCGGAGAGGGGCACTCGGCAATGAATAGGGACACATACACCTTAGAGGAGCGGTTCTTGGCCTGGTTATTCCAGGAGCATCCTGCGGATGCACTGTGGTTTGAAACCCCTGACCCGCTTGATTCTGAGGTTTGGGCTGACTCGCTTGGGGATGCATCACTCACAGACCCCGCGCCGAGTCTTAGTCCTGAGACCATGCATCTTTTTGATGGGAAAGCTATCCCTCGATCTTCAGGGCACGAACCACTTAAACTGGGAGCAAAATCTGTGGTACAAGAACGCTTTTATACCCTGCTGAAGCAGAGGTTCCAGCGGGAAATGGAAGCTCGCCCGCCCCTTTTCCCCTGGGAAACAGAGCTTATGGAATATGAGGATACCTTACCGGCTACCCTTGGCCTGTCGGCTTGGGAGCCCCAGCTGCGTCAGCTCCGTTTGCCGGTTGCGTTGCCTGATGAGATCTTGGCGAAGCTGTTTCAGCGTTGTCAGGACTTGGCTCAGTCTGCGGTCCAAGACGGTCGTCGCCTAGTAGAAGCAGTAGAGTCTCTCTTTGCGGTTGATCCCCAGTCTCTAAATTTGCTGGCCAATGCGGTCCGCTTGGGCTATAGCCGGGATGGCGAAGGCTTGGCGACGCGTTTGTTGGGCAATAGTATGCCGGAGACTTACGCCTCGGCTCCGCAGCAGCAGCAGCTAACGCTGGCGATGATTGCGGCCTACGAAATGCTGAATCGTCTGACGCTGAAGCTGTCGGCAGCAGAGCCTAGCATCAGTCAGTCTTGGGAAACAGCGGCAGGTCCGCTGCTCCTGCATTTAGCCTATGGGGACGGTACGTTGCGGGTTGAAGCCGAGTTGCCAGCCGGAGGCAGTGTGCGACTAGAGCAGGGTGCCCAGCGTACCCAGGCCGAACGCACCGAATCTGGTTCCGTTGTCCTGCAAATGATGCTTCAGCCGGAGTCGATTTGTCGGTTGCAAGTCAGCCTAGTGGGTGGAGATGCTCCGCTGGGATTTGCCATCCAGCTCTAGTCTTGGGGCTCTGGGAGCCCTGGTTGATTTGACGAAAACTGTTTGACGAAAACTGTGCCTAGGGTTGAAGCACGATGCTCATGACCCTAGGCTTTTTTGTGGATTAAGCCCATGTGGCTTGGCAAGGTGAGCTTTGTAGTTGTGGCTTTGGCTGTGATTGTGCTTGTGCTTGTGCTTGTGGTTGCCCTTGTAAATGGGTCATGTGGTGGAAGAGCTGCCAGCAGTAATGTTCTGACAGGCCACAGGTAACTGCGCCACGTAAAACAACGTTGAAATACCAGTCGTTGGGGGCGAGTTCTGTGGGCAGTTTGTTGACGACAACGTAGGTGCGTACATCGTCATACTGCTGCCCTTGATAGGACACGCTGATTCCTTCCCGTCGATAGCCGCCGGTGGAGACTTCCTCGCGTTCGTCGAGGCGATCGCTTAACCGCCAGGGCAAATGATACAAAACCCCCTCAATCCAACCCTTCGCCACGGGCACAATATCTAGAACCCCGCAATTTCGCCGGGGCGATCGTCGGTAAAAACCGAGCCGATAGCCCTGAAGCAAGGCTGGTCCTAGGACGTAGGGGTGAGTATCCTCACCCAGCGTACGCTTGAGGTCCACTGGGCACATGCAGGACCCGTAGGCAAAGTAGAAGAAACCAGGCTCACCAGGTGGCATCGTCTTCAGATGGGCTGTCGGGCAGCTTGGTGTCAAGGAGCGTGCAGTCATCGGCAAGCGGGGAGAAACCACAGGATTCAGTTTCGAATCCTAGCCCAATCCTGCCAGGTCTCCTGTTCTTGCTGTTGTTCTTCATGAACCAACCGACGAACGCTATGGACCCTGACCGGGGACGCTTCGGGCTAGAGTTAGAAACCGCCCGAGATTGTGCATAATGGGCAAGTTTCCTGCGAATAGATAGATGTCATGCCCCACATGGCAATTCTCGTGAAACAATCAAAGAAAGGCCAAGCTTAGGATGTATTCGATGGCACTGGCGGACACCCTCACAACGGAATGGATGACGCGGCTCAATGAAGACTGCCCCAAACAGTCCCAAGCCACGAAAGCCAGCATTGTGCAATGGTTGCTGGGGGAAGACCAAGATCGGTTTGATCGGCTTGATGAGCAGGAGCTCACTCTGGCACAGCAGGCGATGGATTACCGTTACCGAATTTTGACTCAGCGTTATCTCGGAGTCGGATCTCAGCAAACCTATCAGCGTCTGATGCGCCGCCTGAGCAGTCTTTTCCTTATCCGTAGCAAAATTCGTACCTGGGTCTCCCAAAGCCGCGATCGCTACCGCAGTGTCGTGGATGTCTTGGGGGAAGTGATTCAGGAGATGCTCCAAAGCGATCGCCACCTACAACGGCAGATGGGCTGGATTCGTCAATGTACACCGAGCTCTCAACTGCGCAATACCTTGCTGTTGGCTAGTTTAGAAGAATATTGTCTCCGTCCGATTCGCAATCAGCCGCTGTTGGTCTACCGGTTTGTGAATTATCTCAATCGGTCCCAGCGGGGCGGATTAACCCAGGTTCCGGCGAAGGAAATGGTGCGTTTGATTTCGGAGGAAATTGCGCCGGATACGGAAGATACGCCCATGAGTCTGTTCGACCATGAGGCGTTGGCGCAGTTTCAGCAGCAGCAGGACTGGGAGCAAACCCAAGCCCAGCGCAAGGCGGTTCAAGATGAGTTTGAGGCTTATTTGAGCGATCGCGTTGAACCCCAGGCGGTGGATTGGCTGCGGCTCTATTTACAGGGTTATACCCAGGATGCGATCGCCGCCGATCTGGGAATTCCGATCAAAAAGGTCTATCGATTGCGGGAAAAGGTCAGCTACCATGCCGTTCAGGTATTTTCGCTCAAAGTGGAACCGGAACTGGTGACGGATTGGCTAGGGACGTCCGTGCGAGAGCATAACTTAGGGCTGAATGAAAACCAGTGGCAGGTTCTAGAGCAGCGTCTAGAAGAGGAAGAACAGAGTCTTTTGGCGGGAATGAAAACGGGAAAACCGCTGGAGGCGATCGCCAAAGAACTGGGCTGGCGGACGACTCAGGCCATGCGCTCCTGGGGGAAACTCTATTTGACAGCCCAAGAAATCCGCAACGCAGTTGCCTAGGTTTAAAGGCTTGGGATAAAGCGTTTGGGATAAAGCGTTTGGGATAAAGCGTTTGGGATAAAAAATCCTAGATTTGTGCCCCTGCGTATTACGCAGAGGGTTGCTCCGTAAATCAAGGGAGCTGATGGTGGAGCGATCTCGGATAATCCTCGTAAGCCAAGCCTGGGCTAGATTCCGGACTTGTTCGGTGTGATTTGTCAGAGTCCGCGAGTTTCAATGGAGAGAGCGTGGTCTCATTCATCTTGTACTCGGGGAAGAGAACCGGCAGCGGTTCCGGATTGATATGAAAAAAATTTTGCTAATTGGCGCAGATGAAGCACTTCAAGGGGCGATCGCAGAGATGCTCGCGCCGGAGGAAGTGGAGTTACTCTATGCAGAAAATGTCCAAACCGGCTTAGCTAAGGCCCAATCGGCGTTGCCTCATTTGGTGATTTGCGATCTCCAAAACCCGGAGATTGACTGTTCAACCCTGGTTTGTGCCCTTCGGCAGGATGCCAAAACCCTGCTCATGCCGCTGTTGTTGCTCACCATGCCCTCTAGCCTGACGGAAGCGCGCCAGGGGATGGACCTGGGGGCGGATGATTATCTGATGAAGCCCTTTGAACCTGGCAGCCCTGCAAGGCGCGATTCAGGGCCGCCTACGACGGCAAGAGAGCTTGACTGTGGCCCTAGAGCAGCGGCAAGGGTTGACCCAATCGCTGCAACAGGAGCTTGCGGAAAGTCAGCGTCGTCTTAAGGATACGCAGCAGCTAGAAATACTGAAATCGAATTTGTTGCAACGGATTGCCCAGGATTTGCGGGAACCGGTGTCAAATATCAATATGGCGTTGCATTTGCTTAAGTCTGCTGCGTCTGATGGCGAGCGCCAGCGCTACATCCGAGTTCTAGAATCGGAATGTGCCCGTGAGCTGACCTTGCTAGACGATGTCAACTATCTGCAAAACCTGCTGACACCGGATAATGCCATGCTGCTCCAGCGCTTTCAGGTGCTAACGGTGTCCTAAGGACAATGTTTTAAGGGCAATGTTCTAAGGGGGTGCTCTAAGGACAGATGGTCCGGCACAATAGAAAGTCGCCTGTCAATGCTGCCAGCTATCGACCATGTCTCAATCTAGTGCCCCGCAATCTAGTGCCCCGCAATCCAGTGTCCCGCAATCCAGTGTCCCGCAATCCAGTGCCCCAGAAAACTCCTTAGCAAACTGCCGCATCGAAAAAGATTCCATGGGCGATCGCCCCATCCCCCATGACGTCTACTACGGAATCCAAACCCTACGGGCCACGGAAAATTTTCCCATCAGTGGCCTCAAACCCCTGCCGACCTATGTGGATGCGGGTTTGCTGATTAAAAAGGCGACGGCGATGGTGAATGGAGAGCTCGGCTGCATTCCCCAGGACATGGCCGATGCCATCGTCCAGGCCACGGACGAGATTTTGCAGGGCAACCTGCGGGACCAGTTTGTGGTGGATGTCTATCAAGCTGGAGCCGGAACCTCTCACCACATGAATCTCAATGAGGTTCTGGCCAATCGAGCCCTAGAGATTTTGGGCGACGAAAAGGGGAATTATCAGCGGCTCAGTCCCAATGACCACGTCAATTATGGTCAATCTACGAACGATGTCATTCCCACGGCGATTCGGATTGGGGGGCTGCTGGCGCTGGCCCATTCGCTGTATCCGAGTTTGAAGGGGGCGATCGCCACCCTCGAAGCCAAGGCCGAAGAATTTCAACCCATTGTCAAATCTGCCCGCACCCACATGCAGGACGCTGTCCCTGTTCGCTTAGGTGAAGGCTTCCGGGCCTGGGCACAGATTTTGCAAGACCATTTGCGGCGGTTAGAATTTGCGGCCCAGGATCTGATGCAATTGGGCCTAGGCGGCAGCGCCTCCGGCACGGGCATGAACACCCACCCTCGCTATGCCCACCGCGTCGCCGCAGTGTTAGGCGAGCTCACGGGCTTTCCGCTGCAGTCTGCGCCTCACCTCATGGCGGCGATGCAGAGCATGGCTCCCTTTGTGGCGGTTTCCGGTGCATTACGAAATCTAGCTCAGGATTTGGTCAAGATTTCCCACGATCTGCGGCTGATGGATTCGGGGCCTATGACCGGGCTCAAAGAAATCCAATTACCGCCGGTCCAGCCCGGTTCGTCGATTATGCCGGGGAAATATAACCCGGTGATGGCGGAGATGACCTCGATGGTGTGTTTTCAAATAATGGGGTATGACAGCGCGATCGCCCTCTGTGCCCAAGCTGGTCAGTTGGAACTCAATGTGATGATGCCGCTGATCGCCTACAACCTCATCCACAGCATCGAAATTCTCGGCAACACCCTCAGTGCCCTCGACCAACGCTGTCTCCAGGGCATCACCGCTAACGCCGATCGCTGCCTCGGCTACGCAGAGCGCACACTGTCCCTCGTCACTGCCCTCAATCCCCACATTGGCTACCTCAACGCCGCCGCCGTGGCCAAAAAATCCCTGGACAGTGGTAAGACCCTTCGCCAGATTGTCCTAGAGAAAGGGCTCATGGATGAAACCCAACTGGCAGAAGTCCTGGACCTCGAACAGCTCTCCCAAATCATGCCGCGAGAGAATTGATGCCAACCCTCTTGGTTTCCTCGATCCCGTACAAAAATTGATGGAGTTTTGTAACTTTCCTTAAATTCAGGGGACGGCGAACCGATAAAATCAAATACTGCTAAGGCTTAATCGTTCATTGCGTTGCTTGGGTTATAGGGAGGAGATATGTCTCTGGTACTCGCTGGCATTTTTAGTGGTCTCGCAAGTTTCGTTGGTGGAATTAATTTTGAGGTGATTTTTCAGCTCATCTCGCTGGCCCTGATCGTGCTGGCCGGTCCGGTCGTGGTCGTTCTTCTGGCCTTCCGGGGCGGCGACTTGTAAATTTCACTTTCCCTTAATGAAGGAAATCGTTTCCATTGCGTTTGGAAAGCGTGCTGAGTGTTTACTCAGTGCGCTTTTTAATGGCGATCGGGAGTGATGGGGGAGATATCGGCAAACAAGGAAGGGTCCGCAGAAAATTGGTGCACTGCTCTGATGAGATTATCGGTAATGCCAATGTCGAGAAAGTGTCCCTCTGGAAAAGCTACGGCCTGAACCGGGAGTCCTTGGGCGATCGCCCCCTGGATCACATCCCCAATCGGAACCTCGGGACCCGCCTCGGTCTTCCGTCGCTGAGCCTGGAACCCGTGTAGAAATTCTGTGAACATCGGAGACCACACCGCCGCACCCCAGCCGTAGGTCAAATCCGTGCTTTCCGGTTTTTCAAGAATGGCCGTTACTCGCCCTGAGGCGTCAAAATCTACGACGCCCGCTCGCTGGCCTGGTTTCAAGGGCACTAGGCCGAGCACAACCGCCGCTTGGGTTTGGGCTTGATGGTCCAGCAGCAGCTGAAAAACCGTAGAGGGATAAAACAAAATATCGGGAAAGCCGAGGGCCACACGGGCCTGTTTGACAAAGGCGTAGGCTTGGTTGAGGGTGTCGGGGACGCCCGTAGAATTTTCGACAACGAGGTAGCCTAGGTCGAGATTGAGGCGATCGCCCGAGCCAAAATAAGCCGGAATGTCCCACTTCCCCGGCCTCAAAATAAAAAACACCTTGCGGATTCCCGCTTGGCGAAAATTTTCCAGTAAATATTGACCCACCACCTTAGGCCGCAGTCCTTTCTCGGGAAGCTCCTGAAAGCCGATGGGATAGAGCTCTTTGCTCAAGGGTAAAGGGGCCAAGCGGGTGGCTTGGCCCCCGGCGGGAATCAGGCCAATGACGTCCGATTCAGAGCGATCCAGCGTGGTCCAGTCTGATGCAAAAACGGTTGTCATGGCTGAGGTCTGGTCTTAACCGAAAAAGTGGCTGTCTTGCTCTGCCCGCAGTTTATCGCACAGCCGTCCTTCGGGGAATTCGACATCGTCGTAGGTGAGGACCGCGTCCTTGGGCAGATCGCGCTTGAGGCGACAGCCTTCGGCTAGGCCAATGGGAAGGAGGCGATCGCGCAGGGTAATCTCAGCAGTTTCGCACTGACCATAGGTGTTGTAGCCGCCCAATTCGTCCAGGGTAGTGCCTGCCTTCAGATCGGTCTTCGCCGTCGCCACCACATCCACAAGGGGCGCACCCTGGGGAGCCAAGACCACGTCATTGCAAAGTACCGCCCGTGCTGCCGAGAGGGGAACCTCAAAGTGGCAGAGGTGGTAGGGAGTGTAGAAGCTGTAGAGCGGACCCTGGCCCAGCTTGTACAAATTCAAATAATGCTGCTGTTTCGGATCGTCGTGGGTCGCAAAAACATAAACCCCAGGACCAGGCTTGAGACCGACCACGTAGTCCACAATGCCGCCCAGCTCCTTGAGCTGATCAATGTCGTAGATTTTCGTGACATCGTCGATGTGGCCGGTGTAGTTGTCCAGACCAAACTGCTGTACCAGTTCATCAGCATGGAGCCGGAAGTCGTAGCCCAGCATGCCCCGCTTGGCCACAGTCATGCCGGTCATGTTGGCGACGATCGCTTGCTCAAAGGAAATCTTTGTACCATCCGCAAAACTGGTCACCATGTAAGGATTTTGGCCCCACTGCTTGGCAAAGCCTTCCTGGGTCGTGGGGTTGCGGTAGGGATCCTGAAGGCCCTTGATATTGCCGCAAACCAGAGGCGTTAGACCAATGCTTTTCACAAAGCGATAGAGATTGGCTTGAACTCCTGGCTGGTCGCCATCGCAGCCCGTGAGGATAATGCCTGCCTTATCGGCGTAGGTTTTGAGGATGGGACCAATGGTACCGTCGAGCTCGGCGTTCATGGAAACGATGTGTTTTTGGTTGGCGATCGCCTCCATCACCACATGGGTGCCAAATTCGATCGCACCTGTCACATCGATCACCGCATCAATGCCCTCGGCCCGACAGAGCAACATGGCATCTTCCGTTACCGCCGGTTGACCCTTTTGAATTGCGGCCTCTAAAGCGGAAACATCGTTAACTTCGATGAAATCTTCCCGACCGGCTTCCCGATAGGCCCGCTCCGCCCCCGCCAAATTGCGATTGGAAACGGCGACCAATTCCATGCCTGGCACAGAATTAATAATTTGATTCGCGACGCCCCGTCCCATAAAACCGGCCCCAATCATGGCCACGCGAACGGGGTTTCCGGCTTCGGCACGGGCTTTGAGAGCTTGATCGACAATAATCATAGGATTCTTCTTTGGATAGTTTTGATAAAGCGGAACGCTAAGTCCTGATGGTTGACCGGTTAAGCAGCTTAGGCTGCGTTATAGGGCACTGATTTCTTTGCGTTCATCGAGCGAGATGGCAGGCTCTGATTTTCGGGAGGTGGGCAGAGGGCCGTATTGGCGATTGCCCTGAAATCGACCTAGGCATCCTCCCAGTTCATACAAGGCTTTGGCGATATTGCCCTTGGAACGAACCAGGGGATAGGTGATCCATCCCACCGCGAGCCTTAGGGCATTCTTAATCACCCAATAGGTAACCCGTAGGTACCAAAAGGGGGCATTGGGTCGCCGGAACCGTCGCTGCAAATCAACCGTTTCGACACACCAGAGAAAACTTCTGCGATAGATTTTGGCCAAGGAGGTGGGTAAGCGATAGTGAACCAGCATACCGGGCACCAGCTTGAGCGTAAAACCTGAAAGCTGGATGTTCCAGCAAAACTCTGTATCCCAAACATAGCGAATGGACTCGTCAATCGGACCTAAGGCTTCATAGACAGCACGACGAAAACCTAGGTTGCAGCCTGAGGCGTAGGTTAACTCCTTCATCAGATAAAACCGAGGCAGTTCATCTAACTGAGTTCCAGGGCCAAAGGTTTTGAAGAGCCAAGGGGGATTGAGCTTGGTGTGATCCAACGGACCCGCCACACAGTCTGCTTGCTCTAGACCTTGGGCGGCACTCGCCAGCCATGCCGGACCCACTTCGTCATCCGCTTCGCAAAAGACAAAGGCATCGCCAGTCGCGGCTTGGAGACCCACGTTGTAGGAATGGGTGACCCCGAGTAAGGGTTCGGGAGGGTGATGGGCATCAACGATGCGGAATTGGGGGAGGCGATCGCTATATTGTTGGGCGATCGCTACCGATTCATCCGTCGAACCATTATTCACCACAATCATTTCCCACTCGCCCGCATACTGCTGAGCCACGAGGGCATCGAGCTGCTGAGCGATCGTCGCCGCTCCGTTATGGCAAGGGAGAATTACGCTGAGCTTCATGATGGATGGGACATATGCGCATTCAAACGATTATTCAAACAGGGACCAAGCTGCATCCTTTTCGGAGATGACGGTTACTTCCATGGGCCATTCGATGCCAAAGGCCGGATCGTCGTAGCGAAGACCGCGTTCATAGCCGGGAGTATAAAACTCGCCCACCTGATAGACCACTTCGGCCCCATCGGTCAGCGCCTGGTAACCATGGGCAAACATTTCGGGAACCAACAGCGCCCGGTGATTCTCGGCGGTCAGCTCTACCCCAATATGCTGCATGTACGTGGGCGAGTCCGGACGCATGTCGATGATGACATCGTAAATTGCGCCTTGGGTGCAGCGCACCAGCTTGGTTTCGCAGGCCGGTGCAACTTGATAATGCATGCCCCTGAGGGTACCGGCTTTGTAGTTAAACGAGAGATTGCACTGCACAAAGGTGGGTTTAATGCCGTGCGCTTCAAATTCCTTGGAACAGAAGGTGCGGGCAAAGCCGCCGCGATCGTCCTCACGCATTTCCAGGTCAATGATAAATGCGCCTTTCAGCTTGGTTTCGGTAAACAGCATCAGTTTGTCTCTAGATTTGACTACCAGGGTTGACGACAAGATTGACGACCAGGATGAGCTGCTGGGTCGCTTTTGGAGTTACTTCCAGAAAAAGTCTTGATCGATTTGCTGGGTCCGGATGAGATATTCCAACTGCTTGAGGCGGGTAAAGCCACGGGACTCAAACATCTCCTGGGTCATGTCAATTTGGGCAAAGACTTTGTGAAGTTGCTTTGCGCCTCGCTCGACGTTCCAGTCACACTTGAAGCCGGGTAGTTGGCTGTTGATCTTGTCGAAGGAAACCCGGTAACTGCGGTTGTCGGCTCCGTTCTCGCCAAAGCTGAGGCTACAACCGGGGAACTCAGCGGCAATAATTTCGGCAATCTGTCGCACCTGGTAGTTATTGCTGGTGTCGCCCACATTGAAGATTTGATTGTGGATGATGTCGCGCGGTGCTTCCAGAACACAGTAAATCGACTTGGCAATATCCAGAGCATGGACGAGCGGACGCCAGGGGGTGCCGTCGCTGCTCATTTTGATTTCTTTCGTGGTCCAAGCCAGACCCGAGAGGTTGTTGACGACGATGTCAAACCGCATCCGAGGCGACGCCCCAAAGGCCGTGGCGTTCCGCATGAACGTGGGCGAGAAATCATCATCTGCCATTGGCTGCAAATCCCGCTCGACGAAGGTTTTGCACTCAGCGTAGGCGGTTTGCGGATTGACCGGCGATGCTTCGGTAATGTCTCCGTCGGTGGCAACGCCGTAAACGCTACAGGAGGACATATACACAAACCGGCGTACCCCTGCTTGCTTGGCCAGTTCCGCCAGACGAACCGAACCCTTATGGTTAATGTCGTAGGTAATCGTGGGCGAAAGCTGACCAGTGGGGTCATTAGAGAGCTCAGCCATGTGAACGATGGCTTCAATTCCTGCTAGGTCTTCGAGTTCAATATTGCGAATATCCTTGGTTAGGGTTTTAGCGGTTTTACCCGTGCCGTTGTAAAGCCAGCCGGACTTGTAAAAACCAGTATCAACCGCTGTAACCTCATGGCCGCGCTCCATCAGCATGGGAGCCAGCAAACAACCGAGATAACCTTCGGTTCCAGTCACCAGAACTTTCATAAGTTTAAAGATTTAGGATTTAGGTGAGTCAGATGTAGTCAGATCCAGGAAATTTCAGATCTTTAGGTAATCGGATCTTAGGTAATTGGCTCTGTAGGTAATCAGAGGGGGTCAAGACGCTGACAATGCGGTTGCTGCGATCGCGCCCTGAATTTGAGCAATTTGCTCCACCACGGCCTTGCCAATCTCTAGGGAAGAGGTTGCTGCCGGAGAAGGCGCATTACAGATATGGATCGACTGTTCGCCTTGGACGATGAGAAAATCCTCCACCAACGTTCCAGAATTCATCAGGGCTTGGGCTCGAACCCCCGCATGGGTTGGAACTACGTCTGCCATCTGCACCTCCGGGATTAACCGCTGTAGGCTATGGACAAAAGCCGCTTTGCTAAAGGAACGAATGATTTCTTTGATGCCCTCATCCGCATGTTTGGCCGCCAGCTTCCAAAAACCAGGATAAGTCATTACTTCCGCAAAATCACGCAAGTCGAAGTCTGTTTTGTGATAGCCCTCTCGCTTAAGGCTGAGAACTGCATTGGGGCCTGCATGAACGGAGCCATCGACCATACGGGTGAAATGGACCCCAAGAAACGGGAAGGCTGGATTGGGGACTGGATAGATCAGTCCTTTGACCAAATGCCGCTTTTCAGGGGTGAGTTCGTAGTACTCGCCTCGGAAGGGAACGATTTTGGCCTGGGGATCCACTTGGTCGAGCTTGGCGATGCGATCGCTCTGCAATCCGGCACAATTGACCAAAAACTTGGCTTTAAAACTGCCCTGATTGGTTTCGAGGATTTGTTCGCGATCGCCCTTAACAATCCGCTCTACCTTTGTCTTCAGGCGTAAATCCGCCCCCTGAGCCTGGGCAATCTCAACGTACTTGAGGCAGACTTTCCGGTAGTCTGCAATCCCTGTGGACTCCACCCAGATACCGGCGATCGCGCTCACATGGGGCTCGTACTCTTTAACCTCTTCCGCCGTAATTTTTTTAACGGGGAGGCCGTTCTGCATGCCCCGCTCATAAAGATTTTCGAGCCGAGTCAGCTCTTGCTCTTCCGTGGCAATAATGACCTTGCCGCAAACTTCGTGGGGAATCTGATGAGTTTCACAAAATCTCACCATGGACTGTGCTCCCTCTCGGCAGAATTTTGCCTTGAAGCTCCCCGGTTTGTAGTAAATGCCTGAGTGGATGACGCCGCTGTTGTTGCCCGTTTGGTGGTGAGCCCATTCCGACTCTTTTTCTAAAACCAAAATTTTAGAATCCGGAAAGCGTTGACCCAGCGTCATTGCAACTGAAAGACCAACGATGCCACCACCGACAATCGCGTAATCATAAGTCATTGAGATTCTTTTACTCCTAACTCAAGTTCATCCGTCTATCGTTCATCTGTCTATAGAAAACCTATAGAAAAGGCGATCGCCCGTTCCCTACCGAAGATCTTCCCAAACTTTCCAAGGGGCACTGCTCGACTTCCAAAGGTTTTCGAGATGTTGCTTATCCCGCAGCGTATCCATGGGATGCCAAAAGCCGCTATGTTTGAAGGCCGACAATTGACCCATCTGGGCTAACTTTTCGAGGGGCTCCTGCTCCCAAACCGTCGTGTCGTCGGCAACATAGTCGATGACCTCCGGCTCTAAAACAAAATAGCCACCGTTGACCCAGGCACCGTCCCCATCGGGCTTCTCCTGGAAGCTATGGATTGTGGTCTCATCCTTTCGCAGCGAAATAGCACCAAATCGACCGGGCGGTTGAACCGTCGTCATGGTAGCCAACATGCCTTTTTGTTGGTGGAATTCAACGAGTGACGTTATGTCTACATCGGCAACGCCATCTCCATAGGTCAGACAAAAGGTCTCATCACCAATGTATTCACGGACGCGCTTAAGTCGTCCACCAGTCATGGTGTTGAGTCCTGTATCAACTAGTGTCACTTGCCAAGGTTCAACACTACGCTCATGAACGGTCATCCGATTTTCGACCATGTCAAAGGTGACATCTGACATGTGAAGGAAATAATTGGCAAAATATTCCTTGATGACATACCCCTTGTAACCACAGCAAATCACGAATTCGTTAATGCCATGGGACGAGTAGGTTTTCATGATGTGCCAGAGGATCGGGCGTCCTCCGATTTCAACCATGGGCTTAGGGCGTACACTCGTCTCTTCACTCAAACGAGTTCCTAAACCGCCAGCAAATAGAACGGCTTTCATAGAAAATAAATCTCCCGAAATTTACTCGATAGCTAGGTAGTCTAAAGTTTCTATGTTCAATAATGTGTTCAACCTAAGCGGCTTCCTCCTTGCTAAAGGATTGCCCAGCGATGCGAGTGTCAAGATTCAATCAAAGATCAGCCCCCATAGGGATTGCTGAAAATCAATAGATTGACAAAATTACAAAAATAGCCATTGGGGCTTTAAGACTTGCTCTCTCTATGGGTAACCTATGGGAAAGCTAAAGATGCTAAATCTAAAATACCCAGTTCACTTGAGGTTTACTTCAAAGAATTATGGCTAGACAAGCCATAGGTCTAGGAAACAAAGTCATGTAGGCAATGAGTCCGCACCAGATTATACCTGCAAGCATCGGCAGTTCCCTAGGGTTGACCCAGATCTGGTTGGGCTTTATCTGGGCTACATATTCGTCTTTCTATTCTTAAAGGGTACTTAAACTTGAGTGTTCAAATTTTAGACTGATCCAGGTTATGAGCCTAGACCCGTGTATCCCAACTTGGCTTTGGTGGAGATATTTAGCCTATGCGAGAGGTAAAATCACGCAAATCTTGCTTCTCCTTTACAAAAGTCTCATACAGGAGGTCCTCCTGTATAAGAAATGGTCAAGCCTGGAGTTGTGTAGACCGTACCTGCTTCAATGGTCGATAGAATAATGCGGTATAAAGTCGCAGCCTGCGAGAGGAACGTCATGATGCTGCCAGCTCTGCAAACTCGGTGACTTGATGAACAAAATTGTGGCTGCTTGACTGCTTAACTAGTTCCAGTCGGTTCAGTCAATGGGGTGACTCAGTTCAGCCGTCCTCAGTCACATGGCTCGAACCCGTTGCCCGGACCCGTTGCTTGAACATGTTGCTCTAAAGGTCTCTAGTCACACTGAGAAACCTCTAAGAGCCAGCACACCTTGGAAGCAGTAATCGCAGTTTTATTGGGTTTTATATTTGAATATATATGGTTTTCTACGAGCCTCAAGCAAGTGTTTTGGGACCTGTACTCCGAAGAAGCAAGAGTCGGGAGTTGTTTTGGCAGCTACTTCTGTTGCGGCAATCAGCAAGACCGTTAACCGGAGTAAGTGATGCGTAAGCCCGTATTAACAATTTTTTATCAGTATGATCCCTGGAATGCGACGATTGGGGGAATTCAAACGATTATTGGTTCCTGCCTCAAATACGCACCCGAGGACTTTCGCTTGCGTGTGGTGGGGATAACTAGCGATCGCACCCTAAAAACCGGTGTCTGGCATGAAAACCAGCTCAAGGGGCGCGAGGTTCTCTTCATGCCGCTGTTCTACATTGAAGACGACAATCGTCGTCACTGGATTCCCACCACGCTGCGCTACACGCTGGCGCTGATGAAGAAGCATTTGGCCTCAGATTTCATGCATTTCCATCGTTTGGAGCCGGGTCTGGCGGCTCTGCGATGGTCAGGGAAAAAAACGCTGTTTGTCCATAACGACATTCATCGCCAAGTCATGAGCACCCGCCAACCGGGGGATAAGCAAGAAACGGCTGGAATTCTTTGGCGTAAACTGCCCCAGGCTTATCTTGCCCTAGAGCGGTTTTTGCTGCCTGGCTTTAGTCAAATTTTATCCTGCAACTCTGAGTCCAAGCAATTTTATTGCGATCGCTACCCCGATCTTGCCCACCGGGTGGCATTAGTTCGAAATACGGTAGACAACGATTTATTCAAGCCGCTTCCCCCAGAGATTGAGGAAACCACACGTTACGCCTTTTCTCAGCGTTTGGGTCTTCCGTTAAATACGCAATATATTTTATTCGCGGGACGCCTTCATCCTCAAAAAGATCCCTTGCTGCTGATCCAATCCTTGGCACAGATTCGTATTCCCCATGTCCACCTCTTAATTGCGGGGGATGGCGAATTGCGAGAGGCGGCTGAGGCGGAAGCCCAGCGTCTTGGCGTCGCCTCTGCGGTCAGTTTTTTGGGGGCAGTCCCCCAAGAGGAGCTGATTCAACTTCATCAAATTGCTCAGGTTTGTGCACTCACTAGCCAGTACGAAGGCTTACCCCTCGTCGTTCTCGAAGCCCTTGCCTGTGGGACCCCGGTGGTTAGCACCCGTTGTGGGGAGACTCCGAAACTACTGTCGGAGAAAAGTGGCATTGTTTGTGATGAACGTACGCCTGAGGCGATCGCCCATGCGCTGTCTCAGGTGTTAGAGCATCCCGAGCTCTATCCCGCATCTGCCTGTGTGCTCGATGCCAAGCCCTACCAGGCTAAGCAAGTTGTCGGTGAACTGTATGAACAAATGTGGCTCCAATGGAAAACCCACTTGCCCTCCTAGTCCCTTCCCTAGGTTTTCAGTTGCTAGATCTAAACGCAGTTGAGGTGCGCTGAAATGAAAATTGCTGTTATTGGAGCTAAAGGTTTACCACCAGGCCAAGGGGGGATCGAGCACTACTGCGCAGAGGTCTATCCTCGGATGGTGGCAGCAGGCCATTCAGTGGATTTGTACGCCCGCTCATCCTATATCGATTTACAGTCTTTTGAAGAGTACGACTTTTGCGGTGTTCGGGTCGTCTCTTTACCCTCCCCACCCGGCATTAAAGGCGCTGATGCAATTGTTAGTTCTGGATTAGGCGCTTTGGCAAGTCTGGGCCGCCAATACGATGTTGTTCATATTCATGCGTTAGGCCCCGCATTATTTAGCTGGCTGCCTCATCTAGCACGCCAGTGTAAAGTCGTCGTTTTCTGCCATGGCCTAGATTGGCAGCGAGTCAAATGGGGTAAGCTCTCTAGCTTTCTGATTCGTTTAGGTGAAAAATTGGCAGTGCGGTACGCCGACGAAATCGTAGTGGTCTCTAAAGAGCTCAGACGCTACTTTTGGACAACCCACGGTCGTGAAACGATTTATATCCCTAATGGGCCAGCTCAGTATGCTCCCTCGGATTCTGACTTTGCGTTTGGTCGAAGCCTGGGGTTAGAGCCGGGTAAATATTTAGTCTTCTTAGGTCGCCTTGTGCCGGAGAAATGTCCCGATCTTTTGATTCAAGCCTTTCAGCGGTTAAAGAATCAGGGCTGGAAACTCGCGATCGTCGGGGGCAGTAGTGATACTCCTGCCTTCCAAAACCATCTACTGAGTTTGGCTGGCGATAATCCCAACATCATCTTGACCGGTGTTCTGAAAGGGCGTTTCCTCGCGGAAGTGATTCGTGGTGCAGGTCTCTTTGTGCTCCCTTCCGACATTGAAGGACTGCCGCTCGCCATGTTAGAAGCCATGCAGGAGGGAAAACCGATTGTTGCTAGTGACATCCCTCCACATCAGCAACTTTTAGGGGACCTACGCGGTCTTACTTTCCGGGCCGGTGACATAGACGACTGTATAAGTAAGCTATCCTGGGCTATGACGCATCCAAGCGAGATGGCAGAAATGGCTCTTCATGCGCAAACCTATGTTCGCAAGCACTACAGTTGGGAAAGGGTCGTCGGTGACAGTCTCCAACTGCATGCTATGTTGCTGGGCTCTTCAGGGGTTAGCAAAGCCGTTATAATTGCCGAGCCTCAGGGAATAATTACACAGAAAAACAAAGTTTCTGTGTCTGGGGGGTAGTTCACCGACCCGTTATGCATTAAATCCATCAGGTCAATCGCATTATTCCTGCCTAAATTACTATGGACCAGATTTCATCTGTATTGCCCCCTATAAAGCGTCACTGGTTTCCTGCGGTTCTTGCGTTTGCCTCTGTCATGGGAGGAGCCGCTTTATACTTATTAACTGCTACTCCAACGTATCAGTCCTCTGTACGCCTTTCCGTTGAAGAACCAGAAGTGAGCGTTTCGGCGATTGGTCAAGCCCTGACGGCTCCCCCTGGTCGGTTTTCCAATAGCACGGATCCTATGGCAACCCAAGCTGAATTGGTGAAGTCCCAACGGGTCCTGAATCAGGCTTTACAGCAAGAAGCCTTGGCCTCAGGTATCGATCCCAGTCAACTTCCGGACCCTTGGACCCTGAGTCAGGATCTAGACGTTTCAGTGCTTCCGGCTACTAATATTCTTGAGATTAGTTATAAAAATAGTAATCCTAAGCTGACCTCCAGTTTGCTTAACCGGATTGCGGGTGAGGTTGTTGCCCAAAGTTCGGAAGATATTCGGAGTGAAGCTTCCTCAATTCGCCAGTTTTTAGAACAGCAAATTCCACAAGAACAGGCTAAACTCCAGGCGACAGAAGTTCTCGAAACGAAATTTCGTGAAGAGAACGGCATTGTTGATGTCGAAGGACAAACTGCTAAACTTTTGGACAATCTATCGCAAATTCAAGATCAAGAGCGTACACTTGCTGGCCAGTTGCAAGAGTCTAAAACCCGTGGTAACCTTCTACGCCAAATGACTGGCTTTCAGTCACCTGAGTGGGCCTATGTTGCCTCTCGTGTCGGTCAAGATCCCGAGCTGAATGCGCTGAAGACTCGGTTGACTGACCTTGAAACTCAAGTGATTGCTGCGCGCGCTAAGTTTCAGGATCAGCATCCTCAGGTTCAGTCTTTGCTGCAACAGCGTAATGATCTGCAATCTCTCTATTCCAATCGATTATCTCAATTAGTTCCTTCTCTCAAGACGATTCCTGCTGGTTTAGAAGCTAAGGATCAGCTAAGTCAAGATTTAATTTCTCGGTATGTTTTGAATACGATCGAAAGCTCTGCTTTCGACAATCATTTAGAACTACTTAAGAAAAATCGTCAGTTCTTACAAACTCAATTGGCTACTGTTCCCAGTCGAAGACAGCGTCTTGAAAATATTGAGCGGGCGCGCACTGAAATTCAAAAGAATCTAGATCTATTACAAGGTAAGTTGCAGGAAGCTAAGATCGCTGAGGCTCAATTATTGAGCAACGTCCGAATTATCGGCATGGCCGAGGTGCCAGGTGAACCAAGCGATCCGAAACTGTCTGTCGTTTTAGCCTTAGCGATCGCCGGAGGTGCAGTATTAGCCAGCTCAGTCGTAATTTTGCTAGAGGCTCTTAACAATACAGTCCGCAATACACAAGAAATCGAAAGTTCGACTGAAGCAACGGTTCTGGGTATTTTGCCCAAGCAGCAAGCTCATTTGCTTCGGAGCGACGAAGAGTTTCCGCTAGAAAATTTTTTGAACTCTCCTGAAGTGGTTGAACCGCATCGTCGATTACTCAAAAATATAGAACTGAGAACAGTATTAGGTTCTACTCCCCATGGTAAGGCTCAAGTATTGGTTGTAACTAGCACAGTAGAAAGTGAGGGTAAATCAGATGTTGTAGCTCGGCTTGCCGCTGTGGCATCCATGCTTTCTCGTCGCACCCTTATTATTGATGCCGACTTGCTACAACCACTCCAAAGCGAGCTATTCCCGATCGCCTCAACGGTTGGTTTAGCCCATGTTATTCAGGGGCAAGTGACACTACAAGAGGCAGTACAGCCAAGCGGACTGGATAATCTCGATATCCTACCCTGTGGCGAATTAATGAGTAGGCCCTCGACTGTAATCGAGTCTGCTGGAATGAAGTCTCTAGTGGAAGAAGCCTCGAAGTATTATGATTTGGTTTTGATTGATGCTGCCCCTGTGGCGCAATCTTCTGATGCAACGACGATGGGTCAGTATTCCAATGGAGTTCTCTTTGTCGTGAGACCTAACCATACGGTAAAAGATACGATGGTTGATGCAATGCAGAATTTGCGGGCCAACCAAATACCTATTGCTGGAATTGTCGTTAACGAAACTCGAAAACTACCTAAGATTAAGACGACCGGCAAAGGAGGTCTAAAATTTGGTCAGTCAAGCGAAGTGAAGCTGTTTGGTTCTAATCAATTTACAGCACGGTAGTGCTCGCTGTGGTTTTAGCCCAGAAGATTGAGCGTTTTTTCGAGAGAAAGCCTCACAAAGGTATCAGCCTTTTCGACCCAATTTGCTGAGGTTTTTCTATTGCCAAGCCGTTGATACTAATGTATTAACTTTGAGTCATCTGGTGTGAGGTTAAAATGCTCAACAATTCACTCTCAAAAACTGTTTTGGCGATTCCCTTAATAGCTGCTCTCTCGTTAGTGGTAGGGTTAGTTATTAGTTTTTTGGGTAGCTCAGAACCATTCTTTGCGATCGCAGGTTTAGCGGCTCTTTTAGTCTCCCTCAGCTTGGTTTTTAAATTTGAGATCACAATCCTTAGCTTGTTGATTGTGCGCAGCTCTCTGGATATTTTTTCCGAGCAGCAACTTCCTGCAATCTTTGCGGTTGCCCTAGATCTGGTTGCTGTACTCTATCTTGCTATTCTTATCCTTCTCAAAAAACCGATTAAAATTGACGGATTATTTTTATTCTTTGGTGGTTGGATTGCGCTTCAATTCGTTTGGATTCTCTTGATTCCTTTAGGTGGCTTAGGGCCCAGTCCCGTTTCGATTTCTGATGCCCTAAGGGAATGGATTCGGATGGCATCTTGGCTTGTCATTTATCTTCTAATCTCTCAGCTACGGGATAAGATTCGGCCAGAAAAAGTTTTAAAAATACTGTTCCTTAGCTTGGCCGCTCCGCTCACTGCTGGTTTGTTGCAAGCTATTTTACCACCTTCGCTTCTGCCTTCTTTTTTATTGTTTACTAATACCGGAGTTGGTTTTGAAATTGGCTCTCGTGTGAATGGAACGCTAGGCCATCCAGCAACGTTTGCATCGTTTTTGGTTTTATTTATTGGACTCACGCTTTGGCAGATATTGGCCTCACATCAAAAGTTAGGCTGGACCATACTATTGCTCATCCTTATCTTTTTCTTGGTGACCACAAAGGCTTTAACCGGTTTAGTGATGTTTGGTGCATTTCTTATCGTTTTTATTGTTCCACGACTCAACGTGGCCAATGCGTTGGGAGCTATCCTGCTCTCGGCAACGCTGCTCTTGCTTTTTGCCTCTACTGAATTTGGTAGAGAACGACTGGCCTCAATCGGAGATACGCCATTGCTTAATTCAGACATGGATCTATCTCGTGCGGTGTTGATGGGGCAGTGGGATGGCAACAGCTTTAACTGGCGATTGACTCAATGGACATTTTTGCTACAGGCTTGGGCGAAGCATCCTTTTTTGGGCTATGGTCTTGCGACAGCGTCTTCACTGACTATCTATCAAAATTATGCTCATAATGATTATGTACGGGCATTGGTTGAAGGAGGTGTCGTTGGATTTGTTTTGTTTCTCTTGCTTTTAGGTGGTGTTGCGCTGCGCTTGGCTTTGATCGCCAGTAATAAAAAACTGCCTGCTAATCAGAGAAGCTTAGGATTGACCGTACTAGCAATTTGGATGTCTCTAGCAACAGGAATGTTAACGGATAATATTTGGACTCATACTACTTTGTTCTTCTATTTCTGGCTGCTAGCCTCGGTAGTTTCCTGGGACTGGACTCTTACTCCTCAGAAGACGACCGCTCAAGTTCTTCAGCCTGTTCCTTAAATCTGTATCCTAAAAAAGTACAATGTTTAAGGATTTTATTTTTTCGTCAACATTTATATTTAGACTTTCTGCTTTTCTAGTGATTTACAAATTTTATGGTCAACTCAAAACCTAGGATTACAATTCTGAGCCCTAGTGCTGGTATTAATCATAGTGGTGGTGCGGAAGCCTTTTCTATTGAAATATCTCGACGTCTCTCTTCCTCTTTTGATGTCGAGCTTTTAGCTGGTAGTAATCGCTCCTGTGCAGAAGCCCACAGTATTTGGGCGATCACGCGTTCAGATGCTCGCAAGCTGTTAGACAAACTGTATCTATCCTATCCTCTAAGTAAAATTGCGACTCATCCTGATATTGTTGTTGAACATTTAACCAGCTTTTTACCCTGCCTTTGGCGACTTCTCAGCCATCCTCCAGATCTAATATTGCCTTGTAATGACTATGGAGGATTAGCCGTAGCAGCGGTGGCTAGAGTATTGAAGGGAACTCCCGTGCTTTATACCCAGCACACTGGTTCTCTTGCAAATAACAAACCTCTCCGACGAAATCTGTGGTTTCAGCCCGATGGTCTTATCGTATTTTCTCCAGAAACTGCTCATTTCGTTCGAGAGCACTATCCCCATCAATCTGTGGATGTAATTCATAATGGGGTTGATCTCAACCGTTTTTCAGTAAGAGGTTTGCGTCTCGATTTAAATTTACCTGGACCGATCGCACTCTGCGTCGCTTCTCTCTGTAAAGCAGATCATAAGCGGGTAGACCTCACGCTCAATGCCGTTGCTAAGCTTCCCAATCTCAGTCTACTTATTTGTGGAGATGGGCCTGATCGCCTCTACTATCAAGAGCTGGGCGAACAGCTATTGGGCAAAGAACGATTTGCAATTCGGACCTTTAGCTTTGACAAGATGCCAGAAGTCTATCGCAGTGTCGATCTATTCACCCTTGCCTCAATTGATGAACCTTGTGCCTTGTCTTATTTAGAAGCCATGGCTAGTGGTCTGCCGGTCGTGACCACTGCGGATCCGATGCGGAGACATACGATTGGGGATGCTGGCATTCTCTGTGATGTTACAAATCCAGGTGAATATGCCGATGCCCTTCAAGACGTTCTATCCCAGAGTTGGGAAGATAGAGCTTGCCGTAATGCTGCTCGTTTTAGTTGGGATGCTGTGATTAAAGACTATGAACAAGTTATTCTCAGGACGATTGAACGTTCTTCGATGAACTCAAAATTCGCCAAGTTGCAGCGTAATACTTAGACCAGTAGCTGAATGGAAGGGTTTAGTTTTTCAAGGGTTTAATTTTTAAAGGTTTAGTCTTTATAGGTTTAGTAATGAATAATGTCAGATCAAAATTTAGATAAAGATCTAAAGAAGAAAGTACTAAAAGGTGGTGTATCCCTCGCCATTCGACAGCTTGTTACTTCTGGCTGTTCACTGATGAGTATTCTGATAATTGCTCGGGTTCTGGGACCGGAACAATATGGGATTCTTGCAAGTTGTCTAGGGATTTATTTCTTTTTGGTTTGGACAAATAAGTTAGGAATCGGTGTCTATGCTGTACGTCAATCGGAGTTTTCGGATGACGCACTCCGTCAAGTCTTAGCTTTTTTCAATACTCTGAGTATTTTGTCGCTGATCCTACTTTGGGTACTTGCCCCTGTTTTGGTTCAATGGACAAAACAACCGGAAACCTTATGGATGATTCGATTCCTTGCCCTGCCGCTTTGGATTGAAATGATAGGTGATGTCTCGATGATGAAGATGTCGCGTGAAATTCAGTTTACGGAAATTGGACTTGCCGAAACCATTGGCCAAATTTCTAACTATGCGCTTTCTATTCCCTTAGTTCTGTTTCTCTCAAATACAGCTCTGCAGACCCACGTTATCGATGGGTTGTCCACAGCCGGGATTTTTCTGCCTGCAACAGTTTTTGGTAAAGGTTACTGGGGCCCCATTTGGGGACTAGCCCTTCAGTGCTTGGTCGTGACCCTTATGGTACGTCGCTATCAGCCGATTCCCATGAGTTTGCAATGGACGCGGGGTTGTATTCGACCTGCCTTGCAGGGGGGCTTAGGTTACACCGGCTCCGCCTGGATTCTTTCTCTAAAGGCTTTGACTGTTCCTCTTCTGGTGACTCGCCTTGCTGGAATTGAAGCGGCAGGGATTGTGAGTATTGCTATTCGTTTTGCTGAGCAACTGGCGATTTTCCGCTTTGTGCTTAGTCGAATGTCAATTACGGTGTTTGCTAAGTTGATAGGACAACCCGATAAAATTCGCTCAGCCTTGAGCCAGGGGATGGTTTATCAGGTCCTTTTGGTCGCTCCCGCCTGTGCAGCCTTTTCCTGTTGTGCTTCTTGGCTCATTCCTTTGCTCTTTGGAGAGGAATGGCTGATGAGTGCACAGATTTTTCCCTTTGTAGCAGCGGGAGTGGTCATGGCTGCCATGTTTGAATTGCATACGTCCACCCTCTATGCCGCAGCCAATAATCGTTCTGTTGCACTATTCAACGCTGGATTTATAACGTTGCAATGGACTGCAGCGCTGGTCGCATTACCGCTTTTAGGAGTCTGGGGTTATGGCATTGCTGAGATTTCAACGATCCCTAGCTATATCCTGATTCACTACGGGCTGACGAAATTATGTGGCTCTCCCGATTACAAAAATGTTGTTCTGCTCGTGGCAGCAACGCTACCTGCGCTATTCTTGGGTCCTTGGGTTCCTTCCTGGATAGGTCTTTTGCTTTTGAGTTTCAGTTATGGCACTGTGCTGATGATTAGCCCTAGCTTACGTCGTATCCCGGTAGAACTTTATGGAGCCTGGCGAAATCGCGGCCAGGTCGTTGTTGACTAGGATTATATGGATTAATTCAATGTCTGTATATCCAGGCCCTTTATATAAGCCGTAAAGAGACCTACCCTCTGATGGAGATCTGGTGAAGTCTTTGCAAATTTAGAAGATATGTTGAATAATGGTCAGCGACGTAGTCCCTTTAATTTAGTGGTCTTCGATGGGGATACTCTAGCCTTTGTACGACGGTTTTTGTACGGTTTCAGTAAGCTCCGTTATACGATTTTGTATGTGGCTCGATATGTAGTCACTGCTTTTGGTGATGTTTGAGTTTTCATCATTACTTCCTTATATTGATCTTTTAGCTTTGATTCTATTATGAGCACACCCAGTCCCCTCGTAACGGTTGGTTTAGCGGTTTATAACGGTGAGAATTTTATTCGAGAAGCAATTGATTCAATTCTCAACCAAACCTTTCAAGACTTTGAGCTCATTATTACGGATAATGCTTCTACAGATAGTACCCAGCAGATCTGTGAAGCGTATGCAGAGAAGGACTCACGGGTTCGATATATTCGTAATCCTCAAAATATTGGCTGTACTCGAAACCAAAACTATACGGTTCAATTGGCGACCGGAAAATACTTCAAACTCGCGAATCATGACGATGTTTGTGCACCGACGCTGCTGGAAAAATGTGTAGCAGCCATGGAGCAGGATCCCTCCATTGTTGTGTGCCATCCCCGAGCAACGGTGATTGATGATGCAGGGCGTCCGCTTGACAAGGGAATTGGCAAAAATGATGAGCTCTACGTGGGCTTGACGAATGCAAATACGAGGTTGAGAAGCGATTCTCCAAAGGCTGCTGAACGATTTGGGGATCTGGCATGTTTCCCCCATTCGGGTTACCAGTTGTTTGGTGTGATGCGCTTGGATGCGCTACGCCGAACTCCGTTAATGGGAACTTATGCGGGGACAGATTTAGTTCTGTTGGCTCGTTTAAGCCTGCTGGGGCGATTCCACGAAGTCCCTGAAAATCTTTTCTTTTTGAGACGGCATGAAGGACAGTCTTTGAGCATCAACGCGATCTCAACGCATCTGTTGTGTATTTGGTACGATGACTCGCGTCGAGGGCGTCTCATTTTTCCACGCTGGGAACGCTATTGGCGCTATGTTGCTGCTGTGCAGGAGACCCCGCTGTCCTTGGGCGATCGCCTCGGGTGTTACCAACAGCTTCTACGCCTCTTAGCCCAAAGTTGGACCGGGATGGTCAAAGATATTGGTGTGGCTGCACTCCAACTGCTCGACCGGTTACCGATTCCTCTCCTGAAGACCCAATGGGTTGAAGTGGCTGGTCGTCAGGAAGAGCTCTTGCTGGGTCGAATTCCTCGATTGGTGACAAAGGCTGCGCCTGCCGCTAGCCTGGAAGCTGCATCACGTCTGTAGGCTTTTGTTGGACGGTGGCTCTGAAGAATCAAGCTCTTAACGGCGTTTTATGCTGTTTTGGGGGGATGGCCTAGAGGCTAGGAACGGCAGCTGCGGTGCTGATTCAGATTGGGGTAACGGTTCAATGTCTCGATGCCTGAGTCGCGCTCGCAGTTTGTGCAGAGACTTGAGCAATCGGAGATAGGTTCTGGAGCCAAGTAGGCCCATGAGGGCGATCGCCACTCCCCAACGCAAAAACTCCTTAGAGAATAGGGTTGAGGGATGATAGCAGAAGGCTTTGTAGCCTAGGGCGATCGCCTCCTGAATCTTTTTATCACGGGCTTGTAATGGCTTCCAGGCTAAGCAGAGATAGGCATTGGCATAGGCCCGCCGTTTCACACTCAAGAGGGAGGTCGTCGGTAGTCGGGGAGAGCCACTGGGCAACATTGCTTGGAGCGCTAAAGCCTCATCCATGGCTTTTTGCAGCACAATCACAAAGCTGCGCTCCATTTGCAGCCAGTTTTTGGAGGCACCACCCTCATGCTGGCGATAGCAAACTAACGGCTCTGGAATGCCATAAAAACGCCAGTGCAGCGCTAAGCGGAGCCACATATCCCAATCTTCTGCATGGGAGCCCAGATGAGGGTCAAAGCCCCCCTGGGATACAAAACAATCTCGACGGACCAAAGGAGTGCTGCCACATTCAACAAAATTGTGGAGCATGAGATCGGCCCAGACAAATCCAGAGGCATGGGTCTGCATCGTACGACCCGTTTTCTGGCTAGCGGCATTAATGATCGCCACGCCACAGTACACCAACCCCACTTCTGGATATTGCTCCATCACTGCAACCTGTCGCTCTAGTTTCGAGGGCATCCAGAGATCGTCCGCATCCAGAAAGGCAATCCACTCGCCCCGAGCGTGATGAATTCCTGTGTTGCGTGCTTCAGATAAACCGCGATTCTCTTGACTAATCAAACGAATACGGCTGTCACCCTGGGTTTTATGCCAGTTTTGAATGGAATCTGAACTGCCATCATTAACAAGAACGATTTCGAAGTTTTGGTAAGTTTGCTCTAAGACAGTTGTGATTGTTTCTGGCAAATACCGCATGGCGTTATAGGCCGGAATCACGATTGAAATCTGTGGTTGTAAAAGGGAACTCAACACCATGGTCTACCACACAATTGGCCGATCAAAATCAAATTCAAACAGGGACTGGCAGTGCTTGCGCAGGTTTTGGCTAGAAGATATGGACATGAGCTTGAGGTTGTTGCTTAACCTCAGCGATTGAAACCGCTATATTAATATCTTTGTTGAAGTATAAACGGTTGTGCCTAAGATGAAATGGACGGAATCACCGAATCTTACGCCTGTTCTAACGTTGAATCAGATACACAACGACTGAATTCTTGAAAAAGTAAAATGTGATTTTAAAATTAATTCTGACGGAGTTTAAAAAATGCTAGATTGTCTACCCCAATCATTCAATCACATCCTGTTGACGTATTATTTCTGCTTAAGGCTCATTGTTCCTCGTCATAGAATTGCGTTGTTATCTAGGGAAATTGGGAAACACGTTGTTTGCTGATACGCATGAAGACGCTGATATGGGTTAATTTTAGAACAAGAAGAGCTGGCTTGTCTGTTTTATATGTCACATAGATTGTGTCAGAAGACCGTTTGATAGCAGCCTAATACTGAGCTTGAGTGGGTGTTTGCTGCGAATTTAGGCCAAAAATCGTGCTGAGTTTTCTGAATCAATCCTTGGTGTGTTTAAGAAAATCGTGAAGAACAGATGATTGTGTCCAGTTCATTAGAGGATCGCCGGAAATCCGATTAAGATGCGTAGTTGATGCCATGGAGGTTGAGCTTTTCATATGTCACGCATCCAGGCGTTGCTGTCCAGTCAATATCTTCGCAACATTGGCTGGCTCGGGTTTGCAGAATTAGTGCAGCGCATTTTTCGATTGGTTGCGACGGTCATGATGGCTCGACTGTTCACGCAGCAAGACTATGGAATGGTGGCGGCGGTCTACACCATTTTCGAGTTTGCGAATACGGTGAGCTGTCGGGGTGGCATCTCGGCTAAGCTGATCCAAGCTAAGGATTCTGACCTAGAAACGTTTTGCCACACTGCCTATTGGATTAACTGGCTGATGGTGGGTAGCCTGTTTATTTTCCAATGCCTTTTGGCTTATCCCATTGCCCGGTTCTACGGCAACATGCAGTTGGTTTGGCCCATTTGTGTTTTGGGACTGAGCTATTGCATTATTCCGGCGTTTATTGTGCAGGCGGCGCTGCTGGAGCGCCAAAATCAGCTTCAGGTTCAAGCTTGGGCCATGGCTGCTCAGTCGATTGTCAGCAATTTAATTTTGGTCTTGCTGGCTTGGCGAGGTTTTGGGGTTTGGTCGGTGGTGTGGGGAATGGTGCTCAGCTATCTGGTCTGGATCCCGATTATTTATCGGTTTAACCGCTGGCGGCCCAAGCATTGGTTTTATTTTGAGCGCTGGCGAGAAGTGCTGGGGTTTGGCACCCAGCGTTTGGGCGTGGATCTGCTCAGTCGGTTTCGGCGAGAGGTGGATTATCTGGTGGTGGCCCGCCTTTTGGGACTGGAAGCCTTGGGGATCTATTTTTTCGCCTATAGCGCGGGGATCGGCATTAGCCAGAGTGTGATTAATTCGCTGACCATTGCCTGGTATCCCTATTTTTGTGAAGTGCGAGCGGACCGGAGGGCTTTGCGCGATCGCTTCCTCAAAAGCCTCAGAACCATCGCGACCCTTGTCGTTCCCTTGGTGGTGCTCCAAACCACCCTCGCGCCCTTTTATGTGCCCATTGTGTTTGGCAAACAGTGGACTTCGGCGATTCCGATTTTGATCTTGATTTGTTGCTCAGCGATTCCCTTGGCCCTGTCCAATGCCACGTCCCAGCTTTTGCAGGCGGTGGATCAAATCGCCTTAGATATTGCCTGGAATGTGGTCTTTACGCTGGTGTTTGTGGGGGCGATCGTTGCGGTGATTAAAGGGGGGATTGGGGCCGTGGCGGTGGCGGTGTTGGTGACCCAGGCGATCGCCTTTCCCCTCTTTGCCCTCTGGGTTTATCAACGAACGTTTCGGGCTCAGGAACGATTGGATCATGAAGGGTAATGGGGTGACGGGGTGATGAGGTGGCGGGGTATTCATCATCTGCTACCCCGTTACCCGCTACCCCGTTACCTGCTACTGCATCGCTATGTGCAATGGGGGATAGGGCTAGGCTTTCTTTAGCCAGCTAAACATGGCCCGCAGATCCTTGCCGACTTCCTCAATCGGGTGCTCGGCTTCCCGGCGGCGCATGGCGACGAAACCGGCCTTGCCCGACTGATTTTCCAGAACGAATTCCCGTGCAAACTGCCCGGTCTGGATTTCACTGAGGATTTTCTTCATTTCCGCCTTGGTCTCTGCCGTGACGATCCGAGGTCCACGGGTGAGGTCGCCATATTCAGCAGTGTTGGAGATGCTGTCGCGCATGGTGGCGAGGCCGCCTTCGACGATCAGGTCTACGATGAGCTTGACTTCGTGGAGACATTCAAAATAGGCCAGTTCGGGCTGGTAGCCTGCTTCCACGAGGGTTTCAAACCCAGCTTTGATCAGCGCGCTAAGGCCGCCGCAGAGGACGACTTGTTCGCCAAATAGGTCCGTTTCGGTTTCTTCTCGGAATGTGGTTTCTAAAACCCCTGCGCGGGTGCCGCCGATGCCTTTGGCGTAAGCCATGGCGCGATCGCGGGCCTGACCCGTGGCATCTTGATAGACCGCAAACAGTGCCGGAACCCCTTGGCCCTGCTCATAGGTCCGACGCACCAGGTGCCCTGGTCCCTTAGGGGCCACCATCACCACGTCCACATCGGCGGGGGGCACAATCTGACCAAAGTTAATATTAAAGCCATGGGCAAAGGAGAGAATATCGCCAGCCTTGAGGTTGGGCGCAATTTCCCGCTCGTAAATGTCGCGCTGAACTTCATCGGGGAGCAAAATCATCACCCAATCTGCGGCCTTGGCGGCATCGGCAACGGAATGAACCGGAATTCCAGCCGCTTCGGCCTTGGCCGCAGATTTGCTGCCTGGATACAGGCCCACAATCACGTTGACCCCGCTATCTTTGAGGTTTTGGGCATGGGCATGGCCCTGGGAACCGTAACCGATAATGGCAATGGTCTTCCCGTTGAGCAAATCAAGATTGGCATCGGAGTCGTAATACATGCGGGCCATGGGGCTCTCCTCTCGGTCCTATTGGAATGGTGACAAGTCTACGATTTTATCAAAAGGAGGTAGACCCTTGGAATACTGCGTATCAGGGAACACAGACACATGCTGGAACTCCATTGCCACACCACCTGCTCCGATGGCACGCTGACGCCAACGGAATTGGTACAAGAAGCGTTGAAAACGGGGGTAAAAGCCCTGGCGATTACGGATCACGATACGCTGGCGGGCTGGGATGAGGCGATCGCCGCCGCTGGAAACGCGCTAGAAATTGTGCCCGGAATTGAGCTGAGCACCACGGAAAACGGCCATTCGGTTCATATTTTAGGTTTTTATCCCCAGGTAGAAGCCTTGGCAGAATTGCTCCAAGAACGATTGCAAGGACGCTGGGAGCGGGCGATCGCCATGGTCGAAAAACTGCGAGCCCTAGGGTATCCCATCGAGCTTCCGGCCTTAGACCCCAGCACTGCCCCCGGTCGTCCCCACATTGCCAGTGCTTTGCTGGCCGCAGGCCATGTGGAGACCCGCGATGAAGCCTTTAGCCGCTTTCTGGGGCAGGGAAAACCCGCCTACGTTCCCTACGCTCCCCTAGAAACCTGTGAAGGCATTCGAGCCCTACGCCAAGCAGGCGCTGTACCCGTGTGGGCACATCCTTATTTGTGGAAAGGCGGCAGCGTCGAGGCGATTTTGCCCCAATTCGTTGAAGCTGGGCTCCTGGGTTTAGAGGTGTATCACCCCAGCAACATGCTCCATCAGCGGCAGAAGCTAGAGGCTCTCTGTGGGCAATATGGTCTAATCAGGACGGGGGGAAGTGATTACCATGGGCCAGACGAGCGATTTAGCGATCGCCCCTCCCTCAATCACTACAACCTGCCGCTCACCCTGCTCGACCCCCTCAAAAAGGCTGCCCAGAACATCATGCAGCCCTAGCCTAGCCCATCGTTTCACAGCTTAGACCTCAGTCATTCTAGACCTTAGTCATTCACAGCACCGGAATAAACCAAGCCCTTAGGAATATCTAAAGTTAGGACCGAGCCCTCGCGAATCATCGTGGTTGCGCCCTTCACCCCCACAATCACCGGAATGCCCAGTTGAAGACCAATGACCGCCCCGTGGCTAGTCAGGCTTTCCTCTTCGGTCACCAAACCGGAGGCATGGTGAATGCAGTCCATCAAACTCGCATTGGTTTGCGGCGCGACCAAAATGTCCCCCGGATTGAACACCAGATTTTTTTCTGAGGTTTTACCGGTAGCAACCCGCGCGATCCCGGTCACACGGCCTTGACCGACGCCGACGCCTTGACCCAGGACCGCATTGACCAATTCAACTTTAATTAAATCCGTTGAGCCCGAAACACCCTTGAGCGTCCCGGCGGTGGTCACGACCAAGTCGCCCCCCTTGAGCAGATTTTTTTCCTGAGCAACCGAAATTGCCGCTTGGAAGGTTTGACTCGTAGAAGGCAAGTCCAAGACCAATAGAGGACGAACGCCCCAAACCAACTGTAGCCGCCGGGCCACATCAACCTGAGGGGTAACCGCCAAAATCGGAGCAGTCGGTCGAAACTTAGACACATTGCGGGCCGTGGCCCCAGACTTTGTCAGGGTCATAATGGCTGAAGCTTTGAGCTGCTGAGCAATTTGCCCAACGGCCTGACTAATAGCATTAGGAATCTGTTCCTTGTGGCCTCGCTCCTCCGGGGGCTGCGGAATGGTTTGCTCCTGCTCAATGCGGGCTGCAATCCGAGCCATCGTCGCCACCGCCTCTACGGGAAAAGCGCCCACAGCGGTTTCGTTAGAGAGCATCACCGCATCGGTACCATCCAAAATGGCGTTGGCCACGTCCGAGATTTCAGCGCGGGTCGCCCGAGGATTGCTGACCATGCTATCGAGCATTTGGGTGGCTGTGATCACCGGCATGCCAAAGCTATTGGCCAAAGAGATGAGACGCTTTTGCAGCAGGGGCACATCTTCGGCAGGAACTTCTACGCCCAGATCACCGCGTGCCACCATGACCCCATCCGCCAGCGCCAAAATGGCTTCAATATTTTCGATCGCCTCATGCTTCTCAATTTTGACGATCACCGGCACATCCTTACCGGCGCTGGCAATCAGCTCTTTGATTTCCTGGACATCTTCCGGATTGCGGACAAAACTCAGCGCCACCCAGTCTACGCCTTGATCCAGGCCAAACATCAAATCGGTGCGGTCCTTTTCCGTCAGCGCTTTTACTGATAAATAGACCCCCGGAAAATTAACCCCTTTGTTATTGGACAGAACTCCGCCAACTACAACCCGACAGTGAAGCTCTTCGGCGGCAGGGTCGACCTTGTCCACAACCATTTCTACCTTGCCATCATCCAGCATGATGACAGCTCCTTCGGGGACCTCGTCCGCTAGCTTGTCGTAGGATACATAGCTACGGGTTTGTGTACCTGATATTTTTTCACTGGTCAACACAAACGGATCGCCCGGTTTAACGGTAATCGAACCCTCCTCAAAGCGACCCAGACGAATCTTGGGTCCTTGCAAGTCTTGCAAAATGGCAACCGGCTGATTCAGCTCAAAGGAAATTTGACGAATGAGGCGAATATTACGCTGGTGATCTTCGTGGCTTCCGTGGGAGAAGTTGAGGCGAAGGGTGGTAGCTCCTGCCTCAATCAGAGAGCGGAGAACGTCTGGCTGACTGGTGGCCGGACCAATGGTTGCAACGATCTTAGTCCGACGCTGGAAGTTAGGCTGCATGAATTGCGCGACTCTTGGGAGGCAATTAAACGGTGTCCAATTAAAATTGAGGCTATCACGGTCGGTCGCTCCTTTCAGCACCGACCCTTCAGTACCCAGCCCATTCACCCCGCCAGGGGAGCTTTTCGGGGAACCTATGACTCCAGGGTAAAGAGCATGAGGCAGTTACGGATAGTATCACAGAGCAATTACCATGCGGGCAGGGATCGATCTCTTAATCGAAAATTTAAGCCAGACGATTGTGGGTAAACGGGAGGCGATCGACTTCGTCCTCGTTGCCTTACTGGCGGGGGGCCATGCCCTCCTTGAAGATGTACCGGGCGTTGGTAAGACGCTCTTAGCCAAATCTTTAGCGCGATCGATCGAAGGTAAGTTTCAGCGGGTCCAATGTACACCGGATCTCTTGCCTAGCGATGTGACGGGCACCAATATCTGGAATCTGAAGAGTGGAGAGTTTGAGTTTCGCCCTGGTCCTGTCTTTGCCAATGTCTTGTTGGCGGATGAGATCAATCGGGCAACGCCGCGTACCCAATCAGCGCTTCTGGAGGTGATGGAAGAGCAACAGGTGACGCTAGATGGCTTGTCTCGTCCGGTGCCGTTGCCCTTCTTTGTCATCGCAACGCAGAATCCGGTGGAGTATCAGGGGACGTTTCCGCTGCCTGAGGCGCAGATGGATCGATTTTTACTGTCCCTGTCCTTGGGTTACCCGACGGAGGCAGAGGAACTGCAAATGCTGCAACGGCTGTCCACGGCAACGCCGGTTGAGGCTTTACAGGCTTGTATTTCGCTGGAAACGGTGCAGCAACTTCAGCAGCATTGTCGACAAATTAAGGTCGAGGAATCGCTACAACGCTATATGTTGGCCCTGGTGCGGGAGACGCGGGTGGATGAATCGTTGTCTTTGGGGGTGAGTCCTCGGGGGACGGTGGCATTACATCGGGCGGTGCAGGCGATCGCCTTTCTAGAAGGCCGAGCCTTTGTCATTCCCGATGACATCAAGCGGCTTGCCCCTGCGGTTTTGGCCCATCGCGTCATTACGACTGGTCGAGAATCTGGCCGAGGGGCGATCGCCCGTTTACTAGAATCCGTACCCATCCCCTAGGGAGAAGCGTCAAAGGCTTAAATCGAGTCTTTGACGCCTGGGTCGTTTCTGCTGATCCTGACGATCCTACGAGCAACGTAACGATGCGACAAATGCCTGTGCTTAGCCTCTAATTGGGATTCGAACTCTCCGAGGTGATCATGAAACAGTGCTCCAGAAAGTCAATCTGATAATCCCGCCAGAATGCCCTAGGATTGAGCCGTAGGCGAAATTCGGAATGAAAGAGTGGCTGAGTCAGATACTGCCACATGGGAAATTTGAGCGTGAATTGATTTTGGCTTTCCATGAACTCAAGCGATGAACAAGTGGGGAGAGAAGAAGGCTATTCAATCACTAGTCCGGTCCAACAACTGACTCAAAACATTGAGGGCCAAGGGGATGATGGATTGATGCTTCATTGGACGGATGAACGGGTGATCCTTTGAAGGTTCTGGATTGGGGCGAAGTCCAGGCTGGAGGGGATGGGGGGCTACCGTCCGGAGAGAGACGCCGTTGCCATCGTCCTGGGTTGACCGGAGCAGTGGGTTAATTTCAAGGTGCCCATCTCATTTGATGGATTCCATACCGAAAACTACGGAATCTTGACGATAAAGCCACTGCTCGTAATAGTTTTTATAAAAAGTCTGAAAATTTCATCCCTCAAAGGCTTAGGACGATTTGATTTGGCATTTTTTAAGGATTTGAAAACGAAACAAAATAAACGGCAAAACAAACGCTAAGGCAAAAGCTAAAACCCAAGCTAAAACCAAGGGAAAAACCCAAGCTAAACCAATGGCAATGGCCACGAAAAATAAACGATGACGATTTATTCGATGGCGATCGCAGCATAAAGTTCCCCAAACCATGCTTCTTTGTGCCGATTTGCTGCGGACTTGCTGCGGACTTGCTGCTGAATCCGCTGCCCTATCTGTCAAAGGTCTGAAGATTCGCGATTCTAGCGAGAGTTTCCAGATGCGGGAATATTGGGTTTGCATGAAGCAGCAGGAATCTTAGAGACTTATTATGAACATCATTCGTCAGCACAGAATTTTATCGACCTTGGCGGGGCTTGGATTGCTCCTGGGGATAGTGGTCAATGCGCCGGGCGTTATGGCCCAACGGGTGATTGATGTGACCCCAGGGGTGAACAGCTCAATGGTTTCCCCGGATACGTCCATTTCCGGGGTTTTTGAGACGAGCGATGGTAGCTTGGTGCAGCCAGGATCGGTCACGATTTATCTCAATGGCCAAAACGTCACCACAAACAGTACGGTGACGCGCAGTTTTTTTAGCTATCGCCCAACGTCGCCCTTGAGTCCTGGCTCCTATACGGTGCGAGTGGATTATCAATCAACCCAAGGACAACGCCGCAGCGTTAGCTGGATGTTTACGGTTCAGTCCCAGGCCGCCTTGGAGATTAGCCAGGTGACCCACAACGCCGTTGAGGGGATCGGGCGAGGCGGGACGCTGCTGGTGACGAAATGGGACCCGAGGGGCGCAAGCTTCGGTCTTGTTGGTTGAAGATGGACGAATGGTGCGCGAGATTCAGGCCCAAGAATCTAGCACTGGTGTTTATACTGCGACGCTCCCGGTGAATAACCAAGGCCGTTTGGAAGAAGGGGTCATTGTTGGGCGGCTGCAACGGGGTGGCCAAATTGTCTATGGGGTAGCCAAGCAACCCGCCCGATTTACCGCCAGATCCCAAAGCAACGAAGCACCCCAAACGACGACCCCTGGGACGGGTACAGGTTCTAGTCCAGGCTCTAGCACCGCAGGAACAGCACCGCTCGCGCCCGTGGTGACCAGTCATCGCAGTGGCGATCGCATCCAAACCGAAGGCTTTACCCTAGTGGGCGAAACCAGCCCCAATGCGACGGTTCAGGCGCGGGTAACGGCGATCACCTCAGTCTTTGGCGTTTTTCAAATTGGCGGAGATGAATTGCTCAATACGGAGGTTACCGCTGATACCAATGGCCGTTTTGAGTTGCAAGTGCCCCGTCCCACAATCTTGCAGCGAGACACCCGCTACCGGATCGAGCTGACGGCGAGGCTCAATAATCAATCCAGTCGAGCGACCACGCTGGAGTTGCGCCAACGCTAGAGGGGCTAGAGGCTTTGGTCCCCAGTCCTGCCCTCTGTCTCTGCCACAGTTCCGTCCTCACCGCAATTGCTCCTCGGGATTGGGGGGCGCTGTGCTCACAGGAGGGTCGAGGGGCGGGGCTGAAATCTGGGTGTCCGGTGGTGTCGCGGTGGTTTCCGTTGCTGGGGGACGGTGGAGGGCGATCGCCTCCACGCCTGCCTTTGCGTCCTGTTGACTGACCGGGGGCGGGGTTACCGTCAGCCGCTGCTCTACCTGGAGAGACCACTGCCCACCTTCCAAAAATTCCACCTGTTCCCCGGCTGGATTTTGCTTACTGGCCTCCCACTGACGCTCCAGGATTTTGTCATCGCGGGAGGGTGGAGTCTTCGCTGTAAAAATGACCTCGCGGTCGGGTTGAAACCTGCGATCGCCCCCAGGTACCCGAATTTGCCAAGTTTCCGCAGGGTTTCCCGCCGGTCCCGCCTGCCAGAGTTGCAGCGTTGTTTCCCACTGGCCCTGATTCACCACAACGACTTTGCGGTCCAAAATCGCATAATGTTCCGGCTGATCCGGTGTCTGTTGGGCGCTAGTGGCTCCCAGCTGACGCAGCCCCTGAACCGTTAGTGATGTGCCATCGGGCAGATTGCTGCGTCCGGAGAGGCGATAGCTTCCGGCTTGACTGCTGGGCTTAACCTCAAGCGACAAGGTTGTGAGTGGCACCTGGCGAATTTCACAACCGCCCATCAATCCTCCCAAGCCAAGGGTGAGTAACGCAAATGCATAGGTGAGAGAACGGGACACAGCTCTTGGACTCCCTCTAAATTTCATGAGTATTGCCTATGGGTTGCCCCAGTGGGCTGCTATAGATTAGCCCTCGACTCGCTTTTAAGGTTCCCAAAATCATCAAAATCTTTATTATTTTCTCACCGTCTAATAATTGATAGACAATGGGTTGGCAATTCCGGCTAAATCCTCTAGCCTGGGAATAATTTGTCTAAATGAACACATCCGTTTCCGTATTGATCCAGTTGCTAGAAAGTCGCAATTGAGATCCTTGTCATGGTGAGTCAGGATTGCAGAGAGCACCGTTCCGAGCGTTTATCCCCTGGTGTGAGAGGCATGGCTAGTCAGTTTATCCGTTTATTCGCAGTGATCTCGCCGATTTTGCGTTGCAGCCCGCTGAGTTTCAGCATTGGGCAGTTCGCCCGGTTTTCCTGCCCATCGCCACTGAGACGACAACTGCGACGGATGGGGTCCATGGGTACCCTCTCGGTTCTGCTCGCAACCAGTATGGTCCATGCGGAGCCCTTGCCGCGCGTGCAAGGGGAGCCTGTTCGAGAAGATCCAGGGCAAGGGGAGTCAGGTGCCTGGGTCGGTGGGCGTCCTGCGGAGGAAGAAAACTGGGGGGTGGATGGGATGGCGGCGATCGCCGGAAATCTAGCGGCGGCCACGGCAACGGATTATTTGAGTAAACCCCCTAATCGTCTTGATAAGCTCACTCCCAAACCGTCTCAAGAAACTGTCGAAGTGGCCCAAGCGGGACTGGAAACAGGGATGAGTTCAGCGGTTGCCGCAGAAGAAACTAGTCCAGCGGTTGCTTCAGAAGTTGGTCCAAGGGTTGATCAAGTTGCTCAAGAGGTTGATCCAACGGTTGATCAAGAGGTTCGTCAATTTGCGGGGGCGATCGCAGCGGTATCGGTTCCGGCCCAGCGTTATCGTTCGGTTCTGCCCCGTTCCAAAACTGGACTTAAGCCAGAATTGCCGGTTGCCGCTCCTGCTGCTCCTAATTTAGCCGCGACCCTAACAGCACCAACACTACCCCCACCGCCACGGCCTGGATCAGCGCTGATTGCCAATCGAGATTCACAGGGAAACTTAGGACTACGTTCCGCTTCGCCGATTTCGTCATCTGTTCCTCTACCCGTTGCGCTACAACCCCTGACGGGAGAGGCCAATGGCTTGCCTGTGCTGACTCCGGCAATGCCCTTTCCGGGGTACGAAGCACCAGCAGCTCAGGTCAGTCAAGCAATGCCCAGTTATCCTCAACAGGGTTATGTCCAGCCCGGTTATCCCAGCCCTGCGCCCTATGGCTATGGCATGATGACCGGCTATCCAGCCCCACAGCCCCTGCCACAACCGACCTATTACCTGGCCTACCCTGCTCCCCTACCGCCTGGAATGCCCCAAGGAATGATGCCCCAGGGAATGATGCCCCAGGGAATGCCGATGGGTATGCCCATCTACCTCGTGCCTGTACCGGCTCCCATGGGCATGACTCAGGGAATGCCCCAGGGAATGATGCCCCAGGGAATGCCGATGTATCCGATAGCCGCTCAAATGCCCTATCCGGTTTATCCGGGATACCCTCAGCCCTATCCCAGCGCCTACGGTGTTTATCCTGGTTCGTACCCTAACCCCTACGCCAATCCCTACGCCACCGCCTATCCCAACCCTTATCCCAATCCCTACGCTACTGCCTACCCCAACCCTTACCTCAATCCCTACGCCACTGCCTATCCCAATCCCTACGCTAATAACCCGGCCACACCTGTTCCCAACGGCAATCTCGCTACTGGCAATCTCGCTACTGGCAATCTCGCCACTTTGCCTACCCTGTCCTTGCCCGCACCGCCATTAACGGGAGCGTTAAACGGGACCTTAGGGGGCGGATCCCTTGGAGGAGCGCCAGTGCTGCCGTCTCCCCCCAGCCTTTATCCCCCCGGAATTCTCCCGACGCCGACGACGCCGATCCCCATCGAAACCTCCGAAGCCCTTGGCGGCCCGCTGCCCGCTGAGGCCAACGCCACAGCCTTAGGGACGCAGATGGGCGATCGCCTGCCGGAGTATCGCGATGGACAGTTGCTGCGGACCAGTGCCCTAGGCAAACCGGAGTATCGTCTACAGGGTGTTTTCCTCACGGAAGGGAGTAATACTTCGGCCCGTGCCCGTTTGAATACGGTCTATCCACTCACGCCAAATTTGCTGTTTGGTGGGTCGTTGGATGTGTCCAGTGGTGATTCCTTTTCCAGTGGCAATACCTCCGGTTTTAGCGTCAATGAGCTTTATGCCTCTGCGTCGCTGGAACAGTTGCCTAATCTTCGGTTTGTGGTGGGCCAAATGGACCTGACGTCCTACTTTGACCGCAATAGTTTTGCCAAGGATTCTGCGACCCATTTCTTTAACGAAGCCTTTCAGACCAACCCAGCCCTAAGTGCGGCGGGGCTAGGATCCCGTCCGGGGCTCCTGCTCAACTGGACCGCCACGGATAATATCGAACTCAAAGCGGCGGCGTTTTCCTCCGATCGCAACCTAGGTGGATTTGCCCTGGATGGCTTTGCGGGGGAAATTGGCCTGCGTTACGGTAACGCGATTGTGCGGGGCTCCTATGTCACCGATAAGGATTCGGGCAATAGAGATGGCTTCCAGGAAATTTTTTCGGTGCCCCGATCCGATGGTGGGTCCGGATTGCGGAGTGGCGATCGCGAACAAGCCTATGGGGTCAATGCGGAATACTACATTCCCAATCTGCGGATGGGCTTGTTTGCCCGCTATGGCCGCTATGAAAATCGGGATCTCAACGAAGGGGGAGATAGCTTTGGCCTAGGATTTAATTTCCAGGATGTCTTTAGTGCAGACGATCGCATTGGCCTTGCCTACGGTCGAACCCTCTCCAACGAGAGCCTGCGGCGACAATTTGGCACCGAGTCCGCGCCGGATGTGCTGGAGCTCTTTTACGATTTTCGCTTTTTGCCCAACTTGCGCCTGGGTTTTTCACTCCAAGAGCGCAATGAATTCTCGGAGATTGTGGCGGGTTTTCGTCTCAAGGCAGAGTTTGATACCCTGCCCCTGGGTAGCCTGAAGCAATAGGGCTTGCTCTGCTGTTTGCCGATGGGCCGCTCGCCCAATGGAAGGCCCCACCGAATCGGCGCATGGTTACGATTGATCGAATTATTTTTTACTTTATAGAGCAGCTCATGGTTCCGCGTCACTGGACATCCCAGTTTGTTCTGAGTTTGAGCCTGGGGGTCATGCTTGCCGCTGCCCCAGCCTTGGGAGGGTTTGAAGGCGCGAGGGTACAGGCCCAAGAATCGGTTCCGTCCGTTGTGCGGGAGGGCTATACCCGTTTAGGGGAAGGGCAGGTGGATGGGGCCATTGAAATCTTTCAACGGGCGATTCGGCAATATCCTACCGTTCTAGAGGCGAAACTGGGGTTGGCGATCGCCTATCGTCGAGCCGGTCGCGATGGGGATGCTTGGCAAACCTACCAGGCGGTCCTGCAACAGGACCCAGATAATACCCTGGCGCTCAAGACCCTGGGGTTGCTAGGGGGCTTTCGGCCTGAGTGGCAGCCCGCCGGGATTGAGGCCCTGACCCGTTTGCTCAATCGCACCCCCCAGGATGACGAAGCGCGGGCGCAGCGGGCGTTGCTCTATGGCTATCAGGGTCGGTTTGCAGAAGCCCTGGCGGATTACGAGCAAGTGCTCAGCAAAGGCAATGCCTCGCCGGAGGTGTTGGTTGGGGCCGCTCAGATTTATACCTATAGCGGGGATTATGCGCGGGGATTAGAGCTGTTTAATCGCTATCGCAGTACGGGGCAGGCGCTGGAACAAAATGCGGCGATCGCCTACGCCCGAGCCCTGCGCGGCACGGGCAATCCCACCCAGGCGATCTCGCTGCTGGAAGGGTTGGTGTCGAACCGAACCGATGACGCCGCCATCCAGATCCGCTCGGAGTTGGCCCAAGCCTATCTCGACGCCAATCGCCCCGCCGATGCCCTAGCGGTGCTGGAAGTACTGCGGGGACGGCCCGAGGCTCGCTTACCCTTGGCGCGGGCCTTAAACGAAATTGGCCAAGCCCAAAAAATTCCCGATCTGCTGAATGAAGCCGCTGCGCTGTATCGGGCTGAGCTGCAAGCAACGGCCTCTCCTGCCTCGACGCTGATCCTAGAAGCGGCGGATGTGCTGAGCGGTATTCCGGCGGAACGACCCTACGCGCTAGAGTTGTATCGTCGACTGATTGGCCAGAACCCGAACGATCGCGTCCTGGGTCTCAAGCTCTTGGCCCTCGAAAGTCAGCTTGGTCAAGTCAACGACAGCCAAATCCGTCAGCGTCTGGCCGGACTGCTCCAGCCCTTTCCCACCAGTCCAACAGAGCAACGGGCGATCGCCCAGGCCCTCGTTCCCATTGAACCTTTACCTGAGCTGCTGCCCGTCTATCAGCAGTTCTTGGCCGCCCAGGTAGATGTGCCCTTCCTCAATTTTCGGATTGCTCAGCTCCTGATCCAGGCTAATGACTTTGTCGGTGCCTTGGCCGCCTTGACCGCCTATCAGCGCACTCCCAGCGGAGCCCAGGACTTAGCCCCCCAACTGCTCTACGCTGAAATTGAACGTCGTCAGGGTCGTCTCGAAGACAGTGCCACGCGCTACATTGCGATTCTCAATACCGGGACGAGCGATGCCGATATTCGCTCCGCTGCCATCCAAGGGTTGGCTGGTATTCGTCTGGCCCAGGACCGTCCTCGGGATGCGATCGCCCTTTACGATCGGCTCCTGGCTGCCAATCCCGGAGATTTGCCGTTGCAACTGTCTCGGGCGGCGATCGCCTACCAAGCGGATTTGATGTCCGAAGACGAAGCCGCTGGTGTCCTCAATCGCTGGTTGCAAAGTCGCCCCGGCGAGACCAGCCCTGAGCTCTATACCCTAGCGGGAACGCTGCCAGCCCGTCAGGATCGAGAAGCGCTATATGGGGCACTGGCGGCGGCGGACCCGACGTATATTCCCGTCCAGGTGCGCTGGGTGGAGGCGATCGCCCTGCGCAACGAGTACCAAGCCCGAGCCCAAGTGGATCGCCTGGTCAACCAGTCCCGTGCCCTCCAGCCCAACAGTGCTACGTCCTATCTGCTCGAAGCCCAGCTCGCTCAAGCCCTCAAGGACCTCGATCGCGCGGGACAAGCCTATGACATCGTGCTTCAGCGCGAGCCCTACCAGCCAGAAGCCCTCGCGGGCTTAGCCGGACTCAGGTTTCAGCAGCGGCGTTATGATGAAGCAGCTCGTCTCTATGGGCAAATCCTTACCTATAGTCCTAATGATCGCTTGGCCCAACAATCCCTCGCGGAGCTCCTCGTTGTCCAGGGGCGCAAACTAGACGCGCTCGATCAATTTCGGGATTTGCGACGGGCGGGGGTTGGTTCAGGCAGTTCGGCGTTACGGATGCGGCAAATTCAAGAGGATTTTCTGCGTCAGCGCGGTTTTCAGCCTGCTTGGGAGCGGTTTTAGGGCGATCGCCATAAGGGGTGTTGAATATGCCAAAGCTGGGTCCTGGGAAACACTATCGAGCAAGGGGCAGGATTGTCCTTTGTGGCTGGTCCAGAATCTTGCCCAGAATTTTGTCTAAAATCTTGCTCAGTGTTTTGCTGGGTTTCCTCAGCAGCATGGCAATTTCGGGCTGCCGCTGGCTAGAACGGTTGCCCGAGCCCTCTCCGGTGCTCTCTCCCACGGCCTCGCCCTCTGGGACAACCTCTCCTCAAAGCTCGACGCCTCAAAGCTCGACGTCTCCAAGCTCGACGGGTTTGCCCCCTTTAGATCTTAATCAGCCCCGTGCCGCCAGCCCCGAGCTGCTTCAGGAAAGCTGGGAAACCTATCGAAACCGGTTTATTCAAGCGGATGGCCGGGTGATCGATTGGGAGGCCGAGGGGCGCTCTACCTCCGAGAGTCAAGCCTACGCCATGCTCCGGGCCGTCTTGATCGATGACCCAGACACCTTTGCCCGCACGCTGAAGTGGGGGGAAAACAACCTGCGCCGTCAGCGCAACGGTCTGCCCCTCGATAGTCTGTGGGCTTGGAAATGGGGGCGCGAACCCGGTGACACCGCTTGGGGCATTGTCGATGGTAACTTTGCCACGGATGCCGATATCGACGCCGCCACGGCGCTGATTCTGGCCTCGCGCCGCTGGAATCGCCCGGACTATTTGGCCCTTGCTCAAACCAAGCTCCAAGACCTCTGGACTTTGGGCACGGCTGTTCCAGACACGACTGTTCCAGACACGGCTGTTCCAGATGCTGTTTCAGTTTCAGAAGGTGTTGCAGAAAAGGCTGCCCCAACCGCAACCTCTAGTCCTCCCCAACGTCGCTACCTGTTGCCCGGTCCCCGAGAGGCCTTTGTTCGGGGCGATCGCCTCATCCTCAATCCCTCCTACCTTGCGCCCTTTGCCTTTCGCCTGTTTGCCACGGTGGATCGCGATCGCGACTGGCTGAGTCTCGTGGAGTCCAGTTACTTTGTGTTGAATCAATCTGCCCAGCTCTCAGCGGTGGGTCTGCCCAGCGACTGGGTGGCCTGGGACCGTCCCTCCCAGCGGTTTGCTCCCTTGGATGCCTCAGGAGATTTACTCACCCAATACAGCTTTGATGCCTACCGGGTTTGGTGGCGCGTGGCCTGGGATTTGGCGGGGGTTGACGCTTCGGGGGCTGATGCTGCGGAAGCCAAACGCTTTTTGCAAGAGCATTTGGTTTATTTGGTTGATCGGTTGCGATCGCAACAGTTTATCCCGGCCCAAATTGATCTGCGAGGGAAGGCGATCGCAACCTACGAAGCCACGTCGCAATATGGCATGCTCTACAGCGCCCTGCAATGGACTGACCCGGACCTCGCTGCGCGGTTATTTCAGCAGAAGCTGTGGACGACCTATCAAGCGGGATTATGGGATGATGCCTCGGCTTATTACAGTCAAAATCTTGCCTGGTTAGGTCTTTTCCCGCCCCTGACGCCCAGCTCGCCGCTCCTCCAAGTCTCGCCTCCCTAGGGCGATGACAACACCGACGAACACCGACTTGAGGCGGCTTGAGGCGTTCCTGTGATTGTTTTTTTTCACCGAAGTGATTAGGGTTTTAGACACATCTTTATACAAATTTGGGCAGTCTGATTCTATAACCCCTGTTTGGGGGTGCTGTATTTCCTGCTTTGCATCTCCTTTAATGCTGATCTCTGGGATTTTGAACGCCTTATGAAGCGCCTTCCGTATCGCCCCCGAATGCCCATGGTTCGCTGTCATCCACTGGGGCGGGGAGTCGTCTTGCTCCGTAAAACCCTGGTGTTAGGAACCGTTGGTGGTTTGCTCTTGATGCCCGGCTGGCTGCTAGGAGCGTCCTCTGGGCCTAGGGCGATCGCCCAAGAAGGGGAGGTTGAGGCCCAGGAAAATAGTCTGATCGAACGCTACGCGCTTCCCAGCGACCCAGCGCCCGCCCCGGTCTACCAACCCGCCCCAGCTCCGCCCGTTTATGATCCAGGGCCAGTGTATGAGGAGCCGCAGCCTGCCTATGATCCGCAGCCGGTGTATGAGGAGCCACAGCCGGTCTATCCAGACTCTGAAGATCCGCAGCCAGCGTATGCACCGGATATGGCCCCAGTGGAGCCAGTGCCTGGGGGCGATCGCGATCCTCTTCCAGAACAGATCGCTGAACCGGCGGCGGCCACTGCTCAATCAGATTCCAATCAAGCGGCTTCCGGGGACGCTAAGGAGGCCAATGTCGGTCCTCTCAGTCGTTATGTTTTAGAATTCAACCGCAGTCCGATCGTGGGCAATAGCCTGAGACTGCAAGGGGTGTATGCAGAGCGCCGACTGGGATTCAACCGTCCCACGTCCTGGAAGGTCAAGACCGCTCAAGCCCTGATTCGCTATCAGAATTCTCCGGACCTGCTGCCCGATCGCTCCAATCTCACCATTCGGGTCAATGGAACGAGTATTGGCAGTGTGCCGCTCCAGCAGAAAAAGTCTGAAATTGGAGAAGTTCTAGTCGATATTCCGGTGGAACTCATCCAGGACTACAACGAGATTGTGCTGGTTGCCCAGCAAAACAACGACAAAGCCTGCTCTAATCCAGCGGACCCGGCCCTGTGGACGGAGATTTTACCGGACTCAAAACTGATTTTGGGTTACCAAACCCAGTCGGTTCCTTTAGCCTTTGAAAATTTCCCCTATCCCTTCTTTGACCGACTTGCCCTCGACCCCAGTTCCATGGTCTATGCCCAGCCGAAGCAGGTGGACAAGACTTGGTTGACCGCCGCCAGCCGTTTTCAAGCAGGAATGGGGCGTCAAGCGGCTTACCGTCCTCTAAAAACGCGAGTCTTGTCTTTGTCCTCGGCAAAGGAGACCGCGAAGCTAGCTTGGAACGAGAGCCTAGTTGTTTTGGGAACCCCTGCCTCTCAACCCCTGCTGGAGAGTCTGAAACTGCCCTTCAAGCTCAATAAGGGTCAGGTGTTAGACGGCAAAGGTAAGCTGCTGCCGGGGGATGTGGGTGTGTTGATGCTGACCACCACAAACGATGGCAAAACACCGGTTTTGGTCGCTACGGGCAATGGGGATGAAGGGGTATTGAAAGCGGTGCAGCTGTTGCAGACACAAGATAGTGCTGCCATTGGCTCAGGTCAAGGGATCTTGGTGGAATCGGTGTCTACACCCACCGCCCCCGCGCCACGGGATTGGCCCCAGCATTTGCCCCAAACGGACGAGTTTCGCCTAAGTAACCTGAAGCAGGCCAATGGCGAGGCTTTCCAAGACACGACCGTGCGCACCTCGGCGACGCCACCGATTGAAATCGATTTTCGGGCGCTGCCCGATGATCATTTTCTGCGGGGCAATACCATGCAGTTGGAATATAGCTATGGTCCCCAGCTAGATCCCCGTCGCTCGACGGTGGAGGTGACCCTGGATGATGTGGCGATCGCCGGGAAACGGCTGACCAAACCCCAAGGGGCAACGCGGGAGAAACTCAATGTCACCCTGCCGGAAAACCTGATCAAACCTGACTCCAAACTGCGAATCTCCTTCCAGCTCAGTCCCAATGGCGGTGGTGACTGCGGCATCATGGCCGATCGCCAGCTCTGGGCCACCTTGCACAGCGACACCCGCTTTGACCTCAAACGTGAGCAATCTGTCGATTTGCCCAACCTGAAACTGCTCCAGGTGGGGTATCCCTTTGCGGCTCCGCAGGATCTGTCGGCGACGACGCTGGTGGTTCCCGATGACCCCAGTGCGGGCACGCTGCTGACGTTGCTGGAGATGAGCGAACGCTTAGGACGTTTGAGTGCTTCCCAGGCCATTGAAATCGAAGCTGTGCCCGTGGCGGATCTTTCAGAAACGGCCAAGCAGGAGGACAATTTGATTGCCATTGGACCGCGCGATCGCTTCCCCCTCCAGGAAGCCCTCAGCGGCGGAACTTTAGCCCTCGGCCCTGCTTCCAGTCGCCAAATCAAAGCCGATTCAACCCCCGACCCAGCTACAAACCCAGCTACAAACCCAGGAACCCAAATCCAAACCCTGGCGGATCGGCAGGGCATTATCAAACAAATTCTTTCCCCTTGGAATCGCGATCGCGTGGTTCTGGCCCTGGCGGCCCAGGGAGAGACGGGGCTCAACACCCTGCAACAGTTCCTGGAAAACGACATTTGGTTTTTCCAATTGGATGGGGATACAGTCCTCATCAGTGCCAACGCCGAGAATCCTCTGCCCTACGATCCGAGAGCCTACGAGTTCAAAGTTCTGCGGGAAAGTCAGACCCGCCGGATTGCGACGGCTAGCCTCTTGAGCCGCTCCTCGCGGTTTATTCAGGAACGCTGGTTCATTCTACCCACTGCCGTATTCTCCCTCTGTTTGTTGATGTACGGCATTTCGCAGATTTCCCTCAAGCGCGTTGATGGAGAAGACTCGTGACCCATTCCTACTCTGAGCCCCCCCAGAAGTCCCCCCAGAAACTCCCCCAGAAACCTCACCGTTCCGGGCTGGTTGCTGTATTGGTCGATTGGTTACCTAACAGCCTCGAAGTGCTAGTGGGGAAACTTCCCCCGGCGTTGTTGTGGGGATTGATGGGTCTGTTGATGATCCTGTCATTGCCGCTGATTGTGACGCCGATTACCCTGGGACAGCAGGCGCTAGTCGCCCTGGTGTTGGTGCTCTTTGGCTGGGGCATTGTGCAGTTAGAGCAGTCCCGCGACGATCGCAAGGCCAGTGAATATTTGCACTTGCTGATTATTTGGGTCAGCGCCTTGACCACGCTGCGCTATCTGCACTATCGAACCTCCTATACACTCAAGCTCGACAACTGGGTGGACGGCATTTTTAGTGTGCTGCTGTACATGGCAGAACTCTATGCGATCATGACGCTGTTTTTGTCTTATTTTCAGACGTTGAAACTGCGCGATCGCCAACCCGTTGACCTCGCCAACTTTCCCCAGGAGCAGTGGTTCTCGGTCGATATCTATATTCCGACCTACAACGAAGATGTCGAGATCGTCCGCAAAACGGCCTTAGGAGCCTTAGCCGTGGATTATCCTGAGGATAAAAAGCGGGTCTATATCCTAGACGATGGTCGCAAGTATCCCGAGCGACGCCAGGAACTTCGCCGCATGTGCGAAGAGTTGGGCTGCGAGATGCTGACGCGGGACAACAACGACCATGCCAAGGCGGGGAATATCAATACCGCCATGCACAGGACTTCCGGGGATTTGATTATGATCCTCGATTGTGACCATATTCCCTCTCGCCAATTTCTTCAGCACACCGTCGGCTTTTTCTTTAATCCCAAGGTGTCCTTGGTGCAGACGCCCCACTGGTTTTACAACCCGGATCCCTTTGAGCGCAACCTGCTGACGGGAGGGCGAGTGCCGGTTGGCAACGAGCTGTTTTACAAAGTGCTCCAGAAAGGCAATGATTTCTGGAACTCTGCCTTTTTCTGCGGGTCTGCTGCTGTCATTCGCAAAAGCCATGTCCTAGAGGTAGGCGGCATCGCCGTGGAAACCGTGACCGAAGATTGTCACACCTCGTTTCGACTCCATTCGCGGGGATACGAATCGGTCTATTACGACAAAATTATGATTGCGGGCCTTGCGCCCGAAAAATTCTCGTCCTATGTGGGGCAACAGGTCCGTTGGGCGAGGGGAATGGCGCAGATTTTGCGGCTGGAGAATCCGCTCTTAAATCTCAAGCTCAAACTCTCGCTGTCCCAACGGCTTTGCTACTTCAGCGCGACCTCTCACTTTTTCTATGGGTTTCCGCGCTTGATGTATGCGATCGCCCCCACTCTTTTCCTCCTGTTTGGCATCAACCCCATTCGCGGTTTAGGCTTAGAAACCCTGGCTTACGCTCTACCGCACATCATTCTCTCGACCTACGCCAACTTTATCCCCTACAAAAACGTTCGCTTTTCGTTCTGGAATGAAATCTACGAATTTGCGATGTCTTTCCAGGCGGGAATTGTGACCTTTTTGGCCTTGATTAATCCTCGCCTCGGCAATTTTAACGTCACCGACAAAGGCTCCTCCATTACCAAACGAACCTTTGACTGGGAATCTTCTCAGGCCTTGGTCATCGTAGCGGTGTTGGTCGCAGCTTCCCTGGCGGCTGTGCCCCTGTGGCTGATCTATCGGCCTGAGGCCACGGAGGCAGCTTTGATCAATGCCTTCTGGAGCTGTTTTAATCTGGTGCTGTTGGTTTCGGCGCTGCTTGTAGCCTTCGAGCAACCCCAACTGCGCATTGCCCATCGGCTGGAGCGCAAGCTGCCGGTGACGCTCTATAGTCCTGGTCAAACCCTCGAAGGCAAAACCCTGGACATCAGCGAACGGGGCTGTCGGCTGGTTCTAGACAATTGGCCTAATCTGCCCGATGAAGTTGAGCTCGAAATTTTGGGAGATTTTGGCGCTCGGGCCTTTGTTAATGGCCGGATTGTGCGGGCAATTCCGACCAGCGACAACCAAGTGGTGCTGGCGATCGACTATATCGATCTCAGTCGCGCCCAGCAGGATGCGCTCTGTATTGTGATCTATTCCGATGTCGGGGAATGGTACGCCCAAAATCGTCAGGAGATCGATCGCCCGCTGGACTCCTTCCGCTTTATTGCTACCAGTCTACTGCGCAGTTTCCAACCGGCTCGACCGGCTCGGGGACAGCGTATGCGCAAGAAAATCGAAGCGGCGGTGCAGCTCTATTGGGAAGGGCAGTTTTACAGTGGTGTGGCACGGGAGATTAATAGCCGCAGTTTGCGGATTGAGCTACCGGCCAATACCCAGAACCTTCAGCGGCTTGGGGAGTCCGGTGCCCTGGTGGGGCTGCTGCTCAGCCAAGATGCCACAGAGCCGTTGCCCAGTCGTCTGTTAGCCCAGGTGATTCAGGTGGAGCAGGTGATCGACCCGCTGGGCAGCAACACCACGATTGAACTAAGCTTCCCTGAACAGGTGATGGAACAGCAGCGGCCTAAAATTCGCAACCTGCTGCGGACCCTGCATTAGGAAACCCCATTCAAGATGTTGGTGTTTGGGCGACGGGGTCAGGCTTGAGATAAATGGCCCCTGAAATCAGCGTTAGGGCAACGGCGACCCAAAACAGCACTGGACCCATTCCTTGCCAAGCCGGTGGCAAAGGGGCGATCAGAACCGCGATCGCCCCAATCTGACTGACGGTCTTCAGCTTGCCCCAGACATTGGCTCCGGAAATTTTGGGTTGACTGACCCGCCAACCGGCGATCGCAATCTCTCGGCTCAAAATCAAAAAGACGCCCCAAACGTTCACCTGCCCTAGGACCAATAAACTCAGGAGCGGACCCATAATCATCAGCTTATCGACCAGAGGGTCTAAAAATTTACCCAAATCAGTCACCTGATTGAGGCGTCGAGCCAAATAACCATCGAGCCAGTCTGTGGCTGCGATCGCGATAAAAATACCAACAGACCACCAGCGGGAGAATTCAATCCCTGGCTGGAGGCCATAGATAATAAACGGAATACCCACCAGGCGAGACAGGGTCACCCAGGTGGGAATCGTAATAGTTTGAGTACGGGTTTCAGTACTAGAATCAGTAAGCGCCACGGCGACTAAGAACTACTGCGAACGTCTTGATAATTAACAGCATGTCATATCGCAACGACCACTTGTGCTGATAGGCCCGATCAAAGGCCACAATCGTCTCAAAGTCTGAAACCGAAGAGCGACCATTGACCTGCCATTCGCCCGTGATACCGGGCTTGACCCGTAGACGCTCCCAGTGGTGGCGATCGTACTTCAAAACTTCGCTCACGGTCGGAGGTCGGGTCCCGACGAGGCTCATATCGCCCTGGAGGACATTCCAAAACTGGGGCAGTTCATCCAAACTGCTTTTCCGCAGAAAACGCCCAACGCGGGTGACCCGTGGATCATGTTCATTTTTAAAGATATTGCCCTTGGCTTGGTTGCTCACCATATGCTGTAAGCGATCGGCCTCGGGAATCATCGAGCGAAATTTCCAAATGCGGAAGGGATGACCATTCAGCCCACAGCGAATTTGGCTATAGAGCACTGGACCTGGCGATTCGATTTGGATGGCTAGAGCGATCGCCGGAAACAGCAAAATCGTCAGCAACAAACCGGCACAAGCGCCGACAATGTCTAAGAATCGTTTGGCAACACTCTCGGCTGAGGCATGAACCGTTGCCGAGCGGAACGGTGTCCTCAAAACAATCTGAGCCTCAGACTGGGAGTGAGTTTTGGGTCGAGAACTCCAAATCATTGACACAGCGAACGCTACCTTTTTTACAAAGACTTCTAAAGCTTTTCTCAGGCACCCCAGCCGAAGAACAGATATTGAAATGACCTGTAGAAAATGGCCTCAATCCCTGTCTGCTTATGCCCTATAGTACGAGCGGCATCGAAGCTTCACCAATGGATTGAATCGGGGTTTTCTGAATCTTTACGACAGCTCTGGGTTCTGTAAAGTTGCAGCATTAGTTGTTACTCAGAAAAAATCCGGATCACCAAAAACTACGGAGACTCAGTTCACTTGGCTGATGGCGATCGGGAGAGGTGCTCGGAAATCCGCGCGGTAACCCTTGAGCTTCCCCTTAGAATGAAAAGCAGTAAGGAAAGAATCATTTTGTGGGTGAGCTATGGTCAAAGTTGTGGCGGACTACATGACGCGGGAGCCCATTTGCTTGAAAGCTGACTCTCCGCTTAAGCAAGCGGTTCAGCTGATGGCTCAACATCGGATCAGCGGTTTGCCTGTGATTGATGATCAAGACAAGGCCGTGGGGGTGATTTCAGAAACTGATTTGATGTGGCAAGCCACAGGGGTGACGCCGCCGCCCCACATTTTGCTGCTGGACAGCGTGATTTATCTACAAAATCCAGCCACCTACGAGCGGGATCTCCATAAAGCGCTGGGGCAAACCGTAGGGGAAGTGATGACAGGAAAACCGCTCACCATCAAGCAGTCCCTTTCCTTGGCGGAAGCGGCTCGGCAAATGAATGAGCACAAAATCCATCGATTGTTGGTTGTCGATGATGAGCAAATCCTGATTGGGGTATTAACCCGAGGCGATATTGTGCGGGCTATGGCGGAGGAACTTCAGGATTCATGAGTATTACACCCGAGAGCGTACAAGCTTTGCTGGCTTCGGAGGAATATCGCGATCGCCTCACGGCCCTTAATCAATTGCGTCAACTAGACCCTGCGGTGGCGTTTCAGCTCATCCAACCCGCCATCTCAGATCCCCACACGCGGATTCGCTATGCAGCGGTGAGTCAGTTGGCAACCCTGGGAGAACAGGATCGGTCATTGGCCCTGGAGATTTTGCGCGATCGCCTTCACAACGATTCAGAAATTGATGTCAAAGCTGCCGCCGCCGATGCCTTGGGAGCCCTGCGTTTCCAAGAAGCGTTTGAAGACCTGGAAGCGATGTATCACAGCAACGATGATTGGCTCTTGCAGCTCAGTATTATTGCGGTTCTAGGTGTTCTGGGCCATCCTGCTGGGTTTGAGCTCTTGCAAACGGCCCTCACCTCATCGACGGAACTCGTGCGTACTGCCGCCATTACAGCCTTTGGGGAGCTGGGCGATGAGCGGGCGATCCCCCTGCTGTTGCCCCTGGTTAGCGATGAGGACTGGCAGGTACGTTGTCGAGTCGCTCAATCGCTGAGTTACTTTAAAACCCCTGAGGCACGAGCAGCTTTGGAGATCTTGGCGCAGGATCCAATGGAACAGGTGGCCGCAGCGGCCCGTGCTCAAGCGGTTGCAGACTGAGCAGCGAAAATGCCGAAAAAAAGGCCGAGACTCGCGCAAGCGTTGGTCTCGGCCTCAGGTTTTGTGCGTTATTTACTAGGCTCGGATTCTCATTCCCTTAGCCATATCCTGAAACCCAGCCAAACTTGGACCCGGACGACGGGTTCGCAGGGTTACCATGGGCGTTTGCATGAGTTCTGCAAAGGTCGGTTCAGGCGCAGGCTCAGCCGCCACCTCGGCACCAGCAGGTTCAGGATTTTCAGCCGTGGCTTCCGCCGTCGTCGGTGCTGCTTCAGCAGATGCTGAGGCAGGAGCGGCAGCCGGAGCAACCGGAGCAGTCTTAGCGGCAGGAGCGGGGGCTGCCGAAGCAACTTGAGCAGGCTTCGCGGCTTTTGCGTCCTCGCCGCTCAAATCTAGGTAGTAGTCACCGCCGCCTTTTTTGCCAAGGCCAACCAAGCCGCCAATGGCCGCAACGATGCCGAGAAGAGCTCCAAGAATTTTTTTGATGATGCCCATGGGCGCAGTGCTCCTATTGTGTGGTCTTAAAGGTGAGTTTCTGAAGTTTAGATTTTGATGTGCGAAGACGCTTTACCATAATCGCTCTGCCATTATCAAATTACGCCCACCCCTCCATCAAGGCTCGTCCCGGCCTGTTCATAAAAGTTCATCAAGAAGAGACGGTTTCTGCATGGGTATCGCCGATGGATTGGAGTCCCTGAGCTCCAAAAATGGCTTCGGGATGGCAATAGTACTTAAATTCCATCAAGTTGTGGCAGGGATCCTCTAGGAAAAAGGTGACGTGTTCGAGCACGGATCCAACGAATCGACGTTTGGGTTCCTCGTAGAAGAATAAGCCCTGCTGACGCGCCCGTTGCAAAAGGGCTTCCCATTCGGCTTCAGTGTCAAAGACTAAGCCAAAGTGGCGGGGATAAACACCTGTTTGCGAGGGCAAAGCCTCCCGCGTGAGGTGGGCCACCAGTTGATGGCCCTGGAGGTTCAAGATCACTGAGCTGCGATTTTCTCGCCCGAGTTCACAGCCCAATCCTTGGACGTAGTAAGCCTTGGTCTGTTCAATATCAGTGGTGGGAAAGGCAAGGTGGAAAATAGGTGCCATGTCGGTGCCATCTGAGAAAAACTATGGGCTAAATGTGAGCATTAGCCATCTGGAAACTGCCAGCAGAAAATCCATTCAACCGATCGCGACCCACAGCGACAAGGTTCGGGTTGGGAGGTCACCCATTCTTCCTGGCATTGGCGGCAATGACAGAAGATATTGTTCCGACTGATATCCCGGACGACTTGGCGAAAGAGCTGGCGATCGCTCTCCTCACTCACCCATGCTTCCGAGCTGGATTCTCCGTCGCTTTCCCGGCCCATTGTTTTTGATTCTCCTGCTTGATTCTCTCGCTTTATTCTCCCGTTACCGATAGTCCATCGACCCAAATATGAGGGGCAACCCCACCCGGAGTCAGCTTTTCCTCCCGATCGACTTGGGCGATCGCCTTCAGCACCTCCCGGAAATCCCCCGCGACAGTCGCCGATTCTACGCTCACTTTTTCCCCCTGATTCACCACCCAACCATCAAAGGGTAAGGAGAAAGAGCCTTGTAGGGACTGAACGCCAGCATGGAGGGCGGAGAGTTCATCAACGTAAATTACGTTTTCAGCGGTTTCGAGGCTGAGGCTGCCGCCTTCGTGACCGGCGATGTGGTAAAAGTGCGGGCTAACGGTCACCTTCGCGCCCATATTGGCGTGGCCCGTGGGTTGGGCATTCATGCGCTTGGCGGTGCCTGCGCTGTGCAGGAAGTTGCTGAGAACGCCATTTTCGATCAGCGCCACGCGGCGAGTCGGGGTGCCTTCGTCATCAAAGGCTGTGGAACCAATATTGGCTGGATGGAGGGCATCGTCGTAAACCGAAAGCCGGGGGGTGGCGATCGCCTGTCCCAAGGAATCGGCCTTAGATAAACTGCGATTATCGAGAATGCTCTGGGCATTAAACAGATTAGAAAACGCACCGAGAAGCGAGAGAAAGGCTTCAGGGGAAAAGACAACCAGGTATTTGCCGCTTTTGACCTTTTCGTAGTTGAGGTGGCTGATGGTTTTTTCAGCGGTTTCTTGGATACAGCCGGGGATATCCAGTTGGTCGAGGCCATAGGCGACGCGGAAGGCCCCGGCGCTGCGGGGACGTCGACCTTCTTGGGCAGTTTTGGTATAGAGATAGGTGGAGGCGTAGGAACCGCCTTCTGCCCGAACCGCTCCTTGGCTGTTGAGGTAGAACCGTTCGATATCTCGCTGGGAGAGGCCATTGTAAGGAACGCTCTCGATCGCCTCATGGGCGGCCAAGAGCTCTTTTTCCGCAGCGGCCAAGCGCTCGATCAACCTGGAGACCGATGCCTGGGCGTGTTTTTCGTGATGGATGTCGGCCAAAGGAGCCGTAGCCTCAGGGCTAAAATCGGGAATATGCTCCTTGGCTCCAAAGGCACTGGCCTCATGGGCGGTTTTTAGGGCTAGTTCCAGACCCGCTGCATCCACGTCTGAGGTGGAAGTAATGCCAACGGTACCCTGGTCGTTCCAAACGCGCACGGTGACGCTGGATCGCTGGGACGCTTTCACCTGTTTGGGGTCGCCGTGATCGACCTGGACATTGGTTTCATCGACGGAAGAGCCGGAAACATCGTATTTGGCGATGCCTAAGCGTTTGGCGATGTCCTGGGCTTGACCGGCGATGGTATCGATATTCAACATAAAGGTTCCGAAACTCTCGAAAAATAACGGTGGGGGCGGGTTTTGAACGGCAAGCGGTAGGTCAGAGATCGGGCGAGTAGGGTGAATCCTGGCCTCTAGCGACCGCCGACGGTAATCGAATCGACCTTGAGGTGGGGCTGACCGACGGTGACATAAATGCTGCCGCTCACCGACCCGCAGAACCCGGCTGCGAGGCCCAAGTCCTGGGAACACATGGAAATGCGTTGCATGATTTCAGTGGCTTCGCCAATCAGCGTTGCGCCCTTGAGGGGCTTGGTGACTTTGCCGTTTTCGATCAGGTAGGCTTCATCTACAGCAAAGTTAAATTCGCCCGTGGGACCGACGCTGCCGCCGCCCATTTTCTTGCAGTAAATGCCCTTCTCGATGGAGCCAAACAGGTCGTCTAGGGAATATTCGCCCGGTGCGATGTAGGTGTTGCGCATGCGCGAAGCGGCGGCGTAGGTGTAGCCTTGGCGACGACCGCTACCCGTGCGGGGATGGCCTGTGCGCATGGATCCGGCGCGATCGCTAATGAAATTCTTCAAAATCCCATTCTCAATCAGCAGCGTCCGCTGGGCGGGCATGCCTTCGTCGTCCATATCGATTGTGCCAAAGGCACTCGGGGAAATGCCTTCGTCCCAGGCGGTTAGGTTTTCGTGGGCAATTTTTTCACCCTTTTTGTCCATAAACGGCGTCGTCTTGCGCTCAATCTGGGTCGTTTCCAACAGGTGACCACAGGCTTCGTGGAAAATCACGCCGCCAAACTCGTTGGCCATGACGATGGGGTAGTTGCCCGACTCGACAAAATCCGCGTAGAGCATCTTGCCCGCCGACTCTGCCACCTCTTCGGCGGTGTGCTCATAGTTCCAGTTGCGCAAAAAGCCCGGTTCCCCTGTACTGCCGATGCGCTGCCCAATGGAGGAGCGGTGTTCACCGTCGGCGCAGAGCAGGTTATAGCCCACGGACTGGGTGAGTCGAATATCCCGCGCAAACACGCCATCGCTGGCGGCCACAAGGACTTCCTGCCAATCGCGGAAATAGGCCGCTCGGCGGGATTGCACATGGTTGGCTTTTTGGTTGAGTTTGCCATTGGCCCCTAGGAGCACATCACCCATTTCCTGCATGGAGCTACAGGTGCTCAGCCAGTCTTCCTTGCCCCGCAGGACCGCGTAGTCCCGTAGGGGTTCGAGATAAACCTCAGGCACGAAGGCATTGGATCCTGGTAATTGCAGCCCCATAATCGAGAGGGCTTTTTCCAGCGCCAGTTTTAGGCCATTGAACGACAAATCATTGGTGCTGACATAGCAGTCGGCTTTGCCCAGAAACACCCGTACCCCGGCCCCCGTCGAAATGCTGGGCGAAATGCTGGTGATGGCGTCGTCTTCCGCTAGACAGCTAATATAGTTGACCCGCTCCAGAAAAAATTCGACAAAATCCGCGCCCGCCGCGCGCCCTAACCCTAACAGCGTTGAAAGGGTTCCTTCCCAGGCCCCATCTAGCCGCGCTTTCGACGGCGTTGTGGATTTCGTTTCGGTGTGGTGAAAAATAGGAGCAGCAACTACCATAAATAGCCTCGTGAAGCGGTCTGTGGGGAGTGAATTAAAAAGATTCGTGAAGCATACACATTGATTCCCAGTCTAACAAACTGAAATGGAGGCGATCGCCTTTCCCCTCTCTCTGTGGCCTCGCCCTCCCCTTGCCCTTTCGCCAATCCCTGATGGGGATTGACCTGCCGCTTCACAGAAAATTTTTTAGTCCCAATAGAAAATCCGTAACGACTATAAGGGTTGTATGTAGATCCGGACTGCCTCCGTGCAAATCGGTATACTACAGGTAAGTTCCCTTACTTGTGAAACCGAGTAACCCCCGGTACTGTCTCAGCTAGAGAAGCCTTGGGATTAAAGGTTCTAAGCATTTTTGATCGACAGGCCAGCGGGGTTGAGCCGAGGACCTCTGCTGCACCTGTGGCCTTTATCTGTGAACTTCATCGGTGAGCTGCATCTGTGAAAGGTAGAAAGCATTATGGTACTTGAGTCTCGCGATCGCATTCCTTCCCCTTTATCCCCCGCTGTATCCTCAGTATCCTCAGTGCCGATGCAGTCTGCCTCGCTCTCTAGGACGGACTCAGAGGGTGAAGCGGTTTATACCGCTGAGGGCATCATGATTCCCTTAGGAATTGAGCCGGAAGAGGTCTTTTTGCTGATCGACCGGATTTTGCCCCTGGAAGTTTGTCTCTACCACCGGGTTTTGCCGCTCTATGTGGAAAGTGGTACGTTGATTTTAGGGATGGTTGATTCCGCCGATGAGATTGCGCTGGAGTACGCCACTCGCATGGCCTCTTACCACCATTACCCGGTCAATGTTCAAGCCTTAGCGGGCGCGGTTCACCAAACGCTGCTGTCGGCCTATCTCAATCGTGTAAGCCAACCCGCCCTTGAGCCGAACGCTGAGGGGAATGCTGAGATTTGCTTCGAAGCCATTGAACAGGATTTTCCTGAAGCTGAACTCAAGCCCGCAGTGGGTGCGGCGGCCCAGACGACCCTAACGGCAGAAAAGCCAGATCAAGAACCCGATCAAGCAGAACAGCAGATTGCGGCCTTGCGGGACCATCGGTTTGCTCAGGTAGAGGCTCTGGGGATTGTGGACCAGCGGGCAACGCTTTTGCTGGATGCAACGCAGTTTCCCCTGGAACCCTTTGGCGGCAATCTAAAGGCTGCAACGGAACGTGCTCCCAGCCCTGGTGTGCTTGATCTGCCGGAGCTGCCGGTGGCGGTTCAGCATCTGCTGGAGCCGATGGAGGCGATCGCCACCCTGCCCCCACCCCAATTTCTAGCAGAACTCCTAGGTCGAGCCCTCTCCAGCGGTAGCCGACGGCTCCTGCTGGGATCCAATGGGGGCTGTGGACGCATTGCCTGGGACCCTAAAGGCGTTGCTCAAATTGCCCTAGATCCAGTGGAACCGGAAGCGTTTCAAGGTTTGGTCGCGGAGTTGAAGCAGTTGGCCGGACTAGCCCTAGAGCCGGTGCAGCCAGGAACCCGCCGGATTTTGATGCGATCGTTCCAGGGCCAGCCTGTAATGCTGAAGCTCAGTTTTGAGCCGATGAGCGCAGCTCCTGCCAGTGGGCAGGCCCGTGGAGAGAAGGTGCAGCTTGAGATTTTGCGGGGGAGCCAATTGATTGCCCATGAGCAGCAGCGATTGGAAGCGTTGGAACGGGAGGCGATCGCCACCGCAGAATGCTTGCAGCAGCAACTTTTTCAGCTTCGCGCTATGGTCCAAGCTTTACCGGCACTTACGCCAGACTGGGAGAGTCTGAGTCAGTTACAGTCGGTGGTACAACATAGTTTATCGTTGATTCCAACCCAACCCTAGACAGACCTTTGCAGCGTTTTCCACAGCACCAGTCCCAGTGCTACAAGGGCGGCTAGTCCTACCCCACTCACAATGCCGATTCGAGGGGGAAAGGAATTTGTGGTTGAAGGGTTTGAAGGGGTTGGCGCTGAGGTGGTTGGCAATGAGGTAGTTGGCGCTGAAGTTGACGCTACATCTTTATCTACCACTTTTTTATCTGTCACCGTATCCGTCACTTTACCCGCTGCAACGGTCACAGAAAACTGTAGCTCAAAAGGCTCAAACGTCGCTGTCCCCTGGGGGCGTCCGCGCAAGACTAGCTCATAGGCTCCAACCTTAGGAAATAAAATCTCAGCGGCGGGAATGTTTTGTAGTCCTTCAGCGGAAATGGCTTTAAGTGCTGGCGTGGCAATCGGGGTAGCATTGGGAGAGGGATCAATGCCTGGGTAGACCGCTAATTCACAGTCGCAATCCCCTAAGGGAATCGTTTCACCCCCCGCTTGGGTGAGGGCAAACCAAGCCAAGTTGGGTTCGCCCGCACGGGGAGTATCATTGGGTTCAAAGTGATGGGTGCCGCCGACGGTGCCGCTGATTTGAGTTTGGTGGGCGAGCAGGATGCCCGAGGAAGAAACTTTCATCTTACTCTGGACGAATTGTGACAATACAACAAGCTTCCGGAGACAAATACTCCTGAACCGCAGCCTGGACGGTTTCCGCTGTGATCTTGCGAATAATTTGAGGATAATGAAACGCTGGTTCTAGGTCGCCCACCAAGGTTTGGTAGAACCCATAGAGCCCCGTGCGATCGCTCGGGCGTTCATTGCCAAAGACAAACCGATTGGCCACCTGCGTCCGGACCCGCTCTAGCTCAGCCTCGCGCACAGGCGTAGTTTGCAAAGCACGAATATGCTCCAAAATCGCCGCTTCCGCTGCCGCTAGATTTTCTTCAGGCAATCGCGCCGAGATCGTAAAAATGCCCTGGGTCCAATAGTCGGTGTTGCCAGCGGAGATACTGGTGACGAGCGATCGCGTCTCCCGCAGATCCTGCACCAGTCGAGAGGTGCGCCCGTGGGACAAAATCGAAGACAGGATATCCAGCGGATAGGTATCGTCCAGATGTTGAAGACCGGGCACCCGCCAAGTCATGAGTAAACGGGCCTGCTGCAACGTTGGATCGACAAATTCGTGACGATGGATTTGGGTGAATTTGGGTTCAGGAATGGCGTGGGCAAGGGGCGTTTGGGGATGGGAGCGGCGATCGCTCAAACCTTGAGGAATATTTTCTATAACTGTTTCGATAATCGCTTCCACGGGCAAATTGCCCACTGCCACAATCGTCAAATTTTGCGGGGTATACCAGTTCTGATAAAACGATCGCATTTGGTCAGGGGTTACCTGCTCGATAACGGACTGCGGCCCCAGCACGGAGCGACGATAGGGCAACCGTTCAAACGTACTCTCAATCATGCGGGAATAGGTGCGCCGTTGGGGACTGTCTTCCGATCGACGAATCTCTTCTAAAACCACCTGTCGCTCCGATTCAAATTCGCTGTCCGGAATCGCTGGGTTAAACACTAGATCAAGCTGTAGCGGAGCCAACGTGGCAAAATCCTGGGGAGCGGTTGTGATATAAAAATGCGTGTAATCCTGACTGGTAGAGGCGTTCATCACTGCGCCTCGTTCTTCGACCCGGCGCTCAAATTCTCCCGCCCGCAGTCGATCCGTCCCCTTAAAGACCATGTGCTCAAGAAAATGGGCCATGCCGTTGATTGGCTCTGGCTCAATTGCAGAGCCTACCCTCGCCCAAATATCTAGGGCCATAACTTCAACGGGCATTTGCTCTGCAATAATCTGGAGGCCGTTCGGCAAGGAATGGATAACGGGGTTGTTGAGGCGAGGAGCAACCGAGTTGACGAGGGCCAAGGACATAAGTTTTTTTTAATTTTTTTGAGTTGATCCCATGGTATAGGAGAGTTCCAAAGCCAGCATCCGAAAGTTATCAAACTGTTATGTTCTTTGGCGATTTTGGAGATTTACGGAGCACTTTAGGGAACTTTAAGGCCGTTGGTCCAAAACCAGTCCAAAATAACGTGCACCCATAACGGGGTCAAAAGGGAACTACGTCATCTTCGGCGGGGTGAGCCGCTGGTGCGGTGGCCACGGGCTGGGCTGGGCTGAATCTCCTATCCCGCTGATGATCTACAGGCAAAGGGGTTCGCTTTTCGGAGGGTTGAACGGATATTGTCTGGGTTTGAACAAGGGTTTGTGTTTTTTGGGGTTGGGTCTGAGCTGGGCTCGGTTTTGGGCTCGGTTTTGGGCTTGGTTCTGGACTTGGCTCCCCAGCATCGAGAATTCTGTAGGGAAAAGGCAAAGCCGCCAATTCTGACTCGCTGAGTTTGCCAATCCACTGTTTGCTGCTGCCGTCCCAGCGGAACCCGGCATCCTTGGCCAATTGGCGATCGCCATAGGACACCTCCGCCTTGACCCACAGCTTCGGACGGGTCGCCTGGGAAATTAATTCTGGCAAATTCTCCATCCGATCAAATAATGCTGCCAAAAGCTGGCAGTCCGTGAGGGCGCGGTGGGCACTGCTCACCCCTACCCCATGGGCCAAGGCCAGCTCAATCAGTTTCTGGCCGGATTTGTGCTGTTTGGGCCAGGTGATGTCGTGGCAGGAACAGAGCCAGGGGCGATCGTACAAGCGATGGAAAATGGGGTGATTTTTAAACCATTTGCGATCAAATTCGGCATTGTGGGCAACGATATATTCGGCGATTTGTCCCCAATAATTAATCGTTTGACAGAGATATTCGGCAAGCTCCGGCGGCGTCGCATTGGCTGCCGCGATCGGAATTTGATTAATCGCTTCCGCTGGATTCTGCTCCCGATCCGTGGGCAATAGCGTGCTGATTTGCTGCAGCGTGCAGTGATGCTCCAGGGAATATAAAATCGCAGCAACTTCAAGGACCTCGTCTTTGCCCTCGTCGATGCCCGTGGTTTCGGTATCCAGAATCAGCAGCAAATGGGCTGGAGCAGTAGCCATAGCGATTGGAAAGGGAGGAGGATGCAACGGCATCCGGCAGTGGGGTTCTAACAACACTTGTACTATTACGATCCTATTGTGCCATTTTCCTGGGCAATTGATGGGCAATTGAGCGTTTTAAGCGGGGGTTCCCTGGTGCGATCGACCGGGATCCTGGCTCAAATAGCTCAAATCGGGTCCGGTTGGAATAATGCCGCCAGGATTGAGGGGAAAGAGATTGCCGTAATAATCCCGTTTAACGGCGTCCAAATCGCAGGTTTCAGCTACGCCTGGAAGCTGATAAATCTCCCGCAAATAACCACTCAGATGAGGATAATCGATAATGCGTTTGCGATCGCACTTAAAAATCCCGTGATAGGCCACATCAAACCGAATCAGCGTTGTAAATAACCGCACATCGGCGAGGGTGAGGCGATCGCCACAAAGATAAAGTTGCTGCGCCAACACGGTCTCGATTTCGTCCAGGGTACTAAAGAGTTCATTGACCACGAGATCATAGGCCACTTGGGTTTGGGCAAAGCCGCAGCGATAGACACCATTATTGATGGCGGAGTAGATTTTGCCATTCCAGGTTTCGATGGAATCGCGCAACTCCTCGGGGTATAAATCCAGTTCCGGATGCTTGGCCCAGGTATCAAAAGCTCCATTGAGGATGACAATAATCTCTGAACTTTCGTTGTTAACAATGGTATTTGTCTGGCTATCCCAGAGCACCGGCACCGTATTGCGTCCTCGATAACCGGGCTGCGCCTGGGCATAGAACTGCGCCAACGACAAACAGGACTGGGCTGCAGTCGGCTGAAAGGGCTGCTCAAAAATCCAACCGCCAGCCTCCGGAGACGGCGACACCACGGTCACCGGAATCACCGTTTCTAGCCCCTTGAGCGCCCGAACCACGAGCGTGCGGTGGGCCCAGGGACAGCTCATCCCCACAAACAAGCGATAGCGTTGGTTCTCTGCCGGATAGGTTGCCTGAGCATCTGCACTGACGATCTGCCGAAAGGCACTTTCTGGACGCACATAGCTGCCGTCTTTGCTACGCGGGGCCATTTGGGACATCATCACCCGCCAAACGGTTTCCCAACCCCAGCGACCCAGTTGAATGATCAAATTTGGCGGCAAGGCTTGAGGTCGAGGCATAAAGACAAAATTCCCGTTTCTTACATTTGTAACCTTAACTGGGCTGTGTTTCGACGGATGAATTGCGTTGAGTCTGCAAGAAACTTAAAGAAAAAACAACTTTAAAGCGAGAAACTTAAGAACTCATTAAGAGATCTGTTGATCTGCAAAGGATCCGTTAAATTTGAACCATAAGATACCTCCTAACTGCGTCTTCAGCCCCACAATCCTTCGGCTTGCTGGGGTTTTTATTGTCTTTATTATGGTATTTATACTCACGGAATACCCAGCCTCAATGCTCGCGGAATTGCCAAGGGGTCCCCACAGTGCTTAAAAAAACTTTAGAATGATTGCTAATCTCCCAGGAATTCGGGAAATACTAATTCTTAAAGTTTTTTCTCTGCTTGTTCTCTTTTGAGGAAACCACTGTGAGTCCAGATACCCTCGTCCAGCAATCCAGCGTCCTTGATGTAACTGCCCCGGCCTTTAGCGCCGAAGCCTTTGACCAAAGTGTCATGCGAACCTATGGACGCTTCCCGATTGCCCTGGAACGAGGTCGGGGCTGTCGGGTTTGGGATACGGAGGGTCGAGAGTATCTGGATTTTGTTGCGGGGATTGCCACCTGTACCCTAGGCCATTCCCATCCGGCGATTGTTGAAGCGGTAACGGATCAGGTGCAAAAGTTACAGCATGTTTCGAATCTTTATTACATCCCCGTTCAGGGCGAGCTAGCGCAGTGGCTAACCACCCATTCCTGTGCCGATCGCGTCTTTTTCTGTAACTCCGGTGCAGAGGCCAACGAAAGTGCCATCAAGCTGGCCCGTAAATACGCCCACACCAAGCTGGGGATTGACGAACCCGTGATTATTACGGCGCAAGCCAGTTTTCATGGACGAACGCTGGCGACGGTGACTGCGACGGGACAGCCTAAGTATCACAAGGGCTTTGCCCCGATGGTTCAGGGGTTTCATTATGTGACCTATAACGACATTGAGGCGATGGAAGGGGCGATCGCCCAGCTCAATGCCAAGGGTCCCCGCGTCGCAGCGATTTTGCTCGAACCCCTCCAGGGCGAAGGTGGCGTCAATCCTGGCGACGTCGCGTACTTCCAGCGGGTGCGTCAGCTCTGTGATCAACTGGGCATTTTGCTGATTCTCGATGAAGTCCAGGTGGGGATGGGCCGTTCCGGCAGGATGTGGGGCTATGAGCATTTGGGGATCGAGCCGGATGCCTTTACGTTGGCGAAGGGATTAGGTGGCGGTTTTCCCATTGGGGCTTTGCTGAGCAAAGCATTCTGTGCGGTGTTTGAGCCGGGGGACCATGCCAGTACGTTTGGGGGGAATCCTTTTGTTTGTCGGATTGGTCTGACGATTACGCAGTTTATTGAGCGGGAAGGCATTTTGGCCAATGTCCAGGCGCGGGGTGAGCAGTTGCGGGCGGGATTGGGGGCGATCGCCCAGCAATACCCCGAGCATCTCGCCGGAGCCAGGGGCTGGGGTCTGATTAACGGTTTGATTCTCAAGGACGAAGAGCCCAAAGCGCCAATTGAGGTTGTGAAAGCGGCCATGGGCGAAGGCTTGCTCCTCGTGCCTGCCGGTGCCCGTGCGGTTCGCTATGTGCCGCCGCTGATTGTCTCAGCGGAAGAAATCGACGAAGCGCTCGCCGCAACGGAGCGAGCCTTGGCTACGGTTTTTGGCTAAGCCTCGTCAGCTATCCGCTAAGCCAAACGTCTGATGGAGAGGCCAACGCTGCTGCTCGTACCGCAGCAGCGTTATTTTTTCTGAGATATCACTTGAGAATTTTTGTTCCTTCATTTGCTCTTGCAACTGTGATCACATCGTCTGCTCGCGCTACCGTCTCACCCTAAAAATATCAATAAGCCTGCCCGTGAAAATTCTCGTTCTTGGAGAATAGAACCATGTTTGCAGTTCCGAGTCAGTCACCCCAGTTAACCCCCGTTGAGTATTTTGCGTGGGAAGAGGAACAGCTATGTCGTCACGAGTATATCAATGGCCAAGTCTACGCTATGAGCGGGGGCACCCAAAATCATAGCCGGATTAGTCTGAAGGTAGCGGCTTTACTGGATAATCACTTATCCAATGGCAGTTGTCGGGTATTTAACTCTGATTGTCGAGTCAACCTTGTGGGCAGTCATGATTACACCTACCCCGATGCTAGTGTGAGCTGCGATCGCAGAGATAAAACCTCAGCGCAGTACATTACCTATCCTTGCTTAATCGTTGAAGTGTTGTCCGACAGTACAGAAGCCTATGACCGTGGCAACAAGTTTTTTCGCTATCGTCAGAATCCGCAATTACAAGATTATGTATTGGTCAGTTCGCAGGAAATCGCGATCGATCTTTATCGTAAAAACGAAAACGGGCGATGGGAGATCATCAATTATCGGGCTGGAGACGTAGTGGAATTGCAATCCGTAAATTTGAGTTTCCCCATTGAGCAAGCCTATCGCGGGATCGACTTTTCAGAAGTTACCGTTGAACCGACCACACCCGAGACAGCATGACCACCGCAAATTTAAGCCTCATTCCTCTTGCCTGCATGACGGGACTGAAAGGCGGCGATCGCCATATGCAAAGTCGGATAAACGCGATTCGAACCGATCAGCACTAACAAGTCCGCGTTCTTTGCGCTTCCTGTCACTCTATCCGGCATCATAACTGACATTTTCTAGAGCGGGACTCCTGAGCTAGGATGGAGTTTGCTAGTTTTTGGATGCGCGATCGCCCATGCCCTCTTCGCCCATGCTTCCCTCTCCCCGTCGCTACCACATCACCACCTTCGGCTGCCAGATGAATAAAGCCGACTCCGAACGCATGGCCGGTATTCTCGATGCCATGGGTATGACTTGGGAAGAAGACCCGTTTCAAGCCGATCTGATCCTTTACAACACCTGCACCATTCGCGACAACGCCGAGCAAAAGGTGTATTCCTACCTGGGGCGACAGGCCAAACGCAAACAGCACGACCCCAACCTCACCCTTGTGGTCGCGGGATGCGTCGCCCAGCAGGAAGGGGAAGCCCTGCTGCGTCGGGTGCCCGAGCTGGATTTAGTTATGGGACCCCAGCATGCCAATCGGCTGCAAGATTTGCTCGAAGATGTCTTTCAGGGCAACCAGGTCGTCGCCACGGAACCCGTCCATATCCTTGAAGACATCACCAAACCTCGTCGCGACAGCGAGATCACCGCTTGGGTGAATGTGATCTACGGCTGCAACGAGCGCTGTACCTACTGTGTTGTCCCTGGTGTGCGCGGTATCGAGCAGTCCCGCGCTCCGGAAGCGATTCGGGCGGAGATGGAAGATCTGGGTCGCCAGGGGATTAAAGAAGTGACGCTCTTGGGCCAAAACATCGACGCCTATGGCCGGGACCTGCCCGGTACCACCGCCGAAGGCCGTCACCAAAATAACCTGACGGATTTGCTCTATTTTGTCCACGATGTCCCCGGCATTGAGCGGATTCGCTTTGCCACCAGCCATCCCCGCTACTTCACCGAGCGGTTGATTCGGGCCTGTGCCGAATTGCCCAAGGTCTGCGAGCACTTTCATATTCCCTTCCAGTCGGGCAATAACGAGATCCTCAAGGCCATGGCGCGGGGCTACACCCAAGAGAAATATCGCCGCATCATCGACAAAATTCGCCAAGTTCTGCCCGATGCTGCCATTAGCGCCGATGCCATCGTGGCTTTTCCTGGTGAAACCGAAGCACAGTTCCAGGATACGCTCCAGCTCGTCGCCGACATTGGCTTTGATCAGCTCAACACTGCTGCTTATTCTCCTCGGCCTGGAACCCCTGCGGCGACCTGGGAGAAGCAGCTTGCGGAAGAAATCAAAGTTGATCGCCTCCAACGGCTCAATCATTTGGTGGGAACGAAAGCGGCAGAGCGATCGCAGCGCTACCAAAACCGCATTGAAGAAATTCTCGTCGAGGGCATCAATCCCAAAGCTCCAAACCAAGTCATGGGCCGCACCCGCACCAACCGACTGACGTTTTTTAGTGGCGACTTTGAGCGACTCAAGGGACAGATCGTGCCGGTGAAGATTACCCAGGTGCGACCCTTTAGCTTGACGGGCGATCGCCTCGAATCCCCCATCTGTGTCTAAAACCCAAGGAGGGACATGGCATCAAAACCCTAGGAACATGGCATTAAAACCGTAGGGACATGGCAATGCCATGTCCCTACAGAAGTTGATGAAATGAGAGCAGGTTTAGGGCTTCAAGCTTAGATGGCCTCTAGGTTTTTCTCACCCGTCCGAATCCGTACGATCTGGTCCACTGGCGAAATAAAGATCTTGCCGTCACCAATTTCACCCGTGCGGGCCGCCGAGACGATACGGTCTACCACCATATCCACTTGGTCATCTTCGATGATGATTTCAAGCTTCAACTTTTGCAGGAATTCAACCGTATATTCAGAGCCCCGATAGCGTTCGGTTTGGCCCTTTTGGCGACCAAACCCTCGGACCTCAGAAACCGTCATCCCTACGATGCCAGCATTCACCAGGGCGATTTTCACTTCGTCCAATTTAAAGGGACGAATAATAGCTTCAACCTTCTTCAAGAGTCTGACTCCTTAAATGCGTCGCGATTTCGTTTCTTAACAGTAAGCGGAGTTAAAAGGGGGTTTGATGTACGAGAAGATACACTTTGCAGAATTCCATTGAACAAAATCGAGATTAGCGTCTCTATCAGCCGAAATAGAACCCCACTCAGTGTAAAACTCCCTTTTGGCAATCGGGCGATCGCGCGAGAATTTGTAATAAACATTACGACCGTTTTCACCTAAAACCGGGGGAGCGTGACTGGCTATCGCTCAACATCCCCGTCGCCCTCCTCACGGCTGCCCGACGACCGAGCAGGGGTGGGATTGGATAACGTGGAACTCCCCCCCGGATTCGGCTCAAACGTGGGATTGGGCTCAGGTCCAGGCTGGACCGGGGTGGAACTCGACGGATTGAGGAAAGGACGCACCAGAATAAAGCCGGTGCCAAAGGCCGTGACCACAATGAAGATAATCATTGCCATCAGCCACCAGGTGCTGATCTCGCCCGATTGCCCGGTCGATAGCAGGGGGCGAGGGCGGGCTGGGCGATCGCGTAACAGTTGATTGAGCGACTCCACAGCGGCTTTGCGCCCCTGGGGCATCGGTGGACGGGCCGATTGCGATTGGGGCGGGCGACGAACGGCGGGGGCTTCCTTGGATAGGGGCTGGGCGGGAGATGGAGCCGCAGCGGCATCCTGGGGCGGGCTGTTTAGACCTGCCACCTTGCCCGCAATTTGTTGCAGTTTATGGGCCGACTCCGTAATTTGGTCGAGCTCAACCTGCATCCGTCGGTTGGCCTTATGCAGATATTGATTCTGCGAATGGGCCGAATCCAGCAGGGTTTGAGTGGCCTGGAGCTCCGCAGCCAGCTCTCGATACACCGAGATGGGAACAGAAGGGGTAGAAGCATATCCCGCAGTCGAAGGCGCTTGGCCATGATTGGCCTTACGCTTAGCATTCAAATCAAAGTTCATTCGCCTCAGCCGTTTAGTGGAAAAGAGCAGGATGGTCGAATTCCAGCCCAAGAATAATGCAAATTCTCCAATCTGACACCCTTTCCCTCAAAAAATCTGAAACCTTTATCAATTCAAGGAAAAATGACCCTGATCAAAGCCCTCTAGAGACTGTTTGAATGGGCCTGAATTGAACAAAAGAAAAAATTGATACAGAATTCAGGGCAACAGATTTACGTATCTCGAACTATTACAGTCGACGTTTTTTTCGATAAACTGGTGATCGATTTGACCCAGATGTCAGTGGTACCTTAACAGTCAACTCCATGGAAGTTTCATCGGTTTCTACGCGGGAAGTTATTGAGTCTAAATCAGGGATTGCGAATGGGCCGGAAATCAAGTACGGCGAACGCGAGATCCGAGAAGGCAAGCTGATTACGTTTCCCAATCCCCGTCCCGGCAGACGGTTTGATATTGAGATTGCGTTGCCCGAGTTTACCTGCAAATGTCCGTTTTCGGGTTACCCGGATTTTGCGACGATCGCCCTGACCTATGTACCGGACCAGCGGGTGGTGGAGCTTAAGGCGCTAAAGCTTTATATCAATAGCTTTCGCGATCGCTACATTTCCCACGAGGAGGTGATTAACCAAATCCTGGATGATTTGGTAGAAGCCTGCGATCCCCTGGAAATTACCGTGAAGGGGGATTTTTCGCCGCGTGGGAATGTCCACACGATCATCACCGTCACCCACAAAAAATAATCCCCTAGGATGGTTTGGCTTGGTCGAGGATTTCCAGCAGTTCCCGTTCAAAGCTGACCTGGGCGCGGTTGGTGCGTCCACCGATGTAGCAGCGATCGCCCTCCCGCAACGCCCACACCTGGGAATGGGAGAGATAGCTCATCAGCGTGCTGACCATTAACAGACCAAAACCCAGATAGACCAGGGGAATTCCTGGATCGGCTTTGATCTGGAGTCCCGTGCTGCCGACGACTTCCTTGAGGCTGAGCCGTAGGGGTTTGTCACCCGGTTGGTTGCCCGTGGGGATTTCTGTAGCCATGCCCTGGCGCACGGTGCCGATGAGTTTGCCATCGTTGCCATAGATCAAGACAGTGCCCTGCAAATCCTTGGCGATCAGCGAAACGCCTTCGCTTAGGTCCGGTTTGAGGGGGACCCAGGTTCCCCAAAGACGGCCTTGTCCCTCGGTGTTGAGCTCCGCCATGGGAAATTGCAGAATGGGACTGTTGTTGAGTTGGACTTTGACGCCGGCGATCGCCCAATCCGCCTGATAGAATGTCACGCCCTTGTGTCGCAGGGGTTGGTTGACATGGATGGTTTGGCGATCGAGTTCGTGGCCCTCGTCGTCAATCACCGACAGATCCGAGTAAAACTGATCAATGCGGCCATCGGGGCTGTAGTCGATCCAAAAGCGATTGACCTTAACACCCCAATCCTTGGGAATTTGGGCTTCGGCGAGGGGGCCTCGGTCAAACAGGTTTGTGACCTTGAACGCCTGACCGCTGGGAATCATTTCCTGGGCAAAGAAACCGCTAAGGGAGCCCCAGATGGCCCCAGCTAAGATGATCAGCATGCTGACATGGACGATGATTGGACCAATCCGTCCCAAAAGGCCGCGACGGGCATAGAGCACATCTCCTTCTTGGTAGAGCTGGTAACGACGGTTTTGCAGGAGCGTTGGCAGTTGTTCAAAGACATCGCTCGTCAAATCGGTGCTGAGGGCTAGCTTTTGGAACTGGCGCGGTTTGCGGTAATATTTCCAGTTTTGGGCGACTTGGAGGGCCGGAATTTGGTGGGTGAAGGTGCAGGCGGTGAGGCTGCTGCCAAAGAGAATCAGCAGCGCATAAAACCAAGGGGTGCGATAGACGTGGTCCAGACCAATGGTCAAAATCACTTTCCAGCTCAAAAAGCCAAATAGCGCCGGGCTCTCTGGGTAGTTGGCTTGATAAAAAGCGAGACCTTGGCCCTGTTCGATCACGGTGCCGAGGATGCTGAGGCTGGCGATGGTGAGGAGGAGGGCGATCGCCAGCTTCAAATTGGACAGGAGTCCTAAAACATCTCGTTTGAGGACCTTGAATGAGAAGGGTTTGCTGGGGGGGGTAATCCCAGGGATAGGGGGATTCTGGTTGGGGGGATTAGGAGTTGGAAGATTAGAAGTCATGGGTACCTGTGATGAAAGCGCTGATTAAACCGCCGGAACCAGCCGCGTCAGCAGCGAAAAAACGCCAAAACCAATCAACAACACGCCACTCACCGGATTAATCCAACCGGACCATTGTCGCAGCGTTAGCAGGCGCTTGAGACTGCCGATGAAACTACCGGCTAAAACAATGGGCAGCACGTAACCCAGGGCATAACACAGCAACAACACGCCTCCTAGCAGGGGCTGACCCGCACTGGCGATCCAGGCCAGCAGCGTTGCTAAGACCGGGGTGCTACAGGGTGAGGCAATCAAGCCAAAGGTGACGCCTAGAGCGTAGGAACGTATGCCCATGGGCCAGCCCGCAGGAATTTCTAAATTCCCCAGACCAGGGAGACGCAGGGGTAAAACTTCGAGGAGATTGAGCCCCATGAGGATGGCGATCGCGCTCACCACCAGAGGCAACCCTAGGCCAATTTGGCCATAGACGCGGCCCAGCAACGCCGCCCCAATGCCTAGGAGCGTCAGCGTCGTAGCCAAGCCCGCAGCAAAAAACAAAGACTGGAAAACTGCGCGCGATCGCGAGCCATCGCTATATCCCCCGATATAGCCCAGCGTAATCGGCAGCATCGACAGCATGCAGGGGGTCAAGCTGGTTAGCAGTCCCGCCCCCAGCAGGATGCCCATGCTCCAGGGGGAGAGATGATCTAACTGGGCCAAAACCTGGTGGTTGACCCAGTCTTCAAGGTGATAAAGCTCAAGTTGAAAGGTTTCCAGCACTGGCAACGCTTGCAGAGAGACTTGCAGAGAGAAATTTCACCGGGACTGGGCGTTGTTTTCAGACAGTTAGCCAGATCCCGGTAATCTATCTTAAAACTTTCTCTTGACGCCGGAGCGGATCGCCAAACTTACGGCCTGGGCGCTTGCTGGGATCAATGACGTTGCGATCGCTACTCTCCCGCGCCACCCGAATCAACAGCCCCGCTGCCATCAAGCTCGCCAAGACTGAATTTCCGCCATAACTAAATAATGGAAATGGTAATCCCGTGGTGGGCATCGACCCCGTCGCCACCGCCACATTCAAAATCGACTGGCCAATCAGCAAAATAATCGCGCCGATCGCCACCAGTTGATGAACATTCCGGTTCGCCTTAAGCGCCACGCGCAGCCCCAGCGTGGCATAGGCCACCAGCATTAACAAAATGGCAACGCAGCCAATCAAGCCAAATTCCTCAGCAAAAACCGAAAAAATAAAATCCGTGTATTGAATCGGTAGATAGAACAGCTTTTGCTGCGACATGCCAAAGCCCGTTCCGGTCCATCCTCCTGAGCCGATCGCCAAAAGACTTTGGACCAACTGATAGCCATCGCCTTGGGCATCGGCCCAAGGATTCATAAACGACAAAATCCGTTTGAGCTGGTACTCGTTCCGACTGACGCTAATGGTCGCCAGCGTTAACCCTGCCACTACCGTAATCCCTAAATGTTTGTAGGGCAGCCCTGCCGACAGCGCAATCAGCCACAGCAACATACCGCAAAGTGCAGCCGTACTGAGGTTCGGCTGCAGTAGAATCGCTGCCAGCACCACACCAAAAATCCCGAGCCAACGCCAGCGAACGTTCCACGGCAGTCGGTCCCACTGACTAAAAATCCTTGCGCCTTGTAAGACCAGAAAAGGTTTGATGAGCTCCGAAGGCTGCATCGGTACCGGGCCGAGCACCAGCCACCGGGTTGCACCATTCACCGTGGTTCCCAATCCTGGTACAAGCGTCAGAAAAATTAACCCTAGACACACTAGCAAAAACCAGTGCGCCATCCCCAGAATGTAGCGAATGGGAGTATGAATCACCAAATTGAAGAGGCTCAGGCCTAACCAAGCCCAGGCAAATTGGCGTTTGAGATAGTAGAATCCATCGCCATTGTCCGACACCGCCGTTGCATAGGAGGCAGAACACATGACAACCAGTCCCACCAAAAGCCACAGCAGGGTCATCCAGCGGAGAACGCGGGCGTCCATGGACCACTGGGCCGCAGAGGAATCAAACCAGGGGAAAATATAGCGCAGTTGCACGGCGGGCGTATGTCCTCAACGTCAACAAGACCAATAAACAGGACCAGAACGAACAAGACCCTATCCAGTCTGTTTCGTGCTGCCCAGTGTAGCGAACCCTTTGACCCTGACGAAAGATGGACGACCTCAAAATTCTTCTGGGGGCAGCATCCCCCTTGCCTTACCCAAAAGACACCGACCCAAAAGACACCGACCCAAAAGACGACAAGCTAAAAAGACACCGAATGTCAAACCAACACTCGGTGTCTAAAAATTCAGCAGCCTTCTTGAGGCTTAGGCAATACCGGTATTGGTTCCAGCTTTGCCCGTTGCCAGTTCAACCTTAATAATCTTGCCACCCAGCTTTTGGATCCGTTGTTGCTCTTTGAACCAGTTGTCGTAGGCAACAAGCTTGGTGAAGTAGGTATTTTGCAGCTCACGCTGGGTGCGAACCTTATCCGGGCTCGGCACACAGGCGGTAATTTTAAACATCCGCATCGCAACCGTTCTCCCAATGAAAACTTAAAAACAGAATGGGAAACCCGTAGGTCTCCAGCGGTTCAAATCCAAACTGTCCTAAACCAAAGGCCCAGGCCGTGAAAACTTAGCGTTCGCACTGCCTGGGCCTAGCACTAAATCCCAGGGTTTTATCCCTTTAAGATCCAGCCCAGGTTATGACCTAGTTCAAACCAGAGCAGATGTAGTCGAAATACACACCCATTTCGCGGCCAGCGTCAGGACCCACCAGGCTAGCGGTGACTTCTTTCATGGCTTGGATGGTTTGAACCGTTGCACCCACGGGAACGCCTAGGGAGTTGTAGGTTTCTTTCAAACCGTTGAGGACGCGCTCGTCGAGGATCGAGGTGTCACCAGCCAGCATGGCGTAGGTGGCGTAGCGGAGGTAGTAATCGAGGTCGCGGATGCAAGCAGCATAGCGACGGGTGGTGTACATGTTTCCACCGGGGCGGGTGATGTCAGAGTACAGCAGTGACTTTGCTACAGCTTCCTTGACGATGGTTGCAGCATTGGCGCTGATGGAGGTTGCAGCACGAACGCGCAGCTCACCGGTCTGAAAGTAAGCCTTCAGCTTGCCCATGGAGCTAGCGTCCAGGTACTGACCCTGAACATCGGAAGCATTAATGACGGAGGTAATAGCGTCTTGCATCGTTGTGTTCCTTAAAAAATTTCGAAGTTGAAGGGACTAAAGAAAAGATGATTATCTAGGCCTACGACATGCCAGCGATGACGTAGTCAAAGTAAGAACCTGCTTCATCCGCATCAGCGCCCGAAAGAAGACCGGTGCTGACTGCCTTCATCGCGCGGACTGCTTCGATTACGCCGTCAATCGGGGTACCCAGGGATTTGTACATTTCCCGTGCACCGACTAGACCAATTTCTTCGATGGGGGTGGCGTCGCCAGAAACGATGCCGTAGGTGACCAAGCGCAGGTAATAGTCCATGTCGCGTAGGCAAGACGCGAGCATTTCTTCACCATAGGCGTTGCCACCGGGAGAAACGAGATCAGGACGCTTTTGGAACAACTGGGTGCCAGCTTCCTTGACGATGCGCTCACGGGAGCCGGTTAGGGTTTCTGCGATGCGCAGGCGACGATCGCCGTCGGTTACGAAAGACTTAATCCGATCTAGCTCACCAGGGCTGAGATAGCGAGCCTCAGCGTCAGCATTCACGATGGATTTTGAGACGATACTCATTAACGGATTCCTCCAAGCAGTTTTATGAGAATGGGTCTAGGCTGGGCTTAGCGCTAGCGATCGCATGAGGCTTTCGTTGGACCTTATCGGCAAACAACGACAGCGCCAAATTCGACCTTACCAGACTTCTGAGCCAGACTTAGACACGGTTCAAACCTATATATGCAAAAAATTGCAAACAAAATCCCTTAAATGTCGCTGCCCCTTCCAGAGCTCAAACCCGAATGGGCCGTTCAAAAAGGCTTTCGCCCTTAAGGGACTAGACCCAGCTACCTTCGGGATTTTATTGTGCTTCATTTGGATTGCCCTTTTAGAACCCGCGTAACAGTTTGTAATATCGCATCTCATTCTTGCTCGAATCTCTGTGAAAAAGCAAAACGATGGGCGATAAAACCCTTTTGTTAGTGGCTTTTTTATTAGGCTTTTGGGGTGAAGGTAGCGCGGAACGCTCACCGCTGGACAGCAGTGAAATTTAAAGGAAGAGGGTTGGTCGATCGCCCCCAATGGAGAGCCCAGCCAGCCCAACCGGACAACGAAGCCCACCCTATTCAAACCCCGAAGGTCTACTCAGAAAGGCAGAAGCACCTGACCTTGCTGAGTTTGGTTCTGGGGGATGTTTTGGGGATGTTTTGGGGATGTTTTGGGGATGGTTGAGGAAGGGGCGATCGCCAGGGAGACAGACGATGGTCGTCCCTAGAGACCTCTAATGCTAGAGGTCGGCGTCTTCCGGAGTGCAAGCCCTGTAGGCGTGATGTAGCGCTCATAGGGAATCGTATCTTCCCCAAAAGCTTCGTCGTATTCCTTGCTGTCGATGATGGCATCGACGAGGGCATAGAAACCCTTCTTGGCGCAGATATCGAAGTAGCTATTGATTTCGCTACGACCGTAGGTGGGACGGCCTAGGAGACGACGGTGGATGTATTCCACAGCCTTAACGATATAAAAACCAGACCAATAGAGGTCGCGGAATGTATCGGACTTCGCCAAAATACGGATAAATTCCCGCATCGTAATCTCACCATTTTCCAGCTTAATTTCTGCAACGCTGAAGTTTTGGCCTTCATAAACAGGACGACCAAAGACTTGCAGATAAGCTGCCCGGATCGCACCTTTAGTGGAGCTTTCCGTGAAGTTGATACTGCGCGTAGCGTTAGATTCGCCGGATACCGATGGCCCTCCAAATGAGCCGCCTGTGGAAATTTGGGTCAGTTTAATGGCGTTCTTCTCTGGGCTGACGGAAGGCTTCGTCAGAATACGACGAGTGTTTTTATTAAAGGGTGCAGGCCGGGTTTTGGGATTCCGGGTATCGCTGGGGAAAATGGCCCCAAACTGGATTTCCAGCGGATCGTTGCCAGAACCGTAGGGGTGTTGATCGGGCAGGGGCTGTCTGTAGTCTGCAAAGAGCGTGACAAATTGAGGCACCTTGCGGAACGGTGCACAATAGCGGAACAGATCCTGCTGAGCACCCCAGTTGCGACATTCCTGCGCTTCGTAACCGAGGCCCCGGAGGTAGGGCACCGTCTCTTCGCCAAAGTAGTCGTCGTACTCTTGGGAATCGAGAAGGGCATCGACCAGGCCATTAAGACCTTTGGCCGAGACGATGGAAAAATACTGAGTAAATTCTTCGGGAGAGCTCAAACCACGACCCAGGAAGTGACGAAACGCCAGCTCAACGACCCGGCTGTTAACGAAGGAATCGTTGAACAGCTTGCGATAGAGCGGAGATTTGCCCAAACGACGAATGAACTCCTTCATGGAGATTTCGCCAATTTTTACCCTGGATTCGAGGTCAGAAATATCGAGAGAGTAAGCTCGTTTAATGTCGCGCTCGAAGACCTGACAATAGGCTGCTTTGATCGCTGCATTCTTCTCAAGGGTCGAGAGATTCGAGTTTAGAATGAATTTCTGACGCTTAGAAGCCGCATTGGCATAGCTCTGGGGCAGTTGCAAACCCTGCTTGCCCGTGGTGCTGTCGCCGCGACGGACCTGGGTTGAAGGATTGGAGGCGTTGAATTCGCCAATCAAAATGCCAAAGTACTGGGCAATCAGCTCTTGGGCTTCTTGATCGTTGCGGAAATAGCTCAGACAACCTGCCCGCATTTCCTGAAGCGCCACGATGGTTGCTGCCGTGGAGCAAGCATTTTCAATGACTTCCCGCAGTCCCCGAACGTTGACCACCAGAATATTGGGGTCACCGGCCACGATCGCATAGGTGGTGTACCGCAGGAACCAGCTCATGTCCCGCAGGGACTTGGTCATGTTGCGGGGACCATAGCGAGACACGTTGATCGCACGAAACCCGGAGGGAATGGGACCCGCACTGGCTCCCAGCGAGCTAAAAAGTCCGCCCCCGCCGGTTTTCTTGGTTTCTACGTAGGTTGCAGTTCCCAGTGTGCGGTCATCTGTGAGTCCGCCTTTGACCGGCTCTGCCGGAGGACGTTCCAGGTAAGCCAAAGGTGAGCCTCCGGTAAAAATCCGGTTGGCTGCACGGGAAACAATGGCTTCCGAATTCTGGGTGATGACCTCTGCGATCGCGAGTCGCTTTGCCCCAGAGCTAAAGTAAGCTTCTAGGTCTTTGAGTTCTCCCCGCCCCAGAAATCGGTCCTGCTGTTCCGCCTGGGAGATGGTGGAAACGGGAACCGTTTGATATAGCTGTGGGCGAGAGATGGAACTCCCACCACTTGCGCTTACACTCATTCTTCTTAAAAGCTCCCTATTAAATATGCTTTCTTTGACTTTTAAGATGTCGTCGGTCAACCCTCATCAAAATGCTTGTCCAAATGCCTGTTGCGGCCTCCGAGGGCTTCCTATGGAATTATGAGGAAGCTTCGAAAAACTTGAGGCACCGGAGCAATCCTTTGGTTGGCTTGGGGCAGATCAGCTTGATTCACCCGTCTGTCAACGAAAGAGATTGCCTGGGGTTAGCCAGGTATCAGCCTTTAGATTAGAGCGTTTCGGGATGCTCTAAGACCTTTGTTAAAAAATGTATTGAACAATCGCAAGTCCAGGATTTTTTGCCATGGTCCCCTCTCCGTCTGGGTTTTCTGATTCGTCTACGGAAGTCAATCGTTCACCGGCACCCACAATTCCGGCGGCCCAAGGTCCGGCTGCGGTGAGTGCGGCTGTTGAGAAACTTTACAATGCCTATCCTTTCCCGCCTGATCCGCTGCTGGATGAGCCGCCGCCGGGCTACAACTGGCGCTGGTACTGGCCTGCGGCCTATAGCTTCTGTGCGGGGCGATCGCCCGATCGCCATTCGGTGCGCATTCTCGACGCGGGCTGTGGGACGGGGGTGGGTACTGATTATTTGGTTCATCTCAATCCTGAAGCTGAAGTGGTGGCGGTGGATTTGAGTCCGGGGGCGATCGCCGTGGCCACCGAACGATTGCAGCGATCTGGGGGCGATCGCGTCCATTTCCATACCCTCAGCCTCTATGACCTCGATCAGATTCCCGGTGAATTTGATCTGATTAATTGTGTGGGGGTGCTGCACCACCTGCCGGACCCGGTGCGAGGTATGCAGGCCTTGGCTCACAAGTTAGCTCCCGGTGGCCTTCTCCATATTTTTGTCTACGGAGAGTTGGGCCGTTGGGAGATTCAACTGATGCAGCAGGCGATCGCCCTCCTCCAAGGCGACCAGCGGGGCGACTACACCGATGGGGTCCAGATTGGCCGCCAGCTTTTCGCGACGCTGCCAGACAATAACCGCCTGGTGAAATATGAGAAAGAACGCTGGGCCATGGAAAATCAGCGGGACGAATGCTTCGCCGATATGTATGTCCATCCCCAGGAAATTGACTACAATGTCAAGACGCTCTTTGACCTCATTGATGCCTCGGGCTTAGAATTCGTCGGTTTTTCCAATCCAGATTTTTGGTCCCTGGAACGGCTGATTGGTGTGGCTCCGGCGCTGATGGAGCGGGCACAAACCCTGCCCGAGCGAGAACGCTATCGCCTGATCGAACTGCTCGATCCGAACGTGCCCCACTACGAATTTTTCCTGGCGAAATCACCCCTCCAGCGCTCGACCTGGCAGAACGACGACGAACTCCTCCAGGCCAAGGCTCGGCGCAATCCCTGCATGCATGGTTGGCCCAGCCCTAGTTTGCTCAACCAGGACTATCGCCCAGCCCAGTTGTCGGAATCCGAGTTTGAACTGTTGGAGGCGATCGACAACGCCGCTCCGGAAACGTCCATCGGCGCTCTGCTCCAATCCCAAACGACGGCTGCGTCAAATGCGGATGGCCCAAAATTGGGCTTGACAGCGGTGCGATCGCTCTGGATGCAACGGATGATTTTCCTTGCTCCTTAGCCATCCCTGCGAGCATTCCCCACTGCCGTAAAACTAGGGGTAAAACCGTTCCCCCGTCAGACTTTTCCCCTGCTGAGTTTTCATGAAGGATTGTTACCCTCGCGTGATATCATTGCCCATGGCCTGAATATGCATATCTACCTAGTCCATGACTAGGGTTTTGGAGCAGTTGTGACTTCCCCCGAGAATTCTCTGCCATCAGCTGCGGCGAATGAATCCGAGGCTTTGCAAGCAGATCTTGCGTCTGACTTACCAGATTCTTCAGAATCTAGCAGTGCCATGGACGATTTCTATCAGTTGCGGCAAGAACTCTTGCTGGCAACCCTTGTGATTTCTGGGGTTGTATTTGGCTCCGTTTGGTGGTTTTACGACCTCAATGTTGCCCTGAGCTACCTGTTTGGGGCGGTCGGCGGGATGCTCTATTTTAGGAGGCTTGCCAAGGGCGTTGAAGAGCTAGGTCCCGGTCAACAACTGGGAAAATCTCATTTAGCACTCTTTGTGGTCTTAATTGTGATCGCGGCGCGCTGGGATCAACTTCAGTTGTTGCCCGTGTTTCTCGGATTTTTGACCTATAAACTGGCCATCCTCTACTACACCTTCCGAATCACGCTTTTGCGTTAGATTGCGCGCAAATTCGCTTTCCGGTTTGCGATTTCATGTCTTCATTGCCGCGGCGCAAATGCGACTATGATGATGCCAAATCTCTTGACTTTTTCTGGATTTTTGCCTCTAGCTGAGCTAGAGGTCGGTCACCACTTCTACTGGAATATCGGTAACCTCAAAGTTCACGGCCAGGTGTTTTTAACCTCTTGGTTTGTGATTGGGCTGTTACTGATTGCTTCGTTGTTGGCTAGTCGCGATCGCCAACTCGTTCCCAGTGGCCTCCAAAACTTCATGGAGTATGTTTTGGAGTTCATTCGGAATCTGGCAAAGAACCAACTGGGCGAGAAAGAATATCGCCCCTGGGTCCCGTTTATTGGTACCTTGTTTTTGTTTATCTTTGTCTCGAACTGGTCTGGCGCTCTACTCCCCTGGAAGGTCATCGAGCTTCCCGAGGGTGAATTGGCGGCTCCCACAGGCGACATCAATACCACCGTTGCGTTGGCGCTGCTGACGTCCCTGGCTTATTTTTATGCCGGGTTCAAAAAGCGGGGACTGGGATACTTCTCTAAGTATATTGAGCCGACCCCAATCCTATTGCCCATCGCAATCCTTGAGGACTTTACCAAACCTCTTTCCCTGAGCTTCCGTTTATTCGGAAACATTCTGGCAGACGAACTCGTAGTTGCGGTTCTCGTCTTGCTGGTGCCTCTCTTTGTGCCCGTGCCTGTGATGATGCTGGGTCTCTTTACCAGTGCAATTCAGGCCCTTGTGTTTGCCACCCTAGCCGGTGCCTACATCCACGAAGCCCTAGAGGGCCATGGGGAAGAAGACCACTAGAGTCTTGCTTCAAACTGCGTGAGTTTTAGATGGATTCACGCTTGTGTAATGTCTGTTTAGTTCCATATCAATCGAAAGGAAAGTAATCATGGATCCCATCGTTTCCGCCGCTTCTGTTCTTGCTGCTGCTTTGGCAATTGGTTTGGCGGCAATCGGTCCTGGTATTGGCCAAGGTAATGCTTCTGGTAGTGCTGTTGAAGGGATTGCCCGTCAGCCCGAAGCAGAAGGTAAAATTCGTGGTACTCTCCTCCTCACTCTGGCATTCATGGAGTCCCTGACAATCTATGGTCTGGTAATTGCACTGGTACTGCTGTTTGCAAACCCCTTCGCATAGGCTGTTTGCATCGGTTACCTATTTAATGCAATGAGGTGTGCGCAGAAGTGTAACTGAAGCTGCTAATAACTCAATTGTTATTGATGCAAAGCTTATTAATTTCTGTCTGCACGCCTCCATCAGACCCTGAATCGAGGAGGCTTGAAATGTTTGATTTTGATGCCACGCTTCCTTTGATGGCGGTCCAATTTTTGCTGTTGGTTTTCGTGCTTGATAAAGTCTTTTATCAGCCTTTGGGTAAAACCCTTGATGACCGCAGTGAGTATGTGCGCTCCACTCGTTTGGGTGCCCAAGAGCGTTTAGACCGGTCAAAGCAAATGGCAGCTGAATATGAGGCTGAGTTAACCGAGACTCGTAAGCAGGCCCAGAGCATTGTCGCTGAGGCCCAGGCTGAAGCTCAAAAGCTGGCTGCATCGCAGTTGGCCGAAGCCCAGCAGGAAGCCCAGCGTCAGCGTGAGGCTGCCCAACAGGAGATCGATCAGCAAAAACAGTCTGCAATGGCTGTGTTAGAGCAACAGGTTGATCAGCTAAGTAATCAGATTGTTGAAAAGCTTCTGAGTACGGCAGGCTGAGCCATCATCGAATGTGCGCAGGTTTTGGGAACACCATCATGGGAACGTTGATATTGCTGGCGACGGAAGCTAGCCATGGCGAGGGCGGTATTGCTTTTAATTTCAATCTTTTAGAAACCAACATTATCAACCTTGCGGTTGTGATTGGTGTGGTTTACTACGCCTTGTCAAAGGTTTTGAAAGCCAATTTGGCTGAGCGTAGGACTGGTATTGAAAGTGAAATTAAGGATGTGGAAGCTCGGCTGTCTAAGGCTGAAATGGCTTTAGGGGAGCAGAAGCAGAAGGTTGCAGATGCGAAGGCTGAAGCCGAACGCATTTTGGCTGAGGCCCAGGAGCGCTCCAAGGCCTCACGGCAGGCCATTTTAGTCCAGGCCGAAAAAGACGTAGAGCGGATGAAAGCTTCAGCCGCTGCGGATTTGGGTGCTGAGCAGGAGCGGGTGATCGCTGAGCTGCGTCAGCGGGTGGTCAACCAAGCGCTGGACAAGGTTCGTTCGGAGCTCTCAGGCCGTCTTGATGAAGCGACCCAGAAAACGCTTATTGATCGCTCGATCGCGGTTTTAGGAGGATAAGGATGAAAGGAAGTGCGGCAATGGCTGAGGTCGTTGAGCCCTATGCAGAGGCGCTCATGTCTCTGGCTCAAGCCCATGATTTAGCCGATCGGTTTGGTCAAGATGCGGCGGGTGTGCTTTCGACGCTGGAAGCATCGCCGGAGCTATCTGCCTTTTTGGGAAGTCCCATCCATGCAGGGGCTCAGAAAAAGGCGGTTTTGAATCAGATCTTTGGCAATGAGGTTCACAGCTATGTGATGAACTTCCTGATGCTGCTTGTCGATCGCCAGCGCATTCCTTTCCTGTCTGGCATCTGTAAGCGATACCGCGAGCTGTTGCGGACGCTCAAGCAGATTGCCTTAGCAGAGGTCACATCGGCGGTTGAGCTCAATGATGAGCAGCGGCAGTCGGTGGTTAATCGCGTCAAAGCCATGATGAACGTCGAAGCGGTTGAGCTAGAAACCCGCGTTGATCCAGAGCTCATCGGCGGCGTCGTTATCAAAGTGGGTTCTCAGGTGGTAGATGCGAGCCTGCGCGGTCAGCTCCGTCGCCTTGCCGTTGATTTGAGTCGCGCGTAGCGTTGGCCTGCCCCCTAGTTCTTTAAAAGCCACGATTCCTCAGTAAACCTCCAGTAAACCTCTAGTCTTCGAGAACGATTCCCATGGTGAGTATCAGACCAGAAGAAATCAGCAGCATTATTCGCCAGCAGATTGAGCAATACAGTGACGAAGTAAAAGTCTCTAATGTGGGGACAGTCCTGCAAGTTGGGGACGGTATTGCTCGGATCTATGGCCTAGACAAGGCCATGGCCGGTGAGCTGTTGGAATTTGAAGATGGCACGATTGGCATTGCGCTGAACCTTGAAGAGGACAACGTTGGTGCGGTGTTGATGGGTGAAGGCCTCAGCATCCAAGAAGGTAGTTCTGTTAAGGCGACCGGCAAAATTGCCCAGGTGCCGGTGGGCGAAGCGATGTTGGGTCGTGTGATCAACGCGCTGGGTCAGCCGATTGACGGCAAGGGCGAAGTCAATACGAGTGAGTTTCGCTTGATTGAATCCATGGCTCCGGGAATTATTGCCCGTCGCTCGGTGTATGAACCGATGCAAACGGGGATTACGGCGATCGATGCCATGATTCCCATTGGTCGGGGCCAGCGTGAGCTGATCATTGGTGACCGCCAAACGGGTAAGACGGCGATCGCCATCGACACCATCCTCAACCAAGCTGACCAAGATGTGGTTTGTGTCTATGTTGCGGTCGGCCAAAAAGCTGCCTCCGTGGCTCAGATTGTGGATGTACTGCGTGAGCGCGGTGCTCTCGACTACACCATCGTGGTTGCTGCCAACGCATCCGACTCCGCTACCCTGCAATATTTGGCTCCCTACACTGGGGCGGCCATGGCGGAGTATTTCATGTACAAGGGCAAGGCCACACTAGTGGTTTACGATGACCTGTCCAAGCAGGCTGCGGCTTACCGCCAAATGTCGCTGCTTCTCCGTCGTCCGCCCGGTCGTGAAGCTTATCCGGGCGACGTCTTCTATTTGCACTCGCGTTTGCTGGAGCGGGCTGCGAAGCTCAACGATCAACTAGGCGGTGGCAGCATGACGGCGCTGCCGATTATTGAAACCCAGGCCGGTGACGTGTCTGCCTACATTCCGACCAACGTGATTTCGATTACCGATGGTCAGATTTTCTTGACTTCCGACCTGTTTAACTCGGGAATTCGTCCGGCGATTAACGTCGGTATTTCCGTTTCCCGTGTGGGTTCGGCGGCCCAAACCAAGGCCATTAAGAAAGTGGCGGGCGTCCTCAAGCTGGAACTGGCGCAGTTCGATGAACTGGCTGCATTCTCACAGTTTGCTTCTGACTTGGATAAGGCCACCCAAAACCAACTGGCACGGGGTGAGCGTTTGCGTGAGCTGATGAAGCAACCCCAGTACTCACCTCTGACGCTGCCTGAACAGGTGGCTGTGGTCTATGCTGGCGTTCGCGGTCTGATCGATGAAATGCCCATCGAGAAGGTGACGGTGTTTGTGAAGACGCTGCGGGAATACCTCAAGACCACGGGCGCGAAGTACACAGAAATCGTCAGCAGCACCAAGAAGCTAGAGGACGAGGCTGAAGGTTTGCTCAAGCAAGCGATCGAAGAATGCAAGAAGTCGGTGATGGCTTAGTCCAGTCCCTTAGCCCCCCGTTCTTAGGGGGGCACTAAAATGCACTTCTACACCCTGAATTGGTCGAGCAGCCATGCCTAACCTCAAAGCCATTCGTGACCGTATTAAGTCGGTCAAAAATACTCGGAAAATTACAGAAGCCATGCGTCTGGTTGCTGCGGCAAAGGTTCGCCGCGCCCAGGAGCAGGTGCTAAATACCCGTCCCTTCGCCGATCGTCTGGCCCAGGTCTTGCATGGCCTGCAAAGTCGATTGAAATTTGAAAGTGTTGATGCGCCGCTGATGCAGCAGCGTGAGGTCAAAACCGTCGGTTTGTTGGTGATTTCGGGCGATCGCGGTCTCTGCGGAGCCTACAACACCAACGTCATCCGTCGCGCTGAAAACCGTGCCAAAGAGCTAAAAGCCACTGGCCTAGATTACACCTACGTTTTAGTGGGTCGTAAAGCCGGTCAGTATTTTAAGCGCCGGGAGCAACCGATTTCAGCCGACTATGTTGGTTTGGAACAGGTGCCAATTGCCTCAGAAGCCTCGATGATTGCCGACGAGCTACTGTCTTTGTTTCTTTCAGAGAAGGTCGATCGGGTCGAGTTGGTTTACACCAAGTTTGTTTCCCTTGTAGCCTCTCGTCCGGTAGTGCAAACGCTTTTGCCTCTGGATCGCCAAGGTTTGGAAGCCCAGGATGACGAGATCTTTCGGTTGACGACCCGTGGGGGAAACTTTGCGGTGGAGCGATCGCAAGCTGCTCCAGCGGAATTCTCTGAACTTCCCCGCGACATGATTTTTGAACAGGATCCCGAACAGATTCTGAATGCGCTACTGCCGCTCTATCTCAACAACCAAATTTTACGGGCGTTGCAAGAATCGGCGGCCAGTGAACTTGCGGCTCGGATGACGGCCATGAACAACGCTAGCGATAATGCTAGCGAACTGCTCAAAACCCTGACCTTGGTTTACAACAAAGCCCGTCAGGCTGCCATTACCCAAGAACTCTTAGAAGTGGTTGCTGGTGCAGAAGCCTTGGCGGGTTAGGGTCTAAAGCCCTAGCTTGTTTCCTGAGTTTTTGTATAAAAAACCCGTTCTCTAGGACGGGTTTTATGCGTTTAAGCTTTTGTTTAGTCCGTTTAGTATCTCGTTGCTTTCTTAACATTCAATCATGGCAAACACCTATTCTGTCGAAGTGTCCTACCAGGGGACGTCTCAAGTCTTTTCGGCCCGTGAGGATCAAACGATTTTGGCGGCGGCTGGCGAAGCGGGGCTTGAGCTTCCTAACTCTTGCATGGCAGGGGTTTGTACAACTTGTGCGGCCAAGATTATCTCAGGGGAATTGGCACAACCGGATGCCATGGGCGTGAGTCCTGAGTTGCAGCAGCAGGGATTTGCCCTGTTGTGTGTGTCCTATCCCCGTTCCGATTTGAAGATTGAAGCGGGCCAAGAGGATCGGCTCTATGAATTGCAGTTTGGCCAATTTCAAAATTAGAGATTTTGATGAGTGGGCTGGTCAAGGTGAAAGCCAGATTTCAGGCGATGCAAAATGCTAAAAACTCAATTTGTGAGCCTCTCGATCCCGATTCAGTCCTCTCCCGCTGCCACTCGACGGGCGATCGAGCAGGCTCTGTCTCAGTGGGGATCACCCTTGCGATGGGCAATTACGCGAATTCAGCCCGATGTTAATCAGATCGAAGTTGAAGCGATCGTGACAGTTTCAACCTGACGACTTTAAGGAGTTTTATCAACTCCTGACAATCTTTGAAAATTAGAGATAAACTGAAGCAGAATTCATGACTTTTGTCATGAAGAATTAAATTCAGTCGATTGAATTGTGGGTGTATCGCGGCGTCCCTATTGTGCAGCTTTGATCGTGCCAACTGGTATTGGTTGTGCGATCGGTGGCTATGCGGGGGATGCGCTGCCGGTCGCACGAGCGCTGGCCGCTGCGGTGGACTGCCTCATTACCCATCCTAATGTGCTCAATGGTGCACAGCTTTATTGGCCTGATCCCAAAATTTTCTATGTTGAGGGGTACGCCCTAGATCAATTTGCTGCGGGCCATTGGTCGTTGCAGCCGGTTCATCGCAATCGCATTGGTTTGGTGCTGGATCAAGGCATCGAAGCCGATCTCCGGCTGCGTCAGCTGCAATCGGTGGATGCTGCCCGAGCCACGCTGGGTTTAGAAATCGCGGATTATGTGGTGACGGATCAACCCCTGGGCGTGACGCTCAAACGCTCGACCACAGGGGCTTCCTGGGGAACGATTGAACGACCGGATAGTTTACTGCGGGCGGTGGATACCTTGATCCAGCAGGCAGGGGCGGAGGCGATCGCCATCGTCGCTCGCTTCCCCGATGATCCCGAGAGTGAAGCCCTCCAGCAGTATCGTCAAGGCCAAGGTGTCGATGCCCTGGCCGGGGCCGAAGCTGTGATTAGCCATTTGGTGGTTCAGCGATTTCAAATCCCCTGTGCCCATGCGCCAGCGCTCCAACCCTTGCCCCTAGATTCCCAACTGTCGCCACGGGCTGCGGCAGAGGAATTGGGTTATACCTTTTTGCCCTGTGTGTTGGTGGGGTTGAGCCAAGCGCCGCGTTATGGTTCGGCCACTGCCAATGCTGGAATCAAGGCCGATCAAGTGGATGCTTTGGTGGTGCCTGCGAGTGCCTGTGGGGGAAGTGCGGTCCTGAGCTGGGGCGATCGCCCCACTCGCATCATCGCCGTTGAAGACAATCGGACAACCCTGGACGTTCCGCCGGAACCGCTGGGTTTGCAGGTGCTGCGGGTACGCTCCTATTGGGAGGCCATTGGTGTGATCGTGAGCGATCGCGCCGGGGTCAATCCCATGGCCCTTTCTACCCACGCAATTCAAAGCCGACCCCTGTCCTGCAGCTCTCCTCCTCCTCCAATCCTGTGACCGATCCCGACCTTAGACCCTCTAATTCTGATCCCTCTCCCCTCAGCCGTGCTCAAATTCTCGTTGGCATGGCGATTACAGCGCTGCTTTTGTTGGTCATTGCGAAAGGCTGGCAGTGGTGGGCAAATATGCCCTTGTTTAATTGGTCTCTGAGCGCCGGCGCGCTGCTGTTGGGCAGTCTACTGGGAGTGGGGATTAGCTGCCTGAGTCTGTTGCTGTATTACGCTTGGCCTGCCTATCGTACGAGTGCAAAAACCTACTTGAGTTTGGTGCTTCAACCGTTACAGTGGCTGGATTTGCTCTGGCTGGGGTTGTTGCCTGGGCTGAGCGAGGAGCTGCTATTTCGAGGGATTATGCTGCCGAGTTTTGGCAACAATGGCTGGGCCGTGGTCCTGTCGGGGATGAGCTTTGGGGTTTTGCATATGAGTGGCCGTAGTCAGTGGCCCTATGCGGTTTGGGCAACTGTGGTGGGATGTGGATTTGGGGCGATCGCCCTGCTCACCGGCAATTTACTGGTCCCGGTGGTAGCGCATATTGTGGCGAATATTTTTTCGGCGGTGCTGTGGAAAATTTTGCAGGCGCGTCAGCAGGAAGTTTAGGCCACGATCGTTATGGCTGTATCAAAACGGACTCTATCGCAGTGAATGACGCAACGGATGTCACCCTTTCCCTGCAAGCTCCATCGAATGGGGCGGGTGCAGACCAGCCTTTACCGTTGATGCCAGCGGTTGCTTCCCCCGAGACCAACCCAAATCAGGGAATAGATGAGAGTCGAGATTGGTTAAGTTTTCACCGAGTCTGGGGACAGTTACCCGAAGAGGTGTTGCGGGCGATCGCCCAGTCCTTGCATTACTTTCGAGTTCCCCCCCAAACCTTGGTTTACCAAGAGGGACAAACCCCCACTGGGCTGTATCTACTGAAATGGGGGACGGTGGAGATTTTTCGGCGATCGCCCATTGGTCAACTGCTTATTCGCTATCGTAATGCCGGAGATTTGTTTGGCTATACGCTGGTGGCAAGTGCCATGGAGGGTCCTTATCAAACCAATGCGATCGCCCTAACCCCTTGTGAAATTTGGTTTCTTCCCAGGGCTGTATTTCAGAGGTTAATTGCTGAATACCCCTTGCTTCAGCAGACCATTCAGTCCCAGCTTTCGCAAGATTTACATGAGTACATGGCCCGCATCGCCTGGGAGCAGGTGCGGATTCAAGGATTGCAGTCCTATATTCAGCCCATCCCCAGTGAGACAACTATTCTGGGTAGAAGTAAGGCGGCACAAAAACTTGCAACCCAGATTCAGCAGGCTTCAACTCAGCTCAATGCCGTTATTTTTCAAGGGCCGTCTGGTAGCGGGAAGACCTTCTTGGCCGGTTTAATCCATGCCCATTCTGGACTGGCTTCCCACCCCTTTGCCGAAATGAACTGTGCGAATTTACCGCGTGCCGAGGATGGTCGATTGAATACCGATGCCTTGTTTGGTCGAGTCGGTCAACAGGCAGGGATTCTCGAACTCTTAGAACGGGGTACGTTATTGCTCGATAATGTGCAGGTGCTGAGTGAAAATGACCGAACTCGGTTAATGCATTACCTAAAAACCGGCTGGATTTTGCCCAATCATGGCATTCTAGCGGGCAAAACAGAGCTGGCGACAGATCCCCCTCAGCCGATTCAATCCTGGGTGCGTCTGATTCTCGCTTCATCCAAAAAACTAGAATTCGCTGGCCTGAATCCTCTGACGATTAAGCTCTTTTCTTTACCCCAACGGAAGGGAGATATTCCAGAATTTTCCCGCTATTTCTTAACCCGGTTTTGCCGAGAACAGAATCGTCCCCTGTTGCAGCTTGATCAAGCTGATCTGCGTCGATTGCTCAGCTACGATTACCCCGGTAACTTTACAGAATTGGCAGAAATTCTTCACCGAGCGGTCATCATGACCCCACGGGAACAATCTGTCATCTCAGAACAAGCGCTATGGTCGGTGCAGTCCACTAGAAATGCGTTCCGGATTGATCTGCTGACCCAGATTCCTGGGTTGCGGCAACTGTTACTCAGTCGCTGGTATCCAGAGGGGATCTGGATTGCGATGATGGCGTTTTTTGTACCGGTTACGATCGCAGGCTTCCTCGGACCTCAAACCCGAGACAGTAGTGTGACGCTCAATTTATTTTGGGCCTGGTGGTGGCCTGGTTATTTGTTTCTCTTTGTGTTTGTGGGGCGGCTTTGGTGTGCGGTTTGTCCTTTTATGATCACGGCAGAATGGATTCGCCGCCTGTCCCTCCGGTTATTTCCGCGCCAGCAACTGGCTTGGAATACACAAGGGTTGAATCGCTGGGGAGCCTGGATTTTGTTCGTTGGTTTTCTGGCGATTTATCTGTGGGAAAAGTTGTGGGATTTGCCCCATCATGCGGTTCTCTCCGCCTGGTTACTTTTGATCATTACGGCTGGGGCAGTGGTTTGTAGCCTGATCTATGAGCGACGGCTTTGGTGTCGGTATCTTTGTCCCATTGGCGGCATGAATGGCATGTTTGCCAAGCTCGCCATGATCGAATTGCGATCGACCCAACAAGTATGTGGGAGCCAGTGTAGTACCTTTGGCTGTTACAAAGGCAGTGGTGCAACCCCTGTCACCTTTGACGATGCGCTGTCCACGGAAGGACAAGCCACGGGCGGATGTCCGCTGTATTCCCATCCTGCCCAATTGCAAGATAACCGGGACTGTGTGCTCTGTATGACCTGCCTGAAAGCCTGTCCCCATCGTTCAGTGCAGCTTAATCTGCGGTTTCCTACCGTGGACTTGCTAGACCATCACCGGGGCTTTGGGGCCGAAGTGGCGTTATTGTTGCTGCTTTTGGGCGGGGTGTTTCTGCATCATGCTCAAAGGATGCTTGAGAGGGTCGGGGGATCTGGGTTACTGCCTCTGGATGCCGAGCACTGGCGAATTAGCGTTCCCATCGCCCTGGTGCTCCTCGGTATTCCGGCAGTCTTGACCTATGCAACCCATGGGATCGCCCGTGCCCTCGATCCGCAGCAACCGAATTACCTCACCGTTATCTACGCCTATTTGCCCTTCACCTTGGCTGCAAACTTAGCCCATTACATCCCTGCGGCCATGACGGAAGCGGGGCAGATTCTCCCTGTTTTGGCGAGAACTTTGGGCCATAGCGGTGCTGGCTTACCCACCCTCACCTGGAGTGGGGAGGTTGCCGAATTTCTTCAGGGTCTGACGCTCTTATCGGCGCTTGTCTTCAGCTTCTATCCCCTACTGCGCATCACCCAACGTAATTGGGTCAGCAATTTGCCCCATTTACTTTTATTGAGCGGGCTTACGGGCATGTGCTTCTGGCTCCTGGCTTAGGAAAGATTTCATTGTCCTGAAACGTGATCCTATGAAAACCTACGCGAGCATTACCGAAGTCATTGGCCATACACCGCTCGTTCGACTGCAACGCCTCCCCCAACGATGGAACTGTGTTGCCGAGATTGTCCTGAAATTGGAAGGTCTGAATCCGGCCAAATCCGTCAAAGACCGCATTGCTGTCAGCATGATGCTGGAGGCTGAAAAGGTAGGGCTGATTCAACCTGGGGTCTCTACCATTGTGGAGGCAACCTCGGGAAATACCGGCATTGGGCTGGCCATGGTCTGTGCGGCCAAGGGCTATCGTTTGATTCTGACCATGCCCGAAAATATGAGCCCTGAGCGACAGCAGATTGTGCGAGCCTACGGTGCAGAGGTGATGCTGACGCCTGCGGAAGCGGATATGGCGGGGGCGATCGCCCAGGCGAACCAATTGGTCGCAACCCTAACCCACGCCTTTTCTCCCCACCAATTTAGCAACCCAGCTAATCCTAAAATTCACTACGACAAAACTGGTCCTGAAATTTGGCAGGATACCGATGGACAACTGGCTGTCTTGGTACTGGGGGTGGGAACCGGTGGAACCCTCACGGGCGCTGGACGCTATTTAAAACAGCAAAATCCTCAGCTTAAAATTGTTGCGGTCGAGCCAGACAAGAGTGCGGTGCTGAGCGGTGAAGCGGCAGGTCTCCATGATTTACAAGGGATTGGTGCTGGATTTATTCCCGATGTTTTGCGGATGGACCTGATTGATGAAATTGTCAGGGTTACAGAAGCCCAGGCCTATGAGACAGGACGGCAGTTGGCTCAAGCGGAGGGCATCCTCAGCGGTATTTCAACGGGAGCGGCGGTTTATGCTGGTTTGCAGATCGGTCGGCGATCGCACCATCACCACCAACGAATTGTCATCCTTCAACCCAGTGCCGGTGAGCGCTACCTCAGCACGGCCATGTGGAGGGATAGTTTAGACGAATAACTTTATAGCTATATAGAAGAAATAGATCTATGCTTGGAGGAGTTGAGGTCATTCAGAACGACCGAACACTCGAGTACCGAACTTCTATCCTGCTATGTCAACCTTACCTTCCCTCCAAATTGGTCAACATATTGCCCGCTATCCCATCATTCAGGGCGGTATGGGGATTCGGATCTCTGGGGCACACCTTGCCGCTGCGGTTGCCAACGCGGGGGGAATCGGGATTATTTCTGCGGTGGGGTTAGGCTTAAACTCACCCTATTTCGACATCACCCAGCCGAATCTGCGTAAACGGCGAGAACAGTTTTTTGAAGCCAATCGGCTGGCTCTAATTGATGAAATCCAAACGGCCCGTGCCTTAAGCCCTGAGGGGGTTTTAGGGATTAATGCCATGGTGGTTGCCCAGGATTACGAAACCCTAGTGCACACCGCTGTAGAAGAGGGAATTAATCTGATTATTTCGGGGGCAGGATTACCCCTGCAATTGCCGGAATATACGACGGATCATCCAGAGGTTGCGTTGGTTCCCATTGTTTCTAGTACCCGTGCCGCGCGTGTGATTTGCCGTAAATGGCAACGCTTGTATGGACGATTGCCCGACGCCTTTGTGGTCGAAAATCCCAATTCGGCGGGGGGACATTTGGGGGCGAAGGTTACGGAACTGGGCGATCGCGCCTTAGATGCCGAACAGGTGATTCCCGAGTTGGTCGCCTATTTACAAGACGAATTCAGTCAATCTATTCCGGTGATTGCCGCCGGGGGGGTTTGGGATCAAGCGGACCTGTACCGAATGTTGTCTCTGGGGGCTCAGGGGGTTCAGGTTGGCACGCGTTTTATTACAACGGACGAGTGTGATGCAGATATTCGCTACAAGGAATTTCATCTTCAGGCTAAACCTGAAGATGTAGTCATTATTTCTAGTCCAGTGGGAATGCCGGGACGGGCGTTGCGCAATGCTTTTGTGGACAAGGCGATCGCCAATTCCCCGGATTTAGATAAACGCTGTCTGGCGAGCTGTTTGCACGTCTGCCAATGCCGAGATGAGGGAAAACACTATTGCATTATTCAGGTGTTAGATAAGGCGGCGCGGGGAGACATCGAAAATGGTCTGATTTTTGCGGGGAGTAATGCTGGCCGTGCGCAGAAAATTGTACCCGTCGCTGAATTGATGGCAGAGTTCGTGGCTTAGCTCGGTAGGCGATCGCCGTTGCACTATTGTTTTACGGAGAAACTCAAATCGAGATGAATCAACTGAAGGCGTGGGGATTCTCAGCCCAATGGTGGCGAGGAGAGCGGGGGGAATACTGGGCGCTCGGTCAAGGCCTGCTTTCCCTTGGGTTTATTTTGTTGCCGGTCTATCCAGGAGCCACGCTAGGGTCTGGGTCGCCGATTGGGCAACTGGTCGGCTGGGGGGCTGCGGGTCTTTTTAGCCTGATTGCCGCAGGGCTCTTACTTTGGGGCGTCATGGCCTTGGGCGAGAATCTTACTCCCTTGCCCCATCCCAAGGATGAGGGGGAGTTGGTTACGGGTGGTGTTTATGGAATCGTTAGACATCCGATTTATAGTGGCGTCATCTTTTTGGCGATCGCCTACAGTTGCTGGCAATGGAGTTTAATCCACGGCATGGGTGCCCTGGGATTATTACTGTTTTTCGATATTAAAGCTAGAAAAGAAGAAGCATGGCTGAAGGATAAATTTTCTGATTACGATCGTTATCAATCGCAAGTCAAGAAACTCATTCCTTGGATTTATTAAGTACGAGAAAGCGTGCAAAACTGCGAAAAATAGACCTGTCAGGACAGAAAAAGTGATGTGGGGAAGTGCAATTACAGCATATTTACACTATTTAGGGTTTATGGTGGCCTTTGGGGCGTTGGTAGTTGAAAATCAAACGCTGAAAACAGATCTCAGCCTAGCCGAAGCCTGGAAAGTGATGATAGCAGATGCCATTTATGGGTTATCTGCAACCACCATTTTGATGACCGGAATTCTCAGAGTGATCTATTTTGGCAAAGGTTCTGAATACTATCTCAGCAGCCCTGTCTTTTATCTCAAAGTTGGTATCTTCATCCTGGTTAGTTTGTTGTCTCTCTATCCCACCTTTTCCTTTGTTTCCTGGGTGAAGGGCTTACGGGAAGGCAAGCCACCTCACTTAGATTTAAGGCAGGTTCAGCGCCTGACCTGGTTCATTCGAGGAGAGTTGATGGGATTTGCACTCATTCCGTTGTTTGCAGCAATCTTGGCGCGGGGAATTCGGCTCCTTTAACCTCTATCTTCTAACTTCGATGGAGGCTAAGCTAGCATAGGAGACCTGTGTGCGATCGCCCTTTGCGCTTGAGCCCATGCCCTATTCCCATGATGCCGCTGATAACGTCGATCCCGAGACCCATACCGCTGAGAGCAGCGCTGCTGGCTCCCTGAGCGCTATTCGCGGTTCCTTTCTAGACTGCATTGCGGATCCGTTTTTTGTAGCCGAAGCGGAGGCAGTACGCTGGCTGCCGGATGGTTTGTTAGTGCTTGAAAGCGGCAAGATTGTTGCGTTTGGGCCGTTTTCGGAGTTGGGCGATCGCTACAGTCATCTCCCCACAACGGCCTACTCCTCCGAGTTTCTGATTATCCCCGGCTTAATCGATACCCACGTTCACTATCCCCAAACGGAGATGATTGCTTCCTACGGGGAACAGCTCTTGGAATGGCTGAGCAACTATACTTTCCCGACGGAAGCCAAATTTCAGGATCGGACCTATGCCCAGCAGGTCGCCGCGTTTTTTCTAGAGGAACTTTTGCGCCACGGAACAACAACTGCATTGGTGTTTGCAGCGGTCTATCCCGAATCCGTTGATGCGTTTTTTGAAGCGGCAGAACAGCGCAATCTTTGTATGATTGCGGGCAAGGTGATGATGGATCGCAATGCGCCAGATTTTCTCTGCGATACAGCAGAATCGTCCTATATAGAAACTAAAGCACTCATTGAAAAATGGCATCATAAAGGTCGCTTACGCTATGCCGTTACGCCTCGATTTGCGATTACTTCGAGCGATGAACAATTAGCGATCGCAGGACGTTTATTATCAGAATATCCTGATGTTTATCTACATACCCATTTGTCTGAAAGCCTGAATGAAATCGCCTGGGTTAAGGAGTTATTTCCGGACCGCCAAGGCTATCTCGATGTCTATGATCAGGCGGGCTTAGTCACCGATCGCTCGATTTTTGCCCATGGTGTACATCTCAGCGATCGTGAATTTGCACGGTTGTCGGAGGCAGAGGCAGCGATCGCCTTTTGCCCCACCTCTAATCTTTTCTTGGGTAGCGGTTTATTTCGCCTCGAACAAGCAAAATCTACGCAACATCCAGTTAAGCTGGGTCTTGGAACCGATGTCGGGGCAGGTACCAGCTTTTCACTCCTACAAACCAGTAACGAAGCCTATAAGGTTGCGCAGCTACGGGGGCAAAAACTTTCGCCCTTTCAGGCTTTGTTTCTCGCGACCTTAGGGGGGGCTCAGGCCCTGCGACTAGAATCGAGGTTGGGTAGCTTTGCTTTGGGAAAAGACGCTGATTTTGTGGTGCTCAATTCGCGGGCAACGCCTCTATTGGCCTTCCGTAATTTGACGGATTGGACGGATGCGAAAGGAGAGCATTCGATGGGTTTGGCCCAGGTGGGCGATCGCCTCTTCTCCCTCTTGATGCTAGGGGACGATCGCGCAGTACAGGCCACCTATGTCATGGGCAATCCGTTATATCAGAATGCAGAAAACGGAATCTAAACGGAAGATTGGGATTTGTCTTGACGGATACAACCCCATCCCTGAGGACTCCCTACACTGACGGGCAAGTGCTTCTCGTTGATGTGATTGGGAGTGAGGGTTGGGTTGTTGAATGAACCATCTGCAGTTTTTTTAGTATCGAATTTTCCGGCGTTTGTCCTAGTTGTATTGCTCAATGTTGTCTTGGGCCAGGGCGCAGGCATGGCCAAAGGGATTGCCCAACAAGAGATGGCCCAAGAGATGGCCCAAGGGATTGCCCAAATTGACGCGGGGCTATCATCCGAAGATGCCATGGATCAGGTGACCAGCGTCGATCAGCTACGGGATGTGCGACCAACTGATTGGGCATTTCAAGCCCTGCAATCGCTGGTGGAGCGCTATGGCTGCATTGCGGGCTATCCAGACGGTACCTATCGGGGTAGCCGAGCCATGACCCGCTATGAGTTTGCAGCGGGATTGAATGCTTGTCTCGATCGCGTCAATGAGTTAATTGCCTCCGCGACTGCGGATTTAGTTTCAGCAGATGATTTAGCCACAGTGCAGCGATTGCAAGAGGAGTTTCAAGCGGAGCTGGCGACTCTGCGGGGACGAGTCGATGCCTTAGAGGCCCGAACTGCTGAGCTAGAGGCGAACCAGTTTTCCACGACGACTAAACTCAGCGCCAATGTATTCTTTAACCTCACGGGGGCCTTCGGTGGGGATGATGTCAAGATTGAAGCCAGTAGCCTCAGCACACCGCTCAATTTGCGTCGGGCTGGGCGAAATTCGCTGACCGCAGAACCGTTGGTGGCCACGGAAACGGATGATCCAGGGGTAACGCTAGGGGCCTATGCCCTGCTGTCGCTCAATACTTCCTTTACCGGCAAAGATCAGTTGGTGACACAATTGGCCGTGGGTAACAGCGTCTCGTCCGCTAACTTTTACGCTTCTGCGGGGCTGTTTAATACCTTTGGTGTGCCCTTTACCGATCAAACTGGAACTCCAACAGCCAATACGGTGGTCGTACGGGAGCTATTTTACGATTTCCCAGTGGGAGACCATGTGCGTGTAGCCGTGGGGCCTCGGCTGAACTGGTATCGCTATTTTGATGGCAATGCCTATACGTTTTTCTTGACCGGGGCAGGCAGTTTCAACAGCAGCGGCGGTACGTTGGTCAATGCCATCGATCGAGGTTCTGGGGCCGTGGTGCGCTGGGATGCGGCGGATTGGCTCAATGTGAGTGTGGGCTATTTGGGCGAGAATACCGAGTTTTTACCCAGCGCCTTTTTTAATACCTCTTCCGATGCGAGCAAGGGCGGTTTATTCGGCGGTACGAATACACTGACGGCGGGGCTGACCCTTAAACCCACAAAGAGTACTAATGTGCGTTTGCTCTACACCCGCTCTAATCTCGATAATAATGTACCGCTGTTTAGTGAAACCGGGGCCTTGACTGGATTTGGGGTTGGGGGAGCCACCGGAGAACCAATTTACGGCGTGGCCGATGATGGCTTTGGAGGGTCCATTGAAACGGCCAAGGCTGATACCTTTGGTGTCAATTTTGATTGGCGTTTGGGCAAGCGCTTAGGGGTCTTTGGTCGCTACTTCTATGGCAGTACCCAAATTGAGCCCACCACCGCCGGTCGAGCCGATGGAGAGGTCAATGCCCAAGCGTTTCAGGCGGGGCTTGCTTTTCCTGACCTAGGCCGACCGGGTGCATTGCTAACGCTTTCCTATGGGGTGCCCTTTTCGATTTTAGAGGGTCGTCGATTCCTGGCAGCAGGTGGCGGCGATGGCGGCATTCAATATGAAGTGGAGGCGACCTATTACTGGCCGCTCACGGAGAATCTGGCTTTGGTTCCGGCGGTCTATATGATTCAAAACCCCAACAACTTTAGCGATAACCCCACCCTTTGGGTGGGCAATGTCCGAACCCAGTTTCGATTTTGAGCCACTGCGTTTTAACTTTAGGAAATATTGTATGAGTACCAGTGAACCCCTTGGAACCGAGTATGCGACAGGGGAGGCGATCGCCGCCCTCCCCGATACAGCCCTTTCAGATCCGGCTGAATCCCCTGCATTACTGGAGTCTGACTTAATCTATGGGCTCGAAGATCGCCCCCCCGTGCGCGAATCCATTTTTGCGGCTTTGCAGCATGTCTTTGCCTCATTTGTTGGCATTATTACGCCTTCGCTCGTCGTCTCCGGAGCCCTCGGCCTCCCCCCTACGGATACTTCTTATCTCATCAGCATGTCCCTTTTTGTTTCAGGGATTGCCACGTTTATCCAGGCCAAGAAAATTGGCCCCGTGGGGTCAGGGTTGCTGAGTATTCAGGGCACTAGCTTTGCCTTTATTGGACCGATTATTGCAGCGGGAACGGGGGCTGTGGGCGCGGGGCGATCGCCCTCCGAAGCTCTAGGTTTGATCTTCGGCCTTTGCTTTTTCGGTGCTTTCATCGAGATGATCTTTAGCCGATTTATGCAATTGGCTCAACGACTGATTACGCCCTTGGTGACCGGTATTGTCGTAACGTTGATTGGTTTAACCTTAGTGAATGTTGGAATTACCAGCATTGGCGGTGGCTTTGCAGCCAAGCAAAATGACACTTTTGGCAATCCTGAATATTTGCTATTGGCTGGTCTAGTGCTAGCAATCATCGTCATTCTCAACAGTTTGAGTAGTCCTTTGCTGCGCATGTCTTCGATCGCCATTGGTCTCCTCGTGGGCTATGTGGTTTCGATTCCGATGGGATTAGTTGACCTAAGTCGCTTGGGAAGTATGCCGTTGATCGCGATTCCTATTCCATTTCGCTACGGCTTTGGGTTTGACATTGCCGCCTTTCTACCCTTTGCCTTTTTGTATTTGATTACAACCATTGAATCCACTGGGGATTTGACCGCGACCTCACTGCTGACGGGTCAGCCGATTACAGGAAAACTGTATTTCGATCGCATTCGCGGTGGCATCCTCGGCGATGGTTTAAACTCGCTCATTGCTGCTTGCTTCAACACATTTCCAAACACCACATTTAGCCAAAATAACGGTGTAATTCAGTTGACTGGAATTGGCAGTCGGTATGTGGGTTACTACATTGCGGGTATCTTTGCACTGCTCGGTTTAGTTCCGATTTTTGGCGGCATCTTCCAGGCAATTCCTCAGCCCGTTTTGGGGGGGGCAACGCTGATTATGTTCGGGACGGTTGCGGTGGCTGGCATTAAGATTATTTCCTGTGTTAACTTGACAAAACGAGCCTCGATTATTTTGGCCGTATCTCTGGGGTTGGGGTTAGGCGTCACCTTTGCACCAGATATTTTGGCGAAGCTGCCTCCCCTGGCCAAAAGCATTTTTTCATCGGGCATTAGTACCGGTGGATTATCAGCCCTCCTGCTCAATATTTTCTTACCAGGACCTCGGCAATAGGGGCTCAAGACGGCGTTCAGATCAATCAGAAACTATGGAAAATCTCAAAGCGATTGTGATTGGTGCCGGGATTGGTGGACTCACCACCGGTATCGCTTTCCAGCGAGCTGGATATGCAGTGGAGATTTTCGATCGCACCTCCCAATTGCGTCCGGCAGGGGCTGGAATTTCCCTCTGGTCTAATGGCATCAAGGTACTCAACTGGCTGGGGCTGGGTCAGGAAATTGCAGGAATCGGCGGCGAGATGAATCGGATGGAATATCGCAGCCATCAGAATGAACCCCTCAGCCAAATTGATTTGCAGCCCTTGTTTGAGCGCGTGGGTCAACGGCCTTATCCCGTCGCGCGGACGGATTTACAGCAGATGCTTCTAGATGCAGTGGGGGCAGAGCGAGTGCATCTGGGAATGCAATGCATTGCTGTGGAGCAGGATGCAGCCAGCGTGACAGCGGTGTTTGAAGATGGTAGCCGCGCCACGGGGGATGTGCTGATTGGGGCCGATGGCATTCGCTCAACGGTGCGGCAGTATGTTCTGGGCCATGAAGTCCTGCCGCGTTATGCGGACTACGTGAACTGGAATGGTCTGGTTCCGGCTAAACCGGAGTTGTGTGAACCCGATAACTGGGTGTTGTATGTGGGAGAGAGCAAGCGGGCTTCAATGATGCCTGTGGGGGGCGATCGCTTCTATTACTTTTTTGGTGCCCCCCTGGAGAAAGGGACGGAGGTTGCCCCGGAGAACCGTGCTGCCGAGCTGGCCCAAATTTTTAGCGGTTGGCCCGAGCCGGTTCAAGCGTTGATTCAGACCCTGGATCCGGTGGAAGCCAATCGATTAGAAATCCATGATATCGATCCACCTGAGCGGCTGGTGCGCGATCGGGTTGCTCTCCTCGGTGATTCAGGCCACGCCACCACACCAACCCTAGGCCAGGGGGGGTGTCAAGCCATCGAAGATGCTTTGATCCTCACCCAATATCTGGTGACCACGAACCTCAGCGTGGCCGATGCCCTGCGCCGCTATGAAGCAGCCCGCAAAGCCCGCACGGCGCAGCTTGTGCTCAAAGCCCGCAAGCGGACGGACACAATCTACGGCAAAACGCCGGAAGCCACGCAGCAGTGGTACGACCAACTGAGACAAGAGTCCCCTGAGGATGTTATTAATGCCCTAGCCACGACAATTTTGGGAGGACCGTTGGGCTGATGGGCTGGTTATCAACACATGTTTTAGACACGGCGCGGGGCGCACCGGCAGTGGGAATGATGCTGACACTGTGGCAAATTGAGCGGGGTAGTGCCGATCAAAATTTGGAAACGCAATCGGAAACGCAATTGGAAACGCGATCGCTCCTCAAGCGCACCCAGACCAACGCCGATGGCCGGACCGATGAACCCTTGCTCAGGGATGCGGCGTTTCAACCAGGAATTTACGAACTGGTTTTTGATGTGGGCCACTACTTTGCCAAAACCGAACTTAGCCTACCCGAGCCGCCCTTTTTAACTTGGGTACCGCTCCAGTTTGGCATTGCTGATGCCCGTGATCATTATCATGTGCCGCTTCTCGTTTCCCCTTGGGCCTACAGCACCTATCGCGGCAGCTAATGCGAGTTCCCTGTTTCTATTTGCCATGCCTCCCTACTCCCTCGCTACGCTCAATCACATGAATCCGGCGGCTTTTACCGAAGCTCTGGGAGACATTTTTGAACATACGCCTGCGATCGCCCAAGCGGTTTACAATCAACGCCCCTTTGGCTCACGGGAGGATCTCTTGCAGGCAATGATTGCGGTGATGCGATCGCGTCCCGAAGCTGACAAACTGGCCCTGATTTTAGCCCACCCCGATCTGGGCAGTCGCGCCAAAATGGCCGAGGCTTCGATCCAGGAACAGGCTAGCCTCGGACTCGATCAATTATCTGCCGCCGAATTTGAACGGTTTCAAGAACTCAATCGGGCCTATAAAACTAAGTTTGGTTTTCCCTTTATTGTCGCCGTCAAATATCATACAAAAGTCAGCATTCTCAGCGCCTTTGAACAACGCCTACAACAGGATCTTCCAACGGAAAAGAACAGGGCGTTAGCAGAAATTGAAAAAATTGCAGCCCTGCGTTTAAGGGCTATTGTGGTCGATTCATCCAGGGACATTTCCCACGACAACTCCCATGACAACGCTGCTCGTTAAAAATATTCACACCCTCGCCACCTTCGACGAGAATCGAACTGAAATTCGTCACGGGGCTCTTTATGTTCGCGATCGCGTCATCGAGCAAATGGGTCCTACAATCGAGTTGCCGGATCAGGCAGACGAAATCTTGGACTTGGGCGATCGCCACGTCGTTATCCCCGGTCTCATCAACACCCACCATCACTTTTACCAAACCCTCACCCGCGCCATTCCTGCGGTTCAAAACTGCGATTTGTTCCACTGGCTTCAGGGGCTGTATCCCATCTGGGCTAACCTCACCGCCGAGGGCGTCCGCGTCAGCGCCCAGCTTGCCGCCGCTGAGCTAATCCTGTCCGGCTGCACCACCGCCAGCGATCACCTCTACCTTTTTCCCAACGACTGCACCCTCGACGATGAAATCGAAGCCATTCGCGAAATCGGCCTGCGCTTCCACGCCAGTCGGGGCAGCATGAGTGTCGGAGAAAGTCAGGGCGGACTGCCGCCGGATAGCTTGGTGGAGCGGGAAGCCAACATTCTCAAAGACTCCCAGCGATTGATCGAGACCTATCACGATGCCGATCGCTATGCCATGACCCGCATTGTTCTGGCTCCCTGCTCACCCTTCTCGGTGTCCCAGGATCTGATGCGAGAATCAGCCGCCTTGGCCCGCGCCTATCCCGGTGTGCGGTTGCATACCCATCTCGCGGAAGACCCCACGGATGTGACCTATAGCCTAGAAAAGTTCGGTCTGACGCCTGGCGATTATGCGGAGTCTGTAGGTTGGCTAGGCAACGATGTTTGGCATGCCCACTGTGTGCAGTTGAGCGATGGGGCGATCGCCAAATTTTCCCAAACCGGTACTGGTGTTGCCCACTGTCCCTGCAGCAACTGTCGCCTTGCCAGCGGCATTGCCCCGATTCGTAAAATGCTTGACCAGGGGGTTGCGGTCGGCCTGGGGGCCGATGGGGCGGCGTCCAATGATGCCACGCACTTGCTTAACGAAGCCCGAATGGCGCTGATGCTGGCCCGCGTCCGCGAAGGTAATGCGGCAGCCCTAACCGCGCGCGAAGCTCTGGAACTGGCGACCCGAGGGGGGGCTAAGGTCTTAGGCCGGGAGGATGTGGGCTATTTAGCCCCTGGAATGGCGGCGGATTTTGTGGCCTTTAATCTTGATCGCCTGCATTTTGCCGGCAGTGGGCAGGACCCCGTCGCGGCGCTGGTGCTCTGCCAACCACCCCAAGTGGACTATAGCTTTATCAACGGACGCAAGGTGGTGGATCAAGGGGAGCTCAGGACGATAGATTTGCCTCGGCTGCTGGAGCGAAGTCGGGCGATCGCCACGGCGCTCGTCGAGCCCTAGGCTAAGATGTTAGCCCAACGGGACGGGCTACGGTCAGTGAATTGAGGATGAATCGCTTGGGGGTTATGAATCTGCGACGAGCGATGTTTGCCCTAGGAGAACATCCACCTCTTCAAAATTGATCCATTTACTCCATGAATGAATAAAATCCTACCTTCCGAGCGATGAACTGGTAAGCACTGTTACAGGCAGTTGCTCAGTGCCTCAGGCCGCAGAGAGACCCATCGAGATCTCTGCTTGCTTGGAGACTGTGTCCTTCATGCTCACACAACTTACCGATGCTGAAAACCTTGGATTGGGCCGGGGCCAGTTTGAGCCCAGCTAACCTCGATTTTTCGACCCGCGATTTTTCAACCCCCGATCGTTCTGCCAATCCCTATGGGATGTTGAATCAGCCGCTGGATGCTCCCCAGGGATTGCTCTTTGCGGAGGCGGCGAGTGTTTGGAGGGGCTGGCAAGAACGTTCAATGGGAGGCGATCTAGATGCCCAGGACCTGACGGGAATCCTGCGCGATCGCCTCCTGCCTCCAACCCCAGAAAACCAAGCAACCCTAGAAAACCGGTCCTCATCGCTAGATTCTCTCTTGGGCAACTCCACCCAACTCGTCGGTCCAGCGGCAGAGACTGAGGCGATCGCAACGGACGCTGCCCCTACCTTCCAAGCTTGGAGCGGGACCCTCAGCGCCGACACCTTCACGATCGACCCTACGGTCGCGCTGACGCTGGTGTCCGGTAACGGCAACGTTGACTTTGGTGAAGGAGCAAGGGATACCCTCGACCTCTCCAGTTTTTTGTTTTCAGCGGTGAGCTTCAATCCGGCCAGCGCCACAAGCGGGGTGGTGTTTGATCCAGGCAATGGAGCGCGGGTGTTTGATGCGATCGCCTTCGACAACGGTTCCCAAGTGCTCTTCGAGGGCATCGACAGCGTCATCTTTGGGGATTTGACGCTGGACCTGTTTGTCGAACCCAATGATCCGCTATTTGGGGACCAGTGGAATCTGCACATGATGGGCGTTCACAATGCTTGGCGATTTACCACCGGCAGCGATCAGGTTCTGGTGGGCATTGAAGACACGGGCTTGACTTACCGCTTTGGCTCAACCCACACCGACCTGCGCCCGACGGATACCCTGGGCAGTCAGGCCAGAGATGAGTCCTATCTAGGGGGCTACAGCCACGGCACCGCTGTGCAAAGCATCATCGCTGCCAATAGCAATAATGGCGAACAAATGAGCGGAATTAATTGGCAATCCCCCGTGTTTAATATCGATGTTTTGGGCGGTGAATGGGGGGATTTGAGCTTGGCGGAAGCCACCCAGGTGATGATCGACGAGGCCGCCAGCCAAGGACAGCAGTTGGTGATCAACATGAGCTTGGGGGTGCCCCAGAGCTTTAATGAAAGCTTTGACCCAGCCTTTGAGGCCGTTGTCGCCAGTCATCCCAATGTGCTGTTTGTCATCGCCGCTGGGAACGATGGGGATTTGGGCATTGAAGGATTATCTTCCCCGGCATTCTTGGCGGCAACCTACGACAATGTGATTGCGGTGGGGGCGTCCTGGGGAGAGACGGATATGTTTGGCAATGAGCGTACACCGGGCGATCGCATCGAATATTCAGATTTCTGGGGCTCGCAGTACGGTCAGGGGTTGACGCTGATGGGTCCATCGGAGGTGATTGCCGCCAACACGGGCTGGCAGGGCTTTGGGACTCAGACCTTGTTCAACGGTACCTCTGCTGCTACGCCGAACGTCACGGGCGTGGCTTCGCTGGTGTGGAGTGCCAATCCGACCTTGACCGCAGCGGAGGTGAAGCAAATTCTCAGCCAAACCGCCGTGGATTTGAGCACCCCTGGCTACGACCTCTACACCGGCAGTGGGATGGTTAATGCCGATGCTGCGGTGCGGCAAGCGCTGGCCTGGGGTCGGGAGGTGGATGTGGTGATTTAGCGGCGGGTGATTTCGACTTCGGTAATAGACCTCGGTAAAAAAGCCCTTGACCGATCGCGATCGCTGCCTTCAGCATCCGAGATCATCAAGGGCAAAGCTTGAGTTGACGTTACAAAATTGGACAGAGTCGTCTGTGACTAGATTCTCTGACTAGATGAAGTTCACCGCCCCGGTAAACCCGCTCAGCGTCATCACATCGACTCCATTGGCGCTAATCAAAGTGTCTGCACCGACCACGCGGCTAGCGGCAGTGAGTCCGTTGGTTTGGATGCGATCGACCGCACCATAGCTCATCAACTGAGTCATGCCGCTGCCATTCAGCACGAACGTATCCACGCCGGAACCGCTATAGACCTGATTGAAGCCCGAGCCCGCATCGATGAAGTTATTGCCATCTCCTGCGTAGATGACATCATTGCCCCCGCCCGAGCGGATCGTATCCGCCGCTGCGCCCGCAAAAATCAGGTCATCGCCCCCGCCGGTTTGAATGGTATTGACCCCTTCACCGGCATAGACCAGGTTATCGCCCGATGCTAGACTAATCCGATCCGCCGCCGCACCCCCGTAGACAGTACTGGACCCCCCGCTAGCCAGAACGGTGTTTTGCCCTTCACCGGCATAAACCGTACCGTTCACCATCGTGATGCTATCCGCTGCGGCCCCTCCATAGACCGTCAGATTTCGGCCCGTTGCGGTGATTGTGTTTTGGCCTTCACCTGCTAGCACAGTGACATTGTCGACAGCGATCGTGAAGTTGTCTGGACCACTGGAGCCTGTAAGCGTTGTACCACTAGAGTTGCTGGCACTACTAGCGGCACCGCTGGCTCCACTGCTGCTGGTTCCACCAGGTGTTGATGTCGTCGTGACGAAATTCACAGACCCTGTGAAATTGACCAACTGCATCAGGTCATTGCTACCAGACCGAATAATCGTACTGCCGTTGACCACGCGGGTGGTGACTGACAATCCGTTGGTGAAGACGCGATCGCCCCCACCAAAGCTCATGACCTTAGTTGCACCTCCACTATTGAGCACAAAGGTGTCAGCCCCGGAGCCGCTGTAGACCGTATTTAATCCTGTGCCAGCATCAATGTAGTTGTTACCTTCCCCAGCATAGATTTGGTCGTCGCCCCCGCCAGTCACAATCACATCTGCCGCAGCCCCGGTGTAAACCGTATCGTTACCATTGCCGGTGACCACGTTATTCTGTCCTTCGCCCGCAAAGACAAAGTTATTGCCTGAGGCCAGCCGAATGGTGTCCGCAGCGGCTCCTCCGTAGACAACACTCGGACCACCGGTTGCAGTCACTGCGTTGACGCCTTCGCCCGCAAACACGGTGCCGTTGACGATATTGATCGTATCCGCCGCCGCTCCGCCATAGACTGTGACGTTTTGGCCAGTTGCATTGACGGTGTTTTGGCCTTCCTCCGCCACAATCGTGACGTTGTTGCCGGTGGATGTGAATGCTTCCGGAGCACTGGTTCCGTAGAGATCGCCGGACCCTGCGATCGCTGTAGGTTGCGGTTGAACCACGGGGGGCGATGGGGGCTCGGTCGGGGGAATCACCGGAGGTTCAGGGGTGAGATTGAGCAAATTGAGGATCTCGTCTAAGCCCAAACTGCCATCTAGGAGCGTATCAACAATCTCGGGGGTATCTAGCAAATTCAGCCAGGTGTTGGGGTCAAGGCTATTGGTCAGGAGTTCTAGGGGAACGCCAAAGCCTTCCAAAATGCTGCCCACTAGGGCCAGAATATCCAGAGTCGGCACCGTTGGCGTTACAAGACTCTCCGTTTGGGGCGGAGAAACCGGGTCGGTGACCGGAGTCTCGCTAGATGGGGTGCTGGGGAGCGGATCTGACGGCTGAGTTTCTGGAGAAATTAGGAGCTGAGAGTCAACAGGTTGTGGGTCAACAGGTTGCGGATCAACAGGTTGTGGGTCAACAGGTTGCGGATCAACAGGTTGCGGGTCGACGGGTTGCGGATCAACAGGTTGTGGGTCGACAGGTTGTGGGTCGACGGGTTGCGGGTCGACAGGTTGCGGGTCAACGGGTTGTTGTTGAGAATTAAGCAGCGCTAAAGCATCGTTCAGGCTCAACGTACCGCTCGCCAAGCCCTGTAAGAGGGACGGATTGGCGGCGATAAAGCTAAGCAATTGTGGATCCTGAGCCAGTCCTAAGAGGCTGGGGTTGGCCACAATCGCACCCAATAATTCTGGACTTTGTTGTACTACCCCTAAGAGATTGGGATTAGTAACAATTGCACCGAGTAACTGAGGGTTTTGGGTCGCTAAGCCCAATAAACTAGGATTGGCAGTGATCAGACTAAGAACCTGGGGATTTTGCGTGACTAGGCCCAACAAATTGGCATTAGATGTGAGCAATGTCAAAACATCGGGATTGGCCTGTACAAGGCTCAGCAATCCCGGATTGGCAATCACTAAGTCAAGCAGATTGGAATTCTCAAAAACCAGATTGAGCAGGTCAGGATTTTCTAAGAGACCTCCTAAAAGCTCTGGATTAGCAATGAGGAAATTTAAGAGATCAGGGTTTGCAGAAACAAACTCTAAAACGCCTGGAATTTCTCCTAGCAAGCTGACTAGATCGGGATTCGCAGCGAGAAATCCTAATAGATCTGGATTCTCACTCAGCAAGGACAATAGCTGGGGATTACTCCAGAGTTCTAGCGCCGCGCCTGCATCGATCAGGGCCAAAACCTCCGGCGGTAATCCCAGCCCAGCCAAAATACTGGTAACTAAATTGGGATAGTCAATGGCCGGTAGTCCAGGAATTTCAGGGATTGTATTGACGGCCAGGGGGGCAGTCGTCGCAACGGTTGTTGAACTGCCTGGTGAGGGGATTGTGGGTACTGTGTCTGTTGTTGAAGTCAAGACCTGTCCAGGCAAATTCGCTGCGATCGCCAGTCCATTAAGTCCCCCTAGCTGCCCCAAGCTAACGAATAAATCGTTCAAAATAGCAGACCAATCTAAGCCGTCTAAATCACCAATCAATAGCGTTGTTTCTGTGGAATTTTCTGTGGAATTAGTAGTACTCATAATTTCCTTCGCTCAAAGTTAACCGCGATCGCCCAGTTCATGTGACAGCGGCAAAAACACACCGATTTAGGCTTAATCTCAATGGGGCTTAATTGACCGAATCAATTCAGCTCATTCGTGACTCCTTGTCAGTGATGTTACTGTGCAAAAAATACACTGGCCACTGATCTCCGCGACTTCACTTAAGCTTCAAGTATTAAATTAAAAATATTTTTTCCGCAGGATTTCAACTAATTCCGTAAAAGCACAGAGTAGTCAACCGTTAATGGCAATATAGGCCTGGTTTTTCAAAACCCAAAACGCAGCCTGAATAATTCTGAACTTTGTATGAATTAAATTGTTTCTGCTGAGGAATAGTTGTTTTTATTTGAATGACTTTGAAAATTAAATTACATGCACCTCAGTATTTGCGCGAGGCCTTCCCTAGAGGTTTGGCCGGTCCGCTGGGCTCCCCGTCGTCGCCATCTCCTCTCCCCGTCGCTCGCGATTCATGGCACGATCAGAGCAAGATGTCTTCACCCCCATTGGTGCCGCTATGACCGTAGCTCCCTCCACTCCCCAAAAACAGCGTGATGTCCAGGTTGCTTCGATCGGCGCAGAAACGCTGGTTTTGCGATCGCGCACCTGGGATCGCCTCAAATTTGAAATCGAGTACGCCCGTCAGCGGGGAACCACCGCTAATTCCTATCTCATTCAGGCGCGGGAGGTGGCGCTGCTGGATCCGCCGGGAGAGTCGTTTACAGACGTATTCCTGGATGAACTTCAGGAGCTTCAGTACTATCAACGGCTCTATTACATCATCCTGAGCCATGTGAATCCCAATCGCTTGGTGACGCTGCAAAAGCTGTTGAAGGTGGCCACCTACGCGACGTTGGTCTGCTCGAAGCCAGCGGCGAATACCCTCATGGAGACGCTGCCGGAGGAATTTCACAGCAAAATCCGCACAGTGCGCGACGGGGACACCCTAGACTTGGGCGAGGGGCACGAACTGCAATTTTTCTTTGTGCCGACGCCCCGCTGGCCAGATATGCTCTGTACCTACGACCCGGCGTCGCGGATTCTCTTCACCGACAAATTCTTTGGGGCACATCTGTGTGGAGAGGATGTCTTTGACGAGCACTGGCGCGATTTTTCTGAAGATCGACGCTATTACTTCAATAGTATTCATGCGGCCCAGGCCGGACAGGTTGAGGCGGCGTTGCAAGGGCTGCTACCCCTTCGCGCCAAGGTCTATGCCCCGGCCCATGGCCCCATGGTGCGCAATAGCCTCAGCCGCCTAAAAATGGATTATCGCCAGTGGTGCGAACAGCAGCAGTCCTTGGATGTCCATGTGGCGGTGCTATACACGTCGGCCTATGGCAACACGGCGGCGGTGGGTCAGGCGATCGCCAAGGGCATCACGGATTCCGGGGCGTCGGTGGAAACCGTCAACTGTGAGTTTTCCAGCCCCGAGGAAATTCAGCGGGCGATCGAGCGCTGTGATGGTTTTGTCGTGGGTTCTCCAACCTTGGCAGGCCATGCCCCGACCCAAATTCAGACGGCCTTGGGCATTATTCTGTCGACCGCTAACAAAACCAAGCTGGCCGGAGTCTTTGGGTCCTTTGGCTGGAGCGGTGAGGCGGTGGACATGCTCGAAAGCAAATTCCAAGACGCTGGCTATCAACTGGGGTTCGAGACGATTCGCGTCAAATTTGCGCCGACGGATGAGGTTTTGAAGCAGTGTGAGGATGCGGGTGAGCAGTTCGTTCTCGCTGTGCAGCGGGCCAAGAAAAAGGCCGTGACGCCTCGGCAAATGGCGGTGGAGGGCAAGAGCGATCGCACCAGTCAAGCCGTAGGTCGGGTGACGGGGTCACTCTGCGTGCTGACAGCAGCACTCAAGCAGGATACAAAATTAGGGCTGCTAACCGCTTGGATTTCCCAGGCGGCCTTTAGTCCACCGGCTGTGACGGTGACGGTCCCGAAGGAAGGGTTTCCGGAAACCTTAGAAGAACCCGGTGCCCAGTTTGTCATTAATGTTCTAAAACAAAGCAATACGCAGTTGCAACGACACTTCCAAAAGCCCCCTCGTCCCGGCGTGGATCGGTTTGAGGGAATTGAGTGGGACTGGGCAGAAAATGGGAGCCCCTTTTTGAAAGATGCCTTGGCCTATTTAGAATGCACGGTGAAAGACCGAATGGATTGTGGAGATCATTGGTTGCTCTATGCATTGACGGAGGCTGGGAGTGTTTTGGAAGCGAATGGCGTGACGGCACTGAATCATCGCAAATCGGGCAGCCAATATTAGATCAAGCTGAGGCGCGAAAAATAACTAAGGGGTCGGAAATTCCGACCCCCACAGAACAGCTTCTTTAGGATGCTTCTAGGGATTATCCACTAAATCCCCTAAAGATTATCCAATTGTTGCTTAAGCGCTTCGAGCTCCGCATCCACCGCCGAGGATTGGGCAGGGGTATCCGTAATCGGGGTTTCCGCCGCAGGTAAGGCCGATTGGGCCGGAGAGGCACCGCTGAGCTGACGCTTCATGGCTTCAAGCTCATCTTCCACATCGCTACCGGCTTCCAGGCTCGCAAACTGACTTTCCAAATCGGCCCTACCCAGCTCGCCCGCCGCCTGGGCTCGCGCTTCCATGTTGAGCACCTTCTCTTCCATGCGCTCAAAGGCACCCATGGCAGTGCTCGTCCCCAGGTTGCCCACTGCCGATTGCAGTTGCTCTTGGGCCTTGGCCGCTTGGGCACGGGCCTTGAGCATATTTTTCTTGGTCTTCGCCTCAGAAATCTTGCCCTCTAGGGCAATGAGGCTGCGTTTGAGCGTGTCCACCTGACCACTTTGCTGATCGAGCTGAACTTTGAGGCTATTGGCGGTGTCGGCGTAGCCTTTTTTCCGCTCAAGGGCCTGTCTAGCTAAGGTTTCATCGCCCTTTTGTAAGGCTAATTGAGCCCGTTGCTGCCAGCTATTGGCTTGGGATTGATTTTGGTTATACTGCTGCTCGGTTCGCTTCGTACTGGCAATGGACTGGGCCACCGCCTGCCGAAGCTGAATCAAGTCTTCTTGCATATCAATCACGGACTGCTCAAGGACCTTTTCCGGATCCTCAGCCTTACTCACAATGTCGTTCAAGTTGGCGCGGACAACGCGGCTAATACGGTCAAAGAGTCCCATGACGGTAAGTTTTAATCCTGTAGCAAGCAGTTACGTTCTAGTTTAGTCGCTTCACCCTCAGGATGGCGAGTTCCGGAATGCGGACTCGTTGAGTTCGGTTATCCCACTGGCCGGTGGGGGCTGATGGCGCAGGGCTTCGAGTTCCTGATCGATCGTCTGCTGCTCTTCTAAAACCCTAAATTGCTCTGTGAGGCGATCGCGCCCCCGTTCCTGAATTAACTCCGCCTCGGCCTCTAGCTCCAAAACCCTGGCTTCCATACGCTCAAACACCGCCGCTGTCCCGAGGGGATTGTCAGGGGTCAACCGCTCCTTGAGGCGGCTTGTCGCCTGGGCAGACCGAGCCCGTGCCAGATACATATCTCTTTTGGTCTTGGCCTCGGCCAATTGCAGCTCCATGTGCTGGGTGCTTTGTTTGATCTGGGTTACCACTGCCCGGTGTTGGTGCAACTGTTCTCCTAAGGTCTTGGCTGTAGTCAAGTAAAACTGACGCTTGGCCAGAGCCTCCCGCGCCAGTCCTTCGTTGCCATTGTGGAGAGCCAGATGGGCACGACGATGCCATTCGTCGGCGTGGGCTTGGGCCTGGATAAACTGACGTTCTGTGCGTTTGTGGGTGGCGATCGCCTGAGCCACCGCCTGCCGAAGCTGGATTAAATCATCCTGCATCTCCTGAACGGTTTGTTCGAGCAATCGCTCCGGATCTTCGGCCTGCACCACCCATTGGGTAATCTGTGCCCGTACGACCCGCCCCATCCGATCCATCAAGCCCATAGTTTCACGCCCGCGCTTTGCGTTTGACTGGCTCCATTATGGCCTGTTCTTTCGGTCGCGATCCGGGAGCCCTAGCGGCGGCTGACCGAGGCCTCGATCCCTTCCCGCTGTAGTTGGTCGGCCAGGGAGTTCGCGGTGTCGGCATCCTCAAACACGCCTGCCTGGATTTGAGTGCCAGACTCCGTGTCATTGAGATAGGCATCCGGGACAATTTGCTGAATTTGGCTGAGGGTCAGGTCGCTGGTGTAGGGGGCAAAAACTACGTAGGTTTGTCCCTGAGCTTTGCCCTCGGCTTTTGGCGTTGTCACGGCTTTTGGAGCCGCTGGACTAGCGGTCTGTGCCGGTGGAGCGGGCTGAACTGGGGCTGCCGGGGGGATAGAGGGCAATTGGGGCAACGCTGCCGTGGGGGCTGGGGGAATGACCGAAGGCAGCGGGATGGGCGTCGCGACTTGGACTGGAGATTGACCGGCGACCGAATTGGCAAGATTGGAGAGCAGGCCGGATTGAGGGGCCGTTGGGTTTGGGCTTGGGGGAACGATCGCAGGTGTCCCGGCAGATATCCCGGCAGCTATCCCAGCTTGCCCAAGACCCCCTGGAGCCATCATGAATTGCTGGGGGGCGATCGCCAAAGGCAACGCCGATGAGGTGAGCATGGGTGACTGCTTTAGTTCACCATTGGGGTCGATGATGCTGAGGTTGCTGAGATTGAGGTCGACAAATTCCTTTTGGCTCAAATCCGGTGAACCGGGGGGAAGCTTGGGATTGACAACCTGAGGCTGGACCGAGGATGTCGAAGCTGGAGCCCCCGCGTTGATGGTGGGATCCGGTAGGAGCGCTGCGAGGTGCAGATGGTCGAGACTTTCCGGATGGAGGATCAAATAGCCCGCTGTGGCGCTGCCCAGCAAGAGCAGCAAAGACGCCCCGACCCCGGCGGGAGTCATCATTTTGTCGAGGAAGGGGCTGGTTGCGTTTGGGGCGGTGGTGCGATCGCCCGCGTTGGCGGTTAACTCTTCCTCGGCAGCCAAACTTTCAAGCAGCGCAGCGGAAGAGGCAAAATAGTCATCGACCGGCACTTCACCCAGACTGTCTTTGCTCTGACTGTCTTTATTCTGACTATCTGTACTCGTACTAACACCGCTACTCGTCGGGCTCGGAGGATGAGATTGAGCAGAGGCTTCGCGGGGCTCGGCAACTTTGACCAGGCTGGAGTGGAGGGGAACATTGCCAAGGCTGCCAAGGGTCGTGATTGCAGGCTGGGGCTGAGCCGTTGTCGCGGATATGGCCGGGGTTGACGCGGTTGGGACTTGGGCCGCGATCGCATTCAAATCGGCGATCGCCTCTCGTGCGGTTGTCACCTGAGTTGGACGGGGTTGACGCTCGGACGGAGAGGAAGTTTCCGCCTGGGCGAGCTTGCGTTTCTGTCGCCGATAGCGCGTGAGTTCGTCCTCTAGCTGGACATCGAGGCTGCGGAGGACCGCTTGTAGCCCTCCTTTGAGAGTAGGGTCAGGCTTGATGAGCAGGGGCGTGGCAGAAGAAAAACTCATTGCGGGGTTGCGCTCGCTAAAGACGCTCAATAAAAGAACGGTCGACAGAAATCAGGGCTGGAACATTGTGCTCCGGAATGGCTTGTCCCGGAATTGCGGGAATTTAGGTTGCCAGAGTATATCAGACCTTGGGAATTTGTCATCTCCCTCCTGATTTTCCTGATCTACGGTTCTCTCCGTCACAATAGAAAGGGGGGCAGGAGAGGAGACTAGGCGATCGCCCTGGGTCCCAGGGTCAGGCGAAGAGAGCAATATGCAGCAGTTAGACCACATTTTGAATCAGTTTGGCGCGGCTCCGGTTTGGGACCAGCAGCGCAGTTTTCAGTATTTACTCCAGGCTTGGCCTATCCTCGTGGGTGAAACCGTTGCGGCGCATTCTCGTCCATTGGGGATTCAGCGTCAAGTCCTGCAAGTGGCAACCTCAGCTGCGGTCTGGGCGCAAAATCTCAGCTTTGAGCGCCAGCGGCTGTTGACCAAGCTCAACCAAAACGTACAATTGCGATCGCTCAATCTCAAGGACATTCGCTTCTCCACCGCCCAGTGGCACAATTCCCCCACGGATCCTGCCCGTCGTCTGCAATCTCAGGAGGAGCAACTGCGGTGGCAACAGCATCCCAGCCGCCTCCCGCCCGCCCCCGAGGATTCCCCCCTCCTCCTTACGGATCTACGGCCAACTCACGGGTTTCAGCGCTGGGCAGAGCGTCAGACCCGGCAAAATCAAGCCCTTCCCCTCTGTCCTCGCTGCCAATGTCCGACCCCTGGCGGCGAGTTAAAGCGTTGGTCCCAATGTGCTTTTTGTGCTACCCAGAAGTGGCAAGCGGACATGCGGGCCAATCAGCCCAATGGTGCTTGAAATGATGCTTGAAATGATGCTTGAAATAGTACTTGGGCTCTATCGGCAGAAGTCACTCATTTCAGCACCTGCTTTTAATCCCGGCAGTAGTGAAGGCTTGAAAAATCTTGAAGTTTCTTGACGCTGAAGGGTTCCGTCTTTTGTCTGATTTAGGGGAGTCTTGCCTCATTAAAATTACGGAAATTGGATCTGAAATCCTGTTGAAAGATTCGTTTTTGAGGCGATCGCTCACTTTGAGCCCCCTTGATCCTGGTTAAAAACCCGTAGAAATGAGTCCCTATTTCACTAGACTGTTGCATTCTCTTAAAGATACTTCGTATTGCCAAATATAACGAAAAACGAAAGAAAATCTAAAGTCAAAATTCACTCAAAAAACTGTCTAGAATAGGAGTATCGTCAGGCCTTTAGAAACTCTTAAGTGATGGAGTCTTCCTACTCAGGTTGATTCATCATAGAAGACGGAGCGCCGAAGGGCCTTAACTATTAATCCTCATGCCAGCGCCAAAGCCAATGCAAGCGCAAAATAACCTCGTTTCCAGATGTCAATATTGCCGCTTTTACGAGCCAGAAGGCCGCCGGGGCGGGAGCTGTGATCAGCTTGGTGTACCGGTTCAAAGCGTTTGGCAAGCTTGTTCGCTTGCTAAGCCTCCCTTTGCTGTTCCGATTTCAGAAGAGCTGGATTCTCCCCTCTTGGTGGGACCCTTTTCCTTGGAAGAAATGTCTGAGGCCTTGCCGGAGTCGTTGTCAGACTCGTTTTCAGATTCTTTGTCGGAAAGAATTAGAAGCGATCGTTCAACTCACTCCCCCCGAAAAGTATCTTATCCCTCCGTTACTCAGCTTAAATAAAGTTTAAATTTGACGATGGTTTAACCCCTATTTATTCAATCTTGTCGGATTGCATTGAATCGTATCTTAAGTAGCAGATCTATTTTCACCAGGGTCTACAATTTGCTGTTCGCGATTTTTGATTTGCTGACCGTGGCTGGCTGGCTGTGACCTGTGAGTCGTGTATTGTGTTAAGCCGAGTTAGGCTACCCTGAATAGGCTCTCCTTGGTGTTTGATATCGCTATGCTGACCTCGATCGCCCTTGACGCCCCTACCCTTGAGCGCCTTGACTTGGCGATCGCCGAATCGATCCTTCAGGTTTTTCAGGGAGTTCACAATGGATCCCTGACGGAAAACTGCTTGACCTTTGCCATTGACTATCCCCAGGAGCCTGGTGATCCACGTGAATGGTCTGAAATCCCAGAGATCAGGCTATGGTTTATTCGTCTTGATGCTCGGTATCCTTGGCTACCGTTTTTTTTGGACTGGAAGGGCGGAGAGTTAGGTCGCTACGTGGCCATGCTGGTTCCGCATCAATTTCATCCCACGGAGGGAATCCAATACAATCCTGAAGCGCTAGAAATTTGGGTAATGCAACGGGTGTTTCTGCTGCATGGGTGGCTGCAAAATCAAGGTATTGAAGGGAAAGTCCGGATCAAGAGCATGACCCAACTCCTCGGTTATGAGCTGGATGATGGTTTTTTTGAACTCCTGGCCTGACCCCAACCCTGACTCCGCCGTAATTGAAAATACGTTGAAGCACGAGAGATACGAATTTTTTCTGGGTAGTATCTTAATTAAGCGACCTTCAATCAAGATTCGCTGGGATGACGGCTTTAAATTTGATGCTTTAGGGTTTAAAGATAGATGTCTGTGAGCGCTCTATTTGACGTAATTTGCCCCGCTGGTATTCTGGATGGCACGCGGGTTGATGAACTGCGGGCAGAGGTTGACCACCTGTTGGGTGGGGCCTCTCCCGTTGTATTAATCGATCTGAGTGACACCACTTTTGTGGACAGCTCGGGGCTAGGGGTTTTAGTTTCTATTTTGAAGCGCGTCCGGGCGGCGGGACGTCAGTTTTGTGTCTGTGGCCCCAATGCCCAGATTAAAATGGTATTTGAGCTAAGCGGGATGGATCAGGCCTTCGATGTTTTTGAGAGCCGTGCTGCTTTTGAAGCCTCTATGTTGCCTGCGTCTGCCTAAAGCTGGCTGAGAGTTCGCTGAGCCTTTGCTGAGAGATGATTGCTATGCCCCTCCATACCCCTGAGCTAGAAAGTGCGGAAGAGATGTCCTCAGAGCAGGCTGATGCCGCTCCTGGCTACATCGAGATGATTGAAACAGTGATTTCCAGCCTTGAAAAAGAGGGCTCTGCCATGGTGAGCCATGCGCAGGAAGGTTATCTGTGGAAGTTTTGCTACGGTCAGGTTGAGGTTTTTGTACAGCTCACGGGCCTCACGGATGACGATACGCTGACGGTGTGGGCGGGTCTACTGGAAATGCCGAGCCCGGTGCCTGCGTCGCTCCTGCAAAGATTGCTGGAACTCAACTGGACGACGACCTTAGAAGCCCGGTTTGCATTACTCAACGACAAAATTGTGGTGGTCAGTAGCCGAACCCTGGCAGAGCTGTCTGCGGGGGAAACCTCTCGGGCGATTACGATCGTGGCCTCGCTGGCGGATGAGTATCAGGCTTCGCTGAAGGCGGAGTTAGGAGGCTAGGCGTTAGGCGTCTAGGAAGGTCTAGGCCGTCAATGGGTTGAACGCATTCCTGATGGGCGATCGCTACCAATTCATCCCCTACTTCGAAGCATCCGGTGCAGTACAAATGGCGCTGGATGCTTGGCTTTTGGAGCAACATTTGGCGGGACGAATGCCACCAACGCTACGGTTTTATGGCTGGCAACCGGCGGCGATTTCCTTGGGATACCACCAGCGACGTTGGCCGGACCATTGGTCTGGATTAGTGTGGCAGGACCGACCGATCGATCTGGTGCGGCGGCCTAGTGGCGGACGGGCAGTATTGCACCAGGGAGATTTGACCTATGGAGTGGTGAGCGATCGCTTCCAGGGCAAACGAACGGCGGTTTACGCCCAGATTTGTGAATTTTTGATAAAGGGCTGGCAGCGGCTGGGCGTTTCGCTTAGCTATGGCAGCGCCGGTCGGGGCTACATCCACAATCCCAACTGCTTTGGCACGGCGACGGGGGCGGATTTGGTCTTGGAGAATGGAGCTAAGTTCATTGGCAGCGCGCAGCTTTGGCGAGCGGGGGCGGTGCTTCAGCATGGTTCGATGCGGCTCAACCCAGACCCAGCGCTGCTGCAAAGCGTCTTTGGTGGCAGCAGGTCTTTGCCTGAATTCCCTGAATTGCCTGAGGTCCCTGAATTACCCAAGTCTTTCCAGGGAGAAGCCGGTCGGCAGCAAATTATTGAGGCTCTGGTGACAGCAGCGGCGGATTGTTGGGATGTGGCGTTTGAACGGCGGGAGTTAACCCCAGGGGATTGGGCGGAGGTGCAGGCCATTCTCGATCGCTCGAACTGCTCAGCCTCGAAACGCTAAGGAACGAAATGCTAAGTTAAAGGCGGTTGATCCATTCCATTGCCTTGGGCCATGACTGCAACCCTGCTCCCCTCTGCCACCGAGTCAATTTCTCTCTCTGGGATTAGCTGGCGAACCTATGAAGCACTGTTGTCGGAGCTGAGCGATCGCCGTCTTCGCCTGACCTACAACTGTGGACGATTGGAAATTATGGCCCCCTCCCCTGAACATGAACTGGGCAAAGAAGTCTTGGGTCGATTTGTTGAAACCCTGGCGGAGGAGACTGAGCTTGAACTCTACCCCCTCGGGTCAACGACCTTGAAACGACCAGAGCTGAGTGGGGCGGAACCGGATAAGTGTTTTTATATTCGACGCATTGCTGCGGTGCGGGGCAAGGACCGTTTGGATTTGACAGAAGACCCTGCTCCGGACCTGGTGATTGAAATTGATCTGACGAGCAGCTCTAAAAATCGCCTTGAAGTTTATGCAAATTTGGGGGTGAGCGAGGTTTGGATCTACGACGGCCTGTCTTTAGCGATCAAGCAGTTGCAGGAGGGCCAGTACGTGACGGCGCAAAGGAGTCAGTTTTTTGCGGATTTGCCCATTCCGGACATTGCAGGCTTCTTGCAGCAAGCGAAAACGATGGATTACTTAGCGTTGGTGAAGGTATTTCGGACTTGGGTAAGGCGTCAGCTTGGGGAATTGAGGGATTAGGGATAAAACTCGGCTACGCCATCATCCACGGCTGTTAGGCTAGGGGATATCCGATTCTAGGCCGCCCCATAACTGCAACGACAACGACCCCGCCTGCGACCCCGCCTGTCACGGAAGATGAAATCGATGATTAAAAGGACTAGCCTGCAAGGAATTGGTGGGGAAATTGATTAGGAGGAAGCAGCTATGATGGAAAGCATTAAAGTACGCCAACGGGTCGGGCAAGATGGCATTCTGCATCTTGAGATTCCAGTTGGGCTCACTGATCGAGATGTCGAGGTCATGGTGATCTATCAAGCTGCGTCAGCGGGTCCGGTTGACGTTTTACCCTTAGAAGATCTCTATGGCATCTGCGCGGATGATGAGATCAGCATTGACGATGCGGGAATTTTGGATGGGCTCGATGGGGATTTGGCGGGGGCGTTTGAGTAGGGATGCGCTATTTGCTGGATACGAATGTTTGCGTGGTGTATTTGAATGGTCGTTCAGAATCGGTGCGCGATCGCTTGTTGGCGACGCCTACTGACGAGATCGCGGTTTGCTCTGTGGTCAAAGCTGAGCTGTTTTATGGTGCTTGTCGGAGCAATAACCCACAACGGACACTAGAGCGACAGCGGACTTTTTTGTCACGGTTTATCTCGCTGCCGTTTGAGGATGAGGCAGCTGTTTTGGCTGGCCAAATTCGGGCACAACTCGCAGGTGCAGGGACTCCGATTGGTTCCTATGATTTGCAGATTGCGGCGATCGCGTTAGCGAACAATCTAACTTTAGTGACTCACAACACAAGAGAGTTTGACCGTGTCGGTGGGTTACAGCTTGAGGACTGGGAGGGGCTGACTTGAGCTGAGGTTGGTAGTCCTAAAGGGGTCAGGATATATCAGTGGTGGTCTAAACCTTTGGATTGTTCATCTAAAACCATCGCTCTTGCTAACCGGGCACAGTGTCCACCCACATGTCTAGCGCACTCCCTAACCCACAGTATCAAGCCAGAAAATTTAGGGATCGGTGGCCTGGGCGATCGCCCCCAACTGCAACCCCGACGGATAACTCCCGTCCAGCTTAATCCGTTGAATATCCTCACTAGAGAACTTGAGGCCTAGGGTTTTCCCCACAGCCTGAACCAAATCCCCCCGATCAATCACCCCCGCAACCGCCCCCGCTGGCGTCAGGACCGTGATGAAACTGAGATTTTCCCCTTCCATTTTCTGAATGACCCGCAGTGCTGTTTCTTCCTCCGTCACACTCGGAATTTCACTGAGGGGCTGGGCAAATTCTAGAAGCTGGCGCGTTTGCCACTGGCTGCGCTCTACCCCTTGCAAGGCGCTGACCTTGAGCAAGCCGTTGTAGCGTCCATCCGTAGCCGCGTAGTAGGGCACCGGCAGTTTTGCTCCATCCTGAGCCGAGGCTTGGAAATACAGTTCGATAAACGAGTCCACACTGAGCTGACCGTCGAGCACCTTGAACTGACGCGTCATTGCATCACTGGCCTTGGTTGTGACCAAGCTTTCTTGGAGCGTCGTCAGACGGCTGTAGGATTGGGCATTTTGTACGCCGAACCAGCCCAGGAGCATCAGCCAAATGCCACTGCCGCTTTGGAACGCTAGCAAGGTAAAGAGACCGAGGGCGATCGCCCCCCAGCCCAAAATCAGCCCCGACTTCGCCGCCCACCGAACGCCCTTGAAGCGATCGCCCGTCACCTTCCACACCGCTGCCTTAAACACCTGCCCGCCATCCAGCGGCAACCCCGGAATCAAATTAAACAGCGCTACGACCAAATTAATTTGGGCCAACTCCGCCGCGAGCACTTGAGCCGGATTTTGAGCGGGTAAAATCGTCGCCAGACCAAAGAGCAGCAGCGAGAGAACGATGCTGACCGCAGGACCGGCGATCGCCACTTGAAAGGCTTCCCCCGGCGTCTTGGACTCCCGATTAATCGAAGCAATGCCGCCAAACAAAAACAGCGTAATCGAATTCACCTGGATCCCCTGGGCGCGGGCCGTAAGGCTGTGGCCCAGCTCATGGAGCAGCACCGAGCCAAATAACAACAGCGCCGCCAGGAACCCCATCCCCCAAGCCAGCGGCCCACCCCAACTGGGATAGGCCAGTTGCCAGTCCCAGCCGTTCGAGAAGGTCAATAGCGCCACAATCACAATCCAAGAGGGATGGATCTGGAGCGGAATGCCAAACACCGAACCGATGCGGAAGCCGGATTGCATAGGAGAATGGGGAGAAAGGATAAAAAGCGATTCAAAATTCGGTCTACCCTCACCATAACGAACCCCTGGAACGAATGACTTCGGACTCCTGTACTAAAATCCGTATCAAAATCTGTGGGATTACCCTACCGGAGCAGGCAGTGGCGATCGCCCAGCTCGGCATTTCCACCCTCGGATTTATCTGTGTCAAACCCTCCCCTCGCTACATCGAACCGTCGCGGATTGCCCAGATCGTAGCAGTCTTGGACCAGGACTCAGACCAGGATTCATCCCCAGAACGGCCCATGCCTCAGCGCATCGGCGTCTTTGCCCAGGCGGATCTGGAAACGATTCAGGCCACCGTTACAGAAGGCAGGCTGAGCGGCGTGCAGCTCCATGGGGATGAGTCCTTGGAGATTTGCCAGACTGTGCGGGCGGCGTTGCCGGCGGTGGAGCTGATTAAGGCGATTCGGGTGCGATCGCCCCAGGATTTGGACCAAGCACGGGAATTTGGGGCGATCGTCGACACGCTCCTACTCGATGCCTACGATCCCAAGCTCCTTGGTGGCACAGGTCATCGGATCGATTGGCAATGGCTGCGAGAGTTTCGGCCCGCTTGCCCTTGGCTTTTGGCCGGGGGCTTGAATCCGGAGAATATTGCGGAAGCCTTGTCATTGCTTTCGCCGAATGGGATTGATGTGTCGAGTGGGGTGGAATGTTGGGATGGGACGGGGAAGGGGCGATCGCCAGGAAATAAGGATATAGACGCCGTAAAACGGCTCGTTCTAGCGATTGGAGCGTGAACGCAGCATTGATTGGCTTTGTGTGCTCAATGGCTTGCCAGCGAACCATTCCTTTGGGCATGATGACGATCCCTAAAAGAGGACTCCCAAGTGGATGAATTCCAATTGCTTATAGACCTCCATAAAAATGCTAATCGTCAAGGTCCAGGAGGCGATGACGCCACAGAGAAGGCGATCGCCCTTGCGGATGTCGATCGCAATGCGCCGTTGAAAATTGCCGATATTGGTTGCGGTACAGGAGCTTCAACCTTAGTGTTAGCGAATTTGCTCAATGCCAAAATTACGGCTGTAGACTTTCTTCAAGACTTTCTTGATGTTCTGGAAACTAGAGTGCAGCATGGGGGCGTGGCGGAGAAAATTACTACCAGAAATCTTCGCAGTGCTCCAACCATAGCCTCGCGGGCTGGGTTGGTGGTGAAGGGTCACGCGACCGATAGGGAGCAAATCGCGAATATCCAGTCGAACAACAAAAAATCTTCTCCGGTACAATCGTACTGAGCGAAGTCACGGTAATGCGTCACGCTCAATGAGCTGAACCTAGATAACAGAGTATGGGGTTCCAAGACTGAATCGTGTCTTGGGTAAAACTTTGTGCGTAAGGGTTGAACATATCAAACTCGATTTGTACTTGTTCAAAGTCTGCGGTGGGGCGCACCGTGGACTGAAAACCAAACTGCCTGCGGAGTCGGTCTGACGGGGGTGTAGTCACAGTGCTGCATCTAGTTAAGAGGCGAAGAAACAGGAATCTCCGACCATACCCGTTAGGGTTGGGGGGAGAGCGTCAATCTTTGCGCTTCCATGGACAACCTCCCCTTTGAAACTGAGGCGTTTGACGTTATTTGGTCTGAGGGCGCAATTTATAACATTGGCTTTGCCAGGGGCGTGGCAGAGTGGAAACGCTACCTGAAGCCCGGAGGGCTCCTGATTGCCTCAGAGATTACCTGGACGACTAAGGCTCGCCCTGCGGAACTGCAAAACCATTGGGAGAGCGAATATCCCGAAATCGACCTGGCATCCTCAAAGATTAAGGTCCTTGAGGACAATGGCTATTCGCCTATGGGTTATTTTGTTCTGCCAGAATATTGCTGGTTAGATAACTATTATGGGCCGATGCAGTCCAGCTTCGAGGATTTTCTTAGTCGAAACGGTCATAGTGAGGAAGCCCGCGCGATTGTAGAAGCGGAACGCCGAGAAATAGCGCTGTATGAAAAATACAAAGCTTATTACGGTTACGGTGTATATATTGCGAGAAAATTATCTTTAGATTTGGAATTCTAGATTTGGAATTCTAGGTTTGGAATGCTCAGTTTGGAGCAATCATGGTGGGGCGATCGCCAAACCCTTAGACCATCAAGAGACCGTCAAGAAACCGTCAAGAAACCGTCAATGCAGGAGCATAGCTGAGAATCCGCTGCACTACCACTGCTCCCCGCCGTTCTTGCACCTCTGCCAGATAAACTGACCATTCCTTATCGCTTTTGGCTCTATTGCAACGGCGACAAAGCAACCAGAAATTATCAACTTCCCAGGCCAACCAAGGGTAGTACCGCCGAGGATATTTGTGGTCAATCGTGGCGTTGTTATCATTCATTAGACCATTGCATTCGGGACAGCGATGACCATATTCCTTCAGCTTTTGCGCTTTCCAAACCCGACCCTCATCACTAGTGCGAAAGGCTTCGTACTTAGGGTCCGCATGGTGCTGTCTGGTGTAGAGATAGGCATCTTTAGCAGTTTGTTGAAAGCTTTGATTGGCAGCGTGGATTTTTCGGGCGATCGCCTCTAGGTCTTCAAAGGCCATAGGTTTCAGCTACTCACTTCAAGCTCGTAAAATCGTCTAGCATTCAGCCCTCAATCCAGTCGTTAAAATCCAGTTACTAAATCGAAAAACTAACGACATTGTTGCTCGGCTTAAAATCCTTACCCCGCTGACGGCGATAGGTATCAAATTCCTGGGAAACTTTGCGGGCCTGCTGCGCCGTTGCCTCAAACCTAGCATTGGCTTCTGCAACTTTCGCCATCGCCGCCGCGAGGGGATCGTCGGCTGGGATTTGGGTCTTTTGCAAGGCGGTTTCCAACTGAGCTAAAACCTGGCGAGTGGTTGGTTTGATCCGTTGATTATGTTGTAAATTTTGAATCGAGCTTAAAACAGTTGCTGGTGCATAGATGTTGGCTCGTCCGACTCGGCCCGTAGGGGCTAGGTCACGGGTGAGGCGCTTGGCGAGGTAGTCGCTGGCTCCGAGGGCACGTAGGTGTTTTCGGGTGATGGGGTTGGGGGTCATGGGGTTGGGGGTCATGGCTGGATCATCCCTGCAATGAAGTTACGCACGCGAATGACAGCTTGGCGCAGTTCGCTGTTTTCGTAGTTTGTCAGTGTTGCAACGAGGTTATGAATTTGTTTAATCAGTTCGTTCTTTTCTTTTTCTAATTGAGCATTGGCCTGGGTGAGACGGTCAGCGGTACGCTCGTGTTTGGCGGCGGTTTGATTGAGGCCAAAGTTGCGCTGGTTGACCCGCGTATTGGTTTGTTTGGCGTCCTGGAGTTGTTGGATGAGGTTGGCGATCGCCCCCTTCACCTCGGGATGTTCCTGCAAAACGTCATCCAGCGCCCGCAGCTCCGCCGCCGGAATATGGTTCCAGTAGCTAGCAACACCGCCGATATCCTGGGTAAATTTGGCGACCAGGCGTTCCTTGGTTTGTTTGGGAGGCTTAAGCGAATGAGGCACAGCCCCAGGGGCGGGGGACTGTTGGCAGTGAACTGCAACAATTTGCGGCGGAATAGCCTGCTCCGCTTTGCTCACCTTGGGCTGACCTGAACTGTGTTGTGCGACCACGATGCTCACCGTCTGTCTGTGGGACGAAGATTTAAACTCCTATTCTCATAGGATTCACTTTGGCCAGCAAAAGTTTCCGGAAAGTTGTTAAAAATTTATCTTGGGGTCAGTAGGCAGCCCATCGCGATAGGCCCGTTGCACAACTTCTGGAGGAGGATGTTGTAAGAGCCATCCAAGATCAGCAACTTGGATGGTTTTGGCAGCATTGTCTAACAGATGATTCTGTCGGAAGTGCTCATAATTTCTGCGATATTATCAAAGGGGCGGATTTCTCGTAGCGGGTCAAGCGTGTCTCAAGTCCCTGGTAAAATCGAACCTTTGGGCGATCGGTTGATACTTGCCAAACCAGAGAATTCACCTGCACCAAAATCAGTGACTACTGAATACACCAATCGCGATACCAATGGGAGAAAATGCCCAATTTAGTTACCCCTAAATCTGACTTGCCCAGTGTCTTGCCCAGTGTCTTGCCCAGTGTCTTGCCCAGTGTGTTGTCAATGCTAGTAACACAACTGCATCAGCACTATCAAGAACGCCTGGATCGCGTCATTCTATTCGGCTCTTATGCCAGAGGGGAAGCCACTTCCGACTCTGATATAGATGTGCTGATTGTCTTAGAAGAACCGGTCAACCCAACGACCGAGTTACAACAGACTAGTCAATTAACGGCTCAACTTTGCCTCGACCATAACGTACTGATTTCACGGATGTTCATGTCACGATCACGCTACGAAAGCGAGCAGAGTCCCCTACTCAACAATATTCGGCGAGAAGGCATCCTGCTATGACTCCAGCGCAGCAAGCATTGCTCTTAAAAGCCCAACGCAGCCTTGATGCAGCTCAAAGTCTGATTCAACAAGGGTTTTATGATTTTGCTGTTTCGCGTACCTATTACGCGATGTTTTATGTATCGTGAAAAATGTGATTTTTCAAGGGATTAGAGCAATGACTGAGCGTTTTAATCATGGATATGCACTGCTCATTGGCGTAGGGCAATGCGCTGATCCCAAACTTTCCCTCCCCGTTACCGTTCAGGATATGCAGGCCCTACGTCAAATTCTAGTCAGTCCCGTCCTCTGTGCCTATCCCGATAATGATCAACATGTCCGGCTGCTGCATGACAAGCAGGCAACCAAATCGGCAATTCTTAACAATCTCACTTGGCTGCGCGATCGTGTTGCCACTGACCCAGAAGCTACCGTCATTGTCTACTACTCTGGGCATGGCTGGCTAGAACAAACCAGCGATCGTTATTACCTTGTACCTCACGATTTTGATGCCTATGACTGGCGGGATACAGCTTTGCCTGCCGATGACTTTAATCAAGCCTTGCAAGCCATCAAGGCCAAACGCCTATTGGTCATCCTCGACTGTTGCCATGCAGCGGGAATGGCCTCCGCTAAAGATAAGGCCGAATTGCCTCGACTTCCCAAAGGCATCATCCCCACCGCTGACCCCAAAGGGATGCTCGACGCACTCCAACAGGGAGAAGGACGGGTCGTGTTCACCTCCTGCCGGGGCAAGGAGAAGTCCTGGGTTCGACCGGACAATGCCATGAGCGTCTACACCTACCACTTGATTGAAGCCCTACAAGGTGCGGCAAGTCAGGCCGGTGCAACAGAAGTCACCGTCTTTGACTTAGCGAACCACCTGGGGAAAACTGTCCCTACCACAGCAGCGGCAATGAAGCAGCAGCAAACTCCACGCTTTGAAATGCGAGACACGGAACGATTTGCGATCGCGCTACTTCAAGGGGGCAAGGGTTTACCTTCCGGTGGCTGGGATGCGATGCAAACGACTACTCCTGCGGCTAAGCCTCAGACGCAGGTTCTCGCTTCGGGCGAACGATCGGTAGCGATCGGCGGTAATGCCTCAGATTCAACGATCGTCACAGGTAGCGGCAACTCCTTTGGAAGCCAGAATGTTGAGCAGCGAGGCAAATACAACATCAGTACTGGACACTTTACAGGCCATATTGGCGATAACTATAGTCCCCAGGGCGATTATGTGGCTGGTGATAAGGTTGCGGGCGATAAAGTTGGTGGGGATAAAGTGATGGGTAATAAAATTGTTGGGAGCACCCAGCCACAAGCATTTCAAGCCGTGAAGTATGTGTGCCCAGATCCGGATTGCGAGATGGTCTGGGTGAAACGATCGGCGGAGCAAGAGCCTCCTAACTGCTCTATCCACAATGTTCAGATGGTTTCTGTGGGGCGATCGCAGAATTGATATGACCTCAAATCAGCCGATGAATCTAGACTTAATCCTGTCGCACCTGGAGCAAGGAAGCTTAACAGCGAATGATATTGCTTGCCTAAAACTCTGGCTGACTTCTGGTGATAATTCTGGTCAAATTCAACTGGGAAAGTACGTCGTCAACATCGAAAAAGCTTTGGGGCAAGTGCATATTGGCGATCGCACTACTCTAACCGATGAGCAGATCCGAGCGATCGCCCAAGCCATCCGGGAGCAATTGGCCCCACCGTTGCCATCGGCGACTGCGGAATTACCAGCGATCGATGATTTGGTGGAGCAGGTGCGATCGCGCCTCCACGATGACATTCAACGCTTGCATGGCACGATGCCGCTCTGGGGGGTGGATCATTGGGTACCGTTGGGGGAGTTGTTTGTGGATGTGAATATTTTGGAGGAGGTGAGCAGCAATCGCCGATCGGAGTTGGCTGACCTGTGGCAAGATTTCAGCCAGAATCCTGGCTATCGCAGTTTGGATCGGATGGGGTTGGGTAAGGAACGGCAGCGGGTGTCGGGGCTGGAGGTGTTGGACAGGAATACGAACCTGATGGTGGTGGGTAAGCCGGGTTCGGGGAAGACGACCTATTTGCAGCGGGTGGTGACGGAGTGTAATGCGGGCAATTTGCAGGCGCACCGGATTCCGGTGTTGATTCGGCTGCGGGAGTTTGTGGAGGATGGGCGATCGCTGGACTATGTGGTGGAGCGGTATCTGGAGCGGTGCTGGCGGTTATCAGCCGTAGAGGTTCAGTTAGTGCTGGAGGCGGGGCGATCGCTGGTGCTGCTGGATGGGTTGGATGAGGTGACGGGGGCGGATGGGCAGGCGATCGTTAAGCAAATCAAGCGGTTTGCGCGGGACTATCCTCAGGTGCAGGTGATTGTGACCTGCCGGACGCAGAGCCAGGAGTCGCGGTTTGAGCGGTTTGATGCTGTGGAGGTGGCGGATTTTAATGATCCGCAGGTGAGGGCATTTTCGGAGCATTGGTTTCAGACGGTTTGCGGGGATCTCACCGTAGGACAGGCAAAGGGAAAGGCATTTCTGGATCAGCTTTTTCGGGAGGAGAACAAGCCGATTCGGGAATTGGCGATTACCCCGATTTTGTTGAGTTTGACCTGTGCGGTGTTTCAGCAGACGGGGAAGTTTTACTCGAAGCGTTCTAAGCTCTATGAGGAGGGGTTGGAGCTATTGCTGGAGCAGTGGGACAGGGCGCGGGAGATTGAGCGGGATGAGATTTATCGCGATTTGTCGGTGGAGCGGAAGTTGGAGCTATTGGGCTATCTGGCGGTGAAGAAGTTTGAGCAAGCGCAGTATGTGTTGTTTGAGCAGGCGGAGATTGAGGGGTATATTGCGGAGTTTTTGGGGATTGAGGTGCGGGAGAGTCGGGGGGTGTTGAGGGCGATCTCGCAGCAACATGGATTGCTTATTGAGAGGGCGAAGGGACTTTGGTCGTTTTCTCACCTGACTTTTCAGGAGTATTTGGTAGCAAAGTGGTTTTGCGCTCGAGCGGATTGGAAGAATTTAGCCAAGCATATTGTAGATATTCATTGGAAGCAAATCTTCTTGCTAGGATGTTCCATGACCCCTCAAGCTGTTAATACTTTGCTAAATTCTATGAAGCAAGAAATCGATTCTATTTTGCGTACTGAAAATATTTATCAACAGTTTTTAACGTGGGTAAACAATAAATCTAGTCAATTCAATAATCCCATTAGAAAAACGATGGCAAGAGCATTTTATTTGCGTTTAGCTGTTGATTTTGAATCATACATTGAGACGCCTCACGGATTCAATGGCAGTCTTGTTAGCAGTATTAATAAAATTCTCCAAATGGATCAGTCTATTGATGTCAATAATTCATTAGATAAGGCTTTTGGCCTAAATCTCGATATAGTTAAAGCGACGCAACAAAGCTCAAATATCTTCCTTGGATTTGGGTTAAGTTTAAACTATAGTTTAAATCTCAAGCAGGCTTTAAAAGAGTTGCTATATCAAGTTCCTTCTAGTGTTTTTGATGGTAGATCATTTGATGATGACTGGTGGAATAAAAATCAGCCGGATTTTATCGAAAAATTTAGAAAGATAATAGTTTCATACTGTGATATTGCTCATGATTGGAACTTTACGGATTCCAACAAGGCAAGAATTAAGCTATATTGGAATGCTAATGTTTTTTTGATTGACTGCCTAAATGAAGATTTTGAATTGAGTGACAATATAAAAAAGGAAATTGAAGAGACATTGTTGTTGCCGATCTCTGAAATCGAAAAACGCAACCATAAAAAAGTTGAGTAGAGTAATGTCTTTACGCGTCAAATTTTTCAACAAGATTTTATCCTAAGTCTACTTTTGCTCCATCCCTGAATAAACACTATGCCATGCGCTATAAAAGTCGGTATAGCTCATACTTTGAGCGCAGTGCCAAACTACCTCATAAGCAGATTTAAATCGGTCAAAATCGTCCTTGTACGATTCTTCAGATAGATATATTTTTAAATGCTGAATCACTAATTGATAAGATTCAATAGACATAATTTTACATAGACTTCTAGGTATAGATGAAATGTTGTTCTGATGCAAGTACTTGACAAAAGAGTCTTCGACATTATACTTTTTTTCAAAAAAATGAGTTAAAGCTTCGACTGCTTTGATATTGCCTTTTCCAATATCTCCCAGTTTCCAAATGATATTTCTGTTAGTGCCTGGTTTATTATCCTCATTATTGAGTAGTTCAATCAAAATGTGAGTAGCTTTCTCATTGCCAGGATCTATTTTTCCTAGAACTTCAGCAGCTTGTTCGCAAATATAAAGACAATGTTCATTGCAACTACGTTGATCGAACTGTTGGTCAACAAATCTAATTAGATTTTCAATTGCCAATCTCTTTCCGCAACCTACTTTCTCTAAGCTTCGGATTATTCGATGCTGAGTCCGCCAATTCTTTGTAACATATAATAAATCTACAAGTAAATTCAATGCGTCAGGATGATCGGGCACAATTTTCAGAAGGCTTTCAGCCGCTTGTTGGCGAGTCCATTCATGCTCGCATTCAGAAGTTAAATTAGTTAAAATAGAGATTGTTTTCGGACTTTTATTGCCGATTCTTCCGATGCTGTCAGCAATCAACCACCGAGAAGGTTCATCATCAACTTTATCCAGTAGATTGATTAGATAGCTCAATGCCTTTAAATCTTCCAATCCAATTTCTCCAAGAGTTCGAATTAGGGCGCGCTGATTTTCATGACTTTTATCAATTTTAGCTATATCAATTAAATTAATCACAGTGTCAATTATAGATCTATTACGGATTCCAAATTTCTCTAATCCTCTCAAAACTTCTTGTGAACTGAGGGTGAAGTCATTTCCGTCTTTTTTGGCCAAGTTAATTAAAGCAGAAATAATTCCAGGAGATTGAATATTATTACTCGCTACTACCTGAGCAGCGCGGCTTGACACCATGTTTTCTTCTTCAGGGCTGAGCAAGTCAATAAATTTATTGACTGCGTTGAGATTTCCTGGATCGACAAGCCATAGACTCTTTGCTATATCCACAGTGGAAAATTTATGTTCAGAGCGATTCATTAATTGAGTTAAAAATTCAATGGCTCTGGGATGTTTCAGGCTGATTTTACCCATCAATTCAGCCAGGTCATTCTGTTTATATAAATTGCTTGTTATGTCTATTGCTTGAATTAGTTCGTCAATCGCAATACTCCGCTTCGTGAATTGCAGTATTTCTTTTGCTTGTTCTTGAACTGGACAATGCAGCCAGTATTTATCAGCATCTGCTGTTGGCTCAAATCTAGTGAAGAAGCTCAAATCGATCAAATTTATTATAGTTTCTTTGGATAACTCTTGCTCGCCGATCTGTGATGCAACAATTGCAGCCAAGAAATATGCCCTGTAGGAGTAAAAATTGCTACATCCGCCTTGAAAATCAATCAGAGCTTTGATAAATGCCCTTCTATTGTCGTACTCCTGTGATTTTCCGCTCCACATTAGAATAGTTTCTTGCCAGTTGGTATCGAATATCCTATAGTCTTTACCTTCTATGGGTTTGGGAGAGACGTTATTGTGTTCATAGGGCAGGAAAAAATCCCAATTCCTGATAGCTAACGCCGCAAAATACTCCTGAAACGTAGGATGAAAAAACGCATACACCGCCTTTCGCCGATTTTCTTCATCCACTCCGATTTGATTCAGCCAGCCCAACCGCAACGCTATCTGAAACAACGAATCAGGTTCATCCGGCTCACCCAAAAACTCACACACAAAGTCATGCCGTAGCCGAAACCGCGTTTCCTCCTTGTCGATCGCCTCCCGCGCCAACTCCCCCAACGCCGCATTCAACCGCCGCCGCTGCGCCGCTGTCGTCGGAAACCGCTCACGCTTCCACTCATAGAAATCCGCCACAAACTGCTCATACAATCCCGCCTTCGTCTCCGGCAGCGTCCCCTCCCCCAAATACCAGTTGAAACACAACAGCGTCAACCGCAGCGGATTCTTCACTAAATCCAGCAGCCGTTCCTTCCCCGGTTGCCGCAACGCCTCACACAGCTTCTCCGCCTGCCCCACTTGCGCCTCTGGCAACGCCCCAAACCACTGCTCCACAAACTGCTCCACTTGCCCCGGATAAGCAAACTCCAACGTCCGATACACATCAAACGTATCCAGCGCATGCCGATCGCCATCCCATAGATTCAACCGACAAGTCAACACGATCCGCGCCTGCGCCAATAAGCCCCCCAACCGCACCTGCCGCTCCATCTCACTCAACGGATTGCCCGCCGCCACCGGCATTTCATCCACCCCATCCAGCAACAGCCACACCCGCCCCGCCCGAAACTGCGCCACCAATGCATCCTTTACCTGGGTCGAAGCCTCCGCCCGTCCCTGCTGCTGCACCGCTGCTGGCAACCACTGCTCCAGCAGATAATCCTCCAGCGATCGCCCCTGCAAATCTGCCAACGACACCCAAATTGCCATCGCCCCCTCAATATTTTCCGCCACCCACCGGGCCATCTGCTGCAACAGCGTCGTCTTCCCCGCTCCCGGCTCCCCAATCACCGCAATCCGTCGCCCCCCACTCCGAGGACTCTGCCCCTGCCGCAACACCTGCTCCAGAAACGTCCCCTGCTCAAACTTCTGGATAATCTCCGTCTCCTCATACAGCAACGAGCCTTGCTCCGGCGACACATCCTCCCGGCGACGCGACACCTGCTTGCGCTCCACCAACCCCAGCGGCACGTACACCTGCTCTGTCCGATAGGCAATGCCCTCGGCATGGGTCAGCGGGTTCGTGGTCAGGCGCTGGATTTGCTGATTGAGGAGCGATCGGCTCACCTGCTGCCAGTCAATTTCGGTTGGTGGTGGAGCGAGTTGAGATCGCAACAAATCTCGAATTTCTTCTAGAATTGAGCGATCCAGGCGATCGCCAATCTCAATCCCCTCACCCTGCCCCACATTCGTGTTGTACTTCCCAATCTGGACAACATACTGAATCACCCCCTGCCCACCCTCCATCCGTTGCAACCGCTCCAACTCAATTCCCTCATCCCCAACCATGCTGAGAATGCGGTCTACCAAAAGCAATAGCTCATCCGGCGTCGCCATAGGGCTTCAGAAAAATTTAAGGAGGGCAAATCTGAACTGCCTTCAGTATGCCTCACCCCCCCCCAACAGCGTAATAATCAGCACCCAAACTACAATAAAACTCAAACCAGAAACCTTATTCCCAGCAGCCCCAAAATCCGATGCTCCTCCCCGATGGACTCAAGCAAATCTTGCAACGCATCGAAACCGGAAACCCAACCCCGACCGACCTAGCCATCCTACGTCAATACCTCAGCCGCAGCCCCGAAACCGTCCAGCAACTCGACGGCAAATACAACATCTACATCGGCCAAGGCCAGAATATTCAGATAGGCGATCGCCACTACTCCACCCTCAATGACAACGCCATCCAAGCCATCATCCAAGCCGGTCGGAACTTTAATGCGATTGGCTTCGCCAAGCTCCGAAGGATCGCCAAAATTATCAACTTCAAACCCGGCCTCGGAATGCGCGGCGAAGCCCATTTCCACTTCGCCGAATTCGCCAACCTCACTTCTCCAATCCAGGGCGAACGCATCACTTTAGCAGAGAGAAAAAGATGAGAGAGTCAGAGAGGGAAAGCTGAGAGAGTAAAGCCTATAGGTACTTGCAGATGCTGAATCCCCCCAAAGTTGCTGGCGTCAAGCCAGAAGGATTCCAGGCCGCTAGGAAAGAGCCGTCTTGGGAAGGTTGCCAGCCGCCGGGCGGCTGGCTGAAAGCATTCGAGGGACTCAAAGACCCCAGGCGTGATAGGCGTTACTGGCATCCTCTGCTATCAATTATCGGAATCTCGCTGTTGGCAGTGTTGTGCGGGGCGGAGCACTGGGAGGAGATAGAAGTGTACGGACGTAGCAAACAAAAGTGGCTGGAAAGCTTTCTGGACTTACCGTTCGGTATTCCGTCCCACGATACGATTGAGCGGGTGTTTGAGCATCTTGATGCGGACGCCTTCGAGCGGGGATTCCGGCAATGGGTGCAGGAGCTGCTGGTGAGCTACGGGGGAAGTGCCAAGCTGATTGCCTTGGATGGCAAAACGCAACGGGGCTCCTATGACCGCAACCAGAGGCTCAAAGCGCTGCATCAAGTCAGTGCCTGGGCCAGCGAGCATCGTTTGGTGCTCGGTCAAATGCCGGTGGACAGAAAGTCGAATGAGATCACGGCGATTCCGAAGCTGCTGGACATGCTCGCCCTGGACGGTTGTATCGTAACGATTGATGCGATGGGGACTCAAAAGGCGATTGCCAAGCAGATTCGGGGCAAGGGGGCAGACTATGTCCTAACGCTCAAGGCCAATCACGCGAATCTCTACGGCTTGGTCAAAGACTGGGTCGAGGCCGCAGAGGCGAACCAGTGGGAGGGAATCGAATTCGACTTTGCCCAAAGTCAGGAAACGCTTTGAAGTGAACCCCTTCCTTTGGACAGAAAGATCTGGCCTAAGCGAGAGTTATTTTACTTTTATCACACTTCTGCATTCTGTTGCCCGCGCATCCACTTTTCTTCAAATTCAGCCGGTGTCAAATAGCTCAATGACGAGTGGATTCTTTTCTTCATATACACTTCCTCTAGAAACTCTTCTATTCGCTCATAGACCTCACTAAAGTTTCGGTATTCTGATAGGTCTACTTCTTCTTCTTTGATCGTCCTCATTAATCTTTCCGCATATCCATTCTCCCAGGCTTTCCCGACTGCTGCCATACTAATCTTAACGTTGTGTTCTTCCAACATTTTTACATAGTCATTCGCTGCATATTGCACCCCTTGATCTGAATGATGTATCTCGGGAATTGCTTTCATCAATCCCTTCTCCAGTGCTGTTATCGTCAAGCTCTTCTCCATTGTCTTATCCAGGTGCCATCCTCGTATACTGCGGGTGAATACATCCATCACCACTGCCAGATAGACAAACTCCTCCTTCAAGCGGATATAGGTGATGTCCGCCACCCACACCTGCTCAGGACGCATTACCAACAGCCCTTTCTCCAGATTTGGATAACGCCGATAGCCATGCACACTGTTCGTCGTTCGCTTCCGCCTCACCCGCTTTTGAGCTAGTAGACCTAACTGCCTCATCAGACGACTCACTCGCTTATGGTTGACACTCCATCCTTCTCGCTGAAGTTGTTTCGTTATCCGTCTGTAACCGTAAGTCGGATATCTTCCTGCAACTTCGATAATCGCTACTCTGAGCTTTTCGTCTTCATCTTCTTTCTCTGAATTCGGCTTGTAGTAATATCGGCTTCGACTGTATCCAATCACATCGCAAATAATTTGAATGGGATAGTCTTCCTTGAACTCCTCTATCATTTTCCGTTTCCGCTCAGGTTCCACACATCCGAAGCTTTTTTTGACACTTCTAGCTCCATTGTCAATCGACCTATCATTCTTTCTAATTCGCTTATTCTCTCTGAGGCTTCGTCATTTGATTCTTTCCCTTCAAATGCTCGATGGGCCTGCTTGAGAAATTCATTCTTCCACCGGCATAGCACTGATAGATGGACCTTATGAGCTCGACTTGCCTCCGTCGGCGACCGCTGGCCGCTGACCATTTCCAGTACCACCTTGGCCTTGAACTCGCTGCTGTAATTTCTCTGTCTTTTTGCCATGACCCTTTTGCCTCCTAGACTTTAGCTTACTCTCTCTCGCTTCTGTTCAGGTTTTGGGGGTCACTTCACTTCATGGGCGCGATGAGACCCGCCAAGTCTGGGCGATCGACATCAGCGAGTTGCCCGATTGGCCTGAACTGGGCGAGTGGGAAGGACTCGCCAGCATCGTGGTAGTACGCCGCGAACGAGTGCTGTGGAACAAAACGACCCGTGAGGTTCACTTTTACCTCACAAGCTGCGAGGCGCAAGCCTCAGTCTTGGCAAGAGCGATTCGTTCCCACTGGGGGATTGAGAACCAGCTTCACTGGGTGTTGGATGTGGTTTTTCGCGAGGATGCCTCGCGCATTCGCAAGGGAAACCGTCCGCGCAACTTCTCGTTGCTGAGGCGTTTAGCGCTCAACCTATTATCCCAGGAGAAGAGCTTCCAAAAGTCACTCAAACTCAAGCGATACAGGGCTTCTATGGACAATGACTATCTCTGCACGATTCTCCACAGTGCCACGACAAAACCAGATGTTGCTCACACAGCTCATCTATGAAATCCGATTATTCTCTCGATTAAAGTCATGCGCGATCCCTGTTCTCCAATCCTGCAAAACTACGCTGCCCAATGCCTTCGCATCGCCAAATCCGACCTAGATCCCAATGCCTCCGGCAAAGCCTTCTACAACTTTCGGGTACCCACCCACTTCTGCTTCGCCGTTGCCCTCACCGACACCGTAGTCTTCCCAACTAAACGTGAGAATCTCCCATGGGGAAACCTCAGGAGCGAATCGAGCGATCGCGTTCTCGTCCGCCATCTTCTCCTCCAGGCCGTCTCGTTGTTCTTGGGCTTGTATCCCCAAATCGCTGGACAACCTGAGCGTTACGACTTGTCCTTTGGCTTCATAACATCGGGCAATCCATTGATTAGGATGATCTTCCGATTGTTTCAGCGCAGAGAGAACAAGGCTATTGGAGCCGAGATTGAGCAAAGTGCCTTGGCTAGAGAGCGTTCTTACCTCAGACGCAGAGGATGGGACATGGATTTGTAAGGGTATTTGTAATTCGTAGCCCCGCTCGACGGTTTGACTATGGTTGACGGTACCGCTGTGCGCGTGGAGGGCGTAGGTCATTTTTTGCAGGCCGCGATCGCACCCCACTTCGGGCCAATTGCTCGATCGCAACAGGGTCAACCGCAGTTGATTAGGCTGAGCGTCATAGCCATACTTACAATCATTGAGCAAACTCACCCCCCATGCGCCAGAATCATCGGTTAAATTGGCCCAGCGCAGGGCGGGGACTTCCCACTGAGCCCTCTCCGCATCAGTTTGGGGTTTAGTGGTCCGGCAAATCGTACCGCAGGGCGTTTCGTAAGTAGCGTTGCTGGCTTCTAGGGCTAGCGGAAATGCTGTTTTGAGCAGCACCTGATCTGCTTGCCAGTCAATTTCGGTTTCGATCACCAGTGTGTCTGAATTTTTGTGCAGGATATAGTCGTGTTTGCAGATGGAGTTGCTGATGCGACGGATTATCCGTGTACGCCATTCGAGAGGTCCCTGTTCAATAGGTTCAATGCTGATTAATTCGCTGCCAGCTAAGGGATGATTGGCGTAATCTGGGTCAATGTTCCAGGCATCCCAATATTGGCCCTGGTCGCGGAAGGCTTGGAGCTGGTTGCCAGGAGCACTGAGCAGTTCGCGATCGAGAATTTCAGAAAAAACGCTAATTAAATCCCCCGTTTCTAAATCAATCTCCACCCGCAAAATCCCATTCCGTAGGGACAAACCGCCGTTCGTCCTGCCCCAATCCATCAACCCTGCATTGGACGAACGCAGTTCGTCCCTACGGGGGGTTAACCAAAAGGTTTCATAGCCGACGCCGGCAATGGTGTAATTGTCGATCAATCGGGTGCCGCGCTTTGTAGGTTGTGTGGAGAGGGGTTGACCATTGCGATCGCAAACCTCCCAATCTTTTAACTCTTCTCCAATGACCTCTTTTCCAAAGATTTCTGCTCCAATCTCTATCTCAAGAATCTCTGAACGCTCCCAATTCAATGGATTGAAAACCATGAAGGGAATTGCCTCAGAAAGGGGTGGATTAGGGAGTTGAATGTGCTGGGCGATCGCCCCCAGCGCACGCTCCAAAATTCCTTGCCCCTCGATCATCACAACCTCCCAATCCCGATTGGCATCCACAAACACCTCGGCGATCGAAGAACCTGGCAAGATGTCGTGAAACTGGTTAAACAGGACCGTCTTCCAAAGGGTTTCTAAAGATTGTTTGGGATAGGAAGCACCCGTTGCGATCGTTGCCAGCGATGCAAATAATTCTGCCTGATAAAGCAATGCTTCAGCCCGTCGATTATAGCGTTTTTGATCGGCGTGGGTGGTATAACAACCGCGATGGTATTCCAAATATAAATCCTGATTCCAAACCGGTAACCCCGATGTATTTCTAACTCGATCCAAATAATCATGGGCTTTGGCAAATTCAAGGCGAGGGAAAAAGGGCGATCGCCCCCACCGTGCCGCCGTCTCCAGCATTTCTCGTGTCGGTCCACCGCCATGATCCCCGACCCCCGGCAACCAAAGAGATTCTGCAATTCCTGTACTTTGCTCCCACTGGCAGGCATATTCTGCCATCTGAACGGGGTCAATTTGGGTGCCAATCCGGGCGGACATATAGCTGGTGATGCGGGTGCCGTCGGGGGATTGCCATTCAAAAAGTTGATAGGGAAACTCCGTTGTGTCGTTCCACAGCAGTTTCTCGGTGACAAAGTAGTTAATGCCCCCCTGGGTGAGAATTTGCGGCAGTTGGTTGCAGAAGCCAAAGGAATCCGGAAGCCAAGCGATGCGGTTTTTGACGCCAAGTTGCTGTTCAACATAGCGCTGGCCGTAAAGCACTTGCCGGATCAACGACTCGCCGTTGGGCACAATGCAGTCTGGCTCAATCCAAAGCCCTGCAATCACTTCCCATTGGTTTTGATTAATTGCAGTTTTAACTCGCTGCCAGAGCTCAGGACGATGCACCTGCAACCAAGCGTAAAGGGCTGGGCTAGAGTGACCAAAGATCAGTTCGGGATAGTCCTCTTGCAATTGCAACGCGGATACAAACGTTCGCTCCGCCGCTTCCCAAGTGTCTGCCACAGGCCAGAGCCAAGCCATATCGAGGTGGGCATGGCCAAGGAGGGAGACTTGCCGCTGTTTGAGGAAGGGGGAGAAGGGGAGGAGGCGATCGCGCACCGCTCGCAACACCGCAACAATCTGTTCCCCAGATTCAAGCCCAGATCCAAGCCCAGATCCAAGCCCAGATTCAAGCCCCTGCAAAGGCTCCAACGCCGCCTCAAATTCCCCCATGGCTTCGGGCTTAAAGCCTTGCAAATAGCGCCCCAATACCATCAATTCATCAGCCACAAAACCAGGTTCGGGACAATCGCGATCGCCTAAGCCAATCGCCTCAAACCGAATTTGGGACAACACCAAGGCTCCCCGATCATGTCCTGGGCTGGTGAGACGGAGGGCGATCGCCCACACCTCCCCCGGCACCGCCCGGTCTGCCAACCGCAACTTCGTCACGCAATCAAATAGATCGCCTTCCTGGACCAACACCCCGTTTACAAAAATTTGCGCATGGTCAGCCCACCAGGTCAGGTCCAAGCGAATCTGATGGTCGAGGACGGTGTAGCCCTGGAGATTCGCGGGCACCGTGAAAACTTGGCCCAGCCAGAGGACTTGCTTTCCCGCGTCCCAGGCAATGTGTTGGCGATCGTTGAGCGGCGGGATTTCCCAGGTTTTCCAGGTGTCTGGCTGCACCGCCTGAGCGATGGGCAAATCATCCCGATAGACCCGCCACTGTGCCTGAAGATTAACTTGGCTAAAAGCCCGCAGACGTTGGCACAGATCGGCACAGGCAAGGGCCGGGAGAGCGGTTGCAACCATAGAGAATTGGTAGAGAGCTGAGAAGAGGGAAGGCGCAGCGTTACAATTTTGGCATCATCGCGGCGGTGAGGATCACACCATGACTGCTTCGGGTCGCTACAAGAGTCGATTGCTCAATTTTGTGTTAGAGCGATCGCAAAAATTCCAGTCCCAAGCCGCCAAGGGCTTCCGCCAGGTGCGTACGGGCCTCGTTTGGGGTGCCCAAATGGTGCTCTATCCCCTCTATGTGGCGTTTCAGGCCGCTCGTGTGGTGGGTCGCCAGATGGGAACAGGGGGAGCCAGCCCCAAAGCCAACTTTGCCGCTGCATCGAACGCTGGCCCAGCGGAAGCGGCGGATAGTCCACTTCAGAAAGTCTTGAACGTTGCCCAGCGATTGGCAGACCAGGGGGCGATCGCCCTAACCGCTCCATTGCCTCCCGCTCCAGTTGCCGAAATTGCCCAAGTTACTGAAGTTACTGAAGTTGCCGAAGTTGCCGACATTGCCCAAGTTACTGGAGCGAGTAGGTCTTCCTCGCCGTCAACGGCGCAATTATGGGAAACGTTTGAGTCGCAGTCCAGGGAGTTGCAGCCCAGGGAGCAGGCGATCGCTCCTATTCCCGCCAAAGAACTTCCTACCCGAGAATTGGCATCGGCAACCTCCTCCGAACCAACCCCCAGCCTCACCACCTACATCCGGGGCATTGCCAACCAACTTGACAACCGCGAACTCATCCTCGTCGATAACCAAAACCGCATCGTCCATCTAGAAGCAGAGCAGCAGTGGCAGCTTCAGCAACAGATCGTCCAGGAAGTCGCCGCCTTTGCCTATCGCCGTCGGCTCTACCTGCGTCGCCAGCAGCAAACGCAACACCCCCTACCGCCGCCGAGTAGCGATCGCCCCCACCTCTTTCCCGTCGTCCGCTGGTTCAATCAGACCATGGGTTGGATACAGCGAAGCCCCGTAGCTCAAAGCATCAATTTATTCCAAGAAGCTCAGCTCCCTCCCGCAGGCTTATTGGAGTCAGGAGGCTTGGAGTCAGGCGGCTTAGAGTCAGGCATTGAGCAGCTACTGGCTCAACTTCCCCTTCCCGATTGGACACCAGATTGGACATCAGAACAACGTCAAGCCTTTGCCCTCGCTGCCCTAGAGAAGGTCGATGCGCCGCTTTATGGTTTGGAAGAAACCTATTTTGAGCAGGTCGATCCCACTTGGCTGGGAAATATCATTCGTTCTGCGGCGGCGTTTTTTGGGGTGCGATTTGGGGAGGAGCAATTAGGGAATGGAGTTGCGGGAGCTGGAGTTGGGAATCAGAGGACTGTTGAGAATGGACTTGAAGCCAGGGCAAACCTAGGACCAGCGGTCACGGTCAAGTCCTCGGCTGTGCTTGAGGCTGAGAATTCCGCCAATGGGACGGTGTCTGCGATGGCGATCGCCAATCCCAATTCATCCCTCTCCCAGCCGTTATCCCAGTCAGTAACCCAGTCATTAACCCAGGGGCCTTTGACCGAGGTGGCGATCGCAGCCCTCATTGCCCAGGATCAAGTTGCTCAAGATCAAGCAGCCCAGGCCAAACCCGCTCCGCTGACGCCAAAACCCGCGCCCCAACGGTCTGCGTTCTTCAAAACACTTTTTTCTTTTCGTTTGCCCTTTACCCAGCGCCCCTCCCCGCAATCCCTAGCGCCTCAATCCCTGGCTCCTCAACCTGGGCCAGCCGGACATTTGCCGGCAGATTCTGGGGCAAAACCCGCTAATCTCGCTGTCACAGCAGCTTCACCCCCTGCTGTTTCCCCAGGAAAGGCAACGACCGCTGTGACAGGAGCCGCTGTGACAGGAGTCGCTGTGACAGAAGCCGCTGTGGGAACCTCTGAGTCGAAGGCACTGCCACCAGAAGACCAGCCCAATCTCACCCGAGCGGCTGGAACAACCCCAACCTGGAAAGCGTCCTACATTGAGACCACCGCAATCGTCACAGGATATATTAAGCACCCCCTGGAGTGGATTCTAGAGCGCTTAGACCGAATTTTGCTTTGGATAGAGCAATCCCTCAGTCGCCTCTGGCACTGGATACAGAGCCTCTTCCATAAACGAAAAAGCCCAAACTGATGCATGCTCCGTGAAGTTCGGTATGATGATTGAACTGTCTGTGCTAGAGGGTGGCAATTGAGCGCCCAAAATCTGTCGGAGAATTTTTAATATGGTTGCTCTAAAAATCACGGTTTACATCACGGTTGCCTTTTTCGTTCTACTGTTCATGTTTGGCTTTCTGTCTAGTGACCCCTCCCGGACCCCGAATCGTAAGGATCTGGAAGACAACGGCTAGGGAATATTTCGGTTGAGCTGGGCAGCGATCGCCATGGGGTCAAACCCAGCAGGCTGCTGAACTCGATTCGAACCGGTTCCTAGCGCTCTTGTCAAATCCAGCGCTATTTGAGTCGGTGGGTGCTATGCGTCCACCGATTTTTCTTGAGCAAAGCTGCTAGCGCTGTGACTATCATCCTTTCTACGACCCTTGCTTCTTCCACCGCTATGGCGTATCCCGCACAGCCCCCAGCAATCCCGCCCATTGAGGTGGCGGTTCCGGCGGAAGTCCGCGTCGTCAGCGAAGGGCCATCTTTTGCTGAAGTTCCCAACGAAGTTCTAGACCAAGTTCCAGACGTTTCAGTCGAAGTTCCAAAAATTCCAGACGTTCCCGTCGAATCTTTTGCGATAGATTCAGAAGGGGTTGCCCTCGACCTAGAGCCCGTTGAACGGCAACTGGATGCGGTGCCAGTAGAAGCAGAACCGGTTTTAGAGGCTCCAACCCCGCCGAGCAATCCGGTGGAAGAGACGGGCGATCGCCCTTCCCTCGAAGTCCCTGGAGAAACAGGGATTGAAGGACCGCTCCTACAGCAAGCCTTAGACGAGGCCGGAGTGGTCGCCCTGACGGCGGATTATCAAAGCTTTGACCAGCAGAAACAGGTGGTGATCGCAGAGGGCAATGTGGAAATGCGGTTTCAGGGGGGTCTCCTGAGTGGCGATCGCGTCCAGATTAATCTCACCCGTCGAATTGTCGTCGCCGATGGAGAAGCGGCTTTAGTCCGTGGGCAGCAGCGGCTGCGGGGCGATCGCATCGAATACAACATCACCCAGGAAACCGGTCGCGTTCTTGCCGCCTCGGGCACGCTTTACTCTCCCTCTTCTGGCCCGGATCTAGATTTTGACCAGGGGGGAACGGAGGGGGGATTTGTGGCACCGCCGAGCGATCGCCTCACCCAAACGGAACCCACCCGCAATGTCACCAATCCCGGTGCAATTACAATCGTCACGGGGTTTCAAACCAATTTCAGCAGTTTTCGGGATGAAAACGAGGATAATCCCGATAGTTCAGCGATCAAACCCTCCGATACGATCGCGCTGCCGCTCCAGGTCAGTGGCTTTCGCCAGGAAGGAGAGGTCAATCGCTGGCGCTTCGAGGCGGATGAGCTGCGGCTCGTGCCGGGGGGCTGGGAAGCGGATACGGTGAATCTCACCAATGACCCCTTTTCGCCCCCCCAGTTTAAGCTGCGGGCGGAGTCCGTGCGGGTGCGGGCCTTAAGTCCTTTGGTGGATGAGATTGTGGCGGAAAAACCGCGCTATGTGTTTGAAGATAAGGTGGCGATTCCGACGTTCCGCAACCGCATTGTGATTGACCGGCGGCCTCGGGATGATGGGCTGGTGACCTTTGGGTTTGATGGGCGCGATCGCGGTGGTCTCTTTGCCGAACGCAGCTTTGAACCCATTTCGACGGACAAACTCCGCATTAACCTAACGCCCCAGTTCTATCTCCAGCGGGCGCTGTTCGAGGAGGGGGGCAATGTGTTTTCACCCAAAAACTACGGTTTGCGGGCCGATGTGCGGGCCAATCTCCGTCCTGGCACCACCTTTACCGGCAACGCGACATTCACCACCGCTGACCCCAGCGAACTGGGCGACAAGACCCGCGCCCGTGCCCTGCTACGCCAAAACTTAGGTCGTCACCTGCTGGATTTGGACTACACCTATCGCGGACGGATTTACAACGGCTCCCTGGGATTTCGGACGGTGCAACAAAGCTATGGTGCCGTGCTCCAGTCGCCCAACTTTGTCCTGGGGAAAACCGGGATTGTCGCCAACTACCAAGCCGGAGTTCAGCGCATTACAGCGGATACAGACCGAGCCGATCTCCTTGACCCTATTCGTGAGAACAACCGCGTCACGCTCAATCGCTATCAGCTAGGTGCCTCTCTCAATCGAGGATTTTCCCTCTGGCGTGGCCAAGCACTCCCCGCTACCCCAGACCAAGGGTTACGCTATACGCCCGTTCCCATTACCCCTAATGTTTCAACCTTTGCTGGCATCACGGGACTATACAGTGCCTATGGCAATGGTGAAACTCAGGAGTCTTTGACCACGACGCTCGGATTGAATGGCGAATTTGGTCATTTCTCCAAAAAGTGGCTTGACTATACCGCTGTCAACGTCGTCTATAGCCAAGCGATTCGGGGGGATGAGTCTCCATTCCAGTTCGATCGCATCGCCGATACCCAAGTGCTTTCCCTGGGACTGCGCCAACAGGTTTACGGCTCCGCTACGGTTCGGTGTCCAGACCAGCCTGAGCCTCAACGATCGCGAAGCTCTCAGCACCAACTACACTCTGGAATGGAGCCGCCGCGCCTACGGAGTCTTATTTCAATACAATCCAGTTCTCGAAGTGGGCTCTGTTTCCTTCCGGATTAGCGACTTCAATTGGGAAGGCGGCAGTCGTCCCTTTGAAGAAATTCAAACGGGCCTTTAGCCCCGCTCTGTCTGTGGGAACCTTAGTAATATCCTCTGCCCAAGCTATACTGCACCCATTCTCGCCTGCCCCATTCCTGCCATGCTCAGCCAGACCCGTGCCCTGCTTCAGGCCACCGAAGGGCGCTATGCCACCGATGCCGAACTCCAGTTTCTCGAAGATTATGCCCAGTCCTTTCCTGCTCGGCTGCGCGCCTATCAGGCCCTCCGACAGCAGGAGCGGGAGCTGATGCAAAAAACTTATATGCGGTTGGCGATCGCGCCATCCCGAAATTTTCGCCTCCTGGGACAAAAACACCATCCGCAACTGGCAGCGAGACACCACCTGGGTGCTGCGGTTTTCGGCCTTGGCCATGCTCCTAGACGATGAAGAGACCTTGCGCGATCGCCTCATGCTCTGGTTTCAAACCATCATGCGGGCGTTCAATATGCAAAAAACCTGTTACCACACCTACACCACCCTCAAAGAGCTCAGCCTGGAAATGCTCGGCCAGAGAGCGGCCTGTTGCTCGGGCAAATTTTAGAGACCAACCAAGAACTGTTTGACTTACCGGATCCCACCTAGGGTCCCCTTCGGTGCAGCCGCTCTAGATCTGAGCATCCCAGCAGTCATACGGGCATCCTAAGGCAGGTAAAACAAGGACCTTTCTCGGAGCTCCGAGGGACAGGTTTACGAAATTCCTGCGTCCACAACCGCATCGCCATCTGCCGAAGGTCAAGCCGTGAAGACAATCCTGGTTATTGAGGACGATCGCACTATCCGGACTCAAATTCTCAAGGTCCTCGAACAGCAGGGCTTTGAGGTGTTGGCAGCGGCGGAGGGCAAAACCGGCGTCCAGTTGGCTCGGGAGATGCTGCCGGATATGATTTTGTGCGATATTCTCATGCCGGGTCCCGATGGCTTTCAAGTCCTAGAGGTTCTGCAACGGGAACCGATTACGGCCAGTATTCCTTTATCTTTTGACCGGAAAAGTCGCTCGCTCGGATCTGCGTCGAGGCATGACCCTGGGGGCGGATGACTATTCCACCAAGCCGTTTAAGCGTCAAGAATTGCTGGATGCGATCGCCACCCGCCTCAAGAAGCAAACCGCCCTTGCCCAGCCCTATCTCACAGAACTCCGCAATACCGCCGAAAATCTCAGCCGAGCGGCTTACATTGATCCTCTGACCAATTTGCTCAACCGGATTGGATTGCACCACCATTTGCAACGTCGAATTGCGACTTGTCAGCCGGGGGATGGCTTTATTGCGGTGGTTTGTCGGGTTCGATCGCTTTCGGAGGTGAACTGTGGACGAGGTTTTGACCTACCTCATCTCGATCCCGCTCGGCATCGCCAAGGCCGTGCGACGACGGCGCGCAGTTCGACGTCGTCGAGCACCGTCCTCGTGATCGCCCGTATGCCATTCCCGGCTTCCTCTTCGCCGTCCTGCTGATCGTCCTGTTCGCCGGGGGCAGTACCTGAAGATCTTCCCGTTGCGCGGCCTGGTCTCCCACGGGACGGCTCTCTGCTCGCGGGGACCAGGAGATCCTGGACTACTTCTGGCACCTCACGCTGCCGGTCACCGCCATGGTCATCGCTGGCTTCGCGTCACTGACGATGCTCACCAGGAACTCCTTCCTCAACGAGATCCGCAAGGACTACGTGCGCACGGCGCGCAGCAAGGGCCTGAGCGAGCGCCAGGTCCTCTACGGCCACGTGTTCCGCAACGCCATGCTGCTCGTCATCGCCGGGCTTCCCGGCGCCTTCATCAACATCTTCTTCGCCGGCTCGATGCTCATCGAGGTCGATCTTCTCGATCGACGGCCTGGGACTCCTGGCGTACGAGTCGATCCACCACGCGCGACTACCCCATCGTCTTCGCGACGCTCTGCATCTTCTCGCTATCTCGGCCTTGTCGTGAACCTCGTCTCCGACTTCATCTACACGCTCGTCGACCCGCGCATCGATTTCGAAAGCCGGGAGGTCTGAGGCTTGGACACCCGCGCGATCGAACTCCGCTGCCGCAAAACCAGCCCCCTCCCGAGGAGCAAACGCCGGCCCCGTACTGGCTTGGCGCGCTGGACAGCGCTGGCGCGACCGCTTTCGGCTAGCCCCATCAACGCTCGCCGCTGGTCGAACTTCAAAGCGAACCGGCGCGGCTACTGGAGCCTCATCGTCTTCCTGAGCCTGTTCGGCATCTCGATGTGCGCCGAATTCCTCGCCAACGACCGCCCGATCGTCATGAGCTACAAGGGTGAGATCCGCTGGCCCGTCTCGTCGACTATCCGAAATCGAAGTTCGGCGGCTTCCTCGCCGTGACCGACTTCAAGGAGCCCGAGATACTCAAGGAGATCACCGAGAACGGCTGGCGCGACGTGGCGGCCGATCGAGCTACTCCTACGACACGATCAACAAGGACTATCCCGGGCGCAAGGGTCTCGAGGGCCTGTGCCTCGGCTACCCCGCGCCGCCACCCTGGGCCTCGACGCTCCGCTCTGCGACGCGCCACCCGAGCAGCTCACGCGCTACCACGCGATCGGCAACTACAATTGGCTCGGACTCGACGATCAGGGCCGCGATGTCGTGGCGCGCGTCGTCTACGGCTTCCGCATCTATGTCTTTTTCACTCAGGGCAAAGTAGCTGGATCCTTGGGAGTGTGTTCTCACCAAGTACAGTGACGGGTCATGTCATACAGGGTAATTCTTAAGTTTAGCAAAATTCGGTGCTTTTGTAACGCTTGAGCACGGAATAGATGGTTCGATCCATATTTCAAGGCTTGGGGGTGGTAAAAGAATCAATCACCCCGGTGATGTGTTGAAGATGGGACAGGAAATAAATGTCAAAATCGAAAAGCTTGAAATAGAAAAAAAAACGGATTTCACTGGTTATGAGTTCAGATGAAGTTCAGGAAAATGAAAAAGTAATTGCTGAGGATGATGAATATGAGGAAATCTCGGATATGAAAAACAAAAAAATGAGTCTTTTGGCACGTTCGGGGATATTTTAAAAGCAGGGCTTGATAAGAAGAAATAAGGAGTTATTTGTTTTGTTGAAAATACCAATACAGGGCGAATATATAGAGCTGATAAAGCTTTTGAAGGTTGCCGGGCTTTGTGCGGTACCCCCGGCGGCGCATGTTCCGGTTATTGACGCCCCGGTCCGGCTGGACGAATTTCTCTCCGCGTGTCTGGTCCGGCGGCGCTATTTTTTGAGCGAAAACGGCGGGTCGAGCCTAAAGCTCCTGCGGAGCGAAGGCGGTGACCCGCCCGCGGAGGCGGCGGTCCTTGTCGGGCCGGAAGGCGGATGGAGCGGGAACGAGGAAACGACGATCCGGAAAGCGGGATTTGAGCCGGTGAGCCTCGGGCGGACGATTCTCCGGGCGGAAACGGCGGTCTGCCGTTCTGACCGTCTTCGCCCACGAATGGAACTGGTGAAAGATGTTTCTCCAGGGTCAGAAAATCGGAAAATATGAAATCATCCGCTCGCTGGGCAGCGGGGGGTTCGGCTCGGTTTTTCTGGCCAAGGACATCTGGCTCGACATCAAGGTCGCGATCAAGGTTCCCCACAAGCAATCGGTGGAACTTTACAAGCTCCTGAAGGAGCCGCGCCTCCAGGCCGTCCTGGACCACCCGAACATCGTCCGGTTGCTCGCCGCGGAAAAAGTCGATAAGGTTTTCTTTTTCGTTATGGAATACGTCCGCGGGCGGACTCTGGAGAAAATCCTGCAGAAGGAAAAAGTTCTGGAGATCGCCACGGCGATCGACATGATGAAACAGCTGGCCGCCGGCGTCGAGCACGCTCATAAAAACAAGATCATCCACCGGGACTTGCGCCCCTCGAATATCATCGTGTCCGAGGAGGGCCAGGTCAAAATCACGGATTTCGGCACGTCCGCCTGGCTCCAGGACGTCCCCTACGCGACGACGCGGATCGGCTCTCCGCCATACATGGCCCCCGAGCAGTTCATGGGGAAATCCGGACTTGCATGTTTTGCCCCGGGGAAAACCGCCCGGAAAAAGATCCACCCGACCAGGAAAAACCGGCCGGGGAATACCAAGCGTGTGCTTATCCGCTACACAGCAGTTCAACTTCGCGTGCAAGCCGGTACATCCGCGTCCGGGCTTTTTTTGGAAGGTGAATGGCCGACCCGATACTCTCCTCAATCGATACCCGGTGTTTGCCGGCAATCAGGTTGTCCGCGTGCGCAACGATCTTCTCTTCCGTAGTTGCCGGCACGCAGTCCCGGGGCGAGAGCCCGAGGATCGTACATTCGTCGGCCGTGAGACCGGCCCCGGTATGGCATTCGACAATCCGGGCCAGCTCTTCGGGGAATCCCCGGCTGCGCAGGAGATCCGCACCGTCCTGTGCATGGTGAATTGTATGGGTAATGCTGCGGCCGATATCATGGAGCATGGCACCCGCAAGTACCAGCTCCCTGTCAACATCCGGGTTCCGTGCAGCATATTCCTGTGCGCAGTCCGTTACTGCCCGGCAGTGGGCGATAACTTTTGCACTGCACCCGGCCTCGCGCAGAATATTTTCGTAGTGTTGTATCCGGTCAGGCATGACCCAGGGATTTCCGGATATCCTGGATCCGGTGGGTGAGCGCTTTTAAGAGCATCTCGTTATCGAAATGGCCCATCGGCTGGTCGCAGTCCGGGCACTTGAAATCCGTATTCATGGCCTGCGGGAACGTGAAGATGAGGTGACAGTCCTTGCAGATGTAGAAGTCGTTCTCTTCCTCGAACCGCTCGCGCCGGGAGAGTTTTTCGAGCACGAGCCCCATGTCTTCGCGGATAGCATCGTAAATATGATCGGTGCGGAGCTGCCAGAGGTAGGTGAGCCAGCCGGTCTCGTTGTTCTTGATCCGGTGGTATTCAGCCAGGCGTTTTTCGTAAAGCGTATAGAGCGTGTGCCGGACCGAATTTAGGTTGATCCCGGTCTTTGCTGCCAGTTCTTCATCGCTGTGCTCCCCGTCCTTGGGAAACCGTTCGAGAAGATTGAGACCCTCATCGCCAACAAGGCGGTGAAGGTAGGCACGTATTGCGGGATCGTTGATCAAGTCTTCCGTTGGATCCATCAGCGCATATATTGTCGGATGGTAGTAATATGCTTATCCAGCAGTGCCATCGCTTCGGTATGGGTATTTCCCCACCCGTACACGCTCACGATTGCCTGGTCTTCTTCGAGAACGGTTCCCGGCCAGGGGATGTCGGCTGCAAAATCCCGGAACTGCCGGAGATCGGCCCGGACCGTCATGTCGCGCCCGGCAAAGAGGATGCTCCGTACCGCGAATTGCCGGAACCGGGGTCGTGCCGGTGGCAGGATGCCGGCGCAGGCATTGACATGGCACTCAAAAAGGTTGCACCCGTACGCCCCTTCGACCGTGTCGACCGTGCCCTGGAACCGGGGATTGATCTCGATGGCAACCGGTATCCCGTTGCTGATAACAAAATCGATCCCGATCGTGCCCCGGCACCCGCTGAGGGCAGCGATGCGTTCGGCAAGTGCGATCATACGGCCTGAGGAGGGATCGGAAAACGGCGTGATCGAACCGGAGAACCCGAACGCAGATTCTCCTTTTCCCCTGAGGATCTGCCCGTTGGCGGCAATCGCCATTGCATCTGTTCCCGTGGCAACACAGCAGACGCTGGCAGGTACGCCCTCTACGATCTCCTGGCGGATATACGGGACACCGGGGTAGAGCGATTCCCACGCGGCCATCGCCGGTTCGCTCTCGATTACCGCATTCCGCCACCCGCCGGCTCCCCGGCGCGGTTTGATCATGGCGGGATATTCGTTTGCCGGGAGTATGCGGGGGACGGGGATATCGTGTGCTTCAAAAAAATGCTGGGTATCCAGCTTGTCCATGAAAGCTGCAATGGTGGCAGGCGGTGTCCCGCAGAGAGGCAGCGGGATTTCCAGGCTCTCTGCCCCGGATGTCGGAATAAAGAGATCGAATGTATTGCGCCGGCAGATGCTGTCGATGGCATCGGGTAGATCCGCGAGATCCTCGAACCTCTCCTGGTCCTTTGTGTACCAGGCAAGATCCTGGTCGCAGAAATGATCGACCGTGCAGACATCATACCCGGCATTGTGGGCCGATTGTGCTACATGGCGGGTTGAAAACCCGGCAACGAGCACCCGCCCTTTCACCGTTCCACCGTCTGTTTTCCTGCTTTGGAGGGGATGATGCTGATTTTTGCGCCGGGAAATTCGTGGGCAAGCCCGGTTCCCGATGCAAGGTGGTCGAGGAAGAGTGCCAGGCTCGAGATCTCGGAGTGGGGCTGGCCGGTGACCGCGACATTGTAATCGGCCAGGCCATAGATCTCACCCGGGACTTTCTCGGCGCCAACAATGACGAGGATCCGGTTGTGGGGCCGGATGTCCCCGATAATGTCCGGCAGGTTGAGGCCGTACATGGTGAGGTGGACAACGGTGCCGCCGGATGCTTTCCAGTCCTTGATGCAGGAGCGCCATTTGATATTATCCTCGCAGAAGAACTCCCCGCCCCAGCGATCCACGACATCCGCAATACTCTGGACAACGCCCTTGTCTGACGCGGCAAGGAACATTCCTTTTGCCCCAAGCGCCCGGGCGGTCAGGCCTACATGGGTAGTTACGCGCTGGTCCCGCTCGGGCCGGTGGCCGATTCTCAGAATTACGGTTTCCTGTTCTGGCATGCTAGTCCTTCCTTGCCCTGATGACGCCGTTTTCTATCGTGAACGGCAGACCTTTTTCATATTTTACCTGGTTTTTGAGGAGCGCTTCGCCGAAATTCAGCATACGGATCGTATCGCCCGAGCGTTCTACGAGACAGGATCGTTCGAGCCGTTTTAAGGATGCCGCAACGGATGCCGCATCCAGGCCGCTTTTCCTCTCCAGTTCCCCGGCCGTAGTGGCAGAACCTTCCGGGATAAGGTGATAGATCTGCCAGTCCGCTTCCTCATCTTTCACCTGTATTCATATCCCCCGGATCGGAATAAGGGTTTTTGTTATGGCGCCCAATTTCCGGCCGGGCAGCCGGAAGTGATTTTTCCCTGAACATCCAATGAGTGTCAATGAGTAGTCCGTCAAAGATTCCCTATCCTGCGCTCGTGGCAGCGGCCGACGAACTGCTGGAGTCCTGCGAAGAGAATGTTGCCTGTCTTGCAAACATGATGGACAGGCTCGACGAACAAATCCGGTCCGAGTCTGCTCGTCTCCGATCTCCTCAATGCATGGCAGGCCTTTTATTATTTTTTCCGGGTGATGCCGGCGGACCTTGCGCAGGAGCGCATGGATCTTGAGCCCGCGTCGGTGCTCGTAAAAGGGCTCAAGATCGAAGAATGCGAGTTCCTCGAACTCTTTTTCCTTGTCGAAAAGAATGTCCCGGTCATTGTTGCCAGCGACGGGGAACACACGGTTGCAACGTTCACCGGCAAAAACGCGTACGCAGAGGGCATGGAATACATCCGGAACCCGGAAAACAATTCCTAGGTCCTGCCCCGGCGGGACCTTTATAGGCGTACATACCCATGTATTTCATAACGGGCGGACCCGGGCGCCGCCAGGATGGGAGATTATCATGCTTATGAGGATTGGGGGAACGGAAACCGCGTCTCTGGATGAGGAGTGGATCGAGGTAAAGAACCCGGCAACCGGTGAACGTGTCGACCGCGTGCCCGCGGGCCGGGCAGAGGATGTGGACCGGGCGGTTGAAGCAGCCGATGCAGCATCCGACGGCTGGAAGAAGAAGACCCAGCGGGAGCGTGGCATGATCCTGTACCGGGCTGCCGGGATTGTCCGGGAACAGCACAAGGATCTTGCCCGGCTCCTGACCGAGGAACAGGGAAAACCCCTGCGGGAGTCGATCGATGAAGTCCGGGGATTTGCCAATATCCTCGAATTCTATGCCGGGATCTCTGCGCACCAGTCCGGCGAAACCATCCGGCTCGGCCCGGCTGGTGACTGCCTCGTTGTCCGCGAACCGCTCGGTGTCTGCGCTGCGATCATCCCGTGGAACCTGCCGGTCCTTATCATGGGCTGGAAAGTGGGACCAGCCCTGCTTGCCGGAAACACCCTTGTCCTGAAACCTGCCTCCACTACCCCCCTTGCGAATCTCCGGCTCGCAAAGATTCTCGATGAAGCGGGTCTCCCGCCCGGGGTACTCAACGTCATCACGGGAAGCGGCGGGGAGGCCTGTGAGGCCCTGGTGCGGCACCCGGGCATCCGGAAGATCTCGTTTACCGGCAGCTGTGCTACCGGCATGAGAGTTAAGGAGTCTCGTCCCATCATCTCAGAGAAGTCACTCTGGAACTGGGCGGGTCCGATCCGATGATCGTCATGAACGATGCTGATATTGACCGGGCCGTTGAAGGCGCGATCCGGGGACGGTTCTACAATGCCGGGCAGACCTGCACCGCGGTCAAGCGTCTGTACGTCCAGGAAGCGGTTTCTGAAGTGTTTATCAGGAAACTCAAAGAACGCACCAATGCCCTGAGTGTTGGGAACGGTCTCGGGCCGAAGATCGATATGGGGCCTCTCAACAGCAGCGTGCAGCGGGAACTCATAGAGGATGCGGTCGAGACCGTTCGCGGGAACAATGACGGGAAGGTTGTTGCCGGTGGGTGCGCCCTGAAAGGAAAAGCGTACGAGCAGGGATTTTTTTACCGCCCGACCCTGGTGACGGACGTATCCCCGGAATCCCCGCTGGTGACTGAGGAGATCTTCGGGCCGGTGCTTCCGGTCATGACGTTTTCCACCCTGGATGCCGCGATCCGGGACGCTAACAATTCACGGTTCGGGCTTGGCGCATCGATCTGGACTGCCAACCTCCATACCGCGAGAAAAGTATTCGATGAAGTCCATGCCGGTATCGTCTGGGTCAACCGGCACCTGACCATACCCCCCGAAGTTCCTTTCGGGGGCGTGGAGGGAAGCGGGATCGGCCGGGAGAACGGGCAGGATGCCCTTGACCAGTATTCCCGGACAAAGTCCCTCTTCCTTGGCTGGTAATTACCGGCTCACTCTTTTTTCATCTTCAGGATGCCCAACGCCAGCAGGCCGGCACCGATCGCTGCCCATGCCGCGAGAGGCGATTTCTGTGTTACCGGAAGCGTTGTTGCCACTGGAACGGGAGTTGTTGTTGCAACCGGGGGGGCGGGTGTTGTTGCGGTTACGACCGGGGCAGTTGCCTGCACGGTAACCGGCCGCTTAGGAGCCGGAACGTGGTTGAGTCGGTGGCATCCACGAGAACACCGGAGACTTTGACCAGGTATTCATCCGGTTTGAATGCGGCGGTATCTACCGGTAACGACCATTGGTTCTTCCCGCCGGTTCCCGGCTGGACCTGGACTGTCTTTGCGGTCCCGGAGAATCCACCATCAGATGTTTTCTTCGAAGGGGTAAACGATGAAGACGTTATCTCGACCTGGAGATTGTCCCCGACTGCCAGGTTGGTGGAACCGCCAATGGTGAATGAGTCTCCCACGTAATGATCGCCGATCGGGTTGATCAGCGCAGAGGGGGGGTTGACCCCGAACGTGAATGTCGTGAACGTATCGTCAATATTCTGGCTGCTGATTGCCTGGATCAGCGCCTGCGCCCCGTTCGGGCTCTGGAGACTGCCGGATCCCGAGAGCTGGAAGATGGTCATACCGTTTCCCAGCTGCCGGTTGGTAATTTCCCCGGTAGCCGAATTGTAGACAATATCGAACTGCCCGTTCATCATCGGGTGCTGCACAACAACATAGTACTGGCCACCCGCAAGGTTCCGGGTATCGGTATCTTTCAATTCATAGGTGAAGGTGTTGTCGTCATTGACCGATATGGTCGATACTTTCAGGTAATTGTTCCCGATCAGCCAGACCTGGAGCCCGTTCTGCGGGTGGCCGGTTGCTATCCCTTTGATATTAACCGGGTCTCCGTTCGCAATCGCAGAAGATGTTGAAGCCGCAGAATCCGACTGGGTGATGGTGAGAGCTCCTGCGGGAATGAAAACGCAGGAGGCAAGGACCAAGAAAAAAACCATTCCGTACAGCATTATCCGTTTGAACGTGTGAGTCATGGCAGATATTCCTGTACGTAATGGTAATCGCGTATGCAAGAAAAAGGAACCTGATCATTCCCGGGCTTGGGAATTGCCGGATTTATGCCGGCTGAGCAATTGTCCGGAACGTGTCTTTGGGTACAAGGATCTCGAACCGGGCGCCTTTTCCCGGTTCGCCGGTCTCCCTGATGGTAAGTCCCGTGATCGCAAGGACTTCCCGGACAAGGAACAGCCCAAGCCCCGTGTGGTTGCCGAATCCTTTCTGGAAGATCTTCTCCTTCAATGCCGTGTCGATCCCGTTCCCGTCGTCTTCCACAATAATCCGGAATGCCGTGTCCGCACGATTGCCGGTTACCCGGATATTCCTGACGGTTTCCCCGTGCATCATCGCATTCTCAAAGAGATTATAAAACACGGTTTTCAGGAGCGGGTCGGCAAACACTTCAATCCTGTTGAGAGCGGGGTCGATGGATATGTTTGAGAAACCGTGCTCTTTTGAAACGGCATTCGCACATGCGAAAATGTCCTGCCACCTGGGATTCTGGACGCCGATATCCTGGTACTGCTGCGTGAACAGGATCTGGCTGCGGATGGTCTCGCCGGCTTTGATCGCCCCCTTGATCCAGCCCCGGTGCTCTTTATCCATGACGCTCTCGTCAAGCAGCGTGTGGTAGCCCCCGAGCGCTGTGAGCTGGTTGAGGATATCGTGCCGGGTGATGCTGGAGAGGAGGTTGAGTTTCTGGTTGGATTCGTGCAGCGCCCGCTCCATCCGCTTCCGTTCGGTGATGTCCCGGCCAACGGACTGGTATTCGATTATCCCGCCAGCAGAATCGAAGATTGCCCGGTCGGACCACTGCTGCCACCGGATCTGCCCGCCCGGCATGATAATCCTATGTTCAATAATCTTTATCGGGCGGTCCCGGGATACCGATGAGAAATGGGCTTTGACGATATCCCGGTCCTCTTCCGGAATCGCCGGTGAGAAATGGTGTCCGATGAGCTCCTCTCTCTTTTTCCCGAAGTACTGGCAGTAGGCATCGTTGACAAACGTCAGTTCGCCGTCGGGGTGAACCGGCAGATGAATTCGGTCTGGTCCTCGATGATATTGCGGTACCGCTCCTCGCTCCGGTAGAGTTCCTCCTGGTTCTTGCTGAGCTCGTCATAATTCTGCCGGAGTTCCTCTTCGGTTGCGGTGAGTTGTTCGTAGGCGGCATGGAGATCTTCATGCGTGCGCTGCAATTCCTCATCCGCTTCTTTCTGGCGGGTGATATCCCTTCCCACGGACTGGTACTCGATTATCCTGCCGTCGGGATCGAAGATCGCCCGGTCGCTCCACTGCTGCCACCGGATTTTCCCGTCCGGCATGATAATGCGGTGTTCGACCGTGCCGACGGGTTTTTCCCGGGTAAGTGCCCGGATATGCTGCTTAACCATGGCCCCGTCTTCCCTGGGGAGGGTGACCGAGCTGCCGTTTCTCAAGCGCTTCGGCTTTGCTGAGGCCGAAATACCGGCAATAGGCATCGTTGACAAACGTCAGTACGCCTTCGGGAGTGAACCGGCAGATGAGTTCGGTCTGGTCTTCAACCACGCTCCGGTACCGCTCTTTTACCTCGTGGAGTTCGCGTTCGCCTTTTGCCAGTTCTTCATAATTGGCGCGAAGTTCCTCTTCCGTTGCGGTGAGCTGCTCGTAGGCGGCATGGAGATCTTCATGCGTGCGCTGCAATTCAGCTTCAGCTTCTTTCTCCCTGGTGACGTCCCTTCCGACAGACTGGTACTCGATTATTTTGCCATCGGGATCGAAGATTGCCCGGTCGCTCCACTGCTGCCACCGGATTTTCCCGTCCGGCATGATGATCCGGTGTTCGACCGTACCGACCGGTTTTTCCCGGGTAAGTGCCCGGATATGCTCCTTTACCTTGATCCCGTCTTCTTTGGGCAGGGTGACGAGCTGCCGTTTCTCAAGAGCTTCGGCTTTACTCATCCCGAAATACCGGCAATAGGCATCGTTGACAAATGTCAGTACGCCTTCAGGAGTGAACCGGCAGATGAGTTCGGTCTGGTCTTCAACCACGCTCTGGTACCGCTCTTTTACTTCATGGAGTTCGCGTTCGCCTTTTGCCAGTTCTTCATAATTGGCGCGGAGTTCCTCTTCCGTTGCGGTGAGCTGCTCGTAGGCGGCATGGAGATCTTCGTTCATGTACCGCAATTTATCGGCAGATTCTTTCTCCTGGGTGAAAACCAATATTGATATGACAGTTAATGGGGATGTAAATACTGATGTGAGGGTTCCCATTACCAGTTCATTTATCCCGTCGAATATTGATTTCGGTGGAATGCCCAATACCCGCTGGTGGACTTTCGAAAACAAGAAAACCTATCTGGGGGATATCAATCCCGGCACTCATGAAATAGGCAAATTGCTACTGTCGGAATTTATCGTGTTGTATGCAAACGACTGGTTCATCATTCCCCAGGAAGTTAAAGGCGGGACAATTTCAACCGTCGACGGGCTTGTGGTAACCAATGTCTTCGGTGAAAGGATCTGGATCAATCCTTCCGGAAAGGGTAAAGACGATAACTGGAAGCGGTGGTCGATGTTTACTGTCGATCGCGAAGGCAAGGATCTGAAAGAGGCCGATAACAGCCTTTTACTATTGCCTGTGGTACCAAAAGTCCAGGAGGGGAAAGCTGTCGGGGAGTTTGTAATGATCAGGGATGAGGTTGCCAATATGGTCTGGGCTATTGAGACAGGCATAAGTACCCCATCGGGAAGGAAGGAAAAGGCAGCAGAGGCAGCGAGGGAACTTGCGGCATTTTACAGACGACTGTTCAAGGTAACTACCGGCGATACCACAGAAACTGAACCCACCGCCTCCATCCGCTATAAGATCATGAGCTCGGTACCAGAAAACTGGATCCCCTTTATCCCGGTTCATCTTGATACTGACAAGCGGGAAATTCAGTTACAGAGGGCAGCAATGCCACGCATCATTGCTGGACAAGAACCTGAAGACATTGAAAGGATACAGCCCCTGAACATACTGCTGCGGGAAGGTCTGGATTCCTCTCCCCAAAAGGCATATTACATCTTTGAGGAAGAAGTTCCCCGTGCCGGTGTTGCGGTCAGCCGCAGCTATCAACGAACGCGCTGGTATAATGGCAAAACATACCTTTGGCTTGGCATGCATAAGAAAACCGGGCACGGCGAAGGATCAAGCGGGTTGAGGTTTGATTACTTGTCTAACTGTGATTAGAAGGATTAATTGATTACCATGATTGAATTTTAAAGGGATATTTGTTATCAATGCTGGAGAAGATATTGGAGGTTTACAGGAAGTCAGACGGAGCAACGAAAAAGATAATCCTAGGTGCCATCTTTGCCGAGAAACCCATTTTGGATAAGCGGAAAGTTGCAACCCACTCTCATGATGCGATTTTCAGAAGATCATAAAAAGAAACAAGAGGTCAAATTGACCTCTTGTACCGTTCTGTACCCCCAACGGACAAAAGTTGCAACCAGCTTACACAAAAATCACTGATTCATAAGCTTCATCCTTTTGACTGCAGACAATACGACATCTCACAAGGAAGCTAACAGTTTCCTTTATGTTTTAGCAAATATTATTAGAGGTTTAATGTCCCCAGTATCTGCAAGCCTTATCGCAGTCAAATAATTGGATCTTGCCTCTCCTTTTTTATTAAGATTGATACTACTCCAGGTAAAAACTGGTTTGCCAAATATTTGGCTGATAATAATATCTGCGATTAATCTGGAATGCCTTCCGTTACCATTTGGGAAGCAATGAATTTTAACAATTCTGTGTTTAAATCTTATTGCAAACTCCTCATCTGAATATGTTTTATTCTTTAACCAGTATAAACCATCATCTAATAATTGTTTCAACGAAACTCCTATCTGATATTTATCTACACCAATATTTTTATTGGTTTTTCTAAACTCACCGGCCCAGGACCAGACTTCTTTAAACATTCTTTTGTGAAGTTCTTTCACAAAATCTTCAGATAGAATGTACTCAGGTTTCCACTTTTTACCAAGTGTCCATGCTATAGCCTTCTCTATATTAAATTGTTCAAATTCGTCTAATTCACCACGAGTTGTAATTGATTTTATTAAAAGTCCCTCTTTCTCATCTTCATCAAGCGGAGTCTGTCCTTCAATATAATCTATTTCTAATCCCATAGGTACTTGGGCATTTTTGATTTGATCTCTTCTGCTCTGTTTTTTATTGCTTTTTCAATACGCGCTTTTGAATTTTCCTGTTCCTCAAGCTGCATAGTATTAGAAGTTCGCATAACTATACTTTTTGCAATTTCAATAGCCCTCTTTTCAATCATATCCTCAATAGTATGATCTTTTGGAATAAATCCATATACAAGTTGCATATCAAGTGCCGCACCAACTTCTTTAAGCCCTTTTATAGTAATTGAGCCTTTTGATTCACGTACCTCAATCTCTTTTACACTTTGAGGAGTTATTCTTAATCGATTGCTTAATTGTCTTAATGACATTCCTAGTGCAACCCGAATAGTATGTATCCAGCCTTTCTCAGGGATAGTAAGTGTACCTAAAGGTCTAAACGCAGCTAATTTTCTATCAGCCTGTTCAATCAGCAATCGTTGTTTTGAAGTATTCATCAGGTTATAGCCTAAATATTATTGAGCAAATATAAGGTTATAATATGAAATATCAAAATTAAATTAAGGTTATTACCTGTTTAATATGATTTATTGAAATGACACATATCGCTACTTCAGTTGCGGCAGATTGTTTCTTTTATATCAGTAATCATTTAAAAGGATAGCTGAAATTTAATGTTGCGATTAAAGATCATTTCCCCGACATCAGGAATATAATTGATTATTCTTCGATGAGCTCCGAGGCTTCAATAAAAATAATTAAATTCAAACAGGCAATTGAAGATTATCTGAATGGGAAAGACGTAGTTCTTGAAAGGGCAATCTCCGAACTAAAACAGAAAAAAGGGAGTTGAGTTACGATCCTCTCTATTAAATAATACCTGCCACCTGCCACTTATAATGCATTCGTCGCTTAGCGGCATATTTTCAGTCATTTAAGAAAATTGCACCCTAATGTTGGTACAATTTTTGTTTAACAATGTATTGAAAACCCTCTGACTATGAAAACAATAAAGTTACTTTCTTTGATAATTCTGGCATTATCAATTACCAGCTGCGAGACAATAACGACTTCTGAGTCTGATAAATGTGATGATGGAAATGCTGTATCCTTAAAGACCGATTCAAAGATTGTATTCATTTCACGCCGCATCCCTAATAGTGCGGACTGGAATTTATTTACGATGAATATCGATGGTTCTCAACAATTAAAACTAACCAGCCTAACTGTCCGATGTGAAAAAGTAGTTGTTTCACACTCCGGTCAAGCCGTATTATTCGTTCATTATTCTGATGATAATTTCTATGAACTATATTCGATAAATATTGATGGCTCCGGTCAGACTCTGATCGATAGAGCGAACAGATATTGTGGTTCACCAGACTGGTCTACAGATGATTCAAAAATACTTTATTCAAAAAGCAGAAACGGATCAACGGATGAAAGAGATTTAATTCTATTTGATGTCAATACAAAAAATAAACAAACTCTGGCCGATTCGGATAATAACATTTTGGGCAGGTTCTCAAAAGACAATAAAATTGCCTTTTGGCATCAGACTAATACCTCAAATGACATTTATCTAATGGATATTGACGGGTCAAATAAACAAATAATTTTAAGTGATGCAAGTTCTCCTGTCTGGTCTCCGGGGGTAAAAGGATAGCCTATATATCAAAAGGAGATTTGAACAGTCCTCAGATATTTATCGCTTGCTCTGATGGCAGTAATGCCAGTCAATTGACAAGTTCTTATCTTCCCTGCTGGGATTCAGGTTTTCCAACATTTGGTAACGGTAATCCACAATGGTCGCCCGATGGTGTAAAGATTGTTTACGAATCAAATGTTAATGATGGTCTGCCGGAAATATATGTCATGAATAGCGATGGAAGTAATCAGACAAGACTTACCGATACTGACAGGAGAAATGAGGACCCGGTTATATCATCAGACGGGAAGTCTGTTATATTCTATTCAAATCGTGATCTGAGTATCGGTTTTGATATATTTGTAATGGGTATAGATGGCAAAAATCAAACTCCTTTATCGAAATTTGCCGGGGATGATAGTTACCCTGTTATTGTGACTAAATGATAACGTTTTGAAAGCTACATTTATCCTGCCATTTGATATTGATAAACAAACAGTCCGGGACCTTAATCTCTTCCCGGAAAAAAGAAACGACAAGGCTATCTTGTCTATATATAGCAAAACTGCTACTATTGGCGGGCGGGAAATTATGCGTGAGGTGTTTGCAACTCCGGTATCCGATATTGACTACCTGGAGAATCGTAAAAAAGAGATTAGTTTCTTCGTCACCTCTCAGTGTTTTATAAAGTTAAACTCAGGCCAACTGGAATACATTGAGTGGTATCTCAGAAACCAGAGAGTTCCGCTCAAAAACAATATTATTGATGCAGCCGTAGACAGTGTCAGAAACAAACTCAAACCCGATAGCGATTACTTTACAATATCAGAGGGGATCCTTCATATAATCAGGTTACTTAATAATCTTGACCTGTTCATCGAAGAGGCAAGAAAGATAACCCTTCCTGACACTCTCAATCAGGACTTTGAAATAGTAAAGAGTTTTATATCATCCGGGGAATTAAAAAAAGTTCTGGACCAATCTGATGATTTAAGCTTCACTCAGATCAATAGTCTTGACTATTTTTTCAGAGTGAGTAGGAAAGATGATTTCAGAAGAATACTAGATACCGTTTACAAAATTGATATTCTCCAGACCTTAAGTCAATTAATTAAAAAGGATGGATTTACCTTACCTGAATATAGTAGTGATCTAACGAATGTATTTGAGGTTGAGGAGGCGTTTCATCCGCTTCTTTCTGATCCTGTTCCAAACAGCTTCACATTTAAGAATAATTCAAATCTATGCTTTATAACCGGTCCGAATATGTCGGGGAAATCAACCTTTCTGAAGAGCATGGGCTTAATGATCTACTTATCGCACCTGGGTTTCCCGGTACCTGCAAAAAAAATGATAACCTCCCTGTTTGATGGTCTTTTTACGACCATCAACCTGACCGATAATTTAAATATCGGATACAGTCATTTTTATTCAGAGGTTAAAAGAGTTAAGGATCTTGTAACAAAGATCAATACTGACAAAAAGCTGTTCATTATTTTCGATGAATTGTTCCGAGGCACTAATGTTAAAGATGCTTATGATGCTTCATTAATGATTATTTCAGCTTTGGCAAAAATTAAGGACAACTTATTCTTCATTTCAACACATATTCTTGAGGTTGCTGAAACCCTTGATCAAAAAGACCAGATTATGTTTAGTTGTTTTGAATCTGAGCTCCAAGACCAGAAACCAGTTTATGACTATAAGCTAAAGCAAGGGATTTCAAAAGAACGGATTGGCTTGTTAATCATAAAGAATGAGAAAATTCCAGAGATCCTTGACCAGATAATAAATAAACAGACTAACAGCCTTTAGGAAGGACTATAAGGTAACCTTGCATGGCCTTGTAAATACGACTGGCAGAATTTAACCCTGTGTCGGGTTAATAGCTCCATATACTTTCCGTGCTTTGATAGCTTCGAATTATTTAACAGATGATTAAGAATTGATTAACAAATATTTGGGAGCTTACCTGCTTAGTATGATTTAAATTCGTTTGACATGAGTTCAAAGCAGATTCTTTAAACCAAATCGAATGAAAGCTCTCTTTATCATCCTTCCTCTGCTTCAATCCGTGATCGGCATTGCGCAGAATATAGAAATAACTGTTCTGAACAAAGTTTCACAGCCATTGCCTTATGCCTATATCCTGATAAACAATAAACCTGTAACTGTTAGTGATACAATGGGTATAGCAATTATACCTCTTAATAAGGTGGCAGTTAATGACACAATTAGTGTCAGTTATCTTGGGGCATTTCCAGCAAAGATTATTTACGATGAACCTTTGAACTTGAGCGCTCTGCGGCCTCGCCGGGGTCTGCGCGGTGGCCTGACCAGTGTGTCCCTCCCCATGGTGCCCCGATGTTACACCAGAGCGCTCGCACCCATGGTATTCTCCCGGCCGGAGGTGGTTCATGGACAGGGAGACTGCGCCGGCCGCGATCCCCGCGGATATCCGGGAAGAGCTCGAACAACTGATGATGGGCAGCGTCGACGTGCTACCAGAGGGGATGCTGCTGCGCCAGCTCGTGCAGGCCCGGGCCGACGACAGGCCGCTGCGGGTCAAGCTGGGTGTGGACCCCACCGCCCCCGACATCCATCTGGGCCACACAGTCGTTCTGCGTAAGCTCCGGCAGTTCCAGGACTTCGGCCACACCGCCGTGTTGATCATCGGTGACTACACCGGCAAGGTGGGCGATCCCTCGGGGCGCTCAAAGTCACGGCCGCAACTCAGCGACGAGCTACTCGAGGCCAATGCCCGCACCTATGTCGATCAGGCCGCCAAGGTCCTCGACATGGACAAGGTCGAACTCACCCATAACGGCGATTGGCTTGCTCCGCTCCGCATGAACGACGTCCTCAAGCTGACGTCGCTCGTCACCGTCGCACGCATGCTCGAGCGTGACGACTTCTCCAAGCGCTACACGGCCAACGAGCCCATCTCCATGCTCGAGTTCATGTATCCACTGCTCCAAGGCTACGACAGTGTGGCCGTCCGAGCGGACATCGAGCTGGGGGGACCGACCAGAAGTTCAACCTGCTCATGGGCCGCACCATCATGGAGGGCTACGGGCTCCCGCCGCAGAGCATCCTCACCGTACCGCTGCTGGTCGGTACCGACGGCGAGCAGAAGATGTCCAAGTCATACGGCAACTATGTGGGGGTCAGCGACGAGCCTGGGGACATGTTCGGCAAGATGATGTCCATCCCGGACGGACTCATGGTCACCTACATGAGCCTGGTCACCGACGCGTCCGTCCGTGAAGTGGAGGCCCTGCAGAAGGGCGTCGCCGACGGGAGTTATCACCCAGCTCAGGCCAAGCGAGACCTGGCGGAGCGAGTAGTGCGGCTGTATCACGGAGCGGAAGCGGCCCTGGCAGCCCGAGCGGGCTTCGACCGGGTGTTCAAGGAGAAGGACCGCCCGGAGGACATCCCCGAGAAAGCGCTGCCGCCTGCCGCCATCAAAGACGGTATGGTCTGGCTGCCTCGCCTGCTCACCGAGACCGGGCTGGTGTCGTCCAACGCTGAGGCGCGCCGCCTCGTCGAGCAGGGCGGGGTCAGGATCGACGACCAGGTCATCACCGACCCCGGGGCCGAGTTCACCGCGGCCGCGCTGACGGGCGTGGTCGTCCAGGTGGGAAAAAGGAAGTTCCTCAAGCTCAGCTAGCCACGCCGCTGTCTCCACCCAAGGTCTGATAGGAGACTTGGCCGTCCCTCGGTATCGTGCGCATCGTCGTCGGCGTGCGAGGGAGGGGAGGGGCCATGGCTGGTCGATCGGGTGCTAGAAACCGGGCGGAGGTGGGTCGGTGGGTGCTTGTCGCCGCTGTCGCGTGCTTGGTCCTCCTGCCGGCCGGTCAAGGGTGTTCCGGGCCTTCCACGTCCTTGGCGCCGTTCGTCGGCGACTCCACGTCTCTTGAATCCGTGCCGGTGACTGCCGAGCCGGCGGACACTGCCCAGTTGTTCGCGGACTTGGCCGCAGAGGTAGCGCCCCGGGCCGTCTACGCTCCCGCATAC